>CAVQHO010000001.1:0-112237 GCA_963712365.1 uncultured Acidobacteriota bacterium
AAAGGAAAGAACAGTTAGCCGGGCATAAAATCCCCGGGTGACCTATTTGAAGAACTTACGCCTGCAAGTTACCCCGGCATCATTGCTTGCAGTTGCTCTCTTTGTTTGCTGTGTCGTTTTACCTACCGCGCTCCATGCCGGCACAATCTCCGGGACGATCAAGGACCGATCGGGTGCCGTAGTAACCGAAGCGCGAATCGAAATCTCCGGGGAAGGCCTGATTCAGCCAGTACAGATCACTTCTGACGCGATGGGCAAGTTCACCTCTCCTGACCTGAAAGCGGGGAAGTACATCGTGCGCGTGACTCACGAAGGCTTCGAGTCTCAGGAGAAGACGATCGACGTTCACGAATCAGTCGCACTTGACCTTACGCTGGAGATCCCGCGGCAGGAAACGCAGGTTGAAGTATCCGCGAAAGCGCTTGCGAATTCTGATCCTGTCTACAAGGAATTACGCGCAGTAGGGCTTGGCCAAACATTTCGACTCGACGATTTCACTTTGAACGCTGACGCAGCAACCTTTCACTTCCAGAAAGGTACTTTGACCTGGATTCGTCCCGTGGAAAACGTAGTTACAGGCGCCGTTTTTGTGGGCGAGGGGCATTTCCATCTAAAGGCAGTAACCAAACTCGACGCCAATGAAATCAATCGCCGGACCGGGAACGAAGAAGTAGACGAGGATTTTACCGAGGTGGTATTTCGCTTCACCAGGAAGCGAACGTGCCAAATTCATGGCGAGCCTAGGGGCTTCGGTAGAGCCATCGGGAGAAGCCGCATCGATCTTTGAGCATTGGAAAGAGCGGATGCGGCACAGACGAGAGTATCCGCTTGGATTCACCGATTCAATTCTTGACGGTGAGACCATGGACAACATAGACGCCGATGTCCTTGCTGCTGTTTACAACCCGCAGCACCCGGCCTTTCTTAACGCTTACGTGCGCGGAACAAAGCATAAAGATCTTCGATTTTTCGTGCGAACGCGCGTAGGAGCATTGCCGCAACTCGATTCGCCGGAGGAAGTCGCGCTCATTAACTTCGATCCGGAGGGCTCTACCGACGGCGTCTGGTATCTCGCGCATTTGAGATCGGAATACGTCAGCGGGAAGGCCAGTTCGCAGGAAGACCGAAGGATATTCGCGACGTCCGGCTACAGATTGAAACTGTGATCGCCAAGAACCAGCACCTGTTCAGCACCGCGACCGTGAAGTTCAAGCCGTTGATTGCAGGCGAGCGGGTTCTGAAGTTTGGATTGCTGCCAACCTTGCGAGTAACGCGCGTTGTCGATGGGGATGGCCAGAGTCTTCACTTCATCCAGGAAAGCCGGAAGGAAGACGGGTCTTTTTACGTGGTCCTGTCAAAGGCGCCGGCGACTCGGACAAGACTCCTCGATCACGATCGATTATGCCGGAGACAAGGTGCTCGAGCAGGCCGGCGAAGGCAGTTTTTACGTGCGGGGCGCGGTCCTCGTGGTATCCGAATCTGAACGGGTTTGGGGAACACTCACTTTACGATCTCACATTTAAAGTCCCGCGCAAATACAAGGTTGTAAGTGTCGGGACACTGAAGAACGAGTCGGTAAGCCAAGATCTTGCGATCACTCATTGGGTCACTCCGATTCCCGTTGCGGTAGCAGGTTTCAATTACGGCGATTACAAAAAGCTCGAGTTAGAAGACGACATCACGCATTACAGGCTTTCCGGATACTACCTGTCAGAATTGCCGAGCAATCTGCGCAACAATCGAGCCCTGGAGTCAATGTCGCCCGGGGCTATGACGAAGTACGCGCTGACCCAAGCGCGGGCGCAGTTGCAGATATGCACACTCTATTTCGGCAAGAGTCCTTATGAGGACGTGTATATCACCGAACAACCGAACTTCAATTTCGGGCAGTCGTGGCCGAATCTGGTGTATCTGCCGATCTCCGCGTACACCGACTCCACACAGCGCTGGATGTTGTTTGGAAGCATCGACAGCAAGTTCACCGGCTTCGTGCAGGAGGTAACTCCGCATGAAGTTGCGCATCAGTGGTGGGGCACACGGTCGGATGGGCTTCTTATCACGACCAATGGCTCTCTGAAGGCTTTGCTGAATTTTCAGCCGGGTTGTTTGTGCAGAATGCGTTTGGTCCGGGCTGGCATAAGGACTGGATCGAATTTTGGGATCGGCTGCGGCAGCGCGTCCTCGAGAAGAACAATTTTGGGATTGCTCCCAACGATGCAGGGCCCTTGTGGATGGGAAAGCGGCTGATTTCTCCGCATACGTTAAATGCATACCAGAATGTCACCTACCCCAAAGGCGCCTACGTCCTTGAGATGTTGCGGTCCCTCATGTACAGCCCTGAGGACAAGGACAAAGAATTCATCGCGATGATGCACGACTTTGTTGACACTTATCGCGACCGTCCGGCCTGCACCGAGTCATTCAAGGCGATTGCCGAAAAACACATGACCAAGACGATGGACCTGAAAGGCGATCACAAACTTAATTGGTTCTTCGATGAATGGGTGTACGGAACTCAGGTTCCGAGGTACCACTTCGATTATCAAGTCACGCCGGCGGACGGTGGCAAAGTCGAAACTTCATATGACGATCACGCAGAGCGACGTCGACGATCACTTCGCGATGCTGGTTCCGGTCTTCGCAGATTTCGGCAAGGGGTGGATCCGCATCGGGCAGATTGGCGCCGTCGGCAGCGGCACTCGCTCGACAGACGCGATATTGCCTGCAACTCCGAAGAAAGTCGCTCTGAACGCTTACAAAGAAATTCTGGAAAGATAGGCGATATTGCTCAGTCCGCAGACATCGGGATGGGACTTGCGATTGGCGCAGACTGCGGCGAGGTCGCTGAGACAATCGAGGATTCGATCCATTTGCGGACCTCGCGGCAATGCGGCGCGCATGGCCACCTCGCCTACACAGATCAATTCTTCAGCCCGTTTGAAGTCGTCATAGGCGAATCCGGCTACGTCGGGTTCCACCACAAGATCGGCAGCGGTTCTCCAAACGCTGGCCATGGCGTCTTGCGCGATGGCGAAGGATTGTCCGATGACGTCGAACAAATGGCGCGGCGCTCCGCCGTTAGCCCAGGTGCCTTTGAGATGCACGGCTAGGACGCGATCTGCTCCCATGTCGCGCAGCGGACGGGTTGGTACCGGATGCGACAACATGCCATCGACGAGATAGCGACCACGAATCTCCACGGGCAAAAACATTCCGGGATAAGCGCAGCTGGCGCGCACGGGATCGACGATCGATCCGGAGTGGAACACCACGCCTTCGCCTGTGTTGAAATCGGTTGCGGTCACACCAAGCGGGATCTGTAGTTCTTCAAAAGACTTGCACCTTCAAGCACGCGGTCATAAATGACGACCATGCGGTCGTTCGAAGCGAAGCCGTAGCGTGAGAGAGTCCAGCGCGCAAAAGTGGTGAAGCGAGCATTGTGCGCGAATGCTGCATGCTCTTCGAGTGAAACTCCGCTGCAGTAGCGGCACCAATCAGCGCGCCGACGCTGGTTCCCGCGACGACACGGACAGGAATATTTTCTTCTTCGAGAACCTTGAGGACTCCGATGTGAGCCATGCCTCGGGCGAAGCCTCCGCCCAAAGCGATTCCAATGGATGGGAATGGGACATGCCGGCGGAGGAAGAGCTTTGCCGGAAAGTTCTCGGCCAAAAGCCTGCACCGAGCGAATGATTTTCCCCAGTCGTTTCATTGCGAACCCCACGTCTTTGGCTCGCGACCAAGCCAACTGCTCAAGCCATACTTGCAGAATTAAGATGCCATATTCCGGCCAGGGGCTGTAGGGCACAAATGGGCCAGGTCGCAAGAAATTCTGCAAGGCCCTTGGCGCGGTAACTGTTACCATCCGGGCGGGCAGGTAAGATGACGGAATTGCCTGTATTCCTGCTAAGTTGCGGACAGCATGATCCGTGAAATCTCAGCCGGGGGGGTGGTTGTCCGGAAAGAGGATGGGATGCTGGTGGATGGCCGTCGATCGAGCTGCCCGCCGAGTCCAGGACGAGAAACTCTGCCGCAAAAAAGAGGCGCTGCCCGGGCCAAGACCAAGGTCGTCCTGTGCTTACCAAAAGGGCTGGTGGATCCGGGCGAGAAGGCGCTGGACGCGGCGTTCGTGAAGTACGGGAAGAGACCGGGATCGTCGCTGTCCCTATCACCAAGCTGGCGGACATCAAATATGTCTACGTGCGCTCCTGGGGAGACGGCGAGCGGGTGTTCAAGATCGTTAGCTTTTACCTGCTGAGATACGAGTCGGGAAACATCGATGATATTTCTGAGGACATGCGCGTCGAGGTCGCACGCGCAAACTGGATTCGAGTTGGAAGCCGCGCCAAAGCTGCTGGCCTACCGTGGAGAGAAACAGATGGCGAGCAGGCGCTGGAGTACCTTGTCCAACCCGAGCTGCAGCGTTCATAGTTCGAGCTTCAGTTCAGAAAGGAAGGTCTGGTGTGCAGATTACGCATTGGCAGTTCACACGATATCGCTGATGCAGCCAGATGCTCCCTTCTCGAACTCGACTATCCTGACGAGCGTCTCATTCAAATCCCTAGTTCTCGAACATCCTAGGTGACCTATCTGAGGCCTCATCATGAAGCGCATCAGTAAAGTTGCCATCCTTGGCGCCGGAACCATGGGCGCCCGCATCGCCGCGCATTTCGCAAATGCCGGGGTTCCCAGTTATCTGCTGGACATCGTCCCGCCCGACGCCGACGGACCGGCGCGGAACAAGATCGCGGCGGCGGGTCTTGATGCGGCGAAAAAATCGAAGCCGGCCGCCTTCATGGAACCCTCGCTTGCCCGGCTGGTTACCGTTGGAAATTTCGAAGATGACCTCAAAAAGATTGCCGACGTGGACTGGATCATCGAAGCGGTGGTTGAGAATCTCGAGATCAAGCGAAGCCTGCTGCGGAAAGTGGAGGCGATCCGCAAGCCTGGGACCATCATCACGACGAATACCAGCGGACTTCCGGTAGCACAAGATCGCGGAGGGATTTCCGGATGATTTCCGGAGAGCATGGTTCGGCACGCACTTTTTCAATCCTCCGCGCTATATGCGCCTGATGGAAATTATTCCCACGCCTGAAGCGGATCGCGGCAGCGATCGATGCCGTGTCCCATTTTTGCGACATTCGGCTGGGTAAAGGCGTGGTGATGGCGAAAGACACGCCGAACTTCATCGGCAATCGCATCGGGACATTTTCGGTGCTGAACGTCATGCGGCTGATGCAGGAGATGGACCTGAGTATCGAGGAAGTGGACGCGTTAACGGGGCAGGCGGTGGGATGGCCAAAGTCCGCGACCTTTCGCACCATCGACTTGGTCGGGCTCGATATCCTCGGCCACGTCGTGGGGAACATGACGGCAAACGTGCGGGACGAGCGCAGCGACCTGAAGCTTCCGGAATTCTTTGGACAAGATGCTGCAGCAGAAGTGGCTGGGCGACAAAACCAAGGGTGGCTTTTACAAAAAAGCAAAAGGCGGCGAGGGCAAAGAGGACGAGCGGCTGGCGCTCGACTGGAAGACGCTGGAATATCATCCGCGGCAGAAGCCCAAGTTCCCTGCGCTCGACATGGCGAAGAACGTCGACGACACGGCCGCGCGTGTGCGAATGCTTCTCGGTATGGATGGCAGCGCTCCGCAGAAGGGCGACAAGGCCGGAGCATTCCTGTGGTCGGCACTGTGCGATCTGTGGACTTACTCCGCCAATCGTGTGCCGGAGATTTCCGACTCGATCGTTGAAATCGACCGCGCGATGCGCCTCGGATTCAATTGGGAAGTTGGGACCGTTCGAGCTGTGGGATGCGGCCGGGGTGGAAGCCACCGTGTCCCGGATGAAGAAAGAGGGCAAGCCGGTAGCGGCGAATGTCGAGAAGCTGCTCGCGTCGGGGCAGAAATCCTGGTACGTGGATGATACGAAATCGGCGTCAGGAAGGAAATATTGGGACATTCAGACTGGCGACTGGAAACCTGTTCAGGTTCCGGCCGGTGTGTGGTCGGTGACAGTAGCGAAGAAGTCAAACGGCGTGGTGAAGAAGAATTCCGGTGCGTCGCTGGTGGATCTCGGTGGCGGGGTCGGCTGCATCGAATTTCACAGCAAGATGAACTCGCTCGGCGCGGACATCATCAGTCTGATTACGCAATCGCTCAAGCCGGGCGGGGCTGGAGACGACTTCGACGCTTTCGTGATCACGAATGACGCCAGCGAATTTTTCGGTCGGCGCGAACCTGATGCTGTCTGCTGATGAGCGTGCAGGAAGAAGAGTGGGACGAGGTTGACTTGGTGATCCGGCAGTTCCAGGGCGATGACACAGGCGATCAAGTTTTCGCCGAAGCCAGTCGTTTCCGCGCCATTCGGCTTGTGCCTGGGCGGCGGAACGGAGATATCTCTTCACGCCGCTGCGCGCCAACCGCACGCCGAGCTATATACCGGGTTGGTCGAGGTCGGCGTGGGATTGCTGCCGGGCGGCGGAGGCTGCAAGGAGATGCTGCTGCGCGCTGTCGACTCCGCGGCGACTTCGCGACGGAAAGTCTTCTGGCGGAGGCACTGGCTGGGTCCGTCGAAATGATGGAGAGCGATGAAGAGTGCGTTCGAAACTATTGCCACCGCCAAGGTCGCGACGTCGGCACATGAGGCGCGAGGCTATGGCTTCCTGACGGATTCCGATCGCATCACCATGAACCGCGAGCGCGTCCTTTCCGACGCGAAGACTCGTGCCCTGGAACTGGCGCGCGCGGACTATGAACCGCCCGTGCCTCGGACAGAATTCCGGCGCCCGGATCGAAAGTTTGCTTGCCGCGCTGAAGATGGGGGTTCATCTGATGCGACAAGGCGACTTCATCACGGACTACGAAGTGAAATTGGGCGGCAAGATCGCGCAAGTCCTCTGCGGTGGAGATGTGACGCCGGGGACGCCTGTGAGCGAGCAATACATCCTTGATCTCGAGCGCGAAGGGTTCAAGTCCCTCTGCGGGGAGACGCAAGACACAGGAACGGATTCAATACACATTGAAGACCGGCAAGACGCTGAGGAACTAATTCGGAAGATCGAGTGTTCCGAACGCAGCAAATGAAGAGGAAGATAGTGATGAAGACCGCAAGAACTACTGTTCGAGCTCTTGTCTTCGCTTTGAGCTTGCTCAGCACGATAGGAATGACCGCGCAAAAAGACGCTCCTGCGAAGGAGTCCGCGCCTGACGTGCCCGATGCCATCGCGATCCCCGCAGGGCTGGAGCCTGTTCTTTTTGTGCGGGCATCCGGATCGCAGATTTACACGTGCAAAGCAGGCGACGACGGCAAGTTCACGTGGACGCTGAAAGCGCCCGAAGCCGAACTGAAAGATCGCAAGGACAAGGTCATCGGACAGCATTCAGCGGGCCCCACGTGGAAGCTGAAGGATGGCAGCGAACTCACCGGAAAGGCAGCGGCACACGTGGATTCCCTCGATCCCGACTCGATTCCATGGCTACTGGTAAACGTCGTGAACAATTCCAAGAAAGGCGCCCTTGCGGACGTGACAACCATTCAACGGGTGCACACGCACGGCGGGAAGCCCGGCAACGATCCCTGCGATGAGTCGCACAAAGACGCGGAGACCAAGAGTAGCTATACCGCGGACTATTACTTTTTCGCTCCGGCGAAGTGAGCCGCGCGTCGAAGTGCCGGAAGAGATGCAGCAGCATCTAAGAGTTTGGGGGAAATCATGCGCGAAGTGATCATTGCTTCTTCGGTTCGTACGGCGGTTGGCCGAGCGTACAAGGGAACATTGCGCGCGACTCGTCCCGATGAACTCGGCGCGGTCGCGATCAAGGGCGCGCTTGAGCGTGTGCCGCAACTCGATCCCAAAGAAATTGAAGACGTGATCCTCGGCTGCGCGATGCCAGAAGCTGAGCAAGGCATGAATGTGGCACGCATCTCGTCGCTGCGAGCGGGATTGCCGGTTGAGGTATCGGCGCTCACCATCAACCGGTTCTGCTCGTCGGGCCTGCAGGCCATCGCAATGGCGGCGGAGCGCATCATGAGCGGGGGGGCGGACGTCATTGTTGCGGGTGGCACTGAATCGATGTCGATGATCCCGATGGGCGGCCACAAGATCTCGCCGAATCCATGGCTCGTCGATCACTATCCCGACGCCTATCTCACCATGGGCTTGACGGCGGAAAGGGTCGCCAACAAGTTCGGTATTTCGCGGGAAGCTGCCGACGAATTCTCGCTCAAGAGCCACCACAAGGCGCTCGCTGCGATTCAGACGGGAAAGTTCGAGGACGAAGTCGTTCCGGTGCCCGTAAGCTTCACCACTCCGAATGGTTCGAAACCGAAGCGCCAGGAGATCGTATTCAAGGTGGACGAAGGGCCGCGGGCCGATACGTCGGTCGAGGCGCTTAGCTCCTTGAAACCAGCGTTTCATCTGAAAGGCACTGTCACCGCCGGGAATTCTTCTCAAATGTCGGACGGAGCCGCTGCTGCGGTTGTCATGTCGCTGGAACGCGCGCAGGCTCTGGGCATCGAGCCTCTCGCACGCTATGTCTCTTTTGCTACGGCTGGATACAAGCCGGAGGAAATGGGGCTTGGCCCGGTGTTCGCGATTCCGAAGGCGTTAAAGCTGGCTGGATTGAAGTTGTCCGACATTGATGTCATCGAACTTAATGAGGCGTTCGCGGCGCAGTCGCTCGCGGTCATCAAAGAAGCCGGTCTTGATCCCGGAAAGGTCAATCCGAATGGGGGAGCGATCGCGCTTGGACACCCGCTGGGTTGTACCGGAGCGAAGCTGACAGCCAGCGTGATTCGAGAGATGAAACGCCGCAAAGCGCGCTACGGCATGGTCACCATGTGTGTTGGCGGTGGCATGGGCGCCGCCGGAATCTTCGAGAATCTATAACAAGACAATTATCGACTGGGCCACGAGGTTCGCTAGTAAATCCGCGCCTAGGCTTCGGTCTGGCGCTATAATCTCCGCAGGAGGCCACTTATGCCCCGCGTCCGCCTTCTTGTTCTTTTGCTGCTCGCTTGTTCCGCATTCACGTTTGCACAACGAGCTTCTGAGCGTCCCGAATCCAATTCCACCATCGTGCAACAGTCTTCCGATTCGGCGTTCAACCTCGAAGCGAAATCCGACTCCGAGCCGTGGAGGATCATTCCGCGAGATCTGAGTTCCCCCAAGTCAGCACAGGATGGGATCGAACATCCTGACTTCGACGCGAATCAGAGCCGGACGGGGCAAAAGAAGAAATTCGTTTGGGAGTCGACGCCGAATAGTGGCGCCCAGACTGCTTCCAAGCCTGAGGGTGTCAATCCGGGGGACATGATGTGTTTGACGATGCGAACCTACGTTGTAGCGCGCGACAACAAGCATTCCGACTCCACTCATCTTGTGGGTTATTCGACATGCCAGCCAGCGCTCCGTTACGGGCTGAAAAAGGTTGATAGCGCTCCGAGTCAGACAAATCGTTGATCGCTGTACAGCTTTCAGAGTCAGATCACTGAAGTAACCTTCCACAAAGGTACTAACTGTCGGGTCATCTCTGACCCATAGCGCGCCCGTGGTGCAGACGTTCTGCGCCTTCTGATCACTATCCTTCCCTTTGCGCTACGCATTAGAATTGCCTTGTGTTTCCGCTGATCCTGTCAGAGGAAAAGCGGCTTTTGTCGGGAGGCATGGCATGGCGTCGACCACGGTTGCTCCGAAGAGCAAAATATCTGGTGGCAGTTTTTTGCTCGAGTCGAGACATCCCAACGAGGTTTTTACTCCGGAAGATTTCAACGAGCAACAGCAGTTGATTGGGCAGACTGCGGAAGAGTTTGCCATGAAGGAAATCGTTCCGAATATCGAGAAGATTGAGCACAAAGACTTCTCCGTCACCCGAGACCTTCTGAAGAAGGCTGGCGAACTGGGATTGAGCTCGGTGGAGATTCCCGAAGCCTACGGCGGGCTTGAAATGGATAAGGTGACCGCGGCCGTTATCGCGGACCATATTGCGAAGTACGCCGGATTCGCGACGACCTGGGGCGGACACACAGGAATTGGAACGCTGCCCATCGTTTATTTCGGGACGGAAGATCAGAAGAAAAAGTATCTGCCCCGCTTAGCGTCGGGAGAAATTGTCGGCGCCTACGCCCTTTCCGAATCCACTTCTGGTTCGGATGCCCTGAATTGCCGCACCCGCGCCGCCCTTTCCTCGGATGGCAAGCACTATGTTCTGAACGGCGAGAAGATGTGGATCACCAACGCCGGATTCGCGGACCTGTTCACTGTGTTCGCCAAGATCGACGGCGAAAAATTCTCCGCATTTCTCGTAGAGCGGGACTTTCCTGGATTCTCCATCGGCGCGGAAGAGCACAAAATGGGAATCCGCGGATCGTCGACCTGCCCAATCATCTTGAACGACTGTAAAGTTCCCGTCGAAAATCTGTTGGGCGAAGCGGGAAAGGGTCATCTCATCGCTTTCAACATCCTGAACATTGGACGCTTCAAACTGGGCGCGATGTGCGTGGGTGGAGGGCGGGTATCGCTCGAAAACGCCATCGGATACGCCAAGCAAAGGAAGGCATTCAACAAAGTCATCGCAGACTTCGGTATGGTGCGGGAAAAGATCGCGAACATGGCCACGTTGTTGTTCGTCGGCGAATCGCTCGTGTACCGCACCGTCGGAATGATGGATTCGGCGCTGGGCGAGGTCGATAAGTCGGCAGCCGATGCAGCGAAACAAACCCTGAAGGCCATCGAGGAATACGCGGTCGAGTGCTCGATTATCAAGGTGTGGGGCTCGGAGATGATCGACTACATCGTCGACGAGACGGTGCAGATCTACGCGGGCTACGGATTTGTGGAAGAGTATCCGGCCGAACGCGCGTACCGCGATGCCCGCATCAATCGCATCTTCGAGGGAACGAACGAAATCAATCGGCTGATCATTACCGGATTTCTTTTGAAGCGTGCGATGAGCGGACAACTTCCTTTGATGCCGGCTATCAAAAAACTCATGGATGAAGTGCTTTCAGGGCCATCCACGGGAGAAGAGATCGAAGGCCCGCTCGCGGAGGAGCAGAAGCTGGTCGGCCAGGCAAAACGGCTGGGACTATTTGCGTCTGGATCGGCGACCCAGAAATATATGCAGGCCATCCAGGAGCAGCAGGAAATCATGGGAGCGATTGCCGACATGACGATCGAGACTTATGCCATGGAGTCGGCGGTACTGCGGGCACAGAAAATCGTGGCCAGCAAAGGCGACTCTGCCGCGGCCCTCCCCGTCGCCATGACTCGCGTTTATCTCACGCAGGCAATGGAGAAGGTGGAGTCCGCCGCCAAGAAAGTGATCGCTGCTGTCGCGGAAGGCGACATGTTGCGGACACAACTGGCAATTCTTCGCCGGTTGGCGAAGTATGAGCCGTTTAATACTGTCGAACTGCGGCAAACAATTGCGCAGAGGATGATCGAGCGTGGGAAATTCACGCTCGCTTAAAAACCATTTCAATACGAGGACCTTGGGGATCACGGAGCGGGACCGTCTGTGATCCCATTGTTCTCTGCCTACCGGTTTTCACTCTTCTGTTCTCTCTGATACAACTGTCCACGATGAAAATCCTGGCTCTCGGCCTTTGTTCCGCCCTCGCCCTATCTATGACATCAGCCGCTCAATCCAATCCGGTGCCGCAGAAAGATTCCGCAACGTTCGATGCTGACGGCACTGCCCACATCACCCGCATTGTGCCGATGCCGAGCACAATCAGCCCTGAGGCACAGAAGTGGCTGGAATCGCTCACCCACGGCACACACGGTCCGGAAACCCTGGCCGAGCGTCGTGCCCGCACGGACGTATGGCGGGCCCAGGATTCGGCGGAGGCGCGAAAGATTTATCCAGTGAATGTGGAGGAGGCGACGGTGGCGGGGGTACGCACCGACATCATCACTCCGCTGTCGATGCCGCCGGAGAACAAAACTCGAGTGCTGATCAATCTCCATGGAGGCGGATTCAACTCTGACTCGGGATCGCTGATTGAAGGCGTACCCATTGCGAACCTGGCAAAGATCAAGGTCGTTTCTGTCTACTACCGCCTTGCACCGGAGAATCCGTTTCCGGCGGCGGTTGACGACGTGGTCGCCGTCTACAAGGAACTTCTCAAGACATACAAACCCCAGAGCATCGGGATTTTCGGAACATCGGCCGGAGCGATCCTGACATGTGAAGTGACCGTCAAACTGAAGCAACTGGGGTTGCCGATGCCCGCGGGCGCTCGGCGTTTTCTCAGGGCTGGCGGACTTCAGCAGGCCGGGTGATTCGTGGCAGTTGTTCACGCTCAGTGGCTTTCCCGGTGAGCTAAATCCGACCGACGCAAATCATCTTCCTGACGATCAATACGTCGCCAAGACGGACCGGCGAGATCCGGTTCTGTCGCCTTTGTTTGCGGATCTTTCAGGATTTCCTCCAAGTTTGCTGGTGACGAGTTCGCGCGATATCTTGCTGAGCAGCACGACGATTTTTCATCGCGCGCTGCTTCGCGAAGGAAGAGATGCGCGACTCGTGGTCTTCGAAGCGCTGCCGCATGCTTTCTGGTATCACTTCCAGCTGCCTGAAACCAAGGAAGCACTCGAACTGATGGCGAAATATTTCGACGAGAGGGTGGGGCGGTAGACAAGCTTGGCGTCGTCCGGAAGCTTGTTGCTGCCTCCGATGTGCTAGCAAAGCCTTATTGGGCTCTGGCTGTCTGGAATCGCAGCCACCCAAAGTAGCAACCTAGCGTGATCCAAAACATCATGATTCCGTAGCCGATCAGTCCAACCCAGTATGGGGGCACTCCAACACCACATGAGTGAATCCCCAGGTTAGTTCCAGCCAGAATTCCGATTGGAAGCAGAATAAAACTGACGACAATCACTGCCGAGAGATACCAACGAACGATTGCAGGTCGACTCTCGGACTGAGCGAGGACGCGCGCGATGTCGATCTCCCAGCCCACGCAGTACCAGAAGAAGTAAGCTCCCAGTACCAATCCGATCTGCGTCAGCCACTCCAAATCAAATATTGCTCCGGGAAGTGCCAGTGCCGATCCCGCTAGAGCGCCTGGGATTACAAGAAAAGCTTCTAGGAATGAGGCGAGCGGTGGGGACGGGGCTCCCCAAAGACCTTCGGTCGCAGGCTGAGTTACGGCCTGGTAGTGAGCTGAAATGGCAAGCCAAATGCACAGTGCCGCAATCCCAGATGCCAATATCCGCCGTGCTGGAATCGGAACGATAGCTCTCACGTGACGACTCTATTCCATATAGACACCGATTCACGCGTTCGCCGCCACTTCTGATATTACGAAGGGAACAGCCGTCAGTTACCCATCTTGTTCTCCGTCGGGATCAGCATGTAGCTGACGAACGCCACCTGCTTGCCATCCGGGGACCATGAGGGAACGTTGATGGTTCCCTGCCCTCCGAAGAGCTTTGCCAGGATCGTGATCTTCTTGTCGGTGAGCGACATCATGCGGAGCATCACGTCTTTATTCTCGGGATGGCCGGTGACATCTGCGGCATAGGTGACAAAGACCATCGATAGACCGTCAGGCGAAATGTGGGGAAACCAATTGTTCAGATCGTCGGTGAAGACCTGCTCCTGCTCGCTTCCGTCGGACTTCATGCGCCAGATCTGCATGTGTCCGGAGCGTTCTGAGTTGAAGTAAATGTATTTTCCATCCGGCGAGTATTCAGGTCCGTCGTCCAGACCCTTGGCCGTCGTCAACCGCGTCTCATCACCGCCGGCAGCCGGGATCGTGTAAATATCGAATTCACTATTGCGCTGTCCGACGAATGCCAGCGTTTTGCCGTCGGGAGACCATCCATGCCAGTAGGAGGGCGACTTCGTGGTCATTCGACGAGGCGTGCCTCCAGCGATGGGAACGAGGTAGACCAGCGAATTGTGATCTCCCTGCGAGTTATCGCTGATCGCCAGCTGAGAGGAGTCCGGAGAAATTCCGTGATCGTTATTGCAGCGGTTGGCAAATCCTGTGTCGATGATCGACGGCTTATCGCTGCCAACAGCAAGGCGCTCGAGATGCCCGTCACGATTGAAGATGAACGCGCTGCCATCGCGCGTCCAGTTCGGCGCCTCGAAACGTCCTTTGGCGAGATACGCGACACGGCGATCCGCAGAGCTGACTGCTACCGTTTCAAGAGTGCTGTAAAGAACGGGTTTGTCGGTGGACGCCTCGTTGCCTTGTGTCAGCTCAACGTTCGAGAAGACGGCCTTCTCCACAACATCTTTGTCATGGGAGCAGACGCCCAACCCAACATAGAACGACCCTTGCAACGGTATTCGGATCCAGCCTCCGGCGGGATCCGGATCGCCATCCGATGCCAGCGCCATGTACACGTAGTCGCCACGTTTTGCAATTCGCAATCGCTTTGGCCCCGAGATGTTGGACTGGACCTCGCGAGTGATCGCGCCTCTCTCGTCACGAAATTGAAGCGAAGTCAGGCCACTGGCATGCAGGGCTACGTCGGCGTAGATGGAATCGGCATCGAGGCTCTGGCGAAACATCAGGGCAGCTTTCTTGTGTTCGTTGCCCGTTTTCGTCAGAAATCCGATATCGGCGGTCAGCGTCACATCGCCCGACACCTTCTTCCAGACAAATTGAAAGGCGTCGGCCGCGAACCACATGTTCTCTCCGCTTCCGGCGATGGTGTAGGTATGTTGCGCCGCATCGTAGTCAACCGATCCAGCGTGCAGCACCGTGCCGACGTCGTTGTGATCTTCGAAGATTCCCAGAAATGCGCTCTGGCCCGAGAGTTGAGCGGCGAATATTAGCGGGATGCAAGTCAGAGTCAAGACCGATGAAAGCAGCAGCCTGCGCATGAGATTCCTTTCTATTGCGATCCGACGATGGCGGAACCAACGAATTGTAAACGTAAGCCTGTGCAGATGACGCGTCGCTCGATCACCCTCCGGTATCAATCTTCGGACGGTTCTGGTAAAACGTTCGCATGCAAATCAGACCTGTTCTCATTTCATTGTGGATGTTTGTGCTGCTGACGGTCGCCGCCGCTACGGGGCAGCAGGGCGCTTCACCCTCTGCGCATCTTGCCATGACGCCTCCCATGGGCTGGAATTCCTGGAACAAATTCGCGTGCAACGTCAACGAAGACATGATCAAGGAGATGGCGGACACGGTCGTGAAGTCCGGGATGAAAGATGCAGGATACGTGTACGTCAACATCGATGACTGCTGGCAGGTGAGCCGCGATGCGAGCGGAAACATCGTTCCGGATCCGCATTTTCCGCACGGGATGAAGGCCGTTGGTGACTACATCCATTCTTTGGGACTGAAGTTCGGCGTCTATTCCGACGCGGGCTCGAAAACCTGCGCGGGACGGCCTGGTGGACTTGGCCATGAGTATCAGGATGCGATTCAGTATGCGTCGTGGGGCGTGGACTACTTGAAGTATGACTGGTGCAGCACGACCACCCAGGACGCCAAGGCGTCTTATGCAAATATCCGGGCGGCTCTCGATACTGCCGGACGGCCCATTGTGCTGAGCATCTGTGAATGGGGCACCGCCAAACCCTGGCTCTGGGGCAAAGAAGTAGGCGGAAATCTTTGGCGCACTACCGGCGACATTCAGGATCGATGGGGCGAGCAGCAGAAGTGGCCTGACGGCAGTTGCTGTTCGAACGGCGTGCTGGCAATCATCGATCAGCAGGTCGGGTTGCAGTCATACGCAGGACCAGGCCACTGGAATGACCCTGACATGCTCGAGGTGGGAACGGCGGCATGAGCGACATGGAATATCGATCACACTTCAGCTTGTGGGCCATCCTGGCCGCGCCGCTGATTGCGGGGAACGACCTGCGAAGCATGCGTCCGGAAATTCACGACATCCTGACAAACAAGGAAGTCATCGCGGTGGATCAAGACCCGCTCGGACGCCAGGGCGAACGCGTTGTGAAGAACGGCGACTCGGAGGTCTGGTCAAAGCAACTCACGGACGGAAGCCGTGCCGTCGTGCTGCTCAATCGCGGCATCATCTGAGCAGGAGATCGGTGTGACCTGGGAGAATCTCGGCTATCCAAAAACTTTCACCGCTTCGGTTCGAGACTTGTGGCAGCACAAGGATGTGGGAAAGATAACTGGAAAATTCTCGGCTCGCGTCGCTTCTCATGGTGTGGTGATGGTTACTGTGAAACCTTAAACCATTTCACCACCAAGGACGCTAAGACCACGAGGAAAATCGCTCTTCACGGAGCAATACATTACCTCTTCCAGACTCAATTGGCTCTTCTTCAGTTCTTCCATCACGCTCTGGATCAGCTCTTTTGCGTCGGTCAGATTTTTCATGATGATCTGAATGTCCATGACCGGCTTGCCCGGCCAGCGCTGGCTTTGGCAGTAGACGCCGTGTTGGCCGACCAGCGCCATCGCGTCGGTGATGGCGTCCATAGTGACGGCCAGGCGGCCGCGCGGAACGCCCATCATGGTCTCGTAGTGATCGAGTTCTTCCTGCTTCTCATCGAATACTGGCATCCTCAGATTGTAACTGCGTGTGCAGGTGGCGCATAATGACGCGCTGACATAATTCAACAGCGCACGTCCAAACTCTTGCAGCTACCAATCACCAAAAGGAGAGACCATGCAGAAGAGAATCACCCTGCTCGCGATTTTCGCTTTTGTAGCCGCTACCGCTTGTCTTGCCCAGGGAGGGAAACCCAGTCCGGCAGCGTCCGCGACCTGCGATCTGGGCGGAGGAAAGACTGTCAAGACTGATTACTCCAGTCCGCGCATGAAAGGCCGCAAGATTTTCGGAGAGCTGGTTCCTTTCGGACAGGTATGGCGCACAGGGGCGAATGAGGCGACGACCTTCGTGACAAGCAGCAACATATCCGTTGGAGGAAAGGCCGTGCCGGCGGGAAGCTATACGATTTTCACGGTTCCGAACGCCGACAAGTGGACGCTGATCGTCAACAAGAAGACCGGCGAATGGGGCATCCCCTACAAATACGAAAGCGATGAACTGGCGCGCGTCGACATGAAGGTTTCGAAACTGCCGTCGCCTGCGGAAGAGTTCAAGATTTCGTACGAGAAATCGGGCAGCGGATGCACGATGAACATCGATTGGGAGACAACCCGCGCTTCCGTGGACATCACGAAGACATCGACAGCGAAATAATGTCTTGAAATGAAGCTCGGCCGCTGGCAAGCCGCGTCTAGAATCAGCATTAGGGCTTCCAGCGCAGTATCGGCTTTCGTGCTGCTGCCGTTTCATCCAGACGCGAAACACGCGTCGAGTGCGGGGCATCGAGCACGGTCTGCGCGTCTTCTTCCACTTCCTCGGCGATCGATTTCATCGCCTCGATGAACAGATCCATCTCTTCCTTCGACTCGCTCTCAGTCGGCTCAATCATCAGCGCACCCGGAACGATCAGCGGAAAGGCCGTCGTATACGGATGGAATCCGTAGTCGATAAGCCGTTTGGCGATATCCATGGTGCGAACGCCTTTTTTCGCCTGCAGTTTGTCGCTGAAAACGACCTCATGCATCGTCGGCGTGGAGTAAGGAAGATCGTAGGTACCCTCCAGGCCTTTGCGAATGTAGTTGGCGTTCAGAACCGCATCTTCGGTGGTCTGTCTGAGACCGTCCGGGCCGTTGGCCTGAATGTAGGCCAGCGCGCGGACGAACATGCCGAAGTTTCCGTAGAAAGCACGCACGCGTCCGACGGATTGCGGACGGTTGTAATCGAATGAGAGCGTGCCGTCGGATTTCGTGACGACCACAGGCGCGGGAAGAAATGGCTCGAGAGGCTTCTTGATGGCAACCGGACCAGACCCGGGTCCACCGCCACCATGCGGAGTCGAGAATGTCTTATGCAGATTCAAGTGCATGACGTCGACGCCGAAATCGCCGGGACGCACTTTGCCAACCAGAGCATTCATGTTGGCGCCGTCCATGTAGAGCAATCCGCCCTTGGCATGGAGAATGTCGGCGATCTTGTGGATCTCCTGTTCGAAGACTCCCAGGGTGTTGGGATTGGTCAGCATCAACGCGGCAACATCTTCATTCATCTGCGCTTCAAGAGCCGCGATGTCGACCATGCCGCGCGAGTCCGATTTCAGATTCTCGACCGCGTAGCTCGACCATGGCGGCGGTAGCCGGATTGGTTCCGTGCGCGGAATCAGGAATCAAAATCTTCTTGCGAGCATTGCCCTTGGATTGGTGATACGCGCGAACCATCAGCAGGCCGGTCATTTCGCCGTGGGCGCCAGCGGCAGGTTGCAGCGTGATCGCGTCCATGCCGGTGATCTCGATCAGGCATTCGCTCAAGAGTCTTCATGATCTGAAGGGCGCCTTGCGAGATCTTCTCCGGCTGATAGGGATGGCCGTTCGCGATTCCCTCTACGCGCGCAACCGCTTCGTTGACGCGCGGGTTGTACTTCATCGTGCAAGAGCCGAGAGGATACATCCCAAGATCAATCGCGTAGTTCCACGTCGACATGCGCGTGAAGTGGCGGATGATCTCGATTTCGCTGACTTCGGGCATGTTGCCCAAATCTTTTCTCTCCGCGGCGCCGAGTGGCTTTGCGGTGTCGACTTCAGGAACATCCAGTGGAGGAAGCTTCCACGCGGCTTTTCCTGGTGAAGACTTTTCAAAAATCAGACCTTCGTTCTGATTGACTTGGCGAGTGGCCTTGCGAGTCGTGTGCTTCATCGCGCCACCTCTTCCACTTCTTCTTTCGCCGACCGGACAGAACGCTCGCTCTCCCCGACCAATCCGACCGCAGTATCGATGGCGGACCTCGAAGTCAGTTCAGTGCAGCACCACAGCGCCGCGTTTCCAAGCTCGGGATAGAATTTCTTCAGCGGCAAGCCCACCGACCATCTTGTGCCCGAGCAGACGGCTATTGATCGCGTAGGGATCTTCGCTCGTCTGCACGACAAATTCATTGAACCGAGGCGAATCGGCGAACAACACTTTGCCGTGTTTCGCGAATTGTCCGGCGGCGTATGCAGTCTTTGCAAGATTTTGCTTTGCCAGTTCCTTCAGGCCGACCTTGCCATAAACGGTCATGAAAATGTTGACCATCAGTGCGACCAGAGCCTGGTTCGTGCAGATATTCGAAGTCGCCTTTTCCCGCCGAATGTGCTGTTCGCGAGTAGCGAGTGTAAGAACAAATCCACGCTTGCCTTGCTTGTCGACCGTCTGCCCGACCAGGCGGCCCGGCATCTGGCGTACATATTTTTCGCGGGTGGCGATGACACCGCAATAGGGCCCGCCAAAGCCTAAGAGGCACGCCGAACGATTGTGCCTCCATCGCAAGGATGTCGGCCTTGCCGGGGCGGCTCAACGATTCCGAGCGAAACAGCTTCCGCAATCGAAACCACCAGCATCGCGCCATGTTTATGCGCGATCTCGGCAATGGCGTCGACATCTTCGATAACGCCGAAGAAGTTGGGCGACTGCACCAGCACGCAAGCTGTCTCCGGTAGTGATCGACTTCTCAAGCTCGGCAAGGTTCAGCCGGCCATCATCGCCATAATTCGCGATCGGCAAGCGGCATGCCTTGATGCGTCGCATAAGTCGCAAGCACTTCGCGGTATTCGGGATGCAAGGTGCGCGCCACCACCACCGATCGCCGGCCGCTGAGGCGCACCGCCATCATCACCGCTTCCGCGGCAGCGGTGGAACCGTCGTACATCGAGGCGTTGGCGACCTCCATGCCGGTCAGTTCGCAGATCATGGATCTGGAATTCGAAGATAGACTGCAGCGTGCCCTGCGAAATTTCAGCCTGATACGGGGTGTAGGCCGTAAGAAACTCACCGCGCGATATCAGCGAGTCAATGATGACTGGGCGGTAGTGAAAGTAGGCGCCTGCTCCGAGAAAACTGGTATATCCATCGCCGTTTTCGCGGGAGCGCTGACGGAAGAAATCGACGATCTCGGATTCCGCCATCTGGCGCGGAATTTTGAGGTCGCGTGTCAGCCGGTATTCCGCAGGGATCGGAGAGAATAGATCGTCCACCGAACGCAGGCCAATAGCTTTCAACATGGCTTGACGATCGGCTGGAGATTTGGGCAAGTAGCGCATGATAATGAGATGCCTTTCAGCTGATGTCGATGCAAGCGGCCGTCAGCTCTTTGAATGTTGCGACTGCAGCATTAAGAGCTTTTGAGTCTTGGTCAACAGACGGATCATAGGCCGTAATCGCCGCTCCAACAATGGCGCGATGGTGGCGAATGAAGCGAATGATCTCAAGAAGTTCGGAAACGGTAAGCCCTCCGGTCGAAGATAGTTCATTCACTCGAGCTGCTTCGCGGTCAAGAACGTCCAGGTCGATATGTAGGTAAGCAGCTTGCGGCAGCCCGGAGAGAATTCCACTTAGCGTATTCTCAACGCGGTTTTTCCGGATTGATTCAACGGTCAGCCAACTGATCTCAGCTTGTTCGAGCGACGTACGTTCGTCCGCGTCAATATCGCGAGCCCCGATCAGTACGACATTTTTCTCGGGTATTGGACGAAATCCAGGAATGGAAGCGGTCAAGGTACGCCAGCACCGTCCCGTGATTGTCGCTAAAGCCATACCGTCAAGGAATCCGCTGGGGGTCGTCTCGGGAGTGTTGAAGTCGCCGTGCGCGTCGAACCAGAACAACGCGATATCGGTACCAAGAGCAGCGATCGACGCGAGGGTGCTGATGCAGTTACCAGCGAGAAGAATGGGAAGGCGACTGGAAACAGTGGCACCTCTCACCTTTTCGGAAGTCGCACGCACGATGCTGAGCGTAGTGCCCAATTCAAACGGGCGCTCGTTGACTTTGATAGTTTCCGCGGAAAGACCTTTCACACTAAGAAGCTGTTGCGCGATGCAGGCAGGGCCTTTGCCCATTCGAAAATCGTGCTGACCCGAATCATAAGGAATCTGGAGAATGTGGGATCCCGAGAAATTGCGCGCACCTTCCAACTTTAGTGGCCCGCCTCCTCGGCAACGAACTTGTCGTAGTCGGCGGCTGATAGCAGTGCGTCGAGCTCACCGGGATTCTTCAGCGTCATCTTCAACATCCACGATTCATGTGGAGATGTGTTGACCTTCTCCGGCGAGGTAGCGAGGTCCGCGTTGACATCGGTGACAGTCCCCGAAGCAGGGGCGAAAAGATCGGACACAGCCTTGACGGACTCGACCGTTCCGAAGGTCTTGCCAGCGCTCAGCTCCGAACCTACCTTAGGCGTCTCGACGAAGACGATGTCGCCCAGCGAATTTTGAGCGTAATCGGTGATGCCGACGGTAGCGGAGTTTCCGTCTACCTGGATCCACTCATGTTCCTTTGTGTACATACGGTCTGTCGGATAGGCCATAAACGCGCTTGCTCCTGGCTGCCAGCTAGATTCTCGCTACTGTTTTTTCGGACGCTTATAAAAAGGACTGGGTACGACAACCGCGCCAACACCTTGCCCGCGAACTTCTACCTTCACTTTTGTACCAACGGCCGAAAGCTCAACCGGTACATAAGCTATCGCAATATTCTTCCTCAGAAACGGCGCGGGAGAACCGCTCGTCACATACCCAATCTCTCGGCCGCCTTCATCCAAAACTTTGTATCCATCACGCGCGATGCCCCGCTCTGTCATTTCAAGATCAACGAGCGCCCGTTTCACGCCGGCGGCCTTGGCTTTTTCCAAGGCGGAGCGTCCGATGAAATCGGGCTTTTCCATCTTGCAGAAGCGGTCGAGCCCGGCTTCCCAGACATTAATGGTATCGGAAATTTCGTGGCCGTAAAGTGGAAGCTTGCCCTCGAGGCGGAGGGTATTGCGCGAGCCCAGGCCACAAGGAAGCACTCCAAACTCCTTGCCCGCCGCCAGAATCTCATTCCAAACTCGCGTGCTGGTCGCTTCGTCCGCAGGAACGTAGATTTCGAATCCGTCTTCCGCGGTATAGCCGGTACGGCCCATCAGGATGTTCGCGATACCGCAAAGTCTTCCGCGCGTCACCCAGTAAAACTTCACCGCGCTCAAGTCAGCATCGGTGAGCTTTTGCAGAAGGTTGACGGCTTTGGGCCCCTGAATCGCTATTTGGGTGAAGTCATCTGACAGGTTTTCGACGTCACAGTCGAACTGACGGGTGTTGTCGCGCACCCAGTTGAAGTCCTTCTCGCGCGTGCCCGCATTGATCACGAGCAGAAATTCTTCTTCGCCGAGACGATGCACAATTACATCGTCGACAAAGGTTCCCTGCGGGTAAAGTAACGCAGAATATTGCGCCTGCCCGATTGCTAATCGGGACGCATCGTTCATTGAAATGTATTGAACGGCGGTCAGAGCCTGGGGACCGGCCAGACGAATATCTCCCATGTGGCTGACGTCGAAGATGCCGACGCTGGTCCGGACGGCCATGTGCTCATTGATGATTCCGCAACCGATGGACGCGGGATATTCAACGGGCATATCCCAGCCGTTGAATTCGACCATCTTGGCGCCCATCTGGCGATGAACGGCGTTGAGCGCAGTTTTACGGATGGCGGGCGCTTCAACCGAAGACAAGAGAGACCTCAATCAGCGAGCAGTAGTGGCTGCCGGGATGGTGTGACTGATTACCGTATCACGCGGTTTTTCAACGGGTCAAACGGAAGACTTTTAGCACTGGGAACACAGAGCTTTACCCTTCTTTGCCCCTGGTTCTTTGTGTTTGCGATTTGACTCTAGCGCCCGAATTGGACCGTTACACGGGCTCCCGCGTGCACGTGAGTTCCAGGAGCTGGGGTTTGCTGACGCGCCACGCCGCTGCCGACTGGCTCGAGTTCAAGTCCAATATCCTGTGCGACTTCGAGAGCGCCGCGTACCGTCTTTCCGACGAACGACGGCACTTCGATTCCTCCCTGCTCTACATCCAAGACGACCGTGCCTCGTATGGGGGCGCGAGCCGATTCAGGCTCGGAAGGTGGCGATGCAGGTTGGATCGCATTACTCGGCTGAGTTGGCAAGATCTGCTCGTGAATCGACGCCGGAATCACTGCGGTCGCCGTGGTATCCGGGGTTGTGGTTCGAGGCCGGGGTGCAGACACAGACTTCGCCGACTCAGTGGCATCGCTGCTTACTTCTGCGCTATCGAGCGGCTCTCCCGGATGGTCAGGAGTGCTGTCGTCCAGATCTTTCTCTTTTACATTTGACCGAGCCAACAATTGATGCTGTGGAGCGAGCGGCAGGTCATGGGCGACGTGGAGATACTCAAGTACCTGTTGGGAAATCCGCTGGAAGACCGGGGCTGAAACCTGGCCGCCCTGGTGCAGACCGACGGCAGAATCCAGGATGACCGCGACAACAATTTGAGGATTGTTCACCGGAGCGAACCCGGCGAACGAACCGATGTATTTCGTTTTCGAATACGCACCCGTCGCGGGATCCACCTTCTGCGCCGTACCGGTCTTTCCGGCGGATGAATAGCCTTCAAGAATTGCCTTGCGGCCCGTGCCCTCCAAAACCACTTTCTGCATCATTGATCGCATTTCGGCAGCGGTATACGACGAGATCACACGACGAGACGTCGCTGGATGGAACGCAACTGTCTGCGGAGTCCCTTTGGGCTCGAAGGTCCCTGCCACGATTCGTGGCGCAATCCAAATTCCATCGTTGGCGAAAGTCGAGACCAACCCCGCGAGTTGGATGGGGGAGATTCCGATTTCCTGTCCCATTGAAATCGCTGCGATAGAAACCTTCGACCACCGACTCGGAGGCTTCGTCAAGCCGCGAGTTTCGCCGGGCAACTCGATCCCCGTCTGTTGTCCAAACCCATAGGCACGGATGTATTTATAAAAACGATCTTCGCCAAGACGCAACGCAATCTTGATAGAACCGACGTCGCTTGACTCTGCCAGCACGCCCCACACGGGTAACAACCCGTGCGGCTTCGAGTCCCGGATGCGCATGCCGTTGTAGACGATCGATCCCATCTGGCAATCGAAAATCTCGTCGGGATTCGTAACTTTTTCTTCGAGCGCAGCAGAGATCGTCACCAGTTTGAATGTCGATCCGGGTTCGTAAACGTAGCTTACGGCGCGGTTGGTCAGTGCACCCGGAGTAATCTGCTTACGCTGATTCGGATTGAAAGTCGGGCGATTCGCCAACGCTAGAATTTCGCCCGTGTGCGGATTTTCGACAATTACTGTGCCGGCGATCGATTGCGTTTCGTGAATCGCCTGGTCGAGTTCTTTCTCGGCGATGTATTGGATGTTCTTGTCGATTGTCAGGACAAGATTGTCGCCAGGATCGGGCTGCGTCGCGATATCGGAAAACCATTTCTTGCGTGCATCGACTGAGATCAGCATCTTACCCGCGCTGCCGCGCAGTTCCTCATCGAATGCGTGCTCAATACCGCTCTGGCCCGTATCTTCCATACCGACGGAGCCAAGAACCTGTGCACCCAATTCACGCGCGGGATAGAAGCGTTTGGGCTCTTTCTGAAAATGGATCCCCTGAAGCTTGAGGGAGCTGATGCGGTCGATGGTTTGATCGTCCGCCTTACGCGCAACCCAGCAGAAAGTCTTGTGCGCGCGGCAATCCGCCATCACGTTGTTGTAGTCATCGCCGGTAATGCGGGTGATCAGCGAAATCGCGGTAGGTAGATCCTTGACTTCACTGGGAACGGCGAAGGCTGAATCAACCAGCACCGACATCGCCAGCTCACGGCCTGCGCGGTCATAAATCACTCCACGCTTTGCGGCGAGTGGGATCGCTCGCTGTTGCTGATGTCCAGCCTGCTTCGCAAACGTACCGTAGCTGAAGATTTGGAGATAGACGAGGCGTGCACAAATAGCAACGCACCACAAGAAAAGCAACGCACCGAGAAAATGCAGGCGCGAAAGTTTGAGGGACTTGGCGTCAGGCGCGGCCATGGATCTTCACCTCTTCGTTGGTTGCGAGGACACCCGTTACTCAAGCGAAAGCCGAGGACTCGCGCGGGCACCGGATTTCTACGACTTGGCTGCTTTCGTTGGAGAGGGCTTGCCTGGACGATATTTGTAATCACCCCGTGGTAGTGGGAAGGTTACAAAGACGGTCGCTCATGTTTGCGAAAACCTACTGCCCTGGAATCACGATAACGGATGCAGCGCTCGCCATCACCGGCCCTTGGCCGTCGCCTGGCGATGCGTCGAGGTGGATCACTTGCCCTGGCTGCGGTGGAACCAATCCCATCCTTCGCGCGAGCATGTCGATCCTTTCGGGATCGCGCAGAGAAACATCCACAAGGCGCAGAGTGCGATTGTTCTCGGTCAGGGTGTAGAGTTCCCGCTTGGCAGATTCGATCTGGTATCCGTACTCGATTGCCTTGAAATGCTGCCACGCATAAGTGAAGACGAGCAGAAACAGCATCGCAAGCGCGGTGCCGAACTGCTTCATTTCGCGATTGCGGCGAGGATCTTCCACTTTGATGAGCCTTGTATTGTCAATGGCCTTCGAGAAATAGATTTCCGGAGTGCCTGTCCACAGTGAACGACGTTCAACCACCGGAATCGCGCCCTGCATTGTTGCTGCTGCTGCCGCCATTATGCCGCCCCCATGTAAGCCCGCTCGGCCTGTGTTACGGGAATCTGCATCGTGAAAATCTCATGCAGTTCTTCCGTGATGCGTTTTTGCTCTACGTTCTGCTCAGCGCGATCGACGATCGCCATCAACTCACTGATCAATGTGCCCGTGTACATGTACCGACCTCGATTTTGGATTCCTACCACGGAACCCGTTTCTCCCGCCCCAGCGGATCTGCGTCCGCATTATTCAACCTGATCTCTGACCCGGCACTGCCATAACAGCTATGCCGGGCACTCCGGCAGGTTTTCCGGAGCTAAACTCTTTCCGCCGCTCGCATTTTTGCGCTGCGCGCCCGCGGGTTACGATCACTCTCTTCTTCAGTTGCCGTTACTGGCTTCTTCGTCAGCAAGCTGAAGTAGCGCTGCTGTACACCCTCGCGAAGAGCGTCTTTCACAATGCGGTCTTCCAGCGAGTGAAAACTGATCACCACCACGCGTCCTCCTGGCTTCAAAATCTGGGGCGCTGTTTGCAACAGCGCCTTCAGATCGTCCAGTTCGCGGTTTACGAAGATTCGGAGAGCTTGAAAGGTACGCGTCGCAGGATGAATCCGCCTTTGATCAGAATTCATTGGCCGGGCCGCGGCTGATATGACATCCGCAAGATGAGCGGTAGATCGTATCGGCCGCGACCGGCAAATGGCTCTGGCGATTCTCCGCGACCTCCTTTCCTCTCCGAATTCGTAAATCACATCGGCAAGCTGTCGCTCGTCGAGGTGGTTTACCACTTGTTCGGCGGTTCGCTCCGACTGCGGGTCCATCCGCATATCGAGCGGTCCATCCGCCTGAAAACTGAATCCGCGCGCCGCATTTCCCAACTGCAGGCTGCTCACTCCGATGTCGGCAAGAATTCCGTCAACCGTTGCTGACTTATGTCCTTTCGCAATCTCTGCGAAAGATCGGTTCAGCAGTGTGATATCCGGCCAATCCTGCCCTTGCGGTGCGAGCTTTTTTCGCGCGATTTCCAAAGCTGCGGGGTCTTTATCGAGGCCAATCAAATGTCCCGGTGCGCCGAGGCGTTTTGCGATTTCGTAACTGTGCCCGCCAAGGCCCACCGTGGCGTCGATATAGGTTCCACCCCGCCGCACGGCTAAAAAGTCGATCGCTTCTTTTAAAAGAACCGGAACATGGCCCGCTTCCCTTCCACCGCCATGCCCAACCCCCTGAGGGGTGTCTGTTGATCCCTCGCCCACTAGATGCCCAGTTCGTCGAGCGTCTTCTCATCCTCAGGCGTGAACTTTTCTTCCTGAATTTCTCTCTTGAATATTTCCAGATTTCGGACCACGAGGTAAGTCAAGTTCCCCAGAACCGCTACCTCGCCCTTGATCTGGCCCGCCTCCCTCAACAACTGGGGAAGCAACAAGCGCCCCTGCCCGTCCATTTCGACCTGCTGTCCGTAGTAGTTCGTACGGTCCAGAAACTTCTTCTTCGTAGGATTGAAATTGGAGAGCCCTGCCAACTTCTGCTCGATCCGCTCCCATTCCTCGAAGGGATACACTTGAGCAACCTTTCCATCCAGACTTGTGATGTAGAATTGCAGCCCGTATTTCTCGTCGATCACCCGCTTGAACTCGGCCGGGACCTTGAGACGTCCTTTTTCGTCGACCCGGGTTGGATGATTGCCGCGAAACATGTTTCAGACCAATTCCCTTTACGGGGATGTTCGATGTCTCTGCAATAACTTCAACGGGGGAGGCGAAAACTGCGCACAACGCGGTCAAACTCGGGTGATCCTGGCTGTTTATCGTGCTTTTGGGTCGGAATTCCACCGGCTCCTCGATTTCAGCTCTCTTACTCCACCACCCCTATTGACCTCACCACTTTCTACCACTTTGTACCACATCTTAGCCGTAAGTCGTTTATTGTCAAGCAGAAACTTGAGGGTAGGGTGGGATGGAATTGAGGATTGAGAGAAAGCACGAAGCCTTGTGGTTAACCACTTAAGTGACCACAACTAATTGGGCTTACGGCCTTGGTTCTTTCGCTATCTTTTCGCTACGATTTTTCTTGAACTTTGCGAGTCATGCGTGATTTTCTTGTGGAAATTTCGCCCGAGTCCCTGCTGTTCACGAACTTCGCCATCCCTCTTCGGGTGGAACTCATCCAAAACACAACAAACTAAATTCAGTTGAGGCCGATAAACATGAAGACGTCACATTTGTCCTTTGTCGCCGCACTGTTCTTCCCGACATTGATATTTGCGCAGCAGAATCCTGCGCCTCCTCTCTATCCCGCTCAAGGCAATCCGGCAGACGCTCAGGCAAAGCAGGAGCAGCAGCAGAAATCGATCGAAGAGACAAATGAGATGCCGGTCTTCCGCGTGAATGTCTACGCGCGGAGCACACGAGCAGTGAACTATCGACACCGCGGAGGCTCCACCACTGTCGACATCAAAGGCACGAGTCTGATGCCGAACATCACCGGCCGAGCCAAAGTCGACGGTAAGTCGGGCCGACTCGATATCGATGTGGAAGTGAATCACATGGACTCTCCCTCCAAGTTCGGTGGAGAGTATCTGACTTATGTTTTGTGGGCGGTCACGCCCGAAGGCCGTGCCGTCAACCTGGGAGAGGTTCTTCCCGGTAGCAACGGTAAAGACAAAATATCGGTGACCTCAGACCTGCAGGCGTTCGGACTCATCATCACGGCCGAACCTTATTTCTCAGTCATCCACCCGAGCGACCAGGTTGTCGCGGAGAACGTGGTACTGCAGAGCACCAAGGGATTTGAGGAGTCGATCGATTCCAAGTTCGAAGTGCTCGAGGGGCGGGAATATATCGTCGATGTGCCCGCCAACCAGTTGCCCTCGGCCCAGGCTTCGCCCAACGTTCCTCTTGATTTGCTGGAAGCGCGAAATGCGGTAGCCATCGCCAAAGCCGCCGGCGCTGAGCAGTATGCGAATTCCAGCATCATGAAAGCTGAAGACATGTTGCAGCGCGCCGAAGATTACCTTCAGCGGAAGCAAGGCCGCACTCCCATTGGAACAGCTGCGCGCGGGGCCACCCAAACTGCCGAAGACGCACGCGTCTTAACATTGCGAGCTAAGCAAAAGGAGCGTGAAGAAGCTGCGCGCCGCGCCTCAGCAGAAGCCAGGGCAAAAGCGGAAGCGGATGCCGAGGCAGCGCGGCAGAGCCAGATGCAAGCGCAAGCTCAATCTGAGGAAGATGCGAGACGTCGGGCTGAAGCTGAACAAGCGCAGGCTTTAGCGCAGCAGCAACAAGCGACAGCCCAAGCCCAGCAACAGCTGGCTGAAGCCCAAGCTGAGGCTTCCAGGAGGGCTGCCGAGGATGCGGAGCGCCAAAGACAAGAAGCAGACCGCCAGAGACAAGAAGCAGTTCGGCAGAAGGAAGAAATGCGGGCTCGCCTCCTGGCGCAGCTGAACCAAGTGCTCCAGACTCGTGATACCGCTCGCGGTTTAATTGTAAGCATGCCGGATGTGCTGTTTGACTTCAACAAATACACGTTGAAGCCTGAGGCTCGAGAGCGTCTGGCCCGAATTTCAGGAATTGTCCTCGCCTATCCTGATCTCAAGCTGGATATTGAAGGTCACACCGACAGTATCGGTACGGATGAATACAACCAGGTCCTCTCGGAGAAGCGGGCTGATGGCGTTCGCGGATATCTGATCTCGTCCGGGGTAACGCCGGATCATGTTGCGGCGGTGGGATTGGGCAAGGCCGATCCAGTGGCAGACAACAGTACTGCTGCGGGGCGGAAGCTCAATCGCCGAGTCGAGATGATCGTCTCAGGAGACGTAATCGGTACGCAGCAGACGCCGGGCGGTGCAGCGCCTCCGGCATCGGTGCCTCCGAGCAACCCCTAACCGAACTCAGGGATGCGCTGGTCGCGGGAACTTCCGCGGCCAGCGGCTCAGTCCGTAACCAAATAGCCTCCCGCCTTCCAAGAAGTTCCCACACCAAAGTCACTTTGAGCCGACGTCCCGCCGGGCCACAATTCGGCGTGGGGGTGCGGCTCGCATGTACTACAAGCATTCGGGACGGTTCGGCATCGACGGCCTGCTCATGGCTGCGGCGACCGGAATCTCTGCATCGCTTATCCTTGCCTATATCTACGGTCGCGGAATCATCTATATCAACGAAGTCAACTTCGCATTCATCGCAACCGCGGCATTCGGAGGACTCGTCGGGGCGGCGACCGGATATGGCTTGATTTGGGGGAAAGTACGGAACAATACCGCAGGACATGCGCTAACGGCAACGATATCAACAGTCGCCTTGTATGTGAGCTGGGCCGTTTGGGTAAGATTCACGCTGGGCGATCAAGCAGACATGGAATGGATTAATCTGGCGCAACGTCCCGGCACACTCTGGGAGCTGGTGTGTCTCATCAATCAGCACGGCACATGGACGTTGGGTCATGAGGCCTCAGCGACCACTGGTTTGGAGCTGTGGGGGATATGGGCTCTGGAAGCTGCTTGCGTCATCGGGGTTGCATTGGGCGCCAGTGTAGCGGTCTTGAACCTTCATCCGTTTTGCGAATCGTGTGAGATCTGGGGAAAACGCGGAGCGAAGATGGTGCTCAATGCACCACAGGGTGTGGATCAACTCAAGCTACAGTTGCAAGCTAACAACTGGAGTGCGTTGGAGAATCTTGGACCCAGCCGCAAGAACGGCGATCATCTAGTCGTTGTTCTCGACGGTTGTGATCGCTGCCGCCAATTCCACACTATGAGCGTCACTCATGTCATGGTCGGACAGCGCAAGTTTGGCGGCCCGGTGATGCAGAAGAAACAGATCATCGAGCACATGGTGATAGGGCCGACCCAGGTGGATACGATTCGTAAGCTGGCCGACAAAACCACACAAGCATTGGACGTTACCGCTCGAGCTAAAGCCGCGGCGGCCGGAAAGAAGTAGGTATCCGCTTCGTGTACCCGGCTTGAGATAAGCTGAAAGCGTGTCGAGTCACCTTGAGTTTGAGCAGTGGGTTCCCTTCCCGCTGGAAACCGTATTTTCCTTCTTCTCGAATCCTGAGAACCTGCCGCGACTCATGCCTGCCTCCGCTGCGACGAAGTTGATCGCAGTGAATCGAACCTCGCCACCTTGGACGCCAGCAGGAATGATGGGTGAAAAATCCGCGGGTGTCGGCTCGACAATCGTGACATCGTTCCTAGTCGTTCCGTTCCTGCCAATTCGCGCGCAATGGATCGCGCGCATCACCGAATTCGAATGGAACAACCACTTTGCTGACGTACAGGATCAAGGACCCTTCAAGAAGTGGCATCACCGCCACGAATTTGCGGCGTTAACGCGTGAGGGCGTCTCGGGAACGCTGGTCCGCGATGTGATCGACTACGAAGTCGGCTTCAGTTTCCTCGGAGGTATCGCTAATGCTCTGTTCGTACGGCACCAGATGGAGAGCACCTTCGCTCAGAGGCAGCACACACTGCCTCAACTTCTGGCGTGACCGATTCTTGAGATCGTTGTGAGCGGAAGACCTCACACTCCAGCTCGCTGGCGCATGTCCTCCGTGATGTTTCCTCCAGTTACGAGCAGGACCACGGATCCCGAGATCGCTTCGCGGTCGAGCCATGCAGCAGTCGCAGCCGCTCCCGCAGGCTCAGCGAGCACTCCTTCGCGATGATAGAGGTGGCGGATGGCCTCTAGCATTGCCTGTTCGGAAACAAGCACGACTTCATCTACCAATTGGCGGATTGCCACCACGTTCTCGGCCTCGGGAGTACGCGTGGCCAGCCCGTCTGCACTGGTGTCGCACGAATCTGTCGACACAGCCTTACCCGCGCGCCACGACAGATAGTAAGAAGGAGCCCGCTCGGCCTGCACGCCGATGAGTTTCACATGCAAAGCAAGTTGCTTGATGGCCGCCCCAACGCCACGAATCAGTGCTGTGTCGCCCATGGGCACAAAAACTGCTCCGACGGTTGGAAGCTGCTCGAGGATTTCGACACCGATCGTGGCCGGGCCCGCTGGCAAATCAGGATCTGTTGCGTCATTGAGAAAATAAATGCCGTCGCCCGCCGAGTATTCCCTGGCACGCTCAAAGGCCTCCGCCAAGTCGGCACTTCCGGATTCCACAATGCGAGCACCCAAATCCAAAATCTTCTGACGCTTGACTGGATTTGCATTCTCCGGCAGAAAGATCGTGGCCCGAGTTCCGAGCGACCTCGCAGCAAAGGCAACAGCGGCTCCATGGTTCCCCGTGCTTGAGGCTGTCACTTCGGAGATTGCACGCCGCGCAAGATTTGTAGCCAGAGCGTGCAGCGCGCCGCGAGGCTTGAAAGATCCCGTCGGCAGCCCGGTTTCAATCTTGAGATAGACAGAGGAACCTGTGTGGGAAAGGGAGGCCGCGGGGTGGATAGGCGTGGGAGGGAAATAATTCCGAAGAAACTTCTGTGCCGTCCGGATAACCGAAATGTCAGGAGCAATCATCGCGGCGTTGATCTCTTATCCACCGTCTGTTCCGTGCCGCAGATAAACACGCTCGTTATCTCATAGGCTCAACGAAGACGGCGGTTCCGTACGCCAGAACCTCGGTGACTCCTTGCATAACTTCGGTCGCGTCGTAACGGGCACCGACCACGGCGTTTGCTCCCAGTTCGGCAGCATGTTGCAGCATTAGATCGAAAGCCTCCTGCCGCGTCTTCTCACACAGATTGGTAAGCAAGGTAATGTTACCGCCAACCAGAGTTTGCAACCCGGCGCCAATCGTGCCAAATATCGAACGGGAACGAACCACAATGCCGCGCACAACTCCCAGGGTTCGCGTGACTCGGAAACCGTCAAGCTCGAACTGAGTCGTCACCATATTGTGCGCTACCATCCTGCCACCGCTGTAACCCGTTGCCATGGGATTGGGATCCTTTCGCCGGCTGATTTCCAGGCCACTCCAAGACAGGCAACTATAGCGCGACATGCGACTAGGGGCGAGTGATTCATAGGTTTCGACATAATCCCCGATCTCATTCCAGGACCGAGGTTATGAAGAATTCTCCAGCGGAGAGATCGTACTCAATTCGCAGCACGTTCGGCTTGCAGCAGACTTGGCAGTCCTCGACATAGCTCTGCCGCCTTCCAGCGGATTCGTCAACCGAAGTCTCATTCCACTCGCCACACGAGGCGCATTGAAAGCCTGCTTCCATCGAATTGAGGATATCGCAACGACTCGTCAGAGGAGCGTCGCTCACCCCTATAATGGCCGGACTCGTTAATTGCCCTGGAGGCTCGATGTTTTCTCGGCGACGGTTCTTGAAGTTGAGCGGCTTGACCGCTGGCGTGGCGACTGCAAACCCTTGGCTTGGTCGCGCCGCTGCCAGCGTTCCCGACGAAGCAAACGTGCCACCGTCAATCGCACGCCTGACATCGCGGAAGAATGAGGCCGTACCGATCACTCGGGAAGAACGCCAACAGAGGCAGGAACGCGCGCGCAAATTGATGGCAGAACATTCGATGGATGCCATCGTTCTAATGGAAGGTACATCGCTCAAGTACTTCACCGGCATTCGATGGTGGGGTGGAGAGCGCGCGTTCGCGCTGGTGCTGCCTGTGAAGGGGGCTGCTTTCTACGTTTGTCCCGCATTTGAGGAAGGCCGCGCGCGCGAGCAGATTGCCAACGCTCCGGACGGTGCCCACCCTGACGTTCGCATCTGGCAGGAAGATGAAAATCCTTATGAACGAATCGCACAAGGCCTCAAGGATCGCGCCATTTCGGGTGGCAAAGTAGGAATCGAAGAGACGATTCATTTCGTCTTCGCTGACGGCATCAGCAAGGCTTCACCTCAAGCTTCTGTGGCGAGCGCGACACCGGTAACCGCAGGATGTCGCATGATCAAGACCCCGAGCGAGATAGCCCTGATGCGCTTAGCCTCTCAAGTTACGCTGGCGGCTTATGAGGGCGCGTATCTAGCGGTTAAAGATGGAATGACTCAACCGGAACTGGAAGAACTTGTTCGACTCGCCCATGAAAAACTCGGTTTCGTGGGCGGGGCCGACGTCCAAGTTGGAGAGTTTTCCGCATTTCCTCATGGTTCCGTCACGCCACAAGTCGTGCACGAAGGCACGATCGTCTTGATGGACGGTGGCTGTACTGCCGAGGGCTACCAATCCGATATCAGCCGAACTTACGTGCTCGGCAAAGCGTCGGACAAGATGAAGTCAGTATTCGACATCGTGCACCGGGCACAATCGGCGGCGCTTGCCGCCGCCCGACCGGGAGTCGAGTGCGGAGCTATCGACGACGCCGCCCGCAAGGTGATCGTGGATGGCGGATACGGTCCCGACTACAAGTTCTTCACCCATCGGCTTGGCCACGGCTTGGGAACGGATGGGCATGAGTGGCCGTATCTGGTCCGCGGCAATCGCACCAAGTTGCAGGCGAATATCACGACCAGCGACGAACCTGGGATTTATATTCCCGGCGAATTTGGAATTCGATTGGAAGACGACATGCACGTTACTGAGGATGGCGCAGAATTGTTCACGCCCCAAAGCCCTTCACTGGAGAACCCGTTCGGCCGCTAGAACCGGCTCAAATTCATTCACCACAAGGGACACAAAGATCCACGAAGAAATCCGCAGGTTTACCTTCGTGAAACCTCGTGCCCTTAGTGGTAAATGATTTTTCTACGCCTCAGGAACGGGCGGGCAGCCAGGAAATTCTGAAACGAAAGTGTTCCCGATGTATCCCAAGTACTCGATACCAATCTCGCTGGTGAAAAATCCATCGGCGGTGAGCTTTCGCAGGAAAGCGAAGAACTCGATTCCTTGTCCAAGGCTGGGATCTTTCTTTGCGTTCTTCCGGTAGGCGATCAGGTCGAGGATTTCTTTCTGCTGTTGCGGACTGCACTCGAGGTAAGCCTTCTCGTAGCGATCGATGCATGTGTTATCCAGCCACATCAATCCGCCCCCTAGCGCGACCTGGTACTCCGCATTCTCGCTGGTGATCAGATCGATGAACTCGGGTGCACCGGCCTCGAGCGCGCCTTTCGATTCTTCGTCCGGCGGAATGATCGTATTGCAGAGGCTGCGCAGAGTCTTGTAAGCGCGAGGGGAAAAGAATTTGGGAGTGTATTCGTGATTAGTGCCCGACTTTTCCTGGCGTACCATGCGGTGCGCATATTCGGCCGCTTCCAGAGGAATCACTCGCAACACCGAACCGGTGACTGCGGTAAGCGTAAGCGATTTGAGGATGTCACGCCGGGAAATTGTCATTGCCTGATGCCCTGTTACAAATTTCCTTTCTTCGCCTGATCCAAAATGTAGTCCGAGGCGCGCCATGTAAGCGCCATGATCGTCAACGTTGGGTTCTTGTCCGCATTCGTGACAAAGCTTGCTCCATCGGTGACAAAAAGGTTTTTCACGTCGTGAGCCTGACAATACTGATTCAGAGCGGAAGTATTTGGGCGGTCGCCCATTCGCACAGTTCCGACTTCGTGGATGATGACTCCGCCGTCAGCGATACCATACGGGTGGGCACCATCTTCGCGCGTCGACGTAAGGTACGTTCCTCCGGCCGATTCCACAATCTCGCGGTAAGTCTCCTGCATATCCTTGGCCATCTTGATTTCGTTGTCACTGAATTTCCAATGAAACCTGAGTACCGGGATGCCCCATTTATCCACAACACTGGGATCAATCTCGCAATAGCAATTTTCGTTGGGAATCATCTCACCACGTCCGGCGAAACCGATGTAAGTTCCGTACTTGCTCTTGCACTCTTTTTTCAACGAAGTGCCATACCCCTCGACGCGATCGCAGAGATCGTCGTAATCGCCTACGCCCGGCATCCCGCGGCCACCGCCGAATTCGGTGTGGTATCCCCGCAGAAAATCATTCTTGCGGTCGAACTTCCACCACGGCAGATACATGTGCATGCCACCCACGCCATCGTGGTTGTGTGCAGGCATCTTCTCGAGTTGCGGAAAATATCCGCCGCCATCGCTGCCGACCGTATCCATAAGGTTTCGCCCCACGACGCCGGAGGAATTCGCCAGTCCATCAGGGAACAACGTCGATTTCGAATTCAGCAGAAGCCTTGCGGATTCGCAGGCGCTGGCCGCCACAATGAACGCACGGGCGTGAATGCGACGCTCTTCCCTGGAAGACTTGTCGATGTAAGATACGGCCGCAACCTTTCCGTCTTTGCCAACGATCAACTCCCGCGCCATCGCTCCGGTGATCATGGTGAAGCGGCCGGTCTTCTCGGCAGGCGGAATCATGACCTGGCTCGAGCTGAAGTTCGAGGCGGTCACGCATCCCCTGCCACACTGGGCGCAGTAGTGACATGCGGCGCGACCGTTGTGGGGCTGAGTTAGAATCGCCAGCCGCGATGGGATACACAAGATGCTGAGCTTGTCGCAGGCCTTCTTGATGATCGTTTCCGTACAGCGAGGCTTCGGAGGAGGAAGAAAAATTCCGTCGGGGGCGCTGGAGATATTCTCCTTCGTCCCGAAGACTCCTATGTAGGACTCCACCTTGTCGTAATATGGCGCTACATCTTTGTACTCAAGCGGCCAATCATCGCCCATGCCGTCATGCGATCGAACTTTGAAGTCCACAGGAGCCATTCGCAGCGCGATGCGTCCCCAGTGGTTGGTGCGCCCTCCGACAATGCGCGACCGAAACCAACGAAAGTTTGAGCCGGGAGCCGAAACGTAGGGCTCACCTTCGATCTCCCACGCGCCGTTCGGCGCAAGGAACTCGTCATCCAGACCAGCACGGGCTCTGCCCCCCACACCTGCCCCTCGATGCGGGAGGTCGTAAGGCCATACGTGTTCCTTGTAATCTCGTTCAGGTACGACGGGAGGGCCTGCTTCTAGCAAGGCTACATTCAGGCCGCCTTCCGCGAGCACCTTTGCGGCGGTGCCCCCGGACGCGCCGGAGCCAATAATGCAGACATCATAAGTTTTAGGCGTGCGCCTGACCTGCATGAAACCCCATAAACCCGTTTATTGGAATCCGCCGCCGCGGGAGCGGCGGCGGCTGAGCACTATTCGCTTATTACCAGCGTAGTTTCGCGAGGTAGTCGTAGCTGCCCTTGATGCTTTCGAGGGGCTGCTTCGGGTGATCGTGTTCCACAATGTAGTGCTTGATTCCGGCTTTCTCTGACTGCGCGAAGATGCGCTTCCAGTCGATGATGCCGCTGCCTACTTCGGTCAGGTCGACAGTGTCGCCGAAATTCTGCGAACCGCCCGTGGAAATCTTGGGAAGCGTCTTGACGTCTTTCACGTGTACAAGCGGGAAGCGCCCCGGGTAGGCATTGAAATACTTGAGCGGATCGGTGCCGGTCGTGGTGATCCAGCAAAGATCCATTTCCATTTTCACCAGGTTGGCATCGCAAAGCTTGAGCAATTCGTCATAAGGGAGCTTGCCGTCGGTGGGCAGAAATTCGAACCAGTGATTGTGATAGCCGAACTGCATCCCGGCTTGTTTCGTCTGTTCTCCACACTTGTTGAACTTGTCCGCGGCCTGCTTCCAGATATCGGGGGATTTGCGTAGTTCCTCCGGAATCCAGGGGCAAATGACATACTCGAGACCGATAGCCTTCGAGAACTCAAGCATCGACGGGAACTTCTCGTCGAGTTCGTCATATTGAACGTGGGCGGCGGGAGCCTTCAGGCCGTTTTTGTCGAGGACTGCCTTCACCTGAGGCGCGGTATGGCCGAAGTATCCGGCAAATTCGACTTCCTTGTAGCCGATCTGCGCGACCTTGGCGATCGTTCCTTCAAAGTCGTCCTTCATCAGATCGCGGACGGTATAGAGTTGCACGCCGACCTTGTTGATTTTGTGTTCGCCAGCGGCCCAGCCTAAGCGGCTGGTGATTAAAGTTCCCGCAGCGACCGCGGCTGCGGTCTCGAGAAATCTTCGTCGATTCATGGCATGAAAACTCATGATGGCTTTCCTCCGTGGTTCCGTTGGGGCGGAAGTCAAATCCCGGAGCATTATACGCGGGCGGGCAGGTTTGAGCCGTGAGTTGAAAACTGTATGCGGATTCATCCGAGGGGCAGTCCCACGTTGAACAGGGGAGGACCACAGATCCTCCCCACGCACCGATCCTTACTTCGAACCCTCAACTTTCAAATTGTTCGTTACAGAAAAAACGTTGGGCACGCCATTCGCCCTAACGGTTACTAGATTTTTATCCGCTTCGCTGTCTACCACACCTTCGAGGGTAACGCGCCCGTTCTTCACGATTATTCGAATCGGCTTCTGTACGCCTAACGAATATTTCTCAAGAGCCGGATATCCGTAAATGGCGCGGAAAATTTGGATTCGAATGCTATCGTCCATCGAAGAAGGTGGCAGTACCTCAATCTGGTTGTCGACCTTCTCAACTCCCTCAACGTGCTTTACAGCGTTCTCGGCGTCCGACTTCAACGATGGACGAACAACTTGTCCCATCAAAGTGACCGTACCACCGTCAACCTTGAAGGCCAGGTTATCGAACACTCCGAAATAGGGCAGCATCAGCAATTCGTGCCGCACTTCCCGGGCAATGCGATCTTGCGGTTTTGACTGATCCTGCGTTGCATTCTGCGCCACGGATGTGACGGTGGCCAAGAACAAAAGGCTTAAAAAAACTACTAGTAATCTGGGTTTCATACACTTTCTCCTTACTTTGCGCTTTTTAGTGGATGCACTTTTAGGCCGGATAGTTGGAAGTTTGAGTTACGCAAGTTCAAAAGACCTGCATCGCTGTCCACAATATTCAACCTCGGGATTGAGAATGGACTACGTACTACCAAATGCCTAGAGATAGGTCAGACTTAGTGCTAGAGATTTGCCGCGTCCAAGCAGATGGACATCTGCACAATTTCGTAAGAGCCAGTTGGCCCCTGCCTCTTCCAGGACCGGCTTTGGGACCGTGGTTGTAAAGGCAATCACTTTTGCGCCTGACTGCTTACCGGAACGCACTCCGGCTGGTACATCCTCAAAAACCACACAGTCGTTGGCCGAAAATCCGAGAAGGGCTGCGCCTTTCAGATATGGCTCAGGATGGGGCTTTCCATGCGTAATGTCGTTGGAGGTGATCATTTTCTGTGGCAACGGCAATCCTGCGGCGGCAATCCGTACCTCAGCTAGCGCGCGAGTGCAGGAGGTCACAATCGTCCACCGGGCCTGCGGAAGGCTGGTTAATAAATCGAGCGCCCCGGGTAGTGGAACCACTCCTTCCAAGTCTTCGATCTCGCGCCGTTCCACCTCTCGGTTCTCGGCCTCATGATCCGCGTTGGGCAGGTATTCGCGCACGGTCGTGAGGCTCGGCCTGCCGTGGGCTCGAGCGACTACTTCGTCCGGATTGAACCCGTGCTCGGTCGCCCATTTTCGCCAAACACGCGCCACGGCGGGTGTGGAGTTGATTAAGACGCCATCCAGATCAAAAAGCAGAGCGTCACAATGAACCTCGGTCATCTGGTCGGCGTTCAAGGTGCCAGCGATTGTAAATCACCGCCTAGAACTCCTTGCAAGGTGCAGGCTTAGGCGAACTAGTGATGAATATCACTCCGCTGAGTGCCTTGGGTCACCCCTCGCCAGACGATAGCGACATAGAATTTTTGTGTGGAGCAGAAGGACCTGCGCCGTGCCCTCGAAATGCGCGAATCCCGATCATTGCGAGCAGTTTCGATATCTGCCTCAGGGAAGACTTTTTCAGTTGGACTCGACTCCAGAAGTGCAAGCCGTGAGCAATGGTGCCCACGACGCTCTACATGAGCGATTTGGGTTGTGCGATCAGTGCTATAGGCGGCTGAAAGTCGTTTGGGACGGAACTCGGGCCACCATCGTCAGCCTGCCGGTTGTCCGAGGCCACGAAAAAGGAAAGACACTTGCGACAAGACGATCTCGGAAACTCGGGGCGTCCGCCGGCCATCTGGTCCGATAACGCTGGCGGCATGGGAGGTGCCTATGATCATTGAAGAAAGACAACTGCAAAGTGCGTCGGAGACTGTTCCTGTTTTCCGGCACATACTCGTTCCGGTGGATTTCTCGTATCCGTCGCGCCGCGCTTTGGCCTTCGCAACGTCGCTGGCGCCGAAAGGTGCGCATTTGTCCGTCGCTCACGTCATGAACACGGACTGGCGCTATGAGATGCTTGAAAACCCTCCAGAAATTGACCTCGAACGTCACGACGCCAAGGAAAAGCTGAACTCGTTGGTCGGTGAGTTTGAGGAGGAGCGGAAGATCGACAGCATTCTTGTGAGGCACGGGCCCATTGCACAAGCAATTCTGGCGCTTGCCAAAGAAGAATCGTCCGACTTGATTGTTATGGGTACACACGGACGCGGCGGCCTTTCCAAGCTCGCTCTTGGGTCGGTTGCCGAAGAACTGCTGAGGAGCTCTTCTTCGCCCGTCCTGACAGTCGGACCGAAAGCTGAGATCACACCAGCTTGGCCCGTGTTCCAGACCATCCTCTTCGCTACCGATTTCGGCAGAGGCTCAACCGCCGCGCTGCCGCTCGCCCTGACTATTGCGTCGCGCTACGAAGCGAAACTTATTTTGATGCACATGACTTCGCCGATACCAGCAGCCTCCGATAGCCTTGCCGCCTACGCCCCCGCCTCCGCTGCAGCCAACGAGTTGGAGGACTGGGAAACATGTTCGCGGAATCGCTCGCTGCAGGAGTTCAAACAATGGCTGCCTCGCCCAACCGGATTGGCACAAGAGCCTGAATACATCGTCGGCACTGAGTTCCTTTCGGACGCGATCCTGGAAGCAACGCATAAACGAAACATCGACCTCATCGTAATGGGTGCAAATAAAACGAGCGCACCTCGGCTTGCGGCGCACATCCCATGGACGGCTGTGCATGAGGTCGTGCACGATGCACCATGTCCGGTATTGACCGTCGCTGGATAACAAACGGTGAAAACGACGTTTCAGGACTGCACAATCTTTTCCAGCGCAGGACGATTGCGTATCAGAAGCGTTGAACCCTTGAGTTGCAGCAATTGTCGCTTCTTGAAATCGGAAAACAAGCGGCTCACGGTTTCACGGGTCGTGCCGATAATCTCAGCGATCTCTTCATGTGTGAGCGTCAACCTGACCTGAATCGATCCGTCACTCTGCACTGTTTTGCTTGACCACGACAGCAACAGCTTGGCAAACTTTTCCGCCGGCGACGTGGCTAAACCCAAAGTCCGAATCTCTTCATAAGCCGTGTAGTAGTTGAGGCTGAGTTGTTCTGCTACGCGCAGCGCCACCTCGCCATGATCTTTGAGAAATTGCAGCAGCGATTCTCGCGGAATGAAATTAGCTTGGCCCGGCTCCATCATCTCGGCACTCACCTCATATGGGCGGTTGGAAACGACGGCGTTCAGGCCTAGCACATCTCCGCCTTCGGAGATTTTCGTGATGATCGTTTTTCCCTCGCGGGACGATGTAGAGAGTTTTGCTTTTCCCAGACACAGCAGGAATACGCCCCGGGGTTGCTGGCCTTCAATAAACAGCATGGCCCCCTTGGGGTAGACAGCGGTGGATTTTATTTCGTTAAGGCGTTGTCCGGCGTGCACAGACAAGTTACAAAACAGATGCTCTTCTCTCACCGAACATGTAAGGCAGTTATCAAGAATATTTAGTCCGTAAGGGGCGCGCATTACGCAGCACCTACCTTTCCAATGAATTGTAACTCCGAAAATTCGCGTGTGATTTGTGTCACGAGTGATCTAAATCACAGTTCACCGTGATCACAAGTACCGCGTTTCTAGGTGTGCAGCGTCAGCACAGCAGCGCCTTCCTGTCTATGCAAGAATGAAAAGCTGAGGAACCGAGGCGGCAAGTGAGCACCACTCCAGATTCGCGAACGCAACCGGCAGACGACGGGTCAGTGATCGCACGCTCACGGCCAGCCAGTCTGGATTCTTTTTTCTGTCCCCGCTCAGTGGCGCTCATCGGCGCAACCGATCGTCCTGGAACCGTCGGATGGAGCGTCTTATCAAATCTTCTGGAAAGTAAATCTCCGCTCGCGATCTATCCCATTACTCCGACCCATGAAAAGGTCATGGGGATCGATGCTTACAAACGCGTGACCCACATTCGCGGAGGCGCGGATCTGGCAATCGTTGTAACTCCCGCTAAGGTTGTGCCGCAAATTATTGGGGAGTGTGTGGATGCAGGTATCAAATATGCAGTGGTAATCTCCGCGGGCTTTCGCGAGCGCGGACCCGAGGGCTTAAATCTCGAAGACGCGATCGCAAATCACTTGCAGCGCGGAAAGATGCGCTTGCTGGGTCCGAACTGCATGGGATTCATGAATCCAACCGTAGGGTTGAACGCAACATTTGCGAAATCCATGCCGGCTAAAGGCAGCGTCGCGTTCCTCAGTCAGAGTGGCGCGCTTGAAACAGCGATTCTGGACTGGAGCCTTCGCGAACACGTAGGTTTCAGCGCAATCGTCTCTACTGGATCGATGCTCGACATAGGGTGGGGCGATCTTATCTATCACTTTGGGAACGATCCGCACACAAAAAGCATCCTGGTTTACATGGAGTCGGTGGGAGATGCCCGATCATTCCTATCGGCCGCTCGCGAGATCGCACTGAGTAAGCCCATCATCGTTATAAAGGCTGGAAGGTCGGAAGCCGGATCGCGTGCAGCCGCGTCTCACACAGGGGCCATGACCGGAAGTGATGAGGTTCTCGAGGCCGCCTTCCGGCGTTGCGGCATTTTGCGCGTCCACAACCTGGCGGATCTTTTTTATATGGCAGAGGTGTTGAGCAAGCAGCCACGGCCGCGGGGACCACGGCTCAGCATAGTGACCAATGCCGGCGGCCCGGGAGTTCTCGCCACTGATGCCCTCTTGGCCAATGGCGGTGAGCTGGCCGCCCTCTCAGCCCAAACCATAGAAGCCTTGAATGGATGCCTTCCTGCTCATTGGAGCCACAGCAACCCTGTTGACGTTTTGGCCGACACGGACGCAGAGCGATACGCCAAAACCATCGAGATCGTCTCCGAAGATCCCGGCGCCGACGGATTGCTTGCCATCATCGCGCCGCAGGGTCTGGCCGATCCCACCAAAGTCGCGCAGCAAATATCTAAGTACGCTCACAGCACGACCAAGCCAATCATCGCGAGTTGGATGGGCGGCGATGGCGTTGCGGAAGGCACCGCAGATCTCAATACGGCGGGAATCGCAACATTCTCATATCCCGACACTGCGGCGCGAGCGTTCACTTACATGTGGCGTTATACCTACAATCTGCGCGGACTGTATGAAACGCCTTCGCTGGTGGAAGAAACGGAGCCGTCCGAGAATTCACGACATGAGGCAAGCGCCATGCTCCAACGAGCGCGCGATTCGGGCCGAACGCTGCTGAACGAGTTCGACTCGAAACAGATCCTCGTAGCGTACGGTATCCCGGTTGTCCAAACCTGTGCGGCGTTCACAGAAGAAGATGCAATAGCCAAGGCGACAGAAACTGGGTTTCCCGTTGCGGTAAAACTCCTGTCGAACACCATCGCCCACAAGACGGATGTCGATGGGGTGTGGTTGAATCTGCAGAATCCCGAGCAGGTTAGAGACGCCTTCCGCTCGATTCAGATTTCGGTGGCAAGCAAACGAGGAGCGGATCACTTCGGCGGCGTCACCGTGCAGCCGATGATACGGCGCGATGGATACGAACTCATATTCGGGAGCACGGTCGATCCGCAATTTGGTCCTGTGATTTTGTTCGGATCTGGCGGAATCATGGCCGAAGTCTATCGGGACTACGCCATCGCCTTGCCTCCACTCAATACCACGCTGGCTCAGCGCCTGATCGAACAGACGCACATTCATAGAGCGTTGAAAGGCGTGCGCGGCCGCAAGGCGGTGAATATTCCCGAACTGCAAAAGCTGCTCGTGCGTTTCAGCCAGCTTGTTCTCGACCAACCTTGGATAAAAGAGATCGACGTGAATCCGTTGCAGGCGGCAGAGGATCAATTCATCGCCCTCGATGCACGCATTGTCATCCACGATTCTTCGATGACGGCGGATCGGCTGCCGCGTCCATCGATCCGTCCATATCCCTCTCAATATGTATGGCAAACGCAACTAAAAAATGGAACCTCCGTCACCATCCGGCCGATTCGCCCCGAGGACGAACCACTGATGGCGCAATTTCACACCACGCTTTCGGAACGCAGCGTCTACCTTCGCTATTTTTGTTCGTTAAGCCTGACGGCGAGAGTGGAGCACGATCGCCTCGCGCGGATTTGTTTTGCGGGATACGATCGAGGCTTCGCGCTGGTGGCCGAACACTATGAATCCGCGTAGCAGATCACCTGAAATTTTAGGTGTGGCCCGTTTCAGCGCAATCAATCGCGTGGAGGCCGAAGCCGCCGTTATGGTTTCCGATCAATGGCAGGGTCGTGGGCTGGGAACGGAACTAATGGCAGGACTTGGGCGCGTTGCGAAAGCTGAGAAATTCCAGCGACTCTCAGGAGAAATCCTGCGTGACAATCTGGCCACACAAGCCATTTTCAAGAAGATCGGATTTCACTTCAGGGCCACCGAAGACCCCACTTCGATATCGGCGTTTCTCGATCTTTAGCGATGCTTCGGTCGGTATCCCCAAAAACTTTTAGCAAGTAGATTCCCACAGTGATAGTGGTGGGCGAGGCGCACTATGCGATCGGCGCGGGATGCGAGATCTCCAATTGCGGCTCGAACTTGAGATTCGTTCCCAGGGCGCGGGAGACGAGGCAGAGCTTCTCAGCTCGCTTCAAAAGTTCGAGTGCCCGGTCCCGATCTTCAGCCGTTGCAATCTTCAAATTCGGGCGGACGACGATCTGCGTAAAGCTGTAGCCAGAATCGACCCTTCGCACCGTGCCGCTCGCCTCAACCTGCAAATCGGTGAAATCGAACTGAGCTCCGCCTGCGAGCGCACGTACGGTTGTCGTGTAGCAACCCGCCACCGCGGCCAGTAGAAGTTCCTCGGGCGTCCATCGGCCCTCAAGACCGCCAAATTCCATGGGGGCGGTGAAATGAATGGCATTGGGGGCAGAATCGGATTTGGCCAATCCAGTGCGCCCGGAGGTCCACCAAGCTGCCACTCGATATGCGTGTTCTTCACTCATAGATCTCCCTCGCTTCCGGGTTCCCGTGCTGTTCCATGCGCTGACGTTTGATTTTTTACTCCGTATTCTGCGACGGGTCTAAGCTGCACCCTCTGCTGATGTGAGGCCGCGCTCTCGCTCTATCTTCTTAATCTGATTGCGGAGCCATGTTTCCAGGGCCTGTTCCATTTCTTTCTGACTCCCGGTTCGGTAAAGATCCTCCATCGTCACTCCCTCTTTCGTCAGAGGAATAAAACGGCAAGGGATGTCCGCTTTTTCTTGCCCTTCTGGCACAAAATCCGCAAGGAGGCACTCATCGCATCGATTCGGATGCAAGGGATCACAGAAGTTCGGACAGATCGGGGAATCTTCAAAGATCGCCGGCGCACGCCATGGAGCACGAGGGGAACGTCCGTAACCCCCATCCAGCAGGAAACTCAATTCAAACCTGAGGATGTCCAGAATATCGCGTTTATCTTGAGCCATAGGGCACCTCGATGGGTGTCAGCATGCCAAAGAAGAGGGGAAAGCACAGTACAGATGATCACGGGGACAAGTGATTTCGATCACAGCGCCGATGATGTAAACCGCAATGATTCCCTTGAAGTGACCCGATTTTGCGGCTTTTCCGAAACATGAGCCTGTGATCAAGATCACATGCATCCGCGATCGAAATCACCGAGCCTCTTCCTGCGGCCCAGCTAACGTCAAACGATTTCGGCGCCCGGATGACGCCAGCCCAAGAACAAAGATGTTGAACAGGTGCGATCGCAGGGGTAATGCCCGAAATGTGGGCGTGATTCTCGTCACAAATGGGGGTGACGCATGGCATAGGTCCACTTCAGTCCGCGTGTGATCCTACGCCTGCGAGTGAGGTCACTGGGACCGGGACGGAAGCACGATTTGCGCAATCGGATTTCAGGACATGTAGCCGTCACCAGCTCTCTTGATCCCTGCGCAGTGATATCGATGTCGTGCACAAAACAAATTTCGTTTCCGGAGGAAGTTACAGATGAGGCATATTTCGTTTCGAGTGGGATCGATCGCTCTGATGGCGTTCTGTTTGACTTCAGGCTTCGCATCCTCTGCCTTGCCAGGATGCCGCCACCACCTACAAAGCAAAGTGCGCCATGTGCCACGGAGCTGACGGCAAAGGCGGCAAGATGGGGACCCGCGATTTCGGATCGGCTGAAGTGAAGGCCGAAAGCGACGCTCAATTGACCGAGATCATCACCAAAGGTAAGGCGCCGAAGATGCCCGCCTACGGTGAAAAGTTGAAAGAGACGGAGATCAAAGAATTGGTCATTCTTACTTCGCGGTCATGGCCAAGTAAGCGGTCGAGGCGGCGAATCCAGCCGGCCGGAGTCGATTCGAAGATCGGTGGGCGAGAGCATGTTCGCGCGAACAACACGGAGACAAGTTGCGTCTGGAATCGCTCTCACCCTCTTTTTTACGCTGAATTCAGATGCGCGGCGGCAAAGAAAGAACCTACCTAAGCCTACCGCGGACGAGTGCCTTGCCTGTCACAGTGACGCCACCCTAACTCACGACGTCGGCGGCAAGCCAGTGAGCCTGCATGTCGATCCGCAAGCTTTCAAGGACTCGATCCACGGAAGCATGTTCACATGCGTGGACTGCCACACCGATGTGAAGAGTTCGCCCCACGAAACCACGCCTAGGAAAATCAGCTGCGCGACTTGTCATGCTGACCAGCAGGCTGCGTACGATCGCAGCTTCCATGGCAAATCGGTCCAGGCTGGCAACCTGAAGGCCGCCACTTGTGTGGATTGCCACGGCGGCCCTCACGAATTGCTGCCGGCGAGCGATCCGAAAGTCTCGAGTCAATCACGCCAACATTCCTGCGACTTGTGGCGCGTGTCACAGCCAGAAGTTCGTCATGCAGGATGGCGGCCAGAGCGCGCAGATGGTCGCGTCGTATGCGGAGAGCGTGCATGGTCATGCCGTGGCCGCTGGTTCGGAGAAAGCAGCTGTCTGTACGGATTGCCATGGCGCCCACGAGATCCTCGACGCCAGAGATTCGAAGTCTCCGATATTCAAGTTCAATGTGCCGCTGACCTGCGGAAAATGTCACGACACCATCTCGAAAGAATTTCAGCAAAGCATCCACGGAACAGCCGTCGCCCGAGGTAACTGGCAAGCGCCGGTGTGCACTGATTGTCACGGCATCCATTCGATTAAGGCTCACACAGATCCGAACTCCCCCGTTTCAGCACAAAACATCGCGCAGGCAACTTGCGCCCGTTGTCATGAAGGCGTTCGGCTCTCGCAGGAATTCGGCATCGAAGGGCGCCGCGACATCGACCTATCTTGCTAGTTATCACGGCCTCGCGTCCCGCATGGGTTCTCAGGTCGTCGCCAACTGCGCCAGTTGCCACGGCACCCACAGCATTTTCCCATCCGAGCGATCCGCGATCAACGATCAACAGCGCTAATCTCGCCCGAACTTGCGGGCAGTGTCATCCTGGGGTAACAGAGAAGTTCACTGCCGCCAAAGTTCATGTCGATGCGCCGCTCTCCGCTGATGTCGGCAGTAAAGCGGTTCGCTGGATTCGGAGCTTCTACTCAGCATGATCGCCATGGTGATCGGCGGCATGCTGCTGCACAACCTAATCATCTGGCGATCCAAGATTATTGCCCGGCGCAAATTGCAGCAAAACTTCGTGACTCGAATGCCCCTGCGCTTCCGTTGGCAGCATGCTGCCCTGCTGACCAGTTTCTTCACCCTTGTACTGACTGGATTCGCATTGAAGTTTCCCGGCTCGTGGTTCGACGCGCTGCTGGGAATGACGAGCACCTGCGGCATCTGCTGCATCGCGTCGCGGCTATGGTGCTGATCGGCGTGAGCTTCTACCATATCTTCGACATTGCCTTCACCCGCGAAGGCCGCAAACTGGTTCGCGACTTGTTCCCCACACTAGACGATGCCCGGGGCGCGTGGCAGAATGTCGCCTACTACCTGGGCTTGAGTTCCAGCAAGCCGGAGTTTCCGCGGTTCAGCTTACGCAGAAAAAGCGGAATATTGGGCTCTGGTGTGGGGCATGATCGTCATGGCCGTCACCGGCATCATGCTGTGGGCCAAGGTTTTCTTCGGAAACCATGTACCCCGATGGTGGCTTGATATCGCGACCGCTGTTCACTTCTACGAAGCGATTCTGGCGACTCTCGCGATTTTCGTCTGGCATTTCTATCAGGTGTTCTTTGACCCCGATGTATATCCGATGAACTGGGCTTGGTGGGACGGAAAGATGACGCTGCACCATTACCGCGAAGAGCATGGTTTGGACGAGAATCCGCAGATCCACTCCGCTGATGCGGTAAGCGAAAGAAAGAACGTCGAGAGCAGCAGGCGACGAAAGAGAACCGGCTGAGGTCAATCATGGACGCTGACAGAACTGCAGCTCCGATCGAGCAACGCCATCGCTTGCGAATGCTTCTGCGAAATCCCATCAGTCTTGCCGGCGTCGCTCTAGCAATCGTCAGCGTGGCCAATATCTTCATATTCGTTCTGATCGATTTGATTGCGACCAAGGCGAGTCCCTACATCGGGATCCTGGCCTACATGGTGTCTCCGGGGTTCCTCGTGCTAGGCCTCTTGCTCATGGTCGCGGGAATTTTGCTTGAGCGCCGCAAGAAAGTCGTCGCTACCGACTTCTATCCGAAGATCGACCTGAATGATCGCGCTCAGCGCAGCGCTGTAATCTCATTTGCGACTTTCCTGATCGTCTTCGTCATGGTCAGCACGGCAGGCAGCTACAAGGCTTACGAATACACGGAGTCTGTCGCTTTTTGCGGACAGCTCTGCCACACAGTGATGAGTCCGGAGTACACCGCTTATCAGCTTTCTCCGCATGCGCGCGTCGCTTGCGCCGAATGTCATGTCGGGAACCGGCGCAACCTGGTTTGTGAAATCGAAACTTTCAGGAAGCCGCCAGGTTTTCGCCGCAGCCTTCAATACCTTCCCACGCCCCATCCCCACGCCGGTGCACAACCTGCGTCCTGCGCAGGAGACCTGCGAACAGTGCCACTGGCCGAAGAAGTTTTACGGCGGACAGCTGAAAGTTTTCACGCATTATTCCAGCGATGAAAAGAACAGCATGCGACAAGTGAGGATGATCATCAAGACCGGCGGTGGCGATCCGGCTACAGGCGCTCCCGAAGGCATCCACTGGCACATGAACATCGCGAACAAGATCGACTACGTCGCTGCCGACGAAAAACGCCAGACGATTCCCTACATTCACGTCGAGGATCAGCAAGGCCGAGTCACCGAGTATTACGCGAAAGATTCAACACTCAACAAAGATCAGATCGCGAAGACTCCGCGTCACCACATGGATTGTGTCGACTGCCACAACCGCCCCACTCATATCTATGTCTCTCCGGACCAGTCCGTCGATCAGTCTCTGCTGGCCCATCGCATCGATTCTTCCCTGCCATTTATCAAGCAGGAGGCCGTCACCGTGCTGACCGCAAGCTACCCGACCACGGATGCTGCGGTTCAGGGAATCGCAAAAGGGATGGAGGACTTCTACGAGAGCAAGTATCCTGATGCGGCCAAGACGAAACAATTGGAGATCCGTGACGCCGTCGCGGAAGTCCAACAAATCTTCAAACGCACCACATTCCCCGAGATGAAGTTAAATTGGCAGACTCATCCCAATAATCTCGGCCACTTTTATTACAACGGATGTTTTCGCTGCCACGACGGCCAGCATGTCAGCAACGACGGCAAAGTGATCAGCAAAGAGTGCAACCAGTGCCACACGTTGCTGCCCGAGCCAGGAACTGCGAGCGTGGCGTCGAATACACACGCCGTCCTTCCAGCATCCCGTCGACATCGGCGACCTGACACAAGTGAACTGCGCCGACTGCCACACTGGCGGAGTCGGGCCTTAACAGCAAGGCGTCGAACACTGGTGTCCCATCGAATTCGCACCGACACGCTCATCTCTAAGCAGGGGGCATAGAATAGCGGCGTGAAAAACACGCGCCGCACCTCGCCAGACTTCTTTACCTTTCTTACAGTTGCGGCATCCACACTCGCGTTCATCGTTCTTTGTTCCGCGGTGACCCTCGGAGACGGCCCCAACCACGCCACGACCGCGGCGGATCGCCTCAATGAGCCGTGGTGGGCCGAACGTCACAAAGCGATTCTCGATTCCATCCAACACCATCCGGACGCACAACTCTTGATGATTGGCGACTCCATCACCAACAACTACGACAAGTCCCGGCCGCCGGATGAAAATTTCCTTCCCACCTGGCAGCAGTTCTACGAACCACGCAAGGCGCTCAATCTCGGATTCAGCGGCGACACCACTGCGCACGTTCTGTGGAGGATCAATCATGGCGAAGTCGACGGACTTCATCCCAAGGTCGCCATCGTCCTGATCGGCACCAACAACACCGGGCACGGAGACACCGCCGAGGAAACCGAGACCGGCATCGACGCCGTCATCACCGAGCTGGAAAATCGTCTGCCGGAGACGCATATCCTGCTTCTCGGCATTTTGCCGAGCGCGATCTCCGACAACAAAACGGAGCGCGATCAGCCGTCAACCGCTATCTGGCAACCTGCTACTCCGAAAACCCGCAGGTCACATATCTGGATATTGGATCCATCTTTTTCTCGAACGGAACGCTCAATACCTCACTCTTTTACGATCCCCGCCTGCCGCAGCATGGCAAGCCACTGCATCCCGACACCAACGGTCAGCGCATGATGGCGGAAGCCATCGAGCCCACTCTGGCGAGAATGGATGCACGACACACCGCAGCAACCTCTAGCATCCATGACCGACATCAACACGGCGGTGATTCCTGTCGAGCGCCTCGAACCCGACGTCTATGACTGGTACGCCCGTCACCACGCGGAACTCGACCTGATCAAACACGTGCAACCGCGGGTCGTTCTGATCGGAGATTCCATCACGCATTTCTGGGGAGGCATGCCGAACGGAACTACCGTCAACGGTGCTCAGGCATGGCAGAAAGTCTTCGGCGGCATGCCCGTCATCAACATGGGCTTCGGATGGGACCGCACGCAGAATGTGCTTATGGCGTCTTCGCCAGGGAGAATTCGACGGCCTTCATCCGCAATGGGTCGTACTGGCCATCGGAACCAACAATCTGACCGGCACAGAGCACGCGCGCGCCAGCACTCCTCAGGAAATCGTCGAAGGCATCGACGCCATCTGCAAAGAAATCAGCCAGCGTTCACCTGAAACGCCACATCATTCTGATGGCGATCTTTCCACGCGGCGCGAAATCCGGCGATCCTCTGCGAGCTCCGATCCAGCAGACCAACAGCTTTTAGCCGAGCGCTTCGCCTACCAGCCCTCCATCACCTTTCTGGACATCGGCCAACAGTTCCTTGCACCAGATGGCTCTCTGCCCGCGGACCTGTTTCCCGACGGCACTCATCCCGCCCAAGCCGGATATCAGATCTGGGGAGACGCCCTGATCAAGGCAGGAATCAGGCCGTGATCTCCCGCCAAACCGCGAGACTCTGAAGTTGGCCCCACCCGCATGTCGCTTTAAACGTTTCCCGAAAATGGATGTAACGATTTTTCGTGACCCATCACCATCGGGATGTGACCGGTGCCAGCAAACAGCGCATGAAAACCAGAATCCTTATCTATATCCATCTTGCACTTGCAATTTCCGTTCCTGCGTTGTCCGCTCAAATGATCGACAACACGCAGGCCACAAGTACTGCGGCCGCGGGAATCAACAAGTCCCTTGCCGATGAAATCGGCGCCGGCCGGGGCAGCATCCTCACTCCCGGATCGTCTCTCTACATCATCAAGCGCGATCCCTACCGATCGGTCCGCCGCGGACGCCAACTGTTCCAGCGGAAATTTACCCAGGCTCAAGGTCAAGGACCGAATGATGGCGACGGCAGTGGCGACATCAACACCAACCTCGCCATCGGCGCAGGGCTCACTGACAGCTGCGCGCTCTGCCACGGCCGTCCGCGCGGGTCCGCCGGCGCCGGAGGCGATGTCGTCACTCGCCCCGACAGCCGCGACGCTCCTCACCTGTTCGGCCTCGGCCTCCGCGAAATGCTCGCGGACGAGATGACCACAGACCTTCGCAGAACGCGTGATGCTGCGATCTCGGAAGCGAAAAAAGAGAAGAAATCCATAACTCTCGCCCTGTTCACCAAAGGAGTGCAGTTTGGAGCTATCACCGGAAATGCCGATGGCTCGGTCGACGCTTCCCACGTCGTCGGAGTAGATCCCGATCTGCGCGTGAAACCATTTTTCGCGGAGGGTTCTACCATTTCAATTCGCGAATTCGTCGTCGGAGCGCTTCACAAAGAGATGGGACTCGAAGCCTCATCCGATCCCGACCTGCTAAAAGCCAGCGCTGGGGCCCGTGTCGTAACTCCATCGGGCATGGTGCTCGACGGTTCGAAGGACAAGATCTCGCCGCCTCCGGCTCCCGACGCTCAGAATGGAAACGAGGCCGATCCCGCTCTCGTCGATCACCTCGAGTTCTATCTTCTCAACTATTTCAAGCCCGCTCACCACGAGCAGACTCCCACGACCGACCAGGGTCGTGCCGTCTTCGGCAGAATCGGTTGCGCGTCCTGTCACGTCTCCGACATGACGATCAATCACGACCGCCGGGTAGCCGACCTTGAAACTGCCTACGATCCAGTCAACGGCGTCTTCAACTCGATGTACGCGACCGCCACTACCCTCTACTACTCGAAGGACGACGGGAGCGGATATCCCGACCTCAAACTGCCGCTCGCACGTTCATTCCTCGTCAAAGAAATCTTCACCGACTTCAAACGCCATGACCTCGGCGCAAACTTCTACGAGCGCAACTGGGACGGAACTCTACAAACTCAGTTCCTGACTCGGGCGCTTTGGGGCGTGGGAAGCACCGGACCTTATGGCCACGATGGACGCAGCATGACTCTTCGCGACGTCATTCTTCGTCACGGTGGCGAAGCACTCTCTTCACGCAATAATTTCTCGGTATTGAAGCCGTCCGAACAAGATAGTTTGATCGCGTTCCTCAACTCGCTTGTCCTGTTCCCGCCCGACGATACTGCGTCGTCGCTTGACCCCGCTGATACCACCAAAACGAACTTTCCACAGTTCGCATACGGTAGCGTCAAGCTTACCGTGCTCTTCAACAATCCTACCGACCTCGAGTAGAAAGTAGCCCGATCAAACCCGCCCCACCCTTTGCATTCCGAAGGGTGGGGGTTCATTTTTGGACTGGATCCGGTCGTTCGGAAACCGTACATTATCAACTCCTTCCGCTCTCTGTGTGATTGCGATCACATCCTCCTGTGAACCTGCGCCCCGACATCCACACTCCTCATCATTCATCCTGAAGTTGTAACTGGGATCACGCCAGTGGTTCCCGTCGAGACCTTTGATCGGGGGATTTCATGAAGCGCAAATTCAAGACCATGGACGCCAACGAGGCGGTCGCCCACGTCGCTTACGGTGTCAGCGAAGTGATCGCTATCTATCCCATCACTCCTTCTTCCCCGATGGGCGAGTGGGCAGACCAATGGTCTTCTGAAGGGCTTCCCAACGCATGGGGCAGCGTGCCTCACGTTGTTGAAATGCAGAGCGAAGGAGGGGCAGCCGGAGCCGTGCATGGCGCTCTCCAGACAGGATCGTTGTCGACCACCTTCACCGCGTCACAGGGATTGCTGCTCATGATCCCCAACATGAACAAGATCGCCGGCGAACTGACGCCTACGGCTTTCCACGTTACCGCGCGCACCCTCGCCACTCACGCCCTCTCGATCTTCGGCGATCACTCTGACGTAATGTCGTGTCGCACCACGGGATGGGCCATGCTCTGCTCGAACTCCGTGCAGGAAGCAATGGACCTTGCGCTGATCGCGCATGCCGCGTCCCTCGAAACTCGGATCCCCTTTCTGCATTTTTTCGATGGCTTCCGGACCTCGCACGAAGTCAACAAGATCGAAATGCTGACCGACGAAGATATGCGGGCCATGATCAACATGGACCGCGTGATCGAGCACCGCCAGCGCGCGCTCTCCCCCGATCACCCGGTACTGCGCGGCACGGCGCAGAATCCCGATGTCTTCTTTCAGATTCGAGAAACGGCGAATCCCTACTACAACGCCGCTCCCGCAATCGTTCAGACAGTGATGGACAAGTTCGCCCAGGTCGTGGGACGTCAATATCGACTCTTCGACTACGTCGGCGCCCCCGATGCGGAGCGCGTCATCGTCATGATGGGATCCGGCGCGGATGTTGCCCACGAGACCGTCGACTACCTCAACGCCCATGGTGAGAAAGTCGGGCTGCTCAAAGTTCGCTTGTATCGCCCCTTCTGCGTGAAGTCGTTCATGGAGTCCCTCCCTCCAACAGTGCGGCAGATCGCGGTACTCGATCGCACCAAGGAATCCGGCGCAATCGGAGAGCCTCTTTATCCTCGACGTAGTCAACGGCCTGTACGAAGGGATGAAGCCGAAACTACGGGAGAATCGGAGAACGTCCGGTGATCTCGGCGGACGTTACGGCCTATCCTCAAAAGAGTTCACGCCCGCGATGGTCAAAGTCGGTTTACGACAATCTCAAGAAAGCAGGACCCGAAAGATCACTTCACCGTCGGCATCAACGACGACGTCACTCATACCAGCCTGGAGTATGATGCGTCATTCTCAACCGAACCTGACAGCGTAGTCCGCGCGCTCTTCTACGGACTCGGTGCCGACGGCACCGTCGGCGCAAACAAGAACTCCATCAAGATCATCGGAGAAAACACCGACAACTACGCGCAGGGATATTTCGTGTACGACTCCAAGAAATCCGGCGCGATGACTGTCTCTCATCTGCGCTTCGGTCCCCAGCCTATCAAGTCCAGCTATCTGGTCTCGAAGGCGAATTTCATCGCCTGTCACCAATGGATTTTCCTCGAGCGCTACGACATGCTCAGCGCTCTGGTCGACGGCGGGACGTTCCTCCTATCGAGTCCCTTCGGGGCCGAAGAGAAGTCTGGGATCACCTTCCCCGCGAAGTCCAATCGCAACTCATCGCCAAGAAGGCCAGATTCTACGTAATCGATGCTTACCAAGTCGCTAAGCGATACGGGCATGGGATCCCGCATGAACACCATCATGCAGGTGTGCTTCTTTGCGATCTCCAAAGTTCTGCCGCGCGATGAAGCCATCGAAGCGATTCGCGAATCGATCCGCCACACCTATGGCCGCAAGGGTGAAGACGTCGTCCAGAAGAACATGAAGGCGGTTGACGAAACGCTAGCTCATCTTCACGAGGTGCGAGTTCCGGAGACCGTAAGCAGCAAGACTGAGAATCCCAGCTCGCATTCCCTGGCGCTCCGAAGTTCGAGCACGACATCCTCGGGCCATCTACGCAGGGAAAGGTGACGAACTTCCCGTCAGCGCTTTTTCTTGCGATGGAACTTTCCCCACCGGCACCGCCAAGTGGGAGAAGCGCAATTTGGCTCTCGAAATTCCCGCATGGGATTCGAAGATCTGCATTCAGTGCGGCAAGTGCGCCATGGTGTGCCCGCACGCCGTCATACGTATCAAGGTCTACGACAGCATAGCGAACTCAAATCAGCGCCGGCAACTTTCAAGTCTTGCGACGCTCGCGACAAAGAATGGGCTGGCATGAAGTACACCATTCAGGTCGCCCCGGAAGACTGCACCGGATGCGGCGTCTGCGTCGACGTTTGCCCAGTCAAGAACAAGGCCGAGACTCGCCTCAAGGCCATCAACATGGTCCCCCAGCCCCCGTTGCGCGCCCCGGAGAGTGAAAATTGGGACTTCTTCCTGAAAATTCCGGAACTCGACCGCCGCAAGATCAAGGCTGGAACCATTCGCCAGCAACAGGTGCAGGAGCCGCTATTCGAATTTTCCGGCGCTTGCTCCGGCTGCGGTGAAACGCCGTACGTCAAGCTGGTTTCTCAACTCTTTGGCGATCGCGCGGTCGTGGCCAATGCGACGGGATGCTCTTCGATCTACGGCGGCAACCTGCCTACTACTCCATGGTCAAAGAACGCCGACGGCCGCGGCCCGGCATGGTCGAACTCACTCTTCGAAGACAATGCCGAATTCGGACTTGGCTTCCGCGTTTCCATCGACAAGCAAACCGAGTTTGCCCGCGAATTGCTCCTTCTCATCGCCGAAAAGGTCGGGGACGATTTGGCCGCCGCGATCCTGAGTGCTAAGCAGAAAGATGAAGCCGATATCTACGAGCAGCGCCAGCGCGTTGACGTCCTTAAAGAAAGACTTCACAAGCTCAACTCGCCCGAGGCGAAACAATTGCTTTCTCTGGCGGACATGCTGGTGAAGAAAAGCGTCTGGATCATCGGCGGCGATGGCTGGGCTTATGACATCGGCTACGGCGGCCTTGACCATGTGCTCGCCAGCGGTCGCAACGTCAACATCCTCGTCCTTGATACCGAGGTCTATTCCAATACTGGTGGGCAAGCTTCCAAATCGACGCCGCGTGGAGCGGTTGCCAAGTTTGCCGCCGGGGGCAAGCCCGGTCCGAAGAAGGATCTCGGATTAATGGCGATGACCTACGGCAATGTCTACGTTGCGAGTGTCGCCATGGGCGCGAAAGATGAGCACACACTCAAGGCATTTCTCGAAGCGGAAGCCTACGAGGGGCCCAGCATCATCATCGCGTACTCATCCTGTATTGCGCACGGGATCGACATGACCACGCCATGACCGACCAGAAAGTCGCGGTCGATTCAGGCCAGTGGCTTCTCTATCGCTTCCATCCCGAGCGTACTGCGAATGGAGAGAATCCGCTTGCGCTCGACTCGCGCGCTCCCAGCCGCAAAGTGCAGGACTACTTGCTGCAGCAGACGCGATTCAAGATGCTAACCAAGAGCAAACCGGAAGATGCGGATCGTCTGTGGAAGCTGGCGCAGCACGACGTAGAGACGCGCTATCGCATGTACGAGTACATGGCCAGCCGCAAGCCAGAACAAGCGACACAGCCAAAAGAAGCGGCACCGAAACCGGTTGAGAAGTCGGACCCGGTGGCGGCAAAGAAATAGAGAGTGGCCCATACTACGCGGGTTTCCGTAGCGTGGGATTGTCGTATGAGGGAGGATTTCAATGGATCTCAGCACAACTTATCTCGGCCTGAAGCTGCCTTCTCCGCTAGTGGCCTCCGCTTCTCCTTTGTCACGCGACATCGACGGCATTTGTCGCCTCGAAGACGCGGGCGCCTCCGCGGTCGTACTCTACTCTCTCTTCGAAGAGCAACTTCACCAGGAAGAGATGGACCTCCAGTACCATCTCTCCGCAGGCACCGAAAGCTTCCCGGAGTCGATCTCCTATTTTCCCCAGGCCACAGAATTTCACACCGGCCCCGACGGTTACCTCAATCACATCCGCAAAGCCAAACAAGCTGTGGGAATGCCAATCATTGCCAGCCTGAACGGTTCGACGCTTGGCGGTTGGACGAAATTCGCCGCTGACATCGAACGCGCTGGCGCCGATGCCATTGAGTGCAACATCTATCACATCCCGACGGATCCCAAGCTGACCGGTGCGGATGTTGAAAAGGTCTACCTCGACATCGTTCGCGCGGTGAAAAGTCACCGTCACCATTCCCGTGGCGGTGAAACTGAGTCCGTACTTCAGCAACTTGGCAAACATGGCTCGCCGTCTGGACGATGCGGGCGCCGATGCGCTGGTGCTCTTCAATCGCTTCTACCAGCCCGACATCGATCTCGAAGAACTGGAAATCAAGCCCAACGTCTTGCTGAGCACTCCACAGGCGTTACGCCTGCCAATGACGTGGATCGGAATTCTCTATGGCCGGATTCGCTGCAGTCTGGCGGGAACCGGCGGCGTGCACAGCGCGGAAGACGCTGTGAAGCTCCTGATGGTCGGAGCAAACGTCACCATGCTTTGCTCCTCGCTGATGCGCCATGGTGTAAATCATTTGCGCCACGTCGATCGCGAACTGCGCGAATGGATGGAAGCGCACGAGTACGAATCCGTCGCCCAGATGCAAGGAAGCATGAGCCAGGTCCGTTGCCCCGATCCCGGCGCATTTGAACGCGCTCAATATATGCGGGCCGTTAAAGGCATGCAACACATTCACATGGCAGGCTGGCGATAATGCCCACGACAATAGATCTGACCGAAGAACAGCGAAGCTGGGTGGAGGAAGTCACACACGTTCTGACCACGACGACGCCATCGCTCGGATCGGCGACCACCTGGGCACAACCTTTCCCGCGTCCTATCGGCGCGAAAGACCCTGCCTTGACCCGGCTGAACGCTGGGGAAGTTAATGCGATCGAAAAGGCTCGCGGCGAACGTCGCCGCGCACTCATCGTTCCCCGTGAGCACGGAGCCTGGGGACTGTTATTGGTTCCCATGGTGACCGGCGCAGGAGTCGCTGTGCGGGAAAGCACGAATCTTTTCCCGTTTCTCCTCCTGCTGACCGCCGCCTTGACTCTGTTCTGGCTGAGAACTCCGCTCGAGAGTCTGTTGAAAATCTCTGCGATTCGTGCTGAAACCAGGGACGAGCGTGAGTCCGTGTCGTTCGCTGTGTTCTATCTGGTAGCTGTGGCCGCATTATCTCTGGCCATGCTCCTATGGGGCGGCCACAATCCTCTTCTCTGGAGACTAGGCGCCGCCGCCGCAGTGTTTTTCGCCGCCCAGGAAGTTTGCAAGTTGATGTGGCAGCGACCCGTATGGATGGCGAGAATCATGTGGAGACGGCCGCCTCGGTCGTCCCGCGAGGGCGCAGCCGAGCAGGCCCAAAATAAGAAGACCTCCGTGAATCTCCGCATGCTGTCGGAAATCATTGGAACCGTCGGCCTTACTGCTGCCGCTCCTGCCGCCTACTACGTCATCACAGACAAATTTGGGCCTACTGCCTGGATTCTCTGGGTTGCCAACCTCATCTTCGCCGGTAACCAGATTCACTATGTGCAAATGCGCCTGCACACCGCGCGGGTCGTAGGCTTCCGCGCCAAGATCTCCCGCGGGTGGTTATTCGCTGCCGGACAAGCTGCCATGACTGCGATTCTGGCCTTCGCGTGTGTTGCTGGACTGCTGCCTCGTTTCGCATCTCTGGCCTTCGCTCCCATCATGTTTCGTGGATGGTTTTACTTCATCCAGAAGCCCGCGCCTCTCATGGTCCGCAGGCTGGGATGGAGCGAATTGGCGCAAGCGATCGTCTTCTGCGTCGCCTTCATCGTCAGTTTTACATTCGCAAAGTAGCCGAATATTCCAAAATGTGTAAGCTTCGACGAGAACTGCCTTTATTGTGTTTTGTACGTACTTTTCTGTACGTTGGAATGTTCCTGCAGGAACATTTCTCGTGGTTCCGGCTGCTGATTTATTGCCTAGGGAACGATGACGGCGGCGCCATCCACCGCGTCATTTTTGACCGCGAGGAGTGCCTCGTTTGCGTGGTCTAAAGAGAAGACCGTCACTTTAGGTTGCATGCCAATCTGGGCAGCGAGCGCGAGGAAGTCACGCGCGTCAGCGCGCGTCATGTTCGCCACGCTGCGTATCTGACGCTCGCCCCATAGCAAAGTGTCGTAATCAAATTGAGGAATGCGATCCAGATGAATCGCGTTGATCGCCACCACACCACCTTTGCGCAAACTCGCGAGCGCGCTCACCACCACATCCCCGCTGGGCGCGAACGTTATCGCGCGATCGAGCGCCACAGGCGGCTTGTCGGTCTCGGTTCCAACCCATGTCGCCCCAAGCAATTCCGCGAGAGCGCGATGCGACTTGCCTCTCGTCGACACGTAGACTTCACACTTCCAAGCCTTCAATACGTCGATTGCAAGATGCGCCGAAGCGCCGAAGCCGAACAAGCCCACGCGGTCGCCATGCTCCACGCCGGCTACGCGCAGGCTGCGGAATCCGATGACGCCTGCGCAGAGCAGTGGCGCGGCATGCAAATCATCGAGCGAGTCAGGCAGCGGATAGACGAAATCGTTGCGTGCAAAAGCGTAGTCGGCGTAACCACCTCCGATTGTGTAACCGGTGAATGCAGGTGAGTCGCACAGATTCTCAAGACCCCTCAGGCAGTAAGGACACGAGCCATCGGTGCCGCCGAGCCACGACACGCCGACGCGCGTGCCCACCGGCATTGCATCCGTCGCGCCATCGACAATTTCCCCCACGATCTGGTGCCCGGGAATGATTCTCAACTGCTTTGGCGGCAGTTCACCTTCCACAATGTGCAAATCGGTGCGGCAAACTCCACACGCTCGCACGCGCAGCAACACATGCCCCGATCGCACGCGTGGATCAGCAACATCCACTATTTGTAAAGGACGCTGGGAGACAGGCTGAGGTGAAGCAAGGATGGCGGCTTTCATCAGGATGACTGCTTAGAAATGTAAGTTGATCGTACCATGCACCGCCAGCGTGGCAATCAATGCAGCCGACCAGCACGGCCTAGCAAAGGCCGCAGGATGCGGGACTACCCAAGGCTTTGGCCGGTCCAATGGGCGGATTGACGCCGTTAACGCTACTGGTCGGATTTCGACTTTTCGCTGCGAATCTACTTGACTTTCGCTATAAACGAAAGTAATAGTTTTGACTCGTAATGATATGAAAGTCCCTGTGGAGGCTGCCATGCGTGTTTGGCGCGGTCTTTCGTTCGCTCTGTTTGCGCTTCTTCTCGTCGCGCTACAACTCGTGCCCAACGTCTCTTTTGCTCAAGCCAGCTACACTGCGCAGGTGCGCGGCGTCGTTAAGGATCAGAGCGGAGCCATGGTTCCGCAGGCGACGCTCACCATCACCAATGACGGGACCGGTATCGCGACCACCGCGAAATCGGACGACAACGGTCTCTATGTTCTTACGGGACTGCGGCCTGCGACCTACACGATCCGGGCGGACGCGCCTGGTTTCCGCTCGGCCGAGCAAAAAAATGTCGTGCTGCAGGTCTCGCAGCAGACGTCGATCGACTTCACCATGCACCCGCTCGGCGTGATTACGACAGTCGAGGTGACCACTGCCGCGCCCTTGTTGGACACGGAAAGCGCCTCGCTAGGCACGGACATCACGAACGAGTATGTGCGGGACATTCCGCTGTACGGCCGCAGCATGTTCGGGCTGGTTTTTCTGGCGGGTGGCGTAACTGAAGTCTCGGGCGCCGGCATCAACGACAACTATCCTTCCGGCACCAATTTCGTCTCGAACGGCCAGCGCAACGCCACGGCTGAAGTAACTCTTGATGGCAGTCCGATCAGTGCGCCGGAACAAGGCGAGGGCGGCAACTCCAACGTCTACTACCAGCCTTCCGTAGAGATCGTGCAGGAATTCAAAGTCCAGAACAACGGCTTCTCCGCTGAGTTCGGCAACAACGGCGGCACCATCTTGAATATGGTTTTGAAGCAGGGCACGAATACCTTGCACGGCAGCGGGTGGTGGTACGGGCAGCGGTCGACGTTTGACGCCCGCGACTACTTCAACAACGGCGAAAAACCTGATCATATCCGTGATCAATATGGCTTCTCTCTCGGCGGTCCCGTGAGGAAGAACAAGACATTTTTCTTTGTCGATTTCGAAAAAGTCCGGCAGCAAGACCCAAACGTGTTGGAAGGAATCGTTCCCACTGACCTGGAACGTACCGGCGATTTCTCCCAGAGTCCCGCGAACAGCAATGGCATTTTCGACCCGTGCGCTGGAAGCCAGGGATCTGCCACACCTTGCCCGAGAACGCAATTCCCCGGAAACATAATTCCCGCGAACAAGATTGATCCTATCGGCCAGGCGATTCTGAACCTTTATCCGCACGCCAACATAGACGGTGCCGTCTATCCGGACGTCAATTTCCGCCAAGTCATTCTCTCCACCGATCCGGCGTGGCAATTCGACGTGAAACTCGATCATCAGATCACCACTAACCACAAGATCGGCGGGCGTTACAGCCGGCATCACGATCGATTCGTTCAACCCACCGTTTTCGGTGACGACGGTGACGGCGTTATTTACGACACGAAGGTCCAGAATGGCGGCGCGGAATATAACTGGGCGATCACTCCCACCAAACTTTGGACCAACCGCTTCAGCGTGGACCGAGTGCATGCTCCCGGTATTAGCAACAACTACCCGACGCTTGACTCTGTCGGGTTGTCGCCGCTTCTCGCAGCGAATGGGCTTACCCGTATGCCCACAATCAATGTCGATGGCGGAATGACTTCGCTGTTCAATCAGTGCTGTGTGGATACGCACTTCGCCCACACCCTGGTCAGTTATTCCTCCGCTTTGCAGTTGGCAAAAGGAGCGCATTCGATAACGATCGGGGGCGAACAGCGCATCTTCTTCAACTATTTCTGGCAGCCCGATAATCCCACCGGCATCTTCGATTTCTCACGGGACGTAACGACCTCCGCACCCAACGCTGGGTTGGGAGATAACAACGAGGGAAATCCCTTTGCTACGATCCTGACCGGGTTTGCGTACGGGGCTTCGCTTCACCTTGTTCCCGCCGTGTCGGACAAATCGAAAGACACTGCTTTCTTCGTGCAGGATAACTGGAAGGTTACCCCCAAACTAACTCTCAATTTAGGGTTGCGCTACGAGTGGAGCACTCCCTACACGGAGGGCGGCAACCGTCTGACATTCAGCAACTTCTCTGGCGACACGGGAATCACCATGCCCGTCGACCGGGATGCGACCGGCCAGTTTCCCCAGTTCGGACAGATTGGCAACCTCATCGGGACGACTGAGTTCCCAACATCCAGCCGCCGTAACTCTCCTGTGGATCGAAACAATTTCGCGCCACGTCTTGGCTTTGCCTATCAACTCGCTTCCAACACGGTGGTGCGAGGCGGCGCAGGAGTTTTCTACGGGATGAACGTCGCCACAAACTTCCAGTACGCTGGCCCAACATTCGCGAAGACCGCGCAGATGTACTTCACCAAGGACGACTACGCGACTCAATTCGCATGTCTCGGACCTTCCCCCTTGCAGCCCAACTGCGACAGCCCATTTCCTGGCGGCCTCGCGGGGCCGCAAGGAACCAAGTACGGAAAATTGGCGCAGTGGGGCTTCAGCAATGACAGCGATCTGGACACTGGTGTAGCGCGCAATGCTGAGATCTACCAGTGGAACTTGGGTGTGCAGCACATGCTTCCCGGACAGATCGTAGTGGGCGTAGATTACTCCGCGAACCGAAGCACGCATTTGCCTTGGGCAGGCGCCGGCGGTATCTCGACGCGCAACCGCAACTTCATTCCGTCTTCGATCCGCAATGCCTTGGTTCAGACACTGAACCCGACCCACGATCCCAACAGCACCGCCGTAACGGACTATTTGAACAATGAAGTGCCGAATCCATTCCAATGTTTCTTTGCGAGTGTGGCCTCGCCGGCTTCGTATTGCCCGGCAGCGCCGATTTTCAGTGCAGCGGATGTGGCGGATTCACGTTATGGCGATGACACGATTCCGCAATCCCTGCTACTGGAGCCGTACCCGCAATTTGACGGCGGCTTCTCAGGATTGCCGAAACTGATCGCGACCTCCTGGTACCACTCGCTACAAGTTCGCTTCCAGAAGCGAGCCAGCCACTACGTCAGCTTCGAAGGAAACTACACTTTCTCGAAGGCAACGGATGATTCATCTGCCGGTCGCAATGCCTGGATCGGAAATCTGGGTCTGGATAACCCGCAAGTGCTGGACGATCTCAGGGCAGAGCATGGAATCGCCTCTAGCGACACCCCGCATCGGCTGACGGCAGCCATCATTCTCCAGCTGCCGGTCGGCAAGGACCGTTGGATCGGAGGCGGCATGAACCGGGCAATGGATGGTATTGTGGGCGGCTGGTCGCTCAACGGAGTTGTAACCCTGCAGTCCGGGCAACCGCTCGCCGTCTATAACAGTGTGGGACGCCTGGTCGATGGCAATCCGCGGCCGGATGTGGTCTGCTCCCAACTCCGGACTGGCTTGACTTTCCGCCAAGCTGCCAGTTCGAACCTCCCTTACTTGAATCAGGATTGTTTCGCCGATCCCGGCGACAACATAACCGGCAATGCGCCTCGGCACTTTTCCAACCTGCGAGGCGACGGTATTCGAAACCTGGATCTGTCGCTGTCCAAAGAATTCAGGATCAGCGAAGGCAAGCTCCTCCAGGTTCGGGCGGAAACGTTCAACGCATTTAATCATCAACGGTTTGCTTTCCCGGATGTTGGATCAGGCGATGGTGTTTTCGGTACTGTGACATCGACGACCGGCAATTTCCGCCGAATGCAGTTTGGCGCTCGCTTCCAGTTCTAGAAAATCACTCCACAACAACCTGGTCCCGGAATAGACGGGACCGGGTTTCTTTCCTTCGTACGTAGTACCCGATTCGAGGGTCGATCATGCAGCGAAGGTCCTTCTTGAAAGCAGGCGGAGCCATAACTCTGGCCGGCCTAGGGAGCAATTCCCTTCTCGCGCACGTTCCTACTCACAATTTCGACAAGTACGATTTCGGGTCCGGCCCCGCGGTGAGTGACCGTCTGTATCAAGGCCCATTTTCAGCTGATGACTATCCGAGTTGGAACGTTGCGATGGCGCTGACCGCGTCGCGCGATGTCGTACCGAATTATGGGATGGGTTGCATCACCTATATCTGCGACGAGGTGGGACCAGCCAAAAAAGACGGCGAGTCGCAGGCGCAATCGATCGAGAACCTGGTGAAGATTCCGCTGGGAACAAAGCTTTACTTGCGGGTGAATTGGAAGGATGTGCAGCAAAGGCCTGGAAGGCTGGATCTCTGCGAGCACTGGAAGGTGACGTTCGATCTTGCGCGGCAATATAAGAAGAGGATCGGCTTCCGCGTGATGTTGAGCAATCCGGACATTCCGGACTCCCCGCTGCCGGAGTTTCTGCGCGACAAGATTCCGATGGTCAGGCTCGGCGACTGGCAGAACCGTACGCGATCCGAGCCTCAGTATGACTCTCCGATATTCCAGTCGGCGTTCCGCGAATTGGTGGACCTGCTGGCGGATGCTTATGACGGACATCCCGACGTCGAATACACAGACACTTTCATGTATGGATTCTGGGGCGAAGGTCACACGTGGCCTTTGGAGAAGAATCCATTCCCCGATCCCGTCGCCGCTGAGAACACCTTTGTCAGCATGCTCCAGCACCAACTCGAGCGCTGGAAGAAAACTCCGCTGCTCACCAATACGCAGCCGGACTTCAGCAAGGTGGGAAATTCCGAATTGCTTGACCGCACGGTGAGAAGCGGCAATTGGCTGCGGACTGACACGATCTTCATTGAGAACGAACAGATTGAGGAGTTGAGTAATCGTCCACCGTGGACCGGAGTGTCTGTCGAAGTAGGCATGTCGGACGGATCGGCGAAGACGTTGAAGGTTGACGACGGCGTGAGCTACACCGACAACGTGGTGGAGCACGTGCGTGATGTGGGCGCGTGCTACTTCTCGCTGTGGAACTGGCATCGCATCCAGGCTGATCGAATCCTCAACTACTACCATCAATTTCCAGGCGCGATTGACCGGCTGGCGCGGGAAATCGGATATCGCGTGCGTCCGTCGTGGGTATGGACGTATGAAGAGAATGCGAATCCCGGATTGATCGTTGGGTTCGTGAACGATGGAATCGCGGGAGTTCCGGGCGTGCTGCGGGTGTCTATTCTGACAAGCGATGGGCGAGAACTGGTTGCGGGTGGACTGGATGCAGGTTATCCGCTGCCGGGAAAGGTTCGGCAAGCAAAGCTTCCGCTGCCGAAGGGCACGAAGTGGCAGGGCCTGCGGTTGAAAGCGGAGATCGAAGTGAAGGGTCAACGACATCCCGTGCGTTGGGCGTGCCGTCAGAAGCTAAACGAGGACGGGACATTGACGCTACGCTCAACGGTAGGGCTTGGGCAGGACGATGTGACTGGTGGAATGCCGCCTACGGGCGACTGAGTGAAATTGAAATCAAGAAGATCGAGGCTCGCGTGAAAAGAAAAAGTTCGTGCGCAATTTATCTACTGATCTTGTGCGGTATCTCGCTTTGGAGCGTTCGGTTGAAGGCGGCTCCGGATGGTGAGAAGCAGAACTGGACACACTACGTTCGCATTGGAGCGTACGGACTGAAGGGCGGCGACGCCGAGCAGATCGTTCAACGGGCGCAGGCGAGCAACGTCGCTGGGATCGAGGTCGACAACGATATTCCTGGACGGTATGAGAGCTTCCTTGATCCGACCGCGAAGCTAAAAGCGATCCGCGATGTCTCGGAGGCCGCGCACAAGGTCGGGAATCATGCGTTCGTTTATATCGCTGGCACGGAGTGCATCACGGCGCACGGTGATCAAACCGTGCACACGATGGCAAAGGATCATCCCGACTGGTTGCAGAGGAAAATCACCGGAGAAACAGCGATCTTCGGGGGAGGCACAGCATTCTGGATCGCGAAGGGCGATGAGGACGTGTGGGTGAGTCCGTATGCACCCGAGTGGCGGAAGATCTACATGCAACGCGTGAAGCAGATTGCGGAGACCGGGATTGACGGGATCTACATCGATATTCCTTACTGGATGACGCATTTCGACGGATGGGAAGATTCGTGGGCGAGCTTTGACGACTACACGGTAGCGGCTTTCAAACAGAAGACCGGGCTCGATGCGAAGCATGATTTGAAGCTGGCGGATTTTTCTGACCCGGCGTTCCGAAAGTGGGTGGATTTCAGGATCCAGACGTTTACCGATTTCCTGGCGGAGATCGATCGAACGGCAAAGTCGGTGAATCCAGAGATCAAGACGATTCCTGAAATTTATCCGGGCATCGAGGAAGAGGCGGTTCGCGTTGGAGCGGACGTTTATAGCCTTTATGGCGTGGTGGACACGATTGCGCACGAGTACGAGTTTGGCAGCGGTGAACACATGGCCTCCGGGCGCAAGCCGGTGGACTGGTTCCGATATCAGGTGGGAATGCATTCGTTCCGCGCATTTGCACAGGGAAAGCCGACTTGGATTCTGAACTACTCGTGGGACGGCGACAAGAAGGTGGACAAGCGCGAGGCGATGATGAATCTCGCGATGTCGCAGATCATGGCAGGAGCGAATTTCTGGGACGCTCCCGGACATTCCATGGCGGGATCCAACGATTTGCCAACACGAACGAAAATCTTTGCGTGGATTCGCGATCACGAAAAGACATTTTATTTGCCTCGCAGTCCGATCGACCCCGTTGGAGTTTATTTTTCTCCGGAGACGCGGAATTACTTTGCGAAGGAATTCATCGAGGGATATCGCGGGACTTCTGATTCTGCTGATGCAGGTGCACAGGGAATTTCAAATTGTGACGCCGCGGACGCTGGCAGACTTCAAGGGCAAGAGCCTGGTGTTACCAGATGTGCGGGTGCTCAGCGACAGTGAGCGAAGTAGTTTGAAAACCTTTGTGGGTGGCGGAGGACGAGTTGTGATCGCGGGAACGGATGCTACGGACCTTCCGAAGTCGGAGAATGTTGTGCGACTTGCCGACAATCCGGGCAAGGCGTATGCAGCTACGATTGACAAAGACTTCGAGCACTCTCAGCCGGAGTCTCAGCATGAGTTTTTTGAGAGCTTGAAGGGCGGCGACGCGGTGGCAATAAAAGCTTCTAACCAGATTGCTACTTCGATTGCGCGGACATCGGATGGACATCTCAATTGCTTCTTCGCGAACTTCGCGGGATTGCGGGGCGGGGAGAATCCGATGCAGACGCCGCAGGAAGGCGTGCAGGTTACGATGAGCGCTAAATCTGGCGCGAAGGGATTCTTTCTGCCATTCATGGGAGATGTGCGGCCCGTGAAGGGAGAGCAGCAAGGGGATTCCCTCACTTTTACTTTACCTACGATTACCAGAGGAGCGGTGTTCTGGGTTGAGCCGTAGGAAGGTGTAAGTTCGTTTTCCCTGGTGCCCTAGCTATTCAGGTTGTGCTTGGTTCCCACTTTGTGGAACGGGATATGGCCTCGTTCCAGCGGGTGCGCAGAACTCGCGCTTTCGAGTCGGGCATGCTGGGCTCGAAGCGACGGTCATTTTGGGAGCTCACACCGGCGTCATCCGCCGGCCAGAAGTCGACGGCGCGGCCCGCGAGGAGCGCAGCGCCGAAGGCTGTAGTTTCCGTGACTGCGGGGCGAACGACGGGGACGCCAAGAATATCCGCCTGAAACTGCATCAGACTATCGTTGGCGGCGGCCCCGCCGTCGACGCGGAGTTCGCGCACAGCAGCGCCCGAATCGCGACGCATGGCATCGAGAAGGTCTGCAACCTGATACGCGATGCTTTCGACCGCGGCGCGCGCGATGTGGCCTGCCGTGGTGCCGCGAGTGAGTCCGAAGATCGATCCGCGCGCGTAGGAATCCCAGTGAGGGGCGCCTAACCCCACGAAGGCGGGCACGAAATAGACTCCGCCATTGTCGGGAACGGATTTGGCGAGAGCCTCCACCTCTTCTGATTTCTTGATCAAGCCCAGGCCGTCGCGTAGCCACTGCACAACCGCTCCGCCAACGAAGACGCTGCCTTCGAGTGCATACTCGGTGACGTCGCCGATCTTCCATGCAACCGTCGTTACCAGGCGATTGGAAGACGGCACCGCGCGCTTGCCGGTGTTTTGCAGCATGAAACATCCGGTACCGTAGGTGTTTTTTGTCATGCCAGGCGTGGAGCAGCGTTGTCCGCAAAGAGCGGCCTGCTGATCTCCCGCGATGCCGGTGATGGGAATTCCCTCAAGCTCTTTCACTCCTGTGACATGCCCGTAGGTTTCGCTGCAGGAGCACACGTCGGGCATCATGCTGGCGGGGATTTTGAAGAGGTCGAGAAGTTGGCGATCCCACTCGCCGGTGTGAATATTGAAGAGCATGGTGCGCGATGCGTTGCTTGCATCAGTGGCATGAACGTGGCCCCGCGTTAGTTTCCACACAAGCCAGCTGTCCACTGTGCCAAAGGCGAGCTTGCCGGCATCGGCAAGTTTGCGGGCTCCGGCTACGTTATCGAGGATCCACGAAATCTTGGTGGCAGAAAAGTAGGAATCGATGAGAAGGCCGGTGTGTTGCTGAATGAGCGGGCTGTGTCCCTGAGTGCGAAGCTGCTCGCAAAGATCGGCGGTGCGCCGATCTTGCCAGACGATCGCGTTGTAAACAGGTGTGCCGGTTTCGCGATTCCATACGATCGCTGTTTCGCGCTGATTCGCAATGCCAATCGCTGCAACGTCGCTCGCCTTTGCTCCGGCTTGTGCTAAGGCTTTGATGGCAACCGCGATCTGGGAACTGAGGATCTGTTCGGGATTGTGTTCGACCCACCCCGGCTGCGGGAAAATCTGCTCGAACTCCTGCTGAGCCACCGTGCGGACCGCGCAATCCTGATCGAATAAAAGAGCGCGAGAGCTGGTCGTGCCCTGATCCAGTGCAAGAACGTATTTCAAGATCCCTCCAACACAATTATCGACTTTCCCGACCGGCCAGGCGGCGCGTGTTACGACGGCTTTAGGAAGCGGCGAATTCCGAAGTCATAGAGTGCGGCACCGGCAACGCCTCCAATCAGCGGGGCTATCACGGGAATCCACCAAATGCGCGTGCCGTCTGTAATGCCATTGTTACGGAAGCCCGCAACAACCGCGAACATGCGCGGACCGAAGTCTCTCGCCGGATTGATGGCGTATCCGTGCATGCCGCCGAAGCTCATGCCAATCGCCACGACCACTAATCCGATGAGCAGGGGAGCGAGATTCGCTCCGGGCGGGATATTGAACTCGTCGGTGATTGCAAAGATGAGAAGAACAAGCAATCCCGTACCGATGAACTGATCGAGAAACCCCGCTTGCGGCAGTCCCGGAAAAGCCGGGAAGGTTGTGAAAACGCCGGCGGTCGTTTCCAGTCCAGGGTCCGCCTGGTGAAATGCGGGGCGATAGTTCCAGTAGACGAGAGCGGCGGCGGTGAACGCGCCGGTGGTCTGCGCGATCGTGTACGGAATAACTTTGCTCCATGAAAAATTTCGGAAGACAGCGAGCGCCAACGTCACGGCGGGGTTGAGGTGGGCTCCGGATATTTTTCCGGCGATGTAAATGCCCATGGTTACGGCGAGACCCCAACCTAGAGTGATGTTGGTGAATCCGCCGTGAATGGTCTCTCCTGCGTTTTTCGACGGGAACAACACGACCATCGCTACTACTCCTGTGCCGAACAGGATCAGCACAAAAGTGCCCAAGAATTCGGCGATGAGTTCCGCGATCAGTGTTGGTTTTGCGTTCATTGCATCCTCGAGTGGAGTGCGCTTACGTGGCCGCGAAGTAGTCTAGCAAGAAGGGCGAGTGCTGCGGATATTTTCGTGAGTGGAGCGAAGCATGGCGGGATGCCCGCTACCCCGTGCGCGAACAGAGATTGCGATTTTGCCCTCCTTCGACGTCCGCTGATGCCCTTCGATCATCTACGGTCCATTACCTCTTGACATTTCTGCTGAGGTACATAAGATATGAAAATATTTATTCAAATTTGTGAATATTTATTCATTATGAATAAAACATTGCGTCAACGAGCGGTACTGGACGTCCTGAAGCATGGATCGATTGCCAGCCAGGAAGACCTGCAGAGACACCTGCGCCGGCGCGGCTTCAAGGTCGGTCAGGCCACGCTCTCGCGCGACATTCGTGATTTGAATTTGAGCAAGACGTCGCACGGATACTCACTACCGCATGGCGACGGCGGAGCGGCGGTTGCGCTTCCACCGGTGTCGCGATTGGTGCGCGAATTCGTGCTCGACATCCGCTCGGCGCAGAACCTGCTGGTCATCAAGACGATCGTCGGGAGCGCGCAACCGGTGGCCGCAGCGTTGGACGAGACGGACTGGAGTGAAGTGGTCGGAACGATTGCGGGAGACGACACCATCCTTATTGTGTGTCCCGACAAAGACGAGGCGCGGGAGCTGGCAAGCAGGATTGAGGAGATGCTGGGCTGATGGCAGGGAAACTCAAGACCGCCGTACTGGGAGCGACCGGATATTCCGGTCTGGAATTGACGCGGATTCTTGTGCGCCATCCGCGGCTCGAAAAACCCGTGCTGCTACGGCGAAGCGCAGATAACGGCGGGGCAACCGATCTGGCGGACGTATTTCCTGCTCTCTCGGGAAACGGCGGATACCCTTTGCACTCGTTGTCGTGGACTTCGCTGAAGCAGCAGGGCGTCAAGTTGTTATTCCTGGCGACTCCGCACGAGGTGTCGCGAAATCTCGTTCCGGAGGCAATTGCGAACGGGCTGCGAGTGATTGATCTGAGTGGAGCGTGGAGGCTCAAGCAGGAGCAACATCGCGCGATTTACAGCTTTCAGGATTCCGACGCTGTGACCGCAGCGGAACTGACGGATCGTGCTGTTTACGGATTGCCTGAACTGAATACAGATCAGATCGCCAGCGCGGATCTGGTGGCGAATCCGGGCTGCTATGCAACTTCGGTGATATTGGCGCTGGCACCGTTGCTAAAGAGCGGATTGGTTGATCGCACGCGCGGCATCATTTCCGATTCGAAGTCGGGAGTATCAGGCGCAGGTAAAGAGCCAACATCGAAGACGCATTTTGTGTCGGTTGCTGACAACCTGTCCGCATATTCGGTCTTCAGTCACCGGCACATTGGCGAGATGCTGGAACAACTTGCACTGAGCACGCAGGAATTGACTTTTACGCCACATCTGTTGCCGATTCCACGGGGAATTCTGTCCACCATCTATGTCCAACTAAATCGCGAGATGACGCCCCTGGAAGTGGAATCGTGTTTTCGCAACTTCTACCTGGGTAAGCAATGGGTGCGCGTCTTTCAGACACCGAGGCTGCCTCAGGTCCAGTTTTCGCTGAACACGAACTACTGCGATCTGGGCTTCTGCCTTGCGGAGGATGGACTGCGACTAGTGCTGATTTCCTGCATCGACAACCTGCTCAAAGGCGCAGCGGGGCAAGCGGCACAAAACATGAACCTGATGTATGGATGGGGCGAGGAAGAGGGGCTGCAGTGATCATCGTAATCAAAATCGGCGGAGCCGCGCTCGAAGACAAGACCGTATTGCGTAAATGCGCCCGGGCCATCGCGGAGCTTGCACAAGATGGCCATCGCGTCGCTGTGGTTCATGGCGGCGGAACCGCTCTGACGCGTGTGCTGAAGCAACTCGGCAAACAAAGCGAATTCGTTGGCGGACTGCGCGTGACGGACGCGGAGACTCGCGATGTAGCGTTGATGGTGCTCGGCGGGATGGTCAATAAGAAGATGGTGGCGGCAATCCAGGCCGCTGGCATGCCGGCAGTTGGCTTTTGCGGCGGCGATGGAATGACGTTCCGCGCGCGTCGCAAGCATGTCCTCGGAAATGACCTGGGATTCGTCGGGGAGATCTGCTTCGCGGAGCCTTGCTGGATTGAAGCTCTATGGCAGCAAGGTGGCATCCCTGTGCTGGCATCGCTGGCCCTCGGAGCAGATGGCGAATATTACAACGTGAACGCGGATGAGATGGCTGCAGCGTGTGCAGCAGCGTGTCACGCGAATGCGCTGATCTTCCTGACTGATGTGCCGGGTGTGAAAGATGCCGAGGGGACAGTGATTCCATGGCTCAATACGAAACAAGCGCAGGACCTTGCAGCCGGGTCGGTCGTGAGCGGCGGGATGTTGCCGAAGTTAGCGGCGTGCACACAAGCTTTGAAACAGGGTGTCGGTCGAGTGCGGATATTGCCGGCTACAGAGGCAGAGGCGCTACCCCAATTTTATTTCACGAAACTGAGTTGTGGAACAGAAGTGACGTGTGCGTGAGAGCCGTGACACGAATTGAAAAGCTAAGGAGTGAAAGTTGAATAGTCCATTAAATAGTCGGGCTCCGGTGATTCCGGCAACGTCGCCTGACATCTTCTGGTGTCCAGACTTGGTGTCGACACGCGACCTCGGACCGCAAGGCGTTCAGGCCGTGCTACATCTGGCGGAGTTGATGAAGGCACGACCATCCGTTTTCCAGCGATCACTCGCGGGGAAGCAGATGGTGATGTTCTTCGAGAAGCCATCCTTACGCACGCGCCTTACGTTTGAATCAGCGATTGTGAGCCTTGGAGGAACGGCGATGTTTGTCGATCAGTCCAAGAGCCGCCTGGATGCAAGGGAGAAGCTGAGCGACATCGCGCACAATCTGGAGCGCTGGATCGATGTCATCGTTCTGCGAACCTTCGCACACGAGACGATCGAGGGAATGGCCAAACATGCTTCAGTTCCCGTTATCAACGCGCTCAGCGATGTAGAGCACCCTTGCCAAGCGCTTGCGGACTATCTGACCCTGCAAGAGCGATTCGGCGATGTCAGGAAGGTAACGCTGGCGTATGTCGGAGACGGCAACAACGTGGCGCATTCTCTGTTGCTCACTTGTGCTTGTCTTGGATCATCGATCCGAGTTGCGACGCCGAAGGGATACGCGTGCAATCCGCAGATTGTTGCTGACGCACGCAAGATAGCTAGACAAACTGGGGCGCAGATCGAAGTTTTCACGGATCCGCATGCCGCGGTATCAGGCGCCGACGCAATTTACACCGACGCATGGGCCAGCATGGGACAGGAACAAGAGTCCGGCGTGCGGGCTAATATTTTCCCGCCATTCCAAGTGAATCGGGCTCTGATGAAAGAAGCCGCGCCGGACGCGGCATTCATGCATTGCCTTCCCGCCCATAGGGGAGAAGAAGTTACCGATGAAGTCATAGACAGCGAGCAGTCCGTGGTCTTCGAGCAAGCGGAAAACCGGCTGCACGTACAGAAATCCATCCTTTATCTACTGCTGGGCGGCGCCGTGCGCCTGCCCGTGAGGAGCGCTCATGCCTGAGAAAGTTGTTCTCGCTTATTCCGGTGGACTCGATACGTCGATCATCATTCCATGGTTGAAGGAAAACTACTCGTACGACGTTATCGCCATGGTTGGCGACGTGGGTCAGGGAGATGATATCGAAGCGGTCGTTGAGAAAGCTTACGCAACGGGCGCGAGCAAGGTCATCGTGGAGGATCTGCGCGAAGAATTTCTGACTGGATACGTGTTTCCCGCGCTCAAGGCCGGTGCGGTTTACGAGCACAAGTATCTGCTCGGGACATCGATGGCTCGTCCGGTGATCGCCAAGCACCAGGTGGAAGTGGCCATGCGCGAGGGTGCGACTGCCGTTGCTCATGGATGCACGGGCAAGGGCAACGATCAGGTGCGTTTTGAGTTGACTTACCAAGCGCTGGCACCCGAACTGAAAATCATTGCGCCGTGGCGCGAGTGGAGCTTAAAGTCCCGCGAGGACTGTCTCGACTATGCCGAGCAGCACGGGATTCCCGTGTCGGCCAGCCGGGAAAAGATTCACAGTCGCGATCGGAATCTATGGCATATCAGCCACGAAGGGGGCGAGCTGGAAGACGCTGGGAATGCTCCCTTGGCAACAACTTGGCAAATCACTCGGTCCCCGCAGGAAGCGCCTGACAAAGAAGAGCAAGTGAGCATCGGGTTCAACCGGGGAATTCCGGTGTCAGTGAATGGGATGGAAATGGATCCTGTTTCGCTCGTTGAGTTGCTCAACGAGATTGGTGCGCGAAACGCCGTAGGCCGCGTCGACCTGGTGGAAAACCGTTTCGTCGGAATCAAGTCTCGCGGCTGCTATGAAACACCGGGTGGAACGCTGTTAATTGCAGCTCATCGCGAACTCGAGGCTCTTTGCCTGGAGCGCGACGTTGCGCACTTCAAGCAGCACATCGGGCTCAAGTATGCGGAACTCGTGTACTTCGGATTGTGGTTCACGCCGCTGCGCGAGGCGCTGGATGCGTTCATCGATAAGACACAGTCGGAGATGACCGGCGAGGTCGCACTGTCTCTTTATAAGGGGAACGTTTCGGTCGTCAGTCGCAAGTCGGAGCACTCGCTGTATCGCACCGATCTTTCTTCGTTCACTATGGGCGAGAGTTACGACCAGAAGGACGCGGCAGGATTCATCCGCATTCTTGGACTGCCGTCGCGTTCGCGCGCTCTGAGCCGCATCGAGGTTGCACGATGAAGATGTGGTCGGGAAGGTTCCGACAGCCACTGGATCCTGAATTCGAGCGATGGCAACGGTCTTTCGAGTTCGATCACAGGCTGCTGAAGTACGAGATCGCGGCCAGCGGTGCGCACGCGCGCGCATTGAAGAACGCGGGAGTCTTGTCAGCGGACGAACTTATCAGCATCCTGCAAGGGCTGGAGCAGATCGGATCGAAGGCGGCGACCTCGCCGGCTTTTCTCGACGACGACGAAGCGGAGGACGTGCATCACTTCGTCGAAAAGCAACTGGCGAAGTTGATTGGCGACGTTGGCTACAAGCTTCATAGCGGGCGCAGCCGGAACGAGCAAATCGCGACCGATCTGAGATTGTTTGTTCGGGCAGCGATTGACGAGTTGCGGCAACAGATCGGACAACTTTGCGGCGTTCTCGTGGAGCGAGCTGAACAGGCGGGAGACGCGGCGATGCCGGCTTATACGCATCTGCAGCGGGCCGAGCCGGTTCTGGTTGGACACTGGTTGTTGTCTTACTGCGAGATGTTGTTGCGCGATGCCGACCGGCTTGCGGATTGCCGCAAGCGGCTGAATCTATGTCCGCTGGGCTCGGGGGCAGTCGCGGGGGCGACACTGACGCTGGATCGTAGTTTGATGGCCGAGAGTATTGGATTCGATGGCCCCACGGCGAACAGTATCGATGCGACGAGCGACCGGGATTTCGCAATCGAGTTCGTGAACTCGCTTTCGATGCTGGCGGTGCACCTGAGCCGCTGGGCAGAAGAGATGATCCTGTTCTCGACGCAGGAATTTGCATTCATCGAATTGCCCGAGGCTTATTCGACGGGCAGCAGCGCGATGCCGCAGAAGAAGAATCCTGACCTGCTGGAACTGGTTCGCGGAAAGTGCGGACGCGTTGTGGGAAATGCAATCTCTCTGATGACTACGGTGAAGGGGTTACCGCTCGCTTACAACAAAGATTTACAGGAGACACAGGAACCCCTGTTCGACGCCGCGGACACGTTGCTGCAATTGCTGCCGCTGGTGACGGGGTGGATGAAGGCAGTGGAATTTCATCACGACCGGATGCAGGAAGCGGCAAGTTCAGGTTTTATGAATGCGTGGGCTGCGGCGACGTACCTGGTGAAGAAAGGCGTGCCGTCAAGGCGATCTCACGAACGTATCGGGAAGGCTGTGCAACTCTGCATCGAGCGGCAGTGTGAATTGCACGAACTGCCCATGGCTGATCTAAAAGCGCTGAGCCCCGCGTTCGGAGAGGACTTCTACGAATCACTGTCGTTGCGCTCTGTACTCGCCGTTCATGACGTTCCGGGGGGCACAGCGCCCCCCCGGGTGCGGCAGGCTATCGGCCTCGCCAGGAAGAGAATTGAAGGTCTTCGCGAGGAGGTCCATGCGCACGCGTAAAGCTATATTGCCGGATGCAGAACAGATTCACGAATTGATCGGAGCGTACTCCGGTGACGGAACACTTTTGCCTCGCACGCTGCCGGAGATCTGCGAGAACGTCAGGGACTTCGTGGTGCTCGAGGACAAAGGCACGATCATCGGGTGCGGCGCGCTGCACCTGTACGGAACGCACTTGGCCGAGATTCGTTCCATTACGGTTGCACCGTGGGCGCAGGGACGCGGAGGCGGCGGTCGACTGGTGAAGGCTTTGATGGCCGAAGCGAAGCGACATCAGGTGGGCTGCATCTGCCTGTTCACCCGCAAGCCTAACTTTTTTGCGGGGCAGGGATTTTCGGTTGCGCAGCGCGAGGATCTGCCGGACAAGATTTATAAAGACTGTCATGCGTGTCCGAGATTTCACTGCTGCGATGAAGTGGCCATGGTGCGGGGAAACCTGCCGAAGTTCGCGATTCTGCCGGAACCGGCAAACTGGCTGGTGAAGTTGCAGGGGTGGTCCCCGGAAGCATCGGACTCCGGACGTTCTAGCTGAGTTCCTGTGCTCCGTCTTCGGCGGAGCACAGATAGATTTGCGGCTCGATGCCGGTCGCTTTCTGATAGCGACGCGCGACCTGATCTGCGAAATCGGGAGCGTGATCGGTCTGCACCAGATTCACTGTGCAGCCACCGAATCCCCCGCCGGTCATACGACCGCCGATAAAGCCCGGCAATCCTTCGGCAGCGTCCACCATCGCGTCAAGTTCGCGGCAACTCACCTCGTATAGATCGCGCAGGCTACGATGCGAATCTGACATTAGCTGGCCGATTCTGGAGAGATCGTTCTCTTGCAGAGCGCGCGCCGCGTCGAGAGTTCGCTGATTCTCGCGGATCACGTGGGTGCAACGTTTCGCGATTGTGGCTGGAAGATCCTTGGTGTGCCTATCGAGCAATTCGATCGAGACGTCGCGCAGAGCGCGGACGGCGGGATCCCACTTCGCGAAGTGGCGGACTCCCTCTTCGCACTCTTCGCGGCGTTTGTTGTAGGCGCCGGTCGCGAGGTCGTGTTTGACCTTCGTGTTACAGACGACGAGTTGCAGTCCCGCCGGGATTGGGGCGAACTTGAACTCCAGTGAGCGACAATCGAGCAGGAGCGCGTGGCCCTTTTTTCCGTGGCAAGCAATGAACTGGTCCATAATGCCGACGCGGGCGCCAACGAATTCGTTCTCGGCCCGGCGACACAGCTTGGCTACATCCGATAGAGGAATATCGGCACGATCAAGGCTGATGAGTGCCAGGGCTGAAGCGACCTCAAGCGCGGCGGATGAGCTTAATCCAGCTCCAATCGGAACCTCGCCATGGACGAGCAAGTTGGCGCCACTCAGTTTCACGCCAAGTTGCTGAAGGACGCGAGCCACACCCAGCACATAGTCGCACCAGGATCCAGTCTTGCACTCGGGGAGATGGTCGATATCGAATTCGAAGTTGCCGGAGAATTCCTCCGAGTGAATCAAGAGCTTCCGATCCGATCGGGGAGCAATCGCAACAAACGTGGAAAAGGCCACAGCGGCGGGCATGACAAAACCTTCGTTGTAGTCGGTATGCTCGCCGATAAGGTTGACGCGGCCAGGCGCACGGAAAATTCGGGGACGAGCCTCGAAGACCCTTTCGAAGATTCCGGCGAGTTCGTGAGAATTCATCCTTAAGAGGCCCTACCCACAATGAATGTACAAGCTGTTACAAGAGCGAGGATACTAGTGGAAGTTTAAATCGAGGTTGAGAGTAAAGTCGCCGGAACCGCAAAATCTGCCCGTAGAGTCGTTGATTTTTTGGAACCTGAGCAAGCGTTCAATCCCGAAGGAGAATGTCTCGTTCCTTGCAGACACTGGACCCGGTTGCGACGGACCAGCGATATGCGCGGATCGCCCTTCTCGGGCGCAAGCATTCTATATGATTTTCGATGCGTCTTTTACTTGTTTTCGCTCCGGCAGATGCGGTTTGGCGTGCTGCTAAAACGTTTGAGGCGAATTTTCGCCGCAAGGTTAATCCATTTTATGGTTGCCGGGGTTCACCCCCCGAATCCCAAGTCAGAGTCAGCGGATCACCAGAGCTTAGGGCATCCCGAATAGCAGAACGGTTCGGGCCAGCCCGATTAACCGCCGCGGACAAGGTTTGGAGAACCGTTACGATCGGCGTTCCCGGTGGGAGGCGGAATATCCACGGGATGTTGGTCGATGTCAGAGTGCGGTCGGACGAAATGGCAAGCACGGGGATAAAGGTCTTCACCGCGATTTGTTCGGCGAGGTGGCCGGAATCGCGATCCAGAGCGATCAGAGCAAGGATGTGGTCGTTGTAGACGGCATTGACCAGATCGCTTGAGGCCTTCCCCCAAGATGTTTGGGAGTCAATCGCTATAAACGAATAGCGCCTGGAACCGAGATTTGACTGCTCCGAGAAACGGGAAAGTTCCGCAGAATGGACAACGTCTGAGGCATGAGGGCCGAAGATACCGATCTCCAGGCTACTCGCGGATTGAGTGGGCGTGGCTGGTCCCAAGTACTGAACACCAGTTTCGCCTACCTTGGCATATGGCTTCTCCATCGTAATGGGACGGTATTCGATACGGCCGTCGTGAATCCGAGCGAGAAACATCGGAGCGATGTTTTTGCAATTCGGATCGAAGATCATGTTCCCGGTAACGCCCTTGTAGCTCGTAAGGCCGGTGAGGGCATCGCGGATACGGCCTTTGTTTAGGCCCGCGCGACAGATGGCTTCGAGCAAGATCTGCATCTGGTCGTATGCCAAGGCAGCAAAGTGGTCGGGCTTCTCGTGATAGCGGGCTTGGTAACGTGAGACGAAATTCAGCCAGCGCGGGTCATTGCGGGAAGGATCGTAGGGGTAGAGTGCTTCGAATCCTTCGGCGGAAGGACCTGCAAGTTGAAGTAGTTCCTCTCCGATCGTGCGGTGGCTGCCGAAAACGCGTTGCTTCATACCAAGTTCACGCATCTGTTGCAGGATCATCGCGGCTTCGGGAATGTCGGTCCAAAGGACGATGCCGTCGACTCGCGAATCTTGGATTACCTCAAGTTGATGGCGGAAATCTGTGTCTCCCCGGAGGAATTTTTGCTCGATCACGACTGGATGGCCGAGGCGGCGGGATGCGTCGCGGAACTTGATCACTCCGAAACGTCCGTAGCGGTCGTTGATGCGCAGCAGAGCGATGCGTTTCAGGCCAAGTTCGGTGTAGAGATGCCGCGCGAGGGTATAGCCCTGAACGCGATCATCCTGAATATCGGTGTGATACCACGGGATGATGGTTTCGGGGATGGTGGGATCGGTGGAGGCACTATTGACCAGCGGAGTCTCCGCTTTGAGCGTTAAACGCAGCGCGATGTGGGTCGACTCTGAGCTGATCGAGCCAAACATGGCCCAGACTCTGTCGTCATAAATCATACGAACAGCGTCATTGGAAGCGGCTCCCCAGATGGCGGAGTCCTTCGAACTACCGGCACTGTAAGAGTTGCTGTTTTGCCAGTTGTCATAGTCATTGTGGGTGACGATGCGGAATGGCTTGCCTCCATAGCCACCTGAGGCGTTCGCCTCGTCAACCGCCATCTGAGCACCATTGAGCATGCGCGCTCCGCGAGTCTCGTCGGGATGGTCGTAGAGCGGCGCCAGGAAACCGATGCGGACCTCGGTCAAATCTTTGAGATCCGGGTCGGGAATATCGCGTGCCGCGCCGTTGTACTCGATTAAGTTCTGGTAGTGCTCGTAGTACGGAGGGGTGAACTTGGAATACGGACGCAGGTCATCGGGTGCCGCCGCATATGGCTTCAAAGTGCGGGGGGCTGGAATACCGGGAGGAGTTTTGCCACACGCACAAGGAACGGGGGTCTGCGCGCATGCAGCACAGATGATAGCGATGGAAATCACGACGGCAGAGGCGATTCGCATAAACACACCATTCATTTCCGGAACGTCAACGGCTGGTTGATTCGCGCCGAAACATCGCAATCGCTTCGATCTCGATCAAGAGATCCGGACGGCAAAGGATGGCTTGAATGCCTGTGGACGCCGGTAAAGGATCGAGTCCCTGCGACTTGAAGAACGCGGTGCGCTCCTGGTTAAAGGCCTCGTAGTCGCGTTCGATGTCGCGCAAATAGCAGGTTGTGCGCACGATATCGTGCCAGGTTGCTCCTTCGGCCGCGAGAAGCTGAGTGATGTTCTCGTACGTGCGCTGGAGCTGAGCCCTGAAATTGCCTACGTGAACCGTGCGACCAGCCTCGTCAATGCTGGCGGTGCCGGAGATCAGAAGAATGGTGAGACCGTTCAGATCGATTCTCATTCCTCGCGAAAACGCGCTTCCGTAGTCGTAAGCTTCGTTTAGCGTTTTGTGATTAGTCATGGCCCGTTTCACTACCGGTGCCGTGGTCACTTCTGCGATCAGCTCTTCTAAGTTCATAAGATTGCGCCTGCTTATTTCGTGGTCGAATTTGGTTTCGCTGCGCTCAATACCTTTGCTGTTGTTGCAGATGATTTTTGACGTATGCCATGGCTTAAGCCCCTTGCCGTCGCGACCCAGATGTCATCACCCTGAAAATCAACGCCAAGGATGTAATTGTGGGCGGGCGCCGTTTGCACTCGGACCGCTTTGACTACTCTGGCTGCGTTTCGCACCAGCATTTCCGGCTTGTGAGTGTCGAGATTCGGACGATAGACCGCCCAATTCGTCCCGTCGTAATAGGCAAGCCCCTTATCGGTGGAAAACCATGCACGATGGGCATCGAGCGCTTTAACCTGGCTCAGAAAATTACTCGGCAGGCCGCTATCTTTCGTGAGGAAGTTATGCCAATAACGGCCATCGTATCGGCTAGCGCCGAAATATGTGGCGACCCAAAGAATCTTGTCGACGTAGCTGACCGATGTTGTGATCTCGTGGATCAACCCTTGATCTTTCATCACTACCATCTCGGTCTCGCCGTCGGGGTCGTTGTAATCTTTCCAGTGTTCCGTGTGCTGGTCGTACTCGAGGACGCCACCTCCCCATACCGCGTAATAGACCTTGTCTTCCGCGGGGCTGACGGAATAAGTCCAGATTTCGTACATCGGAGTGTTGCGCTCGTTGAAGAGCGACCATTGGCCGCTGCGTATGTTTAGACGGCTCGCGCCGGCGGCTGTCGCCGTCCACACGAAGTCGCCCTGCACACCCACCCCATAGACGATGTCGTTGCTCAACCCAGAGTTCAGTTGAGTGAACGTATCAAACCGTCCCGCTGACAACCGGTTGAGCCCTGCCATGGTTCCGATCCACAGATCGCCCGTGCTCTTGTCTAGGGCGAGGGAAAGGACCGCTTGGTGCGCGAGGCCATCGGCTGGACGGAAGACTCTCCATGAGCCACGCTCGTACAGACCGAGCCCATTGTCGGTGCCCGCCCATATGCGTTGCCCGTCGACCAGAACACAGTACACATGATTGTCGGGCAGACCGTTGATGGCAGTGAAATTTTCCCATCGAAACATCGGCACGTCTTGGGCCCACACGAACGATCCGACAAGGGTAATGGCACACAACGCGATGAATAATTTTGCTTTCATAGAGTTTTTAGGTACTCGATGAGATCGTTCAACTCATCTTTAGTTAGGTCGTTGGTTACACCGTGCGTGTCTTTCGGATTGAAGATCGTCCAGATTTCTTCGAGTGAGCGGGCCGAACCATCATGCAAATAAGGAGCTGAGTAAGCGATGTTGGAGAGTTGCGGGACATCAACCAGGGGAGAGCGATCAATCTTTTTTCCGGAGCCAACGTCAAACTGACGCTGATTTGTGTACTTCGGCCCGCTATGGCAAGAGCCGCACTGATTTGCCTCTGGAATTGGTTTTCCGTTTTTCGATTTCACACGTTCAAAGATCGCCTTGCCACGCTCCTGAGCTGCCGTCAAATTACCGTCAGATGAGCGATAACGATTTGGGCGATATGGCAGCGAGTAGACGAATGTGACTAGATCAGTAAGCTGCTGCTGAGTGAAGCTCTGCGAGCGGAAGAAGAATTTCTCCGTTCGAGGTCCACACTCGGTAGGCATGTCCGGATTTCCGCCATTCCATTTGAATGGTTCCGTGCCTGACAAATTTTCCAGCGAGCGGTTGTCGACAACATCTTTGCCGAAGCCGTCCGGTTCAAGATCCCATTGCAAACCGTCGATGGTTGCGTCGATGTGGCAGTTCGAACAGCCAAACTGTCCCTGGAACGCAAACTCCGAGGAATAGAAGAGGCGCTCTCCTCTTCGCAAGGCATCGACATTCTCGGGACCACCTAGAGAAATCGTCGAGATGACCTTTTCAGACTTTGTGTCGATGACGCTGATCGTGTCGTCGAGCCGGTTCGCGACGTATAGACGCCTTCCATCAGGCGAGATCGAAAGCCCGCGCGGATTCCGACCTACCGGAATCCGTTGCGACACGTAATCGGCGGATGCAGAAAGGTCGTTAACGAATGACTTGCGACGGCGCTGAACGGTCGCTAGCAGGCGGCTGACATCGATTGCCGTAATGCTTTGCGATCCCGCGGTCGAAACAAAGATCCTCGACATATCGGGAGTGATCGCGACTCCCCAAGGCAATGCGTAATACTGATCGAGCTCGTCGATCGGAATTTGAATGACGCCGTTGATCTTTTTTCCAAACAGTGTGAGCGAGTCACCGAAAGCCCATCCGTGTTCAACGTGTGCGAGCGGAATCAGATTCTTGGGCCTGAGCGCCGCAGCGAACCCGAGCATACCGTCGGCAGACATCGCTACATGAAAAACTCCTGCAACATTGTGTAGTGGTATACGTTGAACCACTCTCTTGTCGCCAGTATCAATGATCGTAATTTCCGACTCGGGCACGGTTCGAACGGCGCCGGGATTTGGATAGACATGAGTGCAGAGGATTGTCTTGCCGTCGGGTGAAAGTGAGAGATAACTGGCGCCGCGGCCCGCCAAGAGCCGTTTCAGTTCCTTCCCTGTGCCAAGATCGATGACAGAAACGTCGCCGCTCAAACGGTTTGCTACATACAGAGTTGCTTGCTGCCGGTCAACGACTACACCGTGCGGCTCGAATCCAGTCGGCAGGTTCTGTACGACTTCCAGAGTAGTAGTGTCGATTACCGAAACGGTGTCGGAGGATGCGTCGGTCACATAGAGCAGCTTTCCATCCGCCGAGATCGCGATGCCTCGCGGAGAATGGCCAACCGGGATCCTTCTGGTGACCTTTTCCGTGATCAGATTAACGACGCGGAGCTCATCACTGTCTTGACAAACTACGTAGAGAAGGCGTCCATCGGGCGCGAAAGCCATCTCGATTGGCGAGAGATATCGTTCTTTCAGTTGAGACGTCGGCTGTTTCGGTGCGGGGCGGGCTGCAATTGCAAGAAGGGTCAGGACGAGTACGCCAGCGATACGGAAGATCGCGGGTTTTCTTCCCTGAAATGGAGTTCCGGAGGACATCTACGGCTCCTCCACGACAAGAACTCGATCGATGGCTAGATTCTCCAAGACCTGCTCGCGCCCGCTAGTCCAGCGCACAGTCAGCTTGTCAACCTTTGTTGCCGATCCGAGGCCGAAGTGGGTGCGCCCATCATCCTGGGAAAGATAGCCGGATCCGGCTACGCGTTCCGCGATCTGGGCACGCCCGCCAGCGACGATTTCCAGGCGCGTTCCGATTCCGTCGCGATTGCTCTTCTTCCCTTTTAGCTGCACCGCGAGCCAGTGATGATTGTTCTGTGAGATGTTGTGCAGCAGGATCGCTGGCGCACCAAGGTTGACGACGAAGGAATCAAGCTTGCCGTCATTGTCGTAGTCCGCGAAACATGCCCCTCGGGAAACGGTCTTCAGTTCGAGTAGCGGACCCGCGTCGCGTGATACATCAGTGAACTTGCCGTTGCCAAGCCCGCGAAACAGCGACTGTTCCTGCGGAACCAGGTGGATCAACCCGCCGTGAAAGATCAGAATGTCGAGCCAGCCGTCGTTGTCGAAATCATAAATGCCGGATCCCCAGCTCGTGTACTGGGCCGTGGCTTGAGAGATACCGGAGGTAGGACCGATGTCCTCGAAACCATTCGGGGATGCGTTACGCATCAGCCGGTTATATTTTGAATCGGTGACAAGAAGGTCGAGACGGCCGTCGCCATCGATGTCGGCGAAAACCGGACCCATGGCGGAAGTGCTCTCGCCATTCTGTCCGTAGGCCACGCCGACATCTGATGCAATTTCTTCAAACGTTCCATCGTGCTTGTTGTGAAACAGAAAATTCTCGGTCTTGTCATTGGCGACATAGATATCCGGATAGCCATCGTTATCGAAATCAGACGCTGTGACTCCCATGGTGCGGCCCTTGAACCCGCCGATGCCAGACTTGTCTGTGACGTCAGTGAATGTTCCGTTGCAGTTGTTGTGAAATAGACGATTCGTGTCCCCCGCGTAGTCGAGCGGTCCAGGGTAGTTGTCGGCCGCATAGAAATTGCGATACTTCGGATCGAATTTCACATAGCGGCCGACGAATAGGTCGACACATCCGTCGCGATCGTAGTCGAGCCATGTTGAGCTGATGGACCAGCCAGTGACTTCGACGCCGGCCTTGGCTGTCACGTCGGAGAAAGTCCCGTCCCCGTTGTTGCGGTAGAGAATTGCTTTGCCGTAGCCGGTGACGAAGAGGTCTACGAAACCGTCGTTGTCGAAATCTGCCGCTATTGCGGCCATTCCATAGATGTTGGCTGCAACGCCGGCTTGGTCCGTGACGTCAGTGAACGTGCCGTCGCGATTATTTCTGTACAAATGGTTGTGAGGAGGAGTCGCAGGAGGCTGTTTCAGCGGGTAGGGATGAATGCCACCGTCGAGCGGCTTGCCGCTGGCAACGTAAAGGTCGGGAAATCCGTCGTTGTTGTAGTCGAACCAGACACAACCCGAACCAGTGCTTTCGAGAAGAGAACCAAGCTTTTGCGATCCGAAGCTGTGTGTGAATCCAATTCCAGACTTTATGGTCGCATCGTCAAACTTGATGGTGTTGGCTGCGTTGGTGGGTAAAGTCTGTGCGACTGATGATGAGGCTAAAAGAAGAATGGCGACAACCCTGAGTATCACTTCGTGCCTCCGGAGGTCGCCTGAGAGGGCGAGCCAGTCATACCGGCGGGAGTGGTCGATTTCAACAGCGTCATGGGAACCGCATTCTCAGGAGCGGTTTCAGGACCGGCGTGGCATCCAACGCATCCTCGCTGCTCGCCGCGCGCCATCCAGAAAAATCCGGATTCGCGTTTCAACGTCCTGCCCGTAATGTCGAGCAGTTCGATTTGAAGTGGCTGGTCGCTTGGAACCTGGACAAAGAAGGATCCGTCCTTCTCTACGGGTGCGGTTCCGAGCAATTTTGAATTCCCGTCGTCGCCGCGCATGTATAAGCGGACCGCGTGTATGGAGCCCGGTACGAATTGATACTTCGACGTGTAGGCGTTCAGGCAAAGCAGGTTGGCATTCGACCAGTCATGCAAGCCCGAGGGGTGGCGTTTTGGGATTTGCCGAGTGCTGATCGCTCTCGGTTGCACAAGATTCATGGTTCGGTCGGAAACCAAGGGCTGTAGTTCCGTGGAGCCTGCGGTCCAACCCTTCAGCTGAAACGTAGCTTTCGGCCCTGGTCGCCACGAAACAAGAAAGGACGGGTCACGCTCCTCGGTGACGTCCGCATATTCGCCCAGAGGAGAGGAGATCGAGAGTTCCAGCGCATGCGCCGAGGTGAAGCGGGAGAGGCCGCGGGTCGAAGCGAATACTATGTCTCCAGAAGTTGTCTGGGTGGCCGCGTATCGCGCCTTCCCGTGATCACATCTGTAAGACTCAACTCCGCTGCCGTCGGAATAGACCGTGTAGATTTCGGGAGTTGTGTTTGATCCGAGCGGATACCCTGCCTCGAACAGCAGCCGGCCGTCGCGGAGGACTGCGGCAGGCATAGCGTTAGCGGGGATATAGGTGAGAGCGCGAGACTCGCCCCCGGAAAGATCGGCAACTTCGATGACAAACCGGCCACTGACCTTACGAGCAAATACGAATCGATCGTCTGGAAGATAGAGGGGCCGAATGCAATCCTCGGCGCGGGATGTGACGCGACGGGCATCGCTGCCATCCTTGTTCGCTTCCCAGATTTGCCATGGATCCTGCAGGTGACGTTTGGCGGCGATCAGAACTCTTTCACCGTCGAAGGAGACGTCGGGGTCCGCGGACTCGGCAAAGTCGGGGACGAAGGGATGGGTACCGCTCTCGTTTTTCAAAATTATGGTGGCGTCACCGCCGAACCGGTCCGCCCCGTGCATCCACGCCAGTGACTCGTAACGGCTCGCGGACGTATACAGAAGATCGGGAAGGGACGAGGGAGCAGACGGTCTGTTATTCGGAGTTGCAGGTCCGATCGCAACCGATAAGACCAGGAGGACGGCGATTGCACGCGCAAGCACTAATCCGCTCCTCCTGACGCGAGGAGTTGCGGGCGAAGAGATCGGCTGTCCCGCTGGAGTTCGAGGTAGGGTTGGAGATCGACCATCATTCGACGGAACTCGGCAAACGAGAGCGATTGATTGCCATCACTCAGAGCTGACTCCGGCTGAGGGTGAACTTCCACGATGAGCCCATCTGCTCCGACAACGGCCGCCGCCCGCGAGAGCACTGGCACAAGCGATCGAACCCCGGCAGCATGACTGGGATCAACGATCACGGGTAGATGCGAGACGGTCTTCAACACTGGGACGGCAGCGATATCGAGAGTATTGCGGGTCGCAGTTTCAAAGGTGCGAATGCCGCGCTCGCACAAAATGATTTCTGGATTTCCCGCCATCGCAATCACTTGCGCTGAGCGAAGGAGTTCCTCCAGAGTTGCCGTCATGCCACGCTTTAAGAGCACAGGCCTTCCGCAACTTCCCAGGCGCTCGAGTAGCGCGTAGTTCTCCATGCTGCGCGTGCCGACCTGCATGATGTCCACGTATTCCGCGATGAGTTCCACGTCGTCCTCGCTCATCACCTCGCTGACAATGGCGAGGCCTGTGGCTTGCCTGGCCTTATCGAGAAGCTTTAGGCCTTCGACACCAAGACCTTGGAAGGCATACGGAGATGAGCGGGGCTTATAAGCGCCTCCGCGCAAAATACGTGCGCCAGCCTCCGCAACAGCTTCGGCCGTTTCTAGTATTTGCTTCTCCGATTCGACCGCGCAGGGGCCGGCCATCACCACGAAATCACTGCCTCCAATTTCGAGGTCTCCAACCTGGATCAAGGTTTGGCCACGCGTGTCGGTCTTGGCGACAAGATCGAAACAAGAGAATTGGCCGTTCCATTTCGGATTCATGACCGAGGTCATTCTAGTGACGCCTATATCGGCGATCACTAATGCGTATCTGCTAGAACTAGCGAAATCAGCGGTTCGATGCACATCGCGTTAGCTGAATTACACCGTTAACTCCTTTGTAGAGAGACCTCAAGGCGAGCCCTGTGACCGCGCTCACAGTTGTGCGAGAGCGTAAGCACAAACGAAGCAGTTTTCGCACCGCACATAACCGTGCGTTCAGGATCGACTATGCGCTTTGGGGGCGGGATGAAGTCGCCAGGTGGAAGTGTTGGAATCGCCTACAGAGTTCGTTGGGAAAACCAACACGAGTACGCGTCTCTTCGCCGCAAGCTGTTGAGCTCACATGATGGCCATCGGCGTGCATTTCACCTGGTAGATGAGTTCCATCGAACAGGAGGTCATCGCGATGGCCGGAGAAAATTGGACGATGTGGCTGAATATTACAAACCTTGTACTTGGAATCGTCACCGTTGCTGCGCTTCTCATTGTGTTCTTCGCAGTGGGTTGGGATCTCTTGGCGAAGAAGTTTGGCCACGCCCAAACTGCGTCGGTATTGGGAAATATCGACGGTGAGTTGCGGGCACTCCTAAATGGCGGGACACACAGTTTTCGAGTCCCTGAACTTGGGCTAACCATGGCGGACGGAGGCGAAAAAATTGAGCTCTCCGAAGATGGCAAATCCCCAAAGAAATCGCAGGAGTAAGTTATGGCCTGCCCACTGCTGCGGGAAGGTAAGGCGCGGTATTGCCATGCGGCCCCGGTTCGCAAGCTGATACTCAGCGGGCCTGGCGCCACTAACGGCGGGTTGTGCGATTCTCCGCAGTACCGCAGCTGTGAATTGGCTGCAAAAGATGCGGAGGCGCTTGATCGCTGTCCAGGGCTGGAGGAGATACGCGTACAGTACTGCGGGGTCTCGCCCGTGCCGCAATTCATTCCGTTCAGCGATTCCCAATTGTCAGGATGCACGAGCGACAACTACCGTTATTGCGATTCCTACTTGCATCTGTCGCAACCTCACGTCACAAAGCCGCCTGCGACGCTTCTCTACTCTCCAAATCATTTCTGGCTGGATGCGGAGGAGTCGGGACTGTGTCACATCGGCGTCGATGCATTCGTCGCCGATATCGCGGGTCAGGTCGACGGCGTAACGTTCGTCACGGCTCGCGGGACGCACTGCCCCGCCCTGGCGCTAACGATAAACGGCGTCGAATGGCCGATGAGCTTCCCGAATCCGATGATGATTCAAAGAGTGAATGGGCGCTTGCGCAGCGATCCCGCCCGATTGACCCTGGATCCGTACGGAACAGGATGGTTGTTCGAAGGCTGGGAAGTTCCGGGCCGAACGCGGACGGGCTTGCTTCGATCGCCGCAGGCAGATCTCTGGCAGGCCAATGAGCGCGAACGACTGAATCAAGAAATTCACGACAGGCACGCTCCCGGATGTGATGGTGGAACCCCGGTCAAGGGTGTAGCGCAATTACTCGAGCGCCAGCACCTGGTCTGTCTGTTCCAGCATTTTTTCTCAAGAACGGACTGGACGGCGGAAAAATGAAGATTCATCGCAACCTGATCTTCTTCACGTTGGGAGTGGCCACCGCATTATTTGTGGGCTGGTTTCTATTTCCGCGACTTCTTTACGTGAAGAAAAATCAGCCTTTCGATTTCCTTCACAAAACGCATGCAGACAAGTCAGGTCTGAGCGACTGCAGTGAATGTCACACCATTCACGAAGATGGAAGTTTCTCTGGCCTGCCTCCGACCGAAAAATGCGCTGGTTGCCATTCCGATCGGCTGGGCGAAAGCAAGGCCGAAGCGTTGTTAGTAAACGACTTCGTCAAACCCGGTCATGAGACTCCATGGCTGGTCTATTCAAAGCAGCCGACGAATGTCTGGTTCTCGCACGCGATTCATGTCAAACGGGCAAAGCTTGCGTGCTCGGAATGTCATTCCAGCTACGGGGACAAAGACGAAGTTCGAATTTACGAGGTCAACCGGATTAGCGGATACAGTCGGGATATTTGGGGACACTCGATATCGCGACTGCGGCGTGCGCAGCACGACGGCATGAAGATGACCGACTGTGAGGCATGCCATTCGCGTCACCACGTGGAAACAGGCTGCCTCGGTTGCCATCAATGAAAGGTCGAAGATGAAGTTCAGTCGGCGGGATCTTCTGTTATGGGGTGCAGGGGCCGCGGTAGGCGCCGTGGCCACTCCAGTGCCATGGAAGGTATTGGACGATGTTTCGATCTGGAGCCAGAACTGGCCGTGGATTCCGCAGCCGCCCCGCGGACCGGTGGAAGTGAAAGCGTCGTTCTGCTCATTGTGTCCGAACGGATGCGGGCTGCGCGTGAAGATGTCATCCGGCTACGCAGTGGGTGTTGCGGGGATGTCGACGCATTCAGTCAGCCGAGGGGTGTTGTGCCCTCTCGGATACGCCGCCCATCAACTCAATTGGCATCCGCGCCGACTCAAGACTGTGAAGCATCGCGGGATGAGTTCATCGTGGGGCGAGGCGCAATCAGCGTTTGTGAAGGCCTGCAGCGAGGGCGCGATCATGGTCATCGACGGCTATCCCGGGAGAGCAGCTTCCTCGGTATTGCAGTCGTTTGTAGAAAAGCTGCATGGCTCCTACCGCGCCCTGCCCAATTCGGAAGTACGAACCCTCTTGCCTTACGAAAAATGGATCGGGGGTTCCGCTCATTCGCTTGGCTATGATCTCGAAAACGCACGAACCGTCGTCAGCTTTGGAGTTCCCTTGCTTGATGGATGGGGCGTCCCGGGTCGGTTTCCCTGGCTCTGGGCCGAAGGTGGCACGGGCGGCCGCGATGCAAAGTTGCGGCTCATACAAGTCGATGCTTCGATGTCGCGGACAGCCGCTCGTTCCTGGCGATGGGTATCGATCAAGGAAGGATCGGAGTCGGCTCTAGCAGCGGGATTAGCCAAGGCACTGATTCAACAGAAATTAATACCGGCTCACGATGAATTCGCGTTGCCTACCCTTCCTGATGTCGCGCAACAAACAGGCTTGCCGGTAGATGCCATTCTGGACCTGGCGCGAGTTGTCGTAGAACGAGGTCCTGTGGTGGGGATTGCTCGCGATGAAAATCCTGCGGTTGCGGCTTTGAATGTGGTGCTTGGATCTGTCGGCGTACCCGGTGGAATCGTACGTAGATCAACAGCTGAGGTGACTCGTCCTCAGACCCAACAGACGCGTCCGAAAGTTCGAGCTGTCTTGCTAGATGGAAGCGTCCCTTGGGATTTCACGATTGATACCGATGCTGAAATCTTTCGCTTTGCCGCCTGGGATGGCGGCGCGAAAACAGCGGACTGGCTGCTTCCAGCCCCAGGCTTTCTCGAAGAAGTGTCCGACATACCCGCGGCGCCTACAGCCTCAGTGGACACGTACACGATCGCAGCGAGTCTGACAAAGCCTGCTTTCGAAGTGCGCAGTGCTGCCAAGTTTCTGACTGGCGTGGAGCCCAACCTAACTCCAATCGAGGAGATCATCCATGCTCGCTGCCAGAATCTTTTTAGGCGGCGAGCAGGCGCTGTTCACAGAGAAAAAGCGATTCCGATCTCAGAGTTCGCCTCTGCACAGAAATTAGAAGAGGCGCTATCAAACGGCGCCGTGTGGGTCAACGACGGCAAGGCCGGTGCCAAGATCGAATGCCGACTACGAGAATGGCCCACCTCCACTTTAGTCTCGCAACAGGACGATTGGGCAGCGTCGTGGCAACCGCCAGTTCTCCCTCCGCTGGCGTCAAAGCTCTTCGTCGAGTCGAAATTAAGAAACTCTCCCAACCGGAGTAACACATGAGAGCGCGGTACGGCATGGTTATCGATCTCGACCGATGCACCGGATGCGGCGCATGCATGGTCGCATGTACAGCTGAAAACAACGTTCCGTCCCTTCCACAAGCGAGTGCGCGAACCGGCATCACTCCGGTGCTCGTGCGCCGAGTGTCCAACGGAATGGAAGGCATCGCGAAGCGAGAAATATTTATTCCGATCATGTGCGCCCACTGCGAACACGAAACTCCGTGCGTGAAGGTGTGTCCGCAACAAGCTGTGGAAGTGGACAAGGCAACAGGGATTGTCATGCAGATGCCGCAGCGCTGCCTTGGATGCCGCTATTGCATGACTGCGTGTCCTTATCACGCCCGCTACTACAACTGGTGGGATCCTTCATGGCCGGCAGGGATGGAGAGTAGCCTGAATCCGGGAGTGGCGGTGAGGATGCGGGGCGTAGTCGAAAAGTGCAACCTTTGTCACGCACGCTTCCACGCCGCTAAAGAAAAAGCGGCTGCGGCTGGCCGATCGGAGATCGATCCAGCCGATTACATCCCGGCATGCGTGGAATCCTGCCCGACAGGCGCAATCCGATTTGGAAATCTCGCGGACACGCAAGATCCCGTCTCAGAAGAAGTGAAGGCGCCCGAGACGTTTCAATTACTTGCGCGTCTTGGCACGGCGCCGAAGGTTTACTACAAGTCGAGGGAACCATGGGTGAGAAATCTGGCGGAACCCGGGCGCCAGTCGGAGGCTCAGCATGGCTAGCACGGTTCTCACTGACGCTCGATGGATCAGTCGCGGGGAAGAAAGGACGTCGCTCACGCGATTCCTGCTGTGGCTCGCACCCTGGGCGTTGCTGCTGGTCCTTGGCGTCTATGCGGCCGGTCTTTGCCTCTACTTCGGCCTCAACCAAACGAACATGGACAACCGCTTTGCCTTCGGGCTCTGGATCTTTCTAGATCTCGGCATCATTGCACTGGGAGCAGGAGCGTTCTTTACCGGATTGCTCGTTTATATTCTGAAACGAACGGAATTGAAGCCGATCTTGAACACGGCCGTCGTCGTTGGGTTTATCTGCTATAGCGGTGCGGTCGGCATACTGATGATCGATGTGGGGCAACCGTTAAGGGCGTGGTTCACATTCTGGCATCCGAACACACACTCCATGCTCACGGAGGTCACGTTCTGCATTTCGTGTTACCTGCTGGTGCTTAGCCTCGAGTACATCCCCTTGCTGTTGCGCAACCGAAACCTAAGCAAGATACCCTCATTCCTTGTCTTCGAACATCAACTGCACAAACTAGTTCCCGTTCTCGCCGGCGTTGGAACGCTACTCTCCTTCTTCCATCAGGGATCGCTTGGTGGACTGTACGGAGTGCTGCGAGGACGGCCATTTGCCTTCAGGGACGGCATCCTGATCTGGCCGTCAACGTTTTTTCTGTTCATCCTTTCAGCAATTGCCTCGGGCCCGAGCTTTCTGATGTTGATCGCCGCCACCGCCGAGAAGCTCACGGGCGGAAACTCGTGCCGAGCCAGTTATTTCGACGCCTCGGATTTATATCGGGAACTCTGCTTGGTGTTTACGTCGCGGCAAAATCGATTGATACGCTGATCTGGCTTAACTACACATCCCCAGCTGAAGGTTTCGAACCCTGGCAGTTCTACTCTTATCGTCCCTTCGGTACGCCGATTCTGTTCGTTGAGATTGTGCTTCTAGGTTTGGTGCCGGCGTTCCTGTTGACGTTCCGAAAGACAGCCAATCGGAAGGGTCTGCTTCTTACGGGCGCGGCATTGGCTTGCGTAGGGATATTGCTGAACAGATTCGTCCTAACGATTCAGACCCTAGCGCTGCCGACGCTTCCATTCGATGAGTTCCTGAAGTACACGCCGAGTTGGCAGGAAGTCGCCAGCTTCGGTGGAGTCGTGGCATACGGGGTGATTGTTTACTCACTGTCGTATCGATATTTGCCGCTTTTCGCGAACTCAAAGGGAGAGGACACGCATGTTTCCGGGAATTGACGGATTTCACTGGGCGTTCGGCCATGTTCTTTTTCTAACGCTGTTCTTCGCCGTGGTTCTAACGATTTCCGCAACCATCGCTTCAGCGGTAATGAAGACCGTCAACGATTTTCGGAGCCACAAAGCCGCTGAGCTGTGCTGGAAATCGCATTTCTCAAAGGTGCCCGATTCCAGCAAGCGATGCCGCCATGAACTGGCTGGAAGAGTCATCTCGAGAACCTGCGACAACAACTTTGACTGCCGAACCTGCAAGAACTACTCGCACTTTGCGGTACTGCCAGCATCAGGCAATGCACATCCGTGTGGGCTGGATTTCCCAGACGACCGCCTGTATCACCGAGGTCATACTTGGGTGAAAACGGTTGAGGATGGAAATTTGCTTGTCGGGCTAGACAGCCTGGCAGAGTGCCTAATCGGCGATCCTGATTCTGTCCGGATGCCAGATTTAGGCGACGAAATCGAGGCGAATCAGACCGCGTGGCGCATCCGGAAGAACGGGGCCGAGATCTCTGTTCGCGCGCCGATCGAAGGAACGATCCTGGAGGTTGGCGGACCCGGCAAGGGCTGGTATCTCAAGATGCGCCCACGATCAGATCTGAACGACCGCGTGGCATTGCGCCACCTTCTCCGTGGACCGGAAGTGAGAGGATGGATCTCCCGAGAAATGGAGCGCCTGCAGATCCAGCTGCGAACACCTGACAGCGCTCCTGCGCTTGCAGATGGCGGGGTGCTGCTGCCCCACCTGATGGATTCAATCCTAGAGGCAGACTGGGACGCAGTACTATCCGACACGTTCCTCACTGATTGAGCGTTCGGCGAAGTGGGTCAGTGCGAGATTTCGTAACGCTTGAGTTTGTCGTAGAGCGTCGAACGGTCAATCCCTAACGCCATGGAAGCTTCCTTTACGTTGCCGTGCTTTCTTTCCAGGGCTGCCAGGATTGCGCGCCGTTCCAATTCATTCAGCGAAACCTCTGGAACCTCCCACTCCTCCGCCTGACCTGGCACTGGCTGCATCCACGAAAAGTCCTGTTCCTCAAGAGTGCCGTTGTGACAGGTCACGATGGCTCTCTCGATTACATTTTCCAGTTCACGAACATTTCCGGGCCAGTCATGACTCAACAGCAATTTCAGGGCTCCGCTGGAGATTCCGGTGATATCTTTTCCGAGCTCTGTTGAAATGCGCTGGACAAAATGCTCGGCAAGCAGGGGAATATCTTCACGGCGTTCGCGTAAGGCAGGAAGTCGAATCTCGATGACGTTCAGCCGGTAGAAAAGATCTTCGCGAAATCTTCCGTGCTGCACTTCTTCCGCCAGATTTTTGTTTGTCGCCGCGATGACTCGAACGTCGACCTCGACTTCTTGCGTTCCGCCCACACGATAGAAGCGACGCTCCTGAAGAACGCGCAAGAGATCGGCCTGTAGCTTGGGAGAAATGTCTCCAATCTCATCGAGGAAGATCGTGCCTCCTGCCGCTGACTCAAACTTGCCTTTTGCTTGACTAGTCGCCCCGGTGAAAGCGCCTTTCTCGTAGCCGAACAGTTCACTTTCCAAAAAGTGTCTCAGTCAGGGCAGCGCAACTCACCGCAATAAATGGTTTGTCGGCACGGTTGCCGGAGAAATGAACTGCACGCGCGACGAGTTCCTTGCCCGTACCACTCTCGCCGCGAATGAGGACGGTGCTGCTCAGGCTGGCGACTTCCTGCGTTAGGGAAAGGATCTCGCCCATCCGCGGATTTTTGGTGATGATGTCGTGATGGCGGTATTGTCGCGTGAGCTTCTTGCGAAGAATTGCATTTTCACTTTGCAGCTTTTTCAGCTTGAGAATCCGTGAGACTAGCATCGAGATCTCCTGCGGATTGCAGGGTTTTACGATGTATTCCTGGGCGCCCTCTTTCATTGCTTGGATCGCGGTATCGACGGTTGCGTATGCAGTGATGATGATGATGGAAGCTTCGGGACGAAGGCGATGGATTTCCATCATGGTTTCGATTCCGTCCATGCCCCCGGGCATTTTGAGGTCAACGAAGCAAATGGCATAGTCTGTGGAGCGGGCTTGCTCGAGCGCCTTTTGGCCGTTCGCCGCGGTATCGACTCGGTAGCCATCTTCGCGCAACCACGCAGCCATCGACTCGCACATTACGTCTTCGTCGTCGACGACAAGAATCGGCCAGTTCTTTTTCATATTCCTGCCTCCCCCGAAAATCGTTGGACCAGATGCGATCCACAGCGGTCACAGAATCTCTCTTCCTTTGCTATCCACAAGTTCCACGTGGGTGGCCAGGCTCATTGCGCAACTGGGCTCGGAACAGTGGACCAATCCGAATGTGTGCCCGAGTTCGTGCAGCGCTTCTTTGACTGTGCGCTCGCGCAACAAACTTTCCTGTGCGGAAAGACCATAGAACTCCTGGCGCAGTCGGCACAGAGATATCAGGGCGATAGGCCCGTCGAACTGTGCCTGTCCAAACAAGAAAGTGAGCATCGGGATCGCAAGGTCCACATCCGTAACTCCGAGGACACGAAAGGCGTCTCGTGGGGCAAGTTGTGCAAGCATTTTCATGATTTCGACCGACTGGTATTGTCCTCGTTTCGGGTCATAGGCAGAGTCTGGAATGTTTAAAGGAGGAAGCCGTCGTATCGGCAGCGGAAACCATTCGGCCGCCGCCTTTTCGATCCACTCCAGCACGCTCGGCAAAACGGAACCCACAGGCACGAGGCAAAGGTCGTTCACACGGCTTGCACCTGCATTTCTTTGGAATCATTTGCCCCGCTTCGTGACCTTCAGGGGAAGACTCACAGTAAAAGTCGTACCTTCATTCAGTCGGCTTGCCACTTCAACTTCTCCCTCATGTGCCTTCACAATCCCGTACAGCACTGCCAGACCAAGACCGACTCCTTTCCCTTCAACCTTTGTGGTGAAGAATGGATCAAAGATCTTGGAGACGTTTTCGGGTGCGATGCCTTCCCCGTTATCCTGAACCGAGAGTTCTACGACACCTTCCTCAGCGATCAGACGAGTTCGGATCGTAAGCGTGCCGCCGCCTCGCGATTGCATGGCCTGCGCGCCATTGAGGACGAGATTCAAAATGACTTGCTGAATCTGCGAGGAATCGCATTCCACTAGACGGAAGGTCTGGCCTGAAGTCCAGCACGACCTCGGCGCTAATCAACTTCAATTTGTGGTCTGCCAACCCGATGGTTGTCTGCACCAGTTTGTTGAGATCGGCGGGTGCACGCTGCGGCTTCGAGCGTCGGGAAAACGCAAGAAGGTCGGAAACGATGCGTCCGACGCGCGCGGTCTCAGCCGAGATCATACCGAGATATTTACGGAATTCTGCTTCGCGGCCGGCGGGATAGTTGCCGCTCACCATCAGTCGTTCGAGAAGCATGGAGAGATTCAGAACTCCCGAGATCGGATTATTGATTTCGTGGGCCACGCTGGCCGCAAGTTGTCCGAGCGTCGCCAGCCGATCGGATTGCACCAGCTTTTTCTGCGCCGCTTTCAGTTGCTGCGTGCGGTCATCTACCTTGGTTTCCAGCGTCTGCTGCATCTCATTTAGGTCAGCAATCGCAACTTTCAGGCGTTCCCGCATCCGATTGAAAGCGTCGACCAGTTCATCCAACTCCTGAGTTCCTCGCGCTGCGCCGACATCGATGGGCTGGTTCAGGTCCATCGCACTGACGGCTTTGGTCCCCGCAATCAATTGCTGAATCGGAGACGCCACAAACCGGCGCGTAAACAAGATCACGAATGCCGCCCCGATGCTTACTTCAAGAGTCGTCCACAGCTATGGTCTGCACCGTGATCGCCCTTGTCTGCGCCTTCACCGGATCCAGGCTCAAAGCAACGTCGACAACTCCTAAAACTTTCGTCGAAGCGCTGTGAGCGTGGCAACTTGCATTGCTGCATGCCGACTCGTTGTATATCGGCGCCACCATGTTGATCGTCTTCACACCATTCGGAGAACGCGCATAGCGGACCCGGGAGTCATCGGTTGGCCTGGTCCGAACGGACCCCTGTTTATGACAGGTTGCGCATATCTCGCTGGACGGGTTGAATGAGTTCCCCTGCTCACTCGGATCGGTAGAGAACGCCAAGCTTCCTTCCCGGTTGAACATGCGAATGCGGTCCACGCCTTGCTTGTCGGCGATCGCGCGCATGATCTGGTATGCCGCTTTGCGATCGTCGTCGAGCATGGCATGCCAGGTTGCGCCGGTGATCCCACGTGACAGTTGGTCGGCGCCCAGAATCATGGTGTCAACGAGTTGCTTTTTCTGACTTCGGAAATTGAGGTAGCCGCTGATACCGCTGATGGCCACAATCAGGACTGTGAGCGAAAAGATGAGTTTTGGGCCGAGTTTCCGTGGCATAGCGGTGCCAATTCAGCGAGAAGGCTGACGACCCCCAGAGACCGATGTCGCTTTCCGGGGACGCTATTTCAAGGGTAGTGATCCCCTGGGAAGGCCAGTGTGATCATCACTTCCCCCGCGGGTGATTCAGATCACGCAGGAAAGCAGGAGAATACAAAACACTTCCGGGTACGGGCCTGATGTAGCGGGGGCATGCCACGAGGCGATCTTGAGGAATGGATCGACAACGTTTTCTGCAATTCCTTACGGACTACTCTCAGTCGATATACCGAGTTGCCCGATTTTTTCCAAGTATCCAAGCGCATTTGACGCTTGAGTTTGCTGCCACGACCCGCCACCAGCCATCCAATGTTCGTATTGACGATGGGAAATTCGAGTTCAGGAAGGGTGAACTTATGAACAACATCGATTCGGCTCACTACGAAGAAAACCGTTATCAAATAGAGAGTGGATGTCAGCATTGCCAAGGGTTGTTTGAGCACGAGCCCTGGTGTGTGACCAAGGATGCAAACGTCCAGTACGCGTTTGAACTTGTCGCCGATGCATCGAAAATGACCTTTTCGGATACTCTGATCCTGCATTCGCTCGGCGTCGCGTGGATTAATCTCTGATCTCTGGCTAACTTCACCTCCCTCGGAGGTGGTGACGACCGGAACCGGGAGAGAACCTGCTCCCGGGATCCGACCGCTCGCTGTGCTGCGCCCTCGCCACCAGCTTCCTCGGGCCAGAGCAGGGGGTGAAGGACGGAGAAAGCCCCCGGTTATGAAGTTCAACGCAAATTTTCGGGCAAAACAATGGCGGTCGTGAGGGTCGAATGTTGACTCATGCCAACGCTAACCCATGACCGCCTGATCAACTTATGAACTTGGGCTCATTACATACTTTTGGTTTCCCAGCGGCAATCAGTAGAAAGCCGTAGAAAAATAGCCCTAGGCACTATCGCCCTGTATGTGACTCACTCGCGGACACTTACTCCTAGCCGCTTCAACGGCGATTCGTGTAAAGGCAGTCCGAAAATGCATCTTCACATTGCCGGAGCTTCGGATTTCATTCGTTTCCCAATTCTCGCTTTATAATCAGCGCGCAGCAGTTCTGCGTCGCCAAGCGCCGAAGATTCAATAAACATATGAACAGATTGACACAAATCCTTTCGCACAAGGCCTTGTCGGCCGTGCTCGTTTTAGTCATGGGAGCGACTTCCACAGATACTTTGGCGCAATCCAGCACAGCCACCACAGGAGCAATCAAATCCTCAACGGTCGAGGTGCCAGGAAAGGAACGGTGGGTAGATTCTAAGGTCGATGTGCGAGGTGGTGCGAAATTGCGATTCACGGGTAGCGGGCAAATTACTTACCCCGCTAGCGATGAAGGTTTGGTCGGCAAATCGAGAACGGTCGGATCATTCGGCCCGGATGGACTCGCCCGTGGCTTCGCAGATCTGATTCACCAATACGCGGTGAGCAGCGCCGGACATGGAGCCCTGATCGGCCGTATCGGCGCAGAGGCATATTCGCAACCCTTTCTGATCGGAGCCAGCAAGGAGTTCGAGGTCCCGACTTCCGGCAGACTTTATTTGGGACTTAACCAGAGCGAGAAGGATGCAGCAGTAGCCACCGGCAGTTTTCAAGTCAAAATCGAAATTCTTGAGGAAGGATCAGGAGACGCCGCCAGTGTGGGCGGCCCATCTGAAACTCGAATATCGGGAATCACTCCGGATATTTTGAGCAAAATTCCGCGGCGCGTTTCCGATCCCGACAAAAATCCTGGCGATATGGTCAACGTGCTCATCGTGGGAACGCAGGAGCAGGTTGTGCAAGTGTTTACTTCTGCCGGATGGGTGGAAGTTGACAAGACGGTACGCAACACGGCAATGAACGCGGTCTTGAATTCTCTCGAGAAAAAAGACTATCTGACGATGCCCATGAGCACTCTCTTCTTATTTGATCGTGCTCAGGACTATGGCTTCGCGCATGCGGAACCCGTCAAAGTTGCAATGTCGCGCAACCACTTGCGGGTATGGAAGTCGCCTTACACCGTAGATGGCCGCCCGTTGTGGTGCGTTGCTGCAACGCACGACATCGGATTTGAGCGCGATCAACGGAACAACGGCCTCACACATAAGATCGATCCCGCGATCGACGGCGAGCGGGAGTTTGTGAACGGAACACTTTCTGGAACCGGGCTTGTTGTCCAGCGTGATCACGTGACGCCGGCCGATGCACTGACCACCGCCAAGACCGCCACAGGAGGAGAGTTTCACTCCGACGGCCGCATTCTAGTGCTCGTGTTGAAGAACACAACTGCGAAAACCAATCCCTAGCTCAAGCTGATTCCTAGCGAGAAATTCCTGTTGGTCGCTTGAAGTGTGTGATCCAGCCTGGATCGCGCACATGTTCGTCTTCCAGACCTCTCAAACGCGCTGCCATGATTCCTGGCCTGCCGAGATAGCCGACCACTCGTCCCGGGTCAGCGCGGTCGACCACTGGCAGGCGTCCGATGCCATTGCGCAGCATCTTGGCCGAAGCATCATGCAACAACTCATTCGGATAGGTGACAATGACATTCCGCGTTCCCGCGTCCAGCACACTCATCATGCCGGACGGATCTTCATTCAAAGCCCGCATCACATCGCCCCGCGTGATAATGCCCGCGAGTTTACCGTCCGGGTTCAAAATCAGTACTCCTTGATGCTGAGAAATTTCCGGGTCGCGGCGTGCGATTCGTTCCGCGAATTCGCCCACTTTCATGTCCGAAATTACTTTCGGGACGTCTTTGTCCATAGTTTCGGAAACCATCACCTGGTGCAGAACGTCGGCTTCATAATCTTGATGGATGTGCAGTCCCCGGCGAGCAAGTTTCTCCGTCATGATGGAAGCTTTGGGCATCAGCAACATGGCGATACCGTCTGCGATCACACTGACCAGCATCAGCGGCAGCACCGAGTTGTAATCGCGAGTGATCTCGAATGCAAAGATAATGAATGTGAACGTCGCCCGGGAGGCCGCTCCGAAGACCGCTCCCATGGCGACTAACGCGAACGCGCCAGCCGATAAGTTGGCTGCTGGAAAGATCCGATTTATTCCCAGTGCGAACACTCCACCCAGCGCCGCACTTGACATGAACATGGGCGCCAACAATCCTCCCGAAGTACCTGAACCCAGTGAAATCACCAACGCGATGGCCTTGGCAACCATTACGACGACCAGGAGTTTCCACGCCAGATTGGCGTTTAACACATCGCCGATGGTGTCATATCCCACACCCAAGACCCTCGGCACAAAGTAACCAATGACTCCAAGACCAAGCGCGCCTATAGCAGGCCACCAGACTTCATCCACAGGCAGCTTTTCGAATTGGTCTTCTGTCCAATACAACAATTTGCTGAACCCGACTGCCGCCAAGCCGCAGATTAATCCGAGCAGAAGGTAGAAAGGCAGCGCGTGCGGAATTCCGAAGTCCATGGCCGTAACCTTGAACATCGGTCCCGCGCCTAGCAGTTGCATATGCACGGCAGTCGCTAGAGTGCTGGCAATCACCAGAGGAATAAAGGACCGCGCCTTAAACTCGAACAGCAGAAGTTCGATCGCGAGAATCACGCCGGCGATTGGCGTATTGAAAGTCGCGGACATACCCGCAGCGGCGCCGCACGCCAAAAGCGTTTTGCGTTCTGACGCCGTGGTGTGCAAGACTTGCCCAACCAGCGAGCCAATCGCACCTCCGGTTTGGATAATCGGTCCCTCGGCTCCGAACGGACCTCCCGTGCCGATCGCGATTGCAGCCGAGATAGGTTTTAGAAGAGCAACACGAGGCGCAATACGGCTGCGATTGACCAGCACTGCCTCCATCGCCTCGGGTATCCCGTGTCCTTTGATTTTCGACGTTCCATACTTGGCCATGACTCCGACCGCGAGGCCACCGATGACGGGGATCACAATCACCCAGATGCCAAGCTGATTGTGGCGCGCGCTAACAAACTCAGTCACAAAACGATGGTAGAAAAATATGTTGGTGAACAGTCCGATGAGTTTGTACAGGATAAACGCAACCAAACCGGCAATCAGGCCAACGCCGCCGGCGAGAAAAGAAACCAGTACCATACGGAAATGTACAGGCTCCGCAAGGGTTACATCCGCCACCTGCGCCCCGGTCGCTCCTATGGTCGCGGGGCGCGACGTTCCGTCGTTGTGACTAGGTTCCGGCATAACGTTGAGACGTTCTCCTTACTTTTCAGGTTTGCGTTCACCCTTACTACCTGATGATTAGGCACAGATGACGGGCGTTGCTTGTACATGAGAATGCGCAATCGCACTCACATTGTATCGTATCAAGATATATCGTTCGGGAAAACGCAGAAACTTCGGACCTCGGAAATCACACGTACGGGATAGGTTGAGGGTTCCGATTTCAGGACGCTACGGGAGTTCAGAGCCGATAGGTAAACGCTTGTGCTCAGAGACTTTCACGGAGCAAAATATTTCCCGGGGACATCCATCTCCAGCGAGTGGCAGCACGCTTGAGCCGGTTGCAGTGATTGCCGTTTGATAGCCTTCTGCACCGTAGCAAATCGCTCGCTCGAAGAACCGATCAAGCAGCCTCAGCAGCTCCATTTCACCGTAGATCTCAAGAGGACTCTGCAAATACCCGTGTTGTTGGACAAAATCCCAGATTTGCTCTTTGGTAAAAATCATGGACCAACAGAAGTCAGCGAACGAAACGTTTTGAGCGGCCCGAGCCGTTCCTATTCTTCGATAGCGATTTTCGATTTCGTCTTCGGCTTTGCACAAAAGCCAGTCGCTCAGGTATCGCAGAATTTCCAACGTACGCTGTCGTAATTCCTGCGCCGGAATATTTCGCAGGTCGCTGCGTGCGAGGTGAGCTTTGGAACTTATTCAGCACACCATCGGCGATCTCATCGGAGTGGGACTCGATAAGGCGAACTAGACGAACAGCGAGCATGCCATTACCCCTTGTCCGTGACCGGATGAATCGCGACGTCCGACTTCCACGTCTAAGCTCATCACCCAGCAGATTGTGTCACTATTTGAATTATATCGTGTTACGATATATTTCTCAAGATCGTTCATTTGGAATATGTGCAAGATTTCCAGACAATACCGATTCGCGCAGGGGTGGGAGTGTGAGAGTGTGGCGTTGAGAACGCCACACCCTGCTGCTTTAATTCACTTGGCAAACGGCGCTGCGATCAACAAGTTCGTTGAGCAGTTTGGGCTGGCCTGGAACGGAGCTGCTGTTCTTTGACGAGCCTGCAGAACATCGCCGATCGCAACCGTTGGAACGTTCTCACCATCGTTCGTCTCCAGTTGAACCTCGGCGACTGAGATGCCAGCTTGCTTTTGCACCCGCGCGACTCCGACGAGGGACGATACGCCATTTTGTACGAGGCAGAAGGCAACCTTGGTCCCGATCGGCAGGTTGATCTTTTCGAGTTCGGCATTGAGCCGGTCCGGACTGCCGTGAGTTTCGCGGTAGTCTCCCCGCAATTCCGTCTCAAACCCGTTGATGAGCTTGTTTTCGCGAGCACGAAAACGAGTCTGTTGATCCGCCCACACGCTGGCACTGATACACACCACAGCAATGATGCCGAGCATGGTTACTGCGACCCGATTCTTGTTTTTCATCTTTCCTCCTGGGAAATCTGTGTAACGTGGAGTAAGACAAGCAGGAACATAGTCGCGGAACAGATATTTTGAAAGGCGAGCACCTCATCTGAGTGTCAGACGCTCTTCCATCGAACAACCTCGGACTGGAGGTCACCATCTAACTGCCGTCCGGTCTCGATATTCCTGAGTTCCCTGCACAAAAATACTTGCGTCTCCACGAGCGAGATCATTAATGCGAAGGCGGCAGGTCCTATGAAGTACCTCGATTTGAAGCAATGTGGACGGTTCAGCGCTTTTTCGTTAGGCAAGCTGCGGCTTTTTAGCCTATTCACGCTCATTGTTACTTTTGTCGCCTTAACGATCAGCCGGGCTGGCGCGCAAGACGCAAAACTTAAATCGCCCGATCCTTTAGGAACTGTCAAGAGCAGCACGACTGTTACCTGTTCGAGTGGTGGAATTGCTGGTGGGACTTGCTACAAGCTGGTCATTTCATGTCCCCAGGTCGCGGATATCAGCGCTCACCTGAAGGTTAATCGGCCAACCAGCACCGCGATTGGCACAATAATCTTTGGCGCCGGAGGTAACGGCGTTGGCTACTACGATCGAGAATTCACCTTCGGCCAAACGGCTGTAAGCTCAGTTCTGGGAGCGGGTTTTACTACAGCTCAAATCAACTTCGACGGCTTGTCTCAAGGGTGGATGACCGGTCCCGGAGGACCACGCAAACTCGCCTGCCGTTACGCAACCGCAGCGCGCTGGATCTACGATCATATCCGATCAGATGTAAGCCAACCCCTTTGCGCAACCGGAAACAGCGGCGGCTCGGCCGCCATCGGCTATGCATTGGCACACTATGGCATGTCTTCTGTTTTCTCTATGGTAGAGCTGACGAGCGGACCGCCTCAGAGCCGCATCGATTACGGATGCATTTGCGATCAACCGGGTGTTGGCGTCAGCTGTCACGCGGGAGCCCTGAACCAGTGTTACGGCGTGAAGACCGCACAGATGTCGATCGATCAGGCGTATGGCAACAACATCTGTTCGAGTGCGGTAACCAGTCACAGCCGCGCCAACGCCACACTTTTCCTGAATGACAGCATTGATTCCGCGGATGCTGTCTTGTCGTATGCTACTGATGTCCACTTCATCTTCGGAGGCAAGGATTCCTCGTCCGCGGTACCGCTGGGCCAATACTACGCAAACCACATCACTTCGAAACACACCGTGGATTGTGTGGCGGACGCTCCGCACTCGATACCAAATGTCCGCGATGGCGCAACAAAAATCGCCGACGACCTGCAGGCCTTTTGTCACAAGTAGCGTGCGCCGGGGCGAGATGTGCAGACCAATCTAGTTCTCCGATGGGTTCCCCGCCTCAGACAGAGGATTCGCTCAAAGTACGCGCGATCGCACTCAGTTTCCTGACGTCTTTCAGCACGGCGTCTATTTCCTTCTGGATTAAAATCTGACGCTCGGCAGGTGCGCGCGCTTTGTCGGCTTGCAGTTTTCCCAGGTATTCGAGTTGGGCGTCCTGACATTTCCGCACTTCTTCGATCGTCGGCATACTGTCCTCCTTGCCGGACGACTTTGTCCCATAGTGAGAGGAGCTCGATTTTCGTTACACAATCCGGCTCACGCTCCGGTTGTTTCGGGATATTGTACCGCCGAGGTACATGCAGTTTTCTGCACAGTTCGGGATTTTCGGCCAACACTGGCCGCTTAAATCTTGACTCGTTAGGTGGGCTGTACTAGACTCAGGTTCCCTCCCTAATTGCTACCATCGAAATCTCAGCTTTGATAATCCTGTCAGGATATTGCGATTAGGGCTCAAGGTATTCCGAGGTGTGGTTGGAGGATGGCATGAAATCGTTCAATGTGATGCTTGCTGTAGTGGCTGCTTTCTTACTAATGACTGAAATCGCCGCTGCTGCCAATCACACGATTAGCGTGAAAGTCACCGGCCTGACCGGGACGCTCGTCATGCAGGACAATAAGCTCGACACATTAACGTTTAGCACCAACAGCACTCAAACTTTCGCAAAGTCCTACGCAAATGGTGTGACCTATACAGTCCGTGTAAAGACCCAACCGTCCGGACAGACTTGCAAGTTGAGCAGCAACGCCACAGGAACGATCACCGCCAATATCACCGTTACGGCAACGTGCACCACGAACACCACAACCGACAAGATCAGCGTGAAAGTCATCGGCCTCACTTCGGGAACGCTCGTTACGAAGGATGACAAGGGCGATACGTTAACGTTCACGAGCAATAAGACTCTGAGCTTCGCAACGGGTTATGCAAGTGGATCGACGTACTCGGTTACAGTGCAAACGCAGCCTGCCGGCCTAACCTGCACCTTGAGCAGCAATGCGAGTGGGACGATCACTACGAACCTTACCGTCACCGCTACCTGCGCTCCGACAGGCGGGAATTTTACGATCAGCGTGGCAACCACCGGCCTTACTTCTGGATCGCTTGTCGTGCAGGATAGCAAGAGCGACACATTGACGTTCACGACAAACAATACACAAACATTCGCCACCAGCTATGCAAGCGGTTCCACCTATTCGGTCACAGTGGTGACTCAGCCCTCCGGTCTGACGTGCACGCTAGGTAGCAATTCCACTGGAACCATTACCTCGAACATTACCGTGACTGCTACATGCGCCCCGACGGGGACCGGTTTCACAGTCAGTGTTGCCGTCACGGGGCTGTCCGGAATGGTAGTCTTGCAGAATGATCAAGGCAGTTCCTTGACGTTCACGAGTAACAAGACTCAAACGTTCTCGAGTACTTACGCGACCGGCGCAACCTACAAGGTGTACGTGACGAGTCAACCATCGGCGCAATCTTGCATCCCGACGTTCTCCACCGGCACCATCACATCAAACGTCACGATCTCCGCCGCGTGCGCAACTGGACTAACTCGTCAACTGGGGACCGTGAGCGGTGTTTCAAGTATCGCCTGCTCAGGCTCGATCAAGAATGGCGTTTGCCAGCAGATGACCGTGTCTTGTCCGGGCGTCCAAAACGTGATGGCCTACGTGAAGACAAATGCGCCTACGGGCGCTTCCTTGGGCACAGTAACTTATGGGACCGGCACCGATGGGAACGGCCTGTACGAAAGCATCTTCACCTTTGGCAGCACCGCCGTTCAGAATGTCCTGAATGCCGGTTTTACAACTGTTCAAATTTCGTGGGGGACGCCATTCAATAGCAACCAACCTGACGGGTGGGTGAAGGGGCCAGGGGGCGTGCTCGCAGCGGCCTGCCGGTACGCTACGGTTACGCAGTGGATTTACGACAACATACAGAAGAGCACGAACGTTCCCTTTTGCGCGACTGCAAATAGTGGCGGGGCTGGGGCCCTCGCTTACGTTCTGTCACAGTATCCGACGAGCAATATACTTTCGATGGCGGAAGTCACGAGCGGACCCCCGGCAGGCCGCCTCGATTGGGGCTGTGGATGCACCGCAGGCAAGGTCGCGGTACAGTGTGGATCAAGTTCTTCGTTAGGCACGTGTTTCGGGAAGGCTGACGCTCCGGTTTGGGATCCTGCTTACGATCCCAACGCAACCACTGGTGTGTGCACAAACGCAGTCACTGGAATTCTGCCTCCCGGTGGACTCAATTTCTTCCTGGGCGATAGTGTGGAGGCCCCGGGGGCTGCGTACAACCTTTCCAAGACACACGTGAACCTCGTCTTCGGCGACGCAGACAGCAGCTCCGCCATCGCGATCGGCCAGGACTGGTTCAACAACATTACCAGCACGAAGACACAGGCCTGCGTAGCCGGCGGCGTACACTCGATGGCGAACACGCTGGCTGGCGCACAGCAAATCGCCAACGACCTCATCGGTATGTGCAAGTTGCAGTGACGAAGACATTCACACTGTGCGCTGTGATCGGAAGAAAATAATCTGATAGCGTTTCGCTGGGTGGCTTCCCAGAGCCAAGGTTGATTTTCGGTTCAGCGGAAGGCGAAATGCCGTCTGGCAGAAATATTCCCGCCTAGGCAGGTGATAGCGAGGCCGCGAACTGGCCGCGCGCGACGGTGCGTACCTTTTCATGTGAGTGGGCCAACGGTGAATAAATATGCAATTTGTTCGCTCCATGCCTGAGAATTCTGCATCCATTCATCCATGTGCGGCCGTGGGTTGACCTGAACTTCCACGCGATGTGCAGGATGCGTAAGCCTCACTGCAGGCGGACCTGGCCTTAGGGGCAACTGGATTCTGTCCAACTACAGACCCTAAGATCTAGAGATGGCCTTGGGGTAACGGAGAATGAACAAGGGTTTTAGCCTCGATCGAAATTCGTTCCAAGAGATATTGGCTAGCGCATTTTTGGTGCAGCAGAGCGAATTGGATAAGGGCCTTCTTAACTCCGTTGCCGAACTTGAACGACTGATGGAAACGGATCATTTCAGCGTTGAGACGATTGCCGATCTGCCCCTCGAGGAATCGCCCAAAGTACCTATTACCGAGGGATATTCCAGCACCTCTTCACAATACCAGTCGCCCGCAGCCGATGAGATCGAATCCCCTCCTCCCGCGGAGTCTGTTTCCAACAACGCACTCCCCCGCCCCACCGATTCATGGACTTCCCCGCTCACCGTTTTGGTAATTGTGCTGGTTCTCATCCTAGGCTGGATGCTTGGGCGGATTACTTGGCGCAGCGCCCAACCGAGGCCGACACCTGCCATCCCCGCGCATTCGAAGGATGGCGTGGATAGCAGGGCGGAAAATCGTCAGGATGAAGTAACCGCTCCGCCTCAACCCCTCCCGAAAAAAGAGAATTTTACGATGACCTCTGACAGTTTGGTGATCTACCAGAATGGGAGGGTGATTTTCCGAACTGACCAGGCTTCAGGATCTCCAAGGCCCGAGTCGGGCGATGGTAAAGCTGAACGTTCTTCAAGTGAATTGCCGATGGCGCGTGTCGCGCACCAAGTAACACCGGAATATCCGGAATTAGCGAAGCAGCGTCACATTGAGGGACCAGTCGTGCTGGAGGCCGTGATCGGGGAAAATGGCGAAGTGCAAAAACTTGATGTCATCAGCGGTGCACCAATCCTTGCAGATGCGGCATCTGCCGCGGTTCGAAAATGGCGATTTACGATTGCCTCGTACTGGAAGCTCCGGCGCATCTGTGCTCCGCATTACAGTGAATTTCAGATTGCGCTAATGTGGACCTAACACTCAAACCGTTGCTGAAAATGGAAATCTCTTCTTACAGGAATTAACCTGGTCGCGGGCGGCGATCCTCTTTGCCCAGTATCCTCCCACCCAATTCGGACTATGCCGTAGTCCGACTCATGTCGGCAGTCATCCAGTAAGTGGTGCGTCGAGAAAAACGGGCAGGTCAATCGACGCACGTCTTATTTGCTAATGACATCGGGCGGCGGGGGAAGGTTGCGGTGTTTCAACCATTCCAGGCTGACGTTCTGAGGCCCCTTGTTCTTTGGAAGAGTATCTAAATCGGGCATGAAGATCTGGACGCCGGCGTCCGGAGTCATGCGAGTGTATCCGTTTACCAGCTGGTTCTGATAGTTGTTTAGGTCCAGGTCGAACCAAGCGTCATCGGAAAGATCCACCATGACTAGATCGACGTGATGCATGGTAAGTTTTCCGAAGTCGATGGTGCCGTCATTTAACCGCAGAAAATTTCTCCATTGTTGGACGCGGGTCGCCGATTCCTCGCCATTTCCGTAAATTTCCTCGATGTCGGGCGTAACAACGCGCACTTTGGTTAATTGTCCCTGGATGTGCGGTGGTGGCAACAGTTTGAGAGTATCGAAAAAAATGTCGTTATCGGAAACCTCAATTCCTGGGATGCCTTTGGGATGAAAGAGGTCGGAGACGCTGATATGCAATCCACCCAAAAGCCCCTTCAATGGAAGTTTTAGAACGGAAAGTTTCGTGACGTGAACCTGAATGCGATTGTCGGGCGTTGCCGTGACGCTACCGAGCAATTCGACTGGCATCGAAATAAGCTTGTGCAACGTGCCCGTAAGCTTGATCTGGTCGTTGTCGGCGAGAACCTTGATGTTCTTTAGTGGGGTGTCCGCGACGACGCCAGCATTGAGAAAGTTGCCAATGTCCCCGATGTTCGCGCGGATCACTCCATTCTTGATGTCAAGACGGAATGACTCTGGATCGTCAAAGGTGGGATTCACTCCTTGGCGCGTGCGAACCATGGTTCCGCGGAGCCAGCGAACATAAATGCGAAAATCCGCTCCCTTTCGAAGCATGAGGTTATGCGCATACACAGCGGTCGGAGCGGAAGCGGGAGTGTTCGGGGTTGGGACAGAGGACAGGGAGGCATTGGGGAGGGCCGTCGCTGAGATCGCAGCTCGGCTAGTAGTTCTCAACGATCGCACGTACCAGATGGCGCATACAATTAGCAAAACCAGAACGCTGATGATTGCAAAGCGGGCGCGCATGACAGAGTCATTCTACGGGAACCGCCATTTGCTTCCTTTGAAGACCCGCCATGGCCCGTTACGAGGACCCGAGCGATTCACCGGTTCGCCAATTCCTGAGGGTGGCGGCTGTCCGCGAAGGCAGACTTTCTGTCTTGAAAATGGACGAATTCTGCGTTTGGCACGATCTTACTCACGCGGAGAGGGGGCCGAGACTGCCATCTCCCTGAAAAGAAACGAGATACCATTTCCGATTTGGTAATGCGCTTGCCTTCCTTTTATGGGGCTTTGCTTGAAAACCATCCTTTTAGTAGATGACAGCAAGTTTCAAAGGCTGGCAAATCAGCGCACACTGGCTAAAGCCGGGTATGAGGTGCTTACCGCGCACGATGGAGAAGAGGGCCTACGAATCGCTCGATCGGCGGTCCCAGACCTGATCATACTGGATATGCTGTTGCCGGGACTGACCGGTGTGGAGGTTTTGAAAGCACTTCGACAATGTGAGCAGACATGCTCGGTTCCAATTCTTGTTCTTAGCGGTCTCGCTCAGAAAAACGAGGCCAAACTGTTGCACGAAGGCGCCTGCGCCTATTTTGAAAAATCCAGATTGGCTTTGCATGAGGGACCCGCACAGTTTCTCAAGCTCGTGAAGGAAACCTTAAACACTCGAGACGACCGGAGCAACGACCTTGGTTCCCAAAACGAGCCTCATGCCGTCGATGCACTTTTAATCGCAACGAAGCTCGGTGATTGTCAATGACAGCCGACATGACTTTTGAAGGATTGATCGTTTCGCGCGACGCCGGAATATTCCGCGTCATGGATCGAACGTTGCGGCAATTGTCTATTTCGACCAGCGTTTGTCTTGGCGGGTCGAAAGCCCGCAATCATCTGACGCAGCACCGTACGGACCTCCTGGTTATAGACTGCGACATGAACGACTGGACCGACGTTATGGACGAAGTATGGAAGTCCACAAGGTCGAAAAAGCCCACAGTTGTCGCTATCAGTCGTACCCAGACCCGTGTAACCGGCGCACACGTGGTGGTCAAGAAACCGATTACGGATGAAGGTGCGGCGCAATCGCTAAAGGCGGCTTACCACCGCATGCTTCATGACTATCGTCGGCACGCTCGCCACGCCATCATGATGCCGGTCGTCGCGACCGACGATAAGCAGCGCTCGGTTCCAGTCATGATTACGGACATCGGAGAGGGGGGACTGGGCGTCAGTACAAAGGAACAGCTTGCGATTGGGCAGGAGTTGCGGCTTCGACTTAAATTGCCGAGACTCCATCGCGAGATTCTGCTAGAGGTGCGCGTGCTCTGGATGCGGGAATACGGGCGCGCCGGCTGCGAGTTTGTGCGTATTCCGCCGGTCGACGCCACGGTCCTGAATGAATGGTTAAAAAGCAGAATACGGGTGAAGAAGCCCCTGGTGGACGTGCTCTAAAGCCCTTCAAGATGTCTAGTTCGGCAGTCAAACAATCCGAATCAGAGCCGACCACCCCGAAAAAATCCTATCTATCCGTTCCTTTCTGAACGTCGTACGTGCTGCGCGAAAAGCAGAGTTTCCCCCTTCGGCTGCCCTGAACACACTCACAAAACTTACCGTTGTCGGGGTAGTTTCTTTGAGAGATTTGGAACTAGACGGCAGACGGAAAAGAGTTAAGATGTCCCTGTTTTTCCGTGACAGAGGCCTCGCGTGCGAAATCGACCCATTCTGGACATAGAAGCGGACCTGCTTGTCGCGTTTCTGGAGCACATTCCAGACGGTGTTTATTTTAAAGACCGGGACAGCCGATTTGTGCGAATCAGCCGATCCCTAGCCGTTAGATTCGGCCTGAACGATCCAGCCGAGGCAATCAACAAGACCGACTTTGATGTGTTCAGCGAAGAGCATGCGAAACAAGCCTTCGCCGACGAACAGAGAATTCTCGTTACGGGCCAGCCAATCGTTGAAGTCGAAGAGAAAGAGACGTGGCCAGATGGACACGAAACCTGGGTACTGACGACCAAATTGCCGTTGATGGATAAACACGGGAATGTCATCGGCACGATGGGAATTTCTCGCGACATCACGGAGCGCAAACGGATCGAGCAGGAATTGCATAAATATCGAGTCCGCCTCGAGGAGCTCGTTTCCGAAAGAACCGCTGAACTCAAACAAGCGAACGAGGAACTCGAACGGGACATCGCCGCACGAAAGATTGCGGAGCAAAGCCTGGCGCAGAAGGCGCAAGAGCTGGCCAGATCCAACACGATCCTGGAAAATCTATCGCTGATTGATGATCTGACCGGACTTTACAACAGGAAGGGATTCTTTGCGCTGGCCGAACACCGCGTCAAACTAGCGTGTCGGGAAGGAGAACCTTTTTCCATCGCCTTTGTCGACCTCGACGGTCTGAAGCGAATCAACGACACGTTCGGCCATCAGGCGGGAAACCGAGCGTTGATCGATACAGCAGAGGTACTGAGGAAGTGCTTCCGCGAATCCGACATTCTTGCCCGAATTGGGGGCGACGAATTTGCGGTCTTCGTTGCGAAAGCTGATGAAAGCGAGGTCGCCGGCATAACGAGTCGCATTGAAGAACATTTAGCTATTTGTAACGCCACGGCGGGCCGCCAATATCCTTTGTCATTCAGTATCGGGATTGTGTCTGGAGACTCGCAGAACGCGGACATCGAGATCTTGCTGGCGCAGGCAGACCGGCTAATGTA
>CAVQHO010000002.1:0-181037 GCA_963712365.1 uncultured Acidobacteriota bacterium
GGAAGAAATTTATCCCGGTGTACGTCACGGAAAATATGGTTGGCCACAAACTGGGCGAATTCAGCTTTACCCGCCAGTTCAAGGGCCACTCGATGAAGGCGGCGACGGAAGGCGGCGAGACCGGCGGGCATTCCGGGCGGACCGGGAGCACGGCCCGCGGCAGCGCGCTGGACCGGCGCCGAAGGCGTAAAGAGAGACGAGCATGGAATTTCGAGCTGAAGCAACCGTTACATGCGCGTCTCGCCCCAGAAGGCGCGGCTGGTGCTGGACCTGATCAAGGGCCGGCGTGTGGAAGAAGCGCGCAACACGTTGGTGTTCACCAAGAAGCGCGTCGCAGCGACAGGTTGGAAAGCTGCTGCAATCGGCGCTCGACAACGCGAATTTTCTGAGCCACTGAAAAAGGGCTGGATGTGGAGCTCGACAGCCTTTACGTGAAGAGCGCCGTGGCGAACGATGGTCCGCGCATGAAGCGGATTCGTCCGGCGCCGATGGGCCGCGCGTTCCGATATGTGCGGCGCATCGCGCACATCGAGATCGTTCTGGCGGAGCGCGGCAAAGCGAGGAGTGGCGACCGTGGTTGGCGGGGAAAGGCGGCCGCGGCTCCGGCGAAGACACGGAGAGCGGGCGCCGGTGGCAAAGAAAGCGAAGAAGAAGAAAAAGAAAGTCGCGGCGAAATAGATTCAAGGACTGCGGACGAGAGCTTCGTGGCACATAGGTTCGGTTTAGGAGCACATGGGACAAAAAGTTCATCCTTATGGATTTCGCCTCGGCTACACCAAGCCGTGGAAGTCGCGCTGGTTTGTCGAGAAGGACTACGACAAGCTGTTGCTCGAAGACGTCAAGCTGAAGGCGAGTTGAAGGACAAGCTCAAGTCGGCGGGCGTCAGCTCGATTGAGATCGAGCGTCCGGGCAACAAGCTGCGCATCATTATCAAGACGGCGCGTCCCGGCATCATCATCGGCCGCAAGGGCGCTGAGATCGACAAGCTGAAGCGGGAGCTGCAGAAGCGGACGTCGCGCGAAGTACATCTTGTCGACATTCAGGAAGTGCATAAGCCTGAACTCGATGCGCAACTGGTCTCGGAATCAATCGCGCTGCAATTGGAAAAGCGCGTGGGATTCCGCCGCGCAATGCGCAAGTCGGTGGATTCGGCGTTGCGTTTCGGTTGCAAGGGAATCAAGGTTCGCGTCAGCGGACGTTTGAACGGAAACGAAATCGCCCGCTCCGAATGGTATCTGCAGGGCCGTTTGCCGCTGCACACATTGCGTGCCGATATCGACTACGGCTTCACTGAAGCGCGCACGACTTACGGCGTGATCGGCGTGAAGTGCTGGGTCTACAAGGGCGAGATCTTGCCGCAGAAGAAGCGGGAAGCATCCGGCAGCAGTCGGGCGCATTCTAAAGACGCGCGGAAGTAAGAAGTGAAGACTTGAAGAAATAAGCGGCGCTAGACGCAGCTGCAGATTTCGCTAAGAGCTGAAAGCTAAGAGCTGATCTTATGTTGATGCCAAAGAAAGTTAAGTACCGCAAGCAGCAGCGCGGACGCATGACCGGGAAAGCATGGCGCGGCAGCCAGCTGGCCTTCGGCGACTTCGGGTTGAAGGTGCTCGAGCCGGGCTGGATTACCGACCGGCAGATTGAAGCCAGCCGTGTGGCCATGACGCGTTTCGTGAAGCGCGGCGGCAAGATCTGGATCCGTCTGTTTCCGGACAAGCCGGTAACCAAGAAGCCTGCCGAAACCCGTATGGGTAAAGGCAAGGGCGCTCCGGATCATTGGGTCGCGGTAGTGCGTCCGGGCAAGATTCTGTTCGAGATGGAAGGCGTTTCGGTGGCGGATGCCACGGAGGCGATGCGGCTGGCGTCGCACAAACTTCCGCTGCGCACCACGTTCGTGAAGCGCGAAGCGTAGGCACTAGAAACGGGCGCAGGATTTGGCCTGAAAGCGAGAAATTCGAGGAATTTTATGAAAGCAGACAAAATTCGAAACTTGACTGACGATGAGCTGGGCCACCAGGAGCGCGAGCTCACCGATCAGCTCTTCAAGCTGAAGTTTCAGCTCAACATGGGGCAGACCGAAAGCTTGAAGAAGATGCGTGGCCTGCGCAAGGACATCGCGCGCGTGAAGACGATTCTGCGGCAGCGCGAGCAGCGGCCAGCGCAAAACGGAGAAGAAGTAATGGCAGAGACAACGACAAGAAGCCGCGAGGGCCGCCGCAAGGAAGTGGTAGGCGAAGTCGTCTCCAACCGGATGCAGAAGACCATTGTGGTGGAGGTCACCCGCAAAAAGGCGCATGCATTCTACGGACGCGTCATTTCGAAACAAAAAGTTTTACGCTCACGACGAGAAAAACGAGGCGCACATCGGCGATGTGGTTCGGCTTGAAGAGACGCGTCCGCTGTCGAAGTTGAAGCGCTGGAAGCTGAAGCAAGTGGTTCGCAAGACTGCGCTGCTGCCGGAAGCGGCGACGTGGAGTCGCCGACCGAAAGCCGAGTAGTTAAGAGCGGAGAGGGAGACTGACCATGGCAGTAATGATGAGAACGATGGCTCGAGGTCGCCGATAACTCCGGCGCTCGCAAGCTGCAGATGATTCTGCCGCTGGGCGGCTCGACCGGATTGCGCGCTGGTTTGGGCGACGTGGTCACGGCGAGCGTGAAAGAAGTCGGCCCCGGATGGCCAGGTGAAAAAAGGGCAAGGTTGTGAAGGCGGTAATCGTGCGCACTCACAAGGAACATCGCCGTCGCGACGGAACTTATATCCGCTTCGATCAGAACGCAGCTGTGCTGATCAACGATGCAGGCGAGCCGGTGGGAACGCGCGTTTTCGGTCCAGTAGCCCGCGAACTGCGCGAGAAGAAATTTTTGAAGATCGTTTCCCTGGCGCCGGAAGTCATCTAAACCATTTAATGATTCGGGTAATTTGTAAAGGTAATTGAAAATCATGAGAACAGTAAGCACAGAACACAAGCGAGTGGATATGAGGCGCAACGACACGGTGAAGGTGATCACCGGTCGCGACAAGGGCAAGGAAGGGCGCGTACTGCGCGTGTTTCCGGACAAGGGAAGGTTCTGGTCGAGCACGTGATGATGGTGAAGAAGCACGTGCGTCCGAATCCGCAGCGCAATATCAAGGGCGGAATCGCAGAGCAGGAAAGCCGGATTGCGATTTCGAATGTGCAGCTGGTTTGCGGAACTTGCGGTCCGGTACGCATCGGGCACGAAATGCGCGGCGATCGAAAAGTCCGCGTTTGCAAGAAGTGCGGAACGACGCATTAGAGAAGTAACTTGAACGTATATTGAAAGAGCTGAAACTGCTCACGAACCGGTATACGTCGAGCTAGCAGCCGACACTCCGAAACCGTGAGAGAAGTAACTGAGATATGGCAAAAGAAAAAGAAAGAAAAGGCCGAAGAAGGAAGCGCAGCAGTCAAGAGCAGAAGCGAGCGCCGCGACGCAGGCGGCGCGGCACAGCGCGAAAGAGCGCCCGCGGCTGCGCTCGAAAGTTTCAGAAAGAAATTGCTCCCGCGCTGATGAAGGAACTGGAACTGAAGAATCCGATGGCGGTGCCGCGGCTGCACAAGATTGTCGTCAACATGGGTGTTGGCGAAGCGACGCAGAATGCCAAGATCATCGACCCTGCGGTCAACGAACTGGGGCAGATCACCGGTCAAAAGCCAGTAGTGACGCGAGCCAAGAAATCGATTGCGGCATTCAAGGTTCGTGAAGGTATGCCGATCGGCGCGATGGTGACATTGCGCGGCGACCGCATGTATGAATTTTTCGACCGGTTGATGAGCATCGTGCTGCCGCGCGTGCGCGACTTCAAGGGCGTTTCGACGAAGTCGTTCGATGGACGCGGCAATTACACGATCGGCTTGCACGATCAGTTGATCTTCCCGGAGATTGATTACGACGAAGGTGGACAAGCTGAAGGGCATGAACGTCACGATCGTGACGACCGCGCGCAAGCGACGATCAGGCGCGGTCACTGCTGAAGCACATGGGAATGCCGTTCAGGGCATAAGAGTTTTCACAGGCGATGAGCAAGGACGCTCAACGGAAAGACGGCGTAATTCCGACGCTACAAAGTCAGGAGCATACGGTTTGGCGACTGACAGCAAAAAGAGTGAAGGACGCGAAGAAGCCGAAGTTTTCCTCGCGCAAGCACAACCGCTGCAAGATTGCGGACGTCCGCGGGCTTATCTGCGCAAGTTCGGACATGTGCCGGTTGTGTTTCCGGCAGCTTGGCGCTGCGGGGCGAGATTCCCGGAGTTTCGAAGTCGTCCTGGTAGTTCGTTGCTGGCCGCTCGCTGTCGAGTTTTCGCAACGTGCAAGTGATCAAGCAGCAACGGAATGCGAAGAGCGAAGGAATTGAAGTAAGCAAGCTGCTGCAGGTTCTCCGCAGCAAGAGGCGGAGCGAACGGGTGGCTGAGGAGAAGCAGACGATGAGGTTGACCGATCCGGTCGCAGACATGCTGACGCGAGTTCGCAACGCGATCCACGCGCGGCACCAGAAAGTGGATATTCCGGCGTCCAAGCTGAAGCTGGAGATTGCCCGCATTCTGAAAGAAGAGGGCTACATCTCCAATTTCAAGCCGACGGAAGAAGAGGGCCACAAGGTCCTGCGCATTTATCTGAAATACGGCAACAACAACGAGGCGGCCATTTCGAAGCTGACAGCGTGTGTCGCGTCCGGGATGCCGCGTATACGTGCGCCGCACGGAGATTCCGCGCGTGCTGGGCGGGATGGGCATCAACATCCTGACCACGCCGCAAGGGCGTGATGACCGGTCGCCAGGCGCGCAAGGAAGGCGTTGGCGGCGAATTGCTTTGCGAGATTTAGTAAGGTAAGCATGCTTTCAGCTATCGGCTGTCGCGCATTCAGCAAACGACGAGAGCCGGTGGATAGAAGCTGAGAGCTGACAGCTGAAGAGCTAAGAAGCTTATGTCACGAATTGGAAAAAAGCCGATCGAGATCCCGAAGGGAGTGACGGTCAAGGTTGAAGGCAACACGGTCCTGCGTGCAGGGGCCGAAGGGCAAGCTGGACACACCGCTTCCGACGGGCATCACGATCGAGCAGAAGGACGGGCACTTGCTGGCGGTCCGCGAAAACGATTCGCAGGCCGCGGTGCATGGACTGGCGCGCGCGTTCGTCAACAATGCGGTCGAAGGCGTAACCAAGGGCTGGACGCGGGAACTGGAAATCGTCGGCATCGGATATCGCGCCGAGATGAAGGGCAAGAGCATGGTGGTGTTCACCCTGGGCTATCTCGCATCCGATCGAGTATCCGTTGCCGACCGGCGTGGAAGCGCGGTGGATGCGAAGCAGACCAAGCTCACGTGACTGGCATCGATCGCCAGAAAGTAGGACAGGTCGCCGCGGAAATGCGTCAGCTTGCGTCCACCGGATCCGTACAAGAATAAGGGCGTGCGTTATGTCGGCGAGCAATTGAAGAAGAAGGTCGGAAAGACCGGAGCGAAATAGCAGTCGTAGGCTTGTCAGCCGACAGTTTCGGCTGCTTGCTGGAGCTGAGCAGTGTGATTGCTGCTGATGTGCTGAGGCTGAGGACTTCTAACATGCTGACAAGAATCACGTAAAAATTCAGAACGTCGGCACACGTTCACGACCGCATTCGCAAAAAGGTGAAGGGAACGGCGGAGCGTCCACGGCTGAACGTTTACCGTTCGCTGAATCATATTTACGTTCAGTTGATCGATGATCTGAATGGCAAGACATTGGTCTCTGCGAGCATTCCGCCGAAGGCAAGAAGGCAAGATCGGCGCACCGGAGGCAACGTTGCGTCGGCGAAAGTAGGTCGGAAAGACGATCGCCGAACGCGCGAAAGAAAAAGGAGTCACCAAGGTTGTATTCGATCGCGGCGGCTACATTTATCACGGGCGCGTCAAGGCACTGGCCGACGCGGCCCGCGAAGCGGGATTGCAGTTCTAACTTCGCAGTACATTTGATAACGTGAACAGTCAGAAGACGAGTAAAACTAGATTTAAAGAATGCCAACAGTCATCAAGAAGCTCGATCGGTTCGTTCCAGTTGAAAGACCAGGTGGTCGCCATCAACCGCGTGACCAAGGTGGTCAAGGGCGGCAAGAACATGTCGTTTGCCGCGCTGGTCGTGGTCGGCGATCCGTCTGCTGCCGTCGTCGGATACGGTTCGGGCAAGGCGAAGGAAGTTCCGCAGGCCATTCGCAAAGGGATTGAATCCGCCAAGAAGAATCTGATGAAGGTGAATCTGACCCAGACCTAGATTCCGCACCTCGTGCTCGGACGCTATCGGATCGGGCAAAGTGCTGCTGAAGCCGGCTCCGGAAGGTACGGGCGTGATCGCAGGCGGCGCGGTGCGTGCAGTGATGACCTCGGCGGGCATTCAGAATGTGCTGACGAAATCGATTGGCACAACGAATCCGCACAACGTGATCAAGGCGACATTTGACGCGTTGAAGAAGTTGAAGAGCCGCGAAGACGTCGCAGCGATGCGCGGCAAGAACAGTCGAGGAGTTGTAAGCTTTAGTTACAAGTCGAGGAATTGAAATGACGGCAAAGAAATCAAATTCGAGCGGCGGCAAGATTCAGCTGAAGTGGGTGCGCTCCGCAATTTGTGCTCCGTGAAAACAGAAGCTGGTAGTAAAGGGCTTGGGTTTTACCCGGCTGAACCAGGTGATCGAGCGTCCGGATACGCCGGCGATTCGCGGCATGGTGGCCAAGGTCCCGCACCTGGTCGAGATCGTGCAGTAAAGCCATCAGCGCTGCGCCTGTTCGGCGACAAGCTAAGCTGATAGCTAACAGCTGAGAGCTTATTATGAATCTTATCGAATATTAAGAGCACCGAAGAAGGCCAGCGGAAAACAAGAAGCGCGTGGGCCGCGGCATGGGTTCCGGCATGGGAAAGACCTCTACCCGTGGACACAAAGGCCAGCGCTCGCGCAGCGGTTCGCGAATGATGCGCGGTTTTGAAGGCGGCCAGATGCCTCTGCATCGCCGCATGCCGAAACGCGGCTTCACCAACATTTTCCGCAAGGAATACAACATCGTGAATCTGGACAAGCTGGCCGCACTCGGTGAAACCACGATTACTCCCGAAGTGTTGCGAAAGCTGGCGTGATCAGCACCAAGCATCCAGTCAAGATTCTGGGCAACGGCGAGCTCACGACTGCGCTCACCATGCACGCCCACAAATTCTCCAAGTCGGCGCAGGAAAAGATCACCAAGGCTGGCGGCAAGTTCGAGGTCTTGCAGTAAATGCTTGAGAAACTGACCAACATCTTCCGGATTCCGGATCTGCGCAAGCGAATCCTGTTCACGCTGGGCTTGCTGGCGGTGTACCGGCTTGGCGGCCACATCCCGACGCCAGGGATCAATGCCGACAAGCTGGAGCAGTTTTTCGAAGGCAGCACGAGCGGTTCGCTTCTCGGTTTGGTGGACATGTTCTCCGGCGGACAGCTTACGCCGCTGACCATTTTTGCCTTGGGCATCATGCCGTACATCACGGCATCGATCATTCTGCAGTTGTTGACGGTGGTCTACGAACCGCTGGCCAAGTTGCAAAAAGAGGGCGAACTGGGACGCAAGAAAATCACCCAGTGGACGCGCTATCTCACCGTCATTCTTGAGCGCGGTGCAATCTTTCGGAATCGCGATCAGCCTCCAGAAAAACGGCGACTTCGTGCTGCACCCCGGCGCGGGCTTTCATTCTGATGACGATGCTGACGCTGACCACGGGCAGCGCGTTCATCATGTGGCTGGGCGAGCAGATTACGGAACGCGGCGTCGGCAATGGCATGTCGCTGCTGATTTTTGCCGGCATCGTTGTCGGGCTTGCCGCGCGGCGTTGCCGATCTATTACGACAAGGCAAGAAATGAGGCCTGGGGAGCTTTCACCTTCCCGCTGATGGTTGTGTCTTGGTTGTGTTCATGATTGTGGTCGTTGCGTTCATCGTTTACGTAGAGCGCAGCGAACGGCGAATTCCGGTGCAGTATGCCAAGCGAGTTGTCGGGCGAAAGGTGATGGGCGGCCAGTCGACGCACTTGCCGTTTGCGCGTCAACGCCGGCGGCGTCATGCCGGTCATCTTTGCGTCGTCGATTTTGACGTTGCCGCAGATGCTGGGTATGGGTTGAAGCAACAACCGTTATTTTGGCTGACTTGGTTCGATGCGCTGGGTTGGGGCGAGCCGCTTTACACGCTCCTGTATGCCGTTGGCATCATCTTTTTCGCCTATTTTTATATCTCGATCGTCTTCAACCCGAACGAGGTTGCCGACAACATGCGGAAGTATGGCGGGTTTATTCCCGGCATTCGTCCGGCAAGCGCACAGCGGATAACATCAACGAAGTTCTGACGCGCATCACTCTGGTGGGCGCGTTGTACCTGATCATCATTTCGTTCATTCCCGAGTGGATGATTGCCGGCATCCACCTGAATCATCTTATACGGCCGTTGGGCGCGTTCTTTGAACGGCCTGCCACCTGGGTGACGAATGGTTTGGGCGTCACCTTTTATTTCGGCGGAACGTCGCTGCTGATCGTGGTGGGCGTGGCGATGGATACGGTGACGCAGATCGAGGCGCAGCTGATCATGCGGCATTACGACGGATTCACTCCGCGCAGCGGACGTATGCGCGGACGCGGACTTGGTAAGAGCTGTATGGGGATTGCGGCAAACTGCCGGTGTGCGCATGTTGTCAGCGCGGGGAAATTGGATCGGGGAGAAGCATGTGGCCAGTTCGATGGCGAAGGAAACTTCGCGCAACATCGGACCAGTCGTCCTGCTTGGGCCTCCTGGTGCCGGCAAAGGCACCAGTCCAAGCGGATCGTGGAACATTACGGAATCCCGCAGATATCAACCGGGGATCTTTTGCGGGAGAATGTCGTCCGCGGAACCGAGCTTGGGATTGCAGGCCAAGAGCGTGATGGAGCGGGGAGAACTGGTTCCAGACGATTTGGTGTGCGACATGGTTGCGCAACGGCTGTTGCTGCCCGATTGCAAGCGCGGGTTTATTCTTGGATGGGTTTCCGCGGACGGCGGCGCAGGCAGGTTGGCTGGATGCGTTTTGGAAGCACGAGTTCTTTGACAAATCGCCCGACAAGTGCGTGGCCGATTGTGATCCGGCATCGATGTGGATTATAATCAGTTATTACTGCGGCTTACCGGACGTACGTTCTTGTCCCACCTGTGGACGGATCTATAACGTCCACTTCCAGCCACCTCGCGTCGATGAGCTTTGCGACTTCGACGGGACCAAGCTGATCATCCGCAATGATGATCGGACAGAAGTGATTCCGGCAGCGACTGCACGGCATTATGAACGAGCAGACCAGACCGGTGGCGGAATACTATCAGCGCAAGCACGGTTGGTTGCGGTGAATGGAGATCAGCCGGTGGACGAGGTAACGGAGCAGATATTTCAGGATATTGAAAGCCACGCTGCCGCTCCACGCAGATGGCCGGTAGAGAATGGCGATCGTTTGCAAGTCGGCGGCGGAGATTGAAAAGATGCGGCAGTAGCGGCCACATCGTTCGCCAAGTGCTCGACTATCTGCGGCCTTTGGTCGCGCCCGGGCGTGACCACGATGGATATGGAGCGTGCCGCCGAAAAGAAGATCAAGGATCTCGGAGCGAAGCCGGCGTTCAAGGGATATTACGATTATCCTTGCGTGCTCTGCACTTCGATCAATGAAGAGATTGTGCATGGCATCCCGTCGGAAAAGCGGGTGCTGAAAGACAGGAGACATTGTTTCCATCGACTGCGGAGTCGTGCTGGACGGATATTACGGAGACGCGGCGATCACGGTTGCCGGTCGGTGAGCGTGACGCCGGAATTGCGCAAGCTGCTCGAAGTGACTGAGGCTTCGCTGTACAAAGGCATCGAGCAGGTGCAGATCGGAAATCGATTGGCGATGTTGGAGCGGCGGTCCAGGAACATGTGGAAGCCGAAGGATTCAGCGTAGTTCGCGAGTTTGTTGGGCACGGGATCGGGACCAGGCTGCACGAGGAGCCGCAGGTTCCGAATTTCGGCGCACGAGGACAAGGGCGCGAGTTGCGCGAAGGCATGGTGCTGGCGATCGAGCCGATGGTGAACTTCGGCAAGCCCGGGACGCGAGTTTTGGGCGACAAGTGGACGGCAGTACCGCGGACGGAAGTTTCAGCGCGCATTTTGAACACTGCGTGGCAGTGACGAAAGATGGTCCGATGATTTTGACGCAATAGTGCAGCTTTCAGCCATCAGCTTGGAACGCTCTCAGAGTTCTAGCTGAAAGCCGAGAGCTAAAAGCTGACAGCTGTTTTAAGGAGCGAATGAGCAAAGAAGACGCGATTGAAGTGATGGCAGTGGTCCTGGAACCACTGCCCAATGCCATGTTCAAGGTGGAGCTGGAAAACAAGCACCAGGTGCTGGCCCATGTTTCCGGCAAGATGCGAAAGAATTTCATCCGCATTTTGCCCGGAGACAAGGTCGCGGTCGAGCTTTCTCCGTACGATCTGAATCGCGGACGGATCGTTTATCGCTACAAATAGATTGCTGACGGCAAAAGCCGACGGCTGAAGGACTGGGTTATGAAGGTAAGAGCATCGGTAAAGAAAATTTGCGACAAGTGCAAGGTCATCCATCGCAAGGGCGTGGTGCGCGTGATCTGCGTGAACTCGAAACACAAACAGCGGCAAGGGTAAGGCCGCCCATAGCTTTCAACTCCTGGCTTTTTGCCAGAGCCAAAGGCAAAGACCAGAGCCAAAAGCAGGAGTCAGATATGGCACGTATTGCAGGCGTCGATCTTCCGCGCGGAAAGCACATCAATATCGCGCTGACATATATCTACGGCATTGGACACCCGCGCGCGGGCCAGCATCCTTGATGAAGCGAAAGTCGAGGCCGATGAAGAAGGTCTCGGACTTGAGCGAAGAAGAAGTCAACCGCATCCGCAGGTCATTGAAGCGGAAGGATTGGTCGAAGGCGATCTGCGCAAGGAAGTTTCGATGAACATCAAGCGGCTCATCGAAATCGGTTCCTATCGTGGATTCCGTCATCGCCGCAATTTGCCGGTTCGCGGACAGCGCACACACACCAATGCCCGGACCCGTAAAGGTCCGCGCAAGGGAACGGTCGCGCAGAAGAAGAAGGCGACGTCGAAGACGTAAGAGCAGCTTGTGGCTTCTAGGCTCTGTTTCGCTAGAAGCTGAAGAGCTAGGAGCTAAAAGCTACCATGGCAAAACCAGCAGCAGCGGGCGGCACCGGAGCCGCACCGGATAAAAAAGGCAAGAAGAAGACCTTCAAGAAGAAGGAGCGCAAGCACGTCCCGCACGGATTGGCGCACGTGCAGGCATCCTTCAATAACACCATCGTGACGATCTCCGACATGAACGGCAACGTTCTGTCGTGGAAGAGTTCGGGATCGCTCGGCTTTCGTGGATCGCGCAAGGGCACGCCCTTCGCGGCTCAGCAGGCTGCATCGAATGCCGCGACCATGGCGCGCGATCACGGTGTGCGCAGTGTGGACGTGCGCGTCAGCGGCCCAGGATCAGGTCGCGAATCGGCGGTGCGTGCGCTGGCTGCTTCAGGTATTGAAGTCCGGTCAATTCGCGACGTGACACCCATTCCGCACAACGGATGCCGTCCGCCGAAAAGACGCAGAGTATAGATCAGCGCTACTAGCGTCTGGCTATTAGCGGAAGACTTGTCCGGGACGAAGGGTGAAGCCAAACCTGTAAACCGGTCATCTAAAGGAGAAGAAACTTGGCCCGTTATACCGATGCAGTATGCCGTCTATGCCGCCGCGAGGGCATGAAGCTGTTCCTCAAAGGCGCAAAGTGCTTAGCGATAAGTGTCCCATCGAGAAGCGCAACTTCGCTCCCGGACAACATGGAAAAGACCGTAAGGCCAAGATCGTTGGCTACGGTCTGCAACTGCGTGAAAAGCAGAAAGCGAAGCGAATCTACTTCACGCAGGAAGGCCAGTTCCGCAACTATTTCGAGAAAGCCGTCCGCTCGAAAGGCGTGACAGGCGAGAAGTTGCTGCAGCAACTCGAACGCCGTCTTGACAACGTGGTGTTTCGGCTTGGATTCGCGCAGTCGCGTCGCCAGGCGCGGCAGTTGGTGCGTCACGGACACGTTGCCGTCAACAATCGTAAGGTAAACATTCCATCTTACGAGTGCAGCGCGGGGGAAGAGATCTCGATTCGCGAGAACAGCAAAAAGCTCACAGTGCTGGAACTGGCAAAAGAATTCGCCAGCCACGGCACAATGCCAAGCTGGCTCGAAGTGGATCGCGACAACTACAAGGCGCGCATCCTTTCGCTGCCGAAACGCGAAGATATTCAGCTGCCGGTGAACGAGCAGCTGATCGTGGAACTTTACAGCAAGTAAGGCGAAACGATTTTGTAATTGGGTAATTGAGGGCAAAGTCTTCCACTACCCATCAGGTCCACATTTCGTGCCAGATCAGCCTTTGCTGACGTCTGACCTGAATCCGGACCGATTCAGGGAGTCAGCACTGAGCCAAACGGCCGAAGGAGAAACAAATGCTTTGGAAAGGCTTTCAAAGACCGAAACGTCTCGCAGTTGACCAGTCCAGCCTCACCGACAAGTACGGTATCTTCTGGGCGCAACCTTTTGAGCGCGGCTTCGGCACGACCATGGGCAACGCCTTGCGGCGCGTGCTGCTGAGTTCGATCGAAGGCGCGGCCGTAACTGCCGTTAAGATGGAAGGCGTTCTGCACGAATTCCAGTCGATTCCTGGAGTCGTCGAAGACGCGACTGACATCATCCTCAACCTGAAGCAGATTCCGTTCAAACTTGCGGGTGATGCTCCGAAGGCGATCTATCTGCGCGCCGATCAGCCGGGGGTTGTTACCAGCGGAATGATCGAAGCTGATGGCGATGTCGAAGTGCTCGACAAAGACGTCTACATCGCGACGGTCAGCGAGGGCGGCAAGCTCGACATGGAGATGCGGTTGAAGCGCGGACGCGGGTATGTTTCCGCCGACAAGAACTTCGACGAAGATCTCGGCATCGGATTCATTCCAATCGACTCGGTTCACTCGCCCGTTCGCAAGTGCAACTACACAGTCGAAGCAGCCCGTCTTGGACAGATCACCGATTACGACAAGTTGACCCTGGAAGTGTGGACCAACGGCTCTATCACGCCGGCTGATTCGATTGGCCTGGCTGCGAAGCTGCTGAAGGATCACATGAATATCTTCATCAACTTCGAAGAAGAAATTGAAACCGGCTCGTCATCGTCGGATGATCGCAAGCCCGAGATCCACAACGAGAACCTGAACCGGTCCGTTGAGGAGCTTGAGCTTTCGGTTCGCAGCTACAACTGCCTGAAGAACGCGAATATTCAGACGATCGGCGAGCTCGTGCAAAAGACTGAAGCTGAGATGCTGAAGACGAAGAATTTCGGCCGCAAGTCGCTGAACGAGATCAAAGAGATTCTGTCTTCGATGGGACTGAGTCTTGGAATGAAGATTGACGAGCACGGCAATGCCGTGCCCGGACCGACCTCAAACGTGCCGCTGCCCGCGTCCGCTTACGGACCGGACGATCAGCTGTAAGAACTGTTTTTCGGTTCCTGGCTTCCGCATTTCGGAAGCCGGGCTAACCGAAGCGAGCGTGGATTTTGATTCAGAGCTAAGAGCCAAAAGCTAAGAGCTAGAAGCCAGAGGGTTCTCATGCGTCACAAAGTGGCAGGATACAAACTCGGACGGAACACAGCGCACCGGCGCTCGCTGCTGCGCAACCTGGTCACATCGGTGATCGTGGAAGAGCGCATTGAAACGACCGTACCCAAGGCGAAGGCCGCGCGTCCCCTTGTTGAGAAGATGATTACGCTTGGCAAGCGCGGCGATCTGGCGGCGCGGCGACTCGCCGCGGCTTACCTGATGACCGACGAAGCCGTCGTGAAGCTGTTCGACACGGTTGGTCCGCGCTTCGGCGATCGCAACGGCGGGTACACGCGCATCATCCGCACTCACTGGAATAAAGGTGACGGCGCGGACAAGGCGTTTCTGGAGTTACTCGGCAGCGAGAAGATACTTGACGAGAAAAAGGAAAAGCGCGCCGAAGCTCGCGCCAAGAAAGCAGCAGAGGCCAAGAAGGCCATGGAAGAGGCCGAAGCGCAGGCCGCACATGATGGCGGCGTTGAGCCAGTGAAAGAAGACGACAAGAAAGAGTAGGATCGCCCTCCCCGGATTTATGAGGCACGGCTTATGCCGTGCCTTTTTTTGTGGAGTGGACGACCCGTGCACGCGTAGTCGGAAAGAAGCTTATCCTTCCGTTTTGAGATTCGGCTGATTTGCTTCTGGTTAGCGTTCGGGGCGAGAGTGCTCGCGCTACAAAAGCCGGAATTCCCCGCTCGTACATGTCCTCCCGGGTCTCCCGGTGGTAATCTTGTCGGCTTGTTTGTCCTGTCCATAAACTTTCCTAATGGCCTTTACCAAGACACAGATCGGCATTGCCGTGGGCGCGGGAGCGCTACTGGTTATGGTGTTCGTGGGCTATTTGTGGTGGCTCAGCAATCAGGGCCCGGTTCTGGCTAGGTCGGAGCAGCATGATCCGCTTACCGGGTTGCCGGTTAGCATCAAGATGAATCCTCTGCGCGATCGGTCTACCGAGAAGGCAGCGAACAAATTCTTGCGCGAGTTGCGCGATGGCCACTGCGATGAACTCCTGGCAAAATGGGAGCACGACTACCACAAGAAATATGCGAAATATATTTGCAGTTCCGAGGCGCAGCACCCGCTGCTATCTTGGCAATTGGTGGAGTGGGAAGAAACTCCACCACTGATCATTCTTCACTATCGCGGCCGACGTCAGACGACGGACGGTCAGCCCGGGTCTGACGACATGTTTACAGTGACCACGGAACACAAAGGCCTGGACTGGGTCGTCACCAAGTACGACGCGATGTACTGAAGGCGCAGTACTCAGTACCTGCTACTCAGTACTCCGTTTGCGACACTTTACATATCTGTTTTCTGTTCCCTTACAAGCTTTACTTCTGGGCTGTCCACACGCGGGATTCGACTCTCCGTGATAAAACCTTTCTATGCCTGGCCCGCAGTCTGCCGATTCTCAGCCCTCTGCAGCTCGCAACATCTACTCGTTCGGGATCACTTCATTTTTTAACGACACGGCCAGTGAAATGGCCTACTGGGTACTTCCGGCGTTTCTCGTGTCGCTCGGAGCCGGTCCGGCGCAACTGGGGATGATCGAAGGTATCGCGGAAAGCGTGGCATCGTTTGCCAAGCTCTTCTCCGGATATCTCACCGACCGGATCGAACGGCGCAAGCCACTTGTCGTCGGTGGATACATTGTCGCGAATGCAGTGAAGCCGCTTCTCGCATTAACGACAGCCTGGTGGCAAATCCTGCTGATCCGCTTCAGCGATCGACTCGCCAAGGGAGTGCGTGGGGCGCCGCGAGACGTGATGGTCGCCGAGTCGGTTGCGAAAGAACGGCTGGGATCCGCGTATGGACTGATTCAGTCTCTGGATTCGGCTGGTGCAATCGCCGGTCCGCTCTGGGCGCTTACCCTGCTCGCCCGATACGGAACCCGCAGCGTGTTCTGGGTAGCGGCAATCCCGGGCGCGATGGCCATCGTGGTTGCGATTTTCGGGATTCGGGAAACACGACGATCTTCGCAGGGCGGTGCCGCTCGCGCCGTCCAAAAACATGAAGTGGCAGCGAAGTCTGCATCAGCTGCGAAACTTCCGCATGCTTTTTATATTGTCCTCGCGGCGGTCACGCTATTTTCGCTGGGAAATTCCAGCGACATGTTTCTGGTCATGAGGGCGCAGAACGTTGGCATCAGCGTTTCACTTGCGCCTCTGCTTGGCCTTGTCTTCAATGTGACATACACCCTCGGATCGTGGCCGGCTGGTTGGTTCAGCGATCATTTCTCGCGGCGATGGATTGCGGCGGTGGGATATTTTATTTACGCCGGCGTGTACCTCATGTTCGGGCAAGCCTCATCGACGTTGTCGATCTGGATCACGATGGCCATTTACGGAATCTATTATGCGCTGACGCAGCCTGTGCTGAAGGCGCTGGTGGTTGAGAGCGTTGCGGAAGGAGCACGCGGACGGGCGCTTGGGATTTATTTCTTTGTGACCAGCGTTGCGACCTTGGCCGCCAGCTTGATCACGGGAGAGTTGTGGAAGCGCTATGGTCCAGCGCTTCCGTTTTATCTGTCTGCAGGAGTGGCCACTGTTTCGGCCTTGCTGCTGCTATTTGCTCGAAGCGAAGGGCAGCGAGCGCGCGCGTAGCACAACGTTGAAGGCTACAGGGTCGGACTGCCCCCGCCGGTGCCCTCTGGCTGGGCCTTGCCATCTTTTATTGCCTGATCAAGGATTTCCTTCATTTCGATGTTTGCTTTCCGCGCGAGTTCAGCCTGCTGCTCGCCCAGTTTGCCCTGTTCCTCACCAAGCTTTCCCTGCTTCTCGCCGAGAGCTCCCTGTTCCTCGCCGAGTTTTCCTTGCTGCTCGCCAGCCGCCGATTGGATGTCGCCGATTTTGCTCTGCAAGTCGCCGATCTCTGATTGCAGGTCGCCGATCTGTTCCATAGTGGCGCTGGGGCCGAGCTTCTGCAATTTTGCTTTCAGCTTGTCGAGCGCAGCCGTCATGTCAGGAATATTCACGCGCACCTGCTCCATCTTGTTGCCTAAGGCTTCTTGTTGTTCGCCTAAAGCTTCCTGCTGTTTTCCAAGTTCTTCCTGCTTCTTGCCGAGTTCTTCTTGCGGAGCCCAGAGCTTGCGGGCGCGGTCGACGATGGCCTGGTCGCGAATGATGTAAGACTTCTCGTCCCGCTGGAACCAGATGAAATCTCCTTTGATTTCTTTCTTGAGCCGCTCGGCATGGCGGGCGTCTTGCGAACTCCCCGACATCGTGAAAGAGTCGCTCTTGCCCGATACGATGACGTACCGGTCTTCGTCGTCGAACCCATAACCGTACGAAAAACCGCTACCATGCGACTTCATCTGCGCGTACGGCGCCACCGGAGGTAAAGCAGCTCTCAAGGGCGTCATTGGCGCCATGGGAGTCATCGGGCGAAACGACGCGAACGGGCGGGTCGGGGACATAGGAGCGATGGCCGGAGCAACGGGCCTCGACATCTTCGCGGATGGTGCAGTGAAAACAACTGCCGGTACGGGAAGGGACTCTTGCTCGGCCGACTGAGAGGGTGCAGCCTGCGGAGAAGCCGCGGGCGCGGGTGTTTGAGCGTTGGATTCTTGCTGAGCACGGATGTCCTGCTCCATGCTGGGCCGCACTGCAGCGGCGAGATAGACAACCGGTAGCCCGACGGCGATAACCATGACAGCAATCGATTTCTTCAGTCCCATACTGACGGTTCCTTTCCAAGCAAGAATTCTTTCCACTCTTTGTTCCGCCTGACCAGTTTTTGCCATGGCAACGCCTTGCCACCAAATGCGGCCTGGAGCGGCATGCAATGCCTCAAAAAATCCAAGCAGCGTTCGTGCATATTTGTTCCGGTCCGTGCCACACGCAAGTGCTGCTTCGTCGCTGGCCTCCTCTGCAAGAACGGCGAGATGACGATCAAGCCACCACGCAAAGGGGCTGAACCAGAAAATCGCTCGGTGGATAAGAGAAATTTGCTGCGTAAGCGCGTCATGGCGGGCCACATGCGACATCTCGTGCGTGAGCACCGCCTGAAGTGTGGATTCATCCCATTCGCGCCACCCTGAAGGCAGAAGGATGGTCGAGCTCAGCGCGCCAACGGTGACGGGAACGGAGATGAATTCGGATTCGGCGATCTGCGGAAGGTGCGCGGAAAGACCCCTTTGCGCAATCAGAACGAGCTGTCGTCGCAGCCACGATTCGTCGATTGTCTCGGCAGTGGCAACCAGTTTCCGCGACCAGATGATTCCGATCGCGAAGCGGGCGAGAAGTCCCAGCGCAACAACCGCATAGATTGACGCAACGATCAGTTCCCAATCGAGAGGACCGATCGAACTCTCAAGTGAGGTTGAACCAGATTGCGTATACACGAGGCTTAGGGCGACGGGCTCCGTTGCAGAGGGCGCTCTGCCTTTAGTGGCCGTGGCCGATTTCCTCGGCAGGTTCCTCGACGCCGACGTGTGTGTTGTAACCGGAGTGGCCGCGACCGTTGCGTGAGGAGTTGTAACCTGAGTTGCGACAGCCGCTGTTCCCAGCGGACGAAGGAAGGAGGGAACCGACACGGACAATGTCGGGAACAAGCGCATCAGGAAAAACATCCCCAGCGCGATGTACAGGACAGCTTTCCAGGCAAACAATCGCGTTGAAGTCTGCCTCACGCGAAAGGCAGCCAGCGCAAATGCCGCGATGCCACCCACGAGCACCGAGCGGACGGCGGAACTGGCAACATCCACGAGCGCGATGGTATCGAGAATATGCGTCATGGTCTTCTTTCCTTTTTTGTCGGCGAGGCTTCTTCCGCTGCGCTCCGTTCCGCAATCCTTCGAGCCAGGCGCTCCAGTTCTTTACGGTTCAGGACAGCGTTATCCACCATGCCCAGCACGAGCTGTTCCGCGGAGCCACCGCAGAAGCGATCAATGATGTTCTTGACTGCGCGTACCGCCACGTTCTGGCGCGCGTCCGATGCCTTGTAGATGAAGGTGCGACCCGCCACTTCGTGGCTAAGGTATCCCTTTTCTTCAAGGCGGCGGAGAACGGTTCGGATGGTTGAGTCCTTCATCGGGCGCGTCGCCGCAAGTCCTTCGCGACATTCTTCCGCGGTCGTCGGTCCATGAGTCCAGACGTAGTCCATCACGTTCTGCTCAACCTCTCCCAGATTCTTTAGACGTACGGATCTTGTGTTAGTCATTGTAGCGTTACAATTTGTAACAGTGGGCGAAAAAGCTGTCAAGTGGAATTTGGGAGGAGCCGCTGATGAAGTCGTGGCACCTTTGGCTAGAGATGGTCGGAAACTCGGAGCACTATAGCCAAAGCCGAAAGAGAGCTACGAGCACCTGAGCGACTACCCCGGCGGAAGTGTCGAGAACAACGTCCTGCCAACGGCCGGTGCGCGATGGAAGGAGGCTCTGGTGCCATTCATCAAGACTGGCGACCAGCAGGGTGCCTAGTATCGCGATGTAAGCCCAGCGAAACGTCCATCGTCGATGTACGGCAACAGGCAACGTTTCTCTCCAGGCGCGGAAGAGCAGGATGCTGAGGAGCCCGTAGCCGAGCACGTGTCCTGTTTTGCGGATGAGGAAGTGCCAGGTCTCGAAGCCGGCGTGATCGACTCCGAAGAAGAAATGGAGCAGCGGGTAAAGGATTTTGCTGGTGTTGTGTGATGAAAGGTACGTGCTCGACTCAATGGCGATGACGATCAGCCACAGGATGGCCGCGATCCAGGCCTTCAGAGCTTCCTTCTGGCTGGGTGTCAAGAGCTCTTGGATCCTGGAAATGGGCTCTTCGAGAGCACGCTATTCGATGGCATAGTTCGGAGCTTCGCGAGTGATCATGACGTCGTGCACATGGGACTCGCGCAACCCGGCGCCGCTGATCCGAACAAAGCGCGTCTTCTGCAACAGCTCCGGGATCGTGGAGCATCCGCAATAGCCCATGCCTGATTTCAGGCCGCCCACCATCTGATAAATGATCATGGAAACCGATCCGCGGTATGGAACTCGCCCCTCGATGCCTTCGGGGACAAGTTTTGCCAGGCGATTGGATTCACCGTCAGAGGCGGAGACAGATGCGGAGGAATCTGCCTCGGTGCTCTGGAAGTAGCGTTCGCTTGATCCCTGTGCCATCGCGCCGAGCGATCCCATACCTCGATAGGACTTGAAAGATCGGCCTTGATACAGGATCAACTCGCCGGGACTCTCGTCGGTGCCAGCGAAAAGGGAACCGATCATGACTGCTCCAGCACCGGCCGCGAGAGCCTTGGTGACATCGCCGGAATACTTGATGCCGCCATCAGCGATGATGGGAACACCGGAATCCTTGGTTGCGCGGTAGGCCTCGGCGATTGCAGTGATTTGCGGGACGCCGGCACCGGTGACGACGCGAGTTGTGCAGATCGAACCCGGCCCGATGCCGACCTTGATGCCATCTGCTCCCGCGCGAGCTAGTTCGCAGGCACCGTCAAACGTAGCGACATTTCCCGCTAGCAGCTGCACTTCGGGCAACTTCGACTTAACCAGCTTTACCGCCTCGAGAACCTTGGAAGAGTGTCCGTGCGCGCTGTCGATCGCGAGCACGTCGACTTTAGCCTCAGCTAACTCCATTGCGCGTTCCAGGAAATCTCCGGTAGCGCCAATCGCTGCGCCGACTCGCAGACGACCGTGAGAGTCTTTCGCCGCGTTGGGATACTTCAATTTTTTCTGAATGTCTTTGACGGTGATGAGGCCCTTGAGGATGTACTTATCATCGACGACCAGGAGCTTTTCGACGCGATGCTCGTGAAGAATTTTTTCCGCGTCTTCGAGCGTGGTTCCCACCGGAACGGTGATGAGATTTTTCTTGGTCATCACTTTGTCGATTGGAATATCGAAACGGGTTTCGAAGCGCAGATCGCGGTTGGTTAGGATGCCGACTAGCTTGCCGTGTTCGGTGATTGGAACTCCGGAAATTTTGTACTTGCGCATGACCTCGAGCGCATCGGAAACCTTGTCGGTCGCGTGCATGGTGACCGGGTCGACAATCATCCCGCTTTCCGAACGTTTTACTTTGTCGACTTCATTGGCCTGCTGCTCGATGGTCAAGTTGCGATGGACGATGCCGAGGCCGCCCTGCTGGGCAAGAGCAATGGCCATGTGCGATTCGGTCACCGTGTCCATGGCAGCGCTCACGATCGGAATATTCAGGCTGATCTCGCGTGTGAGCTGCGTCTGCGTGCTCGCCTGCGCCGGTACTACATCGGAACGCGCAGGCAGGAGGAGGACGTCGTCAAAGGTAAGGGCCTCAGGAACGGGAAAATGAATCATGATTTTCTCGAGTAAGGCTCAATTCTAGAGGGCTTTAGGCATTACTGCAAACGATTGAAAACTCGCTTCACATCACCTACACTTACATTGCCCATCCCCACGCAGCAATTCCCCGACTGCGACGATAAGTCAATCCGAGGCCACTATGAAGCGTCCTTCGTCGAGATTGTTTGCGGCTATATGTCTGTTTATTTTGTCCTCTTGGATATCGGCGCCCACAGAGGTTAGGTCCCAGACGGAAAATGCGCCAACGCCAACGTTCCGGGCAAGCACCCATCTCGTATTGCTGGACGTGGTTGTCACTGACAAGCGTGGCAATCCAGTTCCGGGCCTTCGAAGCGAAAACTTTTTAGTAAAGGAAAACGGAACTGTGCAGAAGATTGCTTCCGTTACACTGCCAGAAGCCGCGCCCGCCTTGTCGGCTGGCGACGTGCTTCCTCCCGGCGTGTATTCGAATTCCCCGGTGTATCGGCTGTCCGGCGCTGTCCCGACGGTCGTCGTACTCGATGCCGCCAACACTTCCTTCAAGAACCAGGTCTATGGTCGGAATGAGATGCTTCGATATCTGAAGCACCAATACGTACCCGGTCAACGAATGGCGATTTTCACGCTCACGGACCAGCTCCGTTTACTGCATGACTTCACGGGCGATCCGGCAGTGCTTATCGCGACCTTAGAAAAAATCGTTCCGGCGGAAACATCTCTGCCAAGGGCGACGAGCGGCACAGACAGCTCGCTGAACAACCTGCGATTTGCGTCTGCTGAGCAGTACAAGACGCTTGTTTCCGCATTTGAAAAGTTCCAAACGTCCGAAGCTCGGTACTCATCTAACCGCCGCTCAGAAGTCACATTGGAGGCGATGCGACGGATCACAAGAATGCTTGGCGGCTTGCCAGGACGCAAGAACATCGTTTGGCTCAGTGCAGGATTTCCCTTCACCCTCATCCCAGAGCTCAGCATTTCTGCGAAAGGGGAATTTAATGAGTTTTTCAGCCGGTCTCCATCTCTGGAGCACTCGGAGTCGAACAGTTTGGCCGACAATGGGCAGTTCTTGCAAAGGGGAGAATACGAGGAGGATGTTCGTCAGATATCCGCACAGATGGCGACATCTCAGGTAGCGATCTATCCAGTCGACGTGCGCGGGCTTTTCATAAGTAGTCCAATGGATGTTGGAGAAGGGCAAGAAACCTTACGGGAAATTGCTCGTGAAACGGGAGGCAGGGCTTTCGTCAACCGCAACGACGTAGACAACGGCATCGCATTGGCCCAGCGCGACCGAGCAGCCACATACACGATCGCCTACTATCCGACCAATAAAGCATCCGACCACAAGTACCGTTCGATTGACCTAAAAGTCGATCGTCGCGAGATCGAGACCGTTTATCGGAGGGGATACTTCGCCGTTGACGACACGCGACCAACCAATGACAAACTAAATCGGACGCTCACAGAAGCGTGGCAGGATGGAGCTCCTGATACGCTTGTCACCTTCGAGGCGAAGGTGACGCCAGCTGAAAATGGCAAGATCCGAGTTGATTTTTTGGTTGATCCAGGATCGCTTTCAGTATCGGAGGAGGCGAGCGGGAAGAAATTCGACGTCGCTTTCTATATAGCGACTGTGTCAGGCAACGGCAAGGTTTTGAAAGTGCAGAAGACAAAACTCGAACGCGTCTTTCCGCTTGAGACGTACCAGAAAATCATGCGAGAGGGAATGCGTCTGCACATCGACGCTGATGCACCGCCTGACGGTAACGAGTTACAACTGGCCGTGCAGGACAATCGCACGGGTTATATCGGGACGCTCAGAGCTGCTGTGGCATATAAGCAATAGAACTGTCGTGGCGTCGTGAAGCTTTGCGCTGCATAATGTACGTAAAAGGTGAATCTCCGCACCACTGAGGCGGCATTCTTCCGTCGCGTACCCCCTTTTTCGCTAAGCAGGCAGATCGTGGGACCATTCCCCCCGGTTTAGGCTGCGATTGTGAGGGGGACCCGTTTGTCTTTTAGGAAACACGGGCGTATATTAAGAGACTGAGAACTGCTGTGTACCGGCTTTTGGCGAAGCACACCAGTGGGCGCAAGCCCACATTTTAGTTTGGAGCCCCTTCGGTGCGGCCGCCATCCGCCAGTAAGTTACTGGATTCATGGCGCTTGACGTTGAACGTGTGCGGGAAATCGCGGACCGGGTGGCTTCTTCGAGAGGACTGGAAGTAGTTGAAGTCGAGTTCCTCGGAGGAGGCAAAGCACGTATGCTACGGGTTTTTTTGGACAAGCCCGCGGCTGGCTCCGATCCTCTGGCCGGGGTCACGCACGAAGATTGCGCGAACTTCAGCCGGGAGTTTGGCACAATCCTCGATGTAGAAGACGTCATGCCGGGTGCGTACACGCTGGAGGTTTCGTCTCCGGGCCTGGATCGAAAGCTGACGAAGGCGGCGGATTTTGCGCGCTTCACCGGCAGCCGATTGAAGTTGACGACGCGGCAGCCGGTGAATGATAACCGGCACTTTGAGGGGCGGCTGGAAAGCTTCCATGACGGAAGACTGACTTTGGACCTGAGCGTCGCCAGTCACAAATCTCGCAAGAAAATGGGCGAGGCAGCCGGGCAAAAGATCGAGATCGATCTCGCCAATGTAGAAAAGGCGAACCTGGTACCAGAGATTTGAAGCGATTGAGTGATTTAGAAATGAGTAATTGAGTGATCGCAAAGACCGGTTGCGCAGGTTTTGATTTACAGAATCATTCGATTACACAATTACCAGACTGATTTCTTATGGCTAGCGAGCTTTACAACACGATCGACGCACTGAGCCGGGAAAAAGGGATTGATCCGCAGATTGTAGTCAGCGCGGTCGAAGACGCCATCGTGATGGCGACGCGCAAGTACTACAAGTCGCAGGAAAATCTCCGCGCTAAACTCGACAAGGATACCGGCAAGATCAGCGCGTTCGCGGTCAAGACCGTGGTGGAAACTCCGGAACAAGTGGAAGATCCAAATCTCCAGATCACGGTGGAAGACGCGCGCAAGGTAGATCCTTCGCTCGAAGTTGGAGGAGAGCTGCAGATCCCGAAGGTCACCGAAGGAATTCTTGGTCGCATCGCAGCGCAACTCGCCAAGCAAGTCATTTTTCAGAAAGTCCGGGAAGCCGAGCGCGACACGGTTTACAACGAATACATCGGACGCGTGGGAGAGATCGTAAACGCGACGGTGAAACGTGTTGAAGGCCCGGATGTGATTTTCGATATCGGAAAAGCGGAATCGCGCATGCCGCGGAAAGAACAATCCCGGCTTGAGTCGTTTGCGATTGGAGAACGTGTCCGCGTCGTGATTGCGCGCGTGGAGCGCGCTGCAAAAGGGCCGGGTGTTGTCGTTTCGCGTGCCGCGCCTGAACTGGTTCAGCATCTGTTCCAGAGCGAAGTTCCGGAAATTTATGACGGCACAGTCGTGATTCGCGCGATTGCGCGCGAAGCTGGTGAGCGCACCAAGATCGCCGTCATGTCGAAAGACAAAGACGTCGATGCCGTCGGCGCGTGCGTTGGCATGAAGGGAATGCGAGTGCAGTCGATCATCCGCGAGCTACGCGGAGAGAAGATTGACATCATTGAGTTCCATGAGGATGCCGTGACGTTCGCAGAGAAGGCGTTGCAGCCCGCAAAAGTGAGCCGCGTTACGGTGATCGACACCTCCGAGAAGCATCTTGAGGTGGTTGTCGATGACAGCCAGCTGTCTCTTGCGATCGGCAAGAAGGGGCAGAATGTTCGCCTCGCTGCGAAACTTCTCGGATGGAAGATCGACATCAAGAGTGAAGAAGAAAAACGTCAGGAAGTAGAGCTGCAAATGGCTGCCATGGCGCCGCAGGCTTCCACTCCGCTCGAGAATGTTCCAGGCTTGGGTGATGGACTGGTCGAAAAGCTGGGCGCGGCAGGAGTGACCACGGTCGAGGCACTGGCCGACATGACTCCAGAACAGCTTGAGGCCATTGAGGGCATCGGTCCGAAGACGGTGGAAAAAATCAGCCTGGCAGTGAATAATTACTTCGCCAGCCTTGACGCGGGTAGCGAAGGCGTCGCGATTGAGGGCGAAGCGGTGGCGGAAGAAGTCGTCGCCGAGGCACCGGGTGAAGAAAACGCGGGAGAAGCGGTCTCTGCCGAACCGGTAGAAGGTGAAGCTGAATCCGGCGAAAATCAGAATCCAGAAGAAGAGCAGCAAGCCGATGCTGCTCCCGAAAAAACTGAATAGTTATGACACGCGCATGCAAGTTCGATCAGGCGCGAGCACAATCAATTGACTCCGTGAGGCTGCGATGAAGACCTAACGCGGAGAAAAGAAAGGCCGGATGAGTAAGGTTCGAATTAACGATCTCGCCAGGGAGCTGGAAGTTAAAAGCAAAGCCATTCTCGACACTTTACCGCTCGTCGGGGTGACTGAGAAGAAGACTCATTCCAGTTCACTCGAGGACCACGAAGCCGAAAAAGTAAGAGCCCATATTCGCGGCTCAGAGACGCAGTCGTCATCTGCGCGGTCCGCGCGTCCTTTGCGCGGAGAAGAAGAAATCAAAACCAAGATCGATTTGTCGCACATCTCCCGTCCGGGGGATGTCCTGCGAGCGATTACGCAGAAGAAGGAAGCAGCGGCTGCGCCGCCCGCGCCCGTTCGTCCGCCGCAAACGCAGCCTCCAGTTGCTGTGAGACCGGTAGCTCCGGTGTCACCCGCGCCTCCGAAACCAATTTCGCCGCCAGCCGTGTCTGCCACTCCGGCTGCCCCCACGACTGTGCCTGTCGCTCCGGCGCCTCCCGTGAGACCTGCTGCATCAGCGCCTGTAATAGAGAGACCCGTTGCGCCGCCTGCTCCACAAGCACCGCCCGTGGCAGCGACGCCGCGTCCTGTCGTTCCACCCTCTGTGCCAGCGGTTCCTGTAGTGGCGCCTCCTGCCCCGACGGCTCCGCCGATCGCAGCATCGGCGCCTCCGCAAACTCCGGTTGTTCCGCGTCCAACCGCTCCGCCTGTTGTTGCAGGTCCGCCACAGCCGCCTGCGCCGCGCATGATCGTGCCGCAGACCGGGCCTCGTCCGGTATATAAGGCTCCGCCGCCGCGTCCTCCGGCACCCGCACGACCGATGAGTCCTCCAATTGGGATGCGTCCAGCGCCAGGGCGTCCGGTGCCCGGCCAGCCAATTTTCCAGCGTCCGCGTCCACAAGGCGCAGGCGTGGGGGCACCTCGGCCGCCGTTGCGTCCGGGTGAGCGACGTCCGATGCACCCGACGCGCTCGGCTCCAACTGGACCGCGTCCGATTGGTGTCGGTCCAGGTCTTCCTCCTCCGGGTTCAACTCGTCCCGGCAGTCGTCCAGGTGCGCCTTCGCGCAGGCCCGGACAGCGCTACGTTCCGCGTGGCGTGAAGGAAGGACCGATGAAGGGCTACGTTCCGCCACCGCGAATGGTGGTGTCGAACGAGCCGATGCCGATCACCCGCAATATCACGATCACGGAAGGTATCAGCGTCAAGGATCTTGCCGAGAAGCTCGATATTCGTGCTAAAGATTTGATTTCGCGCCTGCTTTCCCGTGGCGTATTTGCCACGATCAACCAGGCGCTCGACGCCGAACTTGCCAGCGAAATGGCACGCTTCTTCGGCGCCGAGACCAACGTTATTACGTTTGAAGAACAGGCCTCGAAGGACATCGATTCAGCTGCGGGTAGCGGAGAGGATTCCGCAATTGAAGTCTCGACGCGGCCGCCGGTGGTCACGATCATGGGTCACGTCGATCACGGTAAGACCACGCTGCTTGATTCGATCCGCCTGACCAATGTTGCCGAAGGCGAAGCTGGAGGCATCACGCAGCACATCGGCGCATACAAAGTGCGCATCACCGATAAAGAATCTCCGGCCTTCGGGCGCGAGATCGTGTTCCTGGATACGCCGGGTCACGAAGCGTTCACCAGAATGCGTTCTCGCGGAGCGAAAGCGACCGACATCGTCGTGCTGGTTGTGGCCGCCGATGATGGAGTGATGCCGCAGACGCTGGAGGCGATCGATCACGCGCACGCGGCGGAAGTACCGATTATCGTCGCAGTGAATAAGATCGATAAGCCGGAAGCGATGGCGGATCGGGTGAAGAAGCAGTTGGCGGATCGCGGGCTTGTGCCGGAGGAGTGGGGCGGCAAGACGGTTTTCGTCGACGTTTCGGCAAAGAAGAAAACAAATCTGAACCTGCTGATGGAGATGATCTGCCTGGTTGCGGATCTGGCGGAACTCAAAGCGACTCCGGAACGCGCCGCGACTGGCGTTGTTCTCGAAGCCAAGCTCGATCGAGGCCGTGGACCTGTGGCCACAGTCCTCGTTCAAAACGGTACGCTGAGCGCGAGCGACAACTTCGTGGTGGGGAACGTCTACGGAAAGGTGCGCGCGATGTTTGACGATCGCGGCGCCCCTTTACAGACAGCGCCGCCTTCCACGCCAGTTGAAATCCTCGGCATGGAAGGTCTGCCACAAGCCGGTGATCAATTCGTGGTCGTAGCGGATCGCGACAAAGCGCGAGGCATTTCCGAGTACCGCGAGCAGAAAGCCCGCGAAGCCGCGCTGGCCAAGAGTTCGCGCGTATCGCTTGAAGGACTGGCCGAGCAGATCAAGACGGCTGGAACGAAGGAACTGAACATCATCCTGAAGGGCGACGTGGGCGGATCGGTTGAAGTATTGAGCGACCTGCTGGCGAAACTCTCCAACGACAAGGTACGCCTGAAGCTGCTGCGATCGGGCGTGGGCGCTATTACCGAAACTGACGTGCTGCTGGCTTCGGCATCGAATGCGATCATCATCGGTTTCAACGTTCGTCCGGAACGCAAGGCACAGGAATTGGCCGAGCAGGAAGAAGTTGATATTCGGTTGCACTCGATCATTTACGAACTGCAGGATGAGATCAAGCGTGCTATGAGCGGCCTGCTCGAACCGACCATCAAAGAGACTTATCAGGGCCGCGCGGAAGTTCTCGAAACTTTCCGTATCCCGAAAGTGGGAACGATTGCCGGATGCCGCGTGACGGATGGCCTGATCAAGCGCGATTCGGAAGTTCGGCTGCTTCGTGACAACGTCGTAGTCTTCAAGGGCAAAGTCGGCTCTCTGCGCCGCTTCAAGGACGATGCCAAGGAAGTCACCAACGGCATGGAGTGCGGCATCTCAATCGCAAACTATGGCGATATCAAGGCTCGTGATGTTATCGAGGCCTTCACTTCGGTACGCGTCGCCGCGGAAGTGATCGCGTAAGAGTTTCGAGCGTTCTCGGCAGTGGGTAGGGCGTCCTGCTCACTCCGAGGCGTAAATTTGAAACTCGACGCTGATGCCCATCGCTTTCCTTACCCTCGACCTTCATATTGAAGCTGCGCAATCCCTTAAGGATCGTCGACAGGTTGTGCGCAGCATGAAAGATCGTCTGCGCACCGGTTTCAATGTTTCCGTCGCGGAACTTGATGCCGCGGAGTTGTGGAATCGCGCCACCATCGGCGTTGTGAGTGTCTCACCTTCGCACGACTATCTCGACGGACTGATGAAGAGGATTGAGAGCGCGGCCACGCGCATTGCCAACAATCACGGCGCCCTAATCGAGGATGCATTCGTAGAATATTTCTGAGCCACGCGGAGTCGCGGGCCGCGTTAGCTTCCAAACTAAGCCGGCTGTTTCTGATCCCCGCCATGTGCAGAATTCCGAGACTCCGTAACATATTGTTACCTCCGTACTTATGGTTCTAAGCGGGACCCGGGAGAGAATAGAGGCTGACGGTCCCACACGGCCTCGCAGTTTTCTGATATTCTCAAGCGTTTTACCCGAGGTGCACTGTGGAAAAGCGCGGGCTGAAGCACCATCGCGGACGAGTTGGCGAAGCCCTGCGAGAGGAGATCGAAACGCTCGTGGAGGGCGAGTTAGCTGACCCGCGAATCGGCTTAGTCAGCGTGACAGCAGTGCACGTAGCAGATGACGGGCGCTCCGCAGAAGTGTGGGTCAACGTTGAAGGTGATGATACTGACGCGGACCAGAGTATCGAAGGTCTGGAGGCTGCTCGTGAATACATCCGCCACGAACTGGTAGATCGGCTGAAATTACGTCGTGCTCCTGAGTTGTATTTCCGACTAGATCGGGCAGAGCAGGATAAAGCGAGAGTGGAACAGTTGTTGGAGCGGGCCAAGAAGAGGGCGAAGACTCGTAAGGAGCCCAGTGGAGAGAAGGCCTAGCGACATGCTCGAGGATGTACTCCGGCAGATCGAGCAGCATGAACGCTTCGTGCTGACATCGCATGCCCGGCCGGATGGCGACGCTGTCGGTTCGGCGCTTGCCTGCTGCCAAGTCTTGCGCGCGATGGGGAAGCAAGCCGATGTCGTACTCCACGACGGAGTTCCGCGCATCTACCGTTCGCTCCCATTTGCAGATGAAGTCGTGCAGGCGGATTGCGTAGTTGGGAGCTACGAGGCGGCGATTATTCTGGAGTGCGACAGCATTCATCGCACCCGGCTCGCGGGACTTGAAGACCGCGTGTTGATCAGCATCGACCATCACGTGAGCGGACGGCCGTTCGCTCACGTCAATTGGATTGATCCTCACGCGGTTGCGACGGCAGAGATGGTATTTCGACTCGCTCGAGAAGCGGGGGTAACGTTCTCCCCTGAAATTGCAACCTGCCTCTACACCGCGTTGATGACGGACACGGGTTCGTTCATGTTCCAGGGAACGAATGCCAGCACGTTTTCGCTGGCGCGTGAGCTGGCGCTCGCGGGTGCTGACCCGGCGCATTGTGCGCGCGGAATTTACTTTGCACATTCCGAGGCCAAGATTCGATTACTCGGCGAAGCGCTGCGCAATCTCCACCTTGAAGGAAACATTGGCTACGTCTGGGTTACACAGAAACAGATGGAGCGCTGCGGCGCCATCGAAGAAGACTGTGAAGGACTGGTGAATTACGTTCTATCGATCGGCGGCGTCGAAGTGGCAACGTTCTTTCGTGAACTGCCGGACGGGCGCTATCGCATCAGCCTGCGAAGCAAGGGTAAAATCGATGTTGCCCGCGTGGCAGAAAGTTTCGGCGGCGGCGGACACGAATGTGCGAGTGGATGCTCCATGGACGGGCCTCTTGCCGACGCTGTTCGGCAGGTTGTTTTACAACTTCGCCGCGGTCCTTCCGTACAATAGATATATCGCAGGTTATTTTTAGAGCGATAGTCGGAAATATCTCGCTTGTCGACCTTACCCACGTTATCGTCGGTTCGAACAACCCGGAGATCTGAAATTTCAGTTCTCAAATTTTCATGACTACCCGCGCCCGCACAGATTTCCTGCTGCTTGCCGGATTCTGCACATTTCTTTTTTTCTATGGTCTGGGCGCGTTTGGATTGATTGGCGCCGACGAGCCGCGCTATGCGCAGGTCGCGCGCGAAATGTTAGAGCGTCGTGACTGGATCACTCCTTTTCTCGGGGGCCATCCCTGGCTGGAGAAGCCTCCTCTGTACTACTGGCAGGCGATGCTGGCGTACAGCATTTTCGGCGTGAGCGATACGGCGGCGCGTATTCCATCGGCGATCGACGCGACTTTGCTGGTCATCGCCGTTTATTTCTTCTTTCGAAAGTTTCGCCGGGGCATCGCAGTCGACGCGGCTCTGATCACAGCTTCGTGTGCAGGAATCATTGGTTACGCTCGTGCCGCCTCCACGGACATGCCTCTGGCGGCTTCGTTCGCCATTGGCATGCTCGCGTGGTGGACCTGGCGCAAAACCGAAAAGCAACTGTACCTTGCGGTATTTTACTTTTGCATGGCGTTGGGGATGCTGGCGAAAGGGCCGGTTGCGCCATTTCTGGCGGCGGCCGTCATCGCGGTTTTTGCTTATTTCGCGCGCCAATGGCGACTGCTCTTGCGAACCCTGTGGCTACCGGGAGTCGCATTGTTCTGTGCCGTTGCGATGCCCTGGTATTTCGCGGCACAGATGCGCAATGCAAAATTTTTTCGTGAATTCATTCTTGAGCATAACCTCGCTCGGTTCTCGACGAACCTCTACCATCATCCGGAGCCCCTGTGGTTCTACATACCTGTTGTCGTACTGGCCATGGTGCCGTGGATCGTGTACGTCATCGCGGCGTGTGTGGAATCAGTGCGTGTCTGGTGGAGCGAACGTCAAGCAACTTCGGATGATCCAGAGTTAGAGTTCAGGATATTTGCTTTCGTTTGGCTCTTCGTTCCAGTCATATTTTTCTCACTATCAAAGTCGAAGCTGCCCGGATACGTCCTGCCTTCCATTCCAGCCGGTGCCGTTTTGCTCGCGGATTTCTTGCTTCGACGAATCGAGGATAAGCAGGGCACTTCAAAGTGGATGGCGGTATTTCATGCGGCTATCGCTTCCGCGACAATCGTCCCGGCCGCGCTGATCGGTTTCATTGTGACGGAGCATCGGCTTCCTGCAGGGCGTCCGACGGTTTTTGCCAGTGTCGTTGCCTTTGTGATCTGTATTGCGATCGCGGTGACGCTCATCAGCCGCTCAGGGCTACGAATGCTGCGATTCGTCACGCTCATCCCAGTTGTGCTTGCGGTAGCGGCGGTGCTCAAAGTCGGCACGATTGCGATCGATCAAAAGCTATCCGCGCGTCCGCTGGTAGTGGATCTGGAGGGGATCGAAACTCACAAGCTGCCGATTGCAGTTTGTGGGGCGTCGCGCGAGGTAGAGTACGGTCTCGCGTTCTACCGCAACCAGCCGGTGGCGCGTTACGAGACTGGGAATGTTCCGGCGGAGGAACACTTGCTGGTGGCTCCGATTACGTGGATCGATAATATTGAGAAAATGACTGCAGGACGGCGAGTTTCGCTGCTCGGCCACTATCCGGCGCAGCGGTTAGATTATTACTGGGTCTCGGCGACCACCGTGAAGCCATAGCAGGCTGAAGCATCACTTGCGCGGTTGACAACCTGAGCGGCTAAAGCAGGATTGACTTTTCGACACTCAGCGGAGCGGCTACTAGTGCCGGTAGACGGTCTAGAACGTGCGGGCGCTATTTACAGATGAAGCGGGACTACTCTTCGGAGTAGGCGAGTGCCTCAACGTCGGGCCGTGTCGGCGTGCCTGACAACGTAGTATTTCCATATTCCCAGCCTTTATCGAATGCCTTCAGGTTCAGATCACAAAACGAAGGAGGCACCGAGTCAGCGACTGCCTGACGAACGGCATCCGCGCTGAGAAGCTTTGTGATGGCGGTAAAGAAACCGACTATTACCGAGTTCAGCACCATGCGCTTGCCCAGGTCCTCTGCCATGCGTGTGGCTGGGACACCGTAGATCTGTTTGTCACCGTTGGCGTGCGACACGCGCACGAGGTCTTCTTCGACGATTAGAAGTCCTCCGGGTTTCAGATCATTTGCGAAGCGGGCATACGCCTCCTGCGACAGGATCACCATGATGTCCGGACGAGTCACGTACGGATAAAGCACTGGTTCGTTGGAGAGGATCAACTGGGCGCTACAAGCGCCGCCCCGGGCCTCAGGCCCGAAGTTCTGCGTCATCGTCGCAAATCCGTTCTCGAATATCGAAGCCGCCTTGCCCAATACCACGGCCGACAGGATCACGCCCTGGCCGCCGAATCCAGCGATGCGAATTTCGGTCAGCCGCATACGCACTCCGTTTCTGATTCCCGGATGTAGCGCTCGCCTAAGGTTTCGACGTATTGCGCACGCATCATCGATTGATAGTCTGGACGGTCGCGGTCCACGAACTTTCCGACGGCGATCTCGCCATTGAGCGTCAATCCAACTTCGCTGGTGGGCGCCCCGTTCTTCACTTTGCTTTTCTCTTTGTAGTACTTCATTGTGTCCAGTCCATCGCCCATTTTGTTGCGCCGCTGGTAGAGAGTCGGACAGGGTGAGATGACCTCAATGAAGGAAAATCCTTTTTTCTGAAAAGCTTCGCCCATTGAGCGGGCCAGTTGACGCACATGAAAGGTCGTCCATCGTGCTACATACACGGCACCCGCCGCTTCGACGAGATGTGGCAGATTGAAAGCGGGCTCGAACGTGCCGTATGGGTTGGTAGACGTTGTCGCATGCCCCGGAGTCGTCGGCGCTGTTTGGCCTCCAGTCATGGCGTAGATCAAGTTGTTCACGCAGATGACTTTCAAATCGATATTGCGCCGTGCCGCGTGGATGAGATGATTGCCGCCGATCGCCGAGAGGTCACCGTCGCCGGAATAGACCACAACGTTCAACTTTGGATTCGCCAACTTCAATCCTGTGGCAAAGGGAATGGCCCGACCATGCGTGGTGTGAAATGAGTCGAGCTTCACATAGCCTGCTACTCGCCCCGTGCAGCCGATCCCTGAGACCAAAGCTAGCGACTGCAGATCAATCTTCGAATCAATCAGCGCGCGAGAGAAGGCATTCACGGTCGTGCCAATGCCACATCCCGGACACCAAATGTGAGGCATGCGGTCCGTCCGCAGGAACGGTTCGGACGGATTCACCGTACTGTCGCGAACCTCTAACATCGGTTTGCCTCCTCAATCACTCCCAGTATTTGGTCCGGATCGTGAACTCCCCCACCGGCGTGCGGCACAGCAAGTGTTTTTGCATGCCCGCCGGCGGCACGTTCAACTTCCCGTACCATCTGGCCGAGGTTCAGTTCGGGCACAACAAAAGCTCTGACGTGTGACGCCAATGCGGCGATCTTTTGCTCGGGGAATGGCCATGCCGTAATCAATCGCAGCTTTCCAGTCCGCAGCCCACGCGCCCGTGCCATATCGATGGCTCGTTGCGCGACTCGCGATGTGATCCCGTAAGACACCACAACAATATCGGCGTCGTTGAGTCCTTCCTCCTCGCACATGCGAATTCGTTCTTCGGCGCTGCGAACCTTGTTTCGCAGGCGTTTCACCAGTTTGTCCTGTACTTGTGGCGTCATGTTTGGATAGCCGCGCTCGTCGTGCGTCAATCCGGTGACATGGAACTTGTAACCCTCGCCGGCGTGCGCAATATCTGGAACCAAGTCGCCGTTGGTGCCATAGGGCGAATACTCTTCAACGGACTTGTGGGTATGTTTACGCGGGACGATTTCAATCTGATCGGCAGAAGGAATCACGACCTTCTCGGTCATGTGCCCTACCACTTCATCCATCATGAACATCACAGGCACGCGGAATTCCTCCGCCAGGTTGAAGGCCGTGATCGTCAGGTCGAAGCACTCCTGCGGCGAATTCGGACAAAGGGCGATGACCTCGTAGTCGCCGTGCGATCCCCATCGTGCTTGCATCATGTCCGCCTGCGCCGGCAGGGTTGGCAATCCTGTGGACGGCCCTCCTCGCTGCACGTCGACGAACACGCAGGGAGTTTCGGTCATAGCGGCATAGCCGATGTGCTCCATCATCAGAGAGAAGCCCGGGCCTGACGTTACTGTGAATGCTTTCGCGCCGCCCCAAACGCCACCTTGCAAAGCAATCGAGGCTGCAAGCTCGTCCTCCATCTGGATGAAAGTTCCACCCACGGTCGGCACGCGTGCGGCGAAGCGCTCGACAATCTCGGTCGAGGGAGTAATGGGATAACCGGCCGCAAATCTTGCTCCTGCCGCCAATGCGCCTTCGCAGCAGGCGTGATCGCCGTCGAGAAAATGAGTTCCGGTGAGAACACCACGAGGATCGGCTCTCATCGCAAACTCTCTTTTTCGTTTTCCTTTGAGGGACGGATTTCGGGAACTCTGGTCCCGAAGATCGCAAAATCTGGGCAGTACATTCCGCACAAATCGCAACCGCTACACTTGTCCGGATGCACTACGTGCGGCGGATGATACCCCTTGGAATTGAAGGCCGAGGACAAGGCCAGCACATGCGTGGGACAAAACTCCACGCAGAAGCCGCATGCCTTGCAGCGCTCGACCACGATTGAAACACGTCCTTTTGCCACGAAGCGCCCCCAGCGAGCGAATCAACAGCGCAGGACGTGATTATGAGTGCGGAAATCGAAAGAAGGTGTGACGCCTGTCACACTTACGAGTGAGTGAAATTGCTCGGTTTAAGTAATTGTATCCACGAAACTTAATTCGCAGTCGCCGGGTAGTTGTGCGCCAGATCAAGGTGGACTCGATAGCGGTTTCGTGTTCCGGGTCACACTTCGCCAGCGGATCGGAGCGTTCTGGACCTTGTTGCTCCCCTATGTTCACGTGGTTTGCCTCTGCACTTCGAACCATCTACACTCGGAGTTTTGCTGCGATGTTGGTCGCGCCGCGATCCTCGCGGCAGGAGCCCCTTGGAGATTCTCGACCTTAGGCACTTTTCTTCCATAGATCTGCGATCGCTGCTTGAGGACGAGACGCAGGTCTGGTCGCGCCTTCTTACCTGGGACTACTCAGGCTCGGCGGAGATGATTTTGCGCTATGTGGATGCGAAGATACTTCCTGGATACGCAGCCGTTGAGCGAGGACGCGTCTTCGGTTATTCGTTTTTTGTTTACGAAGGCAGCAAGGGAGTTATTGGAGATTTGTACGTTACAAACGGCGCTCGCTTGCCCAACGCCCGGCAGGTTGAGGTCCGGCTTCTAACGCATGTGATCGAAACCCTGCAACAGTCGCCCGGAATTCATCGCGTAGAGGCGCAACTGCTGGCGCACGATGCGAATGCGGTTTCACGCCCGTTCCTGGAAACGGGATTCCAGCGCCATCCCCGCCTCTTTATGGTGCTGCAACTCGACAAAGGCACAGCGTCCAAGACTTCGCTGCATCCCGACGCTGAAATTCGGCCATGGGTAGAGAGTGACTACCAACCGTCAGCTGCAGTGATCACCGCCTCCTATCGCGGACACGTTGATGCGCAGATCAACGATCAATATCACACACTGAGCGGATCGTTGCGCTTCCTCAACAACATCGTCCGATTTCCTGGCTGCGGGGTTTTCGACAGTGAATCCTCATTCGTTGCACTCGACCGGAAGACCAAGACGATGATCGGTCTTATCCTGTGTTCGCGAGTGAGAAATGATGTTGGCCACGTGACTCAAGTGTGCGTTCTCCCGGAATACCGCTCGCATCGGATTGGCGAGGCGTTGCTTGGCGCAACCGAGATCAACCTTCGCAAGCGAAAATTTTCGTCCCTCTCGCTCACCGTTACGGAAGCGAACATTAAGGCTGTGGCGCTCTACCGCCGCCTGAAGTTCGAGGACAAGAGAGTGTTCGATGCGTTCGTGTGGGAAGGATGAGCAGTGGGAGAGGGAATTGCCGCCTCTTTATCATCAAAGGCCGATGCCTAATAGATACGCACAGATTCGGTTGCGTTGAGAAATTACCTACCTGCGCACCACCCACATCGCCCATCCGGCTACCAGTACTCCACCGAGAAACATGGCGAAGCAATAAACGCCGTACTTAACCATCTCGCGCGTGGTGTCTTTGTGAGTGATGCCGAATACGATAGATGCGAACAGAGAGAAGACCAATGCAGCGCTGAAATGATTGAGCGTGATATTCATCGTTTCTTTCCGATGGCGATGTGGTAAGCGTCGGCGATCGCGATGAAATTCAGCAATCCCGCAACGATCATGAACTTCGTCCCATAGTCGGCGGTCGCGAACGCGATGGCGCCTTGTCCCCAGTCGTTGGCTAAGGTCAAAATGTAAAGGCCACCCGCGCCGATGTCGCCAACAAACCCAAGAATGTCGAGGATATCCCCACCATTCGCCTTGTATATGCGGCCTTGCATAGCCAGGCCCAACAGGAACAAGCCTACGATTGAGATGAACAGAAGAATGCCGCGGATCCAGCGCCTCTGGATCGCATGTCCCGCACCCGGGATGATCCATCCCACTGCGGGCGCCAGAATCGCCATCGCGCTGATGGTTGCAGCCGGGGGAGCGGTTTTAGATTTCTCTATAGTCGAATTAGCCATTCAGATGGTCACAATCTCGCGTTGAATTTTCCCGGTCACTTCAGCCGATTTCGCGCGCACCAGTACGTTCACCTCACTGCGTACGCCGAATTCCGGCAGATAAATGCCGGGCTCAATAGAGAAGCAAGAGTTGGGAAGAATCTGCCTCTCGTCGTGAATCTCGAGATCGTCCATGTTGGCGCCATTGGAATGGACGTCGGTGCCGATAGAATGACCCGTACGATGGATGAAGTAATCGCCGTATCCCGCTTTCTGGATGTGACCTCGCGTGGCGCGGTCCACTTCCCATCCCGCGATGCGGCGGCCCGAGTTGATAGCGTCAACCACGGTTTTGACTCCAGCGTCACGTGCGTCGCGGACGATGTCAAAGACCTCATGCATACGCCCCGAAGGCGCCCCACCGACGAACCCCATCCAAGTGACGTCATAGTACGTGGCTCCCGGTGTATTTTTCTTGCCCCACACGTCGAGCAAGACTAGATCGCCCTCCCGAATTTCCACCGGGTGGCTGGAATGCGGTTCGTAGTGAGGATTTCCCGCGTTGGCATTCACCGCTACGATCGGCGGATCGTCAGTCACAATGTTTTCGCGGGCGAACGACTCCATGAACCACTGTTGAATCTCATGCTCTTTGGTGCCGCCTTTGCGTACGCGTCGTCCGATCTCCTTGAATGACTCGCCGACGATGGCATCGATGCTGTCGCGGGCCGCGAAGTGAGACTGAATCTGCTCGTCCGTCCATGTTGCTTCGAACTGCGCAACGAGGTCGGCCGAACTGACCACATTCTTGCCAAGCCCTCGGACCAGATCGATCGTCCCGCCATCTACCAACGAAACGTAAAAAATTATGTTGTTCGGCGAGTACTGCATGGCGAGATCGCGCTGATTGGCCAACATCGCCTTTAGCTTGTCGAATAACTCCTGCCAGCCCGCATATTGAGTCTTGTTGCCGGGCAAGGAATCGAGATGTCCCGCCTCAATTTTGTGCACCAGTTTAAGAGGCTCGCCATCGGCAGGGATCAGATAGAACCAGCGACGCGTAACCATCAAGTTCGTAGGCAGCCCCAAGACCCGATATGCGATAGGGTCGCGGTGATGATGGTCGCAGAAAAGCCATGCGTCAATGTTGCGTTCGCGGAGGGCGGACTGGATGGCAGTGAGGTCCATGGCAAACCTCTATTGTAAACAAGGCAAAGGCTTTGCGCGAATCGCGGTCGAAGACGCAGGCTTTTGTTCGCAGTTGATGTTGCTCTTGAAGGAGATCGCAAGCCTAACCCGCGTCTCGCGCGGCTAGCGCTTTCTATTTCGCTTGCTCCACCTCAACTCTGACGACTCGATCGTAGATCCACAGCAGCAAGGTTGTGAGGACTCCGACACCCACAATCCACCACCACACCATCTCGGGTTTGTGGAGTTCCTCACCGAAATGATGCATCAGCCAACCGCTAAATGGACCCGCCACGAACGACCCAACACCCAATGGCAAGAATGCGAATCCCATGTACGTTCCCTGTTGATCTGCGGGTGCCAGACGGGAAATGTAGTCGTAATATCTCGGTTGCTGAGTGATTTCCCCGATCGCCACCACGACCAAGGTTGCGACCGCCATCCAAACCGAGGGATGCACGATCAGCAGAATCCATGCGAGGCTCGAAATCAAGGTTCCCAGAACGATGGCGTGAAAGGCATGCATCTTCTTCGTAAGAAATCCGATGACCATCGTGAACAAAATCACGACGATAGGATCGGTTGCCAGAATCCGCGCCGTGTTGGCGTTAGGATCGATATAAGTCGAGATGTATAACGGTAGAGCGATGAACTCTTGCCAGAAAACAATCCAGTATCCGGTGAAGATAAGAAGGAACAGCATGAACTTCGGATTCGAGAGCACTGTCAGAAAATTTCTTCCGACCTGCGCCAGGCTGATTGCTGCAGCGGCCTCAGTGCGCCGTGGCTCACGGAAGAAGATAAGCACCAAGAAAAACATTAGAAACACGCTCAGTGCGGCAATACGGAAGATGCCCTCGGCATTCTTGGTCCATCCAGCTAACAATGGGCCCATCGTGCTGCCGACGTTGACAAGCGTGTAGTAGATGGAATATCCCACAGAGCGAACGTTCGCTTTCGATGAGCGAGCGGTTGTTCCGACGACGCTGGGCTTTACAAGGGCTACGCCGAGCGCGGGCAGGATCAGGACGAACGCGACCAGAGGGACGAGCGGTATCGCGTTGCGCACCGGAGCAAACCACGATGCCCCGATTGATCCCATCATGAAGTAAGCAAAGCTGAGAATCAGGTAGGCCAGCGAAAGCGCCCGTCGGAAGCCGAGCCGGTCGGCAACCGCTCCGCCCACCACCGCCAGGAACCATACCCATCCACCGAACATTCCGGTGAGGCTGCTGGCGCGCTCAACGTCGAACTGCAGCCCCTCATGCAGGTAGCGTGCGAGCACCGCGAACACTGCATAGTACGAAAGGCGTTCAAACAATTCACTGATATTGGCGACCCAGAATGGCCGCTCAAATCCAGTTCGGATTTCCTCAAAGCGTTGGGAGAAGGTCAATAGGTCTCCTGTATTTATGTCGCGCGGGCAACCCGTCCCGCGAGCGCAACAGAAAATCTTGTCCTTAGCAGTGCCGGACGCCAACGTTATAGTGCCAGCCGGTCGCGCAACTCCACAGCGGATAATCCCGCGACCCGTATCACTTTATTCCGGCTGCTCAATCCGGACGCAATGGTAACGGAAGATTGCGGCACCTTCAAAAGCTTTGCGAAGAATTCGACGCAGGCTTCGTTGGCGCGTCCCTCGACCGGTGGCGCAGTGAGCGAGAGTTTGAGAGCGCCTCCGACTTCACCCGTTATGGCGTTTTTGCGGGCGCGGGGCTGCACCCTGACTCCGAGTGACGCGCCTGCATCGGTATCTCTCACCAAAATCAATGGTCTAGCGTTTCAGTATTGCAAATGTCAAGACAACAGCTAGCAACGCGACTGCAATAGCGATGTATAGAACGAAGTCTCGCACACGATGAGAGGGACTGAGAGTCTTACGGTATTCATGAAATGCGCGATGAACCATCACAAGGATGTAGTGATCTTCGTTTTTCAATGCAACAATCGCATCGTCCCATATCTGGCCCTGGCCGATAGAATTGTCGCGATCTCGAGAGTTGCGAAGTAGACCCACAACCTTAGCTTCATACTCGTCGGAATCATATTCGCGCTCGAATTCCGCGTTAACCTCGGTGATGTCAGCCAATGTCGGATGAACTTCTGTGAACTGCAACATCTTCTTTTCGACGTCTGACAGCGTGACGCGTTGGACCATCGCTGCCTCGATAACTCTCGAGACTAGAAACTGCTTCGCAGCAATCGGATCCAACGCCCTGTGCCCCTCTATGTTTAAGCTTTGGGTCTTTCTCCAAAAATCGCCGTTCCCACCCGCACGCAAGTGGATCCCTCTTCGATTGCGACCTCAAAGTCATGCGACATCCCCATGGAAAGCACATCTGTCCCAATTGATGGCAGCTTTCTTCTTGCGATCACATCCCGTAACTCGCGGAGCTTGCGAAAAAATGTACGCGCTCCCTCGGGATCATCGGAGAACGGGGGTACCGTCATGAGCCCGCGGATACTCAAAGACTCGAATTTCGCCGCACCATTCAGCAGTGCCTCTAGCTCCGGCGAGTCCGGAGCTACGCCGCTCTTGGCGGCTTCTCCGCCGACATTAATTTCGATCAAGCAATCAAGTTTCTTGTTTAGGGCTTGCGCTGCGGCGTTCAATCTCTCCGCCAACTTGATCGAATCTACGGAATCGATCGCCGTAAACAGTTCCGCGGCCTTCATTGCCTTGTTGGTCTGCAGATGCCCGATCATGTGCCACTCGGCTTGTAACAACTGAGAAAGCTCCGCGGCTTTTGCGGAAAATTCTTGTACCCGGTTCTCTCCAAACAATCGCAATCCCGCGGTATAGGCCTCGCGAATTCGTTCCGGCGGATGCGTCTTGGTGACAGCCATGAGGCGTACGTCTTCGGCGGAACGCATCGACCGCTGCGCTGCGATTGCGATTCGCTCATGGATTACCGCTATGTTGTCTGAAATGGACATCTAAAACCGACAAACCAGAAAGGACACGAAGGTTTCACAAAGAAATCGCCAAACCTCCGTGACTTCGCGTGCCCTTACATTTCACAGAATTACATGATCGCCGTTGGTGGTGCGGGCTCGCTCGGATCTCCGGCGGCGGAGGCAGGCACGAATATCATCAGAGCAGCCAGTCCCACCAGCACAACCATTCCCCCCACCAAATAGGAAGGATTTGTGAAGATTTGCGGCGGATGGTTTGGCGCTCCCCAACTCGGCACAAATTGAAGTCCAGCCCACACCAAGCCTAACAAAGCTTCTCCTGCGATCAGACCAGATGCAATGAGCACTCCTGCGTTTTCAACTCGTGCTTTTTGCGCGCTGTTGAAGCCGCGTCGCTCGGCAACCCAGTCGCCGATCGTGCGAAACACACCACCCACAAAAATCGCGAACGTCGTACCGAACGGCAGATACATGCCAACCGCGACCAGCATGGGACTCTTCACCTGCATCATGATCATCGCGATGCCAAACAGAATTCCCACTACGACGAGCGACCAGGGCATATCGTGCCCGACGATGCCCGATGCCAACGTCGCCATGAGACCAGCTTGCGGCGCCGGAAGTTCCGGACCTCCAAATCCTATCCCGCCCGCCCGGATGCTGCCTTCGTGCAGCAACATCAGCGGCCAGTACATCACCAGGCTCGCCACCACCACCGCAATCAGCTCTGCGGTCTGAATCATTTTGGGTGTGCCACCAAGAATGTACCCAACTTTAAAATCCTGCAGAAGTTCTCCCGCGACTGCGGACGACACACAAACTACGGCAGCAACACCCAGAACCGTCGCCACTCCCGAAACGCCGGAAACTCCCAGCGCAACCATGAGGAGCGCGGCAATCAGTAGCGTCGAGAGCGTTAATCCGGATATCGGATTGTTGGATGAGCCGATGAACCCGACCAGATTCCCAGACACGGTGGCGAAGAAGAATCCCACCAGAATCATCACCACGGCCGCTAAAATCGCGGGCAAGAGCAGTCCGGAGATTTTGATATAGAGCAGGCACATGAGAATAAACATCAGGGCGATTAGGCCGAAGACGATTTTTGAGCTCATGTAACGTTCGGTTCGGGCCAGTTGTGCCTGTTCGGCCGCTGTTTGGCGCAAGTCAGCGAAGGCCTTGCCGATTCCGGCCGTGAGACTCGAGCGCATTTTGAATAATGTGTATGCGGCACCCACGAGCATGCCGCCGACAGCGATGGGCCGCACGATGTATCTCCACACGGCATCTGCCATGGTCGCCCAGTTATCCGGCGTGTCCGTCGGGATGTACGCCCTCAGTTGAGGCCCAAGAAAGAAAATGAGCAATGGCACCATCAATCCCCAAGCCAGAACGCTGCCCGCAAACTGGATCGATGCCAACTTGACCCCAATGATGTAACCTACGCCAAGATAGGCTGGGCTAACGCTGGGGGCCGCGAATACCGTGGTCCCTCCTGTGGCGACCACGTGGGTACTGCCGGCAGTGCCGAGACGAACCTGGCTGCGTCCCAGACTGCCTACGCCAACGTGAAGATCGGTGTCGGCGGCAAATAGCCCGAACTTCCCGAGAATATAGACGATCCCCCCCACTCCAATATTCCAGAACAGATATTTCGCAGCCTGAGCACCGCGCTGCCCTGCCTTGTGGATTTCAGACGCGGCCAGCGATTCGGGAAACGGAAGTTCGGGATCCTCTACCATGCCTCGCCGCACCAGCGAAATGAATAAAACTCCCAGAATGCTGCCAACCATGATGAGCGCGGTCGATTTCCAGTACGCGTCACCCGGACGGAACGAAGGCCACGCCTTTGAGAGCACGAAAGCGGGGAGTGTGAAGATCGCTCCAGCAGCGACGGATTCTCCGATCGAGCCTGCTGTTCGCGAAATGTTTTCTTCGAGGATCGATCCTTTCCATGCTCGCACCGCCGCCATCGCAATCACAGCCGCCGGGTAGGTTGCCGCAATGGTGATACCGGCCCGCAAGCCCAGATAAGCATTGGCCGCTCCCAAAACGACTGTCATGAGAAGTCCGAGAAACAGCGCTTTGTACGACCACTCGGTCATCTCCATGGTCGCGGGAACGTAAGGCGCGTGCTTCTTCCGTGGGAGATCCGTAACGGGTGTGCTCATAATGGGGATCCTTGGGTGACGCGGGATGAGTGCAGAAACGAGTCGCTCGGCATCGGGGACGCAAAACTAGTGAACGGCGCAACTTAGCACGCGGCATGGGCGAATGACAAGTGGAAGCCCAAGCCGAAGAATGCTTTGTATCCGGAGAGAGATCCTCGCTCCGAAGCAGCGAAGTAAGCTATGCCGTATTTGGGCAGCGGATTGGAGACAAGGGCTAGACGGAACGAAACTAAGAAACTGGGCGACCGGAACTGAATCAAGCACAGACAACACGCTGATCACGCATTAAAAGTCGACAGCGATTACCACAGACACTCCGTGACGTACGGCCTTGACCATAGGGCAAGATGCAAGAACATCGATTTCGTCCATGCGTCGTGCATCTTCTGGATCTCCTCCGGACCTCGACCGCTTTTCTCGAAGAATTGCCGAATGGTAGTTACCGCAATTGCAGAGAACGCAACTAGGTAACGCAGCGAGACCACAGGTTTAGTCTGCGCGTGGTCGGTCGAGTTCTTCTTCGCTGGAGTATGGCGTTGTCCAATTTCTTCCTGATAATTCAGCCAGTCCTGGTCATGCGGACGCTCGCAGGCATCGATGACCCACTGTACAAAGCGCTTCTTGACCGCCGCCTTGTAAGCCTCATCCGGCTTGCCATCGGGACCGAAGAAAAACTGAGCGAGATGCGGCTGCGACGCAATGACCTGGCGCCAGCTATCAACGATCTGTTCGGCCTGCGGCGACAGAATTGTCGAGGCATTCCGGAGCCACTGCACATCCTCTTCGGTGAATCCTGCGGCTTGTTCAAGAAGGATCAGTTCTTCCGGGGAAACTGGCGAAGACGGCAATGCTTTCGAAGCGTAGTCATACCCCGGGATCGGTGTTGTTTGGCTCATAAAGAATCCTCCCTGCAAATAACCGATTCGAACTGTTGCGATTGCACTAGTCCAGCGCCACTCGTTGAACGATCGAGCGATTCATTGCCACAACCGCGCCGCTTTGTTCCAGTCGCGCCACATTTTCCTTGTGCGCAGCGTCCCCGGCAAGCACTCCGCGGTAGCGTTCGTAGTCCGCCAACGTGGTGAATTCGATGAGACCGAATGCTTCATTGGTGGGTCCGGCGAACTCGGTTGGCAGGAAATATCCAACGATCTTTCCACCGCTTCGACGGATCGGATCCATCTCCGCGTTGGTATAGGTCCGGAAGTGTGCCAGACGGTTCGGGTTGAGCGTGTATCGAATGCAAAGCGTGAACATCAGGGTCTCCTTTTGTGAGTCGGCCAATACAGATTTGAGGCCAATCGCGACTGCCAACGAGGCTAGTGTGACTGCCCTAGCGGCCTTGACGTTTCAACCTTGCTTTAAGTATTCGAGAGAAGCTTCGAAGGCAGGAATTCTGCAAGCTTCTCGCGTCCTGCGCTGGTCAGGTGAACGACGCGGCTGTCACGGATCACGCCTGATCCATTTCCAATCCAGCATTTTCTGGCATATCGCTGCGCCCAGTGCTCCTGCAATATGGTCCCGCCGTTCCGTCCAATCTAGACAACGTTTGGCGAACCTGCGCCGCTTCTGCCGAAGGGCATTCGCGTCGATGTGCCACCCGCTGAAGAACGCTTCTCCCTTCGGAGTTAAGCCAAACTCCTGATCGTCATGAGAGACGATGTACTTGTTGCGCTCAAAGGCAGCGGCCAGGTTCACAGCCAAGACCCCCGCCAGATGGTCATAGCAGGTGCGCGCATAGCGGATGCTTTCGTTCTCGCCGACGGGCTTGCGCTTTCTCGGGCTCGAAATGCATCCCAACGCCTCGATGGCGTGTGCAATTTCAGGCGAACCGATTCGGTAGTAGCGGTGCCTGCCCTCACGACGCAGATCAACGAAACCGCCCTGAAGCAATTGAGCCAGATGCATGCTTGCTGATTGCGCAGATATGTTGGCAGCGCACGCTAGTTCGCCCGCCGCGAGCGCTCGTCCGTCGAGTAGTGCCAACAGAATGGCAGACCGGGCCGGATCTGCGATCAAGGCAGCAGTCATAGCAAGTGGAAATTTCGCATCCATGTTCCCAGGATAGCGCTGCGATCACCGGCATAGTTCAGCTTTAGCTGAAATGTAGTTTTAGACAAGCGTGCCCTGCTGCTACATCCCGCATTCGATCTCTCACGGTTTTCCGCCGCGCTCCGCGATCAGTTGCATGGCCGCTTTGCTTATCCACGTGTGTCCAGGTGAACCTGGCCCGTGAAATTGGCGGCCCCATGAGAGAGGCGTGACATCGTGATAGTCATGCACAGTCTCGTCGGGTACAAATCGTAATTGTTTGCGCAAAGAAGCTCGAGCATTCGGGTCGGCGCCATGGTCCAGTAGTAGCCTCGCGAAAGCGGCGTCTCTTTGGCGCCCACACAGGTACGATTGCGACACAACGCATCCGAAAAGTGCCGTGTGACCGCCAAATCCGTGGCTATCGATTTCCGCTTTCGCGTTAACATCTGCTCCGTGCGCGATCAGCCATTCCGCAACTTCGATCTCGTCAAAGTCGACACAAAGATGTAGCAAAGTGCCACCCGCCAGCGGCGTTCCATGTAGCGCCAGCGAGTGATCGGCGTGGCATCCAAGCGTAGGTGGATATATATCTTCGTGCGAGTAGGTATGTTGAAGGAATCGTGGATCGCTCTCGACATACTTTTCAAGGAGATCGATACGGCCTCGGTGGACAGCCATCGTCGGAGTGTCGGGGAGGTCGATGCCCTCTCGTGCGGCGAGTTCGAGGCACGCGTGTTTACCCTTGGGATACCGGCAATATGTTTCAAGTATGAGCGCAACCGGCGCTAGGCGATCGCAATGCTCATCCTTGAAATCCGCGCCTAATTCGAACAGAAGAGCCAAGCCGAGGTCGTTGAGCGTTTCACAAGGCCCCATGACGCAGCCTGGAAGCGGACGCGCCCCCATCCCATAGAGGCGGCGCGCAGTTTCGATCTTCCCTTGAAGGCAGGCACGATCGAAAGCATGCTGCAAGTCCTGCGCTCCCATCCCTCGAAGCATCTCGATGATCGTATCTTGCCCAAGATTCGCAGCGTAGGACATCGGTGGTCCCCAGTTGCTGTCTGGCATTCCGCGGGCGGATTCGTGGAGTAATGCCGGATTCTTGGCAATCAAGTCGCGAACGGTTATTTCATCCCCACGCCAGATCGCATCGGTCATCCGGCACGCCAAGACTAGCCGATTCCAGTTGGGCAATCCGTAACTGCGGGCGAGTGCCAACTGGGCGTCCGCTAACTTCGCAGTGGATGGCTCGATCCTGGAATGGTGCTCGCGTAGCCGCTCCACAGCTGCAGGCTGTGCCTGGCGTATCTCGTGCAGCAAATTTTTCGCTTGATGACGGAGTTGCTTGAGATTTGGGTGTACAGGAAGTTGAAGATCGTGGAACTTCTTTGCCATGACGCACCTCCTTTTTGGTCGTGCCCGAGGTCCGCTGCGCGGGCGAAAAAGGAGGTTCGTGAGAACCCTAAATTCGAAATTCCTTCAGGTGGACTCGGTCCTCTCCGCGGACGGGCGGCGTCCTGTACGCCGGGTTTGAGTATAGCTTGGTTTGCCAGACGGCGGGATGCAGGTCAGTGCCGTATGCCCGGTGCTAAAATGGTCGTAATCTGTACCCGCCCCTTCGCGCTGATATCTCTGAGGTGTGACTGCATGAGCGTCTCCCCCGAAAAACCTTTTGCCCGTGCGTATCTTTGTCGCGATTGTGGCAGCGAGATTGGATTCCGTTCTCGCCGGCGATCGCTTATGGAACGCTATATTTTGCCTTTTCTTCTTCTAAAGCCGGTTCGCTGCGGAGAGTGCTTTCGCCGGGACTACCGGCTGATCTTCACTGACGTCTCCGACCGCATCCCCGGCATATCGCGAGTCGTTGCGCTGAAGGATTCGGCGTCGCCAAAGCGAAACGTTGCCTAGTAGCGCGGCTCGCCGCTATACTGAGCAGAGTTGATTGGCTGCGGTGTTAAGCCCGCGGCGCTTTGAGGAGGCCGTCTTCAGCAGTAGTGAGGACCGAATCCGGGCCGGTAAGGTCACTTCCGCAGTAGCTGGGCCTAGTATTGCTTCCAGGGCCGAGTCTTCAGACAGCATCAAAAATTTCATCACCCGTTTCGCCGATGGCATCTTCTCGGTCTTATTTCCTTCAGATTGCCGCATCTGCGGCGTGCCTCTTTTAAACACCTCGCGACTGCCGGTATGCCGGGCGTGCCTGAACGGGATCGGACCGGTTCGAGGTAAAGTCTGCTCAACCTGCGGCGAATCCGTGCTTTCCTCGTACGCGAATGTCGATCCTGACGGCTTGCTCAGGTGTCCGGTATGTCGCCGTCTTGATCGTCCCTTCGAGCGTGCCGTCGCGTACGGCAGCTACGATGGTGGATTGCGCGAACTGATTCACCTGCTGAAATACAACGGCGTGCAACCCGCTGCGAATGTCCTTGGACGCATGCTCGCCGAATCATTGAAAGCGCTGGAAGCCGACTTTGCGGACGGCGGAGTGATCTTCGCCCCCGTACCGCTTTTCAAGACGAAGATGCGGCAGCGTGGATTTAATCAGGCTGAATTGATCGCGCGCGCGGCACTGAAGTGGTCACCACTTCGTGAACGGGCCACGCTGAGTGCCAATCTTCTGCGAAGGACGCGCGAAACGGGCTCCCAGATAGGGCTGACGAGCCACCAGCGCCGTGCGAATCTGCGGGGCGCCTTTGCTGTTCCCCATCTGCCGGAAGTCACTGGCCGGCATGTGCTTCTCGTGGATGATGTCTACACCACGGGGACCACGGCGATGGAATGTGCTCGCGTTTTGCGCCGTGCCGGCGCTTCGAGGGTATGGGTCGCCACAGTTGCTAGGACGATGAAACTGGCATCTAAGTACCAAGGTATCGAGGACGACTCTAGACCCAATGCATTCGGGATGTCAGAGTTTTCGAATCCTGAGGTGGAAACGTCGGCGGGGCTAGAGATCTCGAGATGTTAAGACCGTGAACTTTATGTCTTTGCGCATGGAGCACGATGCAGGATCTCGGCATGCTGCCGGCCTATTTACGCCGGTGGCGCCCCACCGGGCAGGAGACGGCCACGCGCTGCTTTCCCCGGTGCTCGTCCTAAATGCTTCGTACGAGCCCATCAACGTATGCGCCGCGCGCCGTGCTCTCGTGCTCGTCCTGAAAGGCGTCGCCATGACAGAAGAGGAGAATGGCCACTTCCTTCATTCAGCGCGTGTGGCGATGCGGCTGCCGTCGGTGATCCGTTTACTGGAGTACCGGCGCATTCCGCATCAGAGCCGCGCCCTGTCGCGAAAAAATATCCTGCTGCGCGATCGCAATACCTGTCAGTATTGCGCAACGATTTTGGCTTCTGGCGAATTGACTCTTGATCACGTAATCCCGCGTTCGCGCGGAGGCTCGTCGACTTGGGAAAATCTCGTGGCTTGCTGCCATCCCTGCAACCGCAGCAAAGGCAACCAATCTCCAGCAGAAGCGGGCATGAAGCTGATGCGGGAACCGCGCGCATTTAACCTTCACACGAGCCGCCACATCATGCGGCTGATGGGCCGCTCCGATGACAAGTGGAGAAAGTACCTCTTCTACTAGAGAATAAGGGGCGGACGCATTCGCCCGCCCTGGGAGGAGAAGTCGAGGTGTCAGGGCGGAAGCCTGGCAGCCACGGAGACAAAATCCGCCGTTACTTCTGCGGCGGTTTGTTCTCCTCCGGCTTCTTCTGATCCGGCTTCTGATCTTCCTTTGGAATTTCCTGACCGTTGTACAGAATCTTCACATTGGATCCGAATCGTTTGTAGTCCTGATACTTCACAATTTCTCGGATGTGAATGTCGCCCGTTTTGAAATGCAGCTCGTCATCCGCCTTGGTATACACCGGGAACCAATACAGGCCGTCGATCTGCTGACGCCAGGTTGTGAATTTGGGATACAAGTGTTCGTCTTTGCCTCTTTTTGAAGCCACAATGTCGGGCACTGTCTTCCCATATGTTTTAACGATCTGATAGTCGTGGTCGTCGACCCAAATGCGGCCTTGGAAGTAACGTTTCTTGCCTTCGATCTTTTTTGGAGCAATGTCGAAAACGTAGGTGTGCAACTCGTCCTGTTGCTGCTGTCCCACATAGAGAATGTCGTATTCGGGTAGATCTTGATTTGTCAGCACGAACGGCAACCTATGCCGGATATCTTCAAAATCTCCCTGGTCCATAGAAAGGCCGCTCTGGTCAAGACTGGACTGAGGCGCGAATACGACGTTTTCAAGGCGCTTGCCCTTATCGTCAAATAGGACATCGAAAACTTCGTGATACTCGCCCTTTACTGTTTCGCCGTCCACGTTCTGGACCTTAACGTCCTGTCGGTAGGTGTACTGGTCGCGAGCCTTGGCGAATTCAGTTTCCTTGTCCGTGAAGCGCTTGATGATCTCTTCGGGCGTGATGCCCTGCGGAGGGGTATTCTCGAGCGCGCCTTCCTGGGCTAGAGCAGAAACCGCGGCCAAGGCGCACCCCAGCATCGCAAGGAAAATCAGAGAACGGCTGGGTAACTTCATATTTCTAGTTTAACGAATCTCGGCAAGTAATTGGCGGAGACGTAACTGGCAAACCCTCTGGAAAACCAGAAGGGAGTTCGCAAGTTACGTCTCCGTAGGGACAATCACCGCGGCGACCCCGCCCTCCAACCCCTCTCCGCTCAGTGAGGTCGGAGGGAAGGGTGCTGCAGTTCTGCCACTTCATTGGATGCCTCGGTGCAGAAGAGGTTGCCGCAGTGATCGTCGTGATTTTTTTTTGGCGGTAGCTCTCGCGCGGATCGAACTCCAACGGTTGCGAATCTCGCACAAGCCGTCCCGAGACGGCTATAACGAGGCTCCTTCCGCCTGCTACACTCGTGCGTTCGTCAAGGAGTCCGCGCATGCGACGTCTTCTTAGCTGTCTCTTTGTTTTCGCACTTGCCCTTCCCGCTCTGTGCCAGGCGAAGCATCCTTTCACCTTCGAAGACATGATGAAGCTGAAACGGGTAGGAGATCCACAGGTTTCTCCAGACGGGAAGTGGGCGATCTTCAGCGTGGTCGACGTCGATCTCGCAGCGAATACTAAGACGCCGCATATCTGGATCGTGCCGCTCAATGGCACTCAAGGTTCTACGACTCCGCTTGGAATGACAAAGGAGCGTGTGCTCATCGCGGATCAGGACGCAGACCGTCCTCGATGGGCGCCAGACGGGAAGCGCTTCGCGTTCTTGTCGACGAAAGAGGGCGGGTCACAGGTCTGGCTCTCTGAGTTTGACACCAACTCGGGAACTGTAACCGGCGTACACAAGCTTACGTCGATCGCGACCGAAGCCAGCGGGGAAATATGGTCCCCCGACGGCAAGAATATGGTATTCGTTTCGGATGTTTACCCGGAGTGCGGGGAAGGGCACTTTGCGGAGATTGACTGCAATGCGAAAAAGTTGGAAGAGCACGAGAAATCAAAGGTCAAGGCGCTGATCTTCGATCATCTGCTGTACCGGCATTGGAACGCCTTCAAGGAAGGGAAGAGGACGCACATCTTTGTCGCACCTCTGGATACTGTCGGCCAGTCTACCTTGCCGGCGCAGGCTGTCGAGGACGTCACTCCTGGCGACTACGATGCGCCCGTGTTCTCCCTAGGAGGGCAGGACGACTACGCCTTCTCGCCCGACGGACAAGAAATTTGCTATGTGTCGAATCACGACAAGAATCCGGCAGCTTCCACAAACAACGATCTCTGGCTCGTCCCGGTTGGCGGAGGCACTGCTAAGAACATCACCGCGGACAATCCGGCCAGCGACACGTCGCCGCTTTATTCTCCCGACGGGCGCTACATCGCCTACCGCGCTCAGCAGCGTCCCGGATACGAGAGCGACCGCTTCGGCTTAATGTTGTTCGACCGCAAGACTGGAGAGAAGAAGAACCTGACCGAGGATTTCGATCAATGGGTCGGAACGTTTACATGGAGCAAAGACTCCAGATCAATCTATTTCAGCTCGGATCATGAAGGTCATGCTCTCGTTTATGCGCTCGATGTTGCGAATCCGAATTCCTCCAGGCGCGCGATCGTCGCCGGATATAACGACGATCTATCTCTAACTCCTGACGGCAAGACCCTGCTTTTCACCCGGATGTCTATCGCATCCCCGACAGAAATATTTGGGTCGGAGGTTGCGGGACCAGGGTGTCCCTCCAAAACCGGAAACGTGGATTCGGGAAAGGGGATTGTTCGCTGAACAAGGATTGGGCGCTGACGCATGTCAATCACGAATTGCTATCGCAGATCAATATGAGCACGATCGAGTCCTTCGATTTCAAAGGAGCTCGCAATGACGACGTCGAAGGGTTTCTCGTCAGGCCCCCGAACTTCGACGCGGCGAAGAAATATCCAGTCAAGTTTCTGATTCATGGAGGGCCGCAGGGCGCGTGGGGGGATGACTGGTCGTATCGCTGGAATCCCGAACTCTTCGCGGCGCCGACTTCATCGCAAAGCTCGGGATATGTCGTCATCATGATCAACTTCCACGGCTCGACCGGGTACGGGCAGAAGTTCATCGATGCCATCAACGGAGACTGGGGCGGCGCTCCGTACGAAGATCTGATGAAGGGCCTCGACTACGCGGAAAAAACTTATCCGTTCATTGACAAGAACCGCGAGTGCGCCATGGGAGCCAGCTACGGCGGCTATGCGATCAACTGGATTCTTGGCCACACCGATCGATTCAAGTGCCTGGTGTCGCACGATGGCATGTTCAACGCGGAGTCAGCGTGGGGCACGACCGAAGAACTCTGGTTTAACAACTGGGAGTTTAAGGGCACACCGTACGACAATCGCGCGGGTTACCAAAAGTGGTCTCCGCATCAGTACGCCAGGAATTTCAAGACGCCCACACTGGTCGTTCACGGACAGCGCGACTACCGTCTGGACGTAAGCGAAGGCTTTCAACTTTTCACCACGCTGCAGATGGAAGGCGTGCCGTCGAAGATGCTCTATTTTCCGGACGAGGGCCATTGGGTGTTGAAGCCGCAGAACTCCCAGCTCTGGTACAAGACCGTGAATGACTGGGTCGATCAATGGACGAAATGAATTGTGCCCGGACAATGTGGCGCGGCCCTCGATTTGAGCCTTGGAGGCCCGTGAGTTCGGGTAGAGTCTTCGCTTTGCGCCTTTCGCGGTCGCGAGGGGCCGTTCTCCATCGCCGTTCGGAGTTTTATCCGGCGGATTTCATAAAGGCGATTGTTCGCTCTCTAATCAACTGGAGCGACTTGCCTCAGGGAAACTGGATGTCGGTCGAACGGTGGGAGCCTTGTCTCAGATAAATTCGACATTGGCGGAACGATTTTGAGTAAGTCGTCGAGAAACCCTGAGCTGCCTGCAGTTACCGTGACGTCAACATCGACTGGAGGACTGAATCCCCCGCCGGAAGCTACCACAGAGGCAAAGCCGTCCATGTCGGTGATCGCGCCAGATTGACTTACCTGAAGTATGACAGGCGCGGATGGATTTCCAGGATTGCTCTCTCCGCCTATTCCGACCGGAGCCGTTCCCCCCGCTCGCAGCACAGTTGCTCGAAACGTGACTGGCGCTGCTATGACCGGGTTGGGCGGCGAGGAAAGGTCGACGACTCGAATGATGATCGGCTGGAACGACGGTCCTGTCGATACCTGCCCCGCGCCTGAGACCGCCTGCAATTTCTGTCGCGCCAACGGTACGGAGCTGAGGTAAAAGGGAGCGCAAGGAGCGTCTCCGGGAGCCACGCAGGCCGATACCTGCGCCGCCGTTGCGAATTGGCTGAGTGTGAGGGTCGAAGTGGCGTACCCGCTCGCATTCGTCTTAGGGCTAGCCGGGCTTAACGTTCCCGATCCGGTTACCAGGGTGAAGTTGACCTGAATATTGTTCCGTGGTGTCCCATTGCTGAGCAAGCGGACGGTGAGTGGCAGGCTGATGGATGCGCCCTGTGAGATGAACAAATACGGATTGCTCGCGCCGATGTCGGATGACGACTCGGTTGCAGTGACGATTGCATAGACCGACTTCGAGTTGCCAAATATCACTGGCGCGAGCGTGGCGGTGACGGTTGAAATGCCGGCTGCCATTGGCGTAATCCAGGTCATAGCGTAGCCATAATCATCTGTCACGATCGAGCATGACGATGCGGCTCCGCAGGTTGATAGTTGGAGGGAATTGTTTCCGCTCCAGGCGATAGTCGCCCCGCTGACCGGCGTTGTTCCGTCAGAGGCGAGTACGCGAACGATGACGGGGTGAGCCGCCGGCGTACCGACTGGCTGAGCCGGGTTCGATCCGCCGACCAGAACGATGTTGTCGGTCGATGTTGCTCCATAGAGCAACGCGCCAGTCATAGTTGTATAGGCGCCTGTCGCCGGATCAATGATAGTCAGATCTTGAAAACCGTCCGTGTGAGGCGGAGCGGCAACCGTCATTTGACCAGCGCTCGTGCTGATTTGTGACGCGACCGTATTTCCTAGTTTCGCTGTGAGTCCCGAACCGAAACCGCTTCCGCGGACACTGACGGCTCCTCCATTGACGCTCACCCGGGACGGGGAAAGAGAGTCGGCGTAGAGGACCCGCGCGTGGTAGCGATAATCGGGACGGCCGTCGCCGCGCACATCCGAAATGCCAATCAGAAAAGTTCTGGGCGTAAGCACTTGTGTATCGAGTCGGGTGACCGCGATGCCCATTGAATTGAAAGGCGAAGCGGTGAACGCTGGCGGCGCAGTGCCCGGAGGATCCGTGGCAGACCACATTCCGATGACTGGCTGGGATTTTAGATCGTTGACTCGTCCGTATTCGTCGAGAGCTGTCACGGTCACGGAGAGAGTACGATTGGCCTGAGCCGGCAGCAGGAAGTAGTCAACATCGCCGTAGCCAGTCAAAGATGCGATCCAATCGCCTCCCGCAGGAAGTGGAGAAGGAGTTGTCCAAGATGAGGAAATCGGCGCAAGCGGTTGAGCCGAGGCACTCATGAGGATGTCTTGCGATATCTCGCTACCCGCCGTCACGGTGATCGTAATCGGCTGGGCAGACCCCGAGACCAAAACAGGTCCGGGCCAGTAGGGGCCAGTTCCCGCGGACCACCGGGCGTCCAGGGACTCAACCGACAACTGGTACTGCGCACTGCCGCCATCAGGTAGCTGCAGCCCCGACAAATCGAAGTAGCCTTCCAGCCCTTGGTCGGGAGAGCCCCACTGATCGAACGGGTCGCCCACAGCATCATCACGGCCCGTGATCGGATTGCCGGCGTTGCCGGTAAACAGAAATCCCGAAACCGACGACGCAGAGTAGCGGTGCGAAGGACGGCCGGTGCCGGGATCGATCCAACGCGCTACAACATTGACGCCTTGCATCGGCTGTGTGCGGACGCCACGTCCATCCGTAAACCAAACGGTTCCGTGGATGCGAGCAGTGACTGCAGAAAATGGCTGTTTGCTAGGAAACGCCGACTGATTCTGTTCCGTGACCGGATAAAGCCGCGAGATGGCGGCGATATCGTCCATCGAGAGCTGGTATGGGTTTGGGTAGCAGATAGTGATGGGTATGCAGTTTAGCGGATCAAGATAGTGCATCACAGGAAACCCAGAAAAATCGTCCGCGGTGGGAATCGGAGACGCATTCTCCACATTGGGATTGACCTGCGACCATCCCAGCCCGAGCACGCCGCCAATCGTACGGATCAGCCGATATTTGATGTCGATGAGTTGCGAAGACTGCTGCGCGCATTGACCGTTGATGACGATCAATGCGTGCTGATACGTCGCCAGGGGGCCGTAGCTGTCGTTGCCGCCAATCACAGCGTTGGAAAAACATTGGGACGGATCGCTTGCGCCAGCACCGATCAGGGCGTCAGTGACAGATCCGTCGGCATCGAAGACGACAGCGATGGGGCTGTTGATGGCAGCTGGCTGGATGTCAGCCGGCATCGATATCGTCCCATCGGAATTGACAGTGACGTTTGTGCCGCGGACGTCTTCCGCCAAAATACCCCCGCTGGACACATTCAACGCCGCTGTTGATACGTTGGCCCATCGGTTGAAGGCGTCGGAGACGAAACTGTTAGCCAGAGCGTTGGGCAGAATCGGGCTCAAGTCTCCTTGATCGGTGAAGTATGTGATCAGACCTTGCGGCCAGGTGAGCGGCTGTCCGGTCGTATTGGGATCGAAGTATGAACGTCCTGCGATGCACTTGGGGCCGCCGGCACGCAGACTGAGAGCAAATCCACAAGCAAGCGCTGCTACGGTGGCCAGCCTGAGGAGAAACGAGAGAGCGGTAAATGCCATCCTGGTCGTATGGTCATATCTGCTCATGCTCATTCCTCCTCACTGGCTCGCCGCACCGCCGAGGCGAAATCGCCCACCAACAAACGCGACTTCCCACCAAGGACGGAATCTTTTCGAAGGAGTGAGATATGTTGAGCGGAGACTTGAATGCGTCCCCGGGGATCAACGCGAAAGAGGCCGATTGGTCCGGCCACGCAACTAGTGAGCCCCACTTTGCTCGGAGGATAAAGAAATAGCAGGACGCGTTCGCCGATGCGGTATCGTTGTCCGCTCGACCACAATCCCGCCCACTGCGAAATCGTGAGGTCGTCGTTCGGCGTGACTCCCCGAATCGCGGTGTCGATGTGGAAAGTGATCGCGATCGTCTCGACCGACTGCCCCGCGGTAGCTGGATGACGCTGAACCCGCGTGACTGTGCCGGCGAAAATCGTTCCCGCCGCACGTGTGATCTCCCGAAACCCAAGATTGCGCCGCGAAGGAGAGCGGGGAAGCAATGGGTATGGCGCCGGTGGAGCGGGCGCAATGAGTTCTCGCAAATGCGATGCAAGGTCGGTCGCAGATCGGGGCGCCGCATCATCGGACTGTCCGGAGGCAGACCGCGGAACGCAAAGGCACAAACAGAGAGCGAGCAGGCACGAACACTTCCCACACATGGGAACCACCTCAATGTTGTGACATCTGCTCGAAGGGATACCGGGAAACGTCACAACTTAATTCGGATGGCTGGCGAAATCTGTGCGGGTCGTCACAGCAGGCTAACCAATTTTGTGACTAGTTCCCAAATCCGAAATCCATCCAATCTCACTGTGTTATGGAGTAGCACGGTTGCGAGCGGGACTGCATCGCTTCTGCGTTTCATGCAAGCCAAAGGATGCACTCGTGCAGGGTCGAGACCACTCACAGCAAAAACAAATAAAAGACTGGAGGTCAAACTATCAACAGTGGAGTTTGCCCATCTTCCGTAAGCAATGGGACAATATGAAGATATGCAAAAAACGTTACCTCAGTTTATTGTGACCTCCGCTGCCGCTGGCATTCTTCTGCTCGGCAATGCCTTTGCGCAGGGAACCCCTCCTACCGGCGGAGCGACATCGCCCTCGGGCCAATCCAGCGGAACGACCAAACCAGCCGTCCCGAAAAAAGCGCCCGCGACCGGCGCCAGGACTGCGAGTCCTTATGCGTTGAAGACACAAAAGGAAAAGGCTAGCTACGCGCTCGGCATGAAGATTGGTGGAGACCTGAAGAAGTCGGGTGTGCAGACGGCTGTCGATCCGGCAATCGTAGCCCGCGGACTAAGGGATGCTTTGAATGGGACCAAGACTCTATTGACCGAAGAAGATGAGAGGAGCGCTTTGACTCAACTACAGACTCAGGTTCGCGATCAGCAGCAGGCCAAGGCACACGAAGCCGGTACTGGCGCTCGTAAAGAGGGCGAGGCATTTCTGGCTGCCAACAAGAGCAAAGAGGGCGTGATGACCCTCCCCAGCGGCATGCAATACAAAATCCTGAAGGAAGGATCGGGGCCGAAACCGACCGCAAGCGACACTGTCACCTGCAATTACCGCGGAACGCTTATCAACGGCAAGGAGTTCGACAGTTCGTACAAACGCGGGCAGCCGACCTCATTTCCGGTTAGCGGCGTTATTAAAGGATGGACCGAAGCGCTACAGTTGATGCCGGTAGGATCGAAGTGGCAGCTTTTCATTCCTCCCGACATGGCGTATGGCGATCGCGGAGCGGGAGGCGACATCGGCCCGGGGGAAACCCTGATTTTCGAAGTTGAACTGGTTTCGATCGGAGAACAGAAGAAGTAGGGTTTCTGATTACTGCGCGACGGCCGCCTTGTGAGGGGCGGCCATTTTTCTTCATGGGGGCTTAGAAGGTACGCCCCAGATATTCTTCCGCTGACAGATTCGCGCCCGCCAGCAGCAGAAGTCCGGAAAGAAATGCCCAGAACATCAAGCTTACCGAGAGGGCGAAAGGTCCGTAGACTTCCTGAAAATTGAGCCACGGAAGAGCAAGAATGTACGCGTATTTCAGCGCTTCTGACAGCAATCCCATCACGATAGCAGAGGGCAAAACGGCACGCGCCGGTACTTTGCCATTGGGCAGAAGCCAGTAGATCAGGAAAAAAATGGCGATGCTGGCGGCAATCGCAAAAATCTTCATCATGAGGAACCCGACCAACCGCACGAATCCGGTGCCGTACCCGCGTAGCAGAAATTCCAGCAGCCCAACTGGCCCGGCGGTCAGGGCGATCGACAGCAATGCCAGCGCGCCACAGGCAAATGCCAAGCCCAGAGAGACAAGTTGATTTCCCAGGTAGGAACGATTGTTCTCGATGCGCCAGATGCGGTTTAGCGCGACTTCGAGCGGCAAGAAAGATGCCCGATGACGTAACTAACAGAATCACAAGCGAAACAGCCTGCACGCGCTGCCGGGAATTGACCATCGAATTCAGGTTTCGGATGACGAAATCCTGTCCCGCTGGCAGATAATCGCGAAGCAGTTGCAGTACGACTTCGTACATAACCCGAGAGTGAAAAACCCGGCGGATGAGCGTCATCATCAGCACTACGAAGGGAAAGAAAGAGAGGATCGAGTTGGCAGCCACCGAGAATGCAAAAGTATGCACATCGGTGCGCAAAAGATACTTCACGGTGGCGACGATCAAGCTTGGAGGGCGACGGCGCGGGGATAGACAGCGAGCCGAAGGCCCGTCTTTAGAGGGTGAAATAAGCGAATTCGGGGAAGTGGGTACCAGACCTGAAATCGTATCAAACATGCGGTCCAGTCATGAAAACGGAAGTTTATTGCACTGTTACCAACGTATTCTTTAATCTGCGTTAAAGTTATCGCTCGATGACCTGCAGTCACCTTACGATTCCTTTCTAATTTTCCTTGCGAAACGTTTTAATACTGCTTATTATCTGTTCGCTCAGTACCGGAAACTACTTCGGTGGCGTGATAAGTAAGCGGTTGTCGTTTGTTGGGTGTGGTGGAAACGAGCCAAATTGCCGGACTCCAGCAGTTCCCGCGTCGAGTGCATGACGCGTTCGGGAGCTAAGGAGTCTTTTCCTTTTTGGAAGTAATTCCCTCTGCACATCGTGGACGCAACCGAAAGTTCAACCAGTTTCTTTGAGGGGGGCTTCGGATCGATCGAAGCGCAATCCGAGAAACTGGAGAACAATTCTTCGCGATTGGTGAAAGGAGTTTCCGTGAGAGAGAAAGGCACAGTGAAGTGGTTCAACGGGGCGAAGGGGTATGGATTTATCCAGCGCTCTACGGGGGAAGATGTGTTCGTACACTTTTCCGCGATTCAGGAAAACGGCTACCGCACCCTCAATGAGGGAGAGACCGTCGGAATTCGATCTGCTGAAAGGCCCCAAGGGCTTTCAAGCGGCTAATGTTGTTCGCGCATAAACCTCCGAACGATTTCGAAACCCTTCCGACTTCCCAGCGGAAGGGTTTTTTAATTTGGTGTAGTCGTCGCCGCCGGCGGAAGTTTCATTTGCGAGCGTACTTCCTGCCAGCGTTCGATGGTGCGCTGGTCGTGCGACAGATCGGCGGCTTTCCGTAGCGAAGTTTCCGCTTTGGAAAGATTCTTCAGCTCCACGAGGCAGTCCCCGAGGGCGGCCCACGCATACCAATTGTTCGGAAATTCCCGAGTGATCTGTTCAAAGACCGGTACCGCCTCGTTACAGCGTCCCTCCTCCCCAAGTTGCAGCGCTTGTTGAATGTGAGCATTAGCCAGGTTCTGAGAAACCGGACCATTGTTCGGAGCCAGCGCGTGTCCGGTAGTAAAAACTGTCAAGTCGTCCTGCCATTGTTTTTCTTGAGAAAAGGTCAACGTGGCGCAGGCGATCGCAAGCGCAGCGCTGACGACGATCAGCCAGAGTTGATACTCGCCTGCCAGATGCCAAGCGGTCGCAACCAGGATCATCAATCCCGCGAGAGGAAGATACGTGTATCGGCCGTGCAAAAAGTCTCCGGGATTGAGAGCATTGAGATCGAGCGCAGCAAGGATGGGTATCACTGTCAGGATCATGCCGATCAGAAGAGCGCGGATGACGTTTGTTCCCTCGTCAGCAGAAAGGTTACGGGTTGTGCGCCAGCACCAGAAAATTAAAGAGGCGCAAACTGCAGCCGCAAACACCAATCCAAGGGTTGGGAGAACTACGGCTTGCAAAGAAAAGTGATCTACAACTGTCGGGTCGGCAAAAGCGCGAGATCGCACCGGCCAAAATATAACTTTGAGGTAGAACCATAACGTGGCAGGCCAGGAAAGAACTAGGGTGCTTAGAGGCAAATGCTGCGTGCGGGAGCTGAGATGATTTCCGAGAGCGAAAAAGCGCAACAGCAGATAGAGGAAAGTTGCCGCCGCGAAAGGAGCCGTTTCAAGCATAGCCAAGCTGGCGAACTGAATTCGGAATCTCTGACGATTGGTGGATTCTGATTTCAGCCTTGTTAGGAGTGCCTTGGTGCAAAGAGCGAGGGCGAAAACAACGGCCGGCAGCACCACGGCAGTCTCTTTCGCTCCCAGGGCCAGGAAACACATGAAGGCTGCGGCGACTAACGAAAAGTAGGAAGGCGGACGAATCGTCTTCTTGCGGCCTTTGAGGCGCCGCACGCCCTCCCCTTCTTCCTGCCCGATGCTCTCCAGGTACCTCAAGTAGAGGATCAAAGATCCGAGAACGCCCGCTGCCATCAGCGGGTCCGGCACGGTGACCCACGCCACGGACTCCGTTTGCGCTGGATGCAGTGCGAACAACGCAGCTGCCAGCAGCGCAGCCCCCCGGTCGCGCAGCAGTTTCCACACAAGCCAAGCCAGCGCGGCAGCGACTACAACGTGTTTGATCACACTAAGCAAATGCCATCCCCACGTGGATAGATCGCAAAGGATGTAGCTGATCCTCATCCATAAAAGGAAGGCAGGGCGATAAAAGCTTGGAGGCCCGCCCGTGAACTGCGCCCAAACAAAGTTCGTGAAGTAATCCCAGATATGGCCGGAAAACTGAATCCGCGGATCGCTGGTAAAACGGTGGTCATCGAGGATGAACTGGAAATCCAGCGAGGGCGCATAGACGACGGCGACGATAGCGACAATACATGAGGCCCCGACGACAAAACTGATGGGCGAAACCAATTCCGGGACGAGAGTCGAAGTCTTACTGGAAGAGACCTTCTGGTGTCGTATCGAAGTGGATGGCTTCATGCGGCAGACTGGAAAGAAATTGTCTCACGAAGGCGCCGGAGAAATCGCAATTGCTACAGGGCTTGAGTTCCTGACCGCACCGGGAAGAGGTAGAGAGCGGGACAAAAGCAGGTGCTTGCTCACACGGCGCAGCACCTGCTTTCGGAAAAGGTTCAGTAGTCGTCTGGATCGATCACGGGACTGGTGTCGTTTATAAAGTAGCTCGCGTCCAGTGCTGCTTTGATTGGTTTGAAGGATCGAGGTGCCTGGGTGAGTTTAAAAAAAGTTGTCAGGTTCGTGGCCGTCCGCGCATCCGCAAAGTTTAGAGCGCCCTCTTCGATTCCGTAATTGTGCTCCACAAATCGCAAGATGCTGCCAAAGTCCATGCGATTGTTATCGACATAACCGACCGTTGTGTAAGCAGAAACCACGATCAACGGTACCCGAAATCCGTACTGATAATCGCCCAGAGGCTGAGCCAGAATTGTTGGTGGCTCGTGGTCGTACCAGCCGCCCCAGTCGTCCCAAGTCACAATGACTGCGGTGTTGTTCCAATAGAGTTCTCCGTTTGGGCACTTTGGATTGTTTCCGACGGCGTTGACGATGGAAGCCACCCAAGCTGGCCCGCCCCCACTGTTGCTGCTGGCGTGATCGGAATTCTTGCCATCCGGAATCGACCAACTCATCTGCGCAAGTTTGCAACTCGAGATGTCGGTCAATATCTTGGAAGCGCCGGTGACTACGTTCTTCCATCCCGTGCCGGTGCACTTCCCTCCAACGGTCTTATCAGGAACGCAGATATGCTGTATGGCGTTCGGTGCAGTCCACAAATTGCCAGCGTTTGGAGTGTAGTATCGCCACGTCACACCGACAGACTCCAGCAGATCGGTAAGAGTCTGGTGTTCGAAACAAGGATAAATCTTCTGTTTCTCGCCCTCTGGCGTAATCAACTTGACGGTGGATCCTGCGAGAGCGATGCATCCCGTGATCGCGCTGCCAGGTAGCGCCGGTTGGGAAACATTGGTTGAGGCGTATGTTCCCTCGGCGTCCTCTTCAGCGCTGGGTGCGGACGTTCCACCAAAGATGAATTGATGAGCAGGATAGCTGGGTCCTTGGTTTGTTTGGAACATGTAGTTCGCCCACCCGTACTGGGTTGCGAGATCGAGATACGGATTGAGAGTGCCGGTGGAGTTGTCGGCGTACTTGAACTGTGGCTTCGTCGGACAATTGACGTTGCAGACGACATCCCCAGCGCCGTCCATCTTGCACTTTCCGGTTTTCGAGTCGACATCGCACATCTTGTCGAAAGAATCGTGATTATGGCCGAGATCATAGGTATTTGCGAGGGCTACCGATGTTGGTTGCGTAACACCGGTGGATGAGTGCTTGTCGATCCAGTTCTTAGTCTGAATGTTGTACTGATACCCAGTCGGCTTCGCATTGCAGACCTTGTTGTACGGCGCTTTACACAGCCCTTGGAAGAGATTATCTGGCGTGCGATTTTCCAGGAATATCACGATGACGTGTTCAAATCGTGCGATCTGAGCGGATGAAAACATCCCACTCAACATTGCGAATACGAGTGAAACCTTCAAAGCGAACTTCATAATGCCCTCCTCAGTAAAGGTGGGGGAACGGAGAGCTGCGTCGTGACGTATCTCCGTCTGACACGGCTGCCCTAAGGGATGACTTCGAGTTAGGCGTCCAATTTTGGTGGAATTGCTGTTGCGATAACGGCGCCACTGTATGCCATCAAGCTCCCATTGCGAGTGCTTACGTGCGGGCGTCGAGCCGTGTCGTGCTTGGGAGCCGAATAGATTGGCTCAACCCTGCACCTGCCGACGAAACTAGTGCTTAGTAATAATTAGGGCAGTGATCGATATCACCAGCGCATGTGACTTGTGACCATCTGCGCTCAGGACGAACGGGTGCGCTATTTCTGACAGTCATCCCTGCAACGATGAGGTGGGATCTATTGAATCAACGCATTTCGAGAGAGATGAGGTCGCCGTCGGTGCCGCCCATGGGCTTGTAGTTCACTGTTACCTCGACATCACGCCAATCGCAAGAGAAGTTCTCGCTTCCGATGAGGAGTAGCGATCGGTAGTCCGCGGATCGAAGCTTCAGAACGCCTTCCTGTGCCTTCACGGTCAAAATTGCAGATGGAGACTTGGAACAATCGATTGTCAGCAAGCGACCTTTGACAAACTTAGCGACCCGCTTGTCCGCGGTTTGGGGTTGCGTATGTTCCGCGGCCTCCCGTTTGGCTGCATCTTCTTCGAGGATGTCAAAGGGCGTCTTCTGCGCCTGTAACTTTGGCTGGTTCGTGGCAGAGGTGTTAACTGGAATTCCATATTTGCGTTCGACTCCCGAATTCGAGCCGAGCTCAACCGCTTGCGCAGCGATTTCTGGATCAGAACTGGCCTTCAGGCGTTCGAGCAGGGCATTGGCGGCGTCCCATCTTTACTCGCAACATAGATCTGCGCGAGGTGATAACTGTAGCGCTGGTTGCGCGGACTCAGGCCTATCGCGGCGTGCGCGGCCTGCATCGCGGCGGAAGTCGTTCCACCCGCGTTGCGGCCGACAGCGAGTAGATCGTAGGCATCGGCCAATTCAGGATTCCATTCAAGCACGGCTTTCAGGTCAAGCAGCATGTTTGCGAGCCCGAGAATATCGGTGTGTTTTGCCTGTGACATTCGATACTTCGCAACGCTGAGATAGTAGCGCTGCCACAAGTCGGTACGATTCAGCGCAGCGGCATCACCGATTTCGGTGAATGATTCCTCGTACTGGCCATGCTGGATGTAATCCCACGCGAGGATGCGGTGAGCGAGGGCATTACCGATGGCTGCTGTGGGAAGCTGGTCGGGATCTTCTCCCATCCTTTTAGTTTGCTGTTTCGCCTCCGCCTTCTTATCTGCTTCGGTCGGAGTGGTCGCGAGATCCTGCAATGTCTTCACGCCTATATCATGTCGTTCGGGCACTCGGACTTGAACACCCGCATACAGTGCGCGTGCGTCACCGGATGGGATTGGCTTCCACGTGATGGCAGAATCATCGATTCCGACCGGCACCGGATAACGTTCAATCGGCCCCGCAGATCCAGTTGGAGCCGTCGGCGCGGACGCAGGCTTCGTTTTGTCCTTCACAAGTAGAGACGATTGCGAATGGAAATAATCCTTCACCGACTGTTCGAGTTTTTCGGCGCTGACTCCATAGGCTCTCTGTATCGCCTCTTCCGGCGACATATGCTGGTTCAGTACGAGACCGAGATAGGTTCCGGTATCTTCGAGCCTTTTCTCGTGCAGCAGGTAGTGCATCAGAATCCACGACTCAGCGTAAAAAATGGCAGGTTGCGATTCCTCCATGCTGGCGGGATCCCGCTTTACCGAAACCAGTTCCGACAGCTTCATCCACGGCTGTGTGTTCAGCACCTCGGCAGCCGATGTGTAAGACACCTTGGCTTGGTCGCCTGTGCCGGTAATCAGGCGTATCTCGGGATCGCCACCGATTTCAACCTGTCTCCCCTCGACACGAAGCGAGCTGAAATATTCGACCAGGCCGTTGTCGAACCACACCTGAGCTGGAGGGTAGTTGTAATTCAGGAGCATCATCGCGAAATCGCGCGATACGGCACGCCATGCGTCCGACTCGGACAAATTAAGCACGACGAAAGCCTGATCTTCTCCGGGCAGGAAAAATCCGGGGACGTCAATCGCCTGTCCGTTGCGTAACGGAGCGAGCTGGAAATAGAGCTTGTCGTTCTGGAAGGCGAAGATCGTTAGTGGCATCGACTGATGCAGGCGATCTCTCGAAAGCACATTGCCGAAAACAGCGCGCATCTGTTCAAAGCGCAAAGCGACATCGCGTCCCCGGGCCTCGCCGGCATCGGTAATCACCGTGTAATGAGTGGAGTGAATCTCGAGCCAGGGTGGGTCGTTTGCCGCATTCCCGCTGGCGCACAGTATCGCGGTCAGAAGTGCGGCGCAAACCGAAATGGATCGAACGTGAGACATTCGATGCAAGGTGGGAGAGACGCCTTCACCAAATGCTATCACGAGCCTTCTGTACCGGTGCCTGGACCAATTTGGGAGGCACATGCGAAGTAGCGTGCGGGAACTGTCGAATGGACAGATATAATCACGGGTTTATGTTGAGTGCCTTTCGAAGATGTTTCCGAAGTTGCTGGTTCTTGACGCTGCTGCTGGCAGCTCATTCCGCAGTCGCAGTTTCCGGCACGTCATGGATCGGCGTTTTGACAGACGAATCGGGTAAGCCGGTCGCTGGTGCGATCATCCGGTTGCATTCTCAAGATCGTAAAGAAGACTATGCCTCCAGCACTGAACCCAACGGCAAATTTGATTTTGTCGGCATTGCGGCCGGGACTTACGAGCTCTCGGTTCGCCGCGGCTCGAATCAATGGACGTCTCCGGCTTCGATGGTCATCTCAAACGAGAAGCCGCTAACGTCTTCGTTGCAGCTGACGGCATCAGGTCAGGTCGTGCAGGCACAAACCTCGCAGATACAGGAATTGACGGCCTCGACTCCCAGGGGACAGGCTTCGGCGCAAGGTACCGGAGGAGAGCGTTTGTCGAGTTCAGAGGTTTCGAGTCTTCCGCTCAACGCCCGCGATTTCAGCAAGCTTCTTTTGCTCGCGGCCGGGACGATGACCGACAGCAACGGCGCGGCGAACTTTACGCAGCAATTCGCTGTAAACGGCCAGCGCGGTGTCACGACGGTGTTCTCGATCGACGGCTTTGATACGACCGACCCGGAAATGGGTGGCGCAACGTTTTCAAACTTACAACGTGGATGCGATCCAGGAGGTCGAATCGAGTTCGGGAGTGTTGCCCGCGGAGGTTGGTCACGGGGCCGCGAGCTACACAAATGTGGTGACGAAGTCGGGTGTGAACCAGATCCACGGCAGCATGTTCGAATTTCTGCGCAACGCGTCGCTTGATGCGCGCAACTATTTCGACTCCCGCGATCCGACGGGACGGCGCCGCATTCCTCCTTTTGAGCGCAACGAGTTCGGATTCACGAACGGCGGACCCCTCGTCATTCCGAAGGTGTATGACGGACGCGATCGCACCTTCTATTTCGGCGAATATCAAGGATTCCGTCAGGTGCTTGGCACCACACAAGTGATTCCGGTCCCCACGCTTGCGGAGCGTCAGGGAATCGACACAACGACGTTTCCGGGCGACATCTTGACCGTCCCGATAAATCCTGCGGTGCAGTCAGTCCTTGATGGATATCCGCTGCCCAACGAACCGAACGGCGCTTTCGGTGAGCGCACATACGCGGCATCGTCAAAGGTTGTCACGCGCACCGATCAATTTTCAATTCGCATCGACCACAAGATTTCGGACAAAGCTTCGCTGCTGACCCGCTTCAGCCTCAATCAGATAACCGGACCGCTGACCAATCCGGACCAGACTGCGATCAATCCCACGTTCGGGGTCCAGTTCTTCGATCACCAGCGCAATGCCGGGGTGAAATATGTGCGGACGATTTCTCCGCACATGGTTTCAGAAACTTCGCTCAGCTATATTCGAAGTACTCCATTCTTCCCGACCACCAATCATTCGCAACCGGGTATTACCTTTGCCGACGGTCTGTACCAGCCCTACTATCAGCCCGCCGGATCCATCTTCGGTTCGTACAGCAATCTCTATCAGTTCAAAGAAGACATGGCGTGGACGCACAAAACGCACGCCTTCAAGTGGGGAACCGAAATTCGCGTGAATCGCGATTCGACGATTTTTGGAACGAATCCGAACGGACTTTATGAGTTTGGCGGCGGGCCTGCCTATTCCCCGGTGAAGATTACGTCGGCGAGCGGGACCCACGATGTTCAGGTGGGAGATCCGTTGCCGGATTCGCTCACAGGCCTTCTCACTGCCACGCCGTATTCCTACAATGTGATCGCTGCCGCCAGCCTGACGCCGGTGGGCGGCAAGTTCAACGAAGCGGGTGTTCGCCGCGAAGCCTATAACTTTTATTTTCAGGATACGTGGAAGGCGACGCCTGAGCTGACGGTGAACTACGGACTGCGCTACGAGGTGAACAGTCGGATTCACGAGGCCACAAAACGCACGTCACTCCCTATCTTCCTTGGAGCGAATGGCAAGCCCACCGGATATGGGGACCGCACGGCAACGCAGCAGATGCTCATCAATCCGCAGCCTCCATATGACCAGGACTGGAACGGCTGGGGTCCGCGCCTGGCTTTGGACTATGCCGCCGGGAAGCACACCGTTCTTCATGCGGGCGGAACCATCACGACGCTGATTCCGAATCTGTGGCAGGACAATTTTCTGACGGCTGCGATCCCCTTCGTCTTTGCGCCGTCGATCTATGCGCAGCCGAACGAGCCCATCGCATTTCAGAATACTTTCGTTCCGTTGAATCTTCCGACTGCATATGACGTTCAGGGAAATCCGATCTTTCCAACCGGCCGAACCGAGGATGTCCCTTCCAACACCGTCATGGACCTGGATCGCTTTCAGACGGACTTGAACGCGCTTGCACCCGGAAACGTGCAACTGCTGAATATCACCGGCATCGCCAAAAACTTCGGCAATGGTTACATCGGAAGCTGGACGGCGGGTGTCGATCATGATTTCGGGGACTTCAAGTTCAGCACCTCATATGTCGCGACAACTGGAATTCACCTGGCGCGGGTCTACAACCCCAACAGCTATGGGGGCGCTTGCCAAGGCTTTGCACCTTTCACACAGTTTGACGCTCCGTGCCATGCGATCAGCGGATTCGGGCCGGAGATTATCATGACCACTGGCTCGCACTCGAGTTATCACGCACTGCAGACGAGCGTCTCGAAAAATTCTGCTCGCGCCGGTCTTGGCGTGCAGGCCAGCTACACGTACTCAAAGGCACTGGATGATACGAGCGCCGTTCTTGGCGGTCTTTTAGGAGGCTCCGGAACGATCCTGCAGACGGCACCGCAGAATCCTTGGGACCCCGCGGCGGAGAAGGGGCCATCAACTTTTGATGTAACGCATGTTTTTGCGGCAAGCATTATTCAGTTGCTGCCTTTTGATCGGGTGAGCTTTATGCGGCCGCTCCCCCGAGCGTTGACCAGAGGATGGCAATTCCTGAACATCACGACGCTCACCACGGGATCGCCGTTCACGATTTTCTCGGGCGTTCAACAGACGGGTGCGGGACTGGGAGGCGGTGATCGACCAGACCTGGTATCGATGCCGCATCTTTCCACCAGCCGTACCGCGCGAAATGATTATTTCGGGATGGGATCTGTCGGCAATAAGTCTTTCTTCAATATTCCGATCAACGTTCCCGGCGGCACAGGCCCCAATCAGGGGCGATTCGGAACTTTGGGCCGCAATACGTTTCGCGGACCGGGCTTCCATGACTTCGACATCGCGCTGATTAAAGACACCCCCTTCGGACATCGAGGGAACGCCGAACTCGGCACGCTCGAATTTCGCGCGGAGTTCTTCAACATCTTCAATATCGTGAACTTCGGGCTTCCATCCAATATCGTGAACGGCAGCGGATTCGGAATCATCAGCAGGACCGCAGGGACGTCGCGGCAAATTCAGTTTTCCCTCAAAGTGATTTACTGAGGCGGGACCTTCTAGAAAAAAGTCTTCTTGAACGCTTCGAACCGTTGGCTGGCGCTCTGCAGTACCTCCTGGAAATGCGGCTCGGTACGAACCCCTTCTAATAGCGGATCAGAAACGAAATACGGGTAAGGAAAAAATCCGTTGTCGACGCTGTGTTTTAACATTCGCAGGGCTGATGCGCGGTCGCCGAGCACCGCATATGCCTGGGCCAATTTGTAGATCGCTTCTGAATCACCGACGCCCTTGGTCTGAATTTTGTTTTCGGCTGCCCGCAACAGCTCGAGGCCCTTCGTTTCCTGATGTCCCACGCTGTAGCTCAACGCTTTTCCGATTTGTGCCTGCAACAACTCTGGGTCCAGCTCGAAGGCTCGATCGAAATCCTGCACAGCCTGTTCGAGGTGATTCTCGTGATATTCAGCGAATCCGCGATAAAAAATGTGGAATGGCAGTTGGCTGCGATTTGGCAGACTCTGAATGAATTTGTCGTACTCACGCAAATAGAGATATGTGTTGAGAGCCGAGCTGTTGATCTTCACTCCCGGATCGATCTGCCGCGCTTGTTCGCACTCCTCTACCGATTCGTTCAGCATTCCCGCATATCGGTACGCGTATCCCAGTTCCCAATGAAGTTCGGCATGGTGCGAGTTGGTCTTAAGCGATTCTCTGAGCAATGGCACAGCTTTTTCTACCCTGCCGGTGTCCGTCAGGAAATTCGCGAGATAAATCCGCGTCTCGATGAGAGCTGGCTGTACTGCAAGGGCATTGTCAAAAGCGGCTTGCGCCTTGCGGTAGTAGTCGCGGCCCTCGAATTGAAATGATCCGCTCGCCGTGTACGAGCGCCCAAGATACGCCCAGGTCAGTGCATACTTCGGATCGATTTGCGCGGACTTTTCAAGCATCTGGATCGCTAGCGGAAAATCACTTCGCGAATAAAGGTCGACGCCGCGCAGGTAATACTCGTACGCCAGGGGACTCGCCGGCTCGTCCAGCTTCAGCCGCGCGGCTTCGGTCGACGACAGATTCAACTCCAGTCCCTGAATAATCTGCTCCGCGACCTGATCCTGGACGGTGAGCAACTTCTGGTAGCGAAGATCGAAGGCCCCCTTCCATAAAATGTTTCGACTCTTCACGTCAATCAACTGGCAGGTGATGCGAAGGTCGTCGCCATCCCGAATGAAATTCCCGGTAAGCAGTGTGTCAACGTCGAGGTCTGCGCCGACCTTCGGAATCTCGACGACCTGATCGCGATATTTCTCGATCGCGTACGACGGCCGAATCCGCAGCGTTTGTACATATCCAAGTTTGGTGATGACTGCATCCGCAAGCGAATAGCCGAGGAAATCGCTATCGGGATCTTTCCGAATGTTTTGGAATGGCAAGATCGCGAGCCGGCGAGGCTCGGGGATCACGTGGATCGCCAGCGGCGGTTTGCGAAAAATCGCGAAGCCGATCATGGCAAGTAGGACAGCTGCCGCCAGTGACGCGACCACCAGCCACTGGTGTCCATCTGCGTGAGAAGGCTTTGAGATCGGGAGGACCGCGGCAGATGACTTCGCTTCAGTTTGAATGTCTTTCTGTGGAGGCTCTAGCGCTCTATTGGATATTTCAACGACCGGAGCGAGACTGCCATCGCGTGCGGTGACTCGCGCGGTGAACCGATACCCAAGCTTGGGAACTGTTTCGATGTATTGTTGGTGCTCCGTGGTGTCTCCCAGCGCCTTTCTCAAGGCGGACACGTTCACGGTGAGGTTGGCCTCTTCGACGAAGCTGTCGGGCCAGATCTTCTTCATCAACTCGTCTTTGGTTACAAGCTGGCCGTTGCGCTCAATGAGCGTCACCAGAATGTCAAAGGATTTCGGAGTCAACGAGACAGGCTTTTCTCCGCATACCAGCGAATGATCCGCCGGGTTCAGGCGGAAGCTGTCAAACTCGTATAACACCTTGCTTTCCAATGGCATAACTGCTCTTGGAGAAATCTTGCGAAACTCCTGCAAATTCTTAATAGCCGTTTAAGGACGTTTGCGGAGTCAGTCACGTACGGTCGGGTTGGTTGCGGGCGTCCCTGCTGAACTCTGGCGAGATTGTAAGTTGAATCGCCTGACACGGCAAGAGCTTCCACGGGGGAACGGGGCTACCGCAACCTGGGCGTCAAAAATGTTTGAAGACGCGTCGATACAGACCCCGAATCTCGAATTCCAAATCAGAAAAACGAAGGAGAAACACCGCAATGAGCAGTTCAGCAACAAAAGCCCTCTCTATGAAGATCGCTATTTTGACGGCGTTCGTGTTTGCCGGCTTGGCGGTTCTTACTCAATCCATGGCCGCGCAAGACGAGAAGTTCGATCTGGTTCCCGAAGTCAGCTCCAGAAGCTTTGTGCTTCATCCAAACCCGAAGTTTATAAGCTGCCTTGGGGTGGCCGGTCAGCCAGCACCAGTCGCACGAGTAACCGTAACGCGTGGCAAGCTGAACGACACGTTGACCATCAACGGCGCGCACTTCAAGCCAGGTTTGGCGTTCGATATGTTTACTGTGCAGCGCAGCAACCTGCTGTCTGATGCCACCGCCGACCCGAATTTCACCAACTTCGGCATGGCGTGGTACCAGTCGGATCTGGAAGCCAGCAGCCAGGGAACCTTCAATGCCACCATCAAAACGATCCTGCTGGACCAGATCTTCGGTTTCGATCCAGACCAGAGCAATCCCAGTCCCATCAACACGTTCCACGTCGGATTCTGGTTCAACAACCCCAACGACGCCAACGTTGACGGTTGCGTCTTCGACGTGACCAAGCCAACACCGTTCAACGGCGAGCACAAGGCCGGCCCGGTAGCGTTCATCTCCGTTCCGAACGCCAATACCAACCTTGGACCGCTCTGCACCAACCCGAACACCAGCACCGATCCCGTCAGTTGCAATCCGTAGACGGCATTGTTCGAAGTTGCGGAGTGAATACGGTTGAAACGTGTTTCACTCCGCAGCCGTTGTATTTCCGAAAGTGCAGTTCCGGCGCGATCTGCCGATTTTTCTAAGAGGAAAATGAAATATTTCGAGACGGAGATCAGTTATGAGTTTCGAAGCAGCTTGGGGGTTCGACCCGGAGAAAGGTCTTACGGGATCAGAGGCTTTTCCAAGAAGCGTTAGGGCAAATGTCTGAAATTGAGATGCACGAGCAAGAGCTCATCGAAATCGTTCCGATGGGCATGAAATTTGCGAAGACCGCGGCAGCACAAATCTACGAACTGAGGCGGATGTTCCGACTCTAGCGGGACATTCCTGAAGGAGCTCCATGTCTGAGTGGAAGACAACCTACCGAGGCATCGTCTACCCGTGGCACTGCGATCATATGGGTCACATGAATGTGATGTGGTACACCAGCAAGTTCGATGAAGCGTGCTGGCAACTGCTCTCAATGCTCGGACTGAATGTTTCCCGTTTTCAACAGGATGGCACCGCGATGGCGGCGGTCGAACAACATATCCAATACAAGCGCGAGCTCCACGCAGGCGACGCGGTCACCATCCAATCCGCGTTGCTCGAAGTCAAGGACAAGTCGATCCACATGCTGCACAAGATGGTCGACGATACGAGCGGGCAGCTCGCCGCGACTACCGTTGTGGTCGGCGTCCACATCGATGCGGTAATTCGAAAGGCCATTCGCCTTCCTGAGGACGTACGCGAAAAAGCAATGCAGATGAAAGAGCAGGAATTCGCCAGTCTGGGCTAACGGGCCCGAGCCCGCCGCGCTCAACCCAAAAAACAGGCAAGGGAACTTCCCCGCTAACCACTTCGTATGTCAGAAGGGGTTTCTTTGCCTATGCGGACTTTGTCCTCTTTCTCGATCCTGCTCGCCGCCGCCGGTATGCTGGCGCAAGCTCCTGCACCTCAGACACAGGCGACTCCATTATCCGCTGAGGACATCATGGCGCGCGTGGCAACCAACCAGGATCGCAGCGAGGCTCTACGCAAGGAATTCGTCTACAGGCAGCATATTCACATTCTGACGCACAAGCCGGGCGGTAGACTTCAGCGGGAAGAAACCGCGGACTACGACGTATCTCCCATGCCCCAAGGCACCGAGAAGAGATTGAAGACGCTCACGGGCCGATACCTCGCTAAGGGGAAGTACCAAAGCTTCGAAGGAGAGCCGGTTCCCGAGGAAGACAGCCTTGACAGCGAGCTGATCAAAGGCTTCCGCGACGATCTATCGAACGAAAAGACCAAAGACGGCTTAGCAAAAAATCTCTTTCCGCTCACCAGCGAAGAGCAGAAAGATTATCAATTCAGCCTTCTGGGGCAAGAGATGCAGGAAGGTCGCAACTGTTACCACATCGCTTTCCGTCCGAAGGACAAAGCCGAATTCACCTGGGCTGGCGAGGCGTACATCGATGCATCTGAGTTCGAGCCGGTCCGGGTATTCACGAAGCTTTCACGGAGGGTGCCCTTTATGGTTCGAACCATGCTGGGAACAGATGTGCCGGGCGTCGGCTTCAACGTAGTCTACAAACGCCAACAGGACGGAGTTTGGTTTCCATCAACGTTTGGCACTGAGTTCCGGATACGCGCCTTGTTCTTCATCAATCGTAACGTTTCCATCGCCCTCGAGAACTCCGCATTCGAGCACACTCACGTCGAGAGCAAGATGAAAGTGGTCGGACCAGTCGACTGACTGGAAATAGTGCCGTGTCATAACAGTTGAACAGCTTCTGTCCGGCGCCTAAAAGAGTGTTGTTTCCGTGGTCACGACTGGATCGCTGCCGAAATCTTCTTGACAGTGATCTATCCGACGCTCAATCCTTACTAAATCGGTTTTAACGCTATCGTGAAACGCTATCAATTTAACCCACGTAAGTGAAGCCGCGACCCTACGAGGTCGTTGGCGGACAGAAACGGCTCCACGAAGAGCCGTTCGAGCTCCCAAGAAGGAGAGCCTATGTTCCAACACTACTTTGGATCCCGTGCCAGCATCGTTGTCTGCAGCGTTCTCACCGCAGTCATGTTGTGCCTGCCGTTGGCGGCGCAGGTGACTTCCGGAACGATTTCTGGCCGTGTACAAGACAGCACAGGCGCTGTGATCAACAACGCCACGGTGACCATCACGAACCCGAGCAACGGGTTTACTCGACAGATTAAGACCACCGACAGCGGCGAGTTCGTGGCTCCCAATCTTCTTCCCGGCACGTACTCGGTGAGCGTCGAGGCAGAGGGCTTCAAGAAGCTGGAATCGAACGGGTTTGTGCTGAATGCCGCTGGCAAGCTCGATACGGGCACTCTGGTGTTGTCGGTCGGAGCGACCACGAATGAAGTAACGGTCACAGCAGACATCGGCCAGGTTCAGCTTCAATCCAATTCTGGCGAACGTTCCGACGTTGTGACCAGCAAGCAGCTAAACGATGTCGCCATCAACGGCCGCAACGTTCTCGACTATATGAAACTCGTCCCCGGAGTTGCGGGCGTGTTCGACGGCCATGCCTCGGGCACCGGCGGGCTTGACTCTTTCAACATCAACGGTACTCGCTCCAACGAACATGAAATGACGATCGACGGCGCCTCGAACGTCGATACCGGTAACAATGGCGGAACTCACGTCACCATCAATCCGGACGCGATCGAAGAAGTGAAAGTGCTGACGTCGAACTACCAGGCCGAGTTTGGAAAAGCTGCGGGCGGCCAGATAGCGCTGGTGACAAAGAGCGGCAACAACGAGTGGCATGGTGACGGACGATTCTTCCACCGTCACGAAGGCTTCAACGCCAACGAGTGGTTTAACAAGAAGAACGAGCTTCAGGGCGGTCTGCCCAATACGCCTCCTCTGTACCGCTACAACTACGTCGGTTACCAAATCGGCGGACCGATCGTTAAAAACAAGCTGTTCTTTTTTTGGAGCGAGGAGTTTTATCGTCAGCTGGTTCCAAGTGGCGGGACGACGCAGTTCTACACTCCTACGGCATTGGAACGTCAGGGAGATTTTTCGCAGTCGATCAACGGCGATGGCACTCCTATCTTGATTTCCGGGCCGGGTATCACCAACAACAAGATCGATCCCACTCTGCTTCCCGCTGCGCAACAAGCGGCCTTTGCGCAGATGCAGACCATCCTCAATTTGTTCCCGTTGCCCAACGTCAGCGGGTATGGCGCTAATCAGGACTACAACTATTCGAACGCATTTTCAGCGCAGGCCCCGCGCCGTGAAGATATCCTGCGGGTCGACTACCAGGTAACCGCTAACAACCGACTCTTTGGACGCTGGATTCACAACGCCGAGTCAGATACCGCTCCATTTGAAAATTTCCCCGGACCCTTCGGAATTTTTGCCTGCTCGTCCGCGATCAACTTCGCAGGCGGCTGCACACAGAAGCACCCCGGATGGAACGTCTCCGTTAACCTGGTCAGCACGATCACCCCGACCCTGCTGAACGAAGCGTCCGTCGGACCGAGCCACACACTGTCCATAGCCGAGAGCGTGAACGGCAACGTGTCCCGTGCTGCCAATGGCATTGACCTGCAGCTTCTGTATCCGCTGTCGCCCGATCAATCGATTCCTGACCTTGGTTTCAACGGCCTCACTAACACGAACTTTGCGGGAAGCTACCTGGGAGGCACTCCTTGGAAGCAGGCCAACACGACGATCAACGCCAACGACAACCTCACCTGGGTAAAGCAGAAACACACTTTCAAGACTGGCGTCTTCTACCAACGCAGCCGCAAGGATCAGCCAGCGTGGGGAAACATTAACGGCCAATTCACTTTCGGTCTCGGGCCCACGGCTCCGACCCCGTGTCCAGCCAACACCACTTGCGGAGATCCGCTAGCGAGCGCGCTGCTCGGAGAGTTTGACGGTTTCAGTCAATCGACAGCGCGTCCCTTGGGCAAGTTCCGCTATAACCAACTCGAGTTCTATGTGCAAGACACATGGAAGATTCTGCCGCGGTTGACGCTGGATTATGGAATGCGGTTCGCGTGGATCCCGCCGCAATACGATGCGAACAATCAGGTCGCCTTGTTCGATCCGAATTCTTACAACCCGGCCAATGCGGTGACACTCGATCCCAATACGGGGAACATCATCGCGGCCGATGGCGGCGACCCTCTAAATGGAATGCGTTTCACCAACCTGCACCAGATTCCCATGGGAGGCTGGAACAGTCGCGGCATCATGCCGGAGCCGCGTGTGGGTTTCGCATTCGATCTGACAGGCAATCACAAAACGATCTTGCGTGGCGGATTTGGTATGACTCATGACCGTACGCAAGGCAACCTCATTTTTAATACCGTGTTTAACAATCCGGCGCTGGTTCAGACGGCGACTGTTGGAGCCGGCAACATCACCGATCTGCCAACTTTGCAAGCTTCCTTCGGAAATGGAGTGCTTAGCAACGTTCTGGGCGCGTCGCGTGATGGAAAGGTTCCTACGGTTTACAGCTTCAGCCTCGGCGTGCAGCACGAAATCGGCTCGGGCACGACGTTGGATTTATCGTACGTCGGTTCGCTGTCGAGGCACCTCGTAACCTCGCGCGACATCAACGCAGCGCCGTACGGTTCGGCATTTCAAAAGTCAGTCCAGAATCCTGATTGCGTCGATGGTAACGGAGACCCGGTTTTCCCGGGTGGCGTTGTGCCTGACGTCCAGCCCGGTTTGCAGCCGCAGTATGCCGCGGCGGGATTTAATTTCAACGGATACTGCACCTTTGGTTTTGCCAACTTCACATCTAACTTCCTTTTGCCCTACAAGGGTTATGGGCAGATTCCATACTTGGAATTCAACGGCACCTCGAACTACAACTCGCTGCAAGCTTCTCTGCAACGTCGCTTCAGCCGTGGGTTGACCTTCGGTGCCGTATACACTTGGTCAAAGTCGCTCGCGACCGCGAACTCCGATCAGGACACACAAGATACATTCTTTCCTTCACTGGATTACCGTGCTGCCAGTTGGGACCGAACGCACGTGTTTGCTGCCAACTATGTCTATGACATCCCAAACGTGACTAAGCACTTTGGAGGGCCGAAGTGGTTGTCCTACATCACAGACAACTATCAACTGAGCGGCATCGTTCAAGCCATGTCGGGCACGCCGATTGATTTGAACAGCAGCTTTTCGTTCCCGCCGGGAAGTGTCACGGGCTCCGACCAATACGGAGCTCTTCCGTTTTATTTCACCCTCGACCAGAGTGGAAACCCGCTCTTGCCAACGATCGGTGTTCCTCAGAGAGGATCGCGTGACACTTTGCGAGCCGGAGGAATGCAGGATTGGGATATGTCTCTGTTCAAGAACATCCCGCTGGGCAAGGAATCTCGCTATATCCAGCTACGGCTCGAAGCGTTCAATGTATTCAATCACCCCAATTTCCAGGACAAGAATTACGGCGCGAACGTGACTGGCCCATGGAACTACGCCAGCCCAACCGACCCCTTGACCATTACGAAGAACGATAACTGGGGAACATTCTCGGATACGTATGGCACAGGACCGGGAGGTTTCCGCGTGATCCAGCTCGGCGCGAAGATTTACTTCTGAGCGGCGGGCTGATGCAGTGCTCGAATTGAGCTTCGCGCGCCCATGGACGCGCGAAGTTCAGAACCTTTAGGAAATGAAGGAATAGTTAACGGCTCGTCGGCACATGCTGAAGTCGAGCGACGCCGAAACAGCAGAACTAGTCGCCGCTGGCGTGAGTCTGCGAGGGAACCAGCACTAGCCGTGGTCGCGTCTCTTGCTCTGAAGTCCGGCCGAAGCTGGACAAGATCCCGAACACGGCCGCATAAGCGGTTACGACGCCGAATGCGACTGAGGCAATAACCGTAAAGCAGAGTACGAAGGGCATTAAGAGCGAGTTCACGATTTTCCCAACCTCTACGAAGCAGTAATCAGATGCGCCGCTCGGAAATCCGAGTCTCCAGTCTTTTACTGATACGGGGCGTCAAGCATCTCAAATCTAACTGCGTTGACGCTCTCCTCTATTGACGACTAAGATACGGAGTAGAGCTGTGCATTCCTACTTTCGGACAATTCTGCTGGGCTGTCGACGTTACGGAAGGCGAGTGTCCCCGGTCGCATAATGGCCATTACCAAGATCTCCGTCCGGGGTGCCCGGCAGCACAATCTCAAAAACATCAGCGTCGACATCCCTCGTAACACGCTGACGGTGGTTACCGGGCTCAGCGGTTCGGGAAAATCCTCTCTTGCTTTCGATACCATCTACGCCGAGGGACAACGCCGTTACGTGGAGACGCTGTCGGCATACGCCCGCCAGTTTCTCGATCAGATGGAACGTCCGGATGTTGATGGAATCGATGGACTTAGCCCTTCCATTTCAATCGAGCAAAAGACCACCAGCCGAAGCCCGCGTTCAACCGTAGGTACAATCACCGAAATTTACGATTATCTTCGCCTTTTGTACGCTTCCATCGGCGTTCCTCATTGCCCCAAATGCGGACAGGCGATCAGTCGGCAGTCCGCCGATCAGATCGTCCAAAGGGTCATGTCTCTGACGCCCGAAGATCGCGTCATGGTGATGGCTCCAATCGTCCGCGGACGCAAGGGCGAGTTCAAGAAAGAGATGGAAACACTCGTCAAGCATGGCTACACCCGCGCCCGGATCGACGGCGAATTGGTGAGCCTCGACGACGAGACGCCGATCAACCTTGACAAGCGTAAGAATCACACGATCGAGGTCGTGATCGATCGCCTGCTTGTGAAGCCTGGCATCGAACATCGCCTCGAAATGTCGGTTGGCCTGGCGATGAAACTTGCGGGAGGCCTGGTGCAGGTCGCGGTTGTGGGCGGCGATGAGCATCTCTATTCCGAAAAGCTCGCGTGCCCCGATTGCGGCATCAACGTTCCCCAGCTCGAGCCCCGCTCATTCTCATTCAACAGTCTGTATGGCGCGTGCCCGGAGTGTCACGGCCTGGGCAGCAAGTATGACTTCGATCCAGCGAAAGTGATTACGGATTGGTCAAAGCCATTGCTTGATGGCGGGCTTGGTCCCGGGTCGGCATCCCAGAATCTGATTCATCAGCTTCAGATCGTGTCCGCAGCTTGCAAGATCGACCTCAGCACTCCTTTCGAAAAATTTTCGGAGAAGACACAAGATTTTCTGCTGAATGGCGAGCAAGGCCGCGGCGGCAAGACGGGATTCCACGGCATCTTCGGATACCTCAAGCAGAATCTTGAAGATTCGACCTCGGAAGGCTATCGCGACTGGCTGATGGATCACATGTCGGCCACGGAGTGTCCGGCATGCCATGGAAAGCGGCTGCGTCCCGAGAGCCTGGCAGTGAAAGTCAATGGCATGTCCATCGCCGACTTCACGGCGATGCCAGTGTCGCGCTCGCTCGAAACGGCGCAAGGAATAAAGTTGGCAGGCCGCGAAGCTGCCATCGCTGGCCGTGTCATGCACGAGGTCACTGAGCGGCTGCAATTTCTGAACGCCGTCGGATTGAACTACATCTCCCTGGATCGCTCCGCGGCGACTCTGTCCGGCGGAGAGGGCCAGCGCATCCGGCTCGCAACGCAAATCGGTTCCAAACTGCGAGGCGTACTTTACGTGCTCGACGAGCCGTCGATCGGGCTGCATCATCGCGACAACGGACGACTCCTTAACGCTCTGGAAAATTTACGTGATCTGGGAAACACCGTGCTCGTGGTGGAACACGACGAGGAGACGATCCGGCGCGCCGACTATGTCGTCGATCTCGGACCGGGCGCAGGACGGCATGGCGGAAGCCTGGTTGCCCATGGCACTCCCGCTGAAATCATGCGCGAACCGAATTCGCTGACTGGGGCTTACATCTCCGGGCGCGCTTTTATCGACATGAGGCCGGAGCGGCGTCAAGCCAACGGGGCAGCGCTGACGATCCTGGGGGCGCGGGAGAACAATCTCAAGAATCTTGACATATCATTTCCTCTAGGCTTGATGACGGTGGTCACGGGCGTTTCGGGGTCGGGCAAGTCGACATTGGTCAACGATATTTTGTACCGCGCGCTTGCCCGGCAACTCTACCGCTCGCGCGAGAAGGCAGGCGATCACAAGTCTATCTCCGGCGCCGAAAATATCGATAAGGTCATCCGGATCGACCAATCGCCGATCGGCCGCACTCCGCGGTCGAATCCCGCGACTTATACCGGAGTGTTCACCGCGGTTCGTGACCTTTATGCCATGTTGCCCGAGTCGCGCGAACGCGGGTACAAGGCGGGACGCTTTTCGTTTAACGTTTCCGGAGGACGCTGTGAAGCTTGTCAGGGAGAAGGCCAACGTCGCATCGAAATGAACTTTCTCCCGGACGTGTATGTTTTATGCGAAGTCTGCGGAGGACGCCGCTACAACCACGAGACGCTGGCGGTGAAGTACAACGGCTATTCCATCGCCGATCTGCTCGAAATGCCCGTTTCCGATGCGTTGCCAGTGCTCGAAAATATCCCGCAGATAAGGCCAAAGTTACAAACACTCGTCGACGTGGGATTGGGCTACATCCACCTCGGGCAATCCGCTCTTACGCTATCGGGTGGCGAGGCGCAGCGGATCAAGCTGGCGCGTGAGTTGAGCAAGCGCCAGACCGGCAAGACGCTCTATCTATTGGATGAACCTACTACGGGCCTGCATTTCGACGACGTAAAGAAGCTTCTCGATGTGCTTCATCGTCTAACAGACCTGGGGAACTCCATCGTCATCATCGAGCACAACATGGATGTGATCCGCAACGCCGACTGGCTCATCGATCTTGGACCCGAAGGCGGAGACGATGGTGGTCGACTCGTTGCGCAGGGTACGCCGGAGCAGGTGGCTCGCGTGAAGAAGTCCTATACCGGCCAGGCACTGGCCTCGTACCTAGGGAACCGAACGAAGCCTGCGGACGTCAGTATGGACTATCAGCCCTTGAACCTGGGGACCTCGTCCTCGGAAGCTGTTGAGAAGGGAAAATTCTGAGTGTCTTTTTTTGATGAGCATCCGCTTCAGAACACACCGGTTGGCAGCGTAGACCCTCAACTTCTTCCGCCGGAGCAAGCGGCCATCCCCGAGCTTCCTGCTCTGCCGTCCGAGTTGTTTCCTGTCGTTTCCGCATCGCCGCCGCGGCGCGATCCAGTGTGGAGCGGCTGGGACGTTCTTCTCATCGCTCTGGCAACCTTAATTGCATTGATCGTTGCCGAATTTGTAACGATCATCGGTGCCCAGCTTCTCTGGTATCACGGGGCGTCTTTCCGTGACTTGGCGCAAAAACCTTCTTTGGCCCTGGTGGGCGAAATACTTGGCTACATCGCCGTGGCCGTGATCATGATCATGATGGTAGAGGGGAAATATCACGAGCCCTTCTGGAAGGCGATTCGCTGGAATTGGCACAGCCGAGCCGTCCCCAAATTGCTGGGATTGGGCGTACTAACAGTCGGCCTGGATGTGCTTGGACGCTACTTGCCAATGCCCAAGAGCACGCCGTTTGAGCAAATATTCGCCCATCCCGGCGACGCCTACCTAATGGCGGCCTTCGCCGTCACCTTCGGGCCCCTGATGGAAGAATTGTTCTTTCGCGGCTTTCTATATCCCGTCCTGGCGCGGCGCACAGGCGTTTTTCTCGGCGTAGTATTGACTTCGCTCCCTTTCGGATTGATGCACTATGTTCAGTATCGCTCGTGGTCAGCCGTGCTGATCATCGCGTGCGTAGGAGTGGTTCTCACTCTCGTTCGCGTGGTTACTCAATCGGTGGCTGCGAGCTTTCTGGTCCATGTGGGCTACAACGCTACATTGATGGCGCTGACCGCGATCGCCACAGATGGTTTTCGCCACATGGAGAAGATCGCTTCGCTGCACGTTTGAAACGCCTCCAAACCTATCCTGCCCAGACCTTCCCGTTTCAGGAATTCGGCTTTGCGACGTCAAATGTTTTTGGTTTGAAGTAATATTAGCGAGATTTAGAACTTACCGAAGTTATGAGCCAATCGGATGTCCCAGATCCGAGACGAGGCTTAGCAGCACTACCCGGTGTGGCTGAGACTCTCTTATCGCCCAGTATCCTCGAGGCGATCCCCGACGCCGTTGCGGCGGTGAATCAGCAGGGCATCATCATTCAAGTCAATTCCCAAACCGAGACCCTATTCGGATACACACACGAAGAATTGATCGGTCAGAAGATCGAAATACTGGTTCCGGAGCGTCAGCGGCCGCAGCATGATTCGCATCGCGAGAGCTTTCATCGCCAACCCAAGATCAGGCGAATGGGATCTGGACTCGACCTTTATGGCAGGCGTCGGGACGGTTCCGAGTTTCCCGTAGAAATCAGCCTGAGCCCGATCAAGTTAAGCGATGGTGCTTCTGCGGTACTCAGCGTAATTCGCGATATCGGTGACCGGAAGCGCATCGAAGAGGAGCTTCGGCGCGTAAATGAAGAACTCGATCGGCGCAAGACGCGCGAACTGCGTGACTCCCAGAATCGTCTCGCACTGATCGTCGATTCCTCTCAGGATGCGATCATCGGAAAAAACTTGGACGGAGTCATTACACATTGGAACAAAGGCGCGGAACAGATCTACGGCTACGTTGCGCAAGAGATGATTGGGCGATCGATCAGCACTCTTGCTCCGCTAGAACGCGCGGACGAAATACCCGAGATCCTGCGGAAAATTCGGAGTGGCGAGCGCGTCGAGTACTTCGAATCGATCCGCGTAACGAAAGACAAAAGAAGGCTGAACGTCTCGATCTCTGTCTCGCCCATTTACGATGCGGACGGCGAGATCGTGGGAGCGTCGACGATCGCACGGAACATCACCGCACAGAAGAAAATCGAAGACCAGCTCAGACAGTCGCAAAAGATGGAGGCCGTCGGACGCCTGGCAGGTGGAGTTGCCCACGATTTCAACAATCTGCTCGGGATTGTGACGGCATGTTCCGAGCTGTTGCGAAACCACGTAAACGCCAGTGGTTTGGAGTATATCGACAACATCCGCGAAGCCTCGAAGCGGGGTGCGTCTTTGACTCGCCAATTGCTGGCTTTCAGCCGCCGCCAGCCGGCGCAAGCGCAGTTGTTGGATTTGAACGAGCGCTTAAAAGATCTGAGTAAGCTTCTGCGACCGCTAATGGGAGACGACGTCGAGGTCATTCTCGTGCCGCGCTCCGAAGCGGTGGTCGTGGAAGCAGATCCGGGCCATCTGGATCAGATCGTTGTGAATCTCGCGGTCAATGCCCGCGATGCCATGCCACGCGGCGGCAAACTGGTTATTGAGACCGCGGTCATGGGCGTTCGATGAAGGGTTTGCTCAAGAGCATCCATCGATGGCGGCGGGCCGTTACGCGATGCTGGCCGATCAGCGATAACGGCATAGGGATGGATGAGGCGACTCGATCTCGCATCTTTGAGCCGTTCTTCACAACCAAAGAAGTCGGGAAAGGAACGGGGTTGGGATTGGCCACCGTGTATGGCATCGTCAACCAAAGCGGCGGGCACATCTGGGTCTACAGCGAGCTGGGTCAGGGGACGACATTCAAGATCTACCTGCCTAGCGCCGAGAAGCGATTAGGAGGTGATGCGGAGGATCACAAGACCTTCTGCCTCCGAAACGCGAGGGTGTCACCATCCTGCTCGCAGAGGATGATGTCATCATGCGCCGCCTTACGCGGAAGATGCTCGAAGATCATGGTTACAAAGTGATTGAGGCCGACGATGGCATTTCAGCGCTCGAGGCCATTGCATCAAGCGGCGTGCGCGTCGATCTAGCGCTGACCGATGTGGTAATGAAAGGGATGACTGGTCCTGAGTTGGTATTGAAGATCATCGATGCTTATCCTTCGATAAAGGTAATTTACATGTCGGGTTACACCGGCGAGTTGGTCTCAAAACAAGGACTGGATAGCAGTATCAAATTGCTGGAGAAACCGTTCACCCGTTCGGCATTGCTCACGACTATCGATTCTGTACTAGACAACTAGTAGGGCTCGTATTGCAGTTTCAGTTCACTTCCGCACACTTGGCAGCGTATGGTGGATCACTCACGAGTTTTGGCAGTCATTTTCTTGGTAAGTTGGAGGTTTGATGAAAGGCAATCCGAAGGTGATTGAGGAGTTAAACAAGGCGCTTAAGGAAGAGTTGACCGCAATTAATCAATACTTCCTCCATGCCGAAATGTGCGAGAACTGGGGTTATAACAAGCTCTCTGAATACATCAAGAAACAATCGATCGGCGAGATGAAGCATGCCGAGAAACTGATGGAGCGAATTCTATTTCTTGACGGGACACCATCGATGATGCCGCTGGAGTTGAAAGTCGGCGGAACCGTGAAAGGCATGTTGGAAAGCGATCTGGCTCTAGAAGTCGGAGCGGTCAAGCAATATAACGACGCCATTGCGATCGCCACGAGAGAAGGGGATAACGGCTCGCGCGACCTTTTCGTCGCGCTACTGAAGGATGAAGAAGATCACGTCGACTTCCTCGAAGCCCAAATGCACCTGATCACGGAAGTGGGATACGAACGCTATCTCACCATGCAGATGGGTGAAGAAGAATAGTAGCTACAACAGGGGCCCCGCTCCTCAGATGGAGATTTACTGCGGACAAAGTTCTGGGCTAGTACCGTGTCTTTGGGTAGGGTCTTGATCAGCACAGATGGTGTCTAGCTTTTCATAAGAGCATCACTTCAGGGATGCCGTAACTAGCGCCGAATGAGGATCGCCGTCACGCACTGGCGCTGCGGCTAGCGTTTCCAACAATCTGAGTGGCCACCTCTGAGAGCGGGGACTTCAACAATACTTCGCTACTTCACAGTGACGGTCAGCAACTGCGCTCCGCTGACCACGTAATCCAGCGATGGCGTCGCGGTTTCATCGACGTTCGACTCTCCGCTGACGATCATCTCCTGATTTCCGCGCATCCCGTCCATCACGTTCATTACGCTGATGGGTAGCGTGGGCATCACCTTGTCCGCAACCCGTGCCTCGGGATCGGCCTCCAGCAACGAGACATACAGGTGATTGTTGGAGTGCTCTTTGTTGAGCAGCGCAATCGTGGAAGCCAAGTCGAGCTTGCGTCCGAAAGCAGGGTTGGTGCGATTTACGCGATCGAGAGTTTCGCCGTCGCTGACCAGGATTCGCAACGTACCTTTGCTCGCTGAAGTCGGAATCTTCACCGGAATCTGGCGCACGACGCGCTCGCCGCGGTACGGAGCCAGCACAGTCTCTACAAAGATCTCGTCTCCGGGACGCGCTTCGGACACATCGGTCCGGGCACTCTCCAGTCGCGCCCAGCGCCGTTCGCGGACCAGATCGAAATCCAGCTTAACGCTGTTCACTGCGGGAGCATTATATGGATTGTCGTAAATCTTTCCGAAGCGCTCGCCCAGCGACATCGCAGCGGCCATGGCGGCGGGCTGTCCGTTTTCAGCCGGCACGAACATGTTGCGCAGCCCAACTTCCGGAAATCCTTTCACGTTGATGCTGCCGTTCAGGCGATAGGTGATTTCCTCGCCATATTCATTCACGCCATGCAGCGCGTTGAACACCGTTGCCATAATCGCGACCGGGCTCAAACGAGGATTATTCAAAACTTCGTAGTGGAACTCTTTCGCTGCCCCTGCCGCCATGAATCGTCAGCGTCACCGGAATCATATCGGGCTGCTTGTTGAACACGCCGAGGATGCCGGTATGACGATCCTGAACGAAAACGCCCGCCCGCTCGGTGGTGTTTACGATCTTGAATGCATTCAGCGGCGAAGGGAGAGTCGCAAGAACCTCCGCCTTGTTCATCGGAAGGTCGACTGAGCCGAACTGCAGCAGCGGATGTCCGCAGGCCAGCAGTCGTCTGTGGATCGATGTAGGTCACCGTGCAGGTGGCAGCGATATCCATGTCGCCGCGCACCAGGATGGCGCTTACCGCAGATCCGGGCTCGAGCGGTTCTGGCTGCTTGTCTTCGCTGACGGACCCTGCGCCCATCACCGGCACAATTCCGGCAGAAGCAAATTGTGGTGCGAATGGCGGACGGCATCTTCGGAAAATCCATTGAAGACCAGCGGAGACTCGATCGGTTTCAGATATTGCGCGAAACCTCGACCGAGCCCAGGAAGCGTCGCGAGAGACTCCCGGAGCCGCAGGTTTTACCCGCGGCGTTCGTGATTCCAGGCTTAATCGCTGACGCTTCTTCGGCTGGAGACTTGTCAAGCGCGTCGATCTCCAGCATGTCGGCGATCGGAGTCACGCCGGCAATCGGTTCCTTGGAGAACTCACCGATACGAAAGGCGAGTGCGCCCGCGAGCTTGCCGTTGAGATAGACCGGGCTTCCGCTCATCCCGCAACCACGCCCGTGTATTCCGACCTTCTGCCCATGCAGCCGCACCAGAATAATGTCGCCCTTCGGGCCGTTCATGTTGCGCAGAACGCCCAATACTTCCACGTCCATCGATTCGGGCTTAACACCCTCGAAAACGGTGTACGCCACCCCGCGCATTCCCGCATGAATCTGACTCACGGGGATCGTGGGCTGTGATGTTTGCGCGTTCAGAACTGCAGAGTAGCAGGGATACACTTAGGACGAGAAGCGCGAAGGAACACTTTTCTCATTTAAAGCCCCGACAGGACCCGCCAACGGAGTCCAATTTTAATGTTTAGATACTCGACCGGACAACTGACACGTTCACGTTGCCAAGGTGGGAGAGTTCTGGGACTGGCAAAACATCCCAATTGCAAATCCTTGCGTCTATACTAGCATATGCGGATTTCGGGGTTCATCATGTTTAATCGTCGGACAAGCAAAGAATTTAAGCCGGAATAAGCGGCATTTGTTCAGCACGACGGGCGGTTTTCGCGCTCCTGCTTGTGCGCCTTACTTTGGTCAGCGGATCTCTTCCAGTATCAGCTCAGGACCAGGCGCCAGCGACCCAGACGCCTCTCGCAAGGAACCCCAGACTCCGCGAAACGGTAAGCCAAGACAAGAGGCTCCGGCCGAAGCCGGAGGCCCCACGGACAACGTGGGTCCTTATGCCATTCCGAAAAAGAAGGCCGAAGATGCGCCGCCACCGCCGCCCCCGGTTACCCCAAAAAGGTCGACGGACATGCCCGACTACTCTCTGAAAGTGAACGTTCCCCTGGTCAATGTGGATGTCTTGGTCACCACCAAGGACGGTCAGTTCGTCCCCGGGCTGAAGACAGAAAATTTTAGGGTTCTGGAAGACGGCGTCCCGCAGCAGGTGAGCCATTTCAACGTCTCTCAGGCGCCCATTACAGCCGTGCTGCTGGTGGAGTTTGCCTCCACGAACTACGTGTTCATGATGCAGGCCCTGCAGGCCTCGTACGCTTTCGCCAACACGTCTGAAGAAAGAGGACTGGGTCGCGGTCGCGTACTACGACATGCAGCCTCACATCCTGGTTGATTTCACCCAGGACAAGAGAGCCGTCTACGGAGCGCTGAACCAGCTGCGCATTCCCGGCTTTGCCGAAACCAACCTGTTTGACGCCCTTTATGACACGCTCGACCGGCTTGATCGCGTGGAAGGAAAGAAGTACGTGATCCTCGTGACGACTGGAGTCGACACTTTCAGCAAGCTGACTCTCGACAAGATCATGAAGAAGATCAAGGACACGAAAGATGTCACGATCTTTCCCATCAGCGTTGGATTCATCGTCCGCGAGTGGTGCGAAACCCATCCCGGCAATTGCCGCAACGCGCACGGCATGGGCATTCCGGTAGGCCACATGGACTACCTGCAGGGCGACAACGAGATGCGAACCTTCGCCGCGATGACCGGAGGCCGTGCATACTTCCCACGCTTCGAAGGCGAACTGCCGGAATTGTTCGGCGACATCTCGAACGACATTCGCAACCAGTACACCGTCTCTTATGCGCCCAGCAACACCAAACTAGACGGAACTTACCGCAAGCTGAAGGTGCAGGTGGTTGCGCCCGGATGGCGGCCCGCTGAAGGTGAAAGATCAGAAGGGAAAAGACGTCAAGATCGAAGTAGTCGCCCGCGAAGGATATACCGCCAAGCACACTGTCGACTAAGGACACTGGGTTGAATGCGCACCGCCCTCAAACACATGGAGAAGGTGGTCGAGGACGAAGAAGAGGGCGGCCCCCACGAACACCAGCACCGCCATTTTCATGGCCGGTTCTTTATTTACTTCGGGAACGAGATCGGAAGCGGCGACGTAAATCGTGACGCCCGCGGCCAGCGGCAATCCGGCATCGACGTGATGGCGGAAGAGCGCCATCGTTAAGACGCCCGCCAGCGTCGAGCCTCCCAAGACCACGGATGCGCCCCAGGCGATCCCGCGGCTGCGCCCGCTCGCCAGCATCACCGAACTCACCGTGAATCCCTCCGGAATTTTGTGCAGAAAGATAGCCAGGAAGATCAGCCACCCAAGCCCGTTCGAAACCAGAAACCCGGACGCGATGGCGATCCCATCAAAGAACGTGTGGATGATCAGTCCCAGCAGAACGGAATATCCGCTGTGGCTGTGCGCGAACTCGTCACGATGCGTTTCTTCGCCGAAGTGAAAGTGAGGCGTGACGGTGTGCTCGAAGAAATGAATGATCAGATATCCGACCAACACCAGCAGGGCCGCACGCTCGTCCCCGCCGCTCGATACTTTGCGGGACCATTTCCACCAGGGCGGTTGCCAAGCATGAATCCCGCGCCCAGCGCGACAAAGTAGCGGAGATATCGCCGCTCCCAATGTCGCTGCACGATGATCGCTCCGCCGAATATGTTGGCGGCTGCCGCGGAAAGGCCGAGGAGCACACTGATGAGGATCGGGTTCATGCTTTTTGAGTACGTAGTACCGCGTAGCTAGTACCGCAGACGCATTCACACCGGATGGATTCAGTTTCTTTCGCGTGTTTCAGCAGCGTCGATGAATTACAGCAACCTAATGATCCGGCTTCTCGCCGAGCAAGCTTACAACGAAAGCTCCCTGACCCGATACTCGCATCCGCTCAGCCGCTGTGCCGGATGTGCATCACGTCGCCATCCTGCACGATGTAATCCTTACCTTCGAGACGAAGCGTGCCTTTGGCGCGTGCGTTGGCTTCCGATCCCGCTTCCAGTAACTGATCCCAGCGAATCGTTTCGGCGCGGATGAAGTGCTTCTCCAGATCGGAGTGGATCGCGCCCGCTGCCTCTTGCGCTCGCGTGTGTCGCGGGAATCTGCCATGCTCGACACTCGTCTTCCCCGGCGGTGAAGAACGAAATCAGGCCGAGAAGTTTATAGGTTGTCCGGATGAGTCGAACCAGACCACTTTCGTTCAGTCCATAGCTGGAAAGAAATTCGGCGGCATCAGCATCGCTCATCTCGGCGAGTTCGGCCTCGACCTTGCCGCAAATTGCGGTGGCCTCAGCATTCGGTCGAGCCGCGATCTCTGTCAGCTTGTACTTAGCAACGGCCTCGTCTAGTTCCTTGCCGAGTTCGGTCGATTCACCGATGTTGAGCACATAAAAAATCGGTTTTTCGCTCAGAAACATGAAGCCTCGAAGACGCTTCTTGTCCTCCGGAGTCATCTCCATTTCGCGCAACGGCTTTTCCGAACCGAGGTGAGCATTTGCCCGCTTGAGCAATTCGAATTCTTTCTCAAGCTCTGGCGTCTTCATCTTCTTGAGATCTTTTTCGAGCCGCTCGAGGCGCTTCTCGATCTGCCCGAGATCACTGACCATAAGGTCGAACTCAACATTCTTTATGTCGCGCAACGGATCGACAGTCCCAACATGCGGGATCGCAGGGGTCTTCAAACACACGCACCACGTGAGCCAATGCATCCACTTGGCGCAAGTGTCCGACGTATGCGGACTCCTTTAGCGCGTCCTGCCCGATCGCGCCCACATCAACGTAATCCACCGAAGTGTGAGTGAGCTTCTTCGGGCTATAGAGGGCTGCTAGCCGGTCAAGCCGGTCGTCGGGAACTTTCGCCACTCCCACGTGCGCTTCTCGTGGATTGCTGTGGGCCTGTGCCGATAAATGCGCCTTGGTCAATATGCGAAACAACGATGTTTTGCCTACCTGAGGCAATCCAATGATGCCAGTTTTCATCGAGGGCTCTTCACTTTAGGTTAGTTAGCATGACGCTGAATGAGGACGGGATGAATGGTCTGCTTCAGCCAGCTTAAGGGAACGTCCAAGGATAAATGATACGGGAGGAAATACCCAACCGCACACGATACGAAACACATATGGCAGTCGTCTCAAACTTCACCCAGTCGAGAAGCCTTTGCTCTCTGGGCGTGAAGATGCTCTTTCCCTAGATGTGATCCAAATCACAGATGACCGTGACTTTCGAAATAGAGCGATCCTCCGGCTGGACATACTCTCCACATATCGCAGTTCCACCGAGCTGGACGGCGAGGGGAATTGGTTCGAAGTCGATGTTGGAGGTGCTTCTTTGTTTTCCAATCCCGCAGCTACCTGGTATCACAGCAACCAGTACCACGCCGAAGCAGCTTGTGAGCACTGTGGAGCTATCATTCGCCACGAACGCTGGTGCGTCACCCGCAGCCCCTTGGTTCGTTATGCCTACCAAGTCGCCGCAGATCCGGACTCACTGAGCCTTGGCGATCGCATGATCTTGCATGCCTTGGGGGTGTCGTGGCAGACAAATCCGTGCGCCGAGCCCTGCAAAAAGCCTGAGAAGTCTACCGCCGGCTAGCTTGCGCAGCAGCCACGGCAGGAACGGCAATGGTCACTCTGTCAGGTTGCGTCCACAGGGGCTTGCCGCTCGACATATCCAGTCGATTCATCGTAATCGTGGCGCGCTGATCGTTCACCTGCACGAACAAGTAATGGAAATTCACCCCCGTGCCTTGGTAGAGATCGCTCGGCGCCCTCTCAATGAGAACTGGGCGGGCGCCCCCTCCGCCTGACACAAAGTACGTAATTCCCCCGTGTTCGTGCCGCTCGTAGTTGTGTACGTGCCCAGAGAAAACTGCTATCCGGTATGGCGCGTGCGCCTGGCGATCTTCAAGCAATTTCCCTAGTGCCTGCTCCCATCGGCGCGCGGGGTGCCCTCCAGCATACGGGCCACTGTCCAACGAGCTCGTATACAGCGGATGATGCAACATCAGGAAAACAAAATTTACATCCGATGGAATCCGATCCAGTTGTTTGATGAGCCATTCTCCTTGCGGTCCGCGTACTTCTTCTTGAGAGCTGTCCAGCGCCAGCAGAAGCGTATTCGACGCGCGCACAGAGTAGTAGTGACTGTCCTTGAGATCGGGAAATCGCTTGAAATAATTTCCCATCGCCGTTTGCAGGCTCCCGCGAAACTCGTGATTCCCCAGCGACGGATATACAGGAATCCCTTTCTCTCGCCACGGGCTTGTCTCACGATCCCAAATCTTCCAGTCGCTTTCATCAGAACCGTTAAGGACGAGATCTCCCGAGAAGCAGATGAAGGCCGGATTGACCTCCGCAATCGCCTGCGCCAGAGCCAGGCGCACGGCGGGATTGGCGGCCGTAGTGTCTGCCGGATCATGAAACCGGGCGTCCCCGTACGCAACGAAGTTAAACGGACCCTTCACATCGCGATGAAGCTGAACCACCTCATCGGGACTCTTCCTAACTTCATGAACCGCGAGCAGAACAGCACCCGCCGCTATCGCCAACACAAGCACAACGAAAGCTACACGACGCGAAGTCATACGCTGGAAGTTTCCCTCTCTCCGAAACTCGCGATCTATTATCCTGTGAAGGCGGCGCGAAAACCAGCTGCGGAAGCAAGCCACGACCAATGAACTTGCTCATTGTTGAAGACGAAGTCAGAATGTCCGCCCTTCTTCGCAAAGGCTTGATCGAAGAGGGACACATGGCAACCTGTGCCTCCGACGGAGCCGAGGGACTGGCTCTTGCACTTTCCTACGAGTTCGACATCATCATTCTGGACGTGATGATGCCCAAGCTCAGCGGATATGAGCTAGCCAAGCGTCTGCGCGAAGAAAAGAATCGCACGCCGATCCTGATGCTCACCGCGCGTGACGCCGTGCCCGATATCATTCGCGGTCTCGACCTGGGCGCCGATGACTATATGACGAAGCCATTCTCCTTCAGCGAACTGCTTGCGCGGCTGCGCGCAATCAAACGGCGCTCGCTCCCCGCGGAGCAAACGACTCTGCAGATCGCAGATCTGATTCTGAATCCGGCGAGCAGGGAAGTGACCCGGGCCGAACAGTCTGTGACCCTGACACGTACCGAATACAATCTTCTTGAACGCCTTATGTATCGTGCCGGGAAAGTCGTCTCCCGCCGGTCCCTCGTCGAATCCGTGTGGGGATTCGATCGCGAAATCGAAGAGAATACGCTCGATGCCTTCATGCATTTGCTGCGCAATAAAATTGATCCTCCAGGACGCTCAAAGCTCATTCACACCGTCCGAGGTATCGGGTACATGGTTCGTTCGGGTAGCCAGACATGAGAAAGCTCTCCATCGGACTTCGCCTGACACTCTGGTATCTCGCTATTTTTTTCGTCGGAGAGATCATCTTTGCCGGCGGCATGTACACCATCCTTCGCCACAATCTCTATGACCTAGTCGACGACGCACTCGAGGGGCAGGTGGACGACTTGCGGAATTTTCTTGCGACGCAGCCTTCCGACCTCGAAGCGGGCAAACTGCGGCAGGCGGTCAACGAGGCTTATTCCATCCAACATCCCGGCGACTATTTCCAGCTCTATGACAGCGACGGAGAAGTTCTCTATCAGTCAAATTCGCTGCAAGGCCTGGACTCGCTGCTCATTCCGCCGGATCGTGTAAAGCGCCCGAGCTCGGAGAGCCGTCGGATCGATAACCACCCGTTTCGATTCCTTTTCCAAAAACTTAAGGTCAACGGCCGCGTCTTCACTGTAGAAATGGGTGCTCCCGCCGACGATGCCGTCGACACTCTCCAGGTCTTTCGCCGCTACATGTTCATGTTCGCTCCAGTGCTGCTCATCGTCGCAGCCGGAGTCGGTTATTGGCTGAGCCGGAAGGCGCTTTCTCCGGTGGACGAACTTGTGCGCACGGCCCGCGAAGTGACCGGAACAAATCTCAGTCTACGTCTGCTAAAACTCGATACCGGCGACGAACTGGCACGCCTGTCCGACACGCTGAATGAAATGCTTGACCGCATCGAAGATGCATTTCACCGGATCACCGAGTTCACTGCGGACGCCTCGCACGAACTGCGCACCCCAGTCTCTCTCATTCGCACCGAAGCCGAACTGGCTCTGCGCCGCTCTCGTGGAGAAGCCGAATACAAAGAGGCGCTGCGTCATATTCTTCTTGAAGCCGAGCGCACCACAGGGCTGCTCGAACAATTGCTGTCTTTAGCTCGTGCCGACTCCGGTCGCGAAATTCTTGAGTTGAAACCCGTCGATCTCCGTCCCCTCCTGAACCAGGTTGTTGACGGATGGCGACAGGTCGCAACCATTCGCGGCTTGCAGTTTTTTTCAAAGATAGATGACCGGCACGGATACGTTTCAGGCGACGAGACATTGCTGCGTCGCCTCGCGGACATCCTTCTCGACAATGCGATGAAATATACTCCCGCCAATGGTTCTGTAAACATGACGCTCGAGTCGAAAGACGATAAGTTGATCGTCACCGTCCAGGACACAGGGATCGGCATCGCGAAAGAAGATCACGACAAAATCTTCGAGCGCTTCTATCGCGTCGACAAGGCGCGCACCCGTGCTCTGGGAGGCGCGGGGCTCGGCCTCTCAATCGCAGAATGGATTGTGGCCCAGCATCACGGATCGATCGACGTGGAAAGCAGTCTGGGCAAAGGCTCCACCTTCCGCGTAGAACTGCCGATGATCGGCGCTCCGGTAGCCAATGCGCAACCGGCTTGACAGGTTTTCACAATCCACAACCTGCCGTACAACAAGTAGGCCTTCCCAGGTCGGGATGGCGGATTTGGCAGACGCAGGGGATTTCACGAAGAGCAAGCGATCGTTTGGTTCCCAGACCTCGGCTCTTGAGCCGCTCCAAGTTGACGAAGATTAGTGAGGCGACCCGGGAAAATTCCGTCTCTCTTCCCACGAAACTAGGGAAGATCCCGTCCGTCCCCGCGTTTTGCCCATTTCTTCCCTTTTACCGGGTTAACTGAAGCGCATGCACCGGCGCCATGTTTGTGACCGGTGGTACGGTGCCGGCCGGTTTGAGCATGGCCCAGAGAATTCGATTAAATAACGCATCATCAATGCGATCAGGGGCACTAAAATCGAGACCTTCTGACATTTTGGCAGCTGCGCCCTGCGCCGGGTTCACCTCACTTAAATCTATTTTCGGGACAACGTGGCTATAGGGTGTGAGGTCTGGCGTCGCGGCAAACATGTCTGCCAGAGAGCGGCTGAAGTAATCGAATTTGGACATGCGTCCCATTCCCAAAATGTCTTCGATGGCCGCTATTACGTCCGTAGTGTTAGCGAATCTGTGGACCGTACCAGAGCGGCCATAAGCCGAGATGGCGAGAAACGGTGAGCGGTGCGAGTCCACGTGGTCAGGACCGGCCTGCGAATCGTCCTCCACTACAAAGACCACCGTGTCCCGCCAAAATGGAGTTTGTGAAAGCGCTTCCACGATTCGGCCCAGTGCAAGATCATTGTCGGCCATGCAGGCCCGAGGCGACGAATGGCCCGCGGCGCCGCCAAGCGTGTGATCTCTTGGCAAATACATGAGGGACAGCGCCGGCATGTCGCCTTTGCGAACAAAGTCGTGCAGCTCTTCGATCCAGGCGTCGGCCCGTTTTTGATCGGGAATCTCCAGGTCGGTTTCGGGATAGCTGGAGCTTACGTCAGCCGGCAGATCATGCGCCGTATCGGGCCCGACCACTATATCGCCGTAGTCGCGGAACCAGATTCCTTTCTTGGCGGCAAGGTTCCACAGATACCCACCCAGCGGGTTGTCGGCCTCGTCGCCGGCAAGTGTCCGCCCGCCGGTCGGAATACATGGAAGGAACTGTCTTTTCGCCGTAATCGGTAACATAAGCCGCCAGGGACCAGACGTGTCCCTGGGCACTTACTTCCGCATTCGTGAAAAAGCGGTCAAACAGCCCGAAGCGAAGCGCCAGGGCGTGATGATTCGGCGAGACGTCCTGGCCGAAGAACACCAGGTTAGGGTCACCGTCCCCTTCTTTCATATCACCAAGAACTTGATCGTAGGTACGGTTCTCCTTAACGATGTAAACCACATGCTTGAAGGGCGGATATCGCTTGGTGGATCGCTTCTGGCCCCAGCCATTCGCTTCCGCTACCCTGCGCGAATCCTGAGCCAATCGCGCGGGACTAAGATCAGCGGAAACGAGCCGTAGCGTTCCATTGAGCTGGCCAAGGTCATAGCCTAACGGGCGTTGGATCCCCTTTCCGGGAGTTGGCCCGTCTGGGTTCGCGTAGCTACCGTGCCCCTTTCCATTTAGGATGAGCAGCCCCTTATCTACTTCCAGAACGTCGGTCGGATACCAGTCTGTAGGAATGCGGCCAACCGGACGTAACCCAGCTTGCGCGGCTCCTTCCGCAGTATTAAAGACGGCGACGGCATTGTTGTCGGCTTCGGCCACAAATAGCTTGGAGCCGTCCCGCGAAAGGCTGAGCGCATTGGGTGTACTTCCCTGTGAAGGAGCGCCGGGGGCTTCGTCTTTGAGATAGCGCAAGACTTTTCTCGCATGTGTATCTACCACTGCAATCCGGTCTGTGCCCGCTAAGGCGACAAACAACCGCGATCCGGATGGATTCGACTTAAGCGCCGAGGGCCGCTGCCCAACCTCGAGCCGGCCGGTATAGAACAATGTCCCGTCCGGGTTGGTCCGGAACATCGAAAGAGTGTGACCGCCCCACGCGGAGACATACACGTTGCCATCCGCAGCCACTTCTACTGCGTAAGGATAATGGTCGGTAGAAAATCGCTGCACGACCTTCCCCAAAGATGGGTCCACCACGGCAAGGCTGTCGCCGACATTCTCCACAACGTAAAGAAAATTTCCCCGCTTCGAGGCCGCAAGGCCCGCCGGATATCGTGATCCTGTTTTGTCTTCTTTCTTTTGTCCCAGGACAATTTTTTTGTCCAGGGCCGCAACCCCGTCGCGCCACAAATAGCAGTAGATCAAATCTTCATTGCCGCCGGAAACGTACAGCTCTTTGCCATCGGCAGAAAATGCCGCACCATAAAACGCCGCTTCCTGAGGAAGAGTCTGGGTCACGCGCCGGGTGGCAAGATCAACAACCTGGATTCCCTGCTCGCGCCAGCCGCTCAGGACTACAACAAGCTTTTTACCATCTGGCGCCAGCGCCATTCCCAGAGGCATGCTGCTCAAATCAACGAATTCTCCTTCGGGATCAAGGCGCACTCCGGTGGCCAGAGGAGTGGTGTATTTCGAAGTTGGGGCCGAAGACAGCTTTTGTTCCTGCGACAACATCAACGCCGGCATGAAAAAGGAGAAGCCGACGATCAGAAGAGATCGCAGCGTGCGGGTAACTCGTGGTGCGCAATTATTTCCAGCATGAACCATAGTTTGCGCAAATCCTATAACGGAATGCAGTCGCATGCGCTTGGCATATTCATAGACGTCCTTGGCCATGGTATGGGTGGAGCCATTTCTGTCGGGTCCACGCGAAAACCGGTGTCGGAAAAATCCTGGGCACAGTACGCAGAAATTTGACACGGGAGGTGGTGCGTGGGGGCCGGGGACAGCCGGTGGAACGTTCCGTCTGTTTTGTCGACGAATGGAAATTGGGGAGCGTCCCATCTGTCCCCGCGTTTCAAGGATGCTGGAGAGGCTGTCATTCAGGCTCTGCGTCGAGGAACTCGCGAAACCGTTGAATCGCTGCAGCCTGTTCGGGGCTCCACTTCACGCCATCCTGCTCAGCTTTCTTGACTCCGGAAAGGTGCTCGGGCGCGAACGTCTCCGAATAGGAGCGGATCATCATTTAGAGATGGGGCTATGACTGCGTTGAGTGGTAAAATCTCGTACGGATGTCTTCGTTTATTGCTTAGCCAGGTGGATATCATCGCCGGAGAAGAGCCGCAAAGCACTTCATCGGCAAGTGACAAGGATCTGTGGAAATCCAGGAATACTTGCACAGTTTCACAGTCGTTGTCTGGAATGAGAAAGACAGAGAATGTGAAATAAGCTGTAAAACAAGCACTTCCACGAAGAGCCGGGATGGCGGAACTGGCAGACGCAGCGGACTCAAAATCCGCCGACCTTCGGGTCTTGGGGGTTCGACTCCCCCTCCCGGCACCAAGTCCAACCCATTCAGAAACGATCAGATAACCTGCGAGGGAGGTAGGTGGGGCATGCACCGAGGATCAACGCCTTCGGGCTCGATTCTGCCCAAACGGACTTTTCTCCTGGGCTGCTTCTGCGTTGTCGCGTTTTCCCCAGCTTTGAGGTTGTCATCGCATCTCAAATGTCGACTGCGACATGTGGAAGAGTGCTCAAACACGCTCCGCGTTTTCCAGGCGCCGATCTTTATAATCACGCCTTCGGCGACTCCGGCCCGGCGGAGATTTCGGGCAGCCGTCCTTCGTAGATCGTCAGAGTGCAAGCCCGGCACCTATGCTACTTCGCATGCGCTGCCCACACCCCAGGTAATCCTCGAACGGGCTTGCCATCTTCACGAGTGAACACGTAATCATCCTGGCTACGCCGCCAATTCACAGTTGATAGTGAGACGATGCTATTGTTCCGATAGAGCGGGGAGGCTGTAAGTCAGAGGCTCACGACTTCATCGAGAAAAATGAGCGGCGCAGATTCGCTGTCCTAGCGCAGGGTTCGACTTGGACGACCGCGTTTCTAACCACCGACAGATTCATGCCTGCGACCTTCAGGCTCCTTTCAGATTCACGGGCTACTCTTAAAAGGTGTTTTTTGGGAACGCGTGTCCTTAATAAAGTTTCCGTGGGGGGCTCATGTCGATTCGGAGTATGGTTTCATGGCTTCTGATCGTGCCAGCTTTGTTAACGCTCAGCGTCGGCGCTTCCGCTCAAGGCGAATGGGCTGTCGAAAAGACGTTTCACATCGGCGGGGAGGGCGGCTTCGACTACATTACGGTCGATGCAAAGAGTCACCGCCTGTATGTTCCGCGAACCACGCATACCATGGTCATCGACGCGGATTCGGGCAAGATGGTGGCCGACATTGCTGGCCAAAAGCACAACCATGGCGTCGCTGTGGCTCCCGAACTCGGACGGGGATTCATCAGCGATGGCGCCGGATCGATTGTCATTTTCGATCTCAGCAGTAATGCGGTCCTCGGTACGGTGGCAGCGAAAGACGATGCGGACGGCATCATCTATGACAAGAGCACCGGGCTGGTTCTGGTTTCTTGCGGCGACGCAGGCGTCCTGGTCACTCTCAAAGCAGACGCCAGTCCCAAAACCGCGGCGATTGATCCGCCGATTGAACTCGGCGGCAAGCCGGAGTTCCTCGCAGCGGACGGGGCCGGGAAGGTTTACGTCAATCTGGAAGATAAGGACCAAGTTGCTGTGGTCGACCTAAAGGCTCGGAAAGTGCTCGCTCGCTGGCCCGTCGCTCCCGGTGGCTCGCCTGTCGGCTTAGCCATCGACACGGAGAAAAACAGACTTTTCATCGGATGCCGCAAACCACAGAAGATGCTCATCATGAGCACGGACGACGGTAAGGTGGTTGGCGATCTTCCCATCGCCGCCGGCGTGGATGCCACACGCTGGGATGGTGATCACGCATTTGCGAGCACACGCGAAGGAAAGCTCAGCGTTGTCGGAGAAAAGGGCGGCAAGTGGGAGACGGTCCAGACCGTGACGACCGGATTTGGCACGAAGACCATGGACATCGATAATGCGGCACACAAAATCTATTTGCCGACCGCGGAGTTTGAAGACGCAAAACCAGGGGCGCGTCCGCCGGCCAAACCGGGAACATTTATGATCGTCGTGTTGGAGCGAAGGTAGCGCGGCAAATTGCGGCAGAGATATTTCGTCGTCCTCACTCCCATGCAGCAGTGGCGTGTTGAAGCAGTTTAGCTAAGGGGGTGCGACGAGGTTGCTACGTAGTCAGAGTTCCCAGAGCAGACGCGCTGAGTTGCATCCACGAGGGGGTCAATGGCAGCTTCCCTTGCCCGAGTCTTTGAATGTTTGCCTTACGCTGGCACAACCCCCGTCGCGGACGCAAAACCGATGCTGGCCGTTCGTCGACTGCGCGACAAGATGGGTTCGCGTTGCCGTGGGTAGAAGGCCGGACGGTATAGCTTGGGAGCCGTCTAAAGATCGAGCGTGATCCATGTTGGTGCATGATCGCTCGCGTTTTCCTGCCCGCGCGCCCATCGATCAACGCCGCCGTCCACGAGCCGGTCTGACAAATTTGGTGTGAGCAGAAAGTGATCGAGTCGCATGCCTTTGTCCTTCTGCCACCGTTCAAATTTGTAGTCCCAGAATGTCCAGAGCGGCCCGTCCGGATGCAGCTTCCGCAAAGCATCAGTCCAGCCCTGAGACAGCAGTCGCGCGAACGCCTTGCGGCTTTCGGGTTGGATCAACGCATTCTTATCCAACGATCGAGTCGGATAGATGTCCTGCGGAGTCGGTACGACATTGTAGTCACCGGCCAACACCACGGGTGCGCCGCTCGCCATGAGTTCGGCGGCGCGGGCAATGAGGCGCTCAAACCAGGCCAACTTGTAATTGAATTTCGGCCCCGGTTGCGGATTTCCATTAGGCAGGTAGATGGACGTTACGAGTACTCCCTGAACCGCCGCTTCAATGTATCGAGCTTGATGATCTTCACTTCGACGATCGCCGGCATTTCCCGGCAGGCTCCTGCAGGTCAGCACGGGAACGTGGTGTCGCGCGAGAATGGCCACGCCATTCCAGGATCGCTCCCCCTGCCAGACTGCCTCATACCCGAGACCCCGAAGCGCATTCACGGGAAACGCTTGCTGCTCTGCCTTGAGCTCTTGAAGGCAAACCACGTCCGGTTCAGCCTTAGCTAACCAATCCAGCAGGTTGTCGAGCCGCTTATTGATGTTATTAATGTTGAAAGTGGCGACTCTCACCAGGTCCCTTTCTGTCGCGGTGCTTTCTGGGCGTCACAAAGAAGTCAACGCCTTCGTTGTTCGCCTCGCATTATTTTACGGGTGGAAAGAAATGAAAAAAACCGTACAGCACGTTAACCTAGTCGGATTGAAGGGGCAACAAGATGCGGAAAGGTTTTACCAGAAAGCCACAAGCAGACGAGCCCGCGACGCCGGTCAAGAACTACATCACGCGGAGCGGCCTCGAGCGCCTCAAAGACGAGCACCGCTTTCTGCTCACCCGCGAACGCCCTGCCGTGACGGAGGTGGTGGCGTGGGCCGCCAGCAATGGCGATCGCAGTGACAACGCCGACTATCGCTACGGCAAGCGGAGGCTGCGGCAGATCGATGGACGAATTCGCTTTCTCACCAAGCGAATCGAAGCCGCGGAAGTGGTGGACCCGGAAGCTCCGCGATCGGGACAGGCGGCGACGAAGGCATTCTTCGGAGCGACCGTGCGCTATGCCAATGCCGCGGGAGCGGAGCGAGTGGTGAGTATCGTAGGCACCGACGAGATCGATCTCGACCGCAACCACATCAGTTGGGTGTCTCCTCTAGGACGCGCGTTGATGAAATCGTCCGCAGGTGACAGCGTCATCGTTCATCTCCCCGGAGGCGCCGAACACCTGACCGTGTTGGAAGTGCATTACGAGCGCATCCCTGTGGAACCGTTCCGCGAACCAGCTGGATCCGAGGCCTCGGCAAAGCGACTTCCTCGCCGAAGCTAGTTCACGCGTTTTCGTCCCCGCGTTTTAATCCTCGCGTCCTCACGGGCGAACACGGATAATCGTCTTTCCCTTGATCCGCTCTGTCCGGTTGAAAGCGGCAACTGCATCGTCGAGGGCAGCCACGTTGCCGATGTTTGTCCGCAGCCGACCAACCCGTACACGGCGGACCAGCTCACTCAGTTGAGCGCAATCGGGTAAGACGACGAAGTCGACAGTCAGGCCGCCAGAGGGCCGCGCCTCGGTCGGGCCGGTGACGGTCACCAGCGTTCCTCCGGCGCGAATCACGCCCGCAGAGCGCTTCGCGATGTCGCCGCCGATGACGTCGAAAACCAGATCGACTTCGCCGACGTCTTCCAGTGCGTCCTTATCAAGGTCGACGAACTCCTGAGCGCCAAAGTCCAGAGCCGTCTGACGGCCTCCAGCGCGCCCGGTGCCGATGACGTATGCGCCCGCCTCACGTGCGAGCTGGCTCGCCATCGAACCGACTACGCCGGCCGCACCATGCACGAGGACGCTCTGCCCCGCACGCAGGCGGCCGTGCTCGAACAACCCCTGCCATGCGGTCAGCCCCGGCATCACCAGGGCTGCGCCCACCGTGAAGTCAACGTCGCCCGGCAGCGCTGTGAGATTGCGTGCCTCGACGGCCACATACTCCGCCAGCGTGCCGTCGCGATACCAGTCCGTGAGGCCGAACACCCGCTGTCCAAGCGACAGCCCCGTCGTCCCATAGCCGAGAGCGGTGACCACTCCCGCCAGTTCGTGTCCGGGGATTGAAGGCGTCCGGTCACGGCCGGCGCGATCGGTCCAGGTCGAGGGCCAGGTAAGCTCATCCCCGGTGAATCCCGACGCATGAATCTGAACAACGACGTCGTTTATCGATGCCTGCGGCTCGGGCCGCTCCACCAGCTTCACCCCGGCCGTTCCCGCAGCCTGATCCGTCACCACAATCGCCTTCATCGGTCACCTCCTGTGTCGAGTTCTTGCCTGTAAAGTAGCCGCCCATCCGTTGTCGCTGGACGCTTATCGGACAGAAACGGATCAATCAAAATCTGGGCCTCGCTTCTATAGTGCTCCATCCACGAGTTTCATGCCGACTGTGGATCGGTACCGGACAAGGGGCGGAAGTCATGTGTGGACAACTGCTGTGCGCCGCTGGTTGCCAGATTTGTTGGCCGAGATGCGTCCTCGGTCAGGAATCGCGAAATTCACATTTGACAACGACAGATAATCCACTACCATATGGTTGTGGATAGTCTCGGCACAACGTTTGCGGCTTTGTCTGATCCAACCCGTCGGGCGATGATCAAACGGCTTTCACGTGGCCCCGCCTCTGTGCATGGATTGACGAAACCGTTTGCACTCTCGCAGCAGATGATTTCAAAACATATCGCCTACCTGGTGCGGGCGCGGATTGTGATCAAGACAAAGCGCGGACGAGAGAGTGTTTGCAGGCTTAGGCCCGAGGCGATAAAGACCGTCAGCGACTGGGCGATCAGCTATCGCCAATTCTGGGAAGAGAGTTTCGACAAGCTGGATGCGGTTGTGAAGCAAATGAAAATAGCGGAGGTTGGACATGACAAAAAGCACTTTGAATGAGACAGAGCGGATGGTCATCACAAGAGTTTTTGATGCCCCACGCGAATTGGTTTGGAAGGCGTGGACAGACCCGAAATATGTGATGCAGTGGTGGGGGCCGAAGGGTTTTACTGCGCCCGTTTGTCAAATGGATGTTCGCGTGGGAGGGAAATCTCTCTTGTGCATGAAGACGCCGGATGGGCAGGAGTGCTGGAATGCAGTGGAATACCACGAGATCGTTCCGCACGAGAAGATCGTTTCCTCCATGTACTTCTCGGACTCGAAGGGAAACAAGGTTGACCCCGCGCAATTAGGAATGGAATATGAGGCTATCGACGGTGCGTACGACGTGACCATCTTTGAGGATCTCGGAAACGGCCAGACGCGACTCACCCACATTGGAAATGAACCCATGGAGAGCGCAAAAGAGAGCGGTCAATTCGAGGGCTGGAACCAGATACTCGAAAAACTTGACGCAGTTGTTGCTGGGCTGAGGCAGGCGAAATAAGAAGTGGAAGCTTCGATTCGCGAAACTCAATCGTGGAGAAAGAAATGAAAAGAATACCGTTTCTCGCAATCGTCCTGCTGGCATGCGCGTTTCCCGCGCATGCCCAGGACGCAATGAAGAAAGATGCAGCCGTCAAACCTGCCGATCCGGAATCGAAAGTTGTGCTCGATTCCTGGAATGACATTGGCCGCAAGCTGACGGCGATGGCCGAAGATTTTCCCGAAGATAAATATGACTTCAAGCCGACACCCGCGCAGCGGAGCTTCGCCGAGCAGTTGCTGCACGCGGCGGGTTCAATGTATTACTTCACCAATCCTGCGACGGGGCAGAAGCCTCCCGCGGGAGAAGATCCGAAGCGCGACCAGTACAAAACAAAAACCGACATCGTCGCATTCGTAAAGAAATCCGTTGCCGACGGCGCCGCTGCCATTCAGTCAAAGGGCGAGAACGGCCTGATGCAGACCGTCGTATACGGTGACCAGAAAGCGCGCATTCTCGACATCGCGTACGGCCTCATCGAACATAGCGGGGAACACTACGGCCAGCTCGTTGTGTACTACCGCCTCGCGGGTCTGGTGCCGCCGGAGTCGCGGCCCAAGAAGTAAGCTCAAGAGACCCGGTACCCCATCCTTATCGCCGCACCGCTTGCGCGATGGGCGGGGATTGTGGTTTTTGGGACCTCAGTATTCAGTGCGCCGCGCGGCGTCTCTGCCTTTCATTCGGCTGCAAGGTTTGAAAGACCGGGGACACACGGGGAGTTACAGTTGTCTTCTTTTACTTTCTGGGAAGACACTCGGGATACGTCTTTCACCAACCAACTGGGATTCAACTGAAACGAAGCGTCCACGAGCAACTGCTTGGGGCTGGCCCACCCTCAGGAGCATCTTAAGCGTGAGGGTGGGGATTTTGACTTCCTGATATGTGCAGTGCCGATTTTGAGTACGACGAAATCTCATGGCACAAACAGCATCGTACGCGCCACTTCGACAAGCTCAGGGCCGGCTCTTGCAGCAAGCGCAAGAGCCGGGCACCGGCCGTTATGATTGTGTCGGCGGGTCAAAGCCAGGGCCACCCGCCCGCATTGTGTGCTTCCCTCAATGAGTGACTTGTCCTCTAGCATTCAAGAAAGCGCGGCTCACGAATAGGCGGGCTGGGCCGGTGATGGTTGTTTTGCCGGGAGAAGTGCAAGCAGCGTCACTCCAATGACGGCAAAGATCACAATGTCCCAGGGACTATCACTCCTGTGCATCCCGTGCGCCGCAGCCTGCGCCGATTGGATTGTCATCGTGAACCCATGGCTAAGGCTTGACCACGCTCCATAGGCGATCATCAAGCGATGCTTGGCCGGATGCTTAACGGCCAGCAACAGACAGGGCCCAAGCGCCGTGTTAAGGCTCAGGAACATCGGCATGACGTCGTTGTGCCCGTTAAGCCAGCTGGACTTCCATAAAGCGTCGAACAGGAGATAGCCCCAAAAGCAATAGAACAGTCCCACCACCGTTAACACGATCTGTAAGGCGCGCTCGCGCTTCATACCGTCCTCCGTTTCTTCTTATGCCAAGGTCATTACCACCTTTTTGCGTCAGAAAGAGCAATGCAGGCTCTGAGTTGCGCTCCTGCGCTCCGTACTGTGCAGTTGAGCACTTTGGGAATACGGTCCAGAACATCAAAAAGATGCACGTACGACGGAGTCTCCAAAGATTTCTGTAGATTTCTGCGGTTGCGATGGCAACACCTATCTGGCAACTGCACCTCTTGCGTCTTTTTTGGGCACTCATCCGTATTACGAGTATGGTGGGGGCGACCGCACTATCGCTGGAGGGGCTTGTGGCAGTGGATGCCGATGTGGTCCGGCTTCGCCGAGGTGACCTGAACGCTCTCTCGGAACTGATTACCCGGCACCAGAATCGGCTTTATCGGTACCTGCTGCGCATCGTACGGCAGCCCGCCGAGGCGGAAGACCTGTTTCAGCAAACATGGTTGAGAGCGGTCGAGAAGATTCGTACCTTTGACCCAAGCCGCAACTTCGACGCCTGGCTCTTCACGTTGGCGCGCAATCTGGCGATCGATCATTTGCGCCGGATTAGTCCTCAGAGTCTGGACGAGCCGCTCGCAGACAGCGGGCACGGCGAAACCGTAGCCGACCGGATTCCGTCTACAGACCACACGCCTTTCGATCACGCGCTCGCGGCCGAGCGCCGAACGGCGATCAACGAAGCGATGGAAGGGCTGCCGATGATCTATCGCGAAGTCCTCACGCTGCGGTTTGAAGAGGAAATGAAGATTGAGGAGATCGCGCAAGTTACATCGGTTCCGTTATCAACGGCAAAGGCGAGGCTGCGGCGTTCGCTGGAACAATTGCGGTACGCGCTTGAAGCGCGCTAATCGAGGAGCGGCATGGCAATGAGCGAGCACGACAAAATACGAGAGCTGCTGGCGCTGGCCGCAGCCGGAGCGCTGACGAGCGCGGAAGAAAAGCGGGTTGCGGAGCATGTGCGCTCGTGCATCTCCTGCTCGAACGAATTAGAAGCGTGGCGGCCCATTGCGGCCGAACTCCGCGGATTGCCAACGCCGCAGCCTTCTTCGTGGCTGGTGCAAACCACGATCGCGCGTGCGGAGGCGAAGCTCATCGAACAGGCCGAGCACGATTGGAACCGCCGCGCAATGATTGTGCTCGTGGCGTTTGCGTGGCTGCTGACGATTGCGAGCTGGACGGTTTTCCACTTTGTGAGCGAACGTTTCGCGAGCTTGCTCGGGCCGCAGTTCGGCTATACGTGGATCGGTTTTGCCGCGTTCACCGCGTTAGGGTGGCTCGCGGGAGGAGTGGCCGCAGTGATGCTGGCAGTCCGGCAGCGCGGCGAAAGGAGGCTGGCATGAGCCGCTTCACAAGAGAATTGCGCGTGATTCCAAAGGCAGCGTGGATCGTTGCATGGCTCGCCTATTTGCTCATCACGGTGTCGTTGTTCTTCTTCGTGGCGCCAACAGATCCGGAGATGACTAAGTTGCCGCGCTGGAGTCAAGCGCTGCTCATTTACGGGTTTCTGCTGATCGAAGTGGCTTGGGTCGCGCTGATCGGATACATCTATAGCGATGCGAAGCGGCGGCAGATGCGGCACGTACTGTGGACACTGCTGGCGATCTTCATTCCGAATGCGATTGGGATAATCTTGTACTTCATTCTCCGCGACCCTCTGTCGAAGCCGTGCCCCAACTGCGGGCATCTCGAAAAGGCAAAATTTCCATTCTGTCCGCACTGCGGCACTTTGCTGCAGTCAGCGTGCCCGAAATGTGAAAAGCCCGTTGAGCCCACTTGGGCCAATTGCGCGCATTGCGGACACCAATTGCCCGAACCGGCGACGCGAGTTTCACCAAATCCCTCTCTGGCGACGTGACGCCGTGCGGAGACTGGGGGGCTGGCCCGCTTTCCGGATCATTTAGCGCCGAGGGTGCTCGCATCCTTCTCGCGTTTTCTGCGAGAGGGCGGGGATTTTGACTTGCTGACATCCGTATCGTCACCGTCATTCCCAGCCGCTGGCGCAGTCGTGCCATCCACTGGAACTCGATCTCGATGAGGCTGTCAGCTCTGGTGGCGTAATGACGAAAACTACTCCAAAGCCAGTCTTCCGGCCGATCCACCAGTCCACGGTTCGCCGGATTGCGATGGATGTAACGCAACCTCTCACCCTCTTGGCATCGGTCCAAACATTGAAGTCGTAGTAACGCGGCTGCCAAAACGGAGCACCTTCCGGGCGGCCCACCTGTGCTCGTGATTTTCGAATGGCAGCAGCGGCAATCTCGGAAAGGATCCCGTTGATTCAACTAGATCCCTAGCGGAGGGTATACCGCGTTGCCCACGGCCTACGAATAGATCCCAGGCGCCTCATGTCCAAGCTTCTGCACGTACTCGACATATGACCCGGGATAAACAGTGGGATGTCGGTCCGTGCCGCTCTCGCCGCCCAGTTCCAGCACACGTGAGCCGAGACCACGAAGGAACATGCGGTCATGCGATACGAAGATCATGGTGCCTTCAAAATCCTTCAGGGCATCCACCAGCATCTCCTTGGTCGCAAGATCCAGGTGATTCGTCGGCTCGTCTAGCACCAGGAAGTTCGGCGGGTTGTAAAGCATGCGTGCTATCGCCAGCCGGGACTTTTCTCCGCCGGAGAGTGAGCGAATCTTCTTGTCCACGTCTTCGCCCGAGAACTGGAACGCTCCCGCCAGCGACTTCAGCGCCCCGAGACTGTCGTGGGAAAAATCTTGTTGCAACTGTTGGATCACGGTGAGATCGGGATTGAGCACGTCCAGCGATTGTTGCGCGAAGTAGCCCATGTAGAGGCTGGCGCCCAGCCGGACGCTTCCCGCATCCGGAGCACTGGCCCCCGCAATCATTTTCAGAAGCGTAGTCTTACCGGCGCCGTTTCTGCCCATGACCGCCCAGCGTTCTCCGCGGCGGATGGTGAGATCGAATCCGTCGTAAATAACACGCGGGCCGTAACTCTTGTGCAAATTCTCAAGGACGGCGACCTGTTCGCCAGATCGCGGGGGGACACGAAACTGAAACTTCACCACCACGCGTTTCTTTGGCAGTTCGATCTTTTCAATCTTATCCAGGGCCTTGATCCGGCTCTGCACCTGGGCCGCTTTGGCCGCGTGCGTCCTGAAGCGATCAATGAAGCGCTGTTCCTTGGCAAGCATGGACTGCTGCCGGGCAAATGCTGCCTGCTGGTTGGTCTCTCGGATCGCCCGCTCGCGCTCGTAGAAGTCGTAGTCGCCGGAGTAAGTGATGATCTCGCCACCGTCAATCTCCGCGATCTTTGTCACCAGGCGGTTCATGAATTCGCGGTCATGTGATGTCATGAGCAGCGCGCCGGGAAATGACTTGAGAAACTGCTCGAGCCAGATGATGGATTCGATGTCGAGATGGTTCGTCGGTTCGTCCATCAGCAAGACATCCGGCATCCCGAGAAGGACGCGCGCCAGCGCAACCCGCATCTTCCATCCTCCGGAGAGAGCGCCTACATCGCCGTCAATCTGATCGTCTTTGAATCCCAGGCCGTGGAGCACCTCACGGGCTTGCGACTCGAGCGCATAGCCGCCGAGGTGTTCGTACTCCTCCTGCACGTGACCGAAGCGATCAAGAATGCGCTCCATGTCGTCAGCTTTTCCTGGATCAGACATTTCATGCTGCAAAGCTTCGAGTTCGTGGTGTAGATCGCCGACGCGTCCGCTCCCTGCAATCGCTTCATCCAGCACCGAACGCCCCTGCATCTCCTCCACGTCCTGGCGAAAGTAGCCGATCGTCAATTTCTTGGGGACAGAGACGTTGCCATCGTCGGGACTCTCTTCGCCAACCACCATGCGGAAGAGCGTTGTCTTGCCCGCCCCATTGGGACCGACCAGCCCGACTTTTTCGCCGGGGTTCAACTGAAAGGACGCGTCCACGAAGAGCAACTGCTTGCCATACTGCTTATTGATGTTTGAGAAAGAGATCATTTAAGGAAAGCAACTCGCGGTAGCCTGCCTCTTCCAGTGTAGCCCGGAAAATCCCTGACCCACCCCCAACAAACGGAGACATGGTACTTGCGCGGCCGCGAAAAGCTGCACTCCTCAATCCGGTGCCCCTGCAGGAGATCTATGAGCGCTGGATTGCCAAGTTTGAAAACCCCGCGTCAGGGCGCTGGCGATCTTAAACGATGATCGGAGAAAACCAAGGGCTACATCAACCTTTGTCTTCGTGACCTACATCCGCACCACGACGTAAAAGTTGTGGTCGTTTAGTTGGAATTGAAGTTGGTTGGGAGCGCGAGCCAGAGTGCTTTTGGGGATCGATGGAGACATCATCTAAAGACCATCACTTCACAGGTCGCGCGCGCCCAATTCTGAATGAGCCTTGTGCCGTCTGCGATGCTTGAAAATGTGCTGCGGACGCGATGCGAACTTCGCCGCCGTCCGATCCTTATTACGGGATCATTGTCGCGCGGGCGCTCCAAGTCGTTGCACCGGGAATTTTCAGCCTGACTCGAGAGCTAATTCTGGTCACTGTCAATATGGGCGTTTCGCGAACGTGGAGAAAGCCGGAACACGAAATTTGTACCGACTCGAATTCCGTTTTGGGGACCCACGGAGGCATTCGAGCTAATAAAGTGCGCCCGCAGGTAGTCGACGTTGAAGCGAACTGCATAAGACGGGGACAGGTTGTGCTCGATTCCAGCTCCGATTGCCCAGGAAAAGCGTGACTGCCATCCCCTGTAAAAAACGTCATTCACCGGGACGGAGCCGTCCACCAAAGTCATACCCACCAGCGGTCGGATGAGGAACCGCATACTATGTTTGTGAGCCGCAACAAACACCGGACCTGCGAAGGCACTAAAAACCGAGCTGCTATGTCCGGATTCGGGATCCCTCCCGGCACGAACATAACTGGAATCCAAAGTGGCGCCCCAACTTGGATTCACGTTGATCGTCCCGCTGGCCTCAATGCCATTGAAACGGACCGCCGGCTTCCCTGAAAAACCCAAGTCGAGAAAAGAATAACCGACAGCGATGTCGCTGGGAGTGCTTTCAGCGGCGATCGAAGGACTGTATTGCGCGAACATCGGAGTGGCAAGCACGACCGCAAAAATGGACAACTTCATCAAGAATCGCAAGGCACTCCTTGACTCGTTAACTCCACTCCGCAATCGTGCTGCTTCGTTTTTGATCCGCGATTTCATTTAGTGAACACTCAGAACAGCGGTTCCGCTCATGTCTTTCATGGTCGCAGTCACAACGGTGCTTCCGGCGCGCGCGCTTCGTGCGATGCCCGATGACGTCACACTCGCAACGTCTGGTGAGGACAATGTCCAGGACACATAACGCGTCACATCCATGGTGGTCCCATCGCTGAATTTCGCAATGGCCCTGAACTTGGTGGAACCGCCCAGTCGCAGAGCGGCAGACGCCGGCGTTACGACGAGTGAGTTGGCCTTTGCGCCTGTGACCGTCAGCCGGGCGGATCCCGCCTGCCCATCCAGCACGACCACGATGGTCGAGGTTCCGGAGGACAGGCCGTTGGCAGTTCCCACGGATACTGTTGCGACCGAGGGCGCCGAAGACGTCCATATCGCGAAGGCTGTCACATCTTGAGTCTTGCCATCTGCAAATGTTGCGAGCGCCGTGAAGTCGACTCCGGTTTGCGCGGGTATGCTGGTGCTCGCCGGCGAGACCTTAATTGACGTCAGATCTGGGTTGACCAGGATCGTGCTGTTGCCCGTAGCTCCGCCGAATTGTGCCGAGATCACCGCGTTTCCTCCGGAAACCGCGCCAACGCTACCGAAATTGTCGACCTGCGCGACGCCAGTGTCGGAGGAACTCCAAGTCGCGTTATTCGTGACCGCTTGCGTCGTGCCGTCGCTTAAGGTGGCGATGGCAACGCAATCCACAAAAGTATTGGGCGCCATTTCGGCAGTGGGCGGATTTATGGCAATAGAGGTGACGGTCGCCGTGCTCACGATGAGCGGTGCCGAGCCGGAGACTGCGTTGAAAGTGGCGGCAATGTTGGCTGTGCCCGGACTGACCGCGGTAGTAGTGGAGGTGCCTCCATTGGTCGCGATCGCAGTGTTGTCAGAGCTCCAATTCACATCGTCCGTGATGTTCTGAACGCTGCCGTCGCTGAACCGGCCGGCCGCGCTGAAATCGAGCGTAGTGCCGACTGCAATCGTCTGCGAAGCCGGGGTGACCGTGATCGAGACGATCGTGGCATTCGTAACGGTAAATGGAGTGGAGCCGGTGATGGACCCGAGGGTCGCTGTGATGGTCGTATTTCCCGGAGCCTGACCTCTCGACAAACCTATGTTGAGGATCTGCGCAACCCCAGTGTTGGATGATGCCCAGGTCACATCTCGGGTCACGTTCTGAATGGATCCATCCGAGTAATTGCCGAGCGCATGAAACTGCGTTGTCGTTCCAACTGCTATGCGTCCGTTTGCGGGAAAGATCGAGATCGAAAGTAAGGTCGGAGCCTGGACGCTTACCGACGTGCTCCCGCTGATCGAATTGGAGATCGCTGAGATCGAAAGCGAACCAAGGGCGAGAGCCGCTGCCATCCCGCTGCCGTCGATCGACGCAATGTTGCGGTTCGAGGAACTCCAGGCGACAGTGGAAGTAATGTCCTTCGTGCTTTGATCGGAAAATGTCCCTGTAGCTGTGAACTGATTAAGAGTGCCGAGAATCAGCGCGGGATTGGCGGGAGTGATGGCGATCGACACCAGAACGGCGCCGGTAACTGTGAACGTGCCAGAGCCGGAGACTTTCGACAACGTGGCGTTAACGGTGACCGAACCTGTCGAATGGGTGCTGGCGAAACCTGAGCCCGAAATTGTGGCTACGTTGTCATTGGAGGAAGACCAGGCGACCGTAGCAGTAATGTCCTGGGACGATCCATCACGGTAATGGCCGATAGCGGTAAATTGTTGACTTTCCCCCAGCGGAACAGAGGGGCCAGATGGCGTGACTTCGATCGATTTGAGATTTCCGCCGATCCCTGGAGCGAACCCGCCAGAGCCGCAACCGCTCAGCAACCCTAGGCATAACAGAACAGCGCAAGCTGCATGCGCTTTCATGAAGTCTTTCCATCGATTCATTCCGGGAAATCTGAGCATTTCAGATGAAGGGTCCGAATTCATAAACGCAACCACCGGCTTCTGCAGAGACCTGTCGATTAGAGATCCGTTCAATCCCAATGATGGGCGGCAAGTGTCTTCATTGTAGGCAGGCTGCTGATAGCAGACAATTCCACGAAGGTGTAGGTTACTTCGGATTTAGGAATTATAGGAAACCACCGAAGTCGGCGCAAACCAAGGTTCGAAAGGCAACTTAAATATAGGGAACAGAAATTTTCCTAAACTGTGAGAATGCTTCGACAAAACAGGAACAATCAGGCGTTTGACGCTTAAGGCCAGAGAACTTAGGACGTTAACCAATTGGTTTCACAGAACAAATAATTTTGGGATGATTTCGAAGCGGGAAGACGCGCTGTGCCCGATTTTGGGCCGAGTGCAGGAACCTAACTTTGTTGTCACTGTCGTTCATTCACTCCCTTGAGGTCCGAAGGAATACGGTCTGTCCGACTGACACTTGGCCAATACGCGTGACAGTTCCGTAAACTCCCGCGTTGTTGTTGTTCACACGAACGACTGCTTTCAGTACCTCGGGCGCAGGACTTGCTGTATCGGGATCAAGGTTCACCATCGAGCAGCGGACGTCGTGCGTCGTTACGGCAACGGCCGGAGCTTCCTTTCCCTCGCCGAATGAGAGCACGCCGCCCAGCCAATCTGTCTCCTGGAAGGGAACTGATTGCACAGCACGAACCAAAATATTTGGGCGAAATCTTCGCACGTCCTGCCTTTGGCCCGCGAGTCGTCCGATCTCCTGCACTGTGTCGGAGGCAATTACAGAGATGCTCGCGTCATCAAAGATGCCGTGGTTCATTTTCATCATCTGCACCGGAGCGCCATAACGACGTTCGATATCCTTGGCTAACTCCGCAGCGAAGACAGGCACGACTTCGCCGTCCGGCGTGCGAATGTGCGTAGGAATCTCCTCCTGAGCCTCGTTGTCACGGTGCTGCGGGGCAAACAAGATCAACGCGGGAAGTTTGGTCGCTGTCAGCCATGGGAATCCACTACGATCATCGACGAGTCGGAGCGCGAGTCGCCTGTCACCTTGAATGCCATGCCATCCTAGATTGGCGATTTCGAGCCGTTCGCCGCTCATCGACTTCACTGGATACCGGAAGATTGCCTCCACATGTCCGATTTCTACAAGCATGCGCCTCCACACAGCGTCCATTGCGCAGATCTCAACACAATAGTTCATGGAACGATAAACTCCGGTGACTGTCAATTGAACTGAGTTTCGTCCTGACAACGGCGCACGTCGCTGAATTGCTTGGCGATTATGTCTGCAATTCGAGGACTCACTAAGATCGTTCCAAACTTTATGCGCGGGGTTCGACCAAACGATTCCCGTGTGCGCGACGCGCTCCAATCACGAAACAAAATGTTTACAAAGTGTCTCTACCGAAATTCATTTCTCAACGTCTATACGCCTGCTTGCTCACGACTCTTCGAGGGGACTGGAGTTACGAATGAGAAAGATGCTCCCTGTAGCACTGCTTCTGTGTGCCGTCGCATCCGTATCAACTGGACAAGCCGTTTCCCCAAATCCCGCGAAACAGTACGTTCTGCACGCGGCTGAGGCTATGGGCGGACTCGATCTACTTCGCGGCGTAAAAAGCATGCGCATGGAATATCGCGGACATTCCTACATGCTCGATGAGTCGGAACGCCCAGGCGGTCCCTGGATCGTGACCTATGAAAACGACTCCGAACTTCGCGACTACGATAACGCGAGCGTGCGCAGAGAAAAGGAGCGCTGGCAGGTGGGTGGATCGGAATCCGACAAGTCAACGCTGACGATCGCCAACGGATTTGCCCAGGTCACCAGCGGCGACAAGCACTCACCTGCGTCCATCTATCTGGGCGAGCCGGACGACTCTCTGGAATCCCTGACGTTTGCGCCGGAGCGAATCGTCCTGCACGCGCTCGAGTCCGGCGATTTAACGCTTCAACCAGACGTGACCCTGCAAGGGGAGCCCTATCATGTGGTTTCGTTCACCTTCAACCACATGCCGACGCGCTTGTACTTGAATGCCTACACGGGCCTTCCGGCTTCCGTGGAATGGACGAGTTCCTATCCTCGCTCCATGTTCTGGCGGGTTTGGGGAGATGTTCGGAATCGGTGCATATTCAGCCTCTACACGCTGCTCCCGAACGGCCTGCGTCTCCCCCTGCAACGGGACCACGAACGCAACGGTCAGCCCTTCCATTCGCTTACGATCTTGAAGGTCGCTGTGAATCCACAAATTCCACCTGATGCATTCACGATCGCGCCCGAGGTAAAGGCAGCCATTCAGGAGGGCCGCGACCAGGATGTCAAAACTCAAGCCCTCGGCAATCCGGTTCCATTGATCGAAGGCAATGCCTCTATGGTTCAGTTCACCGGGGCTTTCAAGTGCGCGATCGTCAAGCAAGCGGATGGCCTGGTCATCATCGAAGCGCCAGTCAGTCCGGAGCACACCCAGACACTTTTCACTGAAGCCTTTAAACGCTATCCCAACGTGCCCATCAAAGCGGTGATCACCACGTCTGACGCGTGGGCGCACTTTGGAGGGCTTCGCGAAGTGGTTGCGTCCGGGATTCCGATCTATGCGACCGATTTAAATCGCCCGGTCTTGAGTCGCCTGATGGAGACACGTTTCACTCAACGCCCAGACGCTCTCGCGAAGATATCGAAGCCTCCGAAGTTTCATTGGATTTCGCAGAAGACAACGATCGGCGACGGACCAAACCGCATCGAGATCTACCCGATTCGGAATGCCAGCGGCGCACGCATGCTGATGCTTTACCTTCCAGAATTCAAGCTCCTGTACTCGAGCGATCTGGTGCAGCCGCTTGGCAACGGATCATTTTTCTGGCCAGAATATCTGCGGGAATTGAGTGACGCCGTCGCACGCGAACACCTCTCCGTAGACCGCTTCTTCGGAATGCATGCGACTGTCACGCCATGGAATGCGATCACGCAATACCTCGCCAAAGTAACTAGCTCGTCAGAGGCCAAGAGCAATTAGCAACGTTTAAGCTTCTTCGAGTAGCTCGGTGCGATGCTGGGGCAAGCGCTTTCGCTTTTTGCATAAACCGCGGCTGCTGCTTTTCATCGAAACTTAGGAACAAACGGGAACCGAGAGAAAACAATCAGTCGTGTAACACGACGTTCAGCAGGGAACTGTGGACTCGAAGCCCGCCTTCCACCCCACCCGAATAGTTTATGAAGCCCAGTTTTCTGAAGCGGTTCATGAAAAAACTCACGCGCGAACGAGTGGTCCCGACCATCTCTGCCAACGTTTGTTGACTGATTCTCGGGATCGCGGTCTCAGGAATGCCGTCCTTGCCAAAACGAGCGAGCATCAACAGGATGCGTGCCAGCCTCTTCTCGCTGGAATTGAACAACTGATCTACAAGATCCTCTTCGTACCGGATATTGCGCCTGAGGAGATAGGCGACAAACATGTCCGAGAGAGCGCGTTCTCGGTGTAACGCATTCATCATCGCTTCCTTATCAATCTGCAGAAGCTGGCAATCGGTCATGGCTCCAGCGGATCCCATACGCAGAGACTGACCTGCCAGCGAGCCCTCTCCGAAAAAGCTGCCCTCGCTCAGGATTGCGATTGTCGCCTCCTTGCCGACTTTGGATACGACGGTCAGCCGGACCTTGCCTTTCTGGATATAGAAGATAGCGTTGGCTACATCTCCCTGCGTGAATATCCGTTCTTTCTTCACGACCGTTACTTTTTTTCGGCCGACACCAATGGTCGCAAGGAACGTTTTCGGGTTGAATGAGGGATTTCTTCTCGTCGCGGCAGGAGGCATTCAGCACCAGTCTAGTCTTAATCCCCGCTCATTTCTTGCAAATCGTGCGTCCCGAGCACTAGCCTTCTTGTGGGAAGTGGTCAATTTTGACCAGACCCGGGCGACCCACCAGCGCAAACTGGTGTCGCCTTGCTTGGGGCTCTGGCGCTGCCACCCAATTGCGCCTCGATCCAGAGCCAGTGATTCGGTCGATCAATCTATTTGCAATGGATTCGCCGAAATCGCGGAAGGTAGCCCTAGGAGGGCCAACGCTCCTTGCGCGTCCACCTCATTAATCCGAGTGAAGTCTCTTTTGGTACTGCCGTAATTACTCCGCGCTGGTTGTACGTTCTGGCAGCGGCGACTCCCGCCAGTTATGGCGATCCCTCTCTTGTCGACGAAACCCTGGAGGCCATGGATCCGTCCGTGATTCAGGCTGGCGATGTGGTCGGCATCGGTATACACACGGCAAACGCTCTCCGCGGTTACAAGATTGGAAAGGCGGCGCGGGAGCGCGGTGCCTTCGTCGTGTTTGGAGGGATTCACGCAACTCTCTACCCGGATGAAGCGCATGAACTTGGCGGCGCACATGCTGTGGTGAAGGGCGACGGCGATGTCGTCTGGTCACGCGTGTTGGAGGATTGCTCGCGCGGAACTCCCCTTAACGTTTATGAAGGAGGCAGAATTGAGGCTTCCTCATTTCTTCCTGCCCGCTGGGATCTGGTGCCCCGAAAGAAATACATGTGGGCCTCGGTTCAAACCGTTCGAGGATGCCCAAAACACTGCTCCTTCTGCTCTGTCTGGCGCACCGACGGTCAACGTCCCCGTCAACGTTCTTCCGATGTCGTCATTGAGGAAATCGTCCAGCTGAGACGAATGGGATTCCGCTTCATCGCTCTCGCGGACGATAACTTTTATCCGGTCACGCTTACGGACATGCGCCTCGCCGAGGAGCAGCACAACACGGAACGTCTGAACGAACTGAAAACAATTCGGGCAGAGCGCTTTTCACTGATGGGGCGCCTGGCGCAGTTGCCCTCGGATACTGTCTTCTTCACTCAGATCACAATGGAAGCTGCTGAGGATCCCGAATTCCTCGATGCCATGCAGGCCGCCCACATCAAAGGAGCCCTCGTTGGAGTCGAGTCCGTCACTCCCGAAGGCTTGAAAGATGTCTACAAAGATTTCAACTGCGCTGGGGAAGATTTGGTCAACCGGCTAAAGATGTTTCGTCAGCACGGTGTATACGTTCTCGGCTCTTTCATCTTTGGACTGCCCAGTGATCGCCCGGGAACTTTCGACGCAACTGCCGAAGCTGCGGTTCGGGCCGATATCGCATTCGCCCAGTTCGTGATGCTGACGCCATATCCAGGGACGGTCGACTTCAATCGATGGGAGAAGCAGATGGAAGCCGCGCCGGTACATGTTGCCGGTATACCGATCACTCGTCGCTGGCTTATTCCTCAGGAACTGCGCCCCAAGAACTATTGGCCGCATCCCACCATGTCCGCGGAAGAAATTCGCGGGCGCACGCAATCTGTTTGGGACACGTTCTATGGGCTCAAATCCATTTGGACACGGTCCGGCTTCATCAAGTCGCTGAGAGGCCGCTTGGCTTTTGTTCTGATCTCCAAAATCTATCGGCAGATGTACGCGGATACCGGAATCGCCACTGATAGTGCCCGCGTTTCCCGATCCAGACAGTGGGCGCGCTGGTTGGCCAAACCGTGCCAGCGGCTTTTTGCGGCTCCTCCCATGCCACACCTGGAAATTCCCGGCCCGTGGCGCACTCCAGCACTGCAGCAAATCAGCACGGGCCACGATTAGAAGCGTTTCGTGTTTTATCTGACAACTCGCGCGACTTCGGAAGCTTGAGCGATTGCCACAGTCGCTGTCTTCGCGGCCATTGCCTTCGTCCGACAGTATTTGCTTCCACCTAAGCCAGCGCCGAGGCTTCCATCCGGAGCGCATTCGCTGGACCGTCAAGCTCATCGTCCGTTGTTCGACATGAACTCTTAACTCCAATCAAATATTCAATTTGCTCCCGTTTGCGATAAAGTCAACCAAAGCTTTCGACGAAAGGTGTGCGTATGAGTCGGCCCCGCTTGCTGATTGTGCTAGCCCTGCTGCTCGTGCTTGCCGTCACCCTGGCAGGTGCGTTCATGACTCGCGGGGTGATGGAATACCTTCCGTTCCTCCAAGCCAGGAAGGGCGACTGGACTGGAGCGTACGTGCCGCGCGGGATGGTCGATCAACGTCCCTGGCAAACGGCGGCAACTCTGGCAGCCCTGGCACAGTCAGCGGAGGAGAAGGAACTCGCGCGTGACGCCGAGCGCCTGGCGGATCACGAAGTCGATCAGGCGTTCTCGCAGTCCTTAAGACAGGCTAGCCTTGCGAAACCGAATCTGAGCGGCAAAGCCCTGGAGTTGCAGAAACGGATCAACGACCTTCAGGAAACGATCAAAAACGATCAGGCTCGCGTCGATTCACTGAGCTCGACCTCGGGCGCAAAACCCGGACCTCAGGCGACTCCAGTTTCTAACGGCAGCGACCTCGAGATCGCGAAAGCGCAACTCGGACTCGATCAAAGCGAACTCGCCGATTCCATCGAAGACCTCGCCCGCGAAAGCGGAGATCAGCGAATCAAGCTTCAGCAGGAACTGGCCGCCCGCCAAGCCGTCATGAAACAGTACCGGGACAACGCTTCTAATGACGATGGTCAGACCGCCGTCGTCACAGCCGAACAGTACAAGACGTTGGCCCGCCAGCTGTCGACGTGGCAGTCGCTCCGCAACAGAAAGCAACTGATCGCGCAGGCCGCGGAGTTAGCAAAGGCTGACGTAGCTGCTCTGACAGGCGATCAGGAACCCCTCAAAACGGAAGTGGCCGGTCTTGGCAATAAATCCGTCGGCGAATCGAGTGCCGAACGAATCGAGCGGCTCCGGCAGATCAGCGCTAAACAAAATATACTGAGCATCCTCAACGACCGCCTTGAAGCGCAGCACCAGCTCGTTGCGCTCTACGAGCGATGGGGAAAGCAAGTCGAGATACAGCGAAAGATCGTTGTTCACCTCATTTTGCAGTCCCTGTCTTTGATTGCGGCGATCTGCGTGGTGGTCATCCTTCTTGGATGGGCCCTCCAATTGGCATTGGAAAAGGTGATCCGCGATCCTCGCCAGAAGCAGACATTAAAAACAGTTTTAAATCTGGGAACGCAATTGGTCGGTCTCTTGTTAATCCTGCTCGTCATCTTCGGGGTGCCACAGCAGATGCCAACCATCTTGGGCCTGGCGACCGCAGGGCTGACTGTCGTCTTTCAGGATTTCATTCTCGCATTTTGCGGATGGTTCGTTCTGATGGGACCAAACGGAGTCAGAGTTAGAGACTGGATCGAGATCGATGGAGTGGGCGGCGAAGTAGTACAACTTGGCCTTTTCCGCACTTGGCTCCTGGAGACCGGAAATTGGAATGCCAGTGGACATCCCACAGGAAGAAGGGTGTCATTTTTGAATGGCTACGCCATCCGCGGAAAGTATTTCAATTTCTCTACCGTAGGACAGTGGATGTGGGATGAGATCAAGATGTCAGTTCCTCCTGGCACCGGCGTTCAGGCTCTGATCAAGGGAATCTATGACGCCACAGTCAAAGCGACGGAAGCAGACGCAAAGATGGCCGAAGCGGAATGGAAGAGGGTGACCCACGAAGAAGGCTCGCCGCAATTCAGCGCCATGCCGTCCGTCAATCTAAGGCCTGCGGGCTCCGGTATGGATATCGTGATTCGCTACATCACTCGTGCCGGTGTGAGAGTGGACACCCGAAACCACCTGTATTCAATGATCATCGATTTGATGCAGGGCGGGACGAAAGAGCGCGGGGAACCGACCTTGCCCCCGCCACCTGCCGCGCTGAAGAGCTGACTTTCGCTTCGCTCGGATCACAATAGCGACCTGAATCGATGGGATCACGGCTCTACCCTATTTAACGCCTAGCAACTTTGCTCCTCCACGACCGATAAGTTCTCAAGGACCACGGTCGAACCACGAACTGACGGAGGCAAAAAATGGCAATTGACAGGCTTGCAGGCGGAATTGAGAACAACCTCCCTGAAGTAGCGGAGAGGCCCGTGGCTACAGTGCAAGTCGGGGAAAGCAATTTGTCCCAAGTCGCAAAAAGACTTGGACAGGATCCGGTCGGTCTGGCGGCTGCGAATCCGCAGATTTTGAATCCCACTAAACTGACGGTTGGTCAGGATATCAATCTTCCGCAAAATCATGCTCCCGGCGCGTCCATTGCCGATCCCGCCACCGGATTGGTTGGCCATACTCCCACTGCGCATTCAGACCCGGCGCCAGCCGGGGATCCTCTCGTAAAGAGTTTTATCCAGAGTGGTCTGACGGCGAAGACCCACAGTTTGAGTGAACCCACTACTGGAAGAATGCCGTTGTGGGGCGCAGACAAGGCAACAGAGTTATTGTCGGCTTTCCCGGGACCGGCTCAACGAGAGCATCTGACAGCGCTGGGAGAAGACCCGGTCAATTTTATGAGGACACGATTCTCGATGGGGAAGTGTGCGGCGAACGACGTTGCCAACCTCCGTCCCGATGAAATTAATGCATTGCGCACCGGCGCGCATGCGGCCCTTCGCGACAATCTCGCGGTCGAGGTTCACTACAGCGACAAGAAGCCGGGCAATTTGCCGGTCGTTGCGCAGGCCGGACACTTTCTTCTCACCAAGTCGAGCGCCGCACCCGGATCGAACACCGCAGCGAAAGGATTCTCCGGAACATTGGCAATTCACATGGACTACAAGCAGTCAATGCCGGAGGCCGATCTGCAGCATCTCGCGGTGAACGAGATTGGCAGTCAAGCGAAACGATGAATGCGGTGCATTCAGGAATGATGAAGTCATCGAACGGAGATCTCTCACTTGAGAACAGCCGATGGTTCCTGGCGATGGCAGGGTACTATGCGTCGGATCCGGACAACATTCTGAAAGAGTCCAACCTCACCAAATCACTCCGCTCGTTGTCCTTTCTCTCTTCGAATACTTCTTCCAAGGCCAACGAAAGCATGGCCAGTTTTCGTTTGGCGAACGATCATCCCTACCCATTCTTGCCATCCCCGGCCGAACTGCGGGAGGAATTGATTCCGATCCTCAGTGAGATCAGGGGCCAGTATCCTTACATCACCACTAATTTGAATCTGTCGCACCCGACATCCTCCCACGACCTCGTCAGCATGAATGTTCTCGTGCGACTGTATGACGCCAAGCGGTCGCAGAAAATCAAGATAAAGCTCGGAAGTTTTCAGGATAAGTACGGTCGATTGTTTTGGGAAGTGGGGTTCGTTTATCTGGACAAGAGCATTAGGCAGGCGCTGCCGAAACTATTGCACCAACGCGCCAGGGGCGACTATTTTCTCCTCAAAGATCTCGTCGACTGCACCAAGCGGTTCATTGCCCGAAGGGAGAAAGCCCTCGGCTTGGATATCACGCCTGCCTACTATCATGTGGCCTCGTTATGCAAAAGGATGGGCGGTATTCCCGAAGACGCAGCAACGCTGGACCATCACTTGGGCGAAATTCACGACGCCTTTCAGCGATATATTGACTGCAATCATCACTGGTACGTCATTGATCCATCTCACCAATGTCGTTTAGCTATCAGTTGGCTTTTGGAAAAGGGATTGCTCCGGAACGCCGATGGAAAAACCATCTTGTGGCATCCCCCCAGGTTCATCTGGAAATCTTTCTGTTCGTCCAACCCTCCACGAATCCAGCCTGATCAGAATCCAAACGGCGCCGGTGTGCCGATGAGCCAAGCAGCACCTGCCTTTGACATCCCTCTTAACCGGGCGCAGACTTAACTTACGCCTTCTTCGTATTCTCCCAAAGGAGTCTCACCCTATGTCTGATGAAGATTTGAAAAACAAGTATCAGCCAGTCGCGGATTTCATGTCACATCACGGATTTCAGATTGAACACTTTCACGTGGAAAATGGTAAAGCAGTGTTGAATGCGTCAGCCCCGACCGAATATCTCAAGGATCGCGCGTGGGACGAGATCAAGAAAATCGACGCAAGTTTCGCGGACCTTCAGCACAGCATTTCCGTCGGATCCGGAACCATGTACGTAGTGAAGTCTGGCGACAATCTGTCAAACATCAGCAAATCCTTCTACGGCAGTCCGAACCAGTACACCAAGATCGCCCAGGCTAACAATATCTCCGACCCGGACAAGATTCAGGTTGGCCAACAGTTGAAAATCCCTGCGGCCTAATTCGAACTCGAACTGAAAAGGGGCCGGCTCAAGCCGGCCTTCTCTTTTTCATAGGCAGAGCCGACCGCCTGCGCCGCGATCTCGACTCCCATTCAGATTCTTTGAAACGATTGGTCCCCTAACAGCACGATGCTGTTAGGCAGTATTGATCGGAAGGGAGGTTCCTATGCACAGTTCCTCGAGCGCATCGTACTCGCTGCAGCCGCAGTATTATTCACACTCGCCATCGCATCGTTGCGCTAATGTTAACGCGCTGTTTCTCTCCAGAGATCAAAAGATCGGATTCTGAAACATCTGCCCTGCGAGCGTGGCGGCTTTTAGCGGACCGGATTCCCGTCTGCATCGATCTTGTGCAACTCGCCGAGGTTTAAATCCCGCACTCCGCCTTCCACCTTTGCCATGTCGCCGACGACGACCCACACAATGTGCTCCGGCTGAATGTATTTTTTTGCGATCTCGTTTGCACTCTCGGGCGTGATAGCCAGCGCTTTCTGCGTCAACGTGTTGTAATAGTCCTCCGGCAATCCATATTGCAGAATGTTTCCGTACGCGCCGCTCAGTTGCTGATCTGTCTCGAAGGTGCCTGGCAATGCCAGAGTCGTGTTTGCCTGCTCATCTTTCAATTCTTCGTCGGTAATGGGTTTTTTTCCCGCTATGTTCTTGTATTCCTTTACAAGCTCAACCATCGACTCCTTTGTCTTGTCCGTCTGCACGGCAGAGATGCTCACGTACGGCCGCTGGCTGCGGGCTGCCGGTAGCACAGCGCGCACTCCGTAGGACCAATGCTTGTCCTCGCGAAGGTTCAGATTGATGCGCGAACTGAATTTGCCCCCGAAGATTCCATTTACCAGTTGTAGTGCCAACGCATCGGGATCATTCTGCGCGGGAGCTAATTGCGCACCGAAAATTACGCTTTGTCCGGAGCCCGGTCTGTCGATCAAGTAAACGACGTCTTTCTCAGGTTGTGCCACCACAGGAGTCGACTTCTTGGGAACGTCACCGGACTTCCATTTCGATAAAAGGCGCTCGAGTTTCGGCTTGATTTCCTCCAGGGTGGTGTCTCCGACGACCAGCAATGTCGCGTTGTTCGGTTTAAACCAGGTGTCGTGAAATTTGGCGAGATCTTCCCGCGTCATTTTGCTGACGCTGGCTTCGGTGCCCGTCCCGGTAAATGGAACTGCGTACGGATGTCCCTTCCCATACAGCAACGCTGGAACCACGCGTAGCGCCATCGATTGCGGAGTAACCTTTTCGCGTTGAATCACCGCAATTCGTTCCTTCTGCAGGCGCGCGAACTCCTTCTGCGGAAAGGCCGGATGCTGGATCAGATCCGCGTAAATATCCAGAGATCTGTCCATCGTGCTCTTCAACGTGTTCAGGTTTACCAGGCACCAGTCAAGGTTCGACGTGGCGCTGAAGTTTGCGCTGAGCGATTCAAACTCTTCTCCAATCTGCAACGAATCGCGAGTTGGCGTACCTTCTTCCAACATGCGCTGCGTAAAACTTGCGGTCCCCGCTGCGTTCGACGGATCGGCGGCGTATCCGCTATCCACCATCAGCGTAAAGTTCACCACCGGCGCTGTATGCCGCTCGGCGAGCACCAGGTTAAGACCGTTACTCAGTTTGCTCTTCTGCAACGGCGGCAGTTTCAAGGATTCGGGACCACCCGCGGCAGGCTCCTTGGTTCGATCGACTTTAGCCTCGGTTTTCAGATTCGTGGGATAAGGTTGCACCTCAAGAACGTAGTCGCCGTCACTCAGCCAATCGTTGGCTGTCTTTCTTACACTTGCAGAGGTCGCTGCCTTCACGCCCTTCAGATAATCCTTGTAACAATCCGGATTCCCGCGGTACGTCTGGCAGCGCGCCAGCAAATCACTCTTTCCGCCGAAGCCGCCAATACGTTCCACGATCCGCGTGTAGTTGCCGAGAATCTGCGTTTTAGCGATTCGCAGTTCCGACTCCGTTGGACCGTTCTTCAGAAAATTTTGCAGCTCCTCGTCGGCCGCCTTCTCCACTTTTGCCAGATCTCCTCCGGGCGTGGCAGTGAGCGTCAAATCAAACTGTCCGCCGATCTCGTTGGTACCATCCGACGCCGTCGCGCTGGTCGCGATCTGATCCTTGTAAACAAGCCGTTTGTACAGTCGTGACGTCTTGCCGCGTCCGAGAATCACTGCGGCGATATCCAATTGCACTTCTTCCGGAGAACCGAAGTAAGGCACGTTCCATATCCTGTAAAGCCGGGCTTGCGGGACCCGATCCTGGACCCATCCGCGATGTGTTCCCGTCCGCTTGGCGATCCACGCTTCCTGCTTCGCGATGGGCGGGCCCGGGGGAATTTCACCGTAATACTTCTCAACCTTCTCGCGCGCAATTTCCGGTGTGATGTCTCCCGCAATCACCACGGTGACGTTATTTGGACCGTAGTAAGTCTTGAACCAATCCTGCACATCTGTCATCGACGCCGCGTCCAAATCTTTCATCGAGCCAATGACAGTCCACGAATACGGGTGGCCCAACGGGTAAGTGTTCTCGACAATCAGCTCCTCCGTCACTCCGTAGGGCTGATTTTCACCCTGCCGCTTTTCGTTTTGAACCACGCCGCGCTGAAGATCGAGTTTCTTCTGGTCCAGCACGCCCAACAAATGCCCCATGCGGTCGCTCTCCGCGAACAGCGTGTAATCCAGCATCGACGTCGGAACATTCTCGAAATAATTCGTGCGATCGTTGTTGGTGGTACCGTTTAGGTTCGTAGCGCCAACCTTTTCCATCGCATTGATGTATGTGTGGTTAAAGTCATCACTGCCGCTGAACATCAAATGCTCGAACAGATGTGCGAATCCGGTCTTGCCGAGCTTCTCATTCTTCGAGCCCACGTGATACCAGGTGTTCACCGCCACCATCGGAATCTTGTGATCCTCATGGACAAGCACAGTCAGCCCGTTACCCAATACAAACTTCGTATAAGGAATATCGGGAATCGGGATATCCACGGCGACGGCCGCGCCCGGACTTTTCTTCTGAGTTGCAGGTGCATTGGATTGCGCGGTTGCTAACACTCCAAACTCGACCAAGATAGCGATTACAACGATTAGACGAATAGCCAGAGACGCGCCCTTATCTCTCAAATTGCCTCCACGCGGGTGTCGAAGCCTGAATCGGTCGGTAAACACTCTATCCAACGACGACGCGTGTCGTCATCCCCAAACTGCCCGAGAATAACTAGCACACGTCTTGAATGTGATGTGCAACTGGAGTTGCCGGGCGTTAGCCCTTGATCGCAGAGCGAATCTTAGGTGTGCCAGAGACGCTGGCTTTCAGGGCCGCATCGCTCTCGACCAGTTGCAGCACCTTTCGGGTCATCTGCTCATCGATGTCCGGCGCTCTGCGAATTTCTACTGGATAGCGCACCAGCACTTCAAGCCCGGCATCGGCGAACTGCAAACGGTCCTCGGGACGCGGCATCTGCACCTGTATATCAACCCGACGCTCGATCTCTGAGTGCTGCCTTTCGATCTCTTCGCGATAGCTCGAGTACACGCCGCTGACTGCGGAGACAAGCTTCTGCTCTGCACTCTGATAATCTCCGCCTGGCGCTACCATCACCACTACCTCGTGCCACGAATATTCCGTCCCTGGAATCTGCTTAAAGAGCGGCGTGCCGCTCTGAAAAAGAACTGAGTTGGAAAGGACAACGATGCGGCCCGTTGGATAAAAATCCAACCCGGTTCCCGCAAGTTCCATGAGGTATAGACGCACCAGGCCGATGTCGACAACATCGCCCGTAATCCCGGCGACGCTGATGCGATCTCCAACGCGAATTCCGTAGCGTCCAATGATGAAAAAGTAGGCGGCCACCGAAAGGAGCACAGCCTGCAAACCCACAGCGATGCCGGCGGTGATAAATCCGGCAAACGTCGCCAGGGAACTGAACTCGCTGACAAACCCCAGCACGAGATCGATCACGATCAGGAAGCTGATAACCACTCTGCGCAGTACCAGAAACTGCCGCCTTCTTCGCGGATCGCTAACATATTTGAAGCTGACGCGCCGCCAGATCTCCGACAGTACAAGGATCACCGCAAGCGCGAGAATGATTGCTCCCACGCGGATGAGAATGGAACGCAGGATGAATCTCGATTCGCGTGAAATGGACCCCCGCCACTCCTCGAAATTTGTCTTGCTATCGTTCAGCACAATCATCTCCTGGCTGAGCGGCATCAGCGCAGTCGACAGTTCTTTGAAGCGCTCGGTAATGGCCTGGAACGTTTGTCGTTCGAGCTGAAGTTGTTGCGGATCAGTCGACGCCGGCTGGTTCGCCAGTTGTTGGCTCTGTTGAATTGCCGCTCGCAACGCGTCCCTGATCGGCGTTCGCAAACGATCTGCCGCATCGCGCGTCCGCTCTGTTTCTTTGATCATCCCGTCGATCTGGTGAACTGCGCTCATGAAGTCATAGAGCGTAACGGCCTCGCTGATCAGGCCTCCAGCATTTGAAAGATTCGGCTTCGTCTCCGCCGCAGCCGCTACTTTCTTCTGTCCGGCCTCGGTCGTTCCCAGCACTTCGGGAATCGATTTCGCCAACCGGTTGACGTCGCCCTCAAAGCCGCCGGCGATTTCGCCGTTGCTTTCGACGAATGCCGCCATCTTTTGAATCGCCTCGAGCAACGCTTTTTGCAACTCGAGTTGGCTAAGCAGAGCATCTCGCAGTGATGTCAGCGCCAATCGTTTTGAGCGCGTCCCCTTCGCAATCTGCCGGTTCACAGTTTGAATCTGCGCCTGCAGTTCATCGATCTGTCCTGAAACCTTTGTCTGCATCTGCGCGAGATTCTGCGCTTGCGGATTTCCCGATGATCCCCGGTTTCCGTTCTTCTTGTTTTGAGCCGCAATCATCGCGCTTTCTGCCTTGGCGGATTGAAATGCCAGTTGAACAACTTGCGTTCCCAGATTTCGAGCGTTGTCCTGGTAGATCGCATCGCTTGGCAATCCCACGGATCGAATGCCTGTCGTGGAATGTCGATACCAGTTGATGACCTGGTTCAAATGGTGGAGAGCGACGTTCCCGTCGAGTTGAATCGGCGGCATGACCTCGGATACGGCCTGCAGCGTCTTCTGCGCCGGCTCCTCCGCAGTCTTTGGCTCTTTCGGTTTCTGTGCAGGAGACGAGGAAATCCATAGGAGGCACGCTAGCGCCAGTGTCGCGACGGGCCCTCTCGCAATTCGGACGATCTCTCTCATTGTGTAATTTCCTTTGACGCATTTATTCGTGAATGGGCTGTTCGGGATCGCACAGAAAGCGGCCAGCCCTCAACGTGGTGCAATTTCCACGATCAGGTTCGTATCGCCACGAAAGTTTCGCCCCGCGACGTAACGCACTAGAATGGTGACGTCTTACGCCGTCAAGTCGAAGTACTCGGAGATTGCATTGCCTCCCCGCATCGTAGTAGTCGGAAGCTACGCCACCGGCCTCACCATGAAGGTCGCGCGCATTCCCGGTCCTGGCGAAACGCTGCTCGGTTCCGGATATCGTGTGGATTTCGGTGGAAAGGGATCGAACCAGGCTGTAGGTTGCGCGCGACTCGGCGCGCAAGTCGATTTCGTTGCGAAGATCGGCCAAGATGCATTCGGAGATCTCGCGCTGACTCTGTTTCGCGACGAACGCATCGATGTCAGTTGCCTTACCCGCTGTCACGAGGCTCCTACCGGTGTTGGCTTCATCGTCGTCGAAGTCGAGTCGGGGCAAAACTCAATCGTGCTCGATCCCGGCGCAAACGACCGTCTCACTGCGTCCGATGTCTCTCAAGCGGAATCCGCTTTTCAATCAGCCGCTGTTCTGTTGACCCAACTGGAAATTCCCGTCGACGCCGCCAAGCATGCCTTGCAACAGGCGCGCTCATCTGGTGCAATCACGATTCTGAATCCCGCGCCCGTTCGTGCGTTAAGCCCCGATGTGCTGTCCCTCGTCGACGTTTTGACCCCGAACGAATCAGAAGCGAAGGTACTTACAGGACGCTCCCCCGACGCTCCTGCGGCGCCGTCAGAGATCGCTCGCGATCTTCTTCGCAGTGGCGTGAAACATCTCGTCATGACGCTGGGAGAAAACGGCGCGTTGCTCGTCAACAGTCTGTCGGAGAAGTTATTTCCCGCGATCAAAGTCCGCCCTGTGGATACGACTGGCGCCGGCGACGCTTTCAATGCAGGACTCGCCGTCGCACTCGCGCATGGAGAAAGCATTGAAGACGCGGTCAGCTTTGCAACCATCACCGGGGCCATGGCAGTGACGATAGAAGGAGTCATTCCCTCCTTACCGCGCGTTCACGAAGTCGTGGAATTCTGCGCGGCGCAGAAAATTGTTGTGCCGAAGTGGCTGACCGACGCCGCAAAGCCGCTCGCAACTTCCAAGAGCTGACATTCAGCAGGACAGGAATCCCGTGACCATCAACACGCCGCAATCAAATACTCAGTCATCCGTGGAAGAAGCGACCGCTCTCGCAAGCCGGATTCAGCACACGTTGATCTCCAATGTCCTTACCGAGATGTTGTGGGAAACTCACATTGCCGAGTGCCTGAAATACCAATTCAATGCCGCCATGGTCGCACCCGCGTGGATCCGAAGAACAGCGCAGCGTCTTGAGGGCACAAATATCCGAACAGCCTCATTCGTCGATTTTCCTTACGGCACGATGACCAGCGCAGGAAAGGCCTGCGAGACCAAACAACTCGTAGACGAAGGCGCCCAGGAAATCGACCTTATGCCGAACGTAGGTTTCCTTCTTTCCGGGATGGAGAAGGAGTACTCCACTGATATCGCTGGCGTCGTGCAAGCAGCCGGCAAGATTCCAATCAAAATCATGCTCGAACTTCCGCTTCTGAACGATCATTTACGCAGACGAGCAATTGAAATAAGCATCGAGGCCGGCGTTTCTTACCTCAAGAACGCCAGTGGCGGAGCGGTTGGCATCGCTACCCCCAACGATATGCGATACCTTCGCCGTCTCGCTCCGTCAAACATCAAGGTAAAAGCTTCGGGTGGCATCAAGACCGCGCAACAGGTCCGCGATCTACTCCATGCAGGCGCCGATCTGGTCGGCACAAGTTCCGGAGTACGAATTATGCAGGAACTTCTCGGCAACAACATTGCTCAGTCATCAAATGACGGCTACTAATCACAGACCACGATCCGCATGACGAGCAAATCACCCGCCCCTCGCAGATATAATCTTTCCATCTCGGATGGCTCCAACACTAAGAACTATGCGGCGATTTGCACTATCGATGCTCGCGCTCGCGGCCTGCTTGCCTGCCTCGGTTGCGCAGTCGACAGCTCCTCAGCAGACGACCTCGTCACTGACCGCGGAAGCACATCTCGGCAAAGGTTATGAAGCCCTGAAGCTAGACCGTTATGAGGTCGCCGTCGAAGAGTTCCGTGCTGCGCTTGCGCTCGACTCATCGCTTGTTCTGCGCGCACAATTTCCTCTCGCGGTCGCGCTTTTCGAGCAGCACAAGCCTGTCGAAGCTCGCCGCGAATTAGAAGGAGTTCGCAAGCAAATCGGAGATCATCCCAACGTCTCGTATTACCTAGGACGCCTCGATATTGATGACCTTGACTACGCCAGTGCCATCAAGAACTTCTCCCTCGCAATTTCCACGCCACCCTTTCCCGATACTGCCTACTACTTAGGTTTCGCATATCTCAAGCAGAACGATCTTCCGAACGCCGAGAAATTTCTCAAGGAAGCGGCTCAACTTAGCCCACGCGACTCGCGCGTGCCTTATCAACTCGGACTTGTCTATCGCAAGCAGGGCCGTGAAGATGAAGCGAAAAAATCCCTGGAGCTTTCCTCTGTCCTCCGCCGTCAGGATGACACCGAGGCTCAACTTCGCACCGAGTGCGCCGATAAACTGGAGAAGGGAAGTCGCGAAGATGCACGCGCGGTTTGCGACAAGCTCTATCACGATGATGATGCCGATCGCCTCACTTCGTTAGGCATGATCTACGCCCAGCACAAGGATTTCGACGCAGCACTCAAGCCGTTTCAGCGAGCGGCGGAGCTTTCGCCTCACTCGCCGCAGGTTCAGTACAACCTGTCGCTAACGTATTTTCAAATGGATCGCTTCGCCGAGGCGCGCCAGCCCCTTGAACAGGCGCTCAAGCGCTGGCCCGATTTGTTCCCTCTGAACGCGCTCTACGGAGCCACGCTGCTCAAACTGGATGACGAAGATAAAGCCTTCGACATCCTGAAGCATGCGCAGGAACTCAATCCGCAGGACGCCGGGACGGCCGACTCCCTCTACTTCCTCAGTCTGAAATTGGCCGAAAAAAGCGCAGAGGCAAAACGATACACCGCGGCGTTGAACTACCTGAATGAGGCGACGAAGCTTCGTCCGCAAGAGCCGCAACCGCACGCAGAAATGGCAGAGGCCTTCACGCACTTAGGAAAGACAGCAGAGGCTACTGCTCAGCGGAAAGAAGCCGAAAAGCTTGCCGGAAAATGAGTTCCACTTAACGCCCGCGCCCCGGACGTCAGACACACACGCACGATGAGTCAATGCTCACCGGAACTGATATCCCGGCTTCAATTCGCATCTGAAGACGCGAGTGCGGTCCGGATTCTCGCTGGCGCTGCAGTTTGCCCAACTCAAAATCAGTGATGGCCCGAGAGGGAAGAAAACTCTCTGCTGATCGATGTCCGCCTCCACCGTCACGCCTTCGACGGTCGCCGGCAAGCGTAAAGCTCAGCTCTCGTCCGAAGATGACCGGGAAGAATTCGTGCGCAGCCGAAGTTGGCATCGTGTGCAAAACTTCGGCTTCGATGAGAAAGGTCGCGGTGTCTGACCAGTTGCGCGCGTCGACCGTGATGATTTGCCCGGCCTTCGACGAGCGCTCCGAATCGATTTTGCGTAAAAGGACAGGGTCCCGCAATGCAGGAAACGCGCGCATCGCGGAACTCGTTTCCCGTCCCGGCATCGAGCGACGTCGATCCCACGGCCGCTTTCCATTTCCCGTCGGGCGAACATGGATGCTGATTTCTGCAGGGAACGTTTCCCTGGTTTTCTACTTGGAAAGTCTTGCACGGCGCTGCCGATATTCACGTCGGTAGTCGTCTTGACCGAATAGCGCACCGTGACATTGCCTACATGTGTTGGCGGGCTTGCCGTCATTCACCACCGGAGTAGTGCGCGGTACCAGATGGACGACATAGAGTTTGTCGCCGACAAATTCCTGAACATCCATCAGGAAATAGTCCGGATGCCGAAATTGCAGCGTGATGGGCTGCGCCGCGCTTGGTGCCTTCGTGCAGAGGAATCAGAAAAAGGCCGGAGGAATCCGACTTCACGGTCTGAATCTGCAGACTGTCGATCGCAGTAATTTGCACTCCGGCGATCGGCCTTTGCTTGCGAACGTCGGTATCCTTCACCATCGTCGCGCCTTGCAGCACGATGAGCCTGTGGCTCCGCCAACGGAGGTAGAAAAAACCCCCGGCGGCAATCGCGGCAATAATGAGTCAGGGCAAAGCCCCAGCCAAGAGTGCGTTTCAATGTCACAATTTCACGCAGAACTTCTGATTTAAGTTAATGAATGATGGTAATTTAAGCAACGGTCGTCGTGCGCAAAAGCAAATGGAATTCGGCATCCAGCAATCAGTACCGCGCATCTCTATGAATGCCGTCTTGCGCTCGAAGTTTGCCTGAAAATAGAACGACGCGGATGACAAAAAATCATGCCAACGAATTGTCCCGTCGCCAGTGGATGCGACAACTTCTGGGCGCAGGATTGTGCTGCCCCTCGCTCCCAGCCTCCTGTCCCAAAGTTCGATACAGCCAGCCTCATCCCAGATTTCAGCCGCCCGGTCAGTACACGTTGACGGCGGAAGATGATCAGTTCCTCAATGAACTCGAGAGCGCCATCTTCCTCTACTTCATGGAGCAGCAGAATCCGAAGACGGGCATGGTGCAGGATCGATGCGATCTGCGCGGCAACACGCCGGGCGTTGTCGCCAGCATCGCCGCGACCGGATTTGGCCTCACCGCTCTTTGCATCGGTGAAAAGCGCGGGCTTGATCACCCGTACGGCTGCCTTGGAACGTCTGTTCACGGCCCTGAATTTCTTGTGGAAAAAGCTTCCGCATCATCGCGGATTTTTCTACCACTTTGCGAACATCAATACCGGCGAGCGCGTCTGGGAATCGGAAATCTCGTCGGTCGATACCGCGATTCTGCTCTGCGGCGTCCTCACCTGCCGCGAGCACTTCAAGCATTCCGCCGTGACGCAACTGGCCGACCTGATCTTTGGACGCGTCGAGTGGACATGGCTTTCCGAAGACACATCCCTGCTTTCGCACGGATGGACTCCGGAGATCGGATTCCTGCCTTCGCGCTGGGACTACTACAGCGAACTGATGATGATGTATTTGCTCGGCATGGGATCCCGATCGCATCCGCTCAAGCCCGAAGCATGGAATGCCTGGAAGCGACTGACATTTGAATATGACGGGCTGCGCTACATCGGATCGTTCGCGCCGCTATTCGTCCATCAGTTCTCGCAGGCCTGGTTCGATTTCCGCGGCAAGCGCGACAAGTTCGCCGACTACTTTCAGAACTCCATCATCGCGACCGAAGTCCACCGCCGCTTTTGCCTCGAACTCGGCAAGCAGTTCTCCGACTACAGCGAAGATCTCTGGGGAATCACCGCTTCCGATTCCGTCAACGGCTACGTCGTCTGGGGAGGCCCACCCGCCGTTGGTCCGATCGATGGAACCATCACTCCCAGCGCCACCGGCGGCTCGCTTGACCTTCCTTCCGCAACAAACGTTGCGTGTTCTGAAGAACATTCGCAACACGTTACGGCTCCGCCTGGAGCAAATACGGCTTCGTCAACGCCTTCAATCCGCTCAAGAACTGGTACGACCACGACGTGATCGGGATCGATACCGGAATCACCATGCTGATGGCGGAGAATCTGCGCACCGGATTCGTGTGGGAGACTTTCATGAAGACTCCCGAGGCTCAACTCGGCATGCAGCGCGCCGGATTTCGTCAAATATTGACTGTTCTCGGCGCGCTGTCAGACTGGCTTTGCGCACCAACCGTAAGTCCCGATCCTTCATCAAAGAAGCCGTTCCAAGAGGCTGATTTCCAGTGTATATTCGGTGAACCTCCAGTCGCTGGAGCTCAGCCGCGACGTTGTCCCCCTGGGAAATGTCTAGGTAAAACGAAGAGGTTGAAACTAAAGGCTTTAACCAATGCCGGATCGGCGAACCTTTTTGAGCAGCTGGCGTGAACGATTTCTGCCCTCCGCAACGTACCCGTTGTCTTGCGAATCGTCTGGGACTCGGGCGGCACGGTCGTCATCCTGGGGGTTGTCTTCCGCCTGATCGCCTCGCTGCTGCCGCTCGCCATCGCCTGGGTTGGCGGCAAAGCTGATCATCGACACTGTGGTACCGCGTGGTCACTACGCACCAGCCAGTCCCGACCCGCCTGTGGTATCTCGTTGCTCTGGAATTCGCGTTCGCCGTCCTGGCCGGCACCGTCGGCCGCGTCGGCGATTATCTCGATTCCCTGCTCGCCGAAAATTACATGCGGCACGTCAGCATCCAGGTCATGAAGCATGCCGCGGAACTCGATCTGCTCGCCTACGAGGATCCTGTCTTCTACGACCGTCTTGAGCGCGCACGCGTTCAGGCCACAGACCGACTGGGCATGATTCAGTCGATCGGCCGCCTGATTCAGCAAGTGGTTACGACGATCGCATTTTCGGTTTCGATCGTCCTGTTCTCTCCGTGGCTGCATGTTGCTGCTGATTGCGGGAGTCGTTCCGGCTTTCCTGGGCGAAAGTCATTTTGCATTTCTGGGATATGCCAAGAATTTCCGACAGACCCCGGTCCGCCGCCAGCTGGACTATCTCCGCGTGCTGGGCGGAAGCAAAGAAGCGGCGAAGGAACTGAAGCTTTTCGGTCTGAAAGATTTTCTGACTGCGCGCTTTACCAAACTTTCAGATCAGATCTACAACGAAGATGTCGGCCTCGCCCGCCGCAAGATGATTGCCGGCGCCGTGCTGTCCCTGGTCGGCACGCTTGGTTATTACGGGACTTACGTCTACGTGATCTGGCGGACCGTCAGCGGCGCACTCAGGCTTGAGCTCGCTCACGTTCCTTGACGGCTGCGATTCAGCAGGCTGAGTTCCAATATTCAGCAGATTTTTTCGACAGTTTCGGGATCGCCGATCAGGCGCTATTCCTGACCGACCTGGTCGCGTTCCTCGAAATGCAGCCGACGATTCGCTCGAAACCTTCGGCGCTGCCGGTTCCGCGTCCGATCCGGAGAGGATTCGAATTCCGAAATGTCTCGTTCCGCTATCCCGGCGGATCGCGCAATGGTTCTTGACCGATTCAACTTTCATCCTTCATCCGGGCGAGCGCGTGGCGCTCATCGGTGAGAACGGCCAGGGAAAGACAACGATCGTGAAATTGCTCACTGCCGCCTTTACGATCCCGACGGAGGGGCAGATTCTACTCGACGGCGTCGACCTGCGCGACTACGACCTCGAAACTCTGTACAGGGAAATCGGCGTGATCTTTCAGGACTTCATGCGCTACGAGATGACGGCGCGCGAGAACATTGCCGTCGGGCGAGATCGAAGAGATCGACAATCATGGAGCTGTTGCGTGCTTCAGCGCACAAGAGCATGGCGGACGAGGTCATCGGCCGAACTCGGGTCGAGGCTTCGACCAGATGCTGGGCCGCCGCTTCGAAGGTGGCGTCGATCTCTCCGGCGGCGAGTGGCAGAAAGTCGCTCTGGCTCGCGCCTATCTTGCGCGAAGCGCAGGTTCTGATTCTTGACGAGCCGACTGCGGCGCTCGATGCCCGCAGCGAATTCGAAGTCTTCCAGAGATTTGCAGAACTCACCGCGGGACAAGATGGCGTTGTTTATTTCCCATCGCTTTTCAACCGTGCGCATGGCGGACCGCATCGTAGTGCTGGAAGATGGACGCATCGCCGAAGAAGGCAAACACGAAGATTTAACCCATCTCGGCGGCCGGTACGCCGCGATGTTCGAAATGCAAGCAGCCAGCTATCGGTGAAGGGACCGCTGATGCCGCACGAAACCATCACGTCAGAAACCGCCGTCACCGAAACCGCGCGAAACGACTCCGTCGTTGACGGCGATACGAGCGGAATTTCCGGAAGACCAGCCTTCGCCGCCACAGGGAGCGAAGATTGCCTGCCATGTCTCGTGGCTTCCGCGAGTTCCGTCGTCCGACATTTTCGCCAGGCGAGCCGTCAGGCGCGAAGCAAGACTTTTTCCATCCTCGCTGCCGTCGACAGTTCCGTCGCCTCGACGCCATTGACCGACGATGCTCGTTGGCTGCGGGACAATTCATCGCTCTCTATTCCGAACTGGCAACGGTCCGGCGGAGACTGACAAACGCTTCGCGCGAGTTGCCGCACGTTCGCACCGCTACCGCCGAAACCTGCCGCGCGTGCATCGCCTTCGCCCAGGGATATTTCCGCGAAACGTCATACAACTTCCAGGAACCAGTCTTTCGCACATTCTGCCGCGGATTTCAGGAAACCACGCCGCTCGAACTTCGGGAGTTCAATGCCATCGGGCCGGCCTTGAAGCTGGTCCTGCTCGAGGAAATTGCGGTCCGCGCTGCGCAAGGCATTGCCGCATCCCGAAGCAGACTCACCCGAGGTCGGCGTCTGCGTCCACAGCTTGCGGGAAGTGAGCCAGACCTCCTGGAGCGAATTGCTGGAGCCGCTGATTTTGTTTCGGCCACATTTTTCGCCAGGATCCCGTCGGCGCTTACGCCGAGATGGATCCTGAAAGCCGGAACCAATATCGGAAGAAGGTGGCTGCTCTGGCGGCGCGGTCGGACTTCACTGAGATCAAGGTCGCGACAGGAGGCCGCTGGCGCTGGCGCAAGCAGGCGCAGGCGCAGCAATCTATCCCGATCCGCGCATAGCGTCGCGCGAATCTCACATTGGCTATTACCTTGTAGGCGAAGGCAGCGGGATGCTCTCCGAGCGTATCGCGCTGGCGGCCGACAGTGCTCCAGCGCGTCCGTACATGGATGTGGCAGCATCCCGACGAATTTTTCCTTCCCGGCGTCGCCATACTCACGTTCGCGATTATTACTGCGGCTTTGCTGTTCGTCAACGACGTCGTGATAGTTCGCCGGGGCTGATCCTGCTGGCGATGCTGCTGTTTCTGCTTCCAAGTTCCCAGTGCGCGATCCAGATCATCGACGGCATCATCACCGAAGTTCTGCCGGCGGAGATTCTTCCGAAGCTGGATTTCTCAAAGGGCGTTCCCGCGGATTGCGTTACCCTGGTCGCCGTGCCCACACTTGCTGCTCAATGAAAAGCAGGTGCACACGCCTGGTGGAGGATCTGGAAGTCCGATTCCTCGGCAATCACGACGCCAATATCCACTTCGCGCTTGCTCTCCGATCTGGCCGACTCCGATCATCGCGCCAGCGAAGACAATCCGCTGATTGAGTTTGCTCGTCGCTGATTCGCGGAACTGAACCAGAAGTATGCCGACCAGAAGAAGGGATCGTTCCTGCTGCTGCACCGCCATCGCATCTACAACCCTCGCGAGAAGGGATGGATGGGCTGGGAGCGCAAGCGCGGCAAGCTTCTCGACCTGAACAAATTTCTGCGCGGAGAATACGACAGCTTCCCGATCAAGGTCGGCGATCTGTCGATTCTGCCCAAGGTCCGCTTCGTCATCACGCTCGATTCCGACACCGAGCTTCCTCGCGGATCGGCACAGCGCATGGTTGGCGCGCTGGCGCATCCGCTGAATCAGGCCATCATCGATCCGGAGAAGAACATCGTCGTTGCCGGTTACGGCATTCTGCAACCGCGCGTCGGCGTCAGCGTATTGAGCACGGTGCAAGCTCGCGGCTCGCCGCGATCTATGCCGGCCAGACCGGTCTGGACATCTACACGCGCGCCGTCTCCGATGCCTATCAGGATCTTTACGGCGAAGGCAGCTTCACCGGCAAAGGGATCTACGAAGTCGACACCGTTCATCAGAGTTCTCGATCAGCGCTTCCCGCGCAATGCCCTGCTCAGCCACGATCTGATCGAGGGAGCATATGCGCGCGCCGGACTGGCCAGCGATATCGAGGTTATCGAGGACTATCCCTCGCACTACAGCGCCTACAACCGCCGCAAACACCGCTGGCTGCGCGGCGACTGGCAGATTGCCGGATGGCTGCTCGCTCGACGTTCCGGACGAAGCGGGCGCGCGAGTTTCCAATCCGATCTCGCTGATTTCGCGCTGGAAGATTCTCGACAACTTGCGCCGCAGCCTGGTTGAGCCGGCAACATTCCTGCTCCTGGTCTTCGGATGGCTCGTGCCCGGCAGTACGCCCGATTCGCTGGACGCTGGCCACTGTATTCCTTCTGTTCACTCCCGGCATTTTCCAAGTGCATCGTCGGCTGTCGTCAAGGCGCATCGTCGAAGACAAGCTGAGCCTGGTTCGTGACGCCGTCGCACGCTTTCCTGGCGACGTATCATCACGACGACGCTGACGCTGATCTTTCCTCGCGCACCAGACGTTGCTCTCGCTCGACGCCGTGGTGCGCGCGATTGTCAGCGAAGTCGTTCACTCGCGAGCGCATGCTTGAATGGGAAACTGCCGCAGAAGCGGAACTCGGCCACGCGGCTAGGCTCCGGCCGACCGATATCTCAACTGGATCCCGCTTCTGTCGCTCGCGGTCGGCGGGTCTGGTTTGGTGGATGCAGCCGCGCGCTCTCTACGTTGCGCTTCCGATCCTCGTCCTGTGGGCTGCCAGCAAACTGGTCTCGATCTGGCTGAATCGTCCCACGACCGTGCCCCGCGAAAAGGAATTGCCGCGCAAAGAGACTTCATTTTCATGCGCCGTTCCGCGCTGCACACCTGGCGCTACTACGCGGAGTACTGCACCGAGGAACACAACTGGCTCATCCCCGACAACGTTCAGGAAGAGCCTCCCGCGGTTGCTGGCCGCGTATCGCCAACCAACCTGGGCATGCTGCTGAACGCGCAGCAGGTCGCTTGCGAGTTCGGATATCTCACCGTTCCCGAGCTTGCCGTGCAGACGCAGCGCACGTCTCGCAACGCTCTCTCGCATTCCGAAGAATTCGCGGGCACATCCTCAATTGGTATGACACGCGCACGCTCGAGCCGCTTGACCCCGCGCTTCGTGTCTTCGGTCGACAGCGGAAATCTTCTGGCCTCGCTGTGGACGTTGCAGCAAGGACTGCTGACCCGCATGAAGCAGCCGCTTCTGCAGCCGAGCATGGCCGAAGGAGTTCTCGATCACCTGCGCGCTCTGGCCGAGCTGAAAGGATTCTCCCGCCGTCAAGCTTTCCCGCTGCGAACAAGGCCTCGCCACAAAAGAATGGCTGCCGAGCCTGCTCGCATTGTGCGACGAAGACATTTCACAGAACTTCATCCATCTCCAATCCCAAAGAGTTGGAGGAAATCGAGAAGGTTCAGCGCAGCCACTCGAGCTCGGCTGCAAGCCGTGCAGGAGCTTGTCAGCTCCTACACTCCGTGGGAGCTGCCCGAGTTCGCTTCCGTTCGCAACGACATCAAAGTCGGTCCTGAGCTCGAAGAGAGGCCTTCACTGCGCCAGCTTCCGCTTTTCATCGACGACCTGCACAACCGCCTCGAACGCGTGATGCCGTCGCTGTCGCTCGCGGCGATCGGGGCCAATACGAAAAGCTGCAAGCGACTTCTGCCGCAGGCGCGTGCCAATGCGCTTCGTCTGATCGAAACTCTGCGCACCGTCGCAGTCGAAGCCGGGAAACTTGCCGATGCAATGGAATTCAGCTTCCTGTTGAATCCGCGCCGCAAGCTGATGTCGGTCGGCTTCAACGTCGAAACCGGAAAGCTCGAGCCGGCGTGCTACGACCTGCTCGCGACGGAGTCGCGTACTGCGGTATTTGCCGCCGTCGCCAAAGAAGACATTCCGCAGGAATCCTGGTTCCGCATGGGACGCACCCACACCATCGCGAACGGCAACCCCGTTCTTCGCTCGTGGACCGGCACCATGTTCGAGTACCTGATGCCCATGCTGTGGATGCGCTCATACCCGAACACCTTGCTCGATCGCAGCCGCATCGCTGTCGTGGATTATCAGCAGACCTATGCCAGCCGCAAAGGCGTTCCCGTGGGGCATTTCGGAATCTGCTTACTACAAGCTCGATGAGTCAGGAAACTATCAGTACCACGCGTTCGGCGTTCCTCAACTCGCGATGATGAAGGGAGAACTCGACCTTCTCGTGATATCTCCCTACTCCACTTTTCTGGGGTTAACGGTGAACGCCACCGAAGCGCTTCGCAATCTGCATCGCATGGATCGCCTCGGATGGTTCGGTCCCTACGGATTTTATGAAGCCGCAGACTTCGGACCGCTCGATAAAGTCCGCCGTTCCAACTGCCGCGTCGTTCGCTCTTGGATGGCGCATCATCAGGGCATGAGCATCCTCGCGATTGCGAACTTCCTTTGCGACAACGTCGTCCAGCGCTGGTTCCACAACAGCCGCCGCGTGCAAGCCACAGAATTGCTGCTGCACGAAAAGCCGATCTCGCACGTGCCCCGCACCGGAGTTCCCCGCTCAAACGCCGCCTGACGAAGCAGCGCAATGACGGGCAGGCGATTGAAAGAAAAGAGCGCCGAAAATCGGGCCAGGTTCGTATCAGGGCGCGGCTTCAGCCATGCCAAATGCAGCGCAAAGTGAAAGAGGGGCTTCAGCAGCCGCGCCATCGAAGTTAGAAAGAATGTTCAGCTTAGATTGGCAGAGCTAACCAGCCCAAAGGTTCGAAAGGCTCGCCTTCAAGGCTGCGCCACAATGGTCCAATGAAAGATTGCGGCTTTACGGGAGCTGTCCTTAGGGAACGATTTTGAACACCGTCCCAAACAGCGGTGCTCCGCCGAATTGAGCCGTACCTAGAGATTTCCTGCTGAATTCCGAACCGGACGGCCAGCGGGATTCGCCCCCGGGAACCGCGCCACCGCGCCCATAAGACGCTTGATCCCCGATGTATACTTTCTTTCCGCAACCACTCAACTCAGGAGATCCGCAATGCAAAGCCGCATCACCGGCACGACCATGCCCGTCCTGGAATTTGGACTCGAACCGAACGAGACCATCATCTCCGAAGCCGGAGAACTTTCCTGGATGGGCGCCTCGATCCAGATGACCACGCACACGCAGTTCGCCGGCGGCGGAGGCCTTTTCGGCGTCCTCAAGCGCGTCGCCGGCGGCGGATCGATCTTCATGACCGAATACCGCGCTGTGGGCGCCGCCGGAGAACTCGCCTTCGCGACCAAGCTTCCCGGCCACATCGTTCCCGTCGAAGTCTCCCCCGGCCACGAATACATGATTCACCGCCACGGCTTCCTGTGCGCGACTTCGCAAATTCAGATCGGCGTGGCATTCCAGCAGTCGCTCGGCGCAGGAATCTTCGGCGGCGATGGCTTCCTCCTGCAAAAGCTCAGCGGGCAGGGAATCGCGTGGCTCGAACTCTCCGGCGAACTCGTCATCCGCGATCTTCAGCCCGGCGAGACATCTGCGCGTTCATCCCGGCCATGTCGGAGCATTCCAGTCATCGCGTTTCATTTCAGATCACGACCGTTCCCGGCATCAAGAACATGATCTTCGGCGGCGACGGAATTTTTCTCGCCTCTCTCACCGGCCCGGGCCGCGTCTGGCTGCAAACTCTCCCCATCGCCAAGCTGGCCCACGCCATCGAAAGATATCTCCCGCGCGAAGCCGCGCGCCACACGGTAGAAGGCGGAGTAGTCGGAGGAATCGTCGGCTCCATCCTCGACAACATGAAATAAAGAAGAAGACGTTCTCTGTGTTTTTCTGTGTCGCTGAATGCGTTTTTGTTTGGCAGTTAGAAACGAAGGTAATGCCGAACCTGAGTCGCACGTCCTGATCGATGACGTAGCATCAGGTAGACTAGTTACACAGCAACTCATGATTAACGGCAAACATATCGCGATAGTTATGCCCGCGTATAACGCGGAGAAGACTTTGGAAGCGACGGTAGCCGAGATTCCCGAGCTCGCCGACATCCGCATCCTGGTCGACGATCACAGCAGCGATGAAACCGCGAAGCTCGCCCAGCACCTTGGCCTGCATGTCTATCGTCACGACCGCAACTACGGATACGGACGCAACCAGCAGACCTGCTACCGCGAAGCTCTCGCGGCCGGCGCCGACGTCGTCATCATGCTGCACCCCGATTACCAGTACACCCCGCTGCTGATCACCGCGATGGCGAGCATGGTCGCCTACGACGTGTACGATGTCGTTCTCGGATCGCGCATTATCGGCGGGCGCGCCCTGCTCGGCGGCATGCCGATTTATAAGTACATCGCCAACCGCGCTCTGACCGCGTTTGAAAATCTGTTTCTGGGTGTGAAGCTCTCGGAATATCACACCGGATATCGCGCCTTCAGCCGCAAGGTGCTGACTCGAACTGCCGCTGCTCGAGAACTCCGACGACTTTGTCTTCGATAACCAGATGCTGGCGCAGTGCGTCCACTTCGGATTCCGCATCGGAGAGGTTTCCTGCCCGACCAAGTATTTCGAAGAGGCTTCGTCGATCAACTTCCGTCGCAGCGTGAAATACGGTTTCGGTGTGTTGGGCACGACGATCCAGTTTGCTTTGCAGAAATTCGGACTCCTTCACTTGCCCCGCTTCAGCGATATCGGACGGAAACTTGATGACGAGCGCGAGACCTATTACGCTCCTCCTCATACGGAATCTGAGCATCCCGTCTAGTGTCCGGCTCAGCATTCCCCACTGGAATGCGAAATAATCCCGATCAATCCTTCTCGACTTCAGCGCGCGCGAGTTCTCGCGCACGCAACTTGGCTTCGCTGGCGGGCCTGACTCTCATCGCGCATTGCGATGATGGGATACCATCCCGGTCTTGAAGATGATTCGTTCTATCTGGCTGCGATCAAGCACAATCTGAATCCCAGCCTCTTTCCCCACGACGCAGATTTTTTTCGCTTGCAGTTTCAGGCGACGATCTTCGACAAGCTCATCGCATTCTCCGTTCGCCTCACGCACCTGCCGCTCGCGTGGATGTCCTTGCTGTGGCAGTTCGTCGCGATCTTCTTTGTGCTCCACGGATGTTGGCGCATCGCCCGCCGATGCTTCCCGAATGCTGAATCTCACTGGGCGGCAACCGCGCTAATCGCGGCGCTTCTGACCATGCCGTTGCCCGGCATCGCGATCAATCTCGCCGACCAGTATCTTCATCCGCGCACTCTCGCGACGGCAGCGATCCTTGCCGCCATCGTCGCCGTCATCGATCGCCGCTTATGGGTCGCAGGAGTTCTGCTTGCTTTCGCCTTCGCGGTCCATGCCATCATGGCCTGCTTCGGAATTTCATTTTGCATCTTCTTATGGTGGGCGCTGCGTACTCCACCTGCACGGGAAGTCCTTGCCTGCGCTGGTGACCGCCAGTCTCATTCCCTTGGGATGGATTTTTGAGCCAGCCTCGGACGCTTGGCGTCAGGCCGCGTCCACTCGCGGCTTCTATTTCCTGATTCACTGGCACTGGTATGAATGGCTGGGGGTATTCGCCCCACTCGCTACTGCTATTCCTGTTCCGGCGATTTCTGCAGTCGAGGGCAGAAGCCGGAGGACGATTCTTCCCTGGTGCCGGTTACGAGCGCTCTTCTTTCGTACGGTGCATTTCAAACCATCGTGGGCCTGATGATCATGCTTCCTCCCAGCCTCGAGCGTCTGCGTCCGTTCGAGCCCATGCGTTACCTGCAACTGCTTTACCTTCTGTTCTTTCTTCTCGCCGGAGGTCTGGTCGCTCAATACCTCCTCGAGCGTCGCGTCTATCGCTGGCTGCTTGTTGTTCGTTCCGCTATGCGCTGGCATGTTCTATGCCCAGCGCCAGATGTATCCCGCATCCGTACATCTCGAATTTCCGTGGGTGCAATCCGCGAATCCGTGGCTGCAAGCATTTCATTGGATCAGGGATAACACTCCGTCCGACGCGCTCTTCGCGCTCGATCCTCATTACCAAACTTTGCCCGACGAGGACTCTCACGGATTCCGCGCTCTCGCCGAGCGCAGCGCCCTCGCCGATTACGAGAAAGATGCCGGCATGGTGGCCCGTGTCCCGAGCCTCGCGCCGCGATGGGTAAAAGAGGTGACCGCACTCAACGGCTGGACAAATTTTCAGCCCAAAGACTTCGCCCGTCTGAAAGAGACGTTTCGGCGTGACTTGGGTAGTCCTGTCCCATGAAGATGCTGCCTATTCCGCGCAATCGAAATCCGAACAGATGCAGTGTCCATACGCAAACGAAAAAGTGACAAGTGTGCCGTTTATACTGACCACTAAGTAGCGTCGGTGCCCCGTCGCTGTCGCGAAGGCGTACTCGCCTCGGCACCAAAAGACGCCGCGAGGCGAGTTCAGCCACAAATAATGCCCAACTCACCATCCTCTTCCTCGCGCATCCCAACGTACTTCTGGATGGTGCTCATCGCGCTGGCAGTCCGCCTCGCCGTGATCCCATTCGTCTACCGTGACTGGATGGACCCTTCGTTCTCGAGCACTGGGCCTTCGGCCTGATTGCACGCTCGATCGCATCAGGGCACGGCTTCGGCAGCCCATTCGCGGAAACAGGTTCATCCGCGCTGCTGCCGCCCGTGTATTCGTATCTCCTGGCAGGAATCTTCAAAATCTTCGGGATCGAAACCAGGTCCTCGATTCTCGCAGCGCTATCCTTGAATAGCATTTTTTCCGCGCTGACATGCATTCCCGTATTCCTTCTCGCCCGTCAGGCCTTCGGAGATCGCGTCGCTAAGTGGGCTGGTTGGGGATGGGCCTTCTCTCCTTACGGCATCTATTACGGCGCAGACTGGGCGTGGTCCACGCCGCTGGTCACGCTTGAACTCGCCTGCCTTTTCTACTTTGCATGGCGCCTCGAAAAATCTTCGCGCACCCGTGACTGGATATTATTCGGACTTTTCGGCGGCTTCTCCGCACTGACGGAGCCAGTCATTCTCTCTGTCGTCCCGCTGCTCGGCCTGTGGACTATCTATCGCCGCTATCGCCAGCGCGAGGCCTGGATCGATTCCCATGGCCACCGCAGCGCTCGCGGCGCTTGCCGTCATGTCGCCGTGGCTCATGCGCAACTATCTCCTCTTCCACAAGTTCATTCCCGTCCGCAGCGGATTCGGCCTCGAACTCTACATCGGCAACAACGGATACTCCCAGCGCTGGGTCAACAGCAGCCTCCATCCCAACCACAACGACGCCGAACTCTCCGAGTACGAACGCATCGGTGAAATCGCCTACATGGATCACAAGCTCCAGCAAGCCAAGGACTACATTGCGCAGCATCCGGCCTGGTTTGTGCACATGACTTTCCGCCGCATCATTTACATGTGGACGGGCTACTGGAGTTTCGACCACGCGTATCTTGAAGGAAGAACCGCTCGATCCGCCGAATATTTTCCTGAACACGACCATGACGTTGCTCGGCCTGATCGGTCTCAGGCGCGTCTGGAAACTCGATGCACCGCTAGCCATCCGCTTCGCCATCGTGCTGGCAGTGTTCCCGCTCCCTTATTACATCTCCCATCCCGAAACCTACTACTTCCGCCCCGTAGACCCGCTGATAGTGGTCCTTGCCGCTCTAGCCGTCTCGTCATTCCGCCGTCCTAAACATGCCGAACAGTCAAAGCAGCTCATGTAGGGCGGACGCATTCGTCCGCCCCGAGGAGCGTAGCGACCAGTGCGACGCTGTCCGTCGTTCCGCAGCATCCCCCGTTCGTATTAATCGTGGCTAGGCACGGCTCATTGCGGGTTCTTCCGACCCCGGTTTAACATCTAAGCACCCAGAATGGCCACCGCGACCGCTTCGGCGATACGAACGCAACGCCGCTTCAGGATTGGTCTCAGCGAAGTCTTGAACTTCGCGTACGACGCTTTTTCCAGCAACAAGCTGCAGTTCACGCTGACCTCGCTTGCCATGGCCGTCGGCACAGCCTCGGTCATTCTCGTCGTCACCATCGGACTCACCGGCAAGCAGTACATCCTCAGGCAGATTCAATCCATCGGCGCGAACATGATCTACGCGGACTATCAGGGCGGATTGCAGCGCATCGACTCCACGCCTGATCCCATGACCGTCGACGATGTGAAGGCTGTACGCGAGCAGGTTCCAACCGTCGTCGCCGCCTCCCCGACCGTCGCCCTCAACGATCGCATCAGCGTTGGCGGAGGCAAGCAGCGCGATATCCTCGTTCTCGGCGTCGATCCCGAATATCGGCGTGTACGAAACTTGATTGTTCTGGCCGGACGTTTCTTCGACGCTCAAGACTCAGCGGGACACAACAAGGTTGGCGTCATCACCGCCCAGCTCGCAGAACGGCTCTTCGGCAGTCCCAACACGGCGGTTGGCCAGATCATCAAGTTGAGCGGTGGCCTGCCCTTCACGATCGTCGGCGTCTTCAAGGAGAGCGTGGACACCTTCGGCCAATCGGAAATTCAGGAAGACACCATGCTGATTCCATACACGGTCAGCCGATTCTTCACGCCGACCGCGGCGGTCTATCAGATATATTTTTCAGCGGCGAGTCCGCAGGATGTTGCGCCAGCCACGGCAGCCATCAAGCGCGTGTTGCAGTCGCGGCATCGATCCGAGTCTGTCTACAGCGTGCAGAACCTGACGCAGTTGCTCACCGTCGCAGGAAAGATCGCCGACGCTCTCACCGTGATTCTCATGCTGGTCGCATTGGTGACGCTGCTGGTCAGCGGCATCGGCATCATGAACATCATGCTGGCGACGGTGACCTCCCGCATCCGCGAGATTGGCATCCGGAAGGCGATTGGCGCGACCAACAAAGAGATCCGCTTTCAATTCATGGCGGAGGCCATTCTCATCTCGCTGACCGGCGGCGTGGCTGGCATCGTGACCGGACTCGCCCTGCCTTACTCAGTACGATTCTTCACGGACTACCGCTTCCCGATCTCTGGCTTGTCGGCAATCATCGCCATATTGGTTTCGTCCATCGTCGGAATCATCTTCGGCACCGTGCCCGCCACGCGCGCCTCGCAACTCGACCCCGTCGAAAGCTTGCGGTACGAATAATCCCAATCCGACTCACGGTGGTCTAGTCCGCGAACCAATATCGCGGTTCCTGCCCAACCAAAAACGTCCCCTAAAAACCACAAAGCCGGGCTGGTTTGCCCGGCTGTTCGTTTGTGGAACTGGTTCGTTGGGTCGTGTTTCGATCGCGTACCAGAATGTCAAAAACTTGTTAATTCGCCCGTTTAGGCGATTTCTGGCTCACCACTTCTGGGTTTTCCCCCAGCCCTGAAATCGCCAAGCGGGATCACCGCCCGCAAACTACATCACCATAGCCAGATTCTCGAGCTCGTATTGAAGGACGGGCAGGGCGCAACCGGCCATTTCGACCCGGCCTGCTGCATCAAGCGCCGCCGTTTGCGAAACCCCATACCCACGGCCCATCAGGAATACCTGGAGCAGTTCCGCGGCTTCGTAGGAATCGATCATGCCACCCTGCAGCAAGTCGTTTCTCAACGCCGCCAGCTCCGTCATCGTAAATCTGTCTTTATCGTTCATCTCTTTGTTCACCATGGCCGTCATCACCTCCGATTCCGACCTCTTGTACTGCTTACCCCATTAGACTCATCGGCAGTTGTTGAAGTTGCATGCAATTGAGCTGCCGCGTCTACCCCATGCCTTAGGTACGATCCCTAAAGCCTGTATGGATTTATTAACCCCCTTGAATATCGGAAGTTGCGAGCCCGGCAGTGAGCCAGCCGCGAACGGTCGACATGCCCTAAGTACCTGGAGGTAATCCCGAATCTGACACATTGTGTCGTTTTCCGACGGTCCCAACTCCAATCCGTGACCATTACCTTCCGGCTAGAACCTGTGTCGGGATGCTCCTCGACTTGCTGTTTTCGGCGGACGCATTTAGCCGCCCTCGAGGGGGCGAAAGCAACGAAGTGCCCGCCGGTCGGCTCTCCCCACCATCTGCAAACGGATCGAGTACGAGGGCCACACGCCCGTCGCCCTTCCTCGACACATAGTGGCTGCCGCCCTGTGGGCATTACAGCCTCCAACACAAATCATTTTAGGAATTGCGCAGCCGACAGGTCGGCAGGGACGCGACCTGGACGTTCATCGCTAAGAACGGTAATGGGAGGTTATGCCGACGCGAGCGCTGCAGCATCCTGCGACTCGTAGAACTGAAAGAATTGCTCGACCCGCGTCACGTGCAGGGCATCGCGAACCCGGGTCGACACTCCCACCAGGGCGAGGCTGCGCCCATCTTTATGGTGGTTGACGTAGGCGCCTACCAGCGCCCCGATCCCCGCCGAGTCGATATAAGGAACACCGGTAAAGTCCAGAATGAGATGACGTGAAGTATTCCCTCGCACCAGCGACTGAAATTCGAAGAAGTTGGAAATGGTAATCGGTCCGCTGAGTTGCAGGATGCGTTGCCCTTCTGTCGCGTCGGCGATGTCCTGGATCTGCAAAGGCTCCTGTGGCATCCCGGAATCCTAGTACTCGAATGTGAATATAGCGTTAAAACCAACTTCGAGCACAAACGGACGATCAACACCGGCACTCGGTTCCCAGGCAGGTCAAGGCTCGATGGTCGCCTCGTCGATTAGCATGATGGGGATGTTGTCCCTTACCGGGTAGACCCTGTGGCATTGGGTGCATTTCAAGGTCTCCGGATTTTGGCGATACTCGAGCGCCTGCTTGCACGCCGGACAAACTAGAATCTCCAGAAGCTCTTTGGCAATCATAACTTTCGGCATTGTACGACAAGCTCCGCGCGGGTGAGGCGGCGTCGCTCAGCCGCGGACTGATGTGAGCGCTGTCCCTTGTCCGCCAGTGTAAGATTTTGGAAATGTCTGCAATCATCCTTGATGGAACCCGTATCGCGCAGGACATCCGCAACGAGGTAGCCGCGGAAGTGAAAACCATGGCCTCAGCCGGAGTCCGTCCCGGACTGGCTGTTGTGCTGGTCGGCCACAATCCCGCCTCCGAAATCTACGTGCGAGGCAAGGTCAAAGCTTGTGAAGAGGTCGGTGTTTACAGCCAGAAGCTTACGCCTGACGCGTCCGTGAGTACCGCCGATCTCCTCGCAGTCATTCACGATTTGAACCGCCGCGAAGACATCGACGGCATTCTGGTACAACTGCCTCTGCCCCCGCAGGTCGATTCCAAGAAGGTACTGCTTGCGGTCGATCCAGCTAAGGATGTAGATGGATTTCACCCCATGAATGTGGGATACCTCTCAACCCAGCGTCCCGGATTGGTGCCCTGCACTCCGGCTGGTGTTATGGAGATCCTGAAGCGCAGCAACATTGCCATTGCCCGCAGCCAAGCCGTAGTCGTGGGCCGAAGCGACATCGTGGGCAAGCCGGCGGCCATGCTCCTGCTCAACGCCAACGCAACGGTCACCGTATGCCACTCGAAGACGCATGATCTTCGCGAGGTCTGCCGTCGTGCCGACATCCTGGTTGCCGCTATTGGACGTGCAGGCATGATCACGCGCGATTACGTCAAGCCGGGCGCAACCGTCGTCGATGTCGGGATGAATACCGTGACTGACGCCGCGGAGTTCCAGCGATTCTTTGGGGGAAACAGCAAGCGTGAAGAAAATTTCCGCAAGAAGGGATCGACCTTGATCGGCGACGCCCATCCCAACGTTGCCGAGGTTGCAGGAGCCGTGACGCCTGTCCCCGGCGGAGTCGGCCCCCTCACCATCGCCATGCTGATGTTCAATACGGTAAAGGCCGCGAAGATGCGACGTGGCAGTGGTGTTCCTGTGTTGTCACACCAATAATTCATGCATAGCGCCGAGCACGCAAAGTCGCTGAAACAAACTCGAAAAGGGTCGGCGGCTCGGCGTTCTCAGCATTCTCGGCGGTGAACGGTTCTGATTGAAAGCCTATGTTGAAAGTTGGCCTCACTGGAGGAATTGCTTCCGGCAAGTCGGTAGTAGGAGAGATGTTCGTCGCATTGGGCGCCCACCTGGTGCAGGCGGATCGCATTGCCCACTCCCTGATGCAGCCGGGCGAACCCGTATACAACCAAGTCGTTGGACATTTTGGACGCGAAATTCTCAATCCCGACGGAAGTGTGAATCGCACCAAACTTGCGGAAGTCGCATTCGGCGTGGGCGCCGAGTCCTCAGGCGAGCGCGCCTCACGCATTCAGGAACTGAACCGCATCGTCCACCCGGCCGTAATCCGAAGTCAGGACGAATGGATGCACGCGGTCAGCCTGCAGGACCCCCACGGCGTCGCCATCGTAGAAGCTGCCTTACTGATCGAAGCGGGTGCCGCCAAGCGCTTCGACCGCCTGGTGGTAGTTACCTGCACCGACGAGCAGCGCGTCGCTCGCTTCGCCGCACGTCAGAAGATGGACCTCGAAGCGGCTCGCCAAGAAGTCCATCGCCGCATGTCTGCGCAGCTTCCGGAACATGAAAAAATCAAAGCCGCAGACTACGTCATCGAAAACTCAGGCACCCTCGAGGAGACTCGCAACCGCGTTAACGAAGTCTGGCAAAGCCTGACGAATGACAAATAGGGTGAGACCACGCCAAATGGAGACTCTTTTCTAAGGAACAACCTTTTCGCTGGCTTTCGTGGTCACCACAAAGGACGTCAAGTTCCATGAGGATTTCAGTAGCCAACAATGCAGCCGGGACTTCTTCGTGAAACTTCGTGTCCTTTGTGGTAATCGCTTTTGTGGTCGGAGACCGAACCAAAAGGACGTCAAGTTCCAGAGGATTTTCTAGGAGCCAACAATGCACCGGACTTCTTCGTGAAACGTGTCCTTTGTGCTAATCGCTTTTGTCGCCCACAAGATCCACTCCCCAAGTCCGTGCTCAACTACGCCCGTTTGTTTAGAATTAATGAAGGGACCTTTCCACCCCCCAGCACCGTACTTATTGGATAGAAAAGAACTGGATGACGAACCACTCGGAGCATAGAAAGCAGATGGTCGAATTATGAAACTCGTCCGGCCCGTGATTTTCGCGGTAGCCTTCGCAGCCGCCTTCTTCTACTTCACGACTTGGCGAAGCAACTCGCGAGCGGAATCCCACGCCACGAACTGGTTTAGCCAACCGGACCATGTCGAAATCACCGAAGCCGCTCCCGGAGAGAGCCTTGACGGGGAAGAGCAAAACAATATCTCCGTCTACCGGAAGAATATTCCCTCGGTGGTGAACGTCACCTCCCGCGCCATGACGTACGACTTCTTTTACGGCCTGGTGCCCCAGGAAGGGCAAGGTTCAGGCTTTGTGATCGACAAGGAAGGTCACATCGTGACGAATTATCACGTGATCGCCGAAGCCCGTCAGGTCGAAGTCACGATGCACAATCGCAAAAAGTTCAAGGCCACCGTCGTTGGAACCGACCCCGGCCACGACCTTGCCGTCATCCAGATTAAGGCGTCCGACTTGATTCCCGCAGTCCTCGGGGATTCGCGGAATCTCCAGGTCGGCCAGAAGGTCTACGCGATCGGAAATCCTTTCGGCCTCGCCGGTACTATGACTCGCGGCATTGTCAGCTCGATTCGCCCCGTACGCGAGCCCAACGGTGCAATGATTGACGAAGCCATCCAAACCGACGCCGCTATCAATCCCGGCAACTCCGGCGGTCCGCTGATGAACTGGCACGGGGAAGTCATCGGCATCAACACCATGATTTTGTCGAATGTCGGACAGAACGCCGGCATCGGATTCGCTATCCCCATCAACACCGCCAAGGCGGTCCTTAACGACCTGATGACCCTGGGCCGCGTGCGCCGTCCCGCTCTCGGAGTGCGGACCATCCCGATCGGCCCCGAACTCGCCGATGAAATGCAGCTGCCCGTCGACTACGGTCTACTGATCGTGCAGGTAACCCCCGGCGGATCGGCTGATCAGGCGGGCTTGCGCGCAGGAACCGAACGGGCCTACCTCGGCAATACGGCGATCATGCTGGGTGGAGACTTGATCGTTGCTATCGATGGCAAGAGAGTCGAGAACGAGGAAGATCTCTCCCAGATGATGAACGATCATCGTGCCGGTGACACAGTGAAGATCACCGTCTATCGCAACAAGAAAAAGCTGGACGTCACCGTTTCTCTCGGAGAGTTACGCCAACAAGTCTGAAAAATTGATTAGATCTATCTATGTAGGGACAGCCGTCATTCGCCTGTCCGGGTCGAGCAAGGCTCGACAATGCGTTCGCTTCGCGATACTCTTTCACTCTGCCTATGACTGCCGTCCTTTAAATCGGCTCCCGCGTTCCTGAGCGATACGTGCGTGGAAGTGTGCGTGTGGCGCTCCCGTCTTGATCGGTTCACAACAGAAAGGAATTCATTCCCATGCAATTCGTGGACAAAGCACTCGCTCGCCGTCTGGAGTCGTGCGAGGAGATGCCGCAGGTGTTTTATGCGCGCGTCTACCAGAAAACGCGCCCCGATATCGGCGCCGCCGAAGCAGAGATCTGCGGTGGTCACATGGTCTTCGCCGGGCTCGGATCGCCCATTGGACGGGCCACCGGCACCGGCCTCGACCGTCCTCTCACCGCGGAAGATCTCGATCGCATCGAGGAGTTCTACCGCAGCCACAAGGCGCCATCGCAGGTTGACCTCTGCCCTCTGCATCCGCCCGAGGTCTTCGAGATGTTCAAGGAGCGCGGGTATGCATTCATCGAACTCAACAACGTGCTCTACCGCAAGCTCGATCCGGAAGAGCATTTTCCTCCTCCTCCAGATCACTGCAAATTACGCCGCAGCAGTCCTGACGAAGCCGAAATCGCCGGATCGATCGTTGATCGCGCATTCTTTCCCGACGGCGCTCCCGAAGCCTACCGAGGATTGATCGCGCCTCTCTACCAGATGGAGGGCGGTCTCGCGTTTGTCGCCGAAATAGACGGCAAACCCGTTGCCTGCGCAACGGGCCTCGTCATCCCCGAGCACAAAGTCTATGCGCTGTGCGGCGCAGGAACTCTCATCCCGTACCGTGGGCGCGGACTGCAAACTGCATTGTTGCGCGCGCGGATGGCAGCGGCGGTCCAGGCAGGATGCGAATTCGCTGTAGTCGTAACGCAAGGCGGCAGTGCCTCGCAGCGAAACGTCGAACGCCTCGGCTTCCGCGTAGCCTACAGCAAAGTAACCGTAATCAGGCAACTGCAACCGTAACGTCGGCAATCCGGCGGGCGTCCGCGCCCGCTGGATCCCTGCCGCATTGCGCGCAACCATCAGAACATTGCATAGTGAAGACGATGCCCACCGAAAGCGTCATTCTCGAAGGAAAGGGGATCCGCCTTGAGCCGCTGACTCACGCCCACGCGGCTGCCCTGGCCGCTGCGGCGGCAGACGATCGTCCTCTCTATCAGTGGAGCCCCGTCCCGCAAGGCGAAACGGAAGCAAAGAAATATATCGACACCGCTTTGGCGTGGAAAGCCGCCGGCACCGCCGTCCCCTTCGCCATCGTTCGCGCGCACGATGCAGCCATCATCGGCTCGACTCGCTTCTGGAACATCGAATATTGGGCGTGGCCCCCCGGCCATCCATCGCACGGACGCGGTCTCCCCGACGCCTGCGAAATCGGCTACACCTGGTTTGCCAAGTCCTCGATCCGATCAGGTGCAAACACCGAGGCCAAGCTTCTGATGCTGAAGCACGCGTTCGAAGGATGGAATGTCCTACGCGTCTGTTTTCATACCGACGCTAGAAACACCCGGTCCCGCGCGGCTTTGGAGCGCATAGGCGGACAATGCGAAGGAATCCTCCGCGCCCACCGCATGGCTGCGGATTTCATCCCCCGCGATTCAGTGCGCTATTCCATTCTTGCGACCGAGTGGCCGGCGGTAAAGCAACGCCTGCTTCAACTGCTGGACCGACCACGAGAGGCGTCCTGATTGGACACGCTTAAGCTGTCGTCTTCTCCATCCCGTACGACTTCTCCCACTCCTCCCGCATTTTCTGAGTAACCGGCCATTGGAAGCACAGCCCATATCCATCGGGATCTTTGAACCACAGCTGCTTCATTCCATACGGCGCGACCTTCGGCTCTTTCAGATCGACGCCATGCGCGCGAAGATGCTGATACGCGGCATCCAGATCCTTGCATCCGAAGAACAGGCACATGTCCTCATGTGCGGCAATCCGCGCCGCGTCCGGCGCGGGCGGCCGTTGATCCGACTCGTATGCCGTATTCAACATAACTTCCGCGCCATTCAAACGCATTCCCGCCCAATCGCAATCGTCACCCGGCTTCGACGTCGACCACACCGTAAACCCCAGCACATCTCGATAGAAACGGATCGACGTGGGCATGTCATAAACCTGCAACAGCGGCGCTACCCCATGAATGTCCATAGAGGTGGCCTCCTTTCTAGAACAAAAAATTCGCGATCCAGTCCAAAAGTGTAATGTTGAAACACGCAAAAGCGATCTATGAACACCGAAGAAATCCGCAAGTTCTGCCTGGCTCTCCCAAACGCCACAGAAAAACTGCAATGGGGAGACGCGCTCTGCTTCAAAATTCGAGAGAAGATGTTCGCCGTACTCGGCCTCGACGAAGTCAGACTCACGTTCAAAACTAGCCCCGAGATGTTTATCGAACTGACTGAGCAGGAAGATATCACCCCAGCTCCATATCTGGGACGCCATAACTGGGTGATGTTCCACCGCCTGGATGCCTTGCCGGCCTCCCGTACAAAAGAGCTGATTCGTGCCTCCTACAACATGGTCCTCGAGAAAGCTCCCAAAAAGCACACAGCCAAGCCGAAGCCGGCCAAACCGTCCCCCAAAAACACAAAGCAGAAAGCGAACAAGTATCAGAGAAATACGTAACCGAAGCCAGCGGGCTCGAAGCAGCCGAACTCAGTACCCCCGGCAGCCCGTCGCCACTCGCGATGGCTGCTCGGCTCGCTTCTCAACCGCTACCGGTTGACGCCGCCACGCCCCTCGGCTAGCCTCAATGATTCTCGCTTCTGGGACCCCACAGCCGAATGCGATCTTCTAACAAACTGCTCCTAATCCTCTTCTGCATAGCGCTATCCATCGCGCCCGCCTCGGCCTCAAACTACCCTGTCCACGCGCAACACGGCATGGTAGTCACGGTGCACGCCGTCGCCTCGCAAGTCGGTTCCGACATCCTGCAATCCGGCGGAAACGCTGTAGACGCCGCAGTCGCCACAGGATTTGCCCTCGCCGTCGTTCATCCTCCTGCCGGAAATATCGGCGGCGGCGGTTTTATGCTGATTCGCATGGCCGACGGCAAAACGCATTTCCTCGACTACCGCGAGAAAGCCCCAGCAGCCGCAACGCGCGACATGTATCTTGACGCCCAAGGCAACGTCATTCCAGGTGCCAGTGAGATTGGATATAAGTCCATCGGTGTGCCGGGATCGGTGGCCGGCATGGTCTTTGCCGAGCAAAAGTACGGCAAGCTGACGCTGAAGCAGGTCATGGCTCCCGCCATCAAATTGGCCCGTGACGGGTACGCCCTCACTTGGGGAGAAGCCCAGGACCTTCACGATTCAGGGCTCACGGAATTTCCTGAGTCGCGCCGCATTTTCCAGCGCAATGGCGACTTCTACAAACCCGGCGACACCTTCCGCCAACCAGATCTCGCCCGCACTCTCGAAAGAATCGCCGAGCATCCCGACGATTTCTATCACGGATCTCTCGCCCGCGAGCTCGCCGCTGCCATGCAGAAAGGTGGTGGGCTTATCACGGCCGAAGACCTCGCCAGTTACGAAGTGAAAGAGCGTGAGCCCGTACGCGGAACCTACCGGGGGTACGATGTCATCAGCGCGCCTCCACCGTCGTCCGGTGGCACGGTCCTCATCGAGTCGCTGAACATTCTGGAAGGCTACGATCTCGCGAAGATGCAGAGCCGGTCTTCAGAGTCGGTGCACCTTACAGTGGAAGCCTTTCGCCGGGCGTTCTTCGATCGTGCAGAGTTCATGGGCGATCCCGATTTTTCGAAAATTCCGGTCGCGCAGCTCATCGACAAGAAATATGCCGCCGCGTGGCGTGACACCATCAATTCCGCGCATGCAAGCGTCAGCAAAGATCTGAAGCGTCCGGCGGTCTTCGCTCAACTCGAGCAATACGCCGCCGCTCATCCTCCGGCTGCTGAGCCCTACGAATCCAATCACACCACGCACTATTCCGTCGTCGATGCCGAAGGCAATGCTGTCGCAGTGACCACCACCATCAACGACTGGTTCGGTTCGCGCGTGACGGCCGACGGCCTCGGCTTCCTGTTGAACGATGAGATGGACGACTTCTCGGCCAAGCCCGGAGCGCCCAATGCTGACGGCCTGATTCAAGGCGCGGCCAATGCCATCGGCCCCGGCAAGCGTCCGTTGTCGTCCATGACTCCTACCATCGTGGTTCACGACGGCAAGGTCGTCATGGTGCTCGGGTCGCCGGGCAGTTCCAAGATCATACCACCGTTGCCAACGTTCTGATGGGCGTGGTGGATTTTAGGATGAACATTCAGGAAGCCGTAAATGCTCCGCGATTTCACCATCAGTGGCTGCCCGATGAGGTCCTTGTCGAAAAGTGGTTTTCCCCCGACACACTGAGAGCGTTACGCTCGGTCGGGCATCACGTAGTAGTGGGAATTCCTTCCGGTCACGATGTTTCGCCCTATTGGAGCGATGCCGAGTGCATCGCGGTCGACCCCCAAAACGGTGATCGGCTGGGGGCAACCGACGTTCGGAACAGCACGGGCAAGGCTGTGGGATACTAATAGACTGCTGATTTGAGACGTCAGATTGCCGATTGGTAGAGTTCCCCCAACTGAATCTGCCATCCGACTTCTTCTATCTGCACTTTGAGGGTTTGCATGCAGAAAGCGGTTTCGACCTATCTGTTCGTCAAAGAGCGGCTACACCCAGGCATTCTGGACGGCCTTGCGCGCTCCGGAGTGCAGTCGGTGGAAATCTTCGCCGCTCGCCAGCACATCGACTACGCCAATCGCAAAGCGCATGTGAAGGAAATTGCCGACTGGTTTCGCGGCAGCGGGATTCCCCTGAATTCCGTGCACTCTCCTCTTTATGCGGACTACGAGTGGGGACGCGCCGGCGCTCCGCCTGTCAACGTAGCCTCCACCGACCGCGCCGCACGCGTTGAAGCCATGGACGAGATCAAGCGCGCGCTTGAAATCGCGGAACAGATTCCATTCCGCTTCCTCGTACAGCATCTGGGCACACCCAACGAGAGTTTCAGCGAAAAGAAGTTCGAAGCCGCAATGACCTCGATCGAGCATCTTCGAGCCTTCGCCAAGCCTCTCGGAGTGCGCATTCTGCTGGAAAATATACCGAACGAACTGTCCACGCCGGACCGGCTCGTCGAACTGATCCGTGGCGCGCACTTCGACGACGTCGGGGTATGCTTCGATTTCGGGCACGCCCACATGGAGGGTTCAGTCAGCGAGAGCTTCGAAATCTTGCGGAATTACATTCGTTCGACTCACGTCCATGACAATGCGAAGGACAAAGATTCGCACCTGTGGCCGGGGCAGGGAACCATCAACTGGAAAGAGGCGATGGAACTATTCCGTTCAGCCCCGCAGACGCCACCTCTGCTGCTGGAACTTGCAGAAGACGAAAAGGTGAATTCGCTCGAGAAACTCCCGGAAATATTCGAGAAATTGGAAACGGCCTAGAAAGGATTGAGTAATTGAGAAATTTGGTAATTGAGTAATTTCAATCTTCCATCCGCAGATCCTAATTACTCACTTACCAAATTCCCTAATTACCAGATTATCCATGTCCTCACCCATCACCACGATCGCTGAAATCGGCAAGCACGAAGGCCAGTCGGTCACCATTCGCGGCTGGCTCTACAATCTTCGCGAGAGCGGCAAGCTGTTGTTTCCGCAATTCCGTGACGGCTCGGGAATTATTCAAGGCGTAGTGCCGAAGAACGCGGTCCCACCCGAAGTGTTCGACGCCGTCAAAACGCTCACCCAGGAGTCGAGCGTGATCGTTGAAGGCAAGGTTCGCGCCGACAAGCGCGCCCATGGTGGATACGAACTCGATGTCGCTCACGTGCAGGTTGTACAGCGCGTGCCCGAGGCCACTCCGTACCCCATCACTCCCAAGGAGCACGGCACCGACTTCCTGATGGAGCATCGCCACCTCTGGGTGCGCTCCCAGCGTCAGGCCGCGATCTTGCGCGTTCGCGCCGAGATCATCAAGGCCGCTCGAGACTTCTTCGATGATCGCGGCTTTACCCTGACCGATCCGCCAATCATCACTCCCGCCGCCTGCGAAGGCACCTCAACACTGTTTCCCGTTGACTACTTCGATGAGCAGGCTTTTCTCACGCAGTCAGGACAGCTCTACGTCGAAGCCACCGCAATGGCTCTCGGCAAGGTCTATTCCTTTGGACCCACCTTCCGCGCAGAAAAATCGAAGACCCGCCGCCACCTCACCGAGTTCTGGATGGTTGAGCCCGAAGTCGCCTATGCAACGCTCGATGACATCATGGAGCTGGCCGAAGAGTCTGATCAGCTTTCTGGTAAAGCGCTGCCTGGAGCGCCGCCGCGCCGACTTGCAGACTATCGGGCGCGACCTTTCCAAACTCGAAAAAATCGAGGCGCCGTTTCCGCGCATCAGCTACGACGACGCGGTCAAGAACTTGCAGGATGGTCACGCAAAGGGTGCTCTCGAATCGAAATTCGAATGGGGCGGAGATCTCGGCTCCCCCGATGAAACCTATCTGTCCGCACAATTCGATAAGCCCGTTATGGTCCATCGCTATCCGGCGAAGGTGAAGGCGTTCTACATGGAGCCTGATCCGGAGCGTCCGGATCTCGCTCTTTGCGTCGATGTCCTCGCGCCAGAAGGTTACGGAGAAATCATCGGCGGGTCGCAGCGCATGGATTCTCACGAACTATTGCTGCAGCGCATTCACGAACACGGGTTACCGGAAGAAGCGTTTAAGTGGTATCTCGACCTCCGAAAATTCGGCAGCGTCCCGCACGGCGGCTTCGGCATGGGAATCGAACGAGCGGTAGCCTGGATCTGTGGTCTCGAACACGTCCGCGAGACCATCCCGTTTCCAAGAATGCTGTACCGTCTGTATCCGTGACGAAAAAGACTGAGCGATTGGGAATAGTAATTGGGAGATTGAGTAATTGGTGAGATTGGATATTTTGCGCATGTGGCCAACCGCCGAAACGAGACAAGAGGTTTCAAATTACCAAATTGCAAAATTATTAAATTGCTAAATTTCCAAACAGCTCGGCCCTGAAACCGAAGCCTGACCTGACTCCATGACAACTACATCAGCTCCCTCCGCCAACATCGCAGCCCGAAAAATCCGTGTCATCGGCGTCCCTCTCGATCTCGGCCAGTCCCGCCGCGGTGTCGATATGGGGCCTTCCGCCGTCCGCGTTGCGGGGCTTGAGGCCCGCCTCGAAGCGCTAGGCCATGAGGTCGAGGACGGGGGCAACGTCGCCGTCGCCATCCCCGAGCAGAAAAAAGAAGGCGCTGCCAACGCCAAGTACCTCAAAGAAATCACCGCGACCTGCACCAAGCACGCAGATCTCGTGCTGAAGACGCTCGAAGCAGGCAGGGTTCCGCTCTCTCTTGGCGGAGATCACTCGATGGCCGCAGGAACCCTTTCCGGCGTCGCCGAATATTTCCGCCGGCAGAATCAATCAGTTGGACTGATTTGGATCGACGCGCATACCGACATCAACACTCCCGATTCTTCGCCCAGCGGCAACGTCCACGGCATGCCACTCGCAGCCCTGCTGGGGCTTTGGCCCGGGGACCTCGCGAACATCTACGACTTCTCTCCAAAAGTGAAGCCGCAGAATTGCGTACTGGTCGGCGTGCGCGATATCGACGCAGTCGAGAAGGAAAACGTGGTCCGTGCCGGCATCGGCGTTTTCACTATGCGTGACATCGATGAGCGCGGCATGCGAACAGTTATGGAAGAAGCTCTGCGCATGGCTTCCCGCGGTACTGCTGGATATCACATCTCGCTCGATATGGACTGGGTTGACCCCGAAGACGCTCCCGGCGTCGGCACCCCTGTTCGCGGAGGTGCTACGTACCGCGAAGCGCATCTCGCCATGGAAATCATCGCCGACCATGGCCACATGCTGAGCTTTGAAATCGTCGAAGTGAATCCGGTGATCGATGAGCACAACCGCACCGCAGACCTCGCGGTGGAACTAGCTCTCTCAGCATTCGGAAAGAAGATTCTCTAAGGCTTCGCCGCCTCAAAACTCTCGCTCGATCAACTCCGGAGTTCGGCAACACTGGCTATGATCTGTGTGTGCGACTCGCGCTCCAGGCTGGCGCGATCATGTGCCCCTGTCAGCACTCCTACGACCCCTCGAACGCCTGCATTCTTGCCTGACTGCAAGTCCAGCGGCGTGTCTCCCACATTGATGACCTGCCGGACGTCCCTCACATTGGACGTCTCCATCGCATGAAAAATCATGAAAGGCGCTGGCCGCCCATGTTTTACGTCGCTGCTGGAAACATTCGCTTCGAACACATCGTCCCACCCCAGTCTCCGGAAGACTAGCTCGCTTACCTCCCGGTAGAAGCCGGTCGTAGTGGCGAGCTTAATATCGCGCTCGCGGCACCATGCAAACGTCAGTTCTGCACCGGCAATCGCAGTCAGTCGTTCCGAATAAGCGCGCTCCAGCTCCTCACGGAATGATCCGTATGTCGATTCAACCCGCTTCTCCAGTTCACCGGACCCATGCTGCTCAGCAAAGTGCCGAATCACTTCTCGCTTCGAAGCGCCCTTCCATCTCTTGAGCTCATCTTTGCCAATCTGCATCCCGTTCTTCGCAAGCGCCGCAGCAAAAGCGTCCACGACCTCGCCACGATCTTCAATAATCGTTCCGGCGATATCGAAAATAACCAGCTTGATGGATGGCATGCCCGAGCCAGATTTTACCAGTGGGAATCTCCCCTGTGATTGACGCAAACATCCTCCGGCGTACAAACTGAAACGTCATGGAAAAGCTACGAGTCGGCATCCTATTCGGCGGCCGCAGTGGAGAGCACGAGGTCTCCCTGCTCTCCGCCGCCTCAGTCCTCAATGCAATCGATAAAGATAAATACGAAGTCGTTCCCATCGGCATCACCAAAGATGGACGCTGGCTCACCGCCGAGCACGCCGAAAATCTTCTCACCGGCAAGCTCGTGCTCGAGCCCCGCAACCTTCGTGCCGGCGATCCCCAAAATACCGAGGCCGCCGCCGTACTCGCTCGCGGAGAAGCCGTCGTTGTCCCTCCCGAGCCCGTCCATCGCCACAGCGGACTTGTCCCCTTCCAGACCGACGCCGCTCACATGCGCCGCGCCTCCGACCGCGCCATTAACGTCGACGTCATCTTCCCCGTGCTCCACGGTACGTTCGGCGAGGACGGCACCATCCAGGGCCTTCTCGAACTCGCCGACATTCCCTACGTCGGCGCTGGTGTTCTCGGCTCCGCCGCCGGCATGGACAAAGACATCATGAAGTCCTTGTTCCTCGCCGCCGGAATCGCCATCGTGAAACACGTCACGATCCTCCGCAGCGCGTGGGAAAAAGATCCCAAAAAAGTGGAGAAGATGGTTTCCAGCAAGCTCAGGTATCCCGTCTTCGTGAAGCCCGCGAATCTGGGCTCCTCCGTCGGAATCAGCAAGGCGCACGACGGCAAGGAACTCGGACCGGCCATCGAAGAGGCCGCCCGGTTCGACCGCAAGATCGTCATCGAAGAGGGCGTTGGAGGTAAAAAGGATAAAGCTCGCGAGATCGAATGCTCCGTCCTCGGCAACGACGATCCCATCGCGTCCATCCCGGGCGAGATCGTCCCCGTCAAGGAATTCTACGACTACAACGCGAAATACCTGGACGAAGGCTCCGAGCTGATCATCCCCGCGAAACTCACCAAAGCGCAGACTAGAAAGGTGCAGGAGATGGCCATCCTTGCCTTCAAGGCCGTCGACTGTTCCGGGCTCTCCCGCGTCGATTTCCTGATGGACCCTAAGACCGGCAAGCTTTACTTGAACGAGATCAATACCATGCCCGGCTTCACCGCCATCAGCATGTATCCGAAACTCTGGGCAGCCACAGGACTGTCCTATCCCGATCTGATCGATCGCCTGATTCAGCTAGGCATCGAACGCCACGAAGACAAAAAGAAAAATCAATACACTCGCTGACCCGATCAAAGAAGGGTATTGCCGTCCTTAGTGAACCTCAGTGTCCTTTGTCGTGAAATGCCTTGTCAGTGAAGAGCCGTTAGTAAAGTGATCCCAAACTCCCGCCGATAAACCAGAGGTGGCGCATAACCGTCTGGCCTACCTGACTGCGAACGACTGGACGATCCTGAACACCAGTCTTCATCGCCGCACGTTCACACTAGGCGACGAGATCATTCACCAGGGAAGCTTCGGTGACAGGATCTTCATCATTCGCCAGGGCGAAGCCTCCGTCGAGCTTACCGGCACCACCAATCACGTTATCGTTGCCACGCTGGGCCCTGACGACATCTGCGGTGACATGGCGTTCCTTGAACGAGGCCGAAGCACCGCCTCCGTGATCGCCCGCGATGTCGATGTTCAGGTCGATGAAATCATGGCCGGCGATCTGCGCGAAATCTTCGAAGCTTTCCCGCGTCTCGGTTACCGCTTCTACTTGTCGCTCTCCGTCATCCTCGCCCGCCGTCTTCGCGATACTTCCCGAGCGCTTGCCGCAGAGATGATTGCCGCCGAACGCCGCTCCTGACCGCCTACTTCGCCGCGCAAGTGAAGTTTGCCGCATCATTCGAGTCTCCGCTTCCCTTATACTTCGCCGCCTGCGGATACGGACACAGCGGCCTCGTCATCACCGCATGCTGACTCTCCTTCGGCGGATACTTCGACGCAATGATTGTCCCCGGAGCCTTGCCTCTCTCTACCCACTGCTCCAGCGCAGCATCCACGCTATGTGTAGCGTCCTCGAAATTCAGACTGCCCACCTGCCCGAAAGAATCCGCGCCCGGACCTCCTGCGCAATGTTGCATCCCCGGCGCCATGTAGAGCCGCACAAACGAATTGACGTCTCGCTCCCCCATCTTCCCGACCACGCTGTCGTAGTACTGAACTGTGCTCAGCGCAGAAATCGCCGGATCATTCCACCCGTGATAAAGGATCAACTTTCCGCCTCTGGCCTTAAACGCCTTCAAGTCCGTATCCGTCGCGTTCAGATCCTTCGCCGTCTTCTCGGCCGCCGCCTTGATCCCTGCGTCCACCGTGAACGACTTGTAGTCCCAGTCGGATTTCTCATACACAAAGTCCGAGAAAAATCCGATCCCGAAAAATGCCATCAGGCTCTTCGCCGGAGCTGGCCCCATGATCCACAATCCCCATCCGCCTTCACCTTCTTCCGCTCCGGGCAGATATCCGGGAAAGACAATGCGTCCCTGGCTGTCTTTCGTTCCTTCATATAGTTTCTTGAGTGCCACAACTTGTGCCGCGGTCAGGCACTTGTCCGACTCCTCGCCCGCCTTGCACTGGATCGTTGCCGGATCGAACTTGCACTGTCGCGGATCGTTCAGCACTCCGTCGGATACGCCATCGAGCCCATCGCACGCCGCATTCACGGCTGACGCAATCGCCGGAATTTTGGTCGGAGGAATAAAACTTGCTGGATCGCTGGTCAGCGCTTGCGTGTCGTAGGCGGCAGTGGCAAGCAGCGACACCCAATTGTTCGCAGGCGCTCCTGCCAAGATTCCGTCATAGTCCTCCGGATAACGTTGTGCTTCCATCAACGATTCCCGCCCTCCGTCCGAGCATCCCGCGAAATACGAGCGTCGCGCAGACTTCTTGTAATAGGCCTGCACCACGGCCTTAGCCACTCGTGTCATCTCATGAACGCCGCGATGTCCGAAGTCAATCACTTTCTCCGGATGCCCCATCGCCCACGCGGCATCCACCGGCGTGCCTGAGTGCCCTGTGTCGGTCGCGGTGGCCGCATATCCGGCTTTGACCGCCATCGCGATCTGCATGTCATCGATCAGCCCTGCGAAACCGCCGTTGCCGATTCCCTGTAATTTCCCGTTCCATCCGGAAGTCGGCAGCCAAATTTCAATCTTGATATCCGAGTCCTGCGTCGGCTTCGCCTCAGCCGTCACCCTGCAAAATGCAGGCAGGCTCTTGTATAAAGCGGACACATCCACTCCGCTGAATGGCTCCGGAGGCCCGTTGAATGAACCTGCAGCTACCGTCTGCGCTAGCGTGATTGCCGCGTTCGGAACCTTCAGTCCCGCGAGCCGGTCGCAAGAATCATCGGCCAAAACGCTAACGGTCGAAGAAAGAAGACATGCAGTGATTGAGAGGATCGTCCATGAAATTTTCATAACACAAACCGTGCCCTCGTCCGCTGTGTTGAAGCAATTGCTCCCGAGGAAGCGCCAGAATTGTACTCCGGAAAGGTCCCCGTGATTCGAAGAACCTATCGCCTGCGCGCAATCAGAGTTTGACCAGTGTTACCCTCCTAACAGTCCGTGGCGGAAATAAGATCGCATTAGAATTCCTATTTCAGCTCGAATTTAGACTCACAGTAAGATTCGTATCAGGGCACGCATTTATGCGTGCCGTAAATGCCGCATGATCAGTGCGCCTTCAGGCGCTGGATTTCCAGACCATACTTGCGCCACCCGTTGCTAAGCATGTCCACTTCATATGACTACCTCGATCCCGTTGCGAACGAACCGTTCGCCAGGCCGCAATTCGTCGCAACAAAGGAGTCGTAGTTGAAACCCTTTCAGATCCACGTCGCGGATGAGGTGCTCAACGATCTACGCGCGCGGTTGCGCCATACAAGGTGGCCCGACCAGATACCCGGCATAGGCTGGGAACAGGGCACTGAACTGGACTGGCTCCGGCGTCTCGTTTCTTACTGGACTGATGCGTTCGACTGGCGCGCCTGCGAGCGGAAGCTTAACGCACTCGACCACTTCATCTGGGAAGGCATCCACTTCGTGTATCAGCGCGCCGCATCGGGTCGAGGTGTACCGCTCATCCTCACACACGGCTGGCCCGGCAGCTTCCTTGATTACGTGGGTATGCTGCCGATGCTCGAACATTTCGACGTGGTTATACCGTCGCTACCCGGCTATGGATTTTCGCCGCGACCACCGAAGGTTGGTATCAACTACCGTCACGTCTCCGAACGTTGGCACGGTCTCATGTCGGAGCTTGGATACTCCCGCTATGCTGCGGGCGGCTATGACTTCGGTTCTGGGGTGACGACAATTCTTGCGCTGGATCATCCCGAGTCGGTAATCGGAATCCATCTCACCACGCTGGAATCCGATATCGCCCCCGTTGTCGATGATGCCGATCTCTCTGACGCTGAGTGTTTGTACCTCGCGGCGAACCGGAAGTGGAGTAGGACGGAGCGCGGCTACAGCGCGATCCAGTCCACCAAACCGCAAACCGTTGGCTACGGACTCAACGACTCCCCCGCCGGCCTGGCCGCCTACCTCGGCGAGAAGTGGCACTCGTGGAGCGAGGTCACTCCCTCCAATGATTTCCTCTGCGCCACCCTCACTCTCTACTGGGCCACGCAGACCGTCACCACCTCGATGCGCGACTATTGGGATAATCGCCGGCACCCGGTCGACCCACACCACATCCACACGCCCACCGGCTTTGGCGTCTTCGCCCATGAAAAAGTCTCTGAAGGGGAGCCGCCACGCTCGTATCTGGAGCGGGTATACAACATTCAACGCTGGACGGTCTTTCCGCGCGGCGGACACTTCGCCCCAGTTGAGGCGCCCGCGGCGGTATCGGCCGACCTCACCGCTTTTTTCCGTGACCTGGTTTGAAGAAATGTTGAAGAAGTTGGAACCGATGGCAGTGTCCCCGATGCTAAGCATTTGATGTACACAAAAAAAGCCCGGAGCGAAAAGCTCCGGGCTAAGTCTGAGCACTGCGTACCGCGTACTTGTTTTCAGAAACTTCCTACGGCTGGAACTCCCACAGGTCGTTTATCGAGTCGAACTTGGTCGGCTGCGTAGCCAGGCCAAATCCGCCAAAGAGCCACACGTTCCCCGCCGCATCGACAAACGGAGCGCCCAGCTCGCGAGCTCCCGGCATGTTCGCCGGATCAGGCGTCCCCAGAATTCCGTACACGCCCAGCAAGTCGACTGTCTGTGATCCATCCATCCAACTCCACTGTCCTTGGCTGTACTTCCAGAAGTCGCTGTATTGAGCGCCGCCAAGCCGCTCTCCGCCTAGTAGGTAGACGTCCCCGGAAGGTGTCAGCCAGGTGATGGCTCGGTACCGCGCTCCCGGTACGTTCGCGACATCAGGAACTCCCTGCGTGCCGTAAGTGCCCGGCGTGCTGACCGCATCGGACCCGCCCACCCACGTCCATTGACCGCCGCTGAATGTCCACAGATCGTTCAGCAACCCGACTTGCGTCGACGTCACAAAGCCATCGCCGCCGAACAGCCAGAACGTGCCAGCCGAATCGACCCAGGCGGATGATCCGTTGCGAGCGCCCGGATGATTGCCTGGAGCCCCCGTTCCTAGCGTTCCGTATGAGCCCGCTTGATCGATCGTCGTCGATCCACTCTGGAAGGTCCACTGCGTACCGTTGAACTCCCAGAGGTCATTCAGGAAGTCCGTCGCGCCGGTCGAGTCGACTCCGTATCCGCCGAACATCCAGAGATTGCCGGATGCATCTTGATACTGCGACGACCAGTACCGCGCTCCGGGGAACGCCGTTCCGCTATAAACACCCGACGCCCCTTGCGTCTGCGAGCCGCCCTGCCACAGCCACTGTCCGTTGAACTCCCACAGATCGTTCAGAGGTCCGGCTTGCAAGCCATTCACGTCAACGCCATACCCGCCAAACATCCAGAAATTGCCCGCCGAATCCTTCCATGTGATCGGATAAGCGCGTGCGCCGGGGGTTCCCACCAGACCCGTGCTCGCTGGATAAACGCTGGCCTGGCCGTTCTGGTTCGAACCCGCCACCCAGATCCATGCGTTGCCATTGAACTTCCACAGATCGTTCAAGACGCTCTCAGTGCCGTTGACCTGGTTGTCGTAACCGAAGCCGCCAAAGATCCACTTGTTTCCTCCGTTGTCGATCCATGAACCGGCACCTTCCCGGGCTCCTGGCGTTCCAACATTCCCTCTGGTCGGGGGATACGTTCCGACCTGAGCCACGGTGTTTGCGCCCGCGATCCACGTCCATTCACTGATGCAAACCACTTCCACATTGGTGACATTGGCCGTTGCGGTTCCCGTGCCGTTCAGTACCGTGCAGCTTTGCGCAGGAGTCGTCGGCTCCATCGAGACCGTCACGTCGTACGGGCTCCCGCTCGCCACTGCGGTGACGAACGTAAATCCACCATTGACGTGCAGCGTCAGATCGTCAGCCGTGTTGTTTTGCAGGATCACGCCCGAACTCGACGGATTCGCTGACAGGTCATACAAAGTTCCGCCGATCGTGAACGTATTGCCGGCAGCAGCACACGTCGCGGTCACCGTAGTGTTCGCAATGATGACGCCACTGCTGTTGCCTAGGGTGCAGGTTAGGCCGACAGGCTGAGTCACGATCGTGACCGAATACGTCGCGCCGCTGCTGTACAGGTTCGAGAATGTTTGATTTGGGCTCGCCGTGGTCAAGGCCAATTGCGCTGCGGTGTCGTCTTGTACCGTCAGTGTCCCGCTGGTCAGTCCCGTAGCCGAAACACTGAGCGTGAGGCTCGACAGCGCTGCGCATGTGACCTGCACATCTGTGACGTCGGCATTCGCCGTTCCACTACCCTGCGTGACAGCGCAGCTTTGACCCGCAGGCTGCGTCAGAACCGTCACATTATAAGTACTACCGGGCGCCAGGCCCGTGGCGAAAGTGAACGTTCCGTTCTGGTTCGTGGAGAGATTGTCTCCGCCATTGTTCTGCAACACTACGGTGCCGCTCAATCCAGCAATGGTTCCGCCGATGGTGAACGTCTGCACTGCGCAGGTGACCGTCACGTTCGTGACATTGTCGTTTGCCGTCCCCGACCCATTCGTTACCGTGCAGGTTTGACCAGTTGGCTGCGTGGAGACCGTAACAGCGTAAGTGCTTCCGGCTGCTACTCCTCGAGAGAACTGGAATGTGCCATCGGTGTCCAGCGACAACGTGTCATAGGTGCCGTTGTCCGCCAGTACAATCGTCGCGCTGGGTGCGAGTCCTGACAACGTCCCACCGATCGTGAACGTCTGCACATTACAGATCACGGCCACAGTCACATTTGCTGTGATCGTGCCGGACGCGTTGCTGCCGACCGTGCAGGTTTCGCCTGCAGGCTGAGTTGTAATCGAAACTGTATAGGTGGCGCCGCTTACGTAAGTGTTTGCAAAGGACTGCGTGCCGTCGGCGGTGAAGGTCAGTTGCTTCCCCGCATCATCTTGTAAGACCAATGTGCCAGTGAGGCCCGTAACTGCTGCGCTCAAGGTCAGTGCGCTGTTGGAAGCGCAAGTGACTGTGACATTCGTGACGTCCGCAACCGCATTTGCCGGCCCGCCGTTTGTCACCGAGCAGGCCTGATTTACCGGCTGCGTAAGAACAGTGACGTTGTAATTGGAAACCTTCGTCGCGAAGTGGAATGCTCCGTTGGCGGAAACCGTCAAATTGTCCGTGCCGTTGTCCTGCAGCACCACGGAGGCCCCGCTCGCTAGCCCGGAGACCGTTCCGCCGATCGTGAATGTGTTCCCCCCAGCCGTCGCACAACTGACAGCCACATTTGTGACATTCGCCGCCGCCGTGCCAGTCCCATTTGCGACCGTGCAGGTCTGCGCAGGATTTGTGGGGTTGGTTAAAACCGTGACGCTATAAGCGCCATTCGCGGTTACCGTGGCGCTGAAGGTGAAAGCTCCGTCGGCAGCCACGGTCAGATCATTTCCGCCGTTATTCTGCAATACCAGTCCGGAGCCGGTCATACCCGTGACCGTTCCGCCGATCGTGAAAGGCCCTTGCGGCTTCGTGCCTCCAACGCTCCCGCCGCCACATGCAACAGACAACAACAGGCCAACAGTCATCACCATCAGCAGGGGTACACGAGAATTCATCTCACCCTCCAACCCGACTCTCAAATTTTTGTTTCGAATGTAATTCGTCGCAAGTGCCTACTTCAGGTAGTCCGAATTGGGACAATGCAGGGGGAACAGGACAAACCTGGATCTACTCGAACTTGATCATGACGCAACAAGAACCCGTGCCGCGCATTCTATCGAACATTCGGGTAGGTTCAATAGCCAATTCGTGGGGTCGAAAGAATCGCGAACAAAGTTTGTCAATTGCCAGCCTTCGTCCGTTATTCGCCCCAAGCCTTGGAAACTTGTCTCATCCCGCTTCCGACGCGAAATACAATTTCTCTAACCCAATTCACTCTCTCGAAGGTGTCGGCTGGTTCTAACCTTTTTCCACAAGCGCGCCCTGGGTCGTGTGACATCTGCCCTTGTGCGACGATTTCAAAAAGCTCATCATTGTCATGGCGGAGCAGGTAGCGGGAAGACGGTTAAAAAACAGCGCAACTCTTTTAGAATCAAGATTTTGACCTTTAACCCCTTTCCGCTCAAGATTTTGCAAGCACTTTTTGCGAACCCCGCGTCAGTAAAGCCTTGCAAGGGAGGGGAGGGGGAGGGGGTACCCCTACAACAAGAACATTCCCACTTCAGCACTCCCCAATTGATCCTCCGGCCACTCTCAAAAAGAAAATATTATGAAGTTTTTCCACAAGCGGTCAGGCGCTAGAGTTCAATCCGCAAAAAACCACCCTTGACGTCCAGTCTCGCATTTTGTAGCATCACCACAACAAGTTCGCTCTTCAATGGATCGCAGAGCGGACCTGAATTTCATGCAGAGTGGCTGAGGGACGAGCCCTGAGACGCCACGGCAACCGAACCGTGATCATATATCGCCGGCTGACTGGTGCCAACTCTCTCCTGGAAACAGGGAACATGGGATTCGGCTGCGAGCTTTTATTTGCATCCGATAGCCTCTTTTCCTTATTCCCTGGAAAAAGAGGCCATAGTTTTTTATGGCCGCTTTTTCCGGCTCGTCCTCAGCTATTCGCTAGGTAGAAAGCGAGTAGCGACATGTCGAATTACGAACTGCGGTGCCGCGAGTGCGGAAAGAGTTGGGGAAATCAGCCCCGCTCGATCTGCGACGATTGCTTCTCTCCCCTTGAAGTCGCCTACGACTACGATTCGCTGCGCGGATCGATCAGCCGTGAGCGCATCTCTTCGCGGGCACCCAACATGTGGCGCTATTCCGAACTGCTGCCGCTTCCAGAATCTTTCACGCCGCGATTGCCCGTCGGTTTCACGCCGCTGTTTCAGGCGCCGCAACTTGCCGCGTGCTTGACTGGAACCGCTGCGGGAAATGTCTACATCAAGAATGACGCGGTCTGTTTGCCGACGCTGAGCTTCAAGGATCGCGTTGTCGCGGTCGCTCTCTCGCAAGCCAAGGCCTTCGGCTTCGACACCGTCTCTTGTTCGTCGACAGGCAATCTCGCGAACGCCGTTGCTGCGCATGCCGCGCGCGAAGGTCTGAAGGCTTGGATCTTCATCCCCTCCGATCTCGAGCCCGCGAAGATTCTGGGTACGAACGTATTCGGCGCCAAAGTGGTTCGCATCGCCGGCAACTACGATCAGGTCAACCGTCTCTGCTCGCAGATCGCCGACGAGCATCAGTGGGGATTCGTTAACGTCAACCTGCGTCCCTACTACTCCGAAGGATCGAAGACTGTTGGATTCGAAATCGCCGAACAACTCGGATGGCGCTTGCCCGACAACGTCGTCTGCCCGATGGCTGGTGGATCGCTCATCATCAAGATCAAGAAGGCATTCGACGAACTGGTGAAGCTCGGTCTGGTTGAAGCCAAGGATGTGAAGTTCTTCGGAGCGCAAGCGACAGGATGCTCTCCGATCTCGACCGCGGTGAAAACCGGAAGCGCCGAGATCGAGCCGCAAAAGCCCAACACCATTGCTCGTTCCCTCGCAATCGGCAATCCCGCCGACGGACACTACGCCATCAAGACCATCAGGAACAGCGGTGGATGGAGCGAAGACGTCAGCGATCCGGAAGTAGTCGATTCGATCAAGCTGCTAGCGGAGACGGAAGGCATCTTCACCGAAACCGCAGGCGGAGTCACCGTCGGATGCGCCGGCAAGCTCTATCGCCAGGACCGCATTCTTCCTGATGAGACGACAGTGTTGTGCATCACCGGAAATGGATTGAAGACGACCGATGTGCTTGCGGGCGCTTATCGCACCGAGCGGCCGATCGCTCCGAAGCTGATGGAGTTCGAAGCATACCTCGAGCAATCGTTAAACGTAACCGAAATTCCGCGGAGTGCTTGCGGCATCTGAAGCCGCGATAGGAGCGTAGATATGCCGATTACAGTTCAGATCCCGACCGCATTGCGCCGTCATACGGAAGGTGTGAGTTCGATCAACTGCGCTGCCGCGAATCTGCCAGAGTTGCTCTCGGTGCTTGGCGAGAAGTTTCCCGCGCTGACCACTCACCTTCGCGACGAGAAAGGACAGATTCGCCGCTTCCTGAATATCTACGTCAACGAAGAGGACATTCGTTTCCTTGGCGGACCAGGTTACGCCTTCCAGGAAGGTGATGAAGTCCTGCTCGTACCGTCAATCGCAGGCGGCACGAATTAACCGCGCTGACTTCCGATCTCTACGAAACAATGTGCGTGAGTGATTGTCTCGCGCCGTGTCCGCTCTCTCCATCACATTGCAAAGCACGTTGTTGCGCGATGTGATGTTTCGCGCAATGTAAAAATCCCTCCACGATCCGGTATCTATCCCATTTCAGCTACCGATTTTTACATCCACCCGTCTCACGCCCACGAGTTGTCATGAATCTTCGCTCCTTTCGGTGAGAGGCGGCGAGCGGTTTCCTGACAGCGACTCAGGAGCGTCGTATGACGAGTCGCGTGTGCATCATCCTCTTGCTGCTTTCACGTTTGGCAGCGGCGCAGTTCGATGGCGCCAGCCATCCAGTGCGAGTCCAGCTCGACTTCACCAACGGAGTATGTGATGCATCCACTCGCGTGAGATTGAGTGGTCTAGCGCTCCTCCAGTTGATGCTGCCCCAAACAATCAATGTGCGGTCGACTTCCTGGTCCCGGATGGAACCTATGTCGTCCACGTTTCCGGCCGAAGTTTCGGGGACACCGAAAGGGTTATCGCGTCCTCGCCGGGATCAACAGATTTTGAAGTGAGAGTGACTCCAAACAGTGAGCCGGCTCGTATTTATGCGATGGCGCTGAGTCCCTCGGTCTCGCCTGAACGACCTGCGCGTTCCCGGAAAAGCGCAGAAAGAACTGCAAAAGGCGAGCCAGCAAATTGAGCAGAAAAATTTCACGAAGGCGTTACGCACTGTTCAGCAGAGCGATCGAAGCGTATCCAGAGTACGCGAGCGCTTACAACAATCTGGCGAGTGATTTATGCCAGCCTCGGAGATCGTGACCGAGAGCGCGAGGCGCTGGAAAAGGCGATCAGCCTCGACGACCATCTCGCTCCTGCATATGCAAACCTGGGACGCATGAGCATCAACAGCGGCGATTTTCCGGGGCAGAAGTTGCGCTGAAGAAAGCGTCCGCTTGCGATCCCTTGGACGGAATCACGCTACTGTTGCTGCGTATTCGCAGTTCATGCAGAAGAATATGGACGCTGCCATCGAAACCAGCCGGCAAGCGCACGCCCTGAAAAGCGCACGCCTTCGTGCACGATTGCGGCTCGCGCATTTGAGCAGAAACGCGACGCAACCAATGCCATCGCCGAGTTGAAGCATTCATCAAGGAAGAACCTATCGGGACCACGAGCCGATTCTGCGCGTAAAGAACTGGCACTCGTACAAGCAGTCCCTCATTGACCTTTGCAGCAGTGCGCCTAATTCGTTGGCTCAGCTGAAACCTGTCCGGTCGACTGGTGCAGTGCTTTGGCGCTATCGATCACCCACTGCGGCATTGCCGGAGCTGCCCTGCGGAATCTTGCCCTGCGTAATCGCCCAGTGCTCGATCCACCCTGACCCTTCTTCTCCGACGAACGTGTCGGGCAAGCTGTAGGCCTGATCGCTCAACGCGTCTTCGAGAGTAATAAAGCGATAGCCGCGTTTGCGCAGCAAGTCGAGCAACTCGCCGATGTGGTCCGCTTCGAGATTGCTCGCGTGCAGCAACAGAATCTGCTTCGGTTCGTAGCCGATCACTTTTCTGGAGAGATCTTCGGAGAAGGCGATCGATGCCTCGTGGTGGCTGAGATACTCGCTCACGATTTTCTGCTGCAATGCCGAATCATTGCGGTGCTTGGCGTCCTCGTAGAGTCCGGCAAACATCCAATCCCAACCATCGAGCGTGATCGGCGCGATGCGGTATCCACGCTGCGTGAGAAATTCTTCGGCTTTGCGCCGCGTCTGCAGATCGCGCCCGGTATCGAGATAAGGATGCCGGAAATAGCGCAGCTTCATTTTCTTCTGCGCAAGCAGCATGCGCGTGACGCTCTCGCCCTGGACGACTTCGTCTTCCCAATTCTTTAACTCGTTTTGATTGAGCGATGCATGGCTGTAGGTGTGATTGCCCAGTTCGAACCCGTAGTCGAGCCACATCTGGAGCACCTTGATGCGCGCATCGACTTCACCTGTTTTGTAAAGCTTCTTCTCGTTCACGAATCCGACGACCGGGATCTTCTGATCGCGCAGTGTGGTCAGCAGTTTGGTAGTCAACGCGGTAATGTCAGCGGCAGGCAAGCGATCGGCCATGCCGGCCGGAAGATCGTCGATGGTGACCGCCACTTGGCGATCAGGCTTCGCTGCTTGAGCGAAGAGAGAGATTGGGAGCAGTGCGATGACGAGGATGATTGAAAAAAGGCCGAACAGGAGTTTCATAACGCCCCTCTACCACAAGAATGTGCGATGCGAATCGGAACGGGCTATTAGAACATGAGTTCCGCTCGAACATCGGTTCATTCTGACCCGGAAATGATTCCGCATCCAGCAGCGGTCTGATATAATCTAACTAACTGGTTAATTAATATGAGGCGGCAGAGTCAGCGTGAATCAGGGGAACAGAGGCGTCAGGCAGTGCGCGACCGCCGGACCTCAAAGCGCGAACAACGGCATGAAGTCCCGCGAATGGGTTCGCGCGGCCAGCCGGAAGAGAGCCGAGCATCCATCCTGCAATCGGCGGCCAAAGAGTTTGCTGAATTCGGCGTTGCCGGCGCCCGCACCGATGCGATAGCCCGCGAGGCCGGGGTGAACAAGGCGCTCCTTTACTACTACTTTCAAGACAAGGAAACCCTCTACGGAGCGGTCCTTGACGAGGCGTTTTCCGGACTGAAGAAGGCGGTGTTCGCCGCGCTCGACAGCCCGTTGCCGCCGCGGGACAAAATCCTGGCATATGCGGCCAAATATTTCGATTTCATCGCCGCCAATCAGCTCTATCCCAGGCTGATGCAGCGCGAGATGATGCGAGCCCGCGAGGGCCAGTCGCAACATATCGACAAGCTTATCAAAGACCTACATCCAGCCGATTTTCATGAAGGTCAGTGAGGTTCTCAAGCAGGGATTGCGGATGGAGAGTTCCGGGCGGTAAATCCGGTTCACTTCGTTCAATCGATGGTGGCGATGATTGTCTTCTACTTCAGCAGCGCCCCGATGATGCAGAAGATAGTCGGCTTCAATCCTTTGACGCCGGATCGAATCGCGGAGCGTCGGGAGTCTCTACTTGATTTTATTTCTGCCGCGTTGTTTCGTCCCAAGAACAACGCAGGCAAGGAGCACGCTGATGAGTCCGCGCAATAGATTCATGGTTCTCCTCGGTATCATTTTTGTGATTGCAGCGACGTATTACTTCTTTTCCACCGATCACTCGCGCGACCTGGTTTTGATCGGAACGGTCGACGCGAACCAGGTGATCGTGAGCGCGCAGGTAGAAGGTCGCATTCAGAAGCTGATGGTGGACGAAGGCACGCCGGTGAAAGCAGGAGATCTGATCGCCGTCCTTGATCCGTCGGAGTTGCAGGCGCAGGCCGCGGCAGCTACCGCGACGATTTCGAGTCTGCAAAACAAGGTGGCCGAGATGCAGCACACGGAAGCATCGACTTCGGGCGCAACCTCGAGTGACGTGGCCAATGCAGAGGCGAAGGTCTCGTCGGCAAAAGCGCAGTTGATGCAGACGAAAGCCACGCTGGATCGTACCGAGAGCGACAGCCGGCGAACCATTCAATTGGCAAAGGCTGGAATCGCATCGGACCAGGAGCGCGTCCAAGCCGAAACCAATCTGCAAGCGGCACAGGCCACGCTTCAAGCGCAGCAGGATCTGGTCGCCGCCGCCGAGGCGGATTTGAAGGCTGCCAAGGCGCGAACCTACCAGGCGAATGCGGCGAAGAGCACGGTCGCAGCTACCCAAGCTGATCTGAAGAACGCGATGGCATTGAAGAACCAGGCTGCAGTGCGACTGGGTTATACCAACGTTTATGCGCCAGTCTCGGGCACGTCGGAGCCAGCCGGACCTTTCCCGGCCGAACCTCCCCCAGCCGGCCAGAGCACTACCCGAGTGCGCGTCCAAGGCTCACACACTGCTGCCTTTTGGTGAGGAAGCATTGCGGCACTTCTTGTACCTCGAACGGCCAGAGGGCTTGAATCGCCGACGCCGAGGGGCTGGCGGCGGTCGACCGGGCCGTGCCGGTGATGGGGGAGGAGGAAATCGCGCCGCACCTGCAGGAGTTCGCGACCGTGAGGCCACCTCTACCGGTCGATCGGGCGGGGTTCCGGCACTTGGCCGACAAGTGGGGCGAGGACAAGCTGTTCATCGGCCCGGCGTCGGGGCAGGCGCCGGGGAGCCTGTTCGGTTGGCCGCAGCTCGAACCGATTACCAGCTGCGACGTCGCCGTGCGGGCCATCGAGATCGATCGTGGAGCAGGGCGAGGGCCCGCAGGGGACTGGCGGTAACGCTCACTTCGGTCGGTTCCCTCAAAGTGCTCGACGAGTACTTGGAGATGCCGGCGGCCAACCGGATCTGCCGGTCGCCCGGCCCGTCCTCCCTGCATTGGTGCGCCAACCCGAAGTGGCGAGCGGAGGGTCGATGTGATCACCGACCCCGATCACCGCCCGTCGCCGACCTCGGCAATGTCGCCTACGAGGTCCTGCTCCAGCTTCTCTACCGTCTGCTGTGTCAGGTCGACGAGACCGACGAGCAGCTCCAGGCCCTGTCGAAGGTCAGCATCGGACTGATGTTCGACGTGATCGAGCCGCTCAGCGAGATCCTCACCACGCTGCCGGTGGGTCCCCAGTACCCGGGTCAAACCGCGGGGCCGACCTTCGAGCTGTTCTACCAGCCCGACTACCTGCTCCCGCACCGACGGGCCGCCTGGCTTCTGATGGCCGAGCACCTCAGCCGACGCCGCGGACCATCGACTGAAGCGCACGGAGCCGAGCGAGACGCGGCTGCCGCCTGGCGGCCCAAGCATGCGCGGCACGCGAGCACTGCACGCGAGCCCGGTAGCCTGGTGAGCAAGTCAGCGTCTTCGAGGCGTTCAGCGACGGCGTGTTCGCCATCGCGATCACCCTGCTCGTCCTGACCATCGCCCAGCCGAGCAACGACTACGACACCTCGGCCGCCAGCCTGCCCGACCGCTGGCCCGCCCTCGCCGCCTACGTGGTCAGCTTCGCCGTCATCGGCATCATGTGGCTCAACCACCACTCCATCTTCAGCCACCTCGAGCGGATCGACCGCGGCCTCGTGTCTACTTCAACCTCCTGCTGTCTGCTGACGATCGTGTTTCATCCCCTACCCGACCGGGGTCTTCGGCGAGGCGCTGCGCCAGGGACGAGGCGCCTAGGCGCCGCGGTGATCGTCTACAGCGCGACCATGACCGTCAACGCGTTGCGTGGTCAGCGCGCTCTGGCTGTACGCCCCGTGCGGCCGGCGCCTGCTCAACGCCGGCTTTCCCCGAGTCGGAGCCCGCAGGCTCACGCTGCCGTTCACGGTCGGTGACCGTTCTCTCTCAGGCGCCATCGGTGTCGCCTTCGTCAACGCCTACGCGTGCCTGGCCTTTCACGCGTCTCGCCGATGTACGACGCCTCGATCCGCTGTCCCGTCTGCAGCGAGGCCGCTGCTCGACGCGTACGTGTGACGTGTGGGTTTCGACATGACGGTCGTCTTCGGATGACAATCGTCTCATGACACGCCGGCTTGTCCTTGAGGGTCCCGCCAAGGTGAGGTGGGAGGAGGTCGACTATCCCGAGCTGCACGATCCCGCCGCCGCCATCGTCCGGCCCGTGGCCGTGGCCACCTGTGACCTCGATGTCGGCGTCCTGCGCGGCACGTTCCCGCTGGCCGGCCCGTACCCCTTCGGGCACGAGGGGGTCGCCGAGGTCGTGCAGGTCGGCGACGAGGTCACGTCGGTCGCGCCGGGCGACGTCGTCGTCGTCGTCCCATTTCAGATCTCCTGCGGCCAGTGCCTCCCATGCCGGAAGGGACGGACAAGCAACTGCGCGTCGCATCCGAAGATGTCGACCTTCGGCCTGGGCGCGATGGAGGTCTCCAATGGGGAGGTCTGCTCGCCGACTTTGCGCTGGTGCCGCACGCCGACGCCATGCTTGTGCCCGTGCCGGACGGCATCGATCCTGTCGCGGTACGGCGAGCGCCAGCAACAACATGTCCGACGCCTGGCGGACGGCCGGCCCCCAACTCGCTGAGTCGCCCGGTGCGGACGTGCTGGTGGTCGGCGGCGACGCCGGGCCGAACTCGATCGGTCTCTACGCCGTCGGGATCGCCATGGCCCTCGGAGCGGGAAGGGTCGTCTACGTCGACGACGACACCGACCGGCTTGGCATCGCCGCCAGGTTCGGGGCCGAAACGGTGGAGGGGCCACCGCCGGCCAAGGCCGGGGCGTTCCCGATCACCGTCGACGCCAGCGGCTCTGCGGAAGGGATCCGCTGCGCGGTCGAACAGCACCGCCTTCGACGGGGTGTGCACCAGCGCGGTCGGTGTTGGACCGACCCCCCGCTGCCGCTGTTCGCCATGTACTCACGGTGCTGCACCTTTCACATCGGACGAGCCCACGTCCGGCCGGCGATCCCCGCTGTGCTCGCCCTCGCCGGCGGGGGCGTTGACCGCGACACTGGTCACGTCGGCAGTCGTCGCATGGGACGACGCCGTCGACGCCCTCAGCGCGACCGATGAAACCGGCGATCGCCCGGCCCTGACGCCGGCGGCGGGCGGGGCGGTCGGGCGGCGAGGTTGGCGACCCGACAGGTCCGCCGCCCACTCGCTGACGCCAAAGCTCATCGAGGTGGGGTGGAAGCCGTGACCGGCGAGGAGCCTGGCGACGACACGGTTGTCCGCCATGCTCGTCGCCTGCAGCCGCACGTACCCGCATCGCCGGCCCAGGGGAACCAGTGGTCCATGAGGAGCGTCCCGAGCCCCTTGCCCTGCCACTCGTCCGCGACGACCACGGCGACCTCGGCCGAGCCCGGCTCATCCGGCAACGGGGCAAAGCGGGCCACGCCGAGGATGTCATGGTCGCCCGCATCGGTGATCACGAGCGCCTCCCGTCCCCGCTGGCCGACATCGAGGAAGTTGTCGACCTCTGCGTCGGTGAGGCGGGCCTTCGGACCGCCGAAGCGCAGGAGCACGGTCGTCGCCGACAGGCCGTCCACGGCCCGGCGGTAGCGCTCGCGGTCCTCACGCCGCAGGGGCCGCACCTTGAGCGGAGTCCCGTCCGTCGCCCTCGCCCCGACCGAGCCTCCCAGGTCCCGATCGTCCTCCGCCGTCCGTACTCCGATCGCGACCACGGCTCGACCCCCTGACGTTGACCCTAGTCAGTTCTCTAAAGAACTAACTATACGCCGACGGGTCCGTTCACACAAGCCCGGCCAGGCGGGTTCGGTCGAAGTCGCCTTCCACCGCCCCGGGCCCTGGCACTGCGGTGACGGCACGGGGGTCAAGTGCCTCGCCGCAGTGTGAGCAGACCGGCACCGCCTTGACCAGGTGGCCGCACGCGGTGTGCCTCACCTTGACAGGCGGGCCGTCGGGCGCGGCCCACCGGTCACCCCACTGCCGCATGGCGGTCACCACATGCCACAGGTCGCGGCCCTTGTCGGTGAGGCGGTACTCCGATCGGGGCGGGTGCTCCTGGTACGGCACCCGCTTCAAGACGTCGTTGCCGACAAGGTGGTTGAGCCGGTGGTTGAGGATGTTGCGCGAGATCCCGAGGCGGGCCTGGAAGTCGTCGAATCGGTGTCACCCCGAGGAAGGCGTCACGGATGATGAGCAGGCTCCACCAGTCCCCGACCACCTCCAGGCACTGGGCGACGGAGCAGTTCACGTCCTCAAAGCTGGTCCTCTGCACGACCGCCAGTCTATAGGGTTGCGTGATGGAACGCACTGGGACCTCGTGGCCGGGCGCCCGGGCGCCTTGGCGCTCAGTGGGCGAAGGCGAGGTACTCGTGGACCGAGCGGACCGCGGCGGATCCCTCGCCGACGGCGGCCGCCACCCGCTTGGTCGAGCCGGAGCGGAGGTCGCCGACGGCGAACAGCCCCGGCTGGCTCGTCTCGAAGGGCAGCGGCGCGCGGCCCAGGGCCTCCCACCGCTCGTCGAGGTGCTCGTCGGCTCAGGGCCCGGTCGGTGAGCACGAAGCCGTGGTCGTCGAGCGCGGCGCAGCCCGACAGCCAGTCCGAGGCCGGCTCGGCGCCGATGAAGGAGAACAGCGCCGCGCACGGCAGCTCGGCCTCGCCGTCCGCGCTCGGCGACACGGACCGCGTGAGGTGTCCGGTCGCCGTCGAGCGCGGTGATCCGTGGTGTTCGTCCGCACGGTCGATGCGCGGCGTGGGCCTCGATGCGGTCGACGAGGTAGCGCGACATGCTCGGCGCCGAGGTCGGGCCCGCGGATGACGACGGTGACCGGGCTGCCGGTCTCGGCGAGGAACAGCGCGGCCTGGCCGGCGGAGTTGCCGCCGCCGACGACCACGACCGGCGAGCCGGCGCACTGGCGCGCCTCCAGCTCGGTGGCGGCGTAGTACACGCCGCTGCCCTCGAACTCGTCGAGGCGGGCGGCGTCGAGCCGGCGGTAGCGGGCGCCGGTGGCGGCGATCACGGCGCGGCCGGCGACCTCGGTGCCGTCGGACAGGCGGACGACGAGATGCCCGGCCTCCTCGCGCAGCGACGACGGCCGCGCACGGGCTCGGTGAGGTGGGCGCCGAACTTCTCGGCCTGCACCACGGCCCGCTGGGTGAGGTCGCCGCCGGAGATGCCGGTCGGGAAGCCGAGGTAGTTCTCGATCCGCGAGCTGGTCCCGGCCTGGCCGCCGACGGCGACCATCTCGACGCCGAGCGTGCGCAGGCCTTCGGAGGCGCCGTAGACGGCGGCGGCCAGGCCGGCCGGGCCCGCCGCCGACGACGACGAGGTCGAAGCAGCGCTCGGGCAGGTTGTCGACGGTCAGCCCGAGGTACTCGGCCAGCGCTCCCGGGGTCGGGCCGGCGCAGGACCGAGCCCGGTGGCGATCACGACCGGCAGGTCGCCGGCGGTGACGCCGAACTCGCGCAGCAGGCGCTTCGACGCGCGGCGTCGCTGTCGGGGTCGAGCCACTGGTGCGGGATGCCGGCTGCGGGCCAGGAACTCGCGGATCCGGCAGCGACTCGGGCGAGAACCGCGAGCCGATCGACCCGGATCGGCGACGCCGCGCCGCTCAGCAGCACCGACCGGCGGGCGAGGAAGGCGGCCAGGATCGTGTCGCTCAGGCCGGGGCTCGGTGGCGATCACGTGGCGCAGCGCCGTCGCCGGGACGGCGATGACCTCGCCGGCCTCGGCGACCCGGGCCGACACGAAGACCCGCTGGCCGGTGAGCAGGTTCAGCTCGCCGAGGAACCGGCCCGGGCCGTGGCTGGCGATCAGCCGCTCCTCGCCGTCGGCGCGCGACGACGATCTCCACCGCGCCCGACAGCGATCACGAAGAAGTCGTAGGCGGCGTCGCCCTCGCGGTAGAGGTACTCGCCCGGCGCGATCGCGGCCGTCGTGTCCCGAGCGCCTCGAGGAACGCGATCTCGGAGTCGTCGAGCGTCGGGAAGGCGACCGGATCGTCAGCCATGGACGGGTCGTCAACCATGGACGGCACCGTACCGCCGGGCTTCACCCTACAGAGGCGGAAGTCGAGTCCTGCGTCAAGCTCCGCCCCGCCGTATCCGATTACTCGGCTATGCCGGGAACCGTCGATCCAGATCGTGCCGTGCGTGGCCCCGGCCCGGTGCTGCCACCGGTGGTGACCTCCCCGAGGACGGTTCCGAGCTCGGGCCGGCGGGCGGCGGCGAGACCCGTGCCGGCGTCCGGGAGGGTGCGACAGGAGCGCCGGCGGCAGTACTGGTCCCGCCAGCCGTGGAGTGCGGCGCTGCGAGCCAGCCTCTTCCGGGCCGAAAGCGGGGCCGCTGCAGATCTCAAGGATGAGCGCCTCGAGCCGCCGGTCGTGGCTCCGCCGCCGCGGGCGCCGTCCAGCGTCCGGCGGTCGTCGCGGTTCCGGGGTCGGGCGCTCGTCTACGGCACGCCGGCGTTTCGGGCGGCCACCGTGCTCGCCTGGAGGGTGGCCCATGCCGGTCGCCTGCGCGGGATCATCGGCGGCCTGGTACGCAAACCCCCGCTCGGCCGGGGCCTGTTCGCGGCGCTGAGGTTGCCGGTGCCGGAGGTCGTGATCACCCCCGCGGAGGCAGACGCGTGGTTCGCTCCCCGGCTCCCCCGCCACCCGACCGATCTTCGACGGTCACCGGGCGCAGGCCGTGCTCGACCTGGACGCCGGCGATACGGAGTACCTGGCCGGCCGGCGCCGGCAGTATCTGCACGAACATCCGTGCCGCTCGCAAGTGCGGCCTGACCGTGGCCAGAATCGACGGGTATCAGGAGTGGTTTCTTCTCGCCAGCCAAGTCCTCCGGTCTCGGACGGCAGGCACCGAGGTCATCGCCGGAATGGGCCCACCGTCTCCGTCGCAGCAAATGTCGTATTTCGTCGCCAGCGATTCCGAGGGCCAGCCGGTGGCGTACGCCGGTGCGGCGATCTTCAACGACTGCGCCGTGCTGTTCAGCCTGCTGACCCTCCCGGGTCACCCTGCCGTCGGTCGCCCGGTACCTGCTGCACACCGAGATGCGGTCGCAGCTGCGCACCGACGGCGCCCGGTACCTTGTCGTCGGCTCCGCCGTCCGGGTGTCGGAAGGCAACCAGTACTTCCAGCACCTGCTTGGGTATGAGATAGACAACCTCCGGATCACCGTCGATTCACCAGGGAAGGACAACAGCCGGTCCTGAGCCATGAGTTCGGCGCCCGGGTGACGTCCTATCCGTGACTATTTGAGAGCAGGCGTTCGCAACGAGGAAGAGAGATGCTCGAGAGGCATGCCTGAGCTGCTCACGGCTCGGGGGCTGAAGGACTTCGGCGAGACCGCCGCTGCGCACGTCGGCAACGACACGATCCCCGGGCCGTCTCGTCGCGCTCGTCGCTCGTGGCGAGCAGGTGCACGTCGAGGCGCTCGGCTCGTTGACGATCGGCGGCCGGCGGTCCAGCGCGCCTCGCTGTTCCGGATATCGTCGATGACCAAACCGGTGACCGGGGCGGCGACAATGGCTCTCGTCGGCAGAGGGCCTCTTGACCCTCGATGAGCCGGTCGGTCGGTTGCTGCCGGAGCTGGCGAACCCTCGGGTGCTCCGCCGGATGGACGGCTCGCTGGACGACACCGTCAAGGCCGATCGGGCGATCACGATCGCGCGATCTGCTGACGTTCACGTTCGGCTTCGGCATGGTGATGGAGATGTTCACTGGCGCCGGAGCCATGGCCGGTCGTCGCGGCTGCCGCCGACCTGCATCTGGCCACCTCGGCCCCCCCAATCCAGCCGAACAGCCCGACCCCGACACATGGATCGGGGCGCTGGGTTCGTCTGCCACTCCTCGCCCAACCAGGCGAGCGATGGCTCTACAACACCGGCGCATCCGTCCTGGGGGTATGGCCGGCACGCGCCGCCGGGATGCCCTTTGCCGACGTGCTGCGCACCCGGATCTTCGAGCCGCTCGGCATGCACGACACCGGCTTTTGGGCGCCCGACATCGCCGGCTCGCGACCGCGTATCGTGCCGACACCTGACGGGCTGCAGATCTGGGACCCACCGGACGGCCAGTGGAGCCGCCGCCGGCGTTCGGCGATGGCGCCGCCGGGTTGGTGTCGACCGCCGACGATCTGTTGGCGTTCGCCCGGGCCCTGCTGCGAGGCGGCGACCCGGTGATGAC
>CAVQHO010000003.1:0-49654 GCA_963712365.1 uncultured Acidobacteriota bacterium
CGGATAGTTGGTGCAGTCGGCGCAGCGGCAACGGGATTAACCGACTGGCAAGACATAGACCCGCCTGCTCGTCGTGTGGGTCTCGTACACGGATTGTTGAACGTTGCGAGTGTGGTTCTCTTTGGGAGTTCGCTCTTGGCAAGGCGCAGAGGAAATCGCAGAACGGGACGTGGTCTGGCTGCACTTGGATATGCAGTATCCGTTGCAGCGGCTCGATTGGGTGGCAATCTGGTCTATGGGGAGAGGATCGGCGTTGATCACGCCAATTCCGAAAAGCTGCCCGATGAGTTCACGCCTGTACTCTCGGAGTCGGGATTACAAGACGGAAAGCCAGCGCGTGCCGAGCACGATGGAACTCCGATTCTGTTAGTACGCCGTGGTTCGCAGATATTTGCCCTTGCTGAAACATGCTCGCATCTTGGTGGCCCACTATCCGAAGGCAAGCTCGACGGCGAGATCATCCAGTGTCCGTGGCACGGCTCCCGCTTTTCTATTCGAGATGGTCATGTCGTTGACGGCCCTGCCGTGCATCCTCAACCCTGTCTGGAAGCTCGCATCCAGAATGGTCAGGTTGAAGTGCGCAAATCGAATTGCCGAGTTACGACCATGATGCGAACTCAGACAGAGTCGTCGCCACGAACAGGAACGACTGGGTGACTTCGCATATCTTCTGGACCCGAACTCTCAGACAAAAGTGGCTTCAGTCCACAAGCGTGAATCCGGGGACCAGATAGCACTCCTCATTAACAGTTCTGAGGCTCTTCTTAACCAATGGAAATGTTCGGCATTCCACTTCCGCGGAACTTCTGCTAATCTTCCCCCAGCCCTGTTGTTTCGAACCGTTACGATTTCTTCCGGTTGCCGGGCAAGCGCCATGCCGAAGCCGACTCAAACGCAAGACTTGTCTGTACTCGCGTCCGCCAAAAACGGACTCGTGTATCTCACCCCCAACGATTGGGCACTAATCGCAGATAAAGGTACGCGCCGGCAGTTTAAGCCTGGAGAGTCTTTGGTACAGCAGGGACGCCGCACCCACGGTGTTTTCCTGTTGCTGACTGGCAGTGCCTCTGTGGAAATTCCTGGACAGAGGTTAGCGACCGAAATCGGACCGGGCGAGGTATGTGGAGAAATTTCATTTCTTGATGAACTGCCGGCGACCGCTGACGTTGTTGCCCGCAATGCCATCGAAGCCTACTATCTTGACCGCCCGACCTTGCAATCGTTGTTCGAATTGTTTCCCCACCTCGGCTCCCGCTTCTACCGTTCACTGGCATCGATCTTGTCGCGCAGATTGCGCGAAGTAATCGGACGTCAGGCTCCAGCTCAGCTTGCCAAGAAGGATCCTGCATAGATTGGCCAGCTTAGTCCGTCAGATGTGCTAGCCTACAGGTTCTCGACTTGAAATGGTTCGATGTCGAACTCTTGGACATCACTCCCGTGGTGTAAGTGCTGCAGTCTATGATTGATCCTTTTAATCTTCGTCTAGCTCTAGTGTCGGCGGGTGTACTGGGTTTCCGGCACGGACTTGACTATGACCACATCGCGGCGATCTCTGACATCAGCAGCGTGCAGTCGCGGCCCCGCGACGCTATGCGCTATGGACTGCTTTATGTTGCTGGTCATGCGACCACTGTGGCTCTGCTGGGATCGGCGGCTGTAGCTTTCCGCATTTCCTTGCCCCCGGCTAGTGATCGATGGGCCGAGAGGCTGGTCGGGATCACGCTGCTTGTGTTGGGATTTTATGTACTCGGCACTTTCTTTCGTCCTTCGACGCATACCCACGCGCCGAAGACCCGAATCACCTTACTGGTCAATGGAGCACTCTGGGTATACTGGCGCCTCACGCGATTGTTTGGCGGCACGCGAGTCGAGCCTCCACAGGTCTTCAAAGATGGCTACGGCACCACTTCGACCTTCCTCGTCGGGGTGATTCATGGGTTGGGAGCTGAAACTCCGACGCAGATCCTGCTTTTCCTTATGGCAGCGAATCTCGGGGGCACCGGTGCCGGACTTCTTGGCTTGCTTGCTTTCATCGTGGGTCTGATCGCGATGAACACCTTGATGTGTGCCTCCGCGGCCGGGTTATTTTCAGCAACACTCGCCCGTCCCAATGCGCTAAAGGCGCTCACCCTTGCGACCTCTGCCTATAGCATCATTGTCGGAGCTATCTTCCTTATAGGTTCGGCGAACAAGTTGCCTTCGCTCACCAGCTAAATACGCTGATCAGCCACCTCGGTTCACCACCAAAATACAAAGGCCGTTTCAAGTGCGCTTTAGTTTTTCACTCCCGAGTGCGGGAAACGCCATTCACTCTCTGCATAAATCACTTTGAGTCAGTTGAGTTGGCGAACGGAACGCATGACTACACGCTGGCGGGTACCTCGGGAGCACGGTCCAACGGGATGAGTGTCAACTCGACGGGGATGCAGTTGACGATCAATACGGGAAAGAGTTTTTTACCCCTTCTCACCTATCGTCTGGCGCCACTGTTCCTGAGCCGGGTTCCTTGACCCTTCCCGGTACAGGTCTCTTGGGCTTGGCTGGCGCGCTACGGGGGGGCATCAAGGCGTAAGGCCGGAATGGTCAAAGCTTATCCTCGGCCCCACTCATTGGGTGACCACCCAACGGGTGGGGCTTTTTGGCTTTTCGACGACAGCCACAGCGCGACTGCCATTATTTGCTCTATGGCAAAGAAACGGTCTCGCTCGCGAGCAGATTCGTGCATTGTGTCGTCGGCGCGCCGGCGATGTTTGCAGTTCCGGTTATCTTGGAGTCTGTGTCGCAGAACAGGTCGACGGCGTTTCCACCGATCGTCGAGAGAGTGTTGTTCGAGGCTACGTCGATCGTCGAGTTGTTGATGGCGATCAGGCCAGCATGACTTCCGTGTGAAATCGTCACTGCGGTCAGGGTAGCGTGCGAATTATTCATCGCTACGATTCCCTGCCCCAGGCTGCCCATCAAGCTGAGATACCCGCTGCCAGTGGTCATCGTGGCACCCTGGTCCAGGAGAATGCCGGCGTTGGTTCCTCCCCCGGATTGACCTGACTTGTTGATCACAAGTTTGGCTCCGACGTTTAGAGATCCGCCGGTGAGCGCCACTCCGTTGTTGTTCGTGCCAGCCTGGGCTATCGATGACAACGTCCAACGCACCAGCGGCCGGGTAGTAGGTATTGAAAACGACGAGGTCCACAACGGAATCGGCGCCCGCGGCGATGCCTACCTGCATATTTCGGATCACGGTGCCGTACATCGTTACGTGCGAAGCCCCGAGAGAGATGCCGGAATGCCACGGATCGCCGGTCGTATTCTCGAACAGGCAATGCTCCACGTGCACGTCGGAAGAGTCATAGATGGCGAGCGAGGTATAGCCAGAATCCTGGACATGCACGTAAGCAAGGGAAGCCTGGCTGTTCTCGAACACGAAGATGCCTCCATTCCCTCCTTGAACATTCAGGGTACGCAGGCGGATATCGGAGCTGCCGTGGCCAATTCCAAGGTTCGGGACGGTGCCATCCGACGACACGATGCTGAAGCCTTCCACTTGCACGCTTTGGGAAGCCTCGATGTAGAGCTGGGCGTTGAAGATGCCTCCGCCACCGATGCTGGGCTGCAAGAGTTTCGCTCCGGGCAATCCCTTCAGAAGGAGATCGTGAAAACCCACGACATGAACATATTCGGTGCAGGTTCCTGTCACCGAGACTGTGTTAGGCGTTTGCCTGTTCAGTTTGGCCAACGTCTGATTCAATGACTGTCCTTTGTTGCAGTCCACCGTGATTGCCGTGGGTACCGGTTCCTGCGCGAAAACAACCGCTAGTGATACAAGGAGCGTGACGAAAATTACCCGGAGGATGCTTTTCATAGATTTCCTTTTCGGCGATGTGCTCGCCGGACAGAATCGAACGGGAATTCCACAGCAAACAAATCGGGCATGCGGACGGGCTCTCGCTCTCCGTGCCGCCAATCAGAAAGGGCCTGTGAAGAGAAGGGTCAGTAAGGTACCTGAGCCGTCCCAAACCGACGCTGATGGTACCTTTACAATTGCAGCTAGTCAATGGCTTTGGCGCTTAACATTTTGTGATACATGGGCTTAGAGCGCCCTGCGTGAAGTGATGGTGAAAGGCATTCACCTTGCTCTTGCCATTACCGCAGTAATCGTGTTCGGGGGATTACCGTTGACCCGTCGAGCCTACCCTTCTTAAATTGCCAACAGGGGGTTGTATGAAAGATATCCATGAGGTCCTGCGGCAAAAGCAGGCAAAATACGCCCAACTTGGCAAACAGATCGAGATGCTCCAGCAAGCCGCTGAAAAGCTGCGCGAAGTGGCGCCGTTGCTGGCCGAGAGCGACGAGGAAGATAACGTCGTTCTAGCTGACGTCGATGAAGCCGTGGCCGCAACCGATGCAATGGCGGCAAAGGCATCTGCAGGCTCGAGTGGAGCGAGCGCCTCCAAAGGATCACGTCCTTCCGCTCCTCGCTGGCCGTAAACCTGTCCACCTGACGACAGGAACCATCGAATATGAACCTTCAAGCTCTACTGGTCTCGAGCGACGATTCCGCGGCTGACGTGCTGGGCAGAGTTCTGTCCGGCTTCGGCATTGCCACGGATCGATCCAGCGATCCTGAAACTACCATGGAGCGCATTCAGCACCAGAAATTCGACGCTCTGGTGGTGGACTTCGACGATCCGAAAGCGGCCGAAGAGGTGCTGCATCAGGCAAGAACGCTCGGTTCGGCGCCCTTGAGTATTGCCCTGGTCGCCGACCCAACTAAAGTCCGCCAGATTCTCACGGGCGGAGCCCACTTTGTTCTCTATAAGCCGATCTCAGAAGAAGCAGCCAAAGCTGGGTTGCGTGCCGCCGCCGCCATGTTGAGCCGCGAACGGCGTAAGGCGTTCCGCGTCCCAGTGCAGGCACCGGTCGGAATTACGCTCCCTGATACCCGGAAGATGGATGGCATTCTGCTGGATCTCTCCGAGACCGGCATGGACGTTCTGACGGCGGAGCCACAGGTTGCCGGCGCTTTACTCGCCTATCACTTTCAGCTTCCCGATGGAGCGGCGGAACTTGAGGGGCATGGCCAAGTGGCTTGGGCAAATCCCAATGGACAAACGGGCGTGCACTTCCTCGACTTACCCGAAAATAAGGTAGCGGAATTAAGGGATTGGTTAAAGGCAGCTGCGGTAGCCGTGGGCACCATCCCCGACGAATCCGTGCCGCATTGCAAGCTTACTGATCTAAGTCTCGGGGGATGCTACGTCCAGACCGACGCGCCATTTCCCGAAGGCGCCCTCATTGATTTTTGCTTAAAGACAACGGAAATCGAAGTCCATACCGACGGAATGGTACGAGTGGCCCACCCGGGTCATGGAATGGGCGTTGAGTTCCCTTCTCGGACAGCGGAGCAGCGCGCTCAGGTTGAGAACGTAATCAACTTCCTACGCAGTTGTCCCGGGACGATGCCCGATCTGAGCATCTCTCCAAAAGCGTTGATTGCTGACCTCACCCAATTCGAATCGGGTGAGAAGAAGACTCAACCAGAGGAGGAATGGGAAGATCCGCTTCTGGAATTGCTGCGCCGTGGCCCGTCTCTGCAGCAGGAAGAATTCATCGCCGAATTGCAGCATCAGCGCAATCCGGAAGCAACTGCTTCGGTCTAGCCTTCAGCTTAGCTCTCAGCTTTCCCATCGCCTCTCGTACACTTGTTTCGTGTCGATCCAATCCTGCAAGAAAAAGCCTCTCGTGGCAGGTCATCAGCATAGGCTGTTTCGGCAGGAAATCACCAGGCAGTTGCAGCGCGAGAGTGTGTGGGAGTGAGAGGCTTCTGCGGTGGCTTGTCGAAGAATTGAAGAATCCGAACCCCGTCTCTGATGCGGATCCCTCAATTCCTCGCGGTCTGTTCCACCCTAATGCGAGTACGGTAGCGCGACTGCATTGCGGAATCATTTCAGCAAAGTTAAATCTGGGTTAAATTGAGAGCGTCTGATTTCTGATTTGCCGGTGTTGAATTTCTCTATGTGAGAGGAATCTCTGGAAAAATCTGGCGCGGCTGTGAACTCGCGACCCGACACATCTTCGCGGCTGCTTTGGACGCCACTGCTGGCGATCGGGGCGGTCGCCTTTCTCACTGAAATCCCATTTTTCTTTCTCGGAACTCCGTCAGGTCACGATGTCGAGTTTCATCTGTATTCCTGGCTGGAAGTACTGTCGCAATGGAAACACGGCATCCTGTATCCACGATGGGCTGCGCTGGCGCACTTTGGCTATGGCGAGCCTCGATTTGTTTTTTATCCGCCAGCTTCGTGGACGCTGGGTGCGCTAATCAGCGCCATTTTTCCGTGGACACTCGCGTCCCCGATTTATATATGGATTGCTCTGGTACTCGCGGGCGCGTCCATGTTTCTTTTAGCACGCCGATGGTTTGACAGGGCCTGATGCGACGTTCGCCGCCGTACTTTATACGGTCAATCCTTATCATCTCGTGATTGTTTACTGGCGCAGCGCCTTTGCCGAACTGCTGGCGAGTTGCCTGGTTCCGCTGCTGTTTCTGCTCATCTTGAGACTCGCGGATGGCGAACGGCGAGCGGTCGTGCCACTCGGTTTTGTGTTGGCCGCTGCGTGGCTGACCAACGCACCCGCAGCCGTGATGATTCATTATTCGCTGGCTTTGCTGGTTGTGTTTTTTGCCTGGAAGCGAAAGTTGCCTTCGCTACTGCTGATCTCTGCCGGTGCAGTTCTGCTAGGCGGGTGCCTCGCCGCTTTTTATCTGCTGCCGGCGGTCTACGAACAACGCTGGGTTGAAATTGCGAATGCAGTTTCTCAGGGATCTCGGCCGGTTGATAACTTTCTTTTCATTCACACCACGGACCCCGATCATGATGCTTTCAACAAGATTATCTCTTGGATTGCTCTTCTGGAGATGATGATCATCGCGCTGTGTGCGGTGACCACAAAGCTGTGGCGCCGGACTCGCCGGGAACAGTGGATCGCGTTAACGGGCTGGGCCGTTGCGTGCAGCGTGTTGATGTTTCCCGTCTCGTTGCCGCTGTGGAGGATTCTGCCCAAATTGCAGTTCATGCAGTTTCCCTGGCGATGGCTTCTCTGCCTCAGCGTTATCTTTACGATATTTGTGACGGCCGGCTTGCGGCGCTCGTGGATGCGTGCCGCTGTGTGCCTGCTGTCGCTCGGCATTATTGTTGTGGGCTGGCAGCGCGTGCAGGTTCCCTGGTGGGATACAGCCGCTGATCTGCGCGAGATGCAGGACAACATGTACACCGAGGAGGGCTACGAAGGAACAGACGAATACACACCCTCGGGTGCTGATCCCGCCGGGATCAATAAGGACGCGCGCAAGGTGACGGTAGACGGTCCAGCGCGCGCCGATATTCATGTGCAAAGATGGGACGCCGAGTTCAAAATCTTTACCGCCCGATTGTCAGCGCCCGACCAGCTTGCGTTGCGGCTTTTTTCGTATCCCGCGTGGAAGGCGCAGGTGAATGGCCATCCAGTGGTAACGACTGCGCTTACAAAGACGGGACAGATGCTGGTACCGGCGGTAGCCGGAATGAACCGCGTGGAAGTTCGCTTTACGCGGACTTGGGACCGAACGGCAGGCAGCTGGATTTCTCTTGTAACTCTGCTTGGACTTCTTGGCTGGAGAATACGATTGAAACGACAGGGCCCTGCAGCCTAGGAGTCGAGGGTCGTTGAGCCTACGAGAACCTCACTTTGAAATCCGGGCTCTTCTCCAGGTGGATGCTCTCGACAAAACGCACTTTGCCCGTGCGCAGCGTCATGATCACCGAGGACGTCCTTGTGCCTTCGCCGAAGAACCGCACGCCCTTCATCAGAGCGCCATCAGTCACGCCCGTGGCAGCGAATATGATCTGCTTGCCCGGGGCCAGATCTTCCGCTTCATAGATCCGGTTCTTATCCTTGATTCCCATGCGTTCCAAACGCTCTTCCTGGTCCGGCTTAACGATGAGGCGTCCGAGCATGTATCCATTCAGACAGCGAACGGCGGCCGCGGTGATCACACCTTCTGGAGCCCCGCCCGAACCCATTACGACATGAACTCCTGTTCCGATAACGGCCGCTGCGATTCCCGCGGAGAGATCGCCGTCCCCGATCAGACGAATGCGCGCACCGGCGGCGCGGATGTCCGCAATCATCTTCTCGTGCCGAGGTCGGTCTAGCACCATTACGACCAGATCTTCGACGTCACGATCCAAACGGCGCGCAATATTCTTCAGATTGTGGGATACCGGCGCATCCAGATACACCGCGTCTTTGCACGACGGGCCGACCACGATCTTCTCCATGTAACAGTCCGGTGCGTTCAACAGGCCGCCACGCTCCGAGGCGGCCAGCACCGTAATAGACCCCGGCGCTCCGGTTGCGCACAAGTTTGTCCCTTCGAGCGGGTCGACTGCAATATCAACCTCCGGAACTTCAGTGCCATCCGGAAATTCCGCTCCAACTTTCTCTCCGATGTACAGCATCGGGGCTTCGTCGCGCTCGCCTTCCCCGATGACGATCGTGCCTCGCATCGGGATCGAATCCATGGTTCTCCGCATGGCCTCAGTGGCCACTTGGTCGCTGAGTTTGCGCTCCCCTTGTCCCATGGTGCGCGCCGATGCCATCGCCGCGACTTCTACAACGCGCAAAAATCGCGACGCCAGGTCGCTTTCAATGTTTTCCCCAAAGGTGCGGGCTTTGCCTTCCGGACGAGTCTGCGTTGCCATTCACTTTCTCCCATACGCGCCGCGGAGGTCGCGCGCCGGGTTGAGACTATATCGCAATCGAAGGGCGAATGAAAATACCGGATTCACCGAATCGTTTTTCTGGCTGTCGGATGAGCCTTATGACCCGTGCCGACGTGGTATTCTCCTATGCCTGATCTCATCCTGACTCATGCCTGACGCGCGCCCGCTGACGTTTCTCTGCATTACCACCTACGAAAAAGGGCAGGAATTCATGCGCGAGTGCAAGCGGCGCGGCTGTCGCGTGATCCTGCTGACGGCCGAGAAACTGCGAGATGCCGAGTGGCCGCGCGAGAGTCTCGACGACACCTTCTATCTTCCCGATGAAATTCCCCTCGACGATATCGTGAAGGCCGTCACCCATCTGGCTCGCAACCAGAAGCTGGATCGGATCGTGGCCCTCGATGAATTCGACATGGAGACCGCTGCCACCCTCCGCGAGCATCTGCGCATTCCGGGCATGGGTCTGACCACGATGCGCTATTTCCGTGACAAGCTTGCCATGCGCATGCGGGCTCTCGATCGCCATGTGCGCGTCCCAGACTTCGTTCCCGTCGTGAACCACGGTGACATTCAGTACTATCTCGACCATGTCCCAGGGCCGTGGGTGCTCAAGCCACGGCAGGAGGCCTCCGCCATCGGGATCAAGAATATCAATGCCGCGGAAGAATTGTGGCCTCTTCTCGAGGAGTTGGGGGATAAGCAAGCGACCTATCTGGTGGAACAATTTGTTCCCGGCGACGTTTATCACGTTGACTCCGTGATTTCCGAGAACGAAATCGTCTTCGCGAATGCCAGCAAGTACGGCAGGCCACCGATGAACGTGGCTCACGGAGGCGTTTTCACCACGTTCACCGTGCCTCGCGGCAGCGAGGAAGACACCAGCCTGCGCTCCATCAATCGTGATTTGATTGCCGCATTAGGTCTTGTGCGGGGCGTGGCCCATGCCGAATTCATCCGCGCCCACGCAAATGGGCACTTCTACTTCCTGGAATGTGCAGCGCGAGTCGGCGGCGCCTACATCAACGAGATGGTCGAAGCGGCGACTGGAATCAATCTCTGGCGAGAGTGGGCACGCATCGAAGTTGCGGGTGAGGACGGCTCATACAAGTTGCCACCATTACGCGAAGAATATGCCGGAGTAATACTTTCGTTGGCCAAGCAAGCGAATCCCGATACGTCAGCCTACAACGATCCCGAAGTATTCCAGCGAATCAGGAAGCACCATCACGCTGGACTGATCTTGAAGTCTAGCGATCCTCACCGAATTCCGCCTTTGCTCGAAAGTTATGCTAGCCGCTTCGCCGAAGAATTCATGGCCGTTGAGCCACCCCGCGACAAGCCCACCGCCTGAGATGTAGAGCCGGGCATCCGTGCCCGCGCGCCAGGGATGCGCCGGCGGACAAGCATCCGCTCTTTCGTTAACGTGTTGGTGGTTGGCCCTAAGCACTACGATTTCTGAACGCCGTAGCGATAAGGGTAACCACGATCAGTGCTACACCGGCCCCAAGCTCCAACCTCCGCGGAACTGAAAGCGCCTGCCACAGACCGATCGGAGGCCAATCCACGTTCATGTCGCGCAGCGCATCCAGGCAGGCAATCACACCGGAGAGGAATCCGATCGCTGTGGCAAGTCTTTGTGTCTTGCTGGATGCCATTACGCTAGTTTTTCGGGCACGTCGCGCCCATCCTGAGGTTAGAACGCGTCAATTCCCGTCACGCTCTGCCCGATGATCAGCGAGTGCACGTCGTGCGTTCCTTCGTAGGTCTTCACCGATTCCAGATTCATCAGATGACGCATGATCGGATAATCATCTGCAACGCCGTTCGCGCCGAGGATGTCGCGCGATAAGCGGGCGCATTCCAGCGCCATCCAGACATTGTTTCGTTTCGCCATCGAGATGTGTTGCGGCTCGATTTTGCCGGCGTCCTTCAGCCGTCCAACCTGCAGAACGAGTAACTGTGCCTTGGTGATCTCGCTGATCATCCACGTCAGTTTGTCCTGTACCAGCTGATGCGACGCAATGGGCTGGTCTCGCCATTGCTTGCGCAATAGCGCATACTGCAGCGCGCAGTCATAGCACGCCATCGCCGCACCCACTGCTCCCCATGCAATGCCATACCGTGCCTGGTTCAGACACATCAGCGGGGACCGCAACCCACCGGTCTTCGGCAACAGGTTGGACTCAGGCACATGCACATCCTGCAGCGACAGGCCTGAAGTCACCGACGCCCGCAGCGACCACTTCCCATGAATGTCATCGGCCTTGAATCCCGGACGGTCCGTCTCCACCAGAAACCCGCGAACCCGGTCCTTCTCGTTCTCCACCTTTGCCCAGATGACAGCCACGTCCGAGATCGTTCCCGACGTGATCCACATTTTTTCGCCGTTAATCACATACTCGTTTCCGACCTTGCGGGCGCGTGTGCGCATGCCTCCTGGGTTCGATCCAAAATCCGGTTCGGTCAATCCGAAGCAGCCAAGCTTTTCGCCTTTCTGCATCGCGGGCAGCCATGTATTCTTCTGCTCGTCGCTGCCGAACTCGTAGATCGGATACATGACCAGCCCCGACTGCACGCTGACGAAACTGCGAACGCCCGAATCTCCGCGCTCCAGTTCCTGCGTCATCAGTCCGTACTCGACGTTGCCCATGCCCGCGCACCCATATCCCTTCAGCGATGCGCCGAAGAATCCCAATTCCCCCATCGGCTTGACCAGTTCGCGCGGGAAGCGCCCGGCACGATTGCACTCCTCGATAATCGGGATCAGGTTGTCTTCGATGAACTGGCGCGTCGTGTCGCGCACCAGGCGCTCTTCTTCGGTGAGCAGCGAATCATATTGGAGGAAATCGACACCACGGAATTTGATGGCAGGCATGAGCAGTCTCCGTTTGGATGAAATCGGCCCCGATCCAGCTTAGACTCGAGAAAGCAAGGCCTGGATCATCATGTTTGCCGTCCGCCAGAACACCTCGCACGCAAGAGGGCAAACATTTGACGGTAACAGGGCAAACTGATGATGGTCAACGCGTCCTTGCGCCCAGCACACGTTTTCATTTTTGTTTTCATTTCGGGTGTATGCTGGTCAGCTAAATTTCACACTACTTAATCGATTCAATAGCCGGCGGACGACAGCAAGGGAGTGCTTCGCTTGGCTTGGAGGCATGATGTTCTTGCGTAATGAGCACGGGGTATTGCGGACTTATATTTTGATGGGAATCCTGTCGTGTGCGGCGATTTCAGTGTTTGCCCAGAAAATAACCGTCGACGCCGACCCGGCTCACGTCGCAAACACATATAGTCCTGTACATTCTCTCGGAGCGGCCATCGATCGTCTACGCACTGGAACGCCCGACCATCTGCTGAAAGATCCATTACTGAAAGAAATTCTCGGCGCCGGATGGCAAACCGTTACCTATCGCCAGAACACTGAGTTGATGGTCGAGGCCTGGCACTGGAATCCGGCTGGGAAGTGGAGCAATGCCGAAAAGCAGGAAGGCTATTTCGTCGGCAACGCCGAGCCCGCCGGCGAAATTCACAGCTCCTGGGCCTACCCGTTGCCGCATCGCGGATTCAGTCGTGGCGACGGCAACGGGTGGTCCCGTCTTACCGATGGAGATGTTCACTCCTATTGGAAGAGCAATCCGTATCTGACCAAGGCCTTCACTGGGGAAGACGATTCCCGCCATCCGCAGTGGGTCATGATCGACCTCGGCACGAAGATCGACGTCAATGCCATTCGTATCGCCTGGGCCGACCCTTATGCCAAGCACTATGCTGTTCAATTCTGGACCGGGGAACTCGAGCCCTTCTACGACGGAACGACAAAAAGGTACATGGCAGACGTATCCCGCTCGGCAACATCACCGAAGGGAAAGGTGGCACGGTCACGCTGAAGCTTGTCGACTGGATGATTCCCGTTCGTTATATCCGCATATGGATGACCGAGTCTTCCAATACGTGCGACACGCATGGATCGGGCGACAAACGCAACTGCGTCGGCTACGCCATCAACGAACTCTACGTCGGAGCACTCTCTGCCGACGGCTCCTTCAACGACTACGTCACGCACTTCCCCAGCCGCGATCAGACCGTAACCTGGCCCTCGTCCGTGGACCCCTGGCACGCGGCTTCTGACCTCGACTACAACCGCGGCGATCAAGTTGGATTCGACTTCTTCTTTAATTGCGGCATCACCCGTGGTCTGCCCACCATGGTTCCGATCGCGATGCTCTATGCCACTCCAGAAGACGCAGCCAACGAGATCGCCTATCTCTACAAGCGGCACTACCCGATCTCCTATGTCGAAATGGGAGAAGAAGCTGACGGCCAGCACATGCTGCCCGAAGACTACGCCACGCTGTACCTTCAGTTCGCTACCGCAATTCACAAGCTGGTTCCGGAAGCCAAGCTCGGCGGCCCGCCTTTCGAAGGCACCTTCGGCGACGTCGAAGTCTGGCCTGACGTTAATGGCAAAGTCTCCTGGCTGGGCCGGTTCCTCGATTACCTGAAAGCGCGTGACCGCCTCAACGACTTCACCTTCTTCTCCTTCGAGCACTATCCCTATCAGGATCGCCCGAGCTACTCCTGGGCCGATCTTTATCCCGAGCCGGAGTACGTTCGCCACGTTGTACAGGTTTGGAAAGACGACGGCCTGCCTGCGAACATTCCATTCTTTATGACGGAAGGAAACATCGGAGGCGGAGCACCGCCCTCGACGGTCAAAGCCGGACTGTGGCTTGCCGACTACGTTGGCAGCATGATGGCCGAGGGCGCTGGCGCCACTTACTACTTCCATTACATGCCGTATCCCGGTGGCGGTTCAGGCTTCGGCAATTTTCTGCTGATTGATAATGACTACAAGGTCGTGGGATATCCGCCGCAATACATCGCCGCACAGTTGATCACCAAAGAATGGGTGCAGCCCATCGATGCCCCACACAAGCAATTCAAGGCCAAGAGTGATCTGACCGACGCTGCTGGAAACATCCTCGTCACTGCCTATGCCGTCGAACGTCCGGATGGCGAGTGGGCTGTGATGCTGGTGAATCGCGATCAATCCAACGATCACGCGCTGAAGATCGCATTCGACGGAGCTAACAATGTACACCGGTTCTTCTCCGGACAAGTCGATCGCATCACCTTCGGATCGAACGAGTATCAGTGGCATCAGGACGGAATCCATGGCCACCCGGATCCCGACGGCCCGCCCTCGCGATCCACGGTGCAAGGCGGCGCGGACATGCTGTATCAAGTGCCCAAAGCCTCGATCACCATTCTTCGAGGCCACCTGACGCAGTAGTCTGTATGAAGATGTGTGCCCCTTCTCCCCGGATTTGGGAGAAGTGGGTATTTGGCTGATCTCTCCAGGATGCCTTTGTAGGACCACCCTACTTACACAGACAACAGCCGGTCAAAGAACGCACGATAGCGCTGCAGGGCCACACGCAGGTTTTCCGTGGACACATTGTCCCCGCGATCCCACTGCTTCTCGAGTCCTGAGCGCTCTTGAGCAAAGACTTCCGCCAGCCGTTTCATTGCTGACGCCACTAATCCATCGGCCTGCTCAACGGCTTTTCGCGGTTCATCCACGAACGCAATCTGTATCTCCTTCCACCGCGTGCGGAGACTCTGCAGTTCCTCGCTGGGAAAAAGTGGTTCAGTTTTTCCGAAAGCCGCCGCGTCGCGAGATGCCGCGGTGTCGGTTGCTGCAGCTTCGCTCGCTGCGGAGGCTCGATCCCCTTCCCGAGGAGCAGTCACCACTTGCGGCCCCCGCCCTTCGGATATCGGCCTTTTGCCCTGCGCCAGATCGGCGGTAGTAATATTTTGATTCTCGAATCGATCTTCAAATTGTGGCTGATCGTCTTGTGCTTGATCTTTTCTCAAGGGTGTCGCCATTTTTATGCTCCTCTTTTCTGACGCTCTTCATCGAGCAGTTCTTGAAATAGCAGCCGGTAGTGAACCATCGCTTGCCGCAGATCTTCCGTGCTGGCCTTGCCCTCGCCGTGACGCAGGGCAATCTCGTGGGCGGCACGATAGTTTTCCACGATCACTGGATAATCGACCGACAGGTCCGCTGCTCGCTGGTTGAACTCTCCAATCGGATATCCGCGCGCCTGCATGACATCGGTGACAAGACTATCGGCCACCGTCACCGCACCACGCGGATCGTCCACAAACCGCGCCTGCACCTCGTTCCAGCGCACCGCAAAGCTCGAACGGTCGGCTGCCGACAGCGGATGAATTTTGAACTTCTTCTCTCCTCTTCTGCCGAAATTCCAAAACTCCTTCGGCCTTGCGCGGATCGCCTTCCTGCTTCAGCACGCGCTCGTATTCGGGCCCAAAGCGCTCTCTGAGCTGCAACCTTCTCTTCTTCCGAGAATTCACAAACGCAATAGCGGCGATCACGATAATCGCAATCACGAGCACCGCAATCAGTACCATCATCCGATTTTGATCCATGGATTTCCTTCCCCTCCGCGGCGCCGCTATGGGATGCGGGCGGTGTGGGCAGTGTTGTCGCTCAGAGTTTTATGTTCTAAAGAGCGCGTTCTTCTCTGAGAAGGGGAAAAGTCAATCGAGTTTTCGCCGTACCCTGCTGCTCTCCGCCCCCTCTGTGGTTAAATCTTTGTAGGTGTCACGCATGAACCTTCTCGTTTTAGGCCGAGGCAAAACAGGATCGCTGGTCGCCGAAATCGCCGCAGAACGCAAACATCACATTCGGATCGTGAGTGCCGAGGAGAACGCGTCGGGTGGAGCCCTCACTCCGGAAACCCTGGCTAAATTCAATTGCGTTGTTGATTTCACCGCGCCACATTGCGTGCTCTCTCACATCGAAACTTGCGTGCGATCGGGCATGGACATGGTGGTCGGCACCACCGGCTGGTACAAAGATCTCGATCGCGTCCGAACATTAGTCGAGCAGCACAAGACGGGATTCGTCTATTCTCCCAATTTCTCCATCGGGGTAAATCTGTTCTTCGACATCGCCCGCGCCGCTGCCTCCGCGCTTCGTCACGACTACACCGGACAGATCTTCGAGCGCCACCACGTTCACAAGAAAGATGCGCCTTCGGGAACGGCGATCGGCCTCCAGCGTTTGATCCGTGAATCCAGTGGCCAGAATGAAGATCTGGAGATTACGTCTTTCCGGGAAGGTCAAGTCGTCGGATTCCACGAAGTGATCTTTGAATCCCCGGCCGACCGGATTTATCTCAGCCACGATGCCAAGTCTCGCCGCGGTTTCGCCGAAGGCGCCGTCCGGGCTGCCGAATGGCTCATGGGGAAGAAGGGCTTCTACAATTTCAAGGACGTATGGCGGGAGCTCTAAATGTAGCCCTGGATAATCTAGCCCCGCATTCGTCCGTGGTGCGCGCGTGAGCGCTCGATCGCAATTCCCCATGAACTTGTCGAGTGCCGGCGTATTCCAAGTACCCCTCCAACACATGTACAAGTGGCCCCCGCTCACTTGATTTTCCCTCCGCTCTTAATCGCGCTATCTTATCCGTATGCAACTTCGTGGATGTGGCACCGCCCTCGTAACTCCGTTTCATCAGGATGGCTCGATCGACGACGCTGCCTTGCGTAATCTCGTTGCGTGGCAAATCGAATCTGGCATTGATTTCCTTGTTCCCTGCGGCACGACTGGCGAAACTCCGACTCTCACGCACGACGAGTGGCTGCATGTCATCGACATCACCATCGAAGTCGCTGCTGGACGCGTCCCCATTGTGGCTGGCGCAACGTCCAATGCAACCCATGAGGCAGTTGCCAAGGCCAAAGAACTTGCAGAGCGCCCGGGCGTGGACGCGATCCTCACCGCCTCTCCTTACTACAACAAGCCAACGCAGGAAGGCCAGTATCGCCATTTCAAAGCGATCGCCGAAGCCGTCGGCGACAAACCCGTCATTCTCTACAATGTGCCCGGACGCACCGCCGCCAATCTCGAACCGGCCACGCTCGCGCGTCTTGCCGAAGTTCCCAACATCGTCGCTGTTAAGGAAGCCAGCGGCAATATGACCCAGATCGCTGAAGCCATCGCTTCCGTTCCCGAACACTTCCTGGTTTTCTCTGGAGACGATGCCGTTACCTTGCCGGTGATCGCTCTTGGTGGTGTCGGAATCATTTCCGTAGCGTCCAATGAGATTCCGCATGAAATGGCGTCGCTTACCCGCGCCGCGCTCGCGAACGACTGGGCCACGGCGCGCACCCTCAATCGCAAGTACTTGCCGCTGATGCAGGCCAACTTCATCGAGTCGAGCCCGCTGCCGGTCAAAGCCGTCCTGGCCATGATGGGCAAGATCGAAGAAGTCTACCGCTTGCCACTCTTGCCGATGCGGCGCGATACGCGCTCCAGGCTGCAAAAAATCGCCACCGAAGTCGGGCTGATTGCGAAGCCTGCTGGTCCGTCGCACGACGCGGCCGAATTCTTCATCTATGAAAACTGGGTCGCTGGACCGCACAAAATCGTCCTGCATCGCGGTACCTGCGGCCAGTGCAGCCACGGCAAAGGACGCCCTTCCGGCCACGACGTCAATCACGCCAAATGGCATGGCCCGTACGCGACCTTGCCTGAGGCCCGCGAGATCGCCCATACGATGACGGGCGTGCTCATTCGCAGCGAGTGCAAATGCGTGTGAAGAATTGTCGATTGCGTGATTGCCGATTGCTGATTGAAAACCGTTAGCCGAAGCCTCTTCTGAACTGTCGTGCTGAGCGGAGCTGGAGTGCAGCGAAGCGGAACTCCGGCGGAGTCGAAGCATCCCTACCGCAATTCCGTAGCCCGACGCCCGTGATCTCTGCGTCCCCAGTGGTGACCTTTTGACAAACCCGCAACCACCAATCGACAATCAACAATTCATGTCGACTCTGAAATCCTCCATCGAGCGCCTAGCGGCCCAAGGCGAAGTCGAACGCGATCCGGAAGCGCGCAAAACCTTTCTCGAATTTCGCGACCAGCTCACGCACGGCAAAATTCGCGCAGCCGAGAAAGGCATCGATCCTGCAAATCCCGGACGTTGGACGGTCAACGTCTGGGTCAAGCAAGGCATCCTGCTTGGGTTCCGGCTGGGCGCCCTCTCCGACATGACGGCCGGTCTTTCCTTCATCGACAAAGATACCTTCCCTGCCCGCCAGTTCGTCATCGCCGATCGTGTACGCGTCGTACCCGGCGGATCGTCGGTTCGCACTGGAGCGTATGTCGCGGCTTCGGTCATCTGCATGCCGCCGATGTTCATCAACGTCGGAGCCTATGTCGATGAAGGCACCATGGTTGATTCGCACGCGCTTGTCGGCTCCTGCGCGCAGATCGGCAAGCGCGTTCATCTCAGCGCCGCCGCCCAAGTCGGAGGTGTGCTCGAACCCATCAACGCCGCTCCCGTCATCATCGAAGACGACGTGCTCGTTGGAGGCAACTGTGGAATCTTCGAAGGCACGCTAGTGCGAGCAAGGGCTGTGCTGGGCGCAAGCACAATTCTCACCCGCTCCACGCCCCTTTATGACCTGGTGAAAGGCGAAGTCTATCGCGCGACGGCAGATGCTCCGTTGGAAGTTCCGGAAAATGCAGTGGTCGTCCCCGGCTCGCGTGCCGTAAAAAAAGGCCAGGCCGCCGACTGGAACCTATCCCTCTACACGCCAGTAATAGTGAAGTACCGCGACGAAAAAACCGACAGGGGGAGTGAACTGGAAGACTGGCTGCGGTAATTATCCGCAAAGAATGTTCTTGCGTTTTGTGAGAACTCGAATCCACCAGAACTCACACCAGCAGCAAGGTGTTTTCGCTGCTTCTCATGTGCTACTCGACTCAGGCGACCTCGCTAGCGACGAATACCAACGTCTGACGAGCTTGATAAATTGGTTCGACGCAAACCTGCCGCCGCCGCCCAAATCCTTCAAAGCAAAACGAACAATTTTCTGGTTTAAGTCCACCTCGCATCAGAGTATCGAGAAAGTTTGGGATCTTGTCTATTTCCTGAGACATCATGGCTATCACGTGGAAATTCATAAGTGCCGGAGCCTCGGCAATATTTGTGGGAGGACGAGTTTCAAGCTGCGGCATATCCATCAAAATCTGATGCCAGGATCACCGTCCAGTAATCGCGGCGTGGCACCTCGCTTTACTTTCTGCTAAACTGTAAAGCATGACTGAAGCCACCCTATCCTCCAAGAATCAGATCGTCATCCCGCGCGAAGCCCGCGAGGCGCTCGACCTCAAACCCGGCGATAAATTGCTCGTCACGGTTATGGGCGGGAAGGTCCTTGTTCTGGAGAAACCAAAGTCTTACCACAAAGCCATTCTCGGCCGTGGAGTCTATCCGAAAGACTATTTGAAGAAGGAACGAGAAAGTTGGAGATAGCAAAACTTCGGGCTTTTCTCGGCAGGCACCACCACATCGCCATCGACACCTGCATCTTCATCTATCAATGGGAAGCGCACCCCGTCTACTCGCGCTTGACCGACCACATCTTCTCTTCGCTGGAGCAGTCGAATTTCAACGGGCTCACCTCAACGGTGACCATGACCGAACTGCTGATCCATCCGTATCGGAATAACGATCTCGCAAGAGCACATGACTTGTTAAGCCTACTCTCAACCTACCCAAACCTGGAATGGATTTCACCCAGCCTCGAGATCGCAGTTCATGCGGCAGAACTTCGCGCCCGCCACCGACTGCCCACTCCCGATGCCCTGCAAGCTGCAACTGCTGTACACGCGAATGCAACGGCCATGCTGACGAACGATCCCATCTTCAAACGCGTTCCGGATTTCGACGTTCTCGTTCTGGACGATTATCTCTAGTTGGCGATCAAGCTTCCACGCTCAACTTTCCTGTCCCGTTCAGCGATAGCCGGATTGCCGTAAGTTTTCGCACGACCGCGTCAGCCTCGCGCAGCTTCTCTGCCCCATATGTGCTCGTAATTCCCACCACCTTCATGCCGCCCGCGCGCGCTGACTCGATCCCCGCCGGAGCATCCTCAATCACCAGACATTCCACCGGACGAAATCCCAACCGTCCCGCTCCCATCAAATAGGGCTCCGGATGCGGTTTCCCATTCTCCACATCGTCCGAGGTCACCAAGACCTCTGGCACCGGCAGTCCACAATGACGTAAGCGATGCGTAGCGAGCAACCTCGATCCAGAGGTCACAACAGCCCATCGTCCATCCGGAATCGATCTCAGCAGATCCGCCGCTCCTGGCATCACCACAACTCCACGCTGATCGTGTGCCTCATGATCTTCAATCGCAGCGGCTTCCGCCGCCGCGTCCAGATGTGGCGCTACTCGCCGGATCACTTCGATGGTCCGCACGCCATGAGCGATCGCCATCACCGCGTCCCCATTAACTCCCTTCCGCGCGGCCCACTCTCGCCACTCGCGGTCTACCTGACGCGTCGAATCGCAGAGCACACCATCTAAGTCAAACAAAATGGCAGAGCAGGAAAATGTAGGCATTCTTAAATGTCTATCACAGGAAAGAGACTCACCGCCGGGCGCGTAGGGATCGCAGAGAAGAATTAGGAAAAGTTTTCTCCGCGTTCTCTGCGGCCTCTGCGATAAATGGCTCTAGATTTTCGTCGGAAGACTCGTTGGACTCGCCTCGATCAGACGATGACCTTCCCGCGCCGGACCTTCAAATGCCGCTCCCGAAAATGCATCCGCGCTCGCTCTCCCCATGCGCGGACAAACCAATAATTCAATCCCGCGCCAATCACTGAACTGGCTAGCGGAATCACCCGCCCCGCCCACTTCTCGACCACTTCTGTACTGGCCCTTGCCGCAATTCGCTGGATCACTCGCGGAACGAATCGGTTGATGACTTCTTTTTCCAGCAACTCGCGACTAATGTCGACTCCCGCCGCACTCGCCGCCGCAATCCATAACTCGGCAATCTCATCGTCGGTGTTGTAGGTGAATCCGTACAACAAACTGAGCTTCTGCACCGTTCGCATGGTGATCGCCGAGAGCACTCCAAGGTCAGGCACAATCGTAATGAGCCCCCCTAGCCCGAATCCCGCTCCTTCCAGCGCGGCCATTTTCATCCCGCTGCGAATAATCGAGTCCGACACAATGTCCAACTCCCGTATGTCGAGCGAGTAGAGACCGTGATATCCGCTGATTGGCACTCGATACGCTACCTTCAACTGCAGCAGAAACTTCTCCGGATCCACTCGTACGGTGTGATACGCGCGGGTCAGCCCTTGTTCCAGTGCTGATTCCACTCGCCGTCGCAGCCACGATTTCCTCTCTTCTTCCATTGTTTTCACCTTACCGCAGCAGGAAAAAGAAAGCCATCGGGGAAGGTCCGGGAAGGGACCATGGCTCGGGTTTTGGGATGGTAGCCACCGCTCAGTGCCCGTTTTCAATGACACTGACTAAAACTGGTCTAGTCCGGTTTGACTTCCTCGAAGCAAGTCATGTTGAGCCAGGACTGAGTTTCGCATTCGCGACGTTAAGCTGCAGTCGAAACATCCCTACCTTGTCCGTGCCCTTCTGGGATCCAGCATCTCAACCAAGCCAAAACAGGGTCTAGCATAAGAACTCGCCCGTTCAGAACGGTTGGGAAAGTTGCTCACTGGCCACCAATCGTGGGCCACCTGACCCCTATCGCCCGCCCTCACTGTGCTAGCATTCTCCTTACTCCATGCCCACAGGAAAACTGCAAGTCATCCCTCTTGGCGGCCTTGGCGAGTTCGGCATGAACTGCATGGCCGTGCGCTGGGGGGATGACATTATCGTCATCGACGGCGGATTGATGTTTCCCGAGGCCGAACTTCTCGGCGTCGACATCGTTGTCCCCGACATTTCATATCTGACCGAAAATCGTCAGCGCGTGCGCGGCATTATCCTCACCCACGGGCACGAAGATCACATCGGCGCCCTACCCTGGATTCTCTCCGAACTCAACGTGCCCGTCTGGGGCACCGAGTTCACGCTGGCCTACGTCGAAGACAAACTCGATGAACACGGCCTGCTCGACGATGCCGACCTGCGTGAGATGCGCCCGAACGAGCGCTTCAAGGCCGGAGCCTTCACCATCCATCCGATTCGGGTCACGCACAGCCTGGTCGATTGCGTTGCTCTCGCCATTCATTGCCCACTTGGAGTCATCATTCACACGGGCGATTTCAAAGTCGATCCCACGCCCACGGATAACAAACTTTTCGATCTCCACACCTTCGCCGAATACGGCAAACAAGGCGTGCTGGCCCTCTTTCAGGATTCCACCAACGTCGAGCGCAAAGGGTACACGCCCAGCGAGCGAGCCGTACGCCGCAAATTTGACGAGGTCTTCGCCCATACAAAGCGGCGATTGTTCATCTCGTGTTTCTCGTCCTCGATCCATCGCATCAATCTCGCCGTCGAACTCGCTCATCAGCACGGCCGCAAGGTCGCCTTCATCGGCCGCTCCATGAACAATTCGGCCGAGATCGCCGAAGATCTCGGGTATATCGAGATGCCCGAAGGACTGGTCATCAATCCCGGGGAGATGAAGAATTTTCCGCCGGAAAAAGTGTGCGTGCTGATCAGCGGCACGCAGGGCGAACCGATGTCAGCGCTCTCGCGCGCTGCGGTCGACAATCACAAGCACGCGAAAATCGAGAAGGGCGATACTGTCGTGCTCTCCAGTCGCATCATCCCCGGCAACGAAAAAACCATTTACCGGATGATCGATCACCTCTTCCGCCGCGAAGCCCACGTCATCTACGAAGACGGAACCTCTCCGCCCGTCCACGTCAGCGGACACGCCAGCCAAGAAGAACTCAAGCTCATCATCAATCTGGTGAAACCGCGCTATTTCATCCCGGTCCACGGGGAGTATCGTCAACTGAAGTTGCACGCCGAAATGGCTGCCGCCATGCGCGGATCGGTGGGCAAGGTGATGTTGATCGAAAGTGGAGACGTTCTCGAGTTCGACGAACTCGGAGCGCGCAAAACTGGCAAGGTCAATGTCGGACGCGTCTGCATCGACTCTGGTAACCGCACGGACGTGGTCGAAGATCTCATCATCAAAGACCGACGCCACCTGAGCGAAGACGGCATTGTGCTGCCGATTATTGCCATCAACAAGTTATCAGGAAAAGTCGAGACCACTCCAGAGATCGTGACTCGCGGCTTCAACGTGGGCGAAGATGGATTCATGCAGGGCGCCCGGAAAATTGTCGAAGACACGCTGGCGTTCTCGAGCGAAGAGGAAAAAGCCGACTATGGCGTAATCAAAGAAAAAATTCGCGCTGACCTGAAGCGCTTCATCTCAAAACAAAGCCAGAAACGTCCACTGATCATGCCGGTAATTCTCGAGATCTAATCGACTCTGGATGTTTGTGATGGTGATGTGGGGACAGCCGCCTCGGCAGTCGAGCGAAGGCGAAGCCAAGCGAAGCAATCAAACTGTAGAAGCCTGCCATCCTGAGCAAAGCATCCGCGCGAGCGAAAGCGAGGGCGAATGCGCAGTCGAAGGATCCATACCCCGTAACCCACCGCCCGACGCTTCAAGACACTCTGAGCCGCCAGCCCTACCGCGGCCGCGTCGCGAACCCAGCTTCCTTCCACAATTTATTCCACTGCCAGATCCCGCCCCACGCCGCCGCCGGCAGCCGATATCCCAACTGATGCGCCAGCATGATAATCTGCCCGCGATGATGCGCCTCATGCGAGAAGATGTAGGCAAACATTGTCCCACCGGCGGGCCAGACCGGAACCCAACTCCCGCGCGAGAATTTCGTAACCCGCTGCTCTGGCCCGCCGGACAAGGCATCGGTCAGCATCCTCAAGCATTGCGTTGCGCTCTCCCTGTGCGCGGCCGCCGCCTGCCGCATCGTGCACCGGAACGGATCGAGCGGCGCGGGACACCTCAAATGCGAAGCGGAGTGTTTGATCCACACCAGCCGGCTGTTATGCAGGTGCGCAAAGATCGCCCCAATGGTCCGCCCGCCACGTTTCGTCCCAGGCAACTCGGCGCGCCAGGCCCGCGGATCGAGATGCCGCAATAAAAGCTGGTTCATCGCATCGTTGACGGAATATGTCTCCAACAAACTTGCTCGGAGCGTAGTCGCATCGAGATCCCGGCCTTCCCTCGGCGCTGTCTTCGATCGAGTTGCCATGAAACCTCCGCCCTGTTCTGATTACATAACTCACTCTCTTTTGATACCGTACTACGCAGATTGTCATCCTGAGCCAAGTCGAAGGATCCCTACCGCGTTTACTGCTCCCCCGGCATGTCTCCGATTCCCGATCGATGGCTTCTTCCCAAACAATCCGCCGCTGCGAGTGGCGGAAAAGCCGCCCTTAACGATACTCTTTCCCGTAGGCACAACTGAAAAGCATGATCACTCTGTCCGACATCCACACCGCCCAATCCCGTCTCGAAGGCGTCACCATCCGCACGAAACTGGTAGAATTCAAACTCTGCGCTGAAGACCCGCGCCGTCTCCTGCTGAAGCCCGAAAACCAGCAACCCATCGGCGCGTTCAAACTTCGCGGAGCTTACAACAAGATCGCTTCCCTCTCACCCGACGAGCGCAAAAAAGGCGTCATCTCCTACTCCAGCGGCAACCACGCCCAAGGAGTCGCGTATGCTGCCCGCGCGCTCAACGTGAAATCGGTCATCGTCATGCCGAACAACGCGCCTGCCGTCAAGCGCGAGGCCACCGCAAAACTCGGTGCGGAAATCGTTCTCGTCGGCCCCGGATCCGACGAGCGGAAAAACAAAGCCGAAGAACTCGCTGCGCAACACGGATACATCATCGTCCCGCCCTACAACGACGAACACATCATCGCCGGCCAAGGCACCATCGGCCTCGAAATCCTGAACGAACTCCCAAACGTAGAAGCCATTCTCTCCCCGGTGGGTGGTGGAGGCCTCATCTCCGGCGTTGCAGCCGCCGTCAAGCTGACCAATCCTAAAGTCAAAGTCATCGGAATCGAGCCCGAATTCGCTGCCGATGCCCAAGCCAGCCTGCGCCAAGGCAAGATCGTCCAGTTCCCTGCTGAACAAGTGTCCCGGACTTTCGCCGACGGACTCCGCACCCAGAGCATCGGGCCGATCAACTTCGAGCACATCCGCGCCTACGTCGACGACATCATCACGGTTACGGAGGATGAAATCCGTCAGGCGATGAAGTATTTAAGCACCAATGCAGAAACAATCGCCGAGCCGAGCGGCGCCGTCGCCACCGCCGGATTTATCTTCCATGCTAAAGAACTGCCGCCGGCAAAGCTGAATGTTGCCATTATCTCCGGCGGAAATATCGAACCGGGCACGCTGACCGGCCTTCGCGGCGCGTAGTGCCTACGCGCGCGGAAATCCAATTGTGGCTGGCAAGCATCCATTTCGAATGTAAATGAAGATGACGAACCTATTTCGCCTGATACTCCCTGTCGCGATCCTGGTCAGCATAGTGGCTCATGCGCAAAGCGCGGCGCCGGCGGAATCACTGACCGCCAACCCCGCCTACGAGCGCAATTGCGCCAAGTGTCACGGCAAAACTGCCGAAGGACGATTCATGGGAGGACCCTCTCTGCTCTCCGATAAGACTCGCAGCATGTCGCCTGACGACCTCCGCACCATCATTACCAAAGGCAAACACCATATGCCCAAGTTCGAGGGAAAACTGACGCCCGAGGAAATCGACGCGCTGGTCAGTGAAATCAAACCTCAGAAGAAGTAATGGATTGCCCTGTATTCCTCAGTGCCCTCTGTGTTGAAAAGGTTGTGCTTTCGCAGATTTTCACGGCGCCGATTGTTCAAATGACCTTGACTTCAACTAAACGAATGCTCATCCTGATACCGCACGAACAAAACCTAATGGACAGACACCTAAAATGCTCCAGCAAGTTCTTTCCTTCCAAGACATTGGCTGCAACTCATTGCGACGTTTCGCGATTTCCCCCTAACTCCGTAATTGCAGTAGATCACGGGGGAGGGCGGGTACACCCTCAGATTTCACCATTCCCGTTTCGCGAATTCACGATTCTTCTGCTGTCTGCACTTTTGCTAACAGGCTTTGCGTTCGCGCCAGGCGCAGCGCGGAACCTTGATCCACGAAGAAACGATCCGCGTTTCGCCCAGTTCCGACAGTCCAAAACTCGGCGAAGCACTTCGCGGACATGAACTGATCATCATCGATTCGAGCCGCGATTGGACGCACGTTGAGGCCATTCTCCGCGAACCCAGCAAAGACACGGATGATGAAGACGATGAGGCAGCTCAGGGCAAAACCATTACCGGATGGGTTCTAAGCAAAGCTCTTGTGGCCATGAGCACACCGAACGGCGACAAGATCATCTTCGGCGAGGCAGTGAACTCCGAGGACGAGGCCAGTCGCCGCCGCGGACGCCGCGATGCCGCCCAAGACGCCATGCGCCTCTACTATCGCGTGTACGACCTTTTCCCGAACTCGCCGATCGCCGCAGAAGGACTTTATCGCGCCGCCGACATTCGCTGGCAAGTGGAACGCTCGGACATTATGACGCGCCCCTCGGCGCGCGAGCGCGAGGCTTACATGCGCGGCCAGATCGACGAAGAATGGATGAAGCTGGTCATGAAGAAATTCTCCGGCACAAAATGGGCTGACCTCGCGGCTTTTCACCTCATCGAAAACAAGCTCTGCGGAGACTGGCAGAGCGCGTCAAAGTGTCCGGAAAAAGAATCTGAGATGTACGAAAAATACGTCAAGGAGCACGAGCAATCCCCCGCGGCCGCCGAGGCGCTCTATGACGCCGCCTGGCGTCAATCGGCCTTGATCGAAATTTACAAGACCGAACCGAACCAGAAGAAATCAGACGGCGCCAAAGCACGCGCGCTCGACCTGGCGCAGAGAATCGTCAGTCAGTACGCCCAAACGCAATGGGCCTTGCGCGCCACGACCCTGATCTACTACATTCAGCAGGGCATCGTGACGTACGGCAACTCAAACGACTAATCGCATGAGCACGGCAACGCGTGGGAGTTTCAGATCCGCACTGGTCGGAGTGTTCGTTACGGCGATTTTCGTCCGCTATCAACTGATCACGGGCATTCAGTCACTTCTACCTCGAGATTTTGCGATCATGGTTTTCTTCCTGCTCGCGTGCCCGCCTTCACTGCTCTCGATTACCACGGATACCGAGGTCGGAACCAACGGATTCTACTTCCTGTGGGCTATGATCGCTGTGCTCAATGGAGGCCTTTACGCGACGGTCCGCACGCTCGTCAATCGATGGCGATCGGAATGATCCCAGTGGCTGACCGAGGAGAACAGTCCTCGATGCCGGCCGTATTCACTCAATTAACGCTCCCGCAACTTTCCTGCGAACATTTCTGAGATACTGGATCGGTTTAAATAAATGTGACCTGTCTTTTGTGCCACCTGAAACGGGTCAGTTGAGCGAAGCCGGAATGCAGCAAAGCGGAACTCCGTCGTAGTCGAAGCATCCCTACCCCGAACAACGGCCGCAGGCAGGGATTGCTCGCTCCGCTCGGAATGACGGTGGCAGAGATGCGCCGTGGACTATACCAGTTTTTGAAATGCCCATAGCATTCCGTTTTTTTCCCCTGGAGGATGATTGAACGATTACCTGCTTTCACTGGTTCTTGGCGTTGTCGAGGGTCTTACGGAGTTTCTGCCTGTAAGTTCCACCGCCCATCTGCGGCTCTCAGAAGCTTTGCTACACATCAGCCTGACGGACGGTTATTGGAAGATGTATTCCATCGTTATTCAGCTGGGCGCGATCTTGTGCCTGCCCGTCTATTTCTGGGGCCGCATCCTGAAGTTCCTTTCGACCTTCCCGCGCGGTGAAAATGGAAACCGCACCGTTCTGACGCATCCTTTGAGCCTGGTAATGATCGCTTTTGTGGTCACGGCGATCCCATCATTTCTGCTGACAAAGGTAATCGGCAAGCATCTAGAGGACATCACGATCATCGGCTGGTCTCTGCTGATTGGCGGAATCATCATGTGGATCGTCGACGCCATGCACGCGAAAGCCGAGGCCGCTGGCCCGAACGGCAACAGCAAGATTCGCACCTGGAAGATGGAAGAGATGAGCCTTGGACAATCGATCTGGATCGGATTCTGTCAGATATTCTCCGCAGTCTTTCCGGGAACTTCGCGCTCGATGTCAACGATTGCCGCCGGGCAGATCGCTGGTATGTCGCGCGCTTCGGCCCTGGAGTTCTCCTTCTTCGTTTCAATCCCCACCATGGCCGCAGCGACGCTCTACACGCTGTACAAATCGTTGCGCGGAAAAGGCGAAAACCCGATCGGCGTTTCGCAAATCGACGCGCACGGCTGGATCGTGCTCGCTATCGGCTTCATCGTGTCGTTCATCGTTGCGTACGGCTCGGTAGCGTGGTTCATGGCTTGGGTTCGCAAACGTGGATTCACGCCGTTCGCCGTGTACCGCATCATTGTCGGCATTCTGGTGCTGGCCTTCGCCGCGAAACTGGCATAAGCGACTTCGCAATGAGTGTTAAGGGATGCTACAACGGTTGAGGAAGCCTATTTTTCTACCCCGGCTGTCGAATGCAGGACTAAGGGGAGCTCAACCTCTTCACTAGGGTTTCGCGCCGCAAACCCTATGGGACCACTTTGAATGGTTTGTTGCTGGTGAGCGTCCCTCCAGGCGTGGTAACGGTGACGTATCCAGAGGTGGCACCGGCCGGAACTGTTGCCATAAGCTCAGTATCCGAAATCACATTGAAGGCGGCCGCAACACCGTTGACCAACACATCGGTAGTGCCGGTAAAGCCTTGGCCGATAATGCGCCCGGTATCGCCGGGCCGCCCGAAATAGCGCTCGAGCGCAACAAAGGGTCCCAGTCCGGTTGAGAAGGTGAACAAAACTCCGCAGTCGCACGACGGTCCGCCACGAGAATATTGGGTGGTCCCATAAAAGTCGCCTGTCGTCGACTGCACCAGAGCCCCCATAGCGGGAAATTCGCTGTACCCGAAGCTGTGAATCGTCCGGATTAGCTGTCCAGTCGAGCGGGTACCGTTGTCACCTTCAGGATCGATTGAGAAGATGGTGCCAAATTGATAGGAGCCACCGCCAGTAGAAACTCCGTAGAGATTCCCGTCGCTTCCAGCGATCACTCCCGCGAACGGGAGGTCGCCGTCTTGGAGCTGTCCGGTAAAAGCGTGCGCGAGACTGAAGTTGCCCTTGAGATCAAGCCTGTATATTGTCCCGCAGCCGTATGGCGCTCTGCAGGTTGGGTCGCCGCCTACCAGCGACGTTCCATAAAGATTGCCGTCCGCCGCCTCCACCAGCGCACCGTAGGGGAATTCCCCATCGCGGAACTCAAACACATGCATTACAGTGAGCACGCCATCCAAAGTCATACGGTAAACCGTGCCGCATCCAAAAGGAGGGTTGCAGCTGATATCCCCGCCTGTGCCGGTTGTGCCGTACAGATTGCCATCCGAGGCCTGCACCAGGGAACCAGTGGGGGAAAATCCGGGATTATTTTCAAGGTTGGTAAACCTGTGTAAGACGGTGACCCGCCCCTTGGGAGTCATCTTAAAAATTGTCCCGCCTCCTCCAAGGTCCACATTCGGTATGGTTTGTTGGGTCGTCCCGTAGAAGTTGCCATCCGTGGCTTGGATCAGCGCCCCAGTGGGAGAACCGCCTTCTCCCGAGACAAATTTGTGCAAGACAGAGAAGGCTCCGTCGGTGGTTACACGGAACACGGTGCCACAGCCGGCGCCGTTGCAGCCGCGGGCCCCGCCGTCCTGGGCGGTTCCATAGAAGGCGCCGTCGTGACCTTCGATAAGGGGCGCCACTGGGGCTTCGCCATCTATGCATTCAAAGCTGTGCTCACAGAAGGTGTAGACGATGCTCACACCACCCGCTGGGTTCAAGCGGAAGATCAGACCTGCATTCCCATCTCCGCCGCCAGGAGAAGTTCCGTATAGCAAACCGTCGGATCCTTGGGTAAGGGCTGCCTCAGGCCAGCCGCCGTTTCTCTGATCGAAGTTCACGATGACCCCATACGACTGAGCCGTCGCCATCTGGCTGAGCGACGCTAATAGCGACAGAAATCCGGCAATGTAAAGGATCACCCGAGAGTTCATGGAGCTCCTCTGTTTAACAGAATCACTCGGAATGGCTTGCTGCTCGAGAGCATTCCGCTAGAAATGGCCCTGGTGACCTACTCGGACGCTACCCGCAACCAGAACGGTTGCGGTAAAGTTAGTATCAGAAACGGTCTGGAAAGTTGCCGGGAAGCCCTTAAGCTTTGCCAGATACACATCCCTGAACGGACGCGCAGAGTGTTGCTGCAAATGACGACGGTTCAATCAGGCCATAGCATGTTTTGATTCAGTTTTTGGCTCGAGTCGTTAGAAGGCGAAGACGCCAGAACTGCACCTACCCGCGCGATGGTCAAGAGCACGCTTACTCCTCTGGTAGATAACCACATAAACACCGCCTCGCATTCCTCATTGTGAGAACCTCGGCTTCTTGGCATAATGTACTGGCTCTGGCCGATTGCGCGTCGAAGCTCGACTTCGACAAAGAATCCGGCCTTCATGGATTATCTGGCTACGGTTTTTGTTCCCACGGGGAACCGGCGACTCAATGAGCTCGTCGGCTTCCTGATGTGCGTCTCTGCGCTCCTCCTCTTCCTCGCGCTTGTCTCGTACTCTCCGCTGGATCCTTCCTGGAATAGCGCCTCAGGACTGACCGATGCCCACGCCGCGCGTAACTGGATCGGCGTGGTCGGAGCCTATACAGCGGACGCATTCCTGCAGTTCTTCGGCATCGGCGCATTTCTGCTGATCATCTTCCCGGCCATGTTGGGCGTGCGCTGGTTCCGCTCCATGAAAGTGCAGTCGCCGCTGGCGAAGAGTCTCGGAGGAATCTGGCTGGCGATGTTTGTTCCCGCCATGCTCGCGCTGCTGCCCGGACACCTGCGCTGGGTGCATGTGATTCCGATCGAAGGTCTGCTCGGTCGCGTGGTTGGCGATTTCCTGATTCACTATCTGAACCTCGTGGGCGCGTACATCGTCTGCTGCACGATTCTCGCCGTCGCTCTGTATCTCTCGACTGCGTTCTCGTTCTCGTCAATTCAGTTGTGGGCTCCGACGCGATTCGCATTCGTGACTGCGCTGTGGAACCGTTACAAAGACTGGCAGCAGGAGCGCGCCCGCAAACGTCAACAGAAAGAACTCGATCAGCGCCGGATCTCGAAGCCGGTCGTGAAGACACAGTTGATTCAGACGCGGCCGAACTCGCCGGTGACGCAGGCGCAGCCGGAAGCGAGGCGCACTGGCATTGAACGCATGCTCGCCGATGAAGAGGCGGCAAAAGCTCCCACGAAATCGGCAGTTGGCGGAATTCTGGAAGAACCGCTTCCCGCATCTGCTTCCGCCGAGGCTGTTTCGGACCCCGAAGTGACCGAGCGTGCCGATAGCGGACAGAAGGCCAAGACCACCATGCCGCGCATCACCGGCGGGTACAAGTTGCCGTCGAGCAGCCTGCTGCAGCGCCCAGACGAGCAGCAAGCCGTCGACGCCGACGAACTCAAATTACTCGCGCAGGTACTGACAGAGAAGTATGCGGAGTTTGAGATTCACGGACAGATTACGCAAATTAATCCGGGACCGGTCGTCACAACCTTTGAGTTCAAACCCGAAGCGGGCATCAAGTACAGCCGTATCACCAATCTCTGCGACGATCTGTGTCTTGCTCTGAAAGCCGAAAGCATCCTGATCGAGCGGATGGCTGGCAAAAGTACGGTCGGAATCCAGGTGCCGAACCGCCAGCGCGAGATCATCTGGCTTCGCGAAAATATTGAGTCTCAAGAGTTCATGGGCTCGAAGTCGAAGCTCACGATCGCGATGGGCAAGGATATCAATGGGCGCATCGTGACTGCCGACCTCGCCGGAATGCCTCACCTGCTGATCGCCGGATCAACCGGCGCAGGTAAAAGCGTCGCTATCAACGCCATGATCATGTCGATCCTTTACAAGGCGACTCCCGATCAAGTGCGATTAATTCTGGTAGATCCAAAGCGGTTGGAACTGGGCAATTACGAGGGTGTTCCGCATCTCTACACGCCGATTATCACAGAGCCGAAGCTCGCGGCGAATGCATTGCGCAACGCGGTTCGTGAGATGGAGCGCAGGCTGAAACTGCTGGCGGCCAAAGGCGTCCGCAATATCGACCAATACAACAAGCTCTTTGATCGCGGCGATACACCCAGCCTGTTTGCCGAAGATTCCGACGAGAAGCCGATTCCATACATCGTTATCATCATCGATGAGTTGGCGGATCTGATGATGCTGGACTCGAGCAACGTGGAAGAATCGATTACGCGCCTTGCCCAGATGGCGCGCGCGGTTGGCATTCACCTCGTATTGGCAACGCAAAGGCCTTCGGTTGACGTTATTACAGGACTGATCAAGGCGAACTTTCCTGCTCGCGTGTCGTTCCGCGTGGCCACCAAAGTCGATTCGCGAACCATTCTCGACGCCAATGGCGCCGAAGCGCTGCTCGGCAAAGGCGACATGTTGTATCTCCCTTCAGGATCGGCACGAGTGCATCGGTTGCATGCCGCATTCGTCACCGAAAAAGAGATTGCGGCTGTGGTCGAGTTCTGGAAAGCGCAGGCTACGGCCGAATATCAGCAGGCGTTCCTGGAACCTCCGAAGGACGAGCGTGACTCAACTGGCGGAGCCAGCGGAGAAGCCGGCGAAGGTGGCGAGGCCGAAGACGATCCCATGTACGGCGATGCCGTGAAGCTTGTGGTGGAATTCGGCAAGGCCTCCACTTCCCTGCTGCAGCGGCGATTACGCATCGGCTATGGCCGCGCCGCGCACCTCATTGATCTGATGGAGCAAGATGGAATCGTCGGCGCCGCAGATGGTCCTAAGCCGCGCGAAGTGCTCAAGCGTCCTGACTGGATCTCGGAAATTGAAGAGACAGCGCGGTAACGTTCAGAAGCCAGAGATCATTTTTGGCTGCCTGCCTACAGCCCGATCCAGTTCCACATGCGGGCCTTCATAATACGGAACCAGTCAGGCACCCAGCTCTTATAGCGAAGCAGAACCGTGGCGTTTATGTTCTTGGCATTCCTGATTGTGAACTTATTGCTGAAGATCAGGTAATAGACGCCCGCACCGGCGGGAAGCTCGGCCTGCATCTCGCCCTTTGAGACGCGGCCGCTCTCGTAGACGGAACTTGTCGCGTATCCGTTTTGCCAGACCGCGAATGCGGGCTCGCTCAGAACGTAGACCTCGACATCGTTGTCGGGCTCGTCCGCGTTGTTCTTATCTTTGGACTTTGCGGCTTTCTTATCGGACGTCGCGGCAAATTGGCCGAGGATCGAGACGTGCACCGAGCCTTCTGGCAAGGAAAACTTGTAGAAGCGGAAACTGTGTGCGGAAACACCGAAGGGAGTCTCAAGAATCGTCTGGTCGTGTTTCCAACCGACGACTTCCTGGAGGCCTTGGGCAAAGGGATCGTCGCTAATGGCGACCCACGTAACGACTCCCAACAGGAGTCCGAGCAAAACCCAGAGGAAGATGCGCGGCGCGCGGCGAGGCTGCACCAGCATCAGAGTCGGCCCGATGACCACAGATTGTTTCATAGGAATGGAGACGGGTTTGCCGCACTTCAGGCAAAACTGAGCTTCATCGGGCAGAACCGAGCCGCACTTGCTGCAGCCCAGAATCACCTTGGTAGCTGGCGCTGTGGCGTCAATCGACATACACACACTCACGGCTCCCCACACAAGGAGCGAGACAAAAAGAAGTTTTCAAAAACGTGGCTTCCGCTGGGACTTTACTTGCTCACTACTTAGGCGTACTCGTACTTAGCCTGGGACTGCTCTTCCTCGAAACGTCTGCAGATATTAGCACAGCTTCACCGATTCTACGATGAAAATGAACCACTTGATGAGCCTTCGGTAACGTATTCAGGGCGGGAGCAAAGCAGCCGGGTTTTACCCCACGCAAGGTCAATGTGCGTGCTCATTCGAGTGTTCGGCATGCGCGCTCACTCTGCTCCTTGCGGAGAGTCTGAGCCAATCCCGCTGGTACGCGAATGAAATCGCGAGAAGCAGGATGCCGAGAACGATGAAACTGACAACACGATATCCACTATCCAGTTCAGAAACGTCATAGACGAATACTTTGCCGATCGTGAAGGCAATCAGAACCAGTGCCTGCCAGCGAATCGACGCTGAACGGCGGAGAAACCCTACGATCATCAGCATGGCTCCATAGGCCATCCAAAGGGCCGAGTAAGTGAAATCCCGCTCGGTTGTGAAGCGGTGAAGGTCGATCCAGGAAGCGCGCCAGCGGTTAAGAGGTGAGGCCAAGTAGGGCCTCATCTGCAGGGCAAAATAATCGAAAATCTCTCGAGTCAATGCGGTGAGAGCGAGTAGGTTTAACGCGATGAGTGCCAACGCCGCTATTCTCTTCGCGGCTTCATCGTCGCGGCGGGAAGCGTACCAGGCGACCAGGCCCAACACAGCCACTGCCACCGAGTAGGTTCCCATGCGCGAATTGACGATCAATTGCGCGGACGCGAAGTTATCAAACACCAGCAGGCGAACGACGCCGAGAACAAGGGCACCGAGGGCAAATGCATTGAGGAAATCGGACTTGATACGTTGCGCAACCCATAGAAGAGCGGCTGATTCGACGAACCACCCGATAGTGATCCAGTGTGCATTGAACCCGATCGGAATGGCGACGGTAAGCAGGCCAACGGCCACGGCGATATGAAGTAACTGAAGAGTGCGCGATACCTCGGGCTCGAGATTTCTGGCGTGAACCCCACGGCTCAGCCAGACATAGACACCAGCCAGCCCCAATGAAAACCAGGCCATCGAAGTCTTATCGACCTCGCCGACGATGGCATAAACCTGAAGAAAATAGGCGACTGCATTGACAAGCGTTAACGCTGCGGGAATCCATGCCCTGCCGGCAACTTCTCCGCGAGGCTGCAACGTGATCCGCGGAGCGATTGCGAAAGCGGCGAAGAACAAAGTAGCGAAGGCGAGAGTCGTGTTCCGTTCGTCCGCGACGTAGAAGGTCGAGTACCACCCGACATACAGCAGCAGAGTACCGACGAAACTCAGGATCAGCAGGCGCCGCCATGGCTTGAAATAGAGCAGAACGAGAGTTGCGATATCGAAGATCGCGACGTAGACGAACAGCGCGAGCTCCCGGTCGCGCCCGCTGGAGAGCAGGACCGGGGTCGCGAAGCCACCAACCAAGGCAAATGCTGCCAGAATTTCGGCATCCTGCGCCAAGGCCAATGCGCCTGTGGCTGCGGTCACAGTCAGCATTGTCACGAACGCAATCCCGCTCGGCACGAGGCTGTAGACCTGGAAGGACGCCCATGCTGAGAGATAGAGCGTACCTATGCCAACCGCCTTTAGAGAGTATGAGAAGGTCTTGTAACCGCGCATGCGGAAACGCTCACTCCATGCCACCAGAGCGACTCCAGAAATGAGTCCGACTACGATGCGGCCCGCCGGCCCGACCCAGTTGTTTTCAAATGCAAACTTCAGGAAATAAGAGATGCCGATCAATAGTGCGGCGATACCAACGCGGTTCAACCATTGCGACCCGATGCGGGACTCGAGATCGGAACCGAGCGGCGACGACGCCAGATTCCTCTGGCCCCGAGGCCGGGAAAGAGGGACCGGCGGCTGTGGCGGCTTGGATAAGCCAGCGTCAGAAGTTGCACGTATCGGAACGGCGGATTCTGATTCTGCGGGAGCGGAAACCGGAGACTGCGCGTGTAGTTCCAGCTTGCGCTCGATACGGTAAACGCGAGTTGTCAATTCGGCGATCAGCCGCCGGATTTCTTCGAGGTCGCTCTGAGATGGGTCCATGCTGGAACAGGTGATTATCCGCCAACGAGCTCAGGCCTGCACATGATTCTTGATTCTTATTCTTCTCGGGATTATCGGGCGCGGCCAGTGATTAGGGTGGCGCAGCCCCCGGCTGCAACCCACAACTCTTTGGTTTGAAAGCCGTCATACTGTGGTAAGGTTGCGTGCCTTGATCGCCTGTCCAGAACACAGTTCTGGCCCCCCTGGGCGTGAGCCACGTCATCGCGATTTCACGTTCTTATTAGTAAGGGACGGAGCCGAACCGACCCCCCTGGCTACTGAACCTGTTTCTACACTCGTCGTGAGGAAAACAAAAATGTGCCCATCCGCGTTTTCGACAAGAACCCTCCGTACCATGACCAGAGGTTCCGTAGCGCAGTCAACGTTCGCTGGCAGAGCGATTTTCAGAATTCTCATCGCATTTCTGGTCGTAAGCGCTGGAACTCTCTACGCTCAAACCTATACCGACCTTTACAACTTCCTGGGGAAACCCGATGGTTGCTGTCCGCAATATCCCTCGGTGATGGCTCAGGGACGTGACGGAAACCTCTACGGCATTACGACGGCGGGCGGCGCAAACAATCTCGGTTCGATCTTCAAGATCACGCCGACGGGCACACACACCGCTCTATATAGCTTCGACACGACTCATGGCAGCACCCCTATCGGCGGGCTGGTGCTGGGGCTCGACGGCAACATCTATGGCACCACGGAGTTGGACAGCGCCCACGGTTTCGGAAACATTTTCAAGATCACGCCTGCCGGAGTGCTGACCGTGATTTACGACTTCACCGGAGGCAGCGACGGTGGTTTTCCGGTCTCAGCGCTGATCATCGGCCCAGACGGAAACTTCTATGGCACCTCGCACCCGGGCATCGCATTCAGGCTGACTCCCGCCGGAGTGTTCACTCCGATCGCCAAGATTCCCTCCGAATCCTACGGTCCACTTCTTCTCGCGAAAAATGGATCCTACTACGGGGTCACGGAATTCGCCGGGACCAACACCGACGGCACGATCTACAAGGTCACCGGGAAAACGTCCACGACCCTCTACAACTTTGATGGACCGCACGGAGCGTTCCCAATTGGAGGGTTAGTCGAGGGATCTGACGGAAATCTTTACGGGACAACCTCCGCGGGAGGCGCCAACAACGACGGAGAAATCTTTCGAATCACGCCCGCCGGAGCTCTGACCGTGATGTTCAACTTCGACCACCATCAATCGGCCCTGGGCTATACGGCTTTTGCCGGACTCATCGCCGGGAACGATGGAAACCTGTATGGCGCGACCATTTGGGGTGGCGACAATGGCTACGGCGTGATCTTTCAGATGACCACGGCAGGGGCTTATAGCGTTCTTACCAGCTTTTACCGCCCGACCGGCGACGGTGCGTATGCGACTCCGATGCAACATACCAGTGGCTCGATCATCGGACTGACCTCACGCGGAGGCGCTGCCTTACATGGCGTCGTCTACTCTTTCAATACAGGACTGCAGCCATTCGCGTATTTGACCAGCACTTCGGGTCTGGTCGGAAAGTCGGTAGGGATTCTGGGTAGCGGATTTGCAACCGCGAGTAGCGTCACCTTCAACGGAACACCGGCGAGCTTCCATGTTTTATCGAACACCTATATGACGACAACGGTTCCATCAGGAGAAACCGGGGTTGTATCGGTGACCACCTCATCTGGCCAGCTCTTAAGCAGCAAGATTTTCAAGGTCACGCCCAAGATCATCGGGTTCAATCCAACCAGCGGGAAGGTGGGCGACACGATCACCCTCTCGGGAACCGGACTCATCCAGACTCTTGCCATGGCTGTGGGCGGTGTGAGGGTCACTACATTCGCGGTCAATTCCGATCTGCAGATCACCTTTGTTGTACCAACCGGGGCGAAGACGGGAAAGGTGGCCGTGTTGACTCCAGGAGGCACAGCGATCAGCAGCGACACGTTCACCGTGACACCGTAAGTCGAAGGATTGCGCCGGTGCACGGCATCGGACACCTTGCTCAGCGAGTCCCGATTGCATCTAGCATTGAGGGCTGACGCATTCTTTGTGGTCAGGTTCTTGAACGTAGTTGCCCCACCCTTCGCGCGTCCTTTTCGGGGGGGGTGGGCCTCTGGAAGCCCAGCGATGACGCCAAGAATCCGCGCGAGATGCAAGTGATCGGGTTTGTGTCGCATAGAAAGAATCTAGCGGAGGAGATCTGTAGTTGGCGAAAAATCCCGATAACGCTCAAAATCCCCGGGAAATACGGGGACGGACGGGACGTTCACCAGTTTCACAAGATCAAAACTCGAAGCAAACAATTGGGGGCTGCGTCCCGTCAGGACGTCGAGGATGAGGTACGGCTCGATACATTCCTGCTTTTGTTGATCTGAACGGTGACGGCGCGGAAGAGGTTATCGTTCACATCATCTCTCCGTCTCTTTGCGGGACTGGTCCGACTTAAACACCCTGCACCGTTCACAATCTTGATCACACTCTACGATGATGTAGCTCTCGTTTCGTCTCTTGATCTGCCCTGCCAGTTTCAAGGCGTCCTCTTTCGTCGGGAAGGGTTTCCAGTCGAGAGACGAGTCGGACCAGCAAATATGGTAGTGAGTCTTTGAAGTGATGGCTCGCATGTAATCTTAAGAATCTTCGGATCAGAGTCGGCTTTCTGGCAGATCTCCCCCGACCTATGGGTTAATCGCCCCCTAATTCAATGATCGGCTTACATCATTTCGGCTTCGTAGCGCTGCGATTCAGACGGCGATCATCTGTTCTGGATTCGTTTCAGTTCTTCTTCGGGGATATTGAATTGAGCGCAACCACAACCCAGGCACAAAGAAAGTCGCGGAAAGACCCAGACGGTTGGCTTGTCAAGACCACTTCGACCGGGAAAATGAATATTGATTTCAGCTGTAAATTCACGATTCATTGGTGAGTAGCAAGAGGGACACGGGATAGACATATTGGGAGCGTTTTCTTGCACCGAATGGCCCCTTATCAGATTGGGAATAAGCCGTGACCAGTGACAGAAAACGTTACCCAGATGGCCTAAACTGTCACCGGATATCTGCGACCAGAGTATTTAACTAGAGTGCGTAGAAAACGCGGGATGCAGTTTGTGCCAATTCGACGACCATAGCCATCATCTGACACTCTGTGTACGAACTGATCTAGAGCGCAGGGTCTCTGACGGTGTCTCGCCAAAATGGGCGCGATAGTAAGCGGCAAATCGGCCTGCCTCGGGGAACCCATACTCGAATGCCAAATCGCCAATTGAAATCGTCGCAGGATCCCAGCGCTTCAGGATCGATCGGATGGCCGAAAGACGTCTACGACGCAAATAGGCGGCAGGGCCAATGCCCAACGTGTCGGTAAAGGTGCGATGAAGCGTTCGCCGCGATACCTTCAAAGCGCTGCAGAGTTCGGAAATGTGAACAGGCCCTCCGCCCGCTGCATCTATGTAATCCTCTGTTTCGGTAACGAGGCGGGCGCCGGTATAGGATCGTGCGCTTGACCGCGGCAAGGAGCTCGTCATGCCCGCTATGAAGGATTCGATTATCGAACGCTGGACAAAATCTGCAGCCTGGTCGGAGGGGGCGGTCAATTTGTTCTCGATACCCGAGATGATCCCTGTGAGCCGGTGCAACATCTCGCCGCCCGTACGGCGATCAGGGTTGCACAGGCGCTTCGTATTCCAGAAACCAGGATCGGCCAGATGTTCCTCATTACCGAGCACTGACAAAAGATCTGGCAGGGCAATGGAAACCGTCAAATAAGCTGCGCGTCCGCAATGAACGGCATCGAATTCCACACACGCAGGAAATACCCCAACATCGCCGACTTGAACGTCCCTCCACCATTGCATGCTGAGGCCCGCGCTATCGAGTATCGTTCCAAGTACAATTTTTTCCTGATGCAGCGTTCCTCTCATTCTGATTTCAGAACTGAACCGTCCCAAAGTGACTACAAGCTTCCCGATACTGAAATGCTTGATAGAGCCAGCTAGTTTCCCAGGGTTAAGCTGCACAATCTCGATTTCCGAACCACGAGTGGTCGCACGCAGGTCATCCGGACCATTGACGGGAACAATTTCCATCGACCAGGTTCTCTCGTCGAAGTCTCGGATTGTTTTTTTAGTCTGTCTCCGCAATACGTTTAAATCCCGAAGGCCCACCGTGCCCGTCCTGAGGGTCAGCGTCGCCAGATATGTCGATCGGATTACGAAGAATTAGGTCGATATAGCGCAGGACTTCGCGTGTCTTTCTCTTGTCAGCAGACCCACAGAAGGGGAAATCGATCCTCCTTTCTAGATGCACCCGTCGAAGGAAAGTTGCAGTAAGATGCGATGTGTTGATTGTTCAGATCGTTAACTGACGAAATCGGCTGTTAACAACACGTAACCGTCAACCGTTCGTGATGCCGCTCATGACATACTCAAACGATTATGTTCAAGCGCAGTGCCTCGAACGGTCAAGCTGCTCACTTTTTCGGTAAACGAGGGAAAAGGAAGGCAAGCTGGAGTCGCAGTTGCCAGGTCGGAGAGGGAATCGCATCGGGACGAACGATGTTGTAGTATGCGGAGACCTGACCGTTCACAGGCTGGGCACCCAGTTTGAAAATACGGCCCACGCCGCCACCCAAAGGCACTAGCCAGACGTTACCGCCACTGGCGTTCCAGTTTGCGGTCAAAATCGGCGCAGAGGTGACGTACCACCCTTTCTGCAAGTTGTAGTTCACGAAATACTGCAGAGTGAAGATATTGACATCGGCTCGGCTGGAAGAGCCGGCGAATGACCAAAGATTGCTCGCCACTGCGCCAAGCGTCCATTTCTTGGGTTGCACGAGTGCGACGATCGACGGCCCCATGCACCACTTGCCTGAGCCGAGGTTGTCGTCAGTCGCCGTTGGCAGCAATATCGCGGGACCCGCCCCCCAGATGACCTTGCTGGGCTTCGCCGGTGAGAAAAAGAAGGTGGGCTGAATGTCGCCTAACCCGAACGTGCCGAGGTGAGCCTGCGAAATGTCGGGTTGGTAGATCAACGGAGTAATGATGCGGGGAATCAAGTTCCACTTGGACGTCAGTTGCGCTGGGATGACGGGCTGGATATTGAGGGTGTTTCTGTCACGGGCAAAAGGTCCGATGTTGTAATCCGTGTTGTTTTGGAATGGGACGCTGATCAAGCTGGCGACGGGATTTTGTGTTGCCTTCTGCAATTCCTCGGTGGAAGCGCTGGAAGGCGGGGATTGTGGCTGCGCCTGTCCCAAGAGCAGCGGCGAGGATGCCAGAAACAAAGCAAAGGTCCAACGTTGCGCTCGGCTTACGGATCCAGATTGGAACATGGCGATTTTCCTACTTGATTTGGCCAAAAATGGTGCCGTCAGTAGTGGGGCGTGAAATCGCCACATTTCACACATCATTCGGCGCTAGTCTCCTGTTATTGGTGTCGGATGCCCACACCTTTCGCCGTCGTTACTGCATGAGGTCCAGCATGTCGCCAAATCCAGCCTTCAGCTTCAACGACTTCTTGATTTCTTCGCAAGTAACATAGGGATGCTCACTGTATTCAAGAAAACTCGGAAACTGATGCTCACGGAAAAACTTTACTATGGCGGCAGGATTGGTTGCGTAGTCCTTTGGCCAACCCTCCAAGGCTTCAAAGGCTGAGTGGATTCCCGACTTCCCGAACAGCATAGAGGCGTCCTCGCAATATTTATCGAAGTCGGTGTCAAAAATGCCCTGGTACATCATGTAGTTTTCTCCATTGATGGGAAAGACCACCCACCTCAAGTAATGCGCCTTGAGTGTGGATAGAAACGTGGGATTCTCCGCAATAGCCTTCTCGATCGTCTTGGCATGGTTGTACAGGTGCTCTTCCCGACCGGGGATGACCTTCGCTATCACACTGAAACCGTAGCACGCCGGGGTCTTTGGGAAAATCGGGCCGTATCTTCCTTGCTCAACCCGATCGGCGAAGTATCCCCCCTGTGGGATGGCCATCGCTTGGGGTGTGGTCCAATCGGTTTTGCTTGGAGTCTTAACATTTTGGGGTTTTAACGATTTACTTTTTGGCAATGCTGAGGTTGCCATCTCATTTCTCCTTGGAATAGGAAATTCCTCATTGATGCCGAGGCATTAATCCTAGGTCTGGTGTGTAGCATGAGGGATGGGGCTACAAGGACGAACTGTTACTTCTGACAGCGTCCTAGTTTCGTGGACGCTCGCCTACCGAGATTAGAATGCCAACTTTTAAATTGATGAAGAATCCTGAGTACACTCAAAATACCCTGAACTGCCTTGGTTCCCTGGAGCAGAGGCAGAGCGAGCCATCCATTCCCTGTCCAAACACGATCACATCACATCACGGGGGGGCGCTCTGGGACCATGTCCTTCCCTTCTCCTGTCCCTCGTTTGACGGGAGAAGAGAAAGAGACATGCTCAGAGACACGTGTCGAATTGATAAACATGTATGAAATCGAGTTTAGACAGGGAATGGGATCAACTCGCACTCTGCTCAGACTCAGATCAATTCAATGCAACTCAGATCGCGTATTTTGAGAAGGGAAAGAGATGGTCCTAGAGAATCCGGTCAGATTCAGTGGGGCAGTCAGCCTCAGTGGAAGTTTCTTACCAACATGATCTCGCAATCCTCAAACTCGTTTCTGCTGTATAGCAGGGATCTCCCATCGGGAGATAAAGCCAGACCGGGATTCTGCTTATCGACATCAGCGATTGGAGTTCTCTTGTGTGTCGCCAAGTCGAAGAATTCGATTCTGCCCTTTTCGCCCGCTCGGGTCTCAAAATAGATGCCTCGGCGCGAGAGTGCCCACCCGGGCCATCCTACGGCTTGATTCAGAACAATCTCTTCTTCACCACCGTTCACGGGCATCTTCCAAATGCCCGAGGAGTATTTCGTGTAATAAACTAAGCGCCCATCCTCGGACTCGATCGCATAGATCCCGCCGTTTTTCGTTACTCGGACCGGCGCTCCACCTTCGAAGGCAACTTTCCATAACTGAAAGAGTCCTTTCTCCTCGGTGGAATAAAAATAGATCCACTTTCCATCACGCGACCAGTTGGGCGCGCCGTTATCCGACTTAGGAAAAGTGGGCAGACGGCGAGGCTGGCCATTGGGCAGATCAATTACGTAAATCTCATAGAAGTGTTGTGACTGGACCTCGAATACAATGTGATGTCCGTCCGGCGACCAGCGCGCGGTTCCTGCTGTACCGTGCAGGGAAGTCAATTGAACGCAATTGGTCCCGTCACTATCACAGGACCAGATATCCGAATATCCAGGTGATCGGACTCAAATACAACTTTTTTCCCGTCGGGCGAAAAGTCCGGCCGCCAATTCACGTGTCCCCTCGACGTGATCAGACGCGTCGCAGGACCAATGGAATGCGTTTCGTCGCTCAACCGGATCTGCCAAATACTACTGTTGAGGTTGGGGTGTACATAGGCCAGCAAATTGCCTCGGCGTGGAATCGAGGGCGCGAAAGCTACAGGCCCGATTCCGGCAACCGGCTTGAGGCGATCCTCCTTTGGCAGAAATGCGCCACAAATTGAGCAAGCCTCCGCGGGAAGATGGAAAAATAATTTCGGTTCCGTCCACAGTCCAAGTGGGAACCCCGCCCCAGGCATTTTCGAAGGTAAGACGTCGAGGCTCACCGCCGGTAACGGGGATGACGAATAGGTCCCTACCCATTCCGGCACCGCTTCCTCGCTCAAAGGCAATGCTTCGGCCGTCCGGCGAGAAAGCCGATTCGCAGTCATAGTCCGGCATTTTCGGTGAAGTCAGCGATTTTACTTTTAGATCGTCAAGGGAAAGCAAAGAGATCCGTTGGTAACTCACATCGTTTGCTCCCCCGAAAGCCAGCCATTTCCCATCCGGAGACAAATCCATGTGATCACACATTCGTCCCGGAAATCCCGCCTGCTCCGCGAACTGCGACGTGTAGAGAGTTTTCTCGGCGCCTCCTAGTGCCGGAAATCACGTTGATGCTGAGCCCGTTTTTTGAGAACCGCATGAACGCAATCCGCCGGCCGTCCGGAAACCAGGTAGGACAGCAGACTCCGGGTGTCGTGGTGAGTCGCAGCGGAGTATCGCCACCAATGAGAGCGGTGTAGATTGCCGCATCCTCACCCTCATAACCCGTGAAGGCGATTTGATTCCCGTCGGGCGAGAATGCGGGATAGCCTTGGAAACCGTGCAGAGAGATGAAGGGAACCACTTCGAGCGGCAGCAGTGGAGGGTCGCTGTGGCGCTGTCGAACTCGCCAAAGCACGACTGCTAAGCAAAGAATCATCGCTCCAACGGCAACCCAGAGTGACTTCTTGCGTGCAGGCTTTACCTTCGCTTCGTCGGGCGTACGCTCACCTGTTTCAGGGCGTTTGACCGCTCCGATGAATCGATAACCGCGCTTTGGCACGGTTTCGATATATTCCTGCCCACCTTCTGTCTGCCCCAGTGCTTTACGCAAAATGAAGATATTCTTGTTGAGGTTTCCTTCCTCAACAATCGCATCCTTCCAAATCTCTTTGATTAGTCTGTCTTTCTCAACCAGGTGACCAGCATTTTGCAGGAGCAAGAGCAGGGTGTCGGTCACCCTCGGTGGCAAGGAAACTGGCTTACCGTCGCGTACCAGTGCTTGCTCCTCCGGATAAGAAACGGAAGGGACCGAATTCGTAGTAGTGGTTTGTTTTCTCGCTCATACAGCACGCAAGAATTTATCCAGAAAAATTCCAGAATTTCGGCAGGACTTCTAAACCGCGGGCGGGATACGGTCCAGCGCGTAAAAGGGGAAGCCCAGAGCGGCGGTCCAAAAAAGCTGTCCGGTGCCGGATTGTAGTTCGGATTGCTGCTCTGAGCAAGGGAGATCTACCGATTTCAAAATTGCCTGCTCATTGGGGGAGCAGGCGACCTAGCACGTGATTTTGTTCCCACTGGAAAACAGATTGAGTCACGGAATGAACCGCTGGCAAGACCTTTGCTGGTCATTCACTCCGGTTTGTCGTACGACCGCGCCCCAAGTCGTTGAGGAGGGGAGGGTGGCATGCATTTGCCGAAGTTCTTTGTCACCATGGTGCTAACAACCATTTGGTGTTTCACCGAGGCGCAGGTGAGCAATCGAGTCCAGGCTGCTGCCCCGGAAAATCTCGAATCGGAAGTCGCTAGCCTTCGAACGCAGGCTAGGCGCGGAGATGCGATGGCTGAATATCGGCTTGGACGGTTGTACATGACCGGCACAGGCGTTCCAGTCGATTACCAGGAAGCTGCAAAGTACCTGCACGCGGCTGATGAACAAGGGCTGACCAAAGCTAAAGTCGTTCTAGGTTATCTTTACGAAAACGGCAAAGGTGTGCCCCGTGACGATCGAACAGCATTTGACTATTACGCAGCTGCCGCGAGGAATGGAGACTCCACGGCAGCGAACAATCTCGCCACCATGTATGAGCATGGTCGTGGCGGTGTGCGAAAGGATGTTCAACAAAGCGTGAATTGGTACAGACTTGCTGCCGAAGGCGGGAATGTCGTCGCACAATGCAACCTGGCCACACTATATTTTCGGGGAACTGGCGTTGCACAAGATTACTCAGAGGCCGCCAAATGGTTTCGGAAAGCAGCGGAGCGTGGCTATGCACCCGGTGAGGAGAGCCTTGCTTGGATGTATTACACGGGGACGGGCGTACCTCAGGACTACGCAACGACAGCCCGGTGGCTTCAATTGGCAGCTCACAGTTCGGATCCACGTGCACAAAAGGACTTGGGATATCTTTACGAACAAGGTAAGGGCGTTCCGCTTGACTATGTCGCTGCTTACATGTGGTACAAGACGGCAGAGTCGGGAGGAGACGGACGCGCACGGGAAGAACTCAAACGCATGTCGAGACTGATGACCAAGCAACAAATCAGCCAAGCTAGCGCAGCGGCGACGGAGCTATCGAGATCTATGCTCAAAGGCGAAGTGGTTGAGGAATCGCAAGGTATCGGAAATGCGTTCGATCGAGAGCCCTAACGCACTATTGATTTTTGACGTTTTTGTTTTGCAGAGTATGAATGGCCTTTGTCAGCTTTCGCAAAGTACGCGGCTTGATTGTATTTCTTCCCTTCTTGAAGTTCATGATTGCGGACCTGGCAACTCCGGACTGGCGAGAGAGACGCTTATTAGAAAATTGCTTCGCTTCTGTTCGGATTTGATCGAGATATTCTGCGGATCGACCACTCTTTCGTACTCGCGGCAAGTCTCATCCGCTGGGTCTAGCGCTCCCGCTTCAGCCAACATGGACAGATCGGCCCCGCCCGCCCAGCGCGTAGATGCCTCTTTGCCGATGTAATGAAACTCACCCGCGACGATATGCCTACGCGCAAGCAAGCCGATTGTTTTGCTCGTGCATACTGCCGCCGTTAGGAGCGCAGAACTTGCTTTCGGCTCTCGACAGGATGCGATTGATTTCGTCTTCCATCGTCCTGAGAGAAAGCCAGCCCGGAGGCTTCGGCAATTTCGATGAATTCTTATCATAAATGTGGAAGCGTCTCACCGCTGACGATGTTCACCATCGTTCGTCCGTGCAAATCGTTGAGTTTTTCTGTGTGCGGCATGATGAAGTATCCGGTCCAGAGCGGGTCGCTGACTGTTTCCCGTTTGGGGAATGGGACGGTCATCACTGTGAATGGACGAAGATCATCCTTGAAAACGCCGAGCCGTGCCAAGACTTGAGGTGTGGTAATCGGAACCGCCATGACGGCTGGCTGCTTTAGCCATGATGGCGGCCTATGTGGAAGGCCGAGTTCCCGCGAAAGAATGAAATGCCACGCCTCAAAAATCCAGGGCGGCAAGTTTTCTTTCCATTTCCGTCCTGTCCTTCGCTGCCAGTCTGCGATTGTGTAGGGTGCCTGTAAGAATCCGAGACCGTGGCCGGAAGGTTTGCGGACCAGCAGCTTGTTTCCGTCCAGATTAAACAGACAGTACAGCTTTGCTGAAATGCCGTAGAAGTTCAGCTGCTGGCGATTGCCATTCGCATCAAAGTTTTCTTTTTCAAGCTTCAGGAACGGAGTCTTGAGCGTCTTGCGCCATGGATTAAGGCGTTCGAACCGCTCGCGAATACTATCCACCTCAGCGAAAGACAGGCCCGGATGGCAGTGTTTCCACTCCCCGCTTGGTACTTTGCGAGCCTGTGTGGACCGCCCGCACATGGAACCAAACCGCCATCTTTAGTTGAACAGATCATGCGCTATCCGTGTCCATGGCGGCGATCTGACCCCGCCCATATCTCGCACCGTGCGCTCCAACATCGCGCAGAGCAAATGTGACCCGCCCGTGACAAGTGAACCGATCACCGGGCAATGGAATTCCGAGGCCCGCTCCCAAATCTCAACAGGCGGCGTCAGATAGTCCGTCTCTCCGGAGAAGACCTGCAGTGGAGATCGAGAATCCAGGGTCCTGACGTCAATCTGAGAATAGATTCCGAATGCAGCACTAGCCCTTATTACGTACTAGGGGGCACACTTTATCAAACCAAAGGTTCTTTAGGAGAGCCCCACATAATACAAGCCTATGCAGTACGTTGACTCAACAGCCTCTATCGATATGTTCTACTTTCGTAAATTTCCGATTCGTTACAATCCCTCTTCACTATCTGTGTAGTCAACACAATCTGATTTACGGTTGATCCCATTCCCGTGTCTAAACTCGATTTCATACATGTTTATCAATTCGACACGCGTCTCTGAGCAGGCCTCTGTCTCTTAACCCGTCCCTCGTTTGACGCTCCCCCTCCTTCTCTTTAAACTCAGAGGAACGGCGTGTTACAGACCCAGCTACCGCCGCCAAAGGAAATCGTGAGTCCTACAGAAACAGCCGAAACCAAACAAGACGGCGTGAAGCGCGAGATCTCGGTTGAGATCCCTGCCGATGAAGTCACCCGCGAAACCGAGGCGCTGATTCAGAAGTATCAGAAGGTCGCCCGGTTGCCCGGATTCCGCACCGGACACGTGCCCGCTACCATCATCCGCCAGCGCTTTAAAGAAGATCTGAAGAGCGACGTCGTCGAGGCGCTCGTGCCGCGCTACTTTCGCAAGGAAACCGAAAAGCTCGGGGTGGTTCCCGTCTCCCAGCCCCGCGTCACCGACCTGCACATTCACGATGGCGAGCCGCTGCGCTTCAAGGCCAGCTTCGAGATCATGCCCGAGATCAAGGTCGACGGCTACAAAGAGCTGCGCGCCGATCATCCGGAGATTGCAGTAAAAGAAGAAGAGGTCGAAGACGCGCTGAACAACGTGCGCGAGCAGCACGCCACTTACACGACGGTCGAAGGCACGACCCTCTCGGATGGCGACTTCGCCCAGGCTTCCATGAACGGGCGTCCGAAAGACACTGACGATAAGACTCAGCCCGTGCACATGGACGAAATCCTGATCGAGATCGGCGGCAAGAATACGGTGCCTGAATTTTCGGCGAACCTTCGCGGAGCGAGCGCCGGCGATGAGCGCGAGTTCGAAGTGATCTATCCCGAAGATACCAATGACAAGCGGCTTGCCGGAAAAACCTTCATCTACACCGTGAAGGTGCAGGCGATCAAGCAAAAGAACTTGCCCCAGCTCAACGACGAGTTCGCCAAAGAACTGGGAGAATTTGAAAGCCTCGAAGCCGTGCGCAAACAGATTCGCGAAAACATGGAGCACGAGCGCAAGCAGAACGCGGAACGGGAAGCCAAGGACAAGCTGGTCGCAGAACTTGTGAAGCGAAACGAGTTTGAGGTTCCCGAGTCGTTGGTGGAACGTCAGATCGATCTTCGGCTCGAACGCGGCCTTCGTGCTCTCGCCGCGCAGGGCATGAAGATGGAAGACATGAAGAAAATGGACCTGCCGCGTCTGCGCGCAGGCCAGCACGATCAGGCTTTGCAGGATGTAAAGTCGTCGTTGTTACTGGATCGCGTCGCGGAGTTGGAGAAAATTGATGTCAGCGATGACGAGTTGAATCACGAACTCGAAGCGCTCGCACTTCAATCGAAACAATCTCTCGAAGCGGTCCGCTCTCGTTTGACACAAGATGGGGGCCTCGATAGAATCCGGAACAGAATCCGCAGCGAAAAGACCCTCGATTTTTTGTATCATCAGTCTGCGTAGTCCAGATGCGCAGACCTTTCGACCCCTCCCATGCAAGCGAGATGGCTGCATAAGGGCGGAGTGTGGAGTGAACGTGAAAAGCAACGATCGTCATAATCAAGATCCACAAATGATGCTGGTACCGATGGTCATCGAGCAGACCGGGCGGGGCGAACGCGCCTACGATATCTATTCCCGTCTGCTTCGCGACAACATTATCTTTATCGGCACGCCAATTGACGACAACATCGCCAACCTGGTGATCGCCCAGATGTTGTTTCTGGCTCAAGAAGATCCGGAAAAAGACATACAGCTTTACATCAACTCTCCGGGCGGTTCGATTACCGCCGGCATGGCGATTTACGACACCATGCAGTACGTGAAGAACGATGTGATGACGCTGTGCGTGGGCCAGGCGGCATCCATGGCTGCGTTACTTTTGGCATCAGGGGAGCCCAAAAAGAGATTGGCACTACCGAATTCGCGGATTCTAATACATCAGCCGTCTATGGGTGGGCTTTCCGGCCAAGCTACTGATATTGATATCCACGCGCGCGAGATTTTGCGAATGCGCGAGATTACGAACCAGTTACTTTCGAAGCATAGTGGACAGAAACTGGACAAAGTGGAGAAAGATGTCGAGCGCGATTTCATCATGAACGCGCAACAGGCTAAGGAATACGGAATCATAGACGATATCATCTACAAGACAGCAAAAGCGGTATGATCGCCCTTCGCGCCTGACGGTTCGAGCCGGAACGGCATGACAGACGCATCATTGGACTTGGGGTCTCGATCACGCCGCGGGAACCGCTGAAGGAGTAATTGAGTGAAAAATAAGTCGGGAACGGATGAGATTCTCCGTTGTTCGTTCTGCCATAAATCGCAGGACGCAGTAGCCAAACTGATCTCCTCTCCCAGCGATTATCCCCGCGCCTATATTTGTGACGAGTGTGTTGCGGTCTG
>CAVQHO010000004.1:0-361942 GCA_963712365.1 uncultured Acidobacteriota bacterium
TAAGTTGAGCAGTTCTGCGGACATGCCCTGGGGTCAAACCCAGGGCATTTTCTGTTAGCGATGCCAGAATTCTCGGTTGCCAAGCCAGGAAGCCCGCTTCGTTCCGATATCATCGGAAAGACTTGTACGTAAAGTGCTGCCGGCTTCAATGATAGGGTTTATGCGTTCTTCCTCTAATTCCGTCGTCGGAGATCCCTTGACGGCTTCTTGGAATAATGGCTCCATCAACTCCTTCATCTCGAAGTAGGGCTTGCGGCTGGCTCTCGTCAGATAGATTCCACCATCGTGAAAGTACCAATCCCGGGTCTTGTTTGAGACTTGTACGAATACCGCATGGGTGATCGGCTGCTCCCGGCCATATCGCGGGAACTTGTCGAGGATTCCCCAGAGTTCCGTGTACGCCTTCAATCGACCCTGTTGGAGCTCTTTGTCATACTCAGCCGTAAGTTCTAGGCGGGTCTTGTAGCGGGTAGAAACGTAAGTGAGGACCGCAGAGACTAGCCCGGCGACGGCGCCGACGAGAACTGACTGTAGAGAGTCGGCCATAGGTTCTCCTGATCGTGTTCGAACGAACCCAGACTTATCAGGTAGGGAGCGACCATAGAGCCAGTCCTTATACAATGCAACTTGAAGTCCGTGCCGCTGTATTTAACCTAAACCCGACCAAGCACCCTTCATCCTCTCATTGACTCCGGCGGCATCCATCCCTAAGATGGCAGTCCAGATTCACGGCAATGGAATCTGAGCCTGCCCAATGTCGGTCGAACGCATCGCTCCACGCAATCTGTTTCGTGCCATCGTGACCGACATCCATTTCTGGATTCCGCTGGTGGTACTGGTCGGCGGAGTCCTGCTGCTGGACAAACTCCGTTGACCGCATCTCCCGCAAGCGTGCAGCCCACCGCTCCACGCGTCACAGTCCCATGCATGCAGCCGTCTGAGAAGCCTGCAGGCGCTAGGCATCTTCTGCGGATTCGCCGCCGGAGCATGGCTGGGCGGCGCCGAAGCCCCCATTAAGCTGGTCAATCCTGACATCTCGCCGATCACCGTTTCCCTGATCATGGTGTGCGGCGTCTTTCTCGCACGATGGAGCGTGCCCGCTTTCATCCGCGGCACTTCGCACGTGCGCGCCGATGTTCGTCAGGCCCCTCATCTGGTCGTTTGGGCGGTACTCGCCGGATGCATGTGGGCAGTCGCCAACACGCTGACCATTTACGCCATCCGAAACGTCGGCCTCAGCATCGCTTTTCCGCTGTGGAATTCGAACAGCCTGCTCGGGATCTTCTGGGGAGTCGTGCTCTTCAACGAATTGCGTTCGGCCCATGGAAGCGTTGGCTCGGCGTTCTAGGCGGCGCAGCTTGCATGTTCGCGCGGAGCCACATTGCTGGCCATCGCGTCATCGCACCAGGCGGCTCCGGGCAACCGCAGCCCTCGGGATCGCAGCGGCTCTCGGCGCTGGAATTCTTTGGGGCACGATGTACATCCCCTACCGCAAGGCGTATCTGACCGGCATGAATCCGCTGTCGTTCATCACGTTTTTCACGGTCGGGAGAGCTCGTCACCATGATCGTGCTGGCCTTAGCTACCGCGGCGCGACTGCCCTCTGGCATGAACTCGTCGGGCGCACGCGACGTTCTGTTCTGGCTGATGCTCGGCGGCTTCGTCTGGGTCATCGGCGACCTATTCCAGCAATACGCCACGAAGTATGTCGGCATCAGCCGCGGCATTCCGCTTTCCAATACCAATCAACTTTGGGGACTGCTCTGGGGAATTCTGGTGTTCCACGAACTGCGCGGTGGCGGTCGCACCGTCTATGCGCAGGTCACCGGAGGTTCGCTGCTGATGGCATTAGGAGCAGTCGCCATCGCGCTCTCGTCGGCGACCGAACGCGAACACTCTTCCTGGCAGGATGCCGCCGACCGTGAAGGTCGGCGCTACGGAGTTGAAGACGAATATGTTCGTGCCGGCATGGAAGGCAGAGCATTTCGGAAACGGCCACGCATCCTCCAGAATCCCACTTGGATTGGCTGCTGATTCTCGGGACGACTGCATTGTTCGTGTCCTCGCGTTCGATGGCGCGAATGCCCCATATGGACATCAGTTCAGGGCTGGGCTTTGGGTCTTACGGCCGCCATGCTGGTTCTGGTGGCGATTGGTGGAATCGCCCTCTGGCGGACGACCCGCTTCCGTTGACACTCCACGTCGCTACCCCGTCTAAGGCCCGGTTCGCGCTCAATGCGTTTCGGTCGCGCTTCAAGACAGTTCCGACTGATAATCCTAAGGAGATCCTATGCAACGCACCTTCGCAACTCTGTGCTTGCTCACCGTATAGCGGGAGCAGTTCGCGTCTCGGCCCAAGTCAATCCCTACAAAGACGGCACTCCCGGCGTCACGGGATATCGCTCCGAAGTGCTGGCCGAAGTCATCGATTCAGGAAGACAAGTTCACGCGTCTCGCAGAAGCGATACCCGCCGACAAATACACGTGGCGTCCGGTCGCCGACGTGCGTTCATTCGCGGAAGTGTTCCTGCACGTTAGCGCGGCGAACTACAACCTGTACAAACTGGTCGGCACGCCGCCACCTGCTGGATTCGATGGCAAGACCTTCGAGAAATCCACCACCGACAAAGCCAAAGTCATCGCCACATTGAAAGACTCCTTCGCGCACGCGAAAGCGGCGATCAAAGCCATGCCGGACGCCGACCTCGACAAGAGCCTGGACTGGTTCGGCGGCAAGAATACTCAACGCGGCATTCTGCTCTTCATCGTGCGCCACGCCGCCGAGCACCTTGGACAATCCATCGCCTATACCCGCATGGCCGGCATCACTCCGCCCTGGACCGAGGACGCCCAGAAAAAACAACCTGAGAAGAAATAAGTCGCTCACGAATAAGCGGCCGGCAAGTCGGACCTGAGACTTCACACTCAGGTCCGAAATCTTATCCCCATGATGTGCTCCTCATTGGCTATGCTAGATTCAGAAGTTTGATGAATTCCGAGCCCACCATTTCTACCCAGTCCCTGACTCGCCGATTCGGCGAGCTGTTGCCGTTGACGATGTGAACCTCCGCGTAGCGCCCGGACAATTCTTCGGCTTCCTGGGGCCAAATGGCGCCGGCAAGTCCACCACCATCAAGATGCTCACCGGGCTTCTCGCGCCGAGTTCGGGACGAATCGAGATTCTCGGCCTCGATCTGGACGCCAGTCCCGTCGAAGTGAAGAGGCAGATCGGCGTGGTGCCCGAAGGCATGGCGCTCTTTGGACGCCTGACCGGCGCGGAGTTCCTGAGCTTCGCCGGACGCATGTACGGCCTCGACCGCGAGACTGCCGCCAAGCGCGCCGCTGAACTACTGGACTTCATGCAGCTGGCCGACCAGCCGAAGAAACTGGTCACCGACTATTCCCACGGCATGCAGAAAAAACTGGCGATGGCCGCCGCCGTCATTCACGGGCCGAAAGTTCTGTTTCTCGATGAGCCCTTCGAAGGCGTGGACGCGATCGCCGCCGGCACGCTGAAGGCGATGCTGCAAGGCATGATCGCCCGCGGAGCGACTATCTTCCTAACGTCTCACGTACTGGAGATCGTCGAGCGACTCTGCAGCCACGTCGCCATCATCCATCAAGGACGTCTCGTCGCACAGGGATCGCTCGAAGAGCTCCGAGCGGGTGTTGAGGCGCAGCCGCACCCGGTTTCCGGTAACGGCGACCATCTCTCCGGTCAAAAGCTCACCCTGGAGGAAATATTCCTCCGCATAGTGGGAGGCTCCCGTCCCGTCGAACAGGAATTATCATGGCTCGGCTAGGCTTGTGCCGAACACATATCAGTCTTTGTTACTCAAGAAGATTTCTCAGAACGCTGGAGCGTCCTCACTCGCCTGCGCCGCGCGCGCAGTCGCCTCAACGCTGACAGCAGACGTCGGTGTGGAGTGATCGACATGGTGCGAAGAGAGTAATTCAAGTGCTGTCCGCACTCACAGCAGACTTTATAGCTGTGCCCTTCGATGGTGAAAACTCGGCTCAACTTCCTGTGATGGCAGCCGAAGGCGAGCTCCAGCGCATCTGCCAGTGGATGTGTAAAGCTATCCCACAAGGGAAGCCCTTCCGGTGCCGACATCGTTGTTACCCTCCAACCCATTCCAGTTTTTCACCCAGCCATACCGGCGCGTGTGCGTTGTCCCACCAAGTCCAGTGATCTGCGTCACCTTCTGGTCTTGAAGCGCTTTCCGACGCCAGCTTATCTTTCACCTGCGCGCAACTCTCTCATACTTAAGACATTCGAATGTGCCAGCCTGAGGCCGTCGCCTTGTGCAAGAATTGGAACTTCCTAGAATGAATCAAGCGACCACCGTTTCACAACAAATTCGTGCCATCGCAGAGTTGCGCTGGCGCATGTTCATCAACGGGCTTCGTAGCCGTCGCGGGAAATTGGAGCTGGCTTCTCGCGTATTCGTAACCTCCGCATTCGCCGTTGGCGGCGCCGGCGGTTTTGTAGTGGCCATCGGCGCTTCCTGGTATCTAGTTTCGCAGGACAAACCTGAATTTCTGGCAGCGATTCTGTGGCCCATTTTCTTGTTCTGGCAATTCTTCCCCGTCATGGCCACGGCCTTTACCAATAATCCCGATTCCTCGGAACTGCTTCGCTTTCCGGTCGCCTACCGGTCTTATTTTTTGATTCGGCTGGTCTATGGATATCTCGACCCCGCGAGCGCTCTCGGCACCGTCTTCGTGATAGGCACATTGTTGGGGACCGCCGTGGCTCGTCCACTCCTTTTCCCCTGGGCACTCATCGTCCTCTTCACGTTTATCCTCTTCAACCTCGTGTTGATGCAGATGGTTTTTGCGTGGCTCGAGCGATGGCTCGCCCAACGCCGCACTCGCGAGATCCTCGGGATACTCTTCATCCTGGCAACGCTCAGCTTTCAACTCATTGGCCCCATCATGCAGCACATGGGCCACGGACCACATCCGCAATTTCATCAGGCATTCGCGGTGGGCGCGAGGGTACAGGCACTGCTGCCTCCCGGCCTTGCCGCTTACTCAATCGCCCAACTCTCACATTCTCGAATGGCATCTGCAGCAGGTTCGTATCTCGTTCTCGCAATGCTGACGTTACTTGTCGGAAGCTTGCTGCACTTGCGTCTTCGCGCCCAATTCCGCGGAGAAAATCTCAATGAAGCCGCAGCGCGCCCAACCGTAAGACAGCCATTGCTTCCGAAATTGGGTTGGAATGTTCCCGGACTATCGCCATCTGTCGCCTGCCGTATTCGAAAAAGAAGTTCGTTATTTGGCTCGCAGCGGTCCGATGCTGCTCACTTTGATCATGCCGATTTTTATGCTGGTCATCTTCCGCCTGGGACCACTGAGTTCGTTGCGCCACTCGAGCGCGCTGAGTCGCACGCCCGATATGGCTTTCCCGGGGGCTGCCGCTTATTCGCTCTTGGTACTGACCAATCTCGTGTACAACAGCTTCGGTGGAGACGGCGGCGGGATCCAGTTCTTCTACGCCTCACCCGTGCAGTTCCGCCAGATTATTCTCGGCAAGAATCTGACCCACGCTGCGATCCTCATTTTGAACGCAGCATTCGCGTGGTTTGCCGTGAGCTACCTGTACGGGCCGCCGCATCTGGCCGTGACAGTGGCTACGATCATCGGCCTTTTCTTCGCTGCGCCGCTGAACTTCACCGCTGGCAATCTGCTCTCGATCTACTCCCCAAAGAAACGTGACTTCTCCACTTTTGGACGTCAGAATGTTTCACAGACCACCGTCCTGGCGAGCTTCGGCATGCAGATTGTGATCGTAGGAATCGGAGCCGCGGTCTTCGCGATCGCACGCCTCTATCACAACCAGTGGGTCGCTCCAGTTCTGTTCATGGTGCTAGCCGCCATTGCCATGCCGATTTACGTGATGGTTCTTGGGCGCCTCGATAGAATCGCATTACAGCGTCGAGAGGTATTGTTGGCGGAGTTGTGCAGGGCTTGACGCCAAGGTCGACGACTAAGGCTTCGCCAGGAATCGGTAACCAACTCCCCTGACGGTGAGCAGGTGCTTCGGATCGCCCGGGTGGTCTTCGATGTATCTTCTGAGTCGTACAACAAAGTTGTCGATCGCTCGTGTGTCGGTGTCCTCGTGCAAGTCCCACACTTCTTCCAGAATCTGCTTTCGTGAAACGACCTTGCCGTCATTCCGGACCAAGTGTCTCAGCAGTTCTGATTCCATCACGGTCAGGTGAATCGTATTGCCTTTCGACCGCAATTCCAGCGCTCTGAAGTCAATTGTTTTGCCGGAAAACGAAAACAAGTCGGCCTCGGTAGTGGCCTCGTTTCCTCTGTTTTCCGCCTCACCGTACTCTGCTGGTTTCCCTCTGACCCATTGGCTCCGTCTCAGCAGCCCCTGCACTCTGGCGAGAAGAATTGATAGATCGAACGGCTTCGCCAAATAGTCATCCGCACCCGACGCGAAGCCTTTCAGCACATCTTCCGGTCGGCCACGCGCGGTAAGCATCAGCACAGGTACGTAATTCCGCGCGGCTCGCAACTCCGCCACGACGCTGAATCCGTCTTTTCCGGGAAGCATAATGTCCAGGAGCACGACATCGAAATTCTCTTTCTTGCCGAGCAGCTTCTCGGTCGCGCATTCGCCGTCTCCCACAACCTCGGCCTCGTACCCTTCGGCCTCCAAGTTGAACCGAAGTCCCTGAGCGAGATGCGCCTCGTCCTCAACCACCAGAACGCGGATCACTGCCCCCTCGCAGCATCCGCCTTAGCAGTTCCTGTTCGAGGCAGTTCAATAACCACAGTCGTTCCCCGCCCTTCGCCTTCACTCTCTGCGAAAGCTCTTCCCCCATGCTTTTTGGCGATTGCGTTGACAATGAACAATCCCAGCCCCGTTCCCTTCACGTGACCCATTGATCGATTACTGACTCTGTGAAAGCGCTTGAAAATCCGCTTTAAATCATCGGGAGATATCCCTACGCCCTGATCCTGTACACGCAGCCGAATGCGCTTCTCGTCCGGCGTCTCTAGCTTCACGCGGACATCGACGTGATCGCCTGAGTATTTAACCGCATTGTCTAGTACGTTTGAAACCGCGGTTCGTAAATCTTCGGCGCTTCCGCGGACGTTCAAACCGTTACCATTTGTGGGTACTTGCTCAAATCGCAAGTCTTCCGGTTGCAAGTGATGTCGGGTGCGTGTGGCATCTACGCAGTCATGAACGATCTGCGAGAAGTCGACGTCAACTTTCTCGCGCCCTGCCTTCTTGTCACCTGCACGTCCTGCGCGAAGCACCTGCTCGACCGTCTCGGTCAGACGATCCGCATCGCTGAGCATAATCTTGTAGAACTCTTGTTTGCGCGATTCCGCCAATTCACGTCGCTGCAGAGTCTCAAGGTGCAGCCGAATCGAGGCGACCGGCGTCTTCAGTTCATGCGTTACTGCATTGATGAAGCTGTCATGCTGCTCGCTGCGCCGCAACTCGCGCACCAGGAAGATGGTATTGACCACCATGCCGGCTATGATCAACGCGAAAAAGATGATGCCGAAAAACAGCAGAACTCCTTCGCGCCAATTAAGGATGATCCAGCCGACGTTGAGCGCGACGGCCAGCGCAACCAAGCCGACCCCCAGGCAAAGGAAGAAGACAATCGTTCCGCGGCGGCTCGAGATTCGCATAGAAATCTGCGATTGATTCTACCGCGACAATCAGTGTCGAGGCCGTGACCACCAGCAAATGACACATCCAATTGCCAATCGACAAATAGTGCTGACTAACGGATGCGGCTAGATCCCTAGGCCACACGGCGTCGCATCAATTGACCATGCGGGAATCTCACGATAGCATTCGATTGCCAATGCCTGACTCAGAAACGCCGAGTGGAAAACGGCCTGACGAAGAACTTCTTCGTCCTCGCGATGCGGCGGTTCAGCTCCGCATCAGCTATCCCACCATTAAGCAATGGATTTATCACCGCAAGATGCGCGCCGTGAAGACTCCCGGTGGCCATTACCGAATTCCTCAATCTGAGATCGATCGCCTACTCTACCGCACCCGCGGACGCAATGAGGATGAACGCCGCATCAGCTACAAGCGGATCAGCGGACGTAACCAGCTGGTTGGGCGCATTGTCGATGTGCGTGTGAGCGGCCTTGTAGGACAGGTCACGCTGTCGGTTGGCGGTCAGCTGATTACCTCGCTCATCACCTCAAGCGCTGTCCGCGAGATGGGCCTCAAGAAGGGACAAACCGCAGCAGCCCTTATCAAAGCCACAGAAGTCATGATTATCCGCGTTTGACACAAGGGGCAATCTTCGATCAACCTTTCAAGCACTAAAAAGCCCCGGCTTGAAAGCCAGGGCTTTTTTTGCCTTTAGCAAAAATATCGTTTTGTAACTAGTCACCCGAAGCGGCTGGCGCTGGAGCAACCAGGCTTCCGTTCGGCGCTGGGACAAGACCCTGAGCGATCTCAGACAGCCTTACTTTTTTGATGTCCCACGCCAGACCCAGCGTTTTGAGAACCCAAATGCCGTACCAGTTCATATCAATTTCGTACCACCTGAGTCCATGCGCCGCCGAGGTCGGATGAGCATGGTGATTGTTGTGCCATCCTTCACCAAATGTCAGCAACGCAACCCACCAGCTGTTGGTCGACAAGTCGCGGGTCGCAAACCGTCTCGTTCCCCACGAATGGGTCGCCGAATTCACCAGCCAGGTGCAGTGCAGCAAGAACACCGTGCGGAAGAAGGTTCCCCACAGCAGCCAGGGTAGTCCTCCGATGGCGAACAGCAGAATTCCTACGATGATCTGCGGCACGTAGTGATACTTGGTGAGCCACACATGAACTTTGTCCTTAGCGAGATCCGGCACATACCGCGCCAACGTCGAGGTATCGTGGTGCATCGACTTGCCCATGAGAATCCATCCCATGTGCGCCCACCATTTGCCGTCAACGGGAGAATGCGGATCACCGTCAAGGTCAGAATATTGATGATGGATCCGGTGTGTCGCTACCCAGAAAATCGGCCCGCCTTCCAGCGCGAGAGTCGCGCAAACGGTCAGGAAATACTCCACCCATTTCGGGCTCTTGAACCCACGATGGGTGAGCAGGCGGTGATATGCCATGCCGATTCCCAGGCTGCCTGCAACCCACCACAGAAAGATCGCTACAAATAGCGCCTTCCATGTGAAGAAGAACAGTGCCGCAATCGCGCCCACGTGAAACAGCGCCATAAAAATCGCGGTAACCCAATTCACTTGGTCTTTTTGAGCTTGGTTTTTTCCCAGGTTTTGCAGTTCCATGCTGAAGGAGGCCCCATTCTTCGATTCGATTATTAAAGAAGCTTTGGCTAACCTATCAGCAGAGCGAGGCTGGGCACTGTAATACTTGTGTAATAGCGCCACAGCCGGCATTACCGGAGTAAGGGGCACAGAACGGAATCGCCTTGCATCAGGGTCGGCTGGAATTTTCGGAAGAATTGATCTGATGGAATGACGCTATGGGAATTGCGCCGCTTTGTACTAGTCAAGCCCTGCTTCAACCCCGCGAAAGCCACGTCAAACTCTCCTGCGTGCTTCGTCGGTCGCTGGGGCGTCTTCTTGCTCAGGATGAACGCGACGCACCCGCAGCTTTCCTTTTTTTCGTCTTTGCCGTGCCTTAAGCCGCCGTTCCTTTCACCTGAACTCCGGCCCATTTCTCCAGCAACGTAAGCGTCGCTGCATAGTCAAGATCCTTGTGGCCGTCTTCGGTCGCCATTTCGTAAATCTCTTCGACCGTCTCCAGCGCTGGCAACTTCACTCGAGCTTCCTTAGCTGCCTCTAGCGTGAGGCGAATGTCTTTGTGCATCAGTCGCAAGGGAAAATTCGGGGTGAAGTCGCGTTGCAGGATGAACGGTCCCTTGTAGTCCACCACTCCGGACCTCACCATGGTCGATTCAATGAGCGACAATAGCTGCTGCGTGTCGACCCCAAGCTTCGCCGCCAGAGTGAGGGCTTCGGCAAATCCCTCGAAGATGAGAGCAATTTGCAAATTCATCGCCAGCTTCGTAGCTTGCCCTTTGCCTGTCTCTCCCATTCGAAAAATCTTCTTGCCCATTGCCGCAAACAGAGGCTTCAATCTTTCCACTTGTTCTTCCGCGCCACCAACAATGAATACCAGCGTTCCATCTCTCGCTCCGATTTTAGAGCCTGTCATCGGGGCGTCTACCCACGCTGCGCCCTTTTGGGCAACCCGCTCCGCAAACCTTACGGTCGCGGATGGCGAGATTGTGCTGGAGTCCGCAATGATCGCGCCCTGCGTCAGAGACGCTTCCGCGCCCTCTTTCCCGAATATCACATCCTCGACCGCGTCCGTGTCCGAAACACATAGCCAGATCACTTCTGCTCCTTGCGCTGCGGCCACAGGAGTGGGCGCCACCGCCGCTCCCTCGACGAGTTTGCCGGGCGTGCGATTCCAGACGGTCACCTCGTGTCCCGCCTTAACCAGGTTCGTCGCCATCGATTGACCCATGATTCCCAACCCCAGAAATGCAACTCGCATGCCCTTCACTCTCCTTGATTTGTGGAAAATCAGCGCTCCGAGGAACCCTTCGGATTAAATATGACCTGCGCGAGTGAGGTCAAGCGGATCAGGATATAGATTTACAAACGGCCACCGCTGCGAAATTCCCATATCGGAAGCCCGTTCCCTCTGCGCATGGGATTACCGCCGTCACCTTTTCGGAAACTAAATAGCAGCACTGCATCCCGAGCTTTCATCTAAGATTGGTATATAGCAAGTAGATCGCCTGTTCCGTGTATCCGCCTCGTTTTGAGGCGAGTTGGAATATCATCAACGCAGTTCGAATTCCTCTGCATTCTTATCGTAGGATGATCAAGCAGACGCTTCGTAATCCGGCCCTTCGCAAGCGCGCTACTCAGTTCGGCCGATTGGTGCGCCATTCTGCAGTGACTCCGCGTTGCGGCGAGACCTACCAGCCTCGCCTCGTCACCAATAACGAACTCGGCGTTACCTTCATCGGACACGCCAGCTTCTTCGTGCAAATCGGCGGCAAAAACGTCGTCATCGATCCCAACTTCGCGCGGTGGCTTTTTGTACTCAAACGCCTGAGGCGCCCTGGATTGCGGATTGCCGATCTTCCTCCGATCGATCTGGTGCTGGTTTCTCATGCTCATTTCGACCATTTACATCGGCCATCGCTCCGGGCCATCGTGCAGGATAGTTTGCGCAAGCGCGGCGTCACGCCCGCGATCGTCATTCCGACGCACGTCTCCGATCTCGTATCCGATCTGGGATTCTCTGAAATTATTGAACTCGATTGGTGGAAGACTTCGCGCCATGGAGACTTGTCGGTAACACATGTTCCGTCGCGGCACTGGGGTGCGCGTGTGCTGAAAGATTCCCATCGCGGCTACGGAGGTTTCGTGCTGAAGGCGGGCAAGCATTCCGTTTATCACGCTGGCGACACAGCGTACTTTTCTGGATTCAGCGAAATCGGTCGGCGTCTTGCTCCCGAACTCGCGCTGCTGCCAATCGGCGCATACAATCCGGAACAGTTTCGCAACGTTCATACCAACCCTGCAGACGCGACACAGGCGTTTCTCGATCTGAAATCGCGCTGGATGGTTCCGATGCACTACGGGACTTTTCGCCTTTCGCACGAACCGGTTGAAGAACCTCTTCAGTTGCTCGACCAGGAAGCTAGCGCCGCGGGAATCAAGGATCGCGTGATCGTGATGGAAGAAGGCGTTACCAGATTCTTCTAGCCGAGTCATACGTTCAATTAACAGAAACACCTCGTCTTTGCCTTGTTACACCCAGCGATAATCGAGGACAGAACCTGACCTACTTGTAACCCCACGTCCATCTTTCTGATGTACACTGCCGTGAATCAATTCCTGCCTAGGAGGTCCTAAATGTCGGTAAAGCCAGTTCCCGATGGTTATCACACACTCACACCCTACTTCACGGTTCGCAATGCGGAACGAGCAATCGAGTTTTACAAGAAGGCATTCGGCGCCACGGAACGCGGCGTCATGAAGGGCCCCGACGGAAAAGTGATGCATGCCGAACTGATGATCGGCGATTCCATCGTCATGCTTGCAGACGAGTTCCCGGAGTTCGGATCTCTTTCACCCGAATCGTCTGGCGGAGGTTCCAGCATGGGCCTGCACATTTACCTCGATAACGTGGACCAGGCGTTCGAGCGAGCAGTGAAAGCGGGCGCGCAAGTGGAAATGCCGGTGATGGACCAATTTTGGGGAGATCGCTATGGCAAGCTGAAAGACCCGTTCGGCCACAAATGGTCGATCGCAACCCACATCGCCGACTATTCAGCCGATGAGATGAAAAAGAACATGGACGAAGCAATGTCCAAGATGCAAAAGACCGCATAGTCGAAGCCTTTTCCTACTCACCGCAGCGAAGGGCCTGTGCAATTTCCCGCAAAGGCCTTCGCTGCATACAGATCAATACGCCAGCAAAATCCTGAGGTCCCGCAAATTGTTTCCGGTCGGTCCGATCTCAATGGCGTCCCCCAACACCGAGAGCAATGGATAAGCATCAAACTTCTCGAGTGCTCCCCGCACTTCGAGGCCCTTCTCTCGGGCACGCACGATCGTGCTGCCATCGACCACGCATCCTGCGGCGGGGCTGTTCCCATCAATTCCATCTGTTCCCGCACTGAGCACCACGATGTTGTCGCCGGCGATTTTCTCGGCGCACGCGAGAGCAAAGTGCTGATTTCTGCCTCCAACTCCGCCGCTCGTCACCTTCACGGTGACTTCTCCGCCTGATAGCAGGCATACGGGAGAAAAGCTCTCACGCAAGTCTCGGACTTTCTGCACCAGATATTCGGCGGCTTTCTCGTAGTCCCAGTCGTCGCAGGTGTTGTCGATGTGGACGTAGAATCCGGCACGTTCAGCCGCTTCGCTCGCTTCGTCAATGGCACTCTGGTTCGACAAAATCTGCCACCAACGCGCACGGTGAAACACAAGATCATCGGATTTCGGAGTTTCCTCCAACGCACGGCGTTCGAACAATTCCCGCGTGGGCTTTGGAAACTGTGCGAGCAAATCGTATTTGTCGGCGATACGGTAGCAATCCTCGATCGAAGTCGTGTCGGGCATTGTCGGTCCGGAAGCCAGCGCGTCAGGCGTGTTGTCTGGCACATCGGAAACCAGCAGCGAGACTTGCTGCGCGGGAAATGCCGCTTGCGCCAGACGTCCGCCTTTTACGGCCGAGAGATGCTTCCTGACCGAATTAATCTCTGCAATCGGTGCTCCAGAGAGCACCAGCGCGCGATACGTCGATACCAGATCCGCAAGCGAGATCTCGTCATCAATTGGTTTCTCGACGATAGACGATCCTCCGCCGCTTACAAGAAAGATGACGAGTGATGAAGGCGTTTGAGAACCGAGAGCTCGCAGTGTTGCGCTCGCGGCTTGGATCGACTCTTGATTGGGAGTGGGATGACCACCGAGAAAGTAGCGGAATCCGCGGACCTGTGCAGCAGGCTGAATAGAGCTGGCAACGATTCCTTCCAGCGACGTGCCGACCTGTTCGATCAACGCTTCCACCATCGTGTGACCGGCTTTTCCCATGGAGACGACGAACACTTTGTCGAAGGATTGAAGATTGTAAAGATCCTCACGCACGCGTAACACACCACGCTCGCAGTTGACGTGGCGTGCGAAGCCTTTGCTGATCGAAGCTTCGGCGAGCGCATGGAAGAAGATCGAGCGGGCTATTTCGCGCATCTCGCGGAACTTCGGATCGTCTGTGAGACCAGGCATTGGCGGCGATTATAAGAGAGTCGTCGTCTCTATCGGTAGCGTCTGGCTTCACTTGCGTGGACTGGCCTAGTTGGTTGAGGTCAACCAAAATCACGCTGTCAGGATGCCGCGATCGTTTGTTTCATCCAGGCTTCGATGCCTTCACGCAATTCCCGCAAACGTCCTTCGAAGAAGTGATCGGCGCCTTCGATCACAACCAGCTTTTTCGGATCGGGAAGCGATGCAATCAGCGCTTCCAACTTGGCGCGTGGACCGAACTGGTCGCGGCCTCCGCTGACGAAGAGCTTGGGCTTGGTGCATTCACGCAGGAAGTCGAATGTGTAGACGCGCGGCTCCTCCGAACCGGCCGCAACCGGAGCAACTGGTGCTCCAACTCCAATCAAGGTGTCGACGCGAGGATCTGAGTACGACGCACGCAGCCCAACGGCGGCGCCGAAAGAGAATCCTGCGAAAACTATGGGCAGGTGAAACTCCTGATCGAGCCAGTCGAGCGCGGCTCGAACGTCTTCGACTTCTCCTTCTCCGAGGTCGTGTTCTCCGTGGCTCAATCCGGCGCCGCGAAAGTTGAAGCGCAGCACGGGCAAGCCGGAATTGTTCAGGGCCTTCATGGTGTGAAATACCACCTTGTTGTGCAGGGTTCCGCCGAACAACGGATGCGGATGGCAGACGACCGCTGCATGCGTGGCGTTTTCCGCGCCCGCGTTGAGCAAGGCTTCCAATCGTCCTGCTGGACCGTCGAGAAAGAGCGAACGAATCGTTGAGCTGGAAGGAATCACGCTTACAGATTACACAATCGTGAAATCGGCAAACGGTTTGGCACGAGCCACACGAGGTTGCACGAAGATTCCTTTCGTGATGCGTACTTTCGTGAATCTCGTGTCAGTCCTGGAGGTGGATGAATTTCATCCTCTGCTATCCTCTCCAACATGGACGCGGTCACGTTAACCCGGCAACTCGTCGACATCGAATCGATCACAGGAAATGAAGCGGCAGTTGGGCACTATTTGTATGGCGAACTTTGCCGTCTCGGCTACCAGACCGCGAAGATGCAAGTCGAAGCGGACCGCTTCAATGTTTATGCAACGTCGATGGAACATCCGGATCCGACGATCGTGCTGTCAACGCACATGGACACGGTTCCTCCTTTTATCCCCTCGTCGGAAGATGAAGGTAGTATTTACGGCCGCGGATCCTGCGACGCGAAAGGGATCATCGCAGCGCAAATTGCTGCGTCGGAGAAGTTGCGACAACAAGGGATTCATGTCGGTCTGCTGTTCGTGGTCGGAGAAGAACGGGACAGTTTGGGCGCAAAGGTCGCGAATGAGCAAGCGCCAAAGAGCTGTAAGTTTCTGATCAATGGAGAACCGACCGAAAATCACATCGCACTCGCATCGAAGGGAACATTGCGAGTCGAAGTCACGGCGAGAGGACGCATGGCGCATTCCGCTTATCCGGAGCTGGGCGAGTCGGCGATCGACAAGCTGATTCCGGTGCTGTCGCGGCTGCGCGCGATGAAGTTGCCCTCCAATCCTGAAGTTGGTCCATGCACGTTGAATATCGGGCTGATCGAAGGAGGGCGAGCGCCGAATGTGATTCCCGATTACGCTCATGCGGACTTGCTTTACAGGCTCGTCGGTCCGACAGAAGATTTGCGGAAAGAGATTGCTCGCACAGCTGGCGAACAGGTGGAAGTAACCTTTCCGCTCGAATTGCCATTTCTGCAGTTCCGCAAGGTTGGTGGATTGCCCACGATGATTGCTGCTTTCACGACGGACATTCCAAAGCTAACGAAGTGGGGAGAACCGCTGCTGATTGGTCCGGGATCGATTCACGTCGCGCACACGGACGGAGAATTTATCGAGAAGCGGCAACTGCACGAGGCGATCGAGCTCTACTGCAGGATCGCGAAGGAATTGGGAGCGTGATTTTTTTGTCCGAAATGGGAATTCTTGCGGCGGGCGGGGTACCCCCCTCCCCCATCGGATCTCTGAAATCAAGCATTTGCGGGAAAATCTCGAAAAAATCTTAGAGCTGCAATCAGTTACGGGTAAAATCTTGAGCCGTAAACAGTTAGGACCTCTTGAGTCTGTCTCGCCGCTGGCGTGCAGCCTTCATGATCATCTTTCAAAAACGCTTTCGGTCGCAAGGTCAGATGTCACTGTCCGTTGAATTCTTTCAGTGGAAAAAGTCTTGGCGCGAGTGCGGAATTCGGATTAGGGTCACCAGCGGCTGAAGCCGTTCTTTCGTTGGACTTCAACGACACGCCTGCAGGCGTGTCCTGATACAAAACTCAAAAGTACGGCTTCGTTACCAATTTTCCCGCTCGCCGTATGCCCGAAGGCGTGCCTTAGTGCGAACTTCAAGTCCACTTCGATAGGACCTGGCGGTTCGCAATAAGATGGGGAGCCCTAAGGCTCCCCCTGTTCTTTCTGGTCGAGTTTAGAAGGTGTATTTAAGGGCCAGAAGCATGGTTCGTGGATGATTAGAGAAGACCGCTTTTGGCTTGTTGAAGGTGCTGGTGTCGGGTTCCAACATTGCCAGGACGTTGTTACCGGTATAGGTCTGGTTGAACGAGTCACTGATATATCCGGGCACATACTGCGCGTGGTTGAAGAGGTTGAGCGCCTGCGCCTGGAACTCGAACGACTGGTGTTCGGTGATGTTGAAGCGCTTCACAATGGTGAAGTCCATGTTGCTGGTATGCGGCATTGCCAGAGTATTGCGGCGAGCGCTGGCTAGCATGTACTTGCCCCATCCATTCGTAGTGTCGCCGCCCACGTAGTACGCGTTGGGATCGTTCGCACCGTAAGCAACAACAAACGGCCGACTGTCGGCGTTGCCCACCGGATCGCAATCTCCGCCAGGACCTCCGTTGGCTAGAAGCAACCCACTGTTGCAGAGCGGAGTGACTCCGGTTCCGATTCCGCGACGCCCTGCGGAATTGATAATCACGCGATCACCCGCGCTATCTCCGTTGCCATTGAGGTCGACGCCACCTTGAACGGTAGCGTACTCCGGAGACTGGAAGGTGTAGATCGGACCAAACTCCCAGTTGCCGATTACATTCTTCGCAAGCCAACTGTTCTTATGTTTCAGGAACGGCACATCGTATAGAGCCTGCAGCGTGATGCGATGGCGGCGATCGAGTGCAGAATCGCTCCAGTCGCACGCAAAGCACTGGAAGTCCTGGGAGCGGCGAGGCGTCAGATAAGTGGAGAAAACGTCGGCCGTCGAATTGTCCATGTTGTGACTCCAAGTCCAGGCGACCTGGAACTGGAGACCGTTGTTGAAGCCACGGGTCAACTGCGTCTGAAGTCCGTGGTACCGGGATGCGCCATACGGCATGAATCCAACGACATTCGCGCCCGTGAATCCGGCATCGGCATAAGCCGGCATAAAGCTGCTCAGATTGTTGATTTCGTCATAGTTGACCGTGGTGCCCAAACCGTCGATGGTTGCTTGCGAAGGAGCAGCGAAAAACACGGGAAGGTAGTTGTTACCCGAGATTTTGTTCTGCCGGTTCAGTCGCTGCTGAACGGGCAGGTGGATTCCGCGTGTTCCTACATAACGAACTTCTACCGTGTATTTGCTGGCAAAAATGTGTTGAATGCCCAGCGTCCACGTTTCCGAGTAAGGCAGTTTCTGATCGGGAATATAACCAGATGTCGCGGCACGAGCATCGGCCGCGGAGGTGATCGGCGGAATTGTCGCCGTGAACGGCAAGCCGCCACCTGCAAGAAATCCTACACCGGTTACGGTTGGATCCTGCCAGAAACATGTCGAGGTCATGTCGGCTGTAGCCGTCCCTGCCGCCGCGTCACAGGTCTGCTGCACTTGGGGAGAAGCCGAAAGTACGCCGAGATTGTCGTACAGCACATCCGTCGACATCGAGAAGCCGCCTCGAATCGAAGTGGTGCCGCTGTTGCCGGGCGACCACGCAAAACCGATACGCGGCAGGAAGTTCTTTTTCTGCGCCTTCGGCGCCCCGAAGCTAATCAGGCCGGGAACACTGGAAATTGCGTTCATCGGCTGCCAGATGCGTTGCGAGAGCGGGACCTGAGTGAACTCGTATCGCAGTCCGACGTTCACGGAGAAGTTCTTGCGGATGTGCCAATCATCATTGGCGTATCCATAGAACATTTTCTGGTTTCCGTAGTAGGTCAGATTGCCGATAGAACGTTCCGCAACGTAGTCGGGAACCTGATCGGTGAAGTATCCATCAAAGCTGGTGTAGTCATAGTCGCCGCGAACGCGCTGCGTGAATCCCTGGGGCGAGATGTAGTAGCGATACTCCGCGCCAAACTTGAAGTTGTGGTCGCCCTTGATCCAACTGATGTTGTCGACGACCTGGTAGAAATCCTGAGCGCCAAATTGCGGTGCGTTGGGATCGGGGCCGAGCTGAACGCCATTGCCCTCGCCGAATCCAACGATGAGGTTGGGATACGCATCGAGTCCGGGGAACGAGAAGTTTCCCGCGGGATAGTCATTGAAATAGCGATTGAATCCGACGCGCAATTCATTATTCAGATAAGTCGAGAAATTGTGATAGTCGCTCAGCGTCAGAATATGAAAGCGTTGCGGGACTACGGTGTAGAACGCAGGAATTTGTCCGAACACGTCGTTACCGCTGTTTTTCTCGTAGGCGTAGCGTCCACGGAACTGATCCTTGTTGGAGACGTTCCAGTCGATTGACGTGACCCCGGTGAGGAAGTTGGAATAAGAAGCACCGGAAAATCCGATGCCGCCGATCGGGATGTCTGTATTGCTGCCTATCGGAGAAGATCCGAGGCAGTTCGGGTCCGAGCCATCGGTTGGGGCTTGCTTGAGCGCTGTTCCAGCATATTTCTGAAACTGGGTCACGTTGTTCTGATTGACGGCACTGTCGGCAGCGAGCATGGCATATCCCGCAGCGGTCGGGCCGCACCCGGTGGACGAGATGACTGAGCCGATCGGGTTGTATTCCCAGTTGGTGAAAAAGAATAACTTGTTCTTGATGATTGGCCCGCCAATCTGACCCCCGAAACGGTTGTTGTCATAGCGGGTGTTGAAGGGCGAGAGTCCCTGTCCCAACTGAGACAAAGCAACCTGCGAATCCTGGGCGTTGAGATTGCGGTTCTGGAAATACTCGTACAGACGACCATGAAGCTTGTTCGTTCCGGACTTGATCGTCTGGTTAAACTGTCCGCCGGAAGAATGCCCGAACTCCGGCGAAAACTGGCTTTGCAGGACCGTGAACTGGTCGACGGCGTCGTTGGGAATCTGGAGGAGAGGGCCGGTGACGCTCTTGTTGTTGTTGTCGACGCCTTCCACGGTGAAGTTGTTATTGCGGGGGCGCTGTCCGGAGACGGAGGGACCAGTGCCCAATCCAACGCCGCCGCTAGTGGCCACTCCGGCATCGAGCAGTGCCAGGTTGATCACGCCGCTACCAGCCGAGACGATCGGCAAATCTTCCAGTTGCTTGGTCTGATAAGTATTCTGCAGCTGGGCGGTGGTCGTATCGAGCACGGGCGGGATGCCAGAGACTTCGATCGTCTCGGTGGTCGCTCCCGGCGCTAGCATGATGTTGCGCGTGACGGTTTTGTTCAGCTCAATCTCAACCATTTCGGCAACAGACTTGAATCCTGTGACTTTAGCGGTTATGCGGTACGCGCCTCCGGGCAGATGGTCGAAGCGGTATTCTCCGGTAGCGCCACTCTTGGCGATGACCGCCAGGCCCGTCCCTACGCTGGTCGCGGTGACCTCGGCATCCACAACGGCGGCGCCTTGCGAGTCAGTCACGGTGCCAATGATGTTTCCGTCGATTGCTTGTCCGAATGCGCCAGCAGCGCACAGGGCAATCAGACTCATGAGCGCAAACAAGGTTCCGCAACGCTTGAGGACGATCCGTACGCTCTTTTGCATGGTGTTTCTCCTTTGCAGACCTGGGACCAAATTTGGGAGTGGACGTCGTCTCTTGAAGAGCGCGTCAAACAATCAGTATTTGTCGCGCATCTTCGCTGGAGACTGCACTTTCATTTCGCGCCTGCAATCGATACAAAAAGCGCTCAGCGAGCGCATGCGGGCAGTCTGAATTCGGCGCAATCCCGACCGAAAGGTCCATCGACCATTTCCTGGCCACGACTGACACGAGGACGACGGTGTATCCGCCACCAACTACAGCGGATACTTCGGGGAATGCTCTCACTACAGTGCTTGGGTTTCGGTGATTCGTGTCACCGTCTGCAGTGATCCGGAATCGGATCAGCCAAGAGCGTTCCCATTCTGGAGCAGCGAGCTGATCCGACGAGCGTGGAGAAGAAGCATTAAACTGGGGAAATGACTACAGGGACCTTGAATTCTCTTTCCCGCGCCTCTTCCGCTTATCTGAGATCCGCCATGCATCAGCCCATCCAGTGGCACGAGTGGGGAGCCGAGGCGTTTGCGGCGGCGCAGCGAGACAACAAACCGATGCTGCTCGATGTCGGCGCGGTGTGGTGTCATTGGTGCCATGTGATGGATCGGGAATCGTATGAAGACCCGCAGATTGCGGAGATCGTGAACGAACACTTCGTGGCTGTAAAGGTAGACCGCGATGAAAGACCTGACATCGACAGCCGTTACCAGGCGGCGATCCAGGCAGTGAGTGGCCAGGGTGGATGGCCGCTTACAGCGTTTCTTACGCCGGACGGGAAGCCGTTTTATGGGGGAACATATTTTCCTCCCAGCGACGGCTATGGACGGCCGAGTTTTCGGCGCGTCCTTCTGAGCATTGCGAACGCTTACAAAGAAAAAAACGTTGATGTGGTGGAACAGGCACAGATGGTGGAGAGCGCGATCGCGCAAGCCGAATCGTTTGCTGGGCGGAGCGGCCGCGTGTCCGCAGCAGTGATTACGGCGATCCAGGAATCTGCGGTAAAGATGTTTGATTCGCGGCATGGGGGATTTGGACAGGCGCCCAAGTTTCCGCACCCTTCGGCACTGGATTTGTTGATCGAGAGATACGCCAACAGTCGCAGAAAATCTGCTGGATCGGAAATGGCCCAGAACGCAGCGAAGATCGGGGAAATGGTGAACACTACGCTGGAGCATATGGCGCGCGGCGGGGTCTATGACCAACTTGCTGGTGGATTTCATCGGTACTCGGTGGATGAACGTTGGGTCGTTCCGCACTTCGAGAAGATGTGTTACGACAACTCGGAATTGCTGAAAAATTATGTTCACGGGTACCAGGCCACAGGAAACGAGTTCTTCGCGGATGTGGCGCGCGACATTATCCGGTGGATGGACGAGTGGCTCAGCGACCGCGAGCGTGGCGGGTTCTACGCGTCACAGGACGCTGACATTTCGATGGACGATGATGGGGACTATTTCACTTGGACTCTTGATGAGGCGCGAGCGGTGCTGACCGAGGGGGAAGCACAAGCCGCGGCGCTCTACTACGACATCAACGAGATCGGGGAGATGCATCACAATCCGGCAAAGAATGTGTTGTTCGTCCGGGCAACGCCGGAAGAGATCGGCCAGCGGATGAACGTTCCGCCGGAACAGGTGAAAGAGTTGATCGAATCCGCAAAGAAGAAAATGTATGCGGCGCGGTTAAAGCGTGTGACACCGTATGTGGACAAGACTGTGTACGTGGGATGGAACAGTTTGTGTGTGTCCGCCTATCTTGAAGCGGCGCGGGTGCTGAAACTTTCCAGCGCGCGTCAATTTGCGCTGCGCAGTTTGGATCGGTTGCTGAGCGAAACGTGGAAGCGGAAGAGCAGCGGAAAAGAGGACAGCGGGGAATTACTGCATGTGGTGTCTTATTCGGATCCGGGGGCGGAACACCGTGAAATTCCGGGGATGCTCGAGGATTATGCATTCACCGCACTGGCATGCCTGGACGCGTATGAAGCGACGTCGGACCTCAGCTACTTCAAATTCGCGCGGGCGATCACGGACGCGATGGTTACGAAATTCTACGATGCAACATCCGGTGGCTTCTTCGATAGCGAAGTGAAGGGCGGTGACAAGAAGCTGGGAGTGCTAGGGACGGCGCGCAAGCCACTGCAAGACTCTCCGACGCCTGCGGGAAATCCGATGGCGGCCATCGCATTGATCCGGATGCACCACTACACCGGCGAGCAGTCTTATCGAGACAAGGCCGAGGAAACTCTGGAGACCTTTGCGGGAGTTTCCGAGCAGTTCGGCATATTCGCGGCGACGTTTGGAATTGCTGTACTGCACTATGTGGAAAGCCCAGTGCAGGTGGTGTTGGTGTCGGGCGAAGACGACACGGGACAGGCGGCCGAACTGTTCGACGTCGCAATCGCTTCATTCGGCTTTAACAAAACAGTGCTGCTGTTCAAAAGGAACCAGGTGGTGGCAACGAATCTCCCACCAGGTTTGGCGGAGACGATCCCGAATCTTCCGCAAGTCTTTGAAGGCAGGACGTTTGCGGTGATCTGCTCGGGGTCCAGTTGCCAGCCGCCGGTATTTACCCCAGAAGATTTGAGGAGCGCGATGGGTTGAATGTGACTACGGGATTCACCCGATCAAAAAATGAGGGCCGACGGGTTAGTATGAGTCCCGTCAGCCCGAAGATGGCAAGCCCTGTGATTTGGCCTAGGTTACAGTTACCACTAGTTACCTTGGTGACCTTGAACTTACAGCCTGCTTAGCATCTACTGCGGTGGCAGGGTTGTTGAGCAATGTGGTTGTTTGGGTGGGCACAGAAACAGTGGGCCACCGTCCGCGGCGGGAACCTGTTGGACGGCTGCTGCAATGAATGTGCCCACAAGTCCTACCATCAGGATAGAGATCCTGATTGCACGTTTCATGGGTTTCGTCTCCTATATCCACGTAGAAGTTCCATCAATCTGAACTTTCCACGCGGACTGGAATTATAGGGTACGTGTCAAGCACGTGTGCAACTATTTTCTTTTCTTGTACTTCCCCGCTACAATCTTCATGCGACGACCTCTCGAATTCAAACGCCCAAGCTAGCATCTTCTCAATCGCGTAGCATCTACATTAAACGTTTCACCTTAAGTGTGGATAGCAGCACCTGGACACCCCGATGCTGTTGGGAGCTGGTTACGATTTCCGGAAAAGTTCGAAAAGGGCTGAAGCGAGCATTCCACAGAGTGAAATTGGCAGAAATGGCAGGGCTGAAAACCGGCGCTTACGGCTGCGGGGAAGAAGTTAGCGATTATCCTTGGGACGCACCGACACGGTGGAACGACCCACGCTGCTAGAGGCCGCTGCCCCGCGCACCGCCGTCGCTTCGGGCCTGGTCTCCGGCGTAAGGACCGAGTCCTGATGCGCGCGGGAGAGCGCGCGATCGACCATTCCTTCAAACATCGGAATCAAGGAGTCTTCCGGCAAAGGATTATGAATGTCGGACAGGCTCTGCTCCCAGCGCTGAGGCTGTAGGAGGGTTTGAGTACCATCACGCGCCGGTCGCTTGAGGGCGACATAAGCGAGCCATAAAACGAGACTGCCGTTGTAGGCCGCCATGTTTGCCATGCTCATCAACGGTCCGGAGAGGTGATTACCGATCCAAGACGAGATGAGGATCAACTCGATGACGGCGAAGGATCCGAAGCCGAGTGCGATCCCGAAACTCAGCTGTTTGCGGCTTACACCCACGTAGTGGGCGAAGAAGAGCAGGAACAGAACCATCCCGACTTGAATGAATCGCACACATCGCTGGGAGGTAACGATTGCTTGCATCCATGGGGGCGCTTCCGACGAATTGGTCGAAACCGAGACAACCCCGGCTACCAGCAGCATAACCAGGCCAGCCCACTTAAAAAGCACCGACCCTAGATCTCGTAGTGTGTGAAAGAGTCGAAACACATCAACGAACACCTCGTGAATAACCAAAAAACCGAAGGTGACACTGATTGCGTTGCATACCCAAAACAGGTAGAACGCAGCCTCGTAACTCCGTCCATAGGCAGAAAACAAGATGATGAAGGTGGCGAGCTGACTGAGAATGTAGGCAAAGAAGAACTTGAACTGACGAAGCAAGCCGTGGCGGAGAATGAAGATGCCTATACCCAGTTCGAGAACGGGGTGGGCGATCCACATCGCGTAGTACAGAATCTTTAGATTCTCACTCATACATACCTGCCGCTCAGCTGGTGCGGGTGGCCGGGCGGCGGCTGAACCCCAAGACTCCTCCGATGAATGACTAACTCAGTAATCCCAAGGTAGAGCTTCGCTAACGAATGTTCAATGGACTGAGGTAATCGTCAGTAACGTTACCCGCTCAGTAACGCCTCGGCAAGGTTACCTTCGTGCTAAAGCAAATCCATGGGACTGCCAGTTCTTTAAAGCGCTTATCTTCAATCACTTTACGGAAGCTTTGAAAGGAAAGTTGCGCAATTCCGGTTTCTGGAACGAGCGATGCGCCGTATGGCTTACGGACGCTGTTTGGCCAAGGAGTCGGTTGCGAAAACGAAGTAAGACGAGTTCCATAGGGCCGCAGGAACGGTACCTCGAGCCCTTGCGGTCACGACAATATTGAATTCGTCGGCAGCGCCCAGATTCATGCTGCGCAGAAAGTCGGTGGAGTTGTGGTCGCTTTCCTCTGCAGTTGGCACGTTGTTGCCGGAGGGCTCGATGACCGCTAACCAAGCGAGGAACTGATGGATATCACGCGTGCGTGGATGCCCGGGAGCTACGAATGACACTTCCGCTTCCTGGCTGGAGAAGTGCCAGGCAAGAGAGGCTGCCACATCGACAGCCTTCTCGTAGGCTTTTTCGGAAATGAGGCCCGAGGCCGGGTTGTCGAAGAGAACACAGACTCGGCGTTCGTCCTCGCGAGCGAATTCGCGAACCTTCAATGACCCGGATTTTGCGGTGGCCTTCCAGTCGACGTGACGGGCCGAATCTTCAGGCATGTATTCGCGGATGCGGTACAGCTCGGAGCCACGGCCACGAATGAAGCTCTCCCACTCGCCGCGAACTACCGGAAGGATTTCCAGCACCTGGTCGGTGGGCTCAATGCGTGGGTAAACAAGCACTTCCCTTCGGAGAGCAACGTGTCGGGTCTTGGTAAACAGCGCAAACGGAAAGCGTGTCGCAATTCCGAAGCTGTTCTCCTGATAGCATCCGCGTCGATCGAAGTGCAATTCCAGGTCGGCGGACGCTTCGACTTTCGGAGGCACGAAGGGGAAATAGGCCATCCCTTGAAAGATCCCAGGAGGCGGGGGAAGCACGGTGACCCGCCGCAAGCGACGGTCCGGAAGGCGAAGCCACTGCTGCTCCGAAGGCCGGTTGAAAGGGAAAGCGAAGGTCGTCGCCTCCCACTTCCATTCTCTCGAGATCTTCTTTTTCTTCTGCTGCGTGGAAACCACGCGCACCGAGAAAGCGGGCAGAAAACGGCGTGGATTCGAGAGAACAATGCGGCCCAGCACGGGACGTGCAGCAAAAACGTGCTCGGGAAGGCGCACGTCCAGTTCGAGATAGCGCAACACCCAGGCTGAAACGTATCCGGAGACAAGGATCGCGGCCAGCATAGCAGCGACCACAATGTAGAGAAGGTTGTTTCCCGTATTCAGGGCAGCGATGCCGATCACCAGCGTAATCAGGGCATAGCTGATGCCGGCGCGCGTAACGTCGTAATCGAAGGACTCGCGGAGCCGCTCGACCGCGACCCGGCGTGCCAGATACGGAACCGTGACCAGTCCAACGAGGGCGGCGAGGACCAGCGACGTCGACGCCAGAATCAGCGTGGCCCACATATTGCCGGCGTCCCGCGACACAGTCGAGAAAAGTGCCGAAGCGAAAGCTAAACCCAAGCCGACCAGGGCCAGCAGAAACTTGACCCAGACTTCTGCGGTTGCCGATTGGAGCCACTGAGCCGATCGCCCGGGAACCGAAGGCATTGTTCTCAACGTGTTGGTGTCGACAGGACTCACCGTTTGGAGCCTAGCATTCCCCGAAAGAACGAACAATCCGGATCAGGTTGCGGGAAAAGCGTTCGTAACTTTGAGGGGAGGGTCATTGCCGGTCAAGGCTTGCGCCATTTCCTGAGTTGTTTCCAGGCCTGAACCAGTTCCTGAATCGCCCGCGTCGGAGGAAAGGTGTGGGAGTTGATGATGGCGCACTCGCGGTAGGCGCGCTGATAGAACTCGCGCACGCCGTGCTCGCTGAGAAGCGACAGGTTATGAACGATTTCCTTCAGATCATCGCGAGTCCACATGTGCTCGCGCTTTCCGACGTCGGGCCGCCTTGCCATGACGGAGGATTCTATCTTATTCGCTTTTTGTTCGCCATTATAATCGTGCGTATAGCGAGACAGGCGCAGAATTCGTAGGGCCTTCGGCCAACACGAATGACACATCCGCGGCTGCATTTGCGATGAGGCTAGTAATCGGCCAGATCTTTCATGGCTAAATACAGATCGTTCGCTTGCGGGAGTATCGCGTCTTCAAGGATTGGCTGGTAGGCAACGAACGTATCTTTGGCTGCGACCCGGCGGATAGGCGCATCGAGCTGATCGAATAACTGGTCGGCAATGCGGGCGGCGATTTCGGCGCCATATCCCCAACTCAGGGTGTCCTCGTAGGCAACGAGGGCGCGATTGGTTTTGGAGACGGAAGCGGCGATTGTTTCCCAATCGAAGGGATTGAGGGAACGGAGATCAATCAATTCCACTTTCACGCCCTGCTCACGCTCAAGCTTCTGAGCGGCCTGCAATGCGCGCGGAACGACGGCCCCGTAAGTAATCACCGTGAGATCAGTTCCTGGCTGAACGATTTTCGCTTTGCCAAACGGGATCATGTAATCGGGCCCAGGATACGCGGCACGCCCATAGGCTTCGCGGTAGAGCCGCTTGTGCTCAAGGAACAGAACGGGGTCATCGCAGCGGACGGCGGTGCGCAACAATCCGGCGGCATCGAGGGAGTTCGACGGGAAAACGACTCGCAGGCCGGGGATGTGCGTGAAGATGCTCTCTCCGCATTGGGAGTGATAGATCGCGCCGCCGGTGAGATATCCGCCGATGGCTACACGAATCACCAGCGGGCTGGAGAATCCGTTATTCGAGCGCCAGCGGATGACGCTGAGTTCGTCGCGAATCTGCATCATCGCAGGCCAGATGTAGTCGAAAAACTGGATCTCTACGACGGGCTTTAAGCCGCGAGTGGCCATTCCGGTCGCGCGCCCCACGATGGCAGCCTCGGCCAAAGGCGAGTTAAAGACGCGATCGTTGCCGAACTCGCACTGGAGGCCAAAGGTGAGCTTGAAGACGCCGCCCTTCCCTTTCACCAGCTTCTGCTTTAAATACTCTTCGCGACTGCAGTCTGCGACATCTTCGCCGAAGATTACGATGCGCTCGTCGCGCTTCATTTCATCGCGCAACGTGGCAGTGATCAAGTCTGCCATGGTCTTGGCTGCGGGCTTCTTGGCGTCTGAAGGTTCGGCAATAGGCTGCGTGTCGAATTCGACGGAGGTCGGATCGAGGTCGGGCGAGTAGATGAAGTTGTGGACTGACTCGGGGGCAGGAGGCAGGGCTTCGAGCGCCCGATCGACGGCAATCTGGAGTTCAGCTTCGACTTCCTTCTCGAGCTTATTGATGCCCTTGTCGTCGAGAATGCCTTCGCGGAGCAGAAACATCTGCGTGCGCGATACCGGATCCCGCTGCGCATCGCGTTCGCGCTCGGAGTCCGGACGATAGAGACGCTCGTCGTCGCTAAGGGAGTGCGAATAAGGCCGGATGACGTGAGCGTGAATGAATGCGGGGCCATGGCCTTCGCGGCAGTACTTTGCGGCGCGCGTGAAGGCGGAGTAACTGGCGATCGGATCGGTGCCATCAACTTCTTCGAAGTGGAAGTTGGGAAAGCCCGAGACCAGGCGCGAGATGCTGCCGCCGGCGGTCTGAGCTTCGACAGGAACCGAGATTGCGTATCCGTTGTCTTCGACACAGAAGATAACGGCTAGTTTTTCGAGGGCGGCGGCGTTCATCGCCTCCCAAAATTCGCCTTCGCTTGAGGTGCCATCGCCAAGGGACACGTAGGTGACTTCGTCCCCTTGGAAGGTGACATTCTTGAACTGCCGGTAATCCCTCGTAGCGGATGAGGAAGACACGGCATTCGGATGACGCGAGAGGTAGCGTCCGCCCTCCGCACAACCGACGGCCTGAAGAATCTGCGAACCAGTGGGCGAAGACTGGGTCACGATGTGAAGCGAAGGATAGCTCCAGTGCGAAGGCATCTGGCGTCCGCCGGAACTTGGGTCATCGGCAGCGCCCACGCCTTGCAGGAACATCTGATAAGGCTCGACGCCAAGAGCGAGGCAAAGTGCGCGATCGCGATAGTACGGATAGAACCAGTCGTACGCGGGCTTCAGGGCAAGGCCCGCAGCGACACCGATGGCTTCGTGGCCGGCGCCGGACATCTGGAAAAAGATTTTCTGCTGGCGCTTGAGAAGAATCTCCCGGTCGTCGATACGACGGGAGGTATACATCAGGCGATAAGCCTGGATAAGCTGTTCGCGCGTCAGGCCTTCGTAGTACCTGGATTTCTTGGCGCCGTTGGCCACGAGGGCCAGCTTAGGGTCGGTTTTTGTGGTGGCCATCCGTTTTGAGTCCTGCCCTTTAGATTCCCACTGGACGTGCTGCGATTCCTGCCAACGTGCGCGAACCTGTTGGATTGTAAATGGTCACAGGGGGTTGGAAAAGTACGTAAGTTTCGGCAGGACAGAAGGGTGGCCGGACTTTCACCAGCTCACTCTGCGTGGGATTCACTTCAATGTCCGGGGAGTTCCACTTTCGTCCCACTTAGCAATAAGCACGTTCAGGCCCACCGCCCGAGGCGAAGCACAAACTAAACGTTGATCTTCAGCATTTCTGCGGGAATGTTACTCACAAGTGCGAAATTTTTTGCAAAGGGAGTGGAATTTGCGTTCTCAAGGTAGAGCAACGGCGATCTGTCCGAAATAGCGACGCTGAAAATGAAGCGCAACACGCACGAGGACAATAAGGACCGGGACCTCGACCAGTGGTCCGATGACGGCGGCAAATGCCGCACCAGAATTGATTCCGAAAACGGAGACAGCTACTGCAATCGCGAGTTCAAAATTGTTGCTGGCCGCGGTGAATGACAAAGTGGCGGTTTTAGAATAATCGGCGCCGAGTCTGCGCGCCATATAGAAGGACAGCAGAAACATCAGCACGAAGTAGCACAGCAGCGGAATTGCAATCCTCACCACATCGAGAGGCAACCGCACGATGTAATTCCCCTTCAGCGAGAACATGACAACGATGGTGAGCAGGAGCGCGACGAGGGTGATGGGGCTGATCCGTGGGATAAACTTCTTCTCGTACCAATGCTTCCCACGAACCCGCAGAAGCGTGAAGCGCGTGATCATGCCAGCCAAGAACGGAATCCCGAGATAGATGAAAACGCTCTGAGCGATGTCGCGAATTGAAATGTTCACCAGCGAACCGTGCAGGCCAAACCACTCGGGCAACTTGGTAACGAACACCCATGCATACACCGAGTAGAACAGGACTTGAAACAGAGAGTTGAATGCGACGAGGCCGGCCGCGTATTCAGTGTCGCCCTTCGCCAAGTCGTTCCACACAATCACCATGGCGATGCAACGAGCCAGTCCAATCATAATCAGTCCTGCCATGTACTCGGGATAGTGACGTAAGAACACGATGGCGAGGGCAAACATCAGAATTGGCCCGATTACCCAGTTCTGCACAAGCGATAGAGCCAAAATTTTTTTATTACGGAATACTTCGCTCATCTCCTCGTAGTGGACCTTGGCTAAAGGCGGATACATCATCAAGATGAGGCCCAAAGCGATGGGAACGGAAGTAGTTCCCACACTCAGATGGTTCAGGAACGGTATAAGGCCGGGCACCGCCCATCCTGCGACAACACCAACCAACATCGCGGTGAAGATCCACAGGGTGAGGAAACGATCGAGAAAACCAAGACGAGATGAAAGGCCTGCGTTCATTAGCTTCCGAGCCTCAGAGGGTGTGCCTACAATGCAATTCAATTATTGACGGCCGATATCGTTAAGTTCCGTTTTTAACGTGAGATCGTCGAGCCTGGAAAACGGAAGGCTCAGGAAGAGACTGATGCGGCGATCGAGTAGAAAAAATGTCTCTCGAAAGGCCCGCGCGACTTGTTCGGCGGATCCTTTTATCGCGGCGGGATCTGGAACTCCCCAGTGAGCTGTGATTGGTTGTCCGGGCCATACTGGACAGACTTCTTTTGCAGCGTTGTCGCATACGGTGAAGACGAAATCGAGGGGCGGTGCGCCGGGCGCGCCAAACTCGCTCCAGCTTTTGCTGCGCAGACCGTCAATCGGCACATGCGCAGATTCCAGTTGGCGCAGCGCGCCGGGGTGCACGCGTCCGGCAGGATGACTGCCCGCGCTGAAAGCGGTGAAATGCGGCCGGCCTTTCTGCTTTAGAAGAGCTTCGGCCATGATGGAACGTGCCGAATTCCCCGTACACAAAAACAGAACGTTGTAGTGTCGGTCCATTGCTCGTGCTCCGGACGGCGTCAGTTACAGCAGGTTGGTCCGCAGCAGGATTTCTGGGCTGCCCCGGGTTTCGCGGCTCGAATGAAGGCACTCATGAATTTTCCATCGATCTGCGCCGGATCCAACTTCACGGGAATTTGCTGTCCCGAAAGAAATTCCAATGCATCTTCGGCGCGATAGATTCGAGTCGGCTCGATCTCGATTCGGTCAAAGCCGGCCGCCGCAAGTTTGTTGCGATATTCGCTTTCATCCAGCGCTCCGGCAATGCAGCCGACCCAGGCGAGAACACTCTGGCGGATCTCGGGAAGTATCTCGCCGCGAGTGACGACATCGGAGACCGCGAACCGGCCTTCACGTTTCAAAACCCGAAACGCCTCGCGCAGGACTTTATCTTTGTCGGCAGACAGATTGATCACACAGTTGGAGATGATGACGTCCACGGAATTGTCAGGTAGCGGAATGCTTTCGATCTCACCCTTGAGGAATTCGACATTGGCAATACCGGACTTCCGTTTGTTTTCGTTCGCAAGAGCAAGCATCTCATCGGTCATATCGAGGCCATAAGCTTTGCCGGTCGGACCAACGCGGCGCGCGGAGAGCAGGACATCAATACCGCCGCCGGAGCCGAGATCGAGAACAGTTTCTCCGGCATTGAGCTGAGCCAGAGCGGTTGGGTTTCCACAACCGAGCGAGGCCAGCAGCGCCTCTTCGGGAATCTGTCCTATCTGAGTGGCGTCGTACAGATTGGTAGTGATCGGATCGCAGCAATTCGAGGCGGGCGCGGCGCCGCAGCAGGAACTGCCTCCAGACTTCACGCGCAAGGCAGCTTCTCCGTATTTTTGCTTGACGACTTCTTTGATGTCGGCGGTATCGGTGCTCATGATCTATCGACTCCTATTTACAGATATGAACGATGTCTTTAGGTTTCACAGCGTTGGTCCGCGTACAACACTCGGCGTAGAGAAACTGAAGCAATTCCTGGAGGCCGGCGGTGTTTGCGATGTATCGCAGAAAGGTGCCTTCGCGCCGGACCTCCACGAGATCTTCCATCTTCAATTTTTCGAGATGGTGGGAAAGGGTGGAGTTCGGGATATCGAGTTCCTGCTGGATTTCAGTGACCACCAGGCCGACTGGATGAGCGGTCAGCAGTAATCGGACGATGCGCAGACGCTGATCGTTGCCCATTGCGGAAAACATGTCTGCGTATTTGGCTATGCGCTCGGAACTCTTCGATAAGGATGCAGGCTTTGACCCGATTGACATATTTCGATAATACTAGAAATATGGACAGAAGCAAGAACTTTTGCAAATTACTTTCTTTGGCATCCTGGCGATATGGGTTGAACCTTGATTTGCGGCCTCAAAGTGGTGAAATCAACTACTGAAAGCTGACGCCTGCGCCTCCGCTGCTTTATTCTGAATGCAATGATCCGAAAGCACCGAAGCTTTGATCCTCACTCTATTAAGTTGGTCATCTTTGACCTGGATGGGACGCTGATTGACTCGCGTCTTGACCTGGTGCATTCCGTGAATGCGGCTCTGCGGCACATCGGACGCCCGGAACTGCCGGAGAATGTGATTGCCAGCTATGTAGGAGATGGGGCGCCGGTCCTGATTCAGCGCGCGCTGGGCGGAGAAGAGATCGATGAAGCGCTGGTGCGCAAGGGACTGGAATTTTTTCTGTCCTACTATCGTGAGCACAAGCTTGATCACACGACTGTTTATGACGGAATCAGCGAAGCATTAACGTCGGTTCAAGGTTCCGGGAATGGAAGCTGCCGAAAGCTCGCCGTGCTTTCAAACAAACCCGTGATTCCATCGCGTGCCATCGTCAAGGCTCTGGGGCTCGGCGGGTTTTTCACGCAGATTTATGGCGGAAACAGTTTCGCCACCAAGAAGCCCGACCCTGAAGGCGCGCGCAAGTTGCTGGAGGAATGTGGCGTACGGCCTGAGCAGACCGTCATCGTCGGCGATTCGCATACCGACATCGAGACTGGTCACAACGCCGGGCTCTGGACGGTCGCGGTAACGTACGGATTTGCTCCACATACACTGGCGGACTCATGTCCGGACGTTGAGGTGGATCATCCACGAGAGCTGACCGAGTTTTTCAGCCAGTAAGGACGGCGGTCTTCATGGTTGCGCTGACCGTGGTTATCGCGTGGTGAAGCAAAACTTGGGCTACACTTTGCTGTCGCTGCGCAACACAGACCAGCACCTCAAATGACCTCTAATCAATCTGGCTTTACTCCTGCGGAGCTGCGCAAATTGCGCAGCATGAAGACTGCTTACGGCATTCAGAAATTCCTCGATGATATGCCGTATCACCTGGAAGACACGGCGTGGTCTCCGCGAAAGGTGCTGGCGGAGCGATCGTCGCACTGTCTCGAGGGAGCGATTTTTGCGGCGGCGGCGCTGCGGGCGAACGGGTATCCCCCGCTGCTGTTGGATTTCGAGGCCGAGCAGGATACCGATCACGTAATCGCAATTTACCGGGAAGGCGGTTGCTGGGGGGCGGTGGCAAAATCGAACTACACGGGATGCCGGTGGCGGGAGCCCGTATATCGGACTCTGCGTGAACTGGCGCTGAGCTATTTCAATATCTATTTCAATTTGCGGCGGGAGCGAACGCTACGGCGTTATTCCCTTCCGGTAAACCTGAAACAGTTTGATTCCCAGAACTGGATGACAACTGAGAAACCGGTGTGGTTCATCGTGTATCACCTTTTCGACGTGAAGCACTATTCCCTGCTGAAAAAGTCGCAGGAAAAGCGCCTGCATCGGATCGACGATCGACTGTTCCAGGCAGAGTGCCTGGGGAAAGCCCACAAAATCCAGAAGTAATTCCTGCGTTTTTCTTTGCCCGGACTTTATTACCATTTCGGAACCATCCTGGAATCCCTTCCGGACAATTCCCTTTCTCAGACGGTTGTAGCATTTGCGTTAATGGCTGCGTAGGGGTCCGATTGAAGCGCCGCGCGAAATTGGCCGATTCTCAATACAGTTCGGAAATCGTGAATCTCCGGCATGATCGTTGGAGAGGGACTGCCAGAAAGGTAGACTTTTGGAGCGCAGTGTCCAACATCCGATGAGCACGACTAGCGAATTTGTAGACGCTCGCCGCCATGCTCGCTATCCATTTGAGGTGGAAGTGCGGGTTTACGCACGGAATTCCGCGGTGATTCGTGGGTACTCCGTCGACATAAGCGAATCCGGGATTTCGGCGATGTTGCGGATGGAAGTTCCACTGGGCGAAGTGGTGCGCCTGGAGTTCGCGGTGCCGAGTGGCGACGTGGTCGTGCATGCACTGGCTCGGCAGCGGAACGCGTTCCGTTACGGTTTTCAATTTGTGGAATCTGAGGGAGCGCAACAGAAAATCATACGCACCTGCAACCGGCTGGCCGTCGATCAGGCACTGTTAAAGACACGTGATCCCTAGACACCAAGTCTTTACACAGGGATACGGAGGTCCACCGTGCGCTCCTTATCTTTTTGTTCCTCAGATCGGGATGATCCAGATGGAGTTGATTAAGATAGCTGGATGCGGATCGGTAGTCTCGCTCTTGCGCTCTTGATTGCGTGCTGCCCGGCCGCTGCGCAAGAGGATCCTGCCTCTCCACCCTCGCCCGCTACTTCTGCGAAGGACTCGGCAAGTGTTCGGGGGGGCAACCATCCGAAAATTGATTTGACTCCGGGACCGGACGGCAAACTTACGCAAGAACAGATGCGCGAATTGACGCGCACCGTCGCGCAAAATTATCGAAACAACTATCAGCGGGAGCGAGACTACACCTTCGTCGAACGGGACGTAGAAAACTCCGTGGATGGAAATGGCAATATTAAATCTACCGAGATTAAAACGTTTGAAGTTCTGGACATTTATGGAGAGCAGGTGCGGCGGCTGATCGCGAAGGATGATAAGGCCCTCGACACCAAAGACGCCGCTAAGGAAGAAGACAAGCTCCAAAAGATCATTGACAAGCGCAAGAGCGAATCGGAAGACGATCGCAAAAAGAGGGAACACAAAGAGGCTAAGGAGCGCGAGGACGGCCGAAAATTTGTGACCGAGATTGCCGACACGTTTAATTTCACGCTCGTTGGGACTGAATCCTACGATGGCCGGGAGACGTGGGTGATCGACGGCGACCCGCGTCCGGACTCCGAATTACACGATAAAGATTCGAAGTTCCTCTCAAACTTTCGCGGACGCTTATGGATCGACAAGAACGACCTACAGCTTGCAAAGATGGACATTGAGGCGATCGACACGGCATCCGTGGGATGGGTGCTGGCCCGCATCCATAAAGGAACTCGCGTGACGTTTGAGCGAACGCGCATGACGGACGAAATATGGCTGCCTCGGCAGCTGAGATTCAAGCTTGACGCGCGCGTGGCGCTGTTCAAGGGATACAAGGTTCAGGCGGAACAGAGTTACCGCGACTACAAGAAGTTCGGCACGTCCTCGAAGATCGTGGGCGTGGGCGAGATCAAAGAAGACAAGTAAACTTCGAATCTTTCCCACGCCGGTTCCATCCCCTACATTTATCTGGTCATTCGTCGCGTACGCGCTCGGATCGCGCTTTATAATGCGTGGTCCCGAGCGCGCTGTCGTTTGTCGCGGAGATGTTGCTGCGGGGAACGATCGATCTCTAAGTGAGGCTTCTGATGCCAACCTTCACTCGTCGTGAATTGATTCGATCCGGGCTAGCGGTTTCGGCCACAACGCTGGTTGCCGGACCACTCAGGCGCGCAAATGCTTTACTGAGCGCGTATCCAGATTTTGCGTCTACTGAAGCGCCGAGTTCCATCGGTCCACGGGAACACCTGCTATTCGATTTCGGCTGGAAGTTTTTTCAGGGCAATGGGGCAGATCCGCGGCTGGACGTCGAATTCGGAATGGGACAAGGCGACTTCGCGAAGTCCGGTGAATTCAAGTTTTCGACCGAGAAGTTCGATGACTCGAAGTGGCGCGATCTGAACCTTCCGCACGACTGGGCGGTGGAGTTGCCATTCGTACGCGACGAGGAACAGAATTCGCACGGGTATAAGCCCCTCGGAAGGCGCTATCCGGAAACCAGTGTCGGATGGTACCGTCGCACGTTTGATATTCCGAAAGAAGATGAGGGCAAGCGGATTAGCGTGCTGTTTGACGGCGCCTTCCGCAGCGCGCTGGTTTTCCTAAACGGATATTTCATCGGCCGCAACGACAACGGATACGCACCTTTCTTCTTCGACCTGAGTGACTTCCTGACCTATGGCGGGAAGAACTACCTCGTTGTGCGCATGGATGCAAGCTTCGGCGATGGATGGTTCTATGAGGGTGCAGGAATGTATCGCCATGTTTGGCTGACCAAGACGGACGCGCTGCACCTGGGACGTTGGGAGAGTTACGTGCGGCCCGAAGTCAAGGGCAACGCCGCATCACTGAAACTCGCGACCGTCGTCCAGAATGAAGGCAAGCAGGCCGAGAATTGCAAAGTACGGTGGCAGATTTTCGACAATTCCGGAAAAGTTGTAGCGACTGCAGACTCAACGCTTCAACCCGTGCCCGTCGACGGTGCTACCACATTCACCGCCGCAGCGAACATTTCGAATCCGGCGATATGGTCGCCGGAGTCTCCGGCCTTGTATTCGGCTCTTGCGGCAATTGAGACCGCAGGCAAGACACGGGATGCCGAGCGAATAACCTTTGGCGTGCGCGACATTAAGTGGGATGCCGACAAGGGATTTTTCCTCAACGGCAAGTCGGTGAAGATCAAAGGAACCTGCAACCACCAGGATCATGCGGGAGTGGGCGCGGCACTGCCTGACCGTTTGCAGTGGTACCGGCTCGCGATCTTGAAAGACATGGGCGGCAACGCCGTTCGAACATCTCACAACATGCCGACGCCGGAGTGGGTCGAGGCCTGCGACCGGATGGGCATGATGATGATGTGCGAAACGCGGCTGATGAGTTCGAATCCCGAGGGGATGGCGCAACTGGAGACGATGATCAAGCGTTACCGCAACTCGCCGTCGATCATTCTGTGGTCGATGGGCAATGAAGAGTGGACGATGATGTATCAGCCTCAGGGCGTGCGCGTCATCGATGCCATGATTCAAAGGACGCACGAGCTTGATCCGACCCGCCTCTGCTCGGCGGCGGTCAATACTGCTTTCGAGACACACTTCCCTGAGCAACTCGATGTCATGGGCTTCAACTACAACCTAAAGGTGCACGACGACTGGCACAAGAAGCATCCGAAGACGCCGAGTGTTGGATCGGAGACTGCAAGTACCGTTTCAACGCGGGGAATCTATTCGACGGACAAACTGCGCAACTGGGTAAGTGCGTACGACCTGAACCATACGGACTGGTCGCAACTGGCAGAGGAGTGGTGGAAGTTTTATGCGGCGCGTGAGTGGCTCTCCGGAGGATTCGCCTGGACGGGTTTCGACTATCGTGGCGAGCCCACGCCCTACGGATGGCCGTCAGTGAACTCACAATTCGGAATCGTTGACATGTGTGGTTTTCCCAAAGACAACTTCTTTTACTACAAGGCGTGGTGGGGGTCGGAGCCGGTCCTGCACCTGCTGCCGCACTGGAACTGGGAGCAGCGCGATGGCGAGTTGATTTCAGTTTGGGTGCATTCGAATCTGGATTCGGTCGAACTATTTCTCAACGGGAAAAGCCAAGGCTCGCAGAAGATCGAGCACTTGACACATCTGGAATGGAAGGTGAAGTACGAGCCCGGCGTGCTCGAAGCAAGGGGCACAAAAGACGGCAAGGTCGTGTTGATGGAAAAGCGCGAGACCACTGGCGATGCGGTGGCAATACGGGTGACGCCCGACCGCGTCGAGATCAATGCCGACGGCGAGGACGTAGCGGTGCTTACCATCGAGGTGCTCGATAAGGAAGGGCGAGCACTTCCGACGGCGGCCAACAAAATCAGCTTTCGAGCATCCGGAGAAGGTGCACTGATCGGAGTAGGCAATGGCGATCCAAATTGCCAGGAGGCCGACAAGCAGCCGGAGCGCAGCCTGTTCAACGGCCTAGCGCAGGTGATTGTGCAATCGACGCGAAATCCGGGGACGATTACCGTTGAGGCTTATTGCAAGCCGTATCCGCCCCCGGTTCTGCCAGCAGTGCGAGTGACGATTGCGACGAAGAAAGTGGCGTTGCGGGCAGCGGTGAGTTAGATAGACCTACGCATTATCTTTCATGCGCCCGGATACTGAGTACGACTGGGGAATTATGTTCAAGTCGCGGCGTGAGTTTTTAACTACTACCGCATTGGGTGTCCTCGGAACTGCGGCGGGGCAGATGTTCGCGCAGAATCCGGGAAACTTGCCTCCGGGAGCTCCTCCTGCATTTGGAGTTGGGCCTGCCGTCGGACCGCCAGTCTCGACCGCTACCTTTCGCGAGGCGGAGAAGCTCGTCCAATTTTCGCTGAACGATGTGGAGCGATCGATGGCGGCCGCATCGTGGCCGAAGACGATGGCCGCCGTGTACGAGCGAAGAACTGGCCCGAGGAAGCTGCCGCTTGAGTCGACGTTGGCTCCGGCAACACGATGGGATCCCATGCTGCCCGGTCTGAAGGCTGGCCCGAACGAAGATCGGTTTGTGAGAAGCGCTGCTCCGGCTGGTTCCCTTCCTACCAAGGATGACGACATCGCGTTCGCTCCGGTGACGCAGTTGTCGCGGTGGATCGAAGGCAAACAGCTAAGCTCGGCTCGGCTGACTCAGATTTATTTGGAGCGATTGGAACGCTTCAATCCGAAGCTGCGATGCGCGATCACGATTACTCGCGAATTTGCCGTGAAGAAAGCGCAAGAAGCCGACGAAGAGATTGCCGGCGGCAAGTATCGCGGGCCTTTGCACGGAATTCCGTTCGGCGTGAAAGATCTGCTCGACACTGCGGGGATTCCCACCACATATGGCGCGGAACCCTATCGCGACCGCGTACCCGCTAAGGATTCGGCGGTCGTGGAGCGATTGCACGCGGCGGGCGCGGTGCTGGTCGCAAAGCTCAGCCTTGGTGCGCTGGCGCTGAATGACGTGTGGTTCGGCGGGCAGACGATGAACCCGTGGTTGCCCGAAGAAGGTTCGTCAGGATCGAGTGCCGGGCCTGGGGCGGCTACTGCCGCAGGACTCGTAGGATTCTCCATCGGCAGCGAAACTGGCGGTAGCATCGTTAGTCCGTCGATGCGATGTGGCGTTGTCGGCTTGCGGCCGACATACGGGCGCGTGCCGCGGACCGGGGCGATGACGTTGTGCTGGTCGCTCGACAAGCTCGGTCCGATGACGCGCGCGGTCGAGGATACTCTGCTCGTGTTGCAGGCGATCTCTGGTCCGGATCCGGGGGACACGGCAAGTGTACGGAGCCATCTCGACTTCGACGCGATTGCTGATATCAAGGGCTTACGTGTGGGCTATTTCCCGCGATGGATGAACGAGCGTCCAGCGACCGAGGTCGATCGTGCTGCTCTAGAAACGATCAAGAAGATTGGGATGACCCCGGTTGAGGTGTCGATTGCTGATTGGCCATACGATTCTTTGAACCTAATTCTGTTCGCGGAAGGCGCTGCAGCGTTTGAGGATCTCACCCTGAGTGGCGGCCTGCGCGAACTCAAGGCGCAAGTCCCTGATGCCTGGCCGAACTTGTTCCGGCAGGCACGATTCTTGTCTGCTGTCGACTTCGTCCAGGCAGACAGGTTGCGGCGGAAGGTTGCTGAAGAGATGGCGCGAGTCTTCTCCGAAGTCGATCTTCTCCTCGTGCCGTCGTTGCGCGATGAGATGCTGGTCATCACAAACTTCACGGGTCATCCCTCGCTAACGTTGCGTGCGGGATTCGTGGAGGTGCAGAAAGCCCGCAGCGATTGGGCTCCTGATCCGAAGCATCCTTTGCCGACATTCAGCACTCCGCGACGGGTTCCGCATGGGGTTACGCTGATCGGCCGGTTGTTCGATGAAGGAACACTAGGCACGGCCGGGATCGCGCTCGAGCATGCCTTTGGAGTCGCTTCCGAGAGGCCCTTCGGGTTTTAACTTCCATCGAAAGCAAACCATCCCACCACAAAGGGCACGAAGTTACACGAAGTAAGCTCGGGATTTCTTCGTGAACCTTTGTGTCCCTCATGGTTACCGCCTTTCTTCGGCGGTTTATAATAGAGAGATTCTCTATCGTCGAAATTCGATTCTGTTGAGCTGTTGGCAAATATGGCTGAGCTCGGCTTGGGTGAGAGAATGCGTCCGTCCCTACACGAGGCGTGATTGAGGACAAATTTTGTCCTGGAGTCGAGATAGTCTCCGTATAGACGAAAGAGTTTTTCATTCATGGATTTCAAACTAGTTTCGAGTTACAAGCCGCAAGGGGACCAGGCGTCGGCAATCCAGGCGCTGACTCGGGGGATATACGACCGCGAGCAGCATCAGGTTCTGCTCGGGGTCACCGGGTCCGGCAAGACGTTCACGATGGCAAAGGTGATCGAGGCGGTGAATCGTCCTGCGCTGGTGATGGCCCACAACAAGACCCTGGCGGCGCAGCTATATCACGAGTTCAAGAGCTTCTTTCCGCACAACGCGGTCGAATATTTTGTCTCCTACTACGACTATTACCAGCCCGAAGCGTACGTCCCCGCCGCAGATCTCTATATCGAGAAGGAGTCGACGATCAACGACGAACTCGACAAGTTGCGGCTTTCGGCAACGAGATCTCTGTTCGAACGACAGGACGCGCTGATTGTGGCATCGGTAAGCTGCATCTATGGCCTCGGTTCGCCAGAGGCGTATTACGGGATGATGCTGTTCGTCGAAAAAGGACAGAAGATCAAGCGTGAGGACATCACGCGCAAGCTGGTCGACATTCTTTACGAGCGCACAAATGGGGAGTTTCGCCGCGGAACATTTCGCGTGCGCGGCGATGTTATCGAAGTTTTTCCTACTTACGATGACATGGCCTACCGCATCGAGATGTGGGGAGACCAGATTGAATCGCTGTCACAGATCGATCCGTTGTTCGGGACAGTGAAGCAGAAGTACGCGCGGCTACCGATTTACCCGAAAACGCACTTTGTGATGAAAGAAGAGACGCGATCTTCAGCGGTGGACTCCATCAAGAAAGAGCTGACGTGGTGGGAAGCGGAACTTGAGAAGCAAGGCCGCGTAGTTGAGGCTCAGCGGATCCATCAGAGAACCATGTTTGATCTGGAAATGATCAAGGCGATGGGTTATTGCCATGGAATCGAGAACTACTCGCGGCACTTCACTGGACGACTTCCGGGCGAGCCTCCGCCAACTTTGCTGGATTATTTTCCCCGTGACTACATGATGTTTATCGACGAATCGCACCAGACGGTTCCGCAATTGCGGGGAATGTACGCGGGTGACCGTTCTCGGAAGGAGATCTTAGTCGAATACGGATTTCGAATGCCTTCGGCGCTGGACAACCGTCCGTTGACGTTTGATGAGTTTGAACACCGCACGAACCAAGTGGTGTATGTCTCGGCGACACCAGGGCCGTATGAGCTGACGAAGTCAGCGGGTGTCGTCATCGAGCAGATCATTCGCCCGACGGGATTGATCGATCCGCCGGTCGAGGTGCGTCCGGTGAAGGGACAGATCGATGATCTGCTGCATGAAATTCGAGCACGAGTGGAAAAGGGCGAACGCATTCTGGTAACGACGCTAACCAAGCGCATGTCGGAAGATCTTGCCGAGTACTACGCCGAAGTCGGCGTGAAATGCCGGTACATGCATTCGGAAATTGAGACCCTGGAACGCGTGAAGATTCTGCGCGACCTGCGGAAGGGCGAGTTCGATGTGCTGATCGGCATCAATCTGCTACGGGAGGGCCTCGATCTGCCGGAAGTTTCGCTGGTCGCCATTCTGGATGCGGACAAGGAAGGCTTTTTGCGATCCACCGGGTCGTTAATTCAGACCATCGGGCGATGTGCGCGGCACCTGAACGGTAGGGCTATTCTTTATGCCGACCGCATGACGGATTCGATGAAGCGTGCGATGGACGAAACGTCGCGGCGGCGCGCCATCCAAACCGCCTATAACGAAGAGCATGGGATTACGCCAGAATCCATCGTGCGTCCGCTGGATATGACGCTAGCGGCGATCGTCGCAGCGGACTATGCAGACTTGACGGCTGGTGAAAGTGAAGGGCTACCGGAATTCAAGTCGCAGGAAGAAGTCAACAAGTACATCGCAAATCTGGAAAGCGATATGCGGGAGGCGGCAAAGAAGTTTGAGTTTGAGAAGGCCGCGAAGCTCAGGGATACGATCAAGGAATTGCGGACGAAGGAGTTCTTGTTCGCCTAGTAGGGGCGTTGAACGCAGAGGGCACAGACTTACCACTGGGACTTCTCCGGTGCTCGGCCATTTCTTCGATGATTTGTTTTAACGTCCGTAGGCTGCGCTGGCTGCTAATGGTTTGCGGTGGAATGTGTATCCGTCGTAGGTTTCGGAACGGAAGTTGAGATTTGGGGCGCAAAGCTTTTCTGTCTGGCTGAGGAAGAGGTACCCGCCCGGCTCGAGATAAAGGTGGAGCCGTTCCATGAGTGCGCCGCGTTGCGTTCGAGAGAGATGCGGCAGCACGTCCATACAGAAGATGCAGTCAAAACGGCCGATATACACGGGCTTGGTGAGATTCATCGTGTTGAAAGTCACCAGGCTGCGCAGCCGAGGTTTTACCAGCAGATGCGCGCCGCCGTTCGATACGGTCACGCCAGTGCCGTTGGTGCCATTTGAAGAGGTGTCCTGAGCTCCGTTAGATCCGTTGGCAACGCCAATTTTGGAGAAGCAGGCGCGGATCGTTGCCGGAGGCAACCCCGTCAGAGCCGACTGCGGATACAGGCCTCGCTCGGCCGTCTTTATCGCCGAGGGAAGCAGGTCACTGCCTACAATGTGGACGGACAACTCGCGAGCCGGAGGGTTGGACGATAGAGGAACTGAGTTCTCGGAGATTCCGCCATTGCGTGAAGACTTGGACTCTTTGGTTCCATTGCCGTTGCTCGAGCCGTTTCCATTCGGAGATCCGGAAGTGGGACTTTCGCACAAGGCCATAGCGATCGAATAAGCTTCTTCTCCGGTGCCGCAGCCTGCGCTCCAGATGCGCAAGGTAGAACGGCCGTCGTCTGGCTTGCGAGCGTAAAGTTGCGGAGCAATGTGACGCGACAAGGCATTCATGGCTCCCGGGTGACGAAAGAATCCGGTCTTCACGTTGAGCACGCCATCGAGTAATACCGCCAGGGCCGCGGGATCGAGATCAGCCGCGCGTAGGCGCGCAAGCAGGGCCGCGGGAGATTCCACTTCGTGAGTCTCAAGGTAGTTGGCAACATGGGCCGCCAGCACGCTGTTAGGACAATCGAGAAGAATTCCGGTCTGACGCTCAACCAGCAGGCGCAGTTCAGAGAGTTCGTGTTCGAGAATTGTTACGCCCGCCATCAATCTATGCATGTTCCTGCCCCCGCAGGGTTAATGAAGTCTGATTTCTCGCCGCCATCATGAGAATCGGCAACACTGGAAGGGGAGGGCCTGTTCTCATTTGCTAAACGCCGGCAGCCGAAGCTGCATATGCCTTTCTTGAATCAGCGATTCCCTGCTGCGCGACGACGTTCATTTCTTTGTCAAGCGAAGAGAACCTCTGCAGAATCTCGTGAATACGAAGTGCCATGTTGCGAATCGTTTCCATCTGCGAACGGGTCTGAGCCGACAGGCTGCCCGGCTCAAGCAGCAGTAAGTCGGAATTCCCCAGCACCGATGTAAGGGCGTCATTCAGGCCGTGACGCATCTCGAGCATGTAACGTCCAAGCGTGGCTTCGCGTTGAAGCGCGGCAAAGGAAAACTCGGCTGCCCGGGCACGCGATTCCGCCCGCGAACGATGGACCGCTTCTGCTGCTGCTATCACCAAGGTCTCGAGCCAGTGCTCCGGGGAGCGGAGTATGGAGATGCGGGGCCAACGTTCGCGCACCAATTGTGCGGTCGGCGCATCGTGACACACGCAGAAGATCGGTTGTGCGGTGGAATGCAACGGCTCCAAGACGACCGACAGAAGATCACGACGCAAGAGACCAACAATGGCGACATCGAACACGTCTACGGCGAAACGTGGCCACAGCTCCCCACTGAGCAACGTGAAAGTCGGAACGTTTCGTTCCATCTGCCAACGTGCGGTGACGCGCCGCGAAAAATCTACGTCGTCGGAGATGATCAGTACAGTCGGCGTATCCACAATCCCAATTTCCTAACTTCGCTTTAGAGCCGGCAAGGCCCGTCATGATTGTTTTCGTTTTAATTCTGAAAGATCAGCCTTATTTCGACTGGGAAGAATCTGGATCCCACCCAGCGGAACCGGAAACCTCAAATTCAGGTGCATCTACGCGGGCGGCCGCTGCCTTCGCGACGGGTGCCTTGGCGGAAACTCCAGCGGTCGCCGCACTGGCTGCGGCCTTAGCCATGGCCGGCGCAGGGTTTGGTGCAACAGCGGATTTCGCTGGTGCCGCAGCTTTACTATCCTGTGCTGCACTGCTCGACTTGTCCCGGCCCAGGGCGTGTTCCACCGAGGCGCGCAAATCGACCAGCATGCGAAGGGGCGAGCCAGACGAGTATTCCGCCTGGAACATGACCTTCCACGATTGGCAGATCATGCGAAGACGGATGATCGGTTCCTGCGCGGAGAATTGTGCCCGACGGCAGTCGATCGTTTCGACACCCTTGTCTTCAAGTTCCGTCAGGCCGTCGAGGATGACATTCAAGTCGCCTAACATCAGGCGGAAGAATGCGCGACGCATCAGGTAGCCGAAGCGCGTGAACGCCACCAGAGCAACCGGAAGGTAAAAGAGATCGCCTGCGAGACCCTTGGCTTTTCTTCCCTGCTCCAGAACGCCGCCATGCAAGAGTTCGTCCAGCGACCGGCACTTCTTTGCCGATTCGAGCACGCGATCGAGGGCGTTGAGCCAAACCGGAGGTTTCAGTTCGACCTGGCCGAAAATCGGCTCAAGCGAATGCGCGACATACGCGAGATCAACCTCGGCGTCGACGACACCGCTGGGCGCCAACTGGCTGAAGTACTGGACTAGCAGAAAATCAATTTTGTCGCGAAGGACTTCAGTCTTGGTTTCCTTAGCGAGAAAGTGTTGCAGCAGGGCGACCAGGCTCTCAGGGTTGACGAGGGAACTGGTCTGCAGGAACTGGCGAAGCTGATGCACCTGGACAACCGTGTCCATTTGCTCGAGCCAGTGGTTGGCCTGCTCGACGGCTTCTTTGCCCGGAGTGTCTACCCCCGCTTCCAGATCGGCGCAGGCTTTGACCTCGATCGCGAACTCGCGCGCGAGTTCGAAGTAGATGGGATAGAGCCGGCGAGCATTACTCCACTGCGATGCCAGGTCTTGTGTCGGGGTAGAAGGATTCATGGTTTCACGATCCAGTTGGGCACGTCGCTGCGAAAGCGCGCGGCCACGAGAGTATTGCCGGGGTGATATTGAACGGCGACAACGGAAACTTCGATATCCAGGGTGCCATCCGAATTGCGCAATCGCAGCAGATCGGCAAACTCGAGTGGCGTTTTGCAGGCGAAGAGAACTTCGCGGGATGTGCCAAATTCGATGACTGTACTCTCCGTAAAATCAGCGGGACTTCCCGCCTCGATAAGTCGGGCGACCTGCACGGGCATTCGCAAGGGCATGGCATCGGGGAAGAAGCGCGCCAATCCGCCAACCGGACTCGCCTCTCGTGCATTTCGAGCTGCCGCTGTTGCTGAATGGGCCAGAGTAAATTCCTCTAATCTTGGGTTGCAACTTGCTTAGAAGTGCGGTCGGGCTCCCCCTCTTCCTGGTTTGGAAGAGCTTTGGGGAGCCGGTATCCGCAGGTTCACGGGAATGGAAGCAATGGGGCGACCATCGCTGCGAACGGAAGGATTAGCACCAAGGGAAACGCGTTTTCAGCGAGTTAGCCCACTCTTCCAAACCAAAGGACGATGTTGGAAATGCTCGCCGTCTCACCATGAGACGCCAATCTCAAATGTCGGTCGCGCCTCTAGACCTGTCTCAGTCTCAGGGCGCATCGACCAACCGCAATGTTGGGATTTGCAGAACGTCTCGTTATCGTTTCGGTGAATCCTCCGTCTCACACTTCTCACTTGAGAATTTGTTCGAGGCGTGTACATTTACAAGTCAAATTTGTCCAAGGAACGTGGTCGATAACAAGCCAAGTTACGATTTGGAAATGGAGCAGAGGACATGAATTCAACGGTCGCATCGCCTTCAATGGACGCACGAACCGAGTTGCAGCCGGGTCTGCAACGAAGGGTTGGCTCGGTCGATCTCATGCGTGGAGCGGTGATGATTTTGATGGCGATCGACCACGTCCGCGTTTTCTCCGGAGTTCCTGCGGGTGGACCGACCGCAGGCATCTTCTTCACTCGCTGGGTTACCAACTTTTGTGCACCTGCTTTCCTGTTTCTGGCGGGCACAAGCATCTTCTTTTACAGCCGCAAACACGCCAATACGTCTCAGTTCCTGCTTACCAGGGGATTGTGGCTGATCCTTCTTGAACTCACCTTCCTGCGGATCGCATGGACATTTAACTTTGATTTCCGCGGATATGAGATGGCGGGTGTCATCTGGGTGATCGGCTGCTGCATGATCCTGATGGCAGGCTTGGTAAAGCTTCCTCTCAAATTGGTGGGAGCGATTGGCGTCATGATCATTGCGGCGCACAACCTGCTGGATTCACAGCTCCGCCATTTGATTCAGACGCTTGACCAGAACCCGCTCTCGGGCCTGTGGAAGATCTTGTACGTAGGTTTTTATGCAGGTCCCATTCAGTTTGGACCCAATGGTCCCAACCTGACGGTGCTGTATTCGATCATTCCCGTGGATTGGTGTGATGGCGGCGGGCTACGCGTTCGGAAAAATCTTCACGCTGGATGCGAAGACAAGGAACCAAATTTGTTTCGCCATTGGCGGAATTGCTATCTTGCTCTGTTTCTTGTCTTGCGAGGTTTCAATCTGTACGGAGACCTGCGCCCATGGCATTCGCCAGTCGCGAGCGCGAGCGGTCGACACCGATGCCGGCATTCTTTGCGTTTCTTAATACGACGAAATATCCGGCGTCTTTGTCATTTCTATTGATGACGCTTGGCCCGATGATCGCCCTGATGCCATTGCTCGAGAGGCTCACCGGGCCGGTGTCCCGCGCCATCAGCCTGTTCGGACGCGTTCCGTTTTTCTTCTACATGCTTCACATCCCGTTGATTCATGCACTGGCGTTGCTGGTATCGAAGATACGGCTGGGATATGTCAGTCCATGGCTGTTTGCCAACCACCCATGGGCAATCCAGAACCACCCGAGGGCTACGCCTGGAGCTTGCCTCTTCTGTATCTGGTGTGGGCAATCGCGATCGTGATCCTGTACTTTGCGTGCCGATGGTTCGCGAAGGTAAAGGCCGAAGGCGAATTGGTGGCTTCAGTATCTGTGAATTCAGGTCACTGAAGCGTATGGCTGGAGGAAGTCGCGCCAGTCGGATTAAATCCAATGTTGTACCGCTTCAGCTTGCGATAGAGCGTCGCGCGACTGATGCCGAGCATCCTGCCCGCTAAAGCCTTGTCTCCATTGACCTGTTCGAACACGCGCTGGATGGTGGCGCGTTCGATATCCTCGAGATCGGTAGTGGATATCGCTGAGCCGCGGAGCCTCCGCGATCACACGGCGATCGGCGAGATCGGGATCAAGAATCCCGGACTTCGAGGGCGGCGGAAGTATCAGGCGACCCCGGCAAGCATTTCGCTCGGCTGCGATTGAAGGAGGCAGATCGCCGAGATCGATGACCTTTCCATTTCCGAGCGCAACCGCGCGTTCGACGCAATTTTCCAGCTCGCGAACATTACCCGGCCAATCGTATTGCATGAGAGATTTCATGGCTGCGCTGGCAACGTGCATCTCGCCGCCCGGCGCATAGCGCTCCAGAAACCAATGCACGAGCATAGGAATGTCGCTGCGGCGTTCGCGGAGCGCGGGAACAAATAAGTGTTACAACGTTCAAGCGGAAGTAGAGATCTTTGCGGAAGGTGCCGTTCTTGTACGCGGCTTCGAGATCGCGGTTCGTGGCGGCGATGACGCGCACATCAACTTTGACTCTCTGATTGCTGCCGACCGGTCGAACTTCTTTTTCCTGCAAGACGCGGAGCAGCTTGGCCTGCAGTTCCAGCGGCAATTCTCCGACTTCGTCGAGAAAGATGGTGCCGCCATCGGCGGCCTGGAATAGTCCCTGCTTCGACTTGAGGGCGCCGGTAAAGGCTCCTTTTTCATAGCCGAAGAGTTCGCTTTCGATGAGCGTCGGCACCAGGGATCCGCAATCTACGGCGACAAATGGACGCCCGGCAAAAGCTCCGCGAAAATGCATGGCGCGAGCGACCAGCTCCTTACCGGTTCCGCTCTCGCCATAGATCAGGACCGGCGTACGCGTGTCCTTTCAGTCTCGCGACCATGCGGAGGACTTCCTGAATTCGAGTGGAGGAGCCGATAATTCCGTGGACGGCGGTTTCGGAATCCGTACGCTGGCGGAGAAATTCGTTCTCTTCGACCAGGCGGACTTTTCTCCGCCATTCGCCGCAGGAACAAGGCGAAGTTCTTCCAGCGGCGAGAAACGGCTTGGTGATGTAGTCGTAGGCGCCCAACTTCATGGCTTGGACCGCGGTTTCGATAGAACCATGTCCCGTCATTAAGGCGACCTCGGTGCGGGGCAGCAGCTTCTTCACCTTTTCCAGAAACTCCAGGCCTGACATGTGCGGCATCACCATGTCGCTGAGGATCATGTGCACGGATTGCTCTTCGAGCAGCGCCAGTGCCGACTCGCCACTCTCGGCTTCGAGACAGATAAATCCAAGCGCCTCGCCCACGGTGGCGCAAAGTTTACGGATGCTTTGCTCGTCGTCCACGATCAACAGACGAATGCGGAGATCTTCCTTACTGCCAGCGTTGTTCACTCGGCCTTCCCAAAGGTCTTTGAGACCACATCGATCAATTGCTGTACGCGAAACGGCTTTTCCACGCAGGGCGCACCGGTCTCGCGCAAAGTCGCGACCGTTTCTTCGTTGGCGATATCACCGGTAATAAAGATCAATCGCGATGCGAGATCGGGGCGATTGCGCGAGATCCATGCATGGACATGTCCTCCGTCAACCCCGCCGGGAGTTCGCATATCGGAAACCACGCCCAGATAGGATCCGTTTTCCAGCAGGCGCAGAGCATCGGCACCGGACTCGCAGCAGCACAACCGGATATCCGCTGCGCTCCAGTGCGGCCTGAACATAGGCCATGACGGCAGGTTCATCCTCAATGAGCAACACAGGCAAGGGCTGATGCTTCAGTGCGGGTAAGCTCATGGTTGTTTTACTCCTGCGGCAACTTCGAGGGAGGCGGTGTGCGATAGAACGGGAAGGCGGACGATGAAAGTCGCTCCGTGTCCGCCGGCATTGTTGTGGCAGAGGATATCGCCACCGTGCTCCTTGACGATGCCGTAACAGATGCTCAGACCGAGTCCAGTTCCTTTCCCGACTTCCTTCGTGGTGAAGAACGGGAGGAAGATCTTCTCGGGATGCGAGATGCCATTTCCGTTGTCGGAGAACGAAACTTCCACGAAATCTCCGGACTTGGTGGACAAGATCTCGATGCGCGCCGGACGGCCGATATCGTGGACCGCGTCATACGCGTTGTTCAGGATATTAAGGAAGACTTGCTGTAACTGATGAGCGTCGCCGAGAATCTCGGGCAAGTCCCTCGTCGAGATGTTCGCTGACATCCACCCCATGGCTGTTGAAGTCGTACGAGCGCAACTGGATCGTGCGGCGCAGAATCGGGATTCAGTTGCAGGCCGCTGCGCTGCGGCGGCATCTGCCGCGCAAAACTGAGCAGGTTCTGCACGATCTGCTTGGTGCGCTGGGCTTCCTGCAAAATGACTCGGAGATCTTTGTGGGCGGTCTCTGGCAGGTCAGGGTTCTCCATTAAGAGATCGGCAAAACCGAGAATCGCCGTGAGTGGATTGTTGACCTCATGGGCGACGCCAGAAACCAACTGCCCTACGGCAGCCATTTTTTCCGCGTGCACCAGCTTGTCGCGGAGGACCGCGGAATCGGTGATATCGGTCAGCACGACGATGATGCTGGTGACGATTCCGTGTTCGTCGCGCATGGGACTCAGGTTGGCGGAGAATTTGCCCACCGTTCCATTGCGCCGGACGATCTCCAGTTCCAGATTATCGACTTGCTCGCTGTTTAAAGTGCTCTGGACCGCGTCGGACAATGGCGCTTGAAGCGCGGGTTCGGCCAACTCAAGCAACGGACGACCTAGAAGTTCTTTCTGATCGAACCCCGCGTCATACCAGCGGCGGTTGGCGTAGCTGATGAGCCCGGCGGTATCGGCGACAAGGATGAAGCTTTGCGTGTTGCTGAGAATCTTTCCCGAGAAATCGCGCTCACGGTGAAGTTCCGACTGATAGGTACGAAGGCCAGTAACATCGAGCATCAGCCCCCGAATTTGCAGGATTTTTCCTTGATTGTCGTATAGGCCGAATGCATTGATGAGTACGTGGATGGGAGATCCGTCTTTGCGCCGCAGGGTGGCCTCGAAATTTCGGAGGTGGCCCTGTTCCTGCATGATCGCGCGAGTGGCGCTCGCGTTCTTCCAGTGTAAAGTAAAGTTCCGTTGGGATATCGATCTGCAGCAGTTCCTCGCGCGTGGCGTATCCCAGCATGCGGACCATGGCGTCGTTAACTTCGATGAATCGGCCCACTGGCGTGCTGAAGAACAAGCCTTCCTGAATATTGTCAAAGAGCTCCCGGTAGCGGCGCTCAGCCTCGCGGCGATCGGTAATGTCCTTGAAAACGTGGATTGTCTGGAGTCCTTCACCCGAGGCTCCGTGGACGCGCGACGTCGAAACGAGGTACGTCCGGTCGAACACCGGATGAGCAAACTCATCCGAATCGTTCGCCATGGAGCGGCAGAACGGGCAAGAGTAAGAGGCAGAGTCACTCGTCAGAGCCATCAGCGAGCGCATGTTGATGCCGATCAGTTCGGACGGGGCGACGCCGATCATTGCCGCCAGCGACCGGTTCACCCGAAGGACGCGATCACTCTGATCGTGCACCACGATGAAGTCGCTGATCGCGTCAAAAATTTCCATCCAGTGGCGATTGGCCTGTTCAATGCGAGTAAACAGGCGAGCGTTTTCAAGTGCCATTCCGGCATGTCCAGCCATCGTTTCGAGGAAGACACGATCTTCCTGCGACAGGGCGGGAGAGCTTTTGGCCAAGCACAGGACGCCATCAAATTTTCCGGCTGCTCCGGGGAGCTTTACCAGGATGCAATCAATCCAGCCCAATGCGGCGGCGGTATTCGAGCCAAGCGCCTCTTCGGCTGTCGCCGCCACCACGGTATTTGGATATTGTTGAAGGAAGTCGGCGAGAGTCTCGCCGATTAGACGATCTGAATCCTGGTTTAAGGAGCTGGAATCGGAACTGGCAAGCCGCGATATGGTCGAAGAGAAGGTTTCAGCGCCCGCAACGGGCAGCAGTGCAGGTTTGGACTTCTCGTGGCGCGCCGCAATCTGCCACTGCCCTTCGTGCCGGACGGCCAACAATCCGGCCTGGGAACCGGTGAGCTCCGCAATGCGGCAAACGAATCGGCGGCCGAATTCCGGAAGTCGCAAAGCCCCATCAATCTCACCCGCGAGATCAATCAAAGCCTCGGCGCGGCGGCGATGTTTCTCGGATGAATGCAGGTTGCTGGCAACTTCAAGCATCACTGCTGCTTGATTGGACAAGGCGCGGGCTCGACGGATGTCCTCTTGCGAAATGCCCGTTCCGTCCAGACGATCGAGCACGCCGAACATACCCAGGAGATGACCGTTCGTGCCGAGAAGAGGGACCGCAAGGAACTGCTGCACATTGTATTTAGAGACTACGTCGAGATTCGCTCCGGGCGTGCTGCTGGCCTCATCCGTCCAAAAAACTTCTTTCGACCTCAAGGCTGTCGTCGCGACTCCTTCGGGAAATATATTGTCAGCCTGCCGAGGCTCCCCGCGATCAACCCCGTACCGGATCCGGAATTGATCGTCTTCCAGTAGAGCGATGAAACATCGTCCAAAACCCAGGAAATCAGCTCCTCTTGTCACAAATGCTTGAAGAAAATGTTCAAGGTCGCTGCTGGAGCTGAGTTCCGAGGATATTTCGAGGAGCTGATGAAGTTCGTGGGCCTGCGCGTGTGCAGTGGCATGCAACTCGGCGTGCGCCACTGCAACGGCACCGAACCCGGTTATGGCCGATACGAGGGCCCGCTCGTCCGCAGTGAAGTTTCCTTCCTGGCGTGGATATAGAAGGATCGCTCCCTGAGTTCGCGCGGTGCGAAAGGGAGCGGCGATCATCATCCCTGCAGAAACCAGGTTCCCCAGCGAATGGACTTCAGCGCCGATGGAAAGTGTAATCGGCTCTCCGGCACTCACAGCACGTTGCGCCAGGTCCGCCGCAAAACGCAGCGTCTGCCGGTCGTGGCGCGCCCTGGCAGAGGTAGCAAGCTGAGGAGTTTCAGCCGAAACGGCCTTGAGTTCGAATGGCCCTTCGCGCCGGAGAAGGACGCATACGAGCCTTGTCCGCAACAGCAAGCGAAGGCGATCGGCCAGCGCCTCGATGACCGAAGCGACATCGGGAGTGGCGTGGAGGACCTGCGCAACGTCGGCCAAGATCTCGGCGCGGCGATGTTCCTCGCGGGAAACTTCACCCAGCCGGGCAGCTTCGAGCAGCGTCCCGAGTTGCGCGGCCAGAATCGTTGCCTTCGCGGCCAGGTCTTCGTTGAAGAAGTTGTCGTCACCGTCGTGCAGGAAGGTGACGGCTCCGATCACATCTTTAAAGACGACCAGAGGTGCGGCCATCATCGAGCGGGCCTCAAATTCCACGGCGGCGGGAAAATTTCTCGATCGCACGCGATTTGAAAAGATCGTGCGTCTCTGTCGCACAGCCTCCGCAGTAACGGCACTTTCGTCTGGGTGCAGGCGGATCCCTACAAACCGGTCGGCCATTTTGCCATCCGCTTGCTCGCCCACCAACTCCTCCGCCGCTTGACAGCGCCAGAAGTAGACCCCGGACACGCGGAAGAACTCCCGCGTGGCGCGACAGAATAATTGGATCAGGGAATTTGAATCGGAGCGCGCACCAGCGCTGGCTGCGATGCGAAGCAACAGTTTCTGAAAGCCCTCATCGGACCCGGGAAGGATAATGCTTTCCGCAGAGACGATGGGACTTCTAGCAGAAACTCCAAGCGCTGCGCCGATGCCGGATGAGTAGTTTTCTTGATTCACAAGTGCTTGAATCTATTGGGAAAGTAATCGTCATCTCAATTTGAGTCAAGGAAATTGGGGGGCACAGGTGCCTTCCTGTGAAATCCCGAGACTCTCGCATGAGATTTTGTCTCACACTGAGAACGACCGGAAGCCATTCTAGCCGAATGAGACGCGGCTAAGGATAACTAGTTCGCCGCCCACCAACTGCGCCCGACCTAATCCACTTATTTTCAGTGTCATAGCGGTCATTACTTTGGTTTCCTCCAGAAGGTTTGCATGGCCCGGGTGTTGCACACTCAGCTTCGCCAGCTTTCCGTACGAGGAGGAATTGTGTCTCAGCGACTTCTGGTGGCAACTCTAGCCGCCCTGACTTTGGCAGTGACTGTTTGCCCGCAATCGGTGCGGGCGCAAACGTCTCAAAACGACGAGATCCTTCGTCGCGCGAAGAACAAGGTTCAACCCGGATACCCCGAGCTTGCCCGCAAGATGAACATCGCGGGAACCGTAAAGATTGAAGTTGTGGTTGCGCCCAACGGTTCAGTGAAGGAAGCGCGAATCGTCGGCGGTCATCCAGTTCTGGCGACCGCGGCACTGGACGCCGCCAAGAAGTGGCGTTTCGATCCGGCATCGGCAGAGAGTTCGGGCGTCATTGATTTCAAGTTTGAGCCGCGGTAGTTGGCTGACCGCGGAGGAGATTCGGCATGACAATCGGCAAGAAGCTATACGTAAATTTCGGCATCATTCTGACCACGGTGCTGGTCCTGTTCCTGGTGAATTGGTCCGCCGTGCAGCGGGAACACAGGGCGAAGGAACTGGCCGACACCACCAACGCTGTCCGGTTCCAGATGATGCAAAATCGCCTCTATCTGAGCAACTACTTGCTGAGTGGCGACACCCGCGAGGTCGATCGGATGAACGAGGGCTTACGCTCTCTCAAGGAGAAACTCGAGCATGGCACGAACTTGCCCGCCTCCGATCAGGTGAAGTCCTCGCTGGCGAAAGTGGAGCAACTGGAGCAGTCCTGGGGAAAGGAATTTGCCCAGCCGCTGATCGAGAAGCGGAAAGATGTGGACTCCGGCAACGCCACCGTGGCCGAGTTGCAGATTTACTACCTCCAGAAGGACGCTTCTTCGTGGGTGAAGAATTCCACCGACTCACTGGATGTCGCAGACGGTGAAAGCCGCAAATCCGATGAGACCGCGGCCACGGCAACGATTGTCATCTCGCTGTTCAGCACCATCCTGGCCCTAGGACTCGGCGTCGTAATCGCCTATCGCACTGCTAAGGGCATCACCGAACCTCTGAACAACCTGATGAACGTAGCTCGCGGCATCGGCAATACGGGAGACCTCGAGCACAATATTGATGTCACTCGCCAGGATGAGATCGGCGAACTGGCTCGCACGTTCCACAAGATGGTCACGTATTTGAAGGAGATGGCAGGAGTTTCCGAAGCCATCGCCGGCGGGGACCTGACTCTCGAAGTGAAACCTCGTTCGACTCACGACACCCTGGGCAACGCCTTCGCCAAGATGGTCGACGGACTCGCCGGACTGGTAAAGAGCGTCCGCGACGCCTCGTCTCAAGTTGCGAGCGCCTCGAACCAGGTGGCTGGAGCATCGGACGATTCAGCAAAGATCGGCCTACAGGCATCTTCGGCGATCGACGAAGTCACCAGCACCATGCACGAGATGAGCGTCAACGTGCAGAACATGGTGAAGAGCACGCAGGTACAGGCTTCCAGCGTCAGCGAGACTTCGGCCTCCATCGATCAGATGGTGGCGTCGATCCAGCGCGTGGCCGACACGGCTAAGGTGCTGCTCGACATCTCGAACCGTTCGCGCGAAGAAGTACACAACGGCATTGGAACGATGGAGAAGGCCACCGATGGCCTGAACCGTATCAATACCACCATCAACTCTTCCGGCGAAATCATCGGAGCCCTCGGACAACGCGCCGACGATATCGGAAAGATCATCGAAGTCATCGACGATCTGGCCGAGCAGACGAACCTGCTGGCGCTCAACGCAGCGATCGAAGCGGCGCGCGCCGGTGAACACGGCCTGGGATTTGCCGTGGTCGCAGACGAAGTCCGCAAGCTGGCGGAGAAGTCCGCGCAGTCTACCAAGGAAATTTCCGAACTCATTCAGAGCATCCAGAAGGAAGCACGTAAGGCCGTCGAGAACATGAACCGATCGACGACGATCGTGAACGAAGGCTTGGAATTAGGCGGAGAGTTGAATTCCGCCCTGCGCAAGATTTCGAACGTGGTCACCGAAGTCTACAAGTTTGCGCAAGAGATCGGCGCGGCCACCAACGAGCAGTCTCACGGCTCGTCGCAAATTGCGCGCGCAACCACGCGCTTGAATGAAATCACGCATGAGATTAACTCCGCAGTCGAAGAGCAGGCGTCGGGTGCCCAAGCCGTGGTGAAGGCCATGGAACGGATGCGTGAATTGGTTCAGCAATCGACCTCCAGTTCGACCGAATTGGCCGCGTCCTCTGAGCAGATGTCGAAGATGTCGCGCAGCCTGCTTGAATTCATTGACCGCTTCGCGCTGGCGGAGGGTGGGAAACCCCAGTTGGGCTCCGAGGGGTCTGGACGCAACGCACGCCGGGCAGCCGCGGGGTCGCAGTTCTAAGGCCGAGCGGAATCAGGTGACGTCATGAGCCGAGAACTTCATATCGTTGGTTTCCAGGTGGGGCGCGAGACCTATGGCGTGCCCATCACTTCACTGCACGAGATCGTGCGGGTGCCGGATATCACTGCCGTGCCTGATGCGCCCGAGTATCTCGAAGGAGTGATCAACCTCCGGGGAAAAATTGTTTCGGTGATGGATTTGAGAAAACGCTTTGGGGCGAAACAAGCCGCAGTTAAAAAGAACAACCGGATCCTGGTGGTGGAGCATGCAGGACGCCTGGCGGGATTGATTGTCGACTCTGCGTCAGAAGTTCTGAAGATTCCTGCCGACGCCGTGGAGGCACCGCCCGCGGTTTTCCAGGATGGCGAGTTGAACTGCGTTACCGGATTAGGAAAGGTCGGAGGAAGGCTGGTGGTGCTTCTCGACATGAGCAAGCTGCTTGCCCCGGCGAGTTTGCAGCAATCCAGCGAAGCGGTTGATAAGAAAGCAGCGCCCAAAGCTGACGCAAAAGGCGCTGGAGCACGGTAGAACCAGGAACTAGGCACTCGAACTCAACATGAAGCGGGAACGGCAAAACGCATGAGCACATCGGGAGCGGCACCAGCTCCAATACTGACTGACGCGGAACTGAAGCTGCTGCAGGCGCTTGTTTACCAGGAATGCGGCATGTACTTCGACGAACGCCGCACTCATTTTCTGCAAGATCGCCTGCTCCGCCGGTTGAAGGAATGCCGGGTCGACTCTTTTTATGCCTATTACCGGCTCCTGATCAGCAGCCAGGGAAAAGAAGAACTGGCCAAGCTGCTTGAGAACCTTACCGTCAACGAAACCAGCTTCTTCCGCCACAAGGCGCAACTGGATCTTTTCCAGAAGACCGTTTTGGAAGAGTTGTTGAAGCACAAAAGTTCACGGCGTGAGTATTCAATCCGAATCTGGAGCGCAGGCTGCTCGACCGGACAAGAGGCGTACACGCTGGCCATGCTGGTGACCGATGCGCTGGCGTATTACTACCTGCGGAATCCGCTGCCGATCGACATGCCATTGCCGAAGCCGCTGATCCCTCCGCCATGGCGGGTGGAGATCCTGGCCAGCGATATCAGCTATTCGGTCTTGCGCGCGGGACAGGATGCCACTTACAGCGAACACCAGATGTCGATGGTCGATTACGGCTACCGCTTGCGTTATTTCGACAAGGTCGCCGACCGCTACGCAGTGAAGAAGTCTTTGAAAGAGATGGTGCACTTCGACTTTCACAATTTAAAGACGGAATACCTTCCGCAGCGCAATGACGTGATCTTTTGCCGCAACGTGATGATGTACTTCGACGAAGCCGAGCAGAAGCGTCTGATTGAAAAGTTTTACCGCTGCTTGAATCCCCAGGGCTATTTGTTCGTGGGCCACGCAGAAAGCCTGCTAGGCCTCACCAAGAAATTCCAGATGGTGCACAAAGACAGCGGAACCGCATACCAGCGGATTGAGGTGCGAGAGTGACGAACACTCCGGACGAGCGCGGCGCGGAACTTCGGGATCTGTTTTTTGAAACATCTCAGGAACTGCTGCAGGCTCTCAACGAAGAGGCTTTAAAGCTGGAGAAGACTCCGGGAGACGAGGAGATCGTGCGCAGCATCCGGCGCACGGTTCATACGTTAAAGGGGGATTCAGCGGCTTGCGGTCTGCGCGAGTTGAGCGAACTGGCGCACCAGTTCGAAGATGCATTGTCGCTGGAAGGTACGGCATTGCACGCGGCGGTTGCCGAGATCGCATTCACTGCCGCGGATGTTTTCACCGAGATGATCGCGGCGTATCACACGAACGGAAAACTGCCGTCGACAAAGAGCCTGAGCAAAAAGATTCAAGATCTGACATCTGCCCCGAAGGCGGCAAAAACGCGAAAGACGAAGAAAGCTTCAGGGACAAATGCTGTCTCCAAAGTGGCCGACAAGGCCGCGCCGTGGACCGAGTACGAGAAGCTGGCGATGACCAAGGCACAGAGCGCCGGCAAGTCCGTGTACCACGTGGCGGTCAAGATCGATCCGCATTGCGCCATGCCGATCGCCGGCCGCCAATTGGTTTACAACGCGCTGGCCTCCATGGGTGACATTATCGCTGTGAGGCCGGACGCAAAATCCCCAGCAGCCGCCAAGATTGTCGAATTTGTGCTCGGCACGACCCAGACCGTGGAACAGATTGCCGCGAAAGGCCGCATCCCGACGATCGCAGAAGAAGTGGCGATTGAACTATTGCTGGCGCCCAGCGAAGTGTCGCAGCCTGCGCAGGTCGTGGGCGCACCGCTTATGCCTGCCGAACCGGCGGCGCCTGCAACGCAAAGCGAATCCACTCCGGCAGAAATCGCAGTTCAGCCCGTGAGCGTAGGTGTTACCGAGAATGTGCTGCGGGTGGAAGCGGGCCGCATCGACAGCGTGCTGAACCTTGTCGGGGAGCTGATCATCGGCAAGTCGATGCTGCAACAGGCGCTGGGCGAATTTTCGAAGCGTTATCCGAAGGAACTGCTGCGTGGCAAGTTCGCGGATGCGATGGCCTTCCAGGCGCGCGTTCTCAATGACCTGCAGCGTTCGGTGATGAAAATCCGCATGGTGCCGGTCGATCAACTCTTCCGCCGTTTTCCGCGGATGGTGCGAGACGTATCGCGGCAATGCGGTCACGATGTGGAACTGGCCGTCAGCGGGCAGGATACCGATCTGGATAAAGGAATTCTCGATGCGATCGCCGAGCCGTTAACTCACTTGGTCCGCAACGCCATCAGCCATGGCATCGAGACTCCTGAGGAACGCCGCAGGGCGGGCAAGCCCAGCCAAGGAAAGATTCGGCTGAACTCGTATCATCACGGCAATCAGGTGATTGTTGAAATCAGCGATGACGGCCGAGGCATCGACGTTCACAAGATTCGCGCCAAGGCAATAGAGCTAGGACTCACGACCATTGAGGAGGCCTCCCGCTTAACAGAGGCGGAGACTCTCGATTTCATCTTCAGGCCGGGATTCAGTACCGCCGAGCACGTCACGGAAGTTTCCGGACGAGGGGTCGGCATGGATGTAGTGCAGAGCGTGTTGCACCGCCTGAAGGCTTCCATCAGCCTGGAAACGGAGCCCGGCAAAGGGACGACGTTCCGGCTGAAGCTGCCTTTGACGCTAGCCATCATCAAAGCACTCCTGTTCTGGGTCGAGCAGCGACTCTACGCCATTCCACTAAATGCTGTGCTGGAGATTGCGCGCACCGTCGAGGCGGAAGTCCACCAAGTCGACAACTACGAGGTGCTACAACTTCGCAACCAGGTGTTGCCGGTGTTGCGGCTCGGGCGCCCAGCGGCGGAAGGCGATCGTAAATCGAAGTTGTTTGTCCTCGTCATCTCGGTCGGCGAGAGGAAGTATGGATTGATTGTCGACGCACTGGAAGGCGAAGAGGAACTGGTGATCAAGGCGTTGGACGACCAGACCTTTTTGACCGACCTGGTGTCGGGTGCTTCCATCCTCGGAGACGGACGCGTGGTGTTGATCCTGAATCTTCCCGCAGTGGTGGAGCATATCGCCCGATCCAGGCCGGAGCAAACGGGATATGCGAATTCGGGTCTTTTGTTGACACATATGGACCGCATGCGCTTAGCAATGACTCCTGCTGTAGGAGGCCAGGCATGAAGAAGACAGTGCGGGTCCTGGTGGTTGATGATTCGGCCCTGATGCGAAAGCTGATTCCACAGATGCTGGCTGGGGATGAATCTATCGAAGTCGTAGGCACCGCGATGGACGGTTCGTTCTGTCTGAAGAAGATCGACGAGTTGAAGCCGAGCGTCATCACCCTTGATCTGGAAATGCCAGGAATGAACGGCATCGACACGTTGAAAGAGATCATGCGACGGCAGCCGTTGCCAGTCATCGTATTCAGCTCTCACAGCACCGAAGGCGCAACGGTCACCATGAAGGCCCTGGGGCTGGGTGCTTTCGACTTTGTGACCAAGCCGCGCGATGCGTCGGCGCATATGGCGGAGACGGCGCGAGAACTGATTGCAAAGGTGAAGGCCGCAGCGGACTGCAGGCTGAAGCCCCGCGTGATGTCCGGCTCTCCGCCCAAGCCGGAGAAAACAAAATCGGCGGCCGGTGCTCCGACACGAGTGGTCGGAATCGGGGTTTCCACGGGCGGCCCGCAAGCTCTTGAATATGTACTCTCGCAATTGCCCAGTGACTTTCCCGGCGCCATCGCTGTCGTTCAACACATGCCGGACGGCTTTACCGACATGTTCGCACGACGACTGGATGAAATTTGCCCGTTGCGCGTGAAGGAAGCACAGTCCGGAGATATGTTGCAGCCGGGCCGAGTACTTATTTGCCCGGGTAACCGGCACATGAAAGTGAAGCGGCTACCACTGGGAGACATCGTCGTTCTGGGTGACGACGAGCGAGTAAATGGACATCGTCCCAGCGTTGACGTCCTCTTGCGCAGCGTGGCGGAGGAATTCCGGGCGAACGCCGTTGGGGTCATTATGACTGGCATGGGAGACGACGGAGCGGAAGGTTTGGGCGCCATAAAAAAAGAAGGCGGCATGACAATCGCGCAGAGCGAAGAGTCATGCGTTGTGTATGGAATGCCCAAGGCTGCCATCGAACGCGGCTACGCAATCCGAGTCATAGGCCTGGATGTAATGGGAGCAACGTTGCAGGCCATTTGTGGACGCTCCGGCGCGGTGCGTGCTGGGAACTAGGATTTTCGCGGCCAATCGAGGCGTGACCAGCGTGATCTGGGAACGACGGGCCGCTCATGATATGCGTAAGAAAGGGAGGTTTGTATGGAGCAGTTTGCATCGATAAAGCGAAGCAAAGATGGACAACCGGTCCGCTACCTGATCGTGGACGACTCCGTGTTTGCCCGTAAGAATCTGGCTCGCATGATCGAAACATTCGGCGGGCAGGTAGCGGCTGAAGCCGGAGACGGCTTGACCGCTATCAGCGAGTTCGACCGCACACATCCTGACATCGTGCTCATGGATATCACCATGCCGCAGATGGAAGGGATCGAAGCGGCTGAACGGATCGTTCAACAGCATCCGGAAGCACGGATCGTAATGGTTTCCTCGGTGGGATACCAGGAGAACATTGTGGCGGCGCTGCAGCGGGGCGCTCGACACTTTGTGCAGAAACCGGTGAAGCCGGAAGTGCTTTACGAAGTCATCAAGTACGTGTTAGGTGAAGACGGAGCCGTGGCCGGCGCCGCTGGAGCGGGAGCATAAGTCCATGAAGATGGAACTGATTCAGCCTTTCATCAATGCGGCCGACGCCGTGTTGTCGCAAGGTCTGCAGGGCACCACCAAGGTGGGCAACCTCACCATGGAAGAAGAGGCGTATCGCCGGAGAGGCGTTGCGGGCATGATCGCGCTCACCGGGGATATCGAAGGCCGGATCATTCTCGACATGGAGCCTCAGACCGCCGTCAAAGTGGCCAGTCACTATGCCGGCGCCGAATTACCCGAGTCCGATGCGCTGATTAAAGAAACTATCTTCGAGCTTGCCAACCAGGTTGTTGGCAATGCGATTTCGGCGCTTAACGACCAGGGATTTCATTTCCGTGTTCATCCGCCGCTTTTGCTGACGGCGGAGCAGGGCGACAAGACTAACGAAGATACCGAAGCGCTCATGATCTGCTTCGAGACCTCCATGGGTGATGTCTTCATGAATGTTGCTTTGCGCTACAGCAAGCGCCGAATGGCAGATCATGCGGCGGTGGGAGCATAAGAATTTTTTGAACGATTTCCTGAATCTACTTGTTCCTGCAAACAGCCGGGGCCTCTCCATTTCTCGTCACGCGAGAAGCGGAATCTGAGCCGACCCTTCCATTCCCAAGTCATCCCCTGGATCCGCGAACCTTCTGAGCTCGGTGTAATGTGTGAGCAACGTCGGCGGGGCCGTCACGCGCTTTCCCGATACCATTGCTTTTAATTCCAAGGCGTTCACTCCTGCTTTGCTTTCGAAGTGATTATTGGTGATGACGAACGTTGTCTTGGCTTTTTCTGCAACGTTTTGAATCTTTGACTTCCAATCGACCAACTCCTTTTCCGAGTAGAGATAGTTGTAGCGATCGTTTCGATTGTCGGAGTCGAACCAGTCGTCGTAGTTTCGTCCATGCAAACGTACATAGCCGATCGGAGCTGTGACATGTTCGGTAGGTGCGAGCGATTTGCCGATGAGTGGCTGATCGATGTTGCAGAAGCCCACATTCTTGTGCGCGAAAGAAGCGAGCGTATCGGAATTGTCCCAGGTCGAATCCCGAACCTCAACCACGCAGGGGTATTCAATGAACTGGCGAACCAAGCGGTCAAGATATTCCCGGTTGAGTGAAGTGTTTTTGAAAGAGACGGGAAATTGAATCAGAAGCGCGCCCAACTTTCCTTCGCTCGCCAAGGCGTCGAGACCTTCGCGTGTCTTGACTTCATCCTCATCTGTGGGGCGGATGCTGGCGGCAGAAGTCGGCTCCATGATGGATAGCGGCGAATGTGTGAACGCGCGGTAGAGTTTGGCGGTGAACAGAAAATCAGGGTTTACCGCAGCGACCCTTCGACACCAGACCTTCACGACTTCCGGCCGGAGTGGACCATAAAATGACGTGTTGATCTCTGTTGTATCGAAGAAACGAGCCAGATATTCAAGCGGATGGACTCGCCGCTGTCGCATTCCGGGAGGATAGAAGATACCTTCCCAATCTTTGTAAGACCACCCTGCCGTGCCAATGCGTATCTTGTTTGGGGGTGCTTGAGGCGGACGAGATTGGGCGATTGGTTCCACAACAGGACACGGCAGACGAGGGCACGGCCAGAGTAGCACAGGGATAAAGGCCGCCCGCAACAAAGCCAGCGCGTGATGCGGAGTTCCAAGGCTTTAGCTCTCCAAACATTTGGCCGAACCATGCCGAATACATTCTGTGAGGATGCAAATCTGGCGGCAGGTGCTACGCTAGAAATGCATTTGCGGGGTTTCAATTCTGATATGGACATCATCCTTTCAGCCATCGTCGGTTCAATCGTGGGAGGCCTGTTGGCCTGGCTGGCGGTGCGTTCGCGCTCGGCGGCGCTGTACGCTCGTTTGGTATTTACCGACAAAGAATTAACCACGACAAAATCCGATCTGACTCGCCTGATGGATGAAAGACAAGAGCTTATTGCGAGGCGGGCGAGGCTGGAATCCACACTGGAAGCGGAACGAAGGGCAGCAGATGACAAGATCGAATTGCTCGAGACGGCGAACGAGCGCGCAGGGACGGAACTGCAAAATGCATTCAAAGCTCTAGCCGCAGACGCGCTGAAGAGCAACAACTCATCCTTCCTTCAGATTGCGCAGGAAACCCTGAAGCGATTCCAAAGCGAGGCGCAGGGAGACCTCGATGCGCGGCAGAAAGCCGTCGCCGATATGGTTGCACCCGTACGCGATTCGCTGACCAAGGTGGACGCGCAAATTCAGCTGATGGAAATCGCGCGCGGCGAAGCTTACGGCGATCTGAGAGCGCAGGTTCAATCTCTGATCACGACGCAAAAGGAGCTTCAATCGGAAACCGGCAATCTGGTGCGGGCACTGCGTACTCCGAACGTTCGGGGACGCTGGGGAGAGATCCAACTGCGGCGCGTAGTTGAAATCGCGGGCATGCTCTCGTATTGCGACTTTGCTGAGCAAGAAACAATTCACGGAGAATCGGGTCGGCTTCGGCCGGATCTGGTGGTGAAGCTTCCGGGCGGAAAGACCGTCGTGGTGGACGCGAAGACGCCCCTGCAAGCATTTCTCGAAGCCTTTGAGACCACCGACGAGGAATCCCGGCGAGCCTGTCTCGCGAATCACGCCCGCCAGGTGCGCGATCATATGAATACTCTGAGTGGCAAGAACTACTGGGAGCAATTCGAAGCCACCCCAGAATTCGTGGTCATGTTCCTTCCCGGCGAGACCTTCTTCAGCGCTGCATTGGAGCAAGACTCAGGACTGATAGAGCACGGAGTTTTAAGGCGAGTGATTCCCGCTTCTCCTACCACGTTGATCGCTCTACTAAAAGCGGTGGCCTACGGCTGGAATCAGGAGAAGCTAGCGCGTAATGCACACGAGATCAGCGTCCTCGGAAAGGAACTTCACGACCGACTGAGGAAGCTGGCCTCCCATATCACGGGAGTTGGGACTAACCTTGATCGTGCGGTCGAAGCCTATAACCAGGCGGTTGGGTCGCTCGAGAATCGCGTGCTGGTTTCGGCTCGCAAGTTCGCTGATCTTGGAGCGTCGGTGGCCGAGGACATCCCGGAACTGGCGCCGATCGAGACGACTGCCCGGGCGCTCTCTTTCGAATGGGATGATGAGCCTACCGAAATCAGCAAAAACGATCGGAAAGCTGGCTAAGCTTTTTCGCGGTGAAGCCTCACGGTGTAACGGCATTTGAAGTGGCGTTCTACACCCGAATTCCCGTGCACAGAGCGAATTCGGCAACTTGTAGGTACTCTTCCATTCTCCGGTGACTTTGATGTGCGGCTATCCATCATATCAACGCTCCCTACATAAGCCTTTTGATTGCAACGCGAATTTGATACCGAATCCCACAGGAACATCCAAAAATGCGTAGCTTGCGTCTGAGCCTATATCTATAATTTCGGAAGTCGCTCAATTTGTGAGGCTTACTCGGGGAGGGAAGCCAACTTTGGTGGCAGCGAACGTGCTTAATAGATCCGTAGGGGTTTCTTCTCCCCGCCTCAGTTTTGGAGGCGTGGATCAGTGACAAAACCATGAATCGGGAAAGCCAAGCTCGTTTCGTTGCGATCCTGCTCTTTCTGCTGACCGTAGCAGCGGTGGTTTTCGCCGGGTTCAACTTTCAGAAGGAACGCCAGTCAGCCGTTCCGGACGATGGTGTCTGGTGGGTAGAGCACAGCGGCAGATTAGTCGCCGATCGAGTCGATCCACATGGACAGGGCGCATCCGCGGGTATAAAGCCTAAAGACGAGCTGATCTCGATAAACGGGCAGGAGATTAAGAACACTCCAGGGCTGGAGCGCCAACTCTACGCAACGGGAGTTTGGCACAAAGCCTCGTATTCGCTGCTCCGTGATGCGGTGGCACTCGATTCCAGCGTGCTGCTGATGCCGGCAGACCGTTCACTGAATTTATCCCTGCGATTGATCGCGCTGATCTATCTGGGTATCGGCGTGTATGTCTTGCTGCGTCGCTGGACCGCACCTGGATCGATGCACTTCTACGTCTTCTGTCTCGTCTCGTTCATCGCGTACTCCTTTAAATACACGGGAAAACTGAACGATTTCGACTGGATCATCTACTGGAGCAACATCGTCGCCTGGGTCCTACAGCCCGCGCTATTCCTGCACTTCGTTCTGATCTTTCCGGAGAAGCGTCGACTGGTTCGTAAGCAGCCATGGATTCTAGCGCTGGTTTACCTTCCGGCTGCAATTCTGCTTGGAAGACACGTTATTGCGCTGCGATTGGCTCAGGCGACAGGCCTGCTCCGGTGGGATATGGATCGGCAGGAGATGGCGTTCGGTGCACTGGTATTCCTCTCTGCCGCCGCCGTTCTTTGGTACAGCTACCGGCGGGCCAGCACCACGATTCTCCGCCAGCAATTGAAGTGGGTGACCCGCGGCACCATCCTGGCCGTCGTCCCTTACACGCTCTTCTACGTAACACCCTATCTGCTGGGCGCGCTGCCCGGGACGGGCATGAAGCTGTCTGTGCTCTCGCTCGGCCTGCTTCCGTTGACCTTCGGATACGCGATCTTCCGCTACCGGTTGATGGACGTCGACCTGATCTTCAAGCGCGGCGTCGTTTACACCCTCGCAGCCGCCGCAGTCGTCGGACTGTACTTCGCGTTGGTCGCAGGCGTCGCAGAACTCGTCCACATGCAGAAGCCGGCGACGGGCCCGCTGGGCTTGATCCTCGCAGTGGTCGTTACAGCTCTGCTGTTCGACCCTGTCCGCAAGTGGATCCAGGATCGCGTTGACCATGTGTTCTACCGGACGGAATATGACTACCGGCGCACGCTTCTTGAGTTTGGCCGCGAGTTGAGTTCCGAGACCGATTTACCTGCTCTGCTTTCCGCGACAGTAGATCGTTTGTCGCGAACCCTGGCAGTGGACCGAATCGCGATTTTCTTGCGCGCCGATGAGGAGTCGGAGCAGTTCTTCCTCGCCAAGTCGATAGCGGTGAGTCCGGTTGGCAAACTTGACCTGACGTTCCTGAGCGCTGCCCGTCCAGAACCGACGAGCCACATGTTTTTCGAGAATACCCATCAGGTGCCTCGAGAGACGGCCGGAGCGCAGGACACCATCGCCAAGCTTGATCTCAACTACTACATTCCCTGCCGAGCTCAGCAACGAACGGTCGCCGTCCTCGGATTGGGAAAGACGAACAAAGGCGACTTTCTCTCGAGCGAAGACATTGAACTGCTGGAAACCCTTGGCGGATATCTCGGGATCGCGATCCAGAATGGGCGGCTCTATGCCTCCCTGCAGCAAAAGGTAGCGGAATACGAGCGCCTCAAAGACTTCAACGAGAATATCGTCGAGTCGATCAACGTCGGAGTGTTGGCTCTCGACATGGAAGATCGTATCGAGAGCTGGAACGCGCAGATGGAAGTGATGTATGCCCTTCCGCGCTGGCAGGCCCTGACACAGCCGGTGCGCAGCGTCTTTCCGGCGGACTTTGTGGAAGAGTTTTACCGGATTCGCCAGAATGCCGGCATCAATAATCTATACAAATTCCGCATGCAGACGCCGGCGGGAGAGACGCGCACAGTCAATGTCGCGATCGCGCCTCTGGTAACTCGAAAGTTTCAGGTGATCGGCCGCCTTGTCATCATGGACGACATCACCGAACGAGTTGAGCTCGAGAGCCAGCTCTCGCAGGCCGATAAGCTCAGCTCTATCGGGTTGCTGGCGGCAGGCGTTGCGCACGAGGTCAACACGCCGCTCGCGGTGATTTCCTCGTACACGCAAATGCTAGCCAAGCAACTGCAAGGGGACCCGCAGAAGTCCGGACTGCTGGAGAAGATTACGCGGCAAACATTCCGCGCGTCGGAGATCGTCAATAATTTGCTGAATTTTTCGCGCACCAGCGGCACCGAATTCGGCGATATTGACATCAATAAGGTTATAAGCGACACCCTGGCGCTACTCGAGCATCAGTTCAAAACCGCCAAGATTCAGGTGCATGCCGACTTGACGACCGGTATCTCCGCCATCCAGGGAAATTCGGGAAGGCTGCAGCAAGTGTTTCTCAACCTGTTTCTCAATGCCAAGGACGCTATGGCCGGCGGAGGGCAGCTCAGGGTCGCGACCAGTAATGGGGAAATGGTGAGTGTGCGAGTTTCCGATACGGGGTCGGGCATAGCCCCAGAACATATTCAGCGCATCTACGATCCGTTCTTCACCACCAAGACCACGCCGCAAGAGGGCCAGAATCGCGGCACAGGCTTAGGTCTCTCCGTGACCTACGGGATCATCCAAGAGCACGCGGGCAAGATTCGAGTGGAGAGCAATCCGGGAGCCGGTACAACTTTCGCCCTGGACTTTCCGCTGAGCAGGAAGGCAGTTCATGTCTGAAGCAGCGGTGATTTCACGCGGCACTTACAACAGCAACCCTGCGTCTGCAGGGACGATTCTCATCATCGATGATGAGGCTGCCATTCGTGAATCACTCCAGACCTTGCTCGAGATGGAAGGGTATTCGGTAGAAACCGCCGATACCGGCGAAGACGGGCTTCTGCAGGTGGCCGAGCGCCCATTCGACCTGGTGCTTCTCGATCTGGCGCTCCCGGGGCGAGATGGGATGGAAATACTCTCCGAAATACGCACTCACGACACGCGCCTTCCCGTCATCATGATCACTGCCTTCGGAACGGTTGAAAATGCGGTCCGTGCGATGCAGTCGGGCGCGACGAACTTCGTGCAGAAGCCATGGGACAACGAGAAACTTCTCGCCGATGTCCGCACTGCTGTGGGATGGCGCCGCGCTGAGGAAGAAAACGTTCAACTCAAGCGAGCTCTCAAGCAGCGCTACAACTTCGAAAACATTGTCGGCAAGAGCGAGCCGATGCTAAAGATTTTCGATCTCGTCGCCCAAGTGGCAAACAGCCGTTCCACTGTTCTGCTACAAGGCGAGAGCGGCACAGGCAAAGAGGTGATAGCGAAGGCCGTCCACCTGAATTCGCCTCGCCGTGACAAACCATTTGTTCCCGTCAACACGGGATCCATGCCTACGGACCTGCTTGAATCCACTCTCTTCGGGCACGTCAAAGGCGCATTCACCAGCGCTATCGCGTCCAAAAAGGGACTGTTCGAAGTCGCGGACAAAGGCACGTTATTCCTGGACGAGATCGCCACGATGGGTCTCGAGACTCAGGCAAAAATCCTGCGTGTTCTGCAGGACCGTCGCTTCATGCATCTTGGCGGAATCCACGAAGTGCAGGTCGATGTCCGCATCATCGCCGCGACCAACATCGATTTACGCCAGATGGTTCGCGAAGGGCGTTTCCGGGAAGACCTGTTCTATCGCTTGAATGTCATCACCGTCGAACTGCCGCCGTTGCGACAGCGAAAGGAAGACATTCCCCTGCTGGTGGAATTCTTCCTGCGTAAATATGCGGAAGAAAACGGGCGTCCGACGCAACGGGTCTTGCCTGAAGCCTTGCGGCCGTTGATGGCTTATTCATGGCCTGGCAACGTTCGAGAACTGGAGAACGTCATCGAGCGGGCCGTTGTACTCTCATCGGGCCCGGAGATCACCATGGATCTTTTGCCGGAGTCATTGATGGGACGTGGATCTTCTCTCGGGATGCACGAGCCTCCTCCGGATGCATCTCTGTTCGAGATCGTAGAAGACTTCGAAGGACGCGTCATCACCGATATGCTCGAACGCTGCAACTGGAATCAGACCGAAGCTGCCGAACGCTTCCACGTTCCGTTGTCGACTCTGAACCAGAAAATCCGTAGATTGAATATCGAGATCAAGAAAAAGGGCCGCGTCTAGGATCACATTTGACTCCTTTTGATTCGATGGGGCAGACGCTTGTGCTCTGCCGAATTCCTCTCCAGCTTTAATCACCCGATAATATAAGCGGAGCATGCTGGACACTGATGGCTGATCGCGTTCTCTGTTATATTTCGATCAAGCCCGGGGAGTCGTTACAGCTTGCTCACCGGACTTTTGATCCGCATGGAACTGATCTCGCCCAGTGATTTCGTCAAGCAAAAAGTTCTCACGGTTCAGGAATACATTCTTCTTGCTGCCCAATCTGTAAGCAATCTTTTCCGAAAACCTCTTTATTTCGCAGATATGGTTCAGCAGGCCGATTTGATCGGCGTCGGTTCCCTGCCAATCGTTGTGCTGACCGGATTCTTTACCGGCGGCGTGCTGGCTCTCCAGACCGCCAACACCTTGCAGCGCTTCGGATCGATCACGCTCATCGGGCAACTTGTCTCGACTTCAATGGTTCGTGAGCTTGGACCAGTGCTCACCGGCCTTATGGTCGCCGGACGAAACTCTTCCGGCATGGCTAGCGAACTGGGGTCTATGGTTGTGACCGAACAGATCGACGCCATGCGCGCGCTCGGCACCGATCCCATGAAGAAGCTGGTCACCCCGCGTGTGACGGCCACGGTGTTCATGCTATTTTTCCTCAGCATCATCTCCGACCTGGTGGGTCTTGCTGGCGGCCTGATGGTGGCAAAGCTTTTTCTAAGCCTCGACGCGCGGCAGTACTGGAGCAATGCCTGGCAAGTGCTGGTGTTCCAAGATGTTCTGATGGGATTGCTCAAGCCGACTCTTTTCGGCTTCATCATCTCGACCATCGGCTGTTTCTACGGAATGACGGCACGCGGAGGCACGCAAGGTGTGGGACGCGCCACGACGCAAGCAGTGGTAGCGGCATCGGTGCTTATTCTCGTCACCGACTTTTTTGTGACCAAGATTTTGATCTCTTTGCTTTCCTACAGGTAGCCGATGTCTACCCCGACTTTACCAATCGATCGGCCGACCGGGCTGCTTCACACGCCTGCGGATGCAGCCATTGTCTTCGAAGATGTTTATCTTGCATTCGAGGAAAATCACGTGCTTCGCGGAGTCTCGTTTCGTTTGCCCTTTGGCGAGACGAAGGCATTGTTTGGAGTTGCCGGCTCGGGCAAGAGTACGATCCTGAAACTGGCACTTGGACTGCTGTCACCCGACTCAGGGCGAATCACTGTTTTAGGAAACGAAGTCACGCAACTGAAAGAACTCGATCTCTTCCCTATGCGAGGCAGATTGGGGATGGTGTTCCAGGAAAGTGCGCTATTCGATTCTCTGACTGTGCGGGAAAATGTGGCGTATCGGCTAACCGAAGAACATGGAATCTACGATGACTCGATTGACAAGCGCGTGAGAGAGTCACTGCGATTCGTAGAACTTGAACACACTCTGGATATGTTTCCTGCTGAACTTTCGGGAGGCATGCGGCGCCGGGTTGCCATCGCACGCGCCATCATCACGCAGCCAGAATTGCTGCTCTACGATTCCCCAACCGGCGGATTGGACCCGGTAACATCGAACACGATCGTGGAATTGATTATGAAGCAGCGTGACGTTTACCGGACGAGTTCCCTGCTGGTCACACATCGGTTGCAGGATGCTTTCACGCTCGCGACGCATGAGTTTGACAAGCAAACCAACACACTGCGCGTTCTCCCACGCGGGCAGTATTGTGATGTGCCCATGAGCTTCCTGGTGCTTCGAGAAGGCAAGGTGATTTTCGACGGGGACATACGCGAGCTGGCGCACACGAAAGATGAGTACATTCGCGAGTACATCTCTTAGTTAGCTGGCGCGCCCGCATCGGCTCGCAGCTTATTTCCCTGACATGGTCTTCTCGACGTCTTCCGGCTTCGAGGGAGCAGCGGCGCTCATTTTCACAAGCTTCCCATCAGTATCGACCACGTAGTCGTCCTCGATGCGCACGCCAAGGTTTTCTTCCGGGATATAAATGCCGGGTTCAATGGTGAAGGCCATGCCCGGCCCAAGTGGCGCTTTGTAATCTCCCGCATCATGCACGCCCAAACCAATGTAGTGACCGAGGCCGTGAATGAAATACTGGTCGAGAGGCTGTCCGTGCAGATCCTTACCGTGAGTCTTTATGTACTCCCGGGCGACTTTGTCCAAAGACGTCTCGCCATCACCAGACAGCACAGACTTGCCGGACTGAAATGCAGCTGCTGCGGCCTCTTGCGCCGCGAGAACGATTTCGTAGATTTCCTTCTGCCGAGCGGTGAACTTGCCGCTCACCGGCAACGTCCGCGTAACATCCGCCGCGTACATCGAATATTCCGCCGCGGCGTCAATTACAACGACGTCGCCGGATTTCATGAGGTTGCTGTTCTCAGAATAGTGCAGGACCGTAGAGTTGTGACCCGAACCGACGATCGGCGCATAGGATGGACGTTCGCATCCGCGCTTCCCCCACTCATACTGCATCAAAGCTGCTATTTCATACTCTTTCACATTCGGCTTTACGGCCTTCATGGCAGCGATGTGCGCAGCAGCTGAGGCGTCCACGGCTTTTCGAATCAACGCGACTTCGCCTGCGTCTTTGGTCGTCCGCAGCGACGTCAACATCGGCTTTACATCCTGAAAAAAGACCATCGCATTGCTGTGCCGCAGGAAGCCCAACATGTCTTCGCTTGCCGGAATCTCGCCTGCAGAAGACATTTCCGTGTAAACGGTGGGCCGTTGGTTGGCCAGCAGCTTCGCAACTTCTTCCGGGAGCTTACCCGTTTCTTCTACTCGATCGAATCCTGTTTGCTTCGGTGCGTCGGCGTCATCGGCGCCCATCTGCCTGCCAGTGAACTTTTCCAGCCGGAGGTTACGCGGAGGAAGAAAGAGAATTTCCATATACGACCGGGCGGGAGTTTCTCCGTGTGCTTCGACGGCTGGTGCGATCAAAAGACCCGCGCCGGGCACCGTCACTCCAGACAGATAGTAGAAGTTGTCTTCCTGTCGGAATTCATAGACCGCGTCCATTTTCTCTAGCGGGGCGAGAAGAACGACAACCGCCCCTGCCTTTTTCGCCAAAGCTTCGCGCCGCGCCCGGTAGTCGGTGCCAGGCTGCCGATCCAAACACCTGCCCGCAGCACACATCGTCAAGATGCTCAAAAAGCAAAGCAATAGCTTGCGCATTAAATTTTCCTTTTCACGCGACAGAGATGTCGTGTCAGCGTCCTTTTTCCACTACTTGGGTGATGTCGCCACGTTTTTCCCAGCCTGGATGAAGGACTCTACGTTGGACTTGTCGATGACCGCCGAACCCGTGTCAACAAACGCCGGTATCGGAGCAAAGCTATCCTTGGACCAGTCAGCGTCGAGAGAGGCCGGCTTGTGGTGATAGAGATTGTCGAGCATCTGCATTCCGACGAAAGCCATGCTGTATGGCTTTTGAGCGATCGTAGCAGCGATAACACCTTTCTGAATCAAGTCGAGCGTCTCCTGGTCAGTGTCCATCGCGATCACCACTTTGCCGGTCACATGATAGCTGTTGAGGACCCCCGCGACTTCCTTGCCCGACTGCGCTTCAAGACAGACGAAGCCATCCACCTTGTCGCGCTCTTTGCCAACGATCTGAGTCGTGGTGTCGAAGGCGATTCTCGGATCTCCCTGGATGTCGACAACTCGTGTGATCTTGATGTCTGGCGTACGAGCGAGGGCATCTTTGTAGCCACGGAGGCGGTCCTGAAGGTTAGGCTGATCCGGCATGGTGAAGACAACGACATTTCCCTTGCCCTTGAGTTCCTGCGCAAGGCGCTGGCCTCCGTTGAAGCCTGCTTGATAATTATTCGTGCCGATGAAGAACAACCGCTTGCTGGCAGGAGCATCGGAGTCGATTGTGATGACTGGGATACCGGCCGCCACGGCCTTGTCGATACTGTCCTTCAACAACGATGCGTCCGCGACTGCAACCAGAATGCCGGTGGCTTTCTTCTGCACGGCCTGATCCATCGCGTCGCGCTCACCCTTGGGATCGTAATTCTGCGGCCCGCTAAAATCAGCGCGTACTTTGAACTGAGAGGCCGCGTTGGTGAATCCGGCGCCTGCTGTTTTCCAGTACGGAACCTGTAAATTCGTGGAGACAAAGGCGTAGTACTCGTCGGAATCGTGGGTGGCACCACAACTCAGCATAACGACTGCTATCGCTATAACTGAGGCGGAGTGGAGAATTCTATGCGAGCTAAGCATCGCATTCCTCCTTTCGGGAGTTCGTCGTCGTAACTGGATCGATTCAAGGGAAGATATTTCAGCGAGTGGATTGTAAATCAGTGTTCAATCGAAGGCCAGACGCCGATGCAAGGTTTTCCCGTGGCAGCACGAAGCTCGTGGCATCTGCCCGGTCTGGACCAGCAGGCGGCTAAACTCCAACGGGGAATGGCTTGGTGTGGGTAGTAGCTCGGCCCGAGGAACGTCCAAACCGACCCTGTAGCAGTGACATCAGTCCCGTGTACCAGTAGCCGAGGACAAACAACAGCAAGAACGGAACGGTGATGTAATTCTCGTTCTCGACCGCGTAGTAAACGGTCATGGCGAAGTAGGCGCCGATCAAAAGCTCGACCCACGGAATCCATCCCAACCGTTTTCGATACTTTGTCGCGCCGATTTTATCCTGCTTATTTACGACGCGATACTTCGGCGTTCGCGCGAACGCGCTCTGCTTACCGATCAGGGCTTCGATCACCGCCTTTGTGTTGGTAATCGTTAATCCAATGCCCAGCGCCATCAGGAAGGGCAGGTACAAAAGAGCGCGAGGCCAACTCCGAGGGAATAGCTCACGCTGCGATACCAGGTAGAAGCTCGAAATCGAGAATGTCGAAGCCATGAACAGCGGTAGGTCGATGTAGAGCATCTGAAACCAACCTTGGTAAAAACGAATGACCATCGCCGGCAGCAGCAGAACGGACAACATGATCATCAGCGGATAGCTCAGGTTCGCCGTCAGGTGATACCACGATTCGATTTTTGTGTGCAGGGGAGCATCGCTCTTCATGACTCGCGGCAAAATCTTTTTGCCGGTCTGAATCAACCCCTTTGCCCACCTTGCCTGCTGCGTTTTGAACGCCGTCATTTCGACAGGGAGCTCAGCGGGGCATTCGACATCCTGAAGGTAGATAAACTTCCATCCGCTCAATTGAGCCCGGTAGGAGAGGTCGGTGTCTTCTGTCAAAGTATCGTGCTGCCAACCGCCCGCCTGTTCGATGGTGGCACGGCGCCACATTCCCGCCGTGCCGTTGAAATTGAAGAAGAGTCCGGTGCGTGCGCGTCCCGAGTGCTCGAGCACAAAATGTCCGTCGAGGAGGATGGCCTCGACTTCGGTGAGGAACGAATAATTGCGATTAAGGTGCGTCCATCGCGTCTGCACCATCCCGATATTGGGATCGGTGAAGTGATGGATGGTGCGCAGGAGAAAATCTTCCGGAGGAGTGAAGTCCGCGTCGAAAATCGCAATGAACTCACCTTTTGCGGATAGCATTCCCTCGGCGAGCGCCCCGGCTTTGTAACCATGGCGATTTGTTCGGTGGTGGTAGCTGATGGGATGCCCAAGCGCGGCATAGCGCTCCACCAGACCACTCGCGAATTCGACCGTCTCATCGGTCGAATCATCCAGCACCTGAATGTCCAGCTTCTCTCGCGGATACTCCAGCTTGCAAATCGCTTCCAGCAACCGCTCAACGACGTACTGCTCGTTGAAGATCGGCAACTGCACGGTGATGCGCGGCAGATCTTCGAAGTGCCCTGGCGGATCAGTGGTTCGGTTCTTCCGATGCTTGTAGTAAAGATAAACAAGGACGTAGCGGTGCATCCCGTATCCCGCCAGCAAGATCAATACGATGAAGTACGGTACCAGCAGAGCCACATCAAAAGCATTGGCATGGTAAAGTCCGCGAAACGTAGTGTCGAGAAAGTGCTGGCGGATGTAGTGCCCAACACCTTTGGGTCCCGCGAACGCACTGAGGTTTAGCGCCAGGATGGAATGAGCAGTCAATCGATGAGTCCGGTCAAACCAGATATTTTACCGGATTCGAATCCTCGACTCCCGACCAGCGGTGGCGCAACGACTACCGCTGGGGGAGTGAGGGACAAGAGTGTCGGTTAGGCCGCTTTTTGCCGGCTCTGCTTGAAGAAAGTCAGCAGTTCGTTATTCACTTTATCTTTCAGCGTTGCCGTCATGCCGTGAGGCGCTCCCGCATAGACTTTCAGCGTCGCACCTTTGATTAGTTTTGATGAGAGGAGCGCCGCGGCACCGATCGGCACGATTTGATCGTCATCGCCGTGCAAGACAAGGGTCGGTACATCAAATTTCTTCAAATCTTCAGTGAAGTCAGTCTCCGAAAAGGCCTTGATGCAATCGTACGAAGCCTTAAATGAGGACTGCATGCCCTGCATCCAGAAGAAGTCTCGTAGTCCCTGCGACACGTTGGAGCCCGGCCGATTCGCTCCATAGAACGGAGCCGAAAGATCCCTGAAAAATTGCGATCGATCATTCGACACGGCGGTCCGCAGCTCATCGAACGCTGTGATCGGCAACCCCGCTGGGTTGGCTTGAGTCTTCAACATCAACGGCGGCACCGCGGCGATCAACACTGCCATGGCGACTCGACTCGTACCATGGCGTCCGATGTAGCGAGCCACCTCTCCGCCACCGGTCGAATGACCGACGTGAATCGCGTCTTTGAGATCCAATGCTTGGACGACAGCCGCGAGATCATCCGCATAGGTATCCATTTCGTTTCCATCCCATGCCTGGCTGGATCGTCCGTGGCCACGCCGATCATGCGCTACACAGCGGTAACCGCGCGAAGCCAGGAAGAACATTTGATCTTCCCATGCGTCAGAACTCAGGGGCCAGCCATGGCTGAAAACGACTGGCTGCCCTGAGCCCCAATCCTTGTAATAAATTCGAGTTCCATCTTTCATTGAAATCGAGCTCATATGACCTCTATCTTTCTCTTATATCTGTGAGTAACGCTAGGGTTTGATCAGGCTACACGTTTCTTGGGAGTGACCATCTCCGGCGACCCAACGAGGGACTGCCGCTTCTTGAAGCGCCTCACCGCCATCACGGTCAACACAATAAACGCCGCGAGAACCAGCACTTGCACGATTGCAAAGGGGGACTCTTTCTGAGTTGGAGCAAGGGCATTGAGGATGGGGACTTTCTCAAAACTTTGCACGACCAGAACAAAAACGTTGAAGTAGAGTGCGATGGAGGCGCTGATTACATAGATCGAACGCCATGCGCCGCGCAAGTGCAAGCCGTAGAGCGCGAAGGCGGAGATCGTCAGCACTAGCAAGGAAAGAATCCCTACGATGTGCGAAGGCAGAAGGTGATCGAAGGGAAAAGCAAATCCGGTTAGGCTGGTAAGAAACGTGGTTGCAAGAAAGATCGCTGTCCAGCGGGCAACTCGCTTGGAAGCCAGGAAGCCGTACATCACAACCAGTCCCGAAGCGATACCGACCACGCTGATCAGAACGTGTAATAGTGTGAATGTCGCAGTGGATAGCCCCAGAATCACGGTGACGCCTCCTTGCGGTGGGGGAATTGTACGCCTTCCATCTCGCCGCGAATGTAAAAGCGTCCTCCGGTTGCTGCTGGCGAACGACTCAGCTACAAATAGGACCAGCGATGGAGCAGAAATCGGCCGGCGACGGCGGCGTGCAGAAACACATGGCATGGCAACGGTGGATGGTCAGCCGGTCTTCTCCATTTTGGATCGCAGCCGTCGCACTTGTCCTAAGACTCGGGTGGATTCTGCTTGGCCACACCTACAAAATCAAGGCGAGTACTGACAACTTCAATTTCGGTTGGGAAATGGGCAGGGTCGCCGCGTCGTTGGCTTCTGGCCATGGATTCAGCAGCCCGTTCGGTCCTGAGACCGGCCCAACAGCGTGGGAACCTCCGCTTTATCCATATCTGACCGCAGGCGTGTTTCTGCTCTTCGGCGTCTACTCGAAAGCGTCTGCATTCGTACTCCTTGCTCTCAACAGCGTTTTCTCAGCTCTCACTTGTATCCCAATTTTCCTGATCGCTCGCCGTGTTTTCTCGACGAAGGTCGCAATCTGGTCTGCGTGGGCATGGGCTTTGTTGCCAAGTGTAATGTTCTGGTGCACGCGCTGGATCTGGGAAACAAGCCTATCGACGTTACTGCTCGCAACACTCTTCTGGCTGGCACTAACGCTCGAAGACCGCGACGGATGGATCCCGTGGATCACCTTCGGATCTCTTTGGGGCCTTTTGGCATTAACGAGCACATCCCTCTTATCCTTTCTTCCGGCAGCGGGATTGTGGGCCTGGGGTAGGCGATGGAAATGCGGCAAACGTTCTCTAGCCGGAATCGCTCTCGCTTCGGCAATCTTCTTCGCCATCATTACTCCCTGGCTCGTTCGAAACTACGAAACTTTCGGCAAGTTTATTTTCATTCGCGACAATTTCGGAGCGGAGCTGCGCATGGGAAATGGCGAAGGCGCCGACGGAACATGGATGGAATATCTTCATCCAACGCAGAACGTCTTTGCGCTCCGTCAGTACCAGGCGTTGGGTGAACTCGACTATGTGGCGCTGCGCAAGTCGCAGGCAGTCGCATTCATCAAGGCTGACTATTCCAGATTCGCGTTACTATGCCTGAAGCGCTTCGTCTACTTCTGGGCCGGGCCTCCGAAAGCGACGCAACCGCCCTGGCTCAGCGAGGTAAAGAACTCGGCCTTCTTTGCTTCGTCGGTACTGACGTTTTGGGGGCTGGGCCTAGCCCTGCGATTGCGCAAGCCAGGAGCGCTATTGTTCTTCTGGCTCGTTGTGTCGTACCCAGCCGTCTATTACATCGTCTTTCCATCTCCACGCTACCGTCATCCGATTGAGCCCGAGATGACCATTCTCTGCGTCTTCCTGATCGCCAAAGCCATAAAAGGCGGACAAAAAGCGCTCTCTTTCCCGGAACCTGCGGTCAAGACTGCACGTACCTATCAATGAGAAGTGCTCTTTCTTCGAGACCGGCTACTCACGAATTGCAGAGACCTTCGTCTATAACCCTAGAAACGGAGGAGTCATGAAGCGACATCGTCAGTCCGCCACTTGGTTTGGAGCATTTCTCGGGTGCCTCTGTGCGCTTTTTGTCTTGGCCATGACTGCGCACGCCTCTGACCACCGCGGATCGCTCACCGAAGAGTTTCACCAGACTTACACCATCACACCCGATGGCCGCGTCGAACTCGATAACATCAACGGCTCGGTCCACATCTCCAGTTGGGACCGAAAAGAAATCAAGGTGGACGCGATCAAGTCCGCCGATACGAAAGAACGTTTGGACGAGGCAAAGATCGAGGTAGACTCGGGCAAGGAATACCTCTCGATTCGTACGAAGTATCCCGAGCACGATCATAACTGGACTTGGGGATCGCACAACAATCCCGCCAACGTGGAATACACGTTGACGGTGCCGAAGACGATCAGACTTGATGAGATCAAGCTGATTAATGGGTCTCTGGACGTTACCGGAGTGACAGGTGAGGTCCGTGCCTCATGCATCAATGGCCGCCTCGAAGCGCACAACCTGGCGGGACGGGCTGCGCTCTCCACCATCAACGGGAGACTCGAGGCAAAATTTGACCAGCTGGCCGGCCAATCCGTCGAACTGAGTTCGGTCAATGGAGGGTTGGACCTGACCATCCCATCCGATTCGAATGCAGAGGTCGAAGCGAGCACCGTTTCTGGTGGTATCGACAACGATTTCGGGCTCCACGTGAACAACCATCGCTACGTCGGGCATGACATGCGCGGCGAGATTGGTCACGGCGGCACGCGCGTAAAACTGTCGAACGTAAACGGCAGAGTCGAGGTTCACCATGCGCAGGACGGGCATGCCATGAGCCCCGTAAAGGATCGGAGTCACCACGACAAAGACGACGATGACGACAGCGAAATCTGAAGTCGCATAGAAAGTGTCGGCGGTGGCAGCGAGACGCTGCCACCACAGCCGCCGGGTCGCGCGCGGCTAACCTCTTAATAGATCGTATATCCCGGGGCCGGTGTACGCAGGTCTGGCTTAGATGCCATCAGAAGCAATGCGCCTTCGCGCTTGAACGCCCGCAAATCTTCCAGGCTGTTGAAGGACTTGGTCTTGTAATCATCGGGAGTGGGTGTGTCGTCCGGAACGCGGCGCGCTTCCACGTTCTCGAAAGCGTGCTTCTTGAGCAGTTCGATATACTCGGCCGCCGACCGCACGTGAACCGGAACTTTTAGTTTGTCGACCCACTGCAGCGAATACTGATTATCCTTATACAGATTGATCAGAATGAACAGCCTCGCCCTCGGCGACATCACGCGGAACAACTCCATCAAAGCGCGGTCTTGATCGGCATAGTAGTAGAACGACTCGACGGAAAGGACTTTGTCGAAGAAGTTCTCTTCCCACGGAATCTGCTGGGCCGATCCCCAGACATAGAGAATATTGTCAAAATCTTTCGAGGATTCACGCGCTTGTCGCACCATCTCGTCCGAAATATCGACGCCCACTACTTGGCCAAAACCTTCCGGTCCGTCGCCGACTAACCGTGCGAGCAGGCGGGTCGCCCAACCAGATCCGCAGCCAAGGTCCAAGACTCGCTCGCCAGGGCGCAGGTCCATCAGGCGGAGCGTCTTCTCAGTGATATCGAGGTGATGGTTCTTCATCTTCTCACCTTCACCGGCCGCGGCCCAGCGGTTGAACTCCTGTTGCAGCTTGTCGTCAGGAGTCTGTGGCTTGTCAGGCATATCGATTTCCTCGCATCATGGTCGAGAAGTCACCGGCTTCTTTGAACGCTCATCAACCTCGAGATGAAAAATGTCAGGCCGCGCATAATGGCCAACCACGTCCAAATCGTATTTTCCACGCACAATCTGAGCCCGATCAATCTCGGCCGTCAAAATTGCCTCGCCGTCGGTGTTGGGTCCAGCGAGAAAATTCCCGAACGGATCGACGATGCAACTCCCCCCTCGCGTCACGGTCGCATCGGGGTCGCTTCCAAACGACGCGGCGTAATCCTTGGGAAAATCACGCTGCCGGTTGAATTGATTGCAGGAAAGCACAAAGCAACGTCCCTCAACCGCGATATGACGCATCGAAGCGAGCCATGAATCGCGAGGATCTGCCGTTGGAGCGCAGTAAATTTCGATTCCCTTTGAGTACATGGCCGCTCGCATCAGGGGAAGATAGTTTTCCCAGCAAATCACAGCGCCAATCTTTCCGATGGCCGTATCGAAAACTGGCAGGGTCGAACCGTCGCCGAAACCCCAGATCAGGCGCTCTGATGCAGTTGGCATGATCTTTCGGTGCTTTCCCATGTAGGTTCCATCCGGTCCGAAAAACAGAACTGTGCAATACAAAGTGCCGCCATCCCGTTCGATCACGCCGATCACGAGAAAGACCCCGGCACTTTTCGCAGTTCGAGAAAGAGCTTCGACGGCCGGGCCGGGAACGTCTACGCTGCTCTCGTAGTATCGGCGGAATTGTTCGCGACCTTCTTCCGACCGTGCCCCAATCACTGCCCCAAAATCGAGGCCGCGGGGATAAGCGGAAACGAATGCTTCGGGGAACACCACTAGACGCGCCCCCTGATTCGCCGCCTCTCGCGTAAGCGCATGAACTTTTTTGAGCGTTTTTTCACGATCAAAGATTACCGGACACGCTTGCACAACGGCGGCTTTGAAGCGAACTCCCAAAGCCACTTTCTTCCGCTTCGCGTTTGAGGATTTTGTGGACATCAGATTTTGCGGCGCCTCGTACTATAAACCAGCGCAGACAGTCCCGCTTCGGCTTTAACTTGATGTCAAGCCTCTCTTCCCTTCTGTGTTACAGTTTCCTTCCGCATGGCGACCGACCCGCAGAATGCGCAGCAGCAGCCTGATTCGCCGTCTCTTTATTGTCCGAATTGTGCGCAAGAAGTGAATGACCCGCTGACCTGCGGAGACTGTTCGGCGGTTATCTGCAGACGATGCGGTACTCCACTCGAATCTCCTGACGAACTCGGGATCGCCTAATGGACCCTACACCCGTCGTCCCGGCGGTGGTCATCTCTTCTGCAGACGGAGCAGTTTCCAATTCCAAAAATCAGCCGACTCTGGTGCGGGGCCTGGGGTTACTCGACTCAGTACTCTTGCTGGTGAGCGGCATCATCGGCTCGTCCATTTTTCTCACGGCGAAAGACATCGCCGGCCCGCTGCCTCGGCCGCTTTTGTTTCTGCTTGTCTGGGTGCTGGGCGCGCTGATTTCTCTCTGCGCCTGTTTCGCCTTCGCAGAGTTGGGATCGATGTTCCCTGACTCCGGCGGACAGTACATTTTCCTGCGAGAGGCCTACGGCGATCTGGTCGCGTTTCTTTATGGATGGATGTTGTTCTCCGTAGCCAATGGGGGGTCGATTGCCGCGCTCTCAGTCGCGTCGGCAGCCTATCTCGGACAGGTGATTCCTCTGGTTTCGCAAGGACACGTCGTCTTCTCCCTCTTCGGCATGGCAATCACTCGCGCCCACCTGCTCGGGTTGGTGTTGATCGCCATTCTCACATGGGTCAACGTAGTGGGATTGCGCTGGGGAGCATTGCTGCAAAATGTCTCCACCTGGACCAAGTTCACAGCAATGGCGGCGTTCGTGCTCCTGGGATTCGCCATTGGCAAAGGAAACTGGGCCAACTTCCATTCAAATGCAGTTTCGCTGAGCGCGGGGATAGGCGTGGGTGGCCTCATCTCTGCGCTCGGCGTCGGGCTGATCGCAGTCTTCTGGGCCTACGACGGATGGGTCTACATCACATGGGTAGCCGGTGAGGTGAAGAATCCACGCCGAAACGTTCCACTGGCGATGGTGTTGGGCGTTCTGGCAGTCGGAGCAATATACATCGCGATGAACGTGACCTATCTCTATGCAATGCCAATCACGGAAATAGCTGCTCACGAAACTATTGCGCACGCTGCAGCCGCCTCTTTGTTTTCTCCCGGCGCTGCCGTCTGGTTGTCGTTGGTGATCGCAATTTCCTGCTTCAGCGCCGCGGCGACCTGCACTCTCTCAGGCGCCCGCGTGTATCTCGCAATGGCGCAGGATGGCGTCTTCTTCAAGCAGATGGCGGTCATACATCCGAAGTGGCGCACTCCTGCTTTCAGCCTTATCGGACAATCAATCTGGGCCGGAATACTCACTCTGAGCGGGCGCTACGACCAACTCTACACTTACGTAATTTACGGCATGGTGCTGTCTTACACACTTACAGTGATCGCGCTGTTCTGGCTGCGCTGGAAGCGGCCTGACATTCCACGTCCCTATCGCTGCACTGGATATCCATGGCTGCCGGCCATTTACATTTTCATTGGTGCGGCGTGGACACTGAACACGATCATCACGCGCCCGAACGAAGCGTTCTGGGGGACAGCGATTGTTCTAGCAGGAGTGCCAGGATATCTATATTGGAAGCGCAGCAGCCGAATCAGCGCCGAAAGCAAGTAGCGAAAGCAATTTTGCCTTGCGGCTGATTGTGGGCGGTGTTATTCCTTCCTTTCTTGCTCGCGTTCGCATGATCGTGGGACACACCCTTGTCTGATCCCAAATCGACGCCGCAAGAGATCCAGCGCGGGCTTCCTCTCGCCGGGAATTTCCATTGCTCAAGCGGACGACCCAAATCGACCGAAGCAGGTCATGGGTTTTCGCGATCTGCTGCTTTTCTATGTCATCACCGGGATTAGCTTGCGCTGGATCGCGACGGCTGCAGCCGCTGGACCAAGTTCGATTGTGGTGTGGGCCGGGGCGTGGTTCTGCTTCTATACGCCGCTTGCTCTCTCGGTGTTGGAACTTTCCTCGCGCTATCCAAATGAAGGCGGGCTTTACGTTTGGAGCAAGCGAGCATTCGGCGACTTCTCCGGCTTCATGTCGGCTTGGACATATTGGACCAGTAACCTGCCCTACTTCCCTGCTGTCCTCTACTTCGCTGCCAGCAATGTGCTTTTCATCCGGCAAGCGGATTGGCAACACTTCTCCGGAAACTCCACCTTCTACATCGCTTTTGCTGTGCTCACGTTGAGCGCTGCTACTTTACTTAATATCGTCGGACTTGACGTAGGGAAATGGCTGCACAACGTTGGCGCCCTCGCAATGTGGATTCCGGTCTGCATCGTAATTATCCTGGGCTTCGTCGCTTTGCATCGCTACGGCTCGGCAACCTCCTTCACTATCCACTCGATGACGCCGAGCACTCATCTGAACGACTTGATCTTCTGGTCTGTGCTGACGTTCGCCTTCGGCGGCTGCGAAACTGCGTCCTTCATGGGGGAAGAAATCAAGAACGCACGCCGGACGATTCCACTCGCGCTGCTGCTCGGTGGTGTGATCGTCACTATCTGCTACATCCTCGGCACGGTGTGCGTACTGCTTGCGCTTCCTTCGACGCAGGTGAACAGCTTGCAGGGACTGGTACAGGCTGTTTCTGCGACCACATCCCGGCTGGGAATCCCCGGCATTCTTCCGGTCGCGGCATTTCTGATTGCACTCAGTAATATCGGGGCCGCCGGTGCGTACCTTGCCGCGGTTGCACGTCTTCCATTCGTTGCCGGGCTGGATCGCGTGCTGCCCGCATCCTTCGGGGCCCTGCACCCAAGATGGAAAACACCGTGGGTAGCGCTACTCACACAGTTCGTCCTAGGGGTAGTGTTCATCTTCTTGGGACAGGCCGGTACAAGCGTGAAAGGCGCCTACGACGTTCTCGTCAGTATGGGCGTGATTACGTATTTCATACCTTATCTGTATTTGTTTGCGGCAATGGTCAAGCTGCAGAGCGAGCCGGCAGGACCAGATGTGATCCGGGTGCCGGGAGGAAGCGGCGTTGCCAAGTTGGTTGCAACCTTGGGATTCGTTACCACCGCGCTGACGATTGCGCTTTCGCTGGTCCCGGCGCCGGACGAACCCAACAAGCCATTGGCAGTCTTCAAAGTTGTAGGCGGATGCGGCGCACTGGTTCTGGCTGGAATATGGCTCTATGCTGCGGGCAAGCGCAGGGCGGCTCGCACAGCGAACCTTTAGCTCGGGACGTATTCCGGGGTTCTGCGAATGGAAAAGTATGAGTCAAACAAATAGTCCTGGAAGACACCGGCGATCACTCGCTTCGCTCGGGGCGGACGAATGCCGCCCCGTAGGTAAGTTCTAGACGGGCGTCGCCGTCTTGCGGGGTGGGCTGAAGAAAGGCAGCGTGGTCACCTTGACATTCGTCTTCAATCGGATCGCCTCGATCGTTACTTCCATTTGAAGCGCTGTTCCCGGTTTCGACGACTGCGTCTCGATACTCGCCAAGGCGATCATCTTCTTCAAAGTCGGTGACCAACTCGTGGTCGTCGCCTTGCCCACTTGCTTGTCTGCCGAATAAACTGGAACCGCTACACGCGAGGCCTGTGCTGGCGCGGCCGGCGTAAGGCCGTAGCGTTCGTAAAGCTGCTCGACGTCAGTCCAGTCCACCTCAAGCCCAACAAATTGGCGAGGCACGCCGTTCTTTGCGTCCCGCTCGAGAGCTTTCTTTCCGATGAAGTTGTCCTTCTCGAGATGGACCATCTTCCCGAATCCCAGCTCGTACGGGGAGAACGTCTGCGATGGGATCAACGCCTTCTTAGAGCTCGTGTAGTCCACTTCAATCAGCAGCAGTCCAGCTTCAACGCGCGCCACATCGAGGGCCAGCATACCGGCGGCGTGAAGATCGAACTGCTTGCCTTTATCGGCAAGCGCATCCCACACTTTCACGGCGTCATTCCACGGCATCCAGATTTCGTAGCCCAGATCGCCCGTGTATCCAGTTCGCGAGATGTCGACAGGAATGCCGGCGATTTTTCCGCGCGTAACCCGGAAGTACTTCAGATTTGCAATATCAGCCTCAGCAACCGCTTTCAACAGCTTCGCAGACGTCGGACCTTGCAGCGCAAGTGCCGCGACTTTCTCCGAAATGTCCTCGATCTGGACGTCCATGTTCAAACCGTTTTGCCGGAACCAGCGCAGGCTGGGATCGGCAGCAGTCCAGCGATAGACATTCTCTTCGAGCCGCGAAATCGTGCCGTCGTCGATGACCTTGCCCTCTTCATCGCACCAGCAGCAATAAATCACCTGGCCGACTTTGACCTTGTTGATGTCGCGGGTAATCACGCGATTGACGAGGCGCGTCGCATCCTTGCCCGTGATCAGATACTTGTAGAGCGGTGAGATATCGATCAACGCACAAGCGTTGCGAATAGCGTTGTACTCGTGCTCGTGATGAACTTCGTAAACGCTGACCGTGTAGTAGCCCGACCATTCGCGGTAGCTCAGGCTTTGGCAGAGGGGGAAAGTTCTATCGTGAAATGCGGTTCCGATGGGCAAGCTGATTCCTCGTACACACGGATTTGATTCTTCCTTCGTGAAACTTTGTGACCTTTGTGGTCAAAAGGAAGGCGTCAACCACGGAAGACTCAAGTTTCACGCAGGAACAAGGCTCAGAAAGTTGGATTATATATGCAGCGTACGCTCGCGCAGCAACCATCATGCGTTGACTGCTAGTCACCCAGCCAGTAAATGTGCAGACAAAACGGCTGCTTCCGGATAGAATACCGATTCGACTTCGAGTCACCTATGCGAATCATTCTGCCAATCATGTGCAGCATCCTTCGAAGCTGGACCGTCCTTCCTAGCGGGCTCTGATCTTTCTAACGCCGATTCCCTGTCGCGCGTATTATTGCGTTTCCTGAAATCTTTGCACTCAAGCTAGGAGCTAACAGCGCATGGCTGGTTCCAACACATACGATGTCGTCGTGATTGGCGGCGGGCACAATGGCCTGGTGAATTCCGCATATCTGGCCCGCGCCGGCAAGAAAGTCCTCGTGCTTGAACGGCGTCACGTGCTTGGCGGAGCTGCCTGCACCGAGGAAATCGTCCCCGGCTTCAAGTTTTCGGTCTGCTCCTACGTGGTGTCACTGCTCCGGCCGGAGATCATTCGCGATCTTGATTTGCCACGTCATGGGCTCGAGATCCTCCCTCTCGATGGAACATTTACACCCATGCCGAGTGGGGACTATCTCTGGCGCGTGAATGATCACGGCAAGACTCATCGCGAGATTGCCCGTCATTCACGGGTGGACGCCGAAGCGTATGACGAATTCGGCAAGGCCATGCAGGCCATGTGTCGGTTTGTAAAACCGATCTTGAGCATGGTGCCTCCGGATCCGACGACTTTGAATCCGCGGGAACTGATGAAGCTGCTGTTCATCGGCAAGCGCTTTCAGGGCATGTCGAGTTACGACAAGTACAACCAGGTGCAGTTGATGACCATGAGTGCCATCGACTTCCTGGATCAATGGTTCGAGACCGACGTATTGAAGGCGACGATGTCCGCCTCCGGAATCATCGGAACTTTTCTCGGCGTGCGTTCCCCGGGCACAGCCTATGTTCTCCTCCATCACTACATGGGTGAAATCGACGGCGCGTTCCGAGCATGGGGATTTGCTCGGGGTGGAACGGGCGCGATCTCGAATGCGATCGCAGACGCAGCGCGCGAGGCGGGCGTGGAAATCCGCACAAAGGCTTCCATCTCGCAAATCATCATAAAAAATGGCAAAGCCAAGGGCGTGGTCCTTTCCAACGGCGACGAGATTTATGCCGACGTCGTCTCCTCGAGCGTCGATCCGCGACTGACATTCACAAAATTCATTGAGGCCGAACACCTGCCGGGCGACTTTCTTGAAGAGATAAATCGGTACAAGTTCCGCGGCTCGTCGGGCAAGGTCAACATGGCGCTAGACGCGTTGCCGAATTTCAAGTGCATGCCGGGTCCTGGCGCGCACCTGCGCGGCGCGATCTCCGTATCCCCTTCCGTGGAGTACATGGAGCGTGCCTATGACGACGCGAAGTACGGCAATTTTTCGAAGCGGCCCTACATCGATATGGTGATTCCGTCGCTTACCGATCCATCTGTAGCGCCGCCCGGAAAGCACGTTATGTCATGTTTCGTGCAATATGCGCCCTATAAACTGCGGCCCGGCCTCAACTGGGACGACCAGAAAGAAGCATTCGGCAACACAGTCGTCGACACGATTTCGGAATACGCCCCCAACCTGAAAGACATCATCATCCAGAAGCAGGTGGTAACTCCGCTCGATCTCGAGCGCGAATGGGGGCTGACCGAGGGCAACATTTTCCAGGGTGAGCTCTCCCTCGAACAGCTGTTCTTCCTTCGGCCCGTACCCGGATGGGCGCAATACCGCACACCGATCAAGAACCTTTACATGTGTGGATCCGCTACTCACCCGGGTGGCGGCATTATGGGAGCAAATGGCCGGCTGGCGGCGCTGGAAATTCTGAAAGACATTAAGGGAGCGGCCTAGGTATGGCGGCGCAAACAGGAATCAGTCAACGGGATGTCGTCATCATCGGCGGCGGGCATAACGGGCTGATCACCGCCTTTTATTTGGCCAAGGCGGGATACAAGCCCCTCGTGCTCGAACGCAGCGCACAGGTTGGAGGCGCGGCCATCACCGATGAATTTCATCCGGGATTCAAATGCTCGACCCTGGCCCATACCGCGGGGCCTATTCTTCCGGGGATCGTTCGGGACATGCAGCTCGATAAACACGGGCTGATGCTGATCACTCCTGAAACCTGCGTGACGGCCTTCTCTCCCGATAATCGCGCGCTTACCCTGTATCAGGACGTCAACAAATCGGCACAAGAGATCTCTGCTTTTTCTCAGAAGGACGCTACGAAGTATCCCGAATTTGAGCAATCTTTGTCCAAGATCAGCAAGGTCATCGGCGACGCGCTCGCGACTACGCCGCCCAACATCGACGATCCGAGCCGGACCGATCTCTGGGGCATGCTGAAGACTGGCCGGGCGATTCGCAAGCTCGGCAAGAAAGATATGTTCCGGCTGCTGCGCTGGGGACCGATGGCGGTCGCAGATCTGGTCTCCGAATATTTCGAGACCGAATTGTTGCGCGCCGTGATCGCCGCTCGCGGAGTCTTCGGAACATTCCTTGGACCATGGTCTGCGGGAAGCGCGTTGGTTCTGTTGATCCGCGCCGCAGCAGATCCTCACCCGGCCGGGTCGGCGTCTCTGGCTGTCGGCGGAATCGGAAGCGTGACTCAGGCAATGGCTTCTGCGGCAAAGGCCGCCGGCGCTGAGATCCGCACCGGCTCCCAGGTCATCGAGATTCGCGTTCATAACGGAGTCGCTTCCGGTGTGCTGCTTTCAACCGGCGAAGAGATTCAGGCGAAAGCTGTCATCTCCAACGCCGATCCCAAGCAGACGCTGCTCAAACTGACCGATCCGGTTCACCTTTCCCCCGACTTTGTTCAAAAACTTCAGAATTATCGCGGCAATGGAACCGTCGCAAAGGTGAATCTGGCGCTATCCGCGCTGCCCAAATTTACCGCCCTCAAGGATGGCGACTACGACCGCGCTACGCGGGCGGATTCATATCGGCAATGAGATCGACTACCTCGAGAAGGCATTCGACGAATCCAAGTACGGCAACTTCTCACGCCAGCCCTATCTCGAAGCCACAATTCCGACACTGACCGATCCGACGCTAGCTCCTGACGGGAAGCATGTGATGTCGATTTACATGCAGTACGCGCCGTACAAGCTCAAAGGAGATTGGGAGCAACAGCGTAAGGCACTTGGACAAACGGTCGTCCAAACACTCGCGCAATATGCGCCAAATATGCCGGAACTGATTTTGACGCACCAAATCATCACGCCGAAAGATTTCGAGGATAAATATGGTCTGACCGGCGGACAGATTTTCCACGGCGATCTGGCGCTAGACCAGTTCTTCACCATGCGACCCCTGCTTGATTGGGCGCGGTACCGGACGCCGATCCAAAACCTGTATCTCTGCGGAAGCGGCACGCATCCAGGCGCGGGCCTAACGGGTGGTTCAGGAGCAAATGCCGCGCGAGAAATCTTGAAAGCCCTAAAGGGTTGAAGTTTGGTCATGGTATCTATTTTCCGCTAATCTTCATCCGCGCTTGTTCTGCCGAATCGCGTACAAACTCTACCGTCTAGCGCGAGCACTCAAGCCTTGGAGGACAACATGAGCCGCAACATGCTGAGCAAGCATCTCCTGACTTCAGCCCTATTCTCGGCCGTCGTTATTTGTGGATCGGCTCGCGCTCTGGACCAAACTTCCGACGAGGCGTCGGTCAGGCAGGCTATTCAACACTACCTGCATGGTCTCAAATTCAACGACGTGGAAAGTCTTAAGCAGGCGTTCTATCCTGACGCGAAACTTTTCTTCGTGAAGAAGAACGGCAGCCTTGGACAACTGACGCAGAACGACTGGTACGAAGGCTTCAAGGCGAACGCCGGTAAGGAAGAGAAAGGGAGTCTGGAGATCGCCTCGGTCGACATCACTGGCACGATCGCCTCGGTGAAAGTGGAGGAGGATTATCCTGACTCTCATTACACCGACTACGTATCGTTGCTGAAACTGAACGGTGAATGGAAAATCGTTAACAAAGTGTTCTACGCAAGGTCTAAACCCAAATAGATCTTTGCTCCAGAATTGAATGAAGAACTCCGCCATCCTCTTGATCGCTTGTCCCGACCGCAAAGGCGAAGTCGCGACTATCGCAGACTTCATCTACAAACATGGCGGAAATATCCTGCACGCCGACGAGCACGGGGATCCTCAATCAGGTCTGTTTCTCATGCGAGTGGAGTTCGACCCGGCAGAGTTCGATGTTGATCTAGCGAATTTCGGAAAACACTTCTCGCCTGTCGCCGAAACTTTTGCGATGAAGTGGCGCCTGGCCCTGTCTTCGCAGCGTCAGCGCATGGTGATTTTGGTTTCGAGGTATGACCATTGCCTGGTAGACCTGCTCTACCGCCACAAAAGCGGCGAACTCTTCTGCGATATTCCGCTGATCATTTCCAATCATCCTGATAACCAGGGCATAGCGGACTTCTACAAGATTCCTTATGCAATTGTGCCAGTAGCAAAGGACAATAAAGATGCGGCGGAAGCAAAGATTCAATCCCTCGTGGATGACTGCAAGCCCGATTTCATGGTGCTCGCGCGATATATGCAGATCCTCTCCACTCAGTTCGTACAGCGGTATCCGCAACGCATCATCAATATCCACCACTCATTCTTACCGGCGTTCATTGGTGCCCGGCCGTATCACCAGGCGTTTGAGCGTGGCGTGAAACTCATTGGAGCCACGAGCCACTACGTCACTGAGGTTCTCGATGACGGGCCGATCATCGAGCAAGACGTAGTCCGAGTCTCCCATCGCGATACGGTAGAAGACTTGGTTCGACAAGGCCGTGATCTCGAGAAAGTGGTCCTATCCCGAGCTGTGCGATGGCATCTCGAAAACCGAGTCCTCGTCTACGGCAATAAGACGGTTGTATTCTGAAGATCCTTCCAATCGTGGCATCCTGAACGCGGCGAAACCCGGGTGAAAGACCTGACGATGGTCAGCAGCCAGAGTGCAGTAAAGAAGAATGAACATGTCGACAACAGCTTGAGTTTTGTTGATTCTTCGGACTCTGCGCAGTTATTTATCGAGAGCTGCTCGTTCACGTTCACGACTACTGATATGAATCCATGCCGCAGAAGTGCATGTACCTCTGGAATTTGTGTTCAATTATGCCTACCGAACTAGCTCCAGTAGTAACTTGCACCGTTAGTAACCTTTCGGCTTTACTTGAACATTAGTAAAGTTTTACAGCGAAGTTGATTAATTTTCGGGGGCAGCGTGGCCGAAGATCTTCGGTTTGAATTAGCTATTTTGGCGACCGTTCAGGGCTTCTATCAGAAACTCCTGCGCGACACGCTCGGCGGCGACGTGCCGATTCCGAGCGGTCTCGACGCTGACGCGCTTCGCCACTCCGATCGAGAACTTCCCAATACACTGTCGCGGATGTACCGCTGGCTGCACTTGCTGGATATGGCGATCACGCCGGCGATGCTCCGACAGGCGCTGACGCCTGATACCGATTCCGAAGTCGCCGAAGCCCTGCTTCGTTATTTTGTCCGCAGGCGTGAACCCAGCGATGTGAACCGCGACAAGACGGATCTCATCGCGACATTTCTCTACCGGCATCCACGGGTGCCCGGACAATGGGAGCAACGCGGTTATGGGCTGGACGGCGCATTACCCCTCTCGCCATTTGAAATCGCGCTTGATCGAAATCCTGGCTGACAGCGATGTTCCATCTCTGCCCGAAGAACATGTTCAACTGCTTCGTCGTTTTGATCCGTTCCTGCAAGAACTTTCGCGGTTCCGCGACTTCAACGCATTGATGGATTCTGGAATGATCGGCCGCGTTCGGGAACTGAAGCAGTGGCTGGACGCTTCCTTTTACCATCCGGGAGTCCTGGCGACGGTTTCGGCGTATAACGCAGCTTTCGGGCAAAAGTTCGACGACCTCTTTGTGAAAGCGCTGACTGAGATCAAGACCTTCGGCCAAGCCCTCGAGGAAATGGGTGGCACGATTCTGACGACCGTGGACGGCGTTGAGGTCACAGTTGAGCACGTAGCCGCTATCGAAGAAAAACAGCTGTTGCAGGCGGATTACGGCAGCACACTCGAGAAATTTCGCCGGGTTTCGAAGCTCAAGAAGGAACTGGACCGCCGTCCGCCGATACGGCGCTCGCTTTTAACGCCGGCGGGTCAGTCGTCCCGCCCCTCAAGCGGAGCAGCAGCGGCGCCAAAAGCAGCGAAGGCCGTGCCTCCAAAGGTGCCGGCCGAAATGCCGGTTTTTCAACCACCTGCGATCACCGCTCAACAACTTTCGGCGGAAGAGAGCAAGTTGCGCAGGGTGGAAGAATCGATTCGGGTCTTCGTGCGGGTCGCCGATCCCAAATACCGCCAGATTGTTCCAATGCGTTTCTTCAACCTAACGCTGACCAAGGCCGAGGCGGACGCTTACGGAGCATCGTTCTTGGAAGAGAAGAGTCCCAGGGCAGACGTTGCGCGAACCCTGATTCGCCTCATTTCCGTTTCTGCGCGCATCAGCACGGAGTTGGAAGAATTGAAGCGCAGCCAGAAAATGTCTTCCCTATGGAAGCTGCACGCTGATTCTGTCGTTGTTCTGCTCGACATGGCAAGCACGTCGACCGAAGATGCGGGCAGCGTTGCCAAAGCAGCCGAGCAAAACGGTGCCGGCGGAGCGGCCCGCGCCATCCACGAATCCGTGCAGAAGTTGCGCAACCAAGCTGACGTGGCTGTAAAGACCCTCGCCAACGTCAGCTAAACAAACCAAATCTGATCCTGCTGTTGCAATGAAAAAGACGGGCAACGAGCACCCGTCCTTTGTAGTCATGCAAGTACCCAATGGCGAAGAGCTAGTTAATGTCGAACTGCTGCTGGTGGACCGCCGGATCACTCTTCACAATGATGGTCCTCTTCGTCATCTCTTCCATCTCGTTCAACAGACGGCCGTTGTTGGTCTTCAGCTCCTTGGCGACATCGGGATGAACGCGCAGCATGACGTCCTCATGCTCCAGATGCTTTGCAATCTTTCTCATCTCAACGTAGATCTCGTTGCAGACCGTGGTGATCGACTTCACGTATCCGGTTGACTCGCAATACGGACAAGGTGCTCCGATAGTTCGTTCGAGCGACTGCTTCACGCGCTTTCGTGTAATCGCAACCAATCCGAAATCGTTGAACTGCAGCGTCTTTGAGGGAGCACGGTCATGGCGAAGCTCTTCTTCAAGCGCTTGCATAACGCGTTGCCGATTGCGGCGCTCATCCATATCGATGAAGTCGATGATGATGATGCCGCCCAGATCGCGCAGCCGAATTTGACGCACAATTTCCTTGATCGCATCCACATTCGTCTTAACGATCGTGTCTTCCAGCCGCGCCGTCTTGCCGACATACTTGCCCGTGTTGATATCGATCGCCACCAGAGCTTCGGTCTGATTGATGACGATGTAGCCGCCACTCTTGAGCCAGACTTTCGACTTGAGAGCCTTGTTCATCTCTTCCGCCAGGCCGAACTGTTCGAACAGAGGCGTCTCTTTCGTATAAAGTTTCACGCGCTTGACCATCGCCGGCTGGAACCGGTTGAAAAACCGCAGAATGCGCTCATATTCCGGTTCGGTGTCGACCCAGATCACATTGAAATCTGAGGTGACCTGATCGCGCAGCACGCGCTCGACAACGTTGAGGTCGTGATAGATCAGAGCGGGTGGCTTGGAATTTTCGGCACGATTCTTGATGTCCTGCCACAAGCCTTTCAGGAACCGGATGTCCGCCCGAAGCTCATCTTCAGTCGCGCTCTGCGCAGCTGTACGAACGATGAAACCTCCGTGGCCATTCTCGCCGCGCTCACTCAGGATGATTCGCTTGAGCCGCTGGCGCTCTTCCTCGGATGAAATTTTTCGCGAAACGCCGGTATGATTCACCGTAGGCATGTAGACGAGGAAGCGACCCGGCAATGCGATGTGGCTTGTGATGCGGGCGCCTTTCTTACCGATAGGCTCCTTGGCAATCTGCACCAAAATTTCCTGCCCTTCTTTCAGCAGGTCGCTGATCAACGGCACTGGAACCGATTCACGCCGCCGGAATCGCCGTCCACCGCCTCCGCTTCCGCCCCCTCGCCGTCCTCGGTCTCCTCCGCGCCGTTCATATCCCGGACGATCGTATCCTGATCGTTGCCTCTGCGAGCGCTGCGTGTATCCCGCAGTTGGTGAAGGTGCGCGAACCTCGGCGCGTGCGTCTACCGTGCCATTGCCTCGTGCTTCAGCGTCAAGCATAGCTTCCGCTTCAGCCTGTGCCTCTTCGAGTTCCAGTTCTTCGCTGTCGTCTTCGGCGGCCGCCGCCTCCGCGGGATGGACTTCGGCGGACGCAACCATCGATGCCATGTGGATCTCCGAGACCGCTTCCCGAGCTACTCCGTTTAAGTCGCCGGAGTTATCGGCGTTCTGCGTCTCTTCCTCAAACTCTTCATCGCCCTCATCCGACGAGGCATGGTAATGAAGCGTGTCAGCCTCATCCTCTTCGATCGTCTCCTCCTCCATCGTTCCCGGAGCCGCGAAAACCGGGGATTCCTCGTGGTGGGAAAACTCGGAGTTGAATTCAGATGCTACTGCGGGCTGTTGTGCCCGCTCGTCTGATTCCTCAACGACTTCGTCTTCATCGAAATGATCGTGGCTTGTTTCGGCGATGGATATCGGAGAGTCCGCGGGCTCTTCTGTGCGCCTGAAGTCGCGCTCCCAGGAAACTGACGTCGAAGCCGACTCTACCGGCTCGTCGTGAGTCTGCGTGACATCCTCATGTTGTTCGTGGAGTGGCTCGGCCTGAACTTCTGCTGCCGCAAAGATCGGCTCGTCATCAGGAAAAGTGGCCGCAATGGGCGCAGGAGGCTGATCCGCGCTTGCAGGGGCGTCAATCACAGTTTCAGTCGCTTGCGAAGTTTGAACGGGCTGCGGTTGTGAGTAGCGCTGATATTTCGAGATGGACTCACCGGGCAACAGGATCGGCTGATATCCCGGAGGCGGACCCGAAGGAGTTCGGGTCGTTACGCTGCTCTCAACTGGCCGGGAAGAGCGTGGTTCCGGCGCGCGCTCGCGTTCTGCTCCGCGCTCGGTGGTTCGTTCCCTCCCATCACGGCGGCCACCGCGACGGCGCCGGCGTCCTCGCCACTGACCGCGTTCGCGGCCTTGGGCATCGCCATTGGGGGACTCCGCACCGGTACTCGCATTCCCTTGAACTTCCAGATCACTCTGGCCGTTTCCATCGGACGAGCCTTCTTCGGATTGTGGCTCGAATTCTACTTGCGTTTCCCCACCACCCTCGGCCATCTCGGCAGGTTCAGACCTTTCTTCAGCGCTGGGCTGTTGAGCACGCAAATCCTGAACGCCGCGGTTTGCCGGAACCACGTCGGTCAAATCGTCGTCGTGTTCCTCCAACTCCATGAAATCGGAGACATACAAGAAAGCGTCGCGCTCAAGGCCAATGTCGACAAATGCCGACTGCATCCCTGGCAGCACCCGGGTGACTTTCCCCTTGTAGATGGATCCAGCTAGTGTGTATTCGTTCTCGCGTTCAAGATAGATCTCCGCGAGCAGGTCGTCTTCCACCAGTCCCACTTTCGTTTCGTGAGGTGTGGAAGAGACAAATAGTTCTTTGTTCATTCATCACTCCGGTCCCGCCGACTTTCCAAAAGCTAAGCGGGATTCACCGGGGTGAGTCAGGGAAGATGCGGGAGGATTGAATGTCGCGATGAGGCCCTAGATAGGGGACGGGCGTGGCCTGGGAGACCTTCTCCAAGCCTGATCCGCTGCGCAAGTTTTGGAATCTTATGCACTTATCGCTTTGTTGCCGGGGTTTGTGACCGCACTCTCAGACCGTCTGGTCGGGGGGCCGTTCCCTGCCCGGCGTATCGCTATGCTTCAATCCTGCCCGGTCCTCGACTGCTCCACTGACCGGTGAAAATGCCCCCTTTACGCGAGGGCGATCGATATTTTTCGGGACTGCGCCTCCAAGCGCAGCGTACTGCTCCCTGCCATCTTCCTTCGTTCCTGAACCCCTACATCTGGCTTGTATAACCAGCTAGTTCACGAAGCGGCGCATTCGAACATTCATTACCATCCCCAGCGCCAGGAACATGAACAACACGGAAGACCCACCGTAACTCATGAGCGGCAAGGGTATTCCAGTGACCGGCATGAAGCCGACCACCATGCCGACATTGACCAGAATATGGAAGCTAAGCACAGCTACCACACCCATTACCACGAACGTGCCAGCGCGGTCGGGCGCTGTTTGCGCGTTCTGCGTCAAACGCATCAGCACAATGAAGTATAGCAGCAGAACCCCGAGAGCGCCTACGAAACCATGCTCCTCGGAAAACGCCGCAAAGATAAAGTCCGTTTGTGGCACCGGAAGAAAAGCTCCATGTGTTTGCGAGCCTTTGCCGCCCCAAAGACCACCAGAACCTACGGCAATTTTGGATTGCTCAACTTGATACCCCGATCCCTGTGGATCGAGTTCGGGATCGATAAAGCTTGTTAGGCGCTGCTTCTGATAAGTCTTCAGAACGTGGACCTTGGGCACCAGAAATACTGCCGTCACGGCCACAACCGCAAGAAGCCCGACCGTCAAGCCTTGCTTCCACTGCATCCCGCCGAGAAAAACTCCCATGATCGCAATCGGAAGATAAGTGAGAGCGGTTCCCAAATCAGGCTGTTTCAGCACCATCAGCATCGGGATGCCTACAATGGCTCCAGCCTTCAGAAAGTCGGACCATGAAAGATCCCTCTGCCGGAGGTCGGCGAAGTACTTCGCGACCGCAAGAATCAGGATCAGCTTTACCCATTCGGATGGTTGAAAGTGATTGCCGCCCGGCATCTTGATCCATCGCTTGGCACCGAGATACTTTTGCCCGAAAATCATCACCGCCATTAGCGACGCGACGGATGCGATGTAAAACCAATGGATCTGCTCGAGAAGCGCCTGATAGTTGACCAGGCTGACAAGGAACATCGCTCCAACGCCCGCCAAGACCCAGTAAACCTGCTTGACGTGCGCCCCGGCGAACTTCGTGTGCAGGGTGGCGCTGTGGATCTCCATCACACCCAGGCCGCAAATCAGCAGCACGAATCCCAGAAGGACCCAATCAAAATCGCGATATGAAACGTAGCGTGCCATCGAAAATCAGTCCTACTAAATCATCGTAAACAGCTTAGTGCACAGCCATCCCAGGCGCAGCAGCCGCCACCGCCATCGGCTTCCCTGCAACATTGACTACAAACCGTCCACCCTCCAGGTCTTTCTTGTCGCCGGCTGTGTCAGGCTCTGCCCACAAACCGCCTATATCCACAGTTCCGTTACTGTTGGGTTTCTCCACCATCTTCTGTGGGTTACGGTGCTGCTTCTCCACGTAGGCTTTGATTACCTGCGTCGCCAGGCGAGCAGCCAGCTTTCCGTGTTCACCGCCCTGGAACAGCACACAAACAACGATGTCCGGATTGCGTCGGGGCGTAAAGCCGACGAACCATCCGTTCTGTGCCAGCGCCTCGCTGTTCTTGAATTTCGCACGGGTGGCGAGAGAAACGATCTGCGCCGATCCCGTCTTGCCGGCAATATCGATTCCCGGAACATGCGCGGAGGGAGCTGTCCCTTCCGGCAACAGAACGCGCGACATCGAATCGGTAATGTAGTTCCAGCCGCTGGCATCGATTGGAAGGTTCTTTACTTCCGTGTAGTGAGCCGCTTCCACCAACCCGGGCGGCAGTTCCGTGGGATTAATCACGTGAGGAACGACCATCCTTCCTCCCATCGAGATTGCGCTGATGGCGCGCAGCAACTGCACGGGCGTAATTGCGACCGCACCCTGTCCAATACCGACAGAAATTGTTTCTCCGGCAAACCACTTCTGCTTGAAGTTTCGAATCTTCCACTCTTCGGACGGCATGATGCCGCTCACTTCGTTGGGCAAATCGATTCCAGTTTTCTGTCCTAGTCCGAAGTCGGTGGCGTACTTGGCGATGCGATCAATTCCAAGCTTTTCTGCCAGGTTGTAGAAGAAGACGTCGCAGGATTGATAAATCGCCTTCTCCAGATCCACGGGCCCGTGGCCGCCCTTGACCCAGCAGCCGAAGCGTCGACCATAGAACTCAGCCGAACCGGAGCAATTCACATGCAGGTTTTGCGCAATACCTTCCTGCCATCCCGCGACCGACATCAGAATCTTGAACGTCGATCCCGGTGCCAGTTGCGCCTGAATGGCTTTATTCAGTAGGGGTTTGTCAGGATCAGTGACCAGCTTGTTCCACTCATCGCGCGAAACTCTTACCGCGAAATCGTTCGGATCGAAGGTCGGACCGCTTACCATTGCAAGGATCTCGCCGGTATGTGGATCCATTGCCACGACCGCGCCATTCTTTCCGGCCAAAGCTTCTTCCGCTGCGATCTGCAGGTCGATGTCGACCGTCAGCTTGAGCGGCTTCCCCGGAATCGCATCCGTCTCGCCTAGACGGCCGACTTCCCGGCCGTGGCTGTCGACGAGCGCCTGCCGCGATCCGTTGGTTCCCATCAGCATGGCGTTGTACTGCCGCTCGACGCCGGAGATTCCAACCACATCGCCCGGGTTATAGAGCTCGAATTGCGGCTGGTTCAGCATGTCATCGGTGACTTCGCCCACATATCCGATCAGGTGCGCCATGAACCCGTTCCGCGGATACAGACGGCGGTGGGCCATGATGGTGTCCAGTTCGGGAAGCTCGTTGCGATGCGCCTCGATGAACTGCAATTCGTCCGGCGTGATGTCTTCTTTCAGAAAAATCGGCTGGTATTGCGGCATCGAGGCGAAGCGCCGGATGCGGGCGCGCACTTCATTGGAATCCAGATGGAGGCCTTGCGAAATCAAATCCGCGTCGGCCGTGAGGTCGCGCGTGGAATCACGCAACAGGAGCGCCGAGAACGATGGGTAGTTGTCGACAATCGTGCGGCCTTCGCGATCAAGAATTCGGCCCCGGGGGGCGAGAACTGGAACGTTGCGAATCCGATTCTTTTCCGCTGCGAGCGAATAGAAGTCGCCCTGCATCACCTGCAGGCGCCACAATCCATACGCGAGCACCAAAAAGATTCCCAGGATCAGGTACTGGGCTGCCGTCAGGCGGATCGCGGATACTTTGTCGTCGCGGCCAAACATCAGACTTCGGGCGTCAGGCTTCCGATACCGCGCGAGAATATACGCGTCGGAATCGAGGCCGATGCCATTTTCCTCTCGGGAGTTATTTCTATTCTAAATCCGACACACGCACAGCGGGGGTAGTCCGAGATGACGAAGGTCATCTGCTCGCCGTCCCTCTTTGGAGCTCGCGGACGAGAGCGCAAAGCAGTGGTCATGTTCTTTGCTTGAATTTATCCAGGACAAAATAAAGAAACGTACCCAGCGCGGCATTCACCGCCCCCGCGAGGATCCCATGCGCCCAGCTCCAGCTTTGCGTCATGTTCACCAAGCCGCGAGCCACAGTGAAATACACTGCCGAGTGCACAAGATAAAACCCGAGTGTGACCAGGAACCGGGCGCCCGCATTGTCTACATCCAATTTCACGCCCAGCGACGATGCTCCGTAGCCAACAACAGTCTTGGCAATTCCGTAAATCCCGATGGGGTTGTGGCCCAACATGTCCTGCGCCAGACCGATGATCGCTCCAGTAAACAGGCCCGCGATCGGACTCCGCCGCGCCATCGCGAAGAAAATCGTTACCAGCAACGGAAGATCGACGTAGACGGCGAATCTTGGAAACCGCCATGGAATAAATGCCTGGATAAACAGGGCGAGCAGCGGCACTCCAACCGTTACGGGGACGCTGAAGCGGTAGACCTCGACCTGCTCCCCCGATGTGTATGTGATGGGCACGCTAGTGTGGGCTATTGTCGTCTGAGGTTGGTGGCGTATTCGCCGGCCCGGGTGGAGGATTCAGCGGTTTTTGTGATTCAACGCTCTTAGCAGGAACCGCAGGTGGCTTGACCACATTCGACTTCTCTGCTGCAGCTTTTTGCTTTGCCGACCCGGAGCCTTCCACTGCTGTTTTCGGCACCACAGGTATAACGGCCGGATCGACGCCGACTGCCGGCTTCTTAATCGCAGCAGTTCCTGCCGCAGGCGAAGTTTGTGTCGCGGCGTTGCCCCCTGCGGTCTTCGCACCCGCAGGCGTCGAAGTCCCGATTCCAACCGAGTTTGCATCCGCCGCGGGACGATCCGGAACGGAAGGCAAGCGCTGCGCCAGAATGTCAGCCGCACGCACACGCACTTTGTCTTCCGCCGTCGCTTGCTTTTCCTGCTTCTCGAGCAGGACCAGTACTTCTTCTAGCTTGCTAAGGTCGGCCGCGGGCTTAATCTTGATATTCAAAAACAGGTCTTTGCCGTTGACGACTTTCGCCACCGTGCCGACAGGCAAGCCCTTGGGAAATATCTGGTCGCCGCCGCTGGTCAGAACCGTCTCACCAATCGGCACTTGCTCATCGCTCATCACGCGTTCCAGCGTCACTTCGCCGTTTGTCGTTCCCCGCAACACTCCCTGCAAACGCGTCTTTTCGAGGATCGCCCCGACGCCGCTGCTCTGATCGCTGATCAGAAGAACTTGCGAAACCGATCCGTAAACCAGCAATACCTTGCCCACAACGCCGTCAGCCGTAATGACCGCCATATCGCGCGCGATTCCGGCATTCTCGCCTTTATCTATGTAGATGACGCGCGACATGTCGCTGCCGCTCGATCCGATCACTTGCGCAGCCACTGTTTTGGCAACAACTTGCTCTTTGAATGCCAGTAGGTTCTGCAGCCGCCGAGCCTGTGCCGCATCTTCACTAAGACGCACCTGCTCCAGCCTCATCTGCTCGATTTGCGCCTTGAGTTCGCGGTTTTCGGCACGCACACCGCGCAGATAGAAGTAGTTGTGCCAGATATTGTGGGTGCCGTTCTGGATCCAGACCAGCCCCCGCTCCAGAGGGGTCACTGCACCGACTACCCAAATGCGGATCAGCCGCGTGTCGTGAGTTGTTTCGCTACCCGCGCGCTTGACCTGCATCGCCAGGCCGAGTACCTGCACGAATAGCACGGAGACAAGGATAATCAGATTGCGGTATCGGCCGAGGACAGATTCCATAACAGCAGTTTCAAGTGTGTAAGGTTTCGGGTTTCAAGATCAAGCTTGCAGGCGAAATGAACCGGCTCAGAACTTGAGTGCTGAAACTCGAAACCGAGTTCTACTCGATCGAAATTTTTCGCAGCAGCTTGAAATCGCTGAGCATCTTGCCCGTGCCCAGGACCACGCTGCACAGTGGATCATCTGCAATCGAAACCGGCAGTCCGGTTTCTTCCCGTATGCGCTTATCGAGATTTTTCAGCAGCGCGCCACCGCCGGTCAGTACGATGCCGCGGTCGCTGATGTCCGCGGAAAGCTCCGGAGGTGTCCGCTCCAGCGCGACGCGAATCGCGTTCATGATGGTCGAAACACATTCGCTCAACGCCTCGCGGATTTCGCCGTCGTCGACCGTGATCGTCTTCGGAACGCCTTCGATCAAATTACGCCCTTTGATCTCCATGGTCATCGGCTTATCGAGCTGATGCGCGGAGCCGATCTCCATTTTGATTTGCTCGGCCGTGCGCTCGCCAATCAGCAAGTTGTATTTCCGCTTCAGATAATTCATGACCGCTTCGTCCATCTGGTTGCCGGCCATGCGCACAGAACGCGAATAGACGATGCCGCTCAGAGAAATGACCGCGATGTCTGTCGTGCCGCCGCCGATATCGACGACCATATTGCCGCTCGGCTCGGTAATCGGCAGTCCAGCTCCAATGGCCGCCACCATCGCCTGCTCGACAAGATGTACTTCGCTCGCCTTGGCGCGATAGGCCGAATCCATGACGGCGCGCTTTTCTACTTGCGTGATTTCAGAAGGGACGCCGATGACGATCCGCGGATGCACCAGCATCTTCCGGTTGTGCGCCTTCTGGATGAAGTAGTTGAGCATCTTCTCGGTGACCTTGAAATCGGCAATGACGCCGTCTTTCATCGGCTTGATGGCTACGATGTTGCCGGGCGTGCGGCCCAGCATCTCTTTCGCCTCTTTCCCCACCGCCTCGACTTCGCCCGTGTTCTTGTTAATGGCGACTATCGAGGGTTCGTTTACGACGATGCCTTTGCCGCGAGCGTACACAAGGGTATTCGCGGTTCCGAGATCGATGGCTAGATCGCTCGAGAAAATGCTGAACAGCGATCGAAGGTTGTGGTTGCGCGTCGCGGCTGAATGGAATCCGTTATTTGACATGACGAAATAGTCCGTCTTTCTACAGTGCTGCCCGCCTGGGAAACTCCGGCGCGTTTAAATTGTTGGGGTGGCTGTTTCTATTCTACGAGATAGCAACCAACCCTGCTCGGAACAAAAGGTCTTGACCAACTGTGATCACCATCACTCGCACGTCTTACTGGATGATGATTTTTTTCTGCTGCGTGTTCACTCCGCCTTGCGCCGTTTGCGCCGTCACCGTGATGGTCGCTTCACCCGTGGGTAGCGGTGGCGTGAAGTAATGGAATCCGCCATCCGTGCTCACTATGGGAACTTCGCTGCCATTCACCATCACTCGCGCCCCGGTCTGAGTCTTCCCGGTCACTTCAATCACGTGCCCGTGCTGTACAAAAGGATCCAGTTCTAATGCGATCGCCTCAGTATCCTTGCCCTTCGAAATAATGGTGAAGCGATTCTTTTCGCTCTCCACCGATTCTTTTCCGGTCACATCGTAAGACTGCACCATCCAGTAGTAGGCGCCTTCTCCCAGATTCGTAACCGTCACGGCTGCTGTGTTGACCTTTTTGTCAACCAGTGTAGAAGAAAAGTATGGGTTCCGGGAGAGACGCAAGCGGTAACCAACTGCATTCGCCATCGGCGTCCAGGAAAACTCCACGTCCTTCATGGACTCGCCCGCTGAAAATAGCGGCGCCATGTTCGCCGGACCAATCGGAGTGGGCGGCCCGATCTCCTTTGCTTTCTCCAAGTGTGTCGTCTGACCCTGGAAGCTCACTTTTTCCCAGTTAGCCAGTTTTACAGTCTCGCCGTTCCGCGTGACTTCGCCGGTACCTTTCTTCATCAAAATCTCGTGCTGATCCGCCTTCGGATCGTTATGCACTTGCGCCGCCGACTCTGGTGCCAGTGAAGCCGTCGCGCCCCCGACGATGACCTGCGACTTTGAGCCCTGGCTGAAGGTGGCGGTCGATAGATCCACCGTTCCGGTGCTCACCGCGACCGCGACGCTGGTCTGCTGCTGATCGTTCGCCGAGTTCTCCTCGATCACAATCAACGAATCCTGCTTCACCGTGTAGCTGGTGCCATCGTTAAAGACGACCTTCGCCATTCCTTCCGATCCGGTCTGAACGATATCGCCCTTTTCCAGCGGGATGTTGTAATCCGCGGTCGTCCAGCTATTCGCGCTTCCCTTCTTCACGCGAACGGTCCCATCGAGCGCGGTGAAATGTGCCTGTTGCGCCGTCAAGTTTCCCGACCCGTTCACGGGCGTCATCCCGGCAACACGTTCCAATAATTTGCTGGCTACGTCGTCGGCCTTCCTGATCCCCGCTTGCGTGAACTGAGGAAACGCCATCCGCATCGCCATGAAGCACACAGCCGCAACTGCCAGAACCAGCAGCGCGATACTGCGATACGTGACCGTCGTCCACGCAACGTGGATTCCCGGCTTGCGATTGGCAGAAGACACTTTCCCTGAAAGTCCTATAAATATTCGTGGATATGGGCTTAAAGAAGAACGGTAGCACAGGGAAAAGTGAGGATAGAACAGGTAATCACCTTGTCGGGTTACCTTGGTTTCCGGGAACCAATTCGGGATTCAGTGCGCGAAAAAGCCCCTTTCCAGGAAAGGGGCTTCTTCCTTCTGATACCAAGGATTTCAACTACTTCAGGCGAGCGCCCAGCGGCACATCTTCCAGAAAACTGGCCAGCGCTGGCTTGCCGCCCTCGAGCGATGCCGCCACGATCATCCCGTTCGATTCCAGCCCCCGCATCTTTCTCGGAGCCAGATTCGCCACAATCACTACCTTGCGTCCCACGAGCGTCTCAGGCGCATAAGCTTCGGCGATTCCCGCCAGCACCTGCCGGACCTCAGAGCCGATATCGACTTCGAGCCGCAATAGCTTGTCGGATTTCGGAACACGCTCCGCGACCTTTACCAATCCGACCCGCAAATCGATCTTGGCAAAATCGTCGATCGTTATCTTTGCGTTGTCCACACTCGGAACGGCCACTGGCACGGGGGATGTCGCTGGCGCAGAAGAAATTTCCGGAGCCGCCCCCTTCGTCTCTTCCACCGCCGGCCCTCTCTGCTGCTCTTCCATCTTCTGCATCCTTTCGATAGCACTTTTGTCGGCACGTGGAAACACAGGGCTCACTGAGCCCAACTTCGTGCCCAACGGCAACTGTCCCCAGGCAAGTTCGTTGAGCGCCAATTTCTTGATGTCGCCCAGGCCCATCTGTTCCCAAATTTTCGCGGTAGCTTCCGGCATGACCGGGTACGAAAGCGCGGTAGCGATTCTCAGCGCCTCTGCCGACGTATATAGGACTGTCGCCAGGCGCGCTCGGCTCTCATCGTCCTGCTTCTCGCCCAGCGCCCAAGGTGCGTTTTCGACGATATATCGATCGACCGCCGCAACTAACCCCCATGCTGTTTCCAACGCACGAGAAAACTGGAACTGATCGAACAGCGCTCCAAATTCGCGGATCGTATTTCGCGCAGTCTCGGCAACTGCCTCGTCCCCGGACTTCTTGGCCGCTGCAGGCGATGGATACGGCACCTCGCCCTTGAAATAACGGTTGATCATCGTCAACGTACGGCTCGCAAGATTTCCAAGCCCGTTCGCCAAGTCGGAGTTGTAACGCTGTACCAGTGCATCGAACGAGAACGAGCCATCCTGCCCGAAAACGACTTCGCGAAGCAGAAAATACCGAAGCGCGTCCGCCCCTAGCACATCCAGGATCGTCTCGGTGCGCACGATATTCCCGCGCGACTTCGACATCTTGCTCTCTTCAAAAAGCAGCCACCCGTGCGCCACAATCGCCTTCGGCAACGGCAAACCCGCGGCCAAAAGAAATGCCGGCCAGTACACACAATGGAAGCGGACAATTTCCTTCCCGATCATGTGCACGTCGGCGGGCCAATATTTCTTGAACGCAGCCTGCGCGCCGGAGTGAGACGACCCGTATCCAATCGCAGTGATGTAGTTCGCCAACGCGTCCAGCCACACGTAGATCACATGCTTCGGATCGTCCGGAACCGGTATCCCCCATGAAAACGTAGAGCGGCTCACAGAAAGATCCCGCAAGCCTGAGCGGACGAACGAAATCACCTCATTGCGCCGCGTCTCCGGTCGAATAAAGTCCGGATTCGCATAAAGTTCGAGCAGCTTGTCCTGAAATGCAGACAGCTTGAAGAAGTAATTTTCCTCGTGAACTGTCTCGGTGATACGCCCGCACGTCGGACACGGATCGCCCGGCTGCGCCCCGTCCACATAGAGTTCGTCAGAGACGCAGTATTGACCCGTGTACGTTCCTTTGTAGATGTACCCGTTGTCGCGGATCTGCCGAAACAGAGCCTGAGCGCGTTTTTTATGGCGCTCTTCCGTGGTGCGGATGTAGTCATCATTTGAAATATTCATCCGCTTCCAGAGTTTGCGAAACTCATCCGAGATCTCATCAGCGTATTGCTGCGGCGTCTTGCCGGCAGCCTGCGCTGCGCGTTCGATCTTCTGACCATGTTCATCGGTTCCTGTCAGAAAGAAGGTATCGGCGCCCAGAAGCCTCTGCCGCCGCGCAATCGTGTCGCAGGCGATCGTCGTGTACGCGTGGCCGATGTGCGGCCGGGCATTCACGTAGTAAATCGGTGTCGTGATATAGAACTTTTTGCTCATTCGAATTAGGGTTTCGCCTTCGGTTTGTCCGCGTATATGTACGCTCGCCGGCTCTGATACTCAACGTCGGGAGCATATGGGCCGCGCTCAATCGTCTCGTCGATCATAAATCCCGTGTTCCGCAGGTACCCCTCAATAGTTGTCACCCGGAACAGTGTCGCCTCCAGAGCGACGCCTCGGCCCCACAGGTTTTCTTCCACGTGAGTATCGTCTTCTCCGATGTGAAAGCTCAAAAGAAGCCTCCCGCCCGGCTTCAGCACGCGCATCATTTCGCGGAGGGACAGTACAACCTCTCCTGCTGGCAGGTTCACGATCGAATAGAACGCCGCGATACCAGCCCACGCATCATCCTCAATCGGCAGGTCCCGCATGTCGCCCTGCGAAAACTCGATGCCAGGATTCAACCTCCTTGCGCAATCAATCATTCGCTGTGAAAGATCGACACCGCACACGGTTATTCCGCGATCGTGCAGGTATCGCGCAATCTGTCCCGGACCACAGCCCAGATCGCAAACCATGCCGGCATCGCGAACCCGGTCCGCAAACTGATCAAGCAGCTGCCGATCCGTCGGCTTCTGCTCAAGCTCGCCATATAACCGCCGCGCGTATTCCTCTGCCAGCACATCGTACGTCGATTGGACGGTGTCAGCTTTTGTCTGAGACATTCAATGAGTCGGCGATCTATTTTGAGGGACCGATCGCGTACAAGCGGCGTCGCTTCCTGCAGTACGGCTTTCAGAGGAACGTGGTGTTCCGCGGCAATGCGCCGGCAATCCTCATATTCCGGCGCGTAGTTGGTAATGGTGCCGTTCATGCTAGCAATCTTGATACGGACATCACCCCATTGGGTGCAGACGTTTTCCCACCGCCGCGCCAATACTTGCCTCACTTCGTCCCGGCGCCGAACTCCCAGCGTTGTAGTCTCCATGAAGATCAATTGCGACAGCTTGCCTGCATCTTCCGGCTTGCACAGAACCGTCAGCAGCGTTCCCGGACGATTTTTCTTCATCTGTACCGGCAGTCCGAACGCGTCCAACGCGCCTTCTTCGAACAGGCGATCCATAACATAGCCGAACACCTGTGGGTTCAGATCATCCAGGTTCGCTTCCAGCACGGTAATCGTTTCCGAACTTGTCTTCGCAGCGAGCGTTGAAGCCGTCTCACCGACAACCAGTCGAAGCACATTCGGTTGTCCGGGGAAGTCCCGCGATCCGGCACCGTATCCCGACTTATCAATCTTCATCTCCGGAAACGATGAGAAGCGCGTGGCGAGCGTCTTCACGATCGCCGCCCCCGTGGGCGTTACCAGTTCCATTTGAATTCCAGAGGAGTACACGGGCGCATCTTTCAACAGCTCCACCGTAGCCGGTGCCGGCACTGGAATGGTGCCGTGCGCACATTTTACGGTTCCACCACCGACGTTGAGCGGCGAGCACACGATCGCGTCGACTCCTAGCGCCTCGGCTCCCACCGCCGCGCACACAATATCAACCATCGCGTCCACCGCGCCTACCTCGTGGAAGTGCACACGTTCCACCGGCATCCCGTGGATTTTCGCCTCCGCCATTCCAAGCGCCTCAAAGATAGCGATGGCCTTGGCCTTCGCCGATTCAGAGATCTCCGCAGCGTTGATAATCCTGCTGATTTCCTTCAGCCCTCGATGTGGATGCGAGTGCGAGTGTGTGTGGGACTCGCCATGTGCTGGGCTATTCGTTTCGACGCTTTCAGCCTGCGCACTATGCTCCTGGGGGTGAGTATGGGTGTGGCCATGACTATGAGTGTGACTGTGCTCGTGATGGGCCTCAGCGGCTGTAGCTTTCTGCACCTCTTGCTGAGCCCAGTACTCTTCCCGCGGCATGTCTTTCTCGCCGTCCACCCAGACGTCCACCTTCGTTGCGGAAATGCCGCTTCGGACAACGCGTGAAATCTCGAGCTTCGCGCCCAAGTTGAGAGCGGCCACCGTCTGCTCGAGCAGCAACGCCGGCACACCCGCATCGATCAGTGCGCCGAGAAACATGTCTCCGCTGATTCCGGAAAAACATTCTAGGTAGGCAATGCGCATGAGGAGGTCGTCAGTGCCGCATGAAACGATAAAAAGCTTGCACTTCGGCGCCGAGTTTTCATCATAGGGAACGCTCGGTATGGCGTCAAACCAGCGGCACGTGCCCACTCTGGTAAAATCACTTCTCCTTCAATAGCTTAGAGGACTTCTTTGTATCGTTATCTAGAACATGTTCTCGCCCAGCGGGTGCTGGAATCTCTGCAGAAGCTTTACCCGGACGCGCAACTCCCCGCGGTTGTGATCGAACAGCCTCCTAAGGTCGAAATGGGGGACTTCGCGATCCCCATCTTTCCCTTCGCCAAGCCTGTCCGCTCGGCACCGCTTAAAATTGCTGAAGCAATTCGCGGATCGATCGGTACCGTCGAAGGCATCGCAGAACTCACCGTCGCACCTCCCGGTTACCTAAACGTCAAGGCGGATCGTACCTGGCTTGCTTCAGCCGCTGGCCGCCGACAAGAAGCCGCCTCAGGCTCCGGCAGCAGGGAAGATTCTCGTCGAGCACTCCAGCATCAATCCCAACAAGGCTGCCCACATCGGACACCTGCGCAACGCAATTCTGGGTGACACCTTCGTCCGTCTCCTGCGCTATGCAGACAGAGAAGTAGACATCCAGAACTACATCGACAACACGGGCGTGCAGGTTGCCGACGTCATTGTCGGCTTTACGCACATTGAAAAGAAATCCAAGGCCGAGATCGAAGCTCTGACTCTCCAGCCCCGATTCGACTACTACTGCTGGGATCTATATGCACGCGTCTCGCAGTGGTACGACGCCGACAAGTCGAACAGGGACGTCCGCCTGCAGACTCTGCACGCCATCGAAGATCCCTCCAGCGAAGTCGCCGCTATCGCCGACCTGATCTCCATCGCAGTGCTTCGCCGCCATCTGGAGACGATGGACCGTCTAGACATCAAGTACGACTTTCTCCCCCGGGAGAGCGAGATCCTGCACCTGCATTTCTGGGACGCCGCCTTTGCCAAGCTGAAAGAGGCCGGAGTGCTCACCTTTGAAACCGAAGGCAAGAACAAAGGATGCTGGGTGATGCGGCGGGCAGGAACGGCTAAGCCTGCCGCCACCGAAGCAACTGCAGAGGCTGACAACAAGATCACGGAAGAAGACCAGAAAGTCATCGTTCGCTCGAACGGCACCGTAGGCTACGTCGGAAAAGACATCGCTTACCACATGTGGAAGTTCGGCCTGCTCGGGCGCGACTTTGAATATCGTAAGTTTTACCAATATCCAAATCAGCACGATTGCTGGATCTCATCGATGCAGGGCGAGAAAAATCATCCTCACTTCGGTGATGTGGCCGAGATTTATAACGTTATCGATGCGCGCCAGTCGGAAGCGCAGAATACCGTGATCGAGGCTCTTCGTGGACTCGGCCACGGTGAAGCTGCCGATCATTACACTCATTTTTCCTACGAGATGGTAGCGCTGACTCCTCGATGCGCCGCCGAACTCGGGTATACGCTGAGCGAGGAAGATAAATCGCGGTCCTACATTGAGGTCAGTGGCCGCAAAGGTTTCGGCGTGAAGGCCGACGACCTCCTCGATCAACTCATCGCATCCGCTAAGAAAGAAGTCGACTCCCGCCATCCACAACTGAGCGAACCCGAGCGCATTCAGATCGCTACGCAGATCGCCATCGGAGCGTTGCGTTACTTCATGCTGAAGTACACCAAGCAGTCGGTGATCGCCTTCGACTTCAAAGACGCCCTGAGTTTCGAAGGAGAAACCGGCCCTTACGCACAATACGCCGTAGTTCGCGCCACGAGTATCTTCCGCAAAGCAGGAATTGATCCCGATGCGAACGACACCAGCCAGCCCCTCACTCCCGCCGAAGTCGGAGCACATTTGTCCGGCGAAGGCGGCAATGAAGTCTGGGAATTGTGGCTTGCCGCGTCAAAAACATCGGCAGTCATCGAACAGTGCATCGCCACCACTGAGCCTGCTTATCTGGCGAAGCACGTCTTTCAACTTGCGCAGCTTTTTAATACGTTCTACCATCGCCATCCAATCCTCATCGAGCCGGACGAAAAGCGGAAGCAGTTTCTGATGATGACCGTAGCCATCGTTCGCCGGGAACTTATTCGTGCCCTTGCCGTCATGGGGATAACTGTCCCTCCCGTCATGTAGAATGCCAGCCTAGCTTCAGGAGCTTTGAAAGGTTTGTTCATTGTTCCGTCGAATTGCACTTAGCTCGATCCTTCTCGTTGTCTTACTGGCGATTGCAGGATTTCTTTACGAGAATATCTCCGAGGCGCGAGACCGCCGCTTCAATCCCATGCCCGGCCAGTTAGTCGACGTTAACGGGCGAAAAGCGCACATCTATTGCTCCGGCGAAGGAGGCCCTACAGTCATCCTAGACTCCGGTCTGGGAGACACTTACTACTCCTGGCAGAAGGTTCAGCCCGAGATAGCGAAATTAACTCGAGTGTGCTCGTACGATCGAGCGGGCCTTGGATACAGCGATCGCAGCCCAGATCCGCGCACCAGCCAAGTGATCGCCCAGGAACTTCACGCTTTGCTGCATACCGCATCCATTGCGCCTCCTTACGTTCTCGTTGGGCACTCCATGGCTGGTTACGATGTCCGCGTTTATGCCAGTCTCTACCGCAACGAAGTTGCGGGAATCGTGCTGGTCGATGCGTCGCATCCCGATCAAGCAAACCGGTTCCCCCTCGCGCTCAAAAACTTGGAAGGAAGCTGGCAGCGAGAAGCCATGTTCCTTGAATTCACCATGCCATTCGGTGTTCCTCGCTTGTTCGGGTTCTGCGACGAGGATATTCGCCAGCGTGCTGCCGACTGCAACTGGCACAGCGCTCACGAAGCGTCTGCAGAAATGAAAGCTTTCCCAACCAGCGGCGCTCAAGCCGCTGCAGCCGGATCGCTCGGCGACCTCCCTCTGGTCGTGTTATCCCACGATCCGGAGAAACCTTCCAGCGAACTCCCGCCCGATCTCGCGAAGCCTACAAACGATGCGTGGGAGAAGATGCAGGAAGAGTTGGCACACCTTTCGACGCGAGGAACGCAATTTATCGCGAAGGGCAGCGCACACTACATCCAGATTGATCGGCCAGACGTGGTCATTGATGCTGTGCGCAACGTCGTCAATCAAGCGCGTCAGAATCAAGCTTTCGCTCAAACGAAACCCTGATCTGCCTAACCGTTCTCATCTAAACCTGCTACCCTTTTTTGTCACCTTGAAATCTTTTGATCGACGACGCTTCGCTTCCCTTCTCAGGAGCACCTGATGGAACGCACGAATCGCCCTGCCCTTGTATTTCTTGTTTTCATCTGTCTGTTCCTTTTCGCAGTGCAATCTTCCGCTCAAGAGCCTGCGGCCGGATCCGCGACTTTGACGCATCGTCCGCGCATCGGCCTGGCTCTCAGTGGCGGCGGAGCCTTCGGTCTGGCCGAGATTGGCGTCATCGAATGGCTGGAAGAGAATCACATTCCAGTGGACCGCATCGCCGGGACCAGCATGGGCGGCATCATCGGATCAATGTACGCGACGGGGATGACGCCGTCAGAGATGCGCAAATTCGCTGAGAAGATCGACTGGGACGAAGCTCTTCTACCCGAGCCCGTCTACACCCAACTCGCTTACCGACGGAAGCAAGATCGCCGCAATTACCTGATCGGCGCTCCGCTTGGCATCAAGCACGGCCTTACCGGACCCAACGGCTACAATCCGGGACAAGGCGTCGGGCTTCTCCTCGACCGCATCGCATTCCCGGAATCCGACATTCGCAACTTCGACGATCTTCCAATTCCCTTCCGTTGCGTTGCCACCGACATGCAAAGCGGAGACGCCGTCATCTTGAGCGATGGCCCCCTCGCTCAAGCCGTCCGCGCGTCCATGGCGATACCCGGCGTCTTCACGCCGGTCGAAATCAACGGCCGCCTTCTCGCCGATGGCGGCATGGTGCAGAACATTCCAGTCGAAACCGTCCACTCGATGGACGCGGACGCCATCATCGCTGTGGAACTGCACCTGCCTCCGGGAGATATCGGACAGCTAGGATCGCTTACCGGCGTTCTCTCCCGCGCCATCGACGTGATGATCGTCCAGAACGAACGCCACTCGCTGGCTCTGGCGGACGAGAAGATCAGCGTTGACATGAAAGGCTTCTGGGTCACGGACTACTCCCGCGTCGATGAGTTGATCAAGCTCGGCTATCGAACAGCCGCAGGACAAAAATCCAATCTCATGAAGTATGCGATTGAAGACTCGGCAGAATGGCAGGCCTACCTGGAACAGCGGCGGGCGCGCAAACATGCGCCGATCAAGAGCATCGAAAAAATTGAGGTCACCGGAGCAAACGCGGATACGAATCGCAGAATTCAAAATCAGCTCAGCGACCATTTGAATCAGCCGCCTGACCTGCACAAACTCGATACGCAACTCACGCGTATCGCAGGGCGCGGCCAGTTCGACGACCTCGGCTACGAAGGATTCGTTCACAACGGAGTTCCCGGCATCCGCGTAACGGCGCACGAGAAATCCTACGGCCCGCCCTTTGTCGACCTCGCGGTCGACGTTCAAGGATCGGGCGTCGCCGCGTTCGACTTCTCGGCCGGTACCCGAATCACCTTTATGGACGTCGCTCACCGGGGAGGCGAATGGCGCAGTGATTTCCTGTTCGGCTCGAACAATCTCGCCGCCACCGAGTTCTACCAACCACTCGGACAGTCCAGATTTTTCGTCGCTCCTTATGCATTCGCCTCGAAGTTCGCGCGCAACTCATTCAGCGGTTTGACACGCATCGCCGTCTTCGGCGACGAACGCGCCGGCGGAGGTCTCGATATCGGCTTCGACTCCGGACGCCGCAGCGAAGTGCGCTTCGGCTATCAGATTTTTGACGGCAAGCTGAGTCCACTTATTGGCGCTGCGGGCCTCCCGATCGTCCACGGAAGCACCGGCGAAGTTCGCGGACGCTACGTTTGGGACGGCCAGGACAGCCCCTCGGTTCCAAGCGCCGGAACTCGCGTCGTAGCCACGCTCACGAGAACGCTCCAAAGTCCCGCGTTGCCGAAAGCCGTTACGCAGCTCGACGTACAAACCTCGAACTTCTTCCCCACTGGACCGAAAACCTCCCTGTTCGTCGCAGCTTCTGGCGGCACAACTTTCAGCGGAGCTGCCGGGCCGTTCCAGGTATTCGCCCTCGGCGGCCCGTTCCATCTCGGCGCATATCTCCCAGATGAATTCCTGGGAAATCACTACGCATACTCATCCTTCGGATTTCGTCGCGAACTCTACAGGCTGCCCGCGCTTGTCGGAAAGAAAGTCTATTGGGGCGGATGGTACGAGGCAGGCACAGTCTTCGGCACTTCAACCGACAAAGCTGGACCGGTCGTAGTCCGCGGTACGTTCAATCTCGGCTTCATCGCCGATACCATCGTAGGCCCCATCGCAGTTGCAGGCAGCGTCAGCCCCACAGGTCAAAGCCGCGTGAACTTCTCAATCGGGAAACTGTTTTAGCTTGTGTGGGGCGGACGCCCGCGTCCCCCCGCGCAGCCAGGCGACACGCGCTCTTTCCGTCACGCAAAAAAAATCCCCGGACACATGCGTCCGGGGCTAAACGATTCTCGTTGTCAATTGAGGCCTTAATCCTTCGCCAGCGAATTCATGTCGATCACGAACCGATACCGCACATCACTCTTCAATACTCGCGCGTAAGCCTCGTTCACCTTCTGGATCGGCACTACCTCGATGTCGCAAGCCACTCCATGCTTTTCGCAGAAGTCGAGCATCTCTTGCGTCTCCTTGATGCCTCCAATCTGCGATCCCGCCAGGCTTCGGCGCCCGCCGGTGAGCGAGAAAGCTCCGATCGGAATATCTTTCTCTGGCAGACCCACGACGACCATGGTCCCATCAACCTTTAGCAAGCCGAGATATTCCGTCCAATCGAGTTGGGCGGAAACCGTGTTGATGATGAGATCGAACGACTTCGCCAGCTTGGTAAATGTCTCTGGATCAGACGTCGCATAAAAATGCTCGGCACCCAATCGCTTTCCGTCTGCCTGCTTCTTCAACGATTGGCTGAGCACCGTAACTTCCGCACCCAAGGCGTGCCCCAGCTTCACTCCCATGTGACCCAGCCCACCCAGGCCGACGATTGCCACCTTTTTTCCCGGCCCCGCGTTCCAGTGTTTCAACGGTGAGTAGAGTGTGATCCCTGCGCAGAGAAGTGGCGCGCATGCATCCAGGGGCAGATTGTCCGGCATGCGAAGTACGTAGTTTTCATCAACCACAATCTTGTCGGAATACCCGCCGTACGTGGGCTTGCCCTCCTTGTCGCGAGCATTGTAGGTCCAGATCGTTCCTACTGTGCAGTACTGCTCCAATCCTTTTTTGCATTCTGGACAAGTGCGGCAAGAGTCGACGAAGCAACCCACGCCCACCTTGTCTCCAACCTTATATTTCGTCACTTTCTTGCCCACCGCTGAAACCACTCCCGCAATCTCGTGCCCGGGAACCATCGGGAAAATCGCCTCATCCTGATATTCGCTCCACTCATCTCGCGTCTGGTGAATGTCGGAGTGACAAATCCCGCAATACTTGATGTCGATAACGAGATCGTGCTCCAGAGGTTCGCGCCGTTCGAAGGAATAAGGCTTTAGTTCAGTTTTTGAATCCGGTGCTGCGTAGCCTTTACTCTTGCTCATTTCAGATCTTGTCCTTTCCAGAAAAACAAATGATGAGGGTTAGATGTGATCCGTACCAATCGGTTTCCGACCTCTTGTGAAAGACGTGTAGAATCCTTCCCGTTCCCGAGATTACTCCAGATTGGTATACTTCGCGCTTCGGTCTACCCGCCCACTCGGAGGAACACTGTTGCGCATTCGAGAATTTTGTTTGCTTCTTCCTTTTGTATTTATAAATTTCCCCTTCGCGCAGTCCACTCCCCCAGCGCAGACGCCGCCGCCGAAGCCCATTTTCAAGCTTCAGGAAGTCATGATCCCCGTGCGTGACGGCGTTCGACTGCAAACCGCTATCCTGACGCCGGTCGATCAAAAGGAACCTCTTCCGATTCTGTTTCGTCGCACTCCATACGGTGTGCCCGACAAGGCGCCCGACCAGATGCCGTCATCATTGAAGGAACTGGCGCAGGACGGATACATCTTCGTGATCCAGAACCTTCGCGGACGCTTCAAGTCAGAGGGTGTTTTCAATCTGTCGTCATGGGTCGATCTCAACGATCCCAAAGCGACCAATGAGACAACCGACGCCTATGACTCGATCGAATGGCTGGTCAAGAATATCGCGAGCAATAATGGCAAGGTCGGGATGTACGGGGTTTCTTATGATGGTCTGACGACCGCACTGCCGCTACTACATCCGCATCCTGCGTTGAAAGCAGTCAGTGAACAAGCATCTCCCGTCGACCAGTGGATGAACGATGACGATCACCGTTACGGCGCGTTGCGCGAAAGTTACGACTTCGAATATGCCGTGATGGAGCAGGCCGACAAAAACAAGAACACGAACTTCGATTTCGAAACCTACGACTCCTACGAGTGGTATCTCAACCTCGGCCCACTCTCGAATATCAACTCAAAGTATCTTCATGGATCGATCCCCTACTGGAACTCGAGCGTCGAACATCCCGACTACGACGAGTTCTGGAAGAAGGAGGCCTGGGTCAGCCAGCTTCACTCCTCGACTGTGCCCAACCTCAACGTCGCGGGATTCTGGGATCAGGAAGATCCGTGGGGACCGTGGCAGATTTTTCGCCACGCAAAAGAAAACGATCCGCAACACACCAACTTCATCGTCGCCGGTCCATGGTTCCATGGAGAGTGGCAAACCCCGAAGGGGGACAGCATCGGCCAGATCTCATTCGGCGGACATGAAACCGCACGCGAGTTCCGCGAAAACATCGAAGCGCCATTCTTCCGCTTTTACCTGCATGGAAAGGGCAACAAACCCACATGGGAAGCCAGCACTTTCCAGAGCGGCTCCAATTCGTGGCACACCTACGCTGCTTGGCCGCCGAAGGAATCGAAGAGTACGAACCTGTACTTGCGCGCAGATGGCACACTTTCCTTCACCGCTCCTGATGCCAAGGCCGGTGCCTACCGCGAATACGTATCCGACCCTGCAAATCCCGTTCCCTACCGCCAACGCCCGATTTCTCCCACGTACCCTGCAGGAGACTGGCGCACATGGGAAGTCGCCGACCAGCGATTCGTGGATCATCGCCCAGATGTTCTCTCATTCGTCAGCGCTCCGCTCGACCACGATCTAAAGATCACCGGAGAACTCGCCGCCGACCTTTTCGCTTCCACTTCCGGAACCGATAGCGACTTCGTTGTGAAGCTTATCGACGTCTACCCGCAGGACGCGCAGAAGAACGCATGGAATGTCGAGGAAGGTCCGAAGCCCGGTCAGTATGCACAGTCATTGAACGGATACGAGTTGCCAATCGCGATGGAGGTGCGCCGCGGACGTTATCTCACCAACTACGAAGCTCCGCACGCACTGACGGCCAACAAGCCAACGGAGTGGCAAATCCCGTTGCGCGATCATGATCACGTATTTCTAAAGGGACACCGCGTCATGGTCCAGATCCAGTCCACGTGGTTTCCCGTGATCGATCGCAATCCGCAGAAGTTCGTTCCCAGCATCTACAAAGCAGAACCGTCAGACTTCGTCAGCGCGACGCAACGAATCTACTGCTCTCCAGACCTCCCATCGCATCTGATCCTGCCAGTCATGCCGTAATGAACAGTCGCACCATCGTCCCGGCGTTGTAGCGTGAGCGCGTCACGCCCACGCAGCCACTTTGCGCCAATGTTTACGCCAATAAAAGGCCCAGACGGTATCCGGGCCAGGCCACAAAATAATTTCGCGTTGTAACACCACGTCGTCTCAGCGCCTTGTATCGGGGCATCGCTTGAGCGATGCCGTAAAGGTGCAGCGATATGTTCGCCGTCAGGTCGCGGGCCTTGCCCAAGAGTTTGCCCGCGTCCTACTTCCCGCCAGCGTTCCCCTGCTGCCCCAGCCACGAAGCCAACTGCGACTGCTGCTGCGCCTTCAGATCGACGCAATTGTTGATACGCTCGATAGACTGTTTATAGGTCCTTTCAGCCGCCTCCACTTTATGAGCGCTGAAGAACTCCGTGACCTGATCGCGCATGCCCGCATCGCAGAAACTGCCTGTAGCGGCTACGATCTGGGCGCTCGCAAAGGGTCCACCAGCCTTCTCGATCTCCGGCCAATGTTGCCGGATAAACTCCCACGCCAGCTTTTCTCCTGCAGGATTTGAAAGGACGCCCGTAATCAATCCCAGCGCATCCTGCGATCTCACGTCGGGAGTAATGGCGAAATCCAGCGTGCGCTGCAAGAGTTTCGTGTCACCGAATTGCGGCAACGCGTAAAAATAGATGTAGTACTCTTCCGGAGTTTTGGGATTTTTTAGCGCAGTCATGACGCGGTCATAGAACTCCGTGTCGCCGTTCAGCGCGGCTAGCCCAATCGCTCCGCCGGCGAGTTGATCGTCCACCGATGAAGAATCCGCCAGCGCTTTATCAGCGATCTTCCGTGCCTCGGCTTGCGCCTGAGGGTCTCTTCCGTCGTAGCCCAGAGCCGCAAGCACCCCGGTGCGCAAGGCTTTCTGCTCATCGCTTTCGCCCGACTTCGGCTCCCATCCAAGATCCTTCGCCGCCGGGGTCAGATAGCTTCGTACCCACGCACGATAGGAATCTCGATCGCTGTCGTTCACCAGATATTGTCCGATGTAGTTGAGCCTTCCCAGCACATCTTCAAGCACAGCTCGATTGCGGTCGGACTGCAAGCCCTGTGCGAACGCCAGGTAGTCACCAACCGGTTCATGTCCTACCCGAACAGAAGCCCAGATGTCGTTCTGCAGCGATATCCGCTCCGCAGGCGTGAGCTTCGTCTCCGCATCTGCTGCCAGAGAATGTACGGCCTCCGCCTGATATCCAGTGCGGTAGTAACCCGTCGCACCGGCATTCGCGATCACCCAGGTCGAGCATCCGGGCAGCGTGAACGATTCATCCTTCTTGGTCATGAGTTCGCACTTCGCGCTGTTGCCGCTGGCCGATCCCTTCATGCACAACGGAATTTGCCAGAGCTGATCGTTGGGAGCCTCGAACTTCGCGCGGTCCACAAAATAGCGCTGCTGCGAGAGCGACACGTTCGTGGAGTTCCCCGCGCACTGCGCTTTCACGTTGATGATTGGAGCGCCGGGCTGCTTCACCCATGTAGGCATGATCTTGTCGACTGGCTTCTTCGACGTTCTGGCCAGAGTGCTCCAGAAATCCTCGGCTGTGGAGTTTCCGTACTGATGTTCCTTGACGTACGCGTTGATGCCCGCACGGAAGGTCTCTTCGCCGAGATAAGATTCGAGCATGTGCAGCACGGCCGCGGCTTTGCCATACGCGATGCCGTCGAACAATTCCTGAATCTGCGCCGGGGTTTCCGCCGCCTGGTGAATGGGCCGTGTACTAGCCAGGGAATCCACGTTTAGCGTTCCGCCGACTCCGCTCACGTCGTCGAGATCGAAATTCCATTCTGGTCTCCACTTCGCAACCGGCTTGGTTGACATCCATGTGGCGAATCCTTCGTTGAGCCAAACATCGTCCCACCACTTCATGGTGACCAGATCACCGAACCACATATGCGCGATTTCGTGTGATGTAACGGACGCGATCGCCTTCTTCAGTCCCACCGATCCTTGTTTCTCGTCGATCAGCAGGATCACTTCCCGAAACGTAATGCAGCCAATGTTCTCCATTGCGCCGGCGGAGAAGTCCGGCAGTCCAATCAGGTCCAACTTCCCGTATGGATATTTGATCCCGAAATACTTGTCGTAATAACTGACGATGTATTCCGCTGACTCCAGCGCAAACTTGCCCATGTCTTTCTTGCCGGGAGTGCTGTAGACACGGATCGGAATTCCATCGGCGGAGCCTTCGACGTACTCGAAATTGCCCACGACGAGCGCAGCCAGATACGACGACATCTTGGCCGTCGTAGCAAACTTCACAGTATGCTTCTCGCCCGGTCCGGGAGTATCGGAAACCACTTTGTAATTGGAGATCGCAACCTGTCCTTTGTCGGCGACGGCCGTGATGTCGAATGTGGCTTTGTATTCGGGCTCGTCAAACGATGGGAAGGCGCGACGCGCATCAGTCGCCTCGAATTGCGAGGCCGCATACTTGCGCCCCTGATCGTCCTTGCCCAGGTATAGGCCGCGCATTTCGTTGTTGAGAATTCCGGTATAGGTAATGTGAACGGTCGCAGGGCCAGCGGCCAGCGGCTTCTCCACGCTCAGCACGACCATTTCCTTCTCTTTTTCGGGAGTAACCTTAGCCTTCTGCGTAGCACCCGCGCTCGTGATCGTCACGTCATGGAAATCAATGTCCGCGGCGTTCAGCGTAATCTCCGATGTCTGCTTCGATAGCTTCACGGAGATCGTCTCGTCACCTTCAAACTTGGCGTTCTCGAGGTCGGGCGTGAATGTCAGCTTGTAATTCTCGGGACGCGCACCTTCTGGCAAACGCTGAGCGCTGGCTATCGAAATCGTCAGCACGAGGAAGGTCAGAACTGCTAGGGATCGCTTCATTGTGGTTTCCTTTGGAGATCGAATCGGATAGCTTCTGAATGTCTCAATTCTTCGGATGTGTTACTCCGAACGCACTCGTCCGGATCATCGCGCGCACTTCTCCCACTTGATGCATACGGAATCGAGGCTGCAAAAGTTCAACTGGATGTCACTCTCTGCCCATTCATAATGGTCTCTGCGCAGTGATTGCTGCCAAACCAGTAAGGAATCTCGCGATAGTCCTGCACATCGAATATCGCTAAATCAGCGTCTTTGCCGGGCTCAAGCGTTCCTTTGCGATCCGCGATGCGCAGCGCATGCGCTCCATTGATGGTTGCGGCTGCGACGGCTTCCGCCGGAGACATCTTCATCTGCGTGCAGGCCAGCGACATCGCCATCGGCATGCTGATCGTCGGCGAAGTGCCGGGATTGTAATCCGTCGCCAATGCGACCGGAACTCCGTTGTCGATCAAACGACGCGCGTCGGGGTATTTCTTCAGGCCCAGGAAATAGTTCGCTCCCGGTACCAGGGTTGCGATCGTATCGTTTTTTGCCAGCTCAGAGATGTCATGATCACTGACATGATCCATGTGGTCAAATGAGGCCGGATGAAAACGCAAAAACTGGCTCAATGGAGTCTCGGAAAGCTGTCCCATGTGCGCGCGGACGCTTAACCCATTTTTCTCCGCCGCTTCGAAGATCTGCTCGGTTTCCCCGGGGCTGAATGCGCCTTTGTCGCAGAAAACGTCCACGAACTGGGCAAGCTTCCGCTTCGCCGCCTGAGGAATCATCTCCATACAGACGCTCGCAACATACTTTTGTGAGCGCCCTTGAAACTCTTTTGGGACGACATGCGCTCCAAGCAGGCTGGATAACACGGTTCCGGGCCAAAGCGCGGAGGCGCTGCGAATTGCCTCGAGTGACTTGAGCTCCGATTCGACGGTGAGACCGTAACCGGATTTCGCTTCTACTGTGGTCGTTCCATGAGCAGCCATGGCGCGCAATGCGTGCAATACCCTGTCTCTCAGCGTGGACTTCGACGCCTTTCGCACGGCGTCCAGGCTCGACCGAATTCCTCCGCCAGCAGAGGCGATCTCTTCGTACGATGCGCCTTCAATCCGCTTCTCGAAGTCGACGAGCCGCGGATTCACGAACACGGGATGCGTGTGCGAATCGACGAATCCGGGGATTACGACTTTTCCCGCACAATCGATCTCGGTGACCTTCTTACGGTTCTTCCGGATCCATGGATCGCGAACGGCGTCGTTAGCCGTTCCGACAGCGACGATTTTGCCGCCAGCGCACAGCACGGCTGCATCGTTGATGATGCCAAGTTCCCTGAGCTCGGGGCCGCGTCGCGGTCCGGATGTCGTCGCTCCGGAATGGAGAGTGAGCAGTTGCCGAATGTTGACCAGCAGAAGCGGTTCGGCCGATCCGCGCTTTCTCTTTGTGCTCGTCACGCGTGCTTTAGTCTAGCAGTATGCGACCCTGCGTGATGCGCTGAACAAGGATTCATCAGCGCTGCATGGGAATGTTGACGCCAGTCTTCTTCGCGAATTCTTTCGCCTCATCGTAACCCGAATCGGCGTGTCGAATGATTCCCATGCCTGGATCTGTCGTGAGCACACGCTCGATACGCTTGGCCATTTCATCAGTGCCGTCCGCGACGGTGACTTGCCCGGCATGCAGCGAGTAGCCGATGCCAACTCCGCCTCCATTGTGAATCGAGACCCACGACGCGCCTGCTGCTGTATTCAGCAGCGCGTTTAGCAGCGGCCAGTCGGCGACTGCGTCCGATCCGTCTTTCATGCTTTCGGTTTCCCGGAAAGGAGAAGCCACCGAGCCACAATCGAGATGGTCTCTTCCGATCACGATCGGCGCTTTGATCTTTCCCTTCTTCACAAGATCATTCATTGCGAGGCCAAATTGGGCGCGCTCGCCATATCCGAGCCAGCAGATGCGCGCAGGCAGTCCTTGAAACTTGATGCGCTTGCGCGCGAGATCGATCCAGCGGCGCAAGATGCGATTCTCCGGAAACAGTTCCAGAACCAGCTCGTCGGTGACATGGATGTCCGATGCTTCGCCCGATAACGCAACCCAGCGAAAAGGTCCGCGGCCTTCGCAGAACAGACGGACGAATGTATGCGGGAACGAATCCGGGAAAGTCATACGCGTTCTTCACCCCACGCTGGAACGCGAACGTTCTGATGTTGTTGCCGTAGTCGAAGGTTATTGATCCCATCTTTTGCAGCCGCAGCATGCCTTCGACGTGTCGAGCCATCGCATCGAGCGACTTTTCCTGATAGGCCTTCGGATCGCGCTCGCGCAATTCGACCGCCTCGGCGAGACTCATGCCGTTCGGCACATATCCGTTCAGCGGATCGTGCGCGGAAGTCTGGTCGGTGAGAATATCAGGAACGACGCCACGTTCGGCGAGTTCGGGAATGATGTCGGCGCAGTTCCCTACCAATCCGACCGAGACATTCTCTTTCTTACGCACCGCGTTCTTCAGGATGCGCATCGCTTCGTCGAGCGTGGTCACCATGAAGTCGCAGTATCCGGTCTTCAGTCGCTTCTTGATGCGATCGGGATCGACGTCGATGCCGAGGAATGCCGCGCCAGTCATGGTTGCGGCGAGAGGCTGAGCTCCTCCCATTCCTCCCATTCCGCCGCTGACGATGAGCTTGCCGGCGAGGTCTCCGTTAAAGTGCTTCTCTCCTGCGGCCGAGAATGTTTCGAATGTTCCTTGCACGATTCCCTGCGAGCCGATGTAGATCCAGGAGCCTGCGGTCATCTGGCCGTACATCATCAGTCCGGCGCGTTCGAGCTCGTTGAACTTCTCCCAGTTCGACCAATGTCCGACGAGATTGGAGTTGGCGATGAGCACACGCGGCGCGTGATCATGCGTCTTGAAAACTCCCACTGGCTTGCCGGATTGCACGAGAAGGGTTTCGTCGTTGTCGAGATCCTTCAGTGACTCGATGATCGCGCGATAAGCTTCCCAACTGCGCGCAGCGCGTCCGGTTCCACCGTAGACAACGAGGTCTTTGGGGCGCTCGGCGACTTCTGCGTCGAGATTATTCATCAGCATGCGCATGGCAGCTTCCTGCTGCCAGCTTTTGCATGTGATCTGATTACCGCGTGGCGCGCGAATCGACGTGGGGGATTGAATCTCTGTCTCCACAGGCATGAATAGATGTTAGTGGTTCCAATTCGGGGTGGCAATTCCGTGGAGTTTTTGCGGGCTTCGTCGACTTCCTCAACCGCAAAGGAATCTAAGTTTCACGAAGGAAAATCCTGTTTGCTGGGCAGTTCGGTTTTGGGACATCGTTCCGAACTTTTTCGATTTAGAACTTCAAAACGAACATTTTTGGTGGGTTCGATTTCGGGAAGTTTGCTGGATTCGGGGTATCCCCCTCCCCTCCACCGTCCGAAAGCCCCGGCTGGCGCAGGTTCTGCAGAATGTCGCTGCAAAATCTTGAGCGCGCAGGAGTTAGGAGTCAAAATCTTGACAACAAAGGAGTTGCCGGGATTTGTGACCTCTCCTTATATACCGCTCACGCCTTGACGATCTTCTGCTTTTTATTTTTCGTCCGCAAGGGCAGATGTCACATGCTTGGTGTGGAAAACGATCGGCGTGGATTCAGTTGGCGCGCCTGCGGAAAAGTTGCGCGGCCGCCTACAGAGTTTTGCGTGGAGTCGGGATACTAGAGCGCTTTGCTGCCGTCGAAAATCAACCAGGCAATCACAGCAGAGAGTGCGCCGAGGGCGAGGATCGCGAAGCCGATGAAGTCATACCACTTCAGCGATTGTGATGCTTTCTGACTGGCCAAATCCCATTGGGTGTTCATGCTGGGCTCCTGAGCTGAGTCCATTTGAATTCAGTTCTGGAAGGATCGCTGTGACGGCAATCACAGGGTGCTGGCTTTCATGCGGTGTGCGTGGTAAGTGTGAGAAAACCTTGATGGGGTTCTCGTCACGATTGCCAGTCAGGGATCCTCCGCTTCGCTCCGGATGACACTCGGAGATGATGCGCTGAGGGCGGCTACCAGGTGCTATAGGCGGTCCCATCGCTGGCGTTGGCGCTTGAGGCAGAGTGGACGTCGGTGATGCCGGGATCCTGCTGATCTACGGCCATCATGACGTCTTCCTGAACGACTTCCCAGTTTGCTTCACGAGTCATGGGGTCGACGGGAATCTGGCGCAGATATCCGGCGGTGACGAGTTCGTCGAGAGATTGCGGGGCCTTCTGCTTGTCGAGGGTGTATTGCGAGATGACACTGCGCAGTGTGGCGAGGTTTGAGCGCATGACCGACTCCCGGGCCTGGACGACCGACTGGTTGTACATGGGCACGGCGACGGCCATCAGGATCATGATGATGCTGATGACGATCATGAGTTCAAGCAGGGTGAATCCGCGGGCACGGCGTTGCATTCGCGAGCGAGCGAGGTTACGGGCCCGCTCAATGCGGCTGGATGCACGTTGCTTCGAGTTGGCAGCGTCGGCTTGCATCTACCAGTCCTTGTATTTCGTACCGTCGAGGCCGGATCCCTGCGACTTGGTGTAGACGTCGAAGATATTCTGGCCGCCCCAGGAATCGGATTCCGGATCGTCTTGCATCGATCGCAAACCCCACTCTTTACTCTTAGTCATCGGGTCTGTGGGGATAGAACGGAGGAAGCGGATTTTCTTGCCGCCTTGCGCTTCAACACCCTTCACCAAAGTTTCGAGGTCGGGAGGATAGTTCTGGCTGTCGACCTTGGTCTGAAACATCTGGCGGTCGGCAGCGTCTTTGTAGCGATCGATGGCGTCGCGCATGTCCCAAAGAGCCTGGCGAAGTTGTTTTTCCTTCTCGCGTTGAATGGTAACGCGCGCGAGAGGAAGGGCCATCATGGTCAGGATGGCCAGAATTGTCGAGGCGACGATGAGTTCGAGAAGGGTGAATCCGCTTTGGGAGGTTCTGGTGCGATGCGATTTCGAGTAAATCTTCATTGGCAAAAATACGGAGCGGCGGAGTTGGTAGCCCCGCGCGACTGGAGCCTGGGTTAAGCCCTTATTTAATTCTACGCGGTTCGGGCGAAGCGGCACCGGGCTAAAGCCTGTCTTCTGTCTGCTTCTATCGGGGCGCTAAAAGCGCCCCTGTTCGAGCTTTCGCGCTTCAAACGTACGACCTTCTATCTTTGCTGAGGCCCTGAAGAAACGCCCCGCTATCTGCCGCGGTTACGTTTCCATCATTGGACGGTTACTGACGCTTGGGCTCCGTTTACTGTGATGGCCTGGAGGCCGGGATCGCGGGCTCCGCCTCGCGTAATTGTTAACGGCGTTTGTCCATCGGTTTTTGCCATGAATGTAATCGTCACGACGGCACCCTGGCCCGATACTCCACCGGCGCCCGGGGGACGGGTCGCGGTGATCTGCGATTGTCCGAGGGCTTCGTCTTCGCGGTGAACCAGAGCGACGGCCTGGCCGTCCTGCGATAGAAATCCGCCATTCGAAACGTTCACCAGTTGCAACATCTTCGGATCGTAGTTCAATTGCACCGGCACGGAATACACGTTTTGCGCCCCGGAAATCAGGAGATTCAAGGCAAAGGTGTTTCCCTTGGTAGCCTGCACGGTCGGAGGATCAAACAGAAAGCTGGCGGCGGCCCCTCCAGACGCGGAGTTGGGAGCCGGGGTTCCTTGAGCTGGACGTCCGGCGGGCTGCGTGGCAGGAGCGGCGGACTGAGGCGGCGCTTGACTGCCCTGAGGTGCGCCGGCAGCGGGAGTGGCTTGCTTGCTGTGGTGCAACGCAATGGTGGTCGAGGTGCCGATTTCGATCGGGCGCTGATTGACTTCGTTTACGTCGTTGCCACGGATGATGTGGGGCACGATGGCGAAGACAATCTGGTTCTCAGAGTGATCCTGCGTCGTCTGACCGAACAGATATTTCAGGATAGGAATCTGAGCAAGTCCGGGAATGCCCGCCAGCGATTTGGTCTGCTGATCTTCCATGATTCCGCCGAGCAGGTTGGCTTCGCCGTCCTTCAAACGAATTTCATGTTCGATCTTGCGCTGACCGATGATGGGCTGGCTGATGCCGCCGATGTTCTGCTGTCCAGTGACGGCAGAGACGTCCATCGCAATTTTGAGAGTGACTTCGCCGTTGGCATGGACGCGGGGCGTGATGTCGATATTGACGCCGACGTCGAGGTACTGAAACTGAGTGTTGACGAGCGGGTTGATGCCGACGCCGCCGATACCGGGCTGGAATGATCCGGTAGCTACAGGCACGCGGTCGCCGATCTTGAGCGAAGCTTTCTGACCGTCGAGAGCGCGGATCTGCGGGTTTTGAATCAGCTTGGTATCGCTGTTGTTCATGACCGCGGACAGATTGGCAGACGGAATGGTGACCTGGAAATCGGTCGCGTTCAGATTGCCGAGTGTATTCAGGTTCAAGCCATTAGTGTTGGTGGTCGGCGTCGAGACGGTGCCGTTGGAGTTGGTGGTTGGAGCAATCGTCGAGTTGAGATTGCTTTGCAACGTAACGGTGGCGCTGGTCGGAGGATTGAGTCCAAGGGTGCGCGAGCGGTCTTTGCTGACCTGCATTACCGCGATATCGACGATGACTTCGGGCCGAGCTTTATCGAGATCTTCGACCAACTTTTCGGCAAGGGCAATCTGATCTGGCGTCCCGCGAACGACAAGAGCGTTCTGCGAAAGCAGCTGCTGCACGCGCTGGACATCAAGCACGGCGCGAATCGCATTCACAACGTCCTGCAGTTCGGTGGGCTGGGAAAGATTTGTAAGATAAAAAGTTTTAAGGACGCTTTGTTCCAGTTCCTTGCGCTTGGCCGGATTGTCGGTGGCAACGAAGATCGTGTTGGAGGTGACTGGACGCCAGAAAGTTTTCGATTCGAGGGCGGTGATTTCGAGGGCCTCGTCGAGAGTGACGCCATTGAGGTCGACGTTAATGACGCGCGGAGTGTAGTCGGGATCGAACAGAACGTTGACGCCCGCCAGCTGACCGACGGTGCGATATACGACATCGGACTTGGTGGAAAGCATCTTGACGGTGATGGGAACGCTCGAAATGGGCGCGAGATCAATAGGGCCAGCGGCTTCGTGAACCCGGCGCTTCAAAGTCTCAGGCGCTCCGGCGGCTTGAGGAGGGGGATTCTTCTGGTTATTGATCAGCTTCAGCGTGCGGGTAAGCTCCTGCTGAGCAATAAATAAGGATGGATCAATTTCCAAAGCTTTCTGGAATTCGGCAACGGCCTCGTCAAGCTTGCCGTCGTCCCGCAGTTTTTGTCCGCGATGAGTGATGGCGGCGGCGGCCTGGAAGCGGCTGTGCTCGAAGGCGGCGCGATAGCGAAGATCTTTCGGTTTGAGGTTATAGGATTGCTTGAAGAAATCGTAAGCAACCTCGTATTGCTGGCGGGCCTCCGCGTCACGGCCTTTTTCGTAAAGGTCTTTTGCTTTGTCAGCAATAGCGGGGAGGGCTGGGGCCGCGACCAGGGACAGCAATAGGGCCGGGCGCATCAGGCGTCTCATTGAATAATCCTCACGAGATGATCCTCTAGAAAGAGATTTCGCCGGACACGCAGGGCTTCCACATGTCAGGGCGTCCCGAGCTTAAGCGGGAGATCTGCTCAACACTCAATTTACTCGCGGTGACGCGATTATAGCATCGCAAAATGCGCGTTCTGACCCCGGTACCTACTCGGAAGTAACATCATCGGTCGCTGAACTTGTGATCGTCCCGCGGCCGCATGCAATGCCTGGTAGGCGGACAAGCCGATTCCTTTTCACGCCACGTAGTAACGCAAGAGCACAGCGCCTGATCGTCGCTAAAGTCCTTGAACGAGAATCGAGCAGGATCAATGCGTTAAGATAAAGGTTCGGACATCATGGCTCGTCAATCCACGCACCAGACCAAAGCGAATCCCGAGAAATCCCCGCGGCGCGATCCCACCGCGAGCGGGCAGAGGGACGCTTCCGTTAATAGGATCGCTTCACATAACTACTTCTTGCTGGAAAAATTTGAGGTCGGCGTAGTTTTAACCGGGACCGAGGTGAAATCGGTGCGAGGCGGACTCGCCAACCTTAAGGATTCGTATGGTTTGGTGAAGGATAACGAGCTGTGGCTGCTCAATGCCCATATCGGGCCGTATGAGCATGGAAACATCTTCAATCATGCCCCGCTGCGCACTCGCAAGCTGCTGATGCATCGCGAGGAGATCCGGAAATTGATTGGCAAGACACAGCAGAAGGGGTTGACGCTGATTCCGGTGCGAATGTATTTCAAGAACGGTAAAGTGAAACTTGAACTCGCGCTAGCTAAAGGCAAACAGCTTTGGGATAAACGTGAGACGGAGCGTCGGCGTACCGCAGATAAGGAAGCACGAGAGGCAGTGGCGCGCGGACGGAAATGACAGGGTTTAGCACGTAGCATTGCCGCACCATCAAAACAGTAAATCTCAAGTCGGATCGGCCTCCGGTGGCCGAAGCGCTATGGCGGCTGGAACGTGAGATCGGTCTCGCGCGACAGCAGAGACATTCCCTTCTCAAAATCATTCATGGCTATGGATCGAGCGGTGCAGGCGGAGACATCCGTATCGCGGTTCAGAAACGCCTGGTTGAGATGGCGGAAGGCGGGCAGATCCGGGGATGTGTGTTTGGGGAGAGCTGGTCGACCGGCGATGAAGTTGTGTGGCGGTTGGTGCAGGAGAATCCTGAGTTGAAGGTGGATTCTGACCTTGGAAAGCGGAATGCGGGGATCACGGTGGTGATGGTTTGATTTGGTGCGGTGGGACATCGCAAGCGCTCAAATTTGTCCTTCGCGCGTGAAGATCAGGGGCTAAACCTCGTTTCACGAAGGCAGATCTTGCGGCATGGCTTAAGCCATGCCCTGGTACGAACCTCGACTTAGTATCGAACGCAACGCCAAAATTAATATCGACTCAAGGCCAAAAGCTAGGAGGCGGAGGGCTCGGTTCGAGGCGGCGGAATCACCGGGCTCGGCTCGATCGCGGGTGATGGTTCAACCACAGGCACCGGTTCAACGACGACGGGAGTCGGAACCACTACTGGGGCTATTGGCAACGCGGCGACAACCGGGATCAGCATGTATTGCTGCCAGTAAGAGACCGCCACTCCGCGTTGCCAGAAGCGCGGAATCAGGAGTAACAGCAGGACAATTTGGCTTAGCAGGAACGCGCGCACCACGCCTTCCGCCGGAACGAAGTGAATCCAAGCCCAGATGCCACCGACTAAAAAGATGGCCCCGAACAGTGTGGCCACGACGTAACTTCCGAGCAGCCGGAGGAGATGGCGGAATGTGTGACGGAAGCCGGCGGCAATGGATTTACGAACGGCGTTCTGATCATTGAGGACGATGTCAGCCTCTGCGAGATCGAACCAGATGCGCACGATCGTCATAATGAGGAAGATCACGGTCAGGCCGACAACCTGCAGGATCACGGGGAGAAGTTCGTAGGTGCTGTCTCCTGCCTTCTTCGCGATGGCGCCGTGTATGGCGAACAGAATTCCGCTTACGATTCCCATCACGATGCCGGCGATGATCAACAGACGGATGAAGCGCCAAAGATTCCGACCGCAGGCTCGGAAAAAATCTTCGCGGGGGAGGCGGTAGCTGGATGCGTATCCTTGGAACACGCCCGGAAGGAAAACAACGGTAGCAAGGAAGAAGGCGAGCGCGAAGCAGACCGCAGCGGTGCTGACCGCGGCCATCGATCCGAATTCGGGGCGGACGTAGAGCTCGAACATCACCGAGAGATCGAAGCCGTGCAGCAATCGATCGCTGAAGGCGCTGTTTTCCAGAATGGGGCGGGCGCTGTCGCGGAATGCGGAGGTCCCGAGAAATCCGAAAACAAGGTCGAGAAGCCAGAACCAGAAGATGTAGCGCTTGTTGCGCATGACCATTCCCAGTCCGTCGCCGAGAATGCTGCGCTGATCTGCCGCGTCAGTAAGTAGTGATTGCATGGAGTCCTTTTAGACCGCCCACCAGGCCATTGCCTGGCTCACAAGTTGGGTGACGAACATCCAGTAGTTGGAGAGCTTAAAGGTTGACTTCCCGCTTCCTTCGGTCCTGGAGCTGTTGTTGAAGTTGTTGCGGTCAAGATTAATCGTGTGGTCGGGATCGATCTCGGCGGAAACGACTTTGGCGTTTTTTAAGTAGCCGAGCCTAGTCCAGCGCGCTTGGCCGTCCCAGTGTTCGCGAACCTTCTCTCCGTTATCGAAACGGACCTCGATGTCGATCGGCATGACGAAATCTTCTTTGCGGTGCACGGATACGTAGGACTGGTAGAGGGTATTGTCCTTGGCGTTCTTGTCAGACTTCTTGTCTTTTTTCTCCTGATACCAGTCGACCGGGAATGAATTGATTTTGAGAATTTCGTAGTCGAGGACTTGCGTTCCGTAGACCGCCTGGTTGAAGTACCAGTGCAAGTCTTTACCCGCAACCTCTTCAATCGTCTTCAGGAAATCTTCTTTGGTGGGATGGGTGAAGCGATACTTCATGAAGTAGGTGCGCATGGCTTTCGCCATGGTGTCTTCACCGATTATGCCCTCAAGGGTGAGCAGTACACTGGCCGTCTTGCCGTAGGTCACGCCTGCGTAGGAGTTGGAGTTGTAGTAGGCGTATGCGTTTTTCGCCATCGGGTCGCGATCAGTTACCGCGAGGTAGCCGAGCCTTTGCACTTCCCGCTCGCCTGCAGTAATCCCAGCGAGGTTGAGGAAGGAAGTGTCTTTGCCGAAGATAGAATCCATTACTTTGACTTCGGTGAAGCTGTTGATGCCCTCATCCAGCCAGGCATCTTCGAATTCGTTGGTGGCGACCATGCCGTACCAGTACTGATGTCCGAACTCATGCTCGACTACGACTTCGACGAGTTTGACTCCTTCAGGCATAAACCAGCTCGATTCGCCGGTGATGAAGGTCGGATACTCCATGCCTCCGGCGGCGGAGTCGGGCTCGGGATCGACGACGGTCAGCGTCTTATAAGGATAGGGGCCGTAGAATTTCTCGAAGCGATCGAGGGTGTCGCGAGTAACTTTTTCGTGGCGCTCTGCCTGGCTCCAGTGGCCGGGCTGCATCAGGAAGCGAAGCTGGATCGGTCCCATCTGCGACTGATAGGTGGCCTCGCGAACCTTGTAGCGGGGGCTGACGGTCCAGGCGAAGTCATGGATGTCGTCGCCGTGGTAGGTCACGGTTTTGGTGCCGTCGGAATTACTAGCGCTGCCCACTTCTACTCCGCTGGCCCCGATCACTTCATATTGAGGGACGGTAAGCTTCACGTCATAGACACCGAAGTCCGCGAAGAACTCGGTGGTGTTGTGATACTGGTGACAATTCCAGGCTCCGTTCCAGAAGACTCCGACTTTCGGGAACCATTGTCCTCCGAGAAGGAAGTCGCGCTTCCATCCCGAGCGGGCCTGGGTTTCGGGGAACTTCGTTTGAAAAGAAATCTTGAACTGGACGAATGCGCCGGGCGCGATCGGCTTGGGAACAGGCAGATCGACGACGGTTTTATCATCTTTATTGCCGTCGTCGGGGGCGATGTAGTGCAGGGACTGGGTCAGGTCTCCCTGTCCGACGACCTCGATGCTTTTAATGTCCTCGGAACCGTAGAGCTTATCTTCCCACTTGTTATAACCGACGTCGCGGGTGCCCATGAGTTTAGCGTCGCGAACGAAAGTGGCGTTGGGCTGGAACGCATTCTGATAGAGGTGGAAAGGAAAATGATCGAGGGGCTGTCCGGTGAGATTGTGGTAGGTCAGGACCTCGGTCGCATCGACCGTGTGCTTGGCGGCGTCGTACTTGGCGTCGATTTGGTAATGAACGACGCGCTGGGACATCGGCGTTGGAGAATTGATGGCCAGTGTGGTGTCGGGGATGGTCGCTGGTCCGGCGGCAGTCATGGAGCCAGTTGGACTGGCGGTGACCGGAGCTTGCGGAGGAGCGGCCGCAGCAGTGTTTCGATTTTCTGCGGCAACCAGGCATAACGCCGGAGCAAGTACCAGCGCACAAATCTTTGGTCGAGTCAGCATAGAGGGTATCGCCTCCGCGTCTGCGGCCTGAATCATAACTCAGGCGCCGGAATGCCGCCATTAAAGCGGACGGGATAGCGGAGTACAATCCGAAACTGGGCCGAGACATTCACGGGTCGCATTCATAGGTCAGCCAGGAGGAGAAGGATGAAACAGGTAGCGCAAGGTGATCTCAGCCTTCTGAAACATCCGTCGGCGCAGGTGTTGCTGCGAGTCGAAGATTCCGGCTCGTCTCGCCTACGTGGCGAAGGACGGAACGCCGCGTGTGGTTCCGATCTGGTTTCACTGGAATGGACACGATATCGTGATGGCGAGCCCGCCGAAGGCTCCGAAGTTGAAGTCATTGGCTTCCAATCCGAAGGTGTCGCTGACGATCGATGAGAATGAGTTTCCGCACAAGGTATTGCTGATCCGCGGAACCGCGCGGCTTGAAGAGATGAACGGCATTGTCCCGGAATATGAGGCATGCGCTGCTCGGTATTTTGACGAGAAACTCGCGAAGGCGTGGCTCGATCAACTGAGGAAGATTGTTACGTCGATGGTGCGAATCACGGTCACGCCAGAATGGGTGGGACTGCTGGACTTCAAGACCCGGTTCCCCAGCGCTTTGAGTGCCTGAGAGCGGACAGTCCACGAGCTGTTCGATGTAACGACTTACCCAGCAATAGCGGATCTCGCCACCGCTAGCCGCTTGCGCTTTTGGCGTCCTGCCATCGATACTGGAAGAATCCATTTTCATCATGAAAACAACTATCTCTCTCTCTACGCCCGCTGAAGTTGAAACCGAATGTCTTGTAGCCATAGTGCTCGATCAAAGCTCGACAAGCACAAATGGAAAAGAAAAGAAGCCTGAGTTGACGGTGGCGTCCGCCGATGGCGCCGTGAGTTCAGTGGCAGCCGATTTACTGGCCAGTGGTGAGCTCACCGGGAAACCGTTCGAGACCAACCTGATGCATAAGCCAAACGGTCTAAAGGCTAAGCGCTTGTTGCTGCTGTCGGGCGGAGGGTCCAAGAAATTCACGAGTTATGACTTGCGGCGGCTGGCGGGAGCCGCGGTCCGTACTTTGAAATCGCGCGGAATTCGCAGCTTCGCGTTTGTTGCTCCGTCCGGAGTGTTGCCGAGGGAGGCAGTTCGCGCCATTGTAGAAGGCGCGCACGTTGGAAATTTCGATCCGGATTACTACCGCAGCGACCGCAAGGATCAGAAGATTGACAGTCTGACGGTTGTTGCCAGCGGGGACAAGACGTGCGCTGGAGAAAGCGGCCAACGAAGCCCAGGTGATCGGCGAGTCGCAGAATTTCACGCGTGACCTGGTGAACGAACCATCGAACCGTATGACGCCGACGATCCTGGCGGATCGCGCGAAGAAAATGTGCTGCCGAGGTCGGGTTGAAGTGCGAAGTATTCGGCGCGGACAAGATCAAAGAAATGAAGATGGGCGCGTTCTGGAGCGTTGCCCAGGGTTCGGACGAGCCTCCCGCGCTCATCGTCATGAAATACGAACCTGCAGGAGCTCCTGAAAAGCCGGTGCTGGGGCTGGTTGGAAAAGGAATTACTTTTGATACCGGCGGCATTTCGATCAAGCCCGCCGATGGCATGGAGAAGATGAAGTACGACATGGCCGGCGGGGCGACGATGATCGGCGCGATGCGCGCCATTGCGCTGCTTAAGCCGAAGGTCAAAGTCATTGGCATCGTCTGCGCTACGGAGAATATGCCGTCCGGCAAGGCGCAGAAGCCAGGCGACGTGCAGATCGCGATGTCGGGAAAATCGATCGAGATCATCAATACCGATGCGGAAGGCCGGCTGGTGTTGGCCGACGGTCTGCATTACGCGAAGCAACTGGGTTGCACTCACCTGGTGGATGCGGCGACGCTGACGGGTGCGGTGGTGGTGGCACTGGGCTTCAATAACGCGGGCATTTTCGCCAACGACGATGAGATGTACAACCGCTTTCACACGGCGAACGGCAAGGCGGGCGAGAAGATGTGGCGGTTGCCGCTCGATGATGAGTATAAGGAGCAGATCCGCTCATCGATTGCGGACATCATGAACACGGGCGGCCGCTGGGGCGGCGCGATCACGGCGGCGATGTTCCTGAAAGAGTTTGCCGAGGACACGCCGTGGATCCATCTTGATATCGCGGGCACGGCGTGGATGGAAGAACAGAAGCCGTGGATCGCGAAGGGTCCGTCGGGAATTGCGTTGCGCAGCTTGGTGGAATTTGTGAAAGGCTTCGCGAGCTAGTTGGTGCGGAAAGAGCGGTCGGAATCGGAATGAGAACTTCAAATATGTGTTGATAAGATTCCGGTTCCGACGATGAATCGTGGTGAGATCGGCAGCGTTTGAGGGAAAACGGAGCGATTGTTATAATCATGGTCGCTCAGGCGCTTTCAGTCGTTGGGTTTGAATGCTCGGTCCCGCCAAATTGCGGCTGAAGCGAAATATCCACAGGCTCGCATTCAGCGAGCAATGGTAATGTGGCCAGGTAGCTCAGGTGGTAGAGCGCAGCCCTGAAAAGGCTGGCGTCGGCGGTTCAACTCCGTCCCTGGCCACCACTCATCTGAATGAAACGATTTGTCTGGGCTTCGATGACCATCGAGATCGGGGAGAAGAGTGGTCACCCGGCCGCTCGCTGATCTTCGGCCTGCTGAACTTGAAGATCTCCGCAGATGAAGTTGAACCTGATGTTGCCTCTTTGTGGACACAGAGTTTTCACGCCGTAAGATTTCAGTTTCCGTTTGCATTTGATTCCGGTGTCTTGTGTAATTTGCGTTCTCACCTCTATCGGACACGGATATTGCATGCTCATTAAAGTATTCAACGACAAAATCACTCTTGGCCGGGCCGCAGCGGAGCAGGCCGCAAATGCAATCCGCCGGGCGATCGCAGAACGTGGGCAGGCGCGCATCATCGCTGCAACCGCAGCTTCACAGCTCGAATTTCTGGATGCGCTGACGAAGGGCTCCGGGAATCGACTGGAGCAAGGTTGAGGCATTCCATCTCGATGAGTACGTCGGGCTGCCGGTTACGCATGCAGGCAGCTTTCGAAAGATGCTGATGGAACAACTGGTCGCGAAGACGGGAATCGAGCGTTATCACCTGCTGCCGGGAGACGCTGCTGATCCGGCGGGAGCCGTGCGGGAAATCGGAAAGGAGATTGTCTCGTCACCGATTGATATCGCGTTTCTCGGCATTGGAGAGAATGGACACATTGCTTTTAACGATCCGCCCGCTGATTTCAATACCGAAGAGCCCTACATCATCGTCAATCTCGATGAAGCTTGCCGACAGCAACAGGTCGGAGAGGCGTGGTTCGCGGACATTTCGCAAGTACCAAAGCAAGCCATCTCAATGTCGGCTAAACAGATTCTCAAGGCTAAGGAAATTCTCGCGGTCGTGCCGGACAAACGCAAAGCGCAGGCGGTGAAGGCGTGCTTCGAAGGCGAGATCAGTCCGATGGCCCCCGCTTCGATCTTGCGGCGTCATCCCAATGCGACTGTATATCTCGACACGAATTCCGCGTCGATGCTGGGCGAAGCGCTGCAGACCGCATTGAAGGCGAAGTCCGAGGCAACAATCAACTGAAGCAGCTTCTCACGGGTGAACTTTATCGAGCGCTTCGACAGTTGGTTCTAGTGTCAACGTTCTCTGGGGATCCACTGCAAGCCAGCAGATCGCACCCAGCACGGCCAAACCGGCGGCTACCAGGAAAGAGGCTGTCCAGCCATATCGTGAGGCGATCCAGGGAGTGAGAGAGCCGGTCAGGGCTCCGCCGATCTGACCTCCCATGTTCATAAAGCCCGAGACAGATCCAGCCGATCCTCCGGCGATGTCGGCGGTTACCGACCAGAATGAACTTTGTGCGAAATAGAGAGCGCCTGCGCCTCCGGCGAGGACGACGCTCGCCAAGCGCACGCCCTGCACCTGCGAGCCAAAGGCAATGACGATTCCGGCGACTGCCATGCCAACAGCTGCTACGCCGCACCGTCCTAGCCGCGGGCCACGCCATTTGGTGAGACGATCATTTACCGTGCCTCCAGCCAGGCAGCACACTAGCATCGCGAGGAACGGGAGCATGGAATAGAAGGAACTGGCCTTGAGATCAAGACCGCGTACCTTCACCAAGTAGCGAAAAAACCAACTGAAGAAAATCCATGCGACGTACCCGTAGCAGAAGTAGCTGACGGTGATGGCCCAGACCTCGCGGCTGCGAACGACGCGCCTCCACAGTATTCGAGCGGGTGGGGCATCGCGTACTCCAGCCGGATGATTTGTCACTGTCAGTCCGATTTGGATCTCATCCAATTCTGTTCGCGACACTCTCGGATGTTCCGACGGATTGTCGCGAGAGGCGAGGAACCAAACGGCTCCCGCGAGAAACCCGATGATGGCACATACCCAAAACGAGGAGCGCCAACCGTAATGAGTCATCAGATACGTAATCAGAGGCGGGCTCAGTCCGGCGCCCGCACCAACGCCGGCGAAGATCCATCCATTCGCGATGCCCCGCTCACGAACGGGGATCCAGCGAGCGATGAATTGATTGGCAGCCGGATAGATCACCGCTTCGCCAGCGCCCAAAAAGAATCGAACCAGTACGAACAGCAACAGCGCGCCGTTGATGTTCGCGGGGACGAGTGCGGTCAGCGCCGTGAATATCCCCCACCAGATAACTCCGGCTGTTAGGATTCTGCGCGGACCGAAGCGGTCGGCCAGATAACCACCGACCGTCTGAAACAAGGCGTAACCCGCGACCAATGCGCTGAATACCTTGCCCAGTTGAACATCGGTGAGGTGATATGCGTCGACGATGGATCCGCCGGCGATCGATATGTTGACCCTGTCGAGGTAAGAGACCGCGCTGAGGATGAAGAGCCAGAAGATCAGAAACCAGCGAACGCGGCTTGTCATCGCGGAAGGCATCATGCTGGTCGGGAATGATTAAGCTGAGTGTTCGCGGAGCGCGCGAAACAATTGCTCGGCAACGATCTTGTCCTCTCCGGGCTGTAACATGAACGAGCACATGGTGAGGCCGGGCCTGCCTTCGCCGCCGCCGATGACGATTGCGGGCTTGGCATTCCGTAGCGACTTCGAGATTTGTTTCGCATCTGCGGACACTCGGGAATCCCACGTAATCTGCATGTGCGGCACGTGGTTGGCCATGTCAGGGACGAAGAACGAGGTAGTCACGCCCGGCAGCTTGGTTAGTTCGCGGGAGATTCGTTCGAGGCGCTCCTGCCACTCGCGGGCCAGCGCATCATGATCTTCCTTGAGGAAGAGTTCGAGCGCCTTGACCATTCCAATGATTTCCTCTTTGCCGACTTTCTGGCTGCGGCCCAGAGTGTCTTCATGGGGGCTATTGTTGAGCAGGGCGTAGGCGACGAGATCTTTACGGCCAATCAATAGGCCTGCGCACTGCGGCCCACGCATTGCCTTGCCGCCGCTGAAGGTGATGAGGTCGTATCCCATGTTGGCGTAGTCCCAAAGATGGGATACGGGAGGGGTGTCTGCAGCCGCGTCGTTCATGCAGGGAACGTTGTATTGCCTGGCAAGCTTCACCCACTCGTCGACTTTGATCTTGCCGGTGGCGTTGGCAAAATTGGAGAAATGCATGAGAGCCGTGCGATCGGAAACGGCCTGACGAAGTTCATCCTGGGTCTCAATCTCGATCAGCTTGATGCCGGTGGAGCGCAACTGGTGATCGAAAGGGTTGCGATGAGATTTCTGAATGATGACTTCCGATTTCATCCCGGTGAGATCAGGGAGCTGGCGAATCAGAGCCTCGTTGTCTTTCGTGAGAACGCCGGCAAGTCCGGACTGGATCGCGGCTGCGGCGCCCGAGGTTACGAGCGCTCCGTATCCGTCCGGGAGCTTCAGCATTTCGGCGATGCGCTTGCCCGCCGCCACTTCGAGTTCGGGGATGTTCACGAAGTGACGCCCGGCCATTGCCATGACGGCCTCAAGTTCGGGGCGAAGAATAGAACCCCCGAGCATGGTCATGGTGCCTTCGCAATTGATCACCGTGGTCACGCCGAGTTCTTCGTAAGGATTTCCGCTCTGGCCGAAACCACTCACGTTGGCGCCGCCCGCCGGCGTAGCGACTTTTGAAAACAATTTGCCTGGTGCGAGGGCAGAGGCCGCGATAGCGGCTACGGTTCCCAGGAATCCACGCCGGTTCCAATTCGAGCTGAGTCGCATGAGGATCTCCTTCGCGCTATTTGCGGGCGACAGCGGCGATGCAATTGATTTCCACGAGCGAATCGCCTGGCAGTGCGGCCACTGCGACTGTTGTGCGCGAGGGACCGCCGTGTGGGAAGTAGGTTGAAAACACTTTGTGCATCCCGTCCCAGTGCTCGATTTTCACGAGGAATACGTTGGCCTGAAGAACGGTATCCATCGTGCCGCCGCCAACTTCGACCATCTTCTTCACTTTATCCATGACCATGCTGGTATGAGATTCAATGGTCCACTCCTTCTGATCTCTCGTGTCGTGTGCGCCCTGGCCGGCGACATAGATCAGTCCGTTATGAACAATCACCGGCATGATGATGTCTTTCTCGCTGCCGGGCTTGCCTTCCGCATTCAGCTTTCGAATGGAATTCGTATCCTGCGAGCTCTGCGCTACTCCGCGTGTTGCGGCCGCGGCCGTGAAGCCAAGGGCGGAGAGAGCCGTTCCGAACCGCATGGCAAATGCTCTTCGAGTCGAATTGAAATTCATAGTCATGCTCCTTTTTTTACGATCTGAAGTTCGTTGTTGGTGAGAAGCGCGAAGGCGTCAGTCCGCCTGCAATGGACCGTACATCGAATTTCACGTGAGGACGAGTTATGCACGGTGAACTTTTCGCAAACTGGGGTTGGACGACACGGCGCGATATCGTTGAGCCAATCGCTGACGCTCTGGACGTGGCGCCGCGACCAGCGCAGGATTGTGCGTTGCCCCAACGTTATGGTTTTCCGTTGTCGCGGACGATGAAGAGCCAGACGGTTGATATCCAAGTTCGGCGGAGATCCTCAATCCGGCCGTTTGGATGAGAGGTGCCAACTGACGCAATCGCGCTACTGGCATGCGAAACGCCGGCGCTGTGAGACTGAGACTTGATTGCACAGTGCCGGTGTGGTCCCAAACAGGAGCGGCAACGCAGCGAATGTGCATTTCGTGCTCTTCCATATCTGCGGCATAGCCACTTTTGCGGACCCGAGAGAGTTCCGTTTGCAGTTCCTGAAGATTTCCCACGGTATTCGACGTCAGACGCTTCAGTTCAAGTTCCGGCAGGATGCGATTTTGCTCATCGTCCGGCATGTACGCGAGCATGACCTTGCCTACGGCTGTGCAGTGCAGCGGAACGGAGGCACCGATTCGCGAAAAGATCCGCAGCGGTTCAGGAGAATCCAGCTTCTCGACATACACTGCGGATAATCCGTGGCGCACCGTGAGGTGGATAGTTTCACGAGTCTGCTGGTTCAGTTCCCGAAGATAGGGCAGACTGAGTCGCCGAATATCAAGTTGCCCTGCCGCCGCCTGTCCGATGGAGAAACATGCGATCCCGAGATGGTGATTCCCTTCTACATCGCGGTTCAAGAATCCTGAGGTGACCAGATTGGCAAGGAAGCGGTGGACGGTGCTCACGGGCAACCGCGACTGAGAAGCAACCTGTTTCGCGGTGAGTCCCCGTGGAGATTCGCTGAAGAGATGCAGCAAGCGGAGTCCGCGTTGAAGGGCGGCAATGTCGTAAGTGCGTTTCGAACGTACGGTCATAGTGAGCAAGCAAAAATGAAAGTGCTGGATTATCTGATGAAAATCGCTTTTTTTGCAACTTTTTCTCTGCTAGAGACGGCCGACCTTTTTTACGGCCTGCACAATGGACTTCCATTGTTCAATGAGCGCGTACATGGAATGCTCTTTGTAATCCATCTGCTGCGCCATGGTGAGCACTGCTTGGGCCTGGGCTCTCGGGACGACAGCAACGCCGTCGCTGTCCGCCACGACGATATCGCCCGGATTCACAGGCACGCCGTTGCAGACCAGCGGGATCTGGGAACCTGCAAACTTGTAGTGATGTACCGAGGTGGATGGCACGATGCCGGTGGCAAACACGGGAAAAGCAATTTTGCGAAGATAAGCGACATCCCGAACACCACCATCAATTACAGCTCCGGCGTATCCGCGCACCGCCATCGCCGTACCCATCAAGCCTCCCATACCAGCGATATCCTCACCGTCTTCGACCACCATCACGTAGACGGAGTCGGTGGATCCCTGGTCGATGGCTTCCAGCATGCCGCTAAGGGCTTCGGGATCAGTGTTGCCCTCGTCTTTTTTGAGTTGCACAGTCCGCGCGTAACCGGCGAACTTGGAGGTAAAGATCGGCTGCATGTGGTGCGTCATATACATTTTCTTATGAGTGATTTGCTCGAGCGCATCGGAGACCGAGGCTACTTCCACGTGTCGAAACTGGGCGACCAGATCTCCGTCCGTCAATGGGGATGAGGACGATGTATTGGATTGGGCTTGCGCATGATGGACGTGGACGCTTGCGGCAACGATGAAAACCACCGATGGGATGATCACTGCCAGGACCCTGAATTTGGAATACGGTTTGTCTTTGTGCATCCGCTCCTCCGCTTCTGTTTTGTTCGTGTCCGCGGACTGTAACATTTCTCGCGCTGGGTTTGAAGAGCACGGACTCGCATCGGTAGCACAAATGCTTTCACCAGGGGCATCAGTTGCCCATCTTTTCAGTCGATTGTGGAATTGATTCCATTCAGTGAAAACGACGGCGGGAATGGATTTCTAGCTGTTGTTTGGGTGGGATAGAATGAGCGCTTCCGTTATGCTCGCGACCAAGTCTCTCTATCTCTCCGGATATTTCTTCGCCCTTATCGGTGTTGGTGGCGTCAGGGATCCGCGCACAGGATCTCGCTTCAGATCCGGGCTTTAAAGAAACACGCGAATTGGGCCGAACGACTTTCAATGGTTCTTGCGCCGGATGTCACGGGCTGGATGGAAGTGGGGGCGACAAGGCCCCGAATATTTCAGCGAACTCTGGGGTGCAGCATCTCTCGGACACAGAGGTGTCGAGCATTATTTCAAATGGCATTTCCGGAACCGGCATGCCGGCTTTTCACAGTCTGAATGAGAGACAAGTTCGAGCGCGTAGTCGACTACTTGCGATCGCTCGGAGGAAAAGCGGAAGAGCAGACGATGCCCGGAGATGCGACGCGCGGAAGAGAGATTTTCTTTGGCAAAGGCGGGTGTTCCAGTTGCCATACGACATCGGGGCAAGGTGGATTCATGGGGCCCGATCTGACCAACTATGCCGCGACCGCGTCAGCGCAATCGATCCGAGACGCGATCGTCAAGTCGCCGAGAGTGCCGCCGATGGGGTATCGTGCCGCGAAGGTGACGACGGCCACGGGCGATCAGCTTGAAGGATTGATTCGCAATGAGGATAATTTTTCGGTGCAATTGCAGACCAAGGATGGAGGCTTCCACCTTCTGCCGAAGACAGGTCTGCGGGGCTTAGAGCATCTGAACTACTCCGTGATGCCCGCAAATTACCGCGAACGACTCAATGACAATGAACTCAAGGACCTAGTGAGCTACCTGATGGCGACTGCGCCCGCGAGCGATCATCCGACTCCGAGCAAGAAAGAGGAAGACGAGGAATGAGATTTCTATCTGCCACTGCGGAAGCTTTTCTGGTTGTAGTCTTCGCGGCAACGGCCCTTCCGGCGCAAAAAGCGCAGCCTTTCAAACTTGAATCGCTGTCTCCGAAGTTTCAGGAACTCGTTGACAGCAACGCGAAGCTGGAGACAGTTGCATCCGGCTTTGGCTTCACTGAAGGGCCGATGTGGGATCCGGCGGGATTTCTGTATGTCAGCGACGAGACGATCAACAAGATTTTCCGAGTTTATCCGAATGGCAAGAAAGAAGAACTCATTGCGCTGGGCGATCCGGACGGCAATACATTCGACCGCCAGCATCGCTTGATCGATTGTGCGAGCGTGTTGAGGGCCATCATCGCGGTAACTCCCGATGGGAAATACACCGTGCTGGCCGATCATTACGAGGGCAAGCGTTTGAACAGCCCGAATGACGTAATTATCGGGCCTGATGGCGCGATCTATTTCACCGATCCGACACTTGATCTGGTTGCGGGAGAGAAACAGGAAATTCCGTTCAAGGGCGTGTACCGGCTGGATGGAAAAGGGAACCTGCGCCTGTTGACCAAGGATCTTCCGCAGCCGAATGGGTTGGCCTTCTCTCCGGATGGCAAGAAGTTTTATGTGGACGATGACGAGCAACGCAACATTCATGTTTATGACGTGGCTGCGGATGGGAGCCTCGCAAATGGTCGTGTTTTCGGCGAGGAGCCGGGGGCAAAGGCGACGGCGTTCCTGATGGTATCAAAGTGGACGAAAAAGGCAATCTGTTCGTAACCGGGCCGAAGGGCATCTGGGTCTGGGACGCGAATGGAAATCATCTGGGCACGATTGTCATGCCCGAACAGCCCGCAAATTTAACTTGGGGAGATCCGGAATATCGACACTCTTTACATCACGGCGACAACGTCGGTGTATCGGCTCGAAGACCAAGACCCGCGGCTTCGTTCCTTACCTGCAGCATGAAGTCCGCTAACCGCGGCTTGGCGCGGCTACGATCAATGGGGCAGCGCGAAGGTGAACAGGTCGCTGCCGGCGAAGATGGCAACGTATTGAACTCCATCGACGGCATAGGTCATTGGCGACGCGCTGAAAGACTGTCCGGTATTGAAGTGCCACAAGGGGCTGTCCCGTCTCAGCATCGACCGCCTCGAAAGACTCGGCATCGTCGGCGAAGAAAACCAATCCACCTGCAGTTGTGAGCGTTCCACCCCAGGAGTTGCCGCGACCCGCCTGCGGATATTGCCAGACTTTTTTCCCGTCCGTAGGCGAGAGCGCCAATAAGATCTTGTGCCGGATCTCATTTGGGGGGAGCTTCGTGCCCGTTCCGTAGAAGGTTTCGCCCGGAGTAAACGGCTTCGGTTTGGAGAAATAGAGATTGCAGTTCTCAAGAGCCATCACATAGAAGAGACCGGTGTTCGGATTGTACGAAGGCGAAAACCAATTGGTTGCGCCAACAATGCCCGGGCAGATATGCGTGCCTTCTTTACGTCGGAACGAGACCGGACAGAAGCGGACGCCCGGAGGCATCGATGGCCGTTGCCCAAGTCAATTTTTCGAGGAACGGAGTTGCCCGCAGGAATTTTCCGTTCGTGCGGTCGAGAACATAGAAAAAGCCATTTCGGTTGGCTTGCAGGAGCAGATGACGCTTGACGCCGTTTTCTTCCCGATCGACCAGGACCGGTGTTTCATTTGCGTCATAGTCGTACAAGTCATGCGGCGTGAACTGGAAATACCATTTCAATTTTCCGGTGTTGGCATCGATCGCGAGGACACAAGCCGTGTAGAGATCGTCTCCCGGGCGCGAGTTTCCTTCGAAATCGGGCGCGGCATTGCTGGTGGTCCAATACACCGTGTCGAGTTCCGGATCGTAGGTACCGGTCATCCACGTTGTTGCGCCACCATGCAGGTACGAATCGCCGGGCCAACTGGAGGAGCCGAGCTCTCCCGGGCCGGGAATCGTCCAGAGATGCCACTTCAGCTTCCCGTACTTCGCATCGTAGGCGGCGACGAAACCACGTACTCCAGAGTCTCCCCCGGAAGTGCCCACGATGACTTCATCTTTCACGACGAGAGGTGCGCTGGTCGCTCCATAGTGCTTGACCTTGTCCGCGTACTGCACGTCCCACAGCAGGTTTCCCGAGCGAGCGTCAAGGCAGAGCAGGTGGGCATCATCGGTTTCTGAATAGACGAAATGTTCCCACACGGCGACGCCACGATTCTTGTGAGCGGCGGCATCATCAAGCAGTCCGGAACTAACGGGACGGGCATAGTGCCAGAGAGTTCGACCGGTGCGGGCATCGAGAGCGAAGACATCATTGGCTGAAGTCACATACATGACTCCGCGAATGACGACGGGGTCGCTTCCAGCCGTTGAGAATTGCCGGGATGAAAGACCCAGGCTGCGCGCAGCTGAGCGACGTTGGTGCGATTGATTTCGCGCAAGCTGCTGAAGCGGCGTCCGGTGTAGTCGCCGTTATAAGAAGGCCAGTTCTCGCTCACGGGCTGGGTCAGCAAGATCTTCTGGCCGTCACGTGCGGCGCCGAACTCGATTGAGTTCGCTGCGCTTTCTGTGCCCGACTAGCCTTTGCGATGTATGCGGCGAGAAGAACGAGAACAGCGGCTGCAGCAATACCGTCTCATTTCAATGATTGTCCTGGGCAACTCAATTGAACTTCCTGCAGTGCGCCGCGGTCGACACCGTTGTCATCGACAAGGTGGATCGATACTCGCGAAGATTTTTGCGGGCGATGCAATTTCTGTATCCAGGGACAACTGGCTCACTTGGATTTACTTCGGCAACGGGCGTGGTAGCAGCAACGTGGCCATGTTCATCGTAAAGGCGCGCGACGAGGTGTCCCGAATAAAAAACTCCGAACGTGCCGGAAAGGCTAATCTTGCCGCTTTTCTTTGCGGTCGCTTTCAAGGGCCGGATCAGGATTCCGGCGTCGGTAACTCCGTGGAATTCGCTTCCGGACGTGTGGGAAACCACTCCGTGTCAAAGCTGCAACTCTCGCTCGGACGCAGCCGGCACATTGGACTGTTGAGCTCTGCTTCGAGGTAATAAGGGCTCGCATCCGGATCGGCACTCAAGGAGAGAATTCCATCACTGTTCAGCCTGATTTCCGGGCCATTGGTCCAGAAAATGACGGAGGCTTTTCCGGGATAAGGTTTTGTCGCTTCGTATTGAAAGCGCTCGACCATGGCATACTGGGTGTTGCCGTCGACGACCGCCAGCCAGCCTTCGGTCGAATCGAGCCACAACTCGGCGGCCATGTGAACGTAGTGAACGTTGAAAAGGCCGTCGTCCCTGACCGATACAGCGGGATTCTCCGCAGGACCAAAGCGAACGTGATAGCGGTTCAAGATAACTGCTGGACCGGTTCGCCGGAGTGAAGGTCCAGAAATCGTGATTCATGGCTGCGGGCGGATTCGGAATCTTGCGCGCCCGGAAGCGAGGTGTCGTACTGCGAGACGGACTGCATCGACCATTCGAGGGTATGGCCGGTGACATTTTTCATCGAAGCATGAAATGCGATGCGCGGCGAATCGGCATCCAATCGGATGGTGCGGGTGAATTGAATGCCGGTCTGCGGATCGGACGGACTGGTCAATTCGACCTCGCAGCGCTGTCCTTCTGAAATCTTTCGAAACGTGAACGGCCCGTCGTCCAGCAGGTCCGAGTTTCCGGGCCAGTGTTGTTCATCGTTATTTCCTTCAGGCAGAAGCCAGAGCTTGTCGCCGCCATAGTTGAACCATTGGTTGGAACTCGGAGGGAGATATTTGCCGGCGAGCTTGGGATTCACGAACAGGTAAGAGTGTCCGGCGAAGATGACTTGCATCATCCGGCCGCCATTCTGCGGCACGAAGATCGATTGAACCCAGCGGTTCGAGATTTGCTGCGCGTGCCAGCCTTTGTATTCGACGGGTTCGACGCGACAACCGGAGCTCGCTGGCTGATTCGCTTGACCAAACGTGATAGGGACGACGCTCAAGATCACGGACGGCCAAGAGCAACGATCACCGTCCATACGGATCGCACTGCGGCTGAACGGCACGGAATGGACTATCATGATCCTCTTTCCAAGGAAACTGGGCTGTGCGGTCGAGAGTAGCACGCAGCAAATCCCAACAAATCACTTCACGAAAAACGAAACGAATCCTAATAAAACGAAAGATTTCGATTTGCGTCAAGAAGAATCTGTGGTATACCAGCGTCCTCGCCTGCCGACAAAGTGCGAGTGCGTCAGAATGCACAGGGCTCTGCTCCTACTATCGTTGCTGATGTCGGCCAATCTCTCGGCGCAGGAGAGGACTGTTGACCCCACATGGCTGCATCGGTACGTGCCAAATTTGAGCGAGACGAAGACTGATCTTTCATCTCCGACCTGCCACTATAAAGCAATTTTCGGCGCGGGTGACAAGGACGATCGAATTCTGCGAAGCGTGTCGCGCTTCACCGAAGTTACCGTCGATCCTCATGGCGACTGTGCGAACGTCGCTTACGATCACGAAGAAGAAATCTATTTCGTTCTGCAGGGCGCAGGCACTCTGCGCTATGGCACGAGACGCATCCTCTTCGCGCGAATGATTTCACATACCTGGCTCCGGGCTTGAAGCACGGCTTTGGCAAAACGCCGCTCAGCCGCTGCGAGTGCTGGTGATGGGATTCAAGGTTTCCGTCTCACGACCGCTCAGCGCATGTCAGCCCAAGCGCCGAGAGTCATCAATCTGGATGATGTGAAAGAAGAACCTGTGCAAGGTCATCCCACCTCGGTCCTATACAAGTTGCTGGTGGGCCCACAAACGGGAAAGCGTGATGCGATCGATGAAGCATACGTGGTCACCAGCTTTTTCTGGATGGACTTCGCACCTGGGGGAACAAACTTTCCGCACCACCACGAGACCGCGGAAGAGATTTATCTGGTCGTCGACGGAGAGGGCGACATGGTCGCGGGAAGCGGAATGGATGGAATTGAGGGCCGGTTCCCTGCCAAGGCTGGAGATGCTTATTATTTCCGCCCAAACTGTACCGTGGGTTTTTACAACTAGAACAAGCCGGGAGCTAAGGCCTACATTCTTGCCGTGCGGTCACGGATTCCACCAGTGGCCCGGAAGACTGAACCGCGGTTGGTTTCTCTGAGATTTACTGAGATTCGTTCAAGTGAAGATTTTCTACAACAGGAGGCATTGATGACAGTCCGGAATTCTAGCCGGAGATCATTCGTAAAACTGCTGGCGGCAACACCGCTGCTGACACAAATCGCGGCCCGCGATCTGTACGCGCAAGCTGCGTCGGCCGTGGGACGAGATCCGCGCCAGAACGTGTACACGCGGCTCGGGGTGAAAACGGTCATCAATTGCCGCGGTACATGGACTTATCTGAGTGGATCGCTCGAATTTCCGGAGGTTCTGCAGGCCGCAGGAAGAGGCAGCAAAGTATTTCGTCAACATGCTGGATCTGCAGCGCGCGGTTGGCCGGCGATTGTCTGAGCTGACGGGGGCCGAATCCGGCATCGTCACGTCAGGCTCGGCGGGCGCGATGGCGGCTGCAACCGCCGGATGCATGGCCGGCACTGACGACAAGATACATCTGGCAGCTTCCGGACACAACCGGCTTGAAGCATGAAGTGATCATGGTCGGCGGGCGAAGCGCATTCGACAGCGCCATCCGGTTGACCGGAGCCAAGCTGGTTCTCGTCTATTCACTGGAAGAACTGGCGAACGCGATCAACGAAAACACGGCGATGATCTACACCACCGATCTGGGAGAGAAACTTCAGAAAGAGCTGGCGATCGCGAAGGAGCACAAGATTCCGATGTTGCTGGACGACGCGGCGGGCATTCCCCCTGTCGACAATGCCAAACTTTACGCGCGCATGGGCATCGACATCTATTGCTTTTCAGGTGGAAAGGGACTGCGCGGACCGCAGTGCAGCGGCTTGCTTCTCGGACGAAAAGATCTGATTGAAGCGGCGCTATTGAATTGCAGCCCGCGCGAAGGAGCCGTATGCCGTCCGATGAAGGTGGGGAAAGAGGAAGTCATCGGCTGTCTGACGGCACTCGAGACATGGCTGAAGGTGGATGAAAAGAAGCTCTATGCAGAATGGAACGGCCGCATGGACCGTATTCGAAAGTTGGTGGAGACTGTTCCCGGGGTAACAACGACGACGTACGTTCCCGAACGACGGAAACCGTTATCCGACGCTGAAGATCTCGTGGGATCAACAAGGCTGGGGATACAAGATCGCCGACTGCGTGCAGGATTTGCGGGCAGGCGATCCGGTCATCGAAGTGCTCGGATCGATAATCCAAGCTTGGTCACGGCAGTTCGCGAGGGCAATCCCAATCACAAGGAGACTGAAGGCACCCGATCACATCGAACTAGTTTCGATGACGATCAAGCCGGGCGAAGAAATTATCGTGGGACAAAGACTGCGAGCCATTCTGGGTGCTGCGCAGAAAAAGGCCAAGGCCTAGAGATGCGAGAGTGCATGAGGACTGGCTTCGCGAAACTTTTCCTGCAATTGCCTATAGCTGCGCTTTTGCTGTCGTCCAGCATTTGGGGGCAACAGCAACAAGTGCGCGCCGTTATTCCGCAACCATGCGTCCGCGGGAACGAATCGCTTTTACTCTCCGGGGGTCGACGCCGGCGATTACGTCTACGTTTCCGGGCAAGGGCCACGAAAGTCCGGACGGAACCTTGCCGCCGAACTTTAACGAACAAGTCCGGCAGGCGCTCGACAACGTTGAAGCGGTCGTGAAGTCGGCGGGACTGACCATCGAGCACGTCGTCTACATGCAGGTCTACCTCGAAGACATGAGCAAGTACGGACGAGATGAAGAAGACGTTAGCGGAGTATTTCGGAAAGTCGCAACCTGCGCAGGCGGTATTGGGAGTTGCGCGAACACCCGATTCATCCATCGAGATCAACGCCGTTGCCGTGCGCAGTCTTGCAGGATAAAAAGGCTGTCTATCCGGCAAGCTTTGGAGCGGAACGACCCAGCTCCTCCGGGAATGCTGACGCATGACCGGCTATTTGTCTCGAGCATGCCGGGAGCCGATCCAGTGAGCGGGAAAGTTCCGGCCGATCCGGCCGCACAAGTCGACACTGGCTCTGGATCGGGTGGAGGCAGTGGTAAAGGCGGCGGGCCTGGAACTGAGGAATATGGTTTTCGTAAATCCGTATCTGACGAGCGATATTCCGATCGCGTGTGATGAACGAGCGGTATGCCCGGCGCTTTGAGTTCGGGAACACACCGGCCCGTGCCACCATCCAGGTGTCGAGTCTCCCGGGTGGTTCACACATCGAATACACAGGCGTCGCCGTTCGTGATATCACTCTGCGAAAAGCGGTGCGCCCGAAGAACATGCCGCCAAGCCCGACTGCGAGTCCATGTGTATTTGCAGGGGACACTTTCTATTGCTCGGCGAAGGACGGATTTATTCCCGGGCGCACATGGCGGCGTTTACGCAACCAGCACACAACACCAATTACGGCAGACGATGCGCAACCAGCTCGACAACCTTGAAGAAGCCGATATGACCTTTGATCAGGTGGTTGCGACCACCGCTTACCTCGACGATCTGTCGGAGCTTCCGCTGTTTGATAGCGTGTATGCGCAATATTTTGGCGGGGTGCCTCCGGCGCGAACCATGGTCCAGCAGATCGCACCGACCGAGCGCAAAGCGGACAAGGATGATCACTTCCCGGGACTGGAACAAGTCTCTTTGATTGCCGTCCGCAAAAGAGACCGCTGAAATATCGATTTCGCAAAGTTCGATGAAAGAGAATTATCAGGGGCGTTCCGTCTTTGCTTGACAACATTCCACTGCGTGGAATATGTTTTCGCGCCATGGGAGTGAGGTAACGTTCGCGTCTTGAGTAGAGCTGACTGACGTTACCAGCCTGTCGCGAACGGTGGGTGCGGGATCCAAAAAAATCAGCGTGCGTGGGCAGGCCGTCGAAGGAGGCAGCCGCCCCGGGAGATGGACTGATGAGAAGTCGTCAAAGCTTCCTTCGCTGCGGCTTTCGTAATGGTGTCGATGCTGTTGCTCCCAGGTACGCTTCTCGCGGATGTCACAGGGGCCATCAGTGGTGTGGTGCACGATTCGTCACAAGCCGCAGTCAAAGGCGTACGAATCAGGATCACCAATACACAGACCAATTTGTCGCTGGACACCACCACGGCGGATGACGGTTCCTATCGTTTTCTTGCCCTACCTGTTGGAACTTACAATCTAAGTGCGGCCATCACTGGCTTTCAGCAGTACAACGCGACCGGCATCGTGCTGCAGGTAAACGACCAGCTGCGCATCGACATTACCCTTAAAGTCGGCAGTATCAACGAGCAGATCACGATCCAGGCCAACGCGGCCCAGGTAGAAACCGAGAGCACACAACTTGGCGACGTAATTGATTCGAAGAAAATGCTGGCGTTGCCCCTTAACGGTCGCAGTTATCTAGATTTATTGGGACTGCAGGCTGGCGTGGCACCAACGACGGCAGGGACAATCGGTGGCGATCGGCCGGTCTCGGGCTATATCCAAAACGCTGGCAACATCTCAGTAAACGGTCAACGCGAGACAGCCAATGCATTTCTGGTAAATGGCGGCGACGTCAGCGAAGGGCGAAACCTGGGGGCCGGTCTGGTTCCAAATCTCGATTCCGTCGAAGAATTTCGGCTTATCACCAACAGCTTCGACGCGGAGTATGGGAAATTCAGCGGCGCGGTGATGAACGCCATCACTAAGTCGGGGACAAACGGTTTCCACGGCGATGTGTTTGAGTTCCTGCGGAACGACAAACTCGATGCCAAGAATTACTTCTTCACCGATCAGCCTAAATCCGAACTGCGGCGGCATCAGTTCGGGTTTACAGCCGGTGGCCCATTCTGGAAAGACAAGCTGTTCTGGTTCACGGACTATCAGGGAACTCGACAGGTGCAGGGTGCGGAAGTCAGCAACGTAGCCGTCCCGAGCGCTGACCAACTTGCCGGGCAGTTTGATCCTTCAATTTTGACCGGAACAGTCGATGGGACTTCCGGCGGAGTATGTCCGGCGTGCGGCTGGCCCGACAAGCTGAGCCAACGATTGGGTTACACGGTTACCGCAGGGGAGCCGTACAGTTTCGCAGGCTGCACTTTGACGTCGCAATGCGTGTTTCCCGGCGGCCTAATTCCTCAAGCCGCCTGGGCACCTCCCGCCGCGGGAATTCTCCCCTTCATTCCAGCTCCCAACAACGCCAACGGCACATACTCGAACAACAGTCAAAGGGATAGGATTACTGACAATAAAATCGGAGAGCGGGTCGACTTCAATAGTCGGAAGACGGGCAATTGGTCCTTCTACTATCACTTTGACGATTCGACCGTAAACAGCGCGCTGCCCAGCGGCGGCGCGAGCGTCCCAGGCTTCCCGGCGGTAACGCCAACCCGTGCGCAAGAATTCGTAATCAGCAACAACAAGACAATCGGATCCACTGCTGTGAATGAGGCGCGACTGACGTTCTTCCGTACCGCCACCCACCTGGATAATCCAAGCGGCGGACAGGCGTCGCTGGCTTCCCTCGGCTTCGTGACCGGCGTCGGAACTTTAGGCATCATTCCGGACGCTACACCCGGGTTTCCGGAGTATGTGCCCCAAATCTATTTCAATAACTTCGCCCTCGGCACCCCGTCTCTGATCACGTTCCAGCCCAATAACACCTACACAGCGTCGGAGGGGTTCTCCAAGATCTTTGGGAAGCATACGCTGAAGTTCGGCGGAGAATACCGCTATCTGCAAGTCAACGAACGCAATCTAGCTAGCCAAGATGGGGCTTTCGTTTTTGACGGTACCGTCACTGGAAATGATTTCGCCGACTACCTCATTGGAACACCTACGGGAAGCGGAGGTGGCTACACCCAGGCAGCTTTGCAATTACTGGATTCGCGTACGCGCTATGGCGGCGCCTATGTGCAGGACACATGGAAGGCAACTTCCAATCTGACGCTGAATTTGGGCCTTCGCTGGGAAGCCAGCATGCCTTGGTACGACACACAAGGAAAAATCCAAACTTGGGTTAAAGGCGAGCAGTCAACGGTCTTCCCCAATTCTCCCCAAGGCCTCGTCTATCCCGGCGATCCCGGCATTCCCAAGACGTTGGCCCCGACCCGATACAACAACTTTGGACCGCGCCTTGGTCTTGCGTACTCTCCGGGCTTTAGCAGTGGAGTGCTAGGCAAGGTCTTTGGCGGCCCGGGAAAAAGCAGCATCCGAGCCTCGTACGGTATGTACTACACCTCCGTTGAGGATTTGAATCTCTTCTATGAAGTGGGAGACGCTCCCTTCGGCTTGTACTGGACCAGTCCGGGACCGGTTGACTTTGCCGAGCCCTTTCGAAATCGACTGGACGGAGGCACCGACGGCGAGGGACAGCGCTTCCCTTTCACGGTTCCGATTCCTGGCAGCCCGTCCAACAAAACTCTCGATTTCTCGGTTTACGAGCCGCTGTCTTATTTCCCCGGATACGACATTCATAATAGGCTCCCATACGCTGAGCACTTCAATCTCTCGTTCCAGCGTGAGTTGAGCGAAATCCACTGTTCTGACTGTGGCGTATGTCGGCACGGAGGGTCATCGCCTCATTGCGCAGACCGAAGCTAACCCAGGCGACGCCGCATTGTGTAACCAACTCAACGCGCAGGGGTATACCGATGCATCGAGCGGTGCTCCCGGGTGCGGGCCGAACCTTGAGCAGGACACCTTCACTCTCGGCGCAAATACGGTTTACGGCACCAGGGACACTCTTTTGAATCCAAATTACTGTCCCGGGGCCCAGTCCCTGTGCTTCGGTTTTGGCAACACTTTCACCAAGCTCGTGGGAAATTCCGTCTATCACTCAGGACAGGTGACGTTCCAGGGTAAAGCCGGTGACGTAAACTTCTTGGCTTCGTATACCATCGCGAAAGCCATCGATGACTCCTCCGCCTTCGGCGAACTGATCAACTTCTCAAATGCCAAGCTTAGTCGCGGACTGTCGTCAGCGGACGTACACCATAACTTTGTGGTCAGCTATGTCTGGGAACTGCCGTTCAACCGGCTGTTCCACGGCATGCCGCGGCTTACCAAAGGGTGGCAATTGCAGGGCATTACTCGCTTTGCGTCGGGATTCCCCATCCAGATGGGTCAAGGAAATCCCGTGCCTCTCGGTCCACTGTGTCCGTCGGGGCTGTGCGACGGCGATGCCTCCCTTACTGGGAGCCCCTCCACCGATATGCCGAATGTGGTGGGTCCGATTCACATCCACGATCCTCGCGCTACTCCGGGCACTTGGACATATTTCGACCAGAGCGCATTTACTGCAACTGCGTGCGCTTTATCCGCGGTCGAAGGCGGTTTTAACCGGGCCTGACTGCGGGAGTTTCGGAACGGCCAACCGTCGATTCTTCCACGGTCCGGGAATCAACAACACCGACTTGGGCATATCAAAGATGATTCCAATCAATGAAGCAATGCATTTCGAGATTCGAGGTGAATTCTTCAACATCTTCAATCATGCCCAATTTAACAACCCCAGCGGGGATATCAGCAGCGAGAATTTCGGTAACGTCACGAGTGCCCGCGATCCTCGAATTGGGCAGGTGAGTGCCAAGTTCGTCTGGTGATGTGGTGGCAGAGTTTTTCGAAAAGGGGACGGCGGGCTCACTCGCCGTCCCCTTCTTACTTTGAGATAAAGTGTAGGAATGCGGCGCAACGGGTTTATGCGCGGGAAACATTTGGTTCGCACTTGCTTGTTGGCATCCTTCTTGATGGGAAGCCCTCTCGCGCCGCCTATCAGTGCGCAAACTGCAGACGCCTATCGCAACCGCGCTAGCGAACTCGCCCACGCAAAATCGTGGGACGCCGCAATCACAAACTACCGCAAGGCGTTGGAGCTTGAGCCCAGAGACGGCGCCACGCACTACAACCTCGCCCTAACGCTCAAGTACAAAGGAGAGTCCAGAGAAGCCCTGAAAGAGTTCCAAGCCGCGCTGAAACTTCGGCCGAAGTGGGCGGACGCGCATTACGGAATTGGGACGGTCTGGTACGACCTGCAGGAGCGGGACTTCGCCATCAAAGAATTGCGCGCCGCCGAGGCGCTGGATCCCTCGAATGCCGCCACGCATCGCTTGCTCGCCCGTATCCTCGCGCAGCAGAACAGCCTAGCCGATGCCGAGCATGAACTGAGGCTCGCGCTTCGATTGAAACCCACCGCTGACACTCACGTTGAACTCGGGGTAGTCGAGGGACAGCTAGGAAATCTGAATGAAGCTGCGGCGCAGTTTCGTCAGGGAATCCAAATGGATCCCAAACATGCTACCGCTCACCTGATGTTGGGAATTGCCTTGCGGCGAAAGGCGGACCACAACGGCGCACTCGAGCAATTTCGTGCAGCGGCTATGTTCGATCCAGACAACGCCGAGGTTCAGTACAACCTCGGCCGCGAGCTAAGAGCAGGCAACGATCTGCCTGGGGCCATATCCGCTTTTCGTCGCGCCATCGAACTGAAACCGGATTTCGAGCAGGCTCACTACAATCTTGCGATCGCCCTGCGCAACCAAGGGGATACCGGCAGCGCAAAGAAAGAGTTGGATGAACTGACGGGATTGCGCGAGTTTCGCGCTCGGCTGGCTCAATCGAAGCTGCTAATTCTGCAGGGCGTGGAGGCACTGAAGAAACAGAAATTCGACGAGGCACTCGGGCAATTCCAGAAATCCGTAGAGCAGACCCCAGAACTTCCTACCAGCTATTACTACCTCGGACTCACATGGGAAGGAAAGAACGATCCGGCGCGAGCGAGAGAGGCGTACGAGAAGGCGATCGAACTAAAAGCTGATTATGCGCAGGCGCACTCCGGACTCGGACTACTTTTGTGGGGGTCGGGAGATCAAACACGAGGGCTGGAAGAATTGCAGCGAGCCGTTATGTCCGATCCGGACCTGGCTGAGGCGCACTATAACCTGGGTGTTGCATTGGCCCAATTGCAACGTCCGCAAGAAGCCATTCGCGAGTTGTCGGATGCAGTAAGCCTTGACCCGCAGAGTGTGGATGCACGCGTACAACTGGGACTTGCGCTGAGTCAAAACAACGACACTGCGGCTGCCGGAAATATCTTTCGCGAGCTGGTGCGACGCGATCCAAAGTTCGCCGAGGGGCACAACAACCTTGGACTAGTTTTAATGCAGGCGGGTGATTTTCGTCGAGCCGAAGCGGCATTCGAAGAGGCAGTGAGACTTAAGCCAGGATATGCCGAGGCGCACTACAATCTCGCGTTAGCGCTTCGCCAGGACGGCAAACAGGCCGGTGCACAACAGGAATTCAATAGAGCGTACCAACTTGCACCGGAATTGAGGAATTTAACTCAGCCGTGACAAGAGCATTTCACTTAAAGGGACGAACCGCGAAACGCTTTGCGACTAGTCGTGGGGAGCGTTGAACTGACCGAATGCCGCCAAAGCTGCCTGTCCCACGCTGATGCCTCCGTCGTTTGGAGGAACCATACGATTCATCCAGATCTCAAGGTTTGGATTCTCTTGAAAGGCTTTGAAGTCCTCCAGCAGCAATTCGTTCTGGAAGACGCCGCCTGACAGTACAACTGTGTTCAGACTGTGCATTTGGCACGTTGAGGTCACAGCGTCCGCCAAACCGCGAGCGATGCCTGCCTGCAGGGCCCGGGCAATCTCCCGCAAGTCTCGCCCCCGAAGCCGATCTTCGATTAGGGCAAGAAGTAACGGAACGAAATCGAGCTCGTTTGCAGCGAACGGAAATGGATACGGATCCGTTTTAGGTGCGCCACGCGCCAGATGTTCCAGCCACATCGCGGCTTGTCCTTCAAACGTGATTTCGCGAGTGAATCCCAGGAGGGCGGCAGCGGTATCAAACAGTCGGCCGACGGATGTGGTCTGGAACGTACGAACGTTTTTGCGTACGAGGTCTGCGGCAATCCGGTAGCGATCAGGAAAATGAAAAGGCGCGACTGACAGATCTGGCAAATCTGGCACTCGCGCGAGGAATCCCGCTGCAGCTTGAACGGGATATTGAGCCGCCGCATCGCCTCCAGGCAGCGTTGCGGGGCGCAGATGCGCTACGCGTTCGAAACCATCTTTCACGCTTCCGACGAAAACTTCGCCGCCCCAGATGGTTCTGTCGTCGCCGTATCCCGTGCCGTCGAAGCTCACGCCAACCACTCGCTTGTCCCACGCGCCGCGCTCAGCCAAAACGGATGCAACGTGGGCACGATGATGCTGCACCGTGCTACGCTCGGCAACCATCAATTCGGAAGCGTAATTCGTCGAAGCATATTGGGGATGGCAATCATGCACGACCATCAAGTCGTTCCAGTCGACTTCGTACATCGAAATTAGATCCTGAACGGTTTCCTGAAACGCGCGCAAGGAGTCGTAGTCGCTCAGATCTCCGATGTGCTGGCTGACGAACGCCTGCCCATCGACAACCAGGGTGACAGTGTTCTTAAGGTCGGCGCCCAGCGCGAGAATTGGGCGCTTAACCGGCAACTGCGCCACCGCGCCCGGGGCATATCCGCGCGCGCGACGCAAGATGGCAGGTCCGAAAATTCCTACCCGTGCGACAGAGTCGTCGACCCTGCGTGCTATTGGGCGTTGACCGATTAAGAAGGCATCGGCGATGCCGGCGAGGCGGGAGAGCGCATCTGCATCTTCGTATGCGATCGGTTCGCTCGACCGATTGGCGCTGGTCATCACCAGAATTTCAGGAGCGCCTGCGGCAAAGAGCAAATGGTGCAGCGGCGTGTAAGGGAGCATGACGCCGAGCTCGTCATTTTGGGGAGCAACTCCCCAGATCTTCATCTTTGCCGGAGCCAGCACGATTGGCCGCGCGGTTGAGGTCAGCAGACGCTTCGGCTTCAGGAGAAAGGTCGACTAAGCGCGCGCGCGACCTCGACGTCTTTCGCCATCACTGCAAACGGCTTTTCTTTACGAAATTTTCGATCGCGCAATGCCGTCACTGCAGCGGGATTAGGGCATCGCAGACCAGGTGATATCCACCGAGGCCTTTGACGGCGAGAATCTTTCCATCGTTCAGAAATTGGACTGCGCCACGAACGCTCGCTGCGCTTCCCTCGACGGCCTGATCGCCGAGTGCAAGGAGTATTGCGGCCCGCATGACGGGCACGCAACAGGCTGCGCATGAAATCGCCGGTTCGCAGGATCGCCATATTCCGCCGCGCAGTAGTCGTCGAGCGGCCAGTCCTTCATGGTGGTGTTGGGCCGGTCGTAAGGCAGGCTGCGCACCACGGTGTAGCGTGGTCCGCAGTTCGTGCAGTTGATGTACGGATATGCGTAGCGGCGGATCGGCGGGGTCGAAAAGTTCTGCGAGACACTGCGTCGCAGACCGGAAGATCGGGCGAGATGCGAACGGTGGGCCGCGTCTGTCGGTGGCTCTCGCGAATGGTGAATTCGCTGAACGCCGACCGGGCGTTGCGGGCTCGATCAGCACTTCGGCGATGTTGGCGGCGGGAGGCGATTGAGTTTTCAGGTCGTGAACAAAAGCACTTCAGGCCGGCTCGGTGCCTTCGAGATAAATCTCGACGCCCTCTTCGCCGTTCAGAACCCATCCGGCCAAGAGTATTCGCGCGGCAAGCCGATAGACGAACGGGCGAAAGCCGACTCCCTGCACTACGCCGCGAACCCGGATGGAGCAGGCGCTGGCCATCCTCAATCCAGCGTCCACCGATGCAGCCGCGCCCCTGCCAACCGACCTGAACGATCTTGCCGTCTTCAGCCAACAGGGGCACGCTACGCTGTCCGCCGGACAGTTCGCGCATGCGACGGACGAGCGTCGGGGTCGGCTTCGACGTCGTATTCGACGAAGTCGCAGCCGCGCCACTCCAGCCACTCCCGCATCTCCTGCGTATGGGGGCAGCGCGCGGTTCCGAACAGTTCAAGCGTGGGCACGATCCAGAACCTCCAGAGTTTCTCGAATGATGTGATAGATCGGACGCCTGCACTTCCTGAATGCGCGGAATGTAGTCGCATTGAACGACGATGGGAGATCCGACAATCTGCTTGCGCAAGATCTCGCCGCCATCGTAGCCGAGCAGTGCGACTGTCAGAAGTCCGCGTTTGCGAGCTTCTTCAAGCGCCATGATGATGTTGCGTGATCCGCCACTCGTGGAAATTCCAACGGCAATATCTTCGGGCCGGGCTTGGGCAATGAGCTGGCGCAGGAAGATGACTTCCGTTCCCACATCATTGGCGACGGCGTTATGTTGGCGGGCTCAAGCGACAGCGAGACTGCGGGAACGGGACGATAGCCCGACGGGCGGAAGCACGCAGTCGATGGCCCAATCATTCGCGTCGGTAGCGGATCCGCCGTTTCCGAAGAGAATGAGCTTGCCGCCTCGCTGCAAGGCGCTCTCGGATCGCGAGCGAGGCGACGCCGATCTGTTCGGCTTGTTCGTGCGCGACTGCGTCGCGCAGCTTGCGTCATCGTCTGACCTTCATCCGGATGGAGGCAGCGACTTCCGCAACCAGATCGCCGGTGTCCTGTTTTTCCTGTCCGAGAAAGGGATACAGAAAGGCGGCATCGCCAACGTCGTGGCCCAGTTCGCGATGCTCGAGGAAAACGTGAACCGTCTCCCAAAGCGTGTGATAGAGGATTTCGATCATTTCCTGATGGACGAAAGGATCTTGCGTGATCGGCTTCAACAGCATAGGAGCCGTCCGAGCCGGGCAGCGCGAAGGTCATGGCGTTGCGCGAACGTGCGCGCTTGAGGCTGCCCACACTTCGGCGTCGCCTTCCGGCGGGCCGAAATCCCATAACGATGTCTTCGGGACGAAGAATGGCTTCCATCCAGGGACGGAAGAGGATGGAGAAATCAAGGGCGGGGAGGGCGCGCTTTCCTACGATCACCGGGTGCACAAATTCGACCGAAACATGTTGCGCATCGGTGGCATAGGGGCCGCGTCCGAATGCGAGCAGGCGCCCGCCTTGGAGAAAGCGATCCGACATTTCGCGGCAGGCCACAGCGAGGCGAAGCGCTTCGCGCGCAAAAAATTCTTCTACAAGCCGATTGCGTGGCAGCAGCCGTTCTTCAATCTGAGTTGCGAGCTGATAGCGGTCGCCATGGACTGAGTCTCTAACAAATTCGCGGCAAAGGATCGCCGACGAGCATGTCGATGATTCTGCTGCCGCCGTAGCGCGTCGTACTCAAGCACGGCTCCTGCAGGGTGCTCGTCGGACCTCGCCGATGATTCGAGCTTCTTCGCCGCCGGGCGAGGCTCTCAACGCGTTGACAGCTGCGTCTGCATATTCCGGCGCGACAACGGCAAGGAACTGTCCCTCGTTGGCGATGTGCAGCGGATCGAGGCCGAGCAGTTCACAGGCGCCGCGAACTACATCACGGACGGGCACCTGGTCCTCAAAAAGAATGATTCCGAGCCCGCAGTCGCGCGCCAGTTCATTTAACGAAGTAGCAGCGCCTCCACGTGTAGGATCGCGCATCCAGCGAATGCCAGGGCCGGCTTCCTTGGCGAGCGCTTCGACCAGAGGCAGAACGGAGCGGGTATCGGAACGCAAGTCGGCTTCGAAATCAAGTTCGCCGCGTGCCAGCAGAATCGTGATGCCGTGATTTCCGATGGGGCCCGAAAGAATGACTTTGTCGCCCGGGCGAACTGAACGCGGCATCCACTTTGACTCCGTGGATCGGGCGTCCTATCCCCGTCGTCGTGATGTAGATTCCGTCGGCCTTCCCGTGCTCGACAACTTTCGTGTCGCCGCCTGCAATGGTCACGCCGGCCTTCCGCGCGGCATTGGCCATGGCCCGAACTTCTGCCTCAAGAACCGAGTCGGCAAGCCCAGCCTCGAGAACATAGGTACACACAAGCGTCTCAGCTCTTGCGCCGGAGACAGCCAGATCATTCACCGTCCCGTTTACCGCAAGCTCGCCGATGGAACCTCCGGGAAAGCTCAAGGGCTTGACGACGAAACTGTCGGTTGTGATTGCGACCTGCGCGCCGTTGATTTGAACATGAGCGGCATCTCCCAAAGGCTCGGCGGATGCGGGGAAAAGCAGCGGAGCAAAGAGACCTTCGACGAGCCTACGGCTGGCCTTACCCCCTGCCCCGTGTGCCATCTCGATCTGGGACTCACGAAAGCGAATCGCCGGAGGAGCTTCCGTCTCAGGGTGAGCCATCAGGCGGTTGGGGTCAGGATGTTTACCATCTCTGTTTTCCGGTGTTCGTAGTTGAAGTACGCTGCGCATGATCCTTCCGAAGAAACCATAAGTGCGCCCACGGGATGCTCTGGCGTGCACTCACGTCCGAAGAGTTTGCATTGATGCGGTTTCAACACGCCTTTTAAAACTTCTCCGCATTGAGCCGCCTGAGGATCGGTGACACGGATGCCGGGAATGTGGAATCGTTTGCTCCGAGTCGAAAACGGCATACTCATCACGGATGCGAAGCGCCGACTGTGAGATGAAACCAAGTCCACGCCACTCGAAGTACGGGCGTAGCTGAAAAACCTCGGCCATCGCCCTGAGTGCAGCACGGTTCCCTTCCCATGGGACGACCCTCTTATACTGATTTTCTACCTTCGCCTCCCCCGCCCCCAATTGCCGCAGGACCATTACGATCGACTGCAGCATGTCGAGGGGCTCGAAGCCCGAGACCGCGATCGGTTTATTTTCGTCCTTTGCAATCCATTCATAGGGACGGCATCCGATTACGGTGGAGACGTGTCCGGGACCGATGAAGGCGTCGATGCGCATGTCAGGAGAATCCAGAATGGCCCGAATCGCGGGGATGATCGTCACGTGATTGCAAAAGACTGAGAAGTTCGCGATGCCTTCAGACTTGGCGCGCATGAGTGTCAGCGCTGTAGACGGCGCAGTCGTTTCGAAACCGATCGCGAAAAACATCACGTGCTTATCAGGATTCTGCCGGGCCAGCTTGAGAGCGTCCGCCGGCGAGTAAACGATGCGAATGTCCCGGCCTCGCGCTTTGTGCTCCAGAGGACTTCCCTGCGTGCCCGGAACGCGCATCATGTCGCCAAAGGCAGTGAAGATCACGTCAGGACTTTGCGCCATGGACAATCCATCATCAATTCTGCCCATAGGCAAAACGCAGACTGGACAGCCCGGGCCATGAATGAGCTCGATGTTCTCGGGAAGAATGTCTTTCAAGCCAAACCGGTAGATCGCATGAGTGTGCCCACCGCAGACTTCCATCAGACGATAGTGCCGATTGGGATCCGCGAGCCGGCGAATCTCAATGGCGGCTCGGGTGATCAGTTCAGGTTCACGGAATTCATCTACGAATCTCACTTAGCACTCCACGCACAAACCAACGCCGGCTCAGTTTGGCTTTTGAGTTTCCGCATTCTCCAGGCCGTAGCCCTGCACTTCTTCCAATGCTGCGTCGCTCTCGCCCAGCATGCGGAGTGTGTTCATCTGGTCGAGGGCATCCTCCTCGCTGATCTTGCTCATGGCAAATCCAACATGGATCAACACCCAGTCTCCAGGGACAGGCCGATCGTCTTGCAGCAAACCAAGGTCTACTCTTCGTCGCACCCCGACCACGTCGACAAGGGCAGAATCCAAGTTCTCGGAAGAGATCTCAACGATCTTTCCCGGTATCGCTAAGCACATATGGCACACTCCCGGTGAGTAGGTACGGCTCGAATCCATCGAGGCTCACGCCTGCTTTAAGGCTACTACGTCAAATGTACACCTTAGTTCATCCTTGACCCGAATTGTGCCGCCGGCTGCCGAAATGGGAGACATCCCGTACTCGCTCTGCCGCACGGTAAACTCGCCAGAAGCGCGCAGGGAGTCGTGATTGACGACCAGGCGGAGCGAAACGGGCAAAGTCCGCGTTATACCGCGGAGGGTCAATTCGCCGTTCAGAACGAGCCAGTACCGATCCGCATTGCCGCTGCCAGTCACTCTGAAGCACTCAAAGACGATCTCAGGGAAACGATCCGCTTCGAGCACTTGTTGATTTATGCGCTGATTGATCTCCTGCCGATCTTTCTCGGGGATGTCGTCAACAACCTCAAGTGAATCAGCACGGACGGTGAGGTGCAATCGAGCATCCTTGAGTTCCTGTCCGGGAGTGAATTGAACATCACCTCCGAAGTCCCGAATAGCAATCTTTGGATCGTGTCCAAACGCCGCCAGCAGGCCGGTAGAAAATGCCTGTACGAAGAGTGTGCTTTTCTGATTAGCAATTGTGTAGAGAACGGCAGTGTCCTCCGTCAGAGCTCGAGTTGAGGGCACCGTGAAATCCTCCTCCAGCCTCAGCTTCTTCTATTTGCCAGCTACTCGGCGTCCAACAGCATAGAATCTGAATTTCAGTTCATCCTGAAGTTTCAGGGTACCGCCAGCGACGGACGCGATCCGTATTTCATAGTCGGTCTGGAGCAAAGTAAATTCGCCATGCGCACGGAATGAATCTACTCCGAAAGCGACCTGGGAGTAGAACGCGTGCCGATTCGTCACACCATGAAGCGTCAGAAAACCGTCTACATTCACCCGGTAGAGAGATTCCCTGAGTCGCTCGGCAGCCACATTAGTACTCTCAAAAAGCACGTCTGGATATTTTTTGTTTTCCAGCACTTCATCGTTCATGACCCGGTGAATTTCGCGCCGTTCGTTCTCTTTCAAGTCATCGAGAACTTCGAACGATCGCGTATCGACTTGCATTCTTACCTTCGCATCGGCCAGAGTTTCCGGATCGAACTTTACGCTGCTAGTCCACTGGCGGATGGCGATTCTGGGACTGTGGGCGACGGCAGCAATTAGACCGCTGGCGAGAGCCTGTACAGTCAGTTGGCTGGCCTTTGGATCGACTATATATTCTGCGGGTCCGTCCTGCGGTGTCATGAGTCTTCCTATCTCGCCGCCTGCCCCAACAACAACATCTTGACGGCGAAGAGGCTCCTCCGCGCTGCGAATCCAGATCGTACTGACGATCCACGCCTACATAGATCGCAGCTTGATATAGCGGTCCAAGTCGGGTAAAGCTCCCTGCAGCAGGTTTCCGACGCCGACATTCCCGAGATATCGTCTCACCAGCGGGTTAGAAAGAATCAGTCCCGTGCCAAAGATGATCAGCGCCACGCCACTGAGCATGAACAAAGTATCTTTGTCAGTCGCAGAGGTAGAGTTGTTATTGAATTCGGACAAGATTAGCTCCTTTCAGAACGCATCTTAACTTACGCCTGCCGATTCAGAATTTTGCCGACCACGGAGGTCACAAGTTTTACAGCTTCGTCGATCGCCGACTCGACCGGCTCACTTAGTCCCATGTGTCCTTCGTCGCCACCGAGGCTAGCTGGCTCGCACCCTACTAACAGAACGTTCTTCAAGCTGCGATTCATTGAAGCTGCCATGCGCAGCACCTTGAGCGGATCCATGCCGTGAGTCTCGACGATGGCCTGCTGAGGATCGTTCAACTGATGCAAGTCCGGCTCGACTAGCGAGACGGTTCCGGGTGGTTTGCCATGCGGATAGGCGTCCACTAGAATCGTCGTCTCGTAACCATCCTGCAGAGCATACGCCAAATCAAATCCGCGAATGCCGAAATCTACGACACGTACGGCTTCCGGGAGATCGCAGCTTAACAACCGCTTTGCGACTTCTACTCCGAAGCCGTCGTCGCCCAGAAATATGTTGCCGATTCCGGCAACCAGAATACGTGCCGGGTGAGGAGCAGTTGACGGTAGGGCTTCGTCAGTCGGCAAGGGCGCGATCTCATCCGAGTCAAAAAAGAAACGGTGCCCCGGCTGTCGCATCATTCCCAGATCCCTTCCGGGATCATTGTCCACGACCACGCAAACGTGGAGCTTGCCTTCGTAGTCCTGCTCGATCGATTCGATCGTGGCAATCTGGCCAGCAAGTGCAATGTCCAATACGTCACCGCCTTTGCGCGGGTGAAGGCGCACACGGCCGCCGATCCTGACCTCGACACCTGAAATCTCGAGATGATCGACTAAGGTCTTGTCTTCCAGCACCTGCCACTCCCACTCATTCATTGCAGGTTCTCCTTGAGTGGACGCAGTCCGCGAAGTACTCCGTGTAACTTCATTAGATGTTCGGCGGGCAGAGTTTCAGTGCGATCCAACAGTTGGCGGGCGCGTTCGTCCGACTGTCGCATTTCGCGCTTTTCGTCGTCAGTCAGCGTCATGATGCGGAGTGAGAGTATCTCGTCAATCTCAGTTCCATCAAAAAGATCGCCGCCGCTCTCCGGAGCGATCTGCGGGAAATCGTAGAGAATGATCGGCGAGGAAAGTATCGTGTCGCAGAGGGTCTCGTCACCAACAAGTACGGGCCATGCGCCGGTGTTCTCGCAACTCGCCGCCAGAGCACGCACCGCTGCTTCAGGATCAATGGCGGAAACAAACTTGCCGTTCTGCACTCCCATGATGGTGTGCGCGGAAACTAGAGATCTCAGAAGTGCGTCGTCGCGAGTTGAGGCGTCGGACATCTCGAACGCGGTTTCGTTTTGAATGCGAACGCGAATCTTGAACACCTCGTCCGTTAGTTGCTGAACCGAAAGCCGGATTGTTCCAAGAATCGCTTCTCGCTGACGCAAAACGATTCCAGCGATTTGCCGGTCGGAATCGCGCACCGGCTCACGTTCTCGCTCCGCGACGAAGGTAAATTGATGTTCGAGCGGCTCAAGCTGCAGCCTCGACAGGTCGACTGCGGGGAGACCCACCTCGCGCTCGACTGCCTCCTGCCACGGCTGCAAACTCTTTCCGTCAAGTTCGAGCCTGTCGACCAATTGAAAATCTGGGGTGGCCTGTGGATGTAATTCTTGTACCGGCTCTTTTAATCGCCCGATCGATCGTTGCACAAGCTGCAGAAATCGTACTTTCACTTCAAGGACGGATCTGAGGCTGCCCCGCACAAGGCACTCAGTTTGCATCATGCACGCGTCCGAGCCGGTTTGCAGTTCACAGTAAGACCGGGGATGTAGAACGCCGAAATTCCAACGCTGCTGATTTTTGATAGCGGACGGCCGGTAAGGATAAAGCATGTATCCCTCGTACAACACGGCCTTAGCTATTTTCTCAACGAGTTCGAGGTTCATGATTCGACCGTCTCTTCGATTGGCAGGGCGGCTTCCAGGGCCTGTTCCCATGTTGGGATCCCCCGCCGTACTTTGTACTGGTACAGTCGTTCGAAGACATCCCGACGCAGACAAAGCCAGGCGCTGTTGGGATAGTAGGCGTCCATCATGTCTTGCCAGACCTTTACCGGCAGCTTGAACCGGGCTTCCTTCTCCCATGGGATCGGCGCGACCTGCAGCGATCCATCCGGCTTCGCATAAAATACCGTTCCGCTGAAAAGGAAATTAACCGGTACATCGCCATCGGATAATCCGTGAAAATATTTTGTTGCTGCGATATTGAAGTCGAAGGTGCATGGGACGGCGATGTCTGCGACAGTGCTACCGGTGAAGGACGGTACGACGATAGTCGCATGGGTCCAAAGGAAAGGCTTTAGGGTCTGTCCCCAGCGGTCGGGCGTTCCGAAAAGATCAAGAAGCGATTCCTGATCATTGGAGCTGTAACGCCGACGGGTGACCTCGAGCTGAATTTGGCAGCGCAATGCGACGGTGTGGATGGTCTCTCCGGCGTTCGCGTTGCTCAACCGCAGCTTGAAAGTGAGCTGGGGTGCCGCTGAAAATGCCGCTACTTCCACCTGTTCAATCTGGAAACTGAGATCAGGCATGCGACTCCTGTCTCACTTGCGCCGTGCGTTTCAAGCCGTTGAAAAACTGAGCCAGTTCCTGCCAGACTTCCGTTCCGCCAGAGAGGCCGCGCCAGTGGGTGCGAATGATCCCGACTAGTTTGTAGCATTCGTCGATAGGCAGGAGGTAGTAATCGGCGGCGGCTGCCCCGCGGGAATAGCCGACACGATTCACCAGCAATGCTTCAACGTCGCTCTCCATTTCTGCGAGTGCCGGATTCTCGCGAACGATGTCGTCCCATGCTTCCAGAGAGAGCAGCGATTCTGTAGCGCCGGCCGGGCTGGGATACAGAACATTTGTTTTTTTATCGACGCTATTCTTGAAGAAGAATGCCATGTTGATGGGAATCATCAGGCTCTCCCACTGTGCGTCTGTCATGTGGAAGTCCGCAAGAAGGGTAACTTTCCGGGGCACGCGTTTGTATTTCGGGTTGCCCTGTCCGCTGAAGAGGATGGCGCAAGGCTCGCAGGAACAAAGAATTTTTCGCTGCTGTAATTCGACTAGGTGGCCGTGATCAGCCGATAAATCTGCACCGCACAATTCGCAACGCTCAAGGTTTCGCGGGCGGCGGGTAAACTGACGCAATGCTTCGAATGCGCTGAAAGATTCCGAGAACTGTTCTGTCCCCATGCTTATCTTTGTCCTCTGGCTTCGGTCACAGGTGTACTCAGTCCGCACCGTCCGAGCTCATCGCGAGAGCCTCGCGAAGCGCGACCGTCGGCGACATTGTGCCGCCCATCAATTTCTCCAGCGCGACAAAGCCTGAGGCCGGCTGTCCCTCCAGGCCTTCAATCGTCAAGCTGGTTAAATCTGGCGCCGCGTCGTAAATAGCGTCTTCCACCGTTGAACGAACCGTCTCACCCGTGGAGCCACAAGTGTGCGCTCCCATGGAAACTCTCACGCGAACCAGCCCGTCTTGCGTGGAGAGCAGTTCTATTTCGCATCCTTGTTTCCTTAGTCCATGTCGGATTCGATCGACCGCTTTCTCAACGCGTGAGGCTAAGTCTTCAGGATGCAAGCCATATAGGACCAGCAGGCTGCTGACCAGTGGATCGCGGCCGAGTTCATCAATGATCTGGCCGCCGGCATCGCCTGCCTGGAATGTTATATCCATCATTCTTTCCAGCCCTGTTCCGTGAAGTTCCATGAGCAACTGAACTAATTCTCTGGTCGTCGCTCTCACGGCAGGATCGGCGATCGTTTCGACTTGCTGCACGAGTCCACCAATCTGCTGCACCCGGTTGCGAAATTCCTTGTCGTCAGCCACGAAGCTCCTTGTCAGACAAAACACTCCATAGAGAGTGCAAGCCGCCAAGCAATGCCGACACCTCACTTGTGAACTTGGCGGCTGCGCTCACTTTGCTCTCTCCGTCGGCGTTCGTCATCCGAACGTGTCACCGCACAATTCTAGGGTTGAAGGCCGAACATCGGGGAGTGGCGCGTTTCCAAAACTTTGCCATCGCCCAGATACATGTGAACGCCACACGGCAAGCAAGGATCGAAACTCCTCACCGCACGCATGATGTCGATACCCTTGAAGTTGTCGGGACCGTTCTCTTCGAAAATCGGCGTATTTTGCACTGCATCTTCGTATGGACCCAACGTCCCGTAGATGTCTCGCGGATTGGCATTCCACGGAGTCGGTGGATAGGGATGGTAATTCGCGATCTTGCCGTTGCGAATCACAACGTGGTGCGAGAGTACTCCGCGGACCGCTTCGTGGAAACCGCAGCCAATTGCCTGCTCCGGCACTTTGAAGTCAGTCCAGGTTTTGGTTCGGCCTGCGTGCAGTTCTTCCAGCGCCTTCTCCATGAAATGGAGTGCGCAGCAAGCAGCATAGACCTGGAAGTACGTCCGGGCGCGATCGCGTTCAATGGCATTGCTCCACTTGGGGACCTTCCATTCAAATTCCACTTCCGGCAGTGAAGTAGTCTTTGGCAAATACATCTTCACGCTGTGTCCGGTCGCTTTGATGTAGCCGATATCGACGAGTCCGGCCAGGGCGGTCGCCCAGAGACGCGCGATGGGTCCGCCACCGGTGTCGAGTGCGAGATGGTCACCGGTTCGTTTGTCGAGCCAGCGCGGGGACATGACCCACGTGTACTTCCCACCGAAGTCGCGCTTTTGCGGCCGAGGAATCGTCGTCTGGTTCCAAGGATGGTGCTTGTCTACGAGGTTTCCGAGTGGATCAGTCTTCACGAATGTTTCCGAGTTCTGCCAATCGTCGTAGTAGGAACTGCCGAGGAGAATGCGAATGTTCAAATTGATATCGACGAGATCGGTCGTCACCAGCTTGCCGTCCACAACCACGCCGGGAGTGACGAACATCTTTTTGCCCCAGTTCGTCATGTTCTTGTAGGTGTAGTCGCAATGATCGGGATCATTGAAGGAACCCCAACATCCCAGCAGGACTCTCCTTCGTCCAACTTCTTCGTAGCCTGGCAAGGCATCGTAAAAGAAGTCGAACAGATCGTCATGCAACGGCACGACCTTCTTCATAAACTCCACATACTTCATCAGCCGAACCAAGTAGTCGGTGAATAACTGGATCGTAGGAACGGTACCGACGCCTCCTGGGTAAAGGGTCGACGGATGGACGTGGCGCCCTTCCATCAGGCAAAACATTTCACGGGTCATACGGCTCATCTGGAGAGCTTCCCGGTAGAAAGCACCAGTAAAGGGATTCAGCGCCGTCATTATGTCTGCGATGGTGCGATAGCCATGCAGGTTTCCGTTTGGAGCCGAGGTGGATTGCGCCTTCGCCCAGACTTTGGGGTTGGTCTCTTTGACCATCTGTTCGCAGAAGTCAACGCCAACGAGATTGTCCTGAAAGATATTGTGATCGAACATGTACTCAGCCGCTTCGCCCAGATTGACGATCCACTCGGCGATCGCCGGCGGCCGGATTCCGAAAGCCATGTTCTGGGCATAGGTGGCGCACGTCGCGTGATTGTCGCCGCAGATACCGCAAATCCGGCTCGTGATGAAATGGGCATCGCGCGGATCTTTACCCTTCATGAAAATGCTGTAGCCGCGAAAGATCGACGACGTGCTGTGACACTCCGCGACGTGGTGGTTCTCGAAATCTATTTTTGTAAAGATTCCCAGGCTGCCCACAATGCGGGTGATCGGATCCCAGTTCATCTCCACCAGATTTCGTTTCTTGGTGGATGTGTCTTGTGCTGGCGCAGTAATCGTGCTCATTCGATCGCTCCTTAGTAGGTTCGGGGATGGTAGCCCGTGGTCAGTTCGGCGCGCGGATGCCGCCACTTCGGTTCCTTGTTCACAGTGGACTGGGTGAGGGAGCGTAGAGTGCGAATGACGCGCCCGTAAGCACTGACGGCTCCGCTTGAGACCTTGCCTCCCGGAGGCTCATCCATGAATGGCATAAACTTGTCTGGGAATCCCGGCATGGTGCAACCAATACAAATTCCGCCGACGTTTGGACAGCCGCCGATGCCAGCCATCCATCCGCGCTTAGGAACATTGCAATTCACCACCGGTCCCCAGCAGCCCAGCTTCACGATGCACTTGGGCGACCCGTAGACCTCGGCGAAGTCTCCTTGCTCGTAGTAGCCTGCGCGATCACAGCCTTCATGCACGGTGTTTCCAAATAACCAAGTAGGCCGCAACTGGTCATCGAGGGGAATCATTGGCGCCAAGCCTGCGACTTGGTACAGAAGGTAGAGCACGGTTTCCATAAAATTGTCCGGTTGCACTGGGCAGCCCGGAACATTCACGATCGGCAGACCTGCGCCGGATTTCCAATCCCATCCCAGGTAGTCCGCCAGCCCCATGCAGCCCGTTGGATTGCCTTCCATGGCGTGAATTCCACCGTAGGTCGCACAAGTGCCGCACGCGACCACCGCAATCGCTTTGGGGGCGAGGCGATCAATCCATTCGTTCGTCGTGATGGGCTGGCCAGTGTTGGGATCCGTGCCTAATCCTGCCCAGTAACCTTCCTTCTTGATTTTCTCGTTCGGTATCGACCCTTCGACTACCAGGACAAAGGGATCCAACTCACCTTTCTCGGCCATGTACCAATACTTCATGAAGTCGTCTCCAACTTCGTAGGCGAGAACGGGATTGTGGAGGTGAACTTTGGGCAGGCCCGGAATGGCTCCCAGCAGAACGTCCTCGATGCTGGGTTGAGTGGCCGCAGTCACAGAGACAGAATCTCCGTCGCATCCGAGACCTGCCGTGATCCAAAGAATATGTACTTCCGCAACCGGTGACGGTCTTTGCGTCACTCGACCGTAGGGGACCGCTTCTGCTGCCATAGCTGGGTTCTCCTTTCCCAGATAAACTCATCGAACTTCGGAGGCCAACTCACTCTTGATGATGGATGGACAGGCAAACCGCCGCTCGGGGACAGAGCAGTCCTGTACTCATGCGGGCGGAAGATGTTAAGTGCGCGGTTAGAATCGCCAATCTGACGGGGTCGTAACAAGCGGGTCTGCCACTTTTTCGATTTGATGGGATTCACTACCGAGGGAGTCGGGGATTCCCTCATGCGTCGCTCATGCAAACGCCAGGATCACCGGTTGTAGGTTGGACTACAGCCGGCAGAATCCTAGGTGGTCTTTTCGTGCATGTTCCATTGGACAGCGTGCTGCATTAGCTCGCGGGCACTGCGCAGAGAAAGCTTCTCCTTGATGTGTGCCTGATAGGATTCGACGGTCTTTACGCTGACGTGTAGCTCTTCTGCGATCTGACGGGTCCCATGACCGTCGCCGATGAGACGAAAAACTTCCAGTTCCCTATCGCTCAAATCGCTCACTGAAGAGCTTCGGACTACACCGGAACCGGTGATGTAGTGCCGGAGCATTTGATCCGAAATTCGCTGGCTGACGTATACCTCTCCGCTCAAGATACGGCGCACAGCAACCAAGACTTTCTCAGTGGCTTCCTGCTTCATGATGTAACCGTTGGCTCCGGCGCGAAGTACACGCTCGGCGTAAATCAACTCATCGTGCATTGAGAGGATTAAGACTGGCAAAGTCGGATGCGTCGTTCGGAGGTTTTTCAGCAGGTCAATTCCATCGGGCCCATTCAATGAAATATCGAGAATAAGCAGATCAGGGCGCGCTGAAGAAAGCACGTGCAGGGCACCCATCGCTTCTTCGGCTTCCCCGCAAACGACCATGTCGGGCTCGCGATTGATCAGCAGCGCCAATCCCTGACGTACGATCGGATGATCATCAACCACCATGATTCTTTTCTTGGTGGCCGACGGACTTTGCAATTTGTTAGCAACGCTCATTTTTTATTGCCGTCCATCGTCGTTACGGGAAATAGGCAAGTCACCACGGTTCCACCCACGGTCTGACCGCGCACATCCAACGAGCCGCCTACCATTCGAGCCCTGTAGCTCATCAAGTGAAGACCCATTCCGTTATTGCCAGCTGGAGTGTTCTTGATTCCACAACCGTCGTCGCGGATTGTCAATACTCCTTGCCCCTCATCAGCCGCCAAACGAATGTCGATCTGGCGGGCGCGTCCGTGTTTGATCGCGTTGTTCACTGCTTCGCGCGCGATGTAGAAGAGATGCGTGGCCACCGTATCATCATGGATAAGGACCGGCCTGAGACACTCAACTCTACAACGAACTTTAAACAGATCTTCCACTTCGCCGGCCCACTGCAGCAATGCAGACATCAGCCCTTGTTCGTCCGATAGCACCGGAAGGAGACCGCGAGCCAGTTCTCGTGTCTTGTGGATGGCCTCATTGACGAGACCCACGATCTTTCCGGCCTCGGTTGCTTCGGGCAGATCGAGTTCTATTAACCTCTGTTCCTGCACCTTCGTTATGAAAGCGATGCCGGTAAGATGCTGCCCGAGCCCGTCATGCAAATCCTGACCGATGCGGCGCTGCTCTCGGGAGCTGATCTCTAGGATTGTCCTTTCTAAGCGCTTCCTCTCGGTGATGTCACGGATCGCACTGGAAACCAAGACTCCCTCTTCTGTTTCCAGCGGACTCAGGCTGATCTCCACGGGGAACTCGTGCCCGTCCTTGTGGAGACCGTACAGTTCTTCGCCTGCTCCCATCGGCCGGACGCGTGGTGATTCGAAGAAATCGTGGCGGTGCCCCGCGTGTCTTTGACGGAGGCGAGCAGGAACGAGCAGTTCCAAAGACTGACCAAGAAGTTCTTCGTGGCGATAACCAAATAATTTGCCGACCTGGGCGTTCACTAAAACAATTTTCCCCTGTCGATTCACGACAACGACCGCGTCGGGCGCGGCCTCTAACAATCCGCGGAATTTTACTTCGGCACGTTTGCGTTCGGTGATATCGATGCCTGAAGCGACAATGTAGCTTGCCGCCGCTTCAGACCCCGGCAAAATGGTAGTCGTCCACGCAACGATCCGATGCTTGCCATCGTGGCCGACCCAACTACTCTCAAATTCTTGCGGGCTTTCATCGACGTGCGTCATCTGAAACTTCAATTTGAATCGGTCGACCTCTGCGGGAAGAAGGAACAAATCCCAGATAAACTTCCCGCGAACATCTGCCAGCGAATACCCGGTCATTTTTTCGCAGGCTCGATTGAAGCGGATAACGTGGCCTTCGGTGTCCAGTACAGCAACCAGGGCGCCAACCGTATCGAGAATTGCCGACACGACATTACGTTCTTCCTGCAACGCTTCTTCGGTCCGTTTCAGATCAGTGATATCGAAACCAACGCCGTGTATAAACCACGGATCACCGTTCGGCTTGCGGATCATTTTTGCTTCGCAGTGAAACCAGATCACGCGTTCATCACGCGAGAGAACACGATACGCGGAGCGCAACGGATTGCCGGTGAGCAACATCTCCGCAGCTTCATTGCTCCAGCGCTGCTTATCCTCAGGGTGGATGTGGCTGTACCAGCGGACGGGATCTTCTAGCCACTCTGCCTGCGAAAAACCGAGCGCCTCCTCAATCTGTGGACTGACGTAAGCCTCGCCAATTCCCCGATCGAGATACGCCATAAAAACCACCGCCGGAATTTGCTCGACGAGGGCGCGGTACCTGGCTTCGAGGTTTGGAAACTGACCATCTTTCAGCGCCGCGTCGGAGAGAGCTTGTGGCGTTAAGGCAAAGAGATGTGTGCCTGCGTCGACACGCCTCGAAAACACTCCTGCCAGTTCCCGGAGGACCTCTTCGGCTTGGACTGCACTTAACTCCATACCAGTTCTGGGGGAGCTCTTAAATTCGAAACATCCGGTATAAGATGCGGTTACATCACAAACTTGCTATTCGTTTTCCGGCCTGCAGTAAGAATTCTGGCGCCAGCTTGGTTCTTTGTTGAGCGAGGCCTGGGTGAAACGCCGAAGGGCGTGAATCGCGCGACCGTACGTTTGTACAGCCGCTGAGGAGAGCAGCGAACCCGGGGGTTGGTCCATGAATGGCATGAACTTATCAGGGAATCCGGGCATCGTACATCCGATGCAAATACCCCCGACGTTTGGACATCCGCCGATGCCGCCCATCCACCCGCGCTTTCCCACATTGCACTGAACGACTGGCCCCCAGCATCCGAGTTTCACGATGCACTGCGGAGAGCCGTACTCCTCGGCAAACTGCGCTTGCTCGTAATAACCGCCCCGATCACATCCTTCATGCACAGTAGCGCCAAATAGCCAAGTCGGACGCAGCGCTGTGTCCAGGGAAATCATGGGAGCGCGGCCGACCGCCATATATAGGAGGTAAAGAAGTGTCTCTGTCAAATTGTCGGGCTGAACCGGGCATCCCGGCACACAGACGATGGGGATGTCAGCTTTCGATTTCCATTGCCAACCAAGGTAGTCCGGTAATCCCATGCAACCTGTTGGATTCCCTTCCATCGCGTGAACCCCCCCATAGGTCGCACACGTTCCCACAGCGAGGACAGCCCATGCCCTCGCCGCGAGCCGATCGATCCATTCGCAGGTCGTGATCGGTTGTCCGGTCGTCGGATCGGTGCCAAATGAAGCCCAATAGCCCTCCTCCTTATTTTTTTCGTTGGGGATCGATCCTTCGATCACGAGAATGAACTGTCTTTCTGACGCTGCCGCAGCACGGTGAAAAACTGCCATGAATTCGTCGCCGTTTTCTTTGGAGAGGAAGGGATTGTACAACGTGACCTTCGGAATCCACGGCAAGGCGCCGAGCACAATGTCTTCGATACTCGGCTGGGTTGCGGCAGTCATTGCGATGGTGTCGCCGTCGCACCCAAGCCCGGCAGTGATCCAGAGAATGTCGAGTTGACCGATGGAGTTCTGAGTTCGACTTTGAACCTCAGGGTCTGCCATTAGCACTTCTCCTCGGACCAGTCCCAATTGCTTCTTCCCAATCGTTGCTGGGAAAACCGCGGCAGGAATTCAGAAAACGCTCGCGAGAATCGCTCACAGAGTCAGGCACTACCTCTTCAGAAAGGGAGTTCCCGGCGGCCACATCTTCCAGCGAATTCTTCCGATCGTCAAGTGCAATAACCGAATGCCATTTAAAAACGGCGGCATTTGCTGACCCTTCTGGCCTTTAGGCATTATTGGCGATTTTGGGCGTCCGTTCTGGCGCGAAATGACATCCAAGCATCGAAATTGCGATGGGAGGAAAGATATCGTGATCAAAGCAATGTCGACGCTTACAAACGTAGTGGGCTTAGCGGCTCTGATGATGGTCGGTTATGTGCTGGTCGTGTCTATCCCAGATGTGAAGAGGTACGTGCGCATCAGCACGATGTGAACGCAACAGCGGCGCTGAGGATTTCTCCTGCAGCGCCGCTGTTCCTTTCAAGCTGGCGAGAGAAACAATCTCACTCGCAGCTTATCTTTCTCCATTGTTACCTCACGCTGTCGGATGTTTCAGGATATCCGCCAGCGCATGCATGCGTGCGCCGTCAGCCGGAGTTTTCGCCGTCGCGGCACTCTTCTCCAAAGACGGAGCCATGCGACTTAGTTTTGCGACCTTGCTCTTGTTCATATGCGACGTCTCCGCTGCTTCAATCGCCTTTTGCAGAGATGAAATGCGGTTCGGTGGCAGGGCTTCTGATCGTGAAAGTTGATCGACGTAGGCTTTTGCCACAACCAACTGTGAAGGCCACTCGATCTTCTGCTGATTCTGCACGTTCAACTCACTGACCTTCACGGTTTTTGCCGCATCGATTTCGTCCTGGGTAAGAAACTTAGAGGGGGTGAGTTCAAATACATCGAGTCCACGGGCAATTTCAGACCCATAGATGTAGCCGTTATACCAATAGGCCGACCACTCCCCGCCCAGTACAAGCATCTTGGGATCAATTGGCCCGCGGTCAAAATAGGCTATCTCGAAGGGGTGAAGCGGATCTGTAAAATCCATCACTGAGATACCGCCTTGGTACCAAGCCTGCACTTCGATATCGCGTCCCGGTACCGGAATCAGCGAACCGTTATGCGCCACGCAGTTTTCAGTGTCGCCCTGCGCAGCCGTCAGCTTGTAGTACGTCGCAAAGTTCAACTTCTCTCCATTCAAGCGGAAGATGGCATCCGCGCCCCACTTATTGGGATCACCGGCGCGGCAGCGAGCACCCAAACCCCCACCCCATTCATCGGTGAACACGACTTTGCTGCCGTCGTTCGAAAATGAAGCTGAATGCCAGTAGGAGTAGTTTGGATCGTTGACGGCGTCCACGCGCTTCGGATGGACCGGATCTTTAATGTCGAGCAATATTCCGTTTCCAGAACATGCGCCGGCCGCCAAACCAATCGCCGAATACACGGTGATGTCGTGGCACTGGTTGGTGTCAGCCGGTTTGTCCTTGTTTTTTCCGTGGGTACCGCCATTGTTCAGTCCATTGAGCGCGCCAGTACGCGGATCGATAAACACTCGGGGGCTCGATACGATTTGGGCATCTTGGGGTGCATCGACTGGAACCTTGATCACATCAATGCGGAACAGCGCGGTATTAGGATCTTTGTCCGGTTTTTCGCCCGAGCATCCGGGCAGTTCCTCCGCCTGACGCACAAAGGAAGTACCGGAAACGTAGATGTACACATTGTTCTTGTCGTTGGGATCGATCACCAGAGTGTGTGTGTGCGATCCGCGGCAAGTTTGCACTGCCGCAACCTGCTTCGGATTCCTGATGTCGGAGATGTCGAAGATACGCACGCCGCGGAAGCGGTCTTTCTGAGCGGCAGGAGGATGAAATTTCTTTTCTTCTCCTGCAGGGGGCGGAGGCTCTGGCGGAAATCCCTCAACTCCGCAGTCCAGACGGCCATTCGGCATCTCGACCGACATGAAAAGCAAATTCTTGTAAACCGAAACATCTCCTTGTCCGCCGGGGCAAACCAGCGAGGTCACCAACGTTGTACTCGCGGGATTGGAAATGTCGTAGATGTTTACACCGTAAAAGTTTCCCTGAAATAAATGATCGCCCTGAAAAGCGAAATCCGAGTTGGCGAAAGCAAGCTGCGCGATAACTAACTGCGTCGGCTTGGGCATCTTCGCGGGGTTGCCGACGCCGAGTTGTCCAAGGGTCTTCTGAACTTTCGGATCATCGGCATTGTCGGATCCTAGTTGGAATGCGTCGGGTTTCTTGACCAACATAAGATGCTTGATGCCCATCGCTGCTTCACCCGCGTCGAAAAGACCGGGTGACAATTTGGCGCGCGGATCGTTGACGTCGGCTCCCGTCGTGTCGGGTGGGAGCGTGGGGGGCGGCTCAGGCGCAAAGGGATCTTCTTCTTCCTTTTCTTTCTCTTTGTCCTTATCTTTGTCCTTGTCAGCCTCGGGAGTCTTTCCGGGTTCTTGCGCTGCTGGCGGATTCTGCGCATCCTGCGCATGCATACGAACTACACCCAAACTCAAAATAGCCGTGGCCAATGCCATATAAAAAGCGAACACGCGGGGCACTTTGATCATCGTTTCCTCTCTGTCTGTTGTTTATCAAGCATTGTCTGCATAATCCCGATCTCAGCCCGTTGCGTATTGTCCGCATCCGTGGCGAAGTTGAATATCTCAGCATCTTGCCCGGCGCCGGCAGTATTGAATAGATCCTTCACCATGGTCAGCGCACCGTTGTGGTGCTGGATCATACCAGTCAAAAACAAGTAATCAAACTTGGATCCTTCTGCTTTACGCAATGCCTCCATCTGTTCCGGCGAAAGCATTCCGGGCATCAGAGGCATCGGTTCGTGCGACATATCCATGCCAGGCATCGCTGGCATGGGCATCGAAGTCGCTTTGCCGCGAGCCGCAAGCCATCGACGCATGAATCTGATTTCGTCCGATTGCGAACTGCTGATTCGCGCGCCGAGTAAACGCAGCGCCTTATTCTCCGTGTGCGACGAAATCAGACCTGTCATCTCCACTGCTTGCGAATGATGCATGATCATGCCCTGCATGAACTCCACATCGGAGGTGGCGATCGCCGGGAGAGCTGGCCGCGTCGATGACGGCAAAATGCGGCTCGGCTTGCCAGGAGCGCCTGGCTGCACGATAACCGCAGAATTCGAGCCAGCCTGCTGCCCGCGCAGAGGAAGGGCGATCGCGAACAACAGCAGGAATCCCAGCGAAAGAGGAAATTTGCCTTTGTAGTTTGAGTTGTAGGATCTAGGACTTGGTTGCATAGCGGATCATTTACATCGCCCCGCGAAAACAAGCAGTATACGCGTGATTCGAAGTAGCGTCTCACACTTTGCCGACGGAACGTCAACAAAAGCTCAGAAAATCCATCACGACTCAGCCCGCAAAACTCCCGCGCGTAATCTCGTCAGCCAGTAGACTGTCAGACTGGGTCAAGCCGCAACCTTTGGTTAGATGCGGAATCTGATAGTTACAGAGAAAGGATCGGAGAGTTTGATGGAGGGAAAGATTGTTCTTGTCACTGGCGCCGATGGCGGCCTGGGTACGTATGTGACACAAGCGTTTCTGGACGCTGGCGCCACGGTAATCGGATCCTCGCGGAACATTCAACAGTCGGCCTTTTCAAGTGCGAACTTCATCGCACTGTCGGCTCAGATTGCTACTGCCGACGGGGCAAAATCGCTTGTGAACGAAGTAGCGTCGCGCTTTGGCAAACTGGACGTGCTGGCTCACACCGTTGGCGGATTCGCGGGCGGTCAATCGATTGCCGACACCGATGACGCGACCTTCCAGCGCATGTTTGATATGAACCTGAACAGTGTCTTTTACATGCTGCGGGCGGCGATTCCACTTTTGCGCAAATCCCCAAGCGGCCGCATCCTTGCGATCGGAAGCCGTGCGGCTCTCGAGCCCGGCACTGGAGTCGGTGCCTATAGCGCTTCTAAGGCGGCCGTGGTTTCACTGATTCGAACTGCGGCCCTTGAGAATAAAGATGCGGGGATGACAGCCAACGTAATTTTGCCGGGAACGATGGACACGCCGGCAAATCGCAAGGCCATGGCCAAGGCAGATTTTTCAAAATGGGTTCGGCCGGCGAGTATCGCGAGTCTGATGACATGGCTGGCCAGCGATGCGGGAAAGGACGTCAATGGCGCGGTGATTCCTGTTTACGGTAACGACCTATAGCGAAGCGAAACGATCAGATCTCCCAAACACATCTTCCGGCCCGAAAGAAGGAAATCACTCCGTCCTCGCTGATTTTTAGCACGTTTCCAAATCTCGACGCAGAAATGGCAGCTGTGGTCCGGCCTCCTTCAATATTTTCGGGATGGAGATCCGTCAGATCTGGGTGTCGCAGGATAGCGCCGAATGCCATCAGGTTAGATTCCCCGTCCATCACGATACCCCCGTCGGTGCGGGTAATCGTCTCCAGCACTGCGCTCGGAACATCGAGAATCCGCTTCTGCTGCAAAAGGTAGTGCAATTGGTCCTTGGAGCCGACCCCGGAAGGCTCTCGTTCAATCGGAATAGAGGAGAGCAGATCGTTTCGCGAAACCAGCCTCTGGACCGAATCAGCATGATCGAGCACGACCAGCAAGCCTCCGCGACGATCTTCTGCCAGGTTCAGGGCAGCGGTGAATAATCTTTCGGAGAGCTTCGGGTTCCCTACCGCTTCTGTCCACAGGTCGTATTTCCGCTGCGCATCTGTGGCTCGCCAACGGCCATTCCAGAAGTGAAATGCTTGCACGCCATCTGCAAATATCTTCATCTCCCCGTTAGGAGTGAGAATCATGCAGATGTGCCCGCCACAGAGTGTGGCGCGACTGTGCATCGCGTACTTGGAAGCGGACGGTACCGATAACCTGATATCGGCGAACGGCTCCGCCCAGTCCTCCACGTCGACGATCTCTGCGAGACATCCATCTTTATCCACCAGAGCGAGTGTCTGCAGCCCATCCGAGAGACGGAAGAAGCTTCGAATCGAGGTCAACGCCGAGTTATACCGCAGGGCCCCCTTGGGCGTCGTCGGTGCTTGGTGACAAGCGTCTCGATGATTTCCGAAAAGTAGCGCACCCGTAGAGATCCGACGATTTTCATAAGTACTAAGCGAACTGGTACGCAAGACTTCGATCGCGTCTTCGATGCGATCCGCCCCCTGCCATCCTTTCTTCCCATAAGGAGTCCGATCAATGGAGGCAGAGACGTAGCGGTCTTCAGGCAATCCCTTGAAAAGCTCGAAACGCTGCTCAACAAGCGTAGGGTCCGAGATCATGCGATATCGAGAGTCTAGGACAGCGCGAATACTCTCTAAAAGTTTCAACTCCACGAGAGAGAACGATTCGGATTTGGCAAGCGAGTAGCGCGAGCCCAGCCAATTCAGGATGAGCGAGTTTCCTGCAATCTGCTCGATGCTCTCCACATTTGAGCTCAGAGATTGATCGAGAACGTCGAATTTCGCCGCGGGGAAAAAATATCGAACTCCTCCCTCGACTAGCTTTGCGTACAATCCCTCGATGAATGGCAGCGCCTGGGTCTGTTCGGACATTCGATCTCTCTCGTCTGAAATTCTTTCACTGTTCGATGCTGAGACTCGTTAAACGGTTCACAAAGTCGTTGAAAAGGCTAGACATGCAGGAATAACCGTTGACGAAAGGATGGCGTCGGTTGAGGCAGTTCGACCATCTGTCAGTCAGTGGCTCACCTTTTCATTCAGTGAGAGTCTCACTCTGGTTCATGTTTGCCGAGAACACACACTCGCCAACCGGGCGACCAAACTGGTTCCGTGTCTGGGTCGGACTACTGGGCTTATGGGCAGCATTCGCGATCCAGGGCACCTTCTTTAACTACGAAACCTTTCTTACCCGTAATCGCGCCATCTCGTGGCCGCAGGCGATTCGCATGAACCTGACTGCCTACGGTATCTGGGCGTTCTTGCTCACGCCGATCGTACTGTTCTTGTGTTCGCGTCTGGAATTGGACAGGCGCCGTTTGTTCAAACTGATCTCCGCCCATCTGTTCGCCATTGGAGCAGCCGCGTCGATTGATGTATGCATCAAGACTCTTGTGGGTGGCCTAGTATTCCCAGGGGCTCAATCGCATCCCTTCGCAGGGCAATTTCACAAATATTTTTTTTCGGAAGCCGAAGCCGACGTTCAAATCTATCTCCTGATTGCGGTGATCGGATACGTCGTAGCTTATTACAGCAAGCTCCGGATGCAAGAGCGTCATGCCGCCGACCTTGAAACAAATCTGGTTAAGGCTGAACTTCAATTGTTGAAGACGCAGCTCCAACCTCATTTTCTGTTCAACACCCTTCACTCCGTGGCTGCGCTCGTTCGCAAGGATCCGCAAGCAGCCGAGAAAATGATCTGTTCCCTGGGTGACTTGCTTCGACTGACGCTGGCGGCTGAAGACACGCCGAAGGTGCCCTTGAGGCGCGAACTGGATTTCCTTCGAATGTATCTGGATATTCAGAAGGTTAGATTCCGCGATCGACTGGTGACTGAGATCAGCATCGAACCTCAAGCGATGGACGCCATCGTGCCCTACTTGCTGCTGCAGCCACTCGTTGAAAACGCCATCAAGCATGGGGTCGCCAGACGACCGGGAAAAGGAAAGGTCGAGGTCGAGATACGGAAAGACCGCGACATGTTAAGCATCTCGGTGGTGAATGATAAGGGCAGCAATCAGCCCGTGCCGGCGCACGAACGATTTGGGATCGGGCTTGAAAACATTCGATGCCGGATGCGAATTTTATATGAGTCGAGAGGTGAACTCGTTTCTCGCGACCTTCCAGGGGAACGATTTCAAGTCGAGGTTCGAATTCCCATCGAAGGCATCCCGACACCTCAATCAGAGGCCGTTTTGATTGCAAGTGCAGTTTAGTTCCAGTATCTAAGGAGATATCCCAGTGCGAGTCATCGTTGCCGAAGATGAGCAGATAGCCAGAGAAGCCATCGTTGCGATGGCCAACGTATGTGGTCTTGAAGTAGTGGCCGAGTGCCAGGACGGAGCGGAAGCAATCCGTTGTCTTCGGACCCATCAAGCCGACGTATTATTCCTGGATGTTCAGATGCCAGGGATCGATGGCTTCGGCGTGCTGCAAGAGGTTCCTACAGATCGGCTACCTGCTGTCATCTTCACTACCGCTTTCGATCAATATGCCGTTCAAGCCTTCGAGCATAATGCTGTCGACTACCTGCTCAAGCCCTTTGATGAGGACCGCTTCCGTAAAGCGCTAGAGCGCGCAAAGGTTCAGCTCTCGACTGTCAGCAATCAGCTGGCGGTAATCACTCGATTGGCAAACGAACTTCAGCAGGCGAATGGGACGAAGAGCGTCCCTCAGAGGCTGGTCGTACGGTCTAAAGGGAAGGTGGAACTCATCCGCATTGATGAAATCGACTGGATCGAGGCGGACCATAACTATCTCCGTATTCACGTTGGCACTCAGGTTTATTCGTACCGCCAGACGATTGGCGAATTTGAAGGCAGGCTGCGACCGGATAAATTTTTACGAATTCACCGATCGTTGTTGGTGAATGTCGATCGCATTCGATCGCTACAGGCTTGCGGATACGGGGAATACCTCGTGATCTCTGCAGAACGGCAAGAACCTCCCATTGAGCCGCACCTATCGAGACCGTCTCGATTGTTTCCTGGAGAAGGTGGTTGCTTCGATGGAGACGCCGCAGGCCGGTTGAAAGCTCTCTACGCATCGTTACTTTGGCGACCGAATTCGCCTCGAGCTTCAGCCCACATTTGCTGCATCCCTTACCTCCCGTCCCGGCACTTGGCCCATCGGTATAGACAGTCGTGACTCAGGCTCGTCAATTAGTGCGAGGCGACACCTTCGTTCGCTGAGATACGCCAACTGAAATTTCATACCAGTCGAACGAAGACTTGCCGTCCATCCTTGAGGCAGCCACGGGATGAATCCGCAGCTTGCAAGAAAACTGAGGTGATCTGTGCGAATTTTTCTGGTGGTAGCAGCGGCATCGTGCTTAACGATTTTCGCTAATGCTCAGGAGGCGACCCCGACTCAGCAGCATCCACCCAGCGAATTGCCGAATATCGCGCACTTCAGCGCGGATATTGCTGACTCCGCGCTCGATCCGTGCACAGACTTCTACAAATATTCCTGCAGCAAGTGGCACACTGCGAATCCCATTCCCAACGACGAGGTGGCATGGGGCACCGGTGGTCCACTAAGTATTTGGAATCAGGTCATCCTGGGACAGACGCTTGAGAAGCTCTCATCGAACGATTCGGGAAGGTCCACAAACGAGCAGAAGATTGGGGATTTTTACCACTCCTGCATGGACGAGAAGACGATTGATAGTCATGGCCTGCAATGGCTCAAGCCGGAACTCGATCTGATCGGCGCGATGAAAAGTAAATCTGAGATCGCCGCGGAGGTGGCCCATCTTCATAAGACCACTCCGCTCGCGTGGGCGCAAAAGGACAACGAGACGACAGCCGCGCTCTTCGGCTTCGCGGGTTCGCCTGACTATGACGACGCTTCACACAACGTAGCTTTGTTTGACCAAGGTGGAATGACCCTGCCGGCACGCAGCTACTACCTCGATCAGGACGACAAATCAAAAGAAATCCGCTCAAAGTTCGTGGAACACATTGCCAACACATTCAAGCTCATCGGAGAAAAGCCGGAACAGGCCAAGGCTGACGCCGAAGTAGTACTCGACATGGAAACTGGTTTCGCGCAAAGCGCGATGGATCCCATTGCACGCCGCGATCCGAAGAATCTGAACAACAAGATGTCTCTCGCGCAGGTTAAATCTCTAACGCCGTCGTTCGACTTCGATCGATACCTGAAACTCGTCAACGCGCCTGCGAGCCCGCATTATCTGGTTTCTTCGCCCAGCTTTTTCAGGGGCGTGGAAGTGTCTCTGCAAAAACATCCACTGGATCACTGGAAGGTCTACCTTCGGTGGTACCTGATACAGGGCTCAACATCTGCACTGGGCAAGCAGTTTGTCGACGAGAGTTTCAACTTCTTTGGCCGCACCCTTGTCGGCGCTAAAGAAATTCAGCCGCGCTGGCGTCGCTGTGTGGACAGTACTGACTTCCTACTGGGCGAGGCCCTTGGGCAGGCCTACGTAAACCGCGCTTTCCCGCCGGAGAGCAAGGATCGTGTTCTGAAACTCGTTCACGACCTAGACAGCGCCCTCGGCACCGATATTGATGCGCTCGACTGGATGTCTCCCGAGACCAAGAAGCAGGCCCAGGAAAAGCGCCAGGCCACGGTAAACAAGATCGGCTATCCAGACCGGTGGCGCGACTACTTCCCCGTTCGCATCGTACGCGACAACTATCTCGCCAACCGGCAAAGAGCGATCGAATTTGAATTCGAGCGATGGGTCGCCAAGATCGGCCAACCGGTAGACCGCTCGGAGTGGACCATGACTCCGCCTACCATCAACGCGTACGAAGATCCGCCGACGAACACCATCAACTTCCCTGCCGGCATTTTGCAGCCGCCCGAATTCGAGATGAGCCAGGACGATTCAGTGAATTATGGTGCGATCGGTGCAGTCATCGGCCATGAAATTATCCACGGCTTCGACGATCAAGGACGAAAATTTGATGCGCAGGGCAATCTCCGTGACTGGTGGACCGAAAAAGACGGCAAAGAATATGAGACTCGCGGCAAATGCATTTCTGACGAGTACACGCAGGATGTACCCGAGGGGGGGCCGGGAGTTAAACAGGATGGCCTAATGACGCTAGGCGAAGATACCGCCGACAACGGCGGAATTTATCTTGCTTACAAAGGCCTGCAGGATTCGCTGACACGTCAGGGGCGCAATATGACCACCAAAGAATCGGACGGGTTGACTCCACAACAACGATTCTTCCTGGCGTACGCGTTCGGCTGGTGCCAGGAATATCGCCCGGAACTTGTACGACTCGTTGTGCTCTCCGATCCGCACTCCTATCCGAAGTATCGGGTCAATAATACGGTCGCTAATATGCCCGAGTTCGCAACGGCGTTCCATTGTCATAAGGGACAAGCCGAAGCCAGGGTGAATGCCTGTCGGGTCTGGTAGGCCGAGTCATATCTCTTTGCTTCCGATCTCGGAGGAAGGATTTTTCAGTATGGATTTCTTTAAGAGACTCTCAGTCGCAGCCATAGCTTGCGGATTATCTCTTTCGTCGAGTATCGCCGCTTCGCAAGAGGGCAACGGCGCTGCGGCGAAGCTTAAGGATGGATTTGACGTGAATGCTATGGACAAAAGCGTCGATCCCTGTGTGGACTTCTATCAGTATGCATGCGGCACTTGGCTGAAACAAAATCCCGTGCCATCTGATAAGGCAGTCTATGGACGATCCAGCGAACTTGCAGATCGGAATCGCGAAGTCCTGCGCGATATTCTGGAGAAAGCTTCAACCGCCGGCGCAAATCGCAGCCCCAACGAACAAAAGATCGGCGACTACTACGCGTCATGTATGGACGAGAGCGCCATCGAAGACAAAGGTGTCGCTGTACTCAGTCCCGAACTCGATAGAATTGACGGACTCAAGAGGAAGGATGCTCTTCCTGCCCTGCTCGGCCGCTTCAGCTTGCTCGGATACAACGCTTTTTTCGGCTTCGGCTCCGAGCAGGATGCCAAGGATTCCAAGCAACAGATTGCGGTCGTGGCTCAGGGTGGACTTGGGCTGCCAGACCGTGACTTCTATTTCAGGGACGATCCGAAGTCCCTAGAAATTCGTAAACAATATGTTCTGTACATGCAGAACATGTTCGAACTTTTCGGCGAGACTGCGAAAGATGCCGCCGTACATTCACAAGTTGTGATGCGAATCGAAACTGGGTTGGCGAAGGATTCGCTGGACAATGTTGCCCGCCGAGATCCGAACAAGGTCTATCACAGAATGACCGTCTCTGCCCTTCAAGGCCTGACGCCGGCATTTCGCTGGAAGACCTTTTCTGGAGCAAGTCGGTCTCAACCAGCTTCAGAGTCTGGACGTATCCGAACCCGACTTCATTCGCGAATTCCAGTCCATCGTAAATTCCAGCGTTCTCGACGATATCAAAGCTTATCTGCGGTGGCGCACGATTGGAGGACAAGGGCTCTTTCTTCCACACAAAGTTGACCACGAAACATTTCACTTCTATGGCCAGGTTCTCGCTGGCCAAAAAGAGCCCCAGCCTCGCTGGAGACGGTGCGTTAGTGCAACAGATAGCGACCTCGGTGAAGCGCTCGGACAGGTCTTCGTGGAGCGAACCTTTGGCGCCGAAGGCAAAGAGCGCACGCTGCGTATGGTGAACGCTCTCGAACATGCGCTTGAGCAAGACATCACCGAACTACCTTGGATGACCGAAGCGACGAAGCAGCAAGCGCTGACCAAGCTCCACAAAATCGCCAACAAAATCGGATATCCCGACAAGTGGCGCGACTACAGTTCACTTCAGATCGTTAAGGGCGATGCGATTGGAAATTCGTTGCGCAGCAATGAATTCGAATCGCGACGCCAGCTTGGCAAGATCGGCAAGCCGATCGATTCCGGCGAGTGGCTGTATAGTCCGCCGACTGTGAATGCGTACTATTTACCGCCGCAGAACAACATTAATTTCATGGCAGGAATTCTGCAGCCTCCGTTCTTCGAACAGCAGATGGATGACGCGGTTAATTTTGGTGCTATCGGTGTAGTCATTGGCCACGAATTGACGCATGGCTTCGATGACCAGGGACGTCAGTATGACGCAGATGGAAATCTACGGGATTGGTGGGCTCCCGAGGACGAAAAAGCTTTTAAGGAACGAACTGATTGCGAAGTGCAGGAATACAACGACTTCACCGTTTCCGGCGGGGAACACATCAATGGAAAGCTGACACTCGGCGAGAACACGGCGGATAACGGAGGCCTTCGCATTGCATATATGGCATTGACGGACGCGCTCGCCAAAGAAGCTGGATCGGGGAAGACAATCGACGGATTCACTCCGCAGCAGCGCTTCTTTCTGGGATTTGGACAGATATGGTGTACGAACGCGACCCCGGAAGCATTACGCCTGCAAGTTCAAACCAATCCGCACTCCCCCGGCGAGTTCCGGGTGAATGGTTCAGTGAGCAACTTTGGGGAATTCAGCAAGGCGTTCGGCTGCAAGACAGGACAGCCCATGGTGCGAGCAAATGCTTGCCGCGTATGGTGAGAGAAGCAACGTGGCTCGCGAGGTCCGCTAGAACTTCTCCTAGGAGAGAGGTTTTAAAAAGGCTGGCACTGTGGACACCAGAATGTAGTCCGCGCATCCGTTCCTTGCTTGCGCGAAACGATGAGCGTGCCACAGACACGGCAGGGGTCGCCTTTTCGCTTGTAGACCCACAACCGCTCTTCCGGATTCGCACGCGACGTGGTCCGCCGCATGCCGGTATAGGTTACGATCTGATCTCCGGAACTGACGCTGACATTGGCGCGAAGAAATTTCCTGGCCGTCGTCATGAGATTTGCGGCCTCAGAAGCGCTCAGCGAACTAACCTTTCTGAATGGATTGATGCGGCAGGCAAAACATATTTCCGATTTGAAGACGTTTCCGATGCCTGCCACGATCGATTGTTTCAATAGAGCGTCGCCAACGTCAAACTGCGGATTTTTCAATAGGCGATCGACGCCTTCAGCTTCGGTGAAATCTTCTTTAAGAAGCGAAGGTCCCAATTGAGAAAATCCTGCGCGACGCCGCAGAGTGTCTTCGGTGTGAAACTCGGCAATTTGTATGTTGAATGCGACCGTCACGAATTGCTCTGTAGCAAGCATCACGCGCATGGAGCGACTGGACAGCTTCCACTTCTCTCCCGGTCGATAGATGTGCCAACTCCCGTTCATCAGCATGTGAGTCAGCAAGATTCGGCCGCCGGAGAGATGCATGAGCATCCACTTTCCTTGCGCCTCGACCCGGTCCACCGTGCGACCAACAATGCCTTCGTCGAAATCGACCCGCGAAAGTTTCGGAAAGACGGTTTCAAATTTGGTGATCACATGGCCGGCAAGAGCACGATTCAGCGTTCGGGCCGCGCGAAAAATTGTGTCGCCCTCGGGCATATCTAGGCTGTCTCCGACGCCTCCTCTTCGTCAGGAGCGTCAGGCGCATCGTCTTCGACGATCGGTGCCGCAATGCTCGCCATGCGGCGCATGTGATAGCCACTGACTGTGTCAGAGAATCCTGAATCTTCCAGAAATCGTCCCAGGAAATGTTCTTTCGCCGGATCGTCGTTGATCTTGTTGATCAACAGGCCCGAGCGCGATCCTTGTTGGCGGCGGATCGCTATCTCGGCAAGCTGGCGCGCCAACTTCGCTGCCGTTTGCGATCGTTCAGGCTCAGACTCCGGTAGAAACACTTTGATAAACGGGTTCTTGCGCCGCAGAAAGGCCGCAAGGGCGCCGTTAATTAGGATGACCGACGCTCCGCTCACGCGTGCCATCGCATGAGAAGTCGTATTGCCATCTGATCTTTCAGTTTCAGATTGCGACCACGGCAGCAAGGATCCATAGGGATTCGCAGGATCGGTGGCAGCCAACACAACTGCCTCGGGGTCGTTGGGCAGCGTTCGCAGGCTCCTCAACAAGTCGACTGCCGACGGCATAGCGAATTGAGCCGCTCCGAGTCCCGTGACAAACATTCCGCGGCGAATCAACCCGCTCTCTTCCATTTTTTTAAGCGCCGGGTAAATCGTGTTATACCCGCCGGGGAGGCCCTCGGCTAGCGCCGCCTCGCGCGTCACGATGCCGTAGCGCGTCAGGATCTGTTGCGCGGTATTAGCGCTCCACTCCGTTGGGGTGATGGCCGAAACTTTTCGATTTAACAGTAGCGACCATCGGCCAGAAGCGGTACCTTCCCCGGACTTTCGAGCTCGCAAGCGGCGCAAGAAATCTGGCGAGCCCGCCGGACCCTCCTTCCGTTCATTCTTGCGCGACGCAGGGTAAAGTCGCCTTCGGACGGTGTGGAACGTATCGTTTGTAACGTCCCCGTGCCAGACTAACTCCCAGAGGGCATCCAGCACTTCGCCAGAGAACCCGCCACCGCAGGCTGCGCGAATTTCGGGGAAGAACGATGCCCCGTTTGCCGATAGGAACTGAGCAATTTTCGTTGCGAGTTCACTAGGCTCGCCTCGCTGGGCTACGACATCCGCCGGCGGTGCAAGCAGCGGCAGCGCCTCCGTCAGATAGAGGGCGACCCTGCCGTCTCGATCTCCAACCTGTTCCACGCCGGTCCAAACGACTTCTCCAGCGGCCATCAGCGCATCCAAATCGGCTGGCTTGTAGTCCGCCACGCGGGCGGGAAGAATTTCACGCTCTAGATCGGACGCGAGCAGTGAAGTCCCTTGAAGCACCTCGATGGCATCAAGAAGCGCGTCAAGTCCTCTGCGCGGAACATGCACACCCTGCCATCGTGTCAGAAGGCGGGCAAGAGTTTGTTGCTCAACAGGCTCAATCTCCCGTCGAAGATTCGCCAGGCTTTTGCGCCGAATCTGCTGCAAAATATCCGGATCGCACCATTCCCGGTGAGATCCCTTCGGCAGAAACTCTCCTTCGAGCAACTTGCCCTGAACGTGCAGGGTGTGAAGTGCAGGCTCAATCGCAGAGGCTTCGAAGAGGTAGCGCTTGGCTATATCCATCAGTGTGAAAGGTCCGTGAGTCCGCGCGTATCTTCGTACGATTTCGCAGAGCGGATCTGTAGTCGATTTCAGAAAGATCTCAGCGAGACCAGGGGGCAACGGAATACCGAACGCATCGCGATATCGGGCCGCGTACTCCACGGGGATGTACCTTGTTTCGCCCGCAATGCGAATTCGCAGTAGGCGCCGTACTCCAGTCAAGGTTGCGATGGCTTGACTGACATTAACTTCAGAAGCGCGATCCGAAATTTCTGCCTCGCTGAGATCGCCCAGACGCAGCAGCATGTCATGTATGGCGTCTTCATGACGAGCGCGATATTCCTCATCCAGCATCTGCAGCCGTGTCTCAACCTCCTCGATCGCCAGCGGGTCGAGCAACTCACGAAGGTCCGTGTCCCCGAGCAACTCTTCCAGTTGTGACTGATCAATGGATAAAGCTTGCGCGCGGCGTTCGGCCAAAGGGGCATCGCCATCGTAGATGTAGTTGGCAACGTAGGAGAACAGAAGCGACGCCGCGAAAGGTGAAGGTTTTGTGGGCTCGAGGGTGGTGACACGGATCTCTCCGCTTCCAATCTTAGAAAGGATCGTTGCCGTGCTTGCCAGATCGAACGTGTCTCGGACGCACTCGCGGTAGCTCTCAAGCAGAATCGGAAATGACGCAAACCGTGAAGCGACGGCAAGTAGGTCGGCCGCACGCTTTCTTGTTTGCCACAAAGGCGCACGTTGCCCGGCGCGGCGCTTCGGAAGCAGCAATGCTCGCGCCGAGGCCTCGCGAAACTTGGCCGCAAACAGCGAAGTCGATCCCAACTCCCGCAGAACTAGATCTTTCAACTCAGCTGCAGTGGGCAGCAACAAGGCTGTCTCAATCGGTTCCTCGTTACCCGGCAAGCGGATCACGAATCCGTCGTCGGACCAGAGGCTCTCGACTTCCCAACCGCGTTCGGAACGTATCTTCGCGTCGACGGCCATGCACCAAGGTGCATGCACGCGATTTCCAAAAGGGGTGAGTACACAAATCCGGCGGTCGCCGAGTTCGTCGCGGACGATCTCGATGACAATATCTCGATCGCTAGGAACATGCTCGGTGGCGACTTTTTGCTCCTCAAGATATCGCAATAAATTTTCGGCGGCATTTTGATCGAGGCTGTGTTCATCGATCAATTTCGACAGAGCAATGGCCCGCGGCATCGCGAGCAACTCTCGCGTCAGACGACCGATCTTCTCGCCGAATTCCGCTGGACGGCCGGGCCCATCACCTTTCCAGAAAGGCATCTTGCCGGGCTCGCCCGGCGCTGGAGAAACATTGACGCGGTTATGGGAGATCTCGTCAATCCTCCACGTCGTCGCGCCCAGGATGATCGTGTCTCCGGTGCGGCTTTCGAAGACCATCTCCTCGTCAAGCTCGCCCACACGCGCGCCCTTGCTAGCGCCCGAAAGAAAAACACCATAGAGACCGCGATCTGGAATTGTTCCGCCGTTGATCACCGCCACCCTGCGCGCGCCTTCGCGAGTCGTAAGCTTATTCGCGATACGGTCCCATGTAATCCGCGGGCGCAGATCGGCAAATTCGTCCGACGGGTAGCGTCCCGACAGCATGTCAAGCACGCTATCGAACGAACCGCGAGTCAGCCCTCCAAATGGCGCCGATGCCCGAACCGCACGATAGAGATCATCGACGTCCCATGGTTCCATGCCGACCATCGCAACGATTTGCTGCGCCAGCACGTCGAGTGGATTTCGCGGGTAGTGCACCGACTCAACCTCGCCGTTATACATCGCGCGCGACAGAGTGGCACATGCGAGAAGATCCCCACGGAATTTCGGGAAGATCGTGGCATTACTGACGGCGCCCACATGATGGCTGGCGCGTCCAACACGCTGCATGCCGCTGGCAACCGATGGAGGGGATTCGATCTGGATCACCAGGTCGATCGCGCCCATGTCGATGCCAAGTTCTAGGGATGACGTAGCTACCAGCCCACGCAATGTTCCGAGTTTAAGTCGGTCCTCGATATCTTTGCGCTGCTCGGCAGCCACGCTGCCGTGATGCGCGCGCACCAGCGTTTCGCCTGCTAGTTCGTTGATGGCGCCAGAGATTCGCTCCGCCAAGCGGCGGCTATTCACGAAAAGAAGAGTGGAACGGTGCGAACGCACTAGTTCGAGAAGCTTGGGATGAATCGCAGACCAAATTGAAGCTCGTGTCGGTCCTTGCGACGCTGCACCACTCGGAATGCTATCGAGCTCATCGAGTCGCGCCATGTCATCGACCGGGACCTCCACCTTCAATGCGAACTTCTTGGGCTCCCCGGCGTCAACGATTGTTACCGGACGAAACACTTGCGTTCCGGACGTTTGAAATTCAGAAAGCGATTCTTCGGGAGTGTCAATCCCTGACTCCTCGCTCTTGTTGACCGCCGGCTGCCGGGAAACGTCAACCCCGCCCAGGAAATGAGCGACCTCCTCTAGCGGACGCTGCGTTGCTGAAAGTCCGATGCGCTGCAACTTTCGCTGACAAAGATGTTCCAACCGCTCGAGTGAAAGTGCGAGATGTGAACCTGCGCTTGGTAGGAACCAAAGCGTGAATTTCATCGACAATCACCGTTTCGACTGAGGCGAGTACTTCACGCGCATTCGACGTGAGCAGCAGATACAAAGATTCAGGCGTCGTTACCAGAATGTCGGAAGGATGACGCAGAAATCTCGCGCGCTGGGCCGAGGGAGTATCTCCCGTACGAATTGAAACTGTCGGAGTGTAGTGGTCCACTCCCATCCGACGCGCAGCTTGTGAAATGCCCACCAGTGGCGATTGCAGGTTGCGCTCAACGTCTACCGCGAGTGCTTTGATCGGAGAAATATAGAGCGCGCGACAACGGCGCAACTCCTCCGGAGCAGGGGAAAACATTAACCGGTTCAAGCACCACAGAAAAGCTGCCAGTGTCTTTCCGGTACCGGTCGGTGCCAGGATCAACGTCGATGCCCCGGCAGCAATAGCGGGCCATCCCATCCTTTGGGGCCGGGTTGGATTGTCGAATACGTCACGAAACCATTGGCCCACGGGTTCGTGGAACAAGGCCAGGACATCGGCCTCGAGATCGGCTTCTCTTTGCTGATTGTCGTCCGGCGTCGCTTTCGTGACTTTACCGCGTTTAGGCATTCGTCTTTCTGTCGGCTGCTTCAGGATTCATTCAATAGTTTAGATGCTCTTTCGAACCTCGATCAGGATGGAAACGTTTACAACTTATTGACAAGAATATGACAAGGAAGGCTCGCGGTTTGATGAGCATGGGACGATCCGTGATCGAGGCCTTCGGGCTTCGTTTTCTTGTACATATGGATACCGCCGTTGACGTGCAATCCCGAGATTTTCTCCGCCAGCATGCCCAGACGCCGCTTTGCCAAAGCTTCATCGCGTGCCGGAGCTACCTGCTCTTTCGCCACAAATTCCGAACTGCTGCTCGAAGCTGCCCGAGGCAGTTTCCTAATGGTGAACCGACCACCGGAATGTGCGAGCGACTTCACCATCCGGCTTTGGGTCGACGCACCCGATTCGTGCGCCCCACCATGGCCGAAACCGTTTGTGAGAGGAGTTGAGCATCTCGTATTCGCGGGATTTGATGCGAAAAGCTCGCTGCTCGCCGATGTTGAAAAACGGCAGGTCATTGGACGATTCTCCGACGGGATGGCCCGCGACACGAAATATTGGCAGAGCATCATCTTTCCGATGTTGCTTTCCATAATGGCGGGCTCGGTCGGGCTGGTGGAACTTCACGCATCTTCGGTGGCAAAAGGGCGGCAAGGACTGGCCATGGTCGGAGCGACACGCTCCGGAAAATCGACACTCGCCATGGCGCTTACCCACATGGGATACAGACTTCTCTCCGACGATCGAACATTCTGTTCGCTGGGACAAGGAAAGCTCCTCGCATATGGGTTGCCCAGGCCACTCAAGCTCAGATCGGACGCGGGATCATTTTTCGAAGAATTTCGAGATCGCCATCCCGTCGACGTTCAGAATGGTGAAAACGTTTTTCTATGTGACACAAGCGATCGAAGCGGCGATCGAAAGCACGAATCTTGTGAACTCAGAGCGCTTCTCGTTCTGGAACGATCCGACACATGTACGTTCACTCTGAGTGAAATGGATGCGGGCGAGTTCCAGGCGCTTGTTGAACATGAAATGCTGGCGGAATCTCCGTCAGCCGTGTCGAAACAGAGATTGGTTCTCGATGGCCTTGCACAGATTCCGTGCTGGCGCTTGCGATATTCGGGACCACCGCAATCGGTTGCCGCACAGCTTGATGCTTTCTTTTCGGGATAGATTTCGAACGAATGACTCCTTTCTCTAACATCGAGCAGCAAATCTCGATTCCGACGGACAGCACCTCGGGAAGTATATGTGGGGAATCCTCGCATCTTCGCATCGTATACGGCCCGGCAGAGGGCCGGCAGGATCTCACGCGACGCTTTGCTCCAGCGCCATACGCTACGGATTTGATTCTGATGCAGCGAACCATCCGGCTTGAGACCAACAATGAATCCATTTTGAACCTTGCGCTGGAGTTTTTCGAACGCTATCAGCACGGCGCGTCGGCGAAGACGGAGTTTCTTTGGCGATTGCTTTGCGAGCCGGATCCCAGAGCGCAATCGACAGCAGTTCCCTTCACTGCCTTTTCCGGCGCGAGTCAACGCTATGTCAATATCGGTCAACGCGGATTTCTGGCGGTCGATCTCGCTAGACGCCTGGGTGCCGGCGTTTTCTCGGACGTATTTCTTCAACGCGACGCACGACTGAGGCATCGCCCTCCGCTCGACATTTTGTTCTGCATGACGGCTGCGAGCCTGGGGCTCACGGCATTATCTGGCGGATGCGTCGGTTCAAAAGATCGTGCGGCGATGATCTTCGGGCCGCCAAATTCCGGGAAAACGACGTCTTGCTACCTGGCGGCGAGGGCGGGGTTAGAGTTTCATGCAGATCAGGTTGTGTTTCTCGATATGCGCGGCGGACGCCTCTTCGGTTGGGGTGATCCGTTTCCCGCGGTCTTCCGTCCACAGGCCGTAACGTTTCTTCCTGAACTCCGCGAATCATCCAAACAGTCCGACTACGACGACCTCTCCTTCTACTACTTCGACAAGTCGGCGCTGCAGTCTCGATGGGCAGCGCCGGTTGAGGCGGTTTGCAGCGTATTTCTTGATCGGGTCGCTGGCGGCGAATCTCGACTGTGTCGAATCTCGGAGCAGGAAGCCTCTAGCAAACTGCGTAGCAGCCTCCTTTTTGAAGAGGATCCAGAGTTCGATCCACAGATAATTTCTTCGATTAGCGCTCTTTCGGAAAGACCGGCATACAGTCTTACCTATGCGAACGATCCGAGGATCGCCGCTGAAATTATCGGGAAGTTGCTGACTTGAGCAAAACACTATACAAAACGCTGGCCGCATCGCTCGGATATCTGGGGATCGCTGTCGCCTGCCTCATTCGCTGGAAAGCACCAGAACCATTTGCTCGACTGGACCTGTTTGCAGGGGGTTATTTCCTCTTGCGCCTTGCAGGATCGCTCCACTCGATCATTTCCAGTCTCAGCGCTTTCCGCTCTGGCCCTTTGCGCCAGGAATGGTGGGCGTTGAACTCCGATCCGGCAGGACCCCGTTGGGTAATGGTTCTGATGGCGCTGGATCTGATTGTCTTTCTTGACTACGGCCATTGGCAGCTCACGCCGTGGCTAACGCAGCCCGCTCTGCAACTCTCCGGACTCTTGCTTTACTTGGTTATCACGGTCTGGCAAATCTGGACCGACGCCTATCTCGCACGGTATTTCGACAAGATGCAGACGGCGCTTGAGCCGATGAATTACGGGCCTTACCGATACGTGCGGCATCCACGGTATGCGGCTGCGATCGTAGGAAAAGTAGCCATGGCGTTGATTTTTGGCAGCCTCTTCGGCTGGATCGTGATGATTGCCTGGGGATTGCTGTTGTTGAACAAGATCGAAGTGGAAGAAAGGCATCTACGGCGAATGTTCGGGTCGCCCTACGAATCGTATGCCCGCACTACCGCGAAGGTAATTCCTGGGATCTATTAGAAGATCTCGTCGTGAATCCCGCCTCGTATGCGATTAAACTCAATTTCTGTCTATCCCGTGATACTAACCACCGATCACGATCCTGGCTTCATCTCTGATTTTTGAACGCAGAAGTTCTCTAACACCAGCGTATCCATTTCACTCTTACAAACGTGTGAAACGCATCGGCGGGAGTATTCACGATCGGCTCTCCTCTGAGATTGAAGGAGGTATTCATTACCACCGGAACACCGGTCGCCTGACCGAATTTTTCGATCATCTGTAATATCGAGGGCTTTGCTCACTGAAGACTGTTTGCAATACTCGCGGTTCCATCAACGTGGGTGATCGCCGGCACGTTGTTCCTGCTGGTTATCGGAACCGGCACCACATACAGCATGTACCTTGCGGGAATCGTGGCACTGCGCCTGCGGCAGCTCGAAATACTTTTCGGCGCACTCCGCGATCACCGAAGGAGCGAATGGCCGATAAGGTTCGCGAAACTTAATTTTCGCGTTCACAATATCCTTCATATTCGGGTTGCGCGGGTCAGCGAGAATCTGCGGTTCCCAAGTGCTCGCGGTCCCCACTCGAAGCGCGCCTGTGCCCAGCCGATGACTTTGCGCATTCATCAACTGCTCAACGACTGATTTAGCAACTTGTCTTCATCGTCACGAAATAACGAAATGGGATATTATTCCGGCGCAGGAAGTCACCGATTTCCGTATCCGAGTTGGAACGTCCCCAAGAACGCGTGCTTCATAGTGAAGATTGCGCGGATTCCCGAGCAGCTGTTATAGGCCCACAACGCTGCTCCCAATGCGCCTCCCCCATCGCCCGCAGCGGGCTGCACATAATAGTTCGTTCAAAGCCGGATTCATGCAGGATTCGGGTGTTCGCTACGCTAGTTCAGTCCGACGCCTCCTGCGATGCACAGGTGTTTCAAACCAGTCGTCACGATTGCAGATGATTCGCCATGTTCACCAGCAGTTCTTCCGTTACCTTCTGAATACTGGCGGCGATATCGGCATAGTGCTTGTTCATCATCGAAAGTTCGTCATAATTGCCCGGAGGCTCGCCAAAATATTTCGGAAAGCCAGTTTGCTTCGGTAGAAAAAGCTGTATTCCGGGCGGACGAGCGTGCCAAACAAAGAGACAAAGTTGCTGGTTGTACGTGCGCTCCGTGGAATGATGGAAGCTGAAGTAGTCCATGATCGAGAGAAAATGATCCGTCGCTGATTCTGGTTGTATCGTATTTCCAAACCTTGTCCTCGTATCTGGGCACGCCGTACGGAGCCATGCCCATCACTTTATATTCGCCTTCATTCACCTCAAATCCAAGAAACGCAGTGAACGCGGAGTAGAGCAGGCCGAGCGAGTGCGGAAAGTGAATTTCCTTTTGTATATTGATGTCGTTGCCTTTGCCAACGCCGCAGGTGGAAGTCACCCACTCGCCCACGCCGTCAACGGTCAAGATCGCGGCCTCTTCAAAGGCGAGCAGAATATGCGCTGGCCGCATGCGAGAGATGATGCTCACAAAATAAAATTTTGTGTTTGCTGACACCGAGTCTCGATTGCAGCGTCGTGCCGATCCAGAGCTTGTCGACCATCCACGTGATCATCGACTCGCGGAAGACCTTATAGGATTGCGGATAGGTCTGCAGCGTCATCATCAGAATACGGTCAAGCTTGCGGAACGGCTTCTCGAAAAAGACCACGTAATCCAGATCCTGGCCGTCGATGCCGGCGTCTCAAGGCAGAAGCTGAATGGCCTGCTTAGGGAAGTCGGAAGTCGTGCTTAACTTGCGCGTGAATCGCTCTTCTTCCGCCGCGGCGACAAGGACTCCGTTTCTTAGCAGTGCAGCAGCAGCATCGTGGTAATAGGCCGAGACACCGAGGATGTACACCCTTCACTGCCTTTTGGCCCACGTTAGATCGTGGGGTTCGGCGGCATGGTCCAGCCACTGTGCGGGTCTGTTCTTAGTCCGCAGCGAATCGCTGAACAAACGAACGAAAAGGCCAAACGGCAGGACGAGGACCGCGTAAAAAAGAGTGAGCAAGACCCGCGCCTGGAATGTCCCGACGGCTTGAGCGATACGTTTCCAAGTTTGCCACGCGCTCTTCAGCACAACATGCCCCTAAAACAACGTATAGATAAAAGGCCCCACGACCGAGCTCTGTGCAAGGATGATGAGCGCACCGATCAGAAACAGCGCGATTAGCATCGGCACAAGCCACCATCGCTTGTTGCTCCAGAAGAAGGAGAACAATTCTGAGACGATTCCGAAGCGACCTGCGGTAGTTCGCGCAACATTCGCAATTCCCATGGTTTTACCTAGTTAGTCCGAACGGATCGCTCCAGTCCCGAATGGTCTCGCACATACTTCGCGATCGCTTGTGCAAGCACTTCATTCCCGCGAGGACCGAGATGTCCCTGATCAATGTATGCGGGCTCTTTGGTTGAATCAAACACACTACCCATAAAAATGAAATTGTCCTCGTTAGAGGCCCGGCGTTCCGCCTCGGCAAACGTAGCCGCCATCATTTGAAGACAGGCGTTGTCTGCTGGGATGCCAGCCGCGTCAGCGCTTGCCATTCTCTGTTCGAAGGGAACAAGCGGCTTGTGGCCGTAGGTGAGCAATGGTTGCCAGAAGGAATACAGCTTGAATCCGTATGAGTCGGCCAGGGCTTTCGCCAGGCGCATATTGCCCTCATATTTTGATAAAATGTTCATGATTCTGGGCTGCATTTCCGACGTTTGCACGGTCAAAGATCGCCCGTGACGGAAACGCGCCATCAGTTCTCTGGTCAGCAAGACCGCGTAGGACTTCTTCAGGAAATCCAGTCTGGCTGAAAAAGAGCCTTCGACGCGGGATTTTATAGTCGCGTATCCGCCGTGCGGCGTGACCGGTCCCGGCGGACATTGGGCCATGGAATCATTGATTCCGTCCAGGAAAATTACTACGTCGGGATGACCGCCTGCCCTGAGCTGTTCCTGCAGCAAGATCAGCTCTTGTTCAGAGACATACCCTTCCACTCCATAATTGGACACCACTACGCAAGTTTGCCCGCTTGCATTCATCGCGCGCGATAAGTATGACGGTAGGGTCGCCCAATCCGGCACACCGCGGCCGTACATAGTCGATCCACCGAAGGTCCAGACGCTGAGGGTATTGGTTCCAATGCAATTGCCAGGGTTGATGGTTCTACGCCAAAATTCTTCAGCGACCAAATCGTTGTTGATATACTTGCCGCGCCACTCCGTCACACCCCAGAGCCGAAACGGCACGTAAGTCCTCGCTTTTTGTTGCCGAACCGCTTCCTCTCGCCAGAACTCGGGCGCCCATTCTGCTCCGGCGTATACCGGACTATCCGCCTGATTCTCCGTCTGAGCTTGCCGCGTCAGAGGATGAATCGAACAAATGACCCAAGATACAAATTCAAGAAAACCTGCGACCACGATTACGACGACAACTGTGTAGCCCACTAGAAAAACGAATCGGGACACGAATTTCAGAGCGGGAGACGAGGATTGTCCCCAGACAGGCTGATTGCTGTCCGCTAGAGCAGCTGGAAGCTCGTCATCGGCTGATCCTTTTTTGTGCTCGGCTAGGTTGGCCATGATCACTCTGGCAAAACGACGCGTACGATAGCGCTGAGACCCACACCTCGTCCACAATCGGTCGCGTACAGCAAAGTGCGATTGTCTGTCCACGAAGGGGAGATAGCGTTGCAAGGTGCGTGGGTTAGCTGTTGTTCCGATCCAGTCGCAAATGTATGCGCAAATAAGTGCCAAGACCCTCGCTCCCGTCGGCTGAACGCGAGTCGTGCACCATCCGGCGAAATGGATGGGTATCTCATCGGGCGTCCACTGTCCAAGATCTGAACTACTTCGGCGCCCTCGTGCGGGATTTTCAGCAAATGCGGATCACTTACCCTTCCAGCGGCAGCGATCACGTCTCCGTCATTCGTGACTGTCAGATCGAGAGGTTCGTAAGACTCTGGCAAGACAAGTTTCGGAGCGACCGCAGAATCGGTCGAACACAGCCATGCAGTCCGAAGCCCTTGCGCTTCCCGAATAAACGCAAGCCACTTTCCATTGGCCGACAGTGCTGGATCCTGCCCTTCGCCAATGGTGACGGGAGATCCACCTTCTTGCTCCGTCGAAAGCTTGAAAAGCAAAGACTTCACTCCCGCCTGTTCGGAATAGAGCAGGTTACTGCTGGCAGAACCTGCAACCGAAAGCGTATCTCCCGCTAATTCGAGTGCATGCGTTTTGCCGTCATTTTTGAGGATCACGGGGCTATATTTCCCTGACTCCATGCTCGTGAACGCAATACCGTTTGCTAAAGGGACCGGATTGGCAAATCGATATCCGTTGGTACCATTCGGAACGCGATGGGCGAAATCTTCAGTACGCTGGACGAGCCTGTAGTTATACACCGCCAGAATCATCACCGAGACAAGGCCAACGATCGCCCAGCGCCTCGCTCGTTCTGTAGACCTGGCATCCCACAGGCTATGCAGGAGCAATGCATAGAGAGCGGTGATCGCGATTAGCCTGTGCGGAAATTTGAGTGCGACCCGGAAAGGCGTCGGCGCCGCGGCGATCACGTACAGAGCAAGGAGAATAAAAGCTCTCCTCGTCTTGCCCGTGGCAATAAGAGCATCGAAACCGACAATGGCAGAAAAGATAAGGATGCAGGAGTGATCCGCACTAGCGTACGTGGAAAGCAACAGGAGCAGCGGAAGCAACGACGCCCATTGCAATGCTCCGATGTGTCCATCCTTCCCGTCTTTTGTTGACATCAGAAATGCAAACACCAATGACGTGACGGTCGCTGCCATCGCCACCGCATACAGAACAGGCGAATTGACCAACGGCGCCGGATTGAGTTCCGGCTCCATCAAAAATAGATGGCTCCAGAGTGTGATAAACGAATTTTGAAATAAGGCATAAGGCCCCAACCAGTCTCCACGGGAAGCCTGTGTCAAGACTTCACGGAAAAAGACTTGATGGACCTCTACCCCGAACATGGCTACTGAAACGATGGCCAGCGTCACTCCTCCGACGAGAAAGCCCGCCAGGGCCCGCCAATTTCTTCTTCGGATCAACAGGATCACAGAGAGTGCCGGAAACAGCTTCATTGCCGCGGCAACCGACCATATGGTTCCCGCCGTCCAATGCCTGTTTCGATGTAGGGCGTAGTAAGCCGTGCATATAAGAAACAGGATCAGTACGTAAAACCGAGCAAACATGAAGTCGATCCTGAGTGGAAGCGTGGAAAGCAGCGTAATAAGGATGAGTCGGCGCCAGCCCAACTGTGTCGCGTAACGTAGAGCCCATACCGAAAAGCCGAGAAGCACAAGATTGAAGAGCATCCACATGCGCTTCGCAGCCAGCGGCTTCAACCCAGTCAGCGGCAAGAGCGGAAGAATTGACGATGGGGGATTAGGCGCAAAGCTTACCAAGCCGTCGCGAACCTGGAGGTGATCGTTCTGCCGCTGGAACCAGGTCCACTCATAGACGCGATCTAGCGTGATGCCCTGATGATAGAGTTCCGCAGCCAGATAGTAGTTTGGAAACTCGCTCTTCAGCGAGCGCCACCCCGGGATCAGGGTGAGTGCAACGAATGCGACTGCCAGAATCGCAAGCAAGCACCATTCAATTGCGGGCAAGAAGTCGAGAATGTTTCGTGTACCACCCGCCTGTACCTCTAAGTCCGCGACATCAAATGATTCTGCGGGAGTGCGGATTTCAGTAGATTGATGCATGTGGAACGAGCGCAGTTTTTGCCCAATATGACTCGACGCCCTCGATAGCGAGCGCTCCCTGTCCATTACGAGCCGGCGGCTTCCTTCGCCGCAGGCAGGCTCTCGCTTGGGACATCAGGAACAGCTGGGAGCAGTCTCGGGTTGCAGCCTTTTGGCGTCGATGCTTGGCTTAGGCAATTTCACGATGTTCTTCAATTGCCGGTTGATCCAGAGCTCGATCGGAAAGCTGTAAAAGTCGTAGTTCAATCGCACTCGCGCCGGATACGCCGTGAGATGTTGAACAGCTTTGGCAAACTTTCCGTGGCCGGTCGTCGCAATCGGTTCGCGATCGAACGCAATGCGTAGATAGTCGCGCATCGTTTGTACACGCTGATGATCCGTTCCTTTAAGCCATGGCAGCACGGTGTATCGCGGGAAGTAATCGGCCCAGCCTTCCAGGCTCTTCGGGCGCTTCAATACCCAGCTTCGCAGCCTGATGGAAAATCGGCGATCCCGGATAAGGCGTAAAGATGTTGGTCCAGAACTCTGCGCCAGGAAATTTTTGGCAGATGTCCATCATAAAATTGACAGTCTCCCGGCGCTCTTTCGGGCCTTCACCCGGAAAACCGAAAATGATGTTGAAAGAAGGGATCACGCCGGCGCCGATGCACCGCTCAGTCGACTGGTAGATGTCGCCAAGTACTTGGAAATCTTTATTCATCAACTTCATCACGGTCGGTGACGCAGTCTCGATTCCCTGGCAGATTTGGTGCAATCCGGAGCGGCGAAGTAGCGTAAGCTCCTCGATGCTCAGGCGCGCCGTCAAGTTCGTCGTCGCCTGGATGCTCCATTTGAAAGTTGCGCCGGCACGAACCAGGCCTTCGGCAATTTGCAGCGAGCGATCGAGATCAACCAGGAAGTTGTCGTCCGCCATCCATAACAGTTCGAGACGGTAACGCCGAGTCAGTTCCATGGTCTCTTCCACCACCTGATCGACTGGAAGGGCATTCCACTTTCGACCATAGACACCCGCATTGGTGCAGTAGGCGCAATTAAAAGGGCAAGCCAGACTTGAAACGTACATTGCCCATCGGCGACCGCAGATCTTTTCGTACGCGTCAAAATCCGCCAGGTGATAGGCCTTGGCGGGCATATCCTCAAGGCGCTTCAGAGCGCGCTCGGGAGTAAACACCAGTTTCCCGTCGCGCTTGAATCCGATGCCTGCAACGTCGTCGAGCGGAGCGTCGTCGCGCAAGCGGTCCGCGACCGCAAGCATGCTCTCTTCACCCTGAGCACGGACAATGATGTCGACGTACTCAGCCTCCAGCGTCTGCGTAGGAAGAAGCGACGGATGCCATCCGCCAAGAATTACCGGGAAATCGGGGTCCCACTTCTTGATGGACTTCGCGAGGTCGACTGTCTCGCGGATCATGGGGCCGGTCACAAGCGAGATGCCGAGACACAAAGCATCTTTCACTTGTTCCATGATTTGCTTTTTGTAGTCTGGCGCGATCGATGCGTCGATGATGCGAACGTCATAACCTGCGTCGATCAAGGGCGTGGAGATGGCAAGGATGCCAAGCGGAGCAGTCGCTTCGATGCTCGAGAACGAAGCAACGAAAAACACGATTTTTTTGGAAGACTTCACTGGAGTGCCTTTCGTTGTTTCAGTCGACGAAGAGGACGTCGTTGGTCGACGCGCGAAGACGATCTCATGTGCACTTGAACTCGTGCCCGATTTCGGATTCTCGCGACCATGAACGATGTTGGAAGTGAGAATACAAACTACCAACCGCCTTCCGGAGTTTTGTCTCTAATTTGTTAAAACTCTGCAAAATCCGCCCGGTGCATAACGTTAGCCGATATAGAACGGGTTCGGCTGTGGCGAAAACATGACAATTTCTCAACCGCCTTGGGGTTCATTTAGGTTCCAGCAATTGTGCAAACAATTGTGACGGGCTGATTCTGCGGACTCCTCCGCTCCATAACGCCAGCATCAGACCTGCGCAGTAGATGGCTCCCCCCGCAGCGATCTGCAGTGTCAAACCAGCATAACTGTGAGATGGGAACTGCTGGCGCAGGAACCACAACGTTGCGCCAAACGGGACACATAGTGAGACAGGCAGCGCATAAGCCCGCATCAAAAACTCGCGGACCGGGATTCTAAGAATGCGGCATAGGTGACTCGGCAGAAACGCCACACTCGTACATGTCAGCGGGATGGCTGTCCCCAGAGCCACGCCGAGAATGCCCCATCGCCGCACGAAAAGCAGGCTCAGAAGCAGATTCGCCACGCCCTCAAGCAGAAGTATCGTGGCGAGCGACCTGTGTCGCCCCATACCGAGAAGTATCTTGGTCGAAACCGATTGCGCCAGGTATAGGCTTCTCGGAATGATCAGCAAAACAAGGACGTAATAGCTAGCGATGTACCGCTCGCCAACCCACACTTCGATTAGCGGCCGACCGAGCAGAACCAGAGCAACGCAGACTGGGAACACGACGAAAGCGCAGGCTCGATTTCCTGCAACAAACATCCGTCGTAATCGATCAGCATCTCCGGCAGCTTCGAATTGGCTCGACATCGGAGTGAATATTTGCGACATGCTCCGAACTGCATAGCTGGAATACTCGACCAACTTGGACCCGATCGCGAACATCGTGATCGCACTCGACGAAAGAATGGCCCCGATTACCATCGCATCCGATTGAAACCGCAACTTTTCGGCGCCCACAATGGCAAATGCAAATATCCCGTATTTCGCCATCTTGATCAGAGCCGCCTTCTCTACCCCCCGGACGGTCAGAGACACTGGCAACAACCGAATCGCCATCCAATGAACACGACATAGCTCACGATATTTGTAGCGATCGTGACGACTCCGATGGCCAAAAGACCCCCGCCTCTGCTCAGCGTCGCAATGATCAACAGAGCGCGAAGCAGAGTGACCCCAATCTGGCCCAGTTGAAGCCAGGAGAATCTCTGGAAACCTTCCAGTGCACCGGCAAATACGCCAAGAGGAAAGGTCACTGCAACGCCCACTCCCGCGATGACGAACAGCAGTCGAGCATCGTTGATCGAAGCATCTGGGATCTTGAAAAGAAGGCGAAAATAAAAATATCCGATGGTTGTGAGGAAAAGTACAACCATGCCCATCGCTAGATAGAACGCCACGCTGGTGCTCAGATATTTCGAAAGTTCTTTCTCATCGCCGCCTGCAACGAATTTGGCGGTATATCTTACGATTGAAGATCGAATTCCCAGATCCAGCAGCCCGAAATATCCAGTGAAGGTGAATATCAAAATCCAGAGGCTGTAAGCCTCACTCCCCAGGCGATGGAGGATGAACGGTGACAGGAAAAATCCAACTGCTCCGTGAACCAACAGGCCGAGCCAGGTAGCCCCGACATTCTTGGCGGCTTGAACTTTCAGGCTCATGGAATTTCCTCGCAGCATCAGAGCGGCGGACCTTCTATGCTTCGAAGGATGCCGCCCGGGCGCGAACACGAGTAAGCCATATCCACCGAGGGACTTCGCACAGGTAGCGCAATACTGCCAAGGCATTAAAGATCACACGCCGCACCAGCAACTGCCGCTTCCACCACCCGGCGCTGAGAATCAGCGACGGGTTTTTTCGGATCGAAGTAGCAACACGTGAAATCCGCGACGGCGGCTGTTGGTGAACGGTCGATCCATTACCCTGATCCTTCTCTCTGTATTGCTGCTGAAGAAACAACACCAGCTTCGACGTAGGAAAGAGGTTGAACTGATACACCGGAACGTCCGAAAAAGCCCAATGGCGCCCGTAGTTCTCGATCCAAACCCGCGGTCCGCTACGAATCTCCTCGGCCCATACTTCCACTGCGAGCGGAATCGATGCGTGAAATAGCTTCGCCGCTAGCTCTGTTACGACGACGACGAACTCTCGCAGCACCTGGTTCTTCCCCACCCGCTCGTGAATCCCTTCCCACAACTGCGTATCATTTGCGCGCTGATTGAGGAAGTAAGCAATTTCGAGCAGGCACGACATCCGTATCCACTGCGTGAACAGATGATGGCAAGCGTGCATCACTTGTAAAAGAAAGGCATCCTGGTCGTTGAGAGCTGAAAACATCATTCCATTCCATTGACGAGTAATGGTTCGATCCAAGGAGAACAATTTCGGCAATCCCGGCAATCGATGAAAATCGCCATCCCAGATGTCCGAGTGCAACTCGACCGCATGGGGCGCTTGGGCGGAGTACTGCCTTCCGCCCCGTGACGGCAACTCCGGCCCTGGTGAGATGAAGATTGATTCCTGCTTGGAACGCGACTGCTTCGCCACGTAACCCGCACCCAACACGATTTCTCGTGCCAGTGGGAGCGAACCTTCGTCCACCAGATAATCCAAGTCACTCTGATGACGCAAAGATGCTTGCGGACAGAAATCAGGAATTAGCGAGAAGCCTTTGAGGACGACGTACTTAACGCCAGCTTCTAGGAACGACCGGTTCAGGTAGTCGAACTTGGTAGCGAGCGCCGCAGTTCGCTGCTGATTGGCCGAAAGATTCGTCTCAATCCGCGAGCGCACCCATGACGGTAGTGTTGCTTCCAGGTTCGTGGATCTGATTTTTTTTAGGAAGTAGAAGGCCAACCCGGCATCGTCCATCCATCGGAGAACATTTTCCCAATCTCGGCCGCTACAACTTCCAAACGACTTCTCCGCTTCGCGATTCGAGGAAAAGCTGAGGAATTCGACGACGGCCTCAGCTCTCCGACGCTTCAAAGCGCCACCTCAGCAGATATCGATTGTTCCAACGTTGGCCTACCCACCAGGAACTCCGAGGCTTTTACGCCGAATCGGATCGTCTAAAGTGCCACACGAGGATGGCCGGCACACTCGACGCGTGAGTGAAAGAATCCATCTTTCCGGCCTGATCGAAAATTGGCTTTTCCTCTTCTTCCAACCACAGAGGTGTTTGGCTCATGCATCCAAACCCGCTGCCGTAAAACAGCTCTGCGACTTCTTCCTGGCTTCGAGGCTGAAGTTCGATTTCAGCGGGCCCATCTTCGTCGCGAAACCCTACTCTCCATCCATGTTTGTAAGCATCCGGATGAAGATCACTGACAAAGACATCCGCATCTTGATGCAGAACTCGCGACAGTTCGCTTGCCATAGGTCTCAAATCGGCAATGTGCCCGAGAGCAAAGGAGCAAATAGCCAAGTCGAACGCTCCACCCGCAAATGGGAGATTTTCACAAAGCGCTCTTGCGATGAAATCCCGCGATTCGTTCTTTGTGGCAGCGACCTTCAACATTGCAACTGAACTATCGATGCCAACGCTCAGACGCCCGCGATCCCGGGCGATTTTCTTCATCCACCGACCAGTGCCGCACGCGAGATCCAGGATTCGATGGACTTGCACATTAGCGAGTATGGGCTCCAGATAGCGTTCTTCGCGGGCCAGGAGCGGATTCGGTCCCTTATCGTAGGTTGACGCCCATCGCGTATAACCTTCCCCAACCGATACGACGCACGGAGCCTTCATCTCGGCTGGATGGCCCTGGCCAGCCCCCGGTTGCGAATCGGTCATGTGGATACAGTTCACAAACTTTCAGCTTTGGGTTTTCGCAGTTCGATCATTTGTTGCATCCACTTCAGTTCAAACGGAGCGCTGTACACGCCAAGGCGGTAGCGCCAACTGCTCATCGCCTTCAGCGCGATTCGTCCCCAGTTCGGCAGGCGAATATCCTGCACCGTAGGCCAGCGGGACGAAACCACGAGCTCAAAATTGTCGATGAGTTGTTTCGTCGTCGGACGAAGCCAGGGAGTCTGCGGATCTTTCTGCGTCGCAAAGCGTTGCCACTGATCGGTTGTCCATTCGTCGGGTGTCGTCGGAAAGTGCACTTGCTCTTCAACGTCGCCATACATTCGAGCACGCTGCGGCACAGGCGTGTAGTGCTCCACGATGATTTCTGCGTCCGGATTCAACCGCTTCAACTGTCGGATGAATGCAATGCACTCGTGAGTATCGGTCTCGGGATCTTTCGGATCTCCGAAAATGATGGAGAACTCAGGGACAATTCCAAACTTTCGAATTCGCGACGCCAGTGCCAAGGTGTCCTCTGCGCGAAGATCCTTGTTCATCTGCTTCAGCCGCTCGTTGTTGCCTGATTCGGCGCCGAAGAAAATCATGGCAGCGCCAGCTCGGCGCAATGCTTCGAAGGTTTCGTCCGAATACTTCATCATGATGTCGGAACGCCCTTCGCACCACCAGCGCAAGTTCAGCGGAGCAATACGGTCCGCCAGTTCTCGAGTATGTTCTTCGCGAAGAAAAAAATTGTTGTCGTAAAATTGCACCGCATCTATCCCGTACGTTTTCACGAGATGCCGCAGCATTCCCTCGGTTCGTTCGGGAGACTCCATCTTTTCGCGGCTTCCTGAAAATGTCACGACTCCGCAGAAATTGCAGCGATACGGACAGCCGATGCTTGCCTGATGCACCGCCGTTCGGCGGCCCAGAAAGGTAGGCAGCAGATACTTCTCGATTGGCAGGCTGTGGTAGGGATACCACGGAAAATCATCCAAGCCCCGCATAGGCCGCTCAGGGTTGTGACGCACTAGTCCTTCGGGTGTCTTGTACGAGAGGCCTGCCACATCTTTCAAATCGCGATGACCGCGAATTGCTTCCAGCAAATCAAGGAACGTTTGTTCGCCCTGTCCGCGCACGCAATAATCCACGTATTCCGCATTCAATGCAGCGGCCGTGTAATTGGACGCGAAGTAGCCTCCCCACACAATCGGCAGGTTGGGGAAACGGGCGCGAATCTCCTTACAGCTTTCAACCGCTCCAATCGTCTGCGGACCCGGCATCACGGTGACGGCCAGCACTTCGACGTGGCGCTCGTGGATGATCTGAATCAGGCTCTTGGTCGGATCAGCGTCCAGATTTCCGTCCACAATCGCATACTGTTCTTTACCTTCAATTACGGCTGCGATGGCAAGAATCGAGAGAGGAAAGCGTCGATTTTTCGGTCTTGTTGCTCGAGGATTGTAAAAAAGAATCATTTCGCGAACTCAGCGTAAATCCCGCCTGTGCGATGTGCGGAATTCCATCAAGCTGGATTGGATTACGGCAGGTAATGTACCAATCGCCGAAAACAAGTTTGTCTCCAGCTTGTCAAACTTACATTCGCTCGTTATGTGCGTGAGTTTCCAAGCTGATCCGCGCAGTTCAACACTTCGCTCATCAGCTCCGGAAGTGACAGAAATTTAACAATCCGCTGACAAATCGACGTGCCGTGACAACCTAGAGTGCAAGAACGAAATCGCGAAAGCGAAGAGTTTGCCCGGACCGAACAAAGTCGTGTTGTTCTACCCGCCTTATGAGGGACCGCCCTTGGGCGCACCTTTGGCGTTGCTATGTCTCGCCTCGCCGCTTCTCCGGGCCGGATTCGATGTCAAACTCGTCGACAATCTGATCGCACCCGATTTCGAACAGACGATTCTTCGCGAGACAGAAAATGCGCTTTGTCTCGGAATTTCTGTCTTGACCGGCCCACACATTGGGGCAGCAGTACGCGTCTCCAAAGCAGTCAAAAAGCTGCGACCCGAATTGCCTATCGTCTTCGGCGGATGGCATGCGAGCCTCGCGACAGAGCAGACGTTGCGTGAGCCCTTCATCGACGCCATCGTGAGAGCACAAGGCGAGTTGACTCTGCTCGAGCTGGTGCAGCGCATCGCCGCAGGTCGCGAGTGGGATGGCGTCAAGGGCCTTTCATTCAAAGACCCGAGTGGAAAAATTGTTCACGAACCGGAACGGCCGGTCACTAATATCAACGATCTTCCGGCTCCCGCTTACCATCTTGCCGATCCCGGTATCTATGCGGCTGTTTCAGGAGTGCGGCAGCTTGCTTATACAAGCAGCGTGGGCTGCCCGTATCAGTGCAACTACTGCACCGACATGGTTTTTTACAAGCGACGGTTCAACGCCTATCGCGTAGAACGCGTCGTCGAAGAACTCGCAGATCTCGTGCCGCGGTACGACATCGAACATGTGCCACTCTTTGATTCCAATTTTCTGGTGGACCGCAAGCGTGCCGTCGCGATTGCAAAAGGGATTATTGACGCTGGGATCAAGTTTCAATGGGACTTCCAGACATCAACAGACTTTCTTGCGCTTATGAGCGAAGATGACGTGCGACTGCTCGCAGAAAGCGGTGTCCACCACATCGGTTTCGGCACTGAGTCTGCATCGCAGGAAGTGCTTGCGCTCATGAACAAGCGTTTTCAGCATGTCGAGCAGATGGTGGAAACGGCGCGAAAAACTTACGTAGCCGGCATTCACGTCGTATTCAATATTATTCTCGGCTACCCGGGCGAAACCGAAACGCAAAGGCAGGAGACATTCCGCGTGATGAGTGACATCGCAAAGGAATATCCGAATGTCAGTTTCTCGCCCAATATCTTCACCCCTTATCCCGGCATCCCAATCTGGCCACAGCTGAAGGAGATGGGAGTATACGAGCCACAAACCCTGGAAGAATGGGAAATTCTGGCCTTGGGAACCAATGTTCTTCCCTGGCTTCGCGGGGACGAGCTTCGCCGGCTCCAACGAAGTCTGGATTATTTTCTCTTGAACAATCAGATCCGGAAGGTTACAAAGAAACTTCCCTGGGCCCGCCGCAGTGTTCGGCGTCTTCTGGGAGCACCCGTCCGGTGGCGTATCGGCAAGAGCCGGTATTCCTTTCCGTGGGAGTTATGGGTATCACGCACTGTCGAGAAGGTTGTAACTAGGCGGTCATTGTTAACCGGTCGTCCGCTTTCCGAGCGGCCACAAGAAGTCTGCTAGCGCGTATGGCAACCAGAAGAGGGGACCCTCGTGACTGATGTTCTGTTGACCCATTCCTATCACCTGTACTACGACCGCAAGCAGACGCGAAAGATGCAGCCCTACCCGCCACTGGGCACGCTATATGCCGCTTCCCTGCTTCGAAATGCAGGTCTCTCGGTCACGGTCTTCGACACGATGCTCAATGATCCGCAAGAAAGACTTCAAGCGATTCTGGACGAGCATCGACCTCGCATCGTTGTTGTGTACGAAGACAATTTCAATTTCCTCTCCAAAATGTGCCTGACCCGCATGCGCGAAGTGGCGTATGACATCCTGGATAAGGCGAAGCGAACGGGCGCAACAGTCTTGGTAAATGGTTCGGATTCTTCCGACCATGCCCTCGATTACTTGCAAAAAGGTTTTCGCTGCGTACTGCTCGGCGAGGCTGAGCGGACGCTATTGGAAGCGGTATCTACGATCCTGAAAGGAAATGACACCGCGCTCGATCAAATTTCTGGGCTGGCATACTTGAATCCTCAAACCGGCGCTGTCGTGAAGACACCGCACCGCGAGCTCATGCGAGACTTGGACCACCTGCCATTCCCGTCCAGAGATCTTATCGACATTGATCAGTATCGAAAGGCTTGGAAATCCGCTCATGGATATTTTTCACTGAATATCGTCTCCAGCCGCGGATGTCCATATCGTTGTAACTGGTGCGCAAAACCGATCTACGGAGATTCGTTCACCATTCGCTCGGCTGCGATGGTTGCTGAAGAGATGCGCCAACTGAAGTATGACTTCGGCGCGGAGCATCTCTGGTTTGCTGACGATATTTTCGGACTGCGCCCGAAATGGGTGCGTGAGCTTGCCGCCGAAGTGGAACGTCTCGACGCCGCAGTCCCGTTCAAGATGCAATCGCGTGTGGACCTCATGACGGCGGACAACGTACGCGCCTTACGCCGAGCTGGATGCGCGGAGATCTGGATGGGGGTGGAGTCCGGCTCGCAAAAAATCCTCGACGCAATGGACAAAGGCACTCGCGTCGACCAGATTTCCAAAGCCCGCGAGAACCTGCGCCATGAAGGTATCCGCGCGTGCTATTTCCTTCAATTCGGATATACCGGCGAAAACTGGCAGGACATTCAGAATACGATCAGGCTGGTTCGAGATACCCGCCCCGATGACATCGGCGTTTCCGTATCTTATCCTCTACCAGGAACCAAGTTTTATGAGCGCGTCCGCGCAGATCTGGGCGAGAAGACGAACTGGTCCGACAGCGAAGATATGGCAATGATGTTTCAGGGCGCGTACACCAACGAATTCTATCGCGCTCTGCATGATGCATTGCACGCCCAGGTAGACTTGTGGAATTCGTATCCAGCGCACGAGGCGGTGAAAGAGAGACTTCCTTATCCGGATGACTTATGGAAAAAAGTCATGCGGCTGGAGAAGACTTGTCGCAATCCGCGCCCCCCTGTGTTGCACAGTTTCCCGGGAGAGAACGTCGTACAGCTTCAGGCGCCGGTTTACGCCACCAGCTTCGATGAACTGCTGAACGTTCTTGCCGGCTAACTTTGTTCATGGATATCCTGCTTACTCACGGCTATTTTTTGTACGAAGACCCCAAGGAGCTTCAGATCATGAAGCCCTACCCTCCCTTAGGGATCCTCTACATCTGCTCCCACCTGCGCAGCAAGGGGCTGGACGTTGAAGTGTTCGACTCCACTTTTTCATCGAAACAGGAATTGTGTGACCTTCTTCGAACAGGCCCCCCATCAATCCTCGGGATTTATGCGAACTTGATGACGCGAACTAACGTCGTCGAGATTCTCGGCGCTGCCAAACAAGCTGGCTGGAAAACCTTGGTCGGCGGTCCGGAGCCTGGTGCCTACGTTGCGGAGTATCTCGCCGCAGGGGCAGACGTTGTTGTAACCGGCGAAGGCGAACTCACTCTTGAAGAGTTGGTTCCGGTGTTGCAATCCGGTCCACTCGATAGGTTGGATCGCATCGATGGAATCGCCTTTCGTGGTCCGGGCGGTTCTATGGTTCGCACAAAACCTCGCGAGCAGATCAAAGACATCGACGCTCAGCCTTGGCCGGCGAGAGACGCTATCGATACGGCGCGCTACGTTGAGGTGTGGCGCAAGCATCACGGCATGGGATCCGTCTCGCTCATCACAGCGCGCGGATGCCCCTATCACTGCCGTTGGTGCAGTCACGAAGTTTTCGGAAAAACTCACCGTCGTCGCAAGCCTGTCTCCGTGGTCGACGAACTCGAATGGTTGATCCAGCGCTACGAGCCCCAGATGGCGTGGATGGCCGACGACGTTTTCACGATTCACCATGGATGGCTGTTCGAATATGCGGCCGAGTTGAAACGTCGTGGGATCAAATTGCCATTCGAGTGCATTTCACGTGCGGACCGCCTTAATCCCAAAGTGGTGAATACGCTGGCGGAGATGGGTTGCTTCCGTGTTTGGATTGGGTCGGAAAGCGGATCTCAACGAATCCTCGATGCCATGGAACGCGGAGTGACTGTGGAGCAGGTGCAAAATGGCGTGGCCCTCTGCCGCTCCGCTGGCATTCAATCCGGAATGTTTCTCATGTGGGGATACGAGGGGGAGGAACTCTGCGACATCGAAGCGACGGTCGAACACGTGAAGAAGACTGATCCTGACATTTTTTTCACGACCGTCGCCTATCCCATTAAGGGAACGCCTTATTTTTCTGAAGTCGCACAGCGCGTAGAGAATCCCGCCAACTGGAGCCAAACGTCCGATCGCGAATTCAAGCTGCGCAATCGGCACTCCCGGCAGTTTTACCGTTTCGCCGACAAACTGTTGCGCAGCGAAGTCGAACTGAATCGTTTGGGTTACAAGCCAGATGCGGACGCAGATTCCCTTGCAACTCTGCGGAATGGAATCGCAGAGGCCCGCGCGGGCCTGCAGGCGACTATGACGGAAGTCGAGGTCTAGGAATGTCCGTCGCACAACAAGAGCTTCATTACGCACCGTTCGACTCGATTGCGGCGCGCTACGATGAATCCTTTACCCACTCAAAGATCGGTCAGGCCCAGCGTGCTTCTGTGTGGCGCGAACTGGATCGAACATTCCGCTTCGGCTCTCGCGTGCTGGAAATCGGTTGTGGCACGGGGTATGACGCCTGCTACATGGCACAGCACGGGATCGATGTGCTTGCCTGCGATAGCTCTGCGGAAATGATCGGCGTCACTATCCGTCGGACCAAATCAGAGGGACTGGAGAACTTCGTGAAGCCGAAACTGCTTCGCGCGGAAGAGATCGGGTCGCTCCAAGAGGATGCTTCCTTTGACGGAGCATTCTCTAACTTTGGAGCTCTCAATTGTGTGCCCGATATCGGCCAGATAGCACGAAATCTTGCAAGACTGATCAAGCCCGGTGGTACCGCATTGCTTTGTTGGATGGGACCCTACTGCGGCTGGGAAATGCTGTGGTATCTCGCACACGGTGAGCGTCAGAAAGCCTTTCGCCGCCTGAAGAGGGAGGGCGTGTCGGCTCGTCTGGCGGACGGCGCTATGGTCCAAGTCCACTATCCAAGTGTGAATGAACTCGCGCGCGCATTTGCGCCAGCATTCAAACTCATGTCGATCAAGGGTATTGGCATCTCCGTCCCTCCCAGCTACGCTGAGCCGTGGGCGCGACGGCACCCGCATCTGCTCAACTTTTTCGAGCACGCTGACTCACTTCTCGCACGATTTCCGGGGGTCCGTTCTCTGGGCGACCACGTTCTAGTGCGATTGCAACGCGGACCGGAAGGTCCTCCCAGAGCTTAGAGATGAACTCCCTCGTTTCCATCTCGTCTGCTGGCGATCGTGCGGGCCTCCTCGATCAAAAGATCGACTCGCTTCCTGTTCTCGTTTTGTTCCCGCACAATCAATGCAATTGCCGCTGTGTGATGTGCGACATCTGGCGTATCCGGGAGGCAAAAGAGATTACTCCCGCGCAACTGGAGAAGCACCTCGCATCACTCAAGGAACTTCGCCTAGGCTGGGTCGTTCTTTCCGGAGGCGAACCTCAGCTGAACAAAAAATGGGCGTGGCTGGCGCAGATGATGCGCTCCATTGGAAGCCGCGTAACGCTACTCACCGCGGGATTGCTTCTGAAGTCCCAGGCCTCTGTTGTCGCCGAGTCTGTCGATGACGTGATCGTGTCTCTCGACGGCCCACCCGCGCTGCACAACAGCATTCGACGCATACCTAACGCGTTTGAGCAAATGGCGACCGGGGTCAGCGCGTTGCGCGCATTGCGGCCCGACATGGCAGTGCGCGCACGCTGCACGATTCAGAAAGCAAACCATCATTCCCTGTGCGCTGTCGCCGCCTACGCGAAACAGATCGGCTTACGATCCATCTCTTTTCTCGCCGCGGATCTAACCTCTAGCGCCTTCAATCGGCCAGACGGCTGGCTGCCGGATCGGTCGAATCGCGTTGCCCTTTCAGCGCCCGAGGTGGACGAACTGGAACTTGAAATTGAACGGCTCATCAGTGAACAGAGAACGAACCTAGAGCCCGGATTCGTCGTCGAAAGCCCCGACAAACTTCGGCGTATCGTGCGGCACTTCCGCTCACATCTGCGGCAAGCGGACGCAGTATCGCCGCACTGCAACGCGCCATGGGTATCCGCTGTCATCGAGGCGTCAGGAGATGTGCGGCCCTGCTTCTTCCACCCTGTGCTGGGGAACATTCACGACCACGCTTTGCCAGAGATCCTGAACGGACCCCAAGCGCTGAAGTTCCGTGCAAACCTCGATATCGCGAGCAATCCCGTCTGCCAGCAATGTGTCTGCTCACTCTACATTCAAAAAACAAACAAGCCCACGAAGCATTGACCTCGCTTCGCGAGCCCGTTCTGTTTGCCTCAATTTAATCCTACTGCTTGAAAGTAAAATCCACCGTCTTCGATTCTCCGGCCGCGATCGTCACTTTTTGCGTTTGCGTTCCTAGTTTTTCCTGCCAGGCCGTAATGGTGTAATTGCCCGGCGGCAGATTTTTCAGGTCGAAGCTGCCGTTCTTGTCTGTCACCGCAAAGAAGGGATGCTTGAAGACCGCGATGTATCCCTTCATCCACGGATGCACGTTGCACTTCACCGGAACCGCGATCTCCTCACGTGCGAAAGTCTGCTCGAGCGGCGCACCATGCGGTTGGGTCATATTCCACTCACGGTTGTTACTCGGGCTAGGATGGATATTGTGGGTTGTTTCATCGCTGTTCACGATTTCTAATTTCTGGGTCGCCTGCATCGCAAGAACGTGGGGCTTGTACTGGCAGCCTTTTTGCTCGAACGTAACCGGCTGCTGCGGCGGCGGAAAATCGTGCGAAGTCAAACCTTCGGACACATAGACGACCACATTTTCCAGGCCGCCGCTCGGTCCCACTACGACTTCTTCCGTCGTCACCGGCGCGGTATGAGCTTTCGCACACAAAGGATCCGCCGACATATCAATGCGCGTCCCTTTCGGCGCCGTACCGTCGAACTTCACTTCACCTTTGACAGACGAACCTGCATCTGCCGGTCTGCCAAGAACGGTTGACATCGATCCGATTACGCACAATGCCGTTACTGCGACTGTCATCATCAATGGATAGTATTTCCTGTTCATGAAACATCAGCTTTCTGTTCCCGAATTCGGGAACGGGTGCATGTGAATTTGCGACAGGCAGAACTGCACACTTCGTCGCCCGGAATAAGATCGCCACTTACTTCGCGGAGAGACTTACTTCACTGCCCGCTTGGTTGATTCTTTACCTCTGTCTGACCCTTCGAAGAACTTAGCGTCCGGATGTAATGGACGACATCCCACCGTTGGTCAGCTGTCATTGCACTGACAAACGATGGCATCGGAGTACCATCAAGACCGGTCACCAGGTCGCGGAACATGTCCTCGTTCGTCTCTCCGCACTTGAAACGCCCACCTACGGTGAAGTCGAACGGGGTAATCGGGTTGCCCTTGTTGTCCATCAGAGTGGCGGCGGAGGGCCCGTGTCCACGTCCATCTTTTCCGTGACACTGCCAGCAATTCATACTTTGGAAGAGATCCGCCCCGCGCTTGACGCTCTCGGCAGAACTCGCCGGCTCTGGTGGAATTTTCACTGGCTCTCCCGGTTTCTCATCCTGAAAAGAAGGCGAAAGCGCCTTGACGTATGCCACCAGGTCGGCCCGTTCCTGCTTCAGCAACGGCTTCCAGGATGGCATCCCGCTGGCGTGAATACCACGCGTGATGGTGTTGTAGAGGTCGCTGTCAGTGGGCAAACTTCCACTTGGCGTCGAGCGGCATTTGAATACTGCCTTCGTAAAGTCGCGCGGTTTTGGCGTCAGATATGGCGCACTCTCGCCCTGACCGTCTCCCTGAGCGCCGTGGCAAAAAATGCAATATCGTTCGTAGAGCGCCTTGCCGCGTTTCCCGTTTCCCGTCAGGTCGCCGATGTGGCTCTCTTGAGCAAGACCGATCGTGCTTCCCACCAGCCAGACAAAAATTGCCATTGCACTGCTTACTCTGATTGTCGACCGCACGCCGTCTCCTCCTAGAAATCGAAATCGAAGCCCATCAGATAGCTGTCACGGGCGTCGTCCCTGCCCGACAACGGCGCAGCGCCCGGATTGATGACGCGCGAGTACTCTTGCATCCATGCCAAGCCGGCACGAGGACTCATGATCGGGTACCAGCGGTAGCCAACGGTCCACGTGTCCAGGTTGCCCGCATTGCTAGGGATACTCGGATTCGCTTGTCGCGACATCCGAGCCAACTCATACCTTCCCGTCACCACCCAGCGCGGCGTCGGATTGTAGTGGCCCTCGATAAATCCGCCGTTCCAAGTCGGCGCCACTGCGCCAAGAGGCAAATTCTGTGGCTGATTCGCCGCCACACCGTTGCCAAGGAACACATTATCGAGTCCGTACATGAAGAGCGTATAGAAGTCGAATTTGTCCACATACCAGTGTCCGTATGCCCCGAGCCGATAGAAGCTCCGGTTTCCCTGCCCCGTGCCAGGAATGGGGTTTCCACCGCTAGTCTGGAAGTACGTAGGCGACTGACCGAAGAGTCCATACAGGCCAATCTGCTGACTTCCGAGTTTTGGAACTTCAAATGACTGATTGAAATTGGCGTAAACGTTGTAGGCCTGGTTGGAGGGCAGACCCGGGTGAGCCATTGCTATTACTGACGACCGCTACTGAGTAACGCGTGTAGTCATTGTCTGAATGTCCTAGTAATTCCACACCGAGCTGGGTGAAGCCAATACCCTGAAAGAAGTTTCGGTCGCCGGGCGGAGTGAAAAAGTAGTTGTAGTAAGCGCCGCCGGTGTTGTTGAGAATGAGACTGCGCTCTTGCGAGATCGGCTGATCGAGTTCGAACTTTCCTAGCTTGAGATTGAGCCAGTGCGATCCGGCAATATTATCCAAGCGAGCCCATGCTTGAGCCAATTGGATACTGCTTGTCCCGATAAATGGCTGAACGAAGAAGGAAATATTTTTATAGAGCGTGCCGGCGGTGATCATGTCGACCGCGCCGATGTCGAAGCCGGTGGAAGTGACAGAAGACTCGACCAAACCGCTCCCCGGGTTTCCCGGAATCGCGTCAATTGCCTGGCGATTGTTGCTCTCACGATGCCAGAATGCCTGCGTACGGAACATGACGGGCCAATACGAGGGCTCCTGATATATAGGAGCGTCTCGATCGTTCCCCAACTGGTAGCCGTTGTCCTTGAACGTCTGGCCGAAATTGTTCAGCATGGGCCACGCTTCGTGACAAGCGGAGCACGGCAACCCATACTTCCTTGCGAAAGCGGGGATCCCGTGCGCCGGCGGTATGGCGATGAACAGCAATCCGAAGGCTGCCAACTGCAGGCCAATTCTCTTCCACTTCTGTATTCCCATTTCTCCTCCGAGATCTTTACGTACCCAGATCCTGGTATGACGGCAGCTCCGTTTCCTGGGGAACAAATTTGTAACCGACTCCATGGACAGTCCGGATAAAAACTGGGCAGTCCGGATTGCTCTCGATTTTCTGTCGCAGCCTGGCAATGCAGTTGTCTACTGTTCGAAAACTCGATCGCTCACGCTTGGGCCACGCCGAGACAATTAGCTTCTGGCGCGAGATCACGATTCGGGGTCTGCTGACCAGAAACTTGAGAACTTTGAATTCTTGCAGGGTCAGGCCCACTGGCTGATTCGCGCGGCACAATTCCATTCTCCGGAAATCCAAAGAGAACTCACCGAACTGTGCGATCTGGCTCCTCTTGTGAACTTGAAGGTCTGTCATATCAGCTCTTGCGAGAGACGTGGACAAGTACTTGCAGTTGTTACGGTAACGGCGGGAGTTACGAGTGCTTGTCACAGAACGGTCACATTCTTGTTAATTCGATGTATCTGTATGTTTGAAGAATTCCGAACTGACATGTCGGCAGGCTGCGCAGATTTCTCCACCATAGAACTTTCTTGCCTATCAAAAAGGACGAGCGCTTTTGAGAAGAAGAAGGGTTCTCCGCAGCGAATGGGCGCAGATCGCAGGCGCAGCACGTGCCTGACGCGGTCGCAGTTTCAGCGACGGAAAGATTGATACACTTCAGAACCTGAGATGAAAGCTTTCTTGCGATCAAATGCCTGGAAGGTGGCACTGCTTCTGCCGTTTTTGTTCTGGGCCGTGAAATCTCCCGGCTATTCAGTTCTTACACACGAAGAACTGATCGACCTTGCCTGGAATGATTCGATTCGCCCGCTTCTTCTCGCAAGGTTTCCCGGCGCCACCGAACGACAGCTTCGCGACGCGCACGCGTATGCCTACGGCGGCTGCGCGATTCAGGACATGGGGTACTACCCTTTCAGCAAACCACTGTTCAGCAATCTCACGCACTACGTGCGCAGCGGTGACTTTGTATCCTGGCTACTCAATAACGCTCGCACGATCAACGAACTCGCTTTCGCTATCGGCGCTTTGTCGCACTATCTCGGAGATTCCATCGGCCATTCCCAAGCCATCAATCCGGCAACCGCCCTCAACTTTCCGAACTTGAAGGATAAGTTTGGCTCTTCCGTCACCTACGGCGAGAGTCCGCACGGACATATCCGCACCGAATTCGCATTCGATATCTATGAACTCACCGATGCCGCGTTTGCTCCGCCGGCCTACTTGAAGTTCATCGGCTTCAAAGTGCCGAGCAAATTCCTGGAACGCGCATTCGCGAGCACCTATGGATTCGAACTCCATGATGTCTTGGGTAAAGCTTCGCGCCCCGCTCTCCGCAGCTACCGTACCAGTGTCCGCAGCTTCATCCCGGCATTTGCCGAGGGCGAAGTGGTTTTACATCGGCGTCACTTTCCTCCACAACCCGACGATGCGGAGTATTACAAATTCGTCGATAGAGTTACGAAGACCAATTATGACCGACGATGGAAACACACCTTCCGGCCTCCCGGCTTCAAAGCACATCTCATCGCCGCCCTGATTTTCATCGTTCCTAAAATCGGAGCCGCATCGGATCTGGCGATCAAGATACCCACCCAGGACACCGAACTCCGCTATCTGAAAAGCGTCAACCACACCGTTGACGTTTTCCGTGAGGCACTTCAGAAGATGGCAGATCACCCCGACTCTGCACCTGAGCTTTCGAATCTAAATCTTGATACCGGAGACGGTACCAAACTCGGTGAGTATTCTTTGGCCGATCGAGCGCATGAACAGTTTCTAGAACGGTTAACATCGCAACCTCAGCGCGTCATTCCCCGAACAGCAAAAGAGAATCTCATCGGGTACTACAAAGAACACAAAGATGGCTCCGCCCCTCAACCGCAAGTGGATGAGAAGCTCGACATATTGAGGTCAATGAAGACCAAGTGACTACTTGATTGCAGAAGTACTTTGTGCGGATAGTGGTCAGTGACCGGCGACGGATGCGGATAGCGGCGTGATCCAACGCTTGCTGCTCTTCTTCGCGGCTACAGATTGAGGCGCATACTCAAGAATCTGCGAGGTCAACTCCTGGGCTCCAAAACAACGCACATCCGCGACAGTATGCATACTGGTCTGCAACCAGGCTCCGTGAAACTCAGAAAACTCCAAACTCACGTGAGCGCTCTTGACCCACCAGGACGGGGACTTGGCGAGATCCCCTTCAATCTTCCGGACCAGAAATGACTGACCGTCCACCCACGCGTGCCCCTGTATCAATTCAGGCTGTTTCCGCTTCGGCGTGATCTTTAGCAGGTAGCAGTCGTGACCTTTCAGCTCTCGTTTCCCTAAATACTCGAAGTCGTAATTCTGGCGATTCACTGCCGCCGACCGTATTTTCTCTGCGGAATTTGTGATCTCCAATTCGCGCTGGACCACGTTTCGAACAACGTATTCGGCGCGCATACTTCCCCGATGTCGTTGCACCTCATATTTGCCCGGTGGACCAAATTCGATTTCAGCCACGACCTTCGAATCTTCCGCAACGCTCGTGGGCGAGCCAAGATGATATTCGCTGATGATACGATCCGGCAGTTGAATACCCGCCTGTGCTTTCTCCATGGATTGAACGACGAAATCTGCAGTATTGGCCGAATTCAAGGAGTTGGTCTGGGCCGACGCAACAAGAGCTGAAGCGACGATCGCGAGAGAGCCGACAAAAGCCTTATGGGTAAATTTTGAAATGCCACACAGGACCGAGCGATGCCGCAAACCCGACTTCTGCAAATTAGACATTTAGGACTCAGCCCGCTCTCAATGGGCACCTCGTGATCCAGTGCACGTAGAGGTCCAGCCCAATTGCCTGTGTTTTCAGTCTGGAATCTCGGCGCGCATCGAATCTTCAGAATTATTTGTATAGGACTGGGAAAAATGTAGATAGAGCGAATCCCGTAGGAGCCAAACGCCGCGTCCCGCGCCAGAACTAGCGGCTCTAACTCCCGGCTCTTAATCGCATGGGATAGACTGATTTCCATGTTCGTCGATTCCCACGCTCATCTCGATGGCAAGCAATTCGATTCCGATCGCGATGAGGTGATACGCCGCGCACAAGAAGCCGGAATTCAGGCCATGGTGGCGATCGGAAACGGGGATGGTCCGCCCATCCTCGATGCCGGCATCCAGCTCGCCGAGAAATATCCCTTCATGTACGCGACGATTGGAATTCACCCGCATGAGGCCAAGCTCGCGTCGGACAGTGCATACGTCGAAATGGAGCGTCTGGCGCGGCATCCCAAGGTGATCGCATGGGGAGAAATCGGGCTCGACTTCTACTACGACCATTCTCCGAAAGACATTCAGCACCAGGTCTTCACTCGCCAGATGGAGCTGGCGGCGGCCGCTAAGCTACCGATCGTCATCCATTGCCGGCCATCGGAGGGAAGCGACGACGCATGGGAGGACTGTCTCGATCTGATCCGGGAGTATTGGGCCCCGCACGGAATTGGAGGGATATTGCACTGCTTTACCGGAACTTGGCCCCACGCCAAGCGGGCCCTCGACATGGGATTCATGATCTCTTTCGCCGGCAATATCACTTTTCCGAAAGCGCAGCAGATTCGTGATGCGGCCGCGGAGGTCCCGCTTGACCGTATCCTGATCGAAACTGATTGTCCCTATCTCGCTCCGGTACCCTACCGAGGTAAACGAAACGAACCGTCTTTCGTACGGGAGACAGCCCGCCGGATGGGAGAATTGCGCGGACAGACGATGGAAGAAATCGGCCGACTGACCTCTCGCAATTTCTACAATTTTTTCAAAATATCTGAAACTGTTGAAAGCAAAGTTCCAGCTTCGTAATCGCAATTTCTGTTACTCTCAGGTAAAGATTCCCTCGTTTCAGAAAGATTAGAAATGTATGCCCGATAACAGTTTCGATGTCGTCAGCAAAATCGATATGCAGGAGGTTTCCAACGCCATTCAGCAAGCCCTGAAGGAAGTCCACACGCGCTTTGACCTGAAGGATTCGAAATCCAATATCGAACTGGAAAAAGACGCCATCGTGCTCCACTCGGCTGACGAATACAAGCTAAAAGCCGTCAACGACATCCTTCAGCAAAAGCTGGTGAAACGCGGAGTTTCCCTGAAAGCCCTGACTTACGGGCCGGTTGAGCCTTCGGCGGGCGGCACCTCGAAACGCAAAGCCACGATGCAGCAAGGCATCGCCATCGAGAAGGCTCGCGAGATCGTAAAGCTGGTGAAGCATTCGAAGAAAAAGGCACAAGCCTCGATCCAGGGAGACCTCGTTCGTATCAGCGGTAAGGATCGCGACACGCTCCAGGACGTTATCGCCATGTTGAAGCAGAAGGATTTTGGAATCGACCTGCAATTTATTAACTATCGGACAAATTAGAGCTGCCATGGATCTGTTGAAGGCAGCCGATCAGACTCGGAAAGCTGCAAACTTTGAGCGCACCCGCGACCATTGACGGAAAAGAAGTTTTTGATCTCCTGCGCGACGACCTGATCGCGCTGGAAGACGAGTTCGGCCGCGACACGGTATCAAACGTCAAAGCCATCACCGAGATTGGAGAATACCTTCGCGCTGGCGGCGGCAAGAGAATTCGCCCGGCGCTTCTGCTTCTCTCTGCGAAACTGCTGGACTATCAAGGCCGCGGGGCCGTCAAGCTTGGAGCCGTCGTCGAGATCATCCACACGGCGACACTCGTTCACGACGACATCATCGACGAAGCCAAAACGCGCCGTGGCAGGCCTGCCGCCAACACGCAATGGGGAAACTCCAAATGTGTGCTTGCTGGCGACTGGCTGTACATGCAGGCGTTCAAGATCGCCGTACAAGAACGCAACTTTCGCATCCTCGACACGCTCATCGAACTCACACAGCAGATGGTCGAGGGCGAGCTCCTGCAAGTGGAGAAGCTAGGCAAACTGATTTCCCTCGACGAGCACTTCGATCTCATCTTCCGCAAGACGGCTTGCCTGTTTTCTGTTTGCATGCGCTTGGGTGCGATCCTGGCTGGTGCTAGTCCGCAGCAGGAAGCAGCCTTGGGGAAATACGGCCACGACCTTGGGATGGCATTCCAACTCGTCGACGATGTTCTCGATCTCACAGCATCTGAAGACGTGCTTGGCAAACCTGTAGCCAGCGACTTGCGTGAGGGTAAGGTGACGATGGCGGTGATCCACGCCCTCGAGCATTGCACGGCCGAGGAACGGGCTCAGGTTGAAACCATTCTGCGCGAAAGATCCTTCAATGGTGTGACGCACCGCAACATCCTAGACATCCTGCAACGATACGGATCTCTCACTGCCGCGACTGCTCGCGCTTCACAATACGCTGAATCTGCATGCCGTTCGATTTGTACTTTTCCCGATTCCGAGATCAAACGCGCGTTGCTCTGGGCCCCGGAATTCGTGGTTGCCCGAGAGAAATAGACCGATTTCTCGTCCCCACCTTAGCAATTTGCCGGCAACCAGACTCCCCTCGATGACACCGAATTGTTTGCACCGTCTCGTCCAATCCATCCGCGGCCACAGTGCGTATTAGAGGTAGTATGGCCGTCTGTCTGAGTAAGGAAGAAATTGAGGAGAAACCAAATGAAAAAGGTAATGGTTTGTTTGCTCGCTCTCACATTCGCAATGAGTCTGACCGCCTTTGCGCAGCAAGATACCGCAATGGCGCCCGGCGATAAGATGTCTGCCAAGGCTCCTCTCATGACGTTGAAGGGCACCGTGAAAACCGAGGGAGATAAGGTCATGTTTGTGAACGACAAGGATGGTAAAAGCTGGGACGTCATGAATCCTGAAGAGCTAAAAAGTCATGACGGTCACCACGTTCAGCTGAGCGCCCATGTGTACTCTGACAAGAACGCTATACACGTGATGAGCGTAAAGATGATGAAGGGTGCGGCGAAGAGCGACGACACAATGACTAAATAGGCTCGAACAGGCTGTCGCATGAACGTAAAGATCAGGGCTGTCACGGATCATCGCGATCGTGACAGCTCTTCTTCATTGCGTTGAAAATTAGACTTTAAGATGCATGACTCACGTCACAAACAACAGTGATGATACCCACAGACAATTTCCACCTTCACTCCCAAAATGCCGATAGTCGGTGGGAGTATTCGTCAGAGCGGAGGCTAACGAGACGCACTGGCATGCGGTGAGGCAACGTTTAGAACCTCACTTTTTCTCCCCTCGGCACCTGAGGAAAGGCGGGTCGCTGGGGTCTTCTCCGCTGCTACGAACAACCGACGAGTGACGGCGGCTTCAGTCGAAGCTTGCGATGAAAGGCGCCTAGGTATTTCGACGCGCCGGCCCGGTCAGGGCCGGAGAGACTTCGAGTGCAAGCCGCCGCCTCACTCACCCTGTCGAGGATCGTCCTCCTGAGAGACTCAGTCCTCGCTCGAGCCGGGCGCGTTCCATCGGACACGCCCGGCTTTGTTTATACTGAACCTATCGCTGGGGTTCTCGAATCTAATCTCTTGCGAGTTTCCAGACTTTCTCATCGCGAGTATGACTGACTTTCTTTTAACAATGGCCCGGCACGGCTACGTCTTAACGTTTGTCGTTTTGCTCGCGGAAGCAATCGGATTCCCTTTCCCCGCAGCCATCGCGCTGGTAGCAGCCGGAGCGGCGATCGCGTCCCACACGTTATCGGTTGCCGGAGTTCTATCGGCGGCCATGATTGCTCTCATGATTGGCGACATTTGCCAATTCTTTCTGGGACGCTACACCGGCTGGGCTTTGCTCGGGTTTTTGTGCCGCGTCTCGATAAACCCGGAGACATGCATCCTTCGCTCGGCCGAATCCTTCTACAAGCGGGGAAAAATCACCCTGGTGATTGCCAAGTTCATCCCCGGCGTGAATACCATGGCTGCCCCCCTGGCGGGCAGCATGAAAATGCGCTTTGGCCAGTTCTTGCGGCTGGACTTCGCTGGCGCGTTGCTGTATTCCGCGACCTACGTGGCTATTGGTTATATCGGGCGGGACTTCCTTGCGGCCCTGCTTCAGAGCTTCCATGCCGCGGGCCTAGTAATGGAAGCAGTAGTCCTGATTGCGCTGATCGTTTACGCCGCTTATAGAATTTTGCAGTTTTATAAGTTCCGTCGATACAACATTGTCCCTCGCGCCCAAGTCGAGGAGCTTGCGGCGCGTCTTGCAGCCGGCGAAGGCAGTCGAGTTCAGATTGTTGATGTCCGGAGTCACGGCTACTACGACATCGGCGCGGAGCGAATTTTCGGCTCCATCCGGATCGAGCCCAATAATCTCGACGAAGAAATCAAGAATCTTCCCAAGGACCGCGACATTTACGTGTACTGCACTTGCGCCCGCGACGCGACTAGCGCCAAGGTCGCCCACCTTCTGCGCGAACGAGGCTTCAACACCTTCGTCCTCGTCGGCGGACTCGCCGCTTGGCGCAAGGCCGGAGAGCCGCTCGAATCCGTTCCAAAAAACGATTTGATCAAGCTGCCGACATTCAGTTGATCTCACGCTGACCCACCAGGCGCTCAAGCCCCGAGCTGACTAAGGAAGCGTGGCGCAGAGTTCCCGGATGCCGTTGCACCGATGGTGTAGGATTGTGCGACCTTCACGGGGATCGCAATGGCCACGCAGCTTCCGCGACGCAGCGATGGGATGAACGGCGTCCTATTCCTGATGGGTCTGTCTGTCCTTCTCAACTATATTGACCGCAGTAATCTCTCCATCGCCGCGCCCCTGCTGCAAAACGAACTTCATATCTCGAACACGCAACTCGGTACGCTCCTCTCCGCATTTTTTTGGACGTACGCTCTCATGCAGATGCCTGCTGGTTGGCTCGTCGACCGCTTTGACGTGAAGTGGGTCTTCGCCACGGGATTCTTCGTCTGGTCGACCGCCACGGCAGTTACGGGGTTGTTGCACGGATTTGCGGCGTTGCTGACGATCCGCGTAGTGCTCGGCTTCGGAGAGTCCATTGCTTTCCCGTCTTACAGCAAGATTCTCTGCGGCCATTTCCGCGAGGAACGCCGTGGTTTTGCCAACGGCATGATCATCGCTGGACTCGCGCTCGGCCCCGCCATCGGCATGCTGGTTGGCGGTCGCGCAGTTGGGCGGTTTGGATGGCGGCCGTTCTTTTTGACTCTGGGTTTCGCTGGCCTGCTTTGGTTGGTCCCTTGGTTACTGTGGATGCCCCGCCGTGTGAAGCCATCACGCTCAGCGCCATCTCCCTTCTCGGCGTTGCTCCCGCTCCTGCGCCAGCGATCGGCATGGGGGACATGCTTTGGCCAATTCTGCGTCAACTACTACCTCTATTTCCTGGTCACATGGTTTCCGTTCTATCTCATCCGCGGCCGGCATCTCTCCATGAACACTATGGCCCGCGATGGCGGTCTCCTTTTCCTTATGTCGGCGACCGCGGCCACCGTATGGGGCAAGTTGTCGGACCTTTGGATGAACAGCGGCTCATCGACCACATTCGTTCGTAAAGGCTCCATGGCGCTCGGATGTATTGGCTTTGCGATCTCGCTGGCGGTATTGGCGATCGCGTCTGACCCTTTGTTCACGTGGATGCTCGTACCTACCGGGATGTTTTTGGGAATCAGCGGCTGCGCAACGTGGGCTATTCCTCAAACCCTCGCCGGACCTGAAATGGTTGGCCGCTGGACCGGCATGCAGAACTTCATTGGAAACTTCGCGGGTGCGGTTGCTCCCGCCCTCACAGGATACCTCCTCGACCGTACCGGAGAGTTCTACTGGCCGTTCTTTATCACTGCGGCTGTCGCTGGTATCGGCGCAATCTTCTGGACGTTGATGGTGGGCCCAATCGAAGAGGTGAAGTGGGATACGGAAAGTCCCAAGCCCCTTCCCATTCCTCGGTACCCGACCCCGCAGTCGGCGCGATCGTAATACACTCCATTCATGCCTCGGGAAATCGAAATCAAATTTCGGGTTTCGGACCTGCGTGCGCTCTCGCGGAAATTGGGTGCTTCCGGCTTCCGATTGGTCACTGCTCGCACGCGCGAGATGAATACGCTCTACGATCTGCCAGGGGAAGTCTTGCGCAACCGCAAGGAACTGTTGCGTCTGCGAAAATACGGACCCTCGTGGAGACTCACCCACAAGAGCGGAGGCAAGGTTGCCCGTCACAGCAGCCGGGTTGAACTTGAAACAGGAGTAGAGGACGGGATCACGATGGACGCGATCCTACGCGCGCTCGGTTACGCGCCATCCTTCCGCTACGAGAAGTTTCGCGCTGAGTGGACCGACGGCAAGGGCCACGTGGTGGTCGACGAGACTCCGATCGGCAACTTTTGTGAGATTGAAGGCCCTTCGCGCTGGATTGACGCGACAGCGAAGGATCTCGGCGTAAAGAGTGGTGACTATATCAAAAAGAATTACGCGACGCTGTTTTCAGATTGGAAGGATCAGACCGAGGAGCCAAGCAGAAGAAATGACGTTTAGAGCGATCAAGCGCAAATAAAGCATCGCCCATATTTCCCTACGAGCCGTGACACTTTTTGTATTTCTTGCCTGAGCCGCATGGACACGGATCGTTCCGCCCAACCTTCTCCTGACCCCGGACGACTTGCTGCACCTGTGGCGCTTCGCCTCCTCCAGCCATGCGCGCCTGTTCTAACTCGCGCCGTTTCCGGCGCATGAATGCCTCTTCCAATTCGTCTGCAGAAGTCGAGACCATCTTCGCAGGGCGTCGCCCGTTTCCGTCTCCATGCTGCTCCGCGCTCCCGTCCTGCTGCTGACTCGGGCTCGGCTGAGGAGGGTCAGGCGGCCGTTCCAGAATCTGCATCAGGTACAGGTACCGAACCGTGTCTTCTTGGAAGCGCTGCATCATCGCTTCGAACATGTCGAAGGATTCTTTCTTGTACTCGACTAGCGGATCATGCTGCCCATATCCGCGCAGCCCAATTCCTTCTTTCAGATGATCCATGCCGAGCAGGTGATCTTTCCACTGCTGGTCGATCACACTTAGCATGATCATGCGCTCGTGGTGGCGCATCGCTTCGGGGCCGATTAACTTCTCCTTGGCGTCGTACCGCTCCTTCAGCTTGTCGAAGATCGCGTCCCCGAGTTCCTGACGGTTCAGCGTGTCTGCCTTCACTCCCTCGGCAATGAAATCCACCCCGAAGCGCGTGAAGATTGCATCCTTCAGACCCTTGATGTCCCAATCATCCGCATGCGATTTCGGAGGACAGTACTGCTCGAGCAGGTCGCCAAGAATTCCTGAAACGTAGTCCTCGAGGATCAAATCCTTTTGATCGGTACCCTCAAGCAAGCGGCGGCGCAAACCGTAGACGGCCTCGCGCTGCTTGTTCATCACGTCGTCGTACTCAAGCAGGTGTTTGCGGGATTCGAAGTGCTGACCTTCCACAGCTTTCTGAGCCGTTTCGATGCGGCGCGTGATGAGCTTCGACTCGATTGGAACGCCTTCTTCCATCCCTAATCTTTGCAGCAGAGTCGATACCCATTCTTTTGCGAAGATGCGCATGAGGTCGTCTTCGAGCGCCAGGTAAAAGCGCGACGACCCCGGATCGCCCTGCCGGCCAGCGCGTCCGCGGAGCTGGTTATCGATGCGCCGCGACTCGTGACGCTCCGTTCCAAGAATGTGCAGGCCGCCGACGGCAGTTACTTCATCGTGCTCGACATCAGTCTGCTGCTTGTAACGGCTGAGCGCCTCGGTCCACTTGTCGGTGGGAACGGTGTACTCATTGCCGTTGTAATAGAAAATCGAGGTCTCGCCGTCCTCCTGCGGGCCTTCAATCTTCCCCTGCGCCACACGAAGTTGTTGCGCAATTCCCTTTTTCACCAACTCCTGCTTGGCCATGAATTCAGGATTGCCGCCGAGCAATATGTCAGTACCACGGCCCGCCATGTTAGTCGCAATCGTGACCATGCCTTTGCGCCCAGCCTGAGCGACAATCTCGGCTTCGCGCTCATGGAATTTCGCGTTCAGCACAACGTGCTTGATCCCTTTTTTCTTCAGCAAATCTGAAAGCCGCTCTGACTTCTCTACCGATGTCGTGCCCACCAGCACGGGCTGTCCCTTCACGGCGAGCTGCTGGATTTCATCGGCTGCTGCGAAATATTTCTCTTTCTCTGTGCGGTACACCACATCCGCATTCTCAATTCGCAGCAGCTGCTTATTGGTCGGAATCACCACGACTTCCAGCTTGTAGATCTTGTCGAATTCTGTGGCTTCGGTCTCAGCCGTACCCGTCATACCGGCCAGCTTCTTGAACATGCGGAAGTAGTTCTGAAAGGTGATGGTCGCCAGCGTCTGATTCTCGCGCTCGATCTTGACACCCTCTTTCGCTTCCACCGCCTGGTGCAGGCCATCGGACCAGCGCCGTCCCGGCATCATGCGTCCGGTAAACTCATCGACAATGATGACTTCGCCATCCTTCACTACGTACTCAACGTCTTTGCGATAAAGAGCGTGAGCTTTGACCGCGGTCTCGACGTGATGTTTCCACCCCCAATTTTCGGGGTCAGCGATATTCCCTATTCCAAGCAGGCCCTCGACTTTCTCCCATCCTTCATCGGTGACCGTGATGTTGCGGTGCTTCTCATCAATCACGAAGTCGCCGGTGTACTGCGGGGGTTCGCCGGCCGGACCTTCAATCGTTTCGCCCTTCTCAAGCTTCGGGATAATTCGATTGACCTTGTAATACTTGTCGGTAGACTCTTCGCTCGCACCAGAAATAATCAGTGGGGTACGGGCTTCGTCAATCAGGATGGAATCGACCTCATCGACAATCGCGTAGTTGTGCCCGCGCTGCACACAATCCTTGATGTCGAATTTCATGTTGTCGCGCAGGTAGTCGAATCCGAACTCGTTGTTCGTGCCGTATGTGACATCAGCCGCGTAAGCCGCTCTGCGCTCCTCGTCATCCAGATCGTGGACGATGACGCCAACCGTGAGACCTAAGAAGCGGTAAAGCCGGCCCATCCACTCCGAGTCGCGTTTCGCTAGGTAGTCGTTCACGGTGACGACGTGCACACCGCGTCCGCTGAGAGCGTTGAGGTATACAGGAAGGGTCGCGACCAGCGTTTTCCCTTCGCCGGTCTTCATTTCTGAAATCGTGCCCTGGTGCAGCACCATGCCGCCGATCAGCTGCACATCAAAATGGCGCATGTTGAGCACACGGCGCCCGGCCTCGCGTACGACCGCGAAAGCTTCCACTAGGATTTCGTTAAGAACTTCCTGCAGCGCGTCGTACTGCTCTTTCTCCAGACGCTTTACGCGGTCGACACCGCCTTCATCGTCTGCTGCGCCGGCCGCTTCAGCCGGGGCGGTTCCGTTGCCGTTTGCATCGGCGCCATTTGCACCGGCAAAGCGGCTCAGTCGCTCCTGGATCCGTTGCCGGAACTCGTCCGTCTTTGCGCGTAATTCGGCGTCCGTCAATTTACGAATCTGGGGCTCTAGCGCATTGATCGCCTTGACGTTGGGCATCAACGACTTGACGACACGCTCGTTCTTCGTGCCGAAAACCTTACCTAGCAGTGTGTTAATCAAACCGGAGGTTCCTTCAACGGGCCAAGCACGCCCAGATACTATCCTTAGAAGCCTAGCACATTAGATGCAGCAGGCGCCTTCGGGGAATTTAGGGGACCCCAAGTATAATGGTCGGCGTCCGAACGTGGAGGCTCTTATGCCGGCACGCCTGGTTTCCCTCATCGCTCTGGCCGCCCTCTTGATCGCTCCTCTCTCTGCAAAAGACAAAAAAAAATCCACCCTCCCGGAATATGTCCTGCGAGCGGAAACCGTGTTGGTCGCGATCCAACCCGGTGCCGGTGAGCCATTGGATCAGCCCCGTGCAAATTTCATGGCCCGCGACTATGTCGAGAAAGCGCTATCCGAGTGGGGCCGATTCAGGATAGTCATGGACGGGCAGGAGTCCGATCTAATCATTACGATTCGCACTGGAAACGGCCGAGGCGTGCGGCCAACCATCCGAGGCGGGCCCATCGATCAGCGTCCCGGCCTCGGACAGTCCACGGACTCCACCGTCCGCATCGGTGGACAGCGTGGCCAACTTCCCAATGATCCCACTATGGATCCTGACAGACGGACTCGTATCGGCACCGAGGCTGGCCCTTCTGACGACATGTTCGAGGTGTATCGCGGAGGCGTTTCGGATCCGCTCGACGCCTCTCCCGTGTGGCGCTACATTGCCAAAGATTGTCTCCAGCCGCCCCAGAACTCCGCCGTGGAACAGTTCCGCAAGGCGATTGCAGAAGCCGAGAAACCGAAATTGCCAAAGACTCCGTGAGTGTGAAGTTTCGTCGACTGACCTTGTCCCCTTCGTGGTTGTCCTCTTGATCCCTGTATCCAGACACTGCTGGACTCGACGCCTTTCGTGTATATTCCCCACGACCCATGCCCACGTTCTATGACCGGTTTGTCGAATGTGCTGAGCGCTGGCCTGACAACGTTGCGCTCGAACTCCAGCGCCAGGACCATCTCGAAAGTTGCACCTACGCTGAACTTCGCCGCATGGCCGAATCCATCGGTCGATGGATCACCGAGAGCAGATTTCCTCGCGGTTCCCGCCTCGCCATCCTTGCAGATAATCACCCACGCTGGGTTGCGGCGTACCTCGGAATCATCGCTTCGGGATGCACGGTCGTCCCCCTCGACACCGCGCTGCACGACGATCAAGTCACCAAACTTTTAAAAGACAGCGGCACCTCCGCAATCTTCTGCGACGGCAATCACATACCAACCGCGCGACCTGCGACCACCGAATTGAAAATCGGCATCATCCTTATGGATCCCGATCGCTCGAAAAATTCAAGTAAAGATCGGTGGCTGGCGGATCTCCCCTCAATCTTTCGCGACGGACCGCGCAATTTTCGGCCAGCCGAGGCAAAAACCGACGATCTTGCTTCCCTCCTCTACACGTCTGGAACGACCGCCGATCCCAAGGGCGTGATGTTGACGCACTCTAACTTCCTCGGCGAGGTAGAAGCCGTCTTTAACTGGGTGGAACTCGGCCCGAGTGACGCCCTGCTTGGCATCCTGCCACTATTCCACGTGCTGGCGCAGATGGCGAACCTTATGCTTCCGCTCGTCAAGGGATCGCGCGTCGTGTATCTCGAAACTCTGAACACATCCGAACTCCTTCGAGCGCTCACCGAGCGAAACATCACCGCATTCGCCGTAGTCCCTCAGTTCTTCTACTTGATTCACGAGCGCGTGATGCAGGAGATTGCTAAGCGCGGCGCGCTCACTCAAAAACTCTTCGGCGCCATGATCACTCTCAACCGAACGCTACGCAAAGTCGGGATCAACGCCGGCCCCATCCTGTTCCGCAAAGTGCACGCCACTCTGGGACCGAAGATGCGTTATCTCGTCACTGGGGGGTCGCGCTTCGATCCCGCCATCGCTCGGGCCTTCCATGATCTCGGGATCGACGTCTTGCAGGCCTATGGACTTACCGAGACCACGGCAGCCATCTACGCAAATTCACCTCATGACAACGAAATCGGCTCGGTCGGAAAAGCCATGAAAGGCGTCGAAGGCAAAATCATCGATCCACAACCGCAGGAGGAAGGTCCGCCTGTGGGAGAAGTCGCACTGCGCGGAGCCGTGGTGATGAAGGGCTACTGGAATCGTCCCGACGCCACCGCCGCAGTCCTTAAGGACGGATGGTTCCTCACGGGCGACCTCGGTTATTTCGACTCGCATGGCCACCTCTTTCTCACTGGACGTAAAAAGGAAGTGATCGTTCTTAGCAATGGCAAAAATGTTTATCCCGAGGAAATTGAGACGCATTATTTAAAGTCGCCGTTCATCAAAGAAATAGCTGTCATCGGACTCGAAGGCACGCCAGGAGAAGGTGGAGACCGCCTCCATGGAGTGATCGTCCCGAACTTCGATGTGCTTCGGCAGCGCAAGGTCGTGAACGCCAAGGAAGTCATTCGCTTCGACATCGAGAGTCTTTCGCCGCAAATCGCTTCCACGAAGCGCATCAGCAGCTACGAGATTTGGCAAGACGATCTGCCCCGCACCACCACTCGCAAGATCAAGCGCTTCGAAGTTGAAAAGCGCGTGCGGGCAAATCAGACCCGGAAAATATCGGACGATTCCGATCTGCCAGCCGAGAAGCCGCTGACACCCGAGGAGACCGCATGGCTGGAACAGCCAGACGTGCAGCGTGGACTAAGCATCTTGCGCGAAGCCGCCCGCTCAGCTCCTGCCACCATGCGTCCCACCTTGAACCTGGAACTCGATCTCGGTCTCGACTCCATGCAGCGGGTCGAAGTGCTCAGTCGGCTCGAGGACGACCTTGGCGGTGATCTCGCCGAATCGCAACTTGCGGAGATTTACACGGTCCGGGATTTGATCGACGCAGTTCTAAAGAGTGCAGCAAGCGGTGCAGGAAGTTCCGGAACACGCACGACCTTTGCCGGTTGGAAGGCGATTTTGGCAGAGGATCCTGAAGACAAAGATGTTCTCGCCCTCGCCCATCCCAACCGACTCACCGACACGTTCTGGTATTTCATCTCTCGCCTTATTAATGTCATTGCCCTCGACAAGTTCGATTTGAAGGTGAGCGGAGCTGAGAAGCTGCCCACGTCCGGCGCTTACATCCTCTCGTCGAACCATCAGAGCTACCTCGATCCCCTGGTCCTCGCCAGCATTCTGCCCGCGGACACTTTTCGGCGGACGTTCGCGGTAGGCACCAGCGAAATCTTTGGAGAAGGATTCATGCGTCGCCTTGCGCGTTCGATTAAGGTCGTCGTCCTCGATCCCGACGCAAACCTGGTTCCGGCAATGCGCTCTGGAGCCTTTGGCCTGAGGAACGGTCTTGTGCTGATTCTCTATCCCGAAGGGGAGCGGTCGATCGACGGCACGCCGCGGACTTTCAAAAAGGGCGCCGCGATTCTATCCATACACCTCCAGGTTCCGATCGTGCCCATCGCGATCGAAGGCTTCTATGAATCATGGCCGCGCAACCAGAGCTTCCAAAAGTTTGCACCGCTGAAGGTGGTGATCGGTGATCCAATCATTCCGCCGCCCGAATCGGAAGCCTCGGAGCAGGTCTACGAAAAGCTCACTGCTGAGCTGAAGGCCCGCATTGTCAGCATGTGGGAAGGCTTGCGTAAGGCCCACTAGAAGAAAAGTTCACTTCGCGCGAGGATGTGTCTGATCGTAAACCTGCAGCACGTGCTTCATCGAAAGCTGGGTGTAACGTTGGGTGGTCGCAAGCCGCTCGTGGCCAAGCAATTCCTGGATCGCTCGCAAATCCGCTCCCTCTTCCAGCATGTGAGTTCCAAATGCATGTCTCAACGTGTGCGGATGCACGTCCGGTGATAATCCCTTGGACACCGCAATTTTCTTGACGATCCGCCCGACGCTGCGTGTCGTCAGGCGCCCACCTCGCCAATTGATGAGCAATGCGGCCGAAACCTTTCGCGTCTCGGACAAAGTTTTCTGTCGTATCGGAAGATAGGCCGCCAGCGCGGCCTTCGCCGAATCGCCGAATGGAACGTATCTCTCCTTCTTCCCTTTTCCGCGAATAAGGATCGCCTCCATGCTCAGCCTTATGTCGTCCAGATCGATTCCAGTAAGCTCCGAATTGCGAATCCCGCAACCGTATAGCAACTCCAACATCAGGCGGTCCCGCTCAGGAAACGCGGCCACTTCAGGCATCTGCCCGTCGAGCACGAAATTCATTTCCTCGATCGTAGGCACGCGCGGAAGCTTTTTCGCCAATTTCGGGGTAGCCACCAGTTTTGCCGGATTCTGCTCCACAACTCCTTCGCGCGCCAGCCACCGGTAGAGGGATCGTACCGCCGCCAACGATCTGGCCACCGAAGTCTTGCCCAGTCCCTTCTCGTAAAGTTGCGAGAGAAATCCTCGAATCGCAATGTGGTCAATCTGCTTCCAGCTTCGTGATCCCACATACGCAGAAAAGTTGGCGAGGTCGCCACTGTACGCCTTGATCGTGTGAAGCGAGGCATTGCGCTCCCGCAGATGATGGAGGAAGTCCGCAACGGCCGTCTCAACAGTTGTGTGAGTACCAGTCATGATTTCAGCTTTTAGATCACTGGGTGCAGCCACCATTCAAATCGTTGCGCTTAGATGTGGAATGTGACTTCAGAATCTGAAATGTCCGATGTTTACTCCCTCATCTCGCCTTCGCTCTCGGATGGTGCTTCTGATAAACGTTCCTAAGCCGATCGAGCGCGAGATGCGTATACACCTGGGTGGTTGAAATATCGGAATGCCCAAGTATCGTTTGCACGGTGCGTAGATCCGCTCCGTTTTCGACCATGTGCGTCGCGCACGAGTGCCGCAGCATATGCGGCGAGGCATGCCGGCCCGACGCCGCTGACGCTGTCCCCACCATTTGCCACACTCTCTGCCGCGTCAACCTGCGCGCGCCGCGAGCGATAAACAATAGAGGCGAATTCCGAACCGGAGCTGCAGCCGCACGCACGACCGTTTTACCCTGCTGCTCGAGGTCTCGTTTTTTTTGTGCGGTCGGGTAATTCTTTGCCACCCGCATCTCCGCCAGCACCGGGCGTCCTCGCGCGAGATATTCCGAGAGCGCATCCTGCGCTGGTTTGCCGAGCGGAACGATGCGCTCCTTTTCGCCCTTGCCGCGCACCAGCATGTACCCCGCTTCCAGCTTCAGGTCTTCCAGCGTGGCGTTGACTATCTCCGAAACCCGCAGCGCCCCCGCATACATAAGCTCCAATGCCGCACGGTCGCGAGACGCCAGCGCTGCCGCATCCCTCGCGTCCTTGTGCTTTTCGCGCATCGCGTTTGCCGGAGCATTCAGCGTAGCCTCGACTTCATCTCGCGCCAGCGACTTCGGCAGCACCTTCCACTGCCGTGGCGACTCAATATTCAGTGTCGGGTCGTGCTCGATCCGCTTGTCCAGAAGCAGATATCGATACAAATGCCGCAGCGCCGAGAGTTTTCGGCCCACGCTCCGCCCGTCCACCTGATGCGAAAAAAGTTGCTGCAGAAACTCCCGCACGTCGGCACGCTGCGCCGTCAGCAGGTCACATTTTCGTTTCTCGAGAAATTCGGTGAATTGCGAAATGTCCGTCGAATAAGCACTGATTGAAAGCTTTGCCAGTCCCTTCTCGATACGCAAGTAGTCGAGGAATCCGGCAATAACGTGGGAATTGGGATTCGAAGCCATAACGCGAGAGGTTCAGTATGAGCGTTGTCGGACACATCGCAAAGTGATGAACACGATGCCTGATCTGTCGTAAGATCACCATCCGCTGACGAGCAATCGATGCGCAGCGCGGAGTCCGCATTTCTGGTATTTGTCGTAGGCTGCGGCCGCACGGCCACGGACCTGCTCGTTGTTCTCCCCCGCTATCCACCCGTCTAAAAAACTTTTCAGCGTGTACGCCTCGGGTGCCATCAGCCCCGTGGTCCACAGCAACGGGTAGGCCCCCGTCGCCCTAATCGGATCGGCGAAATATTGTTTGCTTGCGCAAGCGAGCACTACAACATCTCGATGAGCATTGTTTTTCTGTTTTGGAAGGCGCGAGAGTTGAAAATCCATCAGCCCGTCGTGACCAATGTACGCCAACAGATTCGCCCCACCCCGGATCGGCAGTTCCCCTGAAAGCATTGCACCACTGACTCGAACCACATCCTTACCGTCCCCGGCCGCCGAGTCGAAAAAATCCAAAATAGCCTGCCTGATTTCGATTCCTCGATAGGCGTCTGCAATCAGATACACATTCGCCGCTCGGTATTCGAACACACATCGCTCGAGAATCTCTCGTTTGGGACCCGCCTCGCAACGAATACGTTCCCACTCCGCCGAGCGGGAGAAATACGTCTTCACCCCGTAAGCGGATCCCCAATAAAGATTGTGCTCGGCGTCTTCTCCGTTCCCAAGTCTCGCCGGAACTGGAATGATTCCTTGGTGCTCATTGTCAGCCAAGGCGACAAAAACGTGCACGGTCCGTAACGGTGAGCTCTGCGCAGAGACCGCGCTGAATGCAAATGCAACGGCCAGCAAGAGAAACAAATAGCTCCGCATCATGCGCCGCCCGTCACTTCCCGCAGCAGATCCACCGCATACAACGCGCCCTCCGGCGTCTCTTCGTGCTTGAAATAAGCAAATACATTCCGGCCCGCGCCAAGATGATCTCCAATCCGGCGGACCATCGATGCCCGCTCTTCTCCCGTATAGCTCGGCTTGCGAAACCGGTAGTAGATGAAATCTCCCGTAGGCACATCAGGGGTAGTCAGCGTCTCGGTTTCCGCGACACAGAGGGCCACATTATTTGCTTTAAGCAAATCCCACGTCTCATCGACAAACCACGATTCATGGCGGAACTCGAACGCGGCCGGCACAGTGCGTGGCAACGTGGTCAGAAAATCTTTCAACTGGGCGGCATCCATCTTCAAGTTCGGAGGAAGCTGAAAGAGCACAGGACCTAGTTTGCCCGCCGCCGCCACCGGCTCAATCGTCGTCAGAAATCGCCGGACGAACTCGTCCGTTCCTTTTAATCGCTTGATGTGAGTGATCACCTGATGCGCCTTGACACCAAAACGGAACTGCGCAGGAGTTTCGTTCAGCCAGTTCTGGATCGTCGTTTCTTTGACCAGCTGTCGGAAGGTGAAGTTGACTTCAACCGTGTTCAGGCGCGTCGCATAGTGGCCCAGAAATTTCTTTTGCGCTAATTTTTCCGGATAAAAATCGGGCTTCCAGCTTGCATACGCCCATCCCGAAGTTCCCGCGAAGAGTTCTGCCATGGTGCGAGAGGATCAAGTCGTGTAGGAAAGGATCGCTCGAAATTATATCTTGCTTCGCTTTTTCGCTGTTGTCGCCTTTTTTGCAGGCTTCCTGCTTCTCGACCTCTTTGGCTCTTCGTCCGCTTGCGCCGCGATCTCAATGGGGGCATCTTTCTGCATCGCACCTGCAGCTGCCTTCAAGTCTGGCAACTTCTGCTTCAACTCTAGCAGCGGCTCGAACAAATCGCCCATCTTCTCAAACCGCGCAATCGCCTTCGAAGCTTCGAACACCAACAGCCCCGCATCTTTCTTCTTAAATGTTCGCTCCACCTCGTCCCAGGTCACCGGCGTCGAGACCGTCGGGTGCTCGCGGGCACGCAATGAATAAACCGCGATCGTCGTCTTGTGTTCGTCGTTCTGGCTCCAGTCCACAAATATCTTTCCCGTTCGCAGACTCTTCTTCATATCGGAGACAATCATGTCTCGATGATCGTGCTCCAGCAGTTGAGCCAGCGCGTGAGAAAACATTTTGGTTGCATCGAATGTCGTTGGCGTATTCAGCGGGACATAAATCTGCAATCCCTTAGAGCCTGAAGTCTTGGGAAAGCTTTTAAGCCCGAAGTGCTCAAAAATCTCTCGCAGCCATAGTCCTACTTGGCAACATTGCACAATGTTCGCCGGCGGCCCCGGGTCAAGATCAAACACCATCTCCGTCGGACACTTGATGTCCTTCGCCAACGCGAGAGACGGATGCAACTCAAGCGCGGCCAAGTTGGACAGCCAGACCAGGGTTGCCAGGTCATTCGCCAGCACGTAGTGAACCGTGCGCCGGTTGCCTTCACTCCAGATCGGCGCAGTCTTCACCCAATCCGGCTTATGCGCGGGCGCATTTTTTTCGAAGAACGGCTCTCCGTCCACGCCATCGGGATAACGTTTGCGTGTCAGCGCCCTTCCCTGTAGGTGCGGCAGTATGGCAGGCGCGATGCGAACGTAGTAGTCGATCACGTCCTTCTTTGTGAATCCCGCTGCCGGATAAAGGACCTTATCCAGGTTCGACAGCTTCAAATTCCTGCCTTGAATTTCGACTACTGATTCAGACACATAGTCTCCGGGCATCAATTGTGCCTGAAAGCGGCGTGCCTGCAAAATACAGCTTTGCTCCTAAACTCCGGCTTCAGCGCGCTCCTTGTTTGACAACGCCCCTTCCGGACACGTACTTTCAAACTTCTGCCCCGCTGGCCCGTCCAACTTATGTCTCGACGTGGATATCCGCCAGCCGTCGGAGGTTCATTGAAACATCACACATTGAAAACCGTTTGTATTCTCGCCATTTTTTCGGCACTTGCCTTAACCCAAGACGTTGCCTCCTTCGAGAAACGAGTCACCGTAAAGAAGCTCCCCAATGGCCTCACCCTAATGGTCTGTGAGCGCCCTGAAGCCCCGGTCTTCTCGTTTTTCACCCTTGTTGACGCTGGTTCCGCGCAGGACCCGATGCTCGCCACCGGCCTTGCCCACATGTTCGAACACATGGCGTTCAAAGGGACCGACAAAATCGGCACCACCAACTACGCCGCTGAGAAAGCCGCCCTACAAAAAGTGGAGATCGCCTACTCAGCCTACGTCGCCGAACGCGACAAGAGTGTCGGACAAGACGCCGCAAAACTGACGCAACTCGAGAAAGCGTGGAGAGACGCCATCTCCGCCGCCGACAAGTTCGTCGCGCCAAACGAATTCGGAAAGATCGTCGAACAAAACGGGGGTGAAGACATGAATGCCTTCACCAGCTTCGACGAGACGGGATATCACTACTCCATGCCGCAGAATCGGTTGGAGCTGTGGGCGTACCTCGAATCCGAGCGTTTCCTGCATCCCGTGATGCGCGAGTTTTACAAAGAACGCAATGTAGTGATCGAAGAGCGGCGTATGCGCACCGATAGCAATCCCTTTGGACGCCTGCTCGAGCAATTCACGCAAGAAGCCTTTGCAGCACATCCCTACCATCGCCCCACTGTCGGATGGATGTCTGACCTGAACCACTTCTCGGCGACTGACGCACAGAATTTCTTCGACAAGTATTACATTCCCTCGAACATGGTCATCGCCGTTGCCGGTGACTTGAAGACTGCTCAGGCAATGCCGATTCTCGAGAAATATTTCGGACGCCTGCCAACTCGCCCGCAGCCGGACGAGATTACGACTGCCGAACCTCCTCAAAATTCCGAACGCCGCGTCGTCCTCAAAGAGGCTTCGCAGCCGATTTACATCGAGGGCTATCACCGCCCTGATTACCGCAGCAAAGATGACGCCGTCTTCGACGCCATCAGTGACCTGATGTCCGAAGGTCGCACATCGCGTCTCTATCGCGCCCTCGTGCGCGACAAAAAGATCGCGTCCTTCTCTGAAGGACTCACTGGTTATCCAGGAATCAAATATCCGCACCTGTTTGCGTTCCTGGCCGTGCCGCTGCCCGGCCACAAGCCAGACGAGATGGCTGAAGCGATCCATTCTGAAATCGATCGCCTCAAAAAAGAAGACATCAGCGACGAAGAATTGAAGATGATCAAGACGCGCAGCAAGGCCAACCTGATTCGAGGTCTGGCAGATAACGAAGGCCTTGCTACGCAGCTCGCCACCTACCAGACGCGATACGGAGATTGGCGCGAACTATTCCGCTCGGTGGACCGCATCGATCGGGTAACCAAGGCTGATATCCGGCGCATCGCCAACGAAGTCTTCGTCGACACGAATCGCACCGTCGGCGTTATCGAAACCGGCGGTGCAGCGCCCGGATCCGGGGGCGAATCGACCTCCACATCCTCCGCCCAGGAAGGTGGACAATGATAAAACTTTCTAAATCAAGTAGCAGATTCTCAAAGATGTCGGCGCCGATCATTGCCGCCGAGAAAAGCCATATGGGGACAGCCGCCCCCCGCCGTCCGGCGAAGCAAAGCTCGCAAGTGCGCGGCGCGAAAAAAAATTCGCGGCCAATGACCTTCGCACTTGCCGCTACGCTGGTACTGGCGATGCTCTGCCTGGCAGCCCCACAGAGTACGACCGGCCAAGCTACAAACTGGAAGCAGATTCCAGTCCCTCAACTTCCCGAGTTCAAGCCTACGCAGCCGAAGCGCGTCGAACTCTCGAATGGCATGGTGATCTTCCTTCAAGAGGATCACGAACTGCCTCTGATCAGTGGGTATGCCCGCATTCGGGGCGGATCCGTCAGCGAGCCTGCCGACAAGGTCGGCCTTGTCGACATGTACGGTGAAGTCTGGCGCACGGGTGGAACAAAGACTCAGACGGGCGATCAACTGGACGACTTCCTCGAAGTGCGCGCCGCGAAAGTGGAAACTGGTCCCGGCCCCGACTCCACCTCCATCAGTTTTTCCTGCTTGAAAGGCGATCTTGACGACGTCTTCAAGGCCTTCGTCGACGTGCTTCAGAATCCCGAATTTCGTCCCGAGAAGATCGAGATTGCGCAGAAGGGCGAAGCCGACGGCATCTCACGCCGCAACGACGACGTCAGCGAGATTGCTCATCGCGAATCGGTCAAGCTTGCTTACGGACCTGACAATCCTTACGCCCGCGTCCCCGAATACGCGACCGTCGCGGCCGTCACCCGCCAGGATTTCATCGATTGGCACAGCAAACATGTTCATCCGAACAACATGATTCTCGGCATCAGCGGCGACTTCGATTCTGCCGCCATGGAGTCGCGGTTGCATGCCGCCTTCGATTCCTGGCCTAAAGGACCGGCTACGCCTAAGCCTGACATTAAATATTCTCCCGCGAAGCCCGCCTATTACGTCATTCCGAAAGACGACGTGAATCAGAGCAACATCCGCTTTGTGGCGCTTGGCATTACGCGCGACAATCCAGACTACTATGCGATTAGCGTTTTCAATGAAGCTTTCGGAGGTGGCTTTTCTTCGCGCCTGTTCAATGACATTCGCACCAAGCGCGGACTCGCCTACGGCGTTAGTGGCGGCATTGGCGCCAACTTCGGGCACCCTGGCATTCAGCAAGTAGGCATGGGAACGAAGAGCCAGAGTACCGTCGAATCGGTGCAGGCCGTCCGCGAAGACATCGACAACCTCACGACTCAGCCGATCACCGACGACGAAATCCAGCGCGCGAAAGACGCCATCCTCAACACCTTTATCTTCCGTCTCGACTCCCCCGACAAAATTCTCGGCGAACGCTTAACCTACGAGTTCTACGGATACCCACCCGACTGGCTTGACAAGTATCAGGCGGAGATCAAGAAGGTCACTCCTGCGGAAGTAAATCGCGTCGCCACAAAATACATGCATAAGGACCAGATGGCAGTCCTGGTCGTCGGTAACACGAAAGAATTCGACAAGCCGCTTTCAACTCTCGGCGAAGTGCATACGATCGACATAACCATTCCTCCGCCGTCAGAGGCTAAAGACGAAGCTAAGCCTTCTGCTTCGAATCCCGAGGGCAAGGCTCTCGCAGCCAAAGTAGCCGCCGCCATGGGAGGACTGCCCAAGCTCAAATCGATAAAGTCCATGCGCGTTAATATCGCCGAGAGTGACTCTGGCGGGCCCGCTTCGCCGGTGGACGTTTACCTCAGGTTTCCCGACAGCATGCATGTCGAGATGCAGATCCCGCAGGGAACTCTGACCATCGTGGCCTCTCCCGAAACCGCCTTCATGTCGCTCCCCGGCATGGGCACACGCAGCATGCCACCAGCACAGAAAACCGAAATGATGGCGCAGATGCAGCACGATCTCGTGTACGTCGCCCAGCACGCCGACGATCCTACCTTCGCGTTTGCCGCCGGAGGCACAGAAAAAGTCGGGGATGTCGATGCCGCAATCGTCGACGTGGGCGGCGCGATTCCGTGGGTTCGCTGGTACGTAGATCCGAAAACCGGGCACATCTTGCGCGAGAAATACAAAGGGATGGGTCAGTCAGGTCCGTTCGAGGGCGAGACCGATCTCGCCGACTGGCGCACGGTGGATGGTCTGACCATGCCTTACAAGCACGAGAACAAACAAAACGGCCAGCAGACCAGCACAGCCGATTTGAAGAAGATTGAACTCAATCCGCAACTTGACGCAAAACTATTCGACAAGCCCGCGGATAAGCCTGCAACGAAACCCTAAAGAGCGCTCACGCGACTAGGACGACCTACGCGACCCCGTACACTCAGCGCGTATCGTCCACGCACTCTTGTGAGGTAAATCGTGCAACCTGAACGTCCTCCGAATGTTCTAACCTTCAAGTCCCCGGTAAATCTGCAATGCGAGAGTTCGTCATGAATCGATTGTGCTGTGCGGTTTCCCTCGCAGTTTTTCTCTCAACTTCCGCCTTCCCCCAGGTACTCACATCGCAATACGACAATGCGCGCACGGGAGCGAATCTCAACGAGAAGATTCTGACACCGCAGAACGTCAATGCGAAGCAGTTCGGGAAGCTGGGCGCCTTCAAGGTTGATGGCGCAGTCTATGCACAGCCGCTCTTTGTCCCGCGAGTCGAGATCCCCGACAAGGGAACTCACGACGTGCTCTACGTCGCAACCGAGCACGATAGCGTCTACGCCTTTGATATAGCGCGTCCAAATGATCCGCCGCTCTGGCAGGTCAGCCTTCTAGACCGTCGCCGCAACGAGAGCGTTCCCTCCGAAGATGATGTCCAATGCGGATTCATCCGCCCCGAGGTCGGAATCACCTCGACCCCCGTCATCGACCTGCAGAGCGGCACGCTATACGTGCTAGCGCGCACCAGGACTCGTCACACGGTCGGAAGCCACGAATTCTTCCAGCGTTTACATGCTCTGGCGATTACCACAGGCGTGGAAAAGTTCGGCGGCCCGAAACTCATCACAGCTAGCGTCCCGGGCAAAGGCCGGGATTCGAACAACGGACAAGTAACGTTTGATCCTCTGAAAGAAAATCCGCGCGCCGCTCTCACGCTCGCAAACAATACCGTGTATCTCACTTGGGCGTCATCTTGTGATGCCGACCCTTACCATGGCTGGGTCATGGCGTACGACGCGCAAACACTCACGCAGAAATCGGTACTCAACGTGAATCCCGACGGTAGCGAAGCCGGCATTTGGCTAGCCGACACGGGTCCCGCTGCCGACGCCGAGGGCAATCTCTACGTTCCCACCGGCAATGGAACATTCAACGCCGGCTCTGGCGGCCGCGACTATGGCGACTCTGTGTTGAAGCTCGACGGATCTACGCTAGCCGTCCGCGACTACTTCACACCGCACGATCAGGATCGCATCAGCAATGCCGACTCCGACGTCGGTTCGAGCGGCCCCACGCTTCTGCCAGATCAACCCGGCCCGCATCGGCACCTGCTCCTCCAACCCACCAAGGATTCGACGATTTACGTCATCGATCGAGACAACATGGGCAAGTACCATCGCGACAAGGATTTCCTGGTGCAAACCGTCAAGCTTGGTGGCGGGGCCTATGGAGCCATCCCCTACTGGAATGGCCACGCATTCTTTGCTGCCAGCGACGACCACCTCAACGACTACTCCATCAAAGGCGGACAACTTATCCTTAACGCATCTTCGAACATGAAATTCGAAAATCCGGGAGCCACTCCCACGGTCTCCGCTGATGGCAACAAGAACGCAATCGTTTGGGCGATCACAACCAAGGTTTGGAACGGACCGGACACGAAGCCTGCCGTCCTTTATGCCTTCGACGCGACGAAGCTGGACGCTCCTATCTACACCTCCGAGCAAAATAGCCAGCGCGACCGTGCCGCCCTCGCGACTCGTTTCGTAATTCCCATCGTCATCAACGGACGCGTCTACTTTTCTGCACGAGGTGAGGTCGAAGTCTATGGCCTCTTGAAATAGGCAGCATGGCCATCACCATCAGGCTTGACGGGCTAGGAGATAGAGAAAATGAAAAGACACATGCTGTTGATTATTTGATAAACATGTGGAGATATTTTGAACGAAGCGAACGCCGTGGCATCGGACGGTTTCATGCTGCTTCTTTCTTTTCTACCTTCGAGTGAAATACCGCGGAGATGTACTCGAACTCGCAAAGCGCGTGCAGATTCCGGGATACGAAGGCTCGTGAACTCTTCCCGAAGCAATTGGCATGGGAGTATTTTCGCCTACAATCGGCGAGGGGTACTACATGCAGTCCGAGATTCGGGACCTGTTGGGTTGGGCCAGCCGCGGAACCAATTCTTAGGTACGACTTTCGTAGTATCAATTCCTCTTCCCTGAACGGAATAGCCCACTAAGCGTAGTCGTCGAATTTTCATTCGGTCTACCGACGGATTGCTCTCGGTGCCACATGTCGCTAGTCTCAACGTGAACGCGAAAATGCGCGGCTGGAGGTTGCATAGCAATGTTTAAAAAGATCGTGGACCGACGCCATAGAAGCGCTCGGCCTTCGCTTGGAGGCACCAAATCCCCCAACTGCTTTTGTTGAAGAGGTCGCATGAAGACGCGGTCACTTTTGTCGCAACATTATGTTTCAGACACCAGACTCTACCCAACGCAGCCGATGGGAGCCTCATGACCGCTATGCAACGCAGCATCCATTTTGGTGGTATGCCATTGGGCAACTACCGGCATATCTGTGCCTTCTTTAACACTCCCGATGAAGAGTATCGGGCATTGCTTCCTTTCATTAGCGAGGGAATTAAGATGTGTGCGGGAACTACGGGGAGCTGTTCGCGATCTTGTAGCCTTGGCGACCATGCCAGCCACCTGGATTGGCCTGGGAGCGCATGCTGTCTCCGAAAATATCGTAGACGCGTTGGTGAGCATATTGCGCCTTGACGTCGCTTACGTCCGGCTGCAACCTCGCGGGGAAAAGCTGGTCGTCGAAGCGTCACGGGGCAAGCTTTGGGAGGATTTTCCTGGTTGGCTCCAAGACCATGCGGAAGGTCAGCAAACAGGTTGGGTGGGAAGTTTCGGCTGGTTGACAGTTACTTTGACACCGTTGGGCGTGCAAGGGGAGGATGGCGTCCTCCTGACCGCTTGCTCCCGCAGTGACTACCCCAGCCAAATCGACAAGCAACTGATCTCCGTCGCCGCCAACCAGGCCGTCATCACGTTCCGTCTTCAGTGGGCACAGATGCAACTTGCGGAATCTTACAACGCCTTTCGTCTTTGCCAGCAGAAGGAACTGGAATTAGCGGCCATCATTCAGCAGGGACTGATGGCAGAGAAGCTGCCCCAACTTCCGTTTGCTCAAGTGAAGGCACAAAATGTCCCTTGCAAAGATATCGGTGGGGATTTCTTCATGGCCACCGTTATTGATGAGGATCTGCTGTTAGCCATCGCTGACGTTTCAGGCAAAGGAGTTCCAGCTGCAATTATGGCGTCCATGTTGCAAGGCATGATGCAGTCAGATTTGCTATCGCGAGTTCCGCTTCCCGAAATCGCGAAGAGGCGCAAACCGATTTTTCACCACTCGTGATCTTGGATCTAAATACGCAACACTGGTGATCGCAAAGATCCAGCCCGACGGAAGGTTGGATTATCTCAACTGCGCGCATGTGCCACCGCTCATCGTCACCGCGGCAGGCGGTGTGTCGCGGCTCAAAGAAACGAATCTTCCTGTGGGTTTGCTGCAGGGGTCTCAATACGAAGTCGCAACGTGCTACCTCAGGCCCGGGGACCACCTTGTCCTGGTAACGGACGGTGTCACTGACGCACAGACACCTGCAGATGATTTGTTTGGAGATGAACGTCTTGAAGAATCAGCGCGAGGGGAGCACCCGCTGGCGCAGATCTTCAGCACCCTACACGATTTCTGCGAAGGCCGGCCACTGGACGATGACTGTACGGTTGTCGAATTAACCTATGCCGGGTAATTCCCTATTGGAAAGCGAAGCCAAAATATGGCCGAACCCGAAACCATTCGTCTCACAAAGCCGAAACGACGGCGAGGTGATCCGATTCCGGTTAGGAAATACTGGGAACAGCGATAACAACAAGATGGAGTGACGGCAAGGTTTTAGAGTCCGCAGCACAGCCCACACGCGTTATTTCATCCGAAACATCTCCACATGTTTGTCAAATAACCAACATCATGTGTCTTTTCATTTTCTCTATCTTCTATCCCATCAGGCTTGACGCCTCGCTCTGCTTACCGCTATCATGGCGAACAAAAGGCGAATATCATGTCTTCTCTACCCCTGCTCCCCGATTCCGACTCCCGACATCTCGTTGGCATCGCGCGGTTGGCGTCTCAAGGGGACTCTATTCGCGAAGGCCATAACGTCGAATATTTCACTCTGCCCACAAAGTCTTTGCTGAACCGCTGTGTAAGCAATCGCCAGATGCCCTTCACCTGGACTATCAACCCCTACCGCGGTTGCGAATTCGGGTGTCGATATTGTTATGCGCGTTACACCCACGAGTTCATGGAGATGCGCGACGGAATGGATTTTGAGCAAAAAATCTACGTCAAGCAACATGCCGCTGGCCTTCTACGCCACGAACTCCGACGCGTCAAACGCGACGAGTCGATCGCACTTGGTACCGCGACCGATCCGTATCAGCCCGCCGAGCGCCGCTACGAGGTTACACGCGCGATCCTCGAAGAATTTTCACTCCATCGTGGATATGAACTCGGAATTGTTACCAAGTCCGATATGGTTGTCCGCGACATCGATCTGCTGCAGCGGGTCGCTCAATCGAACAAGGTCTCGATTCACATAACCATCACTACCCTCGATACCAACCTTGCGCGTATTCTCGAGCCTCGCGCTCCTCGCCCCGACCTTCGCATCGATGCAGTCCATGCCTTGGCGAAAGCAGGTCTGCGCGTCGGCATCAGTTGCTCCCCCGTGGTTCCGGGGATTACCGATTCCCCAAAGGATCTCGAATCTCTCATCCAGGCCGCCGCCGATGCCGGAGCCGACTACGTCTTTGCCAATCCTCTGTTTCTTAAGCCTTGCTCTGCCGCCATCTTTTTGCCGTTCCTCGAACAACATTTTCCGCACCTGGCCTCAAACTACCGCGAGCGCTATCAGGATCGTGCTTTCCTCCCGCCTGCCTACGGCAAACGCCTTTCGCAACTCGTGATCCGGCTCCGTGAGAAATACAAGATGACGCGTGCCACTCGCCGTGACGCCTCCAGCTTTGCCACAAAGTGGCCGGTACAGGCATTCGACGAGCAGCTAAATCTGTTTTGAATCTCTTTTGAGTCTCTTAGCGCCGCAGTCGTAACGGCTTCCCCTACGAATCTTCTATAATCCAACTGACAGCGATGGCGACAGCCTCTCAACCTACCGGACAAGCTCCTGCTCAGCCCGTTTCGTTCGGAACGCGTGTGCAGAGCTTTTGGCAGCGCGTCACCGATGGCCTTGAGGTCAGCCAACTCTGGTCGCAGTTCGAGTCCGAAGCGCGCACCAGTTACCGCCTCTACTCGAAAGATGTCGCTGCGAAAACACCTGAGGGTTTGACCGATCACGGCCGCCGCATTCACATCATCAAAGAATTCTTCTGGGCTGTCTTCGAGAAGCTCTCCCCGGCTCGCCGTGTCCTGCTCCTGGTCTCGCTCGCCTTGCTCATCGTCCCTCGTAGCGCATTTGAGTATGCCGGGAAAAACGGAAAAGTTTACGCCGATGGAGTTCGACCTCCATTTCTGGGCGGCCCTGGTTCTTCTTCTGCTGCTGATGCTCGAGATCGCCGATCGCGTGGTCATGAAGCGCGACCTGCAGATCGCGCGCGAAATTCAAACCTGGCTTCTTCCCGGAGCACCGCCGCAGATTCCCGGACTTGCCGATCGTCATATGCGACCCGTCCCGCTAACACGGTTGCCGGCGATTACTATGACGTCTTCCCGCGACCGGGCAAAACCAACGAAGACAATCGCGTCGTCCTCGCTGTAGCCGACGTTGCAGGCAAGAGCATTCCTGCCGCCATGCTGATGGCGACCTTCCAGGCCAGCCTCAAGACCTTGTCCACCGCGCAGGTCGCTCTTCCCGAACTTGCCTCCAATATGAACCGCTATGCCTGCACGAACAGCCAGGGCGGGCTCCGATTCACAACTGCATTTCTCTCCGAATACGACCCTGTCACCCGCAACGCTCGACTACATCAATGCGGGACACAACAATCCCATCCTCCGCCGTGCCAGCGGGCTCATCGAACGATCTGGACATCGGAGGCTTGCCCTTCGGGATTCAGCCCGAGGTGCAATACGAATCCGCAAGGGTCGTCCTTGCCCCGGGAGACTGGCTCATCATCTTTACGGACGGATTGGTGGAGGCAGAAAACGCGCGTCAGGACGAATACGGGGAAACGCGACTTCTTGCAGCCATCGAAGCAACAGGTCAGTTGAGCCCAGCGAGATGCTGCAAGCGCTTGATGGCCGAACTCGATCTCTTCGTCGGAAACACTCCGCAGCACGACGACGTCACCTGCCTGTTGATGAAGTCGGAATAATCACGGCTGCGACTTCTTTATCGCTTTCGTCTGCGATTCCAATCTTCGACAGCCGGTATCGCAGCGCATTCCGCGAAAGTCCCAGCAGTCGCGCCGCCTGGCTCTTGTTTCCATTCGCGCGGCGCAAAGCTTCCTGCACCATCTCGTCTTCCCACTGCTCCAGCGTCATGCCATCAGGAAGAAATCCCGCTCCATCACTCGCGCTCTTCGCCGGCCGCATATCGAGATGGATATCGCCAGCTTCCAGCGTTGCCCCTTTCGACAGAGCGCAGGCCCGCTCCACAATGTTCTGCAGCTCGCGCACATTTCCCGGCCAGTGATAGTTCACCAGAATCTGCATCGCCTGCGGAGCTGATGCCCTCGATCGGCTTTACCGGACTCTCCCGCGAACCGCGTGACAAACAGGTTGACCAGGTCAGGAATATCTTCCTTGCGCTCGCGCAACGGAGCGATATCAATCGGCACAACATTCAGCCGGTAATAAAGATCCTCGCGAAACGTTCCCTGCTCCAGCGCTTCGCGCAGATCGCGATTCGTGGCGGCAATCAGCCGAACATCCACCTTCACAGTCTTGGTTCCGCCGAGCCGCTCGAACTCGCGCTCCTGCAATACGCGCAGCAATTTCACCTGCGTCGCCGGGGGCACATCGCCAATCTCGTCGAGAAACAGCGTTCCTTTGTCCGCCAATTCGAATTTGCCGGGCTTGCTCGCAACAGCTCCGGTGAAGGCGCCCTTCTCGAATCCGAATAGTTCGCTTTCCAGCAGATTCTCCGGGAATGGCGGTGCTGTTGATTTTGAGAAATGGTCCCGAGGCGCGCCGCGACTTCTCGTGGATCGCCCGCGCAACCAGATCCTTGCCCACGCCGCTCTCGCCGCCCAGCAGAACCGTCGCGTTCGTCGGCGCGACGCGCTCGACCGTCGCCAGCACCTCCTGCATTTTCGGGCTGCGCGCGACCATGTTGGGATGCGAATAGCGCTTGCCCAACGCCTCCCGCAGCGACCGGTTCTCTTCCCGCAGATTGCGAACGTCGAGTTCCTTGTGGATCACCAGCCGCATTTCCGCCAGGGAGAACGGCTTCAGCACATAGTCACTGGCTCCCGCCTTCATCGCCTCCACGGCCGTTTCAACGCTGCCAAAAGCTGTCATCACCACCACAGGCAGCGCCGCATTCTGCCGCTTGATCGCCTGCAGGAATTCCAGCCCGTTCATGCCCGGAAGCTTCAGGTCGGTCAGGACCAGATCAACGGAATTCTCGCGCAGCAGCTTGAGCCCGGTTTCCGCGTCTCCGGCTGAAAACGTCGTGAACCCGTCGTCGCCGAGATTCAACTCGAGCAGGCGGCGCATCTTGGCCTCGTCTTCGACGATCAGAATCGCTGGCATGATTGCTTCGATCTCGCGTTATCTTCTCTCAAGAGATCACCAGATGAGCGCTGCTCACTGCAGCGCATTCTTTCGCTCGCGGCCGGGAAGAAAATCACGAAGCACGCTCCGGCTGTTTGTCGCCCGCCTGCACCATCTTCCGGTGGCATTCTCAATCGCGAATGGACCCATGATGGCCGTCAATAATCTTCGAGACAATCGACAGTCCCAAGCCCACCCCGGTTTTTTTCGTCGTCACAAATGGGTTGAAGATCTGCTCTCGCAACTCAGGAGGAATTCCCGGCCCCGAGTCCGCAATGCGCATCTCAACTCCATCCAGCGTTCGCCGTCATGCGTTCGTTGAGCGCGAACGCTTGCCGCGTGACTCGCAAGCTCTCCGCCCGTTGCGCTCCATGGCATCGTAGGCATTTTGAACGATGTTCACGAATGCCTGCTCGCACAAACCCTCGTCCAGCGGCAACTGGCGGCAGATTCGGCTGCATACTTTTTTCCACTCGCACCGGAGCGCCTTTCCAGAATTGCGCAACATCATTCAGCGCGCGATCGAGCACCGTCGAAATGTCCTGGGAGTCAGGTCGGCATGCAACGGCCGCGCAAAATCCAGAAAGCGCGTCACCAGCGCACTGAGCCGGTTCGTCTCGCTCGAAATGTATCCCGCAAGCTCCGTCGCGAGCGGGATTCGAGTGCGGCCAGTTTCTGCGTCAGCATCTCCGCCGAGCCTTTGATCACCCCCAGAGGATTCCGGATCTCGTGCGCCAGGCCTGCCGAAAGCTGTCCCAGCGCCGCCAGACGCTCCGACCGTCGCGCTTCCGCTTGCGCCTGTTCCAACCGGCGGTTGGTCTCTGCCAGGGTCTCGCCAGTTCCTGATATCGCTGCGTCTGTCGCCGGCTTTCCAGCACAAAGCGATTCACCACCATCGCTGCGAGAAAGAAAAACAGAACGCGGATCGCCAGCACCGCGTAGCTCGTCTTCCGTGATTTCGTATTCCTCGCATCGCCGGATAACAAGATACGAACAGTAGGCGGCTGACGCCAAAGTCGTCCAGACCAGCGTCGCCCACGGACCGAAATATTCGGCCGCGGTCACAACCGGCAAGGTAGTAGATCGGATAGTAGCTGCTGTTGATGCTGAGTTCGCCCGGTGTGATCGATCAGCAGTGTGGCCAGCCCGATCTTCATCAGAACCATATAGAGTCGCGCCCCGCTTCGGCAAGCGCCCAACCAGCCAGCCTTCCCCCAACTGGATCACGCCGAATGCGAGCAGCGATGAGTTGCTTGTGATACTCGTGCACCGGCGGCAGAAGCGCCAGGCCTGCCAGAAACAGCAGCCACAGCAGATCCATCCAGTTGAGGTTCGGACGTTTCGTTCTCCGCTCATTGCTCCTGTCGGAACATCCCACGAAAAATACGCCGGGAGCGTCCTACCTCTCCCGGCGTTCATCGTTCATTTTGTCGGTTCGCACAAGCATCTCATGCGAACCCTATCACACGGCAAGGTCCCAGCGTCAAGCCTACTTCTTTGAGGTTGTCTTGTCTTGGCTCGCCGGCCGCGACTGCTGCTGTCTCGGCTAGGAGAGCGCCTGCGGGCCTGCGCTGGCGGTCGCTGTTCGTGCCACTGGTTGAACTTCTGCTCCTGCTGCTGCTCCTGCTGCGGCGTGCGCTCCTGCACCGGAGGCGTCGGCCGTACCAGCGGATTGCGTCTCCTGTGGCGGCCGCCGCATCTCCTGCTGAGATTCGCGGATTGCGATCCGGTTGCGCATCCGATTCTGCGGAGCCTGTTCTGCCGGTTCTGCTGCTGGACGTGCGGTTCTCCGGCTGTGCGTTCCGGTTCTCCGTGCTCCGTTCGTCGCAGGTTCCTTGCTGCTCGTAAGTCCGCGGCTGCGGTCTGCGGCGTCTGTCGCACCTGATTGTTGCCGCCGCTCGGCGGCTGTGAACGGACGGAAGCCGTCCTGCGCCCATGCTGCGGCCTTCCTTCCTGATTCACTGGCGCAGGCCGCGTCGGTCCCGCCGGGCGAACCAGAACGCCTGCTCATTCAGACGTCCGCCAGCCTGCGCTTGCCGCTGCTCGATCGAACGTGGCAGGCGCGGACGGCGTCCTGCACCGCAACCACCGGCCGGCTCACCACCGCCGCCGGAGGCCTTGCATTCACCGGCCGTCCCGCACCCACAACGCTCGTGCGGACCGGCTCCGCGCGCGACCACGTGGCTGACCGGCGCCGACGCAATTCTCACGCTGATCCACTCGCATCATGTTCTGCGCCACTGGCCGCGCATTCACGAAAGCGTCATGCGAAACAACCGTCACGCCATTGTTCACACGCTGGTTGACGTAGGTCACGTTGTTGACCGTCGTGTTCTTGTTGACGATCACGGTGTTGTAGACATTCGTCACCTTCGTGACATTCACCGTCGTGTTCGTGATGTTCACGTTGTTCACGTAGCCGCGGCTGACGTGATATCCCGGCACATAAACTTCTCCAGGAGCCAGCGGGAACCATCCCACGCCGACGCCTGCTGAGAAATGGAAGCCCGGTCCGCCGCCTACGAAGGCCACCAGCGCAGGCGCCCACACTGGACGCACAACCACCGGTCCCGGCACCCAGAACCATCCGCTGCTTACAAATGCCCAGCGTCCATAGTGGAATGGAGCGAAGCCCCAAGGCTCATCTTCGACCCAGGTCCAGCCCCACGGCCCAACGTATGCCCAGTGCCCAAAGCGATAAGGAGCCCAGCCAGCCACGATCGCTCGCGGACGCCAGCACGTTCCATAGCCGGCGACATAGTTCCAGTCGCCGTACTCGTCAAGGTCTTCGTATCCGGTCATTTCGCGGGAAACATAGTTCGCCGAGTCGGCGCGGTCTTCGCGCTCGTCGCGATCAAATGCCCAGTTATCAAAATCGTCTCGATCGGTGAATCTGGCCCAGATCGTAATCGAGATGGTCCTCGTTGCCCGTGAAGGTCGCCGACTGGTTCGCGACCACGGTATAAGTGAAGCCCACCGCCCGTCACCCGACCGCGTCCATGCCAAACCGTGGTGACGGTCTGGCTGCCATCTTCGCTCACATCGATGCGATATTCGCCCGGCTGCAGCAGCGTGAATGCGAGATTCGGAGTGTCGACCTCGTAGGTATCATCATCATCGACATGGCGAACGCGCAGGATCAGCGATCCTTGTGCCAGCCGAATCTGCGTGGTGCGGTCATCGAGAGCCAGGAATGTGATGCCAGTCTTCGCTCCCAGGCGGATCGCAGCCGAACCCACGTGAACTTCGGCGCGCGAATTCTCGTCGGCCCACAGATCGTCGCCGGTCACCATCGGCCGGTTGGGCACAGCCGTCACCCAGTCATCTTCCCCCGCTGGACGGAACGAAATCGATCCCTGCGAATAGTTCAGACGCCCGACGCGTCCTGGAGGATCTTGCTCCTGTCCTTGATCGTTGATCTTGTCACTCCTGATGCATCTGGCCTGACGCTGATGGAAAGCTGCAGAACAAAGGCAAAGCTCGCCAAGTAGCGCCATCCAGTGCCCACAACTTGTGTGTTTTCATAGTCTGCTCTTCCAGAGGGAATTTTCGATTGAATCCCTGATCTTACCCACATCGTCTTCAAACACGATAGAGACGGTTTAGTTTCCTGGCGGGAACTGCATGAAACAGGGGGGTTGCAGACGGTCCTGATGCCATGATTTTACTGCCCACCCTATCACTGCGGAAAACGCGGACAGGGTGGGCCGTTCACGAATGGAATCTCGCGCTACGCCTCAACTCTTCATCTTGGGTCGCGCACAGGCATCCACGATCTTCTTAGGATCGATCGCGTCCTTGTCTACTTGCTCTTCCATGATCTTTCCATCTTTTCCGATCAGGAAGTTCACGCGGCGCGGCGCCTGGTATTCGTCTTTGTAGATTCCGTACTCGTCGGGTGATTTTGCCGCCCCAATCGCTCAGCAGCGGGAAGGTAACTCCAATTTGGTCGGCGAAGGCTTTATTGGCGAATGCGCTATCCATGCTCACACCCAGGACCTGGGTGTCGGTTGCTTCCAGCGCTTTCAAGTTCTGCTGGAAGTTTTTCATTTGCTGCGTTCAACCACCGGTGAAAGCGAAGATGTAAAACGCCAGCACGACATTCTTCTTTCCGCGGTAGTCACTTAGCTTCACGTCCTTCAAATCCCTTCCATCGAAGATACTTCAACGTGAAGTCCGGAGCCACGTCACCCACCTTCGGCATACTCGAAGCCTCCTTGTTTGCCTGGGCGACGCCGGGGCAGACCTGCAAGTCACTGCCGGCCAACAGTAAGGCTGTCGCCAGCAGGCCTGCACTTCTTTTTTGCATTTAGCTTCCCTCCCACGGGAGCGTTGCTGAGAATACCTCGCCTGACAGTCATCGGTAAACGCCGCAAATGTAACAGTCTTGCGTCGCCGGATGCTCCGCGGTAACCCTGATTCCACCTTTCACGTTGCCCTGACCAGGCGAAAACAGTACATTTCATTCAATGCGGCTTTCCGCGATTCGGCGGATTGGGCCTGAGAACGGCATGAGCATCGCCACCCTGAACGACATTTTCTTCGTCGCCGTAGAACGCAATCTGGACCGGGCTCATGCTTCATCGCGAGTCGGGAAGTGGCTCCCGATCTCGTCCCGCGAATTTGGCCAGAACGTCGCCCGCACCGCCCAAACACTGCACGCGCTTGGGGCATTCGCCCCGGAGATCGAATTGCCCTGCTCAGCGAAAACCGTCCGGAGTGGCCGACGGCCGATATGGCAAGCCTGCTGCTCGGCGCTGTCACCGTCCCGCTTTACACCACCCTCACTGCCTGAGCAGACCGCCTTCGTACTGAACGATTCCGGCTGCCGCGCGATCTTCGTCTCATCCGACCAGCAACTGCAAAAAGTTCTGTCCATTCTTCCCCAGACCGAGAATCGAAAAGATCGATCGTCATGGATCGATATCGAGTTCACCGGAGATCTCGCTCCTTACGTCGACCAAGCTGCGTCTCCATGAAGCAGATTACCAGTCTGGGCCCTGAGATGCTCACTCCCGAAGTCGAGAGCACGCGCGCGCTCCGTCGCTCCTGATGACCTCGCCACTATCGTCTACACCTCCGGCACCACCGGAACTTCGAAGGGCGCGATGTTGACGCACGGCAACATCGCTTCGAACATTCTGTGTTCCTTGCTTGGATTCGACATGCACCCTGGCCTGGTCAGTATCTCGTTCCTGCCGCTCTGCCATATCACCGCGCGTCACGTGGATTTCGCCATGCTGTATCACGGCGTTACGTTGGCCTACTGCCCGTTCATCGAACGCTTGCCCGAGGCGCCTGCGCGAAGTGCAGCCGTCGCTCTTCGTTGCCGTTCCACGCGTGTATGAAAAGATCTACGCCCAGGCCGAACTGAAGGCCAAAGGATTTCCCAACCGCGCCATCTTCAACTGGGCACTTTCCGTGGGACGCAAGCATAAGCCTGAAATTCTTGCCGGACGTACGCCCTCATCTCCCGCTTGGAAGCTGGCGAACAAACTCGTGTTCTCAGAAGATTCGCGAAGGGATGGGCGGAAAGGTCGAAACCTTCATCTCCGGCGGCGCTCCGCTGGGACGCGAGCTCGCCGAATGGTACGCCTCGGTCGGAATTCGCATTCACGAAGGCTACGGGCTCACTGAGACTTCCCCGGTCATCGCCCTCAACACGCCCGCAGAATCACCGCATCGGCACTGTGGGCAAGATCATGCCGAACCTCGAAGTTCGCATCGCCGAAGATGGAGAGATACTGGTCCGCGGACCATCCGTTTTCAAGGGCTACTGGAATCGTCCGGACGAAACCAGCGCCGCGTTCGAGGGCAATTGGTTCAAGACCGGTGACATCGGCAACGTCGACGCCGACGGATATTTGTCCGTCACCGATCGAAAAAAAGATCTCATTAAGACCTCCGGCGGAAAATTCATCGCGCCCCAGCCCATCGAAAATGCGCTGAAGCTGCATCCGCTCATCGGAGTCGCTGCGGTCGTTGGCGACCGGCGGAAATTCCCAGCGGTCATCGTCTCCCCAAACTTCCACTTGCTCGAAGAATGGGCGCGTACCAACGAGATCCCGTTTCAGTCACGCTCTGATCTCGTCGAGAATCCGCAAGACCCAAAGTCTCTACGAAGGGATTGTCGAGACCGTCAATCACAACCTCGCCCGCTTCGAGAAACTCAAGCGTGTCATGCTGGTCCCCGACGAGTTCACAGCCGACAATGGCGCGCTGACCCCGACCATGAAACTCCGCCGCCGCGTGATCGAAGACCGCTACCGCACCCAGATCGACGAACTTTACGCCCAGGCCGAAGCCGCCATCGTCTAGTTCAACAAAACCATTTACGCTCGCAGCATTCGCCATCCCAGTTCCATCCCAATGTTGGCGAAGTCCCTGGCAGGTACCTCGCCGACGTGCATGGCGAGCATCCGCGCAAACATTCGAGGATCGGAGGCAAATGCTCGCATGACCCGCTGCCGGAAGAAATTGTTCCAATCCAGTGTCAGCATCAATCGAGCCATCATCGCCGGACGCGCACCCAAACGGCGGTGCGCGCGCTGGTAGCGCTCGAGATCGCCGGAGACCAAACACTCCGCCAACACTTTCGCGTGGCTAAAGGAAAGGCACAAGCCTTCTCCCGTAATAGCGTCGACGCTTCCCGAAGCGTCACCAACTAGGATCACCCGATCCTTGTAAACATCTCGCAAACATCGTGTCGAAGAAATCGCGCCGCGCTCGATGGACGCATGGTCGACGTCGCCAAGTAGCGAAACCAGATGTGGAAACGCTGGCAACGCTTCGTCGAGTCGAAGATTCGAGTCGCGCGAGATCAGCGCCACGCAAACTTCATCCGCTGCCACCGGCGTGACATAGATCTGGCACTTTGGGCCCCAGTGCAATTCCACGCAGTCGCTCCACGGAGCGATGCGATAGTGACGTCGAAAAGCGAAACGTGTCTGATCGCGTCGGTAACGATCCAGACCAATCCACTGCCGCACCAACGAGTGCCCTCCGTCCGCTCCGACGATCCATCGTGAACGCACCAGGTTTTTCCCCAGAAGCACTCCTTCCGAATTCACTCCAGTGACTGGAGTCTGCCAAAGCAGCGTGATGCCCGCCGCCTCCGCGCTCGCAACCATGATCCGATGGAGCTTCGTCCGTCGCACGCCAATCCCAACTCCCTTAGGAAAGGTCGCATCCACGCTGAGCCCTCGGCTTACGAACCGGATCCCCCGGAACGGATATCCCTCCTCTTCGGGAACACAGATCCCCAACTGACTCAGAGCCGCACGACCGTCGGGCATCAGCCCCTCGCCGCAGGGCTTGTCGATCGGAGGCGTCGCGCCGTCCGCCACGACCACCTCAAACCCTCGTTGCCGGCACGCAATCGCCGTCGCGATACCCGCTGGTCCGCCGCCGATGATGAAAACATCAGTTGCTTTTTGCATTTGGAATAGAGATGACGTGCTCTTCATTGATCGGCGCGGCGCTCAGGAGGCGAGCGCCCTCCGGGCAAGCCCTAAAGCTTCTGACCAGAACGCGCCTGGATGATGTGCTAGATCAACAACGTGCTCGACCGCGCTCACGAATTCGGAGATCTGAGAAGACGTAACCACGAGCGCAGGCGCAACCTTGAGCACCATGAAATCATTTCCGCAAATTTGCGTCAGGACGCCGTAATCACGGAACAAACGCATCACCAGGATCTGTCCGAACATCGCCGGATGAATTTTCGCGAACCCCTCAAATGGAACTCGCAAGACAAGCCTTTGAGGTGCGGTGAATTCGATTCCCTGCAACAGTCCCTTGCCGCGAATCTCCTTGATCATCTCGTAGCCGGAAAGCGCTTCGGTAAGTTTTTGCCGCAGTTCGGCGCCCAGACCAATGGCGCACTCTCCCAGATTTTCGTGTTGCAGCACATCGAGCGTTGCTAACCCTGCGCGCATCGAGAGGCTGTTCTCACTGAAGGTCGAGGCATGCACGATCGAACGCTTGAAGGAACTGAATACCGATCGGTGTACAGCGTCGGACATCAACACGGCACTCACCGGAATCAGTCCGCCACTCAAAGCTTTCGCGAGTACGACAATATCTGGAGTGAGACCAAAGTGATGTGAAGCCAGGAATGCACCGGTGCGAAACATGCCCGTCTGCACTTCGTCAGCAACCAACAAAGTTCCATGCCGTCGACATAACTCTTGGGCTTCTCTCAAATAGCCTTCGTCAGGGACGCGAATGCCGCCTTCAGCCTGAATCGGCTCGACAAAAAATGCAGCGTAGCGCTCGCTCGCCAAGGCACTCCGCAGAGTTGCCAGATCGCCGAACGGCACGGAGACTGTATCCGGCAGAAGTGGTCCGAAGCCTGAGCGCCAATATTCCCCATCCATCAGCGACAGGGCGCCGCAAGTCAACCCGTGGAACGCGCGCTCGCACGCCAATAGTCCCGCGCGACCTGTGTGGGCTCGTGCAAACTTGATCGCCGTTTCGACGCCTTCACTACCCGAACTGGCGAAGAACACTTTTGACAGTTCGCCGCCTGCAAGTTCGCACAATCGCTCCGCGAGCTCTCCAGCCAGTTCAGGAACATTGCTTTGCAGCATTACCGGACCTGATCTATTCAGCTCTGCGATCAGCGCTGAAACAATCGCCGGATGATTATGGCCGGTATTGTGAACGCAATAGCCGGACAGAAAATCGAGAATGCGGCGGCCATCGATGGTAAAGAGCTCCGCGCCTGCACAACGGTCGTAACTCACATTCATTTCCAGCAGGCTTAGTAGCTTGACCCATTGCGGGTTCACGTAGCTTGCATAAGCATCGGTACCGAGCCGTTCAGCAGTTCTCATAATTTTGGAAATCGAAGACACCTACGGCAGAAACATGGTGTGACTGTTTAGAAATCTCTCAAATCCGGCTCTAGGCGCGCGTGAAGACACAACGTGGTGGCTTTGTTACGTGTGATGCAACGCTGTTAGAGATTGGTTGCAAACGGCTCGCGGCGCGTTGCGTGTGCACCTTTGAGTTTCTACGGACGAACTCGCGGTCGCGAGAGGAGGTCTTTCCTAAATCGAACGGCGTGAAGGGAAAAAATGCGGGACGTGTACTCGCCTATGCTTCTTTTACTACAATGTTAGCCATGACGGACTCATTCATCATTGCCGGACGTTCCTTCCGCTCCCGGCTGATCGTTGGAACGGGAAAATATAAATCCTTTCAAGAAACGGCGCGCGCGCTTGAAGCCAGCGGCGCAGAGATGGTCACCGTCGCAGTGCGCCGTGTGAATCTCGACCGCAGCAAGGAATCCCTGCTCGACTACATCGATCCCAAGAAATACTTCCTTCTCCCGAATACCGCCGGATGCTTCACGGCCGACGAAGCCATTCGCGCCGCGCGTCTTGGCCGTGAAGTGGGACTTTCTGACTGGGTCAAGCTCGAGGTGATCGGCGATCAGGCTACGCTCTATCCTGACGTGCAGGCCACACTCGAAGCTACTCGCGTGCTCGTCAAGGAAGGTTTCACAGTTCTTCCCTACACCTCGGATGACATCGTTTTCGCTAAGCGTCTCATCGACGCGGGAGCAGCCACGATCATGCCGTTAGGGGCTCCGATCGGAAGCGGTATGGGAATTCAGAATCAGGCACACATCCGCATCCTGCGCGAGATGATCACCGGAGTTCCTTTGATCGTCGACGCTGGTGTCGGCACAGCTTCGGATTCTGCTATTGCCATGGAACTTGGCGCGGACGCGGTCCTGATGAACACAGGAATTGCCAACGCCCAGGATCCGGTGCTCATGGCCGAAGCGATGAAACACGCCGTCCTCGCCGGACGCCAGGCATATTTGTCAGGCCGCATGGCAAGGAAACTGTATGCGACCGCCAGTTCCCCGTTGGAAGGCGTGGTTCGTTAATTGGATTGAGAGTGGGATTTTACTTCGTGAAACTTTGCGGCCTTCGTGGTGGGATGCTTTGAATATCTGAAATAACAAAGGGCGGCCCGAGAGCCGCCCTTAATTTTGCTAGGACGTCAGAGCATCTTGGCGCTATCAACGTGGATCGAATCGCCCTTCATCGTTCCCGTTACGGCCACATGATGTCCTTCATGTCCCTTAAGGGAATCCGGGTTGTCGACCATCAGAACCTTTTGATCGCCATCGGTGACCACAACCATTTTTGCGCCCGCTGCCAGGCACTTCTTGGTGCAGGCCTCCGCTTTGTCGTTCGCGCCCTTGGCGCCGCACTTATCGTCGCTCACCCAACCTTTTACCGTTGAGCTCTTGCCCATGTCGTCAAATGCCATCGCTGACAAGGCAAACATGAAGCACACTGCAAGACACAGTGACATCGCTTTTCTCATGGCCGGTCGCTCTCCTTGATGTGAATTCAATTGCGGCCCCACACCGCAACAAAACCGTTTTTTCGGGAACCATGTCGTCTGCTTAGGGCAACAAATCCCGGCTTGTTCTGAATGAGGCACCGGAAATATATCACACGTACCGAAACCGGTTGTCAGCGCGCGATTGCGAGGAACCAGCAGTTGCACGACAATCAACGGTGAAAGCTACTTTTTCGCGGTGTGATTCGTGGGCGCGGCAGGCTTCACAGTCGCGGGCGCGACATAAACATATTCTCCCGCTTTCACGTACCCAAGTTGTTCGCGAGCCTCTTTTTCAATGGCGGTCTGATCGTTCTTCAGGCTCTGTATCTTCTGCGTGTAGCGGTCGTTGTCCTGCTGGACCTGCACGACTTGTTTGCGCAGCGACTGAAACTCGGCGCGCTTCTCTTTGTAGACGATCATTCCGTTCGCGCCGAACATCACGTGTACCAGCATCCAGCCTGCAAGCACCGCCACGGCGACGGTCGCAATGCGGCGGCGCGATTCATAGATCGTCGTCCCAAAAGGCCGGACGTACTCGATCCATGAGGCTGCGAACGCTTCGGCCTGCGGCGCGCGATTCGCAATCGCTCTCAAACCATCTTCAGGACGCGGAAATCGATCTTTCGGAAAAAAACGCTTCACCACCACTCCTTTTGATCCTGAACAAAGCAAAGGATCTATGCATTTCCAGGCAACAGCGAAAATGCCTATTCCCTCGCGCCGTCTGTAAAATGAAAAAGCTAGTTATTCGAAAATCCAGCTCTTCGCCGCGGTACCCAACTTCTCCAGACCTCGTTCGCTGCGCGCCTCTGAATAGACACGCACCACAGGTTCTGTTCCCGAAAGTCGGTAGCAGACCCAGGATCCATCACTGAACACAAGCTTCAGTCCGTCTTTGCGAACCACCTCGCTAACCGTATGTCCGCAAAATTCTTTCGGATCAGACTTCAACTTCTCAGTGAACTTGGCCTTGACCTCGGGCGTCAAGCGGAAGTTCTCCCGCTGCGGAAAAAAGGAACCAACCTGATTACTGATAGCCTTCAACTGCTCGCCCAAAGACTTCCCTCTTTGGGCAACCGCCTCACAACACAGCAAGCCTGCGAGCAATCCGTCCTTCTCGGGAACGTGATGCCGGATCGACAGACCCGCGCTCTCTTCCCCGCCGATGGCAATCTTGTCTTTCATGATCAGTTCGCCGATGTACTTGAATCCCACTGGCGTCTCGTGCAACTCCACTCCATGCTGCTGCGCGAGCGCGTTGATCAGGTTCGTCGTGGCCACCGACTTCGCGACTCCGTTCTTCCAGCCTCGGCTCTCGACCAGATAATCAAAAAGAATGGCGATCACGTAATTCGGCTGCAGAAACGTTCCGTCCGAGTCGACAATCCCGAAGCGATCTGCATCGCCGTCGGTTGCGATCCCAATCTTCGCTCCCGTCTCCCGCATTTTCGTGCGAAGCTCTTCGAGAAGGTGATCGTCCGGCTCAGGCGCATGCCCGCCAAACAACACGTCACGGTAATCATGCACCGTCGCGACTTCCACTCCCGCGTTGCGGAGCAGCTTCGTCGGAGTATCCGCGTGCAGCTCCCCACATCGGATCGAACACGACCTTCAATTCCGCTTTCTTGATGGCGCCGAGATCGACGGTTTCCTCCAGGCGTTTCAGGTAGCGGGCTTCGGGTCGAGATTCTCCACGGCAGCAGGCTTACTTGCCGAAGGCTTCGCAGCCGTTGAATCGTCACCTGCAACGATTTCCGCTTCGATCTTCCTGGTGACTTCGGGCAGCGCAGGACATCCGTCAGGAGTCGAGAACTTGATGCCGTTATATTCCGGAGGATTGTGCGATGCGGTGAAGTTGATGACTCCGTCCGCTTTGTTGTGGATCACTGCGTAGCGAAAATGCCGGAGTCGGAGCCGCTTCGGCGAGACCAGGGGCGTGATTCCATGCGCGCCAAGAATTTCAGCCGCCATCGAACAGAACGTCTCGCCCAAAAAGCGTGGGTCACGGCCCGACGATCACCCGCGCGCCTTGCGGCTTCTGTGAGACGACATAGCGCGCGATTCCTCCCACAGCGCGGCGCACGTTGGCGAAGGTGAACTCCTCGGCCATGACTGCTCGCCAACCGGACGTCCCAAACTTGATTTGCGTCGGCATCTTCGACCTCGTTCTGGTTCCACGACAATGCTAATCTCTGGTCTGACTGCTGAACTGACGGCTGATTTTATATGACCGACAAACGAATCGTCCTCTCGACTGCTGGCTCAGAAGAAGAAGCGCGCAAAATCGCTCGGCACCTGGTTGAGCATCAGCTTGCGGCGTGCGTCAACATCGTTCCGCAGATTCAATCGGTTTATCGATGGCAAGGTAAGGTGGAAGAAAGCCGCGAATGGTTGCTGTTGATAAAAACAACGGCCGAAAAGTTTTCTCAGGTGCGAGACGCGATCGCCGAGTTGCATTCTTACGATTTGCCGGAATGCATTGCGCTCTGCGATCGACGATGGCAGTCGCGGAACGTACCTGCGATTGGATCGAGCGATTCGATCGAAGTGATAAAGTGCGCCGATCACGCGAAGTCTGACTACTTAGATCGCAGTTCAGCGCCTGATCCAGATCGTCGAGAATGTCGTCGACATCTTCGATTCCCACGGAGATTCGCACCAGTCCATCGGTGATGCCGATCGCTTTGCGGCCTTTCACTCCGAGCGCCGCGTGCGTCATGGTTGCGGGATGCGAGATCAGGGTTTCGACTCCGCCTAACGATTCGCCCAGCGAGCACACTCGCACCTTCTTCAGCATCTTGTTCGCATTCTTCAGCGAGCCGGTTTCGAAGGTGATCATCGATCCGAATCCGCTCATCTGGCGCTTGGCCAGCTCGTGCTGCGGATGATCTGCCAGATCCGGGATAAAAAACGGCTTTGACCTTCTTGTGCTTCGACGAGAAAATCGGCGACGATGCGGCCGCTGCGGTCGTGAATTTCCATGCGCGCGGCTAACGTCTTCACGCCGCGCAGAATCAGCCAGCACTCAAATGGAGAGAGAATCGCGCCCGCTGCTTTCTGCAGGAAAGCCAACTTTTCTGCGTGCTCCTGGCTTGCTGCAGACCACGACTCCGCCCAGACCGTCGCTGTGGCCGTTCAGAAATTTCGTCGTCGAGTGGACGACCATGTCCGCGCCAAGCGCTAGCGGCTGCTGAAAGTATGGCGACATGAATGTGTTGTCGACGATCAGCTGAGACTTTCTTGCGGCGGCAGATTGCGCTGATCGCGGCGAGGTCGCTGATGCGCATCAGCGGATTGGTCGGCGTCTCGACATACACCATGCGCGTGTTCTTGCGGATGGCGCGCTTCGACATTCTCCGCGTCGGAAGTATCGACGTAGGAAAATTCCAGACCGAAGTCGGTCATCACCTGGTTGAACAGGCGCGGCGTTCCGCCGTAGAGATCATTGCCGCAAACGACATGATCGCCGGACTTCAGCATGGTGACGATGGCGTTGATCGCGGCCATGCCGCTGGCGAATACGCGGGCAGCGACTCCGCTTTCGAGCGCGGCAAGATTCTGCTTCGAGGCGCGCGCGCGTGGGATTCGAGACGCGGGAGTATTCGTATCCTTTGTGCTCGCCGATTCCCTGCTGAACGTAGGTCGAGGTTGGATAGATCGGGACGGTGACCGCTCCGGTGAGCGGATCGGGTTCTTGTCCGGAGTGGATGGCGCGGGTGGCAAAGCCGAGAGCAGCCGTTTTCTTTGGTTTCATTTTGGGAATCGAGAGGCCTTTCGGGTTCCCCTCCCCCTTGCCTATCTAGAGGAATGAAGAGGTTAGCGGGAAATCGAGAAAAAGTCTATGTACTGCAACGACTTACGGGCAAAATATTGATTCGGCTAGACTTACGCGATTGGTGAAGTCGTAAGTGCTTTGGAATCAGCGCCTAGCTCTACAAGTGCCCGCAAAATCTTGAGCCCACGAGGTTTGCGTCCAATACATTTGCTTCAACTGAATTTTGCGAACGTTTCAGGGTCTCTGAAATTCGGCATTGCGGTCAAGTACATCTGAACACAATGCGAAATTTTCATGTGGAAAAGTACGAAGTTGGGATTCGGCGGCGCCGAGTGACATGCCCAGAGTATGGTGGGCCCATCGCCGTCGTTCCCTGTGCAGCAGTCGGACGGGCGAGAATATCGCTGAATCTGAAAAGCGAGGCGTCGCCGCGGGTTATTTCTTGAGCCCCATCTTTCGCATCAATACGGCGAAGCGAGGGTCAGAACGTAAGGGATCGTAGTCGGGTGTTACCAAGAAGGCAGCCAGGAAACCTGACCGGTTTTCAAAGGCCCGGTCCAACCAAGCAAAAGCCTCGTCCTTTTCGCCAAGACTGGCGTAGATCAGCGCGATTTTGTCGGGCGAGACGTATTTCCGTTTAGAGAACTCGAGAAATTGCTTCAGAATAGCGCGGCCCTCGGCGGCCTTTCCCATCCGGCTATAAGTGATGGCCAAGCCTGCGAAGAGTTGGCCGCTCGTGACGCGTTGCAGGCGCTGGTACTCGGCCACCGATTCCGCGAACATGCCTTTTTCCCGGTAGGCGGCGCCGGCGAGCGAATCGTAGTAAAAGAAACTTGCGTCCAGTTCCGCCGTTTTTGCGTGCTGCGCGATCGTCTCGTCGTACCGGCGGGCCGATAGCAGGCACTGTTCGCGAGACCTGCTGGGCGCGGGAGAAAGCGGATCCAAAACCAGCGCACGACCTACCTCTGCGAGGCCCTCCTCAAATCGGCCCAGCGCGCAGAGGCATTCGCCGTAAAAGTTGTGGGCCTCCATCGAATTTGGATTCAATTCGAGCGCGCGACGAAGTTCCACGTTGGCCGCTTCGAATTTCCAATCGTAATAAAACTGGACCAAGCCAAGGTTGGTGTGGGCTTCGGCATTCGTACTATCAAGTTCCAAGGCCTTCAAGGCAGCGGTTCTCGCCTTTGGATATGCATCGCCAGGTGCGAAATAGTCGTCGGCAAGCGAAGTGTATGCCAACGCAGTGGTGGCATACGCTGGAGCATAGCCTGGGTCTTTTTTGATCGCCTCGGACAGGTAGTCCAGACCTTTTCGGATGGCTTCCGCGGTGCCGTTGATCACCAGGAACCGTCCGCGCAGATATAGGTCGTGGGCCTCGGCGTTACCGGTACGCTCGGCCTTGTTCGCGGTAAGCGGATTGGCCCCCATTGTCAGCTTGAGCGCGTTAACGATAGAAGAGGTGATGTCGTCCTGAACCTCGAAAACTTCCCTGGCTTCGCGTTCATAACCTTCCGACCAGCGCACTAGCCCATCTGAAGTATTCACCAGTTCCGCAGTCACTCGGACTTTCGAACCTGAGCGACGCACAGTGCCCTCCAGCACGGTGGCTACATCTAGTCTTGTACCCACTTCCCGTGGGTCGGCATTCTTGCCCTTGAATGTGAAGGCTGAGCTTCGGGCAGCGACCCGCAAACCTGGCATTTTCATCAGCGCAGTGGCCAACTCGTCGGTCATCCCGTCAGAGAAATACTCGTCGTCAGGATTCCCACTTTGGTTGACGAAGGGAAGTACCGCGATCGATCGTCCGAACGTGTCTGGAGAGATCGATGGCTTCCCGGAGGTCCGATGCCACACCTGCCATAGACCGATGACAGCGGCGACGAGAACAACGGCTCCGCACACCGCTAGCCATCGGGATCGACGTTGGGGCAGAGGGACGGCTGGCAAGTGCGATCCAGGATGCAGTTCGGGCGACCTGAGTACGTTCGTCGCCGACGGAGACGGGACGGACTGAAGGTCATGCAAAGCGTCGCCGATATCTCGCAACCGGCGCCTTGGATCACGTTCCAAACATCGTGCGATCAACCCGCGAATTTGGATGGGCACTAAGGTTGGCAGCAACGCAAAATCTGGTTCGCGCATGAGCACGGCGGCAACTGTGTCGGAGACTGTCTCTCCGGCAAATAGGGGTTCCCCGGTTAGCATCTCGAATAGGAGAACTCCGAATGCCCATATGTCCGCGCGTTTGTCGACCGCTCGGCCGCGCGCCTGCTCGGGCGACATGTACGCGGCAGTCCCGATAATGATGCCTGCCTGTGTCATCAGCGGCGAAGTCATAGTTGGGGAATCCATGGACATCAGTTCGTCCGATGGATTGCTTCCGGGCGTGCCTGCTGCTGTCGCTGCCTTCGCCAGACCGAAGTCCAGCACTTTCACCACGCCATCTTCGCGAACCTTCACGTTGGCGGGTTTCAGGTCACGGTGCACGATGCCGGCCTCATGTGCGGCTTCCAGTGCGTCTGCAATCTGCCGGGCGATGGGCAGTACCTGGTCGAGAGGAAGGCCCTTGGACGTGCTCGACCGCGAATGACGAATCACTTCGTCAAGCGACAGGCCCTCGACCATTTCCATGGCGAGCGCACGAATACTCGTTGTGTCTTCGAAGCCAAAAATCTGAGCGATGTTGGGATGGTTGAGCGAGGCGAGGACTCTGGCTTCACGCTCAAAACGGGCCAGGCGATCGGGATTCTGGGCAAACGATTCGGGAAGGATCTTCAGCGCAACATCACGCCCGAGTTTCGTGTCTCGCGCCCGGTAAACCTCGCCCATGCCCCCGGCACCCAGGAGCGATTGAATTTCGTACACGCCGATTCTCGTGCCGGGGCCTAGGGCCATGCGTGATTCCATGGATAGGGTGCACATTCAGTTGCGGAGGTTTCCGCCGATGTTGGTAAGAGGCTAAAACGCGGGCTGGAAAATCTTAGGTCCGATTACATTGCGACCTCTATGACTAAGAACCGTTCGTCACTAGACACGAAGTTTCGCTGGAGAAAGCAAACCCTTAATCTTTGCTCTATGAAGCCGGGCGACATCGTCCGCTCTTTACTTTTGGATGGCGGCGGGCCGCGAACAGAAACCTACTGTCCCGACTGGAGCTGCGTTGCCAGCTGGTTGACTGCGGTGACGTCATAGTAAGAAGAGAGATCGGCGTGTCCGGCGAGAGTGTCTCGCTCTTTGCCATCGATCAAAATCTGCACTTTCGCGATGCCGGGGATGTTCGCCGAAATGGTGTGGATCAGCGAGGTGACAGTTAACTCTTCAACCAGCACTCCGGAGCGGTGATTGTTGGCAAACGCAGCGTTGAGATCGATGACGGCCACGCCAGGATCGATCAGGAAGACACTGCGAATTTCCGATCCCGCCGCGATGGAGTGCGGGGAGGATTTCTCGAGATAATGAGATAAGAGAGTGCGCAGCAATTCTTCCGCGCGCTGCTGACGTCCCGAAGGCAAGGGAATCTGCGCCGACTCGGCGCGGAGAGTTCCATTTTCGTCATGCGCAACGAAAAGGATGACCTGCTCCGTGGGACCGGCGACGGGCGGAGCGAGCGGCCGCGTGTCCGCATTCGTGACCGGGGTGGAGGCGGCGATCTTTCGCATCTTCCACGCGTAGCCCGACAGTCCCAGTGCGGCAAGCATCAGCACGGCAACGCCAATCACGAGGTGACGAGGAATCATTGCGCGCCTCCGAGTTGATCGCGGGCGGCAGCGATTGCGGTAGCGACGGCGCTGGTGATCAGTTGCTGGTAGTCAGGCGCGGTCAACTGCATCACATCCGAACCTTGCGGGGCGACTTCGATGGCGATCGCTGGTCCGGTCACGTTGTTGAGAGGCCGCAACGGAGCGGCAAGGTCGCGCACGGGAATTTGCCGCTTCTGCAGTTCACCCGCGATCAGGCTGGCTGCGCTCTGGCTCATGGGAAGCGCCGAGTGTTGGGCCGTGTTCCACGAACGAAAGGGACCGCGATCGTCGCCGGCGAGAGGCAGTAGCGCCGTGTAGATGCGAACTCCGCGCCCGCTGGACGCCGCGTGGACCGCGACATAAATGGCTGCATGATCCGCGTTAGCGAAGATCGCGCGCTGATCCACCGGAAGATTTGCGTCGGAATCCCGTAGCACGAGCGTGGTGATGCCCCGGCTTTCAAGTTCCTGGCGCAGGCTGCGCGCCAATGCCACGGTCACATCTTTTTCAAGGAGGGAATTGCTGAGAGTTTCTCCGTGATCGTCGCCCCCGTGGCTCGCATCGACGACGGCGAAGTAGCGCCGGGATACCGGTGCAGCCGGCGTTGAAATGGGTGTCGTCTCCGTCGGTTGCGGCGCTGCCGTGCTCGCTGTAGCGGGCGCAGTTGGCGATGGACCTTGTGACTCGACGGCCGGTGCAGCGGGCGCGGTTGCAGCAATGGTGACAGTGCGGCCGTCGTTGGAGAAACTCGCCATCACGGGAACCGTCGTGCTCACGGTGACGACTGCCATGCCGTTGCTCTCGCTGTAGGTGGCCGACGGCATCGCTTTGTTGCCAAATGTTAGCGTGGGTGAGGCAGGGGCGACGACGGGTTCGCGTGCGAACGTCATGCGCAACGCTCCAGCTTCGGTGGCGATGCTCGGGTTCACCGGCGCGGCAAAGTGAAAGACCAGCTTCGGCGGATTGTCGCCGGCCAGCGACGCTGTAAAGTGGTTCGCCACGCTGCCGATGAAGAGCCGGTCGGACTCTTCATGCAAACTAACCGGACCTCCGAGCACGCGGGGCAGCAGTGATGCGAGAGATGAGACGGGAATCAGCCCGCGCTTGTTCTCCAGCAGGAATTTTCCGCCCAGATCGGCGTCCCGCCCTTGCACCTGCGCGTGACTCTTTCCTGACTGAAAGTCGGCTTCTGTGTTGTTGTAGCGCAGGCGCCAGCGGGCATTGTCCGCCTTCGCGCTCACCTTGCCGAGAGGCTCCAGTAGTTCGAGGAGCCCGACGTAATCGCGGCCCTCACGCTGTACCAGGGCCAGAGAATAATTTGCCGCGACGGAATAGATTGACAGGTGCTTCTCAGCTGGCGCGCCTGACATCAGCAAAGCGCACAAGAGAATGAGAACGAGCGCCCGAGCAGGATGGCTGTACGCGATAGAAAATTTGCGCAAAGCCGACGGCATGCCGGGGCGATCCGCGAGATCGTGACTCGGCCTCGGCAGAGGCAAGAGGTTAGTCCAGCGCATAGGCGGTGAGTCCGCTGAGCAACTTTGGATAGAAATCCGTGGACTTTTGCGGCATCACTTCACCGGCGAATGCGATCTCCTTCACCTTCTGTACAGGACAAGGGTTCATCAGGAAAGCCACGTTCGCCACGCCGGTTCGCACCTGTTCCATAGCTTCTGATGCGTCCCGAATGTACGACAAGTTTTCCTGGTTGCGAATCGATTCCTCCGAAAGCCTGAGGACGCCTTCAAGCAGGCACTTATGCAAGCACGACGACGTCGAGCGACTTTTGCCGTTCGGAGAGCCCAGCGAGAAGTTTCGAATCGTCAATTTTCGCAGAGTGCAGCAAGAAATTTCCGTGCTGGGTCACTGCCAGAAGAGCGGTCCCGTTCTTGCCGCGATCGCGCAAAAGGGACGCCGTCTTCGCGGCATCAAGATCGCCGTCGACGGCTTCGACAGTGAACATTTCGCCGGCGACCTTCGAAATTCATCCACTGAGAATGATTGCAGCGAATGCACAACGCGATGCGTCGGCAACACGAGCAATCCGGGATCATTCACGTTGACGAATGTCATCATCACGAATTCATAGGAAGCCTCCGCATCGTTTTTGCCGGCGGCCTTGCGGCACTCGTCGCGGAAGGTGAGCGCGGTTTCATACCGATGATGTCCGTCGGCAATCACCAGCTTCCGGTCTCGCATTTTCTCTTGCACCGAGGCGAGCACCTGCGGATCAGAAATCTGGTAGACCCGATGGGCGACTCCATATTCGTCGGTGACATCGATCGCAGGTGCCGCACCGGACTTGGGCTGCAGCAAAGAAGCGATCTCTCCGGAATCTTCGTAAAGCAGGAACAGTTGTTCAAAGTGAGCGCGCGTCGCGCGAAGCAGGTCGAGGCGGTCGGCCTTGGGCTTGGCCAAGGTCTGTTCATGGCGGAAGACGACTTTTGCCGAGTAATCGTCTACTCGGCCAAGGGCGATGAAGCCACGCCGCTCACAGGTTCCGCCTGCAGGGCTTTGGAAAGTCTGCGTGTAGGTATAGATCGAGGGCTGCGAATCCGGCTGCAGGATGCCTTGACCGCGCCAATCTTGGGCGAACCCGGCGGCGCGTGTGTATACGTTCTCCACCGTATTGTCGGCTTCTTGCTTGCGGCCGAGGATAATTCTGACCAGGTTGTATGGACTGGACGCGTAGTAACGTTCCTGCATGGCAGGCGTGATCTTGTCGTAAGGCTGAGTAACCACCTGTGAAGCTGAAACTCTTTGCAGGTTGTAGCGGAGAGCACGGAACGGGCGTATGTTGGCCATAGGAAACCTTTGATTGTAACAAGATAGCGGACGGCGGCGGCACGTGGACAGTAGCGAGATGTTATCCCCAGGCAATGCAGGAAAGTGCGGCATCGCAGCCGATGCCGCGTCCGATCGACGTTTTGGGACTTTGTCTCTAATTTTTGACAAAAACTCTGCGCCGTCCCGCTTTGAGCGTGCTAACATCTGGCGCATTGAGGTGTTTATGGCCCGCCTTCAAAAAGGGCGTCGGTCATCTCGTCCGAAGGCCTTTGCTCGAAGTGCCTCGCCGGTCCTCTCCTGGGATCCGCTTCTTAGCCTGCTGCAAAAAAATTCGTTCGTCTCCGGGTATATGCATATGGGGCACAAGATAGTTTTTACTTTGGCGATCTTGGGGTGTCTGGGTACTGCGGCGTTCGGCCAAACCACAGATGTCAATGATGTTCACATTCAGCCGCGGGAAGTTGAGAAGCCGGTCGAAGCTCCGAAGGCCGACCTCATTTCGTCGACGACCAGCTTGACGGCCCGTGTGCGTCCGCTGAAAGTCGATGTAGATCTCGTGCTGGTTCCGGTGACCATCACCGATCCCATGAACCGCCTGGTAACGGGTCTGGAAAAAGAGAATTTCCAGCTCTACGAAGGAAATTCAGGTCAGGAGATCCGCAGCTTCTCCAGTGAAGACGCGCCTGTTTCGCTCGGCGTTATTTTCGACTCCAGCGGCAGTATGAGCAGCAAGATGGACCGGGCAAAAGAGGCGGTCATCGAATTCTTCAAGACCGCCAACCCGCAAGATGAGTTCTTCATGATCACGTTCTCCGACGAACCGGAGAATATCAGCGACTTCACTACTTCGGTCGACGACATTCAGAACAAGCTGGTCTTTGCCATCCCTAAGAAACGCACCGCTCTGCTCGACGCCATTTATATGGGCGTAAGCAAAATGCGGCAGGCGAAATATCCGAAGAAGGCGCTGCTCATCATCTCTGATGGCGGTGACAACCACAGCCGCTACACCGAAAACGAGATCAAGTCGCTGGTCAAGGAAGCCGACGTGATGATTTACGCCATCGGCATCTATGACCGCTACGCTTCCGCGGTCGAAGAACGGCTGGGCCCGCAACTGCTCGGTGACATTACCGAACTCACAGGCGGCCGTGCATTTACCATCGACAACCCCAACGATCTGGGAGACGTGGCGACGAAGATTGGGGTCGAACTCCGCAACCAATACGTGCTGGGCTACCGTCCCACCAAGGTTGTGCGCGACGGCAAATGGCGTAAGATAAAAGTGAAGTTGTTGCCGCCGAAAGGACTGCCTCCTCTTAAGGTGTATGCCAGGACGGGATATTACGCGCCTGCTGAATAAGGGCGCTGGGGTTCTTCTAGTTCTCACGGTCGTCTTCTGGGCTGGGCTGCATTCTTCCTCGCAAGCCCAGTCGCAGTCGCCTTCCGCTCCGCCGCAACAAGCTCCTCAGAATCCAGCGCCTCAACCCCCCGCAGCGCAAACTCCTAACCCGGCGCCCGGGAATTCCGTCGATAAGCCGCCCGCAACCGACGCCCAATCCGACGACAAACAGAAGCTCAACGACCAGGGCATCTTTGTCTTCCGGAAGGAGGCGGACGAGGTTCTGCTGCACGCCTCCGTGATCGACGATAAGCAGCGCATCGTCACTAACCTTGATCGTACCGCCTTCACCGTGTTCGAAGACGGCAAGCAGCAGAACATCCTCTCCTTTCACCACGTGGATATCCCTGTCGCCATGGGCATTGTGATCGACAATTCCGGATCCATGCGCGAGAAGCGGAACAAGGTGAACCAGGCGGCGCTGAACCTGGTGCGCTCCAGTAATCCGCAGGACGAGGTGTTTGTTGTCAATTTCAATGACGAGCAGTATCTCGATCAGGATTTCACCAATAAATTGCTCCTTCTCAAAGCAGCGCTAGAAAAAATCGATGCGCGCGGAGGCACCGCGCTCTACGACGCGGTCGTCGCATCCGCCGATCACTTGAAGCAGAACGCCAGGCTCGAAAAGAAAGTCATCTTCGTCGTCACCGATGGAGAAGACAATGCGAGCAGCGAGACGCTTGAGCAGGCGGTGAAGAAGTTACAGGAAGAGAACGGACCGTCCGTCTACGCCATCGGCATCCTCGGAGATGAGGAACATCCTAAGCGTGCTCACAAAGCGCTCGATATCATTGCGCAGCGTACCGGCGGTATTGCGTTCTTTCCGAAGACGCTCGATGAAGTCGACGCAATCAGCAGCACGATTGCAAACGATATCCGTAACCAATACGCCATCGGCTACAAGCCGACCACGCCAAAGCAATCTGGAAATTTCCGGCAGATTCGCGTCGAAGCCAAGGCCAAAGGACACGGCAAGCTCATCGTACGCACCAAGACCGGCTATTATGCCGGGACCGCCACCGCTGCCAGCGGCGGAAAATAATTCACGCAATCTGACCAGAGCTAATCTACTTCTCGAGCACCTGCGCGGCTGAGTCGACCAGCTGCGCTTCATCCTGCAGCGCTTTCGCAACCCGCACAATCTCTGCATCGGCCTCGGAATATTTTTTCTGTTCGATTCCCTCGCGCACGCCAGCAACGGTCTTTACGCCATAGCCCGTGTAGACGCCCGGAGCATAAAGCAAATGCTTGTACCAAGCCCGGCGCGGCAAGCCGTCTTCATTTGTCAGCTTGCGTTCGCTCGCGATAAGTTGCGCATTCAAGCTGCGCAGCCAGTCTGTTTGCGCACCGCTCAGCGCGCCTTGCTTCTGCGCGAGCGCTTTGTGGTAACGCTCCGCACTGTGGGTTAGAGCCTCCAGGGCGTTTTGCATGGGAGCGAAATTGAGGTGAGGTGGAATCTCCTCGCGTGCAGGAGCTACCTTCGGCCGCCTCGGATCGTTTGTCGCCTTGAACACGCCTTCATCCAATTCCTGGTTGCGCTCACGGATTTCATCTTGCTTGTCGGAAAGCAGCTTCTCTAATTCCTTGATGTAACTCTGCACCGTGTCGGCCAGGTTGACGAAGTCGAACGGGAGAATCTCCGCGTCGGCCAATCGCATCACAGACGTCCCGCCCGTCTGTGCCATCGCCCTTCCGAACACGAAGTCGCCGTCGGAAAAGTGTGTGTACCAGTAAAAGTCGTCGTAGATCGAATGATAGATACCCTGCTCGTCCTCGCCGCCGTAGCCGAGATCGAGCGTGGCAATACCGAGATGATCGAGAAATCCGGTAAAGTCGGTTCCTGATCCGAGCGCCGCGATGCGCAAATCCGAACGCCCGCGCACTTCCTTCTTGTCGTCGGCGGACTTGGCTTCGGCGATTTTTGAAAGCTGCAACCGCTGCCAGACCGTCATTTTCGTTTCCGGATCTTCAATGTCGTGGGCCACGCCGTTGATGAATTTCTCCAAGCTATGGGAGCCGCCCATATTCAGCGTTCCACGGTCGTTTCCATCCGAGTTGATGTAGACGGCCGCGTGCTCACGCAGTTCATCCGCATGCGCTTCGACCCATTCGGTCGATCCGAGGAGCATCGGCTCCTCGCCATCCCACGCCGCATAGATGATCGTGCGCCGCGGCTTCCATCCTTGCTTGAGCAGCATTCCGAGGCCGCGCGCCTCTTCGAGCAGGGCCGCCTGCCCCGACACCGGATCCTCCGCACCATTCACCCACGCATCGTGATGGTTACCGCGAATGATCCATTCGTCCGGCGCCACGTTGCCGGGAATCTTCGCGATGACGTCGTTAACCGGCTTGAGATCCCAGTTGAATTCGAGTTTCAGATGAACCTTCGCCGGGCCCGGTCCTACGTGATACGAGATCGGCAAGGTGCCTCGCCACACTTCAGGCGCCATCGGACCTTTGAGCGCGGCGAGCAGAGGCTGCGCATCGCCATAAGAAATCGGCAGCACCGGGATAGCCGCGATGCTCTTCGCTTCTTTCACCGACAGGCGCTTGGCGTCCCCCGTCGCTCCGATCCCGGGAGTGAGCGGATCACCGGGGCTGACCGAGGCGAAGTCCATCACGCTGCCGCGCTGCACGCCATTCGGATTGCGCATCGGGCCCTGCGGGAATACTTCGTCCCGCGTGTAACCGTCGTCAGCAGGTTCAGAGTAGATCAGGCATCCGATCGCGCCGTGTTCAGCAGCAATCTTGGGCTTCACCCCGCGCCACGACTGGTAGTACTTCGCGATAACGATTGCGCCCTTCACCGAAATGCCCAGGCGGTCGAGCTTCTCGTAATCTTCCTGCAATCCGTAGTTCACGAAAACGAGCGGAGCCGTGACGTCTCCATCGGGCGAGTAGGCGTTGTAGGTGGGAAGCTGTTCGGATTTTTGATTCGATGTCGGATCGACTGCCAGGGCCGGCTCTTCCAGTTTCGCGGTGAACTTTGTGGGCTCGATCATCTCGAGCAGGCGCACCTTCGGAGTCGGGAACAGGACGTTGAAAGTCTCGATGTGAGCATCGAATCCCCACTCCTTGAAGTGCGCGAGGATCCACTCAGCATTGTCTTTGTCATACGCTGATCCGACGTGATGCGGACGCGCGCTCATCCGGCGCATGTACTCGCGCAGATTGTTGGTATCAGGAACAGCGCGGAACTTCGTCTCCCACTCGCGCTCGCTCTGGCTCGAATTGTTGGAATATCCCGCCAGCTGAGCCTCATCAGCCCCCAGCGAAACATTAGGGACAACCAACGAACCAGCCAGCAGAACCGCGGCAAAGCGTCGCATGCGTTTCCTTTCAACCTGTGAATGGCGGGCCATTATAAAGGACGTTCGCTTTGATGGGGATGGCGTGGGCTGAAATGCACTGCAGGGACTCGGCCGAAAGCTTCTACGACAAAGGACACGAAGGTTCACGAAAGGGAAACTGAAACTATCGTTCCTCTTTTCCCCTTCCAGTCCCGATTCCGTTTTTGCAGGCTTTCCTTCGTAAGACTTCGTGTCCCTTGTGGTGAAACCTTGCCCAGAATTGACGGTTTCCACCCTGCTCGGTACCCTGTAAGGTGACCTCCAAGACATCAGAAATGTCCCGCCTGCGCGTTGCCGACGACATCACTCAACTGGTCGGCGAAACTCCGATGTTGCGCATGAAACGGCTGGTTCCACCCGGATCCGCCGACGTCTTCGCGAAGCTCGAATACCTGAGTCCCGGCGGCAGCGTGAAGGACCGCGCCGCGATCGGCATCATCCGCCGGGCCGAGCAGGACGGAGCACTCAAGCCGGGAGGAACCATCGTCGAAGCGACTGCGGGAAATACCGGTATTGGACTGGCGCTGATCGGAGTCAACCGCGGCTACAAAGTGAAGCTGTTCGTCCCGGAGAGATTCTCCGAAGAGAAGGTCAAGATCATGCGAGCGCTTGGCGCAGAGGTGACTCGCACTCCCGACGCAGACGGCATGCAAGGAGCAATCCGTCAGGCGAAGGCGCTGGTATCGAGCGATCCCACTGCATTCATGGCCGGACAATTTGAGAACCTGGCCAATCCCGACTATCACTACGAAACCACGGCTCGCGAAATCTTCGAGCAACTTGATGGACGCGTGGATGCGCTGGTCGTGGGTTGCGGTACCTCAGGAACGTTCTCCGGTGTCGCGCGTTACCTGAAGGAAAAGTTGCCCAGCGTCCTCGCCTATGCCGTCGAGACGCAGGGATCGATTCTCGGTGGAGGCCCTCCCGGACCGCACAAAGTCGAAGGCATTGGAGCGAGTTTCATTCCAAAGACGTTTGATCGGTCGGTCTGCGATGAAGTGTTAATGGTGATGGACGACGAAGCTTTCGGAATGGTGAATGAACTGGCAGCCAAAGAAGGCGTACTCGCGGGATCAAGCGGCGGCGCGGCAGCCTTTGCCGCAGTAAAAATCGCCAAGAGATTGGGCGCCGGAAAGCGCGTCGTGACCATCATCCCCGACTCTGCTGAGCGCTACCTGTCGAAGAAAATATTTGAGGGCGGGATGTAGTAGGCGGTAGCGCCCCCAGCTATGCCCTGAGCGAAGCCACAGAGTCGTGCTGGGTGACGTGCTTCAAGAACCACGCGTGCCTTTAGGAGTAGATCCAGCCCCCAGATCTTCTGCGTACGATGAGTGCGAATCGGTTGGTAGCCGACCTTCTCCCGCGATCTGAATCCTGCTTCTTCTCAAGTCCAACCAGACCATGGACTTTGGTGCAGTCTTCTCCACTGAAGGAAGGCGCATAATCGCAGTGTCCGATCTCTCGCTGTACGGAGACATTCGTCATGAAGCGCGTCCTACTCGGTGCCGCCTTGAGTTTGTTCCTGCTTTGCAACCTGTCAACCAATGCGCAAGACAACGAAACCTCTGGGAACGATGCGCTTGCGGTGCGTGCCACGGTGACAAATTACTGCGAAGCTTATTACAGCGGCAATGTCGCTCGGATGCAGAAAACTTTGCATTCCCACTACCTTAAACACAAAATTCACGGAGACATTCCGGTACGCGAGCAAACCCGAGCGCAGCTCGTCCAGGACGTACGCGATGGTGGAGGCACCCGCGTGCCCCAGGCCCAGCGCACGGAACAGGTCACTGTACTGGACGTCGCCGGCAACATCGCGTCGGCAAAACTAGTAACTCCAGGCTGGACCGACTATATGACCCTTGAGAAGGTGAACGGAGAGTGGAAGGTCCTCTCGGTCGTGCAACGATTTGATGACTAGGATCTTCAGAACCAGTCGGCGGACTTAAACAGCCCAAAGGATGCGCTCAAGAAGCGCTTGACGACGCTGACATTGTCAGAGCAGTCCGAGTTGAACGGCGGATCTATCTAAAAGCGCCAGAAGGCGCCGCCGCCTACGAAGAAATTATGCTGCCGGGTCTTTCCGGTTGGAGCTAACGGAAAATCGGGCTCGCCTGACCAGAAGTCGCGTACTTCTCCCCGGATGCTGGCCTTTTTCCACACTCGCACGTCAAGGCCTATGCCGGCCTCGATGACCGCGCCGGTCGTCGACTTCCCAGGATTCGTCGTTCCGTAGACGAGGCCTTTGTCTTCGCTGAAGTGTCCGAAGCCAGCTCCCAAGCTTACCCACGGAGAAACTGCTGTGGTCGGAAACAAATTCACCCTCGCCGCTGGAGTAATGAACAGTTGTTTATAGTCGTGCGGGACTACTGCGTGCCCGTACTCTCCCGCATTCAAATCTTCATCCGGGTTGTACACGATCAACGCTTCCGCCGAGATCGACCAGATCGGCGTGACGATGAACCGCCGCGCGTATTCCCCCTCGAACGTAAGACCCTTGCCGGAGTGAATGATCGGATCGAAGAAGGTTGCACCCTTGATGCCCTGATCGCTGATGAAGGTCCGCCCGATCAGTCCGCCGACCTCGTTTCTTTCGTCCTGTGCCAATGCCGACGCAGCTAGCATCGTCACTCCCAACAGGATCGCAACCAGAAGCCGTTTGGCAGACATTTCCCCTCCTGCTAGACCGTTCTAAATTGTTCCGGCGGTAACGCTTAGCCTAGCACGACACGCCCCTGTTTAAATCCTCCAAAATGCTACCTTCCATGGTCCAACGAAACGGCGGTGACTCTGCTCCTTAGTGAGACTTCGTGTCCTTTGTGGTGGACGTTTTGCTCCTGCGTGCACCAGTACACCGTGGGCGGAGCGGCAGCCCGGAAATGTTAAGATAGAAAGATTGCATGCCAGTAAAAGACCTCACTGTGAGCGGTTCCCCCGTGCTTGGCGAGAAGAATCCCCAGGAGAACCGAACCTCCGAACGCCCGCCGAAAGTGGGCTTCGTCAGCCTCGGCTGCCCGAAAAATCTCGTCGATAGTGAAGTCATGATGGGCCTGCTCGCCCGCGCCGGGGCCGAACTCACCCGCCGCGCCGAAGACGCCGACATCATCGTCGTCAACACCTGCTCGTTCATTGATAGCGCCCAGCAGGAGTCGGTGAACACCATCCTCGAGATGGCCGGGCACAAGACTTCCGGCAAGGCAAAGAAACTCGTGGTCGCAGGATGCCTGGTAGAGCGTTACCGCGATCAGATTCGCAAAGACATTCCTGAGGTTGATGCCGTCGTCGGTACCGGCGAACTCGTCAACATTCTCGCCGCTGCTGGACTCGCTCCGGCCCCTGCCAAGGATTCGCCATTCGTTGTGCTCTCCTCGCGCGCGGAAGGCGATGCTCGCGCCGCCCAAGGACGATTCTCCCGCGACACATGGGATGGCGCTGTCAGCGATCTGCCGAATTATCTTTATGACGACGCCACGCCGCGCATCCTGGCTACGCCGGGGCACATGGCGTACATCAAGATCGCCGAAGGCTGCGATCATCCGTGCACCTTCTGCATCATTCCGCAATTGCGCGGGCAGTTTCGCTCGCGGCGGTTCGAATCCGTCATCGCCGAAGCTGAGCGGCTCGCGCAATCGGGCGTCCGCGAAATTACCCTGATCGGTCAGGACACCACCTGCTACGGCGAAGACTTCGGCCTGAAAGATGGCCTAGCCTTGCTGCTCGAAAAGCTCGCGGCGATTGAAGACCTGCGCTGGGTTCGTTTTCTCTACGCGTACCCGAACAAGATTACCGGCAAGCTTCTCGATACGATCGCTTCGCATGAAAAGATTTGCTCTTATATGGATGTTCCTCTGCAGCACGCCTCGGCCTCAGCCTTAAAACGGATGAAGCGCGGCGGCGGAGCGGACGTCTTCCTACGCTCCATCGAGAAAATGCGCCGCACCATCCCCGAGCTGACGCTGCGTACGTCGTTCATCGTCGGCTTTCCAGGTGAGACCGAAAAAGAATTCGAAGAACTCTGCGACTTTGTCCGCGAGGCGAAGTTCGATTGGATGGGCGCATTCTCTTATTCCGACCAGGAAGGCGCGGGAGCCTATGCTCTCGACGAGAAAGTGTCGCCGCGCGAAATCGAGCGTCGTCGCAAGCATTTGATGTCGATCCAGCGCCAGATCAGCAAGAAGAAAAAGAAGGCGCTTGTAGGACGCGAATTCGATCTGCTACTCGAGGGCGAATCGGAAGAAACAGAATTGCTTCTCGAGGGCCGCACCGCGATGCATGCTCCTGAAATCGACGGCAAAGTTTTCGTCAATGATTTCCCCGAGAGCTCGACGCCGCAGTTCGGCAACTTCTACCGCTGCGAGATCACCGAAGCCCACGACTACGACCTCGTCGCACGAATTCTGTGAGGGGGAAACAATGCCCCGCAAACGCTCTCTGAAGCTGAAGTGTCCGATCTGCAAGAAGCCTGTCAAAAGCACCGACGGGGAATTTCCCTTCTGCAGCGACCGCTGTCGCACCATCGATCTCGGCAAATGGGCCAGCGGAGGATACGTCATCACGTCTCCTGTAACCGACGCCGAAGAACTGGTCCGTGAAGATATCCCCGACAACTCCGACCCGGAGTAGATGAGGCGTTCATGCAAGCACGGCGCGCTCGCGCGCCAGCCCGGGCGAATGCCGCCTGGACTACACGATCAAGCCTGCCTTAGACAATTCCTTGCGGAGACTTTGGGGATCGGTAAAGCGGATGCCATGCATCCCTAGAGCGTTCGCGGCGTCGACGTTTCTCTGCAGGTCGTCGATGTAGACCGCATCTGCCGGGTTGACTCCATGAGTCTCGAAAAGATGTTGGTAGATGCGCGGATCAGGCTTGAGCATCCGCACGTGTCCGGAGAGAACCGTTCCGTGGAACCAGCCTAGAAAATCGAACCGCTTCTGCGCCGCCGGGTAGGTTTCTGCCGACCAGTTGCTAAGCGCGAACAGGGGAACGCCGCGAGAGCGCATCTCGGCGAGAAGGTCGACGGTGCCCTGGATGGGGCCTCCAAGCATCTCTTCATAGCGCTCGCGCCAGGCATCGATCATGCGCCCGTGCTCGGGATGCTCAGCTTTCAAAAGGGAGCAAGCTTCGGCGAGCGTACGTCCTCCATCCTGGCGCGTGTTCCAGTCGGAGGTGCAGACGTTGGCGAGGAAATGCTCCATGGCGGCGTCATCGCCGTCAAAGAGCTTGCGGTAAAGGTAGCGCGGATTCCAGTCAATCAGGACGCCGCCGAGATCGAACACTGCGACTGAGCGATTCACCATCACCGGTAATTTTATCGAATTCTCTGCGAAGAGCGAGCCGCCACTTCAACCTTCATCACGATGAACAGTTTCCATGGAGAAGGCTGGCAGGCATACCGCAATGTATTCCGCTCCGTCGTCATGCGGCGTGGAGTAGCGAATCCACTCCCCGGCATGTGCGATCACGGCCTGGCCGGCTGAGACGTCGAGCGATCCGCCCTCGTGTTCGACGCGAAGCGTTCCTTTCAGAACGATGGTGAACTCGTCGAAGCTGGGAGTCTGGCCGGGCTCGAGCCATCCGCCGGGACTGCGCATGTGCGCGACGCTGGCGGTGGAAGTTTTCGAATTCACGCGGCCGACGTATTCGTCGATGAGTTTCGGCTTGTTTCCTGCGGACTGTATGCGAGTGGGCTGAGCAATGAGAGTTGGCATGAGATCGGAATCCGGCCGCCTGTGGGAGCGCTAGCGAATCCAGAGTACATCAAGATCACGACGCGGTTGGCCCATGCATTTGTGTGATGCAGGAGCCAACCGGTCGGCCAGAGCAGAAATTCTACGGGCAGGGATACGGCGTTCCGGGCGTTGGCGGCGTTCCGGGGATCACAGTCGGCGGCCCGGGAATGCCGTTCGGACCGACCGCGCCTGGAATAACCGTGGGCGACGTCCCGGGAGTTCCGGGCGTCATACAAGTACCGCGATTCACCGGTCCAGAAGGCAAGGATACCTGTACCGGATGCTGCGGAGCCGGCGGGATGCTGACAGGATGAGCCAGTGCCGCGCGATTCGCGCTTTCCACCTGATTTTGCGCGAGCGTGATCGGTTCTGGAATTGTCATCTCCAACGGAGCGCCCGTCTCGATAAAGAATTGGTGACTGCGTGCGATGAGCACCAGTGAAACAACTCCGCCGACGCCCAAGCCAACCAAACTCCCTATGCCGATGCCCTTCACGCTGCTGGAAGTGATTGACATACCACCGGCGCCTACTGTCTGCGTTGTGTGAACAGCGCTCCCGATAGCGGCGCCGATTCCAAGTCCAGCGAGAGGAGCGACAATTGTGCCGATCTTCGCGCCGGTGCCAGGATCTAGCCACGCTGTTCCCTCTTCGCTCTCAATCACGAGCGATCCGGGAATGCTGGCGATGAATCCGTCTGGAAATATGATGCTCGCCGACTGCAGGCTAATTTCTGCGCGTGTTCCGCGGCGTCGTAGCTTGTCGACTTTGCCTTGAAGAAAACTGCCAGCAGGGATGGCGACCTGATTGTCGACCGTAACGGGAGTCGCCATCTGCGCGTGAATAGAATCTCCGCGATGGACGTTCTTGCTTGCGATCGAAATCGCGAGAACCAGCGGCATCGGTGTGCCCGCCGGTATGGTGATCGATGATGGAACAGCGTCGTGCGAGGAACCGGTGGATGCGGCATCTTGGGCGAACGCCGCGCCAACAAATGACGCAAGCGTGAGTAACACGAAAAGGTGTTTGGTTGAATTTAGTTTTTGAGAATTGATTGGACTGGGTGAAAGGGAGGAAGAAGTGTTTCGGGAGTTCGCCATTACGCACCTCCTGCGGAAGGCTTCCGTTTCGGATCGAGCCTTCCTGTGTGCGGCGTTGGGGGAACGTCGTTCCAAGGTTAGACCGGAACCGGTGAAAGAGGCTAGCGTGGAATTAGTAAAGAATTGCAAAAGTGCGTGAGCGTTTGTCAATTTGAGTCGAAGAGCAAAGCGCTTGCCAGTCGCAACGAACTGAACATTTTGCGATGCCGAACCATCGCTGCGGGGACATTGTCAGGGAACAGCGCGTTGGTTGACTACAGCGGCAAGGATTTCAGAGCGAGTTTTACGGCGCGGTCCATCTCGGTGGCGGTGGCGCCGTTCACCGATTGCACTCCCAAACCGTTAATCAGGATCACAACGTAGCGCGCGAAATCCTTGGGACTCACATGCTTCGGCAAGTCTCCTTCGGCATGGGCGCGCTGCATTCGCTGCTGCACCATCAGGAGGCCACCGTTGCGCCAGTCCACCATGGCCTGGGTGATGCCTTCAGCGCCCAATCCGCAAGTGAGCCCACCCTGCAACGACAGACAACCCTTGGGATGCGTCGAATCGGCAAGAAACTTTACCGTTCCGCGTAGCAGTACCTCCACGACACGCCGCGCTGTCGGTTCCTTGAGAGCATCGCCGAAGAATGCCATGGGACCCTGCTGGTAGCGAGCGACCACTTTACGAAACAGCGCTTCCTTGTCTCCGAAGCTGGAGTAGAGGCTGGAGCGGTTGATCCCCATGGCGGCCGTAAGATCATCCATGGAAGCGCCTTCGTACCCCCTTGCCCAGAACACACGCATGGCGGCATCCAGCGCGGCGGCTTCGTCAAACTCGCGCGGACGCCCCATCTTTCCGGGATTCACTTCACTTGCCATAACTGTTAGATGCACTTTTATACCACTCAGTCCAAAAAAGGTGAATCCCGCGATAAGCCACGCACATCTGAAACACACGGTTCAAAAGTAACCGGAAAGGATGGACTTCAAGATGGCCGGTAAACTGGAAGGCAAGATCGCACTCGTAACTGGTGGAGGAACTGGCATTGGCTTGGCAACCGCGCAACGCTTCGCGAAAGAGGGCGCGTACGTTTACATCACGGGCCGCCGGCAATCCGAGTTGGACAAGGCGGTAAAAAGCATCGGCGGATCAGCGAAGGCCGTGCAGACGGACGTCTCAAAGCTCTCCGACTTAGATAAGCTTTTTGCCCAGATCAAGCAGGAGAAGGGGCGCGTAGATGTCGTATTCGCCAACGCGGGTGTCGTCGTTCCCGGCTTGCTGGGCGAGATCACAGAAGAGGCCTACGACCAGACGTTCGACATCAATGTAAAGGGCGTGCTGTTCACCGTGCAAAAGGCGCTGGCGCTGATGCCCGATGGCGGATCGATCCTTATCAACGCGTCAGTGGTCTCGTCGAAAGGGTTCCCTGCCCTGAGTGTTTACTCGGCAACCAAGGCCGCATTGCGATCGTTTGCTCGCACCTGGACGACGGATCTCAAGGCGCGAAAGATCCGCGTGAACGTGGTGAGCCCCGGACCGATCGAGACGCCGGGTCTGGATGGTTTGGCAAAGAACGCGGACGAGCGCAAGGCCGTCGTTACTCAGCTCACCTCGGGAGTGCCGCTGGGGCGCATGGGAGAGCCGGACGAAATCGCGAAGGCTGCGCTGTTTCTTGCCTCCGACGATTCCAGCTTCGTAGCCGGAATCGAATTGTTCGTCGATGGAGGAACGGAAGCGGTTTGAAGAACCAATCATTGTGCCCCGGGCATACCGCGTCCGGGGCATTTCATTTTGCGGCAGAGTTCTCGAAGTACAGATCGCTTACGCCGACTCGTTGACCCAGCGCGAGATTGCGGTCACGAGCTTGCGCGGGGAGAATCGGATTGATTGGGCCAGCATCCGATTCTGAATCCCGGCGATGGCGAGCGTGCGGCCTTCCATCAAAGCGCGGTACCCGACAAGCGCGACGCTGGCTGGACTCATGGCGCTGAATTTCTTGAACAAGCGAGACTTGTCGTTGCCGGCACGCGCCGCGAATCCGGTTTCCGTTGGGCCTGGACAGAGGCACGTAACGGTCACGCCTGAGTTCCGCAGTTCATCGGCGATTGCCTCCGAAAAAGAAATCACGTACGCCTTAGTCGCGTAGTACACCGCCATCCACGGACCCGGCTGAAACCCGGCTGTGGACGCGACGTTCAGGATGCGTCCGCTCCGGCGCGCGATCATTTGCGGAAGAAAGAGGCGCGTGAGCTCGGTAAGGGCGGTGACGTTGAGGCTGATCTGTCCGGCGATATCTTGCCCAGACATTTGGGCGAACGGGCCGAGCGCGCCGAAGCCGGCGTTGTTCACGAGAATGTCGACGCTGACGCCTTCGCTCTGGAGTCTCTCGAAAATGGATTGAGCAGCGGATGGTTGGGCAAGGTCGAGCCCAAGGGTTTTCACGGTGATGCCATCATGCTTAAGTTCAGCCGCGACCTGCGCTAACTTGTCTTCACTGCGGGCGGCGAGAATGAGGTTGTGATGATCGCGGGCGAAGAGCTTGGCGAGTTCGTATCCGATGCCGCCGGACGCGCCGGTGATAAGAACGGTGGACATGCGTGTATTTTATCGGGATCGTGTAGCCGCACGCACTCGCCCGGAGTGGGCGCACGGAGGCCCATCTGCGCTTCTGGAAGGGGGGAGAGATCTGTTGAGTGCGGGACGTCGTGGAGACAGTTGGACGCAACGATCGTTCGGTTTAGACCGACACGGTTGGGACTCGTCGCTTTCGCTCCTTGGGGCGGACGAATGCGTCCGCCCCTACAGGAACGATGACTCTATGCGTGGACTAGTTCTACGCCGTAGATGGAGTGCCAACTGGTGGCGGTCTTCAGTTTGCTGTTGACGTTATTAATGTTCTTTACGCCTTCAGTCTCCAGCCACTTGCGGAATGCGTCGGCGCCCTGCTTTGCGTAAATCGGAATGCCTTCTTTCCAGGTGGCGCGGCCGCAGAGGACGCCGTTGAACTTCACGCCTGATTCTCCTGCCAGTTCAAGCGTCTCGCTGAACTCCGCATTGCTCACACCCGCCGAAAATAGATGAATGGCTTGGTCGCTACGTTCGCGGCCTTGTGGAACAGATCGATGGCTTCTTTCTTGGTGTAGGCCTTCTGTCCGCCGAAAGACTTTGTGCCTTCCACGAACTTCATGTTCACCGGCACTTCGACTTTCAGAACATCGACGCCATAACGGTCTTTGCTGAACTCGCGCATGCTCTCGGTGACGATGTGCGGCTTTCTTCTTGGCGTACTCGAGGCCCTTTTCGTCCGCGCCTTCCTCGTATCCGACGAACTCCAGGAAGTACGGGATGTCATTGGCGCGGCACTCGTCGCCAATGCGCTCGACCCAGGCATGCTTGATATCGTTGACGTGCTTCGGATCGTCAGGCGTGTAGTAGAGCAGGATCTTCACGCAATCGGCGCCCGCTTCTTTCAGGCGGCGAGCGGACCATACGTCGAGCAGATCGGGCAGGCGGCCGGGACCGGTCTTGTCGTATCCGGTCTTTTCATAGGCGAGCAGCAGGCCGGCGTTCTTGGCGCGGCGCTTCGAGGCGGGCAGTCCCCACTCGGGATCGAGCAGAATCGCGTGGCATGCGGGGTGAGGACTTCCGTGACCAGCGACTTGAATTCTTCCATCATCGCGTCGGTGATTTCGCCGCCCTTTTCCTTGGCCAGCGATTTCTGCAGCGAACCGCGCTGGTCCATGGCGGCGGCCGCGATCACGCCGCGCTTGTCGTTTGAGACCTTCTTGAGTCCGGCTAGTTTGCCCGGGGTAAGCTTCATGAGATTCCTCCTAGAGCGGATGAGAGATGAGTGCTTGGAATTACCGATTATTGTAAATCATGGCTGATGCAAAAGTTCTCAGCCAACAGGGTCGCCTGAAGAGGAGCATTTCTAGAAGGGGACCATCCACGTTGCGGAGTGATTCGGATCACTGAAATGGGACGAGTGGAACCAGTAACATCAGAGAAAGCTTGTGTGTTTGGTTTCAGGTTCCGCTGACATGCTCCTCGTCATGCTGGTATGTGCGTTCGTGGCGATATTACTGGTCAGTTTGGAAGTGTTCTCAGACTTACGATATATGTGGGAGCATCCCCGGACTGGCGCGACGATCCGCACAGAAAACGTTCGTGGAAGTAACCTGCTAGTCTGCTACTCGCGACCAGCCGATCGGGGCCGCGGCTCCGGCCCAAGGTCTATCCTTTATTGCTGAAACTCTGCAAGGAATTTTATATGCCCATTGCTTCCATCAATCCCGCGACTGGAGAAGTGATCAAGACATTTCCGGCGCTGTCGGAAACTGAGATCGAAAAGAAAGTGCAGCTCGCGGTCCGAGTGTTCAAGTCCGAGAAGAAAACGACTTTCGCGGTTCGCGCGCAACGCATGCACAAGGCTGCCGAGATTCTGGAGCGCGATAAGGACAAATTTGCGCACCTGATGACGCTCGAAATGGGCAAGACGCTGAAGTCAGCTGTTGCCGAGGCCGTGAAATGCGCCACCGGATGCCGCTTCTACGCCGAGAATGCCGAACGCTTCATGGCCGATGAGGTGGTGGAGACCGGTGCGAAGAAGAGTTTCGTCCGGTACCAGCCGATTGGGCCGGTGCTGGCGGTGATGCCGTGGAATTTTCCGTTCTGGCAGGTATTTCGCTTCGCTGCTCCTGCGCTGATGGCGGGCAACGTCGGCCTATTGAAACATGCCTCGAACGTACCGCAATGCGCCCTGGCGATCGAGAGCATTTTCCTCGAGGCGGGATTCCCCGAAGGCGCCTTTCAGGCGCTGCTGATCGGCTCCGGGCAGGTGGAAGCGTTGCTAAACGATTCGCGGATCGTCGCCGCTACCTTGACCGGCAGCGAGCAGGCAGGCATTCAGGTGGGGATTGGCGCGGCCCGGCACATCAAGAAAGTCGTGCTTGAGCTTGGCGGGAGCGATCCTTTTATTGTGATGCCCAGCGCCGACCTGGATGCGGCTGTTTCCACGGCCGTCACTGCGCGCGTGCAGAACAACGGACAATCCTGCATAGCGGCCAAACGCTTCATCGTCGCCGAGCCGATTGCCGATGAATTTGCCCGTAAGTTTGTCGCGAAGATGCAAAGCTTACAAGTGGGCGATCCATTTGACGAAAAGACCGACGTAGGGCCGCTGGCCACGCCCGATGGAGTGAAAGACCTCGACGCGGACGTGAAGAAGACGATTGCGGCTGGCGCGAAGCTGCTCACCGGCGGCCATCCGCTTGATCGCAAGGGAAATTTCTACGCGCCGACCGTGCTGGCGGACGTGCCGAAGAATTCTCCGGCGTATGCCGAGGAATTGTTTGGACCAGTTGCGTCCATCTTCCGGGTCAAGGATCTTGATGAAGCGATCCGCATTGCGAACGATGTGCGTTTCGGGCTGGGCGCGAGCGCATGGACCAATGACGCGGCCGAGACCGAACGTTTCATCAACGAACTCGAAGCTGGGATGGTGTTCATCAACAAGATGGTCGCCTCGGACGCTCGCATCCCATTCGGCGGGGTCAAGCAGTCGGGGCACGGGCGCGAGCTGGGAGCCGTTGGCATCAGGGAATTCTTGAATACCAAGACGGTGTGGATCGGCTGAGAGCCTTCGCAGATTCTAGAGCGGCGCCTTACGATTTTTCAGGACGGTCGGTATGCGCCGGTGCCTTGCTGATCGATCCTTCTTCCGCCAGCAACGCTTGCCAGGGACACAGGTCAGGCTCAATGCGGTGCACAGCCGCATGGAGCTTTGGGGTCGCTCCGATATGGTGCACCCAGATGACCCGGAATCGCGCCTTCCGGTTCGCATACAAAATTCCGACAACGTCTCCGGACCTGAGTTCGACGTCCAGTCCGGTCAACAGCGCTCCACTCAGGCTAATCTCGCGAGCGCGAGCCTCCTGCAAAAAGCGATCTCCCTTGGTGTCGACGCCCCAGATGGTCACTCCCAACTCCGCTGGAACGCGAGCTTCGCTACGGCGGTCGATACTGCGAACATTACCCATGGCTGTCTCTTCACCGTAGCCCGGCGCGACCGAGTGGGGAAGATTACGAAGAGGAAAAGACGGTAGCAAAGTCAGGGATGAGATTCCCTTTTGAAACAGTCCCGAAACGAGCAACCGCGTTTCATGGTCACGGGGCGAAGTGACTTTTTCAAGAAGGACAGCTCTCGCCACTGGTCCGTGCCTACTTCCGGACGGTTAGCGATTTCAGCACTTCCTTCTGTTTCGCAATCAATTCGTGCACGCCCTTTTTTGCGAAGGTCATCAGCTTTGCGAGTTGAGCATCGTCGAAGACCTGGTGTTCGGCGGTGGCCTGCAACTCGACCATCTTGCCGCTTGCGGTCATGACGAAGTTCATGTCGACGTCGGCGCGCGAGTCCTCTTCATAGCAGAGATCGAGCAGGATCTCGCCATCGACAATCCCGACGCTGACCGCCGCAATGAAATCTTTCAGAGGCACGGCCGGAAGAGTGCCTGCCTCCACCAGTTTTTCGAGGGCCAGTCCCAACGCGACGAACGCGCCTGTGATGGAAGCGGTGCGAGTTCCGCCATCGGCCTGAATGACGTCGCAGTCGATCCAGATGGTGCGCTCGCCAAGACGCGCCAGGTCGGCCACGGAACGCAAGGAGCGCCCGATCAGCCGCTGGATCTCATGCGTGCGCCCGCTCTGCCGTCCTTTGGAAACTTCGCGCGGCGTGCGCGTCAAAGTGGACCGGGGCAGCATGCTGTACTCGCTCGAGATCCACCCCTTGCCGGTATTGCGCATGAACGGCGGGACACCTTCATCGATGGAAGCAGTGCATATAACCCGCGTATTCCCCACCTCAATCAGCGCCGAACCCTCGGCAGTGGTGATGAAATCGGACGTGATTTTAACGGGCCGAAGCCGGTCGGGAGTGCGATTGTCAGAACGATAGAACATCTTCGGGATTGTAAATCAGCGCCCTGCCGTGCACGCGTTTCATCCATCGGCATGCGGACATCGGGTAGGTGAGCTGGCTACAAATAGCTGAGCCAGCCCCAATCGCGGTGCTCGCTTCGGAATGTCATAAACCACAGGCAGGGCCAATACAGAATGGCCACCGCTAGAATCCACATCAAGTAAATGAAGGGAAGGCCATGACCGTATCCGGCGGGTCTGTTCGGAATGTCTGCGATGACCGTCCCGTAAAAAATCGGCTGGTGAAAAGCCATTGCGATCAATCGGGACATCCCATTCAGCAGATAGATATGCAGGACATAAAAAAAGAGTGGCACCCGGCCATAGACCATCAGAACGCGGCTCACTCCTGCGACACCTTTGACGCGATCGAGCAGCGCAAGCAGGATGAGGGGCGGCCCGAGCGTCACCAGCACATAGTCCAGCGAGGGTGGATACTTCAGCACATTGAAGAACGAGATGACACTGGATGAGAAAGTAGTCTGAACACTCCAGGTGCCCGCGGAGCGCGGGTATCCGAAGGGCAAGCCGGCGATTCCGTTTCCGTAAAGATTGATCCCGCGCAGCATGAAGAACAACACCGTCGCCGAAATTCCCAGCGTCAGGATCCACTTGCGTCGGTCCGGACGCAGCAACAAGCCACCAAAGGCAAAGCCCGCAGCCATGACTCCCACCCACGGAATCAGGACGTAGCGCACCGAGAATTGAAGATGATCGGTGATCGCGATATGTCCTGGCGAATGCAAAAGTATCCACATCCAGTAAAACTTTCCAAACGACGCTGGATTAATGGGATCAAGCAGGTTGTGCGCTGCGATCATGCCTAATCCGAGCGCCGCGATCCATCTCACCGGAAGCCGCACGATCAGCGCCATCACGACCATGCTCCAGCCCAAGATCCAGATCACTCCGCCATGTGCCCAGGGAACAAAGCCCCACGCGAAATCGACAATCGTGAACTCGAGCAGCACCAGCCATAAACCACGGGTGACGAAAAATCGCGAGAGCTGATTGATTGACTTTCCGCGGCGAGTGGAGAGAAATGCGCCCGTCCCCGCCAGGAACGCAAACACAGGCGCGCAGTAGTGAGTTATGAAACGCGTGAAGAAGAGCGCTCCAGACGCGTGCGCCACGTCCTCAGGAGCAAAGCGCTGGTAAGTCATGAAGTCACGCGCGTGATCGAGCGCCATGATGATCATCACCAGTCCGCGCAGCACATCTACGGAGACCAGCCGCGAAGCTTGCTTAGGAAGAAGATGGGGTTGGCTGCCGCCGCTGCGAGCCGCTGGAGACACGGCGGCCGTTACCATGCCGAGGTTCTCCCGGCGCTTGCCAATATTTCATTCATCGTTCAATCGTAATGACAGAAAAGTTGAGGGCATCTCCGCGATGTCAATAAATTGCAAAAATAAACTCCGAGCGGAATCAGATAAGAATGGGCGGGGCGCCCCTACTCCAGTTAGCATGTTTGGAGGAAAACACGCTTATGACACGACCAACGACACAGGCGATTTCACCATTCTTCATCGTCAGTAACGTCGATCGAGCCGTCGCATTTTACCGAGACAAACTCGGTTTTGAGACCAGGCTCCAACAGCCGGAGCAGAATCCATTTTTCGCCATCGTCGGACGCGACGGTGCGCAGCTCTTCGTCAAGTCTGATCGGAGCACTACGTCACTTCCAAACTGCAAGCGCCATCCTTCCATGAGGTGGGATGCCTTCGTTTATTCCGACGACCCGGACGGGCTCGCCGCCGAATTCGCCGGTCGCGGCGCCGCGTTCAGCGTGCCGCTCAAAGATACTCATGACGGTCTGCGAGGCTTCGAAATTAGCGACCCTGACGGCTACGTGCTCTTCTTCGGCCGGCCAAAGTAAAGCCTGTCCGCGTGGCCGTGCTGGATCTCTATAATGACGACCAACGCTGGCGATTCATTTGTGTGCGCTCCAATCACCTGAACATCGCGGAGCACTTGCAATATGTCTGATCCGCAGAGAGATGGATTCATCCCCATGATCCTTACACGCCGAAATTTCGCTAAGCTGAGCGCCCTTGCGCTGGCCTCCCGGTTAGTTCCGAAGTCCTTTTCGCATGAGGCTTCCGCCAGAAAAACTGGATACTGCGTTATCGGCCTGGGCCGCATCGCCGGTCATTTCATGCCTGCAGTGCGCAATACCACTACGTCCCAAATCACCGGGCTCGTCAGCGGGCACCGCGATAAGGCGGAGCGCATTGCAGCCGAGTACGGCGTTCCTGCCAGTTCCATCTATAACTACGAAAATTTCGACGAGATCGCGCGCAATCCAGCGATTGATGCAGTGTACGTTGCGCTGCCGAACTCGATGCACGCCGAGTACACGATCCGCGCCGCCAAAGCGGGCAAGCATGTACTTTGCGAGAAGCCGATGTCGACCAGCGTGGCCGATGCCGAGGCGATGATTGCGGCCTGCAAGGCGGCCCGCGTCAAACTGATGATCGCCTATCGCTGCCACTATGAACCCACGAACTTGAAGGCGATCCAGTTGATCCGCCAGGGCGCGCTCGGACAGGTACAGGCCATCGAGAGCACATTCGGCTTCAACATCGGCCGCGGAGAATGGCGGCTCAACAAGAAGCTCTCCGGCGGAGGACCGCTCTTCGATGTTGGCATCTACTCCCTCAACGCATGCCGCTACCTGACCGGCGAAGAGCCCGAGCACATTTCAGCCAATGCTTCAGTGATCGACCATGATGGCCGCTTCGACGAAGTGGAAGAGAATGTCTCATGGACGATGAAGTTTCCCTCCGGCATCGTCGCCAGTTGCGCAACTACTTACGGCGCCAATATGGATGGCTTCTATCGTGTCCACGGTCCCAAAGGCTGGCTTGAGGTGGATTCGGCGTTCGTCTACGAAGGGCTCCGGCTGCGTGCTGAATATGAAGGCACAAAGCTCGACGAACTCAATCCGGCGCGCGATCCGTCGCACTTCCAGGCGGAGGCCGAGCACTTCTCTCACTGCATCCAGGCTGGGCTGGAACCGAAGTCGCCGGGTGAAGAAGGTCTGCGCGACATGCGCTACATCACACAGATTTATCGCTCGGCAGGGATCGCAATCTAAGACCGGCAACGGGCTCCTCGGCGGAAGGTGCGTCAGTCCCGGAACCTTATCTGATATCGATACGTAAAAGGCGACTCTGCAAAACTGAAAATGGGACTGGCAATGCGCCAATATCCCACACTAAAGCCACCGGCACGGCGAGCTAAAGCCCAGTCTGCGAAAAGCCAAAGATGGACGACCGCAAAGCCCCCGACAGTAGCGCCTACGTCCCTTCGGATGTCGCGCGGACTGCCGTGAGCAAAGCGCAAAGGGCGTCCCGCCCGCTCCTCGGCGCCCGCTGGGCCACGCTAACTGCTACGTTCTTCGGGATCGGCCTCCTCCATCCTGGCCCTGGGACATGGGGATCCGCATCCACCGTCCTGCTTTGGACCGCCATCGCTTACGCACTTCCCGCTTCCCTGCGCGCTCCGGTCCTCATCGCCCTTGCGGTACTGGTTATCCTCATCGGCATCCCGGCGGCCACCGCGGTTTCCCGTGCCAATGCCGCCAAAGACCCGCAATTCGTCGTCATCGACGAGGTAGCCGGGCAGCTGATCGCCCTCATCGCCGTCCCTCTATCGTGGAAAACTTTCCTCGCGGGCTTTATACTTTTTAGAGCCTTCGACATCATCAAGCCGCCTCCGGTGCGGCAACTGGAAAGGCTTCCAGACGGCACCGGAATCGTGCTCGACGACGTCGCGGCTGGAATTTACGCTCTCGCAGTCATGCAGGTTCTCCTCCGCTTGGGTCTTATAAACTAGTATCGCCCTGCGAATTCCGACCCGCACAAACGGTTCGCCGTTCGCAAGCTCGGTACCCGGTGTTTTCTTTCATGTCATTGTCTGATCGGATTCTTGGTAAGAAAAATATGAACGGTGGACCGCACATCGAATCGGTTGTTCCCGAGTGCGCGCTCACCGGAGGCGAAGTCCGCATCCAAGGCTCCGGACTGCGCCCGCAGGAACTTCTTCGCCCTAAAATAAAATTCGGCGACTTTGAAGGACCCGTCGTCGTCAGTTCCGACGGCTTCGTGGTGACGCGAATCCCCGAAGGCGCTTCTTCCGGCCCCGTGATCGTCACCACCGACGGACACGTCAGCAATCCCCACGCGGTCAAGATCGCCGTTCCGATCGCCGAAAATCTGCATCCGGTTACGAATCCGGCGGTCGACGCCGAGGGAAATATCTACGTCACCTACTCCGGATCGCGCGGCCAGAAAGTGCCTGTCGCAATCTTCAAGATCGATACCAACTATGGGGTCAAGCCGTTCGTCGCCGAGATGATGAACGCGACCTCGATCGCGATCGATCCCCAGGGACAGATCTACGTCTCTTCCCGCTATGACGGTGCCGTATATCGCGTCGCCCCAAATGGCAGCACCACCACCTTCGCCGAAGGATTGGGGGTCGCTACCGGAATCGCCTTTGACCGCGAGCAGAGCCTTTACGTCGGCGATCGTAACGGCACTATCTTCAAGATTTCCCGCGACCAGCAGATGTTCGTCTTCGCCACTCTCGAGATGAGCGTCTCTGCCTATCACCTTGCTTTCGGACCGCACGGCGATCTGTTCGTCACCGGGCCCAACGATCGCGTCTACAAGATCGATCCCAATGGAACAGTGACCACCTTCTATAAAGGGTTGGGACGCCCGCAAGGACTCGCCTTCGACGCGGACGGCAATCTCTACGTCGCCGCATCGCTCGCCGGAACGCGCGGCATCGTGAAACTCACGCCCGACGCGAACCCGAGCCTGGTCGTCTCCGGCCAAGGCTTAGTCGGCCTTGCCTTCGCTCCAGCGCGCTCCGTGATCCTCGCAACCACCAACGCCGTGCACCACCTCTCCTGGAACATCCCAGGTCCCCGCATAATCCCGGAATAACACAGAAGCCTTGCAACCCTGTAGGGCGGACGCATTCGTCTGCCCTGAGAAGCAAGGCATGTGCCGCGCTGGTCAAGGGTGAACCGTCGCAAGCTCAACAATTCCCTTCCCTCGCTTTTCATTTAAACTCCTACCAGTGAACGCAGAAATCATCGCGGTAGGCTCGGAAATGCTCAGCCCCTACCGCATGGATACCAACTCGCTGTACCTTACCGAGCAACTGAACCTTCTCGGCGTCGATGTCATCCACAAAAGCATCGTGGGAGATAATCTCCGCCATCTCGTCGGCTCCGCCGAACACGCGCTATTTCGCTCTGACATCGTGATCTTCAGCGGCGGACTCGGACCCACTGAAGACGACCTCACCCGCGAGGCCGTTGCCGAAGCCCTCGGCGTGAAATTGCATCGCGATCCTGAAGTTCTCACGCGCCTCGAACAACGTTTCGCCGCTCGCGGATGGAAGATGTCCGCCAACAACTCGAAGCAAGCGGACGTTCTGGAAGGCGCCACCGTTCTGCCCAATCCGAACGGCACCGCTCCCGGACAATGGCTCTCCGGACAATTCGATGGACGAGAACACATCATCATTCTTCTGCCCGGACCTCCGTTCGAACTCAAAGGACTTTTTGAGGGCGAGGTGCGCGAACGCCTTCGCGCTAAAGTTCCGCCCGCGCACTTCTTTGTGCGCACGTTGAAGATCGCCATGCTCGGAGAGTCGGCCGTGGATGCTCGCGTCTCGCCGATTTACAAACGCTATCCCGATGTTGAAACCACGATCCTCGCCGGAGCCGGAGAGATCGAACTCCACTTTAGGACGACCGGCCAAACTCTCGATGCCGCGCAGGCTCGAGCCGATGAAGTCGCCGAACTTGTGGAAGATGAATTGGAAGATGCCGTCTATTCGCGCAACGGAGAATCACTTGAGCAGATCGTCAGCTACTGGCTGCAGATGCGCAACACTACGCTGTCCGTCGCAGAATCCTGCACGGGAGGCTTGCTTGCAGAACGTATCACTTCGATCAGTGGCAGCTCGCGCTATTTTCTTGGCGGAGCCGTTGTCTACTCAAACCAGCTGAAGACCGAGCTAGCCGGAGTTCCCGAAGAGATGATTCATCGTCATGGAGCGGTCAGCCGCGAAGTCGCCGCGGCGCTGGCGGAAGGCATCCGCTACCGATGCGAATCGACGTATGGCGTCGGTATCACGGGAGTGGCAGGCCCATCGGGAGGCACCGCCGAAAAACCCGTAGGCCTTGTCTTCCACGCCATTGCCAGCGATTCCGGTACAGAGGTCGAGCAACGAAACTTCCCCGGCGACCGCAAACGGATCCGCCGCTTCGCATCAACCATGGCACTGGATATGTTGCGCAGGAAGTTGATGTGAAGAAAAATGCTTTTGGCTTTTGGCTCTTGGCTTTTATTTTCGAGCGTCGAGAATCACGACTTCGTAGTACTTACGGCCAAAGCTAAGCCAAAAGCTAAAGCTAGAGCGACTCGCCATGCGCCTCTTCATCGCACTCGACATCGACGAACAAATCCGCGACCGCCTCGCCCTTTTCATGGACGGCGTTCGCAACTTCGCTCCGGACGCAAAGTGGGCTCGGCCCGAGTCGCTGCACGTCACGCTCAAGTTCATCGGCGAACAACCTGAACACAGCGTAGACCAGATCAAACACGCGCTGGAGTCGGTAACGTCCGCTGCCTGTGAAATTCATTTCAAAGGATACGGTTTCTTCCCGACGTCAAAGTCCGCGCGCGTCTTCTGGATCGGCATCGACGCCGGTCCGAACCTCGTCGCGCTCGCCAGAGCCATTGACGACACGATGCCTGCGCTCGGCATAGAGAAAGAAACGCGAGCCTTCAGTCCGCATCTGACACTTGCGCGCGGCGCCGGACGCTCGGGCGCACCGCATCATCGCCGCAGCGACAGCCCCAACGCGAAGTTTCAGCATCTGCAGGAAAAGCTTGCATCACTTCCCATGCCCGAGTTTGGTACCATGACCGCCCGCGAGTTTTATCTGTACCAAAGCCAACTCTCGCCGAAAGGATCGAAATACACCAAGCTGTCTAGCTTCGCGCTAAAGTAGTCGGTTCGTGTAGGGGCGGACGCATTCGTCCGCCCCGAGTCGCGAAGCGACGAGTGTGACTGCCAGCTAACGCCCGGCAGCCGAAGTCGAGCGAACAGCCTCTGCCCAAAACAACGCTCGGCGGCAGTCAAGTGAAGAAACGCAGCTTTTGACCAACCCATGTCACGCATGGTCCTCATCGCCGCCATCAGTTACCTCTTGGGCTCCATCCCTTTCGGCTATCTCCTGGTGCGCGTCTTTCGCGGCGAAGATGTTCGCCGTAGCGGCAGCGGAAATATCGGCGCGACCAACGTCTCACGGAAATCCCCGACACTGGGCATTCTCACTCTCGTGCTCGACGCGGCCAAAGGATGGCTCTCCCTGGAAATCGCGGTGAAGCTTTCCCACGTCTGGCCCGACGACCTTCACCTGCACCGCGTCATGGCGATCTCTGCGCTGTTCGCGATCACCGGACACCTGTTCCCTGTCTGGCTGCGCTTTCATGGCGGCAAAGGCGTCGCCACGGCGCTCGGAGCCTTCCTGCGATTCATGCCAATGGTGGTGCTCGCCGCATTCTTAATCTTCGTCGTAGTCGTCGTGATCTCGCGCCGCATCTCGCTTGGATCTGTCGTAACCGCGGCCTTCTTCCCAGTAGTAGTCTGGGTTCTGAATCTGTCGCGTGACCCGGTCGTGATCGTGATCATTTCTATGACTGCTCTGTTGATCATCGCGCGTCATCGCCAGAACCTTCGCCGGCTCATCCGTGGAGAAGAGCCGCAATTCTCATTGGGTCGCAAATGAGCGAGATTGCCGTTATTGGTGCGGGCGCGTGGGGAACGGGCATTGCCATCGTCCTCGGCCGCAAAGATGCACATCGCGTGCGCGTTTGGGCGCACGAAAGCGACGTCTGCGAATCGATCAACCAGCGCCATGTAAACGACAGATTCCTTGCGGGAGCGCGCATCCCCGATTCCGTGACCGCCAGCAATGATCTTGCCGCGTGCTCGACGGCGCACACATCATTGTCAGCGTGATGCCGTCGCAACATTGTCGCTCGCTGTTTGAGCGCATGCGCCCAATGATTTCGCCGAAGGTATTGATCGTCAGTGCGACGAAAGGTCTCGAAGAAGGATCGCTCTCAGCGCATGACCGAGGTCATCGCCGACGTGCTTCATCGGAATCGTGAAAAGACGCACGCAGTTGGCGCGCTCAGCGGGCCATCCTTCGCAGTAGAAGTCGCTCGCGGCGATCCCACTGCGATCGCTATCGCATCGCAGGATCCTGACCTGCTTCGCACGGTGCAACAGGAATTCAGCGATTCGACCTTCCGCGTTTACCGCAACAGCGATGTAGTTGGGGTCGAACTTGGCGGCGCGCTGAAGAATATCATCGCGATCGCCGCCGGAATCTCCGACGGACTTGGGCTTCGGACACAATTCAGCCGCCGCTCTCATCACCCGCGGCTTAGCCGAAATGACGCGCCTTGTTGTAGCTTGCGGCGGACGCGCCGAAACCATGGCAGGGCTCGCGGGACTAGGCGACCTCGTCCTGACGTGCACCGGCGGACTGTCACGAAACCGTAGCGTAGGTGCCGAACTAGGGCGCGGCAAAAAACTTCCCGAGATCATCGGTGCGATGCACGGGATGGTTGCAGAAGGCGTCTTCACGACGACGGCCGCAGTGGGCCTCGCGAAAGTCCGAGGCGTCGAGATGCCAATCACCGAGCAGATGCACGCCATCCTTCATCAAGGGAAGTCACCGCGCGAGGCGATCCAAGAACTAATGTCACGCAGCGGCAAAAGCGAAACAAATTGAACACACTCGTTAGTGAAACTTCGCGTCCTTAGTGGTGAAGGGGTCTTCAATGGCGAAAGGGTTTTTGGGATCAGAGTGATACCGTAATCGAATGTCGGAGGTCCGCATGAGAATCTTACGCAACGCAGTAGCCATCCTAATTCTGCTCTTCCCGTTCATCCAATCGAATGCCCAAACGAAATCAGTAGCCGAGCGCTTGGGCTATCCTGCCGACTCAAAGCTACTCATCATCCACGCGGACGACTTGGCCGTCGCGCACTCCGAGGACATTGCCAGCTTCGACGCCCTCGACAAAGGCGCGGTAACCTCTGCCAGCATCATGATTCCGTGTCCGTGGCTCACTGAAGTCGCCGACTACGCGAAGTCGCATCCCGACGCCGATCTCGGCCTGCATCTCACACTTACCAGCGAATGGAAAACCTACCGCTGGGGATCCGTTGTACCCAAAGATAAAGTTGCGAGCCTGTTCGATCCCGCTGGATATCTGTTCTCCGACGCTCCGCCATTTCTGCAGAGTGCAAAGGCCGACGACGTCGAGCGTGAAATTCGCGCTCAGGTCGAACGCGCGATCGCCATGGGAATTCATCCCACACATCTCGACAGCCACATGGGCATGCTTTTCCTGCGGCCCGATTACTTCGCTGCCTACATCAAGGTCGCTCACGAATACAAGCTGCCATTCCTTGCCGCCATCGCGCCCAACACTCCCCCGGAGATGAAGGCTCTCCTATCGCCGAACGACGTGGTCCTCGATGCCGTGGCCATCGCCGATCCTTCCATACAGCCAAGCGATTGGAAGAATTTTTACTTCAACTTCATCAAGAACCTGAAGCCAGGAGTCACCGAACTCATCATCCACCTCGCGCATGACGACGCCGAAATGCAAGCTGTGACCGTCGATCATGTCGACTACGGCGCGGCCTGGCGCCAGCGCGACTACGACGTCATCACCAGCGCTGAATTCAAAAAGGCTTTGCAGGATAACCATGTCATCCTGATCCGCTGGAAGGACCTGAAAAAGCTCGTGCAATAGCAGCCACTTGCAGCCGCGTACTCTGTCGAAAGTACTTTCGTAACGCCCGTCCAGCACGGATTCCGTGGCCTCCGCCGAATTCCTCGATAAAATTCTGTAGATACCTTTGAAAGCCGCCGCCACTTCCCCTTCGGCGTCTGCGACGAACGAAGGAAGAACCTTGTCCACCAGCACGCCACATCACGCGCGCGTTCCGATTCTGTACGTCATTCTGAGCGTGCTTCTGGTCATCAGCATCGTCCCGATGTACTTCTATTCGTCGTATGTGGAAGGCATCAACCGGGACCTTCTGAAGACGAACGAGATGATGACGCAGAACGCGGTGACCCGCTCGCTCGCCGACGATTTGTCGCAGCATGAGCGCTCTCTGCAAGTCATGCTGGTGAACCTTTCGTCCGCTATTCAAGTAGCCAGCGGCGGCGATATCGGGGATAAGCACATTGAAGCCCCCGAACTTCGCGCCCTGCTCGAAAACTTCGTCTCCTCATCCGACTCGGACGAGATCGCCTACGCGACCCTGCTGAACGCTGACGCAAAGGGAATTTCTGCCGGACGCATTGCTCCCGACGCATTCCTGCAACGCGAGCTCGAGCATGCCTACTCCGCTGCCCGCGAAGGCCGCGCTTACACGGGACAAGCGCTCGTAGTTGGCGAGGGCAAATCGGCTCGCACCGTTTTCCTGGTCAGCTCTCCGGTGCAATACCAAACCCGGTTCCTCGGGATGATCGCTTCCGTCGTCGATCTGCAATTCCTGATCCGGCGTCTGCGCGATACCAGCGGAGGCGGGCTCGATTCCATATGTAGTCGATGCGCAAGGACGCCTCGTTGCCGCCGCAACTCCCGAGTTCGCGACTGGCCAGGATATGAAGAACCTCGAGATCGTTCGCACCTTTGTGGATGCGGGCAACAAGGTTCAGATCAACGAGACCCACGAGTTCACGGTGCACAACGGCAACGAGAAAGTCGAGATGCTTGGCACCTACAGTCCGGTGACCTCGCTGAACTGGGCGGTTGTGGTGCAGAAGCCGCGGCGCGAAGCCTATCGAGGCGTCTATGAGATGCAGCGCACCGAGCGACTGCTGGCGATTCTGGCGGTGCTGATCAGCGTTGGTGTTAGTATCTTTGCTGCCCGCCGCATTACGAATCCATTGGAGACATTAACGCAATCAAGCCGCGCTCTGGCCCGCGGTGATTTCTCGCAGCGCGTTCGACTCTGGAGCCGCACGGAAATCGGTGAACTTGCCCAGACTTTTAACACCATGTCCGAAGAACTCGAACGCTTCGTCGAAGATTTGAAACGGGCAGCCGATGAGAATCGCGCGCTATTCATGGGATCGATTCAGATGCTCGCTGGAGCCGTTGACGAGAAGGATCCGTACACTCGCGGTCACTCTGACCGCGTCACGCGTTATTCCCTGCTGATCGCCAAAGAAATGAAACAACCACCGGAGTTCATGGCGACGTTGCAGGTTTCGGCGCAGCTTCACGATGTGGGGAAGATTGGCATCGAAGATCACATCTTGAAAAAGCCCGGGGCGCTGACCGAAGAAGAATTCGAAGTCATGAAGACGCATACGACCAAGGGCGCGAACATTCTGCGTCCGGTCACGCAGCTCGCGGAAATGCTGCCTGGAATCGAACTGCATCACGAGGCTCTCGATGGCCGCGGATATCCTTACGGATTGCAGGGAGATCAGATCCCGCTGCTGGCGCGCGTCATCGCCGTTGCCGACACCTTCGATGCGCTAACCACGAATCGTCCGTACCAGCAGGCACACACCCCGGAGCAGGCGCTGCAGATCATAAAAAATCTTGCGGGAAAGCGACTTGATCCGACGGCGGTTGCGGCTCTGCTCGCGGTGTACGAACGCGGCGAAATCAAAATACAGCGTTTCACCATCAAGCGTCCGATCGCGCAACCTGCGGCTGCTGCCGCAGCGGCCGCAACCGCAGTTCCTGTGACTGCCGCTGTTGCGTCGCCGCCGGTCGCGGCTTCCGCGGCCCCTGTTGCAACGACGCCTGCGCTTGAGCGATCTTCTATCTAACACTTCGAAGCTGCGCAGTAACCCTGTGTCTCCCTGTGTCGAAACAATTGCCTAAAGCGTGGCGACGCGTCGCTGCACAACCAGAAAATAAAGCGCGACGATGATCAGCAGAATTCCGTTTGCTCCCAGAACCACAGGCGCAGTGAAAGCTGGGACAAGCCATCCGGAGACAAGGTTGCCTAACGGCATGCCTCCGCGGAAGGCGCAGTTGTAGACGCTCATCACGCGGCCACGCATTTCGTTGGTGGTGATCAACTGCACCAGCGACGTGACCGTGGCGAACACGGCCATCATGGAAGCGCCCACCACGACCAGCATCGTGTAGGAGAGAGGCAACGCTTTCGACAGAGAAAAGCCTGCGATGCCCGCTCCCAGACAAATGAGCATGCTCAGGGCAAAGCGGCCTTTCTTCGAGATGTTGCCGAGTCCGGCAACTCCGAGCGATCCGAAGATCGATCCGACTCCCATCAGCGAGAGCAGGTTGCCGTAAGTCTCCGGGCCGCGATGGAAAATGTCCTTCACGAAAACGGGAATGTAGGTGCGCATCGGCATGCTGAGCGCAGTCATGCAGAAGGCGAGTACGATCAGCGCCTCCATCGATCCCTGCTTGCGGACGAATTGAATTCCCTGCTTCAGGCTGCCGAAGATTGAGTCCGACGATTTCTGCGGCATGAAGCGGGCGTTGATCATCAGCAGCGAGATTACAGGGGCCAGAAACGACAGCGCGTTGAGGCCGAAGCACCATTTCTCACCGAAGCGTGCCAGAGTAATTCCGGCGAGCGCAGGACCGACAGTGACCGCGAGATTGAACTGGATGGAATTCAGCGCGATGGCGTTCGGCATGTCTTCGCGTTCGACCAGCGTCGGAATCAGCGCTTGATAGGCAGGACCGCCGAAGGCCTGCGCGAGTCCGGAGACAAACGAGAGGCACAGAATCATCCATACGTGGACGAGACCGGTCGAGACTATCAGCGTGAGCACAGCGGCGCTGGCCATCTGGACGTATTGCGATACCAGCAGGATTTTGCGGCGCTCGGAGCGATCGGCGACGACGCCTCCGATGAGCGAGAACAGGAAAATTGGGATGCCCGCAAGAAACTGATCGAGTGCGAGAAGAAACGCGGAATGACTCAGGCGGTAAATGAGCCATCCTTGGGCGACGATTTGCATCCATGTGCCGATGCTGGACGTGCAGGCACCAATCCACATCAAACGGAAATCGCGGTATTGAAATGCCTTGAAGACTTTGCGCAGCGTCGGTTTTTGCATTTGCTCCGGGCGTTCAGTAGCGGTCCATTTTATCTTGGCACGTATCAGATGCGCGAAAAGCAGAATCGGCGCAGGGCTCGGCTCTCGGCCTTTGGCTCTTGGCTTTGGGCTTTGCGGCTTCTCTGGCGCTTCGCGTCTGACGATTTATCGCTTGTGTGGTTCGCAACTGGGACTAACCTTCGTTCATTTTCTTTTCCAATATTTTTTCCACCTCTGGAGGCATGTTGGGGAAGAAGTGTTTGCGGGCAATGGCGTCAATGTCGGCCGCGAATTCCTCTTCGCTGGGATGCTTTGCCGCGGGTTTCTTTGGGGCGGGCTGAGGTTCAGTTTTTTCTCTCGGCACTGACTTGAGGTGTCCGTATTCGTCGCGCACGAGTTTGACTTCGGGGTGTTTTTCGGCCCAGATCTTCAGCTTTTCTTCTTCTTCGGCGCGCTTTCCGGCCTTGGCGATTCGTTCCTGGCGCATCTGCTCGTAGAGGGCTTCGGCGGGATCAAGCTTCGCCTTGGCTTGTTCTTCGCCGTCTTCTGTCTCTTCTTCGAAGTCATCGTCTTCCCAGATGGTTCTTCCGAGACAAGACGCGCGCGCATCACGAGGATCAAGGATCACGTCGTGGTGATAGGGCTTGAAGTCCGTCATACGGAGGTTGCTGCTGGCGGTTTGCAGGGCATAGAGCAAGAGGCTTGCGGTTTTGGACTCAATCTGTTGCGAGACGAGAAGGCGCATGACCTGCATGAGGGCGATCTGGATGGAGTTTGCGTCTTCGAGTACAGGCAGGACGAAGGTGGCGGAGGCGCGCTTACGATCGGCGACGAGCTTGATGCGTTCGTCCTGGAAGCGCTTGTGGAAAAAGCAGAAGCGGTTGCGTCGTAGCGCGGGCGATCCGCATTGTGTACCGTTGACTTTCAGGTGCTGACAACGACTGGGAAAATTTGCCATGAGTGCTCCTCTCCCCTCCCCCTGTGGTCTTGCAGAATCAACGGGTTAGGGGAAAATATGAAATTAATCTATGAGCTGCAACAAGTTGCGGGCAAAATCTTGAGCGCGTAGGAGTTCAACGTCCCCAACCTGTCGCGAAAGGCTGCGAGAAGGGTGGGGCAACCGGCTCCGGGGACCTTTGAAGTTATCTGCAGGGATTGCTGGCTCACGATTGGCAGTTTGGCTGAAATTTTTGCTTCGGGTCAAGGTTGGATGAACATTGAAGGCCTGTGGAAAAGTTTCAGAAGCAGTGAGGGATGAGCCCGTACACTTCAAGCTCGTCCTCAACTGTTTTCCAAATGGCGACTAAGACTAATGCTGTCCGTTTTCTAGATCAACTTGGCATCGCGTACGAACTGCGCGAGTACGAAGTTGATCCGGAGGACCTGGCTGCTGAAACTGTCGCCAAAAAAATTGGATTACCGGCTGAACAGGTCTTTAAAACGCTGGTCGCGCGTGGCGAACGCAACGGCGTAGTGATGGCCGTGATTCCGGGAGATCAGGAACTTGATCTCAAGGCACTTGCTGCTGCGGCAGGAGAACGCAAGATTTCGCTCGTGCCGGTGAAGGAGTTGCAGGGTTTGACGGGATATATCCGCGGAGGAGTAACGGCGCTGGCGGCGAAGCGGGAATTTCCGGTGATGGTGGACGAAACGATCGAGTTGTTCGATGTGATTTCGATTTCGGCCGGAGTGCGGGGAGTGCAGATTCTGATGAAGCCTGCGGATTATTTGCGGGCTACCCGAGGGAGAGTCGGGGCTTTGAGCCAGGCTAAGTCGGAGTGATTGGTGGTTTTCCTCTTACCGGCGACGTCGCTTCGGGCGCCCATTATCGTCCCGCGAGATTTGGGGATGTGTCTGGGCCGGACACTCGTCGCTTTCGCTCCTCGGGGCGGACGAATGCGTCCGCCCCTACACCAGCCTTGGGCGCGGGCATTCTGCCGGAGTGCGGGGAGTGCAGATTCTGATCAAGCCTGCGGATTATTTGCGGTCTACGCGGGGGAGAGTCGGGGCTTTGAGCCAGGCTACGTCGGAGTGATGCGTGGTTTCCTCTTAACGACTTCGCCGCTTCGGCCCCATTATCGTCCGGCTAAATTTGGGATCTGTCTGGGCGGGACACTCGTCGCTTTCGCTCCTCGGGGCGGACGAATGCGTCCGCCCCTACACAAGCCTTGGGCGGGGGCATTCTGCCGGAGTGCGGGAGTGCAGATTCTGATTGAGCCTGCGGATTATTTGCGGGCTACCCGAGGGAGAGTCGGGGCTTTGAGCCAGGCTACGTCGGAGTGATGCGCGGTTTCCTCTTAAGCGACCTCGCTTCGGCCCCATTATCGTCCGGCGAGATTTGGGGATCTGTCTGGGCCGGACACTCGTCGCTTTCGCTCCTCGGGGCGGACGAATGCGTCCGCCCCTACACAAGCCTTCGGCGGGGCATTCTGCCGGAGTGCGGGGAGCGCAGATTTTGATTGAAGCCTGAGGATTATTTGCGGCTACGCGGGGCAGAGTCGGGCTTTGAGCCAGGCTACGTCGGAGTGATGCGTGCTTTTCCTCTTAACGACTTCGCCGCTTCGGCCCCATTATCGTCCGGCGAGACTTGGGGATGTGTCTGGGCCGGACACTCGTCGCTTTCGCTCCTCGGGGCGGACGAATGCGTCCGCCCCTACACAAGCCTTCGGCTAGGGCATTCCACCAGGCCTTGGGCGGGGGCATTCTGCCGGGGCGCGGGGAGTGCAGATTTTGATTGAGCCGGAGGATTATCTGCGGCTACGCGGGGGAGAGTCGGGGCTTTGAGTCAGGATACGTCGGAGTGATTGGTGGTTTTCCGTTTACTGCCGCCGTCGTTTCCTGCCCCATTATCGTCCGGCTAGATTTGGGGATGTGTCTGGGCCGGACACTCGTCGCTTTCGCTCCTCGGGGCGGACGAATGCGTCCGCCCCTACACAGGCCTTGGCTGGGGGCGGAACCTTTGACTTCGCTCAGGGCAGAGCTTGCGTCCGCTCTACACTTGAATTCCCGGGGCGGGAATTTGTCATGATTTTATGGGCATGTGCGACTGTTTGTTGTTGTCGCACGTGCCAGAATTTTTTCTGTGCAATTTTATCGACGCAATTTGCCGCATATGCAGAAGGACGACACTGCGCACTTCATCACTTTCGTTACGAGACGGCGCTGGATCTTGCCGCCTTCAGCCCGCGACATCGTTCTTTCGGCTTGCTGGCATGACCACCGTAGGAAATACGAACTTTATGTCGCAGTCGTTATGCCTGATCATGTCCATCTGGTCCTGACTCCTTCCATCGACGAGACAAGATATGAAATTTATTCACTGACGCAGATCCTGCAATCGATCAAGGCAGCATCGGCACGCTCGATCAATCAGAGGTTGGGTCGCGAGGGACGCGTCTGGCAGGAAGAGACGTTCGACCACGTGCTTCGGTCGTCAGAAGGATTGGATGCGAAGGTGCGTTACAGTTTGCAGAATCCGGTGCGCGGCGGGTTGGTGCAACGTTGGCAAGATTATCGGTGGGCGTGGAGAAGGCAGGATCAGCCGCTGGCCGAGATGAAGGTGGCGACGATCGGTATGTAGCCGCGGACGCATTCGTCTGAGGTTGCGCGCGGTTAGCGGGTATTTCAGGCTGCCGACACTCGTCGCTTTCGCTCCTCGGGGCGGACGAATGCGTCCGCCCCTACACAAGCTTTCGTACTAGAATCCTTCGGCTACCAGCTCTTCGATGGTGAAGGAATCCTGCGAGCTGCCGCGCATCATCTTTTCTACGTACTTCGCGATGAGATCGGCTTCGAGGTTGACTGGATCGCCTGGCTTCAGCGAATGGAGGTTCGTCATCTCTACGGTGTGCGGAATGATGGCGATGGTGCAGCGATTCTTCTCGAGTTTCGCCACGGTCAGGCTGATTCCTTCAATGCAGATCGATCCTTTATAGACGGTGTACTTTTCGATCTCCTCTGGCATTTCGATGTGCAGCCACCAATTCTCGGAGTCGGCGATCCGTTCGAATTCGATGAACTTGCCGACGCCGTCGACGTGACCTTGAACAATGTGTCCGCCAAAGCGTCCGTCGGCTTTCATGGGCAATTCGAGATTAACCAAGGCGCCTTCGTGGATGCGCGAGAAGGACGTGCGAACCCAGGTCTCGGGCGCGAGGTCGGCACAGAACGATCCCGGCTTGATGTCGAGCGCGGTGAGGCAGACCCCGCTGACGGCTACGCTGTGTCCGGTGCCAAGCTCTTTCGGTGCACTCTTTGCGGCAACGGTGATGCGGCGATTTTCTCCGCGCTGCTCGATGCTTGTGATTCGCCCGACTTCTTCGACGATGCCTGTGAACATGGTTCCTCCTGGGAACTGCATATCATAATTCACTTGCACGCCTTGGAGGAATCGCCGGAGAATCCAAAACAAAAGCATTCACCACTAAGGACACGAAGTTTCACGAAGGAATGCCGAGGCCGTTGACCATTTAACTCTCCGTAGGGATCGCGCAGGTATCCTTCTGCCGCGAAGTCTTCTCCGAAGCGGTGGAGGTGGACATGCTTCACCTGAGCGGCCTGGCTCATGTGACGGAAGCCCGGTCCGGCGGCGAACGGGATCGATCCGGTGCCGGCGAGGATTTTGGGCGCGTAGTAGAGAAAAACTTTGTCGACTACGTTCGAGGCGAGCGCGGCCCAATTGACCGTCGCGCCGCCTTCGATCATCAGGCTGGTGATTTCAAGTTCGCCAAGACGGCGCAGAATCGCAGGAAGATCGGGACGTCCGTCGGGCTCGAAGGCGGACACGGGCTCGACGCGCACGCCGAGGGCTTCGAGTTGCGAATGCTTTTGCGTGTCGGCGGAGGCGCAAAAGATCAAGACATCGCTGTTGCGATGCGAGGCCACATCCTGTACGAGCCGGGAGTCAGCGGGTAGTACGCAGGCGAGAGTCGAGAATGACGCGGAGCAGTGGACGCCTGCGCTCGCGTCCGCTGCGATCGGTCAGCAGCGGATTGTCGGATAGAATGGTTCCCGCTCCGACCAGCAGCGCGTCGTGCTGATGGCGCAATTCCTGCACGTGAGCGCGCGCAACCTCGCTCGTAATCCATCCTCCAGAAGGCATTCCTTCGCTGCTCGCCAATGCCTCGACCGGGGGCGGAGCGATCTTTCCATCGAGCGTCATCGCGGCTTTCAGGGTGACCAGAGGGAATCCGTGGCGGATGTAGCGGGCGAAGGCTTCATTCAAGCGGCGCGCCTGCTCTTCGAGATGGCCGACCTGGACGTGGACTCCGGCGGCGCGGAGTTGATCGAATCCCTTACCGCTGACTTTCGGATTGGGATCGGCCATGCAGGCGACGACGCGATGAATGCCAGCCGCAATCAGCGCATCGGTGCAAGGTGGCGTGCGGCCCTGATGCGCGTGTGGCTCGAGATTGATATAGAGCGTGCCTCCGCGAGCTTTTTCACGCGCGGCTTCAAGGGCCAGGATTTCGGCGTGATTCTTGCCGGCGTATGTGTATGTCCCGGTGCCGGCGACTGCGCCCGTGCTGTCGGTAATGATCGCGCCTACGTACGGGTTGGGGACTGGCGAGGCCGATCCCGGCGCGGGCGAGATCGAGTGCGCGGTGGAGGAATTGTTCGTCGGCGGAGTTATCGGGCATTGAGAGAAATATATCGTGTATTCGCCTGCGGACTTCGGCTTTCCGATTCAGCGTCGGGGCGATATGCCTTTCGAGTCGGGAGTTCTACGACGAGTTTGGGGAAGGTATGGGATCGGAATCCTCAGGGGCTAAAGCCCAAACATTTTTGTCGAGCTGGTGGCAGCGCTAAAGCGCTGCCCTGAACGAACTTTTTGCGCTGGCGGCAGGGCTGAGGCGCTGCCCTGGTACGAATCCTTGTCGAAATACGAATCACTATCGAGGGTTTTGCGCATGCAGTGTGCCGCTACGAACTACATGCGACACACGACTCGCGACTGCCGCTTGAGCACGCTCTACCGAGGACTACCCACGAGCAGAGTGTCAATGTGCTACGAAGGTCGAATTGAACAGATCTTATTCAAACAAGGAGTCTACAAAATCTTTGGGGTCGAAGGGCAGGAGGTCTCCGGCTTTCTCGCCGACGCCCACATAGCGCACGGGCAGGCCCAACTCGCGGCAGATGGCCACGACTACTCCGCCTTTTGCGGTGCCGTCGAGCTTGGTGAGAACGATTCCGGTGACTCCGGCGGACTCGGTGAACATCCTGGCCTGCTGCAATCCGTTTTGGCCGGTGGTCGCGTCCATCACGAGCAACGTCTCGTGCGGGGCGCCGGGAATGATGCGCTGCGCGGTGCGCCGCATCTTGTCGAGTTCCGCCATCAGGCTGGTCTTGGTGTGCAGGCGGCCCGCGGTGTCGACGACGACGTAGTCGCTCTTGCGCGCGACCGCGGCCTGCAGGGCGTCGAAGAGCACCGCCGCAGGATCGCCTCCGGCTTTGGTCTTGATGACTTCGGTGCCGGTGCGCTGTCCCCAGATTTCGAGCTGATCGATGGCGGCGGCGCGGAAAGTGTCGGCGGCGCAGAGCAGGACATTTTTTCCCTGGGAGCGGAAGACCTGTGAAAGCTTGCCGATGGTCGTGGTCTTGCCGGTGCCGTTGACGCCGACGACGAGGATGACTTCGGGCGATCCGTCGACTTTGCTGACGGGGCGCGAATTCGCGGAGGTGAGAATGGCGAGCAGTTCTTCTTTCAGCAGCCGCTTGAGTTCGCCGACATCTTTGATCTGCTTGCGGTCGGCTTTGTCGCGGAGCTTTCCAAGAACTTCCTGGGTGGTGGTGATACCGAGGTCGGCGCCGATGAGCGTGGCTTCGAGATCGTCGAGGGTGTTGCGGTCGATTTCTTTGCTGAAGGAGACGACTTCGTCGATGCGCTCCGCGAGATTTTCGCGCGTGCGCGTGACCGCCTGCTTCATGCGGTCTAAGAAACCGGGTTTCTTCTCTTCCTCAAGACTGCCGAATAACGTCTGAATCATAAGAGAGCCTAAAGGTCGATTATACGGGGATCACGCCAGAGTCGTGGAAGCGCTGGGCAGCGGATAAGCCGGTGAGGCGAGGCTCGGCTGCGGGCGTGAGATCCCGTTGAATTTCCCAAAAAGACATTTCATTAAGGAAATCACCGGCGGTTGTGAGATGCATCACTGCCAGCTTTCTTCTGCGTCTTGAAGATCGGCTGTAAGAAATCGCCGATTCTTTGGAAGTGACATGCAGCAGAAATATCTGGTTGTGGTTCTGGCGTTAATCGCATTCTTCCCTAACACTTTTTTGGTTCTTCCAGCGAATGCTTGCCCGGTTCCGACGACTGGGAAGGCGCAGCCGGCTTTCATCACAACGACTCCGCAGCCAGAGCTGTTGCGCCAAAGCGAGGCCGGGGACGCGGACGCGCAGTACTGGCTGGCGCGATGGTATCTGGAAGACCAAGGAGCTGAGATTAACTATGCCGAGGCCGCGCAGTGGTATCGCAAATCGGCGGAGCAAGGCTGCGCCGGAGCGCAATATGCGCTCGGCGCTCTGTACGCAAAAGGTTTAGGGGTGGCGGAGGATACAACGCAGGCTGCCGCGTGGTACAGAGCCGCCGCGGAACTGGGATGGCCGGCAGCCGAGAACGGGCTGGGCTACCTGTACTTTCACGGCAAGGGCGTGGCGCAAGATCGTGTGCAGGCGGCGTACTGGTATCAGAAATCCGCCGAGCACGGTTACGCTCCGGCCGAAAATAATCTGGGCGTAGCTTATGCCTACGGCGAGGGAATTCGGCGCGACTACGAAAAGGCATTTCATTGGTGCGGGCTGGCAACTGAGCACGGAGTGGCCGTGGCGTATCACTGCCTGGGATCGTTGTATTTCTGGGGCCGAGGGATTCGGAAGAGCTACTCGCGGGCCGCTGAAATGTTTGCAAAAGCAGCGGCGGCTGGGATGGCGGTCGCCCAAGCCGATCTCGCATTGCTGTATATGAGCGGCAAGGGCGTAAAGCAAAATGACAGCGAAGCGACGAAATGGTTTCGCAAGGCAGCGGAGCAAGGATTGCCTACGGGAGAAGCGGGCTTGGGCTGGGCCTACGCGTCGGGCCGGGGAATGCCGCAGGATTACCGGCGTGCGGCAGCGTGCTTTCAGAATTCCGCCGAACATGGAGAGCCGATGGCGGAGTATGACCTGGGCCTGCTGTACGAGAGGGGATTGGGAGTTCATCTAAACTACGTGGAAGCTTACAAATGGCTTTCGTTGGCATCGTCGAGCGGCAGCCGCGCCAGCCAGGAAGAGTTGAAGTCATTGTCGAAGATCATGACTCCGCCGCAGATTGGCAAGGCGCTGCTCGGCCTTGCGGAATGGAAAGCGGCGCACGGAAACGCCGCGACTTCGTCAGCGGTCGAGGGAGAGCTTAGCAGCGAAGCAGGATGGAGAGTATCGGGATCTGAGTAGAGAATTTCAGGCGATGACGAATGGGGCGCCGGCTGGATGTTCTGTGCAGTGATCGGTGGATTCTTCGGTCCGCACCGGCAGGCCGAAACCGTTCACCAGGCGACGCCGGTGCTCGATGATCTCTTGCATTTCATGTGGCGTGCCGCGTGCTGGAGGGCTATTTGAGATTGCGTCATTCAACATCGCCCAACTGACTTCGGAGGCAATAACGGAATCGCGGGCCTCGGGAAATCCCAGATTCTTCCCTGCCAAGATCGAGCGCGCGAAGACGTCGACCATTACGTCGAGCTTCTTATCGTTGAAGGCAGCGGTTTTCTGAAGAGTGTGGTCGACCCCGTAGAGTTCCACAGTCGCGTTGACGAAGTCGTGGCGCATGCGGGCGACGCCTTTGCTGCCGATGGCATCGACATAGCAGTTGTGGGGCTGCTCCTTGGCGAGATGGCCGTAGACGAATCCCTGCGTGATGTCGAAGACAACTCCGTTGGCGAAGGTTCCGTGGGTTTGTACCCACCAGGGATCTTTGTAGTCCCACATGCGAATGCCCTGGGCGTGCCATGTCTGATATTCGCTTTGCGCGTACCAGCGCGCGACATCGACATAGTGCATGCCGCAGTCGTGGAAGGGAGGCCCCTCGGGACCGTGGCCTTCAAGGGGCATGTGCCCGGGCGTCATGTGGCAGACGCGAATGATCGCGAGTTCTCCGATCTCGCCTTTAGCGATAAACCGGTGAATGTCTTTGTGATACCAGGCGTTGCGGTTAAAGAGATTCACGGCGACGAAGCGATCGCTGGCCTCGATCTCACGCACGAGTTGCCACTCGGTTGCGGCATCGGCAGCGATGGGCTTCTCCGCGAGAACGTGCTTGTGATGAGCCAGGGACTGCCGAATCTGCGCGGGCCGAGCGTCAGCGAGGGTGAACAATCCGACGGCATCGATCGAAGGGTCAAGGAAGATGGCATCCGGATGGTCGTAGATGACGGCGTTAGGCAGGCGCTCCCGCGCGAGCGTGCGGGCTGGACCACATATGTCGTAAACAGCGGCGATATCCCAGTGTTCGCTGGCTTGCATGGCAGCGGCGAATCCGCGGCCCATCCGGCCATATCCGAGGATGCCCGCCCTGAGCTTCTTTGGCATGCGATGGCTTGATGGTAGCTGGGATGGGAACTGGTTGACTGTGATTGGTGTCACATGGAGGCTTGCGCTGGGTCGCTAACAGTGGGCTCTGGGCTTTCGTCTTCCGCTTCGTTCCCGCGCAGTTCTAGTTCTTTACGTAGTGGTAGAAGCGGGGCTCGCCGCGGTTGGTCCAATAGCGGTTGTTGTAATCGTCGATCCCGGGGCCTTTATGGAGGAAGCTGTAGAAGATGTGCTTAGAGGGGCGGACAACGATGCCGACGTGTCCGTGCCAGACCACGAGATCTCCGGGCTGCGGCTCGGAGACTCTGCGAAATTTTCCCACCCCGTCGTACAGATCGTCAGAGCTCGCATAGGTGTAGGGGAACCCCGCGCGCTCGTAGATGGCATGCACGAGATGGGAACAATCGTGTTCGGCGAAGCGCGGCACTTTGGAATCCAGCGCCGAAGCGAGGACTGCGAGTCGGTCGTCGGAGTTCAGCACCCTGTCGGTTTTCTTACTGTTCAGTTTTGCTGCGCTGGCGGTTGCGATTTTCGACGGCTGGGCGCGAGCAGTGGATTCCTGGGCTGGTGCGACGTGACGCACGAAGAGAGCGAGCAGGACTGTAAGCGCGGTTTTCCCCAGAATCCGCATCGTCTATTCTGATGCGGATTTGAGGGGTTGCGGAGGTTACGATTGTGCAGCGACCTTGCTGGAATCGGTGAGGGAGGCGGGGGCGAGACGCCCCCGCGACAGCCGGCGGCACTTTATCTGGTTTCCGGTTTGCGGCTCGTTCTGCAGTCGCTTTTTTCGACTGTTGCTTCAGCTGGTTTGGGCTGAGGACTTTACTTCTGGGCTGGTGCTGCAGTCGCGTGAGGTCGCTGTTTTCTTTTTCGGACGCGATGTGGTGGGCGTCGCGTTCTGCTGGCTTACCAGTTGATTGTCGGGTAACAGCGGGGCATCGGTCGGCGTGTCTGCGAACAAGCAGTTGCTCGACAGGCATATCGCAATGGCAAAAAGAGTTCGGAATTTCATTCACTTCTCCTTTTGTTACTAAGGTGGCGCGCTCTGCTGGTACTAACCGAGGGTGGAGATTTTTATTCCGTGGTTCTACAGATCTGGCGCGTAGGCTTAGCCTCTTTTCTTGCGCACTCGACGGGCTTGAACGGCGACATATCGCGATTTCGCTCAAAGCCCGCTTCCGTCTCAAAGCATGAAATCGCCTGTTAACTTTAGGCCGGGAGAATATGTCAATCGCTGGTAGCAACTGGGACGAACTTGTGCGTTACGAGATTGTAGACGTAGACCGAACTTGCGCTTTCATCCTTGAAAAACTCCACCGCATCGAGCTTGGTCTTGAGCTTTTGCGGTTCATCCTTCCCGCACTCCCGGTAACCCTTTCCGCACGCAGTTTCGTATTTGCCGGGCTTGACCTTCGCAATTCCCATTACATCGAGAAACGCGATGTCCATAACCCCTAGGCGATGCCAATCACAGCCTGTCGCAGTCGTGAGGCAAATAAAGAGACCCATCTTGTTGGCGTGGTGGTTGACCAACAGCAGGGCTCTGTCCTCAACGCCATCCCCGTTGAAGTCTCCTTTGACGACTAAGAAGTGGTTCGGGTCCTTCTCTCGGAATCGTTGATCGGTAAGGTTGGCGGGTGGCCTGGTCCATCCCGAAGGTTGTTGCTGTGCTGAGCAGACAGCGGCCACACTCAGTAGAAACACGGCACTCGCCCTGTGGTTCATGCCGAAAATCTTAGGATGGATGTGCGCCTGCGTCCATGTAACGGTCGTGCAGCGCCCAACCGTCGGTGCAACATCGCCATTACGCTCAAAGCCCGCTTCGGTCTCAAAGCGTGAATCGCCTCTTAACAACAGTAACCTTGTTGGCGTTCCCGCTTCGCAGCACAATTCTCCTTTCATCGGTGTCTATGTTGACAGGAAGAGGCGCTGTTGAAGACTTGGGTTCTTGATGCCTGACTTGTGTCTGCTCTCGTCGGCCGAAGGTGGGTGTCAAGCGACCGTCGGTGGCCTCTGGCGCTCAATGGGCTGGCTCATGCGGGCTGACGTTACGCTGCTCGCAGCTATGCTTGTCTATGTGGTTGGCATCACCTGCAAGCGGTTCTATCGTTTCGCCGTCACACGTAGACATTCCCGCCTTTTTGTCCGCAACGTAGCCTCGGCGTTGCAACGAGGGAACCTCAATGAGGCAATCGTCGTTGCCACTCACTACTCCCGCGGGCACTTGGCCAGCATAGTTGCAGCCGGATTGACGGCGTTCGTTGATGCTGAACCACTATTCACCGACGCGGAAGCCATCAGTGCTGCTGAACGAGCCTTTCAGCGCAGACACAGAAGGCTTGCGTCTGACCTAAAGAGCGGCGTGGGCACGCTTACTACTATCGGACTCCTTGCACCGTTCATCGGCTTAGTCGGCACAGTTTTTGGCATCATGGGCGCGTTTGTTTGGGCGAATGGCTTGTCCAGTCTGGCGGCAGGTCTAGCCGAAGCACTCGTGACCACTGCGTTCGGACTTCTGGTCGCGATTCCAGCCGTGTGGTGCCGTAACTACGTGCTGACTACGGTGGAGACACTTGAAAGTGAGATGTCGAATGCGAGACTCGAAACACTAACCTATTGTGATTCCCACTGCCACTTGCGTCACGCGTTCGAACATCCGTGTTCTGGAGAGATACGCTACGGCTCCGTTCTGGGCGACATCTCTGGGACTCGCTCCTGGGAGGTTCTCTATGATCGTCCCCGAGGCTTGTTGCTGTTAGTCTCCTTCTACACCCTGCTTTTTGTCCTACTCTTCGTTGCCACTGCGCTGGGGGCAATTCTGGGAGCGCGTTAAACAATTACACGCTCATCAGTTTCCGCAAAATCGCCATATCACTTGTTGACTCGCTCCCCGTCTGATCAGTCGCCTACTTCGAGCAGTTAGCCCACCAAGAATGGGTCTTTTTCTCAATGACACTGAAGTGAGCATACTCGCACGAAGTTCCTTGTTTTTGCCCTGTCCACTGGGCCAGTTGTCCATCGATTGGGCAACGTTTCTCAGGCTGTTCGTTGGAACAGTTTGGGCTGCCGAGAATGGTTAAGACCACAGCAAGGGTCGGCAACCAACCAGAGCGGATTTTGGCATACTTCACAAAAACGGCCAGCGTGTCACTAAATCGTAGCATCGCAAAGTACGGATCAACTGTTGCAAAATTTCTATCACGCTCATCATCGGGGTTTGAACTGAAAAGCTAGATTGGCTGATTTAGTGTCGTGCTCGCCGTATCCTCTTCCACGCTCGCTTGATGGTTAGGGTGACCTCCTCGGAAGGCGTCGAGTAGAGCCAAATTGCCCAAGCGCCCACTACAATCACGAGCGCAATTTTTATCAGCCGAATCATGAGGACAAGCAGTCAATCTCGCATGGTCCAAGTGTCGCGACAATTCAAAAAAGCGATGCCTTGCCGTAACATCCCCTTACACTCATTAAGCTTTTCCGTTGTATTCGGGGTGCAAGAGTTTAGATATGACTCCAACTCTTCCAGGGGGCATGAGTCCAGAAATGCTGGCGCTTATTAATGCTTTCGGTCGGTAGATAATCGTCCAATCTCCCACAGTTTCAATCGTCATTTCAGGATTGAATGGCAAGGCTGGCGAGCGATAGCTCGCACTCTCTACCGCAATGATTGTGCGCCTCCAGCTATATTTGCCAACGCCGACTCGGCAGTCGCAAGCTATTCTGACCCCATGCGGCTCACCGTCAATGACGTTCGAGACTTTAGAGTAGCTGCTAAATGGCGTTCCTGAAAGCGTGAGGGGACGTGGTAGAGCATTGCCGAGGAAATGAAAGCTTAAGCGAGTCGCCAATGCTCGGATTGCCGCTGTGCGCCGCCTCTCAACGAGATAAAAGACGAATAGAAAAACAAATGCTGCACCTGCAAAGAAGACAAAACCGAAGTCCTTCACAGGCGGAGTTTACATCGGATGATTGGTGAAACATTCGCCATTACACTCATTGACGCCGCGGTTCTTTCGCATTGGCCAAGCGGGGAATCTGGTTCTTCGACTTCGCTTCAGCGCGGCGATTTGTGCTCGCGAGATTTCGCAAATTTCCGTGTACCACCTTTGTATCTACGAGTTTGGATGCCGCACGAATTTGCATGGACATTTTGTTTACAAAGTTTGCAAATCCGTTCATCTTGACGGTGCTGAAGGGCTGCCATAAAGTCCCAAGGCGATGGGCTGGTTCAGAAAATATTCTGCCAAGCGTGTTGAATGTGGCATTCCGCGCGGCGTTTGGCGCTCCGGAATTTTCTTCTATGTTCCCGTTTGTGCGTTGATTTTCGGCGCGCTCGCACTTACCTCTTGCAGCGGGGGCGTAGGCAGCAGCAACACTCAGAAACAACCTCCGCCACCTCCACTCACTTACACGATTGGTGGGACAGTATCCGGCTTATCGGGAACCGGCTTGGTGCTTCAGAATAACGGCGGGAACAATCTTCCTGTCAATGCGGACGGAAGCTTTACGTTCGCGTCTTCGGTATCCGGCGGCGCAGCCTATGACGTCTCGGTAATGACGCAGCCTTCAAACCCTGCACAGATGTGTACTGTCGCCAACGGCACGGGGACGGCGAGCGCCAACGTCACGAGTGTGCAGGTTGCGTGCAGCACCATCACTACGACCACTTACACGATTGGTGGAACCGTTGCGGGCCTCTCAGGAACCGGGTTGGTATTGCAGAACAATGGCGGCGACAACCTGGCGGTCGCGGGCGACGGGACCTTTACCTTTGGCACTGCGATCGCGGCATCGAGCGGCTACAGCGTGAGCGTGCTGACGCAGCCGTCGAATCCTACGCAGACTTGTTCAGTCGCAAATGGCAGCGGAACGGCGAGCGCCAATGTGACTAATGTGAGCGTTACGTGCAGCACAACGACGTTCACCATCGGGGGAAGTCTTTCGGGACTTACGAGCGGCACTGTCGTGCTGCAGAACAACGGAGGCGACAATCTTTCGGTCGCGGCGAATGGAACGTTTACCTTTGCAACTCCGGTTGCCTCCGGGAGCACGTACAGCGTGACGGTCAAGACACAGCCAACGAAACAATTTTGCTCCGTTTCGAACGGCAGCGGAACGGCAAACGCGAAAGTCACGAATGTCCAGGTCTCATGCACGGCGACCACAGGACATACAATTTCGGAAAGCTTCTTCGGGGCGAGCTTCAACTTCTTTACGACATGGCCTCCTACGGACGGACTGGGGCGCACGGCAAGCCTGGGCACGATCCGCCTGTGGGATGACAAGGCGAAATGGGGACAGATCAATACGTCGCGGGGATCGTATGACTGGACGATGCTCGACAACTGGGTCGCGCTCGCACAGTCGCTTCACACGGACATTCTTTACACCTTCGGCGATACACCCGACTACGCGGGAACGATTCCCACTGGAAACAATATTCATTGCCTGGCGCCGTCGGACTATAGCTGTTCGCCACCGAACGACGTGAATGCCGACGGAACGGGCACGGACGCAGATTTCTCGGCGTTCGTGACGGCGATCGTCACGCGGTATAAGGGTCAAATTTCGTACTACGAGTTGTGGAACGAGCCGGATTGCAGTTGCTACTTCGCAGGGACGCAGGCGCAAATGGTTCGCATGAACAAGGACGCCGCTACGATCATCCGGTCGATTGATCCGAATGCGAAGCTGGTCAGTCCTTCGGGACACGTGTGGACGCTCGGCACGTGGTTTGACGCATATATCCAGGCCGGAGGCGCTGCGACGTTTGACATCCTGAGCTTCCACATGCGGAGCACGGGGGATCTGAACCTGACACCGGAATCTTTCATCGGAACGTACACGAATATCATGTCGGCGGTGGCCGCGCACAATTTGTCGAATGTGCCGGTGTGGGACAGCGAGCACGGAATCAGAGCTAGTGAGAATGTCACGGACCCGGACATTCTTGCAGGCTATGTGGCTCGCGAACTCGCGTTGCGCGCCGGCCTTGGATTGCCGCGGCAATATTTGTATTCGTGGGACGACAACGCCCCGGTGGGCCTGCAGGGAAATCTCGGGGGAACGGCTTACAACACGGTGGCGAACTGGCTGCTCGGCCACTCGATCAACGCGTGCGTGGCAACGGGCACGGTGTACACGTGCAACGTCGACGATGGACAGATTGTGTGGGACACGGCGCAGACCTGCAGCGCCGGGGTGTGTACGACGTCAAACTATACGTATCCCGCGACGTATCGATGGCAAACGGATCTGACTAGCGCGAAGACGGCGTTGAGCGGGGCTACGGTGCCGATTGGGTACAAGCCCATTTTTCTGACTGCGCAGTAGAACACAAAAAACGTCACGCCCCCGCTATCACAACTTAAAAAAGTTGATACCATCATCCCGCCTTGAACGGAGGGATGATCCTGCATGATCAGTCGGCGGAGTTTCATTATTGCCAGCGGTCTCACTGCACTTGCTTCTACACGCGTCTTTGGTGCGAACGACAAGCTTCGCGTCGGCATTATTGGCGCCGGACACCGGATGAAGGGGCTTCTCGATGCCGCTGATAAGACGTCGGGGCTGTATGACATTGTCGCCGTCAGCGACGTTTATGGTCCTGCGCGGGACGCCATCGTGCAGCGATCGAACGGACTGGCGACAGCGCACCTCGATTATCGCGAGGTTCTGCAGAAAGATATCGATGCGGTAATCATCGCGTCCCCCGACCACTGGCACGTCCAGATGGCGGTCGATGCATTGAAGGCCGGCAAAGATGTGTACCTGGAAAAGCCGGTCACGCACACGATTGAAGAAGGCGCGGTGCTCACTCGGGCCATGCGGGCGACGAAACAAGATTCTGCAGTGCGGTATGCAGCAGCGCAGCTGGTCACACTTTCGCGATGCGGTGGAGATGATCCAGGGCGGAAGCCTGGGCCGCGTGGTGCAGGTGCGGACCTACTGGTGGCAGAACTATCACCGGAACTGCGTCCGCCGAAGCCGATCGACCAACAGGCGCTGGACTGGAAGATGTGGCTGGGATCGGCCCCGGATCAGCCATTCAGCGAAGAAAAATTTGCGCACTGGCGGTGGTTCTGGAATTTTGGTGGCGGGGCGATGACCGATCTGTTCACACACTGGATCGACGTGGTGCACTGGGCGATGAAGTCAGATCAACCGCGCCAGGCGTGCATGATCGCGGATAAATACATCTTCGAGGCGTGGGATTGTCCGGACACGATTCAGGCGGCATTCCGCTATCCCAACTTCGATGTGGTGTACGAGGGGATGATGAACTCTTCGATTGACGATGGAGGGCTGGAATTCCGAGGAACGGAAGCGACGTTGAAAATTGATCGCGGAGGATTCGCGGTTTATCGGGAACGAATCGAAGAAGGAAAGAATCCGGTGATTACGGGGCGCAGTTCCGCTGACGGAACCATCTCGCACATGGAGAACTTTTTTGATTGCGTCAAGTCGCGGAAAGAGCCGAATGCTCCGGTGGAAACGGGCGTGGCTGCGGCACGCGCCGGGCACATTGGAAACCTTGCGCACCAACGCGGCGGGCAGATCAGCTGGCCGCTGAAGGCCTGAGAAATTGGCGAACATCTCGGCGCGGCCCTGGGAAAGCCGAGCGACTGAAGGCGCGTTGAATTTGCAGCCGTTTGGCGGCATGGCTGAAGCCATGCCCTGATACGGGTTCAAACCGGGGGCATATTTGACAAAGCAGACCTGGGAGATGGGAGACAGGGCGCGCGATTTGGCTGCTGCCTGGCGCGATATCGTGATCGAGCGGCTTAGAGACCTTCTTTGAGGGCGGTGGCGGCGTCATGATTTCCACGGTTCGCCGCTTTGTGGAACCATTTGCGCGCTTCGGAGGCGTTGGCGGGAGTGCCATCGCCGTACAGATAGCGCAAGGCGAGATTGTATTCTGCGGCTGGATTACCTTGCTCGGCGGCGAGGGTGATCCAGTGCGCCGCCTGCGTGCAGTTCTGAGGAACCTGGCTTCCGACCTCGTAGGCTAATCCCAGTGTGAGTGCGGCATCCTCGTCGCCGAATTGTGCCTGGCGACGCACGTTTTGCATTTCGAAGCGGCTAAGATCTTCAACGATCGACTCGGATTCGAAGTCGGTGACGCGCAGATGACTTGTTTCTGGCTTTGCGGTGGCCGAGGTGACGGGCGCAGCCGGCGACTTGGATTGCGCTTGGACCACATTGGTGCGTGTTCCCTCGACTGCGGAGGCCACACCTTGAAATGCAGCCTTCACCGGCGTGAGGTTTGAACGATGGCTGAGCAAATAGGAAAACAAGAACGCGAGGACGATCAACAGAACGGATGCCGGAGCAGCGGCGGCGCGAGTGCGTGGAGTAAGTCTCAACGTAACCGATGGCCGCTTGGGAAGCGTTCCTTTGGCAGAGGGCAGTGACACCAGTGACGCGCTGGGGCGGTTGGAATTGATCACTTGTTGTTCCTTCGCCGGAAGGCTCGTAGTCACGGGAATCGGAACGTCGATCAGGGCTAGGGCACTGGCGGGCGTGGCGAGTGGAGAGGCGGTAGCAGTCGCAAGTGATTCCGCGATGGGAATCGTGAGTGGCGTGAGAGGGGTTGCGATGTCCGCCTGGGCTGCTTCGTAAGCGCGGACCGAGGCTCTCGCAGTGATGCCGAGTACGGGCGACAGAAAATCGAGAGCGGCGGCGGTAAGCGGAGGGCTAAGCTCGCGGCGTGGCTGCCCACCATGATTTTGTAAGACGAACGCAGCTTCGAGCAATTTCTGGAAGGAAGGAAGGTCGAGAAGGAGTCGCTCAGCCATAAAGGAAGGGGCCAGACACCCTATCTTTCGAGAGAACATTATCCCATCTTTTTCTTCATGTTTCAGCTGGAATCTGTTGTTACATAAGGGACTTTAGGGACTAAAGACTCTGAGAAACAAATTGCAACCTCGGGCTGGTTCCGGTCGGGCGGGAATTGTAGATTTGGATTCGTGTGGCGGACGGGACGCCATGCGGACAGCCGGGGCGACTGTCCGCGTGGAGGTTGATGATTCGAGTCAGTTGGTGGAGGTATGGGCGAGTTCAGGTCAGCCTTTGCGGGCGGCCTCGATCGTGGCGACGTCGATCTTCTTCATCTTCATCATCGCTTCGAAGGCGCGCTTTGCCTCGCCGCCACCAGCGGCAAGCGCATCAGTGAGAGCGCGCGGGGTGATCTGCCAGGAGAGGCCCCAGCGGTCCTTGCACCAACCGCAATCGCTTTCCGCGCCGCCATTACCGACAATCGCGTTCCAATAGCGGTCCGTTTCTTCCTGATTGTCGGTCGCGACCTGGAAGGAAAACGCCTCGCTGTGCTTGAACATCGGGCCGCCGTTGAGACCGAGACAAGGGATGCCAAGAACGGTGAAATCCACCGTCAGCACATCGCCCTTCTTGCCGCTAGGATAATCGCCAGGCGCATTGTGAACAGCGGTGACTTTACTGTCCGGAAAGGTGGCGGCGTAGAATTGCGCCGCGGCAAGCGCGTCCTTGTCGAACCACAGGCAGATCGTGTTCTTTGGCATCATGTTTCTAATCCCCATTTCTCTAAATTTTTTTTGTGATGATCTGATGCAGTGGGCGTTTCAGGTTTGTTGCAGACGATTTGGTTCCTTAAATTATATCGCCGTCACGGATTCATGCCGATCGATGTTTGTTTCGCTTGTGATGTGCGGCATATCTCTACTTTTTTTAATTGCGTTGCGTGTCGTGTTCTTCGACTTTCCTGCGAACCCAACTTCCCCAGAGTTCTAAAGTTCTCAAGTCCAGTGCCGATGACCTCAAAGTCGGGCGATAGATAGTTGTATGGACAGGACCATTCTCCGCTCGCTACGAGCCTGCAATCATGGACGATATCGTTAAAGACTTTCTCATCGAAAGCCGCGAGAACCTAGACCGCCTCGATCAGGAGTTGGTAAGTCTCGAATCCAATCCCACATCGAAGGACTTGCTGGCCAGTATCTTCCGCACGATCCATACGATTAAAGGAAGTTGCGGATTTCTCGGCTTCACTCGGCTGGAGAAGGTGACACATACAGGGGAGAGCCTGCTTTCGAAATTGCGCGATGGCACACTCGCTCTAAACGCCGAGATCACCAGCGGTCTCCTCGCGATGATTGATGCCGTTCGGCGGATGCTTAACGAGATTCAGTCCAGCGAAAGTGACGGCGAAAATGACTACGTCGAACTGCGAGAACGTCTGAAACATCTGCAGCTTTCAAATCCAACCACTGAAGGTGCAGGCGATCACAGTTCTCCTGTGCGGGCCGCGTCGCCCGCATCGGCTTCGACTGTTTCCGGCCCGCGGATTCTCGAAGTAGACGCTCCAGCAGTTCCCCCATCATCTGCCGCCCCGGCCATCGCGCCCGCGGCAGACGACAGCGCGAAGGGGGCTCCGCCTGCTGGCGCTGCGACATCCCAATTCCTTCCATCCGCGGGCAAGATTGGCGGTTTGCTCATAAGCCGTGGTTCGATTGGCGCGGACGGCTTGGCCCTGGCTTTGCAGGAGCAGGAACGGGGCGATCAACGGCGGCTGGGCGAAATACTTGTCTCGCTGGGCCTGTGCCGACAGGAAGACGTCAATGCCGCGCAACAAATTCTTGAGGCGCGCGGGCGCAGTGCGGGAGTGGAAACGGTCCGCGTAGGCGTCGATTTGCTGGATACCCTGATGAATCTTGTGGGGGAACTTGTGCTCGCGCGCAACCAGCTCTTGCAGGTGTCGAACACTGCGCAGGACGCGGCGGTGCAGTTTGTCTCACAGCGCATGAATCTGATCGTGACCGAGGTGCAGGAGCAGGTCATGAAGACCCGCATGCAGCCGATCGGCATCGTTTGGAACAAGTTCCCGCGAACTGTTCGCGATCTCGCCTTAAACTGCGGCAAGGAAGTACATCTTGAGATGGAGGGGCAGGAAACCGAACTTGATCGCACCATCATCGAGGCCATCAAAGACCCACTGACTCATCTCATTCGCAACTCGATCGATCACGGAATCGAAATGCCGGATGTCCGTCGCCAATGCGGAAAAGATCCGGTGGGCCGACTGCGACTGCGTGCCTTTCAGGAAGGGGGCAAGGTCAACATCGAGATCACCGACGATGGCGCAGGCTTGAATGTCGATCGCATCCGCAACAAGGCAGTGGAGCGCGGCATGATGACGTTGCAGCAGGCGAAGCAGCTCTCGGAGCGGGAGGCATTCAACCTGATTTTTCTTGCCGGATTTTCCACCGCGGAAAAAGTCACCAATGTCTCGGGCCGCGGAGTCGGTATGGACGTGGTACGCACCAACATCGAGAAAATCAGCGGCAGCATCGATCTCGAGTCTTCGCCTGGCAAAGGCACGACCGTACGTGTCAGGATTCCGCTTACACTGGCGATCGTTCCTGCGCTGCTCATACGGTGCAACGGAGAACGCTTCGCAATTCCCCAGGTCAGTGTTTTGGAATTGGTGGGGCTTGATGATCATGAAGGCCAGCAGGTCGAACTGGTACACGGGGTTCCGGTGTATCGGCTTCGGGGCAGTCTGCTCCCTCTGGTGTATCTTGACCGCGAGTTGCAGCTGAATTCTGCGGACCGCGGAAAGCATCAAGCCGGCAACAGCATCGTCGTACTGCAGGCGGACAGCCGGCAGTTTGGATTGGTGGTCGATGACGTGGCCGACACTGAAGAGATTGTGGTCAAACCTCTTTGCGAGCAACTCAAAGGGATCGCCGCGTATTCCGGCGCCACCATCATGGGAGACGGGCAGGTTGCATTGATTCTCGATGTGCTGGGATTCGCGCAACACGCCGGAGTTGCTTCGGCGGCGAGCGAATCCGCTCAAGGAGCGGAGCATTCTGAAGTTCGAGCGAGCGGCGAAACACGGCAAACTCTGCTTATCGCGAAAAATGGTTCTGACGGACAGGTTGCGATTCCCCTGTCTGTCGTTGCCCGGCTCGAAGGTTTTGCCGGTGCGCTGGTCAAACAGGTTGGCGACCGCGAGGTGATGGATTATCGCGGTCAAATCATCCCCATGGTGCGCCTCTCGCGGGTGCTGCCCGCGGGCAATCCCGTCGTCGAGCAGTCCGCCGAGGGAAACTCCATCGAGGTCGTCATCTATTCCGAACAAGGACGCACCGCGGGACTCATCGTTGACTGCATCGTCGACATCGTCGATGAGCAATCCAAGATCGATCCCTTAGCAACCCGACCGGGCGTGCTGGGCTCATTCGCTAGTCAGAATTCCATCACCGAGCTCCTGGATTTGCCTTCTGTGATTCGGAGTGCGGTCTCCGGCTTCGGGGAGCGATCAGAAGCCTCTGCTGCCGGAGACTAAAACCGCAGTCGACTGGCCTCCGCCTTCATTCAACTAAGCCGTCCAGGCGACCATGCCAGCCGTTGTTGACTCCTGCTTATTAGCGAAGCGCGAACGTCAATGGTTCGCTGGTCATCTCGCGGAAGTTCAAGCTGCTCCTCTTCCTGCCGATGCTTATCAAGAGACTGACCTCTTGTTTGGATCAGCGGGAGACATCATCTTGCGTTCCTGCAACTTCCGAATTTCTGCACTCATCGTCGTCGGCCTGTTAACACTCTCTCGTGCTGCCTCGACCCAAACGGTTATCCCCGTCAGGCAGGAATTCGCAAGGGTCGCCAGCGCAGGAGAAACAATTCTGCACGACATCGATCGCCACGGAATCTCTTTCCACGAAACCTTGATTTTCGATTGGTCCAAATGCCTGGATGGCGACGATGTTACGTCAGGTTTCGGGCGGTACTCTTTCGACGCAAGCGCATCCATCGATGGAAAAAAGCTGCTGGGCCTCGGTGGGAGTGCGGCCTTGCTGCGCCTGAGAAATCACCTCAACAACTTCGGCGAAGACGATGTCGGAGCGGCTCAACTTTATTCCAATATCGATGCCGATGGGCGTACCACGCTTTATGAGGCTTGGATCGAACAGCGACTGTTCTCGGAAAAGTTGCGGCTCAAGGCCGGAAAGATCGATTCGAACACGGAGTTCGATGCCGTCCAGACGGCGGGCGACTTTCTTAATGCCTCCATGGGCTACAGCCCGACGATCGTCGCATTCCCCAGCTATCCTGAACCGAAGTTGGGATTTAACGCGTTTCTTCAACCCAGCGCGCACAACACGTTGGGTGCCGGAATTTTCAAGACTGCTCAGTCAGGAGCGCTCTTGATTCTCGAACCCAGCCGGACGTGGGCATTCAAGCAGACCGAGAATCAGGGCAGACTCAGCGTCGGTTACTGGCGCCTTGCTCAAGACGTCGACAGGTTCGATGGAGCCACGTCGCACGGTACCCAAGGCTTCTATGCAGTGGCCGAGCAAACCCTCTGGCGCACCTCGCGTGCCGATCGCACAGAGCACAAGCTTTCTGCATTCTTCCAAATCGGTTCGGCAAGTGCTGAAGTGAGTCCATTTGAACGACACATTGGCGGCGGCGCGGTGCTGCAAGGGACATGGCGCAATCGCGTACAGGACTCGATCGGCATAGCTGCTACCGGGGTGCGATTCTCATCCCAACCCGGCGCCGGCTACGAAATGGGCAGTGAAATAGTGATAGAAGGCTACTATAAGGTATCTCTAACCCGGCACTTCTCTCTGGTGCCGGACTTTCAACTCGTCCATCATCCCGGTGGATCGCTCGGCCATCCAGACTGCCCGATCTTTACCTCGCGATTCGTAGCCTCATTCTGATGTGCCGCAATGTCTCGCCGGCTCCTAAAGACTTCGACCGCCGCGCCGATGAGCGTAAGGTGCGATGGTCTTTCACCAGCATGACGCTGTCCGATTCCTAAAGAGGAATGCGTCGTCAGACTATTGCAACAGAGTTGGAGGAGGCAGATCGTGAACAAGCTCAGTTTGCAGGTGAAGTTGGCTGGAGGATTCGTTGCGTTGCTACTGGTCCTGTGCGTGACTGCCCTCTTCGCCTATTACTCGATCAACACGCTCTCGGCGTATAGCGAAGATGTCGAGAAACAGCTCGGCAAGACCGAGCTCTCCTATGCAGCCGACGACGGATACGAGATGCAGACCAACGGCATGCGGGCGTATCTGCTTACTGGTGATGAAGAGGCACTGAAGCATCGGCAGGAAGGCATCGATCAGGCGAAGGAAAGCATGGACAAGCTTGCCGCTTTGCTCCAAACCCCACGGGGAAAGGAAATTTACAGCAGGCTCATGTCGGATGCAGAGGACCTAAGCAAGACCCAGGAAGAAGCCATAAGGCTGCGCCGCTCCGGCCAAACCAAGGCGGCCACCGATTTGATCTTCGGCACTCACGACCGCGAGCTCCGGGCTGAAATGGACCGCGGCGTAGAGGAACTGCAGGCCATCACAGCGAAGTTAGGAAAGGATGCTCAGGCAGCGCATGACGCCGCTGTCGCTCGAGTCCGGACATCGCTGCTCTTGTTGACAGTTGTGGGCTTACTCGTGGGCATCACGGTCGCCACCCTGGTCGTACGCTCCATTCGCAAAAGCGTTTTCCTGATGTTGAGCGTAATTGAGGAGATCGCCAACAAGAATCTCACGATCGCCGACATGCATGTTGCCAATGAGGACGAGCTCGGGAAAGCCGGCCTCGCTCTCAATCGAATGAAGAATGGCCTGCATGACATGATCCAGTCGATTACGGATACCGCGCAACACGTAGCGACTGCGAGCGAGGAATTGTCTTCCACCAGTCAGCAAATCAGCGCCAACTCGGAAGAGACTTCTGCTCAGGCCAATACAGTCTCCGACGCGACAAAGAAGGTCAGTCACAATCTGCAAAGCGTTTCGACCGGCGCCGAGGAGATGACGACGACGATCCAGTCCATCGCATCTAACGCCCACGAAGCCGCCACCATCGCCAGCCGGGCTGTGCAGACCGCGCAAGCCGCGAATGGCACCGTAACCAAGTTGGGTGAGTCGAGCGCAGAGATTGGTGAAGTGATCAAGGTGATCACCTCGATCGCTCAACAGACCAAGCTTCTAGCCTTGAATGCCACGATCGAAGCGGCCCGCGCGGGCGAGGCCGGTAAAGGCTTTGCCGTGGTTGCGAACGAGGTCAAGGAGCTCGCACGTCAGACTGCGCAAGCTACAGAGGACATCAGTCACAAGATCACTGCTATCCAGACTGATACCAACGGGGCCGTTGAAGCGATTGGCAACATCAGCGCCGTGATTACCCAGGTGAACGACATTTCCGGGACAATCGCCACGGCCGTAGAACAGCAAAGCGCGACCACCAATGAGATGACGCGCAACGTAGCCGATGCAGCCAAGGGATCGACCCAGATCACCGAGAACATCGAAGGGGTCGCACAGGCGGCGCAGGGTACATCGACCAGCGCGCAGGAGTCACAAAAGGCGGCAAACGAACTGGCGGACCTAGCGGCTCAACTCCGCTCGCTCGTCGAGCAATTCAAGATTCATCAACGGGATAATAACGAGCGCTTGCGGAATTCAACTCGAGAGTCGACAAGGACGATGTCTGCGGCAGCTGGGCGCTGACAACCTTCTGCACCTTTCTGGAGGATCGAACGTGTTTCACCATCTCAAGCTCTCAGCCAAGATTCTCGCTGCCATCATTCTCGTTCTTTCGATCACCTCCGGAATCGCCTTCTGGATCAGCCAGAGCCGTATCAACTCACAGGCTGAAGAAGGCTTTCGCGACAAGCTGCGCCAGATTACCGGCATGGCTTCCGCTACGCGCAGCTGGTTCGCCAGCAATATCGAGATCATGGTGCCCAATCACGATTTCAAACATCTCGAGCAGGTGCCTGTCGTCGTGGCCATGCGCACGGCGGAGCAGTTCGCCAGCAAGGAAGGGATGATTTTCAGAACGCCTTCATTGCATCCGCGCAATCCCAAGAACCAGGCGAACGAATTTGAGCGCCAAGCGTTGGAAGCTTTCGAAAAGGACTCATCGTTGAATGAGTTTTCCCAGCGCGCCACCGTTGATGGCCGCGATGTGATGCGTTACGCCCAGCCGGTACGCGTTGCCCAGGACTGCCTGCAATGTCACGGTGATCCCGCAGGATCAAAAGATCCTTTTGGTCATCCCAAAGAAGGCATGAAGGCTGGCGAACTGCGGGCAGCGTTTGTTCTCGAAGCTCCCACCGCGACGCTGGTGCAGAATGCAAAGGCGAACATGCTTGCTACGTTTCTCACCAGCTTTTTCACCGTGATCGCCGCCATCGTGGTCGTGTATTTCGTCGCGCAACGTATCGCGATCCGGCCCATTCGCGCCTGCGCCGACTTTGCGGCGAGGATCGCGGACAAAGACCTTCGCGGCGACGACATGCACGTGCAATCGGCGGACGAGGTTGGGAGCGCTGCCACCGCACTGAACACTATGAAGAATAGCCTGCATGAGGTGGTAAAGAACATTTCTGAGACAGCCCAGCACGTGGCCAGCGCAAGCGAGCAGCTTTCTGCGACCAGCCAGCAAATTCGGCAAACTCGGAAGAAACGTCTGCGCAGGTGAACGTAGTTTCCGAGTCGACCCAGCACGTGAGCCAGAATCTGCAGAGTGTCGCCACCGGAGCGGAAGAGATGACTTCGACCATTCAATCGATTGCTTCCAGCGCCCATGAAGCTGCGACCATCGCGAGCCGCGCCGTGGAAACTGCGCAGGCCGCCAATACAACGGTCAGCAAACTGGGGGAGTCGAGCGCCGAAATCGGGGAAGTCATCAAGGTCATCACCTCGATCGCACAACAGACAAAACTTCTTGCGCTTAACGCGACGATTGAAGCCGCACGCGCCGGAGAAGCGGGCAAAGGCTTCGCCGTAGTCGCCAACGAAGTCAAGGAGCTCGCTCGGCAGACAGCGAAAGCTACCGAAGACATCAGCAATAAGATCACGGCAATACAGTCCGACACCCACGGGGCAGTCGACGCTATCGCCACGATCAGTGCGGTCATCCACCAGGTCAACGATATTTCGTCGACCATCGCCACCGCCGTCGAGGAGCAAAGCGCGACCACCAATGAAATGACCCGCAACGTAGCCGATGCTGCGAAAGGCTCCGGTGAAATCACTCAGAACATTGCCGGAGTTGCGCAGGCAGCGCAGGGGACCTCCACCAGCGCCCAGGAATCCCAGAAAGCCGCCAACGAACTCGCCGACCTGGCGGTGCAACTCCGCGGCCTGGTGGAACAGTTCAAGATCGGGGAGCACGATTCCGCGGGGGCAACGCTGAGACAGTCCGCGCGAGCCAGAGCTGCCCACGCCTAGAAATACTGAGGAATTTCTCGAACATCAGACTGTTCGGCAGAGCATCCGCAGGCGCGGGCGCTACCAGTTGGTCGGTGGTTCTCGCGCTCTTGCGTTAACAGGGGATCGTTGCAGAACCCCTTGTTGGTTGAACGTCGAGTATCGATTGTCGTTATGCGGAGGGAGCCGACGCGGCCATCTGGTTTGCCCAGTCCATCGCGTCGGTGAAAGCGCGGTTAACGAAAGAGAGTGCTAATTGCAATTTGTTGGCCTGCGCTGTGACCTGTTCCCAGTCCCCTGCTTCCCGCGCCACCATCAAGCGGTAGATGGGAGTAAGGCGCGTTTCGCTTCCCATCTTCGCGCCCAACAGTTCCATCTTCGTCTCAGGATCAAAGGCGAGGCCTTCGACAACCACCCCCATGGGAGCTTCCAAGATTGCGTCCATTAAAGAAAACAACCCCATCAGGAAAAGGTCGGATTGTCCATGATCGACCTTGGGCGCAACCAGTTCGCAAAAACGCGCCCGCACCAGCGAAGACAAAATCAGATCTGAGCACTTGCCTTGCGAAATCATCAGCGTGGTCGCCATGCGGATCCATCGAATCAGTTCCTGCTCGCCGAGCAAATTCATTGCATGACGCACCGATTGGACGGGACACGGTATGCCGAGCAATGGCGAATTCAGATAGCGCAGCAGCCGGTAGCAGAGCGATGCGTCATGCTTGATGAGGTCTTCGATCAGCGTCAAATTCACCGCCGGCGCCGAGATCGCCTTCAATAGTCGGAGATGTCCGGGCTGGTTTCCGGCGATGTGCCTGGCTCGCATCCGTTCGGGGCGGCGAAAAAAATATCCCTGGAAAAGCGTAAAGCCGTCCTTCGCTGCCGTGATGAATTGCAGCCGCGTTTCCACCTTCTGCGCCAGCATCTGGACCTGCTTGTTGCCATGCATGGACACGATTGCGGCACACTGGTCTGACGTGACCCTCCTTATATCCACTTTCAAAAAGTCAGCGAGCGGGACCAGCGCTTCTCTTGGATCTCCTACAGCCGTAGTTGTCCAGGGCAATCCGGTAACCTCTTTGCCTGAGGCGCTGGCAAGCGCCCACGACGCTCTCGTCGGGAGGCACGTCTTCCTGTATCTCCACCACGACGCGGTCGGCCGGAAGTAACAAAAAGAATTCTTTCAGCAGCATCTGCCGGGTGCAGTTGATGAAGCCGATTCGACCGTCGCACACCACGTCCAGCCCCATTACGTTGAGAGTATCGATGGTGCTGCATGTGGCGTTTTCACAATCGGAGGCAAAATGCGTATCGTCATGGTTCTCGCGAAACAGTAGCTCATAGCCCAAGACTTTCTCTTCCCTGTCCAGAATGGGTTGCCTGGCTAGACAAGGGTCCGACCGAGCGCTCAATGCTGCTTTTGGTGAACTGGTCATGGTTCCAATAGCTTGTATCGGCAATCCGCGCCAAACCTTCAGCGGCTCATCAAGCCCCCTATAGAGAGTCGCGGACGCAGCAGAGAAATCTGCACGGGAGTTCAACAGAACGGCATCGCGGTTGCTGAAACTTCGCGGTCGCTGTCGAATTCCTCAGCCGTACGGAATCGACATCCGCGTTGCCGTTTCATCCCAACCTTTCGCTGCACTATGCAATCCAAGTGAGGCGAGACAGTTCTGATCACCGAGGAGAGTTCCTCTCAGAAATGGTCGGATCCGTCAGTCGTGGTTGTAATTGAACAGGAGGCGCAGAGGTCCGGGTGTTGCGAATATCGAAGTTGCAGTCGGATTATGTTTTCCAATTCGTAACGGGAATTTCGCAAGCGTAGTTCCGCTGTCAGGTCAGAAGCAAACATGTCTCACGGCCTGTTTTTCTTCGCCGCGTTAAATCACCCTCTTTAGCTTCTCAAAGCGTTTACCCAAAACAGTCTGAAACTTCAAATTTTTCGATGTCGCTGGCGCAGGAGTCTTTCTCGGCCAGCTTCGGAACAGGGTGCATCACGATGATGTCAAAAAAAGTCGTCACTTCGTTTTTCTCAGTGATCATGGCGTTGGGCTTTCTCGCGCCAATGGCCGTTTCTCAGCAACTCGTTTCTGCTCAAATTGAACAGGCGGATCGATCCGGCGATAATGCTACCGAAGGAGTAGCCGTCTCTTCCAGCCGCAATACTCTGGTTGTTCGAACCGACGACAATCAATACAAGCTGTTCGTGTACAGCGACAGCACTACCAAGCCGAAAGCAATTCCAAGCGGCTCGCGTGTTCGCGTCGAGTCTACTGCTGGTGATCAGTCCGGGGTTCGAGTCGCGACTGTCGTCACCGTTACGCAAGCGGCTAGTGGACAAAGTGCGGGTCCCTCATCGCCATCAGCTCCGGTCCCCGAGCCGGTTCAGAACCTCGAGACCGAGATCAAGCGGGCGGCGAGGCGTTGGCGCGTCGGAGTTCGCACAGGTGCGGCTCTCGACCCCGAACTCTTCCTTTTCGGCGTTCACTCGCAACTCGGACCGATCTTCCGGCGCGACATAGTGTTTCGTCCCAATGCCGAGTTCGCCTTCGGTGAACTTACAGACATGATTTCGATAAACCTGGAAGCTACCTATCGTTTGCCGTTCACTCCACGCAACGGCCGATGGTCCCCTTACATCGGTGCCGGGCCTGCGTTGAACTTCATCCATCAGGGTTTCAGTGCGTCCGGTGGACGCGATATCAGCTTCGGGAATTTCGATTACGAAACTGGATTCAACATTCTGACCGGCCTGCAATTCCGCCGGGGCACGTTCTTCGAGATGAAGACGAGCCTCTGGTCAAAGCCCGCTCCGGTCCTGCGCCTCATTGTCGGCTACAACTTCTAACTCTAACCACACTCGACTGATTCGATGCCGCCTGATCTCCGTGAGCAGGCGGCATTGTCGTCACTGCAGCACAATCAAACAGAAGTCACCTTTATAAGAGCCTGACTTCCATTCAGCGGCGGGACGGAACCTGGAGACTTTCCGCTGCTTTGACTGGCAAGCCCTTCATCCTTAATATGTACCGACTCGTGAATCGCGAATGATCGGACAGACTGTCTCCCATTACCGCATCGTAGAGAAGCTGGGTGGCGGCGGAATGGGCGTTGTTTACAAAGCGGAAGATACCGAGCTTGGGCGTTTCGTCGCTCTGAAATTTCTACCGGATGACCTCTCCCGCGATCCGCAGGCTTTGGAGCGGTTCCGACGCGAGGCGCGGGCCGCGTCTGCTCTCAACCATCCGAATATCTGCACTATTTACGAAATCGGCAAGCATCAGGAGCAGTCGTTCATCGCGATGGAGTTCTTGGATGGCACGACGCTCAAGCATCTGATCTCTGAAAAGTCGATCGACAACGATACCATTCTGGGCTTCGCCACACAGATTGCCGACGGACTCGATGCTGCGCACGCGCAGGGAATCGTTCACCGGGACATCAAGCCGGCGAATATCTTTGTCACCAAGCGTGGACACATCAAGATCCTCGATTTTGGACTGGCTAAGGTCGACAAGCCTGTCAGTGGCACGGGTCAGGTGTCGTCGGCTGACACGATGACTAACGTGATCGCCGATGCGCATCTGACCAGCCCTGGCACAACGCTCGGAACGATCGCCTACATGTCTCCCGAGCAAGCTCGCGCGAAAGAGCTGGACGCTCGTAGCGATCTTGTTTTCTTTTGGTGCGGTCCTCTATGAAATGGTGACTTCTAACTTGCCCTTTCGGGGAGGAAGTTCCGCGGAGATTTTCAAATCGATTCTGGATACGACCCCAGTTCCCGCCGGGCGTCTGAATCCCGACATGCCGCCCGATTTGCAGCGCATCCTGGATAAGGCGTTGGAGAAGGATCGTAACCTGCGCTACCAGAGCGCCGCCGACATTCGCACCGACCTTGCGCGACTGAAGCGCGATTTCGACTCGAGCCGCGCTTCAACTCCCTCAGCATTGCGAGAGTCAGGCTCACACTCTGGAGCTGCGATTCCAGTTTCCGCGGACCCGAGCCCGATCTCTCGCAGTCGTTATGTTGTTCCGCTGATTGTTGGCGCGGTATTCTGGTTGCGGTATTTGCGGGCTTGGCTTACTTCTGGCGCGGACGATCAAGCACGGAAACTATCAGCTCGATCGCAGTCCTTCCCTTCGTCAACGCTACCAACGATGCGAACAACGAATATCTCAGCGACGGGTTGACCGAGAGCCTGATCAGTACGCTGTCGCAGCTTTCCAACATGAAGGTCATGGCAAGAAGCACGGTATTCAAGTTCAAAGGAAAAGAAGACGATCCCCAACAGGTGGGCAAAACCCTGCAGGTAGCCGCGGTGCTGGTTGGCCGGATCACCCAACGCGGCGACGAACTGGGGGTAAGCGCCGAACTTGTCAACACCGCCGACGGGACGCAGATCTGGGGCTCGCGTTATAGCCGCAAACTCGCCGACGTCACCCAGGTGCAAAGCGACATCACGCGTGACATTTCAAACCGCTTGCATGTAGCTTCCACCGGGGACGAAAAGCATCAAGCGAACAGCGCCGGAACTACGAATCCAGAAGCATACCGGCTCTATTTGAAGGCCGACAACTCTGGTACGGACGCACTCGCGAAGGACTCATCAAGAGCATCGCCCTATTTGAGCAAGCCATCGCTGCTGACCCGAGATATGCCCTCGCCTACGCCGGCCTGGCGGACACCTACAACGTCGGACCGAGCTACGATATTGGCGTCAGTTCCAAGCAAAGCGCAGAACTCGCGGATGAGGCTTCCAGGAAAGCAGTTGAACTCGACAGCGCAGTTTCAGAGGTGCACGTTGCGCGCGCCATGGCGTTGGCGAACCTGTGGAAGTGGACTGAAGCCGATACCGAGTTTCGCCGCGCGATTGACTTGAACCCGAATAACGCAGCCGCTCATTACTTTTATGCGTTCAGTTGCCTGAATTCGCAAGGCCGGTTCGAAGAGGCCCTTGCCGAGTTTCAAACCGCGCTGGCGCTCGACCCGCTTTCGTCGATCGTCAACACCAACTACGCCGTCATCCTGATGGATCTTCGACGCTATCCGGAAGCAGTGGCACAATTTCAGAAGGTGCTTGAGCGAGATCCGAACTTCTTTCCCGCACATTTCAAGCTGTCGACCTTATATGCAACGATGGGTCGCCACCCTGACGCGATACGGGAGATGCGAAAGGCGTTCGACACACCCCCGTCGGTTGTGGTCAGAGACGATGCGGGCGGATATCTGCAACTAGCCAGCATGGTAGAGGGGACCGATCGGTTTTCTGTCATGGGTGCAGCGGCGGCGCTGGCGGGCGACCGCGATCACGCATTCCAGTACCTGAACAAAGCCTTCGCAGATGGGAACAACAACGTTATGCAGGTCATTCGTTACCCAGCGGTGGACTCACTGCGATCGGACCCGCGCTATGCCGAACTGTTGCGGCGCATGGGCCTGCCTAAATAAGGACTTCTCCGTTCGAACGAATTTGGCGCTTCCCTGACAAACCAGGATCAGCCATTTGGCCCGAAGTCTGACGAAACGGGCAGCAATTGCCGGAAACCAACTGATCAGAGCGGCGATTTTGGTCCTGTTCCGCGTTTTGCGGGCTTTTCTTAGGGCCCCCTGGGACTTTGAGGTCATAGCAGGTTGTCATTCTCGATCTGCCGTCGCGATGAATGTAGTACTTCTCAGATCGCCATACCTATGCGATACTAGATCGATTTTTCCCCTTTCCCCCCGGTTTTCGGCTTCCCTCAAAAGTTGGCAAATTTGAATACGGGGCATTCCTTTGATTTCTTTCTGGATGTCGTTACGTCCCCATCGGACAGTTTCACTCCGACCTTTCTTCTCGGTGTTGAGCCTTATCGTGCTGTTTGGCGGCACGAGTGCATATGGCGCGGCGCCGGCAGTCACGCTGTCGCCGACTAGCCTGACATTTGGGACGCAGCTCAAAGGCACCAAGAGCGCTCCTCAAGTCATCACTCTTACGAATACAGGGACGGCATCTCTTACGCTGTCGAGCATCGTGCCCACCACGGGGTTTTCGCAGACCCGTACCTGCGTGAGCCACTCTTGCGGCAGGCGCAAGTTGCACGATCTCGGTTTCATTTACGCCTTCGGCCAACGGCGTAGTGAATGGAACTCTCACGATCACCGACAACGCGCCGGACAGCGCCGCAAGTAGTTTCTTTGACGGGGACGGGAACGATCATCAGCCTTACCCCGGGCACCGTCGATTTCGGGAACGATACCGTTGGTACAGCAACCGCATCGCAGCCGGTCACGCTGACGAACGTAGGCCAAACAGCCGCGAAAGTTTCCGCCATCACAATTGAGGGAACGAATTCTGGCGACTTCTCTCAAACTAACAACTGCACCACCGTTGCTGCTGGAGCGTCCTGTACCGTCAATGTCGTCTTCACCGCCGCCGCTGCGGGCAGCCGCAGCGCCACACTAAATGTCACCCTGGCAACAGCGATCTCCCCGATTCCGGCCACTCTGACTGGAACAGGAATCACCGCGACCTCGGGGCCGGTTCCCTTCTTACATCAACCTCTTGCGCCCACGACTTTGCCCCCGGCAGCGCCGCGACCACGCTAACACTCAACGGCGCGGACTTTGCCGCCGGCGATACTGTGCAATGGAACGGCTCAAGCCGTACCACTACATTTGTCAGCGCCGCTAAGCTGCAAGCCTCGTTGCTGGCTTCGGACCTGGCATCTGCCGGAACGGCTCAGGTCACGGTCAAGAGTGGAGCAGGCGGAGTATCCAATGCGCAGGCATTCCAAATCGCCTCTTCCGTTTCGACTATGGCGATGGCTGGATCAGCCCCAAATGTCGGGTTAGATCCCCGCGGCGTAGTAGTGGCAGATTTCAACAATGATGGAAAACCCGATCTTGCAGTGATCAATCGCGGATCGCTTCCGTCTCCATTCTTGAAGGGCAACGGTGATGGCACGTTCCCGGCGCAAAATTCATTCGGCGCCGGAACCGATCCGATCGCCTCGGCCGTCGGCGATTTCAACGGCGACGGCAAGCTCGATATGGTTACTGCCAATCGCGCGTCGTACGACATTTCGGTTCTGTTAGGGAATGGGGACGGCACATTCCAGACGCCACGTTGACTACAGCGCCGGAACCGAACCCATCAGCATCGTGACCGCAGACTTCAACGGCGATGGCAAGCTCGACGTCGCAGAAGTCAACAGCGCAGACAACACGATTTCTGTCTACCTCGGCGTTGGCAATGGAACATTTCAACCGCAAGTAACCTATCCAACAGGGTCGAGTCCGAACGCAATCGTGGCGGGAGATTTCAACGGCGACGGAATCATCGATCTCGCTGCAGCTGATTCGGCCACCAGCAATATCGCTGTTCTGCTCGGCACATGGAGACGGCACTTTTGCGGCAGCAACATTCTTCCCGACCGGTTCCGATCCGGACGGATTATTGGCTGCGGATCTGAATGGAGACGGCAAGCTTGATCTGGTCGCTGCCAACAACGGAAGCAATTCGATCTCGGTTCTGTTGAACAACGGGGCGGAACGTTCGCTCCGGGAGTCGACTTATCCGGTTGGAGGTTGCCATTTGCGATCAGCGCTGTCGATGTCTATAACACCGGCAAGTTCGCCATCGCTGTCGTCAATTTTTCTGACAATACGGTCTCATCCTGATCTGGCAATGGAGACGGCACGTTCAATGCAGCGATCGGCCATAACATTTGCGACCGGTGGTGAGCCGATCGGAATGGTCGTCGGCGATTTCAATCTTGACGGCAGACCAGACCTCGCCGTTTCCAACTCCGAAGACAACACGGTTTCGGTCCTGCTCGCAAAGTCCGTCACGGTGACACTGTCAAGCACATCCCTAGCATTCGGTTCCCAGACGGTTGGAAGCACGAGCGCGGCGCAAACCGTCACACTTACGAATTCAGGCAGCGCCGATCTCTGTCGATCAGCAGCATCAGCCTTACGGGCGCTAACACCAATCAATACGGCGAAACCAATAACTGTCCCGCGCACGCTTGCCAGCGGTAGCGAGTTGCACGATCAGCGTCACGTTCTCTCCGACACTCACCACCACGGTGACCGCTAATGTGTCGATTAACGACAACGCTGCCGGAAGCCCGCAGACCATGAGCCTGCTCGGAACTGGCGCTTCGCCCGCTGTAGGCCTTTCGCCCGAGCACCCTGACATTCGCGTCGCAGACAGTGGGAACGACGAGCGCCGCGCAGACCGTGACGCTGACCAACATGGGCAGCGTGACACTTGCGATCACTTCCATTACCGCCAGCGCAAACTTCGGCCAAACCAACAATTGCGGCACTTCGCTGACATCAGGCGCGGCCTGCACGATCAATGTGACATTCACTCCGGCCGCTACCGGTACGACAACGGGAACAATCAGCGTTGTCGACAACGTGGCCGGGAGCCCGCAGACAGTCAGCCTGACCGGAACTGGCGCGGGCGCTGCGACTATCACGCTCACTCCAACCGCCCTGACGTTTCGCCAACCAGGGGGTCGACACCACCAGCGCGAAGAAAACGGTGACCCTCAAAAACACCGGTGCCGGCCCGTTGACCGTCACGCAGCATAGCGACAACGGGCAGCTATTCTCAGACAAACACCTGCGGCATTTCGGTCGCAGCGGGTGCGAGTTGCACCATCAGCGTCGCCTTCACTCCGACCGTTGTTGGGGCGAACCCGGGAACGGTATTGATCACCGACAATGCCGCAAATAGCCCGCAGAGTGTGAGCCTCACTGGAACAGGGATGGCACCAAGATCACTTTTGCTCCCACCAGTTTAATTTTGGCAATCAAGCTCTGAACGTAAAGAGCGCCGCGCAAGCCGTCAAACTAACGAACAGGACGGCAGCGCGATTGTCGTTTCACGAAGATTGTGACGTCCGCCAATTATTCGCAGACTAACAATTGCGGCGCTGGCGTTGCGGCGGGTGGCAAGCTGCACCGTAAACGTGAGCTTCACCCCAACCACTGCAGGAGTCATCGGAGGAACACTCACCTTCACCGATAGCGGCAGCGGAGCTGCTGCAGACCGTTCCACTTACAGGAACCGGAATTTCCGCGACGGTGGTCTTTTCCCCTACCAGCGTCACTTTCGCGAATCAGTCCGTCGGATCCTCAAGCCCGGCTTCGGTCGTGACCCTCACAAACACTGGGACAGCCGCGTTGACGATCACGAGCGTCACCATCGCAGGCACCAATGCAGGTGATATCTCGCAGACGAATAATTGCGGCAGCTCGATCGTTGCGGGTGGATCGTGCTCCATCAATGCAGTCTTCAAGCCGACAGCCTCAGGTACACGAACAGCCAGTATCAGCGTCAGCGACAACGCCGCGGGAAGTCCTCAGACGCAACGCTGACGGGAACGGGAGTTGCTCCCGCCGTCACCTTGTCACCGACGACGCTTACCTTCGGCAGCTTTGCTGTGGGCTCAAGCAGCGCGGCCCAGAATGTGACGCTGAGCAATTCCGGAAATTCCACATTGAATCTGACCAGCATCACCGTGACCGGTCTCGATCCTTCGGACTTCACTCAGACAAACACCTGCGGCACTTCCCTCGCAGCCGCGACAAACTGCACAATCAGCGTGACATTCACTCCGGTTGCTGCAGGCTCGCGCTCTGCGAGTCTTTCTGTTGCAGACGATGCGACCGGAAGTCCGCAGTTCGTCACCCTAACGGGCACGGGAAGTAGTTCCGGCATCAGCTTCAGCACTTCGAGCGTCACTTTCGCAGCACAGGCTGTCGGAACATCCAGCCCCGCGAGCGGAATCACCCTCTTCAATACCGGGAGTGGAACACTCTCCATCTCGAGCATCACTGTAACTGGCGTAAATCCCGGAGACTTCATCGCAGACCAACACCTGTGGCACCTCGGTTGCCAGCGGATCGAACTGCGCCATCAACGTTACATTCTCGCCGTCAGCCGCCGGAACGCGAACTGCCGCCATTTCCGTGGCGGACAATGCAACGGGAAGTCCGCAGTCGGTCTCTCTCACGGGAACAGGAACGAGCGGCGGTCCGGATTGCGTCTTTGACGCCATCGAGCCTTACGTTTGGTTCGCAAAACGTTCTGACCACAAGCTCCGCGCAAACGCTCACGTTGAAGAACACGGGCGGCATCGCACTGAACATTCTTAGTATCGTGGCCAGCGGCGATTACGCACAAACCAATAACTTGCGGATCCTCACTTGCGGCGGGAGCGAGTTGCACACTTCAAGTATCGTTCACGCCTTCCTCCGCCGGGAACCAGATCGGGATTCATCACATTCAGCGACAACGATCCGTCGACTCAGCAGACTGATCAACCTCACCGGAACGGGCACAGCTTTGACCAGTACGGTTTCGATCGTTCCGGTACAAATTTCATTGACGCCAGGTCAGACCTCCCTGCTGCAGGCCTTCATCAGCGGCGTTGCCAGTACGAACGTTACGTGGGCCGTGGATGGAATTGCCGGAGGTAACAGTACTGTAGGAACGATCTCCACGAATGGGTCCTACACCGCCCCGAGTGCGCCGGGGCCGCACACCATTACCGCAACCAGCACCGCGAATACGACGCAGAAAGCAAGCATACCGGCGGTCATCACTTCATATAGCGGAACCTTCGTATATCACAACGACAACGGGCGTACCGGTCAGAACTTGGAAGAGACGGTACTCACGACTGGCAACGTAAACTCCACTCAGTTCGGAAGACTGTTCTCATATCCGGTTGACGGACAGGTTTATGCGGAACCGCTTTACGTGCAGGGTGTAAACATTCCGGGCCAGGGCACTCACAACGTCACTTATGTAGCAACGCAAAACGATAGCGTCTACGCCTTCGATGCGGACGGGATCACCACCACTCCGCTGTGGAAGGTGAGCTTCCTCACCAACGGAGCGCAGGCGCTCAGCACGAGTGACATCGGGGGTTGCCTCAATATCTCACCGCAGGTTGGCATCACTTCCACCCCAGTCATCAATCCGCAGACCAACATCATGTACGTGCTGGCCCGCACTAAGACGGTGTCGGGCGGAGTCACCTCATACTTCCAGACTCTGCATGCGCTCGATATCACTACTGGACAGGAGACTCCAGGCAGTCCCGTGGTGATTCACGCGACGTATCCGTCCGCCAGCGGCACCGTGACCTTCAACCCACAAACGCAGAACCAGCGCTCCGGATTGTTTCTGGTTAACGGAGTCGTGTTCATTAGCTGGGCTTCGCATTGTGACATCCAGCCCTACCACGGCTGGATCATGGGATATCAGGAAGGTACCCTTCAGCAGGTCGCAGTCTTCAACACCACTCCGAACGGCGTCGAGGGTGGAATCTGGCAAAGCGGTGCGGCACCGGCCGTCGATGAAAACGGAAACATCTACCTCATGGCGGGGAACGGTACGACCTCCATTACTACCGGAGGCGTCGATTACAGTGAGGCACTGATCAACTTCAACTTCACTGGAAGCGCACTGGCCATCAGCGATTACTTCCTGCCGACAAACTTCCAGTCGCTCAACAATTCGGATCTTGATCTAGGAGCGGGAGCGCCGATGCTGATTCCGACGCAGCCAACAGCTCCGACCGAGTTGCTGGTCGCCGCCGGCAAGCAAGGAGTGGTCTATCTTGCGGATCGGACAAATCTCGGCAAGTACAGTGCGCTGGGCAACCAGGTGTTGCAAACCCTGCCCGCGGGAACAGTCCCGACGGCTCACAGCATGCCCGCATATTGGCAGAACAACATCTACTTCTGCGGAGTCAGCGATTTCCTGAAATCGTATCTGCTCTCCAACGCACTGCTTTCCACCACGCCGACTTCACAATCGCCTGCGAAATTTGGTTATCCTGGCGCGACTCCGGCGATATCGGCGAACGGAGCGAAGAACGGCATCGTCTGGGCGTTAAGCACCGCCCAAGGAGGCTTCGCGTGGCTGCACGCGTATGACGGTGTCAACGTCGGCCGCGAATTGTATAACACTGGGCAAGTCCCGGCGCGGGACCAAGGCGGCATCGCCGTAAAATTCATGGTGCCGACAGTCGCGAACGGGAAGGTATACGTGGCGACCCAAGGGCAACTGGATGTCTATGGATTGCTGCCCAAACCGTAAGACCCGAAGTCGCGAAGGCGGCAGAAAATAACAACGCGGTTGGTGCCGGGAGGGGGAATCGAATTCCCACAGGCCTTTTGGGCCCTGCGGATTTTAAGTTCCACAGTCGGTTCTGAACGGTTAAGACAATTCTCTTCTCTAGAGATTTCTTAACCGCTTACCAGCGCGGTGATTCACACGGTTGTGATCAAATTTGCCGCGCTTTGAGCGTGGCACTACTACAGTTTTACTACAGTCGTTGTCACCATAGTTTGACGCCTAAGACTGGCAGCTTGCCATATCAAACTTACGGCATCTTGGCCCCAAAGCAGGCGGCAAAACTTTTGTCAATGCTGTCGATGTTGGTCCCCAATTCCCGTTCCAAAATGGACGAGAACGCGCCGGTGGTTTGTCTCCCGTCGCGATCTGGCGTTCCTACTTTCTACTGGGGCCCGCTGGAGAAGTGCTGACTTAGGAGACTTCTGAGATAAACGGCTGTAATTGATAACTTCGCCGAATCATAGAGTCAACTCAAAAAGGACTCTGTTACGAATCCAAACAACGCGAAGACCAGTTAGGGCTGAAGCCATGGACAATTAAGCGACAGCGCACTTCGTATCGGCGGAGGGTAGGGCGGCAAAAAGATACGAGCAAGTGACTGTCGGACTTAACTAGCGGTGGGTCGGCCCACCGCCCTCGTCCTGCGCTATAGAATGCTTTGGTCCTATCCGTTACATGCCCTTGACCATCGAGCAGTGGGTCGAAGCCGTTTTCCATGTACCGGAATCATTCACCCAGGTGTCGCTGCAGATCACCGTTCGCGCCCGATGTGTGCCGTTAAGCTCAGCGTCGTAGGTGAACGTGTAATGTGAGACTGCTGTGTTTGAGCCGAAGGTCGCCACATGCACGTCGCTGATGTCGCCGCTCTTCCACTTACTCGTCTTGTTCTGCAGACCCTTAATGAAATCGTTCTTCGTCTGCCATTCCCCCCAACTGTTTCCTGCCATGAAGCCGTCGGCTAAATGCTCCTGCGCCCACGACACATCGTTCTTCATTTGCGCACTTCGGGAGTCCTCCTGCAGTTGTTTGATCTGCTGGGCGACATCGCCACCAGCCTGCGCGTTAAGGTTGATGGATAGAGTGAGACAACAGAGCAGGATTGCGACAGCGATAGCGGTTGTTTTTGTCAATGTATCGTTCCTCCGTGAGATAGGCGCGGCAATCCTACACCTCGGCGACCGATTGCGCACGCGGTGCTTTAGGGTGCGATGCGACGTGACACACGTAGCCAAAGCGGCTGTCGTCTGGCATCAATTCCACGCGGGAGGAGCGAGCATCGCGGAACAGGAATGAAGCCATCGCTTAACGATGGGCAGCTTTTAAGAAGTCAATACCAGGATTGTTCCCGGGCAACGAGCCATCCAGAAATTGACTTCCCAATGGCCGACCATGCGGGAACTGGCTCGGTTACTGATTACAAGGGCGTTTGGTCCAGGCGAGGGTACCATGCAAATGACGTGCTGCCGTCAACATTAGACCGGGAAGTCGGCTATGGGACGTCATCGCGATTGCTCCCGGCTGACGGGCAAACTAGAAGTCAACTTCCTCATGGCTGACAGTTCACCCACGAACCGCCCTTCGCTTCCCGCAACGCCATTTCTTGAGTGCTAGGATCAGTGCGGAAGTGACGCCGAAATTATTTGCCCTCCGGCGAGAACTTCCAGATTGTGGAAACCAGCCCCAGCCGATTGGCAATGATTCCACCGTCGGGAGTCCACGCGGCGAGTGCAGGTCGCTCGCGTTATCGCCCGCCAAACGCGTGATTCGCCCGGTCTTCAAGTCGAGCTGCGCCAGAGGATTAAACCACGAGTCGGTCACATTGAGCGTCACGAGCATCTGGCCGTCGCTCCGTATGGTGCCGGGCGAAAGTAAATAGATTAAATAACGGCGAGGTGCGGTCGAAACGAATCGGGCGTTCGGGCCGCCGTCGGCGGGAACATCAAACAGGCTGATCTGCGAACTCTCGGCGCGGCCCAACCACCAGCCTACTGTTCGAGGGATTCCACACCACCCAATCGCCGCCACAGATCTTGGTCGCGTCACCGCCGCCGGCCGCGATGGACCAAACCGATCCTCCCGCCGTGAAGTAAAGCGTCCCTCCGTCCGCAGACGCTGCCAGAGATTGAATGCAGCCTTTGCCCGGCGTAATTCGTGCACTGATACGGCCATTGGAAGCATCAGCGACAGCGATGGTTTCGTTGGCTCGGGCCCGATCATGAAAGCGACCGGTTTCCGGGCAGGGCGGTCATAGGCGCGGCGGTCTCTTCCAGTGTATTGATTAACGGCACTGGTATTTTGCCACGCTCCACCGCCATTAGTCGCGTTATACCGGACACCTGTGCGGGTACGACGGCGCGCCTGTCTGTAAGCACCACAAGCATGTCCAGAAAAGAAAGCTCGGGGAAACTAGCAATTTTCACTGGTTGTCCCAGAGGTCGCGTCCCCGTGCCACGAATAACTGACCAATCTCTGCTGGACGTTCCAAAGGACTCACCAGAATGCTCCCGTCAGGGGCGGCATCCAGCGCCCAGACGTCGCTCGTCGCGGTGAAAAGCTCCTGAGGCTCACCGCGTCCGTTAAGAGGAATACGGACGATGTGGGCGAGAGCCTGCTCCCGAAATGCTGCGATGACGGATTTTCCTTCCGGGGAAAGTGAGTAGGTGCGCAGGTTGGCATTGCCCATCCCGTTCACCGGCACAGGCCGCGCCGACGCCGTTGCCAGATCAACTGTGATAAACCCCGGGTTCTCGCCGCTCTTCTCCAACGGGCGTCCGATAGACAATCGCGAGCCGGCCGTCGTGTGAAACTTCAATCGGGAAAAAAAGAAACCGCGTTAATCATCTGAACCGGAAGTTCCTTGCAGTTTTCCTGTCTCCGGCCAAAAATGGAACAACTGCCATCGGCGCTTCTGGTTGATTCGTGACACCAGGAGAGAACCATCGGGCAGGGCCGCCGGATTATCGGCATTTTCCAGAAGTAGGTGTTCCTCGCCGCCCAGAAATGGCACGCTGAACACTCCCTGTGGCACATCTGTAATCCGGCTGAAATAAATCGTGCTGCCATCGGACGACCAGCACAGATAGTCCACCGATCCCCGGTCGCGCCGCTGTGTCAGCACGTTCCAGTTGCCCGACTCGGGTTTCATGACCGCCACCTGTGTATCCCCGTCAACCATGGCTTGAAATGCCAATAGATGGCCGTCGGGCGAAAAGCGCGGGCCTAACGCCATTTCCGGGCCTCCCAGGCGCACTGCGGACCATCGCGTGGCCGGCGGCTCGCGCGACAACCAACGAGTAAGAGCGAAGGTTGCTGCCACGGCGAACAACAGCAGCGTTGACGTCAACAGCCATCCGCGGCGCGGAGCTAGAGGAAACAATCGCTGGAGTCGCGATCGAACCAGAAACAACTGGCGCCATTGCCGTCTCGCTCTGGCTGTCGCCTTGCGAGAGAGCGTGCAGCCCGAACCCGAGATCGCGCGCCGATTGGAAACGGTTGGCCGGATTCTTTTCCAGGCAATGCAACACCACTTCCCGTACTCCACCCGGCACGCTGCGTGGCAGATCGGGCGCCTCGTCTTGCAGAATCGCCGTCATCGTCTGCGCTGCCGTCTCGCGTTGAAAGGCTCGCTGGCCGCTCAACATCTCGTGCAGCATCACGCCGAAACTGAAGATATCGCTGCGATGATCCGCCTCAAGCCCCCGCACTTGTTCTGGCGACATGTAGCCCGCGGTGCCCATGACCACCCCGGGCTCAGTGCGCACTGTCATGGTCTCTTCAGCTGCACTGCTCTGCGAGTTGCGAATGCGAGCGAGGCCGAAATCGAGAATCTTCGCGCGTCCGTCTTTCGTGATCAAAACATTGTCCGGCTTCAGATCGCGATGCACGATTCCCGCCGCGTGCGCCGCCGCAAGGCCGCTCGCGATCTGGGCGGCAATGTCGAGCGTCTTGCGCAGTCCGAATTTGGCGCCGCGCAAAGTCTCGCCATCAACGAGCTCGCTGACCATGTAGCCATCGCCGACGTCATACACCGCGACGATGTTGGGATGATTCAGCGCGGCCACAGCTCGTGCTTCCTGCTCGAAGCGCGACCGGCGTGAAGGATCTGCCGCAACCTCAGTGGGCAGGATCTTGAGCGCAACATCGCGTCCCAGGCGGGTATCGTGGGCGCGGTACACTTCGCCCATACCACCGGCACCAATTGGTGCAAAGATTTCATAGGGCCCTATGCGGGTTCCGGGATTTAGGGGCATGGCGCGTCGGACGATTGTACCGCGCGAAGGAAATAGATAGGAGATGGATTACGGGCAAACCGGAAATTGTCGAAACGCATTATCAGTTTCCTGTTTGCCGACCATCCACGAAGCTATTTCGCAGACCAATCAATGCTATTCACGTTCGCACTTTGCGACAGAGAAGTAAGCAACTGCATCCCAAGTTCATGAATGCCCATAGGTCTGAACGGATATAGCGCGGATGGAGAAGTTGGCTTTCCCTGCATCCCCGCGCTCTCGTTGACTTCCCCTAGGAGCATCCCTACCATGGCCTCCTGAGTTCCTACGCCACTCATGATCGATCAGACTATCTCGCACTACCACATCGTCGAAAGATTAGGCGGTGGCGGCATGGGTGTCGTTTATAAAGCCGAGGATGTAAGACTGCACCGCTTTGTAGCCCTGAAGTTCCTGCCCGACGAAGTAGCCAAGGATGCCCAAGCTCTCGCCCGCTTCCAACGTGAAGCGCAAGCTGCGTCTGCGCTGAATCATCCGAACATCTGCACGATCTACGAAATTGACGAACAGCATGGTCGGGCATTCATTGCCATGGAGTTTCTGGATGGCGTGACCCTGAAGCACAGAATCGCCGGCCGTCCGCTGGAAACCGAGGAGATTCCCCCGTTAGCCCTGGAAATTGCCGATGCACTGGATGCTGCGCACGGGCAAGGCATCATCCACCGCGACATTAAACCGGCGAATCTGTTCATCACCAAGCGAGGCCATGCCAAGATTCTCGACTTCGGATTGGCAAAGGTCGCCGATCGTCACATCGAAAAGTCGCCCGATGCCACGCTGGATGACCCCAATTTGACCAGCCCAGGTACTGCCTTGGGAACAATCGCTTACATGTCACCAGAGCAGGCTCTGGGCAAGCCATTAGACGCGCGCAGCGACCTGTTTTCCCTGGGACTGACGCTCTATGAGATGGCGACTGGCAAGCAGGCTTTTTTCGGAATGACCTCGGCTGCAATCTTCGATGCCATCCTGCATTCGAATCCTCCACAAGCTGAGCGGGTCAATCCGGCGCTGCCGGCGGGATTCAATCAGATCCTGGCGAAACTCATCGAGAAAGACCCCGACTTGCGCTATCAGACCGCGGCCGACCTCCGTGCCGATCTCAAGCGTCTTCACCGGGACACGACCTCCGGACACTCAAAGATCACTACAGTTGCAACACAAAAGCAGCAAAGAAAAATCGCGCGTTGGGCTTGGATCACTGCGATTAGTGTCGTGGCCGCCATCGCTGCAGTCGCAGCATTGTTCTATGTATTCGTGCCCGTGAAATACTCCGGACCGCCGCCGCGACTGGTACCATTCACCAGTTCTTCAGGAGAGAAAGGCTATCCGGCGCTCTCTCCGGATGGTAAGGAATTAGCATTCGCGTGGCAGGGCGAAAATTCCAAAGACCTGAATGCTTACCACATCTACGTGCAACTGGTTGGAGCCGGAACACCGCTGCAACTGACCAACGCAGTCGCACTCGACCAGTACCCAACTTGGTCTCCGGATGGACGATTCATCGCCTTCTGGCGCGGTGTGCGCCCCGCCGCGTATTACGTTGTGCCAGCACTTGGCGGTCCAGAGCGCAAACTGGCCGAGGGCGACGCTGGAGCATTGGATGGCGGGGGAATCAGCTGGTCTCCGGACGGGAAATATCTTGCGGTTGCGGACCGGGGCGGGAACCCAAATCTTGGAACTGGTATGAGGATCTCCTTCATTTCGGTTGAAAGTGGCCAACGACGTGAATCCAACATCCAGTTGCCCGGGCCTTACGTAATCGCTCCGGCATTTTCACCGGACGGCAAAGACCTGGCGTTTGTCAGCGGGTCGGGTTTCTTGTCTGACGATATCTATGTAGCTCCTGTCACGGGCGGTAAGCCGCGCAATTTGACTTCGGTTCACTCAATGATCGGGGGAATTGCGTGGACAGCGGACGGCCGGGCGCTCGTCTTCGACTCCAGTCACGAAGGAGCGGCAACTCTTTGGGAGGTTGCCCTCTCAAGCGGCGAGCTGCGACCACTCAGCGTAGCTGCGGATTACGCGACTCAGCCAACGATCGCGGCGCACGGAAATCGTCTGGCCTTTCATCGTTACTTCGTGGACACAAACGTCTGGAAGGTACCCCTGTCTACCTCGGACCACAGCCAGCCAACCCGTAGCATTGTGTCTACTCGAGAGGACTCTGATCCTGCATTTTCACCGGACGGCAAACGCATCGCATTTCGGTCTACTCGTTCGGGAGCTTCAGAAATTTACCTATGTGGCGCCGACGGCTCAAGCCCTGTTCAGTTGACTTACTTAAGAAATGCATTTAGCGGTTCTCCGGCGTGGTCGCCTGATGAAAAGTGGATTGCCTTCGATTCGCGAGCCGAAGGGCATGGAGACATTTTTGTCGTACCGGCGGATGGGGGCTCGCCGCGCCGGCTAACGAACGGTCCTAAAGACAGTGCGGTACCGAGCTGGTCGCGGGATGGGCATTGGATTTACTTCAGCTACAACGGTATTGGTGCTGACACGCAGATCTGGAAGGTGGCGTTAAACGGGGACAATCCCACACTGGTCACCAAAAATCCTGGAGCTTCCCCCTTCGAAAGCTTCGATGCAAAGTCTCTGTATTACTTTCACGACTCTGCCGTCTGGAGAAGTGACCTTGATGGCGCCCACGAAACGCGTCTGACCGACGCATCAAACTTCCAAGCGGTACGTCCATGCGGCCGAGACATCTGCTTGCTAGATGAAGGCTCTGCTCCAGTGGGTAAACTGGTTCGCTATGACCCAGGCACACGAATCCGTACCACTAAGACATTCGATATCGGTCCCCGCGGCGCTGCCTCGTTCGGCATGGACGTGTCTTCTGACGGGCGCTGGCTGATCTACACCCGCGCAGACTCAGTCGAAAGCGACATCATGCTGGTCGAGAGTTTTCACTGACGCGCGACAGTACACCTCGAATTGATTGCCGCTAAATCGATCGTGTAATGATCGGCGCAGATACGGCCCAGCGCGGACAGGTTTGAAACGAAAGCAGGTCGCATGTTGTTACCAATGATCCAGTCTGCTTCAGAATCATCTCCCGATCTCCCGACGCATCTCTACGACACCAATCCCGCCATCCCAGCAACGTTGCTATGCATACAAGGCCAGGCGGTTGCGGTTCGCACGTTACTGCGTTTGCAAGACGTGGGTGCACTGCCTTCAAGATAAGTGAGGGTCCAACGATTTATGCCCCCAGCTTGGATCGCCACGCGCGTCGTTGGAGGTAACTTCGGGGTCGCCGACAAGCCGGACAGAATGAGGGCACATCTTCTCCATCTTGCACGCACTCTACAATTGCGCCCACTCATGGCTCTGACCTCCGGCACCAGGCTCGGCCCCTATGAAACCCAGATTCCGCCAGGTGCGTATTGGCGAAGTGTGCCGCGCACGCGATACTAGACTTGAGGGCATCGTCGCGATCAAAATTTTGCCATCCCATCTTTGCGGCGATCCTGAGACGAAGCAGGGCACTTTGAGCGAGAAGCCCGCAGCATTTCTTCGCTGAGTCATCCGCACATTTGTACGCTACACGACATCGGCAGCCACGATGGCTCTTCCTACCTCACTCTTGAATTGGCGATTTTCTTATATTCGATGAGCGAATATGAGTAGAGTACTCGGCACGAAAGCAAACGCGTTTGCAGACGTGCCGCGACCGGGAGGAAATAAGTTACAGCGCTAAAAAGTGCTATCAGGCAGCGCGGTCGAACCTCTGCAGAAATTGATGGAGATACGGCGCGGTCCGACTGCCAGTTGCTTGCGAAACCGCTTTCGGAGTGCCTTGCACAACGACACGGCCACCGCGTTCGCCGGCGCCGGGACCGATTTCGATAACCCAATCGCTGGCGGCAACCACGCGCATATCGTGCTCGACCACTATCACGGTATTTCCGGCCTCAACCAGGCGGTCGAGTTGCGCGACGAGGCGTTCGACGTCGGATGGATGCAAACCGGTTGTGGGCTCGTCGAGAACGTAAAGCGTGTTGCCGCGATGGCCACGTTGCAACTCGGTGGCGAGTTTGATGCGCTGCGCTTCGCCGCCGGAGAGTTCGGTGGCCGGCTGACCCAGGCGCAGATAGCCGAGCCCAACTTCGCGTAACACGTGGAGGGCCCGGCGCGTCGTAACGTCTTCAGCGAAGAATTCATACGCGTCATCCACCGTCATGGCGAGAACTTCCGCAATGTTCTTGCCGCGATAACGTATTTCCAGCGTCTTCGCGTTGTAACGGGAGCCGTGACACACAGGGCACGGGGAGTACACACTTGGCAGGAACAGAAGTTCCACCATCACGAAGCCTTCGCCCTTACAGTTGTCGCAGCGTCCGCCGGCTACGTTGAAGGAGAAACGGCCCGCGCCATAGCGGCGAGCTTTCGCGTCCTGGGTCGAGGCGAACAGAGCGCGGACGTTGTCGAATAGCCCTGTGTAGGTGGCGAGGTTGGAGCGGGGAGTTCGTCCGATGGCTTTCTGGTCCACGACGACGAGGTTCTTCACGAATTCCATCCCTGCCGTAATCCTGCCGCCCGATTTCTCGCGCCCCTCGCGCTGCAGAGCATCGGGTTCATCCACATCTTCTTCGAGGACGTGACCGAGGCGCTCCGCCACGAGTTCCACGAGGACCTGGCTCACAAGGCTGGACTTGCCCGAACCGGAGACGCCCGTGATGGACGTTAGAACGCCAACAGGAAGTTCGACATCGAGATTATGAAGATTGTTGCGTACGACCCCGGTAAGTTTGAGGTGGCTGATCGGCGTGCGGATCTTTCGCACGGGTTGCGGGGGCGGATCGAACAAGTAGACCCGGGTTTGCGAGGCCTTGGCATGCTTCAATCCTTCCGGAGGGCCGCTGTAGAGGATCTCGCCGCCGTGCTGCCCCGCTGCCGGACCGACATCCACGATCCAGTCGGCGCGACGCACCACGTCAAGATCGTGTTCCACGACGAAGAGCGAGTTACCGGAGGCTTTGAGGCGATCGAGAGCGCGCAGTAAGGCCTCGGTATCGGCGGGATGTAGTCCGGCGGAGGGCTCGTCGAGCACGTACACCACGCCAAACAAATTCGAGCGAACCTGCGTCGCCAAGCGCAGCCGTTGCAACTCTCCGGGCGAAAGTGTCGGCGTGCTGCGCTCCAGGGTGAGATAGCCGAGTCCAAGATCCAGGAGCACGCTAAGGCGTCCGCAGAGGTCGTGCGCAATCCTGCGAATGACCTCCGCCTTCTCCGGATGGTCTTTCGCGAGCTTCGCGTTGGCGTCGGTCACATACGGGTGCATGATCTCGCCCAGACGTTCGAGGGTCTGGCGAGAGAGGTCAGCGATATCGAGTCCGGCAAACTTCACCGACAGCGATTCGCGACGAAGGCGTTTCCCCCTGCATACCGGGCACTCGGCGCCGCGCATGTACTGCGCCGCGCGCTTCTTCATCATGGCACTTTCAGTGGTTGCAAAGGTATGCAGCACGTGACGGCGGGCGCTGGTGAAGGTGCCCATGTAGCTTGGCTCTTCTTTTCGCTTCAACGCCCGTTTCACCTCCGCGCGGGTGAAGCCGGCATAGACCGGCACCACCGGCTGCTCGTCCGTAAAGAGGATCCAGTCGCGATCTTTTTTCGGCAGGTCGCGCCACGGACGGTCCACGTCGTACCCGAGTGTCGTTAGAATGTCGCGCTGATTCTGGCCTGCCCACGCCGTAGGCCACGCGGCAATCGCCCGCTCGCGAATGGTGAGCGACGGGTCGGGAACCATGGAGTCTTCGGTGACCTCGTAGACGCGACCGAGACCATGGCACTCGGGGCATGCGCCTTCGGGCGTATTCGGCGAAAACGATTCCGCATAGAGCAGCGGCTGGTTCCGCGGATACTCCCCGGCACGCGAGTACAGCATGCGCAGCAGGTTTGAAAGTGTCGTGACGCTGCCCACGGAGGAGCGCGTGGTCGGAGATCCGCGCTGCTGTTGCAGGGCGACGGCCGGAGGGAGCCCGTCGATGGCATCGACTTCCGGCACGCTCATCTGGTGAAACAAGCGGCGCGCGTACGGAGAAACCGATTCCAGGTATCGCCGCTGCGCTTCTGCGTACAGCGTGCCGAAAGCGAGCGAAGATTTTCCCGAGCCGGAGACGCCGGTGAAGACCACCAGGGCGTCGCGTGGGATCTCGACGTCTACGTTTTTGAGGTTGTGTTCGCGAGCCCCCTGTACGTGGACAAAGCCGATTTTTGGGGGTTGCTTTGGGTTTGGTCTTTGAGATGACATTGCGGATTCAAGGTGCCGTCAACACAAAATCGAAATAGAACCCCCGGCTGGCGAGTGTTCATTGTCCACTGTGCCGAATAACGTCCATGCGCACAATCAGGTTTAGACATCAAAGCGTTGTTCGTACTGTATAAACTCGCGGTGTTAGAGGTAACCACGCAAGAGCCGCAAATACGCCGCCCAACAGTAGCAAGAGACGCGCCAGTGTTCGATCTGCTTAGGCCAGCCAGTATGATAGAACCGCAGGCGAGTGGCCATGTTGCCCTCAGGCGCAAGTTCGCATCCCACGCGAGCGCCAGTCCAATATTCGTGAGCGTTGGTCACGAGAAGCTGCAAGCAGAGCTTGGGACGCACCGCGACGCCTTGGCCCGCCAATCATAAGTCGGGACCGAACAATAGGTGATATTTGGCGTCCTGTTTTGGCTGGCCCGACGATGATTTCGTCCACCAGCGGTCGAGCCCTTCCGGCGTAGCGAACATTTCGAACACACGTTGTGGAGTCGCTTTGATAGTCAGTTCCTGAAGGATGTCAGCCGCGGCTACCTCCGATATGTTGAAGCTGTCTTCCGGCTCGGCTTCGGGCGAATTCTAAAGGAATGGCGCAGCCCATATACGGGGCAAACCGGAATTATCGAAACGCATTATCAGTCTCCTGTCTGCGCACCACTCGGTAGCTGAACGCGGCGGTCTTCGCAACCCGCCGAGGTTTCCCGCCAGCACGGCGGCTTTGATTGGCTTCGTGAGAAAGCGAATCCGCCCATCGATCCAGGCGCGCCACTAATAGTGTGCGGCAATCGTCCTCGAAATTTGCCGACCCTAAGCTTCGACAAATTGCATCAATAGTAGACGCCACTGCTGTGTGTGGACCGGTTGGCCCCTCAGAGAAGGTTCCGCGTCGCACATGGAAAGACCCACCGCTAACCTTCGGAGGCGGTCATGGACGTAGTGCAGCGCGACCGGCGATACATGGCCCGTGAACAGGCGGCCGAGGGCGTGCAGTTCGCCCGCTCGGAAAGCTGTTTCCTCTTCGATCAGCGCGGCAAAAAGTACATTGATTTCACGGCTGGCTGGTGCGTCGGCAATCTCGGCTGGGGGAACGAGGAAATCCGCGCCGCCGTCCGCGACTTTGACGGCCCCGCCTACGTCCATCCGGACTACCTATACCGCGGCTGGGCGGAGTTGGCAGAAGGCCTGGCCGAGGTCGCGCCCGGCAAGCTGACGAAATGTTACCGCGCGACCGGCGGCTCCGAAGCCGTCGAGATCGCAATGCAGTTGGCGATGGCCGCTACGGGGCGCCCGGGCTTCGTCTCGCTGGCCGGCTGCTACCACGGTAACACCATCGGGGGGCGCAGCCTCGCCGGCGACCGCGAGACGTATCCGAACCTGCTCCCGCACTGCCGGCACGTCAAACCGCCGCTGGACGACCGGGCTGCGGATCGCGTGGAGCGGCTGCTGAAGGGCGAGAAGGTCGCCGCCTTCATCATGGAGCCGGTGGTGTGCAACCTCGGCGTGCTGATCCCCTCGAAGCGAATTCATGACCCGCGTGCGCGACGCGTGCCGCGAGCACGGCACGCTTTTCGTCATGGACGAGGTGGCGACGGGATTCGGCCGCACCGGCAAACTCTTCGCCTCCGAGCATTTCAATCTGGACCCGGACGTGCTCTGCCTGGCCAAGGCGATCACCGCTGGTTACGCGCCGATGGGAGCGACGCTGGTGACCAAGGCGGTCGCCGACGCAGCCGCGAAGGAGGGCGTAGGCTTCTACTCGACCTACGGTTGGCACCCCCTGTCCGTGGCGCGGCGATGGCAAACCTGAAGTACTGGAACAAGCACCGCGCGGCGCTACTAGCGAACGTGGCGACTCAGGGCGACTTCTTCCGGGCACGCCTCAGTAAGATGAAGCTCAGGGAACAAGCGTCGGTACGCGTGATAGGGCTGGCGATCGGCGTAGAGTTCGGCGAGGAGAGCCACTATGCATCGCAGCTCGGCGAGCGCTGCCGCAAGGCGGGACTACTGGTAAGTGTGGAGGAAGACAACCTGCTGACGATGTTCCCGGCCCTGACGATCGAACGCGAGGCGGTGCGGGAGGGGCTGGATATTCTGGAGGGGTGTTTGTGAGCGGTCGAGGAGACTGACGTGATGCTACGGAAAACGCCTAACCAACGCGCCGACGTAGAGACGCATGGCGCTGAACGCGGACTCGACCGCTTCGAGGGGTTCAGCGACGCGGTTTTCGCAATCGCGCTGACCCTGCTGATCGTCGAGATCAAGGTCCCCGGATCTCCCGAGGGCGCGCATGGCTACAGCGACTTGGCGGGCGCCATGGCCGGGCAGTGGCGCGAATTTCTCGCGCTGGTTCTCTGCTACGTTGTGATCGGCGCCTACTGGCTGCAGCACCATTATTCAGGCCGCATCTACGCGAAGACCGATCACTGGTTCGGCGCGCTGAATCTACTATTCCTGCTGGCTATCGTCGTTATCCCTTATCCGATCCGTGTCTGGTGCTTCCACCTCGGCACGCACTTCAAGCCCGTCGCATCAGTAACCCTGGTTGCCGCCCTCGCCCTGACCGCCTGCACATGGATGGGCAAGTGGTACTACGGAATGCCAGGCCGGCGGGTGATGGACGAACGGCTCGCGCCCGATTTTCTCCGGCAGATGACGCGCCGTTACGGCATCGCGACGCTCATGCAGATCGTCGCAGCTCTAGTCGCGATCGCGGCGCCGCGGGCCGGAGTGGCACTCGCGCTGCTGTGCGTCGCCTTCTTTCTGCTGCCGCAGCCCAAGCCTCGCTATAAGCCCGGAGAGGAGCCGAGCGCAGAGGAGAAATTGAACGAGTAGCTATTGCGCGAGCTCGATTCAGAAGCAGTAGCCGAAGACGGATGGGAAAACTGGGGAGAGAAGGAACCTCCCCGTGCGTAAGAGTATGTAGGCGGTTTTCGTCCGTGCGGAAACCATCGGAACGCATGTCAGTTCTTGTTGCCGACCATCCGTCCGAACCATCGGAAGAGCTGGAGTGATGCGTGCGTCTTGAGATACGATTGCTCCCGCTCCTAGACGTAGATAGTGGAGGCGGTATGCGGACACTGATTCAAGACTTGCGCTATGGCCTGCGCATGTTGCTTAAATCCCCGGGCTTCACCGCTGTGGTCATCCTCACGCTGGCGATGGGTATCGGCGCGAATACGGCGATTTTCAGTCTTATTGATGGCATCCTCATGCGCGAGCTGCCGGTGCAGGATGCGCAGCACCTGGTGGTCCTTAGATGGAGCGCCCGCAAGGCGCCGGATATTCACAGCCAAAGCGGTTATGGGGACTGTCGCTCGGGGCAATTCTCGCGGGATGGCGCCTCTTCCGGCTGCTCGCTTTCCATGCCCTTCTTCAATGACGTAGCTTCGCATGTGAGCGCGTTCTCCAGCGTCGCCGCATTCGCTAACGCTTCTCAGATTGACCTGAGCGGCAACGGAATGGCGAGCGTGGTTAGGGGGCAGGCGGTTTCCGGCGGATTCTTCCCGGTGCTTGGCGTTCGTGCTGCTGCAGGACGCCTGATAGACCCGAGTGATGATTCGGTTTCCGCACCACCGGTGGTCGTTTTGAACTATGGCTACTGGAAACGTCAGTTCGCCGGCTCGCCCTCCTCAGCGATTGGAAAAACAGTTCGTCTAAACAATGTGCCGTTCACGATTGTCGGGATAGCCGATCCGCGATTCGACAGTTTAAGTCCGGGGCTGGTCTACGATGTGTGGCTTCCGCTTTCCGTGCTGCCGCAGATCTACCCGTTTCCACGAGTAAAGGCGCGCGTGATGGATGCTTACAGCTGGTGGCTGGTAGTTATCGGTCGGCTGAAGCCTGGCGTCGGTAGATTGGAAGCGCAGGCCGCCGTAACCACGCTTTTCCGCAACGATATGCTGCACGGCGCGAAGCCGCTCTCGAAGCCGGAAGATGATCCGAAAGTCGACGCGCTGCCCGCGCAGTCCGGATTGAGCGGTTCGACGACTGAAATTTCTGGTGAATTGTACGTCCTGATGATGGCCGTGGGAATTGTGCTTTTGATTGCGTGCGCCAACGTAGCGGGCTTGCTGCTCTCGCGCGCTACGGCGCGGCAAAAGGAAATTGCGGTACGGCTGTCGCTTGGAGCAGGGCGCAAAAGAATCGTGCGGCAACTTCTGACGGAAAGCGTTCTTCTTTCGCTCATGGGCGGCGCGCTGGGGCTTTTGTTTGCGATTTGGGGCACGCGTGCGATTGTGACGCTTTTTGCCAGCAGCTCCGACGAGCCGTTCGGATTCAGCCCCGGCATTGACGGGCGTGTGCTGCTGTTCACGTTCGCCGCGGCGGTACTGACGGGCCTTATTTTCGGGCTCGCGCCCGCGTTTCGCGGCACTCGTATCAATTTGACGCCTGCGTTGAAAGAGGGCACGAGAAGTTCGGCGGCGGAAGGGCGCGCGGGGGGAAGATGGTTCAGTTTGGGCAACGGTTTGGTGATCACGCAAGTGGCCCTCGCGGTGGTTGTGCTGGTGGGCGCGGGACTTCTGGTGCGCACATTGCAGAACCTGAGAAATGTAGACCCCGGATTCGATACCCGCAATTTGCTGACATTCAGATTGGATCCGACGCTGATCGGATACAAGACGCCGCAGATTGATGCGTTCTACAGGGATTTGCAACGGCGTATTGCGGCAATTCCGGGGGTCGAGTCCGTGAGCTACTCGAACAGCACGCTGCTGAGCGGGTCCTTGTGGGAGACGGGCTTCCATCTCGAGAACACGGCGAAAGGTCAGCAATCGAATGCGGACTATCTTCCCGTTGGTGCCGGGTTTTTCTCCATGATGCACATGCGGCTGCTTTCGGGACGAAACTTCAATTCGGCGGATTTTTCGGAAGCCGAAGCGGCGGAGGAGAGGGAAAGTGCGCGGGCAGACATGGAGAAAGCGAAGGACGCGGGACTTCTCGCTCCGGGCGGAAGCGCAGCGGTTCCGGAGAGCGCGGCAAAGGAGCCGCCCGTGCCGGTGATCGTGAACAAGACGTTCGTGCAAAAGTATTTTCCGAATGCGAATCCGCTGGGAGTTCATTTCGGCGCGCACGAGGCCGACTCAGCGAAAGGGGACTGGGCAACTCCGGGCTGGGAGATCGTAGGGGTCGTGAGCGACGCGAAGTATCAAGACCTGCGGAGCCCGGTCGACCCTACGATGTATGTCCCCTCCAGCGGCGGCAACACGAGTTTCGAAGTGCGTACAAGGATGAATCCCACCGCACTCGGCGCTTCCATACGCGGGGTGGTGAGCCAGATGGACAGCAATTTGCCGGTGTTCGATGTACACACACAGGAGGAACTGATCGACCAGTTGCTATTTCAAGAGCGTATGGTTGCAAAGCTGTCTTCATTTTTCGGTATCCTGGCGCTGCTGCTGGCGTGCATCGGATTGTACGGGCTGCTTTCGTATGAAGTGTCGCGGCGCACGCGTGAAATCGGTATTCGCATGGCCCTGGGCGCACATAAGCGCGGCGTACTAAAACTAGTTGTGGGGCAGGGCATTGTCTTGGCGATTATCGGCGCAATAGTGGGCATCGGGGTGGCGCTGGCCGCGACGCGGTACCTTAAATCGATGCTTTACGACATTCATGCGAATGACCCTGCCACAATTGTCGGCGTGTCCATTCTGCTTACGCTGGTCGCGGTCGCGGCATGCTACATTCCCGCCCGCCGCGCCATGCGAGTCGATCCTATGGTCGCGCTGCGGTACGAATAGTCCAGACTGCCCCGCAAACTCTTCATGGGAAGAATTGTGCGCGAACATCCGGGATTTGGTGCATTCCCAACCCCTACTTCCCGAGTTACGGGAAAACCGGAAGTCAATTGCTGTTAACAGGCGATTACACTCATTGACCCGGATAGAGGCTGGCAGAATGGCCGCGATGAGTGCAATGGCGATGTTTCGCCAACTAACGAATCTGAACGCTAGATCTTAATCGTGGTGAAGCGCAGGAAGAAGGTCGACTGCTATCGCGCATCCCTTCACACTCGATAGACAGTTTGCATTGAATTCGAAAGCGCCGTGCTTCCGAGGGATTCGAGAACCAAGGTCGATACTTAGCGAATTGCTTACGGAAGAATCGTTGCAATCTTTGCAGTACTTCGCGTCCGTGTACGCGAGGATAATTCGGCCATCTTCCCGTAGGGTCCAGAACTCCACAACATTTTCATCCACTGTATCGTTCCTCACCCAAAACGTCGATTTGAGCGTCGCAGATTGGGCGAGATGCAAACGGGAGAGTAGACGGTTGGACAGCACAACTTCATATCCACAGCCGACATCTTCGCAAGGGCCGGTCTGCTTAAGTCTGTTGCCAAATCTTTCTCGCACGTCATCGAGGCTGGGCCTCCGCTCCTGCTGAAACAACTCGTAGGAAGAACGGGTAATCCGGTCGGCATTATGACTTGATTCGTAACGGGCAGTGACGACAGCAATCGAACCTAGAAGCACAACCGCAACGAGAGCAATCGACAGTCCCTTAATGAACCGCATATCGTGATTAGACACCGACTGGTCGATCCGCCCATCGTAACTGTCGTAATCAGGCGATAGCACTCAGAACCCTGTCAGGGTCAATGAGTGAATGGCGATGTTTCGCCAACGTCCAGACTTCGGCAAAGGCGTTCTTCAAGAATGCAGTGGCTTCATTTTATGAATCGGCTGCCCCATCGGGTTATCACACTACGAGTATCGTTGACACATTTTTCATAAAGGGTGTTCTCGCACGGTTTTCCAGGATGGGGCCCGTGGCGAGGTCAAAGGCTAACGAGCTCCTGTACCCGAACTTCTAAATGAACGGTTGTAAACACGTGACTGCATTGGCGATTTGTCGACAATCATAGTCTGTGTTTGATGGCCTACAGGGTCTTACTATTGACAGGGCACCGCAAGTGGTTGATACTTCACAGGCTTCGAATCGTTTTTTAGCTAAATCCCTCCCCTTTCGATTGAAGTTGGGCCCACCACTTACACGACCGCGCACGCCATCGGTGTGCCACTACTCTGACGGAGGAAGAAATGAAGAGAGTCTTCTTAGTTTTTGCGCTGTCTGCCTTAACGGTCGCGTATTCGCTTCCAGCCATCGCGCAGACATACAAATACAGCAACCTCTACAGCTTTAAGAACAATGGTACGGACCCAACCCGGCCCTCGGCACTGATCATCGACGGCAGCGGGAACTTGTACGGCACTGCGCTGGGCGGCGGTACGTACAACAATGGCGTTGTATACAAGGTCAGCCGGAATGGAGCTCTCAAGTTGCTGTACAGCTTCAATGGAAATAACAGCACCGACGCGGTAAGTCCGATCAATCTGGCGCGCGACAGCAAAGGCAATCTGTATGGCGATACGGAAGCGCAGATCAAGTCCTACGTTGGCGATCTGTTCAAATTGACGCTCAACAGCAATGGCACGTACTCATTCAGTTCTCTCTACGTCGCCCCAGACGTTGCAGCCCAGACGGTGCTCAATTCGTCTGCTGATATTTTTTGGCTGAACTGCGGGTACAACGGAGGACCCACGTGCGACAACAACACTAGCCTCAATGAAATCGCCAACGGTCAGAATACGGTCCTCTACGATTTCACTTCAACCGACTTCTTCACCACGGGAAATTTGATCCTCGACAAAGCTGGAGATATCTATGGCACAGAAGGCGGCGACAACCTCACAAGTTTTGGACTCGTGTACAAGTGGTCTCCGGTATCCGGATACACGGTCGTACACACTTTTCATGGTAAGGACGGTTCCTATCCCACAGGATTGCGGCAGGATTCGAAGGGGAATATCTACGGTGTCACGATGCTTGGAGGACCTGCCAACGCAGGGACCGTATTCAAGTTCGCTTCTACCGGGGCATTCTCCACTTTACACAACTTCTGCTCGAAGCTAGACTGCGCCGATGGCATCGACCCCATCGGGCCACTGACACTAGATTCTTCTGGTAACGTCTACGGCGTACTGGAGTCGGGGGTGTTCAAGCTCACGCCGTCGCGGAAAGAAACCTTGATCTACTTCAACCAAGCCATCGCGATGGGACCCGGGCTAGTGATGGACAATTCCGGCAATCTTTATGGAACAACGAGCAACGGAGGGGGTGCCGGTCTGGGCTCGGTATATAAACTTACGAAGCAATAAGCCACTTTGTCATAGGTATGGGCCACTGCCTTCCTGCGGAAGCAGCAGTGGCCTCTCTCTATGATATTTCAGCCCGACTTTCCATGGTGAACCTAACCCACACCCACGAGCGGCCTCATAGCTGACGAAATCAGGCGTTATCCCTCAAAGTTCGAGAGCTTTCGAATCCGTTCGGATCGATAAGTTTCGATAATGAGTGTAATCGAGATGTTACGCCAACCGTCTTTCAGTCGTTGTCGAGTGCATTGCGGGACGTGCGGAAAGACTTGGGAAAAGGGGAATCTCCAATTCGAAGGGCGTGGGTGCCTGCAGCGAAGCTACCGGGCCATCGCGGATATGTCCCTTGACGCGCACTCCTTTTCTGTGCCACAGTCGGTTCGTTTCGTCGTTGCTCTCCCCAACACTCCTCCCTCTGAAGCACCCCCTCCGCTGCCCTGGTGAACGTTTTGACTAATCGGTTCATCGAATACGTTCGAAAGTCAACTGGAGGTTCGTTTATGTCGCGAAACCGTTTCTCGACGCTCGCTGTCTGTATGTGCCTTGCCACCCTGTCCTGGGGACAGCAGTCCGCCGCCGTTCCCGCCAACAACTGGAGCGAATTCACCCGCACCAATTTCCATCGCTGGAATCCTTACGAGAAGACGCTCACCGTCCAGAATGTTCCCCACTTGAAACTGAAGTGGAGCTTCACCGCCAAAGACTTCATATTTTCCTCGCCCGCCGTACTGAACAACGCGGTTTATGTCGGTGCCAACGATGGCAATCTGTATGCCTTCAACGCCACGACCGGCGCGAAGCTCTGGAGCTTGTTCACCCAAACGGGCAGCAAGGTATACTCGTCCCCGGCTGTCGCAAACGGGGTCGTTTATTTCATCACGGTCAACCCCGACAACGGCACAGCCGGCGTGATCTACGCCGTCAATGCCACCACGGGCAAGTTGAACTGGAGTTTCTCAACCTTCAACGGTTCATACGCCCCGCCAACCGTCGTCAACGGCGTGGTGTATTGCGGCGACTTCAGCCGTCTTTACGCGCTGAATGCAACCACCGGCGCGCAACTGTGGACCTTTGTAACCGGCTTCGGGATCGGATCCGCGCCAGCGGTGGTGAATGGAGTGGTTTACGCCGGCTCTGACAACATCATGTACGCTCTGGACGCAATCACGGGCACGACGATATGGAGCTTCGCCACTGGCAACTCGATCTCAAGCTCGCCCGCCGTGTCCGGTAACACTGTTTACTTTGGCTCTTCCGACAAAAAACTCTACGCTTTGAATGCCGGCACCGGCGCGCTGCTCTGGAGCTACACCACGCACGACTGGATCACCAGCTCTCCCGCGGTAGCGAACGGAACAGTCTACGTTGCCTCGCTTGATGGCACGCTATATGCACTAAAGGCAAGCACGGGTGCGCTGCAATGGAAGCATTCCACCATGAGTCAGCTTCAGAGCTCGCCCGCTGTGGCCAACGGCGTCGTTTACTTCAGCTCCCAGATTGGCAAAGCCCTCGCACTGAACGCCAGCACCGGCGCCGTCCTGTGGACCTACCAGACAGGACACTCGGACGGTCCCGCTTCACCCGCGGTAGCCAATGGCATGGTCTACTTCACCACAGGCGTCAAAACCATATTCGCCTTTGGCGTGACTGAGTGAGGCTAACACCTGCTGATTGCCGCACCCGTGGGCGCGCTTTTGCGACAGGGTGGGGCTTTGACCTTTGGCGATCTTAGGGCGGATCAGGTAAGTCGCGCACATCTTCAATAATTGAGGAAAACAGTCTTTAGACTCAAAATTCCGTCCTAAGTCAATGAGTGATATAGCGATTTTGCAACAGTTGACTCGTGATTTTCGATGCTACGATTAAGCGGCACGCCGGCCATTTTGTGACGTATGCCAAAATCCGCTCTCGTTGGTTGCCGACTGTTGCTTTGGTCTTAACCATTCTCGGCAGCCCAAACTGTTCCAACGAACAGCCTGAGAAGCGTTGCCCAATCGATGGACAACCAGCCCAGTGGACAGGGCAAAAGCAAGGAACCTCCTGCGAGTATGCTCATTTCAGTGTCATTGAGAAGAAGGCCCATTCTTGGTGGGCTAACTGCTCGAAATAGGCGACTGATGAGGGTGGGATCGTGTCAATGAATGATAGGGGTCTTTCGCCAACCGACAGCTTTCTCTTCAACTACTTCTTCGAGGAAGACACGTTGCGAACGAAAGAGTACGGATCGTGGGCTTCTTCGGGATCCTCGGGCCATCCTTTGCGGGATATGTTCGCCAGTTCTGAGAGCCTCTTGATGTCGGTCTGATGGATCGCGTCAGTTACCTCACAACGCGATGTGTCCAAGGTCTTGGCCCCGATTGCCTTCAAATAGTCGGACAGTGCGGCTGCCTCAACGAGAACTTTCCCTGATCCAGCCCAATGGCGGTCTTCACCATTCTTCTTCACACCGGAAACCCAGAACGATTCTCCTGTCTCCATGTCAACGTAATTACCGCCCGATCCTCCCCGCCGTTGACCCTTCAACTTCATCAAACCCCGGCCATTGAAGTAAAGCGTCCGGCCAGTTTTTGATGGAGTGACATAGCCAATCCATGCGGGACCGTTGTCGGAATGCCCGCTTTTTAGCTCGATGTACCTAAGAAGCTTCACGGCTCAGAGTTTGCCATACGGTCAGTAGGTGATCAATTGACGTTAACAGGCGATTTCACTCATTGAGGATCGGGTATGGCATCCGGGTCAATGAGCGCTATGGCGATTTTGCAACAGTTATCCCCCCGGGTGTGTCGGCAGTGACGGCCACCGCCTCCCTGCCCGTCAGCAGGTCTGCTGCTCCAGGTGCAGATTCTTTCATCTTGACGGTGTCGCGCGGTGGTTGCATTCTGGCTCGAGGGATTGGATTCACAGAGGTTCTGCGTTGTGTTCTTGCTCCTTGTGGCTGTGACAAGGATGCCTGTTCCGCCCGAGACCTTCCGGATACCTGCTTCTGATCACCTCGGCCCCACATAGGAGGTGGATTTATGAAACTGCAAGACTGCACACTCTTTTCGCGTTTTTCCAAAGCCGTACTCGTTGCCAGTCTTTTCTTATTTCCCATCGCGGCGCTGGTCGCACAGAGTTCGACTTTCGTCTCCTTCGATGCTCCCGGAGCATCCGGACAGGGGACCTTCGCTGTCGGTATAAATCGGTCCGGGGTAGTCGCGGGATTTTATACGGATAGCTCTAACTCTTTTCATGGCTTTGTGCGGGAATCGAATGGCGTGATCAATGAGGTGGTCATTCCGGGATTGACGAGTATCAAGGTGAGCGGCATCAACGATGCCGGACAGGTTGTCGGAAACGGCCATCTCACTGCCAAACCTTTCACAGCTAAGGGCTTCGTCGTCAACGGTGACGGAACGAGCACTACTTTCTCTGTGGCGGGTGCGGGCCTGTTCTTTGCAACCGGGATCAACAACCAGGGCGAGGTCACCGGATATTATTCCGGCAGCGACAGCCGAGACCATAGCTATATCCGCGACGCCAGCGGAAAAATTACAACGTTCGACGATCCTGATGCAACGAAGGCTACAGGAAATGGCACATTTGCGTGGGCAATCAACGACCGGGGACAGGCCGCTGGTTTCTACAACTCCGACGCTAATACGGGCGTGAACCGCGCCTTCATTCGCGACCGCTTCGGTAAGTTTACCAATTTCGACGTTTCGCCCGCGGGCGGTGCGATTGAGATCGGCATCGGCGGCATCAATGCAAGCGGCGAAGTGGTTGGGCAATACTTCGGGAGCGATTACATCCAATATGCATTCATACGAGATGCGTCGGGGAAGTTGACGGATTTCTCGATCCAAGGCTCCCAATTGAACGCTGCCACTGGCGTGAACAGAACCGGCCAGGTTGTTGGAACGTGGGAGGAGCCGACCACTCCGTTCAGCGGCTTTGCTTTTCTGCGGAACGCCGCGGGCAACGTGAGGACGTATACCGCGCCGTATCCGAACCTATCGACGAATCCTGCCGCCATTAACGCTCGCGGTACTACAACCGGTTCGTGGACGGATCTCAATTTCGTTTCGCACGGTTTCATACGATAGGGTTTCTCCGGAGAAGCAT
>CAVQHO010000005.1:0-369239 GCA_963712365.1 uncultured Acidobacteriota bacterium
CTCTCTCTCTCTCTCTCTCTCTCTCTCTCTCTCTCTCTCTCTCTCTCTCCCTCCCTCCCTCCCTCCCTCCCTCCCTCCCTCCCTCCCTCCCTCCCTCCCTCCCTCCCTCCCTCCCTCCCTCCCTCCCTCCCTCCTCTCCGCGCGCCGCCGCCGCCGCCGCCGCCGCCGCCGATCGCGACGCCGCGGCCGTCCGCACCGCGGCGTTCGTGTCGCTGGGGATCGGGGCGGTCGCGGGGGTCGCGCTGCTCGCGGTGAGCGGCGCCTGGTGGCTGCTGGTCATCGGCGCGCTGTGCCTGGCCGGCGCGTGGTTCTACACCGGGGGCTCGAGCCCCTACGGCTACCGCGGCCTCGGCGAGATCGCGGTGTTCCTGTTCTTCGGACCGGTCGCCGTGCTTGACCGAGTACACCCAGTCCGGGCGGGTGAGCGGGCTGGGCATCGGCGCCTGGGTCGGGGTCGGCCTCTCTCGTGCGCGGTGCTGGTGGCGAACGCTAGTGGCTGGCAGCGATGCGACCCTGAAACGGCTTTATCGGGAACCGGGCGACATGATTCGGCTACAACCGGCAAACGCGGCGATGAAACCGATTGTAGTTCCGGGGCGGGAGCGTCAGGTTCAGGGCCGGTTACTGGCCGTGTTGCGGAAATATAAGTAGGATTACGCCGTTGCCAAGGCGCGCTGGCGCAGTTCGGCTTCAGCGCGTAGCCAGTCCTGCTGGGGGCGCATCCGTGTAACCGCGCTCGACCCAATAGGAGTAAGCCAGAGCGGCGATCTCATGGGCGACGGACTAGCTTCGATTACCACGGCACTCAGGAGCACGCTTTCGGCGAGAGGATCGACAGTTAGTCGTCCGTTCGGTAGCTCAGTAAGCTCAGCTACAACTTCGGCTCCCCTAGATACATCCCTGTATCTATGTCATACCGTTTTTCATTGAGCAAGGTCAAGCAAAATGTATAAAGAACAAAAACAATGTTGCTGTGAACTTAACCGTATCACAAATTGCCAGGGGCCAACCAAAGCGTTGCTACGCCCCGAACGAGTGACGCTGAGATATGATAAAAAGCATAATACCTGCAGCAACCGAGGCATTATATGAGATATCGGTTACATGTTGGGAAGTGGTCACTTGTGTACCTTCATGCATGATTGCAGGAGTAACACCCGTGTCCTCGCTGCCAATAACATACACAATGGATCTTTATATGCAACGTTAAGCGCGTTTTCGCCTTTAAACGACGTAATATACAGATGGTAACCAGCCTGTTTAAGTTGCAACACCGCTGCTTGCGCAGAAGGAACAAGATACACATCAAGATGTTCTGCCAATCCCGCTGACGCTTTTAAAGCTGCCGCAGAAAGTGAAGCCGAATGTTTTTGTGTAATAATAACTCCCGTCACACCAGTACAATAGGCTGAACGGAGCATTGCTCCTAGGTTTCGCACATCTTGAATACTATCAAGCATGAGTAATGTTTTGTGCTGTTTAGGGTCAAAAATTTCCTGCGATAAGCAAATGGCATTGCTAACGCGACAACAGATTGATGATCGGTGGTTCCTGCAATTTTTGCAAGCGCTTCACGAGCTACATAGGTAATAGTCACATGGCTAGGGAGTAACTGTTCAATACTCTTGAACCCTTTTGGTTCAGGTCTGGTAGTGTAAAGTGTCACTGGCTTTTTTTTTGCTTTCAAAAGCTCAATAATAGGGTGCAACCCGTAAACAACTTCACCCAATGGTTTATCATTTTTATTTTTCGTCATAATATGCTTTCAAGTAAGAGTGTATAGACTAGTATAGCCTTTTTTACATTAATCTTCGAGAGACAATCAAATTATTTCTACCTGTATTTTTAATGAAGCTTTGTTGTAAAACAAGTTATTGTCGTATATTATTCTGGCAGCTTAGCAATAATCATCTTTATTAAGAAAGTACTTATGAATATATACACACTTGTATGCTTCTCATTGATAACAAGTTATTGCCTAGCAGATAATATCATCGATTTAGAAAAGCAAGCGCAGATTAACAAAAAACTAAAAAACGTCCCTCTATCTGAGCTGCTATCAACAAAGATAACTAATGAACGTGAAGCTGTCGCATTAAAAAAACAACTCCTCAAAGATTATGAAGCGTACAATAATAAGATCGCTAGAAGATGCTTCCTGGGAGGTGGACTGACTCTTGCTACATCATTTTTATATGCTTATAGCATGCCCCAAAGCATCCTTATTCAACAAGCTTTAGAAAACCCTAATGAAAACAACAGACTGATCAGGGCACACGCTGCTGATATTGATTACAAGGACAGGGTAGGTTTCGCTTCATTCAGTGGCATGATTATAGGCTCGGCAACACTCATATCAATATTACTTACGCACAAACCAACACAACCTTTAAAAGAATCAATTAAAGCTTCAGAAGATATTATTCAAAACGCTGAAACGGCTTTACAAGCAATTTCTCAGCGAGATCAAAAGCATAAGCTGCACAATTAACATAAAGAAACACAAACATCATCGTAAGACCCGGTCTTTTTTATTAATAACACGTCTTCTACGTAGGAACTCTTGTGAGGGCTGTCTTGAAAAAAGACCCCTATATTGTATATTATTAAACTAGATATTAACCACATTACTCAAAGGAGTTCTTATGAAAAAACAACTCTTATTAGCAGTGCCTTTATCTTCACAAGCTATGCCAGCTTTTCAAAAAGATTTCTTTAATGCAATACGAGACGTCGTAGACGCAGCAGAGCAAGCGCTTGAATCAGACTTCTCAATCCCTGCATTTAAACAACCAAAAAACAACTCAACAATAACTTTAAGTGCAGATGAAGCGGGTGTCACGGCTCGTATTACCAATGCACCTTACAATAACGATGCTATGAATAGCTCTGTGAACAAGCATACGCTTATTTTGAAACATCCGGCGTTTACAGCTGCTTTTAAAGACAGCGCATTTAGAAGAAAAAATGAGATCGTATATGAGCTTGCTGCAAGAATTAGCATGAAAACAACAGAAGAAGTTCAAAATTGAACAACTCACAGCACACTCGTCATTTAGTTCTTTTGTAGAAAAGAATATCATTCTGCAAAAACCTGTTGATACATCAAAAGCGACAATTACCTATCTCGCTCCAGCTTCAACGGCTCAAACAGAATCACAAGAACAAGAAGTCAAAAAAAAATCTTGGTGAATATGTTATTCACTTCCCTTACAAAGAACTCAAATCACAACAAGTACCTATTATAGTAAAGCAAGCTCAAGAGCAAGCTGCTCAATCTGAATAACTAAAAGCCGCTTTTTACAGCGGCTTTTTTTTATATAGCACCAACAGCAACCATAAAAGATTATAATTTAAGAACGCACTTCGATTTGGCGACCTTTCACCGTGAGATGGAAGGTCTGGCCGATGCGAGGTCTGTTCATGGCTTCGCTCGTGAGATCGACTTTGCCCGTCTGATAGCGCCGGCGCGATTCCTTTCGGCCTTCCGATGCAGAGTTTTTCGTCGCCTATCGTTGCTACTGCATCGAAGCTTCAAGATATCGTAAGCTATACACACGGGTTGAGGAGGGGTATGCGCTGCATCCGGTGCGGCAATGATAATCCGGAGGACAACCGCTTCTGCGGGATGTGCGGAGCTACGCTCCTGGCGCCGACCGCCGTGCCGGAAACGCAAACGAAGCGCGCTGCAAGTGGGACCATTCCTTCGACGCTTCCCAGCTCGAAGGCTCCAACAGCTGTCACGACGGACCGCCCGGTGGCGGCCGCTCGCCCGGTCGAGACACCTCGATCTTCCGCTCCGGCTCCGACTGCGGGTCCGGAAGCGCACTACGAGCCTACGATCAGCGGGCCGTCATTTCTCGGCTTGAATGAACCGCCGAGGAGGCGGGCCAGCCTCAGTATTGATCCCCACAGTGGCCACAGCTCGAGAAGTGTTGACTACTTGCTGGATGATGAAGAAGAGCGGCGGGGCGGAAGCGCTGGAAAGATATTTTTGATCCTGTTGGCTTTCGCGCTAGCCGCCGGATTTGGATACTTGCGGTGGAAACATCAACCGTTGCCCGGATTCGGTACCAGCCCAAGTAAACCTTCTCCAACCGCAGAAGCTCCATCTGACGGAGATGCGCCGCCGACTCCGGCTGCTACGCCTGCGAAACCGAAGCAGGATGCGCAGGCGCCTATTCCCGTACCAACGACGCCTTCGGCCACGCCGGCTCAGGCGCCGACGGAAACGGCGAAGGCTGACACTCCGGCTTCTACTGCTGACTCCGATTCCGCAGGGACGGGCACTGCTCCAACGAAGACTGAAGCACCGCCTAAGAACGAAGTTGCAAATCCAACGCCGAAGAAACCGGGAACTAAGGCGAGCACTCCAGCAGACGGGAATGAGGACGACACCGCAGATGAAAGTGAACCAGCCGCACCAGCGGCTAAACCAGAAGCGGCGAAGCCGGAAGCTGCAAGGCCCGCAAGGATAGAAAAGCCCACGGCAGGCCGAGATGCCTCGCCCAGACCTCGAACACCGGCTACTATGCCTATGGGTGATCCGGTCAACGAAGCTCAAAAATACTTATATGGTCGAGGCGCGGCCCAGGATTGCGATCACGGCTTGCGAGTTTTGAAGCCGGCAGCCAATCAGGCGAATGCGAAGGCGATGATCCAGATGGGCGCCCTGTATTCGGCAGGCCTGTGCACACCCCGGGACTTGCCGACGGCGTATCGCTGGTTCGCGCTGGCTCTGAGAAAAGATCCAGAGAATGTGGCCGTACAAAAGGATCTGCAGAAGCTGTGGGGTGAAATGACGCAGCCCGAAAGACAACTTGCGATCAAGCTTACCCAATAACACCGCGGTCCTGAAATGCCTAGGGGCGAACGGATCTGCGGGATCAGTAAAGAATTGAATTACCATGCAGTTGCGCCCAATCCGGCGCAGGCTCGGGCACGTACTTAAGAGAGAGAGATTAGAACGGTTGTCGAGTACTGACAGACATGCAGTATCGGCTGATCTGGCTACCTTTACGGCCATGAAGGCTGGAGATCAGAGCGCAATGGCGGAGCTGTATGACCGCTATTCGTCCATCGTGTATGCGGTGGCGTTGCGTGTGCTGGGCGATACGGGCGCGGCGGAAGATGTTTTGCAGGATGTGTTCCTGCAGTTGTGGCGAAATCCTGGAGCGTTTGATTCTGCGCGAGGCAGCCTGGGGGCGTGGCTCGCGGTCATCACAAGAAATCGCGCGATCGACGCGCTGCGGCGACGGCGGCCGGAAACCGACATCGAGGATGTCATTGTTTCGGTAGCTCCGGATTTGGCGGGCGAGGCGGACCGGTCGCGCGCGGCGGAAAGAGTTCGCGGAGTGCTGGGCTCGATGTCCGGCCCGCAGCGTGCGGCGTTGGAGATGGCGTACTTCGAGGGACTCAGCCATTCGGAGATCGCAACGAAAACCGGCGAGCCGCTGGGCACAATTAAGACCAGGATTCGCGCGGGGCTGATGGCATTGCGAAAAGCGTTTCATACTTGAAGATGAAAGGATTAACCCGACTATTTCGGGGATCACGGCGAGGGATTCGAAGTATCTGATGAGCGGACACGAACAATTCGGCGAGGATCTCGCACTTTACGCGCTGAGCGCGTTAGAGGGTGAGAACCGGGTCGCACTGGAGAAGCACCTTGCGACGTGCGCAGACTGCCGCCTGGAGCTTGAACAGCTTCGCGGCGATGGCGCGCTGCTGGCATTGTCGACGATGGGGCCGAAGCCGCCACGACGAAGCCGCGAGCGATTGCTTGCTGCCGTCGCGACCGAAGCAGCGTCCGCACCGTCACGCTCGGCTCAGGGGCGATCCCGCACTCCGTGGTGGGGATGGCTGGGTTGGGCAGCGACCGCAGCCGTCGTTGTTTTTGCCGCATCTTTGTGGAGAGAAAATTCCGCGTTGAAGCGGAGCATGATGTCTATGAGCTCGGAGTCCGCGCAGACGACGCGGGAACTGGAAGACATGCGGCGCGTCGTCGCTCCCATCATTTCTCCGGAGGCGCAGCGCGTTACCCTGGTTTCGGCGAAGACTCCTCCGCAGCCGCAGGGAAAAGCGTTTTATTTGCGGAACAGAAGTTCCCTGCTGTTCGTCGCGAACAACATGCCTGTGCTTCCGCCGCAAAAGGCTTACGAATTGTGGCTGATTCCGACCCAGGGCGCACCGATTCCAGCCGGCGTATTCAAGCCCGATGCACACGGCAGCGCGACCGTCGTCAATCCGCCACTGCCGGCTGGGGCGGAAGCGAAAGCATTCGCCATTACTATCGAAAATGAAGCTGGTTCGCCGACGCCCACCAGTCCCGTTGTAATGGTGGGCTCGGGGGAGTAGATCGCAGTCTTGATGCTTTTCTAGCGAAACATTCAATCACTGGTGAGTACAAGAAAATCAATCGCTCGCTCTTTCGCAGTCGCAATGTGCGTCTGTTCCCTTCTGGTCCTTGCTGTCGACTCGCAGTCGAGCCAAGGTAGTTCTCGTCCCACACAGAGATCAATGGGGAGCCGGAAGGATTATGTCGGCCTGCCTAACTTTGCCGAGGTCACTCCGAATCTTTTTCGGGGGGGACAGCCGGGCGCGGATGGGTTGAAAGCGCTGCAGAAGATGGGCGTTTCGATTGTCGTAGACATGCGCGGCGGCGCAAGCAAACATGAGAGGCTCGCCGTCCGTGAGGCAGGCATGGAATATGTTTCTATCCCGTGGCACTGTCCGTTTCCGCGGGACAAGACGTTCGCGCGATTCCTACGACTGATTCAGGAAAACGCGGACAAGAAGATGTTCGTCCACTGCCGCCTGGGAGATGATCGAACCGGTTTGGCAATAGCTACCTACCGCATGGCGATGCAAGGCTGGTCGGCGGATGAGGCGATGAAGGAGATGGAACTCTTCGGATTTAAAGGGATACATCACGTGATATGCCCTGGGTTGTCGCACTTCGAGCGGCACTTTCCAAAAAAGCTAAAGACCGAGGCTGTGTACAAGGGAATCCAAGTAGCGCCAGCGGGTGACTAGCTCCATCGCGATAGCTTATGGCTTTTTCGTGGCGCGAATCGCGCCGCGTAGTTCGGCGACTATTTCCTGGGACGCCTTGATTGCCGCGGCGTGCTGGTTCACGTTGAACGAGATGGCGCCGACGCGGGCGTGCCCTCCTCCGCCATAACGTTCGCAGATGCGGGCAAGGTTCACCTCGGGCTCCTGCGGAGCCCACGGATTCGATCCCACAGAGACTTTGACGCGGAAGCTGCTCTTGCTCAATCCCACGCTGTATACCGACTCGGGATGCAGATAGTACGGGACGAACTTGTTGTATCCCTCCAGCTCGTGATCGGTGACGTCGAAGAAGATCGTTCCGTCCTTGCATTCCGTGCGCTCGCGCAGAATTCCGATGGAGAGTTCATGGCGCTTGAGCAGCGGCGGGAGCAATGGAGCGACGAAGGGCTCTTCCAGAATCTGCGCCAGAGAGTTGCGTCGCGAGCAGCGGAATAAGGTTGGGGACAAAACCGTGATCGGGCGCGGACTCGATGACCATGGTTAGTTTCATCGCGGGTGCTTCCATTTCGACGGCAGTCTTCGCGTCGGGATAGAGAGCGCCATCGATAATGTCGGTCCAGTGCACGAGATCGGCGACCGGCTTGGGATCGAAGCCGAAGCGCTGCTGCGCGATCATGGCGATGAAACTGGTGCACGATTTGAAATCCGGATCGTAAAACTTGCGATTGCTCTGGTCCTGCTCGAAATGTTCGGCATCGGCAGGAGTGAGAAACGCGCTTTCGTGGTGATCAAACCACCAGGTAATTTTCGGCGAACTGGAATACTTGAAGTCGACGATGGCGTTCTCGTCGCCGTCGAACTGCTTCTCATCGAACAGCGCTCCGGCGCGGTGGACGAGTCCGGTAAATTCAAAATTCACGTCGCTTTTGATGCGCTCGCGATAAAAGCGGGAGAACAGCGCGGCCGAAGAAGCTCCGTCGAAGCACTTGTCGTGATAGAAAACGCGAACTCGCAATCAATGCCCCAATCCGTTTGAGAATTACCAGACCGCAACTCGGCAGAGCCAGATTGCCGTCGGGTTAAAAGCTAATAGGATTGACAGCTTGCCGGAAGAAAGTCAAGCGAACCCGTGGGAATGGGAGCGATCCGAAAGTATTCTGCGCGCAAACTCAAACGAAACGCCGCAAGCTCCTGCATGTTCTGAAGGAGCTCGCGACGTTCTCAAAGAGGAGATCGTGTAATGCCCGCTCCGCAATAGCGCCGGAACTACATTGCGTTTGCCTGCTTCTCAGCGATATCGCCGATTAGGGGAAGCTTGTACATCTGGCCCTGATTCGCCTTCATCAGGAGAATAATCCAGATGATCAATCCCCCAAGGCTGATGAGCAGATGAAGCGGGATTGTGATGATGGCCATGAAGGGAACGAAAGCCAAGACCGACAGTCCGATGTGCAAGACGATCAGCGCCACAGCAAAGAAGAGGCACTGAAACGAGTGGAAACGGACGAAGCGATTCTTGTTGTACGGCTCCATCACCAGGAAAATGATCGCTGGGATGATGGTGACATATGCCAACATGCCGGCTACGTTATCGGTCAAGCCTCCGGTGCCAGCGGCCGCTGGAGCGGCGGCGCCTGCGGGAACGCGACCTGCGCATGCGGCACACGTCGTGGTCCCGTCCGGAACCTGTGCCCCGCACATATTACAAAAAGCCATAAGGGTCTCCTCCGCGCCGAATCGAAGACGAAATGGCGGGGATTTGCTTCAAACGGCGTTCGCGGCAAGGTATCAAAAAGCCAAATTCAAAGCAATGGACAAATTCTTGCAATGTCACGAACTCCCGGAGACAGAGGTGGCCGGGAATCAAGGTAGCGCATTGACGCGCCGCGAGTGCGAAGCGTATGTTTCGAGCCAATCCGTGGCTCCGAAAGTCCGCCGGTCCGGAGGGCCGAATGACCACATTCTGCGCAGCATGCGGCAACGGCATCGCCGTGGACGATCAATTTTGCCGTATCTGCGGACATCGAAACTCTCCGAATGCCACTCTCCTCAACCGTAGCTGCAGCGACTTCAGTCGGACCGCCAAAGACCAGCACCAAGGCCATTCTCAGCCTGGTTAGCGGACTCGTCATTTTCGCTTTTCCCTTTTCAATCGTCGCTATCGTTCTGGGGCATTTGTCGCTGTCAGAAATTCGCAAGAGCGCAGGACGGCTGACTGGGCAAGGGCTCGCCGTCGCCGGACTGGTTCTAGGCTACGCGGGAATCGCGTTCATCCCTATCGTGCTCATTATCGCCGCCATTGCGATTCCGAATCTGCTTCGGGCGCGTATAGCTGCCAACGAAAGCTCCGCAGTCTTTTCCATTCGGAGTATCAACTCGGCACAGGTCGGTTATGCGGCGTCGCATCCCGAGAAGGGCTTCACTTGCTCAATGTCTGATCTGACGGGCCTGATTGACTCACGCCTTGCAAGCGGTCAGAAGAACGGCTACAACTTCGAACTCTATGGGTGCACCTCGGAGACAGAAGGCGGAACGAACTCTCGATATCAGGTTCTGGCGCGTCCTCTCAGTCCCAATCAGACCGGCATCCGGGAGTTCTGTTCCGACGAATCTGCAGTCGTCAAAGCCGATCCTCACGGATCAGGCAATCGGTGCGCGGAGAGCGGCCAACCGCTATAGTGGAAGATCCCAAACGGACGAGGAGAAAAGAATGTTTTGTCCCCAGTGTGGAGCAACCAACGCCGATAACGCAGCGGTTTGCGTGCAATGCGGCAGAAGTTTGCAGCCGGCAATGACTCCGCCGGTTCAGGCTGCACCGTTGCCAGTCACGGGCGTCGTGATTCCTCCAGGCGCCGTCGCACCGTCGAATTACCTGGTCTTCGCGATTCTGGCTACCGTGCTTTGCTGCCTACCGGCGGGAATCCCCGCAATTGTTTACGCTGCGCAGGTGAACAGCAAGTTGCAACTCGGCGATCTTGCCGGAGCGCAACAGGCTTCGAACAATGCCAAGCTGTGGTGCTGGATCTCATTCGGATTAGGACTGGCAACCATCGGCGCATCGATGCTGATGTTCATGCTGGGGATTATCGGAAGCTTGCATCAGCACTAGTTGAATGCGATATATGCGAAAACAATATTCACTGGCGGCAGCGTTTCTGGGCGGAATAGCCGGGCTTGCCTTGTTGCGCTATTTCGATCCTGCAACCTCGGGGATTTATCCGCCCTGCCCCGTCTACTATATGACGGGATGGTACTGTCCGGGTTGTGGATCATTGCGTGCAATCCATCAACTGCTCACAGGAAACTTGCGAGGAGCGTGGGCAATGAATCCCCTTGCCATGATTCTCCTGCCATTCCTCGCTTATGGATTGAGTTCGGAAACAATTCGATTGTTGCGCGGCAAAGGTCTACCGCAGATATTCATTCCGTCCGCTTGGATTCAGGCTCTGTGCGCCGTAATCATTCTGTTCGGAATCGTGAGAAACCTTCCCCTGCATCCATTCAATTTGCTGGCGCCGGGTGCCACGCTACCTCATTAACTCGGCTGCCATGGGAAAGAAGACGGAATGAGTTCGTTCTGCATGGGCTGCGGCAACAGCCTGTCGAAAGACGAGCGCTTCTGCGGAGTCTGTGGCCGTGATTCCGAGGCGCAGGCCAGTCCTGTTGATCCTTCGGTGGCGTTCGGACTGCCTCCGGAAACCAGTGGCAAAGCCATCTTTAGTCTGATCTCCGGCTTCCTGTTCTTTTTTCTCCCCTTCGCGATCGTCTCGCTCGTATTCGGATATCTGTCGCTGTATGACATTCGAAAGAGCGCAGGACGGCTAAGCGGTCGCGGCCTGGCGATTGCAGGAATTGTGTTGGGATACCTTGGAGTGCTTGTCACCGTAAGTCTGATCGGTCTCGGCATATATACGTCGCGGTCCGAGAGGCGCGAGGCCAGGATGGCGACCGATGAAAGCTCGGTTGTATCGTCAGTCCGAACGCTCAACTCAGCCGAGATTGCGTACGCGCGGGCTCATCCCCAGGAGGGGTTCACGTGTTCACTGGCAGATCTTTCCACAGTATGGGGAATCGATCCGGAGATCGTGCGCGGAAAGAAAAATGGTTTCGTGTTCGAACTGGAGAGCTGCGCCACCGCAAAGAAAGGCGGCCCGATTGCGAAGTATCGCGTGGTTGCTTACATGACCGTACGAAAGCCAGGCGTGCCGGCTTACTGCTCCGACGAGTCTGACGTGATTCGGGCGGCGAGTAGCGGATCGATTCTGGATTGTCTTAAGTCAGGCGTAGACCTTTCAGAGAACGAAATCGCGCATCCGAAAAGGTGGTAGGCACGCGGAACCCGCTCGACGGATCAGAGAGTGCGTATCGCCTGACGCTTGATGTGGCACTCTTCGCAAAGCCCATAAATCTGGAAGGTGTGGCGGGTGGTGAGGTAGTGATACTTCTGGCCAATTTCCTGCTCGAGTTGTCCCACTTCCTGCGAGAAGAATTCAACCGAGCTTCCGCACTCAGTGCATACCATGTGGTGATGGCTACGACGGTTGTACTGGTGCTCGTAGCGCGCAACGCCGTCGTGAAATGCCACTTCACTGGCGAGACCGCATTCGGCTAAAAGCTTCAAGGTTCGGTAGACGGTGGTGTATCCAATGCGCGCGTCTTTTTTGTGAACCAAGCGATGGAGCTCGTCCGTGGAAAGATGATCGCGGGTTTCCAAAAAAGTACGGAGGATGGTGTCACGTTGAGCCGTCTGCTTAAGCCCCACTCCCTTCAGATGGCGGTGCAGAATGTCCTGAGCCTCACGAACCATCTGCCGGGAAAGGTTCGGCTGATCGTCAATCCGCTTCTGCAACGTGGCAGGCATGCTAGCGAGTCAGAATACCACCGCCATATCTTGAAAATGAAATTCATTTTCAGAATTGCGGAAGTGCAGGTGGAATACAATCGGAAGTTCCCATGAGCACGATGGCAGAAGTTCGGGTGTCCGCTTCGGGCAGATCTCCATTCCTCCGGTTTCTTCTGTGGTTTGTTTTTGCAGTGTTTTTGCTCGCCGTGATTAGCGTGGGCTTTGCCTACTATGTGGCGCGCGCGGCCCTGCCCCAACTCGACGGGCAACTCAAAGTCGCAGGCTTGTCCGCCCCTGTGATGGTAACGAGAGACGGACACGGTGTGCCGGTCATCGAAGCGGCGAATCTGAACGACCTGTTCTTTGCGCAAGGATTTGTGACAGCGCAGGACAGGCTATGGCAGATGGACGTAATGCGCCGCTTCGGCGGCGGAGAGCTTTCGGAAATTCTTGGAGAAGAGACAGTTAAACTCGATCGCGAGCAGAAGGTTTTAGGACTTCGATCTGCCGCAAAGAGATCGCTCGAAATCAGCAGCGCGCGCAACCGCGGATTCATGGAGGCTTACGCGCAAGGAGTAAATGCGTTCATCGCCTCACACACCAACAAACTGCCAATCGAGTTTCATATCCTGCGATACACGCCGAAGCCGTGGACGGTGGAGGATTCTGTTGTCATAGCAAATCAGATGGTCAAAGATCTGAATTATCACTACTTTTACGACGTCCTAGCGCGCGAGAAGATTCTGGCTAAGCTTGGGCCTGACTTGACAGCTGACCTATATGTAAATAGCTCCTGGCATGACCGTCCGCCGACCGTGATGCGCGAGGATTTGGGCCAGACCGAAAGCAGTTCAAGCGACTCGGATGACGACGAGGAGGATGAGTCTCCGGACAATTCTGTAACCCGGGAGGGTGACCCCGCGAGGCTCACCGCGCCGCCGCCGGAGGTCCCCGTGAACGGATCGAACGACTGGGTCGTTTCAGGAACGCACTCCGTCACCGGAAAGCCCCTGCTGTCGAACGATATGCATCTTGGGCACCAGATGCCGAACCTTTGGTACGAAACGCATCTGCACTGTGGTGCGGTGGATGTTGCGGGAGTCTCGCTTCCGGGAATGCCGTTCGTCGTCGTCGGCCACAACCAGCGAATCGCCTGGGGCTTCACTAACGTCGGTCCGACCGTGACGGATGTGTTCGTCGAGAACTTCAATGCACAGGGCGCATATCAGACGCCGAGTGGATGGGTTCAACCGGAGCATCGGAGCGAGGTCGTTCACGTCAGGGGCAAGCCCGACGTCAGCGTCGATGTGAAGATCACGCGCCATGGACCAATCATCACCGACCTTGTTCCGGGAGAGACGCGCCCGCTTGCATTGCGGTGGACTCTGTATGACGGGTTGCGCATTCCCTTCTTCGACGTAGATACGGCGCAGAACTGGGATGATTTCAAAAAAGCTTTCTCGCAGCTCGATGCTCCGGGACAGAATGCTGTCTATGCAGATGTCGACGGCAACATCGGATATCACACAACGGGTAAAGTACCGATCCGCGCAGCTGGAGATGGGAGCTTGCCGGTGAGCGGCGCTGACAATGCGCACGAATGGATTTCTTATATTCCTTTTGACAAACTTCCCAATGTTTACAATCCGCCATCCGGCATCATTGCGACCGCGAACGGAAGAATTACGCCGGACAGTTATCCGAATCCAGTGAGCATGGAGTGGGAAGCTCCGTGGCGTACGGCTCGCATTTATCACGTGCTTGAATCAGGGCGTCAGTTCTCTGCTGCGGACATGCTGGCGCTGCAAACAGATATTCACTCGGAGGCCGATCAATTCGCGGCGGAGCGTTTCGTTTATGCCGTTGATCACGCGAACAAGCCTTCCGCCCGCGCCAAACAGGCGGCAGACCTGATGCGAAGCTGGGACGGGCTGATGCAGGGGTCATCGGCCGCGCCCACGATTACCGAAAATGCGATCCGCGAATCGCGACGTCTGATTCTGGAGCCGAAATTGGGGAGCGTTGCTACCAGCGGAGATCCCGACGCGTCTTTGAACTGGAGAACCTACTCGTGGGAAATGCGCTCGGTGTGGCTGGAGAATATTCTGCTGCGCCGTCCAAAGCGATGGCTTCCTGAAAGCTATCCGAGCTACGACGAATTGCTGGCGGCAGCGGTCGAGGCTGCAGTGAACGATCCGCACGCGCCGAAGGATCTCTCCACATGGCGCTGGGGAGTCTACAACGCGGTGGAGATCCAGCACCCGGTGCTCGGAAAGATTCCGATCGTGCGCCACTGGTCCGGACCCGGGATACAGGAACAATCCGGGAGCGGTTATACGGTAAAGGCGGTCTCACGACGACACGGACCTTCGGAACGATTCACCGCGAATCTCGCAGACCTTGATGAATCCACTCTGAATGTCGTGACTGGGCAGGGTGGAAACTTCCTGAGTCCCTTCTATATGGATCAGTGGAATAACTGGCATGAAGGGACGACCTTGATGCTCCCATTCAGCGCGAAGGCGGTTGAAAGCAGTAAGGCTCACCAGCTCGTGTTGCAACCTGCGACCCCCTGACGATCGACAGGCTAGAAGAAGTCGATCGCTTTTACATCTCCGATGTAACCCGGGATGTTGATCGTCCCTTCGGGAACGAAGTTGTTGATCAGCAGAATATCCTTGTCGGTGTCGTATACCCGCAGGGCGCCGCCCTCTGCGACATATTCCACGTTGCGGCTGATGAAACCCTGAAGTCCGTCTACCGTGCCGTTATCGGGCGGAATGATGACCGAATTGTCCGCGGTCTTGTAGATGGAGAGGCATCCTCGCACTTCGCCGGTGGGACTGTTGACATCGCCAATGCTCGTGCAGTTTTTAGCACCAATGAAGAGCTGGCCGTTGGTAGTCAGATCCATGCGCTGATGAAATCCGTCGGTGATGACCGCACTGCCCACCACGGTTTGAGAGCCTAGGTCGACGAGATCGAGGCGTCCGCAAACGGTGGCCGCCGTCGTCTGGCCGTCGCACGCGTTGTTGATGCGCGGGGTTCCGGCAACGTAGAGGGTGGAACCGCTTGCAAAACCAATGGTGGCGGCATCGACGGGGATCGTGGCTGTGACCGTGAGCGACGGTAGATCGAGGATCGAAACGCTCGCCTGGACACCTCCACACTGCGGACCGCAATTCATGATGTATGCTGTGCCGCCGCTGATGATGGCGAATACCGGCCGGTCGAAGCCAGGAACGACGGTACAAACTGCGTTGGGTAGCGTGCTCAGGCAACTGGTGTCGACCGGAGGTACAGCGCTCTGCGGAGAAATCAGCGTGATCGAATTCGAGTCGTTACTAAGCACTAAGAGCTGCGTTCCGTTCGCATTCGAAAACACGCTTCTCGCATTGCTCACCGCGATAGTGGTCAGGCTGCTGCTGGCAAAATTCATCACATCGATTGCGCCGATAAAGGAGAATCCGGAAACGGTAGCGCTGGGTACGGCCGCATAGCCGATGGGAGTCGCATTCGGGATGACCATGCTGGAGGTGGGCCCAGAGATTCTGACGCTGCCGATCGAGGCTTGTGTGACCGTATTGAGACCGAAAACGGTGTTGCTGCTGGCATCGAAGGCGGCGGCGATGTTGCGCGTAGGAGACAATGCCATCAAGCCGGGAGCGCTGCCAGCGCTCATCGGAGATAGGCCTGGGATGGTGTCATTCTGTCCGTTGATGAGATAGATCGCGCCGAAGCTGGTGCCCGTGGTGACGCCTTGCGAAACCATGACGCGCTCGGTGACGTGACTTGGTGGGGTATTGCGATTGTTGTTGTATCCGCCGCAGGAAGTGAGTATCAGGGCGGCACAGGGTACGATCACCAGAGCGAAGACGCTTTTCTTCAAACGAACGGCTCCTAACAACTTGAAAAAGGAAGATTTAATCGCGAAATCGAAGATTATAGCAGAGCTAGGATCTTCAACTGTTGCTGCTGCGAATGAAGTAATCGGTTCAATCGCCCAATCGATGGCTTCTTTCCAACAACTGATAGCGCTAGTCCGACACCTAGAATCCTCATGGCGTCCCTCCGCAGACATCAGGCGTTCCCATGGAGCCCGACTCACTCAGATTTTCGCGCTAGGATACGCCCTCCTGCTCAAATATCTGAAGCGCAAATTCGTTAATAGACAGTTGCAGATTACGGGTTCTGCCATCCGCCCAAGGGCTATCGCCATTCGCTGCCCCAGCGTGCACAAAGCGGCGGCCATCCTGTATCCTCGCAATCATGGCTGGCGACATTCTTTCGCGGATTAAGCAGTCACCGGTGCTGTGCGATGGCGCCATGGGAACGCTGCTATACGCAAAGGGCATCTTCATCAACCGATCGTATGACGAACTGAACCTCTCCCAGCCCGACCTTATTCGCGGGATTCATCACGATTACCTCCAGGCTGGCGCCGAAATAGTCGAAACCAACACTTTCGGTGCTAACTCTTTCCGCCTGGGCCGACACAGCTTAGCGGACAAGGTCCAAGAAATTAATCGAGTGGGAGTGCGACTGGCTCGTGAGGCCGCCAAGAGCTTCGATGTTTGGGTAGCGGGATCGGTTGGCCCGCTCGGAACCAGAATTGAACCCCTGGGTAAAACGTCATTCCAAGAGGCGCGCGAAGCTTTCCGGGACCAGGTGACGACGCTGGTTGAATCGGGTGTGGACCTCCTGATTCTCGAAACGTTCGGATATCTCGAAGAGATCCACCAGGCAATGCTAGCGGTGCGTGACGTTAGCGCGTCCATTCCGATGGTCGCACAGGTAACCATCGACGAAGATGGAAATTGTCTTGACGGCTCCGATCCACAAACGTTCGTCGCCAAGCTGGACGAGTGGGGCGCAGACGTGATCGGATGCAACTGTAGCGTCGGCCCTGTCGCTATGCTGGATGCGATGGAACGGGTGCGCGCGGCAACGACCCTGCCTTTGGCTGCCCAGCCGAACGCAGGCATCCCAAGATCGGTCGAAGGACGCAACATATATCTGTGCTCGCCGGAATACATGGCGAGTTATGCGCGAAAATTCGTAGCGGCGGGAGTTCGCCTGGTCGGCGGATGCTGCGGAACGACGCCCGAACACATTCGCGTAATGAAGTCGGCGCTTCGGGTTGGCGAGGCACGAGGAAAGACCGCGTCGGCCCAAGTAACCACCGGAGGACCTCAGCCGCAACTGAAACCGATCACACCATTGGAGGATCGATCCCCAGTAGGCGCGAAGCTGGCGCACGGAGAGTTCGTGACAATGGTGGAAATCGTTCCGCCAAAAGGGATCGATGCGCGCAAAGAGATTGAGGCGGCACGTTTCGTTAAATCGGTCGGTGTAGACGCCGTCAATATCCCCGACAGCCCGCGCGCGTCGGCGCGCATGAGCAATCAAGCGCTATCGATATTGATCGAGCGTGAGGTCGGGATCGAAACGATCCTGCATTACACCTGCCGCGACCGCAACGTGCTTGGGATTCAGAGTGATCTGCTTGGTGCGGCGGCGGTCGGAATCAGAAATTTGCTTTGTATTACTGGCGATCCACCGAAGATGGGCAACTATCCCGATGCGACCGCAGTATTTGACGTCGACGCGATTGGCTTGGTGAACATCGTCCGCAGCCTGAACCGCGGGATGGATCTGGGAGGCAATCCGATTGGCGCTGGAACCGGGTTCGTAATCGGAGTGGGCGCAAATCCCGGCTTGACGGATCTCGACGAGGAGGTCCGCAGATTCGAATTCAAGGTAGAGGCCGGCGCTGAGTATGCGGTGACACAGCCGGTGTTTGACTTGCGACTTTTGGAAAACTTCTTGAAACGTATCGAGCACTGCCGGATCCCAGTCATCGCCGGCATATGGCCCCTGACCAGCGTACGAAATGCGGAGTTCATGAAGAATGAGTTGAGAGTGTCGGTACCGGACTTGATCCTGGACCGGATGGCTAGAGCACAGACTCCAGAGGCGGCTCGTTCCGAGGGCGTGGCAATCGCGCGAGAGATGCTGGTGGCGGTACGGCAGACAGTGCAGGGTGCCCAGATCAGCGCTCCACTGGGCCGGTATAGCTCGGCTGCCGATGTGCTGGAAGCCTTAGGTACCCAGCCCACCGCCCAAGCGTAGCTGTTCCGGAGTGGAACAGTTCCTGTCCTTAATAAATATTCACGGAAAAATCACTGGACAGCGTTACGTGTCCGTTCATTACAATAGGCAGTACGGAGCGAATTCCCGTTGGCTAAGTTTGAAGAGTGCCTCCAGCGACTGGAGAAAATAGTTCAGGAACTGGAGAAGGGAGAGGTCCCGCTGGAAAACTCCCTCACGCTCTTTGAAGAGGGGATGCAACTGTCTTCCGTCTGCCGCAAGGAACTGGAGCAGGCGGAAGGAAAAGTTGAAATTCTCTTGAAGAAAAACGGAAAGCTCCAAGCCGAACCGTTCGACCCGCTAGCGGAAAAGGCGCCTGTTCGCCGGTAAGCATGGTGTTCCGTTCGCGAATCGATTTTTTTGCAGCTGTCTGTGGAGTTGAGGTTATTCAGCCCGCCCCGCAGCCCTAGTCTCGCGTCGACGTCGTTGACGACGGTTGATGATGGGGGTTCTATGGCTCAGAGTGTTGTTGTTTTTGAAAAAGACCCGCTAGTTGCGCGGTCATTGGCCGGTAGTCTCCGTCCCCACTTCTCAGTGCATGTGAGCCGTAACCGCGAAGAATTGCGGGACGACTTACTCCGAAATCGCCCAGAAGCTTTAATTCTCAACATCGAACTTTGGCGTCTGAATGACGTGGAAAGCCTGCACCGCGATTTTCCGGACCTATCGATCGTCTGCACTCACCGCGTTCCAGACGAAGAGATGTGGATGGCTGCATTAGAGGCGGGCGCAAGCGATGTTTGCCCCGTTGACGATGTGGGCAATGTGCTGACGTCTGTGCTGCGGAATACAAATCTGTCGCGAACTGCTGCGGCCTAGCTAAAAAGCTCCGAATGGACGCCCCGAAATTGGGCGTCCTTTCTTTTGTCTTCTTCTCTTGCAAGATGCAGCGAAGTTCAGATCGCGCGTGCTTGCTATACTGCCTCCGCATGCTCAAGGAAATTCTGGAACAGGGACAACGGCTTACGGATGCCGCGCTCGACCGGCTTGTCCCGCTCGAAACCGAAAATCCCGCTTCGATCCACAAGGCAATGCGCCACAGTCTGTTTGCCGGAGGCAAGCGGCTGCGTCCGGTCCTGTGCATGGAGGCGGCGCGAATGATCGAAGGCTCGCTGCCAAAGGGCATTGAGGAACTTGGAGCGGCGCTGGAAATGCTCCACACGTACTCCTTGATTCATGACGATCTGCCGGCCCTCGACAATGACGATCTGCGCAGGGGCCGGCCCACGTGCCATAAAGTTTTCGGTGAAGCGATGGCGATACTGGCGGGAGACGCGCTGCAGACGCGAGCTTATGAAGTCATGTCGCAGTTGAAGTGTCCGGCAGAAGCTCGAGTTCGCATTATCGAGGAGACTGCGCGCGGCACCGGGACGATCGATGGGATGATCGGCGGCCAGGTCGTGGATCTGGAAGCTGAGCACAGTCATCCGTCCTCGGAGATGGTCGAGTACATCCACCGGTCAAAAACTGCAGCGCTGATTACTGCCAGTCTCGTAAGTGGAGGATTGTTCGCGGGAGCGAAAGATGTCGAAACCAAGAAACTTCGCGCTTTTGGAATGTGCATTGGTTTGGCGTTTCAAATCGTCGACGACGTGCTCGATGTGACCCAGACTTCCGAACAGCTTGGAAAAACTGCCGGGAAGGATACGGCTTCGGAAAAGGCGACTTACCCTTCCCTATTTGGAATCGAGGATTCCGTAGCCAAGGCAGATGCGTTGGTGAAAGATGCATTCAACGAATTGGAGAGTTTTGGCGAGCGCGCGAATACGTTGAAAGAACTCGCACGATTTCTGGTGGAACGAAAGAATTGAGGTTCGAAATCTGACCCAACAATTAGTGGTTGACGGTGTGGCAGGCTCGCGACCACTTTCCTGTGATAAAAATTAGTGAAGGCGATGGAGTTCGCCATAACCGCCCGGCCTGGTCGGGCTGATAACTCCTACAGAATTGAACTTTTTTTGTAGGAGCACCCCCGTGAAAGACGTCCTTGCGATTTCTATCGCCGCCATTTTAGGAGCAAATCTGCGGTATTTTCTCAGCCGTTTGGCCGCCCGGGAATTCGGCCTGATGTTTCCCTACGGAACACTCGTCATCAACGTTCTCGGAAGCTTTATCGTTGGCTTCTTTGTGATCTGGACGACGGAAAGAGTGCTCATCGATCCACGGTGGCGCTTGCTGGTGGTAGTTGGATTTTGCGGGTCATTTACGACATTTTCAAGCTACGCTTTCGAGAGCATCTCGTACTTCGAGCAAGGACAATGGGGGCTGATGGCGGCTAATATACTCGGCAACAATTTGCTGTGTCTGGGCGGGGCGTTGGCCGGCATCGGCCTGGCGCGTACGCTGTGAACATGTCCTCCAGGCCGACGTTGAAAACAGATCGGCTAGTTCTGCGCCCGTACCGCGAAGCAGACATCGCGGAACTGCTGCCACTGATCGGCACGCGCGAGGTCGCGGCGACGACGCTGCGAATTGCACATCCATACACCGAGCGTGACGCACGCGCATTCTTTGCGCTTACAGAAGACCCCGACAAAATGTGGCTCGCGATTACCTTGAGCGGTGACGGGCGACAGATAGGCGGCATTGGACTGCGCATCGACATGCAATTCCTGCATGCCGAGGTTGGATACTGGCTCGGCGTGACCTACTGGGGAAAGGGATATGCGACGGAAGCGACGCGAGAAATGCTCCGATACGGATTCGAAGACCTGGGACTGCATCGCATCTTTGCTTCGCACTTCAAGCACAATCCTGCGTCTGGCCGGATTCTGAAAAAACTGGGAATGCAGTATGAGGGCTGTCAGCGTGAGCATCTGCGCAAATGGGATCAATGGGTGGATTCCGAGTTGTACGGGCTGTTGCGGCACGAGTGGAAGTCTTCCAAGGATATTCGCTAGTAAAATGGCAGAGCGATGGCAGCGCGAATCACAATTTATTTGAACGAGACTGACAAGTGGCATCACCGCCCATTGCATATGGAACTTCTTGCCTATCTTCGGAAAGAGAATGTTCAGGCCGCGAGCGCCGTCCATTGTGTTGCGGGGTTCGTGGGACGGCAGCGGCTGGAAGCGGCGCACTTGATAGAGGCCGGCGGAAAACTTCCGGTGATGGTTACGTTCGTTGACACTGACGATCACGTAGATCGAGTGCTACCGACTCTGAAGGAAATGGCGGCGGATAAACTGATCGTGCGTGAGAATGTGGTGATCGAGCAAGGCAGTCCCGACTGACATGTCTTCTAATCCCTCGACAGAATCTCTTGACATCCTGGCGATCGCAGCGCACCGCGACGACGTTGAACAGACTTGTGGCGGAACGCTTCTAAAGGCATCGAAGCTGGGTCAGCGCACCGGAATTCTGGACCTGACCAAGGGCGAGATGGGGACGCGCGGCAGCGCGCGCTGACCGCGAGAATGAGGCGAACGACGCGGCGAAGATTCTTGGCGTCGAATGGCGACAGGCTCTCGATATCCCCGACGGGCGGGTTGAAAACACGTGGGAAAACCGCCTGAAAGTAGCTCGAGTCATTCGCGAAACGCGGCCGCGCGTCGTGATCCTGCCGTATTGGAAGGGACGGCATCCCGATCACTACACGGCGTCGATTCTGGGATATGAAGCATGCTTTCTTGCGGGACTATCGAAGCTGGCTTTCGACGATTCGTCGCGGGCGGGCCGCCCGCTCGGGAGTGGTAGGGGTACCGACGGTACACAACTTCTTCCACACCGTCCGTTCAAGATTATTTACGCGACGCTGTACTACGACATTCGTCCGACCTTCGTCGTCGACATCAGCGAGCAGTTCGAAGGTAAGTTCGCGTCGATCATGGCCTACAAGACACAATTCAGCGATCAGGAAGCGGGAAAGGATCTCTTCCCTGCCCAGGCAGAGATTCGCGCGCGCGTAGATTCAATGGCGCGTTTCTATGGTGCGCTAGGCGGTGTCACGCACGGCGAACCTTTCCTGCAAAAAGAAGTTGGGCTGGTCGACGACCTCTTGGCGATTCCCGTCAAATCCATTTAGCATGGCTGGGTCCGACTCTTTGCAAGGGGAGAACCCGCATATATGTCTCGTTTTGTATGGGCACTCGTCGCCAGCCTGGCGATTGCCGCATCCGCCGCCGCTCAAGCCGGAACCTGGCAGATCGATCCTAACCACTCATCCGCGCAATTCGCAGTCAAACACCTGGCCGTGTCTACCGTCCGAGGAGCGTTCACGAAAGTGAGCGGATCGGCGACGTATGACCCTGCCGACCCGAGCAAGACTTCACTGGAAGCCACGATCGACGCAAACTCCGTCGACACTCGCGTAGAGATGCGAGACAACGATTTACGCAGTGCGCGCTTTTTCGACGTCCAGAAATATCCGACGATTACGTTTCACTCCAAGCAGGTCAAGGTGGTATCGGCCGGCAAGCTGCAAATCGCGGGGGACCTGACGATTCATGGCGTGACTAAGGAGCGTTGTACTCGACGTCGATGGGCCTTCTGCGCCGATCAAAGATCCGATGGGCAAGGGACAACGCATTGGCGCGTCGGCAACGACCAAGATCAACCGACAGGATTTTGGCATCACTACGATGCCAGGTGGAATCGGAGACGAGATCACCATCACCATCGATACGGAACTGACGCAAGCGAAGTAACCCAACCAAAAACATCGGGCCGCAACGATGAGTTGCGGCCTGTTGTTGTTCGACCAGCCCTAGAATATCTTCCTGAACAGCCAGAACAACGAACCCGACAGAAGCATGGCCACAGGGAGCGTAAGCACCCATGCGAGCGCGAGGTTCCGGACCGTGCTTAACTGAATTCCCGAGCGATTCGCGGCCATGGTTCCCGCCACTCCTGAAGACAGCACATGCGTTGTGCTGACTGGGAGGCCAAACCCATCGGCAGCGCCGATCGTGGCCATCGCCGTAATTTCGGCAGCGGCACCCTGCGCGTAGGTGAGGTGCTCCTTGCCGATCTTTTCGCCGACGGTGACGACGATTCTTTTCCAGCCAACCATCGTTCCCAGACCTAAAGCCATGGCAACCGCAACTTTCACCCAGGTGGGGATGAATCGCGTTGAGTGATCCACATGCTTCTTGTAGTTCGCCAGAATCGCAGCATCAGCGGCGGCAAACTTCGGTTGTCCGCTCTTTCCAGTAATTCGCAAGACTTCGCTCAGCAGGTAAAGATCATTCCGGAAGTTGCGAACCCGATCGTTGGGAACGTTTTTTAGCTCCTTGTAGATGCTGGTTTCGGTACCCACATCGTTGACCAGCGTGCGCATGGCAAGCATCGTATTTGGAGTGAATTGCTTGCTGCGGATGAACTCCGTTAAATCGTCGCGGGCGTCGCCGATTACAGCCCCGGGGGTAACGTAGTGATCGAGCACCTGCGCCGCCTGCTGGGAAACAGCAATGAAGTCTTGCGACTCCTTAAAGGTGACCGCATGATTCAATGCATACGCCGTCGGCACAGTTCCGATCAGGATGAGCATGATCAATCCCATGCCCTTCTGACCGTCGTTCGAGCCGTGGAAGAAGCTGACACCGGTGCAGGTCAAAACGAGCAGGCAGCGGATGTAAAACGGTGGAGGCTCGTTGCCTTCAGGCGCTTTGTACAGCTTTTCGTCGTGAATCAGAGCGCGTGCCGCCAGAAGAAGTAACGCCGCCACGCCAAAGCCGACGAGCGGGGAAAGCAGCAGCGACTTGCCAATGTTCATCGCCTGTCCCCAGTCGACTCCAGAGGTTCCATTTCGGCCAGACATCATCTGGTTCGCGATACCGACGCCGATGACGGATCCGATAAGAGTGTGGGAACTCGATGCAGGAAGGCCGAAGTACCACGTGCCCAGATTCCAGATGATCGCGGAAACCAGCAGCGCGAAGACCATTGAGAATCCGGCCTTGCTTCCGACCTGCAGGATGAGTTCAACGGGCAGTAGCGAGATGATGCTGAACGCGACCAATCCCGAAGAGACCATCACTCCCAGAAAATTCCAGAAGCCGGACCAGACCACCGCGACATGCGGTTCCAAAGAATGCGTGTAGATCACGGTGGCGACAGCGTTCGCGGTGTCGTGAAATCCGTTAACGAATTCAAATCCGAGTGCGACAAGGAGTGCGATCCCTAGTAGTACGTAAGGAAGGATGGAATCGCTGTGCATGGCAGAAAGGTCGCCGAGCAAATGTGCTCCGGCGTAAGAAAACCCGATCACCAGCACGATTCCGAAAATGATCATGCCAATCTTGCCGGGAGAACGAGACAGCTTGGCATCCAGGACGCTGGGACTCGCTGTGGCCATTGAAATCCTCGGTTGTTCCGAATTTTGATCCGAACCGCGATCAAGGAATTGCGGAACTATAGAGAACGAATGTTGCGGGCAAGTGAATGGTCGGTTACAAAATGACCACTTTTGTGGGAGCCATCTTCGGGAGTATCGCTCTACTTCTTCAGAGCGACGGCCAACCCATCACGAATTGGGAGGAGCGTGGTGTAGAAATCTTTGGAGTCGTAAAGCTCTCGATTAAATTCGAGGATGGCTTTCGTGCTGGCATCTTTAGGATTTTTTTCGGCGACGCGCCCGCTCCACAGGACGTTGTCGGTGATGAATAGTCCGCCTTTGCGGAGCCTGGGAGCGACGAGGCGCAGAACACGAGGATAATCTTCTTTGTCGACGTCGTTGAAGATGATGTCGAATTCACGCTTCTGCTCGGAAAGGAATTCCAGCGCATCGCCCGTATGAAGAACGATGCGGTTCGAGACTCCTGCACGAGCGAAATATGATCGAGCGCGTTCCGCATTCTGCGAATCGCCATCCGTATAAATCACGCTCCCCGTCTCACCCACTGCCCGCGCCCACCAGATCGTGGAATAGCCGATAGCGGAGCCTAGCTCGAAGACGGTTTTGGCGTTGATGGACAGAGCCAGTTGTTCCAGCACGCGAGCTACCGCTGGCCCGACAATGGGAATATCATGCTCTGCCGCGTAGTCCTCCATTTCGGACAAGACTTCGTCTCGCTTCGGCAGCATGGAGTAGAGATAGTCGTCGACGGGTCCACTCGTGGTGAAGTTGTAGTGCCGCCAGCGCGCGGGAGCGTTTTCCTTCTTTTGAGTCACTCTCCTGCCTTTCGAGAACTGCGATTCAGCCGCCGATCGTTTGACCTGGCTTCATTTCGAGCACTTCGATTCCGTGGACCAACTTCTGCAGTTCACCTGGACGTCCGGTGAGCACCGGGAACGTCCCGAAATGCATTGGGATTACGGTTTTGGGTTTCAACAGATTACAGGCATAGGCGGCTTCGCGCGGTCCCATCGTATAGTGATCGCCGATTGGGATCATTGCGATCTCCGGAGCATAGAGTTCTCGGATGATTGCCATGTCACCGAACACATTCGTGTCTCCGGCATGATAGATCTTCACGCCGGTCGAGAACTCGATCACGTATCCACAGGCTTCGCCGCCGTAAACCATCTGATCGCCGTCCTGAATGCCGCAGGAGTGATCGGCATGCACCATCGTGATTTTCAAGTCTCCCACGGCCTGGGTGCCGCCCTTGTTCATCTCCGCGGTTTGCTTTACACCTTTCTTCTTGAGCCACCCCACGAGTTCGGGAATTCCGACGACAATCGGATTGTGCTGCTTGCAAATCTCAACTGCATCACCGATGTGATCTCCATGGCCGTGCGTGCAGAGGATGATGTCGAGCTTGTCTATTTTCTTTTCCGAGTCGGGACACGCAGGATTATTCATGACCCAGGGATCGATGATTACAGTCTTGCCTTCCGGGGTCTGGATGCGGAATGTGGCATGGCCCAGCCAAGTCAGTTTGACGCCCTTCAAATTCATGATGCCTTCGCTCCTTCTCTTTTTAGTTGATAGTTTGGTTGTTTTCGGGAAGAGGTCTGGCGATAGCGCACCTTGCAGGGTATGTTCCAATATTTCGCTCGGCTAGTTTAATATGAAACGCCATGCCAGAACTTAAGGTGCTGATTTCACGGCAGGATGTTGCCAAGCGTGTCGCCGAACTCGGCGCGCAGATCAGTAACGACTTCCAAGGACAATCGGTGATTCTTGTCGGCGTCCTGAAAGGGGCGGCGATCTTCCTCGCGGATTTGGCGCGGACTCTGGATCTGGACGCGACCTTTGACTTCATTGGAGTCTCCAGTTATGGCAATCGCCCGACCCCGACGCAGGAATTGAAAAGCGGCTGGGATTCCACCGGCGAGGTGAAGCTGACCAAGGATGTCGATCAAACACTGAAAGACAGGAACATTATTCTGGTAGAAGACATTCTCGATACTGGCCTGACGATGACGTATCTGAAAAAACTGCTGATGGCGCGACAGCCGAACAGTCTCAAAGTCGCGGCCCTGCTCGATAAACCTTCCCGGCGCAAGCTGCCGCTGGAGGGAGACTACGTAGGTTTCAAGATTCCCGACGAGTTTGTCGTCGGATACGGACTCGATTACGCCGAAAGATATCGCAACCTCGCTGATATCTGCGTCGTACCCAGAGAATAGTCCGGCGTCCTCTTCTACTTTTAAGAGCACCGCGCTCCCAGGCGGCGCTTCCGGAAGCAGAACGAAGCGGCAAAAGCGACTGCTATCATACAAGCGATGGGCTCTGTGACTCCAAAGTCTGACCGCCTGCCGGTCGAATCATTATTGCTCGAGGTCGCCGATGTGCTGGCCACTTCGCTCGACCTCGACACAACGCTGCGTCGCGTTGCGGAAGTGGTCCGCAAGGTCATTGAATACGAAATTTTTGCGATTCTGCTGCTGAATGAGAAGACGCAGGAACTCCGCTTCCGGTTTCAGGTGGGATACCCGGCAGATTTCGCGGAGCGGACTCGTATCAAAGTAGGAGAAGGAGTTACGGGCCTTGCCGCCCAGACCCGACAAGCTGTTTTGGTCGAGGATGTGCGAAGCGATCCTCGATACATCGAGGGTGTGCCGAACGTCTGCTCGGAATTGGCTATTCCGCTGATTACGAAGAACCGCGTCATCGGTGTGATCGACCTTGAGGCACGAGAGCCCGGTTATTTTACGGAAGAGCATAACCGAGTGCTCACGCTGGTCGCTTCGCGAATGGCCGCTGGTATTGAAAACGCACAACTGTATACGCGCACGACGAAACAAGCGCGAATCCTTTTGTTGTTGAACGAGATCGCACGGGAGCTGACATCGATTCTCAATCTGGACGAGCTCCTAGGGCGGATTGCGGAACTCGTGCGGCGTCTCATCGACTACCAAATGTTCAGTATTCTACTTGTCGATTCGACCGGAGAGAAACTTGAACATCGATTCTCACTTCGGTTTGATGAAAACATCCATTTGAAAACCGAGATTCCTCTGGGAAGGGGCATCGTCGGTGCCGCAGCCGAAACCAAGCAGGCGGTGCTGGTTCCGGATGTAACCAAGGATTCGCGTTATGTGGAGGCGAATCCTGAGACCCGGTCTGAGATGGCGGTACCGCTGATTTACAAGAGCAAAGTGGTCGGCGTGCTCGATCTTGAGCATACGCGCCGTGGATTCTTTACCGAAGAACATCAGCGCACCATGACAACGCTAGCGGCGCAGATCGCGATTGCACTCGAAAATGCGCGGCTGTATGAGGAAATCGAGCGCCAGGAACGCCGACTTGAACGGGATCTCTCGTTAGCTCGCGAGTTGCAAGGAAGGCTCTTACCTCAAACAAATCCGAAGCTGGCGCACCTCGATGTTGCGGCGAAGTTTGTTCCGGCCCGGACCATCGGCGGCGATCTATACGATTTCATCCCGTACTCGATGTCGAGACTTGGAATCGTCATCGGCGATGTCAGTGGAAAAGGTGCTCCCGCCGCGATCTATGCGGCGCTGGTAAGCGGAATTATCCGGTCACATGCGCCGATCGAGCCTGCGCCCTCTGAGATGCTCTCGGCCGTGAATTTATCGCTGGCCGAGCGGCGTATCGAGGCACAGTTCGTATCGATCATCTATGCCGTCTGGGATGACGAGCACCGCTCGCTCACGGTCTCGAACTCCGGACTTCCCCGGCCTATTTACGTACACGGCGGCAAAAATGAAGTGATCGAGGCGACCGGACTGCCGCTTGGACTGTTTGATGAAGCAGAGTATGACGAGTTCCAGTTCAAAATGAAGCCCGGCGACATGTTCGTCTTTTTCAGTGACGGAATTCTGGATGCGCGGAATCGCAAGGGCGATCTGTTCGGACGCGGCCGGGTGGAGAAAATCGTATCAAGTTGTACCGAGCAATCCGCTCAATGCGTAGTCGACTCTCTGTTCAAGGCTGTCGCGGAGCACTCGGCAGGAGTGGAAACCTTTGACGACCAAACGGTGGTCGCAATCCGGGTGCGCAGCGGGACGCACGCAAAGAAGAAATGACCGTTCGTCGTTACAACGCTACGGAGCGTCCTCCTGGATTTGTTTTCCGCGACGGCAAAGGTCGGGCACGCGATCTGAACTGCGAGGGAGTTCCCCTCACCAAATTAGCGCAGAAGTACGGCACACCACTTTACATCTACTCTTCTGCGACGATCCGCGAACGCTCTGACGCGTTCGATCGCGCGTTTCGCGACATTCCACACACGATCTGCTATTCGGTCAAGGCGAATTCGAACCTCAGCATTCTCAAAATGCTGGCACGAAAGGGATGTGGCTTCGATGTAGTGTCCGGAGGCGAACTGGCACGTGTCGGCAGGGCGGACCGCAAAGCAGTGAAGCGAGTAGTTTTCTCCGGAGTGGGCAAGACCCGCGAAGAACTTTCGGCCGCCATCAAGGCCGGAATTCTACTTTTCAACGTTGAGAGTGAATCGGAACTGGCGGCTCTGGGTGAGTCTGCGCGGCGCTTGCGCCAGACCGCGCCCTTGGCTCTGCGGGTAAATCCCGACGTTGCCGCTGAGACGCATCCTTATATTTCTACCGGGCTTCACAAACACAAGTTCGGCGTACCGATCGGCAATGCACGAGCGCTCTATGGCAAGGCGGCACGAGAGAAATATCTGGCCGTTCGTGGAGTCAGTGTCCATATTGGTTCCCAAATTACCGATCCCGCGCCGTTCGCCGAAGCAATGGCGCGCGTCGCCGATCTGGTGCGCGACTTAAGATCAGACGGGCACGATATTGAATTCGTCGACGCCGGTGGCGGCTTGGGCATTTCCTACGACAAACCGAATTCATCGGATTTCGAGACTTATGTAAAGACGTATGCGCGAAAGCTTGCCTCGCCGCTGAAGGGTCTTGGAGTACATCTATTGCTTGAACCCGGACGCTCCATCATTGCGCCAGCCGGCGTTTTGTTGACCAGGGTTGTGTATAGAAAGGCCAACGAGGGTAAGCGCTTCCTGATCGTGGACGCCGCCATGAACGATCTGATTCGCCCGGCTCTTTACGGGGCTTATCACGAGATCGTGCCGGTGATACAGAGAGTGGACGAGAATAAGACCGAGATTGCCGATGTTGTGGGCCCGGTGTGCGAAACGGGTGACTTCTTTGCCCGTGATCGAGAGATGCCAAGCGTTGCCGAGGGAGATTTGCTAGCAATTCTCGATGCCGGCGCCTATGGCATGGTATTGACGTCCAACTACAACACGCGTCCCCGCCCTGCGGAGTTGCTAATCCGCGGAAAATCAGTGAAGGTGATCCGGCGGCGGGAAACGTTGGCGGATTTGCTGCGAACCGAATTGTAGCGGCTATTCCAGTTGCCGCTCGCCCCACTTTAACTTTGACCGAAGGACGTTGAAGTAATCTCCCCCCGTCCGAAACAATTCGACCTCATGCTCGGAACGGCGGCAGCGCACTCGATCTCCATTACGAAGATCAAGCCCGGGTTGGCCGTCGAGGCTCAAATAGGCGAGCTCGTCGGCGATGCGCAAAACGAGTTCGATCTCCACCGAATCAGGCACGACCAAAGGACGATGCGTCAAAGCGTGTGGCGCCACTGGCGTGATGACCAAGGCTTTCACGGTCGGCATCAGCACCGGGCCGCCGGCGGATAGCGAATAGGCGGTTGACCCGGTCGGAGTGGCGACAATCATTCCGTCAGCGCGATAACTGGAGACAAACGTTTTATCGATATAAAGGTCGTAGGTATTCAACCGCGCCAGGGCGGTTTTGTTTACCACTGCGTCATTGAAGACAAGGTAGCTTCCGCGAACCGTCTCGCCCCGAAGCAACTCACACTCCATTAAAGCGCGACGCTCAATTGCTGCGCGTCCCTGGGCGATGGCATCGAGCATCTGGTAAAGAGAGTGCAGAGGAACGTCTGTAAGAAATCCCAAGGATCCAAGATTCACTCCCAGCAGCGGAACGTCGATGGCAGCGGTAGCCCTCGCGGCCGACAGCAGAGTGCCATCCCCACCGAGAACTACCACAAGATCCAGGGCTCTCGACCCCATCTGAGCGCGGGGGACCACTTCTCTTTCCGAACAGTAGGTCGCCGTTTCCTGGTCGATCAGAACACGATAACCGTGTTCATCGAGCCATGCGAACAGATCGGGAAGAATATCGGCAACGGCGGCCCGCCCCGGACGAGAAATGATGGCGGCGATTTTCTTAGTGTTCTGGGAAGTCGTCATCGCGATGAGAAAGAGTGATTGTACAGAAAGTTACGGAAATGCCGCACTGGCGAGCACAAGCGCCCGATCAGAATCTTCCGTACAGCAGAAACTCACGATTCCCTTCCGCGCCAAGGATGGGAGAGTCGATAGCATCCGTTCGAGCCGGTTCAAAACTGAGCAGCGTGTCCCTGACCTTGTGCAATGAGTCTTGCTGAACCTGCTCATCTCGAACGATGCCGCCCTTACCGACACGTTCCCGCCCGGCTTCAAACTGTGGCTTCACCAACACTACGATATCCCGCCCCCTCCATTCCTCCCGATTGATCGGAAAAGCTGAGCTGACCACAGCGGGGAGTACCAGCGTGGCGGAGATGAATGACACATCCATCGCAATGAAGTCGGCAGTGTCTTTCAGAATTTCTCGAGTGAGATAGCGCGCGTTCGTTTTCTCGAGCAGGAGGACGCGAGCGTCCTGGCGGAGCTTGAAATCCATCTGGCCATAACCGGTGTCGACCGCGACGACCCGTGCCGCCCCGTGCTGAAGCAGACAGTCGGTGAATCCTCCAGTGGATGCTCCGACGTCGAGGCAGATCTTTCCCTTTACGTCGATATTCCAGCGTTCGAGTGCGCGCTCCAGCTTGAGACCGCCGCGGCTGACGTACCTCAAATCCTCGCCGAGCAGCCGGATTGCGCTGTCTTGATCGACCTGTGCTCCAGATTTCTCGAGCTTCTGCTCGTTCACCAAAACTTTTCCGGCAAGAATGAGTGATTGCGCACGTTCGCGCGATGCGGCAAAGCCACGATCCACCAGCAATTTGTCGAGACGGGATTTCACGGGCCGTTGTCGAGAGGGCACGCAGAGCGCGGACCAAGACCCTTGCACCTTACACCTCTCGCTCCGCATTTTACTCGTGCGATGTCCCACTAAAGTGCCAGCACTCGCTTCAGTGCAAAGTGCTGAAACAACTCCAGGCAAATCACTTACGTGGCCGCAACGGACCTTTTCCACAATGATTTCCACGAAGTTGTTGAAAACTTATCGACCGGAGAGACTCTTATAGAAAACGAAACGCCGCCTCGATGAGGCGGCGTCAATAAATCAAAGGCATGCGAAATTATCCGGCAACTTCTTCCAATAGCTTTTGATCGATGTCGAAGTTCGCGTGGACGTTTTGCACGTCGTCATGTTCTTCCAAGGCTTCCATGAGGCGGATCATTGTGTTGGCAGCCTGACCATCAAGCTTGATGTAGTTCTGAGGGATGAAAGAGACACTGGAGGACGCAGGCGTGATGCCCGCCTTCTTCACCGCCTCGAGCACGCCTTCGTAGGCGGAAGGCTCAGTCGTGATCTCCCAGTTTTCACCGTCATCGTGCAAATCTTCACCGCCCGATTCAAGGACGATATTCATCAATTCGTCCTCCTTGGCAGCAGCCTTAGCAACGATAATGTCTCCCTTCTTATGAAACATCCAGGAGACGGCGCCCGCTTCAGCCATGTTGCCGCCATTTTTTCCGAACACGTGACGAATTTCGCTGACGGTGCGGTTGCGATTGTCCGTATTGATGTCGAGAAGAACCGCGACGCCCCCCGGGCCATAGCCCTCGAGGTTGAACTCTTCGAAGTTAACCCCGGGCAGCTCGCCGGTACCCCGCTGGATTGCCCGCTTGATGTTGTCCGCAGGCATATTCTCAGCCTTGGCAGCGACAATAGCGGTTCTTAGGCGTGGGTTGGCATCAGGATCACCTCCGCCGTTCTTGGCAGCGATGCTGATTTCCTTGATGAGACGCGTGAAGATTTTGCCGCGCTTGGCATCGAGCGCGCCCTTTTTATGCTTGATTGTGGCCCATTTAGAATGGCCGGACATGGTTCGACCTCGTTTTTAAAGATCTTGGATGGCGCAGGATTCGCCTTTAGAGGAGATCACAAGATTTGCCTCGATAACAAGACTGCAGGCGAACTGGGATTATAGCACCTTCTTTACATACAACGCATGCGTGTTGATGTGGTGCACAACATTGCCTATCAGGGCGATGTGGCTACCTTGACTCAACGAACAGGCGCACCTAACATTCCCATGGCAAAGCCACGTGTAGCTCTATGACCGGCCAGTTCTTTGGACACTACAGAATCATCGAGAAAATCGGCTCGGGCGCGATGGGAGAGGTGTTCCGTGCACGCGACGAAAGGCTCGGGCGTGACGTGGCGCTCAAAGTCATTCGGCCGTCCTCCAGCCAGAACCCCGACCATCTCCGACGGTTCGAACTGGAAGCACGAGCTGCGGCCGCCCTGAATCATCCCAATATTCTTGCGATTTACGATGTGGGGTTCGAAGGCAGTACTCCATATATTGTTTCGGAGCTCCTCGAGGGCAAAACGCTTCGGATCAGGATCGCCGGCGTTCCGGTACCGATCCGGGATGCGGCAAACTATGCGCTGCAAATCGCTCACGGGCTGACGGCAGCGCATGAACGGCACATTATTCATCGAGATCTGAAGCCTGAAAATATTTTTCTTACGAACGACGAGCGAATCAAAATCCTTGACTTCGGCGTGGCTAAACTCCAGGCCGCGCCGGATGAAAACATACTTCCCGAAGACCTTCCTACCGTCACCAGACACGGCGCCGTGATCGGTTCGGTCGCTTACATGTCTCCAGAGCAACTACGTGCCCAGGCCGTTGATCACCGCAGTGACATCTTCAGCTTTGGCGCAATTCTCTACGAAATGATGACGGGAAAGCGCGCCTTTAGCGGAGAGACAGAAGTCGATACCATGACGGCCGTTCTTCGCGAAGAGCCGTCGACCGGAAACTTCGAGCAAGCGGCGATCCCGGCGGCTTTTCAGGATATTGTCCGGCACTGCCTGGAAAAAGAGCCGGACAATCGATTCCAGTCTGTGAAGGATCTCGTCTTTTCTCTGCAAACTGTCAGCAGTGGAGGACCAGAAACACACATTCAAGCGTTCAAGCGGAAGCGGAGGCCCATCTCCCAGCTGCCATGGGCCATCATCGCGTTGCTTGCCCTGGCAACGATCGTGCTTTCAGCGATTCAACTCTTTCACGCTACACCGGCGCGCCCGGCCTATACTCGTTTGACTTTCGACGCCGGCACAGTTTATTCCGCGCGTTTTGTGCCGCACGCACAATCGGTCATATACAGCGCAGCGTGGGATGGCAAGCCGGCACAGCTGTTCTCCACCATCGGAACGTCTCACCAGTCCCAACCGCTGGAGTTTAAGGATGCGAATCTGCTGAGCGTTTCCAGCGACAACGAACTGGCGCTCGCATTAGGCGGAACCCACTCAGGCCAGTTGGAAAGCATCAATGGAATGCTGGCCAACGCACCTTTGGCCGGGGGATCTCCCCGCGAACTTCTTTCGGACGTAAGGTGGGCCGACTGGGATAACAAAAAGGGATTGGCGGTTGTTCACTACGACCAAGGACAAAGCCGGCTTGAGTATCCGATCGGCAGAGTTCTTTACCGGAGTGGCGGATGGATCAGCAGTATCCGCTTTAATCCCGACGGCGACAAGATCGCGTTTATGGATCATCCCGCGCTTTGGGACAATCGCGGGACTGTTCGAGTGCTGGATCTAAACGGACAGATCAAAACTTTGTCTCGTGAGTGGGACTCTGAAAGCGGATTAGCCTGGCGTCCTGATGGGAAGGAGATCTGGTTTACCGCGGTCGAGAAAGGCAACAAGCTGAATCTATTCGCCGTAGGGCTTTCCGGCAAGATGCGCAACTTACTCGAGCTGCCCATGGGAATCGTGTTGCAGGATATCGCGCAAGACGGACGAGCTCTGGTCTCCTTGGATTCGAGACGGCTCGCCATAGGTTACACACGTGCCAGCAACAGCGAAGATATCGAGTTGTCGTACCACGACTGGAATTCAGCGCATGACATTTCTTCCGACGGTCAATACATTCTGTCCGAGGATTCCAGCGAATCCGCCGGGCCGGGCTACGCGGTCATACTTCGCAAGGTGGACGGTACACCACCCATACGGCTGGGGGAAGGCAGCGCGGGGGGATTGTCGCCGGACGGCAAGTGGGCTATCTCTGTCTCGACCAGCGAAGCACCGCAAATTACTCTGCTCCCGACCGGGCCGGGTCAACCCCGCGCTATCAACGTTACAGGTTTGGACCATATTCACAACGGATGGGCCAGATTTCTGCCCGACGGAAAGCATATTGCCCTAAATGGCGCTGAAGGGAATCACGCCTCACGCTGTTACATCGTCGATGTTTCGACCGGATCTGCCAAAACCACGACGCCGGACGGAGTCGTATGTGGGCCGATCTCGCCCGACGGACGAAACATTGTCGGAGTGCGGCCTGATCGGTCGGTCGAGATTTATTCGCTCGACAGCTCGCCGGACGGAGGAACCGCGCAGGCGATCCCAACTTTGGACAGCAACTTCGTGGCGGTGCAGTGGTCGAGCGACGGATCGGCGCTGTATGTGTATCATCCCGGTGAATTCCCCAGCATGGTTTTCAGGCTAAACATTGCGTCAGGAAAAGAGTCGTCGGTTAAAGAATTGAAACCATCGGCGCCGGCTGGAGTGGTGACTGTCGCCCCGGTTGTGGTGAGCCGCGATGGAAAGTACTTCGCCTACAGCTACAACCAAACGATGTCGGTTCTCTATATTATTTCTGGTCTGCAATAGCCGCGCAGCGTCACTCGAGCGGACCATCGAAGTCCGATCCAACATAATGAAAGAAGATCGAAGTTGACGTTTGATCGTCGTCGAGCGCCCGGCGATAGTGAGGAAGCTTCGTTCCTCGATAGGCCAGACCGTCTCCCAAAGACTGATGGACTGTGACGATTCCGTCTGGAGTTTCCAGGTGGATGGGCCAAGGAGTAGCCAAGTCCGGCTCCGGCGAGAAATCCAGACAGAGCGTGATGCTGAATTCACACTGCGGACGGTCGACGTGTTGCTTGAGGTCGGCGCCGCTTAGATACGAAGCAAGGTAGACATACGAAGGCTTCAATTCGTCACCGGCAACAATACTCAAAGCTGAAGCCAGTTGGCGATGAAAGTACAGGGCTACGGGTTCATTGTAGGCAACATATCGGCGCCCGCTCTGGCGATCCCCGAGCTTCACCGCACCGGTACGAATCAGGTAACGATAGTAGCGTCGTAAAGCTGCGACGTGGAAGGGATGAATCAATTCCGCCAGTGGCGCATATCCCGTTCGCTTGAAAAGTGAGGCTGCGGATTTCATTTTCTGTGATTGCATTTCCCGATGGTGCGACGCATCTTCGGAAATGAGAATGCCAGCTGTACACAACAAGGCTCTTGAAGCGGGAGGGAGTGACGTTGGTGCTGGCCCTTCTCCATTTTTCAACGAGCGCACTACCGCCTCCAGTTCAGGCCCTAACCAGAAAGGCAGCAGGCCTCCAAACCGGTGAGAGCGAACCCACGCTATGGTTCCCTGCAGAGCGAAACCGGTAAGAAGGTCCTCGTGCCCAGACAGTTCCTCGGGAAGGATATGGGCCGGAAAGACAAAGCAGTCAGGGTTTAGATACAGTGGCGCTTCATCGGCTCTGGGCTCACATAAAAGCGTGCGGGCACTTTGCGGCACGAGATGCAACGGCAATTCGTCGAGCAGGCAATAAAAAAGGTTAGGAGGAAATGTCGCGGCTAGCGTCTGCCGTGACATCCCTCCCACAAGGCTCGCCATCCACTCAAGCCACGTCGAATTGTTTATTGACGCAGCCATCCGTTAAGGGTGAACCGGCTATCGGAGAATTGCTGCGACGCGCAAGTCACCGGTGTTATTTCATGCAACAACTCGCACGGGAAAAAGACGATCTGGTTCTGCTGTGGAACGATGGCTTGATAACTACCTTCGCTTGCGTAGGCGCCGTCCTCAAACTTAGCATCGTGAATCCGCAGTTCTCCTCCCTCGAATTGCTTCGGTTCGCGATGGAAGAAATACACGAACGTCAAACGACGGGACGCCACCGGATCGCTACCGTTGTCGCTGTGGAAGTGGAAGTAGTCCCCGTCGTTGCTGGCGGTAATCTGAGCTTCAACACTGGCAATGTCAAACTCCGGCATACCAAGCTTTCCGAGAACTTGCGGCAAAACTGTCTTGATACGCTCGAACATGATTTCTTCATGGCGCGGCAAGTCCATCAGAACACGCGACCGGCGATGGTCATAGTTGACAACGCCGTTCTCGGAACGGGGGGAGACGACCTCACTGGCACGGAAATCTACTTCGTGCGAGATAGCAAATCGCGTTAGATCCGCCAACTCTTCGGGGGCCAGAAACTCATCCAGCACTACGCAATTGGCTCGCAAGATAGGAGGCTTCTCAGCAACCGCCACAGACGATTTTGAGACAACGCTCCTCGTAGCTGCACGGCCGGGATGCTGTGGATCGGGTGGAACAACTGGAACCGGAACATTCGCTGGCCTGCTGCCGGGATGTTGCGGATCCTTCGGGGTTAGTGGGGTTGGAACACTACGCCCAGGATGCTGGGGTTCTACCAAAGAGGATTTCGTGTTGCCCCGACAGGCCTGGTCGCGGAAAACAAATCCGTTGCGACTTCGTTCGCGCGCGTCGATGCGTCTGTTGTAGTCGACCCGGCCCCTTCCAGTATTCGTTCAACGATACTGCTACCCAAAACAGCAAACGCCCGTTGGGCTACCGTCTCGCCTACTGCGGATGAAATGACCGACAACACTGCTGTTTGAGTCTGCTGATTTTCGTTGCTTGCTGCTCGGGCATGTTGAAGAAGGTTGGTTAATAGCGCACGTTCGCGCGCGCTTAGTATTCGCTCGTCCCTCATCAGGGTATCCGAAAAGGAATCGAGTATTTGTTTTGGTGTCATTGGAGACACGCCTCCCCGCGTGTGCCATCACAACATTTTGAGTTGGGAACTTCACTTACAGGGGAAGAAGCCAAGACGATACAACGAAAGTCACACTACTACCAAGAAAAAATTGTCAAACCTGCGTGCAGGGGAAGTTAGCGCGAGACTAATGCGCCTACCATCGATTGAAATATCTTCATTCCATCGATGCCGCCGAGTTCTGGCTCGGCAGAACGTTCCGGATGAGGCATCATGCCTACGACATTGCCCCCGGCGCTGCATATACCAGCGATATTTTCGATGGAGCCATTCGGATTTGCGGCAGGATTGATTTCACCGGATGGCGAAGAGTAACGAAACACGATGCGATTGTCTTTTTGTAGCTCGTCAAGTGTTGACGCGTCGCAGAAGTAGTTCCCTTCCATATGTCCAATTGGAATGGTCAGGACCTCGCCCTGCTCACATGCGTTTGTAAATGGCGTCTCAATGTTTTCCACGCGTACGTGTACAGGCTTGCAGACATACTTAAGTCCGACGTTCCGCAGCAGCGCGCCCGGGAGCAAACCGGATTCGCACAGAATCTGGAATCCATTGCAGATTCCAAGAACAATACCCCCGTTCGCGGCGAACTTTCGGACCGAGTCCATGACGGGCGAGAACTTGGCGATCGCTCCTGTTCGAAGGTAGTCGCCAAACGCGAATCCCCCCGGAACGATAATCGCGTCGCAGTTCTCCAGTTCGTGCGACTCATGCCAAAGAAACGTGGCGGGCTGCTTTGCAACCTGCTGAATCGTCCAGAAAGCATCGAGATCGCAGTTTGAACCGGGGAAGATAATGACGCCGAATTTCATCGCACGTTCCTCAATTGACTGGGGTCACACCAGTCTAGCATGGCGCTACCGGAAGTCGTTTTAGGGGCTCATTAGAAAAATGGATACTACTCTAGGTCACAATTCGGGCTGTATCTAGTCGTTACCCAGGTCATTGCAACTTACTCTGCGCCAAGGATGGCACATAACATCAACCAGCGCGCGCTCCAGGGTAGGCTTATGTCGCATCATTGCAAACGACGAACGGAACACGGTCGTCTTAAAGGGCGGCAACTAAACTCGACAACCACTTGATGGAATGACCGTCGTCGTAACCTCGTCCTATTGAGGTTGCGTATCGGGCGGGGCAGCCGGAGTCGCAGCATTCTCCGGTACGCTAGGGGCTGATGGGGCCGTTTGCGTGACAGTCGGCCCGGTGGGTGCCGTCGCAGCAGCAATCGCAGAGCCTTGCGGCGGATATCCTCTCGCTTGGACGATTGCCCAGTGCCATTCGTCCCCCGGAGCGATATCGAGATTCAGCGGAGCGCTGAAAACAACTCGCTCCCACGGTGGCGCTGCCGCGCGCATTCGATAGATCACCGTAAGATCCGGCTTGCGTTCCGGACGCACTTCCTGCATCGCGCTGGCAAGATCATCCTGCGGAGCTTCGGCTTTCACTTTCTTTACGACAGTAAAGGCCACTGCAATCTCGCTGACGTGCCACGTCGTGGCATTGAATGCGGTGATTGTTAGTGCATCTCCCTCGATCGCTGCCGGACCTTCCAGCTTCGAGAGCTGGTCGGATGGCAAGTCCATCTGGGAATATTGATTGGCAGAAAGCAGCGATTTGACGTTGGCCGTGAAGGCAAGACTGCACGTTACGTCCGGCGCAGATAGCTGGAAGCCCTTCGAGTCCCCGGCCATTAGGTATTTGAGCGATGTGCCCAGACTCTTGCGCTTTTCTGACTCTTCGAGCGCCTTATCAATGTTGTCATCGTCGATGACCTGCTTCGCCGGCTTCGAGACGCTTTTTCTTAAGTTGCGCGCGACGTCTCCCAACGGTATTTCGTTGGGATCATCCTGCGCGATTAAGCGAACAGGAAGCAGCGTGGCCAATACAGCGGCCATCGCGAGAAGTGGTCGGATTCCCAGGAGACGAACCATACGGGGGGGAGCGGTACCTCGGAATGCTGGAAGCGTTCCAAAGGTAGGCCCTCAGTCAATTGTATGGAGAGACGGCGAAAACGAGGCGGGTGTCAGCAAACGTTGGTAACGGTACTTAGGTCGAGAAAGGCGAGGAGGGCAAGACAAAATGGCGGGCAGAGAGAGTGTGGGCGCGCGTTAGACGAAATGGATGCGCAACGGGTGCGCGCGCCCAAGCTCGGTAAAAACTTTTACAGAAGGCCCTGAGACCGGAAGTGGCTGACTGGATCCGATACGGGCGTTGCCTGCCGCCTGAAAATCCACCGGGCCACCGCAAAGCCAATCGCCGCGTAACAAATGTGCATCATTCGCATAGCACCCCCCGATCCGGCTATTCCTTCACCTTCAGGGGAGGAAGTACGTTAGGACTATCGGCACAATATCAATCCGCTTGAAATCGAACAAGGCCCGACAGTGCCATCGACGTAGCACGGAAGTTATACCAGTAACCATCAAGGTAAGCAGATCCCCAGTGAGTTCCACATCTTTCAAAGGTGGAGTGGGACTCAAAAGTTCTAGTGAGCCGGCAGCTGTTCCCTCTTCCACTGGGCGTCCCGCAGGGGGCACAACTACGGTCGACAAGCTCCCCTCAGCCGTAAGTTTCTGAAACGCCGCTAAATCCCGGCGTTGCAGGTCTTCCCAGCGCGAAACCAGCTCGCCGCTTTGCCGTTTAAGCTTTTCAAACTGCCGGTTTTCTGCCTCGGTTGGAGCCGAATCGGCCGTTCCCACGTCCATCGCTAGATAGGCCAGCTTCGCATCCAACTGGGGCGGATAGGCTAAAGAATCCTCGTTGGCAGTGATGTCGAGATTAATCAGCCCGTTGCGCACTGCCACCAGCTTCTTCTCTAGCTCATCTGCCGCGCTAACGATGTTGCCGGAAGCGTTTTCCGGCAAACGCCGCTTCAGTCCGGTCAGTTGCACCCGCACATCCTGAATCTGATTCACCGTGTCGTATACGCGGCTCAGCTCATCGCGCGTCTCAAGAATTAGCTTGAATTGAGCCTCCAGATCGGCTTGGCTGACGTTAACGCGGGGATCGAGCTTCAAGTCAAATCCCACTGTCTGCGTTTGGCCAGCCGACGTAAGCCGCACCTGGTAGTGTCCGGGCACCGCCACGGGGCCACGCGCTCCGCCGCCGTATTCATACAGGTAATATCCGGGGACGCGGTGGGCTTCGTCGTATCGCAAGTCCCAAACAAAACGGTTGAGGCCCGCCTCTGGCTTCAGCTCCTTCTCAGGTTTTTTGTCGTCGGGATCAGGCGGTTCCTCCAGCGTGTTGAACTCCGCGCTCGAAAATTTCCGGATGACTTTACCGGACTGGTCGAGTATTTCAATCTTCGTTTCTGCGTCTTTCTTCGGCGCATCTTTCAAGTAGTAATAGATCACCGCCCCCACGGGCGGATTCTGTCCTGCACGCTTCGAGGCGCGCCTCTCTCCGCTCGCTCCGGCCTGAATGCGGTAGGCCGAGGCGGGTGTGTACAGGAAGGCATCTTTCTGCCCGGATTCGTCCGTGTATTGCCGAAGCGGAGTGATGTCATCGAGAATCCAGAAGGCGCGGCCGTGGGTTGCGACAACCAGATCGTTTTCTTTGATCGTCAGATCGTGAACCGGCGTCGTCGGCAGGTTCAGTTTTAAGGGCCGCCAGTTCGCCCCATCATTAAACGAAATAAACACTCCGGTTTCGGTTCCCGCATACAGGAGCCCGCGCTTCTTGGGGTCTTCGCGCACGACCCGCACAAACGCGTTTTCGGGAATTCCCTGCCCCAGCTTTGTCCACGTTTTCCCATAGTCGCTGGTCTTGTAGATGTACGGATGAAGATCGTCGAACTGGTGCCGGTCGACGGCGACGTAGGCCGTCCCTGCATCGTATGGGGACGGGTCGATCTGGCTGATGCGGCTCCACTCCGGCATATCTTTTGGCGTGATATTGGTCCACGTCTTGCCTTCATCCTTAGTGAGCTGAATTAATCCGTCGTCAGTGCCCACCCACAGCAATCCCTTTACAGTCGGTGATTCCGCGAGAGCAAAAATCGTGTCGTAGTACTCCGTACCAGAATCGTCCAGCGTTATATCGCCGCCGGAGACTTTCTGTTTGCTCTTGTCGTTACGCGTGAGGTCGGGACTGATCGGCTGCCAGTGCACACCGCCATCGGTCGTTTTAAAAAGCACCTCTCCCGCGTGATACAGGGTGTTGGGATCATGCGGAGAGATCATCACTGGAGCAGTCCACTGAAAGCGGTGCTCCAGGTTTGCGGCGCCGTAAGCGTCAGAAAGCTCTGGCTGCTCGGTGATGGCCTTCACCTGCCCAGTATGTCGGTCGTACCGAGTGATGTTTCCCTGATAGTCCGCGGCGTAAACGATGTTCGGATCTGGCGGGTATGGTGCGATGTAGCCGGCTTCGCCGCCGCCCACGTCGTACCAGTCGTTCTCGCTGATCGCACCGTCATCGCTGCGGCTGACTATTCCTACCGTTCCGCTATCCTGCTGCGGACCATACAGCCGGTAGGGCGTCGCGTTGTCGGTAATCACGTGATAGAACTGCGCGGTCGGCTGATTATCTTGAGTAGTCCAGTTCTTGCCGCCATCCAGCGTCACCGTTACGCCGCCGTCATTCGAGGCGATCATTCGCCGGGTATTCTGCGGATCGATCCACAATCCGTGGTTGTCGCCGTGCGGCAACTTGACCTTATTGAACAAATGGCCGCCATCGGTTGATTTATAGGCGTCCACGTCCATGATGTAGAGAACGTTTTCGTCGCGCGGATCGGCAATCACGTGCATGTAGTACCAGGGCCGTTGCCACAGGCTGTGACTGGCATTCACCAACTGCCACGATTCGCCCTCATCGTCCGATCGATACAGTCCGCCATCCGGATTGTGCGCTTCGATCAGCGCATAAACACGGTCGGAATTGGCGCTGACTGCGACACCGATCTTGCCGTACGGTCCCTTCGGCAGGCCGTGTTCTTCGAGGCGCTTCCAGGTCGTTCCCCCATCACTCGAGCGATAGATTCCGCTTCCCGGTCCGCCGCTCGTCATACTCCACGAGGTCCGCCGCGCCTGCCACAATGCACCGAAAAGAATATTCGGATTGTCCGGATCAAACGCGACATCGATTCCGCCCGTGTTCTCGTCTTTGTACAAAACTTTTTCCCAAGTCTTGCCGCCATCGGTCGTCCGAAAAATTCCGCGCTCCGGGTTAGGCCCGTACGGATGGCCGAGAGCAGCGACAAAAACGATGTCAGGATTGGTTGGGTTGATGATGACTTTGCCGATTGCGCGCGAATCCCGCAGGCCGACGTTCTTCCACGTCTTGCCGCCATCCATCGACTTGTACACGCCGTCGCCGTGCGAAATGTTGCCGCGGATGCAGGCCTCTCCCGTCCCGACGTAGAGCACGTTCTGATTCGAATTGGCCACGGCAAGGCTGCCGATTGCCGACGTCCCCTCTTTGTCGAAAACCGATGACCATGTCATCGCGCCGTCGGTTGACTTCCAAACTCCACCACCGGTCGCGCCGAAATAGTAGGTCGTTGGATCACCCGGAATTCCGGCCGCGGTCAACGACCGACCGCCACGGAAGGGGCCGATCAGCCGGTACTTCATTCCTTTGAATGCTTTTTCCTCCGGCTTGTCGGAGTCTGGGCTTTTCTTCTTCTTTTGCGTCGGAGGAGGGTCGGCGGGTTGGCTTGTCTGTGCGGGTTGAGGCGTCTTCACCGCTTTGGATTGGCGACCGGGCTTAACCTGCGCGTAGCCGAATCCAGTAAGGAGGGTGAACGGAAAAACCAGCAAGAGGATGAAGCGCGCAGCGAACGACGAACACGTACGAACCCGTGGAAGCCCATGTTTGGACGATCTCCGGAAGAAATAGAGGATTGCCTATAGTAATCCTGCCGCCATATGCCATGGGAAGGCACTGGCGCTGCGAGATCGCTTGCCAACCTAGCCGGACATCCCTTCGGGTGACCAGCTATGACTTCTCCGAAAGCAATGCCTTTTTCGCTGCCTCAAGCTCTTTGCGCTTCGCCCCGTCCACTGTTGGATAGGCCAGCTTCAGTGACTCGAGCGTCTCGACAATTACCGAAGAAACCACCAGCCGCGTGAACCACTTGTTATCGGCGGGAACAACGTACCAGGGAGCTTGCTTGGTCGCCGTGTTTCGGATCATGTCTTCGTAGGCATCCTGATAGTCGTCCCAACACTCGCGCTCGCTAACATCGCCGGCCGAGAATTTCCAATTTTTTTTCGGCTCATCCAAGCGGGCGAGGAAACGCTTCTTCTGCTCCTTTTTCGACAAATGGAGGAAGAACTTACGTATCACCGTCCCGCTTCGCGCCATGTGCCGTTCGAAGCCGCAGATGTCTTCGAAGCGCTCGTCCCATATATTCTTCCCGACCAGTGACGGCGGCGTTTTCTGACCCTTCAGAATCTCGGGATGCACACGGACCACCAGCACTTCCTCGTAGTAAGAGCGATTAAAGATTCCGATGTGGCCGCGCTCAGGCAAGATCACACGTCGTGCGCCAGAGAAAATCGTGTTGTAGTTCCAGAGCGGAAGGCGCCTTGAACGAATACACCTGGCATCCCTGCGGATTGACGCCTGACATGACGTGCTCAATCGCCCCATCTTTTCCCGCAGCGTCCATCGCTTGAAAAATCAGAAGCAGAGCCCACTTATCTTGCGCATAAAGCCGGTCTTGCAGCTCCGCCGTTTTCGCAATTCCTTCCTGTAGTAGTTTCTCCGCATGATCTTTTGAGTGCAGGTGTGCGGTGTCGTCCGGATCAAAATCCTTGAGGCGGAAGTGCTTGCCAGACTCCACGGAATACTTTTCTGCCAACTTACTGGTTTTCATTCTGCCGTCGCTCCGTTCCTCTAGTGCGCTTTCTGCTATTGTTCAAGACTTCTTTTGTATGATTGTCGCACTATAGCCTGGCTGAAGCATCTTCGCTGCTGGGCGGAAGGAATAAGCAATGAAGGGTCTCCCTGCAATAGGCGTGATTTTGCTGATTCTCGGCGCATTGTCGTTCATCATCCCGGTTCCGCAACGCGAGAATCACGGTGTTTCCATCGGAGGCGCGAAACTCAGCGTCCAGACGGAAGATAGTAAGAAGTTGCCCCCTGCGGTTGGAATCGTCCTGATGGGCGGCGGTATTTTGTGCCTTGTTCTGGGTTTCAAGAAGTAGATATCCTAGGCGCCGTCCGGCTGCCCCGAGGAATTCCCTTGTTCGAAACCGAGTTCCTGACATCTTCCGACGAAAGCAAGGACGCTTACCGGCGCTGGATTTCGCAGGCGATCAGTGTGGTCTGCGATACGTTCCCTGGGAAACCTTACGCTGGAAAGGACGGGGCCGCTCTTGCAGAGCTAGTCCGGTTCCATTTCCCGGCGGAAGGTGAACCGGGGAAGGATGTCGGCCAGTTTCTGGGCACGGTCGTCGCAAACTCCATTGCAGTCAGCGATCCTGCAACCATTGCTCATTTGCATTGTCCACCGCTGCTGGCTGCGCTGGCAGCTGAGGTTGTGATCAGCGCGCTCAATCAGTCCATGGACTCGTTCGATCAGGCCCCCATCGCGACAGTGATCGAACAGGAACTGATGCACTGGCTCTGCAGTGAAGCGGGCTATCCGGCGACTGCCGACGGAACGTTTACCACCGGAGGCTCGCTGTCCAACTACATGGGATTGCTGCTCGCGCGGGATGCGTTCCTTGAGAAGCGCTGGAATTGGTCAGCTCAAAGTCCGGCTTGCCGCCTGACGCGGCTAAATTGAGAATTCTGTGTTCGGAAGTCTCGCACTTCACAGTGGAGAAGTCCGCATCCCAATTAGGACTTGGAACCGATGCGGTCATCCGGGTCGCTGTGGACGAACAGTTTCGCATGGATCCAGCATTCGTTACGGCGGGCATTTCAGGATCTACGGGCAAAGGATTTGCTGGCGATGGCAATCGTGGCGACAGCCGGGACCACAGACTTCGGTTCGATCGACCCGTTGTCGGAAGTAGCCGCAATCGCAACGTGTGAAGGGGCATGGCTCCATGTGGATGCAGCCTATGGGGGCGCGCTGCTGTTTTCTGCGCAACATCGTCACAAGCTCGCGAGCGTCGGAAGCTGCCGATTCGCTCTCCATCGACTTCCATAAGTTGTTCTGGCAGCCAATTCCCTGTAGCGCCTTCCTTCTTCGGGACTCGAGCAATTTCCGTTTCTTCAAGATGTATGCCGACTATCTGAATCCGGAACCTCATGAGCGAAGAGGGCGTCCCCAACCTGGTGACCACTTCGGTTCTCACCAGCCGCCGCTTCGATGCCCTGAAGCTGTGGATTTCGTTCCGATCCCTCGGACGCAATCAAGCTGGGCGAGATGATCGATCGCACGATAGACATTGGCCGCCTTTGCGGCTGAGGTCATCTCGCGCGTCTGCCGCAATCTCGAACTGATGTGTCCGAGCCGCAACTGAGCACAGTAGTATTCCGCTATGTGCCGAATGACGACCATGCAACCCGACTTGCTCAATGCAACACATCCGGAAGCTGCTATTCGATCGCGGAACGGCGGTGCTGGGGCACACGCGCGTCAATGGAGTTCAATGCCTGAAACTTACCTGCATGAACCCGGTCGCGATTGAGAAGTCGCGGTTGGAAAGTTTACTTTCCTTGATTGCTGGAAACAGGCAAAAAGCAGGAAAATCGCCGCAATGTCGCTAATAGAAGGTAGACGCCTGGGGTTATCGCATTTCGTACGTACATTGATGTACGTAATATGTTCCTGCAGGAACACTTTATCCACAGGCGGCAGCCTGTCAGACCTCTACCGGCTTGGGCGTCACCTGGCAAGATTAGCCTGCTGCCAAGCGTCGAAACCGCCCACCAGATTGAAGACATTTTGAAAGCCCGCGCGCTGCAAGAGGCTGCTGGCGATCATGCTGCGATAGCCACCCTTGCAATGCACAGCGACGGTCGCGTCGTGGTCGATCTCCGGCGGCGAGACCCTGAAGTTATCCAGCGGCCACCAGTTCGCTTCTTCAATATGAGCAGCATTCCATTCCGGCTCGCGACGCACATCGAGCACTTGTATCTTGCCCTGTCGCAGCCGCGCTGTTCAGGTCTTCCGACCGTCATTTGTGCAGTGGTTTCAAGCGGCAGCCCGCTTGCTTCCATGCGGCAATGCCGCCCGCCAAATATCCACTCAGCCCTTCGAGTCCAACGCGCGCTAACCGGACTCGCGCTTCTTCTAAATGACTTCTCGTTGTCGGCAATCAGTACCGGATGCGCGGCCACTCCCAAGACAATTCCAGCCCACGAGGCAAATTGACCTGATAGCGCGATGTTCACAGAGCCAGGCACATGGCCCGGCGGCAAACTCTTCGCCGGTTCGCACATCGAGCGCCAGCTCTCCGTCTTTAGCATGCGCTTGCAATCAACAGGAGAAATCGCACGCAGCGGAGCCATCTCCGAAAGCGCCGATGCGCCTGTGCGATTAATCTCAGCGTCTTTGAGGAAGTATTCCGGCCGCGCCGGCAGATTGCTGGTCAACTGCGCAATGAACTCTTCCCTGCTCTTGATTTGCAGGGCGTAGTTCGTGAGGCGTTCTGTTCCGATCGTCGACGAGCGCTCCGCGCGCATGTTCTTTCCGCAGAGAGATCCTGCGCCGTGCGCCGGATAAACCAGCACTTCGTCGGGCAGTGCCAGCAGCTTGTGGTGCAGGCTGTCGATACAGCAGTCCGGCAAGTTGCGCAGGCGTGTGCCGAGGCGAAAGATCAGGACGTCCTACGTCGCCGATGAAAAGCGTGTCGCCCGTCAGCACAGCCCAGGGCTCAGCCGACTTCTCATAGTCGGTCACCACAAGGCAGATGCTTTCCGCCGTATGGCCCGGGCGTCTCCAGCACACGGATCGAAGCTTTGCCAAACTTTCAATTCGAAGCCGTCACTCACAGGCACATGCGGAAACGTCGCTCCAGCCTGCGCTCCCATGTAAATCTTTGCTCCTGTGCGCGCCGCGAGTTCCTGGTGGCCGGAAACAAAATCGGCGTGCAGATGTGTTTCAAAAATGTGCCGGATCGCGAGCCCGTGCTGTCCGCAGCTTTTAAATACAGATCCACGTCGCGCTGTGGATCGACGACCACTGCTTCGCCCTCTGAGGCCAACATGTAGGACGCATGCGCAAGACAGCCCAGATAGAACTGTTCGAAGTACATGGAGCACTCCTGCGGCCGTTGAGATGCTAGAACAATTTCGGGTGCAAAGCTATGGGAACTGGGAAGGCAAGAAGCTAGGCGGGCAGCGGAGTAATGAATTCGAGACCGAAACAGAAGCCGTTACGAGATCGAACAATGGCAGGCAGACGCGAAGGAGTTGGCGTATCGAACTCGACTTCCAGCAAATCGCCCGGATTCAGCAGGATTCCAGCATAGAGACCATGCCGCCCTCGCTCAGCTCGGTGCCTCGACCTTCGACCACCGTCGTCGAAAATCCTTTGGAGGTCACAACACGAACGGGCAAGATCTACAGGCAGGCGATCCCAACGGCGTGTGTTTCGCGGATGCGGACATCGTTATCCATCATCATCTATGCCGCTCGTCGCGGCAAATTACCAAGGTGAATGTCATTCCAATTGCACTGGTACAGTGGATGCAGAACCCTGAATAAGGACGCCTCGCCTGCCCGCCGGCCACATGACAATGTCTTGTACAATTTTTGTGTGAATGGCGCGTGAAAGTTTGCTTGGCTAGCGTGGTATGGCTGGGCATATGGGCGAGGGCCGAATCTGTTTCGCAGCTGAAACCTACCGGATACGTCAACGACTTCGCCCACGTCATCGATGCCGACACGCTATCGCAGATGAGGAATCTGCTCCCAAGTTGACGAGAAGGCCCATGCGCAAATCGCCTCGTCACCATCAATACTCTCGGATGGCGCTGATATCGAGAGTTATCGCCGTCGACCTCTTCAAGAAATGGGGCATCGGCGCGAAATCTACCGACCGTGGCGTGCTCATCCTCTATGCGATACAGGATCATCGCGCCCGCGTCGAAGTCGGCTACGGGCTGGAAGCGATTCTTCCTGACGGAAAGGTTGGGGGCTTTCAGCGCGAAGCGATTCCGCTCATGCGGAGCGGAGATTACAGCCAAGCATTGTTCCTGGTGACAAGCCGCGTGGCGGATGTAATCGCGTCCGACGCGGGGGTTCAACTGACGACGATCAGCGGCCGCGCGCCCCAGCGCGCGTACAGCGGCCAGACTGAGGGCTTGCATTTCGTTGGGCGGAATCATCGTCGTGATCATCATCGTGGTTTGATCGTTCTCTTTTCACCCGCTGCGCAATATTTTGTTCTGGATGCTTTTCTCGCAGACATTCGGTGGACGACGCGGCGGCTGGGGAGGTGGTGGGGCGGGCGGAGGTGGATCGTGGTAGGTGGATTCGGTGGCGGAGGCGGATTTGGCGGCTTCGGCGGAGGAAGTTCGGGTGGCGGCGGCGCGAGCAGCAGCTGGTAGTTTGAAGACGGCATCGAGGATGCAATGATTCCCGAGAAATGATCGACGAATTCGTGAGCAAGATGCGGACCGCAGGCGGACCGAACATCGAGAGCATTATCCTGTTCGGCTCCGCGGTGGCGGGGGAGTTATCATCCCGGGTCTCTCGAACCTAAACATGTTGTGTGTCCTGCGGGACAGCTCGTTCAACGCGCTGCAGGCTCTTTCGCCCGCCGCCAAATGGTGGGATGGCCAGAAGCAGCCTCCTCCCCTGTGCATGACACAACTGGAACTTGAGCGCTCCACGACGTATTTGCCATTGAGTTGCTGGATATGCAGAAGCATCACCAAGTACTGTTTGGCGAGATGTGCTGCAAGGACTTGCACGATTCCGATGCATCTGCATCGCGTCCAAGTCGAATACGAATTTAGGGAGAAGCTGATCTTGTTGCGCCAGCATGTGCTGGTGGCCGGCGAGACCATGAATCGCCGGCTTTGGGAAATATTGCTGCGGTCTGCGCCATCCTTCGGTACCCTATTTCGGCACGCGCTCATCGTCATGGGAGACGGCAAGCAGAACACTCGCGGCGAGGCGCGAAGCGATAACGTTGGTCGGGCGCGTGTTGGATTCGATCCTTCAGCGATATTCAGGTTTTGGATGTGCGCGGAGCGCAACGCTGATGCAAAGAAGGGCGACGTTGTCGATCTCGCCGCTCGTTACTGGCGGCCGTGGAAAAAGTAATTGCCGCGGTCGATAGGGCTGGGCAACAGGCGTAAGCGTCATTCAAGTTCAAGGAGGGCGTTATGGGTAAAGGTCTGATAGCAGTGATCGTAGTAATCGTCATCATGCTAGTGATCGGTCTGTGTTATCCGCCTTCGGCTCAATACGTGAGCACGCGGAACACACTGGTACAAAGAATGAGAGCCGTGAAGGCGGCATGGTCGCAGGTCGACATCGTGCTACAACGACGTGCGGACCTGATCCCGAATCTGGTCGAGACCGTGAAAGGGTACGCACAGCAAGAGCAAACCGTATTTGGCGACATCGCCAAGGCGCGTTCCGCTCTGCTTTCTGCCGGTACTCCGCAGGAGAAGATCGCAGCCAACGGACAACTCGACGGCGCTCTCGGACGCCTGCTTCTGATAGTCGAGAACTATCCGCAGCTGAAGTCGAACGAGAACTTCCTGCGCTTGCAGGATGAACTGGCCGGAACCGAGAACCGCATCGCCGTAGAACGCAAGCGATACAACGATACCCTGCAGGACTACAACACCTACGTCCAGCAGTTTCCCAACAACATTTTTGCCGGATGGGCCGGATTCAAGCCGAATGATGCTTATTTCCAGGCGTCAGAAGGATCGCGCGAGGTACCGAAAGTAAACTTCGGAGCTACCGAAGACGACGGCGCCGGCGACCACGCCACAGCCTGCGCCTGCGCGGTAAGACTCGCTGCCGGAGCTAGCCTTTCGGCCAGCACCGGCCTGTTCGCGGTGGCGGTACCACTTGAAATAGATAAGGGCGGCAGCGCCACCCACGACCGCTGCCGCTATGAGAGCATAAAGAAAAGGCTTGTAATACCGGGACAACCATCCAACGATCGCCGTGCCGTAAAGGCGTCCGAGATAGGCTAGCGCGATAAAGCGGATTGCTCGTCCGAGGCCAAGGGCGGATGAGGAATTTCTTGTCCGGATATTGAAGAACGCCGGCCGCCATCAACACGGGCACCATCGGAAATGGGGGAGGCAGAACGGAACCGATTAACACTGTGGAGAAACCGCTCTTCTCGAATCGTTTATAGACCTTTTCAGCGCGACGCTTGCCGACCTTCTTCTCCAAACCCTCTTTTCCCCCCTTGCGGGCGAGGCGATAGGTGAAGAATCCTCCGATCATCGCCCCGGCGACGGCCATCAGTGCGTAGTAGAGCCAAAACCCCCGATTGCGAGCGGTAAGCAGTATCACGAACAGGTCCATGCCACCCGGTATCGGGACCACGGAGTTGTCGATGAGGCCGATGACGATCAGGCCGGGCCCGCCAAGGCGGAGTGCCCATCTTGATAGTCCAGTTGCTGCAGAAGCGGCGATGAGTCCCAAGTGGCATACCCTCGACTGCTTAGAGGTAAGAACGAATTAATTCGATGCTGTCGAAATCGAATTCAGAACATTTGTACTGACAGGAACATTCTGACTTCATTCGGATTGAGATTCGGCCCAATAAATCGGAATGGTACGACACCTGTGAGCGAATCGGAAACGGCTGGCCACCATCTGCGATTAAAATCCAGAATCGCAGTGATTTTCTCTAGACCATCCATCTACCTTGTGCGTTACAGGCGACTAGGCCTCGCTTTGAGCCTTTTTTTATCGCCTATCGCAGGAGCATTCGGCGAGACGCCGCCAGCGAGTCCTTGTGCGTCGTGCCACGAACAAGCCAAGACCCAACCTGCGACGCCCATGGCTCAAGCCATGGAGAGTGTCGCCAAATGCAGGGTACTAATTCAAAATCCCGTCTTGACGTTCGTCGACGGTCCTTACACGTTCCGCATTGAGCGGCGCGGGGACGAATCTTCATACACTGTGAGCAAGGGGAGTGAGGCGCTGACGTTGCCGATCCGTTATGCCGTCGGGTCCAGTGCGGCCATCAGGACAAACCTACATACTCGAAAACAAAGGCGAGTTTTATGAAAGCCGGGTCAGCTACTTTAGCGAGATACGCGGACTCGGCCTCACGATCGGGCATAGTAGGAATTCGCCACAAGACCTGGCAGAGGCATCCGGTCGCTTGTTGGGAACGGACGAAAAACTGCGTTGCCTAGGGTGCCACTCGACAGGCGGAATACGCAAGCGAGAGCTGGTCCTCGATAAATTAACGCCAGGAGTGCAGTGCTCCCATTGCCATGAGAATTCGGATACTCATTTATATGGGGAGTTGAACGGCGAGTCTGGCATTGTCCGCATGAAGCATTTGTCGTCGCTGAGCAGCGGAGAGATTTCGACATTCTGCGGGCAGTGCCATCGCACGTGGGAAGAGATCGCTCAGACAGGCGTTCGTGACATCACCACGTTGCGATTCCAGCCCTATCGCCTCGAGGGCAGCAAATGCTTCGACGAAGAGGATGCGCGGATCAGCTGTATTACGTGTCACGACCCGCATCTTCCGCTCGATACAGTCGCTGAGCATTACGATTCCAAATGCCAGGCATGTCACGCCAGTGCAAAGTCGAAGCCAGCTGCATGCAAAGTTGCGAAGACAGGATGTGCCAACTGCCATATGCCTAAGCTGGAATTGCCCGGGGGACATCACAAGTTCGCGGACCATCGGATCCGCATTGTGAAGCAAGGCGAGAAGTTTCCGGGCTAGCGGATGCCGATGCCTTCGACGATCGTGATGTAGCGGTCGAGGGGGAGTTCGCGGAATGTTTCGAGTTTTCCACTGGGCTGCGGCCATTGAATGTCGAGCCGATCAATTTTTGTTCGGGCTCCAATTCCCAACACTTCTCGCGGGTCATGTGAGGAAAGATAACTGCCCCCTCCAACTTTAAGTCGGCTTCTCTTCAGGTCACCGGCTTGCCAACTAAGGCGAGCACCGATCGCATCCGGATTCGCCCTCTTTCCCACGAGCTTCACGCCCAGCCAGTGATTGCCAGTGCTGGCGGAGTTCTTCAGCAGAACCGGCGTTGAACCGTTGGTTGAAACCAGCACGTCGAGAGCGCCATCGTTGTTGAAGTCTCCGATCGCAAGGCCGCGCGCGGCGAAGGTCTCGGCAAATGCAGGTCCGGCAGCGGAACTCAAATCTTCCAGGCCATGACCCGTATTGCGAAACAGAAGAAGAGGCTCGCGATACTTCACGTGAGAGGCATGAACCTCGATCTTGTCATCGGGGTGGCCATTTGCGATGAAGAGATCAAGATTGCCGTCGTTGTCGAAGTCGAAGAATTTCACCCCCCACCCGCTCATGAGCCGAGTTGTGCGGCCGATGCCGAAAGGGCCGGCCATGTCGTCGAAAGTGACATCATGGTTGTTGTGATAAATCGAGTACATTTCCTGATCGACGTTGGCAACGAATAGGTCCTGCCAGCCATCCTGATCGTAGTCGGCAGAGTCAACGCCCATGCCAGAGCGAGCGCGGCCATCTTGACTGTAGGCCACACCCGCATCCAGGCCCACTTCCTCGAAATGTCCTCTTCGATTGAGAAACACGAAGTTCGGAACCGTGTCGTTGGCGACGAACAGGTCCATCCAACCATCATTATTGATGTCAGTGGCAACGACGCCCCAGGCCTTTCCGAGAGATTTCGCGATTCCAGTTTCAGCCGACACGTCTCGGAAAGTACCGTCGCCATTGTTATGGAACAGCCAGCTTCTCGCAGGCGGATATACGCGCGGAACGCAGTAATAGCGCTCGCCGTTCTGGAGGTTGCCACAGAATTTGTTGGCGGCTTTGTCGAATTCCGCGAAGCGACAGACGAAGAGATCGAGTCGTCCGTCATTGTCATAGTCGAACCAGACGGCGCTTGACGCCCAGCCCGGGGCCGCGACTCCGGCCTTTTCAGTGACATCCGTGAAGGTACCGTCTCCGTTGTTGTGGTAAAGAATGCTACGCCCGTACTGTGTGAGATAGAGATCGGAAAAACCGTCGCCGTCGTAGTCGGCTATGGCAACGCCCATGCCGTAACCACCGCCAACGACTCCCGCTCTCTCGGTGACGTCGGTGAAGGTTCCGTCGCGATTATTGTGATAAAGCGCATTGCGAAGCGGTGGCTTGGGATCATAGAAATCGCACTTCCCACTATTCACGAGATAGATATCCATCCAGCCGTCGTTGTCATAGTCGAGAAAGGCGCATCCGGCTCCCGTAGTTTCCGGCAAGTAGTATTCGGCCGAGCGACCGTTCGTGTGGCGGAAATCGATTCCGCTGACCGATGGAGGGATGCTTTCGAAGAGGCTTCGTGCCGGGGCTGGCGTTTGTAAAAGTGACAGCGCGACATCCCCTAAACTTTGCTGTGCGACTAGAGCAGGCAGCGACATAGCCATGCCGCGGAGAAACCCTCTTCGATCGAGGAAGCGCATCACGGCTGCTTGGCCTCGGGCTTGGATTGTGCAAACCCTGAAGCGGGATCGTGCGATAGTGGGCGATGCTCCCCGTAGATGTTCGGCTCTTCTTTTCCACCGGCGGAGTTGAGACGCAAGAAGGCTGCGCGGGCGCGGGCTGCGTCGTTTTTTCGCCCAGCGCGAGAGTAGGCTCGTCCTAGAGCGTAGTAGAGATCGGCTTCGCGAATATTGTTCTTTTCCGCGAACTCCAATTCAGTGATCGCCTTGGGATATTCGTTGACGTCCGTGTAAAGAAGCCCCAAGAGGTAGTGTGCGAAGGGCAGCCCTGGCTGCAACGACAGGGCTTGCTCGGCATATTTGACGCCTTCAGCCGAGTCGACATGATATTGAACGGAAGCGATCTCGAGATAAGACTGAACTTTTTGTGGATTGTTCTTGATCTCGATCTTAAGTTCGTTGATCGCGTCGTCGGTTAAATGTTCGAGCAGAAGAAAGCGTCCGTAAGCGAAGTGAATATTGGGGAACGCTGGAGCATCGGCGACTACCTGAGCATAGAGCTTCGCGCCTTCTTCGAATTTTTTCTGGGCACCCAGAACTTCAGCCCTTCCTGCGCGAAGGACGACCGTGCGCTGAGCGGAACCTTCAGGGGACAAATCCTGCGGGCGGATTCCAAGCGCTGCCATGCCGAGGGCGATCGCAGCCTGATCTCCACCTTGCCCGTAGCTGGCGAGCAGCGAGAGTGTATCTTGGGCGCTGCCGAATTTACCCTCACGCAGCAGGAGAATCCCCTCATGATAGAGAACGACGGCTCGCAGCGATTGATCCTTTATTAATCCGAAACTGAGACCCATTTGAATGCTCTTCAATGACGCAGCATCCTGCTTGAGTTCGAACTGGCAGAGACCGAGCATGACATAGCCCGTTCCGTTCTTTGGATCGGCTCTTAGCAATCCTTCAAAGGCATGCGCCGCCTTCGCGTAAGCATCCTGATCGTAGTAGATGGTGCCGAGCGACCACCAGCCGTCTTTCCATGAGGGCCGAAGCGCGAGAGCGCGTCGATAGAGCGTTACGGCTTCATCGAGGTGTTCGGCGTCGCGCGCCGCGTCTGCCTTTGCAGCAAGCGCAGCAAAGGTTTCGGTGGCGGCAAGCGCGAGAGGGTGAAGGGACGACAGGAGGATCGAGAACAGCGTAACTCGTAAGACGATCAGAGATATCGGTCGAGATGTCCTCACATCGGTTTTGAAGTTGTTGCGAGCCGCCACACGTCGAGTTTAATGCAACTGGAGTTCGGGCTGAGAAAGGAAAATAGAAGGGACGCGCTTAGACGCGTCCCTGAAAGCCTTGTTAGAAGCTGAAGCGAGCTTGCATTTCGATGGTGCGAGCTCCCAATGCATTTTGCGGCTGGCCGAAGTGAGTGTTGTTCAAATCTCCTTGGATGTTGAAGAGGTTCAGGTTGTTGAACAGGTTGAAGAAGTTTGCGCGGAATTCAACTTTCGCGTTTTCCCCAATCACTTTCATATTCGGTAAGCCAAATGCTTTGCTTATCGTGGCGTCGATGTCGAAGTAGTGCGGTCCCACGAAAGCGTTGCGTACAATTCCAGGTGGTCCGGGAATGGGTCCCGGAGTTGCGCCCGCGACAACGGCGGAGAAGTCCGGACCTGGAGTGAAGGATGGCGGCGTGAAGTACGTTGCAGCTCCGTTTGGGAAATCGCCTCCCTGGCGAATGAATGCATCGTTGCTATGGTCGCCTGATGCTCCGCCCGCATAGGCTGCCGGACGGAGAGAAGATGTGCCACCGCCACCGCAACTGCCTGCATATATGGCGTCGCAGAATGTGTTGTAGATGGGGTTATACGGAAAGCCTGAGTGTGCGTTGAGAATTCCACTCAGTGTCCAGTTGCCTGCGATCTTTTCAATCCAACTATGACTTCCGTGGAAGAACACGGGCTGCCACAATCCGAAGAACTTGTAGGCGTGGGTCGTGTCGTAGTCGGACTTGCCGTAGTCCTCATTCATGGTGAACTGATAGTTGCCGTTGGCGTAGTTGTTTGAACCAGTGTCCATGGAGCGGCTATAGCGGTACTGGGCGTTGAACTGGAATGAGTGGCCAAACTGGTGACGCACTTCAGCGAGCAAAGCATTGAAGTTGGCACGGCCACCTTCGTCATACCAATCGACGTGCGGCACAATCGGGTTGAACGGAACTCCTTGCTGCGCGAACAGCAGAAGATTCAGGTTGTACTGGCGGGTCAGGTCGCGAGTAGCGGTTCCCTGATACCCCAGAGTCGCGACCCACTGCCGACCAAGGTCGTACTGGCCTTCTACCGAGTACCGATAGGTGCGCGTGTCATCCCAATGAGACGGATACCCCGTAAGATCGATTGGTGAAAAATTCGGTCCCGGAAGCGGAAGGTTTGTATTTGGATCGAAGCTTGCGGTACCGAACGGATTAGGTCCATAGCCGTGGAACGAATGTACGTCCGCCGGGAAGGTGCTGGGGCCATAGACGACCTGGTTCTGCAGCGTTGTACACGCTGGGGGATCGGTGCAGAAGCTGTTGGTCAGATTGAAAGCTGGAGACAAAAATGGCGGGTTGTTACGGCCATTGAGAGATGTCGCCTCTTCCTGACCAGTGAATCCAATTCCGAATCCGCCGCGCAGAACGAAGCGGTTGTTGAAGTGACCCGGACTCCAGGCAAAACCGATCTGCGGACCGAAATCATTCTTGCTCGGGCTATAGAGATTGCCGCCTTTGCGAACCCGCATGCCGGTGAGGACGTCCTGGCCGGTTCCTAGTTCGACGATGCCGAGATTGTTGCCCTTGTCTGAGATCGGACCGTTGTACTCCCAGCGCAATCCCAAGTTCAGAGTCAGGTTGGAACGGACCTTGAAATCGTCCTGAGCGAAAAATCCGTAGATGTTGGACCGGGTATCTTTTCTGAAGTCCGAAGGAACTCCGGTCAACGGATTGAAGGTAGCTTGTTCCTCTCGGGGAGCGTCGTTGATGAAGTCCCAGAGGTTGTGGAAGAAGTATGTTGGACGCGCGTTCCACGGAGCAAGGTCGACAAACTCAAGTCTCGTGATCTCGCCGCCGAGTTTAATGGTGTGACTGCCGTGAACCTTGGTGAGCACGTCTTTCACGGCGTAGGTCCATTGGTCGAATGTTCCCGGAACACCTTCGCCCAAGCCACTGACACCTGCCGTGCCATAGCCCAGCATTACGCCATTATTGTCGGTTGGAGAGTTGACCTGCGCGAAATTGAGTACTGGAAGGCCCCAGGCTCCGTTGGGATTGTTATTGAGATCCTGCCAGCGCCAGCCCGCTGCATTGATACGAGCCTCGTTCAAGAGGCTAGGCGAGAATGTGTGGTTCCAGAGCAGTGTTTCGGCTTCGTTGACGACCTCGTGGTGAAAGAGGTTCATCGGGATCGGCGACCCGTTGAATGAGTCATTGCTGGTGGGCACGTAATACATGCTGAACGCGAGCAAGTCTCTGCTGGTCAGGTTGTAGTCGACGCGGAAGTTGTACTGTACGTTCACCGAGTTGTCGATGGTATCGACGTTGTAGAACGCGAAGTCGGGAGTGGTTGGATCAAGGTTAGCCGGCGAACCTGAACCGTCACCGCCCAAGCCCGGATTGAATACGTCTGTCCACGAGGGGTCGGTAGTGCCTAGGGGAGATGTCAGGGGGCGCCCGACGTTCAGGCCCTGCCCCGGAATGAATGTGCAATTCGTTCCTTCAACTAGTCCAATGTCGGAGCAGGTGTGCCCCGAGCCTGCATCCTCTTCCAGCGTGCCACCGGTAACTAAAACCCCGGGGTAATTTGCATAGAGGGCTGCCGCGCTACCAGGCTGAGCAAGAGCCAGAAGCTGGGCAGTCGGAAAGTAATCTTGGTAGTTGACCGTACCGTGATTGCGGACGGTCTCGTAGGAGAAGAATCCGAACAGCTTGTTATGGATGATCGGGCCCCCGACCGACCCGCCAAAATCATTGAATCTGGCATTGTTCCTTTTCGGATCGAAAACTCCCGTGATGCCCCGACGGGTATACGCATTGAGCCCGGGGCGGTCGGCCTTGAAAAACGCGCTTCCGTGGTAGCTGTTGGTGCCGTTTTGCGAGATGACCTTAATTTGAGCGCCAGGATAGCGTCCGTCTTCGGCGTCGTAACTGTTGCTGACAACTTTCACTTCCTTGACCGAATCCTCGTTTGGTGTGATCACGGCCGTTCCGGCCCACGACACGCTGGTGATGCCAACCCCATCGAGTTGAATGTTGTTGAGTTCACGTCGGCCGCCACCAGCGGAAACTTGTGGCCCGTTTTCTGTAGCGAAAATTCCTGACGTCGCTCCGGACCCTCCCGGACCTGCATTGCCCGGAAGCGCATTCGAGTCGCCGCTGTCTGTTCTAGCCCCATCGCCGAAGATTCCCGGCGCGAGCTGCGCCAACTGAAAGACGTCGCGGCCAAATGAAGGAAGGGCTTGAATCTGTTGCGCGGTCACAGTCCCACTGACGGTGGCTGTCTGTGTGTCGATGGCGGGAACAGCATCACCATTTACCTGTACAGTTTCGCCCGCTGTGCCTATATCAAGACGGATGTTAAAGCCATTCGATTGCTCTGAAATGATCTGAAGGTCAGTCGCGGTGTACGTCTTGAATCCGCTCATCTCAACTTTGATTGTGTAGCGGCTCGGAGCGAGTTCCACGAAGTTGTAAACACCGTCAGAATTTGTTGTCGCTTGTTGCTGTCGATTGGTGTCTTGGCTCGTTAGAGTTACGGTGGCGCCTGGGACAACGGCACCTTGCTGGTCGGTTACGACGCCCTGAATCGAAGCGCGATATTGAGCGTGCGCCAAGGTCACAGAAAATACCGCACAAAGTGCGAAAAGTGACACACGAAACCCCGCACCGGATCGGCTCATTTAATTTCTCCTTAGCAACGGGTCGTAAAGAAAGCCCCAAGCCTTGAAACGCCCTGTCCGCTAAACAGCGGTAAAAACGGTTTAGTAGGACTCGGGGCGTGTATAGCACAGCGGATTTTCGACAGTCAAGACGATTTGTGCGCGACCGGATGCCGCGATGTAGGACCGACTTGGTGAGCGAGCAACACGTGAATGTTGCAATAACGATTTGGGACGAGCATTCTGTGAAATTCAGAAAGCACCGTTGCGAAATTCCATAACGGAAAAGAAATATTGGTTAGAGGGGTTCAGCAGGTTGGGTCGAACTCAAGGCACACTCGTCAGGCGGCTCGGTCTGAGCCTTGCTTGAAATTGTTGATCAGGTGGTCGCAGGTGCGCATGGCAAAGGCGACGATCGGCATGGTCGTGGTCTTATCGGTACAACTGGGGAAAACGCTGGCGTCGCAGATGTAGAGATTCGGAACATCGTGTGTCTGCGCCCACTTGTTCGTAACGGAGGTTTTCGCGTCGTTGCCAATCCTGCAGACTCCGGTTTCGTGCAGACTGGTTCCGGGACGATTAGGTTCATCGTCCATTCCCCACATTTCTCCGCCCATCGCCTTGAACAAATCGACCATCACACTGCTTCGAGTGCTCCCACATCAAGAGCTCGTTTTGTCCCCACTGAAAATGAAATCGAAGTTGGGGGATTCCAAAGATGTCATTCTTCTCCGGATCGATGTCCACATAGTTGTGCCGGTGAAGGAAGAGAAGGTGCCTGGATCAGCGCGCCGATCGCCCGTGGGATAGTAGCGCTTGATATCACGTTTGTATTTCGATCCGAAGCCTTCGATCTGTCCGTAGTATCCGGGAAACTCTCCGCACCCACCGCCAATGTAAACGGAGTAGCCACGGATGAATTTCTCTTCATGCGGATTTTTCAGATTCTGCCAGCGAGGCATCCAAGCCTACGGTGGAATCGGCAATGTTGTCAGGGCGCGCGGGCTGGCCGAGAAGCTGTGGCAGATATCCGTAACCCGGACAGCCGTATAGGTGCTCACAAAGATTCCGCCCAAGTTGGCCGCTGGAGTTCGCGACTCCACTCGGCCAGTGGCGCGACTTCGAATTCAGCATGATGTGCGCCGTCTCGACACATGACGCAGCGAGTACAACAACTTTTGCGTAGATCTCGACTTCCTGTCGAGTATTCCGATCGACGTACGCAACACCTTTGGCGAGGCCGTCCTCGTCGGTAAGCACGCACCGCACAAGTGCGTTAGTGAGCAACGTCAGGTTCTTCGTCGCTTCGGCTTCCGGAATCGTGAACCATGTAGGAGAGAAGAAAGATCCGACGTCGCATCCCCGAGTGCAGTTCCCACAGTAGTGGCAGGCAGGATGATTGTTGTGATCGACAGTAAGTTGAGCACAGCGGTCGGGCAGATAAGGGACGCCGATCTTTTCGGCCGCCCTTCTGAATGATGTAATCGATGCAACGCCATGGCATTGGCGGCAGATACTCGCCGTCTGGATTGCTAGGCCGGTTCTGGATAGTGCTGGCAACCCCCATGTAGCGCTCAGCTTTCGCAAACCAAGGAGCGATCTCCGCGTAATCCACGGGCCAGTTCTCGCCGAATCCGTCGAGATCGGCCGCCTTGAAATCGATGTCTCCAAAGCGTGCGGAGGAGCGTCCCCAAAAATTCGCTTTCCCTCCCGTCGCCTTGCAGCGCTTCCAATACCAGTCCGTGCCGGGTGAGTTCGAATATGCGATGTCGTGCTCGAAGAGATCACTGCCCTCGCTGTATTCAGACTCTTCAACCGAGTAAGGCTCCTGGTGGGGCTTGCCTTGGAAACGCAGAGGGTCGCCATACCCGCGAAACTTAAGATCGAAAACTTGACGATGCAATCGATAGTCTTCGGTTGGATCGGTACGCGGTCCGGAATTCATGGCGCACACTTGAAGTCCTGCTTCACAGAGGAGTTTCATGGCGGTTCCACCACCGGCCCCGGTTCCTACTACGATCGCGTCATAAACTTTTGTCGGCAATGAAAGACTCCTCGTCGAATCCCCTGCTCAGCCTTTTGAGTTTGCTTTGGCTGGCTCGTGAAGATGCTTGTGCTCAGGATCATCTGGATGGGGACATCCCGGCATTTTTGGCCACACGGTGCGCAGCCCGGGATAGCCGAGGGCCTCAAGCCCGACCTTCGTTGTGTAATAGCCGATCACGGTGTAGTCGCGGAGCATGTGGAAGAACGCGCGTCCACTTTCCGTAGCCGGCTTGAATTTCGCTTTATATGCCAATTCTTCCAAGAACTGCTGTTGCTCAGTCGTGCTACAGCCCATGAAGTCCCGGCCAAACTCCGAATGGGAGTGCGCGTTCATCCAGCCAAGACCTGCGATGAAACGAACCTGAGCATCGGTACCAATTTCGATTGCGTCCTGGGTCGAGCGCACCTCGCGAGGCCCAGTTACGGGCACTCTATTTGCCAGCATGAAATCAATGAACTCAGCGACGCCTGCCGATTTTGCGCCAGCAGTATCATCCTCGGGAACAATGAGATCGGTGAGATGTTCGATCATCCGGTATTCGGCAGGCGCAAAAAAGATTGGCTGGTAGGGCCCAGTTTGCGATTGAGCCGCCGCGGTCGCTTGTTGGGGATGATGTGCACAGGCAAACGCCCATTGATGAAAACCCGGAAAGCCTGCCGCCACGGAAGCAATGCCGAGGTAGCGAAGTATTTCGCGTCGTTCAATGCCCTGTCCGCCCATGTCAGATTCCGATGGTACCGCTTCGTTGAATAATCACGATGTGCTTTAACACTCGTAACACTCGCCAGAATGAGGTGTCAAGGAACCGTGTCTTGTGTTTGCTAAGTTTGACGCTCATTCGGCGTGCGTGATACTGATTCAACATGTGTTCTGAAAATCTGGAAGGGGCACAATGGAGCCAGGCTTCAGGAATCGGTGTAGGACGCAAGCCTGCGGAACGGCTTTCATACTTCTCATCCTCGCGAGCACCGTTCCCCTTTTAGCACAAACAAATAAGCGATTGCTTTTCAACGGCAAGAATCTGGACGGCTGGGAGCATGTCGGTCCCGGCGCATTTATCGTGGAAAACGGGATGCTGAAAACGCAAGGTGGAATGGGTTTGCTCTGGTATTCCCGAGAGAAAATTGGGCGTGCGAAAATCCGGACCGTGTTCAAATTGACGGGTACAGGATCGGATTCGGGAGTGTTTATCCGCATACCGGAACGCCCCACCGAACCATGGATGCCCGTGAATCGGGGGTATGAAGTCGAAATCGGTGATTGGCCGGACGATTATTCGTGCACCGGAGTCCTATATACGTTCACCAAAGCGTTGTCTCGACCAATCCGACCAATCAGCGAATGGAACACCATGGACATCACGATTGATGGTCCACGAACCATCGTCTACCTTAATGGGACGAAGGTGACCGACTTCACGGAAGGGCAGCCAGTACCGCCGAAACCCATCGATTCGGAAGATCCAGATCGAGGGCCGCGAAAAGACTCGGGTTACATCGGTCTGCAGAACCATCCGGGGGCTGAAGTTTTTTATAAAGAAGTCTCGGTGGAGCGGCTTCCGAAGTGAACTCACGCCAACCGAACTCGGCTGGCGTGGATGTCATTCAATTCCTCATTGAATCGAAGGCAACACAAAATGAAGATGATCAAGTTGTTAGTGCTGTTGCTCGCGACTTCCCTCCCCTACTGCCTACTTGCGCAGAGTGATACCGACTACTACCGCCATACCATTTTTGACAACGGCCTGTCTCCGAACAACTACTTCTACAGCGCCGCGATGTCGAATGGCGGCAGCTTCGTGGAGCAGATCGATTCAAGGCTGCCAATTGAGACGAAGATATTTTTGACCCCTCCGAATGCTCTTCGTATGGAGTGGCAATCGAATCCCGGCGGTGGGTGGGAAGCTGAAGTTCGTGTGATGAACTTTCGCAATCGGTTTCCCGCATTTGCAGGACTCAATCTGTATTTTTGGGTATATGCGCCGCAAGCGATCTCGGCGAGGGATTTGCCGTCGATCATCCTCTCGACCGCACGCGAAGGCCTTCAGGTAGCCGAGTTCCCCGCTTCGTTCACCGAAGGTTTACCTATCGGCAAGTTCACCGGTGACCTGCCAGCAGGCCGCTGGATACGCATCCGGATCCCCTTCAGCGAGTTCCATTCTGCCTCGATTTATAAATTCCGCCCCGAGCATTTGCAAAATGTTATTTTTCATCAGGAGCGCGCCGACGGAGTAAAACACACACTCATTGTGGATGAATTTCGCGTAGATGACGACCAGCCATCCGATACATCCACAATCCTGCAAGCGCCGTCCAATGTGCGGGCCACCGGCTTCGAGCGGCACGTCGAGATTCTTTGGGATCCGGTAAAGAGTCCTGGTGTTGCGCGATACATCGTGTATCGCGCGAGTGATGGAAAGAATTTCGAACCCATTGGAACGCAGACGCCGGGAATCAACGGTTACACGGATTTTCTCGGCAAGCCGGGGATGAGTGCTACGTACAGGGTGGTGGCGTCGGACCGCGAGTATCACAACTCGAGTCCATCTCGCGAAGTGAGCGCATCAACGCACGAGTTCAGCGACGACGAACTACTGACGATGTTGCAGCAGGATTGCTTCCGCTATTACTGGGACGGGGCTGATCCAGGCTCCGGGATGACACGTGAAAACATTCCGGGTGATGACCGCATCGTTGCGACGGGAGCCAGTGGATTCGGAATCATGACGCTCATGGTCGGCGTCGACCGGCACTTCATTACGCGCGAACAGGGCGTCGAGCGAATGACCAAGATCGTGAATTTTCTCGAACACGCGCAGCGTTATCACGGCGTGTGGTCTCATTTCATGGATGGCAGTACGGGCAAAACGCTCCCGGTCTTTGGCATGTTCGATAACGGTGGGGATTTGGTGGAGACTTCCTTCCTGATGCAAGGACTTCTCGCGGCGCGGCAGTACTTTCATGGCAAGACGGACGCGGAGCAAACCCTCTTCAAACGAATCACGCATCTCTGGGAGACGGTGGAATGGGACTGGTATCGCGGTGATCCGAAGAGTGATTTCCTCTATTGGCACTGGTCGGCCGAGTGGGCGCAGCAGATTCACCATCCTCTTATCGGATTCAATGAAGTGATGATTACATATCTACTGGCCATGTCATCACCCACCCATGGCGTCCCTGTGGACATGTATTACTCGGGCTGGGCCGGACAATCGGAACAAGCTCTTGGATATCGGCGGGGCTGGTCGGGTGCAATGGATGGCGACCACTATGGGAATGGCCACACCTACTACGGTATCAAGCTGGACGTAGGGGTAGGAACAGGCGGTCCACTATTCTTCACTCATTACTCTTATGTCGGATTCGACCCGGCAAATTTGCATGACCGCTTTACATCATCGTACTTCGAGAACAACCGCAAGATTGCGATGATCAACCGCGCATACTGCATCGCCAATCCAAAGCACTTCGAAGGATACGGTCCTGATGCGTGGGGCTTGACGGCTAGTGATGGACCGGAAGGCTACGTGCCTCATGCTCCCGACGATGCCAGCGATCGCGGAACGCTAACTCCGACTGGCGCTCTGGCCTCGTTTCCTTATACTCCGGAAGCATCGATGGCGGCGTTGAAACACTACTATCGCGATCTCGGTGCGCAGATGTGGGGTATTTACGGACCACGCGACGCTTACGACGTTCGGCACAACTGGATCTCACCGATCTATATGGGACTTAACCAGGCGCCGATTACGGTGATGGTCGAAAATTACCGGAGCAAACTCGTGTGGAACAGTTTCATGGCGAATCCTGAGATCACGGAGATGTTACGCAAGCTGGACACGGTCACAAACAGATAGAAACTGATATGCGATGGAAAAGCCGCGCATGAGGAAAAGAAAATTAGTGTTCACCGCCAGGTGGTCTGTCGCAGAATTCGGGAAATCGCTTCGGCTGGTTCGCATCTCTTCTTCGCCGATTTCGAGATAAGGGAATTTAATTTCGCTCGACTTGAGCGGCGAACGATTCACCCGAGGCGCTGCCCATAAGCTCACGAAGCGCCTGACGGGCGCGGGAGAGGCGTGACATCACCGTTCCGATCGGGATGGCGAGAATGTCTGCAATCTCCCGATAAGACATCTCCTCGACTTCACAGAGGATTAACACTTCTGATGAATTTGATGGGAGGCTCTCGATCGCCTTCCTCAGCAGGTAGATATCGGAACGCCTCATCAGAATCGAATCGGGAGTCTCGTGCTCGACGGCCAGTTCTACTCCAACCTCCTCGAAGTCAAAATCAACAGTCATTCGGCGATCGAGCTTCGAACGGGAACTCAGGAACGTGTTTTTGAGAATTCGGAACATCCATGCGCGAAAATTGGTTCCCTGTTGAAAGGAAGAGAATCCGCGCAGTGCCTTCAGGTAAGTTTCCTGTACGATGTCTTCAGCTTCGTGCGCGTCGCGAGCGATCCAGCGGGCGAAGTTATAAAGAGAATCGAATAGCGGCACTGCCAAGTCTTCGAATTCCAGGGGCGGCTGATCGCCCGGGACAGATGCGATGTCGGCATGGGCATTTCCTCGAGGGTCAAATCCAGGCAGATTCATTTTTTCGGCTCACAATCAGTTTGAGTCTGGCGGTGGCTCAATGTGGCGCGGGTGGGGATGAAGCGTCAATTTACGGCCACTTTTTTTGCTATATCCCCGATATTTCCGGGTAAGTGTCTGATTGATGAAGAGTTAATCGAACATATATTCTTGAACGAATATCTGCGGGGTCTGCCTTCTGCTCCGTGCCAACTACCGAAGCTATGGACCCGCTGCAAAATCCGTCGGTTGTGCGGTTTGGAACTTTCGAAATCTCGTTCCAGTCTGGCGAGGTACGCAAAGCCGGCATGCGGATTAAAGTCCAGCAGCAGCCGTTGAAGGTGCTCGAGATTTTGATAAAGCGTCGGGGCGAAGTCGTTACGCGGGAACAGTTACGCAACCAAGTGTGGCCTGCCGAAACCTTTGGCGATTTCGATCAGGCCGTGAACATCGCGATTGGAAAGCTCCGCAGCGCCTTAGGAGACTCAGCCGAGAGTCCGCAATTCATCGAAACCATCCCGAAGCGAGGCTACCGATTCATTGCTGAAGTCACGTTTCTGGACGGCGATGGCCGTGTTAGGGCTGAGCCTTCCTCCAGCGATCCGTCGGGATCGGAATTGGCCGCCAGAGCCGGGGGGGATTCGCAGCCGAAATCGCGTGCCACGCTTCCGCGCCCTCGATGGGCACGTTGGGTTGTACTCGGTCTCACTGCGATCATTGCATTGGCCGCTGTTGAAGCTTGGCAATTCCGCTCCAGGAACGCCGGCCCGACCCGTATACGATCCCTCGCAGTACTACCGCTGAACAACTTTTCCGGCGACGCCTCGCAGGACTATTTCGCCGATGGCATGACAGACCAACTGATAACGGATCTCGCGCAGATCAGCGCGTTGCGCGTGATCTCACGAACCTCAGCGATGGTCTACAAGGGATCGCACAAGCCACTTCCTGAAATCGCGCGCGAGCTGCACGTAGACGCCGTCATAGAAGGCGGCGTGCAGCGTTCCGGAGATCGCGTCCGCATCACGGCCCAGCTCATCGAGGCGTCCTCCGACAAACATCTGTGGGCACAAACGTATGAAGACAACCTGCGCGACACCTTGACCCTGCAGAAAAGAGTCGCAAGCAATATCGCTGAGCACATTCGGATTAAATTGACTCCACAGGAACAAGCATCTTTCAAAAAGACCAGAGTGGTCGATCCGGAAGCCTATGAGTTTTATCTCAAGGGAAGGTATTTCTGGAACAAGCGAACCGCTGACGGTTTGAAAGCTGCCGTGAACTATTTCAATCAGGCGCTTCAAAAGGATTCGAAATACGCACAGGCGTACGCGGGCCTGGCTGATTCATATGCTTTGCTGGGAGATTGGGAGTACGGAGTGCTCTCTTCGAGCGAGGCGTACCCGAAAGCCAAAGCGGCCGCGATCAAGGCCCTTGAAGCTGACGACACGTTGGGAGAGGCTCACACTTCACTGGCATTTTCTCTCGACGCATTCGACTGGGATTGGGAATCGGCGGAGACGGAATACAAACGTGCTATCGAGCTCAATCCTGGTTACGCGACTGCTCACCAATGGTATGCCTGGCATCTGAGTGAAATGGCTCGAAGTGACGAAGCTATCGCGGAGATGCGTAAAGCAGAAACCCTGGATCCACTGTCATTGATCATCAGTTCCGAGATGGCAGAAATCCTTCTCGTCGCTCACCGAAATGAAGAAGCGATTGAACAGAGTCGTAAGGCGATCGCCATGGACGCGAATTTTGCGATCGCTCATCTGGAACTCGGCCTGGCTCTGATGCAGAAGCAGGCCTATGCCGAAGCTATCGAAGAATTCGAGAAAGCGATTACGTTGTCCGGCAGCAGCACGACTTGTACCTCGAATCTGGCATATGCCTATGCGCTATCTGGCAACAAAACCGAGGCATTCGCTCTGCTGAAAACGTTGAGGGAACAATCTCGACAGAACGCTCCCGCGATTGCTTTGGTCTACGTTGGATTGGGTGAGAAGGACCAGGCCATGATCTGGCTGGAGAAAGCCTACGCCGATCACTTCAATCCATCGATCCTGCTGCGACCTACGTTTGATCCTCTACGCTCGGACGCTCATTTTCAGAACTTGATGCAACGAATCGGGCTACCTCGATGAAGCCTTCAGTCGGCACATTTGGTCTCAACGACGGCTCCTCGATCGTGCCGCACGCTCTAGGACGGTGGGAGTTCTCAAGTCCGCTTGACGATGAACACGGTCTTGTCGTCAATGAGTTCTTCGTCACCGTTTCGACGAAACTCGTCATCGCGGTCGGCAGCATAAGTTAATAATGCATTGCAAATGTCTCGAGCCGGCTTTCGGTAGTGCTCACACAGAACCGCTTCAAGCAGTTTCAACGATTGGGGGTCGCTGCCGTCGTAAACCCCGTCGGTGTAGAGGACAAGAATGTCTCCTGGACTCATCAGCGTGATCTCGGCGACATCAGAAGAATCGAACTCTCTTTGCCGGAAATTCAGAGAGTAATATTTCTCGCGATCCGGATGGTCTGCGGGAATCTGCAGGCCGAGAGCGAGGAATTGGACCATTCGGCTTTCATCGATGTTCATGAACTTGCGATATTCAGCCGAGAACACAAGGGGCGGCGGGTGCCCGAAATTCGCGAAGCGAAAATGACCGCCGGGGCGGACCTCCCCATATAGCATCGTCGCGATTTCGCGGGCATTTTCCTTCGCACTTATACCTAATGAGTTGCGTGCGGTAACCGATTGCGCCAGCCGCAAGTTGAGGTTCTTTAAAAGTTCAGGCGTTGCCTTCCCGTAGCGATCGAGTTCGGTGAGCATCAAAGCATGGAACGTATCGTGAACTGTGGACGCAATCTTTGCGGAAATGATTCCGTGTCCCTGCGCATCAACTACCAGAACTCCGGCCGTCGAATCCAGTTCGTGCAAGGCTTCCGCAACTCGTAACTGTTCGGAACTCTTCGCGAACCTGTACTGCCGTTCCATTTCGGGCTGATAATCGGGGGTGCCACGCAGCCACTCTACGTGATCATCAACCGAGTTGCGTACTGGGGCGCCTGCGGGAAGCGGCTCCAGGAATTCCCTCGTCAGGCGATGAGCCCTCTGAATGCGGGCATCAATGTCGTAACGCTGTTGAAAATTTATGTACTCAAAAAGGTCGCCGCCAACTGCTTCCGCCGGAATCGAATTCCCAAACATCTCGATGCCCTGAATGCGAGGAATCGCGCCCTCAACGGGCATCAATCGGTCGCGAAGGTATTCATCAATACCAGCAGATGTGTATGCTTTCTTCATAGTCAAATTAGCGCTGCGCAGGCTGAACCTGCGACCTGCGCGGCTAGAAACATCTTGGTGGCCGATGGAATTTTGCAGTCAAGATCTGGAATCGTCGCTTCGTAGTTCACGGAATTTCCACTAGCATGGGGTAGCTTATACCAAAATGCGGCCTGGTCCGCGGAAGCACGCCCCATCTCGCCATCACCAAGCACCAACTAACGAGCAATCTCGTTACGCGCAATCGGCTCCCGTCGTGGAACGCGAAACGAGTGCCTCCTAGACGGCGATGATGTGGGTCACTTCTTCTTCGATGCGCGCTGACTGAGCGCGACAGAGTTGGCCGCGACCGCGGCGCGGATCAGTTGCTTGAAAGCAGCTTCGTCGATCTTCTCCCCTTCACGGAAGTCGATCGCACGCCGGGTAGCCCCTTCCAGGTTGGCATTGAAAAGCTTCTTCGGATCTTTGATGGATGCCTCACGAAAGAAAGTGAGCTTCACCACCTGCTTGTAGGTTTCTCCTGTGCAGATGCCTCCGTCATGACACCAGACAGGGGTTCCTGGGTTTGTCGGCTTTACCCATTTCCACTCTTCCTGAATGTCGGGATCAGCGTCATGAATGAGCCGACGAACATGAGCGAGAGTTTGTCCACGCCAATCGACGAGGTCCTGAATCCGTTCGGTGATCTTCGCCGAGACGGCATTGTCTTTTGTGCGAGTCGTCGCCTTCATCTTCTCTCCGATCTTGCTGTTTTCATGCTTCGTTTTTCCGGTCGTTCAATCCTAGTGTGCATAATTTTATAGTCGCCACATGGGCGCAGGGACAACCGGCTTGTTTATTGGCTTTGCGGTGCGGAGCAGGTCTCTTATTCTTCTTCTCTGGCTTCGAACGGTAAGCGCTTGAGGCTAGAAGCTCCGGTCTGTCGTGCCCTAAGGGTACAATTCCGACATGAAACCGGGGACTTTGCGCGGAAAACTGGGTCTGGTAGCGGCGGGTTACGCTTTCGTGATCGCTACTGCCACGGTGTTAGTGTATTTGCGCCACATGCAGTATGTGAATCATCCGGAAGATGCCGCAGCATCGAGCGGAATGTACGCCGGTGGCGACTTGATTCTGGAAATCTTCATCGGCTGCATGTTACTTGTCCCGACTTTCCTGCTTGTACTAACCATTCGCAATTCCGAGAACCTCTATATCGGCTATTCGAAGATCCTGCTCGGCCTGAGCCTGACCGCGCCGATTTGTCTGGGAGCAATTAGCATCCCTGCCGTAGGCCAGAGCAAGATGCTTTTGGGTGAAATCTGTGTGGATAGGCTGTTCGGCTCGCCGATCGTTTTGTTGGGATTGGTTGTCAGCCGACTGCTAGCACGTTTTGACCGAGCGAAACGCCTCACTCTGTATGCATTACTGATTGAGACTTTCACGCTGCTTCTCATGACGGCGCTGTTTTTGTTCCCGAGAACATCCTAGCCCGGCCAGGTCCAATCCTGAGAGGGTCGATAGAGTAAACAACCGATCGCGCCGCTTTTGGTTGCGCCTTACTTACGGTATGAGAGCATTCAGCATGAAAGTCTTTCTATTTGTGTTTGCGGCTACGGTCTTCGAGGCAATGGGGGACGCCACAGTTCGAATTGCTTTGCACCATCCTTCGTTGCTTGCCCGAATCGGCCTTTTTCTAGCAGGCACATTGCTGCTCGGACTCTACGGCACTTCGCTCAACCTGGCTCCAGTTGAGTTCGCAAGCGTTACGGGCGCCTACATCGCGACTCTGTTCGTCGTTTTCCAAATTACCAACTACGCTTTCTTTCGGGTAGTACCTAGCATCTCTGTCTATATCGGCGGGGCCTTTATCGTGACGGGGGACTCATCGTCCTGTTTGGACGATAATCTCGATCGACGAGCCACGGCGCCTTCCAAGCCCGACGACTGAACTCCAAGGCGCAAACACGGTCGACAGATAGCACTCACACAAAACGTTCACGCGGAAGTTCGCTCTCGGTATTCGGCAGAGCTAATCGACAACCACACCCGATCGCGGACAGGAATTCCATCGACCTGCAGATTGGGATAGCCACGATCGATGCTGAATACATTTCGCTCGATCCGCTCCATTCTAAATCCGAGACGTTGATAGAACCGTAAGTTGCTGATGTCCGCACTTGCGGTTGCGACTACAACGCGAGGAACTGTCGTGGAGAACGCATGGTCAAGCCCTGCCCGCACCAGGGACGCGCCGATGCCTTTGTGGCGTTGATTCTCGATAACTGAGAGAGACTTAATTTCCCCATCTAGACCATTGGTGATCAGCTGTAGGTGGCCAACAATGCATTGCTCACGGCGTGCGACGAACACTTCGCCCAATTCTATGTAGGAGTCTATTGCTGCTTGCGAGTCGTCGGCCTGTTCGAACAGCGAGCGCAGCTCCAATCGAGAACCGTGGAAGCGCTTGACGGAAACGACATCTTGATTGGGTGGCTTCCGATGGATCCAACCCTTCCACGACAGAACGCCAAGTTCGGGCCTTGGCGTATCCGGCAAAATCGTGATGAACTCGAGCAAGTTGTGATCAGGATCCTCGAAATAAATTGAAGCCGCCGGCATCCACGCCAAGACGACGGGTTCGTCGGTTGGGAACCCGTCTAGGTCCTTAGGTTCGATGCCAGCCTTCCGGAGTCTTGCCGGGGCGTCCTGCAAGTCGGAGAGAGTGACGTGAAATGCTGTGTGAAGGGCTCGCCTGATCGGCATTGTTATCGTTTCTCCCTCCCACAGGCCGAGCATTGCCTTTTGAGGAGCGCCGATCCAAAAGAATGCGGCTTTGCGCTCGGGAAAGACTCGCGCCAGCGTCAAGCCGAGGTGATCTTTGTAAAACGCGACCGCCCGATCGAGATTTGTGACGGGGAGATGAGCTTCGAACAAATCGACGATCGGAACAATTCCTTGCGAGGGCATACGTCTGAATGAGATGCGCCAACGCGACTTTGGTGGCAAGCACTGGGCATCACAGAAGTGCCGGCTGAAATGGATTCCCGCCGAGTGTCCGCTAGATGCGTCCGGCCCCCCGCACAACCGTCCTTGATCTCTTACAGCGCCATGCTCTCTGGCATCACCACACCCGTCGGCCCCGTTAGGTTTCCATGTTTCATCGAGGTTGGTAGACAGCAGAGGCCAATCCTTCCCGAGCACGAAGCGCGGCCACGCGCCTGTAATCTGCGAAGTGATGACAGCCGTAGTAACGAGGGCCGTATAGGGGCGGCATTGGTGATGCCGGCATCATAGGACACGCTTCTCAATGCGATACCGGGACCACCACGGGCGTTCGTGTCACGGTGATATTGACTACATCAGGACCGCGAAATCCGCCGAACCCACGCGGCGAGTCCAACAGAGAACACAGAAATCAGTGACGATCCAACAGAAAAATTAAGACTTCCCTGATGTGGACATGCCGACATCCCGATGACAGTCCGGGTGATGAAAGCCGGGGCAATTGAATTCCGGCCGCGGTCTAAATCTATCTCGATAGTGATCAAACAGCCTACGCGGCGCTGAACGCCTTGAATCTAAAACGAATGGTTTACGAGAAAGACAGCGTCATCGAGGGCACATGTTCCCAGTATGACGAATTATCTCGGATTCATTCGCGCGGTCGCGAGTCGTGTCTTTTCCGTTTGCTGTTCACTCCTCGTACTCGTCTGATCCAAGCACCCAGATAAACGATTGGATGTCGATCAAATCCCGAGGACGAAGGTCATGGAGTTCGTCTTCGATTTCGCTGTGCGAACTCAAGAAGACTGGAATATGTCGCCCACGACGGCCCGGGGCGGTAGCGAAAGTCGAAACCGTATTCTTCGGCGGCCAAGCGGGTTACTGTCGGTTTTAGGAAGATATGAGTTTCAGGCTGAGCAATGAATCCGAATACGGTCGCTACTGGCCAGGTAACACTCGACTCTGCTTGCGAGGGAGTGCTGCGACAACGTCGCACCACTGCGTGAATTTACTTTGCAGGGTTCCTGAGCCGTAGAGCAGCGCATACAGACCTTCGGCGAAATCGCGCGCCCCTCGTTCGGACTTTAAGGCGTCCCGAATGGCCATCTTTTCAAACGAAAAAGAAGATTCGTGCGCGACTCAATTTTGATGGCCTCGGTCCCGATCTCAAGAAACCGCCCTTGCGACAATTTCGATCTGATATGCCCACGATTCAGTGCCGATTGCCATTCTTGATGTGCCCGCCACTTGTATCCGCGTTCCCACTCCAGGTAGGTCTCATCGCGAAAGCCCTCAGGGAAAAACCTTAGAAACTTGCGTTTGCAGCGCGCGACTCGCGATCGCAGCTGAAGCGGAGGCAGATCGGAAATACCCGGCGTTGGCAAGACTAGCGCCCATTGCAGTACGCGTTTTGATTCATCTATCGCGAAAGGGTTTGGTCGTTCCTGATCGTTAGTCGCCAGAACTCCTCGCAAGCCACAATTGCGAAGACCGCTTCGCAACCGCCCAATATCCGAGCTTGTTCTTCGGCCTGCCTCTATCGGTGGGGACCCGTGGGATGGGTTTGATTTAGCTTGTTGATAATTTCCTCACTCGGGTTGCCGCCCTTGCATGCTGGATGTCCGAAACCACTACTGCTTACGCCATTCTGAATGTCGAAAATGAGATTGTCACTTGGGCCGGGCGCGACCCCCATCGGCACAGCATTGAGTCCTAAGGTCTGACGGGTTTTCCAGGCGATTACGTGATCGGCACAAGAAGTGTCTCCGCTTACTCCCAAGCCCCCGACAATTTTTCCATTTTTGTCATATAGCGCTAGCCCTCCGCCGAAAACGATGACTCCTCCCACCGGCTTTCCCACGAGGGGATCATCGGGTTGACCAAATTTTTGTGGGTCACCGGCAAATGCGGAATTTGGGTCAGGACCGCTCACGATGCTGTAGAGAGAGTTTCCGGGTTGAGCAGCGGAATAAACGTTGCCGCTCGAAAGTGCAAAATTGTCGGTGCTGAAGGCATTCGCCGTATTCGCTTTCTCTGCGGAGATCAGCCGACTACCTGGCCATTCAGCGCCCCGATTCGGGCCGGTAAACACCACGGCACAAACTATGCCATCGCGATTCACTACCGTTCCCCACTCCTGATTTCCCGAGTCCTCCGTTCGCCCCCTTGCCCTCTTTTACCGCGCTCGTTAAAGCCGCCTTGAGCTTGTTATAGTCCGGAAGCTTCGAACAATCTTGCGGGTTCTGAGCAAGAGCGGAAAATGAGAAGCTTACGAAGTGCCAGGAATGCGACGGCTGTACGCGAGAATATTAAGAAGGGCATAACTGTCTCCTGTTTGGTTTCATCGTATGGTGTATAAGTACGCCGCAATGTCGCGGCTATCCTGCTCGGTGACTCCCATTTCCGGCATTGCGGTATGGGGTTCGACTTGTCGGGGATGCTGAATCCATAGCATGAGATTGCCGGGAGTATTCGGAAGTTCGCCGGCAATGTAATAGCGTTCGCCAATGCCGATCCAGGCTTGGACCGATCAAGCCCCGTGCTCCGGCAACGCCGGAAATTTCATGGCATGTATTGCATCCATATTTACGAATTTCGTTTTTGCCGGAGCGAGCATCTCCCCCGCTGGTCAGTGTTGCCGCTCTTTCAACTTCCGTGCGACTCGGGCGTTCACATGCGCTCGAGATCATTAGGAGAACAGCAGCCAGCAGAAGAGGTATCGTTCTCACTTGACGCCTCCCTCCGACAAGCGGCCGAGTTCCGCCATGCGTGTGTATTGCCATCTTGTCTGCGAATCGTTCATCCACTTGACAAGCAAGATGAGGGCAACGACGAGCAGCAGCGTCCCGGCTGGAATCCACATGATCAATCCACCAATCTGTTGATCCTCGAGCGCACTGAGGTGCCATGCTGGGGCAGTGACCACGTAGGACGAGTACCACGGGCGCGGTGCAAACGTGAGCAATGCCCCCAGTACGCTTGTGTGGAGGATCGTCGTGAAGACGTAAACCAATCCTCCGCCATAGCCCAGTGAGGGTGTTCGGTTCACCAGTGGCCACCAAAACATCAGTGCTGTCAGCAGGAAAGTCGTGTGTTGCGCACCGTGAATCCAGTCGCTACGCAGAGTTTTGTCAAACAAGAAAGGAACATGCCAGATCCACAGTGCAAACGCGGACACCATCCAGGCCGAAAGCGGGGCTGAAGGCGATCTTCCAGCGTTTCTTGAAGATTCCAAGACGTCCTACGCTCGCCGCGGCCTCGCGCCATGTCCCAGGTATTGCCCAGAGAAATACGATGAGCGGCCGGCCGAGGACGAGCAGCGGCGCCGAAATCAGCATCAGAATCTCGTGCTGCGTCATGTGCACCCAAAACAGTTGTTCGCCCAGTTCGTGTAGCGGCGAATCCAGCGCAAGCACGAGCGAAACCCAGCCGAGAGCGAACCAGATTATCTGCCGGAGGTAGCAATCGCCGATGCGGAGTCCGTCGTAGCATCTTGGCTATGCCGATGCAGTAAAGAACCGCCGCCATCAGCAAGGGAATCCAAACGAAAGGTGGCCATGTCCAATCGTCTGCCAGCCGACGGCTTGTTTCCGTTAGCGACCAAGCCGGCGCCGCCGTAAGGACTGCCACAGCACCCACCGCTGCGACTTGACAGCGTTTCACTGACATATCATTCACACGGACCAAGAATCCAGCGCGGGACCGAGCCCGCGATGACCACTAAAGCAAAGGAAAGGCTGAATGCCATACCGAGAAGTGCCTGAAAGTGTGCGCGATCGAAAGGGCTGCCACCTTCCTCCGATGTGGTACCGGGAAAGCGTCTGAATTCCACCAGCCCGGTTAAAAAGCCGGAAAGCGCAATCGCGAAGCAGGCGATGTCAATCAGATGCAGCAGGCTACGATCACCGGTTGAACAGCTATGCCGTTCGAGCGCGTAGCTCAACCCGAGATCCAAACCCCAGGCGGCAAAACCTGCTGCCAGGCTCCACCACAGGCCCGGCGGAGTTCGTCCCGCGCGGATCTGTTGTTCAGACTTCGCCATGACCTTAAAGACGGTCCTCCTCACGAAAATCGAGTCGTCCCGTAAATCAGCAAATCTACAATCCAACAAGTGACCACCACGAAATACCAATAGTCGGAATTGATCGCGGCATCGGCGAGGCGCGTCCCTTCCATCTTTGGAGTAAAAGAAATAGCCAGAAGAACTATGGTTTCGATCAACTCTGTCACCAGATGCCCCGAGTGCATTCCGATCAAAACCCACACGGTGGATGAGTAGGCATCGTCGGTCCATCGACAATTCAAAGTGCTAAATTCCAAGACGCGGAGAACCGTGGCCACAACCGCAAACAAGGCGAGAACAAGCAGGCCATTTCTGACTGCGCTCCGATCGCCTTCGGGAGCGCGCTTCCTTACTATCGAGGCCGGAACGATGCTCAGGAGGAAGATGACGGCGTTGGCTGCGCCATATTTCAGATCTGGCGGGAGGTGCCCGGGAGGCCAATTCGTGGATCGCGTTCGGAGATAAAAGTAGGTCGCGAACATGAGAGCGAACATCATGCCCTCGATAGCCATATAGAAGACATTCGCGAGCCATGTCGTATTGCGGCGGCCAAACGCTACGCTGGGCAAACCGGAAACATCCAGCGTCAAGGGCTTTCGAATGGATGCGTTTAACGAAGACATGGTTCACCCGCTGACCTAGGGGTAGGCGATTGCCCGCGCGGCCAGAGCCATCCGACCAGGGTCGCCACGACAGGCGGTGCTCCGACAGGAACAGCCCACGGGGTAAAAATCGTTCCCACGAATGCGGCCGAAACGGTAAGCGCACTCAGGAACGGCCAGATGCTTGGACCTGGATCCTCATCCTTATGTTGCGGGTCCGCATCGAGACTGTGAGTGACCAGTGTCTCGCGTGTGTCGTCCCGCAGGCCTACCACAACGGGCTGATCCGGCGGGTCTTCCCACAACGGATCCCGCCCACTCACAGTCGGAACATGAAGAAAGTTGTAAGGCGGAGGCGGAGACGACATGGACCACTCCAAGCCCGCATCTCCCCATGGATTGTTGCCGGCGATTTCTCCAACCCGCATGCTACGAAAAACGTTGACAAGAAAAACCAGCAACCCCGCCGTCATGAAAACAACACCGCTCGACGCGAGCACGTTCAACTCCTGCCAATGCATGTCCGGGCCGTAGGTGTAGACCCGGCGCGGCATGCCTCGCAGTCCAAGAAAGTGCAAAGTGAAAAATGTGATATTAAAACCGATGAAGAAGAGCCAGAAATGCCATTTTCCCAATGTTGCATTGGCCATTCTTCCCGTCATCTTCGGAAACCAGAAATAGATTCCCGCGAACATCGGAAAGAGAGCACCGCCAATCAGGACGTAGTGGAAGTGTGCGACGACAAAATACGTATCGTGGACCTGCAAGTCTACCGGGACCGATGCCAACATGACGCCTGACAATCCACCGATCAGGAAAACAAAGAAAAAGCCGAAGCACCAGAGCATCGGTAGTCGAAGCTGCAGTCGCCCATACCAGATCGTCGCGACCCAGAAAAAGAATTGCGCGCCGGTGGGAATGACGATCATCAGACTCGCAGCGGTAAAAAAGCTTTCGCTTAACTGGGGCAAACCCGTGGCGAACATGTGGTGGACCCACACGCTGAATCCAAGAAATCCCGTAGCTACGACAGAAACCACAATCGGGGTGTATCCGATAATGCGGCGTCGCGAAAAACATTCCACAAGAGTGGAAACAATCGCGGCTCCGGGAAGAAAGATGATGTAAACCTCGGGATGCCCGAAAAACCAGAACAGATGCTGATAGAGCAGAACATCTCCGCCCTCCGCAGGATTGAAAAAGTGCGTGCCCACCAATCGGTCGAGTAGAAGCAGACCGCTGGCTACCATCACAGCCGGCATCGCAAAGATGACGGCGATCGAAATGGTCAATTTTTCCCACAGAAGAATGGGCATGCGGTTGAGCGTCATTCCGGGAGCGCGGTGTCGCAGGATCGTTGTGGCAATGCAAATGGCGACACCGAGAGCAGAAACCTCCGTGAAAGTGATCATCTGTGACCAGATGTCTGCGCGATGTCCCGGGGAATACTCAGGACCGGAGAGTGGTACGTAGGCGAACCAACCTACATCGGGGCCAGTATTCGTCAGGAACCCGCCCCAAAGAACGAGGGCTCCGCCTACGTAGAGGTAATAGCTGAAGGCATTCAAACGGGGAAAGGCGATATTGCGCGCACCGCACATCAAAGGGACGATGTAAACTCCAAATCCCTGAAACATCATGGGCACGGCAAACAAAAAGATCATCGTGCTGCCATGCATCGTGAAAACCTGGTTGTAAAGATCCGGACTGATTACTGAATTTTCAGGACGGATAAGTTGCAACCGGATGAGTGCCGCCAACACTCCCCCGAGGAGCAAGAAAATGAAAGCCGTGACCATGAAACGGATGCCGATATCGGTGTGGTGGGTATTACAGAACCATCCCCAGATGCCCTTCGGCTGACTCCATGTGCGAGCGAGACGCTGAGCCAGGTCTGACTGCCCGGTGTCTTGATCATTCGCGACGATGGCTTCTGCAACCGCCAAGTTTTTGCTCCTCAGTGTAAGGACTGTAGATACGCAACTACTGCCTGGAGGTCGTCCGGCGCAAGTGGATTCGGCGACATTTCAGTTCCCGGCTTAATGCGCTGTGGATCAACGATCCAGCCTGCCAGCGCTCCCGTTGTGTTAGGCAGTGTCTCGGCTGCAATCATGTTGCGGCTGGCGACATGCGTGAGGTCCGGGCCTAGATGCGAACCCGCATCCGTGCCGCGAATCGTGTGGCACATCAAACAGGCATGGGTGAGAAACACTTCGCGGCCATGAATAGCTTCAGAGCTTGATGGTTCATCCGCCGCCTTCAATTGTTGCTGCAGCCATCCTTGAAATTGATCGGCCGACTCCGCGACGATTGAAAATCCCATGTGCGCATGCTGCAAGCCGCAGAACTCGGCACATTGACCGTGATAGGTTCCGGCCTTATCTATCTGGAATGAGAAGGCGGACGAATATCCCGGCAACAAATCACGTTTGCCGGTGATGTTTGGCGCCCAAAAACTGTGGATTACGTCCTTTGAACTGGTCAGAATGACGATGGAAGTTCCCACCGGAACGTGAATCTCATTGGCCGTGGTCACCGTCTGGTCCGGCTGTGAATTCGGATACGTGACTTCCCACCACCACTGATGCCCTGTGATCTTAATCGTGATCTGATTTTTCGACGTTGACCCTTCGACGCGCTTGCCGGTGATCACGCTCAGGACCAGGATGACGAATAACGTAATCACGGAAACGGCGATCGCGGTCCCAACCGCCCAACCCGCGCGGCGTTCCCCCTCTTCGTCTTTTTCGAGGACGGGTAGCGGATGGCTGGCGATGACGCGGGCGTTCGTGCCAGCCCGAGTAAAGACAGCGATCATCAGGACAAAGATTGCGAAAAGAATCCAGAACGTGAACCAGTACAACCATTCAATGTGTCCGGCCTGTGGCGCGGCCGGGTGCAACACACTGTGACCACCGGGTTCGAGCAACTTGGTCTGTACCACCAGATAGCCGGCAAAATGGCACGCGGCAGTCACTTGGGCTGCTCCGGGACGCCGGTAATTCCGGTCGGAACCTGCTCAGGTGTCGAAGACTCTGACGGCTTTATATTCATCTGGTCGGTGCGGTTCGGAGACACGCCTTTTGGAAGCAAACCAGCCATAGACCGCACGTAAGCTCCGATTTGCCAGGCTTGGTATTCAGGAATGCGATTTCGGAAAGATGGCATGCCATTCGGCCTTCCTTGCATAATGGTCGAAAAGATATTTCCCGGTTCACTGCCGTATATCCAGTTTCGATCCATGAGAGGAGGGCCGATACCGCCCCCGCCGTGTGCGTGACAACCGACGCAGTTGTACGCCTCATAAAGTTTTTGACCCTCGGACACGGCGTAGGCACTTTCCTGGTACATGTTGGAATTTGGCGGAGTTGGAATTAAATTGGCTCCAGGATTTAAGCCACTGATCTGAACGGTATTGAGTGTGTCGTTTGCTGGCGGTGGTTGGCGCAAAACCCGATTCTCCCTGCTGCACGAAGCGAGCACGATTATCGCGGCAACCAGAGCGCCGACCTGCAGGGTGTGAGGCATCACCTCGCGCCTCCTGACGCACCTGCGAGAGGAGTGAGCGGTAGCTGCGGAACCCCATATTCTTCAAGAATGGCGTGGATGTCGAGGCCTCGGTCCACTAGAATTTTTTCCAATTGATCTCGCAGAGCGAGATTGCCCTTGCGCACACCCATCGATATTGAAAAGGTGAACGGGAGACCAGGTGGATCGACTTCAGGTTCGACGGGACGAACTCGAAGCTGCTCACCAGTCTGTTTGGCGAAATATCCTGCAAGAGGTCCCCAGACAATGGCGAGATCGACTTTATGATCAACAACTGCCCTAACAATCGAATCCGCGCCATCACCGATTGTGTCAAAGCCCACAATGGCGGCTTGCAATCGACGCCGTGCGAGGGCCTCTCCCGGCGGCGTGTATTCTTCCTCCAACACCTGCACTCCTATTCTCAAACCACGAAGTGCAGAAGAATCGAGTGAAGAGATCGGCGGCTCCTCTTGTCTTGAGACAAAAACATAGGTCGATCTGTAGTACGGCCTCGTGGTAAGAAGAAGGCGATAGTTCGTTGGAATTCCGACTAGCAAATCACATTGGCCCTTATCCAGGTACTCACGGACGAATCCTCGTCCGATCCGCTGCCAAACGAAAGTGAGAGAAGCATTTAGATCGCGCGCCACAAGCGCAGCGATGCGGTTCTCGAAGCCAGTCCGATCCCGCCTGGAGAACGGCATGTCGTCGGGATCTGCACATACGCGTAACTCTGAATTTTGAGCGCTCACTCCCACTGCGGCAATCAACAAAAAGAAGACGGTTACGAACTTAAGGCAGGGCGAATACATAAAGCATTCCCCCTTTGTTGGTGTAATGCGGTAGGTCTTTCATCGCTGCGGCGAATCCCAAAGCTGCGGATTCATCGCGAGCATCCAGCCCGCCGGCCACGATCGCTCCAGCCCATCCGCCCACGCCGGACAAGATGGCAACGTACTGTTTTCCGTCCGGTCCTTTGTAGGTGGTCGGTTGGCCGATGATTCCCGATCCGGTTTTGAATTGCCATAGCAGACTTCCGCTGTAAGCGTCGACGGCTTTGAACCATCCGTCCAATGTTCCGTAAAACACTATGTTTCCCGCCGTGGCAAGTGCCCCGCTCCACACCGGAAAACGATCGGGAATCGTCCACACGACTTTGCCCTCGACCGGATCCCAGGCGGTAAATTCTCCCCCGTAGCCACCGGGCGCGTCGTACATGCGGACATTCGCTCCCACATACGGAGTGCCCGCAATATAGTTTGGTGTGAGGTCCTCCTCATCCATGCAGAGGTGATTGTGAGGGATGTATAGCAACCCACTTCGGGGAGAAAAGGCTGAAGGCTGCCAATCCTTTGCTCCGGGTGACGCAGGACACAAGCTCCGCACCACTTTTCCCGTCACAGGCTTATTCTCCGCAACGTATTGAAGCTGGCCTGTCTTTAAATCCACGCCGTGGCTGGTGGTGATGGGAGCGAATACGCTCGCTGACAAAACCTCTCCGGTGGCGCGATCCAAAACGTACACGTAGCCATTTCGATCGGGATGAACTAGAACCTTTCGTGTTTGTCCCTGGATAGGAAGATCGAGCAGAATGTTTTCGTTTACAGCGTCATAGTCATAAAGATCGTGGGGGCTAAACTGGTAAAACCACACCGCTTCGCCCGTGTCGGGATCACGCGCAAAGATGCCAGCGGAAAATTTGTTATCGCCGGGACGGGCCTCTGCGTCCCAGGGCCCCGGGTTCGCGGTACCGTAGTAAATCAGGTTTAGTTGCGGGTCGTACGAAATCCAGCCCCACACGCCAGCGCCACCAATTTTCCATGCGTCGGGCGGCCAACTCTTCACCCCTAAATCTTGGCCTCGATCCTGGGAATAGAATGGCTTAAACCGCGAGCCGATTAACACATCTCTATCAGGCCCTGCGCTGTAGGCTCGCCAAGCTATTTTCCCAGTTTTTTCATCAAGCGCTGAAAGCCAACCGCGGACTCCGAATTCGCCGCCACTGTTCCCTACGAGGACTTTCCCCTTAACCACAAGGGGAGCCATAGTCATGCTCTCGCCCTTGTTAATGTCACCGACGCGCGTTTTCCATACTTCCTTCCCAGTGGCCGCGTCGACCGCTACGGTCTGATTATCCAGGGTGTTGTAATAGATCTTCCCGTTGTTATAGGCCGCGCCCCGGTTCACAACGTCACAGCATGCCACTCCTTGGGATGCCGGCGTCGGCAAGGGCTCATACGCCCACTTCATCGGAGCGCCAGGCTTCGTGAGGTCAAGAGCATACAGATTGTTTGGGAAGGGAGTGACGATGTACATCGTATTGTTCACGACCAGAGGGGCGGCCTCATGCCCGTGCGTCATGCCAGTGGAAAATGTGAAAGCGAGCTTCAGCTCCTTCGCATTTTTGGCGTTGATCTGATCAAGCGAACTGTAGCGCGTGCTCGCGTAATCTTTTGCGGGACGAATCCACTGTCCGTCGTCGGCTTCGAGCTGTCCTTGATAGGAGCGGGGCTGATAGTTCCGCTCAATAGAGGGTTGTTGCATCGAGCCTGTTTGAGCGAATGCGGACCGACTCATAACGCAGACCGACAGAAGCAGAAGAAGGAAGACTACGAATGAACGAGATGCCGGGGCGCAAAGCGACAACGACGGTTTGGAAGCCCCTCTCATAGGCTGACCACTGCCTGAAGCGTTATAGCGTTGGTGTGATGCGGGGCTGTGTCCAAGAGTTGGTGTCAATGTACCGTCGCATTGAGGACGGATTATGTCGCAGACTGCGCACAAGCCAGCCGTCGTTTTTCCACCCACGATGTTGGTTTTCGGAGAGGAGCGATGAGTACTGCAGGCAAACTAGTGACGCCTGGAGTCGTCGGTGTGCTGCAGAGAGATCCTAATTATTCGGAATTAGCGGTCCTGGTTCGCGGCTATCTCCGGAAGAGACGCTGGAGCTTTTTCCAGGGCAGGCAGTTCAGGACGTCTGCTTTTCGCAGGCCAGCCCTCCGAGCCTGATCGAGTCCGCATCGGATAAGACCGAGTTCTCTTGTACTGTGAGAATCGGTTGAAATGGCGATCATCACTCCCGCCGCAATTGCCTTGCGTGCATTCTCCGCGGACAGGTCTAGCCGGTCCGGACTCGAATTGATTTCGAAGAAACAGCCGTTCTGCTGAGCTTGACCGATTACGCGCCTGATATCGAGCTCATATCCCGGGCGCTTCAGCAGGAGGCGTCCGGTTGCGTGTCCGAGAATATTGAAATACCGGTTGTCCATCGCGCGTAGCAGCCGCTCGGTCTGCGCTTTTTTATCGAGAGCAAACCGGGAATGAATTGAGCACACGGTGTAATCAAGCTCTTTCAACAAATCATTCGGATAGTCGAGGGATCCGTCCGCTAAGATGTCCACTTCGGTGGACTTGAGTATGCGAAAGCCCCGGAGCTTGGCATTGAGCTTGTCAATATAGCGGATTTGCTGCCAAAGATCGTCAACGGAAACACCGCTCGCGATCTTAAGGCTCTGGGAGTGGTCCGTGATACCGATATATTCATAACCGCGATCTCGCGCTGCTTCGGCCATGTCTTCGATGGAATCAACGCCGTCGCTCGACAACGAATGAGCATGCAATTCGCCGCGAATATCCTTCACCGTTACGAGGTCGGGCAGAGTACCGGCCATCGCTCTCTCGATTTCGTCATGTCCTTCGCGAACTTCCGGTTCCATGTATTGAAGGTGGAAGTGGCGGTACAGGGATCTCTCGGACTCAAATCCCTCACCCTCCAGCTGGCGCAGCGGCCCCGTTACAGCTGCCAACCTTTTCAGATGTGCTATGGACCCTGTGCAGACAACCACCCGAAACCCCCAGTCTTTTATCCCCGCAACCTCCAGACGCAGCAAGATTCCTGAAGAGAGAGCGAAGGACGCGCTGTCGGCATCGGCCTCAAGAAGTTGTGTTCGCCCGCCATACCGTTTCATGCGTTCGACGACATTCGGAAAATCGTCAGTTTGGATAACAAAGGCAAGTTCGTCGATCACCTCGACACGCCGCCGATAATCACCGGCGACCTCCACTCGGCTCACGTGGCAGACACGCAGCAGGTACTCCTCAATCAATTCGCGCAGATCGTCTGCCCGATACAGGAGCATGGCCTGAGTTTTGGCTAAACCTTGCTGGATGTGCTGCTCCATGCGCCTTCCAAATAGCTTCTCCACCTCGCCGCTTTCGAGGCGTTGGCGCAACTCGATCAAGGAACTGATGTTCAATTTCTTGTACACACGCAGGACGCGCTTTGGGTCCAATCTCGGATGCCCGCTCAATTCCGCCGCGGCTGGCGTAGCCTCGCTACGCAGCCTTTCCAGCTTTGCGAGTGTTCCCGTGGTAACAATTTCCCGAATGGCGCTCGCTATTGCCGCGCCGATGCCGGCAAACTGGGTTAGATCCTCGTCGCGGCGCACCATCTCATCGAGACTTTCCGGAAGGTTGCGGATGTGCGCGGCGGCCCTGCGATAGGCCTTCGCTTTGTACGGGTTTTCCTTTTGCGTAGACAGGAACTGTCCCAGGCTTGCCAGCCGGTCAGCGATTTCAGCGTTGCTGAAAACTGCGATGTCTTCCGGTGTGGGGTCAGTCACCTCTGCCATGACCACCTTTATTCGTTGCGAGGCGAAGCGACGTGAGCGTGACGACACGGGCTCCAGCCATCTCCCGGATGTTGTCGATCGCTTCGTTATGTTCTCGAGCTGAGCGGGCGGCGCAACAGTCGGCAACCACCGTCACCTTCAAGTGCCGCATTTTCGCGTCGTGCGCCGTGCAAAGAATACAACTATTCGTGGCGATTCCCGCCAGGATGATGGACGAAGCACCAAGGTGTCCGAGCAAGAGCTCCAATGGCGTCTGGAAAAATGCAGAATGCATTGGCTTGAGAACACAGTAATCCTGCTCGTCAGGTTGAATCGTCTCAACGAAAGGTTTTCCCGCGCAGTCAGTGCGCAAGCAGTGCGCCAGCAATTTGCCGGCATCCGACTTCCACTGGCCGAAATTGTCGTTTACATAAATTATGGGGATATTCGATGCGCGTGCGCGCTCTTTTAGATGCGAGAGGCGCGGGGCGATTTGCAATGCGATCTTGAGCAGTCTGTCGCCGTCGGGAAACTCGAAGTGATTGATGACATCCACGAGAAGCAGTACGGCTGGCGATCTATGGCGAACATGTTTATTTCCCATACGTCAACTCAGCATTCTGAATTCGACTATCGTTTCGAATCACAATGGCGTCGTTGATCCCTTGAGGCCTCACAAATCTTGAATCATCCCCGAACCCTGTTGATGCCGTCATACACCAGCGCCGTGCCAATGCCATAGATTAGGTGTGACAGAAATTCCGAGATTTGTTCCGGGGCGGGCTCCTTCAGGGGATTCGAAGAAAGCTTGAGTGCCGGCACGACAATTTCGTGCGCCGCCACAAAAACGGCGGCACCGTAAGCGGCTCCGGAGAAAACAGGATTCGTTCCCCGAGCAGTGTCCGGTTTTATTTCGGCGACAACACCAAACACGGCGCCAATGGACGTACCAAACGCGTAGTGGACCCACGGTCCCGCCTTTTTTCGTTGCTCACGAGAAAGAGGGCGTCCAATTTGTTTTGATATCTTGCCCGCCGCCTTCATGGTCGAGTCTTCCTTCTCTTCCTTGCGTGCGTCCCTCGCTTTCGCTTCGGTCTTGGCCGTGTGTATCTCCTCCGAAACCTTGTTCCACAGATTCTGGAATTGCGTCATAAATACTGTGCCAGCTAAGCCGCTGATCGCTCCGACGATCAAGCGTGTCACGGCATCTCGTTTTTGGTATCGATGTCGCATATGTCCCATCGGAAGCAGCTCAAGCCCAAGGATCAATCACGATTTTCGTGACCTTTTCCTTCTTGTCGCGCCAGACTTTGTACATATCCGGCGCCTCCTCGAGCTTGATCCGATGCGAAATTATGTAGCTCGGATCGATCTGGCCTTTTTCAATACGTCCCAGCAACGGCTTCATGTAGTTGTGCATATTAGTCTGACCCATCTTCATCGTGATGCCCTTGCCGAACGCAGCGCCGAAGGGAACCTTGTCCAGCAGACCTCCGTAAACGCCGGGTATCGAGACCGTACCGCCTTTGCGCACAGACTGGATCGCTTGCCGCAGAACGCTCGGCCTGTCGGTTTCGAGCATCAACGCAGTTTTTACCTTGTCGTAAATCCCCTGCAGCTGCGCCGAGTGAGCTTCGAGGCCGACGGCATCGATGCAGGAATCCGGGCCAATTCCGCCCGTGAGATCCTTCAGAGCGGTAAGAACGTTTACATCTTCCTCGGAATAGTCCACCGTTATAGCGCCAATTGAGCGGGCCATTTCAAGACGTTCGGGAAGCCGGTCGATGGCGATCACGCGAGCGGCCCCCAGAATGAACGCGCTGGCGATCGCGAACTGTCCTACGGGACCGCAGCCCCACACCGCGACTGTGTCGTTATCCTGGATTTGCGCATTCTCCGCCGCCATATACCCAGTCGGAAAAATGTCAGAAAGGAAGAGCACCTTTTCGTCAGGAAGGTCGCTCTCAATTTTTAGTGGACCAACGTTGGCAAATGGGACACGCACATATTGAGCCTGTCCGCCCGCGTATCCGCCCATCATGTGTGAATACCCAAACAGACCCGAACCCGAGTAGCCATAGGCGGCTTCCATCAAGTGAGCGTTTGGATTGGTATTGTCGCAGGCCGCCCATATCTTTTTCTTGCAGAACTCGCAGTTGCCACAGGCGATGGTGAACGGCACGACCACACGATCCCCTCTTTGCAGGTTAGTGACGCCCTTGCCGGTTTCCTCAACGATACCCATGAATTCGTGACCCAGAATGTCGCCTTCTTCCATAGTTGGGATGAAGCCATCAAAGAGATGCAGGTCTGAACCGCAAATCGCCGTGCGCGTGATTTTGATAATGGCGTCGTGAGGGTTCAGGATTGCCGGATCGTCGACCGTATGTACTTCGACTTTGCTGCTTCCCATCCAACAGAGCGCTTTCATAAAACTCCCGATGTTTCAATTAGAATTTGAAAACTCTTGTTTAGCTCGCTTTGCGATTCAATCCGGGCGGCGTAGTCACATCCTCACCGTACATCGATTTCTTGACTCCCGCAGTCATTCCCCTTGGCCCGTGAGGCTGGCCTTCGGTTCGCGGAATTTCGCCCGTCTCTGCGAGCGCTTTGAAATGGCGGAGATTTTCGATCACAGCCTGCTTCGGATTCCTGCCCGCGATGGTCTCCCACGCGCTGGCCAACTTGCCCATTCGAAACTCTTGCAGAACGGTTACAGTCGTTCCGCGTCCGCCAGGGGAGGGTTCGAAGATCACCTCACCCGCATTCTCGGATTCACCTCCGATAGATCGCCATGCGATGCGGTGACCGGGCTCGTCTTTTAGAACCTCCGAATCCCATTCAATGGTTTTGTCCTTGTTATCACCATCGTTCGATCTCGTTCGCATCACCCAGTGCGAAGTTGTCTTTCCAGTTCGAGTCACTTTTTCTATTTGCTCTTGCCAAAGCGGGGCGGCCTCAACGTCACGCCACATCTCGTAGAGCACTTGTGCTTCGGTTTGGATCAAGGCGCTCGTTCTAACCCAGATCTTTCCATCTTCGTCTTCGGGCGGCGGCAAATAGCGGCCGTTCAAAACGACTCCCGCGCTCGCCGCGACGGGCAATGGCTCTGCGTTGGGCTTTTCATTCAGTGCTTTCGACATTTTCAGCTCCCGGGGAAAATATTCTGTTTCGCCCGCATTTGATAGCGTCTGCGAGCGTTAACTGGCTTTCGGTTTGGCCATCTTTTCGTGCATCGCGCCCTTTACCGAACCCGGAGTGACATTCGCCAGCATCCCCTCAACCTTAGTCTTTGTCGATGCCGCGTAGACATGGTCTTTGCCCGATAGGAGTGCTTCGATGCCCTGACGCGCGACATCATCGGGCTGGCTTTCAGTCTTACCGCTGGATCCGACCTCTGTGTTATCCATACCGGCACGGTGGAAGAAATCCGTGTCCGTCGGTCCCGGCTGGAGGGCGGTTACTGAGATGCCTGTATCCCGCAACTCGTACCGGAGGCTGTGCGCGAAAGACAATCCAAAGGCTTTGGTAGCGGCGTACACCGCTTCCCGTGGGGCAACCATCTCTCCCGCAATCGAGGAAGTGAACAAGATTTTCCCTTCATTCCGTGCGAGCATATGCTGAACCAGATACTTGGCCAGCTGTACCGTGCCCGCGCAGTTCAGATACACCATGTTCAGCTCGGCATCCAGATCTGTTTCTGCGAAAAGACCACCGACACCGACGCCCGCATTGAGACAGGCGAGGTCGACGGGTCTTCGGAGAGACTCGATTTTGTTCCAAAGTTGCTTGACGCCATCCTTCGAGGCAAGGTCGGCTTGAACTTCGATTACCTGAACCCCTAGGGAGCGGAGTTCTTCTGCGACAGCTTGCAGTCGCTCTCCGGATGAACAAATGGCAAGATCGTAGCTGCGCGACGCTAGCTCTCGCGCCAAGGAAAGTCCAATACCGCTCGATGCTCCCGTCACAATTGCAAGTTGCATTCCCATTTCCTCTCCTCATCTCGCGTCGGAAAACGACCACGCCCCTAAATGTCCCGTTGGTTCGGTCCCAATCGCCCGCAAAAAACGCTCGGGGAATTCAGCGCCTACCCTCGGGGACACATAGGATGCATCACGGACCGGTGTGGGATGGTTAGAAGAACGTATGCTTCATTCCGAAATCGTCGAGCGCTTCAAGCAAGTGGTTCTGGGCAAATAGACATCAGTCACAACCAGAAGTGTAAGAACCACTGTCTGTTGCTCCGGCTAGATGGGCCACTTGGGGGAGAGAGCAAGATCTGCAACTCCGAATTTCGAGAGCGAATGGAATTAGGTCGATTTGGACAGAGCGCCTATGGGTATAGCGAAATATGAATGCGAAGACAAATCCGCTACCGAATCTCAAAGTTATGTGTGGTCGTCGACGTCCACGCTGTTCTGCGGGGCGCGGTACGTTCTGCTAGCAGCATCCTGATTTCGAGGTGTGCGGGGAGGCCGAAAATGGAGCCGAGGCCATCGGAAAGGTCACACGGGCAAAGCCAGATGAGGTGCTGATGAACGAGTAAAATGTGACGTGAGCGTTCAGGAGGGACCGGTCTGTCCGGCGCTTTCCGTCTCCTAACATCCACTGATTGCTGAAGGTTAGGTTGCAAGTATTTAAAAAGAATGGCGGGGACGACGGGACTCGAACCCGCGGCCTCTGCCGTGACAGGGCAGCGTTCTAACCAACTGAACTACGTCCCCACTTCGCCTATTCGAAAAGCCGGATGCTTAGGGCTTTCTTTAGACTCGATCGATTCGGCTACGTAGCCTGTTTCAACCTTTACCGAATCAGTTTTCGAGGTTGATGACAAGCAAAAGCGCTCGCCAAAATTGTGATTCAGGCAAACGTTTAGGGCAGCTGTCCCTGCCCCGTGCATGAATTGTAGCAGAGCAAAATCAGATCCGTACAGGCGAAGCAGCCATTGCCACCCTCTTCGTATCAAGTACGCCTGCTATGCCGAATAGAGCTCGATGGAAGAAGCTATTTTCTAATTGCTGTCTGTCAACGGACTAACTTCTTGCCATTTGTCCGTCCACTATCCGCCAGATACCCAAAGCATTTCCATCTTTCAACTCCTCGGGCAGGGCACCGTCGGGGAATCCTTGGTAGCAGACCAACCTCGCGAATCTTTGGATTGCACGTGTTCCAACCGATGTGGATCTGCCGTCCGAGGTCGCAGGATACGGGCCTCCGTGGACCATCGCATGAGAAACTTCAACTCCTGTCGGGTAACTGTTGAATACAAGACGTCCTACCTTCGTCTCCAGAATTGTGAGAAGGTCAGAGAATTCTTTCAGATCCTCATGGGTACCATGGATTGTAGCGGTGAGGTGCCCCTCGAGCGAACGAGCTACTTCGAGAACCTGCTCCCGAGTCGAATGCTGGACCAGAAGAGTTGTAGGCCCGAAGATTTCGGCGGCAAGATTGCCTCTCATGAAAGCATCAGCGTCAGTTTCGAAGATCGCGGGCTCTGCGGAGAAACCCGTGGCGCCCTCTCGGGCCGAAGCTTCAGCCGTAAGAGTGACTTCCGAGTGGGCTCTGCGTTCCCTCAGAGATGAGCCAAACGCCTTATGAATTGAGTTTGTCAGCAAGTGGAATTGCGGAGAGCTTGCGACCAGTTCCCGCAGTTTGTTTTTGAACAGAGGCGCGCCATCGGTTTTCGGGAAAAAGATCATGCCCGGCTTTGTACAAAATTGACCGCCGCCCAAAGTGAAAGATGCATGCAGACCGGCAGCGATCGTCTCGCTGCGATCGCGGAGAGCGCCCGGCAAGACGAACATGGGATTTGTGCTTCCCATCTCCGCGTAAAACGGAATCGGCTGTGGGCGGGAAGCTGCAAGATTCATCAAAGTCCTTCCGGCCGCATGCGAGCCGGTGAAAGCTCCGGCCCTGATTGACGGATGCGTCACCAGCATCGTTCCGACCTGGTTTCCCCCGTCAAAAAGGAGTGAGAACGTTCCTTCAGGAAGCCCGCACTCACGCACGCTCTCTTGGATCATTCTGCCGACAAGTTCGCTGGTTCCCGGATGCGCTGGATGAGCTTTTACGATGACTGGATTTCCTGACGCAAGGGCGGATGCGGTGTCTCCACCAGCAACCGAGAACGCCAGCGGAAAATTGCTCGCTCCAAAAACTACAACCGGTCCCAGCGGCCTGAGCATGGATCGGATGTCCGGGCGCGGAAGAGGTTTTCGATCCGGATCGGGACGATCAATTCGAGCGTCTACCCACGATCCTTCTTCCGCGACTTGGGCAAACAACCGAAGCTGACCGCAAGTACGCGCGATTTCTCCTTGCAAACGTCCGGCTGGAAGGGCCGTCTCCAGTGCCGCACGCTCGACCACTGCCGAGGCTAAGCCTTCAATCTTTTCCGCAATTTTGCGAAGGAAAGCGCCGCGGACGCGGCCGGATGTTAAACGATAACCGTCTGAAGCCTCAGCTGCTAACGTAGCGGCGTGTTCCACTTCCTCTGCGCTCGCCGGGATGAATGCTGGCTCTATTTGTTTGACCCGTCACGGGATTTGACGCGTAGAACGCATCTCCAGATCCCGCCCCTTCGCGGAAACCGATCAAAGATCGACCGGACAACGATGGTCCAAACGAAGTACGCGCGCTGCGGATTTCATTTTCTGTCTGAGAAGGCATAACTCCCCACATTCTGCGGTCTCGATCGAAAGGCATGGCTGATGGTTCGTTTAAGGTTCTCTAGTTCGGCACCCACAAGTTCGAGCCGCGGGGCGCGGACACGGGAGTTCCCCATCCCAACTTCTTGTTGCACGAGTTTGATAAGTTGCACAAAATTTGGAACGGTGTCCATGCGTAGGAGTGGCAAGAACCAGCGATACAGCTCGACAGCCTTCACCTTTTCTCCCGCAATAGCAAGATCGAACAGTTGTACCGACTCGCGAGGCAGCGCGTTTGCAAGCCCGGCGATCCATCCCGTTGCACCGACCGCAACGGCCTCTACTATCGCATCATCGACTCCCACCAAAACCTGAAGGCGATCAACTAGCAGAGCGCGAATCGCGGAAACTCGCCGCACGTCGGCACTCGATTCTTTCACGGCCTCCACATTTTCATGTTCGGCTGCAAGTTCGGCAATCTGGTCGGGAAGGAAGTCTGTGCCGTACGCAATAGGATTGTTGTATAGCATGCATGACAACGAAGTCGCCCGAAAGATTGCTCCGACGTGCGCTTTCATTTCACGCCAACTGCCTTGGTACACGTATGGAGGCAGCACCATGAGGCCATCGCACCCAAGCTCTGCTGCGGACTTCGCTAAAGCGATGGCCTCCTGCGTTGATAACGCGGAGACTGACGCAACTACTGGGCCTCGTCCTTCTACAGCAGCAACACAATTACGGAGAATGTCGCGCTTCTCTTCGGACGAGAGGGTAGCTCCTTCTCCCAACGATCCGAGCGCTACGATTCCGGAGCAGCCGCTTTCCAGAAGCCAGCGGATGTGTCTGGTCATGAAGTCGTGATCGACTCGCAAACTTTCGGTGAAAGCGGTGGTAATTGCGGGCATCACGCCCTGCCATTTCATCCGTATCCTCCTGTCACCTGATGGCGTTCGGTTCTTGCGGATTGATCGCGGCCGCCGCCATGGTATCAACTCTAGCGGGAAAAACGGGCGGTCGCATCGACCCCGGAGTCCAGTTGAAGAGGAACTCGCTCGCCGGTCCGCAGATTCTACCCTGACACGGACCCATCCCGCATCGCGAGAGCAATTTCGCTGATCGCCAAGAATCGTGACCGCGAAGCTGCGAGTACGTGACATCTTCGCACCGGCAAACGATGGTTTCCGTTAGCGGCAGGCTTCTTAATTCCGGACGTAATCGAAACGTTTTATCGAGAAGACTTGCAAATCGACGAGCGTCGCTGCGCCGATGGAATAGCGACTTCGCGGCTTTTTCGCGTCCAGCAGCCGCCAGGCCCGCAACCTGGCCTTCGACTAGGGCCAACTCTACGCCGCCGATACTTGTCGGCTCCCCCGCACAATAAACGGAATCAACACTTGTCTGCTGGAAATCGTCCACACGCACAAACCCGTTTACCGTCGCGCAACCAAGCAGTACGGGCAATTCGAGGTTGGGCACAAGATGGAATCCGCAGGCTAGAAAGTCGCACCTAATTGTTTTAGCGCGGCCGCCATTTACCAAGGTTACAGCTTCCAAGTTCTGCTTCCCATGCGCAACAGCTGGCCAGCTATTGCTTAGAAGCGGAATCCCGCCAAGATCGAACATCAATTCGATTCCCTGTAGGATCTTCCTCGGCCACCGGGAAAGAGCCAGAGCAAATGTTGCGAGGTTGACCCAACTTGCTTGCTCGCAAATCACCGAGATTTTGGCACCGTGCTTCCGCAAATATGAGGCGACCGCCAGTAACAGCGGACCCGTTCCGGCGACCACGACTCGTTTATCCCGGATGGGCAGACCCGACTTCACTATTGCCTGCAGGCCACCCGCGCCCATGACATTGGGCAGTGTCCATCCTGGAAAGGGTAGAAATCTTTCCCGCGCCCCCGTGGCCAATATAAGTTTGTCGTAAGCCAAGTCAATGATGCCATCCGACGTCTCCGCCAAAAGATGGCCGGCTTCAGGTTGGTGTATGACTCGGCTACCGCAGAGAGACTCAGCTCCAGAGTTTCGGATTCGCCGAAACCATGTAGCCGCATCTGCTTGAACATTTTCGTTGGCTCCGCCACGCCAGATTTGTCCACCGAGTTTTGGATTGTCGTCGAGGACGCCGGTGCGCATTCCGCAATCCGCGGCGACCGTGGCTGCAGCGATGCCTGCTGGCCCTCCACCGACCACAAGCACGTCGAAATGCATCGCTCTTCCCAGATCAGTGCCCTGCTGTCCCGGGTGAATCTTGCGATGTCACGGACATTCCTTCTTCGCAAAGTATCTGACAACTACGGCTGTGCAAGTTTTCATTGATGACGACGCGACACTCGAAACAGATGCCCATTCCGCAGAGCACACCTCGCGGTTCTCCGGTGACGGAAGTCCGGCAGGGCTGGCCAGCCAAGATCATTGCAACGGCCACCGTGCTTCCGGACGGAACCGTGATTCGATTCCCATTCACCTTCAGCGTAATCGCCCTAGACATGGGCATGTTTCTTCAAATTGCGTATTGGCAGATACATCTCGCTCGGAATTTCCGTTGGCTTTCCTTCGATCAGGTCAGCCAGAATGCGGGCCGTCCCTAAAGAGGTTGTGATTCCTAAACCCTCGTGGCCAGTCGCGAGATATACGGATTTGTCCGTGACCGACGGCCCGATCAGCGGGAGTTTGTCTGGCGTCGCGGGCCGAAACCCGGTCCAGGTACGGATCACCGATAGGTGGCCTAATCCCGGCATGTATTCATGCGCGCGGCGGAGCATGCGCACGATCATTCCGTTCTCCACGTCGTTACTTTCTGCGCCATATTGACGCGATGACCCGATCAATATCTGGCCGGTGCGACGAGGCTGTACATTGAAGGCGACGGAGTCTTCGCTCACGGAATGAGCGCTCTTCAAGTATCCGAGTTCAACTAGTTGATGGCTTACGAATCCGGGATACCGATCAGTAATAACCAGATGCCCCTTCCGTTTTTTGACTGCGATGCCGGCGGTGAGGCTGGGTGAGTCTGCACCGGCGGCGTTCACAATGCAAGGAGCGCAGAAGTCAGATCCATTTCTCAGCCGCACCGTTTCGTTGCCAATTGATTCGACCGAAACTCCGAGACGAATACTTGCGCCTCTTTCGTGTGCTCGACGCACGAGAAACGATGCTGCGCACGGCGGATACAATACGCTGTCATCCGGTACCAGAAGTCCACCGAGCATTCCAGAGCGCAAATTCGGCTCGAGTTCATAAAGGTTTTGTGAATTCAGCACTTCCGCGCGAACCCTACGCTCGCTGTAGAACTTCTGCTTGCGCGCCACCTCCCACATCTGTTCCTCGTCCGTCGCGATCCAGATGGTTCCACATGGCTCGTACTCAACGTCGACCGGCAACTCGGGCCTCAATGTTTTCCAAAGTTGTTGTGAGTACACAGTAAGTGAAAACTGAGCATCGGAATCGTCCATGGCCACGATGTGGCCCATGCCAGCAGCGGTGGCACCGCTGCCGACGATGTCTTTCCCAAGGATGAGAATGCGCATCCCGCGTCGAGATAGTTCATCGGCGCACGCCGCCCCGACGATACCCGTTCCTACAACAATGGCGTCGTACCGCAACGCACTCATGTGCGGATGCCCATGCACAATGGATCCGCCGGATCGAGAAGTAATTCCGCCTCAGCGTTCACGAAGGCTGAACCCTTTATGCTCGGATACACTTTGCCATCTCGTACGCTCACGGTGCCTTCAAAAACGCTTCCAACAATGCTCTCCTGCTTCCAGGTCTGGCCCTCTTTGATCTTGCCGTCTGCATAAAGACAAGCCAGCTTGGCGCTCGTACCCGTGCCGCAAGGAGAGCGATCGTACGCTCCCCCGGGACACAGAACAAAATTTTTGCTGTCGACCCCCGGAATGTGCGACGGGCCAAACAGCTCGATGTGGTCGATCTCCTTCCCATCAAGTCCAGCGATTCCCTGCTCGCGAAGAGCATGCCTTACGGCCCACGAGAAATCTGTCAGTTGCTCAACCTTGGCCAGAGTCATATCTAACTTGTGCTCGCGCACAAGGAAGAACCAGTTTCCTCCCCAGGCGACATCGCCGTATACCGTTCCGTGTTCAGGTACCGCTACCGCAACATTGGCGACGCTGCGAAAACTGGCGACATTGTTAACCGTGACCTGGTGGTCGTCATGAAGGATGGCGCTGACTGTTCCCACCGGCGTTTCAATCTCGTGCTTTCCTGGGCGGATTCGATCCATAAATTGGAGAGTCGCAATCAGGCCAATAGTGCCATGGCCGCACATACCCAGATAGCCGACGTTATTGAAGAAGATGACGGCTGCCGCTGACGTGGAGTCCAAAGGCTCACAAAGTAAGGCGCCGACCATCACATCCGAGCCTCGGGGTTCGTTCACCACGGCGGAGCGGAAGTCATCGTGCTCCTCTCTGAATATCTTGAGACGGTTGGTCAGGGCCCCTCTCGCCAAATCCGGCCCACCTGAAATCACCACACGCGTCGGCTCTCCGCCGGTGTGAGAGTCGATAATGCGAACTCGCCGCGCTCTGTCAGTCATTGTCATTGGGCTTGTCAGATTTTAGTACCCTGCAATCACATTATCGCGCGATAGCTTCGCATTTGTTACGAACGCGATGTCGAATTCATTCCGGCCTGGAAGACCCGCTCTTGACGAGAAGCAACGAGTGGACGATGATCTCGATGTTTCGCATTTCAACCAAAGGTGTCCAGCTTCATGCAATTCGATGCATGTCGAAAACGAATGCAATTGGTAACCGCATTCCTGTCGTGGCTGATCCCTCTCCTGCTCCTTCTGCCCCTCCATGCATCAAGCGAAACGAAGTCCGGAGAGCTGCGGATCTTTTTCGTCGATGTCGAAGGAGGGCAAGCAACACTGTTTGTTAGCCCCACCCATCAGTCTCTCCTTGTTGATACCGGCTGGCCGGGCAATAACGGACGCGACGCCGATCGCATCGTTGCCGCCGCGAAATTAGCCGGACTTTCCAAGATCGACTACGTCCTCATCACTCACTTTCATACGGATCACGTTGGCGGGTTGCCTCAACTAGCCGAAAGAATTCCCATTGGTACAGTGATCGATCACGGGGATAATCGCGAGAGTACTGACGCTCCCACCGTTGAGGGTTGGCAAGCCTACAAGCGACTTCTCTCTACGCATAGATTCAAACGTCTGACCCTGAAGCCCGGTGACAAATTGCCCATTCGAGGACTCGAAGCCACGGCTATCACGGCGGATGGATCTGCTATCGATCATCCTCTTCAGGGGGAGGGCAGGAAAATGACGCTTGCAAGAACGCTGAGCATTACCCGACCGATCAAACCGAGAATGCACGCTCGCTGGGCACACTCATCACTTTCGGTGAACTTAGAATCCTCGATCTTGGCGATCTTACGCGAGACAAAGAGATGGAACTCGTCTGCCCAAAGAACAGGATCGGCGCCATCGATATCTACATCGTTTCTCATCATGGATGGTACCTCAGCAATAGCTCCGCATTTCTGAGCGCAATTGCTCCCCGCGTTGCAATCATGGATAACGGAGCCAAGAAGGGCGGAACACCTTCCGCGTGGGACAACATCGAAAAATCGCCTCGGCTGGAGAACATGTGGCAGGTGCACTTCTCTGAGGAAGGCGGCAAGGCTCACAACGTGCCGGCGGACTATATCGCTAATCTCGAGGGCCCTGATGCTGGCCACTACCTGGAATTGACGGCTTGGCCAGACGGCAGCTTTGACGTCATGAACTCCCGGACAAAAAGCTCGAAGCACTACGCGTCGCGATAGCATCGGCAGCACCCACACTATCCCAGCCATCAAAGCGCGCAATCCACACAATTCAGCAAACGCTTGCTAAGGCCAAGATAAATTACGAAAACTCGATCTTTTACCAATTCAAGCGGCAAATTGGAAACCTCGCGGCGTTCGAACGGACCCCAGAGTTTGGACAGACTCGTAGTAAACGATTACGCTATCACTGCGGTTCGCCGAGACGTTACATTTCAGGATCGCAGGCCGGATTGCCACCATTTACGGCGCCGCCGTGCCCAGGAGCCTCAAAGATGGCCATTGTGGCTGGAGTTGATTTTGGAACTCTGAGCGTTCGGGTTTCGCTCGTAGACAGCGAGCGCGGTTTGCTGGATTCCGCTGTCGCTGAATATCCCCTGCACAGAAAGCGCGAGGATCCGGAGTACGCCACACAATCTCATGCTGACCACATGAAGACGCTCGCGTCGGCAACGCGCGATGTTTTAAAGAAAACCAATGTCAACGGCGAGGAAGTGCAGGCGATCGCCCTCGACACAACCGGCTCTTCGGTCATTCCCGTCGGCAAGAATCTTCAACCTCTGGGTGAATACTATCTCTGGTGCGATCACCGTGCTAAGGGTGAAGCTGCCGAGATTACCGAGGCGGCGCATCGGAAAGGCTTGGAAGCGATCCAGTGGTGCGGTGGAGTTTATTCGTCAGAATGGGGATTCTCGAAACTGTTGCACTGGCTTCGCAACAATCCCGAAAAAAGATCTCAATTCGTCTCCGCCTTTGAGCATTGCGATATGGTCGCAGCGACCTTGTGCGGCATCACCGAGGCGAAGCAGGTAAAACGCAGCGTATGCGCGATGGGGCACAAGTGGCTCTGGAACGCGCAACTCGGCGGACTTCCACCCGAGGAGTTCTTGGTCGAAGTTGACCCCATTTTCAAAGGTGTCCGTGCATTGCTGGATGGCGAATACGCGACTTCAGACAAGATCGCCGGGCATCTCTCCACTTTTTGGGCCGAACAGCTGGGCCTGAAGGCTGGAATTCCCGTACCAGTGGGCGCCTTCGACGCTCATTGGGACGCAATCGGTGCAGGCTGTCGAACCGACGACATGGTTAATGTCATCGGAACGTCGACCTGCATTATCGGGATTACTCCTTCCGTGAATCTTGTGCCCGGAGTGTGCGGTGTGGTTCAGGGCAGTGTGCATCCTCTGCGCACGGGAATCGAAGCAGGACTTTCCGCAGTCGGAGACATTTTCAACGCAATCGCCACACGGGCTTGTACCGACGTCAAAACACTGAGCAAGGGCCTAGAGAAGTATCGGGCAGGACAAACCGGATTATTGCGCATGACATGGGACAATGGCGACCGCACCGTGTTGGTTAATCCAAACTTGCGCGGCGTCACATTTGGATGGAATCTGCAAAGCACAGCGCAGGATGAACTCTTCGCCGCCATCGAGGGCACAGCGTTTCACACTCGCGTCATTCTCGACCGCATGGCCGGAAACGGCGTTCACATTAAGCGTGTGATTAACGCTGGGGGCATTCCACAGAAAAATGATGTCTTGAATCAGGTTTACGCGAACGTCTTGGGACGCCCTGTCCTCGTGCCGAGCAAGAGTGTGGTCAGCCTTGGAGCGGCAATTTTTGCATTTCTCGCCGCGGGCACTTTCAAAACGGTTGAGGAAGCGCAGGACAGGATTTGCCCCTCGAATCGTGAATTTCTGCCGGACAGCGCATCACGCGAGACATACGACAAAATTTATCCCCTGTACAACAGGGGTTATTTCAGTCTGGGACAGGTTAAGGGTGGGGATTTGGGCGATCTTCTACCTACGCTGATTTCAGTTGCCGCCGCAGTCTCGATTCCGTAGGAAACTATCTTCGGGAAGGTCAACGCGATCACATTTCGGTCCTGTGCCGTTACACCAAAACGGTGCGCCTAACTTTATTTGGCCCTGCCGCGTTTTAGCTCCAGCACTAGCCGAAGATATTCGTCCGTGGCGTCGCGAAGCGCCTTGGCAAGTTTTCGGGATTGTTCATTGCCTTGAGCAGCCCCGTTCTCCACCTGAGAGCGAAAGGCTACCTGGGCTTTCTGCAATCGCTTATCGGCAGCCTCGACCTCCTTGAGTGTAGACATTCTGTTCCCTTCGGCCTTGTCCGCGCCGCTGATTTCGCTGCAAACGTTTCGAAAAACCTAATGTAGGGCGAACGACAGATACATCCATAGCTCTCTGTAAGGAACTTTCCTGACTTCGGGGAGTGCAGTGCACAGGCCGGTCAGCTCGCAAGCTGGAATGAAGGGCTTCGTTTCGGGCCCGGAAGCTGCGTCGCGCATGCTTGCGACGATACCACCAAGACAATGACCGACATGTTCGCCGCAAAATGACCAAACCCGATTGACATCGTTACGAGGACGCAAGAGTATGCGTCCTCTTTTATGCACGCCGTGGAGTGAGTTTCGGGTTGGAAATGACTTGGTTCGAAGTGCAATCAGGGAGGCTCGGAGTCAGCAACCACGCATTCCGTCAGGACGGTTTCCGTTCAGGTGACAAATGCGATGGAAGAAAACAGAACACGCCCTGCCAAATAACCAATCTGGCAACACGTAGAACCGCCGCGATGCCCCACGCGCTGCTCTACGGTTAACTAAGCCTCTACGATGGAATTGAAGTGGAGGCCCCGGGCGGAGTCGAACCGCCGACCAACGGTTTAGGAAACCGCTGCTCTATCCAACTGAGCTACGGGGCCACGAAGCGCCGGATTCATGGAGTTCAAACCGGCAAAACTGCAGCAGACTCGCCCTGATGCCATCCGCGTTGTTGCGACCGAATGGACTGGCATTTCAATAAAAATTATAAGGCTACGATGTTTTTCCCGGTTCCGGGTCAGGAATGCGGAAACCGGTTGGCTTGGGTGCTACCTGACTCGCCAGGACTTCGGGAGTGACGTTCTGATAGTTAGAGGCAATCATCAAAAGCGTGGTCTGATCGACTGTCACCTTCTCTGCTACGCCCAGCGCGAAATAACTTTTGCCGAACATCTCGCGCGCAGTCTGCATGCACGCGGATGAGTAGACACTTGCACAGATCATCCGAAGCATATTTGTGGTGAAGTCTTCCGAGCTAGCCATGGCGATCAACCTTTCTCAATGAATGTTTGTCCGAAGATTTGACTCTGATGATACTTGAGAGGGCACGATTTTCACCGGGCGGTAGCTCGGCGACGAACTTCAAAACCAGTCGCTCCGGTACGCAATCCACCACGAAATAAAGATGATGGGAACTGTAGCTGCGCAGGCCCACCAAAACGGCAGTAAGAAGTCTGCCACCAGACCCAGAAGCATGAAGATAATCCAGAACATCTTTCGCTGCACAGAACGATTGTAACCTCACAAACAGTGGTGGACACCGCGAGCGGCAACCTATTGAGCCGACGCTGACATCTATTCGTCCGTCGTGGGGGCGGTTCAAAGCAATCTGATTTGCATCCGCAGGTATGGATATCATTGAATCTGGCTGCATCAAGCGCTGGCTCTTTCTTACAACAATCCTTTCGATATTGGCCTTTTCCATCGCCGGATGTGGAGGTTCTCAGAGCTCCCCCACTACGCCGCCTCCGTCCACACCACCTTCGAAGACCATTAGCGTTCAACTGAATCAGCCTTCCGCAACAATCGCGACACACGGACAAGAGCAATTTACAGCTACGGTCGCCGGGACGAGCAACACGGCGGTGACGTGGGCGGTGAATTCGACTCCCAGTGGGAATGCCTCGATCGGGACGATCAGTAGTGCGGGATTGTATACGGCGCCGGCGCAATTCGGCAGTTACACCATCACGGCAACGAGCGCAGCGGACACCACAAAGAGCGCAAGCGCCGTGATCAACGTTCTCGGCGCCGTCAGCGTTTCGCCTACGACTCTGACCATCGGTGCCGGGGCAACACAACAAATTTCAGCATCGGTGCAGGGAGAGACCGAGGGCGCATTCGCGTGGATGGTCGACGGAATTACTGGAGGTAGCTCTTCAGTCGGAACGATCTCGCCTGACGGTCTGTATGTAGCGCCTTCCGTGTCGGGCGCGCACACAATCACTGCAACTGTCATAGCGGCTTCGTCAATCAGCGCGAGCATTCCTGTCAACGTTTTTAGGTTCAGCATTACGCAAATTGGAACCGGTTTGTTGGCGCCCCAGAGCACGGAACAGTTCAAGACATCTTTCTCAGGATCGACTGGCGCGGCGGTTACATGGTCGGTGGATGGAATCCCCGGCGGAAATAGTTTGGTGGGAACCATCAGCGCAAGCGGCCTGTACTTGGCCCCAATGGCACTAGGGCAACACACAATTTCCGCCGCGACGACCGAGGTGCCTTCCAATCCCGCAAGCGCGCAGATCACCGTCATCAACGCGAAGCCCGGAGCCGTGGTCACGTACCACAACGATGACGCGAGAGACGGCGCATTTACGCAGGAAACAAAATTGATGCCGTCAAATGTAACTCCATCGACGTTTGGGAAGTTGATGTCATATCCCGTCGACGGACAAATTTACGCGCAACCTTTGTATCTTCCGCAGATCAACATCCCGAATTACGGAACCCGCGATGTAATCTACGTCGCAACGCAAAACAACAGCGTCTACGCCTTCGACGCAAATGCAACCGAGACCCAACCCGTCACCTTCTGGCACGCTAATCTTGGCACACCGATCAGCGTGCAGGATGCGGGCGGACCATGGCCACAGGTTGGAGTCCTCTCAACGCCTGTCATCGATGTAACCACCAACACGATTTATCTCGTGGCACACGTTCCAAGTACGACTAGCTCTCCTTTCTGGTTGCATGCGCTGGATGCGACCACTGGCGCGGAGAAAGCGGGTAGCCCCGTCGAAATGAACGCGACCTTTGGTGGTGACTCCTTGGCATTCTCGTGCTACCAGCGAATGGGACTGGCGCTGAACCCGGTGACAAATTGGATTTATATTCCGTTCGGAAGTTGTGAGCACGGCTGGGTACTGGCCTACGACAAAGTCACGCTGCAGCAGATGGCCGTTTTCGATGACACCAACGGCGCGGCCGGCGGGGGATTGTGGTCGAGCGGAGGAGCGGCAGCCATCAATGACGCGAACGGAAATCTATTTCTGGAAACCGGTACGGACTACGATGACACATGGATCTCCGCGCCTCCGACCTATACGCAGACCGGTTATAACGACGCGTTCTTGAACTTGAACGCTAAAACGCTGGATGTGCAGAGCTACTTCTCGCCTGACAACAACTGGGCGCTTTCGGCGACCGACGCGGATTTAGGGAGCGGCTCTCCAATCCTGGTGCCAGGAAATTCCGATACTCCGAATGAACTGATTGGCGGGGGAAAAGACGGGAATGTCTTCGTGCTTGATCCCATTGATATGGGCGGGTTCAACGCGACCAACAACAACATCCAGACGATCCACACGGGAACGCAGCAGTACAACAACATTTTTTCCACCCCGGTCTACTGGAATGGGCTTCTTTACTATCACTGCAGTCATGATGTCTTGAGAGCATTCAGCTGGAATGCCGGTGGAGCCGCAGGACAGCAATTGTCGACGCAGTCGACCTCGGCAGCCGCCACGACCTACACCGTGCATGGCGCAACGGGATCGCTGTCGGCAAACGGAAACAATAACGGCATCTTGTGGGATATCGATAACTCGGCATATGTGGGAGACAATCCCACCTCGAGCGGGCCCTCTGTTTTACACGCTTACGATGCGACAAATGTCGCTACCGAGCTTTACAACAGCTCGCAGTCTGGGATTCGCGATACGGCCGGGCTCGCTTTGAAATTCACTGTGCCGACTATTGCGAACGGCAGGGTGTATGTGCCTACTGCGTCTGAGCTAGACATTTACGGGCTGCTTCCCTAGTCAGCCTCTCTTCAACGGGATCCCGCGAGCAGAGATTGCATTTGCGGGCGTGCCAGCTCATCCAGATCAAGATTCAGTTCGAGCACATTCACCCGCGGCTCGCCGAAGAGGCCGAGGTCGCGCTGGCGGGTGTGCCTTTGGAAAAGTGAGTGAAGCTGCGCTTCGGGAATACCGCGTTCGCGCGCAATGCGGGGGATCTGGAATTCGGCGGCCGCTGGCGAAATCTCAGGATCGAGCCCGGAGGCGGAGGTGGTGACCAGATCGATCGGGACAGCTTGCAACGGATTCTCTTTGTGGAGTGCGGTTGCGTCTATCTGGATGCGCTCGATCAGCTTGCGATTCGTCGGGCCGAGGTTGGTGCCTCCGGAATTGGCAGCGTCGTATCCGTTCCCTGCGGCCGATGGACGCGGATGGAAATATTTCGCGGAGGAAAATGGTTGGGCGATCAGACGCGAGCCAATCGCTTCTCCGTCGCGATAAACAATCTCGCCGTTCGCTTTGTCTTTAAACAGCAATTGAGAGAGCGCAGTGACTGCTAACGGGTACGCGACACCTAACAGCAAGGTCATGGCCAACGTCATCCGCAAAGCGGTGATCAGGTTCTTCTTCATGAAATCCTCATGCGAGACCGACAGCGGTGATCAGCACGTCGATGATCTTGATGCCCACAAATGGGGCGACTAGCCCGCCTAGGCCGTAGATCAATAGATTCCGGCGTAGTAGTACCTCCGCACTCATGGCGCGGTATTTCACTCCACGAAGAGCCAGCGGAATCAGGGCGATGATGATGAGCGCATTGAAGATGACCGCCGAGAGTACGGCGGACTCAGGCGTTTTGAGTCGCATGATGTTCAGCGCATTCAGGACTGGAAAAGTAGCGGCAAACATCGCGGGGATAATCGCGAAATACTTTGCGACGTCGTTGGCGATGGAAAAAGTTGTCAGGGCGCCCCGCGTCATCAGCAACTGCTTGCCGATTTCGACGACCTCGATGAGCTTGGTGGGATTGGAATCCAGGTCGACCATGTTCCCTGCTTCTTTGGCCGCCTGGGTGCCGGTATTCATTGCGACGCCGACATCGGCCTGAGCGAGGGCAGGAGCATCGTTGGTGCCATCCCCAGTCATGGCGACGAGCTTGCCGCCGGCCTGCTCCGTACGGATCAGTTTCAACTTGTCTTCAGGTGTGGCTTGCGCGAGAAAGTCGTCGACACCTGCTTCGCGCGCAATGGCCGCGGCGGTGAGCGGATTGTCTCCAGTGATCATTACCGTGCGGATTCCCATGGAGCGAAGCTGGGCGAAGCGATCCCGCATTCCGCCCTTCACCACATCTTTCAGATGGATGACGCCCATCGCGTGGCGATTCTCGGTTACGACAAGCGGCGTCCCGCCGGAGTTTGCAATTCGCTCCACGACTTCACGGACTTGGGAAGGCATCGCGCCGTTGTTGCTGGTCTCGATGAAGCGGGCAATCGCGTCGGCGGCCCCCTTGCGTATTTCCCGGCCATCGAGGTTGACCCCTGACATTCGCGTCTGGGCTGTGAAAGGAATGAATTCTGCCTCGTGGCTACCGAATTCTCGTCCGCGAAGGCTGTACTTCTCTTTCGCAAGGACGACGATTGAGCGGCCTTCAGGAGTTTCATCGGCCAGCGAAGAGAGTTGCGCGGCGTCCGCCATCTGCGCTTCAGTTACACCCGGAGCGGGCAGGAATTCCGTGGCCTGCCGATTACCGAAGGTGATAGTGCCGGTCTTGTCGAGCAAAAGCGTGTTGACGTCGCCAGCGGCTTCGACGGCGCGTCCGGACATGGCAAGGACGTTGTGCTGCACCAGACGATCCATTCCAGCGATTCCGATGGCGGAGAGCAATCCACCGATGGTCGTGGGAATGAGGCAGACTAGGAGAGAGACCAGAACGAAGACAGTTTGCGGCGATCCCGAATAGATCGCGAAAGGCTGGAGCGTAACCACGGCCAGAAGGAAGATGATCGTCAATCCCGCCAGCAGAATGTTCAGAGCAATCTCGTTAGGGGTTTTCTGGCGCGAGGCACCTTCGACCAGCGCGATCATTCGATCGAGGAATGTTTCACCGGGATTGGATGTAATTTTAACCTTGATGTGATCGCTTAGAACCCGGGTGCCTCCGGTGACTGCAGAGCGATCGCCGCCGGCTTCGCGAATCACGGGCGCGGATTCTCCTGTGATGGCCGATTCGTCGACGGAGGCCACGCCTTCGACGATCTCTCCATCGCCGGGAATGAGCTCGCCGGCAGAAACAGAGACCAGGTCACCGACGCGTAGCTTTGCGCTGGGAATCTCCTCGATTTTGCCGCTCGATGTGTAGCGCTTCGCCAAGGTCTCCGATCGAGCGCGGCGGAGTGTTTCTGCCTGAGCTTTGCCGCGTCCTTCAGCCATTGCTTCAGCGAAATTAGCGAACAGCACGGTGAACCAGAGCCACAGCGTGATCTGCAGGTTAAAGCGAAATGACGAGCGGGGGTGGAGAATCAGAAGGACCGTCGTGATGACACTGCCGATTTCCACGACAAACATCACGGGATTGCCCATCATGTTACGGGGGCTGAGCTTTTGCAGGGAACCTAACGCGGCGTTGCGGACGAGTGTGAGATCCCAAATAGATTTGTGATGGCTGGCCATATTCCTCAAAAGGTCTTTCCTGCGTACATCAGCAAGTGTTCGAGAATCGGTCCGAGACTAACGGCCGGGAAGAACGTCAACGCTCCGAGAATCAGGATGACGCTGATCAGCAAGAACGTGAACAGCGGCGTTGTGACCGGGAACGTGCCCAATGATGGTGGCACGTACCTCTTCTGAGCGAGGTTGCCGGCAATCGCCAGCATGGGGATGATCATGAAGAAGCGGCCGACTAATGTGGTAATCCCTGTTGCGGCGTCGTACCAGAGCGTGCTGGCGGTGAGCCCCCCGAATGCAGATCCGTTGTTTCCCGCCGAGGAGACGAATGCGTACAGAATTTGGCTAAGGCCATGTGGGCCGGGATTGCTGATGCTCGCAGTGCCGAAGTCTTTCACCATCGAAATCGCAGCGAGGGTCAGGATGATCAACGGAAAGACGAGCGACACGAGCATTGCCATCTTCACGTCGTAGGCTTCGATCTTCTTGCCCAGATATTCGGGCGTCCGGCCAACCATCAATCCGGCAATGAACACGGCCAGGATGATGTAAATCAAAATTCCGTACATACCGGAGCCGACACCGCCGAAGATAACTTCGCTCAGCATGATGTTGACGAGCGGGACCAATCCCCCGAGCGGAGTGAAGGAATCGTGCCACCCGTTGATGGCACCGCAGCTGGCGTCGGTGGTGACGGTGGCAAACAGAGCTGAGTTCGCAATTCCGAAGCGAGTCTCCTTCCCTTCCATGTTGCCGCCGGGTTGGTCGGTCGTGGCCTGTCGGGAAACGGTCGAAGGCATCAGGGGATTTCCGCGCGCCTCTGACCAGTAAGCAACGGTAACTCCGGCAAGAAACAGAATCACCATCGCGGACCAGACGGCCCATCCATGGGCTTGCGAGCCAGTCATACGGCCCAGCGTGTACGTCAGCCCGGAGCCGATCGCGAAAATGCAAAACATCTCGAACAGATTGGTGAGCGGCGTGGGGTTCTCGAACGGATGCGCACTGTTCGCGTTGAAGAATCCGCCGCCGTTGGTTCCCCACTCCTTGATGATTTCCTGAGACGCCACCGGCCCCTGGGCGATCGTCTGCGTGGTCACTGTTGTCCATCACAGGACTGCCGTTGGCGTCGACCGCGGGATTTCCGTCCGCGCCTGTATGTTGAATCTGTTGCGGCTCGACAAGTTTTACGGTGTCGTAAGGCTTCAGATTTTGTACAACACCTTGCGACACCAGGAACAGCGCTCCGACAATGCAGAATGGCAGCAACACCCACAGACAGCAACGCACGAAGTCGACCCAGAAGTTGCCGAGCGTCTGCATCTGGCGTCGAGCAATACCGCGGATAAACGCGATCGCCAACACGATGCCGGCGGCAGCTGAGGTGAAATTGTGTAGGGCTAATCCCGCCATCTGCGTGAAATAGCTCATGGTGGCTTCGCCAGAGTAGGCTTGCCAGTTGGTGTTCGTCGTAAAGGACGCCGCCGTGTTGAAGGCAAGATGCGGAGGAGTTACGTTGGCGAAGTGTTGCGGATTGAATGGCAAGCATGCCCTGAATTCTCTGAATGGCATAGAGCACGAGCATCGAAACTGCACTAAACAGCAGCATGGACGTGGCATATTCGGTCCAACGCATTTCGTGCCGCTCATCGACGCCCGTTACGCGGTAGAGGAAGCGTTCGACAGGTCGAAGCAGAGGGTCAAGGAATGTGCGTTCTCCCGCGAAGACCTTCGTCATAAAGGTTCCGAGGGGCTTCGTCACGGCGAAGATCAATCCTAGAAAGAAAGTGATTTGAAGCCAGCCATTGAGAGTCATTTCAGAATTTCTCCGGCCGCAGAAGTGCGTAGAAGAGATAAATGGCCGTAATGGCGCTGATGACGAGAATGATCAGAGTCTGGATGTCCATAAGCATGCTTACTTCAGGCGCTCGCACGCGTAGACATAAGCGATTGAGACGCGAAAAAAGCGACTGTTACCGCGATCGAAAGAACGTCTTGCATGTTCAACCTCCAGCCTTCCTGATAAAGCCGAGCTAGAACTTCACGAGAATCGCCATCGTCGCGCGATCTTCCGTGGTACGAAGGTCCGGTTGCCATCCCGCAACCATCGAGCCGGGAGTTCCATTGTTTCCTCCCGGAGGCGTGACCCCGCCCGGGCCGCTCCAGTACGGCACATTGGCGTGGCGATGATTGAACTCCCAGCGGAAGGTGATGTACTGGCTGGGCATGTAGTCGTACGTCCCGGAAATGTCCCAGGCTTTGAACTGGTCGCCTGGGTTTTCAGTGAAATAGGGGGTGCCCGTGGTGGCGGTTGCGCCATCGATCGGCGGAATCAGGACCAGATAGCGTCCGGGATTATTAATTTTTCCGCCCCCGAGGGTGAACGCGTACCGGTCTTTATGAAACCACCACCGGTTATAGAGCATGAATCCAAGGAAAACTTGCTTGTAGGAGACGACCTGGCCCGAGGAATTTTTCTGATTGGTGGTGCAATTCACGCCGCCACCGGATCTCGCAACCAAGCATCGCCCGTTAAGGTGAAGGCCATCTTGTCGAGGAAGTCTCGGGATGGTCGTAATACTTCACTTCAATGCTGTTGTCCGTATGCATGCGGGTGCGATTGGGAATGCCGAGCGCATCGGCGCCGACGCCGTAGTTGTTTGAAATAATCGAAAGCCAGCTCGGTCGGGCGGTACAGAATTTGCCCGCCAAGCCCAAACGTGCCGTTGAATCGAGCATACGACTGCCAGCCATTGATGATCCACGGCTCGATCTTCAACTTGTTGGTAGGAAATATCTGGATGCGCATCCCGGTGAAGAACCACGGCGTATTCGAAGATACGTAGGACGGTTGATAGGCCCAGTTGTCGAAGTTGTAATAGCTGAACAGTCCGACATACGACATGAAAATTCCGGCATCGAGATTGATACCATGCAGCGCATCGCAGTGATATCCCCCGTAAGCCTCGGAGAGGTAGCGATAAGCGTCCGCGAGGTTCCACTGACCCCGGGAGTAACTCGCATCGTTGCGCGGAGTGGCTTCCGAATATGTGCCGAACTGAGTCATGAAGCGTGCGCGAACATGATCGTAGTGAAAGTCTCCACCGACACCCAGTTGCGTCAGACCTATTTCATTGGAGCGGAAAATCTCGCTCGAACCGCTGATTGTGTCGTCTTTGGGATGGTTGAAGTCGTAGGTGTAGTCGACGTCGGCGCGAATTTCCGGCGTAAAGAATTTGGAATCGAAGGCTGCTTCCTTCGTCCTCGGATTGCCATTCAGCCACGACCAGTCGGCGAACGCGAATGGCTCGGAAGAAGACGCGGACGTAGGAGGAGCAGATTCGGTTGACGTTTCAACTCCAACGTTATTTGCTGCCATCGACATGTTCGGAGACGGAATAGGCGTCTGTTCGGTGCGATTGATCCCAGCTCGTTGCTCTAGCGGCGCCGCGTTGGTGGAGTTGGCCCTCGAGTTTCTCAATGCGACTTTTCATGGCATCCAGCTCTTTCAAAAGCTCTGGGACTGTCTCGCTTCCAGAATTCGTGGCGGCTGGCGCGTGAGAGGATGGCTCCTGGCCGTAAAGTGAAAGGGCGAATGCCATGCAAATCAGTGTCAGCATCGCAATACGACCATGAGTCCGAAACAACATCCGACCTGTCCGATTTCCACGACGCATGAAAATGACCTTTCCGAATCAATTCCTACTTCGCCTTTCGGCACAACTTAAGACCGCGAGATTCGCAATTCGCTGATGAGACCCATCAACATTCGCAACATAACAGCGACCGCTCCAGCACAGAGAATCACTAGACCGAGCTTCATCGCGTCGCCAGTACTCTCGACAATTCGGCCGCATCCATATCATTGGATCGCGCCGGGCGTAAGGGTGACGTCAAGAGTTCATAAAGAATTCGTAAGGACGAGTCCAAGCCCTTCGAATCATGGGCTGGAGCTTGGTGGTAATGGTGGAAGACCCTAGCCAGTTCTTCTGCGGAAACCCCCAAAATCGTAGACATCGATGCTCTCCTGTCAGGTAGCGGCTTGTCGTGCCGTCACTTGTCTCCAAGAGCATTAGAGGTTCGGATCCATAAGGAATGAATAAAGGGTTCGTAGAATGTTCGTAAGGCAAAGACTATTTGGAGAGACCTGAGCTGAAAAAGCGAGCTATTCGCCGGGTTCGAAACGGTATCCGACCCAGGGTTCGGTGACGATGTAGCGAGGAGATGACGGGTCGGCTTCGAGCTTTTTTCGCAACTGGCCGACGAAAACGCGCAGGTATTCGACTTGTTCGGTGCTTTGGCCACCCCAAATTGCGGCAAGCAAAGTGCGATGGTGAATTACTTTTCCCGGACGGCGAGCCATGTAAACCAGCAGGTCGAATTCTTTTGGAGTGAGCCGAATTTCGCTATGACGCAGAATCACCTTTCGCGCCGCCGTATCGATGCTGAAATCACCAACTTCGATCAAAGAGTTTGCTTCATCATCAGGCGGCACTCGACGCAGGTTCGCACGCACCCGCGCCAGGAGCTCGTTCATGCCGAATGGCTTGGTGACATAGTCGTCGGCTCCAGCATCGAGAGCCTCAACTTTCTGCTGTTCTTTGTCGCGAACTGAGAGAACGATAATCGGAACCTCGGAGATCACCCGCACGTGACGGCAGAGCTCGATGCCATCAATGGAGGGCATGGATAGATCGGTGATGATGAGGTTGGGCTGCCAGTCCTTCATGATCTCCAGAGCCATCTCGCCGCTGTTGGCAATTCGAATATCGTAGCCTTGCGCCGAGAGGCTGGTGCGCAGCACACGCGTGATCTGCGACTCGTCGTCGACTACGAGAATGTGCGGCGCGATCTGTCATCAGCGAGCCTCCTGAGTGACGATGTGAACGTCCACGGAGGGAGAGTCGCGCAAGAAACGCTGGATTGCGGAGAGATAAAGATAGCGTTGCCAGCCGGTGCGCGCGGAACGGCCGAAGATAACTTGCGTGATGTGATGCTCGCGAACCAGCTGGGCGAGAGCGTCCGCGATGCGCCCCCCGAAGAGCGAATGACCCGCGCGCCAAGATTTTCGGCAAAGCGGATGTTCTCGCTCAGAGTTTTCTGATCTTCCGGCCTGGTGTCGCGGCCGATGTCGATATAGAAGACAAAGAGGTCACCTCCGATTGCCTGCGCCATACGCGATCCTCGGGCGATCAGATATTGTGCCGCAGGATTGGAGCTCACACACACGGCAATGCGCTCGCGGACAGTGTGGGTCGGCTGATTGCCATCCTTCTCCAGGAATGCGTCCAAGCTGCGGTCGACTACTCCGGTAACCTGGCGTAGAGCCAACTCGCGCAACGCGATCAGATTTCCCGGACGGAAGAAGTGCGAGAGCGCGCGTTGCGCGCGATCAACGGGATAAATGTCTCCCCGCTCCATACGCTTCTGCAAGGCTTGTGGTGTCAGGTCGGACAAAACGATTTCGTCGACGCGCTGCATCAGCCAATCAGGAACCGTCTCACGCACCTGGACACCGGTTATCTGCTGCACGGTAGGACCAATGCTTTCAACGTGCTGCACATTCATGGTGGAGAGTACGTCAATTTTGGCATCGAGTAGATCGATGACATCCTCGTAGCGTTTGGCGTGTTTGCTGCCCTCGATGTTGGTATGGGCAAGCTCGTCCACTACGACAACGGAGGGTTTGCGAGCGAGGATAGCGTCCACGTCCATCTCATCGAAAACGGTGCCCTTATACTCCAGTTTGCGCGGAGGGATGCGATCGAGTTTGGCAGCGAGTTCTGAAGTTGCTTTGCGTCCATGACTTTCGACGACTCCGATGAGAACATCTTCTCCGCGACTGGCGCGACGAATGGCCTCGCTCAGCATGCTGTAAGTTTTTCCAACACCGGGCGCATAGCCGAGGAATAGTTTCAAAATACCGCGGACCTTGTCGGCGGATACTTCGCTGAGCCATTCTTCCGGGGTCTTGGGCATCGCAGGCATTGTCGTCCTCAGCGTGGCGGTTGTCACCTCCATCGTACAATGCGTCTGTGAAAACATCGGCACGAAGGCAAGCGATCCGGTACGCGATTGTCATTGTCACAATCGCATTTATCACCGCGCTCGACTTCCGGCTGCACGTAAATCACACAACGGTCGCACTGATGTTTCTGGTGACCGTTCTGCTTACCTCGGCCTATTGGGGATTGCGATATGCCGTTCTCCTCGCAATAGGGGCGACGGCCAGCTTCAACTATTTCTTCCTGCCTCCGGTTCGAACGTTCACTATCGCTGATCCGCAGAATTGGGTGGCATTATTCGCTTTTCTCATTACGGCGCTGGTGGCCGGCAACTTGTCTGAGCGAGCACGCAGTGAGGCGGAAGCTGCAAAGCAGCGACGTGGAGAAGTCGAGCGTCTGTACGCCCTTAGCCAACGACTGATGGCTTCAGAAAATGTGCTCGAACTGCTAAACGCTCTACCGAAATACTTGCAGGAAATCTTTGTGGTAAGCAGCGCTGTGGCTATGGCGGCGGACCATCCCACGGTATACCGATCATCACTGGATGCAAAGTTTGAAGAGAGCGTGCTGCGCTCGACGCTGTTGCGGGGAGAGCCGATCACTCAAGACGTCGTTTCTTATGTACCCTTGCGATTGGGCATGCGGACAGTTGGAGCGCTGGGCATCAGCGGAGGCGAACTGTCGCGCGAAACCTTGGACGCTCTTGGAAGTCTCGCCGGTTTGGCTGTAGAGCGCGTTCGAGCCCTAGAGGCGCTGAGCAAGAACCGCGCCGAGCAGGAGCACGAGAAGTTGCGAACCGCGCTGCTCGATTCCGTCACGCATGAATTTCGCACTCCGCTCACGTCGATCAAGGCCAGCGTGACTACACTAACCGCGAACGTGCCAATCGACGAACAAGGAAGACGCGACCTCTTGAATGTGATCGACGAAGAAACGGACCGGCTCAATCGTCTTGTCGGAGAGGCGGCCGAAATGGCGCAGTTGGATTCCGGAATATTCAGACTCGATCTACAGTCTCATTCCATTGAGGACGCGCTTAGTCCGGCGCTGAAAGATGCTGAAGCGACCCTCTCCAAGCATCCTCTTGAAATGCACGTTCCCCCAAACCTACCTGCGGTTCGAATGGACGTGCAAAGAATTCGGGAAGTGCTGATGCACCTGCTGGAGAACGCGGGAAAGTATTCTCCGGCCAATGCTCCGGTGAAGGTGACGATCGAGGTACAAGGGGTTCAACTAGTAACAAGCATTGCTGATCGCGGACCGGGAATTGATTCATTCGAGCAGCCACTGATTTTTGAAAAATTTTATCGGGGACAGAACCAGCGATTCTCCGCGCCGGGGACGGGAATGGGCCTTTCCATCGCCAAGGTGATCGTGGAGGCACACGGTGGATCGATAGGCCTGGTGAGCCAACTGGGAAGGGGATCGGTGTTTTCGTTTTCTCTACCGCTAGATAAGCAGACCCGTCCTTAGTCCTTACAACCGCAAGTGCGACGTCCAGCGGAAAGTAAGCACTACTTAGGGGCGACCGGCTGTTCGGTTATGTAATACGCGGATTCTGCCGGGCGAACTACCCGTGGAATCCACAGCGGACGGCGCAAGCCTCCAGGACCTGGCGCCGGTCGTGCAAGCGCTTTCCATCTTTGAAAAACGGCGAATGAAAGGTTGGTGTCGACGAAGATATCGCCGTAGCGATCGTCGGCAGCAGCCTTTTCAACCCGTACCATCTGGTGCCAGCAGTGCATTCCGCTGACAGGGTCGGGATGAACGGGGAAAGTTATGTCCTGATGCACTCCCGCATCGCTCCACCACACTCGCTTCGTTTCCGGATCGGGGCTGTCGTAGGGGGAAACACTTTCCAACTGGCGCATTTTCCATTGCCCTTTGGCGACTTCTTTCAGGTCGACCCAGGCGCTCGTCATGCGCTCGATCTGCTCGTCTTTGTTCACGCGCCAGCGGCCAAGGTGATGAGAGCAAGCAACCACTCCGGGCGTTAGTCCTTCAGTGACCCAGGCATGAAGAACAAAATAACCGATTTCCGTGTGAACTTTGATCAGGTCGCCGGTACGCGCAGCGAGCCGTTTCGCATCTACAGGATTCAACCACAGCGGATTCTTGTGAGAGATTTCGTAAAGATACTTCGCGTTTCCCGAGCGCGAGTGAATCAGATTTGGTAGTCGAAAAATTGGGAGCAATGTATAAATATCGCCGTTCGCGTCTTTCGGCCACTCAACCGTGGGAGCATATTTAGGATCGAAGTCTGGGGACGGCTGCCCCAATGACGCAGGTTGTGCCGAAGTATGAATGTGGCTGCGATAGTATTCGGGTAGCGTGAACTCCGGCCAATTCCAATCGGCCATCGTCTTTGAAAACAGTTCCAGTTTGCGTGACGGCGTGTTATATCCGGCCACAGCCTTGTCGCCGACCATCACTCCGACCGGCTTGCCATCTTTTGTGACCACATTGTTGGTCTCGACTTTTGTACCTACCAGGTCGGCCGCAGAGAGCGGTTTCTCGTTCTGCTTGTAGACATCGCGCGTCACTTCAAATGCACCGTACTTACGCATGTACTGCAGTGGTGTAAGACCTTCGCTCCTGGCTTTTTCGGGCAGGCCCGGAACGGAGTTATCGAACATCCAGCCGTAGTACTCGTCGAGGGTGAGTTTTTGTCCGGGATGGTAGGGAGATTCGAAATATTCTCGGATGCCCATCGAACCATCGGGATCGATTGCCCAAGAGAGGTTGAGCCAGAATTCATCTTCTTCCCAGACTTCGCCGGGGTTGGCCTGATAGGTGTACTCGAATTTCTCTCCGGCCCGTTCGCGCACTACACGATTCACGGGCTGGCGGAAGCCGATCCACCGACCTGCGTAAGATTCCTGGCTCATCAGGTCGTGACGCTCGGAACTGTATCCCATAGGTAGAACATAATCGGCAAACCACGCGGTCTCACTCCACGTGGGCGTGAGCGCAGCGTGTAAACCGAGTTTCTCTTCATCGCGCAACATCTCGATCCACGAAAAGCCGTCGGGATACGTCCACACGGGATTGAACACGCGTGTAAAGTAGGCTTCAATCCGGCCGCGGCCTTCTTTCAAAAAATGCGGAAGAAGGAATGACATCTCGTGGGTGCAGAGCGGCCATTCTCTCGGATATAGCAGTTCATTCCATCGTTTCTGCGGTGGCGGAGATTTGTACGGCTTGGCAACAAATTTGTTCCAAGAATTGAGGTTGTGTCCTCCTTCGGTGCCGACCGAGCCCGTCAGCACGTGCAATAGCATGAGAGCACGCGCGGGTTGCCAGCCTCCGAGATTTCCGGACGCGCTACCACGCCACAGATGCGAGGCGAATCGACTGCCTGCGGTCGCGATCTCGCGCGCAATCTTTACGATGACCTGCGCTTTCACTCCGCTTTCTTTCTCAGCGAACTCGGGAGTGAACTGGGCGTAGTGCTTTTTTAGCGCCTCGATCGTCGATTCGAAACTTTGTCCGCGCGCATTGAAGCCGTCGACTTCCAGTTCTTCCCAGTTTGTCCACGCCTTCATGAAAGCCGCATCGAAGCGCTTCTCGTTGAGGATCACCATGGCCATTGCGAGCAGCACCGCCGCTTCGGTGCCGGGATAAGTTGGCATCCAATAGTCGGCCATGCTGGCGGTATTGGAAAGACGAGGATCCATAACGGCCAGCTTTGCACCGGACATTTTGCCTTCGATGATGCGCTGCGCATGAGGATTGAAGTAGTGGCCGGATTCCAGATGGGCAGACATCAGCAAGATGAAACGCGCGTTCGCGTGATCCGGCGAGGGCCGATCGGCATGGTGCCACAGCAAGTAACCGAGACGGGCGGATGAAGAGCAAACATTCGTATGCGAATTGTGGCCGTCGATACCCCACGCCTGAAGTGTGCGCTCCATGTAAAAGTCGGCACCGGGGCGGCCGACGTGATACATGACTTCCTCGCCACGGCCTTCCTGAATCGCTTTGCGAATGCGCGTACCAAACGTTTCAAGCACCTCCTCCCACGAAGTGCGCTCCCACTTCCCTGCACCACGTGGTCCTATGCGTTTCATCGGATAGAGCACACGGTCGGGATCGTGAATCTGGTTGATTGTTGCCGGGCCCTTCGCGCAAAGACGGCCCCGACTGGCGGGATGCATGGGATTGCCTTCGAACTTTTCAACCTTTCCAGTTTTCTTGTCGATGTAGGCGAGCAGACCGCAAGCAGATTCACAGTTGAAGCAGACCGTCGGAACTAACTGGTAGTGTCGTTCGACGCGACGTGGCCACGCATCAGGATCAAGTTCGACCCAGTCTTCCCACTTTTCAACGGGAGGACAGTACGCCAAGTGGCTTCCCTCGCGCTTGAAATCGGTCATTGAAGCTCTCCTCCGAACTTGCGATCCCGGATGTGCCCGGGCTAGCCGCCGGGACGCGGGCGCTACTCAACTGTTGGGCACGCTCTGACCTGCCATGACAAAGCACCATTCGAAAAACAAAAGTCCCATTACTGATAGAACTGCCGCGCAACGGGTCAGGACACCTGCTGGCCAAAACGCCAGCATGAGGAACGGTAAAACGCCTCCCAAGACAACCGCTCCTATCCAGAACCCGGACTTGAACGGGCCGTGCGTAATGAGACGGGCGGCATAGGCTGAGTTGTCGGTGGAGTGCGGCATAATAAATTCCGCTGCAACGATTAACAGGTGCAGCGCGACTGTGACCATCAACGTAATTCTGGAAATCGACAACCCACCGGCCGAACCTCCGACAAAAGATGGCAATAAGGAAAGCGCCGCAGAGCCGCACATCACCGCTTGCACGATCAAGTGGACGGGAAGAAGCGGAGTCTGCCACAAATCTCGTCCTTCACATTGTCCAAACAGAAATGCGGTGTAAACCGCCGCCATGAACCCGACGAGAACCGTGGGCCACAACAAAATCTTGGGAAGAATCGGAATATTGGCAACGCGCACCGAGCCAAAAAAGGCCCGCCAGACCACTGTAGGCGATCAGAATGAAAGCGCCGCGAGCCAGCCAAGATTTGCTCTGAGGATTGAATACCACCCGCAAGAACCGTTCTTTATGCTCGAGATCCCAAACCAGGAGAACGGTGGTGATGGCGGTAAAGAGGAGCGCGATTGTCGAGAGCACGATGTCGCGCAGACGATCGCCGCCCATCACGCCAAACAGCATCGCGAATGCGGGGATGGTAAGCGCGCCCGAGCCGATGGCCTTGGTCCAGCAATAAGCCGGAACTTGCCATCCCCAAGGTCGCGCGTGCGAAACATCATAGGCGGCCAGCGCATTGCGCTGAAGAAGCGGACTATCCGGCGGATACAGCGCTCCTCCACCGTGAATATGCTCATTGCGCTGCGACCACATGTACATCGGTTCGTGTCGCGCCGCGGTAGGGACGATTGCGCTTTCGTCGCCATCAATGTAGTAGAGCTTGGGACGCGTTCCCTGCTCTGGCTTGCGCACGCGGACCGGTTCACGCGCCAACAGTTGCCCGATCTCGCCGTTGCACGCATCAAGATCGCCCGCGATGATCGCATGTTCCGGGCAGACGACCACGCATGCGGGCTCCAGGCCAACTTCTGTGCGATGCGCGCAAAAATGGCATTTCGCCGCGGTACCGTTATCAGGATCGATGTAGATGGAGTCGTACGGGCAGGCCTGCATACATGCTTTGCAGCCAATACAGCGCTCGGCGCTGAAGTCGACAATTCCGTCTTTGCGCTGGTACATCGCGGTCACGGGGCAGATCGTGACACAGGGCGGATTTTCGCAATGGTTGCAGCGCGTGACCTGAAAAACGCGGCGGGTGTTGGGATAGGTACCCTTCTCGACGTACTTCACCCATGTTCGGTTAACGGTCAGCGGAACGTGATTTTCGGTTTTGCACGCAACAGTACAGGCGTGGCATCCGATGCACTTTCGATTGTCGATGATGAATCCGTAGCGCATTCGGCGGGCGAGTTCCCAAGGTATCACTGAACCACTGAGCGGTTCGAGTATTCTAGCCGACGATCTCAAATGGGGGCGTTACTTCGTTGGGAAGTCTGCGATTTTTTTTGCCTAGTATGTATAGCACTTTGGCCGGGTTAGGCATGGACCTAAGCTACAATTCAGGTGCATTTCGTGCGGATTGGCGAGCGAGCAACAAGCAGACAATCCGCACTCCTCTAACTGAACCAACCTATGGCCACTGAAACCAGAATGGGCGCCGCACCACCCTCCGACGACAAAAAGGCTTTCTACAACCGTTTCCTCCTGATCGTCGCAGGACTGGGTGGGCTGCTGTACGGGGTGGACGTCGGGATCATCGCCGGAGCGTTGCCATATCTGGAGGCGACGTCGGGTCTGACGGGTGGACAACTCTCCATCGTCGTAGCCGCCGTTTTATTGGGTAGTGTGATTTCGACGTTGTTTGCAGGGCTTTTAGCGGATTGGATGGGACGAAGGTCGCTGATGGCCCTGAGTGGCGTCATGTTCGTCATCAGCATTCCGATGATTGCATTGGCCCATGGATACGGTCCGCTGGTGTTCGGCCGGTTGCTTCAAGGAATGAGCGCGGGGCTCATCGGAGTTGTTGTTCCGCTTTATCTCGCGGAATGTTTGACCGCATCCGATCGCGGAAAGGGCACGGGAATTTTTCAATGGCTGCTCACGCTGGGCATCGTGACTGCGGCCCTCGTGGGAGCATATTTCAGCTACCGCGTGGACGAGGTTGCAAAACTTGGCGACGCTGCGAAGTTGCTAGCGTTCAAGGACAGCGCGTGGCGCGGCATCTTCTGGGTATCGCTACCCCCAGGCTTGCTCTTTGTGATCGGCAGTTTCATGGTGGCAGAGTCTCCGCGATGGTTGTTGCGCGGAGGAAAGAAAGAATCAGCCTACGCCGCCCTGCTGCGTTCACGAACTCAAGAACAGGCAGATCTCGAGCTGAAAGAGATGCAAGAAGTTAGCCTTGCCGAAACCGCCAAGAACGCAGACGGAAGCCAGAAAAAGGACACGCTGCTGCGTCGGAAATACGTAATTCCCTTCATTCTGGCCTGCATCATCCTTGCTTGCAATCAGGCGACGGGTATCAATTCCATCATTGCTTACAACACCAATATTTTGCTGCAGAGCGGACTTTCCGACGTGGCCGCACACTGGGGATACGTCGTATTCACAATCATCAACTTCACGGTCACGTTTGGCGGAGTGGTGCTCGTGGATCGTAAGGGCCGAAAGTTTTTGCTGGCTGTCGGGACTGCTGGAATTATCGTGTCTCTTTTGTGCACCGGGGCTCTTTTTCTTAGCACCGAAAAACAGCGCGTCGACTCGAAAGATTCGTCTGCAAACCATGGTGTCGCCGGATCAGACACTCAAGTTGAATTACAACAGCGAACTTGCGGCCAAGCTGTTGAACCGGAGTGCCACCGGTGGCAGTGCAAATCTTGGGCAGGCAACGTCCCTCGTGCTGATTTATTCCTACGGAGATTTTCGTGCGGCGAGCCCGGTGGTACGCTCCGACGACGCGGGCGCCAAACCGATTGAGATTACGCGCGCGGCTACATTGCCAGCGAACAGGGTCGTGGCGTTCTTCTCGAGCCCATTCGGGGATCTCGACGCCGCTCGCACGGCTCCGCTGCGAATCGAGAACGCGTTGATCACTCCCGTTCCGTCCGCTCGCAATGGCTGGATCGTTGCCATCACCCTGTTCGTCTTCATGGGCTTTTTCGCCATCGGTCCGGGTGTCTGCGTGTGGCTGGCACTCTCGGAGTTGATGCCGACCCGCATTCGATCGAATGGGATGAGCGTCGCGCTGGTATTGAACCAAGCAGTATCCACAACGATCGCCGCGATCTTTTTGCCGACTGTCGGGAAGCATGGGTACTCGACTATGTTTTTCGGATTTGCGGCGTGCACCGTCATCTACTTCGTGACTGCGACGTGGTTCCTGCCGGAGACTAAGGGTAAGACTTTAGAAGAGATCGAAGCTCACTTCGAAGGGGCGTCCGCTTAACCGGTTGCAGCTGAACAGGCGCTACTGACTTTACAAATTATGAATTCGAATAAGCAGCAAGGAACTACAGGTAACGAGTTCTCGCACGCGATGCGGCGGGAGATCTATGAGCAACCGACCGCGATCGCAAAAACGGTGCAGAAGCATTTGAAAGACGACATCATTTTCCCGGGCGAACTCGATCCAATCGAAGGTGCGTTGCTGACTTTCGAAAAGCTGATCATCGCAGCCAGCGGGTCGAGCCGACATGCGGGTCTGGCTGGGGAGATCATGATCGAAGACCTTTCGGGCGTAGCCGTTGATGTGGAGTATGCCAGCGAATATTGCTACCGATCGACTCACGCTTCGGTCGAGCCTATCGTCATGGTCATCACGCAATCCGGCGAGACCGCCGACACGCTGGCCGCGCAACGTGAAGCCTTGACGCGCGGGGTGAAGACGATCGCCATCTCGAACATGCCCGATACGACCATCGTGCGCGAAGCAAGGGCGGCGCTCATCACCGGGGCCGGGCCGGAGGTGTCCGTTCCGGCCACGAAGAGCTTTACGACTCAGGTGACTATCCTCTACTTGATGGCGCTATTCCTGGCGCGCAAGCGCGGACGCATGACTTCCGAGGTCACACGTACCTACTTGCAACGCCTGACGCGCCTGCCCGATGCCATCGAGAAGAATCTGTCGGCGTGGGATCGTTTGGCGGAAGATTACGGCTCGATTCACTTCAAGGCCGAGAAATTTCTCTACCTTGGACGCGGCGTTCACTATGCGATCGCGCGCGAAGGGGCATTGAAGCTGAAGGAGATTTCTTACGCCCACGCCGAAGGTTATCCCGCTGGAGAACTAAAACACGGTCCGAACGCGCTGGTCGATGAAAAGCTGCCGGTCGTTGTGCTGGCGACCTGCGATCATCGCGATCCGGACTCCGTTTTACGTTACCGCCGGACCCTCGAAGTGATGAAAGAGGTCCGATCGAGGAAAGGGCCGCTCGTTACGGTCGCTACAGAGGGCGACAAAGAGGTTGAAGAATATACGGACCAAGTATTTTATGTTCCCGCGTTTCACGAATTGCTGTTGCCGATCCTGGAAGTGATCCCCTTGCAGCTATTCGCTTACCACATCGCAGTGAATAAAGGGATCGATGTGGATCACCCACGGAACTTGGTGAAGGCGGTGGTCGTCGAATGATGATTCGAGCCGCCTGACTTCCGCCCATTGATGACAACAACCTGCCACGGCCCTCACGCCAATCTGCCACATCAGTCTGAGATGTTGTAGGTGGTATTCCCCTAACACACAAGGCATTGCGGTTGAACTGTTACAATTTCCTATCGATCAGTTCAGCACATTCCTCCTTGCTCCGCCTTCGCTTCGGCTGTCATAGCGCGTCGGAATGACAAGAATGAAGGCTTGCGTAACTGATCCTCCTGAAAAAGCGCCATGAAATGTCCTTTTTGCGGATTTGCGAATGACAAAGTTGTAGACTCCCGCGAGAGCAAGGAAGCCGAATCCATCCGGCGCCGCCGGGAGTGTCTGAAGTGCGGAAAGCGCTTCACGACCTACGAACGGATCGACGAGATTCCGTATATGGTCGTTAAAAAGGACGGCCGCCGGGAGAAGTTCGACCGCCAGAAAGTCCTTAACGGACTTCTGCGAGCCTGCGAGAAACGGCCTGTGCCCATCAGCAAGCTGGAGCAGATCGTGAATGAGGCAGAGTCGTTTGTGATCGATTCCGCGGAGCGCGAGCGTAAGACAAGCGAGTTGGGCGAGCTGATCATGAATCGCCTGCGCCGTTATGACAAGGTTGCATATGTGCGTTTCGCGTCCGTCTATCTGGATTTCAAGGATGTTAAAGAGTTCATGAACGAGTTGAAGGATCTGGTGAAACTCAAAGGCGCACAGGGTTGAATTCAGCAGCGCTCCGCACTGATCAGAGACACCTAAATTAAAATTGCCTCCCAAGGATGACGGATTCATGGCCCACAAAGTAACACTGATTCCTGGCGATGGAATCGGACCGGAAGTAACCAAGGCGACGGTGCGCATACTTGAAGCGACGGGAGTGAAATTCGAATGGGAAACATTTGCCGTGGGGGCGGAGGCTTATGAGAAGTCTGGGCAGTACATTCCCAAGGAGTTGACCGAGTCGCTGGAGCGTACGCACGTTGGATTGAAGGGGCCAGTCACGACTCCTGTAGGAGGGGGCTTCCCGAGCATCAACGTTGCGTTGCGAAAGCAGTTTGAGCTTTATGCAAATTTCCGCCCGATCCGGAATTTACCTCATATTCCTACCCGGTACCCGGACGTCGATCTGATCATCGTCCGCGAAAACACCGAAGGCCTTTACTCCGGACTCGAACACGAGGTTGTGCCTGGCGTTGTCGAGAGTCTGAAAATTATGACGGAAAAGGCTTGCACTCGTATATCGAAGTTCGCCTTCGAGTACGCGCGGAAGAATGGGCGGAAGAAAATTCACGCCATTCACAAAGCGAACATCATGAAGCTGTCCGACGGCCTTTTCCTGCGCTGCGCCCGCAATGTGGCGAAGGACTATCCCGAGATCACTTACGGGGAGCACATTGTCGATAACACCTGCATGCAGCTGGTGATGAATCCGTACCAGTACGACATGCTGGTGATGGAGAATCTGTACGGCGACATCCTCTCGGATCTATGCGCGGCTTTCGTGGGAGGCTTGGGATTCGTGCCCAGCGCAAACCTGGGAGACAACTGCGCTGTGTTTGAAGCCGTGCACGGATCGGCGCCAGACATAGCGGGGAAAAATGTGGCGAATCCGACGGCGCTGCTTCGATCGGCACTGTTGATGGTTCGACACCTTGGCGAACACGATGCTTCTGCGCAAATTCGAAACGCCCTCGAGCGCGTATACCGGGAGCGGGAAAAGCTGACTCGCGATATCGGTGGCAAGGCGGGCACTTCAGAATTTGCCGATGCAGTGATCGAGGAAATGGAAAAAGCGAAAGCCGGCACCGCTCAAGCCCAGTAGAGCCGCTTACGATTCAGAATGCCTGCGCCTGGGTACCACGAACCCACTCGGGTTTGACACCAGTTCACGCCCCACCTCTTTCAGGAATAGCCTTGCTTTCTGGTCCCCGACATCCCTGGCGCGAACCGCGAGCAGGAAGCTCAGTACGAATGAGGTCATGATATTAAGTACTCCGACCACTAAAACTCCGAGCATCGACGCAATCACTTCGTTGCGGTTGAGTCTGCCGTAAATCCACAGCCCGTCAATTGCATACCCGAGACTTGCCGCCGACAAAGTTACGTGCCGCACTTCGAGTGGAATGCCGAACAGCGCGATGAGGATAGGCACCGTGCCCAAGAGAAATCCCAGGGTGACGTAGCCAACTGCGCCGGGACCTTGATGCTTGACCCATTCTGCGAGACGCGTTGCGTGTTTTAATCCTAAGCGGTGACGAACTCGCAGGCTATTCGAGATCGCGGATTCCATCTTGCTGGCAGCGATATAGTTCGCAGTCCACCCAGTCGCGAGAGAAGAAAGCCAGAGCAACACTCCGGTCACGATTGCGAATGCGATGGTTCCAGATTGGTGCGGAATCAGCATATGAACGCCGTGCTCGGCCTCCGTCTGGCTGAGGAAAGGGTGGTTAAAAGCGAAATTCCAAAGCCTATCTACCGCCATGGAGGCGGGAATTGCTCCGAGCAGGTTGCCGATCGTAACGATCGTCTGGGTCTGAGAAATCGCCCGCAGACTGGCCATATGGTCTCTCGCGGGATCTTCCATGGCATCGACCAGGGTGGCTGCGGTCGCAGCGGGCATTTTTGACGCGAGCAAAAATCCGCCAGCCTGCATCAACAGAAAAGCTGATGGCGTAGTTTAACGAGTGACCTAGTGCAACCAGAAACGGAGCCTGAATCCTGGTTGAGATGCTGTATTTGACGAGCGCTGTGAAGCAGGTGATGACTCCGGCCATAATCGCGCCGGCACCCATGCGGCGCCAATGGCTCGCATTTTTGGCGATGTAATGGACGCCGACACGGCCGGTTTTTTCCACCAGACTGCGAGCCATGCGCCGGAAAGTGGTGCTGATCACTCTTGCGATGCGCCGCTGCGAAGCGAATCCGAAGATTACGGTGATGGCAAATTTGCGGGCATCCGCTCCGGGCTTTCGCAGAGCCAGTACCTGATCGATGCGCCACAGGAATGACCGAAGCAATCGCAGCCGAAAGATAAGGCCGGCCGAAGTTCCTTCCTTCTCGAGCCTCTGGTTGATTTCGCGCAATTGGGCAACGCAGGCGTCGCGTTGCATCTCCCACCTAGGAAGTTCTTCAGGATTCAGAACGACAGACTCCACCAACGAGGGAAGATGAAAAAAAGGCGACTTGGTAATGTCATCGTCGCTGCTCAGCAGAAGCATGTCGCGGGATAGAGCCACGTTGGCCGCCCGAAGCGCCAGGACCTTGCACGACGCCAGCATCGAAGGCTTGGACAGCTTGAAAATTCCCGACCACCACGTCACCAGTTCCTCAGGGAGGGACGCCAGCCACCGCGCGTCGCTTTCCTTCAGATCCAGTGAGTCAAGAAGAACATACAGATCGCCGCGAACTTCGTCTTCCGGCAGCAACCGTTTGGCGGCGCGGACAAATAATTCTCTGACCAGGAAAATTTCATCCGGCAGGCCTGCCTCGGAGATCACGCGGACGTAGGAGTGGTGCGACCAGAAGTCCTGGAATCCGGCACGGATGTCGTCACGATGCGGATGCGCGTCGATATTGGCTGTGAGTTTAGCCAGCGCGTCGGTGCGCGAACCGATGGGAACGTCGAGTATTTGGCGAAGTAATCCATAGACCCAGGTGGCCCGTTCCCGCGGAGATCCGAACTCAAACCTCAACAGGTCCTTGGACGCTACGGAGATTTCCGCAATGGAATTCATTTGTGAGTCGCAAAGAGCTAAAGAGTACGCGATTTTCGGGAACGTGGCTGTAGGGAAATTCCCGGTTCACCGTTAACGACGCTTAAGCGCTTCCAGTTCATCCAGGGTGCGGGGCCAGTCTGAGCCGAGCAGACGCGACAAGCTGCGGTCTGCAAGAACCTTGCCTTCAGTCTGGCAGCGAGCACAATAGTTGGTTTCTTTGTCAGCGTATCGAATGCGCAGTATCCTATCGCCACAGCGCGGGCATGGCTGGCCGTAACGGCCGTGAGTTGCCATGTCTTTCCTGAAGGCGGTGACCTTCTCCGGAAATGCGCGTTCCGCCTCGGCCCCAAGCTTTGATATCCACAGGGTTAAGGTCTGCCGCGTGGCAGCAAACAATCGCTGCCATTCTTCGTCGGTGAGCTTTTTGGTCATGGCAATGGGCGAAAGTTGCGCCGCATGCAGAATCTCATCCGAGTAGGCATTGCCAATACCGCTCAACAGGCGAGGATCAGTAAGAGATCTTTTGAGCGTGTGATTCTCAGCGGTGAGCACCGCACGAAAAGTGTCGAGATCGGAAGAGAGAACTTCAATTCCGCCCGCGTCGAGCGAGGCGAAGTTTGATTCTCCGCTGATGAGGTGCAACGAAGCTCGCTTCTTGCTGCCTGCCTCGGTTAAAAGCAAGCTTCCGTTGGGAAAATCGAACGCCGCCAGATTTTGCCGTCCGCCCAGCTTCGGTGGAGAATTCTTCCAGTGCAGTCGCCCGGCGATCATCAAGTGGAGAACGATCCAGAGATCTCCCTCCAGGCCGATCGCGATGCGTTTACCGATTCGCTTCAGTTGAGTTACGGTCAGTCCCTCGACACTTGTGATCGGGGGCTGTACGGTTCGCAACAAGAAGGGACTGCCCAGGCGCACCTGCTGAAGAGACTGGCGCAGGATGCGCGCTTCGAGAGCACCGATGTACGCCATGATGTCAGGCAACTCCGGCATACATAACAGCTTGCCTCGTGACCTGCAGTTTTGCAATATTGTCCAACGCCCGGTGTGACGTCATCAAAGTTTTGCAACTCGGGCATTGACTCTCGTCCCGCGATGGGAGTAGAGTGCCATCCGTTCTGGGGTTTCTGGGGAATGACGCGCACAACACGGCGTGTAGGGATAGTTCTATTTCAGCTTGGTGGACCTGACAAGCTGGAAGCGATCGAACCATTTCTTTATAACCTCTTCTGCGATCCCGATATTATCGACTTCCCTTTTGCTCGAATCGGCCGCAAACCTCTGGCCAAATTAATTTCGACTACGCGCGCCCGCAAGGTGCAACATCATTACGCGAGCATCGGAGGACGGTCGCCGATCGGACCAAATACTGAACGCCAGGCACGAGCGCTCGAAGAAGCACTGCGTGGACAAGGGATGGATGCCCGATGTTTCGTTGCTATGCGCTACTGGCATCCGTTCACCAGTGAAGCGATCGAACAACTGCGATCCGCAAAATGCGACGATATTGTGCTTCTACCGCTCTATCCTCAATATTCTTCGACAACAACGGGATCGAGCCTGAACGAGTGGCGACGCCTCTTCCATGATGACATTCCGACATACAGGATCGAAACTTTCTACAAGAATGAAGCGTACTTGGACGCAGTGGTCGAGAAGGTGAATGAGGCGCTTTCCCGCTTCCCTGCAGCGAATCGACCTGAAATTGTGTTCAGCGCGCACAGCGTTCCATTGTCGGTGATCGAAAAGGGCGATCCGTACCAGAAGCACATCCAGGAAACAGTTGAGTTGTTGATGCAACGCGGCGGATGGCACAACCCTCACCGGCTCTGCTACCAGAGCAAAGTGGGTGCCAGCCGGTGGCTGCAGCCATCCTTGCACCAGACACTTCATCAGCTTTCCTCAGCGCGCGTACGAGAGGTCTGCGTCGTGCCGGTAGCGTTCGTATCTGATCACGTGGAAACGCTGGGAGAAATCGATCACGAAGCGCGCCACGAAGCGCATGAGCTGGGCATCACACAATTTGAGATGAGCGGCGGCCTGAATGATTCACCGAAATTCATCCGGGCGCTCACAGAATTGGTTTCTGAGAGCTTGCAACAAGAGGTTCAGTCGCGCATTCCGATTCGCAGTCTCGGGAGCGAGTTAGCAGCGCCGCAGTATGCGACGGCTGCTGGAGACTAGGGCCCAAGTCTGTAGAAAGAGGAGGAGATTCATGGCGGAGTTGGAGACCGGCAAGGTCAATCCGAATCCGGAACCGGCAAAGAAGCTGGCCAGTACCCCGGCAGATGCCACGAAATATGTAGGCACGCCGGCTGTCGGTACGTCAAAAGCGGCCGCTTCGGCTGGCGTGGCTGGAACTGCTCCTTCTACCGAGATCGACCGTCATCGCCGTCGCTTCGTCTGGACGATGGTCACGGGCTTTCTGACTGCATGGTTTCTCGCATTTTTCCGATTCTTCCTTCCACGCACCCTCTTCGAACCTAATTCCCTTTTCAAGATCGGCTATCCGTCGGAATTCGCGCTCGGAGTCGACACCAAGTTTCAGCAGAAGTATCGGATCTGGGTGGATCGTACACCGGACCGATTATTTGTGATTTATGCGCGGTGCACGCATCTCGGCTGCACTCCGGACTGGAAGCCCAGCGAAAACAAATTTAAGTGTCCGTGCCACGGGAGCGGCTACGACAGCGAAGGAATCAACTTCGAAGGACCGGCGCCTCGCCCGATGGATCGAGCTCATCTCGAACTCGCGCCCGATGGACAGATTCTCGTGGATACATCGAAGCTGTATTCCTGGCCTAAGGGACAACCAAGCAAATTCAATGATCCAGGAGCATTTTTGACAGGAGTTTAGATTTCAGTGCGAATGCGAGTCGTGCCTTCGCAAGTCGGCGGAATGCCGGCGCTACATCAGATCGGAATTCATCTATGGCTGACGACAACATACCGAACGGCAACGGAAAGAATGGCAAGGTCGGGCTGATCGATAAGGTCAAAGAGGACATACATGCCCTCAAGACCGAGATCCCTGTCAAAGCCAAGGAACAGATTGAAGGGCTGAAGGATCCGACGAAAACACAGGTCTACACGTCGATCTTCCGGCACAAGCACGATGACACGCCTCGGAACAGAGCGCTAGGCGTGCTGTCCAACGTGTTCCTGCATTTGCACCCGGCAAAGATTAACCGTGATGCAGTGCGATACAGCTACACGTGGGGAATGGGTGGGATTACGTTTTATCTGTTTATCATCCTGACCTATACCGGCGTGCTGCTGATGTTTTATTACCACCCTAGCAAGGTGCAGGCATTCCGCGACGTGCTCTACCTCGAGCATGATGTGCCTTTCGGAAAGATCCTCAGGAACATGCATCGCTGGGCCGCTCACCTGATGGTGATTGGCGTCTGGCTTCACATGTTTCGCGTGTTTCTGACTGGATCTTATAAGAAGCCGCGGGAATTTAACTGGAATATTGGAGTGCTGCTGCTTGTCTTCACCCTGCTGCTGTCGTTCACCGGATACCTGCTGCCCGATGATCAGCTCGGGTTCTGGGCTGTGACAGTAGGAACGAACATGGCGCGCGCAACGCCGCTGTTGGGGCACGAAGGACCATTCGGATCGATGCTCGGCATGACTCCGTACAACGACGTCCGCTTTGGATTGCTCGGCGGTTCGATTGTGGATGCCAACGCCTTGCTGCGGTCCTACATTTGGCATTGCATCGGGATTCCGATCGTGGCCTCGGTGTTGATGATCGTGCACTTCTGGCGCGTCAGGAAAGACGGCGGGATTTCTGGTCCGGCTCCGGTCATGCTCGAAGCCGAGGCGGATAAACCGCGGCGCGGCCCGAAGGCGGCTGGAGAGTAAGCAAGGATTCTGCGTGGGGACAGCCGCCATCGGCTGTCCGTCGAGCGACGCTCGACTGCATACCACATCAAAACGGCCGGGCTTGGCCCGACCCGACAGCCGGTGGCGGCTGTCCCCACTTGAATAGCGGAGAGACTATGGACTGGCGACAACTCTGGGAGATTTGTTCGGCGCCCGATAACGTGCCCATCGTAGGACTGATTCCGCTCCTCGGTTTTTACATTTATCTGGCGTGGAAGCAGGCGCATGCCAACGATCTACTGATTGCCGAACTCGAGGCCGATCCCGCGCTGGCGAAAACGCATCATCGCAAGACGTGGCCATTCAAGCCGGGATGGGCGAAAGAAGTCCACGTGTGGCCATTCCTCCTTCGCGTTGAGTTCCTTGCGGCGATCATCATCACGATCATTCTCATGGTCTGGTCGATCACGCTGAACGCTCCTCTGGAAGAACCGGCGAACCCGAACCTCACAATGAATCCTGCCAAGGCCCCATGGTACTTCCTCGGGCTGCAGGAGATGCTCGTCTATTTCGATCCATGGATCGCGGGCGTAGTCATGCCGACGATGATCATCATCGGCCTGATGGTGATTCCCTACATCGATACGAATCCACTGGGCAGCGGTTATTACACCTGGAAGCAGCGCAAGTTTTCGATTGGGACATTCATGTTCGGCTTCATCATCTTGTGGGTCGCGATGATCATTATCGGCACTTTTATCCGCGGGCCCGGTTGGCAATGGTTCTGGCCGGGTCAAACATGGGACCACAACCGCCTGATTTATGAGGTGAACCGTGACTTGCCTGATATTTTCGGAATCACGTCGAATTTAGGCAAAAGCATCTTCGGCGCGATTGTTGTCGGTGGCTTCTATCTGGTGGGCGGTGGGTTGGTGTATTCCATGTTCCGACGGCGCATGGGGAAAGACTTTCAGCGCATGAGTCTTCTCCAGTTCTCGCTGATGAACTTCCTGCTGCTCAGTATGGTCGCATTGCCCCTGAAGATGGCTTTGCGACTTTTGTGGCACATCAAGTACGTGTGGATTACGCCTTGGTTCAACGTATGAGGGCAGTTGCAGAAGTCAGATTTCAGATTGCGGATCCACTAGACCGCCCGGCGCTCTGCGGTTCCACTCAATCTGAAAGCTGCAATTTCAAATCTGAAATCGCTGTCTCGACATTTCAGGGGGAACTACTCCGTGCCCGATAAACCCATCCCCGAGCAAGATCCGATTACAAGCAAGTCGTACGCCGCGCACTATCTCATCGCGACGATGATCCTCATTGTGACGTTGTTTTGGGCCTTGTGGGATGAGGCGTGGGGTCAGCGGCCATGGAAGGGGTTCCAGGATCAATTCAAGACGCGATACAGCGCCCTCTTGAATACGTTCGCGCTCCAAATCGGCGACGTCCCAGAAAGATGTCGAACAGGATCCAGACTACGCGAAGTTCAAGCAGGACTACCAGAAGGCCTACGACAATTCCAAAGGGCAATCGGAAGATGCTCGCAAGAAGTTAGATGATGCAAGCGCGCGTCTGTTGGCAGTTCAAAGCGTGTTCACTGACCGCCGCGCGTACGTCAATGCCCTGACATACGAAGTACGAAACCGCAAGCAGCGATTCCGCCAAGGCCAGCAAGAAAAAGGAAATCGACGATTATAAGAAAGAGAAAGCGACGGTCGAGTTCCCCGACGGCAAAAAGGAGTCCTATAACTTCGAGGAACTGGAAAAGAGCTTATAACGACATTCGGGACGAACGTACGAAGCTCAGCCTGGTTCTCGGCGACATCCTGAAGCCGGTGACTGAAGCTACGCGCGAAGATGGACGAGTACGTCACCGATCACATGGTCGATCTCACGCCAGCACAGATTGACGGCTTGAAAAAGAAGACCTCGGATTGGGAACCCAAGATTGTGCAGGTCAACGTTGCGGAAGCGAACATCGTCGACCGCTGCGAATCCTGTCATATGGGCGCTCGCGAGCCTTTGAAGATCACCCAGCCGCTATGACGTCCAAAGGTGACAAGAAGCCTGACGAATACGCCCAAGCCTTCGTCAGTCATACCTCTCCGGAGTTGTTGCAGATTCACGATCCGGACAAGTTTGGATGTTCGCCCTGCCACCAAGGCAACGGGCGCGCTACGACCAGTGCAGAGAAGGCTCACGGAAATTACGAGCACTGGCTCTGGCCACTATTTCCCAAGGAAAACTCCGAAGCAGGTTGCCAGACGTGCCACGCGGCGGACATGGTGCTCGCCAGCAACGACACGCAGTTTCAGACCATCAACGCCGGGAAGGATCTATTCCGGCAGCGTGGCTGCATGGGATGCCATCGCTACGAGGGCTACGATAAGGAACCCGAGGATTTAAATTCGGTCGGCCAGCAGATCAAGCAGATCGAGACTCAGAAGAAAGACAACGTCAAGCAATCGGCCTACCTGATGAAGCAGGCCGATTCGGCCGAATCGAACGACGAGGCCAACAGAGCTTAATACCCAGGCGGTCGATCTTCGGGTCGCAAACAGCAAATTCGACGCGCGCTTGCAGCAACTTGATTTTCAGTCGCACAGCCTGATGCAGGACCTGAAGAAGGTCGGTCCGAACCTGAAAGACGTCCGGCTCAAGCTCAACAAGAACTGGATCCCCGTCTGGCTGAAGAAGCCCATCAGACTTCCGTCCGACGACGAAGATGCCGAACTTCCGGCTGACCGATCATCAGATCCAGGCGATTTCGGCGTACATCTGGCAGTCGAGTTTTACCGACAAACTTCCGCAGCACAAACCGGGCAACGCCGCACACGGAAAGGAATTGTTTGAATCTCGCGGATGCCTTGCCTGCCACTCCATCGGCGAAGGCGACCAGATGATGGGTGGAACGTTCGCCGCAAATCTCACGCGCGTCGGAGAAAAAGCGAACTACGATTATCTCGTTCGCTGGATTCACAACGCGCGAGAACGAACGCGGCCTTACTGCCCATACGAGAAGAAAGACATCGGTCCCGAGGACTACGCAAAGAAAGAATCTTCCCTACCAGTTCGATCTCGAGCACAGCAAGTGTCCCGAATGATGGACACGAACTTCAGGTCCAGAACATGACCGTGATGCCCAGTCTGCGTCTCGCTCCAGAAGACGCCGAGGACATCGCGACTTATCTGATGACGCAGAAGAAGCAGGAGCCCTCGTCTTACGCGGATGCGGCGTTCATGGATGACGCATCGCTAAGAGAAGAAGGCAAGAAGTGGGTGCGTCATTACGGCTGCTCCGGATGTCACGAGATTGCGGGCTTCGAAGATGAAGGCCGCATCGGCACCGAACTGACCTATGAAGGCAGCAAACCGATCGAGCGTCTGGATTTCGCCCTCTTCACCGAAATATCGCAGCGGGGCGGCAAAGATGCGGAGCCGATCAAGGATAAAGAAGATCTGGCGCGACTGCCCGATGGACCTGCAAAAGAACCGTGGTACGACCACAAAGGATTTTTCGAGCACAAACTGGCAGAGCCTAACATTTACGACCAGGGCAAGGTGAAGGGCGAGACCGAAGCTCTGCGCATGCCCAACGTGCACCTCACCAAGGATCAGGTGCTCGATCTGACGACGTTCCTGATGGGCAGCCAGGAGACTTCCCTGCCCGCCAGCTATCAATACAAGCCCGGCGATGCGCGGCACGACATTCAAGAAGGATGGTGGGTGGTCAAGAAGTACAACTGCATGGGATGCCACCAATTCATCCCGGGGCAGACGACCATCCTGATGGGAATGAAGCAGTATCAGGACGCGCAAGAACAATTGCCGCCGAAGCTGCTGACAGAAGGCGCTCGCGTCGATCCGGAATGGCTGAGGAAGTTCCTATCGAATCCGGCGCTGAGCACGACGCGATACGAACCGGAACGGCGTGCGTCCCTATTTGAAAGTCCGCATGCCTACGTTCTCGTTCTCCGACAACGAACTGCGGAAGCTGGTTCGTTTCTTCGAGGCGCTCTCGCAGCAGCCGATTGCCCTATATTCCGGAGACGATGCCGACGCTGACTGCGAAGGAAAGCGACATGGCGCGCAGTTTGTTCTCGAGCACGGCGGCTCCTTGCTTGAAGTGCCATGCAACAGGGGATCCGGCGCACGACAAGATCGCGACGGCGCCGAATTTCCTGTTGCGAAGGAGCGACTGAAGCCGGATTGGGTAGAACGTTGGATCACCGATCCGCAGGCCGTAAGTCCTGGAACCTCGATGCCTTCTGGGTCTTTTCAAGCAGCAGAACAGTCAGTGGGTATTCTCGGGCCCGACGCCGCCGACGTTCAACGGGTATGCAGGGAGATCATCGAAAACTGTTGACCGACTACATTTTCCAACTCACGGCCGACGAACAGCGGCGGGTGGCTGCTTCGATGCCGCGAGCCAAAGCTGCCGTGCAGCCTGTAACTGATCGCAAACAGGCTGCCGTGGAATCGCATCATACGGCGAGCGGTGGTTCGCGGTAGAATGGCGGGTTTCAGAGATTCAGCACTGTCGGTAGCAGTCCAATGCGGGCCGCAGCCCTCGCAACAGCCGGTCAGAACGCCGGCGTTACTTTCAACTTCAAGAGAGAGGCGAAATCATGAATAAGAGACCAGGATGGACAACTTAATTGTCGGTATGGTAGCGCTGTGCGCGCTGCTCGACGCTGGCAGCCTGCAGCAAGAAAGAGAACACGGAGCAGTCCAGCAACTCTGCGACAGAATCGGCGGCTCCCGCGCAGCCGGCGACTCCGATCGATCCGGCAACCGTGGCTACCGTCAGCGGAACTGTGAAGTTTGATGGCACGGCCCCGAAGGCAGCAAAGATCGACATGAGCCAGGATCCGGGCTGCAAAGGCACGAACGAAGCCGAGAACGTTGTAGTCAGCGGCGGAGATCTCGCCAACGTGTTCGTATATGTGAAGGACGGACTTGGGAGCCGAACCTTTGACACTCCTAAGGATCCGATCGTCCTCGAGCAGCAGGGATGCAAGTATCATCCGCATGTCCTGGGCGTGATGGCTGGCCAGACGGTTCAGATCAAGAACAGCGATCCCACGACGCACAACATCCACCCCACGCCGAAGGACAATCGCGAGTGGAACGAGTCGCAGCCGCCCTCGGCTCCGGCGATCGAGAAGACCTTCGCGCGCGAAGAGATCATGCTGCCGGTGAAGTGCAACCAGCATCCGTGGATGAAGATGTACGTAAACGTCGTAAAGAGCCCCTTCTTCGCCGTCACCGATAAGAGCGGGAAATACGAGATCAAGGGCCTGCCTCCGGGCGATTACACTATCGCGTTCGTTCACGAGAAACTTGGAGAGCAGGATCAGAAGGTTACGGTCGCTCCGAAGGACTCCAAGACCGTCGACCAGACCTTCAAGGCGGCGGGCGAGTAGATTTTATGGTTTGATAGAATACTGGCTTTGGACGGAGCAGGCTGACCGGCCTGCTCTGCTCCGAAGCAGAGACTGTTAGCGCCTCTGCAGAACTTCTTCATCGAAGAGGCATTGTTCTGAAAGCCGTCGCCACACCCTACAATCGCGGACTGCACAGGTTCGCTGTCGTTCTTGCCTGCTGGATCTTTCCTGCTCATCATCGCCGGCGCGCTCGTTACCAGCAACGATGCCGGGTTGTCGGTTCCTGATTGGCCCACCTCGTTCGGTTCCCTTTACAAGATTCCGAAACTGGTCGGCGGTGTGAAGTTCGAGCATACGCATCGCATGATTGCGCAAGCCGCTGGGCTGCTGACGATCATTCTTGCGGTCTGGATGTGGCGTGCGGAGAAGAGGCGCTGGTTAAGGGTCTTCGGCGTTCGCGCGGTCTGGGTACGGTCATTGCTCAGGGGGTTCTAGGCGGAATTACCGTGCTCTTCTACCTGCCTCCGGCCGTTTCGTCGGCGCACGCTGCCTTGGCGCAGACGTTCTTCTGCATTGCGGTTGCAATCGCGTTCTTCACCGGACAAAAGTGGGTGGAGGAAGATCCGCGGATCGAGTTCGACCATCGCCGTCCCAGCCTGTTCACGCTGACTTTGTTGTCGATCTTTGTGCTGTACGTCCAGCTGATACTTGGGTGCGATGTTTCGTCATCACGGCCTGAGTTGGTGGCCTCACGTTGTCCATGCGGTTGTCGTTTCGTTCGTTCTGGCTTGGACCGCGATTCGAGCGCTCACGGTTTACATCGAAGTTGAAGCGGTCCGGCGTCCGGCAGATCATGATGCTGTCGCTTGTGATCGCGCAATTGTGCCTTGGATTCACAGCCTTTCTGACGCGTGTCTCTTGGGGACGCGATGCGGTGCAGCCTGAGCTTCCGATGGTCATCTCCACCGTTGCTCACGTGGCGGTGGGAGCGTTTTGCTGGCAACGGCGGTCATCCTGGCGATTCAGGTTTGGAGACACGCCCCGGTAGCTTTCGAGGAGCGCCTACCGCAAGCGCAGCAGGATGCTTCAATGGCGTAGCGACGAGTGGGCCAACCCAGTAATTTTCATCAGATGCAAAGAGATGCGATGGGCGCTACTTTCGGCGAAGTATCGTAAACTGGTTGCAGTTCCCGGGGATTCCATTTTGGTTTCAAAAGTTTCCGCGCTTGCTGATGCCAGCCAGGAGTTTGAGCACTCCGCAGCGCCCGTTATTTCCGTACAAAATCTGGTTCATCGGTACGATGAATCGCACCGCTCTGAACGGTGTGTCATTCGACGTCCGCCCCGCCGAACTATTTGGCCTTCTGGGTCCCAATGGAAGCGGGAAGACTACTCTTTTCAGAATCCTTTCGACACTGATGATTCCGACGGCCGGTCGCGCCGTCGTGATGGGATTCGATGCGGCTGAAGATCCTGCGAGTTTGCGACGACAGATCGGGGTTGTGTTTCAGGCGCAGAGCGTTGACCCAAGCTCACGGCATACGAAAATCTGTGGCATCAGGGGCACCTGTACGGACTGCGTGGCAGCGCGCTGAAGACGCCGGATCACTGAAATTCTTTCTCGCGTCGGGCTTGCTGATCGCGCCAAAGAACAGGTAGGAACGTTTTCAGGAGGCATGCAGCGACGCATCGAATTAGCAAAGGGATTGCTTCATCATCCCGGCAGTGTTACTGCTCGATGAGCCCACAACTGGACTAGATCCCGGCGCTCGGCGCGACCTCTGGCAGTATCTGCAAATTCTGCGCGATGAAGAGCGGGTGTCTGTTCTCGTCACCACTCACCTGATGGAAGAAGCCGAGCGCTGTGACCGCCTCGCCATCATGAACGAGGGCAACTTGGTGGCACTGGGCACTCCCGCTGAGTTGAAAAGTGAAATCGGGGGCGACGTGATCCTGCTGGACGCTGCCCACGACGCCGGAATTCTGGCCGAACACATTCGTTCGCGATTTGATGTCGCCACGACGGTGTTAGGCAATCAAGTGCGCATAGAACAGGAAGGCGGCCATCGATTTGTACCCGATGTGGTCGAAGCCTTCCCGGGCGAGATCCAGGCGATCTCCGTAAGCAAGCCGGCGCTCGAAGATGTGTTCATCCATCGCACGGGCCACAAGTTCTGGAGTGAGAACAACGAGGCGGAATCCGAGTCCGCAAATAAAAAAGAAAAAAAGAAGAGGAGGTAACTTGCGTCCGATGATTCTTGTGCTTTCCCTGGTTTTGGGTATCGTCCCACTTCTTGGCGTGGCTTGGATTTTCCTGAGCGGAATGATTACTCTCTCACCATTCTCGATTTCGATGGACGGTCTTTTTATGACCTTGATCCTGCTGACCCTCTCGGCGTGCTTCCTGTTGAATGCATTCTGGGAAATGCGCGACAAGGGGTTAATCGGAAAAAAGGCGGCTCCTGTGGCCGCAAAAACTCCTCCAGCAAAGGCGAGTTGATGGCGACACAAGCAGCAACTTTAACGCGCGTCGGAACACCTGCATCGGCGGGAGTGATGTTGCCTGCTTTCACGCTCTGGTGGCGCGAGATCGTTCGCTTTTACCGCCAAACTAGCCGCGTGGTGGGCGTACTGGCCTCTCCACTCGTTTTCTGGCTCGTGATCGGGTCGGGATTTGGAACGTCGTTCCGGTCGGGCGGCGGGCCCGGTCAGCAGCACTACCTTGATTATTTCTATCCCGGCGCCCTGATCATGATCGTGCTGTTCACCTCGATCTTCACCATGATGTCGGTCATCGAGGATCGCAAGGAAGGATTTCTGCTTTCGGTGCTCGTCGCTCCTGTTCCCCGCTCAGCGATCGTTCTCGGCAAAGTTTTGGGTGGAACCACTCTGGCGGCGATTCAGGGCATGATCTTTCTGATCTTCGCACCTTTCGCCGGAGTTCATCTCGAACTGCTGTCTGTTTTGCTGGTAGCCGTCGTCGTATTCCTCGTTTCGTTTTCCCTGACAGCGCTCGGCTTCGCCATAGCGTGGCCCATGGATTCCTCTCAGGCCTTTCACGGAATCGTGAACCTTTTCCTGATCCCCTTGTGGCTTGTCTCGGGCGCATTGTTCCCGCTCGCGGGCGCCTCGGGCTGGATTCGCGTGATCATGCGACTCAATCCTTTGACCTATGGCGTGGAAGCGCTGCGCAGCCTCTTGTATCCCGGGGCGGAAACCAGTTTTCCCTTGTCATCGGCAATGGCGACACTGCTACTGTTTTCGCTCGTGATGTTCGGATTGGCGTTGCTGATTGCGAACCGCCGCACGACGAGGCCTGCGGCTTGATCCCTGAGCAATACGCTTACTTCCCTGCTCTGATTGCGAGTTTGAACGGGACCAGCGCCGTGCTGCTTGCTGATCGGCCGGAGCCTGATCATGCGCGGCAAACTCGCGGCCCATCGCGCATGCATGATCGCCGCGATAGCTTCATCGACGCTGTTTCTGGCCTGTTACTTGTACTTTCACGCCCATGTCGGGGACATCCGTTTTCTGGGCGACCACTTTTGGCACATCGTTTACTTGATTGTTCTCATCCCGCATGTGATTCTCGCGATGGTGATCGTTCCGATGGTGATGATCACTTTGTTCCGCGGCCTGCGTGAACGTTATGACCGGCATCGGGCAATCGCGCGCTGGACGTGGCCACTGTGGATGTACGTATCCGTCACCGGCGTGCTCGTGTACTTCATGCTGTACCGGTGGTTTCCGCATAGCTGATTTGTGCTTCGCGTAAATCGCAACCTAGTGGTGAGTTGGATTGGCTGCAATGTCCGTTTTAAAACTCAAGATCGATGTATCCGGCACGATAGGCGACGCGGCGTGGCGTGAAATTCAGCAGTTCGATCAGATCCAGAGCGCCGACTTCGGCCCACAGTTCGGCAGCGGGGGACGTTGCAACCATGCTCCGGATGCGCCTCATGCCAAGGGAGAGTGGATCGGCGCTGAAATCCGGCTCCAGACGCCGCTTTTGGCGCAGTACGCGATGTCGCATTACTTGGAGCAGGAACGTGTACTCGATGCCGATGTGGAGTAGTCGACTCTGCTATAGTTCGTTGCCGGATATTCATGTCGGTTCAACCAGAAACTCCCGTCTCCGGCACTGATAATCGACCCGCTGTCGCCGGGCGTCCCAAGCGCAGCATGTCGCGCACTCAGAAAATTCTTTTCTTTGCCACCGGATGGCTGATCGTGCTCATGCCGTTTCTTTTCTGGTGGAATACGTGGTTCGGACGTCATCTCTCGGATCAGCAGATGACCGAGTATCTGCACGATGACAAGAAGCCGCGGCACATCCAGCATGCTTTGGTGCAGCTCGGTGATCGTATGTCACACGCGGATTCCGACGCCAGAAAGTGGTATCCAGATATGGTGCGGCTCGCCGCTCATCCGGTCGAAGAAGTTCGCAACACCGACGCATGGGTGATGGGACAGGACACATCCGGTGCAGGCTTTCATGAGACGCTCTTGAAGATGCTGCAGGATTCTCGCCGATGGTGCGAGGGAATGCTGCGCTGTCGCTGGTTCGATTCGGAGACTCAACAGGGCGTCCGCAGATCGCTGCGCTGCTCGTGCCGGCAGAGATTACGGCGCCGTCGGCGGGACACATTGTCGACAGCGATCGTCCAGGCACTTCGATTCATCAAGGCGGACTGATTGCCAAGCTTGCAGCAGATGGCTCTTCTCAGGCCGTCGAAGTTCGTTCGCCAATTCCAGGACGCATCCGCTCCGTTTCTCAAACCGGCGCCCATGTGGCGGCTGGCGCGGAGATTGCCATTGTTGATCCGTCGACGGAACAAGTCTGGGAGTCGCTGCGTGCCCTCTACCTGGTCGGGCAGGTAGATGATCTGCCCGCGATTCGTCCTTACGAGCGCGATGTCCCCGACGTCTCCAACGACGTGCGCAAGCAGGCGATGGAAACGGAGCAGGCGATCCGGGCAAGGGCGGACAGCAAATAGCCGAGAATCCTCAGATAGCATTCAACTGAAAGCTATGACTCAGACCCTGGGATACGTTTCGCTGGTCGTGCGCGAGTATGACGAAGCCATCACTTTCTTTACGGAAATGCTCGGCTTCGAATTGACCGAGGATTCTCCGGCGAAGGACCGGGTCGGCGAGGCAAAGCGGTGGGTGCTGGTTGCACCGCCGAATTCTCAGGGCACGAAAATTCTTCTGGCAAAGGCATCAAACCTTGACGAGGCAGCCCGGATCGGCAACCAGACGGGCGGCCGTGTTTTCATGTTCCTGCACACTGATGATTTCTTGCGGGACTATCGCACTATGACTGCACGTGGAGTGAAGTTCTGCGAAGAGCCTCGGGATGAGGCTTACGGCACTGTCGCCGTGTTTGAGGATCTTTATGGCAACAAGTGGGATTTGCTGCAGTTGAAGAATGCCGCTGAGTCTGGTTAGCGAATTCCCTGCCGTGCCATCGTTGCTTGAGGGGCAAAGCGATCCTTCGATTTAGGCCAGGATGACACGCTGACAGAGAACTACCCTAGATCGCCATCGGCCCGACTTCTTTTTCTACTTCTGCGGTGTCGACCATCGCGATCGCATCCCAAGGGCATCCGTCTAGGAAGCAGCCATCGGGCCCCTTGCTCAAGCATTTCTTGCACCCGATGCACAGGATCGGGTCCACGGCGATGCGGCCGAACGGTGGATTGTCTTCGTCCGGAACCCAGAACATGCAGTCTTCGACCGGGCAATATTCAACGCAGGCAGGCGAGCCGGCGCATCCCGTACAGCACTCGGTGATGACTGCGAGCTCCTTGGGTTTCTTCTTGCGCGGGGTGACAAGGCCCTTGGATTTCGGTTCAAACTTCTGCTCGTCAGGAACCATTCCGACGGCTTTGGTCGCTCCGGGTGCGGCAGGCATGCGAGGGATTATACCTCAGAAGCCGCCAGGCGCTCACCTTCGGCGCTTGCGCGCTCTCCACCGCGGGTTCGCTTCTTGGACATAGTTAGGAGGTTGCATCGCTCGCAGTTCAATCCAAAGTGGGCCGCCCATGGCCGTCCTGACGAGTCCACAGGCTATTCACCGGGGAGTTTCTGCTATAGTGGCCCTGAAAAGGAGCACAGCCATGGCTGGAAAAAGTCTGAACCGGGTTCAACTGATCGGCAATCTCGGAAAGGATCCCGAAATCAAGTACACGCCCCAAGGCACACCCGTGGCCAAGCTCACGATCGCGACTAATGAGCGCTTCAAGGATAAAGGCGGCGAGTGGCAGGACCGCACCGAGTGGCACAACGTCGTTCTCTGGCAGCGCCTCGCGGAGATTGCAGGCGAGTATCTGAAGAAGGGCGGCAAGGTATACGTTGAAGGCCGCCTGCAGACCCGTTCATGGGATGACAAACAGACGGGCCAGAAAAAGTACATGACCGAGGTAGTAGCCAGCGATCTGATTCTGCTGGGTGGTCGCGGCGAGGGTGGGAGTGGTGGAGATTTTGCAGGAAGCTCACGCGGAGCATCGGGGGGCAACAACTTTGATCAGCGCTCTCCAGAGCCTGAACCAGCCGGCGCCGGTCCGATCACCGACGAGGATATTCCTTTCTAACTTCGGTGCGCTGAACCAAAGGGGACCGTTTAATCCCCGTCTCCAGTGTCGGCAGAGACCAGCTCAAGATTCTGCAGTAGTGGACTGGACTCTGAGACAAATTCTACATGCCCGCAGCGTGGACAAGAAAGAACTGCGTGGCCTGCCATACCCGGCGCCAGGATCAGGCGCATGAGGCGATAACGTTGCAGCTTCTGCTCACACCGCAGACAGACAACCGTTTTGCTCGATAAATCACTAGAGACGCCGCTTGGCGTCTCAATGGCTGGTTTCATAACTTCCTCGAAAACAACAATCTGAGCGGCTCGAAGATTCGAGCTACGCTTGCAGGTCAATGAGTCGAGTCTACCACCCCTCTGCTATCGCTGTGATTCGAGGAACATTAACCCTCAATGCCTTGTTCACTAGACCAAAGGAGCAAATCCGGAAATCTGAGGCTTCAGGGAATGCTTAAGCTACCACCCCTTCGTTATCCTTCAACTCGAGCGGTTTTGCGGCCGCCGATCTTGTCTGGGCCCCCGCAGTTATTTCCATCGGACAGACCAGATTGAGAAGCGGGCTGGTCATGAAGGTGGTGACCAGGGCCATGATTACCATCATGGAAAACAGTGCCGGCGAGATGACCCCAATATCCAACCCGACATCGAGGATCACGAGCTCCATGAGACCGCGCGTATTCATAAGCGTGCCCAGGCCGGCGGATTCGCGCAGCGGCATGCCGCTCATATATGCCGCGACGGTTGAGCCGCCGAGTTTTCCGGCCGTTGCGACAATAATGATCAGGACGCAGTACATCCACATCTGCGGACCCTTGACCAAGGCAACGTCAGTGCGGAGTCCGGTAAATGCAAAGAATAGCGGCAGCAGGAGCGTGACCGTAATGGTTTCGAAGCGATCCCGCAAGTGCCGGATAAACTGCGGCTCCTTGGGCATGATGGCACCGAGCAGAAACGCCCCGAAGAGCAGATGAATGCCGAGGCGTTCGGTGCAAAGTGCGGAAGCGAGCACCAAAAACATCAGAAACGCCATGCGGTTCTCGCTCAGACTGCCCCATCGCTTGTAGGCGTTCAGAAAAACACGCTCCAGCAGACTCGGCACGATGTAAATCATGACGAGTGCGAATGCGCTGATGCCGGCAAGGACGATCCAGATCGAACTCGAAGAGTGTTCAGAACGGACCAGCACGACGATGTAGGCGAGGATGATCCAGCCGGTAACATCGTCAACCGCCGCACAGGCGATGGCAACTGTGCCAAGCCGGCTGTGCAGCATTTTTCGTTCCGCGAGAATACGGGCCAGCACCGGAAAAGCCGTGATACTCATGGCCGCGCCCATGAAGAGCGCAAAGCTAATGAACGCGACTCCATCATCCGACAGGCGTGGATACAAATACAGCGATAACAAGGCTGCTAGCAGAAAAGGGGCAGTGATGCTGACATGGCTGGCCAGGATTGCAGCGTGCCCTTCATGCTTCAGTTCCTTCGGATTGATATTCAGTCCGACCAGAAACATGAAAACGATCACTCCCACCTGCGCCAGAGCATTGAGAAATCCCAGGCTATGCGGCGGGAATAAATATGCGGAAAAGTGCGGAGCGATCCATCCCAGAAATGACGGGCCGAGCAATATGCCGGCGAACATCTCGCCGACCACGCGCGGTTGGTTCATCTTCTTGAAGATGATTCCGGTGATTCGGCATGCCGCCAAGACCACCGTGACCTGCAGGACGAGAATGAAGAGATTCGGCATCAGCGCGAACCTCCGCTCGGAGCAGGTGGCTGTCGCACTGCGCGAAAATCAACCGAGCATGAAGCGCAGCCATTGTAAGAAAGCGTCCCTGTGAGGATGCGCGGCCGTGTATCAGCATTGAGCGTGGCCGCCAGGATCAAGGCACGGCCTTCGCATCCGGACAGTCCGTCAGGGCTCGAGAATTCCGCTCGCAGCGACTTTCCTTCAAGCGTTCCGTTGCCCTTTTTGCCGTTCAGGCGTGAGGGTCAGATATCGACCGGACTGCGAAACGTTCACCGACGGGTTGGAAATCGAAGAAAATGAGCTTGGGCAGGTGGATGCTGCGGGTTCGGCTGAAAACTCAAGCGTCCAGGAACCATCTACCGCGTACGGAGAAGCCAGATGCCTGCCCGCCTTGAGCACTCCAACTAGGGCAAGCAACGGGATTCCCACCAAGAAGATATAAGCTACAACGAATTTCCGGTTTGAAGTGGACAAACACGCCCCTCGCTTTTGAAATGGGGGTGGGCGTTGGGGAAGCTGAGGGTATGCTCAGCCTCCCCAAAACGTTCTCCGAACGTTACTACGGCGCCCCGGGAAAAACAACGTTCGGGATTAACCTACTGGTGCTGGACGGAACGCATCCGAGGTCAAGTCGCCTAGCAGCTTATGCCATGGATGTTTCTCATTCTGCTCGACCTTCGTCACCATCTCCTTCATCTTTACGAGGACTTCTGGTGCGTCTTCATCGTAGACGTCCCCTTGCAGCAGTTTTAGGACGTCGAGCCGGTAATTTTTGTCGCTGATGAAGTAGGTAAACAGCACGTTGAGCCGGTAGTAGACAGAAATGAATTCATACCAGTTCTTTGTGCCGCGTCGCAGCTTGGTCTCGTAGTCGTTGAACGCTTGCCGCGAGAAGTCATTCTTTTCAAGAGCGGCGAGAATGTCTTTGTGCGCGAAGCGCGAACTGTTGAGCGCGATGCTCACGCCAGTCGAGAAAATTGGATCGACGAAGCGTCCGGCATCGCCCACCAGCATGAAGCGGTCGCCAGCCAGCTGCTTCATTGCGTAGCTGTAATCGCCTTCTTCCTTGAAAGGACGAATGCGGTCCGACTTGCGAAGAGTTTCTTCAATCAAGGGACGGCTGGCAACCGTCTCCCAGAAGAACTTCTCGCGGTCTTCCTTCGACTTGGCAAAATTCTTTTTCTGTGTGACCACGCCAAGGCTGGTGACCGTGTCAGTAATCGGTATCTGCCAGATCCATGTATTCGAGATCGGCAGGAAGTGAATGTAGATGTAATCCAGATTCGTATCGCGCTTGGCGAATACCTTGCGATCGTAGCCATCAAACCAAGAGTGAATGGCGTACTGATCGAACACTGCGTCCTTCACCTTCAGCTTGAGCTGATTTCCCAGGAAGGTCTGGCGTCCGCTGCAATCGACTACCATCTTGCAGTTGACGCTCATTTCTTTCGGCCCAATCGAAAAAAAGACTTCTGGATACTGTGGCCCAAAGTCTACGCGCGCTACTTTCACGCCGTCGTAGACGGTAGCGCCAAGAGTCTGCGCATGCTTCAAGAGCATCAGATCGAACTTGCCGCGATCCACATGGTAGGTATAGTTGCGATCCTCCATGCCTTCCTGCTTGCGCTCTTCGAAACGGATATCAACGTTGTAATCCGGCGCCAGACCTTCGAGATCGTGAACGTACCCCGGATTCTGGTCATTGGTCGTCCAGACTGCACCGAACTTGTGCGGAAACTTCGCCGCTTCCATCTGAGGTAGGAAGTCCAGATCCTTGAACACGCGAGTGGAAGAAGGTACCAAAGACTCGCCCACATGCGGTCGAGGAAAGAGCTCGCGTTCGAACACAACGCACTTCACACCGGCTTTCGCCAGATAGCATGCCATGCTTGATCCAGCGGGTCCGCCGCCGATGATCGCTACATCAAAATCCGGCACTGAATGATTCATATCCCCTGATTTCTCCCGATTATCTGCTATCTGAGCCGCCTCCCAAGAAGCGGCCCAGAGAATGTCGTGGATTCGTTGGTCTAGACCGAAGCCGCTTCGACGAACGCATCGGCCGTCAGATCTCCCAAGAAGGCATGAAGCGCATGGTTTGGATTCGCTTCGACCTGCTTGACGATGTTCTGCATGCGGGTCAGCACTTCCGGCTGCGCATCGTCGTAGACGTCGCCTTGCAGCAACTTCAGGACGTCCAGACGGTAGCGCGGATCAGCCACAAACGCCGTGAACAGCACGTTCAGTCGGTAGTAAACCGTTATGAAGTCGTACCAGTTCTTTGTGCCGCGGCGAAGCGTCTGCTCGTATTCAGAGAACGCTTCACGGCTGAAATTCCCGGTCTCGAGCGACTTCAAAATGTCTTTATGAGCAAAGCGCGAGCAGCTAAGCGCGATGCTAACGCCGGTCGAGAAGATCGGATCGACGAAGCGGGCAGCGTCGCCGATCAGCACGGTGCGGTCGCCCACGATCTGCTTCATCGCGTAGCTGTAATCGCCTTCTTCCTTGAACGGCTTGCACTGCACGGAACCTTGCGCCTTCAGGCCCTCATAGAGTTCCGGACGGCTCTTGATGCATTCCCAGAAGAACTCCTCGCGCCCTTCCTTCGACTTGGCGAAATTCTGTTTCTGCGTGACCACGCCGATCGAAGTGACCGTCTCGCTGATGGGAATCTGCCACACCCAGGTGTTGGTGATCGGCAAAAAGTGGATGAAAATGAAGTCGCCCTGCGTCTGCTTGTTCGAAGCCATGCAGCGGCGGTCGTACCCATCGAACCAGGTGTGGATGGCGTACTGGTTGAAAACCTTGTCCTGAATTCGCCACTTCATCTGGTTGCCCACGAGGGTCTTGCGTCCAGAGGCGTCTACCACGATGCGGCAGGTGGTCTCCATTTCCTTCTTGCCCATCGTGTACTTCACGCTGGCATGGTTCGGATTGCTGAAATCCACCCCGGTCACGCCGATTCCTTCATACACCTTGGCGCCCAACTCATTGGCGTGCTGCAGCAGCATTAGATCGAACTTGCCGCGGTCCACATGGTAGGTGTAGTTTTGGCCGACACCCTGTTCGCGCTCGGCGAAACGGATGTCCACATGGCAATCCGCGGAAACTCCGCCGAAATCCATGTTGTAGACCTTCGCGTCGGAAGCCGCAGTCCATGCCGCGCCCAGCTTGTGAGGAAACTTCGCTTCCTCCATCTTGGGAAGAAAATTGAGATCTTTAAACACGCGGGTCGAAGACGGCACCAAAGACTCTCCCACGTGTTCGCGGGGCATCAATTCTTTCTCGAACACCACGCAGTTGACGCCAGCTTTCGCCAGATAAGCGGCCATGCTAGACCCAGCTGGACCGCCTCCAATAATTCCTACTTCAAAATCGGGCACAGACGCATTCATAGCTGCTGTTTTCTCCCAAGGATGTTTAGTCAGAAGTCTTCATCTACTGTTGGAATGTTTGTTCCCCTGGTTGGTTCTTGAAAAGACACCGTTGCCGTCGATTCCAAGGAACCAAATCACCACTCAGAACGCGGGGGATACAAGAAAAGCAATCAAAGTCAGAGGGGGATCGCTACATTTCCAGTCGAGCTGTGTTTCAACAGTAGATCAGATTTCATACCGTAAGCCAAGCTGAATTTTCTTGCATATGAACCATAGGTAACAAACGGATAATAGCAGTTTAGACGCTCTAAGCTATTGCCTTTAAAGGAATAATTCGAACATCGCTTGACCCTGCATCAAAGAGTTTCAACATCGTTACACGGTCGTGAAAATTCTCCTTGACGATAACTTTTGACATCTAGCCGACGCCGCTAAGTGCATCTTAATAGATGAAATCGGGTCGTCTTTGGGCACGTGAAACAAATTGTCGTTCCTGTTCCGATCGATCTCACAGATTTCTAATTCTTGTTTAACGCTGGAGAGGTGCAAGTGCGAGCTTCCAACGGATCCGTGATCTTGTGCGTAACGATCGCTTGTGTTTTGGGTATGGCAGGATGCGGCGGTTCTTCCTCAAATTCAGGCGGAGGAGGTCAGACGCCCGGCGTCGCCATTGCAGCCTTCCCCTCACAGATCGGCGCCGGCGCGAACTGGCAGTTCTCCGCCACCAGCGGATCTTCCGGTCAGGGCGTTGTCTGGACCGTAGACACTCCCGGAGGAGGAACGATTGACTCCACCGGGCTCTATATAGCGCCAACCACCGGAACCTTTCCCATGGCGGTGACCGTCAAGGTGGCGTCGCAGAGTAACGCAAGCCTTACGGCGACAGCCAACGTTTCCGTCACCCAAACTGACCCTCTCGGCACCGCAACGGCCAGCACCATTTCTTGCCCTGATTTTTCGGACGGACTTCCGGCCTCCAGCTCTACCTGCTACCAGGTCAAGACCTCATGCGAAGGTCTCGCTGACATGAGCGCATATCTGAAAGTGAATCAGCCCGCTGCTGCTTCGCTGGGTACGGTGTTGTTTGGAACAGGAACTGGCGGTACGGCTCTATACGACAACGATGCGCCCGACTTCTTCAACGGCACGAGCAATGGTGGGCTTGCGATCGTCCAGAGTGTTTTGAACGGCGGATACACCACCGTTCAGGTCAGCTTCGGTCCGCCTTTTACGGACCAAACACCGAATGGCTGGCTGACCGGGCCAGGAGGCGTCCGTCGCGCAGCCTGCCGTTATGCCACTGTCGCGCAGTGGGTTTACCAGAACATCCACAACTCGAGTACGAGCACGCCGTTGTGTGCAACCGGCAACAGCGGGGGTTCAGGCGCGATCGCGTATGCTTTGAGCGATTACGGGCTGGATTCAATCTTCTCGATGGTGGAGGAGACCAGCGGACCTCCGATGTCCCGGCTCGACCAGGCATGTGTGCCGGCAACGAGTCCGGTTTGCACCAAGCAACCTTTTACCTGCAACGCCGGGGATCAGGAGCAGGGACTCTCGACCTGCTACTCAGTCGATGAAGCCAGCATCGTCGACGCGGCGTACCCTCAACCTCTGTGCAAGAACGCAATCAATGGCATTGCGCCTCCTGATGGCTTCTTCCTCTCTGACAGCATCCTCGGAGGAGCCCCGCACGCATTTTCGAAAACCCGGGTGAATGTTCTGGTCGGAGGGCAGGATCCTACGGCCGCAGTCGAGCAGGGTATGTTGTGGGAGAACGCCATTTCCGCGCCCATCAAAACGCAGGCCTGTGTCAGCGATGCGCCACACCCGATCCCATCGGCTGCGGACGGCGCACTGGCAATCGCAACCGACATTCAGAACCTCTGCAAAGTGCAATAGCATCCAGGTTGGATCGGGCACTCCTAGCTCTCAATCTCGCGAGTGCCCGGTTGCAAAGTTTTTCCTACCGCAGGAATCGCCTCAGGTCCATGACCTTCTGAGTACAGATCCAAAGCTTCATTCTTCCCAATCTGCGAGCGATTCCGCTATTCTTCCGAAACCACGTCGTTCCGAGGCTCGTCCAGTTTGCACACATTGAACTGCCGCAATAGCAGACGTTGTGCGGACCGCCGGTTCTCTTTCCATCTGGCCATTTGTCGAATTTCATTCATTTGCTTATTGCTGGAGGGTCTCTTCGATGCAACGATGCGTTTTCGCACTTTCCATTTGCGCTCTTCTAACTCTCTCCCATCTCGCGTTTGGCCAAGCCAATGTGAATGAGAGCCTTGAGACTGCATTCATTTATGTGGACGGAGCTGCCGGGAACGATTCGAATTCTGGTTCGCAGTCCAATCCGTTGAAGACGATCGGCGCCGCCGCATCGAAGGCGCAATCGAATAACCAGGCCGGCATTGGAAGCCGCGTCATCATCAATCCCGGCACCTACCGCGAGAGCATCTCACTCAAGCACAACAACAAAGACACTTCCCTTCCCATTACGTTCCAAGCCGCCACGAACGGAACCGTCACCATCAGCGGGGGCAAGGTGTATTCCGCTTGGGCCACTTATCAGGGCAACAGCAACATTTTTACGAATGGATGGCTCAATGACTGGGGCAAATGTCCGCAACTGAGCACCTGCCCATTCCAGCAAGAAATAATGATGCGCAGAGAGATGGTTGTCGTAAACGGAACGGTTCTAACGCAAGTGCTGTCGCTCAAGCAGATGACGTTTCCCGGAACCTTCTACGTTGACGAGAAGGGCGCGCAGATCTATGTGTGGCCTCCCTCGGGCACAAACATGGGAACGGCTACCGTTGACGTAGCTTCGAACGACACGTTGTTCCTGATTCAGCAAAAGTCAAATATCGTTGTTCGCGGCCTCACCTTCCAGTACTCCAATGCCTGCCGCTGGTCGGCGGCGGTCGAAGTGATGGGCACGTCCAATAACATTCTTTTCGACAGTGATACCTTCCAATGGAACAACGGACAGGGCTTCAGCATTTCGAAGCCGGTAACAAATTTCACAATCGAGAACAGCATCGCGCAGCACAATGGCGATAGCGGCTTCCAGCAGGCTCAAACAAAGAATGGGCTGTGGCAATCAGACGCCACCTCGTACAACAATTGGCGCGGCGCTCAGGCGGGTTATTACGCTTGCAATACCTCAGGGCTCCACGCATGGGGCGTTCACGACGATACGATCGACGGCCTGACTGTCGCGTACAACCAAAGCTATGGAGTTCACTGGGACACCGACAATCAGAACATCAGCACCAGTGGCGTGAACGCGGCGAATAATCTCTTGAGCGCAATCTTCCTGGAAAAGGATGAAGGACCGTTCACCTTTTCGAATGGCTATATCTGTAACCACACTTCATCGCTCAACGTTGGCGGCCTCGTACTGCGCAACTCGGAAGACGTATCCGTCACCAACAGCGTCCTGACGAATAACACCCCGAGCCAGATCATCGTCATCGGACAGCAGGGCGGCATCAGTGTAAAGAATTGGGAAACCGGCATCTCTAAGAATCTGATTACGCAAAACTTCACGAACACTTCCAACAAGATTCAGGGGAACAACAGCGAGCAAGTGCTGTTCAAGGATAGCTACCTGACCGGATCAGACTGGAACAGCTTCGAAAACACGCTGAGTTCCTCGAACAATACTTGGTGGCATGCATCCAACTCGAGTACTGAGTTTGTTGTAGCCACTCCCAAGGCAGGAACACAGGAGAGCTTTTCGGGGTGGAAGAGCACGACGGGGCAGGACTCCAGTTCAAGTTTCAAGGCACCGCCCAGCGGTTTCGCATCGGCTTGCACGATAACGCCGCCAATCACTGACTACTGGTTGACGATCGACAACGCGCTGTTGACGGTAAAGCCTGGGGGAAAGGCGACCTACAATCTGACCGTGACGCCGCTCAAATTCACAGGAACCGCGACCTTGACCGTGGACGGAATCTCAGCGGTAAAGGGCCTGACATCATCATTCACCACAAGTTCGATCAAGACCTCTGGAACTTCTGCGCTCACCGTGACAGCGGGGAGCACCACGCCGAAAGGCACCTACTCCATCACCGTGATCGCCAACAGCGGCAACATAACGCGGACGGTTACTGCTCAATTGACGGTGAACTAATAGCCATCAATCCCCCAGACTAAAACGGCCCTCGAAGCTTCTCGCGAATTACGAGAATCTCGAGGGCCCATATTTTTTCCCTTCAGTTGCTATTGCGGGATCTGGAAGAACAAGCCTTTATTGTTCGCTCCGCCGACTTCTGCGATTCCGTAAAGATTTCCATCTGCCCCGAGAGCCACACCTCCAGGAAATCCACCGTTCCCCTGGCCCGAGAAGCGAGTCAGCACGGACTCAGTATAGGTTCCACCGTTATTCTTCAGTTCGAAGACGGTGCCGCAGCCAATGTCGTTGACGACGTCGCAATGGATGCTTCCGCCACCGGACTCCGTCGTCCCAAAAATATTGCCTCTGGCGTCCATCACCAGCGCGCTGTTGGGATAGGCGCCGTCGCCGTTGACTCCTCTGAAACTGTAGAGGCTTTTCGCCTGCCACGTGCCGGCGGTCAGTTTGAACACTGCCCCGAAACCGTGGCTGCCGCCGTCGGTAGTCGTGCCGTAAAGGTTCCCGGAGCCGTCCATCATCAGCGTCGCATCCGGATTTATTCCGTCGGTTCCGTTGAAGCTATGCAGGATCTTCTCCGTCCATTTACCGGAACTCTTGGTCAGTTCGAAAACAACACCGCATCCCCCGCTGCATTTCTGACTGGTTCCACCTTGACCGGCTGTACCGAAGAGATTGCCTTGCGCATCGATGATCAATCCACCGACCAGCGTATAGGCGTTATTTTCCGCAGTCACCTGTCCGTCGCTTCCGGCAAAATCATGAACATGTGTCAGCGACCACTTTCCGCCGGATCCGCGCGTTAACTCGAACACGTATCCCATTCCGTGGGATCCGCCTGACGCATAACTGCCGTAGAGATTGCCCTCCGCATCCATCACCAAAGGGCTGGGGCCGTTTCCGCTAGCCCCGTCGAATGTGTAAATGACCTTGGAACTCCACGCACCAGGAGCGCCCGGAGAATATTGATAGACCTGGCCCCAGAACGTCGAACCGTAAAGATTCCCGGATTTATCCATCACCAGCGAGCCGTATCCGTACGTACCTGGACATCGGCAAAGCACCTCGTACTTCCAACCGCCGGAACCGTCAGGACTGAACTGATAAACCGTTCCGTCCAGTGCAGAACCATAAATGCTGCCCGCACCATCAAGAAGAAGCCCTCCGGAGGGGTTGATGCCTCCGTTGTCACGACCGCTGAAATTTCGGATTATTTTCTCTGCGCTGAAGGCTTGCGAGTATCCCAACAGCAAAATGGTGGACGACAGAAGTGTATGGCGCAACTTTTTTGCCAGCATTAATCCTCCCTGGCTCGAATGCGGAGATTCGTTCAAACAAGCGCTTTCGGAGAACGAATACTTAGTTGCACTTTCAGCTTACAAGGTTGAGCGTTACCGTACAAAGACTTAGCCGGAACCGAACGGATTCAACTGTGCAAATCCGCTCGATTCCGGCTTCTACAGTTCAAACGTGATCGGTTCGCACGACACTTCGTCTATGCGCCGTTTGTCTTATTCAGATCGAAGCCTTTCTCACAACCCTATTCCTCTGGTTCTTCCGGGGGTTTAGCGCCTGGCGCCAGGAACCAGGGCGCTGCGGTGGCATCGGTCTTAAGGAAGTTCAAAAGTTGAGTCGATACTTTGATCCGGCCTGCCGGGTTTGATGGATGAGTTCCATCGGCTTGCACATCCTGGCAAGTCCATACCAATCCATCACTGCGAGGATTCAACCCGTTGGCCCAGAGATATGGGCCCCAAGCCATCCAAGGGGCGACTACAGATCCAGCGGCTGGATCGAAGTTCAGGTTACCGACTCCGTTGATCTGGTCCTGAATCGCGTTCTTCACTGCAAATCCGGCTTCATACGCCCACGGATCAGGATCTAACTTCATCGGCAATCCGGCAGAGTAGCCCATGTAATAGACGCTTGAGAGGTACGTCATCTTCACGTTCGGGAAGAGAGTGACCAGGTTGCGCATGATGCTCTCGTATTGTGATTGAAGCAGCGTCATGTCTTTGGGGAACGTGCCGTTGGGCCCACCATCCAGATCCATGAAGAACACCGCCACGACCTGGTTCGGCGTCACTCCTGCGTTCGGAAGGTAATCGTTCGTAACAACCTCCCAGAAAGCGTTGTTGGTGAGAGACGTTAGATCTCTTGCGGTGGCCCCGCCTGTCGCGCCATTCACCACGACAAGGTTTGGATTCTTCGATGGATCAGCATTCGCCATCGAGACGAACTGCAACAGCGACTGCTGCGTAATCGAAAGCCCGATCCCCAGAAGCACGTACTTGCCTGTAGAACTGGGATTGCCATCGCTGTCGAGAGGCTGAATTCCGGCAGCCAGAGATTGACCGAACGAATCGTGAGCGAAATCGTCAGTATTGCTGCCGTTTGCATACAGTCCACCGGATTCCGCTTTATTGTAAAGATTCGTTCCAAGATCATTGATGGGGACTAGTGGAGTTCCACTCGAACCTTTGAACGTCGTGCTCGCGCAATTCGCGCCTGTGGCCTTGGCTACGGACAGGGTAAACGCCGCCGTCGAAGTTGCATTGGCCGCGTCGGTGACCGTCGCGCTAAATGGAAACTGCTGCACTCCCACCGTAGATGCCAGTGTCCCTGTGATTACACCCGCGCTTGAAAGGGTCAAACCGCTCGGCAGCGTCGATCCTGAAGCGAGCGTCCAGGTGTACGGAGCAGTTCCCCCGGCTGCGGTAAGGTTCGCCTGGTACGGAGAACTCTGAGTTGCAGTCGGCAATGCGCGAAACGTATTGATGCCAAGCACAGTCGCATTCACTCCCGTTCCCCACAACGCGATTCCATTGCTGGGAGCTACGTCATATGTGAGGTAAATAGTTCCCGTCGAGCTGCCAAGGTCTCTCGGTGTATAGCTAACTTTCAGCGTCAACGATTTTCCCGCGCCGATCGAAGTCGTTGCAGTCCACCCAGTCTGGCTGAATGGACTCGTCACCGTCACACCGGTGAGTTTCACCGACGCTGTCCCGTTGTTGGTGATAACCAGATTTTGCGTCGGACCACTCGTACCCAGCGCCTGATTGCCGAAGTTCAACGAACTTACGCTCAACGAGGGGACCGCACCCGCATTCAATCCGGTTCCAGTCGCGTTCACAACTTGATTCGCGACGCCAGTCATGTAGAAGGTGAGTTTGCCGGCGAATGACTTCGCAGAGTCCGGCGTGAACGTAATGGTAAAGGTCTCCGACTGACCCGGCGCCAACGTGGTTGGAGTCGCACCGCTCACGACCTTGAACTGGGATAAATTCGAACTCACCGAATTGATTGTCACGTTGCTCGCGGTGCCGTTGTATGCAGTGATGTTTTGGCCCGGGCTCGTCGTTCCCACCGCTTGCGAGAATGTGACTGCCGGGAGAACGCACACGACTGGGGTGTCACAATTCACGAAGTTTTGTGCGAAAGCCGCCGAACATACGAAACTGAAGATCGTGATGAAGCCGATGCGAGCGAAAAAATGTGAGACTCGTGTCACGAGGACTCCTTTGAGAATGAATGTTCAGCGTGCCTTGGAAAATAATTCAAAAATCATCGCGACTGCGAAGTTGAAAATCGCCGCGGTCGATGAGCTGAGCAACTTGCGCAACTCAGATGCGCGAACGACCGACTACAAAATATGCGAGGGAGAGGAAACACCAGTCGTTTGCTTGAACAAATGTCGACGCGCCAAGCCGACTGCACGATTTGGGAGGTCGACGAAGGGCTCACGAGATCTGCGGCACACTAAATTGGCGAAAAAGCTACCACAACCGTACAGACTTGAAATGACTCTCCGTCGATCTAAACGGGGGGAAATGCTCTGTCGTTAGGAAAACATGGCAGATTTTGAGCGTCAATGAGAGGAAACTCTCCGTGAAGGCTTTTGCACACCGTTTCGCTGGCGAACTGCGATACCGAATAGTCGTAATCATTTGCGCGTGGTTAACTACGTTGATAATGGCCCTAAAGTGCTATTTACCCACCTTGGTACTCCAAATACCTTGACCCATAAGGGTTTTGCCCGGGAATGGGGCGATCGTGGGGGACGACCTTTAGACCTATCCAGGTTTGCGCATCCCTCTCTCACACTGACCGAGTTTTCTCTTCAGCCGAGCTTTTAGGGAGACGAAGGACTCCAATTTGGTGTCGGTGCCTCTAACATGGCTCAATTGACCAGCTTCCCATTGCATGATCGCATCCGCGTTTTTGCTGCGGACAGCACTTCCATGAACACGCAGTTGCTGGTAGAAACCCTGGGCCGAGACGGCCAATTCACCATGGCGACCCCGGTCGGATCGAGCGCCGAAATAGTGGCAGCCATCAAGCGCGAACGTCCGCACGTCGCGCTGATCAGCGCGCGGCAAGGCTCGGATGGCCGCGGCGGCTTCCGCCTCACCCGAGAAGTTCGCTCGTCAGTGCCCACTTCAAAAGTCATCATGTTGCTCGATGCCTCCGAGCGAACGCCCGTAATAGAGGCTTTTCGTTGCGGAGCGCGCGGCGTTTTTTGCCGCACCGAGCCGCTCAAACTTCTCGCGAAGTCAATCCGATGCGTTCATGAAGGCCAAATTTGGGCCAGTAGCAGCGAGCTTCAATTCCTGCTCGAAGCAGTCGCGGAGCCGGTCCCCATGTCGTTCGTGAGCGCCAACGGCGATGCCCTGCTCTCGGCGCGCGAACTCGACGTAGTGCGATGCGTAGCGGAAGGGCTCAGCAACCGCGAGATTGCGCAACGATTGACCCTGCGCGAGCACACAGTAAAAAACTACCTCTTCCGGATCTTTGACAAGCTGGGCGTGTCCAGCCGCGTAGAGGTTGTGTTGTACGCATTGGGCAGCCAGAATACCGCCGCAAAGCCAGCCGCCTCGCAACCATCGCAGAAAGAAACGTCCGGTTCGAATGGCAATGCGCGTCCCGAGCCTTCGGTCCGCGTGATCCGTAGCTAAACTCCACATCAAAACTCCAGCAGAAAAGCTCTTCTTACCCCGTTTTTGGTCATGTCCAATAGGACCACCTTTGGGCCATTGACCCGACGTTATCTGTGCTCGTCTCCCTTCTCTGTCTAGTGTGTGCCTCAGGGACATTCTTAAACGCGATTGTCCTCTTGATCCCCCTATTTGTGAGGTAAAACCAGATGAGATCCGACGCACTTCCTCCGGCGCGGAACTGCCATAAACCTGCCAATGCAAGAGCGGTTGCGTTTTTTGGTCTCCTTGCCCTCTCGCTCACTTTGCCGTTTTTTACCGCTTGCTCTGCTGCCCATTCTGCTGTGACTCCGCAGAAAGCAGCGGCGGGTCAAGCCCCGACGCCCTCCGATCAAACTCCAGCCAAGAACCTGAAGCTGTCCGGCGATTTGCCGGCGGCCGAGATTGGCAAGCCATACAGCGCGACCATTAACGTGTCTGGCAAGAGTGGCGACTACGATTTCAATCTGTCCTGGGGCTCATTACCTGCCGGACTATCCCTGCACACCAGCACGGGAGTAATCTCCGGCACGCCCAGCAAGAAGGGCACGTTCGAGTTTGGCGTCCACGTTGTCGACAAGAAGGCGAAACGCGGCGGAGCCGAAGCGCTAAAGATCGCCGTCTCGGACACAAATCCGGTTACGATCACTCTTAGCCCGAACACGGCGACTGTGCCATCAGCTGCGCGCCTTCAGTTCACCGCTACCGTGGTCAACACATCCAATACTGGAGTGACCTGGAGCGCGACAGTCGGGTCGATCAACAACGACGGCCTGTATCAGGCCCCCGCTGTGAAGAGCAACACGACCGCGACCGTGAAAGCCATCAGCAACGCGGACTCTTCTGACGCGGGCACTGCCTCGGTGACCATCACGCCCGACGCAGCATCGCCGCTCACCATCACCACCACAGGCTTGACGGGAGTTACGTCCGGGATCACGTACTCCGCAAACCTGAAAGCTTCCGGTGGGTCGACTCCTTATAGCTGGACTCTGGTTTCCGGCAGCTTGCCTACCGGCTTCAGTCTCAGCAGCTCTGGTTCTCTGGCCGGAACCACGACGAAACTTGGTCAGTTCAATTTCACCGTGCAAGCGACTGATTCTTCTTCGCCCGCACAAACGGCCAAGCAGGCTCTGACCCTTACCGTCAGCAGCCAAACCGGAAACGGAAAAGGCGTTCAGCAGAGCTTCTTCAATGCTGGCTTCAACGGCAGCAAAGTTTGGCCTCCGACCGATGGACAGAACCAGGCCGCGACACTCGCCGGTGTTCGGCTCTGGGACGACGGCATCAAATGGGGCCAGCTAAATACCGCCAACGGCGTCTATAACTGGAGCGGACTCGACAAGTGGCTTGATCGTGCCGACTCAGCTCACATGGATGTCCTTTACACCTTCGGCGATACTCCTCAGTTTGCCGTCGGCAAGGCGCCGGGCGGTTGCTCCATGCCTGGCGAATTCAGCTGCGGCGCTCCGACCGACGTCAACTCGGACGGAACCGGGACTGACGCAATGTTCCAGGCCTTCGTCACCGCTCTGGTGACGCATGCCGCAGGCCGCATCTCCTACTACGAACTCTGGAACGAACCCGACTACAAGGGCTTCTGGAGCGGCACCACTGCTCAGTTGGTTCGCATGGGCAAGGACGCTGCCGCCATCATCCGATCTCTCGATCCAAACGCGAAGATCCTGAGCCCGTCCGCTCATGGTCCGACCATGTCAACCTGGTTCGACGGATATGTCGCGGCTGGTGGTGCGCCGAACTTCGACATCGTCAACGTTCACATGCGTGGACAGAATGGTTCGAACGGCACGCCCGAATCCTTCCTCGATATCTACAGCCAAGTCATCACCGAAACGCAGAAGCGCAACCTCACATCGCTTCCGCTCTGGGATGACGAGCATGGCATTCTCACCGGCCAAGGCGTCACCGACCCGGACCTGCTTGCCGGATACGTTGCCCGGGAAGCGGTTTTGCGCGCAAGCGTGGGCATCCAACGTCAGTACGTTTACACGTGGGATAGCCATGCTCCGTACGGGCTGCAAGGGAACGCTTCAGGCACCGCGTGGAATCAAGTGGCCACTTGGCTCATCGGCCACACGATCAGCGCATGCACAGTCACTGGGACCGTTTACACCTGCAACCTCGACAACGGAATGATCGTCTGGGATACGTCAAAGTCGTGCAGCAACGGCGTATGCGCGCACCTCGAACTTCACTTATCCCAGCAATTACGTCTGGTCATCACGATCTCGATGGCAACCGTTCCGCGCTCAGCGGCAAAACCGTAGAGATCGGATACAGGCCGATCATGCTCGAGAAGTAAAACAGTCAGGAAAGAATTAGGCCCGCATCGAAAGATGCGGGCCTTTTCTATTCTTCGCCGGCCTTGCGCGCTAGCGCAATCCGGCGTTTGCCGCGTGCTAGACTTCCGTCTTGGGTTCCCTCCTCGAGAAACATTAAGCGCCGGTCTTTTTGGCTGATTTATAACACCTGCCTCGTCCTTTATCGGACCTTTCCTATCTTTGGCGCACTGCGCTCGTCCTTGGCCATCATCCGTAGACGGAGATCAATTTCTCATCATGCTGAGAAACGACGGCCGTGGTATTTGCTTTCCCGGAGGCATTGCTGGCTGGCGAGAGAGCGAAGAGTCTGCTGTGCGCCGCGAAGTGACAGAAGAAACCGGCATGACTGCCACCGACGTGAGGTTCCTCCTGCGTTACCGAAGCACGGCCGATCTTCCCTGCCTCATTTCAGTGTTTGAGGTCCAGGCAACGGGCGATCTCAAGACCTCATGGGAAGGAACGCTTCACTGGATGACGATCCCGGAGATCGAGAAGCAGATATTGAAAAGCCAACGGCCGGCCTTGGAAGAGGCCAAAAAACTATCTCACAACGTTTAGCAAACCGGGGCCCAACGCGTCAGCCTACTGCCCTGTGCCGGATAAGCTCACCGCCTGCGGCGAAGAGCCTGCCCCATAGCCCAACGTCAGAGTGCCGCTTATCGCACCCGTCACTGTCGGACTGAACTTTACGCCCAGCGTGCATGTTCCGCTCGCGGGAACACTGGCGCCACACGGAGCCCCACCACCCGACGTATACGCGAAATCTCCGCTGGCGACCACGCTGCTAATGGTGACCGCTGTCGTCTGATTATTGGTCACGGTAACAACTTGAACGGGGCTCGTGCTGCCGACAGCCGTCGCTCCGAATGAGACGCCTGTCGGTGACATCGTGATGGGCAAAACTCCGTTGCCGGTTGCTCCGAAAATCTGCGTGCTCACCGACGCATTGTCCACGACGGCAATGCCGCCGACGCTGGTGCCCGTGGCGAGCGGAGCGAATGTGACGGTCATCGTGCAGGTCTTTCCAGCACTGATAGTTCCGGTGCACGGCGTCGTTCCGCTAGCCGCGACGGTGTAGTATCCGCTGCCGGTCAGGCTGTTGATCGTCACCGCGGCCGCGCTCACATTCTTCACCGTGACCACTTTTGAACTTGCAGTATTCAACGCTACGTTGCCGAATGAGAGGTTGACTGGTGTAAAAGTAAACGGCGAGGCGCCGCCATTCTGGCCGGTTCCCTGCAGATTTCCCACTGCTGGACTACCCGCAGCGTTATAGGAGACGACAAGAACTCCTTTAGCTAACCCATTTGATGTCGGCGTGAAGGTCACTCCGTAAGTACACTTCGCCTTCGCCACCAAAGTGCTGCCGCAGGGCGACGTTCCATTGCCTACAGCGGAGTAGTTCGAACTCGCTGTCGCAGTGAGCGTTAACGTCTGGTTCGTATTGTTGGTGATCGTGGCAGTCAGAGGTGCGCTGGATGTCCCGACGTTCGTTGCGGGAAACGTGAGGCTTGCGGCGAACGAAACCGCTACCTGTCCGGTTCCCGAGAGCGTGATGATGTGCGGCGCTCCGGTTGCGTTGTCGTTGATCGTGAGCGTTCCGGGCACCGATCCAGTCGTCGTGGGCGTGAACGCCTGCTGTGATCGTGCAAGTCTGCCCCGCAGCCAGAATCGTTCCTGCGCAATTACCAGTAGCGGAGTAGCCGCCGCTTGCGGAAAGCGAACTGATCGTGACGCTCGACAGGCTGTTGTTGGTGACGGTTACCGTCTGGCTGGCACTGGCGATGTTTAGAGCTTCGTTGCCAAACGCAAGCGTTGTCGCAGACAGCGAGAGTGTCGCTGCGCTTCCACTCCCAGCGAGTGCCACCGTCTGCGGACTGTTGCTCGCATCGTCGGTGATCAACAGGCTCCCGATTCGCGCACCGGACACGGACGGCGTAAAAGTAACGCTGATCGTGCACGATCCCTGAGGAGCGACCGCCTGCTGCAGGCAGGTATTGGTTTGCGTGAAGTCACTGCTGCCGGTCGAGATCGCACTGATGTTCAACGGCACGGATTGATTGTTCTTGATCGTCTCGACGAGTGTCGTACTCTGCGCGCCGACCTGATGGCTTCCGAAGTTTAGGCTGACGTTCGAGAGCAGTACTGGCCCGCCGGAGCATGTGCTGGCAGAGGGCAGCGACGCCATCTGCGTATACCAGTAGGGCTCGGTCGTTCGGGTGCTGGCAAGATATTCTCCCGCCACCCAGATCGTGCAGCCGTCTGCCGGATCGAGTACAGCGCTATTCCAATCTCCCCAGCGATAGTTCAGATTGTCGGTGTCTTGCGCATCGCCGTTGGTGACTGGACTTGCGATGTATCCGTAGCTCGATGATGATCGCGTTGCCGGATTGAACATCAGACTGTCGAGACCGGGATGCTGATTTACGCCGCTTCCGGAAATTCCGAGAACTCCCTGCAGGTTGCCCGCCTTGTCGCGCGCCACGCTCGGCAGAAAGACCCACGCGGCTAGAGTCGCTCGGATCGACCATCGGAGTAGTCGCCAGCTAGAAACATGGCGTTCGGAGCGGTCATGTTTCGCTGCAGAACGCGAACGTCAGCTTCGGTCTGATTGTGGGCGGATGCGCTGGGGACGATCTGAATCTGGTGCGCAGAAGTCCAAATACTCCCCTGCCCGCCGTTTGACGTGTAGTGAAAGAAACCCTGCATGCGATCGCCGAGCGAGTCGATATGAATGCCGGTCGCCGAAGTTGAGGGTTGAGGCACGCAGATCGTGTTGTAGTAAGCATTCGGCAGAAAGCATCCCAGCTGATCTCCGCCAGCTTGAGTCGAAGGAAGATCCCAGCTGTTGACGAGCGTCGGCTTTGGAGTTGCGGAACTCCAGTTGATAGTCCATTGCTCGACGCCTTGCGTGTGATTCGGGTCCGTTAAATACGTCTTACCGTCTTTCGGCGGCTGAATCATGTACGTGAACATTTCGCCGTCGGCGGCAACCGGCGGGGCCGTGTCGGAGTTATTGGCAGGCACCCAGCTGCGCCGCTGGTTGAACGCTGTAAGGGTGTGGGCGACCGTGCAGGCCGGGGTCTTCGAATTGTTCACCCACGGACTGGCCGTGCTTGCGCGCAGCCCCGCAAGATCGACCGCGCAGATCAATACGCCATTGATGTTGGAGGCGTTGTTTACGTCCTCGAGATCGTAGGAGATCCACATCGCCTGATCGCTTGCGGCCGTGTAAGGAGGCGTTGTGCGTGGTCGAAGTCTGCCACAGACCCACTTGCGGATAGTCGGGATAGTAGAAATTCCCGTGCGAGTTCAAGGGGATGACGGTGTCCAGATCGAACTCGAAAGCGAACCAGCCGAACGAAGGATTCGAAATGTCTTCCACGTTGCTGATGGCGACGCACATGTAGTTGTGTCCGCCGCCTGCTGCCGTGATGCGCTTCTCCATAATCCACAGGTTGTAGACATTGTCGTGCATGATCTGGGAGTTCGGAGTGAACGCGGTCGGGCAATGCGAAGTGTTTCCGCCGTTATTGCTGTTCTGGCTCCACGGGCCGGAATCCGACTTCGGCGTTGTGCTGCCAAGAAAGTTTACGGGCTGGTTTGCATTGGGTCCGTTCTTGTACCAGCACTGGTAGCCACTGTTCACGTGCTCGCAATACTGGCTCAAGCCCACTGCGATCGTCACATCGGGTGCGGCGGTGGCATTGATCCTGTTCTGGACGGTATTCAAGCCTGGCACACGGTCATGCTCCCCGATTGGGCGAAAACCATGAGCCGAAAAAGAAACTATCAGAAGAGCGCAGAATGCAGCGGACTTGGCACGCAAAGTCAAGACGAAAGCTCCCATTCAGTTATCGGGGGAAGGTTAAAAAGGTTGCACATATGCTGCCATTCCGCAGGAATGACAGGTGATATTGTTTTCTTACATTCTTACACTCAGTTCGATCAAGAGGACGCCGGCTCGGTCTCTCCGGCCTTTGGTGCAACTCGTTGGTACTTCGATTTCATCTGGCGGTATCTTTGCCAGAGAGAGGACGGCACAGCAGCATAAAAGTAAGGTACGGCCAGATCTGCAATCCGCATGACTTTGTGTCTGAAAGAATCTATCGCCCGTTCGGAAAACGATGCCGCCTTGGTGCCGTCACTGACGGCGGCCTTTACGGGCCACTGGCCTCCCGATCGACTTCCTCCAGTAAACGACGTAGCGTCTCCACTTTGCTCTTCAGCTCCGGAGACAGAACCTCAGGACGCTCACGCTTCGCCACGATCGTGGAACTCTTCACCATGGAATGATGCTCGCCGTTATAGACGGCCGAACGATCGGCGCCTTCGAGCGAAGTCATTTTCGGATCGAAGGGAATGCCGATGAAATTCGCAAATCGAATTCAGCGTCTTCGCCGGATCGCGCACCAGATCGTCGTATTGCAGTTGGTAAATGGCTGCTCCGCGGCGCTCCAGTTCGTCTGCTTCACTCTTCATCCTGCGATATCCGAGTATGGCTCGCAGATCCATTCCGGGGCGGGCGAACCACGGAGACTTTTCCGCCGCGCGAACGATGCTGCGGCAGACATCGGCGGGATCGCGCCAGATCACGATGAACTTCGCCTGCGGATACCAGTCTGCGAATTGCGTCATGCAGTCGTAGTACGTCGGAGACTTGCATCCCCACACCATCGCGCCCTTTTTCGCTGCGTACTGCTGCGCGACTGCGCGAAACGCGTCAGGAAGGGCCGTGATGTCTTCCGGAATCGTCGTCGAATCGATCTTGTGGCGGCTTAACGCTCCATTCCAGGCATCGACTTTATTCAGCCACCACGAACTTTTTCGCGGAACAAGGAACAGCGGAGACAGCGTCAGCATGTCGGACTCGTACATCAGTCCGATCTGCGGATGCTGGTTCAGCAGCGCGTACAGGAGCGACGTCCCGGAGCGCCACATGCCAACCACAAACAGTGGCCCGTCTCTCATCTCCGGATTCTGCGCTTCGATTTCCATATCGCGTTCGAATCAGGCTGCCTGTACCTGCGAAAAAATCTCCATCAGATTGCTGTAACCCTGTTCGGGGCCATACTTGGTCTCAGTCATATGTCGGCCTGCTTGCCCCATCTGCATGGCTTGCTCAGGATGATCAGCGAGATATTGAATCTTTTGCGCCAGCTCAGCCGCGTTGCCCCGCTTCGAAAAGCAGCCCCGACTTCCCTTCCTCCACGATATACGGCAGGCCGCCCATCCGCGAAGCAACTACGGGTTTGCCAGCCATAAAGCCTTCGAGAGCGGTCACCGGGAAATTCTCGTACCACTCCGACGGAAGCACCAGGCATAAAGCGTTGCGAAGAACTTCCCACTTCTCGTCTCCGCTCTTGAATCCCAGAAAGCTCGATATTCTTGATTCCTTTATCGCGGATGTAGTTGCGCAGATCCTGCTCCATCGGGCCGGTGCCAACAATCTTCAGCGAAATATGCGGCAACTTCTCGAACGCGTGAATCAGCGTCCAGCAGCCCTTCTCCGGCGACAGGCGGCCCATGAACAGCGCATACGAATTGCCCGTGCTTCGATCCGCTGGCAATTTCGGAGCCCGACACAAAGTTCGGCCGGACAAACAGCTTCGAATCCGGAACCCCGGCTTCCCGCATCTTGATCCTGAAAAACTCCGTCAGGCAAATGAATCCGGAGATCTTGTCGATCACTCCTGCCAAAGCGGTTCGTAGCCATAGTCAGCGCATACAGCGCACTGAAGGTGTAGCTGTCTTTGTAACAGCGCTTGCGAGATCGCATTCAGATAGTTGCCGCCCGTGCACGCTTCGCACACTCGATCCTGCGTGTAGTAAAGCCCATTGATGCAGAACGGACGGAAGTTATGGAGCACCTGCACCGTGGGAACCCCTAGCGCATGCAGTTTGTGATACACCGAGGGCGAAATCAGCGGATAGACGTTGTGGACGAACGCCACATCCGGCTTGAAGCGGCGGACTACATCGCTGATTTCGCTGGTGGTCTTCCAGGAATAAATCGTCTGCGGAAAGAAGAGGACTTTCTGGGCTACATTGAAATTCTTGATCTCGTCGTTGTGCCGGCCATAGAGGCAAACTTCGTCGCCGTGGCTTCGAAGCAATTCCGTCTCTGCCTTGACGACGGAGTCTTCGCCTCCGAACTGCTGGTACGCGCCGTGTACGAGAAGAACCTTCATGTTTCGCAATCATTGGGGGAGTACTCGATCAGACGAAGTGGATCGCGAAACGCAGCCCTAAACTTCTTGCTGCTTTCGAATGCCCAAGAAGCTCCAGCGTGATCCGGTAAACAAATTTCGGATTGTTCACCAGGTACCGCTTCCACAGCCGCTTCGGATCCTGATAGATGCGATGCATCCACTGCACGCCCGTCACCTTCATCCAGTAGGGAGCGTCTTTGATGCGTCCGGTATGGATGTCGAATGCCGCGCCAACGCCCAACATCACCTTGGCGTCGAGCTTTGAGATGTACTGGTCCATGAACCGTTCCTGCTTCGGCGTGCTCAATCCCACCCAGAAGAAGTCCGGCTTGAGTTCCGCGACCTTGCGGGCAAGCTCCGCTTCCTCCTCCGCAGTGAGCGGCCGGAAAGGAGGAGTGTACGTCCCAACAACATTGAGCCCCGGGAAACGTTGGGTCAGCGACTCTTTCAACTGATCGGCGACGCCGTCGTTTCCGCCATAGAAGAAATGCGTATAGCCCTTCTCCGCCGAAAGCCCGCAGATTCGTAACATGATCGTCGGCCCGGTGACCTGCCGCATTTGAAACAAGCCACGCAGCCATCCGACCCAGACCGTAGGACGCCCGTCTGGAATCGTCAGAAGCGCGTTATTGATGATCCGCTTGAGGTTCGGATCCATCTGCGCTTCCATCACGCCCTGCACGCCGGTGACGCATACATAGCCTTTTTCGCCTTGCGTGACCGCCGTTTCCAAGCGCGCCAGGGCGCGGTCCATGCTTGTGGCATGGACCTTAACGCCCAGGATTTTCACGCAACTGTCAGCCGAGTTGGGTTCGACATGGCATTTTTCATTGGTTTGAAGTTGGATGAATTAGTCGCCGGTGACTTCGGCCAATTCGCCCACTTCCTTTTTCTTGAGCTCGCCTTCAATCCACTTATAGGTGACGGCCAGGCCCTTTTCCAGCGGCGTGTTCGGCTCCCAGCCCAGCACTTTGCGCAGCAGGGTGTTGTCGCTGTTGCGTCCGCGCACGCCTTGCGGCTTGGTCAGGTCGTGGCGCTTGGTCAGCTTCTTGCCGGCGATGCCGCAGATCATGTCGACCAGGTGATTGATGCTGACCATCTCGTCGGTGCCAAGGTTTAGAGGCATCACGATGGTTCGAAGCCATCAGGCGGATCAGGCCTTCGACGCAATCGTCCACATACATGTACGAGCGGGTCTGCTCGCCATCGCCCCAGATCTCAATTCGCTGCCGTCGTTCGAGCTGCGCGACTTTGCGCGAAATCGCGGCCGGAGACTTTTCCTTGCCGCCATCATACGTGCCGAGCGGCCCGTACACGTTGTGGAAGCGCACGATGCGCGTCTCGAACTTGTAGTCGTGGTAGTAGTAGCGGCAGAGCTCTTCCGCGAACAGCTTTTCCCAGCCATAACCCGGCTCTGGATCGGCAGGATACGCGTCTTCTTCCTTCAACGGAATCGAGTTCCGGAGTCTTCTGCTTCGACTGCGCGTACACGCAAGCCGAAGAGGAGAACAGGAAACGTCTTCACGCCGTTCTGCTTGCTGGCTTCGAGCATGTGCGCGTTGATCAGAATGTTGTTCTTCGAGATGTCGGCCAGGAACGACGTGATGTAGCCGATGCCGCCCATGTCGGCAGCCAGGTTGTAAACCTGGTCGATGCCCTGCGTGGCGGTCAGGCAGTTCTCCCAGATGCGCAGATCGAGCACCTGAAAGTCGTCCGCGGCGGAGGTTTCGTACTCGGGCATCTTAATGTCAACGCCGCGTACCCAGTGTCCGTCTTTCTTCAAGCGCTTGACGAGATGATGACCAATAAAGCCGCCCGCGCCAGTTACGAGAATCCGAGTCTTGTTTGCCATTGCGTTTACTCCCCCAGTGTTGTTTTTGTCGTTTAACAGTTAGTGAACAGGTTTCGGAACGGTATTGCGAGTGATAGAAAACTGCTCCGTGTCGAGACCGGCGCAAGTCCAGCGCAGGCTCGAAGCACGATCTTCGGATACGTCCGGATGAACTCGGCATAACCTAGAATTGCGAAATACAGAAGTGGACAATGCCAAGCCAACTCGTCGTTGAAGAACGAGTGCAGCGTCAGCATTCCCAGCAACGCGAAAAGCTCCAGTGCCAAGCTGCCGCTGCTCAGGCGTGAAAATGTCGCTGCGCATGCAGCGGATCAGATACCACCACGCCGCCAGCAACGCTCCTGCGAATGGAATCAGCCCCCAGAAACTGGTACCAATGATGACTTCGATCCAGTCGCTGTGCATCATGGCCGCTGCGCCAACGCCCAATTTTCCGAGCACCGCGAACCGGCCTGCGGCATATGCTCCCAAGCCCGTCAAAGGATGTTTCGACAACTGCTCGAGCCCATACGCCCACCAACCGGTACGGCCGCTCAACGACCCGAACGCGCCTTCCGACTGGTCGCGGTTCACCACGCCCATCACAAAATCCCCGGCGTAGCCGGGCAGGCGATCGTTCACAAAGACAGCGACGGCCACTAACGGTGCGGCGGCGATCGCTACCCACACTGCATGCTTTCGCAGACGGGGTGACGTGACCACGATAACGATCACTGAAAACAGAAATGCGGCTTCGGCGTTTCTCGTCTTCGACAAAACCATCGACGCAAGGCCAAATATCAAGAGCAACAAGTACCATGCTTGTTTCCGGGCTTGCCCGAAAACAGGTAGCAATCGGCAAAGCGCAACAATTGATAAAACGGCTCCCGAAGTTCCAACGCTGTTCGAAGCTTCCACCGGAATTACGCCCGTCAGACGTCCGCCATCCATTGCGTCGGTCGGCCAGATCGGAAGACCTGCCCACACACCCACAAGTGATAGACCGTAGAAAGCCAGCGTCCAGTCGACGAGATTTTCGTAAGTGAAGAATCCTTCTGCGCTCGCGACCACAGCGGCCAGCAGCGAAACATCGGCCAGAAACTCCGCGGATTTATACGCCGTCCAGGAAGGCTTCACTGATATGACGGTCGTCGCCAGGCAGACTAGGCAGTAGATCGCCATCACGCCGGGAATTCCGCGGAATAGCGATCCCAGCCAGTTCGGCTTCTTGAGGATCAACCGGATGATCAGCGACAGTGATACCAGGCCTTCTGGGATTACACGCAACATCGCGTAGCTATCGAGAGGGTTCGAGGACGCTGCACCTACGTCGCGAATACGGAACACCAGCGTGCTGAAGTACAGGAAGAACCAGAGCGGGTGCCACCACGTCCAGTTCGCCCTCAGAATTTTGAAACTGTCGAGAGCTTCCGGAAGCGCCTTCACGGTCAGCGCGATTACCGGGACCGCGACGAGGATCACGCCCGCGACGGTGAGCACCGCCGTATCGGACGATCCCGCGAATATCATGATTGCGAGGGAGACGGCGAAACCAACCAAGATAAACGCAATCAGCAGTCCCATGGACCGCTTGTTGCGGACATCCAGTCCGCTGCTTCTCTCTCGTTCCGCGATTCCCGAACTCATCTGCCCTCTTTCAAAGCTTGTAGGACGCCCTCGTAGGCCGGTTTCTTCTTATAGTCATCGTCAAACAACACGGGCTTGGCGTTCGGAAAATTCTTCCAGTCGGAAGTCCTCAGCCACGAGTATCGATCCGCGATTCCCCACGTCATGAACCCGATGCAGTTCGAATCTTTCAGACAGGCATGCACGATATTGTAGAAAACATCCTTCTGCTTAGCGAAAGATTCCGCCGTATCGTTCGGCCCCTGGTACACATCCATTTCTGTGATGTGAACCTTCACGCCCAGTTTGCGGGCGCGATCCAGAAAATCTTTGAACTCATCGAGATAGTTAGGCCGAAGTTCCGGAAGTTCCCAGTGCATCTCGGTCCCGACAACATCGATCGGCCCGCCCTTCTTTTTCACACGTTCCACCAACGAGAAAAATTCATCGGCTCGAGCTTTGTCGATCCCGCCCTGGCCGAACGTGTCATTCAGCACCAATAGCGCATTCGGATTTGCCTCGTGCGCATACTGGAACGCTTTCACGATGTAATCGTCTTCTCCTAAAACCCGTGACCAGCAACCGTTATGCGTGGGATTCGTCGGCTCATTCACCACCTCCCACGAGTAATAGGTGTCGCCGCCGTGCCGCACTACCGTCTGGATATGCTCTTTCAGAATCGCATCCAGCTCCTTCGGAGACCAGCCGCCGCATTCCTGGTTCCGGAAGTTGAGCCAGGAGCCGGTCTGCATGTTGCGGTACACCAGGCAATGTCCCATCAACTTCATCTTGTGCTGCTTGGCGAAGCTCATGGCTTCGTCCATCGCCTCGAAGTCGAAATGACCGCGCTCCGGCTGAGTCAGATTCGGAAACACGATCGAAACGCCGGCGTTGAATTCCCGCGCCATCACCGGCCTATACTGCGGATCGCGATTCCACATCCGGCCCTGAATCGTTGTCCCCACCCAGAACCCCAGCGGATCAGCCGCCTGGCGCAGAGTCTGCCCATCGGATGCCGCATCTTTTTTCTGGGATACCGTCAGGGGGACGAGCATCAGTATCATCACCGGAAGTGCATAGATTTTCTTCATTACACTGGTCATACCAGGACTGGTTACTACCGTGCCAGCTATACCCGCACTCCCGTGGCCATCTCTGCGGACACTTCATCGTTCGCGCCGGCCGGATATCCCGCTTTCACAAGTGCTTCGCCCGCGTACATCGTGACCATCTCGATCTGAGCCGCAGACAGTTTTTCGCGCCATCCTCCAACCGAACCGCTGCGCACGAAGCGCGCGTCTTCACGATCGACGTTGTGCTTGCGCAGGAGAGTTCCCTTTCCAAGCGTCGCGCCGGATTTCTTGGCCTTCTCTTCCTTCTCGCGCATGGCTCGCAGCGAGTTATTTTCGACGGCGCGGCGAATTTGCTCGCGGTCCTTCTCTATTCCGAGGAAGTTCAGCATTTCCGCGAGCCCGCTTTCCGTGTCCTTCCGCAGATCCTCGTAGCGGACGACAAGCAGGTCTCCGCTCTTCGCCAAGCGACAGTTCACCCACGAATCCACGTGCGATTGCCACGATCCGAAACGCGTGACCTTGCCCTGCAGGAACGACTCGATGTATCCATCCATTCCTTTGCCGTTATCGAAATATTGCGAGAAGCCCATTTCCTTGTCGCGCGCCCAGTTTGAGAGCATCACGTCGCGCAGATCGCGCATGAGATAGATAGCCCGCTTGTATTCAGGCCGGTACTGATGATGGGTCTTGATGAAGCGCCCGCCATTCGGGAGCACATGTTGCCCGTTTTCATGTGTACCCAGTTCCGGCAACATCTGGTTCACATTGAGGAATCCGGCGGTATCGTTGCTCAATACCTCAAACAGCACGAAGCGCAACCACGTATTTCCCGACCGCTCGAAAGACGCAAAAAGCACGTCATTGTCATTCAGGCCACGATGCTCCCACCATGATTTGGGAGTGCGCAGTTTTGTGCGGGAGGCCTTGAATCGGAGTGTCTTCAGTGTGTTCATGAACTAGTTTTCCCCTTGGAGAATCGGATTCGGTAATGCACTGGAACTCGACTTACGTTGGAGGATGTACATCGAAATCAAAAAGGCTGCGATATTGGCGACGATCACGCTCCAAACTACGCCCCACAGGCCGAAGAACTTGGTCGCCGGAACGCCAACCACTAACGACAGCACGCTCGCAACAATGCGCGCGTAAAAGATGGAATCGGGACTCTCGATCGCCCGCAACAAGATCGCCGGTCCAAAGGCCGCACTCCACAACGTTGTTCCTAAGGCGACGTAAGGAATGAGTGGCGCCAATTCCATGTATTTGCCGCCATAAAGAAGATGGAAGGCGACGCCCTTGAATGGGATCAGTATTGCCCAGTACACGACCGAGCCGCCGACGAATAGCATCGTGATGCGCCGGACCAGTGGCCCAGAACTTGAAACGCCTTTCTCTCGGCAGAGTCGCGCCGCATATGGCAAAAACAAGATCGACAGTGCGGTGTAACTTTGCTCGAGCGGCAGCGCCAGGTTCATCACGGCCCGCAATTGCCCGGCCTGCGCCATCCCCGAAAACATGCTCACCAGCGGGTAATACATGTAATACGGAATCCACGTCACCACGGAAACGCCGAGTGCCCATCGCCCGTATTCCCAGTGCTTTTTCCATGCCTGCGCCGGCGTGGGGGCCTCGCACGTATCAGCTGGCAGAACCTTTTTTATCTGTGACAGCAGGAAGAATCCCGTGCCGAGCGCCCCGATCGCCATCAGCAGGTATGCGGAAAACGGTGAAATTAGCGCCTTCCGATACGCGACGAATAAGCCGCCTGTGGTCAGGATGAAATAAATAAAAGCTCCCATTGCAGCCCGCGCGGGAGCGAGGTTCATGTAATACGACCGGCGTAATAGCCAGAAGAACAGGATGCATGGAGACGCGATCGCGACCCCCGCCAACGCTCCAGGGAAACCGTCCGCTTTGCCCATGGCATAAGCGATTGCGGCGGACCCGCCGAGCAATACAAGCCCAAAAACCGTTACCATGGCCTGGATGCTCAGGAGCGCCTTCAGATATCCACGCAGGCACTGGCGATACGCAGAACCGCTGAAGACCGCTTGTGGTTCCGATAGCAACGACTGGTAGACGTACGAAAGAAATAGGAAAACTGAGAACGCCGTCGAAAAGGCGCCGTACTGGGCTGGAATGAGCCACCTCGCCAGCAGAATGCTGATGAGGAAATTCGATCCCGAGATCAACCCCTGATCGAGGATGGCGAACCCGCCTTTGGTCACCCAGCGGCCGAGTTTCTTCGAGATACCCCCGGTCTCCATCTCGTCCCCCGAAGCGGCACGCGCGGCCTGAGCCGATTCCTCGACGATCGGTGTATCCATCAATTCCTCTGTGTTCGATGTGCTCATCAGCGTCCCGCCACCGCGAGTGAATCCTCTTTCAGCGAATGAGCCAGGCAATCCGAAAGCTCTTCAGCCAGAAATCGAACCTGCGGCTCTTTGAGCAGGCTGAGATGATCGCCACTGATCTCTCTCAATTCCACACCTTCACCGGCCATCTTCCACCAGATCGCGTACGGATCATGCAAACTCCCCGCCGATTTCTCGCGCACCCGAAACAACGTCACGCGGCCGCGATAAGGTTGTACTTCGTAGGTAGCTGCCGCGCGCGAGCAGGCCTGCCGGACGTTGCGCAGCGCTCGCGGCAGAAACTGCAATTCCAGGCGCTTGCGCAGCGTCATCACCACGAAGCTTCCCTTCTTCGCCATGAAGGTAAGCCGCTCTTTCAGCGGAAGGGCCATCATGCTCTTGATCTGATCGCCGCGTGTTTCAATTTTTCCGGGATACGAATCCAATAGCGCCAGCAGGGACACATGCTCGCCTTGCGCTTCCAACTGCTGTGCCATTTCATAAGCGACAAGTCCGCCGAACGAATACCCACCGATCCGATAGGGACCTTCTGCCTGCACACGCCGAATTTCCTGAAGGTAAAGTTCCGCCATTTGCGGAATGCTGCTAAGGCACTCGCGCTTGCCGTCCAATCCTTGTGGCTGAATCCCGTAAAACGGCTGCTCCGATCCGAGATGCTTCGCCAGATCGCGGAACCCGACTACGTTGCCGCCCACTCCGTGCACGCAGAAAAATGGAGCGCGCGCTCCCCGCGGCTGCAGAGCCACCAGCGATGACCATGAGCTCGATCCTTCTTCTTTCTGCATCACGGCTGCGAGTTGCTCGATCGTCGGAGCCTGCAGCAGCGTAGCCAGAGGCAGCCGTTCGTTCAGTTGCTGCTCAATGCGGTGCATGAGCCGCGCCGCCAGTAACGAATGTCCGCCGAGTTCGAAAAAGTTGTCGCGAATTCCAACCGGCTTCTTGTCTAGAACCGTTTCCCAAATCTTCGCCAGTTTCGTTTCCAGCTCGGTCGAAGGCGCAACGTATTCCTGCGTCGCAGCGAAGTCGGCGTCCTTCGGAGCCGGCAGCGCGCGTTTGTCCACTTTGCCATTCGGAGTCTTCGGCATGGCCTCGAGCAGTACCACTGCCGCTGGCACCATGTAGTGCGGCAACTTCTGTTTCAGGTAAGATCTCAATTCGCTCGCCGTCGGCACCTGCTCGCGCGAAGGTACGAGGTATCCCACAAGCGTCTTCTCGCCGGACGAATTTTCCCGGGCCGTGACCACCACCTCGTGCACGCCGGGATGCGCTCCCAAAACTGCCTCGATCTCCTCCAGTTCGACGCGGTAGCCGCGAATCTTGACTTGATCGTCAGTGCGACCCGCAAATTCAATTTCGCCATTCGCGAGATAACGTGCCAAGTCCCCGGTCTTGTACATACGCGCTCCGGGCTCACTGCTGAACGGATCGATAACAAACTTCTCAGCTGTAATCTCCGGACGGTTCAGATATCCGCGCGCCAGTCCAGGACCAGAGACATATAAGTCGCCAGCAACGCCCACAGGCAGCTGGCTGCAGATTCTTGTTCAGGATGTAAATCTTGGTGTTCGCGATGGGGCGGCCGATGGGCAGAACCGCAGGAATCTCTTCCGTTGCCTTAGGCTCAAACGATGTAACAATTACGCTCGTTTCGGTCGGCCCGTAAGTGTTGACCCAGCGCACTCGCGAACCAGCGAACTTGCGCCAAGTGGCCAGCGCGCCGGACTGCGCTTTCTCACCTCCGACAATTACCAGTCGTAGACTTTTCGGCAAGTTTGATTGTAGATTCTGCGAGCTCTCGCACCAGTTCGTGCCAGTACGCAGTCGGCAGATCAAGCGCAGTGACTCGATTCTGATCAACCCACCGCAGGAAGTCGCTCACCGCGAGCGAAGCATCTTCTTCGCGAACAACGAGAGATCCGCCCGAAATCCATGTCGGAAATATTTCTTCGATCGCGATGTCGAAAGAGATCGAGGCAAACTGCGCCATGCGATCCGTCGTCGTCATACCGAACAGTGCCGCAGCCGCAACGTTGTGATTCACCAGCCCGCGATGTGGCAGAAGCACGCCACGCGGCTTCCCGGTCGAACCCGACGTATAAATGATGTACGCAAGATTCTCCGGCTCAACGCTGCTTCGGACATTCTCCCGGCTCTCATCCGCAAACGCCTTCCAATCTGGCTCCAGAGTTCACAACTTCGGCGTCGAAATCTGTGACTTCGGATAGCAGGCCCGGCTGTGTAAGCACAAGCGGGGTTTCCGAATCCGACAGCATGTACGACAGCCGCTCCTTCGGATAAGCCGGATCCAGCGGAACGCAGGCCGCGCCTGCCTTCAACACGGCAAGTAGAGCGACAGGTAGTTCCAGAGAACGCCGCAGGCAGACTCCCACCCTGGACTCATGACCAATGCCCCGCTTACGCAAGAACCTTGCGAGTTGGTTCGCTCGTTCGTTCAGTTCTTTGTAAGTCAGCTGCTGGCCGCCATGTTCAACGGCACTGGAATTGGGAGTTCTCGCAACCTGCGCTTCCACCAATTCATGAACGCAGAGTTCTCGAGGATATTCGACTTCGGTCCGATTCCACTCCGCCAACTGCTGAGTCTCTTTCGCCGACAACATCGGCAGCCTGGAAATCTTCTGGTCCGGATCGGCAAATACCTGCCTCAATCATCGTCAGGAAGTGACCGGCCAGTCGCTCGATGGTGGACGCTTCGAAAAGTTCGGCGGCATACGCAATTCTGCCTTCTACGACGACCGCGCGTTCGCGCAACTGAAGCGCGAGATCACATTTGGAATTAGGCGTATCGAGAGACTGGGTTCCATCCAGCGGACCCATTCGGCGCCAGAGAAAATAGAACATTGAAATGCGCTCCGTCAGCGGGAGCATCGCCCGGCAGGTTTCGCGTGAAGGCAAGCAACTCGCGGACGCTCGCATCTCCCAGATTTTGCCAATGAAAAGCACCATGTGGCTCACCGGAAAGTCCAAGGACAAAATCTTCCTGCAAGGTATATCGCTGTATCAGAGCCGCAAACAATGACAGCGTCACATCGGAGAAGCGTGCATTGCTCGCGCTCTACAAACTGGCGCAACCGTTTTGAGAGATCGTGAGGGAGAGGTGAATTCATACGCGGCTCCGCGGAAGTTCTGCACAGCGGGCCGTGGATGGTCCATTGGCAATTGCACCTGCATCGACGCAAGTTCGGCCGTGCTCGATGATTGCAATTTATTGTCCGTACCCTTGCTCACCTTGTCCCTGAACTCCATCCCGCACCCTTAGTTCGTCCCGTTGAAGCTTTGCTAACCCTACTGACTAAACGAACCCTCATGACGAGGGTTCGGTGTGACCGCTTGCACATATCTAACAACCAATGTTTAGGCCGCGCCCGATCCTCTCAGAACAGCAGGAACGGTCTTGGCCAGAATTTCTAGATCAAGCCACAACGACCATGTGCGAACGTATTGCAGATCAAGCTCCATCCACTTTTCGAATGTCGTGGAACTGCGGCCCTTAATCTGCCACAGGCAAGTGATTCCTGGACGAACGCTGAAGCGCTTCCGCTGCCAGTCGCCGCAGAACGTTTCAAATAGCTCGTAGTCCCGCACCTGCAAGGGACGCGGTCCGACCAAGCTCATTTCACCTTTGAGCACGTTGAAGAGCTGTGGCAGTTCATCGATGCTGGTCTTGCGCAAGAAGGCCCCGATAAGCGTCACGCGTGGATCCTTCTTGATTTTGAAGACCGCGCCATTCGCTTCATTCAGGTGTTCAATGTCCTTCAAACGCGCTTCCGCGTCCATCACCATGGTGCGGAACTTGTAGATATTGAACATCCGCTTGTTCAGGCCAAGCCGCTTCTGCACGAAGAAAATCGGCCCGGGTGACGTCAGCCTTACAAGCAATGCAGTCAGCAGCATCACCGGCGACAAAAGGATGATGGCCGTCAGCGAAACGATGATGTCGATGGTCCGCTTGATAGTCAGCCCCCAGAAATCGGTAATCGTGGTGTCATGGCTGATTAGCGGATCGCCATCAAACTCGTCCGTTCGATGACGCGCTTCTTTCAGATCGAAGATGTTGGGCAGGAATCGCACGATGATTCCCTGCTGCTCGCACGCTGCCGCGATTTGCGACGCGAATGTGTGGAACGAGCGGATCGGAAGCGCGAGGACAACTTCATCCACAACGTTCCGCCTCACATAAGCAGGCAGAGCCTCGAGATCGGAAACCAGCGGAAGACCTTGCTTCATGAACTCTTCCATTCCGTTCCAGTTCTCGTCGGCGAATCCCAGAATTCGATATCCAAGCTCCGGCTTGTGCTGAATCCGCTCCACCAGTTGGAGGGCCCGCGGGTTTGTGCCGATAACCAGCATGTTCCGCATGTTCTTGCCATGCCGCCGGAGGTACGCCAAGGTCGCACGAATCACGCTACGACTGATGACCACTAGCACAGTGGTCAGGGCCCAAAACAAGATCAGGAACGTCCGGTTTACCACCCAGATCTGGAAGGCCAGACCGAATGCTGCAATGACGCCCGTGCCGAGGGTCGTCGCCCGGGCGATATCTCCCATCTCCTCAAGCCGACTGGTTAAGCGCTTGGAACCGTACAGTCCAACGACACTAAAGAGAATGTGCCAAATCAACGCAAAGCTGACGAACAAGATCAGGTTACCCAGCTTCACCCGCAGCTCGAAAAATTCCGCTAGGCTGATCCGTCCTACCTTGTGATAGAGCGGTAGGGTCGCGGCGGCAAACGCCACCATCATCAGCAACAGATCGAGGAGCTTTACACCGTTTGAGAAAACTTTGCGGCCTATACGCATAAGAAATCCTGAAAAAACGGCTACAGCTTTGTTTGTCGAACAGGGGAGAAGCCTACTGCTTGAATGAAGCGGGCACCTACCAGATGCCCGCCGAACGCCACCGGTTGCGACCTACTTTTTCGCTTTAGCCTTTACCAGCCGCTCAATCGCGTCGATGCTTTCCAGATTGTCGTGCGTGATCTCCTCGTCGCCCACCCGGACGTTGAACGTTTCCTCGAGGAACGCGACCAGACGGAAGATGCCCATGGAATCGATGATTCCATTCTTCGTCAGGTTCTCCTGATCGGTAATCTGGTCAATTCCCTTGGTCTTCGCGAACTCTTCCAACACGTACTCGCGAATCTGATCTTTCACCTGTGCGGACTCAATCATTTTCTTCTCCCCAGTGTGGTATGAACTTGCAACCCCTACATCAAACTTTGTCGTTGCTACGACTTGCCTGCGCCTACCGGCCTCTCCGAGGCCAGTTTCACCCGATCGATCTTCCCCGTCGAGGTCTTCGGCAACTCCTCGTAAAGATCGACCAACTCCGGAATCATGTACTTCGGAACCCGAGAAGCGCAAAACTGTTGCAACTCCAGGACCCCAACCGACCCCGCGACGTGCGGCGCCACTACTGCCCGAATGCGGTTTCCGATAATCTCGTCCGGGACCGCCAGCACAGCCGCTTCCCGCACTCCAGGATGACTCAGGAGCGCCGTCTCAATCTCCCCAAGCTCGATCCGGTAGCCGCGGCTCTTGATCATGCTGTCGCGGCGGCCCTGAAAGTAGTAGTTTCCGTCTTCCCCGACCGTAACAATATCGCCCGTTCGGTACATCTTCTCTTCAAAGTGTTCCTGGAAGTGATTGGGCACAACCATCTTATGGGTCTTCTCAGGGTCCGCCCAGTAACCATACGTCACCGCCGGACCGCGTACATACAATTCTCCGGCTTCACCTTTGCCCGCCAACCGGCCTTCCGGCGTCACCGAAAAACACTCGGTATTCGCACAGGCAATGCCGATGGGAAGCTTTTCCATGCTCTGCAACCGCTCGCGTTCGACCTTGTAGTACGTACACACATTGGTCTCAGTCGGACCGTAGAGGTTGTAAAGTGCGCTAGTCTGCGAAACCTCCGCAAGCTGCCGAAGATATTTCATCGGGAAAACTTCTCCCGCGAACAAAATCACCCGGAGGCTCTTCAGCTTCTCCGCCGTCACGCGTCCATGCAGCAAGAGCAGCATCAATGCCGACGGAACCGAATACCAGATCGTCAGCTTCTGGGACTCGATGAAATTCGCCAGACTCGTCGGAAACACAGCCAGATCTTCGGTGATCAGATAGACCGTCGCGCCGGCTTCCAGCGTGTTGTAGACATCAAATACCGAAAGATCGAAGTGCAGCGGCGCGTGATTGGAAAGCCGGTCTTCACTGCGAACCTGGAACTCTTCCGCGCACCACTCCACGAATGTAAGCGCGTTTTGGTGGGTTAGCATGACCCCCTTCGGACGCCCAGTCGAACCTGACGTATAAAGGATATAAGCCAGATCCGTCTCGACAAGTGCCACTTGGGGCGCATCGGACGCCGGGAAGGCCGCCAGTTCCGACCATGCGATCAGGTCCGAACCATTACCCTCTCCCTCAACCAAAACGCATGCCTCGAGTAACTCCAACACTTCAGGAGCCAGTTCGGCACGCTTGTCGCTTTTCGTGATCAGAATTCGTATGCCGCAATTCCCAATGATGTAACCGACGCGGTCGGCCGGAGCCTGTGGATCGAGTGGTACATATACGCCGCCCGCCTTTAGTACTCCCAGCATGCAAACAATGGATTCCACGCACTTCGGAAAGAACAACCCGACGCGATCGCCCTTCTGAATTCCTTTCTGGCGAAGCAGGTGCGCCAGCTGGTTCGAGCACTCGTCCAGTTCGCGGTAGGTAATGCTCTTACCGCGAGCCCACACCGCCAGTTTTTCCGGATAATTCTTCGCGCTCTTGCTTAGAAGTTGTTGCAGTACGTATGCCATGATTCCAGGACCCAGCCCAAGTTAGATTTAGTTTGGGGGACAACGTTCACAACTACTACAACCCGTAATAGCTCGAAATGATCACTCTGTGGACTTCCGAGGTTCCCGAGTAGATCGTTCCTGCAATTGCGTCTCTAAGCTCCCTCTCCAATTCGTACTCCGTCATGTAGCCGTAACCGCCATGAAGCTGAATTGCCTCAAGGCAACTCTGAATGCATGCCTCGCTTACATACAATTTTGCAATCGAAGCTTCTCGGATCGGGTGACGGCCTTGGCTCTTCATCCACGCCGCTTTGTAAAGTGCCAGACGTCCGGTCTCGAGCCGCACATCCATGTCCGCGATCTTGTTGTTGATCGCAGGGAATTTTCCGATCGGCTCTCCAAATTGCTTGCGCTCTTTGGCGTACTTGATGCACGTTTCCATGATGCGTTGCATCGCCCCCAGATGGCTGGCGAGAATGCAGATTCGCTCCCACTCCATCGACGAGGTGAATACTGCTTGTCCGCCGAATTCCTTACCGAGCAAATTCGATGCCGGAATTTCGCAGTCCTGCAGCGACAATTCCGCCATCGGCGATGTTCTCAGGCCCATCTTGTGTAATTTTTTGCCGACAGTGAAACCCGGAGTTCCCTTGTCCACGAGGAACGCCGTCACGCCGTTGGGACCGCGAGACGGATCGAGGTTGGCAAACACAATAGTGACGTCAGCGTTCGGAGCGTTACTGCTGAATGTCTTCGATCCGTTAAGAATGTACTTGTCGCCTTTTCGCTCAGCGCGCGTCTTCAGGCTGTAAGCGTCGGAACCGGATCCCGGCTCCGTCATCGCATGCAGGCCTAACCCGCCGCTTACCAAGCCAGGCAGATACTTCTTCTTCTGCTCTTCGGTTCCGAAATTCCAGATCGGGATCTCGGAACTCCACATGTGAGCATTAATCGAGAACAGGAGGCCGTTGTCAGCGCATCCATAGCCGAGAGCTTCCAGAGCGCAGACGGTCGTAAGCGTGTCGGCTCCGCCCCCGCCGTATTCGGTCGGAATCGGCAATCCCTGAATGCCAAAGTCCGCGCATTTCTTCCACAAAGTCTTCGAGAATTCCTCGTTATGATCGCGCGCGATGACGTCGTCTTTCAGTTCTTCCTTCGCAAAACGCAAAACCTCCTTACGAAACGCCGCCTGCTCCTCACTCCATGCAAAGTCCAAGGTCTTCTCTCTCCTGTGTCAATCTGGCCCAAGTAGCTTGAGCTTTTATGCAGTAACGGAAGCGGGGGATGTATCTGATTTTGCGGCGGCTGCGGCCACCTGCGTCGGAGCTGCGGTAGCAGCTGCAGTCTTTGCCGGTACTGCGGCGGCATCGGATTTCTTGAGGAAACGTTGGGGGCGTCCACCAGGCAGCTTAATGCGAGCCGGAACTCCCATCACCATCATGTTGCTGCGGACATCCGTCAGCACCAGGCTATTTGCCGCGATAGTCACGTTGCTGCCAATCTTCGCGTCACCAACCAGCTTGGCGCCCGGTCCAAAGTAGACATCGTCTCCGATACCGCGGCATGCATGTGAAATCAAGCAGCCGGTCGCGATCGTGAAATTTTTGCCGATGGTGGTCTTGCCGAGATTAATCGCATACACCGAATGGATCACGAATCCGGGCCCAATCTTGGCGTGTACATCGATGTGCACGCTGGTCAGAAGCTCAGCGAATTTGCGCAGAAAGAGAGCAGTCAGCCGAAGCAGCTGCCCGACCACTGGAATTCGCACGCCCAGAGTCCAATGGCTGTAGCGATAAGCCACCACAGGCCACGTCGAGTGCCGCATGCATACCTCGATGCGATGCTTCAGTGACGGCTTCCAACCGTCGGGTCGGGCCTGGTACATCGCCCGGCTGATATCTTCTTTGAGATTCTCGAACATTGGTCTCCTACAGCTTTCGATAGATGGCTTCAGGAACCGGGAACGTTCGCCGGTTCAGGACAGCGCCTAGCACGCGCACATTGGCCAGTTCAAGATCTCGAACCGCCTTGCGAGCGCTTTCCCGCCGGGAAGAATTCGCCCTCAAGACCAGAACAATCCCCTCGGAGCTGCGTCCCAGCACAACACTCTCATCGCCGGACTCGATTGGCGGCGCGTCAACCAGAACGTAATCAAACTCTCTCTGCAGTTCCGAAAGCAGCGTCCTCATTCGATCGGAGGTGAGCATACCCTGCATTCCGTCGACCTCGGCGCCGCAGCTCAGCAGCCACAGATTCGGACGCGAAAGCGAAGTCACGAAACGCCGGATCGGCTCGGTTACTTGCAGAGCATCGCTGAGCCCATAGTGATTAGGAACTTCAAACTGCCGATGCAGCCCGGGCGACCGCAAATTCGCGTCCACTACGCAGACCGATCCTGAAACCTGCGAAGCCAACACCTCGGCCATGCGGGAGCAAATCCAGCTACAGCCATTGCCGGTTTCCATTGCGGAAACAACTACCATCCGTCCGCGCGAAGTCCCCTGCGTCAGGAACACGCGGTGAACCAGCTTGAACATCTCGTCCCGCTGCGCGCCTTCCATCTTTAACTGCAGCGGTTGGATTTCAACTGGCACCGGCGCAACTGCTGGGGGCGGTTCCGCCACCGGCTTCTTCCAGCGTTGTGTGCGATTCCACCTGCGCTTCGAACATCTCGCGTTCTCTACCCAGGTTTTGTAACAACTCGAAATTTCTGCTCATAAGATTCTCGTCGCTGCCCTTGTCTCTTCGCTGCGGATCGGCCGTAAAGGCTCTAAGCTAACTGCCGGTCTGAATTGCCGCCCTTCCAGTTGTGCAACAAGCGCGCAACATCGCGCATGTGCTCGATCGCCTCAGCCGGACTCAGCTGATCCTTCGCCGCTGCTTCCGGAGAAACCGACGCGTTGACATAATTCTGCGCAACGCCACGTCAGCTCTTCGACTGGCTGAAACGGATCGCTGATTGCCGCTGTTCAATCCCATGTGCAAGCGGGGAGATCCAACTTCAGAAACGAAACGATTGATGTCGAGATCGTGCATCACTTCGCGTACCATCCCGCATCGATCGCCTTTTTCCTCACCGCACAAGCCAGCGAAAGAGCGTGGAAGCAATAATTATTGATCTGACGCGGAATACCTTCGCTCACTTGCGCAATCATTTCCAGCGCATCGGGCGTGAACAGAGGCGTTCCCTTATATCCGGCAACCTGCATGCGGTGCGAAATGAATCGACCCACTTCTTCCGGTGTCAGAGGACTCAGGCCACTTACAGAAGTGATGCGTTGCCGCAACTGGATGAGCGACGGGCTCGCCAGCTTGTCTGCCAAGCCGGGCTGCCCCACCAAAATAATTTGCAGCAAGCTTTGCCTGCGGAGTCTCGAAATCGGATAACAAGCGGACCGTCTCGAGCACCGTTGGATCGAGGTTCTGCGCTTCGTCAATCACCACGATGAACCGTTTGCCTGCCCGCGCTTCCTGCACCAGGCAGCGATTGAACTGCTCGTGCATGCGGACGAAATCCTGGGACTCGGTTTCGATCCCGATTTCCGCCAGCAGGAATCGCATGAACTCCCGCGAGCTGCATTGCGTCTGGAACAGGAACGCGGTGCGAGCCGTGCGGTCAAACTTTGCCAGCAGGTGAAACAGCAAGGTGGTCTTGCCCATTCCCGGTCTTGCGATCAGCGACAGGAAGCCGCGATTCGCTTCGATCCCGTAATACAGGGACGCGAGCGCTTCGCGATGACCCGGCCCGAGATACAGATATCTCGGATCCGGCGTCACACCGAACGGCTGCTCTCGAAGGCCGAAAAAGTCTAGAAACATTGCTCTTATCCTCGTTCCTCAACGATCGTACCGGTGGTGCCGGCACTCGTAATGAACATCATCGTCCTCATACCGCCGCCATTTCCATTGCTGTGAATGCCGTTTCCGTTACCATTCCCATTGCTGTCCGCAGTGATACCTGCAGACCATTCGCATCGTAGTGCATCGGAACCGCCGCCAGCACCGGAATCCGCAACTCGCTCAGCACTTCCGATGGAGTGCGGAACGACTGGTCCGCATAGTCGATCGCGAAGACCACGCCCAGGCTGACAGCCGCAGCCAACAGAACTGCCACCAACGCGAAGATCAGCGGAGACCGCGTCGGGATGCTCGGCAGCTGCGGAGTCTGCACCACCGAAACGTTCAACAGGCGCGTCCGGTCCAGAGCATCTTCGATGCGGGCTTCTTCTTTTTTCTTCGTGTAGAGCATGTAGTTCGCTTCGTCCGCCTTCGCTGTCCGCGTCAGATCGCCCTGCAGAATTCCCTGCTCTTCAAGTTGCGCGACTTGATCGTTATAGGTGTTGATGATGCTGTTCAGGGCCATCTGACGAGCCTGATATCCGCTCAGATCCGCTTTAGCCTTCGCCAGCTCTCCGCTGACCCAGGCGAACGTCGGATTCTGGTCCGTCACTTCTTCCTTCACCGGCGATCCTTCTTCTTTCGCCAGCGCCGGCGCGTGTCATTCAATTGCTTGTCGACTTCCTGCACCAGCGGATACGTCGGCTGATACTTGGTCAGCAATTCGGTGCGCTTCATCTCCAGGTGAGCAGCGTCGACTTCAGGTTCTCAAGAACCTGGGCGTTGTCGCCCTGCTTCATCTGCGTGGTCAAGCGCGCCGGCGTGGACTGCGCCTGCTTCTCCAGGTCCGCTATACGCTTTTGCGTTTCCGCGATCGAAGCCTTGGTCGTTGCGAGCGAACTGTTGAAGTCGGCCAGCTTCTGCAGTGTCATGTCCCGCATCGTCGCGGGAGCGACGCCATTCTGCGTGCCGGCAAACTGCTTGAGCTGCGCTTCAGCAGTCAGCATGTCCTGCCTTGTACTTCTCGGCCTGCTGGTCGAAAAACTCAAACTGTCCCGCCGGATGATGCACGTCGAGATGCTTCTGCAGGTAAGTCTCATCGAGCGTCGCCAAAACCTTCTGCGCAGTCTTGGGATCGTGCGATTCGTACGCGATGCTGATTACGTTCGTCTTCTTCAGCACTTCCAACTGCAGATCGGCGCGGAGATCGGCGACGGCCTTATCCGTGCGGTTCTGCGGAGTCTGCCACGGATGCACAATGCTTGAAAGGAACTTTTTCTTGTCGAGGCCGCAGGTCGTCGACAACCTTCTGCAGAACGTCGGAACTCGTAATCAACTCGACTTCGGAGTTGATCTCTTCTTCGCCGACCGTGTCGTGAAAAGTCAGCGGAGCATTCTGCTGCGGCGAAATCACGGGATCGACGCGCTCGCGCTTCACCAGCAACTTGGTCTCTGCCCGGTACTTCGCCGGCAGGAACAGCGACGAAAATCCCACTCCCAGACACTCCGAGGAAACACAGAACCAGCAGTTTCTGGTGGCGGAATCCGATCGCAGCCACGTCTCTCGCAGTAAACGAATAAGGCCTGTGCCCGTAGCTGGTCAATGATTCATTCATATAATCTCCGTATTTCCTTCGTAATCGTCGCGCTCAATTCAGGTCAAATCACGATCTGCCTACGGGATCTGTAAGGGGGAGATATGTACCCATGCTCAAGTTGGGGATAAAGCGGTCAATCTTCGAGTACGTATTCTTCGGCACGACCAGCATGTCGCCCGGATGGAGTATCGGATCTTCCGAGAGGTTGTGCGACTTCTGCATCTTCTTCACGTTAATCAGCTTCGCTTCGGTCCACTGATCGTCGACGCGGCGGAACAGCAGACACTTGCGAGTGCTTGGCGGCCGATTGAAACCCGCCAGCAATCGCGATCGCCTGGGTCAGCGTGGTGTTGCCATGCATCTCGTATTTGCCGGGCTTTCCAACTTGCCCGTCAGCGACGAAGTAGGGCTTCTCGAAATCTTTCAGGACAACCGAAATTGGCGGATCGTTCAGAATCTTGGAATAGGCCTGCTTCAGCGTCGCGGTCAGCTCCGGTACGGTCTGCCCGCAACTTTGACATCGCCGACGCTGCGAAGCGTGACAAATCCATCCGGCTGGACCGCGACGGCGGTCTGGTTGAACTCAGGGCTCAGATCAAAGGTCACGTCGAAGGTGTCGCCCGGCTTGGATACGGTAGCGGGGCAGCGATCATTGAAGCCAGCGCCTGCAGATGTGCTGGCTTCGTGGCAGCGAGTCCGGCGGAGCAGGCTCGGTCGGCGCCTTGTCCCTGCGCTACACAAACGCGCTGAGCCGGCCAGAAGCACCGCAATAATCGTACCGGCGATATGAAAATTTTTCGTCATCACGGAAAACCTCCAGCCTGTTTCGACCCCGGCCATGGGGATAGTTCTCGCTCTGCGGCACGATCGAAACGCGATTTAACCGCTGTCACGCTTAGCTTTGCGACTCTGCCTTCAAAATCTCGCCAACCGGCTCTTCCTGGCCCCGCGGACGAGGCGACAGGTTGTGTTGCCGAATCTTGTAGAGGATTCCCCGATAGCTGATTGACAGCAATTGGGCGGCCCTTCTGCGGTTCCAGCCGGTGTATTCGAGAGTACGGCTGATGGCATAAATTTCCGCCTCCACCCGCAAGCTGCGCAGAGAAGGCGGATTACCCTGGCTCTTGTCGCCCGCGGCATCTCGTTCACGGGACAATTTCCCTTTGGCCTGCTGGGGGTCACTTTTCATCGCTTTGATCTCTGTTTCGCTCATAAGATTGCACCTCGCAATTGCCTTAAACGTGCTGTCGGATTAGGGAGAGAAAATTTAAAGCGGCTCCACGTCGTATCCGGCGACTCGCACGCTCAGCGATCTCTGAATCAGTCCGATTGAGATCACGACGCTGCGGTCGCTGTTTTCCGCCGTCAGAATGCCTTCCAGCCCATCCAGCGCGCCCCCACAAACCCGCACCCTCTGGCCCACATGCAAGTAGGGCCGTTCTTGATAGCTGACCTTGCTGGCTCAAAAGAGTTGAGATGTTTTCGATTTCTTGATCCGGAATCGGTACTCCTGACCCTTGCACGCCCACGAAATTCACCACTCCTTGCGTCTGCAAAACACGAACCCGGTCGCTGAAGAATGATTCAGTCGTACAAAGGCATAGCCGGAGAACAGGGGCTTCTTCCACCTGCTTACGCCGGTCGCTCCATTGATTGATTTTGGTGACTACGGGAAGGAATGCCTGGATGCCCTGCTTCTCGAGCTGCCGGGCTACTAGCTTTTCGTGACGGGAGCGGGTGCGAACGGCGTACCAGCGTGCGTCGTCTTAGCTGCACCAAGACACTCAACTGGCAATTCATCTCGGCCCAATTCTGCTAACCCGTTCACAGCTCCGCCCTCTCAGTCACATCTGCCGACTTCGACAAGAATGCCGACAAATGGGGCTTTGCCGACTTCGATCGGTGACCAAGCGAGAACCCTTCGCTTGCGGTGGTTAAAGGGGGGACATGACTTCCAGTGAATCGCCGCCTACGAACACGGCGAAATGATCAATCAAGTAGAGTTCAATCTACCGAGTCTTGCAAGTTCTTGCAATGGGAAGAAAGTGCTGGTGACCAAAGACTTCAATAGGGCTAAATGGCTTATTTTCAATGGAGACAAAAGACTCCAGTCACCAGGAGTGCTTTTCGAATTCTTCCGCAACAATTCCTTTCTATCGTGTTGAGCATACTTGTGTAATAGAGCCATGTGGCGGGGGAGGTTGGGGGACTTCTCATAGTGGTGCAGGAATTTTCATCTTGACAATATCTGGCTTTCCGGACAATCTGCGATTGGGTCGGTTTACGAGTGTATTGCTGTCACGCTCGGGGCAGCCTACCGAACCTAGGGCTACACGACACTCTTCGCGCCTCCCCCCTTTCGCGAAGATATAGTCAAACAAAACTTCCAAACAGTCAGGTTCACTCAGGAGCTTGCTAATGAAACGTTGTATTGCACCCTTTGCACTTTGCCTTCTGGCCACCCTTTGCATGCTGGCAGTGCCGTCGCGCTACGCGAAAAAAGTTGAGGCTGTTTGCCCGACCTGTCCGCCGCCGCCACCGCCTCCGCCAACGGTTGGCCAGTTTGGGGGTCCCTTGGCTGGCCTTTCAACACGACAATCACCAACCTGTTCAATGGCGGCTACGGTAACTTCGTCATTAAGTGGGATCCGATTCGCGGCTTCGGCCCGGTCTCGACCAAGACAGGTTGCTTCACCTGCCACGGAGCTGGGGTCAACGTACTGACCGGCACAGCCGGGGACACCAGCACGGTCACCGGAACCCGCTTCGGCAAGTGGAATCCCGATAACACATTCAACTACCTCGACGGTACCGGAACTTCGCCGGAAAACGAAGGCGGACCGGTCTTTCACGGTACCTCCAACGCGGCTTTCGGGACGTTGCCGGGATGCAACCAGATGAAGATCACGGTCGACCGGCGCCACCGAGTCGGGCACGACAGTGACGATCACGACGACGACGGCCCACGAGTTCAAGACCGGACAGACCGTCCAGATCAGACGTTGGCGTCACTGGCTACAACGGACAGTTCACTATTGTGAGCACGTCCGACTTCGACCACACGTTCACCTACACGTCGCATCGCCTCCGGACTGGCACCTTCCGGTGGTAGGCACCGCGCAGAACCTGCCGCACGAAGTCGTTCCCGCGGATGCGACCGTCGTCAGCATCGGTTCGTTCTCCGCAGTTGTTCGGTTTCGGACTGATCGACAACATTCCGGATTCGGCGATTCTCGCCAACGTCGCGGTCACCAAGAAATTCGGCATCACCGGCATCGCCAACATGGTTCCGGACGAGAATGCGTGTGATCCGTCCCGGCCGATTCGGGCAGAAGCTGGACGCGGTTTCGCTGTTCCAGTTCACACGCCGACGCGGAATTCAACGAACTTCGGCATCACCACCAGCAACAGTCTCTTCGGCGACGCCGAGCAGTTCAATCCGAACGAGCACAATCCCGCAAGGACTTGCGTTCCCGACGTGCGTGCCAGCCCGACACGCAATGCCCCGCAGGATGCCGCTCAGGTCAACATGATCAAGATGACTCAGTTCGAGTCTTTGCTGGCTCCGATTCCTCCGCAACCGCCGACGTCGCAAACCACGCGCTGGAGAAGCGGTGTTCAACAGCACCGGTTGCAGCATCTGCCACATCCAGAGCTTCACCACTCAGCAGAACGTAACGCTGCAAGACGACGAACGGCGGACAGACCGCCGTGATTCCGTCTTTGAGCAACGTGACATTCAGCCCATACTCGGATTTCCTGCTTCACGATATGGGCATCGGGCGATTCCGGCGGCATTCCGTTCCAGCCGCACGGTATGGGCCAGGCGAGCCTTACCATGTGGCGGACGGCGCCTCTCTGGGGACTGTCCAACATCCTGGCGAAGTCTGGCGGGTTGATGCATGACAACGGCTCCGCGACGATCGACGCAGCGATTCGGCGTCACGGCGGCGAGGCAGCAACGGTCGTGTCGAACTACAAAGCGCTGAACTCGACCGATTCGGCGAATCTGTTGGCGTTCCTGAACTCGTCTGTAGATTCGGAGCTTTGGCTGGCGCGATTGCGTTCTGCATTCTCGACGATGGCGGAACGAAGACTTCAGCTAGTTAGTTGGCGGCTAACACAAAGTTGATTGTGATGCGCGTCTGACTCTCAACAGGGCGGCCGTCCACAAGGTAAGGCTGGTACTTCCACTGCCTGACTGCGTGGACGGCCGCTTCTGTTAGCAGTGGATCTCCCGTGACGACCTCGATATCTCCCACCGAGCCGTCCTGCAGAACCTGGGCATCAAGCACCACAGGCCCTGGAGATTGCGGCCTTCGCTTCGCGGGATATTCAGGTCGCACCCGACGGATCAAGCGGCTTGCGATAAATCCACATCGCCGTTCTTCCGGTATCGACCGGCTTCGGAGGATCTTGAAGCCGGTAGATCACTTTGCCGTTTTTGGTCACGACCAAATTTCCTCCGCGTGCGGCGGAGGAACTCTGCCTTGGCGCTGAGACTTCTTTTGCCGGCCGAAGTCGGAAGCGACGGCGTGGAATTATTGCCGATGGGTGAAGTCTGAATCTTCTGAAGGCACTCTGTCATCGGAGCGGACTGTGGACCTCGGCATCTTGGTTTGCAGCAGCTAAGACCGCTGCGCTGAGGTACTGTTCTGAATCTTCTTCGTCGCGCCGCGCCACCCAATGAAATCCCAATGAAACCGCAGCGATGATCACCAGAACGACCAGACTGTTCGTCCAGACATCGGTGCCGCTCGTGGACGGAACTCGCCGAATGCTCGGTTCGTGATCGAAATGCGTCGGCGACTCACCTTCATGCTTCGCACTGACGAACTCGGACCCAGTTGCCGCCTCTGGGACCGGTTCCTGCGGAGCCGTGTGCCCCTTCCTCCGCTTCCCTCTTGCTCTCGACGACTCTCAGCGAGAGTTTGCGAAGAGTGTCGATGTCGCGCTCGCCGAAAGCGTGCGCCCGGGAAGAAAAAACCTCGATGATTCCGAACGGCCCCTGCTCATCATCGAGTGGCATAACGAGGATCGACCTGAGCCCAAGCTCGCGGCAAGCTTCAGCGTCCACCCGCTCATCAATCTCGCTGTCGGTGCAATGCTGAATTTCTCCCGTTTGCAGGCAAGCTCCTGAAAGTCCCGAAGTGCTCTCAACACGCACGCCAAGCCCCGGAGCGGCGGCCCCGGTGGTCGCGCGGCACTCCATCTCCCCATCTCGCGCCAGCGCGATGGCGGCACCGTCTGCCCGTGTTGCGCTGCGAGCTTGCTCGACTACCTCATTCAGCACCAGGTCCAGCGCAAGATCGAATGCGACTGCGCCGCCCCCATGTGCCGCTAGCGTCTTGGCTACATCGGTGAGCTCGTTCCGGCGTTCAACTGGAAAAAGTGTCGGCTTCGGTTGAAATCGTTTTTCGTCCCAGGATGGTTGTCGCTCCAATGGGTCCGGCCGCAACATTGGGTCGAAGGTCATACCGTATTCAGACAGACTTGACGTGCAAGTACGTCCATGCGCGGCTCATTTTGCAAGGGCTGTGCGGAGTTTTGCGCGAATCTTCGACGATGTCAAATCAAAACAAGATGTGCACCGTCAGCGCGACATTTCCTCGCAGAGCGCCGCTCGACGACGCTTTCCATGCGTCGAGCACCGCAGCTGCCGATTTCCCAATTTGACTATCAGATGCGCTGGATCGATTTTTCCCGGCCATGACCCTGGTCAGCACAATAGAATTTTGTAGAATCGAAAACGATAGCTTGACTTCGATTCCATGGGCCGCGTATGATTCAGCCATCTAAGGATTAAATTCGATGCGCGTCGCCGTCGTAGGTTCTGGATATGTTGGATTGGTCGCGGGCGCTTGCTTCGCCGACCTCGGCCATGACGTCATTCTGGTCGACAACGACCAGCAGAAATTGGCGGCGCTGCACGAACGGCGAAGTTCCGATCCACGAGAAGTTTCTGCCCGAACTTCTCAGCCGCCATCGCGGCCACCGTCTGCACGTTCTCCGACAACTTGACCGAAGCGGCCCAGCTGAGTTCCGTCATCTTCGTTGCCGTCGGCACTCCTCCCACCGAGAGTGGCGAAGCCGATCTTTCCTATGTCGAATCGGTGGCTCGCGAGATTTCCGGCGGCATCGACAGACTACAAAGTCATCGTCGAAAAGAGCACGGTGCCCGTTTACACCAGCGAATGGGTCCGAAGGATCATTCTGCGAAACGGGTCGGATCCCGACTTATTCGACGTCGCGTCCAATCCCGAATTCCTGCGCGAAGGCACCGCCGTCACCGACTTCCTCTTCCCCGACCGCATCGTGATCGGCTGCGACGCCGACCGCTCCGCCGAAGTTCTGCAAGGAAGTCTATGCGCCGCTGACCGACGGGAGTTATTACGAGCGCGCTGACGCGATCCCGGGCCCGGATCGCGCTTCGCTTCCCCCGCCCATCATCGTCACCAGCACGAAGAGCGCCGAACTGATCAAGCACGCCTCCAATGCTTTCCTTGCGATGAAGATTTCGTTCATCAATGCCGTCGCTTCCGTCTGCGAATCCGTCGGCGCCGACGTGAATCAGGTCGTTCACGGCGTCGGGACCGATTCACGCATCGGTTCGCGCTTTCTGAATCCCGGAATCGGCTACGGAGGCTCCTGCTTTCCCAAAGACGTGATGGCTTTCCGATCGGTGGCTCGCGAGTACGGCTACGACTTCCGCCTGCTGGATGAAGTCATGCGGATCAACGAAGATCAGCGGCATCGCTTCCTTCGCAAAGTCCACAGCGCCCTCTGGACGCTTCGCGGCAAGAATCTGGCCGTCCTTGGCCTGGCCTTCAAAGGTGGTACCGACGACATTCGCGAGTCTCCAGCTCTCTGTCATTGTTCAGGCGCTGCTGCAGGAAGGCAGCAAGATTCGCGCCTACGATCCTGCGGCCATGGACCGCGCCCGCGAAGTTTTCGGATCTTCGCGTCACCTTCGCCAACTCGGCCTACGAAGCGGCCCACGGCGCCGATGCTCTGCTAATCCTCACCGAATGGGAGGAATTCGCCAACCTCGATCTCACCCGCATGCGGCAGGAACTTAAATATCCAATCGTCATCGACGGCCGCAATCTGTATGATCCTGAAACCATGGCGAGCGCAAGGATTCACGTACTACAGCGTTGGGCGGCCCGCGTCGCATCCTGACGGCAGTTCCTGCAGCTGTCCTCAAGAATGGCAAGAGGGCATGAGCAATCGGCGTGCGCTGGTCACCGGAGGCGCCGGCTTTCTCGGATCTCATCTCTGCGACGCGCTTCTCGCTGAAGGCTGGGACGTCGTTGTCGTCGATAACCTTCTCACCGGCCGCCGCGCAAACATCGCAGCACCTGCGCTCCGAGCCGCGTTTCGAATTTGTCGAGCAGGACATCTGCGAGCCTTTCGACGTCGGCAAGGTCGACTACGTATTTCACTTCGCCAGTCCCGCCAGCCCCGTCGACTACCACACCCACGGCATCGCCACATTGAAGGTCGGCTCGCTCGGCACATTTCACGCACTCGACGTCGCCCACAAATACGGCGCCAAATATTTCGTCTCGTCGACTTCGGAGTGCTACGGAGATCCGCTCGAGCATCCCCAGAAAGAAACCTATTGGGGCAACGTGAATCCAATCGGTCCGCGCTCTGTTTATGACGAGGCTAAGCGCTTCACCGAGGCCGTAACGATGGCCTATCGCCGCTATCACAACGTCGACACGCGCATCGTTCGCATTTTCAATACCTACGGCCCACGCATGCAACTCAATGACGGTCGCGTCGTGCCGAACTTCATGAAGCAGGCTCTTCGGGAGAAGATCTCACCGTCTATCGGCGACGGCAGCCAGACTCGCAGCTTCTGCTACGTCAGCGATGAGATCGACGGCTTTCTGCGGCTTGCGAAATCAGACGAGCACATTGCCCGTTAACATCGGCAATCCAAACGAGTTCACCATACTCGAATGTGCTCAACTGGTTTTGAAGGTGGTTGGCTCGAAGAGCAAGATCCGGTATGAAGCGCTTCCGCAGGATGATCCCAAACAGAGACGGCCGGATATCACCAAAGCGCGGCGGCTGCTGGGATGGGAACCAAAGATTGATCTCGAAGCGGGCTGCGGCTTGTCGCTGGATTACTTCCGAAAGGCAGTGGCAGAGGATCCGGTCACGCAGAACTACTAGTTAATTGTTGTCTGCTTGGCTCGCCGCGACGAAGTCAGTCAACTTCTTGACGTTCGCCTGTTCGTCTTTCGTCTTCAACTCGAACGCGACTCCCATGCCGTATCCTGGATGCGAAGCTTGCACCGTGCCCCGCAACTGCAACTTCAACTCATACGTGCGGACCACGATTTCGACTTCCGATCCTTTCGGAAATGGCAGCGGAACTTCGAGGTAGCATCCGCCTGAACTGAGATCGGTCAGGCAGCAGTGATTGGGAACGAGGTTCCCCGTCCGGTAAACCTCTGCTCCCAAGCCGGCAGGAGTATCGGGATTGCGTCCGGCGATTATTGGGATCAGTATCCGCGCTCACGCGGAGCGATCTTCCGGACGTCTGCATGGATGTAGCCACCGCCACCATCTGTCCGACGTCTTGCTGACAGTTCCGTGCGCTTCTGTTGCGATTCAAACGATGCCGGCACGACCATGGGCAGCGATTCTTCCATCTCCACTGTCACGTCCGGCAATTCCTGCTGCGTCTCGCTGGTACGGTTGCGCGCTCAAGATAGTCAGTCAGCAAGCGACGCGAAGCTTTCGGCACATCCACAAACTGCACTCCGCCTCGCCCATTCCAATCCTGCCAGATCACCTGGCCCGACAGCCGAATGCTCGATGACTGTCCGGGAAGCTGAAACTGAAAATAGACTTTGCTGGTCGGAGGAAGCTTCTTTCCGAACAGGACGGCCATGCCGTCTTCGGCCAGATCAATCAGCGTAGCTTTCTCCTGTTCGACGTTGGCATAGTCAACTGTCGCGTGCGCATGCACCGCTGCGCGAGCGCTCTTGCGTTTCTCTTTGCGCATCACGGCTCGCGCCGCTCGCAGGCTGCTCAGAGCCCTGTCATAGGCACTGGCTTGTAAAGGACGAAGTTCACTCCCAGCGAAAACAGTTCACGAATGCTTTCCTGCGTGGGAACCACAGCCACCGCAAGAGTCGCATCGTTCAGCCGGGACAGGCGAGTTTCGCGCAATAGCGAGATCACGTCGTCGGCGATTGCCATCGACGATCACGACATCGAATCGCTGTTGAGCTGGTCGAATGGCGGCGCGCGCGAAGTCGGGACAGGACTCAACTTGAATGCTGAGTTCTCCCAGCACCCGGCGCAGCACCTGTGCCGACGATTCGTCTGTGCAAACTAGCAGGGCAGATAGAGTCATACTTGCTGTCAATCGTAGGTTCCTGCCGTTCCGCAAACAAGTTACCTGAGTCACGGTCAACAAATGCTTCCCGTTTGTTCCTTCTCTGCGCTAACTGTCGCATTCTCAGTCGGTGACATCAGTAACCATCCGCATCCCAAAAGGCCAGTGCGCGCTTATTGACCCGTAGTGCTTTGACGCCATCCCAGCCCGTTCCTACGATGGCTATGACGCGATGAAGCATCGCGCGTCCGCTCTGTTGTATGCGGAACGAATGCGATTCACCCCCCAAATGTAGATGTTGCTGACGGGAGAGGGAGTTTGCGAACTCGGCACTTCCTTCCCGGAAAGATCTTATGACATTGAAGAAACAGCGCGGGTTTTCGCTACTCGAAATGCTGTCACGGTGGCGATCGGGTTCACGCTGGCAGGCATCACCTTCATCGCGATGCTGCCGATGTTGAACAAGATCGCACCTCGACTCTGGCTACTGCCACGACGCTCGAGGTGTTGCGAAACACTCGACATCTCGCGATTACGCAGAGCCACCAGTATTACGTGAATTTCAATCCCGGCGGTTTTCCTGCCGGCACCATCCAGGTCACCTATCAACCTCCGGCAGTGGCGGCATTTGCCGGCCGTGCAGCAGGTCAGCACATACAGTCTGCCGCAGCGACATCGTGTTTGGCGTCAACGCCGGCTTTCCGGCTAGCGCTCCCGACAGCTTCGGCACTGGCATCAAGCCGATCGACTTTGGCCAGGGACTCGGCGCGGGCAGTCTCAATTACGTCTGTTTCTATTCCTGACGGCTCTTCGAAAGACAGTTTGGGCAACTACAACAGTGGCGTCGTCTACCTCACTCGTCCCGCGGACACGATGTACGCCTCGCGCGCGATCAGCAGTTTGGGGAGCGACCGGCCGCATTCGAGGATGGCGTCTGATTCAGCAGGCCGGCGTGCCCACATGGATACAACAATGAAGCAAAACAAAATCATCAATTCGGACGCACGAAAAAGCGAAGGCGGCTTCTCGCTGATCGAAGTCATGATCGCAATTGTTGTGATGTCGATCGGACTTCTGGCGGTGATCGCATCGTTTGCGACCGCCGTCCGCGACCAAATCGGCCCAGGAAGATCTCATCGCCCGCCACAAGGCGTTCGAGGCAATGGAGAGCATTTACACGGCCCGCAACAGCCAGCAGATTCCTTTCGCCTCTGTCGCCAACATCGTCAACGGCGGGATTTTCCTGAGTGGTCTCAACCCTTGCTCTGCGCCGGCGCCGATGGACTGGTGGGACACGCCGATGACGTGGTTTGCACGACACAGGCGGGCGCGAACTGTCCCAACGGCGGTGCCGAATGCATGGTGCTGCCCGGGCCTGATGGCGTTCTCGGCAACGCGGACGACACCACATGAGCCTTGGCAATTTCACACGAACCATCGCCATCAACCAGGTGCTGCTCCCAACAGGTGGCCAGAACCGGAACATGATGGCGGTCACCATCACGGTCGCCTACACGAAGGCCGGCATGCCCGCGCGCTCGTTTGCCGCGAACGGCTTGGTCTCCAGTTATCACTGAGCCGATGAGGACTTTAACTTATGCGAACCTCGAAATCGCAACACGGTTTCACACTGCTGGAATTGCTGGTCGCCTCGATCATCGGTTTGACCGTGCTTCTCATGATGGCGAGCCTTTTCAAGATCGGCATGGACGCGACTTTCAAGGTCACTCAACGCGCTGAAACCCAGCAGAACGTTCGCGCCGCTATCGAGCTCATGACCAAGGACATCAGCTTGGCCGGCGCTGGACTGCCATCGGGTGGACTGCAACTCGTCACCGGCGGAGCCACTTCCTGTTTGGCTGCAATCAGACGGGAACCTGCTACGTGCCGGGCGGAACCTATCCCAAGAGCGGCGCAGGCACTCCCAACTACATGTATGGCCATGCTTCCCGACTTTGGCAATCGGCGTGCAGAACAACACCGTCATCGCTGCTGCTCCTGGGCAAACCAACAGCAGCGTCACCAGCATCTACTGCGACTACAACTTCCCGCTCGACAACTTCAGGTTCACCTTCCGACTACAACGTCGGCCGCGTGGCCGTCATCAACGCTGGCCTTCAGCCCAACAACATTCTTGCGCCCGGCGGCTTGAATGTCGGCGACCTCATTCTGTTCACGGTTCCGACGCCGGGACAACGGCAAGACCAACACCGGTACAAGTCTGGTGCAGAACTGCCGCGATCGTCGCGGAAATCACCGGTCTCCCGAACGCAACCTCAATCACCTTCGCCGCCGGCGATGCCTTGAATTTCAATCAAGTCGGCGGTGGAACAGCCAACAACATTGCCACCGTCGCTGCAGCCGCTGGCGGCGCAGGCGCGCAGACAACGGCCTGCCGCCTCAATGCGGTCAGCTACTTTCTGCAAGTTCCGGCCGCGGGCGGAACCGTTCAGACGCCGCGCCTCATGCGCCAGGTGAACGGCCTTAACGCCGTGCCCGTCGCTGACAACATCATCAATTTGCAGTTCACTTACGACGTGATCGATTCGACCACGGGCACAGTCGTCGCGAATCAGCAGAATCCGATCGGCGCCGGCAGTCTCCCAACCTGATTCAGAAGGTCAACATCTGGATCATGGGAGCAAGTCTTGACGACCGACGGAAATAAATCACAAAGTATGTACCTGGCAACTTCGGTGAGCCTGCGGCGATATGAGCTTCTGCAACTCCTATAGCTCATCAGGCCACGGCTTGCCAATGAGGTCGAAGAAACAGGTTTGGAAGGGAGAACCATGGGTACGAGCCATCGAAATTCGCGAGGCTTCACTCTGATCGCAGCGCTGCTGATGACCGTTCTCCTTTCCGGAGTGGCGGTCGGGCTGCTCTATCATGGTGAGCAACGAAACCCGCATGGGCGGCAACGATCTCGAAGGCAACTCGCCTATTACGGCGCAGAGGCCGGCATCGAGAACCTGACTTCGCAGATCTCGACTCTTATCAGAGCTCGCAATCTCCCGACGCTGCCTCCATCAATGCCTTGACCAGCCCCGTCCAACTTCCCAACCTACGTTTCCGGCTCGAACATCACCAACATGAATTACGTCGAGACGATCACGTGGCCGGCGAACCAGACCAACGGCACAACCCTGCCCGAACGCTCCCAATCCTTGCGGCTCGTGGGACATCGTCGGATCTGGACCTGACCAGGGTATGGTCGCCAGCTTGATTCCCTTCACACTTCAAGTCACCGCTACCCGTCAGGCTAGCGTTGGACAATCAGCAAATTATTCCACCGCCGCTGCCACCGGCGCTGCGGTCAACCTGACGCGTACGGTCGAAGTCGCCCTGCTTCCCGCATTTGAATTCGGCGTCTTCTGCGACGGCGACTGCGACTACTTCGCCGGTCCTGACTTCAACTTCGGTGGACGTGTACACACCAACGGCAGCTTGTTTCTGGCCGAAGGCGGTGCACTGACCTTCACCGATAAGATCGCCGCCGTCGGACAGGTCTATCTGGACGAACTTGAAAATGGTCACCCGACCGCATCCGGTTACGGCGGGTCGGTTTACGTTCCGAACGCCGCGGGCGGCTGCCCGAGCGCTCCCGGCGCGGGCCCGGCTGCGAACTGCCTGAAACTTCCCGCAGGAAGCTGGAGCGGCGGTATCTCCCCGAATGGAGCAGCACAACCCGGTTGGACTGGAATTTCTAAAGTCGAATTTCGCCGGATTCATCACCAACGGAGCCACTGGCGCAACCAATTTGCAGTTGCCTTTCGTCCAGAACTCCAACGTCGGTGCGATCGATATCATTCGTCGCCCTCAGGCTGGCGATACAACCTTGTTGAGCGATTCGCGCCTTTACAACAAGGCAGAAATCCGGATTCTGCTGGCGGACTCGCTTGCCGATCTTCACCCGGAACGAGGCGCTGGCGCAATCGATGCCAACGACGTGCAAATTGGTCCCAACGCCCAGGGTGGCGCGGCCGTACCGTTCGCCATGAACGCGAACTATCAGACCGCCAGCCCCAACATGTACTTCGCCATGGCGCAAAAGGCTACCGGTAATTGGCTGGCGGCACCGCCAACCGGGTGCGCCGCAAATAATACCTGGCCCTTGCTCGGACAGGTGACGCAAGCCACCCCTTGCACAGGCACATGGCTGCGCGTCGAATACTTAAACAACGCTGGCGTTTGGACTGGCGTCACGCAGGAATGGCTGAGGTATGGCTTCGGTCGCGCTTATAACCAGCCTCCTACGGCTCCTTATCAGTACGCGGGCATGCCAGCGTGCGCCCCAGGAGCGACGCCTGCAGGTCTCTGCTACAACCCCATCAGCCCTGCCATTCTCATCCTGCAGCAGTTGCAAGCTGGCAAAGTGGCGAACAACGCAACCGGTGCACTCGCGACCTCGCAAAATTGGCTGCCGATCAACCTCTACGATGCTCGCGAAGGCGAACCTCGCGACACGCGCGCTGCAGGTAATGTCGCGGCTTCGTGCAGTACCGCCGGCATCATGAACGTCGTCGAAATCGACGTGGGAAACCTGTGGCTCTGGCTGCAGGGCGCAGCGCCTTATGCCGCTGGAACCGGAAAGAGTGTCAACGCAACCAATCAGAACGGCTACATTCTGTATTTCTCTGATCATCGAGGAATGCAGCCCGATCCGAATAACCCGACCGGCAACGGCTTGTACAACCGCATCACCGGTATGTCGGGCCTGGAAGATACCGTCAACGTTGGATCCAGCGCCGGCGTGCCGGATGCTGCGATGGAACCCAAGGTCTACTACACCTATTCGCCAGAAGACGTGAACGCCGATAACTTCCTCGACACTTGGGGACAGAAATATCTGGGCGCGGGCTTCGGCGTCGCTGCGGGCACGATGAAGCAACCGTATTACATTCCGGGAACCACCGCCGGTATCGCATCGTGCGCGACCACCGGATTGTGGAACATGGTCAGCGGTCCACGCCATGCCTTGCGGCTGGTTGACGGCGGTATGGATGCGGGCGGCACCAGCTTCCTTCCTCATCCCATTGCGCCGGCAACATCGGGGAACGGCTTTACCGTTGCTTCCGAAGAGCCGGTCTATATCTACGGCGATTACAACAGCGGTCCGGCCGATCCGTTCTTCCCCACTCAGGGAGCGAACGGCACCACTCCACACTCTGCCGCCGCCATCATCGCCGACTCCGTCACGCTTCTCTCGAACCCGCCTTCCGCCGCGTCGCTTCCTACCGCGAATTCCGGCTGGACGGACCTTGAAAGCCTGACCTTCCCCGCGGACATGAACAGCCGTCCCGGAAACACCAGCTACTATCGCGTCGCGATCGCCGCTGGCAAAAGCATTCCTTTCCCGCAGCCCGCATGGGGCGGACAGGACTTCGGCACAGATGGCGGTATGCATAACTTCCTCCGCTATCTCGAAAACCGCGGAGCCAACGGCGCAACCGTAAACTACTCCGGATCGCTGATCAGCATGTACTACTCGCAGTACAACACCGGAAACTTCAAGTGCTGTACCGCGGTATACGGCGCTCCGAAACGTAACTACTTCTTCGACACGCAGTTCTTGAACCCGTCGAACCTGCCTCCCGGAACACCCATGTTCCAGGACGTAGTCAGCCTCAGCTATCACCAAAACTTCACTCCGCAATAACTAGCGCGGACTGGATGTGAATGCCCCGATCCGAAAAAGATCGGGGCTTTTCCTTTCGTGAAAGACCGGCCATCCAAGGACGCGTCTACCCCGATAAATGAAATGGGGCTCTGCCCTCGCGCGCCCGCTAATACATTCCAACTATCCCCATCGATCTACGCATTTGGATAGAATTCCCCGCATTCACGAGAGTCTGGGGACTCCACCCAAAATCACTATGCAACCCTCCGCTCCAAGTCGCGCCCGATTCCTCCAGATTCTTCTCACCATCACGGCGTTTATCGGCATCGAGGCGTTCTTTTTCCCCGCCTTCATCATTCGCCCATTTGCTCGCCAAACGTCGAACGGACTTTACTGGGCGATGGCAATCCACCATCGCGCCCCGATCATCTCTCTCGTATGTGCCCTTGCCTCCCTGATAATTGTCGCCATGCTCTGGCGCCGCAGCACGACCTTCGCGAAGGCTGGCCTGGCGGCGCTGATGGTGGTCGTCACCACCTCCGCAGTCATGTCGCGCCTCAATTATTTCGAATGGATGTTTCATCCCGTCGAGAGCGCGCAATTCGATAACGAATCCGGCAGCAAGCTTGATAGCGCCGAGATGATCCTCGCCGTCCGTTTCGGCTCCGATGCTCGCGCTTATCCGATCAAAGAGATGGCCTACCATCACATTCTCAACGACGTCGTCGAGGGCGTGCCCGTCGCTGTCACTTATTGAACGCTCTGTCACACCGGTCTGGTGTGGACGCGAACTGTGAACGGCAAAGTCCTGCATTTTTATCTCGCCGGCATCAACAATCAGAACTTTCTGATGCGCGACAAGGAAACCGGCACGTGGTGGCAGCAGATCACCGGCAAGGCTCTGTATGGCCCGCTGAAAGGCGCAGCCCTCGAACTCGTTCCCAGCGATGAACTCACCTTCGGCCAGTGGAAATCTGAAGTTTCAAACGGCAAAGTTCTCGCTGAGGTTCCCAAGTACATCAAAGAGTACGACAGCAACTGGGAGCCCGAGGTCGCCAAGCTTCCCGTCGTCATCAGTTTCCCGGGAACAGAACTCAAGTCCCGGGATGTGGTGGTAGGCCTCCAGATCGATGGACCGGGTCGCGCCTATCCATGGGACACGTTGCTCAAACAGTCCCCGGTGATGGATCACGTGCAGGGCCTGCCATTACTGCTCGCAGTTGGACCGGATGCGAAATCATTCCGCGTATTCATTAGCCGCATCGACGGCAAAGACGCCGAATTCTTCCTCAAGCAAAGTGTCAACGACCCCGCACAAACCATCGATGCATCTGCCCCGCCCACCACCGCTGCTCCGAGCACTACCGCCGCCAGCGCCAACGCCTCGCCGCCTGTCGGTGGCGCCTCGAGCTCCAGCCCCGCTCAGCAAGAGAAATCGTCCGCAAAATCCGCAGCACCAAAGCCCTGGATCCTCATCGACAGCGTCACGACAAGCGAGTGGAATTTCCAGGGCTGTGCAATCTCCGGCCCTTCTCAAGGCAAATGCCTCGATCGAGTCAACGCGCTCAAGGACTACTGGTTCGATTGGCGCAACTACCATCCGCAGACAACCATCTACAAACGCTAGATGTCCGCTGCTCATTCCCGACGCACTAGGTCGCGCCAGACCTTCCCGCAACTCGCAGCCAATCGGCGCAGGTTATCCTAAGAAGGACGATTCAGATTTTCCAGAAGAGTTGAATTCAAACGATGAAAACCGCCACCATCGGCATCGACTTTGGCACGACCAATAGCTCGATCGCCCTTGCGGACGGCTCCGGCCAGATCGCACTTGCGCATTTTTCCGAGCTCGGAACGCCGACCGATTCCTACCGCTCTCTCCTATACCTCGAGCAAACGAAAGAGCGCGGCAGTCAACACGCTCAAGTCCTGGAGCGGCCCGGCTGGCATCGAGCACTATCTTTCCGCCGAGGGCAACGGCCGCCTGATGCAATCATTGAAATCTTTTCTGAGCAGTCGCAGCCTCCAGGCCACCGAGGTCTTCGGCCGCCGACATTCTCTGATATCGCTCATCGCCCGGATCCTTCAGGACCTCCGTCAAGACGCCGAAAAGCAATTCGGCGTGCGAATAAGCTCCGCCGTTGTAGGCCGGCCGGTGCAGTTCGTAGCCGCCGAAAATGAGGAAGACAATAAATACGCGGAGATGCGGCTCACAGAAGCTCTTCGCGCAGCAGGCTACGAATCGGTGCAGTTCGAACTCGAACCCGTGGCAGCCGCTCTCTACTACGAATCCACGCTTGACCACGATCAACTCATCCTCATCGGCGACTTCGGTGGAGGCACCAGCGATTTTTCTCTGCTGCGAGTCGGCCCGACAATTCGTCAGCGCGGCAGGACCGCCTCCGACCTTCTTGGCAACGCCGGTATCGGCCTGGCCGGAGACGCCTTCGACGCCAAAATTGTTCGCAATCTCGTGGCTCCGGCGCTGGGTGCGGGTTCCCAGATGCGCTCCCTCGACAAGATCCTCACGGTTCCAGGATGGGTTTACACAAAACTCGAACGCTGGCACTATCTCTCGTTCCTCAAAGCGCGCGACACAATGGAGATGCTTCGCGGCGTTCAAGGACATGCCCTGGAGCCGGCGAAAATCAAAGCTTTGATTCACCTGATCAAAGAAGATTTGGGCTTCCGCCTTCATCGCGCCGTGCAGGCGGTCAAGTGCGAGCTCTCTCACAAACCGGCTGCCACTTTCAAATTTTCCGATGCAGATGTCGAGATCGAGACCACGCTGGATCGCGCTTCCTTCGAGGACTGGATCGCCGAAGAGCTCGAACAAATCCAAACCTGCGTCGATTCCCTTCTCAACCGTTCCGGAGTTCGCTTCGAAGAAGTCGACGCCGTCTTCCTGACAGGCGGATCATCATTCGTCCCGGCCGTGCGGCATATTTTCGAAACGCGCTTCGGAGTGGAAAAGATTCGCGCAGGAAATGAGTTCACCTCTGTGGCGCACGGCCTGGCCTTGAAGAGTATTCAAACCCCGCCGCCTTCTTCTGGAAAAGTTTCCACCGGAAGTCGAAGTAAGATATTGGAAAAGCCAATCGCGTAGTTCTCCAGCGTTGCTTTTGATGACCTTGGCTCGACTTCGCCTACTTCCGTGAGGAGATTTCCTCCGCCCGCGCCACACCTTCGAGAGCGCCGCGCCGACCTGGCGCATTTGCGAGCGCAGCTTCGAACTCTTTCCGCGCCAGCTCCGGACGATTCTGCTCCAATAACAAATATCCGAGCTGCTCGCGAGCTGGAAGAATCGGTCCGGGCGTGACCGGAAGTTTCTCGATTGCATCTTCGTCGGAGGCCGCCTCCGTCATGACACTTACCGATTCTTCCGACTTATGCTCCGACGCGTCCGACCAGGCTTCAACCTCGCGCACGAGAATGCGGGTCTGCGCTGCCCAATAATCATTGCCTGCCGTGCGAAGCTGCTCCTCTATCTTCCTTAGTTGGGTTAGCTCTTCTCGAGCTTCCGCCGGATGCCCGCTCCGGGCGAGTCCGAGCCCACGAGCCCAGACTGCAATCGCTGCAACGTGCGCCGGAACTCCTGTCGGCGCCACAATCGCCGCAGCTTCGTCCCATCGTTGGCGCTCCACCGCGTAGCGTACCAGCATCGCAGTGGATGCGTAATAGATCTTGAAATCGCCTCCGCTCTGCACGGGCATGTTCTTCATCTGCTGAATAATTTGTGCCGCTTCATTGACCCGTCCGGTCTGCAGATATGCATACACCAGGTAATCCATCGCATGCAGTTCCTCTCCCACATCGCCCTCCCGATGTGCCGATTGCCTCGCCGCCAGGTTTGCCTCGATCGAGTCATCCCACAGGCCAAGTCGCGTGAAGATGTGCGATGGCATATGCAATGCATGTGGCGCGGAAGGTGCGATCTGCGAATAGGCTCTCGCCGCTGGAAGGCCACGCTTTGCAAGCTCGGCGTTGTCATACGCGTGGATGAGATAGTGAGGAATTCCCGGATGCTGTGGGTACGCTCGGTCCAGCGGCTCAAGTAATTCCGCTGCCTGTTTCTGTTTGGCGTGTGTCTTATCGGCAGGAGACGCGTTCGCCAAAAGCGCCAGCGCATAAAACACCTGCGCCTCCACATCGTCCCGGTTCTTCGAAGCAATGCCGCTCATCGCGCGCTCGTAGTTCGATGCTCGCTCGCGATATGGAACAGTCGTAACATCCTTGTAGATCAACCCCAGCCCTTGGATGAACTCGCGCTCCCGTTCCGTTCCCGTTTTCATTTGCTGGGCCACCTGGATTTCCTTCTGCCCGATCACCACCGTCGCTGGCAGCAGCGGGGGCTCCCATAGCTGCCGAAAATACGAAATGGCAATCCCCCAATGCGCCATCGCGCAGCGTGGATCTTCCTTCGCCACGCCTTCGAATGCATTTCTGGCCTGTGTGTAAGCGAACGAGTGAACCAGCGCCACGCCCCGGTTGAACTGTTCCTGAACCGCCGGAGCGCAGGAAATCGCGAACGACACCTTTCCCAGTCGCTCTGGCGCTCGGTGATTGTGATCCTCTTGAGCCCATGAGGTGGACAGGATCAGCACCAACGTGAGCAATGTTTTACGCAATTGTGGCCTCTCCTTCGCGCTCCCGGTCTCTCTAGGTGTCGAATTTTACTCCCAACGATCTTCACCATTCTTTGCCCGCAAGTCACCTGATCAGTGACACACAATCTGAGTCAGCCCCCCAGAAACACCCGTTGCCGCCCGGTTACATAGCAGGTGGCCCCTAATGTCTGGGTTCTCATCGAAACAGTTGTGATAGATCAACGCGGGTTGGGTTTTCAGCCTACAATGGAGGCTCTTTTTTGGCGGCACGGCACCCGTTAGCCAACCGCAGTGAACGATACTCTCAGGACCGACCTTTGATTTGCAGCTCCATCCAACGCGGAACCTTTGTCTTCATCCTGCTCGCTGCCTATGCAGTCGGCCAGGGTCAGGCTGTCCAGGTCGAGCGCACCGAAAGAAATCTCAGTTCATTATTCGCTGCCGGCGAAAAGATGGATTTGTACACTCTTGGCAAGCTGAATCATCGCAGCCAGGATCAAGTCGCATCCGACTCTGAAGCGACGGTTTCGAAATTTGATCTCAAGGCTCCCGGACGCGCGCGGAACGAATACCTTCAGGGACTGCGCTTCCTCGCGAAGAGCGATTTCAAAAGTGCCGTCGAAAAATTGCAAAAGGCGATTTCGATCTATCCGAACTACGTGGCCGCGCATAACGCACTCGGGTCTGCCTATTTTCAGTTGAAGGAGTTTCCTCTGGCCCGCGAGGAATTCGCACAAGCACTCCAGCTCGACGATCACCTGTCCAGTTCATATCTGAATCTCGGGCGTACTCAGGTGGCTCTAGGCGATACTGCCGATGCCCAGGCGTCGATGGAGAAAGCTGCTTCCATCGCTCCCCTGGATGCCCATTTGCTCCTCGCTTTGACATACACGCAGTTTCTGAATCATGACTACCCGCATGCCATCGACTCCGCTCATCGAGCGCATAATCAGAAGCACCCTTCCACCGCCATCGTTCACTACTACGCAGCAGCCTCATGGCAAGCCCTGAACAATCTTCAGGAGACCCGCAGCGAGTTGCAGACGTTCTTGGAAGAAGATCCCAGCTCTGCCTTTGCAGGAGTAGCACGGACTGCCGTTGAGCAGATCAGGGTTCGGGAAGAACAGCAGCCGGCCGCGACCGCGTTCGCGCCATCGACCGCGGCGTCTTCGTCTCTCGGTCAAGAGGTGTTGCAGGAATTCAGAGAAAAACAACAGATCACGGAGGCCGAATCCGAAGGCTCAACCTGCGCCTCGTGTGAGACAGCGAATCATTCGGGCCCGAGTGAGCCCGAGATCTCGCATATTTCATCCGCCCCACCCCTTCCCGGCTCGAGGCCCCACGTCTGGGCGGTTCGTAGCAGCGTCAACGAGGTCGCTATGTTTTTCTCCGCCACGGACAAGGGCAGGTCAGTCAGCGACCTCACTCGCAACGACGTGAGGATCCTGGATGATCGTAAGCCGCCGGCTGCCGTCCTTTCGTTTCACAGCGAGTCCGATCTGCCCCTGCGGCTGGGATTGCTGATCGATACCAGCGGCTCTATCACCGAGCGCTTTACCTTTGAACAGCATGCTGCAGTCAATTTCATGAATCAGGTTCTGACAGGAAAGGATGACCTCGCGTTCGTCGCTGGATTCTCCAACTCGGTTGTAGTTGCCCGTGACTTCACTCCCGATCTGAAACAACTCGCCACCGGCATCAATCAACTGGTACCGGTCGGAGGAACCGCCATTTGGGACGCCGTCTCATTCGCTGCGGACAAACTCGCCGAAAAACCTGAAGACCGTCACGTCGCCAAAATCCTTGTTGTCATTAGCGATGGGGACGACAATTCCAGCAGCGCCACCTTGAAACAGGCGATTGACCGGGCCGAAAAGGATGAGGTGATCGTTTACACCGTGAGTACTCGTTATTCCGACGCTCAAACTCAGGTGACGGATCCCACCGGCAATCGAGCGATGAAAGTGCTTGCCAGGCTGACCGGCGGCGTCTCATTCTTCCCCGGATCCGCCACTCACTTCAGCCGAAGTCTCGCCGAGTTACAACAGGTAATCCGCAGCCGTTATCTGATCTCCTATCGTCCCGCCCATTTCAATCTCGACGGACATTACCGTTCGATCGCTATCGTCGCGGAAAAATCCGGACGTAAGCTGAAAGTCAACGCGCGAAAAGGCTACTACTCTGAAGTCAAATCAACGTCAGAAGCCCGGCCCTAGCAGCAGGGGTGTAGTCCCGGACTCAGTCGTCCCCAGCGGCGGAAAGCGCGATCACGATGACAGCAGCTAAAGCTTGCATAATCGAAAGCGACGGATATGACACCATGTCTACTTTCGTGGTCTTGTCGAATCGCCTGAGAAGCCCCAAAATATAGCGCTTGGACAAAAACGGGCTTTGCGTAACAGACTAACTAAGTACTTCAGGTTCAAGATTTTGGGCGGAAGTGTTGAAGCTGCTCGCTGAAAGTAAAGGACTTAGGGAAGCAAACAGTCTTCCAAGTTGCTTGTTTTCAAGATTTTGCCCGTAACTCGTTGTCAGCAAAGATCGATTCAGCCGTTTCCCGCTAAATACAACATTCCAATAGACCGGTAGGGGGGAGGGATACCTCCCTCGATGCCAAAATTCCCAAAATGGAACTGCGCGGACGCCCTTTCTATTCATTTCGTCTACACTTTTCCCAGATTCCCAGGAGAGATTTCTTGGCTCAGACGGTTCGCGCCCTGTTTTGGGATGTTGGAGGCGTTCTGCTCACGAACGCTTGGGATCGCACCGAGCGCGCGAAAGCCCTCGAGCACTTCCACCTCGATCCCGATGACTTTCACAGCCGTCACGAGATGCTGGTGTCCTCATTCGAGCGCGGAAAAATCACGCTCGACGACTATCTCGAGCGAACGGTCTTCTACCGCGAGCATCCGTTCACCATTGCCGAATTCCGCGACTACATGGTTTCCCTCTCGGAACCGTTCCCGGAAAGTCTGAAGCTCGCCCAGGCGTTGAGCAGTTCGAACAAATATTTCATGGGAACGATTAACAACGAGTCGCGGGAGTTGAATGATTATCGAATCGGAAAGTTCGGTTTGAGGAATATTTTCCGAATGTTCGTCAGCTCCTGCTTCGTAGGCTTGCGCAAGCCGGAGCGCGATATCTATCTTCTGGCGCTCGAACTAACCCAGATTTCGGCGGACCAGTGCTGCTTCATTGACGATCGCGCGCTCAACCTAGAAAGCGCTGCGAAGATGGGAATGCACACCATCGAGATGAAGAACGCAGATCAACTCCGTTCAGAGTTGGAAAAGCTTGGAGTTTCGCCCTAGTGTCAGCTTCAGGGAGTTTTGCGCACAACGCCCGTCTTCACTGCGGCACCTACCGGAACATCGGATTCAAGAGTGGTCAACGTGAGATCGCTCGACCAGCAGTCCGCTGCCAGCTTCCATTCGCTATTCGGCTGCTTGGCGAAAACCCACAGATACTTGCCTCGCTCCTCCCGTCGCTTCCCGTTGGAACTCGGGATCAGCGCCTTGCAGCGGCCTGCTTCGTAGGCCAACTCTCCAGCAACTTCCAGCCGTAGTGGATCTACTTCGACCTCGCCCAAACCCGCGCCCAGAGCCCCAAAGAAGAACTCGCGTATTGCTGCTGCTCCGCGGATCGGCGGATAGTTCGACCGCATCACCAAAGCATCCGACACATAAAGCTCAAGCAGGTCATCAAGATGTCGAGTGTTGCAGGCGAGAACCCATTCCTGCGTGATGCGCCGTACACTAGCCTCCGCGCGGCTCATGTCGCCACGAAGTGCCGCCGTTGGTCGCAGCTTGTCCTCGCGCGCTACGTCGGCTGATCCGCGTGGAGAAGCGCCGTCTGGCACACCGTTGAAGTAGTGATGGTGATAGTGATGATGGTAGTGATGGTTCTCGTTTGAGCCCGGTTGCGGAATCGGCGGAGCGACGATGCCTTGTGGCCGTTCGATCTCTGCCGGTAAACTCGCGTTCCCGCCGGTCAGCGCGTTCCCGCACTTTCCGCAGAAGCGATTGCCCTTCCGGTTTCGATATCCGCAGGAACTGCAGACGACTGTTGCTGAATCCGCGCTCTGATCCTTTGCCATGTCGCTCACCGCATCCTCCACGTCCATCTCGGTAGACAGACGTTGCGCCGCTTCGACTGCCGCCGCGACAGGTTCCACTGGAGCCTTGCCGCGCCGCGATGCCGGCTGCAATCTGCGATAGAGTTCTTCCATGTCGGTGCTACGGACAGGAGTGTCCATAGGCGCGCCGAAAGGTCCACCAGGCTTCTTATCTTTTTCCACGACTCGGTCACCCGCTACTGTGGCAATTCTAGCGTAATGATTACCGACTCGAAAACTCGATCTTGCCTTCGGTCTCCGTGGGAACGCCGTTACAGGTTGCGGGACGATATCGCCAGGTTCGAACCGTCTGAAGAACACGCGAATCGCCGGACATACCTGCGCTCTCGAGGATGAGCGGGCTGTGAACTTTGCCATCGGTGCCGATGATGAAGCTGACCTTCACCTTCTGTCCGCGTGCTGAGGAAGTCAGCAGTGGATTCGGCGTCTCGATTTCTTCAGGCGGCTGAGCTTCACCGCACGATGGACGGGAACTGACGTGCGCAACACCGGCGAACTGCGATGCGCGATGAAGCGCTGCAGAGAACACAAGTTCGCGCTGCTCGAAGCTTGCGTTCGAGTTCGAGGCGCGCATCGGCGTGCTTGTCGAAGATGCAGCGACAGACGCCAAAATCACTAGAAGGATCGCAGGCCAGTTGCGACAATTCATGACTTTAGTACCCCACCGAAGACGATTGACGTGCACCCTTGCTATCGCAAGCGAAGCGCCACACTCCCAGCGTCTATGTTGCTCTCTATCATCCACTTGCAGGTAGCACATTCACGATCCCGTTGACCATGTGAAATGGTTTGCACAACTCCAAGGCGATTTATGCCCGGATCACCCTTTTCGGATGGTCAACAGTGTGACTTCCGGAGGACAGTTCAGGCGCACCGGCACTTCCACGGTGCCAATGCCTGGATTGGTATAAAGCGTCAATGGCCCAATCTTGTAGAGGCCGCGAATGTACTTGCGAGCGAGGTCCGGAAGGTAAAGCGGACCGATAAATGGCACTCTCACCTGACCTCCGTGAGAATGACCCGAGAGTTGAAGATCTACCGGATGTCGAGCAACACGGTCGGCATAATCAGGTTCATGAGCAAGAAGGATCGTGGCTTCATCCTGCAGGAATATTGTGCAGTGCCGCATCCAGATCGGCAGTGCGCCCCAGCACATCGTCGACACCAGCTAACCAGAATCGACCACCGTTGCTCTCGATCGGAGCTGACTGGTTTGCAAGCACGTTGATTCCTTTGGCTCGCAATACGCTCGTGACATGATCGGGATCAGTGAAGAAATCATGATTTCCCATCACGGCCCACAAGCCGTAAGGAGCCTGCATTCTTCGCAGCAGTTGCGCGCACGGTTCAGCCGCATACGCTCCACGAGCCGATTCTCCGTAATTCGGCACCGAGACGAAATCGCCTGTGAGCACGATTAGCTCCGGATGAATCTGTTCGACGAGCTTGATGGCAGCGCGAATCGGATGAATGGAAAAGTAGGGATCGTAGTGGAAGTCACTCAGAAGCGCGATGGTGAAGCCATCAAGCCGAGACGGCCATCGGCCAAGGCGAATCTCCTGCCTCACGAGCTGCAAGCGATTGGGCTCGAACAGAACAGTATCGGCGGCGAGCGCAGCAACTCCCGCACTCGCTGCGAGCCGGATGAGATTTCGTCGGCTGATACGAAGAGGTGCCAATCAGTCTTCGAGCATCACATTCTGGAACACCTTCAATGCGATCTCCGGTTATCAGAATACGCTGCGAGTGTCATGTCGCGATATGACGACAAGAATGCCTTTCGCTCAGAAGCTGAAGGTCGCGATCAAGTCGATGCGGCGATTGGCGGTGGTTCCCGGGGGAAAATGGAAAGCCCTGAATGTTATTGGAGACACCGAAGAACTTCGAGCCGAGAACTCCGCTGGGATTCGTCACGTTCACGTTATTGAATAGGTTGCGAGCGCTGACTCCAAGCGTCAGGTTGTAGCGCCGGTCCGAGTTGGACGACATCGACGGCGGACCACCGCCGCCACCGAACAATGGACCACGCGGACCACCACCGCCGGTGCCCGCCGCCACCAGGTCCGCCAGGACCACCTCCCTGATCACCCGATCCAGATCTCTTTGTGCTTGGACCGAAGCCGAATGTTTTCGTGAGCCGCAGGTTCATCACAAAATGGCTGGGGCCGGTGGCGTAGTTGACGGGAAGCAACGATCCCGTCGCAGCAGTCGCATCGAATGTTCCGAGAGGCGTGCAGTAAATCGAAGAACCCGCTGCGTTCTCAACGGTGGGACAGGTTGCTGTCGAAACCAATCCCGGGCGATTGTTGTAGAGCGAGTCGCCATTCAGGTCAAAGGGTGAAGAGATGTTGAACGGCGATCCTGAACTCACGATCATGAACGGACTCAGGCGAAGCAAATAGGGCAGCGCCACGCTGCCGCCGAGAAAAAGACGATGCCGCGATATCGAACGAAGCGCGGCCATAATCCTGACTGATGTTGTAAGAGTTAGTCGCAAAACTGGAGACACCCGACGTGTCGCTGTTTGCATAGTTCAGGGTGTAGTAGCCAAACACCTGAACCTTTGCCCCAATGCGGACATTCGTGTTCGCAATGAGCTGATTTTGCTTGAAGTTTCCTTCCGAGACGTAGCGGTAAATATTCTGCGCGGGAATGGGGCAGTTCGGGTAGCAAGGCGTTCCTGGGAAAGCGGCATTCGCATTGATGGTAACGAATTGATCGAAGCCGCGGGAGTTTAGGTAGGTGACCGAAACGGTCGCAGCCTTGGTGACTTGGCGCTCGACGCTGACCGCACTTTGAATCGTGTAAGGTGCGTGCAAGCGCGGGTCTGATCTGGTAAATCGTCGACGATGTCGAAGTTGGAGTGCCGCAACTCGAGATCGAAGTCGGTGAGCGGTACATCGAGGCCCGGAAAGCACGTGGGGTTGTTGATGACGAATTCTTCCTGCGCTGACGCCGTTCAGATGCTGCGCCTGCAGTAATGGAGTGATCTGAAAGCGATCGTAAAAAATCCCGGAGCCACCGCGGATTACGACTTTCGGTGGACCGCTGCGCCCGCCTACACCCCAGGCAAAGCCGAGACCGCGGAGCCCAATCGCTGTGATCGTGAATCGCATTCTGCGTTTCGAAGCGAAGTCCCATGCTCAGCGTGATGTTCGGCCGTACGCGCCAGTCATCCTGCGCATAGGGCTCGACGTCGAAATAGGTGACTGGCGGCCGTCGGGCGATCCAGACGGTGACATTAAGCTGACTGGGCGACGCAGCCTGGAAGGCGGCGAATGTGGGAAATGTGAAACTGCCGTTGAAACCCGAGGTCGAAAAATCGGAGGCATGGGTAGCGCGCAACCGCCCACCGAACTTCAGGGAAGTGATTGTGGGCGAAGCCAAGACGTGTAGTTCTGTAGCTCGTAGCTGTTCTCCACATTGTTGAGGGTGCCCTCGCTGTTGCCCCCTCCGGTGAAATTGCCGAGCACGCTCACAGCGGGATTGGTATCCAACGGATTCTGGATTTCGTTGTCGCGATTGTACTGAAAGCGAGTTTCGTTGACGATTTGCGAGCCGATGATCTGTGTGTCGCTGATTTGAAGGTGTGTTCCGTGCTCTTCGGAGAGTAAGCCTGCGAGTCGGCAGAAAAAACTGATTCGAGATTGTCCTGATTGCAGTGTCGCGAAAGTACTGATAGCGAGCCGTTAATGTGTTGTTCTTGTTGATGGCCCAGTCGAATCTGGGACCGATATTGGTCCGCTGCCGCGGATTGGGAATCATTCTCCGCTATCTTCAGGTTGCCGTCGCCTGTGGGATCAGTCGCGTTGATCACTGACAGCTCATTCACATCGCGGCGATCGACGTTGAAGAAGAAAGATGCGCTCTTGCTGATGGGACCGCCGACATTTCCGTTATCTGTCGTGGAGTAATACGGAGGCTTCTGCCCCGGCAAAGGGATTCCGCGCGTTGAATGGCGAATCGTTGCCATCGATCATGAACTGGCCGTGGAGCTTATCGGTGCCCGGGCTTGGTGAACACTTCGATGCGTCCATAGCCCAGCTTGTCGTATTCGGAGGAGAACGGATTCTGGTTGATGCGGATCTCGCGAATCGACGACTTTGGCGGAAGCTGGCCACCAGTGAATCCATCGATGTACATCTGTCCGCCGTTCGGGCCTGCTGACGGGCCGGCAAGGGCCTGCAAGATCCGACTGCAATTCATCGGGATCATCTGGCAGCGCTTCGAGTTCCTTGCCCGAGATAACGATGGCCCCAGCGTTGTTGCTGGGATTGACGTCGATCGTCGGCGCGGTGTCGGAAACTTGAACCTTCTCTTCTTCGACCGCAATCGTCATCGCAATGTTAAGGCGCAGCGGTTGATCTGCGATCATGACGTTGTCATTTTCGTAGAGCGTGAATCCGGGAGCGGAGACGGTGAGAGTGTATTTTCCGGCCGGCAAAGTTTTGAATTCGAACATGCCTTGAGCATTGCTCTTCACTACAATCGGTGCGCCGGTCAGCAGGAGTCATGATGATCATCGGCCCCTGAAATGGCGGCGCCAGATGGATCCGTGACTTGTCCGCGGAGCGCTCCAGACACATCTTGGCCGTTTATGAGGCGACTCATAGATGTCAGCAGAAAGGAAGCAAGAAATAGATACAGGAATTTCCGAAGCTTCATTATGCCTTCCATTAATGCAGACCAATACAACAATGTGGATGATTGCCGCGTTTCGAATGACTACTGCATCGCGTCTCCGCCAGGAGCGCCGCCCAAACTCCAAGGCGTAAGCATCATGGCCTGGCTGCCACTGGGAGCAGCCTGAAGAATCGGTTCCACTCCGCTTAAGAGTGTGATGGCGGTGGCTCCCGCCGCGTGTACCTTCGGTGGCGACGATCAAGAACGGCATCGCCTTTATGCAAATCGGCCACTGCGACGGTCGGCATTCGACCGAGCATCTGCTGAAGGTCGTGGACCGCACGCCCCTCCCGCCCTGCCTCGCGCCGCTATTCGCAGGCCGCTGCAGGGGCCGCCGTTCGCGGTAGTGCTCGCCCGGCTTGTCCCACTGGCGCATTCCCTGTTGCACGAGAGCGCTGGACGCACCCGAGGTATCCAGCAGGCCGGTTCGCCTTTCAGTCGCGCGGCGATCCTCTGAGCAATCTCCGGCGGCAATCTTGTGCAATTGCGATTCGGATGTAATTTTCACGACCATAGGCTTCTTACTCAGAAGATCCTGAACGGTGATAGTGCCGGCCGCTGCATCCACCGAGTTGACTAGTTCCCGCGATATTGCGGAAGCTCCCAGTCACGATTTCTTCAGCGGTCAGTCTGCAATCCATCCGCGCTGCGTTCGCCACGAGCTCGCAACTGATCACCCGGGTGAATCTCCTGCAGCGTGCTGATCTTTGCGTCGTCGAACTTGACCGAGTCGGGCGCATAGCGGCGAATGATCGTGCTTGCCGAAGTGTGGACTGTGACTGTTTTCTTCCCGCCGAAACCAGTCATTGAAATCGTCACGGTTCCGGCAGCAGCATCAACACTGCTCGACGAGCCCTCCGAGACCGCGCTTCTGCCAATCCTGCTGCTCCTGCTGGTGACCGCATCGACATCGCTGTGTGCCATCACGAACGAATTCGAAAGCATCGATCGCGCCGTCCGTCAGTCGAAGCCTGCCCACGTACTCGCACTCTGTCTCCGACTTGCAGGTCTTGAATTTGCACTGGCGTCGCGTCTTTAAGATCTTTTGCTCCCGGTGCGATACGCAAGATCCGCGCATTCGGCTGAAGGGTCACGGATATGTCCGGCGCCGGCGTCCTGCGTCAAGACCAGAGCGTTGCCGTTCACTGATTTGATCGCGCCGATCTTCCGGGCGACTGCTGCGTTGTCCTCGCATTCCTGAGCATGTCGCAGAGGAAACAAATGTGCTGAAAGGTAGCGACAGAAGAGACGGCGCAGAACACCGATATGCACGCTCACAGTGACAATGCGATGCTTAGTGTTTCATATTCATACGCCCCATCCTCTACTCTACATGCTGCAGAGTGACCGCAACTCCATGATTTACAAAGTTTTACGAAGCGAAAGATCATTACGGAAGAGTAAATCGCACAGCGAGGGTGCTACTTTTGGCGCTGCCGTGCCAAAAGAGCACCCGACCTGCTAATAGACGACCAGTAACCGCCAATTACGATTTTGATTGGAGAAGTGTCGGAAATAAGGGCCTCGGATGCGTGTTCTATCTTACGGTTAATTTTTGTGCTGGACGCTGCTGGTGGTCGTTCCGCAATCTTGCTCGCGCAGATCAGCGGACGATCAGCAGGCGGGAGCAATACTTCACACGCAGGGCGGAGTGTGGGTCAACAGCGACGAGGCCGGGATTCCACGGCGGTATTTCCCGGGGAGCGAGTCGAGACCAAGGCGGGTTCAACGCCAATCTAGTCCTCGATGGATCGACCATCTTGCTCGGGCCAGAGTCAGTCGCAAAATTTCAGGGCGACTATCTGGAACTCGATCACGGCAGCGTCTCAGTAGGAACGTCGAAGGGTTTCCGGGTAGAAGTCAATTGCATTCGTGTGGTCCCGGTGCGCAATGAGTGGACGCAATACGAAGTCAGCGATGTAAGCGGCACCGTGCAAGTAGCGGCGCGAAAAGATGACGTGAATGTCGAGCACGAAGGCGGGCACGGCAAGACGAAGTCACAGACCGCGAGATAGAAACTCCCAACGCGCTTCGGTGCATGAAGGGGAGCAGCACAACTACGATGAATCCGAGATTTGCGGCGCCGATCGCTGCGCCGACAAGCGCCGGCGCGCTAGGCGAATCCGAAATGGATTGAGATTGGAACGGCGGCAGGGGGAGCCGCTCTGCTCTGCATCTTGCTGTGCCGGCGGGGGCGGCAAGGTGCCTCTCAGCAACTCTACTCCCTAGTCGATCCTCGGATTCGCCAATCAGTTCGCTTAGAAGTCGAGCGGTCAAACTCACAAAATTCTTTCGTGCGTGTATCCAGCCGAAACCAGCGCGGTCAGCAGTTCCGCGATGTGGTCGGGACCGCGGGTTTCCATCGTGATATCGATCGCGGTGTCGCCGAGATTGACGCCGTGGTAGGCGCGATCGTAAGCGGTCTCGACGATGTTGGCGCGATGATCGGCGAGAATTCCGGTGAGCCGATATAGCGCGCCGGGATAATCCGGCAAGATGAACGCGCAGACGAACCAGGCGTCCATCTTTCACAAGACCGCGCTCGATGATGCGCGCAAGCAGCGTGACGTCGATATTGCCGCCGCAAACAAGCACGGCGACTCGCTTTCCTTCCAGCGGCAATTTGCGATTCAGGACAGCGGCAATCGCCGCCGCACCCGCACCTTCCGCCAATGTCTTCTCGCGTTCCAGCAAAAGCAGAATCGCGTTGGCGATTTCTTCTTCTTCACGGTCACAATATCGTCGACGTATTTCTGAACCAGCGGAAGGTTCGTTCTCCGGCGCGGCGGACGGCGATCCCGTCGGCAATGGTCTTCGCCGGAGTCCAGAGTGACTGGCTTTCCTTCCGCGACAGCAGCTTTCATCGAAGGGATGCGCGAGGGCTGAACTCCGATAAACCTTCACGCGCGGATTAGTTTCCTTTGACAGCGCAGGCGATGCCACCGATCAGTCCGCCTCCGCCGATGGGCGACACGATCACTTCAATATCGGAATGCTGCTCCAGAATTTCAAGACCAAGAGTTCCCTGCCCTGCGATAACTGCATCGTCATCAAATGCATGGATCAAAGTCAGATGATCCTGCCGGCTTTGCTCAACAGCTTTCTCAAAAGCCTCGTCGTAATTTGCGCCGTGCAAAACGACGTCCGCGCCATACGCTCGCGTCGCAGAAACCTTGGTCAGAGGCGTCGGCAGCGGCATAACGATGCGGGCATGAATGCCCTGGCGTGCCAGCGTGATAAGACAACTCCCTGCGCATGATTGCCGGCGGAGGCGGCGATGACACCGTGGCGAACGCTCTTCGGCGGTGAGAGTAAGCAGCTTGTTCAGCGCGCCGCGCTCTTTGAATGCGCCGGTGCGCTGCTGGTTATCGAGCTTGAGGAAGATGGAGTTGCCAGTGAGTCCGGAAAACGTTTCCGAGTGGGTGCAGGGAGAGACGCGGATGTCGGACGCGGATTCGGTCCGAGTGCGGCCTGGATGTCTGCAGAGGTGAATCATGTGCGCGACACGAGTCACCTTAAGCGGACTCGTCTACATATTAGCTTGCCGATGAGCACGTGATGGTGAGGGTCACGAGGCGAATGTCGTCCGGTAGCGAACGGAAAGACACGCAGGCCGATGCGCAGCGGCGCGAAGGTAGGAATCGACGCACGCCGCGGCTTTCCGGCCTTCGGCGATCGCCCAGACCACGAGAGATTGTCCGCGCCGCATGTCTCCTGCGGCAAATACTCCGGGAACGGAGGACATATAGTTCTGATCGGTGGCGACGTTTCCGCGATTGTCGAGTTGCACGCCCGAGCTGCTCGATCATTCCAGTTGCGGACAGGGCCGAGAAATCCCATGGCGATCAGGATGAGATCCGCGTCCATGGTGAATTCGGTGCCGGGGATCGGATCGAATTTCGGCGGAGGTCCAACCCGGACCGCGTGAAGTTGTTTCACATTTCCGTGCTCGTCGCCGGTAAATTCGTGGTGGCGATGCTCCAATCGCGGATGCCGCCTTCTTCGTGCGCCGCCTCGGTGCGAAGCTGCATCGGCCATAAAGGCCACGGAGTGAGCGGCGAGCGCTCGTCCGGCGGCTTGGGCATGATTTCGAATTGATGCACGGACAGCGGCTTCTGACGATGGCACGTGCCGAGACAGTCGGCGCCGGTATCGCCGCCGCCGATGATGACGACGCGTTTGCCCGTGGCAAGAATGTCGGTGTCGAATCGAGAGTGTCGCCGTGGCAGCGCCTGTTCTGCTGCGGAAGGAATTCCATCGCGTAATGAATTCCCTTCAGCTCGCGCCCGGGAATCTTGAGATCGCGCGGCTGTTCGGATCCGCCTGCCAGCACAATCGCATCGAAGTCGCGGCGCAGATCATCCACGGCAACGTTCTTTCCTACCTCAGCGTTGGTGACAAACTTCACACCTTCGGCGGACATCTGATCGAGGCGGCGGTCGATGATGTGTTTTTCAAGTTTGAACTCGGGAATGCCGTAGCGGAGCAGTCCGCCGATGCGGTCGGCTTTTTCATAGACGGTGACGGCGTGCCCTGCGCGGCAAAGCTGTTGTGCGGCGGCAAGTCCGGCGGGTCCGGAGCCGACGATTGCGACTTTCTTCCCGCTGCGAAGCTTTGGCGGTTCGGGCCGAATCCAGCCTTCCAGGAATGCGCGCTCGACGATATTCTTTTCGATTCTGCTTGATGGTGACCGGCGGCTGATTGATCCCCAGAACACAGGATGCTTCGCAGGGAGCTGGACAGATGCGTCCTGTAAATTCAGGAAAGTTATTGGTGGCGTGAAGCTGGCGAACGGCGTCTTTCCAGCGGCCGCGATAGACAAGATCATTCCAGTCTGGAATGAGGTTGCTGACTGGACATCCAGTCTGGCAGAACGGAACGCCGCAATCCATGCAGCGCGCGCCCTGCTTGCGGAGCTGGTCTTCGGGAAAATCCTGATAGATTTCGAACCAGTCGTTCACGCGCTCGAGGACGGGCCGGCGCGGAGCCAGCTCGCGCGAATAGTCCATGAAGCCAGTCGTCTTACCCATGCTGCACCTGCTCGGCCACTTGCGAGAACTGCGACTGGTCTGACGGGAATGTAAGCGCTGCTCATTGCGGCTGACTCCCAGAACTCGCTTGAACTCGTGCGGGAACACTTTGATGAACCGTGATGACAGCGTCGGACCAGTTGTCGAGAATCCACTTGGCCCGCGGACTTCCTGTCAGATCGAAGTGGCGTGTCACGAGATCTTTGACAATCTGCAGATCCTGCGGCTCAATCAGGGGTTCGAGATCGACCGAATCCAGATTGCAGCGCTCTTCCGTGAAGTCTCCGCGCTCGTCGAAGACGTAGGCGACGCCGCCGCTCATGCCTGCGGCAAAATTTCGTCCGCAGGATCCGAGGACCAGCACAAGTCCATTCGTCATGTACTCGCAGCCATGATCGCCCACGCCTTCGACGACGGCGGTCGATCCGGAGTTGCGGACCGCAAAACGTTCTCCAGCCACGCCGTTGAAGAAGGCTTCGCCGCTGGTCGCGCCGTAGAGAGCGACATTGCCGATGATAATGTTTTCCTCCGGCAGCGAAGTGCGAATCTCGGGCGGATAGACGATCAATCGTCCGCCCGGACAGACCCTTGCCGACGTAATCGTTGGCTTCGCCTTCCAGAGTGAGCGTCACGCCCTTGGCGAGGAATGCTCCGAGACTCTGTCCGGCGGAGCCTTTGAGATGAATGTCGATCGTGTCGTGGGGCAATCCTGATGAACCGTAGCGTCGAGCGATTTCGCCGCTCAGCATGGTGCCGACGGAGCGGTGAACGTTGCGCACAGGAAAGCGAACTTCGACGGATGTGAGAGTATCGAGCGCGTGATGCGACCTGCCCGAGAATCTTGTGGTCGAGAGCCTGCTCGAGGCCGTGATCCTGCGATTGCACGCATCGACGCGACACGCGCGAAGGGATCGGCGGATTGTAGAAAGATCGCAGAGAGATCGAGACCGCGAGCCTTCCAGTGATCGACCGCTTCTTCGGCATCCAGCAGATCGACGCGACCGACCATTTCATCAACGGTCCGGAAACCGAGTTCGGCCATGTACTCGCGAACTTGCTCCGCGATGAAGAAGAAGAAATTGATGACATGCTCCGGCTGGCCTGAGAACTGCTTGCGCAGACAGGGTCTTGCGTGGCGATGCCGACCGAGCAGGTATTCAAATGACACTTGCGCATCATGATGCAGCCCATTGCAATCAGAGGAGTGGTGGCGAATCCGAATTCTTCTGCTCCAAGAGGGCGGCGATTACGACGTCGCGGCCGGTCTGCAGCTTGCCGTCGGTTTGGACGCGAATGCGGCTGCGAAGATCGTTGAGCAGCAACACTTGCTGAGTCTCTGCGAGACCGAGCTCCCACGGAATGCCCGCGTGCTTGATTGAACTAAGCGGAGACGCGCCAGTACCGCCCGAATCGCCGCTGATCAGGACGACGTCTGCGTGCGCCTTCGCGACTCCGGCGGCGACTGTGCCGACGCCAACTTCAGCCACCAATTTGACTGCAATGCGGGCGTGCGGATTGACGTTCTTAGGTCATAGATCAACTGCGCAAGATCTTCGATGGAATAGATGTCGTGATGCGGCGGAGGCGAGATCAAGCCAACGCCGGGAATCGAATGACGAAGGCGCGCGATTACTTCGTCGACTTTGTGCCCAGGAAGTTGTCCGCCCTCGCCGGGCTTCGCGCCCTGCGCCATCTTGATCTGCAATTCATCAGCGTTCACCAAATAATTCGCGGTAACGCCAAAGCGCGCCGAAGCAACCTGCTTAACGGCGCTGCGTCGGAGGTCGCCGTTCGGGTCGGGCTTAAACCGCTCCTCGTCTTCTCCGCCCTCGCCGGTGTTTGATTTACCGCCGATGCGATTCATCGCAATCGCCAGCGTTTCGTGTGCTTCTTTGCTGATAGAGCCGAACGACATCGCTCCCGTCGTGAAGCGTTTCACAATTTCTTTGGCCGGCTCAACTTCATCGATCGACACCGGTGATTCGCCGTCTCTTCAGCTTCATCAATCCGCGCAGGGTACATAAATTTGCGCTTTGATTGTCGATGAGGTCGGTGTACTCCTGAAAAGTCTTGTAGCTATCCTGCCTTACAGCATGTTGTAGCTTGCTGATCGTTAATGGATTCAGCAAATGATATTCGCCACCAACCCGCTGATGGTAGTTGCCGCCCACAGTCAACTCGGTTTCGAAGTCCGTCAACGACCGAAATGCATGCTCATGTTTCAACCGTGCTTCTGCAGCCAGCACATCGAGTCCGACGCCCTCAAGTCGCGAGGTTGTGCCTGAGAAGTATGAGTCGACCAGATCTTTATTCAGTCCAATTGCTTCGAAGACTTGCGCCCCCTGGTAACTCTGCAGCGTCGAGATGCCCATCTTCGAAAAGGTCTTGAGTAAGCCCTTCTTCACTGCTTTCAGGTAATGCTTGACCGCAATCTCGGGGGTGATTCCGTCGCCCAGTTCTCCGCGCCACGCGAGATCTTCGACACTCTCTAACGCAAGATATGGATTGATCGCGCTGGCACCGTAACCGCTCAGTAGGGCGAAGTGCATGACTTCGCGCGGCTCACCGGATTCAGTAATGAGTGCGACCTGGGTTCGAGTCTCTTCACGCACGAGCAAGTTGTGGACCGCTGCAAGTGCCAGAAGACACGGGATGGGAGCGTAGTCTTTGTCGACGCCGCGATCGGAGAGAATCAAGAGCGAGTATCCGGCTTTTTCCGCTTGCGATGCCCGGCGACACAATTCATCAAGTGCACGGCGGAGGCCGTCCTCGCCATCCCTCACCCGAAACATCGTGGGCAGCGTCGTGGCCAGCAAGTCCCGGTTCGAAACTCGGCGCAGCTTCTCCAGATCTCGATTCGTAAGCAGCGGATGCGCCAGCTTCAGCATGTGGCAATTTTCCGGCGCCTCATCGAGGATGTTCCGCTCGCTTCCGATGTAACTGATGAGAGACATAACCATTTCTTCGCGAATCGGATCGATCGGAGGATTGGTTACCTGGGCAAAAAGCTGCTTGAAATAATTGAACAGGGACTGCGGTCTGTCTGAGAGACAGGCTAGCGGCGTGTCGGTTCCCATCGAACCGATTGGCTCCTCGCCTTTGAGCGACATCGGACCGAGAATCATCCGCAGGTCTTCGTCGCTGTAACCGAACGCGCGTTGACGGCGGAGCAGCGTCTCCACGTCGGGAAAATGCATGCGCGATGGCTCCGGCAACTGATCCATGGTGATCTGGTTGTCGGCTACCCATTGGGCGTACGGCTGCTGTGAAGAGAGTTTCTGTTTGATCTCCTTGTCCGAGATGATTCGACCTTCCACCGTGTCGACGAGAAACATTTTCCCCGGTTGCAAGCGGCCCTTCTTCTTCACTTGTGCGGGGGGAACATCGAGCACACCCGCCTCAGAGGCCATCACAACAAGATCATCATGAGTGACCACATATCTTCCCGGGCGAAGACCGTTGCGATCCAGAGTCGCTCCTATGACGCGGCCATCGGTGAACGCGATTGCAGCGGGCCCGTCCCAAGGCTCCATCAAGCATGCGTGATACTCGTAGAAGGCCCGCTTCTCCGGCTTCATGTGCGGGTTACCAGCCCAAGCTTCGGGGATCATCATAGCCATGACATGGGGCAGGCTTCGTCCGGATTGGAGGAGCAATTCGACCGCGTTGTCGAAGTTCGCGGAATCGCTGCCGTCGGGCGCGATGATGGGAAAAAGTTTCCGCAAATCGTCGCCAAACAGGGGCGAACTGAGAAGTGACTGGCGCGCATGCATCCAATTCACATTTCCCCGCAGCGTGTTGATTTCGCCGTTGTGCGCGATGTAGCGGTACGGATGCGCCCGTTGCCAACTAGGAAAAGTATTGGTCGAAAATCGCTGGTGAACCAAACACAGGGCGCTGACCGCATCGGGATCTGAAAGCTCCCGATAGAAATTTTCTATCTGCGGGGCGAGCAACAGACCTTTATAGACAATCGTGCGGCAGGACAACGAGGGGATATAAAAGGTGTCGGCGTCTTCGATGCCGGATTCCCGAATTTCATTTTCAGCACGCTTGCGAACTACGTAAAGCTTACGCTCGAAGGCATCCTCGTCCATCCCCGAGGCGCACCGCACAAAAATCTGTTGAATATACGGCTGAGAAGCGCGTGCCACGCGACCGATCGCCGAGGCGTAAACCGGAGTATCCCGCCAACCGAGAAGCGTGAGTCCCTCTTCGCGAACGATCCGTTCAAGAATGCCTTCGCATTGCAGGCGCGGATGCTTCTCGACGGGTAAAAAAATCATCCCGACGCCGTACGTTCCTGCCTTGGGCAAGGAGAAGCCGAGTTTCTGACACTCGCGGACAAAGAATTTGTGAGGAATCTGTATTAGAACACCGGCGCCGTCGCCGGTTTCCGGATCGCATCCGCACGCACCGCGATGGGCCAGGTTCAACAAAACCTGAATTCCCTTCTCAATGATGTCGTGACTTTTCTTGCCGGAAATGCTGGCGACGAACCCTATTCCGCAGGCATCATGTTCGTGCGACGGATGATAGAGCCCCTGGGCGGCCGGAAGGCCCTTGGTCGAATTGAGACGGGTCGTCATGGACTTCGTCTAGGAGGCAGATTTCCTTTCTAAGCAATTGTTTGCGGGCGTGCATTGCTAGGCAGTGGATACGCACACCAAACTTCCAGACACTGACGCTCTACTTTAATAGCGTCTCGGGAGCCGCAAAGTACAATGCAGAATTTCGATGCAAGCCATGCAAAATTCAAAGTGCTGCAGCGTTGCGATAAGTGCTGCGTAATTAACGTTCGCGAGAGGAAGAGTTCGCTATAATTCGGCACAACCACAATGGACTTTGATCAACTCATCACATTTCTTGAAGTTGCCCGCCAAGGCAGCTTCTCCCGCGCCGGGGAGAAGGTTTTCCGTTCGCAGTCAGCCGTAAGCGCGCAGATCCGCCAACTGGAGCAGGAATATGGCGATCGACTGCTGGATCGATCGGGCAAAACCGTCAAATTAACGCCTGCCGGGCAGGTCTTCTACGAGTACGCCGAGCGTTTGAAAAACTTGCGGGATGAGTCGCTGATGGCCGTTGCCGATCATAGCGGCACTCCCAGAGGCACGCTACGGGTTGGTGCAAATGAGGCTACTTGCTTGTATGTGCTACCCGAAGTATTCGCAGAATACTGCCGTCGGTATCCGCCGGTGCAGATCAGCATCTATCGCAATTTCAGCTACAAGATCGTCGAAAAGCTCGAGAACGGAATGATTGAGGTCGGCATTCTAACTTTGCCGATCCAGTCGCCTAGCTTGAAGATCCAGCCGATTTTCCGCGACAAGCTGATGCTGATGGTGAGCCCTAAAAACCCGCTCGCGAAATACAAGGTTGTTCCGGTTAGCGAAATCGTGAAGCAGCCACTACTTTTCCCGAAAACCGGGCACACGCGCCGGTTGTTGGACAAGTTATTCCGTCCGCACAGCTCCGAATTACAAGTTCGCATGGAACTGCCCAGCATAGGCATGATCAAAAGCTTTGTGGCAGCCGATCTCGGGGTATCTCTAATCAGCGCGTCGTTCGCACGCGATGAAATGGAGGCGGGCCGGGTTAAGTTGATCGACCTCGAAGATGCGGAGTTGTACCGAGAACTCGGGCTTGCTTACCGGCGCGATAGAACACTGTCAGTAGCGTCAACAGCGTTTGTCGCCTTGTTGCGACAATTTGCCACTCAGATGAAAAAAGGCGACGCGTAGGTCAGCCTCATCTGAAATAGCGATGGCGATTATCGCAATTTTGAATTTCTCAGGCGTCCCGCCTCAGGACTAAGCTAATGAGGCTGGTTATCGAGCTCTTACCCCAAAAGTCATGAACCGGTCCATCCAGAAGTCGAAGCGAATTACATCGACAGACACAGACATGTCGACACGAATTACTACGTGTCTTCTGGAGGACGGGATCGGATGATGTAAAGCAATCTTAAGCAAGTCAACCGAGCCCACCGCCAGAAGCAATCTGGCGGTGGGTTTTTCTTTGCGGCGATGAATGAAAGGTCAATATGAACGGATTACAGCGACCAAGCAGATTTGAGCAGAGCGACGAAATAGTAGTCATGAAGTTTGGAGGAACGTCGGTAGAAGATGCGGCGGCGATTCGACGGCTCATCTCCATTGTCGAAAGCCGCAGCGCTTTTCAGCGAGTGGTCGTGGTCAGCGCGCTTGCCGGCATCACGGATCAGCTACTCGATGCCGGAAGGTTAGCGGCTTCAGGCCATCTTGGATCGGCTCTCGCGACCGTCCGAGCAATTTATGTAAGGCACGAGCAGCTAGCCGACTCTCTGGTCGAGGGAAGCGCCAATGGAGCTCTCGATCGAGTACTGCGAAGCGAGTTCCAGGCGATTGAGGGGCTGCTGCATAGTCTGGAAGCGTCTCGCGAATTGGGTCTGGAATCACAGGATCGGCTGCTCGGTTTCGGTGAATGTTTCTCAAGCCATCTGGTAACGGAAGCTCTGTGTCAAGCAGGCGCGAGTGCGATCCACGTTGACGCACGGGATTGCATCGTCACCGATGAGAAACATGGACAGGCGAGTCCGCTTTGGGATTCAGTCAATCAACGAGTACCCGATACGTTGCTACCACAGCTCGAAGCCGGTTGCGTTCCTGTGCTGGGCGGATTCATCGGGTCAACGAGTCAAGGAGTTCCTACGACTTTAGGGCGAGGAGGGTCCGACTTCACTGCAGCTATCCTTGCCGCAACTCTCGGCGCTTCCCGGGTGGAGATATGGACGGATGTGGATGGCGTAATGACAGCGGATCCGAAGATCTGCCATGACGCGCGCTTGATCCGAAAAATGGGGTTCGATGAGGCCGCTGAGTTGGCGAGCTCTGGAGCCAAAGTACTACATCCAGCGACGTTAGCACCTGCGATGAGAGAGAACATCCCGGTGTATGTACTGAACTCTCGACAGCCTGAGGGAATGGGAACTGAGATCTCGGCTCGCCCGCGCGCGACCAATTCCGTAAGCGCTATTACCGCGAAGAGAAATGTCGTTGCGGTCGAAATCGACTCGGCGGCGGGAATCAACGGAGTGCTGGACAACGTTTTCGCGGCTTTTGAGCGGCAGGCCTGCACTGTGGACGTGTTAGCGCTATCGCCTGGGCGCGTGTCGTTGCTGGTGAGATCAGATGCGCCGCTGGTGGCAATTGCAGAGGACCTCAGAAGGATCGCACAGGTGCGGTGGGAAACTGGCCGGGCGCTGATTTGTTTGGTCGGAGAGAATCTTCGGCGCCGCCCGGAGATCGCTAGCCAAGTCTTCGCCTCAGTCGCTGATATGGACGTGCGAGTTTTGTGTCAGGGCACGTCCGATCGCACCATCTCGTTTCTCGTGGATGAGACGAAACTGGAGGAATGTGTGCAGAGGCTGCACGCTGTGTTTTTCTTAAAGGGCGATACTGGACGCGATTGGGGAGGCATCTCCACTGCGTACTGCCAAGCTGGATAAGGGCAGCCCTAGCTGCCAACCTTTGCGGCCTTGGACGCGTCAGGAGCCGGGTCGATCATGTGCAGCCCGCACTCAGTCTTCGCGAAACCGGACCACCGTCCCGCGCGCGGATCTTCTCCCGGTCTCACCGCGCGTGTGCAATGCGTGCAACCTATGCTGGGGTAGTCCTGGTTGTGAAGCTCGTTGTAGGGAACGTCGTGATCGTGGATGTAGCGCCAGACTTGTTTCGTATTCCAGTCAACGATCGGATTGATCTTTATCAGACTGAATTTGGCATCCCATTCGATACGTCGCGCGCTCGAGCGGACAGACGTCTGATCGCGACGGATACTGGTGATCCACGCGGACAGCTCGCCAAGTTTGCGGCGAAGAGGCTCGACCTTGCGCAGATTGCAGCATTGATCGGGATCGCTAGTCCAGAGCGCGGCGCCTTTCGTTCGCTCCTGTTCGTCGGGCGAAAGTAGTGAATAAACTTTCTCGATCGCGATGCCGTATTTCTGCTCAATCTTGTCCATCAGCGCGTAGGTTTCGGGAAACAGAAATTCCGTATCGATGGTGAACAGCCGAAAATCACGACTGATTCGCGATGCCATATCGATGATGACCATTCCTTCGACACCGAAAGCGGAAGAGATGGCCACGCGATTTCCGAAGGATTCGAAGGCCCAGCTCAGAACCTGCTGAGGAGTCCAACTGTCAGCGGCCTGCTGAATGCGGGCGATGTCTCGTGGGAGGAAAACTTGCGATTGATCCTGGACTTCGAGTTTCACCTGGCTTGCTCCTGATCAGAGGTCAAAGATGTGTGCAAAGCGCCGTCCGACAACAACGCCGGGGACAACTGTGATTGCAGCTTGAGATCATCCAGAGCCGCGTCGCCAAATCGAACGACCTCACCAACAATCAGCAGAGTGGGCGAGGACAGTTTCGGCGTACGTCTGCAAATCGCCGATCGTCGTTCTGTGTGTCTTTTGGTGGATGGTTGTCGCGCGAGAAATCACCGCGCAGGGGGTATTCGCTGGAAAGTCCCGCCGCTTTCAGCTTGCCGGACATCTCAGCGTAGTTCTGGCCGGGCATGTAGATCACGAGGGTGGAGCCGCTGCTTGCGAGCCTGCTCCAATTCGCTGCTTCGCTTCCTTGAGCCTGATGGGCGGTAAGAAAAACCAGCGCCGATGATGCATTTCGATGCGTCAGTGGAATCGCTGCCGCGGCGGCCGCGCCGAGGGCGGAGGTCACGCCCGGTACAACTTCGTATTCGATGCCGGCTTGGCGCAGCGCTTCGATTTCCTCACCAGCACGCCCGAAGATGAGCGGATCACCTGACTTCAGGCGCACGACCTGACGACCGGAATCAGCGAGGGCGATCATGAGGAAGTTGATTTCCTCCTGCTTGAATTTTCTTGGTGCCACAACGCTTGCCTACGTCATGAAGTTGCGCCGTTCGAGATGCCAGTCTCAGGATTTCGGGAGAGACCAGGTCGTCGTGCAGAATCACTTCGGCCCTCTGTATCAATCGCAGGGCCTTCACCGTGAGCAATTCGGGGTCACCGGGACCTGCACCTACTAAGTAGACTTTGCCCTTCATGCACCCTCTCCTTTGACGGCCAATTCCGGAAGTTCGACGAGCGCCGCTTCGAATGCTTCCCGGCTGGCAAGCGAATGCAGCAAGTCGAGCTTTCGCTGTTTATCTAGATCGCTCGCTAGAATGAGCTGTCTCGTCGCACCGAGTTCTGCCACCCATTCTGAATACGCGGGCCCGAATTGCTTCTCCAACTGCTGGCGAATTTTCTGCGCTAGCGATGGGCTCTTTCCCGCTGTCGATACCGCTATCTGCAGATCTCCGCGACGCACGACCGATGGATAGAAGAAATCGCACAGGTCGGGGACGTCGACGACGTTGCACATCACGCGGCGTCTCTGGGCCTCGTCGTAGATTCGTTCGTTGAGCGTTCTCGAAGACGTCGCGACGACGGCCAGGAATACTCCATCGAGGTCATCAGACTTGAAGTGCCGCAGTTCGAGTTCAATTTTCCCTGCGCGCGCCCATTCGCGAACAATCGCGCTAGCCTCGAGGGCGACAACACGGATACGAGCGCCGGTATCAAGCAGGCCTGCAATCTTCGGCTCGCCGACATTGCCGGCTCCGACCACCAGGCACTGCCTTGCCTTCGAGTTTCATAAACATCGGAAAAAGGCTAGTCACCGTTACCTCCTGCCGCGTGCATTAGGTTCTGGGAAGATCACGCGCCACAGCCGGAATCATTCCGCCGGCCAGGAACTCGCGAAGCTGCGTGTCGCTGTGACGCGCAAAGAAGCGGCGCAAATTCTCGCCCGGCTCGCGATCCGCGGCGTAGCGGCCCAGCAACCGTTCTAGAGCATCAGGCACTTCGGTAGCCGCGCAGCGATATCCCACAGGCCGGGCCGTCGCCTGGTTCAGCCCGAGAGCGCCGCCGACGCAAAAGTAGTAGGCATCGACCATTCGATCGTTCACCTTGATCTTCTTGCCCTCGATACCGACGTCCGCGATCCAGTGCTGTCCGCAACTGTTCGGGCATCCAGTTACGTGCAGCTTCAGGTGCTGGTCGAAACCGGGAAGGCGTTCTTCCAATTCGTCCACCAGCCAGCGCGAAAAGCTTTTGGTCTCCGTGATGGCGAGTTTGCAGAACTCGGTTCCACTGCATGCGACAGTCCCACGCGCAAATGCGGAGCCACCGGCTCGCAATCCAACAGCATCAAGTTCCTTGGCCAGAGCGTCGGCGTTGACGCTGGGAACATTGACGACCAGCAGGTTCTGCATGTTGGTCGCGCGCAGCTCACCGCTCGCGTAATTCTCGGCGAGATCGGCGGCGGATTGCATCTGATCGGCGGTGATGCGTCCGCGAAGGACTACAGCGCCAACATAGGAAAGGCCGGGCTGCTTTTGTGCATGAATGCCAACATGATCGCGATAAACATCATCTGGCGCATGCTCTTCGGCCGCCGGATCGAGCTTGAACCCGATGCGTTGCTGCAGTTCGTCAAGAAAACGTTCGGCGGTCCATCCATGTCTAAGAAAGAGGAACTTCAGGCGAGCTCGCTCGCGATGTTCGCGCAGAACTTCGGAGTCGCGGAACAGTTCAGCGATACCCTTAACGACTGTTGAAACCTGATCCCAGCGCACAAACGCGTTAAGGCGTGCCCCGAGATAGGGTTCGGTGGAAAGTCCGCCTGCGACGCGCAAAGAGAATCCGACTTCAGGCTTGCCGTTTATGTGGCGACTGATTGCGGTCAGTCCGACATCGTTAATCTCGGGATACGAGCACCATGAGTGGCATCCCGCGATCGAGATCTTGAATTTGCGCGGGAGATTGTAGAAATCGGCGTTGCCTGCCAGCAGGCGAGACGTTTCCAGTACTAAGCGGCGAGGCGTCGACAACTCAGCGGCATCCACGCCGGCGACCGGGCAACCGGTCACGTTGCGAGTGACGTCGCCGCATGCTCCCATGGTGTTCAGTCCGACACTCGAAAGACCTTCGAGGACCTCGGGCAAGGATTCGATCGTTACCCAGTGCAGTTGAATGTTCTGACGAACAGTGAGATCGGCGATTCCATTGGCGTGACGGCGGGTCAGATCGGCAATCGTGCGCAGTTGTTGCGAGGTCAACATTCCGTTCGGGATGCGAATACGAACCATGAAACGCTGCAGAGCGCGCCCTTCGCCGTTCTTGCCGCCCGTGACGCCGGCGCCATCGCCCTGGGTGTAGACACCCCACCAGCGGAAATATGTGCCGATCCATTCCGGGGGGATGGAGTCGAATCCTTCGCGAGCAAAGCGGCGAATCTCCTCCAGCCCTTCCCAGGGATTCTTCGCCTTCTTGAGGCGCTCGACTTTTTGCGCCTTGGTCTCTTTCGTCGGACTTGCTTGATCTTGTCATTGGTGATTTCCGGGGCAAATAAAAAACCCACCGCCAGGGTTACTGGCGGTGGGTTGATGAGTGCTTGAATTAAGAAATAATTCTTAGATCAGCAGCCTCCCCGCGCCAGTGCACACGCATGCACAACAACAACAAGTACAACAACACATGGCACGAAGATTGGAGACGTCTGACATTTGATGGTCGATTCTAAGCGGGCTTCCGATCGCCCGTCAACCAACTTAGGTAACAACTTGGACTCATAATTCAGATAAAAGGAATCAGATTTTTTTCAACGAGATCCAATTCCAGTCGCTGGGGCTGTAGAATCATCAACTTAGCCTTTAAGCAAATGTTATCGAATAATCTGCCAGTTCTGCTTTACCACATTGCACGGTGGCTCACCTAGAAAGGTGTTCCTTTAATGAAGCGTATTCTTCCTTCTCTTTCAGCTTGCTGCAGCTCTGCTGTGCGCATCCGCGGCGCTCGGCCAGAACGAACGCCGACCTCACAAAGCCGACGCTCGATCGCCTGGATTCTCTGACTCACCAGAGCGAAGTCCGAGTGGCGGTTCCATGCCGACATACCGCACCCCGAAGATCCAGCGGTAAGCGATGCGGATTGGGGCACATGGAGAGTGAAGAATGTTTCCGGCCGGGCGGCCAGAATTCAAATGAGGAACATTGGAAGGGGACGCGAGTATTCCGCCGCTGGATGGAGATTCCCGAGAAAATCAATGGGTATGCGACGCAGGGCTCGCGAGTGATGCTGGATCTTGCGATTCGGCAGTCCGAGACGGACTGAGGATCACCGTATTCTCCAACGGGGCGAATTTTGTATCGCGGCGACGACGACAACATTCTGCCCGTGCTGCTCACCGAGAATCCGCTCAACCTGGCCAGAAATTTCTGATCGCCGCGCGCGTAGTTGCGGGAGATGACGTCGAGTGCGAATTCTTTCATAGCGAGATCATCATCGACCCACCGCAGAATCTCGGCCGAATCCGTCGCTGGTGCGGCTTGAAGTTCTTTCCGCCAGTCCGATCATCTCCGCCTATGAGGACGGAAAGGCTGAGCGCGAGCAACAATTGGACGCGGCGGTGAAGGCAATCGATTTCTCTCCCTTGAAAAGGGAGATCAGGCGGGCTTCGACGCTTCGCTCAAAGCGGCTCAAGCGCAAATTGGAAGTGCTCAAGCCCTGGCTGCAGCAGTTCCGGATTCGCATCGTCGGAAACTCGCACATTGATATGGCATGGCTTTGGCCGTGGACCGAAACCGTCGAAGTAGTGCGCAACACGTTTCAGAGCGTGCTCGACCTGATGCGTGAATATCCCGACTTCAAGTTCACGATGTCGTCCGCGCGAACGTATGAATGGATGCAGGAGAAATATCCGGACCTGTTTAACCAGATTGAGCAGCGCGTGAAAGAAGGGCGCTGGGAAATCATCGGCGGCATGTGGGTGGAGCCCGACCTCAACATGCCCGACGGTGAGTCGCTGGTGCGCCAGATTCTCGTCGGCAAGCGATATTTCCAGAAGAATTTTGGCGTCGACGTAAAGATCGGCTGGAATCCCGACTCGTTCGGATACAACTACCAATTGCCGCAGATCTACAAGAAGTCGGGGATGGATTATTTCGTGACCCAGAAATTGCTTTGGGCCCACGAATTCACTACCTTCCCCTACAAGCTGTTCTGGTGGCAAGCTCCCGATGGCAGCAAGCTGCTGACTTATTTCCCGCACGATTACGCAGGCGGGATTGATGCGGAGCCGCTCGCGAAAGATGTCTCCGACATGGATGCCGTCGATTTATGGCCCGAAAGTTCCGGACAAGCCTGAGATGATGCATTTGTACGGCGTCGGCGATCACGGCGGCGGGCCCACCCGCGTAATGCTCGATCATGCCGATCAATCAGGGCTCCAGAAACGGTCTTTCCGAAAATGCAATTCAGTTTCGCCAGCGAGTTCTTCAGCGACATGGAAAAGAAGCTGCCCATCGATGCAAGTTCCCACCTGGGATGGGGAACTTTACTTTCAATATCACCGTGGCGTCTTCACGACTCAGGCGGAGACCAAGCGCCGGATTCGCCGCTCGGAAGAAAATGTGTTGAACGCCGAGAAAGTTTGCTTCGCTAGCGACTCTGTTACGCGCTCCCTACCCCCAAGACGAGATGGAGTTGACGTGGAAGAATCTGCTCTTCGATCACTTCCACGACATCATGCCGGGCTCCGGCATTGCGGTGAATTATCTGGACGCTCAGCGCAATCTCGAAGATGTCGACCGCGCCGCAAATGAAATGACCATGGGATCGCTGCGGCGAAATTGCCGCTCACGTCGAACGCGACAGGGCGACGGCGTGCCCATGATCCTTCTGTTCAATCCACTGTCGTGGCCGCGAACAGATGTGACGGAAATCGAAGCGCAACTGCCCGGACCTGCAAGCCATATTCAGGTCGTAGATTCGAACGGCAAATCGGCGGAGACTCAACTGCTTTCACTCGATCCGGAAACCAATCGCGCTCGATTCCTGTTGCTTTCGAATACGCCTTCGATGGGATATGAGACATACTACGTGCGATCCGCAACCAGCCACGACTCCGGTGCACGTCCGCTCTTAAAGCATCCGAAAGACACGCTTGAAAATGAATTCATTCGGGTCAAGATCGATCCTCAAACCGGATGCATGACAAGTCTGTTCGACAAGCGGAGCGGAACTGAATCGCTGGCGCCGTCGGAAACCGATACTGGCGGACCGAAGAATTCGACGTGTGCGGCAACTTCCTGCAGACATTCGTGGACAAGCCGAAACAGTGGGACGCATGGAATATCGACGCTGATTTCGAAAAGCAGCATTGGGATCTGGACAAGGCCGACGAGGTGAAGCTCGTTGAGAGCTGGTCCGCTGCGCGCCGTGATTCGAAGTGAAAAATCATTTCCAGAACTCGACCTTCATTCGCGACATCACTTTGTATGCGGGAGTTCCCCGCGTCGACGTGAAGATGCAAACCGAATGGCACGAAAAGCACATTCTGCTGAAAGTTGCATTCCCGATCAGCGTGCACAGCGAGAAGGCAACGTACGAAATTCCCTTCGGTTCGGTGGAGCGCCCGACGACTCGCAACACCCCAGCGGAACAGGCGCAGTTCGAGGTTCCCGCGCAGCGTTGGGCCGACATTTCGGATGCGCAAGCACGGGCTCAGCCTATTGAACGATTCCAAGTACGGGTATGACGCGAAGGGAAATGTTTTGCGGCTATCGCTGCTGCGGTCGCCTGAATGGCCTGACCCGCATGCCGACGAGGGTCACCACGAGTTCACGTATTCGCTTTATCCCCATGGAGGTGGCTGGAAGGACGCGCTGACGATTCGCCGCGGATACGAATTGAACTACAAACTGACTGCCTCTTTCAACGGAGAAACACGACGGAAAACTTCCCGCCGAGCATTCGTTCGTTCAGGCGAAACCGGACAACATTATCGTCACTGCGCTGAAGAAAGTCAGAGGATGACGATGCGCTGATTCTGCGATTTTACGAATGGGCGGGAAAGCCGGGAGATGCAAAGCTTGAACTTCCACAGGGCGCGAAGTCAGCAGTCGAGACGAACCTGATGGAAAAGGGCTGCCGGAGTACTGTCTGTCAGCGACAACGTCTCAAAGTTCCGACGAAGCCTTACGAGATCAAGACCATCAAAGTGCAGTTTGCAAACGCGCCGAAGGCTCAAATGGCGGAGCAGCGGTGAGCACGCCGGGTGGCGATCCAGTATCTGGGTGTCGACATTGGGGGAACGAAGATCGCCGCTGGGGTTGTCGATCGCGACGGCAAAGATTCTGGCGCAGAGCCGTACGCCGATGATCGCGAACGGAACTGCGGAGGCTGGACTGCAAGCGGTTTTCGAGGCGATCGACTCGATGACGGCGTCGCTGGCCGGGAGGAATTCAGAGCATTGGAATCTGCGCTCCCGGACCACTCGATCCAAAGGCCGGAGTCGTTCTGAACCCGCCGAATCTTCCCTGCTGGCGTAATTTCCCTTTGGCTGAGCGAATTGCGGCAAAATATCGAGTTCCCGGTGAGAGTCGACAACGATGCCAATGCTGCTGCCCTCGCGGAAACTCGCTGGGGCGCGGCGCGCGGGTTTCGCTACGTTTTCTACGCGACCATCGGCACTGGAATCGGAAGCGGGATCGTCTTCGACAACGCGATATACCACGGCAAGACTGGATCGGCGGGTGAAGGCGGGCACGTGAGCATCGACTATCGCGGCCCTTTGTGCAATTGCGGCAAGCGAGGTTGCATCGAAGTACTCGCGGCCGGTCCTGCCATTGGAGCTCGAGCGCGCACCAAAGCTCGCAGCCCAGTCCACGCAGAAATCCGCCATTCTGGATTTCGCTCAAGGGCGATCTGGCTTCAGTTTCCAGCGAACATGTGGGCAAAGCCTTTGCCAAGAATGATCCCTTGGCACGCGAAATACTTTCAGAGACAGTGGAACTCCTGACCGTCGTGGTTGGGCAACATTGTGGACTCTGTTCGATCCGGACGTTCTCGTCATGGGCGGAGGCGTGGCCGCAATGCTGAAGCCCTTCTTCGATCAGATCAAGAATCGGCTTCCCGCTTGGTGCGTCAACCCTAAGGCTGCGAAAATCCCACTGCTCATGGCTCATTACGGCGCAGACGCGGGCATCGCAGGGGGCGCTGCCCTTTGCGCCAATGATCTCTCATAGTTCTACGGTCACATAGAAAGGTCGATGCGGATGCATCACAATTCTCGTCGCTTGTTCGTGCTATGTATCCTAGGTGCAGGACTGATTGCCGATCCGTTGGCGGACGGCCAAGACCTACCCAAGGCTCCGCAGTCTAACGTCTTTTCTCTGACGCCAGTACCGGGATTCTTCACAGAGCCGTCGGTCGCTGTGAATCCACAGAATCCGCAACAGGTAGTTGCTGTCTTCCAGGACAACGTGCATGCAGCGTTCTCGCCGGATGCGGGCAAGACCTGGCAGCTTGCGGAAGGTGTCGATCCCAAGAACTACAGAGTTTCGGGTGACGTCTCTACTACATTCGATAATCACGGACATGCGTTCGTTTGCTACATCGCGTTCGACAAACTTGGAACCTTCAACTACTGGGCGCACAATGCGACGCGCAACGGAATCTTCATCCGCCGCTCATTGGATGGGGGCAAGACGTGGGAAGTAAATCATATCCCGGTGGCGGAGCAAACGAGCACTCCGGGAATTCCGTTCGAAGACAAGCCATATATCGTTGCCGACAACACGAAAAGCGAGTTCGCTGGCAATTTGTATGTTGGGTGGACACGCTGGAGACTTGCCGATTCGCAAATCGTTCTTTCACGCTCGACGGACGATGGAAAGACGTGGTCCGTGCCAGTGGAGATCGATGCGCATCCAGGCCTGCCGCGAGACGACAACGGTGCCGCCGAGGGATTCGATGGAGTGGTGGCACCGGATGGAACGCTCTATGCGATTTGGAGCCAGGATAATCAGATCATGCTGACATCTTCACGCGATGGCGGCAAGACTTTCTCACATGCGCGTGGTGTCATTCACACCGCACCCATTATGTTCGCGATTGACACGCTGGATCGGGCCAATGGTTTCCCACAGATTGGCATCGATCCGAAGGGAAAGCACCTCTATGTGTCGTGGAGCGACTACCGCAACGGCGACCTGGATATCTTCGTGGCACGTTCGGACGACCGTGGCAAGCATTGGGCAGCTCCCGTGAGAGTGAACGACGACTCCGTTCATAACGGGGCGGAACAATTTTTTCAATGGATGGCGGTCGATCCTGTCGACGGATCGGTCAATGTGATTTTTTATGACCGGCGCAGAGATCCCCAGAATCGCAAGCAGATGGTCGTGCTGGCGCGCTCTACTGACGGTGGGAAAAAGTTCAGCAACTATGCGTGGACCGATGACAGCTTCGAAGCTGGTGGCTTCTTCTTCGGCGACTATAGTGGCCTTGCAGCCTATGGAGGTCGAGTGTACGGAGCATGGACTGAGCAACCCTCGTCCGTGGAATCTCGGGGACAATCCGACAGCCCTAAAGACGACAAAGCCCACCCGCGCGGCACTGTCGTCAAGGTGGGGACCGCCGATTTCTCCTCGAAATCGGAGAATTGACGCGTAGATGGCGCGTAAGTCCCCCGCCTACTTCCTGTTAACCTCACGTAAAACTTCGTAAAACACGGCGAGGTTTCACAACTTCAGGTCGGTAATTCCGTTCCTATCAACAGACGTTCGAAACAAGTTTGGAGGACCTATGATGAAGCACCTTACGCTCGCGCTGGTACTGGCGGGTGTCGTTTATTCCGTTACACCTTCGGTGGCGCAAGACAGCCCAAGCAACGATTCACAATCGATGCAGGCGGGCGGACCGCGTGATCACGGACGCGGACACTTTGATCCGGCGAAGCGCACTGAGATGCTTACCAAGCATCTGAAGTTAACTTCGGATCAGCAGGCTAAAGTCCTGGACATCCTGAAATCACAACAGTCGCAGATGGAGAGCTTGCGTTCTGACACTTCGACGCCGCAGCAGGATCGCAGATCGAAAATGATGGACCTGCACAAGGCTACGGACGATCAGATCCGCGGCGTGCTCGACTCAAACCAACAGAAGAAGTGGGATGAGATGCAGAGCAAGCATCAACAGTGGCAGGGACATCGGCATGAAGGTCAGGCTCCGGCTGCGCCCGATGCCGCTCCGCAGCAGTAAGCTCATTTTCACTGAACGATTCGTCTAGAGAACGATTCAGGGCAGTCGACGCGAGAATCTCGGTCGCCTGTCCTTTTCTTTTTAAGATCTGATTTTAACTACACGATCTTGCTGACTCATCTTTTTTCGTTTCTCATCCTTTCGTTCGCAGTGATTCAAAGAGTGGAACCGCTCTAGAGACCTCAAACCTCCGACGTTCGTAATATCAGCTAATCCCGCTTCGCAACGGATGGAATTGGGCGTATTCTTTCTTCTCTCTGAAACCAATGCAACGCAGGACAGCTTTAGTCGTAACAGGGGTGCTCTTAGGCCTGGCGCTTGGCCTGGGAGCGTACACTTTTGTGTATGCGAAGGGATATTCCTATCTAACGAACGATCCCGCTGCGTGCATGAACTGCCACGTGATGCGGGCTCAATACGATGCTTGGTTGAAGTCAAGCCATCACTCCGCGGCTACCTGCAACGACTGCCACACCCCGCACAATATCATCGGAAAATATGCGGTGAAGGCAAACAACGGGTTCTGGCATTCGTTCTACTTCACGTCCGGCAGATATCCCGACACGATCGAGATCACAAAGTTTGATCATCAGATCGCGGAGAACGCCTGTCGACGCTGCCACGAGGACATTACCTCCGCGATAGATGGCAACGTTGTGCACGGAAGGGCGCAAGGGCTGCAATGCACCCGGTGCCACAATTCAGTCGGGCATTCCGAATCGGCGTCAGCAAGATTGACCTCACCTTCCCGGAGATCACATGACCGCGTTCACGACTAAACCCGAACCAGCAAAATCCCGGCGGCTTCTCGGGGCTGTGATCGTACTTGCCGCTGTTGCAACATTGGCTGTAACGGCGCTCCTCGTGAACATTTTCGAACGCAAGCAGGAAGCGCGAAATCCGTTTTACCGAGTCGTCGAACTCGACGAGACGGTGGATGATCCCGCGATATGGGCGAAGAACTTTCCAATGCAGTATGACCTGTATCAGCGCACGGTTGACATGGAGCGGACCAAGTACGGTGGGAGCGAAGGACTGCCGCATTCGCCGACGCAGGCCGACCCGAGATCGGTCATCGCGCGATCTAAGCTTGAACAAGATCCGCGCTTGAAGACGATTTGGGCTGGATATTCGTTCTCTGCAGATTATCGCGAGAGGCGTGGACATGCGTACATGCTCGATGATCAAACGTTCACGGAACGGCAGAAATTCGCGCCGCCGGCCATGTGCATCAACTGTCATGCGTCGCTAGTTACTACGTTCCTCAGGCTTGGGAATGGCGACATCATGAAGGGTTTCGACGTTATCAGCGATACTCACATGACCTATTCGCAGATTCGTCAGCAGGTGAAGCATGCGGTGGCCTGCATTGATTGTCACGATCCGAAGAAGATGCAACTGCGCGTCACGCGGCCGGCATTCATCGAGGGCATTCGCGCCTTGAAGGCCTCTCAGGGAGTGCAGCACTATGACGTGAACACGATGGCTACCCGTCAGGAGATGCGAAGCTTCGTCTGCGGCCAATGCCACGTCACCTATTACTTTCAACCGCCTAACAAGCGCCTTACGTTCCCGTGGGCCAAAGGGATAAAGGTAGAGAACATCATCGCCGTTGAAGACGAGCAAAAAATCAAGGAATGGGATCATCCCGACAGCGGAGCAGGACTCATTAAGGCGAGGCATCCCGAGTTTGAAATGTGGAGCCAGGGCGTACATGCGCGCTCGGGAGTTGCATGCGCAGATTGCCACATGCCTTATATGCGTCAGGGAGGGCTGAAGATCAGCGACCATCACGTGAACAGCCCACTGCTCAAGGTAAACCGGTCATGCCAGACGTGCCACCATTTCCCCGAGGAAGAGCTCAAGGCTCGCGTGGAGGACATCCAGGACACGTTCTTCAACCTACGCAATACAGCTCTCGACGCGCTCGTCGATTTGATCAACGACATTAAGGCAGAGAAAGCAAAGGGAGTGGCCGACACTCAGCTGGCTCAAGCTCGTGAGTATCAACGAAAGGGTCAGTTCATGATCGATTTCGTTATGTCCGAGAACTCGATGGGATTCCATGCACCGCAGGAAGCAACCAGGATTCTCGGGGACGCAATCAATCTGTGCCGGCTTGGCCAACTTAGTTTGCACGGTGGTCCGGCGCCCAGCCACAATCCACCCAGCATCGAAAACGTCGCCATGTCGCGCGGTCTCCAGAAGTCTTCAGCCAAGTAACGTCAGTGTAAAACGGCTGTCGGACATCCGATCTGAAATTGGATGCCCGACAGCCGTTTGGATTTGTGTTCCTCAATCGCAGCGAAACTAGAAGCTAAATCGCGCCTGCAATTGAATCGTTCTGCTACCCAGCGCGCTGCCGGCCACTCCGAAGTCAGGATTTACACTGGCGATTGAACCGTCAGGGTTGACCGATCCCAGGTTTCCGTCGATCGAAGCGACGTTGATGTTGATCTTGTTGAAGAAGTTATAGACATCCGCCCGGATTTCGAATCTCGCGCTTTCTCCGAGAATGCGGTTGCGCGGGATGCCGAAGCCCTTGCTCAGACTCAGATCCACATCATTGTAACTAGGACCATTCATGCTGTTGCGATGAATCCCGGGGGCCGGAGCAGGAGCCGTCGCTGGAAACGATGGACCGGCAACAAACGATGGCGGCAACAAGAATCGTGTGCCGTCGCCTCCGAAGTTGGGATTCGTATTTTGCATGAACGTGCTGTTCGCGGTGCTGTCGCCAGCTCCAATCAGCATCGCTGAGGGACGAAGTTGACCGTAACCGCTGTTCTGGTAGTAGAGGTTGGTGCTTGCGTTATAAAACGGATCCCACGGAAATCCAGTGTGAAAGTTCCAGATTCCGCTGAGTGACCAACCGCCCGCAATCTTCTCGATCCAGCTGTGGTTGCCATGGAAGAACACCGGTTGCCACAAACCGAAAAGTTTAAAGGCGTTCCGGACGTCGTAGTTGGCGCGCCCGTACGCAAGACTCGGATCGAAAGGGTACGGGTCTTCGTAGTACGGGCCGGAAAGCTCGTCCATCGCGCGAGCCCAGGTGTATTGAGCCGATGCCTGGAAAGTGTGCGAGAAGTTGTGGGAGAGTGTGGCAATCATTGCATTGTAATTTGCGTTGCCTGTGTTCTCCCAGAAGTTGATGGTGTTGACTAGTGGATTCAGCGCGAATCCGTACGATCCACCAACTGCGTTCCAGTTGTTGTGAACCAGAAGGTGTCTGGTTTGATTGCCCTGATATCCCAACGTGAAGATCATGTTGTAAGGCAGTTGATCCTGCACGTCGAACGAATAGTGATAGTTTGCGATCGTCTTCGGATCACCCTGGAATCCGGTGAGAACGGCGTTCCCGCTAGCCGGCAAATTCTGCGGAGTAAACGTGGTGATGGCTGCGGGATTCGGCGCATATCCAAAGATAGAGTTGATATTCGTCGCCGTCTCGTAAAGTATGCCCGTCGATGCGCAGCCGGGATTCGTGGTGTACGGGAAATCGCAGTGGAAGAACGGGGTCACAGCGTTCGGCGGATTACCGCTTGCATTCGCGGTGATCGCAATTTCGTTCTGGTTATAGTTGATGCCGAATCCTCCGCGAATCACTGCTTTGTTCTGCAGGGGACCGGGGGACCATGCAAAACCGATCATCGGACTCACGTTGGTTTTTTGCGGAGTGTAGAGTGCGCCTCCGACACGAACGTTCAGGCCAGCCAGGGGGTTTGCTCCCGGGCCAAACTGCATCACATCCTGATTATCCTGTTTGGGATAAAGGGCGCCGAAATAAGACCAACGCACACCCAGGTTAATGGTTAGGTTCGGTCTGATCTTGAAATCGTCCTGAACAAAAACTCCACCGAGGTTTTCTCGATCATCCTGACGATTCGAGAATGGAATACCGGTGGCAGAGTCGAATTGTCCGCCAAAGTTCCCTCCTTCTCCATAAGCCGCATCGTTTGCGAAGTCCCATAGGTTGTGGAAGCCAAAGCCCGGTCGGGCCGCGTAGACCGGGTCATTTAGATAGAAGAGACGCGTGAACTCTCCACCCATCTTGATACTGTGACGTCCCGCGATCTTTGTGAGAACGTCATTAAAAGTGTAAGTCCATTGATTGAGGTGGCTGGGTCCAGGAGCACCGAAATATTGCGGGGTGGCGGGAGTAGCCCCGGCGGCATTGCCAATGGCGTCGATCGTATCCTGAGGAAGCCCAAAAGGCTCTTGTGGATTGCTCGTGACTTCGTTCCACCGCCAACCTGCGGCATTAAAGCGTGCCTGGTTCAGCAGCGATGGCGAGAATGTGTGATTCCAAATCAGAGCGAAGGCATTATTGATCTGCGTGTGATGCCACAGATTCTGCGGACGAATCGGTCCATTGAAGTCCGTGGTAGAGACCGGAATCCAGTAGATCGTGAACGAGAGTCTGTCTTTGCTGGTCAGGTTTGCGTCCACGCGTCCGTTGAACTGCATCTGGGAAGTGGTAGTCGGATTAACGGAGTTGAAGAATGCAAGATCCGGAACCCCATCAAGCCCCCCACCGACACCCGGCGCACTGGGATTACCTCCGTACGTCAAGTCCTGCGTGCCTAACCCTGTGGTAAGGGGGGACCCGATGTCCAATCCTCCCGTGGTCGTGTTGCAAGTTACCCCCTCTGCCAAACCGATGGACGCGCACGTACGGGGAATGATTCCATTGGCTGAGACGGCATTTCCGGGAAACGAGAGATATTGCGCAGCGATGCTTCCCGGTGTCGCAGCCGATGCGTCGAACTGAGAGGTCTCATACCAACCTTGTGCTGTGGTGACCGAGGCTAATGGACTCGTCTCCCAATTAAAGAAAGCGAAGATTTTGTTCTTCCAGATCGGTCCGCCCAAACTACCGCCGTACTGATTGAATCTGCTCTCATCGCGATTCAGGCCGCGTGAAGAGGGAGTTCCGGGATTATTGGATCCGACGCCATTCCAACGCTGATAAGCATTCAATCCTGGCCGCGAGGCTTTGAAGAAAGCGCTACCGTGGAACTGATTTGTGCCACTCTTGGTGGTAACTTGAATCTGCGCTCCACTAAACCGTCCGTTTTCGGCGTCATAGCTGTTAGAGACGACTTTCATGTCTTCGACGGAGTCTTCGCTTGGAGTAATGATCGACGTACCGCCCCAAACAGCGCTAACCGTGCTGATTCCATCGATGGCGATGCTATTCGTTTCGTACTGGCCGCCGGCACTTTGAATCTGCGGACCGTTCTCGGTAGCGAAGATGCCACCGGAACCGGCGGGAGTGCCACCTGGACCCTGGTTGCCCGGAGTCGCGAACGAGCCGCCGCCAGCCTGCTGCGAAGCGTCGCCAAAAACTCCCGGAGCAAGCTGCGCGAGCTGAAACACATCGCGATTGAACGAGGGCATGTGCTGAATCTGGTTCGAATTGATGGTTCCGCTGATGGTGGCTGTTTCCGTGTCGAGCGCCTGAGTAGTTCCCGACACTGTCACCGTTTCCTGGACCTCCCCGATATCAAGCTGGAGGTTGAGCGAATTTAATTGCTCGGGGATGATCTGCACCCGATCCAATACCTTCTTCTTGAACCCTTCGTGCTCCGCGGTAATTTGGTATGGCGCCGGACCGAGTGCATTGAACTGGTAAATGCCGTTCGGGTCCGAGGTCGATACCATTTTTTCGTTCGTAGCAGTGTTGGTGAGGGTCACGGTAGCGCCGGGGACGGCAGCACCCTGCGCGTCGCTGACAGTTCCGCGAAGAGAAGCACGGAACTGGGCGTGCGCAAATACGCACATGGTGATGACACAAAGAATTGATGAAATGACGCGCAGAGTGGAACAGACACGGCTACTCATGGGGCCTCCTTCAGCCTTTCTGGTACCGAAGCTTTAGCGATCCTGGACGGTTTTACAAAAGCGATTTAGTACAATCTCCAGCCAAGTGCGGTTATGGTTAATGCGTTAGTGACATGCGTGGACAGAGGCACCGCGGACTCATTCCAAATGATCGCGGGAAGTGTGCGCGTGATGGATTTTGTTGCGAGGCTCCACGATTTGGTTGGTTGCAATGCAGGAACGTGAGGCTCAGATTAGGAGTCGTACTCCTTTTCCCGACGGTGACATTTCTATGCCAAAGAGAAAAAATGTGATGCCGATTGTTATGTTCTGCGTGGCAATGGCCGCCGGTCTGGCGTCCGCGCAGAGTGTCTCAGAAATCGTTTCGATCGATGTCCGTGCGCAAGGCCACCCGTTTCCGCATTTTTGGGAACAGACGTTCGGGTCGGGTCGTGCAATCCTGACGATGCGCGATAGTTATCGAACCGACCTGCGCGAGGTAAAAAAAGTCACCGACCTCCAATTTGTTCGCTTTCATAACATCCTGCACGACGAGGTCGGGGTATACGACGAAGACGAAAATGGCCAGCCCATCTACAATTTCTCATATGTAGACCAGATCTATGACGGGCTGCTTGAGAATGGAGTTCGCCCGTTCGTTGAAATCAGCTTCATGCCGAAGAAACTCGCCCTGCGTGAAGATATTCACCCTTTCTGGTATCACCCGATCGTGTCTCCTCCAAAGAACTACGAGAGATGGGACGACCTGATCCGCGCGTTCGGCCGCCACCTGGTTGATCGATACGGCGTCGAGGAGGTCGCCCACTGGTATTTTGAGGTTTGGAACGAGCCGAATATCGACTTCTGGAGTGGCGAGCCGAAGGAGTCGACCTATTACGAACTCTACGACCACACCGCGCGGGCTTTGAAGTCGGTGAATCCGCGGCTACGGGTAGGCGGGCCTTCCACTTCTTCCGCACATTGGGTCGATTCGTTCATCCAACACATCGCGGCTCGAAATGTACCGGTCGACTTTATTTCGAGTCACGGCTACGCCGACGACACTGTCCGAGACTTATTCGGAACTACGCAAGAGATTCCGATGGACGAACGGGTGTGCAGTGCGATCAGAAAAGTTCACGACCAGATCGGGCGTTCCCCACGGCCAAACCTGCCACTGATGTGGACCGAATGGAATGTACCGTCGTTCGGCCCTCTGCAGGCGCGGGACACTCCTTATGTTGGCGCAGCCCTGGCGGACGACATTCGCCAATGCAACGGTCTGGTGAACATGATGTCGTTCTGGACCTTTAGCGACGTCTTCGAAGAGGGCGGACCGAAGCGGGAACCGTTTGACGGAGGTTTCGGCCTGATTGCCATGGGCGGAATTAAGAAACCCAGCTACGCAGGATTTGCCCTGCTACATCAATTAGGGGATGAACAAATCTCGCAGGAGGCGTCGAATGTCCTGGTCACCCGGCGTCGCGATGGAGTGATCGCAGTCGTCGCCTGGAACCTTGTGGATCCTGATAAGACCGGCGGTCCAATCTCTCTTGCGTTCAAGTTTTCAGGACTTGCGGGAAGGACCTCGGTGCGCATTACTCGTGTAGATTCTGATCACCGGAATACCCAATCCGCATACAAAGCGATGGGAAGCCCAGCCTACCCGACGCGCGAACAGGTCCGCGCGTTGAACAAAATCGCGGAGGATGTATCTCCGGAGAACATGAAGCTTTCAGACGATGAGATCCAACTGAAGATTCCTGTGAATGGACTTGTACTCATGGAACTCATGAAGCCCTAGAGTTCGGACGCGCTCGTTCTACAGGCAAACGACGTTTGGTTGATTCATGCTGAGGATCGTCTTCTCGGAGACGCGCGGCTGGAATTTCGAGTACAGCTTGCCGAGGCCGATTGTGCCGGCTCAAGCTACGATCGCGATGGAAGCAACAAGAGGGACGGATCCGAGCACCAGCGAAACCGCAGCTACACGTAATGATCGAGCCATCCCCATCAAAGAAGTGTCTTCCTCTTTTTTTGCAGCGACAAATCGAACGACATGAGAAATAAGTTTTAACATCAGTTGAACTGCTCGATCTTGACCACGGTGTAGACGCCGGACATTGAAGTGGTGAAGTGCAAACAGGAACGAATCAAAAAGGTATTGGAGCAGGATCGGTGCCACCCTTTGAAGGCCCTTCCCCCAGTGCTCTCCAAGGGACGGCAACCTCCCGCTCCGCAAACCTTTCCGAGGGGCGTACGCACGCCGAGGCAACGGATCGCGCGTACGCTCCAAGCCCGCTAAAGACACAGGCGGCATATTGGTCATAGTGGTTAGGTAACCACCCACCAACGTTACTGTCATAGTGCAAAGCTGGTGGATTTCATTTCACTGTTCCAAAAGTTTTTTTGAGCTCGAAGGGCCAGATAATTCGCCGAAAATTCCTTGAATTTGGCTCGGCGGTGTAAAATACGCACACTCTGCTGGGTTCCGAGGCACCGGCCGTGCAATTCTTCGCATTTGATAGTGAGTACCTCGCACGCCTTCGTGCGGGTGATTTTCGAACCGAACAACATTTCGTGTCCTACTTCAGCCAACTGATTCAGTTGAAGCTGCGGTCTCGCTTGAATTCGCCCGAGGCCATCGAAGACGTTCGCCAGGAAATATTTGCTCGCGTGTTCACTGTTCTGCGAACAGAAGAAGGCATCCGCCAAGCGGATCGTCTCGGCCCATTCGTCAATTCTGTGTGCAATAACGTCCTGCTGGAGTTTTACCGGTCGTCATCACGAACCACTGCTCTGGACGAGGATGACGATGACTCCGAGATTCCGGACAAAAAGTCGGATGTCCTTGGCGAGGTAATGACGCGACAGACCACCGAGATTGTTCGCGCAATTCTTGACGACCTTAGCGAACGCGACCGCAGGCTCATCAAGGAGGTGTTTCTCGAGGAACGCGATAAGGATGAGGTCTGCAAGGATTTCGGGGTAGACCGGAACTATCTGCGGGTGCTGCTACATCGGGCGAAACAAGCCTTCAGGGATCAATACGTTACCAATACTGGCAAGCAGCGCCGGCGAGTCGCAATCTGACAGTATCCCGTGAAACGTTTTACGGCTCATCAGCACTATCTGTCTGGGGAGAACAGGGGCACAATGGACCACGCAGAAGCGATCCACCTGACAGCGACGGAGCGGTACTTGTTAAACGAACTGACCGGCGAGCAGCGCGAACAGTTCGAGGAACACTTCTTCGCCTGCACCGAGTGCGCGACTGACCTGCGCGCAGGTTCCTTGCTGATTGAAAAGAGCAAGGAAATACTGGCGGAGCCCGCGCTGAATGCACCAAGCTTGGTCCCAAATCGCCAATCAGTACCTTCCGGATGGCTAGCGTGGCTGCGACCTGCCCTCGCGGTACCGGTCTTTGCCCTTCTGCTTGCGGTGGTCGTTTACCAGAACGCGGTGACTGTACCGCGCATGAGAGTAGCCCTCAACAGCCCACAAGTTTTGCCTTGGACGACCATCAATACGCGCACTCGCGGCGGCTCAACTAGCAAGGTTGAGGCAAAACCTGGTCGTGGATTCGCTTTGGTCGTGAACATACCACCTGACCCCACCTACCCGAGCTACAGAGCCGAAGTCTACAACGCGACTGGAGTTAAAGAGTGGTCGCTCCCAATCAACGCCAACACGAGCCAAGACACATATGTCGTGCAGGTACCCCCGCGGGATCGCGAGGCGGGTACTTATTCCTTAGTACTTATCGGGATCACGAACACGGGCCAAGCCACGGAAGTCAGCCGTATCCCGTTCGAACTCCAATTGGAAAGGTGATCTCACGCAGAGGAGAACAACAACATGGCCGCAAATCCAAAACCACCAGCCACGGCGGAACCGAGCGATAAATCCTCGTCTCACTATCACGTTTACCACGCCGAGGCTCACGTTATCAGCGGAGAATTGAAGCACCCAATCAAGCAACCGATTGAGCGGCAGGGCCACGTTGTGATCGAGAAGACTCGCCGCGAGGGACACGTCACGCGCACTACCGATGGAAACAGCATCGAGGGACTGGTCACATTCAGGACGGGCCACACTCGGGCGTCCGGCAACAAAATCCAGAAGAGGGATTTGTGGGGCAACGATCATTCTGGCTATATCACGCTATCCACCTCAGTGATCGAGGGCCTCAACGTATTCGAAGTCATAACTGCTGATCGAGTGGTTGCGCAGGTTTCGACCGAGCATCCTGTGAAGGGCGGGCATGTTCCTAAGGTGACATTTCTGGGCACCAGATTCGAGAATCTGAGGATTAGTGGTTATCCGGTCGAAGTCGAACTTGAGTTGGGAATCTGCGGGACTCGACCCGAGCGAGATCGCACCTATTTGCAAGAGGCTGGTTTTCTCGATCGCGTCGAACAGCAGTATGCAGGCATTCTGGCGTCGGGCGACGTTCCGAGCGAGATGGGAAAAACGTACAAATCTCGCATCACCTATATCGACGAACTCAGGAAGCGCACAAACGGAAACGGTAAACAAACGACCGACGATTGCTCGCGTCTCCATTGCTCTCTGGTGAAGAGCATCGGCCCGATACCAATTCCTGGCGCGAAGACGTTCGGAAACATCATCTTCATTCCAGACTTTGGAACTGTATCGTTGGCTGACGTTGAGGTGGGAGTCGAGACGACACATCCTGAATTCGAGACGGATCCGGCGTACAGCAACTACTTCACGCTGAACATGCTGGATATGCAGCTGGGCTGTATCGGCGGGGGAAGTGTTAAAGCGGGGAGCGCAAAGACAAACGGCATGACCCGACCATAGCTTTTAGTTCGCTCCGACGACGTTTGAATGCTTTGGGCAACGTTTAGTCTTTTTTGCAACATTAGATTTTGAACCGAGCGGAACGGAACTGGTCGGCAGCTCTGCCGGCCAGTTTCTGTTTGCAAGATATGCGAAGCTTACTCCGATCGCGGCAAAAGCTCTTCAGTTGCCCGGTTGCCGTCGTCGCGCTTCTTTGCCTCTCGACAGCCTGTCATAACACCGAGAATCCCGAAGCTCGTCTTCGAGCACGCTCGCCAGGCATTTGTCCACGGTAATCTGGGTGAAAGTCAACTTGAGGCGGAGAAGGGGTACCGTCAATTCAGCTCGAAAAATCCCGAATGGGGATGGAAGTTCAAAGTGCTGCAGGGGCGGGCGCTTCTTTGGCGGTCGCGTTACTCCGAAGTCCTCAACTTGTTCGATCCTGCAAGTCTCAATTCAGCGTCCCCGGACACAAAGGTGTCGATCCTGACGCTGCGCGGCCTCGCTCGGGGTCGCGAGCTTGATCTGGAGGGAGCATCGAAAGAACTTGAGGAGGCAAAAGATTTATGTGCTGAATTGCATCCGGCGAGCTGCGGTGAGGCTTTTCAGGGACTTGGCGTTTTCGCCCTCGAACAAAATCATTTCTCCGCAGCAAAACAAGATTTCGACGAGGCTGTTCATTACGCCAAAGGTAGTGGCGATCGATTTCTCGAGACGGGCGCATTACTCAACATCAGTGCTCTCTTGCTCAAGGAGGGGCGTTTCGACGAAGCCATCGACTCTGCCCAGGCCGCATTGGAAGACGCCAAGAGTCTTGGTGCCTGGGACTTGGCGATGCCCGCCGAGCAGAATCTCGCATGGGCTTTCTATCGGCTAGGCGACTCTGAACGAGCGATGGACTTGCTGCTGAACGCGAAACAGCGCGCTTCGCAGCTTGGAGACGTTTATGGGCAAGAGAATGCCTTAACAAATATTGGATACATCCAAATGGACTCTCATCGCCTGGGCGCTGCACAAAGCTCTTTCCAAGAAGCTTTGGAACTCGCCGCTCCTGACAGCCATGAAGAGCCGGTCTACAACGCCCTCCGAGCTCTTTCTCTATTGAAAGTTCAGAATGATGATCTCGACGGCGCAAGCGAAACCGCGGAAAGAGCGCTCGAAATCGCGCGCAAGACCAAAGCCCCGCTCAACGAGCTCTTTCCTCTCTTGGTTCAAGGCAAAATCGCTGCGCGCCGCGGGGATACTACTGAAGCAGAGCAGAAGTTCCTAATTGTTGAACAAGATCCTTTAACACCAGCATTTCTGAAATGGGAAAGCCAACACTCGCTGGCACAACTATACGAACGGGCCCAGTCAGCCGTTTTGGCAGACAGAGAGTATCGGGCCGCTCTCGAGACTTTGGAATCGACGCGCGATAGTGTCCAACATCCCGATTTTCAACTCTCATTTCTCGCGAACGGAGCCCGGATATACGACGACTATGTCCATTTCCTTGTGTCGAACGGAAAAACGGAGGAAGCTCTCCGTTGGGCGGATTACAGTCGGGCACGCACTCTGGCGGAAGGTCTCGGATTGCTGCCCAAGGTTCGAGTTGCCCAGCCCCCAATTCTCGACATTGCCGAGATCTCGAATCACGCCGGGGCCACAATCCTCTTTTACTGGCTCGGAGAAAGAAGCTCCTATCTTTGGGTTGTTGCTAAGAAGCAGGTGCAGCTATTCCAGCTTCCTTCCTCGATTGCAATAGACGCTGCGATCGATCGACACAACAAGGCTTTGAGCAGTCCGCAAGATATTCTCGAATCCGCCAATGAGGAGAGTGCCACTCTCTATCAGATGCTGATAGCGCCCGCTTCTGGCTTGGTTCGGGCGAACTCGAAAGTGATCGTCATACCAGACGGCAAGCTCAACAGCCTTAATTTTGAGACATTGCTCGTCCCTAAGCCAAAATTCCATTTCTGGATCGATGAGGTGATGGTGGTCAATGCCAACTCCCTGCGACTACTGACCTCTCCGCGCTCGATACAGCGTCCCGCGAGCCGCAGCCTTCTGCTTTTGGGCAGCGCCATCTCGCCAAGCAAAGAATTTCCTGAATTGCGAAACGCGCCTGCGGAGATACAGAATGTTGGGAGACACTTTCCATCCGCTCAGCAACACTTGCTCTTGGGCGAAAAGGCCACACCGATCGGATATCTGGAGAGCAATCCCGAACGCTTCGCTTATATCCACTTTGTTACGCATGCGGTCGCGAGCCGGCTGAGTCCGCTTGATTCCGCCATCATTTTGTCCCGCAATAACGACAAGACCGACTCGTTCAAGTTGTATGCTCGCGACATCGTTAACCATCCTGTGCGTGCGAATCTCGTCACGATCTCTTCCTGTTATAGCGCGGGGACTCGCGCCTACTCAGGTGAGGGACTGGTTGGACTGTCGTGGGCATTCCTGCGCGCCGGCGCCCACAATGTCGTGGCCGCCCTGTGGGATGCAAGCGATCTGTCAACTAGCGAACTGATGGACACCTTCTACGAGGAGTTGAATTGCGGTAAAGACCCGGACGTTGCTCTGCGAGCTGCGAAGCTGTCGATGCTGCATTCAAGAAGTCCATTCCGGAAGCCCTTTTATTGGGGACCGTTCCAGCTTTACGTGGGGTCGTAACAGCGAGGGGCTAGGCTTTCGCGAAATCAATGTAACCTTTCTGCACGTCAGTGCGAATCAGTTTTGCTCGAAGTTTATCTCCTACATCCAGACCCTGCTGACCTTGCGCAAGAAGCCCTTCGATGTGAGGCTGAAGAACGCGCACGAATGTTCCATGTTCCGTAACTCCTGTCACGACGGCATCGAATACCTCGCCAATCCTTCGCTGCATCGCAACCGCCGCGAGTCGCTTCGACATTTCCCTTTCCACTTTTCTTGCGGCATCCTCTTTCTGTGTGCAATTTGCCGCAATTTCGGTGAGTTCCTCATCAGAATATGGGTTTGTTTTGCCCGCGAGCATCGCCTTAATCAGCCGTTGCGTCACAATATCGGCGAATCGGCGGTTCGGTGCGGTGGAGTGTGTGTAGTCCTGAACAGCCAGTCCAAAGTGACCGGCCGCAGTTTCGCCTGCGCGTTCGAGAACGTATTCTCCTGGTCCGATCAGCTTAATCACCGCGAGTGATAAGTCGGCAAAATGATCAGGATCGGCGGCTTTTCGACGTTGCAAGAGATCGTTTAACGCCTTTGAGTCTGGTTGTGGCGGGAGCGTTTCCCCGTGCGACGCGGCCAGTTGCACGATACGATCCCACCGCTCCGGTGTGCGGACAACGCGACGGAGGGAGGATACCTTTTCGAGCATCCGAGCTACAACTCCGTTCGCCGCAACCATGAAGTCCTCGATCAGTTCCGTGGCACGGTTCTTCTGCTGCTTCACGACGTCGACCACCTGGTCGTTCAACACCAGCGGCCGGACTTCATCTGTCTGCAAATTCAATGCGCCGTTTTGGTGCCGCTGATTTTGGAGCCGCTGTGCGACCTCATCCTGCAACCGGAGCTGCTGCTGCAATTCGGTAGACGCTGCCACCTTCGGCGGGGCAGCGGACGATCCGTCGAGCCATCCTCCAACGGAGTTGTACTGTAGTTGTGCTTTGTTGCGCACGAGCGCTCGGTAGACATTCGACGCTTTCACAGCGCCTGCGGCATCCACAACAAACTCAGTCACAATGCTGAGGCGGTCCTGATCTTCAAGCAGCGAACTGACGCCTGTCGAAAGTTCTTCGGGCAACATCGGAAAATTGCGGATTCCCGTGTACACGGTCGTCGTCTCGTGCGCGGCGTGCTGGTCAATCGGGGAGGATTTGGGGACAAATGCATCCACATCAGCAATGCCGATCATTACCTTGACGTCATCATTTGCGCCGCGCTCTGCGATTTCAATCTGGTCGAGATCCCGCGAGGTGTCGTTGTCGATCGACGACCAAAAGAGGCTCCGGAGATCCTTGATCCCGTCCTCTGCAACAATCTTTGGAGGCTGCTGTTTCAATTGAGCCAATTGGGTGGCTACTTCGGCAGGAAAATCTGGCTCGAAACCTCTCTTCAGCATCACTTCTTTTGCGACTGCCTTAAGGTCAAGGTGTAGCGAGTTGGTTGCTTGCATGAGACTCCATTATGGCGTGAGGAACTGCAGGTCTGACATACCCGGCACTATAGCGAATCCAACTTCTGAGACTTTGGGACGGCGGCGGAAGTATCGTCAGCCCGATCCGTGCCGGCCGCCCGATCGCGTCGAGGCATCTCGATCAAAGGCGTTTTTTTCCTTACGCCCCTTTGCCGCTGTTTCCGATTGCTCATGATCACGTACAACATGTACACCACGAGGGCTACATTGCCCAGCGAGCAGCAGGCAGCGGATCGTGGTCACCCCACGAAACAGCTCACGGATCTCCATCGGAAGAAGGAGAGTGCCAGAAATGAGCGCGACCCACTCGGCCCAGGTGCGCCCCTTCCATAGTCCGTAAGCTTCGATGAAGCGCAGAACGGTGTAAGCGAACGCGATCCGCGCCGCAGCCCAGAGGCGCGCGTCGGTGACGCTGTCGGCGAAGGTTAAGAATAACTGCGCAGAACGCCGGTCCGTATTGATGTGAAAAAGCGCCAGAAGACTTTCAGCGTAAAGCCATACGTCTTTGTGGACCAGAGCGAGAGCGCAAATCCCCATCAATAAAACAAATATGCCTTTGAAAAGCTCAAATCCGGCGACGGCACGGAGCACACGGCGCTGGCGCTGATTCGAACCTTGTTGGTTTGCAAGCACCTTCATGAAAATCGTGATAATCCGATGGCAGGGTAACACGCACCGGAAATGGATGCATATACAGGGGTTCCCCATCCCTACCCGATTCTCCTACGTTAGGGACTGTCTCTCTCAGACTCAAAGGAATGGGTGTGCCTTCTTCAAAACGGTTACTTCCGTTACCACTTGAGTGTCGTTCGAGGTAGGTTCAGCAGGCGTCTCAAACCATAATTTGAGTAGCGAAGCAGCCAGAGTAAGTGGACGACGATCGAATGCCGCCCGGCATGAACTTGTGAGGTTCCTGGCTAGCGTAATCAGAAGCAGTGAAGGTATTCATGTCGAAGTCCCAGCAGATTTCGAAAGCTAACACGCCCTGGATTTACAATCCATGGTTCGACCTGATCGTCGGATGCGGAGCATGGTCGGCTCCGTTGCTGTTGGTTTCTTACTTCTCGCTGTCGTCCAGCACGAGAATCTGGTCAGTTGCCTTCTACGGCCTAGCGTTTTTCTTCAATTATCCCCACTACATGGCGACGATTTATCGCGCCTACCATAGGGCGGAAGACTTCGCGAAATACCGGGTCTTCACCGTGCATATCACGGCACTGGTGGTATTGACCCTGCTGCTGTCGCATTACTGGTGGAATCTGCTTCCCTGGATATTCACGATCTACCTAACATGGAGTCCATGGCACTACAGCGGGCAAAATTACGGGCTGTTCATGATGTTTGCTCGCCGCGCCGGCGCTGCACCAGACAAGAAGACGCGAGGCGCCCTGTACGGCGCATTTGTCGTTTCCTACCTCGTCCTCTTCCTGGGGTTCCACACTGGGCCGTCCGCCGATCCGTTGTTCCTGTCACTGGGTATTCCCGCAGTGGTCAGCCGATGGGAACAAATTGTTCTTGCTGCCGCGTTCCTGGTCCTGTCGACCTTTGGCCTATCGCGTCTCGGGCGTGAGACGGGATGGAAGAAGCTGATTCCCTCTTTGACTCTGTATTCATCGCAATTCTTGTGGTTTCTTGTTCCCGCCACGTTCTCGCTTATCAAGGGAATGGAAATCCCCCAGAGCAGGTACAGTACGGGCGTGCTTGCCGTCATGCACTCAGCGCAATATCTATGGATCACTAGTTACTACGCGCGCCGAGAAGCCAGCAGCGAACCGACGCGCCGAAGCTGGCGTCCTCTCGCCTATTTCGGGGTGCTGATCGTCGGCGGCATCGCGTTGTTCGTGCCCGGCCCATGGCTGGCAAGCCGCGCCTTTCACCATGACTTTACGGCGAGCTTTTTAATCTTCACGGCGTTGGTGAACATTCACCATTTCATCCTTGATGGCGCAATCTGGAAGCTGCGCGATGGACGAATTGCGGACCTGCTTCTCAATTCACGAACGCAGATTTCTGGTGCCGCGTCTGAAGCGAGCGGCCATCTAACGGAAGCCTGGCATTGGGTCAGAAGCACAAGCAGGGGAGCGCGTGTGCTTCGGGTGGGCACCTGCCTGTTGTTGCTGGGATGGGGCACAGTTGATCAGGTGCGCTATTATCTCGCCCTGCATAGCGACAATCTTTATGACCTGCAACGCGCCGCGCAACTCGATTCCTATGACGTCCCTGTGCAGATGCGGCTGGCTCGCAAAGAATTAGCTGAAGGCAAGCCACAGCAGGCGGAAGATGCTTTGAGGCGCGCCACCAAAACGAACCCTGCGGATCCGGCTCCGCAGCAAGCTCTTTTGAAGTTCCTGATCGAACAAAAGCGCTTCGAAGAGGCTCTGACTGTAACCCAAGGTGCGCTCAAATATTCGCCAAACGATGCGAATCTACTCGTGGATCTGGGAATTCTGGAACTCCATCGCGGGCATACCGACAAAGCTCTTGCCACTTGGGCACAAGCGCTCATCGTTGATCCGCGGCAATCGATGCCTCACCTTTACCTCGCGCAGGAACTCGATCGCGAAGGCGAGGCACAGGCTGCAGCGTCTCACTATGAATCTTTCCTTAAGATCGTGTCGCGCAAAAAAGGACAGGAACGCCTATCACCCGAATTGGTGATCGGAATCGCTCTGCGCATGGCGGATTGTCAGAGTCGCGCCCGACAACCGGAATCGGCCGTAAAGTCTTACCAAATGGCCGGTAGGCTCGCATCGCAGACCGGGCACGCACAACTGGAAAGCCTGGCGCGTGTAAACGAGGCACAGTTACAAGCAAAAGCGGGCAAGCTGGATGATGCGCTACGCCTGTATCAGAAAGCTCTGGAGCTCGATAATTCGCTTAAAGACAACTCCGCGAGCGCGCTCGACTGGTTCAGTTATGGCCAGTTTCTCGACGAATCGGGATTCCCTGCGCGCTTGGCATATGCATGCATCTCCAAATCCGAGCTGATCGCTAGCTCGCTGCCGAAGTCCACGCTTCCCTCTGCAGCGTCGTCGACGCGGGAACAAATCGAGGCTCGTCTTGGGGCAGCCGAGGCCGCCGACATTCGTCGAAACCTCGAGCCCACACTACACGATGCTCTTGTGTTTCGCCGTTGAAAACAGCTTTGTGGCGTTCTTCAGCATCTGACGAGCTAATTGACACCGGAGTGTTCCTGCTGAACAATTAACTTTCTCAAAAATCATCATATTCTTTGCTTCGTAAGGAGGAAGCGTGTATGGCCGATGACGGACAAGTGCACATGGAAAGCCAATCGAACGCCGGGAAGTGGATCCTCATAGTGCTGGCGGTTTTGGTGGTCGGCGCGTTCGGATACGCGCACTACGCAACTCATTCGGCGGTCGAAAGGCTGACCAACGATTTGAACGCGAGCCAGTCTCAGCTCAAAGAACTCCAGGCCCGAATGCAGAATGCCGAAGCACAAGCGGAGGCTTTAGCCCAGCAGGCTGGCATGACGAAGAAAGAATTGGCGCGCAGGACATCGGAATTGCAGTCGGCGCAAAGAGCCGCGGAGAACCGATTGGCCGCCCAGCAGAAGGAACAGATCACTGCAGTAAGTGGAGATATTGCGGGTGTAAAAACCGATGTTGGCGGCGTAAAGACCGATGTGGCATCAGCGAAGGCTGACCTCGAAGCCACAAAAGCGAAACTGCAAAGCACGATCGGCGATCTGGGTATGCAGAGTGGCCTCATTGCCAACACGCGTTCGGACCTGGAAGTTCTCAAACACAAGGGCGACCGGAATTATTACGAATTCACTCTGCTAAAAGGCGCCAAGCCACAGCCCGTATCAACGGTTAGTTTGCAATTGAAAAAGGCTGATGAGAAGCGAGGCAAATTCACGATGAATGTTACCTCGGATGACAAAACGATCGAGAAAAAGGATCGCAACGTTTCCGAGCCGATTCAGTTTTACTCGGGCCGCGACCACCTGCTATTTGAACTCGTGGTATGGAGTGTCGACAAGAATAAGGCGACGGGGTACCTGACCACGCCGAAGAGTGCTCCCGTACCCGTCACGGCGAACTGAGAGAGGCGCAATGAGGCTCCCGCTTTGCAATCGCGAGCATACTGAGCCAGTGCTGTAACTTATTTACCTCCCAAAAACTTCACACAGACCGGCGACGGCACATCGAGCTTCTGTCCCGTAGCCGAGAGCTTGCCCGTCTTCTGGTCAATCCGAAAAATCACAATACTGTCTGATTTTTGGTTCTGAGCCAGAAGGAACGCTCCAGTCGGATCAATTTCAAAGCTACGTGGAATCTTTCCTTCAGTCGAAACATCCTCCACAGGCGTCAAAGTCCCTTTCAGCGGATCGATCGCGTAGACCGCTATGCTGTCATGTCCACGATTCGAGGCATAGAGAAATTTTCCAGAAGGATGCATTTGAACTTCAGCGTCATCATTCTCTCCAGTAAATCCCTTCGGCAGGGTGGAAAGAGTCTGCATTGGCTTCAGTGCGCCGCTGTTAAGATCGACGGATAAAGCTGTCACCGTTGATTGCATCTCCGCCACGACATAAGCAAACTTTCCAGACGGATGCAGCACGAAGTGTCGCGGCCCGGCTCCGGGATCCAGTTTTACGAAAGGTGGATCGTTCGGAGAAAGCGATCCCTTAACGGCGTCGTATTTGTAGGTAAGAAGCTGATCGAGTCCGAGGTCATCGACGAAAGCCAGGCGGTTATCCGGCGACAGGTCGATAGAATGGGCATGCGCTTTTTCCTGACGCTTCTCATTTGGGCCATGCCCCGTTTGCTGCACGAATTCTGACGCTTCTCCGATCTTGCCGTCGGCAAGAATCGGAAACACGGCGATGCTGCCACCCGTGTAATTCGCGACCAGAACGAACTTCCCTGCTTTATCGACAATGATGTAGCAGGGGTCGGCACCTCGCGAAGGCACTTCGTTGAGAAATGTCAACTTGCCGGTAGCGTGATCGATCGAAAACGCGCTGACGCCGCCGCTGTTCGGTCCCTTATAGCTCTGGAGTTCATTCACGGCGTAGAGATATTGGCCGCCGGGATGCAAGGCTACGAAAGACGGGTTCGTCGTTTCGGCAACGAGCCCCAGTGGGGTTGCTTTCCCCGTCCCGGCATCGAACCGGTATGCATAAATCCCCTTGCTCTTGCTACCTTCCTCGGTGTAGGTCCCCACGTAGAAAATATATTTTCCCTGCTTCGCGGCGGGTTCTGCGCGTGCGGAAAGAAGGGACAGATAGAGGATCGACGACAGAATTAGGATAGAGCAGAACGCACAGCGCGATAGATTCATCCCGCTATAGAAACCCATTCGGGCTCATTCATGCAAGTACCAAGCCTCACTTTGTAAGGACCACCGGAACGGTTTCGTTGTAGGGCCAGATGACGACGCTCACAGACTTGCGCTGATTGAAGGCTTCCAACGAGACCGGAAAGGCGACCACGATGCTACGAGTAACCGAGCCGCCGGCCGAAATCTCAGCTTCAGGCAAAAGGGCCTGTTGCACACCGTTTTTCAAGGCCGGAAATGCCTGGAAATAACGCTCGAAATCAACTGCTGAGACCGCATCCACTTTTAAATCGTCTCCGGAAGAGGGCTTCAAGGAGCCTCCGACCGTGCGAACGTAGAAAGACTTGTTGCTGGTGTTGTGTACTGTGAAGGTCAACGCCACCATGGTCGCGGTTTGGCCAGGGATCTCCACCGCAACCACGTTGTCGAGAGAGCCCGCAGCTTGCGGCTTCGCACGCTTGAGGAAAGATGCAATCAGAACGACAACCAGAACCGCCCCGACCGCGATCAGAACAACCTTTATGGGAGGGAGATTCTTCTTCGCCGTTCCATACTCTTCGCCGATATTGATGGTTGGCCCTGAAGGCACCGGAGGCGGCGTTGCGGGTGGGGCTATTTGAAAAGGAGGAACGGACGAAGGATCAGCCATGGGTATGATTAGCTCCCGAAGATTCTACGCCTTGATCGCTTGAGCTAGCGAGTGTGAGCGTCGCCCATGTGGTAGTCACGTTCTAGCTCGTAGAACGTTGGCGCACGCATCCGGTCGTTTAGTCATTCAGATGTTGGTATGGCGGTGGTGGCTAGGCGGTGGTGGCTAGGCGATGCTGGACACGGCAGTTGCGTTCAAGGATTGTTGTAAGGATGAGAACCGCAATGTCGCAATCAAAGCCATTTTGACACTGTCCCGACAGGCTGCTAACATCAAGAATTCGCTGAACTTCTCGCCATCAGAACGTCCCCGTCGTCTAGCCTGGCCTAGGACATCGCCCTTTCACGGCGGTAACACGGGTTCAAATCCCGTCGGGGACGCCAAACTTGACGAAGAACTTTTCCAGCGACATCGGCTTCGCAGCAAACTCTTGAAAAACAGGCAGTAAACGGTCCGCGACCGGACATTTCAGAGCATCAGCTTTCCGACGACGCAGGTTCGAACTGCACCGCCGACCCAAATCTGGGGTCCCTCTTGGTCTATAAAGACACGGCCATTACGCTTCAGAACTGTACCCTGACTGACAGCATATTTTGAAGGAGCGATCCGGCTTCCGATGAGCCATTGTGCAAGGCCGGCATTCAAGCTTCCCGTGACAGGGTCTTCATGTCCGACGTCCTCCACACTAAAAGCGCGCACCTCGAATTGAGCAGAATTCCCATCTTTCAATGGATCGAATGCGGCAAAGGCTCCGACTTTTAATCCTGACAAAACTGAGTAGTTGGGACGCAGCGCGAGGACTCGCTCTCGCGAACGCAGCATGATCGCCAACCATCCGGAGCCGTTGTCGACCCAGTTCGAAGCGATGATAGCGTTCGAGCCCAGATCCAAGCCACTGAGTACCCTCTGTAGGATCTCCGGTTCGACTGGTCCGCTGCGAATCAGTCTTGGCGCCACAAATGAAAATCCCTGAGGCGCGTGCCGAATGCGAATAAGACCCAACCCACACTCTTGAACGATTTCCCTAGCTCTTGGAACTCCTCCTGCAGCTAACCAAACGTGACAACTGCCCAAGGTAGGGTGACCGGCAAAAGGTACCTCCCGATGTTGGGTAAAGATCCGGACGCGATAATCTGCACCGGGCGACTTCGGTTCCAGAAGAAAGGTTGTTTCGCTAAGACTCGTCCAGCTCGCAAAGGCCGCCATCTGCTCGTCGCTTAGTGCGTCCGCACCAATCACGACGGCTAGCGGATTTCCTAGCAAAGGTTCAGACGAGAATACGTCAACCTGCTGAAAGGCAAATCCAGCGGAGTCTGTCGGCAGCTCCTTTTTTCTTCTTTGCCTGGAATCGAACGGAGAGATGACCGCCGCGACGGTGTTCGCTGCGGCGAAATTAAGAAACTGACGACGGTCTACAAACATGCCTGCATCGTGTGGTTAGGTATTTTGAGAGCTCTCTTCATATTTCTTAGCGTTTGGGCTGTCGCGATGATCAACGTTACCCAATTCCATGTACGACGGGACTGTTGGCACGTACGTGCAAGCAATGCGCGCACGAGCATTTACAAGGATGGGTCTGGATGAATTGACCTGTGTGCCGGCCTGCCGGTGATCCAATCGTCAAATAGAGTCTCACCATCTCAGTTTACGCGATAACTCTAGCAATTCACTGATCCAACGACATACTGCCGGAAGTTCTTCCCACACCAGGTTGCACCGGCCGAACTCTCGAAAAACAGGCAGGAGATGCCTGTTGCGGAGAGTTGACGATCGGATGCGCTGGTATTTGACTGGTCGGTTTCTACTTTCAGGAACTACCAGATTCAATAGAAGCGCATCGAATATAAGCTGCGTGAGATATGGGTCTAGCACGATCCCAAAGCAAAATTCTGAGCCAGAGGTGCTTCGTTAAAGTGGAGAGTCATGAGCAAAATCACGGACCTGAGTTGTGGGGCGGGGTTGAGTGCACCATCAACCGCGTCGGGGATGAGTATATTGAGCAATTGAGACGGACGGGGCACGTGGAAAATTTCGCGGCCGATTTCGAGCGTTTCGCGAAGCTCGGGATCAAGGCTCTTCGTCAACCGATTCTCTGGGAATGTACGCAGCCGGACTCCACCCAAGCCGGAAATTGGAGGTGGGCGGAACTGGCTCTGGACGCTTTAACGCGACTGGGTATTCGACCGATTGTGGGACTGTTACACCACGGCAGCGGCCCAAAATGTACCAACCTTTTGGATCCGACTTTCGCAATCAAATTTGCGGAATACGCGAAGAATGTAGCACTCCACTTCCCAGAAGTTCAGGATTACACCCCTGTCAATGAGCCGCTGACGACCGCCCGATTTTCTGCACTGTATGGACACTGGTATCCACACGCCCGCGACGAGCATTCATTCACGCGTGCCCTGCTGAATCAATGCCGAGCTGTAGTGTTGGCGATGCGCGCCATCCGGGAGGTCAACCCATCCGCTCGCCTCATACAAACCGACGATCTTGGGAAGGTGCACAGCTCTCCTTCGCTCGCCTATCAAGCCGAGTTCGAGAATGAGCGCCGATGGTCAACTTTCGATCTTCTTTGCGGACGGGTCGATCGAAGCCACCGGATGTGGCACCACTTTCGCTGGGCCGGTATACCGGAAGCGGATCTGGAATGGTTCGTGGAGCATCCTTGCCCTCCTGATGTGATTGGGTTGAATCACTACTTGAGCGGGGAAAGATATCTGGATGATCACTTGGAAAGATATCCTGACGGAACTCACGGCGGAAACGGAACCCATCGCTATGCTGACGTTCCTGCGGCAAGGGTTCTCCGCAGCGGAACTTTCGGGGTCGATACCCTGTTGATGGAGGCATGGAAACGCTACGAGCGTCCAATTGCGATCACGGAGTGTCACAACGGCTGCACTCGCGAGGAGCAGCTGCGTTGGTTTCTTGCGACGTGGCGTGATGCAGAAAAAGCTCGATCACAAGGGGCCAATGTATTAGCAGTGACTGCGTGGTCATTGCTGGGATCATTTGATTGGGACACGCTCGTCACTCAAACAAACGATCGCTACGAGCCGGGAGTGTTTGACGTCCGCTCTACTCCTCCGCGGCCGACAGCTCTCGTTGACGTCATTCAAGCTGTTGCAAGCCACGAACAGTTAACGATGCCGCTTCTAGAAGTGCCAGGATGGTGGGAGCGACCGCGCCGATTCGTGTATGGAATTATGGTTGACGAAATGGCGAAGGCTGAACCGGCCCCGGCAGAATTTATCAACCGCGACTATCCGACTTCCAAACCTCTGCTGATAACCGGGGGAGATGAAATCCTGTCTGGGGGCTTCGTGCGCATGTGCGAGCTACGTGGGATCCCGTATCGTGTTTTATCGCGGAACGAGATGGACATCGCGAATGCCGCTTCTGTGTCTCGCGCTCTTCGCACTTTCGAGCCGTGGGCTATGGTTAATACCGCAGACTACGTGACAATTGACCTAGCAGAGGGCGAGCCGAGCCCTTGCTTTCGCGAAAACACAACGGGCGCTCAGTTGCTGGCACGCGAATGTAACAAAAGGAGGGTCCGTTTCCTCACTCTTTCCTCCGACATGGTTTTCGATGGGCAAAAAGACAGTCCCTACGTTGAAACTGATATCAGGGCTCCGTTGAGTGTGTATGGATGGAGCAAAGCCGAGGCCGAGGAATTGGTGCAACAGGCAATGCCTGCTGCCTTGATTGTCCGTTCGGGGCCGGTGTTTGGACCATGGGACAAATCAAATTTTCTGTCGCTGGCGCTGCAGGCATTGGCGAAGGGCGCGCCGTTTGCTGCGTTAGCGGACGTCACGGTCTCGCCCACCTATCTTCCAGACCTTGTGGATGCAGCCCTGGACCTGCTGATCGACAACGAAAGTGGCATATGGCATCTCGCAAACCAGGGGCAAGTGACATGGGCGGACTTCGCCGAGCGAGCGGCATCTATTTCGAATATCTCATCGCGCAGTCTCCGGCAATGCCGACAAGAAGATTTGCGGCTTCCGGCCCAGCGCCCGTCTTACTCTGTTCTTACGAGCGAGCGGGCGATATTGCTTCCGAGTCTTGAAGACGCGCTGGTACGACTCTTCCAGGAGATGAAACCAATAGAAAGAGAATTGTTCAGTTTGGCGGCTTAGACCCCTACGCCGCATCCGCGTGCGTGTCGTCTTCTGAAATCGTCTTCGCAACTCTGATACCGGAGTTCGGCGAAGTCTCACCGGTAGGTACATTGAGAAACGGCGACCTTCTTTTTGTATTAGTCGCTTCACTTCTTAATTTCTTAAACAACGTCAGCGCCTGTGCTGTCACCTGATCCATGTTGTAGTACTTGTACGTCGCCAGCCGACCGACAAAATGAACATCCGGGGTCTGCTCAGCAAGCGCTTTATACTTTTTGTACATTGCATCGTTCTCGGGGCGAGGCACCGGATAGTACGGATCGCCTTCCCCTTGAGGGTACTCGTACACGATGCTGGTCTTCGGATGCTCTTGTCCGGTCAGATACTTGAACTCCGTTATGCGCGTGTACAAATGCTCATTCGGATAATTCACCACCGCCTCAGGCTGGAATACCGGACGATTGATGGTTTCATGCTTAAATTGCAGAGAACGGTAAGGGAGCTTGCCAAACCGGTAGTCGAAGAATTCATCAATTGGACCGCTATAAATGAGCTTTCGGTATGGAACCCATCGCTGCACTTCCCGGAAATCGGCATTGAGAAGAATCTTTATGCCAGGGTGATCAAGCATATTCTCGAACATCCGGGTGTAACCATTCAGAGGCATGGCCTGGTACGTGTCAGTGAAATATCGGTTATCGCGATTGGTTCTCACGGGCACACGGGCCGTGACGGCTGCATCCAGTTCAGAAGGGTCCATGTTCCACTGCTTGCGCGTGTAATTGCGAAAGAACTTCTCGTAGAGCTGTCTGCCGATCCGGCCCACAACCACATCTTCTGACGTGTTTATCTGCGCTCTTCGCTCGGCGACGGAATCGAGAAATTTTTCCGCCTCAAACGAATTCATATGGAGTCCGTAGAGGCGATTCAGCGTGTCGAGGTTGATTGGCATCGGCAGTAGCTGCCCATCTACGCTGGCGAGCACATGATGCTCATATTGTCGCCACTCGGTAAATTGAGAAAGGTGTTCAAAAACTTCTCTGCTATTGGTGTGAAAAATATGGGGACCATAACGGTGCACCAAAATGCCATGATCATCATAGTGATCGAATGCGTTGCCCCCGATATGCGGTCGTCGGTCTATCAACAACACGGATTTCCGTGCAATCTTAGCCAGCCTTTCAGCGACCACGGCTCCAGCGAAACCAGCCCCTACGATTAGGTAATCGAACACTTGAGCGCCCTATCTGCCGTGCTACCGTTGGCCACCGACGGAGGATCAAATTTGGCTTTCTTGCTCACCACCTCCCGAATGATGTCGTTCATGTGCTTCCAAGTCGTGTCCCATGACATCTGACTGAGATAGGCATCCACATCGAGCAATCGTTCCGATGAGTGACGGGACAAAATAGCACGCTCGCTGGCTTGAATGAACTCTTGAGCAGTCTCTGCAATGTGGACCAGCCCGTTTAAACCGTAAGGATCTACAACATCCGTAATAGGAGTGGAGACTGCTGGCAGTCCCGCTGCCAGATATTCTGGAGTCTTTGTCGGGCTGATGTAGCGAGTCGAGTCGTTTATCGCAAACGGCAACAAGCCAACGTCCCAACCGGCGAAGTAGCCTGGAAGCGAGCGGTAGTCCTTTTGCCCGAGATAATGAATGTTTGTTCGTCGTGGCAGATCGGTCTCGGAAATTTTCACCACCGGTCCAAGCATTACGAAATGCCATTCAGGCCGGGCATCGGCCACCGCAGCGATGAGATCCAAATCCATTCGCTCGTCTATCACGCCACAATAACCGAGCCTCGGATGCGGAATATCTGCCTGGTCCGTCACCTCGGCGCGGATTTTGCGAGCTGTTCCAAAAAACTCGCGATCGATGCTACTGGGGAAACAGTGAACCCGAGGATGTTGCCGCCGCTTACTTTCGAAAAGACTCTTTCCACCAGTGAAGACAAGGTCGGCGTAACGAAAAAGCTCTGCCTCTGCAGCGCTTAGTCCCTGCGGTGCACCACGAAACGCTGAGAGTTCATCCATGCAGTCATAGACAATCACACTCGGTTCAAAATCGCGGCTAAAGTCAAGCGCAATTGGCGTGTAATACCAAAATACAGGCTCGTGCATCGCTTCTTGCGACATCGTTTGCTGAAGCAAGAACGTCTGAATTTTGTTTACTTCGACCGGCGAATTGCTGGATGGAATGTGGGGGATGGCGATCTTCAATTTGCGACTAATCTCGCGAATTTCGACGAAGGCAGCCCGGGAACCAAAGATCGGCTCTTCCCAGTATAAAACCTGGGACCCGGCTGAGCACCTTGTCATCAGATGTTGGGGCCTTTGGAATACGAAGTTCCAGCGCAAGTGCGAAAAAACAACAAGATTCATGGTACTAAGATGCTAAGCAGTTGATTCGCGATAGCCAACAAACTGAATTGTAGTGGGCGCATGATATGACCCCGCTTCGATTTGACACACGTGACAGGGCGGTTGGGACGTTTGAATGAGATTGATGATTTTGTGTCCCGTGCGTGCCTGTTTTACAATCTAGCCAACTTCATTCCCAAGGATCCTCCCTTCGTGAGTCTGTCTCTTCCGTTGCAGTCATCCGACAGTGGTCAACGCTTTGAGTTGGAAGATGGATGGGAAATCCTAGTAGACCGATCCGGCAGAATGCCGTATGACAAGGCGCGAAGTCAGGCAGGTTGGCGTAGTGCACGCGTTGGCCTTTCATGGAACGTGCAGTTTGAAGACCTACGCGACTACATGGGAGCTGCCTGGTATCGGCTCGGGTTCGACTTGCCCGAGTTTCGCGATGCTCGGCACGTACTTCTCAAGTTCGGGGCCGTCGACTATTTCTGCGAGATCTTCGTCAACGGAGTTCCGGTCGGCACCCATGAAGGTGGTTATACCCCTTTCAGCTTCGAGGTAACCAGCTTCGTGCACTCCGGCCTCAACGAATTAATGATCAGGGTGGTCGATCCGCCCATGGATGAAGCAGAAAATCGCGCTCTCTTTCCCGAGATGATGTACAACGAGATTCCTCACGGGAAGCAGAACTGGTATGTGCAGAACTCCGGAATCTGGCAGGGCGTAAGGCTCGAGGTTTGTCCCAGCATCTACATCGAGCGTTTGGATATCACTCCGACGGTTGGAGGCGATTTCGAAATCGAAGCGCGTATGGCTGGCTTCGGCCTGACCGCGGAAGGAGGAAGCCTCGCAAGGCAAGTCGAACTCCTGTTCACAGTCTATGAGAAGAGCGGACGGAGCGTATTCACGAAAAGCGTGCCCTTGGATCCCTCGCGGCACAACACCAAAGTAAAGGGTTGCGTCATTAATCCTCGGCTCTGGTCCCCTGCCAACCCTCAGCTCTACGTGCTCAATGCTGAACTTACTGGAGCCGTAAAGTGCCGGCGGAGCACGCGTTTCGGCTTCCGCTCATTCGAGGCCAGGAAGGGAAAGCTCTACCTCAATGGAGACCCTTTCTTCATGCGCGCGGCTTTGGATCAAGACTTCTATCCGGAGACCATACATACTCCGACATCAATCGAGTTTGTGCGGGACATGATGCTGAAAGCGAAAAACATGGGCATCAACCTCCTGCGCTGCCATCTGAAAGTTGCCCACCCGGTCTATCTCGATGTAGCGGACGAAGTAGGAATGCTGATCTGGACAGAGCTGCCTTCATGGAGTGACTCCTGGTTTCCTTCGGACCATTTCTCAACGATGGCGGCGGTGCGCGCCGATCGAATGTTCTGGGAAGTTCTGATTCGAGACTGGAATCATCCTTCAATCGTGCTGCAGACCATCATGAATGAGTCGTGGGGCATCAATTTGAAAGATGCTGCGCAGCGCGGGTGGCTTCGCGACACGTTCGACCGGATTAAAGCACTGCTTGGACCGCTCGGCCGCCTTGTCGTGGATAACAGCCCATGCGAAGGAAATTTCCATGTGAAGTCAGACATCGATGACTTTCACCAGTATTACTCCATGCCCGACCACGCGGCTCTCTGGGATCGATGGCTAGCGGAATTGGCCTCGCGACCGGATTGGACATTCAGCCCGTTCGGCGATGCGATGCGCACCGGTGAGGAACCGCTGCTGGTTTCAGAATTCGGCAATTGGGGTTTGCCAAGGCTTCCCGACCAATTGCCATGGTGGTTCAACGTTTCTTTCGGGGAACGCGGAGTAACCAAGCCGGCGGGAATTCTTGACCGATTTCACGACTACGGCCTGGACAAACTCTTCGACAACTTCAATGAACTGGCGGAGGAAACTCAGCGTCATCAGTTCCAATCTCTCAAATATGAGATCGAAAGTATCCGATCTCACGAGTCTCTGCAGGGGTATGTGATTACCGGCATCACTGATGTGCATTGGGAAGTGAACGGACTTCTCGATATGTGGCGGAACGAGAAGGTATACGTCGACGATCTCAGCAAGATTCAGGGCCCAGACCTAATCGCCTGCAAGCTACCTCAGTATTCCTTCTATGAGCACGAAAACTTCGAGCTTCCGTTATTCGTCTCTCACTTCAGTCAGATTGACTTGTCGGGCGCCTCGATTCACTGGAGCACTAGTTGGGGCGATTCAGGGCAGTGTGCCGTTCCAGGATCAATCCTTCCAGGCAGTGTGCGACAAATTCCACCCATTCGTATTTCGTTTCCTCTATGCGGCACAGCCACAGCTCATCGGCTCGAACTGGATTTGAGGAATCGGAATGGCAGTCGTGTGGCGGAAAACTCTTACATATTGCCAGTTTTGTCGCGCAGCACTGGGATCGCCGGGGCAAGGATTGCATTTAGCAAAGGCTGTGAAGAACTATCCTCAGCATTGCTGAGTGCATATTGCAACCATCAATCGGAAGGCGGCGCCGGCACTCTATTGATTGCGCAACGCTACGAGGATGCCGAATTACACCTGCAGAGTGGCGGACGGGTATTGCTTTTAGCTTCCTCCGAATCCTCGCTTCCCGGTGACTGGCCGTTGAGGATCGCATCACGTTCAGGGACTGAGCTCGACGGTCGATGGTTCTCCAACTTCAATTGGATTCGGAGCGATCGCGAACCTTTTTCATCTCTCGCTCTGGGTCGCATCTTGGGATTTGAGTCGGCGGCCGTAGCTGCCAGCCATGTCGTTCAAGGGCTCGCCCCACAGGACTTCGAAGACGTCCTGGCAGGAATCACGTACGGTTGGTTAAACAACAACTGTGCTCTCGCCGTTCAGATGCAGGTCGGAGCTGGACAAATGCTCCTAACAACCTTCAATTTCCAGGCTTATGGGACCGATCCTTATGCGACCGAGCTCCTCAACTCCTTCGCGAGATACATCTATAGTGGCCGGATGCAGCCACGCATGAGGCTGCACGCAATGAACAGCCTCCCTTCGCGTTGAGCAAAACGATCGAACCTGATTACGTGTCTACCTTATTCTCTGGATTACAACAAAGCACCGCGTTCAGGGTGGACTCCACTGCTTGTGGTCACCTGCGAAATGAGTCAAACGTAATTCGGGATAGGCACCACCTTTAGAGAATAGTTTTGGTTAGGCAAGGGTTGGTTTTATGACCCCGGCGAATGGTCCGCATTATGTCGTCCCGGTGGTCCTTTCACTTTGCGAGATCCACAACCTGTCCCGGCCCTAACCTTACCCACATGTCGCCGCGAGGACTCCAAGTGGTGACTAATGGGGAAGCTCCATCCAATGGAATATTTCTACACTTCCCAAGTTATTCATGGGTCGCTCGTGAATCCTAATCGGGGCCACAGCAAAAAGTGCCACCAAGTTCACTGGCCTGGGCACAGATCGACATCCCCGGAGATTTTCTGCCGGCGAACGAAGTTGATGTCGGCTGTTTGCGTGATTTTGACTGACTTCAGAAGGCCGACTTGCGACGCGGATCTTATTCGATCACAGGGGGCTACTTCGATGACCACCAATCCTGGCACATTTCTGGAAGTCGTGAACGCAACTTCGATGATCCGCGGCGATGCCGACCGTAATGCGATGGAGCGGGCTCTTCCCTGGATAACGTCTGAATTGGACGAATATCAGATCGCCCTGGTGCCGTTTCAAACGGATCTTAGTACGGAATGCCAGACTCAACTCGACGGGCGCCTGTTGCTCTTGCCGTTCACCTGGAAAGAACTGGTTCAGCGAGTTCGCACCGAAGTTGATTGTGCGAATCCGCAAGCCGGAACGCGTGTCAGGTTCGGGGACGCGATCCTCGACCTTCGGTCGATGGAAGCCTGGCGGTCAGATCGCCACGTGACTCTGACAGCGATGGAATTCAAGGTTCTCAGTTTTTTTGTTTTGAATCCGAACCGAGTGATTTCGCGTGACGAATTCCTCAACCGAGTGTGGGGCTACCACAGATACCCATGCACCCGTACGGTGGACAATCACGTATTGAGACTTCGGCAGAAATTCGAACCGGACATGGCAAACCCGGTTCATTTTCGGACGGTGCACTCAGTCGGTTACAAATTCACGCCGTGATTGCCGCGCGACGCCATGCTATGACTACGAACCAAGTACATTCATCCGCAAAAAGTCGTTTTGAAATTTTCCTTGCGGATCGTATTTCCTTGTCATTTCGACAAACTCGGGAAGCTTTTTATAGCGGCGCCGAAGGCGGTCTGGATGGATGGTGAATAACTTCCCCCAGTGTGGGGCCGCGCCGAAGGGGGCCAATTCCCTCTCGACGACGGGCAGCAGTTTGATGACAGCGGGCCAGTCTTGCTTCCATGTGAAGTGAATGGTCACGCTTGGTTGCTGGTAGCACGGGCTCAGCCACAGGTCGTCGGTGGCTATCGTTCTGATTTCTGAAATCAATAAATGCGGGCTGATCTGATCGTGCAAACGCTGTACGGCGAGAATGGCCTCTACCGCGTGCTGACGAGGAACGAAATATTCGGACTGCAATTCTTTTCCTGCACTGGGCGTAAATCCCATCCGGAAATGCGGCAGACGCTCATACCACGGACCAGGCACCCCCATCTGTTCTGTACAGTTTTCCGCGGAAAGTTCCACTATTGGGTGCAGATTCTTGGTGGCGGCGCTGGCGCCGTAGAACTCTTTGGGAGCAGACCATTCTCGTCCAGAATCAATCCGCGTTTTCAGCCACACTTCATTGATCGATTTCCTCTTCCAATCGGTGAAGAGGCTCACGCTGTAAGCCGCGGATTCGATGTCGTCAAAATGATTCTTCAACTCCTCGAGCGGAAGATTTTGATAGACATTCTGTTGCATCATGAAACTAGGCTGCACATCGAGGGTGACTCTCGTGATTACACCGAGAGCACCAAGGCCGACGACAGCACCGTGGAAATCATCGGCATCTTCCTGCCGGGAAAACTTCACGACATTGGCAGACGCATCAACCATTTCTAACGCTGAGACGGCCGTAGCTAGGTTGCCGTTCTTCTCTCCGGAGCCGTGCGTTGCAGTGCTGCAGGCTCCTGCGATCGAGATATGTGGGAGGGACGCTAGATTGTGTAGTGCCCATCCCTCTCGATCCAGCTGAGGGCACAACTGGCCATAGGTCATGCCTGCATCGACCGTTACCGTCCGATTCTTGGAGTCGAGCGACACAACTTTGTCCATCGTCTTCAACGAGAGGAACTCGTCTTTACTGTTGGCAATTTCATTAAAGCAGTGCCGACTGCCAAGGACTTTGAACTTCTTATGCTCGCGGACAAAATTCCGAACGAACTCGAGGGAACTCGCCGATGTCAGCCGGTCCGTGCTGTATTCAAGGTTGCCGGCCCAGTTGCTGAGCTTCCCACCCTGTTCGGACGACAGCAAGGACGAAAACATTGGGCTGGCCAGCATGGCAGAGCAAAATTTGAGGAACGTTCTCTTATCCATTGGTTTCATCACTTGATTCATTGAAAAAGGTCGTGGCGAAACCTCTTAACCCTGAGGGCCGCGCATTGCTTGCGAGAAGCATCGTATCACCAAGACGCGCAAGGAGATCGGTCATCAAGCCAGCCAATAGTTTCGGCCGGAATGCCTCGATATGCTAAAGCAAGCGGAAGAATGCGGATCGGGGTAAAAGTCTGTTCACATGGCGACAGGTCGGGTGCATTTCAATGATTTGCGTACTACCTGTGTCGGTATCCGCACAAGAAACAGGCAATGCCATGTTGCGCAGCAGCGGCGCAGGCGTATTCTTGAACAGTAATGCCGCCCCTGCCTCCACCGCCCTGTTTCCAGACGACGTGATCGCCACACGTAAGGATTCCGCCGCCAGAATAGAGCTCGCAGGATCAAGTGCCGACATCGGACCGGACACGATCGTGCAATATCAAAATGAGGAACTCGTTCTCGACCACGGCACTGTCTCCGTAAATACGTCACGCGGTCTGCGAGTTCGCGTGGGTTGCCTGCTGGTGACGCCGGTACACGACGCCACTTGGACCCACTACGATGTGACTGATGTGAACGGAAGAATGACAGTCTCCGCCCTTAAAAGCGATGCCTACATTGATGCACGATCAAAGAAAGAGAAAAAGATAGAGCAGGAGTCGCGCACCAGCAGGGAGATTGTTCGCGAGACGGAGCAAAAATCCCGCGAGGACAAATGCGGCGGCGCCTATCTGAATCCTTCCGACTCTCCCGCCGGACGGGGAGCGATCCTCAACTCACCTTGGGCAAAACTGACTGGAGGAGTTTCGATAGGAGTTCTCACCTGTTGGGCCGTGTGTCGAAGCGACGACCCAATCAGCCCGAAATGGCCTTAAGCCAAAATCGGCGAGCGCGTCCGATTCCGAGCTCATCATTTTCTACCCATTTCAGACTTCTTCCTGTTCTTTCAATTTCGCGATTACAGCAAAATCTTCCAGAGTGGTAGTGTCGCCTTTGACATCGCCGCTCGTTGCAAGCTCTCGAAGAAGACGTCGCATGATTTTGCCACTGCGGGTCTTCGGAAGAGAGTCGGTAAAGCGAATGTCGTCGGGCTTTGCAAGCGCTCCAATCTCTTTTGCCACCCATTTGCGCAGTTCTTCCTTCAACGCATTCGTAGGCTCTCTTCCCTGCTCCAGGGTCACGAAAGCAGAGATCGCCTGACCTTTCACGTCGTCAGGGCGTCCTACGACTGCGGCCTCAGCCACAGCGTCATGCGCCACCAGAGCGCTTTCCACTTCCATCGTGCTCAGGCGATGTCCACTAACATTGAGGACATCATCGACGCGTCCCATAATCCAGAAATATCCGTCCTTGTCTTTCCGTGCGCCGTCACCGGTGAAGTACATGCCTGGAATTTGCGACCAATAATTTTTTACGTACCGATCAGGATCTCCGTAGACGGTGCGTAACATCCCTGGCCACGGGCGCTTGATGACAAGGAACCCTCCCGAGCCGTCAGGCACGGGCTTGCCTTCCATTGTGACGATCTCCGCAACCACTCCTGGAAACGGACGTGTGGCTGAACCGGGCTTGGTTGCGATCGCTCCGGGGATGGGGGCGAGCATGATATGCCCGGTCTCGGTTTGCCACCAGGTATCGACAATCGGACAGCGATCGCCACCGATCGTGTCGCGGTACCACATCCAGGCTTCGGGATTAATGGGCTCGCCGACTGTCCCCAGCAGGCGAAGACTACTCATATCATGCTTTTTCGGCCACTCGTCGCCCCATTTGATGAAGGTCCGGATCGCGGTCGGGGCCGTGTAGAAGACATTCACTTTGTGGCGCTCGATAATTGACCAGAAACGATCGGGCTCTGGAGAATTAGGAGCTCCTTCATACATGAGACTGGTTGCGCCATTTTGCAGTGGACCGTAAACGATGTAGCTGTGTCCGGTGACCCAACCGATGTCGGCTGTACACCAGTACGTATCCTCCTCTTTCAGATCGAAAACCAACTTAGTCGTCAGATAGGTTCCGACGGAATATCCGCCAGTCGTATGCACCACACCCTTCGGCTTGCCTGTAGTGCCCGACGTATAAAGAATGTAGAGCGGATGCTCGGCGTCAAGCGGCTCCGCAGTACATGCGTCCGAAGCTTTGGCCATTACCTCGTGCCACCAGTGGTCGCGTCCCGATTGCATGTTGATGGCGGATCCGGTGCGCTTGTAGACGACGACGTGTTTTACCGTGGGACAGGATTTAAGTGCTTCTTCGACGGCTGGAAACAATTTCACCTCGGCGCCGCGACGATAGGATCCGTCTTGCGTTATGACGGCCGACGCTTGCGAGTCGTGAATGCGATCAACCAACGCGTTTGAAGAGAATCCACCGAAAACCACCGTGTGCGGCGCTCCGATTCGCGCGCATGCCAGCATCGCGATTGGCAACTCGGGAGTCATGCCCATGTAGATAGCGACGCGATCCCCCTTCTTCACTCCCAACGATTTCAGCACATTTGCGAACTTCTGCACCTCTCGGTGCAGTTGCTGGTAGGTAAGAACGCGGACCTCACCAGGCTCACTCTCCCAGATGATCGCAGCTTTGTTCTTGCGCCAAGTCTGAACGTGCCGGTCGAGACAGTTGTAGGAGAGATTAATTTGTCCGCCCACAAACCATTTGGCCCACGGACAATTCCACTCCAGGACCTTATCCCACTTCTTAAACCAGTGAAGTTCGTTTGCGACGCTGGACCAGAACTTGTCGGGATCGTCGACCGACTCTCGGTACATCTGTTCGTATTCCGCGAGGTTCTTGATGTGTGCGTTCTGACTGAACTCTGCGGGAGGATCGAACTTCCGTTGTTCCTGAAGAATCGAATCAATATTCGTAGACGTACCTATGACTGCCTTATCAGACATTACGGGACCTCGGCACGGAGGAGATATTTGAGCCCAGAACAGGCGGGCACAGACTTTGCGAGATTATTTTACACACCAACGCAGTGCGTGAGCACTTGACGAGCCGATGGTGACGTAGTTCGCAAGCTCAAGTTTGGTCAAATAGACGCATTCGGCTGCTATGAGGGCCACCGTCCGTAATGCAGTCGTTGGCGTTAACAACGATACCGGCCGAACAGACTGATTATGCGGCCGCCGAGTGTGGGGCGCAGCTCCGAGAGGGGCAGCCTTTCGACGGTGGCAGGACTGGATCGACTGTGTCGATAGGAAACGAGAAAACATCGCTGGAATTCAAGCCCATCTTCCGAATCCAAACTACGGGAGCACGCAAACGTCTGCGAGAAGCGCGGGCACACGAACCCTGATAAGCGACACTCACGCCTCTTTCGGAGCCACAACGCTATCGCCGCCTCGATTGGATAGGACTGCGCGATACTTCTTGTTCCGATATCTCCGCAGCCACGACAGCGGGAGCATGCAGAAACAAACTCTTGTAAAGGCTTCAAATCCTCGAATTCCCAAGTACTCGAGTTTGTCGAGCATACGTTCCAGAAGACCGGCTCGCTCAGCATTCGATCCGTCTGGCAGAGGATAGGGCGGCCAATTACCCGTGTAGCGGCTGCGCCAGAATGCAATGTAGCGATTTGTTTTCGCCCGGAAACGTCCAGAGATCACGCTGGGGCGGACCCCGGTAACGATCTTCTCACCCTTCACGAAAGCATGATGTTGGCCGTCGAAAATGGCGCTCCGATCGGCGCCTTGAAGAGTTGCCAGCTCATCACGATAAGGAATCTGAAGAAAGCCGCAGACTGACTGGATCACTCGTGCAGTATCGGTGGTGAGATCTTCATAGCTGAGCTCGTGGACCAGTTTGCCATTCGCACGAAGCCAATCGACCTGTTGTTTGAAGACCCCATAGCCGATCAGGCCGCGCAGCGCGGCACCCCTGCGCTTGAAGTAGTGACTACCTGTTGCCGCCGCGCGCGCGATGCTGTTGGCGGTTCCCAACGGATCGCGCCAGACGATGATGAACCTGGCATGTGGGAATGTTGCGGCGAGGTATCGAAGCCTGTCGTAATAATTGGGTGATTTATCGCCCCAGATGGTCGCGCCCTTGCGCCTCGCGAATTCCGTATGAACGGCGGCAAAAGCAGTCGGAAAATCCGCAATTCGCTTGCGTTCGAATTCATTGGGATCGAGGTTGTGCCGCGTGAACGCTTTATCCCAGAACTGCCAACGCTGTGCCCAATCGCAGAACCGACGCGATTTAAGAAAGACTGGACGAAGCAGGATTAGATCGGCCTCGTACATGAGACCGACCTGCGGGTGCTTATTGAGCAGAGCATAGAGCAACGAAGACCCTGACCGCCACATGCTGACCACAAATATCGGAGTGTCAGGCTGGCCCGGAGCGGGTTGCTGGCTTCCCTGATCAAATGACGGCGCTTGCACGGTTCGCCTCGAGGTTCGCGCTCTGCGCGGCATTCAGGGGAAACAAGTCAGGAGCCGTCAGAATTTTCCAGGTGCCTTCCACCTTCTCGACCACGAGGAATGAGCCTGTCGAGGGGCCGCCTTGCACAGGAACCCGATTTTGATCTCCGTGCTCGATGATGGTCTTGGCGGCGAGCAGGTTACGCACGTGCGTGACCGCAACAACGCATCCGGAAGACGTTTCCGTATGCGCCAAAATCTGTGAGAGACGGTTCGAGTAGCGGGCATAAAACTGATGAAAGGACTCCCCGCTGGGGGCGGGCAAGTCCGGGCGCTCGTTCAGGAGATTCAAAAAGGGGATGATCTCTCGCAGTAGCTGGCCGCCAAACACACCTAAATTCCACGGGCGGAGCTCATCGGTCGTGGTTACAGCCGATTTTGTACTCTTTCGAATCATCTCTGCGGTCTGGCGGGCCCGTCGCAAGTCCGAGGAATAGATGCCAGTGACGTCCAAATGGGAGAGCCGGTTCGCGATTTCTTCCCCCTCCCGCATGCCTTGATCGTCCAGAGGGATGTCGAGCCATGCGCGCAATCGCTCGTCCTTGCCGTGACCATTTAATGGCGTATGACCGTGCCGCACCAAAACAAGTTTTCCCACGAGGCTTGGGCTCCTGAGTCTAGAGTGAGATCCTGTGCGAGCCGGCTGAATGTTATGTTTGGGACAAATCAAGCCACTCGCGCAATCTTCTTAGGGGAGAGAATGCCAATCTATAGTATTCAGATCGACATTATTACAATGTAACACGCCGTCAACACTTGTCAACGGAGAATTGGATGCGAAAAAGTGCCGATCTTTTGCATTCCAATAATTTATTTGAGTAGGCTCGCCGATTCCGACTAGAAGAATCGCTGTGGAAAACGTCGAGTGCTGGCAGCAAAGTTAGGTTGGGCACTAATACGTATCGCCAAGATTCAACCGGCAAGCAAAGCTACGCCACCCGCAACCAAGACGGCGGCGAACCAACGCCGGTGGTCGACCCTCTCGTGCAAAAATATCCTGGCGGCAAAGGCATTTCCGATAAACGTTAGCGAGGCAGCAGCAGGCGCCACAAGGCTTACGTCTCCCCACGAGAGGGCGAAAAGAAGACTGAAGAAAGCAACGGCCATCGCGGCCACTCCGAGAAAAAATTTTGGATTCGAGAGGATGCGAGCGATTACCGTCCAGAGACCAGAACGGCGTAGCACATCATGGACGTCGCCGACTTGCTTCATGGCCCGTGCCATCAACACATCGCCGACCACGGAGAAAAACACGACGATAAGAATTCCGCTCCAAGTGTAGAGATGCCTCATCGGTCCGCTCCTCCGGAAGCGACAGATGCCATCGGCTCAGAGGCGGGATCGATGTGAGGGTGCGACGTCAGTGCCGGTCCACCAGCGACAAAACTGACTCCACCCGAGATAAGCGCAATACCCATCCAGCGCAGCGGGCTGACCTGTTCGTGTAGGGCAAACTTGGCTACGAAGGCGAGAAGGACGTATCCCAGAGAAGTTGCGGGCAGCACATAGGTGAGATCGGCCCACGATAATGCGTTCATGTAAGAGGCGAAAAAGGCGAGAAGAAAAAGAATTCCACCGGCGACCCAGGGATTTAGCACCGCCAGGATGACGCCTTGCAGGTGATGGACGGATATACTGCCGGTCTGCTTCATCCCGTGCGATAGCATGGAGTCACCTGCCGCCGCAAAAACGGTCACTCCAGCCAGCACCAGATACTTGCGAAAGGTCACGCGAGATCAGTTCTCAATGCAAGTATGGTCCTCGGCAGACCCGGACGGCCTTTTCAAACCGAGAACCATCGCATCATGCTTTCGCGGGTTCGGCCGCAGCCGCTGCATCCGCGTGTTTCTTCACCAGTTTGTTCCGGGCCGCGCGCAGTTTGAGAAACGTCTTGGCCTCTTTATACAGTCTCTTGCGTTCGTGGTTGTCGAATGCAGCTTTCCTTAGAATGCGGAACACAGCTTTCGGACGGAAGTAATATTCATCGTAGAAACGATGAACGGCTGAAAGAATGTCATCCGCCGACAGTCCCGGATACTGGATGTGGGCAAGCTGGTGTCCGCCCTCGTCGACCATTTTGTTGTCGCCGACGATGAATCCATTTTTCACCGCATGGTCGTAGAGTTCAGTTCCCGGGTAGGCGTGAGCAACAGAGACCTGGATGGTTTCGACGTCGAGTTCTTTTGCAAAGGCAATTGTGTTGTTGATCGTTTCGGGTGTCTCGCCCGGGAGGCCCATGATGAAGTCGCCGTGGACCACCAGACCGAGTTTGTGACAATCCTTTGTGAATTGTCGCGCGCGTTCGATCGTCGCACCCTTCTTGATATTTTTTAAAATCTGCTGATCGCCAGACTCGTATCCAACTATGAGCAGTCGACAGCCCGCTTCCTTCATCGCCTTCAGTGTCTCGAAGTCGGTGGTGACACGCGAGGTGCAGGACCACGTTAATCCAAGCGGCTTAAGCTTGGCACACAGTTCGATCGTGCGCGCTTTCTGGATATTGAACGTATCGTCGTCAAAGAAAAATTCTTTAACGTTGGGCCAATATTGTTTGGCTTCGGCCATTTCACGCGCTACATCGTCGGTGGAACGTTTGCGCCACGGATGGCCGCTTAACGTCTGTGGCCACAAGCAGAAAGTGCACTGGGCCGGGCAGCCTCTAGTCGTGTAAAGGGAAACATACGGATGAAGCAGGAATGGCACGTTGTAGCGGGTTACATCGAGGTCCCGCCTGTAAACTTCCGTGACGTGCGGCAAGGCATCGAGATCTTGAATCTGCGGAGCATCGGGGTTGTGCACGATCTTCCCGTCCCTCAGGAATGACACACCAGGGATATTTTCGAGCGGCTTTCCGTTTGCATAATCCACGATCGCGTAGTCGAATTCTTTGCGACAAACGAAATCGATATCCGGGCAATCACGCAGGGATTTTTCCGGCAAAACGCTCACGTGGGGCCCTACAAAGGCGATCTTGATATTTGGATTTGCTTCCTTGATCGCCCCAGAGATGCGCACGTCACCCGGAAAGCCAGGAGTTGACGTAAACAGGACAAGAAACTCGTAGTCCTTCGCAATCTTGATTGTTTCCTCGGCCGACACCTTATGCGGCGGAGCGTCGAGTAGGCGTGCGCCTTCGATCATTCCGGCGGGATACGCCAACCATACCGGATACCAGAAACTTTCGATTTCGCGTGTGGCGGGCCAGCGAGAGCCCGCACCTCCGTCGAAATTCTCAAATGAAGGGGGGTTAAGGAACAGTGTTTTTAAAGGCATATTGGATGTTGTTAATATTTTATCATTCGAACGAGGCTCTTCATCTTAATCGCCCAGTGATGTAGCAGATTCCCCAAAACTGTTCGACTTTCTCTAAGTAGTTGAATCCAGTCTAGTAGAAGCGCCACTGCTATGACACAAAGTTCGTCTCAATGGAGCGTTGGATGCTTTGATTGGGGAAAGGGTGCTGTGAATGGGGACTGACGGACGGCTTATTGACCTTCGTTAGATCCTGGGAGCCGAAAGGTAACCCCGCGATCATCGTTGGCCTGTTCGGTTGCGATCAAATCGAGGCTTGACAGAGGAACTCTTCGCCGGGGCTGAGCCGAGAGGTTCCACAGGTTTTGGCCCACAATTGCGTAATTCCCAATCTCTTCCCGATGCTGGTCACGAAAGACAAGAATCGTGGGTGCGATAACGGGGCTAGCCTGTTCCTGGCCCCCGCTGCCTGCCGGGCGTCCTGGAGCGCGCCGGTCGTAGAGATCCTGATCGCCGTCGACTTGTTCCTGACGAAGCATTCTCTGTTGTTCGAGACTCTGTTCGTTCATCTTATTGGCGATGGCAAGATTATTGTTGTAGTCCTCGTCAAAGGAATAGTGAGATCCCAAGAATTCCACAACCACGGATCGTAATAGCCCCACCCCCGAAGCGCGAAATTGCCCCGGCATGCAAAGCCGAAGCAATTATTTCGGAAAGCCACGTGGAATGGAAATGTCCATCGAAAACGATTTTGGTGAAAGGAACGCTGTGAGAATCGGGATCTGCCACGAAAACTGCTGAGCCCCGGAAACTCGAATGCATACTTCCTGAAGCCCGAGCCCCAGAAAAACGTGATTGTCCGGTGAAACCAGCACCACGGCCCGAGACAAAACCGCCCCGACCGCCTGAGAAACCATGGCTTCCTCGTTGGGCGAAAACAGGGAATGACACCACGAAGAGACGAGATCGTCGCGGACCCATATAAAGGCGACGCATGACCAGCTATTTTACTCCTGTCCGGCAAGCGCTTTTGTCAAAAATTCTGCTTCGCCGGACTCAGTTCTGGTCGCCGCCTCCGTGTTGCTGTTTGCAAACCTTGCAGTACGTTGGAGGAAGGGCGTTATCCACGTGATGCTTCACAGGGGTCTGCGATTTCAAGTAAGCGAAAATCGTCTTCAGATCGTCATCGGACAAATTCTTCAGCTCATCCGAACGGCATGATGGAACTTAATTTACGAGCTCCAACGTATCCCGTTCGCAGGACGGTGATAAATCCCGTTTCTGTGTAGTAGTTGATTCCGGACGGATCTTGCGTGATGTTGGCACTTGTCACATCGCCCCAAGGACCGCGAAGTCGCTCTCCGCCTGCGTAAGGTAAGTCCTTGACAGCGGAATGACACCCGCAGCCCAGAGTGACGAGGTATTTACCCCGCGCAGCGGTGTCCGCTGGACTAGGCGCTTGAATCGCTGCAGTCAATGGTTCAGGGGCTCCCCGAACCAGATAGTTCACGGGGAAATTGATCTTCGACGGCGGAAGTGGATTCCGGACGGGTTTAAGCGATCGTAAATACACAACCACCGACGCAAGATCTTCGTCGCCAAGATGACGATAATCCGCATAAGGCATCATCGGAAAGAGCGTGCTGTCGTCGTGCTTAATTCCCTCCCGAATGGCACGAGCAATTTGATCGTCTGACCAGTTTGCTCCGCCGGTTTCAGCATCGGGCGTTAGATTCGGTGCGACGAGTGTGCCGGGAAAACCTGGTAAAGGCAGCACTTGCCCGGCGAGATCCATCCCAGAAAGGACAGGAGCTCCGTGTTGGTTCCAGTCTCGCGCGGAGTGACACAAGCTGCAGCCAAGCAGTCCTTGGACGAGATAACGGCCTCGCGCCAGCCGTTCAGGTGTGCGTTCGAACTGACGATCTGTTACAGGACGCTTCTTCGGCCCAATAAAAGGGCGCCAGCCTATGGTGAGCGTGATCGCAGCCGCAAGAATCGCACACAGGGCCGCGAAGGAAATGAGAAGAATCCTTCTGGGTTTTGTCATTGAAGTTTTATTGAGGTGTTACGGACTCGCCCCAACAGCAGGTCATCTTAGCTAAGAAATAAAAAGCGAACAAGACGTGGTGAGCTCATGTGCAACAACAGCCGAGCAGATCGAATGGTTCAACCCGACCCTAGCGCTTTTTCCCTTTGGTCTTTTTGGCGCCTGGCTTTGTCGCAACCTTTTTCACCGGTTTCGGCAGCAGACTTGGACGGTTTCGGCGACGGCTTGTCGGCTTTCGACTTCTCGATCTTGAATTTCTCAACCGCCTTGGAAGAGGGCTTTGCTGGAGACGAGGCTAAGGCCTGAACTGCTGGTGCTGCCGGTGCTCCGGGCTTCCCTTTTTTTCCCTTGGGGGCCACTTTCGCTTGCTGTGCGGCAGCGGCAGCCGCTTCCGCAGCGGCCTTGGCAGCGCGACCTCTGCGAGGCGCGGGCGGCGGTGGCGGAGGTGGAGGCGCAAACGGCTTCAGGAATTTCAATGTCTCGGTTCGCGAACGAAGCTTGCCGTCGAGCAGCAACATGAAAACGTCATGCGCCAGCTTTGGATACTCCGGCAACTGCGGGGTAATCAACAATTCCGTCATCTCGGGAAGAGGAATCTTCTGTTGCACCTGGCGCCACTTCGTCAGATAGTTCTTGATTTTCTGTTCGACAGCTTGCTGTTTCGCCGTCACAGCCAGGAACAGCACCATCTCCGGACGTGCTGAACTCAATAGCTGCCAGGTCCTTGATGGAGTCGCGGCTTCTTTACCTGTCAAACGCTTCGCCAGTTCTTTAGCGTGATCCTCGATGTCCCGCCACGCTTCGACTAAGTCCTTACGCGGAATCAGCTTCTGAATGTCGGCGACGTCCTTGTCTGAGAAATGCGCCGTAAGGAAGTACATCACCGCCGGACCGGCATCAGGTGTATATCCGAGATCGACCATCTGCTGGCGCGTCTTCATCAAAGTGCTGAGGCCGTTGGTATCCACCTTCGCTGCCGTCCAGTGGCTCTGAAGAACCTGCAGCCAGCCTTCTTTCTCGAGCATCTTGACCACATTCAGTGGATCGTCTTCATGTGCCAAGCGCGGCGATCTCATGCCCAATCGAGGAGCGGAGAATGTGACCGATGTAGTTGCCTTCTTTGGCCGCGTCGTAACGGGCCTGCGTGCGTTCTTCTAACGGCCAGTGAAAACGCGCGGCGAAACGCGTTGCACGAATAAGTCTGGAAGGATCCTCGAGAAACGAGTAGTTCTGCAGGATGCGGATTAGCTTCGCTTCAAGGTCGGCCACACCGTTGAACGGGTCGAGCAGAAGGCCTCGAGAACCTTCGTTAAGCGAAAGGGCCATCGCATTGACCGTGAAGTCGCGGCGGCGAAGGTCTTCGTGAATGGTCGCCGGCATCACAATAGGAGGTTTGCCGGTCTTTTCGAACCGCTCGGTCCGCGCCATGCTGATCTCGGCGCGGGCGTTGCCGGGCAGTGCCAGGAAGATAGTTCGGACGTCTTCCTCTACGGCAGTGATCCTGGCTCCCGCCTTCTCGAATTCTTTTTGAAGCTTGAGCGGGTTACCCTGGACCGTGAAATCCAGATCGCGGATCGTGAATCCGCTGATGATGTCACGGATGGCGCCGCCCGTAAGGTAAAGGTTCATTCCCGCGGCGCGGGTTACGTCTTGCACGAGGCTGACGCCCTTCAATTGATCCGGCGTCAACCGGATTTCCATCGTGTAAATGTAATCAGCCATTCGCTTTCGAGCGGCGATCACGACCTAACCTGGGGCGATAGGACCAAAAAATCGCCGGCGGGGAGGACCGGAACAGCCGAACTTTCCACAAGATTTCCACAGCGCTACGCCGCAAGCAAGGCTAGTTCGCACCACCTTTATGCAAGTGGTTTGATTCAAAGTACTTATGCGAAGTGGAATCTTTGCGGCAAGCTCAAGAAAATAACACAACGTTTATATTTTGGCTACTGCCAAGGCGGATTCCGCGAGATTTCCCCAAAAGATGCGAGAATCCTATCGGCTGCCGTATCCGCGCCGAGGTTGGTCACACGCAATCTCTAGAGCCGGGTTTCGATAGCTCGTCCTCTCCTTCATGCCCTCTACACACAAAAAAGTCATCGTTCGCAAGATGGACCGGGACTCGGTGTCGGGCTACGTGGCGCCGACGCATTTCATCAACGAGGGCAAGGTGGACGTCCTGAATACCTCCGGCACCGTCGTCTCTGTTGACCTCCGCGAAATCAAGGGCGTTTACTTCGTGCGGGAGTTTGGCGACTCCGAGTCGCTGACTCGAAAGACCTTCACCTCGCGTCCCCGAGCAGAAGGCTTATGGGTGCGGCTGCGTTTCAAAGACAGCGAAGTAGTCGAAGGTCTGATGCCGGCAGATCTCACCCAGTCAATGCCGGAGGGGTACCTGATCAATCCCCCAGATCAACGATCGAACACGCAGAGAATCTTTGTGCCCCGTACAGCCCTCGAATCTTTGACCGTATTGGCAGTAATCGGGGCTGCTCGTCGCCATCGTCGAGGTTCTGAGGATCAACGGCAAGTACCGATGTTCGAAGAGTAGCGCAGCCATTGATCGTTGCGTTACCTCGGTAACAAATCCTATCAATCGCGGTTGTAAACCCAACATTCCTGCGTTAGTGTTTGCTGTCCCCACCTGGAAGAGAGAACTGCCGGATACTTCCCTTCCTCATTCGTCCGGTCTCTCGGTGGGTATTACAGTCCCAGCTGAGGTGTCTCGATGCATGCAGTGTTCTTGTTTCTCCGCAAGACCTCTGGTTTCCCTTTCCTGCTTTCCTTCTTACTCACACTCGGATGGATCGCTACGACTCGACTTGGATGGGCTCAAGTGACTGCAAATTCACTGGCGGCTGCGCGCCCCCTGATCACGCAGCGCATCGATGAAGCGAAGCTAAAGACGTTGAAAGGTAACACTCATCCGCTGGCGAGACCCGAATTTGACCTTGGGACCGCTCCGGCGAGTTTGCCCATGGAGCGAATGCTTCTTGTGCTCAAACGAAGTCCCGAGCAGCAAACGGCGCTCCGGAGGCTTCTCGATGTTCAACAGGACAAGAGATCAGCGAGTTATCACAAATGGCTAACGCCCACCCAATTCGGACGCCAGTTTGGGCCGGCAGACGTCGACATTCAGGCAGTCGTATTGTGGTTGCAATCGCATGGATTTCAAGTTGGTACGACCAAGGGACGCACGATCCTCGAGTTTTCCGGATCAGCGAGCCAGGTGCAGGAGGCTTTTCACACCTCTATTCACAAATACATCGTGAATGGAGAACAGCATTGGGCTAACTCCGGGGACCCCAGCATTCCGGCTGCTCTGACGCCGGCCGTGGCAGGTGTTCTCTCGTTGCACAACTTTGTCAAAAAACCTGCAAGTCATTTCACTCCTCAAGCGGTCGCTGCAAAGATCGTTCCCGGCAAAAAGCCTCAAGTGACGTTCCCTCAAAACGGAACGAACGTACACGCTCTGGCTCCCGATGATTACCGCGTTATCTACAACATGAACACGCTTCCCGTGAGCGGACAATCGACCATCGCAGTAATTGGTCGGACCAATCTGTACAACGGAGGCGCTGACATCTCCGATTTCCAAAACATCTTCGGAGGCGGATTTTTCTCGATCACAATCAATGGTGCCGATCCTGGAGATCTGGGGGGCGGAGAGGAAGCAGAAGCAACGCTGGACTCGAGTTGGTCAATGGCTTTGGCTCCGGGAGCGAATGTTCAACTCGTTGTCTCCGCCAGCACCGATACGACCGACGGAATCGATTTGTCCGAGGTCTACATCATCGAAAACAATCTTGCCGCGATCATGACGGAGAGCTTCAGTGCGTGCGAACTATTCGCAACCGATGCGCAGCTGGCAGGCGCGACGGCCTTAGCAGAGCAAGCGGCAGCGCAAGGGATCACCTACTTTGTGTCCACCGGAGACGATGGGTCAGCAGGTTGCGATGATCCTAATATCGCGCCGGCATCCTTCCCGCTGTCGGTGAACTATCTCGCGTCCACGCCGTTCAATGTCGCCGTTGGTGGCACCATGTTCAACGAAAACGGCCAAGACAGCTTGTACTGGTCAACCGCGGCACCCATTTCCGAAAGTGCGATCTCATACATTCCGGAGGATGTTTGGAATGAGAGCAGCCTGTCGAACGGCTTGTGGTCGGGAAGTGGAGGGCCCAGCGCGGGAAACGTGCTATCGGGTTCCGGCCTGACGGCTGGAGTGCCGAAGCCGAATTGGCAGTTTGGCGTCTCGGGGATACCGAACGATGGAGTGCGGGACCTGCCTGATGTTTCTCTGACGGCTGCGGCGCACGATCCGTATCTACTGTGCTTGGAAGGTTCCTGTGTTCCGGATAGCCAAGGGCAGATCTTTGTTTATTTCATTAGTGGAACCTCTGCCTCAGCACCCGCGCTCGCTGGGATTATGGCTTCGGTGAACGAACAGAATTTCCTACAAACTGGCGAACCGCGGCAAGGACTTGCAAATTACGTTATGTACAAGTTAGCGGCACAGAGCGTGTACCCCTCTCAGTGCAATGGTTCTAACACATCGGGATTTCCGAACCCGTCGTGCATCTTCAATGACGTGACGGTTGGAAACAACGTTGTCCCTGGAGAAACGGGGACGCTCTACCAAGCTGGCGTTGGCTACGACCTAGCCACCGGACTTGGATCGTTGAACGTTGGCAATCTCGTAAGCCAGTGGAACTCAGTTACCTTCAATCCAACGCAAACGACGCTAGCTCTGACCCCGACGACTAACATCACGCATGGAGCCCCCGTCGCAGTGAACATTGCAGTAGCCCCGGCCACCGGACCTGGAACTCCGACTGGAGATGTTTCACTCTTAGCTGCGAACGCCGTATCTACCTGTTTTGGAACAACGGCAGCGACGGACGGTGTTACGTTGACCAACGGAGCCGCTGCCTTTTCGACACACGTGCTTCCCGGGGGCGGACCTTATTGTGTATGGGCACACTACGCCGGCGACACGACCTATGCTCCGAGTGACTCGAATACCACGACGGTCACGGTAACTCCAGAGCCGAGTACAACCGCAATCTCAGTTCTCAGCGGCGACCAGAATGGAAATCCAATAGCGTTCACCAACGGACCATTTGGCAGCTTCGTGTATTTACGGGCCGATGTCGCAGGTCAATCTGGACAGGGCGTACCCACAGGCAGCGTGACATTTAACGACAGCTTCGGTCCCATCCCGGGAGGTGGCACCTTCGCACTCAATAGCGAAGGAAATACCGCGACTCCTAACGGTGTCGTGACCTTCGACTCAGGCACGCATACGATTTCCGCCTCTTATGTAGGGGATTCTAGCTTCAACTCGAGCAACACAACTCAGTCACAGACTTTCACCATTACCGCCGGATTCTTCGCCTCAATTCCGACGGCACAATCCACAGTAGTAATAACGGGCCCGGGCGGGTCCGGAACAACATCAATCAGCGTGACCAACTCGAGCGGCTTCAGCGGGACGATCGCACTTGCGTGCGCCGGGCTGCCATCAGAAGCGGCGTGTAACATCTCTCCGGCATCCTTCTCTCCCTCCGGAACAGGCGGTACGAATTCAGCAACTATTACCGTGACGACGACTGCAGCAACTGCATCCTCTCATTCGCAGCACTCGATTTTTTTGCCTGCGCTCTGGATTGCGGGCATGAGTCTGATTTTTTCTTGCGTCTTCGTCGGCGGAAAGCGACAAGTGATGAAATGCTCGGCACTGATCGTGCTCGCCATGATGATTCTTATGGTGCCGGCCTGCGGCGGTGGAGGTGGTGGAAGCAAAACTCCCCCACCGAATCCGGGAACGCCCGCCGGAACATCGAACATCACTGTAACTGCGACCAGTGGATCGACCACCAGTTCTACTGGGTTTACGCTCGTTGTCCAGTGAATTATCTCTGAACTGTCGAAAAACGTGGACCGTGACGTGGTGTACGATTCACTCGTACTCATTCAATGCCCATGAAACTTTCCGCAATTGCCTCAGCGCTGGACGCACGCTTAGAAAACGGCTCTCCCGAAACAGAGATCACCGGCATCAGCGGAATTGAACTGGCTGGGGCGGGGGATCTGACATTCCTTTCCAACCCGAAGTACTCATCAGCAGCGCGTACCACAAAAGCGTCAGCGGTCATTGTTGGGGAAGACTTCCGCTTCCATATCAGCGCCGATGTTACGTTCGAAGAATCCTTACCTGGCGTTCGCAAGGGCGCTGGAAATCTTTCAGGAACCCGTGCGGTACGTCGAAGGTGTTCATCCCACTGCAGTTGTGGACGCCACCGCACGCGTCGGGTTACACGCACATATCGGACCCTACGTGGTGGTTGGTCGCAAACGTGGAGATCGGCGCGAATGCGGTGCTGCTCGCCCATGTCGTCATCTATCGTGATGCGAAGATTGGCGACGATTTCTTCGCTCATGCCCACTCGATCGTACGGGAGAAATGTCGGATAGGAAACAACGTGTTGCTCCAAAACGGAGTCGTCGTAGGAGGGGATGGCTTTGGCTTCGCCAAGACGGCAGAGGGCCGATGGCATAAGATTCCTCAGCCTGCGCCTGTTGTCATCGAAGACGACGTGGAGGTGCAATCTAATTCCTGCATCGATCGCGCAAGTGTCGGCGAGACTCGGATTGGACGTGGCGTGAAGGTTGACAACCTCGTCCAAGTTGGACACGGCACTCACGTCGGTGAAGACGCCCTGCTCTGCGCGCAAGTCGGGCTCGCCGGATCAACCGAAATCGGAAAACGGGTCATACTGACTGGACAAGTTGGCGTGGTCGGCCATTGCACAGTTGGTGACAACGCAATCGTGACTCCGCAGAGTGGCGTCGCTGCCGATATTCCTGCCGGAGCTTTGGTCAGCGGAGCACCCGCTGTAGATCACAGGGCTTGGCTGAAATATTCTGCAATCCTGCCAAGGCTTCCTGAAATTGCACGCGCAGTGCGTGCCAAGAACAAAGAGAAATAGATTTTTGTTCCTCATCGGCGAGAACCGGGTCGGTTCACTTTGATTCAGGTTGTGGTGGGACGGCTTGGCGATATTCTTCCGGTAGACCACTTTCGATCGCCACTCGTACTTTTTCCATCAAGCACTCGCGACTGCCAAAGTCCTTCGGTTCAATAGGATTGTGAAAGATAACCTGCACTGGCCCCGGCTTGATTGAGAATCGCGCCTTCGGCATGGCATAGTGGGTCCCCACGATCGTCATCGGAATCACCGGAACGGCGCACTCAGTTACGAGGTAAAAAGGGCCTTTCTTGAATGGCAATAGCTTGCCGTCGAAAGATCTTTTTCCCTCGACGTAAATCGTCATGTTGAGTCCCTCTTGCACAACGGCCTTCGCAGTTCGAACCGCATTGATGCCGGCATCGCGGTTGCCTCGATCGACCGGAACAAATAGCGCTTTCCGCATTGCGTAACCCAGGATGGGAACTTTGAATAATTCCTTTTTCACCATCACCGACGTGCGGCGAGGAATCAGCGGAATTTGAATTGGCGGATCGAGGTTTGATGCATGGTTAGTCATGAAGATGTAACTGCGCGAGTGATCGAAGCGATCCATTCCAATTGTGTCAACGCGCACACCCGTCAGCCAAACTCCGGCGTACGCTCCCCAATTGAACAAACGATAGAGCAAGCGGATATCGCCTGTGATGAACAACCATGAGAAGCCGGCGAGAGCGGCGAAAGGCATGGCGAGCGCCCAGAATAGCAGCATGACCATGGTGCGAATCATCTCTCGGGTGCCTTTGAAGTCGGATCGGGCTGCGCCTCTCCCCGAAGCCAAGCTATGCGCCGGGAACGCTGCTCTGGTGAAACTTGCTCCAGATCTTTCACAACGTAAGAAATCTCCTGACGCGCTCCCACCTTCCACTTCAGTTCCCGTTCGCTTCCCCGACGGCTTCGAACCTTGATCGTTACCGTATCTCCGGGAGTGAGACGGCTGAATTCTTGCCGCAAATCCTGCGGAACGTTCTTGCCTTGCAACTCAACCACCGTGTCGCCCGGCTGCAACCCAGCGCGCTCCGCTTCCGAGTTCGGACGCTACCGATGCGACTGACATCGGACCATCGAAGTTTCGCGAGGCGGCAAAACCGGGATCAGCCACCGATGCACTCAAAACGTCCACACGCAAACCTACAGGCCGGAGGAAATCATCCCATGGAATCTCATCGGTTCCTGCCACGTACCGCGTGAAGAACCATTTGAGATCCGCGTGGCTGACTGCTTCGGCTGACTCTCAGAACGCCCGCCGAGTCGTCGAAAGATCGACGTTGCTTGGCATAGTTTGCATTCATCCATTGCAGGATTTCTCGGAGCGACGCTTTACCATGACTGCTCTCCCGCACTGCAAGATCGAGCATGACACCGAGCAACTCGCCCTTGTTGTAATACGAGATGCTGCGCTCGGCTCGCCGATAATAAGGAAAGCCCTCTAGCCAAGCATCGAGACTTGACTCTTCCGCCGATTGGGTGAGATGCGCGGGGCGAGTCTGCAACTCCGTGATCTGTTCTCCAAGCCTGACAAGGTATTGCTTCTCATCCAGCAATCCTCCGCGCAACTGGATTATGCCTTCCGCCGTACTGGTCACTCCTTCACTAAACCACAAGGCGCGTGTGTAGTTTTCCTTGGTGTAGTCAATCGGCTCCAACGTTTTCGGTCGGATGCGTTTCACATTCCAAAGATGGAAGAATTCGTGGGCCGATACGCTCTCGAGCACATCCAGATTCTGCTTTAGCTGTTCAGCGTTGATTTCGATGGCAGTCGAGTAGGCATGCTCCATGCCTCCGCCGGACGGTCCGTGCGGGAAGTGGTAGAAAAACGTGTAGGTCTCGAACGGCCGGTCGTCCATCCATGAGATGGCCGCCGCTGTTATTTTCTGCAGAGCCGCGACAATCTTCTGCGCATCATAGTCGCCTCCGTCAGCGTCGAAAATTACTCTGAAGTTTCCGCCGGACGCTTCGAAATCTTTTTCTTGAAAGTCGCTAATCTCGAATGGAGAATCAACCAGGCGGTCGTAATTCTCAGCGATGAACACATCATTAAGGGGTTTCAGCGGAGAAGCGATTCGCCAGTTGCTTGGAATGTGCGTGAAGTGCAGCGAGAATGTTGAATCACGCGCGTCTACGGGATACATGAGAATCTGCGCCAGATTCAGAAACGCATGATGAGCGTTGAGCTGCGCTCCGAACGGTCCAGGCGAATCGAGATAAATCTGATAGTTCACAATGGCGCCATCTGCGGCTCCATCAATCTGCCAACGACTCTTATCTATAGTACGTATAACCAGCGTCTTGCCGGCACGATCTTTGGCTGCGATCCAGTTTATGTACTGCGAAAAGTCGCGGATCTGGTACAGCGCATTCCAGACAGGCATTTGCAATTCGCGCGCAGCGGTTCCTGGCGGAAGGACTATTTGAACTTCCGCCAGGTGCTGTTGAGGAGTAGTCAACGCGATCGTGCAACTGATCTCAGAGGATGCCGCGTTGAGAGTTGCAGGCACCGAAACCGTCAGAATCAAACCGCAAAGAACCGCGGTTACCGAGTGCCACACGCGCACCTTAAGATTGGCTCATTTTTGCCCGTTTAGTTCACGGAGCTTTGCCGGAAGTTTTTCATAAATACCCCCAAAACCGCCGTTAGACAGTATGGCGACTACGTCTCCTTTGTGCAGTTCGGGGCTGATCGTTTGAACAATCGCATCTGCGTCAGTAAGTAACCGGATCGCTCGACCGTTTTGCTTTATTTCCGCAGCCAGGGCGGACAACTCGAGGCGCTCATTCTCAGGGACAGCTTCTGATCGGAAGACACCTGCCACGATGACCTCATCGGCTAGTGCCAGGCTGCGCGCCAATTCCGATTGCAGAACGCGCCGTCGCAAGGTATTCGAGCGAGGCTCGAGAATGGCCCAAAGGCGACCTCCCGGATAACGCGCGCGCAGAGCTTTTAGCGTTCCAGCGATTGCTGTCGGGTGGTGCGCAAAATCATCGATGATGGTCACGCCATTCACTTGAGCTTTCACTTCAAGCCGTCTCTTCACACTCTTGAAGGTCTTTAAAGCTTGCGCAATTTGTTCTTTGGAGATGCCGCATGAGAACGCGAGCGCGGCGGCAGCGGTGGCATTCCAAACGTTGTACTCGCCGCCCAAAGCGTACTCGAATTCAGCCCACGGACGATCATTGTGCAGCACCGACCATGCTGTCCGCTCTGGATCGAGCCGTAAATTAACCACCTTCCAAGTAGCCCCTGAACCTGCGCCATATCTGTCGACAGGGCAGAATGCTTTTGCCAGGCAACGTTTAATACTTGCGCTGTCAGTCGCATCACCAACTGCGCCGTCAAATGCGATGATGCGTCCGCGACGCGGAATCAAGTTGACCAGTCGTTTGAAGGCCGTCTCCACGGCGTCGAGATCCTTGTAGATATCTGCGTGATCGAACTCGACTGAAGTGAGGATTATGGAGTCCGGAAAGTAGTGAAGAAACTTTGGCCCCTTATCGAAAAAGGCCGTGTCGTACTCGTCTCCTTCAAGAATGAAATGTTTGCCTTTCCCAACATGAAAGCTGGAACCAAAATTCTCCGCGATGCCCCCGATCAAAAAAGAGGGGTCAAGCCCTGCGTAATGGAAAATCCAGGCAAGCATAGATGTCGTAGTCGTCTTTCCATGCGTGCCGGCAACCACCAGAACTTGGCTGTCACGAAGGAACTCGTCGTGAAGCAACTGCGGGAGCGAACAAAACGGAATGCGGTGATCCAGAAGATGTTCGAGTTCGACATTGCCACGAGAGATCGCGTTGCCGACTACCACTAGATCCGGCGAAGGATCGAGATTCTTGGGATCGAATGGTTGTGCGACCGGAATACCCAATTCAGCGAGGAAGTCCGACATCGGAGGATAGGCGGCCGCATCGGAGCCGGTGACTTTGTGTCCTCGAACTTTCAGCATCCCCGCAAGCGACGCCATCGCGGTGCCGCAGATTCCGATCAGATGGATGTGTTTCGGTTCAGTCATTTTTGGTCACGCGCCTAACTCCGCAAGCGCTAGTCCCTTTCAAACCCTGACCGACGACTCCAAAACCTTCAAAGTGATGCAGCCTTCGCTGACGCACAACTTCGATTTCACTCCGAATGGCAGCGTGATGTTGCCGGACGTCGTGTGTCCGGAACGAACCCCGAACACCACGGGGATTCCGAGATCGCCGACCACACGCTGGATTACTTGCGGCAGAGTGTACCCCTGATTCTGCGATTGCGTACATTCGAGCATCTCTCCGAAAATAATGCCTCGAATCAGGTCCATGTGACCCGACAGTTTTAATTGCATCAACATGCGATCAATCTGGAATGGCTTAGCGGCGATATCTTCCAGAAAAAGAAGTTTGCCCTCAGTCTTGATTTCATATGGGGTGCCGAGCGATGCGACAAGAATTGAGAGGCATCCTCCATACAACACGCCCTCGGCTTCACCGTCCGCCAAAGCCGTCACTCCAGCGTTGAGTGGCACTTCCCAAGACTCGCCGCTCGACAGAGCCAGTTTCCAAGATGATATGTCGACCGCGTCATCGTGCGCCCAATCCTTGGCGGCCATCGGCCCATGGAACACAGTCAACCCCGCGGCATCTACCAGGTAGGTGAGCAGCGAGGTGATGTCGCTGTAACCGATGAAAATCTTGGGGTAGGCTTTGACAATTTCCAGATTGAGGCCATTCAGCAGGTAGTTTGCACCGTAACCGCCGCGGGCGCAGAGGATGGCACGAACCTCGTCGCGACTGAACATTTCTTCCAATTCTCGCGCCCGGCGATCCGGCGGGCCGGCGAAGTATAGATCGCGTTCGATGATCGAGTCGAGATAAAAGGTTTCGTAGCCAGCCCGACGCAGCGCCGCAGCGCCAGCCTCCAAATCGGACTGCTTAATATTGCTGGCGGGCGCCACAATGCCAATAGTGTCACCCAATCGTAGAGCGGGCGGTTTCACGAGTTGGCCTGAAGAGCGCGTCATAAATTGCGTTGACTAGGTAGTGAAGAAGTCTCCGCGGCAGATTAGTCTAGCGGGCCCGCGTAAAAAAATGGTTTCCTTGTCTTTGCGAACGATCTGCGCTCCACCAGCGGCGCTCACCTTCACTGGCGAATTTGCGAGACCGGTTGCCATCGCTGCTGCAGCTGATGCGCAAGAGCCAGTACCTGAGGACTTAGTTTCTCCAGCACCGCGTTCGTAGAAGCGTACGGTAATGTCATGCATATGCTGAACTGAAACATATTCGACGTTCACTCCGGCGGCGAATTCCGAAGACTTTTGGATTTCAGCCGCTTCTTTTTGCCACCCTTCAGGGAATTCCGACACGAACACTACATAGTGTGGATTCCCGATAGAAACAGGAACTCCTCGCACTTCGTGACTACCGATAGTTAACCTAAGCTCTGGATCTACTTTAGCCTCACCCATCTCAGTCTCGAACTCGTACTCCGAGTCCTTGCGTCCTGTGAGTGAACAAATCTTCATTCCAGCTCCGGTCAGAATCGAAATGTGCTCCTTGGACTGAGTCGAACAAATATAAGCCGCGACACAACGAGTACCGTTGCCAGAGATTTCCGCGTCTGATCCATCAGCATTGATCAACCGAATCTCGACATCGGCCGCCTGGCATGGGTAAATCCACTCCACGCCGTCCGCTCCGACACCATCGTGCCGATCGCAGATGTTCCGCGTTATATCGGCGAGGCTCGATGAAGAGGTCACGGCACTGGCATCAATAAGCAAAAAATCATTGCCGCACGCACTCGCCTTGATGAAGGGAATTGTTCGAGCGCCGTATATCACTCGCGCTCCACTCTACCCAGCGCCGTCGCACTGCCTAATACCGTAGAAGCTTTCAGTTGATGAAAAAACTGTTGCTGGTCGCGATTGCATCCTTCGACATCGAATTGCACTCGGACGTGCTCGCCTGTGTTGCCCGTGCTCACGTTCTGCATAAGGCGGTGATGACGCTCCAGGATCTTATTAACCTCATTGCTAACCTCTTCAACGTTCGCACCCGTGACCTCGTAGCTGGAAAGCAGTATTTTGAGGTTGAATGTCTCCTCCAGGTGGCCCAGCACGAACAGTGCGAGTAGGACAACTCCCGTGGCAAACATCGCTGTCACGTACAGACCGCCGCCGGCGGCCATTCCAATAGAGGCAACCACGAAAAGAGTTGCCGCGGACGTGATACCAGAAGTCAGACCGCGCGTATGCAAAATTGATCCGGCGCCGATGAAGCCTATGCCCGGAATAATCTGGGCGGCGATCCTGGCCGCATCTGATGGAACACCTGCGAGGGCTGCGGAGAGAACCGTGAACAACGCGGCGCCGAAGCAGATGAACATATTTGTCCGAAGACCTGTGGGCCGATGATTTAGCTCTCGCTCAAGTCCGATGAGTCCACCCAAGATCGCGGCCAAAACCAAGCGGGTTAGCGAGCTCCCCACGATCCCGCTAGCCATTTCTCCGCGCAACAGGTCAACGAAGTGCTGCCAATTCATGACTGTCTTATCATTTCACTCGCTGATGAGATGGCCGAATTTTAGCATCCGCATAACTAGAGGCTGCGTTAACCGAGGTGATTACCTCGCCCTGTAGAGTATGGCGCGGGACTGGCCAGTAACGTGAAGCTCGACGAGTTCATGCAGATGCAATTCATGAACCGCTTGCCAAACTGGGTCACCTTCAAAAGCGAGGACGTAGTCGGCAAATTCAGGTGGATTGGCCAGCGCGCGTTCCCACAAGCCCTGTTCATCGCGCGGTTGCCTCCAGACGCGATGGTTCCCCTCATTGATCGTATTTTTCAAGGGGAAGCCCGCCCGCTCGACTGCACCGACGTGGTCCCCTAGGTACATGAGCAACGTAGAATTCTGTGGAAGCTTTTCGATCCACGTGGCCAGTTGTGCCTGGAATTGGTTGCGGGTCCGCATATTGACTCGCGCTTCCTCGAGGCAAATCGGGGTGGCCTCCCAGACCGAGATATAACTCACAGCGACGAGCGCCAACAAGCCGAACGGCATCGCCACCCGCAGACCGACGCTCGTTACCGGCAAACGTGACAGCAAGTAGATGAGCAACCCCAACCCGACGGCGAGGGCAGGCAGCAATTGCAATCCGTAACGGACGTTGTAGTGCGTAAACGGCCACCAATAGGGAATGAAGATCGGAACGCCCCCGTACGCAACTGAGAGCGCGTAAAAAGGCACTGGAAGCAGCAGAAAGAACAGCGGCATCCAGTGAATGAAAACGGGTGATCCGTCACGGCTGGGAATCCAGCGGCGGCGAGCCAGTACTGACACGGCAACCACGGCCACAGCGAGCAGGATGATCCAGGTTCGCTGCAACCATTCATTGTGAGCCATGTTAGATTCGCCCGACTTTAGGAAGTACATTCCAGCGACTAGCGGGTCGCCGGTGCCAGGGTGTCCCGGATTTCCGGATCTTTGGGTCCTTCGCTCGATCGCCTTCGCGGAATACGGGCCGTTCTCAAACTCCAGCGGGTTACGGTAGATGATCCCGTTGTATACGAACCAGAGAATTGGTCCAGCCACTGCGAGAAGCATGAATTTTGCCACGGCCATTCTCAGCCGCTTCGAAGCTTTGAGCCCAGCTATTTGCGGCGCCGTTAAGACTGCCCGACTGAAAACGAACGTCACCATGCATGCGGCTAGAAACCATCCGTCGTACCGAGTAAAACATGCTGCGAACAAACACCAACCGCATTTGATTAGGGCATTAAAATCGCCGCGTGTGAATTCACTGAGATAGACTAGGGCCCAAATGAAAATCGCGAGGTAGATCGCCTCGCCCATCGCAGTGCTTTGCATATAAATCAGATTCGGATTAGCCGCGTAGACGCACGCCGCGGCCCATGGAGACAGCCGCAATAGTCTGGCTGGGATTTCCTCCTTCGGCAGCACACCTCGGACGAGTCGAAAGACTCCGATCACTCCGAAAACGTAGGCTGCCATGGAAGGCAGGGATCCACCCGCAGCGGTGCGCCAGAGTTGAGTTGAAAACAGGAACGGGATCATCAGCAGATGCGGCAACGGCAACCAGACCGTACCGAGTTGCAGGAGTCCCGGCGTCTTGGAATCAATTACACGGCGGGCGATATTAATATGCGCCACCGCGTCTCCGTAGAGGGCAATCTCCGCGCAGCGGTAATAGAAAAGAAAGGAAACAACCGAGACGGACGTCGCAAGCCATGCGAGGAGATTCGACTCACTGTCCCAGACAGGGTTTTCAACCGCGTCCTTTGATCGCTTGGGCATCGCATTGTCGGAAGCGTGAACGTCGGCCACGGGCCGCTTCGTTGGAAAACTAATCGAGGTGAGTCAATTCTCGGAAGAGCTGAAAACGCGCTTCGATTTCCGCTCGAGTCAGAGACTGCAAGCGTTCGGTCCCAAAGCGTTCGACGGCGAAAGAACCCATTACTCCTCCGTAAAACAGCGCACGTTTAAGTACTTCGCGGGTTAGGTCCTTCTGAGAGGCAAGGTAGCCCATGAATCCTCCCGCGAAAGAATCGCCGGCTCCCGTCGGATCTTGCACCTCTTCAATAGGCAGAGCGGGCGCACGGAATGGGTGCCGCCCGATTCCGAAGGCGCCTTCCCTGAAAAAGATTGTGGCTCCGTATTCTCCATGCTTGATGACGAGAGCCTGCGGCCCCATGGCCAGCACTTTTTGCGCTGCGCGCGGCAGATTTGTTTCGTGCGCGAGCATCTTAGCCTCGGTGTCGTTGATGAGCAGGATGTTCACCAGCTTCAGCGTCTCCGCGAGTTCCTTCGGAGTGCCCTTGATCCAGTAATTCATGGTGTCGCAGCCGGTGAGCTGCACGTCTTTCATCTTGCGGCGGACGTCTGCTTGCAACGTTGGCTGGATGTTGGCAAGAAAGAGAAATTCTGTGTCGTCGTACTCGCCGGGAATTCGAGGCTGAAAGGTCTCGAAAACGTTGAGGTCGGTATAGTCAGTCTTCGCCTCGTTGAGATTATCAGTGTAAGTGCCACCCCATCGAAATGTTTTGCCCTGAGAGCGCTCGAGACCGCGTGTATCGATTCGATGATCGCGAAAAACTTTCTCTTGCTCGGCGCCGAAGTCCTCGCCAACGACGGCAACTACACGAACGTCGGTGAAATAGCTCGCCGCAAGTGAAAAATAAGTAGCCGCTCCTCCGAGTATGTTCTTAACGGTTCCGGAAGGAGAACTGACGTCATCGAAGGCTACCGAACCAACTACAAGTATGCTCATTCTGTTCCTGGGACTTGGATGGTTTCGGCAGTGCCAAGGAGGTGTACGCGGAGAGCTCTTCATTTGGATGATTTACTTGCTTTGCGCAAATATTTCCCGACGATAAGGTTCAGTCTATTCCTAGTCGCTGGTGAAATCTTTTTCGGGTCAGTCAATATCGCGTGTCCAAGCGCAGTTCCGCACTTGCAAGATCGATCGACGGGCATCGCCGCGATAGTCTGTCTCACAACCTTGGTGGCGTTATCCGCATTCTTAACGAGCACGGCGACGATTTGATCGACCGTCACCGAATCGTGATGCGGATGCCAACAATCGTAATCCGTCACCATGGCAACGGTTACGTAGCACAGCTCTGCCTCTCGCGCCAGCTTAGCCTCCTGCAGGTTCGTCATGCCAATGACGTCCATGCCCAGGCTTCGGTAAAAATTCGATTCCGCTTTAGTCGAGAACTGCGGACCTTCCATGCAGAGGTACGTCCCTCCACGCTTACCGGTAACTCCCACCTGTTTGCACGCAGACTGGACGACCTCAGCCAGCTCTGCGCAAACAGGGTCTGCAAACGGAATATGGGCAACGATGCCTCCGCCGAAAAACGTATCAACCCGATGACGAGTGCGGTCAAAGAATTGATCTGGTATCACAAAGTCCAGCGGCTTGTGCTCTTCCTTCAAAGACCCGACTGCTGAAACGGAAACGACACGGCCGACCCCCAGCTGTTTGAAGCCGTGGATATTGGCGCGGAAATTCAATTCACTCGGTAGGATCCGATGTCCCCGACCGTGACGTGCGAGGAAAGCAACTTTTCGGCCCTCAAGCGTGCCGCACACATAAGCATCTGACGGTGCGCCGAAAGGCGTCCGCAGCCGTACCTCCTTAACCTTGGTCAAACCGGGCATGGAGTATAGCCCGCTTCCGCCGATGATCCCGATCTCCGCTTGAGACAAGAAACCTCCAAAGCCGCTTGAACACACGCCAATTCAAACTGGTGATTATACAGGACAAGAATTTCGCGTCACCAAGGACGGAGAGAAGTAAGCCGCTCGGACGAATTACAATTCGATGAATGAAGTGTTTCAGCTCGAATTCGATTTCGTTTTATTTTTGCTGTTTGGTCCTCGCGCAGGCAGGTTTGGCGTTCTCAGCAGCACCCGCAGCGGTAACCGTACCAGCAGTCATTGATCACAATCGAGTCACCATCGCTGTTGATCTTCCAATGGCTGACGGCTCAACGCAGTCAGTTCGGGCTTGGGTCGACACTGGCACCACCGATCTGACCCTATCGAGACGGTTAGCAATGTCCTTAGGCCTGACTGTCAAATGTGATGACACCGCATGCTCGTCGCCGCCGCCCGCAAAAATCAGCATCCAAGGTCTGACAATTCCACTGACCGAGCTCAAGGAAGCCAAGATTCCACTCAGGCCCGTAAACGCAGCTTCGGTGATGGCCGCAGGGATGCGCGCGGAGATCACTTTGCCCGCAGCGATCCTGCGGCACTACGACGTTCTCATAGACTTCCCAGGCCACAAGTTTTCGATTGGCCCTCCTGGGTCGATCCAGTTCAGGGGATCATCGGGCAAGGTGATCGTGAATCAGGAGAATGGCCTCGTTCAGGTTCCTAGCAAGATCGAGGATAAGAAATACAATCTGGCGCTCGACGTGGGTGCCTCTACAAGCCTGCTCTCCGAGGATCTGTTCGACAAACTATCGGCCGCGCACGCCGATTGGCCGCGAATGACAGGTGCCGTTAGTTCAGCCAACATGTGGGGCGCGGCGAATGAGGGAAAGAGTCAGTTGATGCGCGTCGACCGGGTTCAATTCGGACCGCTATTCCTGACCGATGTGCCGGTAGTTTCGACCTCTAAGCAGACGATTGAGTTTTTCGAGAAGCGTGCTGGAGTTGCGACCGTAGGTTCGATTGGAGCGGATCTTTTGTTGAACTATCGAGTGGGCTTCGACTATAGCCATTCCATCGTTTATTTCGACATCGGCCGGCTATTCAACTTTCCTGAATTTGACGTTGTGGGATTAACGCTGCGGCCAGAGGATGATGGACGCTTTACGATCGTCGGAGTGATAACCACCGAGGCAGATCAGGTCTCCTCGCAGGGCACGGGAACGATTACGGCTGGCGACACACTGACTGCAGTGGATGGCATTCCAGTTCTCGGATCCACTATGGGTCAAGTCTGGTCGATGCTTCGGGGCACGCCAGGACAGGAACGTAGGTTAACTCTTGAGCGGTCTGGGAAACAGATAAGTGCGGTAGCCCACGTTCGACATTTCCTGGCGGCGCTGCCGGACGCCGACCCAAAAAAGAAGAAGAAATAGCCGTCTGACTATTGTGCAGATTTCGCGGCGAAAACCTCACCTTCTATAGCTGACGTCGTCTTCGCATCTAGGCTTTCACTCACCAGCACGGTATCCCCTCGTTGCGAAATTACCACTGCGCCCTCATCTGTCTCCCAAATGTGCCGACCGCTCAGAGATTTAGGCGCAGATTCCTGCCGCGGATCTCCGCTTTCGTTCTTTGCATCCTCGTTGGATGCAACCTTCTTGTAGCGTTGCTTCAGCGAATGCGCATATATCTCAGCGAACTGTGAAGCCGCCTCTGCACTCGACCAGCGCGAGATGTAGAGCAGACCCAAGGGAGCAGCTGGATTTCCTTTCAGTTTCGCGGCGTAATAAAAACCGCCCCGCCATTCCGGAAACATGTACTTCGATAGGGGTCGCCCGGCGTACTGCTCGATCAAAACAGCGACATCGAACTCGCCCATCGCACCAATATCAAACTTCTGGTAATCCTTGAAATGGCGCTTGAACTCAGGCAAACGCATCGGCTCGATTCGCTCGCCCGAAAGATATGTCTCAGGCTGCATAATCTGGCGAGTGGTATGTGGCGGGTTGCGAAGTAGAGCTGCGAAACCCTTCTCCTTCCCGCCGTTCTGCATCAGCTTGATCACGAAGTCCATGCCATAACTGTAAGGAAAAGTGAGGGACTCCTTCATGAAAATGGGGGCTTCGTTGAAGACCCTGGTGGACGGCGTCCCAGTGAGGCTCTCCTCCTGCATCGCTCCTACCAAAGCAGGAGAAGTGATAATCGAGTGGCCAGTTGGAGCCAGAGCATATTGAAACATCATCGCTTGGGCTTGCCCTTCGATCACCGCCTCACGCGCGCTGCCGATCTCATCGTTTTCGATTTCGGCCGGCGTCGGGTCTTTCTTACTCTCACCCAAATCCTTGTCACCCTTCTTCATCCATTTCTGCAACCCGATATCCTGGTCTTGGAGAGCATGCGTTAGCTCATGCGCCATTACTGGCTCTTGCTCTTCAATCGGAACCCAATCGAGAAGATTAACGGTGCGAGTCTTAGGATCGTAATATCCAGCCACTTCTTCCCGCAAAAGTGAAACGAGAAAGGTTTCAAGGTTGAAATCGCGGGGCAGCAGTCCAAATTTCTTGAGCACCAGTTCGGAACGCCGAAGGCGTTGGGTGTCTTCGTCCTTCATGTGCTTCGTTAGATACGCAACCACTTCATCCCGGCCAGTCAGCTTTCGTTTGACATCGCGTTTGACACGAAGACCGGTCTGTTTGCTATCGAATTGCAGAATTTCATCTACGGAATGAAACAGCTCCTCTGCCTGCCGCGGAGTGATCTTGATATCGTCGTTGGGCGGCTGACCTTGAGGTGGCGGCGCAGGCTTGGTCGACTCCTGCAGGGCGGGAATTGCCACCGGCTGGACATTGCGGATCGAAGAGCTTTGTGCGATCGATGGGACGGCGAATGCCGCAACTGCAATCGCAGCCACCGAAAGTAACCGTAGGATCCCCAAGAAAGACACTTCAACCCTATTCATTACGATCGAGTTTATACGTTTCTCTATACTTTCTCCCATGAACGCCACCAAGCCAGTCAATCTTTGGACGTCATCCGAACATGCACGAGACTACCTGGAACGAGCCGACCAGATTTCTCATCGCTCCGAAGGAGAATCGGCGCTCCTAGAGTTTGTGGCGAAAGGTGCCCGACGGATTCTCGATCTCGGAACGGGAGACGGACGATTGCTCGCGATCGTGCTGCGTGCACATCCCGGCGCCGGCGCCGTAGCGCTGGACTTTTCTCCAGTGATGCTAGACGCTGCGCGAAAACGGTTCGAGCGCGATTCCCGCGTCGAAGTGGTTACTCACAATCTTGACGCTGCGCTTCCGAACTTAGGGAAGTTTGACGCCGTGGTGTCTTCATTCGCAATTCACCACGTACCGCATGAACGCAAACGCGAGTTGTATACCGAAATCTACACTCTGTTGAGTCCAGGCGGGACCTTCTGCAATCTCGAACACGTGTCCTCGCCGACCTCTCGCTTGCACTCCGAATTTCTGTCGTCAATCGGCTTCTCGGTCGAGACTGAAGACCCATCCAACAAATTGCTGGATGTGGAAACACAGATTGCATGGCTTCGGGAGATCGGCTTTACCGATGCGGACTGCCATTGGAAGTGGCGGGAACTTGCGCTTCTGGCTGGCGTAAAGGAGTAGACGGGTACCTGTCGTTTGCCGCTCTTCATCCGCGCGCGATTGCGTCCGCGATCCACTCGCCGGCTTCCCGTGTTCCTAATTTGCCACCGATGTCTTCCGTCATGCACTTCTCATGGACGGCTTTCAGCACGGCCCCTTCGACCCTGTCAGCCTCCGTCGCGAAACCGAGGTGTCTCAGCATCATTGCTGCTGTCAGAATGGCTCCGAAAGGATTCGCGACGTCTTTGCCAGCGATTGGTGGCGCGGATCCATGCACCGGCTCGAACATCGATGTCTGCCCAGGATGAATATTGCCGCTAGCGGCCATGCCAAGACCGCCCTGGAGCCCGGCGGCAAGGTCGGTGATGATATCGCCGAACATATTGTTGGTCACGATGACATCGAACTGCTTCGGGTCACGAACCATCTGCATGCAGAGAGCATCCACGTACATATGCCGCGCCGTGATGCCTGGGTATTCAGTCGCGATTTCCTTGAACACCCGCTGCCAGAGTCCTCCAGCATGCGTCATCGCGTTTGACTTGTCGGACATCAGAACTGTATTTCTCGGCGAACCGTTCAGTTTGTTATTACCCTTGCAGTACTCAAACGCATAGCGAATGATTCGCTCGACGCCCTTTCGAGTATTGATGTCCTCCTGGATCGCGATCTCGTCTGCTGTTCCCTGCTTGAATACGCCTCCCGCATCCGTGTAGACCCCTTCGGTGTTTTCGCGAAGCACGACAAAATCGACATCATTCGGTTCAACACCTTTCAACGGACAGAGCGCCGCATCCAGCAAACGAACAGGGCGGACGTTCGCATACAAGTCCATCTTGAAGCGCATTCCGAGAAGGATTTCCTTGGCGTGGATGTTGGTCTTGACGCGGGGATCTCCAAATGCGCCTACCAGGATCCCGTCGAAATCGCGCGCTAACGTTGCAAACCCGTCGAAAGGCACGGTGGTCTGGTCGCGGAGGTAGCGGTCCGCTCCCCAATCGAACTCTGTTAAGTCGACCGGTGCGCCGCACGCTCGAATGACGCTTGTTGCTTGAGGAATAACCTCTTTCCCGATGCCGTCCCCAGGGATTACGGCGATACGCTTTCTGTTTGGCTTTTTCGCGTCCACGGCAGGAACGTTACCACAATCGCTATAATCAAACACAGGTATGGGGATTACAGCACTTCAAGCGCAAGGTGAGGGTTTAGGCTCATCAAACGTGTCCGACTATCGTGGAGCCCAAACCGTTGCTCACTTCGGCAATGTGCCCGCCGAATTCATGGCTTTGCGGACCGGATGCGCGGTTTACGATCTAGGCTTTCGGACGAGGATTTCATTGAAGGGTAGCGATCGCGTTCGATGGCTGAACGGGATGGTTACCAACAACATCCGCGATCTGGCCGTTGGGCTCGGCGTTTACGCTTTCTTGCTAAATCCGCAAGGGCACATTCTCGCGGACATGTACGCCTACAACCGGGGGCAGTCTATAACGGTCGATACAGACCGCAACCAATTAGAAAAGATCATGGCAACGTTTGATCACTACATCATCATGGATGATGTGGAGGTGCAAGATCTGAGTGGCGAAGTCACGGCTCTCGGGGTGGCTGGCCCAAACGCATGCGAGGTATTAGCTCGTGCGGAACTCACTTCGGACTTGCAGCCGTTGCAAATTTCTCCAATCTGCTGGGAGAGCATCGAGGGGACGATCGTGCGAACCGACGACGAATCATTCCCGGCTTACGAGATCTGGCTTCCGTCGGATTCGATTAGAAAAGCGTGGGATTGCCTGTCTGCGGCTGGCGCAAAGCCTGTCGGCTGGGAAGCTTTGGAGTTGCATCGGATTGTTTCCGGTGTCCCGCGTTACGGCATGGACATCCGCGAGCGTGATCTGCCGCAAGAGACCGAGCAGGCGAGAGCGTTGAACTTCAGCAAAGGATGCTACGTGGGTCAGGAGATCGTCGAGAGGATCCGATCGCGTGGCGCAGTTCGTCGCACGTTCGCCGGATTCGTGACGGCCGATGGTTTCAAAATAGCCGCAGGAACAAAGATCACAGCGGTTGAGAAAGAGGTCGGCGAGATTACGAGCAGCGCCGTCGTCGATCTACCGAGCGGATCAAAAACTGTTGCGCTCGGATACATCAGGCGAGAGGCAAGTACACCAGGGAAAGAAGTCTCGATTGGATCCAACAAAGCTTCGATCGTGAAAATGCCTCTCACGAATAGCTTTTTATTTGAGAACATCGATTCCCTGCAGCAGCGCCCTGCTTAATAACAATCAACAAGGCCGCGCATTCGCGGCGTCCGAGGAAGAATCAATGGCTGACAAGAAACATCAACAATCAGAGTTCACCGTGACCGATCGACGCTTGTTCACATCTGAAGGCGAGTTGCGCTCTGAAGCTCAAGAGGAAACCATAGAAGTGAACCAGACGGCACCGCCGGAGAAACCACCCGCTGCGTCCCAGGAAACGTCGGGCATCAATCCGAAGGACAGCGTGGAAGGGGAAGATATGCCTCCACCGCCTACAGTCGCCGAACAGGATGCCCAAGCCGCCGCATACAAGCAGTCGTCGAAAGACCTCGACAGTCAGGTGGAATTGAGTGGCCACTCCGCGAAAGATTTCGAGATCACCTTCGAACGATTCCTCGCGTCGTTGTATATGACCGCAATGCTCCAACTCGGCTTGATGCGACAGCAGGGTGGACAACCTCAAGTCGATATCATCGCCGCACGACAGACCATCGATACGCTGAGCTTGATCTCGGAAAAGACCAAGGGAAATCTCACCGCGGTAGAACAAAACTTCCTTCAGAACAGTCTCTACGAGTTGCGCATGGCATACGTGGAGGTAACCAATGCCCTCGCACGGCCGCCGCAACCGGGACCCGCAACAGGAACGTCTGGCAGATGAAAGCGACGCTGACCGTGTTGGGAAGTGGAACATCGATGGGCGTCCCCACTTTGGGATGCGACTGTCCGGTGTGCCACTCCACCGATCCTCATGACCGGCGCACTCGCCCCTCCGTCATGCTCGAATTCAACGGCAAAGTCGTCATCATCGACACCACTCCGGATTTCTACGCACAGGCGGTACGTGAAAACATCACGAAGGTTGATGCTGTTTTCTACACGCATACCCATGCCGATCACATCCTCGGAATTGATGATTTGCGCCCGTTAAGTTATCGCCACAAGCCAGACAAGTTGCCGCTCTATGCGCGGCCCGATGCCGCCGCCTTCCTACGCAAAATGTTCAGCTACATCTTCGACGCTGACTACAAATTCGGAGGCCTGCCCTTATTGGAACTTCGACCCATCGACGGCCCGGTCACCGTTTTCGGCGTCGAATTCGAACCGGTCATCGTAGTCCACGGCGAGACGCAAATTTATGGCTATCGCTTCGGATCGGCGGCGTATTTAACCGATCACAGCGAAGTTCCCGAGTCGTCGCTGCATCAACTGGAGGGGTTAGATATTCTGTTCCTTGATGCCCTGCGGCATAAGCCGCATCCTACACATTCCACGGTCAAGAATTCGCTCAGCATTGTTGAGCGACTGAAACCTAAGCGCGCATTCTTCACGCATATCTGCCACGATTTGGCGCATGAGGCGACTAATGCAGCGCTTCCCAGGAACGTGCGCCTCTCCCATGACGGTTTGAAGCTTGAGTTCGATATCTAGAGTTCCGCACTAGCCGAATTTCATGGACGTTTATCACAAACTCGAAGACGTTCCCTCGGATATTGGTCCCACCTTTCTAAGCGTTGGTAACTTCGATGGCGTCCACAGGGCACATGCTCACGTTCTAGCAGAGATCGTAGCCCGAGCGCGTGCCAACCGCGGCAAGGCCGTCGCAGTGACTTTCGAGCCTCATCCGACGAGGATCCTGAAGCCGGAGGCCGGTCTCAAACTACTCACGCCGGCACCTGAGAAATTGAGAGGGCTCGAGGGCACAGGAATCGATGCCGTGCTGTTGCTTCCCTTCGGACGCGACTTGTCCCTCATGACCCCTCGGCAATTTGCGGAACGAATCCTTAAAAAAAAGCTCCATGCTCGTGAAGTGCATGAAGGATTTAATTTTCGCTTTGGACACAAAGCAGCAGGCGACGTAGACACTCTGGTCGAACTAGGCCGTGAGATGGGTTTTGAAGTGAAGGTGTACCCGGAAATGACCCTTCGTGGCGAGACGGTTTCCAGCAGCCAGATTCGGAGATTAATTTCCGCCGGCGACGTAAGCCGGGCACGTCATCTCCTGGCTCGCCCTTTTTGCATCCTCGGCACACCGGGGCGAGGGCGTGGCTATGGATCCAAGTACACAGTTCCGACCATCAATCTGGCGCGCTATGAAGAGCTTGTTCCAAAAGACGGCGTGTACATCACGCGGACGCGCGTGGGCAACGAGCGTTTTGATTCTGTGACGAATGTCGGAAACCGCCCCACCTTTGGCGCAGAACTCTTTGCCATTGAAACCCATCTATTAAACTTCCATCCGATTGAATTGACTCCTGAGACTGAGGTGGAGATTTGTTTCTTGCAGCGGCTGCGGGACGAAGTAAAATTCCCGTCCGTCGATGCTTTGCGAGAGCAGATCGGACACGACGTGAAGAAGGCTCGAAGATACTTTCATCTGTTAAGGTCTCTTAAATCGACCGTCTGATCCACTCGTACCAGCCCTTAACGTAGAAGCCCCAACTGCCAGCGTGATTGAGGCCTCACCACTCGTGAAGTACAATCCGCGGGACCTTCCGCAATCGTTCATGGACATCAGCCCCGTAGAACTCATTCGTCGTGCCACCCCTGGGCAAAGAAGAATCCTGCTGGCAGCTTCCCTGGGATGGGCGCTCGACGCGTTTGACGCGATGCTGTTTTCCCTTGTTCTCGCACTCTTGATCCGCGATCTTGCGATCAGCAAGGCCATGGCAGGGTCGCTGGGGACCTTGACCTTGTTTGCTTCCGGAGTCGGCGGGATTTTATTCGGCCTTCTGGCAGACCGAATCGGACGAAAACATGCGCTTATGGCGAGCATCCTCACTTACTCGCTATGCTCATTCGCCTCGGGCTTGGCCACAAACATAGCTATGTTGGCCGCTGCACGTTTCGTTCTTGGATTGGGCATGGGCGGGGAGTGGAACACGGGCGCATCGCTCGTGGCCGAGAGCTGGCCGACTGAACTTCGAGCCAAGGCCATCTCGATGGTGCAGAGCTCATGGGCACTTGGTTTCGCCGCCGCCGCGCTTGTCGCCGGGCCCGTAGCGCGATCGTATGGATGGCGGGCGGTCTTCTTTGTTGGAATCTTGCCAGCCATAGTCACTATCTGGATTCAACGCAGCGTACCTGAATCGCAAATGTGGCAAGAACACAATTCGCGATCAAATTCCGCCATTAGCAAGTCCCACGAATCCACTCATGCCCCGCTTAGCTTGATCTTTCAGATACCCTATCGAAAGCATACATTCGCTCTTCTGTCATTCAACTTCTTCGGCATGTTTGCCTGGTGGGGGCTGTTCACATGGCTTCCGCCATATCTCTCGCTCCCTATCGACCAAGGTGGGCGCGGATTTAGCGTGATGGGTACGACTACCCTTCTGGTCGTACTCAATCTCTTCGGAATGTTTCCGGGTTATGCGAGCTTCGGCTGGGTGGCCGATCACGTCGGAAGACGGACTACTTTTTTGATTTATTCCCTGTTGGCAGCGTTTTTGATTCCGTTGTACGCGATGAGCCGGTCGCAGGGAGTGTTACTTGTTTTAGGCATACTCGTGGCGTTTTTCGGAACTGGAATTTTCTCCGGTTCAGGAATTATGGGGAGCGAGATATTTCCAACCGCCCTACGAGCCCGGGCCCTCGGTTTCACCTACAATGGCGCCCGCGCTATGAGTTCAATTGCTCCGCTTGTGATTGGCCGCATCGGGCAGACCAAGGGTTTGGGTTGGGCCTTCTATCTCTGCGCTGGAAGTTATCTTCTCGCAGCATTGATGACGACCCAACTCCCGGAGACTAAGGGCAAAAGCCTACAGTAGTTTCGCGGAAACGTTACTCAATGGGATCGATGACCACTGCATTTTGATTTCCCGCACCCTTTTCGGGCAATTGCACAATGACTATGGCCGAAAGAACCAGCATAATCCCGAGCGTCTGAATCCATTGCAAGCCTTCGCCGAGCAAAGCCGCGGCCAGCAAAATCGAGAACACTGGCTCCAGGCAACTGGCGATGATGGCTCGGGTAGGCTCGAGATGTTGCAACGCGAGGAAATACAACGAGAACGGCCCAAGCACCGATATGATCGAAAAGATTGCCAGGAATGCCCACTGGGGAGACGTGTAATGCGCGCCAGCTATCTTCCAAGGTGGATTGATCACCAACCAGAAAACTGCAGCCGAGCCGAGGGTCCAAATCAAAACGCGCCACCGGTCATAACGCGCCAAAATGCGATGTCCCCCGATGTTATAAAACGCGAACGAGAAAGAGGCCAGCAGCGCAGCGATAAGACCGATAGAGTCGAACCGAAGCGGCGACTTGGATCTCGCTCCAACAATGCCAATCGTCAAAGCGATTCCAGCAATCGCGACCACAATAGCGGTGACTCTCTGCATTGAAAGTTTCTGTTGTCCTCTTGCGACCACATAGCAGAGCACCCACACGGGTGCCGTGTATTGCAGAATGATCGCGATCGCGACGCTCGTCTTTTGAATTGCCACATAATAGAAATAATTGGAAGCCGCAACGCCAAGCATGCCCAGCGCGCAGCATTGCAGGAGATCATTCGTGGGAAGATGAATGCGCCGCCACCCGCGGCGTCCCACGAGCCCGGCGAGCAGCACAATGAGGGAAAACGTTGCCCGGGTCTGAGAAAGAATGATCGGGTCAATGGGATGAGACGCCTCTCCGGCCAGCGGAAGCCTTCCCGTGAAGACAGCACGGCCCATTGCCGCCGAAACTCCCCAAAGGAAAGCGGCGAGGGCGATATAGAAGTATCCTCGGAGCTGATGATCTTGATTTGAGTTTGAGGAAGTCAGGATTCGAGCACCGAATGCGATGATGGGGCTCGGGTCACAAACCAGTCAAGACGTACGCCACTGTTCCTGACAATAGGTATCTCACAGGCAACTTGCATGCGAGTCACGCTGGCGCTCCGTCGGCGTATTCGATGTGAATAGCTATCTTTGCCGACTTTTCCAGCATCGCCGAAACCGAACAATACTTCTCTTTCGACAGACGAACCGCGTCCTCCATGGCTTTGTGCGTAACGTTGCCGCCGACCCGGTACGTTAACTTTATGTCGGTGTAAATTTGAGGATAATCAGCGGCGCGATTGCCTACGGCACTCACTTCAAGGCTGGTAAACGGCTCGCGCTTCTTTCTTAGGATCCCCACCACGTCGGAGGCCGTGCATCCGCAAAGTGCGATCAGAACCAGTTCCATCGGACTGTTCGCGGTCTTCTCCGCCGCCGTATCCATCACTATGGCATGATGAGAAGTCCCCTCCGCCACATAACGCTCCTTGTCGGTCCAGATTGCTCTTGCTGATATCACCTTATCTCCGATTGTCAGTGCTGGGCTCAGGATGAATCAAAACTCGGAACAACTCAGGCGCATCCTGCTTAAAACGAATTTCCAGTTCTGTCTGGATATCATGCACTCGCGCCAGCGAAAGATTGTCCGACAATGTGCAATGACAGGACAGGTAAAGGCGGTCGCGCACACGCTTGAACACGAAGTCATGAACGTCGATGACATCAGGAAACTGCGAAGCGACTGCTCGCAATCGATGTTCTAGCTCCGCGTCGCTCAACATTTCGTCTGGACGCTCGATCGTCGATGGCTCACTCTCAATATGCGTGAGGATTTGTGAAATCTCCGGGACATCCTGCCTCATGTCCGCTTCGAGTTCCGTTACGCGGTCGTGAGCGTCCTTGAGAGTCATCCGCTCATCGAGTTCGATGTGTTGTTCCACGTGCAGGTGTCCGGCAAGATCTTGAACACTGATATCGTGCACGTTCAAATTTTTGTCGGTCGCCGCGGCCCGAATTCGGTCAAAGACATTCTCTGTACGTTCAGCCCGAGGCAGTGGCTGAACAGTGACATCCGCGTCGGGAAGGATACGGCGCACGGATTCAGTCACCGCTGTAGCCAATTGGCCCGAGCGCTGAAACGTAACGGTCCGAGCAAGGCCGACCGCAAGATCGGCGAAGTAGCGATTCCCCGCCCGCCTTATGCGCACGCGATCCACTTCCAGAACTCCGTCCAGATGCGAAACGGCATCGTAGATTTGTGATCGTACTCCTGGCGGTGCGGCATCGAGCAGCGCATCGATCGTACGCCGCGCGAGACGCCAGCTTACGGAGACCACCACGCCTGCAACGACTACAGCGGCAATCGGATCGGAGTCTCGCAGCCAATCGATATGAAACTTGCGGCCCAGGAGTACCAACGCTAGGCCTAACACCACTACTGCGGCCGACCAGATGTCGGTGGAAAAATGCAAAGCGTCCGCCTCGAGGGCCTGGCTGTCGTATTTGGTGGCGATGCGGCCAAGAGCCCGAGATCTCCACCAGTCAACGCACATCGAAAACAGCATCACGGCGAATGCCGCGATTGACGGTTCAATATCAATTTTTCGGAAGAACAGCCGAATGACAGCTTCGTAAATAATCCAGGCACAGGTAAGCAGCAGCAGCCCGGTCTCGACGAATGCCGAAAAGTTTTCAACTTTTCCGTGTCCGTACTGGTGATCGGCATCGGCTGGCTTGTCGGAAACTCGCACTGAGAAAAATGTGAGGATCGAGGCAATCAAATCGAGCCCTGAATGCGCCGCTTCAGACAGAATGCCCAGGCTACCGGTCGTGACCCCCACGGCGATCTTCAATCCCGTGATCACGAGTGCAGCCAGCACTGAATTGCCGGCTGCGGCGCGCTTCTCAGCCCGCATCAACTCAGGAGAATGAACGATTGCGTCGCCCGACATTGCCGCATTATCGCCGCTCCGAGCAGAAAGTCACAAGCCGTTCGCGTCACTTCTGTGTCAAACCGCCCAGATGTGTCCGCGACCGCAGCGGTGAGGCCTACTGATTGTGCTAGGATTTCTTGCTCGGTACCTTTCAATTTCTGACGGACCCATCGTGAAGGAGAAGTGATATGCGTATGAGTTGGCTGCTGTGTGTTGTGCTGGGAACGCTCGCTTGGGGGCAATCCCCGCCGGGCGCATCGCCGTCGCCGCAGGCGACCCCTGGCCCGGCACAGCCTGGAGCGAAGATGCAGGCACCAGCTGACCCCTCCGCCACCGTGTCGCCGACAGCTGCGGTTCTCACGATTAATGGCGTCTGTCCGCCTCAGACTAGCACCGCTGGACCAAATGCGACTCCATCTAAGGCCGCCAGCGCAAAACCGGCTGCAGCTGCGAAATCCACCGCCGATTGCAAAACAGTCCTCACAAAAGCGGAGTTCGAGAAGCTAGCGGACGCCTTGTCTCCCAATGTAACTCCGCAACTCAGGCGACAGCTGGCTGGTCTTTTACCGCGCCTTTATGCTTTGTCCGACGCCGCAAGAAAGCAGGGACTGGATAAGACTCCGCAGTTTGCGGAATCGCTGAAGTTCGTCCGAATGCAAGTCTTGGCAAACGAGCTACAGCGAAAAATTCAAAAGGAAGCAGCGGAGGTTCCGGAATCGGAAATCGAAAAATATTATAAAGACAACGCTCAGTCCTATGAGCAGTACAGCCTCGACCGCATCTTCGTTCCTCGCAATCAGCAGGCCGAGAACGAAGCGAAAGAGGAGGAGGAGAAGGATGAAAAGCTGAGCGACGACGAGAAAAAGGCCAAACAGGTGGCGGATAAGACCAAGGCAGATGAATCCGAGCAGACCATGACGAAGCTCGCCGAGTCGCTTCACAGTCGCGCCGCAAGTGGTGAAGACTTTAACAAATTGCAGAAAGAATCCTATGAAGCTGCTGGAATGAAGGTCGACGCACCGAATGTAAATTTGCCAAACGTTCGGCGAACCGGGCTTCCGCCGGCACATGCGGCAGTCCTCGATTTGAAAGTTGGTGATGTTTCCCAAGTTATCAGCGACACTGGCGGCCACTACATCTACAAAATGGTAAGCAAAACGGTGCTGCCGCTGGACCAAGTGAAAAACGAAATACATGGAAAGCTACAGAACGACCGTATGCGTGAGCGAATGGATAAGCTAAACAATTCGTTCAAAGCCGAGATGAATGAAGCTTACTTTGGTCCCGGCGGCGTCGGTCCGATGGCTCCGCCACATCCTCGTCCGGGTCTGCCTACGCATCCGCAGCCGCCCTCGGCACAACCACCAGGAAATACACCGAACTGATGGCGAAACCCGTTGTAGTCGTGACCGGCATTTCGGGCAACCTCGGATCCAGGTTGCTTCCCCTGCTCGGAAGTTTTTCAGTGATCGGGGTGGACGTAAGTCCGCCGCCAACTGATTCCGAGATGCAATTTGAGAGCCTGGATATCGGCCAGGAATCGTCGACGCGGACATTCTACGAACTGCTGCGTGACACGCATGCATATGCCGTGATCCACCTCGCCTTCGTCATCGACCCCGTGCGCACCGGCGTATTGGATATCGAGCGTATGTGGCAGATCAACGTTTCGGGACGGCTCGGGTAATGGAAGCAATCACGGAGGTGAATCGGACCTCCGACGATGGAATTAAACAGTTCATTTTCCCGAGTAGCGTGTCGGTCTACGGTTCAGATTTCGAACAACCAGCAACGGAGGAGTCACCCCTTGCAGCTCACACATTGCCATATGCCATTCACAAACGAGAGTCAGATGAAGTAGTACGCCAGCGATGCACGGCCCTTCGAGGGTGCAGCGTCTATATCCTTCGCCCTCACATATTCGCCGGTGCCACCGTCGAGAATTATTTGCTCGGAGCTTTTCGCGGAACACCGAACGGCAAAGGGCCGCGCGCGGAGAAGATGCGTAGCGAAGGAAAAAGATTGCCCTGCATGCTACCTCGGGGGCAGAAATACATCGACAATAAAATCCAATTCATCCACGTGGACGACATGGCGCGTTTAGTTCGTCACATCCTGCAGCGCGAACCTGAGCCTCAGCGCTTGACGGTGCTGAATGTAGCCGGTCGCGGCGAGCCATTGACCTTTGGCAGTTGCATTGAAATGGCAAAGGCGAAATTAGTTCGGGTTCCCGGACAATGGGCCATGCGTCAGATTCTTACTTTCTTATGGCGACAACAGATTTCCGCCATCCCTCCGGACGCCGTGCCCTATATGACGGGACAATACATCATGAACACCGATCGGCTGCGTCGGTTTCTGGGGCCTGAATACGATCACGTGATCCGCTATTCAATCAGCGACGCGTTCGCCGACAGCTTCAGGACGCCTTCGCCTAACTCGTGAATCTTCCGATGGACCAACACCGATCGTCTGATGAACTACTTCACCGGACCGTCACCGCCATATACCTGCGGGTCCCCGAGCTTCCCTTGGCAGGAAGATGTCGTATATAGAGAACGATCTGCCAGATCTCATCGTCGTGAAAAATGTCTTTTGATGCTGGCATCCCTGAAGGCGAAATTCCGTTTGAGACGATCCAGTGCAGCTGCCCGTCTGAGTACGCCTGGACCGACGTAGAAGTAAGTAAGGGGACCGGTGGCTCCATCTTATCGGCAAACGGGACACCTGTATTTTGGCCATCAAGCCCGTGACACACCATGCAATACGATCCGAAATTCGCCTTTCCGGCATGGATATTTTCGACCGTGGCTTGAAGTGGATTGCGGTCCGTTGCCCCGCGAATAGTGATGCGACGCTTCGTTTCTTCCATGATCTTCGTCTTTAACGGACTGGGCGCAGCTACCTGACATGCCGAAACCAGAAGCTGCGCAGCAAGGATCGCTCCGGTCGCGCAGCTTCTCCACAAAGTCGTCGAGCTGTGGGCTACGTTCAGCATGCCTTACTCCACGACGATCGTCATATTCATGTTGCCGTGATTCGCACCGCAGAAATGATCGCAGATAGTGGTGAATGTACCTGTCGTTTGCGGCGTTACGGTGATCTCCTTCGTCTGCCCGCCCGGGATTTCTTCGTCGATCTTCAACGGACGCAAAAAGAATCCATGCGTCACGTCTTCGCTGTGAAGGCGCAGCTTTACCGCTTGACCTTTTTTCAATGTGATCTTGTCTGGGCTGAAGGCAAATCGCTTAGCGGTAATGTCAACGACAGGTATGCCGTCGGCTTGGACGAGACCTGTGCCTGAAATCAACATCGCACATGCCACAAAAAGGCCGGCCGCTAGAATTCTTTTAAATACTTTCGTTCCGTACATGACTGATATTCCCTTCCTTGTAATGGTGATGGTTTTCCTTAAACGTTAGGATTTTTAAGAAGTTGCTGCGCGCCGTTGATGCCGCGAAACTCGCGGGACGTAAGTTCTACGTCTGAAACCGAAACAGAGGTGGATCCGGGTTGAGACTTGCCGTTGAAGGCCACCGAGCGAATCCCGAGATTCTTGAACGGATGATCCTTGTCGAACGGAATTGGCTTTCTCGGTCCTTGCGTTACCGGGTCTGGGAACGCGAATATCAGCGAGCGGGCTGCGTAGTGATGGACGGGACCGATCGTGTGTTCATCGTCTCGGTGAATGTGGCCATAGAGCACGGTCACATTGCTGTAGGCCGACAAAACGTTCATGACGTCGTCGCCATCGCTGGTGAACCACTCCCAGTCGGGACGCAGATCAAAAAGCGGCCGGTGGGTGAAGACAACGATTGGGGAATTCTCTGAAAAGCGCGCCAGATCTTTCTTGAGCCATTCCAGTTGTTCTGAACCAACTTCCGGCTTGGCGCGCGAGACGTTGTCAAGCGCGACGAAGTGAACACCGCGGTGATCGAACGAGTAGAAACTCGGCCCAAAGAACTCGCGATAAAGAGCACCGCTGTCAAGGCCCGCGTCGTGCTCGCCCGGAACACACTTGATTAGCGGGACGTTTATCTTCTTGGAAATTTCCTGGAATTGCTTCATTCGCTGTACGTGAACGTCATGGTCCTCGGTGTCGTGCGTAAGATCGCCCGTGAAAAGGACGAGATCCGGCCGCTGCGGCAACGCGTTGATCATGTCGACCGCGCGTTCGAAAGCTTTCGTGCCCAGAGGATCGGGTGGCCCACTGAAGCCGACGTGGGCGTCGCTGAGTTGGACAAAGGAAAAGGGTGTAACTTTCTCGCCATTGGCGCGGCCGAGAGCCGAAAACATGCTCCCGATCTCACCTGTACTTCCGGCAGCCGGATAGGCTGAGTACAGGACGCCAATGCCGATGGAGGACGCTGCGAACTTTAAGAACGATCTCCGGTCGGCTCTCTTCATGTTTTTCTCCTTCGATTCTGTTGTTGCTGTCGAGAAAAACCGCCAATTGCCGGATTTATTCCCGCCAAGTTGATGTGAGTCATTTTTGGGCTGTCCCGGGAATAAAACTGCCACCGAGCCGGTTTATGCTACTGAGGTGCCAGACCAACCATCGTCAGCGGCGACGTTTGAAGATTTAGCCGTGCCGCTTTTTGATCAGCTCTACAACTTTGCGCACTGGCTCACTCAGGAACGATCGGAGGCCGAGGATCTTGTGCAGGAGACGTATGTTAAAGCGCTGCGCGGATTCTCCGGGTTTCAACCCGGCACCAATTTCAGAGCATGGATGTTCCGCATCCTCCGAAATTCTTTTCTGACTTCGCGGACCGCCCTTAAGTCAACCACTGCACTGGATGAAGATGTGGTGGAAAGTGTGGCTTCTTCTGAGCCCACCGCGGAGTCTGTGCTGATTGCGGCGGCTGATCGGGAAACCGTAAGAAACGCCCTATTCGAGCTGTCGATGCCGTTTCGCGAAATTCTGTTGTTGTGCGACGTCGAAGAAATGTCTTATGAAGAGATCGCTCAGGTCCTGGCGATTCCAATGGGGACGGTAATGTCGAGGTTACATCGTGCTCGCAAAGCTCTTCGCGTCAATCTCGCGGCCACGCACAAGGGAGGCCCGAATGGCTTGTGAGTCATGGCAGGACAAACTCGCCGCTTATGTGGACGGCGAACTTTCAAGTGCAGAAGCAACGGAATTCAGCCGACACGCCCGAAGTTGCTCGCACTGCGCGGCAGATGTTTTAGAAAACGTTCGCATGAAGCGTGCTATCGCTAACGCTGGAAAGGCCTACGCGCCAAGGGCGGAGTTTCGCGCAAGAATGATGCGGGAGATATTGCCACAGCGGCGAAAGTCACGCCCGTCACTACGGCGATTATGGGTCGCTCTGGCAGTTCCCGCTGCCCTTGCAGTCGTATTCGCGATTGGTTTCGTCTGGTACCCGGGCAAAGACTCGCCGGAACGCGCGAGAGTCTATAGCGAACTCATCGATTCCCACGTGGCCACTCTCGCGAGTGCCACTCCCGTGGACGTGATTTCAACGGATCGCCACACGGTGAAGCCCTGGTTTGAGGGGAGAATCCCCTTCTCGTTCAATCTACCCGAATTGCAAGGAACCGAGTTCACACTGATCGGAGGCAAGGTCGCATACTTACGCCAGACTCCGGGAGCGCACCTGATCTACCGCATTGGCAAGCACGAAATCTCGGTGTTCATTTTTCCTCAACAGCAACGCGACGACGGCATCTTCCCTTCGAAGCCCTCCTCTGACTTTTCATTCAATATTCAGAGCTGGACGAAGGGGAAATTAAGATACTTTGTGATCGGTGATGTGGGCTCGGAAGATTTGGGCAACTTGAGTAAGTTGCTGCGCAACGCAACCTAGCCAATATGGAGAGCCAATGAGCTAGGCATCCTTCTGCCCTCGATATAGCCCGGCGATCCCGAACGAATAGGGTATCCACTTGGCAGTCGCAAAACCGGCATCTTTCATTCGCTGCAACATCTCTTCCGGGCTCGGAAACCTCTCGACTGAGGCCGGCAGATACTTGTAAGGCCCCTCGATCCCTGAAATCATGGAACCAACTCGCGGTAAAACTCTTTTGAAATACACGCGATAGAGCGCGCCTAGAAGCCCGTCCGGTTCCCCGAAATCTAGAATGCCGCACTCGCCGCCTGGGCGAAGCACGCGCAGAATTTCTCGTAAGCCGGCATCATAATCAGCAAGATTTCTAAAACCGAAGGCCGACGTGACAAGATCGAAATACCCACCGGGGAATGGCAGACTCAATGCATCCGCCTCGATCCAACGCGGCGAAGTGTCCGCGCCAGACTTAACAGACTTAAAAGTGGCGCGCTGCAGCATAGCGTGAGAAAAATCTGCACCCACAATGCGTGTGGAAGATTTTTTCGCTTGGCGTTGTAGAGCGAATGCCATATCGCCTGTGCCGCAGCAAAGGTCGAGGACGCGACTTTCGGGACGAACCAGGATGTGCCGAAAAGTTTTGGCTGTACGACGCCACCAAATCCGATCGATATTGAACGAGAGCACGTGGTTCAGCACGTCGTAGCGCGGAGCAATCGACGTGAACATATCGCGGACCGCACGAGCCGCAGATTGTCGATCGCTCGCGCCTTCTGGCGCAGCTCCGACTACATTCGTTTTGACGTTATTAGGCACGCGTACGAGAAAACGCCTAGTGCCGTTTATTCTTGGACTTGACAGACTTCGCCCGCTGATCGGCTTTCAATTCTTTAACGATGCCCTCGACCTGAAGGACATGATTCGTGTCGTGGCCGGCGAACATTCGAGCTTGGTGAGAGATGGTTTCTTTCCCCCGTTCAAGATGCATCCCGTAATTTTCCCAGGTCTCCCGCGGAATTTCTTTCAGCATCGCCAGATTATTCTCGCGCAGGACGCGAAACGTTTCCAGCGATTGCCTTGCATCGCGATCGTGATAACGGAAAACGGCTGCCCATGAATCCTGATCGAAAGGCTGGATAGTGATTCCACTCTCGCCAATCACCGATCTCATCCGCCAGCTGGCTACAATCTCCGCATCAGTCAAGTGGGCAAGGATCTCGCTGATCGACCACTTCCCCGGTTGCGAGCGCCACTTCAGCTGCTTTGCCGATAATCCCTGAATTGCCTTCTTTAGCTTCGCAGCCGTCGCACGCTGAACCTTGATGGCGTCCTGACCTTCAACGTACCCCAAAATTCGGCCGATGTATTGCTCTGCTGTTTCCGCCATGATGAAGATCCTCTACCTCTTTCCTCTATTTTCCCCAGACCCATCCGCCACGGGACAGTCGGCGTATCTCTTCGACCGCGTTGATAACCACGTTCTCTGGTACATCGCTCGCAATTTCCACTTTACCGATCTCTCGGGGCAGCACGAAGTGCACCACTCCGTTTTGAGTTTTTTTATCCGACTTGAGACGGGCAACAATCTTCCTGGCGCTGACATTCACTTCTGGAAGGCGACCCAGGCTCAGTACGGCGTCCGCGATGCGCCCGGCAGTCACGCTATCCGTTCTGCCAACGCTCAGTGCAATGTTGGTGGCCGCGATCATCCCCCACGCAACGGCCTCGCCGTGTAGCAAACTCTTGTACCCAGTTTCCGGCCTCGAGAGCATGTCCGATGGTGTGGCCCAGGTTGAGAACCCGCCGCAAGCCCCCTTCCCGTTCGTCGGCTGAAACCACTTCTGCCTTCAACTTCACCGACTGCGCAATTACCCACTCGACTTCCGAAGGCATCACGCTTCAGGATTCGCGCACGATTCTGCTCAAAACGGAAAAACAGCTCTACACTCCCGATGATGCCGCACTTGAGCGCCTCATATAGTCCTGCCCGAAACTCGCGATCAGGAAGCGTCCTCAAAGCAGGGTCGGATCAATCAGAACCACTCGCGGATGGCAGAAGGTCCCTACCAGATTCTTGCCCGCATTGAGATTGACTCCCGTCTTTCCGCCGATTGATGCGTCCACCTGAGCCAGAACGGTGGTCGGAATCTGAACGAATTCGACTCCCCTCATATAAAGCGATGCCAGCAGTCCGCTGACATCGCCCACAACGCCGCCTCCCAAAGCGACAATGACCGATTTGCGGTCAGCGCCAAGGCGAGCCAGCTTTTCTGCCAAGGTCTCCACCGTAGCAAGCCGTTTCGAGGGCTCTCCGTCGGCAATCGTCAGCACTTGCGGCTGGAAGCCTCCGGCCTTCAACGATGCGACGAGCTTTGATCCCCAGCGTTTTCGGACGGGCAGAACGGTAATGACGAAAACGCGGCTGGATTGGGTTAGGAGGTCCGCAAGCACACTCCCGGCGCGCATCAGCAGGCCGTTTTCAATCCATGCCTGGTACGGTTGGGGAGGGACGTGGATGGTGGCTTGCGGCATTTCGTTCTCCATGATAGCGTATGCCTCCCCGATGACACCGCTTTAGGCGAGGGTGTACTATGGCCCGTCTATGAACGGCTTTCCTGCAGAAACCGACTTCATAGTAATCGGCGCCGGCATCGCCGGATTGCGCGCAGCCATAGAAATCGCCTCTGCCGGCCGCGTCCTTCTCATCACGAAGAAAAAAATACCTGATTTCAGAACGATTGATCCCAAGACCGACGCAGCTTGGTTGAGTGATGAAGACGAAGTCAGTCTCCACCTGCAAGATACTCTCACGGCGGGCGATGGATTGTGCAATCTCGAAGCCGTAAGGGTCCTATTGGAAGAGGCTCCTCAATGTATCGAGGAACTAATCGAATGGGGCAAGCCGATTGAAACGAGTACTCGATTTTGGCGTTGATACGACGAATCGGCGCAGCCACGCACTACATGCCCAAGGAGACTCGATCGCACGAGAGACTCTGCGTATTCTGTGCGCAAAAGCGCAAACATTGAAAAACGTTTTCATGGCGGAATCCGCCTTTGCCACTGAGATCTGTCACCGACGCCGGCCACGTCGTCGGATTGTCTGTGCTTGATGAAGCCGGAAAAACAATGTTATCACCTGCGGCAACGTTCTTTTGACTACCGGAGGGATGGGACAGATTTATCGAAATACAACGAATCCGGAAGCTGCGACGGCGGATGGCGTCGCATTGGCCTTTCACGCGGGGGCAGAACTCGGCGACATGGAGTTTGTTCAGTTCCATCCGACCGCTCTGCACATGAGGAAGGTTCCGCGTTTTTTGTTATCTGAAAATCTTCGCATGGAAGGGGCCTATCTCCGCAATGTTGAGCTGAATCGCTTCATGGCGAAATATCATCCCGAAGCAGAGCGGGCGCCTTTAAATCTGGTTGTGCGCGCCATCATCCACGAGATGGAAGTCAGCCGCGCCAAGGATCCGTTCATCTATCTCGACCTTACCCACCTCAACGCGGGAAAAATTCAGGAAGCATTTCCCCCGAGTGTACGAATCCTTCATGGCACACAATATCGATATCACCGAAGACGTCATTCCCGTCGGCCTGCAGCACATTCCAGCATTGGTGGAGTTCGTACGGACCTGTCCGGAAGAACTAATATTTCGGGCCTGTTATGCAGCGGGCGAGGTTGCGTCCACCGGATTGCACGGCGCGAACCGGCTTCCGAGTAACTCCTTTCTGGAGTCGGTTGTCTACGGAGCCCGGGCCGGCAGATCCATGCGTGTCGAGATGAGAACAATCACCCGGCGTTTTTGCGCGCCCACAGGCGGGCCACTCCAATGACCTTGCATATGCGGGCGTTGAGGATCTGATTGGACGAATTCAAGACTTGATGTGGGCAGACGTAGGCGTGGTCCGTACACGGATGGGGATGGCGAAGGCGGTCAAAGAACTCACCGAAATGGCCTCGAAATTTGAACCGCCGATGACGCGGCGAGCGCACGAGGCCTCCAACCTTCATCTGGCGGCGCTGTTAGTGGCCCGATCAGCGTTAGGGCGCGAGGAAAGTCGCGGGGCTCACTATCGAATGGACTACCCGGACCACGACGACAAGAAATTTCTAAAACACTCGATGGTCCGCGGCGACAAAATAGTTATTCGTCGCCTGACAGCGATCATAATCCTTCAATTCACTTGGCCTTTGCAGGGAAAACCATCGACGCCAAAATCGACACAATGAGCACTAATGCTATTGCCGCGAGTGTTGCGGTTAAGAGGAATGTGCAGATAGATCCGCGGTGAGCATCTTCACCCCGACCATGATCAGAAGAATCGCCAATCCATAATGCAGAAACCGGAACATCTTCATCAGTCCTGAAACCGCGAAATACAAGGATCGCAGACCAAGAATGGCGAAATACATTCGAAGTGTAAACGATAAATGCGTTCAGGGTGACGGCCAGAATTGCGGGTATTGAGTCAACGGCAAAAATGATGTCCGTAGTTTCAATCATCAGCAGCACGACGAACAATGGCGTTGCATAAAGACGCTTATCCTTCCGCACGAAAAAATGTCCGCCGTGATACTCGGAAGTGACCGGAATCAATCGGCGCACCAGTTTCACTACTGGATTGGAGGCAGGATCGATCTTCCGGTCGCCTGACACGGCGAATCGGATTCCACTCAGGACTAAGAACGATCCAAACACGTACAGGACCCAGTGGAAGCGATGGATCAGCCCAACCCCGGCACCAATGAAAACTCCGCGCAGGATAAGTGCTCCAAGCACTCCCCAAAAAAGCGCCCGGTGCTGATGTTCTTCTGGCACGGCGAAGAAATTAAAAATAAGCAGAAATACAAACAGGTTATCGACACTTAGTGACAATTCGAGAACATATCCCGTCAAGAATTCGAGAGAGCTCTGCTGGCCTTGCCAGAAGTACAAGACCGCGGCGAAGGAGACCGCAAGCGCCACATACATAGCACTCCAGCCCAAGGCTGCCCGAAATCCCGTGTTGCGGCCTCGGGCGTGGAATGACGCGCAGAGTCCAGCACTAACATCCCCAGAGCGCAAAACATTGAACAGAATCCAGAAGTAGAGCACGCCGAATGTCCTTGTCTATAGAAAGATCGATCGCATGCGAAAGGGTGACCGGACGTGGCCGGTACCGACGTCATCGCTGGTATATTTTTTGGTTTACTTTTGTCTGCCCCGTTTGCCGCTCGTCCAATCGTCCCATAAACCGAAAGATTTAAACATCTGGTTCCGAATGCGTATCGCGGATAGTTTGGTCGATTTGATCGTGGGTCAACCGTGGCCCGATTTTCTCGGGAAGGCTTGCCAATTCAAAGCTCAGTGACGGCGGCCTCGGCAACATGCTTTTTCAGTTGTGCGAAATCGACTTTGTCATAAGTGTCGGAAACCGCATGATAGTTCTCCAGGTAGTTCCCTTCCTCCTGGTCAGCGACGAAAGTCGGCACTCCTTCGAGCATGAAATCAAAATGGTCGGTTCCCCACTCCATGTCCGTCTTCAGATCTTTGACGTCAAACTGGGCAAGAGGCGCGATCAGTTGCTTGCGAGCTTGGGATGATGTCCGATCGGCCGCCAACTGACAAACCCTGTCGTCTTGCCTACTCCGGAATCGTAGATGACTACTCCGGCGGCACGGTCGAGTTCAGCTCGATGATGAAACGCATATGCGTGGGAGCCGAGCAGTCCCTCCTCCTCACCGGAGAAGAGAATGAACCGAATCGTTCTCTTCGGAGCGATTCCCGACGCCTTGATTGCCCGCAACGCATCAACAACCAAAGCGGCGTTGCATCCATTGTCCAGAGCTCCCGTACCCAGTTCCCACGAATCGAGGTGCGCCCGAGGATGACGAATTCATCCGGCTTTCTCGCTGCCCCGGAGTTCCGCGACAACGTTGGCAGCTTTGATTGCGCCGCCGACCTGATTCGGAATCGAAAGATCGGCCCACACCAGATTGCCCGCCGCAAGGAGTCGTGCAATACGTTCGCCATCTTCCCGGGCAACAATCACCATCGGCAAACGGTCGATCTCGCCCGGCACCAGAGTTCGTGTGACGGTAGAGGATGTCGTGCTCGCGCGTCGCCATAAAGGCGATCGCTTTAACTTTCGCCCTTCACCGCCCGATCGATGATCGGCGGTGCATTCGCATACTCGGCGAAAAGGTCGGCCCACGTTTTGAGCACGATGGTATGAACCAGAATAATTTTGCCTGCGATGTCACCCGCTTTCGGAAATCAGCTGTCGCCACCTTCCCCCACATCGACGATCGGGACGTGCTTCACAGGTGCAAGGGCGGGGCCCATGCCACCGAAACGGCGCGAACCCGAAACGAGGACAGCACCGTTCCTCCTCCAACACTCGTCGCACTCACCTGATACGAAGTACTGGCGGTCATCTCAGTCGCGCCTTCCGACCACGAATAAGGGATATCAAAGCCTTCGGTATGCACGTTCGCGGCACCGGCAGCCGTAAACGCCTGTACGCCCCACTGAACGGCATGCTGCATCGCAGGCGTTCCGGGAACGCGACCTCCAACTTCGTCCGTCAGACGCCGTAAGTTGTCCTGCAGCGGCGATGGTTGGAGAGCCAGCCTGAATGATGCGGTCGACATCAGCGTTGTTAGGAAGGGTTTGATGCTGCGAGAAGAAACGTGAGGATGCAAACAAAGAACAGGGTCTTTGCAATCCGCATATGGCAGGGAATTAGAAATGAAATCGCAGGAAAATCGCAAAAAGCACGGACCGCGATCGTTCGTTCATTTCGGCGGGAACGGACTCATTTTGTCGAGCATCCGCACCGTTTCAAGAATGACACCGCCCGTGATTTCGAGACTCTTCGGGCTGAGTTTGTCGACGGTGTCTTGCGGCGTGTGCCAAAAAACATTGTTATATCCGTACATGAAGTCAATGAGGTCAGCGCATGGCACGTGCCGCTTCATGAAAGGCAGATGATCGTCGGAGACTTTGTTGTCGCGCCCGAAAAAGTGCGATTGATATCCCAGTCGCTTCGCCGCCTCCCCGACAACATCTTCAAGCCACGGCGTCGAGTTCTGATCGCGATCGATATTGAGGTCAGCGTCGCCGATCATGTCGGCCAGTAAGAACGCCTTTACTTTTTTCAACGTTCCATCCGCCTCCCATTTCTCGGCAAGATGAGTAATGCCGTAGAGACTGTCGGCCATAAAGTCCATCTGGGTGTCCGGAACCATCGCTTCTTCGGCGTCATCCCAAATGAGCCATACGCTGTAACCATCGCGCGGCTTGCCGCGTAACTGATTGGCGAACTCAAGCAGAAGCGCGCTGGAAGACGCTCCGTCATTGGCGCCGAGGTATGCGGTATTCACGCAACGGATAGTTCGTGTCGTAATGGCTCGCAATCAAAATGATGCCGTCTTTCGTGCCTGGAATTTCGCGACGATATTGTGGACCGGAAACTTGCCGACTGGGGTGTCTGCCGTGAAGGTGTCGTCCTCCACTTGATCGCCCTTCAAGTGCGAGGCGATGTAATCCTCGACTTTTTTGTGATTCGCGCTGCCCACGGACGCGGTCCGAATTTCACGATGTCTTTCGTGTATTGCATGGCGCGATCGCCATCGAAGGTGGGCGGCGGTCCGATGTCGGCGGGTATGTTCAGCGGAATGTTCGCTGGATCAAGTGCCGCGGGCGGCTGCACCTGGATACGTCTGTTTCTCCCGATCGCAAGCGAGCAACGCGAAGACCGATGCCAGCACGACACAAGTCAACAGATTTCGACGCCGTCATTCGATTCCTGCTTTGCGTTTCTGTGCAGCGCGTTGCTTCGGATGCACCAGCCATGCGACTCCGATGCTGATTCCGTAGAGCGCGATCATCGGTGCGGCGAAAATGCACATGTTTAGGATGTCAGTCGTTGGGGTAACGATGGCCGCGATGATGAAGATTACCAGAATCGAATAGCGGAAGTTCTTCCACATGAACCCGGCGCTGAGAATGCCCATCAGCGCCAGGAAGAATACCAGGATGGGCATCTCAAAAATGAGCCCCATCCCCAGGATGATGCTGAGAAAAAGCGACGTGTACTCGCCAATGGTGATCATCGGCTGAAACTGCTTTCCGAACCTGATCAGGAAATCGAGCGCCGCTGGATAGACAATCCTGTAGCCGAAATATCCGCCGCACGTGAACAGCGTGATCGTCGAAACCATGAACGGCACGACATATCGCTTTTCATTGCGGTAAAGTCCCGGCGAAATGAACATCCAGACCTGGTAGAGAACGAATGGAGAGGTCAGAAACAATCCCGCGAGTGCTGCGATTTTCAGGTAAAGATTGAATGGCTCCGTGGGATTTAGATAGACAAGCTTTTCCGCCATCCCGTTCTGTTTGAGCGCATCCATGATCGGGCGCTGCATGTAGTCATAGATCCGCTCGACCTTCCACCAGCATGCGAAGAACCCCACCGCAACCGCGACGATGGAATAGACAATTCGGCGGCGCAATTCCTCGAGGTGATCGAGGAAGCCCATCGTTGGCATGGACTCTTTGTCTTCCTCGCCACCATCTGGGGCGGCTGCCAATTCAGGCATGCGATTCCTGAGAACTTGGGGATGTCACGGCGTCCGGCGGGTGCACTGCTTCAGTAGCGACAGGCGGCGTGTCAGGAGTTCCTTCTTGGACGCCCGGGGCGGGCGGATCGACCGATGCGACCAGCGTGGCCGGAGGGTTAGAGGCGCCTCTTCGGCTTCCACCGCATTCCACGAACGACTCGTGGTCCCTTCGACCGGGGTGCTCGGCGGCAGGATGGTCTGCTTGTCGATCTCGAGATGAGCAATCTCCTGCTCGATCTGCGCCTTAAACTCGTTCGAAGCCCGGCGAAACTCGTTCATGAACTTGCCGACTTGACGGGCGATCTCCGGCAGTTTCTTCGGCCCGAACACAATCAGGGCCAGAAAGAACAGGAAGATTGTCTCGGAAAAACTCATGCGGTTCATCATACTGCCCCAGCGAAAAGGCGGCAATCGTCCCAGGCAAGGTGAAACGGTCCGCCGCTCAGTTCGAGCCGCATCTGGAACAAAGGAATCGGAAAACAGCAAAAATGCCGATCCCACCAAGAACCCCAGGAAGGCGTTGACGCATCTCATCAACAGGTCAGATCAGGGCGTTACCATGGTGACCATCCGGGTCCGGAACAGTCTAACCGGGTGATATACTTTCTGTATTCAGCGCAGTAGCTGGGGTGGAAGGACGCCCTCAACGAAGGAAATTTCAAGATGGCTCGTAGTTCTCGCCGATCGCTCTTCCTTGTAGTTTTGTTTCTTCTTGCATGCGGATTTCTGGGAATTATGTTTGCCCAGCGCTCCGGCCAGCAGTCGTCGATCACGGGCGACTCGGACGTCAAGGACAGCCTGAAGCAGTTCACCGATGTGTATGCGCTCGTCGAAGACAATTACGCCGAGCCGGTGAACCCTGACAAGGCCATCTACAACGGTGCAATCCCCGGCATGCTGCATGCGCTCGATCCGCATTCGAATTTCTTCGATCCGAAATCGTACGCGCTCATGCGCGAGGATCAGCGCGGCAAGTATTACGGCGTCGGCATGACGGTCGGGCCCGCAGAAACAACAAAGTCATCGTCATCTATCCGTTCACCGGAACACCCGCGTACAAGGCCGGCATTCATCCCGGTGACGTAATCATTGCCGTCGACGGCAAATCGACCGAGAACATGAGCACCGGCGACGTAGCCGACTTGCTCAAGGGACCGAAGGGCACCACGGTTCACATCAGCATCGCGCGCGAAGGCGTCGAAAAGCCCATGGAGTTCACGCTGGTTCGCGACGAGATTCCGCGATACAGCGTCGATGTGCACTTCCTGATCAAGCCGGGCGTCGGCTACATGCACGTCAACGGATTCAATGAGACCACGGAACACGAAGTTGCCGAGGCACTGGATTCGTTCGGCGATCTCAAGGGTCTGATTCTTGATCTGCGTGGCAATCCCGGCGGACTGCTGAGCGAAGGCGTAGGCGTTGCCGATAAGTTCCTCAAGAAGGGCCAGCTCATCGTCTCGCATCACGGCCGCGCCTCTGCCGAGAAGCGTTACGTAGCGCAGCATGGCAACGGAGGCAAGGATTATCCGGTTGTCGTCCTGGTAAATCGTCTGACGGCTTCAGCTGCCGAGATCGTTTCCGGAGCGATTCAGGATCATGATCGCGGCTTGATCGCCGGCGAAGTGACGTTCGGCAAGGGCTTGGTTCAGACCGTATATCCGCTGTCGGAAAACACCGGTCTGGCGCTCACCACAGCGCACTACTACACGCCGAGCGGACGCCTGATTCAGCGCGACTACAGCAACATCTCGCTCTACGATTACTATTACAGCCGCGACAACGCAGAGAATTCGAACACTGCAAACCGCGAAGTGAAACTGACAGATAGCGGCCGCACAGTCTACGGAGGCGGCGGAATTACTCCGGACGTAAACATTCCCGCGATCAAGACGAATCACTTCCAGGACACACTTCTGCAGCACTACGCGTTCTTCAATTTCGCCAAGAAGTATGTGGTCACGCATCATCCGACCAAGGGTTTCGAAGTGGATGACGCAACCTTGCAGGATTTCCGGAAATCGTTGGATGAAGGCACACATCCCCTACACGCAGGCCGAACTCATCGACAACAACGACTGGATCAAGTCGAATATCAAGTCGGAAATCTTCATCGACGCATTCGGGCAGGATGAGGGCATGAAGGTGCGCGCCGAATCCGATCCCGAAGTCGTCAAAGGCCTCGAACTCTTGCCGCAGGCAAAGGCCTTGGCCGATAACGCAAAGAAGATAGTGGCCGAGCACAACGCCGTCCCAGCGTTTAGCCGGTAGGATTCTCCATGATTCGAAGGCCCGGTTTCGATCGGGCCTTTTGTCTTATCTGACGCCTTCACTCTGAGTGACCTTTAGATTCATTGACTTGGCCCTAGGGCTGTGTGAAAATCCGCGCTGAGGATGCGTGCGCAATGGAAAGCTGGATTTCATTCAGCAATTTGGTTGCTACGTTCAAGGTCGTCAGCCCACCTTTGGACGGAATCAACATCCTCGTAAATCACAACCCGAATCGAACACATATCATCTGAGGCGCGTTTGAGGCCGGCGATTCTTGCGGGCGCTGTTCTTCTGTCGATCATTGCCGGATGGACGGACTTACGGAGCCGGCGCATCCCGAATTGGCTCACCGTCTCCGGATTTGTGGCCGGGTTGGTAGTAAACACGGTTATCGACGGAAAGGTTGGACTTGAGTCATCTTTGCTCGGGGCCTTGGTAGGTCTAGGATTGCTACTACCATTCGTTCTTGTTACGCAGCCTTGGTGCTGGCGACTGGAAATTAGCAGGGGCTCTGGGAGCGTTCGCCGGGCGGGAGCTACTGGTCAATCTGCTCGTTGCGTCGATATTCGTGGCAGGCGTCATGGCACTCGGTTCTCGTGATTTACAAAGGGCGGTTTCGTCAGACCGTGAAGAATATCGGCCACATTCTGGTTTCGCTGGTGACATTTCGATTGCCCAGCACGCGGGTGTCGCTCGATAATCCAGATGCGCTGAAAGTTCCCTACGGTGTTGCTCTCGCTCTGACGGTTGTGCTGTACGGCGTGGCGCATGTCACGGGGAGTGGTATAGATGCGACCTCTCGCACGCAAACATCTCCAAAGGCTGGTCGCCGATACCCGCGGCGCAGAAATAGCCGAGGCCGCCGCCGTCCTGCCCCTGATGTTCATGGTTCTGCTGGGAATCTTCTGGTTCGGCCAGGCCTTCAGCATCTACGGCGCGATCACGCGGGCAGCGCAGGAGGCCGCACGCGCCGGCTCGTACTCGGCGAACTGCGCAACTTGTGGCACAGATCTGCTTCCGCAGCGCTTGGCAAGCGCCACTAGCGCGGCTCAAGCGTCTCTGCTCGCTTCGAAGCTGGATCCTACCCGCGCCCGTCAGCCCGTGCCAGCTCCATCGTTCAATGCGTGCTTTCCTGGCGGCACTCCGTCCTGCAACCCTGCTGCAGGAACGAACTTTTGTGTGCAGGCTCCAGTGCACATGGCGCCCTACCACAGGGTCCATTGGGGCGTGCGGGATTTCCGTTTCTTTTCAGTATCCGTTTCAGTTCTGGCTGCCTTTTACTTCTCTGAACAAGCAGAGGATTTGGATCAGTTCATCAGCTTTGGTACAGACTCGAGAGTCAGTGATTCTGCCATCTCACTATCGCATCGGACGACGTATCGCCGCCCTCGTATCGTGCGACGACGGCGTCGCAACTGGTGGAGTTCGCGGTAGCTTTGCCTCTGCTTATCGTGTTCGTTGTTGGCATTTTTGATTTCAGCAGCGCTTACACGCTCAAGCAAAAACTCACAAACGCCGCGGGTGACGCCGCCCGCACGGCAGTAGCGGACCCTGCAAACGATTTGAAATCGCCGGCATCGCCTGTCCCTGTATCAGTGAGCGATGCCTTTCAAATGGCGGATGGCTACCTTCTCGCGAACAATCTGAACGACTGCACCCCCACGTTGAGTGGCACCTCGGGACTTACCTGGACCTATCGAGGAACAACTAGTTGTCCGCCCGGAGGCGTGACCATCGTTATCAACCGTGGATACTACTTTCCGGCAACTGGGGCGAGTTCGGTAGTCGCAAACTGCAATAATCCGACAGCCGGCGGGGTCACCACTGTTGTCGCTACTTGCGTCAGCATTACCTATCCGTATCAATGGAAGTTTGGGCAGGTCGCAAGTCTGTTGGGACCGAACGTGACATTGCCGATAAACATCACATCTTTAGCGATCGCAATGAACGAAAATTAGACGTGAAAAGACTCCTCATTCAGCGACGGTGCGCAAGCCTCCCAGATCATCCAAGGGAGCGTGGCGTCACCATGGTTCTGGTTGCTGTCGCAATGGTGGCGATCATCTCGATCGCAGCCCTTTCGATCGACGTGATCACACTCTACCTGGCCCGAGAAGAAGCCCAGCGCTCAGCCGATGCGTCGGCGCTTGCGGCGGCCAAAGTAATTTCAACTTCCGGCATGACCGGCGATCCATTGAACGCATCGGGTGCGTGGGCCGCCGTTTGTGGCGGTCCTTCAAGCCCTGCCTCACGTGCGGCGATAGCTGTGGCGACACAAGCTCCAATCGGGCGGGCGCTGCCCAACACACCGGTGGTGACGTACTTCGCGGGTGCCGCAACTCCGGTGCAGGACTGTTCGACCTTACCTGCGGCCTTCGCGGTCAACCCCATGGTGACCGTTCAAGTCGGACGAGCCAGCATTCCAACATTTTTCGCGCGTATTTGGGGAAACACCGGAAACAACGTGTCGGCGAAGGCAACCGCTGAGGCTTTCAATCCTTCTGCTTCCGATATCAACGCGAACGTTCCAAACGGCAGCGTCACCCCTGTCTGGCCTTTCTGCGTGAAGCCCTGGATGGTACCAAATCGCGATCCCAATCACCCTGTCGGATGCGGTGGTGTAACCCCTTGCAATCCCTTTGTCACGACGGCAGATGGTTCGATTCAGAACCCGGGAGTATTGCCGATGACGCCCACCGGCGTCATTGGTGAAACCTTTACTCTGTTCGCGGACTGTGGACCGGGATCAGCTTGCGCTCGCGTGACCCTTCAACCCGACGCAAACGTTTCCGGGTCGGGCTTCATAGGCGGGACGGCCCCTGCTCCGCCCAATCTCGAGTACCTTCCTGGGCTTGTCACCAATGCCTCTCAGGCCGTTCCTGCATGCGGTAGCAGCGGCACTGGTACGAACCCGGACTACGAACCGGCAGTGGCCGGTTGCGACACAAGAACAAAATATCAATGCGGAGTTTCGAGTGCGAGCGCGATCCCGCCCAATGCAATTGATCTGACTGAAAATCCGGGTGGCCCAACCGGAGACACTGCCAGCGGACTCTCGTGCTTGCTGACCAACTCGAGCACCGTTCCGCTAAGCGGACAGGACACTCTGGACGCAACGTCTTACCCTTACAAGATCGTGGCGGGAAGTTCCAATCCAGCTGGTATTTCGGGTAGCGTCGTGACAGGCAGCAACTCGATCGTATCTCTGCCGATTTATGACGTGACTACCCCGTTCACTGTGATAGGCAACCAGGCGAACGTCACCATCGTTGGTTTTTTGCAGGTCTTTATAAATCAAGTGAACTCAGACGGAAGTTTGGACGTTAGGGTCTTGAACGTGGCCGGCTGCGGAAATGGCGTAACTCCCGCCAATAGCCCAATTACAGGCAATTCGCCCGTGCCAGTACGGTTAATTACGCCCCCGTAGAGCACACCTCTGCCAGCCTGGTCGCACAGCTGCAGTTTCCTTTTTATTGATCAGGATTGTCAGGTTCTGGTTCAGGCCGCGTTTGCTGTGGCTGCGCGGCTACTTGCGGTGGGATCGGGTTATCTGGCTGATTGTGTACGACCGCCGGCTCTTCGTCCTGGGTATCGTCGTTGTTGCTATTGTCGACTTGCGGCAACGGGGCGACGAAGTTCCCTTCCGTGCGTGTGCTCAGAATTACCCGATCAAGCTTGGACGGATCGTTTGCCGCGCTCAGTATGAGGAAATTGAACTTCGATCCATTTAGCAGCCGTGCGAGAACCTCGGGCGCGGGAGCGGGTCCGATGTCGGCCGCCACTTTCTCCTGCTCGGCTCCCGCAGGAATAGGGATCTCTGCCCCGGTTTTCTTCTGAATTGCAAACAGAACTTCGGCCAACGTAGCCCGATCCGAATGAACCCCGAGCATCCCATTCTGATATGAAATCTGAAGCGGCGGTGTCGTTATCGCCTCGATGTGTACAGGTTCTGCAGTTGCTGGATAGTTGGCTGCAACCTGCACGGCTTGCGGACTTACCGCGCCAGCCTGCGCCACTGAATTCGCTCGCGCATTCATGCCGACAACCTTGATCATGACCGTGCGGCCGTTGGGGAACACTTGAAAGTTCTGGGCGGTCTTCAGATCGACGACTAACCGTGTGACTGGAGGATTCGACTGAAACAGTCCGACGCGAACATCTTTTACTTCGCCGCGATCGACTGACTGGCTGCGGACTTGATCGCTAGGCCGGGAGTTGGGGAAATCAATAACCAGACGATCAGGTCCGCTTAAGACCTGTGTTTGTGGAGTGATACGGTCGCTGGCTTCAACTTCGAGTTCAACCACATCGTTGCTTCCCAGCACTTTCACAGAGCGGACGGAAATCTGGCCAATAGCGGGAGCGGCCAGCCCCCACAAGATTCCGGCAACGATGAGCCGTGTCGCCCGAAATCGGTGAAAAGTACGCATTTCTGAACCTGCTTGTGGAAGCTGCTCTTTCTCAATTGTAGCAGCGTCCCGCAGGCCCCACGGCTTACTTTGGTACTAAACCCGAGCCAAGCTCAACGCGTGAGTGGCTTCAAGATGTCTTGCATCAGGTCTGGTTTTTCCGCGACGCGTTCCAGGTGAGGATTTCTTTCGCCGTCGTGATAATCGACGGCGTAGGTCTTGAAAGAACTGCCCACTCTCGACCAGCAGTTCGATCTTCTGATTCGATCCCTGCGCTTCTTTCAAGGCAGCGTGCAGCACATCGGAGATTCCATCTGCGGCTGTTCACAGCGACCATCTTCATTCCCGGGCCGAGGCCTGCCTGATAGCCGGGAGATCCCGGCATGACGTCTCCGATCTTTCCGTCCTTGCTTACAGAAAATCCCAGCGAATAAGAGAAATCGGAAAATTTTGCTAGCTTCTCGAGGGCCTGCGTGAACACGTTGGGCTTGTCGTTGTACACGAGCTTCCAGCCGCCACGCTCGATCCCACCGAGCGGCGCATGCGTGCTGGTCGCGCCAACTCGTTCGCGCAACAGGGCTGCCCAGTCATAAGGAGCTACTTCGTTCAGCGTGTGGACTACATCCTCAAATGTGTATGGCACCACTTTAGGCGGGCCGCTTTCGCCGCCATGGAAGCGATGGCAGAAGTCGTCCATCGAACGTTGACCATGCGTTTGTTGCCGGATGATTGAATCCACTTCCAACCATATCAATTCCCCTTCGGGATAGTAGTCCAAACCGCGCCGCCAATTTGACCAGGCGGGGGAACTGATCGTGCGAAGTGTCTGTACCGATCTCGCCGTATCTTCAAGCGGTCGCCAGGATCGGCCGGCTCGATGATCCAGCATCGCAGCGGTTCCCGCTAAGGCTTCGCGATATTGCTCATCCGTCCAGATGCCGCTGCGCTCCGCCAGCACATTGCCTAGATATTCCGTCAGCCCCTCATACACCCACAGCAGGTCACCAATCATCGGCTCCTGATAGTTCGGGGTGGCCAGTCCCGCCGGACGACGATACTTTCCGTTCCAAGAGTGGACAAATTCATGAGGCACAAGTCCGCCGTACAGCATGCGCAGGCTTGGATCAAGCAGTGTCCGTTCGGCGGCAACGCTGTCGTTCGATTCATGATGTTCAAGCCCATGCTCGCCAACCTGATCGCTCAAGGTCAAAAGGAAGTGGTAATCGCGGTAATGTCTTGCCCCGAAAAGAGCTCCGGTTTCCGCGACCAGCTTCTTGTAGGCAGCGGTATCCTGGGCATTCATTGCTAGATCTGTTTCTGAATCCGCCACGAGGTCCATGACGTGGATGGGATGCTCCCCGGCTCTTGTTAAGACGACTTGGCGATAATGCAGGCCTGCGATCGCCGGGGAGTCGACCAATGTCGTCAGCGAAACTTGGGCGAACTCGACGTTGTCGCCTGTGGTTTCCTGTACAGGCAACGCCGTGCCCGACTTCCACCCCGGCGGCAGTGTAATGGATGGCGCGAAGGTAACGTCGTCAGAGCGGGCATCCTTCGGATAGAGAACGACCGCATTCCAGTTCAAGTCTAAAATATCGGATGATGCCGCTGGACCGCCGCCGCCAGCGCTGTCTTCCGAAGTCACAGCATCCAGCCTAACATCGAGGGTTCGCATACCGGCAGGGATTGTGACGTGAAACTGGTACATATCCACATCGTCCCGACGCCAAGGAATTGGGTGTCCGCCAGCCTCCATTCGTATTCCGGTCAATGCTGCAAGCGGTCCGCTGGGACGGTGGTTCCCCGGAATCCATTTCGGAAAGACCAGCGAAGTCTCCCCAGGTTGAACAGGAATCTGGAGATCGGCGTGGTAGATGTTTCTGGGAGCGTCAGTTAGATCGACGTGAAGTTTGATCGTTTGAGCTGAAGCTGATACGGCTCCGACCCATGTGAGGACCATCACGACACGCGAAAACTGGTTGCGTAGCACAAAGCGCACGCGTAACCTCCTGTCCTTGCGGAGCCAGAAGGCTAACGGAAGACTCACCGGGAAAGCAAGATTTGCACAAGTTCTCGGGTTTTCCCACAGGGCCGATGCCAAGTTGGCTTGGCCTGTTGAAGGTCTGGGGACAACCTGCCGACGATTCCTAGAACGGCTCCAACATTTTCGTGCGGAATGCACTCCAACATCCATGGCCTCCACCCCAGATGTTGTTGTCGAGAGAGCTTCACCAGACAAGATCGTTAATGGGGATACGAAATCCACTCCTCCTAAGCCCACCACCCATAAGAAGGCGATCATTCTAGTAGCCACGCTGCTGATAGTCGTGGGTGCGCTTGTCGCCGTTTACATTCGTGTCTCGCCTTTCGGGCAACGGGCGGTCATTGAGGATCTCGAGGAAGCCAGCAGTAGCACCGTGACGGTTCACGGCTATCACCGCACACACTTCCCTGCGCCAGGCTGTGTCCTTGAGGGAGTGGAATTCCACAAGGGTGGGAACAAGTACACGATCCTCTCGATCGACAAGTTAGTGATTAAGGGAACCTACCTCGGTGTGTTGCGCCGCCACGTGGCCCGGATCAAGGCGGTCGGCGCCCGCGTCATCGTTCCGCCATTCGGAAGTAATCTCACATTTAATACGCAGCATTCAAGCATCGTGATCGACGAGGTCGTGGCCGATGGAACCGTCGTCGAGTTCGCCAACGAGGATCCAAAAGAGAAGCCTCTGCGTTTCGAAGTGCACAAAGGGTTAATCAAAGATGTGCGCTGGGGAACCCCTCTTCAATATCAACTTCAATTTCACAATCCAAATCCTCCGGGAGAAATTGCTGTTCAAGGCAAGTTCGGTGCCTGGACTACGGGCCACCCAGGTGATACTCCGATCTCAGGTGACTACACTTTCGAACACGCCGATCTGAGTGTTTACCGGGGTATCAGTGGTTTCCTCTCTTCCAGCGGCAAGTTCGACGGAATTCTGCAGCACATCAACATTGCGGGCGATACGGACACGCCGGATTTTGAAGTGAAATCCGGAGGTCACAAGGTAAAACTCTCGTCCAAATTCGACGCCTATGTCGATGGAATTCGCGGAGACGTTTATCTCAATCGCGTAGAAGCTCGTCTAGGCCGAACGACAGTGCTAGCGGAAGGAAGCATCGCCGGATCGGAGAAAAGCAAAGGAAAGTCGGCGCATCTAAAACTGACAACGCATCGCGGCCGCATTGAAGATCTTCTCGGTCTTTTTGTCAGTGCGCCGCGGTCGCCGATGTCAGGGGAGGTTTCCCTTGGAACAAGAGCAGAACTTCCGTCTGGCGACCAATCCTTTCTTCGGAGAGTCAGGCTGGATGGCGGGTTCGGCATTGACGCCGGCAAATTCTCAAGCGCCGAAACTCAGAAAGACGTCGACACCCTGAGCGCCGGCGCGAGAGGCGAGAACAAAGACGATCCTGAAACGGTCATGTCGGACCTGACAGGGACCGTGTCATTAATTGGCGGCGTGGCACACTTCTCCGACCTGTCGTTCACCATTCCCGGCGCACACTCCCGCATGCATGGCAGCTACGATGTCATCAGTCATAGGGTAGACCTGCACGGGAAATTGCGGGTCGACACTCGAATTTCCAAGACCTCAACAGGATTCAAATCGCTTTTGCTGAAGATGATGGACCCTATCTTCAAAAAGAAGAAGCAGGGAGAAATCGTGCCGGTTCATGTCGCTGGGACCTATGAGAAGCCTGAGTTCGGATTGGACCTGACTCAACCTTCCGAAAAGAACAAACCACAGAAGTAGCATGCACGAATTCGCTGCAATCCCGCATCGGCGTGTAGACGGCCCAACTTTGGCGCGAATCTTAAGACCACGTGCACCCGGTCGGCTTCGTCATCAGATCGCGATAGGTCTAACGCTCTGCATTGCTATCGCACAGAGTCTTGGATGCGGCAGTTCAAATCCGGTGAACACCCAGCCAACGCCGGTTCCGGCCGGTCAGCCGACATTCAACCATGTGGTGGTGCTGGTTGAAGAGAACCACAGTTACTCAGAAGTGATCGGCAATGGCTCCATGCCGTATCTCAACGGACTCGTGTCACAAAACGCGCTCGCAACTCAATCGTTCGCGAACGCTCATCCGTCGCTGCCAAACTATTTCGTGTTGACAACGGGCCTGACCGAAACCAGTGACGACAGCTTTTCGTCCACCATCATGCATGACAATGTGGTCCACGAGTTGATCAGCGCGGGTAAAACGTGGAAATGCTACGCAGACTCTCTTCCTTCGCCTGGGTATCTGGGCGGAGACTTCGGCCCTTATCTCAGGCATCACAACCCTTTCACGTATTTCTCGGATGTCCAAGGCGATGCTTCGCAAGCCGCGAATATCGTTCCTTTCAGTCAATTGTCGACTGATTTGATCAACGGGGCGTTGCCTCAGTACTCATTCATCGTTCCGGATGTGAATCACGACGCGCACGATGGCTCGTTGGGACAGGCGGATGCGTGGCTGAGTATGAACATCGCACCTTTGCTGGCTGACGCTTCATTTAAGAACAGCGGTGTGCTAATCATCACATTCGACGAAGGTGATCAGTCCGATATCAATCACGGGGGCGGGCAGATTGCAACGTTGATCGTCAGCAGCCAGGCGAAACCGGGTTATCAGTCGCAGACTTTCTATCAGCACGAAAGCGTCTTGCGACTTAGCCTCGCTGCACTCGGTATTCAGACTTTTCCAGGAATGGCCGCCACCGCGCCCGACATGACGGAGTTTTTCCAAGGGCACTGAGACGATCAGGGTAAGTGGATCGAGGTAAGGAAATCCGCGCCGCCTGGTACTCCGAACGGCGCATGCATCGTCGCAAATTACGGAACCAGTGCGTTGATTAGGTTCACGCCAATGGGACTCCCCCATCCGGTGACGAGATCGTATTTGGACACCGAGGAGTACTTTCCGTTGCTGCCGCTCAAAATATCGTGAAAGTCAGAGGTGAACGTGCCTCCGGTTCCGATCGCGTACAGAGTAGGGTTGATAAAACCGACTGTGGCGCCGCCGGTGGAAACTGATTGTTGATTCGCCATCGCAATCAAGCCCGCCCATAGCGGCGCGGCATAGCTTGTTCCTCCGCCCTGCGTTCTGCACGACCCGTTGGCGCAGACGTACTGAGCAGCACTCGATTGCGAGGAAACATCTGGAATGTTCCTTAGGGTTGACGACGCACCGTTCGAGCCGGTAACAACACCCGCCAGTTGCTGGTAGCTCGGAATCGCAACGCCGTTCTTCGATACCATTCCCGCGCTGCTGACCCAGCCGGTCTCCGATTTCCATGCGCCGCCTGCACTATTCGTGGTGAGCACCGTTCCGCCCACAGCGGTCACCCACGCGTCGTCCGAGGGCCACACGACGTTGGCTGCGGTATTCGAGCCCTGATCACCGGTGGCAACAAAGACACTTTGCCCCTGAGCAGCCATTTCCTGCAGGATCGGATCAAGGCTCGACTGATCTTTGGCCCACCCGTACGAGCAGCTCACGCTTTTCGCGACATTATCCGTTGCGATTTGATTGAAGATCGAGATGTCGTTCTTTCCGACGTACATTCGCAACTGGGTCAATCCCGGTGCCATGGAAATCGCCTGTTCGATATCAAGAGCCTGCTCGATATCGACACAACCAGACCCACAGACAGTACTGGCTCCATTCACGGAAATCGCCTTGATCGGAACTGTCAGCGTCTGCTTCGTATTGGTGAAATACGTGGTGATGTCGGACATGTTGTAGCCCTTGTACGCAAAAATGGCCAGTGTCTGTCCCGCTCCATTCAGCGTCCCCGTTCCGTAGTACGCTTTACGAAGATCACTGCCATAAAAAGATCCGCTAGGGCCGGATCCGCTCGCCTTTGGAGTGACCGCGGCCGATACAGTGTTCTTGGCCTGCGGCCGATCAAAATTGTCCAGCCCAGAGATATGTAGCACTGGGACCGCCAGATCTGCGACCGGCTCAGTCTCCGGAGCGTAGAATGTCCGGGCTTCCGTCGGATGTTGAAATACCGCCAGGCTCGTATGGAAGGCACTCTCAACGTTGGAAGCCGTACCTTCGACGTCTAAGACCACACGGTTTCTGCCCTTCCCCACCACTGTGAGTCCGTGCGACTCCGCGAAGCGGATCACGGCAGCATAGTCCTCTTCCGTCGAACCGAATCTGTCGGCGAACTCCTCCACGCTCAAGTAGTGGTGGTAGTTGGCACTGTAAGGGTTGTAGATATCCTCGAGAAGGCGCTCAAGTTGGTCCTGATTCCGCAAGGGCAGAGATAGAGCCAAGCTTATTCGCTGCTGTACGGGAAGATGTCCAACAAGGGGTGCGACGCCGCTTGCCACCTCGTGCGGCACGTGGCTGGTCATTATAGGACGGCGCTCCGACTGTGCCTGAGAGGCAACGGACAATACAGCGACCAAAGCTCCGGCCGCAACTGCCCTGATCGTCCAACTTCCCGTCAAACTCCGAATCATCTTGGGCCCTCCATAGGGTCGCAACAATCTATAACAATTGAAATGCAGGCACAATCACACCTTCTACTCTAGAAACTATGGGGAGGACTAAAACCACAAGGCGGTGCGAACGGCAGGATTAAGGGGGAGTTTGCCTTTCCAAGTGGTTGAAAAATATGGTGGAGCTAGTCGGGATCGAACCGACGACCTCATCGTTGCGAACGATGCGCTCTCCCAGCTGAGCTATAGCCCCGTATGCAAAAACTTGGCACGGCTGCTGCGATATTTTAGCAGCCCTGCGGAGTTCCGACCAATCGAACTCACCTTCGCAATCTAACACGGTCGCGGAGTCAATATGAGCCCGGAAAGTGCCTTGACGAACAGCTATCCGTTGCGTCTAACTTGAAGTGACAACATTCGCTTTTGGAGAAGATGCGTGTTTTCTCAGCTCAATCCAGCAACCGGTCGGCAGCAGCAACGTCTTTTGGCAGTCTCCGTAGCTTTCCATGCGGGCCTACTTGTGTGGATGCTCCATGCCCCAGACCCCCAGTTGCTCAATCCGGAATCGGTTGCCTTCGGCCAGAACGGTAAGTCTGTCACGCGGCTGTATTGGGCCAGCAAGACGCCCGATGACAGCACTCACAGCTCACCCGACAAGGCCAGCGAGCGATATCGCCACCAGAGATTTAGTCAGAAATTAACGCTGAAGTCTCCGCAAACGGCCAAGCTATCCGCGCCTCAGACGGCACACATTCAAGCTGAAAATCAGGACGACTCGAAAACCCAAACACTGTCAGCTCTAGGACACGGCGCCCAAGCCGGGCTTCCATACGGCACCCTCAATCAGGGCAGCCTGTATGGAAACGAGGTTCGTCCAGCGCTCCCAATCGCGACTTCAGATCCGGTCGTCTATCCGTGGCAATTACCAAATTCGCCGGGCAACGAGGTTATAGAGATAACCATCGATGAACGGGGCGAGATCGTCAATAAGACCGTCCTCCAGAGTCTTGGCACTGATATCGACGACAAATGTCTCGCGGCGCTAGAGAATTGGCACTTTCATCCCGCCACTCGCAATGGAACTCCGATCCCATCAAAACAGGATGCCATCTTCCCTTTCCGCGCGAGAGGTTAGGAACTCACCGGTCGCGCATCTTTGATCTGCTTAATTTGAAAGTTCGCTGCGGCCGAGCGTCCCGTGACGTTCCTGTGACACATCGGATTGGAGCGAGCCGCTATAATTGATGCGTGAGCGAAAACGAAGTCAAGCAAGTAGCCTCAGCAGACTTTCCAACCCGCTGGGGAAGGTTTCGAATCTACGGATTCTGCGGAGAGGCTGCCTCGGCGGGTAGTCCGCGAATCGAGGAAGCAGTTGCGCTGGTGATGGGAGACGTCAAGTCAGCGCCCCCTCTCGTTCGTATCCATTCGCAGTGCCTCACGGGGGACGTTTTTCATTCGCTCCGCTGCGATTGTCGGCAGCAACTGGAACTCTCGCTCTCGCTTATCACCGAAGGAGGCGCCGGCATCCTGATTTACGAGCAGCAGGAAGGCCGCGGCATCGGCCTGATGGCGAAGCTACAAGCGTACGAACTGCAAGATGAAGGTCTTGATACGGTAGAAGCGAACGAGCGTTTGGGATTCAAAGCCGATCACCGCGACTTCACGCTCCCGGCGGAGATTCTTAAGGCTCTAGGTATCAAGCAAGTCCGGCTGCTCTCGAACAATCCCGAGAAGGTAGAGGCTCTAGAACGAGCCGGCGTGCAAGTAGTAGAGCGGGTGCCTTGCGAGGTGGTACCCAGCCCCCACGCTGAAGAATACCTCCGGACCAAGAAAGAAAAGTTAGGACATCTCTTTACATCTAGTTAGATTACCGGCTCTTCAAGTGTCTGAAGATCTTGCGTCTGTCCTTCGTCGTGCGCCCCGTGCGAACCCGCTTATGCTGGTCTCGGACTTCAGAATATCTCTAAGCTTGCCGCGGTTTTTAGCAGGCAGCAATTCCAATGCAGCACTAGCTAGCGCGCCGTAAACCTGGAGCGCTGCTGGAAATGATTTCAATACGCCCAAATGTTGCTTTACGATCTCGGCATCACCGCGGATGATCGGTCCACTGAAACCCGCAGCCCCTCCCGTTGCCGAATAGTTTTCGACCGTCTGCCGAACAATCGGAGCCATCCGATGTCTCGCCTCGATTGGGGAAACGCCTGCAAGGGCAGCCACGCGTTCGGAGGTAACCAGGAGTGATGTGAGCAGAGGAGAGACCAACGTTCCCCAAGCGTGATACGCCGTCTTGTCTGCCTTTGCGATCGGATGCGACGTTCCTCCGAGAGCTTGGACGATTCGTCGCACAGTTCCAAACGACGTCCTGTCGCCTTCGATGGCGAAAGGAACTCCCCGCAGCGAAGGCGCGGTGCCGGTGACAAACGTCATCAAAGGGTGTACCGACGCCACCGACGCGCCTCGACTTCGTAGCAGATTCAACTCATCGCTTGAGAGAGCGCCGCTGGAGTGCAGGGCGAGTTTTCCTTTCCAGTCGAGGATATTGCGGTACTGATCCGCAACCCGGGCGATTTCTGCATCCGGAACGCAAAACCAGATAATGTCGGCAGCGACGTATCCTGGGCTCACGAGCGCTCGTGCCCCGATGGTCCTCGCCAACCGCTGGACTCTTCTAAGAGATTTTCCGCGAGAATGGGCAACTACTTCTTTAACGCTGAAGCCAGCGTGGCCCAGCGCAACTGCAAGTGCGCTGCCGAGTTTCCCAGCTCCTACGATAGCGAATGTCCGTTTCGCACGCATGCAGCGGCAGCATAGCAGAAGCTATACATCCGCTCGCGAAGAGGTCCCGTTAACTAGTCAGTGCTTTATATTGTCTGCATGGCAAAATCATCTTCCGCAAAGGCGCCCGGCAAAAAAACCAAGAAGGCACGTCTGGTGTCGTCTAAGGTCGTCTACCGTGGTCCTGTGTTCTCCGTGACGACCGACCATGTTTTAGAGCCCGGCGGTATAACGGTTCGACGGGATCTTATCCACCACACAGGATCAGTAGTGGTGCTTGCCGTCGACGACTCCGGCCAGGACCCGCTTATTCTGCTGGAGCGCCAATACCGTCACGCTGCCGGGGACTTCCTTTGGGAACTGCCTGCCGGACGTATCGATCCCGGAGAGCAGGAACTTCAAGCAGCTAAGCGCGAGCTGATCGAAGAGACCGGATACCGCGCCTCCAAATGGCGACGCATCTTGAAGTTCTATGCCAGTCCGGGCTTTGTCGCGGAGACGATGGCAGTTTACATGGCCACTGGCCTGCGGGAAGGAGAGGCTGAACCGGAGGAAGACGAGATCATCCAGAAGCGCCTCATGCCGCTGTCTCGCGTGGTCGGTATGATTCTGAAAGGGACAATCCGCGACGCCAAAACCATCTCATCGGTGCTGTGGCTTGATAGGTCGCGAGCCAGTAGCAACTAAAGCCCGCCGCCGAACCCTTACTCTGCTTAGTACCTAGAATCAGACGGCTCCGCGCGATTCTTGGCAGCCTACCTCTTGCACCCCGAATGCATCTCAATGATGCGATCACGTCCTCGCCCCTTAACAGGACGTGTAAGAAGGGGGTACAGGTGGAACGTCTGAAAGGTACGGTTAAGTGGTTCAACAACGCCAAAGGATACGGATTCATCGGGCGCAATGATGGAGCCGACGTCTTTGTTCACTATAGTGCGATTAGCTCCGAGGGATACAAGAGCCTTCAGGAAGGTGACCAAGTCGAGTTCGAGATCACAGACGGCCAAAAGGGCCCACAGGCAGCAAACGTCACGAAAGCTGCATAGTGAGAGGGTGTGACGGGTCTGACCAATGCTCGACCCTCCAGAGCGACAGTCGGCTCGCGCCTTCTCGAGAAAGTCCGCAACTGCGCTGGCAGTCTAACGAATTCATCTGATTCTTGAGATCAATTCATTCACATCCCTCCGGCGAATCTTATCCTCCAGTTTGTCGCTCACCAATCCTAAAGAGTTTGTTGTGAAATTTTCACCCGCCTTTTGAGAACGTAAATCCCGCCGCCCTAGCTCTCACAGCCTTTTGTCGTTTACCCTTAGCCTGCCAATGGACAACAAGGCGATCGCCAACATTCTTTACGAAACCGCCGACCTGCTGGAGATTGATGGGCAGGATTCCTTCCGCATCCGCTCCTATCGCAACGCGGCGCAGGCGGTCGAAAACCACTCACACCAAATCAAAGACATCGTCGCTGACACGAAGCAAATACTGGCGATTCCTGGTATTGGCAAGGGCATGCTCACTAATTTGCGGGAGCTCCTTGACACCGGAAAACTCACCGTACAGGCGGAGTTGCTCCAGAAGTATCACCCGTCGATGCTGCAGTTGCTCCGGATTCAGGGCTTGGGGCCGAAAACGATCGCTCTGATTTGGAGCGCTTACAAAGTCAGCGACGTCGAAGGCGTTGAGAAATTAGCCCGGGAAGGCAAGATCCGTGAACTGCCACGCATGGGCGAGAAACATGAGGCGAAGCTTCTTAAGGCTATCGAGGATTACCGCCGCATTGGTGGGCGATTCCTGATCGATGCCGCCGAACTCGAGTGCCAGAAGATCACAGCCTATATAGAGAAGTTTCCGGGCATCGACAAGATCACTCCTGCTGGCTCTCTTCGCCGGGGCCGCGACACGGTCGGGGATTTAGACATCCTCGTAACCGGAACAGTCTGCACTACAGAAACTGGGCGACAGGAAGCGATCGCTTACGTCGCAAAATATCCGCCATTGATGGATGTCATTGCCAGTGGGGACAATAAAATCAGCTTCCACGTTCGCAACGGCATGCAGGTCGACGTGCGACTGCTGCCGCCAGAATCTTTTGGTGCAGCGATGCAATATTTCACCGGATCGAAGGCTCACAACGTTTCGCTGAGGCAGCGAGCGCTCAAAATGGGATACACCCTCAACGAGTACAGCCTCTCCACTCTTGACGGTGAGAAGCCTGTAGCCGGCAAGACCGAGGAGGAAATTTACTTCAGGTTGAACCTTGACTATATTCCTCCGGAAATGCGGGAAAACCTCGGGGAAATCGACCTCGCCCAGAATCACTCGCTGCCCCAGTTAATTACGGAGGCCGACCTTCAGGGCGATGTGCACATGCACACTGTAGAGACTGACGGTAAAAACACAATCGCGGAGATGGCCGAAGCCGCTAAAGAGCGCGGGTACAAATACATGGCCATCACCGATCATTCGAAGAATTTGGCTTTTGCCAACGGACTCGATGACAGGCGCGCGGTGGAACACATCCAGCGCATCCGAGAAGCGGAGAAAAACATTGGTGGGATTCGAATCCTAGCCGGAATCGAGGTCGATATTCTGGTCGACGGCGATCTTGACCTCTCGGACGAAGTCCTGGCGCAGATGGACATCGTGATCGCCAGTGTCCATTCTGTGTTTAACCAAGAGCCCGCCAAAATGACCGACCGGCTTATCAAGGCTATAGAAAATCCGAACACCTCAGTCATCGGACATCCCACCGGCCGCATTCAGCTGCGCCGAGATTCATACGGATTCGACATGAATGCCGTGCTGGCGGCCGCCGCGGCTCGCAGGGTAGCCATGGAGTTGAACGCCTACCCTGATCGCCTCGACCTTAATGACGTGAATCTGCGCCAGGCCAAACGACACGGAGTGAAAATCGTGATAAACACCGATGCTCACCACACATCTCATATGGAAAAGATCCGGTACGGCGTTCTGCAAGCGCGCCGCGCCTGGCTAACCAAGGACGACGTCTTGAATACTCTCCCTACCGACCAATTCGTGACAGCGATGAAACACGGCTGGTAGGGACGCAACGGTTCCTCTCCGAGCAACGTCGCCCGGCTAACTACAGAAAGTAATGTATTTACGGTAGCAGCGCTCTCCAAAAAAATCAGAGTGGCATCAATTTGCCCTGCAGTCTTCGTGTTTGTTGACTGTCAGAAACGAGAAAGGAACAAGATCAAAGCATGCAGAAGCGATTGGCACGGGCAATCACGCGTTGCAGCTCGGGCTGCCTAGGGCTTGACGATGTGATGGGCGGCGGCCTTCCGATGGGCCATTTCTATCTTGTGGAAGGCGAACCGGGAACTGGAAAGACCACATTGGCGCTGCAGTTCGTCAGTGAAGGCCTGAAGCATGGGGAAAAAGTTCTCTATGTAACGCTCTCTGAATCGCGAAACGAACTGATCGCGGTAGCCGAGGCGCACGGCCTTGACGTGGATGAATCCGCGGTTCTAGAAGTGAGACCCAGCGAACAGGATCTTAAGCCCGAAGGCCAGTACACCGTCTTTCACCCTGCGGAGGTGGAACTGAATGATCGTGTGCAGGCGATCATGGCGGAAGTCGATCGTCGCAAGCCGAGTCGACTGGTTATCGATGCGCTCTCGGAAGTCCGTATGCTCGCGAAAGATCCCCTGCGCTATCGCCGGCAGGTCCTCTCTCTGAAAGAGTACGCGCCTGAGAACTGTACCGTGATGCTGCTCGACGACCGCAGCAGCCGGTACGCAGATCTTGAACTACATAGCATAGTGCACGGAGTGATCTCTATGGGCCGTGTGACGCGGGAGTACGGCAAGACCATGCGACGCGTCGAAGTTACCAAGCTCCGGGGATGCGCTTTCCGCGAAGGCTATCACGATTACATCATCTGCCAAGGCGGAATCGTCATTTTTCCCAGATTGGTTGCCGCAGAATATAGCGATTCCCATGAAGATCGATCGTCTGCCGAAAGCGGGATCTCGAGGACTGGACGACCTTACCGGAGGTGGTTTGGATCGAGGTACAAGCACTCTGCTGATCGGGCCCGCAGGTTGTGGCAAGACCACGCTCGCGCTTCGTTGGCTGACTACGGCGGCGCAGCGTGGCGAGAATTGCGCAGCTTTTATCTTCGAAGAAACGATCAGTACCTTGTTGGGGCGGGCATCTGGCCTCGGAATGGACCTTGCTCCGCACCTTCAATCAGGCCGCCTCAAGATTGAGCATCTTGACCCGGCAGAGGTATCCCCAGGCGAGTTTGTCGACTTGGTCCGCAAAGCGGTGGAGGAGGGAAATGCCCGCGCCGTTCTCATCGACAGCTTGAATGGATTCCTTCAAGCTATGCCGGGGGAACAGTTCCTTGCTCTGCACCTGCACGAACTGTTGACGTACCTCAACAACAAGGGGATTTTGACGCTTCTCGTACTTGCGCAGATGGGACTGGTTGGAAGTGCGATGCAGACGCCCATCGATGTTAGCTATCTTGCTGACAACATACTGGTTCTTCGGTACTTCGAAGCTCGGGGGCAAGTGCGGCAGGCAATCTCCATGATGAAGAAACGAAGCGGCGGACATGAACGGTCAATCCGTGAGCTTCGCCTAGGCCCCGATACGATTAGGGTTGGGGCGCCGCTTTCAGATTTTCAGGGCATCTTGTCCGGAAGTCCAACGTCTCTCGCTCCAATGGTTAGCAAAGGGCCTCTGTATGACTGAGATCGGGCAGCAACGATCCACCAGTCCTGGTATTTGCGCCGTTTGGCAAGGATGCCATACTCATCGAGAACGTTCTTCATCAGTCGTCCTTGACGATCCGCACGCTCGCTACGCTTTCCGAGTTGGAGTCATCGATTGGCGAGGATGCGGGTGCCGCGATCATCACGGAAGAAGTTCTTCAAAATGGCGCCGTCGGAGTGCTCGCACAACGTCTGTCTCTGCAACCCCGATGGTCTGACTTCCCGGTGCTCGTGCTGACGGGTGGCGGCCTCAGCACCGCAACGACTGAGTCAGCCCTTCGTTCACGGGCTCCTCTAGGAAACGTTACTTTGCTGGAGCGGCCGTTGCGGCCGGTTACCCTTGTCAGCTCCGTACGCAGCGCGTTGCTGGCACGACGCAGGCAATATGAGGTGCGTGACCACCTTCGGCAACGCCAGGCTGCGGAGGAGGCCCTGCGTCGCGCCCATGATGCTCTCGAATCTTTAGTGGAACAACGTACAGCGGCCTTACGCCGTCTCTCGGTGAAATTGCTGCGCGTGCAGGACGAGGAGCGGCGCCGCCTCGCACGCGAATTGCACGACAGCTTAGGTCAGGACTTAACGGCAGCCAAAATAAGTCTGGACATGCTGGCCGCAGAGTCGCAATTGATGTCCGAACACTTGCGCGATGCTCGAGCCTTGGTCGATCGTTCTATCTCTGATACGCGAACGCTGTCGCATCTTTTGCATCCTCCGTTGCTGGACGAAGCGGGCTTTCTTTCGGCGGCAAAATGGTACGTCGAGGGCTTCGGCAAACGAAGCGGCATCGCAACTTACTTGGATCTTCCCAATCTCAACAAACGACTTCCTCGCAAAATCGAGACGGCACTCTTTCGCATCATGCAGGAAGCGTTGACGAACGTTCATCGTCACTCAGGTAGCCGGGGGGTAGAGGTGCAGGTTCGCACCGAAGGCAACAATGTCATTCTCACGGTGAAAGATTCCGGGTCGGGGGTACCTCAAGAAGTGCTCGAACGTTTTTGGAAAACAGGACACGTAGGAGTGGGGCTAGCTGGGATCCGGGAACGGCTCAAAGAGTTGGGCGGTTTTCTCGAGATCGAATCAAACGCGGATGGCACCACTCTCACGGGAACAATTCCTCTTCCGGCAGCAGGCGGAAACAACTCCGATCCCGACGAAGTATCGCCGTCCTTTAGGAAATACTCTTCTGTCTTGCCGATGGACTGAGGTGAATCGAATTGTCCGGCTCGGCATCTGTTCGAGAAGATGCGAAGTTTCAGCTCATAAATAGAAAGGCCGGCGAACATCTCTTGCCGCACTGCGCTATGCCTGATCCACTCTATCTAAGTCTCTGGTTCTCTGACTTCAACGGTCCGGCGATGCTGCCTCATATGCTTGCCGTCATGCAACAGTTCCCGTTTTCTGAACAGCGTCCTGGGATTACATACGTCGCCGTTCAGCCGGTGTCGTGGAATGAGGCCAGCGTTCTGGAGCGACGATTTTCTCCGGGCGTCCCGCCGCAGGAAGCAGTGCTTGTGGCGGCCGATTTGATTCACGACGACTATGCATATGTCTTCGACGTTTACTGGGACCTGTGGACGCCGGACGAGAAGCAAGAATGGATGCTAGTCCCCAGTCAGGTAAAACTCATCGTTCAAGGAGAAGACTTCGACGGTGGTGCCCAGGAAGAGACTGGACATATTCAAATCGATTTCGGACTTGACTCTCTGTTCGTTCAGGAAACGGTCAAGCTGACGGATGAAACACAGGCAAAGATTCGCGAGAATGTATTGAGGCTGATTGAGTTTTCTAAAAAGATTGAGATGCACACGCGAGCAACATCCCGTCGTCTGTGGTCAGAATCTGACGAAAGTCTGCCTCAAAAGCTGATCGCCCGCCTGCAACAGGTTCAATAAAAACAAGAAGGGGGACACAGCGTTCGCGAGATTTGTCGCCTCGGACGTTCTGTGTCCCCTTAGATTCGACCTTATTTCGTTCTTCCGCCCTCGACTTTCAATTTCTCCGCCGCTGCAGCCTGGGCCGCCGCAAGTCGCGCAGTCAGCACGCGGAACGGCGAGCACGAAACATAGTTCAAGCCAGTCTTGTAGCAGAACTCCACCGACGATGGCTCGCCGCCGTGTTCGCCGCAGATCCCGACTTTCAGGTTCGGAGCGAGTCTTGCGCCCACGTTCGGTCGCCATCTTGACCAACTGTCCCACGCCTTCCTGATCGAGGGCTGCGAACGGATCCTGCTTCAGAATTCCTTCTGCAAGATACGTCGGAAGCACCTTGTTGACGTCATCGCGCGAGAAGCCGAACGTGGTCTGCGTCAGATCGTTTGTGCCGAAGGAGAAGAACTCCGCTTCCTTGGCGATCTCGTCCGCCACCAGGGCTGCGCGCGGCAACTCGATCATCGTCCCGACCATGTATTCAACCTTCGTTCCCTTCTCTTTGAAGACTTCGTCGGCCACTCGCCGCACGATCGCTCCCTGGTTCGCCATTTCCTTGACGGTGGCGACCAGCGGAATCATGACTTCCGGCAGCACCTTGATGCCTTTCTTCGAGCAGTCAACCGCAGCTTCGAAGATGGCTCGCGCCTGCATCTCGGTGATCTCGGGATAGGTGATGCCCAGACGGCATCCGCGATGCCCGAGCATGGGATTGAACTCATGCAATTGCTCAACCCGCGAGCAGAAGCGCGGGAGAGCCTTCTTGAGATCGCCGGCACCCTTGATGCCGTAGTCCTTATATTTCGTGACGAGTTCTTTCTTTTGCTTCGCCGCTGCAAGACGACAAGCAGTGCGATGTCGACCATCAAGTCTTCGCGCGCTTGGCAGGAACTCATGCAGTGGCGGATCCAGCGTGCGGATCGTCACTGGCAGTCCGTCCATCGCCTTGAATACGCCGGCAAAGTCGGCACGCTGCAACGGCAGCAACTTCTTCAACGCAGCCCGACGATCCTTTTCATTATCGGCGAGAATCATGGTCGCGCATGTGCCCAATCTTCTCTTCGCCGAAGAACATGTGCTCGGTGCGGCAGAGACCGATTCCTTCCGCTCCGAATGTGCGCGCCTGGATCGCGTCGCGTGGAATGTCAGCATTGGCGCGGACTTTCATCGTGCGATGCGGATCGGCCCACTGCATGAATTTCTCGCAGCTCCGGATCATCCGGAGACGGGTCGAGCGTTTCAAGCTTGCCTTTCATGACTCGTCCGGTGGTGCCATCAAGAGAAATCCAATCGCCCTCTTTGAACACCTGACCTTTTACTCGCATCTCGCGAGCCTTCTCGTTCACGTCGATGTCGCCCGCTCCGGCGACGCAGCACTTGCCCATGCCGCGCGTGACGACAGCCGCGTGGCTGGTCATGCCACCGCGCGACGTCAGAATGCCCTTCGCGACTTCCATGCCATGAATATCTTCCGGCGTGGTTTCGGCGCGAACCAGAATCACAGGATTCTTCGCCGTGTCGTGTCCAGCCTTTTTGACCGCTTCATCGGCCGTAAACACGATCTGGCCCACAGCCGCGCCCGGCGATGCCGGCAACCCTTTCGCAAGCACTTCCACCTTTGTGCTCTTCTCATCAAGGCGCGGAACCAAGAAGTCGTACAACTGGTTCGGCTCGACGCGGAAGATCGCTTCTTCCTTGGTGATCAGGCCTTCGTCCACCATCTGAATCGCAACCCGCACTGCCGCCAGCCCGGTACGCTTTCCGTTGCGGGTCTGCAGCATGTAGAGCTTGCCATCCTGAATCGTGAACTCGAAATCCTGCATGTCTTTGTAATGCTTCTCCAGCCGCGTCGTGATCTCGCGGAGCTGGTTGTAGACATCCGGCATGATCTTGTTGAGTTCGAGGATCGGCACCGGCGTGCGCACGCCTGAAACGACATCTTCGCCCTGCGCATTCATCAGAAACTCGCCGTAAAACTCGTTCGTGCCCGTCGCAGGATTGCGTGTGAAACCCACACCCGTGCCGCTGGTATCGCCGAGGTTGCCATAGACCATCGCCTGCACATTGACGGCAGTGCCGAGCATGTCATCGATATTGTTGATGCGGCGGTAGTGCTTCGCGCGGTCGTTCTGCCACGAGCGAAATACGGCGTCACGCGCCATCGTCAGCTGCTCCTGCGGATCCTGCGGAAAATCGCGCTTTGCGTGTTTCTTCACGACTTTCTTGTATTCCGCGATCACTTCCTGCAAAGCCTTCGCGTCCAGGTCGGTATCCATCTTGGCTTTTTTCTGCTTCTTCTTCGCATCGAACACTTCGTCGAACTCGGACTTTTCGATATCCAGCACAACGTTGCCGAACATCTGGATCAGGCGTCGATAGGAATCAGCGGCGAACCGCGGATTGTTCGTGCGCTTCGCCAGCGCTTCGACGCTCTTATCGTTCAATCCCAGGTTCAGAATCGTGTCCATCATGCCGGGCATAGAGAATTTCGCGCCAGACCGAACGCTCACCAGCAGCGGGTTCTCGCCGGTTCCCAACTTTTGTCCCTGAAGTGCTTCGAGCTTCGCCAGCGCTTCATCCATCTGCCGGTCGATGTCTTTCGACAAGCCACCGCGCATGTATTCACGACAGGCTTCAGTCTGAATCGTGAATCCCGGAGGCACGGGCAATCCGGCGTTGGTCATCTCCGCCAACCCGGCGCCTTTGCCGCCAAGCACATCCTTCATCTTTCCGTTTCCGTCCGCCTTGCCGCCGCCAAACGAATACACGTACTTGGTTCCGCTCGGCTTGTTAGGAGTCTTTGTTTCTTTCGCTTCAGTTTCGGGCAGAGTCATTGTCGCCATAATCTATGAGTCCTTTGTTGCGAGATTTGCCAAAATGTTCCCAAACTTTTCGCCGTGAGATCGCGTCTCATGGAGCTCTACGCTCTGTCATCCTGAGCGAAGCGAAGCATCTCAGGCCTGTAGACACTTTCTCCGGCGTGCTACCCGTGACTTGCTCAGGCCTTCGCTTCCGTCACGATCTCCGAAAAATCAGCAATCGTCGAAAACTCTCTGAGCAATGCCCGCAACAGCGCCAAACGATTGGCACGCTCTTTCGCGTCCTCGACCATCACCATGACCTTGTCAAAAAACTGTGTCCACGGGTCCCCGCGCAGTCGCTAGCAGTCGCAACGCTTCGAGATATTCTTTCTTTCCCCGAAGATCTTCGACTCTTGCGCCTTCGTTTTTCAGATATACCGATTAAGTCTTTTCTTCCTCCGCAGCGCCCGGCAATGCTTCCACCGATGAAGCCAACGGCATTTTCTTTTCTTCCGCCTGCTTCAAAATGTTGCGCATGCTCTTACATGCCGCGCCAATGGCCTGAAACTCCGGAAGGTGTAACACCTGCTTCACAGCCTCAGCCCGTGCCAGCGCGTCGACTAGATCTTCCGCGTTTGCCCCAAGCACTGCCTTTACCACGTCATACGGATATCCGCGAACGTCCCGCAGATAAAACTCCAAGTCGCTCCCGGAAGAAATTGGCGACCGATTGCGTCGTACGCCTCGTCTTCCACAAACTTTTTCGCAGCCTCCGACTTCTGATAGCCGGCGCGCGCGTCCTGCATCAACTCAGTGAGCCGCAATGGCAATTTCTTCTCGGCAATGATTTTGACAATTCCGTTCGCCTGACGCCGCAATGCAAATGGATCCTTCGATCCGCTCGGCACCAGCCCAAGCGAAAACATGCCGGCAATCGTATCGGCCTTATCCCCGACAGAAAGGATGGCTCCTTCCACAGATCGTGGAACATCATCGTCGGTGGACTCCGGCTTGTACTGATCGTAGATCGCATCCGCGATCGACAATCGTGTGGCCTCTGGGAGCGAACTGATCGAGTTGCTGCACCCGTGCGTACAATCCGCCGACAACGCCTTGCAGTTCGGTAAATTCTTTCACCAATTCTGTAGTCAGATCTGTCTTTGCCAGGCATGCAGCCTTATGAATGACACCGGGACGAACCGCTATCCCGTTCTGCTTCAGAAGCTCGGCGAGCCAACTGCAAAGGCGCTGGACTCTTTGCGTCTTGTCGTAGTAACTTCCAAGATCCTTCTGGAACGTAACCTGTTTTAACGAATCGAGTCGCTCGAGAAGCGATTTCTTCTGATCGGTTTCCCAAAAGAATCGTGCATCATTGAAGCGAGCTCGCAGAACGCGTTCATTTCCGTGACGGATCAAACCCTGCGGATCACCATCGGTATTTAGAACCGCGAGAAAATGCGGAAGAAGTTTCCCTGAAGTATCTTCAATCGCGAAATACTTTTGGTGGTCCCGCATGACGGTGACCAGAACTTCCTCCGGAAGCACAAGGAATTGCGGATCAAAGCCACCTAAAATCACCGACGGATACTCCGTCAGATTGACGACCGTGTCGAGGAGAGCCTTGTCTTCCCGCCAACGCGCGCCGGGGATAGATCGCGTGGCAGCGTCCAAACCTTTTCGGGTTTGATGCTCGCGCTCGGCGCGCCCCAGGACCTTCGCCGCCCGCAGAGACTCAACATAAGGTCGTGCCCGCACCCGCGATTGTGACCGATTCATCGGATAGTATCCGGTGCCCCCGGGAACGGTTCCCTGCGCGTATTCCCCCAAACTCAAGTGGGATCGTGTCGCCGATCCAACATCGCTACCAGCCAACGCACTGGACGCACGAACCGTTCGGTCTGCTTGCGCCAGTACATATTTTTCGGCCAGTAAAGAGTGGCGATCTCTTTCGGCAAATCGCTGGCCAGAATCTCCGAGGCGCTCCGACCTTTCTTCGTGATCTTGGCCGAGATGTATTCACCTTTTGGGGTTGAAATACGGTCTAACTTCGAAACATCGACGCCTACCTTTTTCGCAAACGATTGTGCAGCAGCCGTTGGCTGGCCATCTTTGTACGCCGCGTTCACCGACGGCCCGTTCAATTGCTCAACCACGTCGTCCTGCGAGGCCGCGATCCCTGAAGCCAGTACGGCCAGTCTCCGGGGAGTATCAAGACAAGTCAATTCCCCGCTCGACAGGCGCTCCCGAGCCAGAAGCGCGGCAACGCGATCGCGCAACTCTCGCGAGGCCGCCTCGATCATTCGCGCGGGAATCTCTTCGCAACCAATCTCTAGAAGGAAATCTGGCATGCTTTCGAACCATTCATGTTGTCACAACCATGTGACGATCTATGTGACGAAGATCACAAAATCCTGCTGGTTTATCGACTAAAGCCGAAATGGGTCAACGGGACTGCATCCAATCCGAGCTAAGACCCGACCGGAGACAGTTTCTCGTTTGTGTGCTTCGCTTTTGTCTCGCTCGCGGATTCGACTTCTGTGGAACGATCTCGCGCTGGCAAACTCACGACCTCGATGCTCTTCTGCTGATCCACCCAAGCCTTCGCGATTCCCACCGCGAGCGCTCGCACTCGCGCGATCACTCCCACGCGCTCGGTCACAGAAATCGCTCCACGTGCATCGAGGATATTGAACATGTGTGAACACTTCAGGCAAAGATCGTAGGCGCCCAGCAAAGGAAATCTATATTTTTCGCGAACGACTTCGTCCGCTGCCTGTTTCTTTCGCCAGCGCCGCATACCGGTCGATCAGTCCTTTGCACTCCGCTTCGAATAAATCGAAGTGCTTCCAGGCTTTTTCCACGTCGGCGATTTCGAAGTTGTAAACCGAGAATTGCTGCTCATCGGCCAGCCGAACATCGCCATACTTCACCACGCTCCCGAGTCCGGATCGCGAGCCCACACGATGTCATAAATCGAATCCACATCCTGCAGAAAAGCTCCGATGCGCTCGAGTCCGTAGGTCAACTCCGCGCAAATTGGAAACAGGTCAACTCCGCCGCATTGCTGGAAATAGGTGAACTGCGTGATCTCCAGACCATCGAGCATGACCTGCCAGCCCACGCCCCATGCACTCAGCGTCGGTGCTTCCCAGTTATCCTCCTCGAATTTGATGTCATGCTGGCGCAGGTCAATGCCGATCGCCGTCAGAGATTCGAGATAAAGCTCTTGCATATTTTCTGGCGGCGGCTTCAAAATTACCTGCAACTGCATGTGCTTGAAGAGGCGGTTCGGATTTTCTCCGTACCTTCCGTCTGCCGGCCGTCGCGAGGGCTGAACATACGCCACCTTATAAGGTTTAGGTCCCAGGACGCGTAGAAAGGTCTCAGGAGCCATCGTTCCCGCGCCCACTTCGACGTCATAAGGCTGCTGCAACACGCATCCCCGCTCTGCCCAAAAAGCCTGGAGGCGAAGAATCAGCTCCTGGAAAGTCAGCGGGTTGGACTTGGCTGGGGTCACAACGTTTGGAGTTCGGTGTTAATCGTTGATTGTAATGGAAGTAACGCGCAGCCGTCAGCTAGAGCCGGACCCGCCAGCGAAAATTTTCGGCCCGACATGTGTCGGATCTCCGGCAACGGCGCTAGAACCCGCATCTTTCCAACATCTCCGCCGTGACCAGCTTCTTTTCAAGTTGCCGTTGCAGGATTTGCATGACGAAGTTTTCTCAGGTCCGCTCCTTGAGACTTGGGCCACGGCGGTCCCGGCGAGCCTATCAACCGGAGTGCGGAACATCTGCGCGGCTAACTTCCGCGATTCTCCGGAAATTTCAGAGGACGCCAGTCGCTTGTCGTCCGCGCACATCAGCCCGTCGGCTAGCGCATGGAAATAGGCGCGGCTGCCGTTCAAATCGCGCCCGCAGACGACACATTCTGTGAACTCCGGCAGGAATCCCACTAGGCGTGTCAACCAGAGATCAAAGTAAGTGATGGGCATCCAGATGTCCGGACCAGTCAAGACGTGCATCACCGAGAGCGTGAGGCGGAAGATCGCATCGTTGGCTTCGTGATCGGGCAACAACTCGTCCAGCAATTCCGCGATGTGCCCCAACGCTACTGCCCGTGCGTAGCTGACCTCCGACGCCATCGGAGATTCCAGCACCTCGCAGGAATCGAGCCGCACTAATTCCTGACGCTCGCGGACATCATAGAATGCGCGAACATAGGTCAACGGCTCCAGAGCTCCGCCGAAGCGGCGTTTGGATTTCTTCGCTGACCTTGCCACTCCGCGCACCTTTCCTTCCGCGCGGGTGAAGAATGTAACGAGCAAATCGGCTTCGCGCAACGGGTAGCTGCGCAACACGATCGCTTCTGATTCTCGAAGGGCCACAGATCTTGGATAACTTGAGCTTGATTCTAGTGGATGCGTTCGCTCGCGTCAGCAGCAACATCCGGACCCGCCATTCATTTCCGATATACTTTCCGGACTGTGCGAATCATTTTGTCGGTCGTTCTCGTTACCCTCTCTACCTTCACCTTCGCGGAACAGACTTCGTTTCATCGCGTGAAAGTGCCGGATGCGAAGGGCAGGGCCACCAAGGCCGTTTTGAGCTTTCGCGATGATCGTCAGTCTGTCGAGATCCAGCCGGCGAAGGGACCTCTGGTGGCAATCCCATACCGCGAGATCGACAAGTTCTCCTACGAATACACACGCAAGCATCGCGTCAGTGAGAGCACAATTGCGACGGCGCCCATCGGTGTGGGAGCCTTCGCCATGCTCACGCGCTCCAGAATGCACTGGCTCGAAATCGATTATCACGATCATGAAGTTCCTAAGGTTTATGTTCTGCGCATGGATAAGCATGAATATCTGCGCATTCTCGAGGCAGTAAAGGCACACACCGGTAAGGACGCAGAAGTATTGGGAAATGCCGACAAGCGGAAGAGGTAGTCGGCGCGAACTGAGAAAATCAACCGAATCGCGAGCAAAACATCGGGAATGCAAGAGGCGCAAGTCCGGCGGTGGACATTGCGCCCCCAGTTCAGGCTCGGAGTGTAAGACTAACCTTCACCGACCGAAGTATTTCGCATTGCGCTCAGTGAACGACGACCATTTCTCCGGTAGGTCATCGAGCGCGAAAATTGCCGAAACAGGACAAACCGGAACGCAAGCGCCGCAGTCGATGCATTCGACGGGGTCGATATATAACAACTCTTCCGTTGCATGCGCGGGATCATCTTTCTTGGGATGAATGCAATCTACCGGACACGCGTCCACACAGGCTGTGTCTTTGGTGCCGATGCAAGGCTCAGCAATCACGTAGGTCATAGGTATTTCAGTCTCCTGAGATCGTTACGATTATCTTACTACCACGTCGGTACACCCGGGCAACCTACAGAACCGCACATTCTAGCAAGAACGCGCCTACTGGTATAGAGCTTGTGCCGCACCGCATTTGGCGCCGTCTCTGCTCCTACTCTGTGCCCAAACCTCTGTGTCCCAAATCCAAATCAGGACACTTGCACGAAACTAAAGTAATTTGGCCTGAGCACTCGAGGATGCGTTAATAAATTCCACCGTGCCATTTGTCTAGCGGGGAAGGCTAGGCCAAAATGAATAAACTCAATATTGTCGTCTCCCTGATTACGGACGACAATGACTATCAACTCGAACAGGCCGCGTCCGCACAAACCGCTGCGCAAAAGCTCGGCGCCACAATAGAGATCGTCTATGCTGGCAACGATGCGGTCCAGCAGACCCAACAACTCCTTAAGTTTATCCAAGAACCCCGCAAGCGTCCCGACGCCATCCTGGCCGAGCCGGTTGGAACGGGAATGGCGCAGATTGCCCGTGCGGCAGTGGGCGCTGGAATTGCCTGGGGCATTATCAATACCAGCGTCGATTACATCCAGACGCTCCGCCAGCATGCTCTTGTCCCCGTCTTTTCCGTCGTTTGCGACCACGAAGCCATTGGCAAAATTCAAGGGGAGCAGATGGGCGCGATTTTGGGTGATAAGGGATGCGTCCTCTACATCGAAGGACCCTCAGTAAGAGATGTTGCCAAGATCCGGAGCAAGGGCATGCTCTCCACCAAGCCTAAGGGCATTGAAGTAAAGAGCCTCAAAGGCGATTGGACGCAAGGCAGCGCTTGCAACGCCATCCGGTCATGGCTTTCGCTGAGCACGTCGCGACAGCTGCATGTCGGAATGATCGCCGCTCAGAATGACGACATGGCGATCGGAGCCAGGAGAGCCTTCGAAGAACTCGGAGACCTTAGGGAACGTGACTTCTGGCTGCGTTTGCCCTTTATAGGGTGTGACGGTGTTGCGCGGGCGGGTCAGGAGTGGGTCCGACAGGGACGACTGACAGCCACTGTCGTTTCTCCACCGATTGTGGGAGAGGCGATGCACCTTCTTGCCAAGGCTCTGGACGCCGGTTCTCAGCCTGAAGAGCGTACTGTCATCGCCCCCACCTCTTTCCCGGACATCAAGGAGTTGGGAAAACCTAGAGCCGCAGCCGCGGCTGAGTAGCCCAAATAACCCAGAAAAGAAAGCGGCCGGCAGCAAGAAGCTGCCAGCCGCAATCGTCCCGCTAACCGAGTTCTTACCGCCGGTGTCCGCCGGAATGGAAACCACCGCCCCCGTGGAATCCACCTGCTCCGTGTCCGCTGTAGCCACGAAATTCTCCGCGGGCGTATCCCCTAGAGTAGCCGCGACCGTAGCCCCCGTGTGCGAAATAGCCGGGACGCCCATAGTAGCCTCGTCCCACGAACCGGGGTCCGCCGTACCAGCCTCGTCCCCATCCACCGTGATACCACGGTCCGGCGCCGATAAAGATGCCGTTTACGAAGTAGTTCGATCCGTAATAACCGTACGGCGCGCAAGCGTAGGGATAGTAGTCGTAATAGCCGTAAGAACAAACCGGCGGCCCAGCGAGGTAGCCAGGGCCTCCTATGCCGACCGCAACGCCAACCTGCGCTTGCGAGTACGCCAACGGCAACATCAGAATTGTCAACAACGCCAAATATTTCAGGTAACGCATTTCTTTGACCCCCGGCTTCAGCCCCTAGCCTTTTGCTGGTTCCAGCAAGCCCTTAAGCTTGGCCGGCCCTGTTCCGTCGGCCGTGCTCTCTAAGTATTTGAACTCAGCAGAAAGCTAAAAGTTGCTGCCCGAGGAGTGGTTGATTTAAGCCATCCCGCCCCATTTCAACCACTTACAGCCCGATCCTAAGGGCCCGCTTGCACTTGGCTCAGGGGCGATAAATCCAGGCCTGAGAAGTCGCGCGATCACTATTGGGATAGCCCCCAGCCAGCAAGACACTTCCATCCTTGAGCCTCGTCTCGGACATGAAATGCCATTTGTCGCTCAATTGGCCGGAGGCCAATAGAAACTTCCCTGTGGCAGGATCAAAGACCTCGACTTCATTGCTTCCACCCGCAATCAGAAGTTGGCCGGAGTCAAGATGAGCAGCCTCCCGCGGCATCTTGAAGCGGCTGTCATTCATGGGAGAGGTAGCACTGAATTTTCCCGTCCTTGGATCATAGATTTCAGCGCTGTTTAGATTTCCGTTCCAATCTCGCTCGTCGGAGCCGCCCGCTACCAGCACTCGTCCATCCGGCAGGAGGCCCGCTGTGTGCTTGTACCGCGCGGTCAGCAAGCCGCCCGTTTCGGTAAATCGATCCGTTTTCGGATCGAATATCTCTGAGACAGCATTCACCCTCTCGCCGCGACCTCCCGCCATGAGCACGCGGCCATCCGATAGAAGCGTAGCCGTGTGCGAGATGCGGCCAACATGCATCGGCGTAATGGACTCGAATTTACTGGTTGCCGCACGAAAGATCTCGGCCGATGCGACGCCACCGGGCGCATCGTGATCGGCGCCCCCCGCGATGAGGACGTCTCCATTGTTCAAAAGAGTTGCGCTTGGGTTGCCGCGCCGCGCCGTCATTTTCGCGGTAATGTCCGAGAACTTCCCGGTTCTGGGATCGTATAACTCCGCAGAGTCGGTAGCCCCGTGCCCAACGATCCACCCTCCGGCAATCAGAACTTTTCCAGAACGTAGAAGTACGGCGACGTGGCCCACGCGCCGCTCACTCATTTCGCCAGTCGGCCGGAATCTTCCGGTTGCCGGATCAAAGAGTTCAACGGATTTGTAGAAATCCTGGTTACGCCGCATGCCGCCGACGATCAGCACTTTGCCGTCAGGAAGCAGAGTCGCTGAATGTCCCGAGCGGGGCTCCAGCATTTGCCCAGCAGCGGAGATCGAACCTGCGCGAGTTGGCGGTTGCGAGGAGTGAAACGCGGCCGCAGCGGCGGCAAAAGCGATCGTGATACCAGCAACAACAAGCAGACGGAAACGAATCATGGCGTCCTCCTGAAGAGATAGGACGTTCCAACGGGTTCAACGTAAGCGGAAGTCTCTACCTAACGAGGACAGCTTTAGGCCCCGACCAGTTCCTTCTTTTCGCTCGGCTCGTACTCGACGATGTATCCCGCCACGGCACTGGCAGCCACGGTATACGGAGACGCCAAATACATCTGGCCGGGACCGCTGCGTCCGGGGAAATTGCGATTCTGGGCGCTGATCACAACTTGGTCGGGCCGAGTCGAAACTCCCGGCCCCGCATTGATACACGCTCCGCAACTGGGCTCGATCACGTGCGCACCGGCTTTTTGAAACACATCAAGATATCCGCGGCGCAAACAGTAGTCTCGCGTTTCTTGCGATCCGAACTGAATGTAGAACTGCACCGAATCGGCAACTTTCTTACCCTGCTTCAGAGCGTCGGCGAGCACGGCCGCATACATATCCATGTCTTCGTTCTTGCCGGCAGTGCATGTGCCCCCGTACGCGATCTCAACCGGAACCGGAGTATTCAGCTCGCGTATATATTTGCCATTTCCCGGATCACCCGGGGTAGCCACCATCGGTGTAATCTCGGCCGCATCCAACTCGATCACATGCGCATATTCCGCACCGGGGTCGCTGTACAGACCCTGGATCTTGGCCTCAGCCTTATCGCGATCAACCCCGCGCCGCTCCACTAGAAAATCGACTGCCTTCTCGTCCGGCGCCACAATGCCGGTAAATCCGCCGATCTCCGCTGCCATATTTGTCATGGTGGCGCGCTCGTCGACGCTGAGTTCCTCGATGGCTTCTCCCGCGTACTCCATCACCTTGGCCAGCGCCTTTCCGCTTCGCACATAGTCAAGGCTCAGAATTTTCAGGATGAAATCTTTGGCGGTGACGTTCGGATGCCGCTTGCCGCGAACCACAACCTTCACCGACTCCGGCACTTTTACCCGAACATCTTTCGTGATCCACGAATTGAACACGTCCGTCGTGCCGATCCCAAACGCCACGCAGCCAATCGCGCCCACATGCGGCGTGTGAGAATCGGAGCCGATATTCAACTGCCCTGGCAGCGCATAGCTCTCCAGCACGATGGAGTGGCAAATTCCCTCCGAGCCTTTGCGGTCGGTGAGTTCCCCATGCAGCTTGATTCCCTGCTTCTTCGCGAAATCCTGCTGCTTGAGCTTGAGCTGAGTCGCCAGATCGAGCAGCCCCAGCTTTTTCTTCTCCTCGGAAATGACCTCGTCGAGAAACGTCAGATGATCCCGAAAGAACAAGAATCGTCGAAGGATCGTTGACCTTCGCATCCTTGCCCACATAGCGCTCGAAGAAAATCGCCGCCATCGGCGTGACATATTCGTGGCTGAACCGCAGGTCGGCGCGCGCAAAGCCCGTGTCGCCTGGCTTCACAGAGGGAACTCCGACTTCGCCTTTTTCATTGAGCATGTGCCGGGCAAAAATCTTTTCGGCCACCGTCATCGGCGAGCGTTATGGTGCGCGTCTGCCCGTCCATCTTCAGCTCAAAGTCGTTTTTAATCGGCGGCAAAAACACTTTCCCTGCATGCGCGCAACATTGAACGGAAACAGCCCGCCATATTCGATCACCTGCCGCGTAATCTCATCTTCCCCGGCAGTGAACTCGCTCAAAGCAATCTCTTCCCCGCTCCGAATACGATCAATAAGCGAGAAATTGGTCGAAGTCAGCACTCCCAGGTTCTGGCAATTCTGCTTGTAGATGCGCTCGATATTCTCGGCAATCACAACGCGGATACCTGCGCACATCTCGGCATACGGAGATTGCTCGCGGCTTGATCCTTTGCCGCGCCGCTTGCCGCTGACCGCGCACACAAATCCGCCGCGCTTCACGTCGCCGCGTCCGATCGGCGTACACGCTTCCGCACTTCAGCCCAAGATAAGGGATCTCTCCCAGCGTCTCATCAAAGTAGAAGCAGTAGTGCGCAGGCGTGATCTCATCGGTCGAGATGTCATCGCGCAGCTTAGGATTGTTCGCGGGATTCTTCGTGTCCCAAGGCAGGTCTTCGCCTGCCAACTGCCGCTTGATCAGCTCAGGATCTTCGGTAAGAAAGAGAATGCGCCCCTGCAGCCGGACTTTGTCCGGCCGCTTTTCAATCTTGCGTTCCAGAAGTGAGTTGATCACGGTTAACCTGAGGTCCCTAAAAATTGCCGCCGGCAGCGGAAGCGGCGGCTCCACATGCTAATTGTAACGCCGGGGAAGTATCACGGGATTCGTGAGGCTCAGCGCTGGATAGGTCCGAGGATCGGCAGTGGATCAGTCCCGGCCGGCAAAGATCTCCTGAAATTCGTGCAGCAAGGCATCATGAATCAGGCCATTAGACGCAAGCGTCTCCCGGCTGTCGATCAGAAACGGTGAGCCGTCGAAACGGCTGACCTTGCCGCCAGCTTCCTCGACGATCAGAACGCCGGCAGCCGTATCCCACGGATTCAGATTGAATTCCCAGAAGCCGTCAAAGCGTCCGCAGCCACATTGCACAAATCCAGCGCCGCCGATCCGGCGCGCCGAACGCCATGCGTGCGCAAAGTGATCTGGTGATAGAAATAAATGTTCGGATTCTTGTGCCGCTTGTGGCTGGGAAATCCGGTGGCCACCAAGCATTCCTTCAACTGCGAGGCTTTCGATACCTGGATCGGCTTCCCGTTCAGATGCGCGCCCTTTCCCTGCTCTGCCGTGAAAGAGTTCATCGCGCGTCGGGTCGTAAACAACTCCCGCGATTCGCTTTCCCGATTTCGCTTCCGCGCGATGTTCCAGCGCCATCGACACGCAGAAGACCGGATATCCATGAGCGAAATTGGTCGTGCCGTCCAGCGGGATCGACATACCAGCGGTAATCGCTGCCTTGATCGTTCAGGCCCTGCTCTTCGCCTAAAACGTCGTGCGAAGGAAATTGCTTGGCTGATGCGCTCGCGGATCAGCGCTTCCGAGGCGCGATCGGCCGCCGTCACCAGATCGGCGTCGCCCTTGTATTCGATTTTGAGGCCCTGGTGGAAATACTGCATCACAGCGCGCCCGCTTCGCGCGCGATCGCCGACATCGCAGGAAGAAAGCTTTCGGGTTTCGGAGGAATATTTGCAAGAGTCGGCTTTCATATTCAAGATACCGGTTTGGAGCTTGGAAGACAGAGATCGCGAAGGTCAAACTGAAGGCTGCTGTTGCACCGCAACGCTATTTCTGCTTTCCGCTATCTTCCGCGATGTACATGATTTCATGCTTGAAGATGAACAGATTCGGAGCGCCTTCGCGCGTGAGTCGGACCATATTTCGGTCGTAATACTCGATCCATCCCCGGATAATCTGGCCATCCATCAACTTCACCGAAACCGGTTTCTGCTTCTCGCCGAGAGACTTCAGGAACAAAGCCTCTTCGAAAGTATCTTCCGGAGGAGGGGTCCGGCCGCGTTTTGCATTCGCATTTCCCGTTGGCGCGCGAAACGACATGCTGGCATTGTACACAAGCCAGAAGACCGATTGCAGTGACTTTACATCGGTACGAATCGCGCTTTGCGGCGCCCGTCAAGGCTAAGAAATGCTGTCTTGGAGCATTTTCTCGATGAGGCACGCACGCGCGCCGCGAGTAAAATACGTACTTATTTCTTCCAGCGGAGGCGTACCGTGAAGCGACATTCGATCCTTCTTCTCTCAGCAATGCTCGCGCTCTTCGTGGCCACCGGCACGCCGCAGACAACGGGACATCACTTCCCAACGCCGCCCGAGCCGATGGCCCCGAAGGATCCGGTGCCGTCGCAAGGTGCTTCGTCTCGCCTGACGAAGCATGCGGATATGGCACAGCTCCAGCGCGAAGCCGACGATCTGGCCCGTACCGCTCAGACCATTCCGTCAGATGTCGACAGTGTCCGCAAAGGCATGCTGCCCAAGGATGTGATCGAGAAGTTGAAACAGATTGAAAAGCTATCGAAACACCTGCGCACCGAGTTAAACCACTAGCAAGTCGTTCCTACGGCGCGGTCGCGATTTTCCCGTAGGACGGACGACTCCCCATCACCTTAGAACCGGCCAGAAGCTTGACGTTTCCCTCTTCGCCCATAGAGAAGATCTGATACTCCCCGCTCCATTGTTCGCAGCGAGGCTTCTCTTCTCCAGTTACGATTCCCTGCGATCCCAACCGATTCAGAACTGTAAAGACAACCGTCCTGCCGTCCGACGACCATGACGGGAAGCAAAAGTCCTGATTCTTGGAATGTCCGATCGCGTGCGAATCGGAGCCATCGGCCCCCATCAGAAACAATCCGCGATGGTCGTCCTTCGTCGCGGAACTGTAGATGATTGAGTTTCCATCGGGAGCCCACGCAGGATTGGAATCCTCGGCGTTGTGCTTGGTAAGCCGGCGTACATTCGAGCCTTCCGTATTCATCGCGTAGATCTGATAGATGCCGTCCCGATGTGACGCAAAGACGATTTGCCTCCCATCCGGCGACCATGACGGATCAATACCGTGGTCTATCAGCTTTTTGCCATTGGAGCCATCGGCATCCATCAGCCAGATCTCGGGATTGCGGCTTGGCTGCGTCAGGGCAAATGCGTAGTAGGCGATCTTCTTGCCGTCGGGCGACCAAGCCGGTCCGCATGCGTCGCCGGACTTGATGTCGGTTAGCCGCTTGATGTTCGAGCCATCGGAATTCATGACGTAGATTTGCGAGTAGATCGACTGCCGCAGCGAGCAGTAGGCGATCTTGGTACCGTCGGGAGAAAGCATCGGGTCTGAGCCGAAAACATGGAGCGCGGTGATGGATGAGCCATCCGGGTTCATCAGTTCGATCTCGTCCTTCATGTGATTGCTGGACGCCATCGAGGCCATATCCGGTGCGTCGTGAGCACCCGTAACCTCACCGCTCGCACCGTCAACGTCGGTAATACTATGAACCGAAATGACGCCCACCGAGGGATCCATGTGGACAAACACGATCTTCTCTTTCAAAGAGACCGGTTTCGCGATGACCGGAGAGGCGCTCTGCCCAAACAGAGCACAGACTGAGAACGATCGAAGTTAGCGGGATTTGTGCGAAGGCCTTGAGGTCCGGCATAAGATTTGCCTCCGGCGCGAGATATTAGACCGTAGTTGAGCCTCTCACAACAACGATTATTGGTTCACGACATGAAAAAAGCCACCAGCCCGAAGACTGGTGGCCAGTAGAAAGACGAAGATTAGAAGACGAACCGCAGACCGAATTCGATCTGCCGCTGCGCTCCTACGCCGTAAACGCCCGTACCGTTGCCGACGCGGAATGCTTCGTTGTCAGCTTTGGTCGTGCCGTTGATGGAACCTGCGCCGGCTCCGAACAGAATGCCGTTCATCGTATTCGGAGGCAGGTTGAAGTTGCTGAAGTTCGGCAGGTTATAGAAGCCCACGCTTGGTTCGATCGTGAAGCGATCTTTGAACGTGTGCCGCCAGGCCAGTTTCAAATCCAACGCCCGCATCCAGGTGTAGTTCACTTGACCAGCGGGAGCAGCGTCGATTGTAGGAGCAACGCCGCCCAGTGCAGACAACTGATCTGCGGTCATTAGGCCGTTCTGGATTAGAACATTGCCCGCAGGTGTCGGTTGGCCACCTTGAGTGGTGTTGAAGCGGCTTATCAGCGAGTTAAGTGCACCAGCATCCGTGCCACGATCAAACTGGCCGAAATGCGTTCCAGGCAGAGGATCGCCTACCGTTCCGTCACCCGTGAAATCGGTTCGATAGATTTCACCGATATCACCAAAGTTCGGAGAAACGATAGCGCTTGAGAGTGGGCTGTAGAAGTGAGCGATCAAGCCGAGACGGAAGCCACCCGGAACGTCTGCGTAGCCGCCGAACGAGAGCTGATGCTTGCGATCCAACAATGCTGGACCATAGTACCTGCCAGGATTGTTGTTATCGGCTGCGGGCAGAACGAAATCCTGATCATTGTCCGCCGGAGTACCCGTCAACTGCGCGCCGCCCGTGTTGCTGAAGTTTGAGAAACTATAGGAAACCTGGAAGTTGACCGCTTTCACTCCTCGCATAGGAGTGGCTACGTTCTCAACCAGTTTCAGTTGCAGGGCGTTGTAGACAGAACGGCCGACTGGCTTGAGGAAAAATGCTTGATTCTGAGCGCCAACGACACCTCCGAACGCGCACGGCCGACCGATGCCACCCACAGTAGGGTCTTGTGCGCAGCCAACACCGTTAATGTCGTTCGGCGTTCCAAGACCGTTGCTGACGTAGTCATCGATTGAGGCTCCAGCGGCGATTGCGCAACCAACTCCACCTGGACCCGCAGGGCAGGCCGCGCCTCCAGCGCCAGTGAAGGTGGCGTTGGTCGCGTCGATAGCAGCACTCGCGGCCCCGAGGTCAAAGGTGGACACATCGCCGACCTTGTTGACATCAATACCCAATAGCGTACGAGTCTCGATGTTTCGGAGATAGTCCGCACTGAGGACGAGACCGTGACGGATTTCGCGCTGAAACCCGAGGTTAAGTTGAACCGAACGCGGCGTTGTGTAGTTCGGAGCGAACAGAGCTGGTCCCGGTACTCCGAGACCTTCGTCCAATGCAGCTCCAACGAAGTTCGGGTTTGGAGTTTGCGGGTCGAAGGTATTTCCAGCCTTGACCTGATCCCAGAATGACAGAATCTGAGGAATGACGTTTCCGACGTACACATCATTTCCGCAGATTCCTGACGGTGTGATAGTGCCACCGCTCACTGGAACCTGTTGTGGATTTCCACCCAGGCAAGCGCTGGTGACAGCATTAAATGCTCCAGTTCTCAAACGACCTGGTCTGTCGAACAGCACGTTATTCCAGATCACGTTTTCAAAGAACAATCCCGCGCCGCCACGAATAACTGTTTTTCCGTTGCGGTTTGGATCCCAGGCAAAACCAAATTGCGGCGCCAGGTTCGCATTGGCTTGATGAACAGCGTTTCCGTATCCCGGAAATACGGCATTGATTTCGGGAATGGCTGGCAAATCACTATCGGTACGACCGGTGTCACGATCATAGCGAACGCCCAAGCTCACTGTCAGGTTGGGTTTGATCTTCCAAGAATCGCCAATGTACAAGCCGATCCGATTGTCGGGACCTAAGCCGCCGGCCGGGAAGCCCAAAGCTGGATTGAGAGTGTTGAATCCCTGTCCGTTTCCAACGCGCAACCTGTTGACGGGATAATTTAGGGGATTCGTATCGCCGCCGGGAAAAGGCCCGGCATTGGCGAAGGCCTCTGTGGTGCCAGGACACGGATCGGTGAAATCTCCGGCGTGATCGTCGCAACCACCGCCGCTGGTCGTCCACGAAACACGTGGGGCCGTGCCGTAGAAATCAGCAAATCCCCCGCCTTGGACGTGGTTGAAAGAAACTCCATAGCGAATTGTGTGTGAATGCCAAATCTTGCTGCCGTCGTACTTGATTTCGCGATTCGACTGCGGAGTGCTTTGGGGGGCCAGTAGATTTGGACCAGCAAAGAAAGACCCGGAACTCAGTTCTAAACCAGTGCAGCAGAGAGGTAGAGACGAGTTACTCAACGTAGCATCCACAATCTGATTCTGGAACTTTAGATAAGAAAAACGGATGCTATGGGTAAAGCTGCCAGTGTTGAAGTCGAAACCGACAACATGCTGACGGGTGATGTCGCGGTTGTTATATACCGAGAAGCCAAGCCCGAAAGTCGCATCTAGCGAATTCTTGAAGTACGAATATCGATAGAAAGCCTTCGCGCCGTTTCCTAAATTGTAATCGACCTTTCCAATCAGATTGTTCTCACGGAACGGCTGACTAAAGCCAGCGCCGCTGCTTTCAAACGGCGTTCCGGTGAGTACTACCGGAGCAAATGAGTCTTGTTTCGTGCGTTCTCCATCACCAAAGAAGAACAACTTGTTCTTGATGATTGGACCACCCAACCGGGCGCCGTATTGACTGCGCTGTGAGTAGAGGTCTTGTCCGCCGGCTGAGGCCGCATTCAAAGAATGATCGCGGAAGAAGCCGAATGCTTCTCCGTGCAGCGCGTTGGTCCCAGAGCGCGTGGTGACGTTAACCGCACCCGACGACGTCAAATCTTGCGAAAGATCCAGAGAAGACTGGCTAAGCTGGAACTCATCGATCGCACTGGCCGGAATGTCGGCGGTGGTGGTTCCAACAGTCTCGTCGCTGACGTCAACGCCATCAACGTTAACGCGGGCAGTTCGGCCAAAACGGCCGCCGAACGAGATCGAAGAATATCCTGCCTTCGTCGGATCAAAATTCTGTCCGTCTTGAATCTGAACTCCAGGTTCGAGCTGTGCAAGATCAAGGAAGTTGCGGCCGTTGACCGGAAGATTTTCAATCTGGGCCGACGTCAAAACACCTTGAACCGTGGCCTGCTCCGTGTTCACCGATACCATCGACCCTTGAACGTCGACGACGGTACTCTCTTGCCCGACGGCGAGCTTCGCGTTCACCGCCGACGTATTCCCTACCTGTACGACGATGCTCTCAACGATGGTGTTGAAACCCTTGGCTGAAACCTGAACTTTGTAGCTGCCGGGCGCAAGCGGCCCGGTGCTGAATGCACCCGAGGCATTGCTCGTGAGTTCGACTTTCTGGTTGGTAGCGACGTTGGTCACTACGATTTTGGCGTCGTTCACTAAGGCACCGCTAGGATCCGTTACGGTTCCAACGACACTGCCGGTGCTCAGCGTGGTCTGCGCGAGCATCAGCGCCGGGCAAACCAGCAACAAGGCACATAACGCCGTCAGCAGACCAAACGTGCTGAGGCGAGGAGAGTTCAGTTTCAACATCTTCCACCATCCTTTCGGAATGTTCACAGACTGCATAGGGCAGCAACCTGGGAAAAACTCGCGCAATCGGGTTCGAAGGGGGCCATCGAGCGTTTTACTCTGGCTTAACAAAACTGTTTTGTAGAACTGCTTTCCCACAGACCCTAAACATTGCTTGTCAACCTCTAGTGCAATTTTTCGGCCAGCATCCTTAATAATCGCCACTAGCTTTTATAATCCCTTGCAAATCAATAAATTGACAGCTAACACTGGCTCCCTACAGCGGGTTTGAGATGTCTATCTGTGAGGCCTATCTTCCAAATGACATATTCGCTTCAACGCAAATTGGAACTGTTGACAACGTATCCAGGCCAATATTAGGGCGACGAACTCGTTGAAACAATTTGTTGCGGTTGATGTTTTGTTTTGAGCTAGATGCCGCTGCTAAAGAGATCAGAACTCGGATTTGGTTGAGTAGTAACCCGCGCGGTGGCGTACACGGTAAGAAGGCGAGGACGAGGGCCCTGAGACCTGCACGGCGATTCGTCGAAATTCCGAAAAGGAGGCGTGCTGCGAGGGGTAATACGCCAGGAGATATTGAGTTCTCAGTTCATCGCTTATCTTATGGAAGGCATCGTCCAATTGAGCGGTGGACGTCGCATAGTAATACTTTCCACCAGTATCTTCCGAGAGTTGGATCAGGGCATGCTCTCCCCCAGTTTCGCGGCCAGCACTGCTTTCTATGGGAACGATGATGATCGAGTAGACCAGAGCCTCCGCTTCTTCCGCCGCGCGTAGAGCCTCCTTATAATCAACACGGCTGATCGTGTCGCCACCATCTGTAATCAGCACGATCACTTTCCTCCCCTTCCTGGGATCAAGGGATTTCGAGGCGAGATAGATCGCATCGTACAGTGCGGTCGCAGACCCCATGCGGATGTGATTGATACCTTCATCGATCCGCTTCAGATCGGCGGTAAAACCCGCGAGTCGCCTCGTGCACCGCTTCACTAAATGCGTATACCGAGAGGGCGTCGATGGGCCGGATTATCGCGTGCGCAAACCGCTTCGCCGAAGCCTGTTCCAGCGGAAGATCATGCCGCGTGCTCAGGCTAGTATCGATCGCGAGCGCGATGGAGAGCGGCAGTGCGGATTCTTTGTCGAATACCGCAATCTTCTGCTCGTGATCGTCTTCTTTGAGGATGAAGTTTTCTTTCGTCAATCCGCCAACCGGGGCACCTTGAGCATCTGTGACCGTCACGAACACATTAACCAGGTTGACGTCGACCTTGAGAGTAGTAGAAGGCTCGTTTTGAGGCGCCGAGTTCTTGGGAGGAGTCGAGGATTCCTGAGCGCACAAGTACCCGACGAGAAACCAGCCGGCAAAGAGTAGACACTTGGCGGATTTTCTCATCGCCGGGTGAAATTATTCCTTTGCACACTTCCTCGGATCGCGTCGCAGAGTCACTTCCAGTCGGTGGTTGGGCCCGGTCGCCTGCTCCGCGCGCCGTTCACTTAGATGCCGCACCTACTCCGGGGCTGCCTTAGGCCTAAGAATTCACCCGAGGAACTTCCTTGGGAAAAGGCTCTCCATCCGCCCAAACCACGCCGTCCTCGAAGAATTCCTTCTTCCAGATCGGCACCTTACGTTTTAACGTGTCAATCAACCACCGGCACGCCTCAAATGCTGCGCCACGATGCGCGGACGCGACCGCGATCAAAACGCTGGTCTCGCCGATCTCCAAGCGTCCAAGGCGATGGACGATGGCTACATCACGAATCTGAAAATCTTCTATTGCCTGTGACGCCAGACACTCCATCTGCTCCAAAGCCATCTGTTCGTACGACTCATAGTCTAGGTACAAGGTTTTCCGTCCCCGCGTGTGGTTCCGCACGATGCCCTGAAATGTGAGGATCGCTCCGTCTTCTCCACGTTTCAGCCGGGACACAATTTGTTCTTCGTCAATTTTTTCACGCACAATCTGCGCGAAGTGCCGTTCATCGGGATCACCCATTCCCCCACTCACAGGAGGCAGCAGCGCGACCTCGTCCCCATCCGCTAAGCGAGCATTTGGATTCGCGTAGTGCTGGTTCACCGCGCACGCAATGGATGGGAACATCTCCTTCAGTTTTGGCACCTGCTTCTCGCACAACTCGAGGAGATCGCGGACAGCCGCGCCGTTTTTCAAATCAAGATCGCTGCCTGGCGTTCCCGCCAAGTCGCGCAATACGCCGAAATAGAGCACGTGAACCCGCATCAGACAATCAGTGTATCCGACACCCACGACGTCAGGCCTCCAGCACTGGATTCGCGTCCGCATCAAACAAATGCTCCGAGCCTCGTTGCAAATGAAAAAGCCGACCCGCTGGAGACGAGTCGGCTTCCTTTTTAGAATGTTCTTACGCTTGCGTCAGGACACGATCGTGGACCTGTTCCGGCTCCTTAATGGGAGTCGGATTGTAATCCTGCTTCGGGTCCTTAGGTGGCGTTGAAAGAATCTTTGCCGCAGGTCCCTCAGCCACAGCAGGGAGCGAGACTTGAAGAGCTTCATCGATCGTCTTGACGTAGTGCACTGTCAGATTCTCGAGTTGCTCCGGCGAAATATCCTCGTCGACATTCATCTTGTTCTCAGCAGGCAGAATGACATCGGTGACGCCGGCTCGTTTTGCAGCCAGCACCTTTTCCTTGATCCCACCAACCGGCAGGACATTGCCGCTAAGCGTGATCTCTCCCGTCATTGCAAGGAGGGGTGTGATCCGGCGTTTTGTTAGCAATGATACGAGTGCGGTCGCCATGGTCACACCAGCCGATGGACCATCCTTCGGGATGGCACCTGCCGGAACGTGAATGTGAATGTCATGGCTGGCAAAGAAGTCTTCAGCGACCCCGAGCCGGTCAGCATTCGACCGAACCCACGTCAACGCGGCCTGCATTGACTCCTGCATCACCTGGCCGATCTGTCCTGTCATGGTGAAGCCGCCCTTACCCTTCATCGCGTTCGCCTCGACAAAGAGCACGTCACCACCTGAAGGCGTCCATGCCAGGCCGACCGCAACGCCGGGACGTTCCGTCCGTTCGGCGATTTCGCCCTCGCTGCGAATTTTGATGCCCCCAAGAAATTCCTGGACGATCTCCTTGGTGACGACAAGCTTCTCGCTCTTGCCCTCGGCAAGCCGCCGCGCCTGCTTGCGGCAGATTGTGCCGAACGTTCTCTCGAGGCTGCGCACTCCCGCTTCCCTCGTGTAGTGACGGATCACGTAACGAACCGCCTCTTCCGGAAATTCGATCTGCTCGCCAGTGATCCCGTTCTCGTCAATCTGTCGCGGGATCAGGTACTTGAACGAAATGTGAACCTTTTCTTCCTCGGTGTAGCCCTGCAATTCGATGATCTCCATGCGGTCGCGCAGCGGCTCGGCAATCGGATCGAGCATGTTGGCAGTCGTAATGAAGAGCACCTTCGAGAGGTCGAACGTCACATCGAGATAGTTATCCCGGAACGTCGCATTCTGTTCGGGATCGAGCGCTTCAAGCAGCGCCGAAGCAGGGTCTCCCCGAAAATCGCGCCCTACCTTATCGATCTCGTCCAACATGAACACCGGATCCTTCGTCTCAGCCCGACGAATGCCCTGGATAATCTGTCCCGGCAAGGCGCCGATGTAGGTGCGACGATGTCCGCGAATTTCGGCTTCATCGTGTACGCCACCGAGTGACAAGCGGACAAACTTGCGTCCCAGCGCTCGTGCGATCGATTTGCCTAAAGACGTCTTGCCGACTCCTGGAGGCCCTACAAAACAGAGGATCGGTCCTTTCATGTTCGGCTTCAGGCGCCGGACCGACAGGTAATCAAGAATGCGATCTTTCACTTTCTCGAGATCGTAGTGATCGTGATCGAGAATCTCCTTCGCTTTAAGAATTTCGATCTCTTGTCCCGACGTCTTCGCCCATGGCAATACGGCCAGCCATTCGATGTAGTTGCGCGTCAGAGAGTAGTCTGCAGCCATCGGCGACATGCGCGACAGGCGTCCTAATTCTTTGAGCGCTTCTTTTTTGACATCATCCGGCATGCCCGCTTCTTCGATTTTCTTCTTAAGATCTTCGACGTCGCGCTGCCCTTCATCCTGCTCACCCAATTCTTTCTGGATGGCCTTCATCTGCTCGCGCAGGTAATACTCGCGCTGGGTTTGCTGGACGCGATCCTGCACTTCGCTCTGAATTTTGTTCCGAAGCTGCTGAACCTCCAGCTCCTTCGCTAAATGTTGATTGATCTTCTCGAGTCGGACATGAACATCCAGTGTCTCCAGCGTGTCCTGCTTATCCGGAGTAGAAAGGGATGGCAACGACGACGCGATAAAGTCGACCAACCGTCCGGGCTCGTCGATGTTCATCGCCACGGTCGAAAGTTCATCCGACAATGTCGGAGAGCCTGCAACGATCTGCTGAAACAGTGTAAGCACGTTTCGCTGCAATGCTTCGATTTCAGAATTGGCCGATGGTGCCGTCCCTTCCGCCAACGGATGGTGATAGGCGGTCATGAACGGTGCTAGCTGGGTGAACTCTCCTAGGCGAACCCTTTCCAGCCCTTCCGCAAACACAAAAAGGCTTTGATTGGGCATCTTGACGACTTTATGGACTACCGCCGACGTGCCGACCGTATAGAGATCGCTAGGCTGAGGGGCGTCCACGCGCGCTTCGCGTTGGGCGACCACTATGATGGTTTTGTCCTCGCCGAGAGAATTGATTAACTGAACGGAGCTCTCACGCCCCACAGTAAGCGGAAGAACCGCGTGAGGGAAAAGAACCGTATCCCTCACCGGAAGAACGGGGAGAGCTCTCTGTTCGTTTGTTTCCTTGTTCTTAGGAGCGCGCTCCAGTGGCGTCTGCTGGGTCATATTTCTCCTTGAGTGTAACTCGCTCAAGTTTAGATGATACTCATTCCGGAAAGGTTTCAGGATGGCCCGAAGCGCTCCCGCAAGATCTTGAATTCTATTCTGTTGCGAGGCGTGTGAAATGTGTCTAAGGTGCAGAGGCTAACGCGGCAGGTACTCCCTTGCAAGCCCTAAATTGGGTTTCGAGCGAAGATGGAAGAGGTAGCTAACAACTACCAGGATACTTAATCACGAATTTAGTCTGTTCGTGGCCGAGGAAGTTCGTCTCCGTTGTGATCTCGTAGAGCGACTCTCAACCAAGCAACGCTGCTCCGCATTGCGCCAAGATCGTTGCAATGCTGCGGCGGCATGCCGAACCTCTTGTTGAATGCCGGAAGACAATGCGGCCCAGCATGCCGTCGATGCGAATCCACCCGCGAGTTCTGCCTAAAAAACGTGCTTCGAAGTGTCGCCGCCGAATACCAACTCCGTCAAAACTCGTTCGTTCTTGTCATTCGTCTGGTAAGAAGCTTGATCTTGATCGGCCTTGTGTGACAGAGCGACCAAAGTACATTTGACCCTGATCTGGTCCTTCGCGTGTTCTTTCCGGAAAATCATGATGTGCTCATCGGCTTCCATGGTGTGTCGCACGATGTAATCTCCGGCAGGGATAACGGCGTCGCCGACTCGGACCGGTTGATCAAATGAGACACGGCGGGAATCTCGAATTCCCAACTTGTTTTCTTTCGCGGCAGCGATCGAGCAAAAAGCAACAAGGCATACGAAAACACTCAAAACCTTAAGAAAACGCATAAACCCTCCTACGGATGAATTGGTTACCGCACAGGCAGACTGCGGCACCAGGACAAGTTTAGGATTCGGTTCCGAGACAGACTGTGTGCCTAGTCACATGCCGGTGTGACGAGGAAATATTGCGTTCCGCTTCGGGGTTAAGCCGCCCGATAAATGCCCAAGACCTTCACGAACTCTGCGACCTCGCCCAGATGTCTCAGGGCATTTCGCGCCGCTTCGTCGTCCCCTCGCAGGAAGTCGACGTAAAACACATACTCCCACGGACGGCCTCGCATCGGACGAGATTCAATCTTACTCAGGCTTATGTCCCGGAGAGCAAACACGCTGAGCGACTTGAACAAAGCGCCAGGTGTATTTCGCACCTGAAAGGCAATCGAAGTCTTATTGGCGCCTGCCGGCATCAAGCGGTGATACGAGGGCTGTCCCTTCCGCGTCGATTTCGCGGCCAACCTTGCGAATCAGGAAAAATCGCGTGAAGTTCCGCTTGTCATCTTCAACACTTGCTTCGATGATCTTTCCAGAATATTCCCGAACTGCCTGTCGACCCGCGATCCCCGCTGCGTCTTTCAATCGATTCTCGATCACATGCTTGACGCTGCCCGCGGTATCGTAGAACGGCACCGCCTCAATCCCGGGATTGCGCTGGAAAAAGTCGCGGCACTGATCAAGGGCAAC
>CAVQHO010000006.1:0-1065178 GCA_963712365.1 uncultured Acidobacteriota bacterium
TATGTGCCTGTTACGCGACGACTTTACGTATTGCTGTCCCCATCAAGCGGGGAGCACCGAGGTGGACTGAGAGTGCGGACAAGTTCAACTTTTAGACACGTTGGCTCCTTCGCGTGCTGCTATTGATGCGATCTGATTTCGCAAGGAACCGTCGCCAAGCAGAACGTGGCGGAACGATGCTGGAAGAGACACTACAACACTACGCCGATTCCGATCGTTTGTATGTGTTTAACCGCACAAACATCAGCGACCCAGAGGACCGACAGACGCGAGTCAATGGTCGATACTGCAAGAAATAAGGTAAAGCGCCGCACGGTATTTGGACGTAAGCCCCATTCACAATCGCCCGCTGGTCCGAAAGGGATTTTATGCGTTTTCCGAGACGCGGGAGTATCTGTCGACACTCATATCCGAAAGTCGATCTGCCAGTCTGCCCAGTTTGCAACGAATGGGTGGAACTAGAAACTTCAAAAACTGATGAGCACGGAAGAGCCATTCACGAGGAGTGCTATGTGCGAAGGCTTCAGGAGCAAGATGCGCCCAGAAAGGCACACTCACCCTAGCTGGCCGATACGCGAGGGAAGCAGGATGATGCGTGTATCCCCCACGCAACTTCCCTACGCAACCTCCAGTACGGACAAGATGTTCCCCGCTGGATCCTTGAACCACGCGATTGTCGGCCCGTTGCCGCGCGAAATCCCTCGAGAATCCGTCTTGAGATTCGGTTCGTTATAGACCTCAAATCGGACGCCGCGCTTACTCAATTCATCGACTGTTTTTTCAACACTCTGCACGGGAAAATGCAGGACAGTGAAAGTGGCTGGCTGGTGATTCGGTTTTGGGTACATGAGAGCGTTAATGCCGCCGGCCAATGGCACAACCAAGGTACCTTCCGGGCCGCTGGAAAGTTCGAGGCCAAGAGTCTTTCCGTAGAACTCTCTCGCTCTCTGGATATCGTTCACCGAAAAACTGCTGAATGCTTTCCCGGGATCTAGCATGTGTACACCCCCATTTTAGTTTTTCGAATTCGATGCCGAACCCACTTTCGGAGTTTTCGAGTAGAAGCAAATTTAATGTGAAGCACAAGCGACAGTGGGATGCCCCGATGTAGTCGCCTCATTCGATAAACATGTGTCTTGCTGGAGCTTGACTTGAATTGGTGGGCAGTGCAGGACTCGAACCTGCGACCTCCTGCTTGTAAGGCGTAGATGGGCCATTTCTACTGACAGCTTTGCAAGTCTCTGACTGTTGCCAAATCAGCAATTTAGTGCAACTCCAGACATGCCGACATTACTACGGATTTCTCTCAATTTCTGTGAGGGGTCCCCGCAATTCCACCCGCAGCTTGTTCGCCAGCCCGAGCGTCGACGTTCTCGCGATTCGGCACCAAGCAAATGAAGATTATCGTTTCTTTGAAGCACGCTATACTTCAGTCCCGGCATTCTTGGAAATGCCGGCAAACACCATTGGTGACGCCAGCCGACCCATCATCGATTGCCACATCTCTAGCGCGATGGGAGATCGCCGGAATACATTTCGTGCGGTTTGGTGGCGCTGGGCTGCATCGGCGAATATATCGCGGAGTTCACAAACTGGCTGAGTGCCGGAGTTAAAGAGCGCAAGGAACGCCTCAGCAAGATCTCCACGTTGATCCTAATAGGCGCTCTCGCAGCGGAGCTCATCTGCCTCGTTCGAACGAATCAAAAGTCTGGCGAATTGGTGGGCTCACTCGGTCAGGTGGCATCTGAGGCGGATAAAGCAGCCAGGAATGCGGTTAACAAGTCCGATCACGCAGATGTGAAGGCATCAGAAGCCGAAACCGCATCGGGAAAGGCGATCAGCGACTCCGGCAGAGCAGCGAGCGAATCTTCCTCCGCATTGAGCCAGGCTCCGACGCTCGTACCGAAGCCGAATCATTCGAAAACGATATTGTCGCCGCAAAGACTCAAGCGGCGGCTGCCGAATCCCATCTCGCAGATGCGCTCAGGCGTGTCGCGGACGCGAGGGCTGAATTGAAGCGCCTAAAGACCCCACGGTCTCTTCTCAATACTCAGGAATTGGTATCGAGGCTCAGCGGATTCAAAGGCGTTGAATACTCGTTCATTTCAGTGGCGGCGGAGGACGAAGCAATCCAATTATTGAAGGAGATCGACGGCGACCTCCAAAGTGCAGGCTGGAATCGAAAAGAATCTCCTCATGGGTTTCCTTCAATTTCGCCATATGGAAAAGGGCACGAGGAGGAACTGGCGATCCCCGTTGGTTTGAACAATGGTTTGCAAATCTTTATTGATGCAACCGAGTCGTTCGAAGTTCTCAAGGCGCGAGCCGAAGTTTTTCTTCCCGTTCACGTGAAGGCGGCGACGGCGCTGGCGCAACTGGTCGCGGCGGACCTTGATCCTCCACAAGAAAACCCCGACTGGAACAAAGTACATGTGGAACAGGGACCATCAACCATCATTCGCATCGCTGTTGGCAAGAAGCCATAACCCCAATGACAGCGGCGGGAGGACGGCAAGTTCGATCTGGGAACAGTTCAGCGCGGAGAGTATCGTTTGTTGTTGTCTCCGCACAGAGGTTTCAAGCAGCCTCAGAAATTTGAGTGTCCGTCACGAATCTGTACGTTGGATGCCATCTTGATCGTCAACCCTCCTGACCAGCTGGCAAGCCTCGCTCACACTGGTCGATTAGGGAAAGCCACCGCCAACCAGATGATGCCGCCGATAACCAGAGCCTCGACGGCGACAAACATCGCGAGGTTTTGTGGTTTGAAGACCCACCAGTCAACCACAACATTGATCAGTATGACGACAGCCACCAAAGCGACGACACTGGGCCGTCTCCACCAGCTTCGCTGAATATTCATCCAAAAATCAAGATATAGCCAAAGAGCGAATGGCGTCGAGAGACCTCCCTATAACCTTCAGAACTGACGCTAACAGGCGTTAGCACTCATTGACCATCAATGAGTGTAATGACGATTTAACGTCAGTCTTAGGCTGGAACTTGTGTCTTTGCGGTTTCTGCGTCGGGAACTATGGTCAGCGGAACAACAATCGAATGCCGTTGCCGATGGCAGCTTGAAAAGATTCTGCGAAGAAGGAAAAGAGATGAAGCCCAAAGCCGAGTTCCGGTGACTGCGTTAATCGCCTGGCCCGCTTCCGTCGTGAGATGGAAAGAGGTCGATAATCAGATGGCAGCACCGGCTGCAACGAGAACGCCCAACTTGCACCGAGCGAAACACTCGCTCAATAAGAGTGCGGATGGAAGCATGGCGTCAGTGGCCACCCGGCTGGGGATAGAAGTGATGACTAACACAAACCACAAAACGAACTTGACTCCGACCGGCCTTCTCATGGAAGGCGATTACACTCATTGACCCGGGTGGAGGCTGGGAGAATGCCCCTCAATGAGTGTAATGATTCCATAACAATGTCGGCTCCCAGGCCCGAGTAGACTTTGGTGGTGCCAACCAACCAAGGCTCGGGAGAAAGGAGCCGAACATGCTGATTATAGGTTGTGATTATCACCCGAGCTTCCAACAAATTGCGCTGGTCGGTACTGAAACAGGGGAACTGCAAGAGCGGCGACTGGGGCACCGGGAAGAGGCCGAGCAGTTCTATCGCCTTTGGCAAGGCCGGAGCCAAGGTGCGGGTGGGAATGGAAGCGAGTGGCCATGCAGGATGGTTTGAACGTCTGCTGGCAGAGCTGAACATCGAGCTGTGGATGGGCGACGCAGCTAAGATCGCAGCGAAGCGAGTCCGCAAACAGAAGACGGATCGGCTGGATGCGCAGCATATTCTGAAGCTGATGCTGAAGGATGACTTTCCGAAGATCTGGGTGCCGAGTTGGGAGAATCGTGACGTGCGGCAACTACTCTGGCATCGCCATCGCATGGTGCAGATGCGCACGCGGATCATGAACCAATTGCAGGCTGCCGCGCTGAACGAAGGTTTGCGCTACAAGAAAAAGTTGTGGCGGGAAAGCGGACGGCAGCAACTGGAGTCACTGCCCCTAGCTCCCTGGGCGAGCCGTCGTCGGCGCGATCTGTTGCAAGTCCTGGACCGCATCAATCCGACCATCGCCGAGTTAACGCAAGCGATCGAGCAGGAAGCAAAAAAATGTCCCGACAGCGCAGCGCTTGATGACCCATCCTGGAGTGGGTGCGCTGACAGCGATTGCTTTCGTGCTCATCATCGGAGAAAGCCGACCGCTTCGGCTGCGGCAAACAGATCGCCAGCTATCTCGGTCTGGTTCCGGAGGAAGATTCCAGCGGAGAGCGACGCCGACTGGGACACATCAGCAAACAGGGCAACTCCTTGTTACGTTTTCTGCTGGTGGAAGCGGCACAGGTCACGGTACGCAGCGATACCCGATGGCGCAACCGATTTTTTCACCTGGCCCAGCGGCGAGGTCGAAAGATCGCCAAAGTTGCCATGGCCCGAAGATTGGGGATTCGTTTGTACTGGATGTGGCGCAGAGGATGGAATTACGCACAACTGGAAAGCTTCGGTTCGCATGCGGGACAGCCTGGATATCGCCATGGTGTGCAGTAAATCACCGACGTAATGATTAAGCGTCCCGCTCCTCTTCACCGAGGAGTTTGAACTAGGAATCATGATCGCGGATGCGACCGAAGAGATGGATGGGTCGGACTGAGTTCCGCACCTGAAACGATTGCGAGCGAGCCTTGGTTGGATTGGCAGTTGTTCCAATAGAGCGAAATGGCGCGCTCCTCGGAGTGCAGGGGTTTGTACGCTCGAAAAGAACTTGACACCGCCGACATTGTTAGAGATGGCGATGTTTCGCTAACCATTGCCCATGTCGCGTTGTTCACTGCTAGACTTGATTCCTGAGGACCCTTTCCTTGAGTTCGCATGGCACTCTTCCGAAAATTGTGCCCTTTGCAGTGGTCTTACTCCTTATCGGCTGTTCGAGCGGCCCAACAGAACAGCCAGTACGTCAGGCAATAATGAGTGGAGAGGTCGCACCGGGAGTCATTTTGGTGGACATATTGAAGTCTGGCCGCCCCGAGAGCTACTGGCAGTACGAAGTGCAGCCCTCGGCCGGTTTGGTCCGCAACGTCAAAGAGGAGACATTTCGCGACTACGCCCATGAAGACATCCCCCATGTTTTTCTCCAACCTGCCGGAACGATAGAAGCATGTTCAGGACACGTTAGGGCACCTTCACCCGATGGAAAATACCTGGCTTATTGCACGGGTTCGGAATGGGGAATGGTTATAGAGGACAAGAAAAGTGGTAAAACCTTGTATCTCTGGAAGACGAAAGAGTGGCGGGGAATTAGTGGATTTGGATGGGACGCCAACTCTCAGTCTGTCGCGATTCTAAATGTATCCAGTTACTACGGAAAGAGTCCGCTGAACTGCTCTCTGGAATAGCCGGGCATCCCGTCCCTCACGACACAATATTTCTGGACGTCCTAGATGTGCGAAGTGGAAAGACCACTGAGTACCTGATTCGAGAGAATGTTCCATATTCTTATGCAAGGATTCTGAACTGGTCACCGTAGTTGGCGAAATCAGCGATTTCACTCATTGCCCCTGTCCGCCTATCAATGAGTGCTATCGCGATATTTCATCAAGCATCCCCGGTGCTAACATTGCGCGGGATGCGATATAGACAGCTAACTTGGCGCATGGAACGGGTCGGGGTCGCTGAACAAAATGCCGGTAGGCGATCAACTTGCGAGGGATTAACGATACGTCCCCAACCAATCAGATAAGATAAAACAGATGGCGTAGCGAAGCGAGTTGTATCCGCTCCGCCGCGCGCAGGGCATCTACTTCAAGTTATGCCCCTCCTCAGACTTTGGAGCACGGAAGCGCTCTACTTCGCCAGAGAGGGAAATTCCCGGATCGACGTTAACGTAATGTAGCTTGTTTCCTGATTGCGCCACGACAAATTGTGCGTGAATATCCGCTTGGCCTGGAAACGAGATGGTCTCGGTCCCCGTACAATCCGGGTTCACGGTATACCTACCAGACCCTGTGCGCCAGCCCGCCGGGACGTTCCCGTTCACGCCAGACGCATCGAGTGCCGTGAGATTTCCCAATCCGTCATAGGTCGTCTTGGTGACGCCGGTTAGAACCAAGCTAGTGCCATCTGGAAGGAAAATCAAGCCTTGCAGGTTTTGAACCCAGGCACCCTTAATCGTCCGGTTGGTGCAGCCGCTGGCATGGGCCGTTAAGGTTGACGATGCAGCCAGCACGAGAATGAGCAGCGATGGCGAAGTGCGGGACTTCATTGATGCCTCCAGAGAATTTTTATTGATGAGCTCACAAGACTGCGCTTCATAGGTAGAGCTCGTTAAGTTTCTTCTTTTTTCAGTGTGGATGCTACGTCCTGTTGGCAGGCCGGGACTGGTCAGAACTGCTCACTCTTTGGGGTAATCTACGAAGCCACTGGCGGGTGTCCATCCCTTCGCGGCCTTTGCGCAGGAGTGGGGTCAAAAGCCAACTCAACCCAACGCTAGGGGTTCCTTGTTGTTAACAGGCGCTTACGCTCATTGACCCCGAGAGCACCTGCCGGAAGGTCAATGAGTGCAATGGGGATGTTACGCTAATCGTCAATTGGGGAAGATGAGCGGTAACGCTATGTCAGATGTAAACATGCAACGCTGGCTGTGACTACAAAAAGGCACAACAATGATGCGATGCTGCCCGTGCAGGGTCTCGTTCACGTATTTGTGGAAAGCGATGCCTCGTGCTAAACGAGTAGACCCCTGCGCCATTGCAGGACAGGATGTGTCGAAAACCCCAAGCGGCAGTACATCCGCCTCCCCAAGTAAATAGGTCACGGGCCGTGCCACCAGCTGTCGGGTAATTTGCTCATCGGTAAGCGAGGCAGAATAACCGGGTCGCCCCTTCAGTCCGTAAGGCCAAGTGTTGTAGCCGGTACAGTTCTTTGCATCGGGAAACGGAACAAACGGCGACGGCGGATTTGAAGGAGCCGACGCCGTGGGTACCTGGGGTGAAATGGGAAAAGTCGTCGGGAAAGCATTCGCCGAGGGCCGCAGGCCATCCACATAGGCATAAGACGATGGATTGGCGACCACGTATGAGATTGGAACGCCGAGTTTGTCCTGGACTTGGTTCAACATCTCATAGCGTATGACGAATTGGCCGCCGGCGGAATGTCCGGCCACAATAATCGACTTCAAATTGGGAAACAACTCTTTGCGCGCCAGTCGCCGAAGAATTTCGTCTATAAAATCGAACGAGCTGAGCTTGTCATTACCAAAGGCCGCACCACCAGAGCGCCAAGTATCGGGTCTCTGGTTTTCACAGACCCAGTTTGCTTCATCGGGAGCGAGCTTATCGCGACAATCCCCGCCTTCATTCCCGGGCACGCTGCTGTTCGAGCCGAAACGAGGGGCCACAATGATAGTGTCATCCAATCTATTGGCCAAGAAAGCGGCGGCAAGTGCGGTCCGAAAATGGTTGTCCGCATCGCGCAAGATTCCATGCACGAAAACAAACGCGTGGGTGACGTGTTCGTTTCTTTTTTCGAAGGGATACGTGCGGTAGATCAGGATGCCCGACGGCTGCCCCACGGGCTTGATCCACTCAGTGCAATCTAAAGTCGCGGAAGTGCACGGTTGCGGTAGCGCAGCGACTGCAGCAAGCACGAGTCCAAAGAACATGGAGAGGAGGCTATCACAGCGACGCCTGTCGTTCCCTCAGTACGCCTTTAACGGTCCTATCGGAAGTCGAATGTTGTTAACAGGCGATAGCGCTCAAAACCCCGGTTAGGCTGCCTCCTCAGATAGGGCCTTCGCGCAGGAACGGATCGCCTTCACCTTATCCTCTCGTAGGCGGCGCAGTTCTGCCTCAGTGATCCGACCCTCACACAAGAGTATCCCTAGCATTTGCGTGAGCCGGGATGAACGAAATTCATATTTTCTGTCGATGTCTTTACGACGCTGACGAAAAAGAGACGTCTGGTTGCGAGCGCTTTCAAAGTCCAAGCTGGCATCGCTTAATCACAGTTTGATTACTTCCGCACTGTCGGCAACCCGGAAACTGCTCCTTCGGTTTTTTGGTGATAAATCGCCATTACACTCATTGAGGATCGTGGCAGTCCCCCGTCCCGGTCAATCGAGTGCAACCGCCTGATTTCAGCAATTGACGCCACACTGCCTCCCCGCTGCCCCCACTTGCTAGACTGGCAATATGACACCCGCTGGATACATGGCCAAACGAGTACAGACCCCGGCGGGATTTCACGCTGATGGCGTGATCGATGTGTATTCGGTCAGCAACTGTGTGAACAAAGATTTCGCGAACTACATTCACTATTGGAAGCACAACGGTTACTGGCTATTTGATTCACCGGAAATCATTCAGGCTGTGGCGCAAGACAATCACATTCAACTCGAAGGAACTTCGCTTTTCTACTACGAAGTCTACGAGAAGGAGTTTGACGGGAAGAATTGGCTCCCATATGGACCGCACGCATCATTTACGACTAACGTTCTTCTGCCTTCGGACAAGACCCTTGAGGGCTTTGATGTTGTTACTTTCTCCGCGCACGGTTCACCTGAGTGTTCACCGCTTTCATGCAACGGCATGGCGAATGAGATTCACACAAACGACCATTGCTTGCTAGTCTCCTTTGAAGAGGCTGTTGCGAAAGTGGCTGCGGGAGCCTTCGAAACAGCCGAACCCGGCCCTTACCGCATTTTCGCCATTTACTCTGTTCCTTGGCGAAGCAGATCATAGTTGGCGAAGCATCCCCATTGCACTCATCTTTCGAGCGCTTTCAAATGCTCGGATTTGGACTGAATCGAAAGAAGTCTTATGGTGCTTCGAAGTCAAGGGCGTACACTTCCTGGCTGCCAATGTCACGTGTAAAAAGAGGAGAACCGTCTGGAGTCAACCCCATCCACGAAACCCACGGATCCACAGATCGGCGAAAGTTCTGCAGATCGACGACCTTTTCGACTTGTCGATCGGAGATCCGCACGCGGTAGACCGCCAGTTCCTTACTGGTGCCAGTATCGAAGTAAACGTATTTGTTATCAGACGACCATTGCAGAAAGCCTACATCGCGCGTTGCCAAATCTGACCAGTTTCCTGTCGCAAGCTCGTAGATCCTGATTTTTTTCCCGTCCTGAGTTATTGCCGTTATATAACGTCCATCTGGCGAACAACGTGACAGGCGCAAACCGTCGGAGCCTGGGACAATCGTCATCCGCGACGTCTTGATATCGAAGAGGCGGATCTTGGAATCTTGCCCCGGGCTGTCAACGAAAACCGCAGAGTCACTCTTGCCACACCACGCGCCACCGTTTATAGCAAGCGGCTGGAGAGAACCGCCGTCTACCGAAACCAGATACGCCCCTTGCCCTCCCCCAACTCCAAACGCATTGAATAGGATTTGCCTGCCATCGAACGACATTGTTGGCCCCCATGAGTCCAGAGGTGCACGGGTGAGCTGCAGTTTCTCTGTACCGTCGGCGCGGCTGCGCCAGACTTCCCGTTCCGGATAGGACAAGTAGGTCACCCACTGCCCATCCCCGGAATAGCTCACTTGGGTAACGGAACTACCTCCTAGATAGGGAACGAATTGAGCTGACTTTGCATCGTAGCGAACCAACTCCGCGCGCAGTTGCACACCAATCGCGAAAAGCCGCTTGCCGTCAATACTAGGCTGGGGAGAATAAAAACTTAGGGGCCCTGCGGTCAACCGAATCGGTTGTCGATTCACCTTGTGAAACCTGTCGGCAGCCTCTCGAATGGCCCAGATGTCGGATCGGACACCATGAGAAGCTTGAAACACGTAGTATTTCCCGTCCAGTGTCCAGCTACCCTGAAGCGGATCCGTTGCTTCATGCCAGCCGGAGAGGAGATTGTGAACCTGATCGCCATCGCTCGATGTTTCCCAGATGGCATTGTGATCTAAGCTAGCAGCACTAAAGCGAACCGCTCGCGAATCAGGCGACCAACGCAGCCACCATGTCGTGAAATAAGAATCGGGCACTCGTGCAAACTTGCGCGATATGTCGTTTCGGTCCACCTCGATGAGCTGGTTTTCATGGGCAATGAGTAAATTACCATTCGGCATCCAGGTTCCGTCGGCTCCAGGAAGGGTCGCGAATCGACGCGGACTGCCCCCCACGACGGGAACCGCCCAAAGGGTTTGCTCCAGCTCCACTCCACTGAAACTGCCCACCACCAGCTCCGTCTTATCGGGGGAGATATTGTTCAGCGAAGCGTTGGGAAATGGTGTGTTCATCACCACAGTGTCGCCACCAGATACGGCGACTTGAGCGATCACATAGCGTCCATTTACGGATTCTTGAATGTAGAGCCTGGCGCCGTCCGTGAGCACGATGGGGGCAGCCGGTCCGAAGACGGCTTTTACCCGCCCGTCATGAGTGATTGGCGTAAATCCGGTAATGCGAGGCGGGGGAAGCGTCGGTCGGAAAATAAACGCGAGGGCCAGCAACCCAACCAGCGCGAGGACAGAAATCGCCGTGATTCGTGGCCAAGAACGCCGCCGAGGCGAAGTCCCCGTCAGAGTAGTCGTAGTGCGCGAGAGCGAACTCGAGCGCCCCGACTCGACCTCGCGCTTCAGCCGCTTGAGATCGATGCCAATCTCAGAGGCGCTCTGGTAACGCAGCTTGCGGTCCTTCTCCAGTGCCTTATTGACAATCGGGTCGAGCTCCGACGGCAACTCAGGGTTCAGACGGACAGCTGAAGTCGGAGCTTTGTGCAAGATCGCGTCAAAGACCATGGCCGAAGTATTTCCGGAGAACGCTGGGCGGGCTGTGGCCATCTCGTAAAGGACCGCACCGAACGAGAATAGGTCGGTTCGAGCATCAAGTTCTTCCCCGGCGGCCTGTTCCGGAGACATGTAGGCGACTGTGCCCATCGCGGTGCCGGGATTGGTCAGGTGGACCTCACTCATTGCGGTCGACGCATTACCGAGAGAACCAGGCGAGACGCGCGCGGGGCCAACCTTGGCCAGCCCGAAGTCGAGGATCTTGGCGTGTCCTCGCTTGGTGACAAAGATATTCGCAGGTTTGATGTCGCGGTGAACAATGCCCAGGGCGTGAGCGGCGTCGAGACCTTCAGCGATTTCTGCAGCCAATTCCAGCAACTGGTCCGGAGGAAGTGGTTGTCCACCAATGCGATCCCGCAGCGTCGTGCCTTCCAACAGCTCCATCACAATGAAGAACTGGCTATTCTGCTGGCCAATTTCGTGAATGGTACAGATGTTGGGATGATTAAGCGCGGATGCGGCCCGGGCCTCCCGCTGAAAGCGTTCGAGCGCTGCAGTATCCGAACTGAGCTCCGTAGGGAGAAACTTCAAAGCCACACGGCGACCAAGCGTTGTATCCTCCGCCTCAAAAACGACACCCATACCGCCGCTACCCAGCTTTTGCAAAATGAGGTAGTGCGAGATGGTTTGTCCGATCATCGAGTCGAGGAATGTTAGGCGGGATGCGAGAGCAAGTCAACGAGAGCTAAGGAGTTAGCCGGATCTCAAGAGATCGTTGGCGTAATATCCCGTGGGTGTTGAAAAAGTCACTTCGATTAAGGATGAGATTTAACAGAAGCATGTTAGAAGGAAGTGATCCTGCCAATGCTCTGGATGATTCTCATCGTCGGAGGCCTGCTAATCATGATGGGGCAACACGACCGCTCCGAAGCGTTGTTCTATTACTTCCGCCTGGAAGATCAAGTTCCCGAGACCCACCTGCTGCGGCTCATCGAAAAACATATCAACTTTGCTTTTGTGCGCGAAAAGCTAAAGGACAGCTACAGCGAGACCGGGCGGCCATCGATTGACCCCGAACTTCTGCTGCGCATTCTTCTGATTGGCTATTTGTACGGCATCAGCAGCGAACGGAAGTTGGTGGAGGAACTGCGCATGCATCTGGCGTGGCGCTGGTTCACGGGACTGGGCTTCGATCAGGAGATCCCCCATCACTCTACGTTTTCGAAAAACCGGCACGGACGGTTTCAAGAATCGAAACTGTTCGAGGAACTGTTTGAGCAGATGGTGCGGCAGTGTATGGAAGTGGGATTGGTGCAGGGCAAGCACCTGTCGGTCGAAGGGGAACAGATAATTTCAATCCAATCGTGCCAAATTCCGTGAAGTCCCCATGAAACATTCTCATGAACGTCACTAAGTAGCGATCGGACCGAACCATCCGATCCACCACCGTAGAATCCAGCTTTGCTCCTTGGACGCCATCGGCTCGACGCATATCAAGCAGAAATGCCCTAACTTGGCCTACGTGGAGCCCATTCAACGCCCTCATCACCTCTTCGGTCCTGTGTGGTTCTGGGAGAAATCCATAGGAGCCGTCCAAACCCAACACAACTGTCACTTCAGGATTGCGTGCAGCGAACTCAAGAGCCGCGACGCCGCCCGCACTGTGACCAGCGATGGCAAGGTGCTTGGCGTCAATGTTGGGAAGACGCCGCAAAACCTTCACAGCGAACTCCAAATCATCAACATGGACGCCCGCTTCTGCCGCGGTAGTTTCGAGAGTCGGCTCTTCAGCCGCGGCCCTAACTGCGCGACTGTCGCCATGGAGTAGCCGTGGCTGGCCAAATATTCTCCGAGTTCGACGTTCGCGTCTGCCCGGGATCCTAGACCTCCCGCGTAAAGCACCAGTGGGAAACGGCCAGATGCTGGTCTGGCATTTCGAACCGCGGCGACGGGCGTAGAGCACAGCTTCGCAAAGACTTCTGTGCCGTTGGGAGCAACCTCATTGAGGTCCTCCAGCCAACTGCTGCAATCGTACTTTTCGAGATCGTTGTTTACGTCGCGAAACTTACCGTTGTTCTCGTAATGAAAATAGTCGCCATACTGCATGGTTGAAATTCCCTTTGCAAAACGAGCGGGATACCATGAAAAGTTCGGTTCGCACGCGGGAGAGCCCGGAAATCGCCATGGTGTGCAGTAAATCACCGACGTAATGATTGGGTATCCTGCTCCCCAAACCAGGGGAGTTCGGACAGGTAATCATGATCGCAGTAGGTGATCGAAGAGATGGCTGGGTCGGACTGAGTTCTTGACCCCAACGATTAGGAGCGAGCCCAGGTTGGAAAGCGCAAACCAACTACGAGAGCGAAATGGCGCTCCTCCACGAGTGCAGGGAGAAGTGTACGTACATCGTCCTTGACATCGCCGACATTGTTAGAGATGGCGATTTAACGCCAATTGACACGATTCCCTACTGGTAGCGCCTCGTATAACTAATGGGATGGTCCGCCGCCTCTCCAAGCCAGCAGTGGGTATAAGAGGTGAACGAGGAGGCGTCCCATGGAACTACACACGATCGGCATTGATCTCGGCAAGACAGTATTTCATCTGGTTGGGCTTAACCAGCGCGGCGAAGTTGTGGTGCGCAAGAAGTTTTCACGCAAGCAACTGCTGCACTTCACAGCGAACCTGCAGGTCGAGTTAATTGGCATGGAAGCTTGCGGAGGGGCTCATTTTCTAGGGCGGGCCTGCGAGAGCAGGGGCACGAGGTGCGGCTGATGCCGGCGCAGTATGTCAAGCCGTATGTAAAGACGAACAAGAGCGACTACATTGACGCCGAGGCGATTGCTGAGGCAGTCGAGCGGCCGAAGATGCGTTTCGTACCGATCAAGAGCGATGACCAACTGGATATGCAGTCTCTGCATCGGGTACGGGAGCGTTGGGTGATGCGACGCACAGCAGTCATCAACCAGATTCGTGGCTTGCTGCTCGAACGTGGAATCACCTTGCGGCAGGGGCGCCGCCATGTCGATGCGGCATTGCCCGGGATCCTGGAAGACGCTCGACGCCAAGCTCTCGGGCGCAGTGCGCATGCTACTGGCGCAACTGAAGCTGGAACTCGATCACTTGCAAATGCGAATCGACGAAGCCGATGCCATGATTCAGCAAGGTGGCTGGCGAGAACGAAGCCTGCCGACGGCTGATAGCGATCCCCGGCATCGGACCTGTGACGGCAACAGCGATCATCGCCGCGATCGGCAACGGAGCAGCTTTCAAAAAGGGGCGAGGGTTTTCCGCGTGGCTCGGGATCGTTCCGGGCGAATACACCACTGGCGGCAAGCAAAAGCTGCTGGGGATTAGCAAACGGGGGAACTCTTACTTGCGAAGACTCTTGGTGCAAGGGGCCCGTGCCGTTCTGCAACAGAGCGCGAAGCAATCTTCCGGTCTGAGTGCATGGCTGGCCCAACTCACAACCCGCACCCACAGCAACGTGGCCGCAGTAGCCTTAGCGAATAAGCTGGCCCGCATGGCCTGGGCCGTGCTCGCAAAGAATGAAACTTATCGGCCCCCCATGTTGGTCGGCGCAGCTACAGCATGACTGGCCTGCAGATGACGCCTGGCTAAGGCCAGGCTTGGAAATCGCATTCGCGATTCCCACATCTACAAACCAGCGGCGACTACGGAGTTGATGATTTGCTGCCAGGTCTGCTGGCGAACTACGAGATGACACAACGGTCGAACCCGGCGCTCTCGAAACCTGTAAAACGGAAAAGCCTTCAAGGCTGCCAAACTAAGTAGGACGAGCGCGCAGCGCATTCCATCAAGGCCAGGAGCTCGTGCTCCAACAAAGGCCGAATACATTTGCGCAGACCAACCTGTCACCTTCATTTTTCGCTTGCGACGAAAGCGGCGGACCATACATTCCGGTTTGCCGACAAATCAGAAAACCGCACCAATTCGGTTTGGTAATCGATCGGAACGTTGGTGCGGATCAAGACACTCAGGACGGACGAGTCACGACGGAGCTGCGGACAATCTTGTCGAGAGAAGGAGTTCCAGCCTGGCGCATGATGGTTTTCAATTCTCGACGCAATATTTCCAGAACGCCTTCAACACCAGGTTGGCCAAACGCGGCCAGTCCCCACGCTTCCGGCCTGCCTATCCCGACCGCCGTCGCTCCCATGGCCAGGGCTTTGAAAATGTCCGTGCCGCGCCGGATGCCACCGTCCACGATGACAGGAATCTTACCAGCGACGCCATCGATCACTTCGGGCAAGCTTTCGATCGTCGGGCGCAAGCTTTCCTCATCTCGTCCTCCATGATTGGAGGTGATGAGACCATCCACACCATGCTCGACGGCAATTTGCGCGTCTTCGCGCGTGACAATGCCCTTGAGGAGCAGCTTGCCGGTCACGCTATCGCGCAGCCGTTTCACGAACTCCCAATTCAAATTCGGGGGATAAGTAGCGGTTACCTTTGACAGATCAATACCGTCGAACATCGGCTTCCGTGTTGCGTATTGGGCGAAACCTCCGAGAGCCGGCTCTCGGTCTTCCGCGTGCAGCACCTGTGTAGGAGCTTGAATGGCAAGCAGAGCATTCCCTCTTATCCGCTAGTTGGGCCCGGAATAGCGTTTCGCGATTGGTTCCTTCTTGAAAATCTACTGTCAAAACAATCGCGGTGGAGCCCGCCTTCTCCGCACGTTTCACGATGGCGCGTGCTACCTCCCAGACATTTGTCGGGTACAACTGCTGCCAAACGGGGGCGCCCCGCGCGGCCATTACATCTTCAATCGAGGAGGTTGCGGCGGTAGAGAGTATCTGTAGATGGTCCTTGGCACGAGCCGCACGCGCTACCGCGATGTCCCCTTCCGGATGAAACGCCTTTTGGCTGCTAACTGGACATATCAGGATCGGGCTGCTCCAAGTGGTTCCGAAAAGGCGCACAGACATGTCTATGTTCTCGACATCAACGAGCCTGCGAGCTCGAATCTGGATCCGCGAGTAGCCTTCTCGATTCGCTCGTACCGTGCCGTCATCATCCACTCCCGTGGCGAGGTAGCCGAAATGGGCGGGGGGCAATACCTTGCGAGCGGCAGACTCGAAGTCCATGACATCGAAGGCCTGGTCAGGGGACGAAATGACATCGTCGCTTTGCCGCAACATCTCAAGACTCGCGAGGGCCTTTCCCTCTGGTAGGACGTTAGCTGCCAGCAAGTTGGTGAGAGAGCTGGGGAAAAAGTGAGAACCAGCAAAAAGGGGACTTGCGACTAGCATCCGCAAGAATCTTCTCCTTACCTCTGTTTGGCCAGGGACACTATTCATGCAGATTTTTCCTCACCGTTTGAAGAAGGAGCGATCTGCGGCAGATGGTAGAGGACACTCAGATGCTTGGTCAAGGGGAGGATGACGAGCAAACCGCAAGTAATTGTTGTAAGCAGATGGGATGAGTTCTACATGTCCGTTTCGGGGCACAACGGCCCATGAAAACGAGTTAGGCTGTCGGAGCCGTCGACGTATGTGGTCGTTCGCCTTAGTGGAGCCCAAGAGCCCGCGGATGAGTTTGACCCTGGATGCCGTTGAGTACAACGGACTGTCGCCTTCTCTTCGGAGAGGAGCACGCGAGGGAGACTTTCGCGATTTGTGCATCCTTACGTCGCACGGCGGAAGGAGACAGCCATGGAAGTTTTGTATCCGCGGTGCTGTGGACTGGATGTACACAAGTCCTCCATCACTGCTTGTGTTCTGATAGCGCAATCCGGCAAACCGTTGAAGCATATTCGCCGCTGCGGGTGCACGACCCGCGAGCTTCGAGAGTTGGTTTTGTGGTTGCAGGAGTTTGGCGTTGAGCACGTGGCCATGGAATCCACGGGTGTTTATTGGAAGCCTGTGTGGAACGTTCTCGAAAGTCATTTTCAGATCGTTCTGGCAAACGCCCAACACATCAAGGCAGTTCCCGGACGCAAGACGGACACCAAGGACTGTCAGTGGATCGCGGAACTCTTGCAACATGGACTGCTGCGGGGCAGCTTCATACCCCGGTTGGTGATTCGCGATCTGCGGGATCTCACCAGGGCACGAACCAGTTTGTCGCAGGAGCATTCTCGTATTGCGAGCCGGATTCAAAAGGTGCTCGAGGATGCCAATATCAAGCTCGCAAGCGTGGCCAGCAACACGCTCGGTAAGAGTGGCAGAGCGATGCTCGCGGCGATCATCGGCGGAGAAGAGAGCCCCGAACGGCTCGCTGACCTCGCTCTTGGGCACTTGCGCGACAAGATCCCGCAATTACAGGCAGCTCTAGAAGGCAAGGTGCGAGATCATCATCGTTTTCTTCTGCAGAGCCTGCTTCGCCAACTGTATTTTATCGAAACTGAAATCGAGTTGTTAGACGCTCGACTCGAGCAACTCGGGCAACAGCACGAAGACTTGGCGGAGGCATTGAATCGCTGGGTGACGGTTCCCGGGGTGGATCGTGTGGCGGCTTGGAGTTTCATCGCAGAGATAGGAACAGATTTTAGTCAGTTCCCGACCGCAGCGCATCTTGCTAGCTGGGCAGGCGTGTGTCCCGGCAACAACGAGAGTGCAGGCAAGCGGATCAGCAGCAAGATCCGTAAAGGCAGTCCCTGGTTGCGTCGTATGGCCTGTCAATCCGCATGGGCTGCAGCTCGCACGAAGAACACCTATCTCTCAGCTCAGTTTAAGAAGCTTGCTGCTCGTCGAGGCAGAAAGTGCGCCATCATTGCCGTTGCCCATAGCATCCTGGTGATTGGATATCACCTCCAACGGAAGCGCTGCGCCTACACCGATCTGGGCGGTAACTACTTCGACCGACTCCACGCGGACGGCTTGAGACGATACTTGGTCAAGCGCTGGGAGAGCCTCGGACACTCAGTCACTCTCCAGCCGCGCATCGCCAGCGATTCGGAACGGCGCCGGCTTCGCACAGACAATAAAGTGGGTATTGCTCTCCGATGCCTTCCCCGGTACGCACGATGTGGGCTCCGTTCCGATAGGGACTGAAGCCGATTACGTACCAAGTGTGGCACCTTGGACATTCCACACAATGTCGGACCCGAAGTGACATTGTCTTGCCTCTGTCACGCCATCTGCACTCGCACTGCCAGCAGAACGGGTGGAAAGGTATTGGCGTTCTGGACGCCACCGATTTTTTATTTGGTGGGCAGCTTTCTGAGCGGATCGGAAAACCGCGCGCGCTCCGTGCTCCTCTGGAGCATGGGAGCAATCCCATTTGTATTTCTCCACACCAGCATCATTTGGTTACTGGTTCGCCCCTACGACAGCGCTCTCTTGACACTTTCTGATTTCCTCGTCGCCCTTATCGTCATCGCTAGCGAAGGGTGGGGCAGCCTCAGTTGAGAAGATTCGATCCTCACACGTCCTAGCTTCCACCCAGCACCTTCGCCGCTTCCTCGTACGCCCGCTGATATTCCTCGTGGTGCTGCGCATAATCCGGAGAATTTGGATCGTAGGCGACGTACCAATCCTCGGGATAAATCTCGATAATCTGCGTATGCATTTTCAGCGCAAAGGGAATGAGTTCGGTCATCGAGCCGACAAGCCCGCCGCCTCCGGGATTGCTCGCCTTTCGGGTTTGCAATTCGAGCGCGACCTTACCTTGAGAGTTATGGAAGTTTCGGCACCAATCGACGGCGCAAGTCGAACCGCGCTCTTCATTGTGTGAGTCGTCCATCGTGAGTGCTTGGCTCCCGATCGCGATGCCGTTCCGCGTCGCGCGCTCCGCGACCGCGTCTGCGAACCCTAAGTCTTCCGGTTTCCCGAATGAATTTATTCCCACCATCAACTGCTTCGGAGAATTCAGAGAATGCTCGAAGTCGAGCATCTTGAAAATGTAGTCACGCCAGACGCCGGCAGAAAATCCGTGGCGCTTGAGCGCGAACATGCAGGCAGGGTAAGTTTCGCCGCCGCCGCCGAGCCCGAAGCGGATGTAGCCAATATTTGGATTCGATCCGTAGTGCTCGACCACCGCTGCCATGAATTCCTGGTAGTTGCGCATGAAATCTTTTTCCCAGAAAACCGGAACGCGGCCGAAGTTGGGGCATTCGACGGAATTTACTTTGTCGAAGACGTAATCGGGAGTGACTTTCGATTCGCCGCTGTATCCTGTCGCCCTGGTGATGAAATTAATTCGCTTTCCGGCGGCGATCCAGGGCGCGATGCGCTCGTCGATTTCCGACCACTCGTAGCGTGGGCTGGCTTTGGGGCCGCGGTCGATCTGGTCCCACAACAGATAGAAGTTCGCCCCGCACACGACTGGATTGTGCAGAAGCAGTTGCGTAGTCCGTGCCTGCATCTGCTTGTTCGGAAACATGATGGCGAAAAGTCCGTGGGGCGCGTCAGGCACAGCGAGGCCCGGCAGCGAATCGCTGCACTTAGGGAGTTTCGGCGCCGATTTTGAGTTCTTCGGTGCTGTCTGCTGTGGCGCGGGTTCCTGGGCGAGCCCGGCTGAGCACATGGCCAACATGATGGCGGAAACAAGAAACGAGGAAATTAGCTTGGATTTCATCCCGGCTCCTTAAGAATACTAGGGAATTGATTGAGGATGAGCTATTCGGGCGGCCGTGAAACACCGGCGTGTTTGAGCGCAGCTAGTTCGGCCCTAGCTTTGAACCCGAAATTCAGCCTGGAGTTGCGCCGTAAATATAAGAGCGAGGGGGAAACTCGCCGGAGATGGTTTCGCGGTGAGATGCGCAAAATTTTGCGGCCAGCGATTCCACCGAACGCCGGGGCCCGCAGCCGCTCAGAATCGCGCTGGGCACAATCCTGGGAGGCGTCTTCTGAAGCCTCTAGAGGAGCCCTGAGATGTCAATTCACTAACTGCCGAGACTCGGGTATACTCCGCCCGTTGCACCCCCCCCGGCCGGAGAAGCTTGACTGAGTTTCGCTCCCTCATCCGCGATTGTCCCCGCTGCGGCCCATGCGGACAGCACGCGGCGCCACATCGCGTTGCGTCTGCTCCCATTCCTTTTCATCCTGTATATCGTCAATTATGTAGACCGCACCAACTTGGCCTATGCCGCGCTTGGCATGTCACGCGATCTAAGATTCAGCGACCGGGATTTGGCCTGGGCGTGGGATCTTCTTCATCAGTTATGTAGCGTGCCAGATTCCCGGCGCCCTGCTGGTGGAGCACTGGAGTGCCCGCCGGATGATCTCCGCGACTATGATCGCGTGGGGTTCGCTCACCATGCTGACAGCGCTCGTGCACACGCCGGGTCAGCTCTACCTGGTGCGCTTCATGCTGGGTGCGGCGGAGGCAGGCTTTTTCCCAGGGGTGATCGTCTATTTAAGTCACTGGTTTACTCACGCGGACCGGGCGAAAGCGACCAGCAACTTATGGGGCGATTCCGCTGTCTTCGGTCTTGGCTCGCCGATGGCGGGCTGGATTCTCGGCCGGGAGTGGTTAGCCATTGCAGGGATGGCGGTGGCTGTTCGTGGTCGAAGGGATCCGGCAATCTTACTGGGCATGGTTGCCGTTTCCTTTTTGACGGATCGGCCTGAGCGAAGCGGCCTGGCTCGCTCGCGAGCAGCGGCAATGGATTCAGCAAAAGTTGCAAGAAGAAAAGACCGTAAGTCGCAATCGGTCAGGTTGGGCAGGCGCTCAGGCTCGCCCCATTTGCTGCTGGCGGGCGTCAACCTTCCTCGATTATTTCGCGGCTTTACAGCTTTGCTTTCTGGTTTCCGACCATGCTGAAACGCCAGTCGGGATTTTCGGATATGCGAGTCGGCCTGCTTGGAGCTGTTCCGTTCCTGGCGACATTCATCGCGATGCAGGTCAACGGATGGCATTCCGACAAGGAGCGCGAAAGACGCTGGCATTCTTCAGTCCCGCTGTTCATCGCTGCCATTGGATCGCTGGGCCTCATCAGTCAACCCCGTTCTATTTCACTGTCAGTCGTACTGTTCACCATGGTGTGTATGGGCTATGCGTATCTCCCGATCTTCTGGGCGATCCCGACCGAAACCCTCAGTCAGTCGGTCACAGCGACCGCAGTGGGAATGATCAACTCCGTCGGCAACGTCGCGGGCTTTGCCGGTCCATACGCCTTGGGCTATCTCTACACTCGAACGGGATCTTTTTCGATTGGGCTAACGCTGATGATGGTGGCAGCGGTGGCTGGCGGACTGTTGATTCTGCGTATTCCAGATGGACGCCTCGCACTCACGGGAGAACGCTGAATTAATGAGGGTCTTCCGAATGCGGATTAGGTCTCTGGTCCTTCACGCCGCCAGATGGAACCCTGCATGGAGAACGCACGCGCTCACCAGAATCATCAGGACCTGATCGTTGGCAACGCGCGAGCCTTCATCCATCGTGCTCAAGACTGTCCAGAAGGCCGATGACCTTCTTCTGATCGAAGAACGGGATGGAGGCGAGCACAGGGCCGCGAAGCGTGTCCTGCACGAACGTGCTGAGCTTCTCCTCGGGATTCAGGGTAGCGGGCGGGCTCAGAAACGGGTGCTTCTGCCTGCCGGTAGACGGTATCGGTGATGACGTCGCGAACCGCTTCCCGAAGAACATACTTCTCGGTCATGCCGCGGATCTTCTGGGTCACCGGCTGGGAGCGGATCACTTCGACGACATGATGATCGAGGAAAGGCACGCGTCCCTCGATGGAATGCGCCATCTCCATGCGGTCGCCCAGCATGGTCAGGATGTAGCTCGGCAGCAGAGTTTTCGCCCACAGATAGAGCGACTGATGCACCGGATCTCGCCCGGCGAGCTGGCCGCGGACATCAAGGTCGCTGAAGAAGCGCATGGAAGCCCTCGCGCTGCCCGAACTTCTCGAGGAAAGTCTCCGGCCAGCAAATCTTGCATCTTTGACGACCGGGCGGAGAAGGTTTCGATCCAGGAGGGAACAAAGCCCAGAAGCCGCTTGACATTCTCGAGCGGCCTCGCGTTCGCCGTGCGGCAACAGCAACCCGCGCGACACAGGATTGAGCCTTTCCAGATCCTCGAGAAGCGCCGCGACCACATCCGGGTCCTGGCCCTCCCGGTTGTAAAGCAGCATGTCGCGGCGAAAGTGCGCGTAGCCGCCCAGAATCTCATCCGAGCCTTCTCCGGTGATCACGACTTTGTAACCGGCGTTGCGCACGGCACGGCTCAAAAGGTATTTGGCCACGCCATGGGCATTGATGCAGAAGTGTTTCCGATTGCAGGATCGCGTCGGCAAAGTGATCCGCGAGATCGTCCTGCCGGATGGGGATCGGGAAAAATTCCGCGCCCACCTTGGCCGCCATCTCGCGCGCTTCTTTCTCCTCGTCGTAGTCGGCGCGATCGAAGGTCAGGGTGAAGGCGCGGATCGGATCGGGATGATGTTTCGCCGCGAGCCCGAGAACCGCGCAGGAATCGAGACCGCCGCTGAGATAACAGCCCACCGGAACGTCGGCGCGCAGGCGGAGGCGAACCGCTTCCTCCAGCGCATGACGGAATTCCGCGGCATAGTCGGCATCGGAACGCTGGGGCGCGTGCCTGGTCGGCCCTTGGATAATCGAAATCCCAATATTGGATGCAGCTGGACGTGCTTGTCGGTCGCGAGCAGGTAATGGCCGGGTGGAACCTGAAAGACGCCGTCAAAGAGCGTGCGCACCTGGATGCCCGCCGAGTTCGACCGAGTGAGAGACGGACTCGGCATCCCAACGCGCCGGCACTCCGGCGGCGAACAGGGCTTTCACTTCCGATGCGAAATAGAGCGTTTCGCCGTGGAAGGCGTAGAACAGCGGCTTGATGCCGAACCGATCGCGAGCGGCGAAGAGCGTCCGGTTCGTCTCATCCCAAAGCACAAAAGCGAATTCGCCGCGCAATCGGTGCAAGCACTGCGGCACCGAGATCTTCATAGAGATGCAGAGCGATTTCGCTGTCGGACCGGGTGCGCAGGCGGTGTCCCGATCGTTCGAGCTCCCGCTGGATCGACTCATAGCCGTAGAATTCGCCGTTGACGACGATCCGGGTGCTGCTCATCCTCGCTCGCGATCGGCTGATCTCCAGTCGTCAGGTCGATGATGCTGAGCCGCGCATGCCCGAGAGCAACGCGGCCGTCGGGGGCGATCCAATGCCGCTGCCCGTCGGGGCCGCGATGATAAAGGCTCTGGGTGGCCCGTTGCAGTGACCGCTGCCGAGATCGGATCACGACGCGAGAAGAGCGCGACAATTCCGCACATTCTGATGTGCTCCCTGCCCCTCTGCCATGACTTGTTGAGCTGAGTTTCGTAATGGAGGCGGCTGGCGTGCGCCAAGGATTATACCGTGACCGTTGGCTGCAACCGTTGTCGGGACTTCGAGTCGAGCCACCAAACGGTCGTTCCCGTTTGGTCGCCAATATTGGAAGTGTTCCAGGAGCCCTTCCGGGCCTCGTCCTGCGGTCCAGAAACGGCGTTCTGGGAAGTAAGAGTGGGGCTGCTGTTATCCATAAGAACGCCAGTTGACTGCAAGGATCAGGAAACAAATTATCCGCGATGGATCGTTGAGACATGGGAACGACTGCTCAGCGAACATTTCAAGAATGAAAAAGATCTCGCAAACGCACTCGTATCACAGCAATTATGGTTTGATGATTTGCCCGCTGTCATGCGCGTACGGTATCGGCTCTGTCGGTATCCTCAGCATGAATGCCTTCCGGAGGGATTGTAGCCTATCCAAAATGAGCTCGAAAATCGTCTGTCCTTCGAGCTCCCTTTCAGCGTTTTCTTCTGTCCGCATTGCACTATGATTCACTCATGAACGCCCTCCAACGAAGACTCTTCAAGACACGCCTTGCGCTGATCGCCGTGGCCTTCATTGGCGTCGCCTTGGCCTTGGGATTGCACAGATTGATCCGATAGCGCGGCGTAAGCAGGGCAAGTTCCCGCCACTCCCAGAAATGACTGTTGCAAAATCGCCTCTATGGCACCTCTAAATCGAGCGCGTAGACTTCCTGCGAGCTGATGTCGCGCGGCAGCAACAGGGCGCCATCGGGGGTGACGCCACTCCAGGGGAACAATGCGAAGACTACCCGACGAAACCCCTTCAAATCTGCCAGGCGTTCCAACTTCCGGTCGGCAACCCGGATGCGATAAAAGGCGGGGTTCTCGCTCAGTCCGGTATCGAAATAGATGTACTTGACTGTCCTTGGACCAGTTGACAAAGCCCGAATCCATCTTGAGCAGCTCTGACCACTTGTGAGTGTTGAAATCGAACAACATCAGCTTTTGGCCATCAAGAGTTGCACTCGTGATGTAGCGGCCATCGGGAGAAACAACTGGATAGAACAAATCACTCGACTCTGGAAGGGCGGTAACTTGAAGGGTTTTTAGATCTACAACCTTGGCGACTGCGGGAGCCGCGAGGGCGGCCCGCATCCAGGAACACGAGAGAATTCCCGTCTGGCAACCAGCTCGGGCCGACGGCGGCAGTTTGTCGCAACTGAAATCGCCCGTGGTGTGCCGCCATCGGCTGAGATCACATACAAGCTAGTGCTGTGACCGGGGTCACTACCCGAAAAAGCGATCAGTTTCCCGTCCGGAGACCACCTCGGCATACTGGTGAAATTTGGTAACCGCGGGGGTTAATTGCAGTTTCTGGGTTCCATCCAACCGGCTTCGCCACAAAGCTGCCATCCGGATAAGTCGTATAGGCTGCCCATCGCCCATCGGGAGAAAAGCTGAGATCGCTAACCGATATGCCGCCAAGGTAGGGTAGAAACTGCTTAGACCTGGCGTCGTAGCGAACCAGTTCGGCGCGAGGTTGTTCGCCTACTGCGTAAATGTATTTTCCGTCAGCGCTGGGCTGGGGGGAATCAAAATTCATCGGCCCCGAAGTGAGCCGTACAGGATGATGATCCACCTTATGAAACAAATCTCCCTTCTCCCGGATAGCCCAGAGGTCCGTCCGATTCTGGCGAAAGGATTGAAAGACGAAATATTTCCCGTCTGACGTCCAGTTGCCGTGCTGGTGTTCAGTTCCGGCCCACTCTGGAAGGACGCGGCGCAGATTGCTGCCGGTTGAAGAAATCTCCCACAGCGAGCGCGGGGCTTTGGTTTGGCTCATGGTGAAACGCAAAGCCTGACCGTCGGGTGACCAGCGAAACCAGTATGAATAATCCGGGAGCGCCGCGAACTTGCGCGTGCCGGAAGGGGAGACTTCGAGAAGTTCATTGTTGCTGGCGATCAGGAAGTCGCCGTTGGGCAACCAGGCTCCATCCCAACCCAGCAGATCGCTCACTCGCCGAGGCGAGCCGCCCAGCACGGGGAGCGTCCAGATCTGTTGATCCAGTTCAGCGCCGGTAAAGCTACCAATGAGGAGCTCGGATTTGTCCGGCGAAATGTTCAGCAGGGCCACATTCGCAAAGGGCGTCGAAATCGGCACTGTTTCTCCGCCCGATGCGGAGACTTGTGCAACGACAAACCGTCCATTGAGATTCTCCTGCAGGAAGAGGCGAGGACCATCCGTCAGCACTACGGCAACGGCTTGCCCCACAAAGCTCTTCTGTTGTCCGTCATGAGTGATCTGGGTGTATCCGGTGACTCTGGGTGGAGGCAGAGTGGGACGGAGCAAATAAGCAAGGACAGCAAGGATGACGACGGCAGCTGAGCCAATCGCGTAGAGCTTGCGGCGGGAGCGTGAAGTCGCCGCCGAAACCGGGAGCGGGCCAGGAGTCGGCACGGCAACCGCACTGAAACCAGAAGCGGAACTGAGGTGCCCCGAATCGATCTCACGCCGCAGCCGTTTCAGGTCGACCACTCATCTCCGAGGCGGCCTGGTAACGCAGTTTACGGTCTTTCTCGATCGCCTTGGCAACGATACGCTCCAATTCCTCCGGCACATCCGGATTCAGGCGAACCGGGGATACGGGGGCCTTATGCAGGATCGCGTCAAAAACCATCGCCGAAGTATTCCCGGAAAAGGCTGGACGCGCCGTCGCCATCTCATAGAGCACCGCGCCGAAGGAGAATAGATCCGTGCGCGCATCGAGCTCTTCGCCACCGGCCTGCTCGGGCGACATGTAGGCAACCGTGCCCACCGCCGTGCCCGGGCTGGTCAGCGCGGCCTTGCTCATCGCAGTGGGCCCTTGAGGCTCGACGGTGCGGACCGATTCCGGCGCAAGTTTCGCCAGCCCGAAGTCGAGGATCTTGGCGTGACCAAGATTGGTGACAAAAATATTGGCAGGCTTGATGTCGCGGTGGATGATTCCCTTGGCGTGCGCAGCTTCGAGCGCCCCGCCGATGTCGATGGCCAGTTCGAGCAGATGGTCGTTAGGAAGTGGCCTGCCCATAATGCGCTCGCGCAGCGTCATCCCCTCCAGCAACTCCATCACAATGAAGTATTGCCCATCCTGATGGCCTATCTCGTGGATCGTGCAAATATTGGGATGGTTTAGCGCCGAGGCCGCGCGAGCTTCGCGTTGGAAACTTTCCAGAGCCTGCATCGCGAACTCAGTTCGGGGGGAAGAAATTTCAGAGCCACGTGGCGGCCGAGAGTTTCGTCCTGAGCTTCGTACACCACACCCATCCCGCCACCGCCAAGCTTCTCGAGGATGCGGTAGTGAGAAATGATTTGCCCAAGCATAGGGTTGAATCTTAGGGCGGGGGGTGGGTCAAGTCAATGAAGGCTGAGACGTTGGGTGGCGACTCGGTACGATAGTTGGCGAAACATCGTTATCTCTAACAATGTCGGCGCTGTCAAGTTCTTTTCGAGCGTACTAACCCGTGCACTCCGAGGAGCGCGCCATTTCGCTCTAGCTGAACAACCGCCATATCCAACCAAGGCTCGCTCGCAATCGTTTCAGGTGCGGAACTCAGTCCGACCCATCCATCTCTTCGGTCGCATTCGCGATCATGATTCCTAGTTCAAACTCCTCACTGAAGAGGAGCGGGACGCTCAATCATTACGTCGGTGATTTACTTCACACCATGGCGATGTCCAAGTTGTCCCGCGTGCGAACCGAAGCTTTCCAGTTGCTCGTAATTCCATCCTCTGCGCCACATCCAATACAAACGAATCCCCAGTCTTCGGGCCATGGCAACTTTGGCAATCTTTCGACCTCGGCGCTGTGCCAGGTGAAAAAACCGATTTCGCCATCGCATATCGCTGCGCACCGTGACCTGTGCCGCTTCTACCAGCAGAAAACGTAGTAGCGAGTTGCCCTGTTTGCTGATGTGCCCCAATCGGCGTCGTTCTCCGCTGGAATCTTCCTCCGGGACCAGACCGAGATAGCTGGCGATCTGTTTGCCGCAGCCGAACCGCTCCGTTTCTCCGAGAATCAGCACAAAGGCCAACGCCGTCAGAGCACCTACCCCAGGATGGGTCATCAAGCGCTGCGCTGTCGGACATTTTTTTGCTTCCTGCTCGATCGCGTGCGTTAGTTCTGCGATCGTCGGATTGATTCGGTCCAGGACTTGCAACAGATCGTGCCGACGACGGCTCGCCCAGTGAGCTAGGGGCAGTGACTCCAGTTGCTGCCGTCCCCTTTCCCGCCACAACTTTTTCTTGTAGCGCAAACCTTCGTTCAGCGCGGCCGCCTGCAACTGGTTCATGATTCGAGTGCGCATCTGCACCATGCGATGGCGATGCCACAGCAGTTGCCGCACGTCGCGATTCTCCCAGTTCGGCACCCAGATCTTCGGAAAGTCATCCTTCAGCATCAGCTTCAGAATATGTTGCGCATCCAGCCGATCCGTCTTCTGTTTGCGCACTCTCTTCGCTGCGATCTCAGCTGCGTCGCCCATCCACAGCTCGAAGTTCAGCTCTGCTAACAGACGCTCGAACCATCCGGCATGGCCACTCGCTTCCATGCCCACGCGCACCTTGGCTCCTGCTTCTGCCAAAGTGCGATAAAACTCCTCGGCCTCTTCCCGGTGCTTCAGCCGCCGCTCTTGCAGTTCCCCTGTCTCAGTGTCGACGAGCGCAATTTGTTGGAAGCTCGGGTGATAATCACAACCTATAATCAGCATGTTCGGCTCCTTTCTCCCGAGCCTTGGTTGGTTGGCACCACCAAAGTTTACTCGGGCGTGGGAGCCGACATTGTTATGGAATCATTACACTCATTGACTACGTATGAGGCTGCAAATTTGGGATCACCCACAATCGCTGGTTCTCAAGTGACCCAGAAATCGCTGTACCACCGCATTTTGTCGTAGGTGCCGAAGCAAGAAAGGTGGCATTGATTGTGATTCGGCATACCTGAACTGTTGGAATAGCAAAAAATAAGTGCGCCAATGCATGCCCTTCGGTTTGTCCGGATAGCCACTAGGTATAGAAGCCATGTCACCCAGTTTCGCTCGAATTCTTTGTGTTTGTCGCAGGGCGCGCTCCCATGGCCCTTCCCGCTGGCTCTCGTAACTCAATTTCAGGCAATGGCGACAGGCGAATATCGGGCCATTGTAGAGAACGGTTACGCGGCGCGAGCATCCGGTCGTTGGGCAGATATGAACCATCGCCTGGCGCCGCCATAGTTGCACGGCGTCCAGTCTAAAAAAACCGAATACTGTTTGTGCTCCCGCTCGCCTTCAAAGCCCTGCAGGAGTAACGTAGAAGTAGATGCCCGCAACACGGCAGAACACCAATCGAGGAAACTATCTCGCCGCCTCGCCTCCACGTCACGGTTCTCCACCCGCTAGCCTCTAGTAAACCCCATTTGTTGAATTCACGGATATCGATCGATCTGTAATCCGCTGTGCTGCTCCTGATCGCCTGTCGGCTCATGCTTCCGCTCCAATCGAAATCATTAGTCAAATCTGCACCCTCACCCAGATTGGGGCCTCGCCAGCGCCCGAGATCGCAATCAAAGGCATCCGGACAATGGTGAACCGAGGCACACTGAGACCATAGCCCTCGGTCTCAGCATCCGGCGTAAAGGAGCCACCGTCGGTTAACCGGCTCGGTTCTGCGACAATTTCCGTCCCTCGGATTCCGGTCGGGACTAGGCTTAACGACACGTCGCAGCGCTTCCGCGATCGTTCTGTAGCCAAACCGCGCACATGCGTGGTCTTCGGGCCTTCAGCAATCAGCTAAATCTTTGATCGCTTACGTCGAACAACCGGGGCTGTTTTCAGCCCAACAGCGCCATAGCTGCCGCTCCCGTTTACACGAGAGAAAGACTAGGTTGGAACGAAATGCATCGGACCGTCTCGAATGTCACACTCTGGGAGGGAACCTTTCCTTAGTGCCGTTCCAGAGCGGGAATGGTTCCAGATTCAATTAGGCGCTGTACCGTCTCAGGTCGAAACCTAACAGAGCGCCCGATCTTCACGTGTTCCAATTCCCTGCGCCAAACCTTCTGGCGAATAGTTGATTTCTTCCAGCCAAGGGCACCGGCAACTTCCTCCACGGTCATGAGTTTGCAGTTCATCTCTTTTCTTGAAACCTCCATAATTTAATACTGCGACACAGCCGGTAAACAATCCAGATATTTTGATATGCGTTTTTTACTTTATTGTGCTATCGTCTTTTTGTTGACTGGCACGCCTCAGCTTCGGAAGCAGCTCGGAAACTGGACCGGTACGGTTGTTCCGATGGCAAACCAACCCGAGTTGGGCCTCTATAGGGTTGTCAGGGCGCTGAACGGACAGCTCGAGCCGCGGCCGGTAATCGGAGAAGAAACTGCCCGCAATGACAGGAAGAGAAGAAAACAAACGCCCCGGCTCCTCAGGAGGATGGTTGAGTTATGGCGCTCCTCTGGACCCAAGCTGACCAAACTGGCGAGATCGCACCGTAAGCTGTTCAAGCAACTGGATGGATATTGGCAGACGATGCCGAAATCGATTGTCAGCGCTCCTTTCGGCGGCGCTGCAATCGCCTTGGGTGAGGCCAATGATGATCCGGGCCCCCGAGAAGAGGCTTTTAACATTTTTATTCGGTTCCTGTTGAATCCAGCTTGCTCTAGACTCGCGGGCCCTTGCGACCGATGCGGAGACTATTACATCCGAAAATCCGCACACAACAAACGTTACTGTTCGCGGTCTTGTGGCACTCGTGCAACAGCAATTGCAGCAACCAAGAAGAGAAGGCAGGAAGAACGAAGAGACAAACTTCGAAGGGCTTCGCATTGGATCGAACAGTGGCACAAGGCAACGACAAAGCTGGACTGGAAACGCTGGGTATCGAACAAAGCGCCAGACATCAAATCCAATTTTCTTTCACGTGCAGTCAATCGGGGAGACCTATTAACGCCGGTCCGAGGTGTATCAAGGAGGAATCACCATGTCGCTCTGTCGTCCCAAGGGAAGTAGAGTTTGGGTTATGGATTTTATGTTCCACGGTCAGCGCGTTAGGGAAACTACTGGTATGACCTCAATAACTCGCGCCCGAGAGGTTGAGAGCAAGCGAAGACAGGCCTTAAGAGACGGAAGCGCTGGGATCCGCAAGGCAGCGGCTCCTCGATTGCTCTCGGTCGCCGCTACAGAGTGGCAAGAAACGAAGAGGCACAGATGGTCTCCAAGGATGAATGAGATCGTTAGAAACAGCATGTCGCACCTCTTGCCCGTTTTGGGCAAGAGGCTTCTCGTTGACATAGACGCAAGGGACATTGCGCGCTATCAGAAAATACGCTTGGCTGAGAACGCCTCACCGCGAACGGTGAACATTGAGGTTGCAATGCTTCGCCAGATTATGAGAAGACGCGGGGCGTGGGAGAAAATTAAGCCCGACGTAGTAATGCTGACCGAGCGACAGGATGTGGGTCGTGCCATCACTTCCCACGAGGAATCACACCTGCTGCAGGAATGCGGACGTTCTCGGTCCCGCATTTTGCTTCCCTTTGTAACGCTAGCGCTAGAGACTGGCGCACGTTTCAACACAATTCGCATGCTCCAATGGGCCAACATCGATTTCGCAAATCGATGTCTGAGATTCGGAATTGATAAGACGCCTGCAGGAACAGGGCGTACAGTTCCTCTAAATCAGCGCGCATTAGAAACGCTTACATTCTGGGCACAAGAGTTTCCGAATCGCCAACCTGAGCATTATGTTTTTCCACTTGAGAAGTACTGGCGCGCTGGATCCGAAGGAAGCTTCGGGTTTACCGGCGCAGTCGTGTTCAACACGGACCCTTGTCAGCCCATTGGTGACGTGAAAGAAGCTTGGGAGAGCGCAAAGAAGCGCACACGGCGCCGCTGTTCGAAATGTAAGGACGGTATTCTTGCAGAGAAAACCGAATCCGGCGGTTACGTTTGCACGGTTTGCCACGTGGAGACCGATACGCTGCCTGCTGGTATGGAGAGCGTTAGGTTTCACGATCTACGCCATACAGCAGTCAGCCGGATGATTGCCGCCAGAGTCCCGCTGCCGATCATTGCGAAAATTGTAGGTTGGTCTGCAGGGACGATGGCGAAGATGGCAGCGCGGTACGGTCACTTCGCAATGGAAGAACTTCGTGGCGCTGTCGAAGCTATCAGCAGCCCAAGAATTGACCAAGGGTCCCCGCAATTTTCACCGCAGTTAGTAGTCAGAACTGACGGTGCCGTAGTCAACTGATTGAAAAGATTGGTGGGCAGTGCAGGACTCGAACCTGCGACCTCCTGCTTGTAAGGCAGGCGCTCTAACCAAGCTGAGCTAACCGCCCCTCGTAAGCCTGGCGACGAGGTGTCGCACATTCAGAAGCGAGAGATGAAGCGCGTGTACGACACGCTTCGGTTGAGTATACGCGAAAACCGCAACACACAGCATTTGCCGCAGCGCGTCGGATTTCTGACGAAAGTCGCTGACAACAACAACAGAGTCGATATTCGACGCCTGCTAGACTGGCTGCGTGCGGCGACTCATCATCAATGCAGATGATTTCGGGTTTACTCCCGGCGTGAATCGCGGGATCGCCGAAGCACATCTCCGCGGAGTCGTTACCTCTTCGACTCTGATGGCGAATGGGCACTCTTTTGACGGAGCTGTGGAATTGTCGAAGTCGATGCCCGCCCTCAGCATCGGCTGTCACGTGGTGCTGATCGACGGCGAACCGGTCGTTGACGCTGACACGCTGCCCTCCCTCACTACCTCTACCCTCTTCAGAGACGGACTTAAGTCGTTCGCGGCACGCGCTGTCGCGGGGCGCATCAGTCCGAAGGAGATTGCCGCTGAAGCGACTGCACAGATTCGAAAGATACAGTCGGCAGGAATCCACGTCTCGCACATTGATACGCACAAACACACTCACGTTTTTCCTCAAATATTGCGCCCTCTGTTGCGGGCGGCCGCCGACTGTGGAGTTAACTCGATAAGAAATCCTTTCGGTCCCCGAATGCCTTTACGCTCCACTGATCTACTCGCCCGGCCTAAATTGTGGACACGCTATGCCGAAGTTCAGGTGCTTCGCCGATTCGCAGGCAAGTTCCACAATGCGGTGAAGCGCGAAGGGTTTGCTACCCCTGATGGAACGCTCGGCATTGAGGTCACCGGCACTCTCGACGAAAAGCTGTTCCATGCCATCGCGAGCAGCATTCCTGATGGAACCTGGGAATTCGTCTGTCACCCCGGATATAACGATGCCGATCTTCGTAACGCCAATACTCGCCTGCGCGAATCGCGCGAGATTGAACTTCGTGTCCTCACTCTGGGTAATGCGCGCGAGATTTTGTCGAAACAAGGTATCGAACTGATTTCGTACCGCGACTTACCTCTTGAATTTTCGAATCACGTAAGCGCAGATTCGAGGCGTCGAATTTGAGTACTGACGTAACCTGCTCATTTCAATGAGCGTAGTATCATTATTCAACTACCGTTCCCTGTAGATTTTTTGGAGGATATGCGCTCATGTCGGCCCAAGGGTCAGCGCCGCGTGCGACACTGGAGTTGAAAGTACGCGTGTGGGGCATGGGTGCGAATAATCAACCCTTCTTCCAAAACGCCATCGCTCAAAATATCAGTTCGACAGGAGCTTGCATCTACGGCATTGAGCCCGAACTCAAGGTTGGAGATGTGATCGGCGTCCAGTACGAAGGCCGGAAAGCGCGCTGCAAAGTGATCTGGGTAGTGGATGCAGGCGCGTTGAAGAAAACGCAGGTCGGTGTGCAACTCGTCGCCGACCAAGATTGTCCATGGACCGCCGCCCTTCCCACGGAGATGTTGGAGGAGGAGCGGACGCAGCAGCGCCACGACAACCGACGCAAATTTCTGCGACACAGAATTTCATTTCCTCTTGAACTTCGCGACGAACGCGTCAACACTCCCCTTCGAGTCAACGCGACAGATATCAGCGGAAGCGGTTGTTATGTTGAGACCGTCATGCCTCTTCCGGTGGGCACAGCTCTCAGAGTAGATCTGTGGATTGAGGAAGAACGCATCTCTCCCAGCGCAGTGGTGCGGACCCGCGATCCCGGCGTTGGTATGGGAATCGAATTTACGGGCATGCCAGAAGATTCCAAGAAGCGTTTCCAGGCACACCTGGACAAAATAGACAGCGGCAGCTCGTTGGGACCGAAAATCGGCCAGTAGCAAGCGATCTCGCGTCCGGTCCGGTATCCCTCTCGTGTAAAATCTGCAACCACCGCCATTCTTGACCATCGAATGTCAGGAGTGCGAACAACCGAACCTTGCCCATGAAAATCGGGATTACGTGTTATCCAACTTATGGTGGAAGCGGAGTGGTCGCAACTGAACTGGGCATGGAATTAGCCCAGCGCGGACATGAGATCCATTTCATTTCATATGCGCAGCCGATTCGCTTGCGCGGAGCTGAAGCAAACATTCACTACCACGAGGTAGAGGTCTCGCGTTACCCTCTGTTCGACTATCCGCCCTACGACCTGGCGTTGGCAACGCGCATGGCTGAGGTTGCACAACTCTACGACCTTGATCTATTGCACGTGCACTATGCGATTCCGCATTCGGTCAGCGCATTGCTCGCTCGCCAGATGCTCGCCGCCGGACCTCGCAGTCAACGGCTGCCTTTCGTCACGACCCTTCATGGAACCGATATCACGTTGGTCGGCCTCGATCGCTCGTATCTGCCGATCACCCGCTACTCGATCGAGCAAAGCGACGGCGTCACTGCAATTTCCAACTATTTAAAAGATCGCACGCAGCGCATTTTCGATGTGAAAAACAAGATCGAGGTGATCTACAACTCGGTCAATTGCGATATCTATCTTCGGGATACCAAAATTGCCGAAGAAATGCGCCGAGAGTACGCGCCCAACGGGCAGCGAGTGCTCGTGCATTTGTCAAATTTCCGACCGGTGAAGCGTCTCAACGATGTCATCGAGATCTTCGATCGCGTTCACAAGCAGATTCCATCGCGCTTGCTGCTAATTGGAGACGGACCGGATCGCTCGGTGGCGGAATGGCTCGCGGTGCAGAAGGGTATCCACGACGACGTCTTATTCCTGGGCAAGCAGGACCAGATCTACGAAAAGCTGTCTATCGCCGACATCATGCTGCTTCCCAGCGAACTAGAATCGTTTGGACTTGCCGCGCTTGAGGCGATGGCATGTGAAGTCGTGCCCATCTCTACTCGTGCTGGAGGAATTCCAGAAGTCATCGACCACGGCAACACTGGATATCTCGCCGATGTTGGGGATGTCGACACAATGGCGCGGTATGCCATCGAGCTTCTCACCAACGATCAGCAACTGAAGGAGATGGGAAAACGGGCGCGAGCGGTTGCGATGGAGCGTTTTTGCTCGACCAAGATTGTGAAGCAGTACGAAGATTTTTACCTTCGCGTGCTGGAGCGTTCCGCGTAGAAACCTTCAGGAACCGAACTGGTTGCTTCGATCAAGGGCAAACGGATGCGAATGATCGTTCCCTTCCCTTCATGACTGTCGATAGTCATCCGAGCGGTATCGCCATAAAGGACCTGCAACCGCTCGGCAATATTGGCCATCCCGATCCCCATTCCGGGCAGCGAACTCTCTTCCAGTTGCGAACCGCCCATGCCGACTCCGTCGTCTTCAACTTCAATGATCAGTCGTGAATCGGTGAGCCTACTCCGAAGATAAATGCTGCCGCCTTCCACCTTCGGGGCGAGTCCATGCTTGATGGAGTTCTCGATCAACGGTTGCAGCAGCATGCTCGGAACTACTACATCGAGCGATGCCGGATCGAGTTCCTTAACAACTCGAAGTTTGTCCCGGCCAAAACGAACGACTTCTATATCGAGATAATTGTCGACAAATTCGAACTCTTCGCGGAGAGGAGCGAACGCGTCACTTGCGTTGAGCAGTTTGCGCAAAATAGTAGCCAGCTTGAAAATGACGTCCCGTGCCATGTCGGGATCGAAGCGGACCAGGGACGAAATCGAATTCAATGTGTTGAACAGGAAGTGAGGATTGATCTGGTTCTGCAGCGCCTCCATACGAGCGTGAAGCAGAAGGCGCTCCTGTTCTTCCAGTTTAATTTGAAGTCGGACGCTATTGAAGATCTTCAGCTCGATGCCGATGGCGATGATCGATGTGGCATATACGGCGACCTCGACCCAAATATTGTCCCGACTTTCGAGCGCAAAAATTGTTCTTGGAAAGGAGCGGGACAGCTCAGTCTGCACGAATCGAAGGGCGACAATCGTTGTGAAGAACATGATCTGCCAGTCGAACAGGCGCGGACGTGGCAGGTTGCGGCGTATCAGGCGATAAATACTGAGATCAATGAAAGGAGAGAAAAACCAGATATCGTCTTTATCGATGGCCATCGTGCGCAACTGGCCTGCGATAAATCCGCACAGTGCGCAAAACGGCACGGTCATCCATTCTCCGTAGAGCAGCGCGGGAAATGCCACGAGCGCCCCGCCGACCGAACCGGTCCAGCGACCACCGATCACGCCCAGCAGCAGGGCAGTCTCAAAGCTTAAATCCCCTGACAGAAAACTCTTGACCGAGAGGCGAATCCATACCCCGAGCATGATCGGCAATGCGATCCAAAGTACGAGGTAGACTTTCTGCCGCGGTGTCCGCTCCTCCCGAAACAAAAGAGCTTTGAACTCCTTGGAGCGCACCATAGGACTGGACACAGCGGTGGCTACGCCCAGCTTTAGCAAAAGGTGGATCAGAATGAGGCGTGGTTCCATGAGTAGTTCAAGGCCCGCCTCGAGATGCCGAATCTCGAATGAGGTCTAGGAAAATGTAGCACGTCGGGTGATAGCTGATACTAAGCGGTAGTCGGGGAAAGCATCGGGCCGCTCGGCACGGAGAGAACGTCATCAACGACTGTTTCTAGGTCAGGCACGGCCAAGTTGCCGTCTAGCCATACGCCAGTTCCTTCGCGCGCTGTGCCGCTTTCACGACGGCTTTGATTAGCGTTACCCGTAGCTTGCCTTCTTCAAGTTCCATGATGGCGTCGATTGTGCATCCTGCTGGCGTCGTAACGGCATCTTTGAGCAGTGCAGGATGATCGCCAGTTTCCAGGACAACCTTGGCGGCTCCAAGCGTGGTTTGGGCAGCCAGCAATGTTGCGATATCGCGCGGCAGTCCGACTTTCACACCGGCTTCGGCCAGCGATTCAAGAATGATGTAGATATAAGCGGGGCCGCTCGCAGAAAGCGCAGTCACCGCATCCATGTGCTTCTCGTCGACAACCACCGTTCTTCCCACCACGTTGAACATATTGGTAGTCAAAGACACATGTTCCGCGCTCGCGTGCTTGCCCTTGCAAATGGCCGTCATACCGGCACCCATGATGCAAGGCGTGTTGGGCATTGCGCGAATGACAGGGACATTGGACGGCAAATTCTTCTCGATCATCGACGTCGGCACAGACGCAGCCACCGAGACAATGAGCTGTTTCGTGGTGAGCTCGCCGGCAATTTCGCGAGCCACGTCCTCAACTACCTGCGGCTTGACGCCAATGACGATGACATCCGCGCCTTTGGCCGCCTCTACATTGTTGGTGCCGACCCTAATTTTCAGCTTTTCGGCAAGCGCTTTGGCGCGCTCCTCATGCGCAACAGTTGCACAAGTCGATCCAGTCGACAACATACCGCTCTTCAGCAGCGCCTGCAGAATGATGCCTCCCATCTTTCCTGCGCCCAGAAACGCTACCTTCTTCCCCGCCAGTTCATTTGCCATGAATGTCCCCGGATCTCAAGATATTTGTCGACGCACTGAGAGTAGCCGAGTTGCCGTCAGCTCTGCGCGTCAGTGGGTCGCTTCCGCAGCTCGTTACCGGACGGCAGCCGTCCGTTTTCGCTCCATCCAGTTCCACGCGGTAGTAACGATGTTGTCCAGACCGCGCTCCGCCTTCCACTGCAATACTTTTTGTGCCTTGGAGGGATCTGCGACTAGTGCCGGCGGATCTCCCGGCCTTCGCGGCACGACTTTGCGAGGAACCCGCTTGCCCGTCACCTTCTCCACTTCGGAGATGACTTCCTGCACGGATGCCCCTGTCCCAGTTCCAAGATTAACCGCTACGCTGCTATTTCCTGCAGTCAGATATTCCAGCGCTTTCACATGCGCACTCGCCAGATCGTTCACATGGATGTAGTCGCGGATACAGGTCCCATCCGGTGTGGGATAGTCTGAACCGAAAACGCTTAGCTCCGGTCCGAGGCCGGCAGCCGCACGAAGTGCTAGCGGAATCAGATGAGTCTCGGGATCATGCAACTCGCCAATCTCGCCGCTGTCGTCGGCTCCGGCGGCGTTGAAATAACGCAGGCTCGCAAATCGAAGGCCATAAGCGCGGTCATACGCCTCGAGCGCTTGCTCAAAAAAAAGCTTAGAGACTCCGTAAGGATTGACCGGCTCGCGCGGGATGTTTTCTGCGATTGGAACCTTTGTGACCTCACCGTACACCGCGCAGGTCGAGGAAAAGATGATTTTCTTCACGCCCACATCGACCGCTGCATTCAGCAGCGAGAGTCCACCTTCCACGTTATTCCGGAAATATTTGCGGGGATTGGTAACTGACTCTCCGACATAAGCGTGCGCGGCAAAGTGCATAATCGCATCGGCTCGCGACAACGCTTTCGTCATGACGGCAGCATCGAGCATGTCGCCTTTGATCAGCTCAAATCCCTGTGCCAATGACTCGTAACCCGTGCTCAAATTGTCAAAAACGATGACTTCGTGTCCGGCCTTCTTCAGCACCCGGGCAGCATGGCTCCCGATATAACCAGCGCCGCCGATAACTAAGACTTTCAATTTCAATTCCTTTCCAGTGTGTGACGGATGTGAGGGCAATCCCGCCCGGAGGGGAGTATCACATTGTACACAGGTCGTGCCGCCGAAACCCTATGTTGTCCCCGCCCCCAGGCAGTCTTCGATCAGGAAAGGTAGCCAGGTAGCGCCGCACTGTTTCACCGATCCGTGTACGATCGTCCAATCATGACCGAGCAACTAGCAGACCGAACATGCGTTCCTTGCCGCGGTGGAGTTCCCGCGCTCAAAGGAGACAATCTTAAGGAATTGCACGCCAGTGTCCCCGATTGGACCGTCACGGACGAACATCATCTCAATCGCAAGTTTAGCTTCCCTGATTTCAAACAGGCTCTCGATTTCGTCAATCGAGTCGGAGCGGTTGCGGAGGTGGAAGGGCATCACCCCGACATCTTTCTAGGTTGGGGGAAAGCAGAAATTACGTTGTGGACCCACGCAATCGACGGCTTAACCGAAAGCGACTTCATCATGGCTGCGAAAATCGATCGCTTGAGCAAGACATAGCATCCAGCGCAAATACCATCAGGGTCCGAGATTCGTGGCCTGATCCTCTGTCCTATTGCCCTTTTTCGCTTCAAGCTCGCATTCTCTCCGCAATTCCTCGAAAAATTCTTTCGTAGTCTTCGCGATGACGGGTTCAATCGCGAAACCAAGCGAGCGTGAAACGGTTCCTACGAGTTGCATGCCAACGTAGATCGCCGTCTGACCTCCCGAGAGGCGTTGGAAGGTGACGCGTGTCTCCGCGGTGATACCTAAAACGTGGCTGATGTAGCTCACGCTCTCGAGCGCCGTGAAGTGTTGCACTACCTGGTCAATCGTACTGCGAAGTGGAACGCGAGTCTCAATGCGAAGGCGGCTACCCTCTTCCCACGGAGTTCCTTGCACCCACTGGATATCTCCGAATGCGTTTCGGTTGCGCCATCTTCCGATGTCGGTGTAAACCGCAAATGCCGTTTCGAGGGGACATTTTAGGACGATTTGAAACTGAAAAGACTGCATGGCGTTCCGTGTGCTCGCACAGGCCGGATTGAACCCTTTAATCGCGCGACGAAGTGTATGAGAATTCTGCCGGACGCGCAAATCAGGATGCGGCTGTCGCCTTGGATCGAAGAACGAACGCCAGTATTGCGGCCGGGACAATCATAAAGATTCCCGTGGTCGTAGCAACCGTGCGTGCAGAAAACCCCGCGTCCAAAAACCGACCGGCGAGATAGGCCGTCGTGGCAAACGTAAAGCTTCCGAGCCCAAGATCGGCCGCGAACACTCGACCGCGAAAACGGTCTTCCGAATGGAGTTGTAGCAGGGTTGTCGAAAAAACCCACACGGTGGAGCCTCCCGCGTGTGCCACCATCGCACACAAGGCCGCCATCCAAACGTTTTTTGCCAGGCCGAGCGACGCATAACCCAGAGCGATCGTCAGATAACCAAAAAGAATACCAAGCCGCAAGCGGCGATCATTCTGCCCAGCCCACCTCGCCGAAATGAGCGGACCAACCAAAGCCCCGATACCGCGCCCACCCAGAAGAATGCTCATTCCGAGCATTGCCGCGCCTGCAGCATCCATGTTGCGGCCGTGGATGGCGAACTCGCGCGCACCCATAACCGTGAAGATCACCCAACTTGGCCCGATCATGAGTTCCCCCGCCTTGGCGAATACTGCGGGCAGGAGTTTCGGGTGGCTCCTGATGTACGCGATGCCTTCTGCGATCGGAGTGAAGTCAACCAGATCACGCGGACGGAGCGGTCTCTCCGCATCCACGTGGGGTTCAGCAAAGCGCATCCCACCAATGAGGTACGCGGACAAAAGGAATGAAAGCGCGTTCAAGATGAAGGCAGCATCGCGGCCGAGGAACGCCGCTACCACCCCTCCCGCCGCTGCCCCGATCATGAGATTCACCGACCAAGTGGCGGAAGATAACGTGTTCGCTCCCAGCACCTCATCGGCCTCAGCGATATTGGGAATCACCGCACTCCTTGCCGGTTCAAAGAACGCTGCCATCGTCGTCTCCGCGAGCAGTAGCGGGTACACCAGCCAAACTAGCGAGCGGGACCGTACGAACAACATGGCGAGCACAACCAAGAAGCGAATCAAATCTGCAGCAATCATTACGTGCTTGCGCTTTAGACGATCGTTCACGACACCGGCGGTCGGTCCAGCAAATGTTTGTGGAAGCACCTGCAGGACCAGTGCCAGGGCAACCGAACCGGCGTGCCCCGTCAACTGCAACAGCAAGGTGTAAATCGAAAGCGTGTAGAACCAATCACCGATCTCGCTCACGATCTGAGCTAGCCAAAGCCGCCTGAAATTTCGATTCCTTCGGATCAGTCGGGCGTAAGATCCGAGCGAGATCGACGCCGCCGGCTGTTCAGGTTGCAATTCCATGGAGTCGCTAGGGTAATTGGGAAACCTGCAGAGGGCAAAGGCAGTATGCATTGACTCACGTTCAGCGAGTGTCCTACCATGCACGCTCGATGCTCCAGATTGCTAACGGAATCGCCATCACGCAGACCGAAGAACTAGGAGGAATTCATGAAGCGACTTTTTTCAGCAGCGTCGATTCTGCTGCTTACTGTTGCGGCTTTCGCACAGACCGGAGAGATCACTCCCAATGAAAATCTCGTCGCGGAAGGAATTCCGAAGATTCCCACATCGTTGGCGGAGTCGGTCGCGCGCTACAGCGAGTTTCGCTCCGCAGGATTCGCCAGTTGGAATCCCATGAAGCGCGAGATGCTGATCATCACTCGCTTCGCGGACACATCACAGGTGCATCAAGTGAAGTTTCCCGGCGGAGATCGCAGTCAACTCACATTCTTTCCTGACCGCGTGGCGGGCGCCGCTTACGAGCCTACGAAGGGCGAGACGTTCCTATTTGTGAAAGATGTTGGTGGGGGCGAGTTCTTTCAGATTTATCTTTTCGACGTCAACACTGGCGACATCAAGCTCTTGACCGATGGGAAGTCCCGCAACACCTCTCCGCGTTGGTCCTATCAAGGAGACCGCATAGCCTACGGCTCCACGAAGCGGACAGGATCTGACGTAGACATCTGGACCGTGAACCCCAATGACCCCGCGAGCGCTCGCATGGTCGGACAGATGGAAGGTGGAGGGTGGGAGATCGCCGACTGGTCGCCGGATGGAAAGCAACTTCTTCTCCTTAACGGTATATCGGCCGCCGAGAGTTACGTCTGGCTGCTCGACGTCAGGTCCGGCCACAACGAGCTTCTTACTCCGAAGGGCCCAGACCCAGTGGCCTATGGCAACGCCCGTTTTTCAAAAGACGGTAAGGGCGTTTACATGACCAGCGATGCGGAATCGGAGTTTCAACGCCTCGTCTACCTTGATCTGGCGAATCATAAAACAAGTGTTCTTACGCCATCGCTGCGATGGGATGTAGATGAGTTCGATCTCTCAAAAGATGGCCGATGGATCGCCTTCGAGGCCAATGAGGACGGGGTTAGCAAGCTGCATATCCTCGATACTAGGAGCTCGAAAGAACTTCCAACTCCGAAGATTCCTGTCGGCGTGATTGGCGGCATCGAGTGGCGGGATCACAGTCGCGAACTGGCGTTCAGCCTGAGTATGGCCAGCCAGCCTTTCGACGCGTACTCTCTCGATACGGCTTCCGGAAAGGTCGAGCGCTGGACGTTCAGTGAAACCGGCGGCCTCAACACATCCAAGTTTTCAGAACCACAATTAATTCACTGGAAGTCTTTCGACGATCACTCCATCTCAGCATTCCTATACAAGCCTCCGGCGAACTTTTCTGGCAAGCATCCAGTCATCATCGACATTCACGGAGGTCCTGAAGGACAGACACGTCCTGATTTTCTTGGACGCGACAATTACTACATCAACGAACTCGGTATCGCGATGATCTATCCCAACGTGCGCGGTTCCACGGGGTACGGAAAGTCATTCCAGAAACTCGACAACGGACTATTGCGGGAAGGTTCCTACAAAGACATCAACACGCTGATCGACTGGATTCAAACGCAGTCGGACTTGGACGCTGGAAAAATCATGATCACCGGTGGAAGTTATGGAGGATTCATGACCCTTGCCGTCGCCACCAACTATAACGATCGAATCTGCTGCTCGGTTGACGTTGTCGGCCCGTCAAACCTGGTGACGTTTCTGGAACATACTTCGGGATATCGCAAGGACCTGCGCCGCGTCGAGTACGGAGACGAGCGCGATCCGAAGACGCATGAATTTCTCGAACAGATCGCGCCCGCGAACAAGGCTAAAAATATCACCAAGCCGCTGTTCGTTATCGCGGGGCAGAATGATCCGCGGGTGCCGGCCAGCGAATCCGCTCAGATGGTGGAAGTCGTCAGAAAGAACGGCACGCCCGTGTGGTGGCTTCTCGGCAAGGATGAGGGACATGGCTTTGCCAAGAAGAAGAATCGCGACTTCCAGTTTTATTCGACAGTCGTGTTCGTAAAAGAGTTCTTGCTGAAGTAGCGAGGCCATCTTTTGCGGCCGCAGAGAGTGGGTCGCTGTAGCGTACCGTTAAGGACGCAATTTGAGTTTCAAGTCGGCAGCGATCTGCTTGCCATGAAACCGTCCATTTTCGATGAAGATTTCGTTCGTCCTGCGATCCTGCAACAATCACTCCGGCAACATAGATCCCTGGCACATTGCTTTCGAGAGACACTGGATCGCAGACTGGCCGGCACTGTTCCTCTGACAACTCAATCCCCATGCTGCGCAGAAAATCGTAATCCGGATGATACCCAATCAACGCCAGCACGAAATCATTCTTCAATCGAATCGGTCCGTGAGGAGTGACCACCACGACATGATCGATGCCGATTTCCTGGACAGTGCTGTTGAAGTACGCTTCGATCTCGCCCGCTTTGATCCGGTTCTCGAGGTCGGGCTTGATCCAGTACTTTACGTGGTGATGCAAATGAGAGCCGCGATAGACGAGAGTTACTCTCGCGCCATGACGCCAAAGGTCCAGTGATGCAATCGCTGCGGAATTTTTCCCGCCAATCACCATGACATCGGTATCGAAGTACGGATGCGGTTCTCCGTAATAGTGCGAAACCTTAGGAAGGTCTTCGCCCGGAATTCCAAGCTGGTTTGACAGATCGTAGTATCCCGTCGAGACGATCACTTTCTTCGTGAGGTAATCGTGCGGGCGTCCCGCACGGTCCGTTGCAGTGATGCTGAACTTGCCGTCTTCGCCCATGACGGTCTTTACCCACTCGTACTGCCGGATGTCGACATCGTAGTGCTCTGCGACCTTGCGGTAGTACTCAAGTGCCTCCTCGCGTGTCGGCTTCTGCAGGGAAGTGGTGAACGGGATGTCGCCAATTTCGAGCAGCTCCGGCGTCGTAAAGAAGGTCATGTTCGCCGGGATAGTGAAACAAGGAATTCACCAGGCATCCCTTGTCGACCACGATGACCTTGAGCCCAACTCTTTGCGCCTCGATCGCACAAGCCAGCCCGGTGGGACCTGCTCCGATGACGAGCACGTCCGTCTGCATCTCCGGATGAGGCTGTGCCTTCATTTTCGGCAAAGTCTCGATATTTGCGGCGGAAAGAATTTCAGGCATGAATTGCGCGAGGAGTGGCCCGAGGCAACAGGGTCGAGCACACCCAGAAACCGATGATTTTAGCATGCGCGAAAGTCTATCCAACGCAAGCAGACGTCTAATAGCGCAGTTGTCAGGCCGATTGTCGCGAGCAAGTCCCGCTCCTCGCACGGAGAGGCCCCCAAACCAATGCGCGCTATAATTTCCGGTTACATTCATTCCTCTTCTGAGCGCAGGAGTTGTCATGTCCTCTGTTACAGATTCCATAGTCAAGGCCCGCACCGAATCCGACAGCATGGGCAAGATTGAAGTTCCGGCGAGAGTTTACTGGGGAGCCCAGACGCAGCGCTCGCTTCTGCACTTTGATATCGGACGCGATACGATGCCGCCCGAATTGATTCGCGCTTTTGGGACCTTGAAAAAGGCTTGCGCTCTTGTGAATCAGGATCTCGGCAAACTTCCAGCAGACAAAGCGCACTTGATTGTCCAGGCCGCCGACGAAGTAATCGACGGCAAATTGAACGATCAGTTTCCACTTCGCATCTGGCAGACCGGTAGCGGTACTCAGACGAACATGAACGTGAACGAGGTCATCTCGAACCGCGCCATCGAGATATCGGGCGGAGAGATGGGATCCAAGAAACCGATTCATCCCAACGATCACGTCAATATGTCGCAGTCTTCCAACGATACCTTTCCGGCGGCGATGCATATCGCGGCTGCCGATCGAGTGAAGAATGCTTTGATTCCAGCGATCAAAACTGTGCGCGATGCAATCGCTGCGAAGGCCAAGGAATTTGAAAACATTGTGAAGATCGGACGCACGCACCTGCAGGATGCGGTGCCTCTCACCTTCGGACAAGAATTCGGCGGCTGGGCCAGCTTACTCGATCGAGACATCAGACGTCTGGAGCAGGTGCTAGAGGGCCTTTACGATCTTGCAATCGGTGGCACAGCGGTCGGCACTGGCCTTAACGCTCATCCAGAATTTGCGGAGCGGGCAGCAAAGAAGATCGCGGAACTGACTGGACTTCCCTTCCGCTCCCATGGCAACAAGTTTGCCGCGCTCTCCGCGCACGACGAAATTGTCTTTGCGCAGGGAGCCATGGAAACGCTGGCCGCATCGTTCATGAAAATCTCGAATGATATCCGCTGGCTGGCATCAGGCCCTCGGTGCGGTCTCGGAGAACTGACAATTCCGGAAAACGAGCCCGGATCTTCCATCATGCCGGGAAAGGTGAATCCCACTCAGTGCGAGGCCATGACGATGGTCTGCGCCCAGGTTCACGGAGCAACCGCAGCCGTAGGTTTTGCCGGATCCCAAGGCAACTTTGAACTCAATGTATTCAAGCCCGTCATCATTTATAACTTTCTGCATTCGGTCACGCTCGTCACCGACGCCTGCCACGGCTATGTCGAATACATGATCAAGGGCATCGAAGTGGATCGCGCGAAGGTGGACTGGTATGTGAAGAATTCGTTGATGCTCGTGACGGCGCTCGCGCCTAAAGTCGGATATGACAAAGCCGCGCAGATCGCGCACACCGCGCACGTCGAACATTCCAGCCTCCGCGAGGCCGCTTTGAGGTTGGGGTATTTGACGGGCGAGGAGTTCGATCAATTGGTCAAGCCAGAGAGAATGACGCGCCCGTAAGCCAATTCTTCCAGCTAGTCATCGCCTTTCACGCGCAGTAACGAGGTAGAGGCTCAAACTGCAACCCTCGACTTCGCTTCGGCTGGCACAGTCATCTCCTTCTTTACTTTCGGTGTCGTCGTTATTAAGACAACGCTCACAAGGACCAGCAGCGTGCCGGCGACAGTCCGTGCTCCCAGCGCTTCCCCGCCCAGGAAATATCCCACTAGCACCGCCACCACGGGATTCACGTACGCATACGTTCCCACCTTCGTGGGCGATTCGTGATGGATTAGCCACACGTAGGCAGTAAATCCGATGATCGAACCTGCCACGATTAGGTACAACAGGGCGAGCCACGCCTTACCGGAAACCGCCTGCATACGAAAACCGTGGAATTCCCCGAGTAACGCAGCGGTCAAAACCAGGAGTACGCCGCCCGCGAACATTTGCGCTCCCGAGCTCATGACCTTGGCCGTCGGCAACGGAACCTTGCGCGTCAGCACCGATGCCAGAGACCAACTAACCGCCGCCGCGATCAGCGCGCAGGCACCAAGCATGTCGACCGGAGCATCCCCGAAACTTACGGAATGACTCATCAAAACCGCAACGCCGCCGAGCCCCACCAACAATGCAATCGCCAGCCTCGGCGTGAGCTTCTGCGTTTTCATGATGAAGATTTCCGACAGCGCCATAAATACCGGAATCGTTGCCAGCATTACAGCCGCGATGCCCGAAGGGACACGTTTTTCCGCCCAGAAGAGCAGTCCGTAGTCGCAAACGAAAATCAGCACTGCGAGCAGCGTCGCTCCACCCCACTCGGGCGCTGTGGGCGAAGGCGTGCCCTTGGCACGCATCCAGCCATACAGCACGATGCCAGCGACAAAAAAGCGCATGCCGGCAAGCAAAAACGGTGGAACCTCCCGCACACCGACTCGTATCGCCAGAAACGTCGATCCCCAAACGAAGTAAATAATGGCGAACGCCAGCAAGACCTTCCAGGTGCGGGGGTGAGAGGCGGCTTCCATGATTGATCTTGAGCGGGCTTGCTGAACGTTGATCTCGAGCCTGATTAGATCATTGCGTTCGGCGTGAGATTCACTCGTGACACATAAAAAAATCTATTGGGCAATAAAACATGGGAGAGTATTCGTGAAGTTACGCTGCCTCACGTCGCGGCTGGTGATGAGGGGCAAACCTGAACTGTCGCATTGCTTGAGCGCAGCCGTTTACGCTTCTGTAGCTTTATGGTTAAGGTTTCAGCTGCCGGAAGGAAAACACCACAACGGCGCACTAGATCCTACTTCTTCAGAAGGCTGGTATGGCTGGCGACGCATTGCCACTTCCCCAAATCCATAACCCAAGTGTCCGTGAAACGTCCGACGTGATCGTACGGCTTCCCTTGGAACACGCCTTGCGTGTGATAAACCCCGGTGACGACAGCAGTGTCGCCGAAGAAATTCATCTTCACTTCCTGGATATTCGCTAGCTTCGGCTTAAAGTGAGGATCTTTGATGTCAGCCAGGAAGCGCTGCTTGTCGCTCACCTCTCCATCGTACTCGGTGTTTACGAAGCGGCTTGAAACCAGTGCGTCAAGCGCGGGCGCATCGCGGTTTACCTGGGCCTCGTTCCACAACCGCTCGAGCACCAACAGTTTTCCTTCGCGCGGATCAGCTTGCTGCGCGAAACCAAGCGAACTCAAAACGAATAGAAGAGAGAAGCCGAGGCTGCGGATCATGGGCTTGCACGTACGCTGACGTTTCTGCGTAGAGCGAACGTGAATTTATGATAACGACGAGGTCCGGACGGCCTCTATCGAAATGCGTAGGGGAAAGTTACGAACGTCACGGAAACCGCTTATTCACTCTTGCCACGGTTTACGCGACCCCAGAGTTGGGTTCAACACCGGCCGACCATTCAATATCAAAAGGCCCACCGCATTAATGTAGCGCCGATCGTGAAACCCGCGCCAACCGAAGCCATCAAAACCAGGCTTCCCTTCTTCAGCTTTCCTTCTTCGATGGCGGTGCTCATTGCAAGCGGAATTGTTCCCGCCGTCGTGTTCCCGTATCGATCGATGTTGATGATCACACTCTCGGATCGCAATCCCAATCGCTCGGCCGTTGCGTTGATAATGCGCAGGTTCGCTTGATGTGGGACGAACACGTCAATGTCGGAGCCTTTCAGCCCATTTCGCTCCAACAGTTTCAGGCAGAGCTCAGTTTGCTTACGAACGGCAAACTTGAATACCTGCTGTCCATCCTGGTGCACGTAGTGCATCTTCTTCTCAATGGTGTCCTTGCTCGTCGGATGCAAGCTCCCGCCGCCCGGCATGTAGAGGTATTGCCCGCCGGAACCATCTACCTCGTGGATGAAGTCAATGAGGCCGACCGAGTCATCTTCCGCAGGCTCCAAAATCGCCGCTCCGGCTCCGTCGCCGAAGATAACGCAGGTGGCACGATCGGTGTAGTCGATGATCGACGACATTACGTCCGACCCAATTGCCAGCACTCGCTGATGAGATCCACTCGCGATAAATTGCGCACCTACCTGAACGGAATACAGAAATGCGGAGCATGCCGCGGACAGATCGAAGCCCCATGCCCCCTTCGCACCCAACTTGTTCTGCACAATACAAGCGGTTGAAGGAAAGAGCATGTCGGGGGTGACCGTCCCGACGATGATGGCCTGGATATCGGTGGCCTCAATGCCACGTTGAGCCAGCGCCTTTCGCGAAGCTTCAACAGCAAGATCGCTGGTGGGCGTCCCCTTCTCCACGATGTGCCGCTCGCGTATTCCGACGCGGCTGATGATCCATTCGTTATTGGTATCGACCATCTGCTCAAGGTCAGAGTTGGTCAGAAGTCGAGGAGGCACATACGTGCCCAAGGCGCTGATTTTTGCGCGGATCGGTTTGGTCAATTAAATCCCCTGAAAATTGTCCGAAGCATTGTGAAGGATTGTAGAAAGAAAGTCTAACAGCGGGCGTCAGGCGTCGGGCCGCAAGCTCATGCGCTCGACGCTCGTCATACGCGCACGAACGCGACCCCGAAATTATCTAAAATGCCCAGCGCAAAAGTGTGGCCCCAGAAGTGAATCCCGCGCCGACTGAAGCCAGCAGCAGGAGATCGCCCTTCTTGAGCTTGCCTTCGTCTACCGCAGTTTTCATCGCAATCGGAATTGTTCCGGCGGTCGTATTCCCATAGCGGTCGATATTGATGACCACCTTTTCAGCGGGCATGCCCAAGCGGTCAGCCGTGGCGGTAATGATCCGGCGATTTGCCTGGTGCGCAATGAAGCAATCCAAATCTTGTCCGCGCAATTTGTTCTTCGCTAGAATGCGTTCAGTCATCTCCGCCATCTTCTTGACTGCATACTTGAACACATTCTTGCCATCCTGATGGATGTAGTGCATTTTCTGATCGACGGTGGCGTGCGTTGCAGGATTCAGGCTGCCCCCACCGGGCATATAAAGGTATTGCCCTCCTACGCCCTCAACCTGGGCCACATGGTCTAGAATTCCTTCGTTACTTTCGGAGGGTTCCAGCAGCACCGCTCCGGCGCCGTCGCCGAAGATAATGCACACTGCACGATCGGTGTAATCGGTCATCGACGAATTCACATCGGAACCGATCACCAGCACCTTCTTGTACTGCCCCGACTCGATAAACTTGGCGCCGGTATTTAGCGCAAACAGAAATCCCGAGCAGCCCGCCGAAACGTCGAAGCCCCACGTATTTTGGATTCCGAGCTTGTGTTGGACCAAACATGCCGTTGACGGGTACATCATGTCCGGCGTGACGGTACCCACAACGATCAAATCCACTTCCTGCAGATCGAAGGGATGGGATTCTAGTAGCTTCTTAACCGCGGAGACGGCCAAATCACTGGCTCCGACGCCTTTGTCCGCGATGTGCCGCTCCCGAATACCAACTCTCTCCATAATCCATTCATCGGTTGTGTCGACCATTTCCTCTAAATCGGCGTTTGTGAGTATGCGCGGCGGCAGATAAACACCCAAAGCGCTGATTTTGGCACGAAGACAAGTGGTCAAGAGGGCTCCTGAAAATAGGAAACTCCCTATTCTCAGGGATAGAGGGCAGAATGTCTAACCCGGGGGCGATCGCTGAGGTCCATGTCGCTGCCAGTCGCGATGAACTAGGACTTGTCCACGACCGAATTAAACGTGGAGTTCTGCGCCACACCGGGAGCAGCGACCAGACCTAAGAGCGCAAACAGCAACCAGGACCGGCGGCGAACGATCACGGCGTCCTCCTAAATGAAAGCACGTCCCATGGGACTTACACTCTGGACGTGCCGGCTGAGCATGCGTAAGCAAGCTCGGCTTGGAGGTTAGGCAGCTGCGCTCCGCCGCTCGCGATCCATCCACTCCTGCACGAAACCCGGACACGAGATCACTCCGAACCGACGATTTTCACCGCCGACCAGATAACTGATCGAAGGCTGATCCACTTCTTCCAACTGAGACAGGCTCAGTAGAGGCCAAAGCTGGCACTCAGCCGCAGACTGAATCAACTGCTCCAAGTAATCTAGATGCCCACCAAAGAGCTTTCCTGAAACTCTGATGGTGATGTTCGGCGCAACTTGGGGAGTTTGATTCCTCTTCTTCATATCGCTCCTTGAACTGCTCGCTGTTCTCAAGCCCTACTACCTCTTGATGCTCGAATCGGCAATTCTTGCGAAAAGAGTCGGAAAAGGAATGTAAATCTCGGTAATGAGAGGGCCAGCAACTAGGGGAATTCGGATCTGACGGCGGGATTGGGAGGCAGAAATCTAGTCAGGCACCGGGACCTCACTGCACACGCAAGAGCCCGTTACCGTTGCTTCCTTCCGGACCTGGCGGGGTTGGCGAGAGTACGTCGCGTGAGACCGATGCCTGACCGAACATTTTAGCATTGCAATGTCTGAATTAAGTTGTCTTCAGCTCTCAATTCGCGGCGCATCGAAGAATCCGGGCAGCGACCGCATGCTCCGAATGCGTCATGGCGCACTGGAATACATCGGCCGGAGAACGTGCATTGCGCGCCCGAAAGTTCAGGTGACTTTCGGTGCAAGATTTGCTTGATAGCCCCTTCCCATATCCTCCAGGATATCGAACAATGAAATGATCTCCGAGTCACCGGAAGTGATGGCCTCCCGACCCTCAAAAATCGTGGTCACGCCGATCACCAAAGCCATCGACCATTACTTTGAGCTTGCCCTATATCTGCTTGTTTTGACTGGGTTTGGAACTCTGGCCGCGACTGGGGGATTGGATCTTCCCTCAATGATTCTTGGCTGGATCGGCGCTTGCCTTACGCGGATTCCTGATCGCCAAACGTCGGAAGCTCTTCATTTCGGAAAGATGGACAACTCCACTCTCGCTTGCTTACTTCCTGTTTTTTGCCGTTGACTATCTCGATCTTCTCGCGCGCCTTTCTTCCCGCGACGATTCATCTGGCGCTTTTCGGCGTCGTGGTCCGCATGTTCTCACTTCGCAAAGAGCGTGACTACGTCACACTCGCGGTTCTTGCGTTTCTGATGGTGCTGTCCTCTGCGGTATTGACGGTCGATAGCGCGTTTCTCTTCTCCTTCGCCGCATTCATGCTCATGGCAGTTGCGACATTCGTTCTCATGGAAATGCGCCGGTCCGGGCAGGCAGCGAATATTCAGGCGCGCCACTCAAGCGATCCTGCCGAGCATCGCCATCTAGCCTTCGCTTTGGCAAGGTTCGCGCCTTTGATCATGTTGCTCATTCTGATCGGCGGGTGCCGCGCTGTTCTTCATCATGCCGCGCATGTCCGCCGGATACCTCGGTGAATATTCTTTTGGCAGCGATGTATCCACGGGATTCAGCGATCGCGTCCAATTGGGACAGATCGGACAAATTCAGCAATCCAACTCCGTCGTGATGCACGTGCAGATCGACGACGACACGATTGGACGCTATTCCCTGCACTGGCGCGGCATCGCGCTCTCCGAATTCGACGGACGCACATGGTCTAATCCTCACTACCAAGGCAGTTTTCGACCGGATGCTGACAAGACCTTTGTTATTCCTCGCAGGAATTTCGGCCCCAGATCGAATGTATCGAGCGCCGCGCTCCGGGAGAATCCGATTCACTATCGCGTCTTGATGGAGCCCATAGGCAGCAACGTTTTCTTCCTTGCGCCATGGGGACGAGCGGTCAAAGGCGAGTACCAGTTGTATTCGGTCGACAGCGGGGGCGCAGTTTACGATTCGGACTCACTCCATCCCGTTACCAACTACGAAGCCACCTCGGACATCGCGACCCCTGCGCCCGCCGATCTACGCGCAGTCGAGCGCAACATCCCTGCTCGATTATCTGACGTATACCTCCACCTTCCGCCGCAGGATCCGCGCGTACAAGCCCTTGCCCAACAGATCACCGCATCCGCTACCAACGATTACGATCGCGCCAGCGCAATCGAAAACTACCTTCGCAGCCGCTACGGCTATACGCTGCAACTGCCACGCGACACAGTAAGGGATCCCATTGCGAATTTTCTGTTCGAACGCAAGCAGGGACACTGCGAATATTTCGCGTCATCGATGGCTGTCATGCTGCGCACGCTGGGGGTTCCTGCGCGCGTGGTCAACGGGTTCCGCAGCGACGAATTCAACGACCTAACGGGCTATTACATCGTTCGTGCCAAGGATGCGCATTCCTGGGTCGAAGTTTATTTCGCCGGATACGGCTGGCAGATGTTCGACCCCACTCCCGCCGCAGGCGGAGGCGTTCCGCAAGGGTGGGGACGGTCGGCCTATACCTTGATGCGATGGCATCATTCTGGCGCGACTGGATCGTCAGTTACGACACGAATCATCAGTACGTCTTAAGCCAGGTTGCCGTAACCAGCACTCGCAATCTCTGGGAGAACGCCCGACAGTGGGCGCGAGACAAGTATGCCGCAATGCTCGAATGGGCAAGCCGCAGCCAGGACCGTGTTGAGCATTCGCCCACGCGATGGGCAATCACCGGAGGAGTTGTGGCGTTACTCCTTCTCCTGCTGGGAAATATAGTCCGGATCGTTCGCTGGCTTCGGGAACGATGGCTTCGGGCGCATCCCGAGCGCTCTCCTGAAGACGCGGCTGCCCTTTGGTACCAAAGAATGTCGCGCGTCGTGGCCCGGCGTGGGACCCTGAAGTCATTGGCGCAGACGCCACAGGAGTTCGTCCAGCAGATCGAAGATGCACGCCTGCGAGAGCCAGTTTCGCGGTTCACCGACGTTTACGAATCAGCTCGTTTCGGAAACTCTGTCGACGATGCACAACGCCTTCCGAAACTCTACGAGGAAGTCGAATCAGCCGCGAAAACGCGCTGAGTTGCTCTCAAAGGCTCAACCGCCCTTCATCGACACAGTTTCGCTTATCCCCGAGGATCTCTACTCCCACTCGATCGTCCCGGGAGGTTTCGAGGTGATGTCGTACACCACGCGGTTCACCCCTTTCACCTCATTCACGATACGCGTGGAAATAATCTTCAATACTTCATGGGGCAGCGGCACCCAGTCCGCGGTCATGCCATCTTCGGAGCTGACAGCCCGGATCGCGCAGGTGTATGCGTAAGTGCGCATATCTCCCATCACACCGACCGACATCACTGGCAGCAACACAGCGAACGCCTGCCAGACTTTCGTGTAGAGGCCGGCCTGCTTGATTTCGCTAACCACGATGTCGTCGCATTCGCGCAACACCGCTAAGCGTTCCGGTGTCACTTCCCCGAGAACACGAACCGCAAGCCCAGGGCCCGGAAACGGCTGTCGTTTCAGGATCTCATCGGGCATGCCGAGATCGCGACCGATATTGCGCACTTCATCTTTGAATAAATCCTTTAGCGGCTCGATCAACTTGAGCTTCATCTTCTCGGGCAATCCGCCAACATTGTGATGGGACTTGATGACCTGCGACGGTCCGCGCACCGACCTCGACTCGATCACGTCAGGATAGAGGGTGCCTTGCACCAACCACTTCACTTTGCCTTCGGTCTTTTCGATTCGGCGCGCTTCTTTTTCAAAGACTTTGATGAATTCGTTGCCAATAATCTTGCGTTTCTTCTCAGGATCGGTCACGCCCGCCAGCTTTCCCAGGAAGCGGCTAGTCGCATCGACGGCATCCAGATTTAGACCGAGCTTTTCGCGCAATGTCTTCTGCACTTTTTCGAATTCGTTTTTGCGCAATACTCCGTTGTTCACAAAAATACAGGTGAGGCGAGATTTCCCTTTCGCGTCGCGCAGCGCCTGGTCCACGAGTACCGCAGCCACCGACGAGTCGACTCCTCCTGAAAGCGCGCAGATGGCCCGTCCAGTCCCAACTTGCTTCTTGATCTGCTCGATTGTTGATTCGATGAAATGCTGGGCGGTCCAGGTGGGCTTCGCACCGCAAATTTGGAAGACGAAATTCTTGAGGATCTGCGTGCCCTGCGGCGTGTGGTGGACCTCGGGATGGAACTGGACCGCATACCACTTCTTTTCCGTATTCTGGATCCCGGCGACTGCATGGTGAGTCTTGGCCATCAATTCGAAGCCCGGAGGAAGTTCGAGAGCTTCGTCGCCGTGCGACATCCAGACTGCCAGTTTTCGCGCCATCCCCTGAAACAAGATTGATGCGGAAATGACATCGACTTCGGCGTGACCGTACTCGCGCTTCTCCGCCGGACGAACTTTGCCGCCAAGGGTGTGCACCATGAACTGCAGCCCATAGCAGATGCCCAGTACCGGCACGCCGAGGTTGAATACGCCGACATCGGCGGGCGGCGCATCTTTGTCGTAAACGGACCACGGCGCCCCTGACAGGATGATGCCAGCCGGATTGTAGGCTTTTATCTCGCTCAGCTTCGCCGTACACGGGAGCACGACGGAAAACACATTTTGTTCGCGAATGCGGCGCGCGATAAGTTGGGTGTACTGCGCGCCAAAATCAAGGATGACGATGGACTGATCGAGCGAAGATGAATTGTGCGGGGATTTGGTTTCCACGAATGAGTTTCTCAAATTCCTGGAGAGAGTGTAAAGGGATGACCCGCAAATTGGTGGTGTTTTTGACTTTGATCGCAAGAAGCGGATAGATCGAAGTGCACATTTTCAGCAAGCATTCCGTATGCATCGAACCATCGAACCAACAATCCTTTACTTCGGGACGCCCGTGGCTCTTATTTCCACCCTGAACGAAGACGGAACGCCCAACATCGCTCCTATGTCGTCAGCATGGTGGCTCGGATGGAGTTGCATGCTCGGCCTGGGATCCATGGGCAAGACATCGGACAACTTGATTCGGACGAAAGAATGCGTAATCAATCTGCCTTCCGATCTACAGGTCGTTTCACGTGGATCGCTTGGCTCTCACCACCGGCAAGAATCCGGTACCGGAGAAAAAACAGAGCTGGGGATATCGTTACGAGCCCGAGAAGTTTCGCGTGGGGGACTTAACTCCGGTTCCATCCCTTGAGGTGGCGCCTCCGCGCATACTGGAGTGTCCGGTGCAGATGGAAGGAATTGTCCACGAGTGGCGGCCTTTCGGGAAAAATGTCTCGGCGAATGCGTTTGAAATTAATGTCGTTGAGACTGCACGTTGACGACTCTCTGCTTACGGGGGACGCATCGCGCCCTCATATCGATCCGGAAAAATGGCGGCCTCTCATGATGAGTTTCTGCCGTTTCTTCGGGATTGGCGATGAAGTACACCCTTCTCGATTGGCGTCATCGAACTTCATGAAGGCGATGGTCAAATAAGATTCGTGGGCTAACCTACGGGCAAAGGATGCGGAACATCGCTGAGAATCAACTCGTCACGGTCGACGGCAGTCGCCATAGAGCTGCCCGCGAGTGCAGGGCCGGTGTCGCGGCAATCTGCCGAGCCAACAATTCGGGCATCTCAGCGATAAAGATGTAACCTGCTAGCCGCGCCATGTACAGCCAGTCCGCGACCGCGAAATAGGAAAGCGTCACGGCAAGCACGACCAAGGCGACGAGGCGCCAAGGTAGTAGACCCAAAACACCTAACAACATCGAAGCGACCGTGCTGGCAATCACGAAGACGACGATGTGTGCGAGTCCAGTCCAGGTGCTCACGGCCAGAACTGCGCCCAACCGCTCGCGGCAGAACGTGCCAGCCGCTGAGATCGCACCGATAGCATCTTCTCCATCACGGACAGCAAATATACCTGCCAGGGAAAGAAACCAATTCAGTAACCAGCAGAAAAAACAACTGGCCGCTGCAAAGGTAGAAAGATCAGGAGTGCGAGCGCAGGCTGAGGATTTTTATCCGGAGACACCAGGCTGGCTAGGATACGCTGCAGCCCACGAATCCGACCAAGGCCGCAACAAAGGTCGCGATCCTCAAAAAGTTAAGCCGGGCAAGAGATCGGAAAGGGCTGTCGTTGCGGTCCCCGGCCACCCGACGTCGAAAATATTCGATTACGCCGGAACGGTCACTGCTCTGACCCATAGAGGCAGCGATGATCCAAAGCGAGGCCATCATCATCGCGGCCACAAGCGCGGGCGCTACGGAGCGATCGAGACTCCCTCGCAGAATGTGCAAGATCGCCTGCCAGACCAGAATCGGTTGCTGCGTGCGCATGAACAACAGTTCGCCGTTTGTTACGGGCACCGTGCTCAGGAACTCGAAAAGTCCGAAAAAGAAGAGCAGAACAGCCGTCGCACCAACCGCCCAGCGCCAAGTGATCTCCGCCAATGTGAAGGAAGGGCGACGAAAAGCCGCGCGAAAGCCTTCAAGGGTGGGAGAGGCGGACATGCGCTCAGGATAAATCAGACTTGCTCCGCGCACGTCCGAAAATGCATTTCAGATTGTTCCGGCGTTTGCTGACTCGAGCAGCGCATAGGTCCTTCGCTTTGCTCAGGAGGACAACCTCTGGAATCAAACTACTTCACCACAAGGTTCATCATCTTGCCGGGAACATAGATCTTCTTCATAATCTGCTTTCCGGCGCACGCTGCCTTCACCTTCTCGTCCGCCAAAGCGTGTTCGAGCACAAAGGCCTCATCCGCGTCGGCAGGCACAGTAATGCGGCTACGCAGTTTGCCGTTGACCTGCACCGGAATTTCGATTTCCTCTTCCTTCGCCAGCGCCGCGTTGTACTTCGGCCACGCAGCTTTGAGCAGGCTTCCCGTCTCGCCGGTCATTTCCCACAACTCATGCGCCAGGTATGGAGCGAACGGCGCGATCAGGAGTACCAAGATGCGTTGCACCTCCGCGAGAAATGCTGCCGGCACCGCCCCTTTCACGATCGCGTCCTCGGAGCCATACAACACGTTCACCAACTCCATGATCGCCGAGATGCACGTATTGAAATGCCAGCGTCCCTGGAAATCGTCGCTCACGCGTTTGATCGTCTGATGAAGTTTGCGCTGGATCGCTCTCGCCTCTGGCGTCAAGTCGCTAGAAGCCGATTGTCGGGCCGCGGCCTGATCGCCTGGCGCATGGCGCACGAAAAATCGATAGACTCGTCCCAGGAATCGGTGAATACCCTCAAGGCCGGTATCCTGCCAATCAAGATCCCGGTCCGGCGGCGCTGCGAACAAACTGTAAAGCCTGCGCCGCATCAGCGCCGTAACGCGCCACCATCTCATCCGGCGACACGACATTGCCCAAGCTCTTCGACATCTTGGCGCCGTCTTTGATCACCATCCCTTGCGTGAACAATCGCTCGACTGGTTCATCGTTCGAGATCATGCCCAGGTCGCGCATGAACTTCGTCCAGAAGCGCGAGTAGATGAGATGCAGTATGGCGTGCTCGACGCCGCCAATGTACTGATCGATCGGAAACCAGTAGCCGGCGATCTTTCCATCAAATGGCGCGCGATCGTTGTGCGCATCTGTGTAGCGGTAGAAATACCAGGACGAGTCGACAAATGTGTCCATCGTGTCGGTTTCACGTCGCGCCGGGCCGCCGCACTTCGGACACGTGGCGTTGACGAATTCCGGCACACGTCCCAACGGCGAACCGCCGGTTAACGTAATGTCGACATTCTCCGGCAAGATCACGGGCAAATCTTTTTCCGGAACGGGCACGATTCCGTCCTTCTCGCAATACAGCATCGGGATCGGCGTTCCCCAGTAACGCTGCCGCGAGATGCCCCAATCTTTCAGTCGGTAGGTAACGGTAGCTTTGCCAAAGCCTTTCTCTTCCGCGTGCGCCGCCATTTTCTTGATCGCATCCACGCAACTCATCCCGCTGTATGGCCCCGAGTTGATCACCATCCCGTCGTGCGCGGTGAACGGCATCTGCGGTTCGGTCATCGTCTCTTCCGGATCGTTCGATATCGGGAAGAATGACAAGCCGCATTTCGATTTTGTATTTCTTGGCGAATTCGTAGTCGCGATCGTCGTGCGCAGGAACACTCATAATCGCGCCAGTGCCATAGTCCATCAGGATGTAATTTGCAATCCAGATCGGAACCTTCTCGCCGCTGAATGGATTGATCGCATATCGATGCGTGTTCACCCCGTGCTTCTCGATCTCACCGATATCTCCCGCTTCTTTCGCCTTACGCTGCTCGGCAATCAACTGCTGCACCGACTCACCTAAAGGCTGGTTGTAGCGGACGAAATCCGCCACCATGGGGTGCTCTGGGGCGAGTTGCACCGAGGTTGCCCCGAAGATCGTGTCCACCCGAGTGGTGAATACGCTGATCGTTGATCCCGCGGGGCCGGCGTTGCCGTCTACTTTGAAGTCGACCAACGTGCCTTCGCTTCGACCGATCCAGTTGCGCTGCATTACCCGCACTTTTTCGGGCCAGCCCTGCAACTTATCGAGATCGCGCAACAATTCTTCGGCGTATTTGGTGGTTCGCACGAACCACTGCTCCAACTCCCGCTGCTCAACCAAAGTGTCTTCGTGGCGCCAGCAAGTCCCATCGCTCAGCACCTGCTCATTCGCCAAGACAGTGGCGCATTTCGGGCACCAGTTCACTTTGCTCTTCTTGCGATACACCAGGTCGCGCTCGAAGAGCTTCAGGAAGAACCACTGGTTCCACCGGTAGTATTCGGGAAAACAAGTCGTAACCTCACGCGACCAGTCGTATGCGAAGCCTAAGCGCTTCATCTGCGACTTCATGTTCGCGATATTGCGCAAGGTCCACTCCCGCGGAGGCGTATTGTTGGAGATTGCTGCGTTCTCTGCCGGCAAGCCGAACGAGTCCCATCCCATCGGATGGAGCACGTTGTAGCCGTTCATCCACATGTAGCGGGCGAGCGCGTCTCCGATTGAATAGTTCCGCACGTGTCCCATGTGCAGTGCGCCCGAGGGATAGGGCAGCATTTCAAGTACATAAAACTTCTTCTTTGCTGAATCTGGCTCGGCGGCATACCTAGCGGAGTCCTGCTGCCAGCGCGTCATCCACTTCGTCTCAACGCGCTGGGGCTCGTATCGCTCGTCATTGGGACGATCGGCTTGCGTCGTAACTTCTGTTTTTTCCTCTTGTGGCATATCGGATCCGGAGGGAAGCCGAAACTTGAATTCTACAACGAGGGACAAATGAGCAGCTCATGGTCCTAAGGAACGTCGCTCGAACTTCCTGCCGGAATCGAAAGCTAGGCGTCTCTAACCAGGCTCTTCAGCGCATCAACGTTCTTGCGATCGTCTCCGGGACGATCGATCGGGGTCTCGGCGATGAAAGCCGCATGGGCTAACCGAAGATCGTTCAGAAGTACGCGAAACGGTTCCTTCCCGATCGTGCCCTTCCCGATATGCTGGTGTCGGTCTAACTTCGATCCGCGCGCCGCTTTGGCGTCGTTGCAATGCCAGACCTTCACCCGGTTCAACCCTACGGTCGCGTCGAGTTGCGACAGAGTTTCGTAAATCCCGTCCTTGCTGACGATGTCGTATCCGGCAACGTGCGTGTGACATGTATCGATGCACGCCGCTACTGGAACGATTCTGTCCAGTCTCTCCAGGACTTCGGCGACTTGCTCAAAGCTACCGCCCAACGAGAATTCCGCACCGGCCGTGTTCTCGATGAGAATCGTCAGGCCGCCTCTAACCAAATCGAGACCCTGGGTTGACGCTGCAATCGCGGCGGCAGTTCGCACCAGCCCTTGCTCCCGATCCGCACCGCGAAATGATCCCGGATGCAGCACCAAATAATCGGCACACAATGAAAGAGCGCGTTCGACCTCTCCCCGAAAAGCCTCCATCGACTTATGTAAAAACAAGTCATTGGAACTGGCCATATTCACCAGATAATTGGCGTGAATGACGAGAGGCCTGAGATCATATCGACTTCGCAGGCGGTTCATCTCCGCGCACTGCGAGTCGGCCAGTTCGTAGGGCGCCCACTGACGAGGACTCGACGAGAACACCTGGAGAGCATTGCAACCGAGGCGGTACGCGCGCTCGGCGGCGTTTTGAACGCCTCCTGCGGAAGAGGTGTGAATGCCGATACGGCGAGACGTCAGGCGCGGCGGCCTTTTCGGCGGCCGCCTATTGAGAATGTCAGATTCTCTTCCCATCCCGAAAGTATGCTGTCGTGAAGACATTGTATGCAACGTTTCCGTCACCACAAGGGAGTCACTAGTCGGCGTCCAGCAACGTGTCTTACAGATGATTGGTTTTGGAGCGTCAATTACTGTGTTTGCGGCGCATCTAGCCTCAAAGGTAGACTTGATGGGTCCGCTTCTACCGGCATTCCGCCGTCTCAGGTGAAATCTATGCTAGTTGTCATGAAGGCGCAGGCCAGCGAAGAGCAGGTGCGCGCCGTTTGCGAAAAAATTGAAAAGCTCGGTTATCGCGCTCATCCGATGCCGGGAGCCACCCGTACCGCCATCGGCATTACCGGAAACAAGGGCGAGGTTGAACACGGCACGCTCGAAGAGATGCCCGGCGTGCAGGAAGTTATTCAGGTTTCAAAGCCCTATAAGCTCGTCAGCCGCGACGTAAAGGAGGAAAACACCGTCATCCGTTTTCCCGGGAGCACGGCCACGATCGGCGGACCCGGCTTCGCCATCGTCGCCGGGCCTTGCGCGATCGAGAGCCGCGAGCAAGCATTTACGGTTGCCGAGCGTCTGCATCGCGCCGGCGCGCAATTCTTTCGCGGAGGCGCTTACAAGCCTCGCACCTCTCCTTACTCGTTTCAGGGGCTCGGCGAAGAAGGCCTCCGCATCATGGCGGAGATCCGCCAGCAGTTCGGCATGCGGATCATCACCGAGGCCATTGACCACGAATCTCTTGATCTGGTCGATGAATACGCCGACGTCATCCAGATTGGCGCCCGCAATATGCAGAATTTCTCTCTGCTCAAGCGTGCCGGACGTGCCCGCAAGCCAGTCCTGCTCAAGCGCGGGATGTCCGCAACCCTCGAAGAATTCCTCATGGCCGCCGAGTACATTCTGAGTGAAGGCAACTACAATGTCGCCCTCTGCGAACGGGGCGTGCGCACTTTCGCCGACCACACCCGAAACACGCTCGACCTCAGCGTCGTTCCTGCAGTACAGCGTCTGAGCCACCTTCCGATCCTGGTTGACCCCAGCCACGGTACGGGTAAACGAAACAAAGTGACCCCGCTCTCGCGGGCTGCAGTAGCGGTCGGGGCCGACGGCCTCATGGTGGAAGTCCATGCCCAACCCGACCAGGCATTGTCCGACGGCCCTCAGTCACTCTTTCCCGATCAATTCGACGAACTGATGAAGCAAGTTCGCCAGATCGCGGCAGTCTTGGGCCGCACGATACCAGCAATCGAAGTGAGCGAACCAGCGACAGTGAGCAAGTAGCTCGGAGATACCTAATTCCGGTGCGCTATCTCGGACACTTGCGGCCCGATGTGGGATTTGCATGGTGTCAGTTTTAAACAGTCTGCGACGTGACATCGGATAGCGTAAGAACGAAAGCGCTATCCACTGCCGAAGTCTTAATTCTGCTAGTCTTTTTCTTCCGCGACCGCGGCATTCACCTTGCGCAAGCTTCTTTTCATCGCTGTGCTGGTTCCCATCCTCGGCGGGGTGGGCTGGTGGTATTTCCGGGAACAGCAAATGCCCGACTACGGCCCCGCCTTCCGCGAATTCGCCTACGTTTCCAACGGAAAAAGCAACACCGTCAGCGTGATTGATTTGCGGACCTTCGCTCTATCAAAGACGCTTCATGTCGGGAGCGAACCGACGGGCGTCGCGGCTAACAGCAAGAAAAATGAAATTTATGTTGTGAACGCCGGATCGAACAACGTCACCGTCATCGACGCCGAGACGAACACCATCGCCGCGACGATCGGAGTGCAGGCTCGCCCCTATTTCATCGATATATCTCAGGATGGCAAACGAGCATACGTGGCAAACACCGCTTCATCCAGCGTCAGCGTGATCGATCTGGAAAAGCGCCTTTTGCTCGGCAACATTCGCGTTGGCGGTTCACCAGGACTTGCCCGCGTTTCCTCTGACGGTTCGACAGTTGTCGTATCGAATCGTGGGGACAATACGGTGTCCCTGGTTGATGTGAAGACCTTGCACGTCCGCGCGACACTGCCGGTTTGTAAGCAACCTGAAGATATTGCGATCTTGCCTGACTCGAGCAAGGCCTTTGTCTCATGCTCCGGATCATCTCAGGTCGCCTCGATTCAACTGAAAAAGGATGCGAAAGAAGATCGTGTGCTGGCCCTGATCGACGTCGGACACACGCCGGTAAGCCTGACCCTGAAACCCGACGGCGGAGAGATGATCGTTTGCAACTTCGACGCGAACAGCATTTCCATTGTTGAAACTGGAAACGACGAGGTCGGCAGCAGCCAGGAAATCGGGCAACATCCGTCGAAGGCCGTCGTCACTCTCGACAACTCGCGCCTGTATGTGTCGAACTTCGGGTCGAACAGCGTCGCCGTCTACGACATCGACATGGGCCGCCGCATTTGGACAATGGCCGTTGGCAGCCATCCTGACAGTCTGGCCCTCACACCCGACGAAAATTACCTGCTCGTAGTGGACACGGAATCCGGAGATGTCACGGTCATCCAGAAGCGCAAGCCTCGGCGCACCTTGGAGACGTCGGAGTATTCCCTGATGACGCTCATCCCCGTCGGCATGCAACCGAACGCGATCGTGGTGAAGGCGTTCCTGGCGAACACATCCACAAAAAAGTAAGCCCTGCAGCGCTTCGCAGGGCTTCATGATTTTTACTCTCTCACCTACACAGTCGTCTTCGCGCAGAACCGGTCGAACGCTGCCTTCAAGTCTGCCGCGATCGCAGGGGCTTCGCGCGACTCAATGTCTCGCCGCTGCATCATGTAAACAAGTTCGCCATCCCGCAGGATGCCGATTGAAGGCGAGGATGGCGGATATCCGGAGAAATAACTGCGGGCGCGGTCGGTAGCTTCTTTTTCCTGTCCCGCAAAAACAGAAAATGACTTTTCAGGTGTCGCTGCATTCTGCAAGGCCATGCGCACGGCTGGACGCATCCGTCCCGCCGCACATCCGCAGATAGAGTTCACAACTACCATCGCGGTGCCTGGACGGCTCTTCAGCGCCTGATCGACCTCTTCTACAGTGTGAAGCTCTTCAATGCCAAGGCGCGTCAGCTCTTCGCGCATCGGCACAACCATAACTTCGGGATACATCGGCATGCTCAAAGTGTTCCTCCCCAGTGGATATCTTTCCTATTCTATCGCGAGAATGCTCGTCTTAGAACAGCGTGGAGGTTTCATGGCACACCGCCGAGTTCGATCCTTCGAAATCAGTGTGTATATTGAATTCGTTGCATGCTGCTGCTTGAAAACATTCCGCTCGCCCCGATGACCACGTTTGGCGTGGGCGGCCCCGCCCGCTACTTTGTAGAAGCAAAATCTCAATCCGACGTTCAGGAAGCAGTAGCTTTTTCCGAATCACGGCAGTCTACCTCTCTTCGTTCTCGGAGGTGGCAGCAACCTCGTCATTTCTGATCGAGGATGGCCCGGCCTGGTGCTGAAGATCGGCATCGTCGGAATCGAGCGCCTACCGGGATTGAGCGACGGAAAAGTCTTGTTCGTGTCCGGTGCGGGCGAATCATGGGACAGCCTAGTCTCGGCCGCCGTTCGGGCCAAGTGCGCTGGCATCGAATGCCTGAGCGGCATTCCCGGCAGCGTCGGTGGAACTCCGGTGCAAAACGTCGGTGCATACGGGCAAGAAGTGTCTGAAACAATCGAATCGGTCGAGGTCTTCGACCTTAAAGACAACCAGGTGCGTGAGCTGTGTCCGGAGGCCTGCGGTTTCGGCTACCGCTGTAGCATCTTCAACACGGCCGAGCGCGGACGATTCGTCATCCTGCGGGTGACGTATGCACTCGTTCCAGAAGGCGACCCTCACATCGAGTATGCCGACCTCAAGCGGCATTTCGAAGGACGTTCATCGGCGCCTACTCTTTCCGAAACCCGCGAAGCCGTGCGTGAGATTCGCGCACGCAAAGGCATGTTAATCGTCGATGGCGATCCAGACAGCCGCAGCGCTGGATCATTCTTCAAGAATCCGGTCGTCTCCGCGGAACAGCATCGAGACCTGGAAGCAAAAGCTCGTGCCCAAGGTTTGACCCTGCCGAGTTATGCAGCCTTGGAAAGCAGAAAAAAGATTTCGGCCGCGTGGTTGGTCGAGCACTCCGGATTTCATCGCGGGTACAACCTGGGACGCGTCGGAATTTCCAGTAAGCACACACTAGCCATGGTCAATCGTGGCGGAGCTACCGCCGTAGAAATCCTGGCCCTGAAGGATCTGATTCAACAGCGCGTCGACATAACCTGGGGAATAAAACTTGAACCTGAGCCCGTAATGCTTGGATTTTAGTTTCTGTAAGCACAGGTTTTGCCTAAGTTCATTTCCTTCCGAACATCGCGATGACCTTCTTTTCCTTGCCTGCCAGGCACAAGATTTAGTCTTCCAAAGAGTATCCCTTCACGTCCACGATCCAGGCAGCTCCGCAAGACTCATGTTTCAAGTCGTTCTCTCTCAAGAAATTCCTGAACATATGGACCTTCCAGGCGGTCTTCATGATTGAGGGCGGACAAGTGGTGGCAGGAGAGGCGATCCTGAGCGGAGCAACGACGACCGAGCACGATCAGGACGAATTGCTCGAGGTCCTGGTCCAGCAACACGCGCGCCTCGTCTACCGCATAGCCTTCGCCGTGTTGCGCCGCCATCACGATGCCGAGGATGCTACGCAGGAGACATTCATGCGAGTGCTGCGCTACAAATCGAAGCTCGCGACAGTGGAGGATCCGAAGGCGTGGCTGATGCGGATCGCCTGGCGTGTCGCTGTCGATCGCAGCAGCCTTCGCGGTCGAACTCGCGAGATTCCACTGGACGATCCCGAAAAGCCAATCGAGGAACCGGCTTCTCCAGATGCGCTAGCGGACGCCACTGTACATGGCACTCAACTCGGTGCGGCACTGGAAAAAATGATCGCGATATTGCCCGCCAAGCTGCGCGACCCGCTCATCTTGTCAACGGTCGAAGAAATGTCTTCCACGGAGGTTGCGGCAACTTTGGGAATCAAGGAATCAGCGGTACGCTCGCGAGTGTTTCGCGCTCGACAGATCTTAAAGGGAAAGTTGCAGCCAGCAATCCGAAAGTTACGGTAACGAATATGCCAGATCCGAATATGCCAGATCAAAGATACGAGCGATCAAAGACGGGCGACAGTCCACCGGATGAACTCGACCGCCTCCTCGACAGCGCCCTGGCCAAATACTCGACAGTGGAGCCGAGATCAGGGCTGGAAGAACGAGTTCTGGCAAATCTTCAAGCCGCGAGGAAGAAGAATCCCTCGCGCGTTCGGTGGCAATGGGGCCTGGCAGCGGTAGTAGCAGCCGTAGTTGTCGCCGCTCTTTCGTTTTCGTGGAGACGCGAGACCACGAAAGGTCCGTCAGTCTCCAGTCAACCCGCGGTATCAGATTCGGGTTCGCGGATACGGGAACGACAGATGGCGCGACACGACGTGAATACCGTAACTCCATCGAGGTTTGAACCCGGTCATCGAAAAAAGCTTCATCCGAAGATCGCGCCCATTCCGGCGGCGGGTCCCAAGCTCGACCAGTTCCCTTCTCCTCAGCCGTTGAGCGAGCAGGAGTTGGCCCTGGCAAACTATGCGACCACATTTCCTGAGGAGGCCGTGTTAATCGCGACCGCGCAGGAAGAGTTTGAAAAGGAAACACAGCGAAGAACAAAACAATCGCGGTCTGAAGTCGATATTCACGGCGGCGATCAAGAAAGGTAGACGAATCTCCATGCGAAAAATAATCGTTGTACTAATTCTTGTTCTTGCAGCAGAGATCGGCATCTCGCGGCCCCTGTGCAGGCGCAGGAGGCACCAAAAGACACCGCTTCTGCCCCCGAAAAGAACAAGCCGGTTCAGTCCTACCGCCTCGATTTTTCGTTCAATGAAATTGCGGACGGGAAAACCGTAAACACTCGTCACTACGCGATGAACCTCATCTCCGGTGCCCCCAATGAGATCAAGATCGGCACCCGTGTCCCAGTCGCTAGTGGTTCAACCCCAGGTAAGGATTTGTCGTATCAGTATCAATACCTGGATGTTGGTACCAATATCTGGTCTCAGCTAAGGGAGCACGCTGACGAACTGACTTTGGCCGTCAGGGCGGAGGTCAGCAATCTCGATATGACCACCGGTGACCACGGCGGGGCGATGTTACCGCCCATAGTTCGTCAAATCAAAATCGATGGCGAGACACTGCTTATCGTCGGCAAACCAATCGTGATCGGCGCTGTGGACGACCCTAACTCCAAGCGCCAGTTTCAACTCGAAGTCACCGTAACCAAAGTCAGATAGCATTCGTGGGGCGGACAGTCCCCGACCGTCCCACACTCAAACTTCTGCGCGTTTCCTCGCTAGCTGAAAGATCTTCACAAACATCTCCCGCGTCAGCTTCCCTGTCTGGGTGTTCTGATTTGACGGATGATAGGAGGCCAGCAGGATCTTGCCGTCCGACATGTCATAGCTCGCGCCATGCTTGAAGACGTATGCGTTTCTTGCCAGCTAGAAGCCCGCGGCGCTTCATGTAATTGAGATACGCATCAAACCCAATCTTGCCAAGTGCCACTACAACTTTCACTTTCTCCAGTCCTGCTAGCTCCCGGTCGAGGAATACCGAGCAAGCGACCAGTTCGGAGGGCAGCGGCTTGTTGTCCGGAGGAGCACACCGTACGGCAGCAGTGATATACAGATTCTTGAGCTCAAGGCCATCATTACGATCCGTCGCCGTCGGCTGATTCGCGAACCCGGTCTCATATAGGACTGGATACATGAAGTTTCCTGAGGCATCGCCTGTGAATGGGCGGCCGGTTCGATTCGATCCATGCGCTCCCGGCGCCAGCCCCATGATGAGCACTTGGGCCTGCGGATCGCCGAATCCCGGTACAGGCTTTCCCCAATATTCCCAGTCCAGGTACGCGCGCCGCTTCACACGCGCGACTTCTTCGCGGTATGCAACTAGCCTCGGGCAACGAACGCATGTGACGACGTCGTGGTTGAGAACAGTGAGCCAATCGCGGGTCATGGGTTATGAACGAATATATCTTGGCAACGTGTTTGAAGGTGTTTGCGCCGCCAACGATATCTCAGCCCGTTCTTCCAGCGACAGTCCGCATCTCGGTCGTCCGAACATCGTTTGCATGTTTTCCGGTTCCCTCTTCTGGACTAGGCTTTAAGTCTCAAGGCGCATGAGTTGCTTAAGTCGTTTGACGCTGCTCTCTCTCTGTCTTTACACTCAGATGAACGGCGCGTGAATACATTAGCCGCGCCGCCGCTTATAAGTGAAAGGCCAATCGTGAGTCCCTCACAAACGATCGACACAAAGAACAAGGACGGGGTGAAGCGCGAGATTTCCGTCGAAATTCCTGCGGACGAAGTTGCGCGCGAAACCGAAACCCTTGTTCAGAAGTACCAGAAAGTTGCCAGGCTGCCCGGATTCCGCGTCGGCCACGTGCCCCCTTCGATCATTCGACAGCGTTTTAAGGAAGATCTAAAGAGCGACGTTGTCGAAGCGCTCGTTCCCCGCTACTTCCGCAAGGAAGCCGAGAAGCTCGGAATGATTCCGGTTTCGCAGCCGCGCGTCACCGACCTGCACATTCATGACGGTGAACCTCTGAAGTTCAAGGCCAGCTTCGAAATCATGCCCGAGATCATCGTTGAGGGCTACAAAGAACTTCGCGCCGATCACACCGAGGTTGTCGTAAAAGACGAAGAGGTCGAAGAGGCGCTGAACGGAGTCCGCGAACAGCATGCCACGTACACCTCGGTTGAAGGTCGTCCTCTCGGCGACGGTGACTTCGCGCAGGCTTCTATGGACGGACGGCCCAAAGATACCGACGACAAGACTCAGCCCGTTCACATGGACGAAGTCTTGATCGAGATCGGCGGGAAAAACACTGTCGCTGAGTTCACCGAGAACCTTCGCGGAGCGAATGCCGGAGAGGATCGTTCTTTTGAAGTGAGCTATCCGGAAGATTCGGACGATAAACGCCTTGCCGGCAAGACCTTCGTGTACACCGTAAAAATTCAGGCAATCAAACAGAAGAGCCTGCCGGAACTGAATGATGATTTCGCCAAGGAACTCGGCGAGTTCACCAGTGTGGACCAGGTGCGCAAGCAGATCCGCGAAAACATGGAACACGAGCGCAAGCACGCAGCCGAGCGCGAAGCCAAAGACAAACTGGTGGCGGAACTCGTTAAGCGTAATGATTTTGAAGTGCCCGAATCACTGGTCGATCGGCAGATCGATCTTCGCCTCGAACGCGGTCTTCGTGCACTGGCTTCGCAAGGCATGAAGATGGAAGACATGAAGAAAATGGACCTGCCGCGACTTCGGGCGGGCCAGAGGGATCAGTCCGTGCAGGACGTGAAGTCGTCGTTGTTACTGGACCGCATTGCGGAACTGGAAAAAATTGATGCCGGCGAAGACGAGATCAATCATGAACTCGAGTCGCTCGCGCAGCAGACCAAACAGACTCCGGAGGCGGTTCGCGCTCGTTTGACACAGGATGGGGGCCTCGATAGAATCCGGAACAGAATCCGCAGCGAAAAGACCCTCGATTTTCTGTATCACCAGTCCGCGTAATACAGGCGGACCATTCGAATCCTCTCCATGCAAGTTAAGCGTTGCATCGGGGCGGAGTGTGGCAGGTGAACGTGAAACCGAATGATTGGCAAAAAAATGACCCGCAGATGATGCTGGTCCCGATGGTCATCGAGCAGACTGGGCGGGGCGAACGCGCCTACGATATCTATTCCCGTCTGCTTCGCGACAACATCATCTTCATCGGCACGCCGATTGACGACAATATCGCCAATCTGGTTATCGCCCAGATGTTGTTTCTGGCTCAGGAAGATCCGGAGAAAGACATCCAGCTTTACATCAACTCTCCGGGTGGTTCGATCACGGCAGGCATGGCGATTTACGACACCATGCAATACGTGAAAAACGATGTGATGACTCTCTGCGTTGGCCAGGCGGCATCGATGGCCGCGTTACTTTTGGCATCAGGTGAACCCAAAAAGAGATTGGCTCTACCGAATTCGCGGATTCTAATACATCAACCGTCTATGGGCGGGTTGTCTGGGCAAGCCACTGACATTGATATCCACGCAAGAGAGATCCTTCGCATGAGGGAGATCACGAACCAGTTACTTTCGAAACATAGCGGACAGAAACTGGACAAAGTGGAGAAAGATGTCGAGCGCGACTTCATCATGAACGCGCAGCAGGCTAAGGAATACGGAATCATAGACGATATCATTTATAAGACGGCAAAAGCGGTATGATCGCCCTTCGCGCCTGAGGTAAGTAGCTCATCGGCATGAAGGTCCGTTCGAAGAAATTGAGACCGGGATCATCGCCGTGGAACCGCTGAAGGAGTAAAGCCGAGTGAAAAACAAGTCGGGCACCGATGAGATTCTACGCTGTTCGTTCTGCCACAAATCGCAGGACGCTGTTGCTAAACTGATCTCGTCACCCAGCGATTATCCCCGCGCCTACATTTGCGATGAGTGCGTAGCGGTTTGCAATTCCATTCTTGAAGATGACCGCACTGCAACTCCTCAGGCGACCACTCCTAATCAACTGCCTAAGCCCCAGGAAGTGAAAGCATTCCTCGACGAATACGTCATCGGGCAGGAGCAGACCAAAAAGAAGCTGGCTGTCGCGGTTTACAACCACTACAAGCGCATCTTCATGAATCGCCAGAAGACTGGCGACGGAATCGAACTGTCGAAGTCGAACATCATGCTGATCGGCCCCACCGGGACCGGTAAGACCTTGCTTGCCCAAACCTTGGCCCGCATGCTCGATGTTCCCTTTGCCATCGTCGATGCCACCACTCTGACCGAAGCGGGATATGTCGGCGAAGACGTCGAAAACATCATCCTTAAGCTTCTACAAGCCGCTGATGGGGACGTGAACCGCGCGCAGACCGGCATCATCTACATCGACGAAGTCGATAAGATCGGCCGCAAGGACGAGAATCCGTCGATCACCCGAGATGTCTCGGGCGAAGGCGTTCAACAAGCGCTGCTCAAGATCCTGGAAGGCACCATCGCGAACGTTCCGCCGCAAGGTGGACGCAAGCACCCTCACCAGGAGTTCACTCCGGTTGATACGACGAACATCCTGTTTATCTGTGGCGGCGCTTTCGTTGGACTCGACAAGATCATCACCCGTCGTATGGGCAAGAAATCGTTAGGCTTCCGGACCGGCGAAGATGCTGAAAAAGAAGAGACGATCACTTCCAAGAAGCGCACCCAGGAGCTTTTGCAGGACGTTCAGCCGGAAGACTTGATCAAATTCGGTCTTATTCCTGAATTTGTCGGCCGTCTGCCTGTCGTCGGTATGCTCGAAGATCTCGACGAATTCGCCCTCATCGAGATTCTTACTCGGCCCAAGAACGCGATCATCAAGCAGTACCAGCGTCTGTTCGAGTTCGAAAATGTGCGTCTCAAGTTCAACGACGAGGCCCTTCGCGCCATCGCGCGTCAGGCCATGGCTCGCAAAGTCGGCGCTCGTGGATTGCGCATGATTCTCGAAGAACTAATGCTGGACTTGATGTTTAACCTCCCAAGTCAAAAGAAGTTAAAAGAATTTGAAGTAACGCGGGAGATGGTGGAAAAGCGGAGCGCGTCGTTTGCCACCGTCATGGAAAAGGCTGGATAACACCGTTTCAACTCGACTCACGCACTTTCCGGCAGAGATGGCAATCGCTCATCTCTGCCGGAGCCATTAGTGCCCTTGCTGCAACGCGAAACATGACAGTTTGCAATTTGCTTCACATGAGTCCTTCGAGGCAACGCCTTACAGCTTAATTGCCATTTCGCGGCAGCCTCCACTCAGGTAAAATCCTAATAGGTCGTCGTCAGTCCGTACTTGCCAGGGAGATTCAGTGACTACATCGAAGGAAAAATACGAGTCCCGAAAGCTACCCATGATGCCCATTCGGGACGTGGTGATCTTTCCATTCATGATGACTCCGTTTGTTGTGGGACGCGAGTCCAGCGTGCGCGCCCTGGAAGAGGCATTAGCCGCCGATAAGAAAATCTTTTTGGCGACCCAGCACGACGCCTCAATCGATGAGCCTAAGTCCAACGAGATTTATCAAGTCGGAACGATCGTCAACATCGTTCAGAGTCTCAAGCTTCCTGACGGCAACATCAAAGTCCTGGTTGAGGGCATTGAGCGCGGCAAGATTCTGCAGGTAGCTGATACCGATGGCTATATGCAGGCTACGGTCCGAGTAGCTCGGTTCACTACCGAGACAAATCAGGCCCTTGAAGCGAGCATGCAACGGGTCACGACCCTCTTCGAGCAGTACGTGAAGCTTTGTCAGGCGCTGAATTACGAGACGATGATTTCGGCTGTCCGGATGGAAGATCCCGCCAAGCTGACCGATGTGATCTCCGCCAACCTGCAGCTCTCGATCGAGGAAAAGCAGGAATTGCTCGCCATCTTTGATCCCGCCGAGCGGCTTACCCGCATCGCCGACGTTCTTGACATCGAAATCGAGAAGTTGAACGTCGATCGAACTATCCAGTCGCGCGTCAAGCGCCAGATGGAGAAGGCCCAGAAAGAGTATTACCTCAACGAAAAGATTAAGGCGATCCAGAAGGAACTGGGGCGCGGCGAAAAGAGCGAGTTTGACGAACTCAAGAAGAAGATCGAGTCGGCTGGCATGCCGAAAGAAGTTAAAGACAAGGCCATGCAGGAGTTGAAGAAACTCGAAGCCATGCCGCCGATGTCCGCCGAGTCGACCGTCTCCCGCAATTATCTCGACTGGCTGCTGGCCGTGCCCTGGAAGAAGCGCTCTAAGGAAATCCGCAATATCTCTCGCGCAGAGAAGGTTCTGAACGAAGATCATTATGGTCTTGAGAAAATCAAGGAGCGCATCCTCGAGTTTCTCGCTGTCCGCCAGCTAGTCAAAAATCCTAAGGGATCGATTCTCTGCTTCGTCGGACCTCCAGGCGTTGGGAAGACTTCTCTGGGAATGTCTATCGCCAAGGCGACAGGCCGTAAGTTCGTACGGATGTCACTCGGCGGCGTCCGGGACGAAGCTGAAATTCGGGGTCACCGGCGCACCTATATCGGCGCTCTTCCTGGCCAGATCATCCAGATGATGAAGAAGGCTGGCACCAAAAATCCCGTTTTTATGCTCGACGAAGTCGACAAGATGTCGATGGACTTCCGCGGCGATCCTTCTGCCGCGCTGCTCGAAGTGCTTGATCCGGAACAGAACTTCATGTTCGTCGATCATTACCTTGACGTCGAGTACGACCTCTCACAGGTCTTCTTCGTGGCGACCGCGAACGTGATGCACACCATTCCTGCCGCCCTTCAGGACCGCATGGAAGTGCTTCGCCTTCACGGCTATACCGAGCAGGAGAAGGTCGAAATCGCCAAACAATTTTTGGTGAAGAAGCAGATGCTCGCGGCGGGCTTGTCGGAAAAGAACATTAAGTTCAACGACGAGGCCATTACCTCACTCATCCGCTCTTACACCCGCGAAGCAGGCGTTCGCAACCTGGAACGTGAAATCGGCAATGTCTGCCGCAAAGTCGCGCGCAAAGTTGTGAAGGAAGGCGAAAACTACTCCACCACCATCACTGGGGAAAATGTGAATGACTTCCTCGGAGTGATCAAGTATCGCGACACCATCGCCCATGAAAAGAGTGAAGTGGGATTGGTGACCGGTCTTGCGTGGACCGAAGTTGGCGGTTCGATCCTTAGCACCGAAGCCAGCGTTGTCGACGGCAAGGGTAAACTGACCCTGACCGGAAAGCTGGGCGACGTCATGCAGGAGTCGGCGCAGGCCGCCATGTCGTATGTGCGCTCACGCGCGCATCGTCTTGGGCTGACCCGCGACTTCTACCGGAACCTTGACCTGCACGTTCACGTTCCCGAAGGCGCGATTCCGAAAGACGGTCCGTCGGCGGGCATCACGATTGCCACGGCAATCTCAAGCGCTTTGAGCAAGATCCCGGTGCGGCGCGACTTGGCGATGACCGGAGAGATTACGCTGCGTGGGAAAGTTCTCCCCATCGGAGGCCTCAAAGAGAAGCTTCTCGCCGCACATCGCGCCGGCCTGTTCGAGGTGATCCTCCCGAAGGATAACGAGAAAGATCTAGCTGAGGTGCCGGAAAACCTTCGATCAGCCATGAAGATGCATTTTGTAGATACGATGGATCAGGTACTACAGATTGCGCTTGAATCACCTCTTCCAGTTCTCGAGGAAGAGACAACGCAGCCGATCGCACCCCTAACTACGGGTACGGCGGACGCCCCTACAGCCCATCAGTAAAGCAGCGCGATTTCAGAAAAATCGGATCGAAAATCGGACTGAAGAAAAAAGCTCGCGCAGCGGGCTTTTTTCTTGATACCGAGGCGCCCATGCGCTTGTATGGACGCCGCCAACATTCCGCTCAGACGTGGCGAAATCTAGGCGCAGACCACCCGGATCCGCTCGCACAACTCCGCAAGCGACCGCTCCACGCAAGCCGTAAGCCACTGCTCCAGCGATTGTCGTTGGTTGTCCGCGACATAGTTGAATCGAACCCCACACGCATCGGCCGTCCCCCAGACGACTCTCCCCGACACGTCCATAATTTCTCCGGTTCGCGGAAGAGCGAAGCGCAGATCCACATCTTCGCTAGCCTTTAAGCACCGCCCAGTTGTTCCAGCGTCCATTTTCAGACCCAGGCCTCCGTCTCCGAGATTTATGATCAGGGCCTCGCTCAGCGGGTTATTCCGCGTACTGACGGATGCAACAATGCTGACGGGTTCCCGATGATGTCGCCGCCTCTGCGCAATGCGCGCGCTGTAAGCAGCCCGCAGACACCGTTCAATCTGGACTGCCGACGCGGGCTTGTGAATGAGAAGCTGCACGCCCGCCGCGAATGCCTGTTTCAGGTCGAGCAAGTCGCGAACTATAGCCACCAGAACCGCATTCCTGTTCAACTCCGACCGTCTCACGGCACACAAAAAATCGGACAGGTTGTCGATCTCACGCCAATCCACAATAATCGTGTCGAATTCGTGTGCCTGGATCATTGCCAGCGCCGCAGCTGCACCCCCAACGATCCGCGAAGCTGCGTGCAGCTCGTTCAGCACCGTCCGCGTAATCCCGCGGAATTGGATGTCATCGCATAACAGCAGCGTGTGCATCTCAAGCTTTTGCTTTCCCAGTTCATTCATCGCTCTCTCCCACAATGCCTTACTACAATGTCAATCGACCCGGCACGCTCCGGAGTTGAACCCGATTCGGCACGCAAGAGGACGGGTGGGTTACCTCGGTGTGCGGCGTCCGTAAAGGTTTCCCAAACCGGAGCCACCCATGAGATCGCTAGAGCAGGACCGGAAAGTCTAATTTTTGTTGACACGCCCTTGCCAGAATGCGACTCTCCCGATGATGTCCGCGGCTTGCAACTTGCGTTGATCCGGGAGACTCAATGAAGAAAGTGATCCTCATGCTGCTGGGCGGCGTTCTACTTGTCCTCGCCCCGATGGCCGCGGCGGCGGATGATGTAACCGCACCTATCCACCAGTTCATCGACGGCTTCAATACCGGAGATGTGAAGTCCGCCTACGCGGCCTACGCAGTGGGAGATATCCTCATCGTGGACGAGTTCGCTCCTCACCGTTGGATCGGCCCCCATGCCGCACAAGACTGGGCTGCGGATTACGACAAACATGCCAAGGCCACCGGCGTGTCGGACGGCAGCGTTAAGTACGGCGACCCCACTCGCAAGGAAGTCGAGGGGGACACGGCTTACGTCGTCATCCCCACCATTTACAACTACAAGCAAAGTGGCAAGCCCATCACCGAAGAAGGACAGATGACATTCGTCCTTCACGCAGAAGCGAAGGGATGGAAGATCACAAGTTGGACATGGACAGGCGTGAAGCCACACGCCACCAAGTAGCTCTGTCAAATGAATTGAGCGATGCCACGCTTGCGTTGGGGTGGACGCATTTGTCCACTCGAGAGCCAACGAAGTACCGTCGCGTCCGATGCTACTGCTGTTAGCTCTCCCCTTGTCCGCTCCCTTGCCAACCGCACACGCGCTATAGGAAACTAGGATATGAGGGTCCTATCGCGTTTTCTGGCGGCGGCAACCGACGTTTCCCACTTCCCCGCCCCTACTCTCCCCGAAGTCGCGTTTCTTGGACGCTCAAATGTTGGCAAGTCCAGCGTCATCAACTCTCTGGTAGGTACAAAGCTGGCTCGCACCAGTTCCACTCCTGGACGTACCCGCAGCATCAATTTCTTCGAGATTCGCTGGCCCGGAAAGCCGCGTCCAGAAGTCATCTTCGCCGATCTTCCCGGCTACGGATACGCCAAGATTTCGCGCGAGATTTCTCAGGAGTGGCCGAAATTCATCGAGCCATATCTGAACGATCGACCAACGTTAGCGTTATGTGTTGCTCTGATCGACGTCAATGTCCCGGCGCAGGAGCCTGACCGCCAATTGCTCGATTTCCTCAGCGCATCGGGACGTACTGTCTTGGTTGTCGCCACCAAAAGCGATCGACTTTCGAACAACCAACTCACGAACGTTCTCAGAAAGCTCGGCCAGGAGTATCCCTCGGCTAATCTGCTGCCCTACTCTTCCAAAACCGGTGTGGGCCGGGAAGAGTTGTGGAAACACATTCGCCAGGCCGCGCAGCAGGCTTCTGTCGAGAGTTCGTCTCCATCGCAGCAACACGCTTAGACATCCCCAGGCTCGTCTAGCCGACCCGCTAATGTCTTCTCAGTTTTTTGCCGATAGCACCTGCAGAGCTGCGGACATGGCAGAAGAAATCAACCCGGGCGTGGCTTATCTTGCTGCTTTGAAAAAGCACGGTACCGCGGCGGCTGCTGCCCCGGCCAAGTCTCTTCCAGAGCCGCACGCCCAAACTCCTTCCCTCGTCGCGGACGCGGGAAGTGAGTTCAAGGGAGTCGAGAAGCGCAGCAGCATTCGCTACAAATGCGAAGGGAGCGCCCAGATTCGAGACGAAGGCTGCAATGTTTCAACGTGGGCGACCTTTACCGATATCAGTGTCCATGGATGTTACGTCGAGGCTCACGCCACCTACCCTGCGGGCACCATTTTGAACATGAAGCTGGACGCCAATGGGTTCCGCATCGAGACCAAAGGCAACGTGCGCGTGAGCTATCCGTATCTGGGTATGGGTATCGCCTTCGTCGATATTTCCGAGGAGAGCCTGACTCAGTTGAAGCGCCTTCTGGCCACAATCTCGCATCCCTGCATGATCATGGGTCCCGGGATCGCCTCTTCGCTGCCTGCGGTCGATCCCCTGTCCGCCTTGCCGGCGGTTGCGAATCCTGAGGCAGCGCTCCACGCTTTGACAGAGTTCTTCGAAAGCCGCCAAATGCTCATGCGGGACGACTTTCTCAGAATCGTCCGCAAGAGCCAGACGCCCGGAGTTGGTCATTAACTGCCGATTGATCCTTTCCTTTCGAAAAGATTTTCACTCTGATTCTCTCGACTGCCCCTTCGGCCAGCATTTGGTTATCATGTTGGGGCGATGTCTCTCTATCTCATCACTGGTGTTGGCGGTTTCATCGGCTCATCTCTGGCGCGCGAATTGCTCGCTCGCGGCGAGCAAGTTCGTGGTGTCGATAACTTCGCCACCGGTAGGCGCGAAAATCTGGCAGAGATTTCTGATCGCATCGACTTCCGCGAAACCGATATCCTTGACCTGGATGCAATGCATAATGCCTGCATCGGAGTCGATTTCGTCCTTCATCAAGCCGCGATTCCTTCCGTACCAAAATCCGTTCTCGATCCCCTCGGCAGCAATCGCGCGAACGTGGATGGCACCGTGAATGTTCTTGTCGCTGCACGCGACGCGAAGGTGAAGCGGGTCGTCTACGCCGCCTCTTCCTCCGCGTACGGAGACACCCCGACGCTTCCGAAGCATGAAGAAATGAAGCCCGATCCGATATCCCCGTACGCGGTCGCCAAGCTTTCGAGCGAGCAGTACATGATTTCCTTCTACCGCTGCTATGGCCTCGAAACCGTTTGCCTGCGCTACTTCAACATTTTCGGCCCGCGCCAGGATCCTTCCTCGCCCTATTCCGGTGTATTGGCCAAATTTATCACCCAGATGTTGTGCGGCGAGCAGCCAACCATTCACGGCGACGGTGAACAGAGCCGCGACTTCACCTACATCGACAACGCCGTTGAGGCCAACTTGCTGGCCTGCAAAGCTCCCGCCGAAAAGGCTGCAGGACAAATGTTCAACGTCGCCACCGGACGCCGCGTTACGTTGAATGAAACGTTTCATCTGCTTCAACCGATCACCTCATACAAGGGCAACATCAAGTACGGGCCGGAGCGCGGCGGCGATATCAAGCACTCTCTCGCCGACATAACCAAAGCCGCAACGGGTCTCGGATATAAACCTCTCGTCAACTTTGAAGAAGGACTGCGGCGTACCGTCGAGTGGTACCGGAAAGCAATGCTCGCTGCCGAGGCTCCCGCGCTCCGACACTGAATAACCGATTAATTTGCGTACAACAAGGACTGATTTCCAGTGAGTTACCTCTGCGTCACATGCGGAACGCAATATCCCCCCTCACATTCTGCACCAGCAAATTGCCCGATCTGCCAGGACGAGCGGCAGTACGTCCGGCATCAAGGACAGAGCTGGACCACCCTCGCCGATCTCCGCAAAAGTCATCACAATGATTTCTTCCAAGAGGGCGAAAATCTCTGGGGCATTCACACGCAGCCCCAATTCGCTATCGGACAACGCGCGTTGTTCGTGCAGAGCGAAGGCGGTAACGTTCTTTGGGATTGCGTCAGCCTCATCGACGAACAGACCATCGAGAACGTGAGGCGCCGCGGCGGCTTATCGGCAATTGCAATCTCCCATCCTCACTACTACACGAGCATGGTGGAGTGGAGCCGCGCCTTCGGTGGCATCCCGATCTACCTCCATGCGGACGATCGGGAGTGGGTCCAGTTCAAAGATCCTGCGATCAATTTCTGGAGTGGCGAAACAAAGGTCGTCAGTGCTGATTTGACGCTCATCCGCCTAGGTGCTCACTTCGAAGGATTTCAGGTGCTCCACCGTTCTTCCGGAGGCGGGGTGCTCATGACCGGAGACATGCCCCAAGTGTGTCCGGACCGTCGCTACGTCAGCTTCATGTATAGCTATCCGAACTACATTCCGGTCGACGCCCAGACCGTTCGTTCGATCGTCAGCAAGCTCGAACCTTATCCCTTCGCCAAACTCCACGGTGCTTGGCCGCGCTTCGATGTCTTTGGAGACCCCAAGCTCGCGCTGAGACGCTCAGCGGAACGATATCTCCGAGCCATCGGCGATCACGCTCCCCTGTAGCACAACCTACCCTCGCTGTGCACTCTAACGCTAACGAAGGCGTGTCATTACGTTAGTGATCTACGCCGCGATTACCAACACCTTTAAAGTATCCCCATGACACTTTCCTCTGTTGTTCTTTCTCGTGACTGGCAAGAAGTCAGCGTACTCGAATGCATCCTCGGCGGTCTTCAGATCGACGTTGCCATCGAAAAAGAACCACAGAAAGCGCTCGAACGGCTGGGAAAGTCTAAGGTTGACGCTTTGATCGTCGACTGCGATCTCAACGGCAGTTCACAGTTCCTGCGCGAACTTCAGAACGCCGAAAAAGACCAGAATCCGGTTCCTCTCGTTATTATGGGCGGACCGCGATGTACTCCAAGCCTCGATGCCACGGGCGCTCTCTTCGCCTTCGAAAAGCCGATCTCTGTCGAGCAGGCGGTTCGCACCTTTACTGCGGCGCGCAGCATGATTCTCGACGGGCGTCTTCGCTACCATCGCGCCGGTCTCGACGTTCCGGTTTTCGTAAAGTCCAAAGGTCGAAAGGTAACCCAAGCGGATCTCGTGAACATCAGCCAGGGCGGCATGTTGATTCACACGACTGGCGCGGTCGATACGTCCGCATCAATTCAAGTCTCGTTCACGCTTCCCGGATCGAAGACTGAAATGAAGGCTCAGGCTAAAGTTGCGTGGCACGACGCCAGCGGCAATATAGGAGTTCGCTTTGTGAAGGTTGCAGCCAAGCAGGAGAGAAGTTTGGAGCTGTGGTTGGCACAGCAGTTTCTGGCAAACTAAAGCGTTAGATCAGCGGAATCGCATATCTTCTTCCGTATCGTCGTCCTCCGGATATCCAGCCGACCGAGCTAGCCGCGCTCCCAAGCTGTCTCCGCCCAGAACCTGGAAGAATCCCCAGTACAGCCCTCCTATCACGAGCGCAGCACCCACTGCCATCGAGAGGGGCCACTCCGGAGCTTCCTGGGTAATGGCGAGGAACACTAGACCGAACAGCAGCACTCCAGCTATCACAACCAGAGTGTGGACCGTCCATTCCAGTCCCCGGCTCGACAGTGGCTGTGAAAGCCAATCCAGTTGCGAGCTGACCGCGTGCGAAAGGCGTGGAAAACGATCAGAGACGGGATCGGCATCGCTCACCTCCCTCCTCGAAGGCAGCTCTATTACTTTGACCTCCGCAGCCGATACCATCAACCCGTCATCGACGGTTGCCGCGACGGCTTCGCGTCCGTTAGGCTCCGACGTGCGCGGCAGCTTAACAGTCTCGAAAGCCGGAATCGCAAAAATTGAGTCGCACGGATCGAGACGTAGTGATACTTCTTCGAGCAGATCGCCAAAAATCCACGTATTGAGCTGACGCGTGATCTCAGGCGGGAGGTCTAAAAAGCGAAGACCACACTGTCCCGAGAAGGTTGCCCAGACCACCTCGGCTCGAGCCTCCACCCGTAATCGCGGATAACGCAGCTCGAAACGCACGCGCAACTGCTGCCTTGGACGAACCGCAGCCACTACTTGGGCTCCGATTCCTCCATACGTGAGGTTGCGAACCACTCCGCCGTTTGCGTCGTCAAGCGTGAGGTACGTCAACGTCCGAAGTTCGTACCGATGTTGGGCGCGCGCATGCCGCGCGGGAGAGAGTCCTGCATCCATAAGCGTTGTCGAAGGTACTGCTGTGACCAGACCCCCGCTGTGGAAATCTTATCCCTCGAGCTGTTGAGGTTTTAGTAACTGGACTGGTTCAGATATTTATAACTAGGCAACTGTTATCGGACGCCGACGACTCCAACGGGGCCTATTCCAGTCCTAAACCGCGCCACCCCCCCAACGATCGTTAGATTGACCACCAGCAAGCTCAACAGCTATCCCCTGAGGTGTAGGCACGGGCTCCACCGGACGTTCGCGGGGCCCCGCACCGATCGAAGGGTTAGCATCGCCCGAATGACCCACGCGCCGGCAGGCCGATCAATTCTGGCCCGGCCCTTGGGTTTATGGCACTTCGGTTACGGGCCTGGACCGTTGACTATCCGTTAAACGCTAGGGTTCGCGATAAGATTGAGATGTCCGGTTTCGGATCGGCTGATACTTTGGGTTTCGGATTCGAATCGCAGTGTTTTAATTGTGGATGCGAAAGTCACGCTGTACAGATTTGAATTTTTCGCGCAAACTCTCTGCGACACTCGAGCTCCAAGGTTCGCAGATTCTACTCCTCCCCCGGAATCGCAAACGCCGCGCTCCTCCTTTTAACAGATGACAAAACTGAAGCATTCCCAAACTAAAGTGCATGTCTCAACGGGCATGTTCGTGTAATTGCAAGTGGGCTGAAAGACCGATAACTTACTCATGAGCTATCTCTAGATGGCGACTCCGACAACCAAGCCGGACGTAGAGTCGAGCAGTTCAGGCACAGGTATTGGTGTGCCTGCCTGGCCTTCAGAACCCGCCTTTGACACCGCCCCAGCTTCTCGAGAAGACCTTCTTCAACCGTCCTCATCGCAGGATGCTCTCCAGGCTCTCCTCGGCTTCTCTTCTCTTCACGATCAGGTGCGGCGCAGGCGGGCCTTAGCAGCACCACACACAGTCTTCGACTCCAAGACACCTGCAGCAGAATTTGAGCCAACTGAGCAGTTCATCCTCGATGAAGTATTGAAATTGGTCGCTGAGAGGGCGGTTGCCATTACTGGCGCCGATGGCTTAGCCATCGCCCTGGCCGAGAATGACGAGATCGTGTTGCGGGCAGCGGCGGGCATTGTCCGGCCCGATGTCGGAGCCCGTATCGACCGCGACTCTGCGTTTTCCGGTGCATGCTTCCGCACGGCGCAGGTTGTCAACTGCGATGACACCGAAACCGATCCTCGGGTCAATCTGCAGGCATGCCGCAAGCTTGGAGCCCGTTCCATGGTGGCGGTCCCTCTTTGTGGACGCAAACGGGTGATCGGCCTTCTGGAAGCGTTCTCTTCCTGGCCCTTCGGATTCAATGAAACCGATGTAAGCAATCTAACTCTGCTCGCGGAGCTTGTTCTTTCCGCGCTCAAGCCTGAAGACGAAGATCGCTTCGCCCAGTCGGCGCAAGCGGCCGAGGCAAAGCTGGATCCGGTTACATTGCCCGAGTCTGTCGGCCTCCAGCAGCCGTAACTCGTCCGATGCCGATTCTGCCGCCGGACCTTCAACTGGCGCTGTCCACGACCAAAACCGACAGCGACGCCTGTGATACCTGCGTCCGTCGCTAGTGTTCTTGAAGTCCCGAGCCAAATCGCCGGAATTGCCCAAGCCGGAAGTCGCAGCAGATCAACTTGCGACTTCGGCTTCGCTAGTCGCGGCCGAGGAAGCGCCGATCGAGCCGCAGTTGCAGCCTTGGCCAGATCGAGAATGCGCCAGAGTCGCGTCGTTTCGGAATTCCCGCGTTGCTAGTCGCCATCGTCGTGCTGGTCGCTTTTGTTGCTGGCGTTCTGTGGAAGTTAAAGTCCGCGCAGCTGAACAGCGCTGCCGTTCACAACGGAACCAACCGTTCAGCAAACACGCCTCTAGCGAATCAACTGCCGCCTCACCAACTGCCTCTGCTGCGAATGCAGCATTGGCAACGACGACCGGAAGCACCGACGTTACCTCGGAACCGAATTCAGCCGGCGCCGCTCCAGCCACATCCGAAGAGTCTTCGAAGTTTCCGCACGTGACTGGAGTGCGTCACTGGTCCTCGCCAGACTCGAGCACGGTGGTTCTCGATCTGGAAGATCAGGTGCAGTATGAAGCGCACCGCCTTACCGGTCCGGATCGCATTTATTTCGATCTGCACGATACTCAGCTTTCATCGGACCTGAGCGGTAAAGCGATCGAAATCGGGGACACGCTAATCAGCCGTGTTCGGCTTGCGCAGCCCGTTGCCGGGATGACGCGCATCGTCCTTGAGACCAAGGCGAACACGAATTTCTCAGTCAGCCTGGAATCGAATCCTTACCGGCTGATCGTGGAAGTCCGCAAGGTTGGATCGGCGCCGAAGGGCGCGGTGAATCTGTTCCCGAACGCTCCAACGACTGAGACGAGCAAACTTGCGATCGTGATTCCGCCGCCCACGAAAGAGGATTTGCAGTTTCGCGCCCGCGTTCCGAAGATGCGCATCGTCGTTGACGCCGGCCACGGCGGCTGGGATCTTGGTACGGTCGGGCCGTCGCGGATTGCTTGAAAAAGATGTCGTCCTCGAGATCTCCCAGCGTCTCGGCAAACTTCTGCAAAGCCGCCTCGGAACGCGACGTGATCTACACGCGGCAGGACGACAACTACATCCCGCTCGACGAGCGCGCCGAAGTCGCGAATCAGTCCGCAGGCCGATCTGTTCGTTTCGGTCCACGCCAACTACAGCGACCTTCCTTCCGCCCGCGGAGTGGAAACTTACTACACCAGCACCTTCTCGGCTCCGGGATCGAAAGATGCTGGCACCAAAGATGCCGATGCACACTCCGTGGCCGGGACTGCTGAAGAACGCGTTGATTCCCGCGCTTTCTCCCGCCGACCTGCATGATCGTATGGAGCAGTCGCGCAGACTTGCGCTCAGCGTGCAGCGGTCATTGTATGGAGCATTGTCGGTTCAGAATCCCGGCTTGCGCGATCGCGGCATCAAGGAAGCGGGCTTCGTTGTGTTGACAGAAAGCGCGATGCCCGGCATTCTCGCCGAAGTTTCGTTCGTCAGCAGCCCGACCGACGAGCAGAAGCTTCGCAGCGACGTCTACCGCGAGCAGATCGCCGAAGCGTTGTACAAGGGAATCGCGCGCTACGCCGCTAGCTCTCGCGGTCTGAAGCTCGCTAGCGCCGGTGCGTCGAAATAGCTCTCACGCCCACGCAACCGCAACTCCATTTACTTCTGCGCAGCCGCTGCATTTTCTTTGACATACCCTGCGCTCAACGTGCCCTTGCTCTTCGCGACAGGCAGCAGCGTCGGATAGAACTGCACAAACGTCGTATCCACGGCGGCGTGCTCGGCGTGGCACTTGTAGCATTCGGCTGTAGTCGGAACCATCTTCGCGGTCTTGCCTTCTCCGAAGCCGAAGAACGCCCATTTGCCCTGAAAGCGTGCCTCGTCTTTTACGTGCACTTCGAGTCCCATCAGTTCGGTGCCCTGATAATTTCCTCGCTGGTTGATCGAACCTTTCCCTTCCGCTTTGCGCGACTTCTAGCACCAGCATCGTCTTGTCGGGCCACGTTCCGGTCTCCTCGAACGCCTTATAGGCTTCGGGATTCACGAACACGCTGTCGAACATGTGATGGTCCATCTGCATGCGCATCCGGACTGTAGCTCATGTCGAAGCCGGTTGACAGGTAAACCCACTGGCGATAGTTATCGGGAAACTTGAGCTGCGCGTCGCTCGTGTATTCCGGACCTGAAACGGGAGCAGGCGCGGACTTCAACAAAGCAGCCGACGACAGCAGCACAATTACAGCAGAGCAGCAGGGAGATTGGTTTCGTCATCATGCGCTGCAGTATCGCGCGCAATCTGCCTGAACGCCATAGCTTCGGCTGCAAGAATCCGGCGTTGGCTGCAAAATTCGCACTTTCTTCCCGCTCCTGGAATACGATTCTGCATATGGAAGCGAAGCGATACTCGGACCGAGATGCCGCAATGGTTCTGGATTGCGCCATCTTTACTGGCGCAGGACTGTTCGACGCGACACAGAATGTCTTCGTCATGCGGGCCGAAGGCATGCATCACTACTGGGCGCGCCTGTTCGTGACTCTCTTCTTTTCCTGGCTGCCTTGGATGTTAGCGACTCCACTCGTCCTGAGTCTGAGCCGCCGTTTCCCGCCCTCGCAGTGGAAGAAGGCTTCAACGTGGATTGCGCATCTCACCGCCTGTGCAGGCATCGGCCTCATTTACGCAACATGGGTTGCTGCGTGGGAGGAATTGCTGAATCCATGGGCTTATATGCCAGGACCAGATCCATTTTCGCAGCTCTGGCTCCATAAGTTCTACGGAGGATTGCTTTCCTACGTCGTCCTTTACGGCATGATCCTGCTCATTGGCAATATCCTGCGCACGCGGGAAGAGTTCGCCTTGCAGCAGACCGAAACTGCTCGCCTCAATGAGCAGCTCTCTAAGGCGCAGCTCAATGCGTTGCGACGACAGATCGAGCCCCACTTTCTGTTCAACACGCTGAACGCGATCGCGGGGTTAGTGCGCGAGAACCGCAACGACGCGGCAGTGAGCATGATTGCTGAGCTGAGCGACTTCCTGCGCCGAGTTGTCAAAGATTCTGATCGCCAGCACGTTCCGCTCGCGGAGGAACTGGAATTCGTGCACAAATATCTCGACATCCAGAAGGTACGTTTTGCCGAACGTCTCCAGTTCACCGTGGACGTTCCCGAAGAACTTTTGCCTGCGCAGGTTCCAAGCTTGATTCTTCAACCCATGGTCGAGAACGCGGTGAAGCATGGCATCGCCAAGCGCGTGCAGGGAGGAGCAATTTGCATCGCGGCTTCGCGATCGAATGGAACATTAACCTTGCGTGTATACAACGATGGTCCGAGTTTGCCTCCGGACTGGGAAAAGAGCCAGTCGGGAACTGGTATGACGAATGTGGAGACTCGTCTAAAAGGCTTGTATGGCAAGGCTTTTCAGCTGACGATGTGCAATCGTGCTCCAGGAGGCGTGGAGACTTCGATCTCGGTACCATTTGTGTCGGGGGAATCCTCTGCCTCTGGCGAAAACCTCGCAGCCCAAGTCGAGCGCCCGGAAAGCGTATCTTCATAAAGGTCGCCGATTCTGCAGGAGCGACGGATTTTCAGCCTCCTTGCATCAAGAAAGTCGAGAGGGTAACTGTTGCGCTCCGACGATTCCCTTCCGAAGATTCGCGCGCTGATTGTGGACGACGAACCGCTCGCGCGCACCAATCTTTCCGTGCTGTTGCGGCGTGATCCGCAAATTGACCTGGTCGGTGAGTTCAGCTCTGGAACCGAGGCAATAGGCGAGATTCGCGTCGCACATCCGGACCTGCTCTTCCTCGACGTGCAAATGCCCGAGTGCGATGGCTTCGACGTCCTCGAGATGCTCGGAATGGATCTTCCTGCGGCGATTGTCTTTGTGACGGCATATGACCAGTACGCGCTCCGTGCCTTCGAAGCGGGAGCGCTCGATTATCTGCTGAAGCCCTTCGATAACGCCCGGTTCGAACGGGCGCTGAGCCGCGCCAAGGAAAGGATCCTAGGGCTGAGTCGTGGCGAGACCCGACCGCGCAAGCTCGAGCGTGTCGTAGTTAAGACTGCAGGTGAAGTGTGCTTCCTGAAGATCGCGGATATCGACTGGATCGAAGCCGCGGACTACTACGCCTGCTTGCACGTCGGGGCGAAAAGCCATCTGCTGCGCCGCAGCCTGGCAGACTTGGAGCAAGATCTCGATCCGAAGGTCTTCTGCCGCGTGCATCGATCGAGCATCGTGAAGCTCGACCGCGTCCGCAGCCTTAAGCTGCGGGAAGATGGCGAGTACGAACTTGCTCTCGACAACGGCGCCAAAGTCCGGCTCAGCCGTCGTTACCGCAAGGAACTGGAGGAGAGAATGGGAGTTGGATTCGACGCTCGATCAGAGCGTTGATCGACCAGCGAGTCTCTATTCCGAAGGCTCGGTGTCGCGATTTCTTTCTGCGATTTTTACGGCGTAACAGTTCTCGTGAACCGCCGCGCCATTGCTATCAGTATTGCTGGTCTCCAGCGGCACAGGCTTTCCGCAGATGGTGCAAAGCGGAGCCGGATCTTGCAGTATGACCACGTACTCTCCAATCAGGATTGACGACAAACTTTCCTGCTAAGCCACTCGCGATGAATCGTTTTACTTTTGCTGTTAGGTAGCGAGCCGCGTCCGCAATCGACTCAGTTATTCCGCACAGTCGACGGGCGAGAAGTTTCCTGTTCCGAGAGTCTACCAGCTTTACGATTATGAATAGTAGCTTGATCGCTATCCTGGGTTGATCGGCTACCGTTCCCAAAATAGGAATCCGAAGGTTCTCAAGGGTATCCCCTCCCCCTCCCGTCTACTAGGATCATGGACTTAGCGGGAAATCATCAAGAAATCTATGGCGCACAATCACTTACGGGCAAAATCTTGATTTCAAGTAACTTACAGGCCGGACCTTGTTGGGACCATTCCCGTTTTGGAAACCGTGCGATCCTGCGCCACCGTCACGGCCTCGATGAGCATCGCTGAAAAGAAGTGTTGGGCACAAGGTCAGATGTCACAGCGAAGGTGTGGAAAAAGGATTCACGATCCGAACTCCGTCGATCTCATGACCGCTTTGCATATCTTCTGACAAGAGAACGCCACAGCCCGCCTGCTTCGCCGCGCGAAGCACTAGCGCGTCCCAGAACGAAATTTCGTGGAGACGGTGGAGATCGATGGCGGCGAGGATGTCTGGAACGTCCGGTGATGCAACGTCAAATTCAGCAATCAGTTCAACTTTTCGGCGGGCAATGCGGGGATCAACATGAAGCTTGCGCGTGACGGTGACGAAATATTCCTGCAGGACCTGTAGAGACACCACACCGGTTCTGGCACGGCGGTGCTCTGCCACGAGTTCAATGGCGCGACGTTGTTTCACCGGAGCGCCCTTGTCATCGGCGTAGACGAGGACATTCGTGTCGAAGAAGCTACGCGGGGTCATGGATTGAAATCACTATTGACGATTGTGAATCTCGTCACGGTTAAAGCGCCAACCGCCGGAATGGCCCTGACCTGACAGTTTCCTGAACTCCTCGATACTGCGCTCGGGGTCGTCTCCCCCGACCACTGTCTGCAGGTAGTCACGGACAAGTTGGTTCAGACTCTTGCCGAGGGCCTCGGCCTTCTTGCGTGCTCGAGCGACGAGCTGTTCATCGATTGAGAGGGTCACATTCACCGACACAGTATACGTGTACACAGGTTATGTGTCAATTTGATAGAAAACGACTCTTCCAAACGCCCGTTTCCCACCCCCTAGAAACCAGGAAGGCCAGGCCGGGACAGGCTTGGTTTGAGCACGATACGGCGGGCGAGACGTTGGTCCCTCAATGATTGCTTGCCTCGGGATTGTTTCGGCGTGGCCCGCGACGGGGTGGAGCATCTGTGCACCTTGTGTCGCTCGACGTTATGGGCACTGCCTGCGCGATCATTCGACCGATGTTCAGTTTTTGGACGGGTCGCCGCCGTATTTTTCCAGCCATTTTAGTTCTTCGCGGACTTTGACTTTTCCGTGCCAGGGATTTTTTCCCAAGCCGTGGCCTTCGCCCGGGAAGACCAGCAGCTTATTGGGAATCCCCAAAGCATAGAGAGCGTGCTCAAGCAAATAATCTTCTAGGACGGCGACGCGGATGTCGTCGGCTCCGGCGACCATGTGCGTGGGAGTTTTTACTTTGTCGATCTGGTTGATGGCCGCTTCATCGTGATAACGCTGTTGAGCTTCCCACGGACGGCCGCCAAGAAAATAGGCGTCGTCGAATGTGGTGTCGTCGTTGCCCCAGTTACCGACATGTTCTACGGCACCAGCGCCCGTAACCGCGGCTTTGAAGCGGGTGGTCTGGGTAATGAGCCAGTTCGTCATGTATCCGCCGTAGCTGTAGCCGCCGATGGTGAGGTGGTCGGGATCGGCAATGCCATCCTTCACCAACGCGTCGACGCCTTCGAGAATGTCCTTGCCCGGACGCGACACGATGACAGGCACGATCTGCGAAAGGAACTTATCGCCATATCCGGTGGAACCGCGGTAGTTTGGCCGAAAAACTAGCCATCCGTTAGTGGCGGCGAGGCCGGCCCAGTTGTACCAATCGGCGCCAAAATTGTTGCCATCGGCATCAGCCGGGCCTCCGTGGATCAGCGTAAGCATTGGAAGATGCTTTGCTTCGAACTTACCAGGAGGATAGATCAACATGCCTTCCACGGTTGTGCCGTCGTCGGCCTTCCACTGGTAGGGCTTCCCTTGCGGAAGATCTTTCTCAGCCAGATTGTGGTTGAACGTTGTGATCGGCCTCGCTTGATCGATCTTGTCGGCAGAGTCTGCGAGATAAACCTCTTCAGGCTTTCCGAGAGAAGAGTAGATGAAGGCGACCTTGGGGGAATGCTCTGCTGTGGAGATCGTCGAGTAGGTGCCCTGCCATTGGCTGACGCGGTGCAGGGACTCGGAAGCGTTGCCGATCGAATACATCTGGACTTCGGTTCCGAGGCGCGACGACGTAAGGACTTTGTCTGCGGCCACGGCGTAACGCTCGACAGGGCCGACGAAGGCCTTATCCCACTGCTCGACAGCGCCTGATTCTGTGTCGATCCAGTAGAGATGGGGCTGCATATCGCGGTATGGTCCGGCAACATCGCCGACTTCGACTTCGAAGAAGACATGGCGATTGTCGTTGGCCCATCGCGGATGAACTTCGACCGCTTCATTCTTTGTAATGCGGCGCGGTTGCTGGACGGTGTTAGATCCGCTTTTACCGGTCGCGGCTGAGGGGGGCACATCGATCAGATAAAGTTCGACGTCTTCATATTTTTCCTCGCGTTGATTGATGGCGTTTGAGAGGAATGCGAGCCGATGTCCATCAGGAGACGTAGTCAGGTGGTCGACGCGCAGGGGGCTGGTTGCGATGACGCGTGTGCCGGGAGTGAGGTCAGGCTGCGGCTCAGGCTGTCCTTCTTTTTTCTCTATAGTTTCCGCTTGAGAAGCGTTGCGAGCTAACGCTGTGGCAAGATCGAGGGCGAAGACTGAGTCCCCGCGTTCGGCGGTGCGATATTGCACGACATCTTTCCAATCGCGCTTGTAGTCATCCTTTTGCGCCTTGCTCCAAGGCTGTCGGGTTGAGAAGTATATGGTCTGCGAATCGGCCGACCAGGCGAATGCATGAACATCTTCCTCTCCTTGCGTGACGGCAAACGCTTCGCCGCCGTGGGGAGAGATGAGATAAATCTGGCTTGAGGACTCTTCTTTTGACTCGGAGTCCTCGGACTTCCCTGCTCCGCTTTTGCGATCCGAGAGAAAGGCGATCCATTTTCCGTCGGGCGACCACTTCGGCTCAGAATCGTGACCCGATTGTGTGAGCGGGATAAGCGAGCCTGCCTTGCTTTCGTCGCGGTAGAGCCAGAGATCGCTGCGAAACATCTGCTGATCCCAGTCAGCGCGCTCGGCAGCAATGACGACGGAACTACCGTCCGGAGAGATCTCAACACTGGGAAAGCTCACGGAATTGAAGAATTCGTCGAGCGTGAGCTTTGGCTTGGACTGAGCAGCCAGGCTGATGGCACAGATCACTACGATCGTTGCGGTCAAAACGGATTTGCGGATTGGCATAGGGTTCCCGGTGGGAAGAAGGTTTATACATCGAGGCATTCGGTGGAGGCAAGCTCCTGATCTGCCCGCTGGGCTGACTGTATCGAGATCCGCCACAAACACACCAGAAGCGCCGCGAAGACAACGACCGAGATTTGCAGATGAGTCCATCTGGCTACGGGACCGAATAGCGGCAGGACGAAGGAGAGGTAGAGCAAGAGAGCGAGGACGGGCGTCCAAGAATGGTGGAGGTTGTTTACGATCCAGTCCGCCATGAGCAATAGAGCGGGCACCAGTACCAGTAGATCGTAAATGTAAATGTGCGGGTTAACCAGAACGGCGGCAAGGATCAGCGCACTGAAGCGCAGCGGGAGCGGCAACGAAGATTTCCAGACAACTGCGGCGATTGCGATCGCGGCGAGAGAACTGACCACGATGAGCATGAGAACTGCGCGCGGCCAGGGGACAAGCAACACCCAGAATGAACGCAGCGAGTGCATCTGAATCAGCGAGAGGCTGAGTTCCGTTGTACTGGGCCGCTCGGCGCTGTGCAGAAGAGTTTCAAGGTACGTCCTCATTATTGCGGGGCCGAAGTAGAGGAGGGTGCACCCCAACTGAAAGGCAGCGGAGAGGACGACACCCGCGAATGTCTTCCAAGCCTGCGCCAGCAACAAGACAAAAGGGATCGCAACCAAGAATTGCGGTTTGAATACGAGAAAACCCAGAGCGATTCCGGCTAGCCAATCGCGGCGAGCGCGAAAGCCGAAGTAGGCCAGCGTCATGCATACCAGCAACGTGGCGGATAGGTGGCCGCGTACAAAAAAATGGAACAGCGGAGGGTATGCGATCGCACAAAGCGCAACAAGGCCCGGACGCGTCCTGAGTGCGTCGCACTTTTTCCAGAGCGCGTAAACACAGCCGAAATAAATCAACAGGCTGAACCCAACCCATGCGCTCGCTTGTACGAGAAAAGGAGACCGCGCGAATGGAATGAACGGCACAGCAACCTGTGGCCCGTAGAAGTAACGCAGATAAATGTGTGGATCCCGCCCAACTGTGGCTCGTATTTCGTTGGCCAGAGTTTGATCGTCGTAGAGACTGCTCGAACGTCCCTGGGTGATCAAGCGGGCAGCGATAGGAAACTGAAGGAAGTCCTGGAATTTTACGTTTCCGCCGCGATCGAAGACACCCGGCGTAGCGTAATCGACGACACAAACTCCCCAGAGGCAGACTGCGAGAACAATCGTTTGTGCACGTAGGCGGCGCGGTGTCATCCACTTCAGGAAGGTGAGGAATCTGGGAAGGCCTGACTTAGCCGACGCTTTCACGAGACAGGCTCGGCGTTCTTCAATGCGTCGTCCATGGTCTGACGGCTGCGGGCTGCAGTAGGCTCGAGACGCCATCCGTCGTCGAACTGGCGAAACCCCACGATGGATTTGTAGCGAAGATCGCCTGAGAACAGGGCGTCGCCGACTTCATTCATCGGAATCCACTTCCAGGTAAACTCGACATCCGCGGTGCCGGCCTGCTTGCTTACGCCAGTTACGCCGATCAATTCGCGCTTTGCAACTGGAATCGTAATCGAGGGTTTGCGAGCCTCTTCGTCAGCGACGAGACTGCGAATAGTTTCGACACCGGACGGAGTGAGGAGAACATTCCAGCACGGAGCGGGCGCGAGTCCAGGCGTACAAGTTGAGGAGGTCACCGAGATCCAGCCGTGGCGCTGAAGGACGAGGTATTCGGGCGACTGGTATTCCTTGTTCGACAAGACGCCGGTGTGCAGGACGTACTGCTGCGGAGCCTTGAATGTGTCGGAACTGGCGATCAGAGCAGTGGCGAGACGGCGAGTGAGAAAGTCGCGCGGAGAGCAGGAGGAGAGCAGCACGAGGCTCGTCACTACTATGGCCAGTTTCGTACGCATGTGAAATTGGAGTCCAAGCCAAGTTGGCGATCGACGAAATGCGTGCTTCTGGCGCGGCCAGAAATGCGGCACTCGCATCACCCGAATCAACTTGGTTTCACTACTCGGATTAACGACCTGTGATTGTAAATAAACGCGAGCGCTTATGTGGAAGGAAAGGGCGGGAGGTGATTTGTCCGTCAAATTCTGCAGCCCACCGGCCGGGGATCTGACAAGCGCAGCGAGGGCAACGCCCATCAGGAGTTAAAGCGTAATCTTCGATGAGATATCCATACCGACGGATCAAGGTTTCGCCACATTGAGGACATCGTGTGTCTTCAAGGCCGCCGACGCTGCCCGGAATATTTCCAGCATAAATGTATCGTAGGCCGGAGTTGCGCCCGATCTCAGCAGCGCGCACCAGGTCTTCGGGCGTGGTGTCGCGCTGGCCATCCCCTTGCATTTTGTAATCGGCGTGGAAAGCGGTCACATGCCAGGGAATGTCAGGTGAAATGCCAGCAACGAAGTCGGTGAGCTTGCGAATTTCGTCGTCGGAATCATTGAATCCCGGAATCAAGAGCGTGACGAGTCTCGAGCCACAGTCCCATGCCATGGATACGCCGAATGCTGTCGAGTATGGGACCGATGCGTCCTCCAAGTTCGTGGTAGTGGCGATCGTCGAAGCTCTTGAGGTCGACTTTGTAGAGATCGAGCCATGGGCGGATATATTCGAGAACCTGCGGAGTGGCATTGCCGTTGGAGACGAACCCTGTCAGAAGTCCCGCGGCTTTGGCCTCCTTGAAGATCGCGACGGCCCACTCACTCGTGATCAGCGGCTCGTTGTACGTGCTGACAAGAACTTTCGCGCCTTGTGCGAGGGCATCGCGGACCAGCGATTCAGGAGTGACGGGCAACGGCGGAGACACCGCATTGGGATCGCGCAGCGCCTGCGATGTCACCCAGTTCTGGCAATAGCCACAATGCAGGTCGCATCCCAACATGCCGAAGCTGTAGGCAAGCGCGCCAGGATATGCATGGAAGAATGGTTTTTTCTCGATGGGATCGCACTGCATGCCGGCGGTGTATCCCCAGGGAACGTACAGCGTGCCGCCGCGATTGAAGCGAACTTTGCAGACACCCGGCTTGTCCATCAGGGAATGGGGCAGCAATGGCCGCAGGAGAAGCATCGGACGCGATTGCTTTCCAGTTTCTCGTAGAGCGAGTGATCGGCTTCGCGGACCTTCTGGTCGAGGATGTCGCGCAGGGTGGGCACTGAAACCTCTTGTGATGATTGTAACGCTGGTGGCCGAGGTTCGTCGATACGCGTGCTCGGGGCGATGCAGGCTAATTGCATAGGTTCTTCGCTTCGCTCAGGATGATGGGCTTGTGGAAGAATAGCGGACTAATTACGGGCTTTGAGTTGGCCGGCGGCAGGCTTTTCGTACGGGTGATGTTGCTGGACCCAGCGCTCGGCATCGAGTTCGATGGCGGTGACTTGGGCGCGGGTGAGGCGAGCTCTGACAAACGGCGAGAGTGTTTTGCTAGCGTCGTCGCCGCTGGATCGGGCAACGACCATCCAGAAATAAGCGCGGTTAGCGTCCTGAGCAACGCCACGGCCGCTGAAGTAGATGGATCCCAGCTTGGATTGAGCGGCAACATTGCCTTGTTCGGCAGCCTTGGTAAACCAGCGCACTGCCTCGCTCTCGTTGAGTTTGACACCTTCACCAGTCGCGTAACGCAGACCCAGAGCGTTTTCGGCGACCGGATCTCCTTTTTCCGCGATCTGCTTCAGTTGGTCGAACGAAGCGGTTTCTACGGCTGCGCTCGGGATGTTCGGAGAAAAATCCGATTTCGGGGCTTGCGTCGATGCCAATACAGTCGGCAATTGTGGACTGGTGCGTCCGTGGAATTTTTGCTGGAACCATGGGACCACGTCGCTCTGAAGCACGGGCGCCGCGTAATAGCCAAGCAACAACGCTATCGTGGCGGCGGCACAAACCAGAATGATCAATTGCGAACTCGGCAAGTTGATGCCGGGATCAGAATTCTCGTCATTCTCGTCGGAATCAGTCTTGTTATCGACGGCTGCGAGTTTCGCTTCGCTGGCCTTCTCTTTTTCCTTTTCCTTTTGAGCGTCCGCGGCTGCAAAGAGGACACTTCCCTGCGGCGGGACAAAGGTCTCCATCTTTTCGGCGGTGCGGGTCGGCAGGATTCTGAGGCTGCGCGGCTCGGTTGACCGCGCTCAAAACTACTTCACTGAATCGCTGCAGCACCCGACCATCGACTTCAGAAAATGCATTCGCGTTGCCAGAAAAGACTTCGATCAGGCCCACGGATTTCTGGTCCACGCGGACGGGGACCGCGACGATTGATCGCACTGCCGAGCGCCCGACAGCTTTCCTGATCGACGCGAACATCGACTTCAGCGTCGTCGCAGCGCAGAACCTTGCCGGACTTCACGCATTCGCCGGAGAAGCCGGAACCTACCTGCAAGCGAGCTCCCACCGGCGGCGCTTCACTGCCGGCACTCGCCTGGCAAACCATGAAGTCCGGATCTTTTTCTGCAAGCGCGATGGCGGCTCCGGATGCTCGGACCAAAGCTCAGGGCTCGTTCGGCGATCAATTGCAGTGCGCCGGAGAGATTCGGAGCCGAGAGCCTCGACTTGCCGTTGAACGGCGGTAACGGTCGGCAAGCGCATCGGTGTAGCTGGGGCGGGGGGCGCTGGCCTCGCGCGATACGTTGGTTGAGATATCCGCCTTCACTGTTGGCAACCCCAGCCATGACATTGACGAAGAGCCACTCGCGCAGGCGGGACAAGGAGTCGGAAGGCAGGTCGGCGAAACGAAGTCCAGCGCGGCCCGATGGGTCTGCCCAGATCACTTGGCCTGTGGTGTAGATATGCTCGGGACAGTCCGCCAGATCAAGACATAGATTCAGGCGGGTCTCGACTTCGAGAGGTGTATGGCACTGGATCGCAATGCCTTCTTCGCTGATGTCAACGATCTCGTGTAGGTCGAGCATGGCGCCCTTGGGATCCGCCGCAAAACTTGCGTAGGCGGGCGTCTGGATCTTGTGTCGCACCCGCCGGCGGCGGTTGGGCGTGGAAGGGGCCAACGTCGAGGTTATGGAAGACATGGGGAGCCCAAAATCTTGTACCCCCATATTAGCGCGGAATGCGGAAAAGTCAGCAAGGAATGAAATCATTAGGGCCTTTAATGATCTCTTTCGGAACTCTGCTCTAGATACGATTACATGACTTCAGCCGGCTTGCCGCATAACCTGTTCCCGATGAAGGCTGGAGATGCGGGAAATCGCGGCGACCATCATGCCGGAGAGCAGTTGCATGGTGGCGACATCGCGCTCGTCAAATGCTCCAGGCGAAGACGAAAGAACTTCGAAGACTCCCAAGGTTCGCCGGTAGTGGCGCAGCGGAGAGACCAGGATCGAACGAACACCGAGGCGGCGGCAGCTGGCCAGATCGACGCGGGGATTTCGTTCAGCGTCATGACATAGCATGATTTCGCCTGAACGAACGGCCTCGGCTGAGATCCCGGCATCGGTCTGTAAGCGCACCCCGAGGTCGGGAGCAGTGCGTCCGGCACGGGCGCGGCATACGATTTCGTCCCCGGCGCGAAGAGCAATCGCGGCGCCAGTGGCGCGCGGTCAGATGCTGAGCGCGCTCTGTAATAGCGCTGATGGCGGGCTCCAAGTCCAGTTCCGCGGGATGGATCTCGACTTCGTCGTTCACCGATACAGCACGAAATCCAGAGGCTGGGTGCGCGGCGTTGGCGACGCGAAGCTGGCTGCGCTGCGCGAGCGAAGGCATGCGCGAATGATCCGCCGATATTCAGACGCTCTGGGGATCCGGAACAGTGCGGAGCAAGTCGCGTACCAGGCTATCAAGCTCGCATATCGGTGATGAGGTGCGCCGTTTGCTGGTTGCGAAGGGATCCGCCAAGAACACGTGAAAGACCGACCATGCCTGACTTCCGCAAGCCAGGCAGTAGGGCTTGTTGCTGGTACTGATCAGCTCACACTGGACACAGAACGTGGCGGACTGCAAAGGGACAAAATTAACGTCCTTGAAAGTCGTGCCATAAACAGTCTTGCCAAACATGTATAGCGCGTCCTCGCTTCCCGTCAGGTGCGATTGAAGGTAAATACGGGAAAGAATGCGAGAAAGTAACGCACTGGTTCCTCGTGTGGAAAAAGGGCTTGAAACTCAGCAACTTGCGCGGAGAGTGTGCAGAATGTTGCACTGCGCTGCGGAAGCACGGACGCCGTAATATGCGAAAGTCGCTATTTATTTCACTCGAGTGCCATTGCTTCAGCGGCGAGGTTGGGCTATTCTGAGCTGGATATTCACGGTCCAACTGGACCGCTGGGGGATTTATGGAATGGACAGCACCTGCTTTTGAAGAAGTTTGCCTCAACTGCGAAATCAACTCTTACGCCAGCGCGCAAGCTGTAATCAGAACCTCTCCCCTGCAATTATGACTCGGCCGAGCCATCGCACAATAATCTGTGCGATGCGCTCGGCTGCGTGCCCATCCCATAAGGGAATCTGGCACGGAACCGCATTCGGTCGATCGCTCTTTGTACTTGCCAGAATGTCTTGCCTGCAGCTCGTCTTGAGCTTCGTTAAATCCCGCCCAACCAGCTGATTTGTTCCCTGCTCGAGTGGTGATCGGCCGTTCGGTATTCTCGCGGACCGTGAGACAAGGAACGCCGAGAAATGTTGTCTCTTCCTGAATCCCTCCCGAGTCGGTGATCACGATCGAAGCGTGCTGCTGCAGGGCGAGAAACTCCAGATAGGGCAAGGGTTCCATCAAACGCAGACGGCCAGTGTCACCGAAAGTGTTAGGGAGGGAGTCGAGTCGAAGGCGTGTGCGCGGATGAAGCGGGAAGATGATGTTGAGCCCTTTGCTCAAGTTCCATCAGTGTTGCAAAAAGTTCCTGAAGCCAAGGCAGGTCGTCAACATTTGACGGTCGGTGCAAGGTGACCAGCGCGTAGGGTGAAGAAATATCGGCCGGAACATGTTTCTGGGATTTTCGGAAGCAGCCGCACGAGAGTGTCGATCATGACGTTGCCGACGCAGATGAATCTTTGCGGAGTCGATTCCCTCGCGAAGCAAGGTTGGCATCGCCGTCGATCTGAAGGCGTGAAGAGCAATTCAGAGAGTTGGTCGGTGAGGATGCGATTGATCTCTTCCGGCATGCTGCGGTCGCCGGAACGAAGTCCCGCCTCGACGTGACCGACGGAAATGCCAAGTTTCGAACACACGAGAGCGGCAGCGAGGGTCGAATTCACGTCACCGTAGACGAGAACAAGATCGGGCTTGCGGTCGAGCAGGACCGGTTCGATCGCCATCATGATGCGCGCGGTTTGCTGCGCGTGCGTTGCTGAGCCGACATCAAGATTGCAGTCGGGATGCAGGCATTTCGAGTTGCTCGAAGAAATACCGTGGACATGGCGGCGTCGTAGTGCTGCCCGGTGTGGACAAGGGACTGACGTACGGGCGGATGCGCGGAAAGGCGCGCAGAACAGGCGCGGCTTTCATGAAATTCGGGCGAGCGCCGACGACGTGAAGAATGTGCATTAGCAAATTAGTTCGGAGACACCGAGATTGTAACTGTTTCGTACGCGAGCCGCGTTGGCTATCCGGCTTGTGCAGTGATCAACGTTGCTGCCGTGCAATGCGATGATTCAGCGGAGTGCGCCAGAGTGCGGTCAAGGGCATCGGCAAGAGCAGTCGGGAATTCTGCCGGTGAGAAGGTTGACGTCGAGTTGCAGATTGCGGCGCGAGTAAAGGCGGTAAACGATGAGGGTTCCGCAATGCCGATTGGCCGGAACTCAGAAGATCAAGCGAGATGGTCCAGACTGCAGAACCGTCGAGATTCTTGGGAACGCCGGGCTTGCTCCAGCGAAATGAGTTCAAGTATGGCCGCGGCGGAGGAGATGCGATCCGATCGAAGGCAACGAAATTCGCCGGGCAGCGATGTCGAGGCGAAGATCGAAACTGAGTCGAAATCGTTGCTGCCGAACGCGGCGAGCGAGGATGCGGCGAACCTGCTCGTAATCGCGGGCGACCTTGAGTTCTTCGGTCGCACGGCGGATCGCGAGATTGTTCACGAAAATCTGCGGTTGGTCGAGCGTGCGATGCGCAACGCGGGCCAGTTCTCCGAACTCGAGGTAGCCGAGATGCTGAACGCCGATCCAGATGCCGATGCCGAGAACAGAAAGCACCAAGCCCAGCGAACTACCCGTCGGCCACAGCAGGAACAGGCTCAGCATGGCGAAGATGGCGGAAACGCCATAAAGCAGGATCACGACTTGGCGGTGCGTCATGCCATGCTGCAGGAGCTTGTGATGAATGTGCTCGGCGTCGGCTGTGAAAACAGGCCGTCCGCTGATCAGCCGGCGAATCACGGACAGAACCGTCTCGAGGATCGGCAGGCCGAACGAGACGATAGGAATCGCGACGGCTACGATTGTCGGGCGCTTTCTGCGCGCCGTACAGAGAAAGGGCGCTGAGCAAAAATCCGATGAATAAGCTGCCGGAATCCCCGAGAAAGATTGTTGCCGGATTGAAGTTGAAGCGCAGAAATCCGAGAATCGCACCGGCCAGAACGATGGCCATCAGCTCGACGAGGTTCGGACCGTGCAGCAGAGCAACAACGAATACGACCATCGTCGAGAAGAGAGCTGATCCCGCTGCAAGGCCGTCGAGTCCGTCGATCAAGTTGAAGGCGTTGGTGATTGCCAAGAACCCATCCGACGGTGAAGAGCAATCCGACAAACCAGGGCAGCGGACGATCGCCGAAAATAACAGGAATGTTGACGACCCGCAGGCCGCCGGCATAAAGCATCGTGGCGGCAATTCCCTGCACCGTGAATTTCACGTAAGGACCGACTCCGCGGAGATCGTCATAAACACCGAGAAGAAAAACCAGCGCTGCCGGGACCAGGATGGTGACCAACGTCCTCAGGAAATGGGGAGGATGCAGAGCGGGATGGAGCTGAACCCAGACCGCTCCCAAGCCCATGCAGACTGAAAAACTGAGGAAAATGGCAACGCCGCCAAGTCTCGGCAGAGGACTGGAGTGAAGATGTCGTTCCTGAGAAGGGACGGCAACCCATCCGTGAGGATGTAGCGGAATCGCGAACGTACCGCGTCAGTACGAACGCGACAAAAGGGCCGAAAAAAACAATCCCAGGTAAATGACGGTCAACTACGCCACCTTGACGAACATGGACGAGAGCGACCTGCAACTTACGTACACTGGTCAGGGCAAGTATCGCAGCGACGTTCTGCGGTTAGTAGTTAGTGAATAGATTCCTTGTTGACTTTTGTGTGCAAGGAATCTAGCAGGAGGACGAACGGGGTTCAATCTGCGGGCTGCAAAAAAGCTGTGGAAATCTAATGCGCAGGTACTAAATTCATTGAGCGGTAACCATCGCGCTATGTGCTAAACTTCTGTTCAAATTTCACGTACAAGATCAGAGGTTTTCTGATGAAGTTGGGCACCTCGGGTTGCACCTTCCGCGGCCACTTTTGTCTGCTTGTCCTCGCGTCTCGTTCTGGATATTTCCGCAGTCGGTTTCGCGCAACAAACGGTGCCGCCCACGCCTGATGGATTGCAGAACAGTAACCCATCGAACTTGCCTGCAGCGCAAGCCCTTTCCTGATGCAGCGGTTAGCGCCTCCGGGGTGCAAGCAGCGAAACCTGACGATGCTGGCAAGGGTTTCGGACAGTCGGGGATGGTGAAGCTAGGGCCCGGGGACCTGATCGAGGTTAGCGTATACAACGTCCCAGAACTGGCCAGCAAGGTTCGTGTCAGCAATGCGGGCGACATCTACCTGCCACTGATCGACTACGTGCACGTGGACGGCCTGACGCAAGAAGAAGCACAAGCTCTGATTCAGAAGCGGCTCGAGGATGGTGGGTTTGTGCGCAATCCGCACGTGACCATCTTCGTGGATGATGCCGCGTCTCAGGGAGTGACTCTGATCGGCGAAGTTTCAAAGCCGGGGATTTATCCGGACACGGCATCGCACAAGTTGTACGAGGTCGTATCGCAGGCCGGGGGATTTACCTCGTCGGCCTCGCGCAAGATCGCGATTTTGCGGCGGAATCAGCCGGAACCGATTCACATCGAGCTTCCGCGAAATCTTGCGGATGACACCAGCAAGAACGTCGATGTCATGCCTGGCGATACCATCACGGTGCCGCGCGCTCCAATCATTTACGTCGTAGGAGATGTGGGACGGCCCAGTGGCCTGCTGGTGGACAACGGGCAGCTTACGGTGTTGCAGGCTCTTGCTTTGGCGGGCGGAACGAACAAAACCGCCAAGCTGAGCGCGGCTCGCATCATTCACAAGACTCCGAGCGGAATGACCGAGTCGAAGCTCGAAATCAAGAAAATGCTCGAAGCGAAAGTTCCCGACGTTACCCTGCAGGCGGACGACATTCTCTTTATCCCGGTAAGCGCCGGCAAGATTCTGGCGAACCGGACCTTCGAGGCCGCCATAAATGCGGCGACGGCGGTCACGATCTACAGCGTTCATCCCTGACAAGTTTAGAAGCGAGTCTGGATTCAATCTCGGTTGGGATTAATCAACGTGGAAAGCACATCGATGTAGCGCTCCGCGGTATGCGAGCGCGAAAATTTTTCGACGATGTAAGCTCTTCCCTTCTTCCCCAGTTCGGTTCGCAGCGCCGGTTCGGCCTCCAACCGATTGATCGCCTGCACTAATGATGCGGCGTTCTCGGGCTCGATAGTGAAATCCGCGCCAGCTTCTTCCACTATCTGCTTCGCCTGCCCTTCTACCGCCATAATCACTGGGCGCTCACAAGACATGAATTCAAGCATTTTTGTTGGAATGACAGTCTTGAAGACGTCGGTTTTCTTTAGCAGAACCAGGCAGGCGTCGGATGCGGAGATGAGAGCTGGAATTTTTTCACGCGGTTGCTGATCAAGGAATTTTACGTTTGTGAGTCCTCGCGACACCGCAAGAAACTGGATTCTTGCTTTCTCTGCGCCTTCGCCGACTAGCAGGAAAAGAACTCTGGGGTTTTGGCTTTGGAGGATGGCCGCTGCGTCGAGGAGCGTTTCCAGACCATGAGCCATCCCCATCGTTCCGACATAGCAGACAAGGAATTTCGATTCGGCGCCGAGATCGCGGCGCACTGCGGATGATGTGCTTGTCGATGCGGGCTTGAATAGGTCCGTCTCTACGCCATTTTCGATGACCGAAATTTTGTTCGGAGGAACGTCCCAACGGCGGATCAGGTGCTCCTTGAAAGCGGGGGTCACGACGACGATCGATGAGGAGCGTTCGTACAAAAATCGGGCGATCTTTGCGAGTGCGATGTGGAGCAGAGAGTTCTCTTCTCCGGCGCCTACGGCGACGAGGGATTCCGGCCAAAGGTCGCGGACTTCAAAGACAAACGGTATTTGCCGCGTAAAGGAGAGCCACCATCCAGAGAGGCCGACGAGCAATTGCGGCGAGGATGCGACGATGACATCCGGATGGGGCAGCGCGAGGCCGCGCAGAGCGGCCGAAATGCAGAACGACGCGTAGTTCCGCATACGTTCGTGCGCTTTGCGATTGGGCAGCGGCCACAACCATGTGCGATAGACCGTTACGCCGTCGACCTTTTCGCGGTAGACGAGACGCCGAAGACGCGAGCGCCACTCGTTGGGCACGATGCCAGTGGGATGGTTGGGGAATCCGGTGAGTACAGAAACATCGTGGCCAGCAAGGGCCCAGTGGTGGGCGAGTTCGGACGCGCGCGCTGCGGGCGCACCCATTTCCGGCGGATAGTACTGCGACACGTAAAGAATCTTCACGCGGTCTTTAGTAGTAACAGAGTTTGAATGCGCTTTTATAGCAGAGGGCTCGAGTGCGGTTGGTGCGGCTGCGCGTGTAACTCTCCCAGCGATCCGCAACGCGCGCGAAGAAATCTTCTCCCGTCAACCGATGCATCACCCGAAGCTGAACGATGTGCAGCCGGTGGTAGAAAGGACTGGCGACCATGGGAAGGCGCGTACCTGACTGCTCGTAGAGTGACCAGAATCCAAGGTCATAGGAATCCAGGTTGTGTTGCAGGGTCCGCACTCCGCGAGCAAACAGTTCGCGCGAAGAAGAGTCTTGGGTGGCAAGCAAATAGTCGTAGAGACCCCAGAGCGCCCAGATGAATCCGTTCAGGATGTGAGTAGGAGGAGACACAATGTACTCCTCGAACCAGAGATCTTTCGCGTCATCGATGAAGGCGACGCCTCCCTGCTCGATCGAATGCTGAAAGCTGGCAAAGGCACGGTTTGCAGCTTCCAGATATTTGGGATCATCTGATTCTTTGCCCGCACGCACTAGCACAGACATTCCCTGTCCCTGGGCGAGCGCGGAGTACCACGGGGCATTCAGCGTCTCGCGATATTCCCAGTTGAAGTGATGTTGCCATACGAACAGTCCGCCGGAATTTTGCTCGAGGTGAGAGCAGAGCCAGTCGGCGATTTGAAAGAACTTTTGCCGGCGAAGAACATCGCCTGTTTGCTTCCACAAGTTGTAGTTGCCGAGTCCGTACTGCGCGATGGCGATGGGGTTGTATTGCACGCCGATTTGCCCGTGATAGTCGAGTTGAGGAATGTTGTGCGCATCGAAGGGGCCGGCATAGTCCGCCTTGCCGGCGAACGACATGTAATATTCGCCCAAGTCTCTGGATCTGAGCGCGCGCATTCTCCGCCGGGGATTCATGCCAAAACGTGAGGTGGCTCGTCCCACCGAGAAGATAGGCGCTGAAGATGCGTCGGTAGTAGCTCAAACGCGGCAAGGGTAGCCTGACGATGGTCGCAGAATTTATGTTGTACAAGCCTCAGCCTGCGAGACACTGCTCGACTGCTGCGGTCGTGCGTCACTGCTTTTCGAAGGTCCATATTACGTCATGCTCAACACTTCAAGCTTCCAACTGGTAAAGCGAAGTCACCATGTCGTCCGACTGCACCGCGATGGTAGTCAGGGCGAGACACGAAGTCGTGTTGCTGCCGTCCGGAAATATCGCATTGCCATACTGAAAGAGACTCATTGGCCAGCGATCTTTTTGCCACGCTAACCGGGATTGCCATTGGTCCCCCCGGTTGATAACGCCGCCGTAGACTTGTACCGTGCGATCGCGATTGATGCGACTCGGCTCTACCATGGTCGAGAAGAAAAGGTTTGCACCGACGCGGCATCCGTAGATCGATGAACTGTTGAGCTCGTTGAGCCTTGATAGACGTCCGTTGCGATCGAGGCAATAAACGAAGTTCGACTCCAGCGGGGTGTCCGAAGAGAAGTAGAGTCCGCCTTCCGTTGGAATCGCCGCGACGGCCCGCGCCTGCTGGTTGCCTTCAAGGACTGCTTCGACATGGGAGAAATCGCAGGAAGCTCTCAGGATGCGGCACTCGCTGCCATTGTCACCTGTCAGCACCCAGAGACAGTCTTGCCAGGGATCGTAAACAATGTTGTGAACGTGGCGGATCGCACCCTTTGGGAACGTGTGTACGACGGTCCATGTGGCGCCTCTGTCGAATGATCCGTAGATGTAGACCTCATCGCGTGACGCGTTGTCGAAATACTCTCCCCAAAATACGGAGCCGTCGGGTGTGGCGGTCAGATGAAGCGGACGGGTTCCGCGCAAAATATTATGGGTGATCGAAAACTCGCAGTCATTCGAATTAAGCGTGACGATTGCGCCGGGCACGGCAGCGACGAATCCATGTGAGAGGACTGCCAACGCATGGAAGCCGTCACGAAATAGTCTTGCGGTCAATCTGGTCGAGGCGGACAGCGTTCGTTTCCATCCGGGACGGAATTTTCCCACCGACTCCCACGTCAACGGCTGCGCGGGATTCAGAATGGTGGTCCTGACGAGGTCGTACCTGCGAGAGGCATATAGAACGTTTCCGGACCATGCGAGCGCGCGCAGGCCGGGCAGACGGGCAGTCCGAGTGAGTTGACCATCGAGATTCCGAGTTTGCGGAGTGGCCGCGCGCAGAGGTTTCAACTCAAAGTTCCTGCGAGCGAGAATGGCGACCCGGCGGTGGTCAACTGTTTCATTTCGAAATGGTTCAGAAATATCACGGCAGGAAGGTCTTCATGCAGAAACAACTTCCGCCCGCCTTCTCGAACTCCGAAGTATCGACGATGAGCGGAGTGAAGCCTTCCTGCTTCAGGATTTCCTGCAGCTGGGGAGTGACCCGCGGAGTGATGTAGCGTCCGTTAAGGACGATTCCGTTTCCCATGAATTGGTGAGCTTCTTCGGCCCCGAGCAGGTGAATGCGTTTCCAGCGACTATGTATCGAGGCGAGCGCGTCGGACGAGAATGCTCCAGCGAAGATCAGCGCAGCATCGTTGTTCAAAGGGCAGAGACACGTGTCGAGGTGATAGCAATAAGGGTCGATCAACTCCAGGGGAACAACGGGGATGCTCATCTCGCCCATGGCTTTTGAGAACTTCTCGATGCCGCCGCGCGTGCTTCTGAAGCCGTATCCGCCGTAGATGCACGATCCATCGGGATGCCACAGCAAGTCACCGTGGCCCTCGAGGTAGTCTTGACCGAAGTCCAGTTCGATCAGCCGGTAGTCACGGCGACGGAACCAGTCAGCATAGAAAGGCACCTCCCGATGCCTCGAATCGAACACCATACGGCTCGGGACAGCGAACTTCCCGTAGCCGTCCTTATGGCCGACGAAGACCTGGTTTGCCGCGAAAACCATGTCTTCGAGCCCTTCGACGGGATCAATGGTTTCGATCTCACACCCGTTTTGCCGTAGCACGCTGCTGAGACTTTCCCACTGCGAGCGCGCTTTGACACGGTCCACCGCCGAATTTTTCAACATGTATGGATTTTTCTGGTCCACTACATCGAAGAATGTTGGCGGACAAAGCAGCACCTTGGGCATACGGATTCATGGTAGCTGCCATGTGACGCGCAAACAAGGTAGGCGCGACTGCTTATCGGCATAACTGCCGATTTTTCGGCAGAAGGTGAAGCGCAAGAGATGGCATGGCGCGGTCATGGGCTCTTATATCGACGACTGAAACGTGGCATCGGAAGTGCTCGTCACGTGGAATCCTCGACTGAATAATTTGTCCCCGTAGGTGAAACATGCTGAGCCGCTGCGCCAACTTAGAATGCTGCAAGCCGTTCTTGAGACTTCGGGACGGAAAGTTATTCCTAGTCGAAACCGAGCGCGTGCCGAAATCCGGAGAATCGACGGCCCCTCCCTTTATTCGGGCGCGGAAGCAGAGGAGGTTGGTGGAACACTACTGGCTTTGCGATTCTTGTGCCGCAGTGTGGACATTGGTCTATGACAGGAACTGCGGAATCGCGCTGGCACCATTGTCAGCAGCGGTGAAATCGCCCGATGCGGGATTGGGCATCCCAAATCGCGGTGCGGCTTGACGGCCGAGAGTCTTACGCGGTCCGTTTTCCGAGCCGTCTATCCTCACGCAGATATCTGAGAATGTGTGCGTGGGTTTGCTGACGCCACGTTCGCTTTTATCCCTTCACATGAAAGGACAGTCTTTCACGCGTGTTCTTAGCCCCATGCAGAGACTGTCTCCTGCCATTCAGAGCGACGCGCGTCAACAAGCCTGTCTGGATCAATAATCAGTGCTGGTAGAAGGCAGCGTTCTTTTCCACGAAGTTTTTCTTATCTTCCGACACATCTTCCAAAGCGTGGATTGCGTCGGAGGTACATGCCGGTATGCACGCGCCGCAATCGATACAGCCCTCGGGATCGACATACATCTGGGTGGAAGCTTCGAATCCAGGCTCGTCCGTCTTGGGATGAATGCAGTCGGTCGGACAAACTTCGACGCAGAGCGAGTCTTTGATACAGGTATCGGTAATTACGTAGGCCATGATGAATCGATCTCCAAGCTGATGAAATGAACGCTTTTGCTCTCAGCTGGAAGTCTAGGAGACCACGAACAAACTCTTCGGTGATCTAGGTCACAACCTGGTGTGCGCTTGGAGTAATTGGGGATATATCGCAGGCCGTTTCGGGAAATCCGTTTGCGGATTAAACATCGATTTCGGTCACGCGGAAGTGTGAGTAGCGTCACAGAAATACAGGGTCGAGAGGAATTAAATAGTCACAATTGAACTAGGCCTTCTAGTCATAGGATCGCCCGGCCGCACCCACAGAACCCCACAAGCCGTTACCCCAGACGGCGGCGGCCGGGCGCTTGAAGGCCTCCAGGAAGCCTTCCAGCCATCTTCGTCACAGTTGCAAACCCTAACTAATTTTTCATGACTGTGTGCCCACCGACACACCTGTCACCGCCCAACCACATCCAGACCTCGGGATCAAATAGTTAAGCGCCTTGCAATCAGACACATACCTTCTGGCCTCTCCACTGCTCCTGTAACAGTGCGTGGGGGGGAACAATGGAGCCGGAGATGAGAGAGATTGTGTTCCCGGCTAACAATGATGAGGCGCTCGTCACGCGTTCGCAGGCTTCTGTTTCATTGACCGGGTAGTAACAGATTCACGGTGAAAGGCACATGGGATTTCACTTTCCTATCTCAGGAGAACGTTATGCAAATGTTGATGACATTTATGGCCGTAGTGGCAGGAATGATCTTCTCGCTCTCGATCGCATTGTTGGCGGAAGAGTTGATCTTCGGACAAGTCTTCAGGCTCTTTTTTTCCCAGACGGCGATGGCGGCAAAGAACCCGAAGCAGTAGGCAACCGTTACCAGTGTCGGTGGCGGTGTCCAAACAGTACAGGGCGAGAACGCTGGGCCGACACATCTAGCGGATATAATTTGGCTATTCCAAACGCCATTCTGAACTCAGTGAGCCGCTTTGTACGCTCTGTCGCCGCTCCCCACGCCGCGGTGCAAATGCTTCTGCTGATTTCTTTGTTTGGGGTGCGTGCAGGGGCTATCGACTGGAGCATCCCTGAACAGCAGCTTGCTCGGAAAATCGCTGAAGCAGTGGGAAACAGGTCTGCCGCGCTAGTGGTAGAAAATCGATCGTCACTCGGTCGCCGGGACGCAGACGTCGTTAAGAATGGCCTGCGAAGTGTGCTGGAAGGCATGGGCGTCCGCTTCGATTCAGCGGACAAGGCTCCGTTCATCGTCACAGTATCGCTATCGGAGAACCCCACGTCGTACGTGTGGGTCGCTGAGATCCGGCGTGGAGACAACGCACCCATCATTGCCATCGTTTCTGCAGTTCGCCCGGCGAGCGGGAACGCCGTTCATGATTCGGTGCCCTTGAGCTTACGGATAATTCCTCTCTTTAGCCAGAACACTTCGATTCTCGATGTCGCCGTGTTGGAAGAAGCGGTCAGCCCTACGCGCATTGCGGTGCTCGATGCCGGAAAGGTAGCGCTGTACAGGATGCAAGATGGCAAGTGGAAACTCGAGCAGGGCATGAACATCCGACATGACAATCCTTGGCCGCGTGATCTTCGTGGCAGATTATTGCAGGGCACAGACAACGGCTTGGATGTATATCTGCCCGGAGTCATTTGTCACGCTTCACTGAGTGCGCCGCCGGCATTAAATTGCCGAAACAGCGATGATCCGTGGCCGTTAGGCGGGAGCGGCGGTTCATCAAAAGCGCCGCTTCTCAGCGCGTTTTTCTCCCCTACAAGGAATTTTTTTACTGGAGCATTGGATGCGTCGGCGGGTGGTTCTCATACGGTTGCCCCCTTCTATTCGGGCGCTGCATTGCCGCAAGCAGATGCTACAGAGTGGATATTCGCCGGCGTGGACGGGCAGTTCCACATCGTCAACTCTGCGGAAGAGCGAATCGTGAAGCTGAAATGGGGCAGCGATGTCGCCAGCGTGAAAACAGCCTGCGGCTCAGGGTGGCAAGTGTTGGCCTCGAGTTCGGAGGAAGGCGCCTCGAATACGGTTCGAGCTTATGAACTTCCGGAGCGTGACCCGGTCGCGGTCAGTGCCTCTATCGAATTTCCCGGAGCTATTTCAGCTCTTTGGACCGAGGCGAAGGGCGACACGGCCGTTGCTGTATCGAAGAATGATGAAACTGGAAGCTATGAATCTTTCCGTGTGGCCGTGGCTTGTAGCCACTAGCCTGCTTTTGGTATCAGCGCCAACGAAGGCGGAGACGCGACCGCAGTACGGCGGAACTCTTCGCATCATGATGCGTGCCGCACCGGCGTCGCTGGATCCCGCTGATCGTTCGCAATCGGATTCGATAGGCCTCCGCAATATCGCAGCGCTGATCTTCGACACGCTGGTCACCACCGATGGAAGCGGTCGTATCGAAGCAGCACTAGCCGAGTCATGGCAGACTGCGGGAAATCGTCGCGGAGAATTCCGAATACGGCGCAACGTCACGTTTCAAGATGGGCATCCGCTTACTGCGGAGGTAGCAGCCTCGTCCCTGCGTTTTGCCAACGCCTCATGGAAGGTATCAGTAGATGGCGAGACCGTGATCATTGAGCGCAACGAGGATTTTCCTGACCTGCTCTCGGAACTTGCTCTCCAGAGAAATGCCATTGCAGAGCGGGATCCCGATGGAAGACTGAGAGGAACGGGATCATTTGCAATCGGAGATTGGACCGCAGGCAAGAAGGTGAGCCTGACGGCCGCGGAAAATTGCTGGCGAGGGCGGCCCTTTATCGACAACATCGAGATCGAAATGGGGAAGAGTTTTCGCGACCAGATGTCTGCGTTGCAACTTGGGCGCGCCGACCTGGTGGAGGTTGCGCCAGAACAAACGCATCACATTGCGCAGGAAGGACGCGTCCTGGTGAGTTCATCGCCGATCGAACTGCTGGCGCTGATTTTTTTGCGTGACGCATTCTCGGATGACGAAAAGATTCTTCGCGAGGCGCTGGCGTGGAGCGTGGAGCGCACCTCGATTCGCGACGTGCTCTTGCAGGGTAGCGGACAACCGACGGGCGGCATTTTGCCAACATGGATGAGCGGCTACGGATTCGTGTTTCCTTTTTCGGCGGACCTTACGAAGGCGCGCCAGTTACGTGGGCAGGTTCACAGCGCAACCGGGTGGAAGGTCGGCTACGACAGCACTGAGCCCATGGACCGGTTGCTGGCCGAACGTATCGCACTCAATGCGAAGGATGCGGGACTGACATTGCAGCCGATGAGTTCCGGTGCAGCCGATGCGCGGCTGGTGAGAATCCCTCTCGCACGCGCTGATCCATGGATCGCACTTTCAGACTTCGCCGTGCAGGCCGGACTGCCTGAAGTGCAAGGGAAGGCCAATTCAGTCGAAGATTTGTATGCTGCAGAACAGGCGCTGCTGGCCAGGCGGCGAGTGATCCCTCTAATTCATCTGTCAGTTTCTTACGTCTCGGGATCCAAAGTACGGAAGTGGAAGATTCAAACTGATGGATCGCTGGACCTGGACCTTGCATGGATGGAGAGCACGAGGCCGTGACCTTTCGTCGCAAGCTTCTCGGTGTTTTCTCGCTGACAGTTTTCGTGTCAGTCGCGGGAGTGGCATGGATGGTGCTGATCGTGACGCGCAACGTATTCGAGAATGCCGAAGATGAGCGCAGTTCGGCGTTGGTCGCTCAGTTCCAGCGCGAGTTCGACCGGCGGGGGGAGGAGGTGACGCGGCGCGTGGAAAGCATCGCTGCCGACGATCCTGTAACGCGCATCGGAAATCTGGGAGATGGCGCATCGCTAGTATCGGCTGAATATCTTGACCTGGCGCATTCTTTAGCTGAGACCCGGCAACTCGATTTTCTGGAATTGCTGGATGAAAAAGGCGTAATCATTTCGTCGTCGCAATCGCCGGCAAAGTTCGGCTATCCGGATGCCGCGTTCGATGTTTTGGCTGGGCTGAATCAGCAAAGCGCATTTCTGAAGCTGGAAGAACTTCAAGACTTTCCTGCCTTGGGATTTTTCGCAGTACGGGCGACGCGTGTAGGCGACCATCCCGTGTACGTCGTTGGAGGTCGCCGCCTCGATAGAAACTTCCTTGCGGCCCTCGATCTGTCGTCCGACATGCGCGTTTTGCTGTACCAAAACCAGGGAGATCGCTTCTCTCCGGACCTGCTGCTGGATCCATCGGCCAGTCGTAAGGATTCAGACGGTTTTCGCCCTCCCGAGAAGCTTGAGGCTGTGATCGATTCAGTGAAGCGGTCTGGGAGAGAGCTGCGAGGAATGGTCGCATGGTCGTCCGATCAAGCGGACGAAGAAATCTTCCATGCGATCCCACTGCGGGGCGTCGGGAAGGATAGTCCCTTGTTGGCGATCCTGCTCGTCGGCAACTCCCGGAGGGCTTATGTTGTCTTGAAGCGCCACATTCGTGATTCGGCGTTCCTCGTCGGCGGGAGCGGAATCGTTTTGGCAATTTTGTTGAGCAGCTGGCTGGCAGCACGCGTTACGAGACCTGTAGAGCAACTGGCGAAGGCGGCGCAAAACGTCGCCGCCGGTAGCTGGGGTTCAAGCGTCGAAGTAGAAGGGCGAGACGAAGTCGCTCAACTGGCTGAGTCATTCAATCACATGACGGCGGAGTTGCTCGCGCAGAAAGAACGGCTGGTGCAAACCGAGCGCGTCGCCGCCTGGCGCGAACTCGCGCGACGATTGGCGCACGAGTTGAAAAATCCTCTATTTCCGCTGCAACTAACAGTAGAAAATTTGATTCGCGCTCGCACGCTAAACCCGGAACAGTTTGAAGAAGTATTTCAGGAGAGTTCGCAAACGCTGCTGGCGGAGATTTCGAATCTAAAAAAGATCATCGGCCGCTTCAGCGAGTTCTCGAAGATGCCCCAACCACAGCTCCAGGCGGTGCAGGTAAATGAGATCGTGACTGCGGTCGCACAACTGTTCCAGGCGCAGTTTCAGGCGCCGGGGCACAACGCGATTATTTGTGCTCTAGAACTGGACGAGAACCTTAAGCCTTTAGCAGCCGACCCAGAGCTGCTTCACCGTGCGCTTTCGAATCTCGTCCTAAATGCCATGGACGCGATGCTGAACGGAGGCAAGCTGACGTTGCGTACGCGATGCGAAGCCTCCAAGGCCGTTATCGAAGTCGCCGACACGGGATCCGGGTTGACGCCCGAAGAATGTGAACGAATCTTTACCCCGTACTACACAAGCAAACAACATGGGACCGGGTTGGGCCTGGCGATTGTGCAGTCGGTGATAAGCGATCACGGGGGCAGGATCAGCGTCCAAAGCGAACCTGGCCAGGGAACGACATTCCGTATCGAACTACCAAAAGACCGCGTAGCACCCATACGAAATCAGAACGCAGGCGTGGAAGAACTTTCAGAAACAAGGAGGAACGTTGCCGCAGAAAGCGCATCTCTTGATCGTCGATGATGAGGCCAACACGCTGGCATCGTTGTCCCGCGCATTTCGTCTTGCAGGACATGAGGCGACGGTGTGTGATAACGCGGCGCGTGCGCTAGAACTAGCAAAGGCGCAGACATTCGATTTAATCCTTTCCGATGTGGTGATGCCGGGAAAGGATGGACTGGCGTTGCTCGAAGAACTGAAACAGCAGGGCGTGACCGCGCCGGTGATCATGATGTCGGGACAAGCACACATCGAGATGGCGGTTCGTGCTACGCGGCTGGGGGCTCTGGATTTTCTCGAGAAACCCGTATCCACGGACAAATTGCTTTTGACTGTTGACAACGTGCTCAAGTTGCAAAGGCTCGAGAGTGAGAACAAGCAACTGCGCCAGCGTCTGGGGAAACACGAGATTGTGTGGAAGGGTGACGCGATGAAACGCGTCATGGCACAACTAGAAAGAGTTGCGGCCAGTGAATCGCGCATCTGCATCCTCGGCGAAACGGGGACGGGCAAGGAATTAGTGGCACGCACGATTCACGAGCGCAGCGGGCGATCCTCCGGGTCGTTTGTGACGCTCAATTGTGCGGCCGTTCCGGCAGAGCTAATCGAGTCCGAACTCTTCGGACACGAAAAAGGATCGTTCACTGGAGCCTCGGGGCGTCATATCGGGAAATTCGAACAGGCCGATCAAGGAACGATTTTTCTTGATGAGATTGGCGACATGCCGCTGCAGATGCAGGCGAAGCTTCTACGCGTCCTCGAAGAAGGCGAGGTGGAGAGGATCGGCGGTGACAAGCCCATCTCGGTGAATGTTCGCGTGGTTGTTGCCACCCATCGCGACTTAGAGGCACGAGTTCGCGAGGAGAAATTTCGGCAGGATTTATTTCATCGCATCTACGTTTTCCCGCTAGTATTGCCACCTTTGCGCGAACGCCGCGAGGACATCCCGTCATTGATTGAGCACTTCGCGCAACAAGTTTGCGCGCAGAACGGGTGGAAACCAGTTCCCTTCGCTGACGATGCAATGCATATCCTGCAGTCGCATTCGTGGCCGGGAAATGTCCGCGAACTTCGCAACATGGTCGAACGCCTGATGCTGCTTGCGACGGATGGTCAGGTAGATCTCGCTACCGTACACTCTGCGCTGCCGAAGACTTCTTCAACTCCACTAAGCGGCGCTAACAGCGCGAGTTTCGGGCCTCTTTCGGAGCGCGTGCAGTCGTTCGAACGGGAGCAGATTCTCGCCGAACTCAAGCGTACCCAGCACAACATGAGTGCCGCGGCGAAAGCACTTGGTTTGGAGCGGAGTCACCTGTATAAGAAGGCGGAGCAACTCGGAATCGATTTGCGCGCCTTGCGCACGGAGCAAGGCCCGACAGGCTGACTCTGAGTCACCCGCGACTTCGGAGGCCGCCGTGGCGCGACCATGCTTTCTCATCTGGATTCTCTTCATCTTCTCATCCTGCGCACTGTGCTCCGAGCCCCCCTCTCTTCCGACGTATGGGGTACGAATGGAGAAGGCGTGGATTCCCATGTCAGACGGCGTTCGGCTCGCCGCAACTTTGTACGTGCCAGACGGCGCAAAGGTGACGGAGAAGTTCCCCGCCCTGCTTGAGTACCTTCCCTATCGCAAAGATGATGGAACAGCGGCGGGAGACTATCCGAAGCACACATATTTTGCTCGACGCGGCTACGTGAGCGTGCGTGTCGATATCCGCGGATTCGGAGCCAGCGAGGGAACTCCGCCTGAGCGCGAATACTCGGAGCAGGAGCAGCGGGATGGAGAACAAGTCATCGCATGGCTGGCACATCAATCGTGGTCGAATGGCAGCGTCGGCATGTTCGGGATTTCCTGGGGCGGCTTCACCGCACTGCAGATGGCGATGCGCCATGCGCCGGGATTGAAAGCAATCGTCGCCCTGCATGCGACGGCGGAGCTATTTCACGACGACGTTCACTATGTCGACGGGATGGCGCATGTCGACGAGTTCGAACTCAACATGGACATGGCGCAGGGTTGGGCAGGCGCTCCAGATTACTCGCTCGATGAGAAGACGCTCGGGCCGCGCTTCGACTCGCCGCCGTGGTCGCTCATCTATCTGAAGCATCAACGTGACGGACCCTTCTGGCGTGACCGCGTGCGTCCACTCAGCGAAATCACGATTCCCACGTTTCTGATTGGAGGACTGCAGGATGGTTATCGCGACAACGTGACCGAAATGCTGCTGCAATCGAAGGCCCCGATCAAAGCGATCGTGGGTCCGTGGAATCACTCATACCCTAACTATGCGGACTTCGGTCCGCGCGTGGAGTGGCGCGATCAGGCGGTCCGCTGGTTTGATCACTGGCTGAAGGGCCGCGATACGGGCGTCGAACAAGATCCCAAGCTCGTGTTCTACATGCAGCATTGGCATCCGCCTGACCCGAATCTGCAGGCTGTGCCCGGGGAGTGGCGAAGGGAAGATGTGTGGCCTCCGGCAAACACGCAGGAGATGCCACTCTTTCTTGCAGCCGATCATTCTCTTTCGGGAACTGCGACGGTGCGCGACACGCATCAACTCAAGTACGTCCCCACTGCAGGAGTGGAAGCAGGATTCTGGTGGGGAGAGTTGTTGAGCGATCCGCGACCGGTTGATGCGTTCAGTCTTTCGTATGATTCCGCGCCATTGGAACATGAGGTAGCCATTCTCGGACGCCCCTGTGCACTGCTGCGGGCCTCGGCGACGGCAAAGCAAGCGAACTGGTTTGCGCGCCTGTCGGATATCGCCCCGGACGGAACCGTTACGCAAATCACTGGCGCGGGAGTCAATGGGGCCCAGAGGGAGTCGATGACCGAGCCGCACGATCTTGAACCCGGCAAGGTTTATTCGCTTGATATCAAAATGCACCTTACGTCATGGGTGTTTCCGAAAGGGCACCGCATTCGAATCGCGATTTCAAACGCGCTGTGGCCGATGGTATTGCCGAGCCCGTATTCAATGACAACATCACTCGCACTGGGTGGACCGCAGGGCTCGCGGCTGGTGCTTCCAGTTGTGCCCGTCAAAGGAGCAGCGGCACCGGAGTTCTCCGCACCGGAACCGGCTGAAGAGCGCACTGACATAAAGAGCGAAGGATTCCCGTGGCCCGGAGAATGGACGTTGGAGCGCGACGAGGCTCGACAAAGGACTACCGTCCACTGGAAAGGCAAGGATGGGTACGAGTATCCGTGGGGCAAGCAAGATGATTCCGAGAACCTTACCTACGAAGGCGATGACGCTCATCCGGAGACAAGCAGCGTTCACGGAGAGGCGGAGAGCGTGTTTGCCCTGAAAGGGCGCACACTCACCTGGCGTGGACACCTGTCCGTGATGACGGATCGGAACAACTTCTACTACAAATACACGCGAGAGTTATTGAAGGATGGACAGCCATTCAAGGTGAAAACTTGGCAGGAGACAATTCCTCGAGATCATCAGTGATTGGAAAACTCAGTCGGCTTCGGCTGCGCGGTTTCCTCAGAAATCCGGAAGGAAACATCTTTAAGTTTCCATGAGAGCAGGCACGGAGGCTTTCAGATCCGCAGCCAAGAGCTGGTGAAACAATTGCTCTCCGGCTTCACGACGCACGGAAAGGCGCCCCGCCCCATACGCCCGTGACTTCAGACCGCGCTGCACATCCTCGCAAATGCCGAGATCTTCATCCTGCACTCGGTTGCCTACGTTGACCGACTCAGTGTTGTAGGCTCTCCGCTGTTCACTCACATCGCTGAAATAAAAGTCGAAGATCACCGTGCAATGGTCCTGGTCGACCGGGATGACATAGTTTGTGTCCATGTATCCCTCGTAGCAGTTGATCATCAGGTTGGGGTATTGCCAGAAGTACCAGGCGCGATCACCCTTGCGGGTTGCGCCAGTCGCGGCATCTTCATCGGACGCGACCATTGGGCTGGACTGAAGGCAATAGCGATCCTCGTTCTCGATGATGTATTGCTTGTAGTCGAGCACCGAGCTGAGTCCCTTGTGCAGATGAGGCACGTGGTATCCGCCATCGAGGTAGTTGTCTACGTACACCTTCCAGTTGCAATTGATGTCGTATTTTCTGCGCTCGAAGTAGTGAAGCTTTGAGATGCCAAGGGGAGCGACGCGTGGCACCAGGCCGCCCAGGAATTCTTTTAGCGAAATTCCGTCCGAATCGAGGTTTACAAAAACAAAACACTCCCATGTTTCCACGCGAACTGGGAGAAGGCCGTTCTCGGCACGATCGAAGTTCTCTACGCCGTCGAACTCGGGCATCCCCTTAAGCGATCCGTCGAGCCCATACTTCCATCCGTGATAAGGACACTGCAGGATTGATGCTTGTCCGCAAGGCTGGGTGACGACGGCCGCCGCATGATGGCGGCAGACGTTGAAAAATCCGCGAAGTATCCCATCAGCGCCGCGAACAACGACGATGGGTTCGCCAGCGAGCCGCGTTGATACGTAGTCACCGGCATTCTGCAGTTGGCTCGTACGGGCGACAAGCTGCCATGTCTTGGAGAACACATTCAGGCGTTCCATTTCAGAAATGCGAGGATCGACATACCAAGGCGCTGGGATGGTCGACGCTTCGGACAGAGGGGCTTGATCGTTGTAGAGAGAAAGAATTTGATCGATTGTTTCCGGCATTTGCGCTCTCGGCTGACTTCAAGAATGAATTGAGAATATCAGAGCTAACGACGCGTATTTGGGCGCGCCTTGGGACGTAATCCCGCTATCGATGGGCGGTGTGATACCGATCGCCCGCTGCAACACGTCGAGGAACTGCTGGATCCGGGCCTCTTTCTTCTCCGCCAATTCTCCCTGCCTGCGAAATAATCCCGGATCGAGTTCGGCAGTTAGCAGGGCATCCTGGAAGCGTTCGACCATCCAGTCGATGATCGACACCATGAACTCGACATCCAAATCATCGCGAAGGTCGTGCCTGTCGAGTCCGAACTGGATGAATGCTACGGTGCCATAGGGATCTTCGCTGATGAGGAAGCGATTGATTTCGCGTTTCAGGGCTAGATCCGTTCCATAGTTCCCCAGAAGCGAGATTCGATACGGAATCCAGTCTTCGTGCACGAGGTGCTCGGTACGCGCTAGCCAGTAGCGAAGTATTTCGAAGAAGCCCGACTCCTTTACTTGTGGTGGCACGTCCAAGATATTTGGCAAACGAGCGCACTGCTCGTTTGTAAACTTCGAAGAATAGCCCATCTTTGCTTCCGAAATGCTGGAAGATAGAGCCCTTTGCGATACCGAGAGTAGCCGCAATATCCCCGACACGAGCGGAGTGATATCCGTGTTCAGCAAAGTGCAGTGTCGCGGCCTCGACGATCCGGCCGCGCTTCGCTTCAGAACGAGGACGTAACTTGGGCTGCCGCTGATAGAGGGGTGGCGAAACGCGACTGCTGGCTATACCTGGCATAAGTGACTTAAAGTCACGACAGCTTAGCGCGATCGTAACTCGATTTCAACTTCATTTTTATTGGTTGCTAAGGTAATGTTAGTCGATTCGGATATCGATGGTGACTGTAAGTCAGCAGCAAGGCACTTCCACCTCTATTTATGACGCCATCGTCATCGGCGCAGGCCACAATGGCCTGACGGCGGCGGCCTACCTGGCGCGCGCCGGATTGTCGACGCTTGTCCTCGAACGCCGAGAGATTGTCGGGGGATGCTGCGTCACTGAAGAGATTGCTCCCGGGTGCCGTGTATCGACAACATCGTACGTCGCAAGCATGCTGCGGCCCGAAGTGATTTCAGAGCTGAAGCTTGCCGACTACGGGCTGCGCATGATTCCGTGCGATCCTGCGATTCAGGTTCCTTTCCTCGACGGTCATGTCGTGCCTTGGTGGGCGGATCGCGAAAGAGCGTGCCGAGAATTTTCTAAGATTTCCACCAAAGATGCCGCGAGGTTTGTGCAAGTCGACGATCAGCTCAAAAAGCTGGCACGTTACTTGCAGCCGTTCTTTCTCGAACCCCCTCCGGAGTTCGATACCTCAACCGTAAAAGGATGGAGCGACCTCTTTCGCGCCGGGAAAAGGTTTCGAGGGATTTCGAGTGCGGAAATTTCTCAGTTGGTCGCTTTCCTTACGGGTAGCCTCGGTGAATTCCTCGATCAGAACTATGAATCCGAGAAGATGAAGACCATGTTCCTTGCCAATAACGTGTACGGCAAGCATGGAGGCCCCTACCAACCGGGCACTGCGATAGGACTGCTCTTTCATTTGCTGAGCGGCGGAGAGCACGAACTGCAGGGGTTCTACGGGCACGTGATGGGGGGGATGGGGTCGATCACACAAGCCCTCGCGGCGTCGGGAAAACAATCGGGCGTAGAGATTAGGACGAGTTCGCACGTGCAACATATTGACGTTCGTAACGGTAGGGCGCGCAGCATCGTGCTCGACGACGGAACAGAGTTACGAGCACGCATGATCCTGTCGAACGCCGATCCCAAGCGAACATTTTTGAAACTTGTCGACGCCAAGGATCTCCCTGAAGACTTCGTGTTCTCGGTACGCGGCATCAAGATGCAAGGTCCTTGCGCCAAAGTCAACATGGTTATGTCCGAAGAACCGCGCTTCACCGGTACATCGCCGCAAGCAACGGCACTCCAGCGGACGTTTTATACCCTGGTTCCATCGCTCGAGTTCGCGGAGCGTTGCTACGACATTGCAAAGTTCGGAGAGATTCCTGAAGAGCTTTGGGTCGATTGCGTTGTCTCGTCGAATGCGGACGACTCGCTTGCGCCAGCGGGAAAACATATTCTGACTTGCTTTGTGCAGTACGTTCCGTTTCACCTTCGCGAAGGAACATGGGATGAAAAACGAGATCTGCTGGGTGATCGGGTAGTGAAGAAGATCGCTGAGTATGCACCCAATGTTCCGGCGTCCATCATCGCGCGACAAGTTCTCACACCGCTCGATCTCGAGCGAACTTATGGCCTGACCGAAGGCAACATTTTTCACGGTGATCTGCGGCTGGAGCAACTCTTCTTTATGCGTCCGGTGCCGGGATGGTCGCAGTATCGAACTCCAGTTGACGGCCTCTATTTGTGCGGCGCCGGAGCGCATCCGGGCGGGGGCGTAACCGGAGCCCCAGGTAGGAACGCAGCTCATCAGGCTCTGCGTGATTGGAAGAAGGGACGATTTCGGGAAGCTGCGGCCTGATCTTTGAACGAACACTATGGGCATGCGCTTCGCTGCGCACCATTTCGTCCATGCGGAATATGAATACGTCGATGGCTAAAGGACTTGAGGAGCAATCATGAAGAAGAAAGGCATACTCGAACGCTTGAAAGAAGGTCCGGTGCTTGGTGACGGTGGATACCTTCTTGAACTGGAAAAACGCGGGTGGGTGCGTGCGGGTCCGTTTACTCCAGAAGTTGCGCTCACCTACCCAAATGCTCTTCGCGAATTGCACGTGGAGTTTCGCGAAGCAGGCGCCGAGGTCCTGCAGGCACTCACGTTCTACGCCAGCCGCGACAAGCTGGCGACGGTGGGCCTGGAAGACCGCTTGGAAGAGCTGAATCGATCGGCAGTCCGTGTGGCCCGTGAGGTCGCGGGAGATCAGTGCCTGGTTGCGGGCAATTTGAGCCTCACATGGATGTACGAGCCAAACAGTCCTTCGGCGGCCGATCGTGTACGGAAAACGTTCGACGAACAGCTCGCCGTGCAAGTAGATGAAGGCGTGGACTTCATCATCGGTGAAACCTTCTCATGGCTGGGCGAGGCTCTCATCGCCGTCGAACGCGCCAAGAAAACCGGGCTGCCGGCAATGGTGACGATCTGTTTTGAAAACAAGGATGAGACCGCCGAAGGCAAGAGCGCTGCCGAAGCGGCCAAAATACTTTTCGATGCGGGTGCGGACATCGTAGGAATGAACTGTTTGCGGCCGCCTGAGCACATCCTTGGACCGATGGAGCAGATGCGCAAGGCCGTTTCAGGATATCTCGCCTGTCAGCCCGTTGCGTATCGCACTCCGAAAGACAAGCGTGACTTCACAAGCCTGCCGGAATTTCCTTATGCTCTCGATCCGTTGCAACTGACGAGGAAGGAGATGGCGGACTATGCCGTTCAGGCACGCGATGTCGGTATCAACTTTATTGGGGCATGTTGTGGGACAGTGGCCATGCACATTCGGGAGATGGCTCGCGTGCTGAATAAGATACCCGCGGATTCGCGGATCTGGAAAAAGGGTGGGGAGAAGCCGATGTCAGCGTACGAGTACTACGACCACGACAAGGTGAAGGTCGGAAGTGCAAAATAATCATTCCGAGCAAAAAAGAAAGCGGGCCCAAGGTGGGCCCGCCCGCTTAACTTGACGCGATCTGCATTTAGCTAGCTTTTCGGGTTCCCGGATCTTCCGCGTGCACCAGCGGCATGTCCACAAGGTGCTCGCTGAGGAACCATGACTGCAGTTCGTTGGTGCGCAGCACATCACTGATTGCCATGTCATTGGTTCCGTCATCGCCTAGTTCGTCCGCGCGCTTCGCCAATTTGCGACACTGCCCGATAATGATCTGATGCGCATCGAGCAGGCGCGAGATCTGAACTGGAACCTCTTCCCTGCCTCGTGGCGGACGCTCGATGCTAGTTGTCTCTGCAACGTCGGCGGCCATCGCGATCGAAATGCCTCCCAGCAACTGGATCCGTTCGGCGATGGTGTCAACGATCTCCACCTGCTCGCCGAAGTGTTTGTCGAAAAGAAGATGAAGTTGGTAGAACGTCGGTCCGGCGACCTGCCAGTGTGATTTCTTGTAGAGATCTCGCAACGTTATCGAATCGGCAAGCAACTGATTCAGCTTCTCCGTCATTTCGAGACGTACAGGCTCCTCCAACTCAAGGGGCAACGCGTGGGAAACTGTTCCGTAAGACTGGATTTCGGCAGCGCGCTGATGAATGCGAGGCTGCGCACTAATGGAATTTCTCGTATTGGAAACTTCTTTCTTGGGCATGAAAGCCTCCTTCTCTCTGACTGGAAACGGCTACGCCTGAAGCTGGAATGCGGGTAAAAAGCGGTTGAAAACCAAGCAGTAGGCTTGGATGCCGCATTATCGTACAGGATGCCAACCTTTTCTAGTGAAGTGAGCGAGAGGAACTTTCAGTCGAAGTCGGATGCCCTGCGGCCTTACCTGAAATGTTTCGGTCCCACGAGTGTCGCTCGATTGCGCAGAATTTGGAACAGCGTGTTACTACGGTCCCGAAGTTTGACGCCTTTATCGTCGGTTGTTATGATCAACCTGCGGGGTGGAGCAGTCTGGTAGCTCGTTGGGCTCATAACCCAAAGGTCGGTGGTTCAAATCCACCCCCCGCAACCAAAACTCCCTCCTTTTCTTAACTCTACAAACACCCCGTTTTGAGCGATACTACGTCCTATCCTTCTTATTGGGGCTATCGAGGGCCTGAGTCCGCTGCCTGGACCAACTCCTTTGGTTCGCACAGATTTACTGCAGGATAGTTTCGGGACCTTTGGGAATTCCGCACAACGATGTTGAACAACGTGCCTTCCTGTCGCCCACGTGAATTTTTGAGTCGGACTTCCCAAGAGGCGCGTTTATCGGGATTGATCGTGGTCTGCTTCGGTTGATTTTGGATCCTACAAACCACGTCTGAGAAATTCACTAGGATTGGCCCCGACAACTCGCTTGAACGCCTTACTGAATGCAGCGTCGGACTCGTAACCGACCGACCGAGCGACCTCTATGAGCTTTTTGTCACGCTGTTGTAGTGACTGCATCGCCTTCTGCATCCGCCACTCGGTTACATATTCCAGCGGTGTTTGTCCGAGCAGCTCTTTAAAACGCGCTGCGAATGCGGAGCGAGACATGCCCGCCGCTTCGGCCAGGGATTCGACCGTCCAAGGTGTATTCACTCTGTCGTGAATGGCACTCAGAGCAGTGCCTATTTGAGGATCGAAGATCGCACGAAGCCATCCTTTGTTGCGTTCCGGTCCCGACGCGATATGCGCCCGGAGTACCTGGATAAACAGAACCTCGGCGAGCCGAGTCGCGACCACTTCAGATCCCGGCGCCTGTTCTGCCATCTCTGACGCCAGCGCCTGCACGGTGCTGTGAAGAGCAAGCGTGCGTGCCTGATCGGCCTTCATCAAAATGAAGCTCGGCAATAACTGAGTGACCGGCTTCAGGCTGGCGCGATCGAAACTCAAGGACCCACAGACGATGGTTGTCGGTGCGCCGCCGCCTCCACAAAGAGCGACATTGCCGTTGGCTTTTGCCCCGATCTCGCGAAAGGTCCACCTCGGACGTGTTCGCGGGCTGTCGCGCAAAACAATCGAAGTCCCCTTAGCCAGCAAAAAGCAATCACCACCGGTCAGGGGAATCGGCTCCGCAATCCCTTCCACACTCAGCCAGCAGTTGCCGCGCGAAAGCATGGCGAAGTGCGCCAAATCTGAGGGTGGCACCTTCTTGCCGGAAGATGTGACTTCTTCTTCAGTCTGATTTTCCTGTCTTATGCCCCAGGGGGCCGTGGCTTCGAGCCTGTGCAGACCGAAGGCGGTGACGTGCATCGTCCTGAAAATGTCTGTTATCGGGTCCACATTTAGCCTCAATCTTTTGGACGAATGGACAAGATATTAGGACTTCTGAGCAGTTCTCGTCCACCGCTGAGGAACTCTACTCTAGTGTACCGAATGCTATGCATCGAGCGAAGGGAGCAATTATGGGAAAGCTTGAGGGTAAGGTTGCAGTTATCACGGGTGGAAACAGCGGGATTGGCTTGGCCACAGCCAAGCGCTTCGTGGAAGAAGGCGCCCACGTCGTGATCACGGGGCGACGAGAGAAAGAGCTGAAAGAGGCCGCAGCCTTAATCGGAAAAAACGTCACGACGGTCACGGGCGACGTAACGCGCCTGGAGGACTTGGATCGGCTCTATGCCGTCGTGAAAGAGAAACACGGTCACATCGACGTACTCTTCGTAAATGCAGGCTGGGGTGAAGTCGCACCGATCCAAGCGGCCACCGAAGCTCATTTCGATAAGACCTTCGACCTCAACGCGAAGGGACAGTTCTTTACAGTGCAGAAAGCCCTTCCCCTTTTCAAAGATGGAGGCTCGATCATTCTGAATTCTTCCGTTGCGAATGTGATGGGATTGCCCGCCTTTACCGTCTACGCCGCGGCCAAGGCGGCTGTGCGTAGCTTCGCGCGTGGCTGGGCTATGGAACTGAAAGACCGCAAAATCCGCGTGAATGCGGTAAGTCCCGGACCAATCGAGACCCCAGCACTTGAGAACGCAGGCCTCACTCCTGAGCAAGCCGAGCAAGCGGCGGCCCAGTTCGTTACCCAGGTTCCACTCGGTCGCAGAGGTAAACCTGAGGAAATTGCAGCCGCCGTCCTGTTCCTTGCCTCCGATGAAGCTTCTTACATCACCGGCGTGGATCTCGCCGTCGATGGAGGCATGGCGCAGGTCTGATACGGCACGTGCACGTCGCTGGCCCTCCAGCCCGGCGTCAAAGCGCCACGGCGTCAAACTTTAGTTCAACAGCGAGATCGGAGAACATAGTATGAGCTACGCAATTGTTGGATTCGGCAAGATAGGCCAGGCCCTCGCCCACGCGTTCGCCCGTAAAAACATCGACGTGACCGTCGCGAGTCGTCGGCCGCCCGAGGAGTTGGCGCCTCAGGCTCGGGCGATTGGACCAACAGTCATCGCTAAGTCACTGCAGGATGCGCTCAAGGCCGACACAATCATCTTGGCAGTCCCGTTCGGGGAGCATCGCGAGGTTGCGAAGGCCCTGCCGAACTGGAAAGGCAAGACGGTCATCGACGCGATGAACTCGTTTCCACTTCCACCTGAGGAACTGGACGGTCTCCCGTCCTCCGCATTCGTTGCGAAGTCGTTCATCGGCGCCAAGCTCGTGAAGGGTTTCAATCACCTGGGTGCGGCCATCCTGGCTACCGATCCGATCGTCGAGGGCGGCCACCGGGTCGTCTTTCTGTCGAGCGACGACGAGGACGCGATCGCTCCCGTAGCCGATTTGGCCAAACAACTCGGGTTCGCACCCGTCAAGCTGGGAAAGCTTCAACGAGGGTGGCGCGCTGGTGCACGCACGCGGCCGCACTTGGGGTCAGCTCATCTTCCAGGATTTGTTCAAGAAGCAGCAGTAATCAAACTGTAACCGCGCGATTTGGGCCGAGAAGGATGATTCCGAAACGTCGGATTAGATCGGACACACTTGATGTAAGGGAAAAGGAGAGATTTCGATGAGCATCGAAGAGAATGTCCAGATTGTGAAGAATTTTCTTGCGGCAATGGGCCGCCGCGATAAACAAAATCTGCTGGCGTTGTCCGCCGAAGATATTGAGTGGATCATTCCGGGCGAGGACTGGCCGCTGGCCGGCACGCACCGCGGGCACGCGGGAGTGGAATAACTTACTTCAGAAGGCTAACGAAACGATGGAAACTTCGTTCCCAGAGCCCCCCGAGTTCATAGCGCAGGGAGACCGGGTTCTGGTCGTCGGCTTCGCTAAGGGGAAAAATCAAAGCCACGAATAAGACGTTCGAGGACCATTGGGTCTTCGACATTACCGTTCGAAATGGCAAAGTGACGAACATCCGGGAGTATGTCGACACGCAAGCACTGGCGCGGGCCTCCGAGACGGCCACGAGCCCCCGGGCCTGACCCATCGCGCTGTCTCGTCTCGGCAATCTGAATCGGCGGAATCTCGGTGAGTGCATAATCGCCAATGTACTCTCTGAGTTACGATATCGTCCTTTATCATTCACTACTTGGGTTGGCAAGCCCGAGATGCTGCTTGATCGTGCAGTGAAGCGACACACCGTAAACACTTGCCGACATGGGATAAGGTCTCGGGAAGCGCCGGGATAAAACTAATGGAGCGGTCTGAGGCTCAGGCGGCGATAAACGACGTCGTTGTTCAGATTCATGCGTCGGGAAACCCGCCTCGTGTCCAACTCAGGCTGGTCAGATATTCTCGTTTCTCAATGTAGTCATGGTCATTGCCCGCTAGTACGGCGACATTGCCTCACCATCCACTACGAGTAACAGGGCTGCGGGTTAGGAGCACCACGCTCACGACCATGCCCCACACCACGCCGACGCCGGGCCAGACGAAACGGGAATAGACTCCGTCCGGTGCCCAAAATCCGCCGCTTAGCCAGGTGGTGCCGCCCAGCAAGCCGAGCACGACGGCTGCGACGCCGGCTGCGAACAGCGCGTTCGAGATCAGCCGGGCTCGCCACAGCCCGAACGCCGAGGCCATGACAAGCATCGCCCGCGGGAACGAAGTCAACACGAAGCCTGCCCACACGAAGTCGTTCAAGCCGGTGGTCAGGATGTGAGTCTCCGGGCCGGCGATGGAGTACGCGAGGGCCGCGACCAGCGCGATGAGCAGCAGGAAGAGCGCTCCCAAAGCTGCGCTGGCGGCGGTGGCCGCCGCGCCCCAGCCGTCTTGTCCCGCATCGGCCAGGGTGGTCCTGAGCGCCGCCGCGAACCACATGAGATTGAGAACAGCCAAGCCGTAAAACACCACCGCAATTAAAATCCGCATGCGATCGCCACCGTAGAAGGCTGCCAATGCGTCAGCTGATGCGCGAATTGGCGGTTGCTGGCCGTAGACGATGTACGCGACTATGAAGGAGAAGATGGACTGCAAGCCAGCTGTTCGCCACAAGCGTTCCCAGAACGCGGGGGTTGTGTAGACGCTGGCGGAGGAGCTCGTGCCTGGGGATGTGCTCATGAGGATATCCTTTCGAACTGATCGGATGCGACCCGAGGCGATACAGCTGAACAATATACGCCGATCGCCATACGCCGATCGCCCAATGAGTGCCGCGATGTCGACTTGTCGAAACTCAAGCTATGTCTGTGCTTGCTGGCCTTCGATTGAGGGCGGGTGACGGGCAATCCGGAGATTAAGATCCGCTCGGTTGCCTAGCCCTCAGTTTCTGCATCGCCGACAATCCAAGAGACTCGATAACTATCGTGCCTTAGTCCAGCTAGGTTTATCAAAACTCTCTTGATTGCATTATCGCGCTCCGATCGCTTCATTCAGCTCGTTGTGCGACTGCACATACTCCCCCTGCGATTGCAGTAGGAGCGTTCGAACCTCCAGTTCCTGGGCCGCTGCCAGCTCCGCCTGAGAGCGAAGATAGATTCCCTGCTCGAGTCCTTGCGCTGACACTCGTCTCGCCTCATTGCGAGCTTGTAGTAATTCGTTTGAGACCGCGACCATCTGTTCCGTTCGCTCAAGCTTGTTGTAGGGTGTCTGGACTCTTACTTCCTCCTCATCATGGCTGCGCAGAGGGTGCAACATTGGATCGGGCGATAACTGCATTGAGCGGAGTGGCGAGCAAGGCAGGAAGTGGTCGCAGAAGAAGGCTTTCTGCCGCTGCACGTGAAAGGATTGCTGCCGCGGAGCGCCAAAGGGAGGCAAAGTTCAAAGCGAAGAACTGGAAATAGATTCAGCAAGCCAGACCAAGTGAGAGAGAAATCGAAGCGGTGCCATTTCGACATTCCCTTGCATTCAGTTCGCACGCAAGTTGAATGGTTTCGAACTTCCGCTGAGGAATGAACTGACCGACAAACAGTCGAGAAATACCCTATGGCGGCAAGCAATTCCGGCACACCGGCGGCACACATAATATTCGGGCCACGGATGAGGCGGTGTTGCACGTGATCCGGAGGTAACTAGGATGCGCGTTAACGAGCCAAGTCTCTCGACTGACGATCTCAATGCTCGGATTCCTTGCTGGCTCGCGCTAGGGTACTCTCGATGTCGCGGCGGATTTCCCCTCGCCGCTCTTCAGTGTCCGACCAGGAAGATGCGGGCGATTTGTGGGAAACGAGCAGGGCCAGTGCTTTTTCGGCATACTGCCGTGCAAGACCCTTCTGGCCGTCTGCCAAATAGGCGTCGGAGGATCGCCGCGCATTCTCGTCTCCAATCTGCTCGAGAATGGCACCCTTAGCTTGCGGACCTACACGTTCGCCCGAAAGCAATTCGCGAAGGCGACTGGTCTGAAGTAAAGGGTTAGGTTGCAGAGATTGTTGGTGACCGGTGGAATTCCGTTAGTTTCCTTGCCAACCAAGTGAAGCAGCGTGCACACGCTGGATTCACGCAATTCGCGTCGAATCTGAACCGCAGCTTACAGTTCGCGAATCGCGGTCACCGGGTTCCGGCGCATCGCTCGATGTGCGGGAAGGTAGCATGCAACCAAAGACATCGCTCCCAGGAGCGTGACGAAGGAAGCAACGGTGACGGGATCGTTGGCTTCGATTCCGTACAACAGCCGCGAGATGAGACGTGTCAGTCCCAATGCAAACGCCAATCCCAGAGCCAGACCAACGCCTGTGAGCCTCACTCCCTGCGACAGCACGAGTCTCAGCACATCGACGCGCGAAGCGCCCAGAGCCATTCGCACTCCGATCTCGTGGGTTCGCATTTGGGTTCGATAGGCCACGACTCCATAGATCCCGGTTACTGCAAGGACCAACCCGATCAGCGCGAACATTCCCGCCAAGGTGCTCTGTATGACCGCGAAGATGCTCGCCATCTGGGTACTCTCTCGCATGGGACGCACATCGAAAACCGGCAGCCGTGTATCGATTTCGTGGATGGTGTTCTCCACCGCTGGCGCCAGGTCGACCGGATTTCCCTCGGTCTCCACCTGCACGATCGTCTCGTACCCCTGCTGGAAAAAGCTCATATACACCATAGGCTCCGGTGACTCATTCACTAACATATGTGTGGAATTTTTCGCGACGCCGACAACCGTGAAAAGGCGGCCCCAGATCCTGAGATTCTTTCCCAGCGGATCCTGTCCTGGCCAGTAGCGCATCGCCGCGGTCTGATCCACGATGAGTACCCTCGGGGCCTTTTCATCGTCATGCGGTGTAAATTCGCGCCCTTCCAGAATGGGTATATGGAGGGATTCGAAATACCGCGGGCCCACCTCGGCGTGGTACACCTGCAAAGCTTCATGCGGGTATGGCACATACCCATCCGGATACGCATCCTCTCCCTTGTGGCTCAGGGTCATCGGAACCCAGTCCGTAAAAGACACAACCTTTACGCCGGGCAATGCCGACACGCGATCAAGAATCTTGTAACGGATCAGCCGTACCTCGTCGTCGCTGTAGCCGACGATATTCAGCCCCACGGACGCAGTAAGAATGTGATCCTGCTCAAATCCTGGATTCGCGCTGGCGAGATTCCGCAGTGTTCGCAGAAATAGCCCGGAGCAGATCAGCAGAGGAAGTGAAAGCGCGATTTGCGCCACCACCAGCCCGCTGAGCAACTTCCGGTTGCGTGAGCCGCCGGAGATACTTGCAGACTCTGCCTTCAGTACATCAATGGCGGGCGCGTGAGACGAACGCCAGGCGGGGAGCGCGCCGCATAGCATGCCGGCCAACAGAGAAGAAACAGCAATCCCGATCACCACCTTATAGTCCATGCTCCCGTTGACTATGACGGGATTCGAGTTCGCCGGAAAGAACCATGCGAATGTCTTCGATGTCCACGATGTCAACACGAGGGCCACGGCTCCTGCGACGGTGGAAAGCACCATGCCCTCCATCACCATCTGCCACACCAGTTGCATGCGATTCGCACCGAGCGACTGCCGGATCGCAAGTTCACGCCGCCGGGATACAAACCGCACGAGCGTGAGCGTAGCCACATTCGCGCAGGTCAGCAACAGCACCACCGCGGCGAAGGCGAGCAGAACGGGCAGGGTCGACGCCATGTATCCGTTGGCGCCGAATGGCGAGCGCCACATGGGATCGAGCGTGATCCGGTTCTCGCCCAGATGATCGTCTGGATACGCTGCCACAATATTGTGCATCAGGGTATCGAGATCCTGGGCTGCCGTGCCAAGGCTCACGCCGGGCCGCAGCCTTCCTACTACGTTCAGCCAGACCGCACCGCCACTGCGATGCGTCATCCGCCACGAGTCCGTCCCGAGGGGATCGAGTGTTACCCACAGATCTTGACGGATCCCTGGCATTGCTCCGACAAATCCCTCCGGCGCCACGCCGATCACCGTGATGGGATGCCGCGCGATCTCGATCGACTTGCCCACAATTGCCCGGTCTTCGGCAAAACGCGTCTTCCAAAGTAGATAACTCAGCACCACGTAGGGAACGGATGGTTTCGTCTCTTCTTCCGCCAGAAAGAAGCGCCCCAGCATCGGCTTGATGCCGAGCACGTCGAAATAGTTCGCCGACACGTTCGCAATATAGACACGCTCGGGCTGTGCGCCACCGGTAAGCGTGATCCAATCGTGATGATAGGCAAGTATTCCGGCGAAGGTGTGGTTCTGCTCCCGCAGGTCGCGATAGTCGAGATACGAAAAGGGCGGAGTCGGAGAGAAGTTCCGTTCCCCCCGCTGCAGGCTGACAAGATCGCCCGTCTCCCTCGCGCCCGGAATCGGACGCAACATTGTGCCGTCGATCCAACTGAATACGGTGCTGTTGGCGCAGATAGCGACTGCCAGCATTGCCGTAGCGGTGATAGAGAAACCGGGGTTCTTGCGCAGTTGCCGCAACGCATAACGAACATCCCGGCCTAGTTGCTCAAACCAGCCTCCGCCCCACATCTGGCGCGTCACATCCTGCACCAGAAGAATGTTTCCAAACTCCCGGGCGGCCGCTTGTCGCGCCGTCTCTTCCGTCTCGCCTCGCGCCACTCGATCTGCGATTGCCATCTGCAGGTGAGCATCGATCTCCTCCTGCAATTCGCGATTGCGCCGCTGAAAACCGAAGTCGGGAAACCACTTCATGACGCACTCTCCTCCGGCTTGACGTACATTACCGATCCAATCGCTTCGACAATCTGCTCCCATCGATCCAGATCCGTGGCCAACTGCTTTTTCCCCTTGGCTGTGATTCGGTAGTATCGAGCTTTTTGCTTGCTCTCTGACTGCTTCCATTCAGACTGCACCCAGCCCTGACGCTCTAATCGATGAAGAGCTGGATACAGTGATCCGGTCTCCACCTGAAGCACATCTCCGGTTCGCAAACGTAAAGCCTGGACAATGCCATATCCATGCTGCGGTCCCCATTGCAGCGTCTGCAGAATGAGCATGTCGAGTGTTCCCTGGAGCAGCTCAATCCGGTTTTTATATTGTTCTTTCTCGTTCATGGATGTAGACACTCTACTCCCGCAGCAGTAGATTGTCTACATCCCCGCATCATGGCGGCGCTTCAATTCAAAACCGCGCATAGAAACTCCTCAGAGAAGATCGCAATGCGGCCTGACACTCCGATCGAAGCAGTCCGCTGTGTTTCCGTAGCGCGAGCTGAGCGTTTGCGTATATCACAAATCGCTAATCCTAATGACAGTGGTTGCAATTCACGCACACATTCGATCAAAGACCAAACGGCACAATAAGCCGAACCGTCACGATTCAACTTCTTGTGGGAGCAGGTTTCTGGCAGGCCGTTTGATTGTTGCCAAGACTAGGATTCGAGCAGCGCGCGTAACTTGTGAGCGTATCTACGGCTTGAGGTGACCACCGTTCCTTCTGCCAGTACGATGTCGTAAACTCCATCGAACATGGGACGAATCTCGCTGATGCAGGCACCGTTCACGATGGCCGATTTCCGCACGCGGATGAAGTGGCGTGGCGCCAGCTTTTCTTCCAGGTGTGCCAAGGTTTCCCGCAGGAGGTGACTGTCTTTGGCGGTGTGTATGCAGGCATAGTTTCCAGCAGCTTCGATCCACAAAACGTTGGAAACGGGAACAAAGAAAATCCGCTTCTTGTCCTTCACCACAAAACGTTCCAGCGGGCGGAGACTACGGACGGATTTCAGCAGTGGTTCGATGGCTCGATTTGTTTTTCCGCGCTGTTCGAGAACTTGGCGGGCGTGAGCCAAGGCCTTGGCAAATCGCTCCTTGTCATACGGTTTCAAAAGATAGTCGACAGCGTGCACTTCGAAGGCACGAATGGCGTGCGCATCGTGAGCCGTCACGAAGATATACACGGGAGCGGGGCCGGTCGATGCCTCTACATTTTCGATGACACCAAAACCGTCCAGATCGGGCATCTGCACATCGAGAAAAACGATGTCGGGATGAAGTTCATTGATCTCGTCCACCGCACTGATTCCGTTCGCCGCCTCGCCTGCAATTTCAATGTCGCGGTGTTCGGCCAGATAGCGACGGATACCGCGCCGGGCGATCGGCTCGTCATCGACGATGAGGACTCGCGTCTTCATGCGACCTCCGCAGTGGAATGGTGATGATCGCCTCGCAGCCTCGACCGTCGCCCGCTGATCAGTTCCAGCGACGACTCGTCTCCGTAGAGTTGTTTCAAACGTGACTGGACATTGGTGAGTCCCACGCCGAATCGCAGGCGCGATCCCGGCGCCAGACCCGGGCCATCATCGCTGATGCAGAGCCGAACTCTGCCGTTTTGGCGCTGCGCGGCGATGTCTAGCCGGCCTGCGGCGGAATCGACGCTGATGCCGTGCTTGATGGCATTCTCGACCAGTGGCTGAAGCGCGAGGCTGGGTACATAGACTCCGAGAAGGTCGGGTGGCACGTCGATATGAACTTTCAATCGATCATGAAAGCGTGTCAGTTCGATCTCCAGATACTTGCTGACAAATTCGAGCTCGCTCTGCAAAGTGATCTCGTTCTCGCGCCGTTCGAGCGCCATTCGCAGCAAATCGCCGAGGCAGGCCAGCAAATGGCTCGCCGCATCGACGTTTTCCTGCATCAGGATTCCAATCGTGTGAAGACTGTTGAATAAAAAGTGCGGATGCAACTGGCTTTTAAGGTTTTCAAGTTCGGCGTGGGAAAGCTGCGTCTCCAGTTGCGCCGCTCGAGTTTGGCGCTCCATCGCGGCCTGGTAGAAGTGGATCGATTGATACAGCCCTACAACCAACCAGTACGTAAGCACGCCAGTGAGGCTCATCGATACAACACTGCCTGTGAATGTCGGAAGAGGGCGTGGTGCACCAGGACCGGTTATGCGAAAAAAGAGTCCAGAAGTCCATGGCTCAGAAAGTATTCGGTGACAGATGCCAGGGGAGCCATCAGAAAGGACGCGATTGTGTGGATCGCTATATGAGATACAAACCTCGGCCCCGTCAACGGGAACCGTTTCGCCAGGGCAATTACAAGCGGTGTGAGCGCCGCCCATACGTTCCAGTAGAGGAGTTCGATCACAGCCACGAGCACCCAGCTGACGTGCCCGCCGTGAACCTTCGCCACCGCGATCTCCTGCACCGTGAACAACAGGCCTACAATCGTCCACGCACAGGGGATCAAAATCCATCTCGTCCGTCCCATATCTGGTGTGGCCTGCGGCAATCGGTTTGTCGCCTCCTCAACAAAGCAGTTTAAGCCGTATTTGGTGGCCGACCCAACCGCTTGTCTCATTTCGGGTACCGCACGTCACTTTTTCCTGCTAATGCTGGTTCTTCGCGGCGTATGTTCCATACCCGCGAACCCAATGTCCACAGGAGTTTGCTATGAGCAAAACAGCAATTACCTCTCCGGAACTCACGCCGCCGGTCGGGCCGTTTTCCCAGGCGATCGAAGTCGGTGGTTTCCTCTATTTCAGCGGGCAGGTAGCCCAAGACCCGGCCACCGGCAAGGTGGTCGAGGGGGGCATTGTGGCAGAGACGGAGCGCGTCCTCCAGAACCTCTCGGCGGTTCTCAAGGCGGCCGGCAAGAGTTTCGATGACGTCGTGCGCGCCGGTGTGTTTCTCACGAGCATGAGTGACTTCGCCGCGATGAATGGCATCTACGCAAAGTGTTTCAGCCAGCCCTTTCCTGCCCGCACGACGATCGGGGTCGCCGCGCTGCCGCTTGGGGCCTGCGTCGAGATCGACCTCGTCGTCAAGGCTTAAGGTGACACAAAGGAGGGCCTCATCGCCGGGATGTTGGAGGCTCCAAAATGCAAATACTGATAGTGGGCATTGGCGCGTTGGGCGGAACAATTGCGGCGCGTGCCATCCGCACGGGACTGCCCGTCCGGCTTGCGGCTCGCAACACCGATTCCGCGAAGGCATTGCGCAGATCGGGCCTGCGAGTGTCCGGCATCGGAGGAGAGGTAAGGACAGATGTTATCGACATCGCCCCAGTTGAGGAATACGGAAAGGGAGACCAATTTGATTTGATTCTGCTTGCCACCAAAGCGCAGGACACGCTGGAAGTCGCGCCCCGCGTGTTGCGCCTACTCGCGCCCGGCGGGGTTATGTTGCCTATACAGAACGGCGGGGTTGCGCGGGTGCTTGCGGACGGTCTCGGCGAAGACAAAATCCTTGGAGGATTCTCAAATCTTGGCGCCACGATGGTTGAACCCGGTGTCTACGAGCAGAAGAATGCCGGGCATCTAGTGATAGGCGAACTTGCCGGTGGCGTCAGTGAGCGCATCGATCGGGTGGCGCGCACGTTGGGTCGAGCGATTGAGGTCAAGGCATCTTCAAACATCACCGGGGCAATCTGGTCGAAGCTGCTGATCAACTGCTCCGTTACAACCCTTGGCGCGCTTTGTTCTCAGACCATGCGCCAGTACATGGAAACAGAGGCAGGAAAGAAGGTCTTCCGACGGACGTACGAGGAGGCGTTGTCGGTGGCATTTGCAACCGGCAATCGGCCGGAGTGACTGGCCGTGGACCCAATTCCGCCCGGCTGGGCGAGCAATTCCGCGATCGAGCAACGCTATGAGTCGTGGGTTGACGAAATAATTGCCTTCTACGGAGATGTCAAACCCTCGATGCTCCAGGACTTCGAGCGTGGCCGGAAGACTGAGGTCGATTTCATCAACGGCTATGTGGTGACATTAGGCCACGCGTCCGGAGTGCCGGTACATATGAACGCCACAATTACAGACCTTGTACACCAGATCGAACGTGGAGTTCTCCAGCCGACACGAGACCGGATGAACGACCTAGCTGCTCAAACCTGTGAACGGACCCGTGGCAACAGCATTTGACGTCCAACTCTGACCGCTTGTCTCATTTCGAACACCGCACATCACTTTTCCTGCAAACACTGATTCTTCGGCGAAATATTGTCGAATGAGCAGCACGAGTCATTTGGCGACATAAAAGGAGTTCCACATGAAGAAGATTCTCACTCAGTACGCAATGTGCGTAATTGCGCTCGCTCTGATGGCGACGTTGACGCCAGCGCAGGCGCAGCCGGCAGGAATGCAAGCCGCCTACGCAAAAGATCTCGGTACGCTTTCCGACAAATTCACCGGACTCGCGCGCGTGATGTCGGGCAAGTACGACTGGAAGCCCGGGCAAGGCGTTCGCTCCGTCGCCGATGTGTTCAACCTGATCGTTAAAGAGAACGGCCTGCTCGCCGGCGTGCTTTCGGGCACACCGAATACGGCGGCACCGCCCACGCCCATCACCGATCCGGAAAAATTGCAGGAAGCTCTCAAAGCTTCTTACGCCAATTTGCAAAAAGTGATTGCAGGACTCTCCGACAGCGACCTGCAGACGCCGGTGAAATTGTTTGGACATGACTTAACGAAGCAGGGCGCGGTGATGCTGCTTCTCGGAGATCAACACGAGCATCTGGGGCAGTCGATCGCGTACGCACGCAGTAACGGCGTGGTGCCGCCCTGGTCTAAGTAGGAACTGCCGCGCACTAGGCACATTCACTTCGTATCGTCTTCGTATTGTCCAGGAGGGAGTATTGATGACATTCAACTGCCGGAAATTCAAAAGCTGGAAATCCAAGGGATGGAGGGTCTGCGCCATTGCCTTGCTTTCTTTCACTGCCGGATCGCTCATCACTGCGCGACTTGTTCACATTGACCACGTGAGGGCCGACAGCAATCGGGTCTTCGAGCTCCGAATTTATCACGCTGTACCGGGCAAATTGCCGGCAGTGGAATCAGGGTTTCGAGACACCTACTCAAAGCTGTTCGCCAAGCACGATCTGCATGTTGTGGGTTACTGGGTACCTGAGGGGGCAGCCGCTTGGGACAACACATTCGTCTACCTCGTGGCTCATTCCAGCCGCGAGGAAGCAAAAAAGAACTGGGACGCGATGCTGGCCGACCCGAAGGTTGAGGAAGCGATCAAAGCCGAGGAGGCCGAAAAGTTGGTGGAAAAGATAGACCGAATGTACATGCGGCCGACGGATTTTTCGCCGATGAACTGAAATCGGAGTGAATCTGCGACAGACGGCAATGACCCTGCTGATGGGCCAAGTCGCGGAATCAGCCTTTCTGTGATTCTGTGATGTTGACCGAGGATCGTATTTATGGGGACTTTACTTCAGGATGTTCGCTATGGTCTGCGCATGCTGGTCAAGAAGCCCACGTTCACGATCGTGGCTGTCCTGACGCTGGCTCTGGGCGTGGGAGCCAACACGGCCATTTTCAGCATCGTGAATGCCGTGTTGCTGCGTTCTCTGCCCTACCGCGATCCCGATCGTTTAGTACGAATTTTCTTTAACGAGCCCGGCGTAGGATTGCGGGACGTTAGGTTTTCCAAGCCCGAACTGGATGACCTGCAGATGCGATCGGGTGTATTTGAAGATGTGAGCCCTATCTTCGAGGGTAGCGAGGATGTGACCGGAGCCGGACAGCCCGAGCGTGTCGAGGGGGTCAATGGCAGTTTCAGCTATTTTTCCATGCTGGGTGTGACTCCGCAAATTGGACGGCTCTTTGGTCCGCAGGACTTCGTGCCTGGTTTCGCGGCAGAGGCCGTGATCAGCGATGGCCTATGGCGCCGTTCCTATGGCGCCGATCCGAATGTTGTCGGCCGTACCATCCGGCTCGACAATGATCCCCTCACGATTATTGGGGTTCTGCCCCGCGGGTTTCGCCATCCTGGACCGACGACCTCCGGCGACGCGGAAGTGTTTTGCGCCGGCGGATTCAGCGGCAGATCCCTTTCCACCGCCAATGCGTGGTACCCGGGTTTTAGTATCTGGAATCGGACGACTTAAGGCTGGCCTGACACTGGCGCAAGCTCAGGCGCGGCTCACTGCCATGGCTGCCCAATTGCGCCACGACTTTCCCACCGATTACCCGCCGCAGGCGCAATGGACAATTGAGATTCAACCATTGCAAGAAACTCTGGTGGGCAAGGTTCGGCCCATGCTGCTGGTGTTACTGGGTGCGGTAATCCTGATCGTTTTCATCGTATCGTTGAACATTGCCAATCTCCTGCTGGCGCGTGCTTCGGGGCGACAACAAGAGATGGCGGTGCGGTCAGCGCTGGGGGCGAGCCGCGGCCGCATGGTGCGCCAGATGCTGACCGAGTCCATGCTGCTGTCGCTCATCGGCGGTGTCGCGGGAATCGCGACCGCAGTTGGGTACTTTGGGTTTCATCCTGCGCTTTGTGCCATCGAACGTTCCCCGGCTCAACGAAGTACGAATCGACTGGGTGGTGCTGGCGTTCGCTCTGCTGATTTCCATTCTCACCGGCTTAATGTTTGGACTTGCTCCAGCGCTTCATTCGGCAAAAGGCGCTCTCTCCTCGGCCATTCGTGAAGGCGGTCGAGGGTCCGGCTACAGCACTAAGACCGGCCGATTGCGGGATGTTCTAATCGTCTCTGAACTGGCGTTCGCCGTCATACTGATGGTCGGAGCCGGCTTGCTGCTGCGTACGCTGCGGGATCTGCTGCAGGAAAATCCAGGCTTTAATCCGACTCAAGTTGTCACGGCAAACATACAGCTTCCGAATCCCAACGAATCGGAGGCAGATCCGTATCTCGATATTCCTCGCAGAGCCACCTTTGATCGTGAGTTGCTGCGGCGCATGAAGGCAATTCCGGGAGTGGAACTCGCCGCAATCACCTCAGCTCTACCGACCACCAATAGCAACCCCAACGCGGTCGGTGGCTTAGCCATTGAAGGCTTCGCGATTGAAGATAGACCGGTCGAGTCCTCGCAGGATCTGAGCGCCGAGAGAATTCGGATAAGTTCCGATTATTTCAAGGTGTTACAGACGACGCTTCTGCGCGGCCGCTCATTCACCGAGGGCGATGAAGACGGCAAACCGTTGGTGGCTATCATTGATGAAAGCACCGCGCGTAAGTATTGGCCAAACCAAGATCCCGCTGGGCCGCCGAGTGCGGTTCGCACGAGACCCTACCAAGCCATGGACGACCGTCGTGGGTATTGTGAAGGATATAAAGAGTGACGGTCTCGACATCGATGGCGTTCCCCACATCTATGTTTCGACCTATCAAGACAACAGCAAGCGACTGAGCGTGGTGTTGCGGACATCTCTGCCCGCGACCCAGCTCGAACCACAGATTCGGCATGAAATCCAGAGCATCGATCCCGGCTTGCCGGTCTTTAATGTTTCTTCTATGAACGACGTCCTTGATCGGTCACTGGCTTCTCGCCGTTTTTCTGCCGATCTGGTGGGCGGATTTGCTGGACTGGCGGTGCTTCTGGCCTCCATCGGAATCTACGGCTTGTTGGCCTACATCGTCGGCCAAAGATCGCGCGAGATCGGTATCCGCATGGCCCTGGGTGCGCGGCGAGAAGACATTCTGAAAATGTTCTTACGCAAGGGGGTCGCGCTTGCTGGCATGGGCATCGTTGCCGGAGTGGTCTTTTCTGCAGCCACTGCGTCCATGATGGCAAGTTTGCTCTATGGGGTTCGCCCGCATGATCCGGCTGTGTTTCTGATCGTGCCTCTGCTTTTACTTGCAGTGGCCGCGCTGGCTAGCTATCTCCCAGCACGCCGCGCGACGAAAGTGAACCCGATGATTGCCCTTCGTGATGCATGAACTCACCGGTGTCGGACCACAACACGAAAAAGATGAGAACGACGTTCGCAGGACAAGGTTGGATTTAGTCGAGCACGATGATTTCCTTCTGATGAGGCCGTGCAGCCGGTATACGATCGCATGAAGTATGACATGTTTCCCCGCGAAGACATGGCCGTGCCTCATGATGAGTACCGGCGCACGCTGGAAAGCCACCCATTTCGCATCGCCGTCGTCGGACAACTCAAACCTCAGTCGGGAGTTGTTCGCTTCGACCAACTCGAAGCCAGTCCTTATCTCATCGGTATGCCGGGGTATGGTGGCGAATTTGCGCACCGGGGCGCCACGGAAAATGGAGCGCGCCGATTTCCTGACTAAACGGTTGCGGATCGTGGCGACAAACACGCCAACTCCTATCTACGACTATCCTCTGAGGTCGATCAGCAGCGCGAACGACCAGCCCGCAGACCTAGAGTGGATGAGCCATTTTGAACTGTTACACGGATTCTTCCTGATCGGGCATTACAACTTTCATATCTGGCCCATTTGGACCGGGGTTGGAGGCAACGGCAAGAGTGAAAATGCCCGGCTGATCAAGAGCACCTTGGGCGACTTCTGCGCAGTGGCGCGCTGGTCGGAACTGACTCACGATGAACGCGGGGGCAATACAACCACGCGACTCAACTTCAAATTGCTTCAGAGCCGCGTTGCTCTTGTCGAGGGAGTGGGGCAGACAAGCGGAATCAACGGCATTCTCGAAACTAGCCACGATCCGAAACTTACCGGAGGTGGCGAGATCGTCGGCGCAGACCTGTATCGTCAGAGGATTGCAACCAGCGACGTTCCCAGCAAAGTGTTGAACAACCCGACCAAGGAAAACCGTCACGCTTGGCTTCCACAACTCAGGTAAAAACCCAGACAATTCGTCATCAAGATGAGGAGATTGATTGCCGGTTTGGCACAGCTCAGAGCTCCCGAGAGGCACCGTGACCTTTATAAACCTCTTCCGTCTATGGACTAGTGGGCTTCCTCCGGCTATGCGGTAACCCGGATCATTGTGAGCGAGGAAACATCTGATCCCTCCGACCCATTGTAGATTCGACCGGATTGTATTCGACAGTGGCTTGGTGCGCATCGGAGCCTTTCGCTGCGACCCAGCAGACCCGTCCTTTCGAAATACCGGTCCTGCGGAAAACTACTGTTTCGTCTTCCCTAAGACGGCGGTTGAGATTCAGCACGAAAACGAGCACGCCTTTGTCGCCAACCCAAATGTCATAACTTTCTACAATGCTGGCCAGAGCTACGAAAGACACGTAATTAGTCCCGAGGGGGACCAATGCGATTGGTTCGGTGTCGAGCCGCAATATATCCGGGATGCGATTAGGACGTTTGATCATCGTGTTGACGACCGCGCTGAACGACCATTTCTTTTGACTCGCGGGCGGTCATCCGCAGCAACCTACCTGCTGCAACGAAACTTATTCACGCAAGTCACTTGTTGCGAGGTTATGGACCCTCTGATGGTAGAAGAGGTCGTGCTGGATCTACTCACTCAAGTGATCCGAGCCGCCTACGATCCCCACAGTCCGCTGATTCGCGTGGAGGCGAGTTCACGGCAGCGAGCAGTCGTTCATGACATCGAGACGATTCTCAGTGTGCATCCAGGAGAACCGCTGGGTCTGAAGGACATTGCGGACCAAGTAGGATTCTCTGCATACCACGTTTGCCACATGTTCAACCAGGTGACGGGCACAAAACTGCATCGCTATCGCTTTGGCCTGCGATTGCGAGCGGCTTTGGCAGAAATACTAGAATCCACCCGGCCGCTGACCGATATTGCTCTAGATCTGGGCTTCTCAAGCCATAGCCATTTCACCTCCGCCTTTCGTCGCGAATTTGGAGTAACGCCTTCGTGGCTCCGCACCGTTCGGCCAGGCCATTCGCTGATTAGCAATTTTTTGATAGCGCCTTCGCCACAAGTTAGGTTACTCGTAGCTGCATCATGAGATCGAGGCAGACTGAAAACCTTCAGAACGTCGTCCTGGCACTATTGATTTTCTGTGTAGCATGCGGGCCTAAATCGAAACCGGTCACGCCTGATGCGACGCTACAGGACGCGGTTACCAAGCTTCAGGCCAACGACGCTGCCAGCGCAGCAAAGATTCTTACAGAGATGGTTGAGAGAGAGCCGCGCAACGGTCGCGCATGGCGGACCCTGGGACTTGCCGATCAAAGATTAAAGGACCTGGACGGTGCGAGCCATGCTTACAAAGAGGCTCTCGAAGTGGACCCGACGGTGCCCACGCCATTGTTTCAACTGGCGACGATTTCGGCTTCGAAGCACGATTACGAAGAAGCGTTTTCCTGGCTATCCAAGGCGAAGGCGAGTCGCAAGCTGGATATGACTCAAATGGACGCTACCCCAGAATTGGCTGCGCTAAAGAACGACCCTCGGTACGGCGCCATGTTGCCGACTCGAAAAGACTTCGACGATCCTTTTGTTGAGCCGGTCAACATCATTAAGGAGTGGGATGGCGAAGCGGCAAACGATCAGTTCGGCTGGATTGCCCGGAGTATTGGGGACGTGGATCGCGATGGCGTGCCCGACTTCGTAACATCGGCGCCCACCTCAAAGGCCGCCGGAGAAAATTCCGGTCGCATCTATGTGTACTCGACTAGATCCGGAAAGCTGCTATGGAAAGCGGATGGCCACGTCAACGATCAGCTCGGGACCGGTCTCGAAGCAGCAGGCGATACCAACGGGGATGGCATTCCGGATGTAGTTGCCAGCGCTCCCGGTGGCGGTTACACGAATATCTATTCAGGACGTGACGGTCGCGTATTGCGGACGTTCAAAGCGGAGAACATCAATGATGAATTCGGGCGGCACGTCGCCGGCGTTGGCGACATAAATCATGATGGCTACGCAGACGTCATTGTCGGAGCGCCAAACAATAGTGCATCGGGCGATAAGGCTGGACGTGCTTACGTGTACTCCGGAAAAGACGGAAGCATTCTGCTAACCCTGAACGGAGAACGATCGAGTGACAACTTTGGCAGTGCGGTCGCTGGCTCGTCCGACTCGCAGCATCGTTTTCTGATGGTGGGCGCCCCCGGCGCCGGGCCGAATCACACTGGCCGAACCTATGTATACGACGGACTGTCATCGGTCCCGAAGTTTACGATCGAAGCCGATGATACCGGGGCTGCGTTGGGATACATGTTTCTCACCGTTCTCGGCGATGTCGACGGTGACGGCGTGCCGGACGTTTACGCATCCGATTGGTCAAACAGTGCCAAGGGACCGTCTACGGGGCGGGTGTATATCCATTCAGGAAAAGACGGTCACCGGCTTTTTATCCTGACGGGCGAAACGACGGGCGAAGGTTTCGGCACTAGTTCGTCATTCGCTGGCGACGTTGACGGAGACGGCCATGCCGATGTGATTGTGGGCGCCTGGCAGTACTCTGGCGCGGCGGTTGGAGGAGGACGTGCGTATCTCTATTCTGGGATGGACGGACATCTGATTCGTACTTACACCTGTAAAACGCCGGGCGATACATTCGGATTCGATTCCGTCACTATGGGCGACGTGAAGGGCGATGGTATGAGTGCGTTCCTTATCACCTCCGGATGGAGTGGTGTGCATGGCTACCATTCCGGCCGGGTTTTTCTTATATCGAGTGGTGTCAAACACGAGAAACACTGAGAATTCGTGAAGGAAAGTGATACTGCGATGGAGCAAAATCGATTAGGAGGCACGACGTCATGAAATGTATCGCCCAGTTGCTGGTCCTGCTTCTCACTGTGTGCGCTTTTGCGGGCGAACCGAAAACAGTCGACTCTTCCTTCAAGAAAATGATGTCCCTGCAAGGAGCGTGGGAGGGCACAGCTGCGGACGGCCAGAAAGTGCATAGCTCGTTCAAGTCGGTGATCTCGGGCACGACACTCATGGAAACTCTCTCGCCTTCCGGAATGGAAGAAATGTTGTCCCTCTATACGGTTGATGGAGACGGCATTCAACTGAATCACTATTGCCCGACGAACAACCAGCCGAGGATGCGAGCCGTTCCCGCTTCCGCGGACCCGAAGGAATTAGATTTTCAGTTTACAGGTGCGGGAAATTTACCGGATATATCAGTCGGGCATCAGCATCGCGTTGTCATTCGCTTCGAAGATGCTGACCATGTCGTCGAAACGTGGACGTGGAGACAGGGCGATCACGACATGCCGATGGTTTTTCACTTGACTCGAAAACACTGAGTGCACACAGCAAAGAGCTTGGCTAGCGCAGAAGAACTCTTCCTCGCGCCTTGCACTTCGAAAGAGAGGCATCATGAAATACGTGCTTGCGATAGTGTTTCTGGCGTTTAGTTCGTTCACTTTCGGCCAGGAATCGTCAGAATTGTCCACGCCTCCGAACGGGGACGCCGAACGAGCTGAGGTGTCTCAGTGGATCGGGCCCGTCAAGATTTCTATCGCGTATCACAGCCCGCACGTGCACAACCCGCCGGGGACCGATCGCACCGGGCACATCTGGGGTGAACTTGCTCACTACGGATTCTTCGATGAAGGCTTTGGTCCGACCAAAGGTGCGCCCTGGCGCGCGGGGGCCAACGAAAGCACATCCATCACTTTTTCTCACGACGTAAAGATTGATGGCAAAGACCTGAAAGCTGGCACATACGCTCTTTTTCTCGAGGTCGAAGAGACTGGGCCTTGGTCTTGGATTTTTTCCAATCATCTGGGCTGGGGCAGCTTCCAGTACGACGCCAAAGATGACGTGATGAGGGTACCGGCCACGCCGCAAGACGCAGTCTTCACAGAGTTCCTGACCTATGGGTTTGACGAGCGAAAGCCCGACTCAGCGGTGGCTTTCCTCCAGTGGGAAAAGAAGCGGATTCCAATGAGGATCGAGGTGTCGAACGTCAACCAGATTTACGTCGACCGTATGCGGCAAGAACTTCAATCCTGGGCCGGCTTTCGGTATGAGGATTGGCAAACCGCCGCGCAATTCTGCGCTGATAACAAAATCAACCTCGAGGAGGCGCTCACTTGGGCAGACAAGGCTATCAATGCACCTTTTCGAGGAGCAACCGTCGGGCACGAAGACTTTTCCACTCTCCAAACAAAGTCATCTGTTCTGGAGGCAATGGGACGCGAAGCTGATGCGGATGCAGTGATGCAGAAGGCGTTGCGATTACCTGGAACCGACGTTGTATCCGTCTTTCAATATTCCATGAGGTTACTTCGCAACGGCAAGAATGCGAAGGCAATGGAAGTCGCTTCGTTCAACCAGCGGCAACATCCGGACGAACAATTCTGGACTCATTTAGGATTGGCTCGCGGATACACCGCCATGGGCGATAAGAATAAAGCTATTGCCAACTGGGAGGTTGTTTTGCGGAACATACCTCCCAACATGATCAGCCGCTCTCCCTCCTTCGAAGCTGCTCTTAAGAAACTAAAAGAGAGCAGTTGAGCCACAACATAGAAAACGGAGGGGCTGGCACACGTTTGTTACACGGCCTATGCACTTCTTGTCGCAGATATCACCTTAGCAACGTTACCGTCATTGTTCGTGCGTCGGTGTCACAGATACCTTGGCATTGACCATTTCGAAGAACACGACAAACAGCTGACACATTCGTTGCCCTTGAAGCAAAAAGCGATCGTGATCAGCGGTGAACTGGCGCGCTACCTCCAAGCAACTATTGGTATCCTTTGTTCGTGTTAAGCGGTGATTTCACGCTGACCCACCTGCGGAAAGCCCTCACTTACGTTCGCTCTGCGGGCGAGTAGCGGCTTCAACGCAGCCACAAGAGGAGTGCCGTCGCCATCGAAGTCGAGCATCGATTTCTCGAAATATCCAGCGGCTCCGTCGGCTAGAAGCTTCTGGCCGTTCTTTTGCGATAGACCGGAAAGGACGACGACTGGAATTTCTTTCGTGACGAGATTCTTCTTGAGCTGGCGAAGTACGGCTGTGCCTTCCATGTGTTGGAAGCATCATGTCGAGGAGGATCATGTCAGGACAGATGGTCTCTGCGCGCGCTGCAGCCCCTCGCGACCGTCTCCGACGGCTATCACTTGATAACCGGCCTTGGCCAAAATTCTGGAAATCGCCGCGCGCAAAAGGCGACTGTCTTCAATTACGAGTATGGTCATACGATTATTTCCTTACCAGATTTGGACACTTCAGTATCACTGAGGTCCTGATCTTCGCTTTCGAGAAAATTGAGAAGCCGATTTCTCGACTCAGTCGACATATCACCAAATTCGATTCCATTGCCGAAGTGGTTGTGGCGGGTTACGATCTTGCCGTTTAGGACCAGCTTTTTGTGTCCGAGCCAAAGGACGAGATTCAGTGGTGTACCGATCTCCAGGGTTAAGGCCATCTCGATGTAACATCCCCCTGCACTGACGTCAGCCGTTTCGGCGCGGATCGGAGTGTCGCTCCCCGCCACCCTCAATTCCGCCTGGCACGGCCTTCTTCAACCGTTGAAAGCGCCGACGCTCGAGAGCAGCGGCGTGAACGCAATCCTGGAAAATACTCACTGTAATCATCGTTTTCTCCTTATTTTCAGTACTTTACAAATTCTTTGAACCAGCGGATTTGGCGCCTTCCCGCATGGCCGGAATAGGTGGTTACCTATTTCCGTTACCTCCATTACCTAGTTCCGATTGTTGAAGTACATGTCCGAACGTAATCTCTCTTCATGACGGATCGCACAGCAGCAACGGCAAAGAAGTTCAATGCGAAGCCGGTCACACAAGGGGCGAAAATGAAATCCTTTTTACGCGTCGTACTAGCGGGAGCAATCATGACCGGCATTGCAGCAGCCAAGGAATTGCCAGATGCTCCGAGCGCTGAAGTGGGCGCTGAGGCCGGCTTCATCGAAGCGCCAGTCGTGACTACCGCTCCGCGATTGGTTGAGAAACCCGTCATTGATACCAAGTTCGTTGCTCTCGCTATCATGTCTACCGGAAGCACGTTTGCTGATTCGTATACCACCATGTTTGCCACTCAGAACTGGCTAGCCGGTAAAAAAGGTGTCTGCAATATGGAAGTCCAGTCTGCCTATCTTTACGGTACCCATCCAACATCCGGCCGGGTCTACGCAGTTGCTTCGGTTAAGAGTGCAACCTCTCTCCTCGCTGCCTATTACCTCCGCAAACATCACAGCAAGTTCTGGGGCATTCCGTTGGCGGCCAACTCTGCAATCAGCCTTCAAGGTGTGGCTCAGAACATGAGAGCGTGCAACTAGCGGTCCCGGCGCTCTCCGTATTTACTGGACCGTCAGGGTCAAAGGGAGCGAGTGCTGCAGAGAGCCTGAAGTCCCAGAAACCATGACCGTGTAAGTCGTTGGATGGGTTGAAGGCGGAGTTTGCGGCGCGATACCGGTACCGCCAGCACATCCAACCATCAGTAACAGTCCGCTACAAATGACCGCCAGGATCAGCAGCTTCGTCAATTTGCGGTTGCGGCGTTTCGAAACTGCGAACATGAATCCGAAAATGCCAAGTCCCTGCAACTGAATGAACATCGCAAAGAATGGGCGGCCGACCACAGAGACTCCCATCACTTGCGCGGACGACGTTGCGGTCTTGACCGTAAGCGTCACTACCGACGCGGTTGAGCCTGGGGTGACTGTCGTTTTGGAAAAAGAACAGCTCGCCCCAGCTGGAATTCCAGAACAACTCAACTGCACCGGGCTGGCAAAAGTCCCACCAATCGGCGCTACGTTGAGCGAGTAGGTCGCGTCAGCTCCAGCGGTCACGGTTGATGTAGGAGTCGCGCTGGTAAGAGCGAAGTCAGATCCATTGCCGCTCAAGAGGACTGTCTGTGATCCTCCATCCGCGTTGTCAGAAATCGTTATCGAACCCGTGCTTGATCCAAACGACGTTGGTTTGAAGGCAACGTTGATTCCGCACGTCTGGGCAGTGGCAAGAGTCGCGGGGCAACTGTTCGTTTCGACAAAGCTTCCTGAAATTTGGATACCGGTGATGCTGAGAGGATCCGTTCCGCTGTTCGTTAGGGTTACGGTTTGAGGCGCACTGGATGAACCGATCGATGCAGTGTTGAACGTCAAGCTTTGCGGCGCAATTGTGATCCCAACGCCAAAGCCGATGCCGGTCAATGCGATCGTGTGGGGCGAGCCTACGCCATCGTCGGATATGACGACGCTTCCAGTTCTGGAGCCGCCAGCAGTGGGAGCGAACACGATCGCGAAGTTACAGCTACCAGCGACCGGAACGCTTGTTCCGCAATTGTTGGTTTCAGAGAAATCTCCATTCGCAGTAACATCTGAGATCGAAAGTGGTAAGCTGCCCAGATTCCGCAAAAGAACATTTTGAGCCTGGCTGGTGGTTCCTGCCGTCTGAGTGGCGAATTGCAACGAGGACGGTGTCAGAGAGATGACAGCCTGCGTTGCTGTTTGCAGCTTCATAAGGAAGCTGTCGGTGGTGCCGCCCGCGAAGTTCGGCTGCATCGCAGCAGGCGTCACCGGAAAGTCGGAAGAAGTGGTCACTCCACCAACATAAAGATCGCCCGCCTGATCGAATGCCAATCCGGCTGGAACTCCGGTGTCATCGCCCGAACCCCCGAGATAGGTAGCGAAAAGCTGGCTGGTCGCGGTCGCATTGATTTCCACGAGAAGCACATCGGTTCCGCCGCTATATGGTTCAATCGCATCCACGGTGTCGAACGAGGTGCTTGAGGTAAACCCCATGATGTAGGCATTGTTCTCGCGATCCAATGCAATTGCCTGCGGGATCGCAAAGTTATTCGGCCCCAGGAAGGTTGAGTACGAGAGAGTGGAGCCGGTCGGGTCGAATTTTGTAACAAAGCCGTAGCTGCAGCCCGAGCCGAGAGATCCGGGATCGCAAATGCTGGTTGAAGTGACCGGGAAGGTACCGTCACTGAAAGTCAGGCCCGTGACGTAAGCAGAGCCACTGGCATCCACGGCCAAAGCATTGAGTGTTACCTCCATACCGCCGCTTCCATATAGATAGCTGGAATATTGTAAGCTGCCGGCCTGGTTGAACTTGCTCACAAAGCCAATCGAGGTATTCAGACTTGTCGAATTCGTGGTGAGATACGCGCCGGAGGTCGCTGGGAAGTCATACGTATTGGTGGACCCGGTGACAAAGACGTTGCCATCGGTATCGGTGGCCATGGCGGAGATCGAACTATTGGGCTGCGGCCAGCAGGGAGTACCGCCACAATCGAACGCCACATTTGCACTTCCACCAAAGTAGGTGGAGTACACCAGAGTTGCGCCGTCAGCACTGAACTTGGTCAGAAATCCGTAGTTTCCATACAAGCCCCCGTCATTGGCGAGTGCGCTGGGCTGATAGGCATTGGCGGTTGTCAGATTCGTGGAAGAGGTGAACCCGGCAAGGATCATATCTCCGGATTTGTCGACCGCAACGCTCGACGGCATGTCAGAACCATTGCCCCCGAAGTAGGTCGAATACAACAGCGACGAACCATCCGAAGAAAGCTTAGCGAGAAAAGCGTTGAAGCCACCAGGATAGGTTGGCTGGAACGCGTGGACCATGGGAAAGTCGGGGGACGCCGTGCTGCCAGTGATGTAAACGTGATTCGAAGAATCAAGGGCGATCGCGTATCCGTCGTCTTCACTGCTGCCACCAAGATAGTCGGCGTAAATGAGGTGCGATCCACTGGCATCAAGCTTCGCCACAAACGCGTGATCATTCCCTGTTGCAGGTGTTCCAAGCGTGTCGAGAGCCAAGTCTGCCGAGTCTGTGCGTCCTGCCACATAGACGTTGCCGGTCGGATCTACGGAGATACCTTCGATCTGATCATCCCCGCTGCCACCCAGATAGGTGGAGTACGCCAAAACCGGATCGATGACGAGAGCTTTGCTGCGGTCATAATCTGCCACATGAAAGCTGAAGCCATTAGGGCCGTTTAGGACGAAGCCCCCTTTCAATGGTACGCGAATCCCTTGATTTTCTTGGTAAACGGTCGGTGCATGGAAGGCGAGTTCTCCGCCAGAGATTTGGAGAATCAAGCTGCCATCATCGCCGATACGGAGCCGGCTCGCACCTTTGATTTCGAAATGAATCTTTTGAGGATCGGCCTGGGGCGCAATCGAGAAATCGTATTCCAGTTGACGCTGATTGCCGTAATAAACCAGGTCTATTCCGGGGTAAATGCTCTTGTAACGGACCTGAGCATAGGTAGGAATGTTCCGGCGCCACTTTGAGGGATTGTTTCCGATGAAATAGCTGACCCTTGCCGTTTGGGGCTGTTCGGCAACTAGGGTGGGATTGAGGGCCGCTCCGACGAGGCGAAACTGGATGGCGGTGCGCTTGACTGGGCTAGCCGGGGCAACCGTGGACGCACTCGCCCAATTTTGCTGGGCGCGAGGCGCGAAGAGCGAGGGTCATCCCGTTGGCCGTCAAGAAGGCCTGGTATCCAGGACCGCGCGAAATGAACTTTACCTGAGGGCCGGACTGTCCCCGATTGACTTCAAAGGATAGTGGCAATTTGACGTAGCTCAATCTCTTGTTCGCTTGAGGAGCCGCCGTCGACTGTGCCTTCGAAGATGCGGCACCCACCATCAGTGCAAGGATCATCCATGCCAGGTTTTTGAATCGCATCGGAATGTTTCTCCTATTTACAGAGTTAGGGGAAGCGGGGGAAGGCATAACCATCTCTTTACGCAATATGTATAAGCATGGGACGTGCCGAAAGGAGGTTGACAGGGGTTGTAATAACTTCCGCCTAGTTAACGACTTAGAGGGGACTCGTTATGGTTGCAGCAGGACACAGGGTGGAGAGCGTCTGCGATTCAGACTTGTGTCCGCATTGCAGAATGTGGGTCAGGCCGCTGGTAACCCATGGTTACCGCGAGGCGAAATAGCGGGACAGGATCAACTTCCTGAAGCCTTCTCAGTTGCTTCTATCTTCATCTTCGCCAACATTTGATAGATAGTTGCGCGACCAATTCCAAGGACTTCGGCAGCACGGGCCTTGTTTCCACCGACACCTTCGAGAACCCGGACGATGTGACGTTTCTGCACTTCTTCGAGGGAAAGAAAAGCTTCGTCCTTGCCTCCGCCTTCGCCTGAAGGGCTGCGAAGCTTCTCGGGCAGGTCCTCAATGTCGATGAGGTTACCGTCAACCATCATGCAGGCATTGCCAATCACATGCTCGAGCTCTCGAACGTTTCCAGGCCAGTGATAACCGGCAAGTCGAACCTGAGCCCTCCGAACAAGGCCTGCTATGGGCTTCCGGTACTCCCGCGAGTATTTCTCGATGAAATACCGCTCAAGCAGAGGAAGATCTTCGCGCCGATTCGCCAGGATCGGCAGGGGAATTTCGACTACGGCCAGACGGTAGTACAAATCCTCGCGGAATTGACCATCCCGCACCATCGCTTTCAGATCTCGGTGGGTTGCGGCGACAACTCGGATGTCGATGTTCTTGGGGTTTAAGCCGCCCACCCGTTGGACTTGTCGATTCTGCAGGACGCGCAATAGTTTGGCCTGCGCAGTAGCGGAAAGTTCGCCAATTTCATCAAGGAAAATCGTGCCTCCATCGGCGTGCTCGAACAATCCCACTTTGTCCTGCGTGGCCCCGGTGAAAGCTCCGCGCACATATCCAAACAGCTCGCTTTCGACAAGGCTATCAACCAAAGCCGAACAATTGCACACAACAAAGGCGCCTGAGGCGGCCGGGCTCAGCCGATGCAGCGCGCGGGCGACTAGTTCCTTCCCTGTGCCAGTGGCGCCAGTGATCAGAACGGTTGTGAAATGCGGAGCGATGCGGCGGATCTTTGCGTAGACTTCCAGCATCAGCGGGCTGCGACCGATCATGCCTTCGAATTTATATGCATCCACGAGTTCCTGATCGAGGCGCAATGTTTTGCTTCGAGCTTCGGCATCTGCCATCAGAGACGCGATCCGGGTTCTAAGTTTATTGATCTCGATGGGCTTGGTCATGTAGTCGGTGGCGCCCTTTTGAATGGCCTCAACCGCCGATTCAGGCGAGTAGTGTGCGGTGATCAGAATGACCTCAACTGCCGGGATCGACCTTCACGATGCGTTCCAGTATCTCGATGCCACTGGTGCCCGGCATTACCAGATCGAGGAGGACCACCCTGGGCCGCAGCCGCAGAAACATTTCGAATCCCTGTTCCGGATCCTGTGATGTGAAGATCTCCAGCCCCTGGCGATCAAGCGCAGCTTGATCAATTCCAGGTTATGCGGATCATCATCGATCGCTAACAACCTCAGAGTGCTGGACGATGTTCATGGTTTACCGCATCCTAGAAGCATCCGCCACTCGCGGGACAGCGGGATGTTACGAAGAATCTACCCGCCGCCAGCAGAGAGAGCGAAGGATCGAGACAACAGGATAGTTGCATCGTAACTACCTTCGCAGTCGGACTGTGACCGTTTCGCCTGGCGCGCCATAAGCAGTGAGTCAAACTGTAGCGGATGCCTGAGTAGGTCTTATCGCAAACTGAGCGGGACGAGTCAAGGCCGAATATCCGCACCCGATCAGGGGAAGAACAAGGTTGGGTACGACCATCCGGCGAAAAGCCGTGAGCGCTAGTCCTGCAAAATCCATTCCGGCGTTCGCTCGATGAACTGGAAGCGCGAACCTTTGCGACGGTGTATCTGTACCTTCAGTCCTTACGACACGAACTCTGCCCACAAACTGGTCTCGTGTCCCCGCCTCGGATAAAGACCTCCAAGGAGATTGTCCTTCGACAGGGATAGAGGCAAGAACACAGGAAGCCACCCGCACTTATGTTTTCCGTGATCGCCAGTTGCTCAAAGGATCGACTGCGATGAGTCCGTGCCTTTCAATTTAATGTCAGATTCATGCGAACTCGTACATGCGCACGCCGCTCGGACGGCCTAGCTCTGCAATTCGGCCGCGAGGCGAGCTTTCAGCTTCGCAAAGTCAATCGGTTTTTCGAAAAATCCGGCAGCCCCGAGGGTCGTCATGTATTCCTTGTACTTCGCGGCCGACTCGCCTGTAACAACAAAGATCGGTATTCGGGCCGTATAGCTCAGGTTATGAAAGCTCTGACACAACTCAAAGCCTGAACAATCTGGCATCATCAGATCGAGCAAGATAGCGCGAGGTCTGTGACCCAACGCCAGTTCGAGGGCCTGCACGGGGTTTCCCGTATCGATGGTCTCATAGGTATCCGACAAGCGCATTTTGATCATCCCGCGCAATGCATCATCATCATCCACGATCAAAATCTTTTCCATGATGATCCTCCCTAAGAACGAAATGTCGGTTGCAAATACTCAGCAAACACTGGTTGAAGCACTGCTTCCGTCCAGAGCCTCTCTGACTTTCGCTGCCAGTGCTTCGCGCGTAAAAGGCTTTGGCAAGAAAGAAGCTGCCTTCCTCCAAAACACCGTGTTGTCCAACCATTTGACCGGTGTATCCCGACATGTAGACGATGTGGATACCGGGGCGCTGCTCTGACAAACGATCAGCGAGCACACCTGCCGCTGATGCCGGGCATCACGACATCGGTCAACAGAAGATCGATCGTGTTTTCGTAAGCATTGCTGATCTTCATGGCTTCTGCGCCGTTCTCGGCCTCAAGAACGTGATAACCGCAAAGCTCTAACTGCTGACGGCTCAACTTGCGAAGAGACGCCTCATCTTCCACGAGCAGGACGGTCTCGGTTCCTTGTAAAGCGACTGGCAGTTCGGAGGAAGGCTTGACGGGTGCGACCGCTTCCTCCACTTTGGGCAGATAGATCCTGAAGGAGGCACCTGCGCCAGGCTCGCTCACGACATCAATGTATCCTCCGCTTTGTTTCACGACGCCATAGACCGTCGACAATCCAAGACCAGTTCCTTTTCCTTTTTCCTTGGTGGTGAAGAAGGGCTCAAAGACTCGGGCGCGGGTCGATGCATCCATTCCAATTCCGTTATCAGTGACTGTCAGCAGAACGTAGTCGCCGATCACCACCGGAAACGGGTAGCGGCTGGCGAACTGCTTCGTCCACATAGAAGTTCGACGTTTCAAGTTTGAGTTCGCCGCCGTTCGGCATGGCGTCTCGAGCATTGACGGCAAGGTTCATAATCGCCTGCTCAATCTGTCCTTGATCAGCCTTGATGCGCAATCCGGAATCGAGATTGGTCTTCAGGACGAATGTCCTCACCGATCAGCCGCTTCAACATCTTCTCCATATCTTTGACGACGGCATTCAGGTCGAGCACGCGCGGATCCATCACTTGCTGACGGCTGAATGCGAGGAGCTGCCGCGTCAAGTCCCGCCGCTCGATGTCCCGCCTTCAGCATTTCATCGACGCAAGTGCGCAAGCGGCTGTCTACGGGCGTGCCCTCCTGGACAATTTCCCGTATCCGATGATCACGCCCAGCAGGTTATTGAAATCGTGGGCGATACCGCCCGAGAGTCTTCCTACCGCCTCCATTTTTTGAGCCTGGCGGAATTGTTCTTCGAGAGTCTTGCGTTGCGTGACATCGCGATTGACAATGACAAGCTTCTCGGTCTTTCCGCCCTTTCATGATGGTGCTTGCGCGCGATTCCAGCGTGCGCCAGCTTCCATCTTTGTGGCGCATGCGATATTCCACGCTCTTGCCGATGCCGGTACGCCGGGCGTCTTCCGCAGCTTTTTGAACTTTCGCCCGATCCTCCGGATGAATTTGCTCCCAGACGAGTGCTGCGTTTCAATTCTTCGGGCTTGTAGCCCAGAATCTTTTCGTACGAGGGACTGTTGTAAACCCGCTCGCCGCTTGATATCGACGACAGCGATCATGTCGGCCGCATTTTCAGTAATCAGCCGAAATAGTTCTTCTCGTTCGAGAAGTTGCTGTCGGACAGCATTTATTTGAAAATGCTGGTAGACGGTGTAGATGTCGAAGAGCAGTACCATGCCAACTAGTCCAAGGATAGTGTCGTTCAGAGGAGCTGAATTGGTTTCAGCGTGATAGACGTGGAGTGTGGGAAAGCCGAAAGAAACAATACCGCCCGTCAGCAGCAGAGTGATTATTACTGCGCAAGCCCATAACCAAAGCTCGCGGCGTTCCACGACGCGAACTCGATCACGAAGGGTTGTGGCGCCGTCCACATTGGCCTAAGCCACATCATTCATGTCGACGTTTTCATATCGAACCCTCACTCGTCCGTCATCCATCGCGGATAAGGAACCGCGTTGCTGTCTCTCGAATAAAAGCGGGGGAGGACCGAAATGGTCTTAAGCACGCGAAGGGCCGTTTTACGCTGGTCACTCCTCGTCGATCAACTCGCTGATAAACTGTTTAGGCTTCAATCACTTCCGTTTTGACCTTTCATTCCATTTGAGACAAGAGCGAATGCGGGTTGTCCGTAGCGTTGGAATTCGGTCTGAATTCGGGGCAGATTGAATCGTCTTGTGATTCTGTGACGGCGTGTTCAGACTCGGCGTTCGTGCTCATTTTCGCCGACACACTCAAGAGTTCGCGTCTGGAAAGCACGAAATACATTCGGCAGCCTGATCCAATTTGTTCTCACGGCCAAACTCCTCAAGAAGTTTGGCATGCTCAGAAATGTCAGCCAGTCCGAGGTAGCCGAGTTCGCCCTTGAGAGTATGAGCGATCCTCTCGATGGCTTCCGGCTTCATGAAGCCTCGATAGCGTTCTGCAGGTTGGAAAGATGTTTGGGACACTCCTCCAAGAAGATGGAGATCAGTTCGGAGAGAAGCTCGCCGTCTCCATCTACTCGTTTCAATGCACGCTCATAGTTCCAAACGCTAGCCGATGGAGGTTCTGCGGCCCGCCTTGCTGGGCGAAAGCTGGATCGTCTTCTGACCCGAAGAATCTCGCGAGCATCTCTTCGATACCTCGACTGCTGATCGGTTTACTGAGGTATCCATCCATGCCCGCTTCCAGACAGCGTTCGCGATCTCCTTTCATCGCGTGTGCAGTCATGGCGATGATCGGGATGCGAGATCCAGTTGACCTTTCTCGATCGCGGATGGATCGAGTGGCAGTCAGGCCATCCATTACCGGCATCTGCACATCCATGAAGACGAGATCAAAGTGCTCCCAGATGCCGAAAATCGACAGGGCTTGCTGTCCGTCATGCGCAATCACAGTGCTGATGGCCCATCTTTTCCAGCATTCGCACGACGACAGCCTGATTGATCGGATTGTCTTCCGCGAGGAGGATCCGCAACCGCTTTGTAACGCGCGCGGGGGCGGGCGGAAGCGAGAGGCCGGCACAGGAATCTCCGAACGCTGGCCCAGAATTGATAGTATCGCCGCCAACAATTCCGACTTTCGAACAGGTTTCAGCAGGAATGCATTGACGCCGAGATGATGACAGCGTTTCATCTCGCCGCTCTGTTTCGCGGAGGTCAAGATCATGATCTTCATCTCAGCGAGAGTGCAGCATCTTGGCGGATTCGTTCCGCCAATTGGAAGCCCATCCATGAACGGCATGCGCCCATCGATGATGGCGAGCCGAAACGGAGAGTCTGCGGCTCGAGCGCGCTCGATCGCTTGCAGCGCTGCCTCGCCGCTCTCGACTACCGTCGGCTTCATCCCCCAGTCCTTTGTCATCTCCGCCAGGATTCGACGGTTCGCAGCGTTGTCATCGACGACGAGTACCGGAATTTCCAATAAATCCACGGGGTGGCGCGGAGGGAAGAATCGCGGAGTATGTCTTCACCGGACCGCAGAGCGAATCGTGAAATGGAATGTGCTGCCTTTGCCAGGAGTGCTTTCCAGCCAAATTCGCCCGCCCATCAACCCGGCAAGGCGGGAAGAGATTGCGAGTCCTAAGCCTGTGCCGCCATAGTTGCGTGTAGTACTTCCATCTGCCTGGGCGAAAGCCTCGAAGACCAGACTGTGTTTTTCGGCTGGTATGCCGATGCCGGTATCCGCAACACTGAAATGAAGCTGAATATCCTCGTCCGAATGGGACACCATTTCCACGCTGACGACAATCTGGCCTTGTAACGTGAACTTAATGGCATTCCCAACCAGATTCACCAGGATCTGCCGGAGGCGTCCGGGATCCCCGACGACTCTGCCCAGGAATTTTAGGATCAATTTCATAGATCAGTTCCAAGTCTTTTTCGTGAGCGCGCAACGCGAGGACCTTCATGGTCTCGGCAATCGGTGTCCTGCAAGCTGAATTCAATGGAGTCCAAGTCCAGTTTGCCCGACTCGACTTTGGAGAAATCCAGGATGTCATTGATGACGCCAAGCAGAGAGTCTCCCGAAGACTTCAGCATTCCAAGATACTCCCGCTGTTCGGGGACCAATTCGGTATTCAATACGAGATCGGCCATGCCGAGGATGCCATTCAGCGGAGTTCGGATTTCGTGGCTCATGTTGGCGAGAAATTCACTTTTGACACGGCTGGCTTCTTCCGCCTTCTGCTTTGCGTGCTCCAGTTGCTTGTTCGCCTCCAGCAGTTCGGCAGTGCGATCGAGTAATTCAATCCCGATTCGATGACGCTCCGACACCAGAGATCCCACAATTAGACCTACGGCCGACACCACAAACATCAGCAAGCCAGTTCTTGGGAAGGAGTTGCGGCGACAGTGGATACAGGTGCAGGGCTACGACGATTCCGAAGTTCAAAGCCAAGCAAACAGGAGACGACCCGACGAATCCCGTGACGGAGGGCGATCCAGATCACCGGGATGAAGATCAGATAGAACAACTGTCCCGAGAAGAATCCGAACATCACCCACAGCAACCCGACGATGGTTGCAGCTTGTGCGATGGCCTCGACAACCGCCCAAGGATCGATAGGGGTTCTGTGAGCTTTTTTCGCAGCGAGTTTCCGGGACGAGATCTCTTTTCGAATCGTCGGGAAGAACGTGGATCAGGAGAAATGGAGCGATACCCAATAAGCCCACTTCGATCGCCGAGGAACCAACTCAAGGCTGCGGTCCAAAACTCCTTCCATCGGATGGAATGATCGCCTACCAAGCAAACCACTCCAAGCAATGTGGAAGCTATGGCCGCTGCGGTCGTCACAGCCAGGTAGAGAACAATATCGCGCTGCCGGCGCAATCCCAGATCAATCTTGCAAGCGTCCGCGAAGCAGACATGCGGCCGTAGCGTAAAAGGCGGACATGCCGACTGCCCCGAGCGTCTGGCTTAAGGTAAGGATCGGCTGATGATAGATGAGATTACCTGCAAGAACATTGCCGAGACAAACTACAATCCCATACCACGGACTTACGCCGAGCAGGACCGCGAGAACAAGCCCAGTCGCCGGATACCAAACAACCGAACCCAGGCGAGAGAGCAGGATTACTTCCGGCCGATTCAGCAACAGAAAAATCAGCAAAAACCAAATGGCGAGAAGTGTGTGCCGTAAAATTACGCGCTTTTCGGTCATAGGTTTCCAATCCTGCGGCGAACTTCACCAGGATTCAGTCACGCTTGTGGCGTGGGCTCCTGGAGCACCGCAAATGCTTGCATCGCTTTCACTCGCGTGAGAACTTGCTATCCCGCACCGACGAATGACGACACGATTGCGTCCGCTCTGTTTTGCTTCGTAAAGTGCAGAATCTGCAGTGGCGAGCAAGTCCATGTCGGAGGATCCGTCTGTAGCAATGAATCCCCCCACGCTTACCGTGACATCAACAGCTACGGATTGGACGTGGACCGGCGCTTCGGAGACGGCGCGGCACGTTCGTTCGGCAACCGTCCGCTAGATCTTCTGCAGAGCAATTGGAGAGGAGCGCGATGAATTCTTCGCCGCCGTAACGTCCGACAAAATCGTAGGAACGCACGGCGCGTGCCGTTCGAGCTGCTACTTCCTTCAACACAGCGTCCCCAACTAGGTGACCGTAAGCATCGTTGATTTGTTTGAAGTGGTCGACATCGATCATCAACACACCGGTTGAGGCCTCGCTTCTGGCTCCTCTGCGAAGCTCGCAAGTCAGAAGGTCGAGAATTGCACCGCGGCTCCAAAGGCCGGTCAAAGCATCGTGGGTCGCTTGGTAACGAAGTTCCTCCTGCGCATTGAGCAAGTGTTGCTGAAGCGAGAGAAGGCGGACTCCAGCCCGAACTCTGGCGCGCAACTCCCCTACATCAAATGGCTTCGTCAGGTAATCGTCGGCTCCGGCATCGAGGCCTTCTATGACGTTTTCCTTATCGCTCTTGCCCGAGACGAGCAGAATGTACTGATAGAAGCCCTGTTGCTTCGCCCGAATCCGGCGGCATAGCTCGATGCCATCCATGCCCGGCATCAGCCAATCCAGAATCGCGAGGGTGGGCGCTTCGCTAGGTTCCTGGAGGATTTTCCAAGCCTCCTCTCCGTTGTTGACGACAGTGACCTGGTAGCCCCAATCCTGCAATCGCTTTTCGATCAATCGACGGAAAATCGGATCATCGTCGGCAACGACAACGGTTGGGTGACTGCTGCCAGGGCCGTGAAGGGACAGCACCACGTCGTTCTCAGCGTTTGCCATGGCCATTCTCTACCGGGGAGCCCGAAATTCCTTTCAGCGCGAGGGTGGTTTCCACTGACGAATTGAGCGCATAGTCCGAGCAATCGCGAGGCGGAATGAAAGTAAGGGGCTCGGAGTTCTCGTAGCGATTTGCTCGTCTGCGGGGTTGATAGTCGGGTGTGATTTCGCGGACCAAGGCTTTGCGTGAAGCAGCTACAGGGATGCTGAGCCCGGATTGCGAGCTAACGGCCTCCTGCAAGGCGAGAATGCGCTCTCCAGTGCTGGTTCGGGCGCGGAGCTCAGCTGTGGTTGGAGGCTTTGTGATGTAATCGTCGGCACCGGCTCGTAACCCAGCAACGATATCTGCCTCGCTGTTCTTTGACGTCAAGATGATCAGGTACATGGAGGATAGGGTCTGGCTGGCTCTAACCTTCCTACAGATTTCAGGTCCCGTAAGGCCTGGCATCACCCAGTCCAAAATCGCGAGAGATGGGGCATCGGGCTGCTGAAGGATGTCCCATGCCTTCTGCCCATCCTCGGCAAGCACGATTTGATAATAGGGCGCCAAAACACGGGTTAAAGTCGCTTGGAACACACCATCATCTTCGGCGATCAGTAACTTCATACGTACACTCCTGTGCGCGGCTTCCTAAACCTTTGATGGGGGAGGTTGTCAGCAACGGCGCTCCCTTCCGAACTGGTCGAACCTGTCAGGAAAGAGTTGGTCGCGGAATTCGCATGAAGCTAACGCGATTTCGGGAGTGAAATTGCACGATGGGGGCCAAAGGTGGGCTTGTCAGCCCGTCAGGGCTTTTAGGCTGTAAGCTGTTGATAATGTGATTGGTAGGTGGGATTTGCAGAAGCCGTAATAGTACCCATTCACCCACTGTACGGAGAAGATGTCTGCAAGAGGGATTGTGTCTGGTTTTCAGACAGGCAGAAACTCAAGCTCGATCGAAGGCACAGCTAAGCATTGTTCAGCACCAGTTCTCTCTGAACGCCTCTGCAGTATCAAATGCATTGAGGGATTGATCGGATCTAAAAACTGCAGGGCCGGCACCGAGACTCGGAGCCGGCCCTTTTTCCACTCACAAGACGGTTGACGGGATTTCTTCCAGAGGACTGCCGCGGTTGCGACACGCTCTCCGATCAACTCTGCGAGTTCAAGCTGACTTCCGCTCGCGCCGCGTGCTGTCAGAGCTTTTCCCTCTAACCTTTGCGATGCCACCGTTTGAATGACCCAGCGTTTCAACGCCTTGTTGGAGTTCCGGAACTTCGCGAATCTTCCAGCTTCCGCCTTCGTTCCATGGTCCTGTGGAATCCTTTTCGCCTTTGTCACCCTCGCCAGTGGAATCGTTGAAGTACTCGTCCACCAAGCCGGGAGTTGGCGGAATCTGCCCGATAGTGAATCGATCCTTGCCAAGGCTTTCAAGTGCAGCAGTGAACGCTTTCATGTGTGTGATTTCTCGGGTCATGAGAAACTGCAGTGCATCAACCGAACCAGGATCGTCGCAGAAATCGATGAGACGCTCATAGACGATTTTGGCTCGCGCCTCGGCCGCTATGTTGCTACGCAGATCGACATCCAATTCGCCTGTAATTTTCAGGTAGTCGGCGGTCCATGCGTCTCCAACCGAATTGAAGAGATTGACGCCGCCTCCGCCCGCAATGGCGATTAGGGGGTCGACTTCTGCATTCTCGCGGTTCTGCTTTGTGCTCTTTAAGTGCAGGCGAGCGAGTGTGCCTACGACCTCGAGATGGCTGAGTTCCTCGGTGCCGATATCCATGAGCAAGTCTTTTCGTTCGAGATCGTCGCAGTTTAATCCTTGAATGGAATACTGCATCGCAGCGGCGAGTTCCCCGTTGGCCCCGCCGAACTGCTCAAGTAACATGTTGCCGAAGCGGGGGTCTGGCGTTCCCACGTTGACGGTATACATCAGCTTTTTTATGTGGTGATACATGATTGTCTCCAGATGGGAAATACTTGCGATTGAAGGAATGCTGCCGGTCGGTTTAGGTTCAGCGGACTCGACCAGACGGCTGCGTGTTTTCGTAGCGGTGGCGTTCGTGCGTTAAGGTGCACAAAAAGGGCGCACAGTTGCTTGTCTTCGCCCACCTCGACCGTTGAAATCTCGCCGTCAAGATTGGAACAGTCGTCTACTATCTGACATAGCTGAACGCCGGAGAACACTTCTGCCGGCCGCGCTATCGCGTGGAAGGTTTCTATGGTGATCGCTTAAAGTGCTGATGATCCTGTTTAAGGCTCTCTCCGTTCGAAAGGCGCTGGCATTTTAACCACCCTGCTAGCACGCATTGAGAAGTCAGAAGTTGATCCGAGTTCAATCATTCCCATCGGATTACCCTGGAAGAAACGTACAGGGTGTGGGCGGGACAAAAAGCAGAGTGTTTAGATCGTCATCGACCCTTAAAGCAATGAAGTTGCGGCGGCGCGGTGGGATCTCGAACTAGACATGTATCGACGTTTCGCCAAATCTGTCGACGGATCTACGTTCACTTCAGCATTATGCGATAAACATTCACAGAATACGCACCTAAGTCCGCGGAAATCATCCCTGACCTCACTTCGGCCGTGGATGCGTGAGGAGAAACCGCTTTAGGATGGTCGAAGGTGTTCTCCGCGTTTAGATCGTCGCTTTGCAGAGTTGTCACTCGTGCTGCACCAGCATAGTGAGCGGTACCCAGGCGTACCTCGCTTTTTCGAATAGACGCTGTGTCGTTGATCACCTTTACAATCAGTTCGTTTTTCTTTCTCATCCAGGGATGCGCTCGTATAGAGTCCTGCGTCGGCTTGTGGGTTTGCAGGTATCACACGCGTGCCCGTGTTGTTGGCGAAAAGCTTCTGCACATAATAGTCAGGGGTGCCGTACGAGTGAAGATTGTCGAACCAGATCGCGTCCGGGGTCCACTGCCAAGCATCGACGTGCGCCATCAGTGGCGCGTACGACGCCATCTGCACTACGTCGCCATTGCGCTCGGTCCAGTCATGAATGCGGCCTCTGAAATGGCCGCCGCCCAATTGTCTTGTTGTCAGGCTTAGCCACACCTGAGGTCTGCGGTGATTTCGTGCCATCCCGTAAGCGGCTTGTCGAACTCGAAGGAACGGTTCTTTATGAGTTCGGGGTAAAGCCCGCCGTCAGCGGCGAAATTGATATCCTCAAAAAATATTCCGAACATTTGAGGAGAAATGGATGCTCCTGGATGAGCCACATCCACGTTGATGACGACGGGGCTTTGTTGCGCACGGCAGATGGGAACGACAGGTGAAAGCGGGAGAGAGAGGAGGGCACTCCAGATTTTCGAGGACATAAAGGCGGCCCTATTATAGAGTCGGCGTACGGCTCGCGGTTTCTAATCGCTTTGTGTAGCGGCGAGGATCTGCTAAGAGAAGACGATGTCTTATCGAACATGTATATCCTGCGCGGACTCCGCAGTGCCCATAAACAGGCCTTGCAGCATAACCGTTTTCTCAGAATGGGTGTTGACAAACAACTGATCAACCATTTATATAAGCGCTTAGAATATGCGCGCGCGCACAACCTGATATGCTCCAAGACTTCAGTGCACTCTTTCAGCATTCCAACGTTGATCCTTATTCGCGAGGAGGCAAATGAAAGCCAACGATCGATTTCTGTTTGCCTCGGCACCCGACAGCTGGGGTGTCCTGGACTATCCCGGCCCTTCGTGGGAGCAATCCTACGAAAAGATGCTCGACGAAATGGTCGCCGCCGGCTACTCGGGGACGGAACTGGGCCCCTACGGCTTCTTCCCGACCGATCCCGAAGTCCTGCAGCCGCAACTGGAGAAGCGGAAACTTAAGCTCCTCGGCTCCTTCGTTCCTGTGAAGATGGGCGATCCATCCGCCGGAGCAGAAGTGATCGAGCGAATCCGCAAAGTGGGCGAACTGCTTGCCGACTTTGAAAGCGCCATTCCTCGTAATGGCGGACGATCAGTCGACCGAGCGAAACGCTTTTCCGGGCGCGCGCACGATCAAGGATTGTCCGGCACTGAATGCCGAGCAGTGGAAGCACGTCGGCAAAATCGTCGCCGACGCGGAGAAGAGTCGCGAACGAATTCGGACTGGACCTCGTGTTCCATCCTCACGTCGCGACGTATGTCGAAACCCCGAAGAAGTCGAAACGTTTTTCGACGCCACGTCGCACACCAACATCGGTCTTTGCCTCGATACCGGCCACTGCGTCTATGGCCTGGGCGATTCCGTGAAGGAAGCGAGAAATACAAAGACAAACTTGCGCTTCGTCCACATCAAGGATTGCGACGCGAAAGTGCTTGCCGAAGCTCGCCGCAATAAATGGACCTTTGAAGAAGCGATCGAACACAAGGTCTTCACCATGATCGGGAAGGGCAACATCGACTTCCCCGCATTCTTCCGCACGCTTGCTGAAGAATGGTTATTCGGGCTGGTCCGTGGTGGAGCAGGACGTAAATTTGGCGATACGACGGTCCCGCCCGCCGAGAGCGTCGCCGCGAGTCTGAACTTCTTGCGGGGTGTAGTCGCGGAACTCGACATGGTGAATGTTTCTCCGGAACTTGAAGACGCGGCTCCGTGCCAGGTTCTGAAAGGCCGAGATGCGAAAACTGGGAGTCGGAGTTCTCGGAGTCGGCGAAATGGGGCGACGCCACGCAGAAAATCTGCGGCAGCTCGTGCCTGAAGCCCGGCTGGTTGCAGTGGCCGATGTTTCGGCCGAACGAGCGCAACAAATCGCCACCGAACTCGAGATCGAGAAATCCTTCAGCAGCCTGGAAGCGATGTTGGAATGCAAAGACATCGATGCCATCGTCATCGCGACTCCAGATAAGTTCCACGCTGCTGGCGATCAAACTGGCGGCTGCTGCAGGCAAAGATATTCTCTGCGAAAAGCCTCTCGCGCTAACCTTGCCGACGCGCATGATCTTGCTTGCAGTCGTAGCAAAAACCGGGGTGCGACTTCAGGTTGGCTTCATGCGCCACTACGATCCTGCTTACTCCGCCGCCATGAAGCGCATCGAGGCCGGCGAAATCGGAACTCCAGTTGTATTCAAGTCGCGTTGGCCGAGACAAAGATGGCCCGCCGCTTTCCGCCTACCACTCGAACGTCAACGGAATGCTGTTTTACAGCAACACGATTCACGACTTCGATCTCGCGCGCTGGCTGATGCAGGACGAAGTCTCCGAAGTCCACGCCTACACCACTGTCGCGATTCGTCCCGAGGTCGCGCAAGTTCGGCGATGTCGTCGCCAGCGTAGTGAATTTGAAATTTGCTAAAGGCGCGATCGGCAACATCGAATCGCACGCACAAGCCGCTTACGGCTACGACGTGCGCACCGAAATCGTCGGTTCCAAAGGCTCGATCATGGTCGGGAGTCTGAATCGCACGCCGGCCACCTTTCTCAGCGCCAACGGCGGCATCAGATCCTCGCGGACCATTTCCTCACCACCTTCGCCGATGCCTACGTCGCCGAGATGCGCGACTTCGTGGATAGCATGCTGCACGACCGCGAACCCGCGATACCGGCGAAGACGGACTCAAAGCCCTCGCGATCGCCGCGGCCGCCGAGACAGTCCCACATGCGACAAGCAGTGAAGGTGTCGCTCGGACGCCTGTCGTCGTGTCATAGCTCTAGGCCATGAGACTCAGTTCCTTTAAATTGCGACTCATCCTCAGACACGTTGAACGGAGGAGTCCGATGACTCAGACAACGGCTGTCATCCTACAAAAGTCCTCTGCACGAAATGACGCAGACGACTCCGACGTGCCTGTGGAATGACTCTGCGTCGATCTCAGGAACTGACCTATTCGCTCGAGCATGGCGCCGTCGGCGCGACCTGCAATCCCGTCATCGTGTCGGCGTGTTGAAGAAAGAAATGACGCGTGGAAGGGACGAATTCAAGTCGCTGATCAAGGAACTCCCGACCGCCACCGAAGACGAAATCGCGTGGCAAGTGGTGCGCGAAATGTCCGTGAACGCCGCGGCGCTGCTGAAGCCGATCTTCGACGAGCAACGCGGCAAGAACGGCCGGCTGTCGATCCAGACCGATCCGCGACTTTATCGCGACAGCGAGGCGATCGTGAAACAGGCCCTCGAGTTCGATCGCGCTCGCGCCCAACATGATCGTCAAGATTCCCGTCACGCGGGCCGGAATTCCCGCGATCGAAGAAGCGACGTATCGCGGCGTCAGCATCAACGCGACCGTCTGCTTCACGCTGCCGCAATGCATCGCCGTCGCCGAAGCCGTCGAACGCGGACTCAAGCGCCGCGAACGCGAAGGAAAGACGATCGCCACGATGGGCCCAGTCTGCACCATCATGGTGGGCCGGCTGGACGACTGGCTGAAGGTCGTCGCCGAGAAAGAACAATATTGCGATCGATCCCGGCTATCTCGAATGGGCCGGCGTCGCCGTCTTCAAGAAGACGTATCAGATATTTCGCGAACGCGGCTATCGACTTCGCTTGCTCTCGGCGGCATTTCGCAACCACATGCACTGGAGCGAATTCATCGGCGGCGACGTGGTGATTTCGCCGCCCTATGCCTGGCAGGTCCGCTTCAACGCCAGCGACATTGAAATCAGACCGCGCATCGATGAATCCGGTTCCAGCAATCGTTGTCGAACCCTTTACAGAAAGATTCCCCGATTTTCGCCGCGCCTACAACGAAGGCGGCTTGACGCTTGAAGAATTCGATTCCTTCGGTCCGACACGCCGCACGCTGCGGCAATTCATCGCCGCCTGCGACGATCTCGATGGCGATCGTCCGCGACGTCATGCTTCCCAATCCGGACATAGTTGAACTTCTGATACTAACGCGTTTTGAACCAGCCAGCAAGACCCTGATATTGTTGGTCTGTAACATGCCAACCTCCAGAAAACCCAGAACGCGGAAGCCTCGGAAAGCCGCGAGCATCTCCGATGTGGCGCGCGAATCCGGCGTTTCGGTCTTCACCGTCTCGGCCGTCGTCAACAACAAAGCGCACGTCGGCAAAAGATCTGCGCGAGCGCGTGGAAGCGCGATTCGCAAGCTGAACTACCGTCCCAACCTGATCGCCCGCAGCCTGAGCAAGCAGAAAACGCAAACGATCGGCATGATCGTGCCCGATATCGCGAATCCGTTTTTCCCGATGGTGGTTCGCGGCGCGGAAGATGCCGCGCAAAAACAGGGCTACAACCTGCTGCTCTGCAACAGCGACGACACTCTTGAAAAAGAAGAGCGCGCCATCGAATTGTTGCTCTCCAAACGCGTCGATGGAATCCTGCTCACCAAAGCTGCCGGAGATTTCTCGCCGTCGCTGCGGCAGATGATCAAAGAAGTGAGCATTCCGTTTGTCCTGGTCATGCGCACTTATCCGCAGCTGACGAAAGACGCCGTCATCAGCGACGACTATCAAGGCGCGTACGAAGCGGTGTGCCACCTGGCGCGCTCGGGACGCCGGCGCATCGGGCTGATCAGCGGTCCGCTAAAGGTCAGCAACGCGAAGGAGCGCTGGCGAGGATTTCGCGACGCGCTCGAAAAAACAGGCTTGCCCTTCGATCCCGAACTGGTGGTCGAAGGCGACTACCGGATCGAATCCGGATTTCGCGCCGGCCACGCTCTGCTCTCCCATCGCCCCGACGGAATTTACGTTGCCAACCATCTGATGACCGTTGGATTTTTGAAGGCCGTCGAAGAGATGGGATTGAGTTGTCCCGACGATTTTGGTCTGGTCAGCTTCGACGATTATCCGTGGCTTGGAGTTTTTCGTCCGCGGTTGACGACAGTGGAATTGCCGAAGCATCAATTGGGAAGTGAAGCGGCCGAGCTTGCTGATTCGACGCATCGCAGGCGACGAAGGCAAGCCGGTCCTGAAGAAACTGCAGCCGGAGTTGCGCATCCGCGAATCGTGCGGCTTTGCTCAGTTCGTTTCCGCGAACAGCGCCATCGAGCCGCCCGAAGTCGGCAAGCGGTCATCGTTGGCATCGAATAGAATTCGCTGCGTCGCTCTACGTTTCGTTGAAATCGAAAACTTCGGGCGCACCGTGAACATCCGCGTTCGATAGCCCGCATAAATCAAGCCCAGCCGCCAGCCAGATCAAGCCCGCGTATTTCGTCCACGGTCTGCAAGCCGAGCAGCAAGCACGAAGCAGAACAACGCCGCCGAACGCCGGGAACGAATGCGTCGACGAAAGAATTTTCTGTTGCCCGCCGCTTGTGCGCAAACCAAAAATGCAGCAGCGCACCGACATTCACCGCCATGAACGCCAGCAGCGCTCCGAACGTCACCATTTCCGCGGCGCGTTCCCACGGAATCGTCAGTACCGCGATGTACGCGAGAATCTCCGACGATCCACTCGTTGTAAACAGGATTGCCTCCTTTCGGGCTCAGGTGGCCGAAGATCTTTTTCGGAATGACATCGTCGCGGCCCATGCCGTAGAGCAGGCGCGCCGCGCCAACATGCCCGGCCAAGTCCGCACGCCAGGCTGGAAACAATCAGCACGACTCCGTACGCGGCAAATAACAATGCGCCGCCCGCAATTCTGCGCCACATCCATGAACGCGGTCTCCGGTTTTGCAGCGTCGTGTAGTCCGGCCAAACGCTCTGCGCCAGGTAAACCTGTAGGCCGCTGAAGAGGCCGGTGAAAAGGCAGACCAGCACCGCGGCCAGCAGAACGTTACGCTGCGGATTATTCACTTCTTCCGCCAGGATGGAAACGCCATCAAAGCCGATGAAGACGAGCGCGGCCAAAGATGTTCCCGCTGCCAGAGCGCGCACGTTGAAAGTCGCAGGATCGTAGATCGGCTGCAGCGAGAACAGTCCGCCATCGTCTGATGCAGCACGATGTAGCGGAAGGCTTGCACCAAGAAAAACGGCCGTCACCAGCACCATGAATCCGAGCAGCAGCTTCGGTTGGTGCGCGCGGTGAACTTGATTCCCTGCACGGTCATCACGTGATGAAGCCCACTGTGACCGCCGCCAGAAATGCGAACGGAACATGCGGCACCATCCGCTGGATGGTGAGCGCGGCGTACAGCGCGTTTTGAATGGGCTGGAAAAGAAATTCGAGAAACATCGCCCAGCCGAGAATGAATCCGACGTGCGGATTCAGCGCCTTGCTGATGTAGGAGTAGACCGAGCCCGACGAAGGATAGACGCTGGCCATGCGGCCGAAACTGACGGCTGTAACCGACATCGCGACCATCGCCGAGCAGCAGAGTTGTCACGGCGTGGCCGCGCGAAAGAACTTGCGCTTCGCCGAACAGCGGAACGGCGGCGATCGGCGAGGTCAGAATGATGCCGTAGTAGACCAGGTCCCAGAGGCTGAGAACGCGCTTCAGATGCGGCTCGGCGCCGGTCTCGGTCGCCTGGTTGGTGTCCACGCTAGTTCGGCTCGCCTGAGTTCGTGTCGTTCCTAGAAGAAATAGCGTTCTTTCTTGCGTTCTTCTTCGTATTTCAGCGCGCGCTGCTTTCACCGTCATCGATTTCGGAAACTTCGGCGATCGGGCACGTCCCACCACGATTCGTATCCGGGAACGCGTTGGTCGATACGCGGTTTCGATGACGATCACCGAAGTCCGCGACTCGCTTCGTCCGCGTCGAGCAGCGCGCCTTGAAGATCTTCCCGCGTGTCGCGCGCGAACGGCCCATGCGCCGAGGCTGGCTGCGTTGGCGCGAAAGTCGACTGCAATGGTGTCGCCCTCATAGCTTTCCGTTTCGTCGATAGCGATATCCGTTCCCATGCCTCGTTGCCGCAAGCTGCGGCTGAGCCCGCCGATGCTGGAGAAGCCGTGATTGTCGAGCAGAACGATGTTGAGCTTATAACCTTCCTGCAGAGAGGTCACGATTTCCTGCGCCATCATCAGGTACGAGCCGTCGCCGACGAGCACGTAGACCTCGCGATCGGGAGGCGCCATCTTTACGCCCAGTCCGCCGGCGATTTCGTAGCCCATGCAGGAGTAGCCATACTCCATGTGATATCCGCCGGGTTCGCGGGTGCGCCAGAGTTTGTGCAGATCGCCAGGCATACTGCCGGCGGCGCACACCATGATGTCCGACGGCTTCGGTGAAATCGATTCACGACGCCGATCACTTCGCCCTGAGTGATCGGTGGATCTTTGACGCAACGCTGTAGATCCGATCGACTTCCTTTTCCCAAGCCGCGCGCAGGCGGCGATCTTGCGTCGCGAATACGTGCTCCGACGTCGAAATCCGCCGACAGCGCGCTGCGCAGCTCTTCGAGCGTGACGCGGGCATCGCCGGTCAGCGCGAGCGCGGACTGCTTGTCGGCATCGAATTCGCTGACGTTGATGTTGATGAAGCGGACGGCAGGATTCTGAAAAGCGGTCTTGCGAAGCGGTGGTGAAATCGGTGTAGCGCGTGCCGATGCCGATGATCAGATCGGCTTCGCGCGCCAGGATGTTTGCGCCCGGCGTGCCGGTCACGCCCATCGCCCCGACAGATCTGTGCGTGATCGAAAGCGCAGCGAGCCTTTGCCCGCCTGGGTTTCGCCGACTGGAATCCCCGTCGCGGCCGCGAACTCGTCCAGCGCCTCCGAGGCTTCCGAATACAGCACGCCGCCGCCGGCAATGATCAAGAGGCTTTGCGAAGCGCGAATCCATTCTGCGGCGCGCTTCAGCAGATCCTGTCGCAGCGCGTGCGCGGCATCGTCCAGACCCGCTTGCTGAAAAAACTCATCGGGGAAATCGAAGGCTTCGGCCTGCACATCTTGCGGAAGGCAAAGAGTACCGCGCCGGTTTCGGCTGGCGAAGTCAGCACGCGCATCGCTTCCGGAAGCGAAGTGAGAATTTGCTCCGGACGCTCGATCCGGTCCCAGTAGCTCGAGACGGGCTTGAAGCAGTCGTTGACGGAAATATCTTGCGTCGCGGGAGATTCCAGTTGCTGCAGGACGGGCGCGACATTGCGCCGCGCAAAGATATCTCCCGGCAGAAGCAGCACCGGCAAACGGTTGATGGTCGCGAGCGCCGCGCCGGTGACCATGTTCGTGGCGCCGGGCCCGATGGAACTGGTGCAGACCATGGTCCAGGCGAAACGGTTGCTTTTCGCAAAGGCGGCGGCCGCATGCACCATCGCCTGCTCGTTGCGAAACAGGTAGTAGGGCAGGCCGGGATCCTGCTCGAGCGCCTGTCCGATTCCGGCAACGTTGCCGTGCCCGAAGATTCCGAAGCAGCCTTCGAAAAAGCGATGCTGCTTGCCGTCGCGTTCGACGAATGGTTTTTGAGGAATGCGACGATGGCTTGCGCGACTGTCAGGCGTCTTGTCATGAAGCTTGTCCCCAGTCAGGATACCGCCTGCTCCCTGATCTGCCGCCGCTGCACATCTGGTGATTCGCACGAATCTGTTTCGCGTTAACGCTATTCGCGCACCAACGGCAACCGCGGATCGGTCGTCTTCCACGTCGAGCGAATCCAGGCATGATGCGGCATCTTCGGTCACCGAAGGGCGCGCGCGAGCCCGCCAGAAAATTCAGGTAGTAGACATCGTATCCCGGGCCCGCGACCACGGCATGATAGCCACTGCGCACCAGAACCGCGTCGCCATCGCGCGCTTTCACGATCATGTTCGGCTTCTTCCCCGCCATACAGATGCTGCAGAGCGAAGCCTTCATTCTGAATCCGATAGTAGTAGATCTCGTCGAGGTCGACTTCGGCCGGCGGGTTGTGCACGTCATGCTTGTGCGGAGGATAGCTCGACCAATTTCCGCCCGGCGTGTAGACCTCGATCACCATCAGTTTGTCGGCCGGGAAATGCGGCGAAATAATGTCCACGATCTGGCGCGAAGCGTTTCCCCCGCCGCGAAGCTGCTCGCACACGTCCGCGGGAGTGATCAGCCTGGGTTCGAGCTTGGCATTTGACGGCACGCGGCATTCGGCAATCTCGCAAATCGTCTGCGCCGTGAATGAAACCTGATTTTGCGCCGGCAAATAGAGCGTGTAAGGAAGTCCGTCGAAGACATTCTTGCGTTTGCCAACCAGCTGCCGGCCCCTGCCCCCAGTCGGCGATGCAGGTCCCGCCGAGAACCACGAAAGCGGCTTCTTCCTCTTCGGTGCGCGTCTGGAGGACATCGCCGGGCTGCAAGCGGTGGACGAAAAAGCTCATCCACTCCCAGTTCGCCTTTTCGCGAGGCAGATTCAAAAGCTTGCCTGCCTGCTGCGCAGGTAGGGTCGCCGAGTGTACCAGCCGGATCTTTTCGCCCAAGTCTCGAATCACCAAGAACGCGTTGTTGTCTAAACGTTTTGACACTATGGCAAGGCGAGTGTCAGTTTGTCAAATAAGCATTCAGCGGTTTGGCTATCGGCCCCGCTACACACGCGCTTTTTTCACGTGTTCATCAGCCCTTAACATTCAATTGTTATTTTGAGGAGACCTCAAGAACAATTTTGGCTCAGGGCGAAATTAGTTGACCTTCGTACTGAATCGTTGATATAAGCGCATCGTATAAACGTTTTGACATTCCATAAAAGCCCAAGAAGGCCCGCGGACGGCGGGCGGCAATCTTCGGAGGAACTATGAAATCGAATGGACGCAGTAATACCGCAACCGGTACATCTATGCGCGCCGGTAAAAACGCGGTCTCACGCTTTTGCTGCCTCGTCTTTCTTGGCCTTGGCAATGGTCTCGGCCTTCACAGCTCGGTCGCACGCGAAGGTCGGCGCCGGCATCTCGGGAATCGTAACCGATGCAAGCGGCGCGATTGTTCGCGGGCGCGACCATCCAGGTCACTGCCACCGATACCGGTATTGTCACGACGCCGGCAGTCCAATGCCGAAGGCTTCTATGCATTCGTCGACCTGCAGCCCGGTCACTACGACATTCAGGTGACGCAGTCCGGCTTCAACACATTTCGCCAGACCGGCATTCTGCTCGACGTCGATTCGGCGAAGGTGGTGAACATCAAGCTGACCGTCGGCCAGGTCAGCGAAAAGGTCGAGATCTCCGCCGACGCAGTGCAAATGGATACCGCCAGCACCCAGCTCGGAGAAGTCATCAGCGGCGAGACGATGACCTCGGTGCCCCTGGTAACACGTAGCTATACCGATCTGCTGGCACTTCAGCCAGGCGTCACGCCAACGTCATCCGGCCTGGCCGGAGGCAGGGTGGCCAGTTCAGCGCTACCGGATTCACCTTCACCAACATTTCTGGCGATCTCAACGCCGGAAATCTCTCGGTCAACGGACAGCGCGAGTCGTCGAACGGATTTCTTGCTCAACGGAACCACGGTGCAGGAATTCGCTTTCTCCGGCACGGGAATCATTCCGAACCTTGATTCGATCGCCGAGTTCCGTATCGTGACCAACAATTTCGACGCGGAGTACGGCAACTACGCCGGCGGCCAGATCAACGTCATCACAAAGTCAGGCACCAACAAATTCCACGGAAGCGCATTCGAATTTTTGCGAAATCGCTCCTTCGATGCCACGAACTACTTCTCCCAAGTCAAGGACGACCACAAGCAGAACGAATTTGGCGGAACCATCGGCGGCCCGATCGTGAAGGACAAACTGTTTTTCTTCGCGGACTATCAGGGAAATCGGGTCATCCAAGGGCAGAGCGGCGGCACGGGTTTCATCCCCGTTCCCACGGCCGCGGAGCGTAGCGGAGACTTTTCTGCAGTGGCTAGTTCCTCTGACAGGCGTGGTGCAGGGTCCGGCGTGGGCTCAACAACTTTCAACCACGCTCGGATACACGGTGACGCAGGGCGAGCCTTACTACACCGCAGGTTGCGCCGACACTGCAACCTGCGTATTTCCGGGCGCGCAGATTCCGAACGACCGCTTTCACCGTGCCTTCGCAGAATCTGCTGCAGTTTGTTCCTCCCGCAAATGCTGGAGATGGACGAATTTTCGAACCAGGCGGCACCCATTCGGCTTGGCGACAACAAGACCAGCGGCCGCGTCGACTACAACTCGCACTTGGGACTGCTGAGCGGCTACTACTTCTTCGACCAGTATCGCCAGAGCGTCCCGAATATTTTCCTTCCTGGATTTGGCAGCGACTTCACTGGGCGCTCTCAGGTTGCGGATATCGGCGACACGAAGACGATCAGCACCACTTCGGTGAACGAATTGCGCGTCGGCCTGACCCGGCTACGGTTCCTGATCCACAAGCCGACAGGCGGCGACAATGTCACGCCAAAGTCGCTGGGATTTGAAGAAGGTCCTGACACGCTGGGTATATCGCCTTCTCTTCCGCAGTACGCACACGTTCCCAATATCCACCTCAACAATTTTTCTTTCGGCGCATCGGGCGGGCCGCTCGGCGTGACTGAGACGACGGCGCAGGTCATGGACAACTTCACGCGCATCATCCGCACCCATACCTTCACTTTCGGCGGCCAGTTCCGCTACAACCAGTTGACCGAATACAACGGCGGATCGAATGGCGACTTCACCTTCAACGGGGCTGAGACCGGCGTCGACTTCGCCGACTTTCTGATCGGCGCGCCAACCAACTATTCGCAAGGACAGGGATATCCCTCGTATGGGCGCTCGCGATACATCGGCCTGTTCGCGCCAGGACAGCTGGCGCGTCAAGTCGAACCTGACGTTGAACTACGGGCTGCGGTGGGACGTCAGCCGTCCGTGGTCCGAGAAGAATGGTCAGCTCGAAACGCTGGTTCCCGGCCTGCAGTCCACACGATTTCCCGGCTCGCCAACGGGATGGGTCTTCCCTGGCGATCCCGGCATTCCCAGCACGCTGGCTCCGACGCGCTACAACAATTTCGCCCCTCGCATCGGACTTGCGTATTCGCCATCTTCCGACAACGGGCTCATCAAGACTCTGACGGGCGGACCCGGCAAGACCAGCATCCGCGCCGGTTGGGGAAAGTTCTACAGCACATTTGAAGGAGCGACAAACTTCAACGAAATTGGAGACGCTCCGTTCGGCGCATTCTATGGCAGCCCCGTTCCGCCAGAATTCGTGACGCCTTTTGTTGATCGTGGAACCGGCAACATCGAAGGACAGCGTTTCCCTGTGCCGCTGCCGACGACGTCCACGGTGATCAACTGGGCAAACTTCCTGCCTATCGGCACTTCACCCGCTTTCTATTACAAGAACGTTCTGCCCTACACCGAGGAATATCAACTGTCGATTCGCGCGGCAAGTGGGCCCCGCCACGTTGCTGACCGCGAGCTACGTGGGAACGCAGGGCCATCATCTGATGTCGTCGCTCGAAGCCAACCCCGGCAATCCGGCTCTCTGCCTGAGCGTTAGCCAGCCCAGCCAAACGGTGGACGGCGTGACTTGCGGTCCCAATGGGGAAAATGGCGTTTATCTGCCCGATCACGGGTGGCACGATCACCAGCACGCGCGGCCCTTTCGGTCCCAACTTCTCCAGCGACGGATACTTCATCACCAGCGGGAAGTCGAGCTACAACTCTCTTCAGCTGAGCGTTCGGCAGCGGGTTAAAGGATTGGAATTTCTCGCCGGATACACCTATTCGAAGTCTCTCGACAACGGATCGGGATATGGCGAGCAGATCAATCTGCTGAACCCGAACGAGCGATCGTTATCGGCGTTCGATGTCCGGCACAACTTCGTAGTCAGCTATGACTACCATCTTCCCTTCGATCGTCTCGGCGGGCCCGAGCCGGTTGGTGAAAGGTTGGAGACTGAGTGGCATCACCCGCTTCTCCACCGGCCTTCCGGTCACGCTGATCGAGACCGACGACAATTCGTTGCTGGGCACCAGCAGCGCCGGAGCGATTTCGCTGCCCATCGACACGCCGAACTTCATTCCTGGATCGTTGAAAATCACCGATCCGCGCACCGGGCTTCCTTACTTCAACACTTCTCTCTTCACTCCGGAGGCGATCGGGACGCTTGGGCAATGCCCGGAGGCGCTTCTTCGCCGGCCCGGGATTGAACAACTGGGATATGGCTCTCTTGAAAGACACACTGATTAAAGAAGGGATGAATCTGGAGTTCCGTGCCGAACTGTTCAACGCCTTCAACCATGCACAGTTCGGGCAGCCGGATGGGAACGTCGACGACCTGGGATCGTTCGGCGTTGTTCACACCGCCAATCCGGCGCGCATCATGCAGCTCTCGCTCAAACTACTCTTCTAACCGAGCGAAGTTGTGCCTGAGGCGAGCTCAGATGGTCCGCTGCCGAGTGGACCATCTGAGAAATAATAATCGATTGCGCCTTCCATGAGAGTGCCCGGCTCCGCTAACCTGGCTGTTGAGAAAATCGAGGCAGGGAAATGACGTAGTCACAGAATATTCATGAAATCTACGAAGGATCCAACTTCGCGCCGCGCTTTCCTCAAGACGTCAGCCTTAGGGTTGGGGGCACTTGAGCGCCAGCGCTTCAGATTTTCATCCGCCGCCACGGCGGACGCTTTAGTTCGTCCTTCGTCCGCAGAGGAGACAAAGCCCGCGTCTGAGATCGCCGTCTGGTTCACGAAGTGCGAAACAACGTTTCGCCGTCAGGAGAGCTCAATCGCGTGGCAACCGGCGCCGGCAACTTCCGCGCCCGACGCGATTCAACTCGTCTCCACCAACAAGTTTCAGGACATTCTCGGATTCGGCGGATGCTTCTCCGACGCGGCCTGCTACGTCATCAACCAGCTTCACGAGCCTGCGCGCGAACAATTGCTTCACGAGATGTTTCATCCCTCGGAGATGGGACTGAGCGTGAATCGCACCTGCATCGGTGCCGCCGATTCTGCCGCCACGCTCTACAGCTATGACGATGGCGATGCCGATCCGGAGTTAAAGCGATTCTCCATCGATCACGATCGAGAATACATTCTCCCGATACTGCGCCGGGTGCATGAGATCAATCCGGACGTATTCTATTTCTCGTCGCCGTGGAGTCCGCCGGGATGGATGAAGTGGAACAAGTCGATGCTAGGCGGTTCCATGAGCCGCCAGTATCTCGCTTCGTATGCTCAGTATTTCCTGAAGTTTATTCAGGCGTACGCGGCGGAAGGCGTCCCGATCCGTGCCATCACAACTCAGAACGAGATCGACACCGATCAGCACGGCCAGATGCCCGCCTGCACATGGTCGCAGGAGTGCGAAACCGAATTCATCACCGATCACCTCGGACCGCTATTCGAGAAGAACAACTATCCCGCGAAGATTTGGATCCTCGACCACAACTTCGTCTACTGGGGACGCGTCATCTCTGAACTCGATAACCCTGACTTCCGCAGGTACGTGAACTCTGTTGCGTGGCATCCGTACACTGGTGATCCCACCATGATGAGCAAGGTGCACGCGGCGCACCCAGAAGTTGAAATGTATTTCACCGAGGGCAGTACGGACTACAACGACCCTCATTATCAGGATGACTGGACTAAGTGGAGCAAGACTTATACGGATGTTCTGACCAATTGGTGCCGCTCGGCGGTTGCTTGGAATATGGCGACCGATGAACGGGGTAAACCCAACATCGGCCCTTATCCCTGCGGAGGGATCTCTGATCATCAATCCGCACACCCAGGAAATCATCCGCAGCGGCCAATACTGGGCCCTGGCGCATTTCTCGCGCACGATGCGAAGGGGAGCTCGCCGTTTCGAGTCTCAGAGTCAGGCTGCCGATCTCGGTCACATCGCGGTAGAAAACCCCGACGGTCAGAAGGTCCTCGTCCTGACAAACCTCGGCGCCGCCTCGGACAGTTCAGGTCAATTACGGACTTACTTCAGCCGACATTGCGCTGGAGGAAAATTCGATCGCTACACTGATGTGGAAGTAATCTCGATGGCGCAGGAGCTAAGGTAATAAAGGCTGAGTCATGCGGCGGCGTGAATTCATAAAATCGGCGTTGGGCAGCGCCTTGTTATTGAAGGCAAAGGGGCTTGCTCGCGCTGCAGGCCTCTTCACCTGCTCCAACTCCCGACCCCAAGATTAAGCGCGTCCTGGTGATGTTCAAGTGCCATTTCGACGCAGGATTCATCGACACCCAGGCTGCCGTCGTTCACCGCTACTTCGCAGAATTTTTCCCGCGTGCGATTGATCTTGCCAGCCAACTTCGACAGTCCGGCGACACGCGTTATGTGTGGACCACCGGATCATGGCTGCTCTACGAATATCTTGAGCAAGCCTCCGGGTCGGACCGTGCGCGCATGGAGAAAGCCATCGCCCAGGGCGACATCGCATGGCACGCTCTGCCGTTCACTTGGCAAACCGAGATGATTGATGAGTCGATGATCTCCGGCGGCATTGGTCTGTCAGAGACGCTGGATCGGCGTTTCGGCCGCACGACGACTGGAGCCAAGATGACCGACGTCCCCGGACACACCCGTGGACTCATCGCGCCGCTTGCTGCACATGGAGTGAGGTTCCTCGATATCGGAGTAAACGATGCCAGCACTCCCGCCGAACTTCCTCCCATATTTCTATGGAAACATCCCAATGGATCTTCGCTTGCCGTCATGTATCACCACGGCTACGGCGGTGTGGTGACTGTCCCGAATTCAGATGACGCGATCGCGATCGTCGTGCGCGACGACAACGAAGGGCCTCACACCGCCGAAGAGATCCACCAGACCTACGCGACATCTCAAGGCCCGGTTCCCCAACGCACGAGATTACGCCAACGAGCCTCACCGAAATCGCAAAAGCGGTCGACCTCCATCGTGGCTCCCTTCCCGTGTTCACCGGTGAAATCGGCGACACATGGATTCACGGCGTGGCCAGCGATCCACTGAAGGTGGCCAGATATCGCGAGGTTGCGAGATTGCGACAGAACTGGATCGCTCAAGGGAAGTTCGCGGTCGGCGATGCAACAGATGTTGCGTTACTTCGTCATCTCCTGTTGGAGGTGGAGCACACCTGGGGCACCGACACGAAAACGTGGCTGGATTTCGATCACTACACTCCCTCCGATCTGGCCCCGATGCTCGACACCAAGAACTACAAAGTCGTTCAGTTCAGCTGGCAGGAGAAGCGGCAAGACCTCTTCACCGCGAATCGGTACGCTACCCTCCCCTCTAAAGGAGCAGGCACAAACGGCCGTGACCACGCTGGCCCCGGCAATCCCCGAACTGTCGCATCCCACCTCTCGCCCCTCTGGCAGCGACATTGAGACTGAGCATTTCATCATTGCGCTCGACCCGAAGAATGGCGCGATTCTCCGGCTGCGCAACAAGAAGTCCGGACGCGAATGGGCCTCCAGTGGACATCCGCTCGCCCTCTTTTCTTATCAGACGCTCTCGCAGCAGGATTATTCCCGCTTTTTCGATGCCTACGTGGTCAGCGAAGAGGACTGGGCCAAGAAGGATTTCGGCAAGCCCAACATTGAACGCTTCGGAGCAAAGAGCCAGGAGTGGGTCCCTTCCATTGTCGGTCTTCAAGTAGAAGAAGGCGAACAAGGACATCGCCTGCTCGCGCATCTTGAGATCGAAGATGCGGAGGCTGTGCGCAGCGGTCGAGCTGCGTTCCCTCGCACAATGTATTTGGAGATGGTTCTGCCCAAAGTCAGAACCGGTGATTGAACTGAATTTTTCCTGGTTCCAAAAGCCTGCAACGCGCCTGCCGGAAGCTCTCTGGCTGACATTCAATCCCGTCGCAACCGATCCTAAGGGCTGGACGCTCGAAAAGTCAGGAGGGTCAGTCTCCCCTTGGGATGTCGTCCGCTCCGGCAACCGGCACATGCACGCTCTCTCGAGAGGATTTGGCTACAAAGATGACCACGGATCCTTCTTCGTAGAAACGCTTGACGCACCGGTCGTCACGCCTGGGCGTCAAATCATCTTTGAGTTTTTCAAACCTTCAGCCCGATCTTTCCGGCGGAGTTCATAGCAATCTCTTCAACAATGCGTGGGGCACCAATTACATCATGTGGTTCGGTGAGGATATGCGTTTCCGCTTCATACTTCATGCCTGATTACATTCGCAATCGGTCCCAAAATAGTCATCACGAAACAGTCTGGGGAATATTTGAACCCGAAATCAAGATTGATGCGCTGGATGCGCATCGCAACTCTCATAGCTTGCGGTGCTCCGTTCTCGTTGGCCATGCCTACTCAGCACGACCGTATGGTCATCGTCATTAGCCTGGATGGCTTCCCTGCGTACGCGCTCGACGATCCTCGCCTGCCCATCCCCACGCTTCGCAAACTTGCGAGTGAAGGTGCCATCGCCTCATCCATGCGCCCAGTCAATCCGACGGTCACATGGCCAAACCACACTGCGATGGTCACTGGCGTCGACGCATCTCAACACGGCGTTCTCTACAACGGCATTCTCACATTTCCTGGCGACAGTACAGCTCCGAAAATTGAACCGTGGCGCGACAAAGAAGTCATGGTGCATGCGCCTACCATCTACGACGCCGCTCACGAAGCGGGACTCACAACCGCACAGGTCGATTGGGTCGCCATTTACCATGCGAAGACAATTGACTGGCAGTTTCCTGAACTTCCCGATCCCGACGGAGAGATTGAACGCGATCTCATCAGCGCCGGAGAAGTAACCCGCGAGCAATTGCAAACTTTCGAAGACAGCTCGCAGGCCTGGCAGGATCAAATCTGGACCGCTGCGGCGGATGACATCCTCGAAAAACATAAGCCGAATCTTCTCTTGTTCCATCTGTTGACCGGCGACGACACCAACCATGAATACGGGCCGATGAGCCCCGCGAGCCTCACTGCCTTCGCCTTTCTTGACAACCGAGTAAAGCAAATTGTCGATCTTCTCGGGCGCACCGGACTCTCACGAAATGCAACGCTCATCATCGTTTCAGATCACGGCTTCCGTACGTTCAGACACAAAATCCATCCGAACGTGCTTTTGCGAAAAGAAGGATTGCTGATTGGCAGCCCAGACCATCCTAAGGGTGACGTTTGGGTCGTACCCGAGGGAGGCACGGCGATGGTCTACGTGACGAGACCTGATCACCGCGCCGAGTTAATCGCAAAGCTGCGCGGCGTCTTTACGGGCGCCGAAGGAATCGACCATGTATACGGTGAGGACGATTTTGCAAGGCTACACTTGCCGACGCGCTCCACGAACGATCAGGCTCCTGACCTCGTCCTCGCGGCAACTAGCGATTATTGTTTCGGTGGAGAAGCCGAAGGCCGCTATCTCACTGAAGGGACTGAAGGGGGTACCCACGGCTACGTCAACACCGATCCCAAGATGCAAGCGATCTTTCTTGCCTGGGGCGTCGGGGTTCCTAAGGGCGTCCAGCTAGGAAACATCACGAATCTAGACGTCGCTCCCACTATCGCCGCGATGTTGGGGCTTGAGATGAAGCACGTGCAGGGTCACGCCATCCAGCAACTGGTGCAAAGTAGCGCTGGTCGCTGATTCATCGACTTACAAGTTCGGAAAAGCATTCGTTCGGTTGAGCCAACCCTGAAGAAACTGCGGGAATCGTTGTGCCAGACTCTTGTAGTAGTCGGCTCTTCCCTGTTTGTATCGCCGGTACACCGCCACTTCGTCGAAGTGACCGAGAGCCTGAATACACGCCGGCCCAATACAACCATCTTCCACCAGGTGGGTGCCCAGTCCGTTCAAGATGCGCTGTAACAGCACCGTTGCATGAGTCCCTGCGTTAACGTAGAAATCGCAGACGATGTTCGCCAGCTCCTGTAGCTCAATATCATCACCACTGATCTTGTCCCAGTAAAGCTTTCGGTAGATGATTCCCGCCTGCGCGTCGGTAAGGGACCGCAAATTCTGTGAAGTGGGCTCGATTCCTAGCAGGTCGTGAGAGCAACGTTGAAACGTAGTCATCGTCACTCCTTTATTGGTCTCACCGCCAGGGTCGGTCGGATCGTCTACGTAACCACCTTCAAAGCGCAGCAGGATCGGCAAAAACAAATCGAAGCTCGCCACGTTACCTCCTCTGACAGCGTTCGTGACACTCCTATGGCCACGTGAATCGTAGGATCCAGATCTCGACGCAGCGAGAATCAGTGGGTAAGAGCCTTCTTTAACTCTGCAGCTCTCGCATTTGTCATTTCAGTCAAACTGGCAACCTTGATGAGCGGCGCTAATGTGCCGCCTTCCATCAGACTTGCCTGGAACATTGCATTCGCATCGCGAAAGCGTAGCCACTCGCGTTGGGACTGACGCAGCTTCCGCTTTTGCGCACCATCGAGTTGGCTCAAGAGATTCTGGTACACGGTTTTCAGCTCACGCTGCGCGACTTCGTATCGCCCATTCTCACAGGCACGCATCCCGCTCTGCGCGGTCGCCTGCTGGCAATCCTGCTCGGTCGGATATAGCGGAGCCTTGTCTTGGGCAAGCGATCCTGTTGCGATGCCGACCATCAGACAGACACCCGCCAGCCGCAATAAAACTAAAAATGAGATCCTGATTCGTTGGATTATCTTCATGTCAGACAATCAAATACGAGAATTGCTGAACGGTTTCGCTCGTTTCTGGATCGAAGCAACTAGCTCCAGCAGCGGAAACCAGTGTACTCGACCGTCGATCTTCCCTGAAACATGTGGCAATAATTTGACGTCTATTCCCACTGGCGGCGCAAAATTAACTTCAATCAGAATCGTCGTCGGCGCACCTGGGGGATGGAGCGCTCCACCAATGTATATATGACAGGATCATAGAAATTCGGCGCAAAAAAAATTTGTTCTTGACCGCCGCCGTCGCTTGAAGCAACACTCTTTCTCAAATCTTCAAAAGCCACGGCCAATTTCTTTCTTTGGGGCTCGGCCTATCTGCGGGGGTTCAACATGAAGCGATCCACAGGCACATTTTTGCAGTTGGCATTTTCTGTTCTTACTTTTGTCCACCATCTCATTCGGACAGGCAGTCTACGGAAACATCATCGGTACGGTGACAGATCCCAGCGGAGCAACCGTTGCCAATGCGCCTGTGACAGTAAAGGATCTTGATCGCGGCACCGTATACCAATCCACGACCAACGCGAGCGGCAACTACGAACAGACGCACCTTCTCGCTGGACGCTACAGCGTTACGGTAAGTGCCCCCGGCTTCAGCGCTTTTGAAGCCACCGCTAACGTTCAGATTGATGCATCCACGCGGGTCGATGCTGCGCTCGGCATCAAAGGAGAAGCCACAAAGGTCGAAGTCACCGAAGAGACCCCGTTACTCAAAGTCGACCGCGCTGACGTGAGCACAACCCTCACCACACAGGAACTAGGCAGCCTCCCCATCATCAATCGCAACCTGACGTTCACTATGCTGGTCACGCCGGGAACGCAAATCAATGACTGGCAACACGCGTCATCAGAAAATCCCCAGTCTGGCTATCAAATTGATGCCAATGGCCAGCAGTTCACCGCCAACGGATTCCTCCTCGACGGCACTGAAAACAACAGTTCGATCCTTGGAATTGCTGTGATCAACCCCAACATCGACTCGCTTCAGGAATTCAAGATCACGACCAGTGACTACGATGCACAGTTCGGTTCGGTGGCAGGCGCGCTGATGCAAGCCACAACCAAGTCGGGGACGAACAATTTCCACGGCTCGGCCTTTGAATATCTGCGCAATGATTTCTTCAACGCCAAAGATTGGACATCCCAGTCGTTGCTGCCCCTCCGCTGGAATCAGTTCGGCGCGTCGGTGGGCGGACCCATTGTTAAGAACAAGGTCTTTTTCTTTGCCGATTATCAAGGCACCCGTCGACGGCGGTCCGCCTCGATCACATCAACTGTCCCGACTTCTGCGGAAAGATCGGGCGACCTGACGGCCCTGTTGGGCGACTACATCTGCGCCGACAAAAGCAGCTCTTCCACGCCCTGCGCAACTCCGTTGAATGTGACCACCACCGACGGCGACGTTGTTGCTGCACGCACGGGAATGGTCTTCGATCCGTCCACTGACGACGGTAGCGGGAATCGATTGGCCATCTCATCCAACCATCAGGTGAACATACTGCCGTCGGTCCCAGCACCCATTCAGAACCTTCTTGGATTTATTCCCCTGCCCCAGGACGAAACGTCGATTTCGAACAACTACGTTGCCACAGGAAGCGAACGCTTCAATAGTGATCAGTTCGATGGACGAGTCGACTACACCTTCTCTGACCGCCTCCATTTCTTCGGACGGTACTCGCTCGCCGACTTCGATCATTTTGCCCCCGGCGCCTACGGGGCGGAGGCTGGCGGACCTTCCCTCAACGGCATCAACTTCGCCGGAACCGCCCCCGCCCGCAATCAAAGCTTCGCGCTGGGCGCCACACTCACTCTCAGTACGACACTAGTGACCGATTTTCGCTTCGGCTTTTATCGCTATCGAATCAGGGTGAATCCCAATGGAGTCGGTACAACGCCCGCCACGGATGCTGGACTTCCCGGCCTGAACCTCGGGACCACGGACACCAGCGGGATGCCCGCGTTTTACATTAATGGAAATGGCGGCTTCAATTTCGGATATTCCCTTGGCGTGAATCAGTGCAACTGCCCGCTGAAAGAAACCGAAAATCATTTCCAGTGGGTGAACAACTGGAGCAAAACTCACGGCAATCACACCTTCCAATGGGGCGCTGACATCCGCCGAGCGCAGCAGCAACGTGTCCCCAGCGACGCGCACCGTTCCGGCGAACTCAGCTTCGGTGAGGGCATCACAGGCAGCCCCAGTGTCGATGCACAGGATCCGGTTTCAGGAAATATCCCCGATGGGCCCACCGGAGCAGGCATGGCGTCCTTTCTGCTCGGATTGCCCGGCAACTTTTCACGCTACTTCACAGGCGCGGGCTACCAGGCGGGATTGCGCCAGACGCGCCTGTTCTTCTACGGGCAGGACTCGTGGCGCGTAACTCGCAAACTCACCTTGAATCTCGGCTTGCGCTATGAAAACTATCTCCCCCAAACCGCAGCGCATCCCGGCGGTGCCGGAAGTTTTGATCCCAACACCGGCGAAGTTCTCGTGGCTGGCGTTGGCTCAGTACCCGCCAACATGGGAGTGAAGGCCTACAATCTGGGCTTCGCTCCGCGCCTCGGAGTCGCGTACTCGGTTACGAATCGCACCGTGGTCCGCGCGGGCTACGGCCGCAGCTTCACCCCTGCCGGTCTCGGCGCAGTGTTTGGCCAGGCACCCGACTACGATCCTCCAGTGACGATTCCGCAGCAGATCAATCAGGACAATTCTTACAGTCCAGTTTTCGATCTGCTCTCCGGACCACCGCTTCCCTCAAGTCCTATCGTCGGATCCAACGGACGATTCCCGTTGCCGGGCGATCTGAATGTCTTCTACTTCTTCAATCCTCCAAGCGCGTATCGTGTGCCGCTAGCAGATTCGTGGAACCTGACGGTCCAGCATGAAATCACTCCCACACTCACCGCGGAAGTCGGATACGTCGGAAACGTGGGTCGCCACCTCTTTGTCAATCCCAACGTGAACCAGGCCGCTCCGCCTAGTCCGAACTGCGACCCCGATCCCAGCGTCGCCGGTGGTTGCAACGACTTCGACTCGCGGCGACTCTTCTTCCAGCGCTTCGGTCTGTCGCAAGGTATTTACGAAACCTGTAACTGCGATAACTCCAGCTATCACGCGCTGCAAGTAAAAGTCCAGAAGCGCACCAGCAAAGGTCTCGACTTTCTGGTCAGCTACACTTATGGCAAGGCGATGGCAAACACTGAAACCGGCGGAGCCTATGGCAACAATCTGAATTGGTGGGAAGACCACAGCCCCGCAAACTACGACCGCACCCACACGTTGACCGTCTCTCACGTGTGGCAATTGCCGTTCGGGCGCGGCCGACATTGGGGAACAGGAACTGGCAGGGCTATGGATCTGGTTCTCGGTGGATGGGACCTGAGCGGCATCAGCCGCTTTGAAACCGGTTTGCCTTTCACACCGACAGCCAACGGAAGCCAACTTTACGCTGACTACAATCAGGTCCGACCGGACCAAGTTGGCGATCCGCACGTCTCTAACCCGAGTGCTGCTCTGTGGTTCAATCCCGCGGCTTACGTCGATCCGCAAGGCGTCGGGCGGCAGGGCTTCGTTCATCACAACTCGTTGCGCGGTCCCGGCTTCTATGAAGTCGATCTTTCGCTGGGAAAGGTCTTTCGCATCAGTGAATCGAAGAGTTTGGAATTTAAGTGGGAAACGTACAACACTACCAATCACGTGAATCTAGTGAATCCAGACAGCTACATCTTCGACCAGGACGCCGGAAAAATTTTTGGAGCCGCCGATATGCGCCAAATGCAGTTCGGTTTGCATTTCCGCTTTTAGAAATGAAGGCCAGCCATGTTGAACACACATGACTGTTCTCTTGTATGTGTATATGCTTTGTGGCTCGTAACAATGAAGATGGAAATCGATCCCAGCGGCAGTGAATCATTGGCAACTGAGCGGGCATTTTTTCCGCGAAGGAAATATGCCACCCGCTGGCGGCATACATAAACGGGCGATAAGACAGAGCGTTATCCGGTTTCGCGGTTCGCGCTAGGTACGCTGCACTATTCTGCTGTCGTGGAAGTCCATTTCTGCAAATTCAATAAGGATCAACGAATGAAAATCGCTCGCCTGTATTGGCTTGGTTTCTTCCTCCTCGGGATCGGACTTTACTTTTCGATAGCTCAGCAGGCCGAGCCAAACCCCCTTCCAGATGCCCGCTACAAAGTGGATGTGCTGGTCGTTGTGGGGCATCCCGACGACGACATCGAGGTTGCCGCTTATGCCGCCAAGTTGATCGAGGAGCAGCACAAGACGGTGGCGGTCGTTTACGGCACTCGTGGCAACTCCGGCGGCAATGCAGCGGGCCCGGAACAGGCGAACGCTCTCGCCGACATTCGCGAGATGGAAGCTCGCAAATCGCTCGCGTCCTACGGCATCACCAACGCATGGTTCCTGCACGGATCGGACAGCCCAGGAGGTGACGTACTGCGCTCTCTGGAAATTTGGGGACATGGGCAGTCCCTCGAAGAGGTGGTCCGCTTGGTCCGCATCACTCGTCCCGAAGTGATCCTGACGTGGCTACCGAATTATGTTGTTGGTGAGAATCACGAGGACCATCAGGCTGCCGGAGTTCTGGCCACAGAAGCGTTCGATCTTGCGGCGAACCCTCTGGCCTTTCCCGAGCAAGTGGAGGCCGCGCGCAACCGGATGAGTATCGGAAACTACGGAGAAGGACTCCGCACTTGGCAGCCCAAGAAAATCTACTATTTCTCGGATTCCATACACTTCGACTTCTTCAAGGGCAACGGACCCGAATATCAGACCGGCGATATATCTCCTTCTCGTAAGATTCCTTATTCACGCATCGCTGCCGAAGCCTGGTCGCAATATAAAACCCAGAATGACTTCACCGATGCGCAGCTGAAAGAATTTGCGGAAATGCCCGTGCGGTTGATATTCGGCAAATCTTTGGTCGGCGGATCCACAAACGGAGACGTATTCGAGGGCATCACGCCAAAACCTATTGCCTATGTCCGATCCCGAGGCTACGAGTACTCTCCATCCGGTCTGACGGCTGAGCTCGGAGGGCCATGGTCTTTCTACCGCACATTCTGGCGCGCCCACAACATTGAACACATTGCGAATCTGTACGCACCGGAGGCGCAGGTTACGCCTGGGGAATCACTGTGGGTTCCAGTCCTTCTCCGCAACGACACGGACAGTCCGAAACAAGTGAACCTGAAATCAGCCCTGCCGGAGGGATGGACGGCGCAGCCAACTGCAACAACGTTCACCGTAGGCGCGCACGACTCTTACGCGATCCAGTTCACGATCCACTCCACAGCCGCGCAGAAAGATTCTTGGCAGACCCTGAAATGGGAGGCCGAGAGCGAAGGCAAATCAATCGGCAGCATCACCCTTCGAGTGGATGTAGTGTCGAACGGCCTTCCGCAATAAAGAGCTGGGAGCCCTACACTGGCTGCAAGTCGGTATCAGGAGCCGGATAGCCAAGGATGCGCAGCATCGCTACAACCTGTCCTTTGTGATGGAAGGCGTGGGTGATGACGTGAAGCAGGATAAATGCGGGAGTTCGTAACTCGCCGCCCCAATCCTGCGGAGGTGTCGCCAAGGTCGTATTGAGCTGCTCTTCGCTGAGATGACTGAGATAAACCCGCGTAGCGTCGTGGATTCGCTTCTTAGTGCTCAGCAGCGCTGCCATTGTGGGGACGTGTTCTTCTCGCCATCCATCAAACGGCTTGTATTGCAGATCGTGCACCCACCCTTCTTCACAGCTGAGGATATGAAGCAGCTGCTTCCAGACTGTGGCATGGCCAAATCCGGAGATTGGCTCGCGCCATAGGTTATCCGGTACGGTCGCAACATGTCGCAACAGAAGATCCATCCGCTCATGCATCAGACCGTGCAAGTCCCCAATTCCGCGTTTTGTAAACGTGGCTTCCATCTGAGCAACCTCGTGAACATTCGCGGTCGACACCTCGACTTGTTCACATCTCAATCGCAGAAACAAAGGGAGTGGCGCCGATCAGCCACTTCGAAATCCTGAGCGTCATCGTCAGCGGAGGTTTTTCCCCGCGAAGGACCGATGCAACTGGCCTGGCTGACACTAACGGCTCGTTTGGCCAGCGTTGCCAACAGGAGTTTCTTCCATCATTGCACTCTGGCCGATCAGCAGCCATGCGCATGTGCAGGCCAAGGCTACAGCCGCCCCCGAAGCGAGTGCGGGCAACCAGCCGAAGTGTTTCACAATGATTGGCACCAATGACGTCGAGACGATCCCGCCAACAATTCCGGCCGTGTTCATGATGCCTGACGATGCTCCCGCATCATCTTCGGCAATATGCAACGCGGTTGCCCAGAACGCCGGCTCCGCGAAATACAGGAACCCTACGCTCAAGCACAGTGCAGCCACTGCTGCGATCCGGCTCTCAAACTTGGCGGCGGCAAACAACAACACACCGGACATGCCATATCCCAGCATGATGACCGCCCTCGCGCCTGCGACGCGGCCTCGAGTTGACGCGATGCGATCGCAGAAATATCCCCCGATCGGAGTAAAGGCGAACGCTGTCAGCCAAGGCAACGCCGCGACCAGTCCGCCATTCAACATGGTAAACCCGCGTACCTCAACCAGGTACAGATAGAGCCAGAAAACAAAGATAAACAGTACGTACCCTTCGCAGACATAGCTGAGGGATAGCAAGAGGACGTTTCGGTTGCCAAGCAATTCCCGTAGCGGTTTGGACGCGCGTTTCTCTAGCATCCGTTCGGACGCGCGACCATCCGTGATGTGATTCAACTCGGAATCGCTTACTCGCCTGTGATCGCGGGGATAATCCGTGACTGCCAACCTCCACACGAGCGCCAGCAGAAGAGCCGCAACGGATGTTATGTAGAACGAATTTCTCCAGCCGACTCGCAACATCAGCCAAGAAACCAGCGGAGACGTCATCGCAGCCGCGATCGATGCACCCGCGATCATGATCGAGTTTCCGAGGCCTCGCTCTGAGAGCGGCGTCCAGTTGCGGATTGCTCGCGCGCCCACTGGAAATGTTGCGGCTTCAGCCGCGCCCAGCAGAAAGCGCAGCACCAATAAGGAGATCAATACGGCAAGAGTGCCGGAGAAGATTCGTCCCGGCAGCAAGCCCGTCAACGCCGAGGTCAGGCACCACAGCAGTGCAGCGATGGTGAGCGTTAATCTCGGTCCTACGATATCGCCGATGCGGCCCGCGGGAACCTGGAAGATCGCGTATCCCCACAGAAAACTGCTGAAAATCTGCCCCATCTCCGTCTTGGTCAAGGAGAGGTCTGGCATCATCATCGCCGCGGCCACGGAGATATTCATCCTCTCCACGTAGCTGACGAAAGCGAACCCCCCGACCATCGCGGCCACAAACCAGCGCACTGAGCTTTTTCCCGGTCTCATCAAGTATTCGTCCCAGCTCCCCCTTGGTACGGAAATGGAGTATTGCATCTGAAGGATTCCATGCGAACGACCGATCCTCTGGTGCGTCTCACACTGAGGGCCGATCCACCAGGAGAAGTGTATCCCTGTTGCCGAACGAAACATTCGACATCGCGTTGATTCGTTGCGAACCCCTACAACTTGAGTTTCATCGCCGATTGAATCTCATCCCAGCCGCTTCACCGGCAGAGGGAATTGTAAAAGCCCTGTAGAGCCCATACCTGACATACATTTGACAATTCCCCGAGAAGGCTCTCTTCATCTTAGCGGCTAGTCGAGTGCCAGTAATCCCGGAGCGCGCCCGCGTTCTTTTCTCGAGGAACAGCCGGCACTGACAACGACCACGTCCGATCAAAGAAAAAGGATGGAATCCGATGACTGACTCCCCATCAAGACCAGCCAAATCTACCGCTCGCCGTAGTTTTCTCAAACAAGGCTTCGCCACCGGAGTGGCCGGCGCTGGAGCCGCCGTTCTCGCCAACACCAACCTGTTCTCGCAATCAACCGGGAGTCTGAGCCGCGGCGACGGCGCTCTGCTCAGATTTGCGGCTGCAGCGGAAATCCTCGAAGCCGATTTCTGGATCCAATACAACGAACTCGGAGGCATTCAGGACAGCGAGGTTTCCGGCGGTAGTGGGAATCCAGCCTACACCGAGAAATTGGAAGGACTCGATGAAGACTTCCCGCAGTACATTCACGACAACACGGACGACGAAATCACGCACTTCACCTTTCTCAATGCGTATCTCGAGTCAAAGGGAGAGGCTCCTGCAAACTTAGACCAGTTCCGCACATTGCCAGGCAGCAGCGCGACAGGGTCCAGCGGCAAACCTCGCCTCACCAACCTGACCCAGCTTACGCTTGATACAAGCTGGTACACACGTTACCGCGACGACTCACACAACCCTGACCTCGACCCAAACCATGTATTCCCGCAAGCAGTGAAGGGACTGCATCAAGGCCAATTCACCGCCATCCCCCGAACCGACGACGACCTCACTCCTGATCCTCACCTGCAGGCAATCGCCAACACTGCAGCCTTTCACATGCCGACGATCGAACAAGGAGGTAACAGCCTTTACCCAGCCATGGCACAACGCGCGAGAAGTGCCGAGGTCCTTCGGATCCTCATTAGCATAGGGCCAACCGAGACAATGCATTTTCAGACGTGGTCTGATATCGCAGGCGCTACTGTCGACGCGCCGCTTGCTCCTCTCACCGATCCCACCAACGGTCTCTTCTTCCCCAACCTCAACGATCCCCCCTTCGGCGGAGAACTCTTCGAGACGAGCCTGATCATGCCTGAGCCATGTCCTTTCCTGAGCCGCAAGCTTCCACGTTGTTCGGTTATTCGGCCGACCAACACAGAAGGAATCGCGAGGGGAACAGTGAAGTTCCTTACGGATATGGGGTTGTTCATTGGTCAGTCGCCTGAATTCTTCCAGACGATGCACAAACTGGCCGCCGCGGCAGATGCTGCAAGGCGGGAATAGTTCTGGCAGAAATGTCAGGCAGAACAAAGCGATTCAAGAAACGGTTTTGGCCGTTCCTTGAATCGCTGTCTCAGCTCGTTAGCGGATGAGATGGCCCCTCTCAATCATCCCCAACGTGGCTGCTCGTCCAGACTGATTCCCAGTGCAGTCTTGGCGATCACTTCATGGGCAAGGAAGGAATTTGCTGGATGTATACGCCCGAGCCGTGCGTCTCTCACCATCCGCTCATACCCGGCTGAACGAAAGATTCCAGAGCCACCACTCAAGTCCAAACCAAGATCGACAACACGCCAGGCGCCTTCCACTGCCCGATACTTTGCAGCAAATATCTTCGCTGGCCATTCCGCGCCGTGGTTCACCCCACTCGACCAGTCCTCGGCAATCCTATCTAGATGTGGTCCAATGGACTCGAGTTCGATCGCCATCTCGGCAATGGAATGCTGCGCCTCGGGATGATAGGCCATCGATCGCGTAAGCCCGAGCGATTTCTTCCCTTTTAGCGTGGCGATGCTTTGATCGAGTGCACGCTTTGCTAGCCCGTAGTAGACGTTCCCGAATCCCAACATTGCCCACGCAAGCACTGAAAGAATGAACGCGTCGATTCCCGCCCCGCCAGCCGGAACGATCCGGGCGATGGCTCGGTCTGGAATGAAGACATTCTCCAGAACGGTATCGTCGCTGCGCGTGGCACGCATGCCGAGAACATCCCACGTCTCTTTGATCGTGTACCCCGGAGTGTCTCTTCGCATGAACGCGTGAATGATCTTCGGCTGGTTCGGATTGCTGACATCCATTCCGTGGATGCCAAAGCGAGTCCATACTGGACTCAAACTGCCGAAGTGCTTCCGGCCAGAGAACCGGTAGCCTCCATCGACGCGTTCGGCCTTCGTAGTCGAAAGCAGAACCGGGATATCATTGCCGGCCTCCGCATGACCTGCGGCAAAGATCTCGCCAGCGATCGCATCGCGCAGCATCCATTCCAGCGACGTATCTCCCGCACGCCAAAGATCAGCGGCGACGCCGAGCCAGTACACGTGCATATTCACGGCAAGCGCCGTCGCGGGAGCATAGTAGGCCAGGCGCCGCTGCTCGCGGCAGACATCGGCCAGCCGCATTCCCATGCCCCCGAGTTCTGTGGGCACAGGCAAGAGCAAGTACTTCGAATCACGAAGCTCCTCGAAGTCCTCGGTAAAGAAACGGTTCTCCTTGTCATAGATGGGAGCACGCGACTCGAAACGTGCCAGCATCTCGTCAGTAAGAACGCTGCGAGGGTGCAGACCGATTTGTGTGGAGTCTCCAGCACCATTGTCGTTGCTGCGCTCGCTTGAAACGGATGGATTCAGAACAGTAGCCATGTGACTTTCCTCTCGTCCCGGAGACTAACGACCCGGGTATTCTATAGTGGGAATCGGTTCAGAAGACTGAAGGGCAGAAGCACGAGGTCCAAGCCCTACTTGCTTATTAACAAGACGAATCGGCACCGATTCCGGGAACCTGTTCCCGGTACCGCCGATAGGTTTCCCCGTAAAATTGCATGAGATCCCGCTCCTCCCATGGAATCGCCATCAGGATGTAGGCGGTCGTGGCTACGGCGAAGAATAGGTGGGCCATCGTCATCCTCGGCGTTGCCCAGAAGATGCAGAGCCAGCTGAAATAGATCGGGTGCCGCACAACGCGATACAGCCCAGGCGTACGGAACGTCAAACCTGCGTACGACTGCCGACGGAAGTGTAGGTAGACCTGCCGCAAGCCGAAGAGGTCAAAGTGATTGATGAGAAACGTGGCGATCAGCAGCATTACCCAGCCCGCCGCGTAGACACCGTAAATCGTCAGTTTCCCCAACGAACTTTCCACCTGCCAGACCAGACCGCCAATGGGCTCCCAACGCCAGAAGAGCACTGCGAGGGCCACGCTTGAGAACAAGACATACGTGCTGCGCTCGGCCGCCGGAGGCACAAGCTGCGTCCACCGCTTCTTGAACCACTGGCGCGCCATCAGGCTGTGCTGTACCGCGAAGATGCCTAGCAAAATCGCGTCGATGGCAAGGGCGTGCCAGACGAAGCCTTTAGGTCCAGAATCGATGGACTTCGGGACGCCGAAATCGCCCAAGAAGGCGATGGCGTACAGAAAACTGGCAAAGAACACCAAGTAGCAGATGACCCCATAAAGCAGCATCGTGAAGCGGCCGACCATGTGAAGCCTCCCCATTCCGCAGGGAGACTGGCCTATAATCGGCTGGTTTCGCCAGTCCCCTGTGCGATGTTTGCACTCTAGTGGCGGATCAGGCGATCTGTAACGAAAGAAAGCCAAAGAAATCCCAAAGAACCGGGCTCGGGGCACAGCAATGTGAACCCGAGCGCCCATCGACGCAATCATATGGGAGCTACCCGCACGTTACGCATATACCTGGACACATCTGAATGTCGAACGGCATAACCAACAAGACTCAGTCGAGGTACCGATTCGCTGAGTTCACGATAGATATGGAGCGAGCATCGCTGACCAGGGATGGCCGGGAGGTAAAGCTACGCCCGAGGGTATATGACGCCCTCCGCTTTCTGGTCGAGAACCGTGGACGTCTGGTCAGGAAAGAAGAACTCATCCGGACCCTCTGGCCGGACGCATTCGTCACCGACGATTCACTGGTTCAGTGCATGGTGGAATTGCGGCGTGCGCTGGGAGACCGTGCCCAGGAAATTCTGAAGACCGTTCCCCGGCGAGGGTATGTCTTCGAGGCGTCCGTTACCCCTGTCGCAGAGGATACAGAACTTCTTTCCAAAGGAGAGTCTTCGGCGCAAGCGCCCGGCGTAAGCTCCAGGCTGCCCGTTCCGCGAGCACCCTTGATAGGGCGCGGACGCGAGTTGGAGTCGATTCAAGAGCTGCTGCTGAACCCCGATACTCGACTGGTGACCTTGACCGGGTCAGGCGGTTCGGGCAAGACGCGGCTGGCTATCCAGGTAGGCGGGGAACTCTCCCCTGCATTCCACAGTCACGTGTATTTCGTTGGCCTGGCGTCTGTCAGCGATTCTGCCTTGGTCCCAGACGCTATCGCTGATGCGCTCGGCATCCGGGAAATGCCGGGCAGGAGATTCCTTGACCTCTTGAAGGAATACCTCCAGGAGCGCGGTTCGTCTCCGATTCTGCTCGTGCTCGACAATCTGGAGCATATTTTGCCTGCCACAGCCGTCGTGGCTGAGTTGATCGAAAGCTGCGGAACCCTGAAGGTCTTGGCGACCAGCCGCGAGCCTCTACGGGTGTACGGCGAGCACGAATATCCCGTTTTGCCTTTGGAACTGCCAACCGACCCTCAGACGCAATCGTTCGATTCATTAATCACGAATCCCTCGATTTCCCTGTTTGCACAGCGCGCGGCTGCCGTAAAACCGGCCTTCCGTCTAACCGAGGACAATGTGCGCGTTGTGGCCGAAATCTGCTTTCGCGTGGACGGACTTCCGCTGGCGATCGAGCTTGCCGCGGCTCGTGCCAAGATGCTTCCGCCAGCCCAGATTCTCGCTCGGCTGGAAAGCCGGTTACAGCTGTTGACCACCGGGGCGCGCGACCTGCCCGAACGGCAGCAAACGCTTCGGAATGCAATCGACTGGAGCTACGACTTGCTGAGCGACTCCGAGCAGAAGCTGCTCCGCAGGCTCGGCGTTTTCTGGGCTGGCTGCACGCTTGAGGCCGCTGAAGCGGTTTGTGACACCAGAAGCGATTTGGGTGCCGATCTACTCGAGTTGATGTCGTCACTCGTCGACAAGAGCCTGATTCAACAGCGCGAAGACAGCAGCGGAGAAGCGCGGTTTCGAATGCTGGAGACCATTCGTGAATACTCGCTCGAGCGCCTGCAAAAAAGTGGCGAAGAGGCGGACACGAGGCGAGCGCACGCAGCATATTGCCTGGTGGTGGCGGAGGAAGGCAATCCTAACCTGAATGAAGACGAGCGCGCCGAGTGGCTTGCTCGCTGCGACAAAGAGCACGATGACTTTCGCGCAGCGCTCGACTGGCTCTTGCAAATCAACGACCTCGCGTGGGGATTTCGGCTTTGCCTTTCCCTGTTTCGCTATTGGGAGATGCGCGAGCAGTTCACCGAAGCGCGAACCAGGATGGAAGCCATCCTTCATCTTGCCGGAACCACTCATTCAAAAGAGCGTGCTAGGGTTTGCAATTTTTTGGGTGCGGTCACGACCGCGCAGGGCGACTTTGCCGCCTCCACCCGATTCCTAGAGCGCGGTCTATCGATCTCTCAGGCCCTGAACGACGACTGGGGAATCGCGACTTCCCTGAACGCATTGGCGGTCTCGGATCGCGATCGTGGCGATTACGTTGCTGCGCAGGATAACTTCGAAGCGAGCCTTTCCTGCTGGCGCAAGGTGGGTGACAAAATCGCCGCCGCTCGTTGCCTTCACAACCTCGCCAATGTCGCGAAGAGTCGTCGTGACTACGCACGTGCCCAGATTGCATTGATGGAGGCGATTCAAATCTTCACCGAACTCGGCGATCGCAGCGGCGCTGCATGGTCACTGAACCAGCAAGGCGATCTGACACACGAACTGGGCGACAATCGCGGAGCTTATGCCGTATACGAAAAGGCCCTCGCCGTCTTCCGCGACTTAGGAGAAACATGGGGCGTTGCGCGTTCGCTCGCCGATATGGCTTCCATCGATTGCGAAGAAGGCAACTACTCGACCGCGCAAACGTTGTACCGTGAAAGCCTAGAGGTCTTCGTGGGTCTCGAACATCGACGCGGTGTGGCACGTGTTTTGGAAGGGGTAGCCTGCCTCGCATTAGCGAAGGGCGACGCACGCCGCGCTCTGTTGGTGGTCTCAGCGGCAGCACATCTGCGGGAAAGCCTCGGCGCACCGCTGCCTCCAGCCGAGCAGAAGAAACTGGACGACAGGCTTCTTGGGGCCTGGGAATCGCTGAGCGAAACGGACGGAAAGGCGGCGTGGGCCGAAGGCAGGGAGATGGCGATCGAAGATGCGATCAAATTCGCCGTCGCGGACGAGCCAGCTACACAATTTTCGCCGGGTCGATGAGCCTGCGCACAGCGGCCACCCGGCTGGCAGGAATGTTGGCCTTGCGTGCATGCTCAAGAATCGTATCTTCGTCCGGAGCCAGATACACGCAATAGACCTTATCTTCCGTCACGTAGCTGTGCAGCCACTGAATCTTAGGTCCCATCTCCGCTAAGGCCTGTAGAGAACGGATCGACACTTCACGGATCTGAGCCTCTGACAGCGAGCCCGCCCCAGGGATCTCGCGTTCGATAACGAATTGCGGCATTGAGTAAAATTCTACATGATTTTAGCGGGATTTTCGTCATCGGGATGTCAACTATAGGCCTCGACTCTGGCCGGTGGTTAAGCAGCCCGGCGGCCAACGTCCTTTTCACCGCCCAGATCCCAATCAACCGCTCGACTATAATCGGCTGACTTCTTTCGTTATGCGGATTGGCATCGCTCTACGTGTCGCCTTCGGGTTAGCGATGATCGCTCTCGCGCATGACCTCCTTCTGCCCGACGTTTCACAGTCTCCAATTCCGCAATTTGAAGAAGTCGCGCAGAAAGCGGGCCTCACAGTCCCTCATATTTCCTCCCCCGATAAGAAATACATCGTCGAGTCGATGAGTGGCGGGGTCGGGTTCATCGATTGCGATAACGATGGCAAGCTCGACATAATTGCGGTCAACGGTTCCACGGTTGAACGCTTTCGCAAAGGCGGCGACCTGATGATCACTCTTTACCGACAAGTCACCGATTCAAAGAACGGTGAGTTGAAGTTCTCCGACATCACGCAAGACGCCGGTCTGGTTCGCAAAGGTTGGGGAATGGGAGTCGCGGTCGCCGACTTCGACAACGACGGTCGTCAGGATATCTACGTCACCGGATTCAATGGGAACACCCTCTATCGAAATCTGGGAAACTGCAAATTTGAAGATGTGACCGAGAGGGCCGGGGTTGCCGCCGGTGGCTTCAGCACGGGCGCCGCATGGGGAGATTACGATCGTGACGGTCACGTGGATCTTTTCGTCTCCCGATACGTGCATATCAATATCGAAAATCTTCCCCAGTTTGGCAATGATCCTCACTTTTGCCGGTTCAAGACGATTCTTGTGCAGTGTGGTCCTTGGGGCATGGAGGGAGAATCCGACCTTCTGTTCCACAACAAGGGCGACGGCACATTCGAGGAAGTGGCAAAGAAAGCTGGAGTCGATGATCCGCATCATTACTATGGACTTGGCGCAACCTGGGGTGACTACGATAACGACGGATGGCCAGATCTGTACGTGGCCAACGATGCCGGTCCGAACTTTCTCTATCGCAACAAGCGCAACGGCACTTTCGAAGATGTTGCACTTCTCGCCGGAGTCGCACTGAGCGGCGACGGAATGCAGCAAGGTTCCATGGGTGTGGCCTGGGGAGATTACTTGCACGAAGGACGCCTCTCGCTTCTCGCGACCAACTTCATCGAGCAAGGATCGATTCTGTATCACAATCTTGTGAATGACAGCTTCGCCGATGTCAGCCAGCGCGCGAAAATTGTGAAACCCACATATCCGCTTGTGAGTTGGGGAACATCATTCTTTGATATGGACAACGACGGCTGGCTCGATTTGTTGATCGCAAGCGGACACGTTTACCCGCAGGTTGATAGCATCCCGGGAGGTACACCGTACCGTGAGCCGCTAATCTTGTTGCGCAACCATCGCGACGGCTCATTTGAAGATATTTCGACGACCCTGGCAAAGTTGCCGGTGCACTCCAGTCGCGGCGTCGCATTCGGCGACGTCGATAACGATGGCCGTGTCGACGTGTTAGTGCTGAATGTCGGCGAGCCGCCTTCACTATTACTGAATCACGGCGATAACCACAATCATCGAGTGTTGTTTCAATTAGTTGGCATGAAGAGCAACAAGGCGGCAATCGGCGCGCGGATAACGGTCAAGGCAGGATCTCTTTCCTCAGATGGACGAGGTTCGAGGGGGCTCCAGCTATATTTCTCAGAACGACCTGCGTTTGCATTTCGGGTTGGGATCGAGCGAGAAGCTGAATGAGGTAGAGATTCGCTGGCCGAATGGCGAGACGGAAATCCTAAAGGATCTGGCCGCCGATTTTCTCTATACCGTAAACGAGGGCGAAGGCATCAAGCAAAGGGTTCCACTCCCGCCGTTGCGCTAAGCGACGACTTGTGGAATAAGAGGATCAGTCAAGTGCCGGCCGCGCCGACCCGCCAAGCAGTGACGTATTCATGTTGAAGATGTTGTGATGCCCCTCCGCTCCGCCCCATGCGAACATCATGCTGACCATCGGGAAGCCGCCTGCGCGTAGTGTCAGGCCTGCCGCAAAGCTATGTTTCAAGTGGCTGAATCCGAGATCGCCGCGGTCAATCGCGACTCTTCCCTGATCCGCCATGAATTTGATCCCGAACGGACCCCAGATCGAGTGTTCGAAATTCTCCTGCAGCAGAAGAACATTCGGGGCGCGAAAGCGATAGTCCTGGTAGCTGCCCAACGAAAGCGAACTGTTGATGTCTTGACCACCGAGACTTTGCTGGAAATAAAAAGGCACTGCGCTGGTGCCGGAAGTGATTGACTCCGACATAAGAAACCTGACACCCAGCGACCCGTTGAGGTTGCGCGAGGTCGCCACACGAGGGCACGTCTGCGTCGGCGCGGCACAAGAGTCCGGACCATTCGAATCGGTGTTCTTCGCAGCCGTCTCGGTGTATCCGTACAGGTAGAAGGTGTGGTTCAGGTCGACCATCCAGCGTAGAAAGGAGTTGTCCGAGTTCGATGGCGCGAAGAATTGCTGGAATCTTCCAGAGTAATTCAACTCGAACCGGTCACCGATGACAGGCTTAATGCGTACGCCTTCCCCCAGTTGGATGAATCCCGGCTGATTCGTTAAGCCTGGCGCGGTCGCATCTGTGTACAACGTTTCGATCGAAGGAAATGACTGCCCAGTCGCCGAGCGGATATCCACGAACCGACCATTCACTTCACCGAACAGCGATAGATTCAGGTTGCTGATGGCAGGCAGCTCGAAGACGGGCTTGATCGCACTGGCTCCGACGATAGTCTCTCGCATTCCAAACACCGACGCTCCGGTAAGCGCACTGTCATTGCCTAGTCCAAAGTAATTAAGTTTGTTCAAGGAAATTGTCTGCGCATACAAATTGATCACGCTGTAAGGGTGAACTCTGATCTCAGGCTTCTTGGCTGCTCCCGACGACTCCTTCGATCGGGAAGGATCCGGAACAACGACGTGAATCGCTTGCATCGGCGTGTGGACCAACTTCATGTAAGCACCGGCCCGCCAGGAGCGGTTGGTGGATCCGACTGCATCAACGTCCCAACTCATGCGCCAGTTCTCTGTATTCTTGTCGGCCACAAACGCCATACCGATGCCAAAGCCGTTTTGCGGCGGCATGCTGCCGACTGCGATGTGGAGAGGGTGATCGGTAAACAGTTCAGTCACGCATTCCATCACTGCTTGCCTGTTGAAGCTTTTGCAGGCATCGGCAAAGCGTTCGTGCTCGCGGCGAAACTCTGCCCGCAACATGCTCTCTTGAGCGCACGCAGACGCACACACCAACAATAAAATCGCAATCACTCTCCAACGCATCGTGCCTCCGGCGCCACAGAATTACCTCTTCTTCGCCTTCATTTTGATTTTCTTTTTCGATTTTGATTTCTTGGCACTGCTCGTGGACTTCTGATTGGGTCGGGTGTCAGCAACGGCTGCAATCTCGATCACCTTCTGTGTGCTTGGAGGCACGCCGCGGCGTTTTCCGCCGTTATGTGTGCATCGTGGATCGCCTGCGTCATTTCGCGGATATACTCCGCCGCTTCACCTTCAGTCTTAATCGCGTTGATGTAAGTCGCGCTGCGATACCGAAGCGGCAGTCTTTTTGCCGCGTGATGCAGTTGCTCGACCTGCATTTTAAGCAGTGAGGAAACCTCACGATTCGGATTCCAAGCACTCTTAGGAGGCCTGGGAACGTGAATTATTGCCATAGAAATCCTCCGCGGATGCCCTCGTGTTGCTAAACATCGAAATCCGGACAATCGGTTCGCATTACATCCAGAGAGAGAATATTTCTCGCCGGATCAACGTTTGCTCCATTCGGCTCGATGAATACGTCAGCGTTCGTCTCCCGCGGCGAGCGAGGACCGTAGTCTCCAAGGAAAAAGCTGGTCACCGTCGCTGGGATCGACGCATGATCGAATACACGATCCACAACCGTTCCTTTCCGAATCCACGGAGACACCAGAATCGCGGGAACGCGCACACCCAGTCGATCAAACCCGAATGGCATCCCGGTGCCGGTGTCGTTGGCGGACGCGCTGAACTGATCGGGCTTGCACGCCGGAGGAGGTACATGATCGAAGATCCCGCCATGCTCGTCATAAACGATCAGAAGCGCCGTACTCTTCCACAAATCGGGATTCTGCTTGATCGCGTTGATAGACCGATGCAATGTACAACTCGCCCGCCTGCACATTGTGGTCAGGGTGCTGGTCGTTGGCGACTTCTTCTCCGCTATCGGAATCGTGATCGTTATAGTTCGGTTCGACGAATGAGTAGTCGGGCAGAGTCCCCTTTTTGCAGTCGTTCAGGAACTGCCCGTACGTGCCGAACAACTCAGGTTCGTTCTGGAGGAGGTTCGTGATCTCCATCGTCGAACTAGTAGTGTCGTAATAATAAAGTTTCGACGTGTGCTTCGGGTTCGCGTCGATCAGCCGGCTGTAAATGCTCTTAAATGGTTCGTTCACGTAAAGCAAGCTCATGTCTACATGCCCGAACGATGTGCCATAGTGCGCGAAGGCCCGATTGCATATCGTCGGACCGGGTATCGATGCAAACCAGCGATTAAACACTGCGAATTCCAGCGCCAGCGTTGTCAGGACCGGTAATTGTTTCTGCGTGAAGTAGTACATAATCTTGTGCGAGTGATTTACGTCCCGTTGCTGGTTGAAGTAGCTTTTCACGAATCCCTGCATGTTCGCAGTACGATTCGGATCTTTGCTTCCGCCGAAAATCTGCAAATCCACCGCGGGAAAGTGATGATCCGGGTCCGGATCTAGCTGGCTTTGAAACTTGCGCCAGTGGCTGCGGTTTCACACCCGCTCCCTTACTATCCGGATTGTTAAAGGCATCCTGATCCGACACACCGTCGATGCGGCTGTCCACTGCCTTTAACGAACCAAGCATATGGTCGAACGAGCGATTTTCCATCATGAGCACAACGATATGTTTCAGGTTGTCTAGTCCCACTGCCATGGCATATTCCTCGGTCCGTTCACTTTCTTAGAAGTGAACCAGAAAGACAAGTGCCCAACAAGACCCGGTAGAACATCGTGGATAGATGCGCAGGTAGCCGCCCCTGATCTCGAAGGTTCATGAAAAAAGTGCAGAGTCAAATTGAGATTTCGCCAGGACAGGTCTTAATAGGCAGCCACTGTGCGAAGTGCGGCTCAGATCAATGGTGAACGTATGACCCAATCTGTTACAAAGCGCTGCACATTTCCACATGCATCGATCTGCAACCCTGTCGCTGGCTTCGACCGCCGGGTCACTCCGGACTTGGATGTGATAGTTTCACATGTTCGTCAAACTGGGATTGCAGCGATTTTTGGAATTCTTCACGGCTTGGCCGGGGGCCGATTCCCTTCGCGGTAAGCGACACCTTCGGGCAGAACGTGCAGTGCGCTTCAACCGGAATGTCACCCAGCCATTTAGTGACACGAAGCGTTGGCTTTTTCATCGAGACTTCCGCTTTTCTGGCTTCTCGCCTTTCGAAACCGCTCCCGATTTCTGACCGTGCTGCACAAATGAAAGCCCGCGCTTCAATTCAGCCGTCAGATCGTGTTCTGGGTGGTCACATGTACAGGTTTACCAGACTCCGAACCCAACCACGCGTTCAATTCCTCAGGTGTAGTCGTCACGAACCGGCCTTCGCGACGAACGGGCATCCCTTCTGAGGCCCACCTTTGCACGACAGAAGCGGGCTCGCCAAGAAACGTGGCGATCTGCTGCCAGCCCTTCAGAGTTTGCCGCTCTTGGGCTGGTGATGCGGCCTTTTTCGTTTTCTTCGGCATGGCTATATTAGGAAAACAAATCGCCCTGGATGGAAGGGACCAATTTTACAGGCTCCGAACATTGCACGTCATCGTTCTGAACCTGATTCAGTCGGTCACTGACGGGATACTGGCGCATCGATCCCGCGTAAGGAGTGAGCAGGCGCAAAGCAGCGCTTGAGTCTGCGAGATCCCTTAGCCAGTCATCATAGTCCTCGCGCCGGAGGATGACGGGCATCCGGTCATGAACATTTGCGATTGTGGAATTCGCGGACGTCGTCAGAATCGCGCAAGTTTCGATTGTCTTGCCGCTGCCATCGGTCCAGCGATCCCACAGTCCGGCGAAAGCGAAGAGCTCCCTGTTATTAAGTTCGAAGCAATATGGCTGTTTAAATTTGGCGCTGCGCTTCCACTCGTAAAAGCCATCAGCCGGAATCAGACAACTCTGTGCGCGAAATGAATCTCGAAACGACGGTGTCGTCATGACCGTCTCAGATCTGGCGTTGATGGATTTGAATCCGACGTTTGGATCGCTCACCCACGAGGGGATGAGTCCCCATCGAAGCAGCGAGAGAGCGCGAGACTTCATCGCGATTCAGCCGGACAACCGGAATGCTTTGCGAGGGAGCGATGTTGTATCGAGGCTCCCATTCCTGTTCATTCGGAACAGCGTCGAAATATTCTTCAACAATTTGTTTCCGCCGCGACAAGCGGTAGCGTCCGCACATGCCCGCAATTATTGCAGATCACGCTTCGCGGCGGCGCTACCGAGAGCCGGAACTCAAGTCAGACGCCGTTGTTCTGGTATCGGCCGAGAACCGAGACGGTTGAGGGCGATAACCGTTACGAGTCCGGACCTTATATTTCTTGAGCCGATCGCCGACGAGCTTGACGGTAATCGCGCGCCAACCGTGTATTCGGATTGGCCTTGGGGTAGTAGCTGAGTGAGTACAGATGAGCGAGGTCGTCGCGAATTGAGGCGAACGCGCGCGTCTCATCTCTCCAATTCTTTGCGAAATATGCCTTGCCACCAGTTGCAGCCGTCATGCGATCGAATACCGCAGTGGAAACCGGTTCGAGCCGCGCCTCGCGCGTGCTGATCATATAAATGGATACGCCGGCCGACTGCGCAAACTCTGCCACGTCTTCCGGGTGGCACAACGCTGGAATTGTCAGGACCATTCGAGAACACGACCACAACTTTTCGGCCCGTATTATGCGCGGCGTCTTTCAGCGTCATCAAGAGGGCGTTGTACAGCGCCGCTTGATCTCCCGCCACGGTGGAGCGTACAGCGCGCAACAACTGTGTTCGATCGGAAGTGAGCGAACTGACGCGTGAAAGATCACGACTGTAGGAGTAGAAGGCTATCTTATCCGCGGTCTCGAGAGAGCGGATGAAATCAGAAATCGCATCCTGCGCGAAGACGAATCCGCGATACATGTAGTCGCTCGTATCGAAAAGGACGAAGACGTTCGCGCCGTTCACAAGCTGCGCAAGGGTCTCAGGACCGTCGAGTCCGTGACTTTCGCCGCCTTCCGCTGGCGGCGTCGGCATATCTTGTCCCAAATCGTTGAGCCGCCGCGCGGGTCCATTGCCTTCGGCAAACGTAGCGGCCTTTTCCACGATCCCGTCCTCAACAATGGCGAAGTCGCTCGGACGGAGCCCCGTTATGTAATTTCCGTTCTTATCGGTCACTGCGACATTTAATTGAACCATGTTCACGACAACATGGATATTCGGGCTCTCCTGGGCCTTACCGGTCCCGTCACCAAGAATGACGAGAGCGAGCACGATCATCAGAAAACATTTACTAACCATGGTCTGACATTCCTCCCTGCAACCCCGAGCCGTTAGGATTACTCATCTGTGGCGCTGTCATCGAGCGGAAACATTATGGCCGAGCAGAACTGATTGTTGTTGATGACGCAAATTTACCCGCGCGAAAATCCGCGCCCGCTTCGTGCATCGCACGAAGGAGGGCCGGCCAGTCTTCAAAGTCGGTCGCGAAAATTCTTTCCACCATGAGCCTGGTGAGTTGCGGTACGAAATGGTTCAACATCACCGGCTGATAGCCAGCCTCATCCGCTAGTCGCGCCCAGTATAGGTTCGGCGAGTCCCACGATTCGGCCAGGAAACGGCTTGAGTATCCGGAGAATGGCGGCATCGGCGCGAGGTTCAGTAATTCGAGCCCATAGTTCTGCGCCATGCTGGGATGCGGCGTACCGAAATTACGCGACAGACGTTCCCAGCTGACTTGTTCGGGATGCTGCCGGGTGAGGTCTTGCAGCTCTTGCGTTGCAGCGCCGTATGAATTTGGCTGGTCCGGATACTTGCGCTGGAATTCTGCCGCTAGATAGAAGGCATCGGCGGGCATCATTTCAGCAATCAAGTCAGCGTCCTGGCCCTCGATCAAGCCCTGCTCGATCTGCCTGGATCGCTGGGGCAACATCCGATCGGACAGAATGGCCAGCACCTTGCTTCTTAGCTGTTCATCCTTTGCCGACGCAGTTAGTAACTCCTCGCCGGATCTTTGATAAAGGGCGACAGCGTGCAACTCCATCGGCGTTACGTCCCACCAGCGAGGCAGGATCGCACTTGTGAACAGCTCAGGAGTCATCTCTTTCCAGATTAGTGCCTGCACGCTGTCTGGTGCGATAAAGTCCTGCTCCAGCTCTGCTAAGGCATACGGCAGATCAGCCAGCGAGCCGACAAAGTGTGCTCCTCCACCAGCCGGTGTACCTTGGCCCAGCAACTCGGGCGCTTGCCAGAGCGTCTTCATTCCTCCAACGGTTTCGCCCGCAAAGTCGTGGGAGCGAACGAACAACGGATTGTTATGCAGCGCCTGCGCTCCCGGGGGTTCATAGTACGCGTAGTTCAAACCGACGAGGGTGTCTCGTTGGAATGAGGCAAGCTGGCCTCGCGCTTCCTCAATCTGCGAGTGCGACGCAGTCGGAGATTTGAGAAGCTTCGGCAGATCCGTGTGCATTTCGGTGTCGGTGTGGTGATTGTTGTAGATGCCGGCAGCCCATTGCGTTCGTTCACCGTTGGTGAAGATCGGACGCGGCATTTCGAACTCCCGCGTCTGCGCGGCGAGCATCACAACATAATCCTCGGGATGCTTCCCATTCGCTTTCGCGGCCAGACCATCTCCCACGGAAGTGATCGTGTCGAGCGAGACAAGCCGCTGGTCGTCGAGCACCGCGCGAATACGGTTGGCAACCTCCCGGTGCATTTGCTTGCCCTCGGGCGTCGTCTGCGGAGGGCCGGCCAGCAACTCGATGATCTCGTCCTGTGAGCCGTGAGGTTTTCCGGTTGAGAATCGGAATAATTCCCCCAGTGAGTTGCGACCTGCGTCATACAAGTGTGCGGCGGAACGAATGCCGGCAAATGGCTTGATGACCCGTTGCCACGAATCATCGAGATGCCCATTCGAAATCTGTCCTTGTCGAGCAAGTATCTGCCAGATTCCAACACTCGCCTGGAATGTGCCAAAAGCATTGCCGCGAACTGACATCGGGACGTTATTCAGCGTCTGCGCCACTTCTAGAAAGCTGGTGATCGACTCATCACTGAGAGCCGGAAATTCCGAGAAGATTCGGTACTGATCGCTGAACTCTTCGAATCTCCGCGCCAAAAGATTGACCGTAGCCGGCGCGAGCCGGTGGTCGAGAGGCCGCCTCCCATCGAGCTCGCTGATCACCATGTAGATCTGAAGTGGTCCGCTCTCGGTCGGAGCGCGAGATAGCCCGAACATCGCCTGGATTAGTTCATCGGAGCGGTTTAGTCCATTGGTCTGCTTCGCCCACTTGCGCACAATGCCTGCGTTGTGACCATGGAGAAGAATCTCTTTCCATGAATCGAGTCCGCCAGGAATGAGGGGCTCGCCTGCGCTGTCGAGTTGAAGACGCGTCGTCAGGAGGAGCATTGCAGGCGCCGGACGGAAAGCTCCGCGTGTGGCGCTCGCGGAAGGCTCGGGCGCACGAAGCCCATTGTAGAAATATCGAAGGCGCCGGGAATCGGTGAAGTAAATTTGCTGCTTGCTACCTGCCCGCGAAAGCACGTCGAAATAGGCGGCCAGCCATCCCTTGTCTTTGGCCAATAATTTCTGGACGAATGCTGCTGGCGAAGTCGGGCTCGCTCCTACCAGATCTTTCCATGACGCTTCCGCGGCCGCCCCACCCGGAACATTAATCTTTCCCTCGGTAATGCACAGCTCTCTACCATAGAAATCCAGCACAGCAGCATACGGGGCAAGTTTAGGAATGCCAACTGACTGTCGTAGGAATTTGCTTGTGTCTGGATCAAGTCTCGATAGCGCCCAGTAAAGTCGGGCGACTGCCGGATCGTTCAGCATCGTGTCGAGCATGTCGCGGCTGTTCTCGACATAGTTCTTCTTGCTCGCGTTAGTCCAATCGCTCTCCGTGAAAAGCACAGGCACATGAGAAGAGGAATACTCGTACTCGAACGGCTTGCCCCCTTGCAGCGCCGCCTCCAACTCTGGAAGAGGAAATCCAGAATCGATAGCCAAGAACGCGCGTTCTGGATCTTCCGTCTGCAAGGCCGTCTCTGGCTGTCCGCAATTTGCTCTGGTGCGATAACCCAGAATGCGCAGCAATACTTTGGCGTCATCGCAGTTCGTAACACGTAACACCATTCCACTGGATGAAGCTAAGGACGACAATTCTTTGGCCTGTACCACGTAGCGACGCAACAAAATCAGGAATTCCGTAGGACGACTGGATCCTTCATAACCTTGCGTGAACACATTTCTGCTCAGCAGTGGCAGGACCTCTTCCGGGCGGACTTTCTGGCTGATTCCAGCCATGCGCAGGAAAGAGCGCAACGGGCCGGGGATCATAAACTCCGACGCAACCGGACGCGGCGCCTTTTCCGGAACAAGCGAGCCAGAGGTGACGGCGCTATCGGGAGAGTTTGTTACAGGGCGATCCCCGACGCGCGCATAGGATGAACCGGTCAGAAGAGACAACAAGAGAACAGGCAAACAAAGAGGACATTTCACGGCTGGACCCCTCGGAGCCAATCAGTTTCACGTCGCCGCTTAAATCGATCTCGGAAAGCAGGGCGGATTCAATTGCGAGACCGAATTTATCCCCAGAACTAGGCTTGGTGAGACTGAGCGATAGCCCCCGAATTGATGCCGAAAACATACTCCAAGTTGATGATGGTATCCAAGCACTTTTTGACATGGAGCTGACAATTCACCTGATTGAGATGAATTTTATTGCAGCCCGCACCCGCGACTGGTTCGTGCAACACCGCCGACTAGGCGGGCACAGAGACTCTAGCTGTCTGTCTCAGTAGCAAAGAGCGCACTGTTTTCGATACGCTCCTTACATCGCTGGAATGCGATTCGTAAGCAATGTAACCATCAGGCCGTACAAGACTTAGCCCCGGATGCCGTGACAATCTCAACTCCGCCACGTCGCAGAATTCGTCCGCAAGTCGGCGCAGGGATTCCTGCGTGAGTTGCTCGCTTCCGTCGTTCACAAAGAGCAGAAAGCGGTTGGTGACGCCTTTTCCGCCGCGAATCGATTCGTCAAAGAATCTTTTTCCCGGACCCTCGACAATCGGGCTTCCTTTATAAGCAATCCCGAGTTCAGACATGCGCTCGACGAAGGCTTGCTGGAATGGCGCCAGCCGTGACACCATTGGAATCACAGTGTCGCGGATCGCTTGAGCAAACTTGTTCGGGGTTGCCATCGCCTTGGTCAGGAGATGCGTCGTCTCAATCACACCTTTGATAACCGGGATCCGCTCTGAACTGTAACTATCGAGTAACTGCTCATTCGCGTGAACTCGCACGGCCATATCCAATTTCCAAACCAGATTCCAGGCATCGTGCAACCCGGTATTCATTCCCTGCCCGCCGAATGGGCTGTGTATGTGGGCCGCGTCCCCGGCAATGAAAATGCACCCTTCGCGTAGCCGCTCGACATGACGATGGTGAATACGAAAATAGCTGCTCCACCTCATGCTCCGAGCCTCGATCGCGGCGGGTGCACGTTGCTCCAGAATTCTCCTCACCAGTTCCAAGGATGGAGTGTCGCCTTCTGGCTTGTCGATGGTGGCAACAACTCTGCGACGAGTAGCGCTCATCGGAAAAATTGCGACCGGACCTAGTTCGCTAGGACATAACTGCAATTCATCGGCGGGGAGCGCCTCATTCGTCTCGATATCAGCCAGCAGAAAAGACTCTTCGTACGTCCCCCCCTCAAACGGAAAATTGAGTGCATGTCGGACGGCGCTGTGCGCACCGTCGCACCCGACCACAAATCTAGCGATCAGGTGGATCTTCTCACCGTTGCGCTCCAGAGCTACATCGACGTCATTCTCGCGTTGTTCGGCTGCAACGAAAGTCGTTTGATACTCAACGTCGCCCTGCTTGCGTCGCAACTCTCCAAGAAGCAACTTTTCGGTCACATCCTGAGGCACCATCGCGATGAAGGGATAGACGGTCTCTTGCGGAACGAATGGCATATGAGCGAGTTTCGCTTTGTGTGTGGAAATCGAAACTCCAGTGACCCGGTTCGCCACATCAAGAAATGGCTCGACCACTCCTGCCATGTCGAAAATCTCCATGGTCCGTGGAAAGATGGCGAGCGCCTTGGAATATTCCGATTGCGTTGAGCGTGACTCAACCAATCGATAGCGCAATCCCCGCCGCGCGCATTCATTCGCCAGGAATAATCCGACCGGGCCGGCCCCAACGACCAGGACATCTGTATCGACTTCGTTCATAGTCCTCCCAGCAAACTTTCAATTCGATTACGCTGATTTCACGCAGCGAATCATCAACCCGCTTTAGAACTATCACACAGAATTGAGCTGAGCGAAATTTGGATTGGACGTCCACGCTCCGGCCATCGCAGTCGCGGTTCGAGCCCAGCGCGCGAGAACGCTTCGCTTATGACCTCTCGCCCTTCCGAAAAATGCGCCCAGTCCTCAAAGTGGATAGGAACAATGGTGGCGGCGGGGAAATTGCGCGCGGCCTCCACACCCTCGGCCGCCGTCATGGTCAGGTGGTAAGCCCCGACCTCTGGAACGCGCGCCGCGCCAAGATGAAGAAGGACTACGCGTATGGGAAATCTCTGCGCGACTTCTGCCACGCCTGGATACCATACGGTATCTCCCGAAATGTAAATCGCAGCGTCAGGCGATCGGTTTGAAGACACCACAAATCCTGCAACTGTTCCACGATCGAGCCCTTCGGGCCCGTGACGAGCCGGCGTCGCAGTGACCCTGACGACATCTCCGTCGCCAGCACTGAAATCAACGCTCTCCCAATCTTTCAGTCCCAGGCTGTTATTGCCCAGGCGCTGAGATCCTTCTGGGGTCGTCAACACAGTCTTCGCCTTTATCAGCGCTTTGCGGCCAGCTAGATCGAGGTTGTCGGAGTGGTGATCGTGACTCAGCAGCACATAATCAAATGCGCCGAGTTTCTCAACGCTCAGCGCGGGGGAATGCAGCTTTCGAAGTTTCACCGCGCCGGATTTGTATTCACTGCCGCCCGGATCGAAGGTCGGATCTGTGAGCCAACATAGTCCGCCAAATTCCAGCAACGCAGTCGGTCCGCCAACGTAAGTAACAATTAGCTTATTTTTCATCCCGAATGTCTTTGAGTATTTTGATTGTTTTGGCAAAAGCGGCGATTCATTCTCTGGCAACTTTTCCGCAATGCAAGGTTGTTTTGTTTGATGGAAGACGATCCTCGTTTTCTATCAGGTAATCGCTGTATCCCCGATATCACAGACTTGTGGAACTCTGAATAGGGGCAAGCGCATCTGATAAGTGGGGGTCCAGCATCGATCGAATTGCGTTCGATCGTGTTTGTGTATGACGCCCTGTTACCAGCGATCGACATTATGTGATGCGTTGTGAAGATGCGCATCACCATACGACGGCAGGTCCCTTGAAGAGTTGGGGCGAATCGAGCGAAGGAGTTCTATTCGATGAAGATCTTTTTAGCGGGTGCAACTGGAGCGATCGGTAGGCGCCTGCTTCCCCAGTTGGTGGCAGCAGGTCATATCGTGACGGGAACTACGCGCTCGCCGGCCAAAGCAGATGCAATTCGGCGAGTAGGAGCTCGCGCTGAGATCATCAATGCGCTCGACGAAAAAGAGGTTATTGAGGCGGTTCGCCGGTCCCAGCCCGAAGTAATCATTCATGAACTGACTGACATCCCAGATCGATTCGATATGCGCCGTTTCGATGAGGCATTTGCGTCAACGAATCGCCTGCGAACGAAAGCAACGGACTACCTCATAGACGCGGCTCAACGCGTTGGCTGCAGACGGTTCATCGCCCAAAGCTACACGGGCTGGCCTTACGCTCGAACCGGGTCATGGATAAAGAATGAAGATGACCTGTTGCTCTCCACTCCCGATCCGGAGATTCGCGAGACATTTCAAGCGATCCTTCACTTGGAGTCGGAAGTTTTATTCTCGCCGGGGATTGAAGGCTTCGTGCTTAGATACGGATCTTTCTACGGTCCTGGAACCTCGCTCGGTCGAGGCGGTGCGATGCTCGACGAGGTGCGTCAGCGACGCATTCCGGTGATTGGCAAAGGAAGCGGCTATTGGTCCTTCGTACACATTGAGGACGCCGCCACCGCCACGCTGGCGGCGGTAGACGCGCCTACGCCGGGTGTTTACAACGTCTGCGACGACGAGCCGGCACCCGTCGCAGTGTGGCTTCCCTATCTAGCCAGGAGCATCGGAGCTAAAAAACCAAGGTATTTGCCGAAGTGGATCGGCCGCATGGCAATCGGAAAGCACGGTGTCGCGATGATGACCGAGATTCGCGGCGCCTCCAACGGGAAGGCAAAAAGTTTGCTGCCATGGCGGCCAAGATGGCCCACTTGGCGTAAGGGCTTCCGTGAGGCTCTAGGGGAGCGCGTCTGGGAAATCAACCAAGCGCGGAGGCTTTCCAAAGCAGGATAGCGGAGATTTCTTTCGCCCGGATGGGTTGACCGTCGGCGAGCGTTGATTATTCTTCCTGCGGCGCTCGTCTCCAACCAAAAATTCAATTACCCTCTTCAGAGAACAAATAGCTCGGGAGGAGGCTTTTGCCGGAAAGACAGGACGCTGTTTGGTACAAGAATGCAGTCTTCTATCAGGTGCACGTTCGCGCGTTTTACGACAGCAATGGAGACGGCGTCGGCGACTTCGAGGGACTCGCGCAGAAGCTCGACTACCTGCGCGATCTGGGAGTCAATGCCATCTGGCTGATGCCTTTTTTCCCTTCGCCTCTGCGCGATGATGGCTACGACATTGCTGATTACAATCGGTTCATCCGCTCTACGGAACCCTCGAGGATTTCAAGAAATTTCTTGCTGCGGCCCATGACCGCAAACTTCGAGTGATCGATTGAATGGTCCTGAACCACACGTCCGACCAGCACGCCTGGTTTCAGGAGTCGCGAAGTTCGCGCGACAATCCTCGCCGGGATTGGTACGTCTGGAGCGAGACTGACACGCGGTACCGGAGTGCCCGGATCATCTTCATCGATACCGAGATGTCCAACTGGGCATGGGATCCGATCTCGAAGGCTTACTACTGGCATCGGTTTTTCAGTCACCAGCCTGACCTCAATTACGACAATCCCGCGGTGCGGCAGCAGATGTGGGAGGTGATGAAGTTCTGGCTGGATATGGGCGTGGACGGCTTCCGCCTTGACGCGGTGCCGTATCTGATCGAGCGCGAAGGCACGTCCTGCGAAAATCTGCCTGAAACCCATCTCATTATCAAGGAACTGCGCGCCGAACTGGATCGTGAGTATCCCGGCCGAATGCTGCTTGGCTGAAGCCAATCAGTGGCCCGCTGATCTGCGTCCTTACTTCGGCGAGGGGGACGAGTTCCACATGGCGTTCCATTTCCCGCTCATGCCTCGCATGTTCATGGGGCTGAAGCTGGAAGACCGGAAACCGATTACCGAAATCCTGCAGCAGACTCCGGAGATACCTACCTCGTGCCAATGGGGGTTGTTCCTGCGCAACCATGATGAACTCACCCTGGAAATGGTCACTGACATGGAACGCGACTACATGTACGACTCGTATGCGCGCGACAAGACGATGCGGCTGAATCTGGGTATCCGGCGCCGGCTTGCGCCACTGCTGGATCACGACCGCCGTCGTATCGAATTGATGAATGGCATGCTGATGTCCCTCCCCGGCACTCCCATCATTTATTACGGGGACGAAATCGGCATGGGAGATAACGTCAATCTCGGCGACCGCAACGGCGTGCGCACGCCCATGCAGTGGAATGGCGGATGGAACGGCGGATTTTCCAACGGCTGATCCCGAGAGCCTCTACTCTCCTCTCCTTCAGAATCCGGTCTACGGATATCAGGCAATCAACGTTCTATCGCAGAAACGGAGCCAACACTCGCTGCTTTCCTGGATGCAGCATATGATTCGCGTGCGCAAGTCGACTCCGCTGTTCGGTTCAGGATCGATCGAATTTCTGTATCCTGCGAACCATCGCGTGCTCGCCTACGTTCGCCAGCTGGGGATCAGGCAATTCTGGTGGTCAACAATCTCTCCAGTTCGGCGCAGGCGGTGGAACTGGATTTGCGGCGGTACAAGGGACAAGATACTGATTGAGATGTTCGGCGGCAATCTGTTCCCGCGCATCGGAGACATGCCATACCTGCTGACGATGGGCCTTACCAGTTTTACTGGTTCAGATTGCGGCGAATCTGATGCTGACAATTGTTGTCCGGCGGAGGCCGATGGCAGACGAGAGCATACTCACGGACGATTTCATTCGCCAACTGATCAACGTCGGCGAAGTCGACATCCTCGTCGGCGTGCCTACGCACAACGATGCCAAGACCGTGCGAGCCTGCCATCCAGGCCATTCAGGCGGGCATCCTAAGATCGTTTCCCGCGCGAGCGAGCGGTCATCCTCAATGCCGACGGCGGATCGACTGATGGCACTCCCGACGTGGTTATGGGAGCTTCCATTAGCGATGAACGCATCGCAGCTTCAACGGATACACGCTGCGGACCCTGCACTCCATCAGCACGCAGTACGCGAAGTAGTCCTTCACGCGAGACGGCTTTGCGCACCATACTGGCGGCGGCTGAATTGCTTCGCGCCAAAGCCTGCACCGTGATCTCGCCCGAGTCCTCGACCATTGAGGCTGAGTGGGTCGACAATCTGCTTCGCCCAGTTTATCGCGAGAGCTTCGATTTCGTGGCGCCCATTTACCGGCGGCACAAATTCGAAGGCGTCCTGCTGACGCAATCTGGTCTATCCGATGACGCGCGCACTCTTTGGCCAAAGACTGCGCGAACCTTATGCTTCCGATTTCGCCTTCTCCGAGCCGCCTCGGCAGCCAATTCCTGTACTCGGCACAATTGGAGTCGAAGAGTCCAACGACGATGATCCGCGAATGGATCTCACGGTCACCGCCTTGACCGACGGCTTTCCGTGTCAGCAAACATTTCTCGGTACGCAAGACAGCAACACAAAGCGCAGTCGCGCGACCTGGTGCATGCGATGCGCCAGACGATCGGGAAGCTTGTTCTCATCGCTGGACGAACTTCTCCGATCTGGAGTAGCGAAGACCGGCTCGGAACCGGTGCCCACCAACTGGCCTGGAATTCGATGTCACCGTTGACCCGTTTCGCGTCAACCGCAAGCAACTCAAAGCAAATGTTCTCGGACGGCGTAGTAGAACTGGACTCAGTTCTACAATCCATTCTTACGGCGCGACACTCTCAGCGAAGCTGCAGCAGATCGCCAGAGCCTGGACGAAGACGATATTCCGCTTCCATCCGGAACTATGGGTCAAGACAGTATACGAATTCGCCGCTTCCTACCACAAAGCCGTCATGAACCGTGACCACATCCTGCAGGCCCTGGTTCCGCTCTATCGCGGACGCATGTTACTTTCCTGGTCTGAAAATCGCAACGCTTCGTCGGCAGAGGTCGGGCAACAACATCGAAAGCCTATGCCTGGAGTTCGAGCGCCTGAAGCCTTATCTACTCGAACTGTGGAACAGGCAGAAAGTGAGAAACCGATGCGGGACATTATCGTAGGAGAACTGACGCAAGCCGCGCAGGAGATTTTCAGGGGCTTCGCCCACCTGTTTCCGCGCGTGATCGTGATGCTGGTCATCGTCTTCGTGGGATGGCTCATCGCTTACGTTTTGAGAGTCGATTCTTCGCAGCATCCTGCAGGTTCGCAAAGTTCGACAAGCTGTTCGAAAGAGCAGGGGCATCGCAATTGCTCAATCAAGCGGCCCTTGCCCTCTCCCACAGAACTGGTCAGCCGCTTCGTTTTCTGGGTTGCGTGGTTGGGTTTCATCATGCTCGGCATCAGCGTCCTCGGAATTGGCGGACTGCAGGAGCACGTCGACAGATTCTTCTTTTTCCTGCCCCGGCTGTTCGTTGCCTTGCTGATCATGTTCTTTGGCCTGCTCATTGCGAGCTTCTTTTCGCGCGCCGCATCTGCTCGCGGCAGTCAACGCGAATCTTCCCTCGCCGCGCTTTCTGAGCGTTTCTGTCCGCGGTCTCATCATCGTCTTCGTGATGTCGATGGTGTTCGAGGAACTCGGATTGGCTGATCAGACAATGCTCTTTGCATTCGGAATTGTCTTCGGAGCGGTCATGCTGGGGCTTGCGATAGCGTTCGGAATGGGCGGAAAGGATATGGCGCAAGAATTCCTTGAGAGACCGGTTCATTCGCGGCAGAAAGATGGACAAGGAAGACGAGCCTTCTCCGCTCTGAGCTATTGCGTTTGCGTGGCTCCTCAGAAGTATCGCGGTCCATTGCACTAGTTGAGAACGAGTGAAACGATGCGATTTCCCCGGTCTAGCGGTATTTTGCTTCATCCGACGTGTCTTCCCGGACCCTTATGGCATCGGGGAATTCGGCTCGGAAGCATTCGCGTTCGTTGATTTCTTGAGAACGGCGGGATTCAAACTTGTGGCAAGTCCTTCCACTGAACCCCACTGGCTATGGCGATTCTCCTTTTCAATGCTTCTCGGCTCGCGCAGGGAATCACCTACTGATCAGCCTTGAGAAATTGAGGGACCAATCGATTCTCAAAGCCAGCGATTTCATTGATCGGCCGAGTTTCCCTGAGGAGACAGTCGACTTCGGCCGGGTTATCGAGTGGAAAACAACTCTCCTCAAGCGCGCCGCAGAACGGTTTCTGACAGAAGCGGATGTCGAGGCGACGGCAGGCATTCGACAATTTCTGCCATCAGAATCGAACCATGGCTTTCGGATTTCGCCCTTTTCATGGCCTGCAAGGAGGAACAAGGTGGCGTTGCATGGAATGCGTGGCCAACCGAGATTGCCCGTCGCGTACCGGCAGCGATTGAAGCTGCGAAGGAGCGTCTCAAGAATTCGATTCTTGCAGTGCAGTATTGGCAGTTTGAATTTTCCCGCCAATGGCAGGAGTTGCGACTCGTACGCAACCGGCGCGGGCATACAGGTGGTAGGCGACATTCCGATCTACGTTGCCCTCGACAGCGCCGACGTTTGGACGAATCGCGAATATTTCTACCTTTCCGAAGATTTGCAGCCTGAAAAGATTGCCGGGGTTCCCCCGATTATTTCAGCGCCACCGGACAATGCTGGGGCAACCCCATCTACGACTGGGATCGATTAAAAGAGACTGGATATCCGCTGGTGGATCGAACGCTTCCGCGGCGCATTAACCCTCTATGACGCGGTTCGTATCGATCATTTCCGCGGATTTGAAGCTTACTGGGAAATTCCCGGCGAGCGAGACATACCGCTCTCAATGGCCGCTGGGTCAAAGGACCCGGCATGGAATTGTTCGGGGTGCTCGAGCAGGAGTTCGGAAACTTGCCCATCATCGCAGAGAACCTCGGCGTCATCACTCCCGAAGTCGAGGCCATCCGTGAGACGATTCGGTTTCCCCGGAATGGCGCTCCTGCAATTTGCGTTCGGTAAGGATCCGCAGGGTCCATCGTTCCGTCCCCACAATTATTCGCGCGAACTTGCCGCTTACACCGGCACCCATGATAACGACACCACGGTGGGATGGTGGAATAGCTCGGGAGCTCAGGACAGCACGCGGACTCCGGAAGACGTTGCCAAGGAACACAATTTTGCGCGGAGATATTTAAATTTCTCGAATGAACCCGTGAATTGGGTACTGATTCGCGGCGTTCTTGCGTCCGTAGCGGACCTCGCGATCATTCCTCTCCAGGATGTCCTCGCGCTCGGCAGCGAAGCACGCATGAACCTTCCTGGCACTTCGAAGGGTAATTGGCGCTGGAGATTCCGCAAAGGAGCACTCACTCTCGAACTCGCCAACCGCATTCGCGAGATGGTTCTGATGTACGATCGCTAGCGCGCCGATCCGGCCGCCGCAGCCGATTTCATGGAGAGCCCGTGCTCAAGTATGCGCTTTGGATTATTCTGCTGCTTTTGTTCCCTCTGCAGCGCCTGGCAATTTGTCAATCCGACTTGACGGCGGCGCACCTGCGGGAATCGTTTGCGCACCCGCCGGACGACTCCAGGCTCATGATGCGCTGGTGGTGGTTCGGTCCCGCGGTCACGAAACCTGAGATCAGCAAAGAACTGCAGGAGATGAAAACAGCAGGCATTGGTGGCGTGGAGATTGCTACGCTTTATCCGCTGTCGCTCGACGACTCTAACACCGGATTTCGCAACCTCACATTTCTCTCCGACGATCACATCGAAGCTTTGCGCTTTGCCGCACGGGAATGCCAGAGGCTTGGCATGCGCATCGACATCACACTCGCGAGTGGTTGGCCCTTCGGTGGTCCGCATGTTTCCATTGATCACGCTGCCGGAAAGCTTCGCGTTGAAACTATTCGAATTGCTCGGGACTTGCATTCAATTCCCGGCCCGGCGCTAGCAACAGGTGAGCGTCTGATAGCTGTCTTTGAAGTTCCCGGACCGCCCGGGCAATCGGACTACAGGCATGCGACGACCATTTCGCCCACCGCAATCGAAAATGGCCGGCTGCGATTCGACACGCCGCCCACGGCCGAATCGACCGCAATATTTTTTATCTCCAGCCGAACCGGAATGACGGTGAAAACGGGGCGCAGTCGGGGCCGAGGGCTTCGTCCTCGACCATTACGATCCCGAAGCGATCGCAGCACATTTGCGCGCAGGTCGGCGATCGCCTGATGCAGGCTTTTGGAGAAATGCCCCCATATGCAGTCTTCAGCGACAGTCTCGAGGTCGAAGATTCAGATTGGACCGACAATCTGCCGGAAGAATTTCGTAAGCGCCGCGGCTATGATCTCGTGCCGCACCTACTCGCGTTGACAAGCGACATCGGGCCGGAGACGGCTGCAATACGACACGACTGGGGACGAACTCTCACCGAACTGGCTGGATGAGCAGCTATTACAACCGCTACACGAGTGGGCTCAACACCATCGCACGCTTTTCCGATCTCAGACCTACGGAACTCCTCCCGCCATACTCTCCAGTAACCGCTTCGCTGATTTGCCTGAAGGAGAGGGCAAGGCAACGATAAAATGTGGCGGCAGTTTTCGGATCTGCGATGGGCCGCATCCGCTGGCCATCTTTTCGGCAAGCCGGTCACCTCCTCGGAAGTCTGGACATGGCTACACTCTCCCGCATTCCGTGCGACACCGCTGGATATGAAGGCGGAAGCGGACTTACATTTTCTCCAAGGCATCAACCAACTCGTTGGACATGGCTGGCCTTATTCACCTGCCGAACGCCGATGAGCCAGGATGGCGTATGTACGCGGCAGGTGCCTTCAACGCTCACAACCCTTGGTGGTTTGCCATGCCGGAACTCTCGGCCTATGTTCAGCGAGTCAGCTTTGCGCTCCGGCTCGGCAAGCCCGCAAATGACATCGCGGTGCTTTTACCAAACGACGATGCATGGGCGCAGTTCAAATCGGGCAAGTCTGCCTCATCCTTCCCCGGTGCGAGCATCGACGACGCAATGCAAGAGCTGCTAGGCAGAGACGTAATTCCTGAGATACTCGATGCCGGATTCAATCTCGACTTTATCGACGCTGACGTTATCGACACCGTCGGCATTCCGTACCACGTTTTAATTCTTCCAGCGGTTGAGCGCCTTCCGCTGCAAACCTACAAGAAGATTGAGGAGTTCGCGGCTCATGGCGGATTAGTCATAGCCACCCGCAGACTTCCATCGCTAGCGCCCGGCTTGATGAATGCCGACGGCGAAACCACGGAGATCCAGCAACTCTCCCAAACACTTTTCCGGGATCACGCTGCCAAGGGCATCTTTGTGCAAGACGAAGCTCAACTCGGTCACACTCTCGCCCGACATCAAAACAGCGACGTCATCTTCGTGCCGAGCGCACCGCAACTGGGATTCGTCCACCGTCACTTGGCGGAAGGCGACCTTTACTTTGTGGCAAATACCAGCAATACGCCTCAAACTGTCGCAGCCAAGTTCCGATCAAGCGGAAAGTTCGCTGAGTGGTGGGACCCATTCACAGGCTGCGCTTGGGGTCTCGATGACCCATCTAATGTTGCGCTGTCGCTCCAACCATATGAATCGCGGATCATCTACTTCTCGACTTCGCCTACACACCCGTTTCCACCAAGCTCATCGAATTTACTGAAGACTATCGACCTATCATCGGACTGGAATCTCTCGTTCACTGGAGTCAACCAAAGGTCCCACATGTCCAAGCTCCATTCGTGGACCGACGACGAAAAATTCAAGTACTACTCCGGACGAGTTGCGTATGAAAAGACAATTGAACTCTCTCCCGATTCGGTCGCGGCCGGCAGAATCACGCTCGATTTCGGAGCGGGCAATCCACTACCAATTCCTGATCCTCTGCCCGAATTCAATATGCAGGCGTACATAGACAGCCCGGTGAGGGAGGCTGCGGAAGTATTCGTCAACGGACGGCGGGCAGGAGCGGTCTGGCATCCGCCCTACACGCTCGACCTGACTTCATTGCTGAAAGCCGGGAAAAACGATCTGAAGATTGTCGTCGGGAACACGGCGATTAATTCGCTTGCCGGACGCACCCCTCCCGACTACCGCTTGCTCAACGATCGCTATGGCGAACGCTTCACTCCCCAAGGGATGGATCATCTCGAGCCGCTTCCATCCGGACTTCTCTCCGGTGTGTGGCTGAGAATTGGAGCGCCACCAGCGGCAAAGAAGATAACCCTCAGTGCGCCCCCGCGACATAGTTTCCATAGCCAACGACAATGGTCGACGCAACTAGCACGACCAAACTGAACAGGACGAGAAGCTTTGTCCGGGTGCCAGTCCCCTTCCACTCTTTCAGCGCGATTCCCCACAGGGTACTAAAGATGATGATGCTGGCCATGTGAAGCGTCCAACTGGAGAACTTGAAGCGCCCCATCTGCGTCTCGCCCATCGTGTAGAAGAAAAACTGCATGTACCAGGTAGTCCCCGCCAATGCCGAAAAGAGATAGTTCGCGAGCATGGGAGCCTTCATCGTCGTGGTCTGAGCAATTCTTGCGTCGGCTGCCATCTCTTCCCCGGGGGCATCGGTCACTGGCTCTAGGATGTGTTCTTCTCTTCGCTCAGGAACTCCGCCCAGCGATTCCGAACTGAAATACTGATGACCCGTCTTGTTCCGGACGTTCAGAATGACGCACCAGATGAAGTTCGTCGTGAATCCGCCAGCAAGCAGCACCACAAGGACCGGCAGCCCTTGCCATAGAATCGGGCGTGCCGTGCTGAATTGTCAGGGCTTTGATGGGGTCACCAGCGGCCAGTCCGTAGGCAAAACATGCGCTCATGATTCCCGAGAATGTCGCAACGACTAGCCCCTTCTTCAGATTGAATTCCTTGATCGACGCTCGCTTCTGCTCTTCCGACATTTCCCGTTCTTTGGAAATGCCGGCTCCGCCAGCGAAAGCAATCCCAACCATGCAGATCGCAACACCGGTGAGGATAATGAGTCCCGACCGGCTTCCGAGCACTTGAGTAGCGAATTCTCCGCGGAAAGATTGGTGGCATCAGCGTTCCGAATGCGGCCGTATAGCCGAGGGCAACGGCCATGCCAAGAGACATGCCCAGGTAACGCATCGTTAGCCCGAACGTCAGCCCACCCAATCCCCAAAGCACTCCGAAAGCGTACGTCCAGAAAAGGCTGCTGACAGGCGCTTCATGCAGCACAGACGATAGCTCGTGCGTCATGGACAATGCCAAAATCCACGGAGCGATAACCCAACTGAAAAAGCCGCCCACGAGCCAGTAGGTTTCCCATGCCCAGTTCTTGACCCCGCGATATGGAACGTAAAAGCTGCCGGAGGCGAGCCCTCCCAACCAGTGAAAGAACACTCCTAGCGCTGGATTTGGGTTCATCGAATCCTCATAGGAAATTTTGCTGAATCGATCTGATTCTGCATTGATTTAACGCAGGAATGCTTCGGCCAGCCCGCCGTCCACAGGAATCACGTGTCCCGTAGTCTTTCCGCTCTGCTCCCCGGCAAGCCACACGATCGCATTGGCGCAGTCTTGCGGAAGAATCGGTCGCTTGGTGAGAGTGCGTTGCGCATAAAAATCGGCAAGCTTGCCTCGCAGTTCCTCCGTAGTCTCGGATTCCGAAAATTCGATCTTGTATTTCTCCAACGACTGGATTACTCGGTCGCGCGGGAACATTGTCGAACCGGCAACCACTGTGGCCGGCGCGATTCCATTCACCCGCACCAGCGGACTCAGCTTGATCGCCAAGCTCACGGATGAGATGGTGCAGAGCGGCCTTGCTGGTGTCGTAGGCTTCGCTGCCTTTCTTCGGGACGACCGCGTTCGCCGAACTAGTGAGCACCATCGTCGCGGGCAGGTTTTGATCCTGCAAAACCCAGTCCGACTGCTGAGCGAGCAGATAGTTGCCGGTCACGTTGACGTGGAATGTTTTGGCCCATTGTTCAAGCTCCGCAAGTTCTCCATCGGGCCCGGGACAGGATAGATGGCCGCCGTATTGACGATGATGTCGATGCCCGCCAAATTGCGAAACGGTGAATTTGATCTGCATCGGCCAGTGATTCCGACGAACCGAGATCCACTCGCGTGGGTGCAACGAATTCACTTCGGAGAACTTTGCCGATCTCCGCTGCCACCTCGCTCGCGCCCGCTTCATCAAAGTCTGCGACCACAACATGCGCGCCCTTCTGCGCCAGCAACAGAGCGACTTCGCGTCCAATGCCGCTGGCGCCACCAATGACCAGCGCGATCTTGCGGCTGAATTCCGCCTCCGCCGGCATGCGCTGAAGCTTGGCTTCTTCCGAGGCCCAGTACTCAATGCGAAATGCTTCGGACCTGGGAAGGGCCACGTAGTTGTGAAATTGGGTGAACTGCTGCGATTGCTCTGCGGCGGGCCTGGGGCAAGGGATGGGCGACTTCACCGTCCTCCAGCGCGTTGGCTCCCGCCATCACATGGATCGCATTAATAAAGAACTCGGTCGTGATGCGCGCTTCTTTCTTGTTCTTGCCGAACCCAAATAGTCCCAGTCCTGGAACGACTACAACGGAAGGATTGGAGTCGCGCAGTTTGGGGGAATCCGGCGTCGCCCATTCTTTGTAGTACTTCTTGTACGTCCGCGCGGTAGGTAGCAACCTGCTCCTGTATCCGCGCTTTAAGAGCCTTCACGTCTTCCGTTGGCCGGATCCCATGGCGACAAACATCGGGCAGACGCGAGTTCGCAGAAAATGATCTGGACAACTGGTGCCCAGCGCGAGTCAATTCTTTCGCCCATTCGAACCGGCAAATGCCAGCGCATCTTCGTGATCGGTATAGTGGGCAATGACGCGCCGGTTGGATGAGACAGCGCTCCGCGAAGGGCCGGCAGAATCTCGATCGCAACAGTTTTGCGATTGACTGCCGGGTGATGCACCTTCCCGCCAAATAGCGGTCCCTTTTTTCTCCTGATGCCGTGAACGAATTCGCCCATCTGATCGATGGTGCGAATGCTGTTCAGATAGCACTCCCGTTGCGTCATTCCCCAGGTGAACAGGCCATGTCCGCCAAGTATCAGCCCTTCCGCCGCCGGACTGCTCTGTTTACGCTTGCTCGATCAGCAGTGCAAATTCAAATCCAGGACGCTGCCAGGGCACCCAAACAATCTTCGCGACCGAATTCCTCGATTGAACTCCTCCAGCTTCTCGCTTGCCGTTGGCGCTGGCAGCGAGAGCGATCGCCCAGTCCGGATGCAAATGATCCACATGTGAAAAAGGCAGAAATGCGTGAAGCGGAGTATCGATCGAGGCCGCAACCCGGTTCTCTCCGAACGCAGAGAGCGGATAATAGCCGACCATCTCGTCTTCAAATTGCTCTCCGCGGTACAGATTCTTCAGTTGTTCCAGCCGATCCAGATAAAGCAGTGCAAAGCCGGATTCTTTGATCGAACCCAAGTCTCCTCCGCTTCCTTTCACGGCAAGCACGCGAACCGGACTTGCCCGTGAACGGGTCTGGAAGCTCGAATTTCGAACTGGTGTTCCCCCCGCCGAAATTAGTGATTCGCAGATCGGCGCCCAGCAGGTTCGAGCGATAACGCAACAGAGCCAGCTGGTCGTTCCCAATTGACTGAGCTCTGTTCCTCATCCCACAGATCTTTCAAATATGTAGTTGTCTTTCGTTTCAGGCATAGATCCTCTCGCAATATTGTGAAAAGCGTTCGCTATGGCGATCCCACTCGTCGATGTCCGAGGGTTCAAAAACCTCGGTCGCAAATGAGCGGTCGATGATGGCACGTACTTCCTCGAGAGAGGATGCTGCCCCTGTCGCCAGAATCTGCATTCCAATATTGCCGAGCGCAGTCGCTTCGGCCGGGCCCGGCCAGCACTCTTCGTCCCGTGGCATTTGCGGTGAATTGGTTCAGAAGTCGATTTCTCGAGCCACCACCCATGACGCGAATTTGCTCGATGCGCTGCCCGTAAAGCTGTTCGAGACTGCGAAGGGCAACTCGATACTTCATCGCGAGACTCTCCAGGACAGCATCGCACAAACGCGGCAGGCGAGCTGCGGCGCGGCTGATGCGTTTCGGCGGCAGAATTGGTCCGATGGCAGTCGGCATATCGGACGGGCCGCAGAAACAGATTCATCATCCGGGATCCACAAGATGGCTAAACGCGTTCCTGTTTCGCGGCAAGATCCACGAGTGCCCCATACTCGTATCATGCCCTTGTGACGTCCAGCAATGCCTGCATCCCTGCAGCATCCAGAGCCCCATCACATTTTTCAGAAGCCGGGTCGTCCCATTGACGCCGCCTTCGTTGGTGAAATTAAGTCGCAGTGCTTCCGGAGTGATCACCGGATCGTCCAGTTCGGTTCCGATCAGCGACCAGGTCCCAGAACTGAAAAAGGCGGTGCCATTCCGCGCAGAAATCGCTGCCACCGCAGAGCCCGTATCGTGACAAGCCGGCGCGATGACGGGAGTGCCAGTCAGACGATGCGAGACGACGCTGCGGCAACAGAGAACCGATGACCGATCCAGGTTCGACAATCGGCGCGGGCAGATCCACGGCAATCCGACTTGCTCCATCAGGTCTCTCGCCCAGATCCGTCGATCGGATCGACCATCTGGGTGGTCGTGGCGTTCGTGAACTCGCAACCGATATTCCCGCTCAGCCAATAATTGAACAGATCAGGGATGGTAAGCAGTGCTTGTGCGCAGCGACATCTGAAGGATTGTCTCGATATGCTGCGTAAAGCTGGTACAGGGTATTGATGGGCATGAACTGGATGCCCGTCGTGCGATAAATGTCCTCCCGAGGAAACTTCTGCAAGACTTCCTCCATCACGCCTTCGGTGCGGCGATCACGGTAATGATAAGGATTTTGCAGAAGTCGCCGTGCTCACCGAGCAGTGCATAATCCACACCCCAAGCATCCACCCCGATGCCAGCCAGCTTGGCGGTTCCCAAAATTCAGGGTCTTGCCGATTTCGAACCACAAATGCCCGACATCCCAGCGAAGTAACTCGCCGTTGTCTCGCCTGATTGCTGAACCGGTGGACCTCCCTGTCGTAAGAACGCCTGATTGCAGGCCGCCCAACACCGCACGTCCGCTTTCGGCGCCGCAAAGCCGAAAGCCGGTGATGATTTCGTTTGAGCCCGTTGCGGACATGCAGCTTTACGGCAAATAGTGAGAGGTCAGTAGAGGTTACCTGTCGAATTCTTCGCCGCGCGATCTTTGGTGATTCGTTCCAGATAGCCACTCTCCCGGAAAGCCTGCAGCGGATCTTCGGGAGACCTTTCGAATCTCTCCACTCCTGGATGGCAGGACGAACGTCCGTCGCAAATGCATCCTGAAGCAGTGACTCCGCCGCGACTAGATCGCAGTTCTTCTGTGCGACTGCAAGCTTCTTGGCGTCCACCAACGCCGCCTTTGCGAAGAGCTGCTGTGCCATGGTAACGGTTTGAATCATGGCCTCGATTTTGCCTTTCAGATTATGGCTCTGATCAACCATGTACGCGATGTCGGCGTGCTGCCCGTTTCGCACTCGAAGAAGTGGATCTCGTGGAAAATTCGGAAGACCTGATAGGGATCGATCGACCCCAGCGTCAAATCGTCGTCAGCATAGCGGCGGTCGTTGAAATGAAATCCGCCCAGCATATTCTCCGAAAGCAGCCAGGCCACGATCTGCTCTATATTTTGTGCGGCATAGTGGTGTCCGGTGTCCACCAGCACCTTTGCTTGCGGACCTGCGTGTCGCGACAGGAGAAGCGCCATTCCCCAGTCAGCAATATCGGTATGATAAAACGCCGGCTCGAAAGGCTTGTATTCTACAAGCATCCGCTGGTCGGGCGATAAGTCCTCGATGCGCTTCTTTCAATCCTTCCATAAACCACTGCTTGCGCTGGCGGATGTTTGCGGTGCCCGGATAATTCGATCCATCGGCGAACCACATCGAAATATCGCGGCTATTCAGCCGTTTTGCGATCTCAATGCTGTCGTTCGTATGCTGCATAGCGCGTTCCGAATCTCCGCGTCGGGATTTCCGAACGAGCCGTACTTGTATTCCTGGTCCTGAAAAAGATTGGGATTGATCGATCCTGGCGCAGACACCGTATTTTCCGGCGAATTGCTTGATCTCGTCGGTACTCTTACGCCTTGCGGGAAGTCCCAGAACACATGCAGCGCCACCTTGGGCACACTCCCGTCAGCAGGTGCACCTGTCCGGCATCACTGAATTTTTCCTCAGTAGTCGTCGCCGCGGCCGGCTGAATGAACTTGCCAAAGCGCGTTCCCGTGTTCGCGAACCCCCACGAAGGTAGCTCGATACGAAATGTCTCTAGTGCCGAAAATATCTTTTCGTTCGCATGTGTGCCCATGCCGACATCTCCTTGACTCCAGGATGCCCTGCGCGGCTCTGAAGTCGACATTCAGCCTCAAATTCTACGGCAACGATACCTGATCTGGCGGAAAGAAAACGATGGACAAAGGCTGGATCAGGGCTGCAACGTTGCTGACGCGCACGAAAGATAAGGCGAGACCAACTAGGAACGAAAAGAAAAGGGAGGGCAGTAAGCCCTCCCCATACATACGAACCGCGATCGAAATCAGGCAGCAGATCCCACGGGTTCCGCAACGCGGATATCTTCTTCCGCATCGCTCTTGATTGCAGCGTGAGTCTTCGCAACCAGCATGTAGATCGACGGCACCACAAACAGCGTGAATAGCGTGCCAATAATCATTCCGCTAACCAGCATGATACCGATGCTGTTTCGCGCTCCAGCACCCGGACCCTTTGCGAGTACCAAGGGAAAGTGCCCGAAGACAGTCGCCGCGGTGGTCATCAGAATCGGACGCAACCGAGTATTCGCAGCCCCAATAATCGCCTGCAGCTTAGCTGACCCTGTCTCCTGCAGGTGGTTCGCGAACTCCACGATCAGAATGCCGTTCTTCGCAATCAGGCCGACCAGCGTAATCAAGCCGACCTGACTGTAGATATTCAGCGTCGTGAAGCCCAGGAACGAAAACGCCAGCGCGCCTGAAATCGCCAGCGGCACGGATCCAGCCAGAATGATGAACGGATCGCGGAAGCTCTCAAATTGCGCGGCAAGCACCAGATAGATCAGCACCGCCGACAGCAGGAACGTTCCGAGAAACTTGCTGCCCTCGACTCGCAACTGCCGAGACTCACCCGCATAGTCGACCGTGAATCCTTGAGGCAGCGTCTTCTTCGCCTCGTTCTCCAGGAAGGTCAGCGCCTGGTCCAGGGGCACCGGAGGTGGAATCACGCCCTGAATTCGGACCGCATTCAGCTGCTGAAATTTGTTCAAGCGTTCGTCGGTTCGGTCGTCGTCCGCAAAGTTGCAAACGTCGAGAGCGGCACCAGCTTGTCAGCGGAGCCCTTCACATAAATCTGAGAGAGCTGATCCGGAGTCAGGCGCTCCACGCGTTTCACCTGCGGAATCACCTTGTAACTGCGGCCCTGGATGCTGAAGCGGTTGACGTAGTTTCCGCCCAGCATGGTCGAGAAGTCCTGCCCCGCCTGGCTCAGATCGACGCCTTGCGAGCGCAGTTTGTCGCGGTCGAAGACCACTTCGGTTTGCGGCTGGTCGAACTTCACATCCGTATCGGCAAAGATGAAGATGCCGCTGGCCATTGCCTTCTGCACGAGCTGCTCGGCAATTTGGCTCACCTGCTGCGGCTCCGCCGACGACGCGATCACGAAATCGACCGGGAAATTTCCTCCGCCAGGTAGAGGCGGCGGCGTAAGTGGAATGACCCTAATTCCCGCAATCTTCGAAAGCGATCCCGCAGATTCGACGAGCAGCTGCTGAGTCGTCTTCTTCCGCTGGCTCCATGGTTTGGTGACCATGCCACCGAAACCTCCGCTCGGATTCGTGATCTGGAAGACACTTTCGTTTTCAGGGAACGACTTGTAAACGTTATAGACCTGCTCGGTGAACAGGTTCGTCTGGTCAAGGGTGGAGTTCGCCGAAGACTGAATGACGCCGAACACAACGCCCTGATCTTCTGCCGGGCGCAAGTTCGCGCTGCGAGAACATGTAGAACGGAATCATCAGTACGGCGACGATCGCCCACAGCGTAAGGACGACAGGCCGGTAGTGCAACGTGCCGCGCGAGCAACCGCGTGTACAGGCTGCGAACGCGCTCGAATTGCCGATTCACAATGCCGGCGAACCCTTTGTTGGCATCTCCCTCACGCAGCAACTTCGATCCCATCATCGGCGACAGGGTCAGAGCCACAATGCCGGACACAACGACTGCGCCAGCCAGAGTAAATGCGAACTCACGGAACAAGCGCGCCAGTCAGTCCGCCCTGAATTCCGATCGGCGCATAAACCGCCGCGAGAGTGATCGTCATGGCGATGATCGGCCCGACGAGTTCGCGGGCTGCCTCTTTCGCAGCCTGGAACGGGGATCTTACCCATCTCCAAATGTCGCTCGACGTTCTCCACCATGACGATGGCGTCATCGACGACCAGGCCGACCGAAAGCACAATCGCCAGCAACGTCAGTAGGTTGATAGTGAAGCCCGCGACCAGCATCAAGAAAACTGCGCCGATCAGCGAAATCGGAATCGCGACGATCGGAATGAGCACCGAGCGGAACGATCCAAGGAACAGGAAGATGACGACGACAACGATCAACAAAGTCTCGCCGAGGGTATGCAGCACCTCGTTGATCGCGTCTTGAATATATGCGGTCGAGTCATACGGGATTCCCAACTTCATCCCCGTCGGCAGCTGCTCTTGAATGGCGGGCAGCGCGGCGCGGACGTTCTTGATTACCTCCAACGAGTTCGCCGTGGGAAGCACCCATATTCCCATGAACGTTGCCGTCTCACCGTTGAAACGGACGTCCTGGTCATAGTTTTCCGCACCGAGTGAGACATCGGCGATTTCGCCAAGGCGAACAACTACGCCCTTGTCCTCCTTGACCACCATCTGCTTGAACTCGTCCGGCGTGCGCAGGTCAGTGTTGGCAACAAGGTTCACCGACACCATCGAACCCTTCGTGCTTCCGAGCGCAGACAGATAGTTGTTCTTCGCCAGGGCATCGTGCACATCGGACGGAGATACGCCTCTCGCAGCCATCTGCTCCGGCCTCAGCCAGAGCCGCATCGCGAAGGTGCGGTTGCCGAGAATGTCGGCCCGCTGCACACCGCTCACGGCGCTCAACTTTGGCTGAACCACGCGTGTCAGGTAATCGGTAATCTGGTTCATGTCCAGATCTTTCGCCGAGAATCCGATGTACATCGCGGCAAACTGCGTGTCGGCCGTTTGCAGGTCGATCACTGGCGCTTGCGACTCAGGAGGCAGGTCGTTTCGTACCTGTGCCACCTTCGCCTGAATCTGCGTGAGAGCCGCATTAGTGTCGTAGTTCAGCTTCAGGTGGACAGTAATCGTGCTCAGTCCCTGTGCGCTGGCCGACTCCATATAGTCGATGCCATCCGCGCTGGCGATCACGCGCTCCAGCGGAGTCGTGATGAAGCCGCGCACGAGATCGGCGTTAGCGCCGACGTAAACGGTCGTGACTTGCACCACCGAAATATCGCTCCGGGGGTACTGACGCACGCTCAGTGACCGGATGGCCTGCAAACCGGCAATCAATATCACCAGGTTTACAACAATCGCCAGCACTGGACGCTTAACGAATAGATCTGTGAACTTCATCCTCGCTCCTTAAGGACCCGCGTCGTGACCATCTGGTTAGCTTTCTTCGGGACTGGGGGTGGGGCTGTTACCAGGCTTCACCGAGTTGTTCACCTGTACGGGTGCACCATTGCGCAGCCGGAATACACCGGAGCTCACAATCTCGTCTCCAGGATTCAGGCCCGAGACGACTCCGACCTGGTCGCCACGCGAGCCTTCCAGCTTCACCACCTGCTGCCGAACACCCCGATATGAATTCCCTTTCGGATCCTTCATATCTGTAACGATGTAAACGGAGTCTCCGTAGGGCGCGTAGTTGATCGCCGAAGCTGGCACTGGCATTACTTCGCGAGGTTGTCCGAGTGGTAGTTCGACCTGCACGATACATTCCGGGACGAAGTTTGTTGTCCTTATTGGTGACGATCGCCTGCACCTGGATATTTCGTGTCTGTTCGTTGATCACAGAGTCCAAAGCTGTGATACGTCCCGTGAAGGCCATACCGGGAAGATCACTGTTCGTGACGCGCAGAACATGTCCAGGCACTACCTTCGGCGTCTCCTGCTGAGGAACCCCGAAATTCACATAGATGGGACTCAGCGACTGTAGCGAAACGATGGCTTGCCCTGCCGCGAGATATTGCCCGAGGCTGACTTGACGAATTCCAAGTACTCCCGAGAAAGGAGCATGGATCGTTTTGCGGGCGATCGCCGCACGAACGTCGCCCACCTGGGCTTCTGTCGCTTTCTGCTGAGCGGTGGCCGTATCGTATTCCGAACGTGAGATCACGCCCGCGCCTACAAGTTGGTTCGCGCGGTCATAGTTCGTCTTCGCCAGATCCCGCTGAGCTTCCAGACTCGCCAACTGCGCGCGCTCCTGACGGATATCGAGTTCGACGAGAACATCCCCCTCGTGAACCCACTGCCCGGACTCGAAATGGATCTTGTCGATGGTTCCCGGCAGGTCAGCACTGACCGTCACGCCTTGAATAGCTGCCGCGGTGCCGATTACCGTCATGGTCGAAGGCCAAGTCTGCTTCTGCGTGACAACTGTCGTTACTGCCGTCGGCGGTGGCGCATAGGCCTTCCCCTGCGCAATCGCAGCTTCAACCTGCTTGAATTTCGCAAATCCAAGGCCCCCCACAAGGGCGAGCAGCACTACCAACATCAGAACCATTCTTTTCGCCATACATACGCTCCAAGCTCTAACACGAACAATTATTGTTGTTTGGGCTCAACAGTCGAAATGCCGTTGTATCGAATAGATTTCGGCAACCCGAGAAAGGATTCAGAGTTGTTCCCACCGGAGAATTTTTTCAGCGCAAATATTTGCATCCCGCGGATCGTTTCGGTCACTTCGCAAAGAACATTCGCGACCTTTGTCTCCCATTCTTCATAGCGAGAGCTTCGAAAGTCCTAGGAACCATAGGAATCGAACCGATACGAAACATCGTCCCATCACACCCCATCGACGAAAGCGGGTGTCTGGTCGCAATGGGTTGACTACTCGTCCCTCCGCTGGATGAACTCGCGTGAAATCCGTCTCCTGGGATGACAACTTGCCTTCCCCTGTATCGGAAAACTGATCGCTGACTGGTCAGAAACGATAGGAGGCTTGGCGATGAAGTTGCAGGATGGTTGTAATCGGTTGCGATACCGAACTCTGTTGAACGGCTTGGTTGCCACCGGGCTGTTGCTGTTTGCGCTCTCAACAATTCAGGCACAGACAACGGTCGGTACAGGTAGTGTTACCGGAACAGTAAATGATCCGACGGGCGCTGTCGTAGGAGGTGCCGTCGTGACCATTACAAACACCGCGACCAATGCGGTGACAAAATTGACGTCCAACTCGTCTGGCGCGTACACATCCGGCGCGCTCACGCCGGGGCAATATAGAGTCCAGGTTTCCGCCAAAGGCTTCAGCAGCATCAGTGAAATCCTCAACGTGATGGTCGGCAACACTGCAACGTTTAATGCGACCTTGCAGGTCGGCCAGGAAAGCCAGGTCATCGAGGTTCAGGCCGGCGGAGCTGAAGTAAACACCGAACAGGCCACCGTACAGGGCGTTCTCACAAAGGCGCAGATCGAAAATCTTCCGGTGAACGGAAGAAACTTCCTCGATCTCGCTCAGCTTGAGCCCGGCGTGCAAATCCAGGACGGCACCAATTTCGATCCCACCAAGGTTGGATACTCCTCAATTTCGTTCGGTGGACGCTTCGGCCGTAGCGCGCGTATTCAAGTCGATGGCGTCGATGTCAGTGACGAGACGGTAGGCACCACAACCCAGGACATTCCAGCCAGCGCTATCGCCGAGTTTCAGATCAGCCAGTCAAAACTCGATCTTTCCAACGATCTGACCTCATCGGGTGCAGTCAACGTCACCACCCAATCGGGCACGAACGCGTATCACGGGCAGGCATTCGGCTATTTCCGCGACCACAGCGCAGTCTCTGCCCATCTCCCGACTCCGCAAGGCTTGGAAAATCCCGCGTTTCAACGTAGCCAATACGGAGCAGCGCTCGGTGGAAAAATCATAAAAGACAAGCTGTTCTTCTTTGCTGACGGCGAGCGAACTCTCAACAATCTGCAATCGCCTGTCGCATTGCCCGCGCCATTTACGGCCGATTCAGGCTTTTTCAACGCCCCGTTCCGTGAGACCGAACTGCTTGGAAAACTGGATTATCAAATCACGAACAACGCGAAGATGTTCTACCGTTTCGGCTACTTCGCCAACATCGCCAACGCCACCTATTTCGCCTCCAGTTTCCAGGTCTACAGCAACAAAGACAATTCTCGGTCGCACGTTCTTGGGCTCGACTTCAACACCGGCAACTTCACTCACAGCGTTCGCTTCGAATATTTAAAATTTCAGAACCAGATTCAGGACGGTGACGCTGGACAGCCCTTCTCCAGTTCGGGACTGACGATCTTCAACGGTCCGTTCGCAGCAGGCCCAAACTATCTCGCTCCTCAGTCGACACCGCAGAGTGATCACGAGCTGAAATACGATGGCAGCAAGGCCATCCGAAACCACTTGGTGCGCTTTGGTGCTACCTATAACCACATCCAAGGGGGCGGTTTCGCCGCGTTCTTCAGCATTGCACCCGTGGTGTTCTCGGCTCCGAACCTGCTCGACGCGAATTGCGGTGCTGTCAGTGCAGCTTGCCCGGCGGGCCCGGACGGAACCACAGCCTCCAACCCGCTTAACTACGACGTCTCGGCCATCACGCTCGGCAACGGAATCGGTTTCGCGACGGCACAAAAGGCGTTCGGATTCCCTGCCGGCGGTCTGGGCCCCGACAATCGCATCGCTCTGTATATCGGCGACAGCTGGAAGATCAGGCCGAACCTCAACCTCGAAGTCGGATTGCGTTATGTCCGCGACACGGGCCGCAACGATTCCGATCTACCGGGCATTCCAGCCCTCAACAACGTCGTCTCCAGCTACCCGAATCTTGGGGCTCCCATCCGGCAGCCAAATCGAAACTTCGCTCCTCAGATCGGCCTCGCCTGGGATCCAACCCGTAGCGGAAAAACTGTAATCCGCGCAGGGGCTGGTCTCTACTACGAGAACACGATCTGGAACAACGTTCTCTTCGATCGTCCTACTCGCGAAGCGACCGGTGCTTTCCTGCAGGTCGGCGCGGGCTGCAACGGGCCAGGTGCTCCGGCCGCCCCGATCGCCGTCCCGGGTGGATCGATTCCAATTCCCGATGGGGTTTGCGGCAACGGCAGTACTCCAATCACGATTGGTGCCGCCGCTACGAACATCATCAACCTGTTGCACACCTATCAATCTTCTTACCCGTTCACGCCTGATCTGCAAAACGGTGGCTACATCGGCAACCTGCTGGATTCGGGGTTAGGCCTTGGCACCAACACCGCCCCCGCCACTTTCGCCCCAAACTTCCAGACCCCGCGTTCCTTCCAGATGAACTTTGGAATTCAGCGGCAAGTGTATAAAGGAACCGTGTTGAGCGTTGACTTCGTTCGGAACGTGGAAACACGCTCGCTCTTGGGTATCGACCTGAACCACTCAGGTGACACCCGATACTTCAACCTGGCCGGAGCGCAAGCCGCAATAGCCAACACCATTGCGGCTTGCGGTGCCTCGTCCCTGGCTGGAGCTCTTGCCGCCGGTGGATGCTTGCCGCTTGAACCGGCAAATCTCGGCGCACAGATGTCAGACTTCGCCACGCAAGGTCTGACCGCTTCGTACGAACTCGGCGTCGGCGGCACCACTGTCACTGGTCTGCCGGGCGCTGGCGGCTGTCCTGCCGTTGGTTGCGCATTCTCCGGACTCAACCCCGGGGCTGCCAACATGAACTTCCTGCTTCCAATCGGTCGTTCGGTCTACAACGCACTCGATTTCAAGCTGGTCCAGAATGTGGCAAATCCGCTTAAAGGCATCAAGAATGCGAACCTCCAGATCGCGTATAGCCTCTCCAAGTTCGTGAATCCCGGAGGCGCTAACCCCAACCCTCAACCTGCGAACTACCAACAGTACTCCGATCAGGACTTCGTGATCGGTGCGGTGGACAACGCAAACCCGATGCGCTTCATGGGTCCGTCAACGCTCGATCGACGGCACCAGCTTTCTTTTGGCGGCAGCTTTGACCTTCCGTGGGGATTCCAGACGGGCATCATCGGTCACTTCTACAGCCCGCTGGCAACTCCATTGGTCGTGCCGAATTCCGGCTTGGGCAATGGTGAAATCTTCCGGACCGATTTCACGGGCGATGGAACCGTGCAGGATTATGTTCCCGGAACGAAGAATGGCTCGTTCATGAGGGGCATCAGCCCAGGGAACTTGGGATCGGTCATCAGCGCCTACAATCAGAACGTGGCAGGACAGGCTACTCCTGCCGGCCAGACTCTGATCGCGAACGGCCTGTTTACTCTCTCCCAACTTCAGGGAATGGGCGGCGTTGCTCCTACTCTTCCGGCACCTATCGCAGACTCCGTCGGTCTCGCATGGCTGAAGGACGTCGATATGTCGCTGCGATGGAAGTACCGAATTAAGGAAACTGTCACCATCGAACCCGGAATTGGCTTCTTCAATGTCTTTAACTTTGCCAATTTCGATCTTCCTCCAAACGTCCTAAGCCCCTACCTGACGGGAGCACCAGGTAACATCGGTGCAACCAACTATCTGGGAACGCAGAACGTCCGCGTAGGCGCCGGGACCGGAGTCTACGGGCTCGGAGCGCCGCGAGCAACGGAGTTCAGCCTCAAGCTGACCTTCTAATTAAGCCGGGCAGCTCAGCAGGCCGCCAACTCAGGTTGGCGGCCCTTTTTATTCTGCGAGAAGCGGAAGTTGATCTGGAACCCGAGGTACCCATCGGGGTGACTTTGCCAGATAGGGGGCTTTGCCATCGCCGGCTTGTCTGGGTTTGCATTGAACGCGAGTTTGATCGCAATGGGCTCGATGTCCACACTCAAGAAGCTCCACGCTTGCGTCGCAGGTTCAAGCCGATGGATTTTGCTGATCGAGCCCCTCGACACCAGAACGTCCGTCAGTTACTCCAACCCAAGACTTGGTGCTCGAAGTCGAAACTCAGCTGCTTCGGGCGCAGCATCGACAAGCCAATTAGGCCGTCGTACTCCGTACCGGCATTCTGCTGGCCGGGAACGACGGATGCACGTGTGGGACCTACCTCATCACTTCCAAAGCGCGCTTTCGGCAAGATGATATTTCCGTACGCAATCGTGCCAGAAATATTTTGCCCGCTTCCGGTCACTTGTGTCGGATCATAGTCGAGGTTCGTGAGCGCATTCTTGAAAAGAACCAGATGGGGAGTACCTGTATCGAGAAGCAGGCGAAGTTGCCTTCCACCGGTCTTCAGGTCGACAGTGATGAATCGCGGACCGGCGGTGAATGGTGCGGAATGACGCTCTTGCGTCGACCGGAAGTAAATCTTGTGCTTCTGATAATCGATGGTGAAGCTGGTTGCCCCCATCACATCGAGCCCAATCACAGCGTCGATGCGTGTTCCAACGCGGCCCGCAATCTTCGAAAAATCGGCAACCATCACTTCTAGATTGCGCCTCTGCAGGGGACCCAGTTCAAGCTCAGGCAGAATCGCCCTCTCTCCGGAAACGCTTTTGTTAAAGAGTGCGATTCCGCTGGCAGTTCCCTGCAGCCCGAGCTTCGCGAAGATACTCCTGTCGATCATGCTCGGGCTGGTACCGGTATCGATGAGCAAGTTCTGATGATCGAGGTTTCCGATGCGACCTTCCACTACGATTAGATATCCCTCAAAGAGAGTGAAGGGGATTTCTGTCATTCGGTCTTTCGGCGGCGGAGTCCCCGACGTCAGATCTCCAGCAAATGTCAACGCGACGACTGTAAGCGGAAAAAGCGCAGAAAAAATCCAGCGTGAGCTTCTGTGGGAATTTCCACGGACCTTTGTTGACTGCTGAGGAGGTTTTGTAGGCAGGCCTTCATGGCGTACCTTCCTCGTTGCGCCGATACTGCCTTTGCGCTCCGCCATGCACACAAGACGAAACGCCACGCAGAGGGATTGCACTCAGTGGGATGGTTGAACAGCGTGCGGGGACGAAGACCGCCGATTAACGGCGTTAGTCTTACATTTGAATTCCTATTTGTTTTGTCTGGTTCCGATCGAACAAGGAACTTGTTACGAGTGCTGTTCGATCACGCGCTGGAGTTGCGCACGATAGCCGCGGCTACAAGACAGTTCCTTACCGTTTTTTAGTACCACCACGTACTCGCCGCTGTTCACCGGGATCAGTTCTTTGATCTTTCTCACATTCACGATTGTCGAGCGATGAATACGGATGAATTCATTCGGATTTAAACGCTCCGAGGTGCGCGAGATGGTTTCCCGAAGCAGATACGATTCCTTGCCCACATTCAGCCGCACGTAATTCGCGGCAGCCTCGACCCAATCGATCTCATTCAAGTCCAAGAAAATGACTCGGCCCTTGGCCTTGATTACCAATCGATCTTGCGCCTCGTCAGGCTGGCCCGCTGTTCCCGTCTTCAATCGGGCAAGAAGTTCCATGAGGCGATTTGTGAATTCTCGGTTTCCTGATTTTGATAGATCGGTTCGCGCTCTTTCAATCGCCTGGTGCAGACGTTCCTGGTCAAAGGGCTTGAGCAGGTAATCAAGCGCGTGCGCTTCGAATGCGCGGATCGCGTACTGGTCGTACGCCGAGGTGAAAATGACCAGTGGCATTTCCTGCGGCTGGATCTCGTTCAGTACCTGGAACCCATCCAGATCCGGCATCTGAATATCGAGAAGCAACAGATCTGGATGAAGACAGTTGATCGCGGACACAGTCTGGCGGCCGTCCTGACATTCCGCCACCACCGTGATGCTCGGCTCCGACTCGAGCAGAATTCTCATCTTCTGACGTGCGAGCCGTTCATCGTCCGCAATTACCACACGGACCAGAGATTTACCTGCCATTTCCCGTGAAGGCAATTCAGCAGAATCTGGATGCATGAGCATGCGCCACAGGGAGGAATCCCCTTGGTATTCCAATAGACGTAGGCACTGCGAAATCGTTTCACTATTTGAATACGAAATCGTTCATTCTGATCATGCACTTATCCCTTGGCCTCATGCTTCCGTCCCCGGCCTCTGGAATATCGTTTTCGTCTTACGCATAATCGGATTGTCGTTATGGCATCCAGTAACCATTCTCAGCCTTCCACTGAGGCTTCCGCTTCCGAGGTCCTCAAGGTTGTCGTCCTGGAACTTCATCAGCTTCGAACCCAATACAAAGAAGTGACCAGCCGCATTCGCAACCTGCGAATTGCGGTGGACGCCCTCCGCGAACTCGGCGAAAGCACTCCTTCTGAACCAGCCGAAGCAACAGGATTGCCCCAACTTCATCCAAACGGATCCTCCAAAGATTCCCTTGGCGAGCGAATTCCGAGGACTCGGTCCCGATCGCGTACCTTCCGTGGCAATTCGAACCCCGATCTTCAACGCGCCTGCCGAATTGCGCTGATGGAATCGGCAGATGCAATCTCGATCATCGAGATTCATGCGCGGATACTCCGGCGCAAGTCCTTCGTGTTCGTCGATCGCGAATCGGCCATTCATTCCATACTTAACGAACTCTACGCCATGCTCCATCAAGGGGAGTTGCGACGAGTCGACTCTTCTCTAGGAACCACCTGGCAGCGTCTGGAAAGCACAAGGACCTCTTAGGTCCAGCCATAGAGATTCTCCGGTTCCAGTCAGAACAACGCCAGAATTCTTCACTCACCTATGGGACGAATGCCCGTCTAAGAGGGATGGAATTCGGTGTTTGCGTCGGTTGCCATGATTGAATGAAGGATTACCACCCAGGCTGGGCGACGAGGCTTCCCCGCTAAATGAAAACAAATTGCGAAAAATGTGGAGCTGCTCTCGCCCCTAATGCTGATGCTTACATCTGCGCTTCAGATTGCACTTTCTGCGCCGCCTGCTACGTCAAACAAAGAATCTGTCCTCGCTGTGGCGGAGAGCTTGTTCGCCGTCCCAGGCGCCTGACCGGAAAGCCGGAGCAGAAGATTCGGCCAGGCCGAACCCTCCGTCCGTTCTCTGCGCTCGTCTGGGGAGCCAGCTTTGCCGTATGGGCTTTTATCTGCGTGGCCGCGACATTCACATTTTGGGAACTCTACCGCTCGACCGAAATGCCGATGCCCTTCATGAATACGCTCGGACTCGAGTTGAGCCAGGTCCTTACATATTTCCCTCTCACTCCCTTCGTCTTTGCGTTCGCAACTAAATACCCGACTCGCCGCGATAACTGGAAGTACCGTTCAATGCAATACCTGGCAGCGGGAGCGCTCTTCAGTCTCGTGCACATTCTCCTACGCGGTGCAACGCCGTTTGCGATTTACAACTCAAAAGCGCATGAGTGGAACTCTGCGCTCTGGAACTCAAAAACGCATTCGTTTTCGGTTCAGTTCCTGGCACTAAAGCGCCTGTATTTCAATAACCTCATCGACGACATCACCGGCGTCTTCTTGCCTATCGTTTTAGTTGCCCACGCCATCTCGTACTACTTCAAGTTTCAAGACCGGGAGCTGCGTGCATCCCAATTAGAAGCACAACTCGCAAAATCTCACTTGCAATCGCTGAAAAGCCAGCTGCAACCGCACTTCCTGTTTAACACTATGCACTCCATCTCGGCCCTCATGCTCACCAACGTGAAAGCTGCTGACCGCATGATCACGCGCCTCGCCGACTTGCTACGCATGAACCTTGAATCGGCGGGAACTCAGATAACAACCCTGAATCGTGAACTGGAATTTGTGAATTGTTATTTGGAAATCGAGCAGGTTCGATTTGAGGAGCGCCTTAACCCTGACGTACGATATTGCCCCGGAAACTCTGGATGCCCACGTGCCGCTCTTGCTACTGCAACCGCTCGTCGACAACGCAGTGAAACACGGCATCTCACGCATGACATCTGGCGGCGCCATCCGCATCTCATTCCGCATCGAGGATGGCGATCTCAGGCTCGAAGTCAGAGACAATGGCCCCGGCTTCGGAAGCCAGGCAAATGACCGTGGATGCGGCCTCGGTCTGCGCGTGACTCGCGAACGGCTCGAAACCCTCTACGGCGAGGATCAGAGCATAGAACTCATTTCTCCTCCCGAGGGTGGTGTCGCCGTTTTAGTCACGATTCCATTCGAGGCCACCCCGGGAAATGGTGAAATTGCAACGACAACTGATGCGAGCGGCGAGTCCGTGCAAGTTCAGGAATTCGCATAACAGTTTTCGTGTGAATCGAAACGTTCAACTCATAGCCCGCACTTTGCAATGCCTTCAGGGCTCTTCGTGCGTCGCAACCGCCTCTTCGCCGCGCCCTCATCCGAGGGGCTAGATCCCGATGCGTCTTCTGTGAACCTTGGTATTCCGCTGGGCCCAACTTACAACTTCTTGTAGAAGTGTCTGCTTGGAACTCGGCCCCTCCCGACTTTTCCGCACGCAATTGATGTCATCTTGAAACGTTTCGGAATCGGTTCGTCACGTTTCTTCGAACTCTTGTCCCGTAAAAGCAACTCAATGCACACGTTGGACGTTGGCATGCTCAATTCAATACATACAGCCCGCGAAGACGGGTGACTTCCCGGCGCGACGAAACGCACGGCGCCGCCCCGGAAGACTTCTGAAGTACCTCCCAAAGCGAATGATTCGGATGTCGCGAGAAGGTCGGTTCGTTTGCGTTCGCGACCAGTACCAAACAAAACGGTACCCCACAAAGGAGACACTGCATGGAATACAGATCTCGAAGCTCTGCCACTCGCACCTTGTTGCTGCCCCTCTCTCTTTATTGTTCGCTTTGTGCTCCTTTGTGAATGCGCAGGATGTCGCTTCGCTGACTGGCGTGGTTACCGACGCAAGCGGCGCGGTCGTCACCGACGTAACCGTCAAACTCACTGATACGAAGACCAACGAAAACTATGAGACAAAAACGAACTCCGTTGGTGCATACACGTTTTTGAAAGTCCTGCCCGGCACCGGATATCGCCTGACTGTCAGCAAGGAAGGCTTCGCGCAGCAACTCATCGAGAATATCTATCTCGGGGCCAACACGACCCATACGCAAAACGCACAATTGAAAGTTGGTCAGACCACGGAAGCCGTCGAAGTAAATGGCACCGGCTCTCAAGTGTCCCTCAACACCACCGATACTTCGGTTTCAGCCGCGCTCGACATGCGCATGGTGCATGAGGCGCCTATTTCCCTGCGCGATACTCCTCTGGGACTTCTGAACTATTCGCCGGGATACACCTACGCCACCGGTGGAAGCGATAACACACTGGGCAGCCGCGACGGTTCCGTCACTGGAGCGCGTGGCGATCAGAGCAACTACACATTGGACGGCCTCGACACCAACGACTTCGGCACCGGGCAGGCCGGAGCGATGACTGCCAATGCTCCAGTCGATTCAATCCAGGAAATGCGTATTGAGACCGCGAATCCGCTGTCGGCAGAAGGTCGCGGAAGTGGCGCCATGGTGCAACTGACCACGAAGAGCGGCACCAACAAATTTCACGGATCCGCTGCCGAATACAATCGCACCGCCGCCACCGAAGCCAACGATTTCTTCAACAATCGGCAAAATCCAGTCATCGGGAAACCGCCACTGACGAGGAACCAATTTGGCGCCAGCATTGGCGGTCCAATTGTCAAAGACAAGCTATTCTTCTTTTTCAACTACCAGGGACGTCGCGATGCCGTCTCCGACGCGGTCACCGCTATCGTTCCACTCGATGCCTTCCGCGCGGGCAATGTAAGTTACATTAACAACAATGCGGGATGCAGCAGCACCAGCAGAATCAATACTCAACCGGATTGCATCAGCGCATTTCCGGTCTCCGATACCAGCCTCGATCCGGCAGGAATTGGCCCCGACCAGGCCCTCTTATCGTTCATCAATTCGCGTTATCCCCACGCCAACGATCTCACCACTGGAGACGGTATTAACACCGGGGGCTTCCGCTGGAACGCTCCTGCTCATTACACATCAAACGATTTCGTGTCGCGTATCGACTACAACCTTAATAGCAAAATGAAACTGTTTGGCCGCTTCAGCATCGTTCGACGAACTCAAGGCGACGACGCGAACTATGCCTCCGCCGAATTATTTCCCGGCGATCCTGTAACTCACGAGATCGTCGATCATAGTTACGCGTTCGTTATCGGCCACACCTGGACGATCAGTAATACCAAAGTCAACCAATTTAACTACGGCGAGACTCGCGGAGTCTTCGGCTTCCCCAATTCCTTCAATCCTCCTGGAATTACCCAATACGCCGCCTTCATGCCTTCGCCATCCGGCATTCCGCAACTGGGAGCGCCCTACTATGGTGCTAGCAGCCAGCATCGATCTGTTCCCATCCCTGTGTTCCGTGACGACTTCAACTACGTTCGAGGGAAGCACAATGTTCAAATCGGCGGAACGTTCAAGCCGATTAAGGACAGCAGCACGCTGGTCGGAGATTTCAACCTGCTCACCATTGGCTTGGGCAGCCCGGTTTCGAGCCTTGCAGGCCCGGCGCAGTTGCTCGACGATCCCGTTGCCGGCGCCGACTGGAGCTACGCTTATGCTTTCGCTCTTGGTCGAATATCCAACGTCGCCAGCAACTACGAAAACGATCACAACTTGCAACCATTGCCGCAAGGGTCCGGTCACAGCCGAAACTATCGCTACTATGAAACAGAAGCCTATCTTCAAGACACGTGGCGCATGCGTAGCGATCTGACCATGACCTACGGCCTGCGATGGCAGTATTACTCCGTGCCCTATGAAATGGGGGGCTTCGAGACCATTCCCAACATTGACTTCGCCTCGATGTACAACGCGCGTGCCGCCGCAGGACAGGCCGGTATAAGCGGCGACGCCGCTGCACCAACCGTGATGTACAACTTCGGCGGAAAAGCCAATCACGCTCCCGGCTACTACCATCCCGATTGGCGCGATTTCGCTCCTCGCCTGAGCTTCGCTTACAACCCTTCAGCGACGAGTGGGCTCCTTGGTCGCGTGCTCGGCGATCGCAAAACCGTAATTCGCGCCGGGGCTGGCATCGTCTTCGATCACACGATAATGTCGGCGGTCAATTTCTTTAACGATCAGTCCTCATTTGTCTTCGGACAAAGCGTTGGCACCACCTACCAGGGCGGTTTGGCTACCGATCCGCGCTTTACCTCCCTCGGAGCGGTACCTCCGCTCATTCCACCGGCACCAGCATCAGTTCCAGTTACGCCGTATCTCAATGCCCCCGGCTCTTCCCCGTTCCTGTACAACGGCTTGGTCGGAAATGAAAATGAGCTGGCGGTGGATCCCAATTACCGAACGCCTTACTCCGAAACCATAAGCTTCGGCATTCAGCGCGAATTGCCCGGCAACTTCCTTTTTGAAACGACCTACTATCCTCCGCATGGGTCACCGGCTCCTGTCGCGATCCGATGCAGGACAAGTAGTCGACTTCAAAGACCCAGCTTCCGGCCAGTCGCTGGTACCGCAGTTCACTAATCTCTCTCTGCAAGCCAGAAGCGGACAGCCCATCACTGATTCCGCGTTCTTCGACAACATAATGACGCCTACCATCCAGGCAAACTACTTCGGCTTGGATTGTCCCGGCCTTGGTTCACTCATCGGCCTGACGGTCTCACACTGCGCCGATCTGACGAATCAGCTCTTTGGTCCGTTGCCTGCGATCGGTGACATGGCTGACACGTTCGCAGCCCTTTATACCGGCATCGGCCTAGGACCGATGATTCCAGCGAACGTTGGCCTTGACCCCCAGTTCAGCAGCCAGCTCTATTTCGGAAACAAGAGCTACTCGAACTACAACGGACTGCTGACCAGCTTGCACAAGCGGATCTCGCATGGCTTGCAGTTTGACGTCAACTACACCTACTCCCACTCCATCGACAACAGTTCGACGGTCGCTAACGTGGCCGAAGGTACTGCCGCGACTGGTGGATACGGCGGATTTCTCTGCGATGCAATACAGCTTCGCTCTTGCCGCTCCAACTCCGATTTCGACGTTACACACTTGATCAGCGCAGATGGTCTGTATGATCTACCCTTCGGCAGGGGACACTTCATCGGACATGGCGCATCAGGCTGGCTGAATCAGGTCATTGGAGGATGGCAGCTCGCATTCCTCAATACCTGGCACTCCGGCTTCGCCTTCACTACCGTCTCGGAAGCTTTCCCCGTGAGCTTCAATGCCAACAGCCCGGCGCTTTTTGTCGGCAATCGATCTGACATCAAAACCGACGTCCACAACGATCCGGCCACGGGACAGATCCAGTTGTTCGCAAATCCCACGGCAGCGCTCGGCGCGTTCACGGGACCGATCGGCTTGCAGGGTCCAACGCGTAACAACCTGAGAGGTCCACGCTTCTCGAATACCGATCTCTCGCTCAATAAGCATTTCATCATCAAGGAAAACTACGGCCTGGAATTCCGCGCCGAAGCCTACAACGTCTTCAACCAGGTCAACTTCGCACTGCCGACGGGTAGCGTTGCAGACATCAATGCTCCTAACTTCGGCGTCATTACCAGCGACGTGGGCCCTCGCGTCATGCAGTTCTCGTTGCGATTCGACTTCTAGCATCCGTCGGATCGAAGCCTGCAAACACGAAAGCCGCACATCAAATCCGGTGTGCGGCTTTCCATTTGCTTCGTTCGCTGCGAGACCTGTCTTCTAGAGATGTGGCTCCCACCCTGGCTGATAATCCCGTTTCCACATCTTCATGCCTTCCACATCATTGACGATCCGTCCATCCTTCGGATCGAGATGCAACTCGCGCTTTACTTCCCAGGCGATATTCGAAAGCTGCAGCATCGTGACGGACACGTTGCCGACATTAATTGGCGCATTCAGCTTTTCGCCTTTGCGGATCGCCGCAATAAAATTCGCGAAGTGCGCGTCGGTCATTGAATCGCGTCCCAGCAGGTCGGACGAAGACGTTTCCTTCCCGGTCTTGAATTCGCTGGTCTTTTTCCCATTAAGGTCATAGATCTCGTAGCCGTCGCGGTCCATCAGCACCGAGCCAGTCGTGCCCATGATGGTCGCGCCTCGATCGCGGCCATAATACTTCATCCCCTGGCAGCTCTTACCTTCCCATGTGATCAAGTGATCGTCGTACTCGAAGCTGGTGACAAGCGTGTCATAGAACTGCCAGTCGTCATGGAACTGGTATCGTCCGCCCGACGCCGTCACCCGCTTGGGATAGTCAACGCCCAGCGCCCAGCGACATACGTCCACTTCGTGGGTTCCGTTGTTCAGCGTCTCTCCTGTGCCGTAGATCTTGAACCAGTGCCAGTTGTAAGGATGTACATTGTCCCGGTACGGGCGTCGCGGCACAGGCCCTTGCCACAGGTCCCAATCCAGCTGCGGTGGAACGGACGCTTCCTTTCCTGTTCCGATCGATTTCCGGGTATTGCTGTACCAGGCTTTTCCGAAGTACGGTTTTCCGATGATTCCATCGCGGATCTTCTGCACCACCTCGATGGAATGCGGCGACGAGCGCTGCTGCGTCCCCATCTGCACCTGTTTGCCGTACTTCTGCTGCGCCTTCACGAGCATGTCTCCTTCGGCAGGATTGTGGCTGCAGGGCTTTTCAACGTAGACATGCTTGCCCGCCTGTAAGCCGGCAATAGCCATCGGGGCATGCCAGTGATCCGGCGTCGCGATCGTGATGGCGTCAACGTCTTTCTGTTCGAGAACTTTGCGGAAATCCTGCTCAGCCACCGGGGCTTCATCCATTTCTTGCCGGGTCGTGTCCGCGAATTTTTGGAGAATCGTCTTGTCGACATCGCACACGTGCGTGATGCGCGCTGCGCTTTTATTCGCCTTCAGGGAGGAAAGGTGCGCGTAGCCGCGCCCGTTCAGACCGATAACAGCGAAGTTGAGGCGATCGTTGGAACCCATGACCTGGGCATAGCTCTTTGCAGTGGACCCAATCGCAACCCCCGCCGCGCCGACGGCAAGGGCATCGATAAATTCACGTCGTGTCACCATTCCATCCTCCATTGCCCCATGGTTGAGAAGTTGACTCGGATTGGCAATACCTAACGGTTGAGGCATTGTCCTGAATATACGTTTCACAACATTAATGACGGCGGAAGCGCCTCTTCTTTCGCGCCGAACTGCTGGCTCGGTTTCGCTCCCATAGAAAATACGATGGTCGCGCCGTTCACGATATCCGCGTGCCGGAACCAGAGCTTGCTGTGCGGTTTGCCATTGAAACTGATCGACTGTATGTACTGGTCTGCCGGAGCGGTTCGCTTTGCTTCGACGATCAGCTTCTTGCCGGGACCTAACTCTACTTCGGCGCGATCAAACAATGGTGTCCCGAATACATAATTCCCACTCACCGGATCCACCGCATAAAAGCCAAGCGAACTGATTACGTACCACGCGGACATCTGGCCGCAATCCTCGTTCCCAGCCAGCCCATCGGGCTGGTCATCGTATTCCATCTCCAGCAGTCGTCGCACCCGATCCTGCGTCTTGTGTGCTGCCCCGGCATAGGCATAGAGGTAGGCCATGTGATGGCAGGGCTCATTGCCGTGCGCGTATTGCCCGACCATCCCGGCGATATCCGGGGGAGCATCCTGCGGAAGCTGCGAACTGGTGCTGAATAACGTGTCGAGCTTTTCCACAAACTTTTCTGGACCGCCACACAACTTGATCAATCCCGCAGGATCGTGCTGGACCGTGAACGTCGTCTCCCATGGATCGGATTCCGTGTAGTCGCGCCACTGTTTGGAATATCCCATCTCGGTCGAAGTAAACGGCTCGGACCACTGGCCGCTTTCTAGTTTTGGCCGGATGAATCCCGTGTTCGGATCAAACAGGTGTTGATAGTTTTTCGATCTCTCAACGAGCAGTCTCGCTTCTTCGTTCTTCCCCGCACCCTTCGCGATTTGAGCCACTGCCCAATCGTCGTACGAGTACTCCATCGTCTTACTCGCCGACTCTTCTTCCTTGTCGCAAGGGATGTAGCCAAGCTTGCGATAGAAGCCGAGGCCGCGATAGTCATCGTTCATCGCGCGTTTTTTTAGGAGTTCGTAGACTTTGGCAAAGTCGATTCCCTTGAAGTCTTTTGTTAACGCTTCTGCGAAAACCGAGCTGGCATGGTATCCGGTCATGCAAAACGTTTCCCGCCCCTGCAATGGCCAAATCGGAACTCCTGCAGGACTCTCTTCCGTCATGCGGGCCAGGCAATTCACGAAGTCCGGCACGCGCTCGCCCTGGACCAGCGTATACATCGGATGCGCGGCGCGATACGTATCCCACAACGAAAACGTGCTGTAGTTGTGCAGCCCTTCCGGCACCTGGTGAACCTTGCCGTCCATTCCGCGGTAGCTGCCGTCGATATCATCGAATAGCGTCGGCGCCACCATCAGGTGATACATCGCCGTATAGAAAATCCGTTTTTGCCGAGCATTGCTCGTCGTGATTTTTATCCTCGACAGATTGCTACTCCAAGCTACGTGTGCGTTGCGCCGTACCTTGTCGAAGTCCCAATCCGGAATCTCCGCATCTAGATTCTTGCCCGCACCCTCAGCGCTCACGCCCGAAATACCCGTCTTGACCAGAATGACTTCGCCCCTGGCGGTCTCAAAATTCAGCAGGCACTTGAGTGAGCTCCCTCTTGCCTCTTTCTGCTCCTTGTTTAGATACTTGTCTTCGGACACGATCTGCGATGACCGAAACGGCTTCGAGAATTTCATCGCAAAGTAAATTTCCCGTCCCGGCGCCCACCCCTTCACGCTGCGCCCGCCGACGATCGTGTCGTCCCCCACGATCTTCAAGTCGGCCCAGAGAATCGGCGCAGTCCCATATCCGTGAAATAGGTCAAGGATGAAGTGGCTGCTGTCGCTCTGCGGAAATGTGTACCGGTGAATTCCCACGCGCTCCGTCGCACTCAGCTCCGCGCGAATGCCATAATCCCTAAGAATCACCGAATAGTAGCCCGGCTCGGCGATCTCCTCCTCATGACTGAATCGCGATCGATACCCTTCGCCCGGATTCTGTCGCGATCCCGGAAATATCTTCGCCGGCCCAGTTCCCGGCATCAGCAGGAAATCCAGCATGTCCGAAGCGCCCGTCCCGCTCAGGTGGGTGTGGCTGAAGCCCATGATCGAACTGTCCGAGTAGTGATACCCCGAACACCAGTCCCAGCCATCGTTAAATGTGTCAGGACTCAACTGCACCATTCCGAATGGAACGGTGGCTCCCGGATACGTATGCCCGTGCCCACCCGTCCCGATCGCGATCTTCACGAACTTGGTCAGGTCTTCCTCCGTGCCGGATGGCGCTGCTTCGGCCGAGCTGGACAGGAATGGAAGTTTGCCGAGAACTCCGCGGCCCACTAGACCAGATAGAGGAAAAGCGGAAAACGCTGAGAGAAATCTACGCCGCGAAAGCATTCGGACCTGCCTTTGACTCGCCAATATAAGGACGCGTCACGCCTAGACTCAACCTCACGACAGGCGCAACCCAGAAGATTACCCCAAATCGGGCAAACTGTATCGCAGTTAAGCCCGTCAGACTTCGCTCTATGTCCTGATTCTGCAAGACTTGTCTTCTTCCCGAACCAAAACGCTCCGTCTCGAACTCCTGCGCAAAAAATTCGTACATTCACTTGTAAGAATTCTGAACCGTCCCCGTCATTAGTTATGAAAAGCAACAGCAGGAGGCGTAATCTGCAAGTCGCACTCAGAGAAAAGCCAGCTATCGCACTTCCGCTTGAACTCGAACGCAGTTTTCGAGCACATCACGGATTGGTCTTTCGCACGGCGTACCGGATCACCGGCAACGCAGCCGATGCCGAGGATGTGCTGCAGGTCGTGTTTCTGCGATTGTTGCGCCGCCGTCCGGACGCCGACTCTCTCGACAACGAAGAGGGCTACCTGCGCCGGGCCGCTATCAACGCAGCCCTCGACGTCATTCGTGCGCGCCAATCCGAGCGCACCGTGGAGCTCGACATCGACCTTCCTCACTCAGAAACACCGGAATTGCGCCGAGCCCTCGCCCGAGCCATGGCTCAGCTAAAACCGAGGCCGGCGGAAATCTTTACCCTGCGCTTTATCGAAGGCTTCACCAACGCGCAGATCGCCAAAATGTTGAGCATTTCACAAGTGCTGGTGGCGGTCATCGTCCATCGCACACGGCAACAACTTCGCAAGGAGCTCGCCACTTATCTAGGAGACCGGCCATGAAGAACGACAAATTTGATCGTTTGCTGTCAACAATTCAAAACGAGAAGGTGGATGACAAAGTTGTCGCCCAGGCGAGCGACCGCGTCTGGTCCGTCCTGACTGGCGACTCTCAAGCCTCATCGGTCGATGCGCGATCCCTGCGAACTTGTGACGATTTCCAATCGCTGATCCCCGCCTACCTGGATCGAAGGCTCGCGTCTGCTCGCCTGATGCTCTTCGAAGATCACACGCATGCCTGCGTCAAATGCCGGCACGCCCTCGAGACCGCTCGCCAAGGCGAGAAGCAGGTGGCATGGCGCTTCGAACCGAAATCTCGCTCGCCGCGCGCCTGGCGATGGGCTCTGGCAACTGCAGCCGTTGCTGCCATGGCGCTGGTCGCAGTTGCGTTTAATAACGACCTTCTTCCCGGCCAGAATCCAATCCACGGGGCGGTACAGGCCGTGAACGGCTCGCTGTATGCCGTCTCAGGTGACGATGTCCACCTCGTACAAGCCGGATATCAGATTGGCAATGGCGCGATGGTTCGCACCGCCAAGGGATCGACCGCTGTACTCAAGCTTCAGGACGGTTCTCTCGTTGAAATGAGCGAGCGCGCCGGCGTTTCGGTTTCACGCGCGTGGAAAGGCACCACGATTCACCTCGATGACGGACAGGTCATTGTGCAGGCCGCTAAACAGCATTCCGGACGTCATCTATACGTCGCCACCGAAGATTCGCTTGTCTCCGTTAAAGGCACCATCTTTTCTGTCAACCACGGGCTCAAGGGATCTCGTGTAGCAGTCATCGAAGGCGTCGTCCGCGTCGATTCCGGCGACACTTCCACAGAACTGCATCCCGGCGATCAAACGACCTCCAGCCCCAACGTTTCGAAGGTTCCGATCAAGAATGAAATTGCATGGAGCCGCGATTCCGCCAAGTACCTTGCCCTACTAGGAGACTTCGCCGTCCTCCAGAAACAGTTCAGCGCGATTCCCAGTCCGGGCTTGCGCTATCAATCAGACCTTTTGCCCTACGTTCCCGACCACACGGTGATCTATGCCGCGATTCCTAATTTGTCCAATACCTTGTCCGAAGCTGGTCGACTGTTTCATGACCGGCTCCAGCAGAGTCCGGCGCTTCGCGAATGGTGGAAGCAGCAACAGAAGAACCACGGACCGAAGTTGGACGATCTGTTCATCCATGTGCAGAGATTCAGCAGCTATCTCGGCGATGAAATTGTCTTCGCCGCGGGAAAGAGCAATGGCGCATACAGCGCTCCTGTAATTCTGGCCAGAGTGCGCCAGCCCGGTCTCGAGGCGTTCCTGCAAAAAGAAAGTGGTGCTCTCAGGTCCGATCGCTCGCAGGAAGCTTTGCAGATCATTCACGACCCTGCAGCAATTCGGCCCTCGAAAGATCAGCCGCTTCTCGTTTACCTCGATAACGACCTGATGATCGCTAGCCCCTCCGCTATCGACCTGCAGCAAACGGTAATGCGCGTAAAACAAGGAGGCAACGGCGCTTTCGCTTCAACTCCCTTCCATGAACACATCGCTCAGGCCTACCAGCAGGGCGCGGAATGGCTTTTCTGCGCTGACATGGAACAAATTGTCGTGCAGAACGTACATGACAGTGGCGGCAAGAACCCTCTGCCTCCAGGACTCTCCGACGTGCGCTATCTCACCATGGAACATCGCGAAGTTGGCGGCAAGACAGACAATCAGGCCGCTTTGACCTTCGCCTCTGACCGGCAAGGCGTGGCCTCATGGCTGGCTGCCCCCGCGTCCATGGGATCGCTGGAATTTGTCTCTCCCGAAGCGAGCATGGTCACCTCCGCCGTCATCAAGAATCCGCGCAGCATCCTGGAAGAACTCTTCCAGGCCATCGGCGCCGGTGATCAGAACTTCAATGAGCATCTGGCGGAGTTCGAATCGAAGAGCGGAGTTCGCGTCCTCGACGACATCGCCGCGCCATTAGGCGGCGAAGTTACGCTGGCCTTCGACGGCCCCCTCCTTCCAACTCCACGGTGGAAGCTGGTCTTCGAGGTTTATGATCCGGCAACCCTGCAGTCGACGATCGAAAAACTGGTCGACGCCTACAACCGCGAGAATCGATCAGCACGACGTTATGCGACTCACGAAAAAGCAAGTGGGTTCGCAAAGCTACTACGCGATTCGCAACTCGTCGAAGACCTCCACGGAGATCGACTACACATTTGTCGACAACTATCTGGTGGCCGCGCCAGACACGGCGACGATCTCGCGCGCAATTCAGATCCGTCAGGCAGGATTTTCGCTCACCCACTCTTCCACGTTCGAGGCACTAATACCGAACGATGGCTACACCAATTTCTCCGGAATCTTCTACCACAACATCGGACCGGTGGTCGGACCGATTGCGGAGCAACTGAAATCCAGCGGCGCTTTGACGCCGCAGCAGCGTCAATCTGTTGACGCGCTCACCGCCAACTCTGCGCCCGGCCTCATTTACGCTTACGGCGAACGCGACCGGATCTTGGTCTCCAGCAACAACGGGTTCATGGGATTCGATCTAGGCACGCTGTTAACAATGGGCCATAATGGGCCCTTCCTCCCGCAGATGATGCTGGGGCGGGCCGTGGGAGCGGCGCCTTCAACCGAGTGAGTACAACGGCACAAAGCGGAGCAGCAGAGCTAGTCGCCCAGCGACAGCCTCCGTCTGCTCCGTCAACGCCGCTGATTGAACTCCAGAATCTGTCTGTCCGCTTCGGCAATCGCGACATCTTGTCCGGACTTACCGCCTCCCTTCGCGGACGCGCGATCGGTCTACTCGGCCCGAATGGCGCAGGCAAGTCGACACTCATCAATACCCTTCTCGGCTTTTATCGCCCCAGCTCGGGCTCTGCACGCGTCTTCGAACACGACATTCGCACTCAGGGCAAGAAGATTAAGACGCTGATCGGCTACATGCCCGAGAACGACGCTTTTATCTCGAAGATGACCGCCGTCTCGCTCGTGCAGATGATGGGCGAACTTTCAGGCCTTCCTGCCGGCATGGCGCTTGAGCGTGCGCACGAAGCGCTTTTCTACGTCGGGCTCGCCGAAGCTCGTTACCGCCAGGTTGGAACCTACTCGCTCGGCATGAAACAACTTGCGAAGCTTGCGCAGGCCATTGTCCACGGACCAAAGCTTCTCATCCTCGACGAACCGACAAACGGCCTCGATCCTTCAGCGCGCCAACGTATGATTCGCATGATTCGCGACATGCGCGATAGCGGCGAAGTTCGCATCGTGCTCTGCTCGCACCTGCTGCGCGATGTCGAAGATACCTGCGACGAAGTTCTGATTCTCAAGCAGGGACGCATCGCCCACTACTCCGATTTGAACGAGGAGCGCCGCGCTAACCAACGATTTATCGAAATGGAGTTCTACGGCGCAAACAGCGATTTCACCGAAGCGATCGAGAAACTCGGCTGCGAGTGCGCCATCCGCGCCAACCGCATGAAGATCATCCTGCCCGAAGGCATCGAGTCTCGCGACATCTTTCGTGTCGCAGCTGAGCGCGATGTCCGCATCCGGAAGCTGAACTTCCGGCGCGACACGCTCGAGGACATTTTCCTGAAAGCAATGGAAGGCTGATACCTGGCATGAGCCGCTCGACCTCACCATTTCGGAGCAACGATGGCCGTTTATAGACGCACTTACTCCTCTTACTCCGGACGGGTCACTCCAACCTGGTCCCGCTTTCTCGTTCTGTTTCGCTATGCGAAGCGCACGCTCTTCCGATCGAAGTTTCAAACCGCGCTCTTCGTCGCCTGCTTCTTCTATCCGGTCGCGTGCCTGATCCTGATTTATATCGCCAACAATCTGGCATTCCTCCAGCAGATCGGGGCGCCCGGCAACGTCCTCACCATCGACAACAAATTCTTCTTCTACTTCATGAACGTACAGGGAACGCTCGCGTTCATTCTGACGGCCTTCCTCGGCCCGGGATTGATCTCTGCGGATCTCTCGAATGGCGCACTACCCCTCTATTTCTGCCGACCTCTCTCGCGCACGGAATATGTTCTCGGCAAAGCGTCCGTACTGGGAATCCTGCTGTCGCAAATTACATGGATCCCCGGCGTGGTCCTCTTTCTCGTTCAATCCACCCTCGCTGGGCCTGCGTGGATGTGGGATCACCTCTGGATCGCGGGCAGCCTCATCCTGTCCTCCCTGATCTGGATTTCCGTCCTCTCCCTTCTCGCCATGGCGCTTTCCGCGTGGGTTAAGTGGAGAATCGTTGCCGGAGCTCTGTTACTGGGCATGCTCTTCTTTGGCGCAGGGTTTGCTCAAGCCGTGAACGCTGTGATGCGCACGACGTCTGGGTACTTCTTCAACGTCGGGTACTTGATGATGACAATCTGGAATTCTCTCTTCAACACCGATGTCACGCGAGCCATTCCCGTCGTTGAGGCTTGGACTGCCATCGTCATCTACTGCATCATCTGTCTCGGCTTGCTCTTGCGCAAGGTCCGCGCCTACGAGGTGGTCAGATGAATGACCGCATCGTTCTTGAAGATGTCTCGAAATTTTACGGCGAGATTCTTGGCGTCAACCGCGTGAACCTTTCCATTCCCCCCGGGATCACCAGCCTCGTCGGACCGAACGGCTCCGGTAAAACGACCTTGATGAATCTGATGACCGGCTTGATTCGTCCCACGCAAGGACGCATCGAGGTTCTCGGCCACAAAACCACTGACCCGGAAGCTTTGTTTAAGGTCGTCGGCTATAGCACTCAATTCGATGCGCTTCCGAAAGGCCTGACCGGACTTCAATTCGTCCGTTCCTACCTCCTGTTGACCGGAATCGACAATGACGACGCGGAACGCCGCGCCCGGCAGGCGATTGAGCGCGTCGGTCTCACGGAAGCATCCGACCGCAACATCGCCGGATACAGCAAAGGAATGCGCCAGCGCATCCGTTTGGCACAGGCATTGGCACACGATCCAAAGGTTCTAATTCTCGACGAGCCATTGAATGGTCTGGATCCGCTTGCACGTTCAGAAATGATTGCAATGTTCCGCTGGGCCGCCTCGCAGGGCTCGTACGTGATCATTTCCAGCCACATCCTTCACGAGGTCGACGTCATTTCTGACCAGGTCGTGCTGATGAGCAATGGATACGTCGTTGCCGAAGGTGCAATTCAGGACGTTCGCAGCGAGATCAGCGAACATCCCACGCAAATTCTCATTCGCTGCAACCGGCCCCGAGAGCTTGCCGCCAAAGTCATGGCTTCGACCGACACGATGGAAGTCACCGTTCACAAGGACGAGCGCGGCATTCTGCTGAAAACAAAAAATGCCGACGAGTTCTACCTGTCCCTGAACCAGATTGCCCTCAATGGAATCGAGATTGAATCGGTTGCGCCCGCGGATGACGATGTTCTCTCGGTCTACGAATATTTGATCGGCAATGATGAGGTCGTGCGATGAAGAACATCTGGTGGGCGCAGATTAAATCCGTCATCCGGTTGGAGCTTCGCAAAACATTCTTCGCCCGTCGCGGCCTCTGGATCTACTTTCTAGCCTTTCTCCCCGTTCTTCTTTTCGTCGGATTCTCCATCGTCAATGCGAACCAGATCCGCCAAAGCTCCCGCGTGGCGCGCAGCGGTCAAAAGCACCTTACTTTTCAGGACTTGCTTGCCATCAAGTCAGGGATGACTAAGCAAGCCGTCACCGCGCAACTCGGTCAGCCGCCGATCGTCTTTCATTGGAATGAGACTCGCAACCAGGGAACGCCAGACGAAGCAACCGTCGCGCACGAGGAGTACCGCTACTCCGACGGCCTGAACGACCTCTATGTCACACTTGCGGATGGAACAGTAGACACCACCCACATCCAGGAAGGATACAACCTGGGCCGCGATTCCATCATGTTCGCGGGCGTCTTTCAATTTTTCTTTTTACGGCTCGCCGTGTTCTTCGGCTGCTTGGGAATTTTCATGAACCTGTTTCGCGGAGAGATTCTCGATCGCAGCCTTCATTTCTACTTCCTCGCCCCGATGCGTCGCGAAGTCCTGATGGTTGGAAAGTTTCTCGCCGGCTTGCTCGCCACCTGCGTCATCTTCGTCACCAGCGAGTTGCTTCAAAATATCGCGTTCTTATGGCACCTGTCGCCCAGCGTGCGAGATCTATATCTCTACAACAATCATGGCCTGCAGCACATCGCCGCATACCTCGGTGTGACGGTTCTTGCCTGCATAGGATATGGCTCGTTCTTCCTCGTTGCCGGCATGTTGTTCCGCAACCCCATCCTGCCGACCGCAATCATTCTCATCTGGGAAGCAATCAACCCGTTCTTGCCCGCTCTGCTCAAGCAATTCAGCGTGATCTATTACCTCAAAGCTTTGTGTCCCGTCACCATTCCGGCGCCGCCGGATATGCCTCCCCTGCTCGCTCTGTTCATCTCCACCCCCGACCCGATCTCGCCTCCAGTCGCAGTGATTGGGCTCTTAGTAGTAGCGGCTCTGGCCCTCTACGGCTCAAGCATGCAAGTCCGCCGCTTGGAAATTAACTACACCACGGAATAGGCGACGCGCCGCACGGCGCAGATTCATTACCCACAGTTGGAAGAAGAAATGGATAAAAGCCTATTCAGCTTTTTCGTTCGGAAGGAGTGATTCCAGCACCACTCGCCGTGCGACAAGATCGTCGATGAACGCATCGTCCAGCGCGAAACACTGTTTGAGCACTCTCCGGGTGTGCTGTCCCAACAGGGGTGCCGGTGAAGTCGGCGCTCCGGGCGTATCCGATAACTTGATCGGCGTGCCAGTCACCTGATGCCGTCCTGCGGTCGGATGCTCCATGAATGGAAACATCTTCCTTACTTCGCTCTGCGGATGCTTCGCTACCTCTGCAAAGTTCCTCACGACCGAACACGGAATGCCCGCCGCATGCAACCGGCTCACCCACTGGCTCGCAGGACGCTGCCGGAACACCTCATCCAGTAAGGGTTCCAGCACGCTCCTATTCTGAATTCTCAGAGCATTGCTCGCGTAGTCGGGATGCTTCTCGAGTTCTGGACGCTCGATCGCCTTACAGAATGTTGACCACAGTTTCTCGCTGCCCACCGCGATCGCGACTTCCCGGTCGCTTGCATGAAACGTCCGGTAAGGTACCACGGTCGGAAAGGAAGTTCCCATCGGCACAGGAATCACATTCGATCCCAGGAAGCTCATGTAATTCGAACTCATGGTCGAGATCATGCTATCGAGCATCGACACATCCACAAACTGACCCACGCCAGTCTTCTCCCGCGAGCGCAGCGCCAGCAGGATTCCGATCACGGCGAACAATCCCGCTGTCACATCGGTCACGCCGTAGCCACAACGAACGGAGTCTCCTGCTTCGGTCCCGGTGATGCTCAGCAATCCGCTCGACGCTTGCACCACCAGATCCATCGCTGCTTCGTCTCTTGACGGACCATCCTGTCCGTATCCCGAAATCGAGCAGTACACCAATCTCGAGTTTCGCTCATGCACGGCCTTGTACCCCAAACCAAGCTTGTCCATCGATCCTGGCCGGAAGTTTTCCACCAGCACATCGGTGGTATCGATCAACCGCCGGCATAGGTCGAGCCCTTCCGGCTCTTTCAGATCGATCGAGATTCCTTGCTTCCCGCGGTTCAATCCCAGAAAAAAGCTGGCAATGCCTCCCGCAAACGGAGGTCCCCATCCCCGCCCCATATCCCCCGAACTCGCTTCTAGCTTGTAGACAGTCGCTCCATAGTCAGAGAGCAACAGTGTGCAATAGGGACCAGCGAGCGCATGCGAGAAATCCAGCACACGTATTCCCTCGAGCACAGACTGGGATCGCGCAGGCCCTGAGGAATTGGAGTTTGCAGGCATTCGTGAACAGAAGATGAAAAGCGATTGTACAGACCGTTCAATGCCAGCGAACAGATCCTGTTACGAATTGGTTCTGACAGTGTTTATCAGCGTGCCGATTCCGTCGATCGCAATGCGAACCTCGTCCCCGACGTGTAACGTGAACGAATCCGGCGGAACAATCCCGGTACCGGTAAAAAGAAAACTTCCATACGGAAAGACGTTATCTCGGTAAAGAAACTCCACCAACGTTGTCAGCTCCCTCTTGATTGCGCTCACGGCGACCGATCCCGAAAACACGTCAACCCCGCCGCGTAAGATTTCCAACCGGATCTGGGTGGTAGTTGGCAAAGGCTCAGCTGCAACGAGGATGCAGGGCCCAAGAGCGCAACTCCGCTGATATACCTTCGCCTGTGGCAGGTACAACGGATTCTCGCCCTCGATATCGCGCGAACTCATGTCATTGCCGATCGTATACCCCAGAATCTTTCCGCCGGGACTGACCAGCAGCACAAGCTCCGGCTCTGGCACCGACCACTTCGCATCCTTGCGGATCGCAACCTCACCGTGGTGGCCGACCACCCGGCTCGCGGTAGCTTTAAAGAACAGCTCGGGCCTATCGGCGCTATACACTCGATCGTAAAAGTCTCCACCGCCCGCGGATTTCGATTCCTCCATCCGTGCATCGCGGCTTCTGAAATAGGTCACACCCGCCGCCCAGACCTCCTGCGAGCCGATCGGAGCCAGAATCTCGGACCCATCAAGGTGAGTGCGGCCGCGATCGCCGCTTCTTTGCGCGACCTCCGCGAGATAGGTGTCTAGGTCCTCTCGCGCGATTAACTCATCCCACGTCGGCTCAGCGCCATCCCAAAAGCGCCCATCCACTTCCATCGCGTGCCCGTTCTTTGTCCGATACAGCTTGATTGGCTTTCCTGAAATCAGCGGAGTCTCCCTATTTCTCGAGCTTGAACACTCTTTCCGTCAATGTCCACTTCTCACCCGGCTTCGCCTGAGGCAAAGCAACCTGATACTTCCACATCAGCTTCTCCCACTCCTGAACCTTGGGATTTTTCCGATCCGCCTCACCCTTCGCCTCAAGCGTAAAACGATCGTTGGTGTCCATGATCAAAAACAAGCGCGTCCCCACGAGATAAATCTCCATGTCCTCGATCCCGGAGTCTTTAAGGCTCTTCGTAATCTCCGGCCAGATCTTCTCGTGGTACCGTTTGTACTCCGCAATCAACTTCGGATCGTCCTTCAAATCAAGCGCGAGACAGTATCGCTTCATGGTGTCACTCCTGCGGCTACACTGACCGACGCGGTTTTCTCCGAAGGTCGATAGCCGCTTATCGCAAAATAAAGTACGAAGGCGTGGCAGATCAGCGGCACCACGAAAGCATGCTGAATATCCCACGCATCGGAAATTTTCCCCATGATCACAGGACACACCGCCCCGCCAATAATCGCCATCACCAGCAATGAAGATCCGAGCTTCGTATACGGCCCGAGATTCTTGATGCTCAAGGCAAAGATCGTCGGGAACATGATCGAGTGGAAGAATCCGAGGAGTACGATTGCCCAGAGAGTCGGCCTGCCCGTCGCAAATAGGACGACCAATAGCGAGGCTAGAGAGCCCGCTCCAAACAAACTCAACAGTCGAGGCGGAGCGATCTTCTGCATGATCGCCGACCCAGCGAAGCGTCCGATCATGAATCCTGCCAGGTGCGCCTGCAGATATTGAGCGGCAACTTTCTCTCGCGTTCCCGGCAAGGTGAATTCGCTGAACCGAATGATGAAACTACCCACGCCGACCTGCGCACCCACGTACAGAAACTGTGCGATCACACCCAGCGTCAGGTGACGATGCGCCAACGTCCCGCTCAGGTTGACTTTCGCGGAACCGACATCCTCGGTCGTCGATTCTCGAATCTCCGGGAGCTTAGTGAAGTAAATCAGCACTGCGATAAACAGGAAAATCCCCGTGATCACCAGGTACGGAGACTTCACCATGTTGGCTTCCGAAATGCGATAGCCCAACAACTCACTCGCGGACATTGCTGACAGCTCTGCCGGGGTGTGCTCGATTCCCGACAAGATGAATTTCGATCCAAGCAGCGCCACCAGCACGGCGCCCATCGCATTGAACGACTGTGCCAGATTCAGACGCCGCTCTGAGGTTTCCGGCGGACCAAGCGTCGTCACGTAGGGATTCGCCGCCACTTCCAGAAACGATTGCCCACACGCCATCACAAACAGTGCAAAGAGAAAAACTCCATAGATGCGCACCGTCGCAGCCGGAATGAAAAGTATCGTCCCCGTTGCGCACACCACCAGTCCGATCAGGATGCCGCGCTTATACCCCACGCGCTGCATGATCCATCCAGCGGGAAAAGCAGCCAGAAAATATCCGCCGAAAAATGCCATCTGAATTAGGGACGACTGCAGGTCCGTCAGCCCGAATGCCTTCTTCAAATGCTGAATGAGGACGTCATTGATGTTGACTCCGATGGCCCAGATGAAAAACAAACTGGTCACCAGGATTAGAGGTGCAACGTAACGGCGTTCGGTAATTGGAGCAGATTTCGTCATGGGTCGTCGAACTTAGGTCAACGCGCGATCGAGATGAACGTATCCTCCATCCACAAACAGATGTTGCCCGGTCGTGTGACTCGATCTTCCCGACAGCAGAAACACCACCGTCGCAGCGATCTCGTCCACGGTGGTCATGCGTTTCTCCAACGGGATTTTCGAAAGGATTACAGCGAGTTTCTCATCCGGCTTCTCAAAGGTATCGAGCCAGCTCCTGTACAGCGGCGTCATCACTTCGGCTGGCATCACAGTATTCACACGAATCCCGGAAGGCAGCAACTCCGCCGCCCACTCGCGCGTGAGCGCCATGACCGCGCCTTTCGAAGACGCGTAACCCGACGTGCTCCCCTGCCCAGTCACCGCCGTCTTCGACCCAATATTCACGATTGCACCCCGCGACGCCTTCAAATGAGGCAATGCGTAATGCGCCATGCAGTAGTAATGCACAAGGTTTCGCTTCAGCGACGCAACATACTCGCCCGGATTTCCCTGCTCCAGGCCGACCTTGTCATTGCGCCCGGCGTTATTCACCAGCGCATCGATTCTTCCGAACTCGCCCACCGTTTGCGCCACAGCCTGCTCGCAACTCTGCGGATCCTCAAGCTCCACCGAGATAAATCCGCACTTTGCTCCCGCCTTCTTCAACTCCGTCTCCAGCGCTGAGCAAGCCTGCGCATTGCGATCCACCGTCACCGGTACAGCCCCCTCGGCGACGCAGGTACGCACGATCGCCGCGCCGATGCCGCTCGCGCCACCGGTAACGATGACAACTTTGTCTTTAAGCTGCAGGTCCAAGCGCTATCCTCGCAAATTGAAAAAACCGCCGTCCAGTGGATAATCCTGCCCCGTAATAAACGACGCCTCGTCCGAGCACAAAAACAGTGCCAGTGACGCGACTTCCGCAGGATCCGCCATCCGTCCCACCGGCTGCGACTTCTCCAGCTTCTCAAACATCTCTTTCTCGCGTCCCGGATACGTTTTCTTCAAATAGTCATCCACAAACGGCGTGTGTACTCTCGCCGGCGAAATACAATTGCAGCGGATGTTGTGAGCCAGATAATCGCGCGCCACCGAATATGTCATTGCGATGACGGCGCCCTTCGTCATGGAGTACGCAAATCTGTCCGACAGCCCAGTCGATCCGGCGATCGACGCCATATTAAGGATGACGCCCCCGCCTCGTTCCCGCATGTGCCCAACCACCGCGTGCATGCAGTTGTAAAAACCCTTCACATTTACGCGGATCAGCCGGTCAAAGTCCGCTTCGCTCGTGCTCTCGACCGTACCGATATGCGACACCCCGGCGTTGTTTACCAGAATGTCGACGCGTTCACGCGCGAACAACTCGGCGAACGTGTTCTTCACTTGCGCCTGATCGGCGACATCACAAGCATGCGCCGACGCGCCCGCGCCGATCTCCTGGCAAGTCACCGCCGCGGATCTTTCGTTCAACTCCAGGATCCGAATTGCCGCTCCCTGTCCTGCAAATCGCAACGCGATCGCTTGCCCGATCCCGCTTCCGCCGCCGGTGACGACCGCGGTCTTCCCATCGAGCCGAAAATCCCGCACAGACTTGCTCTCGGCGGTCAGAGCGAAACCCCTCGCTTCCACGGTATGAAATCTTCCTGTGCCTTCTTCTCCGCCTTCACCTGCGTCTCTCCGCTCGCTACCTGAACCACGTAGTCAAGAATCGTCTCGCCCATCTGTTGGATGGTTGTCCCACCATCGATAATCGATCCTGTATCCACGTCGATGATGTCATCCATGCGCTTCGCAAGGGACGAATTTGTCGACAGCTTGACCACCGGCGTGATCGGATTACCCGTCGGCGTTCCCAGCCCCGTCGTAAAGAGCACCACACTCGCTCCCGCGCCGACCTGCGCGGTCACGCACTCCACATCATTGCCCGGAGTGCATTGCAAGTTCAGGCCCGGCTCCGAGGAATATTCCGGATAATCCAGCACCGCTGTTACCGGAGACGTTCCGCCCTTCTTCGCGGCGCCAGCCGACTTCATCGCATCCGTCAACAATCCATCGCGCATATTCCCCGGAGACGGATTCATCGCGAACGCCGCTCGCACTGCCGCGGCCCGGGTAGCGTAATCGCGCATGAGCTGAATGAACCGGTCTCCAACTTCTTTGCTCTTTCCGCGGTCGATCAGACCTTGCTCAACGCCGCAAAGCTCCGGAAATTCCGACAGGATCGTTCTCGCCCCAAGTCCGGCCAGCAAATCGGACGTGTGACCAATCGCCGGATTCGCCGAGATTCCCGAAAATCCGTCCGATCCCCCGCACTTCAGCCCAACGCATAATTTCGATAACGGCGCTGCGCTCCGCCGCGCTTTGTTCGCCTCGACCAGCCCCTCGAATGTCTGCGCGATCGCGTCCCGCATCATCGCGGCTTCCGATCCACTCTTCTGCTGCTCCAGAATGAATAGAGGCTTGGCAAAATTCGGGTCGCGTTTCTTTATCTCTTCGCGGAGAATGTCGATCTGCGCATTCTGGCACCCAAGACTCAGCACCGTTGCCCCCGCCACATTCGGATGATGAATGTACCCGGCGATCAGTCCGCACAGGTTCTGCGAGTCTTCCCGCGTGCCGCCACATCCTCCTTCGTGCAGAAGAAAACGGATGCCATCCACGTTTTCAAAAAGCCGCTTGCGCGCCGGAGCAGACTCCGCACTTGCCTCCTGCGAATTCCCTGCCGCCCCAATTTTTCCTTCGCGGTACAACTTCGCCAACTCAGCGACCTGCTGCCTATAGACCTGCGGCGCTGCGAACCCTAACTCTTCCTCAAACGCCTGCTTCAGGACCTGAATATTCTTGTTCTCGCAAAACACCAAAGGCACCACGATCCAATAATTCCGTGTGCCTACCTGCCCATCCGATCTCACGTAACCCTGAAACGTCCTTTGCGTCCAGCGAGAAACGTCCGGCGCCTTCCATTCATACTCTTGCGACTTCTCGTGAAATGAGGAGGCCTCGTGCCGGATGTTCCCCGTCGTTAGCACTTCGCCCGCCCTGATCGGCTTCATCGCCGTCCCAACCAGCCCTCCATACATAACGACGCGGTCGCCCACCGCAAGGTCGGCTGTCGCAAACTTGTGCTTTGCCGGGACATCTGTTTGTAGCTGATGCGCGCGGCCGCCAAACTCGACGGCCTCCCCACGTTTCAAGTTGGATATCGCAACCAGAACGTTATCGCGGGAATCGAGCTGAAGAACGCGTGAGTTCATCGGAAAATTGAAGCCAAGAAGGGCGATCCCCGGCAGTGTAAACGTTCCCATCCCCAGCCGCAATCAGGCGACGGATATCACACCTCCGGCGATGAAAAATCAGTAAAGAATGAAGTCTCGAGATCCTTCGTGAAACTCCAGTCCCGGTAAGTAAAGCCTTTGTGGGCGGGTCGTCATCCTGAGCGGAGACCAAGCGTCCCTTTTAGCTGACAGCCGTAATCGTGAAGCGACGAATTCGATGCGGGCAGAGACGGTACCCGCTTGAGTGGCGTGAAAAGATGACAAGACGTACCCTCTCCAGTAGCACAAAAAACGAATGATCACATTAGCCGACATCCTAGCCGCCCAATCCCGCTTGGAAGGCGTCACCACCCGTTCGCGCCTGATCGAACTTCCCCAGTTGATGTGGGGACAGCCGCCCTCGGCTGGCCGTCGGCCGCAGCCCGGAACCCGCCTCCTGCTGAAACCTGAAAACCAGCAACCCATTGGCGCCTTCAAACTTCGCGGAGCCTACAACAAGATCGCTTCGCTCTCTGCACAAGACCGCAGTCATGGGGTCATCTCCTACTCGAGCGGCAACCACGCCCAAGGCGTTGCCTACGCGGCCCGCGCCTTGAACGTCAAATCCGTGATCGTTATGCCGAATAACGCACCTGCGATCAAACGAGAGGCGACCGCAAAGCTCGGAGCGGAAATCGTTCTCGTCGGTCCCGGCAGCGACGAACGGAAAATTAAAGCCGAAGAACTTGCCGCTCAGCACGGATACATCATCGTTCCACCGTACAACGATGAAAAAATCATCGCTGGGCAAGGCACGATCGGCCTCGAAATTCTCGCCGACCTGCCTGACGTCGAAGCCGTCTTTGCCCCCGTTGGTGGAGGAGGCCTCATCAGCGGCGTGGCTGCCGCGATCAAGCTAACGAATCCCAGGATAAAAGTGATCGGAGTAGAGCCGGAGCTAGCGGCCGACGCGCAAGCAAGCCTGCGCACTGGAAAGATTGTGCAATTCCCCGCCGAACAGGTTTCGCGCACGCTCGCCGATGGCCTCCGCACGCAAAGCATCGGCGACCTGAACTTCGAGCACATTCGTGCCTACGTCGATGACATCATCACTGTTACCGAAGATGAGATTCGTCAGGCGATGAAACTGCTCAGCCGGAATCCCGAGACAACCGCAGAGCCCAGCGGCGCAGTATCAATCGCCGGCTTCCTCTTCCACCTTGACCAACTACCCGCAACCAAATTAAATGTAGCCATTATCAGCGGCGGCAATATCGAACCCCAGATGCTAGCCACGCTCCGCAAATAGCACGGTGTGAAAATTGCTCGGGCTGTAGCGGCGGTGTCCGCAGGAAGCGTGACTGCGGGAAAAAGTATCGATTCGTATCAGGGCATTGCTTCAGCGATGCCGTTACTGTGGCGAATCAGGTCCGCCTTTAGGCGCCGCACCTTTGTCAGACTGTGTCGTCGTTGTGCGACTGCGACATCCCGCCCAAATTTTGAGATCACTCAACGCTGACCAAAACGTTTTCCACCGCCCTGCAATGTTCAATTGACCTTGACTTAAATCCGCCGAATGATGATTCTGATAACAGTTTAAGAAAATCATGATCAACGCGCCTGAAAGCGGCGGTAACTCCTTTGTCCCCAAGATTTTGCCCGCAAGCTGTTGCAGCTCTAAGATTTTTTCTCCATTTCCCGCTAACTCTCTGATTCCAGTAGACCGGGGGGGAGGGGGGATACCCGCCTCGACGTCCAGGTTCCCATTTCGGGAATTCCTTTTTCTCGCTGTTTTCACGATCACTCTGGCCCTCCCTGCGCAACGAGTTTTCGGCCAAGCCATTCGCGGAACGCTGGTGCATGAAGAGACGATTCGAGTCTCTCCCAGTTCCGATGCTGCGAAACTCGGTCAAGCGGGTCGCGGACACGAACTGATCATCATCGACGCCAGCCGCGACTGGACCCATGTTCAAGCCATCATTCGCGAGCCTCGCAAAGACTCCGACGAAGACGACCCCGACTCCGAAGGCAAGACCATCACTGGATGGGTTCTCAGTAAGGCCCTCGTCGGGATGAACACGCCCAACGCCGACAAGATCATCTTTGGCGAAGCTTCCAACTCCGAGGACGAGGCGAGCCGCAGACGCGGACGCCGCGACGCCGCGCAGGACGCGATGCGCCTCTACTACCGAATCTACGATCTGTTCCCGACTTCGCCTCTCGCGGCGGAAGGTCTTTACCGCGCCGCAGACATTCGTTGGCAGGTGGAGCGCTCCGACGTGTTAACCCGTCCATCAGCCCGCGAGCGCGAGGCCTACATGCGCGGCCAGATTGATGAAGAGTGGATGAAGCTGGTCATTAAGAAATTCCCCGGGACGAAGTGGGCTGATCTTGCAGCGTTCCACCTGATCGAGAACAAACTCTGCGGCGACTGGCAAGGCGCGTCGAAATGTCCGGAGAAAGAATCCGACTTGTACGAGAAATATGCAAAAGAGCACGAGCAATCTCCAGCCACTCCCGAAGCCCTTTACGACGCAGCGTGGCGACAATCTGCATTGATCGAAATCTATAGAACGGAAGCCAACCTGAAGAAGTCCGACGATGCCAAAAATCGTGCGCTCGCGCTGGCCCAAAAAGTCGTTAGCCAATACGGACAAAGCGACTGGTCAAATCGCGCACTCACACTGATCTTCTACATTCAGCAAGGCATCGCAACCTGGGGAAATGCCAGCGACTAGTTTCTCCGGCTGAGCTGAGTAAGTGCTTCGCGGAATGCGGAGCAGTTACTCAGGGAACATCCCCGTAGCAAGCCCTGACACTCGAGTGAACTCCCCAACCGTCAAACAAACTGAGATACTGTTCCCTCACTTTTTGGAGGACGATTGAACGACTACCTGCTCTCATTAATCTTGGGAATTGTCGAAGGCCTCACGGAATTTCTGCCCGTCAGCTCAACCGCGCACCTGCGCCTTTCCGAAGCCCTGCTGCATATCAGTTTGTCCGACGGATATTGGAAGATGTATTCCATCGTCATACAACTCGGAGCGATTCTGTGCCTGCCGGTTTATTTCCGGAGTCGCATCACCAAGTTCCTGTCCACTTTCCCTGGTGGAGAGAATGGAGATCGCACTGTCCTCAATCATCCGCTCAGCCTCACTGCGATCGCATTTCTCGTCACCGCAGTCCCTTCTTTTCTGCTCACGAAGATCATCGGCAAGCACCTTGAGGACATAAGCATCATCGGATGGTCGCTGGTGATCGGCGGAATCGTCATGTGGATCGTCGACGCCACGCACGCAAAAGCCGAAGCAACTGGCCCAAGTGCGACGAGCAAGATTCGCACTTGGAAGATGGAAGCGATGAGCCTCGGTCAAGCCATCTGGATCGGATTCTGCCAGATATTCTCGGCCGTATTTCCCGGAACCTCACGCTCAATGGCCACTATTGCGGGAGGACAGCTTGCCGGAATGTCGCGCGCGGCAGCGCTCGAATTCTCCTTCTTCGTTTCCATTCCAACGATGGCCGCAGCGACGCTCTACACGCTGTACAAATCGCTTCGCGGAAAAGGCGAGAATCCAATCGGCGTCGCCCAGATCGACAGCCATGGATGGATCGTGCTCGCTATCGGGGTCGTCGTGTCGTTCATCGTTGCGTATGCCTCCGTCGCATGGTTCATGGGTTACGTTCGCAAACGTGGATTCACTCCATTCGCCATTTACCGCATCATCGTGGGAATACTCGTGCTTGTGTTTGCAGCGCGACTCGCCTGAGACCACAACATACAAGCACTAGTGGCTAAGAAAAGATTGATGCTAGATTTGCTCCGATAACCAGCTGAACACCACCCGACGATTCGGCCATTGTCGGAACTTCACCTTCTTGGCATAATGTACTGGCTCTGGCCATTTGCCTCGCCGATCCTTGTGTTCGGCGCAACATCCGGCCTTCATGGATTACTTGGAAACGATATTTGTTCCCACCGGGAACCGTCGGCTCAATGAGCTTGTCGGATTCCTGATGTGCGTCTCCGCGCTCCTCCTTTTCCTCGCTCTCATCTCCTATTCTCCACTCGATCCATCGTGGGACAGCGCCTCGGTGCTGACCGGTTCCCACGCCGCACGCAACTGGATCGGCGTGGTTGGCGCTTACGCTTCGGACGCCGTCTTGCAGTTTTTCGGCGTGGGAGCATTTCTCCTTGTGATCTTTCCGGTGATGCTCGGCGCTCGTTGGTTCCGGTCACTAAAAGTGCAGTCCCCGATGGCGAAGAGCCTCGGTGGAGTCTGGCTTCTCATGTTCATTCCGGCGATGCTGGCGCTGCTTCCCGGACATCTGCGCTGGATGCACGTCATCCCCATCGAAGGCCTGATGGGACGCGTGGTCGGCGATTTCCTGATTCACTACTTGAACCTGGTTGGCGCGTACATCGTGTGCGCGACGATTCTCGCCGTCGCCCTTTATCTATCCACCGCGTTCTCGTTCTCGGCGATCCAGCTCTGGGCTCCAACACGGTTCGCCTTCGTCACCGCCTTGTGGAATCGCTATGAGGATTGGAAACGCGAACGACTCAAGAAGCGGCAACAAAAGGAACTCGATCAGCGGCGAATCTCGAAGCCTATCGTAAAGACTCAGCTGATTCCTTCGCGTCCAGCACCGCAGGTACAGGCTCAAGAACCTCGCCGCACTGGTATCGAGAAGATGTTAGAGGAAGAAATTCCGGTTTCGAAATCATCTGCCACCGGAGGAATTCTTCCCGCGTCGATGCCGGCAGTTGCCGACAATTGAACCGGCAACTGATCCGGAAGTCACCGAGCGCGCCGATAGCAGCCGCAAAGCAAAGACGACGATGCCGCGGATCGCAGGTGGATACAAGCTGCCCTCAAGCAGTCTGCTGCAGCGTCCTGACGAGCAGCAGGCCGTTGACGCCGATGAACTAAAGCTGCTGGCTCAGGTTCTGACCGAGAAATACGCCGAATTTGAGGTCCACGGACAGATCACGCAGATCAATCCCGGTCCGGTCGTCACAACATTCGAGTTCAAGCCCGAAGCGGGGATTAAATACAGCCGCGTCACGAATCTTTCCGACGATCTCTGCCTCGCCCTGAAAGCCGAGAGCATTCTGATCGAGCGCATGGCTGGCAAGAGCACGGTCGGAATTCAGGTGCCGAATCGACAACGCGAAATTATTTGGCTGCGCGAGAACATCGAATCGCAGGAGTTCATGGGATCGAAATCCAAGATGACGATCGCCATGGGCAAGGATATCAACGGCCGCATCGTCACCGCCGATCTTGCGGGAATGCCTCACCTGCTGATCGCCGGATCGACAGGCGCCGGAAAGAGCGTCGCGATCAACGCCATGATCATGTCGATCCTGTACAAGGCGACACCCGATCAAGTCCGACTCATCCTGGTGGATCCGAAGCGGCTCGAACTCGGCAATTACGAGGGAGTTCCGCACCTATACACGCCGATCATCACGGAACCGAAGCTTGCAGCCAACGCGCTGCGCAATGCGGTGCGCGAGATGGAACGGCGATTGAAGCTGCTCGCCGCCAAGGGCGTTCGCAACATCGACCAGTACAACAAGCTGTTCGACCAAAACACTCCAAGCCTGTTCGAGGAAGGTTCGGACGAAAAGCCGATTCCCTATATCGTGATTATCATCGACGAGTTGGCCGACCTGATGATGCTCGATTCCAGCAACGTAGAGGAATCGATCACACGGCTGGCGCAAATGGCTCGTGCTGTCGGAATTCATCTTGTGCTGGCAACACAACGTCCTTCCGTGGACGTGATCACCGGCCTGATCAAGGCGAACTTCCCGGCTCGTGTTTCGTTTCGGGTTGCGACGAAGGTCGATTCGCGCACGATTCTCGATTCCAACGGTGCCGAAGCCTTGCTGGGCAAAGGAGACATGCTGTATCTGCCTTCAGGATCGGCACGCGTTCATCGCTTGCACGCTCCGTTCGTCACCGAGAAGGAAATTGCAGCGGTGGTCGAGTTCTGGAAGTCGCAAGGCATGGCCGAATACCAGCAGCAATTCCTCGAAGCGCCGAAGGAAGAGCGAGAAGCTGGAAGTGGCGGGAATGGCGATTCAAGCGAAGGAGGCAGCGCCGAAGACGATCCGATGTACGGCGATGCAGTGAAACTGGTTATCGAGTTCGGGAAAGCTTCCACTTCCCTGCTTCAGCGGCGATTGCGCATCGGATACGGACGCGCCGCTCATCTCATCGACTTGATGGAGCAAGACGGAATCGTTGGTGCAGCGGACGGTCCGAAGCCGCGTGAAGTGCTGAAACGGCCCGACTGGATCTCAGAGATTGAAGAAACCATGCGGTAGGACTGGCAAGCTTCCAGAAAAGAATAAAGGGCGGCCAAAAGCCGCCCTTCAGTTTTAGCGGTTGGTGCTTAGTAGCGAAAAACGATACCGGTCACGATGCGAACGTTCTTGCCGCTGGTGCTGTTGTTGGCATGCGTCATGAGCCAGTCAGCCTGCGCGGCGCGGAAAGCAAAGTTGCGGTTGATGTTGAAATCAACTCCGCCGCCAGCCATCAATGCGAAGCCGTTTCCGGTCACGCTGACGTTGCCCAGTGACGCGGAGGCGTGATCGCCACCGATCAGGGCGTGCACAAACGGCGTGTAGAGTTTGTTCGCGCGCAGCGAGAGCACGGGTCCGAAGGTGTAGGTGTAGTTGTTGAGGTTCACTCCGCCCTGCTTGGCGTAGGAAGCGCCCAAATCGGCAGTGATGCCGAAGTAGTTGTTGAAGTTACCGTTGAATGCGAAATCAAAACCGTTGCCGTTGACGCCGCCTTCGAGATGGGAATACTGATAGCCACCGAAAACTTCGGTCTTCGGATAGTTGTCAGTCTCGCCTGCCATGGCAGACGCTGCAACCAGTCCAAGAAAGCAAGCTACGACGATAAGTTTACGCACTGTTAATTCCTCCAGGGATTGATAGATAAGTTGGGATCTTGAGCTCTGGTTTGGCTCTGCCCATACTTCCGCACAAGTTCGGCCCGATCGAAACGGGATGATCCAATTGAAATTCAGTGCGTGGCGATCGACAAGTGACGAATAGACTTGTCCCTGGGTAACTCTAATCCGTATAAATACATATGATTCATCTACTTGAAATGTTTAACTAAAGCCCGACATTAGGTCGCGTTTCGGGCCTATCCCAGCGCGGAAGCCAGCTCTTGTATAGCAGGAAGGCGACTGCCTTGACTGTTCTAGGTGACGAATCGCGACGATTGCTGAAGACCAGATAGAAGAGGCCGGGGCCGTCCGGCAGGTCTTTGCGCAACGTACCCTTCGGACCATGAGCGATTTCCTGAGGCGGGTTCGCGGTCCCCTTCTGCCAGTCCAGCGAAGTCCGATTCAGCTAGAAGATAGACCTGGATGCCGTCGTCCGATTGTGGCTCGAGTTGCTGGCCCCGCCTGGATGATCAGTTGCGGTGCTTTTACCAACGGCCGTATCGAAGGATCCGACGATGGATACATGCTTCGAATCTTTCGGCAGAGTGAAGGTGTAGTAGCGAAATCCGTGCGGCGGTAGCGAGAAGGACTTGTTGAGAACGAGTTGATCGGGTTTGGATCCGAGCGCCTCGCGAACTCCTTGGGCAAATGGATTTCACTGCTCAAGGTCCAGATCATCCGCCCTGACGAGCAGCAAAACGAAACCCCACAAAAACGTACGCCGCTTCTTGGGCTTTGCGACTGCTGGGCGTTCACTGGGTCTTTTCCTTCCGGAGTCCGCGGAGCGCCAGCAGGGAAAGTGCCAGGACTGTCAGAAGCATCGCAGTCCAAACATGGCCGTATGCCGTTCGGACCACGGCCGTGAATCGCGACGATGGGAATATTGCGGGTTGTGGGCACCTGGAGATAACTGAGCCTGTGCAGGCGTAGATTCCACGTGAAAGAAACGCGCGTAGTCGTAGATCGGTGCAGGCAGCGATTCATCGCCGTAGTACAGGCGCAGCGCCGACTTGCCCTGAGGATCGAAATAGATGCGCCGTTCCAGCGCCAGAGGTTCGATCGGACGTGATAGAGAGCGGAGGGTTATCTCCGTTGTCGATGACCAGCGTGAACCTCCTGGTGTCGCCGGAGATACTTGATCGCGAGTTCTTCATTGGTTACAAGTGTTCCGCCCCTATTAAAACGCACGCGGCTGATCTCGCGCCGGACAAATTGAACGCCATCCGCATCCTTGATCCCGACAGAGCGATGAAAATTCGTTTGTGCAGGCGCGACATGCAGCAGCACTCTGCGGACCGGCACTTTCGCGGGAACCGTACAGACAATCTCGGTGTTGAGCTGCTTTTGCTCCGGCGCCGCGCAGGATCCGAATTTCGTCCATGTAGCGTCGCGGGCCTGAACGTTGAAGATTGTTGCGCCCTTCACCTGTTTGGGCAGTATCCCTGCAGAGAGCTTGATGTGAAGGAAGGGAAAGCTTGAGGTCGGCAGTTTGAGCTGAGAGTTGGACCCTAGCTGCTCCTTCGAGAAATCGTACAGAGTCGATGAGGGCAGCTTAACTTCGGCGGCCTTGCCAGCTTCATTGCCTCCCGATACCGAGGCGGTGGCCACGAAATCGTGGGCTTCAATTCGAAGACGAATACGATCGTATTCCCGAAGAGACGAAGCATCGATATCGAACTCCGTGTGGCCGGAGACCGTCCCTAGATTTAAGATGTCGGCCTCTACCTCTTCGGAAGAAAACCCGGCGTCTTGCTCGGAGATCGCATACGGAACGATTGTGTCGGCCGCATAGAGTCGCAGGTCTCCGAGATCCGGACCGCGAGTGCGCCCATAGCTCTTCGTCGACGATGAAGTAATTCTGATGATCGGGCTGCGCAATCTGAACATCGCGGACATTTGTGAAATAGGGGATGGCGGCTTCCGGCCGATCAGCCGAATCGGCGAAGGCAACCAGAAAAAGGAATGATGCAGTCCATTTCAGACTGAAGTTCAGGGTCAGGCTCATGGTGGGGAGCCGCCTCCGCCGGATCTCGATTTGGCGGACAGCTTGAGCCAATCTCGCTGGTACACGAATGAAATCGCGAGCAGCAGAATTCCGAGCACGATGAAGCTGATGATGCGGTATCCACGATCGAGTTGCGATACGTCGTATACGAAAACTTTTCCGATGGTGAGGGCGATCAGGATGAGCGCCTGCCAACGAACAAAGGCGCTTCGCCGGAAAAATCCGATGATCATCAGGAATGCGCCATAGGCCATCCAAAGCGCAGAGTAAGTGAAGTCGCGTTCGATGTCGTTGCGATGGAGATCGATGTACGGATATTGCCTCTGATTCTGAAGCGGCGAAGCCTCGGAGGCAATCTGCCGCGAGTAGTAGTCGGAGACTTCGCGGCTGAGCGCGATCAGAGCCAAAATATTCAGAGCGACGACCGCCACTCTCGCGACCGTGGTTGCCGGCTCATCCGAACGCTGGGCGGCGTACCACGCGACGCCTCCGAGCACGGCCACAGCAACGGCATAGGTAGCCATCCGCATGTTGAAGATGAGTTGCGTCGTCTGAAAATTATCCACGAGCAACAAGCGCGCGACTCCGAGGACGAGAGCGATGAGCGCGAGAACATTCAGGAAATCCGACTTCATGCGATTCCCTACCCAGAGGAGCACGCCTGCTTCGACGAACCAGCCGATGGTGATCCAGTGAGCATCAAGTCGGATGGGAATGGCGATCGTAATGAATCCGATTGCGACAGGCAAGGTGGAGAAAGTAGAGAAGGTGGATGGAATCTGGATCAAGTTTCCTTGCGTGCACCTGACGACTCAGGAATATATAGATCGCGGCGAGTCCAAGTGCGAACCAGGCCATGTAGGTCTTGTCGACCGCCTCGACCATCGCGTATGCCTGAAGGAAATAAACCACCGCATTCACGAAAGCGAGAAAGGCGGGGATCGCGGCAAGGAGGGCGTTTTCCCCCTTGGGATGCTGTGTGAGCAGCGGAGCGATGGCGAAGAGCACGAAGAAGAGACGTGGCAAATTCTAGCGTAGGTGCGAGTTGATTGCGCGTGTAGAACTGAGCGTACCAGCCGAAATAAAGCAGAAGGGTGCCCGCATAGCTCATCACGAGCAAGCGTCGCCACGGCTTGATTCGTCACAAGCACCAGCGTGGCGATATCGAGGATCGCTACATACGAAAAGAGTGCAAATTCGCGATTCTGCCCGGTCGACAAGTAGAAGGGGCGTGGTGAAGCCGCCCGCAAGCGCGAAGGCGGCAAGGATCTGCGCATCCTGGGCGAGCGCCATTGCCGCGGTCGCTGCGCGTGACCGCCAGCATCATGGCGAATGCGACTCCGCTCGGAATGAGGTTGTAGACCTGAAACGCAGCCCATAGCGAGAGGTAGAGGGTGCCGATGCCGACGGCTTTCAGCGAGTAAGAAAATGCGGCGTATCCCTTGGCGCGAAAGCGCTCACTCCAGATGACAACGCCGATTCCGGCGAGGAGGCCGATGGTGACGCGTCCGGCGGGGCCGATCCAATTGTTGTCGAAGGCGAACTTCAGAAAGTAGGAGACGCCGATCAGGAGCGCGGTGATTCCGATGCGATTGAGCCAGTGCGAGCCGATGCGTGACTCGAGATCGGCTGGTGACTTCTTGGCGGCGACGGGCTGAATCAGGCGGCGGAGGTGCAGCAACGATCGGCGTGCTCGGCGCCGACGCTACTGGAAGCGCGGGCGGTGGGGCTTGAGCAGGCTGCATCGCGGTCGGAACGACGACTGAACGGGGATCCATCTGCAACTGCCGCTCAATGCGGTACACCCGAGCCGTGAGCTCGGCCAGGGTGCGCCGAATCGCTTCCAGGTCGCTCTGCAAATTGTCCATAGAAGGACAGGAAATTATCGGCGAAACAAATCAGGCTTGCACGCTATTTTTATCAATGGCAGTGACGACAGCGCTTCCGTCGAGGCCTAGATCCTTGGCGATCGGCTTGAGCGCTTCGATGCAGAAGCCGATGTGCTCATCCAGTTCGACTCCCAGGTCGGCAGCGCCGTTGATGATGTCATCGCGGTTGACCTTGCGGGCGAAGGCTTTGTCCTTCATTCGTTTTCGGACAGACTTCACGTCGACCTCGGCGAGGGACTTCCCTGGCTTGATCAGTGCAACGGCGGTAATGAATCCCGCGAGTTCGTCGCAGGCGAAGAGAGACTTTTTCCATCGGCGTATCGCGGGAGACGCCAGAGTATTCGGCGTGCGACATGATGGCGCGGCGGATCTCGTCGGAGTAACCGCGCTCCTTGAGAATTTCGTTTCCTTTGTACGGGATGCTCTTCGGGCGTTGGCCAACGTTCGTAATCGAAATCGTGAATGAGTCCGACGACTCCCCAGAGAATTTCTGCTTCGGGAGAACCGTCGCCGAACTTGCGGGAACACGCGCGCATGCACGCTTCGACTGCAAGAGCGTGCTTGCGCAAACTTTCCGACTGAGTGAACTCAGTTAGTAAACAGTACGCCGACTCGCGATTTATCATCAGTTCCCCTATTTTTGCGGATCTCGAAGTTTGATTCCAGGAATGCTAAAGCAGGTGCCGCATTTTTTGTGCATTTTATTCTTGACTTCCACAAGGTGTATGCCGCAGATTGTCCCTGCAGTTGACCTCTCCCCCATAAGAGTTCCTGCTTTGTGAGCTGTAAGGAGGGCCCGCTCTGGCACTCCCACAACCCGATGGCTACGACCCTAGCCCCTGTAGATTCAAGGGAAGTCGTTCGTTGCGATCACTGCCTATTAGTTCAGTTCCGCACAACCAATAACAATTGCCGACGCTGCCATGCGTCTCTGGACGAGGAACCGGAGCCGGAACCCATGGTGGTGGCACAGCCGGTGATGATGCCGATACCGGGTACTGGCCGCGGACATCTGAACTTAGCGACCTCCATCCGCTCGCTGCGATTGCGCAGCGGGCTTAGCCAGCGGCAGCTCGCCGGAAGAATGGCGGTCCCCCGCACTTACGTATCTAAGATCGAAAACGAGAAGGCCACGCCTACGCTGTCGTCCTTGGAACGGCTGGCGCGCGCACTGGAGGTCACTGTGCCCGAACTGCTCAGCGGCGGAGAACGCAGCCGCCAGGAGGAGATCAACGAATTGATGAAAGATCAATTCATTGCCGAATTGCTGCCGTTTGTGACGCAGTTGAATGGCATGCAGATGTCGAGCATCCTGACGCAGGTGAGGGATCTAACCATTCGACCTCGGCGCACTGCGTAGGAGGCAAGTCTCAAGACTTTTATCCGGGCAACCAGCCAACACTGTGCCGGGACCATCCTCTGGTCCCGGCTTTTTTCTTGCGGCTCTGGCCACCGCTCGCTTTGAATCCCCAACAGATCGACCGTCATCTATCCAGCATGCAACTGGAACAGAATCGGAAGCTTTTTGTTGGAGTGATCGGAAACTCGGATTCGGAAGGGCTTGCTGAAAAAGAGCACGTCCATGAATATCCTCGTTCGGTTGGCGAGACGGCTGCCTCCGACGGTTCCCTCCTGGATGCTTATTCAAGTGCGGTCACTGGCGCTGTGGAAGACGTCAGTCCGTCGGTGGTGCACATTGAAGTGCACCAGGCGCCCGTTCGGACTCGTTCGGGCGAACCGCGCGAACGCCAAGGTGGAGGTTCGGGATTTGTTTTCACGCACGATGGGCTGATCCTTACGAACAGCCACGTAGTTCACGAGGCGGTGCGGATTGCGGTGACCTTGCCGGACGGCCGACGCATGCCCGCCACGTTGATCGGAGAAGACCCGGCGAGCGATCTCGCGGTCATCCGGCTGGAGCGGCCGCAGTTTGACGAGCCGGGGTTGACGGTCGCGACTCTTGGAGACTCCCAAAAGTTGCGCGTGGGGCAGATTGCGATCGCGATCGGGGCTCCGTATGGATTTCAATCGACCGTGACGGCTGGCGTCGTGAGCGCGCTTGGACGCTCGCTGCGGTCGTACTCGGGACGACTGATTGACGATGTCATCCAGACCGATGCGGCACTGAATCCGGGAAACTCGGGCGGGCCGCTGGTCGATTCTGGTGGCAGGGTGATTGGTGTAAATACCGCTACAATTCTGCCGGCACAAGGAATTTGCTTCGCTATCGGAATCAACACGGCGAAGTTCGTTGCCAGCCGTCTCTTGCGGGACGGGCGCATCCGCCGAAGCTACATCGGTCTTTCGGGCCAGACGGTGCCCGTACATCGGAGAGTCGTGCGATTCTACGATTTGCCGAAAGAGACTGGCGCGATGGTGCTGTCGGTCGAGGATGGAAGCCCGGCTAAACGCGCGGGGCTGCGAGAGGGCGACATTATTGTGGCACTTGAGGGACAGCCAGTGGCGGGCGTCGACGACCTACATCGTCTGCTGACGGAGGTCAGGGTCGGCGTGAGTGGCGTCCTAACGGTGCTGCGCTGGACGGAAAAACTCGAATTGAAGGTCGTGCCGGAGGAAACGCGGTAAATCTTCACTGATTTGGATTTTGCGGAGAAGCAGGACTGGCAGGTGGCATATCGCGTAGGTCCGGCGCCCGCGCGAAGTGTCATTGCCAGCCTGTTCCCCTCTGTGTTAGCCTCTCTCTGGAGAGGTCACTTTGCACCACAAAGTACCCGAGGGGCTCGACCGCAAAGAAAGCGAAGTTTACCGACGGCTGGATCCGGCAAGGCTCCCCAGACATATCGCGATCATCATGGACGGCAACGGGCGCTGGGCAAAACGGCGCCACATGCCGCGTATCGCCGGGCATCGCGCCGGTGTTGCATCGGTGCGCTCAACCGTTGAAACGGCTGCCCGAATCAAGATCTCCGCGCTGACGCTCTACGCTTTCTCCGAGGAAAACTGGAAGAAGCGGCCGACCAGCGAGGTCGGATTTCTGATGGGTTTGCTAAGCCGCTATCTGAAGGCGGAAGTGCCAACGCTTGAACAAGAACAATATCCGGCTTGAATACATCGGACGGCAGCATGAGTTACCGGGTGATGTACAGGAACGCATGGCATGGGCGCGCGAAGCAACTGCGCGCAACACCGGGATGGTGTTGACACTGGCGCTGAACTACAGCGCACGCAGCGAACTGGTGGACGCATTTAAGTCGATGATTCACGCGGCCGCGCAGAATGGTGGCGTCGACCATCTCCGTATCGATGAAAACATGGTCTCGCAGCATCTATACACGCGGCACCTACCGGATCCGGATCTTGTGGTGCGAACATCAGGTGAGATGCGGCTGAGCAATTTCTTGCTTTGGCAGCTGGCCTATGCCGAGATTTATGTCACTCCGACGTTGTGGCCCGACTTCCGTGGAGTTCACCTGCTTGAGGGCATCGCGGAGTATCAGAAGCGCGAGCGGCGATATGGCGGACTTAACCACGGCGATACACATGCTGCGGTCGGAACCAAGGGCTTGACCACCGTTTGAAGGTTGAATCAGTAAGGACACGAAGGTCCGCCAGGAAACCTTCCTGCCCGTCAAAGCGTAAACACAGCCGCTCCTGAGGCTCGTGGCGTAAAAGTATCCCTTCTTGCACTAGCAGGCGAATCCAGAACCAAGGGTACACGAAGGAAAAACATACTCGCGGGCAGGGCTCGTTATAATTGTTGCGGTCCTTTTCAGGCACGAACACTTTCCTTGATCAAACGCATTGCCACTGCAGTCGTGCTGATCCCGATTGTGCTGGGGCTCATTCTGCGGGCACCGGTGTCGATGTTAGCTGTCATTGCGGGCGTTGTGGCTCTGCTGACTATTCAGGAATTCCTGAAGATCACGGAATCATACGGCGTCAAGCCCTTGCGGTTACTGACCCACGTCTTCAGTGGCATTTTCTTTCTGCTGCTGGCTTTCAATGTGGGGAACGATAAGCCGCTTCTCTCCACTGCGGTTTTCGTGTATTGCCTTGGATTTGCCGCGGCTATTGCGCCGTTTATTTTTCTCGCGCGCGCGATGCGAAGTGCTGATCTGAGCGTGGGGTATCCAGCGGCCGCAGCTTCAGTTTTTGCATTCACGTACATCGCGCTTCCGATGGGAATGCTGGTGCAGCTTCGGCAGCAGTGGGCGGGTGCGTTTTATCTTCTCTATCTGCTTCTGGTGGTCTGGGCGGGAGACATCTTTGCCTACTTCGTCGGAAAGTCGATGGGGCGTCACCTGATGGCTCCGCGCATCAGCCCGAAGAAAACGTGGGAAGGCGCGGCGGCTTCGGTTCTTGCGAGCGTGGGCGTGGGATGGCTGCTTTTTCACTACGCACTGCCCTTAAGTTCTGCGCTATTGCGCGCCGGCTTGATCCACCAACGGGATGGCCTGTTCGGGCTTGAGCAACCTGCGATTGGTCCTATCATGGTGTTGACGGTAGTCCTAAACATCGCGGCACAGCTGGGAGATTTGGTCGAGTCGTTGATCAAGCGTGGCGCGGGAGTGAAGGATTCGGGAACACTTCTGCCGGGCCACGGCGGGATGTTGGATCGTATTGATGCCCTTCTCTTTGCGGCGCCAGTGCTGTGGTACTATGCGGCTTGGCGCGTAATGCAGTAGCCCTCCCCGGGTGCATTTTCCTGATCTGACCCAGAAACGCGTAAAATAAAAGTTCTGTCCACATGAAACGTATCGCCATTCTGGGATCGACGGGCTCGATCGGACGCAGCACTTTGAGCGTGGCCGAATCTTACCGTGACCGGTTCAAATCGTTACGCTGGCTGCCGGCGGGAATATCGAGTCTGCATTTGAGCAAGCGAAAAAATGGCGTCCGCGAGTGATCTCGCTCGCTGCGGAGGCAAACGCTGACTGCCCTGCGAGTACGACTCGAGAGTGAAGGGCTAGGCGAGATCGAGGTGGTTCACGGTGCGGCCGGAACGGTGCGGGTGGCGACTCATCCGGACGTAGATTTCGTTGTGAGCGCAATCGTAGGCGTAGCAGGTCTGGAAGCGACGTATGAAGCCGTCCGCGCGGGCAAGGCGATCGGACTGGCAAACAAGGAATGCCTGGTGGCCGCGGGTGAGTTGATCACTGCGGAGGCACGCAAGCACAGTGTTCCTCTATTGCCGATCGATAGCGAGCACAATGCGGTGCATCAATGCATGCGCGGCGGGCGCATGGAAGAAGTGGAACGCGTATGGCTTACAGCTTCCGGCGGCCCGTTTCAGAAACACCGCGCACACTGAGTTTGCAGTCCATCACCGTCGAGCAGGCGCTGAATCACCCAACGTGGAAGATGGGCAAGCGGATCACGATTGACTCGGCGACCTTGATGAATAAGGGATTTGAGGTGATCGAGGCGTGCCGCCTGTTTGACCTTCCGCCTTCGAAAGTAGAGGTGATCGTTCATCCGCAGTCGACGATTCACTCGATGGTGGAATTCATCGATGGCAGCATCCTTGCGCAATTTTCGGTAACGGATATGCGACTGCCAATCCTCTATGCCTTAACATATCCAGAGCGCATTCAGTCGGACATGCGCTTTGCGGTCAGTGACTTGCGTCATCTGGACTTCAGCCCACCGGACCTGAAAAAATTTCCTTGCCTGCGTCTTGCATACGAGGCAGTCGAGGCCGGAGGCGCAAAGACAGTGGCGCTCAATGCTGCGGACGAAGTTGCAGTCGCGGCATTTCTGGATGGCAGCATACGGTTCGATCAGATCCCGAAGGTGATTGAAGACGTGGTGACCGCAACGAGCACGACTCCGCCGGGTTCTATCAAGAAGGTGCTGGAAGCAGATGTTGCAGCACGGCGGGAAGCCGCGGATCGGGTAGCCCGGATCGCGGACCGTCCCCGCGCAACATCCTTCGCGTAGTTTTGGAATCTAATAGGGGGAGTGCACGTACCTCAAATATGTCTGATTTTCTTGACCTCTCTGATCGCGGTAGTTGCCGTCCTTGGATTCATGATTCTGATCCACGAGTTTGGCCACTACGCCGTGGCGAAATGGCTCGGCGTACGGGTGGAGCAGTTCGCTATCGGCTTCGGCAAACGGCTGATCGGCTTCCGCAGGGGCGAAACAGACTATCGGATCAACGCGATCCCTCTGGGCGGCTACGTCAAGATGAGCGGCGAGAACCCGATGGATCAGCGTACCGACGATCCCCGCGAGTTCATGAATCATTCGCGCTGGCATCGTTTCCTCATCGCGATTGCGGGGCCAGCGATGAACATCCTGCTGGCGATCATCCTGCTTACCACCGTGTACATGGTGCACTACGAATATCCGGCTGTCGACGATCAAGCCCCGGTCATCGGATGGGTGTTGAAGGATACGGCGGCTGCGAAAGCAGGATTTGAAGTTGGAGATCGCATCACGAAGGTAGCCGGGATCGAGAATCCCACATGGGAACAGGTTGGCCTGCGAGAGATGTTGAGCCCGGGCCAACCGCTGGATGTCCAGATCGAACGCGGGGGAAAACTGCTGGACAAGACGATCGTTCCGGAAGCGAGTGGAGTCGATCAGATCGGATTCGCAGGGTGGGCTCCTAAAGAACAAACGGTCACGATTACCGATCTTGTGGAAGGTATGCCGGCCGACAAGGCTGGGCTGAAGGAAGGCGACAAAATTTTAACGATGGACGGAAGGCCAATGCCAGCATTGGCTGCCATGATCGAGACCCTGAAGATCACAAAGGATAAGCCGATTACGCTGACGGTCATGCGCGACGGCCAGGAGAAGTCCTTCACGGTTCAGCCAGTGCTCTACGATAAGACCTATCGCATCGGCATTGGCAGTCTGCAAATGAAGGTGAAGACTCTTCCCTTCGCCGAAGCATTCAATCTTTCGCTTCGCGAAAACAAACAGAATGCGCTGCTGATTCTGGAGCTGGTTAAGAAGATGGCGCAGCGCAAGATTTCCATGCGCTCGATCGAGGGTCCGATTCGCATTGGACAAGCTGCGGGCGAAGCGGCGCGACGCAAGGGCTGGACTCCGCTGATGAGCCTGACTGCGGCAATCAGCCTCAATCTCGGTATCTTCAACCTGCTGCCGATCCCCATCCTGGACGGCGGCGTAATCCTATTTTTGCTGATCGAGGGCTTGATGCGTCGTGACATCAGCATGAACATAAAGGAGCGCGTCTATCAGGCCGCGTTCGTCTTCCTCGTTCTGTTCGCTGTAATGGTCATCTACAATGACCTGATGAAGACCATCCCCGGGTTAGCAGACCGCCTACCGTAAAATCAGTTGTAACTATGAGCCGTTCAGCCACAGTGAAAAAGCCTGCGCTTCGTGCGCAGGCGCTGGACCGTGGAAGAGAGTTCCTGCGCAAACAGGGATGGGCTGATGCGGTAGTCCATCTTACGGCGGCTGACGCGGAAGATCCGCTCGAGCCTTTCGACCTCGTTGAACTGGCAAAAGCCAGCCTGCTGATTGGTAAAGATCGCGAAGGCGGAGAGATTCTGGCTCGCGCTCACCAGGCTTTCTTGAGCCGCGGTGAAACGCAGCTCGCGGCTCGATGTGCTTTTTGGTTGGGCTTCAATTCCCTGCTCGGCGGCAATCTCGCCGTTGCGAGCGGCTGGCTTTCTCGCTCCGAACGACTTCTTGACGAACATCCCGACTGCGTTGAACGAGGTTATCTGTTCCTACCTGTGGGCTATCGATATGCCCACTCTGGGGACGGCCTCAAGGCATATGAAGCATTTCTGGAAGCGGCGAAAATTGGCGAACGCTTCGGCGACGCCGATCTGACTGTGCTCGCTCGCCAGGGTCAAGGAAGGGCACTCATCCGCCAAGGAGAAATCCGGCGCGGCGTTGCTTTACTCGACGAGGCGATGATTTCGGTTACGGCAGGAGAAGTTTCTCCGTTGACTGCAGGTGGCGTGTATTGCAGCGTCCTTGATGCGTGTGGGGAAATTTTTGATCTCCGACGCGCGCAGGAATGGACGTCAGCACTGGAAAACTGGTGCGCTGCACAACCCGACATCGTTCCATACCGCGGGCATTGCCGCGTACGACGGGCGGAGATTTTGCAGCTTCATGGGGCTTGGCAGGATGCGATCGAGGAAGCGCAGCAGGCCTGTCAGAAACTGAGTACACCTGCGCCCAGGCCGGAAGCTGGTTCGGCGTTCTACCGACTGGCAGAACTATATCGTCTGCGCGGAGAATTCGACGCGGCCGAGGAAGCGTACCGGGAGGCTAGCCGCTGGCAGAGGGCGGCACAGCCGGGGCTTGCGTTGCTGCGCTTGGCGCAGGGCCAAGCAGAGGCCGCGAGCGCTGTCATACGCCGGATCATGGACGAGGTTCGCGAATACGGCAGCCGCGCCCGGGTGCTAGACGCCTTCGTGGAGATCATGGTCGTGGTCAAAGACAACGCGGCGGCGCGCGCGGGTGCCGATGAGTTAAGCGCGATCGCGCAACGCTACGATGCGCAGTTGCTACACGCGATGTCAGCGCGGGCGAACGGAATGGCTTTGCTTGCCGAGCAGGATGCAAAACAATCTTTGTCCGAGTTGCGCCGCTCGTGGGAGATCTGGTGCGAACTAGATGCTCCGTATGAGGCGGCGCGGACTCGAGTGTTCATGGCGCAGGCATGCGGCGCGATAGATGATTGCGACGCTGCAAGCTTGGAACTCGAGTTGGCCTGTGAGGTGTTCAAAAAGCTGGGAGCAACCCCTGATCTTTCACGGACGAGGGCCATTTCGATCAAAAAAACTCTAAAGGATGAGAGCCCGCTGACCATTCGTGAGATCGAAGTTTTGAAATTGATCGCGTCGGGCAAAACCAACCGGGCCATCGCAACCGCCCTCAACATCAGCGAAAAAACGGTTGCCCGTCACGTCAGCAACATATTCAACAAGCTTAATATCTCCTCCCGCGCCGCAGCTACTGCGTTCGCCTACGAGAACCAGTTCGTCTAGCCATCTACACAGAATTACCCATCAAAATAATTCGTCCTAATGGGTAATTCGTTCGATGCGGTGAATCCGTGATCCTTCTACTCTCATCTTCTGTGGAGGTGATTATGAAGACGCAATTTCGATCGGAGCGCGTCCATACCATTGTGATTGGAGGCGGTCAGGCAGGACTCGCCGTCGGCTACCATCTTGCGAAACGGGGAGAGTCATTCTTGATTCTCGACGCCAATCAGCGCGTGGGGGACGCGTGGCGAAACCGATGGGATTCGCTCCGCTTATTCAGCCCAGCCCGTTACGTCGAAATGCCTGGCTTTGCTTACCCTGGGCCGGGAGACGCATTCCCGACCAAAGATCAGATCGCCGATCATCTGGAAGCCTATGCGAAGCATTTCCGCCTTCCAGTGCTTAGTGGCAGCAAGGTGGATCGGCTCGCAAAGGAAGATGGTCGATTTGTGATCGAGGCCGGCGGACAGTCATTTGAAGCAGACAACGTGGTCGTGGCAATGGCGAACTACCAGGTTCCTAAGACCCCATTGTTCGCCCCTGCTTTAGCCGCAGACATCGTGCAGATCCATGCTCACTCATACAAGAATCCTTCGCAGCTTCGCGAGGGGGGAGTTTTGGTGGTAGGCGTAGGTAACTCTGGAGCTGACATTGCGATTGAGGTAGCAAAGAGTCATCCAACGTGGATTGCGGGGAAAGAGTCGGGGCACATTCCGTGGCCCATCGACACGTTTCTGGCGCGGCATTTTCTGATTCGACTGATCAGATTTCTGGGACACCACGTGCTCACGACAAGCACTCGGATGGGCCGCAAGGCGAGACCAAAAATGATTAAGCAAGCGGGGCCGCTGGTCCGCGTCAAGCCGCAGGACCTGATCGATGCCGGGATCAAGCGCGTAGGCAAGGTCATCGGCGTTCGAGATGGACTCCCGTTGCTGGCAGAAGGCGTGACGCTCGACGTCCAGAACGTGATCTGGTGTACCGGATATCAGCCCGGATTTTCGTGGATCGACTTGCCTGTTTTTGGTGAGGATGGGCGGCCCCAGCACGAGCGTGGAGTGGTGGCGAACGTTCCGGGCCTTTATTTTGTCGGATTGCATTTCCTTTACTCAATGACATCGGCGACGGTGACAGGGGTGGGCAGGGACGCAGAGCACGTTGTGGAGGCTATCTATTCCCGACAGGCTGCCGGGGTAAGCCGGGAATGGAGCCTGCGTCCGGCGGCAGCAGCGTAGGTCGGACCAGACTTTGAGAAATCGGGGAGTGCTTTTCGAGCCGCTCACGCGCGCGGGGCGGGCCAGGAATCGTTATTTCACCGTGATAAACTAGTAATTCCGAATGGCTACGATTCATCGCAGAAAAACAGTAACGGCCGTTGTTGGCGGTGTGCGCGTTGGTTCAGATGCACCAGTTGTGGTGCAATCCATGACTAACACCGATACGGCGGACATTCCTTCGACTGTGCAGCAGGTCGCTGCGCTGGCTCGAGCCGGATCTGAACTGGTTCGGGTCACCGTGAACAACGACGAGGCGGCGGCAGCCGTTCCCCGCATCGTCGAGCAACTCGACAAGCAAGGCGTGCGCGTTCCGATTATTGGGGATTTCCACTACAACGGCCATCTGCTACTAACGAAGTATCCGGAATGCGCCCGCGATCTGGCGAAGTACCGGATCAATCCTGGAAATGCCAGCATTGGACGGGGAGGCGATTCGAACTTCCGCACGATGATCGAAGTGGCGGTGAAGTATCAGAAGCCCGTGCGGATCGGCGTGAATTGGGGATCGCTTGATCAGACGTTGCTGACTCGCATGATGGATGAGAACTCGCGCGTCGCCGAACCAAAGGACGCCCGCGAAGTCACCATGGAAGCAATGGTGGTCAGCGCGCTGGATTCCGCGGACTTGGCTCAGAAATTCGGATTGCGAGCAGACCAGATCATTCTCAGCGCGAAAGTCAGCGGCGTACAGGATTTGATCGACGTTTACCGGGCACTTGCTGCACGTTGCGATTACCCGCTGCACCTGGGACTGACTGAAGCTGGGATGGGCGCAAAGGGCGTCGTGGCATCCAGCGCTGCGATGGGCGTCGTGCTGCAGGAAGGCATTGGCGACACGGTTCGCGTCTCGCTGACTCCGGCACCGGGCGGCGATCGTAGTGAGGAAGTACGCGTCGCTCAACAGATCCTGCAGTCGATGGGCATTCGCAGCTTTACCCCACAGGTGACTGCGTGTCCGGGTTGCGGGCGAACTACGAGCACATTTTTCCAGGAAATGGCAGAGCAAATCCAGACGTACTTGCGCGAGCAGATGCCCTCCTGGAAGGGACGGTATGTGGGCGTCGAGGAAATGAAACTGGCCGTCATGGGATGCGTGGTAAACGGTCCCGGAGAGTCGAAACATGCCAACATTGGCATATCGCTGCCGGGTACCTTTGAAGAGCCTAAGGCCCCCGTCTATGTGGATGGAAGATTGTTCACGACGCTGAAGGGTGACCACATCGTCGCTGAGTTCATCGACATTCTCGACGATTACGTGGGCTCACATTACGCGGCACGAGAAGCTGTCAAAGAAGAAGTTCCCGCCAAGGTATAGGTTATCCCCGCCAGAATCAGGGCGACGAAGTGCTGAAACGTCACTCTAGCAATCCTATCCAATCGACTTTCCTCGGAGTTCATTCGAGGCTTTGACTACTGTCCGGCAAGAAGGAAGATGGGCGCTTGCGCAGGTGACAACGGCACGGCATTGCCTGCATCAACCGTGGAAGTGGCATCAGGGACGGAGACCACGGCTTCAAACTGAGTTGGTGAAAGTCCCGTGGCGACGACGGTGACCGTCTGGCCGTTGAGTTGGGTTCCGGCGGAACTGGTCAAGCCGGAGAGCGCAACGCGAACTCCGGGCGTGAAATTGTTGCTCGCCTGAAAGATTGCCAAGCCAGATTGAATCGAGAATGAGGTAATTGTAGCGGGCGAACTGCATCCAGTGCCGGTGCAACTCCCGAATGGCGCAGTGATATCTGTGATCAAGATATCCGGCGTGTTGTTTCCTCCGCTGGCGATTGTGCTTGTGGTTGTTTTGATATCGGCGATGGTGCCGGCATCGCAGATGCTGACGTAGACGTGGCTGCTGTCGGAGGCCGCCGTTGTGAACATGCGAAAGCGAGTTGTTCCCGGGGTGTAGGTCGGAGGCGGCGCACAAGATGCGACAGGCGCAACCGCATACTGCGAGGTTGCGAAGACCGGCGGTGCCAGCAGAGACAAGGACGAAGACGAGGGCAATAGCGTCGCGGTCGGCTGCTTCGGTGTCATGCTAAGGGCGTCAAACACGGTCAGCATTGGAACGATGCAGGGCGCCGCACTTCCGACACTAGGGTCGGAGCAGGCGGTTTGCGAGGCATAGCTCGCAACATAAAAGCGGGAGCCGTCCGCGAGCGCAGCAACTGAAACTGGAGAGCAGGCAGTAGAACACGGCGGATTGGAGCCCGACGTCATCGAGATCGTGGAAAGCAATATTGGTGTGTCGTTGGGAGTACCACTGAGATCTGTTCCGCCCGTTGCAGAGAAAACGGACACCGTTCCAGCTACCGGATTGGTGACATAGAGGCGATTCAGATGCGCATCATAGAGAAGGAAATTCGCTCCCGCTCCAACGGAGAGATTCGTCAGGCTGGGGACAACAGTGTCAGATGCGGTGTCGATGGGCACCAAGGTTCCGGCGCCTTGGGTTAGAACGTATACGCGCTGGTTATCGGGACGGGCAACTGCCCACACCGGGGTAGCGCCGACCGAAATGGTCGCAATGGTCGAAAGGTCGATTGGTGAGAGATCAGTCACAGTATCGTTTCCCTGGTTCACGGCGTACAGGTGCTGCGCGTTGGGCGTTTCCGCGAGAGCGATGGGATGCGAACCGGCTGGAAGATATGCGATGTTACCTAACGAACTGGATGCCAGGTTCAAGGCTGCGACTGAATCGGTGCTTGCCAAATTTGGGAGACAGGCAGGATCGTTGTCTACTCCATAATTCGCGACGTAGACAGTGGTGGCCTGCGTCGTGGTCAAAAAATCCGGCAGGTAGGAACAGGTCCACTGCGGGACCCCGGTAGTTGGGTCAATAGGGCCGAAATTCGGAAAGGTAAACGTCGTCGGTGTGCCAAGGCCGCTGGCAATGGTACTTGCCCCGGCGGGGGTAAAAGCTGTAACCACATCTGCGTTGCCCGCAAACAGACTGCCTGCGCTGGCCACGAAGATGCGAGAGTTATTCGGAATCGCGGTTGCGTGAGTAGGGTTCACCCCCATATCCGCTACGCCGACATTGGTGTCGCCAGAAACATCAATCTGGAGAGCGGTTCCGGGATTGAACGACGCGTTATTGCTGATACCAAATACCGCATGGAAGCTTGAGGGGCTAGGCGGCGTGGGGTTTACCGGAATGACCACCGGACGGTAGACTTCGCCGCAAGAAATTGTAATCATCGTTGCCAGCGCAAGCGCGGCCAGCCCACCCACACGTCTAACAATCATCGGCACCCCGAAGCGATCTCCCGACTCAGATGACAGAATTGAATATTGTAATCGTTGACTCGCGTATGCGCCAAGGAAGGCGACCGTTCTTGGCTTGTGACGGTTCCTAGCAAAGGATGCGCCAGTCGGGGCGAGGGATGCCCGACGCGCTTGCCGGGCAGGGTACTGGCCGTGCTATACGAAGCAACCAGACGAGGGCGGATTTGCTATCCGCGCCCGCGGCGTGATTTCGCTGCGGCAGCCGCAGCAGGACGTTCGCCTCCAGCAGTCGCGGCAGGCTTTTTCTTACCTTCCATTTGCGCAAGACTTTGTTTGAGGGCCGCCATCAGGTCAACCACCGGCGCTAGCTTTTTCGGCTTTTCCACAGCAGCAATCTCGCCGCCTTCCAGCTTCGCTTCGATAAGCTTTTTCAGATTTTCCTGAAAATTGTCTTTGTATTTTTCCGGATCCCACTCATCGGCAAGAGCCTCGATCAACTGATGCGCGACTTTAACTTCGGCATCCTTTAGGTCGACATCAGGAGCGCCGAATCCTTCGACCTTGCGGACTTCTTCGGCGTAATACATCGTGTGGAGCATCATGCCGCCTTCATGGGGTCGCAGAAACACGGTGTACTCGCGGTTGTGCATCGTGATCTTGGCGATAGCGACGTACTCGCTCTCCTCAAGAGCTTTGGTCAGCAAGGCGTACGGACGGCGGCCTGCTTCCTCGGGCATCATGTAGTACGAGGATTCGAAATAGACGGGATCAACCTCACTGGTTTTCACGAATTCGAGGATCTCCATCGTCTTGGCGGTCTGCGGCTCAATCTTCTTGATCTCGTCGGGCTCAATGACGATGTACTCATCTTTGCGAAACTCATATCCCTTCACAATTTCGCTTCGATCGACGACGACGTTCTCCGCCTGGCAGACGTACTGCTGCTTCAGGCGGGATTTGTCGGTACGGTGAAGCATATTGAATGAGATTCCGGAGCTACGAGCGCCCGAGAAAAGGCGCACAGGCATGGAAATGAGGCCAAACGTCAAGTGGCCAGACCAGACCGACGACGGCATAGTTCCCTCGCAGGTGTTTCAGAGCGATTACCGCTGTTCGCCCAATTTGGTGGCTAAACCCAACAAGCACAGAGAGTTTAGCGTACAAAGAACATTTGATGCATCAAATGCCGGGCTGGGGAATCGAAAATCGTAGCCGAACTGATGGTAGCTCTGGCGGCTCCAGTCCCAGCAATTGTGTTAACCCCTTAGATTCCGGCATTTCAAAGGAGATGTAATGGACGATCTGCGCTTCCCTGTTGGCAAATTTCGATATGACGGTCCGTTCACCGAACAGAACAAAAAGACTCTGCTCCATCAGATCAAAGACGCGCCCGCGCAGTTACGCGCAGCAGTTCGAGGACTCAGCGAGTCACAACTGGAAACTCCTTATCGCCCCGATGGGTGGACGATACGGCAAGTAGTGCACCACGTACCTGATAGCCATTTGAATTCCTACGTGCGATTCAAACTGGCACTCACGGAGGATGAACCAACGATCAAGCCTTACGCGGAGGATCGATGGGCAAACCTGGCCGACACCAAGGATACCCCTATCGACGTTTCACTTACATTGCTGGATTCGCTGCACGATCGCTGGGTTCGACTGCTGCACTCTCTCACGGCTGAGGACTGGAAACGCAAGCTTCGACATCCGGAGCGAGGGACGATGACGTTAGAGGAGAACCTTGCGCTCTACGCGTGGCATGGCAGACATCACGTTGCACATATCACGGAACTTCGTAAGCGGATGTCTTGGTAGAGGAGAAAGACCTATGATCGCGCGGGTGTGGCATGGTTACACGAAACCTGAGCACGCGGACTCGTACGAGGCAATGTTAAAGCCTGAGTTGCTGCCGGGAATCAGCAAGGCGAAAGGATACCGGGGAAGCCTTTTGCTGAGGAGAAACGCCGGGACGGAGGTTGAATTCATCACGATCTTGCTATGGGAATCGATCGACGATATTCGAGCAGTGGCGGGAACCGACTACGAGACGTCGATTATTCCTGAGGATCGCTTGAAGTTCCTGGCGAGGCATGACGCCAAAGCTTCGCACTATGAACTCACGGCCACAAATGGCATAGCTGGCGTTTTGTGATCCTGGTCACACAGCCGATGCGGTGAGTTATTCCGTCGAAGCGGGTAACGGTCTGGAAAACGATGAAACTTTGGTGATCTTCCGCGCCGGCGCCGCGGCCTCTTAGCATTGGTATCGATGTACCGCATTCATCACTTTTCAGTTCGAGGCTTCCTGCTTCCAGGTGTCGTCCTGGCTTTTGGCCTGTTTGCTTCACTGGCGATCTCAGCACAAGCCGCGCCGCGAGATCCCCAGGCATCTTCTAGCTCCTCTGCCGCGACCTCCGAGCGCTCACTTGCCGCTGCTGCCCGCGATGCAAAGGCGCAAAAAACTGGCCACGCCAAAAAAGTGATTACCGACGAGGACATGGAAGCAGCGTCAGGCCCCCTTCCAAAGTTGAGGATGGAGGGTCCAGAGAACGGTGACGAGGTCGTCGCTGCCATTGCCAGCTATAAACTAAGCCATACACCTGAGCAAACCGAACAAGCGGTCCGCATCATGGTACGACCGCTACGACGAGATGCTAGCGGGAGCGATCCAAGAGAATCTGGACATCAGGGCTCTTACGTGAGGCGAACCAGAGCAACGGCTATGAGCTTTGCCAGCAGAGCCAGGACTATCAAAAATGTCAAAGCCGGCAAATGGCTGAAATGCGGGGAGCACGAAGCGATCAGTTGCAGGCCACGAAGAATGGACAGCTTGAGGTTCGCATCCAGCATGTCTTCGGAAAAGTACGCGTCGGCCTGATGCAGAACAACCTTCGATACAACTGGTTCAAGATCCGAACGACGAATGGCATCGACATTTTCTGAGTTGTGCCGCTTCCGGCCGCCCTACCTACCGAATCCCCACGTCCATAGAAGATAGCTCGTGGCTTCGCGCAGTGCGGCGATTCCCCGTTGAAAGAGATTGTGCGGACGCGAGTCTGGACGAGGGGCGACATATACCGGGCCGATCCCTTCATGCTCGAGTAGCTTTCTGATGCGGAAAACATGATAAGCATCACTCACGGCGACACAGCTGCGAAGGCCATTGGCGCGCATGATGACGGCAACGCGAGCCGCGGATTCTGAGGTATCGCTGCCCTGAGTTTCGGCGATCAGGCTGCGCTCCGGAACTCCGTGCCGCATGAGGTAGTCGCGCCCCACGCCGCCTTCGCTGAAAGTGGGATCGAGAGCTGCGCCGCCGGTGGTGATGACGACAGAGCGCAAACCCTCGATGAAAAAGATCGAGCGCATGGTCAAGCCGTGCGCGGAGAACGGGCGAAGGACGGCCAGAATATTCCGCGGCGCCAAACACGATGATGGCATCGGCGGGGTGCAGGTCTGTTCGATCGAAGCGGTATGGGTTACGCGAAAAGCTGTGACAATGAGTAACGCAAGAAACGCCAGTATTACAGCGACCAGCAGACGAACCCACCAGCGAGATAATATCGACGCTGGTTGGCTCGATCGTCGTTCATCCCTGTGCGAAGAAGTTCGAGATTTCGTCGCCTGGAATTGCGCCTTCTCTGATTACCCGCCAGCGAACCGTTTCGTCACTCAGGTCAATGATGGTCGAGGCGACATCACGCGGAGAATTGCCGCCATCCACGATGATGCTGATCCTTCCCTGCAACTGGTCGCGAACTTGTTCAGCGCTGGTGCATTCCGAAGCGCCGCTCAGGTTCGCCGACGTCGCAGTAATCGGGATTGCCGCAGCGGTAACCACCGCCAGCGGAATCGCGGCATTGGGGACGCGCAACGCGACGTTTCCGGTATTGGCTGTAACCTTCAGCGGAAGGCGAGATCCCGCCTTTACGATGATAGTCAGAGGACCGGGCCAGAACTTGCGCGCCAGCGCATAAAACTCTTCGGGTAGCGGCTTGGCGAGTTCCTCTGCATGGTCCACGCTTCCGATCAGGAGAGAAAGCGGCTTGTGACGAGAACGGGTTTTGATGTCGTAGACCTTGTCCACCGCCCGCAAGTTGAACGGGTCGGCGGCGAGTCCGTAGAAGGTATCGGTCGGCATGCCGAGAACTTCACCGGAACGGATCTGATCAGCGGCGTACTTCACCAGGGATGATTCGGGAGTTGAGGGAATTGATTTTTACGATCTCGGCGCGCACAGCGCTCCCTTCCTATAAGTGCTACAGCTTCAGATTAATTTGGACGGCGAAAGCTATCATAATACTGCGCTAGGCTGCAACGCGAGGCAGCGTATGATTTACCCGGAACGAAGAATCCCCAAGGACGCATGAACCGAACCTCTGAAAGTGGATTAGCGCGAAGCAGGTTGCGCCGCATCGAAGGCCGCCATAACAGTCTGGCGAAGGAACTTCGGCAAGCTTTCGCACACGCTGAGCTTACCGACGATGGCTACTGTGCCATCGACGGCTTGAAGATCGTGGAAGAGGCAATTCGAAGCGGTTTGAAGTTTCGGGCAGTTTTCTTCCGCCAATCGGCGCAGAATCTGGCGGACAGACTTTTGCCCCAGATCGGCGCCAATGTGGAGACCGTTGTGCTCGGCGATCAGTTGTTTGATTCGACAGTGCCCAGCGAGTCTCCCAAGGAGTTGCCGCTCTCGTTCGGATTAAAGAGTTTTCTCTCGACGACGTGCTGGAACGGTTGCAGGTGGGGCCGATTATCGTCGTGTTTGGATTGCAGGATCCAGGAAATCTTGGGACGATATTGCGTTCAGCGGAAGCATTCGGGAGTGCCGGGGGCTGTTCTGGGCGAGGGGACCGTAAGCGCGCTCAATTCCAAGGTGATCCGAGCGTCGGCCGGATCAGTTTTTCGTTTACCGATTTTCAAAGCGAAGTCCAGCGACTCGACACAGAATCTTTTCAGCAAGTTGCGCCAAGCCGGTGTACGACTGGTGGCTACCTCTTCTCACAAAGGCGCTCCTCTGGATGATGCGAAGCTGACGGAGTCTTTTGCAGTGTTCATCGGAAACGAGGGCTCCGGCTTACCGCGCTCAGTGCTGAGCCAGGTCGACGAACTGGTCACGATTCCGCATGCCTCGAGCGTAGAGTCGTTAAATGCAGGCGTCGCCGGGAGCGTCGTTTTATACGAGGCGGCGCGTCAGAGACGGAACGGCCAGTATCGTCCTGGCAAGCAATAGTTGTCTTTGCTTTCCTGCAGTTCGGCCCTAACCGTTCCCTCCTGTGGCATGTTCTGTCTCGTTTCTACGTTGTGTTCCTAAAGTAACCTCCCAAATAATCCGCGCAATATCCGGCGCGTCGATCATTCCTTCTCTGATGGCTGAACTGCTGCCTCGTTAGAAGAATCGGCGTGGCAGTTCAAGTGAGGGTTGAACTATGACTTGTCTACTGTGTCGCTTTGTTCTGGTCAATCGCCTAGTACTTCGAACGCTGATGTTTTCGCTTTTGCTCAGCCCGGTCGTTTTTCCGTGCGGATCCCTGGCGCAAGTAAAGGCGACCGACTCTGCTCATGGCGCCGGATGGGTCGTCATTCCAATAAACGAGTACAAGGTGCTGCGCGCGAAAGCGTACCCGGTAGAGCACGATCCGGAACCGCCGCCGATGGACGCAACTCTGAGCCGCGTCGATTACAACCTGACCGTCACGGGAGAGCTAGCTGAGGGACAGGCCGAACTCACAGTCGACGTGTTGAAAGACGGTTGGGCACGAGTCCCAGTGCCAGCAGGATTATTGGTCCGAGAGGCGCGCACGGATGGGAAGCTGGTGTCGCTCGTTCAAGGATCTTCGGAGCGAGGCGCGGGACATCTGTCGGCACTCTTGTCGCACTCCGGCCGCTGGGTGCTGGATCTTGTGGTGGAAATTCCCGTAACAATTTCTGCTGGCGAGGAGAGCTTCTGGCTTCCCTCAACGGACTCTGGTGTGACGCGCGCATCGGTTCAGCTTGCGCGAGGCAAGATTGATTTGAAGATTAGCGGAGGCTTAATCGCAGATAAGTCGGAGAGCGCGAGCCAAACTCGATGGACTGCTTATGCCCGTGGAAATGAACCACTGACCTTCACTTGGAGAAAGAAGACTGAGGATCATCACGCGGAGTTGCCTCTTCGGATGCGGGGCTCTCTAACCCAATTGACTAGCCTGGCGGAAGACTCGTCTTCGATCTACGCGGAGGCGAATGTCGAGGTTGTGCAAGGTGCTGCGCGCAGCCTGCGACTTCAAGTTCCCCAAGGACTCACGATCAATCAGGTCTCCGGGGCGATTGTGGCCGACTGGGAGACACGGAATGGAGAACTGATCGTGACTTTTCTAGAGCCGGTTGAACATAGCGCGCAGTTCGTGATCAATGGCGAGGCGCGGCTTCCCCGCGACGGAATTGTCGACATTCCGCTGATGCGTTTGCTAAATACCGAAAAGGATACGGGAGGCGTTGCCGTCGAGATTTTAGGTGCGGGTGAGATCAAGGATCAGAAGACTGAGGGATTGGAAGATGCGGATGCTACCGACCTCGGCGAGATGGTGGCAAGCCGGCAGTCTCCTGCTCTGATTGCGTTTCGTGCGCGCTCAGGGAGAGCTGGCGGAACGCGCTCGTTGCAAGTGAATGTCGCGCGTTACGACCAGCAGGCTGTCCTGATGGCAAATATCGAAGAGGCTCGCTATCAGATCCTCATGAGTGCAGACGGCAAGGAACTCGTGCAGGCAAGGTACGCGGTGCGGAACAACCAGCGCAATTTCGTCAAAGGTCAGTCTGCCGGCCGGAGCGACCGTTTGGAGCGCATCGTTGGGAGGAAAGCCTGTGCGTCCCGGGCAATCGCCTGACGGCAATCTGCTCTTGCCGCTTGAAAAGTCAAAAGGTGGGGATGAGGCTCCTGCTTTCGAAGTCGAGCTTTTGTATCTCACGAAAGCCACGGCCTGGTTGGACAAAGGGCGGCAGCAGATAACGCTTCCGGCGCTCGACTTGCCGATTTCGCGAACCGGCCTGCTCCTCTACTACCCACCGATGTTTCGGATTACTCCCCAGCAGGGTGAATTCCGAGCGCAGCAGTACAAATCCCCGGCTTCGGCGGCGCTTCTGTCGTACGGGCGAACGAACCCGCAATTTCCGGCGGCGGCCCCGATGGTGATGAACTCACCGCAGTCAGAGGCTGACAAGCGACTCCATAGAGACGAAAAGAAAGATGTGATGCAGGCCCTGCTCGATAGCTTCAAGGCAAAGTCCGTAGGCGGAAGAGTCACCGGCATTGTACCGATGAACGTGAGCTTCCCGGCGTTCGGTCCCTCGATCTTTCTGGTGTCGGAACTCACAAGCGAAAATCAATCTCCCGCAGCGCAACTCGATTTCCAGCGTGACAAGAAGGCAGGCTCGCGATGAAGCGCATAACTCTTATTCTGTCGATCATTTGTGCTTGCGCTCCGTTGATATGTCATGCGCAAGAAAACCTGAAACTCCCATTGCCGGATCCTGGGAATGTCACACTCACGCTCGACGAATACAACAAACTAGTGGAACTCGCGGCCAGAAAGCCGAAGGTTGAACAGACACCACTTCCCTTCGTGATCAAGCGCGCGTACGTGAAGCTTCAGGTGGAGAGTGATTCCATTCGGGGAGTGATGAACCTGCAAGGAGAAGTTTTCCGCAAAGGGATCAGCAAAGTATCGCTCGGCGAGCGGAATGACGGTTCTCGACGTAAGGCAAAGCGGCAAGGCTCTTCCTTTGACGCGCGAAAACGGTACACATATTGCGCTCCTGTCGGGGCCCGCGGAATTCGCACTCGCCGTCGATACCGGCCTGCCCATGAGAATTGAGGCAGGCCGCGCATCCTTCACGTTTCCGACACCCGCGGCGGGAAGCGTTCAGGTTTCGTTGGTGGTTCCCGGCGACCATACGGTCGCCAGCGTGAATGCGGGACTGATCACGAGCAGCAAATCCGAGAACGGGCATACGACTGTTGAAGCGACGCTTGATACCCGGGCAGCCAGCGACCTTCTGGTGGGCGACCCAGGAAGTCGTCGTTCCGGTGGTGCAGCGAGAGGTTCGTTTTCTGTCGGAACGAAGACCCTCGTGACGGTGAACGAGTCCGAGATCAGAATCGCTGTCCTCGCTGACATCTCGGTCATCCAAGGTGAGCCAACGCAATTTCAATTCGACGTGCCAGCCGGATACGAAGTCTCAGGCGTGACCGGCGCTACTCTGGATTCCACGGAAATTCAAGGTGGGATCGATGACGCTGAAAGTAAATTCCCCGAGTCAGCGCACTCATGAATTCCTGATTTCGATGGAGCGATCGATGAATGAGGATCATGCCGACATGCCGTTCGTGAGTTTCAAGGGCGCACAGCGCGAGACAGGAGAGGTTCTGGTCGAGGGTGCGGGCACAACGGAGATTTCAAGCAAGGAAGGGGGCGGGTTGAAACGAATGGATGTGAAGGAGACGAACGCGTATCTGAGATCGCTCGCGCACTTTCCGCCGCAAGCAGCATTCCGTTACCACCGCCAGCCCGATTCGAACTCCGAGCTCTGTCACTGAGTTGGGTGCGGTTTCCCGATAGCAGTGTGCTAGCGGCAGTCGCCGAGAGCGCGGTGGTAACGACGATGGTGACGTCGGAGGGTAAATCCCTGACCGAAGTGAGATTGAATATCAGGAATCAAGCGCAGCCGTTCCTAAGGTTTCACTGCCGCAGGACGTCAATATCCTTTCGGCCGAAGTTGCTGGCGAACGCGTCAAGCCCGTTCAAGGCACCGACGGCAGCCGCGTACCGTTGCTGCGGCCGGGTTTCCATCCGACAGACATTTACACCGTCTCGTTTGTGTTCATGCACGCGGGAAGTCCGTTTGCGAAGAAGGGCGGCTCCGACCTCATCCTGCCAATCATGGACATCCCCATCAGCGTCCTTCACTGGGAGGTGTTTTTGCCGGAGCAGTACAAGGTCAAAGATTTCGGTGGAAACGTGATGGCGGCCGACCTTGTGCCCCCAGCGTTTCGTCCCGATATAGTGGCGCTGTCTGATAGCGGAGCTGCTATTTCAGCGGATGAGGTGAGCATCGGGTACCTTGGCGCCGGACAACTCGGTGGAATTCTGGCTGACCAATCAGGGGCGGTTCTGCCGAATGCACGAGTTACGGTGAGCACGCCTTCGAACAGCTTTTCGATGACGACGATTACCGATCAGGAAGGCCGTTGGGCTGTGTCAAACGTGCCGAGTGGGCCGATCCAGATCAGCGCGGAAGCGGCAGGATTTCAAACTGGTATTCGCAGCGCCACTTACGATGCAAACCGGCCGACCGGCTTCAACTTTGCGCTCGGCGTGGCGGCGAATACCGAAACTGTCGCAGTCAGGTCTGAGGTGGTTGGTGGCCCGTTCCGAGACTCTCCCGAACCACAAGAAACGAGGAAAAACACTGCCACAACAAGCATCTGCCAACGTCGTGAACTTGCAGAAGCGCGTTGCTGGGATCTTGCCGGTTGCGGTGGAAGTGCCTCGAGCGGGTACATCGTTCAGCTTTGTGCGTCCGCTCGTGCTGAACGACGAAACTAAGGTGAGCTTCAGCTATAAGACCCGTTAGCCAGCTCTCAAATAATTTTGCCCGGCCGAACTTCACAACGTGCCGTAGTTTGTTGGAATGGCATAGAATGTTGGTTCGCCGGAGCATGGATGAGTAAAGTTGAGGCATGGAAAACCTGGGAAGGGCGCGCTGTTGGAGGGCAAATACACTCTCCGTCAGTGGCTTGGCGGTTCTGATCACAGTGCGGTTTTCCTTACCGATCGACCAGGGAAATCCCCGCAAAAAGCCGCTATCAAGTTAACCGAGTTCGACGGAGAAGAGGCAGACCACGAGGTTGAGCGTCTGCGCGCTGCCGCTAAGCTTTCGCATCCCATCTCATTGCCATCTATGACGCAGGGCGTACGCGCATCGGCTCGACGCCGCTGGTCTATGTGGTGATGGAGTATGCGGAAGAGGATTTGTCGCAGATCCTGCCGCAAAGGCCGTTAACGCCAACTGAAGTGTCCGACATGTTATCTCCACTGCTGGATGGCCTTTCGGATCTTCACAGCATGGGACTGGTACATGGGCGATTGAAACCATCGAACGTCTTGGCGGTTAGCGACCAACTGAAGTTGTCTACCGACCAAGTGACTTCAGCCGGAGAGCCAGTAATTGGGCGCCGGCAGGTCGGGGTCTACGATGCTCCCGAAAGTGCCTCTGGAACCGTCTCACCTCCCGCCGATGTGTGGTCTCTTGGGAGTAACAATTGTAGCGGCGCTGACGCAGAAGGCGACACCCGACGGCGCAGGTGGCAGAAAGCGATCCGGCAATCCCCGGCAATTTACCAGAACCGTTTCGTGGGATAGCCCGCGACTGCCTACACCTAGATCCGAGCAAGCGATGCACCATCGAGGAAATCAGAAACACGATTGCAGCCGATGCGACGTCCAGCGCCGGTGGAATCGAGCCAAGGCGGACAGAAGAGCCGTCCGCAAGAAAGCCGCAGGCGAAAGTGGCTAAGGTTTCGCCGGATGAAAAGGCGGATGCAAGCCGATTGCCGGTGTTCCGATTCCGCTTGTGATCATTGTCGTGGTACTCGCGGCATGGGGTCTTTTCCATAACAAGGGGAGGGACTCATCCGCACAGGTCGCCGGAACCAGCCAACCTACTACTTCAAGCGCGCCAGGCTCTCACGAAAGCGACTCCGAGGCCGAATCCGTCGGAGGCTGGCAGAAAAACATGCACCGGGTGGAGGGGGCAGTCCTTCATCAAGTCATGCCCGACATTCCGCAAAGTGCGAAGAACACAATTTCGGGAACGATCAAGATCACGGCACGCGTTGACGTGGACCCGTCTGGAAAAGTGACGTCTGCGAAACTCAAATCCGCTGGGCCAAGCAAATATTTTGCCGGGAAAGTGTTGAAGGCTGCGGAAGAGTGGCAGTTTGTGCCGCCGCAGGCGGGAGGAGAGGCAACATCTAGCGCTTGGCTCCTTCATTTTCAGCTGAAGCGTTCAGGTGTTCAAGCTTCTTCCGAACGCGTAGCACGCTGAGATTTCTCCGCTTCGCGCAGTTTCCAGACTATCTGACGGACCATTCCGAGCAGCAACTTCGCGTCATAAGCCTCAAGTTTCATTCGCAAAATAAGTTGCCGAGCTTTTCGCTCGAACATCGTGTCCGTACCGGGTTTCACATATCCACTTAGGCGAAGTGATTCGAACAGGCATTCGGTGATCAATTCGGTCTTTTCGATCGTGGCAGGCTCGGATTTGTCTTCTACGACTAAAGCGTTCGCGCTGCGCGACAATTCATAGAGACAAACTGCGACCGACTGCCCGAGGTTCATCGAGATATTGGCCCGATGCGTGGGAATATGTCATGAGCCAGTGGCAGTGGCTAAAGTCTTCGTTGGTAAGTCCGATCTTTTCCGATCCAAAGAGCAACGCGACGTAGGCCGTTCCGAGCGCTGTTCGTATGAGCGTGCTCGAATTTTCGTCAAGGCTCTTTGGAGGATTTGAAAGACTTCGGTCGCGGACCGCCGTAGTTCCCACCACCAAAGCGCAATCGCTCACGGCATCCGCGACCCGATCGAACTCTTGCGCCTCTTCGAGGATATGGGCGGCATTCACAGCCGAGCGTGCTTCCCGAAATGCAGGGCTGTAAGCATTTACAACACGCAACCTATGCGAGCCAAAGTTGGTCATAGCGCGCGCAGCCGCCCCGATATTCAGGGGATTGCGGGGCCGCACCAAGACTAAGACGAGATTTTTGAGATCAAAGAGGGGCAAGTAACAATTTTAGCGAAGTTGTCCTATCACGTGCCGGATACCCTTGGGTAACAGGGCTTAGGCTGCGACTTCACCTAACAGCGGCCTACGAAGGCGTGCCAATGCACATGGCCTTCCGCACACGCTTTTGACATGGGCTTAAGTTTGTAAAAATAATGTCAAATAGCCGTGATAAATGAGGGTAATCGCGATCAGGCCGTTGTAAGCTTCAGAAGTCGAGCCGCTTCCGACTGGGGCCTGTTTTACCGGAAGCCCTCCCCACTGAACAACCGAGAGATAATATGGGGAACTTTGCAACTCCGTTCACTGCCGGCAGAACTATGAATCCGGTACCGTCTGTAAAGCCTACGGGTCGAATTCTCATCGTGGAAGACGATCCCGCCGTACAAAAAGCTCTGCGAAGGCTTTTTGAGACGGAGGGGTATGCCGTGGAAACGCAGTCAGACGGTAAGGCCGCACTGGATAGTTTCCAGGCGTGCGCGCCCGCTGCTGTAGTTCTCGATCTGCGCCTGCCCAAGGTTTCCGGACGCGACGTCTGTAAGGAAATCAAGTCGATCGCTCCAGCTTTGCCCATTGTGGTGCTGAGCGCGGCTTGCGATGTTTCCGACAAAGTTCTGTTGCTCGAACTGGGCGCAGACGACTACGTCACCAAGCCATTCAGCCCTCGCGAACTGCTGGCGCGCGTTCGGGCTGCGCTCCGCCATACGGCGAGGGCACCCGACGTACAGATTGTCAGTTTTGACAACATCACTGCTGACTTCAAAAAGATGGAAGTGAAGCGGGATGGCACGCCAGTCGTGCTCACGGCCCAGGAGTTCAAGACTTTCCAATTTTTGGTTCAAAATGCCGACCGGGTCATCAGCCGGGACGAGTTACTGAACGAAGTTTGGGGATATCAAAACTATCCCTCCACGCGCACGGTGGATAATCACATCCTAAAACTCCGCCAGAAACTGGAGAAAGACCCATCAAGTCCGGTACACTTTCGGACGGTACACGGCATGGGTTATAAATTTGTACGCTGAATTTCGTGAAGCCGTCCACCGAATCCGTACATCCTCTCCAGACTGAGCCCGGGGATCTCATACCGAGATTGCGTCTCCGCACCCGATTTCTTTTGGCGATGCTGCTCATCACAGCAGGGCTTACTACCACCAGCCTTCTGCTGGTTCGCCGCAGCGTGCAGACAAACGTCAGGCAGAACATCGCTGTAAATCTGCGCGATTCCGTGGCCGCCTTCCAAGATTTTCGTCATGAACGCGAGACGATGCTGACGAGCGACGTGGCATTGTTGGCGGACCTTCCCATTACACGGGCAATCATGACGAGCCCCGATCCAGTAACCATCCAGGACGCGTCACGAGACGTCTCAGAAATTGCGAACAGCGATCTCTTTGTTCTGGTTGACCGAACTGGCAAAGTCGTAGGTCTGCATACGAAGACTCCGGGCTTTACGGAAGAGGCGGCCGCCAAATATTTTCAGCAGTCACTCGAGGAAGATCGCGGGGAAACCAGCCACTGGTGGTTGGGTGGCCACCATCTATATCAGACCTTCATTGAGCCGGTCTATCGTGGCTCCCGCACTGATGGAACCCTCCTCGGATTTCTAGTTATCGGCTACGAAATCAACAACAAGCTGGCCTCTCAAGTGAGCAAGATTGCGGGCAGCGCAGTCGCCTTTTCCTGCGGCGAAGAGATCGTCGCGAGCACACTTCCGTCAGCACAGATGCAAGGGCAAGATCTGAAGGCGCTGATCACGGGTTCACCCGAGGTAGAACCGCACGAGATCGAAATCGGGAAGGAGCGCTTTCTTGCAACCTCTCTGGAATTATCCGGCTCGCGAACAACTCCGGTGCGCCTGAGTGTCCTGGGATCGTATGACCAGGCGACGCGTTTTGTGGACCGCCTCAACCGCTACTTGTTGCTTCTCGGACTGGCAGCGATTCTGGTTGGTAGCGGACTGGTTTTCTTTGTGTCGCATACTTTCACTCGACCCCTCGGCAGCCTGGTGGCGGGTGTACGTGCACTCGAGGGAGGAGACTTTCACCATCCCCTGGATTCGCGGGGTGGTGACGAAGTAGCGGAACTGACCAGCGCCTTCGATCGGATGCGAGCCAGCTTGCTAAAGACGCAGCAAGATCTTCTGGAATCGGAGCAGTTGGCAACTATTGGTCGCATGGCGAGTTCCATCTCGCATGATTTGCGCCACTCTCTCGCCGCGATCGTGGCCAATTCGGAGTTCCTCTGCGACAGCCATCTAACTCCGGCACAGCGTGAGGAACTTTATCAGGAGGTCCGAACGGGCGTGAATTTGATGACGGATCTCATCGATTCCCTGCTGGAATTCGCCCGGACACGGGAATCGCTCAACGCGACATTGGGGAATGTATCTGAGACTATTGCGCGATCGGTACAGGCCGCTCGGCTGCATCCGCGCCATCATTCACGATCGATCGATGTGGTGTGCGGTCCGCAAGTCGCCGGATGGTTCGATCAGCGCAAACTTGAGCGGGCTCTATATAATCTCTTGCTGAACGCTTGCGAAGCTGCTCCGGCCATCGATGGGGAGGTGGAGGTAACGGCGGCAGAAGTAGCGGGCGCGATTACGATATCAGTGGCAGACAACGGTCCGGGGATCGCAGATTCGATTCGCGACCAGCTGTTTCATCCTTTCGTCAGCTACGGTAAAGAGAACGGAACCGGATTAGGTTTGGCAGTGGTACAAAAAATCGTGCAAGATCACGGTGGAGAGATTGTGGTCGAGCGCACGATTCAAGGCAAAACCGTATTCCGGATTGTGCTGCCAGGCCGCGGTAAGGAAAGTTCCCGCGAGAGCCAGGAACATGCCGTCGAGCTGTCTTCTCTTGTGCCCGCCCAAGGCGGGATTACTAGCCAGAATTCAAGTTTGCGTCCGGACCCATAGGCACCGCTCGTCTTCCGAATGCCTAGACCACCCGGATGGTGTAGGAGGACGTGTGAAGAACCATCGCATTTCAGTGATTCGCGGCACTGCGATGACTGCCGCTTTCATTCTGCTGAGCATCTATGATTTGGGGCAAGCTGCTCCCGCCGCAGTTCCCTCTTCAGCGGACGCGACAGCGCAAGCGGTGCGCGAATTGCAGGACCAGGTCCGCCAGCTTCGGAGCATGGTAGAAACGATGCGCGCCGAGAATGCGCAATCGACGTCAGAGATGCACCAGCTGCGCCAAGATTTGCAAGCGACTCGCGCTCTACTGGAACCTTCATTGTCGAGCGGTACCGCAACGACCGTCGCCACGGGTAACACGACACCCACATCTGACGCGACTCCCCCCGTAGTTGAAACAAGTTCCCAGAAGGCACCTTCGATTGACGACCGTGTACAAAAGCTGGAGGAATCCACTTCATTGATGGGTTCGAAAATAGACGAGCAATATCAGACCAAGGTGGAAACGGCTTCGAAATATCGGGCCCGGCTACACGGAATTGTCTTGATGAACGCGTTCCGTAATGTGGGAAGCTCGGATAACCTTGATTTTCCAACCTATGCAGACCCAGTGCGTTTCGGTAGTCCCACGGCGAACATGGGGGCGACGTTGCGTCAATCAGAAATCGGCTTGGAGATCTTCGGCCCAAACGTAGCTGGCGCAAAAACATCGGCTGACATCCAATTCGACTTTTCAGGGGGCCTGCCCGCCACGGGGAATGGGGTTGACTTCGGCGTGGTGCGGATGCAGACAGCAAGCTTACGCTTCGACTGGCAGAAAACCTCAGTGGTCGCGGGACAAGACTCTCTGTTCATCTCGCCGCTGTCACCTACGTCTTTTGCTTCGCTCGCCACGCCAGCGTTCGCATTTGCAGGCAATCTTTGGGCGTGGACGCCGCAGATCCGCGTCGAACATCGTTTTCTGATCTCCGACCGGCAAACGATCAGCCTGCAAGCAGGAATAGTCGACAATCTTGACTGGGAACCTCCTTACAACTGTTTCTATCGGACGCCGCAGGCGGGAGAACTGTCTGGACAGCCCGCGTACGCGTTTCGTACCGCTTGGTCCGGCTCGGTGCAGGACCGCGCACTCAGGTTCGGAGTCGCCGGTTATTATGGACGGCAAAATTGGCGTTGGGATCGCAAGAACGATGCGTGGGCAGGCATGGCAGACTGGCAGATTCCAATCTCTTCGCGACTCGAGCTGACAGGGCGAGTTTTATCGGGGCCGAGCCATTGGAGGACTTGGAGGCGCAATAGGTACCTCCATCGTCTATGGCGGTGACCCGACTATAGCCACCAGTCCCATCCGAGGGCTTGACACGGCGGGTGGATGGGCTCAGTTGAAATTCCAGCTTACCCCAAAGGTTGAATTGAACGGCGTTGTGGCCGCGGACGACGCGTTCACGGAGAACATTCGCGGTTTTGCCGTCGATCAAAGATAATTTCGGTCCCATTCTCGGACGAAATCAGGGTGCGCTTGGAAACGTAGTCTTCCGGCCTCGTTCGGACCTAGTGATGTCGGCTGAACTTCGGCGTTTCCACACGTTCCCCGTTTACAGCATGAGCAGCAGCACAAATCAGGTGAATCTTTCCGTGGGGATCCTGTTTTGACGACTTGCGCAATCGCTCGAATTTTTACGTTGGTCGCTCTGATGTCCGTTCCCTGCGGCATGGAGGCACAACAGACACTTAGAGCGCACGTCGATATCACGAGAAATGGCCATCGGCTGAACGATGGATCGGAAGCTGTAATTTGGCTAAATCCGTTGGGAGGACCGGTCGAAACTCCACATCAATCTCAGATTCCACAACTGGTGCAAAAGGACAAAAGTTTCCATCCTTCTCTTGTCGTCATTCCGGTTGGCGGGAAGGTGGAATTTCCAAATCACGATCCTTTCTTTCACAACGTGTTCTCGCTGTTTGAGGGAAAACGCTTCGATCTGGGCCTATATGAGAGCGGGAGTTCGCGCGTCGTCCAGTTCGACAAACCAGGCATTTCATTCATCTTCTGCAACATCCATGCGCAGATGAGCGCCGTGGTAATCGCCTTATCGACGCCGTACTACGCTATTTCCGACGCGGAGGGCGAGATGACGATCCACAACGCGCCTCCTGGCCGCTACGAGTTGCAAGTCTTCCATATGGCGGTCGCGCCCGATGCGCTGCGTACCTTGACGCGCGAGGTAACCGTTTCTTCCGACGAAACATCTTTAGGCACCTTTACTCTGGCCGAACATGATGTGACGATGTCGCACAAGAATAAATACGGACACGACTATGACCGTCCAGAGCCCGACAGCCCTGCTTACGCCAGGCCGTAATCCCCTTCGCTGAAAGAGAAGAGGCGCGCCGTTAAGCACGCCTCTCTCGCCTCTGACGTTTTCACTTTGGTTCTTTTACATCTACTTGCCAGTCGCACAAATCCATCTACTACTCTTAGTGACGTCCGCTATTCGAATGACCTCCGCCACTGCTGCTGGGATGACCGCCGCCTCCACCGCTTGGATGGCCCCCACCCCCACTCGGTGCACGACCACCGCCACCTCCGCTATAACTTGGTGCACGACCGCCTCCGTAGCTCGGGGCGCTGTGCGATCCCCCACCGTAACCAGGAGCGCTACGCGGAGCGCTATAGCTGGGCGCTCCGCGTGAGCCACCGTAACTGGGAGGCGCAGAAGAATATCCCCCACGCGAATTTCCGCCGTACGAGGGTCCGCGTACGATAGGCTGCCGCATATCGAGTTGGGGCCGCGATGCTCCGCCACCATATCCGTTTTGGCTCGAGCCGTAGCCCCGAGGACTTGCGGAGCTAGGTGCGGTGCGATTCCAATAGTTTGTGTTTCCGCCCCGAGAGTAATTTCCGCTCGACTGTCCTCGAGACACCCCGCTATTCGATGGCGGAGTGAATGGACGGTATCCACCGCGGTTTTCTGAAGGCGAATTCTGAACAGTACCGCGTTGCGGCTCTGGGCGATTCGCACCCCTATTTTCGAATTCCGACGATCGAGTGTTGTTCGTCTGCGGCGGCGTGAATGGGCGGAAGCCTCCACGCGTGTCAACCGGAGAAGATTGATTCGATCGCGCGGGACTTCCATTGTTCATCTCGTTCGGCCGCGTGTTGCTGGTCGGAGGACTGAACTGGCGGAATTCTCCGGATCGGTTTGCAGTGCCTCGCGGACTCTGCGTGCCCGAAGCTTCTGGGCCTCGATTGTTCCCAGGTTGGTTGCCCTGTCGTGACCCGTTACGAGTTTCATTCTGTGCTGCCGAACTCTGCGCCAGACTGTTTCGTCCACCGGGGTTGTTCATTGCGCGATTCTGCTGAATTCCGGCGCTAGGTCGCTGCATCGAGTTTCCGCGACGTGCCGAGAATTCCGCACTATCCCTGCCACCGGCAGGAACTGCTCCAACATGGTTCTGCTGCATCGACTGGCGGAGACTGGCCGTCTGCTGCTGGAACGATACCGGCCTCGCCATGTTGTTGCGCGTGCCGAAGAAATGCTGCGAACCGCTATTGCGAATTGTCGATGGCGCTGCGGCGCGTCCGCTTGCCGACAAGCTCGCTCTTGATGGAACGACTGGAAGGTTTCCGGCCATCATGCGAGCTCCGCCGATCTGCTCGCGAGTGGCAGCGATTGCCCGCGCCCTGCCCGCGCCGAAGCGATTGGCATTCACCGTCGACATCGCACGGAAGACGTGGTCGTTATGAATATTGTTGATGTTCGAGTAGCGGTTGCCTCTATGCAGCGGACCAATTCCGCCATACCGGTTGATGTTCGTGATGTGGATATTGTTGATGTTGACCACGCCAAAGCGACCACGATATCCGCCCCACCAAGGGTGGAAGAAATCACACGGGCCGATGGGTAGCCAGCCGAAGCCGCCCCAACCTCCGAATCCAAAGCCGAAGCCGAAGCCGCCGCCCCATCCCCAAAATGAGACGTAGGCAGGCGCCCAAAACGGGTTATAACCGGCCCACACCGGGCCAGGCCACCACGCCCACGAATTGCCGTAGGGGAACCAACGTCCGTAGTGGTAAGGAGCCCAACCCCAGGGCTCGTAACCAACCCAAGTCCAGCCGTAGTAGGGCTCATAGGTCCAGTTGCCGTCGCGATACGGAACCCAGCCATCTGGTTCGTTGGGAACCCACACGTCGCCGTAGTCCTGAACCTTATCCCAACGTCCGTAGGCGTCGAGGTCCTGCGTGCCCGTATATCGGCGGTTGGTGTGGCGCCACGAATTGGCGTCGCGGATAAGATGGTCGCGATCCCCGTTCCAACGATCCCAATCGTCTCGATCGGGAGCCGATGAAATTTTGTACTGAGCCGAATTGCTGTCGCCACGCACAGTCGCCATTTCTCCGGCGCGCACTTCAGTACTGCCCTGAGGCGTAGCAATCTGCGCTTCACCCTGGCGCACAATGACGACTGTGTCGCCGTCGGGCCGAACTTCTACTCTGAAGATTCCATCATGATGAGATGGATGGATCGATACATTTGGAGTATCGATCTCGGGTTCGGACTCACTGTCTTTCGACACGACATAAGTGGCGATACCTTCGCCAAGTTGGATCTGAATGTTTTTGTGAGTGAGATTGGCGACGGTGGCCTTTGCGTTCGGACCCAAGCGAAGGGTATTCGCAAAATCGAGTTGCAGTTCGGTGCGGGCATCGTTCGCTGTAGAGATTTTGTCTCCGGTCATGACTGGCTGGTTCAGCGTTACCGCTGACCAATCACCCGAGTCACCGCGTTGCGTCGAAACATCTCCGTGAATCAAGCTGACACGCGCTACGCCCTGATCTGTCGTGGCGGGCGCCTCGCCCGATGGTCCGCCCGGTTGGGCTTCAGTAGGCTGAGCGTTGGACGCCTCGATATCCGAAGAATTGGTGCCATCAGGGTTATTGATGTCGGAATTATTGGCATAGGAATTATTGGAGTCGACAGAAGGAGAATCCGAAGGTTGCTCCTGTCCAACTTCCATTGGCGCGCTCGGCTGTTCGGACGGACCAGTTCCCTCTTCAGTCGTCTGGGCAAACGCGCCTAGCGACAAAAGGGAGAACAAAGCCAGACTTAAAATTCCGAATCGATGAATCAGAGTGTTTGTCATACTGCCTCTCTGCATCTTGGTGTCTTCGCTCACTGGTAGAGAACTCACCAACACAGAAAGGCAAGTAACGTGCCAAACCTTGCAGGAGCTCCAAGCCCTAAATCCAATGTTTTCAGGTGTGTGCTACAGGCGGTCTTCGACCGGTCCTGACGCTTTTGTTGAAAGCGGCCGCTCTCCACCAAGGATGGTGGTTTTCGGCCACTGGGTCCGGGGCTAGGAAACGGCCATAAGTTGCGCGTACATCCGGTGAAACGCGTGGACACCTTTCTCCTGGGTCACACTGTACCGTCCCCGATCGTAGCTTTTCGAGCGAAGATTCTTTTGAACGGTTTCGCAGATGGCGATATCTTCAATTTGAATTTGATGGCTGAATTCGACTGACGCCTTGGCCGCAGCAGAGGCGTGAGCGCTCTCCGGTAAATACCATTCGAAAATTGCCAGCGAACGCTCGGGCTCAACGGGCAGCACGATATTCAACGACACGTTGTCCGGATAACAGTTGAGCATCCAGTTGGGGAAGATCCAGAAGTAGTCGGTCGTCAAGTCTTCGCGCGATGCCTGATAACGCCGAGGGGTTATGTCGCCGGCCTGCGCACCTCGAATTGGGCTGAACTGTCTTACATGATTCGGGTATGGCTCGACAGAGTAAGCGTTGAAGTCGAGTTCGCGATTCAACCCCGGATGCACCGTCGGAAGGTGATAACCCTCGAGGTAGTTATCGACGTACGTCTTCCAATTGCACTTCATGTCGTACGTTCGTCGTTCAAAAAGCTTCATGCCGGCAAAAGGAAATTTTTGCGCCTGTTTCGGAAAATCGCCCAACGCATGCCCCAACGTCTGGGCCTGACGGTCCAGATTCACAAACACCAGGTTGAACCATTCTTCGACGCGAAACGAAGCCAGTGAAAACTCTTCGGGCCGAAATCCATCGACGCCCTCGAATTCGGTTGCGCTGACTAGCGAGCCGTCTAGTGCATACGTCCACCCGTGATATCCGCAGCGGAAAAGCTTGCGTGAGCCACATCCTTCGACGACCGGGCCCGCGCGGTGGCGACATACGTTGAAAAAGCCGCGCAGAATGCCATCCGCTCCGCGGGACAGCAGCAAAGGCTCTCCAGCGAGATCGGTGGTGAGGAAATCTCCGGGATTGGCTAATCGACTGGAATGGGCTACAAGTTGCCACGTCCGGGAGAAGATCTTTTCTTTTTCAGAAGTCAGAACGGCCGGATCGGTATAAACCCGCGAAGGCAAGGTCCAGGCGTTAGCAATATCCGGGTCAACGTAAATTTGCTCTTTGTCGGTCTGCATAAAGAGGATACTGCGCGACCATTCTACGGCACGGCTTTCGCATGTTTCTGTCGCCCTCCTTCTGCTCATGGTGCGCAGAGGACAAAATAAAACGGAGCTTTGCAAGACACAGAAACGATCTCGTTCCATCCATGACAGAAAGTGGCGGGGGGCGCGACAGAAATTGGCAATTTCGCGGAAATAGTTAAGTCGAAATCGACCCGGAAGTGCAGCGGGCCAATGAAAACAAACATCTTCCTCATACCGACCACGGAACTTTGGTAATTATCGAGTTTGGCCCGGCAAGTGCCAATATCAGAATCGACTGAGTCATTCGTGACCAGACTGAAACGAAAGTTAAAACGAGGGAAAAATCGAGATGCGTAAACAGAAGGGTTTCTCGCTGATTGAGCTGCTGATCGTGGTGGCCATCATCCTGATCATTGCAGCGATTGCTATTCCTAACTTGATGCGTGCGCGTATGTCAGCCAACGAGTCATCTGCCGTGGGCTCCGTCCGTAGCATCAACACTGCCGAAATTTCTTACAACGCGGCGTACTCCAACCTGGGCTTCGCAACCACCTTGTCGTTCCTGGGTGGCCCCGCGGGCGCGGCTTGCATTCCGTCGACCAGCAGCGGCTGCTTCATCGACAGCGTTCTGTCTCAGGGAACCAAGAGCGGATACAGCTTCGCACTCGCGATCGGTGCTAGCCCGGCAGTTGGCGGCGTAGTGCCTTCTTACAGCGTGGTGGCTTCGCCGGTCACGCCGAACCAGACTGGTGTTCGCTACTTCTGCTCGTTCGAAGATGCAGTTGTTCGTTCTTCGACGGCTGCGATCACCGCTCCTTGCCCGGCAACGGTCCTGGCGCTTCAGTAGTGTAGTTTGGCGAAGTACTCGGGGGAGGGTACAAGCCTGGAGCAGCGAACGAAAGTTCGCTGCTCTTTTACTTTTGGAGCATTTCCTCAGCGAGTGCGCACTGGCTGCGGGCCACGCCAGCCTGCCATTCTTTGGACTTTCCCATAACAAAAATTGTCATTTTCCTCCTATTCGAAGTAGTGAGAGCACGGCCGTTTTTTTTTGAGCCAATGCTTTCTATGCATTAGGAGGGTTCACGGTTCGAGTTTGCACTCGCAGTTCGGCATGCAACCTGCCTATAGAAAAGTGTTCCAGCGAAAGTCAAATTTATCGCCCCCACGAGAACTCGATAACGAGAGGATCACAGGATAATGCGGAAACAACGAGGTTTCTCACTCATCGAGCTGCTGATTGTAGTTGCTATCATCCTGATCATCGCAGCCATCGCCATTCCCAATTTGATGCGTGCGCGCATGTCGGCCAACGAGGCATCGGCCGTAGGTTCGGTCCGTAGCATCAATACCGCTGAAATTTCTTATAACGCTGCCTATTCGAATTTGGGCTTCGCAACAACTCTATCGTTTCTGGGTGGCCCTGCCGGCGCAGCCTGTGTTCCTTCGACCAGCAGCGGCTGCTTCATCGATAGCGTTCTGTCCGGCGGATCTAAAAGCGGTTACAGGTTTTTACTTCAAGTCGGCGCAAGCCCCGCCGTTGGCGGCGTAGTACCGTCGTACAGCATTCTGGCAACCCCAACGACCGCGAACCAGACTGGCGTGCGCTACTTCTGCTCGTTCGAAGATGCAGTTGTCCGCTCTTCGACCGCCGCGATCACCGCTCCTTGCCCCGCAACTGTCTTGGCGCTTCAGTAAGTTAATTTAACGAAATATTTAGGGGAGGGTAAAAGCCTGGAGCAGCGAACGAAGGTTCGCTGCTCCTTTGCCTTTTGGGATATCCAAGCAATAAATTGTCGCCTCGAAACTGGCATTAACCGCATGTGTTCGAGCAGCTTACACGTGGATCGCCGGGTGGATCGTGTCTCTGACCATGGCAATCCCGCCGGATTTGGATCATTATAGGGAGTCGCAATCGTCTGCTTTCTGGCTTCCGGCGCGGGTTTCCGCAGAAGCATCAGGCTTCAGTCAAGAAGGCAGCGAGGAGGGTGAATGTCGAAACAACGTGGTTTCTCCCTGATCGAGCTGCTGATCGTAGTGGCAATTATTTTGATTATCGCTGCCATTGCGATTCCGAACCTCATGCGCGCGCGCATGTCAGCGAACGAGGCCTCTGCGGTGGGATCGGTCCGCAGCATCAACACAGCTGAAATCTCTTATAACGCCACCTACTCTAACCTTGGGTTTGCGACGACTCTGTCGTTTCTGGGTGGACCGGCCGGCGCCGCTTGCATTCCGTCGACCAGCAGCGGTTGCTTCATTGACAGTGTCTTATCCCAGGGAACCAAGAGCGGCTACTCGTTTTCTCTGCAGGCTGGCGCCAGTCCGGCCGTCGGAGGGATGATGCCGTCGTACAGCATCATCGCCTCGCCAATCACCCCCAATCAGACAGGAGTCCGCTACTTCTGTTCCTTTGAGGATGCTGTAGTCCGCTCCGCGACAGGGGCCATCACTGCTCCTTGTCCTGCCTCTACCGCCGCCATGCAGTAATCGCATTAACGTCAGCGCTTCGGAAGCCTTAGGGCGGCGATTGCGCCGCCCCTTTTTTCGTATCTTTCAACTCCTACTGCCAAATCTGTGCGCGCGGATGACAAAAACTGTCATCGCAGGCAAGCCGAACTACTAGATGGAGCAGTCGATAGCATCGCCTTCGCAGCAAACCATTGAAAAGAGGGGACAAAACCAGAGTGCTGAGGCAGCATTTATGGCCACGTGAGTGCAGACACATCAGTGGAAGATGGGGGATGTTGAATAAACGCACAATTTCTCTGATTGAAATCGATTCGACGGCAAAGGATAGACTCTATGAAAAAACAAGCGGGATTTTCACTGATTGAGCTGCTGATCGTGGTTGGCATCATTCTGATCATCGCAGCCATTGCCGTCCCGGCGCTTACACGCGCTCGTGTATCTGCGAACGAGTCTTCCGCAGTGGGATCAGTTCGGACGATCAATACGGCTGAGATTTCTTACGCCGCCGCGTACCCGAATTTGGGATTCGCAACTTCCCTGCCTTTCCTGGGGGGACCGGTTGGCGCAGCGTGCGTTCCTTCCACAAGCAGCGGGTGCTTTATCGACAGCAGTCTTTCCAGCGGTAGCAAGAGCGGATATGCGTTCACGCTGCAGATCGGTGCGAGCCCAGCAGTGGGAGGCGTTACACCCTCCTACACGGTGCTCGCGGCGCCGCAGAACATCAACTTTAGCGGTGCGCGCTACTTCTGCTCCTTCGAAGATGCGGTTGTGCGCTCTTCGACAGCGGCAATAACACCGCCGTGTACTGCGACACTAACGGCGCTTCAATAATTGCATAATCAACGTTTTATCTTCATACCAAGAACTGCCGAAATCGGCGCCCTCGGGCGCCGATTCTGGTTACGAACGTACCTAAAGCTGGCTGCCGGACTCACGCCTGCGCTACTCGCCCTCGTATAATTTTCCTTATGACGACGGCGATTGAAGAGGCCGGGATTGGCTCGTCCGAGCACGTATCGAACTCCAGCAAAGCGATGGATGGACTGCTCCATTCGCCGAAGAAGCGGAGCTTCGTTCTGTGTCTGCTGCTTGTTCTCGCGACCCTTGCTGTATACAACCCTGTCGTACGTAATTCATTCATCAACATCGATGACAACGGGTATCTGACGGAAAACAGCCACGTCCACCAAGGTTTAAATCTTTCGACTTTGAAGTGGGCGTTCACAACGTATGACTGCGAAAACTGGCACCCTCTAACCTGGGTTTCGCACGCGATAGATTGGCAATTGTTCGGGAAGAACCCCGCTGGGCATCACTACATAAGTGTCCTGCTGCAGGCGTTGAACGCGCTGCTGCTGTTCCTTCTTCTACAGCGAGCCACAGGTTTTACCTGGAGAAGCTTTTTCGTAGCCGCAATCTTCGCGATTCACCCGGTAAATGTAGAGTCGGTCGCCTGGGCGGCAGAACGAAAGAACGTATTGAGCATGACGTTTTTTCTGCTCGCCCTCATAGCATACGTGTGGTATGCGGAGCGGCCATCTGTTCGGCGCTTTGGCGCGGTATCAGGACTGTTTGTGCTCGCCCTGCTGGCGAAGCCTCAAGTCATCACATTCCCTTGCGTCCTTCTGCTTTGGGACTTTTGGCCGCTGCAGAGAATTGGATCATCCGGGAAAAGGGATAGCTCACGTTTCTTCGCGCGTGGTTCGGCGCGCTCTCTAATTCTTGAAAAAATTCCGTTGTTCCTTCTATCTGCTGCCGATGCCTTGATTACCATGCGAGCGCAGCGCACGGCTGTGCACAATGCTGACTATCCACTGGTTGTGCGCCTCGAAAACGCAGTGGTCGCCTATGCTCGCTATGTCGGTCATGCAATCTGGCCGGTTCACTTGTCTCCCGCTTATCCGCATCTGGGGAATGGGATCCCTGTATGGCAATGGGTTGGGGCATCCGCTTTTCTGGCGATCGTGACAATCCTGGTCTTCAGCTCGGGCAAGCGATATCTGCAAATTGGCTGGCTGTGGTTTCTGGGAACTCTCGTGCCGATGATCGGAGCCGTGCAGGTCGGGGATCAGGCGATGGCTGATCGATATGCCTACATCCCGTTCATTGGCCTGTTTTGGATGATTACCTGGTTTGTCGCTGACACTGCCGGAAGTTGGAAGATCTCTTTGCGATGGCTTGCGATTCCAGCCTGTATCGCGATACTGGGCGCTGCCCTGATCACGCCGCGTCAAGTCAGCTACTGGCACGACAGCGAAACGTTGTGGCGATACGCGATTCGGGTTACGGACCGCAACTTCATGGCACACTCCTATCTCGCGGCGTATCTGTCGAAACAAGAACGTCACGATGAGGCCATGGTTGAGTACAAGGTGGCCGAGCAGATTCACGCCTACCCGCTCACCCAGGTGGTCTATTTCGCCGACTACGAATTACGACATTCTCACGTAGACGGCGCCATGGAGGATGCGCAGCACGTACTTGATGGAACCAAAGATCCGACAGCCCGGGAATTGGCTTACCGAGACCTGGGTATCGCGAATACCCAACTCCGCCGTTCCACGGAAGCGAAACGGAATTATGAGAATGCTTTGAAACTCGACCCCCGAGATCCGTATGCGCTGATGGGTCTGGGGCTGCTGGCTTATCGAGACGGAGATTTTTCAACCTCTGCCGAGTTTTTTTCGCGCACAGTTGCAATCGATCCCAGCGACTTCGACTATCTCTTGCTCGCTTCGGCCTTGAAACACGTTGGCCGCCAAGCCGAAGCCAAAGCCGCGGAAGAGCAAGCTCAGCGAGCTTCGGCGGATTGGACGCAAGCCCAGCAAAAAGCACACTGGTTCTTAGAGGATTAGTCGCATGACCTTGGCGCTGTAGTGACTCCCGTAACGCGTGGCCCGGACTCAACTCCTCGAAATTTACTTATAATATTTGTGAAAACACCTAGTTGAATTGGCGCTTTTTCGGGCACTCCTGTGAGCAAATTCGCTATCGAAATTATTGGCCTTGAAAAGACCTACATGGTGGGATTTTGGCGCAAGAGGCCTAAGTGTGCGCTTAAGCCTCTTCACTCACCGTAGAGGAAGGCGAAATTTTCGGATTTCTGGGTCCCAATGGCGCCGGGAAAACTACAACCTTGAAGATGTTGATGGGCCTGGTATTTCCGACGGCGGAAGCGCGCGTATTTCGGACGCGACTGGATGGATCCTGAAATCAAGGCACAAATCGGTTTTCTTCCTGAGCAGCCCTATTTTTATGATTATCTAACAGCGCATGAGCTGCTAGACTACTACGGACAACTTTCAGGCGTTACGGAAAAGGCCGAACAAAAAAGTCGAAGAAGTTTTGCAGCGTGTTGGCTCGCGGACATCAAGGGCGTGCAGCTACGCAAATTCTCCAAGGGCATGCTGCAGCGTGACGGAATCGCACAGGCAATTCTGCACAATCCTAAGCTGGTGTTCTTCGACGAGCCTATGTCGGGGTTGGATCCGCTTGGCAGCCGCGAAGTTCGCGACCTGATCGGGCAACTGAAGTTTGAGGGCAAGACAGTTTTCTTCTCGACTCATATTCTTTCCGATGCTGAGGCCCTTTGCGACCGAGTGGCCATCCTGCACAAAGGAGAACTGCGCGGCGTTGGAGCGATTGAGGAACTCACGGCGTCGGTTCAAGGGAAGGTCGAAGTAATCTGGAAAGGCACACAGATTCCGGCATCGATGAAAGCATTGGGAGCCGAGTGCCACGTGACCGGCGACACCGTTCGCGCGGTCATCCCGGAAAGCCAGCAGGATGCCGCAATCGATGCGCTACGCCGGGAACGGCTGCGCCTGATCGCCATTACGCCGTTGCGCACCTCCCTGGAGGCTTATTTCGTGGAGAAACTGCAGCATTCTCAAACGACGACAGCGGGGAGTTCGAAATGAGCTCCCGAATCATCCACATCGCGTCGAATACTTTCGTGAAGCGGTCCGCGACCGTGTTCTTTACAACCTGATCGCATTCGCCGTGTTGATCTCAGCTGCGGCGATTTTCGTAGGTCAGATTTCGATCGGGATCGAGCGACTGATCGTCGTTAATCTCGGATTGACCGCGGTATCGTTATTCGGAGTCGTAATCGCGATCTTCATCGGAATCGGCCTGGTTTCAAAAGAAATTGAGAAGCGCACGCTGTACACGGTGCTGTCGCGGCCCGTCCGGCGATGGGAGTTCATTGTCGGCAAGTTCTTCGGTCTCGCGGGCACGCTGGTGGTGAATACATTTTTCATGGGGATTGGCGTATTCGGCGCACTGCTGTATGTGGCTCACAAATTCTCCGGCTGCGGACGCATCGCAATCTTGATTGCGCTTTATTTCATCGTTTTGCAGTTCCTGATCATCTGCGCATTGGCGTTGCTGTTCTCGTCGTTTTCTTCACCGCTGCTTTCCGCGATATTCGCATTTTCGCTGTTCATCATCGGGAGCTTCGCAGACGATCTGCGCGGTTTCGCTGGGCTGACCCATGGCATTGCTGCGATGGATCGCGACCGGGGTGGCGTATCTAGTACCAAACTTCTCCGCTTCAACGTGATCACCACAGTCGCTCATCAGCAGACGATCGGATCGCAGTTGATTTTGCAGAATACACTGTATGCGCTTTTCTATACGGCCATGGCGCTCAGCGGCGGCTGTTCTGATTTTCGAGCGCAGGAATTTGAAATGAATTTGCGGAATGTCGGTCGGGATTGCTTCGTGATGAGCCTCGCGGCGGACGAGTCACTGTTTTCGCGGCATCAACCTTTCTGATTCGTCGGCGAGAGCTTGCGTGCTGCTGTGCGTCAGATAGACAGAGATTCGACCTGTACAGAACGAATGGAGGATGCTCTTTACATCACTTCTCCGAAAATGGTAAAGCGTGCCAGTCTCGGCTTTGACGGTCTGATGGCATGCATCTACTGGACACGCGTCGTGCAGTATTTCGGGCATCGCCATTACAACATGCGCACAGTTTCAACGAACTTGCTCCTCTCCTGGAAATCACGACTAAGTCTGGACCCACAGTTCTGCCCTCGTATCAGTTCGGCGCCAGCTTCTTCGCACCCGATCCGCCAAACGGAGCTGGTCGCCCGGAACGCGCCATCCAGCTGATGGAATACGGGATTCAGCACAACCCAGATAACTGGCGCCTGTACTACAATCTTGGCTTTATCTATTATACGGAATTGAAGGATTACAAGAAGGCGGGCGAAGTATTTCTGCGCGGATCAAGGGTCCCGAACGCTCACCCCGTATTGAAAGTTCTGGCAGCACTGATGAATGAGCACGCCGGGGATTTCACTACCGCCCGAATGTTGTGGACTGCCGACATACAATCAAGCAGCGAAAGCAACATCCGAGAGAACGCCGCACAGCATCTTCGTAGTATTAAAGTGGATGAAGATGTGACAAACCTTCAAGCTGCCGTTTCGCAATTTGGCCAGCGTTCTGGTCGGCTGCCTTTCTCGCTCGCAGAGTTATCCAACGCAATGCACTTTTCAGGAATTCCCGTCGACCCTGACGGCAATCCGTACAAGTTAGCGGCTGACGGCAGGGTCTTGGTTCAAAAGCCTGAAGATTTTCCATTCATCACGAAGGGCCTCCCTCCGGATTACAAACCGCCCGCGATCGCCAAACCGCTGGGAAATTCGTAGACATCCTGCAAGTCGGTCTTCTATCCAATCGTTAGTACGAACCTTGCTATTCTTCCTGATTGTTAGGATATAGATGCATGGGACGTGCTTCGGCCTCAGAACCGACGATCCTCGGATCCGTACGCCAGTATTGGCGGGCCTTTCGCTTCCATCAGGGCTTTGTAAGCGCAACCCAAAGCCTTCTCGCTTTGCTGTGGGAATTCGCCGTCGACAGCCTGCCGTCGCGAAAGCGGTTACGCTTCGGAGATGCCGACTACGACTGGGATTATCGGGTCAACACCACAAGCGGCGCCGTCAAGTGGCGGGAGCGCCTTCTCGGCAAGTTTCACTCGGAGTACCAGCCTACCGAGCCGACAATTTTCCATGAGATGATGTCATCGCTGAGTGCGCAGGATGGCTTCAAATTCGCTGACTATACCTTCGTCGACCTCGGCTCCGGCAAAGGGCGAACGCTTCTGATGGCCTCCGACTATCCCTTCCGAAAGATCATCGGAGTAGAACTGCTGTCGAAACTGTACGAAATCGCGCAGGAAAACATCAATAACTACAATTCGAGCGCACAGCAGTGTTTCGATTTGAGGACTTTTTGCGCTGATGCCGGAGACTTTGCTCTGCCTGAAGAACCTTTCGTACTGTTCCTCTTCAATCCCTTTCCGGAATCAGTCCTCAACCGGGTGCGCCAACGTATTGAAGCATCGCTCGACACCGCGAGATCGATTTATATCCTGTATCACAACCCATTGCTTGAGCACGTCTTCGTTGATTCTCGTGACCTGGAGAAGATGGCGGCCCGGGACCAGTATTCCTTGTTCAGATCGAAAAGATGATGTCATCGCGAGAGCTTCAAAAGGCAAAACCGACGCCGCCAGAGATCAGACTGCTCCGCCAGTTGTAGAGGCCATTAGGATTGTTCGGATTTTGTTCGAATTTAAAATAACGGTTTTCGTAGGTCGCCTTCGCATACCACTTGCCAAAAACATAGCCGGCACTCGCTCGAACGAAATAGCCGTGGTCAAAATTCGGGTTGGGTAGCTGCAGAAGGGATCCGGCCGAGCGGAAACGTGGCGAGAATTCCGGCGCTCCTTGCGCCTGGATGTACGCTTTTTTGGATGACCCGAACGAATACTTGACGACTAGTGGTATTTCGAGAAGTTCCATCTTGTCCCGAATGAAGACTTGATTGTTGACGTTGGCGGGCGGAAGAATAATCTTGCGAACTTGTGCGTCAGCTCCAATCGTCAGGTTGTGAACTTGGAAGGCCAGTCCGCCATACAGCGCATATTCCTTAGCATGGTTGGAGGTATCCGTGGGCAGGCGAATCTCACCGCCGGCGATAATGCTAGGACCTCCCTTTTTGGGGTTGCTCTGGACAATGGTCAATTGGCCATCAATTCCAGCTTCCAACCCGGATTTTGAAGGCAAAGAACCAAATCTATCGGATGTCTGACCAACATCAATGCCGAATGTGCCTCGCTGTGAGTACGCGGGGACTGCCAGCGTCAAAAGTAAACACACTCGGACTACATGCATCGCGCAACGCTTCATCCTTGGTATTTTCCTCTCTAAAGGGAAACGTCCACATTGCCGCGCGGATACCAAGAAAGAGTGGGCGGCTGTGGTTCTTAGGATTCTAATTCTTTTCGTGTGATGCGGAGGGCGGCGGAATCGTTTTATGCATCCGCCCTCCGCGGTACGAAAAGGCGGGACGCGCCTCGGCACTTGGAGAAAACTTGCGGACCGAATCGCGCATAGCAACGCGCATCCGGCGAAAATAGCAGAATTATGACCCCTGTTTCTCGAGAATAAGCTCGGCTTTTTTCGTTGCTTGTTTTTCCTTGCGGCAAGCTCGAGCTACATCCCCTAGCGGAACCGGCGCAGACATGGGACCGAGCTGCCACAATGGGATCTCTCCTTGGGCGTAGCTGTAAGCATCCGACGCGCCGCCAGCTATTGGAATCTCCGCGGCCATTGAATGCGGCTCAGCATGCTCCGGATGTTCTGTAAAATGAGTCACCGAAGGCTGGTTGGAAAGCACGGGGGCTGATTGCTGACCGAAAGCTGCAGCTGCGAACAGAACGAAAATCACAAGCAGAGTAGGTTTCATGGCGTTTGTCTAATTTCGCTACGATAAAATGCAATAAGCACACCAAACACAAGGTCATATATTTGTTATACTTGCGTGGATTGCCTAAAGATCCGCGCAATGGTTTGCATAAAAGTGGAAGCCCAGTCTTTCTATGGACCCTCGTGGCAGCATGCCATCTAGCGGCGTCGCTCCCACACAGTCTAACGTCAAGTGCTGCATCTACAGCTGTATGGATCTGTTAGATCCGGGGAAATTCCGTTCGTGAATCTTGAAACCAGTTTCTCGATAAGGATCCATTCTGCCGTGCTCGGTGTGGCGCTGGCGTTTTGCTGCGCAATGGCGATCCCAGCCGCATCCCAAACGGACTGCGCCGACGGCGATGCACCTTTGGATATGACGCAGCCAAAGGGGCTCTCCACCGAAGACCTGATTCGAAGGCTAAGCGAACAAGAGAACAGGGCGCGAGCAGCGCGGGAGCATTACTCTTTTACCCAAGATGTGCTGGTTCAAACGCTGGATGGCAAGACGGTTGATGGGCAATTCCATGAAATCACTCAAATCTCGTATGGTGAGAAGGGTAAGCGCATCGAAAGCGTGAAATTCGCCGAGCAATCGACGCTGCGCGGTATACAGCTCACAGCGGAGGATGCCGACGATATACGCTTTTTCATGCCCTGGATGCTAACAACCGACGAGGTTCCTCAATATAAGCTGACGTTCGCTGGAAAGCAGCATGTCGACGACCTGGACACCTACGTCCTACATGTCGAACCCAAGACGCAAGAGAAGAACAAGAGATATTACCAGGGGCGGATATGGGTCGACAGCCGCGACCTTCAGATCGTCAAGCTCTGTGGCAAGAGTGTGCCAGATGTTCTGAAAGTGAAAAAAAAACAGCCGATGGATATCCGGCCCATGTTTGTGGCGTATCGTCAATACGTCGACAGCAACTGGCTTCCGGCGTATGCCAAAGTTGACGACACGCTTCATTTCAATACTGAATCGATTCACATTCGGCAATTCGTAAAGTTCAACGGGTATAAGCGGGCCGGGGTCGCTGAACCTATTACAAAGCATTGAGGGCGCTGGTGTTGAGGAAATCGCCTCATCACTTGAACCGCAATCTGAGGTATGCTGTACTCACTTTTATGGCAGACGAAAAGGAAAAAAACCGTAGCAAAGACATCGTCCTGTGGATCATCACGGTCGCGCTGGTGGCGCTGGCAATCTTCTGGTACAAGAAGTAATTTTCGTCCGCCATATCAGTGCAAACCGTGCGCTGACTTCGCGCCGCCTTGATGTTTTCTGAGAGTGTCGGCCTGAACCAATCGAAATTAGGCCTCGATGTTTCTCTGCTTGCCAGCCGCTTTTTTCCTCACAATACGTCTGTCATTCTTGACGCAACAGATGTCGCAAAAACATTCATGTTGACAGCTTCTGTCTACCTAAGCAGAATCATCCGCATCTTTCTTTTCGATCCGTCGGCAGGTTTTGGGGTTCTACGGATTCGATGACAGTTCAACACCTTTGACCCTCTTACCCAAGCAACTGATTGTCACAGACCCTAAGGAGATCCGAATAGATGAAACAAAGAGTTAGTGTTCTCAGCCATTTGGCTGCGTTCGCATCGATTGTATGCCTTGCAACCGGGGCTTTTGCTCAAGACGCTGCAACCTCCCAGCCACATCCAATGTTCGAACGTTTGAGGCCGGTTCTGCATAACGAAGCTGCGACCCCGGCAACACCTCTGACCACATGGAACGGAACGTTCGTTTATCAGAACAAAACCTACAAATACAACATGGTGGGGGCGGCACCTTCAACGGGAAAGTCCACGACCATCCCTGTGTTCATTATCCCAGTGATTCTGAATTTCAAAACCTCCCACGGAACCACAACATTCAGCCCGCTCTCCAAGTTGTCGAATGGACAAACGGCGGTAAGCAATACAACCGGATCCCCGATCTTCAACAACCTGGACTTCAAGTCGGCTGGTGTTGATATGGGAACGACTCAATATGAAGACGCCTATCAGCGTGGAAATTTCTGGAGCACGGTTTCGGCGCACAAGACCTATCACGTTCTGCTCGGAAAACCCACCACTCTGCCGACGCTCACGTTGACTGTACCGGCAGCAGACGGGAAAGTTACCACCGATTTCGGAATCACGGTTGGGAACGCGGACATATTCTGGTTTGATCTTCAACTCCAGAGTTACATTTCCAAACACACCCAGATTGTGCCGAATTCACTTCCGATTTTCGTCACCTACAACTCGTATTTGACCGAATTCGGAGGCTGCTGCATCGGCGGTTACCACAGCGCATTCGGGAGCACAGCGGCACCGCAGGCCTACGCGCACTTTACCTACATCAGCACACACGGAATTTTCGCTCAGGACGTTTCAGCTCTGTCCCACGAAGCGGGCGAGTGGCTCGATGATCCACTCGTAGTTAACACGAATGGAAACACAGTGCAGTGCGGAATTCTCGAAAATGGCGACCCCGAGGAAGGATTCGCGAACTTCGGCGCGTTCCCGTATACGTTCAATGGCTTCACCTACAACTTGCAGGACTTGGTGTACCTCCCGTATTTTGGGGCACCAAAGACTACATCAGTGGGAAGCAAGTTAACGTTCCAAAGCAACCCCTTTAACCTCAGCGTTTGTTCTAACGGGGGCTAGGCCCAACGCCTCGGTAAACCGGAACCCGCCCGACAGGGCGGGTTTTTACTGCGTCATCGCCATCTTCTTTCGTGACGGGCACGAGCCCTCCGGATCTAACGGGCCTCCTACTTTCCGCTGCTGGACTTGCTTTGGGCTCTCTCACTTCAGCGTTTGCCACCTGATCGGGTAATATACTTCGGCTGCGGCGGGGATTTCTGAGACGTCGCGATTTCAAATCTCTCTTTCAACGATGAACCGCGAATATCACAAGGGCTACAGCCAGGAACTGCACCGGGACATGGAAACTCTCGTATTCGGCCATGCAGGAATGCCGCTGCTGGTGTTTCCCACATCGATGGGAAAGTTTTTCGAATACGAAGATCGCGGGATGGTGGGCGCGCTATCTCACAAGCTGGATCGGGGCGAGCTGCAGATATTTTGTACAGACGCCGTAGATACCGAGAGCTGGTACAACCGCGGCGTTCATCCAAGGGTGCGGGTGATGCGGCACCTTCAGTACGAACGATATCTTCTGCACGAGTTTCTTCCTTTTGTCCGCTGGAAAAATCAGTCATTACAATTGGCCGTAACAGGTTGCAGTTTTGGCGGATATCACGCGGTCAATTTTGCGTTGAAGCATCCCGATGTGGTCACTTATTGCGTCAGTATGAGCGGCGCATTCGACATTCACCAGTTTTTAGACGGCTATTATGACAACGACTGTTACTTTAACAATCCTCCAGACTTCCTACCCGGGTTAAGCGACGACTGGTTTCTCAGCCGCTACCGGCGGATGAAAATCGTGCTGGGATCAGCCGACTGGGACATCTGTCTGGATCAGAACATAAAGTTCTCGAACATTTTGAATGGCAAAGCGATTCCCCACTGGCTCGATGTGTGGAACGACAATTCGAAGCACGATTGGCCGCTCTGGGTACGGATGGCAGGCAAGTATTTCTGATTGCAACTCGGATAGGCTTCGAGTGCTCGAACTTTGACATAGATTGCGAGGGAGTAAGCCCCATGAAGCAAATTGGAATCGTGTTTGGGATGGAAAATGCGTTCCCTCCTGCGTTGGTGGACAAAATCAACTCGCTGAAAGTGGATGGTGTTCAAGCAGAATTTGTCAAAATCGGGGGCATCCGCATGGATGAGCCCAAGAGATATGACGTCATCATTGATCGTATCTCTCAGGACATTCAGTTCTATCGTGCTTATCTGAAGAATGCAGCGCTGCACGGCACAATTGTCGTAAACAATCCATTTTGGTGGACGGCCGACGACAAGTTCTTCAACTATGCGCTGGCGCACAAAATGGGGGTGGCAATTCCGCCCACTGTAATTCTTCCGCACAACAAGCATCCGGAAGGTACGACGGATCGCTCGATGAGAAATCTTGTGTTTCCACTGAACTGGCAGGAGTTGTTTGACTACGTTGGCTTCCCTGCCTTTCTCAAACCTTATTCCGGTGGCGGCTGGAAGCACGTCTACAAGGTTCATTCGCCCGAGGAATTCTTTCATCATTACAACCAGACGGGCGACCTCTGCATGACGCTGCAGCGAGGCGTCGAGTTTGATGAATACTATCGCTGCTACGTCGTAGGCCAGGAAAAAGTGCACATCATGAAGTACGATCCGAAAGCTCCGCACCACGAACGTTACGTGAAGGGCGATCCTCCCCCGTCAACACCGGCCCTTCGAGAGCGCATCGAGAAGGACTCTCTCGCACTCTGCAAAGCGCTGGGTTACGACCTTAACACTGTCGAATTTGCGGTCGAAAATGGCATACCATACGCGATCGACTTCTTGAACCCGGCTCCCGATGCCGAGATCACTTCCGTAGGACAGGAAAACTTCGACTGGATAGTGAATGCGGTGGCAGAAATGGCGGTGAAGATGGCCTTGAGTGGCGCAAATCCCACCTCGGACTTCCGATGGTCGGAATTTCTGGCCGGAGCGCCAGCGCCGAAAACCCCTCCCAAGGGCGAGCCAGCCTGGGTGGCGGAGCGGAAGCGCGGAAAAGCATCGAAGTAGGAATCTATGACGTTCTTGCGCATCGCGAGTCTGTTTCTTTTGGCCGCGCCATTCCCGTGGGCGCAGGCCTCCCTTCCCCCGGATCTATCCGACTTCACCAAGAGCCCGAACGAACATTCGATCCATCAAATCGAAGAGCCCTTCCGTGTCCGCATGATCGCAGGGACGATCAGCACCGCAGCGGGCGAGGGAGGGCGGGCCGGCGTTTTGCTCGAGATTCAGGGCCCAGACGACGAGCGTACGGTGCGACACGTGCTAACCGACAAGCACGGGCACTTCAAAATCCCAAAGGTGCCTGAGGGAAACTACAGGTTCAAAGCATCGTTATACGGATTCGAGTCGGTGATCGGGACGATCATCTTCTCTAAGCACGCGCCTCAAGCGCCCGAGATCAAGATTCAGATGCAATTAGGGACATGAGTTGGTCAAAGGAGGTTCGCTGACAGCGACAGTATTTTCCTGGCTTCACTCGAATTGACCAAAGACTCTTCCCACTATGAAAAGCAAAGTTGCCGCCAAAACCGTGGACGAATATCTCGCCGGGCTACCGGAGCCGGCGCGTAGCACGCTGATGCACGTGCGAGCGGTGATTCGCTCCGTCGTGCCCAAAGACACTACCGAGGTCATCAGCTATCGGATCCCGATGTTCATGTACAAGGGAATGCTGGTTGGGTACGCGGCATTCGCCAAACACTGCAGCCTGTTTCCGACAGGCTCCGGAGTAATTGAGCGGTTTCAGAAAGAGCTGAGGGGTTACCGAACCTCCAAAGGAACAATCCAGTTCCCGTCCGACAAGCCCTTGCCTGACGCCCTGTTGAGGAAAATCGTCAAAGCAAGGGTAGCGGAGAACAGAGAATGGGACTAGCCTCCGCCTCCAGAAGACTTATCGGGGATTGTTATACTATTCAGACTCACTTTGTCGGGGGCACAACCGTGTGACCGGCAAACAACAGATCTCCCTTCCGTTTCGAGGTTGGAATGGCAAGTTGGAAATCGGACAGTCGATGGCGACTGTCGCCGCAGGTCTCTATGCAGCCGACCTTCACGATCGGGATTGAAGAGGAATATCAGACGGTCGATCCTGTGACCAGGGATCTCCGGTCACACATCCACGCAGAAATTCTGGAGAAGGGAAAAATGATTCTCCAGGAGCGTGTGAAGGCCGAGATGCACCAGTCCGTAGTTGAAGTTGGCACGCGCGTCTGCAAGACGATCAAAGATGCCAAGGCCGAGGTTAAGACCCTACGCCGCGACATGGTGCGCCTGGCCAAAGAGAACGGGCTGCGCCTGGCCTCAGGGGCCACTCATCCATTTGGCGACTGGCGGTCTCAGGAAATTCATCCCGACGAGCGTTACAAGAATATCGTTGAGGATATGCAACTTGTAGCCCGCGCCAACCTCATTTTTGGGTTGCATGTGCACATCGGGATAGAAGATCGCGAGACGGCGATCCACATGATGAATCACGCGCGCTACTTTCTTCCGCACATTCTCGCCTTATCCACGAATTCGCCGTTCTGGCTCGGAATGAATACGGGACTGAAGTCCTACCGATGCAAAGTGTTTGACAAATTTCCCCGTACCAATATTCCTGATTATTTTCCGAGCTGGGGTGAGTACGAAAATTTCATAAAGCTTCTGATCAAGACCAACTGCATCGATAACGCGAAGAAAATCTGGTGGGACATTCGGCCGCATCCATTCTTCAATACCATTGAGTTCCGGGTGTGTGACATTCCGATGCGTGCCGACGAGACCATCGCGCTCGCGGCTCTGATCCAGGCCACAGTCGCAAAGCTTTACAAGCTCTACACAGCGAACCAGGGATTCCGCCTGTACCGACGTGCGTTGATCATGGAGAATAAGTGGCGTGCAGCCCGTTACGGGCTGGACGGCAAGCTGATCGACTTCGGAAAGCAGAAGGAAGTTCCTGCGCGCGATCTGGTTCATGAGTACCTGGAGTTCATTGACGACGTTGTCGACGAACTCGACTCCCGCGAGGAACTGAACTACCTCCACGAGATCCTCGAGCATGGCAGCGGGGCAGACCGGCAACTGCGCGTGTTCCAGGAAACCGGCGATCTAAAGAAGGTAGTTGATTACATCATCGAGGAGACGGAAGCAGGACTTGAGGAAGATGTCGAACCGGCAACCGTCAGAAAAATAGGTTAATGACGATTTCTGTCCGGCCCAACCGAATTCAGTTGAATCACACCCCTTTCGACCCCGAATTCACTCCTGGGGCGCACAACGCGATAAACGTCTGTCTCCGAGTACAACCCGACGAACGGGTCTGTGTGATCGCCGATGAAGCGACTCTGGAAATTGCCGCGGCGATCGTTGCGGAAATCGAAAAGATCGGCGTTCCCTACCAGGCCTGGATTCTTGAAGAACTTGCAGAACGTCCGCTCAAAGACTTGCCACATGAAATTCTGAACGATCTTGAGATCAGCCACGTGTCGATCTTCGCCGTCAAAGTTCAGACGAATGAGTTGCGCTCGCGCATTCAGATGACCGATGTCGTCAACCGGCGAAAAATCCGCCATGCTCATATGGTGAACATCAACCGCCAGATCATGCTGGAAGGCATGCGCGCCGACTTTCAGCGTGTAGATCGCTTGAGCCAAAAGGTGGTCGAGATGGTACGCAAAGCCACCAGGATTCGCGCATCCACATCGGCGGGTACGAATCTCGTCGCAGATCTGAATCCGAACTACAAATGGCTCAAGACAAGCGGCATTATCTCCCCTGAAAAGTGGGGGAATCTACCAGGTGGGGAGATTTTCACGACGCCAGGCGAAGTGAATGGGACGTTCGTGATTGACGGCGTGGTGGGTGACTATCTTTGCGCGAAGTTTGGCAGTCTGAGGGAAACCCCTCTGACCATCAACATCAAAGGAAATCGCCTTACCGAGGCTCACTCCGAGAATCGTGAGCTCGAAAGTGATTTCTGGAAGTACACACACACGGACGAAAACAGCGATCGTGTGGGGGAATTCGCCATCGGGACGAACATCGATTTAAAAGATGTGATCGGAGAAATTCTGCAGGACGAGAAATACCCGGGCATCCACATCGCGTTCGGCAATCCCTACGGAGCGCACACCGGCGCGCAATGGGACTCCACGACCCATATTGACGTAGTCGGCCGGAAGTTCAATATCTGGGTCGACGATACGCAGATCATGCAAGACGGCAAGTTCCTGATCGAAGCATGATGCTGCGAGAATACTATGGTGGCAACGGCTGAAAACACGCTGGTCGAGTTGCTGAAGAAGACGTACGACGCATTCAATCGTCGCAATATCGATGGAGCCTTAGCTGCGATGACTTCCGACGTCGAGTGGCCCAATGGGATGGAAGGCGGAACGGTTCACGGCCATGATGGCATCCGCGCCTATTGGACACGGCAGTGGGGCATGATCGATCCGCACGTCGATCCTGTGACGTTCACTCCTGAGCCGAGCGGCGCCATGGCGGTCGGAGTTCGCCAGGTCGTCCGCGATCTTTCTGGGAAGGTGCTTCTCGATCGAATGGTCCGGCACATCTATTTCTTCGAAGAATTCTTGATCAGCCGGATGGAAATCCACGAGTAGCGTCCCGAGACTGCCCGACTATGATTCCTTCCCTGCGCAGGCAGTTCAACGATAGCTTCACTCTCGAAAAATATCGAGCATTTCTGCAGCGCGTGGATGAGACGTGCCGGACACACGTGCAATTCCGTCTTTCAGAGACGCCTTGCTTCTTCCCGAAGGCACTCATTGACCGACTCGCATCCGATGGGAAAGAGCTTGTCCACCAGTTGGTAGACAATCCTGAATATCGTGCCAAGTCCGACGAGGCTGTGCCTCACGAATTCAAGGTGCCGAACGAAGCCTCGCATCCGATGTTTGTGCAAGTCGATTTCGGCCTGATTCGCGCCGACAACGGCGAGTTGCAGCCGAAGCTGGTCGAGTTACAAGCATTCCCTTCTCTATACGCGTATCAGGAGCCTTTGGCGCGAGCGTATATCGATACATACGGTCTGGAAGGCTTCGCATCAAAGGTAAGTTCGTCAGCGCGATTGAAATATTTTCTCAGCGGGCTTGAGAGCGACTCTTATCGAGACTTGCTGTACCGGGCGATCGTTGGCAAGAATGATCCTGAAAACGTGATCCTGATGGAGATTCATCCGACGGAGCAGAAGACACTTCCCGATTTCTTACACACTGAAAAACTACTCGGTGTGCGCACCGTAGACATTGTCGACATAAAGAAGGAAGGGTCTCGACTCTATTACGAGTTCCAAGGTAAAAGCATCCCGATCCGGCGCATCTACAACCGCGCCATTGTCGACGAGCTCGAGCGGAAGAATGCGAAGCTTAACTTCGACTGGCGGGATGACCTCGACGTGGAGTGGGCCGGACATCCCAACTGGTATTTTCGGATAAGCAAGTTTTCGATTCCCTACCTCCGGCACGTTTCAGTCCCTAAGACGTGGTTCCTCGATCAACTCGATGCCATTCCCGCCGATCTGGAAAACTACGCGCTAAAGCCGCTCTATTCGTTCGCCGGGCTGGGAGTAGTGATTGCCCCGACCAAGCAGGACATCGCGAGTATTCCCGCTGAAAAGCGGCCCTACTACATCCTGCAAGAGCGTCTGAACTTCGAACCGGTGATCGAAACACCCTTCGGAAGCACCAAAGCCGAAATCCGGGTGATGTATGTGTGGCTAGATGAGCTGACACCGGTGCTGACCATCATCCGCATGGGGCGCGGCCTCATGATGGGAGTGGATCACAATAAAAATATGGAGTGGGTTGGGGCATCTGCGGGACTGTATTTGGATTGAAAACGGACAAACCCGGCTTCAGCCAATTTTCTTCACTACGCAGGTGAACAGTTCTTTCCCGTTGGCACGTCTCACAAACATCTGGTTCCCTTCAAACCGAACGGATACCGCCGCACCAGGTTTAAACTCGCCAGGAACGTATCCGCCGGTATGGTCTCTATCGAACTCGCCGACAAATTCCACGCCATCGACTTTGATTATGACCGCGTTTCTACCGAAAGTGAGGGGGATTGTCCGTTCGCGACAGACTTCGCGCTCGGCCTTGGCCCAGTTCTCACAGTCCCGACCAGGAATTCGGCCACTGTCGATGTATATCTGTTCTGCCCGGCGGCGAATCGCTTCGCGCAGACCCTCGCCTCTTATCGCATTCGAGGAAGAAGACACGCCCCTTGTCATCGAGATTTCTCCTCACAGCCGGGAACCGCTCGCGACAAGAACATGTTAGCCCCTCCCAAACCGTAACGGACGAGGTGGCATCATACTGAGAGACGTAGCCATTCGGTTGTGGGAATGAGACAAATCGATTCCCAAAATTGAGTTCGCTTTTGAGTGCTGGGCTTCCTTACCGAACGCGACAAGGCAGTTGACCGGATTGGATGAGGGGCCTAACATTACCGCCGAACCGTCCCGCGCTCTCATGATCGGACAGCAAGTATCGCATTATCGCATTCTTGGGAAGCTCGGGGGCGGTGGTATGGGCGTCGTTTATGAGGCTGAAGACCTCAAATTGGGCCGCCACGTAGCCCTTAAGTTCATTCCTGAAAATTTGGCCGGCGATCCCAAATCGCTGGAACGTTTCACGCGAGAGGCACGTGCCGCTTCGCTTCTCAATCACCCCAACATCTGCACAATCCACGGGATCGAGGACAACAACGGGCATCCCTTCATCGTGATGGAGCACCTGCTGGGGGAGAGCTTGAAGCAACACATTGCAGGGCATGCGATGCCGACCGAGGAAGTTCTTGATGTGGGGGTTCAAGTCGCTGACGCTTTGGTCGCGTCTCACGCCAAGAACATCGTTCACCGCGATATTAAGCCAGCCAACATCTTCCTCACCCCGACGGGGCAGGTTAAGGTGCTGGATTTCGGCTTGGCGAAGTTGGTGCACAACCTGGGAACCGAGGACGATGCTGGCTCAGACAACTCGCTCACAGCAATCGGAGTGATACCCGGGACCGCGGTGTACATGTCGCCTGAGCAAGCCCGCAGCGAGACAGTCGACGGACGAAGCGATTTATTTTCATTCGGCGTCGTGCTTTACGAAATGTCGACTGGCAAGAAGCCGTTCACCGGCGCCAATTCTTTGGTGACTTTGGACGCCGTGCTTCATTCGAAGCCGACGCCGCCGCGGGACCTGAATCCCAAAATCCCCATCGAGCTTGAGGGGATTATCGGCAAAGCGATGGAGAAGGACCGCAATCGTCGCTATCAGAGCGCCGCAGAAATGCGGTCCGATTTGGCACTCCTGAAACGCGAAGCGGAATCTGGAACGATCAAGACGCCCAGTGCCACGGCGAAGCTCAGAGTGGCAACCCGTACATTCGGAAGAAATTCGAACTGGCAGACTTATTTGCTTCTCGGTACGGTCGCCCTCTTGGTGACGGTCCTGGTCGCGGTGGGAGCGTGGTGGTTCAAGCACCGCGAGGTGAACAGCGAGGAGAGGAAGAATGCGATCGCTGTCCTACCACTCCAGAACATGAATGGTGACGCCAGCATTGATTATCTGAGCTATGCACTTGCGGATGAATTGACGAGCGTTCTTACCTATTCGCGAACGCTGGATGTGCGTCCGTCGTCAGTGACGCGCCGCTACGGTGCACGCAATCTGGATTCAAAGGAACTGGATCCAAAAAAGGTAGGACAGGACCTCCGCGTAGGACGGCTGCTGCAAGGACATTTCATGAAGCAGGGAGAGATGCTCACGGTCACTCTTGAAGCGATCGACGTGGCGAGTAACCGTTTGCTATGGGAAAGCACTGTCACGCAGAAGGCTGACAATCTGATTGGACTGCAAGATCAGCTCAAGACTCGGCTCCAGCAAGGATTGTTGCAGGTGCTGGGGGGCGGAGGCGGCGCCATTGAGAACGCGTCGGCACCGAAGAATCCGGAAGCTTACGACCTCTACTTGCGTAGCGTGGCACAGCCGCATGACCCCAAGCCGAACAAGGAAGCCATCAAGACTCTGGAATGGGCCGTTGCAATCGATCCTTCGTATGCCCCGGCATGGGAAGCCCTAGGTCAGCGATACAGCGTTGATTCCACCTATGGCGGTGGCGGAGAAGATATTTTCCAGAAATCGAATAACGCTTTCGAAAAGGCCGTTTCGCTTGACCCGAATCGAGTTATGGCGGCGAGCAGCCTAATCACGAATCGCGTAGAGCGAGGAGATTTGGGCCGGGCGTTTGACGCAGCTACTGATCTGGTGCGTCGACGCGCTCAGAGCGCGGATGCCCATTTTGCGCTCAGCTATGTCTATCGATATGCCGGAATGCTCCCGGAATCGATTCAGGAGTGCAATACGGCACGTCAGCGAGATCCCGGAAACTTTGCATTTCGTTCCTGTGCGTGGTCGTTCGTGGAGGCAGGCAAGACCGATCGAGCGTTGGACTTCATCCAGCTCGACCCAGGATCGGAATGGGCAGCCTGGGTAACGCCGTACGCGAAGTTGGCGGCGGGAAATGTCGTAGAAGCTCGCGCGGACGCGAAAAACATGGCCAAGGCTCCGTACTACCACCGAGAGCTCATGGAGGCCTGTACGGCCCCCCAACATCCTACCGACCTCCCCCGAATCGTACGGGAGGCTGAATCCTCCGCAATGATCGAGCCTGATCCGGAGGCTTGGTATCACGTAGGGGCGTTGCTGGCCTACTGCGGTCAGAGTGAGCCGGCGCTCAGGTTGCTGAAAGCTGCGGTTCAGCAGAATTATTGCGCGTACTCCGCGTTGTTAGACGATCCTTTATTGAAGGATCTAAGGAAAGAAACCGCCTTCAATGAAGTACTGACTTCGGCAAGTAATTGCCAGGTGCTCTTGAAACAAGGGCGCCAGTAAAATCCAATACGGGTTCGGGATCTTTATGTCCAAACTGACACGCCGCGATGTTCTGCGTTCTTCTGCAGCCGTCCTCGCCGCAGCCAACTTTGTGCCTTTGGCAGCGGGTGACACTTCGGGAGTTACCAGGCGCAAAGGCCGCATCCATCAATCAGCCAGCCGATGGTGTTACTCCCATTCATCGATCGATGAATTGTCCGAATACGGAGCCAAGATCGGACTACATGGCATTGATCTACTAAAACCGGAGGAGTACGAAATTCCTCGCCGCCACGGCTTGATCTGCACGATGGGCTACGGAGGAGGGGGAGACATTCCCAACGCCCTGAACCGCATAGAAAATCATGCGGGAATTGAACAGGCGTTCCGTACAAATATTCCCTTGGCGGCCAAAGCTGGAGTTCCAAACGTCATTACGTTCTCCGGCAATAGAGCGGGGATGTCAGATGAGGAAGGAGCCAAAAATACGATCGTAGGATTAAATCGCGTGAAGAAGATCGGCGAGGATCACGGGGTTAACATCTGCCTCGAACTGCTCAACAGCAAACGTGATCATCATGATTACATGTGCGACCACACTGCGTGGGGCGTACGCGTAGTGCAAGAGGTGAATTCTCCGAATGTGAAGCTGTTGTATGACATCTACCATATGCAAATTATGGAAGGGGATCTCATCGAAACCATCCGGAACAACATCCAGTGGCTTGGTCATTTTCATACCGGCGGTGTGCCTGGACGTCACGAACTGGATGGAACTCAGGAGGTTCAGTGGGCGACCGTTATGGCCGCGATCGCCGACTCAGGTTTCAAGGGATATGTCGCGCATGAATTCGTACCCACTGGGGAGCCTCTGGAGTCTCTGCGAAAGGCTGTCGATTTGTGTGACGTCTAGGACGATTGAAAGGCTCGGAGTGCCGATGGCGGCTGTCCGAGCCTTTGAGACTTATTTGCTGCCGCCACTGGTTGCAGTGGTTTCCATCATCAGAGGACGGTTCAGTTCCAACGTTAGCTGAGTCCCGGAAGGAATCGTGGCCGAACGGTGCTTGGACAGCCAATGTCCGGTAGTCGCTCCCGCACCGATCGCACCTCCGACAAGCATGCCGACCGGCCCTCCTGCCAATCCACCTATCAGCATGCCACCAGCCGTACCGCCCCCTTGTTCAAGCGTGTCTCGGCGGTCGTGAGTTGATCCTTTGAACTGACCTTCCGAATTCACATCAGATCCACGGATACTCGTGTCTATGACGGTGGCGTCGACATAATAGCGTTCGCCGGTCGGGAGAACCACCGCTTCTGGCAGTATCCCAATCGTTGGCCTGCCCGATATGCGGCGCGGCTCGCTTATCTTGGTGACGCGTCCTTCGATGATGGACCCGACGGGGATCACCGTCTGGCCATCGACGGCGATTGGTCGTGTGATGCTACCGCGAAACTGGTCGCCGGCTTTATTGCTGAACGTAGCAAGTGTTGTATCGAGGCGCACCATCAGTGCCGTCCCAGCGGGAACCGGCGGGCTCTGTGCAGCTACCATTGTCGCGAGCAAAGCGAAGGGCAATAACTTCCACTTCTTCATGCAGACCTCCTATCTTTCTGGGGCTTGCTTCGACTCTAGTTTATGAGGCTGATGGCATCAAGAATGAGTCGTTCGTCGGAACCAGCAGAGATAAGGGCAATCACCTTCGCGGCATTTCAAAGTCGGAAATTGATAAGGAAAAGTGCGCATCCTGGCAAGCGTGGTCATCCTCATCCGATATAATCATGGGTTTCGCAATACTCATAGGCAACGCATGTAGACAGTCCGCGGTAGCCGCGACACGCCGTACAAGTGTCAGGAAGAGCGGGGTGCCGCAAGCGCTGCCGGAGACCTTGAATCTTGCACTACTTACAGCCAAAAGGAAAGAAATCACTATGTCGAATATTGCAGCCATTCATGCACGGGAAGTTCTCGATTCGCGTGGCAATCCTACGGTAGAAGCAGAAGTTTTCCTCGCAGACGGTTCAATGGGTCGAGCCATTGTCCCCAGTGGTGCCTCCACGGGGCAACATGAAGCCGTCGAGTTGCGGGACAACGACAATAGCCGGTTCGTGGGCAAGGGAGTGCAAAAGGCCGTAGAGAACGTCAACGGCGAAATAGCCGAGACACTCGCCAATTGGGATGGATTCGACCAGCGATCGCTCGACGCCAAGATGATCGAGCTGGATGGAACGGAAAACAAGGGCCGACTGGGTGCAAACGCAATTCTGGCGGTTTCTATGGCTGCGGCACGCGCGTCCGCAAAAAGTCTCGACATTCCGCTCTACCGCTATCTTGGGGGCGCCGGTGCGAACACGTTGCCCACTCCGATGATGAACATCCTGAATGGCGGCGCGCACGCAGACAACAATGTCGATTTCCAGGAATTCATGGTGATGCCAGTCGGTGCGCCCTCTTTTTCTGAAGCGTTCCGTTGGGGCGTCGAAGTCTTCCATACGCTTAAGGGAGTTCTTAAAAAACGCGGCTATAACACCGCTGTCGGCGACGAAGGTGGTTTCGCGCCTTCGGTAAAGTCGAACGTTGAGGCGATTGAAGTCGTGCTGGAAGCGATCACAAAGGCCGGCTACAAGCCCGGAGAGGAAATCGCCATCGCGCTGGATCCAGCAGCCAGCGAGTTCTATCAGGATGGGAAATACGTCTTCAAGAAGTCCGACAAATCTTCGAAAACATCCGATGAAATGGTGAAGCACTGGGCGAAGTGGGCGAATGATTATCCGATCGTGTCCCTGGAAGACGGGCTCGCAGAGAACGACTGGGATGGATGGGCCAACCTGACGCAGGAGATCGGCGGAAAGATTCAACTCGTGGGCGACGACTTGTTCGTAACCAATGTTCAGTTCCTGCAGGAAGGCATCGATAAGGAAGTCGCGAACTCCATACTGATTAAAGTGAACCAGATCGGTACGGTGAGCGAGACGCTGGATGCAATCGATCTGGCCCGACGGAACGGTTATACATCGATTATTTCGCACCGCTCAGGCGAGACGGAAGACACATTCATTGCGGATCTGGCGGTGGCCACGGGCGCAGGACAGATCAAGACTGGCTCGGCTTCTCGAACCGATCGAATTGCTAAGTACAACCAACTGCTGCGCATCGAGGAAGAGCTCGGCGCAACGGCGAGGTTCCTCGGATTGAAGGCTTTGAACTACAAGGGATAACTCAACAGCATACAGTAGAGGAGTTCATTTTGTCGCGTCCTAAGCCACTGGTTCTCATCATTCTCGACGGCTGGGGTTATCGTGCCGAAACCAAAGCCAACGCCATCGCACTCGCGCGCAAGCCCACGTACGACCGCCTGATCAGGGACTATCCGAATACGTTGATTCACACGAGCGGTCCCTATGTAGGTTTGCCGGAAGGCCAGATGGGCAACAGCGAGGTTGGCCACCTCAACATTGGCGCCGGCCGGATCGTTCATATGGACATCACACGCATTGATCTGATGATCCAGAACGGCGAGTTCTTCTCGCATCCCGTGCTGCTGGAAGCCATGAAGCATGCCCGGACTGGAGATCGTCGGTTGCATCTTTTTGGTCTCGTTTCCGATGGGGGAGTCCATTCGCAGCAGGCTCATCTCTATGCCCTGTTGAAGATGGCGAAGCAGAATGGAGTCGATCGAGTTGTTGTACATGCCTTCATGGACGGCCGCGATACGCTCCCGACAAATGGAGCAGGATATCTCGAGCAACTACAGCAGAAGATGCGAGAGTACGGCTGCGGCAAGATCGCTTCCGTCAATGGCCGCTACTATGCCATGGACCGTGACCGAAGATGGGAGCGTATCGCCAAGACCTACAACGCGATGGTCTTCGGCGATGGGGAGGGCGGTAAGTTTTCCGATCCTGTGCAAGGGATGAAAGATTCGTATAACAAGAACGTCACTGACGAATTCGTTGTCCCGTTCGTTTGCACCGACGATCATGGAAAGACGCTTGCGACGATTCGTGATGAAGATTCGTGCATTTGCTTCAACTTCCGCGCAGATCGTGTACGCCAAATTACTCGCGCCCTCACTCGCGAGAGTGGATTGAATGCGGACAGGGGTGGCGATCTTCCGGGTGCTGGCGACCTTGAGAGCACGATTCCGAGCGATCGAGGACCTAAGAATCTTCACTATGTGTGCATGACGCAGTATGACAAGAACTTCTCCTTGCCTCTGGTAATCCCGCCAGAGTCGATGGGGAACATCCTGGCGAATGTGATGGGCGGACTTAACATGCGCAACCTGCGTGTTGCCGAGACAGAGAAGTACGCACATGTCACATACTTCTTCAATGGAGGAGTCGAAAAGCCATTTCCCGGAGAAGATCGCGCTATGGTTCAGTCTCCGAAAGTGGCGACCTACGATTTGAAACCGGAGATGAGCGCTGCTGGCGTTGCGGGCGCTGTCATCAAGGCAACCGAGGACGGAACCTTTGATGTAGTCATCGTGAACTTTGCCAACGCGGACATGGTCGGGCACTCGGGCAAGATAGAGCCCACGATAAGAGCGGTTGAGACCGTCGATTCATGTCTTGCGCGTATCGAATCGGCTGTCCGCGCTAAGGGCGGGGCGATGTTGATCACCGCCGATCACGGAAATGCGGAGATGATGATTGACCCAAAAACGGGCGGCCCGCACACCGCACATACGACCAATCCTGTGCCCTTCATCGTAGTATCCGACGACGCCAAGCAGTTTACGTTGAAGCCGAAAGGATCATTGCGGGACATTTCCCCCACGGTTCTGGGCATGCTCGGGGTTGATGAGCCGAAGGAGATGACCGGATCAGACCTGCGAGCCTTCCTACGAGACTCGAAGTAAAAAATAACTGGCGACGGCGAAAGAGTGCGCTCCCGTGAAACGGAGAGCGCCCGTTTTCCGTGTTGTTGATGTTAGAGCGAGTCTAGTTGCCAAGTAGTGCCGGCGCGGTCGACAACAGTCCCGCTGCTAGCTCCAGATCGTGCAGATCTTCGCGGCTAAAATCTTGCGCAAAGCGAGAATCTAGCCCTTTCCGCGAGATCTGAATGACACCCACTACGACAGAGTCTCGGTCCATGATCGGCACCGACATCAGCTTTTGAATAGGAGCCGGCGCCGCCATCTCGTCCACTCCGCTGGCATCGGGCTTAATCGTCTCGAAGATGCTGGCATGTTTCACGCGGGCAAAATTGTTGAAAATCTCCGCCTTCTTGCTCAAAGCGGTATGTGCCGCGACGGCTTTGCTGGATAAAGGAATCGCACCGGTAGTGCGTAGGTGTTCGGGGAATATAAATCGCAAAAGACCGCCTTCCAGACGGAGCAAGGCAACCTCGGTATATTGCACCCGAAAAATCTTGGCGAGGACCATACACAGGTCCAGCGCCGATACTCCCTGGCCCAGTACCGTTCCCAGAGGAAGTAGATGTTCTGGAAGGGCAATTTCTTCCATCATCGTTTGATCGTTATCTTGGGTCATAGGCAGCACATACAACTTCGTCAGAGAAACATCAACTCTATCGCACTTTGAACGCCACAAGGTACTTCCCAAAGTAACGGCCGATTGGAAAATAAACCCTTTCATTTCAGCGATAAGCGGAACGAAAGGCTCACTCCGACGCTGTACCCGGCACTTTTGGGTCAGACGCAAACCAACACTACATTGACAGTTTTTGTCAGGGCCAGAGCCATTACATCTTGGCTGTCGAATTGTTATTTATAGGCTCGGCTCGGGTACACTTTGGCCTTATGACCAATCCGCCACAGCCAAACGTGAAGTTAACCAACGATTCCAATTATCGCGAGAACTATGCAAACAGCGTGCAGATGCGCGTCAATATTTGGGACTTCTTCCTCGTTTTCGGGACTTTACAGCAGCAGACCGAGAGTCAAGTCGAAATCCGCAATTTTCAGGGGATTTATCTCAGCCCGCAACAAGCGAAGGCGCTCCTAGGCCTGCTTCAACAAAATATCGTGGGCTACGAGTCGGCCTTCGGGGAAATCAAGCTAGACCCTCGCATGGCTCCCCAAGGCCCCGTGCATTGAGTTTCGTTCGGTTACGCCGTGGAGAGGCGGAGTTGGAAATTCAAACCGAAATCCTGACAATCGGCCTTCGCCACTGCTCTGCGGATACAATTAACTCCTTTCATGCGACGAACTCTGCATCCGGCATGGTTATTTGTGGCGATTTTTGCGCTTACATTTCTGCTGCATACACCTCTCCTGCAGCTTCCATATTTCTGGGATGAAGCCGGATACTACGTGCCAGCCGCGCGAGACCTGCTTCTAACAGGCAGCCTCATCCCCCACACCACGGTATCGAACGCGCATCCTCCGATGGTCATGGCATGGATCGCACTGTGGTGGAAGTGCGCGGGATTTGCGCCGCTCGTGACTCGATCGGCTATGGTGGTAGTTGCGGCCTTTTCACTCTTCGGACTTTTCCGATTGGCCGAGAGTGTCAGCAATCGTGAGGTCGCAATCGCATCGACAATCTGCACTGCCCTGTATCCCGTTTTTTTTGCACAGAGTTCCTTAGCTCAAGTTGATCTTGCGGCCGCCGGATTGACTTTCTGGGCGGTACGGGCCTATTTGGAGCGGCGCTCGATGGCAATGACGGTTTGGTTCACTCTGGCAGCCCTCGCTAAAGAGACAGCCATTCTCGTTCCCATCGCGCTGGCAGGGTGGGAGATAATCGGCTCGTTGTCAGGAAAGTGGGATCCGTTGCGAAGGCTTAAAGGACTTGCTTTTGAAGATCGAATGTACGGAAATGTGATTCCTCTCCTGCTGCCGCTTGTTCCTCTCATTGCATGGTACGCGTATCACTACTCTCAGACTAGATACGTTTTTGGAAACCCGGAATTTTTTCGTTACAACATCGCCGCCACGCTGAACCCATTGCGTTTTCTGTTGGCATTGATTCTCCGTGTTTGGCAAGCTTTCGGCTACATGCACCTCTGGGTTCTGACCTTAGCGATGCTGCTCTCGTTGTTGCTGCCGCCCATTCAGGAAGGCGATTCTGAGCGCCGCCGCATAGCGATTCCAGTGCAAGGTGTCTTCTTCGTAGTCATCATTGCATACATCTTGGCAATGGCATTGATCGGCGGCGCGGTGTTGGCTCGCTACATGCTGACTACAGTGCCGCTGGTCATTGTCCTGGCAGTCTCCACCTTGCGCCGACGAGTTGCCTACTGGGTCGCCTCAACCGCGCTCGTAGCCGGAATGTTCGTCCTGGCCTGGGTATGGAATCCGCCCTACGGATTCTCTCCAGAAGACAATCTCGCTTATCGCGATTACATCGTCTTGCATCAGCATGGGGAAGAGTTCATCGAAGCGCGATATCCGATGGCGCGCGTCTTGACTGCATGGCCAGCATCGGACGAGTTGTCGCGTCCATGGTTGGGGTACACGACGCGCCCGGTGAGAGTAGTACGCGTGGAGGATTTTTCCCTCGACGAGATGATTTCAGCAGCAGACTTCCGATCTAATTTCGATATGGCTCTTGTGTTCTCGACGAAATACGATCCGCCGCACGCCATCCTTGATCGTTGGAAGCTATGGACCAATATGAAGCGTCGCTATTTTGGATTTCATCGGGATCTGCCGCCAGTGGCAGCCGCACAGGTATTGGGCGGACACGTCGTCTTTTCAGAGACGAAGAATAACCAGTGGATTGCCGCTATTGAGATCGACCATGGTCAGGTCATTGATGCCAGTCTGCAGTAGCGCCTCGCCTATTTCCCTGCATCAAGTGGCATGAGTGAGTTTTGATCACCAGCCACACCTCTTGTTCTGGTTTGAGTTGTAAGGAGTCGCGCGCAGCGATAGTAAGGTGCGTTTCCATTACCACTCTTCCCTTGACCCAGGCAGATACGATCACATCGCGTTGTTCCAGAGACTTGATAAATCCTGGAATTATGTTTCGGGCGCTCAGGCCGGCAGGTGCAGACGTCGCCAGCAAAATGTCTCCCGCTCGAATTCCGACCCGAAGGGTAGCACCTACCCCGCCGCGCACCAGCGGAGTCTCCAGCAAAAGAGGACCGCCCTCTCCACTGATGCGACAGGTCATGGTTCCCCGTTCCGGCCGCACCGCTTCAACCACAGCATCGAAAACATTCTCAAATCCGGCAAGTTGCGCAACAGTTTCAAGCAAGGGTGCCGTCATCACTTCGTGAGGAGTCCCCTGCGCAATGATCTTTCCGTTCTCGAGAACAATGACTCGTTCTCCCAATGCAAAAACCTCCTCCCTGCTGTGAGTCACGTAAAGGATTGGGATCTGATGTTTCAGATTCCATCTTCGGAGATCGTTGATGATTTCCGACTTGGTGGGAGCATCCAATCCGGCCAGCGGTTCATCGAGGAGTAGGACGGCCGGATCAGTGACGAGAGTGCGCGCCAGCGCTGTTCGCTGCGCCTCTCCTCCGGAGAGTTCACGAGAATTTCGTTTTTGCAGGTGCGCAATGCGAAAGGCTGCCAATATCCGCGAAACTCGCTTCTGCCGCTCATCGTGCGGAAGGTGTGCCAACCCGTACGACACATTCTCTTCGACAGACATGTGTGGAAACAGCGCAAGGTTCTGGAACACGTAGCCGACCCGCCGTTTGGCGACAGCGACGTTAACACGACTATCGGAATCAAACATCACGCGATCGCCGACTACAATCCGTCCGGCGCTGGAAGTGAAAAGTCCGGCGACGCAGTCGAGGACCGATGTCTTGCCAGCTCCGGAGGGTCCGAAGAGAATGGTAAAACCCTGCAAGGCTTCGAACTCAACGTCCAGAACAAACTCTTGAACTTGTCTCCTCCGTTCGACCCGGAACTTCGCCTTCAGTGATGTGGGGCCGGGAGGTGAGGGCGACGGTGGAACTATTAATTGTGCGGGATTCCTGGACCGGTCGCTCATCGCCCTATTTTACGGGATGGACGAGCCATGCTTTCCGATTCAGACCATACACAACCGCCAGAAGCGCAAAACTGAGCACAAGAAGGATGAGCGCAGTAAAGTTCGCGCCATCGTAATCCGCCGCCTGGACGCGATCATAAATATCGATGGAGATCGTCCGGGTAACACCGCGGATATTTCCTCCGACCATTAGCACCACGCCGAATTCGCCCATCGTGTGGGCAAAGCTAAGAGTAGCGCCCGTCACGATACCTGGAACCGAAAGCGGAAGGATCAAGCGAAAGAAGGTGCGGATGCGCGATGCACCTAAGACTGACGACGCCGACATCAACTTCTGATCCACTGCCGCGAACGATGCCGCAAAAGGTTGCACCGCGAACGGAAGACTGTAAAGGATAGACCCGATTACAAGTCCGCTGAATGTGAACGCGAGTGAATGCCCGGTCAGCGAAACCCACCATCTCCCCAAAGGACCACGAGGACCGAGCGCGACGAGAACATAGAATCCAAGCACAGTGGGCGGTAATACAATGGGCAAACCGACTGCCGCTTCCACCAGAAATTTCCAGCGCCAGTTTGAAAATGCGATCCAGTACGCGACTGGAAGTCCGATGAATAGCAGGATCACTGACACAGTGACTGCCAACTCAATGGTCAGCCAGAATGTCTGCCAATCAATTGCCATGTAGTTGGTGATAGTTCGGAAAATGTCGACTTAGATTCGTGCGAATTCCGTGCTCAACGGCTGGCGGGTGGGACAATCCCATTCATCCGCAGGTAAACCACCATCTGGCCATAGTGATCGAACCCGTGCGAGGTGACCGACATCACGAGGCCAATGCGAGAGACAGATCCTTCGCCGAACGGGCTTCTCACCGTGCCGTTCAAGTTGCCTTCATTTACCGTGGCAATAGCACTGTGAACATATTCGAACGAGTCTTCGAGATATTTGAGAATGTCGGCCTTCGTTACGATAGAGGCAGGACCTGATTCGTCCCCGATGTCGACTGGAGGTTTCTGTTCCTTGAGGGCGGCCGCGAGTTCGTAATTAACCGCCGCGACGTGTTTTATTTGCTGGCCGAAATTGCGCACATTTTTAAACTCGCCATTAGTAGGTGCGAAAGAGAATTTGTCTTCCGGCATGGCTTCGCAAGCCGGAAGAAATTCATGCTCAAAGTTGCTTACATTTCGATCCAGCAACTGCGTTATAGTGCGGCGTTCTTCTTTTTGCTTGGACGTCTGAGCTGACACAGAGACTGTCAGCAGCAGGAGTCCGCAACAAAAGTATCCTAGACTCTTCATAAAACGGATCCCATTCAATCCCGCACCACGGCGGGTGTCATACTCAATTCTGCACCAGTCAAGCGATGTCGGCGTATGGTCGTCAAACCAACGATCATCGCGACCGCCGACCACGCCAACGCGGCTGGAACCCCCCGTTTCGCGGCGAGTTCACCCCAGATCGCGCTGCCTATGGCCATCCCACCTTGCAAAACCAGCAGGTACATTGAGAGAGCGCGGGCACGCATCCATGAAGGACACATCGTCTGCGCAACGACGTTAAAGCATGCCAGAATGCCAATCCAAGCGGCACCCGCCGTAAACAATACCAGACAGAGCCATTCAAAGATATGTACCTGACCGGCTGCAAACGTCATGGCCGCAAACACAACAGTAGCCCCGGCGACCAACCCGTCCACCGAATAAATTACGCGCAATTTGGGGAGCACTGCCGCACCCGCTAGTGCGCCGAGTCCAAAACAGGTGAGCAAGAAGCCATAGCCTTGTGCTCCGTGCGGCTGGCAAACCACCGGTAGCAGGGCAAGGAGGGATGTGGCGCCCACGCTAAATGCACCGGTGCGGATCAAGACCGATCTCACTTTTGGAGCGCCGCGAACATAGCGCAAGCCCTCCATAATCGCCTCTCCAACACCGTTGGTTGCCAATGGCTTTTGGGGCGCACACTTCCATGTGTACAGAAAGATAATTACCCCGAAGAATGAAGCGGCATTCAACAGGAACGACCACCCGGAGCCGGCTGATGCCACAACCACACCGCCCAGCGCCGGGCCCACGGCCCTTGCAACATTGAAGCCCGCAGAATTCAACGCCACCGCTGAGGCGTGGCGTGCCGGCGAAACCACCTCAGGCGTAATTGCCTGCCAAGCTGGGTCGTTCATCACCGCACCCAGTCCCATGACAAACGTGAAAACCAATAACATCCAGGGACTCACGGCATTACGAAGGGTGAGGATTCCGAGAGCAACCGCCGCCACAATCATCCAGCTCTGTGTAAACATCAACAGCCGGCGCCGGTCGACCATATCGGCCAAAGCACCGGCAGGTAGCACAATCAAAAATACCGGGATCGCAGCCGCGGCTTGGACAAGACTCACCATCAGAGGCGAGCTGGAAAGCTGTGTCATCAGCCAGCCGGCGCCGACGTTTTGCATCCATGTCCCTGTGTAGGAAACGACGGCGGCTATCCACAACGAACGAAACAGCGGCTCTCCCAACGGCGACCAGGCAGGATCAGCGCGTCGAAAGCGCGCTCCGTCAACCGCCGGGACTGAAATCTGATCCGCCATCTAATCCCGCTTATGGAAAATCATTGAGTTTCTACCGTCCCACCAAACGGCCACTGGGAGTCCTTCCATGCACGGATCAAATAGATGACCAGCCCTGTCAGCAAAATGACTGCCGCATATCTCATCTCTTTCTGCCAATTCTCCCGATTGAACAATATGAAGAGGAAGCCTGTGCACGCCAGTAACGCTGGTAACGGGTATAGCCACATGCGGAAAGGTCGTGGCATTTCAGGTCGTCGAATTCTCAGCACGATGAGTCCGACGGCCTGTACCAAGAATTGAAGGATGAGGCGTATGACGACTAATGCGGCTATTGCATCTTTGAGCCGCAGGAAACAGAATGCCGCAGCCACAACTCCGAGTGCTAACAAGGAAACATGAGGAAATCGATAAACCGGGTGCACTTTCGCAAATGCGCTGAAGTAGTTGCCGTCCTTCGCGGCAGCGTATGGAACGCGGGAATACCCGAGCATCAAAGAAAAAACAGAGGCAAACGCTGTGGCAATGACTAGGCCAGTGACGAGCCTTGCTGCCCAGGCACCGTAAATTCGTTGCATGAACAGTGAGACAACATACAAACCGCTGTTGTTTTGTCCAGCTTTAAGCATCTCCCGCCAAGGCACAACAGCCAAAATGCACACATTCATCACTAGATATAGACACGCGACTAGCAGAATGGAAAGCAGTAAAGCCCGAGGAATATTCTTCCCCGGGTCTTTGATCTCGTCACCCAGGAAACAAACGTTGTAATAGCCCCAGTAATCATAAGTCGCGACCAGCATCGCTCCGCCAAGGCCGACCCAGAATTGATGATTGAGCGTGAATGCTCCGGGTGGAAAATCGAAGGCCAAGGCTGCATTGAAGTGCGTTAAGCCGGCGTAGATTATCCAACCAATCGTCCCCATTACGCCGAACCACAACCCCTTCGAAAGACGACCAATTGCCGTGATGCGGCGGTAGAGGAGAAGCACGGTGAAAAAACAGATCAGCACAGCAACAGCAGTTCCAGGGGTTACCACCCAACTCACCTGCAGATTGCCTGCCCAAGGAATGTTCAAAGCAGCATCCTGATGCGCATAGACAGTCTCAAGTTCTGGCCAATAGAAGGCGGCGTACCCGGCGAGGCCGATGCAGCCTGTTGCGATAGATAAAGGCGCCGAAAATGAGACCTGCCAGATGAACAGAAATGAGATCAGGCGTCCCCACTTCTGCGGACCGTAGATCTCACGCAAATAACGATAGGAACCCCCAGAGGCGGGAAGCGCCGCTCCCAATTCAGCAGAAACCAGACCGTCGCATACCGCCAGCAAGGCACCCGCTATCCAGCCGAGAAGCGCCTGCGGGCCGCCCATCGCGCTCAACACGAGCGGCATGGTAATGAAAGGACCCACGCCGATCATGTCGATCATGTTGAGAGCAGTAGCGCTCCCTAGACCCATCCCTCGGATCAGACCTGGTGCTTCCGGCTTTGTTGGAGAATCCATCGGTTGCTTGCAGAACATGCTCGGAGCTCAAGCCACACTTGCAATCAAGAACGTACGTGCCTAGTTCTTCTCGTGGCCCGTGCTCAACAAATTTACAAACAACCGTACCGCGCCTGGGACTCCCGCAGGCAACTGGCGGAAGAAGGCGTATCCCGTGTAGATATACGTTCCTTTCCCATATTGCGCTCGAATCAGGCCGCCCTTCTGATCCTGTTCGCCCGGATCGTGACACGACAAGAGGGGCTGGAAATGATCGTCCCACTTATCCATGAAATACAACCCGCGCTCTTGCACCCAACCATCGAAATCGTGAGGAGTAATCGCATTTGGAAAGTGAAAGACCGAATCGTCAGGAGCCAGAATCCTTACCGGAACGTCTTCGACCGAGACTCGCGCTCGGCTCAGTTCCGTCGAGTAGGGTGTGAACTTTCCGGCGTTGAAGTCTCCTACGCTCGCGTTGTACTGCACGATCAACGTTCCGCCTGCGGATACGTAGTCGAGCAGTTTCTTGTTACTGGAGGCGACAGCGTTCTGTGTATCGTAGGCGCGAATTCCAAGCACGATGGTGCCGTACTGGCTGAGATCCTGGCCAGCGAGACTATCAGCAGCCATGACCGTCACATTTATACCGAGTTGGTGCAATACCGTCGGAATATCGTCTCCAGCGCCCATGATGTAACCGACCTTCAGATCATGCGGCACGATCACATCAACCATGCTGACCCGTTGACGCGCTCGCTGATAATAATAAAAGCTGCCAAGATCGTCCCTTGTCACCAGGGTGTAACCTTCGCTGAACGATTGCCCTTCCGAAGTCAATACAGCATGTATCGTTGCATTTCCTTGCTGCAATCCAGCCGGGAAAATCTTGAAATTCAAATCTCGCTTCTCTCCACGTTCCTTTGCAGTGAATGAAACCTGGGCCGGCTCCGAACGCCAGCCTTGCGGTAACTGCAATCGCAAGTCTCCCTGAACACTGCGCTGAAGATTGCTAGTCACGCCGACAGTCACCGTTGAAGCCGATGCACTTTGCGTCGAGATCACCTGCGTTCCCGGCTCGAGCATCACAGAAAACGCTGGCACAACCGCTAACGGGCGGGAGCGCTGCTTGTTGGCCTTGTCAAGGAATGGAGTTTCTACAGCCATGGAAATGCCGTTCCGCACGTGACCATCGTTGGGCTGCGCAGCGGAGTATTCCACACGCGCCTGCAACGCGGGCGGAGGAAATGGGAGCGACGCGTATTTCTCCTCGTCGATGTGGTTGATGCTCTCGTTGTTCGGATCGTCGCGATGCCAGTAGGGTCGGGTGTAAGGCGTATCTTTCGGCACCCGCAGGCGAAAGTTGACGTGGAGATCATTCCCTGGCTTGACGGTCTCTGGTTTCGATTTGCTGTTGATCGTATTCCATCCCGCTGGCACCTCGAGCGCAACATGATCGATCACGAGCGGCACCCTTGAACCATTGTGAAAAAGGACTGCGATTACAAATTCTTCTCCGGGCGAGACGGTTGTCATTGCCTGCGCTTCTTGGGGTATGTTCTGCGTCCGCCCGTCGTAGGATGACACGTTTGCGCTCAATGTCACGCCAAGCGCCAGGTTGAGGGCGGTTTCGGCCTGCTCCTCTTTGTCTGCAATTCTTGTCAGAAGGTCTACTTTCGGCGATCCCGACAAAGCCGAACGATCAATTTCGCTTTCCACTTTATGAAGTCCCGAAACAATCCGCATCAGCACCGGGGCGACAAGTGAGGCGTCACTTCCTTTTGCTTTGTCCGTCGCTTCAGAAATTAATCTGGCGATCTCGATGAGTTGCTGCCTGAGGCTCGGCACCGCGTTCTTGCCGGTCTTTGCATATCCATCCAGGGCTGGCAAGCTGGTGTCGATTCCGTCGAAGAAATCCTTTTCGTGCACGTTTTTCTTCGCGCCGGCGTCCGCCGATTCAACAAACCGGTAAAACGTGAAACGATCCCCCGGATCGATCGTCCAGTTCGCCGCTCCTTGCGACAACTGATGACGTAATCCAGCCATCGAGAACTGGATGTAAGACATGCCCAAGGAGTCATCCCGCTGTCCGGTGTTGAGCCTCACCGTCCAGTTCGCATCAGGGCAGGTCATGGCACCGAAGCCGCAAACATTTCCGATATACAACTTCTTGGGTTGCCAGGGCGCGAGGCCCGCGGAAATCTGTTCGGGAAATCGTTTCGGATCGGCCGCCGCCCGAAAAGCCTCTCGCGTCAGGATGCTCGACGCCTGATGATTTCCGTGTCCGTCACGATCGGTTCCCGAGAACCTTGCGACCAGCACATCTGGACGAAATGTTCGAATCACGCGAACCATATCGGATAGAGCAGGATCATGCCCTCCCCATTTTGCGAACGTCTCGTCGGCGCTTTTCGAAAATCCGAAGTCGGCTACTCGCGAAAATCTGTCTTGCACTCCATAAAATTGGTCGGACGCCAGCAACTCTTCCGCCCGTAGAACTCCCAACACGTCTGACAAATTGCTGCCAATCTTATTTTGTCCGCCCTCTCCGCGGTTCAGCGTCATCAATAGGGTATTGACGCCGCGGCCCCTGGCTTCAAGAGTTAACATCCCGCCATCTTCATCGTCGGGATGAGCGACGATTTGCATCAAGCGTCCTGTCGTGCCCATGCGTCGAAGCTGTTGACGTAATCCAGCGACTCCCTCATCTTGGGGTATGGCGGCCGGAATCCCTTGGTAGAGGAGCCCTGGGGGGTCCGCAAGGTGGCGAGCGGCGACAACCGCCATCTGACTCAGTTGATTGGAACCTTCGGCCTTACCGCGAGCAGCGGACTGCACCGAGGCGACCATGGTGCACAAAAGCAGGAAAGCCATCGAAAGAAAAAGAATTGTTGCAAAAGGCTGCGGCTTGCGGCACGAGAGGCGCCGCGCCTGACTGGAGGGTTCGGGATGTCTCACGGTACAAGGATGGGGCTTAGGCCTGCTTTGACGCAAATTATTCGCCTGGGCGTGTCAGCCATCCCTTCAAAGTTTCCATGTGCCAAACAATAACTCTCCCTCGCTCATAATCTGTAGTTCGACCCACCCTTCCAGAGGCAAGGAGTCGACAGGTAAGCGATTTTGCCACAGACTGAATCTCAGCCTTATTTTATTAGTCGCGGGAGAAGCTGCTGCACCTGGCTTACTGTCGGTCGATCGGCCCGATGGCGTATCCGGCGGCGTGGCCAGTAGCCACGCAAGGGGCAATCCGAATTCAAAATTCCTTATGAGCGCTATTCTGACGCGATCATCCGAACTTTTAGACGATGCCAACACGTTCTCCGCAGAGCCATCTTCGATCTTCCAGTCCGCAAGCTTGCTTCCTCGCACAGCGATATCCGCTCTCAAAGTCCGCCGTGGCCTGGGTTCGCCTGAAGCCCAGGATTCCACGTTGACGACGACTTCGAAATCTTCTTCGGGGACCTTGCCAGCAAAATCAAGTCTCCCATACAAGTGTGTCGCGTCGATGCCGGTGTAGATGGAATCAAGAAGAAATTGTTTGCCGTGCATCGCTCCCGCGCGATGGTCGGCGGTGTAAACGGCCGCGCCCATCCACTCGAAGTACCGCACTTTGTCACCCGCGATTCGGGGATGAATGTAGGCAGTCTGTGGCGTAAACGCAGGACGAACCTCGACTCCGGTTATTGGTTGTACGAGATAGTCCGGAGGCGCGGCGCCCAACGCCTGATACACGTTAGACAAATGCTTTCGGTAAAGCTCGTCGAAATCGCGATCGTTTGCAGAATGATGCTCGGGACCGTACCACCAATTCCAGTCGCTTCCTTCCGCAATGAGAATTTCATCAAAGGCAAGTTTGCGCTGTTCCTCGGTGGCATGCGCGGCATTCTGTGCATAGAACTCGCGCGCGTGATGAAGATAGTCCCAGGCGCGATTGTCCTCCGGAGCACCGATCCACACGTTGAAATTTGCGCTGATCCATGATCCTGGAACGAGAGCCGTCAACTTGTTGAAGCTTTTGTGGCGGGCAATGGCCTCCGAAATTGTCACCGCCTCGACGCCAGATTCGTGCTGAAGAGCGTCGTAGAATCGCCGAAGGAATTCGCGTCCGGATTTTGGGTAGTACTCCCATGCATTCTCGCCATCAAGGATGAGCGACACGATAGCATCCCGCCCTTTTGCCAGTACCGGGCGAGCAGCCTCTTTAATATTTCCAATCAAATGCCTCGCCGCGTCCGCCGGCGGCATACCCGAATACACAAATCCGATCAGATCCGAGATCGTATGATCCCGAAAAACCATGTGCATCGCTGTGGACCCATTCTCATACCGATGAATGTTGTAGAGGCTTTCAGCCAGATGTCCAGGCAGTCTGCCATTGTTATCGCGGGCGAAGAACATGCCAGTACTGCGTCCGAGAACTCCTTCATCGGTCGCCATCCAGTGCACGCCGACGCTGTGGGCGATGGCGACGGACTCTTCCGACACGCTGCCTTCCGAAGGCCAAATCCCCTTCGGCCGCACACCGAACACTTTCTCGTGCAGATCGAGACCACGCAGTAGTTGCTCCCGCGCGTCCTCCGGATGTCGAAATCGATTTTGGGGAAGCGGAAGTCCCGGTGATGACGCCGCGCCGGAGTTTGTATCGCAGACGAGTGGCAAAATCGGGTGATAGAACGGCGTTGCCGAAATCTCAATCGATCCCTTTTTCGCTGCTTCCGCGTGAGCCGGCAGGACACGGCCAAGAAGTTCGCGTTCCAGCGAAATTACAAACTTCTGGTCGTCTAGAGAAAAGTTGCGGCCCTTCGCGACTAGAGCAGCAACTTCTTTCTCTTCCAAAAAGAATTCATCGAACCACCCAATCTGCGACAGGACCTGCAGATCTGTAAAGTCCTGTGGCTGGAAATAGCGCTCCGCTCGCTCGGGATTGTGTTCATGTTCGCGGAATCGCTCCCACAGCTCGCGATAACGTGGGTACCGTCCGATTACATTTTGCGGATTTGCCTGAAACAAGTATTGCAGGGCGAAACGACGCTCATTCTGTGTGAGATCTTTCGCGGGCTTGGCGGCTACGGCTAAGAATGGGTCTTGCGCAGTGCCCGCCACGTAGTCCTGAATTTGAACCATCAAGGACGGCACGAGATTGAAGTTTTGGTGAACGTTGGGAAATTCGTCCAGTAATTTCACCATGCCGTAGTAATCCTTAAGAGCGTGCAGTCGTACCCACGGCAACCGGTATTCCCCACTGACCAGATCCTTGTAGAACGGCTGGTGCTGATGCCAGAGGAGTATGACGCGCAGAGAGGGCATAGAAAAAGTCAGTCTAGCACGCGAAAATTGCGCCATGGACCAGTTCCCTCGCAAACGTTCAACGAGCGATGCGGGATGTTGCCGAAAATTCCGGGACTCTCACACAGTCGTTACGGATGCTTTTGATATCAGCGCACAAGTGGACGGCTCTGCTCTGGCTTCCATCTTGCTACTGGTGTGGCCCGTTCCCCCATATTTTCTTCGCCGCATGCGACGAAGCCGAGCGGCAGCAGCCTCATACTGAGGCTGAACGCACAACAGAATTGATTCGGATGCCCACTATCGACGGAAATCACGGATGTACATCGACCCAATAATCGTGTAAATAGAAAGCAAGGTTCAGATATAGACACGGGCATTCAGCGGCCTTGTGTTGGAATATTTCGAGGTTCGGAAACTGAATCCCTACAATATGCGGCTAATCATATGAGCCCCGAATCCGCCATCGCCAGCCCGCAACTCCTCACCGAAAATGATCTATACCTCTTCAACGAAGGCAGCCACTACCGCATTTACGACAAACTGGGTGCGCATCTCTCCTCGCAAAATGGTCACCCCGGGGTAATCTTCAGCGTGTGGGCGCCGAATGCCCGGTCGGTATCCGTCGTTGGCAGTTTCAACGGGTGGGATCCGAAAACTCATCGTTTGAATGCGCGCGGATCGTCTGGAATCTGGGAGGGTTTCATTCCCGGAGCCAACCATGGAGCCCTTTATAAATTTCATATCGATTCGCAGCGCCACGGCTATCGTGTCGACAAAGCAGACCCAATGGGGATCATGCATGAGAAGCCTCCGCGAACTGCTTCGGTGATCTGGGATCTTGGATACGAATGGAACGATCAGGAATGGATGCAGAAGCGAGGTGAGCGCAACTCTTTGCGGGCTCCTCAGGCGGTCTATGAAGTGCATCTAGGCTCGTGGATGCGCGTTCCAGAAGAACATAACCGTCCGCTTACTTACCGCGAAACAGCGCCTCGTTTAGCACAGTACGTTGGCCAGCTCGGGTTCACACACGTCGAATTTCTACCAGTGATGGAGCATCCGTTCTTCGGTTCCTGGGGCTATCAGACCACCGGCTATTTCGCACCAACGTCACGATACGGAACGCCGCAAGACTTCATGTATCTGGTCGACTACCTGCATCAGCATGGGATCGGCGTGATCCTGGACTGGGTGCCCTCGCACTTTCCTTCCGATGCGCACGGCCTCGCCTACTTCGACGGCACACATTTGTACGAGCACGCAGATTCGCGTCAAGGATTTCATCCCGACTGGAAGACTCACATTTTCAATTATGGCCGCGCTGAAGTGCGCAGTTTCCTGATGTCGAGTGCGATGTTCTGGTTGGACAAATATCACATCGACGGACTGCGTGTGGATGCTGTCGCCTCGATGCTCTATCTGGACTATTCACGCAAGCAAGGAGAGTGGATTCCCAACAAATTTGGTGGCCGTGAGAATCTGGAGGCTATCGATTTTCTTCGCCGCTTCAATCAGGAAGTTTACAAAGAGCATCCAGATGTTCAGACCACCGCTGAAGAATCGACTTCCTGGCCCATGGTTTCGAAGCCGATCTACGTTGGCGGACTTGGCTTCGGGATGAAGTGGGACATGGGCTGGATGCACGATACGTTGCGATATTTCCAGAACGATCCGATTCATCGCAAGTATCATCAGAACGATCTGACATTCCGCATGCTGTATTCCTTCCTCGAGAATTTTGTATTGCCCCTATCTCACGACGAAGTCGTACACGGGAAAGGCTCCCTGATCGGCAAGATGCCCGGTGACGAGTGGCAGAAGTTCGCCAACCTGCGTCTGCTGTTCGCGTATATGTATGCGCAGCCGGGGAAGAAACTAATTTTCATGGGCGGCGAATTCGGGCAGGTTCGCGAGTGGGCTCACGATACAAGCCTTGAATGGCACGTCTTGCAATACCAGGTGCATCGGGGCGTGCAGGCTTGGATGGAGCAGTTGAACCGCTTCTATCGAAGCGAGCCGGCGATGCACGTTCTGGACAACAGTGCAGACGGCTTCGAATGGGTGGATTGCACAGACAACGTAATGAGCACAGTATCCCTGCTGAGGAAAAGTGCGAGTCCGAAGGATTCGATTTTGATTTCGTGCAATTTCACTCCCGTACCACGCCTTGGGTACCGAGTTGGCGTTCCGCACGGTGGATATTGGCGCGAACTTCTCAATAGCGATGCACGCGAGTATGCTGGGAGCGGCATGGGCAATCTGGGTGGCGTTCAGGCCGACGAGATTCCGATGCACGGGCGGCCGTTCTCTCTGAAACTAACTTTGCCGCCACTGTCCGCCTTGTTTTTGAAAGCGGGATGAACTATCGGGGCCTGCCCCCACGCGCAGCCGTTGATGGTCTAGACGCAAGCTTTCGACCCCCGTGCTATCCTCGCATCAGCGCTCGTCCCATGCGGATTCTCACCCGCTACATCTTGCGCGAAGTGGCGGCGCACGCCCTTATCGGCGCGGCGATCTTTACGTTCGTCCTGTTTACCCGCGATCTCGGACACATTATTGAGCTTGTAGTGCGTGCTAGCGCTCCGCTGCCCAGCGTTGCTGAGATCTTCTCGCTTACAGTGCCGCTCGCACTCACGTACACGCTTCCGATGAGTGTGCTCGTCGGAATTCTCATTGGCTTGAGCCGGTTGGCAGCCGACAGCGAGATCACCGCCATGCGTGCCAGTGGCATGGGTGTGTGGACGTTCCTACGCGTGTTATCGATCTTTGTGTTCACCGCGTGGGTGATCGCTCTATTCAATGGTCTGTACATCGCGCCGCGCTCACAGGCAGCGCTCGGTCGTTTAGAAGACCGCTTGAAAGGCTCCCAGATCTCATTCGAAATTCAGCCTCGAGTTTTCTATGAGGGCTTTCCAAAATATGTCCTATATGTCCAGGACGTTAAGAGTGCTCAAGGCGCCGCCGTATGGAAGGGGGTGTTCATGGCGGATGTATCAGATGCCGCCAACCCAAAGATCACGCTAGCAAGGGAGGGGGTCGTGGTTAGCGAGGGTCCAGAACGTTTGCACCTTCACCTGATTGACGGATCTGAGCACGAAACCGACCCCAAAGATTCGGATCGTTATCAAGTCTCAACGTTCGATGAAACTGACATTCCGATCGAAATGCCGTCGGCGGAGAATAAGAGCGACGAGTCACTGCCAGCCGGTGTAATGGACACAGGCAATCTGTTGAAAAAAGCTGAACGCTCCGATCCGGTCGCGGCACGTTGGTATTTGATAGAGTTTCACCGCAGGTTTGCACTGCCTACGGCATGCCTGGTACTCGCGCTGGTTGGAATTCCGTTGGGGCTTTCGTCAAAGAAGAGTGGCAAATCGGGCGGATTTGTACTCACCATCCTTCTCGTCTTCGCCTACTACGTAGTTTCGCTGGTTGGCGTATCGCTTGCACGTCAGGGAAAGGTAACACCGTGGTTTGGCGCATGGCTTGCCGATATCACTTTCTTCTCACTGGGAATGTTCCTGTTGTTGCGAGCTGAGAAGCGCCCCGTCGAGTTGGCATCATTTCGAAAATTCGGCAAGGGGCACCAGACTCTACTGCAAGCAAGCTTAGGACGCGATCGCCGCGAGAACGCCTTCGAACGGGTCTCAACCCGCCGCCGCGTCTTTAGCGCCAGCTTCCCTACACTTCTCGACGATTACATCCTCCGTGACTTCTTCGTTTATCTCGGGATGATTCTCTCGACGTTCTTAGTACTGGTGCTCGTCTTCACCCTATTTGAATTGCTTGGGGACATCCTGCGCAACAAGGTTCCCGCCACGCTGGTCGCGGAGTACTTACTGAATGTCACGCCATACTTGCTGTATAACGTAGCACCGCTCGTGACCCTGCTGGCCGTTCTTGTCACCTTCGGCCTCATGCAACGCTCGAATGAGATCACAGCCATCAAGGCTACCGGAACCAGCATCTACCGCATTGTGACACCGGTCATCGTCGCGGCTGCATTTTTAGCAGGGGCGCTGTTCTTGGCCGACCAGTTTTATCTCCCTCATACGAATAAGCGCCAGGAAGCTTTACACAACGAGATCAAAGGCAAGCCTGCCCAGACTTACCTGCGTCCCGACCGCAAATGGATTTTCGGCAAGAACCAGGACATCTACTACTACCAATTTTTCGATCCCGATCGGGACCAGTTCGGAAACATCTCCGTCTTCCAACTAGACAAAGCGACCTTCAGCGTCACGCGTCGAATTCATGCCGATCGTGCGCGATGGGCGGAAAATTTGAATCGGTGGGAGTACGAGCGCGGATGGGAGCGTGTTCTTAACGTTTCCGCCATATCGAATTACCGGTCATTCGAGGTAGCGACTTTTCCGGAATTGCCCGAAGCACCTTCTTACTTCAAGAAGGAAGTGAAGCAATACAGTGAGATGAATTATGAGGAGCTTCGGCGCTACATCCGCGATTTACAACAGAGCGGATTTGACGTCGTGCGCCTGAGGGTTGAGCTTCACAAGAAGCTCTCATATCCTCTCATCACATTGATCATGGCGGTGCTTGCAATCCCATTCTCGATATCGACAGGAAAACGAGGAGCGGTAACCGGAATAGCGATCGCTCTTGGGATCGCGGTCTTCTACACGGTTTCTTCTCGCCTCTTCGAGGCGATGGGGAACCTCAGCTTTTTGCCCCCGGCTGTGGCGGCATGGTCCCCCGACCTGATTTTCATCCTGGTGGGTGGGTATCTAATCCTGAAGGTGCCAACGTAGCGCCCGGTCCAATCCGCGCACACCAACCACTGTCTTATTTCACCGCGATTCCAAAGGGATTGTTGTCCGTTGCGATTGGCGATTCAACATTCAAGGCCCCAGATGCGGGAGTAACCGAATACTGCGACACGGTGGCTCCGTCGAAGTTCGACACAAACATCCAGTTGTCATCGCCGCGGATCGCAATTGATGTGGGACGCTGACCTGTGGCAACAGTAGGCGGATTGAGTGCGGTTAAGCTCCCGGTCGTGGGACTGATCTTGAATCCAGAAACAGTGTTGGAAGATATCCCCACCACATACACATTGTTTCCAAACGGATCCACCACCAAAGGTCCGGGTGCGTTAGCGCTGCCAGACAGAGAGAATGGTGAGCCAGTGACCGCTACCAGGCTGCCATCGGCATTCGGACAGGGACCGGGCGAAATAATATCCACGCAAATCTGGTAGGCGCTGACTTTGTTCGTCGGCGGGCCGTTCGTAACGTAGGCGAATCTATCGCAGGGATCGATTGCGACGCCCGCAGGTACAGCCGCAGTTGGTACAGCGGCCACGGCGGTCATTCCAGGAGGATTTCCGAGAGCTCCAGTCGACGTATCCACCGAAAATTCCCAGACGATGTTGTTAACCGCATCCACCGCATATAGAAACTCCGAGGTTGGCGGACTATTGCCCGGTGTGGAGCAAACTGCATTCTGTACCCCGTTAATTCCGATGCCGGGGAAAACTGTCGGAGTAGCAGCCACCGATACGAAATTCGGATCAGAGAGGGTGGTTGGGAGATTGAAATTTCCTTCTATCCCGGTTAGCGCGCCACCGCTCCCAATGGCATACACGCAAATGCCAAATTGGGCGGTCGTTCCTGGGCAAGGAACCGCATTCGGAGCCGTTGATACCGAATTCGTTCCCTCAGCCACAAACAAAAACTTTCCCGCAGCATCCATGGAAAGTCCGACAGGGTTTGGGTCAGAAATGAGGTTTCCGGCCACAGTTATCGTTCCGTCTGAATTCACTTTGAACGCTTGTATCCCAGTAGCGCTCCCACTGCACACCGTGCTCTCATTCAGCACCGCATACGCATATCCGCCCGCAGGGTCGATCACAATCGAAGCTGGAAGGCCGTTCAAGATGCAGGTCTGACCCGATGTGGAAGAGGGCGAGTTGGCAATCGCCGATACATGGCCATTGTTCAGGCTGAAACTGAACGTCTCAATCACAGCTGATCCGCGACTTCCCACAAGAAGCAGGCCATTCGACGAAGCGTTGTACTTGCTTCCACACGCCAACAGGAATGCAACCAAAATCAACGATCCCACCCCAAGCAGCCACGATCGTTTCGACATTCTTCGAATTATCTCCCTACTTTACTTTGTGTGAGAATTGCGCGAGCACGCCGCGAAACCCGCAGGCCGGGTTCATACTCTGAAAATTGCGGGAAATCTCAACCCATTTGTGTATCAGGAAAGCGCGGGAAGAGCAATCTCTCATCAAGACTGTTGGAACGCTGGAAGCTCTCAGGAGTTGCCCGTAAAGCCTACATGACAGTATACGAAAAGTTTCCCTTCATGCCAGACTTGGCATCGCGTGAAAAAAAAAGCGATCAGGATCGCGGGCCCTGGGTCTTTAGTGGAACTCGACTGCTAGGCTTGCACTTCCGATGAGAATGGGTTCATCGGCTTTATGCTGGCCCTGGCCGGTTGGGATTAGCGGAAGTCGAATTTCCACCAACAATCCCTTGTCCTCCCGGTTGAAAGCAGCGACTCTGCCTCCATGAAAGCGGACCGCCCTTTCGGTGATCGCCAGACCGAGTCCCACGCCGCCCGTGAGCCGGCCGCGAGCGTCATCCAGACGGTAGAAGGGTTCGAAAAGTTTTCCCAGAGAGTCTGGAGGAACCCCGGGACCTGAGTCGCTGACTTGAAGCACTGCTTCCGAAACACCCGCCCGGGTCTCACTCTTCAGCTCGATCTCTACCGACGTTCCCTCCTGCGTGTAACGGATCGCATTACGCACCACGTTCTCGATGGCGCTGTGCAACAGCGATGCATTGCCCCGGACTTGCCACTCACCCTCGGGGATAACGGTGCGGACGTGACAGCGTCGGGCTTGTGCCTCAAACTCGGCGTCCTCGGACACGTTGGCGACGAGTTCGTCTAAGGGCACCGGTGTCTGCGGGACTAATTGCTCTCCGTCCTCGAGTCGAGCCAGCGTCAGGATGCGGCCGATCAGTTCATTGAGGCGGCTCGCTTCCAGTTCGATTCGATCCAGCATGTCTATGCTCGTTGAATCAACTCTTTGGCGCGCGAGTCCGAGGGCGACGTTCAGGCGCGCAAGAGGGGAACGCAACTCGTGAGAGATATCGTTGAGCAATCGGGACTGCGCCTTCAACAAAGTCTCGATGCGCTCGGCCATAGCATCGAAATCCCGCATAAGGCCGGCTACTTCGTCCCGGCGAGTGCTCGAGGGAGCTCCCGTTCGTGCGGTGAGATCGCCCGCCGCCAGCTGACGTGCTGCAGTTCGTAGCCTGACGATCGGCTTCGTTAAGAACCAGGACAGCAGGTAGCACACCAGACCGGAGGTGATTACACCGATAATCAACCCTGTGAATGGGACTCCACGAGGCCCAATGAACACCCGAGGTCCAGGCGGCAATCCCAGCACGACAGTGAACCGGTGTTTTCCATCGGAAGAAGCGCGGGAGTCGCGTACGACGGGCGGAGGAGGAAACAGAAATCCATTCTGTGGAACTCGCGGCCCACCAGCCGCAACTCGCATCGCCCAATCCGGCGCACCACGTTGTGAAACCTCGATGCCGTGCTCATCAAAGAGATACGCGCGGACATGCTGGGTGGCATCAACTCCATCCAGGTATTCCCGTAGCTTGGCGTCGCCACCTTCTTCGTAGGCACTTACAGCCTCATTGAGGATCGTGGTGCGCAACGCCTCCCAAGTCGAACTTCGGGGGCGGAATGCGATTGTGACTAGAATCGCGAGCACCACGAACAAGGCCTGCGCGATCCAGAACGACAGGAAGATTCGGACGAAGAGACTTTTCATTGATGGTTGACACCCACTAATACACAATCGCGCAACGCGTCAGGCTTTTGCTTTCTCTCTCGGTCTAGCAAAAATATAGCCTACGCCACGGACCGTCTTGATGTGTTCATCATTTTCCGTGTCGCCCAGCTTCTTCCGCACCTTGCTGACGTGCATGTCAATGCTGCGATCGAAAGGGGAGAACTTGCGGCTGAGGACCGCGTTAACGAGCCTTTCGCGGGGCACCACGCGTCCGGCTTCACGCAGCAATACTTCCAGTAGATTGAATTCGACAGAAGTGAGGTCAATCGGCTTTCCTTCCAAACGCACGGTTCGTGTCGCTGGATCCAGCTCGACATCGCCGACACTCACAAGGTCCGGTGCTGCGGAACCGCCTTCGCCCCGAGTCCTGCGTAACACGGCCCGTATGCGCGCTACCAATTCTCGCGGATTGAAGGGCTTCGGCAGGTAATCATCGGCGCCGATCTCTAAGCCCACAATTCTGTCAACATCTTCTCCCCGGGCAGTTAGCAATAACACAGGCAAACGAGAGGTGGCGCGGATTCGACGCAGCACTTCAAACCCGTTGATCCCTGGCAGCATCACATCGAGAACTGCGAGCAAGTATTCTCCAGCTCCCGCTTTTTTCAGTCCGCTTTCGCCGTCGTGCACGCATTCGGTGGTGAAACCTTCGGAGCGCAGATATTCTCCGACAAGATGGCAGAGCTCTACGTCATCATCGATAACGAGTATTCGTTCCATTAGCTTTCTTCATTCTGCAACATCCCAGCACACGCCCGTGGTAAAGAATTGTCAAACGGAATACCCCCGCTGCCACAATCGACGGAGAGTCACCTTTGCGCCCTTAGTGCATACGCAAACATAGCTGTTACAAAACTTTACGCTGGCTTACGGCCTTTTTACCACCACCCCGCGTCGCCTCGTGTTTCTATCAAGAGAACGAACGTCCAGGTGATTGGACAGAATGAGGAGCATTCCATGAAAGCAATTCGAAATCGCTTGCTGGTCGCCGTCATCGCGGTCTTGTTCGGCAGCGCAATCGCAAAGTCCCAAACTGCAGACACACCGCCTCCGCCACACATGCATGGTCACGAATTCGGCATGGGCGGTCCGATGATGGGTTTCTTCGCGAAGCAACTGAATCTCACGGACGATCAAAAAACTCAGATGAAAGCTGTGATGGAAAAAGAACATCCCACAATCAAACCTCTGCTGGAACAGCAGCGCCAGGTTGATCGCCAACTTCGACAGTACGTGGAAGGCACATTCGATCAGGCAAAGGTGCAAGCGTTAGCTATGCAGAAAGCTCAGGTCCAAGCTTTAATTACCGTTCAGCAGACGCGCATCCATAACGAACTGTATCAATTGCTGACGGCCGAGCAGCAGACACAATTGAAGCAGATTGAAGCGCACCACGAAGCTCGCTTGCAACAGCACATGAACGAACCGCCGCCTGCAGCGCAGGACTAATCAGGGCCCCAACGCTTTGACTGAGACAAAGAGTCACGCGTGCCGGCGCCATGCTTGCTCCCAGCAATCTGGCGCCGGCAAAGGTGCTTCATGACAGCAAGCGACTTATCTCCCTTCCCCCGCCTCTCGCGTTTTTATTGAACTTGGGTGGCCTTATTATCGTGATGATTGTCGCGTTTGGGCATGATAGGTCTAGCCCGCGGACCCTCTCCAGTCAATTATTTCCTGTCGAAAAATTCTTTTTTGTCAATCCGGTCATTACTGCATTTCAGTGCGTAGCATCAATCGTTCGATGTGCGTTTTTCTGCGATCTTGACAGTTGTTTTGTTACAGATATACTTGCGAAAAATCCGGAAAACGCCTATTCCGGTCCGATTTTCATCTGGCCTCAGTTGTTTACTCTCTCTTTCGCGAGGACGCAGCATTGATGAAGTGTCGGCAATTAACTTCAACTTACAGTCATCGACCTGACACGTCGGCACCATCCTTGTCGAATTCCGGATTTTCCATCCCAAACCCGAACGCGTAACTCGCTCCCCCTCTATGACATCAGCCGAATCTTCACCTAGTTCCATCGAAGCAGCAATATACGCACCGTCAAAGCCAACGCTAGGATTACCGCCAGCCCGCACGATTCACCAGAAGAGGTTTGCCGTTTTTTCTTCTGGTCGAACAATCCCCACTCACCAGATGACTACACCGGGAGGCCCCCACATGAACTCTGCGAAGTTCCGAGCGCTAGGCTCGGCCGCTGCCTGCGTTTTACTCGCCCTAACCGCAACCGCTAAGTTGTCCGCTCAAGACATCACCTCATCGCCAAGTTCTGCGAAGTTCGGAAACACCTACATTGGCAAAGCCTCCGGCGGCAAAGTTCTCACCATCAACAAGGTCACCAGCAAAAAGGTGACGATCAACAGTGTCAGCTTTGATTGCGATGGATTTGGTTTGTCGTCTGGTATCGCGCCTTTCACCCTCGGTCCCAGCCAGACCCTCACGCACTACTCAGTTTTTTTTCAACCCACTGCGGCGAAGGCTTATAACTGCAACTTTGTGCTCAGTCTCAACGATGGGACATCCCTCAAGGTTCCAGTGACTGGAACGGGATTGAAGACTTCGGCAGCATCGTCGGTGACTCCGTCGTCTCTGACGTTCTCGAATCAAGGTCTAGGACATCAGAGCACTGCGCAAACCGTGACAGTCACGAATACGGGTAGTCAGAGCATGAAGTTGACTGGCATCACTCCGTCCTCGCCGAGCTTCACCACGAGCGGCGTCGCGTTACCGGCAACTATCGCGGCTGGCGGGAACGTGAAAATATCAGTTTTTTACAATCCCAGTCAGATCGGTTCAGAATCAGGCGCGCTCGATCTTACATTTGACGCCGTTCCCGATGATGGCACGAGTCTCACCGGCACTGGAGTCGCCTCGAGTTCGCTGTCTATTTCGACGCCCCCGGTCCTACCGCAGGCTACGAAGAACTCCGCTTACCAGGCAAACCTAGCAACCAGCGGCGGGAATGGGCCGTTTACGTGGAAAGTTTCTTCAGGATCTTTGCCGAGCGGCCTGAGCCTTTCCTCCTCCGGCGTCATCACCGGAACACTGGCTTCCTCCGTTGGCACGGGAAATTACACATTCACAATACAAGCCACCGACTCTGGTAATGCCACCGCAAAGACAGCGTTCACTCTTGGAGTTCTTGCGAATCTGGGAGACAACTGCAACGACATTTCCTTCGATATCCCGAAAACGTCCACGCCCATCACTGCCTTGAACGACCTCGGCACAGGCAGCTACCAGGGATCTCAGGGAGGTCTTTATCCGAACGGCAGCAACGTGCGGCCTTCAAACCACACCTCGGATGGAATTGGCATCGCGCAAGGGATTCAAGCGCTTGACTCGAATGGTAACCCGAGTTCCAGTGGAAAGTACGTCTTGATGGCGATTGGAGAATCGACGGCACAGCAAGAGTTCAGCCGCTTCTTGCCCATTGCAAATTCTGATCCCGACAAGAATCCATCGCTAGTGATCGTCAACGGAGCACAGGGCGGTGCGAGCCCAAACAACTTCACCAGTTCTAGTTCCGCATACTGGTCGACGGTGCTCAACGACTACCTGCCGCAGAATAACGTGACCGCGAAACAGGTCGTAGCGATCTGGGTAGAAGATACGGATGGCATTGCCAGCGGAACCTTCCCCAGTGACATGACGAATATGCAGTCTGAATACGAAACCATGATGCAGACCATGCTCGACTTGTTCCCAAATCTGAAACTGGTCTACTTCTCATCGCGAGTTTACGGCGGGTATTCGAACGGTGTCGGAAAGCCCAGCAATCCTGAACCGTACGCTTACGAAGCTGGCTTTGCCGTGAAGTGGGCGATTCAAGATCAAATCAACGGGAAGTCCAATCTGAATTACGACAAGAACAAAGGCGCTGTAGTAGCTCCATGGATGTCATGGGGTCCCTACTACTGGGCGAATGGAATGCTCGGACGCGACGACGGCACGGTTTGGGATTGTCAAGACTTTTCACCCGACGGAACGCATCCCTCGTCTGCTTATGGCCAGATGAAAGTCTCGAACCAACTATTGGATTTCCTCAAGACAGATGAAACGACAACTCCTTGGTATCTCTCGCATTAATCGAATCGCTCCCCGGGTGTCAGTCGAACCTGGGGAGCATTTTTTTCGGCTTTCTTTTCCCGTCTTTGGGCACCTCAATCAAGGGTTACCCACTTGCTCCACTCCGCGCATCGCCTCAAGCAGATGTTCCACTGTTGCAGAGCCTATCCCTATCAACCCATACCCTGCCTTCAACTGTCCTGGGTAATTACAAGAATCCCTCTGCTCCATCCAGGAATCTAACTTTACGATGCGCCAACGTCGGCTATTCGGTTTTATTGCGGTTGTCCAGGTCATCCTGTTCTTAGCTCACTACTTTCTCTACAAGACTTGGACCTTCGGCGCGCTAGACTCTTCCCGGTTCGACAGCCTATGGCTACCTGTCATCGTCGCATTTCTTTCGGTCAGCTTTGTCGTGGCATCATCGCTAGCTTTCTCTAAAACCAATGTTTTGGTCCGCAGTCTTTATCGTGCGGCAGCAGTCTGGATGGGTTTGGCCAGCTTTCTTTTTGTGGCGGCGATTCTGTCGTGGACAATCTTCGCGGTGATCACGTTAGCCGGAGGAAGATTGAGTTTTCACCTGCTCGTTCAAGTTTTCTTCGGTGCGGCGTTTATCGTAGGCGGGTACGGACTGTTTAATGCGAGCTGGACTCGCATCACCCGCATTCGAGTTCGACTGGAAAATCTTCCGAACGCGTGGCGGGGCCGCAGAGCCGCCTTAGTCAGTGACGTTCATCTTGGCCACGTACGCAATGGAAACTTCCTGCGTCGGTTGATTACCAAAATCTCGAAGGAGGAGCCTGACCTGATCTTCATCACTGGGGATCTCTTTGACGGCACTGCTATCGATGCGCCTCGCGCCGCCGCGCCGTTAAGCGAGTTGAACGCGCCGCATGGAGTTTACTTTGTTGCCGGCAATCATGAGCAGTTCGGGGACGACAGCAAGTATCTGAACGCGATCAAGGCCGCGGGCGTCAGAGTTCTTCATAATGAAAGAATCGAAGCGGACGGTTTGCAGGTTGTAGGAGTGCCCTATCGCAGCGCAACATCCAACCACGACCTTGCGTCTGCGCTGCGCACCGTGCCATTGGACCCAGAGCGCGCCAGCATTCTGCTCACTCACGCCCCCGATCATCCAGAGGTCGCCGAGGCCGCAGGTTTTTCGCTTCAGCTCTCAGGGCACACCCATCTTGGCCAATTCATTCCCTGGAGTTGGATGGCCCGCCGCATGTATCGTCAATTCGTCTACGGACTAAGCCGCATTGGACGGATGCAAGTATTCACCTCGAGCGGCGCTGGAACATGGGGTCCTCCGCTCAGATTAGGATCAAACCCCGAAATCGTGGTCCTAGAATTCGACTAGACCTCCAAAAACCTCATGCCGGCCGGGGCATTCGGCCTTTCTACAGACGGGCCGCGAGGATCCTCTCAAGCTGACCCTCACGCCCGCTTCAAAGCCCAAACCAGCCGGCGGGTGCCACAACAAAGGTCTGGGCTGGGACTGTCTGCCAGCCAATCGGTGCGAATGCACAGGGATCCAGCGTCCAAGCACGCATGACTAATCGTTTGTCCCATCGTCCAACAGAACAGCAAAACTCCCAGGAGGATGGAATGAATAAACCTATTGTTGCGGTTCTGGCAACTTTGATGTGCATCGGTGGGATGTCGATCGGTATGCAATCACAAACTGCTGATGCCAACGCTGCCGATCACACCGCACCGAGCTACGACATGAAGGCGCAAGCTCTGGTTGATCTCGAGCGAGTCCAAAAGAAATTCGTTGACCTCGCGAATGCGGTGTCCTCCCGACAAGCTGACCTGGCGACCGACGGCCGATTCACGTTCCTTTGCCGAAGTTTTCCTGCATACCGCCGGCGAGCGCTATGGGATTCTCGCTTTGATGGGGGCGACTCCGCCCCCAGGCTTTGACGGCAAGACCTTCGAAAAATCGACGACGGATCAGGCTCGCATCGTCGAAGAACTCAACAAGTCATGGGACTTCGCTCAAAAAGCTATCCAGGGTATGACGAACGCTGACTTCGCCAAGCTGTTGCCCAAGCTCGGCCCTCAGGCGAACGCAGGGGATGTGGTCTACATTCTGGTGGCAGACGCGCACGAGCATCTTGGTCAGTCAGTGGCCTATGCCCGGCAAAATGGCATTGTCCCTCCGTGGACAGTCGAAATGCAGAAGAAAGCGGCTGAGAAGAAGGCGCAGCAGAAATAAATCGAAAACAACAGCATTGTTTGGGGAAATCCGCCTAGGGTTTTGGCTCGGGCGGATTTTTTGCCTGTTCGTCTATGCGCTTTAGATGCGGGTAAAAAGGGCTAACCTCAAAGGGCCTCTTTTCCGCGGCCGAAAGCGGACGCGGAGCCTGCCCCCGCAGCAACTCGATACGGTTTGACCAAGGATCGAGCGAGATTCGCGATCCCAAGGGCAATGCTGCAATCTGATCGACGTTTTCGACCTGGAGATGCTTCCCCGGGTCCGCCATAGCCTTCATCCCGACCAGATGGCTGCTGCCGAAGTCATTGCTAAGACGTCCGTGCAACAGGTTTGGCAACTGAGGCGAGCGCGATTCCATAGCTTCCAAGAACAATCCCGCAGCAGCAATCTTGTCTTTGTATGGAGACTTCGAAAAAAGTTCTAGGCCCTTTTTGTCAGCCTCGGCCTCTTGCGCGGCGTCGAAATGGAAATTCAGGTGAGCGAAGATTTCGAGATCCGTAAATGGCAGCGTAAGGCCCGACATGAATTTCTCGCCCGTCGAATGCTGCAAGACTATATGCGCTAGCTCATGCGATAACACGGCCGCAAGGGTCGCTTCATCCGGCAGCACATCGACCAGACCCCGGCTCATCACGATGGTGCGCCCCATCACGAACGACTCCAGCGGAGTCGTCAAAAGAACCCGACAGCGAATCGCGGGGATACCCAGATCGTTGGTGACAAGAATGTTATTGACCACCGTTTGCAGAATGCGGTTGACCTCGCCATCAGGTGCCATCAGTCCAGCGACCTGCAAGCGTTCCACAACTTTGTCGTCGGCCGTGTAGGTTGTCTTGCCGACGGTGTAGTCGGGGTTCAGATCCTGAGAAGTTTCATGCCGATTGGGGTCAACAAAGGTCGGTGTGTCCGTCAACTTCTTCGCGAACTCACGATGGTCGCCAGCATTCGCGAGATCGTATCCCCAGACTCGGGTTTGCGCTTTGAACCAGACTCCGTGCCGCGAAGGATCGTGCGGGTCCGATTCTTCCGTGTAAACATACGCTGGCATCCACACAATGCTGACCGTGTTCAGCCGCCAGCTGTCGAAGTGGAAGGATCGCTTCGAGTACGCCTTGGTCCGGTACGTGCCCGTAAAACGCACGATGTTGAAGTCCTGATCTTCGACCCAGATTCGGCCAAGGAAGCCTCGGCTCTCCGCATCCTGCTTCGGAGCGACATTCAGCACGGCACAATGAATATCTCCGAGGTCCTCGAAGCGAACAAATTCGAAGTCATAATTCTTTACGTCGAAGTGACCGTAGTCGGGAAACAATGTTTGCGCGAAGCCACCAGCCGCAAACGTGTCTGCGTCTCTGAGCAATTTTTTGACGCCGCCCGCTTTCTCGTGTTCGTCGCCGGTGAACGACAATGTGGTTGCACCTTTGCCGGTCAAATCGAGGCGGCTCAAGAAATAGTCGTCATCTTTGGGGGACGTCCCGAGTGCTTGATCCGGCTGCTCTTCCTGTACGTAGGTCTCGACGATCGGATGAAAGTTGCGCAGGAGATCGTTCATTCGCCGCTCCTGCCGCGTCGCTCCCTCGACCACTTCACCGAGTGTCACCTGCTTATGCGGATGCGCCGCCGGCGCCGCTTGTGCGGGCGGGGTGGTTTGTGGTCCCGGGGCATCCTGAAACCCTAGAAGCGCCGGAGCACACAGCAAGAACGCTCCGCCCCATACCAACGAGAATGCTTTGTTTAGAGACATAGCCGGATTTCCAGTTTAATCCCTTGCGGCAATGAATCCGCGTGAAAGATGACACGGGAACCAGCTGCCACAATTCATCATCATATCGTTCCGCATGATGACTACCTCTGTTACACTTCGCGCATGAAACCGACTACTCGAAGAGAATTCGTCGCTCAATGCGCAGGCGGAATCCTAGGAGCATGCGTCCTGTCCGAACTGGGTATTGCAGCGACTTCTAGTCCATCGGTCAAATTCCCTTCGGCGCCGCGCGACCGCGTGGCGGTTGCGGCATATCCTTTCCGCGAATTCATTGTTGGCTGGAAGGGTTGGGATGGGAAGACGCCAAGCACAGTGCCCACATCCCAGCAGATAGAACTGAAAGATTTCGCTGCGCACGTTGCTGAAAAGTTTAACGTCCATAAGATCGAGCCGTGGAGCCCCATTTTTCCTTCGACGGATCCAAAATATCTTGAACAGTTTCGCGCCGCCGTCGATAAGGCTCATTCCGGAGTGGTCGATATCGCCGTCGATGGCGGCCATAGCCAATATTCCCCAGATCGGGCCGAACGTGAGAAGGCCGTGATTGCCAGCAATCAGTGGATCGACGTCGCGGTCGCGCTTGGTTCGCCCAGCATTCGCACACACATTGACGGGGCGAAAGATGTCAGACCGGATGTGGGACTCACCGCCGAGACTTTGTCTCGCATAGCCGATTACGGTGCGAAGAAAAACGTCGTGATCCACCTTGAGAACGACAATCCGGTCAGCGAAGATCCGTTTTTCATCGTTCAGGTCATCGAGAAGGTCAATAGCCCATGGTTACGGGCCCTTCCTGATTTCGGAAACTCATTGGCTGCGCATGATGAAGAATTTCAGGATCGGGCGATGGAAGCCATGTTCTCCCACGCATACGGCATCTGCCACGTAAAGGACGGCGAGCCCGACGAGCAAGGCAAGGCAACTCACGTGGACATGGCCAAAGCATTCGCCACGTTGAAGAAACACGGATACAAAGGCTACTGTTCCATCGAATACGACTCGCCCGGAGATCCCTACAAACCCACGGCGGCCATGGTCGAGCAAACGATCAAGTTTCTGTCCAGTTAAGCAACTGTGATCAGGTCAAAAGTTGCCCTGTTGGCGCAGTTGCGCCTGCAGTGGTACTCTGCCAATCCGAAACTGAATTCAAGCGAGGATCATTATGAAATCAAAGTTGATTGCCGTATTCGTGTTGGCCTTCTGCGTCATGGCAAATGCCGCAGAGCGCAAGAACATTGTGAAGCCCCGCCCCGCAGACCAGAAAGCGCTGCCATTCAGTGATGCAGTTCTGGTCGGCAACACACTCTACGTAGCCGGCCATCTCGGGACCGATCCGAAAACCGCGCAGGCCCCCGAGGATCCAGAACAAGAAGCAAAGCTGGTTATGGAAAGCGTCAAGCAGACCGTCGAATCCGCAGGGTTCACCATGGACGACATCGTTTCTGTACAGGTTTACTGCACAGACCTTAAGTTTTATGAAGCCTTCAACGGTGTTTACAAAACCTACTTCCACGACGGCTTCCCCGCGCGTGCGTTTGTCGGCGTTGCGAAATTGCTGCGCAGTGCAAAGTTCGAGGTTATGGCTACGGCTGTTAAAAAATAACGCCCAAAGCCAAAGCCCCTCTAGTTTCGTTTTTTATTCGCCACGAGTCTGATACTGTGGTAGAAATTGTGGGCCATGCGGAAAGCGCTCAACCATCTCAGAAAATGTGATCCTATCCTTAGTGCGATCATCGAGAAAGTGGGCCCTTTCCGTATGCAATATGGCTTGCCTGAGTTTGCGAGCCTGGCTGAAACCATCGTCTATCAACAACTGCACGGCAAGGCCGCGGAAACGATCTTCAATCGATTCACCGCTCTTGCCGGTGCGCCACTCACGCCCGCGGGCATTCTTAGGCTGAGCGACGAACAACTCCGCAGCGTGGGTCTGTCCAAACAGAAGTCTTCCTATCTGAAAGATCTGGCCGCAAAAACTGCCTCCGGACTCCTCAACTTTTCCGACCTCGGTAACTTGTCGGACGAGGACGTCATCAAGCATCTAACTCAGGTCAAGGGAATTGGCGTTTGGACCGCGCACATGTTTCTCATCTTCGCCCTTCGGCGCCCCAACATACTACCGACCGGCGACTATGGCGTGCAGATGGCGCTCAAGAAGCATTACAAGAAGCGGAAAGTGCCAAAGCCGAAAGATATGGAGAAAATCGCGCGGGCATGGGAACCATATCGCAGCGTAGCTTGCTGGTACATGTGGAGGAGTCTTGACATCAAGACTCTGTAGACATCTCAGTTCCCTGTCACTGTGATCGTCGGCTTTCCTGTGGTTAAATGATTGTGCATGTCTGAGATGAAAATCCGAGTGCTGGTCGCAAAGCCGGGACTCGATGGACACGATCGCGGCGCCAAGGTAATCGCTCGAGCGCTCCGGGATGCCGGCATGGAAGTGATTTACACGGGACTTCGCCAGACTCCTGAAATGATTGTGACGGCGGCCTTGCAGGAAGACGTCCAGGTTATCGGCCTATCCATTCTCTCAGGAGCGCACAACGCCATCGTGCCCCGCGTCATGGATCTGCTGAAGCATAACAAGATGGATGACGTCATGGTCCTCGTTGGCGGCATCATTCCCGATCAGGACATCGGTGCCCTCAAAAAAGCCGGCGTCGCAGCAATCTTCCAGCCCGGAACAGCAATGGATGACATCGTTCAATTTATTCGAGCTCATGTAGAGGAACCCGGCGTTCCGGCCGGTGGGAATGCCTGAGATCGATCCTGCTCGTGTGCAGAAGCTCTTCTCTGGAGCGATCGGCCCCGCACCGTGGTATTGGGAAACATTCCCTAAATTCCGCTCTCGGTCGGGACAGCAGTTTGTCTGGACTCATCACGGCACCGAAGGTCCACTCGCGCATGTGATCACACTGGGCCTCCAACAGGACTTCGACAGGGTCCGGATGGCGCTGAATACATACTGTCGTCCGTTTCTCGTGTCTCCCGACCTCCTTGGCATATGGTGTCCTGAAGGACGCAACCTTCGTTTCGCGTGCTTCGATCCCGACCAGCTCAAAGCCTTCGACGTGGCCGAACTTGCCGGATGGTTCAAGCAATCCTCAGATCGCATCTATGCAGCCACGGCTCCCGTCGCAGACTTTGAAAATCAGATCGCGCTCAACGCCGGCACGCACAATTTCACAGCGCCCGCCGAACTGTCCACGGTCGACGAGTTGATCGTACCGACCAGCTACAAGGCGATGTCGAACGATGATCCAGCCTTCGCGCTATTCGTGTTTTACTTCCAAGCTGGCCTCCTCCAGGTGCTTCCTCAGAAATGGTTTACAGCCGCCCAATACCGCGTGGGCCAGCAATGGATTACCCGCGCCGTTCGGGATCCTGAAACACAACGAATCGTGGGCGAATGCTTTGGAGTCGGAACTTTCCTGTTGGAAGAGGATGGCTGCCGGTTAGCCGAATGGATTTCGCGTCCCTAGTTCAGGACGTTTGGTTTTGTCAGCTTAATTCATGCCGCTATGTAATGGAACGCTCTTCCTTTCAAATCGAAAGCCGTGCCGGTTCGACTATCCTTCGTCTACGCTCATCCGATGGAACAAACCGTCTCACCGCTGAACTAGTCATGGCGCTGACGTCCGAGATCACCACACTCGCACAAGCCCCACATCCCCTCCTGATTACTGGAAATGACCGCTTTTTCTCCGCCGGTGCGGACCTTACTGAAATCGCGGCGCTCAACGGACCAGACGCATACAAATTTTCTCAGAGGGGGCAGGCACTAATGAATGCGATCGCAGAGTTCCCTGCTCCGGTGTACGCAGTAATTTCCGGCTACTGCATGGGTGGAGGACTCGACCTCGCGCTGGCCTGTCACCATCGAATCGCATGTCAGGAGGCCGTCTTCGGACATCGAGGCGCTGCTCTCGGTTTGATCACCGGCTGGGGAGGTACGCAGCGTCTACCGCGACTGGTCGGAAGAGCGCGGGCGTTGCAGATGTTTGTTGCCGCTGAAAAACTCGTTGCCACCGACGCCTTCGAAATCGGGCTAGTGGATGCGATCGGCGAAGATCCCGTCGACGTGGCCCTCGGAGCAATCGGCGCGGCTACAAAGCTTAGGTGAAGACTGCTGACGGCCCTCTCTGTGCGGAGCTGTGTCTGGCCCGCCTGACCTGTCTGCACCTCATTGCGCGCCTCTACCCGGCTGGTATACCGTAATCAGTCCGCCTATTCGATTTCATGGCCAACCGCACCGAAACTCCCGCAGTGAACTCGCCTTCCGGCACGGTTCTGACATCCAAGGTGGACCCGACCTCGCCCAAGTTTGAAGCAAACATGCGCTTTCTCGCCGACCTTATGTCGCAGGTTCGAAATGAGGGCGAAAAAATCTTCGAGGGAGGTGGATCCAAGGCGATCGCGAGCCAGCATGCGAAGGGCCGCCTGACGGTTCGTGAAAGAATCGCTCTTCTGGTAGATCCTGACTCCTTCTTTGAACTCGGGCTCTACACCGCCCATCGAATGTACGAGGAGTGGGGCGGTGCTCCCTCCGCCGGTGTTATCACGGGATTGGCGCGGGTTCAAACGCGGCTGGTGATGATCATCGCGAACGATGCCACTGTTAAGGCGGGCGCGTTCTTTCCGATGACGTCGAAGAAAGTTATTCGTGCCCAGAACATCGCCATCGAGAATCGAATTCCCACAATCTATCTGGTCGATTCTGCCGGCGTTTTCCTGCCGTTGCAAGAAGATGTGTTTCCTGACACCGATGACTTCGGCCGGGTCTTCCGAAACAATGCTGTTATGTCGGCAATGGGCATCCCGCAGATCGCTGCAATCATGGGAATGTGCGTGGCTGGTGGCGGATATCTGCCAGTAATGTGCGACCACGTCCTTATGACCGACGGAAGCGGCCTATTTTTGGCTGGCCCTGCTCTGGTTCAAGCCGCGATCGGCCAAAAAGTGTCTGCGGACGATCTGGGCGGCGCCGCGATGCACTCGGCTATCAGTGGCACCGTCGACTTCCGCGAGCCCAACGACGAGTCGTGTATCACTCGTATTCGGTCGATTGTCGAAAAGTGGGGATACCGTCGCCTCTCTCCCTGGGATCGCAAGAAGCCGGTTGATCCCTTGCTGGCGGCCGAGGAGATGTATGGCATCTATGATCCCTCGCCTGCGCGTCCTTATGACATGAAAGAAATTCTGGCGCGCGTGCTCGACGGAAGTCGGTTCGATGAGTACAAGCCCGAATATGGAAAGACACTCATTTGCGGATATGGCCGAATCGGTGGCTTCGCGGTCGGCATCGTTGCCAATCAGAAACTGCACGCGCAACAGACCGATCATGAAGGTCACAAGCGAGTTGAATTCGGAGGTGTCATCTATACGGAATCTGCTGAAAAAGCCTCGCGTTTCATTATGGACTGTAACCAGAATCTGATTCCCCTGGTCTTCTTCCATGATGTCAACGGATTCATGGTCGGCCGGGACGCGGAGTGGAGCGGGATCATCAAGGCCGGCGCGAAGATGGTGAATGCAGTTTCGAACTCCGTCGTGCCGAAAATTACCGTGATCGTGGGCGGTTCCTTCGGTGCCGGGCACTACGCGATGTGCGGAAAAGCATACGATCCGCGTTTTGTGTTCGCGTGGCCAACAGCTCGGTACGCCGTGATGAGTGGCGACTCAGCCGCAGGAACTCTGGTCGAAATCAAGGTGAAACAACTTGAACGCAGCGGCAAGAAATTAAGCGATGAAGAGAGGAAAGAATTGTTCGAGTCTGTAAAACGCACTTATGACGAGCAAACCGATCCCCGGTATGGCGCGGCTCGATTGTGGATCGACAAGATCATCGACCCCCTCGAGACCAGGGACGCAATCACGCAAGCTCTCGAAGCCGCTGCGCTGAATCCGGACGTGGCAGAGTTTAAAGTAGGAGTGCTGCAAACCTAGATTTCTCAACGTCGCCCTCTTACGAAGATGACCAACGCCGTAAAACTGATTGAATGTCCCCGCGATGCATGGCAGGGTTTGAAGGGAATCATCCCTGCCGACTTGAAGTCCCACTATCTGAAGGCATTGATCAGCACAGGATTCAAGAACATTGATGCTGTTTCCTTCGTCTCGCCGAACGCGGTTCCTCAGATGGCAGACTCCGAAGAAGTTCTGAGGGAACTCGATCCCCCGGACGACGTGGAAATCATTGGCATCGTCGTGAACGAAAAGGGCGCAGAACGGGCAATCCAGACAAAGGCCGTTTCAACACTTGGATTTCCTTACTCCATTTCTGAGACATTTCTGCGCAAGAATCAGAATCAGTCTGCGGAGGATGCGCTCGAAGAACTCGAAAAAATCCAGAAGAAGGCCGACAATGCCGGGTTGGATGTAGTCGTGTACATTTCAATGGCGTTCGGCAATCCGTATGGCGATTCGTGGAGTGTAAATGAAGTTATCGATGCAGTTGAACTTCTGGAGGCAGAAAGCTTTCGGATGATTTCGCTGGCCGATACAGTGGGGATTGCGACTGAACCACAGATCTCAGAGGTTATGACTGAAGTTCTCGATAAGTTCGACTATCTCGAAATTGGCGTACACTTGCATAGTCGAGTTGAGCAGGCTGCTGCTAAGGTTTTGGCGGCGTATGACGCGGGTTGCCGCCGATTCGATTCTGCCTTGGGCGGGTTGGGAGGATGTCCTTTTGCCCAGGACTCTTTGATTGGCAACATTCCGACTGAAATCGTCGTTGATGCTCTTCGCAATCGAGGAGCGGAGTTGCCAACCCTCAAATCGCTAGATAATCTTCTGAAGGCAACCGGGGGCATCGCAGCCAAATATTCCGAGTCGCACGGCGCCGACTAGAAATTTATACAAGTTGGACTCCTTCATACTGCGTTGATGGAACATATCTTCAATTTCTTGAACATTCAGGCCTGGGTTCTCTCATGAGCTACAGCACAATTGATGTGTCTTATGATGGCGCGGTCGCCACGATTCTCTTGAATCGTCCCGAAAAGCGGAATGCCATCAGCTTTGAACTCATCGACGAGCTCATAACGCGCTTTCGACGAAGTTGCAAACTCGCAGGCGATCGTCCTAATCCTTACCGGATCTGGCAAGGCTTTCTGCTCTGGCATGGATCTCGACAACCTGAAATCCCTGCTGGGCCGCACTCCGGAACAGAACGTAGAGGATTCTCGAGCTATGGTACGGCTGTTTCGATCGCTGTATGAGTTCCCGAAGGTCACGATTGCGGCTGTCAACGGACCTGCTATCGCCGGGGGAACCGGTCTCGCATTCCTGTGCGACTTCACCTTGGCTGTCCCCGAAGCAAAGTTTGGATATACCGAAGTCCGAATTGGTTTTGTGCCCGCGATCGTCTCAACATTTCTGCTACGCCAGATCGGGGAAAAACAAGCGCGGGATCTTTTGTTAACCGGCCGGATCTTCGGCGCCGAAGAAGCATTCCGATTAGGGTTGATCACCGAAATTGTTCCAGCCGACGAGTTGCTCGTCCGCGCTCGTGGGCTTGCATCTGTGCTCACCGCAAATAGTTCAGCGTCACTTCGGGCCACGAAACAACTGTTGACAGATCACGCGCGTGCAGAATTGAACGCTCAGATTGAAGCCGCCATACATGAAAATGCGGCCATACGCAGCACTGCAGATTTCCGCGAAGGAATTTCGTCATTTCTAGAGAAGCGCAAACCCGTCTGGACTGGCAAATGACGTCCAGCAATCATCGTGCGCTAAACGAGACGAAAATCCGGGTCCGCTATGCCGAGACCGATCAAATGGGCGTCGTATATCACTCGAACCATCTGATCTGGTTCGAGATTGGGCGGGTCGAGTTTATGCGGCAAATGGGCCTATCGTATCGTGATATAGAACGTGAAGATGGCAGGTTCATCGCCGTTGCGGAGGTGAGGTGCCGTTATCGCGCTCCCATTCACTACGATGAAGAAGTGGTCGTGCGAACGTGGCTTCAGGCGGTGCGGAAATCGGTAATCACCTTCAGCTACGAACTGATAGGAGCTGAAAACGGGATATTGCTGGCGGAAGGCGAGACAACCCATGTGGTCACAGACTCGAACATGAAATCCGCGCACACTTCCCGAGAAATATATGGACAGATTTCGAGCAGCCATGGGTAAGTAAGGACTGATCACGACCTTGAACGCCCTCCACATCAACGGGAACGACCTCACGCTCGAGGCAGTCCGAGAAGTTGCCGTCGAGCGCCGCGCGGTTCTTCTTCTCCCTGAAGCGCGACAAGCAGTGGATCGCGCTCGGTCGGTGGTCGACGAAATCGTTGCCAGCAACAAACTCGCATACGCCATCACCACCGGCGTTGGAAAATTAAGTGATGTCCGAATTGCTGGCGATCAGATTCGTGAGTTACAGGTCAATCTGGTTCGCTCTCATGCTGTCGGTGTCGGCTCGCCGCTGCCCGTCGCGGAAACACGGGCCATGATGTTGCTTCGTGGGAACTCCTTGTCCAAAGGACATTCCGGAGTGCGGGCTCTCGTCATTGACACGCTTTGCGAAATGCTGAATCGCGTCAGTAACGCCCTTCGTGCCATCGCAAGGAAGCGTTGGAGCGAGCGGCGACCTTGCCCCTCTCGCGCATCTCGCCTTGGCTCTCATTGGTGAAGGCGAATGCTTCGACGAAAAAGGAACTCGAATCCCCAGCGCCGAGGCTTTGAAGCGAGCCCAAATCAAGCCGCTTATCCTGGAATCGAAAGAGACGATTTCCCTTATCAACGGCACGCAAGGCATGCTGGCGGTGGGAACATTGTCATTACTGGCGGCGGAAACCTTGGTGGATTCCGCAGACGTACTTAGGTGGGCTTTGCTGCGATGCCCTCAAGGGCACCGACACGGCATTCGATGAACGCATTCACAAAGCTCGCCCCCACGACGGCCAGATGAAGACAGCCGCGAATTTGCGGCGCATGCTCGAAGGTAGCCAGATTCGGGAGTCGCATCGAGATTGTGGACGCGTGCAGGATGCTTATTCGCTTCGCTGTATTCCTCAAGTTCACGGAGCGGTTCGCGATACTTTGGCGCACTGCCGTTCGACTTTCGAAATCGAGGCCAATTCGGCGGTCGATAATCCTCTGGTCTTCATCACCGATCCTAGAAACTCGAAGGGAGATGTTATATCCGGTGGAAATTTTCACGGAGAGCCTTTGGCTTTCGCGTTGGACTTTATTGCGATTGGGCTGAGCGCTCTGGCGGGCATCAGCGAACGCCGCATCGAGCGACTTGTGAATCCAGCACTTAGTGAAGGTTTGCCGCCATTTCTGGCGCCGGGCGCCGGGCTCAATTCAGGTTTCATGATGCCGCAGGTCACTGCAGCCGCTCTGGTAAGCGAGAATAAGATATTGGCTCATCCGGCATCCGTGGATTCAATCACCACTTCTGGCAATAAGGAAGATTACGTATCCATGGGGATGACAGCCGCCTTGAAGCTGCAGCGCATCATCGACAACACTCGCAATGTTCTGGCCATCGAAGCAATGGCTGTGGCGCAGGCTCTCGATTTCTTATCACCTCTGAAGCCTTCAAAACGCGGACAGGCAGCACATGCAGCCATTCGCTCTGTCTGCCCGACGATGGATAAGGATCGAGTGATGTATAAAGACCTCTCACGAATTGCGGATTTGATTGCCAGTGGCAAGATTGCGGACGCTTTGCTTTAACATCCTCGCAGGATTCTCAAGATGAAAACTCTCACCGAATACCTGAAATTTCATACCAAGAACCATCGAGCCTACGTCCACATCACGCCGCAGGTCGAGGAAATCGTGCGTAAGAGTGGTGTGCGTGAGGGCATGGTTCTGGTATCAGCCATGCATATCACCGCCGGAATCTACGTGAATGATAACGAGAGCGGATTAATCGAGGACATTGATCAGTGGCTCGAACATCTGGCGCCCTTTCGCAAGGATTACAAACATCACGAGACGGGCGAAGATAATGGAGACTCACATCTCAAAGCACTCCTGATTCACCACGAGGTCATCGTCCCGATCACCGCAGGCAAACTCGACTTTGGCACATGGCAAAGAATTTTTTACGCTGAGTTCGATGGTCAGCGGGACAAGCGCGTCATCGTCAAGGTTATGGGAGAGTAATAGATGTCTGAAGAATTGAACGAGTTGAAAGAGCACGCAGCTCATGCGAAGGAGGATCCCACACTCGCTCCGGTATCACTGACTATGGCGGTCCTGGCGGTACTGGTTGCCGTGGTTTCACTCCTGGGACACGAGCCCACACCGAAGAGGTGGTTCTCCAATCCAAAGCCGCCGATCAGTGGGCACTATTACCAAGCGAAAAACGTTCGCCGTCACATGGATGAGCTGTTTACCGATTTGACTTCCGTGCAGGCCACAACGGACCCCGCTGCCCTATCGAAGTTACGCGAAAAGTACATTGAAGAAGCTAGCCGTTACAAAGAGGATCAGAAAGAACTTGAGCCTGAAGCGCGCAAGCTTGAAGTGGACGTAGCAGTAGAAGAAAGGCGCGCAGACAGATACGACTCTGGCTGAGGTCTTTCTCGAAATCGGGCTGGTAATTACTTCCATCACCCTGCTTTCCGGTCGACGAATCTTTTGGTGGCTCGGAATTGCGTTCGGGATCACTGGAATAGTCGTATGCGTAACCGGCTCATTAGTGCACTAACACCGTTCACTGGATTGGCTGTCCCTTGCGTGCTGCCGCCGTTTCCGCTCTCGCCGCCGTTCTCGCCTTTGTGGCGATGAAGGATCCGATCGCCAACACATCCATTCGCGTGCGCTTGTAGCAGTCGATGGCCTCTTCCGGCGTGCACACAATCGGCTCATTCTCATTGAAACTGGTATTGAGAATCGCTGGAATTCCTGTTTTTCGATGAAATGCGGAAATCAAGTCGTAGTACATTGGATTTTCATCACGACTCACGGTTTGCAACCGGCCAGTATCGTCCACATGATTCACGGCAGCACAACTGTTTTCGTTTTTCCGGGCGGATCTTGTAAACATGCAGCATGAAGGGCGAGGGATGATCATGTTCAAAGTATTCGTGCTGATATTCCGCCAGGATCGAAGGCGCAAACGGACGAAACCATTCCCGATGCTTAATGCGTGCGTTGAGTACATCCTTCATGTCGGGCAAACCAGGATGCGCAACGATCGATCGATTACCCAGCGCGCGGGGGCCCCACTCCATGCGGCCCTGAAACCATCCCACTACACTCCCCGACGCAATATGCTCGGCTGTTTCGTTTATCAAGGATGAACGTTCCATCTTCCGAAAATCCAGCCCTGCCTCACGCAAAGCGGACTGGATGCGGGAGTCTGAAAACTCTGGCCCCAAATACGATCTTTTTAGTTCATGGCGCCGCTCTTGCTTGAGTACCGAATGATAGGTGTGAAGGGCGGCACCCATCGCCAATCCTTCATCCCCCGCAGCGGGCTGAATGTACGTGTGGCGGAATGGAGTCCGATCGAAGATCTTGCCATTGCCGACGCTATTCAGCGCACATCCTCCCGCCATCGCGAGTTCATCAAGTGGGACACGCCGGTGCAAATTGTTCAGCAGATGGAAGAGCATTCCTTCAAACCGATTCTGCATCGCAAACGCCAGATCCATATCTCTCTGCGTGATCTCCGCATGCGACTGCCGTGGCTTCCCGAAGAGCTTTTCCATCCGCTCCGAAAAGTGCCGAGCCAGCCGCACGGTTCCATCCGGCAGGACCTGCATACCCTGGTTGCTGCCTAAAGGTTTGAAGTAACGAAGATCCAGCTGAAAGCTCTCATCTTTTGGGCTTACAATCTTATCGACTTCACTGCGGTACGCATCGTTACCGTACGGCGCGAGACCCATGACCTTCCCCTCATCGCCGTACTTGCTGTACCCAATGAATTCACAGATCATGGTGTAAAAGCTGCCGAGCGAATGAGGAAGGAACACGCGCCCGAGCACCTCAACCTCATTGCCTTCGCACTTCGCACTCATGGTGGAAACAAAATCACCCGACCCGTCATAACTGAATCCCGCGGCTTTCTCCCATGGAGAACAGTAGTAGGCACTTGCAACGTGTGCGATGTGATGTTCGAGGTGATGTTCTTGAAATTGTAGCGTCGCGGCGTCCACATCCAGCGCACTGGAGATAAGCGAGCGCAAGTCGCGCATCGCCTCCTTCCGCTGGCGCAATCGTATAAAGTTCAGAATCTTGGCGGGATTGCGAAGCGCATATCGCACCTTTTTATCAAGGTTCGCACTGCTGTCTTGTCCGACAGCAATGTGCTCCACATCCCCAAGCTTGGCGCCGACAAAATCGAGACAGGCCCGGATTGCAAGACTTGGGAACCCTCCAAAGTGCTTGTGCCGGTTCAGGCGCTCTTCGGCTATGGCAAACTTCACTTCGCCATCCACAACAATTGCCGCCGACGCATCGGCATGGAACATATTGAGGCCCAGAATGACCATCGCGCGAATCTATCTCCTGTGGATTTGTGAACTCGGTCGGATCATTCGTCGAGGTTAGCCCGGAGGTCGAATTGTTGACGCAGCTTGGCAAGGAAATCAGCGGCGTCAACCTCGGTGCGCGTACCGGTCGCAAGAGACTTCTCAATACCGAATGTCGCTAAGCTCGAGCACACGAGTTCTTCAAGCCTGATTGCAGGTTTTGCATACGCGCTGCTGATGGAGTTTGCGAATGCCTCCCACTCCGCGCGATGTCCTTTGTCCTGACGCCATCGCGAATGAACTTTCTGATTTCGTCCATCTCGGACTAGTTCCAGCTTTCGAAAATCATCCAGCACAGCCGCGCAGCCTCCGCCGAACACTTCGATACGTTCTTTAGAAAAAGAGCGGTCCCCGTTCGCCACATAAGTGATCGAACCAACCGAAGCATTCGCAAAACGAAGGGATGCCAGCACATTGTCGCCGCTATACCGCGAGGAGCCCCCAATGTTCTGACTCTCGACTTCAACGATAGGTGAGCCGGCCAGAAACATGAGGAGATCGATGAAGTGGCAGACTTCTCCTAAGACTCGCCCACCCCCCTGATTCCGGTCGTTAATCCAATGGTCTTTCGGAAGCTGGCCGGCATTCACTCGACAGTGCAGCGCTAGGGGCTCCGATATGGACGAAAAGAAGGATTTCATCCGCATGGTCATGGGAGCAAAGCGGCGATTGAAGCCAACCATGAAAGCTGGCCGTTCGGCAGGCTCAATCTGTAGATACGTGCTGACAATCGAGCATAGCTCTTCTTCTGTTAAGCACAGCGGCTTTTCGCAGAAGACATGCTTCCTTGCACAGAGCGCCGCTATCACTTGCCCTGCATGCAGGTGATGCCTGGTTGCGATCACGACCGTGTTGATCTTCGGGTCTAAAATCACTTCATTTTCATCGGTAGTACAACTTCGAAACCCGAATTTAGTTGCAGCATGCTGCGCGTGGGAGCCAGTCGCGGCGCACACCGTGATCAGCGCGGTACTGGACGACGCTTTGATCGAAGGAATCAGCGTAGAAGATGCAAATCCGCCTGCACCTAAGACTCCTACAGCTACTTTTTCGACCGGAAGAGCAGCGTTCGTGCCGACGCTGTTTTTCTCCTCTACCAGGGTTAGCGTGGTCGACTCGTTCGCGTCCCCCGAATGCTGGATCACAACTCCCAGATACGGCTCACCCGCTCTGCCGGTAATGAGTTCGTACGCCCTCGCAGCCTCCTCGATCGGAAACCGGTGCGTGATAAGAGGTCCCACATCGATCTTTCGCTCTGCGAGCAACTGGAGAAACGCTTCCATGTTCCGGTTTTCGGTCCAACGGATATATCCAATCGGATAGTCGCGACCCTTCTGCTCATAAACCGAGTCGTAGCGTCCGGGTCCGTACGATCTTGAGATGCGGAAATCAAGTTCTTTCTCGTAGTACGCCTTCCGCTCGATTTCCATTCCTACTGTTCCGACAGCTACGACAATCGCTCGATCGCGGGCAACCACTCCCGCAAGATTCACCGGTTCGCTGCTCGGTGTTTCCGCGGTAATGATTACTGAATCAACGCCCGCTCCTTTTGAAATCTCCGAGCACACTTCCGAGAAAACCGATGCCGAACTTGCAACGCAGTCCGCACCCAAATCACGCGCGAGTGCAACCTTAGTGTGGTCGATATCCATTCCGACAACACGGCAGCCGGCAGCTTTCAACAATTGCATGGTGATTTGCCCCATTAAGCCAAGGCCGATCACTGCAACAATGTCCCCGATTTCTGCCCGGGATGTTCGAATGCCGTGAAGCGCCACTGCACCTAGAGTTGCAAACGCAGCCTCGTCAAATGGAACGAGCCCACTAGTTCCAGAGTTGTGCTCCGGAATCTGAGCTGTCAGCAGCCTTGGAATGCACGCGAGTTCGGCATGCACGGCGTACCCTGCCCCCGCACATGCGACTCGGTCTCCCGGTCGAATATCGGCTACTCCTTCGCCGACACCGACTACCGTACCCGCACTGCTGTACCCCGGCGCCTGCGGCTGATCAAGACGAGTGCGCACCGCATGGACTGCCGCAAGAATACCTTCCCGCCCCGCTTTGCTCATCACGTCTCGAACCAGGTCTGGCCTGGACCTAGCCTTCTGCAGCAAATTCTTTCGCGCAAACTCCGAAGAAGCGCGTTCCGTGCCCGCCGAAACTACCGAGGCCGCAATCCGCACTAAGAGACAACCGGGCAATAATTGTGGGGCGGGGACCTCTTCCACCGTCACCTCGCCGGTTCTTGCGTGCTGCAAAACCTGTTTCATGCTGTCGCCACGTGCCTTGGGTCGACCGACTGCGATTCAAAGCATCGCGATCCCCCGTCGAGAAACGTCTGCATCCAGAGTTCCAGGGTCAGGAACTGCCATATCTGCATCGACCAGTCATTTCGTCCGCTACGATGTTCATCAACGAAACGCTGAATCGCCCCCGGACGGAATATCGCGCGCTTCTTCATTTGCGCGGTAGAAAGCAAATCGTCGACCATCTCCTTGAGATCATGCGCAAGCCAATAGTCTACTGGAGCACCAAATCCCGCTTTTGGCTGCTTCAGAACCTCTTGCGGAAGAATGTCTCGCATGGCTTGGCGCAAAATGTACTTTGTGGTCGGACGCAATCGACCCTTCAGCTTGAGTGACGGAGGAACATTCCACGCGACAAACTCCGCAAATTCACGGTCAAGGAATGGCACTCGCACTTCGACGGACGACGCCATGCTCATCTTGTCGTTGTACGCCAGGTTCAGGCTAGTCATGAATATTTTGCTATCGAGATAAAGCATCTGGTGCAGAAAGTCGGCGCCGTGCACGCGATCAAACGCCTGCGTGTGGCTCGTGGCCGGATCGACCGAGGATGACGCGAAGTCATTCGCGTAAAGTTGCGTCTTTTGCTCATCATTCAGATAGGTGCAGTTCGTGATGAAACGCTCGACTGGGCTCAAAGATGCGCTACGCGCCATCTTCTTAGCTAGCCGTAGAGTGCCTTTCACTCTACTTCCGCGCATACCGGGCGACGCGGATAGCCCAGCTTCAAGCATACGGCGCGCGCGCTCGGGTACGCGCGTGTACGCCTCCGCCCAATAATGCGCGACGTGTTTGCGATATCCGGCAAATAGTTCGTCTCCTCCCACGCCCGAAAGGAGAACCGTCGAGTGCTTCGAAGCTTCGCGGCAAACGAGGAATGCGGCGATGATGGCTGGGTCCGCTGTCGGTTCGTCCATGTGCCAGACGAGTTTCGGCAGCAACTCAGTGACGTCGGGATCCACTACGATTCTTTGGTTTTCGCAGCCTAAAGCCCGTGCGCAACGAGACGCCACTTCCGGGTCGTCGAGCGCATTTTCACCGACGACATATTTCTGAGGAAACGCGATTGTGTAAGTTCGAACCGGGTGATTCGTCCTCTTGCGCATCATCGCCACGATCGATGACGAATCAAGCCCAGCGCTGAGGAATGCCCCGACCGGAACGTCGCTGATCATTTGTCTGGAAACCGCGCACTGGAAGCGCTCACGAACTTCGTCAATCAAATCGGATTCCGAATCCGGATAGTCCTGACTTGCCGGAGGAAACGTCAGATCCCAATATTGGGAGATCTTGAGTTCGCCTTTGCGGAAAATCGCGTAATGACCCGCTGGCAACTTCATCACGCCCCGAAACATTGTCCTAGGATCGGGCACCCAGAGAAACGTAAGGAACTTGTGTAACGCTTCCGCATCGAGTTCAGCGTGAATGCCTGATACCTGAAGCAAAGCTTTGATTTCCGATGCGAAAGCGACCGACCTGCCTGTGTGAAAATAATAGAGCGGCTTCACACCAAAATGATCCCGCGCGATGAAGACCGTCGGAGTCTGACGACGCAAATCGCAGATGGCGAAGGCGAAGATCCCGTTCAGGCGCTTAACGCAGTCCGGACCTTCTTCCTCGTAAAGGTGCACAATGACTTCCGTGTCGGTATGGGAGGAAAACACGTGCCCTTTACTCTGAAGTTCCTGTCGAAGTTCGCCGAAATTGTAAATCTCGCCGTTGTAGGTGATCCACACGGTCCGATCTTCATTGCACATGGGCATGTGACCGGCAGCCGACAGGTCTAGAATCGCGAGACGGCGGCTGCCCAGTCCAACGTAAGAGCCGTCCGGGAGTCTACTCTCCCAAAGACCAGAATCGTCGGGCCCCCGATGCGCCTGCACGCGCGTCATCCGCGCCAGCGTCTCTCGATCTCCGCAATTGACAAGACCACTAATGCCGCACATTCGCGTTAACTCGTCTCTCTTGCCTTAGCGTTCGTCTTCAACTCATAGATCTTGGCTTTGATGTGGAAGAATTGGACGCCCTGTAGTCCGCAATAGATCAGCCCCGGAATTCCGTCGAGAAATCCGGCGCACAAAAAATATTTGTAAGTAAAGAAAAGAAAAGGTGAACCGGGGATCCCGAATACTTTCTTCCGCAGCCATCGTCGCCGTTGTGCCTGAGAGCCCCAAAAAGTTGGCCGCAAATCTCTGGAGTTGTCGTCACCTTTGAGCCACACGCGCGCATCCCAATTCGAATATTCGTCATGTTTTCGAATGTAGTGCGAGAGCGACTCCACATTGTGATGGAGCAGAACGTTTCGCAATCTTGCTGTCTTCCCAACCGAGCCATCCCCAGAATGCAGGACTACGTGTTCGTGGACTTCCATATCTGCCATGGATTTGTCTTGCTCAGCCAGGCGACACTCGAATCGCCCCATCCCTTTCCGAAATAGAGAGAGCTTGTAAAACTTTGCTCCGCTATGCCGGAGCTCTCGGCTCAAGAAGAACATTTGCAATGCGATGTAGTAACCGTCGTATCGCGAATCCTGTATCGCGGTTCGAATCTCGGCAGCCAGTTGGGGAGTTAGCGCTTCGTCGGCGTCGACGATAAATATCCAGTCGTGAGCGATAGGAAGCGAATCCATTGCCCACTGACGCTTTTTCGGCCACCCGCCCTTGTAGTGGAACTCAACAACATTCGCGCCGTATTCTCTGGCGATCTCTGTGGTTGTATCAGTGCTTTGCGAATCTACCACGTAGACTTCCCCAACATCTCGAAGCGATTCGAGGCAGCGAGGCAGATTCCTGGCTTCATTGCGAGCAGCAACGATCACTGTCACCGGTAGAAGCGTATGCGAGGCGACACGCCGTGGTTGATTGATCTCTTCGAGCTTTGGCATTGGTAAGGAACTCAAATATTTTACTCTGCCTTACCTCTCAAAGGCGCCGACTTTCGGGTCATCCACCGCTATACTGAACTGACACTATGGACTCGATTGGCGCCCAGAAAAATGCCGTGCGTGATTTCTGGAACGCAGAACCTTGCGGCTCGCGATACGCAAACGGAGAAGATGGTTTCGCCGCACACTCCCAGGCACGTTACACACTCGAACCATACATCACAGGTTTTGCTGGGTTTCACGAGGCTAAAAACTTGGCTGTCTTAGAGATTGGCGTCGGGATGGGTGCGGATTATCTCGAGTGGCTTAAGGGCGGAGCTCACGCTGTTGGCGTCGATCTGTCCAAAGCCTCGATTGAAAATGCGAAGCGAAGGTGCCTTGATGGAGGGTATCAGCCTGATTTGCGGGTCGCAGACGCGGAGTCACTGCCCTTTCCGCCCGATTTTTTTGACCTGGTCTATTCGTACGGCGCCATCCACCATAGCCCGAACACCGAGCAGTGCGCCCGCGAGGCGTACCGCGTCCTAAAGCCGGGTGGACGACTACGAGTCATGATCTACCAGCATCCTTCTATCACCGGATTTATGCTCTGGCTAAGGCACGGTCTGATCCGCGGAAAGTCCCTTCGCAAAACGGTTTTTGATCACCTCGAGAGTCCGGGAACGAAGACTTATACCCCAAAGGAGGCGCGCGAGTTATTCAACGCATTTGAGGACGTAAACATCGAGGTCGTCTTCAGTCCTGGAGATCTGCTTTTGCATAAGGCATCTGCGCGGTATCAGTCCGCTTGGTACCAAGCGGTGTGGAAGATATTTCCTAGAGCTCTCGTTCGCGGCCTATTCAAGAAATGGGGACTCTTCCTGCTTATCTCTGGAACCAAGCCGGTCTGAAACGCCACTACCTTATCCCGGGACGCCATGTACAACCGAATGGCTCTGGCACCATCTCTGCAGTACATAGAGCGACCATGGGCGCGACCAGGAGATCGATCCGGCCAGAAAGCCTCGCCAGACGCGCTCGACTTCAACGCCGTTCAGCAGTCCCGCCAGCGGACCATGATCTATCGCTTTTGCGTTCAAGACCGCTTCGATCTCGGGCCGAAGTTCCTGCTTCATCCAGTGTTCAAACGGCAGGGTGAAGCCGCGTTTTCGACGATTCACGATGCTCTCGGGCAGCGATCCATTGAGCAATCCCACCAGCAACTTCTTCGGCGTCCCATTTACTTTCCACTTTCCCGGCAGCCCTAGCACGGCCTTCGCCAGTCGGTGATCAATGAGCGGCACTCGCACCTCAAGTCCGTGAGCCATGCTCATAAAATCGGCATCCCGCAATAGCGTATTGAGCATGTAGCAACGCGTTTCCAGGTACGAAACCCGATTCACGCTATCCAGACCCGACGCGAGTTCCAACGATTCCCGTTGAGAGGCGCACGCAACCCGTTCATTGTCGTCGTTCACTTCACGCAGCAAAGAATCGCGTTGAGTCGGCGTGAAGAGCATGCGGCTCAGAAAATAGGGGTGCAGAACTCGGCCATTGCCCCGTGCCAGCGATGTGAGTTTGCGGCCCTGATCGCTATTTGGCGCAACCGCACCGAACGCCGCCGCCAGCGGAGAAGCCAGCGCCCGAGGCACTTGACTCCATGTCTTCGCGAACCGCTCCATTCGAGGAACGGTTCGGAAAGTTGAATATCCGGCGAACACCTCATCTCCGCCGAGTCCTGAAAGCGCGACCTTAACGCCAGCTTTTCGCGTTTCCCGTGAGACGAAGTAGGTATTCACACCGTCCATTGTGGGCAAATCCATCGCACCGATCGCATCCGGAATCGCCGCAAGCGCGTCTTGTTGCGAGACGTTGATCTCATGATGGTCCGTGTGGAACATGTTCGCGATCGCTCGAGAGTGGTCTGCCTCCGAGAAGTCGGCCTCGCGAAATACGATCGAAAATGTGCTCGGAGTTATACCGCTGCGACTCAAAATACTGACCAACGCACTAGAATCGATCCCGCCGGAAAGAAACACCCCGACTGGGACGTCGCTCACCATCTGCATCCGAACAACTTCTTCCAGAGCGGACTGCAAGTGAATATCGGCGAGGTGCGCGTCGCTCGATACCAGTGACTCTTCCGGGCCAGGAGTCTTACCCACCAGATCCCAATAGGACGTCTCTTGAACTGCGCCGTCCACCCACGAAAGGCTGTTCCCCGCAGGAAGAGCGCGGACGCCTTCAATCATCGTTAACGGATCGTAGGCAGATCCGAACGTCAGGTAGTTGAGAAGCCCAGCGTGATCGAGATTAGTGGGGATGAGTCCTGTTTCGAGCAGCGTGCGAGCCTCTGAGGCGAAGATGAAATATTGCCCGCTCTGGGCGTAGTAGAGCGGCTTGATCCCCATAGGGTCGCGCGCGAGGAAGAGGCGATGTTCCCTCGCACTCCAGATCGCAAATCCAAACATCCCGCGAAATCTGTCGAGGCACTGTTCGCCCCAGCGCGCGAACGCCCTCAAAACTACTTCCGTATCCGTGTGGCTTGTGAAGATTGTTCCGAGCGCTTCGAGTTCGGCGCGCACTTCGCGAAAGTTGTAGATTTCGCCGTTGTAGACAATCCAGTTGCCAGTCTCGGAGTCATGCATGGGCTGGTGGCCCAGAGGAGAGAGATCAACAATCGCCAGCCGACGGCTTCCTAATCCGATCTCTACCGGACCATGAGCGGAGTCGCGCAAAACGATTGTGCCGGAATCATCGGGCCCGCGATGCGCCAGAGACGCGGTGCCCCGTTCGAGCACACCGCTGGGGATCCTTCCATCTTTTGCAATGATTCCGAAGATTCCGCACATGGATGAAGAGTGTTTTAATTCGGGCTCTTGTCATACTAACGCGTGAGATCGATAGGTTGGCTGATAGCGATCAGATCGGCTGGTGACCGACCGGATTTGCAGCTCCTATTTCCAGATGATGATGCCCATCCGAAACAAGAAATGCCTTGAAATCTCGATTTTGTTCGCAGGCAGTAGCGTGTGGGAAAGAATTTCCCGGATTTCGGCCGGCACATACGCCCTTCGCACCGAGGCCACCCCATCGACACGCGATACATAGCTCCGCATGAAAAGGAACCCGGCGTAGACCAGCGCCAGGTGCAGAGGGTGACGGACCAGGTCGTTGATGAGAACGGCGCGTCGGCTCACTCGCAAAGCCTCGGCAGCGAACTCCGACAGTTCCGCCGGTTGAAGATGGTGAGCAAAAAGGCTGCAGCTCACCAGGTCGAAGGTCCCATCGGGAAATGGGAGGGCCAGTGCATCGCTCACCACCGCTCGGTGGCTTCGTTGCAAATGGGTTGAGACTCGGTCCAGATCAGTGATGTCGAGTTCAATTCCTTCGCCCGCAAGTTGCTTCGCTGCCGCTCTCGGTACCTCGCCCAGGCCAGCCGCCACTTCCAACATTGAGAAGTGCTTTTGCTTTGTTGTTGCGGCAATCTTCTCCACCAGCTTGCGGGTGGTTGAAACGCCACCGAAATAGTGATTGATGCGGCACAGGTCTCGAAGAGATTTCTCAACCTCAGCGGGAGGGCACTCGTTTGTGTCCAGGATTTCCGGCGAATCAACACGCTGCATGAAGTTTGGCGAATAGCAACAGATCTATTTGAGCAGGTTCAATATGACACGTTTCATCGAATGAACTGGCTCGCAAATCACATAGGAAGACCACCGAAGCTTGGATGCGAATTGTCCGAGCCCGCGACGGACAAATTGTTTTGAACAATTCTTGCGGACCGGAAGGGTCCGGCCGTCAGCCACGGTTCCTCGATTGGTACACTACCTTGAATGGCCAGACTCCGCGGACTACGTCTACCCAGAATGTTCGTCTGGCTTCTGCCTCTTTCATTTTGCCTGCAAGTCGCCGCCATTGGGGCTCTGCATCAATACCGTACTCGACCGGGTAGTGACAACTTCGAGTTCGGCTGGGAGATGGGGCGAGTAGCGCGCTCGATTGCCCTAGGTCACGGCTTCAGTAGCCCCTACGAAGGTGATACGGGGCCGACCGCTTGGGAACCGCCCCTCTATCCCTACCTCATGGCCGGAGTCTTCAAGTTTTCGGCATTTATACCCATGCTTCGGCGTGGGTTTTGCTCAGCATCAACAGCCTGTTCGCAACGATCACGACCATCCTAATTTTTCTGATTGCCCAAAGGACGTTTAGAGAGCGCGTCGCTACGTGGTCTGCTTACGGGTGGGCGCTCAATCCTTACATCTGGTACTGGTCAATTCACTGGATATGGGACACGACATTCACGCCACTCGTCCTTGCCTGCATATTCCTGATAGCTACTTTTGCAAATTGGGTCGGATGGCTCGGTTGGATTTTGTTTGGCGTGCTCTTCGGAGTCGGAGCGCTCGCGAACCCGACGATGCTCGCATTCCTTCCCTTTTGCGGTCTTTGGATCTGGCGGCAGCGGTATCTCCGCGGCCTTCCTTCCTTGGGCGGTGTCGTGCTTTCATCCATCGTCTTCTTTGCTATCCTGTCGCCTTGGGTCTGCGAAACTACAAGACTTTCGGGCGCTTCGTTTTTCTGCGCGATGACTTCGGGCTGCAGGTGCGGCTCGGCAACGGACCATCCGCCGACGGGATGTTCATGTCGTATCTGCAGCCGAATCTCAACAACCTGGAATTGCAGAAATTCCAGACCATGGGCGAACTGGCCTATGCGGAATCATGCAAACATCAGGCATTCGAGTGGATTTTCAGCATCCCGCTCGTTTTACCGTCATCAGCCTGAAACGTTTCTTCTATTACTGGAACGGCGTACCGAGGCCGAGTGCCAGCACATCGCCGGTCGATTTCCGTTCGTCTGCCTATCTCGCGACTTCGGTCTCTGGCATTGTGGGGCCTCGGACGCTCCTTGCGCCAGAAACGGCCGGCAGCATGGCTTTACCTGGGGCTGGTACTGACTTATCCGACGGTTTATTACTTCGTTTTTCCCCACGCAAGATACCGCCATCCATCGAACCGAGCTTGTGATCTTGGTCGTTTTTTGTTATTGGAAGTCGGCAGCTCTGCTTCGCATCTAAGCGCGGGACTCTAGCGCCGCGCGTTAACGACACCCCGATGGGCGCAGCCCGCGGCCTGTGAGACAATCTCGGGTTCGCGGTAGCCTCTGAGCTCCATGCAACTCTCGGTCGTCATCATCACCTTCAACGAAGAAACCAACATCGGGCGCACGCTTGCGAGCGTGCAGCCACTCGTTGCAGATGGCAAAGGGGAGGTCATCGTGGTCGATTCCGGCTCGACCGACCGCACGGTGGAGATCGCGAAGTCGTTCGGCGCGAAAGTCTTCGTCGAAGAATGGAAGGGGTTCGCGGCCCAAAAGAATTCAGCGATTGATAAAGCGACCGGGGAATGGATTTTGAGTCTGGATGCGGACGAAGAAGTTAGCGACGAATTGGCGAAGAGCTTTGGAACTGGTGCTCCGATTTATGCAGGAGAAGGAACTGCCTAATCCAGACGGCGAATGGCTTCACAACTTTGTGGCATCAAAGATCCCGCGGGGACCGTGGGATTTCGGATACGGCGCAAAAACTACTTCCTCGTCGACCTCTGAGCTGGGGAGGATTTTACCCAGACTCGAAGCTACGGTTGGTGCAGAGGAAAGTGGCTCGTTTTGAGTTGCGCTTGGTTCATGAGGACATCGCTAGTCCCGACAGACGGGATGCAGAGATATCGTCGACCGATTCTCCACCACTCCTATCCCACGGTTTCCGACTATATCGAGCACATGAACCGATACTCGTCGCTCGGCGCCCAGATGGTCGTTGCCAACGGAAAAGTCCGGTTCAGCTTCGTCAACATCGCTCTCCGCCCGGCATTCACTTTCGTCTATAACTATTTCTTTCGTCTCGGATTCCTTGACGGACGCGAGGGCTTCCTGCTGCACCTCTATCACGCGGTCTATGTCTCTTGGAAATACGCGAAGGCTTGGGAGCTCTCCCGAAACCAAACCAAGGTGTCATCCTGAGCGGCGGCGAAGCCGGCACGAGGGACCACACGTCGGCCGAAACAATCGTTTCACTCAACGGGAGCGCCACGACAATCGATGTGCCCTAGACCTTACCCGCTGTATCGGAGAACGTGATTGTTCCGAAGGCCGCTCGAGGTTCTGCCGCCCTCCTCAGGATGACCTCCACAAACAGAGGCAGTCTTCTTCCGCTAACCGACCGGTCGTTCCGCACCCCGTTCACAGCTTGCCCCAAAGGTCTGTGCTTCCCTATCATCACAACAGAGCACTGGGGATCGCATGCCAAAAAAACCGTCCAAGCCGCAAGTCGCCGAAAGTCCGATCGCGGATGTGTTTGAAAACCGCCATCCTTCAGAGGCGGAAAAGCAGTGGGCGGAGAAGACCCTGGCGCCAACGCTCGAGAAATCCCCGGAGAAGCCGATTGGCGCGCCCACCGGGTAAATCTCGACGAGCAGGGCAAGCGCGTTTCACCACGATTTCGGGGATTCCCATTCGCCGGCTCTACACCCAGGCCGATCTCCGCTCGACTGGAGCGAGGAAAAGTATCTCGGCTTCCCCGGCGAAGCGCCGTACACGCGCGGCATTCACGCCACCGGCTATCGCGGCAAGCTGTGGACCATGCGCCAGTTCTCCGGCTTTGCTTCGCCCGAAGAAACCAATCGAGCGCTACAAGTATCTGCTTGAGCACGGCGGCGGAGGGCTGTCGGTGGCGTTCGATCTGCCGACGCTCATGGGTTACGACTCCGATCATCCGGCCAGCGAAGGCGAAGTCGGCAAGTGCGGCGTGGCCATCGATTCGCTCGAAGACATGGAGATCCTGTTCGACGGCATCGACCTGGAGAAAACGACAGTCTCGATGACCATCAATTCTCCGGCATCGTGCTGTGGGCGATGTATCTGGTGGTCGCTGAGAAGCAGGGCGCGGATTGGAAGAAGATCTCCGGCACGATTCAGAACGACATCCTGAAGGAATACATCGCGCAGAAGGAATACATCTATCCGCCGGCGCCATCGATGCGGCTGGTGATCGACACGTTCGAGTTCGGCTCGAAATTCACGCCGCGGTTTAACACGATCTCCATCAGCGGATACCACATCCGCGAGGCGGGCTCGACCGCCCTGCAGGAACTGGCCTTCACGATTTATGACGGCGTGGAGTACGTGGAGTGGGCGCGGCGACGCGGACTGGAAGTGGATGAGTTCGGGCCACGACTGAGCTTCTTCTTCAACGCGCACAACGACTTCTTCGAGGAGATCGCGAAGTACCGCGCGGCACGCAAAATTTGGTATCGCCTGATGAAGGACCGCTTCGGCGCGAAGAATGCGCGCACCTGGCTGATGCGCTTCCATACCCAAACGGCCGGCGTTTCTCTGCCGGCGCAGCAGCCGATGAATAACATCGCGCGCGTGGCAATTCAGGCTCTGGCAGCGGTGCTGGGCGGAACGCAGTCGTTGCACACAGATTCTTACGACGAAGCGCTGGCGCTGCCTACCGAAGAAGCCGCGCGCATTGCGCTGCGCACGCAGCAGATCATCGCCTACGAATCCGGCGTGACCCAGACCGTCGATCCGCTTGGGCGGATCGTACTTCCTGGAGAAGCTGACGCTCGACATGGAGCAAGGCGCCTTCGATTACTTCGGCAAGCTCGATCAATGGGCGGGATGGTGAAGGCGATCGAGCGCGGCTATCCGCAGAAAGAAATTGCGGAGGCTTCGTACCAGTACCAGCGCGCTGCCGAGGCGAAAGAAAAGATCATCGTCGGCGTCAACGAGTTCGTGATCGAAGAGGAGCCGCCGCACATTCTGTACATCGATGAAAGTGTGGCTCGTCAGCAGTCGGCGAAACTGAAGGCGCTGCGTGCGCGACGGTCGAATGAGGACGTGCAGCGCGCGCTTGAAGCCCTGAAGAAGGCCGCGGCGCAAGAGCCGAAGGCGGCAGCCAATGGCAGTGTCTCCCCCGCCAACACGATGCCTCTACATCATCGATGCGGTGCGTGCCTACGCGACCGTGGGCGAGATATGCGAGGCGCTGCGCGAGGTGTACGGGACGTACACGGAAGTCAGCATCACCTAGAAGTTGGGCTCGAGCTGTACGCGGCAAAACACGCATACCTTGCGGAGAATCCCCCGCCACGGCCCTGGAAGTTCATAGGTCACCGCCCTGAACCTCCCTAAGTAATTGGAAATACACGTTGCTGCAAAGACGCCCGATGGCTCCCGGCGTGCCAATTCATTCTTTGGATGACTGCGCCATCAGAGGACCAACCTATGCCAAACGTATCGGCCACGGAAATCAATTCAGGCTGGCGAACCAGCCAGGTATATGTGATGGCGAGCATCTGCCTCTTGGTGGGTGTTGCCTTGGGATTTCTATACCGCGGTTCGGCGTCCCGCGAGGCTTCCGTCGAGCGGAAAACGGCGACGACAACCCAAGCGAATCCGCTCCCTCAAACACCGAATCTTGATGACATGAAGCGGATGGCGGAGAAAAAGGCCGAGCCGCTGCTCGCGAAATTGAAGGACGATCCCAACAACTCAGAGCTGCTCAATCAAGTCGGCGCCATCTACAAAGCGACTCATCAGTTCGATGAGGCGGCCACATACTTTCAGAAAGCCGTGGACGCAAACCCGAAAAACGTCTCTGCTCGTACCGATTTGGCCTCGTGCCTGTACTACAAGGGAGATGTCGACCGCGCCATCGCACAGCTGCAGCAGGCCTTGAATTACGATCAGAACGATGCCAATTCACTGTTCAATTTGGGGATGATCCGGCTGCAGGCCAAGAATGACCGGACGGGTGCGGTCCATGAGTGGCGAAAATTGTTGAAGTCAAATCCCAGGCTGCCTGATCTTAAGAAGAGGGCCGTTGAAAAGCTGATCGCCGAAGCGCAGAAACCCAAGCCGGCAGAATAGTTATTCTGAAGTCATTCCGAGCAACAGTTGACGCCATTCCCTTCCCATTTCCGTCGCGACCTCGAATTCCCCCTTGATCGTTAAGAATTTCTACACATCCTTCAGAAGCCGGTCAAAAACTCTTCGCCCGCGGCAACAGGCAAGTATTACGCCACATCCAAGGCATCGCCGGTTTGGCCGATGACGAACGTCATGGGGGCCGCCCTAAAGTTTGCTGTGAAAGGCCGATGGAACGGGTATGGCCATACTTCTATCTTGGTGGCGCCGGTGGTGGCCGCTCCTGTTCATTTTCCTGAGCTGCGCAGCGAATTCCGCCAGCACGCCGGGCGACCGGCCTGAATTTACCTACCGCAGCAGCACTTCGGAAGTGCGCCTGATATTTTCCGCCGTCGACCAGAATGACCACGCTGTTACGACCTTGCAAGCTGCGGATTTCGCGGTCGTCGACAAAGGATTTATCGTCCGTAAATTTCAAAGCTTTACGCCCGTGGACTGGACCGGGCTCAAAATTGCTGTCGTTGTCGATGCTAGCGAATCACTCGGCCCGCGCTTTCAGCAGGAAATCTCGAAAGTCCAAGAACTCGTTTCGCGAACTTCCGGACTTTCCGACAACAACCTCGCAATTGTCTCGTTCCACGGAGCCGAGCCTTACTTGCTCTGTCATGGGGACTGCCGATCCGCCAGTATCGCAGACCAACTTAAGACTTTGCGCTCCCAGCATTTGACGCCCCTATTCGATACCGTCGTCTTCGCTTCGAAAACATTGTCGAAAGATAGTGGCCCCGATGAACAAAAGGTTCTCATCGTTTTCTCCGACGGCCTCGACACGATAAGCCGCGCCCCAATGCGAGCGGCGATCAACCTCGCCCTCCAAAACGACGTCCAGATTTACTGCATAGATCTCAATCATGGAACCGCGCCCTCAGGTTCAGCCGTCCTGAGCGAAATTGCGGACGCCACCGGCGGGCGCTATTTTCGAGCCAATCCGGGGATTGGTCGTGCGGTGGATTCAATTCTCGATGGCTTACGCGGAAGTTTTATCGTCAGCTATCAACTTCCAAGCCGGACTATGGGCTTCCACGCCATTCAAATTCTCCCCACCCACAAGAGCAACCTGCAATTCCGCAGCCGAAGCGGATACTACCTTCCAGACAATGTTCGCTAACTGAGGGCCTATGAGACGCACTGCCATCCTAATTCTGACGTTGGTTGTTTCCGTCGATTCGTATGCTCAGAGCAATTCGCGACAGCAAGGCACCATCATCCGCATGCGCATGACGGATTGTCTCAACGCGCAACATGGATTCATGGCAGCGATGTCGGGCGCCGGAAAAGCCGATGCAACAGCTTCGTCCTGCCCGGAATATGTCCTACTAGCCGACCGAGTTGTATACGTCATCAGTGGCAAGAGTTCCGACCAATTGATCCCACTCGCAGAATCGACACGGTTCCGGTTGGTGAAAAGCGAAATGCTAATTCGAGTGGACGATGCTCCGAAGGAAGTCCGCTTCCACATCAAGGCAATGGTGCTGCGGCCGGAATGGGATCGGACTCAGATGCTGGAGCAGGCCGAAGCAAGCGCCATGATCACGCGGCATCTGGACCCAGGCAACGTACGGGAGCAATAGCCGTACAAGGCTACACTTTCAGTTTCGTGGCCTTCCGACTCGCCGTGCTGTCGCAAACATCTTTGCAACCGTGTCTAGATCCTTCGGTTGGACTTTGCCGGCTGGAATGCGCATGTGAGTGATGTCTTCCAGTTTTAGAAGAAGATCGACGAGGGCCATCGAGTCAATCAATCCGGAAGATACTAGCGAGGTGTTCTCCTCGAGCACGACACCAGGTTTACGAATCAGGGCTGCTACGTGATCGATCATTTGCTGGGTTTCAGAGGTCATTCGATAGCTCCAACGATAGCGAGTTCGACTCGGGATGTTCCAGCATCAACTTCTGACGGGTGTCGGAACGGGCCGGTTTCCCTGCTGTGCTCTTGACGATCCATCTCGGTGGCTTCAGAAAAATTATCTTCACGGCCAGTCCCGTCGCCGCCACCACCTTGCTGCGAATTTCCTGTTCGATCTCGATGCTTCGGCCTTTTGCTTCGCTTTCTGTCGTCTCCGCCACCACGACGATCTCCTCCGTTCCCAAATCTGGATTGTATAGACCCATCGCAATCGTACGGCCATCATGCACTGCGGGGTGGGTGGCGACGATCTCCTCGATATCGTGCGGATAGATGTTCTCGCCACCGATGATCATGAGGTCTCTTCTCCTACCCACCACATAAAGTTCATCCTGATACAGAAATCCGAGGTCACTCGTGTGGTACCAGCCGTCCCGGAGATCCTGATCCGTCAAATCGTCGCGGTTGTAGTAGCCCTCAAAGAGGCAATCGCTTTTGAGAAGGATTTCGCCGACGTGACCGTCCCCCAATCGCTCTCCGGATTGCGAGACGATGCAGATTTCATGTCCCGGCAGCAAACTCCCAGATGACACAAACTCCAGAGCATCGCGGTCTCCTTTCGCACCTGGTACCACCCGATGTTCCCCACGAAAAATTTCCGCGTCAGCCCAGATGTGCGAGGAGCCTCCGGTCTTTCTCACATCGGATTGAGTGATCGCGAAAACGTCTTCGGCCATCGCGTAACTTGATTGCAGAGCGCTTTTCTTCAGACCATACCTTTCAAACGCGTCGCTGAATTCCCGCACGCTGTGAGCTCTCACAGGCTCGGAGCAATTGATCAACGCACGTAAGGATTTGAGATTGTATTTCTCGCGGCGGCTTTCCGGCGTTCTCCGAGGGATGAACTGAAAAGCGAAATTGGGCATCCATGCCAGAGTGCACTTATGTTCGGAAATAATCTCGAGCATGCTTTCAGGGTGCATAACCCAGTCCACTGGCGACTGCATAACCACTGGCAAATGACAAACCATGGGCAACATGAAGCAGGCGATCAGTCCCATGTCGTGATACAGCGGCAGCCAGGTGTAGATCCGGTCGGTGGCCGCGATCACCTTCAGCCCATGAGCCAGATGTTCGAGTTGCCTCATTACCGCCAAGTGCGTCAGGGCTACGCCTTTTTGCAGCCCCGTCGTACCGGCCGAGTGTTGAATGAACGCCAGTGAGTCCGGATCAACCGAAGAAATCGCCCGGTCAACGTTATCCGTAGCGCTCGCGTGCTCATGCATCCGTAACAAGGTTGTGCCCTCTCCTAGCCTGACGTGGCCCAGCATCTCGTCCGGGAATTCCTCATCGATAACAATCACTTTCGCCCTTAGATTTGCGGTGACTCCCGCAAGTCCGGAGCGATATTTTCCGGGGTCCACCTTGAAGTTCGGATAGGCAAGAAACGCCGGCACCGCCCCTAACATCATCGCACCGACAAATGCGGTCATTGCTGGGATGCCCTGCGGCATGATGATGATGACTCGATCTCCGACCGCCACGCCATTTCCAACCAGCGACGCAGCCTGCGTTCCTGCTTGCCGGCGGAACTCTCCAAAACTGATGGTTCGCTGCTCGTCTTCGTCGATCCATGAGGTGACGAACGACTTATCGGAAGGCGCACTCTGAAGAGCGTCGATCAAAGTTCTGAACTTCATCATTCCCCCCCGACTCTATTCCCTCGGGTCACTCCATCTGTAAGAGCCCAGGCAACTACTATGTACGTTCGCTTGTCTACGTTAAAGTAGCAGTTGCTACCGCCACTACTCGATCTCAGGTCGGACACCCGTTTCATCTTTTCGTCGTCGTGCCGTTCTTCGGGAGGAACGTGTTCCAGGGCATCGCGTACCTCACAGCTTTTCTGTTATCTGTTCTCGTGTGTCGCACTGTGCGCACCCGAAGCGTCCGCCAGTCGATTCTCCTTGTTGCGAGCTATGCACTGTACCTGACCTGGAGCTATTGGTTTATCGTGGTTCTTCTCATTTCCACTGCGATTAATTTCGCGATGGGAAAGCGGTTGCGAAAAACACCGACCCCCGGAAGCCTCGCCGTCGGGATCTGCTTGAACCTGGCATTGCTCAGCGTGTTCAAGTATCTGCCTGAGGCTTCTATACACATGCCTTTTCGGTCACTCCAATCGTTCTCGCATTTAGCCCTTCCGCTCGGAATCTCTTTCTGGACATTCCAGGCCATGAGCTATTTGTTCGATCTCTACAGAGAAGAAGAAATGGATCCGACCTTCGTCGAATTTGCCTTGTATATGGCATTTTTTCCGGTCACGATTTCCGGGCCGATTTGCCGCTTGCCCGATATGTTGCCGCAGTTTCGGTCCGAGCAGCCGACCCCGTGGACCAACATCATCGACGGCTTTCGCAGGATCGGTATCGGCGTCCTTATGATGTTGCTCGCCCGATTGCTGGGACAAGGAATCCTCGGCGGAGACGGCATTGATTCGGGCTTTGACCGCGCAACCCATTGGAGCGGACACGACGTCTGGTGTCTTGCAGTCGGATACGGCCTGCAACTGTTCCTTGATTTCGCTGGTTATTCGCATATTGCAATTGGTGCAGCAAAAGCCCTCGGACTCACTGTTCCCGAAAACTTCGATCGTCCATTTGCCAGCGCGAACCCTTCCGATCTTCTGGACCCGCTGGCACATGTCATTCTCGTTCTGGATTCGCGACTACGTCTTCATTCCCTCTGGCGACCATGCGCCGAGAACCATGGTGGAGAAGCTTCGTTCTCGTCCTCTCCATGGTTCTCTTCGGAGTGTGGCATCGGGCGAGTTTGCTTTTCCTTCTCTGGGGTACATATCACGGCTTGCTTCTGCTCTTGCATCGCCAGGCACAGCAAGTGCAACGCAAAGTTCGGATGGGAACCCGAAAACTGGATGTGGCGGACCGCTTCCTGGATCGTCTCATCATCTCTGGTCAGTCTAGGCTGGATACTTTTCCGCAGCAGTTCCGTTAGCCAAGCCGGTCAGATGGTCTCTGCCGCGCTTTCGCCAACAAGCTTATACCGTGCACTTTCTCAGTCCAACGTTTGTACGCGCTCGTCGCCGCGATCGCCACAGGCTATGCGGTTACTCTGCTGCGTAGTCGACTGTGATCGATCGACGATTCGGATCAGATCGAATCCAGTCCCACAACGCGAATCTATTCGCCGCGCTTGCTGGCCCGCTGGCGATGGTACTGGCTTCCCCCGCTTTACGTACTTGCAGTTATTTTTCTGCTGATTGCCACGTTCACTCGCGGCCCGAGCACCGCGCAATTCATGTACAACAAGTTTTGACGCCGGTTTTCGCTCGGCACTAGTCAACACTGGTGCCATCCGGCGCAAAAACTGGAAATCCGTCCCAAGGACGGGATAACTGGAGTTGGCTTATCGCCGCCTTCCGATTGTGCGGAAAAAGAAAAAGTCCGTAGTTGTATCGGAGAACTCGATCATCCGGCTTTTGCCGAATCGCCCACTCGTACTGCGATACAGTCTGATCCGGGCTCTCCGGCGGCTCCTTGTGTCTTGAACATCAAGCGCAGAACCTGGTCCGAGTGATTCAACTGGTTGGTGAATGGCGGCCTTTGCAGACCGCTGCGCCATCTCAGTCGCGATGCGCAAACGATCGTATCCGGTGAACGCCAGCAGCTGCTCGCATTCTTCTTCCGAAGGAGATTTCCGAACCGTTCGCCGTCTCCGCCGCTTTCGACGGCAATTTGCTGGCGATCTGCGTGAACATGGCGCGCGCCAGCAAGTAGTTTCCCGCCGGAGTCAAATGCACGTGCTCGTAAACCAGGTCCGCTCCGATGATGCCATTGGCACTTCGTTCGGACAGAATTTCGTCTGCATCGACCAACTCCGCTCCGTTATGACAGGACGTCGCCGACCGATTGATCTCATTGATCCTGCTGTCGGCGCGAAAACGCAACGTATCGAGATCGCGCGCTCGATCGAAATGCTCTTTGGCCGCGCGGTAGTCTCCAAGATTCCACCACACCCGGGCAATACGAAATTCCAGTTCCGCGTACTGGTCGTCGATTTGCTGCGCTGACTGGTACGCCTGAGGGCGTCAGCATAATTCCGCGAGCCTCTCGAAATCCGATCCCTGCCGCACGAATTCATTCCAAGATCGAAGATCGCTTTCGGACAGGCCAGCGCGATGACTCGAAGCGAACGGTGCGCAGTCCTTTACATTGGTTGCGACCGTGCTGACAATCACTCGTCGCTCCGGAATCGCGCGCGCGACCGCGATCGTGTCTCGAAGGTTCTTTTCGAAGTTCTCGTAGACATTCTTCATCAGCGGAGAACTCGCGGGCACCTGTTTGTCGAGAAACATCTCCATGCCGCCCCACTCCCGCTTTTGCGTTCCCACTCGTGTCAGCATTTGCCCGATGCGAGTCGAGCGGATCCAAGATGTTGCCACGAATCACCGGCAGACTCATCCCCGAACTGGTCAGAGCGGTCCCCGGCCCATACGGCCCAACTACTTCGTTGTTACCCGAATAAATGATGAATAGATCCGGACGTTCCCGTGCGAGCCCTCTTGCGATCGGCAAGCAGCACGTGCGAGTTGATGGCGACGCTGCCCGTGTTGACCACCTCAAACTTCATGCTCGGATAACGCAACCGCAGCATGACCTCAAGATACCGGCTGAAGGCATAAGCCGGATCGGGATCTCCCATCGCCGCCGATTCGCCGAGCACAAAAATACGGTAGGTTCCCTGTGGCTTTTTCTGCTGGAATCGCATAGGCCTGTGGGGTCTTGATCATGCCGGGAGGAAAAAATGGAGCGGGGAAAAACAGGTTGTAACACGACGCTGCTTGTCCCTGCACGGTACAAGGCACAGTCAGCGTCGTGGGATAGCCTACGTTGAACACATGCAGCCCAGCTTCGAACAATCCGAGCAACAACGACCGGGCACCAGGACGGCCGTGGCGAATTGTGGCAGCCACGATTCGCTTCTTGGGGCGCTGAGTGCCCGAGTCGACAGGGCCGGTATTGCGTCGATCCGGCCATGTCAATATTTCGCCGTGTGGAGCTCGCACTCGATACAGGGCTGGATCAGGTCCTTCTCCGTGGGCCTAACCACGGCATCGAACCTGTGAATCATCCAGCCCTGTCGGTTCCCGTGTACACCATACTTTGCTCGAACAATCGGCACGGCATGGAGCGGAAAAACGAAGTATCGGCGCAGATAATTCAAATCGCAGCGCCTCGACCGCCGAGCTTCACCTGGTTCTCGGTCCCTTACGGCTGCCGCTCGCGATCGAAGTAACCGTTCCGTCTGCGTTATGAGCGGTGGAGTGGCACGTCAAAGTACAGGTGTTAGTCCCGCGGTTGTAGGAGATCGGTGCAGCCCCGTTCTGCGCCACAACGTTAGCATCGAAGTTCACCAGGCGCTCCCCGGTGACCATCGGAGAAGAGGCGCCCATCCCATGCGCGGTGTGGCATACCGAGCAACTGAATCCTTGCTGATAGGAATGCATGTTGTGCTTGCGTGAAACTCGTGTTAGCGAATATTTGCGTCAGATCGTGACACTTCGCGCACATCGCGAACGGACCGGCAACGCGCTGGTATCAGGATTAGGAAATAAGTTCGTCACGATTCCGCCCGGTACTGCCGCCTGGCTGAACTGATAATTGCGCTCGAGAATATGTGAATTGATCGAACCATGCGGGCCGTTGGGTCCAGTCCCGCCGAACTCGCGATTGTCATCGCTGTTGTGGCAGTCAGTGCACAAGCAGTTGCGTTCCCACCGTTCGCGCCGAAGCAAGTCCCTTCTCGATCCAGCATGTTGACTAACAGGCTGGGTTGAGGCAGCGGGCTCGAGCGAGCGTGGGTCACTGGATGACTCGAAGTCGCCGAAGACGCGAACTGGGAAATGAGATTCAGCGGATCCGTTGCGCTCACAACGCGTACTGGCGAATATCCGTAGACGATCAATTGTTGCTTGCCGATGCTGGTCCCGTGGCAGCGAAGGCAAGTTTCGTATTGATTCACCGCCGGGGTGACCGTGGTGATTCCGTCAACCGCGCTAACACCGGTCGTTCCCGCCTGGGAAGGACGCAATCCCGGAGCAGCCGAAAACTGCATCGTCTGATTCGAAGCGTGCGCACTGTGACAATCGACACAAGTCGCATGGCGGTTGTTGTTCAGCACCGGCGCCTCCGCCGCATCGTGGTAGTTATTGCCCGAAGGGATGCGGATGGCTGATCTTCGCCACCTCGGCCATGATGTTAGGCAGCGCCGGGGACAGATAGCGTGCCGCCGCCGTGGCAGGTCATGCAGCTTTGCGTTACAGAATCATACGAAGGCGATGCCGGCGTCGCCGGACGCAGCAACCTGGCCGGAGCCAGCGAATCGTGCGTCATGTGGCACGAAGAACACGCGTTGACTCCTACTGTTGGATACGACCCGCGTGCGCATCGGCTGAAATCTGGTTGGTTGCACTTTGATGGATGCTGTTAGTAAAGCCAGCCAGTGGATTGACCTGTCCTTGCACCACCCGATTCGGATCGTGACAGGCGAGGCACATTTGTGCGCTCGAACTGTCCCTCACCAGAAAATTCTGGGCGATCTTATCGATATTCTGCACATGTGGATCGTGGCAGCTTGTGCATTCAATGTTTCCATTGATCAATTTCACCGCTCCAGTTGGGTCAGCAGTCTTGCCCTGCGATGCCAGTGATGCCGCGAGGCTAGGAGCATCCTTCAATGGCGTGATCAAACTGAACGGATGAGAGCCAGTCAGCGTAGTCCCAAACGAATCTGCGCTATTCATCGAGCCCACAGTTGGCAGCGGCCCATACGCCGCTGATTGCCCCACCGCCGACCGTCCCATCATGACAGCTCAGGCAGAGGCTGCTGGTGACACCGAGCGTCGGTTGCGTATTTCCCTGGTTGGTATCGGTCGTGCTTGTATACGGGACGTACGATCTCTGAGATAACTTCTGATTCCACAGAGGAGTATTTCCGCCTAAGCCCGCTGTGCGGAGCATGGCAGAATGTGCAGGCGAGACTCCCTTGCGAATAAATCGAAGCGCCGCTGGCCCGACTAAGATTATGCACGCCCAGTACGTCAGCGGTAGGCTGCACTTGCCCGAAGCATTGTGCGATTAGCAGCAGCACACTCAGAGGAAGGAATCGCTTCATGGCTGCTTCCCTCCTTCGCTGCCCGCGCCGTAGTACTGAAAGATCTGCACGCGCCGGTTGAAGGAGTCCACCACGTAGATGCGGTCCTTCTTGTCAATCTGGAGACCGGTGGGTAGTTGAAACTGTTCGGCGCCCGTTCCCTTTCCGCCGAAGTAATAGAGCAGTTGCCCTTTGTCATCGAAAACCTGGACTACGCCCCAAGCGCCGTCAACCACGTAAAGATGCGACTCCGAGTCGAAGCTGATTCCCTTGGGCCGAAACATCCAACCGGTGCCATCGCCAGCCTTTCCGATCGCATAGCGAAACGTTCCATTTTGATCGAAAACTTGTACGCGAAAATTCATAGCATCGACCACAGCAAGGTCGTGCCCATTCAGCCTCAACTCCGTTGGAAAGTTGAATTCGCCGTTTTCGCTCCCAGGCTTGCCGATGATCTGCAGGACACTGCCCTGCATGTCGGTGACGAAAATTTCGTTTCGCAGCGTATCGCTCACATAAATCCGCTGCGCAGCTGAATCGATCGCAATCCCGGTGGGACGCTTGAAGTATCCTTCGCCGCCCTTGAGGCTGCCGATCGCACGCCGGAATTTCCCATTGGGATCAAAGACAAAAATTTTGCCAGATCGCGAATCGGTGACGTAGATATTGTCCTGGCTATCAACGGCAACGCACTGTGGGCTGACAAGCGGATCTTTCCCGGCATCTCGTCGCGATAGAAATTTATATTTCTGCTGGTCGAAGTCGAAGATATGAATGCCGGCGGCAGCAACATCAGTCACTATGATCCGTCCACGGGAGTCCGTGACTACGCTGTACGGGCTTACCAGGTAATGGAAATCGGGCTGTCCAGCGACGGCGTCGACAACCTTCGTCCAGAAACTGCGTTTCGGCTTGACCTCCCGCTCCAGGCTGAAGGCCCGCTCAAAGGACAACTTGCGGCCGCCGTCCATCAGCAGATCGGGCGCGGAAAGCGGACGTGTCGTTTCTTTCGGACGCTTTGCCGCCGTGCTAATGCCCGCTAACGACAACACAAGCGCGCACAGCACCAGCAACTCCGAAAGTACGAAGCCTTTGCGCTCAGCTAGAAGAAATCGAACCATCTTGTTATTCCGGCAAAATAGGCCGTGTTGCTGGCAGGAGCGCCCACCGCGCTGATGCCTTGGTCGAAACGCGTATAGCCCGCCTGCAGCCCAATCCGGCGGAGGTGATACTGCAGCTGGGCGTTGTAGATGGCAGTGTTATTGTGCGAGTAGGTTTCGCCGATCGTATTGCTGATCGCGCGATTGTAGCTTCCCGAAACCACCAGGCGGCGCATCGGTGTGACTGAGAATCCTCCGCCATAGCTCGTGCCACCAAAGGTAATGAAGTCGCTTATACCTGGAGTTCCTGAAACCGGGACCAGTCCACCCGCCCCGAGTAGCGAGATGCCTGTGGACGACGTGTAATCTCCGGTCAGCGAAAACTTACGTGAGCTGATTGAGGTCGAATATCCCTCGCTGTGGCTGCTGGTACCTTGGAAATTTGTGAGCCCGCTGTGCGTGCCGTTGAATGCGGCCGTCCATTGCAGCCCCATCCATGGAAGCCTCCGATGCACGTTCCCGCTGTAGCTGTAATAAGAGGTCGTATAAGTGACCAGGATCGACTGCACGTTTTGGGCGTAGCTGAAAAGACCGGTCACACGCCATCCCTGGAATTTGTGGAAAAAATTTACGTTCCCGACGAACCCCAGCGCATTGTTCCCCTGCCCGTTGTCGCTGTCAATCACGGAACCTGAAAAGGTCAGCATATCCCATAGCCGCTTGCCGTAATTTACGGTTCCGCTGACGTATTCGCCTGTATAGTTTTTGCCAAAATAGTATTGGTTGTAATAGGTCGCCTGTCCCGTAGCTGACAGGAAGTTGGTGAACTGATACGTTGCTCCGCCCCCAAACGTCGAAGAGTGCGATCCGGTCCCCAGATTTACGCCAACAACCGGCGCCCCGTTTCCACCCAGACTCTGAGCCAGATAGCCATTCAGGTTGCTGGTGTAATTTTGCGAAAGGTTCAGCGAAAGTTTCTGCGTGGGGTGGAAGGTGGCTCCAGAACTGATGATGTCATCGGTATAGCTCGACACGTTTGAAGTCTGCGCTTCCGGAGAGAAGTAGTTCGCATCCGCCGAGGATCGTGTGAAATTCGAGAAGAATTGGCCGTTCAACGGCAGGCGGTGCTGCCCGCCAAACCCGACGTCGTGTCCGGTTGAATCTTGCACCGATGCCGCCGCTCCCGACAGAAATTGCGGAAATTCCGAGTTCAATTGATTGCGGTCATAAAAGGCGTTGAGGTCGAAGCCAGCAATTGAGTAGTTCGAATGAACGTTGAGAATTTTATTGTTCGAAGTAGTCTTTTCATCGGTTCCAAAGATCGTTCCGCTGCCATTGCCTTGCGCATAGCCGACGCTTAGCGTCGGCAAACCTGGAAGAAGTGCTGCCCAGTTGATTCCGAATCCCTGATTTCTGCCGATCGTCGTGAAATTGGGTTCGCCGGTCAGACCGAAGCTTCCACTCGTGTTGCGATCGAAGTGATAGTTCACCGATCCCGGAAAATGACTGCCGGAGAATAGATTTACGGTCGAAGTAACACCAGTTGCGCCGGTCAAAGATTGGAAACTGGAGTTCTGCCGCGACTGGTTGTAGTAGGGCGTCACATTGAAGGAGAGGAAGTTCGGGTTGTAGTAGTAGCCGTTAATGTCGCCGTCGAATCCCCAAGTCAGTCCATGATTCGATTGGAATGAGTCTCCGTAGTTCCCGCTGTAACCGGCACTGAAGAGTCCGCCCGCTGAGAGCCTGGTGTTGTCCCCGATAGCCAGTTGGGGATTTTGCGATCGAGGAGGGGCCTGTGAATAAAGCAGCGGAGCCAACACGAAAACGGCCATTCCGAACGTCCAAATCGGAATTTTCGCCGCCCACCTCATCTGACCGCCTCTCCCACCTACTTAATGAAAGGCACAATCGTTGCCAAACGTGGGGAGATGCGGAGCATTGCAAGTGCCGCGTAATTAAGGGCTTGTGGAGGTCACATCTGTGAAAGGCCGGAAATCGTCATACCGGTGGGGAATATCACCCGAAGTTGCGAGTCGAAACCCACAACGGGAAAAGAGCCTTGGCAGCATCAAATAAAAGCCCGCCAAGAATGGCGGGCTCAAAACAAACCAATTTGTCTACACGACTTCGACCTTCGCCTTCGAGCGGAGTTGCTTCGCAAGGCTCGAACGCAACTTCTCATATTTGCTTTTCTGCAACTCCGTCTTGAGTTCTCCCCGCACCTCAGCCAGTGGCTTCTTTCGGGCCGGTGTATGACTGTTCAAACGGACAATCGTGTAAGCGCTCTCGATCTGGATGAGCCCACTTACTTGCCCGGCCGGTACCGCCTGGAGAGCCTTGATCACTTGCGGCGGCAACTTGTCGGCACTGACTGCCCTGTGATCTCCCAGATTCACCCGGAAGTCGTCGTCTGAAATCTTCTCCGCCAGCAACCCAAACTCCTGATACGTCTTGGTGGCTTTCGCCTGCCGCAGGGCCTCGTCGGCTTTCTTCTTGCCCTCTTTGGCTTGCTCCGGCGTAGGTTTCAATGGCGGCACCACAGAAATGCTTTGGAAGGAAAAAGATTCGCCTTGTTCGAATTTCACGGAATTCTTGGCATAGTACGCCTGGACTTCAGCGGGCGAGACGACCGCTTTGCTTTCTACATCCGACTTGAGTACTTGTTCGATCAGCAAGGAACGTCGCATCTGCTGCCGCAACTGCTGCTCTGAACCATGCATTTCAATCTGCAGGTATTGCTTGTACTGATCGGGACTGTTGAATTGCTTCCGGAACTCGGCCTCGGCTCGATTGAGTCTTTCCGCCGGAACAACAAGCTTACGGCGTTGCGCTTCCTGAAATATCAGCTCCTCAAAAATGATCATCTCCAGCGCACCCTGGCGGATCGCGGCCTCCTGCGCTTTCGGAAATCCGTTGTGCTGTTGCGCGTACGGAAAGATGGTGTACATCTCGCGCAGCAGGTCTCGATCCGTCAGGACGGCGCCGTTCACCCTCGCGACCGGCCTGTCGCTGACTTGCATCACCGACGTCTGGGCTGAGGACGCAGCCGCTGCCGTGGGCGTATGCGAGGCGACCTGGGCGGCTGCCATCGATAAGCCGGCTAGAAGCACTGCGCAGATAGGATGTTGGTTTTTCATATTTCCTCGCTCACCTTCAAGAAAAAAGGGGAGAGTCGAAGCTCTCTCCCCTTTGTGTCAATCCATCGCGGTCTATTGGAATACCGTCTTGATGTTGTTGGTGTTGTTCGCTTCATTCGCCTCGCCGAAGTGGCACTGGCGGCAGAACTGAGCCGTCGAGGGCGCGTTGGCATTGGCTACGTTGTCGATGTTCGGATTGTATGGGCCGTTGATGAAGAAGTAGGTGGCATAAAACTTGCCGCCGCCATCCCCAGCGATCGGGCTCGCAGTGCTGGACGCGTAAACCGTCATTACGTGCTGGTTGTGGCAAGTGGTGCACAGTACATATGGCTTGCCTGATCCATTCACGCCGAACGGTTGGGACCATTTCCCGGGTGCCAGCGCCGGATATCCGTAGTTGGCGACGAACTGAGCATAGGGGCTGCCGGGCGTAGGAGCATTGTATTTGGTACCGTTGAACGTCAAGCCATAGGTAGCAAGGCTGCTGCTGATCATTGCATTGACACCCACCGGGTGATCATTGGTGTAGTTTCCTGCTCCGGCGCCGTCACTTCCGAGCAAGGTTGGAATTGGCTGGCTGCCGTAGGCAGTGTTGGTCAACAGGCCGATCCGTTGTTCGTACGACTGGTTGGCCATCATGTTCTTCGACGTCAGGTTGCCGTCATGGCAGCTCAGGCAAAGAAGAATTCCGCCGACTTCCTGGCTTCCGGTTGAAATCGTGGATGGCAATACTTCGGTGATGTCTCCACCATCGCCAAACGCAATCGTTTTGCCGTAGAGCGGACTTGCATCCTGGCCCCACAGTGCATAGCTGCCGGCATCAGCAGCGCCCTTCTGGCCGGAGCCAAATGAGCCGCTGTGAGGTTGGTGGCAGCCCGCACATCCTCGGCCGCCATTGTTGTGCGCGCCCAGGACGTCGACCGGGGATGTCCAGGTCTGCGCCATCCCGAGTCCAGCGACCGCCAGAACAAACATCGCTACTACAATCGCTTTCTTCATAATTTCACGACCTCCATAATGTTCTTCAGCTTGTTACTAAACTCCCAGAGGCTTAGGCCGTGGGCTGCATCGTGCGCTGGGCGCCGGTTGCAACCGCCCCTCGTCCTTCAGTTATGCAACTTACCGCCCGAAGTGGTCGGGAGCGCCCAAATCGGAGCCAGACGTATGCCAGGCGATTGAATAAATGAGACTTAGTGTCGAAGCCTTTCGGGCCTGTGCTTTATCGAAACCAACGGAACTGGGGGAAAACAACCACTGATGCGGGGACCTAGGTCAAATCCCGCAGCTATTGAGGGAAGGGGCGAGGTTGTAGAGAAACACTACAAGGTGGGCCGGTCGTGATGGCGCGACCGCAGAAACTGTTGAGACTTACTATTTTTTGTCCGGTGGCTTCGCTTCGCTGACCGGCAAGGTCGCCGGAGCCGACGCTTTATCCGCTCCGCTCGCCTTCTTGATTCGCTGTTCTTCCCGTTCTTTACGCTGCTGTTCCGCCTCGGCGTCTGTGATGTAGCGAAACTGCTGAACCCGGCCTGGAAACATCTCTGAGGTGAAAATTCTGTTGTTCTTGTCAGCAACGATGCCCGCCAGTCCCTGAAACTGGCCCGGCATCAGACCGTGTCCGCCAAAGCGGATCAGCAATCTGTGTTCCTGATCAAAGACCTGGATCCGATCTTGCTGCCCGTCCGTCACCCAGATGTGCTGATCCGAATCGATCGCAATCCCTTTTGGTCGTGCAAAGTACCCTGGCCCGTCGCCCGCTTTTCCGAAGGTGCTAATGAACTTTCCATCTGCGTCAAATATCTGAATACGATTGTTCAGCGTGTCGCAAACGTAGAGATTCCCCTCGGCGTCTACCGCAACGGCGGTCGGTTTGGCAAAATCTCCTGGCGTCGTGAGTTCATGCTTTCGTCCGGTCGTCCCGATCTTCCGTAGCAGTTTGAAACTGTCAGCGTCATAGACCAGCACCTGATCCAGTTCCACATCCGCCACATAAAGGAGCCGGTTCTCCCGATCAAGGGCAAGCCCTCCCGGAGCCACCATGCCATCACTGATTACCTCTTCCGCCTTGTGATTCGCGTCAAACACCAGAATATGCCGCAGGCCGGGATCGGAGACGAACAGGCGGTCTTTGTCGTCCATCGCCAGCCCGATGATGCGGTCGAAGTGTCCGTGAACGTTGTTCTTGATCATCTCCACTTCCCGCGTTTCCGTGTTGAAGATGAAGATCGCGCCCACCTTCTGATCGGCTACGAACAAATTGCTTTTGGAATCCACCGCCATGCCGTAGGGCTCCGCCAACTGAAAAAGCACCTTGGTGTTTTCACTCGCAGGTTGTGTGCCCGCAAGCCGATCCATCCACTTTGATTTCTTCGTTGGTGCGGTCTCGACCTGCGATAGCTTCTGCGCCGCAAAAAATGCCTGATAGCGGATGCGAGCGATGGCTGGCGGATTGGGCCAAACAATGTTCGAATAGTCGATCACGCTTCGGCGTCGTCGGCACGTCCTCCTTCTTTTTTTCTTCGCCGCGAATGCATCACCTGGAACAAAAAGCATCAAGCCAGCGACAACGACCAGCAACGCTCGCACAAAGCCGGAGCAGATCGAAAAGGTTTTCAACATCGTGGTCATTTTCCGGTTCCTGGTCTGCATGGCATCACCTCTTGGTCAGGTCTTTGTGGCAACTGGCGCAGAACGCCGCATTGTTTGCCTGATCCTTCACTAGAAGATCCGGCTGAGCGGATGCATGCGGCTGGTGGCACGACACGCAGTTGATCTTTGCGACGAGTTTCGTCACGTCCGAAGGGTCGACTACATCGGAGACGGGGTGTCCGTCGGTCGGATGTCCGCGTCCGAACTTGATCGGCAGCACCACAACTTTGTTCTTTGCAAAGTAATCATCCGGCAGGCGGACATGGCCGTCGAAAATCGTGTAAAGGTGTTGTGCTTCCAGCTTCTTCGGTTGGGAATCAGGTCCGTGACACTCCAGGCACACGGCATCCGTGGTTTTGGCTCGCAGAAGATGGTCGTTGTCTCCACCGTGGGGCTCGTGACACGTCGCGCATGCTTGCTTGAAAGCGGGCTGATGCAGGAAGTGCTTCTTCCCCTGATCGGCCTGTTCAGAATGGCACCCCAAGCAGATCGCTACCCCGTTAGTTTTCGGCAGTCCTGGTTGGCGGCTGGCGTGCGGATTGTGGCAGTCTGTGCAATCGCCGGCAGCTCCCGGGTGCTGCACCTTCGCTTTCTCAATCTTTTCCGCTTGATCGCTATGGCACGTGACACACAGCGATTTCACATCTGTCTGTGTCAGTGCTACCTTGCCATCTTTGGGCGCAGCGTGACATACATCGCACGACTTGTCGGCGAATGGAGGGTGCAGGAACTGTCGCATCAGCTTTGGCGATGCGGATTGATGGGGATCATGACAGGTGGTGCAATCGGCTGCTGCAAAAGGCTGGTCGTGATGTGTCTTCTGGAGCGAAGCATCCTTCACATCGTGACAATCGATGCATAGTGCGGGCGCGCTTTTCGTGAGGTGGAAGTCGAATTCCGCCTTTCCGGCATCGCCCGTCTTGTGCGTGGTGTGACATGTATCGCAACCCATATCGAGGGCGGCGTGCCGGCTACCCTTCTCCGGAACATTCAATCCCTGCTTGTGGCAACTGAGACAAAGATTCGTGTCCTTATCCCCCGAAACCGCTTTCAGCAACTGATTCTTGTTGTCGCTGCTGTGCGGATCGTGACACTTGATGCAATCGCGCACGGCCGGAGGATGAACCGTTCCTTTTATGCTGGCCGCGTCTTTTTCAGAATGACAACTTAAGCACAGCGATTGCGGAGTTGAAGTGATCAACTTGACCCGGGTGATGTCCTTGTTCACGCGAACTTCGTGACAGCTCAGGCATCCGGTGGCAATGGCGGAGTGAACAGCCTTCCCTTTTGCCTTTTCCGCGTGGCACTCGAGACATTTTGCCGAATCTACATTTTTGTCGAGAGGCACCGGGTGCTCTTTCGCCAGCGCCGATGTAAAGCAAACCGCCACAAACAACACCACCCGGGGGAGGGCTCGGCCAAGTTGGATCATCTGCGCACGCTTTGAGGATGCTGGGAGCATTGCCAACTCTTGCATATGCACGCTCTTCGCCTTCTAAACGAGCGAAAAAACGCTTACGCCTGGCTCTGTCTGTAAATTATTGCAACAATTAAATCTTTGGGACGAACTCGGCTTGGACGGAATACTAAACCCCCGCCGCTCTCCTGCGACGAGAATGAGGGTTCTAACACACCGGTTCGGTGAAATTACGCATGATCGCTTTGCTGCCCTAGCTGCCTTCCACCCGTGTCCCCGCGGAATTTGTGATCGAAATCACATGCTAGGACGCCACTTCCAACAACCAGTAACTCGCTGTGCCGATTAGCCTTGCACCTCTCAGAAAAATCACTACGAATAGATCCGCAACTACTTCGAAGTTGTTTTTTCATGGCCGCTTAACGGTAGCGTTCGGGCTTGGCGCGGAACGTGCATTTCAGCCATGTGGAAGAGGAAACATATGGCCCTGTCACTTCGCACCGCGTCGCGCAAAATTTGGCAGACGCTCAGTTCCATCAAGACCGGCGTCATCCTGATCATCCTTGTCGTCATTTTTTCGGCCGCTGGCACCATCATCCTGCAGCGCCCTATCACCGAACCCGATGACATGCAGCGCGCCTATTCTCCCGCGATGTTGCGCTTTCTTGATGCCACTGGCCTGACCGACGTATTCCACGCCCACTGGTTTGTCGCTTTGATGATCCTGGTAAGTCTGACCATCATCGCCGCATCCATCGACCGATTCCCGAACGCATGGCGATATTTTGCTCGTCCCTACAAAAGCCCGGATGAAGGATTCCGCCGTGCGTTGCCTACGCAAGCTCAGATTCGTATCGCGGATGATGAGGCAGGTTTAAGCGCGGCTGAGCTAGCTTTCCGCAGCATGGGGTTCAAATCCGAGCGAATCGTCCGGACCGACTGCTTCTCACTCTTCTCGGAGCGCAATCGCATCTCTGAAATGGCGGTATACATCGTTCACGCTAGCCTGCTGCTGATTTTCCTCGGTGGCATTATCGACGCTCTCTATGGCTGGCGAGGATTCGTGACGCTCAATCCCGGGACATCCAGCAACCAGATCGAGTTGAGAAGCGGCGGCTCGAAAACTCTGCCTTTCTCGGTACGCTGCGACGGCACCGGAGAAGAAACTTACAAAGACGGGACCCCGAAGCGTTGGTGGTCAAAACTCGCGATTGTCGATAACGGTCGAGATGCTCTAGAAAAAGAAATCGTCGTCAACGATCCGCTGGTCTATCAAGGCGTGCGCTTCTATCAGGCTAGCTACGGACGTACCGGCAAACTCGACCAGCTCATTTTGACAGCGAAGCCGGCAAATGGTTCTGGCTCATCTCAGGAAATCTCGCTGGCCATGAACCAGACCGTCGCTCTCGATCCTGACACGACTGTTCAACTCGTGCAGTTCGTCCCTGACTATGTGGTCGAGGATGGCCGAGTCTACGCGCGAAGCAACGACATTACAAATCCTGCCGTCCACATGGTCGTTACTTCCCGCAAGAGTAACGCCAGCGTCAATTTCTGGCTTCCGGCGATACCGGGCGTGGCCCAGAACGCATCCTCGCCCTACAACTTCGAACCCGAAGGATTTGAAGACCGGACTATTCACCGGACTGCAGGTCTCTCACGAGCCCGGACAGTGGGCGGTCTGGGCCGGCGTCATCCTGATGGCGATCGGCTTGGCCTTTGTCTTCTACGTGATCCACATGCGCTTCTGGGTGGTATCCGTCCCGAACTCTGAAGGCGAGTCTGGTGCTATGGGTCGGTGGCTGCGGCGAACCGCAATCGCGATGCGTTCGAGCACACATTCAAGAAGCTGGTTGAAGAAATCAAGAAAGAGTTGGAGGCGGGACTTGCCGATTCAGTCGAACAAACTGCATCGGATCCGCCGGCAACTATCGCCGGAAGATGATTCCGGAAAGGAGAAAGCACATATGACACGAGCAAAAGCCGAACAGCATCCCACTACCGGAACCACCATGGTTGTTCTCGTGGGACTTGGCATTGCCTTCCTGCTGTTCATGGCTTTCCTCAATGTGGTCAAGAGCGGCAATATTCTGAGCGAATCCAATCTGCTCTATGCCGCGCTGATCTTCTATGCAGGCGCTGGTGCGCTTTATCTCGGCTTCGGAGTCACCGGCACGGAATCTTACGTGCAAGTTCGCTTCTCTCGCAACCTGGGCCGGACTGATCGCCAATACCGGCGCGGTCGCTCATCGCTGGTATGAAGCCGGTCATCCGCCCTTCGCCAGCATCTACGAAATGTTGTTGAGCTTCGTCTGGACGCTCGCCGCCCTCACCCTGATTGCGGAAAAGCGATACGGCGTGAAGGTGATCGGCACGGTCACCATGCCGGTCGCGATCGTCGGCGTCGTCCTGATGCAACTGCTGCCCAGCGAAGTGCATCCCCTGGTCCCCGCGCTGCAATCCACATGGCTGCACGTGCACGTCACGCTGGCCATGCTGGCCTACGCGGCCTGCGCGCTCAGCTTCGCGCTCGCGATGATGTTCCTGATCCAGGACAAGGTAAAGACCGAAACTTTCCTGGCCGCCACCAGCATCTTCACCGTCGGTAATCTACGCGGCATCCTTACCCGTTTCGAAAAATGGGGCGGCCTCAATGTGATCGCATGGAACGCCAGAACGAAAGTCGAGGTATTTCTCTCACGCGGTGTGCGTCTGTTTGTCACGATCCCCGATCTTGGTTGGCTCATGCTGCTGGTCCTGGCAGCTGGTGGCCGCTCCTCTCGTGCTCTATCGTGTCGGCCGAATCAAGAAGAATGAAGCGTTTTCTACGCCTTGCCAATCGTGCCGTGTTCGTCAGCATCCTCCTCCAAGTTCTGGCTCTGGTCTTCTTTATGCTGCGCGCCGAGATGGGCACTATCCTTCGCTCGACGCCGAGGGCCTCTATCCCACCAGCCTGGCGGCGAGTCCGTTCATTCTCTCCGGCTGGTCGGCGGCATTTTCGCGTTCGCTGCTGTATCTGCTGCTGTTGTGGCGGCGCCAAGATCTCGAACGCCTGCTGCCAACCGCCGACGACCTGGACCGCATCACCTACAAAACAATCTGCATTGCTTTCCCGCTGCTCACCCTGATGATCGCCGCCGGCGCCTATTGGGCGAACCGCACCTGGGGCTCGTATTGGAGTTGGGATCCAAAGGAGACCTGGGCTGCGATCACTTGGCTGGTATACGCGGGCTACCTTCACATGCGCATCACCCGTGGATGGCGCGGTCGTCGCGCCGCTTACTTCGCGATCCTCGGCTTCGCGGTCGTGATGTTCACCTTCTTCGGCGTAACTTACTTATTGCCGGGATGCACGCCTATGCCTGAGGCGCAAGCAAATGACGAGACCGACTTTGCGCACCTCACCGCGTGACAGCGCCATGCCGGTCGTTCCACAAGCGGTCGTTCAGCGCGGACCAGATCCGGCAGACGCCGTACCTTGATCCTCGAGCCTGCGCACAGCCGCACCCTGATTGCCTGGTTCGCATCCATTGGCAGGTCAAGGCCTTGTTGCCGGTCGCTTTCGTACTGCTCAATGGCCTGCTCCTATTCCTGCTGGCGACCCTGTCCCTGCGGGATCCTGAGCGCCATACGTGCTGATCGTCGCCGGAGCCGGCGCCGTCGCCATCTGCGCCGCTCTCCTGGTGCCCTGGCGTACCTCGTGCAGCGGCCGATGGTCGAATTGCAGGAGAAGATTGCCCGGGTCGGAGAAGGCGATCTTGAATGTCGCGCGTCAGGTTCGCCCGCCGCAACGACGAGATCGGCGACCTCGGACGCAATTTCAACCGCATGGTGCGAGCAACTGCGCGAGAGCCGCGAAGAAATCGAAAGCCTGCACCGCACCCAGATGTCCCGCGCCGAGCACCTGGCCACCCTGGGCGAGCTGGCCACCGGGCTGGCTCACGAGATTCGCAATCCCCTGGCCGGGATCGCCGGCGTCATCGAAATCATCGGCCGCGACCTGCCCTCGACCAGCCCGGCGCGCGCGGTGGTGAAAGATGTCCGCCAGGAAATCGCTCAGAATCAACCGCATCCTGACCGATCTTCTGCAGACCGCCCGGCCCCATCCGCCGCAAGTCCGGCGCAGCGACCTGAACACCACGGTGGAACACGCGGTGATGCTGGCGCGCCAGCAGGCGCTTGTCAAAGCCGATCAAGATCGAATTGCAGAAGGATCCAACTCTGCCCGAAGTCGAACACGACAGCGATCAGATCCACCAGGTGATGCTGAATCTGCTGCTGAATGCGATGCAGGCCATTGACGGACACAGGCACAGTCCGAGCGTTGCGCTGGATCAGACGGACGACGACGGCCGTCATCACGGTCACGACACCGGCCGCGGCATCTCTCCGCGACAACCTTCCGCAACATCTTCCGGCCGTTCTACACCACCAAGGGAAACGGCACCGGGCTTGGGCTTTCGCTGGCCCGGCGCATCGTGGAAGAGCATCACGGCCGCATCGAGGTAACCAGCGAAGTCGGCAAAGGCAGCAAGTTCGCGGTGTGCTTCCTTCGCCGCTCGCAATCAGGCTGCCACTAACGCCAGATGGCTGCATCGTAGCGCATGTGTCAGGCCGTGCACTAGGTCACGTCGCTGTCGTGTTCGTCGGCCGAGAGCCGTGGCGCACGTGAATCCTACGTCGGCCTGTCCTGTCCAGCGTCCACCGGCAGTGCCTGCGTCTGCAAGCCATTGCCGATAGCCTATCCAGCCTCGCCACCGCTTCGTAGTAAGCTAATAGCGCATGCCCGCAGAGAAGATCCTGATTGTCGACGACGAGCGCCTGGTGCGCTGGTCGCTGCGGCAGAAGTGTGAAGAGTGGGGCTACCACGTCGTCGAGGCCGACTCCGGCGAGCCGGGCTGCGGCTCGCCCAGCACGAGTCGCCCGACCTCGTGCTGCTCGATGTCCGCATGCCGGACATGAGCGGCATTGAGGTGCTCGATCAGCTCAAGAAGAACGGCGATGCGCGCGCCGTCATCATGATCACCGCCGATCCGCAACTGGACGACGTGAAGGCCGCCCTCAAACTGGGCGCCTACGACTTCGTCGGCAAGCCGCTCGATTTCGACGAATTGCACGTCACCATCCAGAATGCGCTGGAAACCACCCGCCTGCGCACCGAAGTGCAATCCCTGCGCGGCGAAGTGCGCCGGCGCACCGGCTATCACAACGTGGTGGCGTATCTCGCCGCAAGATGACGGAGCTGATGAACTTCGTTCGCAAGGTGGCGGCCAGCGAAGCCACCACCATTCTGATTCAGGGCGAGAGCGGCACCGGCAAAGACCTGATCGCCAAGGCGATCCACTACGAGAGCTCGCGCCAGAAAAGCCGTTCGTCGCCATCAACTGCTCAGCCATTCCCGAAACGCTGATGGAAGCCGAGCTGTTCGGCCACGAAAAAGGCGCCTTCACCGACGCCAAGCAGATGAAGAAGGGCCTGTTCGAAACGGCCGACGGCGGCACGCTGTTTCTCGATGAGATCGGCGAACTTCGCCGCTGCTGCAGGCCAAACTGCTGCGCGTGCTCGAAGACCAGGTCATCCGGCGCGTGGGCGGCGTGCGCGACATGCAGGTGGATGTGCGCGTGATCGCAGCTTCCAATCGCGATCTCGAGAAGGCCGTTCGCGAAGGTCAATTCCGCCAGGATCTGTATTACCGTCTGGCGATCATCGCGATCTTCATTCCGCCCCTGCGCGACCGCAAGGAAGACATCCTTCCGCTGGTCGACTTCTTCATCGACCGCTACAACCGCAAGTTCAAGAAATCGATTCGCGGCATCACCGACGAAACCCGCCGCCTGCTGCTCGCTCATAACTGGCCCGGCAACGTGCGCGAACTGAAGAACTCGATCGAGCGCGCCATGATTCTCGAAGACGAAGCCGTCCTGCGCCCGGTCTACCTGCCGTTTTCGGTGGCCGAGCCGGGCGGCCGCACCGCTTTCGAGCGCACCGCGCCACCGGCGAAGCGGTCAGACAGCTTGCCCAATGGCCGACTTGCTCCCGCGGCTCTACATTCCCGAAGGCGGAACGTCGCTGGAGGAAGTCGAGCGCGCCATGGTGGAGCTGGCCATGCGCCAGGCCAACGGCAACCAGACCCATGCCGCCAGGCTGCTCGATATCAGCCGCGACGCCTTGCGCTACAAGCTGAAGAAGTTTGGGCTGGTATCTGCAGGCGACGAGGAGCCCGCCGACTCGGTCTCTTCCGACAATCCTTCCGCTCAGATATCTCAAAAATAGGGATCCGTTCGGATCCCCTCGGCGCCGTTATGAGTGGTATGAAGTTCGCCTAAGCCTAATCGTGTAGTTAAGATCCTCACCCTCGCGTGGCGTGTTCTTTAGCTTTTGCGATATATTGCTCGACCTGTTGCTTCTGTGGGTATTCCGGATTGGCTTTCAGCAGTTGCTGCCAAGCCTCGATTGCCCCCTTCGGATCACCCTTGCCCTGCCATCGCACCCAACCAAGGTTGAACAGCGTCTGCGGATGCCCTGGCTGATACTTCAAGGAAGCTTCCATCGTCTCCAACGCCTTACTGGCGTCGCCGGCGTACCAATAAGCGGTACCCATATCCGTTCGCACGTCGGAATTCTCGGGATGAATCTTCAGCGCTCTCTCATAGAATGAGATCGCGCTCCGGTACTGCTGCCCGTCGTAATAGACGTTTCCGAGTTTCACCAGCGAATCATAGTCGCCAGGATCTTTTTCGACGACTGCAAGAAGCGGAGCCGCGGTCTGCTCCACAGCCGCTTGCGCTTCCGCATCGTTGCGCTTCGGCGGCGCGCTTTGCTGCGGCGATGCGTCCGAAGAAGCTGTTGTTGTTGGAGCCGTAGAGGCCGATCCCCGGAACAGGTATCCCACCGCAACCCCGAGCAGCAAACAGAACACGGCCAGAAGGTAGGCTTGAGCGGACGTCCAGCCGTCTGTGGTCTTGCCAGCCGAACGTGCGGCGTTAGATCTAGTGGACAGAGGCGACCCTGCGCTGATTTCGGTCATTGTTTTCTCTTTCTGAATTGGTGCCAGCAAGCGCCGTCTTCGGCGGTTCAAGATGGAACAACCGAGTGACCACTGACGTCATCCTCGCTTGCTCTTCCCTTTCTGGAACTTCCTTGAGTTCGCGGGCAAGGAAGCTGGCAATCTTCTGTATGACTTGAGCTGTGATTGCATGCAGTGATTGATCCTGCTCCCGCGTGAACGGCCCGCGCTCTTTAATGAAGGACTCCAGATCTTGCCGGCAAATTTGTTCGAGACGAAGCCGTAGAGCGACCGCAGTAGGAACAAACATTTTGCTCTTCAGCTTCAAATGAAAGGCTGCAATTTCCTCACTCACAATCTTTTCTGCTGCACCCATCTGTCGCCCGGACGTGATTCCCTTGTCTTTTCCAATTCGTTCCAGACCTTCAAGGTCATAGAGCAGGATGCCGTCCACGCGGCGCACTTCCGGATCTACGTCTCTCGGTATTCCAAGATCAACGAGCATCAGCGCGACTCGGTTCCGCTCCGCCGCAATCCGTTCCGCTTCCTCACGGGTCAGTACGACGTGCGGACATCCCGTTGCAGTAATCACGATGTCCGCCCGCAACATGCTCTTCCATCGATCCGACAACGTGGCGGCGACTCCACCCAGCCGCTCCGCGACCACGCGCGCCTTTGTGAGCGATTGGTCGATCACCAAGACCGAGCCGGCTCGATTTTCGATGATCAGCTTGGCCGCAAGCTCGCTTACGTCGGAAGCTCCGAGAAGCACGATACAGCGGCCATCCAAAGTCCCAAATACCCTGAGGGCCAGATCGAATACGCTTTCAGGAATCGACGGGGCGGAAATGTCCACGACCACTTCTTTCTCACGTCTTATCCTCAAGTCAATAGCTGCGTTCACTGCAAAATCCAGAAATTGTCCAGTAGCGCCAACCGTACGGGCGGCTTCGCAAGCAGACCTGACCTGCGACACGACCTCCGGTTCGCCGAAGGGTAGCGCGTCGAGGCCAGAGATCACGCGAAAGATATGACTCAGAGCTGCATCGTCAATCAGACGATAGAAATGTTGCCACTCGCTCAGCTTGAGGCTGTAACCTGAGGTGAGGAACTGTGTCACCGAGTTGGCCGCGAGAGTCGGCTCGTTCGCCCACATCCAGAATTCGGTCCGCCGCCAGTTAGAAAGCACAACCACTTCCTCGATGCCCTCTGCGCACTTCAATTGACGAAGCACATCATAGCGGCATTCTCACCGATCCAGAATCGTTCTCTCATGGCCAGAGGCGCGGTGTGGTGGTTCAGTCCGATCACCATGAGCATTGGTTCCACGATTTAACCTCAAACGAACCTTTCAACGTAGACAGCGCAAGCCCGATGCCAAATCGTTGGCTCTTTGCCGGGAACTGCCCACATTCCTTTCAACAACTTACGCGTACACGGAGGAATTCTGGATTGTTCACATTCGCAACGGTGAGGAATATCACTCGTTTCGGGAGCATTTTCACGCGAGGTTGCGAGGTTGCGATGGTGCTATCACCTTGCGCCGCCTTTTCGAAATCACTTTCGAAAGTGACCGTGATCACAGACCGCATCGCCCAATCTAGAGAAACTGCAAGACGGTTAGTAAGTTCTTATTCAGGTCTCGAAGCCTGTTCGCGGAGACGATTCGCCCCGCCGCTGGACCGGTAGAGGGACGAAGATCTGCGAAAGGATATTGGCACTCATGAAGATTACGAAACTGGTAGTTCTTGATCGTGATGATCGCTCTAGCATTGTTCCTCATGCTTCCCGAACCTGTCATGGGCTGCGGATGATGGCGCTACTGTGTATAAAGCGAAATGCGCGGCATGCCACGGCGCGGATCTCGCCGGAAAACCGGCTGCGAAGGCGCCAAGCCTCATCTCGGATGAAGCGAAGAAAGTCGTCGGATGCCGACCTCACCGATATGATCGCCAACGGCGGCAAGGAAAAGAAAGCGATGCACGCGTTCGGAAACAAAGGCGTCACACCGGATCAGGTGAAACTGCTGGTCTCCTACATCCGCGAAGCGCAGAAAAAGTAGTTAGCGTAAGCGGAAATCGCTGTTCCGAAAGCGAACCCGCGCCGACGCAGGTTAGCGCGATAGTCCGAGGGTGAGTCATCCGCTTACGGTAGGCTCTGGCGGGAAGTCAGACGGCCGATACCCCTCTCCGTTCGCACACATCGGAATAGCCAGCCCGGGCCGAGGTGCTCACCCCCCGGTCCGGGCGCTTTTTCCAGTCGAGGCAAGATTGACTCGGCGGCGCGAGGACATGCGTTCAGCACAAACTGTAGGCTCGCAATCTCGGGCGCCAGTCATCGCATCAGCAAACTGAACCCTAAGAGTTCTTTGCAGGACTCTTCAGTTATCCGATCTTGCGAAATCCGTCACTCCCCCCTGTGATTCAAATCACAGCCGTTTGTCCATACGAAACGTACTCTGACCTTGCTGTGGGAGTTCTTTTAGCCGAGGGGGCACATCATGGTGGTTGCAGGCACTACTCCAAATATGGGCCGAATGGAAGCCCACGATTTTTCCAAAAATCCAATGCTCGTCTACTGGGAGATGACCCAGGCTTGTGGGCTGGCCTGCAAACACTGCCGCGCCGAGGCGATGCCTACCGCAAATCCGCTCGAACTGACCACCGAACAGAGCAAGCATTTCTTCGCCAGCTTGTCGATTTCGGAGATCCTCTGCCTCACTTGATCCTGACCGGTGGCGATCCCCTGAGCCGCAAAGACATCTACGAATTGATCGACTATGCCAACGGCCTTGGACTGGAAGTCTCGATCACTCCCAGCGCCACACCCGAGCTAACCAATGATGCGATCACCAAGCTGAAAGAACACGGTATTCAGAGCCTCGGACTAAGCCTCGATGGCTCTTGCGCCGCAAAGCATGACGCGATTCGCGCCGTGCCCGGAACCTTTGATCGAACTATCGAAGCAGCCCGCCACTGCGGACGGCTTGGCCTGCCGATCCAGGTCAACACGCTCGTCGCGGAAGAAACTGCTGACGACCTTCCGGCCATTTACGAATTGCTGCGCACGAGTTTTCCCGTCATGCGCTGGAGCCTTGTTCTTTCTGATCTCTGTGGGCCGCGGCAAGGCCCTGAACGAGGTGTCTCCCGGAAGAAGGGGAAAGCATCATGCGCTGGGTGTTCGATCTCTCGTCAGCATTCTCCCTTCGCCGTGAAAACAACCGAAGCGCCTTCCTACCGCCGTATCGCCATCGAGACGCATGCGCACCTCCGGCATGGCGAAACCCGAGATGAAGCAAACTTCTGTCTATAAAGGATTTCAGATCCGCGACGGGCACGGCATCGTTTTCGTTTCGAATCTTGGCGAGGTCTATCCTTCCGGATTTCTACCCCTGCATTGCGGTAACGTGCGCAATGGCTCTTTGATAGACATCTACCGGAACTCCGACGTATTCCGCTCGCTTCACTCCCCTGATGAGTTTCACGGTAAGTGTGGCGTCTGTGAATACAGCCACATCTGCGGGGGCTCGCGCGCCCGCGCATTCGCTCACACCGGCGATGTGCTTGGATCAGACCCGTTCTGTCCGTACGAACCGGCCGGGATACATACAACCGTCTAATCGCAGTCTACAAATGGCGACTCAGCCCCAGATCGACCCGGCACCAACAGATGGCAAAGGCGCTAACGAAGACTTCACGCTCCGCCTCGTAAATCTGCGAAAGAAGTTGATCCGCCGTGCCCTTCCCGACCATTCTCAGATCTTGCGGCGAAATTTCCAGGCAGCTTTCCTGCTACTAAACGCTTGGCTGGGAATAGCTTTCTATTTCTGGGTAAGGAGTCTTGAAACCGCAACCAGTGGCGAAATCTCTCGGCGTCCAGCTGGAGTCGAAGGATGGCTCCCGATTGCCGGATTGATGAACCTGAAATATTGGCTCGCAACGAGCCGTGTGCCATCAACACATCCGGCGGCGTTGTTCTTGCTCTTGAGTTTCCTGGCGATCGCGTTTCTGTTTCGTAAAGCGTTTTGCAGTTGGCTTTGCCCAGTCGGAACGCTTTCTGAATACCTGTGGCGGATAGGCCAACGGATTTTTGGCCGTACCGTCCGCATTCCCCGGTTCATTGATGTTCCCATCCGGGCACTCAAGTATCTAATCCTGGGGTTTTTCGTCTGGGCGGTCGCGAATATGTCCGCTGAAGCCGTGGAGGACTTCATGCGCAGTCCCTACGGTGCCGTTGCCGACGTTCGGATGCTCAATTTCTTCCGCGAACTGGGTCAGACTGCGATCATCGTTCTAGCCCTGCTCGTAATTGCGTCGTTACTGGTTCAAAATTTCTGGTGCCGATATCTCTGCCCCTACGGCGCCTTGCTAGGCCTTGCGGCCTTACTCAGCCCGGTTCGCATTCGCCGCTCCTCAAGCGCCTGTATCGACTGCGCGAAGTGTGCGAAGGCTTGCCCCTCCGCCCTGCCCGTGGACAAACTGATCACCATCAAGTCCGCCGAATGCACGGGTTGCATGGAGTGCGTCGCGGTCTGTCCCTCCGAAGGCGCGTTGAACCTCGCTCTGCCGCCATGGACGCACGCTCCACGCGACGGCAAGCTTTCTCCTTGGGCTGTTGCAGCAGGGATCGCGATTTTATTTTCTGGAATTGTCGGATACGCAAAGGCTTCCGGGTACTGGGATGGTGACGTTCCGGATCACATCTACCGTCAGTTAGTCCCGGCCGCTCGAACGCTCGAACATCCAGCCGACTGAAATCGCATCGTTTCTCAAGAGTACAACTGGATAGGCTGGACAACGCGAGTGATGGTGCCGCTCGGGCTCGGCTGATCCGGCTTCAATCCGCTTTGCATGGACGCGAACAAGCCCAATAACTGCCCGAGAATCACGTCGAGCACCGGGCGGTGCTGATCGTCGAAGTTAGACCCAAGCCCCAGTCGCAGATATCGGTCAGACAGACTCGCCGCGTCGTCGCTATCGGTCGCGGTCACAACCACGCGAATCTTGCCGAGGCGCTTCCGATCGATTTCGCGCAAAAGATCGAGTTCGTATCCGCGCCGACGCGAGTCCGTCGAAAGGAACGCCACGAACACACTCTGATCGTTGACGCTGGACATTGGTCCGTGACGCAATCCTAGCGGAGTTTCCGCAAGAGTAGTGATCTTGCCTCCGCTCAGCTCCACAACTTTCAAAGCACATTCATCTGCCACTGCTCGCAGCGCTCCAGAGCCGACGAAACAGGCACGCGTGCATCCCAGGCTTGTCGCCTCAGCTGCCGCTTCCGCTGCGGCAGGAAGAAACGACTTTCCTGCGTCAGACATCTGCGAAACGACGTCGCCGAACTGGCCTATCTCTTCTAGATGGGCTACGCACTGCGCAGCAAGAACCATGTTGCTGAAGGAACTAGTCATGGCCAGGCCGCGATCGTTGACGGAGTCATCCAGAACGAGAGCGAATGCCCGGTCTTGGTGCCGCGCGCACGACTGCGCCATCGGAGCGTTCGCGTTGCAAGTAATCACAAGGTGTCGAATTTGCGAATAGCGGTTCAGCGCGCGATCGAGCAACGCAACACCTTCCGGACTTTCACCCGATCGGGAAAACGATATCCATAGATATTCCCTTCCCGCGCGGTGATATTCATCGAAGTCAGTCAATAAGCTCGTGCTCGGAAGCGCCCAGACGTCGCAACCCCAGCGGCGCCGCAGAAGGGGCGCCAGTGCCCGGCCACTATAATCCGAAGTGCCTGCGCCAACCAAATAGACAGTTGGAGATGATGTGCTACCCCGGCCGATCCCCGCTTGCCTGAGCGCATGATTCAGATCGGATTGCCGATCTTTGCAAAGTTTATAAGTGGTGTGCCAGGTATCGGGTTGCTGGAAGATCTCACGCGGAGTGTGCACCAAACCGCGCTCCACTTTTTCCTGATCCGGCAGGTCGAGCAGCGTGCGCAACGGATTTTCCAACGCGAAAACCTCCCCAAAAGACAGAGTAGTCTATTACAAAGTGTTCCCCTTGAAAAGCTTTCGAAAGGAAAAGAAATACACTTCGCAAGGAAACGTTAATCCGAAAATTCCAGCACGTGTCGGCTATCTATCCACGAAATTCAGCCCGCTCCTGCCCCTCTTTGTAAACATTTGTTCCAGGTGTTCCAAAATTCCTTATTAGCTTGAAACCACAATCTCCTACTGGGCAACTAATTTTTAGCAAATGTGTTTCTTTATCTAAGGAGACAAAACATGAGTCGTGGTTCGCATCGCCTGAGTTCGCTGTTGCTGGCTGCTGTAGTGGCTTCTTCGTTCGCAGGTATTGCCTGCGGAAACCACCATCACTACCGAGCTTACGATCCGTATTACACCGACTATCACGTATGGGACAACAATGAGGTTGTCTACTACAACCAGTGGACCACCGAGACCCATCGCGATCCGCACCGCGAGTTCAAGAGATTGCCTCCCAACGAGCAGAAGGATTACTGGACCTGGCGCCATAATCACGACCACGATCGGGATCATGATCGAGATCGCGACCACGATCATCGCTAGAAGAAGCCGGGCTCTCAGGCATCCAGCGCCCTGAGAGCCTGATCTGTGGTTATCAATCGAGCGCCCAATCGTTTAAAGTCCGCAATCGTCTTTTCCCCATCTTCTTTCTTCAGCGTCTCAATCGCGTCCGTCACAACTGCGACTTTGCGTCCACGCTCGATCAATCCTTTCGCTGCATAGCCAACGCAGTACTCCGTGACCACACCGAACACAACGAACTCTGCGTCCGTCCCCAAACGCTTCACCAACTCATCGGCGTGCCTGCTGTCAAAGATATTGAGAGTCTGTTTCTCGAGCAGAATCTGCTGGTACTGAGTCAGATCTTCGGGAATCTTTGCTGAGTCCTCATTTTCTACGCGCGCAACCTTGTCGGTCATCGCCTCCGGCACAAGCTCTGATCCCGCTGTTCCCTTCACGCAATGCGGCGGAAAGATTTTGAACTCCGGATCACCTTTGAAGTGAAAGCATCCATGCGACACGAGAAAAACTCGATTCTGCCGGGCCGCATCGGTAAGCCGTCGGATATTTGGTAGCAGTTTCTCAGCTCCCGGAACATAGAGATGCCCCCCCGGCAGCATGAAGTCGCGCTGCACATCGACTTCCCAGAATATAAACTTCATTGAACCCATGGCTCTCCTTATATATAAACGCCGAGCGTACCATCATCGTTTAGCCGCTGACAAACGCTGGTGAAAGCGATCGAAGCAATCAAAGAAAGTCCGACAGTGCCTGCTTTCCTTCGTGAACCCTTATGCCCTTCGTGGTTAAATGCCGTTGGAAGTCGTTCCGGAGATCGCACGAATGAATCAACACGCACCCGCCAACCCGACCAAGCTGGTAGTCCGCAACATTGGACTTCTCCTCAGCGGAGATCTTGATAATCCAATTCTTGCTGCAGACACCATCGTCACCATCAATGGTCTGATTCACGCCGTTGGCACAGAGAAAGATGTCGACATTTCTGGTGCAACCACGACCATCGACGCCAAGGGCACCGCCCTTGCTCCCGGATTGATTGACAGCCACGTGCACCCCGTGTGCGGGGACTGGACGCCGCGCCAGAATCAATTGGGATGGATCGATAGCTGCCTGCATGGCGGCGTCACCACGATGGTCTCCGCGGGGGAAGTCCACACACCCGGTCGCCCTAAAGACATCGTCGGACTGAAAGCCATGGCGATCTTCGCCCAGCGCGCCTTTCAGGCGTTCCGGCCAAGCGGAGTCAAAGTTTATGCAGGTGCTCCGGTGCTCGAGCAAGGAATGGTCGAGGACGACTTCAAAGAACTCGCCGCTGCTGGCGTAAAATTTCTCGGCGAAGTCGGACTTGGCAGCGTCAAGGACGGAACCACCGGAAAGCGCATGGTCGCTTGGGCCCGCAAATACGGCATCCAAAGCACGATTCACACCGGAGGCCCATCGATCCCGGGATCGAGTCTGATCGATAAAGACATGGTCCTCGAAACCGACGCCGACGTGATAGGCCACGTCAACGGCGGCCATACCGCGCTTCCGGACGATCAGATCGTGGAATTATGTGAGCGTTCCCGCCGCGCGCTGGAGATCGTCCACAACGGGAACGAACGCGCAGGACTACTTGCCCTGCGATCTGCAAAGGAATTGAAGCAGCTGCATAGGGTGATCCTCGGCACGGACTCTCCCGCGGGATCCGGTGTGCAACCGCTGGGCATCCTCCGTATGATTTCCATGCTGTCGTCGCTCGGAGAAATCCCGGCAGAGCAGGCAATCTGCTTCGCTACCGGCAACACTGCCAAAATGCGCACCCTGAATTGCGGATTGATTGCACCCGGGCGCGAGGCCAGCTTTGTTTTTCTTGATACCGCGCAACAGTCTGCGGGCAAGAATCTGCTCGACAGTATTCAGAAGGGCGATCTGCCGGGCGTCGGCATGGTGATCACCGACGGCGCCGTAAGCATCCAGCGCAGCCGCAACACACCGCCGGCGACGCGAGTTCCGGAGGTTGCACGTGCGTAAACGCTTCGATCTGTTGTTGGCAACCTTTATGTTCGCAACGACGCTCATCGCGCAGGCTCCCGTCCCCGAATGGTGTCGGGCGCTGCCGCGTCCCGAATACAACGGTCTCAAGCGCATTCCTGTCAGCGATCCCTGGTTCGAGGTCTTCAAGCCGGCGCCGGATGTTTTCGCTATCTACGAGCCGCACCAATCCGAGGAAACGATTGGCTATCTCATTGTCGGCAACAAGCGCGCTCTTCTGTTCGATACAGGTATGGGCATCAGTGACATCAAGAAAGTTACAGGCCAACTAACCAAGCTACCGATCGTAGTTCTCAATTCTCACACGCACGACGATCACGTCGGTGGCAATTGGCAGTTCGATACCGTGTACGCGATGGATACGGATTTCACTCGCAGAAATGCGCTAGGCTCGCGCGAAGATGCACAGGAGGAAATCACTTCCGATCAGATTTGCGGAGAGTTGCCTAAGGGATTCGATTCGAAGATCTACGCGACGCGTCCATGGAAGATCAAGACATACATGCACGATGGCGAGCGCTTCGACCTTGGAGGCCGCTCGATCGAGGTCATTGCCACTCCGGGCCATACTCCCGACGCAATCACCTTATTTGATCGCGCAAACGGACTGCTCTTTACCGGCGACACTTATTATCCCGCGCCCATCTGGCTATTCCGCCCGGAAACGGATCTTGACGCCTATGCATCATCGATCGCCCGGCTCGCCGCTCTGGCACCACAGGTCAAACTCGTCTTGGGCGCACACAACATTCCCGTGGCTCAACCATCGGTGCTACCTCGACTTGTGAAGGCATTCGATTCGGTCCGAATGGGAAAGATCAAGCCGACCCCGGATTCGGCAGGCAAAGTCCTTTATAAAGTGGACGACATCTCGTTCCTCATGCGTGCGCCAACAGTTCAGTGATCAACGCAACCCATCTTCACCCTTGACCTGATCTTTCGTCAGTCCACCTACTCGCGGCAATGGACGCCCGCTGTCAGTCACGGCTACTGCTACCATAATTTCGTTCGCGCGAGGCGCATCATTCAATCGCACCTCCATGCCGTCGAAATGGCTTCGGACGAACGCTGCGTCCTTGTGCCCAAGCGGAATGTCGAGGACCACTCCCAATCCTCCGCGTTTCTTCGACGACGGAATGAGCGCGGCACCTTTGCCCAGCACGCGCCGCACCGGTGTTCCCAGCTTCGGATGCAGAATGGCCGCAGCATGTTCCAGTTCACCGTTCTCACCAACTGCGGCCGCCTTGCCGTAACTCTCCGCCGACGACCCTGAAATTCCGAGGGCCGCTATCGCGCGCGATGCGAGCAATTCGCCGAGTTCCTCTCCAATCGTCATCAACTCAGAAAGATCTTCAACGTACTTTCCGGCAAACGGATTTTCAATGACCGCGACAGCGGCTGCCTTCCTGACTGGAGGAGAGATTTCCCGGTCCATCTCCTGCTGCGTCTCTTCGACGAATATGGCGATCTTACGAATCTTTGCTTTCATGTCGTCCTCATCTCAGACCGTCTTCGCCCTTAATCTCCGATGCTTTCAGTCCTCCGACGCGAGCGTGAACCCGTGCCCCTGTCGTCATTACCAGGGCAAGCAAGATCTCATTAGCTCGCGGAGCATCGTTGATTCCCACTTCCATCGCGTCGAAATGACTGCGCACATATGAGGCATTGATGTGCGTGATGGGAACATCGAGCCGCGCGCCCGGCCCGCCAACCTTCTTGGTCGAAGCGACAATCGCCTTTGCTCCTCCGAGAACCTCGCGCATCCCGTACCCGCCGGGTACATGCCAGAGAGCGCCGTGTTCGAGTTCGCCCGCCGAACCCACAATCGCTCCCTTGCCGTAGCCTTCCACAAATTTGGTATCGCCACCCAGAACTGCGATCAACGCATGAGCCATCTCCAAGCCAAGCGGCTTCAAGTCATCCATAAAACCGTCGATCGCGGGCACGTACGATCCTGCAAACGGATTTCGAATTACTGTCAGCGCCGCCGCCCTGCGCAGGGGCACCGCCGACACGGGGCCGCCTTCATGGAAAATCTCTTCCAGATACGTGACTTTTTTTCTGACGATCACGTCAGGCATTGACGAGGATCCTTTCTAGTCGAGAGCCTGATACCAGTGCGTCCTCGGCCAGCGTTCCAATCACCCGCGTCTCCCCCTGAAGATGGAATGCCGCACTCCGAATCAGTCCAATTCTCAAAAGCCTTTGAGCGGTTTGTGCACCTGACGCAAGCGCTTCATCGATTTCCTCGGGCAATAACTTCCCAACATCCTGAGTTACCAATCGATTTCCGAGGTCACTGTCTGGGGCAAGATCGCATGCGGGAACCCTCACAACCGATAAATGCCCCGGAAGATCAACGGCGTTGGCAATGATCGTGGCCGCCGCATCCGCCACTGCCGCGCGGTCTGCGAGAACCGTCACTGCATCCGCGATGCCCAGCGAGAAACTCCTTCCTCGCCAGCCACTGGTCGCAATCCCGCGAACGCGGTCGGACGAGGTTATCGTCGACGTCCCGAAGAGTGATGGACGATCCGGACGCTCAACCATCCCCACCACAAACTTTTCGTCTTCGGTCAAATGCAGAGCGATATCTCCACCGTTGTTCACGTAAGCCCGCGACAGGTCCGCCGACGCGACCATTGCGGCCAAGATCTCCTCAGCCACTGCGCCCGCAACCGCGGCCATCGGCGTAATGAAATATTGGCTTGTATAAGGCACTACCGCCGCTGTCATTCGTCGAGCGATGCTGCCATCGGGCCACTCGGATTCCGCGCAGCATGCCCTTCGCAGCAGCGTAAGTTCGCCACACAACTCGTCAAGAATCGACGTAAACCGGCCACACGCGGCGTCGTACGCCTTATCGACTTCTGCTCGCGCACCGAACGCTTCCACAATCAGATCGATTGGGCCATCGCTCAGATGAAGTCTCCGTCCGTCCGCGAGAAGCTGCAACTGTGCGCGTTTGTTCATTGATTTCTTGCCTTCGGCGTCGACTCGAGCGGCCAGGGATTGTCCGTGCGCGAAACAACTCTGCGTCGTCCCTCCCGGTCCCCTTCGATGGAACTCAATGGCCGAACGCTCTCCATATGTCCGCCGAGTTCGGCGTATCCAGTGAGTGTCAGACTGAATTCAATAGGAGCGACCAGCGCCGGAGTCGGCACATAGCCAAACGCGTTCTGAGGCATCCGCGTTACGTCCACCATAAACGTTATGCCACCGCCGGGCCAAACATACACTGGCGCCCCGCCGCAGGTCACCCGAGTCAATGCGTCGCGAACCGAATGCGTCAGCTTCACGGGATTTTCCGTCACTCCCGCGCGCAGCGAGCCACCCGCTCCTCCCATGAACAGTACCGTGCACATTGCCGGTTCGCAGTTTTCCTTTATGCGTGCGACCGAAGTGCGCAATTCCTCCGGCAACTCCTTCTCGATCGGCTTCAGATCTTCGCCCAGCTCGAAGTATGCGTGATGCTCGCCAGTTGTGCTCACCATGAGCAATCGCATTCCGGCCCACGCCTTCCTGGAATTGAATTTCCCCAAGATCGACAATGGATTGTCGATGTTCGTTCCGCCCCACGAAGTTCCCGGATCCGCCACTTGAAAGTACCGCCCCGGAGTGGAGCGTCTTCCCTTCAATTTGATTCCCGTCTCAGGCACCCCCAGCAACTTCCCTGCCTGATGCTCAGACAACACGCCGGTGATGTGATCGTCTACAACGACAACATCATCGACTTTGCCGAACCACTGCCGGGCAAACATTCCGATAGTCGCCGAGCCGCAGCCTACGCGCATTCGCTCTTCCTGAACGCCATCGACGACCGGAGCTTTTCCCGCCTGCACTTTGACTTTTACGCCGTCATCGATCGCCAGTTCGACTGCCTTACCGTTGCACAGGTTCAACAATGCATCGCAGGTTGCAGTCCCTTCCTGGCGGCTTCCGCCAGTCAGGTGCCGGACACCGCCGAGCGAGAGCATCTGCGAACCATATTCACTCGTCGTCACATGCCCGATCGCCTCGCCATCTGCACGCACCGTGCTGCATTCGGCTCCGAGATGACGGTCGGTGTCGATCTTTAGCTTGACTCCGCAGTAGCTGAAAATTCCTTCGGTCACAACCGTGACCATGTCCACGCCCTCAACTTGCGATGAGATGATGAAGGGCGCGGGCTTGTAATCGGGATAGGTTGTTCCCGCACCGATCGCGGTCACAAACGTCTCGTCGTGACTTACCAGAGCGCCATCCCAGTCGCGACTGCGCTCGAGAAAAGGCACAACGGATTCGCCTCGTCCAACTGCGCGCTCAAGCACAATATGCGGATCAAGCCGGACAAGCTTTCCATCATGATTGCCGTATCGGTCGCACGAGCCCATACGCCCCGGCTTGATGTAACACAGCACCGGGCAGGCATCGCAACGGATCGCGTCGTCAGCCACGCGCATCTCCGTTTGCCTTTGCAAGAATAGCGGCCCTCACCCGGTCAGGTGTCGCCGGCACTCTGTGTATCCGTACCCCTGTCGCGTCGTGGATGGCATTGAGGATCGCGGGCGCTGTTGGAATGACCGCCTGCTCCCCGATTCCCTTCGCACCGTATGGCCCGATCGGAGACGGATCTTCAATCAGAATCGATTCGATCGGTGGCACATCTCCTGCCGAAGGAATCAGGTAATCGTGCAGATTCTCGCCCTTCCCGGGGAAAAATTCCTCCATCAGCGCCATGCCCAACCCTTGTGCGACGCCGCCTTCGATCTGACCCTCAATCAGTGTGGGATTGATCGCGCGTCCGACGTCATGCGCTGCACTTACTTTCAGTACACGAACGGTACCGAGTTCAATATCTACCTCAATTTCCGCCATGTGGGCCCCAAAGCCATAGACGCAATATGGAGTTCCCTGTCCATTCTCGTCGAGGGGCGTAACCGGCGGATCAAAAGTCGCTTCGCACGTGGCTACGTATCCGTGCTTATCGAGCGGCAAGCTACTCAAGTCGATGGTTTTTCTTTGTCCATCTTCGAAAACTGTAATTCCCGCTGGCCCGAAATCGATCGATCCGCATTTGCACGCGCCAGCGAGCTTCAGAATTTCATCGCGCAATTTCGTTCCCGCCATCTGCGCGGCTTTCCCCGTGACAAGTGTTTGCCGCGACGCCGACGTTTTCCCGCAATCCGGAGTGATCGATGTATCGCCGGAAACCAGGTCGAATTGTGTAATTAGTGCTCCAATCGCGTCAGCACAGATCTGCGTAACGATCGTGTTCGATCCCTGCCCAATGTCCACTGCACCCTGATGCAGCGCGAGCCGCCCGTCTGGTTTCAGTCCGACGCGCACCGTCGATGGATTCGGCAACGAAGTGTTTCCACAGCCATACCACATGCCTGCAACGCCGACGCCGCGACGCAGCGGTCCTCTTGTCTGCGAGTTGAATTCTGCCGCGGTCACCTTTGCATCTCTCCACTTTGGCCGAAGCGCCTCGAAGCAGGCGCGAATGCCGACTCCCTCGTGGAGTACTTGCCCAGTCACAGTAGGAGTTTCGCTTTCTAGCGCGTTGAGAATGCGGAATTCCAACCGGTCCATTCCAACTTTGTCCGCGAGGTCGTCGTAGAGTTGTTCCTGCGCAATCGCCGCCTGCGGGACGCCGAACCCACGAAACGCCCCGGCAGGAACAATATTCGTGTGTACAGCTCGAGTCAGCGCGCGATAGTGCGGAACGAAGTAAGGTCCTGACGCATGTACCGGCACGCGTCCTGCCACGGTCGGGCCCCATGAAGAATATGCGCCGGTATTGAAGTCGGCGGTAAAGTCGACTGCCATGAGTTTTCCTTCGCGATTTGCGCCCGCGCGCAATCGCATACGGGCCGGATGCCGCTTCGTCGTCGACACAATCGATTCCGTGCGCGAATACACCATCCGCACTGCTCTATTTAATTTCCATGCCGCCAGCGCCAGAAAGGTCTGCACTGAGAGATCGAGCTTCGATCCAAATCCACCGCCTACCGCAGTCGGGATAATTCGAACCTTCTCCGGAGCAATGCCGAGTATCTTCGATATGTCGTCACGGTCCATATAAGGCGACTGCGTGCACGCTTGGATCTCGACCGCATCCCCGACACGCCGGGCAAATCCTGCTTCCGGTTCAATGTAGGCGTGTTCGACAAATCCAGTCTCATACTCGGCCGCGACAACGAAGTCGGCGTCCGCCAGTGCCTGCTCCACGTCACCGCGAATGACCTTTCCGCGCACCAACACGTTGTCCGGCCGATTCTCGTGAATTCTTGGTGCGTCAACACACGAAGCTTCTTCGATCGTCCGCAACGGAATCAATATTTCCCACTGGATCGGGAATTCTGAAAGATCGAGTGCTTCGATCGCCTCCAGCTCACCTACGACCGCAGCGACTGCCTCACCGCGGAATCGCGCTTCGCTGTGAGCGAAGATCGGTTGATCCGCAAATCTTGGGATCACGCCGTAACAGTCCGTCCCCGGAACATCTCTCGCGGTAAGCACGCCCTCGATCCCGGGATGTTCCGAAATAAAGTGATTGAGGTCCCCGAACTGGAATTTTGCGTGATGGTGTGGACAACGAACGGCACGGACCGTGAGCGCATCGCTGGGAACTTCATCGGCTCCAAAGATTTCTCTCCCATCAACCTTTTTCTGACCGTCAATGCGGACCATCCGAGCACCCACGGCCCCACCAGATCTCAGCGATGGTTGTCCGTCCACATGGTGTCCGACCTCAACTATCGCCCGCACGATTTTGCGATATCCCGTGCAGCGACATAACACGCCGCCGATCGCATCCAGAACTTCGCTTTCGGAGGGCGAGGAATTTTTCTCGAGTAGCGCCGTAGCCGCGACCAGCATACCCGGAGTGCATGCCCCGCACTGTGCCGCCCCGTGAGACAAAAATGATTTCTGAACCTGATCGCGGAAAGGGCTTCGCGTCGCAAGTCCTTCCACCGTCGTGACATCACAACCGGCAACTTGTCCAGCGGGAATCAGGCAGGCGCACACCGGCTCGCCATCCAGCAGAACGGTGCATGCGCCGCAGTCGCCCGCGTCACATCCGACCTTGGTCCCAGTAAGTCCAAGGTCTTCACGCAATACACGCGAAAGACGTCGGCTGCCACAGGCCATCACCTCCGTAGCCTTGCCATTCACGCGAAACGAAACCAGGTTTTCGTTCCTGTGCCCGCAAAGTTTCTGCGTGGTGGCCACTCAGGCGTTCCTCGCGCAAGCGGTGAGGGCTCGGCGCACCAGAGTCACAGAAGCATCGCGGCGGTAGTCCGCCGTCGCTCGCACGTCATCGATCGGAGACAGTGAAGCCAGATGTTCGAGGTTAACGATTCCTCCTAACTCCGGCAGCGCCTTCCCTCTCAGATCCCCTTCCAATTTTCTCAACCTCTGCGCCGTCGCTGAGCACGATCCCACAGCAACATGGGCCTCCTGGACATGCCCGTCTCCATTGAAGTGCACCACTACGGCCACCATCGAAATGGAAATGACTAGGTATCGCCGCGCTCCCAACTTCAGGAACACTGATGCCGCATCCTCAAATTTCCGCGGAACCAAGACCGCGGCCAGAATCTCGTCACCCCTTCGCAAGGTTTTTCGATTTCCTGTCACGAATTGCGCCAGGGGAATGCGGCGTACAGTTGAACTAGAGGCCAGTTCCACCTCAGCATCCAGTGCTAAAAGCGGTGGCACCCCATCCGCAGCCGGGGAGGCATTGCACAAGTTTCCGGCCACTGTGCCGCGGTTTTGAATCTGAATTGACCCGATCTCACGCGCCGCGGACTTGAGAGCGTCGAAGCATCGAGGCAGTGGAGTACGAATTACCTCGCTCCATGTGGTCAGCCCTCCAATTCGAATCCAGTCCGGCTCGATCGAAATTCCCCGAATCTCACGAATCCCAGAAATGTCGACCACGTCCCCCGGCGGCAGACGTTCTCCCAGAGTGGGATAAAAGTCAGTTCCTCCGGCAAGAATTTGTCCACCGGAAGACGCCAGCACGGATACAGCTTCACGCAAGTTTTTCGGCTTGAGGTACAAGGACCCGAATCTCCCAAATACCTGACAGGTCAACGCTTTCAGAGTTTGTATACGATGACCGGGAGTTTGTACAGCGATCTTCAGGCGGGAAAGAGCCGGCGCATCGCCGCAGCTCGGAAATCGAAAATACCCTCCACATCCCGCCTTACCACTGCCCTGTAGGCTATCCGACCAACCCATCCCAAGGGTAAGGCGTAGGTTACGAAATCTCGCATCATCGTGCCGCCCTCCCGCGCTTCGAATCGGTGTTCATGGTGCCAGAACGCGTAAGGACTTGAAATCGCACGATCTACAAATTCGTGGGGCCGATTCCACTTGGAAATCTCCGTCGTCCATCGGATCGGAACCCAACGCCAGCGCAACCGGTATCGAATCAGGGATCCAGCTTCCAATCGCTCGGAAGTGTGGACCATCCGGAAATCAAGCCATGGCGGAGTGATCACCTGCAGATTTCCGGGTTCTGAGAAGAAATCGAATATCTCACCAACCTGACGCGGAAGCCATTGCTCTCGTTCTAAAACGTAAATATGCATTTTCTTGCATTGCCGTGTCTTCTATCTTGCGCATCTCAAATAATGTCTGGCAGTTCATCATCTCAGTTCAGCGCAGGTTCTGTGAAAAATCTACGCACAGGGGGATTGACAGTGATTCCTCCCTCTGGCACAAAGGATAGATAAATGTTCGCGCAGTGGAAAATCAAGCCGTGGGCTATCCTCCTTCTCGGATGCGTGGTGTTCCTCATGCTCCTGATTGTGGTGTTGCCTGACGTCGATCTACCCGACACTGCGTTTCACCGCGGAACGGGGCCCACTGCCATTCACGCTCAGGTAAACTCCGCGCCGCTATTGCTCGTCATGGCCGCCGTGATTTCACCCCCCATCCTGCAAGCTTATGCACCTTCCTACCAGCCCGGAGCGCTGATCGAAAGTCCGGACCCTGGCTCGCGTCCAATCCTGCTGCAAACATTCCGCTGTTAATCGTGGCGTTCCTGCCTGCCTCTCTGTAGTCGAGCAGGCAATAAGCTGTCGTCCATCGGTTCGGTCATCAGGTTCACAACTTCGATCCCCAGCCGTACTGAAACTCCGGTCGCTAACGCAAGAATGCCCTAAGGAGCGCATGATGAATTTCGAATTCGACTACATCCCACAACACAACCTTTCAAACCTGATCCAGCAGGCATCAGCCAGAACGGGATTTAGCCCCACCGACATCGCCGCATTGGTCAACTCCGACCTCGAAATTGACCACCTTCTCGAATACATCACTGCCGTAATGTCCGATCGCATGAACTGATCGCCAGTCCTCCCCTTGCTGCCCGCGGTAGGTCACGCTCTCGGACTCGCGCGGCTTTTTCTGCATATCGGAGAATTCCCGCTTCTGTGTTCTAATTCCCCGTCATTTCCTTTCCGTAACCAGGGGAGAGCACATGCGCCCTTCTCACATACGCCGAGTCTCTGTTGTCTTCAGTCTCTCCATCCTCGCCGGCACTCTCTGGGCTCAATCTTCCGACCCGACACTTCCTGCCGATCTGGATGCGTGGGTCGCGTCCTCGATGAAGACGTTCAATGTTCCTGGAATGGCAGTGGCAATCGTAAAAGACGGCAAAATTCTTTTGGCAAAAGGATACGGCGTCCGCAAGCTCGGCGATACCACTGCAGCGGACGAGTTCACCATGTTTGGTATTGGATCCAATACCAAAGCCTTCACAACCGCCGCCCTCGCTATGTTGATTGACGAAGGAAAACTCTCTTGGGACGATCCCGTCTACCAGCGCCTGCCCGGATTCGTGATGTACGACCCGTACGTTTCGCACGAAATGACGATCCGCGATCTGCTCACGCATCGCAGCGGCATGGGACTCGGCGAAGGCGACCTCTTATTTTGGCCTCATTCCACGTACACACGCGAAGAAGTCATCCATAAGCTTCGCTTCATGAAACCCGCTTCCAGTTTCCGCAGCCATTACGCGTACGACAACCTTCTCTACATGACTGCCGGGCAGATCATCCCTGCCGTCACCGGAACATCATGGGATGACTACGTCCATCGGCAAATCTTCATGCCGCTCGGGATGAATCATTCCAACGTCAGCAACTCCGCTTTCAAGCCAGGCGATGACTACGCCTCGCCGCACTCCCGCGTCGATGGCAAATTGCAGGTCATTCCCTTCGGCACCCTCGATAACGCCGGGCCCGCAGGCGCCATCAACTCCTGCGCTGCCGATATGGCGAAATGGGTTCAACTGCAACTCAATCGCGGAAAGTTCGCCGATCGCGAAGGTCACCTCTTTAGCGAGCAACGTTCGAAGGAAATGTGGTCGCCCCAAACGATCTTGCCAATCGGCGATCCCCCGCCGCCCCTCGCCGCCTTGAAGCCCAACTTCGCCGACTATGCCCTCGGATGGGGTCTGCGCGACTATCACGGTCGCAAGATGGCTGGCCACACCGGCGGAGTCGCCGGTTTCGTATCACGAGTCATGCTGGTGCCCGAGGAAAGCCTTGGCGTCGTGATCCTAACCAACGCGGAAGAAGGCGGGGCTTTCGACTCGATCCTCTATCACGTTCTCGATCATTTCTTGCACTTGCCGCCGACGGATTGGATTGCCGCTTACAAGGCAGTGAAGGACAAGGAAGAAAAAGACGCTGCCGAAACAATGAAGAAGGCCGAGGGCGCGCGGGACACGAACTCCAGACCGTCTCTTCCCCTCGAAAAATATGCGGGTGTCTATAACGACGCCTGGTACGGTCCGATCACTATCCGGGCGGAGAACGCAGGTCTCATGATCACATTCGATCACACGCCAACCATGATCGGGGACCTCCAGCACTGGCAGCACGACACCTTCAAGGCACATTGGCGCACACGCACCATCGAGGATGCTTTCATCACTTTCTCGCTCAATCCCGACGGGTCGATCGACAGTGCGCGCATGGCCGCAGTCTCGCCGCTGGCGGATTTCAGCTTCGACTATCAGGACTTATTGCTGAAACCCGGGGAGAAGAAATAAGCGTCGAGTACTTAATCGGACCAAAGCCACCCAATTGGATTTCCTCGAGCGGCGCTCAGCGCAAGTTATGCCGACGCCTTTCTGTCTGCCGACTGGACCTGAGTCCACGAAACAGACAAATCGGCCTGGGAGCCGCAATCACCCAGCGTCCCGCTCCCTCCAACTCCTCTCATTCGGCACGAGTTAACGGATCTTTATGAACGGCGCTAGGACGTCGGAACGGCGTTCCGCATGCTACCTATCTTCCCGATCTCCCTCCCTCCAGAAGTCCAGAAAGTCGCGCCCATTTGTTACGCCTATTCGCACCAGAAAGGACCACTTGTGGAGTCCGCAGTCCAGAAAGCTCAGATCCCCGTCGTCGCCGCAGCAAAATTCGTCCCCACGCCAGCCCTTCTACTCGCCATGCTCGGCGTCTCCGACAAAGTCAGCGATCTTATCCTCTCGCCTGGTAGTTTTCCCATGGTCGAGCTTTCTGGGAAGTTGTCGCCGGTGAAGATTTCAGGAATGGGGCCGCTAACGCCGGAAGACACTCGTCGCATCGCCAACGAGTTGATTGCCGGCAGCAAACAAGCAACCGAATCATTGCAGAGTTCAGGATCGTGCGACATTTCTTACCGCGTCCCCGGACACTGCCGCTTTCGCGTGAACATCTTTCAACAACGGTCCAGCCACGCTATCGTCATGCGGGTTATCCCCCAGACCATTCCAACGCTAGCTAGCCTGAACCTGCCGCCGCAACTCGCCGAGATTGCTGACCTCAAAAATGGAATCGTCCTCGTGACTGGCCCAACCGGTTCGGGCAAGTCTTCGACGCTCGCCGCTGTTCTCGATCGCATTAACGAGACGCACTCTTATCACATCCTCACCATCGAGGATCCCATCGAGTTCATGCATCGCCATAAGCGCTCGATCGTTCACCAGCGCGAACTGCACAGCGATACGCCGAGTTTTGCGCTCGCGCTTCGCGCCGCCTTGAGACAGGCTCCGAAAGTGATTCTTGTCGGCGAGATGCGCGATAAAGAAACCATCGAGATTGCGCTCGAGGCTTCCGAGACCGGACATTTGGTCCTTTCCACGCTCCACACCATCGATGCCTCAAAAACTGTCGAACGAATCATCGGCGCATTCCCCATGTCGGAACAACACATCATCCGAAATCGGCTGGCGAAAAGCTTTCGCGCTATCGTGTCTCAGCGCCTTATTCCGCGGCGTGACGGAAACGGACGTGTGGCGATCGTCGAGATTCTCAAGTCAACACTGAGGACCCGCGAGTACATCGAGAAAGGCGAACAAGATGGCAAAACGCTTCTGGAAGCAATGGCCGATGGCGACACCGATGGAATGCAGTATTTTGATGGCGAGATTGAAAAGCTTATCCGCGCTGGACTGGTCGAGATGAGCACCGGGCTTGCCTACGCGACGAATCCAGGAAACCTTGGACTTCAGCTTTCGGACTTGCCTGCGGCAGCCGAAAATTAGGCGCGTTCAGCCGGTAGATCAGCGTAGGAAGACGCGTGCTGCATCCTCCACTCGCAAACGGGATCTTCGCCGGGCGCCAGTCACCACGTTATAGGCGGCGAGCGTGTGATCTTCTACGATCAGCAGCTCTTTCTCGCTGATCCATCCAATCAGCGTTGCATGCGGTACGCTCGCAATCTGCCGAGGTGGATCTTCCATACTCTTGACTGCGACAACCGGCATATCTGCCAATGCCTTTCGTATGCGCGCGGACTCTTCCGGGCTCGCCTGCCCCTGCTCGGAAAGTTGGATCGGCTTGTTCATCCCCGATGTCGCGACAATGGTCATCGCCACGGATTTCAATTCCGGTGACACTTGCGCGTTCGGTGTGTAAAAGCTCACGTCATAGTCCGCATTCTTGTACGAAGCCTGCTCGTCGAAGAACGGGCGCGACTTCCCTCCAGCAATCACCAACGTCTGATCGTTACTCTGATTTGACCAGCCGCAGCAACCGGTATCCGGGATCGCTTCCACAATCATGCTGCCATCTGAAGTCGCATCCAGCACGCGTTGCAAAGGTTCGGGGAGGGCTGTCGCCGACCACTTCCCGCTCTGCTCCTGGTACAGCGAGGTGTTCTTGTAACTGGGGCTTGTCTGCCCCGCGATGTACTGGGTCATCAGAAAGGATCCCTCGACCCCTGTGTCTGGAACCCAAGCCGCGCCCACCGGACAACTGTCTTCGCAGCTTCCCGTCGTGCAGCGGCATTCGGGCAGCTTCGTAGAAACCAGTTCCTCCCGCCCTGCTCCTGAAAGATCGGTTTGCCAGCCTTCCCACGTCACGGCGGTTGAAAGGTCAACTTCCTCGCGTTGAAGACGTCTCGCCTCATTAGCAAACCAGTAAAGATGCTTTCCATCTGCGGATAGGAAAACTGCTGGCGCCAATTCCGTCACCGCCTGATTCGATCCTGTCTCTTCCACTTTGCGGTTCACACCTAAATCGATGGTTGACGACCCGCGCCCGTTCCATAACCACACCTTGTGCGGCGTCGCTTCTTCTTCCGAGAGGGGCAAAGATACCGGGGTGAAGAACAAGACCTGTCCTGAGCGATTCACGGACAAATTCGCCGGAGACTTCAAGGCTTCGGCGGGGACCTTTATTGTTTGCTTGGCGGCGAAGGTCGAAGGATCGTATTCAACCATTTCTCCGGGCGCTCGCAATACCCACAAACGCTTGCCCTGCGCCAGAAGCGGAGATGCCGCCAGCATCGTTACAGCTAGCACCCACGTAACTCTTCGCATGAGAAATGGAACTACATCTCGGCTCGCAAAGCAAGCAGCCACTCCACGTCGTTCGTGTAACTTCATGGCCGTAGTGGTCAACGCTTATTGAAGTAGGTCAGCATCAAAGATGCAAAATACGAAGCTCGATCTGAGGCGCACAGGCTGTTTGCGAGTCTCACTTCATGTCGACAATCGGCAACTCCACGAAACTTGCCTGGCTCGGTGAATGAAAAATGCGCTGCGTCGCCTTCTTGTAATCGCCCGGCTTCGCCCAAAATATGTTCTGCACAAACGTTTGCGGGTTCCTGTCATACAGCGGAAACCAACTCGATTGCACTTGCACCATGATGCGGTGACCTGGTAGGAAAACGTGGTTCGATGTTGGCAACAAGAAGTGGTAGAGCAGAGGCTTGTCCGATGCAATCGCCTTCGGGGTCTCCAGGCTTTCTCGATATCGTCCACGGAAGATGTCCGCGGAAACCATCAGCTGATACCCGCCCATCTTCGGCTCCGCTGCTACCTCATCCGGGTACACATCGATGACCTTCACCACCCAGTCCGAATCCGTGCCGCTCGTCGACGCGATAAGGTTGGCCACCGGCTGCCCACTTATCTTCATTGGCTCCTTCAGCACGTCCGTTGAAAATACCGCCACATCCGGGCGCCCGGAAGCCTCCCGCTGATCGTCCACAAGCCACTGCGCCCACGTGAACTCGCCGCCGTACCCGACCGGCTGTATTGGACGTGAGCGGAAAGGAACCGGCTTAGCAGGATCGGAAACATACTCGTCGAACTCCGCAGAGCCGCCGGTCGGGGCATCGAAGCTCAACTTTGATCCTGCCTGTAGGTAGATCGGCTTGGGGTGCACCGCGCAACCCTTCTCACACCCTGACGGCCACGATTGCAGGCGACGCCACCTGTTCGAGCCTGTCTCAAACGCGTTAACCGGAGCTACGTCGCCTTTCGGCGCTCCATCTTTCAAATACTGATCCAAAAAGGGACCCAGAATGTTTTCCCGAAAGTACAGCCCGGTATCGCTGCGGAAATTTAAAGCCCCGAGCTTGCTGGCATCGCCGATCTCCTGCCCGTGATGCCATGGACCCAGCACGAGAAACACTTTGTCGTTGCCGGTGTCCTTCGGCTTGAGCGCCTTGTATACCGCGGGTGCGCCATAAATGTCTTCCTGATCCCACAAACTATCGACCAGCATCACAGGAATCTTCAGCGGCTGCGCTGCGAGAATCTTGTCCATCGCCTGTTGCTGCCACCATGAGTCATAACTGGGATGTTCCAGCAGTTTCCTCCAGAAGCCCATCTGCTCCAAACCGTGTTGCCGCCCTAGATCACCCGCCGACCCGCCGGACATGTAAACGTCATAGTCGTCGAAGTGATCGGTCCACCATTGAGCACTATTGTCGCGGGTTCCTTCCTGCTCATAGATGTACGGCATGTTTTGCTGGCGGAAGGCGCCGTTGTGAAACCAGTCGTCTCCCATCCAGCCATCGACCATCGGATTCATCGGCACTGCCACCTTCAACGCCGGATGCGGGTTCACCAGCGCCATCAAGGGCAGGAATCCATCGTAAGAAATTCCGAGAATGCCCACCTTCCCGTTACTTTCCGGAATATTTTTCACCAGCCAGTCGATCGTGTCGTAGGTGTCGGTCGAATGATCGACGGCCGTCGGGTTCAATGGACCATGCAGGGGCCGTGTCATCACATAGTCGCCCTCCGATCCGTACTTGCCTCGCACGTCCTGCACAACCCTTATGTATCCGCCATCGACAATCACCTCGGTCGCGTTGTCGTATCCATACAGGACCGACGCAAGATGCGAACTTGCTGCATGTCCTAGTTGTGCGTTGGCGCTGTACGGAGTTCGGGTCAAGAGAATCGGTGCATTCCTCGCCCCCTTCGGAACCGCGATCACCGTGTGCAGCTTGACTCCGTCTCTCATCGGAATCATCACATCCCGTCGCACGTAATCGAAACTACTGGTGACCGGCTGGATCTTTTCCGGCGACTCGCTCGGCAATGAGCCGCCAGAATTTTGTGCGAATGAATTCGCTGGATACATCAGGACTGCAGAGAACACAGCGACTAAACAGACCAACCACGCACCGGCAGACATTCTCATGAATGACCCTCAGAAATCGACGAATGTTACATCGTCGCTGAGAGGCTTGCCAAATCTGACCGGCGATATGGTAACCATGCCGACGATTACCCTGTCGCACTGTTGTCCTTTCTCACGTTCACCGTTCCCCTTAGTAACCCCGTCCCGGCGCAACGTCAGAACTAAACTTTTTTGCCAGGGTTCAACCTCACATGAACAACAAAATCACGCAGTCACTCCTTGTCCTGGCAGCGGGTGGTCTGATGATCGCCGGATCAGCCTCTGCTCAAGCCCAGAACATCTCCGGCGCTGGTCCTGGTCAGGTTGATCCGGGTCATCCTCGCGTCAACCAAGTCAACCGTCGCGAAACCCTTCAGCAAAATCGCATTGCCAATGGCGTCAAGAACGGTCAACTCACTCCCGGACAGACGCGCCGTCTCGAACGTGGAGAACAGCGTCTCCAAAATAATGAGAAAAAAGACATGGCGAAGGACCAAGGCCACCTCACCAAGCAGCATCAGCGTCAGCTCAATCGTGAAGCCAATCACATGAGCAGGCGCATCGCTGCCGACAAGCACTCGGTAAAATAATCAGTACATCCCGCTTCGCTCTCAAAGGAGAAAAGAAAGCCGCTGCCTTTGCGGCTTTTTTCTTTTCCGGACAAAATAAAAGTTTGCGCCACATCGTTTCGAGAAATGGTAGGCTATCGGAACTCAACCCGGGGTCACTCAAGACGCAGAGCCGAAAAATTTGACAGTTTTAGTGTCCGCATCAAGAGCGAGAGCTTGCGACAATGTGTTTATCGCAACCGCTGATAAATCGGGATCGCGGGAGAGCATATTCCCGCGGCGCCCGCCGAAGATCCGTCGCGTCGGCGGGTTTTACGAACTTTCTGCTTCACTTATAATGACCGGGACCTGATCTCCACGTTGGCCTCTTTCGTCGATCTGTCTGCGCTCTCCAAAATATGCCGGTTGAAAGTAAAATGCCCAAGCCTGGAATCGAAGCGGCGAGCCTGACCGACGTCGGCCTCATGCGCGCCAACAATGAAGACTCCTTTCTTTATTGGGAGCCCGATTCCGACACTGACTTCCAGCGCAAAGGCCGTCTGGCCGTGGTTGCCGACGGCATGGGCGGATACGAAGGCGGCCAGGAAGCCAGCCGTCTCGCCGTCGAGACCGTCCGCCATATCTACGATCGCGATTTCTCAGGAGATGCCTGCCAGACTCTCTCTGCCGCTTTCCAATCCGCTCACGACACTATTCAGCGCTATGCTGTTGAACATCCTCAGTTTCAGGGTATGGGCACCACCTGCACGGCGCTCTCCATCATCGAACGCCAGCTCTGCTTCGCCCACGTCGGAGATAGCCGTCTGTACCTTGTGCGCGATGGCAATCTCACTCGGCTGACTCGCGATCATTCCTACGTCGGACGCCTGGTCGAGAACGGCATCGTCCGTTCCGAGGATGCAGAGTCTCATCCTCAACGCCACATCCTCACCGCCGCTCTAGGTTCCGGGCGCGATGTCACTCCTCACGTCCCCGACCAGCCCATTCAACTGCTGGAATCCGACATGCTGATCCTCTGCACCGATGGGCTGTGGAGCCTCGTCGGCGAAACCGATCTCTCTAAGATCGCGAACGAAAATGCTCCCGCAGAGGCCTGCACCAAGCTCGTGCAGCTCGCCCTTGAACGGGGCGGCCCCGACAACATCACAGTCTTGGTCCTGCGCGTTTCCGCGAAGTAGTTCCTCTACTGAATCACCTCCGTATGCAAGAAACTGCAAGATCCTCGCGTGGGCTGTCTACCGAATGGATAATCGTTGGAAAGAAACTGCAATCTTGTGCACATCGCGTTTGCCTTCTGCTTGAAGGCTCCTTCCAAGCTCCCTGAATTTATTGCAGTGAGATTTCGGAAGACGTTGCCGTCGAATTGGAACTAGGGTTGCTATGTCCCTTATGATAATAAAGTCTATTATTTCAATGGAGTTTATGGAATAATCCTCAAACGTTATGAAAATCTCCCAAAAAGGTCTGTACGCTCTGCAAGCCATGATGATGCTGGCGCGGCATCACCATCAGGGCGCAATCAAGATTCGAGACATCGCGTATCAGGAAGGACTTCCTGAAAAGTTCCTGGAGTTGATTCTCCTCGAACTGAAGAACGCCCGCATGGTCGACAGTACCCGGGGTGCCAAGGGCGGATACATGCTCCGCCGCGAGCCTTCCGACATCTGTCTCAGCGAGATCATTCGCCTGATCGACGGTCCCCTCGCTCCTTTCGGCGACGCCGAACATCTTCGCGAATTGATCGACCGCGATCTGGCGCATCGCGCGCTCTACCAGGTTTTTCTCGACGTTCGCGATGCGGCGGCGAGCATTCTCGAAAACACAACACTTGCCGATCTCATTTCCGGCGACATGCCTGCCGGCAAAGGTCGCAAGAAACTGAAAAATTCTAAAAAAGATCCCGCCAGCATCCTCCCCATGGTGGTCGGAGGACACAAGGGTGAGTAGACAATCGATTCTCGGGATCCTGCTTTTCTCCATCTCCTTTACCGCGGCTTGGGCGCAAGGCGACGCCAACACCATTCGTGTCGGAGCATTCCCCAATATCACGCATGCGCAGGCGATGGTCGGAAAAGCCAATGGCTTCTTCGATAAGGCCATGGGGCCGCAAGTCAAGGTTCAGTGGACCAGCTTCAACGCCGGTCCAGCAGCCATCGAAGCGCTCTTTGCGGGCGCGATCGACATGACCTACGTCGGGCCGAATCCCGCAATCAACGGATATGTCCGCTCCAACGGCGAGGCTCTTCGGGTCGTTGCCGGCGCAGCCAGCGGCGGCGCGTCACTCATCGTCCGCAACGATGCAGGCATTAACAAGGCCAGAGGACTTCCACGGAAAGCGCGTCGCTTCCCCGCAATTCGGCAATACCCAGGACGTCGCGCTCCGCAATTGGCTCAAGAAAAATGGGCTGGAGACGAACGACAAGGGTGGCGACGTTCGGATCGTTCCCATGGCCAATCCCGATCAGCTCACGCTGTTCCTGAAGAAGGATCTCGACGCCGCCTGGGCGCCGGAGCCGTGGGCAACGCGCCTCATTCATGAGGGCAATGGACGCCTTTTCGTCGACGAGCGCACGCTCTGGCCGAACGGGCAATTCGTCATCGGACTGCTCGTCGTGAACACCAAGTTCCTCAACGCGCATCCCGACCTGGTCAAGAAATGGATCACGGCCAACGTAGATCTCACCGACTGGATCAACGCCCATCCAGCCGGAAGCCAAGAAGCTTTTGAACGAGCAGATTCAGCGCGAAACCAGCAAGCCTCTCGCTCCCGCAATTCTGGACGAAGCGTTCTCCCGCATGCAGGTGACCTACGATCCGCTGCACACAGCTCTCACGGCGCTGCGCAGCAGGCTTTCGAAGACGGCTTCCTGGGCCGCCAGATGCCCGATCTTTCACGTCTCTACGATCTGACGATTCTCAATCAGGTGCTCGCAGAGAAAAAGCGAAAGGCAATTCAATGAGCGCCAGCACACAGAATGTTCCAGCGCAGTTTCCGATTCAGGTCGATCCGCTAATCCCGGCGAACCGGAATGGACGCCGGAGGCAACGTCCTATCTCTGGATCGCACGGTGCGCTCCGGCGTGCCTGGAATTGCCAAAGTCGGCCTGAACGACATCTCTCTGAGCTATCGCACGCAAAGCGGCGAACGCCTGCTTGCGCTCGACAACATCAACCTTCAAGTCGCTCCCGGAGAGTTCGTCTGCATCGTCGGGCCCTCCGGATGCGGCAAGTCCACTCTTCTGCACCTCGTAGCCGGCCTGCACGCGCAGACCTCCGGACAGATCCTGGTGGACGGCACACCGGTTCAAGGCCCTGGCACCGATCGGATTCTCATCTTCCAGGAGCACGGTCTCTTCCCTTGGCTCACCGTCGGACAGAACGTTGAATTCGGCATGAAGATGAAGGGCGTCTCCAAGGCGCGAGCGCAAGGAAAAGACCGAGTACTACCTGCGCCTCGTTCACCTCGGCAAGTTCAAGGACAGCTACATCCATCAACTCTCCGGCGGCATGCGGCAGCGCGTCGCCATCGCACGCGCTCTGGCAACCGAGCCCGACGTTCTGCTGATGGACGAGCCTTTCGCCGCCCTCGATGCGCAGACTCGCGACCTTTTACACGACGAACTGGAGCGCATCTGGAGCGAGACCGGACGCACCATCATTTTCGTCACTCACAACGTCCGCGAAGCCATTCGCCTCGGCGATCGCGTTGTTCTTCTGACCTTCCGCCCCGGACGCGTGAAGAGCGAGTTCCCCGTCGACCTGCCGCGGCCCCGTCATCTTGAAGATCCGGAAGTCGCGCGCACTGCCCGCGCAGTTCTCGACGAATTGCGCGAAGAAATCAACCGCTCCCTCGAAGATGAATACAAAGTCGGCGTGAAGCCGCATATCGAACCGGGAGCCTAATCATGAAACGCGCCTTACGTTTTGTCATTTTCTATGCCGCTCTGTTCGGATTGTGGACGCTGCTCGCCGAACTGAAGATTTGGCCGCCTTATCTTTTCCCTACTCCTTGGGGCGTGGCGAGGCGCTCTATGCCGGGATTCGCCGATCACAGCTACTGGATCGCGATCCGCGTCAGCATGCAGCGGGTCTTGATCGGATACGCCATCTCCGTCGTACTTGGCATGGTCCTCGGCCTGGGCGTAGCCAGCAACAAGTTTCTGGAAGAAACCATGGGCGGACTGCTCGTCAGCCTGCAGAGCCTTCCCAGCATCTGCTGGTGGCCGCTGGCTCTGCTTTGGTTCGGACTCAATCAGAACGCCATTCTTTTTGTCGTCGTCATGGGATCCCTGCTTTCCGTCACGCTCGCCATGGAAGATGGCCGCAAGCAGATGCCGAAGATCTTCGGCCAGGCTGGACGCAATCTCGGCGCCAAGGGATTCAAGCTCTTCTGGTACGTATTGCTTCCCGGCGAGTCTCCCCTTCATCGTCTCCGGGCTGAAGCAAGGCTGGGCGTTCGCCTGGCGCTCGCTGATCACCGCCGAAATGCTCTACCTCAGCCTCGGCCTCGGACAAGTCTCGATGATGGGCCGCGACCTGAATGATATGAGCGCTGTCATCGCCGTGATGCTCCTGATCATCGCCCTCGGGTACATCGTCGATGGCGTTGTATTCAAAGGCATGGAGCGCCACCTGCAAAATAAGTGGGGGCTGACACCGGCTATAATCGAAGCTCCCCGAGTAGTCCCTCAAATCATAAAAATAATCTTTTTGTAATGAGATAAATCAGCTATTAGCAATTTTTGTCTTAATGTCTACTAAGTTTATCGTGTTAATGGTAAGATTGGGCTAGCGTTGTCCCAGAGTTCGCGCCAGCTAGCCATGAAAAAAGAGAGTGGGGCAACCCAATTGCATCCGCGCTCTTGCTGTGTCCCCCGCAAATTGCAGTCGTTACAAAACTCAAAAGGAGAGGACTGTACTTCCATGAAAGCTACGAACAAGTTGTTTCTCGCCAGTCTTGCGCTCGCCGCTGTCGGCCGGATTTGGGCTCAAACCGAGCACGGCACCAAGCCGGCCACGAAGAAGAAGCACGTGACCGCTCCCGCACAACCTGCCGTGACCGCCGCCGATGTGCAGTCGCTGAAAGACGCCATCGCCGCCCAGCAACAGCAGATCCAGCAACTCACCCAGCAACTGCAGCAGAACCAGCAAGCCTGGCAGCAGGCGCAGCAGCAGGTCGCAGCAGGCGCAAACCACCGCGACCGATGCGCAGCAAAAAGCTGCTTCCATTCAGGCGACCACCGAGCAGGAACAATCCACCGTCACTAAGCTGTCGAGCGACGTGGCCGACGTCAAGACCGCCGTCAACAGCAGCGTTGTCGCTGGACAGGATCAGCAAAAGAAGGCTGTCTTCGCTTGAGTCCGCCTTCGGACGGTTCCGCTTCTCCGGCGACGTGCGCGTCCGTGGTGAGGACTTCTTCCAGCAGGGCATTGCCGATCGCAATCGAGCCCGCGTTCGCGCCCGCTTTGGTGTTGACGGCCAGCTTAATGAGGACTTCCTCGGCGGAATCTACATCGCCACCGGCACCCTCGGCGATCCCACGACCACCAACGAAACTCTGACCGGCTTCTTCGACCGCAAGACCATCGCGCCTCGATCGCGGATACATCACCTACAATCCGGTCGCGCACAAGTGGCTGTCGCTGACCGGCGGCAAATTTGCCACGCCGTGGACGCGCAGTTCGCTTGACCTTCGATCCAGGACATCAATCCCGAAGGCTTCGATGCAAAGGTCTCGTTCGATACGCACCATGGTCCGCTGCGCAACTTCACCGCGCAGGGCATGTTGCTGCCGCTGAACGAAGTCACCAAAGGACCGGATTCCTTCGCAGTTGGCGGATCGGTCAACGGCGTACTCGAGTTCGGACCATGGACGCTTCGTCCGTCCTACACTTGTTGAACTGGCATCTCGCTGATGCCTTGCTGTCGGCGTCGGCCTTCAACACCGGCGCTACGACCACAGGCGTCGGCGGCTCGACTCCCGCCGGCCCATATCCCATCAACGGTGAAGGTCCCGGTTGCGCCACGGTATGGAACGGCACCAAGTATTCCGCCGGCTTTGCTCCTTGCGCATTCGCAGCCAACGGCATGACCAACTCCACCTTCTTCGACTCGAAGGGCGTGGATCACTTCCTGTCGAAGTTCCTGTACTCCGACATCGTCCTGAACAACCAGATCAAAACCGGCATCGCTCGCCTTCCCTTCAACCTGATGGCGGAGTATGAAGCAAAACCTTAACGCCCACGCGAATCCGTTCGACGCAGCGGGCAATGTCACCAACCTCGGCAAGCAAGACAAGGCATACGGCTTCGACTCCAGCTTCGGACAGGCGGTGAAGAAGGGCGATATCCAGTTCGGCTATTCGTGGTGGCGCATCGAGCAGGACGCGATCATCGCTTCATTCGGCGAGAGCGACCAGCGCGCTCCCAGCAACATCCTGCAGAACCGTATCTACGGTGTGTGGAAGCCGCAGAAGAACACCGTCGCCCAATACACGATGTGGTTTGGACGCACGCTGAATTCGGGCCTTGAAAACAACTCTGCCTTGGTCAATGGAACCATCAAGACCGCCGGAACGGAGGAGCCCACGCTCAAGCGTCAGCAGTTCGACCTCATCTACACCTTCTGAGGGGCGCCTTCCCTTCAGAATCGCCGCCGGCCCGGTTTTGGCCACTCTCCTTTTCCGGGCCGGCGGTGTTTCATATCTAGGGCGCAGTTTCTACACGGGCACACGCAATGGCAGGAAGAATTCAGACCTCTGCACAAAAATCAACGGGCATCGGCAATTGGCGGCCTTCTGCGATCAACCTGGTTTCAACTATCCGTTGGCGGAACAGCGTCGCATGGACAGCGCCCCTTCTGGTACTTCCGGATAGTTCGTCTTCCGCATCCTTCCACCTATACTGATGAGAGAGGCCACATGTATTCCAGAATTCTGTCTTTCACCCTCCTCTTGCTGATCGTGGCCGCGCCGGCCGGTTGGGCCGTTGAGCATCAATACGCTACTGCCAAAATTGTCGATGTTCAGCGCAAGACGCGCACGCGCGTGGACATGTACCTTGTCAACACGCCGGTTGGAACGGAGATCCCTTACTTCGTCATGAACGTACAACTTGGTCAAACGCAATACAGCGCCGAGTTCACGCCGCGCCACGACGATGAGGAACTGCCTGCGGACTGGGTTACTGGAGCCGACATCTCGATCCGACTCGAAAAACACGCCATGTTCATCAAGCAACACGACGGTTCGGAATCCCGCTGGATCGTCACCAAGAAGCGGCAACTGAAGGAACAACCGAAAGAGAAGTAGAAACACAACTGAGCGCCATTCGCGTTACAGAATCCCAGCCGCGACTACTTCCCCTCTTTATTCTCTGTATCGTCGACTTCCGATTTCTTTTCCGGACGCAACAAGGGAAACAGAATGACGTCTCGAATCGTGTGCGAGTCGGTCAACAGCATGCACAGGCGATCGATGCCGATTCCACGCCTCCCGCGGGCGGCATTCCATAGGACAGCGCACGAATGTAGTCTTCATCCATCTGGTGGGCTTCGTCGTCGCCGCGCTCGCGTTCTTTTAACTGCGCCTCGAAGCGGCTGGCGCTGATCTTCCGGATCGTTGAGTTCGCTGAAACCGTTTGAAATCTCCATCTGCCCGGCGTAAATCTCGAAACGCTCGGTCCAGTCGGGCTCGTCGGCTTCTGCTTCGACAGCGGCGAGACCGCCGTCGGGAATTCGTAGATGATCGTCGGCTGCGTGAGATGCTCCTCGGCCGCGGCTTCGAACAGAGCCGCAATATTTTTGCCCGTCGGCGCATCCGCATCGTATGCCATGTGGGCATGGCCGGCATTGAAGCGCTCGACAAGTTGCTTCACGCCCTCGGCTGCTCGCGAAGTCGCCCATCTCCGGCTTTGCTCCCGCTTTTTCAGGCCAGAACTTGATGATCGCTTCGCGCATGGTGAACCGCTGCCAGTTTGACCAGTCGATCTCCTGCTCGCCCCACTTCGATTTCGGGCTGCCATTCACGGCTTTGGCCGCTTCGGTGATCGACTCCTGCGTGAGGTTCATGATGCCCTGGTAATCGGTGTACGCCTGGTATGCCTCGAGCATGGTGAACTCAGGATTCCATCGCCATCCCAGGCCTTCGTTGCGGAAGTTGCGATTGATCTCGTAAACGCGATCGAAGCCGCCGACGACCAGCCGCTTCAAATAGAGTTCGGGCGCGATGCGCAGATAGAGATCCATGTCGAGCGTGTTGTGATGCGTGACAAACGGACGCGCGACCGCTCCGCCGGCGATCGGCTGCATCATCGGCGTCTCGACTTCGATGAACCCGTGAGAGTCGAAGGTGCGGCGCATCGACTGAATCATCTTGGTGCGCTTCAGGAAGACGTCGCGCACTTCTGGATTCATCACCAGATCGACATAGCGCTGGCGGTAACGCAACTCGACATCGGTGAGTCCGTGCCACTTCTCCGGCAGATGGGCAGCAAGGTCTTTGCTGAGGAACGTGAGTCTCCTCGACGTGAACGCTCAGTTCGCCCGTGCGCGTACGGAATAGATATCCGCTGACGCCGATGTGGTCGCCGAGATCGAGCAGTTTGTATAGCTCGAAACCCTTGCTCGCCGACGGCGTCTTTCTTCACGTAGATCTGCAGCTTCTTTCCGCCCTGTTGAAGGTGGGCGAATCCGGCTTTGCCCATCAGGCGGATGGCCATGATGCGTCCGGCGACCCGAACATTCACGCGCGTCTGCTCGAGTTCCTCGGCAGTTTTTGAGCTGTAGTCCGCAAGGATCTGCTCGGCCGTGTGCGTGAATTCGTACTTGCTGCGATAGGTCGGCTGGCCGAGAGCCTCAATCTGTTTCAGCTTTTCGCGCCGCAGTTCGAAGATGCTGTCATCAAGTCCCACGTAATTGCCTTTTTCCTTCCGAGGAACGGTGATTATAGCAACCGCCGTTATCGGCCATACGCGGCGGCCTGCTTATCAGACCATCGGCTAGAGAGCGTTTTATAGTTTTGAATCACGATCCGCAAAATCTTCATTTCATTGGGGTTAGCGCGTGGCGATTGCGATAAGGCGCGCAAAATATTCTATCTAAAGGGTTTATACGCAAAATCTTCCAGAATAAGGAGTTATCAGCGCGGAGCAGCCGGCATGGCCCTCCATGCGAATGACGTGGATCGAAAGTCCTGGGTTGGTTCGCACGATTGAGTGGCGCTGTCGCGACGTTGGCAAAGTATCGAACTCCGAGGTCAGCTGAGTTCTTGGGCGAGTCCGATGAGGAGTCCTTCGGGCCCACGGATGTAGCAGAGCCGATATGCGTCTTTGTATTGGACTATTTCGCCTACTAGCTGTGCGCCGCGCTTGCGAAGCCTTTCAACTGTCTCGTCGATGTCATCCACGGCGAACATGACGCGGAGGTAGCCTAGAGCGTTCACCGGGGCGTTGCGGTGATCCGCAACTATAGGTGGCGTGAGGAAGCGGGAAAGCTCGAGCCGCCCATGACCGTCCGGCGTGCGCATCATCGCGATCTCGACCCGTTGATTCCCCAGCCCAGTGACACGTCCGGCCCATTCTCCCTCGATTGTGGCCTGCCCTTCGAGCTCGAGGCCGAGCTCGCGAAAGAAATCAATCGTCCCTCCGAGATCATCGACGACGATCCCTACGTTGTCCATCCGTTTAAGCGCCATGTGTCCAATCTACAATTTTTTAACGCGCTCTAACAGCGGACCCCTTTTACCACACCGAAGTGCGCGAAGTGGACCTGGGAGCGCCTTCCGACTAGGGTTTACTGAGACGGATCTGGGGTGACGCTGCTTATCTGTCGTTCGGGCACGCCATCAAGGGAGCCGACATTGTTATGGAATCAGTTCATCCATTGACTATGATCGAAAACGTAATGACCTGTTTCCGACAGTCAATTTAGCTCATCACCCAAAGCGATCACTGGGTGGAAGCAGCGATATGGTTCTGCTGCCGCGCAAAATATTTTTTCGATGGAACCGAACTTTAACTCCCAATAGCACCTCTTTCGAGTATGCACGGCCCATCAACTACGAAGGAGCCTTTTTCCTCAGACCAGACGCTTCTCGTCCTCCTCGCCCAGACCGGCGACCGGGCTGCCCTCGAACAGCTCCTGCGTAACAGCCACGCGCCGCTGCGTCGCTACATCACCAGCTTGGCCGGCGCCGACCTCGCCGACGACATTCTGCAAGAGACTTCAATCCAAATTTTCCGCAAGCTTCAGTTTTTGCGCGAACCCGCTGTCTTCCACGCCTGGACCCTGCGTATCGCCTCGCGCATTGCTATCGCCCACCTCAAACGCGCCCACCGCTGGGAACCGCTCGACGACTTCCCACTCGGAACCTTCACCCCGAATTCGGACCTTGGCGGGCCACCCGATGCCGCTTTCCTCGCTCTTCTCGAGCACGTCTCGCCCGCCAGCCGGGCTGTCCTCCTTCTTCACTACCAGCACGATCTGTCACTCGAAGAAACCGCAGCTATTCTCGACATTCCTGTCGGCACCGTTAAGTCACGTCTCCATTATGGAGTCGCGACCCTTCGTAAACACCTCACTCTCGAAAGGAACCCAGCATGAGCCCCGAATCACAGCCACCCCGCTTAGAAAATACAAACGCCGAAAACGCCTTCGTCCAACAGGCGCTCGCAGCCGCAGACAGGTCAGAACGCTTCTCACGAATCATCGTCGCCGTCCTTGGTCTTCTCGCAATCGTCGCTTTCATCTGGATGCACCTGTACATGTTCCCGCTGGAAACCCTCGGTGGACTATTGCATTCGCTGCTTCGCGTCGATCTTTTCTTTCTCGTGGTCATTTTCGCCCTCACCATGTATCTTCGTCAGGCCATAAATCAAAATACCCGCATCATCCTTCGGGCGCTTGCCAACACCCGCAATCGCTAATATCACCGCAAACGAAAGCGCGGACCGCCCCGGTCCGCGCTGGTGCCCGAGCATTGGATTCGTATCCACCCAGCCGGAATCTCATCACGTGAGTGGAGCCGCGGTGCGATTTGCATGGTCATGAATGTCAGCCAATGCAAAGCGAACTTGCATTTTCTCGTGTGAGAAACCTTTTCAATCTATCGCCGTGCGGCTCGGAATGCTCTGCCAGAAACTATTTCAAAAAACATCTTGCATGTTATTTAGTGTTGTAGTTAACTATAACAGTAGATTTGCTGATTGCAGATTCATTCGCACCCAGGCCCGGGGGATTCTGCAGCTTAGGCAAACATGACTGAAGATTTGAGGAGATGCATATGAAGTTTCTGCGAATGATGTCCCTACGAATTATGTTGGCGGTTGCTGTGGTCTCGCTCGCGACTGCGGTAGTGGCGCAGTCCGATGCTCAGCCGTCGGATGCCCAAAAGTCGTTCGACAAAATGAAAACTCTCGCCGGCACGTGGGAGGGCAAGGTTACAACCGATCCCCCGATGAAGGACATGGGAGGCAATCCGCTCATGCGCATTACTCTGCGTGAAACGTCGCGCGGACACGCTCTGGTCCACGAGATGAAGGGTGCGGGTGATCCTGACGATCCGAAACGCTTCGACCATCCGGTCACAATGGTGTACCTGGACGGAGACAAGTTGACACTGACGCACTACTGCGACGCCGGCAACCGGCCACACATGGTGGCCAAGTCTTCATCTGAAGAAAAGGCGGTGGAGTTCGGCTTGGTTGACGTCTCGGGCAGCACAGCACGTGGACACATGGATCATGCAGTGTTCACGGTGGTCGATCCTGACCATCACATCGAGGATTGGACCTACATGATGCCGGGTGACAAGGCGATCCACGCACACATGGACTTGCAACGTGTAAAGTGACGCTAACCCCACAAACGCAAACTTCACAAGGACGAATTGGAAACCAGGATGGACCGTGAGTGGAACGACAGTCAGCCGATTTACCGCCAGCTTCGCGACCGCGTGGTCGCGATGATTCTCGACGGCCTGCTCAAGGAGGGCGATCCGTTGCCCTCGGTGCGCAACGTCGCGGCGGAATACCGGGTCAATCCGCTCACGGTCCTCAAAGGTTATCAACAGCTGGTGGATGAGGGGCTGGTGGAAACCCGGCGAGGACGCGGCATGTTCATCAATACAGGGGCACGCAGCCTGTTGTTGAAGGGCGAGCGACAGAAATTTCTGACCGAGGAATGGCCCAGGATCAAGGCCACGATCGAGCGGCTTGGTCTGACGGAGGAGGAGCTTTTGAATGGCAATTTCAAACGCCATGCGCCAAAACCCTCTCTAAAGCCCTCTAAAGAGGAGCGCTGAATATGGCATGCATAGAAGCGCGAGGCCTGCGAAAAACTTTTGGAACCACCGCCGCGCTGGATGGAGTTGATCTGCGCGTCGAAGCGGGACGCATTCTCGGCGTCATCGGTCCGAACGGTGCTGGAAAGACGACGGCATTGAACGCGATTCTCGGCCTTATTCCGTATGAAGGAGAGCTGAGCGTGATGGGGCGCGATCCGTGGAAGGAGCGCGACGTCCTCATGCGCGATGTTTCGTTTATCGCGGACGTGGCGGTACTTCCCCGCTGGATGCGCGTCTCACAGGCACTCGATTATGTCGGCGGCGTGCATCCGCGATTTGATCGGGCAAAGGCCGAAGTGTTCCTCGCAAAAACCACGATCCGGCGCACGAGCAAGATCAGAGAACTATCGAAGGGCATGGTTACGCAACTGCACCTGGCCCTGGTGATGGCCATTGACGCAAAGCTGCTTGTGCTCGACGAGCCCACGCTGGGCCTCGACATTCTTTTCCGCAAGCAGTTCTACGATTCCCTGCTGAATGACTACTACGATCGCAGCCGCACCATCGTTGTGACCACACACCAGGTAGACGAAATTCAGGACGTTCTCACCGACCTCATGTTTATCAATCGTGGGCGGATCGTTTTTTCCTGCAGCATGGAAGAGTTTGAAGGGCGCTACGCGGAAGTAATGGTGAACCCGGAGCGCGTGCAAGCTGCGCGTGCTCTCAAGCCGATACACGAACGAGCCGCTCTCGGCCGCAGCGTATTTTTGTTCGACCATGCGGACCGGCAGCAACTCGCCGGGCTGGGTGAGGTACGAACGCCCAGCATCGCGGATCTGTTTGTTGCGATCATCGGCATGGACACGGCCGTCGCGAAAGGAATTGCACGATGAACACGACTTCGAATGCGATCCCGGACTCTGCCATTGGAGCGCAAACTGAACCCGCGGCGCTGTCACCGACGCAACCGCTGTACTGGTGCCTGCGGCGCGAATTGTGGGAGAACCGGTCGATTTACATCGTGCCGTTGGCGCTGGCTGGGCTATTTCTTCTCGGCTTCATGGTCAGCCTCGCTCGGCTGCCGCAACAGATGCGGGATCTGCCGTCGTACGATCCGCTGCACCAGCGCAGCATCCTGGCTGCGCCGTACGACTTTTCGAGCGGGCTAATGATGCTCGCGGTCATTCTGGTCAGTGTGTTCTATTGCGTCGACGCGCTGCAGAGTGAGCGGCGCGATCGCAGCATTCTTTTCTGGAAGTCGCTGCCAGTGTCGGATTTCACCACCGTGATGTCGAAGGCTCTTATCCCAATTGTCGTCGTGCCTGTGTTCGCCTTTGCTGTAGCTGTTGCCCTTCAATGGATCATGCTGCTGCTTAGCAGCGCGGTTTTGGTAGCCAGCGGACTTAACGTGACGACGTTATGGTCGAAGCTTTCGTTCTTCCAGATGTCGCTGTTGTTGCTGTATCACCTGTTAACAGCACACGCACTGTGGCCAGCTCCCGTTTACGGATGGCTCTTGCTAGTGTCGGGATGGGCACGGCGCGCGGCCTTGCTATGGGCCGTAGTGCCGCTGGTTGCCATCAGCGCCATTGAATGGATCATTTTTCATACCTGGCATTTCGCTAATCTGATCGCATCACGATTCATCGGCGACTTCGGTGCCGGTTACAACTCGCCCGAGTCGTTTCCCACGAATCCGATGACGCATCTCCACGCGGGACATTTCCTGCTGAGCCCGGGACTTTGGATCGGGCTGCTCGTGACTGCGGGCTTTCTGGCGGCAGCCGTGAAGCTGCGCCGACATCGCGGCCCGATCTAGCTCGATCACGCTGTGCGTTCGCTTCCGATCCTGCCGTACTTTTGCGTGGCGTAGCCGACGATGAGTCCGACCATCCCGCCGGGCAGCATGATCTCGAAATAGTAGCCATGCTGCAGGTGCGCAACGATGAAGGCCAGCACCAGCCCCACTGCCAGTCCAAACGCAATGCCAAGCGTAAGTGAATGGACTTTTCGCGCGAATACGCCGATGAGAACGCCGGCGATGAGTCCCTTGATGGTCGAACCGATCACGATGCCCACGATTCCGTTTGGACAGCCGGTGTAAACCAGGCCGTCATACCGTCGAATGCTCCCAGAATCGTGCCCAGCAACAATCCCAGAACGATCTTGTTCATATCTATCCTCCGGTGGTTTGAACCTCTACTGCTCTATTACCCGTTTTTCGGTTTTCCTTTAGCGGCGCGATAAGAAAATGAAAAGCAGCCGCATGAGGAGGTAGGCTGCCACCAAGATAATCGCGGTACTGTGGCGAGAATAGACCCGTTGCAGACGCTCAGTAAGGCTTTCGGAATATGCGGTGACCGGCGACCCGTTGAGGTAACGGGCAAGATCCTGGCTCAGTTCTCCCGCAGACTGATACCGGTCTGCCGGTTCGGGCGACATGGCCCTTTTACAAATCGCGTACAAGGGACGAAGTGCGCGCGTGGGAACTCGGACTGGGTCCGCAGGATTAGGCGCGTCCAGCAGAAACCAGAGAACGGCTCCGAGGGAAAAGAGATCGGTGCGGTGATCGATGTCGGCGGTGCCGCGTAACTGCTCAGGAGACATGTAGCCATGCGTACCGAGAACTCCGCCGGATCCGGTTGCACGCGGGGAATTGGCTGGATGCGAGTTTTCCTGCGTTTTCCCCGAATTTCTCGACGGGGCGGCTCGACTCGCAAGCTTCGCGAGACCCCAATCCATCACGAGCACTTCTCCAAAAGATCCGATCATAATGTTCTCGGGCTTAAGGTCGCGATGAATCACGCCGCGGGAGTGCGCAAAGCCGACGGGCTCGGCGATGCGCTGCACGAGGCGAAGTTTGTCGGGCAGACTAAGAGTAGAGGCTTGCTGGGCAAGAGTCTGTCCCTCGACATATTTCATGCAGTAGAAGGCCCGTCCATCGACGAGCATGCCTGCATCATGAACGGGGACGATGCCAGGATGCTCGAGATGCGCGAGGATGCGAGCCTCCTGCAGAAGGCGGGCGGCGATATCGTCTGCGGGCACGGGAAGATCGAGAACCTTTAGCGCGACGCGGCGGTTAAGGATCGAGTCGTCGACCAGCCAGACACTGCCCATTCCGCCGCGCGCCAGAAATTGTGGATTGCTGTAACGCGTGCCGGTGAGATCGGGCACTGCATCTCGCTCTGAAGGCGCGCCACAATCTTGTCGGAGAGCTGAGTCATTTCAGCTCCAGGCCGAGCAGAGACTGTGCCTCGCGGCGAAATTCGTCGTCGGATGCGGTCATCTCTCGAAGCTGGTCGAGGACGCAGCGGCGAAATTCGCGGCGCGCGAGTGCGAGATAGTTGGTGACGTCGGTTGAGGTCAATCCGAATTCAGTGCCGAGTTGCGAGTACGACAACCTGTCATCGTCGTCGCGGAGGTCATAGCGCTCGAAGAGACGGAAGTGGAGAGCCTTCCCTTCAGCCTCCAAATGAGCGCCAAGCCGCTGTACACCTAACGCAAAAAGACTGCGGGCCCACTCGCGATCAAAAGCGTCCTCGGGAGACGGATGGGCCACGGCGTGCTCAGCTCGTACTCTGCTTCTTCGAAGTCGAGCGAGAGGTGAACGCTGCCGGCTCCGCGTTTAAGGCGTGCTGAATCGCGAAGTCTGCTTCATGAAGAGGCGGTCGGCGCAGGTACGAAGGAAGGTGCGCAGGCGTCCTTTGGAGCTCTCGTAAGAGTCGAGAAAATCTTTTTCTAAAAGACGGGTGAAGAATTCCTGGGTGAAATCAGCGGCGTCTTCGCTCGACCAGATTCCACTTGAGGCGGGCGTACTTGTAAATCGGCTTCCAGTAGACGGCGGTGATGGCATCGATCGCCCGCGAACGCGAGCGGGGTCATCTCCTCGCGCAGCTAAGATCAGGGAGTGGCGTGTCAGCGGAAAGCCGCCGTGTGAATTCGTTTCCACGAGAGCGCGATTGCTTCGCTGGAGAGTGTAGTAGGGGCGGAAGCGCACGACAAGCGGAAGGCCCCTCAGACGAGACGGCAGCAAAAGCACCGATCTCAAGGTCGCGTATTCAGAAGAAGAATGACGCTTATGGACGTTGTTGGTTCGGCACGGTCACTCCGCCTTCGATCTTCGGGATCCCAAAGTGCCCGCCCAGATGTGTGAGGTCCAGCGGACTGATCGAGCCGGAGACTTCGATGAAGGTCACTTCGTTGGCCCGTGCCAACAGGATCGCGATATTACTCATCGCGTTGTTTTGAAATGGATCCAGAGGTCGGTCGCACCGGGGCCTCCATCCTTCGGACGATTATTCATGAGCTGCTTCCAGCCGGCAGCGTGATACTCGTTCTTGACCTCGGTAACGGCTTGAGGGTCGTACATCCAGGACTGTGGAAAACGGTAGCGATGGACAGAGACGCCGCTTACCCCGGCAATCACGCGGCGGAGGTCCTCGTCGTCGGAATCAAGTTTGGAAGCCAGGATCAACATGGAATGGTCGAGCGTAAACTCGGTCTTCGACGAGGCGAGCTGGCGAATGGCTTCGATGCTTTGAGGAACGGTCTCGTACGACTGCTGCGCGTGGACGAATGTAGAAGCCGCAATCAAAGCCAGGGTCAAAACGAAAGCCGGGGCTGCCTCATAACGCTCCTTCGGACTCAGACGTGGAATCTGCCGTAGCAATTTGTAGTGCGGATCCCCGACCACGCAATGCAAAGCAGATCAATCGCATCTCATTCGCTAACTATTGATTTCAGTGAACGTACGAGCTGGAAATCATGGAGTGTTCTTTGATTTTGCTCTGTCGGCGAAGCTTTGATCGAGCGGATTTAATGGGAGTCGGCCGTTTCGTTTTGCGCGGACACCCGGTAGACGCCGGGGGCGAGCTCCTCCGAGAACGAGGGCACAAATGCGGTCAGTGAACTCCGGGGTCAGGCGCGCATGCTGGATAAGGAATCGCATGTAGATGGGACCGTAGAGAGAATCCAGCAGAAGGTCGGGGTCGACGTCTTTGCGCAACTCTCCACGCTGAATGCCCCGGCGGAGTGTCAGCATACGCTTCCTGGCGGCGAGGCATGAGGAAGCGCTCACGGAAGGCAGCAATGAGTTCCGCGTCGGTCTGGCCGGCAGCCAGAATCGCGGAGACGATGCGTCCGCGGGGGCTGGTAAAAATCTTGACCAACTGGTGCATCTGGCGGCTGATGTCTTTGGCGAGCGAGCCTGTGTCGGGAAAGTGCAGATTTCGTTTTGTGCTGCTTGCAAATGCATCGGCGATGAGAGCGCCTTTGTTGGGCCACCAACGATAAACCGTAGCCTTGCCGACGGCAGCACGATCCGCGACTTCTTCGATCGTGAAATCGGAAAAGCCATTTTCGGCAAGCAACTTCAGCGTGCTGCTCAGGATCGCCTGGCGCGCCTCTTCGCTACGAGGACGTCCCGGAGGGCGCTTTCCGTTAGGGGTTTTCGTGTAGATCGTTTCGGCGGGGCTTTGCCGCATCGCTATACCGTAACATATAATGTCGAAACAAGAATTAGAATCCGATACGATCAGTATCGAATCTAGACTTAGACCTAGACGATCTGCTCGGGGCGGCCAGATCGCATTATATTTTTCAGCTTTTCGGGAGTGGTCATAGCCAATGTGGATTGTTGCACTAGCCCTAAGACGTCCTTATACATTCGTCGTGATGGCGCTGGTGATCATCCTCCTGACGCCACTCACGATCCTGCAAACTCCGACAGACATTTTTCCTGAAATCGATATTCCGGTTGTTTCCGTGGTGTGGTTTTACACGGGAATGGCGCCGCAGGACATGGCCGACCGTATCGTCGCGAACTCAGAGCGCGGCATTACGACGACGGTAAATGACATTGAGCATATGGAGTCGCAGTCGGTATACGGACTGGGCGTGATCAAAGTTTTCTTCCGTCCAGGGACGAACGTACAGGGCGCCATCTCGCAGATTACGGCAATCTCGCAAACCTCGGTCCGCCAACTTCCCCCGGGAACGACTCCTCCGCTGATCATTTCTTATAGCGCTTCGACGACGCCGATTATTCAGCTCGGCCTGAGCAGTAAGACGCTTCCCGAGCAGGACCTCTTCGACCTGGGACAAAACTTCCTTCGGACTTTCCTGGCGACGGTGCCGGGAGCCGCGACCCCTTATCCGTATGGCGGCAAGTTGCGGCAAATCCAGGTCGATCTCGACCTCGCGAAACTCCAGTCATATCGGCTGTCGCCCAATGACATAGTCAACGCAGTAAATGCGCAGAACATCATTCTTCCGTCGGGGACCATGAAGCTCGGTCCGCTGGAATATGACGTGGAGATGAACGGCACGCCGCAAACCATCGCGGAACTAAACGAACTCCCGGTGAAGACGGTAAACGGCGCGACGCTCTACATGCGGGATGTCGCGCACATCCGCGACGGATTCGCTCCGCAGACCAACATCGTGCGCCAGGACGGCAACCGCGGCGCGCTTATGTCGATCTATAAAAATGGCAAAGCATCGACCCTTCAAATCGTAAAGGGAATCCACGGCATCGTGGAGCAGGCTCAGCAGGCGTTGCCCCCGGAACTCAAGATCACTTCCCTCTTCGATCAGTCGCTCTTCGTGCGCGCTTCGATCTACGGGGTATTGCGAGAAGGATTGATCGCCGCAGCATTGACCGCCGCCATGATCCTTCTCTTTCTCGGGGACTGGCGTCCTACGATCGTCATCTCGATTTCCATTCCGCTGTCGATTTTCGTTTCGATCATCCTTCTAGGCGCGATCGGGCAGACCATTAATATCATGACGCTCGGAGGCCTGGCGCTTGCCGTCGGTATCCTGGTAGATGACGCGACGGTCGAGATCGAAAACATCGAGCGAAACCTCGCGATGGGCAAGGAAATGCGCCAGGCCATTCTTGACGGCGCGCAACAGATTGCAGTGCCCGCTCTGGTATCGACGCTGAGCATCTGCATCGTGTTCGTACCGATGTACTTTTTGAGCGGCGTGGCAAAGTTTCTGTTCGTACCTTTAGCCGAAGCGGTCAGTTTCGCCATGCTCGCCAGCTACCTGCTCTCACGGACCCTGATTCCTACTCTCGTCATGTACATCATGCGAGGGCACGAGCATCGCGCTGAAGCTCCTTCTTCCTTTCTTGGACGTTTCCAGCGAGGCTTCGAGCGCAAGTTTGAAAATTTCCGGCGGAGTTACGAAGCCCTGCTCGAAACGACGCTTGAGCATCGCGGACTGTTTGTAATCTGCTTCATGGTTTTCTGCGTTCTGTCACTCGGACTGTTTACCTTCCTCGGGCAGGATTTCTTTCCGCAGGTGGACGCCGGATTGCTACGGCTTCACGTCCGCGCCAGAGCTGGTTTGCGTGTAGAAGAGACTGCGCGCCTCTGCGATGAAATTGAAGGATTTCTGCGGGAGCAGATTCCTCATAAGCAGCTTCAGACGATTCTCGACAACATTGGACTGCCCAATTCTGGAATCAACCAGTCCTACAGTTCGAGCGGAACGATCGGCAGCAGCGACTCGGAAATTCTGATTGCGCTCGATCCAGAGAACCACCCACCGACTGCTGAACTCACGCGCCAACTGCGCCAGTCGCTGCCTCGCCGCTTTCCTGGCGTCGAATTCTTCTTTCAGCCGGCCGACATCGTGACGCAGATTCTTAACTTCGGATTGCCCGCTCCCATCGACGTGCAAATCGTCGGAACCGACATGCAGAGCAGCTATTCTCTGGCTCAGCAGATTGCTAATCGGATGCGGCACATCCCAGGTGCGGCCGACGTACACGTGCAGCAGATGTTCTCGCTGCCAACGCTGCAAATGGATATTCAGCGGACGCGCGTAACCCAAGTCGGGCTAACGGCGCGGGACGTTGCGCAAAGCGCACTAGTTTCTCTAAGCGGAAGTTTTCAAACGTCCCCAAATTTCTGGCTCAATCCGAAGAATAAGGTTACATATCAGATTGCAGTACAGACGCCTCAATACCGGATGACAGGTCTGGATGACCTGATGAATGTTCCTGTGATCTCGAGCCAAGGATCGCAGCTGATGGGGAATTTGGTGCAACTTACTCCGGCGGTGCGTCCAGCAACGGTGAGCCATTGGAACGTGCAACCGGTCATCGACGTCTACGCAAACACGCAGGATCGCGATCTGGGCGCCGTGGCTGCCGACACGGACAAGATTCTGAAGACATTCGAAAAGAACCTGCCGCGCGGTACGCACATTGTTGTTCGCGGGCAGGTGGCGACGATGCGCTCTTCATTCTTCGGGCTGGGAGTCGGGCTTATCGGCGCAATTCTGCTGGTCTACCTGTTGATCGTCATCAATTTTCAGTCGTGGCTCGATCCTTTCATCATTATCACGGCATTGCCTGGAGCACTCGCGGGAATCTGCTGGTTCCTGTTGCTGACGCGCACAACGTTGAATGTGCCGTCCCTTACGGGTGCGGTCATGTGCATGGGAGTTGCGACCGCGAACTCCATCTTGATGGTGAGTTTCGCGCGCGAGCAGATGGATGAAGGTATTCCCGCGGTGAAGGCAGCTGTTTCAGCCGGATACACTCGTGTTCGTCCCGTGCTGATGACGGCGCTGGCCATGATCATCGGAATGGTGCCGATGGCATTGGGATTTGGCGAAGGCGGCGAGCAGAACGCACCGTTGGGACGCGCGGTGATCGGCGGCCTTTTGTTCGCAACGGTCGCTACGCTGTTTTTCGTCCCCAGTGTATTTGCAATTTTTCATAGCCGTCGCGAGTCAAAGCGCGAGCGAACCGAGCAAGCATAGTTGTTGTAAGCGAATATTAATATTGAAGACTGATCAGGACAGGCGGAGCCAAGAATGAGCGCAGATTACACGACGAAACCTACCCCGGTGCAAGACGAGAAGACGCCACGGCGCAACTCGGGGCAGCAGCAGGGGGATGGAAATCATCCGCACGGGCGTAGCGTTCAAGCGCAACGCGATGAAGAGATTTTGGAGATGGAAGAACGGTCGCGCCATCAGCCTTCGAGCGTTCAGCCCGCACCGGACCTGCCGCCCGCACCGCCGCGCACGGCCTTGATGGTGGTCGGCGTCTTTCTGCTCATTCTCATTGTCGCTGGAGCCTTGACCCTGATCAGCCACGTCAGTCACGAGCGAGCACTCGCCAACGAAACAGAGCGCGACGTGGTTCCTACGGTTGCGATTGTTCATCCCACGGCAGAAAAGCCAAACGAGGAGCTGGTTCTGCCGGGAACGCTGCAGGCCTTTGAGGAATCGCCCATCTACGCACGCACCAGCGGATATCTTGTGCGCTGGTACAAAGACATTGGCAGCCATGTAAAAGAAGGTGAGCTTCTTGCAACCATCGATACGCCGGAAGTCGATCAGGAACTGAATCAGAGTCGTGCCGCGCGGCAGCAGATCGTCGCGCAAGTGGAACTGGCAAAAATCAGCGCGGATCGTTGGGAGAATTTGCGCAAGAGCGATTCGGTGTCGGCGCAGGAAGCCGACCAGCAAACCAGCGGCTACAAACAGGCGCAGGCAAACTTGGCTTCGGCCGACGCGAATGTCCGCCGGCTCGAACAACTCGAGGGCTTCAAGAAAGTCTACGCGCCGTTCTCGGGCGTTCTTACGAAACGCAATGTCGATCCCGGAGCTTTGATCAATGCGGGCGCGGGCGTGGCCGGGCGGGAATTGTTCGACCTCGCACGGGTGGACCCGCTACGCGTCTACACCAGCGTCCCGCAGGCATATTCGGGATACATCAAAGTCGGTTCCACTACGACGGTCACGTTGCAGGAATTTGCCGGACAGAAATTCTCGGCAAAGATTGCGCGCACCGCACAGTCGATCGATCCGAATACCCGGACCCTGCTGACTGAGGTCGATGTACCCAATAAAGATGGGCGCCTCCTGCCGGGTTCGTTCGGGGAGGTGCACTTCGCCATCGGATCGAATGTGGATAAGGTCACCATTCCGGTGAATGCGATGCTGTTCCGTTCTGAAGGACCGCGTCTCGCCGTCGTCGGCAACGACAAGAAGATCCAGTTGCGTCCGATCGTTATCGGCCGCGATTACGGCGCTTCGCTGGAAATACTGGGAGGCATCGAGCCCGGAGACCAGGTGGTAATCAACCCTCCTGATTCTTTGGAAGAAGGTCAGCAGGTCAACGTCGCAACGGCTGCGCAAGGGCCGGCGCAGAATCAGGCTCCGCAGCAACAGCAACCCAAGAGTCCACAGGAGCAGGAGAATGCGCCGCTTCAGAAACAGGAACAGCAGACCGGACAGAAAGGAAGCAGGCGTTGAAGCGGTTATTGATTCCGACTTTGTTCGCATCCATGATGCTAGCGACGGCCTGCACAGTCGGCCCGCGGTACAGTCGCGCGCAGGCACCCGCCCCAGCGCCGGACACCTGGAAGACGACACCACCGTGGCAGCAGGCCGCTCCGAAGGACGCGATCCCTAAGGGAACATGGTGGGCGGTATTCCACGATTCCACGCTTGATAGTTATGAACAGCAATTGCTGCAAGCAAACCAGTCTTTGACAGCCGCGCGTGATCGGCTGAACCAGGCCCGTTCGCTGGCGCGTGTGGCAACGGCCAACTTTTTCCCGCAAGTTGCGACGGATCCAAATCTGGTTCGCCAGCGTGGATCGGGAAACCGGCCGCTGAACGGAGTTTCCGCTGCGGTCATCGGAGCGCGCCCCTACACGCAGAACGTGGATGCCATCCCCTTCTCGCTGAGCTACGAGGTCGACCTGTTCGGACGAGTTCGTAAAAATCTGGAAGCCGCGAACGCGACCTTGCAATCGACCGCTGCGGATCTGGCAAACGTGCAACTCGTGCTTTCGGCGGAACTCGCCGCCGACTACTTCACGTTGCGCGAGCTGGATCGGAATACAAGGTCGTTCAGGAGTCCGTAGACTCCAGCAGAAGGCGCTGGAATTGATCAAGCGCCGGCACGATGGCGGAGTGGCCAGCGGGCTTGAAGTCGCGCAACAGGCGACGGTGCTTGATTCCACGACTTCGCAAGCCGCTCTGGTGCAACAATCCCGCGCACAATATGAGCACGCTATGGCCGTCCTCGTGGGACAGCCCGCTTCCAGCTTCAACGTTCCGATTGCACCGCTGAATGCCAATCCGCCGCCGGTGCCATTGGGAGTGCCCTCAGATGTTTTGGAGCGGCGCCCGGACATCGCGGCGCAGGAGCGCGAGATGGCGTACGAGAATGCGCAGGTTGGCATCGCGCGCACTGCGTTCTATCCGCATATCACTTTGAGTGGCGGTGGAGGCTGGCAGAGCACCGACATCGCTTCGCTGCTCAGCGCGCCCAGTTTGTTCTGGTCGCTCGGAGCTGACGCGCTTGAGCCGATTCTACAGGGCGGACGCAATCGCGCGAACCTTGCCGCGGCCCGTGCTGCCTACGATGAATCTGTGGCGAATTACCGACAATCGGTGCTGACGGCCTTTCAGCAGGTGGAAGACGGCATCAGCAATCTGTCGACTTTATCGCAAGCTCTGTCGACGCAAGGAGCCGCCGTCGAAGATGCGAGGCGCGCTCTCGAGATTGCGAATAACCGCTACGTCGGCGGCGTCACCAACTATCTCGATGTAATTACCGCGCAGACAACACTGCTTTCGAGCGAGCGGCTTGCGACGCAGTTGCGCGGCCAGCAGATGGTGAGTTCCGTTTATCTCGTGAAGGCGCTTGGCGGGGGCTGGGAAGCGAACGAGATCCAGAACGAGCAGGTTCGTCCGCATCCAGGACAAATTTTGCAGCAATAGATGGACGCCGGCGGTACACTAGCGGCCATCTCATGAGACGACGATTATTCTTCTTCATCGCGGTCGCGCTACTAGCGTGCCTGACCGCTGCCGCTCAATCCCCAAACAGCTCGGACATGGCAACTCCGCAGGAGAGGCATCTGCGGAACGTGCACCAACTGACCTTCGGCGGACAAAATGCCGAAGCCTACTTCTCCGCGGACGGAAAAAAGCTTATCTACCAGTCTTCCCACGGCGACGTGAAGTGCGACCAGATCTTCACGATGAACATCGACGGCAGCGACCAGCGCATGGTCTCGACCGGCAAGGGGCGCACAACCTGCAGCTTTTTCTATCCCGATGGAAAAAAGATTCTCTATGCTTCCACGCATCTTGCGAATGCGGAGTGCCCGCCTCGTCCCGATTTTTCGAAGGGATATGTGTGGGCCGTCTATGCGGGATACGACATCTTCACGGCGAATCCGGACGGCTCGAACCTGAAGCAACTCACGATCACGCAGGGCTACGATGCCGAGGCTACCATCTCGCTCGACGGGAAGAAGATCACGTTCACCTCGATGCGGAATGGCGATCTCGACATCTACTCGATGGATGCCGATGGCAAGAACGTAAAACAGTTGACGCACGAACTCGGCTACGATGGCGGGCCGACGTTTTCTCCGGACGGCAAGTGGATCGTATTTCGCGCTTATCATCCGCAGAGCGAAAAAGAAATCGCGGACTATAAGGAATTGCTGGGGCAGAATCTGATTCGTCCGACATCGCTTGAAATCTGGATCATGAAGGCCGACGGCAGCGATAAGAAGCAGATCACGAATCTGGGCGCGGCGAGCTTTGGTCCGGCATTCACCGCCGACGGAAAGAGGATTATCTTTTCGTCGAACTACGATCCGGAAACACACGCTACAGGCGGCATGGGAAATTTCGAGCTCTGGTTGATCAATCCGGATGGCAGCGGGCTGGAGCGCGTGACGCACGCCGACGGCTTCGATGGTTTCCCTATGTTCTCGCCCGGACGGAAAGAAGCTGGTGTGGGCGTCGAACCGCAATGCCAAGGCCCCGCACGAGACCAATGTGTTTATCGGGGACTGGGTGTAGTTCCGTCAGAAGCTGAGCGCTGCGCTCTCCGGATTCTTTCGCCGGACTGTCGTAGTTAGATTCCCCAACCAGGCTACCGTCGCAAAACATCCCGCCCAGCCCAACCCACGAACGACCATCGCGATTTTCGTATCCAGATTCAGTACGCCCAGGCTCGGAGAAGATCGCGTAGAAATCGTGTTCCACAAAATCCGGATCTCCCGTCGTCACCAACGGCAAAATCTGTGCCCGCGCATCGGCCATGTAGGTCGCGGTGTATAGCCAGTTTTCGAAAAAGAAAAACAGACAGAAGACGAAACCAGCGGGCTGGCGCTTTGCGTGAAGAAGTATACGGCCAGCAGCAGTGGAACCAGCCACTGCAACAGCGTGCCTCCCCATAGTCCAAGGGTGGGACCAAACCATCCGAACAGGTTGTGTCCGCCTTCGTGAACGACTAGATTGGCGTATCGATAAATAGAAAGTCGCCATGCGCCGAAAAGGCGTAGCCAAGAAAACCTAGATAGAAGACCAGCCATGCCGCGATGGCTGGCCGCGAAACCGGCTTCCAAGGTTCGATCCACAATCGATTGCAGGTATTCCAGCATGTGCCCTTGGCCATCGTAGACGACGCACTGTGTCGCAGTAACAGGTTACGAATGTGCTGCCCGAGGGTGACAGACCGTGCTGCGAACCGCTGACGGTCAAAGCCGTCGCGGCCAGGCGCAGTTTCTTGCTAAAGTGGTCACACACTTCTTCCAAAGACTGAGTGCGAGATGAGAGATCGTAGAACCTGTCTAACATCGCGAATGGAATATTTATGAAACCACGTCAATGGATCATCGGGATCGTACTGCTTCTGCTGATGGCCGCGGCGGTCGGTGGCATGCTTTGGACGCGCGAACTTCCTGAACAGGCGGACGAAGCCTCGGCCGCCCAGACGAAGAAAACCTTCGGCCGCAAAGCAGCTGTAACAGAGCATCCGCTTGTGGATCAGCGCCCTCTATTGACGGCGCAGCGCATGGGAACGATGGCCTCCACTCCCGAGGAGCAGGCGCTGGCGCACGAGGCGGCCAAGGTCGGAGACCACGAGGTCGACCTTGCATTCTTTGACGCTCTGCGGACTGCGCAACAAAATCCTCCCGCCGCTATCGCCGAGCTGCCAATCAGATCAAGGCGCGGCGTGACAAAGCCGACAGGCGGTAAAAGAAGATCAGGAAAACGTGGCTGTAGCTCACGAAGAAACTGGCCACGGCTCCCGAGTCTCAAAAAGATAATTTGCAGGACCAGATCGATGTGGCGAAGGCGCAGGCAGATCTGGATCAGGACGAACTCGATGACGCTAGCGAAGACCTGGAGCAAGCCGGCGGAGATCCGCAGTCGAAGCTGAAACGGTTGCAGACAGAACATGAGGAAGGCGAGCACAATCCAAGAGCCATCGTGGGCTCGGCGGTGAATCCCCGGGAGCAGGATTTCGAGGCGCGCACATTATTGAGCGTATTTCGCGCATGGCAGGCGCTGCGCGAGAAGAAAGCTCTGCTGCAACAGGCAATCGCAAGAGACGGTGCAAAAGCAGACATCGTTGATCAAGAGGCGCGGGCAGTTGGCGGCTCAGGTCGAGAAAGACAAGGCAAGCCGCGAAGCAGCAAAGCAGCAGGCGAAGGGATTTTCGAACAGCACAAACACCACCAGCACGTGATGACTCCAAGGCCGCCGCGAAAGCGGCGCATGGACTCGCTGAAACAGTACACGCTCGATCAGAAGAACCTCGCCGACCGAGGACGGCGAATCCAGGACGAGCAGGACTTGAACGACATTTATGTCCGACTGGATCGGATTGGTCGAGGCACGAGAGCGATCGGCCCTCCACCACATGATTGCAGGCGGTGCTCTGGATACTTGTCGTCCTGTTCATCGTCTATCTCCTGAGCCGCCTGGTCGATCGCATCTTTACCGGTATGTCGGCGGAAAACAAGCGCATCGACACGATGCGCACCGTCGTCAAATTCGCCCTGCAGGCGATCGGCGCGCTCGCTGCATCTGTTCATCGTAATCGGTATGCCGACGCAGACGACGACCGTGCTGGGCCTCGCCGGCGCAGGCCTTACCGTCGCGATGAAGGATTTCATCGTCGCCTTCTTCGGCTGGTTCATCCTGATGGGGCGCAACGGCATCCGCGTGGGCGATTGGGTCGAGATCAACGGTGTTGGCGGCGAAGTCGTCGAAATCGGATTGCTCAAAACCGTTCTGCTCGAAACCGGCAACTGGACCGACTCCAGCCATCCCACGGGCCGCCGCGTTTCATTCGTCAACAGCTTCGCGATCGAAGGACACTTCTTCAACTTCACGAGTTCCGGTCAATGGATGTGGGACGAACTCGAGATCCTGGTTCCGGCGAGCCAGGATCCTTACGCGGTGATCGACAGCATTCAGAAGTTGGTGGAGAAGGACACGCAGGAAAACGCCGGAAAAGCGGAGGCCGAGTGGGCAGCAAACCACGCAATCATTACCGCGCCAAGACGCTGAAGGCGACGCCGGGAATCAACGTGGTTCCGACAGGGGCCGGCGTTGAAGTTCACGTTCGCTACATCACGCGCGCCTACCAACGGCACGAGACCAGGCGTCGGCTCTATGATTCAGTGGTGCAGATCATGCACGGAAAACGCGAAGCCGTGACGGCGTAAACCGCATCACTTCCTTGAACGCCTTTCTCAAATTATCTGGAGGGTACCCATGCGTATTCATTCCGGTCAAGCTGTCGGCCTTTTGTTGTGTGCACTTCTTTTAACGATCCTGTGCGCTCAGCAGAGCAAGAACTCGAACTCGCCCGCGAAGTCTCATTCTCATCCGAATTATCAGCTTTCCAATCCCGACACTATCTCGAAGCCTACGGGCTACTCTCACGTGGCTGAGGTGAGCGGAGGCAGAATCGTCTATATTGCCGGACAAGTGGCCCTCGATCGATCCGGAAACGTCGTCGGCAAGGATGATTTCCGCGCACAGGTGCAACAGGTGTTCGAGAATTTAAAATCGGCCGTCGAGTCCGTGCATGGAAAGTTCGGCAACGTGATCAAGCTGAACTATTACTGCGCGGAGAATGTGGACGCGTCGCAACTCACCGCTCTGCGGGAAATTCGTGATAAGTATGTGAACACCGGTGAGCCGCCGACCAGCACGCTGGTCTTTGTGAAGCGCCTGGTGCGACCGGAGTTCATGCTCGAGGTCGACGCAGTCGCTGTGATAGATAAATAGCGCGGAATCTATTTTCTAGCTTTCACTGTTGTCTTCATCCGGAGGAACGTCTGAGCGAAACAATCGCAGCACTCGATCAGGGAACTCTCATCGTCACCGGCGCAAGCCGCGGAATCGGCGCGTCCGTCGCGAGACTGGCAGCACAGCGTGGCTACGCGGTGGCAGTCAACTTCTGCAGCGGCGAAATGGAAGCCTCGCAGGTTGCGGCCGAGATCAAGGCGAACGGCGGCCGGGCCCTGCCGATTCAGGCCGACGTGTCCAAAGAAAGAGACATCATCCGGTTGTTCGAAACGGCCGAGAAAGAGCTCGGTCCGATCAAAGGACTTGTGAACAACGCCGGCGTCACCGGCGGCTTCGCGCGCGTGGAAGAAGTCACATACGATGCGATAGCGACTGTCTTCGCGGTCAACGTGACGGGTTCAATCCTGTGCGCGCGTGAAGCTGTACGGCGAATGTCAACTCGGCGCGGGGGAACGGGCGGCGCGATCGTAAACATGTCCTCGCGCGCTGTGCACACAGGCGCGGCGGGCGAGTGGGTTCATTACGCCGCCTCGAAGGGCGCGATCGACAGCTTTACCATCGGACTGGCGCGCGAAGTGGCGACCGAAGGAATTCGCGTGAACGCCGTCGCGCCCGGACTGACCGAAACAGATCTTCACGCGGCTAACGGCGAACCCGGCCGGCTTCAGCGGTTGATGGGAACCATCCCGATGCAAAGAGCGGGTCTTCCTGACGAGATTGCGGAGGGCGTTCTGTGGCTGCTGTCTCCGGCCTCCTCCTACACAACGGGCGCAATCCTCGCCATCGGCGGCGGGCGTTAGTCTTTTTTCCGCGATTTGAGCTGCTTTCGCAGGTAGCTCTTGATTTGTTCGGGCAGGTGCGAAGCGTGCAGGATATCGCGGATCTGGGTTGCAGTTAAATGTCCGGCGAACTCAATCGCCCGGGCAAGCGGCGTGTGCGCATTCCGTAACAGTGCGGTCGCAACTTCCGGCCGAACACACCACTTTGGATGCCGGCTCACGGCGCCGACGAACCCAACGGATGCAGATGACTTCTGCAGCGCCTTGACCACAGCGCGCTCCGTCATACGCGGATTTTCGAGGGCGGTACTCCATACCCGCTTTTCCTTATCGAGAAGTAGCGCACCGGCGACCATCTCCGATGATCGGCGGGCAAGTGAGATTTTCTCCCCCAAGCTGATCGTTGCGAGCCGCCCGACAAGCAACTCATCCGCAATTCGCTTCAAGTCAGCGGCGGGACCGACTGTCAACGCGAATCGCATGAGTTCCAGCGTGTAGAGTTCGCGGATAATGCGCAGCGCTAACCGACGTGGAGTTTGAGGATGCCCGGCTAGCACAAACCGTATCTTGCGCGACTTCATCGAGTCCGCGTCTTGCACGATCTGCCGAATCTCGTCGGTGGTCAGGTCGCGCCGCTTCAGCTGTGAGAGCACCACGTCTTCGGTTAGAGGGAGGGCGGCGATGTCCCGCGAAGCAGTGTCACTCGCAGGAGAAGGCGCGTCACCGGTTTGAGGTTCTTCCGGCATTCTGTTTTTCAGTCAGGACTGCTCTTCGGGCCATACGAAGGGCGCCTTCCACGGGCTCAACAACCTTGGACTCAATTTCCGTCCGCGCATCGACATGGTGCAATTGATTGTAGAAAACTTGCCGGACGAGTTCGGCGTGACGAAAGACGCTTCCGATCATCGCGACCGGAACAATACTGGAATTACCCTTTGGGAAAAGACGCCCAACAATCACTAAAGCTAAGCCGGCTAGTTCCCTTCCCGCCGAGGTGAGAACCTGCGCCGCAAGGTCATCTTTGCTCGCAACAACAGCTGAGAAAAGCGCAGAGAAGTCGGGTGGCGGAATGGAATTGCCGGCCCGCGCCAAGTCAGAAAGAGAGCGCACGCCCCACGCCTTGAAAAGGCCCATTGCTAACGGGGAGCTAGCCACTTCATCGTTCGCGTCACTCGCTCGCAGCAGCGCTTTGACAGCAGCATGCCCGATCCAATGCGCAGAGCCCTCGTCGCCGATCGCGAATCCCCATCCACCTGCACGCGCCGTTCTTCCCTGCCGGTCGCGGCCGAAGGCAAAGGATCCCGTGCCGGCGTTCACAACGATACCGGGGCCTGAATCGAACACAGCCTGGAGCGCGATATGCATGTCCCCAACAACATCCACCGGGGTCGAGATGACCTCACCCACGCAGCGGCGCACGATGTCAGCTATCTCGGCGCGTGCTGCGCCGGCTCCTCCGACACACGTACGGGAAATTTGCGCTGGTTCAACACTCGCCGCAGCGCAAGCCTGACGGATCGCCTGTTGCAACGACTCTCGCGCCATCGCCTCTCCGACGCGAACAACGTTGCTTGGCCCGGCCGTGGCGGTGGCAAGAGTCCTCGATTCGTCGCCGATCGCGCACGTCGTCTTGGTTCCTCCGCCGTCAATGCCGAGATAGTAGGACACGGGTCAGTTTTAACACAGCACGATGCCTACGTACGTGCTGAGGTCTAAGAAGACTCACTCCCGTAAACCGGCTGTAGCCGGGATAATGGATAAGACGGACATCTTGCACTACCAGTGGCAGAAGTTTCACGAAGCTCACAAGCGACGTCGTATCGGATTCGATTTACATTCTTCTCTATGACAGCGAAAATTCAAATCTCTGAACTGCCGAACAGCGGTGACATGCGAGGCTTCAGTTTCACGGCTCCGTCGGAGGCCCTGGCCTTTGTGGGCCGAATGTCGGACGTGCACCTCGCATCGACGAAGCCCGGTTCCATACGCGGGAATCATTATCATTTGCGGCGCCGGGAGGCGATCGTGATCTTGCCGGGATCGAAATGGTCTTTGCATTGGGACGAGGGCGACGGTGTACCCGCCCAGCATCGCGAATTCGATGGCAGTCTCGCTGTGCTGGTGTTGGTCTCGCCCGGCGCGTCGCACGCAGTGAGAAACGACGGCGATCGCGATCTCTGGCTCGCGGCCATCTCGTCGGAGACATACGATCCGGGAGAAAGCGTTACCCGCAAGGTAGTGTAGCGCGCTGCTATCAAACATGGGCCTGAACACTACCGACTTCGCGATCATCGCGCTCTACCTCGCGGGCATCACTCTGTTCGGCTTGCGCTTCCGCAAGAAACAGCGCACGCTGCGCGACTACTTTCTTGCCGGACGCGAGATCCCATGGTGGGCAATTTCCTTGTCCATTGTCGCCGCTGAGACCAGCACGCTCACCATCATCAGCATCCCCGGCCTCGCCTACGACACCAACCTCACATTTCTCCAAGTCGTCATGGGATACGTTGTCGGACGCATCGTCATCAGCTTCGTACTACTCCCGCATTATTTCCGTGGCGATCTCTACACCGCTTACGAACTAATCGAACGCCGCTTCGGACCGGGCCTGCGTTCGCTCACCGCCGGACTGTTTCTGCTGACTCGTGCTGCGGCCGAGGGAGTCCGCGTCTACGCCGTGTCGATTGTCGTGTCGATCGCGCTCGGCACTGGAGAGGTCGCGTCGATTGCGATCATCACTAGCATTGACGCTGATCTATACGTTCGAGGGCGGGCTGGCAGCAGTCATCTGGACCGACGTGGTGCAGACCGTGATCTACGTCGGTGGAACGCTGGTCGGGCTCGTCACGATTCTCCACCTCGTTCCCGGCGGATGGAGCGCGATTCACGCGGCGGCAGCAACGGCTGGAAAGCTTCAGGTCTTCGACTTCAGCGGCAATTTCTGGATCCCTTATACATTTTGGGCGGGCGTAATCGGAGGCGCGTTTCTGACGACAGCCAGCCACGGCACCGACCAGCTCATCGTACAGCGGCTGCTGGCTGCTCGCGGACAGAAGCAATCCAGACAGCCCTGCTCTCCAGCGGAGTCGCGATCCTGTTTCAATTCGCATTGTTCCTCATCGTTGGCGTTCTGCTGTGGGGCTACTATCACGTGCCATCGTCGGTCTTCGGACGGCCTGACCGGATTTATCCCACCTTCATCGTGACACGGATGCCGCACGGCATATCCGGATTGTTGATCGCCGCCATCCTGGCGGCCGCGATGTCGAATCTCAGCGCCGCGCTGAATTCGCTGTCTTCCAGCGCCATCATGGATTTTTACGCTCGCTTCCGTCCGCAGTCGGACGAGAAAACAAAGATGCGCCTTTCTCGGCTGGGCCACTCTGATGTGGGCGCTGGTTCTATTTGGCTTGGCCATCATTGCGCTGCACAAAGTGGGACGCGTCGTCGAAGTCGGATTGCAGATCGCATCGATCGCTTACGGCGCGTTGCTCGGAGCCTTCTTACTTGGCACGCTGACGAGACGAGCCAATCAACGCGGCGCGATGATCGGCATGGCCTGCGGCTTTGGCATCGAGTTGTACCTTTGGTTGGGAACTCGCGTGCCGTGGACGTGGTGGGTCATGATCGGAACCTGCATAACCTTCGCGGTGGGGTGGCTCGCCAGCATTGTCATGCCGAATGGCCCAAGTGTTGCTGAGTAGTCCAGAGGAGTGTGTAGCCCCGGACGCATTCGCCCGGGGTTGCACGGAAGCGCAATGAAACGGGCCGATCGCAAATAAACCCAAATAGTAGAACGTATCTCTACGGTTTCGAGATTACGCCGCAGGCGATGCGATCACCGGCGTTTCCCGCAGGGTCCGTTTTCATATCGTCGGCCTTAGCATGAATTACCAGCGCCGTGCCGCCATTGCTGAAGATGGAGTGGCTGTCACTTCCCCAGTTCACATCTTTGTTGACGACCTGCGTTTTCGCCTTGCCCTTGGCGTCGACAGTGAAGTTTTGCATGTCGCCCGCGTGATGACCTTCAGGATTTTCGAGCCCGTGCTTTTTGCTTTCAGGATTGAAGTGAGGTCCGGCTGATTTGAAATCCGGGCCATCGCACTTCGCGTTCTGATGGATGTGGATTGCGTGCTCACCGGGAGGCAGATCGTGCAAGTTCAGTTGAATCACGATGCCGTCGTGCTCGTTCAGAATCGCAGAACCAACGGCTTTGCCTTGCCCGTCTTTTAGTTCGACCTTGACTTTGGCCTGGCCAGCCACTGATAAGGCAAACACAATCACGCAGAATGCGCTGACAAATGACAGGGGAGTTTTCATGCACGCCATTATAGTGCGGAAACGGCAGACGCGATTCGAGAGGCTGAAGTTTCTCGCTGATCGCCGCGCAGGGCAGTGAATTCAGAAGCTAACAGAACGCTTGTAGCCGCGGATGAATACGCCCGCCGCTGCGCAGCCCTGTTTACTTTGTTTTTTCCGGGCGAGACTCACAAGGGATGCTCTTCGCCGGCGTCTCAGATGTCCTCTCTCGGCCATCAACCATCAATGTCACTTCGACCAATGCGTCGGGACAGTTGAACACTTGTCGCACATCTCGTGTTGTGAATCCCGAGGGAAGCAGACTGTGATTCTGTTCTATGAATTCACTGATATAGCCTGGGTCGTACGGCGAACCTTCGGCCAGTTTCCACTCCCCGCGAAGTCTAGCCTCAGCCTCTTTCTCGGCCGCAATTTCGAGCTTTCCCATGTGATATTGCGGTCCCTCTTTCACCGTCACTGTGAGGATCATGGTCCCATTCGAGGAAGGTTCTGTTTCAGGAATCAGGACGAAATCCAGAAATCCGTTCGAACCGTAAAGCTTACGCAGGTTTTCGATCCCGCTGACGACCTTGCCTCGCTCGAAAACATCTCCTGTCTTCAACGGGAACGCCGCGCGCAATTTCTCCGAACTAACCACACGATTTTCCAGGAACACGATCTCGCCAACCCTAAACTTGGCGCCTTCCTCAACCTCAGCTTCTACCGCCACAGGTTTTGGAATTGCCAAAGGATCCTGCGGTTTGATGCTGATATTCTTTACCTGGACGGAGAAGTATCCGCTATCCTGAAATCCAGCACGAAGCCGCTCCTGCATCTCTTCCGAATCGTCGTCATAGCAGGAATCGACAAAGTCTCGCTCCAGCCGCAACAGCTCCGATGAACTTATCGTGCTAGTGCCAACGATGACGAAGTCGGCAACTACAATTCCATCGCGCTTGTTGGATCGATAATCCTTGCCGCACTGAGCGAACGCGATGGCCGTATAGCAACTCAACACCAGAAGATATCGTGTCACAGGCCTTCGCATTGCACCATCCTCCGAATAAATCTTCGGGAACGTCTAACGATTCCAGATTCAAGAGCTGGTGCTGAGGTTGCCTTAAGTAGTCGCAACCGCAGCAACGCTCATAGACGATTGCACTCGATAGAAACCGATTTTAAATCGTAAGTAAGATCAGAATTACCTTCGACGCCCCTCTCGCATCCGACTATGCAATTGCTTTTCCTTCGGTGCAGGCCTAACATTCGCCGGATGGAGGGTCCACGATGATCCCTTCTGTCCCAGTTCAGAAGTTTGTTCTGCTTTTCGCCGTACTTACACTTGCTACAACGTTTGCGTTCTCGCAGGCGCCACCTAAATACGATGCTGCCAGTGAAACGACGGTGAAGGGTACCGTTGGAGAGTTGCGTCTCGTTCCCCCTACAGGCGGCAAGGCACTCGCTTACTTAGTCACGAAAACCGGACCCGACAAGGACAAAGACATCATTCAGATTTTTCTTTGTCCCAAGACGTTTCTCGAGCAAATGGGAATCGCCTTCAAGTCTGACGAGGCGATTGAGATCAAGGGATCGAAAGTCCAGCAGAACGGCGAGGCCCTCATTTTGGCTCGCGAAATGGTTAAGGGAGGAGAGACTGTGACCTTCCGCTTCCCGGACGGCAAACCAGCGTGGTAGCTGTTTGCTGATGCGCTGGCATTGATTTAGCCGGGCTAAGTCCAGACCGAATACGGTCTGTTGACGGAATCCCGCCGCGAAGGCGAGACTGGTCGCCGCCATTTCAGCAAGGAGCCCCATGCGCCAACGTCTTCGTCTTCTGGTTCTCTGCAGTTTTGTGTTCTTCCTGCTTCCTCTCTCGCACCTGCACTCACAAACTTCTACTCCGGGCCATCCGTCCCAACCCGCGCCAGTGGCGAACTCTCAGACACCCAATTCGCAGCCTGCCCTCGCGCAACCGACCATCACTCACTACACGCTTCCGCCCGATCGCTTCAAGAAGGCGCACGATCTCGGACGCATTCAGTTCCGCTTTAACATCATCAGCTTCATTTATGGCCTGGTGGTTCTGTGGCTGATCCTACGCATGAAACTCGCCCCCAGGTATCGTGATTGGGCAGAGAAAATTTCCTCCAGGCGCTTCGTGCAAGCGCTGGTGTTCGCCCCGTTATTCCTTATCACCGTCGCGGTTCTCGGCCTTCCTGCCGACCTTTACCAGGAATGGGTGGAGCGCGCGTACGGTCTCTCCGTACAATCCTGGGGCTCGTGGGCGTGGGACTGGACCAAGGGTCAGCTTCTCTCCTACATCATCGGCATCATCCTGATATGGCTGCTTTACGTCGTGATCCGCCGCAGCGCGCGTCGCTGGTGGTTTTATTTCTGGCTGGTATCGCTTCCGATCGGGCTCTTCATTGTTTTCGTGACGCCGCTGGTCATCGATCCTCTCTTTCACAAGTTCGAACCGCTCCAGCAGAAAGATCCAGCCCTGACCGCGAGCCTCGAGCAGATGGTGCAGCGTGCCGGACAGAACATCCCGCCGGAGCGGATGTTCTGGATGGGTGCGGGCGAAAAGACCACGGGGCTGAACGCCTACGTGACCGGGTTCGGCGCTTCCAAACGCATTGTCGTGTGGGACACCACCATCGCCAAAATGAACACGCCTCAGATTGTTTTCGTCGCAGGCCACGAGATGGGCCATTACGTTTTGCAGCATCTTCCTAAGGGTCTAGGTTTCGCGGCCCTGCTTCTGTTCGTTCTTTTTTACCTTGGATACCGCAGCGTCGGATGGGTATTGCAGCGATGGGGGGTGGAATGGAACATTCGCGGGCTCGATGATTGGGCGTCTCTCCCTGTGCTTATGCTACTGCTATCGATCTTTTCTTTTATCGCCAATCCGTTGGGCAGCGGCATCAGTCGATATCTGGAACATCAGGCTGATCAATACGGCCTGGAAGTGACCCATAGCCTGACTCCGAATTCGCAGCAGGTTGCGGCACAGGCGTTCCAGGTTCTGGGAGACGTAGACTTATCGGATCCCGAACCGAATCCGGTGGGGGTGTTTCTGTTCTATTCGCACCCGACCATCCCTGATCGAATTCTCTTCTGCCTAGCTTATGACCCGTGGGCGCATGGGCAGCAGGGAGAGTTCGTCAAATAAGCCTTGAATCGCACCGGATCGCCGAATCATGTTGAGCGAACCGGAAAGGATGCTCTAGGCTGGCCTTCCTACACGCACGCTCGTTTTCTCAGATTCCGTTTTACGAACGAATTTCCAAAAAAATATGGCTGTCTGTGAGAACGTCACAGACAGCCAGGTCTAGGCATTTGTGGGCCTGATCGTGCCAGGCCGCAACACTAGTTTGCGGTGAGGAAGATCGGCTTGTACCCGATCGAAACCGTACCGCCACTCATCGACTTTTTCACGCCGTCGAGATCCGTCTGATGTTTATAGGTTGAGGGATAGGTGTACTTGGAAGTGGTGCAAACACTCTTCTTGCAGGTCTTTGACGTATCCCATACGAGTTGCCCGTTATCAAGGTTGCAGGTATAAACGGTGCCTGAAGCCTTGCAAGGGCTGATGGTGTGGCCGATCAGCCAACCAGCCATGACGTTCCAAGCGGTGCCGGCATCCTGACCCTGCGCGTTTTTATCCCACGTGTAAAGGTATTGACGCTGGATTCCGACTCCCGCTCGCAGGGCGATGGATCGGGCCATGTATCCTGCTAGTTCATCCTTATCATTGAGGTTGTCTTCGGGTTTAATTCCGTGCTCGTCGTCCCAAACCGGAAGGCTGCTCAGGTTCTTCTTCTTGGTTTCCGCCGTCAAATCGTTGTACATCGCCAGGAAGGATTCCGGAACAACGTTCGGAGAGCCATTGCCCTTCCCTCGCAGGTGAGCATTGACGATATCGAAGGTGGATGCTCCACCCGCTGCAATGAATCCATCAAACCACGTCGCCATCGTCGGGCCGTGCGCGGACGGGCTGATGATCTTGGCGGCGGGGTCGTTGGAGCGGATGATGCTCGCAGCGTCCTTCGCCATGCGCACGATCTGGGCGTTGTTGCCACTCCAGAAGCACTTGCAGTCTGGCTCGTTCCACAGTTCGTAATAGGCGATCTGACCCTTGTAGCGCTTTACCAAGGCTTTGACGAAATCCGAAAAATACGCGTTCGCGCCAGTTCCGTCGGTCTTGAGATCCGTCGGAGCCGAGCAGCTATACGATCCAGTTGGACCGCATGGACTACCTGAGGGGATCTTGCCCGCCCACTTCGGCGTGTCGCCAATTGTGTAAAGCACATCCACGTGCTGGGCCTGCGCCTTACTAATGATGCTATCCAGTTTGGCCCAATCGTACACACCCTTAGCGGTCTCGATCTGTCCCCATTTCACGCTGTCGTCCCAAAGGCGAATGCCTCCGAGGGTCGCTACCTGCCTCTGGCCGTCGGTTGGAGGCCAGGTTTGAAAGCCGTTGAAGCCCGACGAAAAGAAGGACTGCTTAATTGTGGCGCTGCTAGATGCCGTCGAGAGACCTGCAGCCGCTTCTGCTTTCGGCTTCGGTTGGGGGGCGGTGACTACTATAGATACGGTTTCGGACTTGCTAGGATTCGCGACACTTGTCGCCTTCACCGTCACGACCGTATCAGTCTTCACTCTCGGGGCGTGGTAAAGACCGGAACTCGTGATTGTTCCAGCTGATGCTGACCACTCTACGGCAACGTTCGGAGTGTTCTTTATAAGAGCCGTCAACTGCAAAGATTGCGATGACGCCACAGTCGCGGCGTCGGGCGTGATCCCAACTGCGACCGCTGAACTCGCATCCTGACCGAGGCAGAAGCTGGATGCGAACGTGAGGGCGAGCGCAAGCAACGCGCACACACGGGGGAAGTGTGACCTCATGATGAAAACCTCCAAAATTCTTTTTTAGTAAAACCAGGACTAACTAGGGACAAAAGCTTGATCTACGGTCGATCAGACGAAATCAGCACCCATACAGCCCGCGAAACCCGTGCAATGTCGATCAAGCAACTGCAGAGTAACCCAAAAAAGCTGAATCTCGATAACTCGGAAGTGCATCATGAGTCTTTTTCGGGACCGTTCCCACCTCGGCACCGCACATCCCTCGTTTAGTCCCCAGCGTATTTACGGGGGTTTGGCGCGCTCGGGGGACGTCGTGAGGGTAGCGAATCGACCCCAACACTTTAGTAACTACCGCTCCTTTCCCTCACCAAATCTGCTCCATGATCGCCTCTGGACGAATGCCTCCTGAGCTGGACGAATCTTGTTTGCCGATTCATCCCTCCCATCCTCACCTGTGACCTCCGTGTTTCATCCCTTTTTTGCCGGAGACTATCGGCAGATCCCTGCAAACCCTTGTCCAGCGCCTACTTTGGGCTGCCGTTTCGAAGCGGAACAGGCTCAGGTTACCTAAGGTCAAGAGCCGTGGACACGTTTACCCCCTGTCCTAACTCCCGTATTTTTGAAGCTCCAAAGTCCTGGCTTTCTCCCCAGCTGGGTTCCAATGGAGCAAAAATTTAATGGCTACACCTTACGGCGGATTTCAACTCGGATTATTGCCCGAACGCAAAGTCAACAAGCGGGCAATGGCGATCGCTTACGGCATCGTCTTATTGTTACTGATCATCGTTATCAACCTCGGGCTGTTCCTGCCCGAGAAGCTGCAGCTCTCGCAGTATCACGTCACCGAATTGATTCCTCGTCCGTCGCTCCGTCCGGAGCCTGCGCCCATCAAGCCGCGGCCCCAGATCAAAGCCAAGCTGATCCCGGCCGTGAAGGTGCCGGTGTTCGAACAGCCGAAGCTGGTGATGCCGAAGGAAGTTCGTCGCGAAATTCTGAAGCCGGTCGAGCCGCCAAAGGTGGTTGTCGACACCTTCAATGCGCCGCAGATTAAGATCGCCGTGAGCACGCCGAAGCTGGTCCACATGGGCGATTTCGGAAGCTCGCAGCCTGCGACCGTGAATGCCCCGATCGAGAAAGTTCAGACCGGAGGCTTCGGCGATCCCAACGGACTACCCGGCACCGGAAAGCAAGGCGCCAAGCTCTATTCCGCCTCGATGGGCTCGTTTGACATGCCGGTTGGCCCGGGACAAGGCAACGGCTCGGGCGGCGCCAAAGGAATCAAGGGAACAGTCGCCAGCGCCGATTTCGGCAGCGGCGTTGCCACCAGCAAGGGCAACGGCCACGGCAACGGCCAGGTCTCCACTGGGGGCTTCGGCTCCGAACAGGTGGTGCATCAAGGACCGAAGATGGCGCAGGCCGACCTCGGACCGGCGACCACTCCGGTCGAAATCACCTTCAAGCCGAATCCGGTTTATACGGATGAGGCGCGCGGCCTGAAGCTGGAAGGCGAAGTCCTTCTCGAAGTCAGCTTCTCGTCCACGGGCGCCCTGCATGTGAACCGCGTGGTTCGCGGCCTGGGACATGGCCTGGATGAAGCCGCGATCGCGGCTGCCAACAAGATCCGATTCAAGCCGGCGTTGCGTATGGGACAGCCGGTCGATTCAACCGCAGTGGTGCACGTGCTGTTCCAGTTGGCGTACTAAAAGTTTTGGCGAAGTAGTGGTTGAAGTTCAGTAGACGAAATCGGTTTTCGAACCTGGAGAAAAAGAGTCATGCGTACAACGAATTGGATCCTGACTGCGGCGTTGCTGACAGCATTGAGTGCAGCCGCACAGCAGGCGCCCGCTTCACAGCCGGCAGCGCCTGATGCCACGCCGGCACAATCTGACGCGCAACAGGCAGCCATTCCGCAACCGGCGGCCGCTGCTGCGCCGACCACCATGGACCAGGTCGTGAACCTCTTCATCGAGCGCGAACACGGGCTGATCAAGGTGCTCTCGAACCGCACGCCGGTCGTCGAAACGTATCTGCAGAATCTTACTGCCGATCCGCAGCTCGGCCCCGTCCCCAGCGAGGACCACTACTTCCTCGGCCGCATGGACATGGGCGAGACCGTCGACCGCAAGGACTATCTGAAAGAAGAAGAAAAAGGCATGCAGACCCGCCTGCATGGGCGGATTCCACAAGCTCTTCAAGGTGCAGTACCAGCCCTTGGGATTCTCGTGGATGGTCTATGCGGACCGCACCGATTTCGATCGTGATCACTACGACTTCCGCTATGCCCGCCGCGAATTCCTGGGCGACGTGCGCTGCCTGGTATTCGACGTCACCCCGAAAAAGGGATCGGGCAAAGGACGCTTCCTCGGCCGCATCTGGGTGGAAGATCAGGGCTACAACATCGTCCGCTTGAACGGAACGTATGCTCCGGCTCCGCGCAACTCTTATTTCTTCCACATGGACAGCTGGCGCTTGAACCTCATTCCCGGATACTGGGTTCCCTCCTTCATCTACAGCGAAGAAGGCGACTTCAGCGCGGGCGTGAAAAACAAGCTGGCCTTCAAGGCGCAGACCCGCATCTGGGGCTATGACCTGAAGAAGGGCGGCAAGGACGACGAGCTGACCCAGATTAAAGTGGACAGCGTGACCGACGAAAGCGCGGCCGCGCAAGACGCTTCTCCTCTGCAGGCTGAGCGCGTTTGGCAGCAGCAGGCGGAAGACAACGTTGTTGAGCGCCTGACCAATGCGGGATTGCTCGCTCCTGAGGGCGATGTCGACCGCATTCTTCAGACGGTCGTGAACAACCTCCAGGTCACCAACAACATCGACCTGCCGCGTCCCGTTCGCACGCGCGTGCTTCTCACTTCCCCGCTGGAAACTTTCAGCGTGGGCAACACCATCGTGATCAGCCGTGGATTGGTTGACGTGCTTCCGGACGAGGCCAGCCTGGCAGCCGTGCTCTCACACGAACTCGCGCACATCGTGCTCGGACACAATCTGGGATCGAAGTATGCGTTCAACGACCGCATGCTCTTCTCCGATGAAGGCACTTATCAGAACCTCGGCTTCAAACATATTCCCGAAGAAGAAACTTCGGCCGACAAAAAGGCTGTCGATCTTCTCAAGAACTCGCCCTACGCACAGAAGCTCGACAACGTGGGCCTGTTCCTGAAGGCACTGCAGCAGAAGACTCCGCAGCTGCAAGCTCTGCTCACCACGCACCTCGGCAACCCACTGGCGGAAGCGGGAACAGTCAATCGCCTGACCGCCCTGGCTACGCTGGGCCCGGCGCTCGACAACGGAAAGCTCGATCAGATCGCTGCTCTGCCCCTGGGCGGACGCGTGAAGATCAATCCCTGGGACGACAAGGCGGAAATGGTGAAGACGGCTCCGGTCGCCATCACCTCGGCGCGTGACAAGATGCCGTTCGAAGTCACGCCCTTCTTCCCGCGTCTGGCCCGCATCGGTGCAACCGCGACGCCTCCGGCGACGCCGGCCACCGCTGCGAACGCTAACCCAGGCAACTAAGAACGAAGGCAATGTGTCAATTCGTGGAAGAGCGGCCCTTCAAGGGCCGCGTCCACAGCATAAACAAGGTATGGCGTCAGCCCTGAGGCTGTCGTAACGCAAACACTCTCAAGATCAACACCAAGGTGAAGTAAGGCGAGGCCGGGATCCGGAAACCCTTCCGGGATACCCGGCCATCGTCATTTGGCCTTCCGTCACTCCATAGCCACGAAACAAGTAGTCAGCGGACGAAAGGGCACGGCGGCAAGCCGCAGGGCCGACTGGCGGACAAGTGCGCTCGTATCAGGGAACGGCTTCAGCCGTGCCGCCGACGCGCAAATTAGAAACAGGGCTTTAGCCCCTGAGGTCGGTAGTCAAAACCTCACAACGTCACATCAACATGAAGTGAGGTGAGCCCGGGATCCGGGTCCAAACGTGCGAAGCGTTCAACGAATGTCTGGTGTCCAAGAGGTAGGTGGAACGCAAAGCCATCCTCGGACTCTTCGCAGTTCCCTTCTTGGCAGCACCGGCGGTGTGTGGAGAAACGCCACGGCATAACTCTTCGCAGTGGAATTGCCCGTGCTAGTGCACTCCCTGACTGCTCGCGATAGCTGATGCATACGATCCGTCCCCCGTTGCGCCTTGCTGTCCTGGCATTCCGACAGCCTGAAAGAATGGATACTGATCTTGCGCTGGCAGATTCGTTGGCGGTTGATCAGTCGGCGCAATCGAGACACTTCCCGTCGTGCACACACCAGTGTCTGGCACGGTCAGCACACAATAATTTGGATCGAAAGCCAACAGGGCATCCAGCGCGTAGATTTCAATAACCGTGGCGTGCCTTTCGACAGCAAATGGAAGCAAGGGCCGGAAATCTCCCGTGAGGCTGCCTGTAAGGCCGATGGGATCCGACAGATCACGCTGCTGCAATTCGAGAAAGGGCTCGCTCTGATAGTAAGTATCAAACGTTCCGCACCAGTCGGACGCGCAAAATGCCGGCGGATTCTTCGCGAAATTCGTGATGTCATTCTGACGCAGACCTTGGCTGCCGAAACCATTCACCACTCCAGCAGCGTTGTGGTGCAGGACTGCGATGTCGGCTTCGGCGGTGCCATACGTAGGGTCGGGCGGCATGTCCGCCTCATTGAGCGGATCCATGATCAACATCTTAGGATTCTGAGACTCAATGAAGTCAGCCGATCTCTCCGTAGTAATCAAGCCACAACGATTTGCTATATGTATTCGGCGAAGGCAGCAATGCGAGACTGTCGGTGCAGTACGGGTAGGCTTCCCCCCCGACCGAACGCCCGATGCGCATGTAGGAAATCTGCGACAGATTCGGAGAACCGTTGAAATGCGCAATCGACGCGGCGATGAACGCCTCCCATGCCGTCTTGTAAGGCGACTTCATAAGGAACGACCCAGGATTGTTGCGTGCTGACCACGACGCCTGGAACAGTAGCAGCATCCGCCGTGAGAATTCCCGATTGGTACTGAAACGTATTCGCGGTCGCATTCTGAACCGGCACTCCTTGAGGGCTGGCAGTTCCACCTGTTTCCGCCGTCGGTCCATAGTTCGCATGCGAAAAAGTTGCACTGAATTGCGTTGCAGTAGATGAAGTGATTGTGACCGTCTTTCCGTTCAGGAAGGTCGCCTTTCGCAGACCATGGAAAGTGACCACAGTTCCTAATGGCAAGGCTGTTCGTAGCCGTGATCGTGAGCATCGACCAGTCACTTGTACATTGGTGATTTTTTCCTGGGCGATGTTGTAGTTCGACGGCGTGCTGCGACCCACCCAGATGACATCACCGTTCTGATATCCATGCGCAGTTTCGGTGACAGTTACTAATCCGTTTTTGTCGCGGCTCATCGAAGCCGTAGCTGCGCCAGCATACCCGCCGCAGGCATCTTTGTTTGTATTCAGTACATCCGGAATGTTCGCCGCCGTATGAGCGGCCCACCCTGAGGTAGTTACATAGTACGGAGTGTCGCGGTTGAAGCAACTGTTGGACTTTGAACAGACACTGGAAGCGCCGGTCATGCCGAACAGGATAATATTCACTTTCTTCGTTCCGGATTGCGCCGTGAACCATTGCGCGTCGATCGCATCCGCCGCCGTCCAATCATAGGTGTGCGTCCAGCCGAAGGAATCTTGTTGGCAAGTATCCGTACCTACCGGGCTGCACGTTCCCGCTCCCGGCGCGCTCGTCTCCACTGTCGCCCATTGCACTGGAACCGCGACTCCTTCGATGGCATTCTGGCTCATCACGGCATCCATGAAGTGTGGGTTGTTGATTCCGTCCGGAGGAGGAAACGCAACGTAGAAATGCGTGAATTGGCTGATAGTAATGCTCGTAGAACCGCTGATCGCGCCAACCGACGCCGCAATCGTCGCCTGCCCAGAGGCGACCGTGCTCGCAAGTCCGAACGTGCTTATGCTTGCGATACTCGGAGCGGACGAACTCCACGCCGCTGTCTCGGTAAGATCTTGCGTGCTGCCATCGAGGTAGTTCCCCGTCGCCGTAAATTGCTGCTGGGTGCCGATCGGGATCGAGGGTGCATTCGGCGATATCGTGATGGAAGTCAGCGTCGGTCCTGCAGCCGCCACCGTCAAGATGCTGATTCCGCTTATCGTGCCATGAGCAGCTTTGATGGTCGTCGCCCCAGCAGTCAACGCAGTCGCCAAGCCGCGCGGGCTTCCCGTATTACTGATCGTCGCCACGGAGGTCTTGCTCGACGTCCACGTCACCGACGCAGTCACGTCGCGTGTGGTGTCTCCTGTAAAACGTGCCCGTAGCCTTGAATTGCTGCGTCTTCCCCGCCGTTAACGTGGGATTCGCTGGAGTCACCAGTAGATGAAATCAGGACGCTCGCCGCCGGAGTTTGGCTAGGAGCCGCTTCTGCATAAGAGTAAGTGCATAACAACAGCAATGCCGCGATGGATGCAATCGCTCGACCAGCATTTCGCTGGTAGGTTGAGTTCAGAATAGTCTTGGGGGCAGGCCGATGCGAACAGGAGAAATCATGACATCCTCCCAGATAAAGAACCTAAGCTCGGAGCCGCCGATCCCGTTGCTAAAGGCTCGCTTGCGGAGCTGCGCCCGCGCCTTCCTGCGGAAGCGACATCATCTATTTGTCCAGGGGGAGTGTAGGTACACGGGGGACGTTACAGTTGTGATTCTACTCTCTTAATGAGGTGAGTCCAGTAGTATGCGTTGCACTGGCAATCAACCACTCTATTTAGCCACATTCCGCACTATATGCCGCCGCCGAGCCGCTTTTTCGGGCGAGAAGAATCTTGTGACTATTTGCCGTATTTCTTCCAATCGAGTCTTCTACCAGCCTAGCACCCAGCCCTCGAGCACCGAGCAGCAATAAGACACCTCCAACTGCCGCAATCGTCTGCCAGCTACTTCTCCCGGGGCGTTCTGATATCCAAACGACGGCGGATACGGACACACCTATCACGGTCAACCACGACAGGAAATGAAACCACATCGAGAACACCGGGCAGTGCCCGGTATGGTCGCGGAATGCTTTCCACACTCATTACCTGTGGCGAACAGAACCGAACGTCCTCCTTATGTCGCGACTGCCGCAGGGTGAAACGAACTCAGGCTCTTCCCAACCGACGAAGTTGGCGCATATTCCGCTCGTACTTCGCTACAGCAACCTGACTTGCTAGCGTTCCTTTTTGCCTCCCGCGCAGCCAGATCGTCGAGCCTCTTTCTCACCCGCGTAGCGTTCTCTTTCTTGAGGCCACGCCGCCCAATTTCCTTCTCCAAAGCGATGATGGCCTCTGGAACGAGATTATTCCGGTCGGCCCACAGGCACAGTAGCTCATCATCACCACACTGCGTGTAATTCGCGGTGAATTCGGAGAGATCCATATATCGAGTGAATTGTAGGACTTCACTTCTGGCTGTCAATTTACGCAATCACTTCCGGGGCACGGTGCGTGCAGCCACACTTGTTCGAGTCTTCGTTGCTCTCGCAATCTTTCGTTGTTCTTGGATGTTGATGGCATAGCATTTATCTTGAGCAAAGTCAGTCTTGTCTTCCCGAGTCCAATCCTCCGGCCCTGCATCCAAAAAACAAAGGAGATAAGTCTTATGCACGTAGTAATGGGAGCAAGCGGCAATACCGGACACGTCGTCGCCAGCAACCTGTTGACCCGCGGAGAGAAAGTTCGTGTCATCGGAAGAAACTCGGCTCATTTACAGCCTCTTGCGTCGAAAGGTGCGGAAACATTCATTGCCGACGTCACGGACGCCGGCGCTCTCGCCAAGGCCTTCCACGGGGCCGATTCCGCGTACGTCATGATTCCACCCAACATCACTAGCAAAGATCCGCTCGGTTATTCTGAGCGGGTGAGCGACGCTATCGCCGCCGCAGTGCAACGTGCGGGGACTAAAAACGTCGTCGCACTCAGCAGCATCGGAGCTGAACTCGCGAGCGGAACCGGTCCTGTCGCTGGCTTGCACAGGCTCGAACAGAAGCTCAACCAGATCGGCGGCGCAAATGTCCTCTACCTGCGTTGTGGATACTTCATGGAAAACACGCTTTCGCAGGTGAATGCAGTCTGCCAGATGGGAGTCGCCGCCGGTCCCCTTCATGCGGATCTGAAAATTCCCATGATCGCCACGCGCGACATCGGAACCGCAGCAGCGGATGTTTTGCAGCACCCCACGATTCGTGGAAAGCAAACTCGCGAACTGCTCGGACCGGGCGATCTCTCCTTCAACGAGATTGCCTCAATCATCGGAAAGGCAATTGGCAGGCCGGACCTGAAATATGTCCAGGTCACAGGCGATCAGTTTCAGGCAGCCCTCTTGCAGGCGGGCATGTCAGGCTCAGTGGCCAATCTGCTCTGGGAGATGGCACAGGCGCTTGACTCCGGAAAGATGCATTCACTCGAACCTCGCACTTCGCAGAACACAACGCGAACCACCTACGAAACATTTGTAAATGAACTCTTCGTCCCGGCGTATCAACACCAGGTCGCCGCCTAAAGAAGCTTCGTGTTGGGGCGGACGCATTCGTTCGCCCCGCTAGCAAAAAGTACCTGCCGGCTGCGCCCGCATTGCCAATGTCGAGTCTGCTCGTGACTGCGAGTTTGCGCATCCAAGACAAGCTATCCGCGTTTGAACATCGAGCCTCGTGAATGCACACCACACCCGAACACGAAGTACTTTGATTTTGTTGGAGCTCGCATCGTAATAAGACGCGGCATCAATCCGCAGGCCACCTCAAGGGCGCGCGGCGGCGCGGTCGTGAGTCAAACTTTCGTTAAGACGTTTTTCTTCGATGGGACGAATCCTCGCCTCCGCAGGTCTACACTGTAGGGGATAAACGAGCTGCCGATTTCGCTTGGCTTGAGTTTGGCAACCGAACGACCATGGAGAGTAGGAACGAGTGGAGAATCAGAAAGTGAGGACACAGGGAGTTGAAATGGAATCTGAAATTAAGGTAGGGCAACGTTTCAAGTTCAACATATTGTCCGAGACCCCATCGCAGGAGCGGCAGGCGGTTGTGACGCGCGTACTTTCTAATAAAGAGGAAGGAATGGGTCCGGAGGTGGACTTCTATCTTGCTTACTGGGTGGAGGCTTACGAACTTCCAGAAACAGAGGCTCCAATAATGTTGGAGTTTGAGCGCGGAGTTGACGGAAACGTCTATTTCAACGGACGTCAGGTTGTTATCACTTTGCTAGCCTGATCTTCCGCTGAGCGACATCCGACCTTCTTTCCGCTCTGAAGCGTTGTGGATGGATCCGGTTTGCCATCATTCTGGAACAATCCCGCGGAAATGCTTCTGCCTATGGCTGAGTCACGATATTGGCATGCCGAGCGACCTCTTGCCAGCGTCCGTCCTGTTTCATCCAGACCCCCGTAAAGCGCAGATTCTCAGTCTTTCCGGCATTCGGCATTTTGCCTCCCCAAACGACCGTTTCCGTTCCCGCCACGATCACCGTATCCCCATAGACTCGAATGTACTCAATGCTTCGATCGTAGGACGTGATCACAAGAAATCCCGATTCCACCATTGCCAAAATCTCCTGTTTGGTGACGAGCTTATTCAATGGATTGGTAACAATAAAATCATCCGACCACAAAGTTGCCAATCCCTTCGCGTCCTTGTGGAGGAAAGCGTCGGGTTCTTCTTCATTCAGCCGCCGAACTTCTTGCTCGACACGCCGAGTCTCGTCAGTTGGAGACGACATGCTTTGCCCAAACGCCAGGAGAACTGGCACAACCCCAAGCAGAGTCCACGCCATAGACTTGTTCATCCTGTGATCCTCTTTAGGAGTTTTGAAAATGGGCCTTCATGCAAAGTTGAGCGTGACGATCGGCCTTCCAAGAAAGAGGCGGTGAACCGCACCGCCTCTCCTCTAAGCCTGCCGCAAATGATTTACTGTTCCAAGCGCTGGGCTACGGCAGACGCGCAGCCCTGGCGGTAAGAGACTCCGTTGATGTCGAAGAATTCCGTTGTAGCATCGCTCTTGAATTCGTCGTTGGAACCCTGATCGAACTCGATGACCTGCGTCAGTGTCTGTGTGCCGGCTTCGAATCCAGGATTGAAAGGTAGGTTCGGCGGAGTTGTAAAGTACACGAAAGCGACACTTTGTGCATTGAACGTGCCCCGTCCAGTGCGCTTCCAAATGCCCTGGTCAGGGCCACGCTGAGCAATCGCAAAACCAGGATTGGTTGTGCTCCCTGCCATCGTTCCCCCTTCGTTGAACGTAAGCAGGGATGCGAACGTGGGGCCGATCGGCGCTTCGGTTGCACAATCGTACAATTGAACTGTCACTCGCCAAGTGCCGACCAGCCTCTTGCTTTCGGATTGTTTTTCTGCGGAATTGGCCGTCGCTTGTGCGCTTGCGGTCTGCCCGGTTAAAGTGAGGACGCCTGCTACAGCCAACACGGCTAAGGCTCTTACTGCGCGGATTCGTTTCCACGTTTGCGATTTCATGACCATTTCTCTCTTCTCCAGTGCGATTTCCGGTATCGACTCCGGTGTGCAGGCTCGAATATCCTGCCAATGCGCGATCGAAGTCTTTAGACCGCGGCTGAAACTTTCTGAAAACTTGTGAAGGCCACGAGAGCTACGCAATGACCCCCCGTAAACCAGACCACTACGAGTTCGGCGACTTCCAGGTTGATACGAACAAACGCCTGCTCTTGCGTAATGGCGATTCGGTGGCGCTGACACCCAAGGTCTTCGACACTTTGCTGTATCTGTTGCAACGTCAGGGAGAAGTGGTCGCAAAGAGCGAGTTGATGCTTGCGATTTGGCCTGACACCGTCGTGGAAGAGAACAACCTGAGCCAGAATATCTCGAACTTGCGCCGTATTTTGGGCGAGGACCGGGGCGCAAACCAGTACATCGCAACGATCCCGGGCAAAGGCTACCGCTTCACCGCTGCCGTCGAAGCAATTCCCAAGTCGGATGAAGGCTTCTCCGAGAAGGTGACTCTCGCAGTGCTGCCATTTGAAAACCTCAGCGCCGATCCCGAGCGCGAGTACCTTGCCGACGGCCTCACCGAGGAAACAAGCGCAGCGCTAGGGCAGATTGATCCCGAACATCTGAGCGTCATTGGCCGCACGTCGGTGATGGCCTATAAGCGAACGGCGAAGACGCTCGCGGAAATCGGCCGTGAACTCGAGGCCGCATATCTGATTGAGAGTTCTCTCCGTGCTGAGGGCGAACGACTACGCATTACTTGCAAGCTGATTCGCGTGCGTGATCAGGTTCAGGTTTGGTCCCAGTCCTACGATAGCGAACCGCGCAGCCTCCTCAACTTCCAGCGCGAGTTGAGCGGAGCGATCGCTCAGCAGATCCGGGTCCGACTCTCGCCGGATCGCCTGAATGGTCTGGCACGGCGTCAGACGCGAAATGCCGAGGCGCACGATCTATATCTTCGTGGCCGCCATTTCTGGAATCAGCTGACACCAGCGACCACAAAACGCGCAAGCGAATATTATGTCCGGGCAACGGCGCTTGATCCCCAGTATGCACTCGCATGGTCAGGGTTGGCGGATGCATTCTCTGCCAGTCCCATCAATGGAGATGCGCCTCCCATGGTCGCGGGGCCTCGCGCACGCGAAGCAGCAACGTATGCCATAAAGGCGGAGCCCGACCTTGCCGAGGCGCAAACTTCCTGGGGATTGGTCAAATTCTGGTTCGACTGGGATTGGGGCTCGGCGGAAGCCGCTTTCCGAAACGCAATAGCATCAGACCCTAGCTATCCATTCGTACACCGCATGCTGGGCATCGTTCTCGCGCATTTGGGGCGGCACGAAGAGGCGCAGAGTGCGATTCGCCGCGCGCGCGAGCTTGATCCGCTAGTCGCCGTCGAACACGCGCTTTCTGCACAGGTAGCATTCGTGGCGAAGGACTATGCGGCAGCTGTGCAATTCGCCCGACAATCGATTGTTGTCGATCCGGAATTCTGGATTGGCCTCTTTCAACTTGGACAGGCATACGTTGAACTCGGCGAGAGCGAATTGGCCCTGGATGCGCTCAACAATGCGGGACGTTTCTCTGGTGGCAACAGCAAAGTGGTTTCTCTACGCGGATACCTCTTCGCCAAGTTGGGCCGGACCAGCGAAGCTCTGCAAGTGCTGAATACTCTGGAAACGATCGCGCGCGACCGTTACGTTCCGCCATATGCGATGGCCCAGGTTCACCTTGGCCTGAATCATTGGGACGATGCTTTGAAGTGGCTGGAACGAGCCTACGACGCGCGCGACGTTCACCTCATTCTTCTGCCTGTCGATCCTAAGTGGAATCCAGTTCGCGACGATGCCCGGTTTGCCGCCATGCTGAAGCGCTGTGGCTTCACCACATCGGCCCTCCACATCCGCTGAAGAGTGTTAAGCGTGTGACCTTAGCGGAGATCAGCCAATATGCTCCCATGTAACGGAAGGTATCGCTTCAACTCCGAGCCACGTGCCACACGCACCAGCAGGCCGTTACCGGCAACGATTCGTCTCGGTCATGCAGTTCGCCATTGCACTCAACACGGATCAAAACGTGTAATCGCCTGGCTTCCTCAACTATCCAGACTTCGTGTCTCTACTAGCTTTTGGGTTTGTGGACTAACTTCGGGTTATTCCTTGATATTGGAACCGTCGCCTAAGCCAGGGATAGCGCCGTATGTCAGGGTTCTGACTAGTGGTTCGTGAAGCTGCAAACGGCGGCGTAATTGCCCTAGTTCGATGCTACGACGACCGATCACCGAAAAATACTCATCAGGATGACATCGCTGCTTTCGCTCCCTCGAGTCAACGCCATTTGCTTGCCATCAACGGACCATTCGAAGTCGAAGATTTCACCTGCGTCAAAGTGCGTGACCTGCTTTGGTGGTCCGCCCGTGAGACGCTGTTGCCAGATGTTGGAAACGCCGTTCCGGGTCAATATATAGTCGATTGCATCTCCCGCCGGCGCCCAGCGGGGCCGCCAGGCTGATGCAGGCCAATCAAAGTGGTACATAATGGTCCCGGCATCCAAGGCAATTACCTTCAGCTGATTTGGCCGAGATGCAGACGGCGAAAAAACAACGGGCGAGCTGGAATGCTCGATCGGAGTTTCGGGCGCGCCGACATATGCGATCCTCTTGCCTTCTGGCGAGAACGCGAGAACATCTAACTCCCAAGCCGCTGAGACGTTCGCAATAGCTTCCGGAGGCTTCTCGCCCGTGGTCGCCACACGCGTCAGACTCAAGGAAGGAACCTGAACATAGACTACCCACTTGCCATCCGGCGAACATTGTGATGACGTAGCGACGGGCTCGTCCGCAATCCGGGTGCGGTTAGAACCATCGGCATCCATTCGCCAGACTCCAGCTTTCTGTTCACGGTGGGTGGAGTAGACAATATAGCGCTCATCGCCACAAACCGATGGGTCTTCGACTGGATAGTCGTTGGCGGTCAGAGTACGCACACTCCCATCGGAATTCAGACCTGAAAGATTGCCATCGCCGCTAGCAAAGACGATCCGACCGTCGGGCGTCCAGGAGAATCTGCCAACGGCATGGTCATTTCGTGTAACCTGCTTGGCCTTGGTGGTATCACCAGCAGGTGCAATCCACAGTTCCGAGACTCGCGTCTGCACAGTGTCGACTAGAGTCGTGCCGTCCTGAGTGAGGCTCAACGAATCAATTTGATAATTCATCAAATCATTCGTAATGCGCCTTGCTTGGCCCTTGGGAAAAGAGATGAACCAGAGCTGCCCGCGAAGGAACTGATACAAGTTGTTGCCAATCGGCGCCAAGAGACCACTTCCATCCGGCAACCAGCAAAGATGGCCGATCTGGTTGGGCGTCCAATAGATTTTTCGCACGGATCCATCGCCGACCGAGACTGCCCAGAGTACCGAACGAATGCTTATCTTCGATTCCACAGTTGAGAAGGCAATGGTTTTGCCGTCGGGAGACCACGCTGTGCCATCAGTAAACCCATCAAGATAAGGACGCGTCGCGAGCACGCGTTCATTGCTCCCATCAGCGTCGGCAACTAATAGGTCAACCTGGTCCTCACCACTCTTTACCCTCAAGAAGGCGAACTGAGCTCCGTTCGGAGAGTAGCTCGTTGAAAAGTCCATTCCCGCCTGCATCACGAGATGCGAACTTCCTCCCAGCGTGGGAATTCGATAGAGAAAAGTGCTAGTAGGATTGTTTTTCTCGGATCGGACAAAATCTATGTAGTTGGCGTCGGGCGAAAAGGTGAGGGCGTAAATTATAACTTCCTCCGGCGGTAGAATCTGGACGTCGCTGCCGGTAGCTACTTGACGAACATTCAGGCCCTGCTTTTCCCCTTCACGCAAAGCGTAGACCACGTAGTGCCCATCGGGCGAAATCGCCGCGCTGACCGCGTTCCCGCTCTGTGTCACTTTGCTGAGCGTCATAGACTGGAGGTCCCATTCATTGCGGTGCCGATTCGGTCTGGACAACACGGCCAAAGTAACAACAGCCAAGACTGCCAATATTGAAACTCCAGCGAATAGTAGTTTGGGTCGGCGAGATACAGCTCTTCGCTCACTAGCTTCCGAAACAGGCAAAGAATCCGGACCTGTACCTGTCTGCGCCGGGCTGACGCTTAATTCTGCAGCCGGTGACGTTGCTCTTGCTGGCGTGGAATCGACTAGCGGCGCTATGAAGCGGTAGCCCCGGCGCGGCAGAGTTTCGACGAAACGCGGATTCTCGGCTGAGTCCCCCAGCGCCTCGCGCACCCGGTTGATGGAGGCGTTAAGACCGCGATCGAAGTCCACAAAGGTGTCGGATGGCCACAGCCGTCGCTGCAACTGCTCGCGGGTGACGAGATCGCCAGGGTGCTCCAGTAAGAGGACCAGAATTTGGAATGGCTGGCCGGTGAGTTTGACTCTTAAACCATTCTTATGCAGCTCCCCGAGACGCAAGTCCACTTCAAACGTGCCAAACCGCACGACTTGAGGATTGGGAACTTGTTCGGCCATAGGTCCATCACAAGAAATGGTGACAGTTTAGCATCGAAGTACGACTCTCGAAGTTCCGCTCAAACCTTTAGCATCTTGGTCTAAGGTCTATCTTTGCAGAACGCTAACGATTGATCCCCTTCCAACATTCGTTTGATAGCCAATTAAGTCTCGACCCATTGAGGTAGCGGGACTTTCGGCAGACGTTGTCTCCCACCGCGCCACTCCGCGAGAGAGCGACAACGTGATAAGAGCATGCGGAAATCGCGATTCGTGCGCCGCCTCCGACTTAAGTTTTGCGGGTCGCCGATCAAAGTTGACTCTGCTTATGGGCATACTGCCGTTGGTGTACTTTGTACTGCCCGCATATGGGCAGGCACAGCCGAATGGTAATTCACAAACGAAACAGCAAGCTCCCAAACAGCAATTTGTCTGCGATGTCGGCTATACACCAAGAGAGTGCCAAGTCGCCGTAATAGTGTTAAGGAAGGCTATGGCGCGATATACGATGGATGCCCTCGGCGAATGGACATGGGTCCTGGTACCCACTGTGGACTGGAAACGAATTCTGGCGGATAGAAAATTTGATACAGACCATCCGGCGTTCAGCTATCTACAAAAGCGAAAGACGTTTCTCGACGGGGCGTTAGTGGTCAGATCATCGATTCGCGGCGCGCAACTTAGTGCGATATGGCATATGCCCGTCGAAGACTTACTTGATTTGGCGATTCGGCACGAATTTGCACATGCTTTGTGCAATGATCGCGACGAAACCACAGCTAAGCGCGGCGCCATTGCCCTGAAAAATGGGATGCCTTTGCCCTGCCGAGTCGTGCAGCAGACATCGGCTGCGAATTCGAGAAATGAGACAGATACTCGATAGTTGACGAAAAATCGCCATATCACTCATTGACCCTGGATAGGAGTTCTGGGTGCTATCGCCTGCTAACAACAATTGACTTTCACGCGGGACGCACCACGAAGGCAGCATAGTGAATGAGCGCACTGACGGTGACGCTAACAAATGTCAACAGCAGGTCGCGTTGTTTATCTCCCCACACCAGGTCTCGTAAAAAAACACTAGTAAGGATCATAGGTATGAGAAGGCTCAGAATCAGCGTAACGCCAAGGCCACCTCCCGCTCCTTTAAAATCAATTGCAACGTAAATGGCAGTAGCGAAGCCAACAGCGCGTCAACCGTCAGCGTCTAATGACAACTGTTGCGTCCATATTCGCGGTCGCAGGACGAGCGGATTCCAGACAACGAAGAACAAGATCGCGCACAAACCAGCAGTTGTGAAGGTGAGGCGGGCGACAGTGCGTTTACTTGAACTGACTCATCGTCCCGTTAAAACCTTCAGCGGACGGCTTTTTCCCAACACACTAAGCGGGATCCCTTACCCGTACGCCTCATGCCCTGGACAGGGAGTGACGCTCCTCACAATTGCTTTGTGACATCTGACCTTGTCATCCACAGCCTCGATATCGGAAGATGGCTCCGCCGCGCGGCCCGAGCAGCGGAAGGCGCAAATCCGCTAAATCTTTAGGGCTCAAGATTTTGCCCGTAAACTATTGAGCCTCAGAGATTACTTCTCGATTTGCCTCTAAGTCTATGATTCCAGAGATATGGAGGGGGAGGGGTGGGAGATTACTAAATAGTAAACTCCGTCCCAAAACGGGAAAGGACTACCACTCCGGTGATTGTCGGGAAAATAAATCTGCGCTACGGATGACGAGCCCACGCGAGCCCATCTGCTCCCGCACCTGCATCGATCAGTCGCGCCACGCTCCAATCGGAGGTGCGGATTTCGGCGACCTTATGGCTCGCGTCGCATGACACGTACGCGACCTCTCCATCAGGACGGATCAGCGCTTCTTGCGGCGCTGCCGGAACGTCGATCGTATGTTCCAGCTTCATCGTCTTCAGATTCAGTACGCCAACTTTGTTGACTGTCGGCATCGCGATCACCAGCCATTTTCCGTCCGGTGTTGGCGCTGTTCCGTATCCAGTTCCAGGCAGCGGAACCCAAGTTTTGATCTTCCGAGTGGCTGTGTCGATGACCGCAAGTTGCGGCTTCGCTTGGTCAGAAGTAAATACCAGCCGATCGTCAATGGAGAGCGCAATGCGCTGGACCATCGAAGAAACTGGAATCACGTCGAGCGTTTTCCGCGCTTCGAGATCGAGTACGGAAACGGTTCCTGACCCGACATTGGTGGAGTATGCATAATGCCCGTCGTGCGTAATCGCGAACATGTGCGACTCGGGATTTCCGGTGGGAACCGATCCAACGATCTTCAGTGTGTGCGGATCGATTGCGGTAACTGAGTTTTCGAGTTCGGTGCTGACGTAAAGCAAGACCATCCTTCGGACCGAACATCGGACAATGCGGACGCACGCCTTTGCCGAAATCAACATTGCCCACAACTTTGCGCGATGCGATGTCGATGACGACGAGGTTGCTTCCGTCGGTTCCCGGTTTTCCGACGCCCGGAGTTCCCGTAGATCGGAACATAGGCAAGTTTTCCGTCGGGTGAAGCGATGACCTCGTGGCCGGTGATTCCACCTTCAGGAACCGTCGCGACTTGCTTGCCCGACTTCGGGATCGATGATGCCGAGCGTGTGCTCGCCCTTGTTGGCGACGAGTAGCATTCCGCGCGAAGCGGATAGGAGCGCGCATGCCCGATACTACAACGGCTCCGACAATCAACGAAAGCATCAGCATGATGAAACGCGGCATGTTCGATATCCCTTCTTGCACTCAGATTCTCGCAACAATCGTCGTGCGACTTGACGCTACTTCGCCCCTAAATCGTCGTGCTCATGATAATTCGGATAAGGCGGACGCTTGATCTCCGGCTGCGGATGTTCTTTCAATTGCTGCATCACGACCTCAATCGCCTTCTCCAGTTGCGCGTCGCGTCCCGCGCGCCACGCAGACGGTTCGAGATCGACTTCCACATCGGGCGAAATTCCATGGTTCTCGACTTCCCACTCGCCGTTCAGTCCATAGATCGCGGCGCGAGGAGCGGTCACGTTTCCTCCGTCGATCAGTTCAGGATATCCGCCAATGCCGACGAGTCCGCCCCAGGTCTTCTTTCCGACCAGCGGGCCAATTCGCCGCCTTGCGGAAGTACCACGGCAAAGCGTCTCCTCCTGAGCCGGACATTTCGTTGATGAGCATCACCTTCGGACCGAAGATCGCTTCCGATGGACTCGACCAGTCATGGCCTTCCCGAGTCACGACCTTGCTCATCAACGGCCTGCGCAGATATTCGACGATGTAGTCGGCAAGTTGCCCGCCTTCGTTGAAGCGCTCGTCGATAATCGCCGCTTCTTTTCCAACCTGCGCAAAGTAGTAGCGGTTGAAGCTGGTGTAACCCGCTCCAGCGGTATTCGGAATGTGCACGTACGCGACGCGTCCGCCGGTGGCTTCGTCAACGCGGCGGCGATTGCTCTCGATCCACGCCAGATGCCGAACGTTCTCTTCGCTCTCGACTGGGAACGACCGTGACTTCGCGCGAATCTTTGCCGTCCGGATTCGAGCCTACTTTGAAGACGACTTGCTTGCCTGCCGTCTGCTGAAAGAAGCTGTAGATGTTGTCGGTGGCGTGCAAATCGCGGCCGTTCACCGCGAGAATATAATCTCCGGCTTTGACGTTCACTGCCAGGTTGCGTCAACGGCGCTTCACTTCCGGGATTCCAGTTTTCTCCGCTGTAGACTTTCGCAACGCGGTAGCGGCCGTTCTCCAGGCTGTAATCCGCGCCGAGAAGTCCAGCCTTTGACTGGCTTGACCTCGGGCTTCTCGCCGCCGCCGACGAACATGTGGCCGACAGTTAACTCGCCAAGACATTCCTGGAACAGGTAGGTGAGTTCGTCGCGCGAAGCGATGCCATCGAGATAAGGCGCGTACTTCTTCTTGGCCTTTTCGATATCGAGTCCGTGATAGTGCGGGTCGTAGAAGAAATCGCGCTCGATGCGCCAGGTCTCGTTATAGATCTGCTTCCAGATCGCGCGCGGCTCAACATAGACTTCCCATCCATCCAGCTTGAGCGGCCCAAATCCCGGCTTCGGCGGACCGCCCCCTCCAGGAGCGTCGTCGACCGAAGCGGTCGCCCAGGACTCGCCTTTGCGATAGAGAATCTTCTCTCCGTCAAACGACACCGCGAAGTCATTCACATCCTCGAGGACCTTATCGACTTTGCGCTTGCTGAGATCGAACTTCTGAATGGTCTGGCGACGTTGGGATGGTCGTCTTCGGTCACGACCATGCGGCCCTTCAGCAAGAAACAGTATTCCGGCTTTTCCCGGAAGCATATTCAGATAATTCTTCCCGGGAATCGGCAGCGAGAGGATGCGCTGCCCGATACCGTCGATATCGATCTTGACGACGACAGGTTCGTCCTTTTTATCGCCGGCTCTTTGTCTTTGTCTTTATCTGTTCCTCCGTAGTGCTTGGACTTGATCTTTGCCTTCTTGTCTTTTCTTGCTTTTGTCTCCTTGTCGCTGCGCGTGATCTGTGGTCTTGTCCTGGTCTGCTTTGCTTCGTCCTTTCCCTTTTCCTCGTCGCTTTCGGGAGCAAGCGGCGATTTCTCGTCCTTGCTGAGCACGGTGACATACACGCTTCGCGTGATGCGATGTTCGTCGCTAGTCATGTCGAGGCCAGCGCCGGAAAGTGCCAGGTTGGTTGAGGCCGCGAAGTACAGATACTTGCCGTTCTTATCGAACGATGGATTCACGGCATCGCTCATGCCGTCGGTGACCTGGAACGATTTGCCCTGCTCGAGCGAATAGACAAAAACTGCGTGCTGACCGTTGGCCAGAAGCCTGGAGTACGAGATCCATTTGCTGTCCGGAGACCAAGTCTGACCCAGGGACGTTGGCCCGAATCCGCCGAAGTAGTCACATATCGATCAACTTCGGCGACGGATTATCAAGTTCGAGATACCACAACTGCAGCCGCTTGTCGGTATAGGCGATCTTCTTGCTGTCGGGCGACCATGTTGGCGTGTAGAAGAATGAAGGTGGATTTCCGAGATTAATGTGACGCACCGTGCCTAATCCGTTCTGATCGCGGATTGCGAGCTCGTATTCGCCCGATTCATCGGTAAAATACGCGATCGATTTTCCATCAGGCGACCACTTGGGTCGCGCTCGGCAGTCGCGGGACTGTGCGTCAGATTTCGGATGTCACCTTTATCCGTCGGGAACCGTGAAAATCTCGCCCCACGCTTCGAAGATCGCGCGCGCTCCGGTTGGTGAGATTCCGAAGTTCTGAATTCGCTTGGGCTCGACCTTGGCGAAGTGCGGACGAACGGCTTCGAGATCGCCCTCTACGCGGATGTTGATGTTCTTGGCCTGGTGAGTTTGCAGATCGTACAGCTTGATGGCGCCAAACTGTTCGATGACGATTGCGTCCGGTCCGGCCGAAGCGGTCTTGAAATCGAGTCCATCGCTGTGCAGCGCCTCGGTAACTTGCTGCGTCTTCGTGTCGTAGGCGAACAGGCTGACAGGACCGTTGCGGTCAGACAGGAAGTAGATCGTGTCTCCCACCCACATCGGATGATGGTCGTTGGAGTTTTCGCGCGGAACTTTGACGATACTGGAGTCTTTGAGATCAGCAATCCAGATGGGAGTGGTTTGTCCGCCGTGGTAGCGCTTCCATGCCTGCTGCCACTTGGGATGCGGGACGTAAGCAATGTGCGTTGCGTCGGGCGAGAAACGAAGCGTCTTCCGCGATCGGCAGCGGAATCGGTGTCGGCAGACCGCCTTCGACCGGCACCGTGTAAAGCTGATCTTCGAAGTGCATGAAGTTGTTGCGCCCATGAATTGAACAAGATCTTCTTGCCGTCGGGCGACCATCCCGCGACGTATTCTTCAGCGGGATGGTAAGTCAGCCGCCGCGGCACGCCACCAGTCGCGGGAACAACGTACACATCCAGATTGCCTTCATACTCGCCGGTGAATGCAATCATCGAACCATCGGGAGAGAAATAAGGAAGCGCTTCGGTGCCCATCCCTGAAGTGAGATGCCGAGCTTCGCCGCCGTCGCGGCTTACAACCCAGAGATCGCCGGCGTAGTTGAAACGCAATTTGTGTTTTGCTGACAGTTGGAAAGCGGAGCAGCAGTGGAGAATCGAGCGGCGTAAAGCAGCATCGAGGCAGTACACACAATTAGGGCCAGAAGAGAAAATCTGCGCATGTTCAGGGCTCCGCAAGGATGTGGCAAATGGCGAAGGGGAATATTAGTGTGGAGCGCCGGTTGGTCAAGAACTGCGCTTCAATCCTTTCATCACGAAGGACATTGAGAACCACGAAGTAGAAACCTTGATTCTGCTGGCTTCTTGCCTTTGCCTGGCAGGCTGGCGGGATTTTCATGGGCGCGCTCGCGGAAGGCGCCGCGCATGCCCGCTGCAAGGCCGACACTGTTTTCTCCAAACTTGTCGCGAAGCTTGTCGGCTGCGGCGAGAGCATCTTTCCAACGCTGCTGACGATTGCCATCCAGCAGGTCGATTTGCGCTTCGGCTTGCGTGGTGAAGGACGAGGCTTGCACTCCGAGAAGACGTACCTGCATTCCCTTCTTCCAATTCCTTCGAAAGAGCGTCCGGATCTGCTCAAAGATTTCAGTGTCGAGTTGCGTGGGCGCGGCTAGCGTATGAGCACGAGTGATCGTCGTGAAGTCCTTGTAGCGAAGCTTGAGTTGAAGCGGTGCGCGCATAAAAGTTGGCTTCGCGAAGTCGCCGGCCAACCATCTCCGACAAGCGCATCAAGGTCGGTTCGAGTTGAGCGGGATCGGCCGTGTCTTCGTTGTAGGTGTGTTCGTGGCTGATCGACTTGGCGTCGAGATCGGCCCCGACTTCGCTATCGAACCATCCTCCGGCATCTTGCCCCTTGGACTTGCCCGCCAGCGCGAGACCCCATTTCCCGAAGCGATCTTCGAGTTCGCCGTCTTCCAGCTTGGCAAGATCTCCGACCTTCTTGATGCCGAGCGCGTGCAGGTGCGTTTCCATGACCTTGCCGACGCCAGGAATCTCGCGCACGTCAAGCGGCGCAAGGAATTTCGCTTCTTCGCCGGGAACGATCCACAGAACGCCATTCGGCTTCGCCTGACCGGACGAGACTTTGGCGATGAGACGCGATGATCCGATGCCGACGGAGCAGTTCAGTCCGGTCTCCGCCTTCATGCGCTGGTGGAGATTGTGCGCGGCTTTGAGGGGCGGGCCGTGAAGGCGTTCGGTTCCGGTCATGTCGAGATAGGCTTCATCAATCGACGCCATCTCGACTTGCGGTGTGAATGCACCAAGAACCTTGAACACTTTTTCGGAGCACTCGCTGTAACGTTCCGCGTGTCCGTCGACGAAGATGGCGTGCGGACATTGCTTGGCGGCGGTGCGAAGCGGCATCGCGGAATGAACTCCGAATTTGCGCGCTTCATAGGAAGCGGCCGCCACCACTCCGCGTTCGTGCCGCTGTCCTCCTACGACGACCGCTTTGCCTTTCAAGGACGGATCGTAGAGCTCTTCGACCGACACGAAGAAGGCGTCCATATCGACATGAAAGATGGTGCGAGGGAAAGCGGGCTGGTATTGCGCGGCCATGCCTTTGCGAATTGTAGCAGCGGTGGTTTTAGAAAGGACGCTCTGCTGCTTAGCAGTTTGAACGTAAGTCCGTGAAAATCCCTTGCTGCGTTTCGGGTAGCTGCTACCGGTAAGGGATCAGGGATTTGCGTTATTTCTACAACTATAACTTTCATTCTGGATCCAGCAGCCTTGCACCTGGGCCTTGCTTAGCAAGGACGTCCCACGGATTTCGTAGGGGACAGATGTCCATGGACAGGCAGCCGCACCCAATGCAGCCCTCGAGTTGGTCGCGCAGGCGGGTAAGGCGCTGGATTCGCTCGTTGAGATCCGCGCGCCAACGCTTTGATAGCTTTCTCCAGTCCTCCGTGGAGGGAGCGTGTCCGCGCGGTAGCGAGGATAGAGCCTGCTTGATTGACTCCAGGGACAAGCCTGTTCGTTGGGCGACGCGAATCACAGCGATTCTGCGCAGAACTTCACGATTGTAGCGGCGCTGATTTCCGGAATTGCGCCAGCTCTCAATCAATCCTTTCGATTCGTAGAAGTGCAGAGTGGCCACGGAAACTCCGGACCGTTGTGCAACCTGGCCGACCGTCAGGGCTTTGGAGAGGGACGGGGATGGCTTCATTAGAAGGCCTTTACCTCAAGTTAACATGAGGTTGTACTATTTTTCCATTGCGATCATTTTTTCGACAGAGGACGGGTGCGTGGACGAACCGGTAAAGGTAGCTCTTATTTATGGAAGTACGCGTAAAGGACGGTTTTGCGACACGGTAGCGCGGTGGGCGGCATCGCAAATCTCGGGCGACAGCAGGTTTTCGTTGAAGATTGTAGATCCGGCTGCTTCACAGAATGACGAGGGTGTTACCGGGCTGCCGGGCGAAGAGACTGCCTCAGCACAATCTGTCATCGAATGGGCGGATGCAGTGGTGGTGGTCACGCCGGAATACAACCACGGCTATCCGGCTCCGCTGAAAGCATTGATTGACTCGATAGGCCAGCAATGGCATGCAAAGCCGGTGGCTTTCGTTTCGTATGGCGGAGTTTCCGGAGGGCTACGGGCAGTCGAGCAATTACGGCAGGTCTTCGCTGAATTACACGCCGTGACGGTGCGCGACGTCGTCAGCTTTGCGGGCGCCTGGGAGCAATTCGACGCGGGCGGGATGCCGCTCACTCCTGAGCGCCGGCAGAAGTCGATGCGGAATATGCTTGGTTATCTGCACTGGTGGGCTGTTGCCCTGCGAGACGCACGCGGAGCGCAGCCTTACTTGACTGCTGCGTAGCTGTGAACTTTCTCTAGACCACGACCAGTTTTTCGACGGGCGCAGGAGCGGTGCGCATCTGTTTCACGCGCTCGTAGACTTTTCCGTACTCGCGGGCGGATGCATTCCAGGAAAAGTCTTTGTTCATGCCATTGCGCATGAGAGCTTGCCACGAGGTCTGATCACGATAGGCTTGCAACGCTGCTCTGATGGTGAGAAGCAGCGATTCACCGTTGTACTCAGTGAATTTGAAGCCGGTTCCCTTTCCGGTGCGCGCATCCCACGGTTCAATGGTGTCGTCGAGGCCTCCGGTAGCGCGAACGATAGGGACAGTACCGTACTTGAGGCTATAGATCTGGTTCAGTCCGCAAGGTTCGTAGCGGGAAGGCATGAGGAACATGTCAGATCCGGCTTCGATCTTGTGGGCAATCGCGTTATCGTAGGCCACCTTAATTGCAATCTTGTTGGGGAATTGCTTATTAAGGCGCTGAAACATCTCTTCGTAAGCTTTGTCGCCGGAGCCGAGAGCTACGATGATCATTTCTTCGCGTGCGAGGCGATCGGCGATCTGGGAGATCAGATCGAAGCCTTTTTGCGCCGCGAAACGCGAGACAATGCCGATGACAGGAAGCTTGGGGTCAGCATTCTTGACGCCGAAGGTTGCGAGCAGATCGGCTTTGTCTTTTGCTTTACCGGAAAGATCCTGCGGAGAGAATTTGGCGACGGCGAACTTGTCGGTTTGCGGGCTCCATTCGTCGTAGTCAACGCCGTTGAGGATTCCAGTTACGGTGGCGGCGCGGTCACGCAGGACGCCTTCGAGACCGAACCCGTATTCAGCGGTCTGAATCTCGTGGCTGTACTTCTTGCTGACGGTGGTGACGTAGTCGGAGTAGGTGAGCGCGCCCTTAAGGAAATTTACCTGTCCGAAAAATTCCATCTTGGAGATAGTGAATAAATCCCAAGGGAGCATCAACAAAGGAAGAGTCTCAGGGGGAAACAGTCCCTGGTAACCCATGTTGTGAATGGTGAAGACGGTTCCGACGTCGCGGAAGGCTGGATCCTCGGCATAGATAGTTCGAAGCAGTACAGGAATCAGCGCGGATTGCCAGTCGTGGCAGTGAAAGATATGGGGAACGCCAACAATTTTGGAAGCTTCCAGAACGGTGCGTGAGAAAAGGGCAAAGCGCTCGGCGTTGTCGGGATAATCTCCGGCGGGAGTTCCGTAGAGCGCGTCGCGGTCGAAGTATGGAGGGTATTCGACGAAATAGAATTTGATGTTCCCCTGGGCTGGCCCGGAGACGACGGAAGCGAAGCGATATTCATCATCGAAGGGCACGGTAACGCTGCGCATCACGGTCGTGGGATCGGAAAGCTTGGTCTGGCGGTAGCGCGGCAGGTAGACGCTGATCTGATGACCGAGTGCGGCGAGGGCACGCGGCAATGCACCGACGACGTCAGCCAGTCCACCGGTTTTCGAGAATGGAACGCCTTCGGATGCAACGAACGAGATATTCATGAGAGCTGGAACCTCCCGTGCGCGATTTATTGCTCGCACGTTATGATGAGTGTTACCGGGAAACAAGGTCCAATCGCTTAAGATGCGAAGACCGACTTGAAAGTCTACTTCCGGGTAGGGTGAGGGTCAACGTGCCAAAGGTCGTTTCCGCGCGCCGTCCGCGAGCCAAGCCTAAATTGGGACAGCACTTCCTTAACAGCGAGGAATTTGCAGGACGTGTCGTCGATGCGCTGGGAGACATATCACAGAGCACGGTGCTCGAAATCGGGCCGGGGCGCGGCATTCTGACGTCGGCTCTGGCGAGGCGCGCGCGACGGCTGATCGCGGTGGAACTGGACCGCGTTCTCGCGGCGCAATTGCGGCTGAAGTTTGGGATGTTTCGAAATGTCGAGGTCATCGAAGCGGACGTGTTGGCGATTGACTTCGATTCGCTGTTCGGGCCGAAGCCGGGATTGGGGCGTCCGGGAATCGAGCTCCGGCCGGAAAAGGTGAAGGTAGTTGGCAATCTTCCTTATTACATAACGTCCGACATCTTGCTTCGGCTGTTTCAGTTTTCCAAGTATTTCGACACGATCGTAATCATGGTGCAAAAAGAAGTGGCGGATCGGATCGCGGCTGAGCCCGGAGGAAGCGAGTACGGAGTGCTATCGGCGACTGCTCAACTTTATGCGCAGCGTTGATAATTTATTCACGCTGCCGCCGGGAGCGTTTGTGCCGCCTCCGAAAGTACACTCGGCGGTGTTGCGGTTGACGGTCGATCCGCAACAGGAAAAACTCGGGGTTGCGGGAGATGGATTTGTCGATTTCCTGCGGCTGTCTTTCGGCCAGAAACGCAAGACTCTGTGGAACAATCTGAAGGGGAATTACGAAGAAGCCGGGTTGAAACGCGCGCTGGCGGCGGCGAAAGTGAAGCCCACGGCCCGGGCGGAGACTTTGAGCCTGAAAGAAAATGCGGCAATCTATCGATCGCTGCGCGCCTCCAAGGACGAGTCGTAAACTGAACCCGGTGTTGGTCCCGCACTCAAGGAGGGACCATGGATTATAAAGTCGTACGCCGTCCGGCGGTCGCAGGACGCTTCTATCCGGGGGATCCTGCCTCGCTCCGCGAGCAAGCCGAAGGCTACCTGTCGCAGCTAAGTTCTCAAAATTTCACTGCGGTGCAGGCGGTGGGATGCATCGCGCCACATGCTGGACTCATGTATTCAGGACATGTGGCGGGAGCGGTCTTTGCTCGCGTGGAGATTCCGGAACGATGCGTGGTGCTTTGTCCGAACCATACAGGAGTGGGAAACGCCCTGGCGATCATGAGCGACGGGGCTTGGCAGACGCCATTTGGGGAGACTGCGATTGATTCGGAGCTCGCATCGGCGTTGAAGCGGCAGTTCCCTCCTCTTCAAGAAGATTCGTCCGCTCATCGCGCGGAGCACGCGATTGAGGTCGAACTTCCGTTTCTGCAGCTGCGGCAGCCTGCGCTGAAGTTTGTTCCCATCGCGCTCGGGACGGGGCGGTTCGAGGTCCTGGAGCAGCTTGGCAAGGCGCTAGCGGAGGTCATCGCAAAAGCCGGATCGCCGGTTCTTATCGTTGCTTCGAGCGACATGAATCATTATGAGTCAGACGTGGTGACGCGCGCGAAAGATCACAAAGCGATCGAACGGATTCTTACGCTCGATCCGCGCGGACTTCACGATGTCGTGACCCACGAGGACATCAGCATGTGCGGGTATGGTCCGGCGGTGACCATGCTTACCGCAGCACGGCAGTTGGGCGCGAGATCCGCAGAACTGGTGAAGTACGCGACCTCAGGGGACGTGTCCGGCGACCGGAATATGGTGGTCGGGTATGCCGGAGTGGTGGTTCGTTAGGGAATGCTTTGACCCCTTTCGAAAACCCCAAAACCTTTGACCACGAGAGGCACTAAGTTTCACGAAGTAAGCCCAAAAAATTGGGCGGCCTCATCGGCCGCCCGTTTCTGATCAGCGTTAAATTGTCTATCAGCGATGCGGGGATGCTCCACCTGAGCTTCTTCCTGGTGAGGAAGCGCGGCCGCTACTTGGTGCACTGGTTGCCGGGGAGCTAGCGCGGCCCATCGAGGGACTCGCTGTGTTGGTGCGCTGTGATCCTCCGAAACCGCCGCCCCGGTTCGGGGAGGTCGCGGAGAACTGGGGAGTTGCACGTATCTGTGCGGATCCGGACTTGGCGACCTCGTGATTCAGGCGGCCGAGGTTCTGAACCGATCCGCGCGGGATACCCATCCCCGCTGATCCGGAGTTCACAACCATGCGCGGAGACGATCCAGTGGCGAGGGCCCCGGTTCGGCCTACAGCGACTGTTCTCATCGTGCCTGCCGCGGGAGCAACGAGCGGAGTGACGTGGACACCGGAGACCGCGGTATATCGCGGCACGGTCAGAACGGAATTCCAGCCACCAGGCTGCCACATCCATCCGTGATTCGGGATGAAGGACCAGTTGCCGTAGCGATACGGCAGCCACCCCCAAGGATAAGCCGAAGCAAACATGTAGCCGTAGCCAGGATAGAATCCCCAGGCGCCGTCCATGAAGGGATCCCAACCGACACCGGTGAAGTAAGGCTGCCACATCATTCCGTAGCCCGAAATGTTGCTGTAGGAGCCGTAGTAGTTGAGATCGCTCACGCCATAACCGTAGGGAGAATTATTGTTCTTCGCGTATTGGTCGTGGTACGAGGAGGCCTCTTTATCCCAGGAATCGAGCGCTGCGTCCGGGATGTTGTTGGCAAGCGTGTACTTGTCGTCTTGAGATGTGTCGAACGTAGCCGTCTTCTTCTTCTGAATGGCGACCTTGCCGGCGGGCCCGTCGACGTTGACGTCACCCTTAAAGACTGCGAGGTTGGCCACGGAGGGCGAAGCATCCACACGGAAGTGGGCAGCCCGATCGAGCGACACCGTTTCGCGCGAGAAATTGAGGTCGAACCGGTCGCCGCTCTTGCCGAGCCAATTCACGTAAGCCATGCCTTCGGTCAGCTTCACACTGGAGATCCGGCCTCCTGAGTCGTTCAGACCGAGGGTGCTGAACTCGATGGCGGAATTGGGAGCAAGACGTAGAGAACTACCGTCTTCAAATTCGATCTCGGCACGTCCACGATCGCGGGTGCGAATCTGCGTTCCCTGCGTGATCGGGAGATTGACGAAAGCATTTTCAAAGCCGAGACCGGTGTTCTTGTCGATCTGAACGGACCCTTGCACATCGCTCAATCGAACGATTCGAGCCTGAGAAGAAGCCATCGCAGGTAACGCTAAGAGTGAGCAAGCTGCGGCGGCGAGAACGGCCAAAGTGAATCTGGAAGGAGACGGGTGGGACATGGGAACCCCCTGAAAATCTACAGTTGATTAGAACACGGTTTCCGTCAAGGAGTTGTAAAAGTTAAGTGATGCGGCCAGTTTTCGGGGCTTGAGGCTGCTGAAAGCGCCCGGCAAATCACTTTCCGGCAACCGGGACAGGTTCCATTTCAATCATGCGCAGAGCGCGGACGCGGACGATCTTGATGACGGAATTATCGTCGTAAATGCTCTGCAACACTGTCTTTATGGCCTGAAGTTCCATAATCTCGCCGCGGCGGGCCTGATCTTCGGCGCGTTTCAGTTCGTCGTCGAGGGCCAACTTTTGATAGCGGTGAAAATATGTGAGTCGCCGCCCATATTCGAGGGTTCCTGCGACGCTTTGGAAAATCGAGGTTAGCTGTTGCACGGGAACGACGGGCGAATAGTTGTACTCGGCTACCGCCGTCCGCTTTGCGTCTTTGTAGGTCAGTTTCTTGGCACCGGTGAAGGCAATCTTCTTGTTTCCGGAATCAACTTTTCCAGAGAAGTAGTGGGCCTGGGCGGCCAATTCGAAGATCCGGGCGCGGGTAGCGTCGGCGAAGCTGAAATCGGATTCGTAGGTGTCCCGCTCATCGGAGTCGGAAGTGATCTTCCCTGTTGATTCGTAATGGGCGTGTCCGTCGGCCTGTACCGAGATCATGTAGTGCTCGGGGGCGGAGTTGGGAAAGTCGAGGGAGAAATCGATGGTCGCGGGTTCCTCAGCCTGGGCGGCCGGGGGTCGGATGCAAGCGCAAAAGAGAAAAATCAGGATCGCAGCTTTGAAAAGGGCCGCTCGGCTGGTTCGGGGGAATGTCCGTCCGGAAACAGCTTCCAGGAATTTCAGATTCTTTTTCGTGGTCGCCTCACGTGTAAGTACGATATCGAAATTCTGCGAAAGAAGAGTAGTTTGGCCGTCAACGAGCCATGGCGCGTTGACGGTTGAGAGTACCCACCGTGTGAACATGACAAATCGCGATGGCCAGGGCGTCGGAGGCATCAAAGGAATCCGGCGGCGCGGATAGCTCAAGAAGGCGCGTGACCATGTGCTGCACCTGCTGCTTCTCGGCACGTCCGTATCCGACGACGGATGACTTGATAGTGAGGGGCGAATACTCGGCGACCTCGAGTCCGGCAACGGCTGCCGCGAGCATAGCGACGCCCCGGACCTGTCCAAGTTTCAGCGCCGACTTTACGTTGAGAGCATAGAAGACGTCTTCGATCGCCACTTCGTCGGGCTGATGCTCGTTGATGATTGCTCCCAGATGCATGTAGATGCGGGAGAGCCGGGTGGGCAGAGGCTCTCGCGTGGAAAGCTTGATCGCCCCGGACGTCATGCAGCCGAGTTTGCCGGAAGAATAAAGCTCGACGACACCGTACCCGGTGAACTCACCGCCGCAATCGATTCCAAGAACACGCATATCAAGAAAGTGTAACGCGGAATGCCGTCGATGGCGGTAATGGAATCGTGTCTCCAGAAATTTGGCTCACCCCACGACCAAGCGTTATCACTCAGAATTTGGGATCCGTGGAAATCGGCGAAGGGTTGCAACTCAGTGTTAGCGCGCCACGTCGTGATCGCCTTTCGTCATCTGAGCCGATGGCGAGTCTGATAGAAAACCACGCCAACGAAAAACACCGCCGCAATGGTCGAAATGACTGTTAACTCCGTCCACGACCTGGGCGCCAAAACGTGACCAAAAAGGTGCCGACTCAGCATTCGAGGGTCAAGGTTCCCAAAAATACGATGAAGGTCAAAAAGCCTATCCCGAGATAGGCTTGACGGCGCTTTAATTTACGCACCTTGTTCATCGCACTGGCATAGTCTCGGGGTCAGCCCAACGGCGGCGAGAAATCGGTGAGAGCCATGAAGGTTGAGTCCACCTTATCCACGAGTTTCCCATTCTCCTCGGATTTATCGCGAACCCTCTTCCATTCCGGGTCATCCTGAAAAGATTTCCAATTGGCGGTCGCGGCTTCGCGGCTGGGATGCTGAAGGATGTAGATTAGGAGATTGCTTTTATCGGGCTCATCGAGGGGAGCCCAGTACGCCACGTTCTTCATCCCATGGCGCTCAAAGATTTTCATTGTGTGTTCGCGGAAGCGGGTGTGCAGGTCGGCTAACTTTCCTTGGGCCGCATGATAGACGCGGAGTTCAAAGACAGTAGTCGAGGCTTGCGCAGAGTTCGAGCCTTGCCGGGAGGCAGCCCAGAGGGATGCGGGAAGCAGAGCTGCGGCAGGAAGAGTTTGAAGTAACGTCCGTCGTTTCACGGCAGGGATTGTACCAGCAGCGCAACCAACGCGCGAATAGGAGCCTCGCGCATATACAAGTCTTCAACAACAGCGGGAACGACGGGAGAAGCCAGCTTCGCGCTCGCGCCAAAAGGCGGCGTAAGCAGCCGGCGAAGACGGGATACCCTCGCTTCGTAAAAACCGCACGTAAGCAGACTCGTCGAAAACTTCTCGAAGAACGAGAAGAAACGTTTGCGCAACGTGAACGAGACGTTTCATGATCTCTCCCCGGCGAGGCGTGTCATCACAAAGGGTGTTTCTTTCACACGCGCTTCAAAGCGGCCATTCAGGATGCCGACCCAATGGCGGACCGATTCAATCAGAACCAACGTCACCATCACAACCAGGACGGCTGTGACCGTCGCATCCAAACGGTTGTTGAAAATAAAACGGGTGCTTGCCTTAGTTACTGCTCCGGCCGCGAGGAAATTTGCCTGCGCCAGAAAACCGACACGCGGATCGGCGTCGAAGATCTTGTGCCACGAAGCGGTAAAGGTGACCGCCACCAGCCAGACAAGTGGGACTAGCGTGACTGCGGCGTAACGCGCGCGATGCATCTTGATGATGATGGTGGTCGCCACGCAGAGAGCGACGGTTGCCAACAGCTGATTGGCGATGCCGAATAAGGGCCACAGCGAGTTGATGCCGCCGAGCGGATCCCTTACTCCTTGCCAGAGAAATACGCCCCAGCCCGCGACGACGAGTGCGCTCGTGGCAAGGATTGACGGATACCAACTCGTCCGGCCGAGCGGCTTGTAGATGTGGCCCAGAGCATCTTGAATCATGAAACGGGCGACGCGAGTTCCGGCATCGAGGATGGTCAAGATGAAGAGAGCTTCGAACATGACGGCAAAGTGATACCAGATCGCCATGACCGCTGATCCGCCGAGGCTTTGCGAGAAAATGTGCGCCATACCGAGGGCAAAGGCCGGAGCGCCGCCCGTGCGGTTGAATAAAGTCTGTTCGCCAACCTGGTGGGCGAGCACTTGCATGTCGGCCGCGGTGACGGAGAAACCCCACTTCGAGATCGTCGCCGTGGCTGCCTCAGCGGTTTGGCCGACGATTCCCGCAGGACTATTAATTGCGAAGTAGACACCCGGTTGAAGCACGCAGGCAGCGATCACCGCCATAACGGCGACCGCTCCTTCCGCCATCATGGCGCCGTAGCCGACCATCGGAATTTCTGTTTCGCGGGCAATGAGCTTCGGCGTCGTCCCGCTGGAGATCAGCGAATGAAAGCCGCTGATTGCTCCGCACGCGATGGTAATGAAGGCGAACGGAAAGATCTTTCCCGCGAAAACCGGTCCAGTGCCATCGATGAAGCGGGTGAGCGCAGGCATGTGGAGGGTGGGATGCATCACGAGGATGCCGATGGCGAGCAGAGCAATCGTTCCCAGCTTTACGAATGTGCTCAGGTAGTCGCGAGGGGCAAGAAGGAGCCAGACCGGCAGCGCCGAAGCGGCGAAGGCATAAATCAGGATCAGTATTGCGAGAGTCGGAGCGGCGAGGGTAAAGGCGTGTGCGACTGAAGGATTCTGCGAAGCCCACTGACCTCCCCAGATCGCAAGCATCACGAGGATGAATCCCAAGACGGAAGCTTCCAGCACCTTGCCGGGACGAATCCGGCGGAGGTACACGCCCATCAACAACGCGATGGGAATCGTCATGGCGATCGTGAAAGTTCCCCAGGGACTGTCCTTGAGGGCGTTGACGACTACGAGGGCCACGACTGCAAGCAGGATAATGAGAATGGCGATCACAGCGGCGTAGGCGACAAATCCGCCGAGGGCGCCCGGTTTCTTCCTTCGCCATTTCTGTGAGCGACTTTCCGTCGCGGCGGACGGAGAAGAGGAGGATGACAAAATCCTGCACGCAGCCGGCGAAGACGGCACCGACGAGGATCCACAAGGTGCCAGGGAGATATCCGAACTGCGCGGCGAGCACGGGACCGACGAGAGGGCCAGGACCGGCAATGGCGGCGAAGTGGTGTCCGAAAACTACCCACTTGTTGGTAACGAGAAAATCGCGGCCATTCTCAAGGCGCTCGGCCGGAGTGGCACGCCGCGGATCGATGGCGAGAACCTTGGCAGCGATGAAGGAACTATAAAAACGGTATCCGAGAGCGAAGCAGCAGGTCGCTGCGGCCACCAGCCAGAGAGCATTGATGGGCTCTCCTCGACGAATGGCGATCACGCCAACCGAGACGACGCCAATCAGAACAACAATTCCCCATAAAAAAACTCGACAGAGCCCTGTTCATTCAGTCGAGCATTGTGTCTGAATTGCGGGTAGAAGTTCAATCCAAATGTGAACAGATGGGACGCGCCTAAACGATTTTCTTCCGCGCTATCTTCGTTTTCTGCGCCATTCGATTAGTGTTACTCTATGTGTTCCGAGCGATTGTCACTCCAGTGTTTTCGGGCCATTTCGTCAGCGCCCCAGCAGCCGGGGTGCATTCCGAGGATTCATCCTGAACTTATAAATTGGAAGAGGAGCTTACGATGAAAATTGGCATGTTAACCGGCGGGGGCGACTGTCCTGGATTGAATGCAGTGATTCGCGCCGTGGTTCGCAAGGGAATTTTTCACTACCACGACGAGTTCGTCGGATTTCATGGAAGGCTGGCGCGGCCTGATCGAGAACCAGAGCATGCCTCTTGGATCTGGACGCGGTGAGCGGGATTTTGCCGCGCGGTGGAACCATTTTGCGTACGTCGCGCACGAATCCTTCGAAGCGTCCGGATGGCTTCGATCGCTGCATCAGCACGATTCAAGCCCATAAAATCGATGCGGTGGTCGCAATCGGCGGCGACGACACGCTGTCGGTCGCCCAGAAACTGCACGAAAAGGGTGTGAAGGTTGTCGGCGTTCCGAAGACGATCGACAACGACTTGGGCGGGACTGACTACACCTTCGGATTCGATACAGCCTGCAACATCGTCTGCGAAGCGATTGACCGCGTTCACACCACCGCAGAGGCACATAACCGCGTAATGGTGGTCGAGGTCATGGGCCGCGATGCTGGCTGGATTGCGCTGTACAGCGGCATCGCCGGCGGCGCTGATGCCATTTTGATTCCCGAGCGGCCTTTCGACGTGGACAAGGTCGCGGAATCGATTCGCCAGCGCCACGAGCGCGGACGCTACTTCTCGATCGTTGTCGTCGCCGAAGGCGCGAAATTCGCGACCGGCGCGGGTGCTCCCGTCGTGCAGGACATGGGCAAGGACGAATTTGGCCATGCCAAGCTGGGAGGTATCGCCAACATCCTGGCGCGCGAGATCGAGAAGCGCACCGGATTTGAGACGCGTGCCGTCGTTCTCGGGCACATCCAGCGCGGCGGCTCTCCCACGGCGTTTGACCGCGTACTGGCGACACGATATGGACTGGGTGCGATCGACATGGTGCATCGCGGGGAATTCGGCTGCATGGCTGCCCTGCGATCGAACAAGATCGTTTCCATCACTCTGAAAGAAGCGATCTCGAAGAATCGCGTCGTCGACGACGAAATGATCGAAATCGCCGCCGGGCTGTTTGAAGAGACCGGGGTCAAGGAAGCCGCAGGAAAATAGAAGCATTAAGATGGCCTCCGTACGCTTCACGCGGACGGAGGCCGTAATCTTCAGAACATTGGCCGGCCAAATCGCGACGCTCTTCTGATGAGCATGCAGAACCTTTACGCCCGGCTCGCGCCCTCCCTGCTGTTAATTATTGAGCTGATTCTGACCTTAGCCGGCGTGCTGCTGGTGATGTGGTCACGCAGGCGCGGCCAACAGCGCCTTCCATCCTCCATCTCGCACTGGTTTTCTGGAAAATTCGGGGCCTTGGCGCGCCGTCGTCACCTGTCCGTGTTTTGTGTCGGAGCCGGGGTGTTCGTCATTCGGGTGGCGCTGATCCCGACTCTCGGCGTTCCGCAGCCGCGTTGGAACGATGAATTCAGCTACCTTTTGGCAGCAGACACATTCGCGCATGGAAGGCTGACCAATCCCAGTCATCCGATGTGGGTCCACTTCGAAAGCTTCCACATAATTCAACGTCCCACGTATATGTCGATGTATCCGCCAGCACAGGGAGTGGTGTTGGCGGCGGGACAGGTATTTGGGCATCCTTGGATCGGACAATTGCTCATCACGGCGGCAATGTGTTCGGCACTCTGCTGGATGCTGCAAGGTTGGGTGCCCCCGCGATGGGCGCTGTTTGGTGCGATTCTGGCGGCGCTGAGGCTGGGCATTCTCAGTTACTGGATGAATAGCTATTGGTGCGCCTCGGTGGCAGCGCTGGGCGGAGCATTGGTCATCGGCGCATGGCCGAGGCTGCATCGGAACCCGTCTGCGAGAACCGCCGTGCTAATGGCCGTGGGCCTTGCGATTCTGGCAAACAGTCGTCCGTATGAGGGGTTCGTGCTGGCAATCCCAGTTGCCGTTGCCATGGCGTTGTGGGTGATCGGACCGGGTCGTCCGACATTCCGATTGAGCATTTCGCGCGTGGTGATGCCCATGCTGATGATTCTTCTGATCGCGGGCATAGGAACGGGCTACTACTATTACCGGGTCACGGGTAGTCCGATTCGCATGACCTATCAGGTGAATCGGGAGACCTACGCGACAGCTCCTTACTTCTTGTGGCAGACACCGCGGAGCGAGCCTATTTATCATCACGAAGTTCTTCGCTCGTTCTATCGATGGGAGCTGGGACGATTCGAAGACAGCCTGACAGCCGCTGGATTTCTGAAGAGCACTGCGTCGAAAATTGATCAGTGGTGGCAGTTTTATCTTGGGCCGGGCTTGACGATCCCGCTGCTTGCCTTGCCTTGGGCAGTCCGTGACCGAAAGCTACGTTTCCCCTTGATGGTCTTAGCATGTCTGGCATTAGGGCTGGCCTTTCAGACATGGACCCTTCCGCATTATTTCGCGCCCGCGACGGCGTTGTTATACATGGTGGTCGTGCAATGTTCGAGGCACTTGCTCCTTTGGCGACGACTTGAGGGAAAGCTGGGAGACGCACTCGTTGCGCTTGTTCCTATTTTGGGCGTTGCTTTGATCGTCGTGCGAGTGGCGGCCGTCGTTGGGCACGCTCCCATCGAGCCAGCGTGGCCACGGGGAAATTTGCAGCGTCCGAGGATCATTCATCAATTGGAGCAGATGCAGGGCGACCAACTGGTCATCGTCAACTATGGGCACCAGCACAACGTGGACTGGGAGTGGGTGTGGAATGCCGCTGATATCGATCATTCAAAGATCGTGTGGGCTCGCGATATGGGAACGCAGGCGGATCAGGAACTGCTGGACTATTTCAAAGGTCGACGGGTGTGGAGGCTAAACGGTGACGATCCGAAGCCGGAGTTGATCGCGTATTGAACCCGAGCGGAACTGTAACGTGGCCTTGATACACTTCTCACGTCGCATTCGATCCTATTGACATTTTCAAAACACAACGGCCTTTGGTTGCTACTCAGCCTGTGCGTCTGCGCAACCACGTGGCTGTATGTACATCGCATCTCGGGACCGTGGACCGACGCAAAAGACACGCAGAAGGGTGGACTCAAAGCGCAGATGGGCGACCTGTATCCGCGATGGGTGGGCGCCCGGGAACTTCTGGTACATGGGCGGAACCCTTACAGCGCGGAGGTCAGCCAGGAAATCCAGATGGCGTATTACGGGCACATCGTTACGCCAGCGGAGACAAGGCAGCATGTCGTCGACGAGCAACGGTTCGCGTATCCGATTTATGTGATCCTCTTGATGGCTCCGACGATCGACACGGATTTTGCGAAAGTGCATTACTGGGCTCCGTTTGTGCTGGCAGCATTGGCCGGACTCAGTGTCATCTTCTGCGTGCGGATTCTTGACTGGGGACTGGCATGGACAGCTAGAAGTGCTCTCGTTCTTTTTGTCGTAAGCAGTCCGCAGATCGTGCAGGGAATGCGGCATCAGCAGTTGGCTGTGGTGGTCGGATGCTTCCTCGCCGCGGCGGCGTGGTGCGTACACGAGCGACGACTTGGCGCAGCGGGGGTATTGTTAGCGTTCTCTACGATCAAACCGCAGATGGTGGCGCTTCCGCTTATCTGGTTTTTCATCTGGACGGCCGACGAGTGGCGGACGCGAGCCCGATTGCTGATTGGTTTCGGAGTAACCCTCGCTGCTTTGTTTGCTGCCGGAGAACTTCTGGTTCCGACATGGCCGATAGATTTCCTCGCCGGTATGGCTGCCTACCGAAAATATTTTCCGACTACGTCGGTCCTCCGCCTGCTTTTGGGCGATTGGATCGGCATAGCTGTTTCTTTGGCGATCGTTAGCTGGACGTTGGCGTTCGGCTGGCGGAATAGAAGGTTCAGTGGAAACTCGCCCGAGTTTGCATGGACTCTCTCATCTTTTCTGATCGTAACTGTGATCACGTTCCCGCTGTTCACGCCTTTTAATCAATCGTTGCTGATTTTGCCCGCATTGTTCGTTGTGCGTGTATGGACTCAGCTTCCGCGTTTGTCGCAAATTGCCTTTGCTGTTGTAGTGGCTTGGCCCTGGATTACGTCGGCGATTTTATTGCTGGCGAAAACGTCGGCGAACCCGCAAAGCTGGCTTCCTTTGATCCCGGCGTTCTCCGCGTCGGCCTTGCCCTTGTTGCTCGCCGTGATTGTGTCGACAACGAAAAGGGCTGCCGATCCTTCCTTGCCAGTGAATTATTCCTCCTGAGTTGCCATGACGAATCTGGCTCAAAATGATGTGGGATCGCGGGTTTGGGACGCACGGCTGACAACCAGTCGCCTGCGGACACATGGACTGATTTTGTTTGTTGCCTTGTGGTCACTCTATGTATGGACCATGTGGACTCCTGGACTGCGCGATCGCAACGGAAATTTCAAAGGAACCGATTTCCTCCACTTATATACCCTCGGATCGATTGCGAACATTCATGGGGGCGGTCTTCTATACGACATGAACGCGCAATCGACTCTGGCAACTTCGCGCGTGCAAAACGTACAAGGCATTCGATACTTGCCACTATATCCGCCACAGGTATCGTTGCTGTTTCGGCCTTTCGCGGGCATGCCTTATGCGTGGGCGCTGGTTTGCTGGTGGGCCTGCTGCACGATCCTTTATGCGGGGTGCTGCTATTTCATCTGGCGCATGTGCCCAAACCTCCGAGAATTTGGCTGGACTATTCTCGTTCTGGCGGCAGCGTTCCCCGGATTTTTCAATTTGATTGCGTGGGGTCAGACCTCCGCCCTCGCGCTGGTGTGCTTCACCACGATGTTTTTCCTGCTGAGAGCGAACAGGAATTTTTGGGCGGGCGTCGCGCTCGGTTGCCTGATCTTTAAACCGCAATTAGGGTTGGCAGCAGCAGTCCTGTTTGTAGGGATCGGTGCTTGGAGAGTCGTTGCGGGAGCTGCAGTCTCTTGTGCAGTCCAAATGCTGATCGGGGCTTTGTACTACGGAGTCGGGCCGCTGAGGCAATGGACTGCAACGCTCGCAAATGTGCGCTCGAATCTGCTGTTGCTGGAGCCCCGACCCTATCAGACGCATTCTCTGCGAACGTTTTGGACGATGCTGATTCCCTTGACGAACCTTGCTTCTCTTTTTTACGTGAGCAGCGCGATCGTGATACTCAGCTGGGCCATTTTGGTGTGGCGAAAGTCGGTACCACTCTCAGTGCGATTTTCGGCTCTGCTGCTGGCCACCGTGCTCAGTGCGCCACATCTGACCGTCTACGATCTGGTGATTCTCGCTCCGATGTTTTTGCTAATCGCCGATTGGCTAATCGCGCAACCGAAAGGGTTGACTGTTCGCTGGCTGGGCCCGCTTCTTTACCTTGTATACACTCTTCCCCTGCTCGGGCCTTTGACACGATGGACGCATGTTCAACTCTCGGTCATTGCGATGGCAGTGTTGATGTATGTGATATATCGCGAAACCAGTGCTGTTGCGAATTCCACTTACGATGAGTTTGTGGAGGCTTGAGCCTTTCGGTTTCGATTCGATCAGCGGTAGATCGGATTGTGCGTGCGCTTTCATAGCGGCTTTGCCGCCAGGGCGGGCGAATGCGCCGACCTTACACGAACAAGGCGGGACTTAACTCCGGTTTCCGAATAGAAACGATAAGGCATCCGGAAAGCGGCGGGCCCAGTGAGATTCGTGATGATTCGCGCCTTCGTCGATGACGAGTCTTAAGCGCGTATCGTCCAGGCCTGAGCGACGAAAGATCGACGCTAACTCGCGGACGTCATCGACCATGCTTCGATCGCGATCGGGCTTTCCTGCTTCAGCCGTTCCGGTCCCTAGAAAGATTCGCTCAGGCCAGTTGCGGACGGTGCGGCTCTGGCGAATCATCTGCCGATTCGACGCCCACAGAGACGGGCTCTCGATTAGTAGGCGGCCGATCAGTCCCGGCTTTACGGCGGCGGTGAAGAGCGAAATCAGCCCACCCAAGGACGATCCGCCTAGGCCGGTATTTTCCGGGCCTAACGCGACGCGATAGCGGCGCGCCATGAACGGCATGACATCCTGCGTTAGAAAATCCGGATAACGGGTCCCAGAGACGCGCATGATCATCGGCTGCAAAGATCGATGTGGCATGTATTCGCGGATACGGTCCCTTCCACCATTGTCCATACCAACGATAATCATCGGCGGGACGACGCCTTCGCGAATCAACCGGTCGGCCGTCTCGTCCACCTGCCACTCGATACCGTTAAACGAGGTTGTGGGTTCAAACAGGTTTTGCCCATCGTTGAGATAAAAGACGGGGTAGTGGCGAGCTTCGTTCGTGGGATCGTCATACCCGGGAGGCAGCCACACTCGGAGGAAACGAGTGTTTCGGAAAATGCGGCTGCGGAATTCGTGCAATCGCAGGTCGCCAGTTGCCGCCTCAACACGGATGACTCCCTGAGTCGCTTGAGGCATTTGCATTTCAGTTTGCTGGGTCTCGGGCATCCGGGTCAGTGCAATTTCAGAATACAATGACGTTCGTTTTTACGCTCTAAGGGTTTTTACCCGGATGATCGACGAAAAAATGCAGATCAGAAAAATCAATGCGAGCGATGCCAAACACAATACACACCACGTTGTAAGGACGTAGGCTTCGATATACGTGAGATACAGTGCGAAGGCGAGTCCCGCGAGCGACCCGGCGAGCAGCCAGTTGGGAGTCTCCAGGCGCGACCTGCGGAAGGTCGACAACACAAACAGTGCGATGTAGCCGGCGACGCCGATACCGGCTACGGGAAGACCCGCGACTGTGGAATATTCACTTCGGTTCACAATGTCGCAATTGAATTTTTCATTGAAATCGCAATAGGTCGTCACGGACTTTGCATAGTGCCGCTCGAGCGACACGCATGAGACGATCGCACCCCCCAAGGATAAAACCGCGACGACGCTGGTAAGAAATCGATAAGCTTGAGACGTTCCGGTCACGGCAGCTTGCATCCGGTCTTCTGGCTGAGTTCGTCGAGTGACAGGACACCTTCTTTGGGAGCTTCCAATCCAAATTGCCAGCTGGGAAAGAGCTTCACGCCTGCTGCCTTACACTCGGGAGCCAACTCGTGCGAACCTCGAATTGCGCACTCGATGTAGGGCACGTTCTGGAAGGAATCTCCGAACATCCTCTTCTGATCGGCGCAATGCGGACACCAGTAGAGTCCGTACATCTTCGCCTGCTTGTCGGCGAGGCACTTCGCGAAGGAGTCATACTTGTGGCCTTTGTAGTAACGGCCCGCGAGATACGCGCCGGCGAGCAAGAGCAGTACGACGCCATATGTAAAAAAAGTTTTCGTGCGGCTCTTGCTTGATGGGTTTCGAGTCTGCTGCCTGCGCCGATCATCCGCCATGACCATTTTTTATACCACGTGATCAGGCAACAACGTTCAGCGCTGAAGGAAGAACGCTGATCTCTTCGCAGTTCAAGGTGAGGACCTCTCCATCTACCATGACGTCGACAGGCTGATCCAGATTGAACTCGACGCGAGAGATAGATTTTCTTTCCGCCAAAGGATGATTGACGTGAGTGCCATCGTAGAGTGTAGGTAAGTTGTGTATTAATCCCAGCCTGCCGATTGGTCCCCAACGAACGTACTCGACCAGCCCATCGTCAATCTCAGCTTGCGGCGCAATCATCATCGTGCCACCGGTGAACTTGCTGTTGTTGAACGTCACGAACAGGCAATGGCGATCATCGAATGCGGGGTCCGCTTCAACACGCGTCGGGAAAGGGCGCCGGTTGAAGCGAGCCAGCGTCAGAAAAATGGACGTAAGGTATCCGAGTTCTCCCCACGAACTGAAGCGTCTCGCGCGCAGGGTAGCGACATCGGCGGAGAATCCCATGCTGAGTAGATTGATGAAGTAAATCACACCGCCTCGGTGCCGGAGACGCAATACATCGCAAGGCCGGCGACGGCTCGCGAGGAGCGACTCGATTGCATATTCGACGCCCTTGTCGCTGAACTCGCGAAGGAAAGAATTTCCAGTTCCGACAGGAAGAAATCCAAGGGTTGGAGGGGCGCCTTCGAGGGCTTGCGGAAAGAGGCCGTTCACAATTTCGTAGGACGTTCCGTCGCCGCCGACGGCGATGAAATTCCGGATACCCTTTTCATAGGCTTGACGAGCGATCTCGGTCGCTTGCTGGGGTGCGCTGGTGGGAGCTACTTCAATTTCAAGGCCTCCGGCACGAAGGCGATCGAGTGCGGGGCTTAGCAGCTCGCCACGCCGGCCGCCGCCCGCCGCAGGATTCACGATTGCAAGATAAGTTTGCCTCAAGTTGGGTCGTACTTGCGATCTGTGACTTAGCCTTTTCAGGCGCCGCCGCGAACATCCATGCCAAAGTCGACGGGTTGCCGGCCATATTTCATAGGAAACTAGAGCGAAACAACCGTTGACCTTTCCAGCTTCCTTCCGATTTCTTCCGCCAGCACCTGGCGTTTGATCTTCATTGATGCGGTACGCGGGAAATCCTTCTCCCATACAAGGTATCCGCTCACACGCTTGAAGTCCGGAAGACGTCGATTGCGCGCCGAGATGTCTTCGAGGAGCGCGCTGTCGAAAGTTTGATTTTGTTCGAGGCGCAGTACGAGGACCAGCCCCTCACGGCCCAATTCTTTCTTGGGCCAAATAAAGTTCGACGCGAAAACTGAATACTCCTTCACCGTGAGACCATCGAAGATCGTTTCGATATCTTCGGGGTAAATGTTCTTTCCGCCCTCGGTGACGATCATGTTCTTCTTGCGCCCAAAAAGCTGCAAATGCCCATGACGCTCGAATCGTCCGAGATCGCCAGTCAGCAGCCATCCGTCCACGATCGTTTCGAGAGTGAGCTCAGGATCATCCAGGTAGTGGGACATCATGGTCTTGCTGCGGACCGCGACTTCTCCAATGCCCTCTTCATCCGGACTGAGGATGCGCAGCTCTACCCCTGGAAGCGGCTTGCCGACAGTATCGGCGCGAAACGGCTTCAGATCGTTCAGAGTGAGAGCTGTGCCAGCCTCAGTGAGGCCATATCCGTTGACGACGGGAATGCCGAGATCGTAGAAGAACTGCATGGTGGAAGGTTCCATGAAGGCGCCGCCAGTGATCAGGGCCAACAGCTCGCCGCCGAGTCCGCGATGAATATTCGGAAGCAGCATGCGGCTGAGCTTTACGTTTGGACGGCGCCGCGTGAGCAGTCGATTGATAGCAATCGAGGAATTCAATATCGCCCGTTTCCAGGACGGAAGCTCATCGAACTTCGCGCGCAGCCCTCGTTCGAGGTTCTTCACGATCATCGGAACCAGAGCCACGTAGGTGATGCGGTAACGCACGAAGGCATCGCGAACGAATTCCGGACGTAGAGTTCGCAGATGCACAATGCAGGCTCCGCAGACGAATGGTCCGATGAAACCGACCATAAAATCGATTGCGTGATTTGTCGGCAGGATGCTCAGATAACGGACACCCGGCCAGAATGGATACCACGCCGTCAGCGACCTGCATTGCTCGATATAGTTTTCGTGGGTGAGAACGCAACCCTTCGGCCGGCCTCCCGTTCCCGATGAATAGACGATGCAGGCCACATCGTCCTTCTGACGCATGATGAAATCGGGCGCGCCTTTGCGCTTGAAATCCTCCCAGCGGAAAGCGCCTGCCAGATCCGCGCCGAGTGGGGCTTCAGTGACAAGGACGATCTTCGTGCCGATTTGATGGAACTCCGACGCCTGCATGATTGCGCGCCAGAGATGGTACTCGATGACAAGAACTTTAGCTTTGGAGTGGGCCAGGAGTTGAAGGTGCTCGTCTGCAGTCAACTTATAGTCGAGAGGAACCAGCACGCCGCCGCAATAGAAAATCGCGTATGCCGAGATCAGCCACTTCGACTGATTCGTCATGATGATCGCAGCGCGATCGTTGGGATCGAAGTCCGCGTCTTCGAGGGCCCGGGCCAACGGCAGTGTGATCTCTTTGAAATCGGAGTAGGTGAGACGAACCTTCTCTCGATCCCGTTCAGCCTCGATGAGGCAGATCTCGGTAGAAAAACGCTCGAGCGCATCGCGCAGAGCCGCGCCCAGGCACGTGTATTGGCTGAGGTCGAGCATCAACGATTCATTTCACCACAGAGGGGCGAAGGCTCAGAGGCGGAATTAGTTATCAATTGACCACCTGCCGTGAGCCCATTTCGCATCGAGATTTCAAGGACGGAAAGTAAAAGATGGCTGAGTTGCAAGAGTTCCTATAGCCGTGCCTGGATTTTCGATGCCAGTGTGCGGAAGTCGCTTACGCCTTGGAGTTCATAGTCCGGCAATTCGACATGAAAGTGATTTTCAAGCTTGGTCAGCAAGTCCAGCGTCTGCAGGCTATCAATTCCGAGCGCCTTGAAAAAGTCCTCGTCCGGTGAGAGCTTTTCGCGTGGCACCTTGAAGTGCGCGGCAGCGAGGTTCAGGATCTCGTCGAGCGTTTTTTCGGCTGTTTGCATAGAGGGATATTTTAATTCAGTTTCGATCAGGGCAAGTAAGGCTGCGCGTCCGTGCTCTCGACGAACTTCTTCAGGCCTGCTTGTACGGCTGGGCGCTGGAACAATTCGCAGAAGATGTCAATCTCCCGCCGCAGTTCTTCGTGAGGGATGGACTTGATGAAGCGTTTGGCCGCGACGGAGGTCTGGCGATCAAATTTGCCCAACTGTGCTGCAGTGGAACGGGCCGCGCGCAAGGCTTCACCCTCAGACACAACCTGGCTGACCAGCCCAATCTGCTGTGCTTTAGTGGCGTTAAAGCTGCGCCCGGTGAGCAGCAAGTCACGGACGACGGCGTTTCCCAGATCGCGATTCAGACGCGGGATACCACCAAATCCAGGGATCAAGCCTAGCCGCAGTTCCGGGAAGCAAAAACGCGCCAGCTTGTCTGCAAAGATCAAATCGCAGACCAACGCGAGTTCAAAGCCGCCGCCGAAGGTCACGCCATGCACGGCGGCGATCGTGGTTAGCGGAGATGCATCGATGCGATTCAACACGCGATGGATACGTTCCAGGAAATCTCGAACGCCCGCCGCCGCCTGCACTGTTTCCATGGTGCTGGATCGCTGATAAAGCTCGCGCAAATCAGCTCCGGCACAGAAACCACACTTGAGTTCGCTGTAGACGATGAGGCTGTGAGCATCTTTTTCCAAGTCGTCGAGCGCCGCGCAAAACTCTTCCAGTTCGCCGAGGGTCAGCGTGCCCAGCTCGTTGCAGGGCGTGCGGTGAAGAGAGAGTTCAACCACACCTTTGTCCTCTACCCACGACAACGCCTGTCCCTCATGTTTCGTCACGCCCAAACTGTCCTTTCGAAGCCGCCCTATCCGGCCTGTTTCACCTGGTACATGCTTTCAATCTCGTTCTTTAAGCGTGCAGCAATCACGTCGCGCTTTAGCTTTCCGTTGGCAGTGAGGAATCCATTTTCGATCGAGAAAGGCTCCGCGCGCACGTGGAATGCGCGTACCTGCTTGTAATGTGGGAAGACTGAATTCGCGGCATCGAGGGCAGACTGCGCCTGCGGGTTGGTCACAGAGCCAGTGATAATGGCCGAAAGATATCCGCGACCATTGCCGACAATCACCACTTGCGCACCTGGCAAGTGGCGAACGATCTCATCCTCAATTGTTTCCGGCGGAATCTTGTGGCCGGAGCCGAGGACAATAAGATTCTTGAGACGGCCAACAATCAACCACGTGCCCGTTTCGTCGAGTTCACCCTGATCACCCGTGTGGAACCAGCCATTCCGCAATACTTCGGCAGTCTGCTGGGGACGGTTCCAGTACCCAGGGAAAACATTAGGCCCCCGCACCACAATTTCTTCATTCTCCGCGAGGCGCATCTCAATGCCATTAATAGTGGGTCCGACCCGACCAGGGACGGGCTTATGGGGGTCGTCCATCGTACAGATGCCTGTGGTCTCGGTGAGTCCGTAAACCTGCAACACGGGGATGCCCAGCATTTTGAAGTAGTCTTGCGTTTCAGGCGGAAGGGGCGCTGATCCGCAGATCAGGGCTTTTAAATTTTCGCCAACCATTCTTTTTCGAATCGTCGGGAATACGACGGAATTCGCAAGGCGAAGCCAAAAGCCGTCTCCGGTGGCGGACTTCTCTGCTTTTCGCGACCAAGCCATCTTCGCGCGGGTGTAGATCAAATGCCCTACGCCGCCTTTTTTTGCAATCTGTTCGTCCACCGCTCGCCGCATGCGCTCCAGCAACTGTGGCACGTTCAGGAAGTAGTGAGGGGCCACCGCGGGCATGTCGTTGGGAATTTTCGTGAGGTCGGTGTTGAGGGTGACGAGGCTTCCCCGCAGCATGAACGTAAGCACGGCAATCCACGAGGCACAGAAGCTGAATGGGAGGTAGTGAAAGATGCGATCCTGCCCGGTGCGTCCACCCATCAGCGAATCGAGCCGGCTAGACGTGCAGCCGAGCATAAACCCCACATTGGCCGCTGTCAGGACGACACCTTTGGCTTCGCCCGATGTGCCCGACGTGTAGATGATGGTGATGGGATCTTCGTCGAGAACCTGAGGTCGATCCACTTGCACGTCTTTGACGCCTGCAAAGATTTCGTCGAACAGATAGTTAGGAGGGGCATCCGCCCACGCGTGCTGAATTCCCCCCCGTAGCGCCGCATCGCCGCAGCAGATGAGAGAGGGCCCGCTGTCCTTGATCATCGCCACCAGTTCGGCAGGGGCCTGACGAAAATAGAGCGGAACAACAATCAACCCTTCGGCCACGGCGGCGAGATCCATCGCGATCCAGGTAATGCTATTCGCTGCCAGGAGTCCGATTCGGTCGCCTTTGCTGAGTTTTCTTGAAACGAGAAAAGTTCGCGCTTTCTGAACCAGCGCAAGGAATTCGGCGCCGTTCACACCCGTGATCTGACCCTCGCGAATCTCTTGCAGGACTGCCCTGTTCTCGGCAGCTTTGAGTTGCGCGAAGATTTCTCCTACAAATGGCATCAGGTGATTTATCCGGCTTGATCGACTAACTATAGGCGGATATCAATTCGCGCAACGATGGATTCATCGGCGGCAGGTAATCCTCCCAACTCCACTCGCCGTTGCGCGTCGGGAAGTCGGGATACCGTCGCTGTACTTCTTCCTCGAAGAAAACGCCCATCCGCGCCATTACTTTGAGATTCTTCACGACCGTGCGCGCAATGCCGTCCGATATGCGTTCGCCCTGGGTCGCCAGGATCTCCAGAGCCGCCAGAAGCTTGGGTTCGAGGTCGGGGTCGTCTACGGTCATCAGCAGCTCTTGATGCCCGCGCTCGCGCATCAGGTTGCGGATACGTTCATCCATGGTGATGCCGGCAGATGGCACCAATCCGGGCATCGAAGTCACAATGCCATGATAACGAGATGAGGCCATCATGTGGCACGAGCGCAGAATGCTGACCAGTTCGTACATGTTGTACTGGTCCGAGGTCAAAACGGGTACTCCACCTAGCTTTTCAGAGATACGATTCGCCGGACGCGCATCGAGCCGCTCGGTAGCCACGAGAATGACAAAAACATTGCGCTGCTTTCGGAACGCATGCACTGCGTTTGCGATTGCGGTCAGGTAGTGCTGATAGGCGCGATCGGCAGCCGGTCCGGAATTGTGAAAATAAACAGTGCGGTAGTGGCTGCTCTTGTAGGCGCCCGTTAGTGTACGTAGCGCAAATTTGGCGACCGAAGCTTTTACTGGCCATTCAAAAGGATTGATCGGGCAAACGACCAGCACCGGGGTTCGACCGTCCCAGCCAACTTGTTTCAGAATGCTTTGTCCGTACTCGGGAGGCTTGGGCTCAAAGGTCCATGCGGTGTCTGTACCTAGTTCGGTAGTGACGCCGAGTTCGCGAAGGACGGTGCGCGACTCTTCATTGCGGGTGATGACCAGCGAATTTTTGCAATACCTTCCGCACATCTTCGCTACAAGCGGATCCATGTGACCGGCTTCCGCCCCGTACCCGACTGATAGCTTGTTCTCGACCGCTGCAATACCTAACGAACCGATCATCATCGTAGTCAGGGCGTTAGCGAATTTGCTCTTGAACATAGAGCCTTCGCAGGCAACGACACCGTGATGCCTCGGCACTTCATTGAAAAGGAACGGAGGAAAGATATCCGGAAGATGAACCTGTGTTGTGCCGTCGAAGTATCCCTTAGAGAAGTCGAAATTCTGGCTCATCACGCTGAAGTTGACACGGTCGGCACCAAGGATGTGACGAAGCTGACGCAGCATCTCTTCCACGCGGACATCTGAGCCCATGTTCCGAGTGCCGTTATATCCGGCAAAGAGCAGCTTCAGCTTTTCTCCCGCTTGCCAGCGCTTGTTGCCGCCAAGCATCCAACGAGCCTTAGCGCGTTCAATGTTGCCGCTGACCCAAGCCTCCAGAACGAGGTCCATCATGCGGCAGTTCCTCCGCGAGTCGAGGGCCACGGCTGATACCTGTACTGGAAGTTGTTTTCACGGCTGAACTTCAGCAACGGAAAGCTGTATTGCGAAAATGGCACCGGCTTGCGTCCAAGTTCGGAGGTGACCCGCGTGTTGTCGAATACAGTGTTCCAGACCAGATAAGGCATGAATACTTTGAGAAGCGAGGCGCCGTAGCCGAGATCGCCCTTGCGATTTGAAAGAAAATTCACTGAACCCGCGAAAGGCTTCTCGGTGAAAGGAATGAAGACGGGCTTACGTTTCTGCTGAGCGGATGCCAACGCCGTCGTCAACTCGCGAAAAGTCTGGGAAGACGTCCCGGACGACAGGTGGTACGTGTCGAATTGCGGTGCATCCTTCGAATGAAGGGTGGCGATCGCGTCGGCAACGAAATCGACATTCACGATATCAATCTTGTCATTCGGGCGAAACGGCAACGCAGGCAGGCCGGCAAGAAACACGAATGCCTTCACCATTTCGAACTGCGTCGTCTCAGGACGGCGGCTGTCACCGAGCACAATGCTCGGACGGAAGATCGTCTTGGGGGTATCGGGAAGCAGCACATGCGCCATATGCTCGCAGAACTTCTTGGTTCGGGCATACGGATCGTAGTCAGAGCGATCCCATTCGATGGAGTGATCCTCGGTGACGACTTCGTTGCTTCGCTTCCCCGCCACAGCTACCGTACTGACTTCGCTGAAGCGCCGCAGGCCGTGGTAGTGCTCCGCATGGCGGGCCAAAGTCAGAACTTCCAGAGTTCCACGGAGGTTGACGTTCAGACAAGTCTTCTCCGATTTACGGTTGAGCGAGGCTGCGCAATGGATCACGGAATCGGTGGTGTGGACCAGTCGGTCATATTCGTCGCGGCTGAGGCCGAATCCGGATTCCGTCAGATCGCCAACGAAGATTCTGATTTTTGTCTGCAGAAACTCGAAGAAGCGCGGAAATTCCAAGTGAAGCTGAAGTGAGCGCCAGAGGCGCATTTGCGCGTCCTGCGGATCGCGCGCGCGCACCAGCAGGTTTAACGACGCTCCATGGTCCGCAAGAAGGTTGGCGGCAACATGCGAGCCAATGTAGCCGGTTGATCCGGTCAGGAATATCGCCACGTTGCTCCGTTAGTCCCGGTCCTTACTGTGTCGCCGTTGGCGGGCGCTAGCTGAAATGTGCGCGGAGGCCGCGCTTCCAAAGGACGTCCTTCAATCAGCGGATACGTCCAACGCCGCAACGCAGGAATATGGATATTGATCCAGTAATCCCACCAATCGAGCGCGCGCGTGTGGTATCCGAATTGTTCACGCTCTTCAGGCACAAGCGCGTAGGAAAGTTTCTCGACATTCTCCGCGGTGAAATCATGCTCATTCAGAAGAATAAAGGGCTCGAACAGCTCAATCAGCTTCTCGAGGCGTTCGAGGCTCCGCTCTGTTTTGACCAATGGCGCCTTCTTCAGAGGCAACGGAGCCATGATTCGCTGGATGGATTTCACGATTGCTTTTTGTGCAGGAGCCGACATGCGGTTGTAACGAGTCTTAGAGACCGAAATCGCGTCAAATCGCAAGCGCAGCCACGATTCCAGGCCCTCCTGCGCTCGATAGTGTTTACGGTGCGCCAGAGACGTAAGTTCAATTGAACGTCCCATATCGCAGGGATTCGTCACCGAAGTGGCAAGCTGGTACATCGGATCATGACGGCGCTCCATGACTGCCGCGCCGATGAGGGTCATGCCATTGCAAACCGCGTCGACAGGGATGATATCGAGACGTTTCTTCTCGTTCGATGGCAATTGACGGAAGTAGGTACCTAACAGATAGGAAAGCGACGCTGAAGTGTTAATGCCCTCGTTCCATCCAAGAAACGGTTTCGCGACGGAAGTTTCGACAATCGCAGGACGTACGATCGCGACTGGCAATCCGACACCATACTTCGCAATCAACGATTCGGCCAGGCTCTTGGTCAAAGTGTAGGTATTTGGCCAGCCCAGTTCCTTAGCACGCTGCGTTCCAGCTTCGGTGAGATATGTCTTCAACCAGCGAACGCGGTTCTTTCGAATCTGATTGTCGAGCGCCGCGCCCTGCAGATTCTTGGCGGCGTGCTCCTTGGCTTGTGCCTGAGTGTGGAGAACCGATGTGACCTCTTCACTCTCGGAGCGTGCTTCGCCTTGTCTGACAAGTTCCTGCAACGAGCGCCATTCCTGCTCGGCATCATAGGTGGCAAGGCCGCGGGGAGTGTAGTTGGAGACCAACTTCTCGCCGACCCGGCCGTCCTGCTCCCCGGCGACGTAACAAGTAGAAAGATGGAGTAGTCCGGCGTGATCGGAGCTGCGCACAAATTCAAGAATGTTGAGAGCCGCGTCGGTATTGGTCGCCAGTGCATCGCGCAGATCAGGATTGAAGTCAGTGAGGCCTGAGCTGTTAATGATGAGATCGAGATTTTTTTGCAGGTAACGCGCGGTTTCGTCGTTCAGTCCGAGGCCGGGCTGCGTGACGTCGCCCTCAACCACCTCGACTTTCTCGCGCAGAAAATCCCCGAGATGGTCGCCGTACTTTTCGAATAGTGGATCGAATACCGGCGAATCTTCAATCATCTTCTCGAAACGGCGTTCCGCTGGATTCGACTTTTGACGCCGAATCAGGAGGCAAATTCTTTTGACTTCGGGCAGGTCGAGCAACGTATTCGCCAGCCAAACCTTGCCTATAAACCCTGTCACGCCAATGAGCATGATCTGTTTCCCTGCAAATGCCTTGCGGACGGAAAATCCTTGGGGCTGCCGGGTTCCTTCGAAATGGACAATCGGCTGCGGGGTAACGATGGTTTCTCGACCCGCAGAAATGACGGCTCCGCGCAGTTCCTCAAACGAGATGTCCAGATGACGCGCAAGGGTCTTTGGAGCGCGCCTGCCATCGGGCATGTTTTCACGAAATCGGGCGAAGGCTCCGCGCGGACGGATGACCGGATCCAGGAGCCGGCCTGTAGCAACTCCGTCGCGGAACTCCAATCGGTTGGCGACGATGTGCCGAACGCCCAGATGCTGCGCCAGCGGGCGCATGACGTGGTCGAGAGCCTGACTCACCAACACCACATCCGCGCCGGATTGAACAAGCTCCTGCACCTGTTGCACGCCACGCCCTTTCAGGCGAGGCCTCAATTTGTACTGGAAGTATTCTTCACCCAACAGATCAAGCCGATCGCGCGTGACGCCGCGCAGCACGGTGTGTACCACCCGGGTTGCAAACTTGCGATTCGTGGAATACAAAAACGGGCGCAGAGCGGCCATCAAAAAGATCAGACCGCGACGGCGAAACCGCTCGGAGAATGTTTGAGCGTTCCAGGTAAAGAATGCGATCGGACGGACCACGGTCAAGTCGAGGAGACTGCCTTCGACCCGCCAGTAGACGGTGGGGGGCATACCGGGATTATGGTTCGTCTTGTGCAAGCTGGTGCTGGTCCGTTGCTTAGCTCTCGCCGCGTCTAGAACGAAGCGTCCATTGTAAACAATTGATCGAGGAGAACGAAGTGAAGCTGCCTCTTTTCAACCCTTTCCACGTGCCGGGCCCGGGTTGGGCGCCAACGGGAGGTCGTTTCCTCTCCTCGTCCTGCCGACGATGAGCGCCGTGGTTCCACTGATCGCGATCGTGGCTCCGATCGCCAAGAGTCCCCCGCGAAAGCCACCGCCGCCCGTACGGAACCACCCAATAATATCCGGGCCGAAGTAGCCCCCGAGGTTAGCGAGCGAGTTAATCACGGCGATACCAGCGGCGGCCGATAAGCCAGTCATGCGGGAGGTGGCCATCGCCCAGAATGGGCCCACCATCGCCTCTGCGCCGGCCATACCGAGCGCAAGGCCACTCACTACCATGAAGGTCGAATGCCCGTATCCTGCTGCGATCAGCCCGACTGCCGCGGCAAAGGCCGGGACAGCCGTGTGCCAGCGTCGCTCGTTCTTCCGATCTGAATGTACCCCCACGACAACCATCGCGACGGTGGTCAGCAGGAACGGTAAGACCGCTACCACTCCGGTACCGAAGTAGCTGAATCCTGAGAATGCTCGAATGACGCTGGGGAGCCAGAGGGTCACTCCATACATCGTTGTGGACACGCCAAAATATACGAGGGAAAGCATCCAGATCCTGCCGCTAAAAAGGACTGACCAGATGCCTCTAAACGGCACGCCCGATTCCTTCTGCTGTTCCGCCGCAAGACTTTCAAGGAGCCAAGTTCGCTCTTCGTCCTTCAACCAGTGTGCGTCTTTCGGAGTGTCGGCGAGAGTCCAGAACACAACCGCACCGAGAAGAATGGCGGGTAGGCCTTCGATGAGGAACATCCATTGCCAGCCCAAAAGGCCTCCGCCACGGAGGCCTAGCAGAGCTCCGGATATAGGACTGCCAATGATTCCGGCAAGGGGATTTGCGGTCATGAACCAGGCGACCGCGCGTGCCCGTGCGCTGGCGGGAAACCAGCGTTTCATATAGAGGATGATGCCGGGAAAAAATCCGGCCTCCGCCGCGCCGAGCAGGAAGCGCATCGCGTAAAAGCTGATCGGGCCGCGAATGAAAATCATCAGGCATGAGATCACTCCCCAGGCAATCATCAGTGCCGCGATCCAGCGACGAACTCCCATTTTCTCCAAGATGAGGTTGCTCGGGAGCTGGAAAAGGAAATAGCCGATGAAAAACATGCCGCCAGCCCGTCCAATTGCACGCTCTGAAAGGCCAAGCTGGCTGCGCATTTGCAGCACACCGAAGCTCACGTTGATGCGGTCAAGATAGGCGACAATGTAAAGAAGAAGGAACGGCATCAACCGCCACATCAGTCGGGAGACTACTGCGGATTGGAGCCGGTCAGGGGCGGTATCCAAAGGAGAAATCCGGTGGCGCGTCGAAGATCAATGTCCGGCGTGAGGATTCTACTCCAAGCCGAGTTGCTTTCGAATGTCGGCGACGATTTTCTCAGGGGACGCGGTGATCGATATCGTCATAGCGTTTTCAGGCTCCTCCAAATCGGCCAGTTGACTGGAGAGAATTGCCTCGCCTGCGAAATGACCGTGGCGCGCGCGAAGGCGGTCCGCAATCAATCCCGCATCACCTCGCAGGTAGACGAATCGCACACTCGATGCGTTGAGATTGTCACGGTAAACCCGCTTAAGCGCTGAACACGCCAGGACGACGTTTCGGCTTTTTGACGTCCATTGCAAGATGGCGTCATGCAGGCTCTCCAGCCACGGTTGTCGATCTGCGTCGGTTAGCGGGATGCCATTGCGAATTTTCTCCACGTTTGATCTGGGATGAAAGTCGTCGGCATCGACGAACTCCCAGTGCATCTGAATTGCCAGCAGTTGTCCAACGGTCGTTTTACCGGCGCCCACAACGCCCATCACGATCACGATCATTGTTAGATTTCCGGAGTGCTTACTTTTTGGAATAGGTTTTTTCCGCGCCTGTTCTCTGGTTGGTCAGCGTAAATGACCCGTCATTCAGAGCGGCGACCTTGATGTACTTACCTTCGCAATTTTCTTTCACGTTGGCGGTGTGGTCGGCATCTACATTGTGATCCTTATCCAACTCGGCGGCGTAATGCAGTTGCCACAACTCTTCGAGCCCCGGAGAGTCGTGAAGGATCTGCCAGGCCGCGACGCTGCTTCCTTTGCGGGCTCCGTTGGCGATCACACCGACTCGCGGATGAAGCGCCCAAACCAGCGCCTTAGGATTCGACGAATCCATTCCGTGATGAGTTGAAAGAAACAGGTCGACGGTGCCGATCATATTGTTCGGGCACGCTAGCTCGAGCTCTTTCTTCTTCGTCAAATCCCCCAAGGCTAGAAAACGAAAACGGCCGTAGGTGACGAGGACTCCGAGCGAGCGCGAGTTTTCGGATTTATCGTCAGGCGGAGCAGGCTCAGATGCGCAATAGGAATTTGCCTGACCTGCAGAGGGCAGAGGATCGGAGATGTGATCTCCGGCTGAAGTGAGAACGCGAATTTCCACATCCTTCATCGGGACGCCCCAGCCTGGCTTCACAACAACGTGACCGTGCCCGGAGATCGCCTTCTCGTAAGTGGCGTATTCGGCACGAGCGGCTTCGGAGTCTTCCGCGTTCGGCCCGTGATCGATAAATGCGCCCACCTTAATGCCGTCCACAAGCTGAGGAACTCCGCCAACGTGATCTCGGTGATAGTGGGTGATCATCACGTAGTCGAGTTGCTTGACTCCCGCCTGGTGGGCTGCAGCAATGATCCGATCCGCATCGCGGCCTTCATAACCGGGCCAGCCCGCGTCAATCAGCAAGGACTGACCAGATGGGGTGACAATAAGAGTCGCTGCTGCGCCTTCAACGTCGATGAAATAAATCTGCAGTCCTTTTGGATTGCTGGCTGCAGGACAGAGAGGAGCTAACGCGAACACGGAAAAACCGAGGATTGCAATCAGGAATCGACGCATCGGCAGGCACCTATGTGGGGAATTGCCGACGATTATGCCACGCTCCAGGAAGATTCGATCAAAGAAGTCGGTGAGAGCAGCAGAAACGGAATTGCGCAGCTGGCCAAGCTTGCAAAATCTTTTACAACCCCTTAATTGACAGTCGATCGACAAGCTGAGAGTCTGAGCGAAGAGGAAGGTGAAACATCGGTGCGATGGTCCGAATCGATCGCTTTGCGTCGTTGGTTGGCCGAGGTTTCGCGCTGTCTAACGCCTCGGCTCTGGCTCGCGATTTTTGTAGGAACTCTATTCATTCTCTCGGGGCCACCGGGTTCGGCCGCCCAAGAAAAGGGGAAAAACACCACGGAGTACGGTGCCGGTCTACTCGTTAGTGTTCCGTTTCCACAGGAACAGGTTCTGCAAATCGTGCAGGAGGTGGCCCAGAACGGCATTATTCGAGGGACCAAGGAGTACAACAAAGACGAGTACGTTAGCGGCGCGGCTGAACTCCCCGCAACAAAGATTTTTTCCGATTGGACCGAAGACGGAAAAGTCTTCTATAAGGTTAGGCTCAAAGCGCTGAATCCCCAAAACTTCAAAGGTGCAAACGATGTTGGCACGCTCGCGGTGAGATACGTTGTACAGGCGCAGGACGACAAGCATACGGTGCTGCGAATTGACGCGCGCTTCATTGAGGATTACCGCCGCATCTCTCACGCGTCGAACGGCTCGGTCGAGGGCGCGGAGTACAAAACCATTCACGACCGGCTTGAAGACATCGATGCGATCAAGGCGCGGACGGCGGAGTCTGCAAGAGAAAAGCAGGAATATCTTGCAAAAACAGAGCCGACGAACTCAGAAGGCCCAGCCGCTCCGACCGTTGCCGAGTCTGCCAAGCCGAAAGCTGATTCACCGGTCGGCGCCAATGAGACAACGGCTCCGCCGCAAACTTTGGAGCAGCGAGTGCAGAATCTCCGGCGCCAGGTGCAGCGCCTGGTGAAAGCACCGGGAGCACCACTAAAGGCGGCTCCTTTCCACACCGCGAGCACTCTGCAATCTCTGCCTGAGGGAACCGAGGTTCTGGTAGAGATAACAACGCCTTATTGGCTGGGCGTTGAGACTCACGAGGGCCAGCACGGATGGATTATGCGGGATGAATTGGAGCTTGTTCCGTGAAAGTTGGATTGCGTGCGGTATCTCGATTGATCGTACTGACGATGTCGGTTGTTACCCTTTTTTTGGCTTCAAACCTGGAGTCACAGACTAGCTCGGATCAGCGTTCATTCCCACAATCGAAGGCCGCAATTGAGAGAGCGCTTAAACAGATTCAGCCTTCCCTGACTGGACGACTCCCGACGCTAGAGGGTTTCGCGAACCCCGGGTTGCACTCTCTAAGCCGCTATCAGCGCGGCTACTTCCAAGCCTCGGTGGAAGTCTCGGCCGACAGCTCCGGCAAAAGTATTGTGCAAGTTCATGCGAAGCTGACCGCATGGTATGCAGATCCATCAGGAGCGGGATCCGGATATCAGGCTCTCATTTCAAACGGCAGAATCGAATCCGACATTTTGGATCAATTGGCCGAGAAGTTAGGAACCATCACGTCGGAGAGAGAAAGCACCCCGAGGGGCGCGGCACCGGTAACGACCGTTCCTACTTCCGATCTTAAGGCAGACGCGGCCGTTTCGTCCCTGAAATTCCCTCGAACCGAACCCACTCTTTCCTCTTCGCTGAGCCATGGGTTGGCGGCTCGCCTTGAGGCAGGATCGGCAACGTCCGAGACACACGCAGGAAAAGGCGTAAATCCGTTACAGGCAGAAGCCGATAACCTCGATGAGATTCTAAGAAACACTGCACATCCGAATAATCTGGTCGCGGTGAAGAAGTCAGGGACGCCCGTGGTCGCTGCTCCGAGTCTCAATGCAAAGCCAGAATTTCTTGCAAGCCTGCACGACGAGTTCGAGTTGCTGGACTTCAATGCGGACTGGGTTCACGTGCGCATCTCCGGCTTGTCGCGTGGATGGATCTGGCGCAATAACGTGGAGATGCCAAACGGTATCGGCGATGCCGATACCACAAGTGCGAAACAGCATGGGGCAGATCTGTATCGGGTTGTTCGGGAAGATGCCGCTCAATTTCCAGGAGACTGGGAGCCACTGCGCAGCAAAAAGGTTCGTATCTTATCTGTGCAAAAAGCAGACGACGCGAAAGGCGTCGGCCCAAATGATCGGCTAGAGTTCGCAAAGTTCCTACTGGAAAAGAGTTACAAGGAACAGGCTGGAAAAACGCCGGATCTGGAGGGAGTCGTGATCATATTCGATTCGGCTGACGGCGGAATGATTGCGGCGACCACCAACTCGCTTCAGCAGTGGGTTGCCGGGAAGCTGTCTGATGCCGCGATGTGGCATGAATGCTTCTTCGATCCGCCCGAGATCTTTGATCCCGCTCGTGCACCCGGAAACAAGTAGCTCGCAATCGCAGCACATTTTAAAATCATTGTGTTAGCCTTGAGCAAGACGATCATTTTCGGTTTTCACTTGACTTTGTAAAATGATCAGAGTACCTATGCATTCTTTGAGCACGTAGTGATTAAGGGGTTCGTACGTGCCCGCCGGCAACAAGCCAGTACTGTCTTTCAATCGTTGATACGACCTAATTCATGAGCGCGACGACATTGCCTCTCTCCGGGTTCCGCAGCCGGGCAACCTCTCTTCTTCGGGATTACGCGGAACTGACGAAGTTGCGGGTCACCAGCCTCATCGTGATGACGGCGTGGTGCGGGTACTTTTTCGGCGCTCACAAATCCGGCGAATCCTGGCTCACCTTTGGACTGTTGCATGCATTGATCGGGATTGGATTGGTTTCCTCGGGAACAGCCGCGCTGAATGAGGTGATGGAGCACGACATAGACGCCCATATGCGGCGCACGGCGCTCCGCCCGATTCCCGCCGGACGCATGAGTATGACTCATGCAATCCTCGTAGGATCGATTGCGTCCGTGGGTGGCTCGATCTATCTGGCAGTCTTCACCAATCCGCTGACCGGTCTCCTCACCCTGCTAACCTCCGCAATCTATCTGGTTGCATACACCCCTTTGAAGCGAATTTCCCCGATTTGCACTTTCGTTGGCGCGTTTCCGGGCGCCATGCCCGGCGTGCTGGGGTGGACCGCTGCGCGCGGGCGACTCGAATGGGGCACTCTGGTGCTGTTCGGGATTCTCTTTGTGTGGCAATTCCCTCACTTCTTTTCGATCGCGTGGCTGTATCGCGAAGATTATGCGAAGGGTGGGATCAAAATGTTACCAGTAGTAGACGATGATGGACGCGCGACCGCATGGCGCATTCTTGCCTACTCCGTGATTCTGATACCGCTGAGCGTTCTTCCCACTTTCATGGGGATGGCCGGAAAGATTTATTTGGTGGGAGCCGTTGTTTTAGGTTTAGCGCTTCTCTACTTCGGTATGCGCCTGGCCTATTTGAAGCTGCCTCTTTTGAGTCCACAATCAAAGATGCGTGCTCGGCATCTCCTGCAGGCGACCGTCATCTATCTGCCTCTTCTATTTGCCCTCATGATGGGAAATTCGATCAAGCCGTAACTGCTGATCCCAAAACTGGCCCCTCCGCGTAGGAATGCTGCCGTGACGCACCTCTATTCCCCTTGGACTACCGGACTTTGCGGGACCGGACGGCTCAGAGCATCCACTGGGCGGTACAGCACCGCGAACACAATCAACGCTACGAAAAACACCGAAAATACGATCAATCGAATTCTTTGCGACGATCCCATAGTGCCCTCCAGGACCGCCTCTAGTCTATTTTTGGTAGCTGAGCGCGAAATGTGAGCAGAGTCACGCGGACGAGTGCTTCTATAGATTGGCGAGCCGATTTAGATTCAGTGTTATTTCCGAACCCGAGCCATCTGAATAGCCATTCGTCGTAAAATGCTCCGAGGTCAAATTGAAATTTGCCGAAGATCCTCACCGCAGACGAAATGCGCTGACGAACGAATGGGTGCTGGTGTCGCCGCACCGAACAACTCGCCCTTGGCAGGGTGAGGTTGCGAAGATCCAGACGACTTCCGAACCCTCGTACGACCCGAACTGCTATCTTTGTCCGGGGAACGTGCGTGCGGGTGGAATTCACAACCCTTCCTACAAGTCGACCTTCGTTTTCGACAACGATTACGCGGCTCTGAAGCCGAAGACCGACACGAATCGCGTCGACGTCGACGACATGGGCTTGCTCGTGGCGGAGGGAGAACCTGGGATTTGTAGAGTGATCTGCTTTTCGCCGCGACACGATCTAACGCTTGCGACCATGTCGACGCAGGAGATCGAGCCTGTCGTGGAGACGTGGATCACGCAATTTCGCGAACTCGGAGCGCTCGATCGAATAAATCACGTTCAGATCTTTGAGAATCGTGGCGCCATGATGGGAGCCAGCAATCCTCATCCACATTGCCAGATCTGGGCCACAGCTTCGATTCCGGAGGCTCCGACAAAGGAACTGAAAACTCAACACGAATATCTCAATTCCCGCGGGAAATGCCTGTTGTGCGACTATGTGCGTCTCGAGCGACGTGAAGGCGCGCGGATTGTTTGTGAGAACAACGGGTTCATCGCACTGGTTCCGTTCTGGGCGGTTTGGCCATTCGAAATTTTGCTGTGCAGCCGAAAGCATCTGGGCAGCATGACCGAGTTCAGTTCGGACGATGCGCATTCCTTGAGTGCAATTCTTCATCAAGTCACGGCTACCTACGACAAAGTGTTCGGCGTCCCTTTTCCTTATTCAATGGGTTTCCATCAATCGCCAACGGATGGAAGGGATCATCCGGAGTGGCATTTTCACGCTCACTTCTATCCCCCATTGTTAAGATCGGCGACCGTGCGAAAGTTCATGGTGGGATTCGAAATGCTGGGCACACCCCAGCGCGACATTACTCCGGAAATCGCCGCTGCACGACTTCGCGAACTGACAGCATGAAAATATCTTTTGCGATAGTTTGTAATTCAGTTGATTGAGTTGAGACAATGCGAGGCCGAGTATGAAGACGTGTACTTACTTCAAATACTGTGCTTACTTCCTGACGATTGCGTTCGCGGCTGTTCTGAACTCCTCGGGCCAAGCGGATTCGGTACCTGCTACGCAACAAATCACGCCCGAAGAACTGGTCAAACTTCTGCAACTCCCCACGGAGAAGAAACCCTTGGTCCTGCACGTTGGTCCGCACATCTTGTACACGCAGGCGCACGTTCCAGGCAGTGAATACATCGGGATGACGATGAAAGATGCCGGCCTGCAAAAGCTGAAGGATCGTGTTGCTAGCTTGCCGCGATCGACATTTATCGTTCTCTACTGTGGATGTTGCCCTTGGGACCACTGTCCAAACATCAAGCCTGCGGATGATGCCATGAAAGCGATGGGCTTCACGAACTTCAAAGTGGTCCACATCGCGAATAATTTCGCGAGCGACTGGAAAGATAAGGGCTATCCGACAGCAAAGGGAGAGTAAGTTCGCGGGCACGATCGCCGGAGCCGGCTTTTCGGAGATTAGGAGGAAAACTCCCAACCCTCCTCTTTCATTTTACGATTAGTCCAATGCTGCAATTCTTCGAAAATCGCCGGCTCTATCACAGCGAATCGAATACCTACACGTCCTTCATCTCCGACCCACATCAGCCGGGCTTTCGCTTCAAAATGGATGTTGCTTTCCGGCAGATTGAAAGCGACGTCGAGCAAGCCGGCGAAACGCAGTGGATCTTTCAATCCGTCGAGGCCCATTCCGCCGGTGCTGAGATTGACGCCGCGAACGTCGAACTCTTCTCCTTGGGCATTCTTGATCTTCACTGCGATCTCGACTCGTGCGCGGAAAAACTTTTGCTGTTCGTTGCTGATGGAGCCCAAGGAAGGCGGAGCTTCTCCAGGCGCGAACGAGATGTTGTATTCCTTCAGCTTCCGACTGAGCGTCCGTCGTGAGATGCCAAGCTGTTCTGCAGCTAAGGTGCGTTGTCCTCCGGTGCGCTCCAGAGCTTTGAGAATCATCTGCTCTTCCATGCTCTCGAGATTGCTTACAGGCATCGAGGCGGTCTGGCGCATCGTGGAAGGTCCGCCAGCCAGTTCGGGAGACAGTCGCTGGAAATCAATCTCAGTGCCTGGAAACTCCATTGCGAGCCGCGCCACCAGATTTCGCAGTTCGCGTATGTTGCCCGGCCACGAGTGAGATAGAAGCGCAGAGATAGCGTGCTCTGAAAAATTCTTGCTGGGGGCCTTCAGGCTCAGGAAATATTCTGCGAGCGCGACGATATCCTCGGGACGCTCGCGCAACGGCGGAACACGAAGCTGAAACTGGCCAAGCCGGTGGAACAAGTCCTGACGGAAGCGCCCTTCCCTCACCGCCAGTTCCAGATCCTGGTTGGTGGCCGCAACGATGCGAACATCGACGCGAATCTTGCGGTGACCACCCAGGCGGTAAAAAGGTTGGCCGTCCAACACGCGAAGCAACTTGACCTGAGTCTGGAGTTGTAACTCACCGATTTCATCGAGGAACAATGTTCCTTTGTCTGCGAGTTCAAATAATCCTGGCTTCGACGCGTCTGCGCCGCTGAATGCTCCTTTTTCGTAACCGAACAGTTCGCTCTCAACCAGATTCTCTGGAAGCGCAGCGCAATTGATGTCTACCCAGGGGCGGCTCTTGCGGTGCGAGGATTCGTGAATCGTCCTGGCAATGAGTTCTTTGCCAGTTCCGGTCTCGCCAGTGACGAGTACCGTTTCGGTGTGGCTGGCGACCCGATCCACCAATCCCATAAACTTGTGCATTGTCGAGCTGGCGAGGATGAATACAGTGTCCTCAATCTTCCGCGATACCACGCCGCGAACCACCGGAAGGTCAGTTTTCGCCGCAGGTTGCGACTGATCTTTCGCGATTGGAGTGACCATTCCAATGAAGGCCATCGGCGTTGCGGCCGAGTCGCGCAAAATGGTGGATGAGAATTCCACGGCGAAGCTGCCACCGATCTTCGGCTGAGCCAACAGTTTGGACTTGTAGTGACCTTGGCCGGTCGTGGCATCAAGAATCTGGCTTCTTAACTGATCGCCGCCGGTGCCATTTACCTCATTCTTGAACAGGCCGCCGAATCCTCGCCCGATCAATTCCTTAGAAGTGTAGGCAAAAAGGCGGGTGAATTCCGCATTGCATGCTCCAAATTCCCCATGCAAATCCGCGTAGAAGACCGCAATCTGATCGGGCCGGATAGCCTCTTTCTCGGCTACGTCGGTTCCAGAGATCATGCGAGTTCCCTTTGCCACCGAGTTATTGCGCCGAGAAGGCATATTTTGAGTTTGGGATGATGGTGACACAGCAAACGAAGCGTACTGAGCTTCGTCTGTTTTATGACATAACGATCGTAACCTTTTGGTGCATCAATTCCTGAAACAAGTCAGACTTTCACACCGCGGCGAGCTCGCCAAGGTGTATGTGACCTTTCCGGATTACCTCAGTAAGCTTCTGAAGCTTCAATGCTTGCAATACGATTCGAATGAGGCCCGAAAAAGGTTTGTTCCCACGAGTGTGCGCGATTTCAGCGCTAGCGCGGGCGGGACGCACCATTGTGCTGCCACGGGCGCGCATCAGGAAAGGCCGCGGTACGACGCATCAATGAAGCAAGAATCCGGCGGACTAACGCTGCAGGCGAAGGCCTTTGTCGGCATTTCTGTTTCCGTTGGAATGCTTGTGTTTGGATTCTCCTTGTGGCATTGGCAGTCGCAGGACCTGATGCGGTTTGCCTGCTACGCTGCCGTTGCGATTCTCGCCTCAGGTCTGAAAGTCCAATTGCCGGGCATCGATGGCACGATGTCGGTGAACTTCCTTTTCATCCTGCTTGGCGTGCTGGAATTGAGCCTTCCGGAAACCCTGTTGATTGGCTGCACTGCCACTTTGGTGCAGAGTGTGTGGCAGGCGCGCAAACGTCTCGATCCCATCAAAGTTCTGTTCAATGTGGCCGGAATGATGGCCAACGCAAGCTGCCTCACCTACCTCTCGTATCACTGGCTCGCCGGCAGATTCGGCTCAAACAAACCCATTCTGCTGATGGTGGCGGCCCTGGTCTTTTTCTTTGCGAACACCTTGCCGATCTCGATGGTCATTGCGATGACCGAAGGAAAGGCCAGCCGCAAGGTTTGGTCCGAGTGCTATTTCTGGTCGTTCCCGTATTACCTGGTGGGAGCGGCCGCGGTTGGGCTCGTTGGCATCGTGAACCGCTCGGCGGGATGGCAGACATCACTGCTGGTCCTGCCCCTGATTTACTGGGTCTATCGTTCCTATCGCATGTATCTTGGGCGCCTTGAAGCCGAGAAGGACCGAGTCCAGGTTGAGAAGCGCCACGTCGAGCAGATTGCCTCGCTGAACATGCGCACCATCGAGGCTCTCGCACTGGCGATCGAGGCCAAGGACCACACGACGCACACCCATCTGCAACGCGTGCGAACCTACGCTGTCGAAATTGCAAAAGAATTGGAACTGGATGGCGAGCAAATCGAAGCTTTGCGCGCTGCCGCGCTCTTGCACGACATCGGCAAATTAGCGGTGCCGGAACAAATCATCAACAAACCCGGGAAGCTAACGCCCGAAGAGTTCGAAAAGATGAAAGTCCATCCCATCGTTGGGGCGGAGATTTTGGAGCGCGTGGCGTTCCCATATCCTGTCGCTCCGATCGTGCGCGCGCACCACGAGCGTTGGGATGGATCTGGCTATCCCGAAGGACTGGCGGGAGAAAGCATTCCCATCGGCGCCCGGATTTTAGCGGCGGTTGATTGCCTCGATGCGCTGGCCTCTCATCGCCAGTACCGCCCTGCTTTGCCGTTGGCCGAAGCGATGGACAAGGTAAAAGAAAAGTCGGGAACATGGTTTGATCCGACAATCGTTGAAATACTCTTCGGCCGCTATATCGAACTGGAACGCATGGCGCAGATGACGGAGGAAACGATCGCCGTGTCGGGCCTGTCGAAGTCTGTGAGAGTGGAGCGAGGCCAGGCTCCGGCCGCAGGATTCGAGCACACCGAGCCTACGCAAGGTCTCGCGGAGAACTCAGATTTTTTGACTTCCATCGCCTCGGCCCGGCAAGAAGCTCAAACCATGTTCGAGCTCAGTCAGGATCTTGGAATTTCGCTCAGCTTGAGCGAGACATTGTCAGTTCTCTCGATGCGCTTGCGGCGATTGATTCCCTACGACTCAATCGCAGTGTTCGTCAATCGCAACGGCTGGCTTCTGCCGGAGCTCGTGAGCGGTGAAAACTTCCGCGCGCTATCGTCATTGAAAATCCGGGTGGGAGAGGGCTTGTGCGGATGGGTGGCGGAAAACTGTAAGCCGATTGTTAATGGCAATCCGCAAGTCGAGCCCGGGTTTAGCGAGGCCGGGAAGAACGCTCTCCTGCAATCGGCGCTGGTTGTGCCGTTGGAGGGGCTGAACGGAGTGGTCGGCGTGCTGGCGATGTATCAATCGAATCGGGACGCCTTCACGCCCGATCACCTGAGAATCCTGCTGGCGGTGGGGTCCAAAGTCGCTCTCTCGGTTGAGAATGCATTGAAATATCAACAAGCCGAGAGTTCGGCAACCACTGACTATCTGACCGGCCTGCCAAATGCCCGTTCACTGTTCGTTCATCTGGCCCAGGAAGTGGCGCGTTGCAGACGCATGAAGACTTCGCTCGCCGTTCTCGTCTGCGACATCGATGGGTTCAAACAGATCAACGACTCCTTTGGACATCTTGAGGGCGACAAACTTCTTCGTGAGTTTACGACCCGCTTGAAAGATGTATGCCGAGGCTACGACTATGTTGCCCGCATGGGTGGAGACGAATTCGTCATCACGGCTCCAGGATTGACTGCCGAGGCTGCACAGGAAAAAGCCGAGCGATTGAATCAAGCCGCAGTCGAGTCTGGACGCCACGTCACGGGCCGCGATCTGATCACGTTGAGCGTTGGGATGGCCTTCTGCCCGGAAGACGGTGTTGACGTAGAACGCTTGCTGGCCGAAGCGGACCGGCGCATGTACTCGATGAAACAGATTCACCACGGGGAAGCCGCATCGCGGGAGCAAGATACACAAACTCTGGGTGCGTCGGCGAAATAGGGAGACTTGGACATGCTGAAGCGAAGAATTGCGCGGCATGGACTCACCATCATTGCTACCGTTCTGATCGGCGGATTGCTGTCAGCAACTCTGGTCCGGTTTGCTCCGGGCTTTGATACCGACGAAGCTCAACTCGACCCTCATCTGAGTTCTGCCAGCATCGAAGCCCTGCGACAGGCGCGCGCCGAACAGCGCAACATTTTTCGCTTCTACCTTCGGTCGCTGGAGCGAGCCTTCCATGGCGATCTTGGCAACTCCATTTCGCTAGGACAACCCGTTCTCAAGCTCTTGAAGGAACGAGCAGGGCTAACGATGAAGCTCGTAGGGATCGGTTTGCTGCTGAGCTGGACCCTGGTTTTGACGCTGGCATTGAGCGCCGCATGGATACGCACCTTGAGCTTCGACACTTTGGCCACCATGCTGAGCGGAATGCTTCTCTGCCTTCCCGCTGCTGTGCTGGCGCTCCTCTCAGTTTTATGGAACGTTCCCGGAGCGATCGCGATTGCACTGATTGTCGCGCCGCGGGACTACCGCTATGCCCGCAATTTGCTCGCTAGTGCTTACTCCCGTCCTCATATCATTACAGCCCGGGCCAAGGGCCTGAGCGAACCACGGATACTTTTCTGGCATGTCGTTCCCATCGCGGCTCCGCAGTTGCTGGCGCTGGGCGGAGTTTCGGTGGCGATGGCTGTCGGGGCCACAGTTCCCGTTGAGGCGCTCTGCGGATTCGCTGGAATTGGACAACTCGCTTGGCAGGCTGCCCTCGCTCGCGATCTGCCTCTTCTGACGAACATCACGGTCTTGGTGACACTGGTAACCTTGCTCGCAAACTCCGGTGCCGATCTAATCGGAAGTGTGCTCCGAGGCCAGGAAGCATGACGTTCTGGCGAAGAGTTGCGGTTGCGGTTCTGCTAACCGTCGTAGGCGTTTCGTTGGCGGCTAACTGGCTCGCACCCGCGGGATACGCGAAGCAATATCGCGAAACAGCTGATGCTCCTCCTTCTCGGGCTCATTGGCTTGGAACCGACGAGATTGGCCGCGACCGGTTTGGGCGCGTGCTGTACGGCACACGGATTTCACTCTTGTTGGCGCCAGCTGCTGCTCTACTCTCCACCTTAATGGCGGCACTGGTGGGCGGTCTCGCCGGATACGTAGGTGGCGGTTGGTCGCGTTCGGCAATGGCAGTTACGGATCTGTTTCTGTCGTTGCCGTGGTTGTTCCTGCTGATCACAGTGCGCGCGCTCTTGCCGTTAAATGTGCCGCCGCTCATATCCGTCCTGGTGACATTTTTGATGTTGGGACTGCTGGGGTGGGCTAGCGCGGCGCGGGTCTTGTGCTCTGCTGCAGGTTCTCTGAAAGGTTCGGATTTTGTGCTCCAGGCGAGAGCGTCCGGAATCCGCGGAGCGCGGCTGTTTTGGATTCACGTTCTGCCGAATCTGAAGCCCGTTTTGTATGCGCAGTTTTGGATTTCCATTCCGGCGTTCATTTTGAGTGAAGCGAACCTGGGAATATTAGGGCTGGGGGTCGCGGAGCCGCTGCCATCCTGGGGCAGCCTGTTGAAAGAGTTAGAAGGCTTGGTGTCCATTGGCGACGAGCCCTGGAAATTCGTGCCGCTAGGAATGCTCGTTATTGTCGTTACGTCATTTCAGTTGGTGCTTTCAAAACAAGAGGAGGCAGCCAGTTAAGTGCTGCTCCAGAAAAGATTCCCGTGATGTTCTTCAGCGGCAAAAGATCCTTTCTCACATTGGCGTGTTCTCTCGCTCTTTGCGCCAACTATGCGTTAGCTCAAGCAGAGTTGCGCTTCTGCTTGCGGTCCGAGCCGAAGACCTTCGACCCGCTCAAAGTGGAAGACGATGCCTCGGTCGCAGTCCGTTACCTGACCGGTGGAGTGCTGGTTCGCTTGAATCGGCAAACACAAGTGCTCGAACCTGAACTGGCACAGTCCTGGAAGGTTTCAAAGGATGGAAAGCAGATCATCTTCAAGCTCCGTAGTGGGGTCCAGTTCTCGGACGGCACTCCGTTTTCCGCCGAGGATGTTGCTTTCACGGTACAGCAGTTGATGGATGCCTCTCTACACTCTCCTACAGGAGACTCGTTTCGCTCAGGTCCTGGAAAAGTTGACACCAAAATCATTTCTCCCACCCAGATCGCGATTACATTCCCAGCAGCGGTTGCCGGGCTGGACCGGCAATTCGATCAAGTCGCCATGCTCTCCGCGCACTCCGCAAAGAAGGAAATGGCAGTCCTGGGTCCGTTCATGGTTGCGGACTACAAGGCGGGATCCACGTTATTGCTCAAGAGGAATCCGAACTATTGGAAGAGCGACGCGCAAGGACGAAAGCTGCCGTATCTAGACTCGCTCCGGCTCGATATTCAGCCGAACCGCGACGTCGAGATGCTGCGCTTCAAGCGTAACGAAATCGATCTGATCAATTCGCTCGACAGCGAATACTTCGACAAGCTGGCTACGACCTCGCCGCAAGTCGTGCACGATGCGGGTCCGTCTCTCGACAGCGAGCAAATGTGGTTCAACGAAGTCGCAAGGGCTCCATTGTCACCGTACAAGAAAAACTGGTTCCGATCCGCAGCCTTCCGACGGGCCATTTCACAGGCAATCAATCGTGAAGACCTTGCCCGCGTTGTGTTCCGTGGACATGCGCAACCCGCCGTCGGGCCAGTTTCAACAGCGAACAAATTCTGGTTCAATGCGAAGCTCAAGCCCCAAGCCTACTCATCCGACGCTGCGCTCAAAGCGCTGCAAGCAGAAGGCTTCACGCTCGAGAACGGGGCGCTGAAAGACAGAGAAGGAAATGCGGTCGTTTTCTCCATCATCACGAACTCGGGCAACAAAGCCCGCGAACGCATGGCCACGCTGATTCAGGAGGACCTTCAGAAGATCGGGATTCACGTGAACGTCGTAACTTTGGACTTCCCGTCGCTGATTGAGCGCATGACGCAGACTTTTGATTATGAAGCGATTCTGCTGGGTCTCACCAACGTTGGACTCGATCCGAACGAGCAGATGAACGTTTGGCTAAGCTCTTCCGAAAATCATCAGTGGAATCCCCAGGAGAAAACTCCGGAAACCGCGTGGGAAGCGGAAATCGATCGGCTCATGCGCGTTCAGGCGTCGTCCTCGGATCCTAAAAAGCGCAAGGAAGCATTCGATCGCGTCCAGGAGATCGCGGTCGAGCAGTCTCCGTTCATTTACCTTGTGAATCGCAATGCACTGTCGGCGGTGTCGCCAAGGGTGCAAGACGCAAGCCCCGTCATCCTTGTACCGCAGACGTACTGGAACGTCGAGCGCCTTTCGCTCAAGTAAGGCAACGGATATTTTGATGCAGCAACCTCAACGCGAACTCCTTCTCCAGGCGCGCCTCACGGTGCGATATGGCGAGAAGCCTGCTGTTTTGCGGGATGCGGAAATTCAGATTTGTCGCGGGGAGGTTCTCGGACTAGTCGGACAGAGCGGCTCTGGAAAGAGCACTCTGGGGATGGCCATCCTCGGCTTACTCGATCGCAAGGGCATGCAAATTCAGGGATCGATCGAGTTCGACGGGCGGGACCTTCTGCAATCCGGAGAACGGGAGCTACGCAGTTTGCGAGGACGCAAGATCGCGCTCGTATTGCAGAGTCCACAGTCTTCGTTAAATCCCGCGCTCAAGATTCGGACCCAGCTCAAAGAAACCTGGAATGCCCATGCCTCCGGACCGAGCACTGACTGCGATCACGCCATCCGCGCGGCGCTGGAAAGTGTAAGTCTGCCATCGTCCGAAGACTTCTTGCGGAAATATCCGTCGCAGATGAGCGTGGGACAGGCGCAACGGGTGCTGATCGCGATGGCAGTCATTCATCGTCCGGCACTGCTGATCGCCGATGAAGCCACAAGTGCACTGGACGTCATTACCCAATCGGAGATCCTGCAGCTTTTCCGAACTCTGAACCGCACTTTCGGGATGTCCCTTCTCTACATCTCGCACGACCTGGCATCCGTAGCCGGCATCTGCGATCGCGTATCAATTCTCCATCAAGGCCGTGTGGTCGAGACTGGATTTACCGAACAAGTCTTGGTGGAACCGCAGCATGAATACACGCAGCGCCTCATTGCGGCGATGCCCAAGATGCCACAGCGCATGGCAGCCGGGAAGTCTGCCTCTCGCTAATCGCATGCTAGTGTCTTCCCTCTCTAACCCTTCCCGAACCTCTCCGACTAGTAACCAACTGCCGCTATCGTAAGTCACTCGCTGAACCTGGTTGCGAGGACAGACTGTCCCGCGCCCAGGCCTGCGGGACAGGATGACCCAAAGACCGCCTTCGGTCGAGCCGATATGCCCATTGTTAACAACTACATACCAACCTCAGGTTGGCGTTCCCCGTGCAACGAGGGATGTGGGCACTACGCTGGATCTTTCCCCCACGTGAAAGAAAGGGTGACGAGATTTATGGTGCGTACACGAAAAGCACGAAAGCCAGGCCGTAGCGAACGGCACAGTGCAGCATGGGGCAAACGCGTGGCTATAGCGCTGGTCCTCACAACTGGAATGGCATTCGGCCAACGCTTGAACGATCAAGCCGCCAATCAGGCAGGACGGTTCTCGCGCATGGCACCTGAACTCCGCGAATTCCTTGCCAATGCAAGGCAAGGCGCGGGACGCGGGCAGACCGTTAAGGTCATTGTTCAATACCGCCATGTCCCTACGGCAGGACACTACTCTGCTATGAACGGGCGCGGAGCGCGCCTTCAGAGCAAGCTGCATATGATCAAGGGCGCCGCTTTCACAATTCCGGTCAGCGCACTGCCGATGCTGGAAGCGGATCCTGAGATTGCTTCGGTAACTGTCGACCATCCCTTGAACTCGATGGACGATGTCACGAATGCTGCGATTGGAGTTAATTCAGCCTGGAATTCTGGATACGACGGAACGGGAGTTGGCGTAGCGGTAATTGATAGCGGCATTAATGACACTCATCCTGATTTGCGGAATGCTAACGGAACTTCACGCGTCGTCTATCACCAGGACTTCACAGGAACGGCGACTACGAGTCTGCTCGGAGCGAAGTGGGACCTTTATGGTCACGGCACGCACGTAGCAGGAATCATTGGAGGTAACGGTTCTCTCTCGGGTGGCCAGTACGCGGGCGTTGCACCGGGCGTCACCCTGGTCGATCTTCGCGCGCTGGATGCCAACGGAGCGGGCTCCGACAGCACTGTGATCGCGGCGATTCAGCAGGCGATCGCACTGAAGAACACCTACAACATTCGCGTCATCAATCTCTCGCTTGGTCGCGGCATTCCAGTTAGCTATACGCAAGATCCTCTTTGCCAGGCGGTAGAAGCGGCATGGAAGAGTGGAATTGTAGTGGTTGTGGCAGCCGGCAACTATGGACGCCTGAGCATGTATGGCAGCAATGGCTTCGGAACGGTCACTGCTCCGGGCAATGACCCCCTCGTACTCACCGTAGGCGCGAGCAAGAGCGGTGGTTCCTCTTTCGCTTCAGCGGAAACAGCGGCTAGCTATAGCTCCAAGGGACCGACAACGTACGACCATGTAGTGAAGCCGGACATCATGGCGCCGGGCAACGGCATCGTCTCACTTGCTGCAGCGGGTGCAACGTTGGAAGGAAGTCATTCTGCCGACGTCCGCACAGGAAACGACGGTAAAAACGATTACTTCACGTTAAGTGGCACCAGCATGGCAACTCCCGCCGTCGCTGGCGCAGTGGCTCTGCTGCTGGACGAGCACGGCACGCTTACACCGGACCAGGTCAAAGCGCGTCTGATGAAGACGGCGTACAAGATGAACCTGGTTTCAACATCGGCGTACGTGCCGCACTTATTCCAGTCGTTCACGCAATTCTATGATCTGTTTTCGGTCGGATCTGGACTTCTGAACGTTCAGGCGGCAATCGCCAACAACGACCTTGCGCCTAGCAATGTGGGATCGGCGCTTTCCCCGACGGCGGTCTACAACGCCCAGAATGGCGTGGTTTCCCTCGTCTACGGAAACTCTAGTGTTGCCAGCTCTTCCGTTGTTTGGGGAACTTCGGTGGTCTGGGGAACCTCAGTTGTGTGGGGCTCTTCTCTGGTGAACGGCACTTCGGTCGTGTGGGGCAGTTCGTTGCCTTGGAACAACAACGCCTTGAACGCATTTAGCGTGGTTTGGGGTTCAAGCACAGGATCCAGCGCATCCGCGTCCAGCGTGGTCTGGGGATCGTCTGTTTCGACTGCGAACAGCGCGTTCTCCGATGCTGGAGACGATGAGCAATAGCTAGTCGTGTGAGAACGACGAAAGGAGACGATCCCATGAACGACACACGGCGAACTGCGGCCTGCATTGATGCGATGACGCTGGCTGCCCTGGCAACCGCTGGATACGCAGCAAGCATCAGCCACACGCCCAACGCATACTTGGCACTCGCGGTTCTCGGTCTGGCGGCAGCCACCTCGAGAATGAAAGTGAAATTGCCTGGCATCAACGGCAACATGTCGATGAACTTGCCGTTCCTGCTCACGGCAGTCGTAAATTTGAGTGCCGCTGAGGCGGTACTGATTGCGTGCGCCTCTACTGCCGTGCAATGCTGGCCGCGCGGGAAAACCAAGTCGAACTTTCAGCAGATGGCCTTCAACCTCAGCATGATGACGTTCGCTGTTGCCTGCGCCTCGGTGGTCTTTCACATCAGATGGCTGCAGACGTCGCGTACCGCGAGTGTTCTAGGATTGGTGTTGGCCACGACCACACTTTTCCTTGGCCAAACCGTGCTGGTAGCCGGCATTGTGGCGGTCAACGAGAGAAAGTCAGCAACCAAGTTGTGGTTGCAGCTGGCTCAGCTCTCTTTCCCGTACTATGTGGTGAGCGCCGGAGTTACATCGATGCTTCAAGCGATGAGCTTTCATCTGGGCTGGGGACTGGTCCTCGCGGCGTTCCCGGTCATGTATGGGATCTATCGCTCCTATCGCCTCTACTTCGGACGACTGGCAGAGACCCTGCAGCAGCCCGCACCTTTAGTCAGAGCGGCTGGCGCCGGAGCCTAGCATTCAGGCTTTTGAAATTATCGCTCATGTTCTGAAGGTCAGATTCTGACGGGCGACAACGGTAAGGGGCCGGGTGGCACTTGGTGGGTGCGGGCTTTAGTGTTGGGTTCAGGTGTCTCCACGGAACACCGTTGTAGTTTGTTTTGCTTTTTCCGGCCAGCGAACTGGCGCGCTATTTTCGGGCATCCCTCCGGCCTTTTCCTTCAGGCTTCCAGTTTTAGTTCGTCCAGTTCGAGGAATTCCTGGATGATCGGCTCGGTGGACTTTTCCATTTCGGGGTAGGTGCCAAAGAAGATGGCTCTGCCCTCATGGAGAAAAACAACACGCTCGGCCAATTTCTTGGCGAGGCGCATGTCGTGGGTCACGACAATGCTAGTCAGATTCAACTGAAGCTTAAGGCGCTTGATCAGGTCTCCAAGCAATTGCGCCATGAGGGGATCGACCATCGTGGTGGGCTCGTCGTATAGAACACATTCGGGGCGCGCCGCAAGAGCGCGAGCGATGGCGACGGAGCGCTTCATCCCGGTTGAGAGGTCGGGGGGTAGAAGGTCGCGCATCTCCTGGACCCCGACCATTTCGAGCAGGCCGTCGACAATCTGATAAATCTGTTCCTCGCTTAGCTCGCGGGTTTCCCGCAGCGGGAAGGCGACGTTCTCGCCAACTGTGAGCGAGTCGAAGAGCGCGCCGTTCTGAAAAACCATGGTGACTTTCTTGCGGATGAGTTCGAGCTGCTCTTCGTTGTAGTCGGTGATGTCCTGTCCGGCGACGATGACGCGGCCAGAATCGGGCTTGAGAAATCCCATGATGTGGTGGAGCGAGACGGATTTGCCGACGCCGCTGCGCCCAAGAATGCAGACGGTTTCTGCAGGCAACACATCGAAAGTGACGTGGTCGAGCACCACGTTGTCGCCGAAGGCTTTAGAGACGTCGCGGAATTCGATGTAGGGACCGGTTTTGCTTTCGTCTGCCATTGCTTCTTCGGCTCTTGCCTCGTGACTTGCGATTTTGCTTTCAGCTTTCCGTTTTTCTTTTCGCTTTTCTGTCCTGATCCACCTTATCAAATATTGCGCTGTTTACTTTTGCTTGGGAGTTTTCGCACTGGATCGTTGATCCGGGCGCGCGCCAAGCGTCGGGCGCCATGTCGCGCTACGAGCGGTCGCCGGCGTTTCGCTTCCGACTTAATTTGGATCCTGTTTTTTGCGTGGAGTTCTACGGAGTTTCTGGCCCGTGTCGAGGTGGGCGAAGGCCTTCCATGCGCTCGATTCGGAGGGCTTCAATCGTATTCCGTGTTGATAGCATTCGACGTGAAATTCAACCTTGGATCCTTCGTCGCTGGAGATAGGAAGCCCACAGGCAGTGCAGGAATGGATGGCACCGAGTTCGGTGATCCGGCCGGGAACGAGTTGGGACAATCCTCGCGCCGCCGAAGCGGCGTCGCCCGAGCGAACGATAAAGGAGATCAGATTCGCGACATATTCGTTTTTCCGGTCGGCAAGATCTAGGAGTATGTTGATGCCGCCTACCAATTTCCCTTCCGGATCGCGAAGGGGTGTTGGGTAGGGAGTGAAGCGACGTCGCGTACCATCAGGACGTTCCGCGATGGCTTCTCTTCCCCAGACGGCGCGGCCCTGCTTCAGGGCGACAGCCATGGGGCACTGTTCGTGCGGCATGGGCGCACCGTCGACGTGGAATAGTTTCCAGGTAACGCACCAACGATCGACACCGAGACGCGGAACGCGGCCGGAAAACGGGGCAGCCGCGGGATTAAAGTAAGTGAGAAGACCCGAGGCGGTCGTGCAGTAAGTCGCGACCGGCACGACATCGAGAACGGAGCGTAAGTAATTCGAATCTGAGGGGGAGCGTTCCATGAGGCAAAGTCCACGCTCGGGCCGACTGCTCGTAATGGCTCGAAGAGCCCATTTTAGCGCGGTCCTCAAATGGGGCTGAGGCCTTTTTAGTGGCAAGCCGGTTTCGGGATCCTCTTTTTGGCTTCGGTTCTCACTTTCGAAACTCTCCAAGCGCGGGGCGGCCATGCTGTGGTAGTGCATGCGACGCACGCTTTACGCTTAGGTGCTTTCTCTGCGGGTTTATAGTCGGGGAGGCGGGGGATATGAGATATGACGCGGAATTCAGCAGCTGGAAAGTTTTGCTTCCAAGTGGTGACGATTTTGACGGTGCTGTCTGCGTTGGTGCGGCCAGGGTTTGGGCAGGATAGTTCTGGGAATCAGAACTGGTCCACAACGAGCCAGCAGGGTACGCGCGGCGGAGCGATCAATCCGACGCGGACGAGTGAAAGTCATTCCGAATCCGGCGGACGGGTAACAGACAAGACTTCCGTTGAAGCCATCGGGCCCGACGGGCGCTACGTGCCTTACTCCGATACCGAGAAAGAGTCGGTGAAAGTGAACGATTCGACGGTTCGTACCATCGAGCGAACGTTTGCGAGAGACGCGAATGGGAATCGGACGCTGATCCAAGAGCGGCAGGAGGAGAAACAGCAACTGGTGGCCGGAGAAGAAAAGGTGAGCCGCACGGTTTCGAGTCCGGATGCGAATGGCGGATTGCAAGTGGTACAGCGGGAGGTAGAAGACTCGAAGCAGATCAGTCCGGGGTTGCGGGTAACGAACACAACGGTGCTGAGGCCGGACACCGACGGAAGGTTTGCGGCCTCGGTGCAGAGCGAACAGCGCGAGTCGAAGAACAGCGACGGAAGCATCGACAGCAGGAAATCAACACGGCTCGCCGATGGACTAGGCGGCTGGAAGGTCAGTGAAGTCCGGGAGAGCAAAACGAAGCAGGATGGGCAGGTAAGCAGCAAGGATGAGCGCGTGTTGCGTCCGGATGGAAATGGAAACCTTGCGGTGGTGGAGCGCACGGTGACTCACGATGACGCCGGGGGAAAACGGGGCACGACCGAAACCTATTCGACGGATGTTCCGGGAGTGGCGGGAGATGACAGCCTCCAACTGGTACGGCGCGAAACGACGGTGGAGAGCGCGGGGTTCGGGGGAGCGCAGAGGGCGACGCGGCAGGTGGAGCAGGCGCGTCCGGGAGCGGTGAGCGAGGGGCTTCACGTGACACAGCAGGCGATCGACATCGTGCGACCGGGGAGCGAGGGAACCAGCGAAACACGAACGATCCTGACGACAGATGCGAATGGTCAGACAGGACAAGTGTGGGTGGATATGAGCAACACCAATAAGACGCCGGCGGTGGCGGCGGAGACGAAGGCGGCGGAAAAAAAGAAATAGCAACGGGTGATGAAGGAAAAGCCCTCGCGCTTTCGGAAGCGAGGGCCTTTTTTTGTGGGCGACGAATCGCGGAGTTATTGCTTGTCGTAGAAGGCCGAGTATTTCACCTTCATGCCCATGGCGTCGGTGCCGCTCACCGTGATGGTGCGGCTTTTTCCGTCGGCGGCGATGACAATTTTTCCAGACAGCGTGGCCTTGCCGTCTTTCTTGTTCGTAAGCTCGGTGGTGTGGTCGTTGATTGCTTTGTAGGAGCGTGTGTCGGCGGTGGGATCTCCGGTTAGGGGATAGTCTTTGCCGTCGAATTTGCCGGTCCATTCGTTGTGCGTGGGCTTGCCGTCGGCATCGACGCCATCGACGGTGACCTTAATATCGTCGCCTGCAGTCTCGTAAACCACGGTGTGATTTTTCGGGCCCTTGGCCGGCATCTTCGATTTGGCCTCGTTTAGTTTCCAAGTGCCTATGTTCGGGTTGGCGGCGTTGGCGAGGGCAACGGCGAACAAACACAACACGACTGTCGTAAAAATCTTTCTTACTTTCATGGGAGTGTCTCCTTAGAGAAGCGGATCTGGGACGGATTGAAGCGCGGCGATTCTAGTCTTGAAAAGAGCGTTTGGCAAACACGAGGGCGTTGTGCCCCCCACTTGAAAAACCGATTGTGGGACCGTTCTCGCGTGTAGGACTAGTAATCCGTTTTAGCCGTTTCGGGGCGTTGGGCAGAGGCGAGGTCCTCAGGTGTGTTGAGGTTGCGAAATGTTGGTGGGAAGAATCCTCTGGTTTTGAGTTCTTGCTCGGAGATTACTTGTGTCGAAGCGGGATCGAATAGCACGTCGATCTTGAAGCGGCGTTCGGTGAGAGCTTTCTCGGCGACCGCGGCGAAATCGCGGCGATAGACTGCACTGAGGGGCTGAAGGCCGTGTCCGGCACTGGGCACGGTGACGATTGCTGTTGAAGCACTGGCGCGGTCGATTAGGAAATGAATCAGTGCGGGCGTGATGAACGGGACATCGACGGCAAGGATGAAGTTCAGATCGGTGGTGGAAGAACGGAGCGCGGCGTGAATGGCGCCGAGCGGACCGCATCCGGGAAAGATGTCTTCGACGACGGGCGCGAAGGCGGCGAATCTTGTGCGGTCGCCGACGATGCGGACATCGGAGGTAACGGCGCGAATGCAGTTGAGCGCTCTAGCGAGCAGCGTGTGTCCATCAAGGGTGATGAAAGCTTTTTCGCTTCCCATGCGCGTGCTTTTGCCGCCGGCTAGGATGAAGGCGGTGATCGCGGGCATGAGGAGATGTTATCCGATTTGTTTCTGGGCAGGGTTGAAACCTCAGCGGCTAAAGCAGCGGTGGTTTTGGGTTCTTGGCGGCGCCGGCTATAAGCCGCGCCCTTTCAAACCGCGTGCGGTGGGGCTTCTGCACTGCGGTGGCTTTCTGCATTGCGGCGGGCTTAGTGTATTGCGGCGCATCGCATCTAGGAGGGGGGAACGCGTCCCCCCGGATCCGGCTCTTGTGAGGGTATCCACAGGGTAAGCTATTGATGCGTATGAAGTTAGTGGTTCTCCTATCGGCGGCAGTGCACGAAAGTAACCTTTCAAATGTCCGTTATCCGGGGCAAGATACCCGTGCGTCCTAGTTCGCTGACGTTATTCCAATGCCAAAAAAAATGATGGATGTGCTTCTGCTCGGGCGCTGCTCCCATGAATTTTCGTGGCCGCGCCGTGGCGCCGATGGCGACTATTACCAGGTGTGCCTGTTGTGCGCCGTGGAATACAAATATGATTGGACCACCATGCGGCGAACCGAGCGCGTGGAGCGGAAGGTCGAGACGGGAATCCGGCGAAATCATACGCGGGAAAAACGTCCGTCATGGGTACCGCGAGCACGGCGGTTGAAGCTCGATATCGTTTTGCGCTACCGGGTGAACAAGACAAGCACTTGGCATGAAGGCATCATCGAAAACATCAGCCAGAGCGGAGTGCTATTTAAAGGCCCGCAGCCGCTCCCGGTGAATGCGCTGGTGGAAATGGTGTTTGAGATGCCCGAGGAAATTTCCGGGCAGAAGAACAGCAACGTCGTCTGCCAAGGCCGAGTGATGCGAACCAAGGGTGCGGAGCAGGACGAGGAAAACTCGCCGGCGCTGGCGGCTTCGATCGTGGACTACAAATTTATTCACTGATCTTCGCGGGTTTTCCTTCTGCGATTTTGAGTTTGTAGTCTTGTTGTGGCGGCGAGAAGTGCGGACTTCTCCGCTTCGGAAATCGCGAAGCGTGGGTCAGCTGATCCCATGACGTGCCTGTGTTAGTCGGACTAATCGCCTCTCTTGTTCTTTTTCGTTCTCCTCGTCTTCCTCCAAGTTAAGTACACAGATGGCGAAACTCCGTGTCCTTCTTACGCGCGTTTTCGCATTTACATCTGCACGGCGGCTTCGAAGCATCTAAACTGTATTCCTACAAGGGATGGCGTGCCCTTGGTCAAATACAGGAGTCGAGTATGAAAAGAAAATCCCTGTTGGTATCTTCGTTCGCCTTGGCATTCGTAATGTTGCTTGGTGCGGGCTGCATGAAGAAGCTGGATGACGCGAAGATGTCGAGCGACATCCAGAACAAATTCAGCGAGGATTCCGGGCTAGCGAACAAACAGCTGACGGTACAGGTCAACGACGGAGTGGTGACGCTGTCCGGGACGGTCGATAATGCGTCACAGCGAGACGCGGCGGGCAGGAAGGCTGCGTCGCTCTCCGGCGTGAAGACCGTCATCAATAATCTGCAGATCGGTGAGACATCGGCAGCGATGACGCCACCTCCGCAGGCCGCCGCACCTGTGACTACGCCATCGGCGCAGGCGGATACTCCACCCGCGGAGAAGCCGGATCCAGGGATGGATATGCCGGCGGAGAAGCCGCGTCCGCGGGAGAAATCGAAGCCAGCACACAAGCCCTCGAAGAGTTCGAACAGCAACCAACAGACGGCATCGAACGATCAGATGCCGCCGCCGTCAACGTCATCGCAACCGCCGACGGACAATTCAGCGATGTCGACACCTGCGCCAGCACCGGCGCCGGTGCCACCTCCGCCCCCGAAGAAATTCATCGTCGATCAGGGTACGCAGTTAACAGTGCGGCTGGTCGATCCGATCGACAGCGAGAAGAATCAGACGGGCGACAGTTTCCACGCGACGCTAAACGCTCCCATCACTTCGGACGGAGAACAAGCGATTCCGGCTGGAGTGGAGATCCGCGGACACCTCGTCTCGGTGAAGAGTGCGGGGAAGTTTGCAGGACAGTCGGAAGTCGTGATGCAACTCGACAGCGTGTCGTCAGGCGGACGAACGTATAACCTGCAAACCGATCAATACAAGAAGACTGGCAGCTCACGCGGAAAGAATACGGCGGAGAAAGTTGGAGGCGGCGCAATTATCGGCGGCATCATCGGCGCGATAGCGGGCGGCGGCAAGGGTGCGGCGATTGGGTCCGCTGCCGGCGCGGGCGTTGGCGGAGGCGTGCAGGCTGCGACCAAGAGCCAGCAAATCAAACTGGCGTCGGAGACGATTCTCAACTTTACGCTGCAGGCTCCGATCACCGTGATCCAGGCGCAGAGCACGGATGCGAACCGGCAGAAGCTGGGAGATTCGCAGTAACGTCGTCTCGGTCAAAATTCCATCTTTTGGCAAAATCAGAAAATCGGGAACCCGGCTGGGCGGGGCGGGCAATTGCGTAGATCCTTCCCTGCGCTCAAGACGGAAATTTGTGGGATCCGTCTTGTATCGATCTCTTGCTTATGACTTTCATTACTGCGCTGGTGCATACGCATGATGACGGGCTTCGGCTGGGGCGGTGTTTGGAAACTCTTTACGCCTGCGACGAGGTGGTGATCGTCGACGGCGGATCGCGGGACCATACTTTGCGGATTGCGCGTGAGTATGGGGCGCGAGTTGTGACGCGGGAGAAATCCAAGGCTCCTGGCGATTATGTGACGCGGGGAAATGAGCAGTGGATTTTGTGTCTTGATCCGCGGGAGTCTTTGACCGAGGGATTGGCCGCGAGTCTGTTCGAGTGGAAGTCTGAGCCTCCGCGAGCAGATGCGGTTGCGTTCTTCCTGCGGGAAGAGACGCAGGCTGGATGGATCGACAATCCGGCGCCTCAGACCCGGCTTGTGCCGGGGCGTTGGGCGCGATGGCAGGGACAGTTCCCTGCTCCGCAACCAGATGCGACGACACTCGAGGGTGAGTTGCTGCGCTTTTCCCTTCCTTAAGAAGTCCGTCTGAAACATAGCGCCTCGCAGTCGTCACATCCGCTTGTGATCTCCATCACATTCCATGTAACAGAGCCGCGCCTAGACTGCGATGTTGTGGAAGTTTTGGGCATTGCTGCCCGCGGAGGAGATTATGAGTGTGATGAAATTCATCAGTGTGGTTGCAGTCGTGGTCACGATTTCGATTTTTGCTGCAGCGCAGGCACCGAAGAGTGAGGGTGGCGTGACCGTAAAGCACGTTCCGATCACCAAGACGCCATCGGAGTCCGGAAAAGCAATGTTCGACAGCTATTGCGCAGTTTGCCATGGCAAAGCAGGCAAGGGCGACGGGCCGGCGGCATCGGCTATGAAGACGCCGCCGACGGATCTGACAGCGCTGAACCATCAGAATGCGGGAAAGTATCCTGCCTCGCACGTAGCCGCCGTAATTCGCGGACAGGCCGAATCGCCTTCGCATGGCAGCAAGGATATGCCGGTGTGGGGTCCGCTTTTTTCGAGCATCAGCCAGGGGCACGAGGGCCAGGTACAGCAGAGGATTACTAATCTGGTGGCGTTTGTCGAGACGCTGCAGGAGAAGTAAGGCTATCAATCTGGCGGGCAAGCGACTTCTTTAACCACGAAGGACACGAAGTTTCACGAAGGAAACCCGATCTGCAAGGGTTTCGATTGTGAACCTGCGTGTCCCTCCCCTTTAGGCTAAGTGACTTTGGGAGAATAGCTTAGTAGACCCCGGCCGTTTGGACAGTGACTTCGGTACTTAGTCTTACCTCGATTCAGCGACTTATAATCCAACCAAGAAGTGCGGAATTCGGCGTTCTTCTGAAGAGGTTCAATCGGGAGAGCGGCCGTCGCATGTTCTGACATTTACTTGGATCCCATTCTTGCATCGGCGATTTTTGCTCTGGGGCTGGCGTTTGGCAGCTTCCTGAATGTGTGCATTTACCGGCTCCCGTTAGGGTTGTCGGTGGTCACGCCGAGGTCCGCGTGTCCGAAATGCAAGAAGCCGATCGCGCTATACGACAATATTCCGGTGGTGAGCTGGCTGATCTTAGGCGGACGGTGCCGTCACTGCAAGGCGGGGATCTCGGCGCGTTATCTGATTATCGAATTGCTGACAGGAGCGCTGTTCGTCGCCTGCTATTGGTACTTCGGATGGAATTTGTCCACGCTGAAGTACTGCATATTTTCGTTCCTGATATTGGGGCTGATTTTCACTGATGCGGAAACCAAGCTGTTGCCCGACAAGCTGACGCTGACGGGATTAGCGCTCGGATTGATCCTCAGCTTGATAGTTCCGGTGAACGATCTGGCGGCGCAGTTTGTTGGTGGCAATGTGAATCTGCCGTTCAGCGAAGACATCTCCGGGCGGCTGTGGTCATTGCTCGATTCGCTGCTGGGAGCGGGCGTGGGCGCATCATTCATCTACGGAGCGGGCGCGATTTATCTGCGGTGGCGCGGCAGCGAGGGCATGGGATTCGGCGACGTCAAGCTGATGGCCATGGTGGGCGCGTTCCTCGGAGTGAAGCAGACAGTATTCACGATTTTTGCGTCGTCGGTCGCGGGATCATTGTTCGGAGTGGCAACGGTGTTGATTGTTTGGATGAAGCGGACGCACCGATTTATGAAGCGACTGACGGATGCGCGAGCTGCGCGACGGCGTGCTTGGCAATCGGCGCAAGTGGTGTATCGCAATTACCAGATGCCCTTTGGAGTTTTTCTGGGGAGCATGGCGTTGATGGCGTGCTTTGTGGGCGAGCGTTTATTGCGGTGGTACGGAGGGCTTTGGTGAGGATCCTGGGTAATCCGGTGTTGATGAGAGCGCTGATCGTCCTGGTTTGCGCCGGCTTCTTCTTTCTTCTGGGACTAATCTTCATACGTTATTTGCGGAAGAACATTGACGAAGAGAGCACCGTGCCGGAAGGGCCATCCGGGTCGATCGAGACGCTGCCGCTGAATGTTTACAACACGGTGATCCAGCAACTGAAGCAGCAGAAGCACGAGTTGCAGGTGCAATCGCAAAGCGAGCAACATCGCGCGCGGACCAGCGAGAATTTCAGCCAGGCCGTGCTGACGAATCTTTCGTGCGGCGTGCTGGTGTTTGGATCGAACGGGCTGGTGAAGAGTTCGAACCCGGCGGCGAAAGCGATTCTGGGATTTGGATCTGTGAATGGAATGGGCGCCGTGGACATTTTCCGCGCGGCTAAGATTCCGGTCGCGAAGGCGGCTCAATCCGACCCGGCAGCGGATGTTACGCATGTAGTCGATGAAGTTCATGCAGTGTTGCGAGAGGGCATCAAGCGGCGGCAATTTGAAGTTGAGTATGAAACTCCGTCGGGCGAAAAACGATTCCTGGCGATGACGATCTCGCAGGTGCCAGCAGTTGACGGCAGTCTGCTGGGCGTTACGTGCCTGATCAACGATCTCAGCGAACTAGAGACGATCCGCAAGCAGCGTGAGTTGCATGGGGAGATGTCAGCAGAGATGGCGCTGCAACTGCGCGTTTCGCTGACCACCATCGCGGGATATGCGCAGCAACTGGCGAACAATAAAGATCCGGAACTGGCGAAGCAACTCGCAATTGATATCTCGCAGGAGGCCGCCGAACTGGATCGAAACATCGGCGGATTTCTGATGACAAAGCCCGCGGCGAAGAAAGCGGCTGCCGCAGCTGCAGGACGTTAACCGGCAAGGAGCGGACGGGCGTATTCGGCCGCGAAACCGAGTGTGGAGAAGGTGAACTTATGAACCGTATCGCAAGCTGTGGAATTGGACTGACGCTGTTTCTCGTCGTGGCCGGAGTTCCGGCTGTGGGCCAGAATCAGACTCCCTCGAACTCGCAGAGTTCGTCCAACGGCTCGTCGCTGGGTGATTACGCCCGACAAATTCGGAAGGAATCCGGAGCGCCGGCGAAGCCAAAGGTTTTCGACAACGACAATTTGCCGAAGGACGACAAGCTGTCGATCGTAGGAACAGCACGGCCAGCGGACGAAGCGCCGAGCGAGGCTAAACAGGACGAGGCAGCGCCGGCGGCCAAGACAGGCGAGGCAAAGGCAGGCGAAGCTAAGAGTGAGGCAAAACCGGCCACGGAGGAAAAGGGTGCAGCGAATTCGCAGCCTAATCCGGCAGCGGATCAAGGCGGCCAAGGAAGCCGCGTGGAAGCAGTGGGGCGAGAAGCTGGCCGGTCAGAAAAGCCAGATCGACCTGCTAGCCCGCGAACTGGACGTAGCGCAACGTGAATACCAAGTGCGCGCGGCGGCGATGTACGCTGACGTAGGCAACCGGCTGCGCAACTCTGCCGAATGGGACAAGCAGGACGCCCAATACAAGCAGCAGATCGGGGACAAGCAGAAGGCTCTGGACGACGCGAAGCAAAGGCTCGAAGACATGGTGGAGGAGGCACGAAAAGCGGGGGTGCCTTCGTCGATCCGCGAGCCGTGACGCAAACGCATCTCGAACAGGAGCGCCGGGTTAAACCCTGGCGCTTTGTTTTTTGATGGATAGATCCGCCTCGGAGGTGAGCATGGTTCGGAGGCGATGGATCTGCTTCAGATGATGAAGTCCGTGGACGAGGTGAAACTTGCTCCATTGATTGACCGAGAATGGCCCGAGGATCGGGTGATCGAGGACCTTGGCGCGCGATCCGAAGATGGAGGCGCAGCGAGCCATCACTTCGTCAAGCTCAGTAATCTTTGAGGGGATTTCGGAGGTTACTTTCTCGACTGGAATTCCGCGAGGAAGCGCCACCAGGGGTGATTTCCTGCCTTCCGGTATGTATCCCAATGAGATGACGACGAGGGAGCGCACACGATGCTTCCAGCGTGCGCTTCATTGCCAATGACTTCTCAGCCTCGATCACGCGAACAAAGCCGCGGATAGTGCCGGTATAGGTAAGGTACAGATGCTCGAGAATTTCGGCGATACACCATTTTTCAGGCTCGTGCCAAGCGAGTTGTTCGATCGAAAGACCGGCGATAGCGGAATTAACTTCGCGCTGCAGTCGCTGGAGATGGCGGTCCATCACGCGTCACTCACCTTTAGCGGGCTTTCAGTTAGAATGTTGCCGCGAGAATAAACACTGTCAGCTTATATCAGGAAGGGTTTGATGAAAACGGCACTCGTCTCAGGATCCGTAAAATGCAAGACTTTCAGCGCGTCGATCGCCATTCTGCTGCTGGCCATTCTCACGGGGTGTTCTTCAGAGCCGGCGAAACCGGCGGAGCAGCCGAAGCCCGAACCGAAGGGGCCGGAGATGTTGACGGCGCGATCAGGATTTCAGAAGTTGTACGTCGCGGCCCGCGGATGGAACCAGGATGCGCGGCCGTACCGGATCGAGTCGGTTGCGACGACGGATGGCAACGGACATGACGGCAAGTGGGCGGTATGGCGCGCCAACTTCGCTTCGCCGACTGCGCGGTCGGAGAAGGGCTATACGTGGTCCGGCAGTGCGGCAGACGGAGCGCCGGCGCGGGGCATAAATCCGGGCCATGAGGACAGCTATTCGGCAACGAATGCAAACACGCAGATTTTTGACATGGCGTTCCTGAAGATCGACTCGGACCAAGCGGCACAGACGGCCGAGAAGCATGGCGGGGACAAGATTTTGCAGAAGGCGCCGGATACGCCGATCACGTATGTGTGCGACTGGAACCACAACACGAATGAGCTGGTGTGGCACGTAATCTATGGGCCGAGCCGCGAAGGGGCGAAGTTAACGGTGGCGGTCAACGCCTCGACGGGAGAATTCATTCGGGTAGAAAAATAGCCCCAAAGGGGCTGTGGGGAAGAGCGCAACAGATTTATTTCGGGTATTGCGGGTTTAACTTGTGCTTTCATCGTGATACTGGATGTGGGCGCGAATCTGGGAGAAGAAGTTACATAGAGCCTCGGCCGAATTGATCGCTCGCTTCAGTGCGGAGCGCTCGCCGAAAGCGGCGATCTCCCGGGGCGAGAACCGTAACCGGATACGATCTGCGGCGCAGTGCGCACTCAGCAATTCCACGCTAGCTGCGGCCAGATCGGCCTTTAGACGCACAACATCAACCTGCTTGTCACCACTGGACTGCATTTACGGCTCCTTATCGCTTTGGAAATAGACAGGTGAGGGCTGGAAGCCATCGGGGAGGACTGCCACATTTGCGGCTCCGCACCCCTCACCTGCAAGGTCGCTACCTGTTCATTTATTATACATTGTAGTTTTAACAGCGTGCAACTAATGAGCACGGATAATCGGAGGTTGAGTGCCGCGTCATCCTGATCCTGATCTTGAAGAGCGAATTCTGGGAGCTGCGTCGCGGCTGTGGGCGCGAGGCGGCGAGAAATCGCTGACCATGCGCGCCGTGGCGAAGGCGGCGGGCACGACGACGCCGACCGTGTACGAGCGGTATCGAGACCGTGACGATATTCTGCGGGCTCTGCGGTTGAAGACGCGGCGGGAGTTGTTTGCGGCGCTGAGGAAGACCAAGAGCTTGCGCGCCGCGGTTCATACCTACCTAAAATTCGCGCTGGACAACACACACGGGTACGAAGTTTTGTTTGACGGGGTGGGCAAGCCTCCGTCGCTGCATGAGCCGTGGCCCTCATTCAACCTGATGCGCGCACGGCTTGCAGAAATACTGCCGGGCGCACCACGCCAGCATAACCGACTAATGCTTGCGATATGGGAGCTGATGCATGGAACGGCGATGCTCATCATCCGCGGCGGATTCGAAGACGCGCTCCGGACGCAGGCCGTGCATGCATGCATAGACGCGCTGGACAACCTGGTCCGCGTAGCCTCACGAGGAAAGGGATTCGTCCAGACAGGGCCGAAGTGGCCCTCAAGCCTCATTCTCGGCGAAGGCGAACAGAGTCGGGTGGGCGGCGGCCAACGCGTGAAGGGACTGCGAAAAAAAACCACCCCGCAGTGGTGAAACAGACTCGATTTCAAATTCCTGGCTGAGACTACTTGGCGGCTTTGGAAGGGGGATCGAGAGTCTTTAGGCGTTCGATGGATTTCTTTGCTTCTTCCGCTTCCTGTCCGTTAGGAAGAATCTTCAGATAATTTTCGTACTGCTCGCGTGCCCCGTCGGGTTGGTCGAGCTTTTCGAGACAGATGGCGAGGCGGTATGTCGCGATCGCGTCGTTGTCCTTGTAGTAGAGCGCTTCGCGATATCGGTCTTCGGCGGCGCGGTAATTCTTGCGCTTGAAATAGAAATCGCCAACCTCGACATCTTTCGCCGCCTTGTGCGGATCCCAGGGATGAAACTCATTGGTCGCTGTGGAACCGGGAGCGGTCTCGGCATCCATGAGAATGTCGGCGCTTTTGGGATGCGCCTTAGTATCGTCCGGTGGAGGAGTCAGGTCGATCTGGGTGTTCTTGCTGGAACTGGTGCCCTCTTCGATTGCATCGGCACTAATGCGATCAGACCGCGGCGGTGAAAGATCAGGTTGACGAGGTGTCGACGGCTTCGACTCGTTCGAGTCAGACTTCGGAGCCTGGGATGGCTGCTGCGCGGGACTTGAGCCTTGCGCGGAGAGCGGCAGAGTCAGCGCGAAAAGAATCGCAAACTCACACACGGCACGCCCGATCGAGTGACGGCGCCTGTGAGGTTGCGTGCTGGCAAGTTCTGCGGCGCGAGAAGGTTCCGTGACTCTCGTGAGTTTCGTCAGCTTTGGACGATTTGCCATCGCTTTTATTCTAACGTTATCCGTGAGTCGAGCGATATGCGTCGAGGCACCGGCGAGCGGTCTCGAGTTCAGGATAACGGCTGCCCTCTTGCTCGATGAGGTAATACTCGACTCCGCCCCCGTTTTCGGCAGCATGGAAGATCGCCTTCCAGTCGGCCTTCCCTTCACCGAATAACACTTTGTAACCTTTGTCGGGGTCGGCAGACCACTCCTTACAATGGATGGAGCGAATGCGTCCCGGGTTGGCTTTGATCCAGGCGACGGGGTCGGCACCGGCTTCGATGCAAGTGCCTATGTCCAGCTGAAGCATGACAGAAGGATTAGTGTTGGCGGCCAGAACTTCGATGGGACGCTTACCCTCGACCAGTTTCCATTCGGCATCGTGATTGTGATATCCGACCTTGAGGCCTGCGGGCGCTAGCTTATCAGCGGAAGCGTTGAGCCTGTTGGCGAGAACTTTCCATTCGTCCAGGTTAGGCTTGGGATCGCTCCACGCCTGGACCATGTATTTCGATCCGAGAATTTGATTAAGCTCCCGCGCGTGATCGATCTTGGCGTCGCTGAAAAAATCCTCATCGTTATGTGTGGAATAGCAATGGATGTGAAGGTCATCCATGAGCTTGCGCATCTGCTTCGCCTGACTCTCGGTCCAATCGTAGTAAGGGGCGTAGAACTCGACGATCTGATATCCCATTTGCGCGACGGCGCGGACGGTACCGTCGGGATCCTTCTTCAGAGCATCGCGGACGGAGTAGAGCTCAAGACCGACCGGTACGGAGCTAGAGGCAGCAAAGGTAATGCCTCGGAGAGCGACCGGGAGAGCCGCGGACATCGCAAGGAAGGAGCGACGAGTGAGAGTGGAGTGTGGCATGGGTGCCATATTACGACAGCTGGCGGGAGTTTGTGGTGGCGAACTAGCGAAGCCGGGACGCCTCGCAACAGCCGGCGGGACGCAGGCGCTACGTCAGTGGCTGCCGGAGGTCGTTTGCGGAAGACCGGTGGCTTCCGGCGTTTCCAAGCGTTGCATGATGAGATCGACTACGGAGTCAAGGCTGGAGCCGGAGCCTAGGAGCTGGATCATTTCATCCACGCTAACGCCGGCCTGCTCGCCTGCGACCGCCAGTTGCTGAACTGCGTGCAAGTACGAAGGTTGCTCCATAACGCCTCCTGGGGATCGGCGGATGAACTCCACCAAAGGACTTAAGCAAGGGGCGTGCCAGGGTTATAACACGAGCAATCGTTGGAAATGCATGATTAGCGCCGGGGAAATTGAAACCTGAGAGGGTTTTCACCCAGGCAGAAAGTGGAAAAGTTCGCAGTTTCAGGTGGGGGAGAGCTTTGGGGGAAGGTAAAGGATTCGAACCTTTGACACCCGAGGGTGTGGTGTTCTCCGGATCAATGCACGGTGACATGCAGTGACCCCGGGAGCACTGGCTTAAGCCTCTCGCCCAACCTTCCGCTCAGTCATAAATTTACCGGGACGAGGCGGCGCTGAGAATTAACTATCTGATTTCCCCGTGACGAGAACTGCAAAATTCTGCGTGGTATGATCCGCGCCATGCCGAGAACAATCGTTCAAATTGCTGCAGCCGCCGCCATGTTGGTAATCCCATTCATGAAGTTGAGTCCGCAACAAAGCAACACGTCTATGGTTGGAGCCCAGCGGGCACCGCAGTTTGAGAACGAGGAAGTCTCGGTGTGGAGGACAGTAGTGCCGCCGAATCAGCCGCTGCCGATGCATACCCACAAGCACCCGCGGGTGATCGTCGCTCTGACGGGCGGGACGATGAAGGTGGCCTACGAAAATGGCTCTTCAGAAACGCATGAGTGGGAGAGCGGCAATGCTTACTGGCTACCGACAGCGGAGGGACTGAAGTTGCATTCCGATGTGAATACGGGAACCAAGCCAATCGAGCTAATGGTGGTCGAGTTGAAGAAAGCAGACTGAGTGACCTTGGCTCAGGCGGCCTTCGGGCGTTGCGCGTTTCCGACCATATCCGTGATAAACGGCTTGCGTCCGAGGCTCCAGATGGTGAAGCGATTGATGACGGAGAGCGGAAACGGCAGCGGCCGCACGAAATCCACGAACAGAACTACACGCTGAAAATTGGAGTTGTTCCAGACCATGTGCCAGCGGCTGTCGTCGAAGATCAGACTGCGGCCCTCTTCCCAGTAACCGAAATCCGCACCGACCTTTATCTTGCAAAGGGTTTTCGGCTTGGGAACGATCAATCCCAGATGGTAGCGCAGTACGCCTTTGTATGGCCCGCGATGGCCGGGAATATGTTTTCTGGGAGCGAGGATAGAGAACATCGCTGACTTCATTCCCGGGATCTGCTGCAGGAGACGCACTGTCTCAGGGCATTTGCGGCAGTTCTGTTTGTTCTTGTGACCATAGATGTAGAGAAAGAACGTTTTCCAGTCGTCGCCTTGCGTAAGGCGTGCCTGATCGGGAGAGACGTCCTGAAAATTGGGGATCTGGCTACGATTCACAAGGAGAGCATCGAGTTCGGCGCGGATTTTTGTCCATTCGGCTTCAATCGAGGCGACCCAGGGAAAATCGGCGGCCTCGAAAAACGTACGAGTGCCGTCAGGACCGGACTCGGCAATTTTGTTTTCGACGAACTCTTTCAGCATCGCGGCTTTTCAGTTGATGTGTTCCGAAGACGATGAGGCAGTGATTATACGTTGACAATGGATGGGCGCATTGCATGAGTTTAGTAACCTTGCTCGTAGCGAGGCGATCATTACCATGGCGGGCGATTCGTGCGCAGCCGCGAAAGCCTCAGCGGCTGGCGCCGGATTGATTTTGCGTTAATCGCGCGGAAGGTTCTACGGACTAGTTGTGAGGGATTAACAACCTTGGCTATTTCTGCTGGGAAAAAAAGCAGGCCGCTCGGGGGAGGCAACTTGAGCGGCCTGGTTGGCGAAGTCCTCCGGGGAGGAGGGTAAACTTTTTCGACTACATCGACGGGTTGCTGGCGCCTGTGGCCGGAGTTGCCGGCTGAGCGTTGTCACCCACGGTGTTGGTCATAAGGCGAACGTCGACGCGACGATTGTCAGCGCGTCCGGCGGATGTCTTGTTGGTTTCGACCGGCTTGTCTTTACCGAGGCCTATCACATAGATCTTGTGTGCCGGCACGTTGTACTTGGTGGCTAGATACTGAATGACGGAGTTGGCGCGGCGCTGGCTGAGGTCGTAGTTGTAATCAGCCGAACCCACGGAGTCGGTTCCACCTTCCAAAGCGACGATGTATCCCTTGGTATTGGCGATGCTGGCTCCGAGTTGATCGAGTGCTTCCTGCGCCTTCTTGGTCAGGTTATCGCGGTTAAAGCCGAACTTCACTGAAGTCTCAGCGACGGCATGATAGTTGTCAAGGTTGGCGACGGTGTTGGTCAGGACACCAACGCGGGAGTTGGCGGCATCGGCAACCTGCTGTGCCTGAGCTGCGCTCTGGCTGGCGGTTTGCGTCTTCTGCTCGACTTCGGCAGTCTTTGCATTTACCGCCTGGATGCCGGCTTGTGCGCGGGCGTCGACGTCTTTGATTTCCTTGCTGTTCTTGGCAGTGAGATCGTCGAGCTCATTGGTCTTGTTGATCAATGGCGTAGTCTGCTGCTTGACGTAGTTCTTGCTGGAGCAGCCAACGGTGGCGACCATGGTTGCTGCCAAACAAATTGCTAACGAAGTGCGGTTCATAGGGTGAGGCTCCTTGGATTCCATTTATCTATGCGCGCGGCCTAGTTCCCGCACGCCATATCTGCAAAATTTTTGCTTTGGGAGATTCGCTAACTTAGTACAAGTCCCAGTCTGACTTTTGCACGGCAGATGCCAGTTCCAGAGCAAAGACTTGCGCGGACTAAGTATATACGTTATCAACAGCTTGCGCCGGGTATTTCATAACCCTACACGACAATTTTGGCGCCGAAATGACGCAAACCCCACACCAAGAATGGAAAATTTATACGGTTCTGATCAGGATAGGGTCGGAAGTCTCCAGTGCGAGGGATATAAGTCGCGCCAATTTTTGCACATTACGCCGTTGACGCCGCTTCGACGAGCGTGAGGTTCCGGTGAATGCGGTGCTTGGTTACGTTACTTCCATACGCCGGTAACAGGGTCAGCACTGCGATCGTTCGCAGTGAGCGGAGCGAGGCCGAAGTTATCTTCTATCGTGCGCAGAACGCTGTAATGCGTGTAGCGCTTGCCTAAGACGGCAGGATCGAGCTGGCTCTTGTCTTTAATCATGTCGCCGAGAAACACGGTGTAAACGCGGTTGTCGTCGTTTCCGCCTGACTCGTCGAAAGTAACAATCACGAGGGTTCCCTGGCGAAGGTTTGGGGGAAAGGATTCGTCCAAAAATTTCTTGACCCACGAGCCAGCGACTTCGGCGTTCGTGTCATGACCGTCGTGATTCATGTTGGGCGTGTAGAGGGAGTAGGCGACCAGCCCTTTGCGAGCGTCCTTCACGAATGAGTTGTCGGCCTTGGCGGAATCGACGCGGATGACGCGATCGCAAAGCCTCTCCTGCACTTCGCGAAAACTGAGAAAAGGGACGTGGCGCCGCACATAGTTGCCGCGCTTTTCTGCGACGTGCTGTCCGCCAATGTTCCAGGGACAGGGCGTGTCGGGAAGCTCTTCTGCGTACTGCTTAAAATCAAGTCCGGCGGCTAAGAGACGATCAGCGATGGTTTTGTGCTCGGAATCACTGGGAAAGTTAACCTGACGATCTCCGAGGTAACTTCCGCCGCGATGCGTGTTGAAATCGGTGCCTGCGATCATGGCGATGTAGTTCGGATAAGAAGGATGGAAGAGCGCGTGAAAGTTAGTGAAGCTGGCGCCGCTAGAAGCGAGGGCGGCGAGGCTGGGATCCTGAATGGCGCGCTCGTAGTCCACGTTCTCGAGGACGATGATGAGGACGCGATCAAAGTGGTGAGCCTTGGCGCGAGCGGCGGCGCGGGCAGCTTCTTCCTGCTTGCCTTCTGGAGATTTCGTGATTTGCGGCTGAGACTGGGGCGACGGTGTGGGCGTAATGCTCTGGGCCAGGAGCGCGGGGGTCAGGAGTAAGGCGAAAAGAAAGTGCCACCGGAGGCCAGGACGGTGTCCTCGGGCAAAGTCTAATGACATTCCTTCTTTTTGTAGCACAGCGGGCGTCCGGGCCATCTAAGAATAGACGTTGAAAGTCGAGGGCGGGATGCCCTTGAAGCGAGCAGCGCGGTTCTCACCGGTTTCGGACTTCACCATCTATTTAGAATAGAACCGCGCGTGCTTGCCTGAGACGGCGTGGGCGAGATCTTCACGCGAAAGCCGGTGAGACGTTGACGCCAGATGCAGAGGCGCTTTCCGGGAAGTTTTGATCATGGACTTGCAGGCCAAAATCCGGACGATACCTACTGAGCCCGGAGTGTATCTCTACAAGAACGCTGAAGGCGATGTGATTTATGTGGGGAAGGCTAAGAATCTGCGAAGCCGGGTTGCGAGTTATTTCCATGAAGCGCGATGGGAGGATGCGAAGACAGGCACGCTGGTGCGCGAGGCGGTGGACGTTGAGTACATCGTTGTCGCGAACAATAAAGAGGCGCTGGCGCTCGAGAACAACCTCATCAAAAAACGGCAGCCGCGATTTAACATTCTTCTGCGCGACGACAAGACTTATCCGTACGTGAAGCTGACGCTGGGAGAGCGTTGGCCACGCGTGTATGTGACACGTCGATTGCGGAAGGATGGCAGCGCATACTACGGGCCTTACTTCCCTGCCAATCTGGCGTATCGCATCGTCGATCTGATCCACCGGAATTTTCTGATTCCATCCTGCAAAGTGGACCTGACGCGGTTTCATCCGAGGCCGTGCCTGCAGTACTACATCAAGCGCTGCCTGGGTCCGTGCGTACAGGATCTGACTACGCCTGAGTTTTATCAGGAGGCAGTGCACGACGTGAAGATGTTTCTTGAGGGACGGCCAACGGATCTGGCGCGTTCGCTTCGCGGACGAATGGAACAAGCAGCGGCAGGTCAGGAGTATGAGCGAGCGGCGAGATATCGGGATCTGATTTCGACGGTGGAGCAGTTGCAGGAGCGGCAGCGCATTGCCTCAGCAGAGGGCGACGATGCGGATGTATTCGGATATCACTACGAGAACGGGATGCTGGCGGTGAATCTGTTTCACATGCGCGCGGGCAAGATGGTAGACCGACGGGAATTTTTCTGGGAAGATCTGCCGGAGTTTGCCGGGAATAGCGTTGAGCAGGAAGCTTCGGGTGATTCGTCGCATGGCATTTCCTCGATTGAGGACGACGGCAATCGATCTTCGCTCGGCATGGACGACGGAGGGCGGTCGTCCCCAGATGAAGCTCCTTCACATGAACCGGCGAAAGGCGACATGCCCTTTCATCCGGGAGCATTTTTTTCGGCTTTGTTGACGCAGCTTTATATTGGGCAGCCTTATGTGCCGCGGAATCTCTATGTGCCGGTTGACTTCGAGGATCGCGAGGCGCTTGAAGACTTGCTTTCCGAGCAGGTATCGGAGAAAAGCGCCCGTCCGACGCGCGTGCACCTTCTGGTTCCACAACGCGGAGACAAGCGATCGCTGATCGATCTGGCGGGAAATAATGCGAAGCAGTCGTACGACCAGCGCTTTCGCGTGCTCAAACCGAACGCGCGCAAGATTCAGGAAGAGTTGCAGGAAGTTGTCGGCTTGCCGGAACTGCCCAAGCGGATCGAATGCTTCGACATCTCACATATCCAGGGCGCGGAGACGGTCGCCTCGATGGTGGTGTGGGAGGACGGAAAGATGAAGAAATCGGACTATCGGAAATTCATTATCCGCACGGTTGAAGGGGTGGATGATTTTGCTTCGATGCGCGAAGTGGTGACGCGGCGATACAAGCGCTTGCAGGACGAACAGAAACCGATGCCCAGCCTGGTGCTGATTGATGGCGGGCTTGGACAGTTGCACGCCGCCGCCCAAGCGCTGGAGGCGATTGAGGTAATCAACCAGCCGTTGGCTGCGATTGCCAAGCGCGAAGAGATTCTGTATGTGTACGGCCAGGAGAAAGATCCGATTGTATTGGATCATCATTCGCCGGTGCTGCATTTGATTCAGATGATCCGCGATGAAGCGCACCGATTCGCGGTGACGTTTCATCGGAAGAGGCGGCAGATGCGGGACCGGTCGACGGAATTGTTGGAGATTCCGGGAGTGGGCGCGAACACGACGCGGCGGTTGCTCGAACATTTCGGAAGTTTGCAGGCCGTGAAGCAGGCGGACTCGGCGGCATTGTCGGCGGTGGTGACACGCGTGCAGGCGGAGGCAATCCGGAGTCATTTTCAGAAGTGAGCGCAGGCGGAGCGCAGGTGCTACGCTGGTCCGCGCTACTTACATGAACGAAAAGTCTGAGACTTATTTGATTCGGGCTTCGGCTGTTATACCGGCCCGAAGGGAGCGGGTTTACTCGTTGATTGCGAACTACAACGACGGACATCCGCGAATCTTACCGAAGCAATTTCGCAATCTGGTTGTCGAGCAGGGTGGAATTGGAGCGGGCACGATGATCCGTTTCCAGATGAACCTGCTGGGACGAAAGCAGAATTTCAGGGCGGCGATCACGGAACCCGAAGCGGGCCGCGTGCTGGTAGAAACGTATCTTGACGGCAATGACGCGGTGACGACGTTCACGGTTGATCCGGGGACGGCCCCAGCGGATTCGACGGTTACAATTTCAACAGCGCTTTCGGTGAGAAGAGGGTTTCTGGGAGCGATTGACAAGGCGACGGCGACGCTCCTGCTTCGGCCGATTTATATGAAGGAACTGGAAAATCTGGCACGCGTGGCGACAGGGCCGTTTGGTGCCTAACTACGCGAGTTTGAAGATGGCGGATTGCGCGCCTGCTAAACTCCGGTGATGCAAGTCAGGATTGCCGGGTCCGCCGCTGGAGGCGCGTTTCCGCAGTGGAATTGTGCTTGTCCAAATTGCGCTGCGCTGCGGGCTGGGAAATTTCGCGGCAAGGCGCGCACCCAGACGCAGGTTGCCATCAGCGGCGATTCTGCGTCGTGGTTTCTGCTGGGCGCTTCTCCGGATCTTCGAACACAAATTGAGGCTGCCTCTGAACTCCATCCGCGCGAGGGGCTGCGCCAGTCGCCGATTAGCGGGGCGGTGCTTCTCAATGCTGATATCGATCACGTGTTGGGACTGCTTCTGATGCGGGAGTTGCAGCCTCTGCATGTATACGCGACAAAATCGATCCGGCGGATTGTTTCTGAAGACAATTCGATGTTCGCGATGCTGCGGCGCGTACCCGACCAGGTCACATGGACCGATTTCGCTCCAGGAAAGGCGTTCGAAGTGGGCTGCAAAAGCTCTGGCATTCGATGCCGCGCGATTTCGCTAGCCACACACTTCCCTGCTTACGTCTCGCAACAACGACAATTGGGATCGAAGGCTTACGAAGCGTCTCTTGGACTCATCGTCGAATCGCCTTCGGGTAAGCGGCTGGCATACATGCCGGCGGTGCCGGAGATCAGCGGGGAATTACTGGAGGAATTCGATGCGGCAGACGTTTTATTGTTTGATGGCACATTCTGGACCGACGACGAACTGATACGCATACAAGGCTCGGCACAGACTGCGAGACAGATGGGCCACGTTCCCGTATCGTCAGCGGAGGGAAGCCTCGCGAAGTTGGCGCAAGTCAAACGGCCACGTAAAATCTATCTACACATCAACAACACGAATCCCATGCTGAACGAGGCTGGGCCCGAGTTCCGGCAAGTGCGCGAGAGCGGGTGGGAAATCGCGGAGGATGGATGGCAGTTCGAACTTTAGATGCGGGTGTGCCGGACACGAGCCTTCTCTCGTTTGAAGGTCTGCGGGCGAAGCTTCGTGCGGTTGGCGAAGAGCGCTACCATCATCAGCATCCGTTTCACTTGTTGATGCACGAGGGACGGCTCAGCCGCGGACAACTACAGGCATGGGCATTGAATCGGTACTACTACCAGAGCACGATTCCGATCAAGGATTCGATCATCCTTTCGCGCGGGCTTGATCCGGCATTCCGGCGTGCCTGGCGCAAGCGGGTCATCGATCATGACGGTGACGCCCGCAGCGAAGGCGGCATCCAACGTTGGCTAAAACTGGCGGAGGCGGCGGGGTTGAATGCGGACCGGGTGCGAGAGGGAGCGGGGATCCTTCCGGCAACTCGGTTCGCGGTGAATGAATATCTAAACGTCGTGCGCAGCCGAAGTTTGCTCGAAGCTGTCGCGTCGTCGCTTACGGAATTATTTTCGCGCGACCTGATCTCTCTGCGGATGGACCGAATGCGGCAGCACTATCCGTGGCTTGCGGGCGGACTCGATTATTTCGAGGCACGGCTTACACAGGCTCCGGAAGATGCGAAGTTCGCGATCAACTATGTGTATGAGAACGCGAATACGCGCTTGCAGCAGGAGCTGGCAATTCAGGCACTGCGCGATAAATGCGACATTCTCTGGGCGCAATTGGACGCGTTGTATTTTGCGTACGTGCAGCCGGGATGGCCGCCGCCCGGGGCGTTTCGCATCGATGGAGAAGGCAAATAGATGGCGCCTCCAACGGAAGCAAGCCAGCCGCGACTGGCTGCGGGATGCCGATGGGGAGGAACCGAGCAGGATCGAGTGATTCTGTTTCCGGAAGGAGCCATCAAACTGCAAGGGACCGGACGGCAGATACTGGAGCGATGCGACGGAAAGCGCACCTTTGGCGAGATTATCGCGGAACTGCTGGCCGAGTTCGGGAAGACCGATCCGGAAAAAATTCGGTCGGATATCAGCCTTTTTCTCGAGCAGTTGCAGAAGAAGCGAATCGTTGATTACTAGCCCGATTTACGAAGTTATCGAATGCCTTTGAATCCTCTCGCGCTGATTGCCGAAGTTACCCATCGATGCCCGCTGCACTGCGTGTACTGCTCGAATCCGATGGAACTTGCGGGAGTGCAATCGGAGCTATCTACGAAGGAATGGGCGAGCGTCTTCGAGCAGTCAGGAAAGCTAGGGATGCTTCACGCGCACTTCACCGGCGGTGAACCACTGGCGCGGCCCGATCTCACGGAGCTAGTCGGAGCGGCACGCACTGCCGGGCTGTATACCAACCTCATCACCTCGGGAATTGGACTTAACGAAGAGCGGTTAAAAGCCTTGGTGGATGCGGGCCTCGACCACATTCAAATCAGCTTCCAGGATTCGCGGGCAGAAGCGGCGAACTGGATTGCGGGCGCGAAGGCGCATGCGCACAAGGTTGAACTGTCGAAAATGATCCGGAAGCAGAAGATCGCGTTCACCGTGAATCTCGTGGTGCACCGGCAGAACCTCGATCATCTGGAAGAAATGATTGAGTTCATCGAGCAATTAAATCCGGAGCGCGTCGAGATTGCGCACACCCAATATTACGGATGGGCTTTGGCAAATCGCGCCGCACTGATGCCGACGCGATCGCAGCTCGACCGGGCGGTCGCGATCATCGCCGAGGCCGACAAACGGCTGGCCGGAAAAATCCGGATTGACTCTGTTGTTCCTGATTACTACGCGAAGTATCCCAAGGCCTGCATGGGCGGTTGGGGAAGAAGATTGATGCTAATCAATCCATCGGGAAAAGTTTTGCCGTGCCATGCGGCCGAGGTGTTGCCTGGACTGGCGTTCGAAAACGTGCGCGAGAAGACCTTAGGGTGGATCTGGCAGGAATCGTCGTCGTTTCAGCGCTTCCGCGGGGAAGAGTGGATGCCGGAACCTTGCCGGAGCTGTGATCGGCGCACCGAAGATTTCGGAGGATGCCGGTGCCAGGCATTCTTGCTGGCGGGCGATGCGACGGTGACCGATCCCGCGTGTTCGCTTGCTCCATCGCACGAGTTGGTGGAGGCGGCAGTGCGAGAGGCAAATTCAGACGTTGCGGCACCGGCTACAGGATCGTTTGTGCATCTGCAGAAGGCGAACGGGGAGCTGTGGCGATATCGAGTGAACCCCGGAGCTAAAGGCCCTTTTCATTTTTCATTCCCGCACGCCGCCCTCGAAGGGCCGCTCTTCCACGGTTGTTGATGTCGTTCAAGGGTCAACGTCTGCAATGCCTTCAATTTACCTCGCTACCATCTGAGGCCGATTGTGATTGGGCGGAGGTCGGTGGTGACGCCGGTGTGGGAGCCGTGGATGTAGCGGAATTCGGCGTAGAAATCGATGTTAGGGCGAACCTTGCGGGTGATGCCGCCGCCGAAATCGTCTCCGAACTGATTTACGCTCGAGTGCAGGAAATTTCCGTTGATGGGCAGGCTGCCGTTAAAGCAGTGTCCCCACCAGAGGAAGAAGCTGTTGCAGGCTGAGCCTGGAATGGCGCTGGAGGAATCGAGTTTGCCGGAGCGGTGCAAGTAGCCCAAACCTCCGACAATGTATCCTCCCCAATTCTTACCGACGGGCACGTTGATGATGGGACCGAGTAACAACGAGTAAACGTGATCCGTGGCCCCGGACGCCTGCGCCGCTTGCAAGGCGGAGGAGCGTAACGGGAGATTGTCGAACTGGAAATCGAGGCGAAGCCCAAAATACTTGCTGTAGTTACGCGCAGCTCCGACGGCTCCGATGCCGCCCCCGCCGCGAACGAAATTTGCAGTATTGCCGTTGGTCAAACTGGCTCCGCCGCCGACGTTAAACGACCACTTCTTGTAGAAGGCAGCCTTGGATGCGCGTGTGTGGGCGGATTCTTCCGGCGTAGCTTCCTGGGTGCTGCTGGACTGCGGAGTGGATGGCGCAGGCTGAGCCTGAGGAGTCTGCGCTTGAGGATCCTGAGCGGGAGCGTCCGGAGCCTGAGGAGTGTCTTGAGGTTGAGCGCTCTGCGGCTGGGAGGGGGGAGCGGACGGTGTTTGGCCCGGAGTTTGTTGAGCGTGGAGGGAAACAGCCCCCATCAGCATCGTCAGCAGAATCAAACGCGGAACGGCACTGAAGCCGGGGACCGCAGCGAACTTTCCAATCATTCATTCTCCTCCCGCTGCCGGGCGTGGTGGCGGACCGTAGCGCTGAAATCCTGAACTCGTCAACGACAGGCGCTTGTAAAAGAGCGTGTCCGCGATGTCCCGCCGTGAATGCGATCGCAGCAGGCAGGCACCATATTACCAACTTTGATGCTGAGTCCGCGTCGTGATGCCGCCCCGGCGAAGATTCGAGTAATACGAATCGGCATTACAGTTCACCGAAAGATCACGTCGCACGTATGATAGGGAATTCAATTTTCACGGAAAGGCATCTTGGCGACTCACGACAAGAATTCGGCGAAGGACAGTCTTCCGATTAGCGGCAGACTCTCGCGCGCAAGGTTGCGTTGATCGGGTTTGGAACGGTGGGGCGGGCGGTCGCGAAAATTCTTTGCGAGGGTGGCACCACGTCCCTGCGGCTCACACACATTTGCAATCGCAACGTCGAAAAGAAGAAGCAGGCGTGGGTTCCGGGCGATGTTGCGTGGACCGAGGACGTGCAGTCGGTGCTGAGTTCGGACGTGGATATCGTGATCGAGCTGATTGGCGGGCTGAATCCGGCAGAGCAGATCGTGCGGAGCGCACTTGAAGCAGGGAAATCGGTGGTCACGGCGAACAAACAGCTGATTGCGCGGCATGGCCCGGAGCTTCTGGAGTTGGCTGCGAAACGAGGCGTGCAATTGGCGTTCGGCGCGTCCGTGGCGGGAGGCGTGCCTGTCCTTCCAGCGTTGCGCGCCGGGCTTAGTGGAGACCGGCTGCACGGGATTGCGGGAATACTGAATGGGACGTGCAACTACATCCTGAGCCGGATCGAGAACGCGAGAATTCCATTCAGCGAGGCGCTTGAGGAGGCGCAGGCGCGAGGGTATGCGGAGGCCGACGCGTCGGAAGATCTGGATGGCGGAGACGCGCGGGCAAAGCTGGCGATCCTGGCCCTTGCCGGATTGCACACGCGAGTCGAGCCGGAGTCGGTGCGGGCGCGCACGATCCGGCCTCTGGATGCGGTGGATTTCGACTATGCTGCGCAGCTGGGGTGCACGATCCGCCAGATTTCGCGCGCTGATCTGAAGGGCGACACACTTTTTGCCGAGGTTGGGCCGTGCCTGGTGCCAACGGATTCTCCGTTCGGACGTGTGCAGAGAAATCTGAATCTCGTGCTGACCTCTGGGCAGTACGGGGGCGATATGGCTTTCTTGGGCGCCGGAGCGGGTGGAGATCCTACGGCGGTAGCGGTGGTTTCGGATGTGAATGTTTGTGGCGGAGAGTTTGTCGGGAGGACGAGACTAAGAGTGGAGACAAAGTTTCCACAGCCAGGATTAGCTGCGACTTCGAGACGGCATGGTACTTGAGATTTTTCGTACGGGATCAGCCAGGGATCGTGGCGCGGCTGGCGCAGATCATGGCGGGACACAGGTTGAATATCGATTCGCTACTTCAGAAGCCCGGGTTTGACAAAGCTTCCCTGCCGTTTGTGATTACCCTGGAGCCTTGCCGCGATTCCATGCTTCATCCAGCACTGGAAGAAATGATGGGGCTGGATTTCGCGCTGCGGCCTGCCTTGTGCCTGCCCATCCTTAAATAGCTATTTTCAAGCAAGATAAAAGCGCCGGTTCGCTTGCGGCGAGTACCGGCGCTGGCCGAGGAACAACCAAGAGGACTAGTTCCAGAAAGGATTGTTCAGACCTGCAGGGGCAAGAGCGCTGTCGGATTTGGTTTCAGTGCCGGTTTCATCGGAAATTTTCTCATCGATGAACCGGGAAGGAGGAGCGACAAGTGGTTCTTCCCTCTTGCCAGGAGTAGGGTTAAAAGGATATTGGGATTTCACTGGGGAGACCTCCTCGTTATGATCTAGGTTCATTAAACACCCCGAACGAAGATCTGAGGCCGCGAAAATTTTAATGATAGCTATCAAAAAAACTGTGGCTCGAGTGTGGCGAGAAGCCATGGGGCGTTCTGCTGAGATTATTCGCTGCGCCTGAAATGCGGCTTCGATCAGGATGACAACGGCGTAGGTGTGAGTCGCGGTTTAGGAGACAAGAAGCAGAATTTTCCGGTTCCAGATATGCTGTTCGGTCCGGCTGGCCTTCGAGCCGTAATCTTTTGAGGACATCATGAAATATCGCAATCTTGGACGTACAGGTTTTGAGGTCAGCGACATTGCATACGGGTTGTGGGGCATCAGCGGGTGGAGTGGGTCCGATGACGCCGAGTCGCTGACATCGATGCAGCTGGCCGTGGATTTGGGCTGCAATTTCTTCGATACCGCCTGGGCCTACGGTGAGGGAAAGAGCGACGGGCTGTTGGGCGAGACCATGAAGCGGTACTCGGGCAAGCGGATCTATGCTGCTTCGAAGATCCCACCGGGCAATCAGCAATGGCCGGCCTTGGCAAAGTACAAATACAGCGACGTGTTTTCCGCGGACCACGTCTTCAAATATGCGGACATGATCCGGAAGCAACTTCAGGTGGATACGATTGACCTGTTGCAGTTCCACGTGTGGTCTGATTCATGGATGGACGAGCCGGAATTTCGAAACACAGTGGAGAAATTGAAGCGCGACGAGTGGATTCGGTTCTTCGGATTGAGTATTAACAGGTGGGAGCCGGAGAACGGCATCAGAGCGCTGAGAACAGGGTTGGTCGACACGGTGCAAGTCATCTACAACATCTTTGATCAGGCACCGGAGGATGAACTCTTTCCCGTGTGTCGAGGAATTGAATGTAGGAGTGATTGCGCGCGTTCCGCTGGATGAAGGAAGCTTGGGCGGGAAGATGACGCTGGAGACGCGTTTTCCCGCAGGAGACTGGCGCGCCGGTTATTTTGGGCCGGAGAATTTGTCGCAGACGGTTGCTCGCGTGGAAGAGCTGAAGAAGATTTTGCCGCGAGGAATGACGCTGCCGCAGATGGCGCTGCGATTCATCCTATCGAACCCCGTGGTGAGTACGACGATCGCGGGAATGCGAAAGGCGAATCACGTCGAGGAAAACATCGAAACTAGCGACGCGGGCCCGCTCGACAGCGACTTACTGGCTGAGTTGAAAAAGCATCGATGGGACCGGCGTCCGCAGCGATGGTCCGACTAAATACGCTAATGACTTCGGGGCCACGCCAAAAAACACCCGCGACCGAATAGGCCATACTTTATCGACATCGGAGTCTGCTGGACCCCTCTGATGGCGAGAGCCGCCCTACGAGTGCTTGTAGTAATCCGCGGCCCCCGGCTACGCTCGGCTGATTGTTGGCCTGATGTCAGCCCTTTCCTGAACGGTACCTGTGACTTCAATGCAAAGCGAGGACTGCTTGCTCAATAGAGGAATTTTCCTGATTGCCGCCTGTGTGGTTCTTCTGACTCCGCTGATGGCGCAAAATCCGAGAGGTTCATTGCGGGGAACCGTGCAAGATGCGAGCGGAGCGCGTGTACCCTCTGCGAAGGTGATGGTGCACTCTGTCGATTCGAAGTTGGAGCGCACTGCCCAAACAGAAGATATGGGCGAATTTCGTGTGGATGATCTGCCCGTTGGAAATTATCTGGTGACGGTAAATGCTGCGAATTTTGCGGAGGCCAAGGCAGAGGTTTCGGTTCGCGTGAGTTCGATCCGCCAAGTGCTGGTGACATTGACGCCAATCGCATCGCCAGAGAGCGTCAACGTGCAGGGACAGAATTCGTCGATCACGACGCAGTCGATCGATCTGGTCAGCGTGGTACATCAGGCAGTGGTAAGCGAACACGACTTAAAGGCGCTGCCGTTGGCGGCACGGAGTTTCGCCAATATCGCGTATCTCGCTCCGGGCACGGAGCCGGTAGAACCTTCGGATCCGACGAAGGCACGCATCACCGCAGTGGCGACGGGCGGAAGTTCAGCGTTGAACAACGAGATGTCGGTCGATGGCGGGGACAACTCGGACGACTGGATTGGCGGGTTCCTACAGAATTTCTCGCCGGATGCAATCCAGGAGTTCGCCATGCGCACGGCAAACGAAGATGCCGATACGGGAGGCACGACTGCCGGATCGGTGGTGATCACGACCAAGCGGGGCAACAACGACTGGCACGGCACGGGCGCGTTCTACGAGCGGGCGGCTGCTCTGAACGCGCGCTTTCCAATTGAGAACCCGGCGCAGAGCTGCGATGTGAGCGGCTGTGTGAATAATCCAAAGCAGCCGTTTTCGCGGCAGAACTACGTCGGCGCCATCGGTGGACCAGCTGGTGCGCGACAAGATCTGGTTTTTCGGATCGCTGGAGTACGTTCACGAGAATGCGAGCATTGCATACAGTCCCGCAAGCACGGCTCAGTTCAATGCATTGTCACAGCTTGCGTCCGGCGGACTGATTCCTGGTGTTTCGTCGATCTCAGTGCCTCAAACAGTTCCAATTCCCTTTCGCGATTACATGGGATCGCTGCGATTTGACTGGGCGGAATCGGCAAAGTCGCAATGGTTTCTGCGCGTCTCTGAGGACAGCTACCTGACGCGCAACAACCTGGTGCAACAGGCCACGCTGCCATCAACCGGACTCGACGACGCACAACAATTACTGGAACACCGTCATCAGTAACACATATGCATTCAATCCGACATGGGTAGGAACGTTTGTCTTCAACGCGAGCGAATTGCATCTCACGCAGCAGCGCAATTCGACCTTAGGATTTGCACTGCAATTCCCCTTCAGCGCGACATCCCTTACCGTGTCAGGTTTCGAGACCTACGGAGACAATCAGTTCGCGACGCCCATTACCTTCTTCCCTTCCCTGCGCAACCAGCAGAAATATCAGCTTCGGTACGACGCTGGTCATGCGACCGGTGATCATTCGTTCAAGTTCGGGGTGAATTTCATCCACGAGCCGGTGCTCCGCGGCGAATTTCCCGGGAATGAAGAGACGTTGTTCAGTTTTCCGGAGAATCCTGACTTCTATCTGGTAAATCCGGGGCAGTTTGCAATTGATTATGGGGCGGGTGCTGCGACCACTCCGGCGTCGGACGGGCATTTCTCGCAGAATATTCAGCGTCTTGCGCTTTACGCGCAAGATTCGTGGCGGGTGACGCGGCACCTGACTGTCAACTATGGGCTACGCTGGCAGACTACGTTCGGCCTGTTCACCGGATCAGGACGCAGCCAGGCTTTGAATCCGGCGCTGGTTACGCTCGAGGCGCTGCAGGTCCCGTTGCCGCTTGGAGTGCCGCATGATTATCGGAAACAACTTGCACCACGGCTGGGGATCGCATACTCCCCTGGCGATAGCGGGAAGACGGTGTTCCGCGCGGGTTTCGGGATGTTCTATAACGACTTGGCACAGAATGGATGGGCATCCGCATTTCAGGGAGTGAACTCGTCGAATTTTGCGACGGGTCCGTGTGCGTCTCGCCGGGAGCAGCGGCGCATATTCGCTGGCTGGAGCGGGATGCGTGCAAGGAGGCGCCGAGGCTGCCGGAGATCTGATCGATGCGAACTATAAAACTCCGTATGCAATTCATGTGACGGCGGGCGTACAACACGCAATTAATCGCAACTGGACAGTGAGCGCCGATTTCCTCCATGAACAGGGCAACCACGGATACCGCGGATACAGTTTCACCAGCGACGCCAATTTATTTACGCCACTGATTCCCACGTCCGATCCGACTTTCGATGCCGACCAGCAGAGTGTTGTGCCGAATTTGAATCTGTTTAAGTCGGACAATCGTTCCAGCTACAACGCACTCATGCTTGTCGCGCAAGGAAACGTGAGCAAGCGGTTCAACCTGATCGCGCACTACACGTTTTCGAGTGCGAAAACATGGGGCTGCCTGTTAGGCGAGCTTTTCGACTATGTGAACGGCGTATGCGATCCGCTGAATGCGTTCGGTCCGGGCGATTACGGTCCGTCGGGCGAAGATGTCGGCAGCCGTTTTGTCCTGGCGGGAACGCTTCATCTGCCGGGCGGTTTCGATGTGTCGACTCTGACTCAGGCCGAGGGCGCGCGCCCCTTTACGCTGACCACTCCAGTTGGGGATCGCGCGGTGGTCAACGGAGTGAAGACGACCATGGATCAGTTTCGCGGAACGCCGTTTGTACAGGTGGATCTGAGGGTGAGCCGTCCGATTCGGTTTCGCGAGCGCTGGGAGATTATTCCCTTCGCCGAGTTCTTTAACCTGTTCAACCGAAATAATCCAGGCGCAAACTATGTGACCGATGTTTCTGCCCTGCCCAATCCGGTTAACGATCTGAGCAATGTAACTTCGATCTGCACCGATCCGAGTTGCACGGCCATGGTTCCGATAACCAATGCACAAAAGCAGCTCGCGTTTCCTTCAGGAGGATTGGGAGACTTCTTCGGTCCCGGAACGACGGTGGGCATTCCGTTTGCGGCGCAGTTGGGTGTGAGGATAAATTTCTGAAGCAGAATTAGTTGTGGACAGAGTGGCGCTTACCGCATCAACCATTCAGTGGCTTCATGAATCGCCAAGAGTAGGGGTTGATAAGTGAAGGCGAATACGAGAAGAACCGTTCCGGCTGCGCCAAGCGAATATTTCATCCACAAAGCTTGGGGCAAGGCAGGGTGTTGATCGCTCCAGGAAATGAGGCGCTCGACGCGAGCGTTCACGGCTGAAACTGGGGTATACACCAGCGTTGCGGTAAGTTCGCTGGTCAGGGGCCCGGATGCGAACCGTGAAAGTTTGATGAGCGCGGCAGCGAGATCGAGAGCCTCTCCAGCGTTTGAAACAGCCTGATCATCAGCTGCCATCTCAGTGGCTTCGAGCCATGCCAATTCCAAGCTTCCCATTCCTGGGAAGGCTACAAATCGAAATAGAAGCTTCTTCAGATTATCGCGGCGACTCACGTGTGCGACTTCGTGATTGAACGCTGTCTGTAATTCGCGTGGACTCAGAAGAAACTCTGCAGAACGGGAGAGAAGAATTTTCTGGTTCAGGATGCCCACGGCCGTCATGGCAGGGATCGCCGGGGCGAATCCGCAGCACTGGGATTCGCGAGGGGAAGTCGAGGGGTTCGGCATCGTTCGTCCACACGGAGACGGTGCGAGAGACGCGGAGCAGGGCGACCGCAGCCTTGGCGAGTCCGAATATCGCGAGGAAGGCTCCCGCGAGGCCGAGAACCAACGGAATGTCTCCCACAGGCTCCGCGATAACCCGCGGCTCAAACATCAGGAACGAAGGGATCGTAAAAGCCAGTGTGATTACGATGGAAGCGGCGAAAGGCAGCATGCGCAAGGCAAAGAGCCAATCGGCGACGCGATGCATGCGATGGCGCTGAACGGAAAGGTAGAACCCCCGCCACCCTTTGCAAACTGCGGAAGACAGGCTGAAATACAAAAGAACGAAAACGGAAAGAGACAGCGCGACCCCGCGGAGAGCGAACATCAGCCGTTTTCCTTGGAACTAGATCCTTCAGGAGCAGAGGAATTATAAGATTCGGCGCCGCGCACTTGACGCCGCTTTGCTTCGACCGCTTCAGCGAGTTCGTCGAGCAACTGCGCGTCACGCTCACCGACGATTTCGACAAGATAAGACAGAGGCAAGGCTGAGGCTGGACTTGCGTCGAGAAGCTGACGCACAGCAGCGCCAGCAGCCTCACGATGAATCTCTTCCCGCGTGAATAGAGGCTTGTAGCGGAACGCCCTGCCCTCGACTTCCCGGGAGAGCAGATTCTTCTTGAAAAGACGATCGAGCGTCGTCATGACAGTGGTGTAAGCCAGATCGGAAAAGTCTTCGTCCGCGAGGTCGCGAACCGTAGCGGTACCGCGTTGCCAGAGCGCATCGAGTAGACGCTCCTCAAGGGGCCCGAGCTCCGACGAAGAAGTACGAAAGTGGAAGCTTCGATTCATAGGCAAAAGAATACCGGATTGTAACTTAGCGAGGCGGCGCACGCCACCCGTTTTCCCGGTGAAAAACAGAACTGGCTGAAATGAAGAAGATCTAAGGACTGAAGCGGTTCGGGGACCGAAAGTCGAATGGCCGTCTGTGTTTCTCAGGTCAGATATTCAGCCCGAACCATGGCGTTTGAAGATAAGGAAAAAAGTTAACGCTCTCGGAAACGTTCCGGAAAACAAAGCGGGGGAATCGAGCACGGAAAGCGTTGCAACGTGGTGTACGAAAAGTAAACTCGTAGTTAATCTCACGACGTAAACGGACCCGCGAATAACTTGTCCCCTCTGCAACCCCCTACCACGGAGGCCTCAATGGCACACTTTTATTCTTCATACCCCGATTCCGATTTCCCGGGGCGACAATTCTTTCTTTGTAAGATCTGCCAGCAGACGGTTCCTCTCGAAACGTGCAAGACCGACGAGCGGGGACAGCCAGTGCACGAGCGGTGTTATCTAGGGGTTGTAAGCCAAGGCGACATGCAGGAGGATGGGAGGGAACCTTAGGCGTCGAGTGCGCCGTCGAAATGTTCCGCGAACAGCGACGACAAAGCGCGCATAGACCCTCGCCCGGCTGAGTTCCTGTTCTTCCTTCCCCACGAATTCCGAACAGTCATGCAATTCAGCCGGACGATGGATCGCCCCAAACTTTTAAAGCAGTATCTGTTCTGTGCTACACGCTAAAGAAGCAGGGATGCGGTCGGATCCTCTACCCCCGAACAAAGAACCTAGAACGGAAAGCTAATCCGAATTCAACTGGGCCGCATGGATTCTCTGTGCGTCCTTTTTCTTTTCACATTTATACTCTTGGCCGATGTGGGCTCGTTCTGGCAGGGGAACGACAGATTGCATCAGGTTGGTTCAACTGGGATGTGCCGAAGAGTTAGTGCCTTGACCTTGAACGGCAAGAACGGTGGTTGGACTATTTGCCGGATTGCATCCGTCCTCTTTCGTGCGTTTCCTCGGACAAAAAGCTTCCGAGCTGGGCCTTAATCTCAGCCATATCTTCAAGCACGACGGCCTGCAACAGATTAAGGAGTTGCTTCGACCGCTTTGAACCTTTCGGCTCCTTCTGAAAGCCACGGCAAATCGCTTCAACGAACCGTGTGTCGTACATAAGACCTCCGGTTGTGCAGTAGGTGGCTAGATTAAGGTCGAATGTACGACACCGTACAAAAGGCGTGATATACCTCAAATGTCTTACGCAGGCCCTGATTTTGCCTTAACTGAGCAGTAAACGGGGAGGGGTAGTACCGAATTCAGGAATGTGGCGACCCCGGAGGGGCTCGAACCCCCAACCCTCAGTTCCGAAGACTGATGCTCTATCCAATTGAGCTACGGGGCCACAGTTTTGCGGGAAGGCCTGCTCGTGCGGAGCCGGCGGGACTGCGCGAAAAATCTATGGGGTGGGAAACGGGAATCGAACCCGCAACCGCCGGAGCCACAGTCCGGTGCTCTGCCAGTTGAGCTATTCCCACCGCAAGCTATTCGATTATAGCAATGGAAGTTCGATGGGAGGTAGGACGGGGGGAGGGATTGTGAGGGGCCGTGATATTTCTTCCGGCGACTTGCGCCGGTGCTGGTTGGCTTCGCGGAGGCAAGCGTCCGTCAACACGCGAGGCTACGCCCGGCCGATGCCGACGTACTCAAATCCAAGGGCGCGCAAACGCGTCGAATCCAGCAGATTCTTGGTATCGACAATGACCGGGTTCTTCAGAAGATTCTTGATGCGATCGAAGTCAAGGGCGCGGAACTCCGGCCATCCGGTGCCAACCACCAAAGCGTCAGAGCCTTCGGCAGCTGCGTAAGCTGAATCGCAGTAACGGACCGCCCCATTGAGGTGCGTCATCGCTTCGGGGATCGCGACGGGATCGTAGGCGCGCACGCGGGCACCTTTGGATACCAGTGTTTCGACAAGCCGGACCGAAGAAGATCCTGCAACCGAATTCGTGTTGGGCTTGAACGCGAGACCAAGAATTCCCACGTCTTTGTTCTCGACCGAATTGAGAGCTTGTGAGACTTTTTCGACAAGGCGATCGGCCAGCGTGTGATTCACATCGCGCGCCGCGCTGAGAACCTTCAACGGCACGCCATGATTCTGCGCCAGCTGCACGAGGGAATCCATGTCGGACTCGGCAAAGACTCCGCCCATGCCCGCGCCGGGCTGCAGACAACGAGGTGCGATTTTCTTGTCGAGTCCAAGCGCCAAAGCTAGGTTAACCGCATCGGCATTGACGCGTTCGCAGAGTGCGGCCACTTCATTGATGAATGAAATCTTGGTGGCAACGAATGCCGTGGCGGCTTCGCGAACCAACTCCGCCGTCGATTGGCTGGTGACGATCACCGGAACTCCGCGCATGACGAGCGGATGAAAAATCTGCTTGAGCACCTGGACGGCTTCGTTCGAGGTGGATCCGAGAATCAGGCGATCGGGCCAGTTGAAATCCTCGACCGCACAGCCGTCGGTAAAAAACATCGGCTGCGAAACGATCGTGGCCTTGCAGGCCGACGTCCTGAAGATTCTTTTCGATCGCGTTGGCGGTTCCAACTGAGACTGGCGTGACGATGGTGAGGATGGGGGGTTTCGGCGCCAGCCGCGCGATCCGCATGACGATGTCATTCAGGTTGTCGGCTTTATCTTCGGCCAGAAAATTACGCCGGTTTTACGGGCAAAGGATTCGATATCGGTGGAGTAGGCAAGGCGACCGGCGCGAACGTTGCGGCGGATAATCTCTTTCAGATTTTTTTCGAAGAAGGGGATATTGCCCTGGGCCATTTCGACCATGCGAGACCGGTCTGGATGGCAACAGGAAACCGGAGTTCCAAAATCCGCCAGACAGGCAGAGATCACTGTTCCCAAGTATCCCGAGCCGTAAACTCCGATCTGCATGCGTATCTCCCTGTTCTGCCGAAATCGCGCGTCACGAGGGGGTTTTGACGCGATCACCGAATACTTGCTCTACCTCTTATGTACAGGCGCGGAGGCCGCATTTCAACGCACGGGAGGGAAATGTACCTGGGACCGGAGGCACTGGGCTGCCGTAACTGAGAAGGGTAACCTTGGCGGTGATTACCTAGAAACTAGCGGGGAACGAGGGTGCCGCCGAGCAGGACCGGGGCGAGATCAACCCAGCAGTTCAGCGAATCCTCGCGAACGAAAGTGAGTTTTTCCATCAGGATACGGCGGCTGCCGTGGTAATCGAGCCAGCGCTGGCGTGCGATCTCAAGGGCGCTGCGAGCAGGCTGCTCGGAATTCATTTTAGTGATGGTGGCATGGGGAATGTACGGCCATTCCTCTTGGAATTCGAGAACTTGGGTGTTGAGCTTGCGATGCAGTTCGCGCATGCGGGCGGCGCCGTCCTCGACCCGAATGAACACTGTGGGCGTGACAGGGATAAAGGTTTCCACCTCTCCGAGGGTGACGTGAAAGGGTTCCTCGTGGCCGCAGATCTGTTCAAGGATTTGGAGTGCGGAAGTTTCGGAGCCCTGTAACGGGCGGGGCGGAAGAATCGTGAGATGAGCGGCAAAGTGGGGGAGATCGGGATGCAGCTCGCGCCGAAGGCTCTCGACGAACTCTCCAGCGGGATTACTTAAATACGCCACGAGTGCGTAACGGGGGCTTTGCATCTTGGATGGAAAATTATACCGCGCCTGTTTGGATGGACAGAGGAGGAGGCAGGATGGCGAAGTTCGCGGACAATTCGACGAGCGCAGAGCGGGAGCGCTGCGATCGTCATTTATAATCTTGGAGATCTACAGTCGGGGCGTAGCGCAGCCTGGTAGCGCACCTGCCTTGGGCGCAGGGGGTCGTAGGTTCGAATCCTATCGCCCCGACCAATTTTAAAACCAAGCATTTACGCGGGATTCCATCCGGGCCGGAATTGTAGGGCAGGTGAGCAATTCGCGCAATGACTTTTGTCACATTTTCAATCACCGCTCCTCGGTTTCTTCCCACCACGATTCCTGCGAAAACGGCGCACATGGGCGCGGTTCACGCAAGTTCGAGAACAGTAGTCTTGATCAATTCGACACTTCGCAAATAGCTTCCCACACCCATCGTTCTCTTCCAAGCAAGTGGTAACGTACATACGCAACGGTATGTGTCGTTTACCGTCTCCGCTCTAACCCTCTGGTCCAGTAGTCGAAGGAGCTTCAATGTTGCAATTTCAAGCTTCGCTTCAGCCCGCTGTTCCTTCGTTATAGCCCTGACAGAGCTCAGGCCTGGAATTGTACTGACGTAATGCCAGATTTTTGTCCGCGACGCAGCCGCAAACCTTCCGAGAAGCGACTTCGCGTTAAAAATCTGGTTTCGGTGAGTGCATCGGCGATGATGCGCTCATTCGGGCCTCCATGAGAGCGCAGGGCGGAAACCCGAATGCCTAAATCTACCAGCTCATCTCCGGCTCATTTCACGCGTGTTCATCGAGTCGGTCGGGGCAATGCTCACTACGATTCCAAAAGTTCCCCCTCGGACTCGAAGTTCGATCGCGTCGAACCGGAGCCCTCGAATGATAAACTGACCCCTGAAAATGCCACAGATATTGATCGTTACCGGAGATGCCGGCGAATCCTACGAAGCGCTTTACGCAGTTCATCGGTTTCGGGAAGAAGACTGGCGCACCACCGTTGCTGCACCTTCGATTCGTCGCCTCCATCTCGTAATGCATGACTTTGAGCCAGGGTGGGATACTTACGTCGAACGTCCCGGCTATGGTCTACAGGCCGACGCCTCGTTCGACCAAATAAATGTGGATAACTACGATGCCATCCTCATTCTGGGCGGCCGCGCTCCTGAGTACCTCCGCAATGATCGGCGATTACTCGATATTGTCCGCGAATTCGACGCGAAGCAAAAATGGATCTTTGCCATTTGCCACGGCATCCAGGTACTCGCTGCCGCCGACCTCACTAAGGGTAGGCGCATTACCTGCTATAAACACGTTCGCTTCGAAGCGGAGCAAGCTGGAAGTATATTTGTAGACCGGCAGGTCGTTCGTGATGGCCGCATGGTCACCGGCCAGACCTGGCAATCGCACCCCGAGTTCTATCGGGAGATCTTTGCCTGCTTGGCGTCATACCGGCGGTCTTAAGGTCGCAGCGCTCATCGTATCGGAGGTCTGTTGCCTTCGCGCTTGCGCCGGAGTTCCACGTCCAAAGAATTGCCCCTTTGTTACTGACTCGCTGGAGGAGATTGACCTCGGTTGACGTTACACACCGAGTCGCTCCTCGAGCCCGCATTCCACGCTAAATCGCCAATACGCCCGTGAAATGGGCTTCTAGGAAGTGAAAAGGGCACCCCCCCGGTCCGCGCCGCGTCCCCGAGCAAATGGTGTGCCAGCTGTGTGCAGAATTCATGGCGCCAATACGAGGCCTTACTGCAGAACAGTCGCCTGACTTTCGGTCGGCAGTTTCTAGCTTGGACGGGTTTCAGACCTCGCACTGTGCCGCAAGTGTGCCAGACTTGGCGGCCCACCATGAGATTTCTGGACTGACTGTCGGTCAGCTCATTCCTGAGCGGAAGTTCGGAACCCTTTGAAGTTGTGTGCGAACTGGATGCAGAAGAGAATGTCGAAAGGGCAGGCTTCGATGTCTCTCTCGCTTGGTCTGGGGTTGCTGAATCTATTTCCGATTCTTCACCTTGAACTTTGCCCATCTTTCGCGCTGCGCGCCTGCAATCCTTTCACGTGCAGCGGGAGAAAGCCCCTTCTTCCACGGCCGCTTCCTGCCTTGCTCGCCATGCCGCTCAGTGCACTTATAGGCCGATCCAATTTTGTACCGTTCGGTTTTCAACACCGTCCATACGGCACGAAGATCAGGCATTGGCGCTATCAGGGGATCTAACAAGCTTGCTGGATCAATCCACGGGTGGGCAGAGGCCGCGCGGGTTCGAGTCCCGTCGCTCCCGCCAAGTTTTGTCTATATTGCCGGCTCAGGACTTTCGAACTGTGGCAAACATTCCTCCGGCCATCGCGGTCTGCGTAATTCAAAACCTAAGATAGCAAGCCGAATGGCCGCGCGCGCTGCCACTCTCACCCGTATCGATAACCTCACAATCCGATCACGAGCACAGGGAAATCGAAAACCGTTTGCTTGAGTAAGTCCAAAATTAGTGCCGCGTTCGGTTTCGCCGCGGCACCAGCCCGTGCGCAGCCGTTCTTCGGATGACGGTAAAGGAGTGTTACCCTTCTGTTCGCGTCGCTGAAATCCACTAGGTGGTTGTAGGCGTTTACGTAACGCGTGTTCTGATGAGATTGCGCTCTACTTGCGCTCTGTTTGCATGTCTTCCATCGCTTTTCGTTGTCTTGGGTGTAATCCGCCGACCTGCTAGTCGTTGAAACTACGTTTGACTGTTGATTCGAATCCTATCGCCCCGACCAATTTCTTCCGTGGTGTCATGCAGATAAAGCCTTCGCGGCGCTAGATCGTTGCATCGATTTTTTCTTGCTATGCCTCTTTGTACCCCCCAATTGTGCGATTGAATCGCACGCGGAAACGGAAAGTGTGGCGCTTGTATCAATCGTTTCCTTGACTGCGGAGGGGAATGAGCTCCGGCAAGGCTATGCACGCTTTCCGTGGTCCCAACGGCGCGACCGGACGAACAAGCGTTCCCAGAAAGAGTGCCGGTGATGGTTTCAGGACGAGTGTCAGGCACCAACTTCGGCTTCCGATCCTGATGGGTATTCGGCAAACTCGCTATCAGGTTCAGGTATTTCATACATCCGGCGCATGGATTCCTTCCACGGCGAGTATTCCATTCGAAGCAATCGCGTAAGTTCTGATCCGTCGCAGCAAAAGCCATCGACGACCAAGGAAACGCGCCAGCCCAGGATCCGCACGGCATGAGGCAGGAAACTAACGGCAGATAACACTTTGCCCAACACTCCCGCGAGGCGAAATAACGGCGCTCCGATGGGCAAGGGTTGATAGGGCATCCCAAGACATTTTGCGGCCTGTTCGGCGAGTTCTGCCATGCTGGGATCTTCTGAACTGGACACAAAGAAAGTCCTTCCGCGCATCTCGTCACGAACTGCTGCCTCGGCAAGAATGTGTGCGAGGTCAGAGACCTCTACTACGGATATTTTCCCGGGCCACGCGAGCCTGCTGCCTAAAGTCTTCCGAGGTAATTCATCATGGAAGAACCCGAACATTCCTCCGGGCCGGTAGCCTGCGCCGTAAACGATGGGGAGCCGCAGAATGGAATACGTAAAGCCCAGGCGAATTGATTCGGCCTGGATGATTTCCTCGGCCTTCAGCTTGCTGCGTCCATACTCGGTGCGAGGGGAACAGATCGTTGCAGGCTCCATCCACCCGCCGCTGGTACGGGTTGTGTCCACCGCTGACACCGAACTGGTAAAGACTACGTGCTTGTTTCGGAGCCGATCTCCGAGTTCGTGCAGGAGTCGGCGGGTTCCGTCGTCATTAATGCGCACTTCGGACGAATCATCTTCCGTGCGCACATAGGCCGCGAGATGAAACAGTACGTCAAAATCATCGATGTTTCCGCCGATAACGGGACACTTTCTTAATTCCAGCGATACTTCCTGGACAGGACATTGCAGAAGTTCGTCCAACCGCCGACGTTCGGTTTCATGTTGGATCGGTCCCGTTAGTGCGGTGACGCTATGAGGGCCATATTGGGCCAACCACAGCTTGCATAGAGCGAAGCCAACCCATCCCGCGGCTCCTGTGATCAGCGCTCGACGATTTCGTGTTTGCATAGTTCCTTCCCGGAAAAGTAGATGCTCTCACTATCGTCAAATTGGTTGCGCAGGCGCAGGATTCTTTTAAGCAGCGATAGCGACTGCTCTGGTGAATAGGAGGACAGGGAGATCTTTTATCAGGAGTGCTGCAATTCGGAATATTCGGCGTCTCACAACGCGATGTGATTGCAGTCACATCCTCAAGGTCGGGTCGCGAATAAACTCTCGCCACGTCTTGGGGGATCGATCTTCCGATTACAAACTTATTCAGAGTGTCGGGCGCCTGGGGCCACTTTTGCCATTCACATCACATTGAAAGGATGAATATTTGGTGCTCGCTTCTGACAAACATCGAATCGCCGCCAAGCTCATCAATGCTTGCCAGGATATTGGCGACGCTTTATCCTTAGCGGCACCCGCCGCTCGCTACGATCCAGTTTTGGTGCCTGAATCACTCCGGGCTGAACTCGCAGCTACGCGCGACGATCTTGCTCGTATCATTCGTAAGCTGGAAGAAATCGTCTGAGCATGCGACCGCGATACCAAGAGTATCACCCTCGGTCCTTTCCACCATTTTCAAGTCTCTTAGCATTGGAGTTGCGCCCGATCTGATTCAGTAGGAACGTTCGAACCCAAGTGTGTTGCAAGGGCTACTCGGAACCATTCAAACAAGAGGATGCCCTCGAGATCGCAATAATTATGGTCGTCAGATCAGGTCAGAGGTGCGACGAAAAATTCTGGAAGGGCGGTTCGATTCTCGTCTTTGTGACTGTGGCCTGCGTCGCGGCAGTGCTTTTCCTGTGGCATCTCAGCAGTCCATATCTTTGGCAGGATGAAGCAGCTACAGCGGTCATGGCGCAACGCATGCTGCGGTTCGGTCGGCCTTTGGCCTATGACGGTATGAATTTGATCACTGGAGATCACTTTGCTGCCGAAGATTCGAAGACTATCGATCAACGAACAAGCGATCCACGATCCTCGATTCTTTTTTACGCCCACCGTGGCGACTTCAAGCCCGATACGACGTGGCAATGGCAGCCTTGGGGCCAGTTCGTTGCCACGGCACTGAGTTTCAGAATTCTCGGGCCTACAACATTTGCGGCGCGACTGCCGTTTGCGTTGGCCAGCATTGTCACCATCCTCGCTCTGTACCTGTTCATACTGGCGTACTTCGAAAACGCGCAGATGGCGTTGCTCGCTTCCATCTTTCTTTTGACTAGCGGCTACTGGGTCTTGCACGGTCGTCAGTGTCGATATTACGCACTCTCCAGCTTGTTCTTCATGCTCACGCTGGCCGGGTACGGGCGTTGGCAGTCTCGAAAATCTTGGGGTGCCGTGGCTTTCATCGCTGCCGCCTGGTGCTGGTTTCAGGTGGATTACGGCACTGTCTGGCCAGTCCTCGGAGTTCTCTTTCTGGATGCTCTGATCGAAGAGCGCGAGAAATGGTGGCGCCCCGTACTCGTCGGCCTCGGGTGGACAGTTCTGGTAGTGCCTTTCGTTTTCTACTACCACATCTGGGGCAGGCTTTCGGTTCCCGTAGGCACATGGCATGAGAGGTTGGTGCGTAATGTCTTCAACACCAACGAATTCGTTGTGCCTTTTGTAGTCCTCGGGGGAATAGCGTTGGTTTTGATTTTTCGTTGGAAAGTATTGGCTGGCGCAGAACGCCGGCTGATTTTTACAGGGTGCGCAGTAATCGTGATGCTGCTGCTCTGGGTTCAGTCAGTGACGCCCGCGCCCTTTTTGCGTTACATGATCGTCGTCGCTCCCATAAGTTGCCTGCTGGCGGCCTGGTTGCTCGTGAGGGTTGGAGATCGAGGGCGTGCATTCACATGGGTCGGAGCGGCAATTTTCATTTTCACGCCGTGGCTGAGTATGCCTTTGCATCTGCTACGGCCCGCAACTCTGCGACACGCGACGATTGTCCGCCCCGAGCTGCGTCTGCTGATGGCCAGAGTGTTCGGCCAACCATCCGACCCAAACAAGCCGGTGATCGATTGGCTGGCCAAAAACGCAAAGTCCGACGACGAGATCCTGATCAACTACGAAGACATCCCGCTGATGTTTTACCTACCGAATCCGATCCGGGGTGGGATATCGGCTTTCCGTGTAGAAGATGACGCGAAGAGTGCGCCGGATTTTGTCGTCCTCCGGCATTCCGTCGATTTCGTTCATTGGCCGGTTTACCGTCGGGAGCTGGAGCGCTATCGATGGGAAACGCTTTCATTACAGGTTCCGGATATTGTTTGTGGAAACTGTCCTGATCCGGTAGAGAGGTACGACGACGCCGGCGCCAAATTCATACTTGTCGCTAGAAGAATCAGTGGTCAAGGACTCTCTTCTGATAAGCAGCGTGCGCCTTAAGCATCGGTGGAGTGCTGTAACGCAGTCCATTTGACAAACAATCGAGGGCCGCATGGCGCGAGGCGTTCATGTCACGTATTCGACGCGATTCTGCCTTTAGCTTTCTTATGCTTCTTCGGCTGTAATCTTTTGGGATGAAGTGTTTTGGCTTGGTGAGCGAGCAATTCATCGGCAACTCGGCCATCCAGCTCGTACGGAGACATCAGCCAAGCTTCCTCGGCCGTCACTTTCAGAAATTTCGTAGGTATCGATCTCTTCATAGTTGCCCGATGATCCTTCCTCATTGTGGAAGGCGTTGTCTGTCGTTACGTGCTCGCTCGTATGGCTCGGAGATAGACTCCCGGCAGCCGAATCACTTTAGAGTACTCCGGGTGAGTCGCGACCGAGAAACATTCGCAGCGGTGCGGACGGACAACTTCGCTCACCCAGCGTAGTCTTCAGTCAACCTGATGCTCGAAATGAGTATGGCTGTTGCTATAAAAGCCCACAGGTTTGGCTGGATATCCGGGACGATGGATATCCCGGGATGGTCGTTTATTGTTTTTGGCGGTTTGATTCCATGGCGAGATGAGCAACGGCAGCCGAGGAGAGCACATCTGCAATTGCTCCAGCGGACTGAGGAACCTCCGCGTGATAGTCTTCGCCGAGCAGTGCAGCCAGCGTTGAAGCAATCTGATTTTGCCCTACTGGCGGCACATGATTTCGAAGCCCTAGCGCGGCGGTATCGGGTCCGAGAAAAGCCATCCAGATAAATTTTGATTCCGGGACTGTTTCTCCGTGGTCCTTCCATTTCTTTTTGTCGCCACCGCGTCCGTGGTCCGGTGAAAAGATCAGCGTGGTGCGGTCGCGGTATTCCGGCATCGATTGCACCGTCTCCCAGAGGATGTTCAGAAATTCGTCAGCGCGGTGAGCCGCGTCCAAATACTCGCCGTAGCGCCCGTCATGCGCCCAATCATCTGTTTCTCCTAGTGAAATGAAGAGCACGCGGGGCTTGCGCTGCTTGAGATATTCCAATCCTGTATGAAAGGGAATCCAGTCGAAAGGCTCCTCATCCCACACTTTGGGTGCATCTCGTTTGGCAATGTTCAGAGCTTCGAGGCGCGAATTCCCGGGGATCAAGGTGAACGGAGTGTAACCAGCATTGATGAGAAAGCCTGCCCGATCAGCATTGAAGATGAAAGGAAAAACATCCCATGCTCCAAATGCGGCGACACGGCCATCGAATCCACTTTTTTTCTGAAGCCATTCCAGCACCGTAACGTTGGGATTCGGGATCTTCTCGTTGCTTCGAACCCGTGGATCGGCGAATCCGCACAGCGTCTCGCTGTAACCGGGGTAAGAAAAATTCAGACGATTCGTTACTGCGGCATCCGCACCTTCGTCACGATCGCCGAAGATCTGGCCTTGGCGGGAAACGGTGTTCCATAAAAAGGGCATCAACACGGTACGGCGATCTTCGCGAGTAGTTCTCCAATACGACTTCTTCAGCGCCTGAACGTCGGCGACCTTCCCGTGCTTCTTGTCCATCAGTTCAAGGTCGGCGCCGCGAAAAACCTCTTGCCATCTGAGGCCATCGGTCATAACGAAAATCACGTTCTCTGTCTTGTGACTCGGTACTGATTGAGGCAAAAGCAAAGTGCCGCAGCAGAAGTAGAGTGAGACAAGCGCAATACGCAGTGTTTGGTGCAAGGCTTTTCTCCCGATGGGATTCTAGCCCTTTACCGTGCACGTCGCGTCGCCTCCAGTCAGGCCACTTGGCTGATGACATTATCAACGGGCAACACCTGCTGAAATCGCGCTTCGAATCGGTGATTGCTGACATCGGAGCGAAGATCGTACAGCCGATGAGGCTTAGTGCCGGACGCATTGAGCTTCCATCTCAGCCTCGATGCCCTTCTGTCCTTTCACTCCTTTCAGGGTCGTTCCGTTTTGAACGTCTTCGCTTCCGCGGCAATTGCTGACGGCAGTAAGGCTATGGCCGGCGGTGATGCCGAGATTGTCCTTGAAGTACTCGGCTTGAGCGGAGGAATTATTGATAAGGCCGGACGAGAGATTGCATGTCCACTGTCCGACAAAGGTGTGCGGCCATGAAAGGTTCGCGCCGGACTGAATAACGTCCTGGCTGCTGAGGGCGAGATTCGGAACCGAAGAAGGGCACGGCTGTCCGGTGAAGTGCGAGATCGCGGTGGCAAATTGGTTCACATACTGGGGGTTGTTGTCATACTGCAACCCGTCAGTGGGATTGACCAAAACAGTCGGGCTGCCGGAGTTGCAGCCGAAGTCCACTTTACTCATCACAGGGCCGGGAACAAACTCGACCGCGTCCGGTGGGGCGACCCCGTACTCCGCGATGGAGAAGGCGATGGCCGAACTGCCGGCGCTCGAACCCTGCGCGCAGAAGGGCGCCGAAGGAAACTGATTCTCCAAGTAGTTCAGCAGTGTGGCGGGACGGCAGGCGCCGGTGAGCAGATTAGCAGGCTCGCGCGAGTTGACGCCGGTATCTTCCCATCCGCTGGCGGGCTTGGCATCCCAGTCCACGTCGACGACGCGGTACCCGAATTTGAAGTAATCAGTGGCGAAGTTTCCTCCGGTTGGGCGCGTGCCGGTAGATCCCGTGAATAGGACGATTGTGCTCTTGGGAACAGCCGGCGAGATGGTGCCGATGGTGACACCGAGATCGACAGCTTTCGCGCATCCGTGAATGATCAGGTGCTGGCACGACGACCCGGTAATAAATCCTGCAGGGCAGCCAACGGTGGTGATGGAAGTGACGCTGCCGAGAGGAAGAGGAAGTGATTGTGCTTCGCTGCTCAACGGTGCGAACAGAAAAGCCGTGACCGCGAGAAACAAGGCGATCAGGGCATAGCGTGGGGAAGAAACGTGTCGCATGAGAGATGTGTTGCCGGTCCCGCAAGACCGGCCCTCCTGAAATAAGAGGCTAAGGGGGCGTTGCTTTTACGTTGTTAGAGAGAAGTCAAGAGTTTGTACCAAATTGCGCTCGCAACAAGGGGTTTGGGTGTTGTTATGTTGGGATTGATCACGCGGCACAGCGGATACCAAGCGTCGAGTCCTGAGTGAGTGGATTGATCCTGATCAGAAAAATGTTTTTAGAAAGCCGTCCAACGCAAGCAGCCGAAGAGGTATGCGATCTGGAAAAGTGCGCGCTTCGCCTAGACAGCGAAGAGGGTGGCCTCGAAGAGAAAGAAACGATACAACCACACGATGTGGAAGAAGGACCAAGCGATCACGGATGCGGTCAGCGTGCCGTACCACCACGTCACGCCGTAGAATCGCCGAATCATCAGGAAGAGATATACGCCAACGCACAGCTGTAGAACTGTCGACACGACCGCATCATTCGTGACATATGCGACGGGCAAGTTCACGCTCTTGAAGAGCCTAGCCAGCGCGATTGTGAGTAGCGGCAAGATCGTCCCTAAAAGTAAAAGGTTGAAGCACCAAAAGTGCGTAGCCAGCACCGTGTGCTCGATCAGATATTTCTTTTTTCTGAAAAACAGCCCGTAGAAGAGAACAGCAAAAATCGGAATCAACAGGAATACCAGGGTTCTGGACAGGACACTGGTTTTCTGGTTGTAACGGGTTTCGAGCACCTCGTAGCTAACTTGCTCAGACTTCAGTTTGTCTTGCACCCGATTGCTTGCATATTGGGGATAGTAATTGTTCATGTGGAGCTGGGTGTTCAGCGGCGTGGTGAATGTCGTGGCATAAAACAGTGTCAGAGAGAAGTAGTAGACAACGTTCAGGAAAACAAACAATTGCAGCGGTTTCATGTAGCGGACTCGGCGTCCGCGGAAATATTCGGTGCTCAAGTGGCCAGGCTGCGTCACGACGAACCAGACGCTGCGAAAAACCTTTGATTCGAGAAGAGTGACAGCCGTGACAATTTCCCTCAGATAGTGGTGCAAGGAGAGGTCGTCGGCGGCAAGTTCTTTCTCTCCGCAATTGCTGCAAAAGTGCCCGGTAGCTTTGGTTTCACAAGTGGGGCAGGTGAAAAGAGACAGGCAAGGGTGCGAAGCACCCTTCATCTTAAGGACGAGATGTTTCCGCTGAATTCGGTTCACATGAGAAGGCGCTCGTCGCCTAGGCCACGTTATACGTAATTCCAAACTTGCGGGATGGTATCAGGAATATTGCGTTCCGGACGAAATCGTTGTTTGGCTGGGACGCCAGAGAAACTTTTGGTTTCCGTGAGGGATTTCACTCGTTTAACTGCAAGGAGCACGGACATGCTGCATTGGCAGTCGTCTGAGCCTTTGCCGATGGGCGTGAAATCGAAATTCGGCCCTCGTTGCCGCGGAGAGCGGGAGCCGCTCTGCCAACCAGCATTCGGTTTTCAGTCTGCTGCGACTTCTTTCCTGGGTACTTCATGGTGTTGCTCCAACCGGGTGAGGAGCGTTTTCTTTAAAAGACTGTTGATCTTGCTCAATACCCAGAAAATCGAGACCAGGAGAATCGCGATTACGAACAGCAGGAATTGAATCGACATGTTTAGCCTGTAGGGGTCCAAGCGTTGAGTGAAACCGTACCAATCCCACACGAATGAGCGCTCACTGTCAATACTTGAATGGACTTTGAGAGCAGGGAGTGCCGCGTAGTGCAACTTCGAGGCCACCACGCCGAAGGGATAGTAGCAAGAAAGTCGCAATTTCTGACAGTTGAAAACTGAACCCTTCGCCTCTCGATGAGTCCGCAACCGCCAGTAGTTGCGCCCGGGCCTACCGCTCAGGAAACGATCGATTAGTGTCGGGTTGCTGAGAAGCGTGTACCATGGTACATTGGTACATATGATTGAAAATAGCAAACTGGAGATCGAACGGGTGCAAACGGGCGTTCGCATGGAGAAACGCATTCTCAAGGTACTCAAAGCATTCGCGGAGTATCACGATATGACACTTGGCGACGTGCTTGAGGGCATCGTGCTTCACGCGTTCGAGGGAAAAACTCCGTTCAGCGCGGCTTCGCTCGAACGTATTCGCGAGCTGAAAAAGTTTTATGAACTGGACCTTGATTCGAGCGCAAGCCACAGACTGAAGGAGATTCGGGCAAAGTCTCCGCGCAAGGGGGGGAAATGAAGGTTTTGACTGGCAGGTGTGGCCTAACGGCATTGCAGTGGGCTCTAGGCATCGTAATTCTGATCGAAGCCGTACTGTTCGTCAGGCCGGGTGCCGCTCATGAGTTTGCCAGTACCCATATGCCGAACTTCATCCGGATTTTGCTGGGATACGGCGAAATTGCAGGAGGCGTTCTGTTGCTGCTCCCGCAAACCGCTGTGCGTGGCGCATGGCTTCTGTTCGGGATATTTGTGATGGCCATTTTGCTCCATTTGCTGCACGGCATGTATGGAATCGGAAATCTGGTGGTCTTCGCTGCCGCAGCCTTCGCGATCGCTGCAGGTAGGACTTAAAGAAGCAAAATCTGGCAAATCTGCGGAATATCCGAGCCATCCGGTTTTCGAGAATCGACTTCCAATGACAGAACAGGAGCTGATCCAGCAATTCGAGAGTTGCAGCCTTTCGCCAGAAACATTCCATCATGCCGACCATGTCAGGCTGGCATTTGCCTACCTGCTGGAGTTTTCGGCGCTCGACGCGCTCGCAAGATTCACGACGGCGCTGAAGCGGTATGCGGCCTCTTTGGGCAAAACGCAGCTTTATCACGAGACCATAACGCATGCTTACTTCTTTCTCATTCGTGAGCGGATGGTGCGGAATCCGGCCGATGGATGGGAAGACTTCGCACAGAGCAACCCCGACCTTCTGCAATGGAAGGGCGGCCTGTTGAATCGCTACTATCGGGAAGCGACGCTGCAATCGGACCTAGCCCGTTCCATCTTTCTTCTGCCTGACAGATGTGACTAGCCGCTCAACTTCAGGGACAGATCGACACTTTGCCGGGTTCGCCGCCGAGGCCGGATGGCGTAGGATGTTTATCCTCGTGTCCGGGAGAAAACAAAAATGAGATTGAATCGTGTGCTGTCGGTGCTATTGCTCTTTGCGCCGGTTGTGGCCTATTCGCAGCAGGTCCGCAATGGAGAAGAGCTGCTCAAGGCGATGCATGATCGGTACCAGTCATCGTGGTACCACACGCTGACCTTCACACAAAAGAGCACGACGTACAAGCCCGACGGCACGAGCTCGGCAGAGACGTGGTACGAGGCCGCTTCCCTTCCCGGCAAACTGCGAATTGACATCGGGCCTGCCAAAGACGGCAACGGCTACTTGATGGTCGATGGACACGTGACGATTTTGAAGGACAACAAGGTTACGAATTCGCGGCCGCTGGTCAATATCCTGCTTGTGCTGGGATTTGACGTCTACACGCAGGATCCGGCAACAACGGCCAAGGTCGTCACGTCGGAGGGCTACGATCTGTCGAAGGTCCACGATGACATCTGGGATGGAAAGCCGGCCTACGTCGTGGGAGCCGACAAGGGCGATATGAAATCGAAGCAATTCTGGGTCGCCAAGGACACGCTGCTCTTCGTTCGCGTGATCGAGCCCTCACGACAAGATCCGGCGAAAGTCGATGACATCAGCTTTGTCGACTACCGGCCGATTGCGGGAGCGTGGGTGGCCGCGCGCGTCGAGGTGCACTCAGAGGGCAAGCTGATGTTCTCGGAGGACTACACCGATATCCAGGCAAACGTAAAACTGCCACAAGCGGCTTTCGACCCAGCTCAGTTCAGCACCACGCACTGGGAGAAATAGGGGACGCGGCATCCGAAAAAGCAAGCGGGAGAGGCATCGTCTCACTTGAAGTGATGCAGGAACAGCGCTAGTATGACCTGCTCATCTATTCCTGAGAGAAGGTCGCTATGCCGCAAAATTACGTTCCGATCTTCATTTTCATCGCCATCGTCGGCGCTCTGCTTCCTATCACGTTGCTGGCGGCGAAGTTGGTGCGTCCGTCAAATCCCAGCAAGACCAAGCTGATGCCCTACGAGTGCGGCATCGACCCGATCGACAACGCGCGCGGACGCTACACGGTGCGCTACTACATCATCGCGATTCTGTTCGTCGTATTCGATGTGGAGACCATATTTCTGTTTCCGTGGGCGGTGAAATTCAAGGCGTTCGGCTTGTTCGGCCTGTTCGAGATGGTGATATTCCTGGCGATTTTGATCGTCGGGTACATATGGGTTTGGAAAAAGGGCGCTCTGGAATGGGTATAGACGCTCTGCCGCAAGTCTGCCGGGATTTCATCTCGTAGGGAAATCGAACAATGCATTTCACAATACAAAATAGATAGTCAATGGCCATCAGTCCCTTTGAATCCGATGGAATCCTCTCCTGCTGAGACTTACACGGCTTCGCGATGGACAAAGGGAAATTTTTCTTCCCTACCAAAATAGTGGTGAGCCCACAGCGAGTGATCCGCCTGAAGTCGCGCCTGTTCGGCAGCAACGAAGAAAGCATTCCGATGTCGAAGGTGGCGTCGGTTCACATCTCGACTGGCGTTTTCTGGTCGGAGATCGTGATCGAATCGACGGGCGGGAGCGATCCCATCACCAGCCACGGGCATCGCAAGGCGGAAGCGCAAAGAATCCGCGATCTGATCGAAACCTACCAGGCCCAGGCCCGCTGGAAGGCTTTGCAGCCAAGAGTTTTTCTGAACTCGAACGTTGGTATACCAGCCATCTGCGATCGGTATATGGGAGCGCGGTCCGGAGTTCGGATCTGATTCGCTCGACAATCCGGGGTGGCGCGCTCACATCAGCCTGCGCGATAGCCACAGAGAACGACCGCGATGCTGCACAAGGTGAAGATCGAACGCGCCGAAGAAGACTGGATTCATTACTGGGTGGAGAACCAGGAATTTCAAATCGCGTGCGGTCCAGCGAATCTCTCAGAAGCGATTAATATTTTCATCGATTGGTTCGAGACAAACTGACGAATCGCCTCGTTGACACTATCCCTTCAAGCTGATAAAAGTTAACGTTCTTTCGAACGTAGCCCGCGCCGGAGCCTTGTGCCGTCGCTTTATGCCGGACGAAATCAAATCCCCCTCTCACCGCCGCCGGAAGGTGAACCGAAGCCGACGGCGGATCAGCCCGCAACTCCGGGCGGGGTGAAATCCACACCCTCCGGGTCAGTTCAATCGGAAACGAAAACAACTCCCACCAAGCCTTCGCCTCCTTCAGAAACATCGACTCCGACGCCCCCTGCAAAACCCGCGCCCAGCGCCGGATCTCCAGCAAGCCCAACGATTCCAGCCGCACCGGGAACGCCCGCTGCGGCGCCTAAGCCTGCTGCCGCCTCACCGGCAACTCCAGCGGCGAAACCGGCGGCCGCTCCAGCCAAGCCTGCCGCCCCCGTGCCGACTCCGTGGGACTCGCCGATGGTGGCAGAAACTGAAGCGGACTTACGGATCGGGCATTGAGCCTCTCACACATCTTGGACAGAATTATTTGGTTGTGGATCGCAGTTGCTGATTCCCGAATTTCTGCACATTCTTCGCGACGACGAACAGTTCGACTATTGCGTCGATGTGACGGCAGTTCACTATCCGAAGCGAGAGAAGCAATTTGACGTCGTGTGGATTCTGTATTCGTTTGCGCGCAACGAACGCATCCGGGTGAAGACGCAAATTGCGGACGGGGAGTCCATCGCCAGTTGCGTGCCGCTGTGGGCGACGCCAACTGGTTGGAGCGTGAAGTGTTCGACATGTTCGGCATCAAGTTCGATGGACATCCGGACCTGAAGCGCATTTTGTTGCCGGATGGATGGAAGGGATATCCGCTGCGCAAGGATTACGGGATTTTGCAGCAGGACAACGAGTGGGTGCAGATCAATCTCGGAATCGAGAGCGGACAATGACGCGACTCCTGCAGGCACTGAACATTCTAGCGAACTGAGTCTAATGACGGATCCGAACACACTTTCGCCGCTCGATCTCGAAACTCCCGAGAAGACTTTTCTTGACGCGAACGAGCTCGTCATTAATATGGGGCCGCAGCATCCTGCGACCCATGGCGTGTTGCGTGTGATCCTGCGGCTCGACGGCGAAAAGGTTCTGGGCCTTGAGTGCGTGATCGGATATCTGCATCGCGGCGTCGAAAAGATTGCCGAGAACCGCACGTACACGATGTTCAATCCGTACGTCGATCGTATGGATTACGTGGCCGCGGTCTCGAATGGGCTGGGATATTGCGAGGCGGTCGAAAAACTTCTCAGCGTCGAGGCGCCTCCGCGGGCGCAGTACATTCGCGTGATTCTTACTGAATTGAATCGCATGGCGAGCCACCAGCTTTGGCTGGGGACGCATGCGCTCGACATCGGCGCGATCACTCCCCTGTTTTATACGTTCCGCGACCGCGAAGAGATTCTCAAGATCTTCGAGAAGTACTGCGGCGCGCGGCTTACGACTCACGCCTTTCGCATCGGCGGTCTACAGTACGAAACTTATGAGGGATTCGAGAAAGATGTAAAGAACTTCGTTTCGTTCGTAAAGCCGAAGATCGACGAGTACGAGGAACTGCTCACCACGAATCGCATTTGGCTCGAGCGAACTAAGGGCGTGGGAGTTATCTCCGGCAAAGACTGCATTGCACTGGGGGTGACTGGCCCGGTTTTGCGCGCGAGCGGAGTGAAATGGGATATCCGCAAGGCACTGCCCTACGCGAATTATAAGAACTTCGACTTCGATATCCCGGTGGGCCAGAACGGCGACACGTACGACCGGTACATTGTGCGGATGGCGGAGTTCCGGCAGTCGCTGCGCATCATCGAGCAGGCGGTGGAGGATATTCCCGAGGGTCCGATCATCGCGAAGGTGCCGAAGGTGATTAAGCCTCCGGTGGGCGAGATTTATCACTCGATCGAAGCGCCCAAGGGCGAACTCGGATACTTCATCGTGAGCGATGGATCGACGCAGCCGTATCGTATACGCGTGCGTCCGCCAAGTTTCGTTAATTTTCAGGCTCTGGATCTGATGTGCCGCGGCCAGCTAGTCGCCGACGTCATCGCTGTGATTGGCACACTCGATATTGTGCTCGGCGAGGTAGATCGCTGATGCACGATCTGATCCTTTATATCCAGTCTTACCTCGATAGTGATCGCACACCCGGCGGTTCCGGCAATGTGTTCTGGGCCACCGTTTATATCCTGCTGGTGTTTGTCGGACTCTCGATCGCCGTGATCGCGATGAATTGGCTAGAGCGCAAGATTCTCGCGCACATGCAGGTTCGACTTGGCCCCATGCGCGTTGGCCCGCACGGACTGCTGCAGCCAATCGCGGACGCGATCAAATTCCTGCTGAAGGAAGACATTATTCCAGCCGAGGCTGACGCTACGGTCTTCTGGATCGCTCCTTTTATTGTGGTGCTGGCAGCGTTTACGGTTTTCGTCGTAGTTCCCTTTGGCCCAACTCACGCCATTACCGACATGAACATCGGCATCCTGTTCATGCTGGGAGTTTCTTCTCTCAGCGTGCTGGGAATCGTTACGGCCGGATGGTCGTCGAACTCTCATTACCCGTTGATGGGCGCACTGCGATCGAGCGCGCAAATGGTGTCGTATGAAGTGGCGATGGGGCTTGCGGTTGTTTCAGCCGTCATGATGAGTAGCTTGAATGAAGAGGGTCAGGGCACGCTCAGCATGATCGGGATCGTGCAAGCCCAGATGGCGCAGGGTCAATGGTTTATCTTCAAATTTTTTCCGCTTGGCCTGATCGCTTTTGGAATCTTCGCGATTGCGATGGTGGCGGAGACCAATCGCGCACCGTTTGATTTACCCGAAGCAGAATCGGAACTGACGGCCGGATTTCATACTGAGTACAGTGGATTCCGCTGGTCGTTATTCTTTCTCGCAGAATATTCGGCGATGATCGCCGTTTCGTCGATTGCCGTAACGCTTTGGCTCGGCGGATGGTTGCGCCCCTTCCCAAACGCTCTGGCGGGTCCGACGTGGGATCTTGTGTTCTCGCTTTTCCCGGGCCTAACGTTTCTATTCTTAGCGGGTATGTGCTTTTACAGCACGGCACGAATGCCGAAACACCCGTTATTCAAAATCCAGACGATGGGACTCGCGGGATTCGGCGTGGCGCTGGCAGTGATCGGGCTGATCCTGTTCATCCCGGGCGTGCGCGTAAGGGTATTTGACATCTTCTGGTTCTCGGCCAAGGTCGCCGGGTTCATGTACCTCTACATCTGGTATCGCGGCACATTCCCGCGTTACCGATTTGACCAGTTGATGAGAGTGGGATGGAAGGTGCTGCTGCCGACCGGATTGGCGTTGCTTATCGTGACCGCGTTGGTAGCGATGCGCGCGGAATTGTGGGCCGATCTGACGGGAGGTATGCGGTGAATCCTCCGGTTGCAACCACGTTCTTCTTCTACTTACTGGCCGCGATCATGGTTGGCGGCGGGATCCTGGTGATCACGCGAAAGAACGCCGTGCATTCCGCGCTGGCACTGATCACGGCGCTGCTGGCTCAGGCCGGGATCTACCTGATGCTCTACGCCCCGTTCGTCGCCGGCGTGCAGATCATTCTTTATGCGGGCGGCATCATGGTGTTGTTCCTGTTCGTGATCATGCTGATTTCCATCGAACGCAACATGAAGGAGCGGCAGTTCAATAAGCAGTGGCTGGTCGGGTTGGTGGCGACGGTAGCACTGGGCATACTTTTTATTGGTGCTTACATCACAAAGTCGGGTGGCAGAATGCCGTTCATCGAAGGCTCCATGACGTATGGGGAAAGCCAGAATACGCAGGCCATCGCTTCGATGTTGTTCGACCGCCAGGGCGGGATGTATATGTTCGCATTTGAAATCGCGTCGCTCTTGCTGCTGGTTGCGATCATCGGCGCCGTGGTGATGGCGAAGAAGAGAATCTAAGAAACTCGCTGCCGGCCACTGGCGTTTAGCTAGAAGTCGGGAGCTAGTAGCTAAGAGCTGGATATGGATACGCTGCTTAACATCTCGACGGTTCACTATGTGGTACTGGCTGCGGCGCTATTTCTTCTCGGCGTGGTGGGAGTGCTGACGAGGCGTAACGTGGTCATCGTATTGATGTCGATTGAACTGATCCTGAATGCGGTAAATCTGAACCTGGTCGCATTCTCGCGCTACTGGCAGAGCATTCACGGAGGAGCAGCACTGCATGGCCAGGTATTCGCGATCTTCGTGATCACCGATGCGGCGGCCGAAGCCGCCGTTGGACTAGGAATTCTGATCGCCTTCTTCCGCAATAAAGAGACGGTCAACGTGGATGAAGTGAATTTGTTGAAGTGGTGAAATCCAGCTGCCAGCCCTCAGCTTTCAGAGGGAGGCTGCAGGAGACGATTGGGCCGAAAGCAACTAGCTGACGGCTGAGAGCTTAGTGCTCAAATGCTATTTCTCGAACACATCTATCTGATTCCGCTGTTCCCCGCGATCGGTGCGGCGATCATGTTCTTTTTCGGCCGCAAGATTTCCGAAGCAGGCGGTAAATGCCGTCTGCGTCGGAGCGGTGGCACTGGCCTTCGTCACCGTGTGCGGCGCCGTGCTGCAATACAACGCATGGGCCGACGCGAATAATCATCAGCCGTATCAGAAGATCCTCTACACATGGCTCGGTACCGATACCGGGCACTCCAACTACGTCACGCACGATGGCCGGGCGGCAAACTTCCAGGCGGACGCTGGATTTCTTCTCGACCCGCTCTCCTCTATCTGGCTCCTGTTTGTGACCGGAGTTGGAACGCTGATTCATATTTACTCCACTGGATACATGGCGCATGAAGGAGGCTACTACCGATTTTTCGGGTATCTCAACCTCTTCATGTTTTCCATGCTTACGCTCATTCTCGCGAACAATTATGTGCTGATGTTCGTGGGATGGGAGGGCGTCGGACTCTGTTCCTACTTGCTGATCGGATTCTTCTTCCAGCGGAAGTCTGCGGGCGATGCGGCGAACAAAGCTTTCATCACAAATCGCATCGGCGATGCCGGATTCATCCTCGGCATGTTTTTCATCCTCTGGTACATGGGCTCGCTGCGCTATGTCGATGTGAACGCCGCGGCGCGATCCGGACATTTCTCAATTGGCGACCCGATTATTACTGCGGCGACCCTTCTGTTATTCGTCGGCGCTTGCGGCAAGTCGGCGCAGCTTCCTCTTTATGTTTGGCTGCCCGATGCGATGGAAGGCCCCACACCGGTTTCAGCGTTGATCCACGCGGCCACGATGGTGACGGCCGGGGTTTACATGGTCGCGCGGTCCAATGCGCTGTTCATCCTCGCGCCGACTTCGATGAAGACGGTCGCAATCGTCGGTGCGCTGACGGCGATCTTTGCAGCCTCGATCGGGCTCGTTCAGAACGACATTAAGCGTGTGCTGGCGTATTCCACGGTGTCGCAACTCGGATACATGTTCCTGGCACTCGGCGTAGGAGCATTTTCCGCAGGCGTCTTTCACGTATTCACGCATGCGTTCTTTAAGGCTCTACTGTTCCTTGGTGCCGGCTCCGTGATTCATGCCATGAGCGGCGAGCAGGATATGCGCAACATGGGGGACTTGCGGGGCAAGATTCCGACGACGTTCTGGACGATGTTCATTGCGACCTTAGCAATCGCGGGAATTCCGCCATTTGCTGGATTCTTTTCGAAGGACGAAATCCTGTGGCAGACATGGACCAGCGAAGGCGGCGCGTACAGGATCTTGTGGTTTGTGGGTTACGTCACCGCGTTGATGACGGCCTTCTACATGTTCCGGCTCGTATATCTCACTTTTTTTAGCAAGCCTCGGATGAGCCACGAAGTCGAACACCACATCCACGAATCGCCCGCGTCGATGACGATGCCGCTGGTAGTTTTGGCCGTGATGTCGCTGTTCGCGGGTTTTCTGGGATGGCCGCACAGTCTCGGCGGTTCGGATCATTTCGCGCGATATCTTGATCCCGTATTCTCGCGGGGCGAAGCAACCGTACTCGCCGAACAGGGAAAAGCGTCGCAGGTAGCGGCCGGCGAAAAGGAAGAGGAACACACTAGCCCGACGGAGTACCTGTTGATGTTCTTGTCGGTGGCTGCGGGCGGACTGGGCTGGTTCATGGCTGGCCGCGCTTACGGAGAAGCGGATAAGGGATACATTGAGCCGATCGAAAAGGCGTCTCCTCCGATCTACGACGCGTTGCTCCATAAGTACTACGTGGATGAAGGATATGACTACGTCTTCACCGGCCGCCGGAAACTTGGTGGCCTGCGCCTCGGAGCGATGGGCCTCGGTGAAGCTAGTTCGTGGTTCGACGCCAATGTTGTGGACGGCGCTGTCAATGCCGCCGGGTGGTTGACGCGCCTGACGGCAACGATCTCTAGCTGGTGGGACAAATGGATTATTGACGGCATCGGCGTGAATGGGCCCGCGATTCTCGCGGGCATGCTCAGTTATCCGGCACGGCTTCTCGAGTGGGGGCTGGTGCAGTGGTATGCGCTGGTGATGACTGCGGGCCTCGTAGGATTCGTGTTCTATTACGTGTATCACTGATAACCCGCTCTTGCTCTTTGCTTTTAGCTCTTAGCTAGAAGCCAAAGACCAAGAGCCAAAAGCTCTTATGCAAGCACACATTCTCTCGATCATTCTCTTCACGCCGCTGGTGGGCGCGCTGCTCCTCCTGTTCGTCCCCAAAGAGAACAAAGATGCCATCCGCTGGATCGCCAATATTTTTGCGCTTGGCGGACTGCTGATCTCGTTGCCGCTGGTGCCGATGTTCTGGGCCCAGCGCTTCGAACCTGGCTTCAAGTTCATGGAGGGTTCGGCGAATAACTGGATTCCATCCATCGGCGCAGGATATGTGCTGGGCATCGACGGTATCTCTTTCCTGCTGATCATGCTGACCACGCTGCTCGGCTGGATTTCGATTCTTTCTTCGTGGACTGCGATTGAGAATCGGGTCAAGGAATATTACGTCTGGTTTCTCGTGTTGCAGACGGGAATGCTCGGCGTTTTCATGGCGCTGGATTTCTTCCTCTTCTTTGTTTTCTGGGAAGCGATGCTGGTACCGATGTATTTGCTGATCGGTATTTGGGGCGGTCCGCGCAAGCTATACGCCGCGATCAAATTCTTTCTGTATACCCTGGCCGGTTCGGTGCTGATGCTGCTGGGCATTCTGTTTCTGTACTTCCATCATCATTCCACCACCAACGTTTTCACCTTCAGTCTGGAAGCGCTTTACCAGACGGCTCCGAAAATCTACACCGATTATGGACCTCATGCGGCGACGCTGCTGTTCCTGAGCTTTTTCTTCGCATTCGCGATTAAGGTCCCGATGTTTCCATTCCATACGTGGCTCCCCGACGCACACGTCGAGGCGCCGACTGCAGGTTCGGTCATTCTGGCCGGCGTACTGCTGAAGATGGGGACGTACGGCTTCATTCGCTTCTCGCTTCCCTTCTTCCCTGACGTCCTTACGCATACCAGCGTCCGCGGATGGATGATCGCGCTGTCGATCATCGGCATCCTCTACGGCGCTCTGGTTTCACTGATGCAGAAGGATATGAAGAAGCTGGTGGCCTATTCATCGGTGAGCCATCTCGGTTTCTGCACTCTGGGAATTTTCGTGCTCACTCCTCTCGGACTAAGCGGATCGGTGCTGCAGCAGATCAATCACGGCATTTCGACCGGCGCACTGTTTTTGATCGTCGGCATTCTTTACGAGCGGCGGCATACGCGCGAGATTTCGGAGTACGGCGGCATCTCGAATGTTATGCCGGTGTACGCGACCATCACCATGATCATGTTCCTCTCATCGATGGGGCTTCCGCTGCTCAACGGATTCATCGGCGAGTACTACATCATGCTGGGAACCTTCGTGGAAAATTGGAAATGGGCCGCGTGGGCTGTACCCGGCGTAGTTCTGGCAGCCGCCTATCTGCTCTGGCTTTACCAAAGAGTCTTCTTCGGCACGGTCACAAATCCAAAGAATGAAAAGTTGCACGATCTTACACCGCGAGAAGTGGCGACGTTTGTGCCGCTCCTCATCATGGCGTTTTGGATTGGCCTTTATCCCAAGCCGTTCTTCGAGATTCTTGAGCAGCCGGTGAACCACACGATCGCAGTGGTAAGACCGGACTATCCGCAGCCCGCCACGGCCGTGGCTGCCACGCAAAAGCTGGTGCCTGAAACCGAAGCGGATGCGGCAGCAAATAAGGGGAAGAACTAGTGGTCTGGACTGACTATCTTCTGGCTCTGCCGATCACGCTGCTGACGCTATTCGCGCTCGGCATTTTGCTGATAGACTTCATGCTCCCGAAAGAGATGAAGTGGGCCAATGCGGCCACCGCATTTGTGGGAGTCCTCTTCTCTGCCGCTGGCGTCTACAAGATTCAGCTTTGGTTGGGTCCTTCTCCCGGATCGCTCGGCATGTTGAAGACCATGCTAGTCGATCGGTTCGCTATCTACTTCTTCTATCTTTTTCTGGCCGCCACCGCAATCTCGATCCTGATTTCGGTTCGCTATCTCGAAGTCGAGCATGAGAATCACGGCGAGTATTACTCCCTCATGCTGCTGTCGGTCGCCGGCATGATGTGCATGGCAGCCGGCGCCGATATTGTTCTGATCTTTATTGGCCTGGAACTGATGGCCATCTCGACTTATGTACTCGTCGGTTTTTTGCGACGAGATCGGCGTTCCAATGAAGCGGCTCTGAAATACTTGCTGCTTGGAGCATTTTCATCCGGCATTTTCGCGTATGGACTTTCGTTGCTGTACGGTTTGGCAGGCCGCACGGATCTCAAAACGATCAGCGAGATGTTAGTCCACCGAATGTCTGATCCGCAGTACCGTCCGATCGCGGTAATCGCGCTGGTCACCACCATCACGGGACTCCTCTTTAAGGTTGCGGCCATCCCATTTCACCAATGGGCGCCCGATGCTTACGAAGGAGCCCCGACCAGCGTGACGGGATTTATGTCCGTCGCGGTGAAAGCGGCTGGCTGGGCGATGCTGTTGCGCGTTCTGGTCATCGGGCTCATGCCGATGCGGTCGATATGGCTGCCGCTGCTCATCTTCGTCTCTATTGCAACGATGACAGGCGCCAACTTCGCCGCCCTATCTCAGACCAATACAAAGCGACTGCTGGCGTACTCCTCGATTGCTCACGTGGGGTACATGCTCCTGGGATTGATTGCGGGTACGGTGACGGACCTTAGCCCGGACGGAATTAAGGGCATCCTGATATATCTTCTCGTCTACACGTTCATGAATCTCGGCGCCTTCGGAGTGATCGCATCACTGAGATATCGCAATGTCATCGGCGATGAACTCGACGATCTGAACGGGCTCTATTCCCGCGCCCCGGTCGAAGCTGTGCTGATGCTGGTATTCATGCTTTCACTGGCTGGGATCCCGCCGCTGGCTGGATTCTGGGGCAAATACTTCATCTTCTTGAGCCTGATCACGAGCGGGCACTACGTGCTGGCGTCGCTCGGCGTCCTCTACTCTGTCTTCGGGCTGTATTACTACCTGAAGATTGCGAACGCGATGTTCATGCACCAGCCGGAAGAAAACCAAGGAAGGCTCCCGGTAAGCCTAGCGATGCGTTTGGCGCTCGGGCTAACCGGGCTGGCGACGCTTTATATAGGCATCCTGCCGAACCGTTTCATCGAAGTGGCGAACTGGGCGCTGGGAATCGCGCAGTCCACGAACGTAGCCAAGATAATCCAGTAAAGCAAGAGTCTCTTCGCGACACTGCTGGTGTGTAGGCGAAATCGAGCTCCAAAAACAACGAATTTCCCCTCGGGCTTTGACTTCCGTGGGTGATGCAAGCGTGCCTCGCAAGATCTACGGCAACGCCTCGCTTGCCTCAGTCATCTCAGCCTCACTATGAAACGCAGGGACTTCTTCAAGACCGCCGCTGTTTGCGGAGTTGCCAGCACACTACCCAACGCTTTTGCTCAAGACAAGCAGGAGAATGCCGCCATGAAACAAATCCCACTCGTTGAATCCCCAGGAACGCGCCAAGGCGACATGCTGTACCGCACTCTGGGACAGACTGGCCAGAAAGTTTCCGCCATTGGCATGGGCGGATTTCACATTGCGAAACATGGGCTCTCGGACGACGAGAGCATCCGGATGGTGCGATCGGCCATCGATCGCGGAATTACTTTCATGGACAATAGTTGGGATTACAACGAAGGCCAAAGCGAGATCCTGATGGGAAAGGCGCTCAAAGATGGCTACCGCCAGAAGGTGTTCCTGATGACGAAGATCGACGGCCGTACCAAGGAGGCCGCCGAGAGCCAGATCGAGACCTGCCTCAAACGCCTGCAGACCGACCATATCGATCTGGTGCAGCATCATGAAATCATCCGGTTCGACGATCCCGACCGCATCTTTGCCGAGGGCGGCGCGATGGAGGCCACACTGGCTGCGAAGAAAGCAGGAAAAATTCGTTACATCGGATTTACCGGCCATAAAGATCCGCATATCCATCTCTACATGCTGAAAGTGGCGGCAGATCACGTTTTTCGCTTCGACAGCGTGCAAATGCCGCTCAACGTGATGGACGCGCACTTCCGCAGCTTCGGGCAGATGGTCTTACCGGAACTGGTGAAGCAGCAGATCGGCGTTCTCGGGATGAAGTCCATGGGCGACGGAGTGATCCTGAAAAGCAAGACAGTTTCGCCGATCGAGTGCTTGCATTACGCGTTGAGCCTTCCGACATCGGTGGTGATCACCGGCATCGATAAACCGGAAATTCTCGACCAGGCGATTGAAGCTGTGAAGACTTTCCAGCCAATGAATCGCGAACAGATCACTCAACTGCTGGCGAAGACGAAAGAAGTGGCCATGGCAGGCAAGTACGAGTTGTTCAAGACTTCTTCGCACTTCGACTCGACAGCGAAGCATGCGGACTGGCTAGGTGGGGATGCTCCGGACGTGCAGAAGCTGGCGCCGCCGGCGGCGTAATCCGGGTCGGCTGCGCACCGGCAGTGCTTGAACTCCATGCCTTACACGGTTGTTGCCGTCACTGCGGGTGGAGACAGTCGCGTACTGATGCCAGCAATGGCGTACAATCCGTCTTTCATCGACTCATGTCTCCTGGTCAAGATCCCGATGGAAAGAAAAGTCCATGGGTGCAAGTTGGGCGGTATAGCCAGCTCGCTTTCATGCTTCCGGCAGGCACGGTCGCGGGATGGCTGCTGGGTTCCCTCCTAGACCGCTGGATGCATACGTCCTGGATTAGTATCGTGGGACTGCTTTTGGGGACGGCCGGCGGACTGATTGAGCTGATTCGTCAGGTTTCGCGGGACACGAAATAGAGAAACCGGTTGGCGCCCCTCAGACGTGTCTTCAACACAGGTCGCTTCATCGCGATTACTCTAGTCGGGTTTGATCCGGCTCTTAGGCGCCGTCGGCCTCGACAGGCGGACGGCCATTGCGATCTAATGCACTTGCCGACCGTGCCACACTCCACAGATCAATTTCCGGCTGGTACCCAAGTTCGCGTGAAACCACGGTTGCATCTGAAGAGGTTCCAGCGTCCGGAGTGGAAGTACCACCATCCGATTTCAGACGAGCAACTCGATTTTGCTGGCGTCACTGATACGGTTAAAGCGGCCGGCTTCGCCCACGGCGTCTTCCTTTACACGTTGATCCAGACACCGGGTATCTGGCACGAAGACTGTTTGGAGTACGCGACCTGAATGAGATTCATCACGGTTGAGATGCCTAGTTTGAGCTTGCTCTGGCAATGACCGACACACCCAACACTGATCAGGTCTCCCCTAGCGAGGGTGAATCCGACAGCTTTTATTCGAGGGCGCTTACTCGTATTCGGAACTTCATGCTGGTGCTGGCTCCCCTGCTATGCGCCGGAGCCTGGTGGAAATTCGGCCAGCGGCCAGCGGTTGGGTTTCTGTTGGGATGCGCCATTTCTTACCTGAACTTCCACTGGATGGAAAACGGCATTTCTGGCCTTGCCGACCGCGTCACAAATACCGGTAAAGCACAGTCCGGCAAAGGGATGGTAGCTCGCTTCCTGCTTCGTTATGCGTTGTTGGGGGCGGCCGCCTATGCTATATTAACCAGTTTCCCGGCGAGCCTTGGCGGCCTCTTCGCCGGCCTGTTTTTGCCCGTGGCAGGAATAGTCTGCGAAGCAGTTTACGAGCTGTATGTGGGGGTCATGCCGAAGATTTGACAATCGTTCTGACGAGGCGATAGCACGATCAGGACAGTACGCTCGGGTTACAACTGTCTATGCCTGACCAACTTTGGTTTACCGCAATCCTTAACCACTTGCTCGGAGGCCCCGTCACGGCCCTGCTTCGGGCGATCCACCTGGAGCCGAAATATCCGGCCGCGCCAATCTCGAATTCTTTCGCGATGGAACTGCTGGTCTTCGCTTTCCTTCTCATCCTGTTTCTTCTTGTGCGGTCGCGATTGTCGGTCGACTCTCCCGGAGCGCTGCAGCATTCGTTCGAGAGTGTTGAAGGATTTGTTCTTAGCCAGAGCCACGAGATCATCGGCCATCACAGCGAGCCGTACACCGCGTTCTTTGTCATTGTTTTTATCTTCATCCTTGCATGCAATCTGATCGGGCTGATACCTGGATTTGAGTCGCCGACAGGAGTGCCGATCGTTCCGCTCGGCTGCGCGATCTGCTCGTTTTTGTATTACCACGCCCAGGGATTCAAACATGCGGGGGCGAAATATCTGCTCCACTTTTTCGGACCGCCGATGGAGGGTATGCCGCTGATAGCGCGCATTCTGCTGGCGGCTCTGATGCTGCCCATCGAACTGGTCAGCCACTTCGCACGCTTACTTTCGCTGACAGTGCGTCTTTGGGCGAATATCTTCGCCGGGGATCTGATCACCCTGGTTTTCTTTTCGATGATTCCCATCGGCATCCCGATCATCTTCAGCGGGCTGCACATCGTTGTGGCGGTTCTGCAAGCTTATGTTTTTATGCTGCTGTCGATCATTTACGTTTCAGGAGCGGTGGCGGAAGAGCACTAGGCAGCACTCAGTAATCGTACTCAGTTGGCGATACAGCCAGCACGCAGTTGTCAGCGCTCGGATGCTCAGGTTCGACTGAGTACCGAGTACTGAGAACTGAGTACTGGTCACCAGCGTGAGGGCGTCTGCAAGGAATGGCGTCAACCACCTCCTGGCGGCACTTCCTACAAGGAGCAACAAAAATGCGTTACTTGAGCCGTTTCTTTATGGTCGTCTCAGCCCTGTGTTTCGCTATGCCGGCATTTGCGCAAGGCGGCGGAATGAGCGAAGGGAGCTGGGTGGCCATCACCGCCGGATTTCTCGATGGCTATCGCCTCCGCTGTCTGTGGCTTGGCACAAGGCAAGGCGGTCGCCTCGGCGACCGAGTCGCTTGCCCGCAATCCTGCTGCGCGTCCTGGTATCCAGTTCGCGCTGATTCTGGGTCTGGTTCTCATCGAATCGCTGGCTCTGTACACCCTGGCGATCATCTTCCTGAAGGTGAAGTAGGCCGGCGAAGATCATCCAAATTCCATGGAAAAGCGAAAGCCTCTGCAACGCAGAGGCTTTTGTTTTGCAGCCACTGACAGGTTCGTACACCAATCGCAAAGTGTTTAGAGCTTGCGGTCTCCGCTCCACTCCTGGTTTTTTTGCTGAGGCACATGATTGAGCGCATCGACCAGCAAACGGCGGAGTTTGTAGCGGCTTTCGAGATCGGTATTCACAATCTCAAATCCGACTTCATTGACGCGCGCCCGCCGCAGGAGTACATGCGCCTTGATCTTCGAGCGCATGCCCAAGGAGATTTCGAGGTCGGCTTCGCTTCCGATGCGGAGGTTGTCTTCCTTTGTTCCCATACCGCCGCCGAGGCTAAGTTCGCGAATCACAATCTTGGACTTGCCCCAGGAGCTGCCGATGGTTCCGACCACCGCCTTGACCAGCACCAGTCTTTCGTACCGGCGCTGCCGCACCCAGGGGCAGGCGGGTGCCATGTCGAGAGGCGCGATCGCTAGCTCCGACGGCTCCAGGCCACTGTCCGACATCACCTGTGAGCTGTATCGAGGATCTGTCTTAGAGAGGGCTTGCGCCGCTGCGATCCTGAGCTCGCGGTGATAGATCCATCCAAAGGTTTTCTTCGCTTCAAGGATTTCGCGCAGCGTTGCAACCGCCTCAGGATCGCGCAGTCGGCCGAGGGACTCGATCGCCTTCAGCTGAACGAAATGAGACCGTGACGCAGCCTCGCCCGGCTTGGCCATCGCAATCAAAGGTGAGACCGAAGAGTGGTCGCCACTCATGCCAATCTCATCCACTGCTTCGGGCAGAACAACCGGGTCAAGCACTTCTGCCAGTTCAAGCAGCGTGCGTCCCCTGTCAGAAGCCGCACCGTAAGCGATCTGCCGCACGACCACGTCGTGGTAAAAGCGATTCCATTCAGGCAGACGCGCTGGCAGCAACTCAAGCAACGTACCTACGTCAAGCCTGCTTACCAGTCCAACTGCGCCAGAAGCCTGTCGTGGCTGTCCTGTTCGCAAGATTTCCCGCAACTGAGTGAGCACCGGAGAACCGAGTTGCTTCACCAGTTCGATCATGTGATCGCATTCATCACGCCGCATGCAGCGGAAGAAACGATCCGCGAGATGCTCCGAGGCCGCCTGGCTGGTGCGTCGTAGAACCGCCAGCAGATCGGCCGGGATCGGGTCCATGTGAATGGCTTCTTCGATGTATTCCGGGAGGCGGTTCTCGACGCCCACGCGCGGACGCAGATCGTTGATCAGGACTGGCCGTTCCACACTGATCAATTCCATGCCGGCACAGACTTCATTGACAGCGGCATAGTTCTTGTTGGCGCTGGCTTCCTGGCTCAAACGCACGAATGCAGCGGCCATCAAGCTCTGCAGTTCTGGATCTTTCTCGGAAATAATCTGTTCACTGACTCTGCGAACAGCCTGCGCCATAGGCTGTCCGCCCAGGCGTGCGTAAAGATCCGCGAGCTGGCTTAGGCCGATGGCAGTGCGTCGACGCGGTTCCATCTCTTTGGCGCCGAGGCAGCTGGAATAGTTATTCAGAATATCGGATGCAGCTCTGCTTGTCGTCACGGTCGAGCAGCACTTCGACGAATTGACGCAGATTGCGCGGAGGCACACAGGGCGCCTCGTGCGACATCAGCACGCTCTTCTTGCCGGCTTCGGGCACTTCCGCCCAGAACATGCGATCGAGGATGTCGGCGTGTGACTCGACAAGGATCCCGGCCTTGTTCATCTTCTCTTCCTGCAGCTTCAAAATTGAGCGCAGGGAATCCATTTGGCGGCTCATGTGCTCCATCATTTGATGGACAGCATTTACTTTCACTTCGCCCTTTTGATAACGCTCGAGCGCGAAGCGGATGGCCATATGCTCCGCCGCCTTCATCAACAAGCGGAGTGTCCTCTTCCTGCTTGGACGTCGCTTGCGCCGCCAGGCTGCCCAGAAGTTGTTGCAGATTCAGACGGGTATTCGGATCGGTCTCGGTGAGTTCCTTGTGCAGGATCTCTTCCTTTGCGGACGGATCCTGTTGCACCTGTCCGAACCGCGTCAGCAGGCGGATCGCCTGAATGACTTCCTGCTCCTGCAATGGAACGATGCCACCGGTCCATTGCGGAGCAACTCCAGTAGCTGCGCCGCTGCCGGCTGCACCTGCAACAACTGCGCCACCGGTCGCGGGCCCACCGCCTTGCGCAGGCGCAACGCCACCAAGTCCGCCTTGATAGTTCGGTACAGTTCCCAGCGGCACCATGGGCACGCCGTCGGCGGCGCCTTTTCCGCCACCTGAGTTTGCACCCTCGGCCGCCGCGATCAACTGCAAAAGCTTTTGCGGATCATTCAGCCACTGCTTGAATTCCGGTCCCAGCGTCTGGGCGGCGATCTGGGCGGCGATGCTGACATCGCCGGTGAGCGGATCGGCGGCCACAAACTTTACTTCATTGATCTTGATGGTGCTGCTCTGCTTACCGGCGCCTAATGCGTCCTTGATTTGCTTGGCAACATCGGTAGCCTTTGAGCCGGCGACGGTGAACGCGCGCACCAGGCGCACAAAATCTTCTTCCGTCACATCCTTGGAAAAATGCAGGCTTGCGAGTCCCGCGGTGGTTAGCAGGGTTGCAAAGCTCTTTTCAGCTTGGCCGGATTCGAGAGGAATTCCATCCAACAGGAGTTTGTTATCGGAGACGCCGAGCAGGAAGCCTGCATCTCCACCCCCGGCAGCGCTGCTTGCAGTTCGTTCCACGTGGTCTCAAACTGCGCCTCGGTACGCTTGTGCTCGTAACCGTACATTCTCGCGTACTTAATGAGAATGTTCAGGCTGTGGACGAACGCCCGGGCCGATGCCGCCCGCTGTCCCTGAGATAGATATGTGCCAGAGATAACTTACTCCTGGAGAACACGAGTTCGAACCTCATAAGGTTAAAGGGAAACTGTAATCGCTAAAACGTTACGGAGGTAATTGCCCGAAGGAACGTTGCGCCAGGGGAGCATTTGCGAGTACGGAGAGCTCACATTCGAGCGAGAGTTCGTTGGAGTAGTGTTCCTGAAATAGGTCGGGCCGCCCGAAGGCGGCCCGTGTGAGTTCTTAGATAGAAACCAAGACGCTTAGTCTCCTGCTACTGGCTCCGCGATTTCCGGTTTGGTTTCCGTGCGCGTGCCCGTTCCCATTGCCGTTGCCATTTGGTTTTGCCAACGCGCCCAGCGGAATGAATCCGTCCTGCGACTGCCGGCTTCTCTTTCAGAACGACTTCGCGATAGAGCGACGCCATACGGGCGTTGTAGGCTTCGTCATTCTTCTCGCGGACCGCGCGCTTCGGCTTTCGCGGCGCGTCTTTTGTTTCGCATCCCGCGCCCGCACTCTTTTCTTCGCGCGCGGTCTTGGCGATACCCAGCTTGTCGAGATCGTGTTGCAGTTCGTTGGTGACCAGATCTTCGCGCAGATTTAGATACTCGGTGGCGTTGCTCATCCATCTTGACTTTCTTGCCGCCGGCGAAGATCTCATGCCGTCCATGCTCTTCGTACCACTTGGTGAGCGTGGCGGTCATGTGCATCTTCTCGATGATGTTGCGCCATCCCACGCCCGTGTTGTAGGCGCAGAACGAAATCTCGCCTTCCTGCGTCGCGTACGGAATGATGCACTGCTCGGTCCGGCGGAAATCGTAGTTGAACAGATCCTGGAACCACATGCCCGCGATGAACAGGAAGTTCCAGCGATCCTGTCGTGCGGCGCTTCATCACGTCGTCGATGGTGCGGTCCGGACCAACCTTGCCGTAGTTCTTTGCCGGTCACGTGATAGTTCTTGTCGAACTTCTTCAGCAGGTCCATCAACTTGAAGTGCGTCGGCGACTGGTACGGATCGTAGTTCTTCATCAGGCACAGCGCCATGCCAACGCCGGTCCAGAATTTGCCGCGCGCCGCATCGTTGACCTTGGCGATATCCTTCGCAAGCTGGTCGCCGTGCAGGAACGCCGTGACCGGCACCGCTTCCTTCGTTTCCTTGTCGATCATCACGGCCATGCCGGTTCCGCAATTCGGGTGGCATCCGCAACATAGTTGGCCCCAGTCGTTGTTGGCATCCTGCGCGTGCATCAGGTCGGCCCAATCGCTGAAGGTTCCCATGAAGCTGATCGGGAACCAGTCGCGGGCTGGGCTCGCCAAGGCCCGTCTGATTCTTGACGTCGTGCGCCAGGTGGCTCAGCGTGTAACGCTGCGCCTGGCGGCGATCGTCGGTAACAGCTTCGTCGCGTCCGGTGAAGCTGACCGGCTGGAAGCTCAGGAAGCTGATCGTCTTGGGATTGTCGAGGGCGAACTTGATGATGCGTCCGACCTGCTCGTTGTTGATGCCGTTCACGATGGTGATGACGGGAACGATCTCGCATCCGGCCTTGTGCAGGTTCTCGATCGCCTTCAGTTTCACATCGAACAGGTTGCCGACCAGCGCGATGCGCGTTGGCCGCATTGCCGATTCCGTCGAACTGCAGATAGGCATAACGCATGCCGGCTTCAACGGCCTGCTGCGCGAATTCAAAGCTCTTCGCGAACTCGATGCCGTTGGTCGCAGCCTGCACCGAGTTGTATCCAACCTTGCGGGCGTAGCGAACCGCATCGAGGAAGTACGGCGACAACGTCGGCTCGCCACCGGAGAACTGCACCGACATCTGGCGGCGCGGCTTGATGGTGATGGCGTTGTCGAGCATCGTCTTGATTTCTTCCCACGTCAGTTCGTGGACGAAGCCGACCTGGTTGGCGTCCATGAAGCAGGGATCGCACATCATGTTGCAGCGGTTCGTCAGATCGATCGTGAGCACGGAGCCGCGGCCATATTTCACCGTCGACGATCCATGATGATGCAGCTTCTCGTCATTGTGCGCGGCGATGTCGCGGCCCGGGAAAACGTCTTCCAGGTGCTTCGAGAATTCGGTGTCGATCGACATCACGTCTTCGAAGTGACCGTGGATCGGGCAATCCTTCACCATCAGGATCTTGCCGTCGCGCTCGACGATGGTGGCCTTGATCTCGCCGACCTTCTCGTTCATGAGAACTTCGTGCGGCAGGTGGCCGTCGAGAATCTGCTGACGGATTTCGGGAACGCACTTCGGGCAGAGGGAATCGGTGGAACGAGGCCAGCCGAGCGGCGGCTTGGACTTCTCGTACGACTTGAGCAAAGGCTTGTCGGACCACTTCGGCGTCGGCGACGGGTTGGGCTTGATGCGGTTCAAGCGGTCGAACACAACCCACGTGCCCTTGGCGGCGGCGACTGCAACTTTCTCTACGTACTTAATCGGCTTGCGCATGATAGCTTTTTGGCTCCTGGCTTCTGGCATTTCGCCAAAGCTTTTGGCTACTGACTGCACTTCATTGGGATAGCTTGTAACCGATACAGGTAGTGCTATCCCTCCGACTGCAATTGTGTTCGCCTTCGCTTTGGATGAACCTGGGAAATTCCTTCACCCAAAAACTTGTGGCTCTTCCTTGGGATTATTTCTGCACACCTGGCTTCATACACTTTTCCCACGGAAGTTGATTACATCTATCCTATTGATGGTGAGGAAGCAGCCGCATCCATATCCCAACGAATGGTGCAAATTCGAGGTTCAATGGCTATTTGAAGGATTATACGGAGTTAAGTCATTGAAAGTAAAGGTGCGGAATATCAGAAGTGAACAGCGTTTTCACGGTCCGACAGCGCTACCATCGCCGGGTTGGCGAACGCTCCTATAGGCTAAGCAGTTACATCCAAAACGGCCTTACTAACCTCCTGGTTAACTCTCACGGTCGCGGCATTCAGTTCGATCATGAGCTTGGCGGACACAAGCGAGACTATTTCTTGGCTGAGGGTACCGATATCGGCAGGGGCGTCTCCCGCCGCCCTTTGGCTGGTGCCGGCGATTCGGTCTGCAGCTTGATCAAACTGCGCGCAAGCTTGTTCCAGTCCTCGCAGGGCAATTGCGGAAAAGTCCATTTGATGAACATCGGCAGAAATGGCTCGCTGCTTTAGCCAACCTGGATACAAGTCGAGTTGATCTGAATCAGGATTATGGTCTCAGTCAGCCCCGCCCGTGCTCGCAGAACGCTGCGAAACCCGGGCGGGACAACTCCACGCGTTATTCTTCTTCGTGTTTAAGCTATTAGATTAGAACGCGGCAATACCGTTGAAGCCGACGTTCGAGGCCAATCCTCCTATGCCGTTCACCGGCGTAAGCGTTCCATCCGAGGCGATCGACAGTGCTGTCACCGATCCTGTTCCAGAGTCGATCGTATAGAGATACTTGCCATCAGCAGTGACTGCGATATCCAAGTTCGCGCTGCCGTCGGGAAGGGTCGCAACGATTGTGTTTCCCAAGGGAGTCAATTGCCCATTCGAACTGAGCGCGAAACCGGAGATCGTCCCCGACCCAGGATTGGAGGTGTAGACAAACTTGCCATTCGGCGTCACCACATGCCAGCAGGTCGCGCTTGCGTCAGTGGGTACGTTCGGGCTGACAGCGGAAAGCGTTTCGTCTGACTTAAGCGCGTACGAACTCACCGCCGATTCCCCTGTGGTGCCTGAAGGGCCGGTTTGTGTAGCCAGAGCCGCACCGTTCGGGGCAAACAGAATGGCGAAGAGTCCCGGCACCAGCGCTCGGAGTTGTGACAATCGGCCCGAGGGTACCGTCGATACTGAACGGCAAAGGCATCGATATTGCCGGTGACTTTTTCAGCGACGAGCAGGGTTTGTCCGTCAGGGCTGAACGCTACCGAGCCCGGCCCCGAATTGGCCGTCGTCAGAAAAGTCGTTGAACGAGGGATGGGCTTGAGTGCGCCAGCGCTGGTGAAGTGGAATCCGGTTACATTGCTGGTCCCGCCGGCATTGAGAACGTAGACAACGTTTCCATGCTGCGCGATGGCGACTGGCTCGCTTCCGCCGCAGGGAGTTTTGCCAATAAGAGTCAGCGACGAGCCTGTGACCTTGAATACGGAGATCTCGCCGCTACCGGCATTGACCGCAAAAAGGAAGGAATCGTCTTGCGAGAGAGTAAGCGCTCCCTGAGAGCCGAGGGGATCGGTAACGCCTCCGCTACCTCGTCCGCCGGTGGCGAAGAAGTGGCGACCGGTTAGAGATCCATCCGCATTTCGCTTGATAGGCGATGATTTGGTTACTGCTGGAATCGTTGGTCATCACAAATACAGCGCCTGAAGTAGCGCTCAATTGCGCGTGGCCTAAAAGCGGAAAGGAAGAGAGGGCGAGGGTAAGAGCGAGCAGGTTACTGCCGATCCTGAACATAAACAGACTCCTTCAAGGTGAGTTTGGTCTTAGAGACCGAAGAGAGGATGAAGGGGAGAAGCACAAGTTACGCGATAGGGACGAACAGTTGTAAAAACTATTCGATGACGCAGCCTCTTTCCTTGTTCATCATCGAATCAGGCCGCTAGTCACTCAAAGGTCTCTCACCATAGCAAAGACGAAGTTCACCAGGGATGCCGTTCACTTGCCCCGAACGCCTCGGCTGGCGAGCCCCTCTTGAGCCATGACAACTCTGCGGGGCCCAGATTACAATTTGAGCAGAGCCCCCCAAAGGAACTTGCCCCCTGTTCCCTCCCGAATGCGTGAGGGCTGGCCGCTCTGGATCGACAGTGAAGGCGAGTCACGGTGAACATTTGTTGATGCGAGATTGGCGGATGCAGTGCGCGATCGTGGTGTCTGTACTCGTGTGTGGCTCGGCTGCACGGCGTTGGCGCGCAGGACGTGAAGACGATCGCCGCAGCCGTCGACGCCCACTACAACCACCTGCGATCCCTGCAGGCCGAGTTCACCGAGGTGTATCGAGGCTCGGGAATGGAGCGGAACGAATCCGGGACGCTTTGGTTGAAAAAACCCGGCAAGATGCGATGGGAGTACCGTTCTCCAAAGGAGAAGCTCTTTGTGAGCGACGGGAAAGATGCGTGGTTTTACGTCCCGGAGGACCGTCAGGCTCGTAAGGAGTCGGCAAAAAAGCTTGAGGATATTCGATCTCCACTTGCGTTTCTGCTTGGTAAGACGAAGCTGGAGAAGGAGTTGAAAGGACTTTCGATTGCATCCGACGTCAGCGCTTGCAGCCTGGAAACGTGGTTTTCCGCGGAGTTCCGCAAGGTCTAAGTGATCAGGTCAATGAAATGGTCTTGGAGGTGACCCCGGAACATCGGCTTGCCCGGATCGTGTTGGAAGACGTGGACGGGGCGTCGACGGAGTACCGGTTTCCGATCAGAAAGAAGATGTCGCGGTTGCGGATTCGCGTTTTGCGTTTCAAGCCTCCGGCTGGGACGGAGATTGCAGAGGGAGCGCTCGGAGCAGTAGCCTGTCGCGCCTCGGAGAGGGCACAAGCAGATTCCTCCTTGCGGCGAAAGATGACCGGGAGCCATTTTGAATACATAGTCTTGTGGTTACTTGCGTACTTGGGTTTTGGCATGCGGGGTAGCGGATTCGGCTGGCTTAGAATTGGAAGTTGAAGTGTTAGACTGGCCATACGATCTGAATTGGAAAAAATCTGAAGAAATAGCGGCAAATGGCTGAATTTGTAGTCAAAATTGCGGACGATCGCGGGCGCGTGCAGCAGCAGGTGGAGCACGGCTATTCCGAAGCCGAGGTGCGCGACCGGTTCTCGTCCCAGGGCTACCTGGTCTACTGGGTAAAGCCGCAGGGATTGATGGCCGGCGGTTCCTGAAACGGCGCCGCCGCAAACTGAAGCAGGATGTTTCCTGGTCTTCAACCAGCAATTTCTTACCCTGATCCGTGCAGGACTGCCGATCCTCAATTCACTTGAGCTGCTGATCAAGCGGCAGAAGAATCCGCAGTTAAAGCAGATTCTAGAAAATGTCCGCGACCGGGTGAAAGGCGGAGAGTTGCTGTCGGACGCGTTTGCGGCGCAAGGCATCGTCCCGAAGATCTATACCACCACGTTAATGGCTGGTGAAAAGAGCGGCAACATCGACGAAGTACTTACGCGCTATATCAGCTTTCAGCGCCTGGCGATGACGTTCCGCAAGAAGCTGTTTGTGTCGTTGATCTATCCGACGTTGCTGGTCACCGTGGTGATGATCATGGTGACGTTCCTGTTCACCTACGTGGTGCCAAAGTTCGCGGACCTGTTTAACAGCCTCGATGCAAAGCTGCCGGCGATCACCGTGTTCATGCTTGCGGTGGGGACGAACGCACAGAAGTATGCGCCGTTTGTTTTCGTCGGGCTCGTCGTAGCGGGATTTGTACTGTGGCGGTGGAAAGAAACAGATCGCGGGCGCGGATCGTATTGATCGGGCGATTCTGAGTTTGCCTCTGCTGGGCGATATCCGGCTGAAACATCAGGTCGCAAGTTTCTCGCGAATGCTTTCTACGCTGCTGCAGGGTGGACTTGCCGCTGGTGCCGTCGATGGAAACAGCTGGTGGCTCGATGAGCAGCCGGCGCATCTTAAAAGGGGTGATGCGGGCCGGTGTCCGGGTGCGTGAAGGGCAGGGGCTGGCTCCGAGCCTCGAAGAGCAGAAGATTTTTCCCGAACTCGCGGTGGAGATGATCGAAGTCGGCGAGTCGACCGGTGCCCTTCCGGCCATGTTGAATTCCGTCGCCGAGTTTTATGAGGAAGATGTGCAGACGGCTTTGGGGGCGGCGATGGCGCTGATCGAGCCGCTGATCCTTATTATCATGGCCATCTTTGTCGGCGGCGTGCTGATTTCGCTGTATTTGCCGATCTTTACGTTGGGTGTGCACTAAGGGTCTGAAGCGGGCGAATGTTTAAGGACCTAGCAGTCGCACTGGCAAAATTCAGGATTTACGCGTTTTGGGGAATTGGGGTAGTGGATGGCAACGGCGGATAAGAAATCACTTTTCGTAGGTGGCGGGAACGGCGGGCCCATCAGCCCGACGGGAAATCCTATTACGGATCTGGAGCGCGCACAGGACGTGGCGCGGCGCTATCGTTGCGAGTTTGTCGATCTCACCGATTTTCAGCTTCACCATGACCTGTTCAAGAAGATCTCGCCGGACCTGATGTTCCGCTACAAGTTCGTGCCCCTGGAAGAGACCGCCGACGGCCGCCTCGCGATCGCAATCGCCGATCCCAGCCAGCTGATGATGATCGACGAGATCAGCCTGCTGCTGCAGAAGCGCATCGTGACCAAGGTCGCGACGCTGAAGCAGATCGACGACATCCTCAAGAAGACCGAGCAGTCGCAGCGCGTTCTGGAAGAAGCCAGCGAAGGCTTCACCATCATCCGCGAAGACGAAAACACCGGTGTGGAAGAGACGCTGACGATCGACAAGCTCACGGCTGGCGGCGATACCAGCCCGATCATCCGCCTGGTCGATACCACGATTTTCACGGCCTTGCAGCGACGAGCTTCCGACATTCACATCGAAACTCGGGATGATTCGGTCGTCATCAAGTTCCGCATCGACGGCGTGCTGACGCAGGCCATGCCCCCGATCGGCAAAGAACATCACTCCACCGTGATCTCTCGTATCAAGGTCATGAGCGAGCTCGATATCTCCGAGCGCCGCGTGCCGCAGGACGGCCGGTTCCGCGTGAAGTACAACGGGCGCGCCATCGACTTCCGCGTCTCGATCATGCCGTCGATTCACGGCGAAGATGCTGTGCTCCGCGTGCTCGACAAGGAGTCGATGAGCGAGAAGTTCCGCACCTTGACTCTTGACGTTGTCGGCTTCGATGAAGACGACCTTCGCCGCTTCCGCCGCTATATCAAGGAACCCTACGGCATGGTGCTGGTGACCGGACCTACTGGATCCGGCAAAACGACGACGCTCTACGCCGCCGTCAACGAAATCAAGACTGACGAAGACAAGATCATCACCATTGAAGACCCGGTCGAATATCAGTTACGCGGCATCACGCAGATCCCGGTAAACGAAAAGAAAGGTCTGACGTTTGCGCGTGGCTTGCGATCGATTCTGCGTCATGATCCTGACAAGATCATGGTCGGCGAAATCCGCGACTCGGAAACCGCGCAGATCGCCATTCAGTCGGCGCTCACCGGACACTTGGTCTTCACCACGGTCCACGCAAATAACGTGGTCGACGTTATCGGCCGCTTCCTGAACATGGGCGTCGAGCCTTACAACTTTGTCTCGGCCCTGAACTGCATCCTGGCGCAACGACTGGTGCGTTTGATCTGCGACTCGTGCCGCACGGAAGTGCACTATGCGCCTGACATTCTGGAAGCCAGCGGACTTGATCCGGCGCAGTGGGGTAAGGTTCCGCTTTACGAAGGCCCCGGCTGCATTGAGTGCGCGGGCACAGGGTTCCGCGGACGAACTGCAATCCACGAGTTGCTTGATCTGAGCGACCGCATTCGCGAGATGATTCTGGCGAAGAAGCCGACGTCGGAAATCCGGCGCGCGGCGCGCGACGAAGGTATGCGGTTCCTGCGCGAGTCGGCGCTCGACAAAGTTCGCCTGGGGATGACCACGCTGAAAGAAATCAACAAGGTTACGTTTATCGAGACCATGCGATAAGAGCAAAGTTCCAAGGTTTCGCAGTCAGCAGCTGGACTTTGAAGCCTCGAAACCTGGCCGATCCAAGTTCCCTTTCAGCTATTGCAAATCTTCTGGATACAGGTTCTGATCTGAAGTGTTTTCTTTGGAAGGTTTATTCGAATGAGTCCATCTGCAAACACACCTCGACCCAAACTGGCCTGCGAAATCGCCGCAGATCGAGTGTTGGCGGGGCGCGTCGAGGAGAGCGGAACTGGACTGGAAGCTTCTGCCGCTCGCGAACTTGCGCCGGGAAGTGTGGTTCCCGACCTTGTCGAGAACAATCTGCGCCAGCGCGGAGCGGTTCGTTCGGGAATCGAAGAATCCTTGGGAAGCATCGCGGGGCGTTCGCGCGATGTTATCGCAATCGTTCCTGATGCAGCCGTGCGGGTGATGCTGGTTGAATTCGACACTCTGCCATCCGACCACGAAGAGGCTCTTGGGGTTGTGCGCTTTCGGCTAAAGAAATCCTTGCCTTTCGATCTCGAGAAGGCGAAAGTTTCATACCACGCGCAGAAGATCAACGATGAAGTGCGCGTGGTGGCGGCGGTGGCTTTGGGATCCGTGATCGAGGACTATGAGTCCGCATTCCGAGACGCTGGGTTCAATCCTGGCGTCGTATTACCTTCGACCCTGGCGGCAATCGGGGCGGCGAACGCGAAGAAGCCCACGCTAGTAATCAAGGTGGATGCGCACACCACGAGCATCGCGATTCTGAAGTAATGATCAACTGCAGTTGTTCCGTACGCTGGAAAATGCACGCGGAGTGACAATTAACGGCGAGCAACTGGCGGAAGAGGTTTATCCGTCGGTTGTGTTTTTCCAGGACACGTATCATTTGAATATCGAGCAGATTTATGTGGCTGGGCTGCCCGAGTCGGGTGGAGCGGCTCCCGCACTGAAGGCGCAGACCGGCGCCGATGTTCAGGAACTGATTTCTTCGGGACAGTTGGGAGTTACATCGGCAGGCTCGGTTCCCCGCTGGAGAATGGCGGGAGTGGTGGGAGCACTGATCTCCCTGAAGGTCAGTGCCAGTACGGTCATAATCGATTTCATGAGACTTGATATCAATCTCGCGAGCCAGCCGTATGAAGATGCGCGGCAATTCTGGATGCGCTGGGGTGTGGCTCTGGGCGCGGTCGTGCTGCTGACGCTGATCCTGCTGACGCTCGATATCACCGGCTGGATGAATGCACGCCGGGATCGGGCTTCGATCGCGCAGGAGCGTGCAATGATCGCCAAACGCGATCAGACTCGCACGACGGCCGAAGCTTTTCTGAATCGTCCGGAGAATCGCACGACGCGGGACGAATCGCAGTTCTTGAATGAAATGATCGAGCGCAAGGCCTTTTCGTGGACGCGCGTGCTGGAGAGCCTGGAAAAAGTAATGCCTCCGCGGGTGCATGTGGTGGCGATCAACCCCGAACTGGACGAAGACAACCAACTGGCGCTGAAGATGCGCGTGGCCGGAGACTCCCGCGATCGCGCGATCGAACTGGCAAGGCGCATGGAGCAGTCGCGGAGGTTCTCCCAGACCGCCATCACCACCGAAGGTCACGTGAATTCCCAGACCGGCGATAACGAGCAAGTAGATATCGTCGCGATTTATATCCCGGAACCTCTGGGCGCAGCGGAAGCACAGCCCACGCCAAAAGCTCGCGTCGAAAGGCGAAAAGCCGCCGAAACCTGATAAAGCAAAGTCCAAAAAGACGGCGGGAACAGCATTGATGCCTGACCTGAGGCAAACACGGAAGAAATTGAAGCTGGCACTCGATCATCCTTGCGGGTGTCGACGTGCTTGCGGCGGTGATTTATTTTTCTCCGCTGGTTGGCTCCGCCGAAAGCCGAAGGATGGAGTTGAGCCAACTGCAGGCCGAATTGACGACCAAGACTCGGCTGGTTGCACCCTTGCAGGATCTTCCCCACAAAGTGGAAACCGCGAACTCGCAAATCTCTGACTTCTATAAAAACCGGTTGCCGGCACAGAGTTCGCAGATCGCCACCGAATTCGGAAAGCTCGCCGCAGCAAACGGCGTCACAATCGAGCAAGGAAAATACAAACTGAAGGATGAACAGCCCGGGCAATCTTCAACCGATGGAGATGGAATACGATCTATCCGGGAATTACACTGCGCTGGCAAAGTTCATCAATGCGCTGGAGCGCGACGAGATGTTCTTTATTATTAAGAGCGTCACTCTCGGCGGAGAACCTCGCGGCACAGTGAAACTGAATCTGAAGCTGGATACGTATTTGAAGGCGGCGTCGTAGTGCAACTCGGATTGGAAAACAAGAAGAAGGCGACGTGGGCGGCCGTGCTCGGCTTAGTAGCCGTGCTCATCTTTGCCTACCAGTTCCTTCCCTTCTTCACGGAATCCTCGACGCCCGCTTCGAACGCGCAGGCTGCGGGCCCCGCTGCGACTCGCCCCACATCGCGCGCAAAAACTAAGCCAGGAAAGAAAGTGAAGGTTGAAAGTCTCGATCCGACTCTAAAGCTGGATTTGTTGGCGATGAGCGAGAAGACTGAGTATCAAGGCTCCGGCAGGAACATCTTCGTGTCGCAAGCCGAAGACATTCCGATTCCGATTGCTTCGGGACGGGCGGATAAGCCAAAGGTACCCGAGGCACCGGCCTATCAAACGCCGATTACCCCTGCGCCTCCACCAATTCCGTTGAAGTTTTACGGATTCGCGAGCTCACCGGGAGAACCAAAGAAGATTTTCCTGAAGCTGAACGACGATGTCTTCGTTGCAGGAGAGGGTGAAATCGTTGACCGGCGATACAAGGTCATCCGCATCACGAACACGTCCGTTGAAATTCAGGACGTAGTGAACAGCGGGCCTCCGCAGAGCATCCCGCTAACGCAAGGCTGAGAACAATTCTGGCATTGCGTTGAGCGACTGAGCTAATAATAAATACAGATCAGTATTCTTAATGCGCTTCTCTTCTCAATCGCGGCGTCTCTCCTCAAGAAGCGAGGGCGGATACGTCATGCTCATGCTGCTTTTGACCATGGCGCTTATGGTGATCTTTGCCGCGATCATCGTTCCTTCGGTCACCTTCAACATCAAGCGGGATCGCGAAGAAGAGATGGTCCATCGGGGCGTACAGTATTCGCGCGCGATCCGCGCGTATTACAAGAAATTCAATCGCTACCCGGCGAAGATCGAGGATCTGGAGAATTCGAACCAGATGCGATTCCTTCGCAAGCGGTATAAAGATCCGTTGACCGGAAAAGATTTCAAGTTGTTGCACTTCGGCGAAGCCAAGATGTCGATGAATGCCCTCGGCGGAGCGGCACTCGCCGGCGCTGCCGCGTTGGGCCAAAATGGCGCGCTAAATACTCGCCGGGAGCGTTGGGTCAGGTTTCAGCGGCATTAGGAGCGGCCGCTGCGATGGGAGCCAGCGCAAATTCTCCCTTTGGACAGAACGCTCAGGGTCTCGGTCAACCGGCCGCCGGTACGCCGGCCGGAACAGATCCGAATTCGCAGAATTCTTCCGATCCAACGAATCCGAACTCTTCGGGACCGGGGAACAATCTGAACGGCAGCTCCGGCGATAAGTTGTCGAACACGACCTTCGGCGGAGCGCCGATCGTAGGAGTCGCCAGCCTGAGTAAGGACCGAACGATTCGCGAATTCGACAAGAAGAAGAAATACAACGAATGGCAATTCGTTTACGATCCGACGTTTGATCGCGGATTCCTGATCACGACTCCGTATCAGCCGTCGCTACAGCAGTTCGGAATGCAAGGGACCACGAACCTGAACGGCCAGAATGGTCAGCCAGGAACAACCAATGGTCTTGGAAACAGCTTCGGAAATTCGCCATCGCCGATGCAGAACAATCCTACTTCCCCGGTGGGCGGATACGGAACGCCAAGTCCAAATCAGCCGCAGAGTCAACCTCAGCAGCAATAGATACTCGGACCTTCTCGCTGCAAAATCGAAACGGCCTCATCTTCGCGATGAGGCCGTTTAAACTTAGCGGACGATTCGCGCTATACGCTGAACGAAGATCCGCAACCGCAGGTGCTCTTCACGTTCGGATTCTCGAATTTGAAGCCTGCGCCTTCCAGCGTCTCGACGTAGTCGACGATGCAGCCGTTCAGATACATCACTGAAGTCGCGTCGACATAAACCTTGAGGCCTTCCATGTCGAAGGTCTTGTCCATCATTCCGGCGCCATTCTCGAACTGCATCGAATAGGAGAAACCGGAGCATCCGCCACCCACAACCCCGATGCGCAAGCCGGCAGGCACGGGAGTCTGCTGAGCCATAATTTCTTTCACCTTGGTGACAGCGTTGGTGGTCAGGGTGACGGGTGCGCTTTCTTGACTTCGGGGATCGTTGTGGTGGCCATTCGTATCTCCTTGGCTTTAAAGCTGTTCGATTATATCAGATGTATTTTTCTTCAATGCAACCGATGTTCAGCGATGAGACATTCTTTGCTAGTTGGATGCCGGACAACGATTTTTGGTCGCAATGTTGTCGACTATATAACGAGTTCTGAACAGCGGGATTTATCGGGCGCCGGGGCTTGCCAACGGGGCTATAATCGTGCCGTTAAGGCCTTCCCCGAGTTGCGTTGCGAGGTTCTGGCCCATCTCGCTCTGCCACGTGGATCGCTGTTGCACTGGGTTGTACCCTTGCCGAGGTGGCATATGACGCTGATGATTGTCGGTTCCGTATTCGGGCTCTTCGCAATCGGTCTGATCGTTCTCCTCATCTATAAGAGCACCCTCACCATGCATGAGGATGATCAACTGTTTCTCGATAACACTAATTCGCACATGCAGGAGGAACAAACCGAACTCCTGGTGAAGGTGAATCGACTGACGATTCCGGTTCGCATCTTCAGCATCGGCTCTGGAGTTTTTCTGTTGGTGCTGGTGGCGATGCTGATCTACCAAAAACTCAACGAAGTTCAGTAGCGACATCGGCGCTGGACACCGTGCTTGAGGTCGATGACGGGCGGCGGAAGTGAGCCCTACGATCAGAGCTAGTGGGCGCGTCCCGGTTCCAAACAACTGGCAGAAGTGTATCTTCGTGATTTGGCTCTCGCACTGCAGAGCCCGATTTGGGCGAAATCGCGTTGTGAGCTGTCATCACCTCAGCGACCAGCGTCAGAAAATACTGCAAGGGAGTATATTCATTGCGATCTAATGTCACTTAGGTCTGTATCACAAGCGGCTCTAACCCTTCGGCCGAGTAGTAAGGTGACACTGGGACAGGCAACTTTTGCGATTGAACCACATTCCTAAGGCGGGAGTGTCCCGGCAATGCATTCATCCCCTTTGCAAGAAATAACTCCCGACTCTGAAAGTCCAAAACAACAGTCAGAACCATCGGTCGCCCCACCGAATGCACCTGCTCCTCGTTCCAATCCGCGCATTTGGACCGCTGTAAGCCTGGCCGTCTTGGTCATAGTAGTCACCCTGCTCATTGCTATGCGACATCACGCCCCAGCCACTTCGCAGGCTGCGGTGTCTATTTCCAACAGCGCAGGCCGGGTGCTCCGGCTCAAAGGGATCACCGAAGCCGTCGAAGCTCAATCGATTCTGGTTCCGCAACTCGCGAGTTCACAGGTCTCTACCCTGACCATCATTCATCTCACGGCAGGTGGAACTCGCGTGAAGAAGGGCGATCTGCTGGCTGAGTTCGACCGCCAGGCACAGATACGAGACTTCATCGATAAGCAGGCGGAGTATCAGAAGTTTGTCGATCAAGTCGCAGAAGAAGAAGCGAAAGAGGTCGCGGCCAAGGCGAAGGATGAAACCGAATTGAAGACGGCCGAAGACAATCTGCGGAAAACAGAACTGGAGGTTCAGAAGGCAGAAATCGTCTCGCGCATCGACGCGGAAAAGAATCAGGAGAGCCTGGAAGAAGCGAAGGCTACCTACGCGCAGCTCAAAGAGACATTCAATCTGAAACGCACCGCCGCGCGTGCTGCAATCCGTATCCTTGCGATCCAGCGCGATCGCACCCGGCAGACGATGATGCACGCCCAGGCAAACGCCGCTCTGATGGAGATTCGCGCTCCAATTGCAGGCGTGATCGTGCCGAACATGATCTGGAAGCAGGGGACCATGGGTGAGGTGCAGGAAGGAGATCAGGTTGAACCCGGCACGCGCATTTATGCAAGTAGTGAACCCGGAAATTATGCAGGTACGAGTTGAGGCCAATCAGCAGGACTTTCCGCGCCTCCAGGTGGGACAGTCGGGAAAGTTCGGCTCGATGCATATCCGGACCTGGTCTTACCCGCAAAGATCGAAGAGGTCGCGCCAATCGGTGAGCACGGTAGTTTCTCTGAGAAACTTCGTTATTTTGCCGTCATCGTTTCGATCGAAGGAAATAATCCCAAGCTGATGCCCGATCTTTCTGCTGCGGTCGACATCGACATCCCCGGCCAGCAAGTCGCTGAAGTTCGAGGCGGTCGCCAGTGAGGACAAAGATTCGACAGCTTTGGATGCGGCGACGAGTTCTGATGACCACTGTCATCGTTCTGGCTGGGACGGGTTTGCTCGCCGGCGCAGTACGTTTTAGCAAACGCGCCCCGACGGTACCAACGTTTGTAGTGACACGCGGCGAGTTTCTTGACTTACTGCAGTTTCGCGGCGAAGTGAAAGCGCTGAAAGCGCTCACCATCAGTGCCCCGGCGGAAGCGGGTGATCTGCAGATCATAAAACTCAGCCCACAAGGCGCGACGGTTAAAAAGAATGATGTCGTGGTCGAGTTCGACAAAACAAAGACCGAGCAGGACCTGGCACAGTTCCGATCTGCTTGGAAATCGGCCGAAGCCACAATCGAGCAGGCGCGCGCCCAGGCGAAGCTGGCGGAAGAAGAAGACAAAACCGCAGTCATGAAGGCGCGCTTCGACGTAGAGACAGCCAAGCTCGACGCCAGCAAGCAGGAGATCGTTTCCCGCATAGAAGGCGAAGAGGCGAAATTAAAGTTGGCGGATGCCGAACAGAAATTGCGGGAAGCCCAGGCAAAGCAAGAATCCGACACGAGTCTGCACAACGCTACGATTGAAAACACTGAACAGGCCAGCAAGAAAGCTCAATACGATATGAAAAGAGCGGAGAGCGCGCTGGCTCAGATGGTACTGCGCGCACCGTCCCCGGGAAATTTCAATGTGCTGCAGCACTGGACCGGATCTGGCTTTGCTCCTTACCATGAGGGCGATAAAGCCTGGTCCGGGGGCGCCATCGCGGAATTGCCGGATGCGTCGACGTTGCGCGTCACTGCTCGTGTAGACGAAACTGAACGAGGACGCCTCGAGGTGCGCCTCCCAGTCTCCGTGCAGTTGAACGCCATACCCGACCGGCAATTTACCGGACACATCGAACGCATCAGTCAAATCGCGAGCCTTGATTTTTCCGGCGGATGGCCTCTCACCCGCAACTTCACGATCGAAGTTCTCCTCGACCAAACTGATCCGCGATTCAAACCCGGCATCACCGGTCAGGTCACCGTCACCGTGGACCACGTGCCCAATGCCATCAGCATTCCGGCGCAAGCACTGTTTCAAAAGTCCGGACGCAATGTGGCTTACGTCTGGTCGGAAACGCAATTTGAGGAGCGCGTGCTCGACGTTGGGCGACGAAGCGGCGACAAGATCCTGATCGCCAGGGGCTTGAAAGGCGGAGAACAAATAGCTCTGCACGATCCAACGACAAAAGATTGAAATCAGCGGAATGAGAAGACGACGCACAATCGTGTGGATGATAGCGGCGGTAATTCTCTGCCTGCTGGTCGGCGCTGTCGCAGCGGCTCTCCGCAGGTCACCTACCGTGAGTGCCAGCGGAATTCCTACGACCCAGGTGCAACGTGGCGACTTGCAGATGAACGTTTATGCGACTGGGGATCTCCGTCCCATTCACTCGGAGGCGATGACTGCTCCTCCGATTGCGGGAGGATTACTCGAGATTACGCACCTTCTGCACACAGGCACTCGAGTCAAAAAGGGAGACCTGGTGATGCAGTTCGATCCCAGCGAGCAGGAATACAAAGTGGAGCAGAGCCGCTCCGAGCTGCTGCAGGCGGATCAGGAGATTACCAAGGCGAAGGCCGATGCCGCCGTGGTGGCGGCCCAGGACAAGGTTGCTCTGCTCAAGGCTCGCTTCGACGTGCGGAGGGCCGAGTTGGACGTACAGAAAAATGAGTTAGTCAGTGCCATCGACGCACGAAAAAATGATCTCTCACTGGAGCAAGCCCGGCGCGTGCTGGCTGAAGTCCAGCAGGACGTCCAATCACGAAGCGCTTCCGGCAAGGCGACCATCGCACTCGCCGAAGAAAAGCGGAACAAGTCGCGGCTCGCGATGGAACAGGCGCAGCAGAACATCCAGAAGATGCGAGTCTTCGCGCCGATCGACGGTCTGGTCGCACTCGACAAGAATGATCGAATCGCCGGAGGCATGATGTTCGGTGGGATGACCCTGCCGGAATACCGGCAGGGCGACAAAGTGGAAGCCGGCAGCACGATCGGACACGTGATCGATCCCAAAGAAATGGAATTGGCCGCAACGGTCGGGGAACTCGATCGCAATAACATCAAAGAAGGCCAAGCGGTCGACATTGATCTGGATGCCCTCCACGGCCCGCTGTTGCGTGGCAAGGTGAAGTCGATCGGTGGAAGCAGCAATCGTGCCTTTTGGGAATTTGATAGCACGGCACGAAATTTGAGATCACAATTTCGCTGGACGCCGGAGACTCGCGGTTGCGCCCGGGATTGACGGCACAGGTCACCGTTCACGGCGAAGCATGGAAAAATGTCCTCTATCTTCCGCGGCAGGCAGTCGCCAAAAAGAAAGCAAGCGAGTCGTTTACGTTAAGAGCGGAAGCAGCTTCGAGCCGCGCGAAGTTGAAGATCGACGCGCAAGACGAAAGCCGCGTCGCGGTCGAGGGAATCGCGGCGGGAACCGAAGTGGCGATGATCGATCCCACCGTGTCCAGGAAGATGACTGACTCGGATACGGCGCTTCCGAGCGGCGGAGGGCAGCCTTAGTGTCCACCTCCACGTTTCCGAATCCCGTCCGCGCATTGCGCGCATCCAGGCAATGGCTTCCTGATTTGCAACTAGGCTTACAAAATCTTCTTCTGCATCGCCTCAGGACCGCGCTCACCATGATGGGAATGATTTTTGGAGTGGCGGCCGTAGTGTCCATGTTGTCTATCGGGGCCGGAGCTCGGCAGCGAGTAATGGCCTTGATCGAGCAGATGGGCGTACACAATCTGATCATCGAAGCAAAAGAAACACTGGATTGGCAGGCATCCCAGCAAGATCCGCCAAATTTCACCGGGGTTGACCTTCCAGGATTATCGGGTAATTCGCGACGACGTCAGTGAAGTGGTAGCCGGCACGCCCCGAAAGCGGATGACCGCATCGAAGACCATCCCGAAATCGCAGGAGGATCCCCCGACGGTCTATGGAGTCGATCCCGTTTATCAAAAGATCGCGGGGTTGCACGTGTTGGAAGGACGGTTCTTCACCGATGATGAGCAGAACGCAAGCTGCGCCGGTGTGCGTTCTGGGAGCCGCGGCTCGGTCAAGTTTGTTTGGCAGCGCCGACGTGATCGGACAGTATGTGAAAGCCAACGAGCAATGGTTCCGCGTAATCGGAGTAGCGTCGCCGCAGTTGAGTTCGCGGAAGGAAGTGGCCGGACTTCCGACACAGGATTTGAACAACATCGTGTATGTTCCGCTGAAATTCAGCGATCCTGCGACTCGAAGATTCCTACAGTGATCGTCGCGATGAAATCGATGGCATCTATTTGACTCTTCGCGATGATGCCAACATGAGTTCTGTCGCGCAATTGGTGCGAGCAATTCTCGATTCTTCGCATCATTCAGCGGGAGACTTCAGCGTAATCGTCCCCGCAGAATTGCTGGCCGAACAGAAACGCACAGAGAAATTATTCAACGCCGTGATGGTTGCGATCGCTTCTATTTCGCTGCTGGTCGGCGGAATCGGAATCATGAACATCATGCTGGCTAGCATTCTGGAGCGTACCCGGGAGATCGGCGTGCGGCGTGCGGTGGGGGCTCGTCAATCGGACATCATTCGGCAGTTCGTCGTCGAGGCCGTGCTGATCTCCTTTGTCGGAGGAACTTTCGGGATCATGTTCGGGTTCGCCATGTCGAGACTAATCGCCTGGCTCGCGGGATGGTCGACGATCGTCACGGCTACTTCCATCGTTCTGGCTTTCCTGGTTTCGATCACTGTCGGATTGGTGTTTGGGATCTATCCTGCTGTAAAAGCGGCGCGTCTGGATCCGGTGGAAGCTATTCGTTACGAGTAACGAACCAAGATCTTCGAGGCACGAGTCACTACAACTTGGAGGAATTGAGGAATGAGAAATTCTCGCCTGGGCCTGGTGGTCTGTCTTGTGATGCTCTTCGTTCCGGCGCTTACGGCACAGCAAGGAGAAGCTTACAAAGATCTGATGACGACGCGGACTCGCTCTAATCGTCTGGACAGTCCGGACCGCCTACGTAAATATCTCGTCGACGGCAAGCTCCAGCTCAGTTTGCAGGACGCAGTAGTTCTGACTCTGGAAAATAACAGTATGGTCAGAGTGCAGGAGACACAGGTCGAGTCATCCAAGTTCGAATTGTTGGCTGCGCACGCGCCCTTCGACCCCCTGATTCACAGCGAGAACTCAATTATCAGCACGGTGTTTCCGCCATTTCAATTTCTTCAGTCCACAGGCGGTAACACTTTTAACTTCAATTTCAAAGACACAACAAAGGTTGTTGCGGTTGACTACAGCCAGACGTTCTCAACCGGAACCAAGTTTACTGCGGGTCTGAGCACCAATATCGACTCGACGAACATACCCTTAGGCTTTTTCAATCCCTTCACGACTTCCAATCTCAATCTTCAATTTACCCAACCGCTCTTGCGGAATGGATGGTTCGCAGCCAATCGAGGTCCGCTGATCGTCGCCCGCCGTAATTTGCAGGTATCGCAGGCGGCATTCGCAAAAGAGGTGAACGACAATATCCTGACGGCCGTGCAGCAATACTGGGCGATTGTCGAAGCTAAAGGCAATCTTGATGTGGCCCGATCGTCGATGGACGCAGCCGAGGCAACTTACAAGCTCAACAAACGTCAACTGGAGCTAGGCGCACTTCCTCCGCTGGATATTTATAGATCGGAATCTCAGCTGGCGTCGCGTCGCGTTCAGGTAATCCAGAGTGAATACGCGTTGAAGCAGACGGAGGATGCATTTCGGTTAACGATTGGCGCCGATCAGGACCCGTATTTTCAGGCGCTGGATATGCAACTCACCGAAAAGGCAGAGGCAGAAGGTGAACTTCGCACCATCGATGTCGCGACCGCCCTGCAAAACGCGCTGACTAAGCGTCCGGAATTCGACGCGGCGCGCGCTGCGCTGGCGAGAGACGAAACGCAGATTCGCGTGTCGCGCAATCATCTCCTTCCGGAGCTGAATCTCACGGGTTCCTACTCGAGTACGGGGCTAGGGGGAAGCGGACTGGATCAAACCGGTCAACCCATCTCAAGCTCATGGCTTCGTCAGACGTTTGCATTCAACTATCCGGTTTATAGCGCGCAGTTGACCCTAAACCTGCCACTGAAGAATCGAGCCGCAAAAGCGGAGATGGGAACTGCTTTGGTAGCCCGGCGCGCTGACCTGTATGGCGAGCGGCAAGTTCGCGAGCAAGTGATGCTCGACGTCAGCAACGCAGTCCACCAGCTTGAGCAAGCAGCTCTCAGCATTGCGGCTGGAAAGGAAGCGCTTGACCTTGCCAGGAAGACGTTGGCGGCCGAACAACGAAAATACGAGCTGGGGTCGAGCACGGTCTTTCTTGTTCTCGAAGCGCAGACCGAGATGGCAGCCGCACAGCAAAGTCTATTGCAGTCGGAAGTGGGGTACAGGCTCGCGGTGGCTGCTGTAGATCACTCCACCGGCGAGATGCTGGAACCGTATCATCTTCAGATCGCGGATCTGACGCGGTGATCAGAACCCGTTATCGGGCAAGAGTTTGCGTGCTCTCACGCCTTCAGTAACTACGGCCATTTTAGGTACGCCGTTCCACCACGGAGGATTGGTTCCTTCGGTCGGGCAACATCTTCAGTAACGATCGCATGTGATTGCAATCACGTTGCGAATCCAGACGCGCTGCCATTATTACATCGTTCTAAGGTAGGAGAAGGGACGTAACCAGATGTACTCCAATAGTGAAAAACATATACCCACGTGCCTGGTGGCGCACGACGTGGTCAACAAGCTTTCGGCGATCATCGGTTTCTGCGATCTGCTAGAGGAGAGAGTTGAACAACAAGACTCAGAATGTGCGCAGAGGCTAAGAGTGATTCATGATTTAGCTCAATCCGCAGCCAAGGAACTGGTGGAACATCAGGGTCACCGATCGGCAGCGATCCGCAGCGTCGAGACCAGAGATAAAGTTGTGGTTTAGATAAGTTTTAGTTTCTCCCAATCTTCCGTAATCCTCAGTGGATAGGCAGTCGATGGTTGGCTCGCCCCGCTTTTACGAAGGTTGCGTTGGGGGCGGAACCCCGCACGATATACTAGGGAAGGTAAAGACTGACTGTCCTCCCGCGGCGACCTCCTTAGGATCTACCACCCAAAGCCGCAGTGAACATCGAGGATCCCAGTTCTTCACCGACAACCTGCGAAAGTGGCGGAATTGGCAGACGCACCAGACTTAGGATCTGGCGGGTAAAACCGTGGGGGTTCGAGTCCCCCCTTTCGCACCAAGACTTTAAAATAGATTGCAAAATCGGCCATTCCTGAATGGTGCCCAAGTTTGGGTTGCTACGACGGGCTAAGGGGACCTGGCTTTGATGGGCGCCGAAAAAGCCAAGCTGCCCCCTTTATTCAGCTGTCGAAGAAAATAAAAAAACTGGCACCGCCTTAGATTCGGCGATGCCAGTGATTCACGTTCTCTTTGGTATTCTGCGCGGCTTTCTGCGCAGGACCTCATTGTCGTTAGCGAACCGTCAGCGAAACGGACGTTGTCTGTTGGATTCCGCTCGCGCTTCCGGTGACTGTCACAGTGTAAGTACCGGCCGGAGTTCGCACCCCGGGAGTATGTGGAGTTGCCGCGCTGAATCCACTGCATGCGGTTTGCAACATGCACCCAGTCAACGCGAGGAAGACGATCGCGATCGTGAGGACTCGTCGCCTATTAGCGCCGCCCATTCCGGCGCCACAGATGCACACTCCAGGGATCAGAAGAGCCAGTGCAAGTATCCCGCGCTCTCCCATGTTGGAAGCCACCGACGTCGATCCGGATGTTGTCAAGGTCAGCGTCGCCGAGCCGGTGCCGGCACTCACCGAGATTGAACCAATCTTACATCCGACCGCCGGAGTTACAGCTGGAGCGACGTTGCAGGTGAGGTGAACGGACGATGGATTGAATCCGCCCGTCGGGGCAATTGTAATGGTTGACTGTGCCGAAGCGCCCGCCGCAACTGATGACGGAGAAAGCATCGATGACGACAGGCTGAAACTGGATGCAGAGACAACTACAGTCTGCGCACCAGACGTGCTGCCCTTGAGGTTGTCGTCGCCCGAGTAGACGGCGGTGAGATTGTGCGTTCCGGCGATGAGAGTAGTGATCGAGAAAGCCGCGACCCCATTGCTGTTTACGATCGAGCTGCCGATCTGCGTGGTTCCATCCATGAAAGTTACAGTCCCATCAGGCACGTTGGAATTTCTGGACGTCACCGTAGCAGACAAGCTGATGCTCTGGTTGATGTTGGATGTACCGGGAGTCGCAGTTAGCGCTGTGCTGGTATCTGCCTTCTGAACAACCTGGCTCAACGACGACGACGCGCTTCCGATGAACTTGGAATCACCAGAGTATGACGCCGTGATGGAGTGCGACCCCGCCGCTAATGACGAGACTGACCATGTTGCCGTACCAGAGGAAACAGTCGCTTGTCCGAGTGTGGTGCTGCCATCGCTGAAAGTAACCGTGCCCGTGGGGATACCAGAAGCTTGCGCAGCCACGGAAGCGGTAAACGTGATGGAGGCGCCGAACACCGAGGGATTTAACGAGCTGGAGATTGTTGTGGTTGTTGGGAGAACAAATCCACCCGAAATGTTCAGCAGGACACTGACGCCGCCCACCGCCAGATCAGGTCGACCGTCTCCGTTGAAATCGCCAGACGCGATGCCGAGTCCACTCGCTCCAAGCGGGAGCGGAGACCGGAATGTGCCGTCGCCATTTCCCAGCAGAAGAAAGTTGCCCGCGGCCGACACGACATCAAGACTGTGATCGCCGTTGAAGTCACCGAGCAGTACTGCTTGAATGCCGCCGATCACCGGAGTGATGGTAGTTGCGGCAGCCTGCAAGGTCCCGTCGCCACTGCCTAGCAGCAATCCAATCGCGCCACTCGAACAGGTGTTGACGTCGCTGCATTGATTTGTGACGATCACATCGGCCTTCCCATCGCCGTTCAAGTCGCCAATCGCGACAGCGAAGGCGTAGGCAGCGCCAGACCCATAAGATGCCGCCGGTTGAAAGGTCCCGTCACCGTTGCCAAGAAGAACAGCAACATTTCCACTCGAACAGTCAGCGCCAGTTGCGCATTGGTTCGCCGCCACGAGGTCAGATTTGCCATCTCCATTCAAGTCTGCGATCGCTGTGGAAAGGGCGTACTGTCCGCCTGAATTGTAGGCGACCGGCGCCTGGAAGGAACCGTCGCCGTTGCCAAGCAACACGCTCAAAGATCCGTTCGAGCAATTGCCGTCAGCACACTCGCTCGTAGTCACTATATCTAATTTGCCGTCGCCATTGAGATCGGCGGTGGCCAGTGCAAAAACATAGAGTCCGTTAGTGGGATATTCAGTTGCGGTCTGGAAGGTGCCGTCTCCATTTCCGATCAGCACGCTGACTGACGAATTGTTGCAATTGTTCTGAGCGCATTCATTTCCGATAAGAAGGTCTAGCTTGCCGTCGCCGTTCACGTCAGCGGCAACAATAGCGTAGCCGGTCTGCCCCGTCGCATCGTAAGTAACAGCCGGTTTGAACGTTCCATCTCCATTACCGAGAAGTACGCTCGCGACGCCATTTGAACAAGAGTTATTGTTGTTGCATTCTTCGCTGACCAGAAGATCGAGATTGCCATCTCCATCCACGTCGGCCACTGCAGTTGACAATGCATACCAACCGCCAGGGTTATAGTTGACTGCACCCTGCAGGCTTCCATCGCCGTTGCCCATGTAGACGCTGACGCCGCCCGTAATACAAGAGTAGTTATCAATACATTCATCGGCCATCACGACGTCAAGTTTGCCATCACTGTTCAGGTCCGTGACTGCCAGCGAAATGCCGCCGTGTTGACCTGAGGCGTAGGCAAACGCGGGCTGGAACGTGGCATCCCCGTTGCCCAGTAGCACGCTCACGACGCCGCCATCTTGCCACTGACCTCCTGCATCGCTCTGACTAGCTGCCAAAACATCCAGTTTGCCGTCGCCGTTGATATCCGCGAGCGTTACAAAACGTGTATAAGTTGCGTCGGAGCTGAACGTCGTCGCCGGCTGGAAAGTGCCGTCCCCGTTGCCCGTCAATAGGCTTACCTGACCACTCTGACAATTGTTGTTGCTTACGCAGGTGTCGGCAAGAACCACATCGGACTTGCCGTCGCCGTTGACATCACCAATCGCCAGCGCTTGTGTATTTTGTCCGCCGGATAGATAGCTGACAGCATTCTGGAATGAACCATCCCCATTGCCCAGCAGGACGCTCATCGAACCAAATGAACAGTCGTTGCTGTTGCTGCAGTTATTAGCAGCGACCAGGTCCGCCTTGCCGTCATCGTTCAGATCTCCCGCAACGACGAAGGCGGCATTCGGGCCAGTTGTGGTGTATTCCACCGCATCTTGAAATGTGCCATCTCCATTGTTGAGCAGCACACCTAGCGAACCGTTGAAGCAGTTGTTGTCTGCACAGCTGTTCGCGACAATGACGTCCGCCTTTCCGTCTCCGTTGACGTCAGCTGCCGCGACATACCGCGAGGAGATTCCGCCCGAACCATAGCTAACTGCAGGCTGAAGGGTCCCGTCGCCATTGCCCATCAATATGCTTACCGATCCGTTAGAACAATTGCTGTTGCTGAAGCAGTTCGATGCGACGATCACATCGACCTTGCCGTCTCCATTCACGTCCGCCATGGCTACCGAAAGCGCATTCGCTCCACCTGCGTCGTAGCTAACGGCATTCGAAAACGTGCCGTCACCATTGCCCAACAGAACGCTGATCGAACCCCCTACGCAAGTGTTTACAGCGCACGAGTCCGCTAGAATCAGGTCCGTTTTGCCATCGCCATTCAGATCTGCCGTTGCTACCGACTGGGTGTCCTGACCGGCAGAGTTGAAGCTCAAGGCCGACAAGAAAGTTGCGCTCGTCGATGCTGGAATTCCGCCCCCAAACGCACGAGCCCTATTTGCTTTTTGAGCCAAATGTTTTAAGGCTGTATCAGCAGGAGTGACTGGACCTCGCGGCGATCCCTTAACTTGTGACCTGGCAAGCACTGACGATCGGCCTTGGGAAATCTGCGCACCGTGAGAAATGCGGGACGGCGTCTGAGCTGCAGCCGAGGTTGGATAGTATCTACAAACAAGAATTGCAGCGAAGACTACCAAGAACCTTGAAATGCGCTTCGAAAGCATTAACCTTCTCCCCAATCGACTTTGGTCAGACCCGTGCGACCCGCGATGACGGCTTTTTACAAGCTCAGTTGTCATGGGATGGCCAGTTCTGAGTCGAGTCTGTCCAAGCACATTCGTAGCCAGTCGCCTCTTACCGACGTAACGTCATCGGCTTGTCGGATGAAGCATCTGCCCCGTATTTAGCGGTTGGCTCCCACCGAACGAACTGCAACCCGGTTCCGGAAATTGAAGGAATTCAGAAGTGTCTGGAATCCAGAAACAATGGATGGAAAATAGACTCGAGCGGCCATCTGTTCGATTGAAGTTCGTTGCGCCCGGCACTTTGATGATCTCTACTCAGCATGCACTGACTGTCAAACTGGTGAGGAGGACTATGCTGGCATCATTCCAGGATCTACGCCTGGCGTTTGCGGCTATGATGGCTGAGTTTCAGGAGGCGCAATGGACGATCAAGCATTATTGCGCGAGGCGCTGGAAGAAGCTCGGGCCGGCCTTCGTGAAGGTGGACTACCGATTGGCTCTGTGCTGGCCGATAGAAATGGCCGCGTCGTGGCGCGCGGTCACAACCTGAGAGTTCAGAAAAGCGATCCCACCGCGCACGCGGAAACTGTTTGCATCCGGAATGCCGGCAGGCGGCGCGACTGGAGCGATCTCACGCTCGTGAGCACGCTCAGCCCTTGCATCATGTGCACAGGTACTGCCCTGCTCTACAGAATTCCGCGGATCATCATCGGAGAAAATCAGAACTTTATGGGCGCAGAAGACTTGCTCGGTCAACGCGGGGTAGATTTCACAGTTCTTCAGGATCCGGATTGTATCCGGATTATGGCAGAGTTTATCCGCGATCATGCCGATCTCTGGAATGAAGATATTGGGGATTGAGTTTCGGAGTTGAAGACAAAGTTCAGCGCGCGCCAGGCTGATGGGTCGTCTGCTTCGATGTTGCTACAGCTTCTTTGGCGGCCGGAATCATTCTAAGGTCCCACTTGCACAGCGGACACCGTGTCGCAACGGAATAAACCATTCGGCCGAATGCGACGCATTGGGTATTGATACAAGCTCTCATAATTCCGCCTCCGCTCAAGTGCATCTGCGTGATTTCCCTAAAGCTAGCATGAGCGATGAAACACTTCATGCCGCTTTTCGTTTCCACCTTATCGATTTATTTTCTGAGGGGATTTGCGGATGCGACAAGTGAATCGAACTGTCCACACCTGGTGCTAGATGAGGCCCAGACTGCTGACCGCGGTGTCAACGATGGCTTTGCCGATAGCCAGCGATGCTGTCGCTGCTGGGGACGGAACATTCAGTACGTGCAGAACTCTTGCAGAGGGAATGAACTTGAAGTCATCCACGAACGAGCCATCCGTGTTAAGTGCCTGAGCGCGCACGCCGGAACCACCGGGCAATAGATCTTTCTCGCTGATCTCCGGAACCAGAACTTGCAGAGCTTTCGCGAATGCTGCCTTCGACAAGGAGCGACGCCACTCGTCCAATCCGTTACGCCAATGTTTCGCGGCCATGCGCCAGAATCCGGAGTAGGTGAGCGCGGATGTAAGGTCGCGGATATTTACACTAGTGTGACGGTACCCTTCTCTCGCCAGCGCCAGCACCGCGTTTGGCCCCGCATCGACGGTGCCTGAAATCCGCCGTGTGAAATGCACGCCAAGAAACGGAAATCGGGGATCCGGCACAGGATAAATCAGCCCGCGTACGAGAGACGCACGTTCCGGGACAAGGTCGTAATACTCACCTCGGAACGGCACGATCATCATTCCCGGTTCGTCGCCCGCCATCCTTGCGATGCGATCGCTGTGCAGCCCGGCGCAGTTGATCAGGATTGACGTCGAGAACGCACCTCGAGGCGTCTCGACGACGATTTCGCTCGTGGACCGGCGGATGCCGATGGCAGCCGCTCCTGTCAGCACCGCTCCCCCGTTGACGGTAATCAGCTCTGCATATTTCGCACAAACCAGCGCATAGTCAGTAATTCCCGTCGACGGCACAACAAGAGCTTGCAAGCCCACTGCATATGGCTCGATCTCGCGAAGCTCCTCCGAACCGATCAGGCGCAGACCTTTGAGACCGTTAGCTTCGCCTCGTGTCTGCAATTCCTTTAAGCGGAGTAGTTCATCTTTCTTTACAGCAACAATGACCTTTCCACAAACTTTGTGAGGAACCTGATGTTCTTGGCAGAACTCGACCATGGCCGCAGCCCCCGCCACACAAAGGCGGGCCTTCAACGACCCCGGTTTGTAATAAACGCCGGAATGAATGACGCCGCTATTGTGGCCACTCTGGTGACGGGCGACGCCTTCTTCTTTCTCAATGACCAACAGACGTTTGCGGGGATAGCGGCGGGTGATTTCCAGGGCGACGCCGAGGCCAACGGCGCCTCCGCCAATAATCAATACGTCGTAACCAGACTCGATCATTCCGTTGTTTTTGTCTTTGTGCAGCGAGAAGCGACTACGGTCTCAGTTTACGACGAGAGTTACGACCGTGCTCTGGCCCGCGTCTGGCGGCGTGCCCTGAGAGGTACCGGTAATCGTGACGTGATAGGTAACCGGATCGTTTGGTGGTGTCGTCCCGCCGTTTCCTCCTCCACCTGTACTGACGCCTCCACAGGACGCCAGCAGAAACAGTGAGCCAAGAAGGATGCCGATCGAGAGCGCTTTCAATTTACGTGGCGGTCGCCTCACGCGATGATTGCCGCTCAGCAAGATCACCGCTGGGAAGACACTCCAAAGTGGAAAAAGCAAGAGACTCAGGTGAGGACTTCGGGATGCATTTGCGTTCGCCGACGTCGAGATACTCATGACGACATTAACAGCGGAACCACCAGGCGTAATCAAGCCTGAGGGGCTGAACAGGCATTGCGCCTGCGCCGGAAGTCCGGCCGAACATGCGAGCGCGATGGCGCCGTCAAACGAGGCGCCCACCGGTTGAACCGAAAGATTATAAGCACCGCTGGTCTGACCCGCCGTAATGGTTTGGCTTGATGTCGTGGACTTCACCAAGAAATCCTGCCCGAGCGTGAGCGGGATCGTTGCGGAATGACTTGGCGCGCCGGCACTATCCGCAGTGTTGATTTTGATGTCGTACGATCCCGCAGTCGCGTCGTTTGGCACGTTGATCGTGACGCTCACATTGGCAGTGGCGCCGCTATGAAGCGAAATTTGATTCGCCGGAGAAATGTCGCACATGGCGGCAGGAAGAGCGGTGGGATCGCACGTAATGTTGATATTGCCGCCATACGAGAATGTGGACGTCAGCTTGAGTGCGGCTGTGACCTGCGCCCCCGGAGTTGCAGCCAAAGTCGCAGGCGCCACGACCGTATAGTCGCCAACATTAAATGGAACAGCGAGGGTATGCACGACTGACCCCGACGTGCCGGTGATTAAGAGAGAGTACGATCCAGCCGCAAAATTCGTCCCGTTGATCGTCAGGGTCGCGGTGGTTGGGAAAGAACTCACCGATGATGGACTAATGCTGCAGCTCCCTGTTCCAAAAGTATTTGGACACTTCAGGTTCACAATCCCAGAGAAGCCATCTTGCGAAGCAATCGAAATCGGGCCACTTACACCGCTGCTTCCTGCGTTGATCTCGGGAAATGCCGATGGCTCGCTAAGAACAAAGTCGGGGTTTGACGTGACATTGAGTGTGAAAGATGTCGTGAGTGCCGCAGGCGCGCCGCTCGTGGTGGCCTGAATGGTGACGGCTGAGTTTCCCGTGCTGCTTCCACCAGGCACGGCCACGCTGGCAGTCATGTTCACGGGCGTGCCCGACGTTGGTGTAATCGAATCGGAAGGGGTTAGAGTGCAAACCGCATCAGGGATCACGGTTGTACAAGAAACGTTCACGAGCTGGCTGAACGATCCGGCAGCTGTGATCTTGAAGCTGACAGGTGGGGATGATTTTCCACGTCCGACCGTAACGCTTGCAGGTGAAGGATTGGTAAGTCCGAAACCGATCAGATGCAGGCTCACCGGAAAAACATGCGTGATGTGCTTCGAGTCTGTGCCAAAAGCCTGCACATTGAAGTTGTAATCGCCGGACGCGCCTCCAACAGTCACGCTGAACGCCGTCCATGACCCCGGAGTAAGTGATGCAGGCGAGGGCGAGCATGTGCTTGGTGGATTCGTGGCTCCCGCAACGCAACTGAGGGTCACAGCGCTGGCATACCCATTCTGGGCAGTAACCGTGCCATTCAGGGCACCAGTCTGCCCGGCAAACACGGTAAGTGGCGAATTCGAAACTGCCAACTGAAAATCGGGAGTGATTACAAGATTGAACTGCCACATACCTCGCCCGTACGTTGACGCCCGCAACAGTTGTTGCCCTCCGGAAGCAAATACTCCCAACGCGGTCACCGCGACGTTGGGCAGGTATCCTGATTGATTTGTGCTGGGGTTCGGCCCTAGCTCCGTCCAGCCGGGCGTTGAGGTCGAGCTCGCGAAAACTCCGACATCCGTCGCTACGTAGACCTGTGACATCGGCGGATAAACGACAACAGCGTTCGCGGGCGAATCGGGAAGGTTTGCTGTGAAGTCGGTCCAGGTAGCCCCTGCATTCGTCGTTTTCCAAACGTGACCGGGTCCACCAGTGAAGCCCATGATCGTAAGGTAGGCGGTGTACCCAGTCGCGTCGGACGAATCGGTGGCGATGCTCGATATCGGAAATTGGTTCGGATTAATGTCGCCTTGAGGGCTGTTACTCGTGACGTCCACGAAGGCGGGGGGTCCGGCTGAGGCATCCGTAGAAACCCAAATGCGTCCCCCGGAAGGCGTGCTCAGCGGCCCGTCCAGCGGTCCAAGACCATCGGTGCCAGCGTAGATCAGGCTGGAGCCGTCCTTATTGGTTAACCCCGCAGTCGCCAAGGCTCTTACTTTGTTTACCTCGCTTCCCGAACATGTGCCGGAGCCAAGGGTGTCAAAATTCGGGCTCAGCGCAGTGAACACTCCACCAAGGCGCGAGCCTCGCCAAACGCGGCATGTACCGACGAGCATCGCTGAGGACGAATGCGGATCGAGAACAAAAGGAAAGAAGAATCCTCCATCATCCCCGCCGAGCGAATTGCTGGTAGCAACGAAATCAAAATCGCCATTCCTGCAGTTCACGCCATTCGAGCAGAGCTGAATGCCCAGGCCGCCCGGCGGCACGTCAGGATTCGACGCATACCAATTGACCGGCGCCGTCGGATCGATGGCGTTGGCCACTCCATCTCCTCCCAGAACACTGACCCAACTCGAATTGGTCGTGGCCTGCCCTGTAGCTGGAGAGCCGTTGCCTTGGGCTCCACCGAACATTGTGTTCGCATCAGTGGGATGCTGGGAGAACCCAACGAACTGGGTCATCGATCCTAGATTCTGATTGAGATCGTCGAATCGGTTCACTCCGGAGCACGCTCCTGTATTCAGGCCCGTATATCCGTCGAGTGCGCGATAGATTCCGCCGTCGTTTGCAAAGTAGATCAGTGCGTTGCCGGAGTCTGTGCCAGTCGAAGGAATCGTCGAAGCCAAAGCATGCTGCGCGGGATGAACATTCGCAGGCGCCCCAATGGGGACGCATCCGTAGGCGTGCGTCAGATTCATGAAAGGCGTGGCTGTGCAGTCGGGATTGATCGATGAGATCGTGCACTTATAAACATTGATCGCGCCCGCGTACAGATCCGTAACGTCAACGTTCGGCAATGCAAGAAGCTCAAGATTGTACGACCCTTGTTCTACGCCGCAGCCTTCGACATCTCCGCAATTGACAATCCCGATATTCGAGATCGCAGTCCACGATGTTCCTCCGTTGAGGCTTTTCCAAATACCTTTGTCGGTGGGCGTTCCATCGGATGCGAGAGATATGTACCACGCATACATCTCGTTGCGTCCGGGCACGACGGCAATCTCGCCGCGGTAGATCGGGCACGCGTAGTTGTTAGAGTACGATTGTGCGGGACAGGCCGCGGGGCTGAGAGCGACTCCACCCGGTTGAAGAGAAAGCCGGGTCCACGTGACCCCGTCCGGCGAGGAATAGAAGCCGTGGTACCGGACAGAAGCGAAGAACTTTCCGGCCAAGGCGTTGTACACAACCGAGGTGGCCGAGTCCGAATCGGTCGGCCCACCGGTATCGCTGAGGGCGTTGTACGTCCACGTTAGTCCGGCGTCACGAGAGGTGTAGAGCCCACGCTGCGTGCTGGATGAAATGGAACCGTCGATCAAGCCTCCCGCTGTCGTGGCCATGGCGACAACCACGGTGCTCGATTGTCCAGGTGTAGTGTTGAAGGCAATGCGCGCGCCGCCTAGTCCACTGAACGACAGAGTTCCGTTATTTGCGGTCGAGATCAGCGACCATGAGTTTCCGCCGTCCGCAGAGCGCAGAATCCCGAGACCAAAGTACGAGTCGCCAGAATTGTTCGCTTCGCCGGTTGCCGCGAGGATCACCGATTTTGCGGGATCTGAGTTTCCCGGCTGGATGGCGATCGCTCCGATGGACAAGGTGGCCTGCGTATCGGCTACAGGCGCCCAAGCAACATTGTTCGCGATCGGATTCGCTGCATTCGTGGATTTCCAGATTCCACTCTGCGCTCCACCGATATAGATTGTGTTGCCGGTTGAATCCGCTGGGTCAATAGCAATCGCCGTGGCCCGCCCGGACACCTGATGGTAGTCCTGAGTTCCGTTGCCCGACGAGTCGGAGGAAAGCGGCAGCGGACCAAGCGGTATCCAACTGCCCGACGATAACGAAACCTGGCCACTCGCTTCGGCTTTTAACGAAGATGCGCGTTGCGCCCGCAGGAGCAGCTTGGCTTGAAAAGCGCGCCGCCTGAGCTCTGCCGCCGACGATTTTCCGGTATTACGCCCCTGGTAGAACCACTCATTCCGACGCTTCGCATACTGAGCGTCAGCGGTGATCGCGCGCCTTTGCACGATGGCTAACTCCGGCACCTGGGCTACAACGGAGCCGCTAACCAGAAACAGAAGTAGCGAAGTTTGGAGTGACAGCAGTAGTGTCGCGCGTCGGATGACAGTCACGGGACAGTATGGAAACTGTAGTGACTTGAGGCAATCCAAAACGACCAGGAAGAGGCGCGGGAAGCCCACTTTGGGAAAATCGACGCGCGGCCGCCGTCACCGGAATTTTCCTCCGCGCGATGTGATCGACGTCGCTAGTAGTTCTGCGCTCAGACCGTTTTTTGCGAGATGCGACTCCACAAGCCGCTTCGTTCTTGCGACCGATCCGCGAGGATCTAGAAAGAGGAGAACCGAGGGCCCGGCACCGCTGAGGGCTGCACCCAGCACACGTTGCTGAGGCTTCAACTGCTGAAGCGCAGGCAGCAGCCGACAAAGTTTCGCGCGGTACGGTTGATGGATGCGGTCATCAAGTGCGGAGTACAACAGCTCGGGCCTGCCCTGGATGAATGCCGCCAGCAACAGCATGGAGTTCTGTATATTCGTAACCGCGTCTGCTCGGGGATATTGCGCCGGAAGTACGCGGCGAGCTTCTTCGGTCGAGAGGCTGTGATCTGGAATCGCAAGAAGCAGAGGCCACTTCCCTTTGGGGCGCACGCTGACAACCTGAGCTTCCGCTTCGCCCGACATGCGCGCGACTGTAAGCCCGCCCATCCAGCAGGCAGACGCGTTATCCGGATGATGTTCGCGGCGCGATGCTTCGCCAATGATCTGGGAATCATTCCAGCGAAGACGTCCGAAGTGAACGGCGAGCGCAATTCCCGCCAGCCTTGCTGCCGCAGACGATCCACAGCCCTTGCCGATCGGAATCTCATTATTGATTCGTAGCTGGAGAGGAACGATCTTCCTTCCCGCGCTTACCATCACTTCGCGGTAGGTGTTCAGAATCAGATGATTCTCGAGCGAACTGCAAATTGACTCATCACGGCCAGTCGCCGTAATCGCAAACTCATCCGCAGCGCGCGCGTCGATCGTGATCCGAAAATCCATTGCAAGTGCGGCGGCATCGAAAGCAGGACCGAGATTGGCGGAGGTCGCGGGCAACGAAAGGCGGAGCGCTCCAGGGGCGACAACTCGAGCCCGCGACGAAAGTGAGTCCTTACTCCTTCTCGGCATGTTCAAGTGTACGCATGATGTCATCGAGCGTGGGCTCTAGGACGATTGGCGGCCGACGGAGGGAATCCAGCGCTGCGTCGGACTGCACGAATGACTGAAACATTTCACCCCGGTGGAAGTCGATGGTGAAATCGGGGTCCTTCAACAGATTTCCCGTCAAGATGAGCACGACGGTTTCGTTTGATTTTACGAAACCTTGCTGAACCAGCTTCTTCAGTCCCGCAAGCGTTACTGCGGATGCGGGTTCGCACCCGATTCCCTCTACGCCTATCTCGGCCTTGGCCTGCGCGATTTCGATTTCAGTTACCTGTTCACACGCTCCCTCGGTCGCTTCCAGCGCGTGAACCGCCTTCTTCCAGGAGGCCGGATTCCCAATGCGAATGGCGGTGGCCCGCGTCTCTGCGGAAACGTTGATCAGCCGCTTGCCCGACGCTTCGCGCAATGTTCTGACGAGAGCATTCGCTCCTTCGGCCTGAATCACCGAGAGCTTGGGCATACGCGAAATCAGCCCGAGGTCGAGCATCTCCACCAGCGCCTTGCCGATCGCAGAACTATTTCCCAGGTTGCCCCCGGGAACAATAATGTGATCGGGCGACTGCCAATCGAATTGCTCGAGCAGTTCCAAAGCTAGCGTCTTCTGGCCTTCCAGTCGAAACGGATTGATCGAATTCAGTTGGTAAACCGGCGCCTTCAACACAAGTTCCTGCAACAGGCGGAGGCAGCCGTCAAAGTCCGTCCGCAGTTGGCAGGTAACGGCGCCGTAGTCCAGAGCCTGCGAAAGCTTGCTCCACGAGATCTTCCCTTGGGGCACCAGCACCAGGCTGCGCAGACCGCCACGGGCAGCATATGCCGCCATCGATGCCGAAGTATTGCCGGTGGATGCGCAAGCGACCCAGCGAAATCCGGCTTGCTGCGCGAACGTCGCGGCTACAGTCATTCCGGTGTCTTTGAACGACCCCGTAGGATTCATGCCTTGGTGCTTCGCATACAGCCGCGGTACACCTGTTATGCGAGCACATCGCGGCAGCTCATAAAGAGGAGTGTTTCCCTCGCGCAAAGTAATCGGCTGACGATCTCTTTCGAGTGAAGGTAGCAGATCCCGGAAGCGCCACACGCCGCTGTAGTCAAGAGGGTTCGATGACAGGCGTCGGTCACGCCACAGGGACTTCAAACTTGCAGCATCGGGTGGGGCGGCTTCCCAGGATGGATAGATGATCTCCAGCAAATCTCCGCAGTGGACACAACGGAAGTTCTGCGCTGCGGCCTCCGTAAAGTCACCGCACGCGATGCAGCGAAAACGAAATTCCGTGGGACGCACGCCGGGCGCTGAAGTGGGGAGCGGAAGCATGAGACTTTACTACTTCTCTTCCCGCAGGTAATGGTCGGTTTTGTTGATCCAGTCGGCACGCGGCGGAGTGAATACATCCAGGTCCACCGTATCTTCCATCGCTTCCGCTTTATGCGGCATGTTGGAGGGAATGCAGAGGACCTCGCCCGCCCGCACCGTAATCTCTTTTCCGTCGATGAAAAACTTCAGTGCGCCTTCAACGATATACGTTAGCTGTTCGTTGTGATGGCTGTGCAAAGGTACGATGCAGCCCTTCTTGAGCAGCACGCGGGCCAGCATGATTTCCTGTCCAACGACGAACTGGCGCTGCAGCAGCGGATTCAAATCTTCAAGAGAAATCGTATGCCACGGTATGTATTGCAACTCCGACTTGGGTGCGGCATGGCGGATGGCGGTACTCTTCGCCCTTTGAGTTCTCAGCTTTGCGCTGCCGCTGGACTTTTTTGTTTTTTTCGACTTTGGCATGAGTTCAATTCCTATTTTCTTTGCTGACCGCTCTTACGAGACACCTTCTAGAATGCGGACGTCTCTTTTCACATCCCCCAACACTTTTATTGCCTCTTTGTACTCCGGGCTCTCGTAGGCCGCGATGGCGTCTTGGACGCTATCGAATTCGACAACTACGGAACGCTCGGATATTCCCGCTTCGTAAACTTTGACCGCTGTCCCTCGGGACAAGAAACGTCCACCATGCGCCTGCACTACGGGAGTCGCAAGCTTCACGTAGTCAGGCAAAACGGCAGGGTTTGAAACCGAGTGATAGAAGGTGATCCAGTATCCTTTTGGCATAAGAAGTATTCGTTAACGGCCTCTCAAAACGTTCGATACGGCAATGTCACTGCACCCTGCCGGCGTAAATCTTCACTGCGGTATCGTGGAGATACGCATGAGCCAGCTCAAGTGCACGGGGCTCCGTCACTTCCCCTTCTGAAATCATCTCGGCCAGAGCCGCGGCTAGCGCCATACGCGAAGACTGCGCTCCGAGCCAGTAGCTTTCTTCCGCACCCAGCACCTGATTGTAAGGGAAACAATCGGTTCCAAATGTGATCTTGTCTGGAAAAGTTTCCAGCCACATCTTCAGCGTTTCCTTGAATGCCGATGGATATTGCGCCAGTTCGCCAAACGAAGAATCGAGATAAACATTCTTCATAGCCGCCAGCCAGATCGCCTCGCGCTCCAGAGGATAGCCTCCGTGAATCATCACAAATGTCGTCGAAGCGTAGCGTGGATCGCGCAGCACGCTTTCCAGATTCATGATGTTGCTTTGCGAGAGGTTAAAATAATCGCCGATGCCGATAGCCGTATGGATGTGAATCGGCAGATGCAGCCGTCCGCCCTCCAGAACCAGAAAGCGGAAGATGAAGTCTTGAAAGGTCCGGTATTCTTTTTCTGACGGAACGCCGCCAGCAGAATACTTCTGATAGATCTCCTCCGCCTCGGCCCTCGTCGGATCCCCAAAAGTAGTCGGACGGAAATAGGCGACCTCGAACTTGATCGCGATTCCTCCCTTTTTTGAGTTTTCCTCCAGCACCTGACTTATGAACTTCAGGTAATCGGCAAAGCTGCCGGGCAGTTTGCTGACATTCGCCTGTTGCATCCAGCGATGCAGCATCTTCTCTTGAAGTGGGATAAAGACGCCTTGATCGGGGTTCCGGCCCGACTCTTTTTCATTATTGAACGGCCACATGAACGAATCGCCGAAGAAAACCCAAGGGAACCGCTTCGGGTTCAAATAGTCCGGCATCATGGCACGATTCGCCACAGAGCTCTCGATGTTGATCTTGTCGAGGATCGAATCGAAGTACGCCGTCCCTTTCAGATCCGCCTTTAACTTGCTCTTCTTGTCGAGCAGCCACTTCGCGTGCTCGGGCGACAGGTCATTGTACGGATACCCGAACAAAGCCTTGGCCGCGGCCGCCAGTTCGGGATTGTCATCGCGTGTGCGCAACGCCTCGCTTGCATTCGGAGGCGCCGCCATCGCGTCAACGTCCGGGTCGTCAGCGTATCCCGGATGCGCGTGATGATCGAATGCTTGGATTTTTTCGATCTGCGGCAGAAGGCGTTGATAGATCTGTTGAACATCGGGACCGGGAAACGGACGTGCTTGCGCAGCACAAACGCTGCTCAGCGCAATCAGGAGCAGAGGTCGAAATGCATTCCGCATATTTTCCTTCGAACACATCGAGGATTGACGAATGTCGCTCAGCGAACCGCAGCCGTTCCCTGCCAGGCGACCGATGCCTTTTGAATGCGCGCCACTGCTTCTTTCAATGTGGCCGTAGACGATGCAAATGAGAATCGGATGAAATCTTTTCCGGCGGGACCGAAGGCAGCACCCGGGATAGCGCCCACTCCGGCCTCTTCCAGCAGGATGCGGCATAACTCCTCGGCAGACATTCCGGTTCCAAGGATCTCAACCCACGCATAGAACGCACCGTCCGGCGGAAGGCAGCGGAAACCGGGCACACCATTGAGGTCCGTGGCAAACTGCTGCCGCCGTCGCGAGTACTCCGTCACCATGTGCGGCGTATTGCCTTCGCGATCGCGCAGCGCATCGATCGCCGCATATTGCGTGAACTCCGCAACGCAGGTGTAGGTGTTGACCACCAACATGTTGAGAGCGGGAACGACTTCGGGCGGAGCCACGGTGTATCCCAACCGCCAGCCGGTCATCGCGAAGCTCTTGGAAAAGCCGTCGATGATCAGCGTTCGCTCCGCCATTCCGGGATAGCGCAGCATCGAGAAATATTCACCGCTATAGATGATCCGGGCGTAAATCTCGTCCGACAGGACCCAGAGATCGTGCTTCACGGCCAGTTCGGCCAAGGCGCGCTGCACTTCATCCGTGTAAACCGTTCCCGTGGGATTCCCCGGAGAGTTGGTGATCAACATACGTGTGCGCGACGTAATCTTCGACGCGACCTCGTCCGGATCCGGCTGGAATTGGTTACGCGATGACAACGTGAATGGAACCGGCGTCGCGCCCAGACCGTGCGTGATCGAGGCATAGCCTGGGAAGCCCGGATCGGGATAAACAACTTCGTCTCCGGGTTCGAGCAGCGCCATCATTGACTGAAATAGCGCGATCTTGCATCCCGGCGCGATCACTACGTTTTCCCCAACCACATCTATGTTGCGCGTGCGCTTCAGATACGTCGCAATCTCCTGCTTCAGCGCCGGTACGCCCGCAACAGGACAATACCGGTCCTTGCCTTCGGCGAGCGCACGCACGGCAGAATCAACGACCGACTGTCCCGGATGGAAGTCGGGCTCCCCGAGTTCAAGGTGGATGATAGAGCGGCCCTGGGCCTCAAGTTCCTTAGCGCGGGCAAAGACCGATAAGGCCCCTTCGCCGCTCATAACCGAAATTCGGGAAGCAATCGATCGCATGAATCTCCCTGAAACAGTGAACTAGCTAGCGAACAACGGTCTGCTAACTTACAAGTTCTCGCTCGAGAATCACAATCCTTTATACATTCCGCCGTCCACCAGTACCGTCTGTCCGGTGATGTAGGACGCGCGCTCGGATGCGAGCCAGACAACCGTCTCTGCCAACTCCCGCGGATCACCCAGCCGCTTCACAGGTGCATCCGCGGCCCAGGCATCGAAGATCTCCTGCTCATTTTTGCCCGTGGCGGCCGAGCGCGCCTTGGCAAGCTCTTTCAGTCGATCGGTCGCCGTGAAGCCGGGACCGACATTGTTGACTAGAATTCCGTCCTTACCGAATTCGTTCGCCAGGCTTTTGACCAGTCCCACAACCGCCGCGCGCACCGCATTCGACAGGATCAGATCGGCCACCGGCTGCTTGGTCGTGATCGACGTAATCGTGATGATTCGCCCCCAGCACTTCTTTTGCATATGCGGGATCACTTCGCGCGCGAAGTAGACGGTGCTCAGAAAGTTGGCGTCGATCGCTTTCTGCCAGTCTTCAAGCGTCGCCGCCAGAAAGCCCTTGGCAGGAGGTCCACCGGCGTTGGTGACGCAAATATCGACGCTGCCAAACTGGTTCGCGACCGCCGTGACGAAGCCACCGACCGCCTTCGGATCGGTCACGTCGAATGCCTCGGTGAAAACATCTGCACCATATTTCTGCCGGATCTTGTTCGCACCTTCGTCGAGTGTCTTCTGATTGCGAGCGCACATCGCCACCCGACAGCCCTCCGCTCCAAACGCGTCCGCGGTGGCTAGTCCAAGTCCCTGACTGGACGCCGCAACCAGCGCGACCTTCCCTTTTAGCCCTAGGTCCATGAATCGGCGATTATAAATGGTGCTCGCACCCAGACTGCGGAAAAGAATTCACTAGGAAATCCGAGCGAAAAGAATTTCGGGATGTGTCCCGAAAATGCTCGCGTAGGGCGGACGCAATCGTCCGTCCCGCGCAGCGAAGTGACGCGTGCCAAATATCTCTCTGCCCCGCCCACAGTGAAAGCCGCAAAATCCCGCCCCATGCGCTTGCCGGAGGCCATTGCCGCAGATTAACCTTCTTGGAATAGCGAGGCGTTCATGAAATCCAACTCCAAGCATCCTGAAACTCAAGCCGTCCGCGGTGCCGCGGACCTAGAGAAGAAAAACGGCCCGGTGTCACTCCCCATCTTCCAGACGTCGACATTTGAAGTCGAGGACAACGACGAGCAACTCCGTGTCACCGGCAGCGATAGCTACTACACCCGATATGGCAATCCCACCAACACGGCCGCCGAAAAAACCATTGCGCAGCTGGAAAGCGTGGATTCTGCCCTCACCTTTTCTTCCGGGATGGGCGCCATCTCCACAACTATTATGGCGCTACTCAAGGCTGGAGATCACATTGTCGCCCAGCGCGAAATATACGGCGGGACGTACAAGTTTCTCTCCCAATGGCTGCCGAAATACGGCGTCGAGACCACATTTGTCGACACCACCGACTACTCGCAACACGAGCGCGCAATTCGCCCGAATACTCGGATGTTGTATCTGGAGTCGCCCACGAATCCCGCCTTGCGCGTTGTCGACTTGAAAGCCGCTTCAGCGGTAGCTAAGAGGCATGGCCTGATCAGCATGATCGACAGCACGTTCGGCACGCCGATTAATCAGCGCCCTGCCGAATTCGGCATTGATCTAATCATGCACTCCGGAACCAAATACCTGAGCGGACACACTGATCTCATCTGCGGTGTCATTGCCGGTCCCGACGAGTTGATCCAGAAGATTCTCGCGACGCGGACGACGCTCGGCAATTGCATGGATCCGCACGCCTCCTGGATGCTCGCGCGCGGGATGAAGACGCTAGCTTTGCGTGTGGCGCGCCAGAACGAGAACGCGCTGCGGGTCGCGCAATCTCTGGAGAAACACGCCAAGGTTCGCCGGGTTCACTATCCGTTCCTCAAGAGTCATGCGCAACATGCTCTGGCGCGTGTGCAGATGGCCGGTGGTGGAGGAATGGTTACCTTCGAAGTTGAGGGCACTGGCGACGACGCCCGGCGCGCAAGCGAAGCTCTCCGATTATTCACTCTGGCCCCGAGCCTCGGCGGAGTCGAATCGCTGGTGTCGATCCCAGTCCTGACCTCGCACCTGATGGTGCCACCTGCCGAGCGCGACAAAATGGGCGTCAATGAACAAATGTTGCGGCTGTCGGTGGGCGTCGAAAACGCCGATGATCTGATCGCAGATCTGGAGCACGCACTGGAAGCGGTCGGAAGCCGGCAGCCCGTATCGGTGGGATAAGCTCCCCGACGTAATCGCCCGGGCGACGCCTCGCCCGCAAGCACCCGCAAAAAAAACAACCCGGCCCTTTTGAGGCCGGGTTTATTTTCGATGGGAACGAAAGTCTAGAACAAGAACTTCGCCCCGAGCTGGACCACGCGAGCCAAGTGAGACCCGCTGATTTCGAGGAATCCGTCCGCACCCAATGATCCTGACGGTCCATTCCATTCCGTGTGGTTGAAGACGTTGAACGCCTCAAACCGGAACTCGAAAGCGGTCTGTTCTTTGATGGCGAAATGCTTGAACAATGCCATATCGAAGTTGGTCCGATTGGGATTGCGCAAGAAGTTCCGTCCGACGTTTCCGAAGGTTAGTCCTCTGGGCACGCCGAACGCAGCCGGATTGTAGAAGAAACCCGCATCGCTGCTCACTGTGACCGCGCTTGCTGGCGGGATATTGGCGTTAGGGTTGCCGACAAGGTCAGGATACGACCCCGTTCCGACGCCGTTGCCGACGCCAGCGTTATCGCCGAAGTCAGTACCGTTCGTGATGTTCAACGGCGTCCCGGTTGAGAACGCTACAAGACCCGACCATTGCCAGCCACCCAGAAGGCTGTGAGTCAAGCCTTGCTTCCGGAAGAACGGCAAATCATACACGTAGCCGATATTCAGCATGTGCCGCTGGTCGAAGCTGGAACTAGCCCGGTTGGCGGAAACATCATAGGAATTGACGAAGTCTCCGTTGTACCGATCCGAAGAGTCGTCGATGGAGTGGCTGTAGGTGTAAGCGCCACTCAAGCTCAGCGATCCAACAGTCTTGCGGACCGAAAGCTGGAAGGCGTGATAGATGGACGATGCTTTGTTCTCAAGGCGCGTAATGTTGCCGATCCCGTAGAACGGCCGATACGGATTGGCATCATTGCCGCAAGCGGTCTGAAGGTTGATCGCGGCTTGCCCTGAAACAGTCTGGCCATTGACGATACCGGTTACGTTTGGAAGGCCCACATTCTGAAGAGATCCGGTATTGGTCAGGGGATCGAACGGCGCGCACTCCGTATCGGTGATCGGCTGGCCGGGCAAGAAAGGGTTGTCAGCCAACGGCGTGGGCAACAGCTGGTTCAGGTCGCTCTGCCGTCCCAAGTGCGTTCCCTTGCTACCCACATACGAGAACGTGGTCACGATATGGCTGGGCATTTCGCGCTGAATGTCCAGGTGCCACTGCTGCATGTACGGCCAGACCACCTGTTTCGGGATGGAGTAAAAATTGGCCGGAAAGGATGGGGCCACCGCACCGGCGCCTACCGCCAGGTAGCCATTGATCACGTTTTGGGTTTGAGACTGGAGCAGAGGCGAAGTTTGACCCTCCATGCCCTCTGTGTTGGCTTCGTTTCCGTTGGCATGCTCAAAGAACACACCATAGCCGCCACGAATCGCTGTCTTGCCATCGCCGCGGGGGTCCCATGCAAAACCGATGCGCGGTGCTGGATTGAACAAATGTCCTTTTGAACAACCGATTGGAGTTCCGTTCACGCCGCACTGGACCAGACCATCCAATGGATTTCCGATGATCGCCCCGGTCACGTCCGTTGCCAGTGAACCGTCTGGGTTGAGAATTGGCGCCGTCGCAGGATCATACAAAGAGGGATCCCAGTTGTAAGCGTGCTTGTAACGGTCGCGGTAAGTGCCCTCAAGACTGACTCGCAGGCCCAGGTTCAGCGTTAGTCGGTCGGTTACGCGCCAGTCATCCTGGAAGTAGGGCTCGAGAATTTTGTAACGGTTGTAGAACTTCAATTGATTGCTGCCTTGTGTGTAGCTTGCAATATTGCCAAGCAGCATATCGGCGAAAGCGTTGCCGGTGCTAACAGGAGATCCGGTGTCAAACGTGAGCGCGCCATTCACTTGTACGCTACTCAACTCGTTCTTCTGGCCGGCGACGAAGTAAGCACCGAACATCAAGTTGTGACGACCGACAATTTTCGTCATATTGTCGCGATACGTGTAGGTGGGGTTGGAATTGTACGGACCCTCGGGCCAAATGCCATTCGGGTCCTGAGCGATTCCGTCATATTTTCCGCCGCTGAGAGTAATGGCGGGTAACTTACCGCCAAAGCCATTGTTGAATATGAAACCCATGGGGAAATTATCGGGACGCTTGAAATAGCCGACCGAACTGAAAGTAATGTGATCGGTCGTATAGCTAGCGACAAATTCGTTGAGCAAGCTCGGTGAGATGGTGCTCGTCAGGCGCGCCACAAGACTCACGCCAGGCCCGTCGAAAGAGGTTTGTGTCGTCGGGAATGAGGCGGAATCCCATATCGGACCGGGTTCAATGGTTTTCCACGAATCGTGAATGTAGCGCAACGTAAGGCGATTGTGCTCATTGATGTTGTGATCCACACGGACCAGTTCTTCGCGCCAAGAAGTCGGTAACGTCGTATTCGTGATGTAGCTTGACGCCCCGGGCACATCCACAGTACCTACCGGAATCAGCGGAAGCAGAGCGGCCGCCGCCGGGTCGACCGGCAGTGGGCCCAAGGTTCCATCGAAGGGCAGTCCGCTTCTCGGATCGGTGGGACAATCAGGACCGGGAGTTGGAAGGCATAGATCGCTGAAGTCGCCGTTGCGTTCCCCGCTGAACGGAACGACGGTATTGAAACTGGAAGGTACGCGATCACGACGCCATTCCTGCGACCAGAAGAAGAAGGTTTTCTGCTTGTCCTTGTTGTACACACCGGGAATGAATACCGGGCCGCCAATCGTATAACCGAAATCGTTCTTCTTGTACGGCGCTATCTTTCCAGATCCACCGTGCGAAGCCATGTCCGTGTAATTGAGCGCATTAAACGCGTCATTGCGGACAAACTCATACGCGTCCCCGTGAAAGGATTTCGTTCCGCCCTTGGTCTCGACTTCGACTGTTCCGGAACCGTTGCGGCCGTATTGCGCGCCGTAATTGGAGGTCAACACCTTGAATTCTGCGATCGCATCGACGCTGGGATAGACGTTCAGCGTACTGTTGCTGCCGTTATCCATATTGTCGCCGCCGTCCAATTCCCAGGCGTTATATTCGGTGCGTCCACCATTCATGCTGAACCCGACATTGCCGTTGATGCCGACCTGCGGCTCATCCATTCCAGTCTGATTGCTGACTCCGGGAACCAGCGTGACTAGAGTCGTGAAGTTCCGACCATTCAACTGCAACTGCGTGATTTCTTTTCCGGTGACTGTTCCGGCGAGTTCGGAAGATTGGGTTTCAACTTGGGCGACGTTCTCGCCCTGAACCACCACTTCCGTACTGATCGCTCCGACTTCCAGCGTCACGTCCACGCGCGCCTTTTGAGCAACGTCGAGTGCTACGGCCTTCGCCTGGAATTTCTTGAATCCGGCCGCAGACACGATCACGTCATAGGAGCCTTGCGGCAGAGCGGACTGGTTGTAATCGCCCGTCGAGTTCGTCGACATCGTGCGAGTGATTCCGCGTTCGGGGCTGGTAATGACGACTGTAGCTCCCGCAATGGAGGCTCCGCTGGGATCTTTCACCGTTCCGGTTATTGAACCGGTCTGCGCCCACCCGGCTGCGCAAAACATCAGGACCAACGACATACCTAAGAACACACGCGAAGATTTCATGGTGATGGCTCCCCTTGGCGCGATAGATTCCGCGCTGGTTCCGTCGCTTCCGCCGTTTAAGTTGCGAGTGCTGGAATCAACTCGCGCCTCGGACACAACTCCCGTTGGATTTGAGACCCGACCGGGCTATTAAAACGTATGAATAGTGCGTTTATACGATGTCAGCTGTCAAGAAAAAAACGAGGTCAGAACCACGTGAGTGTGCACATTGTCGCGATTCGGGCTCCGGAAACGTTCACAGCAGGCTACGGGTTGACTCTCGAACAACCAATTCGGGAGTGACGCGGCGGTGGGTCGCCGCCACTTCCCGCTTTTCGAGTACGGCATTAATACCGTCCACGACGATGCTGACCGCCGAGGTTCCCATAGCTTCCATAGGCTGGCGCACGGTGGTGAGAGACGGCATATAGATCGCGGACGTAGCCACGTCGTCGAAGCCGATCACCGAGCATTGGTCCGGCACTCGTACACCTACTTTGTTCAACGCGCGGATCGCTCCGAATGCGCTCATGTCGTCGAAGGCCAGCAGGGCGGTAAACGGCTTCTTCGTGCGCACAATCTCTTCGGTAAGTTTGTAGCCCCATTCGAAGCTTGACAGCGGATCGCGCGACTCCGGCATGTCCATGATCAGCTTGGGATCCAGTTCCAGAGAATATTCCTTGGCGCAGTTGCGGATCCCGCGCCATCGCGGCGAACTGTCGGTCAGCACCTTCGGCCCCCGTATGATCGCTATCTTGCGATGCCCGAGTGAGTGGAGATGTTCGAGAGCTAAATGACCACCGACTTCATTGTCGACAATCACCGAACTGATCGAATCCGTCTTCAGTTCGCAGCCGATCATCGCCGTCGGAATGCTGCTCTTCTCCAGATCGGCGAGCAGATTAATATCAAGAAAAACCCAGTTGGCGATGACGATGAGCGCTTCGACGCGGCGGTCCAGCAACATTTCCAGATAACGCTCGAAACGGCTGCCCTCGTTGTGCACATCCGTCAGAATCGGGAGGTACGAAGACTGGTACAGCGTGTTCTCAATGCCGCGCAGGATCATCGTGCAGAATGGGTCAGTCATGTCGAAGACCATGACACCGACGGTGTGACTGCGCTTGCTGCGCAATGATCGCGCGAACTGGTTGGGACGATATCCCAGCTTCTGCGCGGCCTTCTCGATTCGCTTTTTCGTGACCGGAGGGATATAACGTGCCAGCGGCGCATTGTTCAAAACAATCGAAACCGTTGTAGAAGAAAATCCGCTCTCCTTCGCCACATCTCGAATCGTAACCATGACAGGATCTTGCTTGGAATTCGCAGTTCTGGGAAATTTAGAGTGCTTCCGGCGTTCGGCGTGCCGCTTGAACTGAACGTGAACGCTGGCGGACACTACAGCAGAGAGTAATACCAGTGTCAAGCGCACTCATCAGATCGAAATGTTTCGTCTTGTTTCTGCTGGCCACCTTCGCGGCAGTGAATTGCCCTGCGCAAAAGCCATCAGCAACTGAAAGCAACACCAGGACCACGCACGGTCCAGCGGAGAATCCCGCCGAAATCTTCCAACGCGGACAAGACTCGCTCGTACGTAATCAGCTTGATCAAGCAGAACGTGATTTCCGCCGCGTGCTTGAACTCGATCCCCAGGCCGGATCGGCCTACGCCAACCTCGGCGTCATCAACATGCGCCGAAAACAATGGACCAAGGCAATCCAGTCCCTGGAGAAGGCGGAACAACTCATGCCGCAGGTTGCCGGCATTCGGCTGAACATCGGCCTTGCTTACTACCGGCAGAACGAGTTTCTTAAGGCGATTCCGCTTTTCGAGTCGGTCGTCCGTGAGCAACCGGATATCGTTCAGCCCCGCTACCTGCTTGGACTCTGCTACTTCTTTGCCGACCGTTGGGGTGATTCAGCAGATACCCTGCAGCCGCTCTGGAATCAGGAATCCGATAAGTTCCCCTATCTCTACGTGCTCTCCAACGCAGCCCACCGGGCAGGCAAGACGGACCTGGATAACCGCGCCACCGAGCGCCTGATCAAAATCGGAAATGGCTCGCCCGAATACCATCTCTTCGTCGGGAAATATCATCTCAATCTCGATCAGTATGATCAGGCTCAATCCGAATTCGAAACGGCTGCCGCCGCCGATCCAAAACTGCCCTTCGTTCACTTCAATCTTGGTTTGGTGCATAAGAAGCAACAGCAGTATTCCGCAGCTCGGGATGAATTTATGAAGGACGCCGCGATTGAGCCGGATTTGGCTCTGAACTACAACGAATTAGGAGATGTCTATTGGCTGATGCAAGACGACGCTAAAGCCGAAAGCAGCTATCGCCAGGCACTACGGCGAGACCCTCGTCTCGTTGACTCGCATCTGGGCCTGGCGAAGATTTATCAGCGCCAAAAGAGATATCCGGCAGCGCTGGCAGCAGCGGACGCGGCCATTAAGTTCGATGCGGACCGCACCGACGCTCACTACGTTCGCGGGCAAATCCTGCTTCATCTAGGCCGAAAGGAAGAGGCGAAAAAAGAGATGGAGGCCGCCGCCGGTAATGGGGATCAGAGGAAGAACACTTCTATTCCCTCCCCGGAACTTCTTGAGGATTCCCAGTGATAAACTTAGCCCGACCGCAAGAAATCCCTTCAATGCAACTGCAACTTTGCCGCTTCACCAGGAGGTAAGAATCATGAAACGCTTTTTGAAAATCGCAGGTATCGTCATCGGTGTCTTGATTCTTATCGTGATCGCGATTCCCTTCTTCGTCGACGCGAACACGTTTAAACCGAAATTGGAGTCCGAACTTTCTGGCGCACTCGGACGCGAAGTGAAAGTGGGCAATCTCTCACTCTCGCTCTTCTCCGGCAGCGTAGGCGCCGACGACATTTCAATCGCCGACGATCCACAGTTCAGCAAGTCTCCATTCATTCAGGCGAAATCGCTGAAAGTCGGGGTCGAGATGATGCCTCTCATCATGTCGAAAACGTTGAATGTCACCGAACTGACCCTGAACGAGCCGCAGATTGCTATGGTCAAATCGGAGAATGGCGAGAAATGGAACTTTTCCAGTCTCGGCGGGAACAATGTAGCCGCGCCAAAGGCGCCCCCACAGGCCAATTCCAAGTCTGCGCCCTCCGCCCCGTCCGGCTCGCAAGGAACACCATCGAACGCCGGGAGCAGCAATCCGAATTTGTCCGTCGCCAAGCTCAACGTAAATAACGGACGCCTCACCGTCTCGCAAGCCGGTTCCACAGCGAAGCCGCGCGTCTATGACAAGGTGAATGTGGAAGTCACCAACTTCTCTTTTGGATCTTCATTCCCATTCGAGTTGACCGCTAACACACCTGCGGGCGGCAGCCTGAAGCTTAGTGGCAAGGCAGGCCCGATCAACTCTGAGGACGCGGCCCTTACTCCGTTCAATGCCAAGATCAATGTTCAGAAATTGGATCTTGCGGCGTCAGGATTCATCGATCCAGCGGCTGGAATCGCCGGCGTCGCCGACCTGGATGGCACAGTTATTTCCGACAGTCATGACGCGAAACTGAATGGCGCTTTGAATGTGAACGGCCTGAAGGTAGTTCAGAAGGGATCGCCGGCGGGAAAACCTGTCAATGTGAAGTTCGCGATTGTAGATCACCTCGCGAAGCAAACGGGTGAGATCACGCAATGTGACATTTCCATGGGAAAAGCACTCGCCCGCCTGACCGGCACCTTCGACCTCCATGGCAAGGTCACTTCGGTCAATCTCAAGTTGAATGGACAAAATATGCCAGTAGACGATCTGGAAGCGATGCTGCCCGCCGTCGGCGTGATTTTGCCTCCCAAGGCGACTCTAAAGGGAGGCGATCTCGATGTCACAATGAACAGCTCAGGAGCGGTCGACAAACTCATCACCGCTGGCAATGTTCGACTTCAGAATACGCAGCTAGCCAACTTCAACCTGGGGCAGAAAATGGCCGCCATCTCCGCAATCAGCGGCAAGACTACCGGCAATGACACGAGCATTCAGAATTTCAGCTCCGATGTCCGCATGGCGCCTGAGGGTACTCAGGCCAATAACATCAACCTCAACATCCCCGCGATTGGCGTGCTCACCGGCGCCGGCACCGTTAGCCCCGCCAACGATCTCGCTTTCAAAATGCGGGCGGATGTACAAGGACTGGCGGTACCGTTCGGCATCCAAGGCACCACCGCGGATCCCAAATTCACTCCCGATGTGAAGGGCCTCGCCGCTGGATTCCTCCAGGGCGCACTGGCCAATCAGGGCAACTCGAAGAGCCCCCAGCAGAACACGATCAACAACGTCATGGGCCTCTTCAAGAAGAAGCAACAACCGAAATAGACCTTCTAGACGACGCCGTCCTCTAATTCGGGACGGCGCTTTTTTGGGCTCGTCTATTTACTATTATGAATATTTGTTTTAATATAGAGAAATTATGGCAGGCATCTCAGAAACGATTTCCGACGGCCTTACACGTTACTCAATCGGCGAAAAACTGCGAACTCTGCGCTTACGCAAGAGTATGGGACTTGTCGAACTTGGCAAGCATACGGGCCTGTCCGCCGCTCTTCTGTCAAAGCTCGAACGGGGCAAACTATTTCCCACGCTTCCCACTCTTCTGCGCATCGCGCTGGTATTCGGCGTTGGACTCGATTTTTTCTTCACTGACGAGCGCAAGCGCCGCGTGGTCAGCGTCGTCCGTCATGGAGAGCGCGTGCGCTTTCCCGAGCGGCCCGGTGCCCAAGACGTGCCCTACTACTTCGAATGTTTGGACTATCGCGCCACCGAGCGCAAACTGAGTGCGTTTCTGGCCGAATTTCAGGAGATCGCGCCCGACAAACTCAAGCCCCACCAGCATGCCGGAGTCGAATTCGTTTACGTTGTGAAGGGAACACTGGCAATCAAGATCGGCAGTGAAGAATTCGTTCTCGAACCTGAAGACGCCATCTATTTCGACTCCGCAGTCCAGCACAGCTACCGGAGGCAGGGAGCCAAACCTTGCTCAGGCGTGATCGTCACCGTTCCCTGAGTCGCGCCCAACGACTCGTCTGCTGGGATGTTAGTATGGAAAATTCAGAGCGAGTCCCCGTGAGTCGTTGTCTGACTGAGCTTGAACGAAGCACTTGGCTCTAGAGTGCGTCTCCGCCTTCCCACAAAACATCATGGGACGGAATACATGAGGCGACTCCCTGCGCGGGCAGCTTTTTTTAGTTCCCAGGAATCGAAGCTAGTTGAAACCACACCAGCTCATGTTGAGAACCCAAGGATCGGTTTCCAAGTTGAGACTCTGGGCCGGCATACCGGTTCTGTGCCTCTTCGCCATCTTCCTTACATTACCGGCGGCGGCGCAGGCCGACTTCACCCTGACGGCCAATCCATTTCTGCCTGACGCGATTGCTCCAGGCGGCACCACGGCCTCGAATGTCAGCGTCGTAACCAACGCGGGATTCTCCGGCTCGATTACTTTCACCTGCACGGTGACAGCGCCTGTTCAGTTGCCGCCCGAAGACATCCCGGCCTGCGCGGTAAGCCCCGCATCGGTCACGGCCTCCGGCAGTGCGACAGCGACCATCACGTCCACGACCAGCACTTCTACTATCGGCTACACCGTCACCATCACCGGGACAGACGGGTCGGGCTCTCAGTCGCAGGATCTGCAACTGACAGTCTTGTCTGTAACTCCGCAATTCACCATCACCGTGCAGAGCGCGATTGCTCCCTCTAGCGTAACGGCCGGCTCGGGAGCCGTGGGCACAATCAGCATCAATCCGCTCGATGGCTACATGACTCCGAGCAATGGCTACATCACGCTCTATTGCGCCAGCATGACCCCTCTTGTAACGATCTCTCCTGTATGTACGTTCACCTATCCGGCGGGACAAAAAGGTCTCGTAGTGACGGGAAATACTCCGGCCAGTTCGACTCTGACTGTCACAACATTCGGACCGGTGATCACCGGTGCGACAATTGGTCATCGCCACTTTTATGCCTTGTGGCTTTCCGTGCCAATCCTCGGGCTGGTTGGTTTGGGCGCGGCCTTCGGCGGGAAAAAACACAGAAAGGCGTTAGGAGTGTTGAGTCTGTTCGTACTGACCGGCGCTTTGCTCTTGATCCCTGCGTGTTCGAACACCAACTCTTCGACCACTACGACGCCGAATGGAATCACGCCGGCGAATACCTACTCATTCACGATTGTGGGAGTGGACACGAACGGTGTGGTTTCAAGCAACACTGGATCTACGACCAGCGCCGGGCCCACCGTCAGCTTGACGGTGACTGCGCCCAAGACTCAGTAATTTCTGCCGCCCAGTTTCCCCGATCGTCAATGCAAACCCGATCGAACTAACCAGAGCTGTTCGCAGTAGCTCTTGCGGCCTATGAGGCTGCTTGCCTCACTTGGCGCTCCATGTCAGCGGCATGATGCAGTAGCACGTCGCGCAACGAGACGATTCCCTTCACCTGCTTCCCTTCCACGATCGGCAGATGGCGAAACCCGAACTCCCTCATAATGAAGAGGCACTCTTCAATCGTCTCATGGAGCGGCACCGCCCTCGGATTTGCCGTCATGACCTCAGACACTTCGGTCGTACCGGGATTTCGGCCCGCAGCCACAACCCGGTTCATGATGTCTCGTTCCGAAAGAATACCCGCCAGGTCGCCATTGCGCAGCACCGGCATCGCTCCCACGTTGTGCTCCATCATGTAACGCGCAGCTTCGAGCACGGTGCGCGTAGATTCAACTGACAAAAGTTTGCGGCCTTTTACTAGTTCGTGGAGAGTGCTCATGAACGCTCCTTTAGCAAGGGAAACGCGGGGGATTTCGCAGGCTCGTCAAAGTCCTGCGATCTGAGTGGGCAACACTCTATCACGCCTTCAACGTCGCCTGAAGCAGATCCGAGATGAAAAACAACGCAAAGCCGGATTCCAATCTAATGCCGAAAAGGATGGATCGAACCGGAAGCATGAGTGGGGCCAATAGAGGAGGAAACCGGCAGTTTTGGCTCATCTCAATGCCAGGCTAAATGGTGTTCTTCCGCTTCGGCACGTTCCTTCTCGGTGAGCTGCAAGTCTTCTGCAAGATCGACCCTCGAAAGCACAGACCACCCCTTATCAACCGGCTTGGGAGCGGTCGAGGGCTTGGAATACTGCAGTAACGGAAGAAAAGGCAGCATCGTGAGGAAGATAGCCCCCATGATCCAGAAAGCCTCGACGAACGACAGCATCGCGGCCTGCTGCTGCACCATTCCGTAGATCGCTGCCGTCGCCTTGCGCGCGGCAGTCACCGCGTCCACGCCATGCGCGTAGAAGTTCGCCTTAAGTCCTTCCAGCATTCGGTACGTCTCTCCGCTGCCGGGCACGATCTTCTCCACCAGGTGGTTCTGATGCACTTGGGTTCGGCGGGCCAGGAAGGTCGTCATGATTGCGATGCCGACACTTCCGCCGATATTCCGCATCAGGTTGAAAATGCTGGTTGCATTCCCCATCTTCTCGGGTTCGATGCGAGCCATCGCCAAGGCCATCAGGGGAATGAACAGAAAGCTCAGGGCGACGCCCTGTAGAACCTGCGCCCAAAAAATATCCCAGAAGCCAGCTTGTAGATTCAATCCCGAGAGCTGGAACATCGTGACCGACCCCAAAACGATTCCCACAACCAGCAATCGCCGCGGATCGGTCTTGGTTGTCAGATGTCCCGCCAAGCGGAGTGAATAGCAAAGCGCCGATGCCGCGTGGCGACAGTGCAAGGCCGGAATTGTAAGCCGGATATCCCATCAGCGTTTGCAGATACAGCGGGAGTAGAACGAGGCTTGCGTACAGCACGAATCCGAGCACGCCAATCAGAGAACACTCCAGCCGCGAAAGACCGATTCTTGAGCACTCGTAGATCCACCACCGGATGGTCGGTCATCAGCTCCCGATCACCAGCGCGACCAGTCCAAACACGCACAGCACGGCGAAGATTCGAATGTAGTCTGACGAAAACCAGTCTTTGCGCTGGCCCGTGTCGAGCAGCACCTGCAGCGATCCGATCCCTAATGCCAAAAATCCAATTCCCCAAAGATCAACTTTCCCGTCACCGCGTTTTACGTAATGAGGATCGAACACGAATCGATTCATCAGGAAGAGCGACAACGCACCCACCGGAAGATTGAGATAGAAGATCCAGCGCCAGCTGTAGTTATCAGTGATCCATCCGCCGAGCGTCGGCCCAAGAATCGGCGCGAGCAGAATTCCGATTCCGAAGGCCGCCATTGCGTGCCCGTGCCGCTCTTTGGGAAATGTTTCCAGCAGGATGGCTTGTGCCAGCGGTTGAAGTCCTCCGCCAGTCAGTCCTTGCAGAATACGGAAGATGATCAGTTGCGTCAGCGATGTTGCCAGGCCGCAACATAATGACGTGATCGTGAATCCGCCAACACACAACAGTAGCAGCCGCTTGCGGCCGATGTGATTCGCCAGCCATCCCGAGATAGGCAGGACGATCGCATTCGAAACAAGATACGAAGTGACAACCCACGTACCTTCCTCGTTCGTAGCGGCGAGACTTCCACCAATGTGAGGAATCGAGACGTTGACGACCGTAGTATCGAGCACTTCCATGAACGTCGCGAGCATCACTGAAACCGTGACGATCCATGGGTTTACGACACGCCGCGAACCTTCATCCATCGCGCTGGCGCAGCAAGAGCTGCCAACCCTTACTCTCACTGTAGGAGAAACGTTGGCGGTCGAAATGTGACGGGAATCACAGCCCGAAAGAGTGAAAGGCTTATCTCTCAGACCAAAACAAAAAGGCGGCCGCGAGGCCGCCTCAGGGTGCTGCATATTGTTAGGCGCGGTTAGAACCGGAACTGCGGTCCGACGGTCACGCGAAGATTGTTGTGTGCTCCATTGTTGAAGAAGATGTCATCGCCGGCTTCGAGCCTTAGCCCGATCGGTCCCGCGAACGCTTCAATACCGCCAGCCGGGTACAGCGCGAAATACGTCGCGCCATTTCCGAGGCCAACAGCATTCGTAAAGCCCGTCGGCGCATTCGCATTCGTGACGCTGAAGTTGTCAAAGCCAACTTTGCCCGTCACAAAAAGACGAATCGGACCGGATCCGGTTTGAAATTTCGGTCCAAAAAACCCGTGTAAAGTACGGAGGCGCGAGGTCACATTCGTGGTATTCACTCCGTTGCTGAACGTGTTGGTGTAGTCACGTTTAAAGTCATACGCCATTTCGGCTTCCAGTTGAATGCTCGGCCTGATACCAATGGCTGCGCGTCCACCAAGCCCCAGAAAGTTTCTCGTCGGTCCTGGATCTGACAGGCGGAAGTAGTTCACAAAAGCGCCGACTTCAACGTGATCCATGTGGCCGCTTTCCTGTGCCACCATCATGGGAAGCGCGAAGAATAACGATACCGCCAAAAGTCCTAAACAGCGTTTCATTGGTTGTCTACTCCTCATAGGATTTGTCCGCTCGCACGCACACTTCTTCCCCGGCGCGGCCGAGGGTGAGCGGAACCACAGCGGCAGAATTACAGATATAGATGCGCGCTTGACAGGTTCGGTTGGAGAAAATGAGCCATTTTATGAAGGCGGGAACTACAAAAAACACTGTAAATACCGAGACAAAATCAACGTTTCGGTGTTGGCAGTGCAACACGTTTCAAGGCTACTGCAAGTGGTTCATTCGCACGGGACTAGCGTCCGCAGTGCTATTTTCCGTTTTTGGATTCATCGAGACAACAACATATTCGCGTTCCTTGCTGTCGCGCGCTTCGAGTCGCAGAATCAACTTGTCAGCCTTAAAACGAAACTGGGCGCGATCGCCGATCGGCAACAACACGCCATGCTTTTTGTCTCGCGGACGGATGCGATAGATCACGCGCTCCGATTCCAAAACATATTCTCGGCATATGATAACTTCGTCTGTTCTCTTGCTGCTCGCGTCACGAATTGGCATCTCTACGAACGTGCTGCTTTCTTCGTTGCCGGATGTTCCGCATCGAACGGATTCCATCTGCACCAACTTGCCTGTCTCATAGGCCTTCGGTTCCTTGGCGAACCCCGCACACGCAAATGTCAGTACAAGACAGAAAGTAAATGTGACTCGCATTTTTCGATATCCCCAGACAACCAGTTCGTAGAAATTGCAGTGACATCATTCTCTGCGCGGTTGACGGGAAATACAGGTTACGGCGGTCACAGTGACTGTGTTACCAGAGGAAATCCTTGGTGACGCCTGAAAGCAAAGGTTGTTGAAATCGGAGTAAGTTTAGCGCTCGATTACTTCTTCCAGCGCCTGAAAGAAGGTCGGATAGGAAATCGCGGCGGCCTCCGCTCCCCGGATCATGGTCTCGCCATCAGCGCGCAACGCTGCGACCGCGAATGCCATCGCGATGCGATGATCGTCCGAAGGAATCAATTTCGGCGCCGTGCAGTGACTGGCCTCCGGGAATTTTCAGGCCGTCTTCCCGCTCTTCCACTTGCGCGCCCATGCGCCGCAGATTTGTCGACTATCGCGGTGATGCGGTCGGATTCTTTGACGCGCAGTTCTTTTGCGTCCCGCACCTCGATGCCCTGTTCGCTGAACGGAGCGATCGCAGCCATCACCGGGATCTCGTCGATCAGTGCGGCGGAATCACACCGGCAATCGTTGTGCCTTTCAGCTTGCCGCCTTCGACCTGCAGCGATCCGACCAACTCGCCGTGAATCTCGTCGAGTTGCGTCACCGAAATCCCCAGCCCCATCTGCATCAGGACATCGAGCAGCCGGGCTCGCGTCGGATTCATCAGCAGATTCGGAACCGTCAGTTGCGAACCGGGGAACAATGCCGCCGCGCAAAGAAAAAATGCCGCGCTCGAAAGATCTCCCGGAATCCGGGCCTCAAAGCCTCGCAAGCGCTGACCTCCGCGAATGCGTACTTCATTCCCTGCGCCCAATCCTTTGCGCTCGACGCGCGCCCCAAATGCTCGCAGCGCAACCTCGCCGTGATCGCGCGTGCGAACCGGTTCTTCGATCCGGCTCTCGCCATCGGCAAACAGTCCCGCGAACAACAGGCACGATTTCACCTGCGCGCTCGCCACTGGCATCTTGTAGTCGATCGCTTTGAGCGAGCCTCCAGTGATGCGCAGCGGCGGCTTGCCCTGTTGCGATTCGATCTCGCGCCCCCATCGTCGAAAGCGGTGTGATCACCCGTTCCATCGGCCGTCGGGAAAGCGATTCGATCGCCAATCATCTGGCTACGTAAAGTTCTGCCCGGCAACGATGCCGCTCAGCATCCGCATCGTGGAACCGGAATTCCCGCAGTCCAGCGGACCTGCGGGCGCCGATCAGCGCCAGTCCGCGGCCCTGCACTTCGATGACATTGTCGCCGGTCAGATTTGCTGCTCCCAGATCACGCCCAGCGACCGCATGCATCCCAGCGTGCTCGCGCAGTCCGCGCCGGTCGAATAGTTTTCCAGCCGCGATGGCCCCTCTGCGATCCCGGCCAGCATCGCGTAACGGTGCGAAATCGACTTGTCACCCGGCAGTCGCACGTTGCCGCGCACATTGCGCGCTGGACGCACCAGCGCTTGAGATTCGGTTATTCATCTCAGAATTCAATATAACGGATGTGAGTGAGAGTCGTCTGAAGACTGTCGATCGTTTATGCAGCAGACCTTTGGCGGACGGCAGGACAAACAGAAGCATGCCGAGCCCGCTAGACCATAGCCTTCGCCTCGGCGTCGCTTCCCGCAAAATATCGGCCGGCACTTCCTTCATCGTCACCCCGAACTCGAACATCGGTGTTTCCGTGCCGCGTCCCCAACGCGCCACTTCCCAGTGCGCGCGAACAAATTTCACGTCCGCATGCGCGCTCAAATCCAGCAGCAGTCGGAGACTCTTCCGACGTAGAACTTCTGTGGAAACGCAGCCAGCGGTTTCGCTCCCCACGTCGTTCCGTCGGCCGATCCGAAAACACTTACATCGAGCGATTCCTGTTCGATGATCTTCGTGATCGTCAGCGTCAGCAGAAGTACGCGGCCCGCGGCGCCGCCGACGTCGATGGCCGGCCCGTCGCCCTTAGCGGTGGCCACGGTTCCGGGAGGTACCAGAATGATCTCGTTCGTGACTGTCATAGCGAAAGGAATTCTAACAAAAACGGGTCGCGGCCTTGTCTCTGGGCTTTCTCTGCACGCTCTGTGTTGAAAGTATGGTTTTTTCCGCGCGCCAGTAAAAAACTGCTATTCCGTCGGATGCGGACCGGTGAAATCGCTGCAGCAAGGCTTCTCCGCCGGAGCGAATTCCATCAACTCGATTCGTGTCATATCCGGATCGAAAACATTCAACTGGCGCTTCCCGTCCCGCCCCATCTGCGCGTGTTCGCCGCCGTGAGTCTTCCAGCCATGCGACTCCAGCAGCGCCTGCGCCTTTGGCATATCCGCAACGCCGAACGAAATGTGATTCATCACGCCCGTCAATTGCAGATCCGGATGCTCGGGCTGGTTCAACATGTACTCCAGCCAATCCGTTCCATCCGGCACCTGCAACGAAACCCAATCCGTCACGTTGTCCTTCATGCCGCCATGCCAGTACGGACGAAAGCCCAGAATCTCACGATAGAAATGATCCTCGGCATCGCGCTTGTACACCAGAAATCCGGCGTGGATCATTCTGTGCGATACGGCTGATGCGGGTGGCTCCGGCACCTCGGCCTTGCCGCGTTCGACAAACTCCACGCGATGTCCCTCAGGATCAGTCGTCATGAAACTGAGGCTGTGATCCGACCGGCCTTCAATCTTCGAAGCCTTGATTCCCTTCTCTGCAAGATAGCGGCGCAGCCCGACAATATTGTCCGTAGTGAACGCCACGTGATCCATGCGGTCCGTCGCCTTGGGATCAGGCGCCGGGCTGTAACCCACCCACTGCTTTCCCGCCATGTAGCGCACGGTGCCTCCCGGTTCGATCGGCATCGGCGGAGCCAAGTCCGAGCGTATCCGCGTAAACCTTTTTCACGCCATCCGGCGACGTCGTGTAGAACGACACATGATCAATGCCGGTGATCTTCGGGCGATCGGCGCCCCAGGCTTGCGAAAAGGCGGACAGAACAAACATCATCCAGACGAGCGGCAGAATAGGTTTCTTCATTGCGCCATGATTCTAGACCAAGCGGCCCAACCCGTGAATCACCGAAATTAGTATCGCTACTGGGCCCTTCGCGAGAGTGAACTACGAGTTCCGGAGTGGCAAGTGGGGCGATCGATGAGAGTACCCGGAATCCACGTCGAAAGCGGACAGCAGTTTCACTAGAAAAGTTCCGGATACATCTGGCAAAGCTGCACGCTCGCCTTGTCGAGATCCACGATGGTGATTCCATAGACCTGCTTCTTGCCCGTCTTCCACTCGAGAACGATTTCAGGCATAACAATTCCACCGAGCGATGGCATTGGAGTTTTGAAGGTGATGGAGCGCAGATCAGCAATCGGAATCACGATGTTTGGTTTCGATCGGAGTTGCGAATCGGGCATGTGCTCAAGCTTTGCACGAATTTTCTTGCGCAGGCGCCGTCCCGGCCCAGTCACCATATCCATGATCCACTGCTTGGGTCCGATGAAAAGCTGTTGCCGGATTTCACTCGATTGTGAGAGAGCAACTGCCGCGAAAAATGACTGCGGAACCGCAATTATGGCGTCGTGGAAGCAGGCCAGGTACCAGTAGCGAAAACCGAACGAAGTACACATCGGACCAACAATACTCCGGGTCGGCGCAATCGCGGGCGCAAATCCTATGCTTCGCATACAAGCCAGCGTGCCACACACCCCGATTCAGAATCGAGTAATTCTGCTATTTCATTATTACGGCAGTAATTCTCACTCGTTGTAGTCTCGTACGTATGACGACGCGTATCGTATCGGCTATTTTGTTTCTGCTACTGGTTCCTTCATCGCTCACTCACGCCAAACCTACGTCCCCGGAAGCACAAGTTCGGGACACGCTCGCGAATTTCATTCATGCATTCGACAATCTTGACTGGGACGCGTTCCGCCTGTCTTTCTCCGACGATGCGACAGTTTTTTATCCTCGCGGATTTCCCCAACGCGCCAACGGTCGAGCTGAATTCGAAAAGAATTTTCGGGTCGTCTTCACGCAAATTCGAGGCTCACAAACCAAGCCGCCCTACATGGACATCCAGCCGAGAGATCTGCATATTCAATTGCTCGGCGACGTCGCGATTGCGACATTTCAACTGGACGATAGAGCAAGCTTCCTCAATCGACGCACGATCGTTCTAAAGGAAACCGCTGCCGGATGGAAAATCGTTCACCTCCACGCCTCCGAAGTGGCGATCGCATCAACCGCTCACTGATCTGCATAACCGCGACACCCGGCTTGCTCATGCCCTTCGTTCGCGCTAGCCTCATACCGCGAGAAACCTATGCCCCGCTCAACGTCTGCCCCCACTCTGGATCTCTTCCAAGGCATGCTGGAAAGCTACGGGGTCAACGACCATATCAATCAGATCCTCCTCGAGCACCTCGACCCTCGCGCGTGGTCGGCGCAGCTTCCCGGCAGCAAAGCGCGCACCATCGCTGCCATCTTTACTCACGTTCACAACGTCCGATGTAAGTGGATTCGCCTTTCAGCGCCTCACTTGAAAGTACCGTCGCTGCTTGATCGCAGGCGATGCACTCAAAAGCAAGCATCTAAGGCCCTGGCACGAAGCGCAGCTCTTTGTTCGCAGATGCTGGCGGAAGCGCTCGCCAACGGCCGAGTCAAGAAATTTAATCGCGATGGCTGGGCGCGTCCATGGACGCCGGGAGCCGCCATGTTTTCCTACATGGTCATGCACGAGGCGCATCACCGCGGCCAGGTTTGCATGCTCGCGCACCAACTCGGATTTCCGCTGCCCAAAAAAGTGGACTACGGAATCTGGACGTGGGAAAAACTCTGGAAAGATTGTGGATTCGGTCAGCCGAAATGAACGGCTATCCCTGCGACCCGTCAAGAAACTGGCGCAGCAGCTTCCCCACCTGCTCCGGCTGCTCCCACGGAGAGTAGTGGCCCGCCTTGGAGATCACGACCATCTGGCTGCCGGAGATGTGTTGCCTCATAAGCTCGGCCTCCTTCACTCCGGTCATCTCATCTTCATCGCCCGTGATCAGCAATGTTGGAACATTGATGGTCTTCAATGTCTCGACCGAATCCGGGCGAGCCGCCATCCCACGTTGAACCTGCGCCACATCTTCAGGCGACATCTTTCGCATCATGCGCAACGCACCATCGGCCAAATCAGGACGGTTCTCCTGCGTGCTGCGGCTTAACACGCGTTTCGCCATTGATTCGAAGAAGGATTCTGTTCCGCGTTCGAGCACATCGTTCGCTGCGTGTAATCGTCCCGCGCGCGCCTCTGCATTATCCGCCGGAGCCTTCGTATTGCACAGCCCGATGGCGGCAACTCGCCCGCGGTATTTTCTCCAGAACTCGAAGATCGCGTAGCCCCCAATCGAAACTCCGATTAACGGCACGCGTCCGATGTCCGCATCATCGATCACGCGAGCGATGTCCGCCGCATGCTTTTCCATGGTCGCCGGACCTTCACCCAATCCCGAATCGCCATGCCCGCGCAAATCCGGAAGCACGACTCGATATCGGCTCGAGAGCGGCTCGGCCACAGGCAGCCAGAATTCATGATTGACGGGAAACGGATGCAGCAGAACTACCGGAGGACCATCGCCCAGCACCCAATAAGAAATCTCGGCGTCTCCGCTCTGAACGCGGTAAGAAGGGATGGGCTCCATGTTCGCGATTAAATCACAACATCAGCGGATGTTGCGGACGTCTGGACCCTCTCGTAGAAAACAATCCAAACAAACGTCATGAAACCGCAGACCAAATTGGAGCGGATCGTAGCCTCCCAGTAAGCAGTGAGTCGACTGATAACCCGCGCGTGACCTCGTTCAATGTTGTAACCGGGCAGTCCATCCAGTCATCAACGTCATGGGCGCTGCATCACTGGTGAAAGTATTGACGAGAAACCGGCCGTCAGGCGCGACGTCATACTGAAGCCCTGTGAATGCACTGGCAATGATCCTGGTCTGCGACACCACCCGCGCCGCACTTGGTTTTGCCGTTTCCGAATCGAAGTCGACGGCCATCAATTTCTTGTCCGAGGTGATATAGAAAAGCTGATGGCTGTTTCTGCTCCATCTCGGCTGCGTGGAGCCGTAGGCCGCGATTTGCACGCGTTGGGTGGGCTTCGGGAAGCGCTGGACGACGAGACCGTCCTGAGCGACAAACGCCATCCAAGTGGCGTGTGGGGACAATTGGGCTTCGGCACCAGGGCCCAATTCCAATAGGTCATGACCCGCCCGCGACCACAAGGCCAGTGATACCACACCTTTGTTGCTGCCAAAGGAAAGGATGCGCCCATCAGGAGACCAGGCAGTAGGTATGCCCCAGTTTGAAACCAGCGTCGGCATGCCGGATCCGTCTGCGGAAACACTATAAATTCCGCCATTCGAGTTGTAGGCGATCTCGCGGCCGTCCGGAGACCAGACTGGGAACCGATCGAGCGGTCCGGGAGAAATACGAGCTGTGACACTGCGCGAAATGTCATGCACACAGATGGCCAGCGTGCCATTTCCTCCCAGATCGCAGGCCCCTGCCAGAAAACGTCCATCCGGCGAAAATGCCGGATCAGCATATTGCGGGGCATCGACCTTTCTTAATTCATTTCCCTTCGCATCGATCCATACCAGGCTCGAAGCAAGATCGGTGGATGACTGAAACGCGAGAACGCCATTTTGCGAAATCGAAAATTCGGATGGATAAAACGCCGATGGTCCCGCGATATCCCGATCAGTAATGGCGATCGGTTCGGAGGTCGTACGAAGCCTCACGCTATCGAAGGGTTGCGCATAGAGAACACCCGTACGAACAAAGAACAGATGATCGAGCGCGAATACGACTGTCCTCACATTTTCGGAGGCGACACGGATCGGATCTGCCGAATCGAGTGAGCCAGCGCATATCTCACTATGGTTTCCGCTCTTGGCTTCCGCTGTGACGTTGACATACAGGAAGTGGCGACCGTCCGGCAGGAAGACAGGCCAGCGATGCCCTTGCAGGCCGTCCGCTCTGAGTACACGAGTGATCACAGATGGCGTACCGCCCAGTTCGGCAACTTGATAAATCGGCCCGTTGACATCCGGCGCAAAAACGATAGCTCCGCCCTTCCCCCACGCTCCGCCACTGGCTCTTCGCGCATCGGCGACAACGGTCACGGCTCCGCTTGCGATATCGACTGTCTTAAGCTTGCGGTCGGCGAAGAACCCTATACCGCGTTCGTCGGGCGACCAGAATGGAAAACTGGCACCTTCCGTTCCACCGATTCTTGTTGCCGTCGTCATCGACATAGAACGAATCCACAGCGACCTTGAACCGTCTCTGGCCTCTGCCACGAATGCGAGGTAGCTCCCGTTCGGAGACAATGCCACGCTATAAGGAACGAAAGACATGTGAGGCGGCGGAAGCAGCGACGATCGGATCAGCGGTCCAACTGCAACCGATCCTCGTCTGTTGGAGATCACCAACCAAGTTGCAACTACTAAAGCGATCGCCAGCGCAGCGGCCCAGAGCGCATAAGATCGCCACTGCTTATTAGAAGTGCGTTCCTCTGGTCTCACGATTGCATTCGGCTGAATCTGGGTGACTTGGCCTTGTGTTGCTGCTGTACCCAGGGCTCCGATGAACCGGTATCCGCGCCTGGGCAGCGTTTCAATGAAGCGTGGTGAATCAGCGGAATCCCCCAATGCCTCTCGCAGACGATTGATGGCTTTGTTCAGTCCGCGCTCGAAGTCGACGAACGTATCCGCCGGCCAAAGCCTTTTCTGCAACTCTTCACGGGTGACCACCTCGCCGGGCTGAGCAAGTAATACTGTGAGGACGGAAAAGGGTTGCTCGCCGATCCGCAACTTCAGACCCTGCTTCCACAGTTCGCCAGACCGCAGATCCACCTCGAACGCGTCGAAGCGAATAATCGAATCTGCGCTGTTCTTCTGTGTCATCGCTGAGCCCTGCCCGAAACACGATTTCAAACTCTTGAAATTACACCAGTTTACTCGGGGACACGGCCGCCACACACATGCCACCCGCCCGGTATCGACGTCCCGCCCGCATGCGAGCAGTGTTGCGCACCAGAGCGCTTGCCAAACGGCACGCTCAAAATCGCAGGGAAACGGGGCTCGGAGATGAATCTCGCTCTGCCGCGTAGTCGACAATGGTTTTATACATCCTTCGGCCTCGTCATAATCGCGATCGTCGTCTTGGGTTTTTCACGAACGTATTACCTGAAAGCGTGGTTCGACGCGACTCCCCTTACCGTGAAGCTCCAGCTCCATGGTTTCACCCTCAGTGCTTGGCTCGTACTTTTCATCGTGCAGGCGCGACTGATAGCTGCGCATCGGCGCACCTTACACAAGCGGTTGGGAATTGCCGGCGCTGTACTGGCTGGGCTTGCGGTCGCAACGACGTATGCTGCGGTGTTTGAGGCCGCCGCCCTCGCAGTTGCTGAAGACAGCCATACGGCCCTCACCCGAATGTATAGCGGGATCGAACTTTCCACGCTTTTCGGTCTCTTCGTTGCGGCCGGAATAGTGTTTCAGAAACGCCTGGAGATTCATAGACGGTTCATGATACTTGCCATGCTCGCCGCGGTGGGCCCCGGAGCGCACCGCGCCGTCACCCTTATCGCCGGACATATTGTGAGCGACCCTCACATCTGGGTCATTGCAGTGTTACTGATCGGCGCTCTCGCATACGACTGGCGCACACGAGGCACGCCTCATCCGATACTCTTCGGGGGTGGAGCGTTGCTGATTGCGTTGCAAATGACGAGGCGCGCAGTCGGTGGCACCGAAGTCTGGCAGCACATCGGAAGCTGGCTACTTAACCAGTAGCGCCCGAGACGCTCTACACTAGCCCCAATGGGTAAACCGAAGAAGTTCTCTGTTCAGGAATTCTGTAGTGGCTCCGTTTTCGTGGGAACTACGAACTGACAACCTGCGCCCCCACCGGCGGAGCAGGAAGCATCAAAGGCTCTTCGGGCATAATGATCCACGCAATCGGATAGGACAGAAAACCGATCACCGTCATAAACGCCACAATCAGCCACACTACTCGCACCAGCGTTACATCGACGTCGAAGTATTCGGAGAAACCGAGGCACACTCCAGCGACCTTCCGCCCCAATCGCGGCCGGATCAGCTTTCTACGCGAGAGCGACGCCCCAACCCGAACGCCACAGTAGGCGCACACCACGGCATCATCCTGAATGATCTTCCCGCAGTAATTGCAGTACATAGTCCTACCCCCAATTAAGAATACGCAGCGCAGCCCCGAAAGTTCCCACCTTATTCTCGGTACGCTTCCCGGATGTAGCGCCTCGCCTGGTCTGCCGGCCCAGTGTTCGCGTTCCCCGCCAGCACTGTCTGGTATCGTTGCATCGCGAGATCGCGCTTCTCCATCAGGTCGTACATTTCCCCAGCCGCCAGATTTGCTTTCTGCAGTATGTCCGGATCCGGGTTCGGCGCCTGATTCACCAGCTCATACGCCATGGCAGCTCCCCCAAGGTCTTTCTTGCTCCGCAAAAGCTCTCCCAAACCCCAGGCAGCCAGTTCATAGTGCAGGGTGCCATACTTCCCCTCCCGGCCGTTCTGCCACACCTTCCGATACATCGCTTCCGCTTCGGGAAGCCGTCCAGCCGCCCGCTGTAGATTCGCTACTTCCGTCGGAAACAGGTGGTTCTTCGGATACTTCGCCGCCAACTCACTCATGTATCCCAGAGCCTCGTCATATTGATGCTCGCGCCGAAGAAACAACGTCAGGACAACCTTGGCGTCGACCGCATTCTCCCCATCGCTTTTCGCGACATCCCGCAGGTACGCCAGCCCCTTGTCTTTCGAGCCGCTCAACCCGGCGATCGCCGCTGCCATCTTCACGCTCCACGGCAAATTTCCCACTACATAGTTATGGGTTCCCACCACCAGCTTCGCGTCCACAAAGTTCGGGATCGAGTTCCAGCACTCGTTCGTGATCATGGCGCGCGCCCACCGCATTCCGCAGTGCCGAGAACCACGCCCGCTCCACCAGTCCCGTGTACACCGAGAACTGCGCCCGCGTCACTCCACGGCAATAAAGCATCTGGACGTCGTTTGGATTCGACCGAAGCTTCTGCTCTTCCAGATTCTGCGCCCGCCGCACCAGTTCCTTGATTCGTTCCTTGATCTTGTCATCGGTCGGCCGCGGAGTTCGTCCAATGAAGCTGTCGTTGGCGTAATCTCCCGTATTCATTGCACCGGTGTCGTACAGATCGTGCATTAGGACCGAAGTCAGCAGGTGGTTGATCGCAAACGGATCTTCGGGACGCTTCTCGACGATCTTCTCGAACTCCTGCGTCGCCCGGTCATATTCCATGTTGTAAAAGCGCTCAAACGCCACGTCAGTCTGCGGATCCTGCGGCGCAGCATGAACACCGCCTTTGACAGATTGAGCGGCAAGCGCTCCGCACAGGCTGATCAGTAGGATGAAAACAGGTGGGGCTTTCGGAAATCGCAGGGAGCTCATTCGGAAACTCAACTCCAGAACCCTGAGGAGGCTGATGCGTCTAGTTTAAACGAACTTCAGACCTCATGCTTCTCGCTCATTGGACTGAGTATGATCTCAAGCACCTGAACCAAGAGGGTCATCTACGTGCCGCAGACGCCACCTCTCATTTGAATCTTGACTCCCTATAATCTGCGCAGCTAGACAGCTGTATCAGGTAGCGGAAGGCTCATGATCACTTCGCGCGCCGTCCGTCGAATGGAGCTCGACGGATCGTGCTGTGCGCCGCGGAGACGTCGCCAGCAACGCCTCTACGATGACCGTAGTCGATCGGATCTTCGAGGCTTCCGCACCTGTCAGCTCGCTCTAGCTTCCGTTCAAACGTCCCGGGACCACTGTAACCAAGGCATCTTTACTCGATCACGCGCGTAAGAATTGCTTTGTCTGATGCAGTAATCGGTCTGCACGGTATTCGTAAGTACCACTTAATCAATTAGTTAACTGCGTCCGTACTTTGGCGGTTGGAATGCCATTTGTATTTTTTCCAAGATAGGAATTCGTAATGGAAGAAGTAGTACAAGGAACGCAGCAAGAATTCTGGCGGCCGCCCTCCCCGATCCTTTCGGCAGACCCCACCATTCATCACCCCGCCCCCACCATGGCGGAAGCTTGTCCACGTTGCAGTACTGAATTTTTATCCGGTTCGCATTTCTGTCATTCTTGCGGAGGCCGCCGGCCCGAGATCACCAGTCCCGCCACCAAGGCCGATGCCGTCGCGCTGGCCGGGCTTTGGGAGCAGGTGGTAGGCGCGGCTAACACGGGCATCACCACCTGGAAGCGGATCGAGTTTCCATGGTGGCTCCGTTATCTGCACTTCCACGAGATCAAGAAGCTCGTCGGACTATCGACCGCCTCGCTCGTCGCGTTCATCCTTGGCTTGGGGTGCGTCGCTGGCGCCCTTCTGGTCGGCCTTCTCAACGCGAAGACGCTGGTCGACTGGGAAGCCATCCAGTTCTACCGCACAGAGTGGCTGCTGGCCGCGACCGCCTCATTTGTGGCCGGAATTCTGCTGAAAAAGCGCCAGTCCGAAGAGGCTGACGACTAGCTCGCTTCCCCACCCGACCCTGCCGCACGCCGTTGCTGGTTCATCCGGTACAAATGATGAACGGGCCCCGTCCCTTTTCCCACCGATTGCCCATTCGCGATCGCCGCCGTCACGTACGTTTTTGCCAGCAGTACGGCCTCAGCCAATCCCCGCTCCAGCGCGAGGTGGCAGGTGATAGCGGTCGCAAACGCGCATCCAGTACCGTGCGTCGAACTGGATCGTTGACGCTCCGCCTTGAACACTTCGTTTTCGATTCCGCGTTTCGTGCTGAAACTCAACAGATCGATCGCCTTCTCCAGATGTCCCCCGGTTACCACTGCTGCGGATGCTCCCATTTCATGCAGCTTTCCCGCAGCCGCCTTCATCTCGTCCAACTCTCTGATCTTGATGCCGGTGATCGCGGCGGCTTCATCTAAATTGGGGGTGATCACATCGCACAGTGGAAGCAGGCGCTCAATCATCACCTTCGTCCCAGATGCGTCCAGCAACTCGGCTCCGGACGACGACCTGAGGATGGGGTCCAAAACCACATTCGGAAAGCGCGAGTGCGCATTCCGCCCCGCTGGCTTGCCGTTACCCGCGCGCGACAAAAAGTCAGCTACAGCTTTCGCCACCTTACCCGTTCCGAGCATGCCGATATGTACACCGGCAATCTCCACGTCCGCAGCCAGCTCTTCCAAGGTGTCCGTTACCAGAGACGGCTCCGCCGCTTCGATCCGCTTCACGCCTGCAGTACTTTGCACGGTCAAGGCGGTGATGCATGCCACGCCGTAGCAAGAGTGAGCGGCAATCGTCTTTACATCGGCGGTTACTCCAGCCCCGCACGAGGGATCGAATCCGGCGATGGTGAGTACGACAGGTGGTTTTTCGGGCATAGTCTTTCGTTCCGTTAATTGCGATAGTACCCCGAACGCGCTCTAACATCTAACCATCGGCAGCCTTCGAGGTTACCTTTTGAGACAGCTTCTCGAAAAAAAGTTTCGGCCCCGGTGCGTCCCCGCACAGCTATAAATACATGATTCCACGCAACTTGCCATCCAGCCTTGGGTAAGCCATTGATTCCAGTCATCTTGTAAATTCTACCTTGTCAAGTCGGCTGTGCTATTTACGTTTTGGTAAATATGTAAGCGACCGAGAATAAAGGGCGTTGCTTGCATCTCCATAGATTAGAAGCAGGTTACGTAAGCTTTGCATTACTACGAGGTCATCTTTCGTAAGGCCGAACTGTATTGACACCAGTTTGGCACGCCGATAGCATCTGGAAACTGTAGCAAGACAGCCTTAACGGCCAAAGGGCACTTTTGAGTATGCGAGGAGAACTGAATGCGAAGTCGTTTAGCTCAAGGAATGGCGATTGCTTTTCTGATCGTCGGCCTCGGAGCGGCTCAGGGACCGAACATCTCGGAGGCGAAACCGGCTCCAAGTAGTTCTGTTCAGGCGAGATCTGATGTCCGCCAGGTCGGCAAGATCAAACCCTACCAAGTCGGAACAGCGTCATGGTATGGGGAGAATTTCGATGGAAAACCGACAGCCAGCGGTGAGTTGTACGACATGTACGACATGACCGCCGCACACCTGACACTTCCTATCGGAAGCTATGTGCGAGTCACGAATCTTCACAACGGCAAAGCTGTCGTAGTTCGCGTGAACGATCGCGGACCTGTAGTCCCAGGTCGCATCATCGACCTGTCCTACGGAGCGGCACAGGCCCTGCAGTTCCGCCATAGCGGATTGCAGCGTGTCCGTCTGGATCTGGTCAAACCCGGCCAGCAGAAACCTGCTTACCAGACGGTCGCATACAACCATCCCCCTGTAGCGCAACTCCCGTAAAAGCAAGTAGACTCGTCCGGATGCTTGGTTCGACATCAGACCACATCCGGAACGCAAGTCTTTTGGCACGCGGAACTGACCCGCGCAAGCGGCTCATTGTTGCGCTAGACGTTTCCTCCGCCGCCGCCGCACAGAAGATCGTTGCGGCGGTAGGCGATTCTGCGCTCACCTACAAAGTCGGTATGCAGCTCTATACCGCCGAAGGTCCGCAGGTGGTGCGGGATCTGGTCGCCTCCGGGCGCCGCGTATTTCTCGATCTTAAGTACCACGACATCCCGAACACAGTGGGTTCGGCCGTCGCCGAGGCCACCAAACTCGGAGTAAGCATGCTCACGGTGCATGCCTTAGGCAGCGAAAAAATGCTGCGTGCCGCCACGGATGCCGCGAAATCGCGGCCGGAGCTGATCGTCTTGGCCGTCACAGTCCTCACGAGCATGGGCGCGGGCGATCTCGAGAAGATCGGACTTCCCGACTCCGTCGAGAACAACGTCGTCCATCTTGCGCGCTTGGCCCTGAAAAACGGATGTCAGGGAATCGTGACCTCCGCCCGCGAGGCCGCCGCCGTCCGCGCAAATCTGGGCGACGATTTCGCAATCGTCACCCCGGGAGTTCGCCCAGCTGGAAGCCAGGTCGCCGACCAAGTCCGCGTAGTCACCCCCGCAGAAGCCATCGCCGCCGGAGCCACCCACATCGTAGTAGGACGCCCCATCACCGAAGCCCCCGACCCCTCGGCCGAAGCAAAGTCCATCCTCTCCCAGATCACAGAGATGTAGCGACAGGGCTCTTGTAAGTCCGGGCGCATTCGCCTCCCAATCTTGTGTAAGTCCGGGCGCATTCATCTCCCAATCTTGTGTAGGGGCGGACGCATTCGTCCGCCCCGAGGCGCAAAGCGCCGAGTATGACAGCCTGAAACCATCAACCGACCTTATCGACCCAAGCAACCGCCCAGACCCAGGCAGCCCGCCAGCCCACCAAGTCCATTGCGCTACGCGCAACCCCGGACGAATGCGTCCAGGGCGACACGGTTTGTGTAGGGGCGGACGCATTCGTCCGCCCCGAGGCGCAAAGCGCCGAGTGTGACAGCCTGAAACCATAAGCGGCCTTATCAACCCAAGCACCCCCCCAGACCCAAGCAGCCAGTCAGCCCACCGAGTCCATTGCGCTGCGCGCAACCCCGGACGAATGCGTCCGGGGCTACATCAACCTGCGACGCATTCCCCCGCCCGGTGTAAGATTCCCCATCCCCAAAACTTGCCATGCCACACGCTCTCGCTGGAAAAAAACTGTGCATCGCCTGCAAGGAGCCCATCCCTGTAGGCGCGAACGTCTGCGCACACTGTGGCTCCAGCCAAAGCCCTGAACGGTCCTCTTGGAGCAAAGATGTCCTCAAATGGGTCGCCGGGGTCACCGCCGTCATCGGTCTGATCACCGGACTTACCCACGTCATGGGCCCGCTGAAAGGTTGGTGGACGCAAGGCCACCAATCCAAAACCTTGCTCACTACCGCGCTCCGGCAAGAAGAAGTCGGAGAATATCCCGCCGCATTCGACACCCTCACAGAAATCTTGAAGAGCAGTCCGAACAATGTCGCCGCGCTGCACGCCCGTCTTGATGTCACCATGCTCTGGATCGAAGACATGTGGGTGCCCTTCCGCAATAGCGATGAACTCCAGCAGAAGATGCGTCCAATCTTCGACAAGCTCGGTCCGGTACTGGAAGCCGGCCTCGGCACCAGCAAAGACTATCGCGCCGCCGACGTAGTCGCGCATCTGGGTTGGCTGAATTTCCTGCGCGCGAAAATTCTGGGTCAAGGCGGCAGGATTGATGAGCATGTCCAACGTGCCCTGCAAATGGATCCCAATAATGTCTACGCCCACGCCATGATGGGGGATTTGCTGCTCGATGGCTCAGGCAACCTCGATGAGGCCAAAGCCCACTTCGCTGCCGCGCTCAAGACGGGAAAAGCGAAAGACTTTGTCCGCGGCTGTCAGCTCGAATCCATGATCTACAACGATGCGCCCGGAGTTCGGGCTGAGTTGATCCGCGTAGTAAACGACATGCGCAAGGACGGTGAGCCGCTCGGCGACTCAAACCGTGGCCGCGTTCATTCCTACTACAGCACGACGGTCGGCGAAGACTCTGATCTTCGCAACGTTGTATCTGCAGTCCCGCCCGACGAATCGTGGGCGACGTACCGCTGGGTCTCGCCGCCGGACAACCCTCCAGATTCGCAGGAGTCGCGCTTCATCCAGGCAAACATCGACGAGGTCTCGGGAAAAAAGGCAGACGCACTTCAGATCTACCGCCAATTGGTGAGTGAAACTAAGGGCTCGCCAGTCCGGCTCAATCAACGCGCAAGGGACGCCGTAAAACGCCTGGACCACTAAACAAACCGAAAAATGTAGGGGCGGACGCATTCGTCCGCCCCGAGGCACAAAAGCGCCGAGTGTAATGGCGTCCATCAATCGAAAACGCGCAGGCACAAAGCACTACACATACTCAGGCCAGAGCCAAAAAAAAGGAGCCGGAAATAAACCGGCCCCGTGTCAGTAATCCCAAAACTTTCTTTATAGCTTCTCGAAAAACTCACATCCCGAACACGAGATGTAAATCCCGCCCGGGACGCCGCGCTCGCGATCTTTCACCCGCTTCACAATCCGCGTTGGCTTGCCGCACTTCGGGCAATCGGTGCTCTTGGTGGTGTCCATCACTTTCTTCCGGTCCGCTGTCTTAGCGATCTTCGCGCCCACTGCCATGATTCGTCTCTCCTGTTTCTGAATATTCGCGCAGCACAATCCGCGCCGCAACGGCCGCGAATGAAAGTGGATGGGATCTTATTCGAAATCGTCCCGGGACTTGAGTCAGTAAATCTGAGTCAGTGAACCAAGAATCCACGCAGGAAGAATCTGAAGCTGCGTCTTGTTCTCTTCCGTCAGCAACAATTTTACACCACAGAATGCAGAGCTGGAACGTGGGGCATACACGTGCCTGCCGGTCCAGTCTGGTGTTCAACGATGCATAACCGGGTCTGACTCATCGCAGATGTCATCCTTAGCAACGGCGCAGCCCTGCGAGGGACCCTATGTAAGCAGAGAGCATTAAACGCAGCAAAAGGGAGGGCAGGCGCCGCCCGAAAGGCTCTCAAATTTTTGCAAAGAAGAGGGAGCGGATTTCCACAGCTCCCCCAAAAATAATCCGCGCGAGTGTGACGTCCAACCTTTACTCGAACCTCGGAAAACTGAACAATGATGGGTATGCATAGTAGCCGCACACCATCGTGGGTAGTCGGCAGGGTGGCAGGACCAAGCAAGTCCTTATTCCGCAATATTTTACCTATAACTCCTTTGTTCCCAAGATTTTACAGACCGAAATGCATCTTCTCCGACCTTAAGTCCAATGGCATCAAGATTTTGCGATTTTTGATCCGAAAAAATGAAATGATATTGCAAGCCGTTTTGACTCAGGGCGCACGCGCGAAGCAGTCGCTGGTCAGCTCCTGCATAAGTTTCGTTCGGAACAACCTTCCGCGCCGAGAGCAGGGATCACGATGGCTGCTCCACCCAGTAAGTTTGACCCCGTACTCTCGCCCCTGCTACCGTCGTATGTTTGCCCTCTGCTTCCCGGCCCGTTCTGCTTCCGGCAAACCGGACTGTCCGCTCATCCGTCCAGCCCGGGGCCACTTCATAGCCACGGAGCTCTAATATGCCTGCCATAAAATTTCGCGGTGTCGACTTCCTGCAGTACGACTCACTGCTCACTGACGAGGAAAAACTCGTCCGTGACACCACACGCCAGTTCATCGAAGACAATCTGATCCCCATCATCGAAGAGTGCAACCGCGCCGGACGCTTCCCCAAAGAACTGGTGAAACCCATGGCGGATCTCGGATTCTTCGGCGCATCGATCAAAGGTTATGGCTGCGCCGGCATGGGCAACGTCGAGTACGGACTCATGACGCAAGAACTTGAGCGCGGCGACTCTGGCGTCCGCAGCTTTGTCAGCGTGCAGTCCGGACTCTGCATGTACCCGATCTATGAATTCGGCAGCGACGAGCAAAAAGAAACCTGGCTGCCGCCCATGCAGAAGGGCGAAAAGCTTGGCTGCTTCGGCCTGACCGAGCCCGACTTCGGATCGAATCCAGGAGGCATGCGCACGCGCGCACGCAAGGTCGGCAACGAGTACATCATTAACGGCGAAAAAATGTGGATCACCTCCGGCACCATCGCCGACGTCGCCATCATCTGGGCAAAGGTGGAAGATGAAAAAGATCGCGTGCGCGGATTCCTCGTCGAAACCGATCGCCCCGGATTCAAAGCCGACGACATTCACGGCAAGTGGTCTCTGCGCGCATCGGTCACGTCAGGACTTTCTTTACAGGACGTGCATATACCCGCCTCGAATCTTCTGCCCAAGAGCGGCGGCCTGCGCTCTCCGCTGATGTGTCTCAACCAGGCGCGCTACGGCATCGCGTGGGGAGCCATCGGTGCAGCGATGTCCTGCTACGATTGTGCGCTGCAATATGCACTGCTGCGCAAGCAATGGCGCGACCAGCCGATCGCCTCGCATCAACTCGTGCAAGACAAGCTCACCTGGATGATCAGCGAAATCACCAAGGCCCAGCTGCTCGTTCTGCAAGTGGGACGATTGAAGGACGCAGGCAAAGTCGAGCCGCACCACATCTCGATGGCCAAGCGCAACAACGTCTGGATGGCCCTGGAATGCGCACGCCTGTCGCGTGACATTCTCGGAGCCAACGGTGTCGCGGACGATTATCCGATCATGCGTCATCTGATGAACCTCGAGTCCGTGAAGACCTACGAAGGCACGCACGACGTGCACTCGCTCATCATCGGACAGAGCATCACCGGCATCGACGCGTTCTAGCCCATGTCAGTCAGATTGGATCACGCTCGATGACGCCCGATAAAACGCGGAGGATTGCGACAGCAACGGGATTTCTGTCGGGCGTGCTCATCTGTCTGGATGCGCTGCGCGAAGCGCCCGGCTTCTGGCCACCTGATCTGGTGTGGACTGCGCTCAGCCGTCCGCATCGACTGGAACTTGCCGGAGGCATCGCCACCATGGTGGTCACCTTCATCACTTCGCTACGACGGCGGCCAGCTTCGGATCATTGATCGCACATATTCCGAGAGGCCGTGCAATCTTCGTCCTCCCTAAAGTGAGTCCTGTTTTCGTACGCCGCTTTCCCGCTCGACAGACGCGGAATTTCACGGAGATAAGATATTCTCCCAGCTCCCGGTATCAAAGTCGTGCGGGCCTTACACCGCAGGAATGTCCGCAATCGCAAAGCGCTTTCCGAAATTTGTAACAGCTTCCGCCCTCACTCACACGTTAAACCGGACATGCGATATCTTTCTACGCAGTGAGGGTGATGAACCTCCCCATAGCGATATTCCTCGTCGCTTGCGTCGTCCTCGAGGCTAAGATCCGAACAAGTCTGACCGATGTGGTCCCGGGTAAACGGGTAGAAATTCCTGACGCCTAGAATCGGACCACTGCGCTTAACAAAAAAACGAAGGAGCTTCTATGGGAGCACTGCAGACGTTATTGGCTCTGGTGGGTTTGATCTATGTGCTTTGCGTGATCGTGCAGGCAGTACAGGAGGTCACAAAATCACTGCTGCGCACAAAGGCAAAAACCATGGCGCAAACCATTCACCAGTTTATGGGATCACGATTGCCCCTTGCCGATGTTGAGAAAGCACTGGATGCACGCGGCCTCGACATCACCGCTTTGGAACATTTCAACCGCGACGATTTCCGCCACTTGCTCGATGGAATCGAATCGCTCGCCCCCAAGCTGCAAGGGATCGTTGCAAGCGGCACGGCTACATTTGATCAGGAAAAAGACAATGTCGCGGCGGCGTTCGATGCTATGCGAGCGCGTTTCCAGGCTGCGTACACGCGCAAGAACAAAATCATTGCGATTGCATTCAGCTTCGGCGTCGTCATCGCATTGAACGCCAATATCATTGCGGTCTACGAGCAACTTGCCGCCGATCAGGTGATGGCGCAGGCGATCGCGGGAAAGGCGGACAAAGCCACCTGCAGTCAGAATCAACGGCAGGCCTCCGTGACAAATTCCGCGGATGATTTTGACACTATCTATCGAACCAACCGCGACTGCATTCAAAATGTCCTGAAGGACTATCCCATCTTGGTGAGGTGGCACCAGGTGAACGGCACCTGGATGCCAATGGGAGCAGGAGGACTACTCCCTGCTCTCGCTGGACTCGTCGTCATGGGAGGGCTGGTGTCGATGGGAGCGCCTTTCTGGAATGACATTCTCAAAGGGTTCACAGGTCTCAACAACACACTCAACAGTAACAACAAGAAGGTCACGTAAACTGATCGACGCAGGAGGCTCGATGTCTAAAGCGACAGCCGATATTGTTGGCACAACAGGTGCAAATTTTACGTGCACGATAGACGCAGGGACGATTTTGTCCGCATATCTGGAAGTTCCCAATACGCCCATCGTATCCCTGGAAATTGGCGACGATGAACGCGAGGTCACTCTGATCGGCCTTCCCAAAGGTCAGTCCTGGATACGGCTGGACATCGTATGGGCACCCGGAGATGGCGACGCCGATATCGGTATAGGCACAGTGACCTCGGGGACAGCTACAGCGGCGTCTCCCTGCTCACACCCTCGATGCAGGCAATACCCCCGGTTACATCGAATTGTTCGGAACAAAGTCATGAAGACTTTTCTGAGATTCGTGTGTCTTGCAATGTTGGTCGAGTCTGCTAACTGTTTCTCGCAAACTGCGGGCGCACCTAGTCAACCGCTTGCGACGTGGACCGAGGCGAATCCTCGCGCATTTTGCGAACGGGATCCGAGACCGGAAATCTCGGCTTACTGCAAAGATCTCGGCGACCTGCAGACCGCGGTGAACAAAGAAAAGAAGAGCGCAGTGCCGAATGTGGACACGACGAATCCGGCGCTGGTCAATTCATTGTCAAAACTGGATATCACGAGCAAGAGGGCGGTCGACAACTTCATCACGGCTACCGCCTCAAGATTCGCCCTGAATGGCGCGATCGCCGACGCGCTGCGAACTGCCGGGCAACAACGGCTCGACCAGCAACTCGGGGCAACACCGAACTCGAGCGGCACTACTTCGCTGCTTACCAAGGCGGGCAGCGCCGAGCTCGTATCGCTGGCCCTCGACGCCGGAGTCCTCACACGATCCATTAATGGCACGACTGCTACTTTAAGCATGAACTCCGATCAACTATTTCGGTTGGTCACGGGCGCGGACCCAACCTGCATCGTCACGACTCAAACATGCAAGAACGACAATTGGTTTGAATCCCGCGTCGCCGCCCCTACCACCATCTCAGCGAGCATGGACTTGGCACAGCAAAGCACCGCGATTACGGCGACTTCAGGCCAAGCGAGCGGCGCTGCGCCGGTGCCTGTAACTTCGGTCGCGATCCCGACCGGGGCTGGAAAGCTATCGGGCATCACAGCGCGTTATGAGATCAGGAACGGATTCGATCCACGGAGCGCACAGTTTCGTTCCGCATGGTCGGCGCAGGTGACTTCACTCGCCGCTAACGTAAAGGCCATCGGAGACGACACCGACGCCGTATCCAGTGCTTTGATGCTGCACCCGAGTTTTGTAGTCACCGACGACACCGATCCATTTGTGCAGACCAGAAATTTGTTGCGAAGCGCGTCGGACGATTCAACCGGACGAGCATTAGTGAAGGCGTTCGAGGAATACTGGTCGCGGATGGTCACCGACGAAGTTTGGCGCGATTCCAAGTTGGCGGCCGCTGTATCGAAGGCCGTGCAGGATCGAAACATTTACCGGCAGGCCTGGTTCGCCGCCCTCAATCGTGCGGTCGGCACGCTGTTGACCGTCGAGTACGACTTTAATCGCCCTGCAAACCAACCGGTCACTCATGACCTCAAGATCATCTACGCCCATGATTTTGGCGTGCGAGGAATGGTGACCGTAAATGGGGCCGTCTCGTTCTACGATGCACTCCCATCTGGCGCTAGATACGGACGCCTGCACTACGGTCAGATATCTGCTGAGTACGACCGCACGCTCTCTGGAAAGGACAAGCCGCTGCAGACGCAGCTCAGCTTGGCCGGCTATTGGCAATATCAGCCAAACCCATCCATTCTCGATATCCCCGAAGGGAGCGTTGCACCAGGAACAAATATTCCGCTGCCAAATGGAACACAGGAATTTGTGGGAACAGCGGGCTCGCTCTGGGTGACTCAGGCCAAGCTCACCATCAAGGGATCTGGAGGAATCAACGTTCCAATTGGTGTGAGTTGGTCGAACAAGACAGATCTGCTTCAGGGCAGCCGGATAGGAGCGCAGGTCGGTCTAAGCTACAACTTCAGTTCATTCGCCAATCTGTTCTCCGGTTCGAGCGGTCAATAACTTGGTCATGCGGACTAGCTGTACATCTCTTCGAGCAGTTCGTACGCACGGCGCAGATGCGGCACTACGATGCTACCGCCAACGACTAACGCTACCGTCAAGGACTCTTCCTGTTCCGCGCGACTTACTCCCAAGCGGTACGCCTGGATCGCGTGATAGAAGATGCAATCGTCACATCGGAGGCAGGCCGAGGCCACAAGTCCCATCAGTTCTTTTGTCTTCGCCGGCAGCGCCCCTTCGAGATAGGCGTTGTGATCGATATTGTAAAAATGCTTGACTAGAAAGTTGTTCGCCTTGTCGACGTTGGCGTTGAGCCGCTCGCGAGTATCTAGAAATTTCCGAGCTGTTTCGCTCTTCTCCGATACATATTTTTCGGTGAACAGGTACGTGGGCTCTTTGCGTTCGGTCGAAGGACGCTCACTCGAAGAAGTGTGCTCTGCCGTGGTCGGGGTCATGAGCAGATGGTAGCAGAGAATTTGCGGGACATTTCCGGCGGCGTCGTCTCGCCCTTTTCGATTTTCCCGAATTCGTGGACTGCGCGCCTTGCCCTCTTCGCCGAGGCGCAGGAATGCGTCTGCCCCCACATGCTTATCTATGCGGTTGGTTTGTCTTTCATTGGCTCGACCGCGAGGAATTCTGTGGCGAAGCGTTCGGCGTAGCCGTCGAATAACGCTGGGATTCTGTGGGGATCAGTCGATTTTAAAACCAGTCCGGCGTGGTGATGCTTTTTGATCCGGTAGTGAACTTCCGGATCGTTGAATGATGACGTGTCCGGATTTTCCTGGCGCGCGAGAGACAGTATCACTCCCGCATAGTCTTCGTGTACCGGAGGCAGCGTGTATGTTCCGTCACCGCCAGAGACTTCGATGCGCGCCCACTCGCGCCACAGATTGATTCCAGTGGCGGCTTCCACCATCTCGTTGATGTAAGCTCCGCCCACGCGGGCAGCGCATTCGAGAAAATAAAACTCTCCGTCATCATGAGCTCGGATGAACTCGGCGTGCGACACGCCTCGCAGCAATCCCAGTGCTGCGATGAGATCGCGGTTTATCTCTCGCAGTCCGGCATCTTCCTGGCTGCCGCGCGGCAGGGTGAACGTAGTGAATACTCCTCCGTGGGCCACGTTCATCGGCGGTTTTCCATACTTGCTGACGTTAGCAAACAAGACTTCGTTTTCCGACACGACGGAATCCACGTGGAAGACGTCGCCCGGAAGGAATTTCTCGAAAAGGTGCGCGGACTGCTTGTCTCCAAGTTGATCAAGAAGCGGCCACAACTCGTCAGGAGAATGAATCTTCTTGATCCCGATAGCGGAAGCTTCCTGTCGGGGCTTCAGGACCCACGGTCCCGGCACGTGATCCATGTAGTAGCGAATGTCGTCATGATTCACAATTGGCACAAAATCGGGTACCCGGATGTGGCGATCGAGGGCGCGCATTCGCATGGCAAGCTTGTCGCGAAAGTAGCGCATGGTCGTAAGTCCCATTCCCGGAATGCGCAGATGTTCGCGGAGCGTCGCGGCCGTTTCCATATCGAATTCGTCGAGGGCAACGATGCGATCAATTTTTTGACCCCGCGCCAGGTGCGTCACGGCTTTCACGATGTCGGCGAGCGCAATATCTTCGGGCAGATAGAAGGTGTCGTCCAGGCTCTCGCGAGGCCAGTCAGCATCCTTCAATTTTTCCGCCGTGAGCAGAAGGACGCGACATCCCTGCCGCTTGCACTGGCGCATAAACTCCTGGCCTTTTTCGTAGGTCGTGATGCAGAGGAAGGTAAGGTTGCGTGATTCAAGCATGGAATTAGTCCGAAACAGGGATAGGAGAATAGCACGAGAGCGCCGGCGGGCGTATCAAGCGAATCCGCTTTACAAAATCGATTCGGCACGAGAACAGTTTTCATTCTTCGCGAGGTTGCGTTATAGTCTCAACCCGGCGCACTACTTACCCCCGCGACCGTTTCGCAATCCGCACACATCACTCCCGGAGGCTCCTCGTGGTTACACAAACTCGTCCTGAAGGAAAAGCTCGCAGCTTTGGAGAAAACATTGAAAGCGATCTGGCGTCACGGTTTCTGCGGGTGGTAGAGGTAGCCGCCATCGCTTCTGCCAGGACGATGGGGCAAGGTGACCGCAAGGGCAGCGACCAGGTTGCGACCGAAGCGATGCGCAAGACGATGGATTCGATCCCGATGCGGGGCACGATCGTAATCGGCGAAGGCGAACGCGACGAAGCCCCCATGCTCTACATCGGGGAAAAAGTTGGGGCGGAGTTTCAGGATGGGATGGAAGTTCCCGACGTCGATATCGCGGTGGATCCGTTAGAAGGAACCAATCTTTGCGCGACCGGCGCGCCCGGTGCAATCACAGTGCTCGCCGCTTCGGAACGCGGGGGACTGCTGAACGCTCCCGACTGCTACATGGAAAAGATCGTTGTGGGCCCGTCCTGCAAGGATGCCGTCTATCTCGACGCTCCGGTCTCACACAATTTGAAAAATATTGCGCGGAGATTGGATCGTGATGTGGAGGACCTTGTGGTGATGGTGCTCGACCGTCCGCGCCACGAGAAATTGATTTCTGATATTCGGGCCGCGGGCGCGAGAATCCGGCTGATTGGTGACGGTGATCTTTCCGCAGGCATCGCGGCCGCAGTCATCGGAACAGGCGTGCATGCGGTCATGGGGTCAGGCGGAGCACCCGAGGGCGTGATTACCGCGGCGGCCATTCGCTGCCTAAACGGCTATATGCTCGGTCGCCTCGTCGTAAAGCCGGAACAAGAAGAGCGCCTGGAGCGCATGGGGATCAAGGATAAGAATCGCATCTATGAAGCGGAAGATCTTGCTCCCGGCAAACAGATCATCTTTGCTGCAACTGGAGTCACTGATGGCGCACTGATGAAAGGCGTACGTTTCTTTGGCGAAGGTACCCGCACTTCGTCGGTGATTATGGCGCTTAGGACCGGCAAAGTGCGCTTCGTGGAAAGCATTCACCTGGAGAAGAGTCCGGACGTGAAGGTCAGGTTCTCGTAAGCCGGGCGACTACTTCAGGTACTCCGAATCTTTTTTCAACTCCTCGGGGATGGGCGGAAATGGCGGCCACTCCTGCGAATATCCCTTGAGCAGCGGGGTGGCAACTTCGGAACGAAGCGTGCCATCGTGCACGGCAATCTTGTGCGGATTGCCGGCGGAATACCCTTCCCACAAGCTGACTCCTGCGTAGGCGCCATCGTTGCGCAGCACATAGTACGTCATATCCGTGAATCGCAGTTTGTTCATGTCGCCGTTGTAGTTGCGCACAATCCGTTTCAGCGCATCCATCCCGGCCTCTTGTGGCGACATGCCGTGCCGCATGTTTTCAACAATCGTGTGAGCGCCAGCGACCTTAATATTTTCTTCCCCGCTGCCGGTCGCCCCGGCCGAGCCGACGTCCTGATCGGTGTAACATCCGGCGCCAATGATTGGAGAATCTCCGCAACGACCGGGAAGTTTAAACGCCAGACCACTGGTCGTCGTAATCCCAGAGATCTCACCCTTTTCATTTAACGCTGAGCAGTGAATCGTGCCGGTGGGCGGAAACACGACGCGTCGGATCGCAGCGAGACGAAACTCTGGTTCGATGCCGAGGTCGGAGGCCTCCTGCTGAAGCTTTTCGATGCGATTGAGCCAGAGATTTGCCTGCGGCTTGCCGGTCGGGGGCGGCCCTTGCCAATGCGGATCGGCGAGGCCGGGTCCCCACCAATCGCGATCGGAATTGAACTGCTTCCAGAGCAACCAGATTTTGCGTGAACGGTCCGTGAGTAGATTTTCGCGCGGCTGGCCCATAGCGACTGCGAAACGCTCGGCACCTTCGCCCACGAGCATGACGTGGCCCGTATGTTCCATAACGGCCTTGGCGACCAGCGAAACGTTTTTGATATTTCGAACGCCGCCAACGGAGCCGGCACGACGCGTCGGACCGTGCATGCAACAGGAATCGAGTTCGACGACGCCTTCTTCGTTGGGAAGGCCGCCATAGCCCACGGAATCGTCGTTGGGGTCATTCTCAGGTCCCATCACGACGCGCACGGCAGCATCGAGTGTGTCGCCACCACCTTTCAGAAACGCGTATGCGGCTTCCATGTAGGCGTGGCCGTTGTTCGCGCTGATCATGATGGCCTTCTTCGGCGATGCAGCCTGCGACGCATGCCCCTGCTCCCCTGCGTCTGCTACGGCCGATTTGGCACCTACTCCCGCGGCAACTGCACCGAGAACGGACGTCTTCACAAAATCGCGACGCGAAAAAATCACAAGGCCTCCCTAGATCTAGTACGACAGTTGAGAAACGAAATACCGAGAATCAGTTCATGAGATGGTCTTGTCGGAGGTAAGGAGAGGATGTTCACGCGAAAGGCGGAAGGATATCACGAGCCACGCAGGAATTTCTTGCGGATGAGGCCTCACCGCAAAGGGGCAGGCGTGATGGCTGCCCCTGGTTGCGAAGAGCGTGAGCTAACGTCGCGCAAACTTCCGGAGTCTGCCCGGATATTCAGCGCCGGCCCGTTGCAGATCCTCAGAGACGGCAGAGCTGATGGGAGTCACTCTCCCCGAGCGGAAACGCAGGAGCGCTGCAATATTGCCGACCTTGTCGAATTCGGGATCGTCTTTAACATAGAAGGTTTCGATATCACGCCGGACGACCCAAGGAAGAATAGCTTCACCCACGTCCACAATTTCCTGCGTGGCACGCCCGCAAACCGGACAGTAATTCACGAGATGAGCATCGATGTGACCACATGCGGTGCACTCTACGGCGTGCCCTTGCAGATTGTCACCAAGCAACAATGTTTGCACTTCACCTAACTCGAGCGAGCGCAGGACACGCCGCAGGCCCGTGACACCGCGTCCATTGCTGAGTGCCTGGCTCAAAGCCTGGTGGACACGCTCGCGGCGTTGGTCAGCCTGCCAGCCATCAAGAATCTGCTGTGCCTGCGTGCGAATCTCGTCCTTTGTGACGTGTGCCAAGTCAGCATGGAAGCGTCCGATGAGCGCCTGGCTGACGTAGGGATGCAGCTGCGGTTCAAAGAGCGAGCGGTGAGCGTCCTGGCACGCGAGGATCCACCGTTCGAACAGCCCTTTCTCCAGCAGATCTTTTAAGGTCGCCGCGACATTTTTAAAATGGGCACGGGCCTCATCTTCGACACGGCGTTGCGCGTGACCGCCATCATATCCGGCATAGCCGTCGCTGCGGCCGCGACGCGTGAGGGGATGAAAGAGATCGTCGCGTTCGGTGAGTTCACCGAGGCGAAGATCGAAGATGCGGGCTCGGTGCCGGTCGACGAGGACGACACCCAGGAGCGGCGAAGCTCCAAGCAGATGCGCCAAGGGCTTGAGATGGAAATGCCGGTCGACAAAAAGTTGGGTGCTGCCGAGAGTAGGCGGCAATTCATATTCGTGCCAGATATTCTGCTCGGCGCATGCGAACACTGCCTTAGCGTGAGTGCCGTTGCTACGCAGTTCGGACGATAACTTTGTGATGCGTTCAATGTCGGCGCGTGCGCAGTCTTTCTCGCTCTTAGTGTCAAGCGAGCGCATTGCCTCGCGCGCCAGATCTTTGATCAGGATCGTGTCCTCTTTGTGCGCTTTGTTGCGCGGAGTGGAAGGTTGGAAATAAAAACTGACAGCACAGGACTTCTGGTCTTTAAATTCGGCCAATTCCCGCATTTGCTCGCGAGTAATACTCATGGACATTCTCCCCACTAATTAATTTGAATTAAGCGGCGCCGGTGGGAGCGAAGCGGCCTGGAAACTGCTTAGCCAGCCCCGGCGATTTGCGCAGATGGTCGCGTGCGGCAGAGACAAAGGTCGTGATCCGTTCCGACGGAAGGCCGGTGATGGCTACCACTTCCTCTATAGTGAACCCTTCGACAGCATGAAGAATGAAGGCTTCGCGCGGACCCGCGCTGAGATCGCGCAAGGATGACGCGATCAGGCGCAGCAATTCGTCGGAAGCAAAGATCTCCTCCGGATTCGAAAGGCGCGAGTCAGGTACGGTCATTTCACCGGTGATGGATTCGTCCGGCTGATGGAACTGCAAAGCGGGCTCGTCACTGCCCTTCACATTAGGACGCCGAGTGGAGTCTTCAAGGTGAACGGCGTTATCGCTGCTCTCGTCAGAACGGCAGAGCTCGTCGAGCGCGCGCAGAGCCTGGCGATAAAGCCAAGGCTCGAGAGCCAACTTTTCAGGCTTCTCCTGTCCATCACCCAGTGCGGCGGCGATGGCCTCATCGATGACCTCTTCCTTGGAAACAGAATCCCGCTCAATCATCTGTTGCACTTCGCGGAAGTAAATTTCGCGCTCAACAAAACGATCGAGGCGAGCGAGATTCGCGTTGACATAGGAACGGATGTCGTCAGGAGAGATGGTCTCAGGAAACACGGCAGCGAGCGTTTGCTCAAACGGAACTTCGTGCACGAGAGCGCCTGGCCGTGCACTGTTGCCACGGCGTCCGCGCTGCCATTTGTGCGAAGCGCGCAGCAGGTCTTTGTGCTTTGTGAGTTGCTGCAGCAAGTCGTCAAACGCTGCCTTCACCGCCGCGGACGCGGTGGGAGCAGAAGTTTGTGCCGCCATTTGTCCCGAGGGCAATCGCAGATTCAGAGACACACTGATCCCTTCGCGGACGGAAAGCTCCTCCACCACGCCTTTCAGGTGAATCAAGTCAGGACGGAATATCTGGAGCCGTTTTTGCAGTTTTTCGATCTGGTGTTGCAGATCTTTCTCAACGGCGGGAAGTTTCGGCAGACGATAGCTGACGTGAACGTTCATGAGCGCCTCGGCCTTGCTAACGAAGGTGCGCAACCAAGTGCTTTCTAAGGCCGATTGTACACCCGCAAGAAAAGGAGGAAAGTGCAGAATGGCGCATTGCAGAAATAAGTTTGTGATCTAAGTAAATCGATGTAGCAATTTCAATAAACGCACCTCGGATTGCGGCGGCGCGACACCTACGTTTATGATCCCGAGGCCATGACCATGTTCAAGAACTTCGTCGCTGCGTCGTTTGCTGTGTTGAGTTCGCTATCCCTTGCCCAGAATGTATCGCTAAAAGATGCCGATGCGGTGTATCCCGATGCCCAAGCCTTGTACGTCGATTTGCATGCTCACCCTGAGTTGTCCGGTCACGAGACCGAGACCGCGCTGAAACTAGCGGCAGCGCTGCGGAAAACCGGATACGACGTAACAGAGCATGTGGGAAATACCGGAATCGTTGCGGTGATGAAGAACGGCTCCGGACCTACCGTCATGTTGCGAACGGAGCTCGATGCGCTGCCAGTCGAAGAAAAGACAGGGCTACCCTTCGCCAGCAAGGTACATGTGAAGGGCGATGCCGGACAGGATGTTGCGGTGATGCACGCATGCGGTCATGACATTCACATGGCGGCCCTGCTAGGGACGGCTGAGGCCATGGCTCGCAGCAAGGATAGCTGGCACGGCACGCTGATCCTTATCGGGCAGCCGGCAGAAGAAACCATCGGCGGTGCGGAAGGAATGGTTAAAGCTGGACTCTTCACACGCTTTCCTAAGCCCGATGTTGTGCTAGCGCTGCATGTGGGAAACGATTTTCCGGCGGGCACCGTGGGCATCGTTCCGGGTGTCTACAACACCAATGCCGATTCTGTACGCATCACGATCTACGGCAAGGGCGGGCATGGAGCGATGCCGCAGGCGACGGTCGACCCTATCGTCATTTCAGCGCGAACGATCTTAGCGTTGCAAACAATAGCCTCGCGCGAGGTGAAGCCGGGCGAGATGGCGGTGGTCACGGTCGGCTATATTCACGCGGGCACCAAGAACAACATCATCCCGGATCAGGCTGAATTGGGGCTCACGATCCGTACCCGAAATACGGAGATAAGGAAGCAGGTCCTGGCATCCATCGAGCGGATCGCCAAGGCGGAAGCCGCCGCCGCGAACGCGCCACGCGAACCCAGCGTGGAACGATATGAGGGCGCAGACATGGTGTACAACGATCCGAAACTGGCGGAGCGCCTTAGACTTCCCCTGGAAGCGGCGCTGGGCAAGGACCACGTTGTCATCGCTGAACCGATCACACCGTCAGAAGATTTTTCCGATCTGACAGAGCAGGGCGTCCCGGGATTTTATCTGAGCCTGGGAGGAGCTAATGCTCAGAAGTTCGCGGAGGCAAAAACATCGGGAAAGCCGACGCCGGTTAACCACTCACCGCTATTCGCTCCAGACTCGGAGCCCACGATCAAGGCAGGTATCGTCGCAGAGATCGCCATGCTGCAAGACTTACTCAAGGCATCTCCGGAAGAATTGCACAAGTTCAATTGGAAGCAGCCATCGCATTAAGGAAGTCAGGCCGTTACGCTCCGAGCTGCGACGATCTATACAGCAACGGTGACGGAGGTCTCGGTGCGGGTGACAGGACGATACAACGTGTCGCGCTCGATTGGCTCGCGGCCAGCAGCACGGATGAGGCGTTCGAGTTCCTCGCGACGCATGCCCTGCGGAGTCGTCGCTCCGGCATCGTGATAAATCTTTTCTTCGATGACGGTGCCATCCATGTCGTCGGCGCCGAAACGCAAAGAGATCTGCGCAATCTTGGCCGTCATCATCTGCCAGTAAGATTTGATGTGCGGAAAATTATCGAGCACCAGGCGGCTGACGGCAATTTGCTTGATGTCGAGCATACCGGTGGTCTTCGGCAAATGCTGCAGCGGCGTGTTATCGGGATGGAATGCCAGTGGAATGAACGTCTGAAATCCTCCGGTTTCATCCTGAAGTGCGCGCAGCTTGAGCAGGTGATCCACCCGATCTTCTTCGTTTTCGACATGCCCGTAGAGCATGGTCGCATTCGATTTCAAGCCCAACTGATGGGCAATCTTCGCCGTGTCCAGCCACTGATCGCCATCGATCTTGTGATCGCAGATGATGTGACGCACCCGGTCGGCGAAAATTTCGGCGCCGCCGCCCGGCAGCGAATCGACTCCTGAAGCCTTCATTTGCTCCAGCGTTTCACGAATCGAGAGCTTGGCCCTGCGGGCGAGATACGCAACTTCAACCATCGTGAACGCTTTCAGGTGTACCTGGGGAAAGCGCTGCTTCAATCCGGAGCACAAATCCAGAAAATACTGGAACGGAAGGTCAGGGTGAAGACCCCCGACGATATGGAATTCTGTGACCGCCTCGGAGTACCCGGATGCTGCCGTTTCGAAGGCTTCTTCCAGCGCCATCGTGTAGGCTCCGGCGGAATCTTTCTTGCGTCCGAAGGCACACAGGCGGCAAGCCGCAACACATACATTCGTAGGATTAATGTGGCGATTGACGTTGAAGTAAGTCTTGTCGCCATGAAGGCGTTCGCGCACGTGGTTGGCCATCCATCCAACAGCGAGGATGTCGCTTGTACGCGAGAGAACGAGTGCATCCTCGGCGTCGAGCCGCGTTCCCGCAAGGACCTTTTCGCAGATCGGTGTCAGGCGGGGATCATCCGTCTGGAACGTGTGAGTTTTCTGGCCGTGAGCCTGAGAAACAAACTGGGGAGCCATCTCCTTGATGATATCGCAGGCTCCCCGAGATCGGCTATTGCATGACGAACCCTTTCGTTGACGCCCTAGCGGGCGACAACGATTTGAGGTTCGATCTGAGAGTACTCGTCCTGGGTCAGAACGTGACGTGACACCAATTGATGAATATCGGCGTAGGGCCGCTCGGCGATGATGCGGTCGGCCTGCTTGTCGGTTATGCCAGGTAATGAAGAAAGCTCGCCCTTGCTCGCCTTGTTTAAATCAACGGTTTTCTTGTTGCTCAGGCCTTGCCTGATGCCTTGAGCAACTGCCTTGGTGTCGCGCTTGATGGCGGCTGTTTCCTCAGCCGTTTTCTGACGGATCTGGTCAGGGTTTTGACTGGTGCAAGCCATACAGGCTGCAACAATGGAGAGCGATAAAGTCGTTGAAAGTAAGCGGAGAGTCATGCTAATCCGATGCAATAACACGGTTTGTGGTTGGTGCGAGCGTAGATCACAAACCACTCGGGGGGCGGAAAGTGCATCTGAAAATGTGAGCAGTTGCGGCCCTTCATTCCAATACGCGGAAGGAGAAGTTCAATGAAAGTTATTCTCACGGCCGGAGCATTTGCGGCGACTCTAATGTGCGGTATGGCACTGGCACAAAGCACAACCCCAGCGACGGATCAAACGACCCCGCAAACCCAGGCGCCATCGACGCAGCCGACACCGGAAACGCCATTGGCCCCAACGACGGCCCCGCCCGCGAATGCGACGGCAGCCACAAATTCGGCAAAGATTGCGCCGGGCAGTGTGATTCCCGTTCAACTGACCAAGACGATTGACGCCAAGAAAGCGAAGACGGGCGATCCGGTGGTGGCGAAAGTCACGATGGACATGAAAGGCAATACCGGAGAGATCGTCGTTCCCAAAGACACAAAGATTACCGGACACGTGACCGAAGCTCAGGCCCGCAGCAAAGAGCAGAAGGAATCGCAATTAGCAATCGCGTTCGACCAGGCGATGCTGAAGGATCAGCAAGTGCAGATGCCGATGTCGATCCAAGCCGTGGTCGGGCAGGAAACCAATAACACCCCTGACAGCGCCGGCGGACCATCAGGTTCCTCGCCAAGTCCGTCGAGTACCGGAAGCACGGCGACATCTCCAATGGCAGGACGCAGTCCAGCTTCAGGTGGACAGGGAACACCCCAGGCGTCCGGTTCGCCAGATACGCCGAATGGCATCAGCGGGCAAGATGCGAACGCGGGCAAGCGTCCTCAGATCAACGCGCAGACTCAAGGCGTAATCGGCATCCAGAATTTAAATCTGTCACCGAATTCAAATGCGAAGCAAGGGTCAACGCTTACGTCCGAAAAGAACAACGTCAAGCTGGAAAGCGGCACGATGTTGTTGCTGCGAGTGAATCAGTAGATATGTTCGTCAGCGGCGGACGAGAAGGTCCGCCGCGATAAATACGAAGAATAAAATCGAAATGACGCCGTTCATGGTGAAGAACGCGGCATTTAGCTTGGACAGGTCGTTTGCCTTTACCAGTGCATGCTCGTAAAGCAATAACAGAACCACGGCAACCACACCGCAAATAGCCAACTTTCCCATGCCAAAGGAAATAGTCAGCGCAATCAACAGCCCGACCATAATGGCGTGAAAGGTCCGCGCGATCCATAATGACGCTCCAATACCGAAATAGCGCGGGATGGAGTGAAGGCCTGCCTGACGATCGAACTCGTAATCCTGACAGGCGTACAAGACGTCGAATCCTCCGACCCAGAACGTGACTGCTGCCGTGAGCAAAATGATGCGAGGGTCAAGGGAGCCTCGAACCGCTATCCAAGCGGCCGACGGAGCGATTCCCAATGCGAATCCGAGGACCAGATGCGACCAGCGCGTCAAGCGCTTTGTGTAGGAATATAGGAGCAGTACGGCCAGTGCGACGGGAGACAGAACTAAGGTAAGCCGGTTCAACTGGCTGGCGGCCAGAACGAATAGCGCGCTCGACACCACTACAAAAGTTACCACGAATGCGGGAGAGAGCTGGCCGGCCGGTAAGGCCCGCGTGCTGGTTCGCGGATTAGCTGCGTCAATCGTGGCATCGGCCCAGCGATTGAACGCCATGGCAGCAGATCTGGCGGCGACCATGGCGACAATGATCCAGGCAAGCTGGTGGACGGAAGGAAGTCCGTTCGCTGCCAGCATGGCGCCGCAAAGGGCGAAAGGGAGCGCGAAAATCGAGTGCTCCCACTTGATCATCTCCAAGGTGACACGCAGATTGTGAAGCACTGGCACATCCAAATTGTAATTCAGCGGATAGGGAAACCGGATCACGGCTTGATGCACAGGCAGAGGGCTCCTCCAGCATGCGAATCGTTAAGGATGATTTTCAGCAACGAGGGGCACAAAACGACAGAGTTCGCGCAAGGTAATATTCGGCTTCCCATTCTGCATTTCAACGAAGTGGAGCTGCTGCGAGTCATCGCCCCCAACGGGAACGATCATGCGTCCACCTTCAGAGAGCTGAGCGATCAGATCCTGCGGCAACTGTAGCGCTGCAGCGGAGACGATGATCACATCGTAGGGCGCCGCTTGCGGGAAGCCGCGGCTTCCGTCACCGTTGATGACCTCAACATTACGGTAGCCGATTCGTGCGAGTAAGGCAGCGCGCCCCATCAGCTAAAGATGGATGACGCTCGATCGATATCACGGTCGAGGAGAGTTCAGCCAGCAGGGCCGTCACGTATCCCGAGCCAGTTCCAACTTCAAGAACACGATCGTCGGGAGAGATCGTCAGCGCCTGCAGCATGAGGGCCACAACGTAGGGTTGGGAAATGGTCTGGCCTTCGGCGATTGGAAGAGGATGATCCTCGTACGCCTGCGAACGATAGCGCTCGGGAGCAAACTGGTGACGCGGCACCTTCGACATGGCGGCGAGAACCCGCGAGTCGTGAACTCCCCGAGCACGCAGCTGCGACTCAACCATCGTCAGGCGCAAGCTTGTGAACGGATCGTTTTCAACAGTCGAGGCCATGTGGTTACCCGGAGTTCGCGCAGTCTATTTCCTGCGGCGTCGAATACGCACGTCAAAGCTGACCACGCCGTTCTGGTCACGCGTACCGACCACCGACAGGTTGCGATTGATGTAGTACTCGCCCTGGATAATCTGTTCCGAGCTCTGCGAGACATTCGTACTGTAGGTCAGCGTGACGTTATTTGCGAACTGCTGTTCAATGGTGACTTGCGGCCCGCGGGCGGCGGGATTCGTTTCCGTCGTCATCCCTTGCGGATCGATCTTGATCCGGCTGACCCCGAACAATTTTTGCAGGCGATTGCTCACCGTAGCATTAATGGCCTGGTTGATGATGAGCGCCGTGGCCTCGTCGTTGAACAAGGTTTGGCCGGACTGCTGCTGCAATTGTTCGGACTCTTCGCTGGTGCGTCCGAGGGCAAGCAGCGCGATGATGTCCGATTTCGGCAGCGGCGGCTCGGAGCGATAGTTCACATTCAGCCGATCGGGAGTTCCTGTGACAGTCACATCAAGGTCGTAGTTGCGCACATGAGTCGTGGCCTGCAAGTTGACTTGTGGCTCAATGGCAACCGGGTTTGCGAAAGTGATGTCGCCTCGTTCCAGGCGGAACTTGATGCCATTGAAAGTCGCGTCGCCCTCAAGGATGTCGGCACGCCCCAGCACACTGGGACGAGCGGCTGATCCTCGAAGGCGCAGGTCTGCGTCGCCGGATAATCTCGCGACTGCGGTCTTCATCTGAAGCTCGGGAGCAGTGCGTACGGCCAAATCGAGCTTCACGTTGTAGAGCGGCGAATTGGCGGGGGTGATTGTTGCCGCTTGCCGGCTGCGCTCGAGATAGGATCCGAAATCGAAGCCGGGCGTGACCGCAAGCTTCGTAACCATAATGTCGCCGGTCACCGTCGAAGCTGCGGGACTTCCGATCCAATGCACTTCGGCATTGGCTGTCGAACTGACGCCAGGTGGATAGCGCAGGCGAACATCTTTGCCCATCGCCATCACGTTGAAATTGAGCTGGCGGTTGAAATACGAAGCATCACCCCTGAATTCCAGGGTGCCGCCCCCTGTCCGACTAGTCAGATTTTCGATATGAACGCGATCGCGCGTGAACGATAGCGTTCCGCTAGTTCCGCTAAGACCACTGGGCAGGCCCGTATAGGTGGCGGTTCCGTTGCTGATTTGAATCGTGCCTTGTGGCAAAGGATCGCTCAGGGTGCCGCCGAGCACCATGTGAATGGTCATCAGGCCGGATGCGGTCAGATTTGGATCGATGCCGCCGATCAGGCGCAGATCCGCTTGTCCGTCAGCGACAAGGTCAAGCTCTCGTGATTTTACGAATTGAATGGAACCGTGCCCCGTGACGTCAGTTCCCTCGCCCACCAGGCGTAAGGGAGCGATATGAATCGTCTGCTGCTCGAAGGTGAAATGTACCGGATCCTGGTTGCGCAGCTTCGCGTATTCGACTTCGACATTCAGTTCCGGCAGAGTTCCCTTCAGTTTCCATAGGCGCGGATAGCGAAGCGGACCTTCCATCGTGACACTGCCGCCCACCGATGAGTGACCAGTGAGCTGAGTGCCCAGATAGGCACGCCATAAGGCATCGAGATCGAGATGGTCCATGCTCGCCGTGATGGTGGCAGGATAGTCTCCATGAATTCCCACAATTCCATCGAGTTTCAGTGTTCCATGAGGAAACTCGGAATATCCGCTCAGTTGCAGTTCGCCATTTTTCGTCACTGCCGTGAAATCGAGCGCGCCAGTGAGTTCGTGATCGAGAGTCAAATTGCGGACATGAATGCCCACTGTGATGAGAGGCTGCTCAAGGGTTCCGGTCGCCTGTAATTTCGCGTCAGCCCGACCTTCAATTAGAAGCGGCTTCAACTGGATCTGAGAAATTTTTGCTAAGTCAAAATCCTTGCCGAACAGATCGATGCGGAAATTGCGCGTCCAGGGAGAATAAGCGGCCTCGCCGATAATGCTGGCGTTCTCATGCGTCAGATGAATATTGCGAAGAGACGTTTCGTAAGAGGCCACACGGATGTCGGCATCAAACTGCTCGATCGCCTCTTTGTAAGCCGAGGCATTCACCGCGTGAATATGCCCCTGTGCCTGCGGATGAGCCCGGGTCCCGCCAATTTGCAGGGAAACATCTGCCGTTCCAGAGATCGGGTAGTCAAATCCGGCAAGGGCCGCGGTCGACGCCACATCCACTCTGTGCAAGTTTACGTGTGCCGTATAAGGACTGGTGGCGCTGAACTGTCCTTTTTGTAGGAGGGCGTTGATATCGAAGTCCGCACTCGTTTCACCGCGCCGTAGGCTCCCGCCGCGAATCGTCAATTCGCGTTTCGAAAACTGGATGCTGGTAGCGAGCGAATCCCAGTGCACGTCCTGTTGCGGCGTGCGCGAAGTGGCGGGGACGGTGAATTCGAAATCCTCTGCGACTAGAGTTCCGGCAAGAGTCGGGGCAGAAAAAGTACCCCCAATCACGCCATTGAACGCGGCGTTTCCATCCACCCGGAAGGGCAGGTTGGTCGGCCCGCCGAGCGCCGTGACCAACGGCCTCCACTCTTCAAGGTTTGTAGTGGAGACAGAAATATGAAGCGTCGACGGCGAGGCCAAGGTTCCTGAAGCCTGGACTTTCGAAGCCGGCGTCGATACATCGAACCGACTCAATTCGAGTGAATCGACTACTGACCGATACCGTCCCTGCAACTGCGCCGTGAAAGGCAATTCGTGCGGAGACGGACGCTGCGGAGGATCGACGGATAGCGCGAGTGTTACATCGGCGTCTTTGGGCGACCCCCTCCACGAAGTCTCCACCGTCCCGTTGGCGAACCCTACAGGGTGAAATCGACCAAGTGGGTGCGCGCGAACATCCAGCGCATTAGCGAGGTCTGCGACAGAGATGTCTCGCACGCGCAGACGAATCGTCCCGTTCTCCACGCCAGCGAGCTTGCGCTGCTTTTCATTCTTTTCATTTTTTTGATTCCTCTTCACGCCAGGCTTTCCCGCCGTGACAACCGCAACGTCCTCACGCCCTGTTTTCCCCGAGGATGTAGGCGGCACATTGTGCAGCCAGTTATCAACCTGGGCCTCGCCTGTGAAACTGCCGCCCAACAGCTTGCCCTGCAATTTGGACAACTTCAGTTGCTGATCGTTAATGTAATAGTCACTGGAAACGCCAGCGTTCCTGATTGCAACCTGATCGCCGTCCCACGCGAGATCCCGCAGCGCCAAGGCTCCCGAGGTGGTGAATGAATCCAGCGAACACTCCCCGCTGCCTTTGATCTGTGCAACACCGTGCCGCAGATCGGCGCTCCGTGCGATGGCGGCCACCTCCTCGACATCGATCTGTGCGTCGTAGTTTCCGCTGAAGTGGGGGTTTTGAAAGTCATTGATGCGTCCGTTGGCTTTGAGGGCTGAGCGCCCGGAACTCCACGTCAGCGAAGAAACGTCAACGAAGGTGCTGCCCAGACTGAAATCCGCCGACGTCATCCAGGAGAAAGGCCGGAAGTTGGCAAAATTCGTATCGGCCTTCCCAATCTTGAGATGGCCATCGTAGCGTCCGCGAAGGAATGCGTAGTCCATCTGCAGGACTGTGCCTTGAATAGAAAAATCGAGAGGTATGTTGCTATCCCCCCAGATCAACTCTCCGTTACGAACACTCAGATGATCGATGGAGAGCGCAAAGAGCTGGTCGACCCGAGCGCCCACTGGAACTGGCGTCTGAACCTTTAGTCCTGGGATATTCGTATTTCCTTCGGAGCCAATCGCAATGTGGACGATGGGATGGTCCAACGTTAGGTTGTTGAATCCGAACTCGGTTCGCAAAAGAGAGATGACTTTCAATTGCGCCAGCAGGCTGTCAGCATGGGCAAGAGGAATGTCAGAGGACGCTTCTTTGCCGTGCACGGTGATGTTCCGGATCTCCACCTGCATGTGAAACGGAACGATGTGGAAGCTGCCGATTTCAGCACGCCCGCCCGTAATGCGCTCAACTTCTTTGACGAGGCGCCCGCGTACGTAGGCCTGGAAGAATTGTGTGTTGATGTACCAGAGAGCCGCCAAGCCAGAGACTACAGTTGCAGCGAAAACGATCAGAAGATACTTCCACCGGCGGCGGGGTCTTGCGGCCGGCTCTTTCACCGAGACTGGACTCCCTCCCCGGGAGACTCGGCGGTGCCGGGCAAGCTCACCTTGCTCTCCGAACGAAGCGACTGAAGCCAGGACACCATTAACTCGTTCACTTTTTGTTCGGTGAGCAACTCTCGAATTTTGGCGGAGACGTCAGCCAAGGGTACGTCTTCAACCCCGGACTGCTTCAACTGCGGAACAAACTTATCCCGGTAGTACGCTTCCACAGATTTCGAATCAATCTGCACAGCAGGGCGGAGATGGGCATCCACGAGTCGCATCAGATCAATCTGCTGCTGGACGTGGGACACAACAGCTCCCTCGGTCAAACCAAATTTGTCGAGTATTTGCTGCCAGCCTTGATCCGTCGCTGCCTCGGGATATTGCTTGCGAGCCTCGATAATCTGGGACTGCGCTTCCGCCTCCGAGGCGTGCTGGAACGAGGCTGACTTCATCTGCTCAGCCAGCAGCTCCTGGTCAATCAATCGGTCCAATACAGCACGGCGATCCTCTTCGGAAAACAAACTGAGAGCGCGTCCGCTAAGCAAAGCCTCGTACCGCAGGGCATCGTTCCAATCACTCTGCAGGATGATGTGGCCGTTTACCGTTGCCACGATACGATCGATCACTTCGCCCGCGGCCGCTGACACGACAAGCGCGTTCAGCAGCACCGCTAGAGCAAAAGTTGTGATCGCTTTTCTCGTAAACTCTCTCCGTCAGAACGGCTGGCCAATGCTGAAAAATACGCTGAAGTGGCGCAAGCGCTGCGTCTGCAAAATATCAGTAGTAATCCCGGTGATCGGATCTTTGCTCTGGATCGTCTGAAAATAACTGGTCGGATTCAGATTGTAGCCAAAGTCAAAACGCAGGGGCCCGATGGGCGTCTTATATCTTACGCCCACCCCCAAGGCATGCGAAGTGTAATCATATCCGGTGTTGTTGAAGGCGGTACAGTCCTGCGAGGTCGTTGTACCAGCGGACAGACACTGTCGGGTACTTGCCTGGTGCCAGCGCAGCAACCCTTTCAGCATGTCGTGAGGTGCGGTAAAGACGTTCCCCATATCGTGAAAAATGGCGAAACCGAATCCCTCTCCCAGGTATGGCAGGGACGTTGGCGGAAACCGAAGTTCCAGATTGTTTACGAACTGTGCGGTACCGCCCACGGGAAAGCCAGAGTTGGGATCCCTTGGTCCTGCCTGATTCAACCCAAATCCGCGATGAGAGTTGCCACCACCGGCGAAGAATTGTTCCGGAAGAGGTATGGTCGCGATGTCGACACAGGTAGGCTCGTCCGCCGAATTCAGAGGGCACGAACCGGGAGGCAGAACTCGCGTATTACGAAATGGCTGTTCGAGCCCGATGGTTGTGGAGCGAGCAAAGACGAACTGCCGTCCCGATTTCCCCTTGTTCCCGAACGCATAGTAGGTCGAATATTCGGCCAACGCCCTCCCGAAGTTTGTAGGCAAGCTTGTATTCGAGGGCGGAGTTGTTTGCGGCGTTTCGGACCTGGTGCCGAAAGTACTGAGGGCCGCGAACGCGTCCAAAGTGAAGTAGTCGCCCTTCGTGCTCTCCAGAGGATTGTCCCGCTTGTCATGGATGAAGGTGAACCCGGGGCCGCCTACGCGGGCCGGTAGGGAGAGCAGAGCAATTTCTCCTGGGGAGAAGCCTTCAGCAAAATTGCTCGCCTTTACCGTCCGGAAGTCGAAACGGTAGGTGATTGAATCCGGCCCCGGCCGGGTACCCGGCTCTCTTCCCGATTTGCCGAACTGCTGCCGAAGGTCGATTTTGCCTTCCAACCGTTGCGAAGTGAAGGTCGCAACGTCAAGGCTGTTGTCATAGAAAATTGTGTAGATCAGTTTGAACTTGTCGCTATCGAAGAGCTTGGGAACTGCGAAGCTAATCAGGCCGCGCTGCTGCAGTCGCCCGACGTGAGAAGAGAAGGTCAGGGTCTCGTTACGCCCGAACACGTTCAACCGGGTGACGTCGAAACCAACTCGCGGACTGACTCCTGTGGTGCCTTGCGGAGCTGTCGTGCCAGAGGGCTGTCCGGTCTGGAATTCCAGACCCACGTCGTATGTGAATGTGTACCGCTTCGCCTCTTGGACTTGCACGAGCACGTTTTTCTGAGGATCAGAACCTTCCGGATTCTGCACCGCTGTGTCGACCTGGCTGAAAATGCCGAGGTCATAGAGACGGGTTTGTGTGTTGAGAAGATCCTGCTGGCTGAGCGGATCGGCAGGCTGGACTTGAAGTTCTCGTTGAACAACGTAGTCGCGCGTATTTTCCGTGCCGGCCACCATCACTTGATTCACCGTAAAGCGCTGCCCTTCCTGAACGGTGAATGTCACGTCTTCCCGATCGGGCTGCGAGTTTGAGGCTTTGGTGGAAATTTCCAGGGTGGCGTTCGGAAGCCCATGATCGAAGTAGTAGCTCAGCACTCTTTCCCGGTCACTCGCTAAGTCTTGCTCGGAATAAGGCTGCCCAGGCTGTGTGCTCAGTTCGGGGATATCCTCTGATTTCACCTTCTCATTCCCGACCAGATGCACTTCTCCGACTCGGGTCCTGATCCCTTCTTCAATGTGGATGTGTACAGCGAGCTTGTTCGGCGAACCCCGGTAGTTGTCGTCCACCGTGGTTTGAATCTGAACTTTATGGAAGCCGTTGGATCTATAGAGGCCCTCGAGAGTTGCCACGTCGCTCTTCAGCAGGGCTTCGCTGTAGCGTCCATGCCTGAGGAACGGATGAGCTGACTGAATCTGAAGGTACGAGAGAAGTTTCGCATTATCCAGGAACTCGTGGTTTCCATTGATCTCAATGGCTGCGAGCTTGTGCAGTGGCCCAGGATCGATTTGATAGATAACGCGCAGCGTCTTGTCATCCGTTTCTTTGCGGATGTCCACAGCCGCATCGAAGTGCCCACGAGTTTGCAGGTAGTCGAGCAGGTTGCGTCTGCCCTCGTTCAGCAAATCGTCGTCGACCGCGTTTTCTTCGTAGACCGGGATTTCCTTTTTGAGCAATCCCTTGCTGATGCGATAGCCCTGCGCCGTAATCAGAACGACCGGGCCGGGATCGATCTGAAATGTGAAATCGACAGCATTGGTTTCAGGATGGTAGGTTTGGGCCGCGACCGATAGTTGAGCCAAAGCGCGATTTTCCTTTTGGAAATGTTTGCGCAGACGCTGCAAAGAATCCGATACGCGAACTGCGGTGAGCCGATCTCCGCGTCGCATATGCGCAAGACCTTGAAGCCGGCTCGAGGAAAGATTGGATGTCCCCGTGACATTCACCTCCCCCACATGGGCCTGCGGTCCCTGATCGACATGAAACAAGACATCAGACTGCTGGTCAGCGGCATTCGCTGTGCTCTCCGCCGTGACCTGCGCCCGGTAATATCCATTCTCCTGCATCAGTTGACGGATGTTCTCCAAAGCTCTGCTGAGCCTTTCGCGGTTGTACAGCTCGCCAAGTTGAAGCTTCGAAGCGTTAACGATTTGGTTGGCGTTTGGACGGTTGGGGGCGCCATCCACGTTGACCGCACCAACGAAATAATTCGGCGTGGTTACGAAACTCAAAGAGACGTCGTCGCCTTCTGGAGTGACTTCTGCCTGAAGATCGGAGAACCGCCCGGTCGCGAATAGAGTTCGAATGCTGTCGCGAATGCGGTCCCGTTCGAGCGGCTCGCCTACCCTCTGCGGAAGCAATTGAAGCAGGTGGTTAAGGTCAACCTTTGACACGCCAGGGATGTTAATTGATACAACTCGCTTCCCTTCGTATCCTGACTCGGAGGCCTGCCCAGGCAGCCGTTGTGTCTGCTGCGATTTCGCATTTGCGGTCGACGGCGCTGCCCGAGAAGCGGTAAGCGTCGAATCTTTGACTTGTGCAGCGATGTCTGAAGAAATGGCGGTAAGCGACAGCAGTACAACCGCGTTCAGAAATGTCGCATACCGTTTTGACAAGGATATCCCTGGGTTCGACGTTCTATTCAGTTCGATGGATTGCGCCTGATCTATCGTTGTACGAATCTCGTCAGCACAAAAAACGAACCCGTAGATTCGCTCTTCGCTTAACGCCGCCACTTATAATAAAGGTTCCAGAGCAACGACACGGGTGACCTCTTTGGCACAGCAAACGCAAAGCGACGAGAAACTTGGGCAGATCAGAAACGATCGGTTTGCCGAACGATATTCTCGCCAGATCCTGTTTCGCGGAATCGGGGATGAGGGGCAGCGCAAGCTAGCATCCTCTCAAATCGCGCTCGTGGGATGCGGCGCCACCGGGTCGGTGCTGGCCGGACTCCTCGCACGCGCCGGAGTCGGCACGATTCGTATTATTGACCGCGATTATGTTGAGCCCAGCAACTTGCAGCGACAATCCCTGTTCGATGAGGCTGATGCCGTCGAGTCTCTGCCGAAGGCGATTGCGGCGGCGCACAAAATCAGATCCTTCAATTCGCAAATTTTGGTTGACCCTAGAGTTGAAGATCTAACCCCTTCAAACATTCAAGTTTTGCTTGAGGGATCAAGCCTAATACTCGACGGAACTGACAACTTCGAAACTCGTTACCTCCTAAATGATTATGGAGTATCGCGTTCGATTCCATGGGTCTACTCGGCTGCGGTGGGGAGCTACGCTATCACGATGAACGTGATTCCCGGAGAGACCGCATGCATCGCATGCATCTTCCCCGACTCGCCGAGAGGGATCGTCGAAACTTGCGACACTTCCGGCATTCTGAATTCTGCGGTTAATCTCGTCGCATCGATTGCAGCGACCGAGGCTTTGAAGATTTTGGTGGGGGGCGCCCGTTCAGCGAACGTCCGCCGCACTCTTTTGTCTTTCGATGTGTGGACTAACGAGCACGCAGAAATCTCTGCCGCGAAGCCCAGGGAAGGATGCCGGACTTGCGGAGAGCGCAACTTCATTCACATGGCTGGCGAGGGGCGTCCACACATCACTCTGTGCGGAAGGAATTCCGTTCAAATCCACGAACGCCAACGACCAATCGACTTCGCCGAGATGGATCGCCGGCTGCAGCCTCACGGTGTCGTCCGGCACAACGACTTTGTTCTGAAGTTCTGGAGCGAGCCGTACGAAATGACTTTGTTTCCCGACGGTCGGGCGATCATAAAGGGAACGACGGATACGGCGATTGCTCGTAGCCTCTACGCCCGCTATGTCGGCAGCTAGTTGATCCCGCTCAAGAGCTTCTTGAAGGGCACCGTGTATTTGGATCGAATAAGTAAATTTCTAGCGCTGCCATCCGCGAAGCCAATCTGCTAATCTTCTCTGCTCGTAAAAAGCCTTAGCAATCTGCTTGTCGAAAAGAGTGCTGATGCACGAAACCAAACGTCCCGAGCCCACCCGCTTTTTCCGGTGGATGGTGCTGGTCTTTCTCAGCCTCGCCATGTTCGGCAGCTACTACGCCTATGACGCCCTGAGCCCGCTCGCGGACGTACTGAAACAGCAACTTGGCTTCTCCGACGCAAACATCGGATTTCTGCAAGCGATCTACAGCTTCCCGAACATCTTTACCGTCGTCGTTGGCGGATTCATCATCGACCGATTCGGCTTGCGCAAAGCGCTGATGTTATTTGGTGTCCTCTGCCTCATAGGGCCGGCAATCACGTCGGCGTCTGGTGCGCTTTGGGTGATGGCCCTGGGACGCTTGATCTTTGGCATGGGGGCCGAATCACTGAATGTAGCTGTCACGGCCGCGTTAGCGAGATGGTTTAAGGGCAAAGAACTGAGTTTTGCGTTCGGACTCAACCTGACAATTTGCCGGCTAGGCTCGTTTGCGGCGCTGAATTCACCGACCTGGGCCCGCGCGGCATACGCAAATTGGCGACCGCCGTTCCTGATCGCATTGGGTTTCTCCGTTTTCTGCGTGCTTGGAGCCATCGTTTACTGGGTTTTGGAAGTTCGTGCCGAGAGAGATTACCAACTGGGCGACGCCTCTACCGACAAAGTGATCTTCAGCGATCTATTCAAGTTCGGGATCAGCTACTGGTATATCGTCGCGCTCTGCGTCACGTTCTACTCCGCCATCTTTCCCTTCCAGACGTTCGCAGTGAAGTATTTCATCGAGGCGCATGGAACTTCGCGGGAGTTTGGAGGATTTCTGTCCAGCATGCTGACGCTGTTCGCCATGATCGCGACCCCGCTGTTTGGACTGCTGGTCGACCGGATCGGAAAGCGTGCAATCCTGATGATGTTCGGTTCACTATTGCTCATTCCGGTGTACCTGATCATGGCCTATTCGCAAGTTTCTCTTTACCTGCCAATGGCGCTCATGGGAGTAGCTTTCTCGCTTATACCGGCGGTGATGTGGCCGTCCGTCGCCTACATCGTGGATCAGTCCAAGCTTGGTACCGCGTATGGACTGATGACAATGATCCAGAATATTGGGCTGTTTGGCTTCAACCTGCTGATTGGGTGGGCGAATGATTACAGACACGCCGGAGCGGACAATCCTCATGGCTACAACCTGGGGATGTGGATATTTTCGATCCTGGGTTTCCTCGGACTTTTCTTCTCGTTTTTGCTGCGGCAACGGGAGTTAGGATCCCACGGGCACGGTTTGGAAACTATCACGACCAAGCGTAGTTGAGTGTCTCGGCAACTACCAATTTCCGAAGATTTGGAATGTAAATTCGGAATCCGTGGCAAGCAGGACGCGAAGTCAAAGTTCAACATGAGGAAAGTAAACGGTTTCTATGCGACGAATGGCAGGGTTCGTGAATCCAAAGAACAGTAGAATTGATCTCGAATTCAGAATACAGGCATTACTTTAGTTCCCGCGCGATTGCCTGCAAGCCATACAACGCAAAGATATTTAGCCGCATCTCACGGGGTGCGGCCGGAAAAGGCAACTTGACCGACGCAGAACAAAGACAAGCTAGCGATTCGACCGAAGCGGATCTCATCGAGCGGGCGAAACAGGGGGACGCTCAGGCGTTCCAAAGCCTGTACGACAAGCACAAGCGACGAGTTTATTCCCTTTGCTTGCGGATGACTTCGAATACGGCCGAAGCTGAGGACTTGACCCAGGAAGCGTTCCTGCAGCTCTACCGTAAGATCGGAACGTTTCGCGGCGAGTCCGCATTTTCGACCTGGCTTCACCGGTTGTCCGTCAACGTAGTGTTGATGCATCTGAGAAAGAAGAGCCTGCCGGTGGTTTCGCTTGAGGAGACCACGCAGCCAGGTGAAGAAGATACTCCGAAGAAGGATTTCGGGGCTGAAGATTTAGCGTTGGCCGGGTCCATCGACCGGCTGCAGTTACAAAGAGCAGTCGACGATCTCCCTCCCGGTTACCGTACAATCTTTGTGCTTCATGACGTTCAAGGTTACGAACACAATGAAATTGCTACGATCGTGGGATGCTCGATCGGAAACAGCAAGTCTCAGCTTCACAAAGCTCGTATGAAGTTGCGCGATCTTCTCAGAATGAATAGAGCTGAAAAAGCCGAGAAATCCTGAGAAGCAATACATGCAACAAAGTATTTATACGAGCTAAGCCAGCGCAGACTGGCGGCAGTAGCCCGACAAGGTCACGAACTGTCAAGACTGAGGAAGAGACAGGTATTTGAGGCAGCAGGGGCTTGGGGAGAGCTGTATGAATTGCGTCGAGTTGCGAGAGAGCCTGGCTGTAGTCGACGACGGTAGCGGCGTCGATCAACGTGCCCATCTGAGATCGTGTCGAGAGTGCTCGGCCTTGGTCGCCGAGCTGAGTTCCATAGCTCACGCAGCGGTCGAGCTGCGCGCGTCGGACGAGCCCGATCCTCGGGTTTGGAAAGCCATCGAGGCATCATTGCGAAGGGAAGGGCTGATTCGTCCTCAGCGTACGAGTCGGTCCCTGCTCCCATCCTTCGGTAGCCCGTGGGGAATGGCGCGCTGGATGGTGCCAGCGGCCGCAGCCTTACTGATCCTGGTTAGCGTCTATATGCGGCCCCACGCCCGGCAGGATGTCGCCGGCAGTTCATCTTCGCCGGCTGTGTCGGTAAATGGCCCTGAATTGGCGCTCGCCGGACTGAATGATGAAGATCTAATGCAGGAAGTGGATCAGCAGAATCCGGCGATGAAAGAGCAGTATGCCGAAAATCTGCGCCGTGTGAACCAGTACATTCTCGACGCGAAAACGGTGGTCGCCGCCGAACCGAACGACGAAGAAGCTCGTCGATCGCTCATGGAGGCTTACCAGGAAAAATCGATGCTTTTCGAGTTGGCATTGGATCGTTCTCTGCAATAATGAAACGATTTTTTGTGGGCCGGACGGATAGACTGCACAGCTGACAGGAGTCGGGAAACTATCATGAGCGGGCGCATCGTTGAAATCGCAGCATTCAGCGCACTAATCGCAGGCACCATCACAACCGGGGCGCTGGCTGCCGATACCCACAAGGAACTCCGATTCAACCTTGGCCCCAAAGGCGGAGTCTCGGTCAACAATCCTTACGGCTCCATTTCAATCCGTCCATCCACTGGCAACTTCGTCGTCGTGAATGCAGTTATGTCGTCCGACAAAGTGGAAGTGGACGACAACGTCGTCGGCAACCGCGTTGAAGTTCAATCTCATCTGCTGCCCGGTGCCGATGCCCAGTCTGGGCGTGTGGATTACGAGATTCAGGTTCCCGCCGATGCCAGTGTCGCTTTGCACTCCAGCGCGGGAGTGATGCGTGCAGAAAAACTGCGTGGCGATGTCAGCCTCGAAGGTGCTTCCGCCACCGTGGAGATTCGCGACCTCACGAATGCCCACGTTCACGTGAAAACCTTGAATGGATCGGTGAAATTGACCAATATTCAGGATGGCCATGTGGAGGTGGACTCGCTCAGCGGAAACGTCACCTTGAATTCGGTGACGGGTCCATTGGTGCAGGTCATCTCGACCAGCGGTGAGATCAATTACACCGGCGATTTCGGAGACCGCGGGGAATATCGCCTTACCAGTCACAGTGGCGACATCGAAGCGATTGTTCCAGATACCACCTCAGCCGACGTCAGCGCTCGTTCTGTGCGTGGCGAAGTGCACGATGATATCCCTCTTCAGCCCAAGCCCCACACTTCGTTCGTCATCAAAGAAGGAAGTGCCTTCTGGGGTACTATGGGTCGCGCAGCTGTGTCTTCTACCGTAGTCCTGCGCAGCTTCAATGGTAAAATCCACCTCAGAAAACGCTCCGCAAAATAACCAACGCAACAGAAACCCGGATCGTTTGAAGCAGCGTTTCGGAAAGACGATGGGTTCAAAAGCACGCCGACGTGTGTCCCCGGGCGCCGCACATGAGTCCTCCGTCGACCGTGCCAATGCCGTATTTCTGGTGGGTTTCATGGGCGCTGGTAAAAGTAGTGTCGGACGTGCGCTCGGGCAGCGGCTAAACTGGGATTTTGAAGATCTCGACGACCACATTCAAGACCGCGAAGGATGTAGCGTCGCTGAGATTTTTCGAAAGTCCGGAGAAGTGCGGTTCCGCCAGGCTGAACATGACGCGCTGAAGGATGTTCTCTCTGTTTTAGGTGATGTCGGCGGCCGGATCATTGCCTTGGGAGGCGGAGCATTTATTCAGCAAAACAACGCAGCGCTGCTGGCGGAGGTAAAGTTTCCAACAGTGTTTCTCGATGCTCCCGTAGAGGAACTGTGGCGGCGCTGTCTGCTGCAGGCTGCGGAATCCGGCGCCGACAGGCCGCTGGTCCAAAGTGAAGAGCAGTTTCGCCAGCTTTATGACGCTCGCAGGCTTAGCTACTCGCAGGCATCTCTCATGATCGACACATCGAATCGTCCTGTAGAAAAAATCGCGAATGAGATCGTTGAGAGGCTCGGCTTGAAAAAGATCGAAATGCGTACTGAAGAAGGAGAAGTCGAGTGAAGTTTCGAATCGCATTCTTCTGCCTGATGATCGGGATGCTGATTTTTTCTCCAGCGGTATTCGCCGAATTCCACGCCGACAAGAAGGACAAGACTGAGCCGGCCAAGCCCATCGATTCGGGCTCTTTCGGGGTGTTCGTCAAAGGACAGAGAGTCGCCACTGAGACGTTTACCATCGAGCAGCGAAGCGGCATCAGCATCATCAAGTCGCAACTGAAAGAGAACGCCGGATCCGATAACGTCACCCAGAAGTCCGATCTTGAACTCACCGCCTCTGGAGAGCTTACGCGCTACGAGTGGACCCAATCCTCAGGCGGGTCATTGACGGTGTTTCCCGACAACGAATTTCTAAAAGAACGAATCTCAGTCTCGGGGTCAGCAAAACCCGCCGAGCAGGCTTTTCTATTGCCCAGCGTCACACCGATTCTCGACAACAATTTCTTCGTGCACCGCGAAGTGCTCGCGTGGAAGTATCTCTACGCTATCTGTCAGCCGGCGGGCGGTGATACCAAGTGCCGGCAGGAAGCCGCCGACTTCGGCACGCTGGTTCCCCAGGATCGAACATCTCTTAGCGTACGGATGGAACTAGTGGGAAAAGAAAAGGTGACGATACGCGGGACGGAACGTGAACTGCTCCGGCTGAACCTTCACGGAGACCAGTTCGACTGGGCATTGTGGGTGGATGAGGCAGATCACTTCAAACTGCTGCGAGTGGCCATTCCAGCAGACAATACAGAAGTAATTCGGGACTGAAGTTGTGCCCCTCCGTGAAACTCCGGAGGGCACGGGAAAAATGATTGCTGCTGGCTGATTCACGCACGGCGCGAGTTCTGGTCACGGTGCTGCTGTTCGCTTTGCTGCTCGGCTTTCTCTACGTAGCCCGCGCCACCCTGATCGCCTTTCTCTTCGCAATTTTCTTCGCTTACCTGATGAGCCCTCTGGTGAATCACCTGGAGCGCCTGCTTAAGGGACGCGGACGGGCAATCGCTGTCATCTACACTTTGCTGATTGCGCTAGTGGTCGTTTTTTTCGTGCTCGTTGGGCCCAAAGTCACGCATCAGGGCGCACGCCTCGGGCAATCGCTTCCTGGACTGCTCAACCAACTGAACTCCGGGCAGATAGCTAACCAGCTTGGTAGTGAGCACGGCTGGAGCCGGGCTACCACCGAGTTTGTCCGGGAATTTTTGGTTACCCACCAGGACGACATCACCGAAGTGGCCCAACGCGTCGGCCTGAGAACTGCAGATGTGGCGAAAGAAGCATGGCTCCTGTTCGTAGTGCCGCTGCTGTCGATTTTCTTTCTCAAGGATGGGCGATCATTTAGCGACTTTCTGCTGGCGACGATCCAGTCGCGCCCGCAGCGGGAGTTCATGGAGAATGTGCTGAACGATCTCAACCAAATGCTGGCCCACTTTATCCGTGCGCAACTGACCTTGGCCGGATTGACGCTGGTGGTGTACTCGGCATTTCTCGGAGCAATGGGAGTGAACTATGCGCTGGTCCTCGGCACGATGGGCGGGTTTTTGGAATTCATCCCCGTGGTTGGTCCGCTTGCCGGCGCGCTCACTATCATGACGGTGGCGCTCCTGACGGGTTATCCGCACTGGATCGTGCTGTTGATATTCCTCGGCATCTGGCGCCTGATCCAGGACTATGTCTCCTCACCACGAATCATGGGGGAGAGCGTGGAACTCCATCCGCTGGCCGCGATTTTTGGGGTCATGGCCGGTGGCGAGGTCGCAGGCATCCTGGGAATTTTTCTCTCCATACCCGTAATGGCGAGCCTTCGAATCGTATTCCGCCGCTGGCGGCTTTACGCCGAGAAGAAGAACTTCGGCCCTCTCACCGAATATTCCGGCAATCGGATGCTGCGGAAGTAAGCGCTGAATCTCCACCACTGCACTTCCTTAACCCAAGTTCCAGCTTCCGGGATGTCACACACCTGCCCCCATGACTTTCTCGATCGAAACTTTCCTCAGAAATTCCGCAGCCTCTTCCGGCAGCACGGTGTTGATGAACATCCCTGAACCCAGTTCGAATCCGGCGACGCGGGTCAGCCGTGGAATCACGCTGACATACCAGTGGAAATGACGTGCGCTGCTGTATTCCGAGGGTCCGCTGCGAACTGTGAAGTTGAGATCCGGATTCTCCAGGCCGACGTATATTTTCGCCAGCAGCGTTCGCAAAATCCGCGCCAGGTGCACGACTTCCATATCAGATATTTCTCCGAAACTCGCCATATGGCGCAGCGGAAAAATGTGCGTCGCGAATGGCGTGGCTGATGCGAATACTTCCATCGCAACAAAGCATTCATTCTTCGCTACGATCCGCGTTTGATCTTCGATCTCCCGCTCAACCATGTGGCAGAACATGCATTCGCCAACATCGTCGTAGTGGCGCAGAGATTCAAATAGTCGGTGCCGGACCTGGCTCGGGATGACTGGTGTCGCAATCAACTGCGAGTGTGGATGCTGCAGGCTTGCTCCTGCATCGAGGCCATGGTTCTTGAAAATTGTGATGTGGTTGATTCGCCGATCTAGGCTCAGCGCGTTGTACCGCTGCTTGTACACGCCTAAAATCGCCGCGACCTGCTCGTCGCTCAGCATCGCCATGCACCGCGAGTGATCCGGGCTGTCGATGATCACTTCGTGGAATCCGAAACCATCAATGCGCCTGCGCAGGTGCTGCATATTGCGCTTGGGCTGGACTTCACTTGAGAGTGCGGCGAACTTATTGGGGATGACGCGCACCTGCCAGCTTTCTCCGTGCGCTGGGGATCGCAAGACTTCTGGCGGCGTCTTGTGTTCGTTTCCGGGGCAGAACGGACAAGTTTCCAGAAACGAGGGTGTGTTCTGGTCCGGACGATGAACGACCAGTTCCTCTGGGCGCTTGGCGCGCTCCGTCGCGATGATGACCCATTCCTTCGTGAAGAAATTCTGGCGTAGCTCCGGCATAGTTCGCCTCCGAATGAGCTATCGGCATCGGGGATGGATTCTCCAGTCACGGTATTTTGCCCGGAGAGCGATTCCCTTTCGTTGATTGCAGATGCGAGAATCAGCGTGGAACCTGAAGTAGTTACCTTTGTGTTTCGGGCTGGTCAGAAGCGATCCGCTGGCTGTTATAGAATTTTGAGTACCCTCTTATGAACCGCAAAATTCCTATTGGTATTCTTGGCGCCACGGGCGTCGTCGGGCAGAGATTTATTCAAATGCTCGAGCACCATCCCTGGTTCGAAGTTGCGTGGCTTGCAGCTTCCGACCGTTCCGAAGGAAAAGTTTACGCGGAAGCGGCCCGCTGGCGGTTGAAGACATCGATTCCGGCAGCCGTGGCGAAGATGCAGGTATCTCCGGCCACGCCCGATGGCGCGCCGAAGATTATTTTCGCTGCACTGGACGCTTCCATTGCCGCCGAAATGGAACCTCGCTTCGCCGATGCTGGCTGCGCGGTCGTCTCGAACTCCAGTGCTCTGCGGATGAAGGAGGATGTTCCGCTCGTGATCCCCGAGGTTAACGGCGATCACATCAAACTGATCGACATTCAGGGCTGGCGTAAGAAATCGGGCGGATACGTCGTCACGAACCCGAATTGTTCAGCGATCGGCCTCGTCATTGCGCTCGCCCCGCTGCACGAGCATTTCGGCCTCGAGACCGTGATGGCGGTAACGATGCAGGCTGTCAGCGGCGCGGGATATCCCGGCGTCGCCTCACTCGACATTCTAGGCAATGTGATTCCTTACATCCGCAACGAAGAAGAAAAGATGGAAGAGGAGACCCGCAAGCTCCTCGGCAAATTGAATGGCTCAAAAGTGATTCCGGGATCGTTTGCGATGAGCGCCCAGTGCAATCGGGTCGCCGTGGAAGACGGACATACCGAGTCCGTTTCGATACAACTGAAGAAAAAAGCCAAGGCGGAAGAGATCATTGAAATCTGGAACGGGTACCGCAGCGAGCCTCAGGAACTCAAGCTGCCCAGCGCCCCCGAGCGCCCGATTGTTTATCTGGGCGCCGCAGACCGTCCCCAGCCGCGCTTCGACGTCGATATGGGTGCTGGTATGACGACGGCGGTTGGCCGCCTGCGTCCGTGCGGGGTGCTCGACTGGAAGTTCACCGTGCTCTCTCACAACACCATCCGAGGCGCAGCGGGTGCCGCTGTGCTGAATGCCGAACTGCTCAAGGTCAAGGGATATCTGGGATGAATAACAGCAGCGCGCCGGCGTCAATACCGCGCCCGCAAGCAATACGCTTGCCCGGGAATTATCATCGGGACGCTTTTGAAGATCGCAACTCCCATCCGGAGTTCCACAAATGATTGTGATGAAGTTTGGCGGAACTTCGGTGGAAGACGCCAAAGCGATCGACCGCGTTGCATCCATCGTAGAAGGCCGGCAGGCGCAGCAACCGGTTGTCGTGGTCAGCGCCATGGCGAAGGTCACGGACACGTTGCTGACAATGGCGCGTGCTGCAGGCGAGGGAGAGCGCAAAACGGCGCTGAAGCTTTGCCGTTCTCTACAGGAACGCCACTACAATACCGCCAGCGAGCTGCTAGGCACCGCGCGCTTTACCGATTTTCACTCCGAGCTTGGATCTGATTTTGAATCGCTGGACGAATTGCTACGCGGTATCTCCGCCGTTGGTGAGATCACTCCTCGAACTACCGATCACGTGGCGGCTTTCGGAGAGATGCTTTCGAGCAAGATTGTCGCAGCCGCCTTCGAAGCCCGGGGACTGAAGGGCATACACGTTGATTCTCGCGAGGTGCTAGCGACGGACAACACTTACATGCAGGCGGTCCCTCAGTACGAGGAGACGAATGCAAAGCTCCAGCAGAAAGTTCAGCCGCTTCTGCGTTCGGGACACGTTCCGGTGATGGGAGGATTTATCGGCGCGAACCGGGCCGGTATCACCACCACGATAGGACGGGGCGGCTCAGACTTCTCCGCTGCCATCTTTGGCGCGGGGCTGGGTGCGGAACGCATTGAAATTTGGACCGACGTCGACGGCATCCTTACCACCGATCCGCGCATTTGCCCGGAAGCTCGCCGCATCAAGGTCATTAGTTTCGACGAGGCCGCCGAACTCGCTTACTTTGGCGCGAAAGTTCTTCATCCGGCGACAGTGCTGCCAGCGATACAAAAGAATATTCCGGTGTATGTACTCAACTCCCGCAATCCATCGTGCGAGGGAACGCGCATCACAACCCGCGCCCCGCAAGGCAAGAATATTTTCAAAGCAATCGCGGCAAAAAAGCGCATCACTATCGTGGATGTCGCTGCCCCGCGCATGTTGCTGGCCCACGGCTTCTTGCGGGCGATCTTTGAGGCCTTCGACCGGCACAAGGTCGCGGTCGACGTGGTTTCCACCTCCGAGGTCAGCGTTTCGTTAACGGTCGATTCCAATCAGGCGATTCCGGCGCTCGCCGCGGATCTCGCCAAACTTGCGGATGTGAAATATGAAGGACGGAAAGCGATCGTCTGCCTCGTAGGCGAGAATCTCCGCGAAACTCCGGGAATCGCGGCGATTGTGTTTCGCGAGCTCGCCGATAAAAAAATCCGAATGATCTCGCAAGGCGCCTCCGAGATCAACCTAACTTTTGTCATTGAAGAAGATGAAGTGCCTGACGTCATCCAGCGACTTCATAAGACATTTTTCTCCGAACTCGACGCTGAAGTATTTGCCTGACGGAGGCATCCTTCCTCCGCCAGGCGCAATCACCTAGACCGACAGTAGCCGGTCGAAGAAGGTCCGATAGCGTTGCAATGCCACACGCAGGTCTTCGGTCGACACGTTATCTCCGCGATCCCACTGCTTTTCCAGTCCTGCTCGTTCCTCCGCGAACACCTCCGCCAGCCGTTTCATTGCGGACGCTACCAATCCGTCGGCCTGTTCCACAGCTTTTCTGGGTTCATCTACGAAGCCGGTCTGGACATCCTTCCACCGCGTTCTCAATCCGTCGAGTTCGTTGCCGGGGAATAACGGCGTCGAGTCGTGACTGGTCGTTGTCTGTTCGAGGGTGGCACCGGCAGCGGCCTGTGGTCCGCGCAGGTCGCTACTGGGACGCTTTCCCTGCGCCAGGTCCGCCGTCGTAATTTCCTCGGTATCGAATTCGGGCTGTGCTTTTCGCAACGGAATCGCCATATCTATGCTCCTTTTCTCTGGATTTCGTGTTCATCAAGCAGTTCCTGAAATAGCAGCCGATAGTGAACCATCGCCTGCCGCAGGTCTTCAGTGCTGGCTGCGCCGGAACTGTGCCTCAGTGCGATCTCGTGCGCGGCGCGGTAATTGTCGACAATCACTGGATAGTCAACGGACAGGTCCGCCGCCCGCTGTTCAAATTCTCCAATGGGATAGCCGCGAGCTTGCATGACATCGGTGACGAGGCTATCTGCGACCGTCACGGCCCCTCGCGGATCGTCTACGAAGCGCGCCTGCACTTCATTCCAGCGGACACCGTAGCTTGCTTTGTCTGCCTCCGAAAGCTTCCGGATAGTGAACTTCTCTCTTCTCTGTTGACGAAACTCGAGCACTCCCTCAGCTTTGCGCGCATCACCCTCCTGCCGAAGTACGCGGTCGTACTCGGGCCCGAAGCGCTGTCGCAGTTTTTGGCTACGCCGTTTGCGTGAAGTGCCAAATGCGACCGCTGCTATGAAGATCACAGCGATCACGACAACGGCAATTAAAATCACGGCCTGGTTCTGGTCCATGGATCCTCCAACTCTTTGGCGCCGCTATGGGATGCCTTTCGTGTGGCGAGCGTTGTCTGTTTGCGCTTTGTGGAAAACGTGGCGCCAAATTGATTTTTCGAGCTACCTGCTCGCCTTTTCCTACATCGACAGATCGATCGCCCTGTAGCTGCGATAAGCTGTAGTTAGTGAGCCAAACGATATGAACCTGCTTGTTTTAGGCCGAGGAAAGACCGGATCTCTGGTCGCCGATGTCGCGCGCGAACGCAGGCATCATGTGCGCGTCGCGGGTGCGAAGGAAAATGCGGACGGCGCCGCAATCACCGCCGACAGCCTACGCGACGTGAACGTAGTGATCGATTTCACGACTCCGCATTGCGTGCTGGCGAACATTGAAGCTTGCGTCAGAGCTGGGAAAAACATTGTGGTGGGCACCACCGGCTGGTACGCGAAAATCCCTCACGTCCGGGAAATGATCGAACGGCAAGGGACGGGATCGGTCTATGCCGCGAACTTTTCGGTGGGGGTAAACCTGTTTTTTGAAGTGGCGCGCACGGCGGCAGCGGCGCTCCAGCACGAGTACTCCGGACAGATTTTCGAACGCCACCACGTTCACAAGAAGGACGCGCCTTCCGGTACCGCGATCGCAATCCAAAATGTCATTCGCGAAGCGGGCGGCAAGAAAGAAGACCTCGAGATTACTTCTTTCCGCGAAGGTGAAGTGGTTGGGATGCACGAGATAGTTTTCGAATCGGCTGCGGACCGCATTTATCTATGTCACGACGCGAAATCCCGTCGTGGGTTCGCCGAAGGAGCAGTCTTGGCGGCGGAATGGGTGGTTGGAAGAAAGGGTTTCTACGATTTCAAGGATGTATGGCGCGAGCTTTAACGCGCTTTGTTACAACACACCGCCAAAGTGTTTGACCGACTGCGCTCAGGTCTGGAGCGTACGATGTCCGTCGACATCTCCCGTTGGTAATTTCCTGCACAGGTTCATTCGCGTTATCTTATTTGCATGCAACTTCGTGGCTGTGGAACCGCACTCGTAACACCCTTTCATCAGGATGGCTCGATCGACGACGCGGCGTTGTGTGCGCTCGTCGCATGGCAGATCGATTCTGGCATTGATTTTCTCGTGCCGTGCGGAACCACAGGAGAAACTCCGACCTTATCTCACGACGAGTGGCTGCACGTCATCGATACGACCATTGAAGTTGCAGCTGGAAGGGTCCCGATCGTCGCCGGAGCCACATCAAACGCAACCCACGATGCGGTAGAGAAAGCGAAAGAACTGGCTGCGCGTCCGGGAGTCAACGCGATCCTGACGGCTTCGCCCTACTACAACAAGCCTACACAGGAAGGCCAATACCGGCATTTCAAAGCGATCGCGGAAGCGGTCGATGGCAAGCCTGTCGTCCTGTACAACGTTCCCGGACGCACAGCCGCGAACATCGAGCCTGCGACCGTGGCCCGCCTGTCGGAAATCCCGAACATTATTGCCGTCAAGGAAGCGAGCGGCAACATGACTCAGATTGCGGAGACCATCAACAGCGTGCCTGAAGCTTTTCTGGTCTTCTCCGGCGATGACGCCGTGACTCTGCCCGTGATTGCGCTTGGCGGAGTTGGCGTCGTCTCGGTCGCGTCGAACGAAATTCCGGGCGAGATGGCATCGCTCGCTCGCGCGGCGCTGAACAATGATTGGGCTACGGCTCGCGCACTCAATCGCAAATACTTGCCGCTGATGCAGGCAAACTTCATCGAATCGAGCCCGCTCCCCGTGAAGGCTGTCCTGGCCATGATGGGCAAAATCGAGGAAGTTTATCGTCTACCTCTTCTTCCGATGCGCCGGGACACACGCTCGCGGCTCCAGAAGATCGCTACCGAGGCCGGGCTCGTAAGCAAGCCCGCATCAGCGCCGCCCGAGGCTGCCGAATTTTTCATCTACGAAAATTGGGCTGCCGGCCCGCACAAAATTGTCGTTCATCGTGGAACCTGCGGACAATGTAGCCACGGCAAAGGGCGTCCGTCGGGTCACGATATTCACCACGCTCGTTGGCACGGACCCTACACGACTCTTTCGGAAGCGCGCGAGACGGCGCATGCGATGCCCGGCATACTCATCCGCAGCGAATGCAAGTGCATCTGACATGTCGACCCTGAAATCCTCCATTGAGCATCTCGCGGCGCTCGGCGAAGTCGAGCGCGATCCTGAAGCGCGCAAGACTTTCCTTGAATTTCGCGAGCAGCTCACGCAAGGAAAGATCCGTGCTGCGGAAAAAATTGACGGGGCTTGGACCGTAAATACCTGGGTCAAGCAAGGTATCCTGCTGGGATTTCGGCTCGGTGTGCTCGCGGAAATGCCCGCCGGCCTTTCCTTCGTCGACAAAGATACTTTTCCCGCGCGCCAGTTCACGACGGCCGATCGCGTGCGCGTCGTGCCCGGCGGTTCCTCAATACGCGTCGGGGCGTACGTAGCCCCATCCGTCATTTGCATGCCGCCCATGTTTATTAACGTCGGCGCCTACGTCGACGAAGGATCCATGATCGATTCGCATGCTCTTGTGGGATCGTGCGCACAGATCGGCAAGCGCGTGCACCTGAGTGCGGCGGCCCAGGTGGGTGGAGTTCTCGAGCCCGTCAATGCTGCGCCCGTAATCATAGAAGATGACGTCCTGGTCGGCGGTAATTGCGGCATTTACGAAGGCACCCTGGTGAGATCACGAGCTGTTCTGGGAGCAGGCACGATCCTGACGCGCTCGACGCCTGTCTACGACCTCGTTCGCGGCGAGATCTACCGTTCGTCTGCAAGCCGTTCGCTTGAAATTCCGGAGAACGCTGTCGTGGTGCCAGGTTCGCGCGCCGTCAAAAAAGGAGCGGCCGCGGAATGGAACCTCTCGCTCTACACACCGGTCATTGTGAAATACCGCGACGATAAAACGGATCAGGGAATTGAGTTGGAAGATTGGCTGCGTTGAGAACGGATAGCGCTGATGAATCGCGAACTAAGGATTGTCCGGTAACCTGATCTCAAGATCCGAGCCTTTGAACGTTGCACGCGCATCGAGCAATGATCCGATCACGAAATCTGCTTCGAACAGATCTGCTCGCTCATATGTGCTGGTAATTCCGATCACGCGCATTCCGCCAGATCGTGCCGAGTGGATTCCAGCGGGAGCATCTTCGATCACGACGCAGTCCGCCGGCTTGAACCCCAACTTCTGCGCACCCTTCAGATAAGGCTCTGGATGAGGCTTGCCATGCGTTACATCGTCTGACGTGACAAGCACCCGGGGCACAGGAAGGCCGCAAAACTGCAACCGTGCGCTCGCCAGCAATCGCGAGCCAGACGTCACTACGCCCCACCGATCATCCGGGATCGTCCCCACGAGATCGACAGCGTTCGGCATCACCACAACACCTTCCTGATCGTGAGCTTCCCGATTTTCAATTTCGTCGGCTTCGGCTTCGGCGTTTAGGTGTGGCGCTACCCGTCGAATGACCTCGACGGTCCGCACTCCGTGAGCGATGGCCATGATGGCGTCGCCATCCACGCCTTTTCGGGCTGCCCATTCCCGCCATTCCCTGTCCACGGACCGCGTCGAATCGACCAGCACACCATCCAGATCGAACAGAATCGCTTCGCAAGTGAGTACCGGCATTCTCTATTTTTGTATCACAGAGGACACGTGCATCTGATAGCGACCAAGAGACTCTGCCAAAGAATATCCTGCGAGAGCGATATGGACGCCGCTTAATCACTGCCACTTGGCAGAGCCGGCAATGTTACCGGTGTAGGCGCAGCCAACCGCTCCTGGCGGATCTTGAGATGGCGCTGCCGGAAATGTTTTCTGGCACGTTCTCCCCATGCCCTCACAAACCAATAATTCAGTCCAGCCCCGATCGCCGAACTTGCCAGTGGAATCAACCGCCCAGCCCACTTCTCAACCACTTCGGCGCTCGCCTTGGCGGCAATCCGCTGAATGACACGGGGAACGAAACGGTTCACCACTTCCTTTTCGAGCAATTCGCGGCTAACGTCGACACCTGCTGCGCTGGCCGCGGCCACCCACAATTCTGCAATCTCGTCATCCGTGTTGAACTCGAATCCGTACAGCAGACTGAGTTTTTGAACTGTGCGCATCGTAATCGCCGACAACACGCCGAGATCGGGAACGATCGTGATTAATCCGCCCAGGCCAAAACCCGCCCCTTCCACAGCCGCGACCTTCATGCCGCTGCGGATGATCGAGTCGGCAACAATGTCGAGTTCATGCATCTGGAGGGAGAAAACTCCGTGATAGCCGCTGATAGGCACTCGATACGCAGTCTGCAGTTGTAAAAGGAATTTGTCAGGATCCACTCGAACCGAGGAATAGGCGTGCGTAAAGCCCTTCGTCAGGGCGCCCTCAACGCGGCGCCGCAGCCACGACTTGTTTTGCTCTCCCACGCTTTCAAGCCTAACGCACGGTGATCGGTAACGCCATCCGGAGAAGACTTCAGTTCCTTTTACGCCACATTCAGCGAGCAGTTAGTAATTCAGTTTCCCTGCCGGGCGTGCAGCACAAAACGCGATTCGCTGCTGTGCTAGCATCATCCTTACTCAATGGCAACCGGAAAACTGCAGATTGTCCCTCTGGGCGGGCTGGGCGAGTTCGGTATGAACTGCATGGCCGTGCGATGGGGGGACGACATTATTGTCATCGATGCGGGCCTCATGTTCCCCGAAGCCGAGTTGCTCGGCGTCGACATTGTCGTTCCTGACATCACCTACCTCACCGAGAACCGCCAACGCGTTCGCGGAATCATTCTCACTCACGGGCACGAAGATCACATCGGCGCGCTGCCCTGGATTCTCTCGGAGCTCAATGTTCCCGTCTGGGGTACGGAATTTACTCTCGCCTACGTTGAAGACAAACTCGACGAGCATGGCCTGCTCGATGATGCCGACCTTCGGGAGATGCGGCCCAACGAGCGCTTCAAGGCTGGCGCCTTCACGGTTCATCCAATTCGAGTTACGCATAGCCTTGTCGATTGCGTGGCGCTTGCGATTCACACGCCGCTCGGAGTGATCATTCACACGGGTGATTTCAAGGTCGATCCGACACCAACCGACAACAAGCTTTTCGATCTTCACACCTTCGCCGAATACGGTAAACAAGGCGTTCTGGCTCTGTTCCAGGACTCTACGAACGTAGAGCGTAAGGGCTACACGCCCAGCGAGCGTGCCGTCCGCCGCAAATTCGACGAGGTCTTTGCGCATACTAAGCGCAGGCTATTCATCTCCTGTTTCTCGTCGTCAATACACCGCATCAATCTCGCCGTCGAACTTGCTCACCAGCACGGCCGCAAAGTGGCATTCATCGGCCGTTCGATGAACAACTCCGCCGAGATCGCAGAAGACCTCGGCTACATCGAAGTTCCTGAAGGACTCGTGATCAATCCGGGTGAGATGAAGAACTTCCCGCCGGAAAAAGTTTGCGTTCTGATTAGCGGAACGCAGGGTGAGCCCATGTCTGCCCTATCGCGCGCTGCTGTCGACAATCATAAGCACGCGAAGATTGAAAAGGGCGACACGGTCGTTCTGTCGTCACGCATCATTCCCGGCAACGAAAAAACGATTTACCGGATGATCGACCATCTCTTCCGCCGCGAAGCGCACGTCATTTACGAAGACGGAACCTCTCCTCCAATTCACGTCAGCGGCCACGCCAGCCAGGAAGAACTTAAGCTGATCATCAACCTGGTGAAGCCGCGTTACTTCATCCCTGTGCATGGCGAGTACCGGCAGCTCAAACTTCATGCCGAGATGGCAGGAGCGATGCACAGCTCGGTCGGCAAGGTCATGCTGATCGAAAGCGGCGACGTCCTCGAGTTTGACGAACTGGGCGCCCGCAAGGCAGGACGTGTAGCCGTGGGTCGCGTCTGCATTGATTCCGGCAGCCGAACGGATGTTGTAGAAGATCTGATTATCAAAGATCGGCGTCACATCAGCGAAGACGGCATTGTTCTGCCGATTATCGCGATCAATAAATTGTCTGGAAAAGTAGAGACCGCTCCAGAGATCGTTACGCGAGGCTTCAACGTTAGTGAGGACGGATTTATGGATGGGGCCCGCCGCATGGTCGAAGACACTCTTGCGCATTCGAGCGATGAAGAGAAGGCAGACTACGGAGTGATCAAGGAAAAGATCCGCGCCGATCTCAAGCGCTATATTTCGAAGCAATCGCAGAAGCGACCGCTCATTATGCCCGTCATTCTGGAGATCTGAGAACAGGAAGCGTCTCAGATTTTCAGCCGCCAGAAGCGTCGCGCATTTCCCCCAAACACATCCTCACGCGAATCAGGGGTATGCCGGTCCACATATTCCTTCACCACGTTCACTGCGCGCGAGTAGGAAGAGGCGACCAGGCAGACGGGCCAGTCCGATCCGACCATCAGCCGCTTGGGGCCGAAGGCCTCAAATGCGACGTCGAGATACGGATAAATCTGTTCTGGCTTCCAACCGAACCAGTCCGCTTCCGTCACCAATCCTGAAAGTTTGCAGTACACGTTCGCGAACTCAGCCAACTTGCGGATTCCGCTGGCCCACTCTTTAATTTCGCCTCGCTTTATGGGAGGCTTGGCGAGATGATCAAGAACGAAACGCTGTTTCGGAAATCGCTCGACGAACTCCGCCGCGACCGGCAGGTGTCGCGTATAGATCAAAATGTCGTACGCAAGATCGAACTCCTCGAGCAGTGCGATGCCGCGTAAAAAGTCTGGACGCAGCAGGAACTTGTTATCCGGCTCCCCTTGCACGATGTGCCGGATGCCCACCAGCTTGGGATGTCTTGCGAACCTCTCTAACTGGTTCGCGGCTTCGGGGGAGCAGAGATCGATCCAACCAACGACTCCCACAATGCTCGGCGAATGATCAGCCAATTCAAGTAGCCATGCTGTTTCCTCGAGGCTCTGCCGCGTCTGCACGACAACCGAACCACCGAAATCGTTCCTGGTAAGTTCCGGCTTCAGGTCAACGGGCAAGAAATCGCGCCGGATTGGCGCCATCGATTCGTCGATCCACGAGTATTCCTCTGCGTTGTAGATCCAGTAGTGCTGGTGGGCATCAATCCGCATGCTGGTTAGGATGGTGAATGCAAACTGAAAGCCTTTGAGAAGCTAGGCGACATCCCAGGATTTCGGAACGTTCACATAAGAACGGTCCAGTTCGCTTATCGAGCGGCACCCCAACAATCTGAGCGTTCTCTCCAGATCGACGCGGAGAATATCGAGAGCACGCGTCACGCCCGGCTCGCCGGCAGCCGCGAGACCGTAGGCATAAGCGCGTCCGCAGAGCACAGCGCGAGCGCCCATGCAGATCGCTTTCACAACGTCGGTACCCCGGCGAACTCCTCCATCCATCAGGACTTCGACTTGGCCGTTCACTGCCTTGACCACTTCCGGCAAGGCACGCAATGAAGCCGGAACGCCATCCAACTGGCGTCCGCCGTGATTCGACACCGAGATAGCAGAGGCCCCGTGATCGATGGATCGCCGCGCGTCTTCGGCGGTGAGCACTCCTTTCACGATGATCGGCCCCGCCCAATGTTTGCGGATCCAACCGAAATCAGCCCAGGTGACGGCTGATTCGGCGAGCCCCGCAGCAACATCGACAAGGGGCAGAGGTCCCTTTCCCGGAATAACCACGTTAGGCAGATGAGGCAAGCCGCCATCAAGCAGAAAATCAAGAAGCCATCCGGGCCGCGAGAAGATTTGCGGAAGGTACGGGATCTTGGCGAACGGCCCTCCGCTGATCAACGCTGCCATGCCGTTGCGATAATCGCGCTCGCGAATACCGGCAACCGGAGTGTCGATGGTTACAACCAGCGCCGAAAATCCAGCGGCGCGGGCTCGGTCAATCCCAGCCTCAGCAGCGCCACGGCCACCGAGAAGATACAGCTGGTAAAAAGCAGGTCCCGTGGTTCCTGCCTTCACGTCTTCCAGCTTGTGGCCAGAGATTGTCGAGAGAATGTATCCCGTTCCTGCCTTTCCGGCTGCCCTAGCAGCCGCTACCTCGCCCTCCGGATGCATCAACCGGCTATATCCGACAGGAGCCAACAAAACCGGAAGCGCAATATCAATCCCGAGCACTTGGGTTCCGAGATTGCATTCCGTCTCAGCGACGGCGTGTCGCGGACGAAACGTCACATCCTCGAAGACTCGCGTGTTTTCGCGTAGAGTGGCTTCTCCCTCGGCACCTCCGTCGAGATAGTCAAAGACAGCCCTGGGGATCCGCCTCTTGGCGATTGGCCGCAAATCCCCGATACACACCACGCGGGGCGACTCGACGGCGCGGCAACGTTTTGTCTTTGGCTCTGACATCTGGGGAAATTTCGGATTGATACTAACATCAAGAAATATATGTCGCAGTGGGCTGACAATGGCGCGGACCATCCGTTGACGATCCGGCTCTCTTACTGGCCGCAACTCCCCTCAGAACCTGCCCATCTTCTAGTTTCCCCATGTGGTCTCCCCATGGTTTGCCTAAAGAATCTAAACTGTATCGAGGGAGAACCAAGCGATGGCATCGGCGTCCTCTTGATGAAGCGTCCTTGCCGGATGCGTGAGATGATAATAGGGACGATTGCGGACCAGCCAGACATTGAGATTGGCGGACGCGATTGAGCGCCGTTTGTTAGAAGCCGGGACGAGTAGCCTGGCGAAAATACGAAGTACGGGCGCAAGCGTGTTGGGGAACCTGATTGATTAATTTCAACGTGATCCGTAAGGCGAACGTTCGTATCAAAAACTCGGCGTGGTGTGGAAGTCAGAGGACAGCCCTCTGTATTTTCCTTGCTCTCGTCACCCTGAACTTGTCGGCTCAAACCAGTCAGCAAAGTTCCATTCCTCAGTCCGAACTGGCTCGGCAGAATATGGAACGCGTGGCGGCCACAGTGGGCCAACTTGTGGCCATCTTCCATCGTGACCCAGGTCTCATGGTGGAACTCAAGCGCTGGATCGCCAAAGATGCGACCGACCACGGTCAGTTGATTGCGGACTCCGACCTTACCGACGAAGCGATCTATGATCGCCTAGAGAATGACATCACGTTTCGCTCGGTGGCAACAGCACTGGTTCAGAAGTATGGCTTCCTGCGGCCGACTTTGAATCCCGAGTCGTCGTTAGCGCAAGAGCAGCAAATCCTCATTCGAGAGCGCGCCAGATACATTGCGCAAGATGAAGCGGCGTCGCGTGCAAAAACGCGCCAGCAGCAGGCCGACCTTGGCCAAGCGCAGTATTGCGATCCGGTGGTCAGCGACTGCCCGGCCTCGACGGGCGCGCCCAATCCTTCCATCCAGGAAATACCGCAGCAACCTTCGCCAAATCAGGCACCGGGTAGCACGCCGGGTGTACAAAATCCTCCGAGCACACCAATTCCGTCTCAGCCGCCGCCGGCGAATGATGTCGCATCATTGATGCGAACCAGTTCGGATGATTCATTTTTGAACGAGCAGATGCAATCTGGAAATTCGAGGAATTCGACGAACACGGCGGATGGCACTCAAGGTTATGGATCAACCGGCTCGAATCAAATGCAGGGGCAACGAGGCCGAAACGGCCAGGATGATTTCTCGCTGAGTTCCGACTTCGCGGGAGAGACGCTGGCCTCGGATTTGCCTTCCAATGCTTCAGGCACGCAGTCTGTAGATCCAAACACCGGAAAAATCTACGCAGCGGGCGGCCCAGAGAGCCCGTCGGACGCCGGCAACAGTGCCACGCTGTCGAACATAAGACGCGCTCAGCAGTCCATCAGCCCCACGCAAAGGCTGGTCAGGAAACAGAATCCGTACGAGAGGATTCCGTCTCTGTACGACATGTATCTGCAGGCAGCGCCCCGGCCTCCCGCTGCAGAACGATTCGGAATGCAGATCTTCGACAACAGCACGCGTGATTTGAAGATGTTTCCCACCGATCTTCCCGTGGGCCCGGACTACGTACTCGGACCCGGCGACGGAGTTTCCGTAGATCTGTGGGGCGGCGTATCGCGGCGCTTCTATCGGAACGTCGACAAGGAAGGTCGACTGAGCCTGCCCGAAGTTGGGCCGCTCATGGTAGCGGGCAAGTCGCTGTCGGAGGTTCAGGAGTCAGTTCAAAAAACTCTGCGCACCCAATTCCGCGACGTGTCTGCGGATGTATCGCTGTCGCGCCTTCGCAGCATCCGCATCTACGTGGTTGGTGACGTGGTAAAGCCCGGGCCTTACGACATTAGTTCTCTTTCGACTCCGCTGAACGCACTGTTCGCAGCGGGTGGCCCGACGGGCCGGGGCTCCCTGCGTATTCTGAAACACTATCGCGGCAACGAACTGGTTCAGGATGTCGATGTCTACGATCTTCTTCTTCATGGCGTCAAAGGCGACATGCGCCGCCTCGAGAGTGGTGACACTGTCATGGTCCCGCCTTTAGGACCGGAGATCACGGTCGAGGGGATGGTCCGCCGTCCTGCAATTTATGAGCAGAAGAACGAAAAGTCTTTGGCGGATGTCATCGCGCTCGCGGGTGGATTGCTGCCGACCGCCACACTGAACCATATCGAAGTCCAGCGCACCATCGCTCACCAGAAACAGACCATGTTGAACCTGGACGTTCCTCAGGATGGTGTCGCCAGTGATGTCGAAAAGCAGCTGGATGCTTTCCAAATACAGGATGCAGACAAAATCCGGATCTTCCCCATCGCCCCGTATACCCAGGACGCCGTGTATCTCGAAGGACACGTCATCCGACCCGGCAAATATTCTTTCCGCGACGGAATGCGAGTCACGGATCTGGTTGCGTCCTACAAAGACCTGTTGCCCGAGCCCGCATTGCAATATGGCGAAATCATTCGCCTCAGTCTTCCGGACTACCGTCCCACAGTACAAAGCTTCAGCGTAGCGGACGCTCTTGCCGATCCAACCCACGCTCCGGAATTGAAGCCGCTCGACACGGTTCAATTCTTCGGCCGCTATGATTTCGAAAACCCGCCCAATGTTTCGGTTTGGGGCGATGTTCGCGCTCCTGGAACGTATCGCACCGCTGGTGATATTCGTCTTAGTGCCGCAATCCACTTGGCTGGCGGACTCGCGCCTGATGCGGCACAGGGCGATGCCCAAGTGTTCCGTTACCAGCCCGACAGTACGTTGAAGATCCTCAACGTCAAGTTGAGCAGCGCCCTCGATGGCAGTCCCACTGACGACATCGTTCTCCACGCTCGCGATCGCGTCTTGATTCACCGGAACTCTGCCGCCGTTGAACCGGCCACCGTCTACGTAAAGGGCGAAGTAGCCCGCCCAGGCCGGTATCCGCTCACGACAGAGATGCACATCTCCGACTTGATCCGTGCCGCTGGCGGCCTCAAAGGCAGCGCGGACACCAAGACCGCAGACCTCACACATTATTCTTGGCAAGACGACAAACAGGTGAGCGGCAAGCAGGAGCGCATCGTACTAGCCCGGGCGATGGCGAATGAGCCTGATGGCGATCCGGTTCTGAGTAACGGAGACGTTCTCACCGTTCCGCAGGTTCCCGGATGGAATGATCTCGGAGCATCGATCTCGATTCGCGGTGAAGTCGTCCATCCCGGTGCCTACGGAATCCGGCCAGGAGAACGATTAAGCTCACTTGTTAGCCGTGCGGGAGGCTTCTCGCCCGCCGCCTACCCATACGGCGCCGTGTTGCTGCGATCTGAAGTGCAGAAGCTCGAACAGCGATCGTACGGGGAACTGATCCAGCGAGTTCGCGAGCAGCAGACCGCTGTCCGCCTCACCGCCGCCAGCACATCCGATCCCGACCAGAAGGCTTCCGCTGAGTCCGCACTCGTGCAGTGGCAGAGCGCGTTGGATAATCTGATGAGCAGTCCGCCCTCTGGACGAGTTACCGTCCAGGTTTCTTCCAATGTGAAGGAGTGGGCGAATACATCCCGCGACATCACCGTCCGGGCAGGCGACGTTCTTGTTGTTCCGAAGCGTCCGAGTTACGTGCTCGTTCAAGGTCAGGTGTATGGCGCAACAGCGGTCGCCTACCGTCCGGGGAAGAACGCGAAGTGGTATCTGACGCAGGCTGGCGGCACCACTAACATGGCCAACAAGCGCGCCACTTTCGTTATTCGCGCCAACGGCACTGTCATCGGTAGCCACAGCGCCCTCTGGGTTTCTGGAGACGGACTGAATGTAGCTCTGCAGCCCGGTGACATGGTCGTTGTTCCGGAAAAAGCGTTGGGCGGTCCGCCGATCTGGAAAGCAATTTTCCAGAATGCACAGGTCGTCAGTTCGGTGGCAACGAGCGCGCTCTTCGCCGCTTCATACTTCTAGCGATAGGCCTCGAGGACAGGTTGAATCGATTTTTGGGAACGTCGCTGCCCTGGACTCTGGCCATGCTTCTGTTGGCGAGCGCATTGTCCTCATTCGGGCAGTCAGCGCCTGCGCCTCGCCCGTCGGGGAACGCGGCAAGTTCGAATCCGCCGGCCGCCAATAACGATGGCCAAGACACAGGGGCGGCCCCAGCTTCTATCCCGGATGCGCCCGAGCCCCGCGACACGGAGAACAAAGTCACAGGTTTGCCGCGGGCATTTTTTAACGATCAGGTTGGAATCTGGACAAGTCCCGCCAGAGTTCGCTTCTCTGACGCGTCATGGCTTGTCCCGCTCGGAGGCTTTGCGGCCGCGCTGTTCGCAACCGACAGCGATGTCAGCCGCCATCTTTCCAATACGCCCAACACTCTCAACCAGTATCGCCACTTTTCAGACTATAGCGCGTACTCGATGGGCGCAGGCGCTGTCGGCCTTTACGGTCTCGGTCTCATCACCCACAACGAGCACCAGCGGGAGACAGGTTTCCTCAGCGGAGAATCTGCCATCGATGCTCTCATCGCGGTTGAGGCGATCAAGTACGCCGCTGGCCGTCAACGCCCTTTTCAAGGAGCAGGGCTTGGAGAGTTCAGGAGAGGCGGCACGTCGTTTCCTTCGGAGCACAGCGCTGGAGCATGGGCGATTGCCGGCATGGTCGCGCACGAATATCCCAGTCCGTTCATGAAGTTTCTCTCTTACGGATTGGCGACGGCTGTCAGCGCCACGCGAGTTACCTCGAAACAGCACTTCCCTTCCGATGTGTTGATTGGTGCGGCGATCGGGTATCTGACTAGCGAATACGTTTACCGGAAGCACCACAATCCCGAACTTCCCGGCAATGCATGGGAGTTCCCTCAGGCGCGCTCCGAGCACCCGTGGCACTGGCAGTCGAAGTACATGGGATCCCCGTATGTGCCGCTCGACAGCTGGATCTATCCCGCACTTGAACGCCTGGCAGCGACCGGATACATCAATAGCGCGATCATGGGGATGCGTCCCTGGACACGGCTGGAATGCGCGCGCCAGCTTAGTGAAGCTTCAGACCGCATCACTGACGACGATACCAACAGCGAAGGTGCCCGCATCTATCAGGACTTGATGCAGGAATTCCGCAACGAAATCGATTGGCTCGGAGGCGGAAACAACGGCGAACTCCGCATCGAATCCGTATATACACGAGGCACTCAAATCTCCGGAAAGCCTCTCACCGATGGCTACCACTTTGGTGAGACCATTGTGAATGATTTCGGAAGACCTGAGGAACAGGGATTCAACAACGTTTCTGGTGTTTCAGCGTGGGCGACCGAGGGCCCATTCAGCCTGTACATCCGCAGCGAGTACCAGCATTCGCCTTCGGCTCCAGCTCTGCCTTTAGCGGCTCGCGAAGCAATCACGTTGGACTTCGCCCGCTCAATCGTTCCGCCTCCATTTCCAGTGCCTCCCGACACGCCCACACCGTCCATAAGCCGCGGACGCCTTCTCGACGCCTACGTCGCGATGAACTTGTCCGACTGGCAACTCTCCTATGGCAAACAAAGCTTGTGGTGGGGACCGAACGAGGGTGGCGGAATGATGATCAGCGATAACGCCGATCCTATGCTGATGTTCCGCATCAACCGTGTCACGCCATTCAAGCTGCCCGGAATTTTCGGTTTTCTCGGGCCGATGCGCGTTGAATTTTTCGTAGGTCAATATGCGGGATACGAATTCATGTTCACGCCCAAAGGATTGGTCGGCGAGTTTGGCCAGTCGTTGCACCCGCAACCCATCCTTCACGGCGAAAGATTCAGCTTTAAGCCGACTCCGAATTTCGAATTTGGCATGTCACGCACCACAGATTACGGCGGTCCAGGCTATCCGTTGACGGTGCATACTTTTCTGCGAAGTGTTTTCTCGACTGACCAGACCATTCCGGGCGCAGCCGATAAACCTGGCTCCCGGCGCTCAGGCGTCGATTTCAGTTATCGGATCCGCAACGGGCTGACTTTCTACGCGGATGGCATGACCGAGCACGACACCATCAGTCCCATCGTCGGACCCGATGTTGCCGCCTGGTTGGGAGGCATTTACATCCCGCGACTTCCAAGAATCCCGAAGATGGATTTTCGGGCGGAAGGTGTGTACACCGATCCACCCATCGGCGGCAACGTAGGCTCGGGCTTCTTTTACTACAACCCTACCTGGCTCTCGGGTTACACAAATTCAGGCAATCTGATGGGAAATTGGGTCGGGCGTGAGGGACAGGGAGTTCAGGGCTGGACCACCTATTGGTTCTCTCCACGGAACAAGTTGCAGTTCGAGTTTAAGCACCTCAAAGTGAGCCACGGCTTCATTCCCAACGGGGGCACGCTCGCCGACGCCAGCGTCCGTGCAGATTTTTGGGTGCGTTCCAGTTTCAGCGTCTCGGCAAAAGTGCAGTATGAAGCATGGACCTTCCCGGTTATCGCGCCCACACGCCAGACCGATGTCAGCAGCTCAGTCCAGGTGACGTTCTGGCCCAAAGGTCTGTCACACAAGCACGACTCAAACGAATAACGGGATGTGAACGTGGCACGTTGAGCGAACGGAGCATTGTCCGCTTTGACTCGTAATAGGCAACACATCCGGGCCAGCCGATTGCAGCATTAAGCTCGCGAGCAATGACGTCCGCCGCATCCCGACAGACGTCACCCAAATTCGATTGCTTAGCATCAATACTGCCACGTCACGCCGGGATAGAGGCTGGGGACGCGGTAGGCGCGATACGCATTCATTGGAAGTGGGACATCCATCTTCCAAACAACGCTCGCGGGAACCGTCTGCGTCACCTCTTGAACCTCCGAAGCCACATTAGGACTCGGCGGCGCTATGGGCGCATTCAGGTCAAATTCCACGTTGCCATTTGGCAATTGATTGATGCTGCCGCCCCACACGCTAAAATATCCCGGAGCATCTTCCCACACTAGATTTGCGACCATCGCACTCTCGTCTGCCTGAAACACGGTTGCTCGCGAATAACAATCCACAGGGCCCGGAATTACGCACGTCGTTCCGCTTGTGTCGAGCGGCCGATAGTCTCCGTTATCCCAGATAGCAAGCGTGGTTTGCGGACCCGTTTGACTCACTAACGATGGGAAATGCTGGAACGAGAACCACAAACTCGGATCATCGGTCGGCACGCCATTGTTCGTTAGAGCGAAGTCACCTTGGTATCCCAGGCGCCACAGCACATTGCCGCTGCCGACGCCGTTGTTGTAGTCGATTTTTATAACCCAGGACTGGTGCCTCATCGATAAGAGCAGGCTGCCATCAGTCGGAGAGTAGACGATAGCATTTGAATGCGTCCAGTCCGGCAAACCGAACAAATGTCGATTGACGTCGAGATGATCAAACGAGCTCCACACCCACACGGGATTCCAGTTCTCATCGAGATCGACTAAACCATCTCCGATCACTTGGGTCGTTCCGGGATATCCCGGAAGATCGGTAAAATTCTGCGTCAACTGGCCGAGCGCAATGATGTGGCCGTTGTCCAACGGAAGAATGTCGTGGTGAAAAACGATTGGTCCCGCAACGTTGGGCCCGAAGCTGAGCCCTGCGTCCTGCATCTTCTGCGTCAGTTGAGCAACGGTCAGGTCGCGTATAACGTTTCCGGCCAAATCAATTTCCCTAAGCCGCGAATCCACGTTGACCTCATGCATATTGAAAAGAACGTGGCCGTTAGGCAGCAGCTTGAAACCATCTGCGAAGTAGCCGGCGGGCAGTTCGTAGTACCAGATGGGATTCGCGTCGCGATCTGTGAAGAAAGTTTGCATCAGGTTTGCGTACGGATTGATGGTGTCGACCAGTTCAATGCCCGGATTTTCAGGAGATGTCGTCGAAGGACTGGGACGACTAATCGTAAGCGTGGGAAATGGCGTCGCCGGGAGCGCACCTGTGGTGAATGTCGTATCAGGCCCGGTTAGAGTGGTGCCGTTGCACTGCAATTGAGGACGCATATGGTACGTGGTAGAGGCCCGCATGCCTGCGACCAGAATAGTAAGTGGCTGGCCGCCTGTGACCGCATACGTCGCGGTGCTTCTTCCGTAAGTCGTATCCGGACCAAATTCGACCATAGCTTGGCCGCTACATCGGCTCCCCAAGATGAATTGAGCGACCAGTGGATTCGGGCTGCTCATCGCGGCCCCGTTCACGGTCGCAACTCCCGTTCCGTTGGATGATCCGCATCCTGCCAGAAATGCACAGGCAGCGAGGACTGCCGTCAGAAATATGGTTTTAAGCCTCCAAAAAAAGATTTTCGCCGCCTCATCGCTCCCCAGTGACTCCGGCCCCTGTTCGACGTTCTTGTGCATTCCTCTTCCCCCGGCGTTCGAATTGTCCTTCTTGCGTCATTTTCGTCCGACTTTGAGCGCCAATGACAATACATTCAAACAACGTCTATTTTCAAGAATTTGCTGGCAAAACGTTCACATGTCAAGACAACCGTTGAGGCTTTCGAATCATGATTATGGCAGGCCAGCGTGGCTGGACGGTAGGAGCAGGTGCTCAGGCGGGGACGTCCTATTGGTTGAAGCCGTGCAACAGATTACAATTTGAAGTGGCATCCTTACGAGTAGGAGTGCCCAAGCGGCAGCGTTTTGACTGCCAGAGGCGTTCCCGTGGATGGTGGGGCAAAGGTGACAGTCAATCTTCAGCCATGATCAGTTGAAGATGGCGTTCTTTCCATGCTCAGTAACAAAGCATCGAACATCATTAACACACTGACATTCTCGGCTAAACGTCTTTCGCGAATAGGAATTTCAGGCGGTGGAAGCGGAGCGCGGAAGGCGTAGACAACTATGGCGACCAAACAGATTACTGAACGTAAACCAACGTATCCGGAATCGGATCTCGATCCGGAACTGATATCCATTCACGAGGAGCCGGTTCACGAGCGACGGCGGACCGTCGAAATGCTCCGAGCGATCTGGGAACGGAGAGGGCTCCTTTACCGCTGGGTGGCTATTGGGTGCGTTGTGTCGGTGATCTTCTCGTTGATGATTCCTGTTCGGTTTACCAGCGTCACGCGCCTTATGCCTCCCGACCAGGCTGGCCAGGGAATGGCCTCGATGCTCGCCGCCCTCGGCAAGTCAAGTGAACTGGCCGCCCTCGGATCCGAGCTGTTCGGCGTAAAAACATCGGGGGATTTGTTTATTGGCCTGGCGAAAAGTGACACGGTTGAGAATGCCATTGTGCGGAAGTTCGACCTCTTCAAAGTTTACGGCGTAAAGCGGTCGGTGGACGCCCGCAAGCGACTGGAAGGCCAGACAGAGGTCTCAGCAGATCGCAAAAGCGGCATCATCGTCATCAAAGTGGACGACACCGATCCAAAGCGCGCTGCCGCACTGGGACAAGAGTATGTGAACCAGTTGAACAATGTCGTCATCACTTTGGATACGTCCTCCGCTCATCGGGAACGGATCTTTCTGGCAAACCGTCTAACCGAAGTGCAAGTCGATCTCGAAAAGGCGGAAAAGGAGTTCAGCGAGTTTGCCAGCAAGAATGTTGCTCTCGATGTGAAGGAGCAAGGCCGGGCGATGATTGGCGCAACAGCAGAACTGGAAGGAGAGTTAATCGCCGCACAGACTGAACTTGAGGGAATGCGTCAGATTTATACCAACGAGAATGTCCGCGTCCGCGCCGTGCAGGCCCGAATTGATGAGTACCGGCGCCAGTTACAAAAATTGGGTGGCAAAACTTCCAACGGAGTCACCAATCCGACCGACGGCACGCCCGAACTAAACGCTGATCTTTATCCCTCCATACGGCAATTGCCGCTATTGGGCGTTACGTGGGCAGACCTTTATCGCCGCACCAAGGTGGAAGAAGCCGTGTTCGAAACTCTCACCAAGCAATTCGAACTGGCAAAGGTCAATGAAGCTCGCGAGATACCTAGCGTAAAGGTTCTGGATCCGCCGGAAGTTCCTGAAAAGAAGTCCTTCCCTCCTCGCACACTCATCGTTCTGGGTGGAATGTGTCTCGCATTCGTGTTCGGCTGTGTTCGAATTCTGGCCGGAGCGCGGTGGCAAGAATTAAGCCCGGATGATCCCGGCAAAAAGCTGGCGGAAGAAGTTGCAGGAACCGTGAGAAAGAAGATGAGTATCTTCCGCAAAGGACGTTTCACCTCGCGACCCGCGGAGTTTGGTCGTAAGTCCCAAGGATCGGATCACGACGAATGATATTCACCAAGCACGCGGAATCGACGATCCCAGGTGGTACAAACGCTCCTCCCGCGAATTCTGTCTGGCAGAGATCGCGCGGTTAAATTCGGCCCGACACCACCGGATTCCTCTTGGCAATGCTCACTACAACGCGGCGTAAATTGCTGGGCAACATGTTTTGGCTCTATGCGCTGCAGGGTTTGAATTACGTCATTCCCCTTGCAGTGCTTCCCTATCTGGTAAGAGTGCTGGGAGTTGAGCGGTACGGTCTCGTATCTTTCGCGCAAGCCTTCGCACAATACTTCGTCATATTGACCGATTACGGATTCAATCTTTCCGCAACAAAGCAGATTGCCAGACTCCGCAACGATCCCGAGCGGGTCTCTTCCCTTTTTTGGTCAGTGATGGTCATCAAGGCCGTGCTGATGGTCGTCGGTTTCGTCATTCTCATCGCACTTGTGACGTCAGTGCCACGTTTTCGCTCTGATGCCAGACTGTACGAGGTCGCTTATCTCGCAGTTTTAGGAAATGTTCTGTTCCCTATCTGGCTTTTTCAAGGCATGGAGCAAATGCGGTACATCTCGCTGGTTACCGGCGGCGCGAAGGTGTTATCGGCCTGTTTGCTGTTCGTACTGGTTCATCGACCTTCGGACTTCCTCACGGCTTTGACAATTCAGTCTGGAGGTCTTCTGCTTGCCGGAGTCGCAGGATTCTGGATTGGCCTCACCCACTTCAACCTACGTTCACGCCTTCCCTCATACGCTGAGTTGCGTCAGGTGCTACAGGACGGGTGGCACTTGTTTGTCTCAAACGCCGCAGGAACGCTCTATGCGACCACCAACGTGTTCCTCGTGGGCCTCATTGCCGGTAACGTTCAAGCCGGCTACTTTAGCGCGGCGGAAAGAACCATTCGCGCCCTGCAGGGACTGCTTGGGCCCGTTACCCAAGCAATCTACCCTCACGTCAGCGGGCTGGCTGCCAAGTCCCGCGACATCGCTCTCATCTTCATTCAGAAAACTTTGGTGTGGGTCGGGACTCTCTCCTTTATACCTTCAGTCCTCTTGCTGTTATTGGCTCGTCCGATCGCTTTGACGTTCTTTGGGCCCGCAGCCGCCGGCAGCATCGCACCCCTTCGCTGGATTGCCATGCTGCCATTCATCATCGCGGTCAGCGGAGTCCTAGCGATCCAAACAATGATTCCTTTTGGGATGGAAAAACAACTGAGCCGGATCTACGTGGTAGCCGCGCTGACCAGTTTGTGCTTCTCCTTGCCGCTGATTCATCGGTTCGGTGCGGCAGGTGGCGGCGCTGCCGTTCTCGTGATTGAAATCTGCATCGTGCTCGCCATGTGGAAAGTTCTGGTGCGCCACGGGATCAATCTCGGCTCTAAGCTTCAAGTGAGTCCCGTGCCCATTGTCGATTCAGACGCAGGAGTTGCCAAAGATGCCGTCTCCTGTTGAGAACTCGGAAAACAAGCAGGAAGGCGCGCCTATGACAAAGCGCGTGACTGTTGCCAGCGTGACGCTCGCCTACAATGGCGCGGCAACGCTGCCTCGGCAACTGGATGCACTGAAGAACCAGACTCGGAAGCTCGACGAGATTGTGGTAGTCAACAACGCATCCGCCGACGACACGTTGAGCTTGCTGGCTGACAGCTATCCAGACGTGACTGTGCTGAACCTGCCAGAGAATCGCGGTGTAGGTGGAGGTTATTCGGCCGGACTGTCCTACACTCTGGAAAGATATGATTGGACCTGGTTTCTCGACGGCGACAGCGTCCCGCCACCCGATACGCTCGAACAATTATTGGAAGGACTGCATAGTCTCGGTGATGAGCAACATGACATCGCAATCGTTGCCCCCGTCTGCGTGAACTCACAAACTGGTGGCGTCTATCCCGGTGTGCTGTGGCAAAACGGATGGCTCTACACCGATGACTCCGCCCTGACTCACCCCGTCGTGTTTGTAGATTCCGTGATTTCCTCCGGTACGCTGCTCAGGCACGCCGCCGCAAAACAGGTCGGCCCCCCTCGCGCCGATTACTTCATCGATTTTGTGGATCATGAGTATTGCTTTCGATTGCGCCGAGCCGGACACCGGATCGCCATGATTACGAAGAGCCGGATGACTCACACAATCGGCCAGCCTCGCCGCATTCATTTTCTGGGCCTGCGCAAACAATGGGTGGACCATCCCGCATGGCGCGAGTACTACATGGCACGGAACTCGACCTTCACCATCTGGCAATACTTTCCGGATTGGCGAAGCAAGGCTTCGATTCTCCGACAGCTCGTTTATCACATGTTCGAAATCCTGTTGTTCGGAACCCGTAAGTTGCTTCGCTTTCGAATGATTTTCCAGGGACTGCGGGATGCGATTGCCGGAAGACTTGGTGTGAGATATTTGCCGACAGCCAAGCCGGCTCTCGGCGTCAAAACCGAATTCGTCGCACATGCCCCGGAGAATGTATGACGATCTCAATCGCAATGTGCACGTTTAATGGCGCACGTTTTCTGCGTGCCCAGTTAAGCAGCATTGCTGGCCAGCAGCGGCTTCCAGACGAGCTCGTGGTTTGCGACGACGGTTCGTCGGATGATTCGGTTGCGATTATCAAAGGGTTTGCGGACGGCGTATCTTTTCCCGTCCGCATCTTGACCAATCCAAATAATCTTGGATCTACGCAAAACTTCGAACAAGCAATTCGTACGTGTCAAGGGGATCTGATCGCGCTCTGCGACCAGGATGATGTCTGGCTACCTCACAAGCTCTCCCGCTTGTCGCAAATTCTGGAGCAGGATGCAACATTGGGCGGCGTCTTCTCTGACGCCGAGCTCATCGATGCGGATTCAAAGCTGCTTGGAAAACGCCTCTGGCAAGTACACAAGTTCACCTTCGACATGTCCGAAGATTTTGATCAAGCATCCGCAATGAATGTCCTTCTTAGACACGATGTGGTCACCGGCGCCACCCTCATGATCAGGAGTTCAACTCGTGATCTGCTAACCCCGTTTTCAAAATTGTGGGTTCATGACGGTTGGATTGCCTGGATGCTTACCCTGTATTCGCGCCTGGCTTTTGTGAAGGAGCCGTTAGTTCAGTATCGAATTCATGGAGATCAACAGCTCGGCATCGGACGTCTCAGCTGGCGCGAAAGGTTGCAACGCTCCCTGACTGAAAACAGAGACAATCTTCTCAATATGGAACAGCAATTTGAAGCGCTGCGGGAACGCTGGATCGCTCGTCCGGGGAAAGACTTCGATCGGATACTCAAAATAATCGAAGACAAGGTTTTCTTTCTTCGTACCAGGCGCAGCTTGCCAGACAGCTTTTTACGACGCGCTTACTTGATCCTGGGATCACTACATTCTTACAAGCAATATGCACGCGGGCTGAGTTCCATGCGCGGAGATCTATTTCTGACTTCGCTTAATTCCCGAGGGTAGTCGATCGTGGTTTAGGCATCCGCGCTATTCGGCGTTGTCGATGAACGGTGTAGCAAAATAGAAAGGTCCGGGGGTCCGCCAGAAAGAAGATGGAACTCAATAAACGACTGTTTGTCCGGTCAAACCGCGATCTTCCCTTCTACTGCAATCCAGTCGTGCTGTTCGCGATCGTCTGGTCGATCATGCTCTTCACGCTCTCATTTCACATCTCCTATGAGAGCTATCCAGACATGTCGCTTCCGCTACTTCTCTTCGGAATTTCGTTCATCGCTCTGCTTGTTGGGTATTGGGGTTGGCTATTTCTCATTCCGGCCACGCCCGCAAGCGAAAATAGCGTGTCATTCATCATGAGCGTCACGAAGCTCAGAAAAATTACTGCCGTGTTTGTCGTTCTGGCAGTCGCTATCATGATCCTCAATTTCAAAGTCGATGGTCTGCCGCCCGCTTTAGGGTTGCTCTCCTTTGATACGAAAATGTACCTGGAATATGGGCGCCTGAAACAACTGCTGTTCCCGCTACTCATCACCCTTGTAGTCAATTCCTACCTTGAGCCGACGCGGGCGCGACGAATCTTCCTCATAGCGTTCGGCTTGCTGGCGATGTTGTTGTACATCACCCGAGGCGAAATTCTGGCCTCGCTACTGCAACTGTTTTTCGTGTTCTCGATGACTACGAGAATGAAAATGAAAAAGCTGGTCCTCGTCTCGGGAGCCGTCGCCCTCGGGCTGGCACTCGCAGCAAGCATCATCGGAAGCAATCGCACCGCGCAAGCGAGTTTCTTCGAGGTTCTTCAGATCAAACAGCAGTTCAGGGAATGGCCGATGACGAGCCTTTGGGTCATCTCGTACTTCTCCATCCCTCTCTCGAACCTATGCTGGATTGTGCGAGATTTTCATTTCGAAGCTGCCACGCTGTCTTTTTTGTATCCCGCTCTTCCTGCATTCTGGACTCCTGCGGGAGGAGCGCACGATACCGTGCTCAGTTCCAGCCACGTCATTGACGGCGTACATACCTACATCGCGAACTACTACATGGACCTCTCATTTGCAGGCGTTGTACTAGCAAACCTTGTGCTGGGTGTGGGCTGCGCCATAATCGTCCGCCGAGGCATAGGCCGGCATCTGCTCACGTCGGCAATTTTCCTCGGCTGCATGGCGTACATTTTCTTCGTCGATAATTTCATTCCTCTCAGCACTTTGCTTCAGTTCGTCATACAAGGATTCGTGCAAAGCTATATTCTGAGAACGGCGAAAGCCCCCATCGTAAATGGCAGGAGCGTCCACGCCGTTGCTTAATACCACGGCACTAGAAAGGCCAGCAGTCGCTTCTCGATGCTGGCCAGTCAAATTCCTCGCCGTCATTGGTCTCTATAAAATCTCGGTGGACTCTTCTCCAAGCTTCCGCACGCTGAAGACCTCGGCGACGAGGCTCAGCGCCGGTGCGGGAAGCTTGTCCATCGTGCTCTATGACAACACTCCCGGTCCCGGTGCCACAGCCCCTCTTACCTTGCCCCCAAATGTCAGATACCACAGCACGGGTTACAACGCTGGGCTGGCAGACGCTTTCAACTTCGGACTGAAAACCGCCATTCGGGAAGGATTCGATTGGCTCATCACTCTCGACCAGGACACCGAATTGCCGAGTGACTTCATCGAGTGCGCCTGCGATTTGGCGGACCAGGTACGATACGATCCCTCCATTGCCGCTATCGTGCCTCAGATTGTCGGCGACGGAAAAGTCCTCTCCCCGAATTGGTTCTGGGCCGGTGCTGTTCCACGGTGGTTCCCTACCGGCTATATCGGTGTTCCGGAGCAGCCCACGTTCGCATTCAACTCTGCCTCTGTTTTGAGGGTGAGTGCTCTTCGTGAAATCGGTGGTTATGACTCACGCTTTTGGCTCGACAATAGCGATGCGGCGATGTATCACGCCTTGCATCGCTACGGAAAGCGGGTCTTCGTAGCTGGCAACATCCGCGTGAATCATCATTTCTCCATGCTCAACCTTGCAGAAAGAATGACGCCTTCTCGGTACCACAATGCCCTGATGGCTGAAACCGCTTTTTGGGATCTCGCGATGAATCCGCTCGCGGCAGGGGAGCGCATGGCGCGGTTGCTAGGCCGATTTTGCAAGCAGGTCTTGCGTGCCGACAGCGCTGAACTGAGGAACGAAACGGCTCGCGCCCTCAAGAGACGGCTGTTTCACTCCCGTCGGTCGCGGATTCAAGAATGGCAGCGCGAACTCAAGGCGGTCGTGCCCCCCATACCGCGTCCAGAATGTGAGCCCGACGTAAATAGTACGCCGAAAATTTCAGTGTGCGTCGCGACCTGCAATGGAAGACGGTTCGTCTCGGAGCAAATCGATTCCGTTCTTAAGCAGATCAGTTCCGACGATGAAGTCATTGTCGTCGACGACGCTTCAGAGGATGGAACGCAAGATATCATCACCTCGAAGAACGACCCGCGAATTCGGATCATCGAGCATTCGACACGGCAAGGCGTAGTAAAGACTTTTGAACATGCGGTCAGGGCGGCGTCTGGCGATATCGTCTTTCTTTGCGACCAGGACGATCTTTGGGCCCCCAACAAAGTCTCGCGGATGATGGAGGCTTTCGCGAGCGATCCGGAAGTGATGATCGTGACCAGCAAGATTAGGACGATCGACGAAAACGGGAATGCGATCGTTGACGATGTCTATTCACACGCAAAACCATTCACCCCGTCGATCATAGCGAATCTTCTTTCAAACCGTTTTCAAGGGGCGGCAATGGCGTTTCGCACAACATTGATTCCACGCCTCCTGCCGTTTCCGAGAGGCTTTCACTTGCTTCATGACGCTTGGATTGGGACGAGAAATACCATTACAGGCGGCAAGACTCTCCACCTCGACGAGGAGTTACTGTTCTATCGCCGCCATTCCCAAAATGCGAGCCGCAAGCTTGGTTTCGTCGACCAGCTTCTGAAGAGAGTAAGATTGTTGGTCGCACTTGCAACGCGCTGGTGCCAGGATAAATGGCGCGGCGATGTCTATGAAGGATAGTCGCTTCTAACTCCCTAACTTCATGCCCACGAAGAGGAAAATATTCCCTCAGTGCAACTTTCTTGCGTTGCGCGTGTTTAGTCAACAAAGCTATGGGGCGGCAGTATGGCTTCAATCGGAACGATCAATCGTCCAATAGAGCAAACTCAAGTAGAAAGGTGTTCGCAATCGATTTGAGATTGTGAAAGTTTTGTAAAATAAAGGACGCTAAGGCACCTGCGAAGTCACGTCTGAGCCTTGACACGAAGGGGGGTTTTAATTAACGCTACTGAGTATAGAACCCATTCGTCTGGACGCCGATAGTCTATCCCTAGCTCCTGTAACGACTTGGTTTGCCTCCCCATTAGCTGCAGATTCACCCGGGCCTAAGAAATTTGGAACAGCAATCGGGCGATTGCATGCATCTCAGGGAAGTGCTAACACAGGCCTCATCGGTTTCAACACTCGTTGCAAAGACTCTTAACGGGAATCGAATGGTTGAAATCTCCATTTTGTTGTTGACCAAGGACGGCTGCGGCGACCTTGAACGCCTGCTGCCGGCCCTTTTCGATCAGGACTTCGACCGCTCCTTTGAGGTGATTGCCGTTGATTCCGGTTCGACGGATGGAACGCTCGACCTGCTCCGTAGTTTTCCTGTCCGGGTGGAACAAATTCCTGCCGAAGATTTTCATCATGCGCGAACGCGGAACCTCGCCGCCTCCCTGTCGCTCGGGCAGATCATCGTATTTCTTTCACAGGATGCGGTTCCCGCCAGCCGCACTTGGCTTAAGACCTTGATCGCGAGCTTCGACGACGAGCGCGTCGGCGCAGCTTATGGACGCCAATTTCCGCATTCCGACTCTTCCTCCGAGCGCCAGGACGCGCTCGATACCATTTACGGCGAGACCAGGCTTGTTAAAGATCCCACCCACCGCAACGGCCTGGGATACCGCTTCTATCACTTTTCCGATGTAAATGCTGCCATTCGACGCAGTGTCTGGGAAGCTCTGCCCTTCCCCGAAGACCTCAAAGTTTTCGAGGACCTGGGCATTGCCAAGCTGATTCTAGATAGCGGCTGGAAGATCGTCTACGAGCCGGAGGCTCCGGTCTATCACTCCCACGTTCACACTACCGTCGGGCTATTCAAACGCTACTTCGATATTGGGTACACGCTGAAGCGGCTGGAGATCTGGGACGCACCCGGCGCCAAGAAATCGTTGGTGAGGGACGGCTGGAAGCTGCTCGGCGGCAAGTTCACTAAGGCACGGAACGGCGAGACCCGCCGTTCGGCCGGACATGGCATTCAGCAGGACATCGCCAAATCCATGGGTCTCATTCTGGGCCTGAACGAAAATTGTTTGCCGCTTGTCCTCAAGCGGCGGCTTAGCGCATTCGGGTTATTCGAGTAGTCTATAGATATCGCGACAGGGCCGTTCGTCGTTCGACTAAGATAGAAAGATCGTTTCGTATGATTCGCAGTCGCCTTAGCTACGTAAGGTATTACCTCAGAATTCTGACCCTGTTGCTGCCCGCCTGCGCCTATTTTATTGCCGTCAAAATCAGATTCGGCATCAACCTCTTCTTCCTGCACACGGCTCCAGCCGGATTGCCTTCGTACTGGGGCATCATGCTGCTCACCACTATTGTCTGGGCAATCGCTGCAGAAGAGTCCGGTCTATGGAGCGTTGAACAACTCTATGCGCCTGGCAAGAAGAGCCGACGTCTTTTGGAGGCTCTCGCGTTTACCTACGCCATAGTGATGGCGCTGGGTTTCATGTACCGCCAGGCAAGTTACTCGCGCCTGGTGATCGCAATCAGTGCGATCGCCCTCTTCGTGCTTGCCACCATCGCGCGCATCGTCGCTCGCGTGTTTCTTGAAATGCTTCGCAAGAGCGGAAGAAATGAAGTGAAGATCTTGATCGTCGGCACCGATCGCTTCGCGCGCCGCGTCACCACATCCCTGACCAATGGCGAAGTGCTTCCCTGCAAAGTTGTCGGCTTCGTTCATCTTCCTGATCAGGAGATCGCGGTCGAAGGGCCAGTTTACGAAATCGACCAGATTCCCAATTTTTCCAACGGGCATTCGATCGATGACGTGATCATTGCGTTACCAGCCGGGCGTCTCGAGCGAAGTACAGCGGGTTGCTCCTGCTCTCGAAAAATTGTGCGTTCCTACACGCGTCGTTCTCGATCTGGGCGAAGGCGTTGGCCTCCGCGACCGTCTCATCGACCTGGGCGGAATTCACATGCTTGATCTTCGTCCGACGCTCGCCGAGACGGGACCTTACCTCTTTGAGAAGCGCATTTTCGACATAATACTGTCGCTTCTCGTGGTTCTCTTCACGCTTCCCCTCAGCCTGCTGATTGCCTTGGCTGTCAAGTTGAGCAGCCGCGGCCCTGTCTTTTTCGTCCAGGAGCGAGTCGGACTCAACGGCCGCGTGTTCCCTATGCTCAAATTCCGCACCATGCGCGTGGGCAGCCAGGAAGATGGCGACACGCGATGGACCTGCGCCAACGACCCGCGATGCACCGTAGTCGGATCGTTTCTCCGCCGAACCAACCTCGACGAACTTCCACAATTCATCAACGTGCTCAAAGGGGACATGAGCATCGTTGGACCTCGCCCTGAGCGGCCGCATTTTGTCGAGAAATTCCTCCAGGAATTCGATCGCTACAACTTCCGTCACACCTTCAAGGCTGGAATTACCGGATGGGCGCAAGTCAATGGCTGGCGCGGGGATACTTCCATCGCCAAGCGCGTTGAATACGACCTCTACTATCTCCGCAACTGGAGCCTCACCTTCGATCTGCAGATCATCACCATGACGTTAATGCGGATCTTCAACAGCAAGAACGCCTACTAGCAAGCCCAAACGCCTTCGTCCAAACACCGATCCGCTGCGAGTTCCACATTGGTCGAACCGTCTGCAAAAATCCTCTTCGCGATTTGTCACTGAGCCAGCCATCAGGGCTACGCTATCTCAAGGAGCAATTCATGAGCACCATCGATGTACCAGCCGACATCCTCGAACTTAGTCCTTATGGTCCGACTCGATCCACAATTCAGGCCGCTCCTCTGAGCGCTGAAGAGCTGCGCAAGACTGAAACCTATTGGAGAGCCTGCAACTATCTCAGCCTCGGGATGATTTATCTGCTGGAGAATCCGCTCCTGAGCGAGCCTTTGCGTCCAGAGCACATCAAGAATCGACTGCTGGGCCATTGGGGATCAAGTCCCGGACTCTCCTTCATCTACGTGCATCTGAACCGGCTGATCAAGAAGTACGACCTCAACATGATCTTTCTCGCCGGACCGGGTCACGGAGCTCCCGGAGTTCTTGGACCAGCCTATCTTGAGGGCACCTACTCCGAAATTTATCCAGCAGAAAAGCCAGGATCCCGAGGGCCTGCGAGAGTTCTTCAGGCAGTTTTCATTTCCCGGTGGCATCGGAAGCCATTGCACTCCTGAAACTCCCGGCTCGATCCACGAAGGCGGAGAACTTGGATACGCACTATCGCATGCTTGCGGAGCGGCTTTCGACAATCCTGACCTGATCGTCGCCGCAGTTGTGGGCGATGGCGAATCAGAAACCGGGCCGCTCGCCACCTCTTGGCATATCAACAAATTCCTGAACCCAGTTCGCGACGGTGCAGTTCTGCCCATTCTTCATCTGAACGGTTTCAAGATCGACAATCCTACCTTGCTGGCTCGCGTCTCGCATGAAGAACTCGAGAACCTGTTCCGAGGATACGGATGGACTCCGTATTTCGTCGAAGGTTCGGATGTCGAGAGCATGCACCAGGCAATGGCCGCGACCACTGAGCATTGCATTCAGGAGATTCGCGAGTATCGGCAGGCTGCGCGCAAGAACGGTCCATCGACACGTCCTCGATGGCCGATGATCGTTCTCCGTTCGCCCAAAGGATGGACTGCTCCGCGCGAAATTGAAGGCCACTTTCTCGAAGGATATCTGGCGCGCCCACCAGGTTCCCTTGCCGGCCGTGAAGAAAGACCCAGTGCAGCTCCAGACGCTTGAGAAGCTGGATGCACTCGCAAGAGCCGGATCGATTCTTCGACGATAAGGGCAAGCTCAATCCGCTGTTTGCCGAAATGTCGCCCATCGGGTACGCGACGCATGAGCGCAAATCCTCACGCCAATGGCGGTCGACTGAAGAAAGCTCTGCGGCTACCTGACTTCCGCGACTACGCTCACACAATCGGACAAGCCTGGACTGTCGCAGGCAGAGAACACGCGTCCGCTCGGCAAGATGCTCGCCGACGTCATGAAGGCGAATCCGACGAACTTCCGCGTTTTCGGTCCGGACGAAACCACTTCGAACAAGCTCGATGACCTCTACAAAGTGAGCAAGAAATTCTGGATCGAGGAGCGCTTTCCCGAAGACGATGACGGAGGCAACCTCGCCTCTGACGGCCGCGTCATGGAGATGTTGAGCGAGCACACTCTCGAAGGAATGCTGGAAGGTTACCTGCTCACTGGTCGCCACGGATTCTTCTCGACGTACGAAGCCTTCGTCCACATCATCGACTCGATGTTCAACCAATACGCGAAATGGCTGGAGATCTGCAATCACCTTTCCTGGCGGGATGCCATCGCTTCGCTGAATCTGTTGATCACCTCCACCGTCTGGCGGCAGGATCATAACGGGTTCACGCATCAAGATCCGGGCTTTCTTGATGTGGTTGTCAACAAGAGCGCGAACGTCACGCGCATCTATTTGCCGCCTGACGTGAACTGTCTTTTATCGGTCGCCGACCATTGCCTCCGAAGCCAGAACTATGTGAACGTCATCGTCTCTGACAAGCAGAAGCACCTGCAGTACCTGAACATGAACGACGCGATCACTCATTGCACCAAGGGCATTGGCATTTGGGATTGGGCCAGCAATGACGAGTCCGGCGAGCCCGATGTCGTCGATGGCGTCTGCGGGCGACATCCCCACGCAGGAAGCTCTTGCCGCGACTGCGCTGCTTGCGCAAAGAGTTCCCCGACCTCAAGATTCGCTTCATCAACGTGGTCGATCTGTTCAAGCTTCAACCCACCAGCGAACATCCGCACGGATTGCCCGACCGCGATTTCGATTCGCTGTTCACGGTCGACAAGCCGGTGATCTTCAACTTCCACGGCTATCCGCAGTTGATTCATCGGCTGGCGTACCGGCGCACGAACCATGACAACATTCACGTACGCGGATACAAGGAGCAGGGGAACATCAATACACCACTGGAACTGGCAATCAACAACAACATGGACCGTTTCAGTCTCGCAATGGATGTCGTGGATCGTGTTCCGCGGTTACAGAAGATCGGCGGTCACGCTAAGGAACGATTTCTCAACATGCAGATCGAGTGCCGCAACTATGCGCACCAGTTCGGCATCGACAAGCCCGAAGCCAATGATTGGATATGGCCTTACTGATTATCCAAGGATTGCAGCCTACGACGGATGCGGTTCGCCTTTGATCACGCGCACGGTGTCGCGCGCGATCAACAGTTCTTCATCCGTCGGAATGGCGTAGGCATGCAAGCTTCGAGTCTTCGATTGAGATCTTTCCTTCACGACCCACCGTCTCCTGGTTTTTTGCGTCGTCGATCTTGAGACCGGCCCACTCCATCCCTGCACAGATTCTGGCGCGGACATCCGGCGAGTTCTCGCCGATGCCGCCGGTGAAGACCACCGCATCGGCTCCGCCCATCGCGGCGAGGTAAGCGCCGATATATTTTCGCGCGCGATAGCAGAAGATCTCGATCGCCAGCTTTACGCGGCGATCGTCGTGCTCCTTCAGTCTCCGCCTGCAATTCCCGCATGTCGTTCGTCAGGCCCGAGACGCCTAGCAGTCCCGACTGCGTGTTCAGCAGCGTGTCGACTTCGGACGGCGACATTCCTTCTTTTCGCGCAATGACGCCAACAATCGCCGGGTCCAGATCGCCGGAGCGCGTTCCCATCACCAGGCCTTCGAGCGGCGTCATGCCCATCGATGTGTCGACCGAAGATCCTGCTTTGATCGCAGCCGCTGAACAGCCATTCCCGAGGTGCAGCGTGATGATGTTGGTCTGCTCTCGCGTCGATGTTTCGCAGCGCACGATAGCGGAATGCTACGTAGCGATGCGAGGTTCCATGGAATCCGTACCGCCGAATGCGATGCCGGCGATAAAGGTGATACGGAACCGCGTAAAGATATGCCTGTTCGGGAAGTGAATGGTGAAACGAAGTATCGAAGACCGCGACCTGCGGCAGATCCTTTCCGAATAGATCGCGTGCTGCAAGAATGCCCTTCACGTTGTTGGGATTGTGCAGAGGAGCTAAATCGATGCAGCTCTCGATTCCTTCGATGACCTTGTCGTCCACCAGCGTCGATTCCTTGAACAGCTCTCCTCCATGCACCACGCGGTGTCCGACGGCATGCACGTCGGCCGTGCTCTTGATCTCAGACACCCCAGACTGTTCCGAGGCGATGTAACCGCACGATGTAGTCGAGCGCGGCGCTCATGTCGCGAATCGGTGCGGTGAGCGTCTTCGATGGCTGGTCCCGATAGCGGATGTGGATGATGGCTTCTCCGCCGATCCCTTCCACTTCGCCTTTGCAGACGCGGTCATCCTTGTACTGCTTGAATCTGTTCCGAGGTCGGTCGCAATCACCTGAAACTTCAGGCTCGAACTACCGGAATTCAGTACGAGAACATTCATGCACGCGCCTTTCCTCTGCCAATGATCGTCGCACCCAAGATAAGCTAACGATGCTCTGCGGGCAACGACAGCGCCTTCTGTGAGCCTCGCCGCACGTGGAACTCATTTAGAATCGGGAAAGTGACGGCGAGATGCTATCTGGTGGTACTGCTTGTTACGAGCGCAATGCTGCCGCTCACGGCGCTTGCGGCGTCTTCGCAGGAGCGCGGAAGTCAGGTGAGCGCCAACCAGCCAGGTGCACTGAACGCTGACCTGCAGCAGGCAGCTGAGGCGATGCACAAGGGCGATCTCGCAGCCGCAGAGCAAAAGCTCCGGCATGCGCTCAGAGTGGATCCTGAATTCCCTTGCGGCGCTAAACAATCTCGGCATCGTGCTGTCACGCGAAGGCAAGCCCGCAGACGCAATCCCTTTCTACCAGCAGGCTTTGAAGCTGCGTCCGGGCGATCCGACCACGGAACGCAACCTCGCGATTGCTTACTTCAAGGCGCAGCGCTATCGATCAGCGTGGACCTTGCTGCAGCCGATGGCTGCGGCGAATCCCAAAGATTTCCAAGTCCTCGATCTCGCGGGGCTCTCGCTGTTTGCTCTGGATCGTTATCCGGAAGCGGCGCGCTATCTAGAACGCGCCAATCATGCAGATCCATCCGATCTCGAAACGCTGGACATTCTGGGGAAGGCGTATCTGCGAATGAAGGACTACAAGGCGCTTCCGTCTGTCTTCGAGCGAATCATGAAGATCAATCCGGATTCGGCGTCGGCACACGTGATGATGGGAACGGCTTACGACGAAATGTCGGATCGACCGAGCGCGATTAAGGAGTACGAGGCTGCGGCGCGATCCGATCCTAACTTCATGGGAGTTCATTCCGGTCTTGGCTATCTTTACTGGAGACAGGGAAATCCGGAACTGGCAGAAAAGGAGATGCGCGCCGAGTTGCAGCGCTTCCCTGATGATCCAGTTGCGAATTGTGTCCTCGCGCAAATCCTGCTGAACGATTCACAACTGGAGGACGCCGAGACGCACTTTCGGGCGGCGTTGAAAACCAATCCGCGTTACGGCGAGGCATTCTTCGGACTGGGAAAAACCGAGATCGCGCTCGGTCATCCCGAAGCTGCCGTGGAACCGCTGCGCAAAGCCATCGAGATCGATACGAACAATGCAGAAGCTCATTTTGTGCTGGGCACTGCGCTTCGCCAATCCGGGCACGCGGACGAGGGGATGCGCGAACAGAAATTGTCGCTGGACATCCAGAATCAGAAGAAGTCTGGCGCAGGTGGAAAAGCCCAGTAATTTTTCCCAGAATGGGAATACCAAGGCGTTTGAGGTATCCCCCCTCCCCCATGGTCCCTTGAAATCATCGAGTTACGGGAAAATTGGCAAAAAATCTATGGCGCTCAACGAGTTAGGGGCAAAATCTTGAGCTGCAAGGACTTACAAGCTTTTCTCTTATGAGTTCTTCTAAGGTCGTGACGGCCTTCGTTCTTCGCCCAGTTGCCTGCTGTTAACTCTCGAATCTTCGCGCCTCGGCCATGATGGCTCCTTCATGATTTGGAGCGCAAGGGCAGATGTCACAGCTGGGTGTGGAAAAAATGACGCGTGGACGACCCCAGCGCCTGAAGGCGCCTTCCTTTCGCATCCTTTACGGCATGGCTGAAGCCATGGCCTGATACAAGTCAAAAGCCATACCCTAATACGAGTCAAAATCCCTGCCCTGATAAAAATCCAAGACCGCGCACCAACAAGCTCCTCCCATTGCGCTAAGACCAGTCCAAACGAACCAGGCCGTTCCCTGACACGAGTTCAACCGGGCGCATCGTGACGAAGCAGACCCGGAGATGGTCGACACTTACTTGGTTCAGCTCAAAAAGAGAGCGCACGCGGTTGGCCGCGTGCGCTTCCTTGGTTCTTGATCGGGTTAGAAGTTGAGCTTAGCTCCGATCTGCAAGTTTCGCGGATCGTGCCAGGCGGTCACCGCTCCGAAGTTCGAGTCTCCGACGTTGGTGTCGATTCCGCTCGGATTGCCGTGGTTGAAGGTGTTGAAAGTCTCCAGACGCAGTTGCAGTCCCACGCGCTCGGCGAACTTGAAGTTCTTGATTAGCGACATGTCCCACACCTGAATTCCGGGTCCAAGAATCGCGCCGGGCCGTGACGTACCGAAGTGCCCGGTTGCGACCGCGAAGGCTGCGGGGTTAAAGAACTCCGCCGCCGTCTTCGGTCCGTTGGGATCGCCGATTTGATCCGCGCGGATCTGAACCGTGTCACCCGGGGAAAGCATACCGATGCCGTTGTTAATACCCACGGCAAACGGATCTACGCCCTGAGTGATGCTGGTTGACTGTCCAGACTGAATCGTCGTGATGCCGGACAATTCCCATCCACCGAGAACATGACTGAGCAGACCCTTTTGGCTGCGGTAGAACGGCAACTCGTAGATGTAGCTGACGACCAGCATCTGAGGTGTGTTCAGAGTGGACGGCCCGTAGCTCTGTTTGAGGTCGTAGCTGTTGTAGGTAGCCAGCGACCGGTCAAATGGATTGGTAGTGAGCAACTTGGACCACGTATAGCCCACTTCCAGGGTCAGCCCGCGACTGAACCGGCGGTTTAAGGAAACCTGCAATGAGTTGTAGTTGCTGGTGAACACCGGAACGCGTGCGGTGATGGCTCCGTACCCGACAAAGGGACGAATCACGTTGACATCGGAGGTTTCGTCGGCGAGGCGGGAAGCCACGTTCGGCTGGTTGACGTCGATGTCGCCCAGCAGATGCGTTCCCTTTGTGCCTACGTACCCAACTTCCAGCACCGTGTTCGCCATGATCTGGTGTTGGACGGAGACGTTGTAGTCCATGTAGCTAGGCACCTTGAATTCCGGCGTTCCCGTTGTAATCAGGTGCGCCGGGCCGAGAGGCGCGCCCGCGGTGGTCCCACTCAGAGGATTGTCAAACAAGTTCGCACTTGTGGGAGTGAACGTGTTGGTCACGGTGGTGGTCTGCACCAGCGGAGGATTACCGAAGGCATTCTGCTCCCAGATGCCGTTCAGTGTGCGGTCGTAGAAGATTCCGTATCCCGCGCGGATTGCCCATTTGCCGTCGCCAAACGGGTCATAGGCGATTCCGAGGCGTGGTCCCCAGTTCTGATTTGAATTGGGATTCACACGACTTCCAAATGGCGAGCAGGAGACCTGAGGAGCGATCCCCTGTGCAGCAGAGCAGGCCGCGCCCTTTGGGAAGATGAGTCCGTTCGCATAGGTAGCCGCGTTGACGGGAACACCCGAAACGGTCAAGCCCGTCATCTGTCCTGTGGTGGGATCAATGATGGGAGCATTCGCCGGGTTGTAGATGTTTGGATCGAAGTTGACGAGAGTGTTGTTGCTATCGGTGGGCGACGGGAAGTAGCTGTACCGTAAGCCGAGATTCAGCGTCAGGCGACGGGTGACTTTCCAGTCGTCCTGCACATAGGCTTCGAAGTTTGTGTAGCGCAGGTGAGGAATCGTATCTTTGCTGGCCTGCGTGTAGCTATCTGCCTGACCGAGCAGGAAATTGGCGAAAGCAGGGTTTCCGTTGGTGCCGCTGAAGTTGAACGTTGCGGCTCCGCCGTCACCATTTTCCGTCTTTTGCATCCACATCGCCGTGAAGCCGGCGCGGATCGTGTGGTTGCCATGCTGAATCGACAAATTGTCGAAGATATTGCGGTCAATGTTGCGCTCGAAATACGGCGCGCTTCCATTTCCGAGGCCGGTTAGACCGGTGATGCTGACATTGGGTGCGCGTCCGTAAGGATCCGCATACTGGGTGTTGTTGGTGAGTTGCGAGTTGAAGGCTGGGGAATTGGCAATGCCGTTCAGCGTGGCATTGATGGCACCCCATGAATTCACGAATTCAACTTCGTTAACGACCTTCGGCGAAATCGTAGCAGTCGCATTGATGACGAGATTCCGGCCGGGTGCGTTGATGGACGTAGTTTCGACGCCCGGATAATTCGCTCCGCCCCACAGCGAGAACGGCTGGTTTTGGGGAACGACATCTTCCATGTAGCGAGCGAAGATGCGTACCCTGTCGCCCACGTTTTGATCGAGGCGAATGATGTCCTGGCGATAATTATTCAGTTGCGAGTAGTTGGTAATCAACTGGTCGCCGGTTGCGTTGTTGCCCGGATTGGGGGCGATGAACGCCGCAAGGTAAGCCGCCGCATTCTGGCTGTAGCAAGAAGGACTGATCGTGGAAATTCCACCTACGGTCGTCACGCAGCCTGGGTTGGCAAAGTCCGTGACAGGGCCGGTGAAAGTGCCGGCGAGTTCCGCGGCGGTTGGAACGTTGATGGCGTTGGTACCTGGGGTGCTGGCTTTCCGCCATTCCTCGGACCAGAAGAAGAAAGTCTTGTACTTTTGCGGATGAAATACCTTGGGGATAAACAGCGGTCCACCCAAGGTAAATCCATAGTCGTTGTAGCGCTCGATGGGAACCGTGTTGTCAGCAGAGGCAGGAGTACCCGCCGCCAGCGAAGCGCGTCCCGAGAACGTATTCGCGTTGTAGTAGTTGTTGCGATTGAACTCGTAGGCACTGCCGTGGAACTGGTTGCTGCCGGCCTTGGTCGCGACCACGACCTGACCGCCGCCGCTGCGTCCGAAGGCAGCGTCATAGTTACTGCGCTCGAGCGTAAATTCCTGGATCGCATCAATACTCGGCGTATTCAGAAGCGTCCCGTTCGAGCCGCTATCGTTAATGTCAGCGCCGTCGACGGTATAGTTGTTCGCCCCTGTGCGCGCGCCGTTTACCGAGATGCTGGTGTTGTTTGCCAGCCCGAATCCGACCTTGTCGGGCAGCGCGTTCGCGACGCCCGGTTGCAGCAGAATCAGCTGCTCGAAGTTTCGATTATTCAGCGCGAGCTCGCGAACCTGCTCTCCGGTCACGGTGCCGGATTGCTCGGCAGTCGTGGTCTGGATGGGAGCATTCTCGGCCGTCACTTCAACGCGCTCGCTGACCTGCCCCGCTTTCAACTGCACATCGAGGGAGCGCTTCTCAGCGACGTTGAGGATAACGTCTTTGGCAACATACGTCTGGAAGCCGGCGATGTTGACGGTTACGGAGTATCGTCCCGCGGGAAGATTGGTGATGTTGAAACCACCCGAACTGTTCGTGACCACGGTTCGCGTATCGGCATTGGTGTCTTCACTGTGCACCAGAACGGTCGCGTTGGGCACGAGGGCACCGCTCGGATCGCTGACCGAGCCTGTGAGGGTGGCAGCAAGTTCCTGAGCAACAACAACTGAAGAGAGGCTCAGAATGAATAAAGAAAGGGCGAGGACGAGATAGGATATCCGCACTCCGCACCTAAGGTTTCCAGCTACGATCGCTGACTGCTTCATTTCCATTGCCTCCTGGGAGCTTGCGCCCCGCATATTGAAAGCGGGCTAAAAAAGCGCTCTAGCGCAACGTGATTATGCTATATAGCACATGAACGACCATGGTCAAGAATAAAAGACGGGGATTTGTAAATATTCGTAAAATCTTTTCCACAGTGAAACAAATTGTGCTCTATATCACGTCCGATGAGCGTCGGCGGAATCAGAGTCCAAGGAAAATGCGCGTCCATCTTTTTTCTACGCTCCCCGTGATTCTGGTCACACCTCATGGCTCGCCGAGCTTCAAGGCTCTTATAACAAGAGATGAATGTGTCCCGGAGTTCTGCAGGCGCTCTATAGCGAGCGAAATCGATTTCGCACGGGGGCGAATTCGTGCCGAAGTTTCAGCTTTACAGGATTGATAAAGTAAGCTATATAGCACACAGGCGTGTCACCGTTTTGGGATTTACTATTGATCGCGCCGGTTCAACGGTTCAGGCCAGAAAGAGATCGATGCCGGGAAACCATCGCAACGGAACGCCAGTTTATAAACGGATTCAAAACGGCATTCGAACCAGGATTGAGGCGGCCGAGCTTCAGCCAGGAGATGCGGTCGCGTCCGAGCGCGAGCTTGCCCGGATGCATAAGGTGAGCCTGATGACGGCGCGTCACGCGCTAGCAGGGCTGGAGCGCGAAGGCCTGGTGGAACGGCGCCGCGGTGCGGGAACGTTCGTCGCTTCTCCGAAAATTCACTTCAACAAGTTAATGAGTTATACCGAGCACATGTCGAGCCGCGGACTTTCTCCGCGATCCCGGGTGCTGGTCGCAAAAATCATCGAGCACGACGCCGAGGTGGCGGCGCGCCTGGCATTGCCCGCTACCAGCGCGCTGGTAAAGATTGAGCGGCTGCGCGAAACCGGAGACGAACCATTTGCTCTGGAGACTTGCTACCTGCCGGCCAAAGATTTTTCTGAGCTGGTAAAAGTGCCTCTGGGAAGGACTTCGCTGTTTGCTGCTTTGCAGCAGGAGTTCGACGTCGAACTTGCCTACGCCGACGAAGAAGTCGATGCGACCACCGCAGAGGCAAACGTTGCGGAGCTGCTCGCGGTGCCGCGAGGCGCCTCGGTGTTGCGAATCCGGCAGGTGATTTATTCGACCAAAGGCAAGGCCGTCATCTACGGCTTAGGTTTCTATCGCTCCGAGCGACACACCCTTTTTATTCGCCGCTTCCGGTAAACCTTTGCCGAACTATGCGGGGATTAGTCCGGTATAGATCGCCATTCCTACCACGGCGTCCACACCCATAGCATCCAGCTCGTCTACTTCTTGTAATGACCGGATGCCTCCGGCCGCGATGAGTTGATGTTTGGTCGCGCTGCGTAACTTTTGAATCACTCCTTGCGGAAATCCCTGAAGCATGCCTTCGGTATCAACATGCGTGTAGAGGTAAGCCTCGCACCAGTGATCCAGCACCTGAATCATCTGCAAGGGCGCGACTCCTGTCGACCTCTGCCAGCCGTGGGTCGTGACCTTTCCGTTTTTTGCATCCAGGGCGTAGACCAGACGGCTTGCGCCGACGGTTGCGGCGAGCTCTTCGGCGAACGATTGATTGACTTCGCCGTTCGAGAAAAGAGCCGATCCGATAATCGCGCGTTGCGCGCCGGAATCAAGAATCTTCTGAACAGCTTGCACCGAGCGAATGCCACCTCCGACCTGGCAGGGCAGGCGTCCGGCAATTTGCGCAACAAGAGCAGCATTATTGCCAGAACCCATGGCGGCATCGAGGTCGATCAACTGTACAAGTGGATACTTCGAAAAACGGTTGATCCACTCTTCAAGGTCTTCGAACTCGAGGGCCTTCTTCTTGCCCTGCACAAGCTGGACGACTTTGCCACCCATGAGGTCAATGGATGGAATCAGCATGGCCACCTCACTGGAATTCCCTGCGAATCGAGTTCTCGCTTCAAATCGGACAGGCGGCTGAATCCATAGTGGAAGATAGACGCTGCCAGAGCGGCATCGGCGCGGCCACTGCGGAAAACTTCGACGAAGTCTGCCGCACCTCCGGCGCCGCCAGATGCGATCACCGGGATGCGCACCGATTCGGCTACGGCTTGCGTTAGTTCGCAATCGAAGCCGGAGCCCGTTCCATCGCGGTCCATCGACGTAAGCAGGATCTCACCAGCTCCGCGGGATTCCGCTTCCCTGGCCCAGCCTTTGGCGTCCCGGCCGGTACTGCTGCGACCACCGTGAGTAAAGGCCTGCCATGAGGATTCCGAACGCTTGGCGTCGATCGCAACCACCACGGCTTGCGAGCCGAAACGGTCGGCGATCTGTGTGATCAGCGATGGATCCGACAAAGCTGCGGAGTTGATGCTGAGCTTATCGGCGCCAGCGGCGAAAACAGCTGCGGCGTCTGCAAGCGTGCGAATTCCGCCTCCGACGGTAAACGGGATGAACAGTTCGCGGGCCGTCCGGCGCACTGTTTCTAGCAGTGTGGCTCTGCCTTCGTGTGTGGCCGAAATATCCAGCAGGACGATTTCGTCAGCGCCGGATGTGCTGTGCGCTTTCGCGAGTTCGGCTGGATCGCCGGCGTCGCGTAGATCAACGAACTGCACGCCCTTCACAACGCGGCCGCCACTTACATCGAGACAGGCAATGATGCGTTTCGTCAGCATGATCAGATTGCGCAGAAGTTCTTCAGCAGATTGCAATCCGGTCTCACCGGATTTCTCCGGATGGAACTGCACACCGAACATGTGATCGCGCTCGACTGCAGCAGAGAATTTGCCGCCGTATTCGCAGCAAGCCACGGTGTCTGCGGTGACCGGAGCTCGAAAGGAATGAGTGAAATAGACGAACGATTCCTGCGGAATATCCTTGAAAAAGCCGCGACGAGGGATGGATGTCGATGGAGTTCCATCCAACGTGCGGGGACTTCACGAGTGCGGGAAACTTCTCGCAGCCACCATTCAGTAATGCCAGCCCCGGAGTTTGAGGAGACTCTTCACTGCGCTCGAGCATCCACTGCATGCCGACGCAGATGCCAAGGAACGGGACGCCTTGAGCGACGGCCTCGGCGATTGCCGATCTCAGGCCGGATTGCGTGAGAGCGTCCGTCGAGGCGAAGTGACCAACTCCGGGAAGAACGATCTTCGCAGCGGCGGACACACGCGCGGTGTCGGACGTGATTTCGCAGCTTTCTCCCAGCAAGTCGAATGCCTTTTTTACCGAGACGAGATTTCCTACGCCATAGTCGACAATCGTGATCATCACAGCACTCCTTTGGTGCTGGGCAGCAGCCGCACCATTTGGGGATCGCGCCAGCATGCCGCCCGTAACGCGCGGGCAAAGGCCTTGAAGAGCGCTTCGATCTTGTGATGGCTCGATCGTCCGTAGAGCACGCGGGCGTGCACGTTGGCGCGTGCTCCGCGCGAAAAGCCTTCGAAGAAGTCGTCGACCAGTTCCGATTGCAGGTCGCCGACAAGGCGCGTTCGGACTTTCGTGTCGACAACCGACGCCGTGCGTCCGCAGAAATCGACTGCGGCCATGCCCATGGTTTCGTCCATGGGCATCAGAAAATATCCGGCCCGCAGAATGCCTCGCTTGGAGCCGAGCGCCTTGTCGAAGACCTGGCCTAAAACGATGCCGACGTCCTCTACCGTATGGTGCTGATCGACGTCGAGGTCACCGGTGGCTTTCAGCTTCAGATCGAATCCGCCGTGATGCGCAAACAACTCCAGCATGTGATCGAAGAAGCGGATGCCGGTTGAAACGTCGTATCGGCCTCGACCTTCGATTGTCAGCGACGCCTGAATCTGCGTCTCTTTGCTGACGCGCTTGATCGCTCCTTTTCTCATCGTTGCGATACTCCTTCGACGTGCCCGGAGTTGCTGGAACGCCTCTCCTAGCGCGGAGAGCAACAGGTCTGTGTGCTTGGCGTGGGCCAAGCGGTGATCCGCACGCATCCGTCGCATCCGTGATCGGCCGAGCGGTCGCGCACGAGAATGCCGCGCCGCCGCATGAGGTCGACAAATCTCGCCGCATCACTGGCGGAGGCGCCGATCTTCATCAGAATGAAGTTCGCCTGGCTTTGCCAGAACTGGATGTCGTTGTTTGCGAGCACTTCTTCCAGCCGCGTGCGAGACGTCGAGCACTTCTGCTAACATAACGGCGGATGTATTCCTGATCGTCGATGGCATCGGGCAGACAAGCCAGCGCGACCGCGTTGACGTTGTACGGAGAGCAGACGCGTCGCACCGGCTGCATCTGCTGGCGATCGCCAGAAAGCACTCCCAGCCTCAGACCAGCCAGCCCGTAGGCCTTGGAGAATGTGCGGGCGATAAACAAATTCGGCAAGTCACGATGCGCGCCCAGCATCGTTCGTCCGTAAAACTCGAAGTAAGCCTCGTCGATGAGAATGGCGGCATGTGGCGCACTTCTGGCGATCGACTCCAGATCTTCCTGGGATGCAACAGAACCCGTGGGATTATTCGGATTTGCAATCGCAATAAGGCGCGTGCGCTGCGAGATGTGCTTTTTTACCTCTTCAACGGGAAACTGGAAATCACGACCCGCGGCGACGGGGACGACGGTCGCACCCGCCGCCATCGCGTAGATCCGATACATCGAATACGTCGGCACTACGATTAGCGCCTCGTCCCCCGGTTCGAGGTAGGTCTCGCAAAGCAAGTGAATGCCTTCGTCGACACCGTTAGTCAGGAGCACTTCGTCCGGCGGGACGCCCAGAAATTCCGCCACGATTTTCTCTACTGGCTCACGCTCTGGATACTTCACCAGCTCATCTGCACCTAAACTTCGAAGCTTTTGCAGCACGCGCGGCGAACATCCGACCGTGTTTTCGTTGAAATCGAAGCGCAGCCCTTTCCTTCCGGCCAGTGGCGGGTGATAAAGGGGCAGCGTTCGGACGGCTTCCCGCGGACTAAGCATTTTGACACCTCGTGCTGACAGAATGTGCATGGGCCCGCAGGCCTTCCGCTCGGGCCAGATATTCAATCGCTGGAGCAAGCCTGCGAATTCCCTGCCTGGACAACTGCTGAACGGTGATCACCTTGATGAAATCGAGCACGCTCAAACCTCCACGAAATCGCGCCTGGCCCGATGTCGGCAGCACATGGTTGGGCCCCGAAGCGTAATCTCCCGCAGCCTGCGCAGAATAGTTCCCGACAAAGACCGAACCCGCGTGCCGAATGAACGACACATCATCTTCTTCCACTGTGATGTGCTCGGGCGCAAGCTGATTCGCCCACCCGCGTGCCTGGCTGCGGGAGTCGGCAATCAGGATCGCACCATTGACGCTCAGGGATTTTTTTGCAGTGGAATTTTCCCGCGCGATTGTCGCAACGCTTTTCGCAACTGCCTTAGCCATTTCCGAGGAGGTCGTGACAAACCAGGCGAGTGTTTCGACATCATGCTCGGCCTGCGCGACGAGATCGGCGGCGATGAACTCAGGGTTTCCGGAATGGCTCATGATCAGCGCCTCGGTGGGTCCGGCAAGAAAATCGATCGCACAATCAAACGACACCAACTTCTTCGCCGTAGTGACATAGGAGTTCCCGGGTCCAACAATCTTATCGACGCGAGGGAGGGTATCCGTTCCATATGCGAGGGCCGCGATGGCCTGTGCGCCTCCAATGCGATAGAACTCAGTGACGCCCAGCATGGAGGCTGCCGTCAGCACTTCTGCAGAGGGATTCGGCGATACCACTCGCACCGTACGGACACCCGCCACCTGCGCTGGGATGACCGTCATCAAGACCGTGGAGACCAGTGGATAGCGTCCGCCCGGCACGTAGCAGCCCACTGATTCCAGAGGCTGTATCAACTGGCCGAGCGCTATACCATTGCGGCTACGTGTCCAGGGACGAGGCATCTGCCATTCACAGAACTGGCGGATATTTTTCGCTGCGATGGTCAAGGATTTGCGCAACTGAGGATCCGCTGACTTCATCGCCTGCTGCATCTCGTCGCGGGACACACGGAACGATTGCTTTGCAGACAAGCCATCCCACTTCTGCGCGTAGCGCCGAAGAGCTCGATCTCCATGACGGCGAACATCGTTCACGATGTGCCGCACGACACGGCTCAAGGTCGCTGAGATGCGTGCTGCGCGCCGCAACCTTTGTCACGAAAGCCTCCGCCCTGCGGCCCGCGAATATGCGCATCACAGCACCACCTTGTTCAGCGGATACTCGACGATTCCTTCCGCCTGCGCCTCTTTAAGTCGCGGAATCACATCCCACGCAGCGCCTTCATCGATCACCGTATTCACGGCCAGCCAATCTTCATCACTCAAATGCGAGATGGTCGGTTTCTGCAGGGCCGGCAGCACTGCGAGCACCCTCGCGAGATTGCTTTTGCGGACATTTAGCATCAGGCCAACGCGATCCTGCGCCTCCATCGCCCCTTGCAGCATGAGGGCGAGATTGTCGATTTTTCGCCGCTTTTCGCGATCAGCATACGAACGCTTGTTGGCGATCAATTGCGTGTTCGACTCCAAGACAGTCTCGAGGATGCGCAGCCGGTTGGCTTTAAGTGAACTGCCGGTCTCAGTGACTTCGACAATCGCATCCGCTAGCATCGGCGGCTTGACTTCAGTCGCGCCCCAGGAAAATTCCACCTTCACATCGACTTTCTTATTCTGAAAATAGTCGCGGGTAACCTTGACCAGTTCGGTGGCGATGATGCATCCGCCAAGATCTTCAGCGCGTTCGACCGCAGAATCCTCAGGGACGGCGAGCACCCATTTCACCTTCCCACGGCTGCGTTTGGCGTAAATCAGATCGCTGACGGTCGCGACTTCCAGCCCGCTTTCGATCACCCAATCGAGCCCGGTGAGCCCGGCGTCGATGGCGCCGTGCTCGACGTAGCGCGCCATCTCCTGCGCGCGGATCAACATGCAGTCGATTTCAGGATCGGCAGTGGTCGCGAAGTACGATCGACCGTTGGTATATGCCGGCAGGCCAGCCCTGGCGAATAGCTGCAACGTGGCTTCCTGCAGGCTGCCCTTAGGAATTCCGATGCGCAGTTTCATCGCGCTTCAACCTCCGCATGGGCGGAACCCTTTTGCACGGGGACTACTTCGGTGAAGCACGAGCGTGTGCCGCGATGACACACCACGCCCGCACCTTCAACTTCAACTCTCACCAACAAGGTGTCGCGGTCACAATCCGTCTGAGCGGAGATAACGCGCAGGCGGTTACCTGAGCTTTCACCCTTCGTCCAAAGCTCATTGCGGGTGCGGCTGAAGAACGTGACGTAACCCAGGGCGAGCGTACGCTCGAGTGCGTCGCGGTTCATGAATCCGACCATCAGGACCTCGCCATCGCGATCGTCCTGAATCACGGCCGGAAGCAGCCCGTTCATCTTTTCAAAATCAAGTAGCGCATTCATAGCTCCATAACCTTTCGTCCGGAAAAACAAAAAGCCCGCTGAGCATTTCGCTTCAGCGGGCCTGATCCTGAAAATTGCCTTTGTATTAAGTGTGCATTCTCAGGTACGCATCCCCGCCGTCGCGCTGTGCGCGTGATGATGATGGCGGTGATGGACGTGAGGCTGCATCCAAGGCAAGATTACGGGCGGCATCCCACGCCGTCAAGATGTTTGACGCGGAACAATAAGCGGTTTTTTCGATGGTCGTCATCGGATTCTCGAATCATCTGCCCAGATATCAAACATTAAGCGCTCGATTGCGCTTGGCTGGCATGGAGATACGGCGACGGGGTAGCATGTATCGCGGTCGCTCTCATCCTCCAAAAATCATTCCGGCAACGGAGCTTTCATGAATGCTGCGTCAGCCTCTAAGGCTCACATCCGTCTAGGTTTGTCAGTACCCGCATTTCTCCTCTTATCGAGTCTCATTCTGTTCAGCACTTTTACTGCAGCGCAAATCCCGGTCACTACCGATCCGCCTTCCTATGGCCCTTATAACGGGACCTTCCTTCCAGACGGCGATGGTCTTCACAAGTCGCTGGTGAAGGATGACTCCGTCACGCTCGCCGATTCTCCGTGGTCGATCTATGCGTGGGTCAAAATCGCCGAAAGTTCAAAGGCCCCAACATTGATCGCAGGCCTTGGCGATCCTGCTGATGAATTTTCCCGCTATCTAGCGATCGAGAACGGAGACCTTACACTCTGGGTCGGGCAAAGACAACAGTCTCGCTTCGACCGCTGCGATTTCCGCGGGACAATGGCATTTCTTGGCGGCTACCTTCGACGGAGAAGAGTTCAGCCTCTACAGCGACGCGAACCGAGTCGCCAACGGCAAGCTCGACCTTGGCAGCACAACTCCCGTAGTGGAAATCGCTCCTCCTACTTTGCCTGCTTCGAACTGGAAACACTTCGGAGGTGCTGTCAGCGGACTCACACTTCTCCGCCGCGCATTGACCGCCGACGAACTCAAGCAACTCGCGCAATCTGGGCGCGATTTTTCTGCCGTCCAGTTCGAGGAAGGATCAAAGCCGTGGCCTCTGCAGACGCGGGGACAAGCCGGATACCGCGCGCCGCAAGATCCCTCGACGATGCCGCGCACCAAAGCCCCGTTTTCAAAGCCGGTTGCAAAGCCTGTTCACACGCAGGAGCCTCTCCAACCCAACGGCGATGCACGATGGACACTTGCTTCTGGATGGATGATGCTCCCGGCTCCGAAGCTGACGGCAGACGGTGCAGCAATTTCGCGAGCGAGTTTCAACTCGCATGATTGGATGCAAGCTACTGTTCCGGGCACGGCTCTTACTACGATGATCGACCGCGGGATTTATCCCGATCCCGACTACGGATTGAACAACCTCGCCATTCCCGAAAGCCTGAACAAGCAGGACTACTGGTATCGCGTCGAATTTAGATTGCCCAAGGAGGCGCAGGGGCGGCGTCTCGACGCTCACATTCGAAGGGATCAACTACGCGGCCGCGGTATTTCTCAACGGTCAGTCGGTTGGGTCGATCAAGGGTGCGTTCATTCGTGGTACATTTGACGTGAGTGCGATCGTGAAGGCCGATCACAATGTTCTCGCGGTGCGCGTCTCGCCGCCTCCTCATCCGGGCATTCCTCAGGAGCAGTCAATCAAAGGCGGTCCCGGAGAAAATGGCGGGATGATGTGCCTTGACGGACCCACGTTTGTGGCGACGGAAGGGTGGGATTGGATCCCGGCGATCCGCGATCGCAATACCGGCATTTGGCAGCCTGTCACGCTCAGCGCAACCAGCAATGTGAAGATCGGCGATGCACAGATCGTCACCAGCCTGCCGCTTCCTGATACGAGCCGCGCCGATGTCGCTATCACGCGTGCCGCTGGAAAACTCGTCGACTGCGCCATCGTCGGGAACGCTAAAGGCATCCTTCGGCGACGTGACCGTTTCGAAGCAGCTCACTGTGGCGCCCGGCAAAAGTTCGGTCACGCTCGCACCCGCGGAGTTCTCGCAACTCACTGTGCAGCATCCGCGCCTGTGGTGGCCGAACGGATACGGCAAGCCTGATCTGTATACGTTGCATCTTTCTTTCGCCGAGGCATCGACAGCTTCTGACACGAAGGATGTCCGGTTCGGCATTCGGGAACTCACGTACGAGTTGAGCTTGCTCGACTCTTCCGGCCATCTGCGCCGTCTCGAATATTCACCGACTATCGCTAGTGCCAAGGGAGAACAGGTGGTTGATGTAAGGCATGAGGGGATGCGCGAGATTCCGCCGGCCGATCCATTCCCTGCGAGTTTTCCTCCCGAGTGGAAGGAGGGATGGAAGTCATGGGTGGCATCACTGATGCCCGGCGGCGAAAAGTCTTCTTCGGTGAAAATGCTCGATGACACGCGAGCTGCGCCCTACCTCATCATCAAGGTCAATGGAGTGCGCATTGCCGCCCGCGGCGGAAACTGGGGTATGGATGATTCGCGCAAACGCGTGTCGCGCGAGCGCCTGGAGCCATACTTCCGGCTACATCGAGATGCCAATGTCAACATCATCCGCAACTGGGTCGGGCAGGACACCGAGCAGGTTTTCTACGACCTGGCGGACGAATACGGCTTGATGATCTGGAATGATTTCTGGGAGTCGACGCAGAACTACAACATCGAGGCGCAGGATCCGGTGCTGTTCCTCGATAACGTGCGCGATACGATTTCGCGGTTTCGCAACCATCCTTCAATCATTGCTTGGTGCGGGCGCAATGAGGGAGTGCCTCAGCCCATCATCAATGAGGGCATCATCGAACTGGCTCGCACACTCGACGGTACGCGCTATTACTTTCCAAGTTCGAACCAGGTGAATCTGCAGAACAGCGGTCCGTACAAATACATGGATCCGACCGAGTACTACACGACGCTGAATCATGGATTCTCGGTCGAGACCGGGACGCCATCGTTCTCGACGCTGGAATCGTTTCGCGCCTGGATTCCGAAGGAAGATCAGTGGCCAATCAGCGACAATTGGGCGTATCACGACTGGCACCAAAGCGGAAACGGAGACATGGGTCCGTTCATGGCGCAGATGCAGGCCGAGTTCGGTGCGCCAACGAGCCTGGAAGATTTCGAGCGCAAGGCGCAGATGCTCGACTATGTCGATCATCGTGCGATCTTCGAAGGCATGAACGCACATCTCTGGGCTCCGAACAGCGGCCGCATGCTGTGGATGACCCAGCCGGCATGGCCGAGCAACGTCTGGCAGATTTTAAACTCCGACTACGACACGCAATCTTCGTTTTATGCCGTCAAGAAAGCGTGCGAGCCGCTGCACGTACAGCTAGACCTCTCGAACTACGACGTCGCGGTAGTGAACACCTCGAACGAGGCGCACTCCGGTCTCGTCGTTGTCGCCGATGTCTATTCGATCGACAACAAAATGGTCCTTCATCGTGAGGAGAAGCGCGATGCTCCGGCCGATGTTTTGACCGGCGGCTTCCGGCTGGAAATCGCTCCACTGCTGATATCGGATGATCTGCTATTTGTAAATTTGCAGTTGCGGGATGCGTCGGGAAAGGTTCTCTCCAGAAATTTCTACTGGCTGGGCGCCCAGAATTCTTCTTATCGGCGCCTGAATCGGCTTGGAGCATCGTCGATCGCGGCCACTGCGAAATCGGTTCGCAGTGGAGACAACGTGCAGATCAAAGTCGAGCTGCGCAATACCGGGAACGTTGCCTCGATCGAAGACAAGCTCACACTGTTGAGTGCGGCTGATGGCTTGAGGATTTTGCCTGCTTACTACAGCGACAACTATTTTTCGTTGCTGCCGGGTGAGACTCGCGAAATTGAAATTGAATATCCCGCGAAGGCGACGAGCGGCGCTCCGCAGCTCACTCTGCGGGGATGGAATCTCTCGCAAGAGACCATCAAGGTGCAATAGCTAGTGGAATCGAACGCCGTCGCGAATCTTGCGTGCTGATTCTTCGAGGAAATGGTCCACGTGCTGGTGGCCCTGCGGCTCCCATCCCGTCTTTAGCTTGATGCGCTCTGCGATCTGGATCGCCGTTCTTAAACGGACTTCGGCTTCGAGCTCCCACCGTCGGCTCAGGTAAGTTTCAATCAGCACGAGTTCATCGGCGGTGATCCGCTGCAGCGCGCCAATGCCGGATCCCGTGTTCGCCGATGTGGTCCAGGCGGGCCGCACTTCTTCGGTGCGCTTTTCGTGAACGACGACTGTGCCGGCCACGAAGTCGCCTAACCTGCGGCTCTGCCGATTGCACATCATGCATACCACGCCGACTCCGTAGATGCCGGGCAGAACATCCACGGCGCGCATCAGGTTGCGGCCGACGGCTTCGATGGCGTTGATGGGGCGTCCGCTGTCTTTGATTACGCGGATGCCGGCAAATCTTTTTCCCGGCGTCTGCCCCTTCCAAAAGATTTCGAAGATGGCGAAGTATCCCCAGTAGATCGCGAACAGGACGAAGATTCCGAGGGCCGGGCCCACCATCTTCGGGAATGAACCACAACATGGAGCCACCCAAGACCCAGCAAGAGAAAGAAGACAATTCCGGCTATGAGATAGAGCGCTCCTTGAATTAAAGTATCAATGGCAATCGCGAGGAAGCGGCTGCCGATGCCCGCGAGCGGCAGTTCCAGAGCGATTTGCTCCGGCGTGTCGATGTTCAGTTGGTCAAACGTACTCACACGATGATTTCCACTCGCTGGCTGGAGAAGCGCAAACCGCATTGGAGCAAGCTCGAAGCGTTGCTCAATCAGAGTTCGAAAGACGGTCTCAAGTCTCTTTCGCGTTCCGACCTGCAGGAGCTGAGCCTGCTGTACCGGCAGACCGCCGCCGATCTTGCCGCGATCCGCGAAGATCGTGCTTCCGTACATTTTGCGCGCTACGTCAACCAGTTGCTGGTCCGCGCCCACAATACCATCTATTCCGGCCACCGCACGAGTACCAAGGCGGTTAGTCTCATTCTTCTGGGTAACCTATCCCGCGGCCTTTCGCCGCAACCTGAATCACTGCATTGTGGCTACGCTGGTGTTCGCCATCGCTGGGCTGGTGGGCGCGGCGCTGACCTACGAGAATCCGGACTTCAAGGTGAAGTTGCTGGGCCCGCAAATGGTTGAGACGATCGATCGACACGAGATGTGGACGCATTCCATCGTCGGCATCAAGCCGGTCGCGTCGAGCGCGATCATGACCAACAACATGAGCGTTGGCTTCACCACCTTCGCGCTCGGCATCACGGGAGGCTTGGGAACGATTTACATGATGGCCTTCAACGGCCTGCTGATCGGCGTGATCGGGATGGCGTGCTGGCTTTCGGGAATGAGCCTGCAGCTGTGGAGTTTCGTCGCTCCGCACGGAGTGCTGGAATTGCCCGCAATCTTCATCGCAGGTGGCGCGGGACTGCGCATCGCGCAGGGATTGTTATTTCCCGGTACTCTGCCGCGGCGCGAATCGCTGTCGCGGGCCGGAAGCGAGGCGGTGCAATTATTGCTGGGGACCGTTCCGATCCTGATTATTGCGGGATTGATCGAGGCCTTCGTCTCTCCGACGGGATTGCCAATTCCGTTGAAGTTTTCCCTGGCTGCGGCCTTGTTTGTGCTGCTGAACGCTTATCTGTTCTTTGGCGGGCGTGAGGCCGGACGTCACTGACCGGGTGCCAGTACCGGCCCTACCGGTATTTCACAGCTGGCTTCTCTCTTTGATTTGCAGGTAGGCATTCACCAAAAGTGGCGAGACTACTCCTGAGTTCACTTCGATCGCTAACGCGCCGCGCTCGCGCAGCTTCGCCAGCAGCATCTCGCGGCGATGCATCATCTCCTGCGCTGCCGCCACACGATACATCTCGGATTCACCCTCCGGACGCGTCGATGCGAGCTTGCCGAGATCAGGTTGGCCAATGACCATAAACAGCACCAGATGGCGCGGCATCATCATCGAGGCAGCCTCGATGACCTCCGGAGTCATCGCCGTTTCCGCCAGATCCGTCAACCACACGATGAGACTGCGACGTTTCTGATCCGTGAGCAATCGCCCCGCGAGCAGGAGATGATCAGCCTCGGCAGTCTCCTCGCGCACCTGAGCCAATTGTTCGATCACTTGACGGAGATGCGCGCTGCCCTTTGCCGCCGGCAGTTGTCGCCGGATTCCGCGTCCATACGCTACCAGTCCGACCCGGTCCCCTGAATACAATGCCACCTGTGTCAGGCTTAAAGCCGCGTTGACAGCAAGGTCCAGCTTACTGAGATTCCCAACCCGCGCACGCATCAGCCTTCCGGAGTCGACGACGATCCAAACCGTCTGGCTGCGTTCGACCTGGTAAAGCCGCGTGACGAGCTTGGCTCGACGCGCCGCCGCGGTCCAGCAGATGTCACGATACTCGTCGCCGAGCTGATATTCGCGCAGGCTCTCGAACTCGCGGCCGATGCCGCGTACCTGTGTTCTCCGCTTCTCCACCGCCAGCTGGCGGCTTCGCAGCAAATGAAGGGAATGGCGGCGCGCTTCATCAAGATTGGGATAGATGCGAACCTTTTGCTCCAGCGGAGCACGGACCCACTTCTCGGCGATGCGCAACTTTCCTTGATATCGCAGATAACACTCGCCCAGTACCGCGTCACCGCGCTGCGTGGGTCGAACGAAATAACTCGAGGAGGCCTCTCCTTTTGCCGGCACCCGAAGCGCGAGAGATGGCGGCTGTTCCCGCAACTGTAACGGAACCGTGTCCACCAAGTTCACGCTGATGCCGTTGTCCGACAGGTTTTCGATTGCGATCGAGATCTCAGCTTGCAGCGACAAGGCTGCGGGAGAACGCCACGTCCGCTTGATCGAAATCTGACCAGGCTTGGGCAACGCCCCGAGATCAACAAGCCAGGCCAGCAAGACAAGCGAATCCCAGACCAGCAAGGCATATACAAATCTCAAATCGAAGAATGCGGGAACGAGCCACACCAGCCCCACGAAAACCAACATGAAGAAGCGGTCGCCGAACGCGAAGCCGAAACGCTTGTAGGCTCGCGTCGGCGCCGAAATTTCCGGTGGGATCAATCTTCCAAGATCGTTCACGTTGCCATCCTCACTTCGGCACTTCAACCGCTCGCAAAACCTCGTCCAGCGCCTGATCCGGAGTGATGCCTTCGAGATCCGCCTCGGGTCGAAGAACGACGCGATGCCGCAGCACCGGCTGCGACGCTCCCTTCACATCATCAGGAATTACGTAGTCGCGTCCATCCATTGCCGCAAAACCTTTGGCAACCGCCATCAAACTCACGGCTGCACGCGGACTGGCTCCCAGCGACAGCGACGGCCAATCGCGTGTCCTCCGTACGATCTGCACAATGTAGGTAAACAAGGCTTCCTGCACTGTCACGGCCTTGGTCTCGTGCTGCGCCTCCAGCAGCAATCCCGGATCGATCGGGCTCAATTCCATCTTGTCGATTTCCCGCGACTCGAATCCGTTCTGCACATTCGCGAGTAACTGCACCTCATCCTTCTGCGCTGGATACGGGACCCTCAGCTTCAGCAGAAATCGATCAAGCTGCGCCTCCGGCAACGGATAGGTTCCCTCAAATTCAATCGGATTCTGCGTCGCGAACACCGTGAAGAATTGTGAAAGCGGATATCCCTTGCCATCAATCGTTACCTGATGCTCTTCCATGCATTCGAGGAGCGCGGCCTGCGTTCGAGGTGGCATTCGATTGACTTCATCGACTAACAGCAAGTCGGTGAACACGGGCCCAGGATGAAGCTGGAATTGACTCGTCGCCATGTTGAGCACGTTGGTTCCCACGATGTCGGAAGGCATAAGGTCGGACGTACACTGCACTCGCTGAAATTCCAGCCGCAGCAACCGCGACAGCGCTTTCACCGTCAGAGTCTTTGCGATTCCCGGGACGCCTTCGAGCAGAACGTGGCCGCGGCACAATAGCGCGATGACGCACTGGCTGCGCAATTCATCCTGCCCGACGACGATCTTGCTCATCTCGTCGCCGATATGCTTCACAAGCTGCGGAACTGCATTCATCAAACTTTCTCCTTCCGGCTGCCTTCAAACAATCTGTAGCGAACCGCATATTCCTCGAGTTCCTGTACTAGATGCAGCGCTTCGGAATCGCTAAGATAAGGATCATTTTTCGCCGCTTCGCTGCGCCGCAGGATAGCGGCAAAGTGCTCGTCGTTTCGCGCCCATCGGTCTCGAACCGCGGCCTCCAGGTCGTTTAACGAAACGTTGCTGCCCATCCCCAACCGGCGCGTCAACCAGTAACGAAAGCGCTGATAGCAGATATCCACGGCGACCGCCGGCGTGCCCGCCTTTTCGTACAGTCCGCCGAGTGTCTGGACAAATTCGAGCGGCGACAAACGACCCTCCACGGGCGGCTGGCAGACGGGACCACTTCGACGGGAAAACGTTGCCAGGACCGCAAGACCCAGAAGCACCAATTGCAGCACCACCCACTTCACCGGAGAATGCGCAACGGTTAGCGCCAACGTATCGCGGTAACCGTGAATGTATTCGTCCCATAGAATCTCGTTCTTTGAGTCGCCCAGACACGCGAGGAGGAATTCGAGATTTCCTTTCTCCTTCAAGCCTGCGTTCGTCAGGGGCGTTGCCGAGGCCCACCACAAAACTTCTCCCCGGCCATATGGATACTTAACTACTACGTTTTGCTCGCCCACTGAATACAACGGGTAGGCGGACGAATAGGGCTGCCAGGATGCTTCGGCGGCCATTGTGATACTCGGCGCCGCCCGTGTAATCGACGAAGGCGAGATTGCTGAAGCGTTCTTCCACACGCCCCCAAGATAGTCGGGGAGAGAGGAATTTTCGGGCAAGTACGTGCCGGCAAACATTCCGCGTGGCGATCACCCGTCCACCGTTCGCGAGAAACTCCTTCAACCGCTTTCGCTCGCTGCGCGTCGGAGCTTCCACCGGCCCTGCGATAATCAACGTCGCTCGCGATTGTTGCGGAAGCTCACTGATGGGCTTCTCCCAACGCTGCACGTTATAGCCGGACTGCGCGAGCATGAGATACGCGGCCTTGGCCCCGGATGACGCTGTCGAGTAGCTACTGGGAATTTCTAATTTCTGGCCGCCTTCACCGCCGAACAGCACGGTCGCCGCTATGACCAGCACCAGCAGACACAACGCGCCGATGAGAAGCTTGCGGTCGCGCGCGTCGATCTTCAGCGGCATCCGAGCTTCTCCAATTCCGCCAGCGTGCGGGAAAAATCCGCTTCGCTGGCATTGCGCCTCGCGTACCAGGCCAGTTCGAAAATTCGGGTCAGGGCACTCAGGGTCTCGCGATGTTCACTTGATCCTGAAAGCAATCGCAGATATTCGCGCGGAGTGCGAGCGCGATCCGGCTTCCAGAAGCCCTGGCGTTCGAGGAAAGAAATCCCGGCCCAGTAAGCAAGATGGATAGCGTCGCGCCATTCGCCCTTTGCTGCGGCCGCGCGAGCCTCTGCCAGCCAGATCGCCCATTCCTTTGCCGAGACTGGCAGATCTTTTGGGACTATTGCAGTCTGTTCTTGGCCACGCCAGATGGTCCGGTAGGCGATGTATCCGAGCACAGCAACCGCAACGCCCATCAATCCGTAGACAAAATATTTGCTGATGTTCGGAATGCTGCTCATGCCAAACAGGCGCTGCAGAAGGTGTATCAAAGTTTCCAGCAGCCAGCGTCTGAAGCGGTCAAGCCATGTCGGACCGCTCACATCGCGGAATTCGCGCTGCGCCAGGATGGCATTCAGTTGTGAACGACTGTTGGAAATGTCGGCAGGCTCTTGTTCGAATCCGTCGATCTCGCGCACCAGGTTTTGAAGGTGACGGTGAATAGCGAGAGCATTGTCCGGATTGTTTTCTTTTTCGTAGTTGTGGATCTGGCGGCGCAGGCCCTCGGTCGATATATCAAAATCTCCATGGTCGGTGCGAACGTGCCATGTCGGCGGCAATACGCGAAGCGTAGGGGGGACGGCTTCATTGGAGCCGCTCAACTTCTCGCTGGCAGCCTCGAGTTGTTGCAACTGCACCCGGTATTCAGAAACGGAAATCTTGTTATCGTCGGGCGAATCGGCGCAGCAATTTGCCGACACGAATAGTAAAACGACGAGGACGTAGGTGTGTCTGCTCGTCATGCTCCGACTTGGGCAGGAGGGTCTGGCACTGCAGGCGCGGGCGGCGCGTCCAGAGTCATCATCATCAATTGCAGATCGAAGGCTTCTTTGCGGACGCGCTGATCATAATAAACCAGCGACAGCGCGATCGTGCCGAGCGCTCCTACCAAACTCCGCGACACGAATGTCGCGAGCAGGGATGCCACTTGCCAGCCGATGGCAACGCGCCGCAGACCGCTCGTGAAGCCTACGCCAGCGGCAAGCAGAATGGGCCATTGCAGAAGCCAACTTATGCCGATCGTCAAAACGAGCATCAGCAATCCGATCACGAAGATGCGACCTCGCCCGCCTTTTGTGAGCTCCATACTTCTCGACATCGAATCGAGCACTCCTCTATTTTCGAGAACCTTCGCCGGAATCGACAGGGACCACATCACGAACAGTAAAACTCCCGGAACGATAAATGCCACCAGCGCTAACGCTCCGACGAATGTCACCAGCAGCGAGATGCCGACTACCGCGAGAATCTGGGCCTTCACCGCTTTAAACGAATCAGCAATGCTCGCTGGCCGGTCCAGGTGGATGTTTGACACCGCAACTACCGTCGCCGCCTGGGAGGCAGCCGAGGAAACGATACTCAGCACCCATCCGGCTACAGCCCACAGCGAGGTGAGCACGATGTTCGAGAGCTGGGGGACGGGAGTCTGAAAGATAAGCCCCGCACACTGGAAAACGAGGACAATAAGGTAAGGGAGCGCGAAGATTCCGACGAAAAGTCCGAAGTAGCTGCGATAGATAGAAAACGTGCGGTCTAACAACTCTCCGGTGCTCAAGGGCCGCAGAACGGTTGTCACGACTCCTCCCGGCAACACGAAAGTTGCCGGGATAGTAGCACAGCATTCGACCAGAGCCACAAAGATTCAGGATGTCGAACGTGATTCGGGAACTCAGCTATAGGACGTGAGGTGCGGCGGCAGTGTCCGGTTTGACTTCGGCTACCTTGCCATCGTGGAAGACAATGACCAGCGGCTTGCCTCCGTTGGGATAGCGAACGGTCCGTTCAAGCTGGCTGCTGCCCGAATCGGGGATGCCCATGCCAACCGCAAAATCCGTTTGCACCTCGTTCATTCCCGGCTTGACCTGATGCTGCTCGACCGACTGCCAGATGTCGGCCGGCCAATGCTTGTAAAGCTCGTGCGGATCCTCGATGAAGAACATGTCATCCGAGTAGATCGTGAACTCTCCATTGGCCTCGTAGCCGATTGGGACGACGTAAGATTTTCCTTCCTTCTCAAATACCGCCATTACCTGGCGCTTGTCGCCTCCACCTGGAGGGTTGGCAGTAATGACGTCTTTGATATCCAGCTTTTCGATCGGTCCGAGCAATCCGGCATCGTGAGAGAACTCAACGCGCTTCGTCGCAGTATCGTACGGATAGTAGGCGAAGTGAAATCCTTCACGCACCCAGGCGGGCTGTTGGGTGAGCTGTTTCGCCGACTTGAGATCGTAGGGATGAAGCTTTTTCGGATTGACGTAGTAGTCGGGGTTAGCGTAACCGGCGTCGCGCGCCTTCTTCTGCTGTTCCACGGCAATACGTTCCTGGTGCCGCTGATAAAAAATTATTCCGGCGCGAATGCTAGCCACCACCAGCGCGGCCAGTAACGCGAGTTGGATTTTTTGCCTGGCTTCAGGACTCATCATAGATAATTGTTTTCACCACTCTCCGATCACCCGTGCCGGCCTTTCGGTTCACGCAATCCCCATGAGGCAGAGCCGTTATACACTAGTGATGGGGGTTCCAGTCGATGGCTGTTACTGAACAAGATGTGATCAGCGCTTTGAAGAGCTGTTACGATCCGGAAATTCCGGTCAATATTGTCGACCTCGGGCTGATTTACAAAGTAAACTTCGCGCCCGTGGAAGAGGACAAGCAAGACGTGTCGGTGGATATGACTCTTACGGCTCAAGGATGCCCGGAGCACGTCAACATCAGCATGCAGGTGAAATCACGGCTTGAGCAGTTACCCGGAATTCGAAACGCTGCGGTCAATGTTGTCTGGACGCCGCCGTGGACTCCGGAGCGCCTGAGTCCTGAGGCGAAGAAGCAACTCGGCATTGAGTAATTTCAGCCTAACTGAGTTCGTCGTAGCCGAGAGTCTCAATAGCGCTGGCGCGCGCAACTATAGGCCGATTTCTTCCCATGCATCCACCGCGCTTCTGCCCGCGGCATCCGTGATGCGTTTCCCTGCCTTCGCAGCCATATCCATGACTTGCATCCCGCGATCGAAGTAGTCCGGCAGCGAACGGCGCACCTGCTCGAACTTTTCGGGATACTCTGAGGCCAGAACCGCAAGACCTGCGCCCGTTGCCAGTACGCCCGCCGCATATTTCTTTTTCATAAACAGGAGTGCAGCCCCGCTGATCGCTGCCAGAACTGCCGCCTTCTTCCAGCTATCCATTTGAAACTCCCACGGAACTATATTTGTTGCGATTGTACGCCAGCCTTGATTCGGTTCGACCGCAGCGACCGCATGGCGCTCTCCTTGTATACTGCGTGGTTTGCCGGAGGGCGCCATGTCACGTTGTCAGATTCGGAATTCCACTTTGCTGGTTGCGATCTTTCTCGTTGGCGAGATGCTATCTGCGCAATCCAAGCCGCGCGCCCGGGACCTCGGCGTCCCGTTTGATGGGACGACCGGCTCCAACAACGCCATCACCGACGTTAAAGGAGTGGAAGTTGGTCATACAACGATAATTTCCGGAGAAGGCAAGCTGGAAGTTGGAAAGGGCCCGGTTCGCACCGGCGTTACAGCGGTTCACCCGCGCGGGAAAAGCTCCAATGATGCCGTCTTCGCCGCATGGTTCACCCTGAACGGCAACGGAGAAATGACCGGCACGACCTGGGTCGACGATTCCGGGTTTCTCAACGGTCCAGTCATGATCACGAATACGCACAGCGTTGGGGTGGTGCGCGATGCGGTGATCTCGTGGAAAGTGAAGCATGGCTCCCCCGACATGGAGGGTTACTGGTGGTCCTTGCCCGTGGTCGCCGAGACTTGGGACGGCTACCTGAATGACATCAACGGATTCCACGTGAAGCCTGAGGACGCGTGGCACGCGCTCGACGTTGCGCACGCCGGGCCGGTGGAAGAAGGCAATGTCGGCGGCGGCACGGGCATGATCTGCAACGAATTCAAAGGCGGCATCGGGACGAGTTCACGCGTGCTCGACGCGAAAGCGGGCGGGTATACGGTCGGCGTTCTGGTGCAGTGTAACTACGGATCGCGCGAGCAGCTTCGCATCGCCGGCATCAATGTTGGCCGCGAAATCCCCGAACATACCGTCTGGCAGAAGGACGTGGGTTCCATCATCATCGTCGTCGCTACCGATGCGCCGCTCATTCCGACGCAGTTGAAACGTATCGCAAAGAAGATTTCTCTGGGACTCGGCCGCGACGGAAGCTATTCCGGCGATGGCTCGGGCGATATCTTCATCGCCTTCTCCACGGCAAATCCCGGGGCGGGAGGCACCACGGGATTACATCAGATTGCGATGCTGCCGAATGATTCGCTGGATCCGATTTTTCTCGCCACGGTTCAGGCAACAGAGGAAGCTGTGGTAAATGCGATGGTCGCCGCCGATACCATGACCGGGATCAATAATCACACGGTGGTCGCGCTGCCTCACGATCGCTTGCGCGAAGTTTTGAAGAAATACAACCGGCTGGTGAAGTAGTACGCTTAACTGTTAGTCCCATAGGCTCCGCTGCTTCCCCTGCGATAATCGCGCAGCGGAATGTTAAGCCGCTTCAGCATGGATTGCAGCGTCGTGCGCTTCAGGCCAAGACGGTTAGCGGCGCCGCTCGTTCCCGACAGCACTCCGTGCGTCTCGCGCAGAATGCGAATGATGTGTTCGCGTTCCATCGAGGTCAGGCTTCCACTCGCTTCGAGCTGCGCCTCCTGCAATTCGGCGGGAGGGGAAGCCAGTAGGTGGCTCTTGCTCATGATCACCATGCGCTCGAGCAGATTTTCAAGCTCGCGGATGTTGCCCGGCCAGCTCCAACTCTCGAGGATGCGCATCGTGTCTTCCGGGATGATGTCGATATGTTTACCCATGCGCGCCGAGTGTTTCTTGACGAAGTACTCGACCAGCACCCGGATGTCGCCTTGCCGTTCACGAAGCGGAGGCAATTCGATCGGAAAAACATTCAGCCGGTAAAACAGGTCCTCACGGAAATTCTTGTCTGCGATGTCCTGCTGAAGATCGCGATTCGTGGCCGCGATAATGCGTACGTTCACGTGCAATGTTTGCACCCCGCCAAGCCGCTCAAACTCGCGATCCTGCAAAACCCGAAGCAGCTTGGGCTGCAACTCCAGCGGCAACTCTCCGATCTCATCGAGGAAGAGCGTTCCTTTGTCAGCAAGCTCGATCCGACCCACCTTGCGGCTGACCGCGCTGGTGAACGCTCCTCTTTCGTGCCCGAAAAGCTCGCTCTCGAGCAGGCCGGACGGCACTGCCGCACAATTCAGCTTGATGAAGGTTCGGTCGTGCCTTGCGCTCAAAGCATGGACAGACCGCGCGACCAACTCCTTCCCGGTACCCGTTTCACCTAGCAACAGTACCGTGGAATCCGTCGGCGCTACGATCTTCGCCTTCGTGAGAACGTCACGAAGCTCAGAACTGTGCCCGATGATTTCCTCAAAGCCCAACTCGGTTTGAATCTCGTTCTCCAGGTACGATTTCTCTTGGGCCAGCTTGTCCTTTGCGTCCTGCAGACGAGCGGCAGCCTCCCGCAAACGGGCGATATCGACGCACGACCCGGTAATTCCTGCGACGCGTCCCTCGGAGTCGAACAAGGGCTCCACTGTCATGTCGACGAAGTAGCTCGCGCCGTTGTGAGGAATCGTGACATCTTCTCTCTGCGCCACACCGGTCTTCAAAACCCTGTTCTTTAGTGCAGTCAAGCTTGCGGATTTCCTCGAACCGAGCAACTCTTCGTCCGTTTTGCCTATCGCATCCTGCTGCCAATAAACATGCGGATTGTAGATCCAGGTGTAGCGGAGGTTGGCATCCTGGTTGAATACGGTGATCGGTGAGTCCTTCAACGCGACACGGAAACGCTCTTCACTGCGGCGCATATCCTCTTCGGCGCGCTTGCGCTCGGTGACGTCGCGTAAGATTGCCTGCAACCTGCCGTCCGCGAGCTGCCGGCCGGCGATCTCCCCCGGGAAACAAGATCCGTCCTTCCGCCGGAATGTCCAATCACTTCGCACCGTCGCGCCCCCTGCGAAGCGCTCGACTTCGGAAGTAATCTTCTTGACGTCTTCCGGCGTAATGACATCTGCGATCGCGAGATTCAATATTTCCTGGCGGCTATAGCCCAGCATCTGGGCGCCTGCGGAATTCACATCGACATAGCGGCCCTGTGCGTCTGCAATGAAAATCCCGTCTGAGGCCTGCTCCACCAAAGCTCGAAAGTGAGCTTCCCTCGCGCGCAACGCCTCTTCGGCTGCAGTCCTGTCGTGCTCGAGCCTGACTTGATCCGTAACATCGCGCTGGATCCCCCAGGTTCGAACCAGCGCACCATCCTCGACGATCCCGATCATGCTGTTGCAGATGACTCGGGCATTTCCATCCAGATCCACTTCGTGCGATATGCGCTCGACAACGCGAAAATCCGAGCGGATAAATTCGCGCATCATTTCCTGATTGCCTGGATCATCGGGAACCAGCATTTCCGCCAGCCGCTTGCCGATCATCTCCTCGGCCGAATCGAATCCATACATGCGGGCCAGCGAGTCGTTGCACTCCGAGACCACCGAGTCCTGCCGAATCCGGGTAATGATCTCTTCTTCGGACAAGTCGACCGGGACCGGCGTGATCAGATCCTCCCGGAAAATTCCCTCCGAACTGCGCGCCACAAATTGCCTGTACGCCTCCTCGCGGTGACGCAATGCCTCTCGCATGGCTTTTTTCTCCGTGATGTCTTTCATCACGACCGCAATGCGATCCACGCCGGAAGGGCCCTCGAGAGGAGAATAGGAGATGATGAGATCCCTATCTGCCCCTGTGCGCGTGCGGATACGACATTTCGAACTCCACTACTTTGCCGCTCAGGCACTCGTCCAGCCGCGGCTTGATGATTCTGAAAAGTTCAGGATTGGTAACCTCAGCGACCTTCTTTCCGATCACTTTATCCCGCTCGGTTTCGCGATATTTAAGAAAGGCGCGGTTGGTGATGAGATAGCGAAAGTCTCTGTCCAGTACGACAATCATCTCTTCCACGCCCTCCACTGCCTCCTGAAATTCCTGTAAGCGCAGGGCATAACGGCGAAACTGGTCTCCGGCCCAACTGATTCCAATGCCTGCCAGCGCAAAAAAAGTCAGCGCTGCAATGTCACTGGTTTTCGCGACAGCCAGTGATCCGTTGGGTGGCAGAAACAGATATTCGATGACCGCTGCCGAAAGAACCGTTGCGAATGCCCCTGGGCCGAGGCCGCCCAATAGAGCGATCACAATGATTCCCGGAAAGAAGAGGAAGAACGGAGGAAGAAAGACGATCTCCATCCCGAGTCCGTAGCGGATCAATGCGGAGAGCGCAACCAGGATGAACGCGACTCCGTAGCGCTGCGGCCAACTGTGCATCCACTTCGCGGACGTTTCAAAAATTCCCGCTCGATCGGCAGACTTCATCGCCAACCTCAATTTCAAAGTTTCCCGGGGTCAACTACAGGCCGCCTCTTTCAGAACTTCGTCCACGAGGCACCAGAGTCCGCGGCAGTCTCTCCTTCCGCATCGGAGGCGCCGCACATCCACGGCTCGTACCTTGGGAGGGTTACCCAGCCGTTGGACTCATCATTAATGCCAGCCGAAGCAGGTTCTGTGATCGAAATCACAGCCAGGTGTTCACCTGCGAATTGACTCTCGCGGTTTGTTTTGATAATCGATCCCGCGCAAAAAAAGAGAGCGAGCCCGATCAGGCTCGCCCTCTGGAAAAGCGATGAGATTATTTCTGTGCGGTTGCGCCAGCGGTGTTCTGCAATACGCTGACCTCCACACGGCCGCCGCTCGTATGCTTAGCAGCAGTTCCCTCACCTGTCGCCGGATTCCCCATGCTCAGCACGTAAATGCGATAGACCGGAATCCCGTGAGTGAGTACAAGGTAGCGCATCACCGAATCTGCCATCTTCTGCGAATTCGCTATGGCTGTCTGCCCATGGCCGGATGCGAAGCCGCGCACTTCGACGATGTAGCTGCGCTGATTCTTCAGAGGCTCAGCCATCTGGTCGAGAGCATCTTTCGCGTCCTTGCTGAGAGCGCTTTGGCCAGTTCGGAATCGAATCTCCGTCTGCGAGTTGCCCTTGTACTGATCGAGGTTTCCGACCATCTCCTCGACTGACGCAACTTTGGTGGACGCTTGCGTTGCCGAAGTCTGCGCCGTTTGCGCCTTGGTGTTAGCGTCGCTGGCGTGTTGATCCGCCATGCTAACCTTTTCCGAGGCGAGCTGAATGCCTTGCTGGGCGCGGCTGTCGACGTCCTTGATCTTCGATGTGTTCTCGGCCGTGATCTGATCCAGTTCGTTCAGGCGATCCTTGATCGGCTGGGTGTGCCGGAGAACGTATTTTTTTCTGGCAAACGGATGCGTGACCAGGTTCACCAGATTTGGATCGTCACCGTCCCAGAAGTCCTTCGAAGAAGGGTCCTGCAATCGCTCGCGGTCACTGCTCTGCATCGACGCGGCCGAATCGGATGAGTTCGAATTTGTTTGCGCCCAGGTGGCAGGCGTCAGCATGCTGGATAGAACTATCGCTACGAGTATCTGGCTCTTCATTTTGACCTTCCCCGGTTGGATGGCGACTCAATCCAGCCCATGGAACATTTATCGCCTAGATTGTCCACGTCAGCGGATCAAACCGCAAGCGCGAATGTGGCCTCGACGCTTGCCGTTTCTGATCACCGCGTGGTGCCCTTGTTCAACCACGAAATCTCCCAAGGACAAACTGCATTTATTGGGGGTATTCAGACATTCAGGAGAGGGACTACATGCACGACTGCTAGTGCAATCTTGATTAGTTTGCCTCGTAAAGAAACGCGTGTAAATAGCCCGATTTGGCCAGTATAAAACCTCAGGAAACCTTCAACGGACCGAACGAACAATTGCCTTCGTTTCCAACCTTGCCACAGGAAAGGGCGGTCGTCACAAAGACTCGCTCGTAGCGGAAACTCGGTTTTTCGTAGGGTTTCTTGCCAGTGGTTTGGGTTTTTTCGGGGGTCGAATTATCTGTGGCCATAAGTCCTTTATACCGTTAATTGAGTCCCTGTTGAGAAGCCTGGACGCCGCAACCGTGCGTACCGTCGCCGCCGCAGCCACCCCCCAGAGTCGAGTAGTAGACCTGCGATCCGCCCGGATTGTTCGTCGTGTTGTCGATGATAATTCCGCTGGTGCCGCCAGCGGCCGGTAATGCTGCAACCGGATTGGCTCCGATGTTATACCACGTCACGCCGCCGTCAACGATTTCAGTGCCTTCGATCAGCGACCAAGCTGGCTGAGTGGTACCTGACGTACCGATTGTCTCCGCGATCTCAATATTATTGTTGGAATCAACAATGGTAGTTGCTTGGGGGAACAAGGTGCTTTGGGCCCAACTCGCGGGAGTTTGAGCAGTCAGAGGTCCCTGATTTCGCCAATGAGCCGTGCCGTCCGTAGTTGTACCGAAAACCGTAGTCTCCCACACCGGCGGAGTTGCCCCGGAGAGTGCATCAGGAACCTCCTCCACTTGTATGTTGAAGTTCGAATCGAGAACTTCCTGCCCTACGTTGTAGGTCGCGCCCGGGCGCCAAGGTGTGACCTTAAAGCTCATCACGCATGAGTGAGCAGCGCATTTGGAGGGCACTCCTGCGGCCTGCACGCTCAAGAATGTCCATTCTTGCGGCAACCCCGCTCCCTGAAGAATGGTGTTGTAAACATCCGTCACCGGCGAACACGTTGTCTGCGTGGTCGTTGAAAGCGGAGGCCCTATCTTTGGCGTTCCCATTGCGCCAGCCGAAATCGGAATCTGGTACAGCCTCGGATTCGATCCGGGATTGCCGCACACCCACAGGTTGCCCGTACTATCGGGCGAGAAGATGTAGCCGTTGTCGAACGCCCCGTTGTATTGAATCGTCGGAGCCACCGCAGCGGCGCCGATCGGGACGGCAGTGCCCGTATCTCCAGCGCCGAAGCTCGTGCTTAACTGAATGACGGAAGCCGAAGTCCCTAGGCTGTCCTTCGAAGAGAAGACATACGCCGTGGCAATGGTCCCATCGATGATCGGCCCCTCCGCTAAGCCTGTGCCGAAATCGAGTCGTCCAGACGTTATCTTGGTTCCGCCGCTGTCGACGCGGTACAAGAATCCACCGCTGTCTCCCACGAGTGTCATTCCTGACGCGGGATCATGGACTGCACCCGTCAGCTTCTTGGCGCTAATCGTCACAGGCCAGCCGGTGGCGAACTCGGCCGGAGTGCCCTTGAAGACTCCTGTGAATTGGTGAAGTTTCCCGGCATCGTCCCCGACGTAGGCTGTATCAGCTCCGTAATCGTAATAAACCGACGAATTCGTATCGTTTGCACCTAGAGTAAACGAGGTCATGCATGGCGCAGTACAGCCGAGGTATGCGCTCGGAATGACGATATTGGGCGTAACGGGGGTTTGCACGTCAGGTCCGTCGAAGGGGCTCCACTTCAACAGCACCAAGCTCGACGTTCCTCCGCTGACCTGGGTGAACGCCAGCTGGAGGCCATCAATCGACAGCACAGGCGAAGTATTCACCGCTCCACCCGTGTTGTAGCTGAAGTAAGCGGCGGGCTTCGGATCGTTCGGGCAACCGTTGTAAAGGTTGGTGACTGCGATGATTGATCCCTGTGAGGCAGAACCCGGCACTCCAGTGCCGAATACCACGAAATCCGCCTGTACCGTCGGATCTCCAAAGCAATACGCAACGATGTTGCTGAAGTTATATTTTGCCGGATACTTTCCTGCAGGAACGGCTGCGCCCGGCCCTAAATCCACGGTCCAATCGCGGTGCATCCGAAGTCCACGGCGATGATGCGGGCCGAATTTTCTTTTGCCTCGAACATTGGTCTCAAGTATGGTGCGGCTCTTCGCCCGATCCTGCTGCATCGTGTATCGAACGTCCCGCTGTACTCGCGCCGCCTGCTCCGGCGTCGTGGGGTGAGAAAAGATGAGGTGGCGATGGCTCCAGTCCGTTACCACAGGCGTGCCGGAAGTCGCCGGATTAACCGGCTTCTTGGCCGGACCCGCTGCTAGCGTTACGCACACCGATGCGAGTACGAGACCCACTCCGGCCGATCGCGCAATCATCCCTCTCATATCGAACTCCCCCGAGTGCCCATAGTAAGCGAGACTGGGCTAAGCTTATAGCGGCGACTATACCAATATCAATGCCAACTTAAAGATTCCGTTGAGGAACTCTGTGGAAAATTGACCTTAGGCTTTCTATCCTTGGCAATCGTCCTTAAATGGTTCGGTTATCTTAATCTTCGCGGTCAAAGCCAGATCAGTCCTTGAACCGACCAGATAGAGTTTGAACCTTCTGGAAGTGGCGATGGAATCCTCAGGTTGAACCCACAGCCAAACTGCAAGTTGCTCATGATCATGATAAGAAAGCGATGACTTCAAGCCAGCCCCAGGAGCGTGAAGGCGACCCGGGACACCGTGCGCCAGATGTCCAGTGCCTCAGAACTCGAGGCCTACTCCTGCTTTACGCTTTGTTCCTGCTGCTCTCATTCGGCATGGGTTACCCCACGTTAAACCGCTACGATCCGGTAAGAACGAAGGGCCTGGAGGACGTCAAAACTTATGCGGCGATGGTGACTGGTGACGCGGTAGTCCCGGGCCAGCCACACATGCGCTTCAGGGTTCTTGTGCCCTGGATTGCCCGGCCATTCTACGGCCTCGTGCACGGCAGGGTCGGCAGCTGGAACGCCGTCATGTTCAGCCTGCTCGCTGCAGACTCGGTCTTCGTTGCCGGAACCGCCATGCTCATCGTGGTCCTCGGAACACGCCTGCTTGAAAGTTACCCTGCGTCGCTCATCGCTGCGCTTCTCTATCTGGCGAACTTTGCGGTTCCAAACTTGCGCCTGGTGGGCTTGGTCGACGCGGGCGAAGGTTTCTTCCTGCTCGCGCTTTACTGGAGTCTCGCCGAAAAACGCTGGTGGATGCTTCCGGTCATTTCTATCCTTGGCGCAAGTACAAAGGAATCGTTCATCCCGTTCAGCATCGTGTTCGCGGCTGCGTGGTGGCTCGTGGAGCGGAAGCGTCTGCACTCACCGGCACGCAGCGCTGTCGGGATCGCCGCAAGCTGGCTCCTTAGCATCTCCACCTTAATCGCGGTACATCGCATTGTCAGCGGTCACTTCGATAGCGTGATTGGCTTTACCGAAACTCTGCAGGGGAACGATGCCTACTTCAGCCAGTTTCTGTCGTCGATTCTGGACCGGAACCTCTGGTATGTGTTCATCTGGCTGCTTCCACTTGGCGTTCCAAAGTTAAAGTGCTTCCCGAAGTCCTGGTTGATCGCGACGGCAGCCACTTCCGCCATGGCATTCGCTTTGGATGAGTACTACAGCGCTGCGAACGGAACAGTCGCCCGAGCTCTCTTCACCGTGGCTGGGCCGCTACTGTGCTTGTCCACAGCACAACTGTTACTGGAGCTTTCTCACTCTCCTTCAACGATTAGGGATTCGTCGATAAGAGTGAAGTAAGCGGGGTGCGCATCGCGGAACCGAAGTCCCTCCTGGCGACATTGCCGGAAGTGGGTTCTGATTTTCGAAGTGCAGACCTTGACTGAAGCCTAATCCTTCACAGCCCGGTCCGTGATCTCGAGGCCCTTGTCGATGATCGCGAACGCCTCGCGCAGTTGCTGCTCGTTGATGCAGAGCGGAGGATTCGTATAGAAGGTGTTCCAGCGCACGAGGGTGTAAAGCCCTGCTCGCGGAAGAATTTCCCGAGCGCCGCCATCTCCTCAGACGTGCCGTTGAACGGCGCCATCGGCTGCTTCGTCTTGCGGCTGCGGACCAGTTCGAAAATGCCGAACAGTCCGATCGACCGCACCGCTCCCACGGACGGATGTTTGGCCTGCATCTCCGCCCCAAGTTCCTTCATCATGGCGCCCATCTTTCGTGCGTTCTCGATCAGGCTGATCTTCTTCGTAGACGCGAATCGTGGCCAGCGCCGCCGCGCATCCCATGGGATGGCAGTTGTAAGTCAGGCCTCCGTAGAAGACCTTGTCCTGAAAGTGCTGCGCGATGTGATGGCGCATGCCCACCGCGCCCAGCGGCAGATAGCTTGCCGTCAGTCCCTTTGCCATGCAAATGAGGTCAGGCACCACCTTCCAGTGATCGATGGCGAACCATTCGCCGGTGCGTCCGAAGCCGGCCATGACTTCGTCGGCGATCATCAGGATGCCGTACTTGTCGCAGAGCTTGCGCACGCCCTGCATGTATCCGTCGGGCGGGATCAGAATGCCGTTGGTGCCGACGACTGTCTCGAGGATGAACGCCGCGATCGTCTGCGGGCCCTCGAGCTGGATCGTCTCTTCGATCATGGCGAGCGACGTCTCGGCCGATTCCCATCCGCGCTCGATGCCGTGATAAGGATCGAGCACGCGCACGACGCCGGGAATGCCGGGCTCGGCGGCCCATCGCCGCGGATCGCCGGTCAGCGAAATGCTGCCGGCGGTGGCGCCGTGATAGGAGCGGTAGCGCGCCATGATCTTGTGGCGTCCGGTAAAGAAGCGGGCGATCTTGATGGCGTTCTCGTTGGCTTCGGCTCCGCCGTTGGTAAAGAAGAAGGTGTCGATGTCGCCGGGAGTGATTTCGGCGAGCTTCGCGCCCAGCCGCGCGCGCGGCTCCGTGGCCATGAACGGATTGGCATAGGCCAGCGTCTGCGCCTGCTCGTGGATGGCGTGGATAACGCGCTCGTCGCCATGTCCGATGTTGACGGACATCAACTGGCTGTTGAAGTCGATGAAGCGCTTCCCTTCCGGCGTCCAGAAATAAATGCCCTTGGCCTTCGCGACCGGAATGGGATCGACCTTCGACTGCGCCGACCACTCAAAGAGCGTGTGCTTCTTGGTGAGATCGACGATTTCCTGGCCGGTCATGGTGGGAGTGGTGAGAGTAGTGGTCATAAGACGTCCTTGTCTTCGAAAGGAGAGCGTTGCAAATGATTGTGCAATTGGGGAATTTCGTAATTGAGTAATTTGAAAACGCATCTGCCTCGGCGTTGAGGTTTTCAATTGCCCAATTACAAAATTCCCCAATTACTGAATTCTTAGAATTTCCGGCTGTGCTCTTTGGCCCAGCGCTCGACGACAACTTTCTTATCAGTATAGAACTCGACCGAGTCGCGGCCCTGTCCATGGAGATCGCCGAAGAAGCTGTTCTTCCATCCGCTGAACGGGAAGTAGGCCATGGGCGCAGCCACGCCAATGTTGATGCCGATATTCCCGGCCGGAGCCTCGTAGCGAAAGCGCCGCGCGGCCGATCCGCTCGACGTAAACAGCGACGCCTGATTGCCATATGCGCTGCGCTCAAGAAACGCAAACGCTTCGTCCATGTTGTCGGCGTGCACAAGGCTGAGCACCGGGCCAAAAATTTCAGTGTCCGCGAGTTCGCTGGTCGCAGGAACGTCGTCGAGAATCGTCGGCTTCACGAAGTTGCCCGACTCATGCTTCGAGACCTTCGCGTTGCGCCCGTCGAGCAGAACCTTCGCGCCCTGCTTCTCGCCGACGCCGATCAGCGACTCCACGCGCTCTTTGCTCTGCGGCGTAATGACCGGCCCCATCTGCACGCCATCCTCAAGGCCATTGCCGACTTTCAGCTTCGAAGCCGCATCGGCAATCGAATCGCGGAACGTCTTCTGCGCTTCGCCAATCGTGACCGCGACCGAGACCGCCAGGCATCGCTGCCCTGCGCAGCCAAAGGCGCTGTCGCTGATGATCTGCGTCGCCATCGGCATGTCGGCATCCGGCAGCACGATGACGTGATTCTTCGCTCCGCCCTGGCACTGGCAGCGCTTGCCCTGCTCCGCCGAGCGCGAATAGATGTATCGCGCGACCGGAGTCGATCCCACAAAACTGATGGCCCGCACCTTCGGATGATCGATCAGCGCATCCACCGCGGCCTTGCCGCCATTCACCAGGCTCACGACGCCCTTGGGCAGTCCCGTTTTCTCCAGCAGTTCATAGATGTACCGCATCGTCAGCGGCACGCGCTCGCTCGGCTTCAGGATGAAAGTGTTCCCCGTCGCGATGGCATACGGCAGATACCAGAAGGCGAATCATCCCCGGAAAGTTGAATGGCACGATCGCCGCGACCACGCCCAGCGGCTGCCGGATCATCATCTCGTCGATGCCGCGCGCGACGTCTTCCAGGTTGTAGCCCTGCATCATCATCGGAATGCCGCAGGCGACTTCGACGTTCTCGATCGCGCGCCGCATTTCGGCCTTCGCCTCGGTGAAGGTCTTGCCGTTTTCCATGCGTGATGATGCGGGCGATGTCGTCGATATGCTCTTCGAGCAGCATCTTCAGCTTGAACAGCGGCTGGATGCGGTCTTCCGGCGGCGTGCGCCGCCACGCGGGAAACGCGGCCGCAGCGGCTTCGATGGCGGCATTCACTTCATCCGCTTCCGCGAGGGGAACGGTCGCGATCGTCTCGCCAGTCGCGGGATTCACAACATCGCGCCACTCCGAGGCATGTGACTCGGTCCACTGTCCATTGATGAAATGAGTGAGCTTGATGGCTGGCGGTGCAGCTACGGTCATGATGGGAATGCCTCTGCTATCGCGAAGAATGTAGTGCGTGGGAAGTCACTGGACGCGCCGAGACGTTCCCTAAAACTGCAACTATGATACATGCGTTGCCCGACTGCTTCGACTGTGCCCAGGATGTCAACTCTTTGTCTTGTCGTTACACCAGTTGCGCCACAGCGCCCTTCTGGTCGCAGACGGCAGCGATTGCGGACTCGAGCACGCCGATGGCTTCGTCCATCTGCTCGTTCGTGATCACCAGCGGCACGAGTACGCGGATCACATTCGAGTAAGTGCCGGCAGTAATCGTGATCAGGCCGTGCTCGTAGCAGTACTGCGTGATCTTCTTGGTTTCGTCGGCAGCGGGAGCCTTGGTCTCCGGCGATTGCACCAGTTCAATCGCCTGCATCCCACCCAATCCCCGCACATCGCCGATGACGGACCACCGCGCTGCCATTCGCGCGCTCTTCTTTGAAAGTGGTCGCCCAGTTCGTTGGCCCGAGCCAACAAATTCTCCCGTTCGAAAAGATCGAGCACCGCAAGAGCCGCCACGCAGGAAAGCGGATTTCCCGCGAAGGTTCCGCCCAAGTCCCCCTACGCCGGGAGCATCCATAATTTCCGCGCGTCCCGTGACCGCGGCGATCGGCAATCCACCGCCAAGCGATTTCGCTGAAACCAGAATGTCGGGCTCAATCCCATAGCGCTCGCTCGCAAACAGCGTGCCCGTGCGTCCGAATCCTGACTGCACTTCGTCCGCAATAAACAGGATGCCGTACTTGTGGCACAATTCGATCAGAACCTTGAAGTAGTCCGGCGGAGGCGCGACGAATCCGCCCTCTCCCAGCACCGGTTCGGCAATGACGGCCGCAACATCTTCATTCGCCACCACGCGCTTGAATGTGTCCTCAAGATGCCGCGCGCAGTACAAATCGCACGACGGATACTGCAGCGAGTAAGAACAGCGGTAGCAGTACGCATACGGAACGCGATACACCTCTCCAGGAAATGGCGCGAATCCAGCCTTATAAGGATGCGTCTTGCTCGTCAGGGACAGCGCCATCATGGTGCGCCCGTGAAAGGCATCTTCAAACGCGATGATGCCGGGGCGTTTCGTATAAGCGCGAGCGATCTTGACCGCATTCTCCACGGCCTCGGCGCCGCTGTTCACGAAGACTGTCTTCTTCGGGAAAGTCGCCGGGCGTAACTTCGTTCATGCGTTCCGCAAGGCGAACGTAGCTCTCATAGGGCGTGACCTGCACACAGGTGTGCAAAAAACGATCGAGCTGGTCGCGCACCGCATCGACGACAGTCTCCTGGCGATGCCCGACGTTGAGACAGCCGATACCGCCCGGCAAAATCGAGATAGCGATTGCCGTCGACATCTTCCAGCCACGCGTCTTCCGCTTTGGCGACATAAATGGGCGTGCCATGAGAAAGCCCGCGCGGCACAGCTTTGGCGCGGCGCTCGCCGAGCGCCTTCGATTTCGGTCCGGGAATGGAAGTGCGAAGTTGAATAGTCGACATCGTGCGAACTCTCGTCTTCAGTATAATTCATTAACTAAATAGACTTGTCATCCTGAGCAAAGCCAAGGATCTATGTACTCGCTGATCTCAGTACCACCCGATCGGCGCTTCATTCAAATTGATATGCACCTGCTTGGTCTCGAGATATTCTTCGATGCCCCAAGGCCCAAGCTCGCGGCCAAAGCCGGACTGCTTGAAGCCGCCCCACGGCGCTTCCACGTAAGTCGGCTGCATGTGATTCACCCAAACAATCCCGGCGCGCAACGCTTTTACCGTGCGCATAGCTTTGAAGATGTCACGCGTCCAGACCGCCGCCGCCAAACCATAAGGAGAGTCATTCGCAATCTTCATCGCATCTTTTTCGTCATCGAACGGAATCACCGCGGCCACTGGGCCGAAGATTTCTTCTCGCGCAATCCGCGCGCTGTTATCGACGTCATAGAAGATCGTCGGCTGCACGTAATAGCCCTTGGCAAATTTCTCGGGACGCCCGCCACCAGAAGCAACTTGGCTTCTTTCTTGCCGATTTCCAGGTATGGCTCACGCGATCGTATTGCTCTTTGCTGACCAGCGGCCCCATCTTGGTGTCGCGATCGAGTGGCGCGCCCAGCTTGATCTTCTTCGCCTTCTCGGCCATCGCATCGACAAATTTCTTGTAGATCGATTTCTGCACCAGAATGCGGCTTCCGGCCGAGCAGACTTCGCCCTGATTGATGAAGACGCCGAACAGCGCGCCATCGATGGCTGCTTCGAAATCGGCATCGGCGAAAAAGATGTTAGGCGACTTGCCGCCGAGTTCGAGCGTCACGCGCTTCACCGTGTCGGCGGCCTGCTTCACGATGATCTTCCCCACCGCGGCGCTGCCGGTAAACGCAATCTTGTTCACGTCCGGATGCTGTACCAGAGGCGCGCCGCACGATTCGCCAAATCCGGTCACGATGTTGATCACGCCGGCGGCACTCCGCAATCCGCAAAATGATTCGCGAATTCGAGCGCGGTGAGCGGGGTCTGCTCGGCCGGCTTCAGAATGCAGGTGCATCCCGCGGCGATCGCCGGCGCCAGCTTCCACGCCGCCATCAGCAGCGGATAATTCCAGGGGATGATCTGGCCGGCCACTCCGACCGGCTCTTTCAACGAGAGCGAAAGAGCATTGTCCGGAACGGGATTCACCTGTCCCGTGATTTTTGTGGCCAGGCCGCCGTAATACTCGAAGCACGTGGCAACGTCATTGAGGTCGAACTCGGCCTCGACGATCGGCTTGCCCGTGTTGCGGCATTCCAGTTCGGCCAGCGCGGGAAGGTTTTGCCGAACCTTGTCGGCCAGCCGGAACAGCACGCGGCCACGCTCCTGTGCGGTAGTACCCGCCCACGGACCTTCTTCAAATGCAGCCTTGGCAGCGGCCACCGCGCGGTTCACGTCGTCGGGACCGGCATCCGGCACCTGTGCAATCACTTCTTCCGTCGAAGGATCGTAGACAGGAAAAGTCTTCGCGGACTTACTTGCGACCCATTCGCCATTGATGAACATCTGATATGTCTTCACGTCGGCTTGAACACCGCTGGGCATCGTGGCCTCCTGCTTGGGGCAAAACCCCTAATTTCGTTTTGTAACGTTGCTAGCTGAGCACCGGTGTCTCTACCGTGCTGGGTTGCAGAACTTTGCGGCGCCCGTAAACGAAAAAGAAAAATGCGGCCAGGCCGACGAAGAACAGTGTGCCGCCGACCATCCACAGTTCGTATTGCCAGATTGATGTGATCTGCGCCGCTGGAAAAAACACCATCACAATCCCAAGGATCGTCGTCAGCAGTCCACTCAATCCCGCGAGGAACATCGTTAGCCGCCCGTACTGTCCCTTTGGCTTCGATTCGGTGATTGCAAATTTCACCAGCGCGCCGAACGCATAAACAAACGGCACCAACTGCAGTACGACGGCGAGGGAGAGCAACTTCTGGAATGTCTCCTGCACTCCGGCGCCGACAAAATTCAGGATCACGAGGATTGCGGAAACAATTCCCTGCACGATCAGCGCAGCGTACGGAGTCGAATAACGCGGATGCACTTTGCCGAGCCAAGACGGCATATAGGAATCAAGTCCCGCAACAAATGGGATGCGCGCCGAGCCGCCCATCCACGCTGAACCGATACCTGCAATCGAAAGACTCAGCATCACTGCAAACGGCACCGTGATCCACACCCATCCGACCTGGGCCGCCATGTGCGTGACCGCCTGCACAATTCCTTGCAGCACATTAACGTCTTTCCCGACAGCAACCAGAAGCGTCAGAGTCGCGCCAACATAAAGCACTCCGGAAATGAGACCACCCCACGCCACCGCACCGGGCAAAGTCCGCCGTGGATCCTGGATCTCATCGCCCATGACTGACGCGAGTTCCAGCCCAACTAGGCCGAAGCAAATCACGCCGAAGGAGTTCAGCACAAATTTCGGATTCGGCGGAATCTTGAAATCCGCGGCCGTAATCGTAGTGCCAAAGCGCGACCACATCACGATGCCAAGACCGATCAGGACCGCCGCTGCCACGAAGGTTCCAATCGCACCTAGATTGTTGATCCACTTGCCTACGCCAAGACCCAGGATATTGAAGATCGTGAGCAGCGCCAGCAACGATAAGGCGGCGATCGAGGCAAAAATCTTGTTGTCTGCCAATCCATGATGACCCGGACCGAGCACATATACGGACACCCCGACGAAATACAGCATCACCGTCGGCACATAGAGCATGTTGTTGGTCCAATAACACCAGCCGGAAAGAAATCCGTGAAAGTCGCCGAAAACTTCCTTGGCCCATAGATACACGCCGCCCTCTCCGGGATAGCGGTGCGCGAGTTCGATCACCGCGATACCCTGCGGCCAGAAGAAAAGCAGCAAAGAAATAATCCACAACCAAATCGTCACGCCGCCGTTTGCAGCGATCGATGGAACCACGTTGAGATTGAAAACGGCGACCACGAACAGCAGTACAAGATCGCGACGCCCCAAGGCGCGGATCAAATGCGGCTGTTCGGGTTGGCTTCGGTCAGACATCAGATCGGTCTTACTAATTTCGAGCCGTCATCCTGACGAGAGCGCAAGCTCTCGGAGGGACCTTACGGTCAGCATGCAGCGTAAGAAGCGTCGATGTGAACCGCCTGACTGCAAACATCTAGGTCGCCGTACAAGCCGTTGCATGTAACGCTGCGTTCGGTCCCACTCAGGATGACAAAGGCAGTGCGGTATTGAATGGGCGGGGCGGACAGGATTGCCCGCCCCGTTTCCGCGTCTCCTTAGTGCGCAACCGCTACTGGTGCAGCGCGTTCCTGCTGCGCCTTGGCCAGCGACTCAGCGATGTCGCTGAACGCCGCCAGGTGCTTGTCGATATCCGCCTCGGTGTGCTGCACAGAGATCGTCCATTGCTCATCCCACCAGTAGGGCTGCGCCATCACGCCACGATTGACCATTCCAAACCAGTAGTGCCGCCATAGGTCGATGTCGATCGCCTCCCAGTCGCGGTAGTTCCTGATCTCCTTCGGATACAGCATCAGCGCGCCATTCGCGCCGGCCTGAGCGATGTAAGCCTGTAGCCCGACTTTCGCAATCGTCTGCCGATATCCGTCGGCGAGTTTCTTGCCGAGTTTATCGACCTTGGCGTAGTTGTCTCGCGTGAGCACCTCACGGAAAGTTGCGAGGCCCGCCGCCATCGACACAGGATTCGTGTTGTACGTGCCGCCGTGAAAGACTTTGTGTTGCGAGATGAGGTCCATCACGGATTTGTGCGTGCCGAAGGCCGCCAGTGGAAGTCCTCCACCAATCGACTTCGCCAGGCAGATCATGTCGGGATGAACGCCGAAGTATTCACTCGCGCCGCCCCATCCCAGCTTTGCGCCGGTTTTCACTTCGTCAAAGATCAGCAGCGCGCCATTCTTATCGCAGATTTCACGCAGGCCCTTCAGGAAGCCGGGTTGCGGCATGCACAGGCCAACGTTCATCAGGATCGGTTCGAGAATAATCGCGGCAATCTCGCCGGGGTTTTCTTTGAACCGTCGCTCCACTGTCGAAAGATCGTTGAATGTCGAGATCACAACGTTCGCCAGTGAAGCCTTCGGCACGCCCAGCCCTCCGGTGACAGAGGTCGGAGCATTGATGTCGCCGTAGTCGGGCGCATGAGGCTTCACGCTGACCAGCGCACTGTCGTGCAGGCCGTGATAAGCGCCTTCGAACTTCACGATCTTGTCGCGTCCAGTTGCCGCGCGGGCCAAACGGATCGCGTGCATCGTTGCTTCAGTTCCGCTATTGCCGAAACGGCACATCTCGACGGGAAACCGGTTACAGATCTCTTCAGCCAGCTCCCATTCCATGTCGTGCGGCATGCCATACATCGTGCCGGTCGATAGACGCTTCTCTACAGCCTTCATCACTGCGGGGTGACAATGTCCGGCCATCAGCGCGCCGAACGTCAGGTTGTGATCGATGTACTCGTTGCCGTCCAGATCGCGAAACTTACTGCCGCTGGCCTCTTTCACAAAAATGGGCCAAGGATCGTAGGCTCGGTAGTTGCTGGCAACGCCGAGGGGAATGCGCTTGAGATTCTTTTTGTGCGCTTCGGCGGACTTGGGCGTTCGCCGCTCGAAAGTGGCGAGTTCTTTCTGTAGATCGGGGTACATCACGTGCTCCGGGATGCTCAGGCCAGCGATTTCGTAGATCGGCTGGCTATTAGATTACCCGGGCTTTGGGGGCTCCCGGGTTTGGTGGCTCGACTTCTATTCTAAAAGAAAAATTTCAACGCGAACTGCATCAGTCGCGGATCGCGGGCCTGTGTGACTTGGCCGAATTGCGAGCCGTCAGACGTGTTGCCATCGGGATTGAAGAACTGTGTGTGATTGAAGACGTTGAAGAACTCGGCGCGGAAATCGACGCGCTTTTCCTCGCCGATCTTGATTGTCTTCAAAATTGCAAGGTCCGTGTTGCTGATATGCGGACCGCAGCAGATCGTACGCCGGGTATTTCCCAAAGTTCCCAGCAAGGCCGGATCGTAACATCCGAACACAGCGCCAGCACTGCATAGAGGTTGAGAATCGTCCGTGCCGTTTTCTGTAAAGCTGTTCGGGTCGAAGAAGTAATTTCCATTCGACTGCGGCTTGATTTTGCGGAAGGGCGCAAGCTGGGCAGGCTCACCCGGCAATTCGAAATCAAAGCTGTACATCAATTCGTTGTCCGCCAGCGACGTTAGGCGAATCGGAAATCCCGTCTGGAACGTCGTGATGCCGGACACTGCCCATCCGTTGATGATTTTGCCGGCTACTCCGCTGTACTTGCGGAAGGGCAGCTCCCAGTAATAGCTGAACACGATCCGATGCCGCGCATCGAAGCTCGACAGAGAGCGGCTGATTCGTGGATCAATCGGATTCAGGATGCCCTCAAAGCTCGAGGCCTGATCGAACGATTTGCTCAGTGTGTACGCGACGACCGCCTGCAAGCCATGGGCGAAGCGCTTTTCGAGGGAAGCCTGCAATGAGTTGTAAGCCGAGTTTGCGATCGTGTCCTGCGCAAAGATACTACTGAAGACGGGCACACCATCCGGCGGGCAATTCGTCCCCGTCATCGGATCGCAGTTCGGCGAGGAGTAAGGACGCAGTCCGACCAACCTGATATCACTTGCCACGGCCGTATTCGCAGGAATTGTCGTCGGACCGTTAGGCCCATACGGCAAGTAGAGTCCGGTTGGTCCGGTAACGGTGCCGGACGGAATGTCAAATTCACTGTCTGCTGAGTACGGTCCGCAAGTTCCAGCACCCAACGCATCATTGATCTGGAGGCACGTCTGCGGAATTCCGTAATTAACGTCGTGCGTCGCCAGCAAACGGTGTCCCTGCGATCCGACATATCCAACCTCAAGTTTCATGTCGTTGGTCAACTGATGCTGGATCGTCAGGTTGTACTGCGACGAGTACTGGCTGCGCATATGCGGCTGGAATTGCCCGAAGAGCAAGATCGGCCGGAAGGTCGACCAATCCACCGGCTGCCCGCGTGGCGGATTCAAAATGCCGTTGAATGGATTGGGATATGAAAACGATCCGCTCTGATCGAGAAAAGGTTGATTGAAAAGAGTGTCAACAGGAAAGCTGCTGCCGCCAAAAGGTGGCTCTGCGCTGAACTGCTCCAGGACGAGTTGTTCGATTGGATTGTAGAAAAGCCCCCAGCCAGCGCGGATACTAGTCCTACCCGAAGTTCCCGGGCTCCACGCAATACCGATACGCGGCGCAAAAGCCTTGTAGTAAGTCTGCGTGAGGCCATTCGGAACTCCCGGATCTCCCGGCACAAGTAATCCGGTCGGAGTGACCGAGGTACAGTCGCTCGTTCCGAGCGCGTCTATGCTCGCCTGCGACAACTGGCAGGGATAAATCTGACTCGTCTGCCCCGGCCGGAACGTCTGCACGTGATGACTGATGTCGGCGATCGGCGTGTTCAACTCCCATCGCAAACCATAGTTCAGCGTAAGATTCGGCCTCAATTTCCAACTGTCCTGTGCGAACAGGTACAAGCCGGTGCTGCGAACGTTTTCCACTTGCGCGGAACCTTGACCATACGAGCCCGGAAAACCCAACAAGTAATCCGAGAACACCGTGTCTCCGCCTGTCGTGTTGCTCGAGCTCCCATCGAAGAAGTACTCGCCACTGACATCGAAATAAAGTGTTTGGTCAAACCGCTGGCGCCGGACATCAACTCCAAACTTCAGGGAGTGATTTCCCATCACCTTACTAAGGCTGTCAGACCACTGAAATGAATTGCCGACCTGTGGCAACTCGCCTTCGCCGTTGTTGCCGATCGTGAAGCCGCCGCTCAATTGAATAAACGGTAGGCCTTCGTGGGCTGCGCCAAGCCCCGGGTGAATGCCCGTTGCATTCGTTGCGGTCCCATCGGAGAAACACGGAACGGTGCCTACCGCATCGGTCAGCCAACTGGGCGCCGCCGGACAGGAATCCTGCACAAGGCTCGTCCGCACAGGATGCTGAAACGTCCGCTGCGCTTCGCGGTTGTAATTGAACCGGAACTCATTCACCGTGCTGTTGTTGATCGTCCAGTTATGCGTGATGTTGTATTGCTGGAAGCGTTCGCTGGTCGCAGATCCGAATCCAGGAATGTTCGCGCCGGCAGCTTGGAACTGGGCAAACGGCGAAATCAGATCGTGATCGTCAAAATAATAGTAGAAACTCAAATTTTGTCTATTGCTGATGCGATGGTCGATTTTCAGTGTGAACTGATCGCCTCGTTCCGGCTGAACCGGTACGGTCTCGAGCGTGTCCCCGCCACCTGCTGGCGTGGGTACAAGTTGAAGCAAATCGACAGCGGTAGGATCCAGACATCCAAGTGGAATGATATTCCCCGGAAATAGGTCCGAATAGAGTTCGAACCGTCCGGAATACCAGGCGCATTTCCCAATGCGGTCGTGCAGTTCGGCACGCTGGTTGAGAGCGAATGCACTGGCGAGCGTTCCCGGAAACGGCGACTCGGAAGAAAAATCCGCAAAGGGTTGACTTGCGCTTGGGCGCTCTGCCGCTGTTGGCACAATCACTGCGGGAGATGGAATACCTTGCCTTATCCTGCGCCCTTCATACGACGTGAAGAAGAAAGTTCTGTCTTTCACGATCGGCCCACCCAACGTTCCACCGAACTGATTCTGGTTGAACTGCGGCTTCGGGCATCCGTCCGGAGAAGAAACAATACGAATTGGAATTCAGTACCTTGTTTCGGAAGAACTCGTACAGATTGCCGTGAAGTTGATTCGTTCCGGATTTCGTCACCACGTTCACGACCGATCCTGAGTTGCGTCCGTACTCGGCATCAAACGTGTTCGTGAGAACGCGAAATTCCTGGATGCTGTCTGGCGAAGGCTGCACAGTCGGCAGATTCACAAACTGATCGTTCGCATCGCCACCGTTTACGCTGAAATTATTCGATCGCCCCCGACCTCCATTCACCGACACCGCGCCCGCATTGTTGCTGCCATACACTACCGAATTACTCGACCCGACAGTCGACATCACGCCGGGCTGGAGTTGCAGGAACTGGTAAGTATCGCGGGAGTTCAGAGGCAATTGGCTCACTGCGCGATCATTCACGACAGCGCCAAGTTGCGTGCTCGTCGTTTCAACAAGCGGAGCCTCAGAGGTCACATCCACGACTTCTTGCGCCGCTCCAATCTGCATCGTCATATTCAGCGTGATGACCTGATTGATGTCGAGGGTCACGCCGCGCCGCACATTCTTCTTGAATCCAGTCAGATCGAAGTCAAGCCGATACGTACCGATCGGAACTTCCACGAAATCGTAGTCTCCGTTTTCGTTGGTTGCCGAGTTGCGGCTCACGTTGGTCCCTTCATTGACCAGCGTCACCTTCACGTTGGCAAGAATTGCACCGCTCGCGTCTGTCACCCGGCCCACGACGCGGCCCGAGGTGCCTTGAGCGCAAAGGAGCAATGGAAGAAATAGGGATGTGGCAACGACAATGCAAATTGCCGAGCAGCGTGTTCGCAGCATGTGATCTCCGAACAACCGGTTCAATTGGATGTTTTTGTTGAAAAGCGACTGCCGTATCCGCACACAACCTTGCTATAATCCCGCAAGGTTAGAGAACGGTGATGGACGCTGTCAAGGGGAAAAAAACGCGTCCGTCCGATAGAAATTTCTTATCGCACAATCAATTTCAATCGAGCTCACGGAACGGGCGTGGCGGAAGCTTATTTGAAAATTGGAGACGTGGCGCGACGGGTGGGAGTGTCACCCTCGGTCATACGCACGTGGGAAAATCTCGGACTCACTCGTCCCCATCGCACCGAAAGCAAATACCGTCTTTACTCCGATGAAGATGTAAAGCTGCTGAAGCGCGCACGATTCCTGCGCAAAGCGCGCGGATTGAATGCTGCTGCCATCGTTCAGTTGTTGAAGCGCGAAGGAAAAGTCCGTCCTGCCGCCGAAAGAAATGGCAACGCGATCGGAATGCATCTCCGCCAATTGCGCTCGCGCAAAGGCTTGTCGCTTGCCCAGGTCGCTGATGCGGTTGGCATCTCCGTAGGATTTCTCAGCGCGCTCGAGCGCTCTCAGATGAGTGGATCGGTCGGCACTTTGCGCAAGCTGGCGCGCTTCTACAAAACCAACATCCTGAACTTCTTCGATGCGAACGAAGCCAGCGGGCGGCGCGTGCGTCCCGCTGAACGAAAAGTTCTTGAGGCGGGCGCCGGAGTCCGCATGGAGTTGCTGGCCTGGGGCAACACGGTAATGGAGCCTCACCTGTTCCGCATCGCGCCTGATGCCGGAAGCGGCGATCCCTACACTCACGAAGGAGAAGAATTCATCTACGTGTTGCGTGGCGATCTGGAAATTTCCGTGGAAGGCGAACTGTATCGCCTCAAGCCCGGAGACAGCTTTTATTTCGAGAGCGCGACCCCGCATCGCTGGAAAAATCCGGGCCGCAAAGAAACGTGGTTGCTTTGGGTGAACACTCCCCCAACATTCTGAAACTCACGAAGTGCCCACATCGTGGAGGAAAAATGGATTGGCGACGTGCAGCCCGATTGTTACCCCTGGTGGCAACACTTTTCTTGATTTCTTGCTCCAGCAAAACGCCGACGCTGAATCTGCTCGTCTGGGAAGGCTACGCCGATCCTTCTTACGTCAAGGCCTTCGAAGAGCAGAATCATTGCAAGATCTCCGCCTCGTACATGGGATCGAGCGACGAACTGGTCGCCAAACTTCGCGGCGGCAGCTCGGGCAATTACGACGTGATCTCTCCTTCCAGCGACGTGGCGACCATCCATCGCGACCTCGGGCCTCGCGGCTCCTCTCGATCTTGGCAAGATTCCCAGCTACAGCCAGCTCTCGCCGCAGCTCACTTCCCTTCCGCTGGTGCATGTAAAAGGACAGGTCTACGGCGTGCCTTTCATGTGGGGACCCGATCCGATGATCTATGACACGACGGCATTCCCGCAGCCTCCCGATAGTTGGAACGTGCTGTGGGATCCGAAATATCCGCGGCAAAATTTCCGTCTGGGACGATCTCTCCACCGTCTACATGGCCGCCCAGGTGCTCGGATACGACAAGCCTGATCCCGTCGCATCTTTATAACCTCACCGATCAGGAACTCGACTCGGTCAAGAAGAAATTGATCGAACTGAAGCCGAATATCCGCAAGATGTGGTCGACTGGCGGAGAACTGACGAACCTGTTTCAGAATCACGAAGTCGTCATCGCCATGGGATGGCCGCTGATGACCAACCAGATCTGCAAAAAGCGAATTTTCCGGTCGGAGAAACCATTCCCAAAGAAAACACAACGGGCTGGATCGATCACCTGATGATCACCGCCGGCAGCGAAAACAAAGAACTGGCTTACAAATTTCTGGAATTCATGATCCAGGCGAAAACCCAGAAGAAAGTGACCGACATGACGCATATACGCCAGCCAATCCGCACGCCGCGCAGTTCATGACCCGGAAGAAGTGAAAAACCTGCATCTCGACGACGTGGACAATTACCAGAAGCGGCTTTACTTCTGGCAAAATGTTCCGCGCCGCGCCAAGTACAACGAAATCTGGAACGAAGTAAAAGCCACGCAATAGAGTCGCGTCATCGCTGGCGCGGACAACTCGTCCGACGAAGCCTTCGCTGCACAACGTCCATGGCAACGAAGCTCAACCGGATCGCGAGCGCAACTCAGCCGTCCGCGCAGCTTCCCTGCTCTCCATCCGCTCCGTCGCCAAGCATTTGGGTAGGAATGTCGTCCTGCAAGATATTTCGCTCGAAATCGCGGAAGGCGAATTCCTCACCATCCTCGGTGAGAGCGGATCCGGCAAAACCACCCTGCTGCGAATCATCGCTGGCTTCGAGCAGCCGACTTCCGGCGAGGTCTGGATGGCCGGCGAGCGCCTCGATCACGCAGCCACCATATCGCCGCCGCGTCAACACCGTCTTCCAGCACTACGCGCTCTTCCCTCACATGACCGTCGAACAAAACGTCGGCTACGGACTGCGCATCGCCAAACGTCCTGCAGCCGAAATCGACACGCGCGTCGCCGAAGCTCTCGCCAAAGTGAAGATGACGGATCACGCGCGAAACAAGCCGTCCAAAATCAGCGGAGGTCAGCAACAGCGCATCGCGTTGGCCCGCGCGCTTGTCAACCGTCCGCGTCTGCTGCTGCTCGATGAACCGCTCTCCGCGCTCGACGCCAATCTGCGGCGCCAGATGCAGGTCGAACTCAAATCCTTGCAGCGCGAAGTCGGCATCACCTTCATTTTCGTCACTCACGATCAGGAAGAAGCCATGGTCATGTCCGATCGCATCGCCCTGCTCCGCTCCGGAGAACTTGAACAAATCGCCATCTCCCCGTGAAATCTACAACCGTCCCGCGACCTCTTACACCGCGCAATTTATCGGCCACACGAATCTTCTTGAATGCGAAGTTCAACGGCGGATCCGCCATGCTGCGATCGCTTATCCTGGCCCGTCGACATGACCGGACGGCGCGGCGCTTTTTTCTCTGCGCCCCGAACACATTCGCTTCGCCGCGAATGGATCGCACTCCAGGCGATGGTCCGCGTTCAAGGCACGCATCGTGCACCAGTCATTTCACGGTGCCACCGAACTACTCCGCGTGCAATGTGCAGACGGGCTCGTTCTCACCATTCGCACTGAGAGTCGGGCCCGAGACAGCGAGATGGTCGACTGGAGTTCGCACCTGCGGACGCAGTCCCTGTCCGTCAATCCCCGGGAAGCGACTGATGTTTTCCCGAGCATACGAATCGGCCGTCACCGTTCCGCCGCTGCTCTGGGTCAGCCGTTTTCCTGCTCGTCCCTTACCTGCTGATGTTTTGCTACAGCTTCTGGTCGGTTTCCGCGTCGCAGGCGATCGTTCATTCCTGGACTCTCGACAACTATCACGAACTGCTTCAAAAGCCGGTCTACTGGCAGACCCTGCTGCGCTCCATGTGGATCGCAGCCCGCGTCATGCTGTTTTCGATGCTGCTGGGATATCCGCTCGCGTACTTCCTCTCGTTTTACGCCGGTAGACGAAAAGACCTTCTCTATCAGCTCGTCATCATCCCGCTTTGGGTCAGCTATCTGGTGCGCGCCTACGCGTGGAAGACGATTCTCGGCACCGATGGCGTGCTCAATACGCTGCTTGCAATACGTGCACCTGACCAGCATCCGCTCGACTTCCTCCTCTACAGCCCGTTTGCGGTCGTGCTGACGTTGACGCACATCTACACTCCGTTCACATTCCTGCCGATCTACGCCTCGCTCGAGCACATTCCGCGAAACCTGGTCGAAGCCTCCCACGATCTCGGCGCTACGCCCGCGCAAACTTTCTGGCAGGTGATCTTCCCGCTCTCGATTCCGGGCGTGCTCGCCGGAGCCACGTTCGCCTTCGTCCTGAGCCTCGGCGATTTCCTCGCGCCGCTGCTACTCGGCGGCCCAAGCGGCATCATGATCTCGAACATCGTGGTCAGCCTGTTCGGAGCCGCCTACAACTGGCCACTCGGCGCCGCCATTTCTCTCTGCATGCTGCTGCTCGTGGTGGCTGCTCTTCCTCTCCGAGAGACTTGAAAAAGTGGAGCTTCTCGATGACCCGCGACCGCACCTCACAATCCAGGCTGGCTGCGCGTGCATGCGCTCGCTGGTCTTCGCTTTCCTCTATCTGCCGATCGTGGTCCTTATCGTCTATTCGTTCAACGGCCAGGCGTCGGCGGATTCCCTCCGCGTCACCTCACGCTGGACTGGTATCGCATGCTCTTCAACGATGACGCCGATCTGGGATTCCGTCCTCAACAGCCTGCTGGTGGCGCTCGCAGCGATGGTGCATTGCGCTGGCCTTCGGAATTCCTGCAGCACTGGCGCTCGATCGCGCACAATTCCCCGGCAAAGCTCTCTTCCGCCGCCTCGTGCTACTTCCGCTGATTTTGCCGGGCATCATCACTGGACTTTCGCTCCTCATGCTCTTCCGTCTAGTTGCACCAAGCTCAGCCTGCTCACCATCATTCTCGGACACGGCACCGCTCTCATTTCGGTCGCTACCACGGAAGTCTTCGCCGGACTGCAGAAACTCGATCGCGCCCAGGAAGAAGCCTCGCTCGATCTCGGAGCCAACTACTGGCAGACATTCTGGCGCATCACCGTCCCCAACCTGAGGCTCCAATCATCGGAGCCGCACTCCTGATCTTCACGCTCTCCATGGACGAAATCGCCGTCAGCTTCTTCCTCATCGGCCGCGACAACACCCTCCCCCTGGAAATCTGGGGACGCCTGCGCCGCGGCATCACCCCCGAAATCAACGCCATCTCGACGATCATCTTCGTGTTCTCGCTGATCGCCATCGTCTTCTGGTATCGCCTGCGCGTACGCGCCGAAGGCAGCGCAGAAGTGGGAGCGGAGCTACTCGAGTACTAACAACGGGTCGCCTCGAGTCTACAGGCTGCGAAGGAGGTTGATTGGTTTTAAGTGTTTGAAAGGGCGCGGCTACAGCCGCGCCGTGAGCGACGAATGCAACGGCGCTTTAGCGCCTGAGGTAGATCTTCCATCCCACCCGGTTGCCTACTTGCCGGGCTCCTCCGCCACCAGTCCTCTGAACTTCAACATCGGTTCGATGCTCGGCTCTCCGCCCGCCCACATCGAATACATCTTCCCCAAATCTTCCGTATTGCCGCGGGAGAGAATCATCTGGCGAAGCCGATCTCCATTCCCCCGCGTCAATCCCCCGTGAGTCTCAAACCACCGGAACGCGGAGTGATCCAGCATTTCGGCCCACAGGTACGCGTAATATCCAGCCGCATAGTCATCCTGCCAGATGTGCGCAAAGTAGCTGGTGCGATACCGCGTTGGTACCGCGCTGAGGAAAAGATGTTTCTTCTTCAGCGCCTCCACTTCGAAATCATCCACCTTCTTGCAGCGGCGCATCGGGCGGCAGAGTATGCCATTGCATATCCAGTTCGGCCGCAGCCACGATCTCCGTAAGCGCGTAACCCTGGTTGAACTTGGACGCCTTTTTACTTTGCAACCAGTTCCTCCGGCATCGGTTCACCCGTTTCATAGTGCTTCGCGTAATGATGGAACACGGCCGGGTAGCTGGCCCAGTTCTCATTGAATTGCGATGGAAACTCCACGAAGTCTCGCGCTACCTGCGCTCCTGAAATCGTTGGATATCTCGTGTCCGCGAACATACCGTGAAGCGCGTGCCCGAACTCGTGGAACATTGTGACCACATCGCGGAAACTGAGAAGGGCCGGTTGTCCGGGAGCAGGTTTGGCAGGTTCGCCACGTTATACACGACCGGCAACGTGCCCAGCAGTTTCGACTGGTTGACGAAAACATCCATCCAGGCGCCGCCGTTCTTGTTGTCGCGTTTGAAGTAGTCGCAGTAGAAGAGAGCTAGCTGTTTTCCATTCGTATCGAACACGTCAAACACGCGCACGTCCGGGTGATATACGGGAATGTCGTGCCGTTCTTTGAAGGTGATCCCATACAGTTGCGTGGCAGCGTAGAAAACGCCATTCTCCAGCACCTTGTTCAACTCGAAATAAGGCTTGATCTGCGTCTTCGTCGAGATCGTACTTCGCCTTTCGCACCTGCTGCGCGTAGAAGTCCCAGTCCGATGCTTCAAGGGCGAACCCGCCCTTCTGCGAATCGATCAATGCCTGAATATCTTTTCCCTCAGCGACAGCTTTCGCAGTAGCCGCCGGGCACCAGGCTGTCCATGAACTTCACTGCAGCTTCCGGAGTCTTTGCCATCTGGTCCTGCAACTTCCACGCTCCGAAGTTTGGGAATCCAAGCAGCTTCGCTTTCTGCGCTCTCACCTGCGCCATCCGGGCCACCGTATCTCGCGTGTCGTTCGCGCCGCCACGCTCCGCCCGATTCCAGGAATTTTCAAAAATCGCCTGCCTTGTCGACCGCTGGCTCAACGACCCGAGATCAGGTTGCTGCGTCGTATTCTGCAACGGAATGACATAGCCTTCGACTTTGCGGTCTTTCGCCGCCTCAGCCGCACCCTTCAGCCTTATTTCGCTCAGCCCAGCTAGCGCATTCGTGTCAGTCGTTATGAAAGCTGCAGCCTTCGTGGCAGCGAGCAACTTCGTGCTGAACGCCGCTGATAGAGTCGACTCCTCTTCATTCAGTTTTCTCAGTTCAGCCTTCTCGGCTTCGGAAAGGTTCGCCCCTGCATGCACGAACTGCTGATAGTAGTACTCCACCAGGCGCAGAGATTCGGCATCCAGTTTCAGCGACTCGCGCTGCTTGTAAATAGTCTCCACACGGTGGAAAAGTTTCGAGTCGAGGAAAATCGCGTCGCGATGCGCGGCAAATTTCGGCGCTTCGATCTCCTGCAACTTCTCCAACTCCGGACTCAGATTGGCCCCCGTCACCGCGTTAAACACCAGCGCCACGCGGTGAAACAACTGCCCCGACTTCTCCAGCGCGACGAAAGTGTTCTCAAAAGTCGGCGGATCGACATTCTCCGCAATCTGCCGCACTTCCTCCAGATGCTGCGCCATGCCCGCGTCGAGCGCAGGTTGATAGTCTCCATCCTTAATCTTGTCGAATGGCGGCGCCTGTAACGGCAGCGTACTGGCGGAATAGAACGGATTGCTCGGACCGAATTGGTCCGGCCGCGGTGAGGCCGCGTTCGATGGCATTTGAGGAAAAGCGGCGGCAATAAGAATTCCGGTTTTCAAAATCGTTGTAATTCCCTTCTTCGCGATCCACATAGTTTGATTCCTGCTTCCCGGCGAATGATTGTAGCGGAGATGCGCTGCTGTTTTCACATCCGAACTTCCAAAAGGATGCGGCTTCAGCCGCGCCGCAGGAAGGCACGAAAAACTGCGCTTTATTTCATAGGGTCGTCACGTCAGATCGAGTCACAAATGTCGGCTTCCGAGACTGCACGTAGTAAAGTAGTAGTACACAACATTTTTGGAAGGAATCTTCTTGAGTTCAGGCATTCGCAACATCGCCATCATCGCCCACGTCGACCACGGCAAGACCACCCTGGTCGACGCCATGCTGCAGCAGAGCGGCACTTTCCGCTCCAACGAGCACCATGTCGACCGGGTGATGGACTCCAACGAACTGGAGCGCGAGCGCGGCATCACCATTCTGGCCAAGAACACGGCGATCTTTTACCACGATGTACAAGATCAACATCGTCGACACTCCCGGGCACAGCGACTTCGGCGGCGAAGTCGAGCGCGCCCTTAAGATGGTCGACGGCGTCATGCTGCTGGTCGATGCCAGCGAAGGACCGCTGCCCCAGACGCGCTACGTCCTGGGCAAGGCGCTTGAAGCCAAATTGCCGCCGATCGTCGTCATCAATAAAATTGACCGCTCCGACGCCCGTCCGCAAGAAGTTCTCAACGAGATCTACGACCTCTTCATCGATCTTGATGCCAAGGAAGATCAGATCGACTTCCCCGTGCTCTACACCAACGCCAAGACCGGAACTGCGACGGACGACATCAAAGGCGGAGGTCAGGACTCTGCGCCCGCTGTTCGACGCTATCCTGAAGACGATCCCGCCCCCAACGGCGACCCACCGGCCCCTCCAGATTCTGGTCGCTAACCTCGACTACAGCGACTATCTCGGACGCCTCGCCATCGCGCGCGTCTTCAACGGAAAGATGTTCACCGGAGAAGAAGTCGCCATCGCAAAGCTTGACGGCTCTCTCCACAAGACGAAGATCACCAAACTCTTCTCCTTCTCCGGCCTGAAGCGCACTGATATCACCGAGACGGAACTCGGAGACATCGTTGCGGTTGCCGGGGTGGAAGGGATCACCATCGGCGAGACCATCACCGACGCCGAAAATCCCGCTCCGCTGCCGCACATCGCCATCGACGAGCCCACCATCGCCATGCTGTTCACCGTCAACACCTCCCCTTCGCGGGAAAAGACGGACAGTACGTGACCTCGCGCAATCTTCGCGAGCGCCTCGAAAAAGAATTGCTGACCAACGTCTCTCTGCGCGTCGAAGATACGGGCGCTACCGATTCCTTCAAAGTGCTGGGACGCGGAGAGCTGCAGCTCTCCATCCTTATCGAGATGATGCGCCGCGAAGGTTACGAACTGATGGTTGGCAAGCCCGAGATCGTCACCAAGCGCATCGATGGCAAGCTCATGGAGCCGGTCGAGCATCTCACTGATCGACGTTCCCGAAGATTTCGTCGGCGTTGTCATGGAGCAGCTCGGCTCGCGCAAAGGCGAAGTCACCAACATGCACAACCACGGCTACGGGCGCGTGCGCATCGAGTTCCGCGTTCCCAGCCGCGGCCTCATCGGACTTGCGCAGCCAGCTTCTCACCGACACTCGCGGCACCATCGTCATGAACTCGCTGTTCGACGGCTATACCGAATGGCAGGGCGACATTCCGCACCGTCTCACCGGAGCCCTGATCGCCGATCGCGCCGGAGTCTCGACCGCCTACGCTTTGTGGGGACTGCAGGAGCGCGGGGAACTTTTCGTCGGCCCCGGCATCGAACTTGTACGAAGGCATGATCATCGGCGAAAACGCCAAAGACACTGACCTGGACGTGAACGCGGTGCGCGAAAAGAAGCTCACCAACATGCGCGCGTCGACCGCCGACGAAGCCATCCGCCTGGTGCCATTCCGCCCCTTGAATCTGGAGCAGGCAATCGAATTCATCGCCGACGACGAATTCGTCGAAATCACGCCCAAATCCCTGCGCCTGCGCAAGAAGACCCTGCAAGCAAACCGGCGCAAGAAGAGCTCTATGGCGGTCGTGGAAGAGTCGTGAAACCGTCAGCGCAACCCAGAACGATCAAAGAAGACACAACGATTAAAGAAGAAGCACCTCCGCTGCGTATGTTTCTCGTCCCCTGCAGCTGCGGCACTACCTTCGCCGTCGCTGAGAACTACGATCGCAAGGGCACAGCCTGGAGCCGTTACATGCTTTGTCCCGGACTGCGGCAAAAGGCACGATCCCAAGAATCGTCTGCTGCAGATGGGATTCCACTCCGAAGGCTACTGGTCAGTGGACGAGTGCTACGCCGATTTCCGCCGCCTGATGCTAGCGACACGATTTGACAAGTCGCTCCGAGATTACCTGCTATACTGCCCACCGCATTCGACCTGTAGCTAGCTCCGGTCACGATTTCAGGTAGATCTTCCTGTCCTGCCAGTCCGCCGAATCGAGCTCGCATTCCGACAGCTCAATGCAGAGGAAGACGCGTGAAGAACATTTTTGTCGGCAACCTCAGCTTCAACACCGGCGAGGACGAACTTCGGCAGATCTTCGAAGGCTATGGACAAGTCGATCGCGTCAGCATCATGACGGACCGCGATACCGGCCGCTCTCGCGGATTTGGATTCGTCGAGATGGCCAGCAACGAAGATGGAGAGAAAGCCATCACGGCGCTGAACGGATCGCAGGTCGGCGGACGCACGATCAACGTCAACGAAGCCCGGCCGAAGACCGAACGTGCCGGTGGCGGTGGTGGTGGTGGTGGCGGCGGCCGCGATCGTGGTGACCGCGGAGGTCGGTGGCGGTGGTGGCGGTCGCCGCGATCGCTACTAGTCCCGGCTGCTTCGGCAGTCTCTTCGAGAAGCCGCACGACCTTCCATATAAGGATCTCTCGCGGCCTGATAAACCGACGCATCACGATCGCGCGTCTCGTTCTTCGCGGGTTTGATGCGCCTTCCGCTCGCATGTAAACTGTTACTCAGCGTGCGCCCGTAGCTCAGCTGGATAGAGCGGTTGCCTCCGGAGCAACAGGTCGGGAGTTCGAATCTCTCCGGGCGCACCAGATGATCTCCCCTTTTTTCCTGCCATTACCTCCCCTCAAATTGTCCGTGATAGGCTTCGCCCATCTCCACCACGTCACAATCGGAACTGGCAAATGCAAACAAATGATCGCCGCGCTGTTTCAATGAAAGCAGCTTCGCTCCTCGCCACCGCCCTCATCACGCTGAACATGTTGGTCGCCCCCTTGTCGGCGCAGACTCAAACCGTGTCACTTCGCATTACTTCCGACGTCAGCTCCAAAATGCCAACCGGAACTCGGTTCGAAGCCAAAGATGCTTCCGGGCGCGTCTATCACGGGCATCTCGTAACTCATCACGCGGGCCACATGATGCGCAATGGCTCCATGATTTTGGTTTTTGATGATGAGGTGAAAGCTGTCAACGACGATCGCGAAGGTGCCTACCACGGAGGCAACAAGATTCGCCTCCTCAAACTCGGCGGATCTCTCGCCTTGGCCAAGCTCGCCGACGACTCGGTCGACACTAGCATCGGCGCCACTAAGGCCCGTTACGTGGCAGCCGCCGTCGCCGTCACTTTTCTTCTCATCATGAAAGGCCAGGAAGCGAAACTCCACGCCGGCGATACCATACAAGTCTCACCAGGCCGTTAACACTGAAGTGGACTGTGCAGTTCTCATCTACGGCCGGCCGATCTTGTTTTATGCGGGGACAGCGCCCCTTGGCTGTCCCCGTACACCCCCACAACCCTCGCATCACCCATAGCATCTTTATGGTATGAACAAGAAAGAAATCGAATCCCCGAAACTGACAGCCCACTTCCTCCTCTGGATCACCGCATTTCTCCTCCTGATGTTCGCCCTGCTGGCCCACTTCGTCTGGAGAATTTTCTGAATACCCCGAAGGGCTGTGTGTTCGAGGACGACTTGCCGGCCGCTGCAGATGAAAAAAGCCCTCACACCCCTCTCCAGGCGTGAAGGCCCATCCACCTTCGGATGTTAGAAACTTCTCCTAGGCGGCCACATCTCTTTCCATCAACTCTTTCTCTGCGTCCAACCAATCCTTCAACGCGTAGCCGTCCACCCGCCCGCGAAGTTCATAGAGTTCGAAGGCGCGCGCACGGATCTCTTCCTCGTCGCGGCTCGTCGTCTCCGACTCGCCAGGTTTCGTACGCGGTACAACAATCCCAAATAGCGCTTTCATCATGATCAAATATCTCCTTAATGTGTTCGTTGATCGCACGGAGGCGACCAGCTATGCCGAGTGATTCCCTGCCCAGAGCCAGTCTCTGCGCACCGAATGAAACAGCAGGTCCTCCTCGACAGTGGTGAATTGAATTCCGCATCGCGAGCACGTGAATTCCCACAGTCCGGCAATGCCATCCTGACTCTGGTCCTCAACGTGATAGGTAAAATTCACCTCGCCGCAATCGGGCAACGGACAGCTTGCCCCTGCCGCAAAGAATTCGTCGATTTCTCTCCATCCGCTCTTCATATAGGTAGCTGCGCTCCCGTCGCTCGCTCACGCCTTCGCGCTGGCTGGCTGAAGAACCGGATTCGGTTCAAAAGCATTCCCTGCTTCCGGTCCACCAGGAGTATGTTGACCTGTTCTTCGCCTCCGGGAGCAAAGTCCTTGAGCTGCACGACTCGGACTCCTTCCCCTTCATCGAGCCTCAAGGTCATTGACGTCGAACAACCCCGACACAACCAGAAATACTCTCGCTTGACACTGCCCGAAGAAACATGCACATCGCTCTCCAGGCGGTACAGCGATCCGCTCTCGAGATAGCGAAAGGGCTTTGAACATTTCGAATTCGTACATTTCGCAAGCATTGTTGGCTCCATTCTTTTGAGAAAGGGCTGTACGCCCCCCGTCCTGTTTTCTGGAGTCACCCTTGACCCTGCAGCACGCCGATCATTCAATCAGCATGCCGTGGGACCCCAAGCCAATGACCCAGTCAAGGGTGACTCCCGATGAAGCGCTGAAAATGCCGGCAAAACTTGTTGAGTGAAATGCCGGACCGGCGCTTCGAGTCAGAAACGTCGCGGTGCGAATGGAAAACGGATTCTCAGATCAGAAAAGTACAGAGGAGCTTTTGCAGATCGGCGCTGGGTAGACTGTGCGCGTACTTCGTAGGAATCGCAGGCGAGCGCCGCAAGCCCGCGACTTCAACGTGCCGAAATTCTGCGAGGACCGAGAGGTTCTCGCTTCTGTAAGCAGTCGCCTTCGGGCGGGGCATCGCGGGATGCGATACTCCGGCGGGGATGTCGATCTCGTCAAACCCGCTTTCGGCAATATTCGCCGTCGATACAGCGCACAGCAACAACACTGCGCTGAGTAGGCAAAGCGAGATCGCCCAAAAAGATTTCTTCATGACGCTGCCAACTGAGCACAGCATAGCGACAAGCCGCGTCACGGTCAACTGAAGAGGATTGAAATCGACCGACTCTTAGCTACGGTTTGACCTCGAAGACCGTGCCTTCTCCTCCGGTCCCACCGCCAAGCGTAGACCCAAAAAGGTTTCCGAAGGCATCACTGGTGAGGTTTGTCAACGGTGCGCCGCCGTCTGTTCCGTTGCCAAAGCTGTGTAGCACTTTCTCCGTCCAGCCGTCTCCAGCATCAGGGGATATTTCGAATACAGTGCCATGATAGAAATTGCCGCCATGGCCCAGATAAATCCCTCCGTCGAACGTCGTCCCGTAAAGGTTCCTGGCAGCATCGATGGTTAGGCCGGACAGAGGCTCAACGCCGTCCACCCCATCCAAGTTGAAGCTGTGAATGATCCTTTCGGTCCATTTCCCACCTAAACCGGGCTCCAACTGAAAGACTGTGCCCCAGTTATGAGCGCCGCCGAATTCCGTAGTGCTGTAAAGATCTCCAGAGGCATCGAAAACTAAACTGCCTGATGGGATGGTCCCATCTACTCCATCATTCTTGAAATCGTAAAGGGTCCGCTCTTTCCAGCCTCCGTCCGCCAGTCGCTGCAATTCAAAAACAGTTCCTTGACCATAGGCTCCTCCGCCTGAGGTCGTGCCATACAGATTTCCGGCCGCATCGAAAATGAGGCTGGCATTCAAGAAATTCCCTTCTGCACTGCTGAAGTTATGCAGCAGTTTCTCCTTCCAACTGCCATTCGCCTGCGGCATTAGTTTAAACACGGCACCGAGGGAATTCGCGCCGCCAGAAACGCCATAGAGATTGCCGACACCATCGAAGATAAGTCCTGCTTGAGGAAAGCCGATATCATTCCCCTTACCAAAGACGTGGATGATCTTCTTTTTCCATCCGCCGTTGCTCTGCGGCATTAGCTCGAATACTAAGCCCTGCTGATAGGGCCCCCCACTAATTGTGACGCCGTAAAGGTTTCCAGCGGAATCGATCACAACGCCGCCCAGCGGATAGCCCTCACCATCTTGAAAGTTATACAAGGTCTTTTCGGACCATCCCCCGCGTGCTTTCGGTCTCAACTCGAAGACAGCTCCCGCGTTTGCAGGACCACCGAATTCCGCCGTGCCGTACAGGTTGCCCGCCTGGTCGAAAACGACTGGCCCGTCAGGATCGAACGCTGTTCCTGTAGAAAGAAAGTTGTAAAGTACTTTTTCCGGTTGCTCGAATGCGGACGCAATGGTTACGGGGAAAGCGACTGCAAGGACAGCGGGGACACAGATCAATCGGATAGCGAGGCGAAAAGTTCCCTTGTTGATTCGCATAAGACATCCTCCGGAGTCGGCGAAAGCGACTTACGAAATGGTTTTTGAAGGCCCAATCGGACTGTTCGCGAAGTAGAACCTGCCTGCAATCTCACTTCGAGTGCACTGAGAGGCGACCTCACTCGTAAAACGGTTTTTAATTTACCCCCAGGCCTTCATGTAGTCCAGCCTGTTCGCAGCTTCACCAGCAGTGTTGACCTTCGTCACGAAATCCCGCGATCCGCGAACTTTTAGTTGATTCGATCCACACGTGCCCGACAGCGGTTTTCTCCGCGTGTATGTTCACTCTCCTTCTGCGCCCATGGGTCGCAAAGATAATGGGAACCTAGTGCAGCGCACAAAATTTCGCGGATTCCACAGCCCCAATGTGACATCTGACCTTGACCCCGCCCTCGACAAGAGCAGATCATGGTCAAGGCGGAGGCAGTATCGGCAAGTCCAGCTAGGCTGAGGCTAAGTCCTTGTGCCTCAGGATTTTGCCCGCAAGTGATTGAGCGCCATAGATTATTTTCCTAATTCCCGCTAACTTGAAGATTCCACTCGACCCCAGGGGGAGGGGGGATATCTCGGTCCGATGAAATTCCCGAAACTGAACTCGTTGGTCAGGGCTGTTTTGCAGCGCCCCGTACAATTTTTTTCTAAGAGATTTGCACACGAACTCCCAAACCTGAGCGCATGAATTACGACGCAATCCTGGTGGTTTCATTCGGAGGTCCCGAATCGAGAGAGGACGTCATTCCTTTTCTCGAAAATGTGCTGCGCGGCAGAAACGTTCCCCGCGAACGCATGCTCGCCGTCGCGGAACACTACTACCACTTCGAAGGAAAGAGTCCGATCAATCAGCAGACGCGTGAGTTGATCTCCGCGCTCAAGTCGGAACTCGAGCAGCGCGGACCGAAGTTGCCGGTCTATTGGGGAAACCGGAACTGGCATCCGATGCTCGCCGACACACTTCGGCAGATGCAGCAGGAAGGAATCAAGCGAGCTCTCGCCTTCATCACGTCAGCCTACAGCTCGTACTCCGGATGTCGACAGTATCGCGAGGACATCGCTCGAGCCCGCGCCGAAGTCGGAGCCGCAGCTCCAGAAATCGACAAGATTCGCGCATTCTTCAATCACCCCGGATTCATCGACGCGACCGAGCAGCGCCTGCGTGACGCGCTGGCCGAACTTCCAGCAGGCGCGAAGGAAAATATCCAGCTCGTCTACGTCGCGCACAGCATTCCCATGTCGATGGCGAATACTTCGGATTACGTGAAGCAGTTGGAAGAAGTGCGGAAGATTGTCTCCGAACGCGTGGGCATCTCGAACCATGCACTGGTCTATCAGAGCCGCAGCGGAGCTCCCGGTCAGCCTTGGCTTGAGCCCGACATTCTTGACTACCTGCGCGAAGTGAAGCGGCGGAATCTTGCGAGCGCTGTTGTAATCGCGCCCATCAGCTTCATCTCCGATCACATGGAAGTGTTATACGATCTCGATATCGAAGCCAAGCAACTTTGCGAATCGCTGGCATTGCCGATGGCACGCGCAAAGACAGTCGGAATCCATCCGAAATTTGTCGCCATGATTCGAGAACTGATTCTTGAGAGGACAGCGAATCAGGAACGTCGCGCGCTCGGATCGCTTGGTCCGCGCCATGATGTTTGCGCGGAAGATTGCTGTCCCGCACCGCAACGGCCCGTTCGGCCGCAGCCGCATTCCTAGATAGCTGTAGTCAGAAGAGAAGCGAAAAGTCAGCGCGTGACAGTTTGCGCGGTCGGATTCTCGTAGTTCGTTGCTTTCGGGCGTCCTTCAACAAGCCGCATCGTATCGACGAACCGTCTTCACGACAGGTTCATCGCCGACCGCCGTGTTCAGCATGAGGTGATAAAGAGACCGCGTTGGCCAGTCCGCGTTGAAATAATGCTTCACGTACGCGATGCGCTCTCGGTCAATCGAGTCGACGCGTTCCTCGGCCTCTGAGTTCGAATGACCATCGGCAACGACGCGACGAATCTTTTCCGCTCGCGGCGCATAGAGAAAAACGTGGAACGCCTCGGGATGCTCGCGCAGAAAATAAGGAGCGCCGCGCCCGACGATGACGGCATTTCCTTCCTGCCCGATCCTGTCCATGATTTCCTGCATCATCGCGACCATGCGATCAGTGTCGAAGATCTGGCCTGTGATCGTTGTGCTGCGCTCGTAACTTCCGCGCCAGAATACTTTTGAAAGGCGATGCAGAGGACTGTCCATGCGCTCGTCGCAGCGCTTTACCGCGGAAGGATGGACTTGCGCGATTCGCGCGATTTCTTCGGTGAGAAGATGATCCCAGAGTTTCCAACCTAGTTGTTCGGCGAGCTTAGCTCCAATCGCTGCGCCTCCACAACCGTACTCGCGTTCGATGGTGACCACGCGGAACATGGCTCTAAGCTAGTGTACCGCCATTCCTCCGCCTGGCTTGGACTTTTTAACAAGGAAAACCATCGGAACCATCAGCAGGATCGCAATACCCAGCAGCCAGAAGCAGTCCATGTAGGCCAGCATGGTCGCCTGGCGAATCAGGGATCCCTGCATGATCGCGTAAGGCACGGCTGATGTTCCCGGAGGACCACCTCCATGCGATTGCACCATCTGCTGCAGCGCCCTCAAACGAGCCTGGAACGCGGGACTGCTGGCGCTCAGATGGCTGCTGAGAAAGTTCTGATGAAACTGAGTCCGGCGATCAAGCAAGGTTGTGACCACGGAAATTCCGACACTACCCCCAATGTTGCGCGCCAGATTCATCAGGCCGGAAGCGGCATTGTTCTTTTCTCGCGGCAGAAATGCGTACGCCGCGGTGTTGATGGGAACGAACAGGAATGCCATTCCTACGGCTTGGATAGCCCGCGCTGTCGCGATGGTCTTGAAGTCGATGCCGAGATCAAACCCCGTCATGTGAAATAGAGAGAACGACAGGACCAGCAGGCCAAACAGAAGAAGCCACCGAGGCGTGTAGCGGGAAAGCAGAAATCCCACCAGCGGAAGCAGAATGATGATCGCAAAACCGCCCGGCATCAGCGCCAGTCCTGCCTTTTGCGCGGTATAACCCAAGCATCGTCTGCGTGAACAGCGGCAGTAGCAAGGTGCTGCCCAGCAGGGCAAAGCCCAGCATGAACATCAGCAGGTTTGAGACGCCGAAGGTTCGATCTCGAAACAGGTGCAGGTCGATAATCGGATCTTTATGTCTCCACTCCCAGATGATGACGAAGATCAGCGACGCGACGCAGACTAGCGGTAAGAATCACGATGAAGTGCGACTCGAACCAGTCTTCGCGCTGCCCCTTATCGAGGACGATCTGCAAAGTTCCCAAGTCCAAGCGCAACGAATCCCAGACCGATGTAGTCGATGCTGGTTTCACTCAACTTGCGTCGTTTGAAATACGGAGGGTCCTGAATCAGCCGCGATGTCAGCAGCAGTGAGAGAATTCCAACCGGGAATATTGATGAAGAAGATCCAGCGCCAGCTGAAGTTGTCGGTGATCCAGCCGCCGAGCGTTGGGCCGATAGCCGGAGCGGTGACAACAGCCATTCCGTAGACTGCGAAGGCCATGCCGCGTTTTGCGGGAGCGAAACGTATCCGCAAGAATCGCCTGCTCGCTGGGCTGAAGTCCGCCTCCGCCGGCGCCTTGCAGAATGCGGCAGATGATCAGCACCGCGAGGTTCGGAGCGAGCCCGCACATGAAGGAACTGATCGTGAACAAAGCCACGCAGCCCATGTAGAAGTTCTTGCGGCCGACGATCGACGAGAGCCATCCACTCAGCGGAAGAACGATGGCGTTCGATACCAGATACGAAGTGAGAACCCATGTGCTCTCGTCCTGCCCGGCGGACAAACTGCCCGCAATATGAGGAAGAGCTACGTTGGCGATGGAGGTATCGAGCACCTCCATGAAGGTCGCCAGCGTAACGGCAAGTGCGATGATCCAAGGATTTACCGCTGGTGGCGCCGCGGCTTGATCCATCGTTGCGGCGCCAGCACTCATTCGCGAATTCCGACCTTGGGTGTCACCGACATGCCGGGACGCAGCTGATGGTCATTGTTCTCGCCGGGGTCGAGAACGATCTTCACGGGAATGCGCTGCACAACCTTCACGTAGTTACCGGTCGCGTTCTCGGGCGGCAACAGACTGAAGCGCGCTCCGCTGGCGCCCGCAATGCTCTCGACTTTTCCTTTGTATTCTCGTCCGTTGGCGTCGACTATCAAGGGTGACGCGCTGCCCGACCTTCATATTGCGAAGCTGAGTTTCCTTGAAGTTCGCGGTAATCCAGATGTCGTCGAGATTGATGACCTTCATCAGTTCTTGTCCGGGAGCCACGTTCTGTCCGACTTCCACGGTGCGATTGCTAACGATGCCATTTACCGGTGCGACGATCTTGGTGTATTGCAGATTGAGCTGCGCTTGATCGAGATCGGCTTTCTTGCGCTGCGCTTCCGCCAAGGCCGATTCCGCCTTGGAACGGATGATCTGCATCTGCTTGGGAGCCGTATTGGCTTGCCGGAAGTTGGCTTGTGCTTGCGCTAGCTTGCCTTCGGCCTGCGTGACCTGCTGTTGGGCCGCATCGGCAGTGGCGCGTGCGGCCGCGACTCCCGCCGCGCTGGCCGCGGACGCGGCAATCGCCTGGTCATATTGCTGCTGCGAGATCTCCTGCTTTTCGACCAGTTGCTTGTAACGAGCGAGATCATTTTGCGCTTTTACGTTGTTGGCTTCTGCCTGCTGCAACTGAGCTTTGCGCAGCCTGGTATTGCTGCTTCGCGACTTGTATCCCGGCGCGTGCGCTGTTGACATCCGCCTCGCTCGCGGAAATTTCGCTGCTCGTGTTCACGGATGTGATAGGGACGTTCACTCCCGCCGCGACTGCGGCCGCCTGCGCGTCGGCGAAATCGGCCTTCGCTCGCTCGTACGCGATCTGATAATCCGCAGGATCGATTTCTACCAGCACGGTGCCTGCGGTTACGTACTGATTGTCCTGAACGTTGAGCTTGATGACGTGGCCTGATACGCGCGCGCTGATCGAGTTGATGTGACCATCGACCTGCGCATCGTCGGTCGATTCATAGCTGGTGAAATAACGGTAGGCAAAGAATCCGACGACGAGCAGGACGACGACGGCAATCACGACAGCGATGCGGAAGCCGGAACTCTTCGTGCGCGAAGGACGCGTGTGATAGTCCTTCTCGGTCGCAGGCAGCGGCTTCGTTGGGATTTCCCTGATTGTCGCCAGCCGAATTCGCGGCCGAAGAAGGCGGACTCTGTGTTGTCGTTTGCTCCATACGCTATTGATTGCCTTTCAGATATCGCCTGACGCCCTGCTCAGCATCGCCGATGGAGTACGCCAGTTCGACTTTCGCAAGATTATGAGCGTAAAGACTTTGAATATAACTCTCGTGGGCGCCGGCCACCGCTTCCTGGGCCTGCACCACTTCCAAGATTGTCAGCGACTCCGGCGGAAAATCTGTCCTGTGACTGCGCGAGCGCCTGTTCGGCCAGTTCCACAGAACTGCGTGCGACCTCGACTTGTTCCGCTGCCGCATTCAAGTCCAGCAATGCAGTGCGAACCTCGTAGTCGATCCGGCCGCGGAGATCGCCAAGTTGAGCGCGAAGCTGCTTCAACTGCGAGTCCGCTTCGAGCACATCCGCATGCACGCGGTTGCCGGCAAAAATGGGAATGTTGATGCCGCCGGTGACCTGCCATGTGCCATTGGACTGACTTGGAGTAACGCCGATGTCACCCAGATTGGCGTCAACACCGAGCGTGGGATATCGCCCGGCCGAGGCTGCCCGCTTGGAGAGTTCTGCGCCGCGGACCTGCGCCATGCGCAGCCTGATAATCGGACCGCGAACGAGTAGGCTCGCTGCAAATAAACTTCGAGCGACAGTGGAGTCAACGCCTGGTAACGGCGCCTTTTCCGTCAGGACAAACTGCTGACCCGGAGCCAAACCGATGATGCGAGCCACGGTTAAGGTTAGCTTGGCAAGATCGTTGCGGGCGACGATGAGCTGCTGCTGCCGGGTCTGAAGCTCAACCTGCGACCGCAACGCATCGATCGCCGGAGTAAGACCGGCTTTCAGCTGGTCGGAGGCTTTGTCGTACAGCGCCTGCCCGCTGGTGACCTGGGCTTCAGTCGTTTCTACGCGCGCGGCGGCCGCGATGGCCTGCAGATAGGCGTTGCCAACCGAGAGCACAACCATTTCGCGCGCATCTTTGTAGCTAAGTTGCGCGGCTTTCAGGTTTTGCAGCGAAGCGCGTTCCTGTTCGAGATATTTGAAGTTGAAAATTGACTGGCTTAAAGAGACACGCGCGTCGAAATAGTTAAATGCGGGAGTGACCCCGGGGAGGTCGCGGGACCGGCGCCAGGGGCACTGAACAAAGGCAGGAGCTTATTGAAGCCCAGAGCTGCGAGGCTCTGATTCTGAACATTTTCAATTGACGTGCGCGCCGATGTTGGGCAGAAGTTCGCTCAATTCCCGCCAGCGTTGCCCTCGCGCGCTTTCGGTGCGGTCACTGGCAAGAAGCAGCCCCAGATTGTTGCGCAGCCCTCTGTCGATTGCTTCCTTGAAAGTCGATTTGAAGAACGCCCGGGGTGATTTTTTCCTCAGGGGCACTGCCCAGAAAGGGGCTTTGAGAGCCGGGGAGAGACACACTGGGGTTCCGAGGCTCCGCCGGTCGATTGGGCCATCAGGCTTGGCAGTCGGACAAAAGCTGAGGATGAAGGCAAAACAGCAGCACAAACACTTTCAATGAACGTTGCATTCTTGATCTTGGGAGTGCTCGCACAGAGTGGAAAAAGCTGAACGTCCTTTCCGTCCTATAGCATAACTCGTCTGATTCGATTCGTTTATTGGACTTAGCGATGCAAACGATTGTGAAGAAAGATGTTGCGGCAAAGACGGAAAGCTACCGCAGCGCGAGAGTCTCAGAACTCTCAACGCATGGAAATACAGAGGAATGCTCATCCAAGGTTCAGTGGCTTCCGTACTTTGCCGAGAGTATTGGGCAGACGTACTAACCTGTAAGCGAATAAAGTCTACGACGATTAAAACCGAAAGCATTGGATTCTACTCGGCGACCGCGATTCTCGGTGCCGCGACCTATGCTCGGCGGCCCGGCCACGGCTGCGCGCGTGATTTCGGACCGCAAGATAACGCTCGCGTGTGACGCCGGATATACCCGGAATTGGCGAAAAGGATGCACATTCACGGAATGGTGCGGGTGGAAGCGGTCGTGCGCCCAAACGGAAGTGTGAGATCGACACGAGTGCTGGGCGGCAACCCAGTTCTGGTCGAGGCCGCGCAAGAAGCGGTTGCGAAGTGGAAGTTCGAGCCCGCGCAGGCAGAAACAACGGAAATCCTGCAACTGGCGTTTGAAAGCAAGGAGAGCCTTCCGCACCCTAAATCGCTGCTCGTGAGGCCTCTGGCGGTTTTTGGGTCATCCTGCCACTTACAGCCGCTTAGAGAAGTGACTTAGGTCATCTTGCTCCGCTGACGTCCCTCCTTCAATCTTAGGTAAGCGGTGGCAACGGAGAATGTGAGAGACCTGATTGCATGAGCGCGGCAACCGGAACTGACTGGACTCGAATATTGTCTGACCCCGACCTGGTTCGCCAGGTTGGGAAACTGCTACAAGCGTACCGGGAAGCTCCGGCAGACCAGCGCGAAGAAGCGCTGCTTTCGGCGATGCGCGAAATCAAGGCCGGCTCCGCCAGCGCGTCGAAGGTCCAACGGCAGCGCAGTCCACAGCCTGTTCCGATACCAACACCAGCCTCCGCGACGCCTCCATTTGAACCCGATCTTTTCAGCCCTAACTGGGGCAGCGACCGGCGCAGACATCCGCGTATCAAATGCTTTGTAGCCGTTGAACTGCGGGTCGACGAGTCAAGCACTCCAATCTGGGGAAATCTGTCGAACACCAGTGCAGGTGGATGTCTGGTAGAGACAGCTAACCCAATCCAGTCAGGCGCTAAGGTAGAAATCGGCCTTTGGGTGCCAAACGGGAAAATCTGGGTGAAGGGTTTTGCCATCAGCGGCAAGGTCACCCGAAGCGGGCCCGATAGTGGCATCCGTGTTCGGTTCGATGGAATGCCGCCCGCGGAGCGCGAAAGCCTGCGCCAGTTTCTGAAGTTCGTGCAGGATACGACGCGCGCCTCGCACAGCGAAAGCAGTTACATCGAACTTCTGAAGTAGATCAAATCCTCTAGTCCCGCCGGTTTTTCACCGCAGCGCAATCCATGCGTTCGTGGAAATTGATACACTTTCTGCTTATTGAACCCTTTCTCCAGCTGTAACTCTAAGGCTAACATATAGGGGAAAGCCGGTCGCGCATGAATTGGCCGGCTCAGGAGCAGATCTTGTATGGTCGCCAGTGATCAGGTTTTAGCCACCGGGGCGCAGTTGGACACGCTATCCATCAACACGATTCGGACGTTAGCAATTGACGCAGTGCAGCAGGCGAACTCGGGGCATCCGGGCGCCCCGATGGCGTTGGCGCCGGTGGCGTACTGCCTGTGGCAGCGATTTCTGCGTTACGATCCCATCCGATCCAACCTGGCTCAATCGCGACCGGTTCGTTCTGTCGAACGGCCACGCGTCGATGTTGTTGTACGCGATGTTGCATCTCGCCGAGGTGCGCCAGGTCGACGAGCACGGGAACGTAACAAAGGAACTGGCAGTGTCGATGGACGACATCAAACACTTCCGCCAGTTGGGCAGCCGCACGCCAGGCCATCCAGAATCGCACATCACATCCGGGAATCGAAACTACGACAGGGCCTCTCGGTCAAGGAATTGGTAACAGCGTTGGTATGGCGATGGCGGGCAAGTGGCAGGCGGCGAATTTCAATCGTCCTGAGCCTCGAGATTTTCGACTTCAACGTGTACGCGATGTGTTCGGACGGTGACCTGATGGAAGGCATTGGGGGTGAGGCAGCCTCACTCGCCGGACACCTGAAACTTTCGAATCTCTGCTGGATGTATGACAACAACAAAATCACGCTGGACGGGCCGGCGAACTGGTCATTCAGCGAAGACGTAGCTACGCGCTTCATCGGCTATGGCTGGAATGTGACTCGCGTATCGGATGCTAATGACCTGGAGATGCTGGCGCGCGCATTCGGAATTTTCCAGAAGACGACGGACCGGCCGACGCTCATCATCATCGACAGCCACATCGGTTACGGATCGCCGCACAAGCAGGACTCCAACGCTTCGCACGGAGAGCCGCTGGGCGAGGAGGAAGTAAAGCTAGTCAAGAAATTTTATGGATGGCCGGAAGATGCGAAGTTTCTAATCCCGGATGGAGTGCGAGAGAGTTTCCGGGATGGCGTCGGGAAACGCGGGCGCGAAGCTTCGCGCACAGTGGTCGAAACTCTTCGCGGAATACTCGAAGAACATATCCCGACATGGCAGAGCGGTTGAGCCAATGCAGCACCATGAACTGCCTTCGGGATGGGACAAAAATCTCCCGACATTTCCTGCCGACGCGAAGGGTGTTGCCACACGAGAAAGCTCGGGCAAGGTACTCAATGCACTCGCGCAGAATATTCCGTGGCTCGTTGGCGGATCGGCCGATCTTGCGACTTCAAACAAGACAACATTGAAGTTTGACGGCGCTGGTGACTTCCAAGCGGGAAATTATGCCGGGCGCAACCTGCACTTCGGCGTGCGCGAACACGCGATGGGCGCAGCCGTGAACGGCATGAATATTTCCGGATTGCGGGCTTTCGGCGCAACCTTCTTTAATTTCAGCGATTACATGCGGGCGAGCATCCGCCTGGCGGCGCTGATGCAGCTTCCTTCGATATTCGTATACACGCATGATTCGATTGGCGTCGGCGAGGATGGTCCTACGCACCAACCGATCGAACAACTGGCGTCGCTGCGCGCCATGCCGAATTTGATCGTTTTGCGACCCGGGGATGCGAACGAAGTTGTGGAAGCGTGGAAGGTGATCGCGAATCTAGAGCATTCTCCCGCAGCGCTGGTGCTGACGCGACAGAACCTGCCCACGCTGGATCGAACGAAATATGCCGCCGCTTCCGGCTTGGCGAAGGGGGCTTACGTGCTCGCTGACGCAGATGGCGGCAAGCCAGAGTTGATCCTTATCGGAACTGGGAGCGAGCTTTCCCTGTGCGTAGATGCTTACGAGAAGCTCAAGACAGAAGGGATCAAGGCGCGAGTGGTCAGCATGCCGTCTTGGGAACTTTTCGACAAGCAGGATGCGGCCTACAAGAAGAGCGTGCTTCCTCCGGAGGTGACCGCGCGTGTGTCGGTCGAGATGGCGGCAACCTTCGGATGGGAGCGCCATACCGGAAGCAAGGGGCGAAATATCGGAATGCATCGTTTTGGGGCATCCGCACCGCTGAAAGATCTTCTGAAATACTTCGGCTTCACCGTTGAGAAGGTGATGGAGGAAGCGCACGCCGTGCTGGGTAAGTAGTCGTTCCTTGTTGACCATTGCGCTTCTGACACCGGTTAGTTCAGTTGTACCGTTTGCTAAGGGATCGTCATCCAACAGGTATTGGAGGTTTTCATGCAGCCCACTGGAGTTTTGGAAAAATCGAAGGCGACGAAAAATACGTTGCAGGAATTGTTGAGCTATGGACAGTCGATGTGGCTGGATTATATCCGGCGAGACCTGTTCACGTCCGGAAAACTGAAGCAGATGATCGAGAATGATGGATTGCGAGGGATGACCTCGAATCCGGCAATTTTTGAGAAGGCTATTGCTGACAGCTCACTCTATGACGATGTCCTAAAGTCGCTGGCAGGCCGCAAGGACCTCGATGCGACGGGCCGTTTCGAACAGCTGGCAATCAAGGATATCCAGGACGCAGCAGACCTGCTCCTTCCTGTGTACAAGGAATCGAACTACCACGATGGCTACGTAAGCCTGGAAGTTTCGCCTTACCTGGCGCGCAAAACGCAGGGGACCATGGACGAAGCTCGGCGGTTGTGGAAGGCGGTGCAGCGCGAGAACGTGATGATCAAGGTTCCGGGGACGGCGGAAGGCCTGCCGGCGATCAAACAGCTGGTCAGCGAAGGAATGAACATCAACGTCACGCTGCTGTTCGCCCAGGAAGTATATGTGAAGGTGGCCGAGGCGTACATCGCCGGCCTCGAAGAGCTGGCGAAGCGTGGAGGCGATCTGAAGAAGGTGGCGAGCGTAGCCAGTTTCTTCATTAGCCGTATCGACTCGCTGGTCGACTCCAAGCTTGAGGAAAAGATCAAAACTTCTACTGATGGCAAACAGCAAGAACTCTTCAAGAGCTTGCTCGGGAAAGTTGCGATCGCGAATGGGAAGCTCACGTACCAGCGCTATCAGCAGATTTTCAGCGGACCGCGATGGGAGGCGTTGGCGGCGAAGGGCGCACAGACACAACGCGTGCTCTGGGCAAGCACAAGCACCAAGAACCCGAATTACCGGGACGTTATCTATGTCGAGGAACTGATCGGCAAGGATACTGTCGACACAATGCCTCCAGCGACGATCGATGCGTTCCGCGATCATGGAAAACTTCGCAACAGCCTAACCGAGGACGTCCCGGGAGCACAGAAAACGATGGACGATCTGGAGCGGGCGGGAATTTCCATCAAGGAAGTCACCGACAAGTTGACGAACGACGGTGTGAAGTTATTCGCCGACGCTTTTGACAAGCTGCTGGCGGCGGTTGAAAAGAACACGCCGAAAGGATAGAACGTGAGCCGATTGAAGACGTCCCTCCCCGAATCGCTGGCGACAGCGGTAAAAGCGACGATCGCCGAGTGGCAGTCCGGCGGGAAAGTAAAGCGCCTGTGGGATCGCGACTCAAGCCTGTGGACCGGAAGCGACGAAGCGAACTGGCTGGGATGGCTCGACATTGTCGAGGAGCAGGTCTCTCATCAGGATGAACTTCAGAAGCTGGCGAAAGAAGTCCACACGCGGGGCTTCGAGCATGTGTTGCTGCTGGGCATGGGCGGATCCAGCTTGTGCCCAGAAGTTCTACGGATGACGTTCGGGCACATTCCGCAATTCCCTACCCTGCATGTGCTCGATTCCACTGATCCCGCGCAAGTAAAATTCTTCGAACATCAGATCGACATCGCGAAGACGCTGTTCATCGTCTCGAGCAAATCGGGCAGCACGCTCGAACCGAACATCTTCAAGCAGTATTTCTTTGAACGCACGAAGCAGGCCATCGGAGCGACGAAGGCTGGAAGCCATTTCATCGCGATCACCGATCCGGGATCGAAGATGCAACAAGTGGCGGAAGGCGACCATTTCCTGCATATCTTTTTCGGGCGTCCTTCGATCGGCGGACGCTATTCTGCGCTGTCGAATTTCGGCATGGTTCCCGCCGCAGTGATGGGGCTGGACACGAAGAAATTTCTGAACCGGGCTGCGGAGATGGTGCGAGCTTGCGGCCCGGGCGCGAGCGTAGACGAAAATCCGGGAGCAGCGTTGGGAATTATTCTGGGCGCCGCAGCCAAGGCTGGCCGCGACAAGGTGACGATCATAACTTCTCCCGGAATTTCCGATCTGGGGGCTTGGCTCGAACAGTTGCTTGCGGAGTCGACAGGAAAAATCGGCAAAGGAATCATCCCAGTGGATCGGGAGACTCTCTCATCGCCCGAGACGTACGGCAGCGATCGGATATTTGCTTATGTGCGGCTAGAAACGGGCATCGATCAGGGGCAAGAAGAAAAAGTGGCCGCACTTGAAAAGGCCGGGCATCCTGTTGTGCGAATCACGATGGCCGACACCTATGACCTTGGCGCAGAATTCTTTCGCTGGGAAATTGCTACTGCCGTCGTGGGAGCCATAATCGGGATCAACGCGTTCAATCAGCCTGACGTTGAGGCCAGTAAGATCGCGACGCGGAATTTGACCTCCGAATACGAGAAAAACGGATCACTTCCGGTGGAGAAGCCCATCGTCGCAGACGGTAGCGTAAAGCTTTTCACGGACGAGAAGAATGCGGCCGAACTCGCGAAAGCTGCCGGAGGCGACAAGACGCTTGCGGGATATCTGAAAGCGCATCTGGGCCGAATCAAAACAGGGGATTACTTCGCAGTGCTCGGATATATCCAGATGAATGCGGAGCACGAGCATAGCCTGCAGACGCTGCGACATGCGGTTCGCGACAAAAGGCGTGTGGCTACGTGCCTGGGCTTTGGTCCGCGATTTCTGCATTCGACAGGACAGGCATACAAGGGGGGTCCGAATTCCGGGGTGTTCCTGCAGATCACTTGCGACGATGCGGTGGAATTGCCAGTGCCCGGACAGAAATACACATTCGGAATTGTAAAAGCCGCGCAGGCTCGCGGCGATTTCCAGGTTCTGGCCGAGCGCGGGCGGCGAGCACTGCGGGTGCATCTGGGAAGTAATCTGAAAGCCGGACTGGCAACTCTCGAAGCGGCAGTGCAGAAGGCTATCTAACACTTCGAACATCCACTGCGAAGCTACGCCTTCGCGACAGCCGGCGGGAGCCGCCGCTACGATTTCGCTAGGAGCTAGGCATGCAATTAGGAATGGTAGGACTCGGCCGCATGGGCGCGAACATGACGCGGCGACTGATGCGCGGCGGGCATTCTCTTGTGGTCTCCGATCTCAGCCCAGATGCAGTCAAACAATTGGGCACCGAGGGTGCGACGGGATCGTCGTCGCTCGAAGACCTGGTCGGCAAACTGAAAGCGCCTCGAGCCGTGTGGATCATGGTTCCAGCGGGCGGCCCGACAGAAGCGACCGTGCAAAAACTCGCGCAGCATTTGCAGTCGGGAGACGCCATCATCGATGGCGGGAACTCCTACTATAAGGACGATGTCCGCAGGGCGAATGAACTGAAGGGCAAGGGCATTCACTACGTAGACGTCGGGACCAGCGGCGGAGTGTGGGGCCTCGAGCGCGGCTATTGCATGATGATTGGCGGAGCCAAAGAAGCGGTGCAACGGCTCGATCCTATTTTCAAGACACTGGCGCCCGGAATCGGCGATATCCCACGCACGCCGGGCAGAGAAAAACTCGGCGGCACGGCCGAAGACGGCTACATTCATTGCGGACCTCCGGGATCGGGACATTTCGTAAAGATGGTTCATAACGGCATCGAGTACGGGATCATGCAGGCCTACGCGGAAGGTTTCGACATTTTCAAGAACGCGACCAGCAAAGACCTGCCCGAAGATATGCGTTACGATCTCAATCTGCCGGATATCGCCGAGGTTTGGAGGCGAGGAAGCGTGGTGAGTTCGTGGCTCCTCGACCTCACGGCAATGGCTCTGACGGAGAATCCCACGCTCTCCGAGTATGAGGGTTTCGTGCAGGATTCCGGCGAAGGTCGCTGGACGATTCAGGCAGCGATCGAAGAGGCCGTTCCTGCAGAGGTTCTCACTGCAGCACTGTACGTGCGCTTCCGTTCGCGGCAGCAACACACATTTGCTGAAAAGATGCTTTCCGCGATGCGGCAGAAATTCGGCGGTCACATCGAAGCAGGCGCGGGAAAAACGAAGAAGAGCGCCTAACCTGAATCATTCGTTGCGCAGAGGAAAATTCACTTATGGCTGAGTTAGTAGAACAACCAAAGGTGGCAGCGCCGCCTCGCATCGGCAAGCAGGGAGATCCTTGCGTGATGGTGATCTTCGGGGCTGCGGGAGATCTGACGGGCAGGATGCTGATTCCAGCGCTGTATAACCTGGCCCGCGCCGGATTGCTTTCCAAAGAATTCGCCGTGCTGGGCGTAGCACGCGCCCAGTTGTCGGATGATGATTTCCGCAAGCGCGTTTACGACGACATTAAGGACTACTGTGGAGAGTGCGTCGACGACGAATTGTGGGGATGGTTCGCGCAGCGCTTCTACTACATCGCCGGAAACTTCGACGACAAAGAACTGTATTCGAAGCTCAAAGAGGCATTGACGAAGCTGGACCAGGATCATTTCACGCATCAGAACTTTTTCTACTACCTGGCGGTGGCACCGAATTTCTTCGGGCCCATTGTTCAAAATCTGTCTGACACCGGCTTGATGGATCAGAGCAACAATCACTGGCGCCGCGTCGTGATCGAGAAGCCGTTCGGACACGATCTGGAATCGGCAAAAGCGTTGAACCAGCAGTTGTTGAAGGTTGCAGACGAAAAACAGATTTATCGCATCGACCACTATCTCGGCAAGGAGACGGTGCAGAACATCATGGCGTTCCGGTTCGCCAACGGAATTTTTGAGCCAGTCTGGAACCGGAGATACATCGACCACGTGCAGATCTCAGTCGCAGAGACCGTTGGGGTGGAAGGGCGCGGCAGTTATTTTGACACGGCTGGCACGCTGCGAGACATGGTGCCGAACCACATCATGCAGCTCATCAGCTTGACGGCGATGGAGCCGCCGATTTCGTTCGATGCCAACGCTGTGCGTGATGAGCAAGCCAAGATTCTGCACGCGATCCAGCCGATGAGCGACGAAGAAGTTTTGAGCCGCACGGTTCGCGGACAGTATGGCGACGGCACAGAGGAAGGAAAACGGGTTCCCGCTTATCGCACGGAGAAAGACGTGCCTCCGGATTCGCGCACGGAAACATTCGTGGCGATGAAGCTTTCCATCGACAACTGGCGCTGGGCAGATGTTCCTTTCTATCTGCGGACCGGCAAGCGCATGCCAGTGCGAAATACGCATATCGTGATACAGTTTCGACGGGCACCATTTGTGCTTTTCCGCGACACCCCGGTGGAACATCTCATGCCCAACCAGCTTGTACTGCACATCCAACCCGAGGAAGGAATCTCTCTGCAGTTCGCCGCGAAGGTTCCCGGGCCGGTGATGCGGCTGGGCACGGTCGACATGAATTTCGAGTACCAGGAGTATTTCGGAAAGCAGCCGAGCACGGGATACGAAAGGCTGCTGCACGATTGCATGATTGGCGATCAAACTCTGTTTCAACGCGCTGATATGGTTGAGGCAGGCTGGTCGGTGGTCAATCCTGTGCTCGATTTGTGGAAGGCTCTGCCGCCGAGGAATTTCCCCAATTACGCATCTGGTACCTGGGGACCGAAGGAGGCCGACGAACTTCTCGAACGCGACGGCCGCCGCTGGAGGAATTTCGAGAAATGATTTTGGCCGGCGATATTGGTGGTACCAATGCCAGGCTGGCTTATTTTCAACCCCAGAACGGGCATCTTCAACTCGTTTCAGAGCGGGTCTTTCCCAGCCGCGAGCACAGCGAGTTGGGAGAAATCGTCAGTGAATTCCTGAAGGAGTCGGGAACTCGTCCGGAAGCGGCTTGCTTCGGCATCGCAGGTCCCGTGAGAAACGGTCGCGTCGAGACTTCGAACCTGCCATGGGTAATCGAACAAGCGCGACTTGCCAAGCAGATCCAACTCCCTGCAACGCTTTTGATCAACGATCTTGAAGCCAGCGCATGGGGCATCGGTGCTCTGGCGGCGGCTGACCTTGTTGCTCTCAATCACGTCAGCGGGCCGGCCGTCGGAAACCAGGCCGTGGTCGCACCAGGAACAGGTCTGGGTGAAGCCGGGCTGTTCTGGGACGGAAAGCGACACCTTGTTTTTGCCTGCGAGGGAGGTCATACCGATTTCGCTCCGCAAAATGACGTTCAGATCGAACTGCTGCGCTATCTGAAGGCGCGATTTGGACACGTCAGCTACGAGCGGATTTTGTCGGGGCCGGGACTGGTGAACGTATACGACTTTTTGCGCGACAGCAATCCATCCAGTGAATCGGCTGCGTTAGCAGAGGCGATGGCGAAGGGCGACGCCGCCGCGGAAATATCGAAGGCGGCACTTGCGAAGGACATTTTGGCTGGCCAAGCGCTTGACCTCTGGATCGATGTATATGGCGCGGAAGCCGCAAATCTGGCGCTGAAAATCATGTCGACCGGCGGGCTATTTCTGGCGGGAGGGATCTCACCCAAAATCCTGAGCAAGTTGCAGGCGCCCGCGTTTCTCAACTCATTTCTCGACAAAGGACGTATGCGGCCATTGATCGAGGCCATGCCGGTGCATGTCGTCATGAACGAGAAAGCCGGGCTGCTAGGAGCGGCGCGATGCGCATCAGTCCGAGGACGCAACGCGTGAAGTCGATCGTTGGCTGACTCAGTTCAAATTCGCGTACTCACTACTCCGCAGGAGTTGTTCGACGCCGCGGCCGGAGAGGTCGTGCGCGCGGCAAACGACGCGGTAAAGGAACGCGGCAAGTTCACAATTGCGCTCTCCGGCGGATCCACTCCTAAAAGCCTGTTCAATCTGCTTGCCACGAATGCACGCGCCACTTTGCCCTGGGATCGCATGTACTTCTTCTGGGGAGATGAGCGGCACGTCCCTCCTACGGATCCCGACAGCAATTACCGCATGGCGGACGAAACGATGCTGTCCAAGATTCCAGTTCCTCCCCGAACGTCTTCCGCATGGAGGCGGAGAATCCGGATGCAGAAGCGGTAGCCGACGCGTACGAGAAGATCCTGCGGAAGTTCTTCCAACTTGAAGCAGGAGCGGTTCCAAAGTTCGATCTGATTCTGCTGGGCATGGGACCCGACGGGCACACCGCATCCCTGTTCCCAGGAACGGCAGCGTTGAAGGAAAAGAAACGCCTCGTGGTAGCCAACTGGGTGGAGAAGTTAAAGACTCACCGACTCACACTGACGTTGCCGGTGCTGAACGCCGCACGGTGCGTGGCATTCCTGGTAAGCGGGACGGATAAGGCAACGATGCTGAAGACGGTGCTGGAAGAGGAAGTTCCAGCCGAGCAGTATCCGTCGAAGCTTGTGAAACCCACCGATGGGAAGCTGATCTGGCTGGTAGACCGGGCGGCCGCCAGCGCTCTGTCGAATAAGGCTCAGAGTTCGAACTAGTTGCGCCAGCCTGCGATTTCCTTCAATCCTTTGCCACGGGCATGCTCGAAGAGGCGCACCTTGTGCCGCGAGTGCTCGAATTCATGGATGTCGGCCCATACCTCAGCTTGCCATCCCTTTTCATGGGCGGATGATTCTCCACAGGTCGCGCAGCGAGTGTGAAGGGTGATCGCAACGACCTCGACGCCGATGGGTGCGGCGCCTGCCAGTTCCACGAAAATGCAGCGGACCTCCTGGATTTCTTCGTTCACTCCAAGCAGGTGCTCGTAGCGCAATAGATATCCGAAGCCCAGTTTTCGGGCTTCCATCTCGGCTTCTTCGCGGGTATGAAATGGGCCATACTCAGCCCGCAGTTGTTCGGTGGAGTCGCACGCCATCCAGAAGGTTTCTTTGTAGGCCATCGCTGGTTCGCCCCAGGTCGCGAGCCAGCTCGTGGCAGCGTGAGCCGGCTCAAGCGATGGTGCAATTGGATAGCCGACTCGTTACTTCATGACTTCATTCAAGCAGAACGACTTACGACATGGGCTCCCGAGATTGAGCCTCGACCGGCGGCAAATTTTTGCAGAAATTCAACTTAGCCATGCAGTCCGCGCGGAATTAGAGCTAGTCGTGTCGTTGTTGTTTATGCACTCAGGGCGCAGATCTTGCCGGAGCGCCGGACTTTTCGGTCAGTCGGCGCCGATGGCTTGTCCAGATTCCGCAAGAATCGGTTCGGATCCTGGCCAGTGCTTGCCGCCGTGGCCTGCCACGTACATGGCCAGCTCAAGGCGACTCCAGACGCCGATCTTGTCAAATATGCTGCGAAGATGATTTTTGATGACTTGCTCGGTCGTTCCCTGAATTTTGCCGATCTCGCGGTTAGTCAAGCCTTCCCAGACGAGTATCGCAATCTGGATCTCTTTGGCGGTAAGACGCTCACGCGGTGTCATGATTGGGCCTCCGCGCGATTGACCACGGCGATGGCAAGTTTCACGCGTTTCCGACCTTCCCGAATGCCGGCGCGTAGGAATAAGGTGCGCAGATGCTGCTTCACCGTCCTCGGACTGATCTTGAGTTGGCCGGCGATTTCCTTGTTACTGCAGCCCTGCACGAGCAAGTTGAGAACTTGCTGATCCCGAGGCGTGACTTTCACTTGTTCCAGATCGATCATGATGCCCTCCTTGTATCAACGCTGCTGATCCTGACAATGCAGGTCCTTCGCCATTTGTTCGTTCCTGCGCGGTTCTGGGGCAAGCCCCTATGGCACTAGTACTTGAGGGCTTGCCCTTCTCGTTTTCAGGGAGGTTTCAGAATGACGCGGTATTCTGGAAAGTCCCGAAATGGCACTCGGTGCGGCGAAAAGGGGCCGCACGCCGGCGGGTTGCCTTCGCAACGAGACGGTGTGAGACAACAGATGCTCCGTCTGAGCAGTTAATGTAGAGGAGCGGATGGCCCTCATTGGCTTTGAGGGTAAACACTTGCGTTCGGCGGTGGAGCTTCAACCGTCAACCGAAAAAAATCCGAGACGCGGTCCGTTGAGGTGAAGAGAGATGAATATGCGTCAGTTCCGAAAACGGTTGGGCCTGATGGCGTCTATTTCCATTTTGGCGCTGACCTGTGCCATCCGGAGTTTTGCACAGATGGCGGTCTCCTCTCAGACGGCAGGCGCGCCGTTGACCATTACATTCCAGGATGCACTGCAACGGGCGCGAGCCAATGATCCGCAATTTCGGTCCGCCCTGACCGATGTGGGCCTTGCGCGCGAGGATCGTGTACAAGCGCGAGGCGGTCTGTTACCTGATGTCAATTTCAACGGTTCCTTCATCTATACACAGGGCACCGGGGCGGTCATGGCAGATTGTCAGACCACTACGGTCGGGTGTCCGACTTCGCGATTCATTGCCAACAATGGCGTCCACGAATACATCAGCCAGGCGAATGTTCATGAGAGCGTATCGCTGACAAATTTCGCTGCCTACCGGCGTTCTTCCGCGGCACTGGCACAGGCGCGAGCCAAGGCTGAGATCGCGACTCGGGGCCTGGTCGTGACCGTGACGCAGGCCTATTACGGACTGGTTGTGGCGCAGCGCCTCTACGCCACCGCGCAAAGAGCCTCGGCCGAAGCCGCGCGATTCCTGGATATCAGCCAGAAGTTGGAGCAAGGCGGCGAGGTGGCGCGGGCGGACGTTCTCAAGGCAAGCTTGCAAGCGCAACAGCAACAGCGCGATCTAATGGAAGCTCAGACCGCGATGGACCGAAGCCGGCTCGATCTCGCGGTGATGCTCTTCTCTGACTTCAATCAGGATTTTACGGTCGTGGACGATCTGCAAACCTCAGAGCCGCTTCCTGCATTCGCCGAGGTAGAGACGTCGGGCAAGAAGAACAATCCGGATTTGCGAGCTGCCTTGGCGGCTTTCGCGGCGAGTCAGCACGACGTCACCGCCGCATGGGGCGGATTGCTCCCGTCCTTGAGCGTGGATTATTTCTACGGAATCGATTCCAATCAATTCGCCGTCCGGACTGGCGGAGTTCGAAATCTGGGTTATTCGGGAGTCGCCACCTTGCAGATCCCAATTTTCAGTTGGGGGGCAGACCGCAGCAAGCTCAAGCAGGCGAAGCTGAAACGAGACCAGGCACAGGTGGAATTGACGTTTGCGCAAAGGCAGTTGCTGGGGCAACTTCGCCAATTCTATAGCGAGGCGGAGACGGCTCGAGCGGCGTTAAGTTCGCTGGCGTCGTCGGCGGATATGGCTGCTGAGAGCCTGCGGCTTACAACGTTGCGATATCAGGCAGGAGAATCTACAGTGCTCGAAGTGGTGGATGCGCAAAACACTCTGACTCTGGCGCGAAACTCGTTTGACCAGGGACAGTCTCGGTATCGTCTCGCGATTGCAACTTTGCAGACATTGACGGGAAACTTCTAAGGAATGATCGAGAACGGATTGTGGTGCTGCCGAGGAATGAATCGTAAGGGTTGGCGGCGAGGGGTGATCGCTACTGGAATTCTGGCGATCGGCTTGGCCTCGCTGCTCTCCGGCTGTTCGTCGGAAAAACCGGATGCGGAGCCGAGCGTCGGGGTTCAGGTGTCCGCCGTCGAGAAAACCAGCATCGAGAGGGTCGTCACCGCGCAGGCGATTTTGTATCCGCGACAGCAGGCGTCAATCGTGCCCAAGGTCAGCGCGCCGGTGCAGAAGTTTCTGGTGAAGCGCGGAGACCGAGTGGGCGCCGGGCAACTGCTGGCAGTTCTCGAAAATCGAGATTTATCAGCAGCCGCGCAAGACACCAAGGGCGCGTACGATCAGGCGCAAGCTTCGTACGAGACCACGACAGCCGCCGGGCTGCCCGAGGAAATGCGCAAGGCGGAAGCCGACGCGCAACAGTCGCAACAGACATTGGACGCGCAGGAAAAAGTTTTCGAGAGCCGCCAACAACTCTTCGAGCAAGGCGCCCTACCTCGCAAAGAATTGGATCAATCCCAAGTGGACCTGACGCAAGCTCGCAACCAGAACGAGATTGCGAAAAAACATCTGGAAGCCCTACGAGCAATTGGAAAAGCGCAGGAGCTCAAAGCCGCTAAAGGACAGCTCGAATCAGCGCAGGGCAAATATCTCGGTGCAGAAGCGCAGTTGAGCTATTCGCAAATCCGCAGCCCGATTCAGGGCGTGATCACCGATCGCCCTCTATACCCCGGCGAAATGGCTGCGGCGGGCACGCCGCTGCTGACGGTAATGGACATTTCCTCGGTGATCGCCAAGGCTCACATTCCGCAGGCCGACGCGGCCTTGTTGCACGTCGGCAACAAGGGGACAATCACAGTCCCTGGAATCGAGAAGCCGGCCGACGGCAAGGTCACGGTTGTGAGTCCAGCGCTGGATGCGAACAGCACGACGGTTGAAGTCTGGTTCGAATGCAAGAATCCGAAACAAGAGTTGAAACCCGGAACCAGCGTACAGCTATCCGTAACGGCACAGACGATTGCAGATGCGCTGGTGATTCCTGCTAGTGCCGTTCTGACAGCTACGGACGGCACGACTTCGGTCATGCAGGCGGGAGCGGATGGACGTGCTCACAAGAAAACGGTGAAGGTCGGCGTTCGAAGTGGCGACGACGTACAGGTGATCGAAGGAACCGCGGCGGGCGACATGGTTGTTTCCAGCGGCGCGTACGGACTGCCTGACAACACGAAAATCACGATTGAGAAACCTGAAGCTCCCGAGGGCGACAAGCACGAGTAGCCGACCCATGGATCTCAACGGCGGAGTGTCAGCGTGAACTCATCGAAATCCGATTTACAGCGAAACTGGATCGCGCAGCATTCCCGCCCGCTCATTTTCTTCATTCTTACTCTGGCTCTTCTCGGGGCGTACCTCGCGTTCACGATTCCAATCTCCGTCTTTCCCTCCACAAACTTCCCGCGCGTGTTAATCGCCGTAGACAACGGCGTCATGCCCATCGATCAGATGATGGTGACCGTTACGCGGCCCATTGAAGAAGCGGTGAACAGCGTTCCAGGGCTGGCCAGCATTCGGTCTGTCACCAGCCGCGGATCAGCAGAGGTCGACCTCTATTTCCGCTGGGATGTCGACATGTTTCAGACGCTGCAATACGTCAATGCGGCGATCTCTCGCGTGCAACCCGAGCTTCCCACCACAGCAAGAGTAGAGGCGCACCGCCTGACGTTTGCGGCGTTTCCGGTGATTGGCTATAGCGTGACCTCGGACACGACTTCACAGACGAGTCTCTGGGAGATGGCTACGTACGAGATGAAGCCACGGCTGAATCGCCTGGACGGAGTATCGACCGTGATCGTCCAAGGCGGACAAGAGCCGGAATTTCAGATCACCCCCGACCCCGCGAAGCTGCTGCTTACAAGCACGACCGTGACCGACATTCTTGACGCAGTCAAGCGAACAAACCTGATCGATTCTCCAGGCTTGCTGGAGCGGAACCATCAACTGTTCCTCGGGCTGGTCAACGGACAAGTGCAAAGCACCGCGGAGATTCGAAATGCGGTAGTCAAGAACAATCCGGCAGGGATACCGGTGCGAGTCGGAGATATCGCCGATGTCTCGATGGGCGTGAAACCAATTTATACCGTAGTTACCGCGAACGGAAAGCCCGCGGTGTTGCTCAACATCAATCGGCAACCCGACGGAAATACAGTGCAGGTGGCGAACGAAGTGCACGATGAGATCGAGAAGATCCGAAAGACATTGCCGCCGGGCATCCATATCGAACCGTTTTATGACCAGTCGATCATCGTCAACGAGTCGATCAAGAGCGTGCGCGACGCAATCCTGCTGGGATTGATTCTGGCGTCAATCATTCTCGTGGTGTTCCTCAGAGATTGGGGAACTTCGTTGGTTGCGGCGCTCGTCATTCCGGTAACAGTGCTGGCTACGTTCATCGCCCTGAAGATCATGGGGCAGACATTCAACCTGATGACGCTCGGAGGGCTCGCGGCGGCAGTTGGGCTTGTCATCGACGACGCAATTGTGGTGGTGGAAAATATCGTCCTGCACCGCGACCTGGGGCAGAGTCGGCTCGGCGCAATTCACAGTGCGTTGAAAGAAATTACGGCTCCTCTGGTCGGGTCGACCATCACTCCGATCGTCGTGTTCGTTCCTCTGATTTCGATCACGGGAGTGACGGGCGTTTTCTTCCGTGCTCTGGCGATCACGATGTCGATTTCACTTCTCACATCACTGGCGCTGGCCCTGTCGTGGACGCCGATCCTGAGCCAGTGGTTTATCAAGCGAGGAGCGTCCACCGACGAATCGAACGCTGATGAGCACACGGCCGCGACGGACTTGGCACATGATCCGGGCGCAATCGCCGCCGCCGAAGAGAGGCATCTGAGCGGTTTCTTTCTACGTATCGTCAACTTTCATGGTGTCTGGTTGCGCCGCGCCCTGGAGAGACCGTGGCTTTTGGTGATCTCAGGAATCGCGCTCGTCGTTGTCTCTTATGTGTGCTACTCGTTTTCAGGATCGGATTTGTTGCCGGAAATGGATGAGGGCGGATTCGTTATCGATTACATCATGCCTGCGGGTAGTTCCCTTGCCGAGACGAATCGCGTCATTGGACATGTCGAGCAAATGCTGCACGAAGTGCCGGAGGTGGAAAGTACGTCTCGAAGAACCGGGTTGCAGCTTGGCCTTGCTGCCGTGACCGAGGCGAATACCGGCGACATCCTGGTGAAGCTGAAAGATAAACGAAGCCGGGACATCGAAGAAATTATTGCGGATGTTCGAGGCGACATCAAGAAAGCCGAACCGGCGCTCGATGTGGAGTTCATCCAGGTGTTGCAGGATATGATCGGTGATCTCACCTCTGCACCCGAACCGATCCAGATCAAATTGTTTTCGCAAGATCCGAAGCAGCTGGAACAGTGGGCTCCGAGAGTTGCCGAGTCCATCGGCAAGGTGAAAGGCGTCGTCGACGTTCTGGATGGTATCGACAACACGATCAGTGGTCCCGCGGTGACCTTTCAGGTGGATCCCAGCGTTGCAGCGCGCGCTGGATTTACGGTGGAGGAAGTGGCTCTCGATGCGTCTGCGATTCTGGAGGGAGAGCCGGCTCCGACGCCGGTCGTAACCAATGATCGCGCTTATGTGCTCCGAGTCCGATTTCCAGCGACGAATCGGGTTTCACTAGAGGCAATGCGGGATACATTGCTGGTTAGCGGCACGGGACACACAGCCACATTAGGCACGCTGGCAACTATTGTGGAGAATCCCGGGCAGACGGAAATCCGGCGCGAGAATCTTCAGCGAGATGTCGCCGTGACCGCGCGGCTGGAAGGAAGAAGTTTAGGAAGCGCAATCTCCGACGTGCAGAAAGCGGTGGCTGAACTGCGAATGCCATCGAACATTCGGGTCGAGTACGGGGGAACGTACGAAGAACAGCAGCGCTCGTTCCACGACCTGGTACTGGTGCTTGTTTTCGCCGTGCTTCTACTCTTCCTGGTCCTGCTTTTTGAATTCGGTACCTTCGCCGCTCCGGCTGCAATTCTCTCGTCAGCTCTTCTTTCCACGTCTGGCGTATTCATTGCGCTAGTGGTTACGCGCACGACGTTCAACATCTCTTCATTCATGGGCTTAATCATGGTGATTGGGATCGTGGCCAAGAACGGCATCCTTCTTCTCGATGCGGATCAAAGATTGCGCCTAGCGGGGATCGGCGCCGAGGAAGCGATGCTGCAAGCTGCGCGGCGCAGGCTGCGGCCTATCGTGATGACCGCTCTTGCCACGATCGCCGGAATGCTTCCTCTTGCATTTGCGATTGGAGCCGGATCGCAGATGTTGCAACCGCTCGCCATTGCCGTCATCGGAGGCGTGACGATTTCCATGGTTCTATCGTTGGTCATCACGCCCGCGGCCCATTTCTATCTGAGCGGAAAAAACAGCCCAAACGCGGGAGCTGTCGTGCAGGGGTAGGAAGTTGCCGGCCTGTTGCAGATATATGCAGAGTACGAGTGTTACTACTCTGTAGTTACTAAAGTTGAGTTCACAGACGTTCGCGGGGCGGAGTCGGGCAATTCACTCTCGCAAAAATTGCGGTTCGGCAGTAAACTATTGAAAAGACTTGGGGTTGGTTAATGCGATTAGCCCCGAAACCCCATCCCCCAGAAGGTTCCATTGCTCCTACGAACGCTCATCCGGCGCCTCTGTGATGGTTTGGCACTTGCAATAGAATAGGTGCATCTGGCAGAAGCCGGATTGCGTGCCGTAAGGACGGCTTCTACGAGTGGAAAACGGAATCGTGTCCGAGGAACGAAATAAACCAGTTCTCGACGAGCAGACACTCGCCAAGCTTCTGGAAGCGGCGTACGTTCTGCAGGAACACAATCGTGAGGTGCGCGAACTCGAGCTCGATCTCGATCTGAAGCGCGCGCAAATCGAAGAGGAAGAAAAGAAGAAAGCAGCGGCGTCGTCGACCCAGAAGACTGCACAGCCTCGCGACAGCGAGGGCGTAACCCCGGACTATACCTTCACATTGGCACAGATCGTCGCCACCCAGCACCAAGTTCAGATCAGACATCTTGATTTCGACAAAGCGATGGCTCTTATCGCCGAGCGAGTGATTGAGATCGCGCGTGCTAGCGGCGCTGCCATCGGGATTCTCGACGGCAACAAGATTCGTTATCGCGCCATCGCAGGATCGCACGCTCTTAAAGCGGGAACCGAGGTACCGCTCGAAAAAGCGCTATGTGTGCCTTGCATTCGTAACGGCCAGGTATTTCGTTGTGCCGATGTCGATCCCGAATTCCTCATTGATTCACAGGAGTGCCGCCGACGCGGGATTCAGTCATTGATTGCCGTGCCTATCTTCCACGAGGGAGAAGTCGCCGGCGGGCTGGAGTTGTATTACCCAACTCAGAACGGGTTCAGCGAGCAGGATATTCACACCGGCCAACTGATGGCTGGCTTGGTCACCGAAGCACTAGCGCGCGACGAGGAGATGACGTGGAAACAGTCCCTCGCCAACGAGCGGGCGGTCATGCTGGAAGCGTTGGAGAAGCTGAAACCCAATCTCTCTGCGCTTGTGGATCCGGTTGAGACGCCACACGCTGCCACGAAGCCGGCGGGCTTCGAATCGCCATCGTTTTACGCCTGCGCAAGATGCGGGCACAAGTTGATGACGGGGGAACAATTCTGCGGCCAATGCGGAGCCGCACAGACCAGCGGCGCGGTGCCTACACCCGCCGTTCACCCCATCCTGGGAGGTGAAGATCTCCCTGATGTGATGCCGGAACTGCAGACCTCAACTTTTCTTCATTCCAATCTTCACCATCCGAGTGATGCCCCTGACATCGAGTCTGCAGAATCTCTTCCTGAGTCACTGGAAGACGAGTTCCCCGATCTGTTCGGTGTTTCCAAACCACACGCGGAATCGGCGGCTGTCGCAAAGGAATCGGTTGCGGCGCCTGTGGATCCGCTGGCGAGCGAAGACCCACAGAACGATCTCGATCATCCACGGACGCTAGAGCCGGATTTCGAGGAAGAGCAAAATGCGCCAGCGGAAGAAGGGGAAGAGCTTGCGCTAACCAAAGTTGCGCAGCCGGACGACTGGAGTTCGGCGTCGTCCGCGCGTGATTTCCTTGAGCAGGTCGCGGCCACGCAAAAGAAGAGCGGCTTGGCCCGATTCTGGGAGGCACGCCGTGGAGATATCTATTTGGGTGTCGCAGTGATTTTGGTGGCTTGCGTCATCCGCTGGGGCATCTGGTCGAACCACCCGGTCAGCGCGACGTCTGGCCCGAATGCGGTGCCGACCAAGACCCATAAAGTTGCGCCTGACGCCGATCTTTCTGCATTCGATCGCATGATGATTTCACTGGGGCTCGCGGAAGCTCCCGAGGCGCCGGAGGACAAAGGAAATCCCAAGACTCGCGTCTGGGTCGATCTCAAAACTGCGCTCTACTACTGTCCGGGCACCGACCTGTATGGCAAAACGTCGAAGGGCAAATATTCCACGCAGCGCGATGCTCAACTGGATCAATATGAGCCTGCATATCGCAAACCCTGCGAGTAATTTTCCCGCCGTCGCTTGTGGACCTCGCGCGCGGATCTAGTGCTTACTCGGAAGAGCCGTTTCAGTTGACAACCTCCCGCTCGGGGAGTGCAATCATACATATCAGAAGGTTTGTCCGACCACTTTCAACCAGGTTTGTTTGCAGCGCGCCAGAAACATTCCTCGGATCTTGATATGCATGAAAAGCTAATTCCGGAAGATACCGTGATCCGTTGCCGCATTTGCGGCCGGGAGAATCCTGCGTCCCACAGGTTTTGCGGAGTGTGCGGAGCGACACTTGAGGCAGATCGTGGTTCACGTGAAGATTCAGTCGAAGACGCAAAGCATACCTCTTCGCGGCAAGGAGGGCGCGATCAGGAGCGAGAAAAGCGCGAATACCAACCGGAAGCTTTCGAGGGATCGATTTCCAATCCGGATGAGCTGTCGCTGTTTCGAAGCTTCCGTCCTAAAGACACCAGTTCTGAGGATGACTGGGGCAACGAGCCGAGCCATCGTCGCCGTATTTATATCGGGATGGTTCTCGCAATAATTATTGGCGGGCTCGGATACATGGCGTGGCGGAGGTCGTATAGCAGGTCGCAGAATTCGCAGACCTCGGCGCCACCAGTCGTGGCCAATCAACCGGCAGTGACGCCAGCGATCCCCGGAGGATCTGCCACCGAGGCCACGAAACAGTTGGACCCGAAGAATTCAGCGAAGCCTGGGAAGGAAAAGACGAGCTCCCCGGAGCCACCGAGCGATGTGCTGAAGACCAAGCGCGAGAAACCGGGCGGCGGGGCACCCGCGCCCGAAGATGCTAATGCTCTGGCCGCCGTGGACAATGGCGCAGAAGAACTTTCGGTTGCACAACACTACCTTGGCGGATCAGGCGGGCGAGGTCGCGACAGCGCCGAGGCGGCGAAATGGCTGTGGAAGTCCATCGCCAAGCACAACTCACAAGCGACAGTGCTGCTTGCGGATCTGTACTTGAAAGGTGACGGCGTCTCCAAGAATTGCGATCAAGCTCGAGTGCTTCTCGACTCGGCAGCGCGCAAGGGTATTGCGGCTGCCGGTGAGAGACTTCGCAATCTACAAGCTTTTGGTTGCCAGTAACGAGATGCGTTTCTGCGTTCTGTATGCTGGCTTACGGAAACTGCGTCACTTCGCCTCGACGCAAGTCGAAACTATTACTGAGCAGCGAGCATGGAAGGGACACGCCGAGACTCATACCATAAGGCGAGTTCAACGCGGTTCCAAAGCCCGAGCTTGTCATAAATCACACGTAAATAATTCTTCACCACGTGCTCGGTGGTTCCAATCGCTTCAGCGACTTCTTTGTTTTTCAGGCCTTCGGCAACTAGTTCGATGACCCGGTGTTCACGTTCATTGGGGATACGGTTCCCATAGCGTCCACTTGCAGACATGCTTGCCTCCGGTACAACAGGGTCGCGAGTTTTACTCGCTTAATACCGCCGGTGATTCCAAAACGCAGGAATAAGCGGTTGAAATGTGCTTTGACGGTTCTTCTCGCCATCTTCAGCTGGCTTGCGATTTCGGCATTGTCACAGCCTTGCAAAAGCAGTTCGACGATCTGCTGTTCACGCGGACCGAGCCGAACGGTCTGCTGCTTCATTCCGATCTCCCCCTCTGGATTATTTTCGCCTCGGCCCGATAAGGCAGTCGGCTGACCTTTGCTGATTCCTAGCATCCACAATGCCATCCTTCCCTTTTGGAAGGCTGTTACGTCGAAACTTGCTTTTCCACAGGCACTTGCAGGTCACAACCAACCTTCAGAAAAATAGGGAAACCCGATGCTTGGGGATGCTTCGGTGCCGCCATTTCGGCGGCGAACGCCGCTAAATCGTGCATAGACAGAGACTCAGGTGCAAAGCGGGTTTCACGCCGGAGGCTCGGCAGTCTCGGGCGAGGCGTTTGTTATGTCTACAGAGACGAAATTCTCTATCCTGGGCGGCTGTAAGTTTTGCGCCTACGGCGAAGGGAGCCACAAAGATTTTGAGGTGAACACCTTAGACGAAACTTCCCGCGGTACGGAGGGGATGGGAACAAATTACACGATTTGCCTGAGAACTGCCGAAGTTACACCTGAATTTTGGAACTGAAAGACCCCGTTTCCACAGGCAGCGCGTTTGAAAAAGGGGACTAATTAAAGTGAGTATTTCTTCATTAGATGCCGGAACGAGCGATAGGAGATTCCAAGGACATCTGCCGCTTTGGTCTGCACTCCTCCACACTGGTTGAGCGCATTGTGCAAGAGCGATCGCTCTATGCCGGCCACATAACTTTCCATTCCGACCCCTTGCGGTAGCGCTAGATCGGATCCGACCTGCGGCAGCGCCGAACCATCGGCACCTGCAGCCGCAGCTCGCGCCTTCGGACGCTCGGCCGGAAGTTCTACGCGAAGTTCGTCGGTTACCTCGAGAGCCACGGCCCGCTCGATTGTATTTTCGAGCTGGCGCACATTTCCCGGCCAGTCATATCCACACAGCGCGTCGAGCGAGGGCGGAAGCATTCGCAAAATACTTCGGCTGGCTGCTGCCGCATATTTTTTCAAAAAGTGATTGGCCAATAGGGGAATGTCTTCGCGTCGTTCGCGAAGAGGAGGCACACGGATGGGAATCACGCTCAAACGGTAATAGAGGTCTTCGCGAAAAGTATTTTCTGAAACAGCTTTGTCGAGTTCCCGGTTGGTGGCCGCGATGACGCGAACATCAATGGATATCTCGCTCGTGCTGCCGACCGGACGCACCGTGCGTTCTTGCAGCACTCGCAGCAACTTCACTTGCATGGCAAGCGTCATCTCACTGATTTCATCCAGGAAAATGGTGCCGCCATCGGCCACCTCAAACAGGCCACGCTTATTCTGATTTGCACCAGTGAACGCGCCTTTTACGTAGCCAAATAATTCGCTTTCAAGGAGGGTTTCCGGGAACGCGCCGCAGTTGACGGAGACGAAGGCATCGGTGGCACGCGGAGAGCATACGTGCACCGCGCGCGCTACAAGTTCCTTACCGGTCCCGCTTTCTCCGTGGATCAGGACCGTGCTGGCCGTGGAGGCAACCGTGCGGACCGTCTGCTTTAGTTTCTCCATGGCAGGGCTGGAGCCAATGATGTTATCGAGAGAATTGCGTGTCGCGGCATCACGACGCAGCGCGAAATTTTGTTTGCTGAGAACGAGTTTCTCCAGTGCGCGATTGATGGCCAGTTTGATTTCGTCAACCAGTCCCGGGCTTTTGCGGATGTAGTCGGAGGCTCCTCCTGCCTTCACCGCTTCCACCGCAGCTTCATAGTCGTCGACCGCGGTAATGAGAATGACGGCAGAATCAGGAGAGACGCGGTGGGCGTGACGCAATACTTCGATGCCATCGATATTCGGCATCTTGATGTCGGTGATGATGACGTCGTACAGCGCACCGTCAATCTTGTTCTTCGCTAACTGGCCTGCCTGCACGGTCTCGACCCGATGGCCCTCGCGACGCAGGGAGATATCGAGCATTTCACAGATAGAACGTTCGTCGTCGCAAACCAGGATATTAGCCACGAGAGGCTCCTGCGGCGATAGCAGCCTGCGATGAAGCCGTCAGGACCACTTGATCTGCCCCGATTTTTTTCTTGAGACTTGCCTGTCCGGCGTCCAGGCGATGTAGCCTCAGAACCAATGTTGATCCCTGTCCGAACCTGGACCTGGCCCAAACTTTGCCTTCGTGCGCCTGAATAATTTGATAGACGATCGCCAGGCCCAGTCCCGTGCCGCCTTCAAAATTCGACTGGAAGGGTTCGAAGATTTTCTCAACCTGTTGGGGAGTCATTCCAGTTCCCGTATCCGCAAAAGAGATTTGCCATTCGTCGCCCAATCCCTCGACCGCCGCCGTCAAACTGCCGCCATCCTTCATGGCACGAACTGCGTTCTCGCAAAGATTCCAGAAAACCTGCTTCAGCTTGTCGCCATCCGCCATTGCCCAGGCCTGTTCGACGGCAAACTTGCGCTCGATGCGGATACCAGTCTTCTCCGCTGTCATACGGTGATCCATCAGGGTGAGTGTGTCTTCCACCAACTGAATCAGATCGACGCGATCGAAGTGATATTGCTTGGTGCGCGAATACGCCAGAAAATCCGTGATGATGCCGTTCAATCGGTGCGATTCACGCGTAACGATATCCAACAAGCGGCGATGATCCTCATTCATTTCAGGAACGCCTGAGAGCATGCTGACCGAGCCGGCGATCGAGGTGAGCGGATTACGAATCTCGTGCGCGATCGCGGCAGCGAGGCGTCCCACGGCAGCGAGACGATCCTGCATGCGCACTTCGCGCTCCAGCCGTCGAATCTCAGTAAGGTCGTCGAACACGTACACATATCCGATGTCTCCGCGCTCTGGAACCGTCAGAGACGTAACCCGCACGCGTAGAGTCTTGCGAAAGCGATTGGGAGCGTCGCACCGCACTTCGCCATGTTGGGTCTCCGATTCGATCGTCGGAAGCGGATCGACGAAGAGTTGACTCACCGGCGTTCCTACCAGGTCCGACGGATTTCGTTCCAGCAGCCGTTGTGCTGAGGCATTGATCAAAGTGATCCGTCCGTCAAGCCCGGTGGTTACCAGGCCGCTGCTGATCGAGTGAACAATATTTTCGTGCAGCGCTTGCAGGCTTTCGAGCGCGCCACTCGCGTCTTTTAGCTGGACGCCGACCTGTCTCAGCTTCGCGGTAAGGAGTCCTGCCAGATAAGCGATCGCAAGAAACGCAAACAGGTTGACGAAGATAATGGCCTGCAGTGCCTTGAGACCGGGGTGCGTTGTGCAGTACGACGGAACTACACCGTAATAGTTCAGTTCCAGAACGGTTACGTACAGGATGAACGCGAGTGCTGCCACCAGCTGCGCCCATTTTCTCTGCAACAGCACGCTGGCCACAATGATCACCAGCGGGTACAGGAAGTTCAAAGAACTGTCCCAGCCGCCCGTTTCATGGATAACCAGGCTGACCAGAATCAGGTCGGTGAGGACTTGCAGCGAAGCCTGTAGCCGGTGTTCCTGCCAAACGGAAAGCAGCAATACGTAAAAGAAAGAAAGGCTGTACCAGAAAAGAATTGTCGTGATGAACAGCCGCATCGGGAACGGCGCAGGGCTGATCTGTGCGACGGCGAACTCGATACCGAGCAGCAAAGTCAGGATGAAGATACGAACCCGGACGAGCCACACCAGCCAATTATGTTCGTCGAACGTCGATTGCATTGCGATCCCGGTATTCCTGAACGGTGGTCCTGCGTCTATGGTCCAAGAGAGAGCAACATAGGCTCGACCGAGCAGAGCCATCATCCTGAGACATCAGCGTGCGATGCGGCCGGATACGCGAACGCACCCGGCCTCGCTGTTTCGGTGCTATCCAGACAGCTTTGCGATCATGGCGAACAGCGGCATGTAGAGCGAAATAACGATTCCGCCGATGGTGACGCCGAGGATGCCGATGATCACTGGCTCCAACATCGCCAGCATATCTTTGGTGGCAGCGTCGACTTCTTCTTCGTAGAAGTCGGCGATCTTCTGCAGCATGGAGTCCATGGCGCCCGTGGCTTCGCCGACGCCGATCATCTGCGTAACCATGTTCGGGAAGACTCCGCATTCGCGAAGCGGATCAACGATCGTACGGCCTTCTTCGATCGCCTTGCGAACCTTCATCAGGGCCTCTTCCAGCACAGCGTTGCCGGAGGTCTTTGCCGTTATGCTCAGCCCTTCCAGGATCGGCACGCCTGAGGTGATCAATGTTCCCAGGGTACGGGTGAAGCGGCCTACAGCAATCTTCCGCAGCAACGAGCCGACGATCGGCAAGTTGAGCAGCATCTTGTCGAAATAGTACTTGCCCCGCGGATGTTTCCGGATCTGACGAACACCGAAGAACAAGGCGCCCACACCGACCAGGAACATCCACCAGAAAGTGTTTACGAACGCGCTGAGTCCCATGACGATTCGAGTAGGCAGCGGCAGGTTTACACCGAGGCCGGCGAACAAGTTAGAGAAAATGGGCACGACCCACTTGAGCAGTGCACCCACGATCAGCACAGCCATGCTGACGACCGCGACCGGGTAGATCAACGCGGATTTGACAGCAGCCCTGAGGCGAACGGCTTTTTCGACGTAAACCGCCAGCCGCTGAAGGATGATGTCAAGAATGCCGCCGGTTTCCCCAGCCTCGATCATGTTCGTTGTGAGATCGTCGAAAACCACCGGGTACTGGCGCATAGCATTGGCCAGCGTCGCACCGCCTTCGACCGTGGTTCGAACTCCGGTGAGAGTCTTCAGGAACGCCTGATTTTCCTGGTTCGCCGCCAGAATTTCCAAACACTGCACGAGCGGCAATCCGGCGTCGATCATGACGGAAAACTGACGGAAGAAGATCGCGATTTCCTTGGTTCCGACTTTACCGGACCCGAAGGTGGGCATGGAAAACTCCTTGCCCTTCTCCCGGATGGCGCCAGGCGTAATGCGTTCGCGACGCAATGCCTGCGCCAACGACTGCTTGTTGGCCGCCATTCTTTCTCCGGAAATTTTCTGTCCCGACGCGTCTTTGCCCGAAAATGTAAAGACTGGCATGGTTTAGCTTCTCCTGACCCTGATTGCTAGTTCTCGAAAATCTTTGTTCGCTTCAAAGAGCGCTCTCCAATTAGTGCTTGGAAGCTGCGCCTTTGGCCATGGTTGAGCCGCCCGAAGTCGGACGGTTCAGCAGTGTGGCGCCGCGGTTGATCATTTCCTGCAATTCATCGACGTTACTGGACCGCTGCAGTGCCACTTCTAGCGAGATCTGCTTCTGCGAATAGGCTGTAGCCAGCGACTGGTTAAACGTCTGCATTCCGAACTTTTCCTGTCCCGATTGCATGGAAGAATAAATCTGGTGAATCTTGTCTTCGCGGATGAGGTTTCTGACTGCGGCGTTCGGCACCAGAATTTCCATGATCATGGCGCGACCCTTCCCGTCGACTTTTTGCAACAAGCTTTGGCACATGATGCCTTCCAGCACCAGCGACAGCTGGGCACGAATCTGCGGCTGCTGGTGGGCCGGGAAGACGTCGATGATACGGTTGATGGTCGACGTTGCCGAGTTGGTGTGCAACGTACCGAAAGTCAAGTGTCCGGTTTCCGCGATTCGCAGTGCCGATTCGATGGTTTCCAAGTCACGCATTTCGCCGATCAGCACGACGTCTGGATCTTCACGAAGGGCGGCGCGCAACGCGTCGGTGAAACTCTTGGTGTCCGCATGAAGTTCGCGCTGGTTGACCAGGCAGTTTTTGTTCATGTGGACGAATTCGATCGGATCTTCGATCGTCAGGATGTGATCGTGGCGCTCGCTATTGATCTTGTCGATCATGGCCGCGAGCGTCGTGGATTTACCCGATCCAGTCGGTCCAGTCACCAGCACCAGTCCGCGAGGCTTGTCGCAGAGCTTGCTGACAACCGGGGGAAGTCCAAGCTGGTTGAAGGACTTGATTTCGAAAGGAATCAGACGAAAGACGGCCGCCGTCGCGCCGCGCTGATTAAAAACGTTGGCACGGAACCGGGCGAGTCCCTTCAAACCGAAAGAGAAGTCGAGCTCAAGGCTCTCTTCAAAGCGGTGCTTCTGCGAATCCGTCATGACGCTGTAGGCCAGCTGCTTAGTTTCGGCAGGCGTCATCTGCGGAAGGTCGAGCGGCACCAGGTGGCCGTGGACACGAATCTGAGGCGGCGAGTTGGTGGTAATGTGCAAATCGCTACCGTTCATCTCGAGCATTCTCTTGAGCAGATCGCTTAACGACAAACCCATAAGAAAAGTTCCTTCCCTTTCCGTCTACAGCCTAGTGAATGGTTTCGCGTGCTACTTCCTCGAGCGTCGTCATACCCGCAGCGACCTTGATCAACCCGCTGCGGCGCAGCGTAACCATGCCGCGCTCGATGGCTTTCTTCTTCAATTCCACAGCCGAGGCGCCGACCAGAACCAGTTCGCGGATCTCATCGTCAACCTCCATTACTTCATACAGACCGCAGCGGCCTTTGTACCCAGTGTTGTTGCAAACGCCGCAGCCTTTTCCTTTGTGAATCTTGATGGTCTTCGATTCCTCAGGACTGAAACCCGCGTCGATCAGAGTCTGCGGCGGCACGTCCATCGGCTCAGTGCAATCCTTGCAGATACGGCGCACCAGTCGCTGGGCGCAGATCAGGTGAACTGACGTCGCAACCAGGAATGGTTCAATTCCCATATTCATCAAACGCGTAATGGTTTCAGGGGCACCGTTGGTGTGCAGGGTGGAAAGCACAAGGTGGCCTGTCAATGCGGCCTTGATCGCGATTTCAGCCGTTTCAAAGTCTCGGATTTCGCCGACCAGGATGATGTTAGGGTCCTGCCGCAGGAACGACCGCAAGGCAGCCGCAAAGTTCAATCCAATCTGCTCTTTCATCTGGACCTGGTTGACGCCCTGCAACTGGAACTCGACCGGGTCTTCAGCCGTCATGATGTTGGTATCGGGCTGGTTCAATCGCGAAATTGCGGAGTACAGAGTGTTCGTTTTGCCTGAACCCGTTGGTCCCGTGACGAGCACCATGCCGTACGGCTTCAGAATGGCTTTTTCAAACTTGACCAGCGATTCGGGTTCGAATCCGAGCTTGGTCATGTCGAGCCGCAGATTCTCTTTGTCGAGCAACCGGAGCACGATCTTTTCGCCCCACAGAGTGGGCAGCGTGCTGACACGAAAATCGAGTTGCTTCTTTCGGCCGCCAATGTTCATCTTCAGCATGATGCGGCCGTCTTGCGGCAGCCGTTTCTCGCTGATGTCGAGCTTCGACATGATCTTCAAGCGGGAAGTGATTGCGTCTTTCAACTTCAGGGGCGGCGTCATGATCGACTGCAACACGCCGTCAATACGGAAGCGGACGCGGAATTCCTTTTCGTACGGCTCAATGTGGATGTCGCTGGCTCCCCGCTTCACCGCGTCGCCTAGCACGACGTTCACGAGCTTGACGACTGGCGCTTCGTCAGCAGCCTTCTCGAGTTCCGCCAGTTCCAGCTGCTGCTCTTCTGACTGCAGCTCGACGTCATTCTCGTTGAGCTCCGACATCGACTGCATTACGGTTTCGAGGTCTTCTTCTCTCGTCGCTCCGTAGGCCTTGTCGATTCCCGCCAGGATCGAGCTCTCCGATGCAACGACCGGTTCGATATTGAAGCCGGTCATGAACTTGATATCATCCATCGCAAAGACGTTGGTCGGATCGACCATCGCGATGGTGAGCGAAGCGCCCACGCGGCTCAGTGGCAGAATTTGATAGCGTTTCGCGGTTTCGAAGGGGATCAGCTTGACGACGGCGCCATCGATCTCGAAATATGAAAGGTTGATCGCTGGAACGCCATACTGGCGCGAGAGGAAGTTGGTGACATCCTCGTCCGTGAGGAAGCCGAGCTTCACCAGCGCAGACCCCAGCCGGCAGCTCTGCTCCTTCTGAACCTTATTCGCTTGTTCCAACTGCTCTGGGGTAATGATCTTCTCTTTGACGAGAAGGTCACCCAGCCGTTGAGACATACGCAGATCTCCTAACCACGTAGATGGAACGATGCCTCACCTTTGTCGAGGCATAGCGCGAAAGGCTGCCGCATCGATGGGAGAGATGCAGCTCATCCGCGTTGACATAAATTGTCAACGCAATGGGCATACTTCGCGACTTACTTTGGTACTTGGACTTAACGTTTGGGGCTGCATTTACAGCGTCATACGTGGGAAAGTCCGCGCCAATTGCGGTTTTTCAGGTGTTTTCTCAGGGAAATGACAGCCCAGGTACATGCACTTCAGTAAGGCCAAAGCGATGATCGGACCCTCGGTTGTCGCGCCAAGTCTCGATTGCATAGACTTACATAGAGGTTTTCCACGTGCCGACCGCGAATTTCGAGGATGAAATCCGTCGCTACTACGAGACCCTCTATCACGCATGGGGCGCGCAGCACTGGTGGCCGGCGGAGTCGCGTTTTGAAGTCATTGTAGGCGCCTACCTCACGCAGAACACCGCATGGACGAATGTGGAACGCGCTCTCACAAATCTACGTAACGAAAATCTCCTTAGCTTGGAAGCGATGCGAAAAATGCGCCTTCCCAAACTGGAGCGACTCATCCGCCCTTCGGGGTATTTCCGTCAAAAGGCCCGGCGGCTAAAAACTTTCATCGGTTTTCTGGACGAACATTACGGCGGTTCTCTGGATTCCATGTTTTCTCAACCCACTGTGAGGCTGCGCGAGGAGTTGCTGAGCTTGAATGGCGTAGGTCCCGAGACCGCGGACTCGATTCTGCTTTATGCGGGAAACCATCCGGTGTTCGTTGTCGATGCTTACACCCGGCGACTGCTCGAACGCCACGGCATCGTTCGCCAAGGATCGGACTACGAAGAGATCAGACAGCTTTTCGAAGGCGCCCTTCAGCCTTTTGCGCAGCAGCAGATTGTTCCCGCAACCTTGTCTCCGCTTGACACGGGCTTTCGCGGAGCGGCACATCCTCCTTCGGCAATGAGCGCCGCGAAGCGCACGGCCCTGGTTCAGGTCTACAACGAAATGCACGGTCTGATTGTCGGAGTGGGCAAGCACTATTGTGGGAAATCACGTCCGAAATGTGACGCTTGCCCTTTACAGCCCTTCCTTCCATGCGCTATCTGAAATGCATGATGAAAAGATCGGCGTGGATAGCGGTATCCTCTGCTTTATTCTTCGTGGCCGCTGGAGCCAGTCCGGTTGCGCCGTCGACGCTGCGCGCCGCGGCTGATCGCGCCGGAGTTCTTGTTGGCACAGCCGTTCGCCCCTCACTATTTTCCGAGCCTGCATACAGCGAAACGCTCGGCCGCGAATTCAATATGATCGAAGCGGAAGACGCGATGAAGTGGCACGTCATTCGACGCAATCGCGATAGTTTCGATTTCCATGAGGCCGACCAGATCGTTCACTTTGCCGAGGCGCACATTATGAAAGTGCGAGGCCACTGCCTCGCTTGGGATCACGACAATCCAGCGTGGCTAGTTCAAGACAATCACACACCCGCTGAGTTGTCCCATCTATTGCGGGAGCACATCTCCACTGTAGTTACGCACTTCGCTGGCAAAGTCTTTGCCTGGGACGTGGTGAATGAAGCGCTCGACGAGAACGGACATTTCAAGGACTCTCCTTGGTACAACCAGCCGGGAATCGCCCCAAGCGAGGGCACAACATACGTAGAGCAGGCTTTCCGATGGGCCCATGAGGCCGATCCTCATGCTCTGCTGTTCTATAACGAAAACGGGGCTGAGGGAATGAATCCCAAATCCGATTCGGTCTTCGCGATGCTGAAAAAGTTTAAGCAGCGAGGCGTTCCCATTGACGGCGTTGGGTTGCAAATGCATATCCCCGACCTCAACTTTGATGTGCAGGGCGTCAAGGCTAACATCACGCGCCTCACGTCGCTGCGGCTGCAAGTACATATCACCGAACTTGACGTATCGCTGCCGTTGAACTCAATGGGCGGCGCTGACGATCGAGACTTGCAAAAGCAAGCCGAAATCTATCGTGATGTGACAAGCGCATGTCTAGCCAACCCTGCCTGCACCGCCATTCAAACGTGGGGATTCACCGACAAATACTCCTGGGTTGGTTCCCACTCGAAGGGCTCGCGTGGGGCGGCCTTACCTTTCGACGGCGCATACAAACCGAAGCCCTCGTATGAAGCCCTTGTTGATGCGCTTTCTCAGTGAGAAGGAGTGCGCTCGCCGTCTATGCCCGCAAGGTGATGAACCTAAGGCGTGACGATCCTGCAGCGTCCGAGCATTGTGCTGCATCTATAATGGCTTGCGAATGCCAGTACCGGGTTCGCACTAAACGACCAAGGAATGGCACAGTCGAGTTCAATCCGATTGGTAAAGACCTCCTACCGCAAGCAAGTCATCATCCTTCTATCGATTTCTGTTTTCCTTTTGCTGGCGATCTTGGTGTCGGAAACTGCGTTCGACCTCAGCTTCCTGCATCCCGGCAATAATCAAGATATTGTCGTCCTGGCCGCGCTCTCGGCCCTGATATTTTTGCTGTTCGTTGCGCTGACGTTCGTTCTAATGCGCAATTTACTGAAACTCTTCGCTGAGCGCCGTCTCGGTGTTCTAGGCTCCAAGTTTCGAACCCGTATGGTGGCTGGAGCATTGCTCTTGTCTTCCCTGCCCGTCGTCGTGATGTATTGGTTTGCCTATGGATTGATGAACCGGTCCATCGACAAATGGTTTTCGACGCCGGTGGAAGAAGTGAGATCCGATACTCATGCCATGGTGACTCTGCTGGCCGATTACGCCATGCAGAATGCGCGCTCAGAGGCCGCAGCAATCGCGGCATCTCCGGACGTCGAGCGCGACTTTTCTGGACGAGGTTATTCGGATGTAGTCAGCGAGTTTCAGCATCACGAACTGACGCTACAAGGCGGATTTGCGCTGGCATTGCGCGATGGCAATGCCGAAGCGTCTTACAACGTGCCTGCTCCTTGGGCAGTTCTGAAAGACTCTCTGCCACTTTCAGACGCACAGGCCGGGCGACCCGCCAAATTCACTTGGCAGAACGCAGATTACTCGTTGGGGAGCGCTTCTGTCCTTGGAGGCGGAACGATTCTTGTTGCCATTCCTCTTCCGCAGGGTTTTTCGCAAACCGTGCGCCAGGTCGAGGCCAGCCAGGAACGCTACTATGATCTTGCCCGCGAGCGGCGCGTGGTCCGGCGCACCTACATGGGCTTGCTCCTGTTACTGACGATGAGCGTGCTTTTCGTCACCACGTGGCTCGCGCTTTTTCTGTCAAAAATCGTTACACGGCCGTTGTCTGCGCTGGCAGAAGCCACCCAGGAAATTTCGCGGGGACGTCTCGATTATCGCGTCGACGTCAGTTCTGCGGACGAGATTGGCGACCTCGTTCGCTCGTTCAACCGCATGGCCGAGGATCTGGAAGGCAGTCGCCGTCAGATCGAGGCCTCAAGCCGCGAACTCGGTGCGGCCAACGCCGAACTCGATCACAGGCGACGGCAGTTCGAGACCATCCTTGAGAGCATCCCGACTGGGGTGCTATCGCTGGACGCCGATCGAAAGGTCACTCACGTCAACCAGGCTCTTTTGCGGATGTTCCATCCCGATGGCGGCTATGAAGGTTCGACGTTGAGTCTCTTAGGAGCAACGGCAGCGGAGGTTTTCCCCGCCGAAGTGATGGAAGATCTCGAACTCCTGCTGCGTCGCGGCGATCGCATGGGGATGAGCACCAGCCAACTAGAAATGCAACTTCCTCGAGGCGCCTTAAATGTCGCCGTCACGGTCGCGACCCTTCGGCATCAGGGTGATCGCTCCGGATACGTCATCGTATTCGAAGATTTATCCGATCTATTGAAAGCGCAGAAGCAGGCTGCATGGCGCGAGGTTGCACGGCGGGTAGCACATGAGATCAAGAATCCTCTTACGCCAATCGCGCTATCGGCAGAGCGAATCCAGCGCAATCTCGACCGCGCCACGCCCGGCGATCCGGCTTCAATGGAGATTGTAAGATCGTGTGCGGAGACAATTGAAGGAGCGGTCGAAACCGTTCGCCGGTTGGTAGATGAATTCGCGACGCTGGCTCGTTTTCCTGTGGCCAAGCCGCAGCCATCCGATATAAACCAGATCATCGAAGATGCACTGTCGATGTTCAACGGCAGGCTCGATGGCGTGGGCCTCCACAAGTCTCTTTCGGCTGATCTGCCAAAGGTGTTGGCGGATGGCGAATCAATCAAGCGCGCGATCGCAAATCTGGTCGACAATGCCGCGGAGGCCTCGCAGGACGCCGTGGTGCGCGAGATCGGCATTTCCACATCGTTGGTGGCTAGCCGCGACGCCGTCGAGATCACTGTGGCCGACACTGGCCACGGCGTGACTCGTGAACTCAAGGAGAAATTGTTTCTTCCTTACTTCTCGACGAAGAAACGCGGGACGGGGTTGGGCTTATCGATTGTGAGCCGCATCATCGAGGATCATCGCGGTTCCATTCGGGTAGAGAAGAATGATCCGGTCGGAACGCGCTTCATCATCGAACTGCCTGTAGTGGCCGAATCGAATGCCGTTCCAGTAATCCCTCAACATGCATAGCATCCTGATCGTAGACGACGAAGCCGGAATTCGGACTTCCTTGGCCGGCATTCTTAAGGATGAAAATTATTCTGCCTCCGCCGTCGAAAGCGGCGAGGAATGCCTGGACGTTCTACGCAAAACGGCATTCGATGTCGTGCTGCTCGATATCTGGCTTCCCGGAATCGACGGTCTCGATGTTTTGCAGAAGATTCGCGAGTTTGAAAATCCTCCCGAGGTCATCATGATCTCGGGGCACGGAACGATTGAGACAGCCGTTCGAGCAACTAAGCTAGGTGCCTACGACTTTCTCGAGAAACCCCTTTCACTGGAGAAGACGCTGATCGTAGTAAAGAACGCGATCGATTCGAAGAAACTCCATCGCGAGAATGTCGACCTGAAGAAGCAGCTGCAGACCAGAAGCATCATCGTAGGGGACAGCATCCCGATGAAGGCACTGCGGCAGCAGATCGCGGTCATGGCTCCCACCAACGGACGAGTTCTGATTTACGGAGAATCTGGAACCGGCAAAGAACTCGTCGCCCGCGCGATTCACGCTCAGAGCCTGCGCAAGGATGAGACTTTCGTGGAGGTCAACTGCGCTGCGATTCCAGAAGACCTGATTGAGAGCGAACTTTTTGGGCACTTCAGAGGATCGTTCCCGGGCGCCGCCGCTGATAAAGAGGGAAAATTCCAGCGCGCTCATGGAGGCACACTGTTTCTCGATGAAGTGGGCGACATGAGCCTGAAAACGCAATCCAAAGTATTGCGCACGCTGGATGAACAGCGGTTCACGCCCGTGGGCAGCGATGAGACCATCACCGTTGACGTACGTGTTATCGCGTCCACGAACAAAGATCTCGAAGAGGAGCAATCGCGCGGTAACTTTCGCGAAGATCTTTTTTACCGTCTGAACGTCATTCCTTTTTTCGTTCCGCCGCTGCGCGAACGAAAAGAGGACATCCCGCTGTTCACGCGACATTTCCTGAAGGAATTAGCATCGACATACGGACGCCGTCCGCGCGAAATTACCGATGACGCGATCGAGATCCTGATGCGATATTCGTGGCCGGGTAACGTTCGCGAACTTCGTAACGTCATTGAGCGCATTGTCATCATGAATCCAACCACGACGCGCTACGACAGCAAACATCTGCCTCCGCTGGTGTATCGCGACGGAGGCCGACGTGCACCTCGAGGTGAATTCTCGACTCTGCACCAGGCCCGCGATGCCTACGAGCGCGACTACATCCTGAAAAAGCTGGACGAGAATCACGGAAACGTAAGTCGCGCCGCCGAGGTGCTCGGGCTGGAGCGAAGCCACCTCTATCGGAAAATGAAAGCGCTGGGAATTGCTGCAAAGGAGTAGGAGGTAGTTTCCGTTGCGGCGTGCTATCTAGTGCTTCACCATGTGGATTTCGGTTCCGTTTTTGCGGAATTGCACCTCGTCCATCAGTTGATTGATCAGAAATATGCCGCGACCGTGATTGGAATAGAGATTCTCGCCCAAAGTACAGGTCGGGATGCCTTGCGGATCGAATCCCTCACCCGGATCCCGAACAATGATGAGGACTCCGCGTTGCTCATCGCACGCAACCAGGCATTCCACTACTTTTGTGGGATCTTCTTTCGCACCGTGAACGACGGCGTTGGCTAGGGCTTCTTGCAGAGCTAATTCAATTGCGTCTTCCTTGCCGTTGAGACACTTTGTTTCGCGAATAGCCTCCATCACCTGCTCTACGACCGGATCGACAGCCTTGCGGTCAGCCGCAAGCGTCACCCGGACGCGCAGGTTCAGCTTATCTGGATCGAAATTGTACTCCGGAAGTTGCGCCTCGGACGAATCCCCAGCTTCCATGTTCACTCGTTGATGAAGTCTGCCCCGCTTTTGATTCTAGATGTAGCGGCGCGTTTGGGCAACGGCTTCAACTTTCAGCAGCCAGTCAACAGTAACATCGCGCGACGCTGAACCGTCTGCGTCGACAATTGTTATTGTTGAGACTCATGACGCTGATGCAACATTCTCTGCTCTAACTGTCGTCGCCAATCTAACTCCTCAACGAATCGTCTGGAATCCCGCCAGCCCGGCTCAGCTTTTACGTAAAGCTCGAGAAAGACCTTGGATCCCAGCATGTGCTCGATTTGTAACCGGGCCGATGTACCAATTTTCTTCAGCATCTTGCCGCCCTTGCCAACCAGAATTCCCTTTTGTCCGTCGCGCTCGCAATAGATCGTGGCCGCGATTCGCGTCAGACGCTTTCCTTCTTCAAATGTTTCGAGGACCACCGTCGTCGCATACGGAATTTCCTCGCTTGTATTCAGCAGAATCTGTTCGCGGATGATTTCTGCTGCCATGAAACGGGCAGGCTGATCGGTAATCTGATCCTCCGGAAAGTAGGCGGGACCGGCAGGAAGAGCGGCAGTTACATCCTTCAGCAGTTCGTCTAGCCCCTTTCGCTTCAAAGCTGAAATCGGAATCACCTGAGCGAAGTCGTGAAGTTTGCGGTATTCCTCGATCAGAGGCAGCAGTCGCGATTTTTCGCGTATGACATCGATCTTGTTCAGAACAAGAAACGTTTTCACCCCCGTTCGTTGCACCATCTGAAGCGCGAACTCATCGCGCGGATCGAGTTTGTGCGTGACATCCATGATCACCAGCACCAGGTCGCAGCCTTCAAGCGCTTCACGAACCTCCACCATCATCTTGCGGCCCAGAGAACTGTCAGGCTTGTGGACACCCGGCGTGTCGATCAGCACAATCTGGGCTCCGCCCTTTCCATTCTTCTTTGGAACGTGAACGATGCCTTGAATTCGATTGCGCGTGGTTTGCGGCTTTGGAGAAATGATTGCGAGCTTCTCTCCAACCAATGCGTTGAGCAAGGTGGACTTGCCTGCATTGGGGCGCCCGAGAATCGCGACGAAACCGGAACGAAATGGCATATTGGGAGCGCGCTTTGGTTCGCCGTCAGCTTCCGGCCGCAGGCTCTTGGCTTCTTGTTCTCGCTTTAACCGTTGGGTAAATTTCCTTGTTCTGACCCGAGCTCCCATGCACTCCAGAACCACATGCGATGAGCGCAGAGACTGAGAAGATGAAAGCTGAAAGCAAGAAGCCAAGAGTCAAAAGCGAAAAGCTAACAAACGCCTTTAGATCAACTTCATCTGTTGTGGCTGCGAAGCTGTCACTCGCACTCGCTCCACTTTCCGGTCGGTTGATTCGAGAACTTCGAATCGAAGGCCGTCTTCTTCGACGATCTCGCCTTTACCCGGAATGCGTCCTGCAAGTTCGCTAACCAGCCCGGCGATTGTAGCGGAATCCTTGCCTTCTGGCCGGACGCCAAACAATTCTGCGAGACGATCTACATCCATCCCTCCGGACACAATGAAGGTTCCTTCCCGTTCACGAACAATTTCGGGCTTGTCGCGGTCGTCGCGAATTTCACCAACAATTTCTTCCACCAGATCTTCGATTGTGACCAAGCCGGCGACTCCGCCGTATTCATCGACCACGATCGCCATGCGGATGTTCTGCTTCTGCATTTCTCGCAGCAAATCGCTGCCCAGCTTGCTCTCCGGCACAAAATAAACGTTGCGCCGCATGATGGTATCCAGCGTGCGCATGTGGGCTTCAGTATCCGGAACTTGCAAAACATCCTGGGTGTACACGATCCCTTTAATAGTGTGAACACTGCCCTCGTAAACTGGAACTCGCGAGTAGTGTTTGTTGCGGAGCATCTCGATGAACCGCTCCACCGTAAGGTTTGTGGGGACAGCGAACATTGCCGGCCGCGGCTTCATCGCTTCGCGCACGGTCTTCCCGCTGAACTCAACTACCGATTGAATCAGGTCGCGATCGCCTTCCTGAATGATGCCCTCTTCTTGCCCGGCTTCGATCAGGGCATCAACGGCTTCTGCAGACGTCTCCGGTTGCTCAGTTGTGTTCTCGTTTGTCAACGTGGCGACGGACTGGAGAAATCCGAGCACAATCGTCACCGGCATTACAAGGTAGATCAAGCCCCGCAGGACAAACGTCCAATGGATGAACCATTCGCCCTTCGTTCTCGAAAAGAACACGAACGGCAGGAACCGGTTCGCAAGAATCACGATCAAAAGCAGCCCGAAGGCTGCCTGCAATACCTCGTAAATGTTCCACGCTGGGTCGGTGAAGAGCAGGTAACCAATCAAGAGCGCAATCGCTCCGGTGGCCAATTGCGTCAGTACCGCCATCGAGAGGGCCGTACGGCTGCGGCTCACTTTCAGCTTGGGCTCAATCTTATTTTCGAAGACATCAATGTTGTCTTGAAAATCGCGGGACAGGAACCTGCCGGCTTCCTGATAGACGCGCTCGACGTACGAGACAAGCGTGAGAATGCCGATCAGCAGGACTAACGCAAAGGCGACGGCGATCGTCATTCTCTCTTCCCCGCCCCGTTCGCTCGCGATTTTTTCACTATCTTCTTCTCAGGGCTGCGCGCGCCGGGCTGGCCGCGTTCGATCAAAGCGGTGGGCAATTTCAGGGCTCGGCGTAATTTTGCTTCCTTCCGGGCCATCCTTCCATTATCGCGCTCGTGATCGAACCCCGCCAGATGTAGTATCCCGTGAAGCACCAGAACCTTCACCTCTTCGGCCACAGTATGTCCAAGCGTGATGGCGTTCTGGGCCGCAATTTCAGAGGAGATCGCGATCTCTCCCGCGAATCCGTTGCGGTTGTGATTATCTCTGATCGTCGGCTCGTGTCGAAATGATAGGACGTCAGTCGATTTATTTTTGTTGCGGAATCGAGAGTTCAGATCGCGCATCGACGCGCTGCTGGTGACCAATACATTCAGAGTGTTCCGCATGCCGGCGGCCTTCCGCGCTCGCAGCACAAAGCGAGCCAGTGACGCGTCGGTCATTCCCACAACTTTCTTTTCCAGGATCACCATCCGACGATCCCCATCGAAAAACTTGCTTTCACAATTCGCCCATCAAGTTGAATACCCAAAAAAATAAAACAGGAGGGCATTCCGCCCTCCCGCTCACACCATTTTACTCTCTAGTGTAGTTAGGCGCAGCGCGCTCGTCAGCCGGAGCTGCTCTTTCGTGGTGGGCCACGCGGTCGGCCTCTCGGTGCTCCGCCAGCAACGACATCTGCTGTTCGGCGCTGCGTGATTTGTGCTCATCGTAGGCTCTCACGATGCGCTGTACCAGGTGGTGTCGGACAACATCCGCTTCATCAAAATTTACGAACGCCAGGCCGTCCACGCTTTTGAGTATGTCGATCGCTTCGAGCAGCCCGCTTCGCCGGGCATTCGGCAAATCAATCTGCGTGACGTCGCCGGTGATCACCGCTTTCGAGTTGAATCCGAGGCGTGTCACAAACATCTTCATCTGCTCAGACGTCGTGTTCTGCGCTTCGTCGAGGATAACGAATGAATCGTTCAACGTTCGCCCTCGCATGAAGGCGATGGGCGCTATCTCGATGACATTCTTTTCCAAATATCGATCCACTTTTTCCGGATCGAGCATGTCGTAGAGCGCGTCGTACAGAGGCCGTAGGTAGGGATCGATCTTGTCCTGCAATGTTCCAGGCAGAAATCCGAGACGTTCGCCAGCTTCCACCGCAGGGCGGGCCAGTATGATGCGATTGACACGCTTCGCCAGCAGGGCTGAGATCGCCATCGCCACCGCGAGATAGGTCTTGCCCGTCCCGGCAGGGCCAATGCCGAAAACCATATCGTGCTTCTCGATGGCTTCCAGATAACGCCGCTGATTGCTGCTCTTGGGCTGAACGGTGCGCCGTCCGAAAGAACGCTGCCTCCCGGCCTCAGCGAGGCCACGCAGGGTAGACGTGTGATCGGAGGTCAGCACCCGCAGCATGCTGTTCAGATCGCCGTTGTTAAAGGTGAAACCGGACTTCTGCAGGCTCTCGTAATCGGAGAAGACCTGCTCTGCGCGAGCCACGTCGCGCTGGGCGCCCTCGAGTTCAATACCGTTCGAGCGCAGGTTGATTGTGATATTCAGGCCGTCTTCCAACACGCGCAAGTTCTCATCCCGCGTGCCAAAAAGCGTTTCGATGTTGGGAGTTACCCCGATGCTCTTCTTCATGCGTGTGAATTCATCATGGCGTGGCTCAGTGTCCTCGCGCGAATGCGGCTAAGCTCGTCAACGCTCCGCAGGAACGAAACGAAATCTGCTTCACCGCGCAGATGGGACAGGACTTTTCTCTGAGACGGGAGAACTCGGAAATTCGCGCCCGAGGGCGAACGACGAACATTGATTCAAGCCTACCCCGGAGCTAAGGCACAGTCAATGGCAGGAAATCCTCAACTTTTGGCGACGGCCTGATTGCCGTCGGAGGCGGCGACGGCGCGAGTTCGAGCCCAGTCGCGGAGGGCCGCGATTTCTTCAGCCCGGGTAATCGACAGCGGCACGGTCTCGGACAATGCATCCAGGACCAACTGGGTCGTGAGGTCTTTCTTGCTGGAATAAGCCGCGTAAAGGGCGCCCTGAACGGCTGCATCGATTTCGGCGCCAGAGTACCCATTGGCGGCCGCAGCCATTTTTTCCAGATCAAATTGGCAGGATCTCGTTTGCGCTTTGCCAACTGGATCGAGAAGATCTGTTTGCGCTCAGTCTGGTTCGGGCAGATCCACAAAGAACAACTCGTCGAAGCGTCCCTTACGGATCAACTCCGGCGGAAGAGCGCTCACGTTATTGCAGGTTGCGGCTACGAATACGGGAGCCTTGCGATCCTGCATCCATGATAGAAACGACGCGAGCAGGCGAGAAGAAACTCCTGCGTCGGCAGACGCCGAATCGGGCCCGCTGCCGGCGAACACTTTTTCGAGTTCGTCGATCCAGAGCACGCAAGGGGCGAGTCCTTCTGCAACCTGAAAAACTTTGCGAATTCGTTTCTCGGTTTCGCCGATGTACTTGTCGTAGACCGCGGAGGTATCAAATTTCACGAGAGGCAGCTTCCACTCTCCAGCAACCGCGCGAGCGCACAGCGACTTTCCGCATCCCTGCACGCCAAGGATGATGACGCCATGCGGCGGTTCCAGGCCGAAGGCACGCGCCGAATCTTCCCAGGCCCCCCGTCGCTGTCCGAGCCAGTGCTTCAGATTTTCCAGCCCTCCAACATCGCCCATGCGGTCGGAGGTTTCGATGAACTCCAGCATGCCGGAATGCCGCAGCAGTTGCTTCTTGGCGTCGAGCACGTCGGTGATCGGTTTCGGGACATAACGCGTATCTTGTGACCAGCGCCTGCGAGATGGCGCGGTCCGCTTCTTCTTCGGTAAGCCCACGCAGGTTGGCAGCGATGGCATCGACTCCGGCGGCATCCAGTTGGAGCTTCAGCGTGTAGGTCTTTGAAAGTCGCGTAAAGGTTTCGTGCACGATATCGCGCAGGCGGTCTCGATCGGGTAATGGTAGATCGAAGATGTTCGACCAGAGTGGCGAGTTCCGCCGGTACGGCGAGCTCCGGCGCGGTGATGATCACAGTGCGACGGTTCGCCGAGAATTTTTGCCCAACATCGCGTAGCCGCCGCACCACCACGGGATCATCCATGTGGCGATGAAAATCTTTCAGGATGAATACAGCCTCGATGGTCATCGATTCCATGTTCGCCAAGGGCCTGCACCGGCTCGCGCGTGTTATAGATCGATCCGCCGGACGCAGGGGTTTCCATGCCTGAGGACGACATCACAGCTCGGATCAGCCTTTCGGATTCTCCGCCGCCAGGGCTGAGGGCATGTCCGGCTCTGAAATGGAGCATGCATTCCCTGAATCCGCGCGGCGGCTTCTGACAGGTACGACCGGATCGGGAGCGTTCGATCCGGAACGAATCAGGCCATCGGCGATACTCCATTCGAATGTCGCCATGTTCAACTCCGAGCAAGCCGTGCGGACCATGTCGACGGCCCGCATCTCCTCCGACGTTTCCATCACAACGATGGGTGTGGAGGAGTTGATCAGGACCTTCAGTCGATCGAGTGTTTCGCTCATGCTGTCATTTGCCGTCAGGACCGATCGCGCTCGGTACCTTGAACATGGCGCGGCGCTCGCCAGGAGTCGCCCATGTGTTTGACCAGTCTGGAGATGCTCCCCTATAATAAGTAATTCGGACCCACCCGAATATCTCTCTGAAGGCACGAAGGTAACGAACCACACATGGCAAACCATCTTTCGGCGCAGAAGCGCGCCCGTCAAACTGAAAGCCGCACATCGCGCAATCGCGCAAACACTTCCAGCCTGCGCTCGCAGCTACGCGACCTGCGCGAGGCCATTGCCAAGGGCGACAAAGGTGCCGCCGAACAGGTGTACCGCAAAACCGTTTCCGCACTCGACAAGGCCATCCAGAAAGGTACGCTGCACGAGAACACTGCCTCGCGCTACAAATCCCGCTTAAGCAAGCGAGTTGTGGCGATAAAGTAAGGTTCGCGTTTGCGTAATCGGCTTCTGGCTCGGAGAGTTCACTGTCAGCGCTCAGCTTCCATATCAAGTAATTGCAGGCTTTCCACGGCCTGCTTTTTCTTTTTCCCTTTCTCGCTGTCGTCAATGCGGCATTTTGAACGCGCGCCCAACCCTCAAGCATTTGATTAACTCTGGTTGAAGCCGCAGTATGGTGTGGAGGAGATGCCATGTCCGATGAGATTCTGGTTGCTAAGGGAAGCAAAGATCTCGAAGTGGTCCCGAAGATGGCGAACCGCCACGGGTTGATTGCTGGAGCTACTGGCACTGGCAAGACCGTCACTTTGCAAACAATGGCGGAAGGCTTCAGTCGGATCGGAGTTCCCGTCTTCATGGCGGACGTGAAAGGCGACTTGGCCGGACTGAGCCAGCCCGGCGGAAACAATCCCAACGTCGTCGAGCGGGCCAAGAAGCTGGGCGTCACACTCACGCCGCAAGCCACGCCGGTGGTTTTCTGGGACGTCTACGGACAGCAAGGGCATCCCGCCCGCGCGACCATCAGTGAGATGGGCCCGGTGCTTCTATCGCGGATGCTTGGCCTCAACGACGTCCAGCAAGGCGTCCTGACCCTGGTCTTCAAAGTTGCGGATGACAACGGTCTGCTGCTGCTGGACATGAAAGATCTCCGCGCGATGCTGCAGCATGTTGGCGACAATCCTGACCAGTTCCAGACAGAGTACGGTCACATTTCTGCTGCGAGCATCGGGTCGATTCAGCGGAACCTTCTCGGGTTGGAGCAAGGCGGTAACGATCTGTTTGGAGAGCCAGCTCTCGACTTGGCCGACCTGATGCAGACCGACGCGAAGGGTAACGGAGTCGTGAATATCCTCGCCGCAGACAAATTGATGTCCGCTCCGCAGGCATATGCGACGCTTCTGCTGTGGTTGCTGTCGGAACTGTTTGAGCAGTTGCCCGAGGTGGGTGATCCACCGAAACCCAAGCTGGTGTTCTTCTTCGATGAAGCGCATCTGCTGTTCAACGATTGTCCCAAGCCTCTGCTCGACAAGATCGAGCAGGTGGTGCGGCTGGTTCGGTCCAAAGGAGTGGGCGTTTATTTCGTAACTCAGAATCCGTTGGACGTGCCCGACGTGGTGCTTGGGCAACTTGGCAACCGCGTGCAGCACGCGTTGCGAGCGTTCACTCCACGCGATCAGAAGGCAGTGAAGACGGCCGCCGACACGTTTCGTCCGAATCCCAAACTGGATACGGCCGAGGTGATCACCCAGCTTGCCGTGGGTGAGGCGCTGATTTCGTTATTGGATGAAACCGGGACGCCCGTACCGGTGGAACGTGGTTTCGTCGTGCCTCCTGCAAGCCGCGTGGGCGCGATCACCCCGCAAGAGCGGCAGCAGGTGGTGCAGAGCTCGATTTTGTTCGGCCATTACGAGAAAACGGTGGACCGGGAATCCGCGTACGAGCGGCTGAAAGGGCGCGCGGAGACCTCGCCGGCTCCGACGGTACAGTCGACGACCGCGCCGCCTCCGGTTTCCCAGGCACCGACTGCGCAAGCGCCGCAATCAAGTTGGACCGATACGATTGGCTCGGTGTTGGGAGGACTCACGGGCGGGAGTGGGCGCCGTGAGGGAATGGCCGAAGCTTTAGCGAAAAGTGCCGCACGGGCCATTGGCAGCCAGGTGGGACGACAGATTGTCAGAGGCGTTCTGGGCGGAATACTGGGCGGAAGTACGAGTCGACGGCGGTACTAGGCCACATCGGTAGTTTCCGCAGCACAAATCCACTCAACTACGGCACGATGAAAGATCCGCCGGCGGAGGCATGCAGTCAGGCCTATCACGGGAGAAAATGGCCGGGACAGAATCGCTAGCATAAACAATACGATCTTCCGTTTGTTGGCTACGACTGCCAACCCTGCGATCACACCGGCAGCTGATCCTGCATCCAGCCGGGCGTGTCGACACGGGGTTCGGTGGTGAGATCCAGCACGAGGCGTTCAAGCACTATGCGCTTGCTTACGGGATTGGACCGCAGCGCGAGATCCGCCTTGGCGACCAGTCGGATCGCCCGCGTCAGCTCGCGGCGAGATTTGTAACGCCTGGCTTGCTTGATGATGTCGTCTGCGGCAAAGGGAGGTACGCGAAATCCCTGCCACAGTGCGGCCCATAGCATGCGCTGGTCGCGGACGTTTCGCTCCAGAATCACCAGCATCTGCCGAAAAGTTTTGGCCAGCATGTAGATGTGTCCGATCGCTGCCTCTTCGCCGTCGCCGGAAGAAAGAATAGCGTCGAGAACTTGCAGAGCGCGCACCCGCTCTTTGCTGGAGATCGCATCGGTTAGTTCATAGAGAGATCTTTGCTTGGCCGCAAGAACCATGGTCTCGACATCGCCCAGCGTGATCCGCTTCTTCTCTCCAACATAGAGAATCAGCTTTTCAAGTTCGTTGGAGATCATCATCATGTCGCCGCCGAGAGCGTCGACCAGTTCGCGAGCGCCGTCGGAATCCATCTTTACTTCGCGGCCTGTACAGTATTCCGTGATCCAGCGAACCGCTTCGCCTTCTTCCACCCGCGCCAGTTCCACGATGCCGCAATACGGACCCATGGCCTCGCGTATGCGCTGGTAGCGCTCCTTGTCCTGCATCTCCATCTTGCGAACGTCGGCAGGAATGCTGATGTGATCGGCGACAAAAATGACGAGAGCGTCAGGATTCGGACTCTTACAGTAGTCCTCGATGGCCGCCAGCTTCTCTTCGTTCGATCCTCGCCCGAAAAGATTCTTCACTCCGCGCACAAAGAAAACCTGGAAAGGAGCCATCAAGGATGGAGTGCGGGCACGGTCAAGAACCTCGGCCAGATCAGTTTCCGAAAGGTCGAAATCGAAGAGGCTGAAGTCGCGGAGATCGGCGGGCACCAGATGGTCAAGGATCGCGTCCCGGAATCGTTTGCGGAAAAATGCCTCGTCGCCCACAAAGACGTAGGCTGGACGCAGCTTGTGCGATTCCAGTTCGCTGACAAAGCGCTCGGCTTGGGCAAAGGCACGCATCAGGATTTTGTCATTTCAGCGACGAAGACTTTCCGACTCTAGCATTGCGAAGTGCGTTCGCCTAGTAACCCAGTCATATCCACCCGAACGTGGACATGACGTCACCGGAAAACGCTGTGTCTACAGCTTAGTCAGAAATTGCATGACCTCTGGCGAACTCCAATCGACCGCGCCGATAAACTTTCTGCGGACGACTCCCTGGCGATCAATGATGTAAGTTTCCGGCCAACCCGATGTGCCGTACATGCCAGACACTTTCTGCTGAGGATCGCGAACCGTGAGGAAATTGATACCCCGCTCTTTAAGGAAGTGATGATAGGCATCCTCATCGACGTCGATGCTAACACCCAGCACCACGACTCCCTGGCTGCGCATGCGCTCTTGTAACGTCATCAACGACGGCAGCTCTTCGATACAGGGGGGACACCAGGTGGCCCAGAAGTTGAGGATCACAACTTTCCCGCGGAATTGCTCGAGGCTGACCGTCCGATCGGAATCCTGCACGCTGAATTCTTTCGCGGCGCTGCCGATGTGGGGAGGCCGTGATCCGGTATAGCAGGCTGTCACCATCGATAAGGCTCCGAGAGCCGCGAGAGTAGAGAGACGCCTCATTTCAGAATCCCTCCAGTACATTTGACACGAGGGTGCGCGCGAAATCCTGCGACAGACGCCGGTAGGCGGGCGAGTCTTCCTCGAAAAAACTGGTCAGATCCTGCGAAACTTCATACTGCTCGCGAAACAGGTAGGCCGGGTTCTGGTAGAGCACTTTCCCATACCGGTCGGTCAAACTTACTCTCATGTTGACCACAACCAGAACACTCGCCGCGCGGCCGGTAGCCGTGTCGTAGGTTAGAGGTGAGGCAGCCGTGGAAAGCACGGTACCGCGCAGAATGGCATCTGCCTCATCTCCCGGATCGTTCACGATGTGATATCGAGTGCGGGTGTTGAACTCGCGCACTACGGAAGCGGTCAGCATCTGTTCGATGCGGTATGTGAGCGTCTCGTTCTTGAACGCCGGAATCGCAATCGTCTTGATGCTCTCGGGAAGCTGAGCTGCGTGCCCAGCCGTGTGATAACCGCATCCGAGTGAAATCAGCAACAATGGAAGAGCGAGCCCGCAAAGTTGGCGGGCGTGGAAGCTCATTGAATCTTTCCTGTGGGGCGCGTCGCAGTCATGGCCTCGGCGCATTCCACTGCCGTTATCGCGGAGACGCGTAGATTGTCCGATGCAATCCACAACCAGATTCCGTTAGGCTGCACCGGATCGGGTTTCAGCAGCAATTGGAAATCGGGCTGTCCAGCGGAGCTTACGTTGCTCGGCCCGTCTTCCTCTACGCTGACGATCGATACGTGATCTCCAGTCAACGACTGAGACAGTGTAGCCACATCGACGGCCTTCTCCATCTCCAGAAATACACTCGCGGCATGACTGTGGAACACTGGTGCCTGCAGCAGGAGCACCGAAGGCTGAGGCGCATCGGTTCCGACGATCTTGCTGAAATGGCGAAGAATACGTGCTTCCACCGAGTCGAGCGTGGATTGCGCTTTCTGTCCGTAGCGCGCCAGCATGTTGAACGCAATCTGGACGTCGTAAACATCTTTGGGCAGCGGCTGGAACGAGAGCAGGTTAACCGTCTGCTGGTGCAGCTCGTCCATTCCACGTTGTCCGTGTTCGGAGGCAGGTTCGAAGACCGTGGCTACCGCGCGGCGGATCGTTCCCGCTTTTCCTGCGCGTAACAGAAGCAACGCCAACATCACCGATACGGGGTGCGCCGTCACGCAAGGGCCGGGCTGCAGCTCAGGGGGCGCGACCTGTCCACGCTCACGCTCAATCCAGAGTGATCGCACGGTGGCGCCGGATTCGTCTTCCAATGCTGAGGAAAGATCCACAATAGCACTGCCGGCCTCGCGGGCGTCTTTCCAACTGCGGCGCGTGCTCGCCGGGTCGGAGGCGAAAAAAGTGAAATCGACATTTTCGAACTGCTCGGCCCGAACCCTTTGGATAAAGGTGATTTCGTCGCCCATGGCTTCGAGCTGGCCCATGGCTTCGTCATCATCAAGCAAGCGGATATCTGCGGCCGGAAAATTTCGCTCGTTGAGCATTTCCGCAACCTCTTTGCCTTTGAGCGATCCTGCGCCCACGATGGCCGCGCGGTAGAGCTTGGGACGCACAACAACTCCCTGAGAAGCAGGAACCGGTTTTGCGGTATCGCTCATGATGCCTGTGAAGCCTCCTTGTAGGACGGAGGTGGCGGTTCAGGATGCCGACGGAAGATCCATTGCAGGCGCCAAAATACTCCGGAGATCATATATAGCAGGGCGATCGCGAACAGCATCTTTTCCGAATAGAAAAAGATCGACGCGAACAGAGCTGCCAATAGAACGATCAGACGGAAGGGATGCCGGGAGCGGAAGTCGATGTCTTTGAAGCTGTAAAAGCGCCACGTGCTCACCATGAGGTAACCAACGGTGGTCACCATGGCTGACCATGCCAGCGCCGTATATGCCGTGGTTAGTGGCTCGCCTGACGTGAAATGCACAACCGCAGCGATCACGCCGGCTCCCGCCGGAATGGGCATCCCGACGAAGTATTTCTTTCCCGGACGCCCTGGATTGGAAGGTTGCGGGTTGCCGCTGATGTTGAACCGCGCCAGTCGACTGGCTCCGGCGATCAGGAAGAGAAAGCTGGCGATCGCTCCGAGTTGCGTCAGCTTGATGGCCCACCTGCCCTGCGACAGCAGCACGGTGGGCATGAGGTGAAACCCCCATGTCCAGGCAAGCATTGCCGGGGCTATGCCAAAAGTGATGACATCGGCGAGCGAATCCAGTTCCCTTCCAAAGTCGCTCGTAGTCCCAGTCATGCGGGCGATGCGGCCGTCCAATCCATCGAACAATACGGCAAAACCGATTGCCTTCGCCGCGTTATTGAGATGCCAATAATCGATGGCGCTCGCGTGCATGACTTCGAGTATCGAGTAGAACCCGAGCGCCATGTTGCCGGTCGTGAACAGCGAAGGGAGTATGTACATTCCCTTGCTCATACGACGGCGCGGCCTAACCACGGCTTCACTCATACGCGATTCCTCTCGGTGACGCCAGCTCTCACGCTCGTCAGGGATCCTTGCGCCTCGAGATAGGCGAGGACCGTGGCGCCACCCTTCACGTGATCGCCAACCTTGACGTTGACCCGGGCCGAGGCATCGAGCACAACATCAACGCGGGATCCAAACTTGATCAGCCCGACACGCTGCCCGCGTTCCAGCCGATCTCCGATCTTCGGATTGAACACGATGCGCCGCGCGAGCAGGCCGGCGATTTGTTTGAAGACTACCGTTTGGTCCTCGCCCTCGACCGTCACAATGTTCTGCTCATTCTGGTCGGCAGAGGCAACGTTCATCGCGTTCAAATACTTGCCGCGATGATAGCTCACGTCACGAACAACTCCGGCAATCGGAGAACGGTTCACGTGAACGTTGAAGACGTTGAGAAAGATGCTGAACCGCATGCGCTTTTCGTTACCGACGTCGATGGTGGAGATATCAGTCACCTTGCCATCGCCCGGAGAGACAATCGCGCCCGGAGCGCTCGGGATCGCGCGCTCAGGGTCCCGAAAGAACCACAGGAAAAAGCAGGCGAGCAGCATTGGAATGATTGCCCAGAAAGGACTGGTCAGCCAGCCGAGCAGGAGTGCGGCGGCGATCAACGGCAGCGCATACAAGTAACCATCGCGAACCATGGAGTTGATCCATTATATCTGGCAGCAGAGATGTCCGCGCCATTCGCGAAGCGCTGTAAGTATAAATAAAAAAGGCGCTTCATTCGCGCCCTTTGAAAGGTATATTGCTCCCGGGACGGCCTTGGCCGCCAGGAGTAGTGCCAGTTTGCGAAGTTAAGCTACGTTTACGCCGTACTGCATTCGGTACTCCCGCTCAATCGATTCCATCTGATCTTTGAGCCGGAGTTTCAATTTTTTCAGGCGAACTTCTTCAAGCTTCTCGTCTTCGCTGAGGTAACGTTTCTGGGTGAGTGTATCAAGACGTTGTGCGTATTGCGTGTGCTCCTGAGACAGGCGGCGAAATTCGTCGTGACTGGTTAGGAGTTGGTCTCTCGAAGTCAGCATCCAGCAGACCTCCAACCGGGATAGATTATGGGTCAAACGTAGCACACCCATACTGTCGGTTCAATGCCAAAAATCTGGTGCAATCTGACTCTGAGAACGCCCTAGTGGAGAGTTCGGCGGTAGAGAACGGCGTCCTCTAAAGGCGCGGTGTAATAGGACTTGCGTCGCCCGGTCGACTCGAAACCCACAGATTCGTACAGAGCGCGCGCCGCCCGGTTTGACTCGCGAACCTCAAGAAATACTGCTTCGCTGTCTGGTTCGCTCGCCGCTTCAAAAAAGGCGCACAGCAGGGCTTTTCCAATTCCCTGTCGTCGCGCGAACGGCGATACCACGATGTTCTCCAGTTCCCACTCGCAATCGATGTGCCGCGCCACCAGGAAAGCCTTCAGGCATTCATTCTCGGGACTCTCGCGTATGGAGTTCGAATCGGCCATCGCGCTGAACGCCACCAATATCAGGCGGCCGGACGCGAAGAGATCGAGGTACTGACGATCCGTCCAATGGGCAGCAGCGGGCGAAGCGCGATCCAGGGCGATCATCGCTGAGATGTCTTCGAGGGTGCCCGGTCGAATTTTCACTAAGCAATCGGGGGCGGGCTCAGGATTTCGATTTGGCAAAAATCTCCGCATCGGAACTGCGCCCGTAATTTGCGTCTAACTGCTCGGGCAAGACCGTCACGCCGCGTTGCAGCTTCCGCCAGCCGAGGCGGGCGATCATCTCTACGTCGACAGCTTCGATCGTTACGAGCTCGGCACTTCCGGCCATATCTGCAATCTGCGCAGTCGTCGAGATCGTAAATCCGTCGGAGGACGGCGCCAGATTAGTTTTCGACATCAGTTCCTCGCGGATCAGGACAGCTTCATTGCCGGCAACATCATATTTTCCCGTGTACACATCGCCGCGTCCGGCGTCGAGCACGGCCATGACCTTCCCCTGCCTCCCGCTAGCGAGCGCGACGGTCTCAAGCAGCGTTACCGGAACGATGGGCTTCGCGAGAATCTCCGCCAGTGCCTTGATCGCCGCGAGTCCAACGCGCAATCCGGTAAACGATCCGGGCCCGGAAATTACGACGAAGGCATCGATGTCAATTTTGGAGAAACCATGCTCCGCAAGCAAAGATGAGATCTGCGGCACCAACTGCGCCGAAAAGGTTCCCCCTTCCAGCGGCACCGTCTCGATCACCTGCACTTCGCTGCCAGAAACATCGCGCGCCAACGCAACGTTGCCGTTCCTGCCCGATGTATCAGTTACAAGAAGAAGCATTGTGTGGCTTTATCCGCGAGATCTCAGAAGTTTTTCGACTTTCTCAAGTTCTAGCCTTGCACCAACTCCAGCAGCACTCCGCCCGTACTTGAGGGATGAACGAAAACGTACTGATGCCCGCCTGCCCCGGCCTTGATTTCTTCCGAGACTAGACGTACGCCATCGGCCTTAAGGCGCTCCACGGCAATGCGCAGGTCCGGCACTTTTAAACACACATGGTGCAGTCCTTCACCCCGCTTGGCAATGAACTTGGCGATGGTCGAGTCTTCGGATGTTGCTTCAAGAAGTTCGAGCCGGCTCTCGCCCACAGGAATCATTACGAGCCGGACTTTCTCTTGTTCGACGGTCTCCTCCGGCGAGACCGCAAGGCCGAGTTTCTCGTAGATCGACTTTGCGGCAGCCAGCGACTTAACCGCGATGCCGAGATGATCGATGCTAAAGTCCACGTTGCCCCGGAAATCTCAAATTGTATTCAGATTGAAGACAAGACCCAGGCCCGGGCTTCGCCGTCAATCTGCAATCTTAAATCTAAGATGTAAATTGTTTCCCGAAGAACTGCACATGTCCATCCACGATCGTCTGTTCGCTTGATGAAAGGCACCATCAGCAAAACCAGAGTCGCAGGCAAACAAATCGAGGTCAAACGAGTTTTTCAGTAGCTGCTATGGCCGTTCGCCGTTCTTCACGAATTGGGCTACTTGCAGTAAGCGATGATGTCATTCGCGACCTGAATCGCTCCATCCAGATTGTCTGGCAGGTTGTGTGGCGCGCCGGGTACGCACACCAGATTTTTGGACGAAGTGATGGCCTTGAAATAAGAGTTCGTCTGGTTAGGCGCGGAGGATTCGTCACCTCCTCCTAAGACAAACTGTGTGTATCCTTTATAGGATAACTTTTCGTCGCCAGACAAGATGCTGTCGTGAGTCAGGGTGCTGTCCCAAGAATGAGACTTCTGCTGCCACGTTTCACTACAGATTGGGCCTGGTGAGGCCCCGTACGAAGGATCGATGAACGTGAGGATTTCGTCATAGCCAAGGCCCCACCCTAGCCGGCCCTCACCACAAGGTGCGTCGGCCTTTCCCTTGAGGCGGTCGCATCCGGAAACCATATCAGCATAGGGCGGCCCGCTGGTAAGTTCGGCGAAAGCAACTTTCGTATCCATTCCGTAGTGGGCCAGGGCGTAGCCTACGAGCGAGGCGCCATTGCTGTTTCCGGTTAAGCATAGGGGGTCGGCCCCATTGCCCGCCAGATTCTTGTAGGCCCATGAGACGGCGGTAGCATAATTACACGCCGCGGCTCGGGGACCTCCGCTTCCCACCAGCCATCCGTTGGGCTGGGTTTTCGTAAACGGTCCGCCAAACGAAACCTCGACTGCCGTGTATCCCCTGTCTACGACGTTGTTGACGGTTTGGTCGCCATATTTGAAATTCTCGTAGAGGCCGGTCACGGTCCCCCCGGCGCTGAACATCGCTATGCCCACCGAATTGCCCGAGGGCTTAATCACCTTAAGGTAGACGTGGACTTTCGCTGTATTTTTACAACCGGTGATTGACAAGTCGTGACAGGCCGTCCCTTTGATTTTTCCTTTTGGACACGTGATTGTGGAATCGACTGCGCTCCCTAGGGGATCAGGAGTTTGCGCATATCCTAAAGTGACAAATGCAAGAATCAGAAAGCCAATCCAGTGTTTCATTGTTTTCCTGGTGTCCGATTAGTTCAGAGCGACGACGAATTCCCAGAAGGATTACATCAACAGTTGATTTCCGCAATCAGGGAAAACGCTGTAGGCCGGTTGCGGGAAACGGTGTTCACGCGATGTCCGCCGAAGCCACTTCGACCTGCAGCCTCATTCCATTTGTAGCTGCGAGTGGCACTGAATTCCCGGCTTGCCACTCACGGATGAAAAACTGTTTCCAGTAGTCCGGCTATTGCGGGTACTCGGACCTTCCCGTCATTTCAGCGATTATTTGCTTTTCGCCCGTCCGAAGCCTATGCCAAAACATCGAAAGCCCAGCAGTACCCGCTCTTCAGAAAAAAGTCTGGCGTGAGGATGTGAACTCTCCATGATGAGCCGAGCACGTAAAAATGCCAGTTTGCCGGAAGGTGGAGGTCAAAAGCAGACAATTCGCGTTCGTGGTGCGTTTGACAAGCAGCGGTTCTTAAGTCACACTTTCTTCGCTTCGATCCTTCCATAAAGCACTCTCCCCTGATTGAAGCGGGGCCCTTCCGGTAGTACACCTAACTTTTCACGAGCCTTGGCTCGTTCACATGGGGAGACTATGTACACTCGATTTTCAAGCTCTGCGACCGTAAGCAAACTCCGGAAATTTCTTATGAAACCCATGACCCTTGCGTCCTCCGCAATGTTCGTTATTGGCGGCGTCACGTTGATGGTGCTGGCCAGCCAATCGGCGATGCCAGCCGCGAGCAAAGCCCTGCACTCGAGCGGCAGGGCGATGATTGCGCAAGCGGAAGAGAGCAACGCGACTGGGCCGATCGCGATTGCGGTACATCCTCAATCAGCACCGATCACCTCCGCAGTCACGCAGCAGTTCACCGCCACGGTTACGGGTACATCGAATACTTCTGTGAACTGGTACGTCGACGGGGTCTTAGGCGGTAACGACTCAGCAGGGTGGATCGATTCGAACGGCCTTTACACTCCTCCGACAAACTTCGTCGTGGGCAAGCACACGATCAAGGCAACTAGCCAGGTGGACGCTACCAAGTCCGGCTCGGCGTCCGGGTTCTTGACGGCCATACAAGGTGTTTACACCAACAAGAATGACAACTCGCGCGACGGTCTGAACTCGCAGGAGACGGTACTGACTCCGTCGAACGTGAAAGTGGCGACCTTCGGAAAACTGTTTTCCTATGTGACCGATGGAACGGTCCAGGCGCAGCCGCTGTACGTTGCCAACGTGTTTATTCCCACGCCGCTACATGGCACGGCGGGTTTTTACAACGTCATTTATTTCGCTACTGCGAATGACAGCGTGTACGCATATGACGCCGACGGAAAAGTGCTTGGCACGCTGTGGAAGGACAGCTTCATTAACCCTCCGAGCGTCGTGCCGGTACCGGGAACGTGCGCCGTTGCCAATGTGTCGATCATTGGTATTACGCCGACCCCTGTGATCGATCCGGCTACGAAGACGATGTACGTGGAAGCGCGAACTCTGGAGGGTCAAACAACCGCGTGCAGCGGGACATACGTACACAAGCTGCATGCCCTGGACATCGCGACCGGGCAAGAGAAATTTAACGGGCCAGTTGTGATTCAAGGCTCCGTTCCGGGAACAGGCGCAGGAAGCGTGAATGGCGTGGTGACGTTCGATCCCCGACGGGAGAACTCCAGGCCAGGCTTACTGCTTTCGAAGGCTGCGGGCGACGTGAACAGCGTGGTGTATATGTCGACGGCATCGAACGAAGACACCGAGCCCTATCATGGCTGGATCTTGGGCTACGATTCGCAGACGTTGGCGCAGAAGTATATCTTCTGCACGACGCCGAATGGATCTGCAGGCGGAGTCTGGCAGATGGGCGGCGGGCTCGCGGCGGATGCGAGTGGCAATCTTTTTGTCCAGACCGGAAACGGAACCTTCGACAGCAAGGGCGATTTCGGGGAGTCGGTGCTGAAGCTGACACCGAGCAACGGCGCGCTGAAAGTCGTTGACTCCTTCACTCCGAGCAATTTCTCTACCCTCAATCACCAGGACTGGGATATTTCTTCGGGAGGTCTTTTACTTTTGCCGGACCAGACGGGAGCTAATCCGCACCTGGTAGTGGGTGGCGGCAAAGAGGGAACGATCTATGTGATGAACCGGGACAAACTCGGCGGCCACCAGACAACCAGCAACAAGATCGTGCAGTACATTGTGGGGGCCATTAAGGGATCTGTGGTTGGAGTGGAACCCTTCAATGGCATCTGGAACACTCCCAGCTATTTCAACGGCAATGTATATATCTTCGGACAGGACGACTTTCCGAAGATGTTTACCCTGAAGAACGGTTTGCTGCCTACTAAGGCAACGTCTACTGCCAAGGTCAGCATGCGCGGACCGTCCGCCATGATATCGGCGAACGGCAAGACCAACGGCATTGTGTGGACGTTGCAGTATGACACCACCAAACCCACGCTGTGGGCCCTGAACCCGAGCAACCTCGCGCAGGAGTACTACGACAGCAACCAGAACGCCGCGCGGGACAAGGTTGGGACCAGAGGAGTTACACGGGTGAATCCCACCGTTGCGAACGGGCGCGTGTATGTGCCCGCAAACAACACCGTGCTGGTGTACGGGTTGTTGCCGTAAGCCTTTGCTGAGACTCAACGTGCTTATCGCTCGTCTCTCTCGCCTGCAGCGGTTCGATCTGCTTCGCCGAGAGAGACGGGGTAAGCACGAGGTATGAGTCGCCGGCGCAAAGAGAGTTCAATCTCTTCTCGTAAATCCTCCTTGGCGCATTGTAGAGATTTGTCAATCAGCGACAACTTTTTCGCCTCAAACTTGTTTTTACAAGTGGGGTGATATATGGCGAAGATCATTGAGTTCTTCGTACCTAGCAACTTCACAAGGAAGATCACCAAGTGGATACCGCGGGAAGAATATGGGAAGGTGATCCCATTCGGCGTACCGCAGAAGAAATCTGCTTGATGGTTCGTGTTGGTGAAACACAGGCCAGCACTCGTTCAATTCACGATAGGGGCGGTGTGGGTTCCGTGTGGCGCGCCTCCCGCCTAGAATCTTAAACACTTTGGCGGGTGCTGCTGGTTGTTTGCTTAGCGAGGCGGAGAAAGTGAACGCCGATGTAAGCTCCAATCGCCTCGGTGATGAGCAGTCCATACGCCGTGACTATGAAAACAGTTCCCCACGAATTAGTGGGTTGCTCATGAATGTGATCGGGGCTGCCAACGAGGAAGTGGTGATATGCCCCGAAAAGTAAAGATCCGAGCATGGATATTGACAAGAGAATGAATGCGAGTTTCCTCCAGCGGGTTGTCCAAACAAGGCCCAGAGCGACTAAGGGAACGGCCAGCACGATTGCGATTACGAATGCTGATCCTATCGGAGTTAGGCCGACTCCCAGTTCACGATGCGCAATACCGTGCACAATGTTGACGAGCAAGTGAGCAAGAACGATCGATGTTGTGTACTGGGCTGCTCGATTCACCATTCGAAACTGTGCGCTTCTCCCGGAATACTCTCACGTCAACTTTCCAGGTAGCAAGGCAGCGCTGAACGCAATCTCGAAGAGTCACTGGCCAGGCGGTCGATGCGGCGAACCCGTCCGCATTGAATTGAACAGGAATTGAAGATTATTCGTCCGGCTCGATCGGTGGCAGTGAGCGGTGCGTGGATGTCTTGTCGCCCGGCGGAGCCTTCACGGGAAGCGGAACTTCGATGGTGCCAATGTGGCTGGTGGCAGCATCTTCGACTCCCAACCGCATGGCGGTACTCTTCGCAGGGATTTCTACTTCCTGATGCAATCGGATGCCGTCCTTCATTGTCTGGTGAAAAGATTCCGGCTTGAAGCGCGCGTCCAGCTCACTGATCTGACTAGCTGCAAGCTTCCCCTCCTCGTCGAACGCCGTGATCATGAAGTTGAGGACGCCGTGGTAGCCGCCGTCAGTGGTTGGGCTAAACCGAAGGTCAGTGGGCTTGACCGCGTAATCGATGGAATACAGTTGCATCTCTTCCGGCCTGACGTCTTTCTTTCGTTTTCCCTTAAACGGTTTTGCGGTGGTCGTATTTTCAACGATTCTAGGTTTTCCCAGCGGAATGATTCGCGCGGCAAGCACGATTTGGCGCGACTGCGGCGATCCCTGCTGCATGGCCGCTTGCGCCAGTCCGGAAATCAAATCTTTCGCGGGCTTGGCAGGAGTGCTCGGGTCAACCGCATAATAGCCTTCGCGATATGCCAAGTGATATTTTTTGTTTACAAGAGACACTTTGATTTTCCTGAACGCGCCGTTGTAGTCCTTATTTGTGGGCGAATAGGAAAGTGCGTAATAGTTTGATCCTTCTTCAACGGCTATGTCGATTGCCTTAGCAATTCCATTGGTGTTGTAAAAGGCGCGGCCACCTGTCTGGTTCGCGAGCCGATCCATCGTGGTGTGTTCCCCAATCTGGGCCAAGCCAAAATCATTCTCCTGAGTTTGCATCAGGGCGAGAGGGACCGCAGTGTCCGCCGGCCTCGCAAAGCTCACTCTGCCATTCTGCGCCGGCCCGAGAGGGGTGGAGCCGGTCATGGAGATGGGCGAAAGCGTGTCGTTAGTCTGAGCGGTGAATAGAGGATCCGTCACCAACCCCTTGACGTCGACCGGATACAGGGCCACGTGGGATTCGGCCAACAGGTTCGAGACTTTCTTCAGGTTCTCGCTGTAATTGCGGACTTGGCTAAACGCCATCTGCTCACGATCAGGAGCCGAACCGTCAGGCGAGATCCCCAAAGTAAAAGAGCCAGAAAGCCAAATTAGATTCTTGCGCCCCGGAATGGCGTAGAGATAACGCGCGAGCTGCGCAAATGCGTCGACCGTCACGAACATGCGCCGGTCGGCATCGTAGCCTCGGGCTTGGGACTCCTGCAACAGGATCGATTGCACGAAGAACTCGAGTTCGGGTCGGAACTGTGCAGTGGCCTTGCCGGCTTCGAGGGTGGCCATCCCCGGATCAGAATCAAGATGGGACTTTCGGCGCATCAACGTTTTCTTGCTACGCACTGCGGCCATCAGAGCAGCGTCGTCACGGGTGAATCCCTGAATCATCTGGAGCTTGTCAGATAGAACACAGAGAGCAAATTGCGAATCCTTTGGCTTGCTCCTCAGGACCTTCAACAGTTCGTTTTGCGCGTGGGTCTGGTCGGCGAGTGGAGTATTGAGCAAGTCGAAAAGAATCACAGTTACCGAACGGGGAGATGGGGGTTGATCGAAGTTCGAGAAGAGATTCGGCGGAAGTTTCTCGGATTTGAGATCGGGACTGTCGCTGCGATCCGTAGCTTGCTGCGCGGTTAGACCGTTTGCATATTCGCGGAATTGACGGACAGTTTGCGGCTTTCCGCTTTCCGCCACAGTGAAATCTTTTTGTTCCAATCCTTTCACGATGTTACCGTGGGAATCCGTGACCACAACGTCTAAGGCAACGAGCTGGGTACCGGTGTGCAGAGTCACGCTGGGGGCAGGAGAGGCCATCGTGCCGGACTCGGTGGCCGCGGCCACAGAAGGCACCCCTGTATTGGGAGATTGGCTAGAGACTGGGGTCGCGGGATTGGCGCTAGGAGTTTCCTGCTCGTCAACGGCTTCCGTGGTGGTTCCAGAGATGTCGATCTCTTCTTCGATTACTGAGTGATCCGAGGTCGCTGGACGCTCCGTTTGTGGCAGTGGAACATTTGGCGGGGGAACATCGGACTTGACGGCGAGATATTTCGAGCGCTCGTCCTCTGAAACTGCTTGCAGAGAATATATAGTCATCGCGGTTCCATCCAAGACCGCCAGTTTCATTCCATCGGGAGAGAGTGAAACATTAGCTCCATCCAGAACCGCCTGACCCGCCCTTGCGGTGAGAACAGTTTTGCCGCTGGCCGTTTCGAGCACTTGAATTCCCTGTTCGAGTTCGTCCTCGGCAGAATCCGCAAGCGGCGTGTCAGTCGAACTTGTGCCGGCAGGTCGGATCGTCGCGGTGACAATTGCAACCCGGTTGCCGTCCTCACTGCCCTTGCTCACGGGAGTGTATCGGCATTCGTTCCAGGATTGTTTCCAAAGAGGAGTTCCGGTCACCGTGAAAGCACTCATTCTGTATCCGCCTTTTGAGGGCGAGCAGCGGCCAATCAGCAGTGTGTTTGCAGTGCCGTAGACGATGTTAGGCGGTACACGAGATCGAACCCGGGTGATGCTAGTGCGATCTCGCAGAGCGGGGCCGAAGCGGACCAGCCAAGTGCTTCCGCCGGTTTGGACAACGTCGGCGAACCCAGAACTGGTCGCACCGAGCCGAATCGCAGTCTTTGAGCGCATCACTCGCACTACGGCCAGGGAATTCACGTCGAGAAAACTGATCTTTACGGGCTGAGCACTCTGCACCTTGTTGCTTTTGGCAGCAGATATGTCTGGTGTTTCGATAATGATCTGCCTTCCATCTGGAGTGACCGAGACCCAGTGCAATTCATCGGGCGAATCCAAGATCAGCTTTTCTTCGAAGTTCGAATTCACTTCGTACAGGCGGTTGAGTTTGCGCAGCAAGAAATGACCGGAATTCAGGGGCCAGAGGTAACGGAGCGAGTCATGTAAGTACCAGTCGGTTTCTTTGACCACTTGTCCGTCAGGCAGTTTAAGAATGACGGCGTGAACCAGCCGGTCATTGTGGGTCGTCGGGCAGTCCGGCATGCGCTGGAACATTCTTTTTGGATTAAAGGTGACGAGCACGTGATCAGAGTTCAAGAAATCCAGGGAGAGGTTTGCCCCACCCGATTGACGGGCAGTAGCGGGAAGGCCGGGATATCCTAGCTTCAGAAGGTCGATCCGGCTTCCGTCCGTGGGGACGGGCAGGTTCTCATTCTGCTGCGAAGCACTGAGAACGCTCACGGAAAGCGCAGAAAAAAGGATGCCAGCAAGGACTCTATGGATGGACCTCGTTCTCGCGCACAACTGGGCGGGCGGGGGAGCAAGCGAGAGGCGCGGGGCTACAGACGTAATCCTATGGAAGGAAGTCAATTCGCGTCTCCGGCCGTCGGAGCAGCGGTAGTGTAGCCGATCAGCGATACTTTTCACATAAGAAAGGGACTAATTGCGGGTGCCACGGGACGACTCGTTCTCATAACATTGTGAGTGGAGTGTTGATTGTGTACGGCAAACGAGACTAATGCGATTGGGGCCTGGGAGTTCGAGGACGCTGCAGGGCAAGCGGATACCGTGAGAACAACCGCAGGGCAGCTACGGTCGAGCGCTGGCTTGGTCAGGGAGGCTTGGCGTTCCCGACATCTCGTCGGCAAGTTTGCAAAATTGAAATGCGCCCCACGAGGCGAGGCGGAAGAGTCCGAGGATCGCGTTGAAGAGAGTGGTGGAGATCCAACCTTTGGGACGGAGTCGGGCGTAGATGAGGTTCATCGTCCATGCGGGGCTGGTGTAGATGGTTCCGGCGAGAATTGCTCCGAGGCGTTTTCGAATCACGGGCTCGTAGACGATGTTTTCGATGCCGCTGTTGAAGAATTTCGACAGTTGCAGGATGCGGCTGCTGTAGAGCGACGCCGCTCGTGCCGGGAGGCGACTTTCTTTGTGATATTTCAAGATTAGCGATGATGCTTCGGACGCGTGGCGCAGGGCAGCGGTGACGCCGTTGGCGGTGATGGGGTCCACCATCGATGCCGCCTCTCCGGCGATGAGCCAGTTGGCCCCGGCGGACCGGAGATGAGCGCGGCAGCGGAATGAAGTGACGTTGGTCTGGCCGAGCGTTTCTTCCCGCAGCATAGCTTCGAAGCGTGGGAATTTCTGCAACTGCTTCCGGAAGATTTCGTCGATCGTGTGGCCCTGGTCGCGTCGAGCCTTCATGGCGGCGCCCGTGGTAGTGAATCCGACGCTGACAGTGGTAGCGTTGATTGGAATCTCCCAGATCCATTCGAGATAGTCGGACGAGGGATCCATATATAGGGTGGTGCCCTCGATCCCCTGGGTGATGGGAAAATAATTCCAGAGAGCGACTTTCGCGGGGCCGTACTGGATGGCGCGAATATCGAAGGAGCGGGCGAACAACGACGTGCCCGATCCTGAGGCATCGATGAACCAGGCAGCAGAAAGCGTATTTCCCGCGGACGTTTGCACCGATGAAACCCGGTCGTCCTGTTTTTCGACGGAAATCACGCGCTCGCGAATCAGACGGGCGCCGTAATCGATGGCGAGCCGAGAGAGTGCCCGATCAAGCGGGTCGCGGTCAATGTGGAGCGTGCGCAGTTCTACATTCATGGGCGCATTCGCGAGCCATGGGGAGGGCTCATATTGTTGAGCGCATCCGTCGCGGAGGCGAAGGGTCACGTGACGTTTCCACGTCGCCATGCCCGAGGCGACTAGTTTTTCCATCGTCAGACCCAGTGCTTTGAGAAGATCAGGAGCTGACCAGTCGAGGGATTCGCCGATCATGGGACGGGTGCGCTGCTCGGGCTCGATGAAGGTGACGGCGAGTCCGGCCTTAGCGAGTTGGATGGCCGCCGCAGTTCCGGCCAGACCTCCGCCGATGATAAGGACCTCAGAGTTGGCGCAAGGCTCAGTGACCATCAGCTAGTTAGGTCCTGGATGGATTGAAGAATCTCTATCCGGCGCGTTCTCATGGAACGCTTGAACTATACCGCTTGCCTGCGGGAACGGCTTCCATCAATGACCGCGAGAATCTGCTCAATCTGCCATAGGTGGCGGCGTTCGTGCGCGGCCAACATGCGGAGCGCGCCATAGACGTTGTAGGCGATGCGAGCATAGACCGGAGACTTGATCTTCACGCAATCTATCGCTACCCCGGTGGCGGAACAGATCACTCCCTGCAACTCCGACTGCGACGTCAGAAACGCAGTCCAGGCGGAATGGAAGTCATGGTGGCGGGGAGTGAGTTGCGGGAGCACCTTGAAGCGAAGGCGGTACGGCGGTTCAAGGTTGCGGATAAACAAGCCGGCTAGCGTCCCGGTACGCAGGGAGCGGTCCGTTGTCAGAGCAGGCGCTGAGGCGACGGCCTCGGTGATCGGGGCAAGAAATACCTGGGTCGTCTGGGCAAGGTGATCGAGGCATTCTGCGATCGACCATGCGCAGGAAGTCGGCTTCCACGAGAGGTCTTCGTTTGAGCGTCCGTGAACTAGGTTTTCGGCTTTGCCGGTCACGCTTTCGAATTGCTTGAGAAGGCTGGCGATCTGACTGGAAGCGGACTGCCTCGTAGAGAGCCCCGGTGGGAAACTGGCAATATATGGATTCTTGCCTATCGCTTCATTCCCTGATTGCATGGTCTTCACGATTGGTGCTAACCCCTGATCGAGGTCCCGTTTAGAGGGGAGGGCCTCAAGCTGACGGGCAACCTTGGCGCTGAAGAAGTTAACTTCGACGCGGATTAGGAACAATAGTACAAAGAGATTATCTGAGGGTGGGAACCTTCCTGATTAGGGTTCGCGTTGGCTCTCAACAGTCTCCGGTGCGCGGCTTCACGGCGGTGTGGTCCGCCAGTGGAGGTGGGTAGTCTAAAACTATTATTGAAGGTTGCGATTGGTGCGTGGGAATATTCCGTCCTTCGTTTTATTAACCCACAACTGGGGGTGGGGAAACCTATGACAGCAAGCCGCAGCATTCCCAACATGGCCATGGCTCCCGCCAGCGGTCCGGGCTTTATGGAAAAGCTGAACTCCAGCTGGCATGAACGTGCCCTGCAGGGCTTCATGTTTATCGTTCTGGCACATTGGGGCGAACACCTTGTTCAGGCCTACCAGATTTATGTGATGGGCTGGCCGCGTCCGAAGGCTAACGGAATTCTGGGACTATGGTATCCGTGGCTAATCAAGTCGGAGACACTGCATTATGGTTACGCGCTGGTGATGCTCATCGGACTCTGGATGCTGCGCAAAGGGTTTACCGGGATCTCGCATAAGTGGTGGATGGTGGCGTTCGGGATCCAGTTCTGGCATCACATCGAGCACTTCCTGCTGATCACGCAAGCGACGATTCATCACAACTTCTGGGGACGACCGGTCCCGTGCAGCGTTTTGCAGCTGTTCTTCCCGCGCGTTGAATTGCACCTCTTCTATAACAGCATCGTTTTTATCCCGATGGTGATCGGGATGTACTACCACATGTTTCCGCCGGTGGATGCGAAGGAAAAGGCGAGTTGCACGTGCGCCTGGCACCGGGAAGAGTTGCCGAGTGCGGCGTGAGTTTGATTTCGCTGGATATGAACCGTGAAGCGGCGCCGGTTGCGCCTTGCTGTGCTTTGTATTTGCATCCTGAGTATTTGCATGCTGGCGGACGTCGGATGTAACAGGCCCGCTGAGCGCGCCGATATCGCAATCGTCAAGACTGAAGTCTCCCCTCACCCGGCCCGTGTCGGAGCTATCACGGTAATGTTCACGCTAAAGAATGGCATGGCCTTGCCAGTCACGGGAGCTCATCTCCGCCTGGAAGCGGATATGTCTCATCCGGGAATGAGCCCTGTCTTCGCGGATGCTCACGAAGCGGAACCAGGCCGCTATCAATCGCAACTGACGCTTGGGATGGCGGGAGATTGGGTCATCCTAGTGCACGGAACGCTGCCGGACGGAAAGAAGTTCGAGCGGCAATTCGCTGTGAACGGCGTCAAAGCCGAATAGACGGAAGCTGTTGAACGGTAAATCCATCCCGGTTCCGGAAGCCCCTGAGTCTGGTACCACTGACCTGATGCGATTGCCCATCCTTGGGCGGCTGTTCGCGTGGAGGTATGCACGTCCGGTATTGCAGGCTCCCCTGCTTGTGGTCAGCGTGATCATGATCCTGCACGGATTATTCGGGCCGACCCTGGCTCCGAAAAATTTGGCGACCACCTTGAGCTGGTTGCATTTTCGCGGTGTGCTCGTGCTGGTGCTGCTGGCGGCGGGAAACTTTTTCTGCCTGGCGTGCCCGTTCATGCTGGTGCGGCAGGCTGCGCGGAAATTGTTCACGCCCAGGTTGGATTGGCCGCGAATGTTGCGGAACAAGTGGCTGTCGGTCGCGCTGTTCATTGGAATTCTGTTCGCTTATGAACTGTTCGATCTGTGGTCGTCCCCGTGGTGGACCGCCTGGTTGATCGTCGGATATTTTCTTAGCGCGCTGCTAGTGGACGGGCTGTTTAAACATGCTTCCTTTTGCAAGTTTGTCTGTCCGATCGGGCAGTTTAACTTTGTGGCTTCAACGCTTTCTCCCTTTGAAGTGAAAGTTCGAGATCAGGACATTTGCACGACGTGCATGACGAAGGATTGCATCCGCGGAAGGCGCGACGCACGGATCGGATCTTGTCACGATTCGTGGATGCGAGCTGGCGCTCTTTCAACCTCGCAAAGTCGGGAACATGGATTGCACCTTTTGTCTCGATTGCGTACACGCGTGTCCGCACGACAACGTTGGGATCCTGAGCCGGATGCCGGGACGCCGAACTGTCGAGCGATCCGTTACGGTCGGGGATCGGATACTTCTCGAAGCGCAAGGACTTGGCGGCGCTGGCGATCGTATTTACGTTTGGCGCTCTGCTGAATGCCTTCGGGATGATCAGTCCTGTTTATGCGGTCGAGCGCTGGCTAGGCAGGTTGCTGGACGTGCGGCATGAAGCTCCAGTTCTCGGACTGATCTTTGTGTTCTTTCTGGTGGTTGAACCGGTCATTGTTATTGGAGTGGCGGCGTGGTTGACGCAAGTGTGGGGCGGTGTTCGCCGGGCGCTGCTGCCGCTGATCGTGCGATATACGTATGGGCTGGTCCCCCTAGGATGCGGGATGTGGCTGGCGCACTATGGATTTCATTTTCTGACCGGACTATTCACGATCATTCCTGTAATGCAGAGCGCGGCGGCTAGCCTGGGGCATCCTTATCTGGGCGAGCCGCATTGGAGTTGGACCGGACTACCAGCGAATGCGGTCCAGGTGATTGAGATCGGTTTTTTGGTGCTTGGTTTCGCGGGATCGATGGCGGTGATGTACGGTTTGGCGGAGGAAGATTGTCCGGATGGAGCGCTGCGGGCTTTCATTCCGTGGGCGACCGCCGCGGCGATATTGTTCGCGGCGTCACTGTGGCTGATCTTTCAGCCGATGGAGATGCGCGCGACCCTGATGAGTGGTTAACAGTCTGGCACAATGGATAGCGCTGAAGTTGCTGGTTGTGAGTGTATGGTAAAGCGTTTCTTGAATTCGCGAAGGCTTTTGGTGGGGGCATGGATTGTGATCGTGCTGGTTGTTCCCTTGCCTGCTGGAGCGCATAACGGGCCGCCGTTTCCAATCATCGAGAATCGCAAGATGAATGGGTATGTGGTTTCACTCTGGACACATCCTGATGTCGGCACTGGAACATTTTTCGTGCTCATAGAACCAGCGCCTGGGGGGAAGGTTCCCGCGGATGTAAAAGTGCAGATCGGCATTCAGCCGGAGAGCGGACGGCTAGCGGAAGTGGTCTATCCGACGGTGCGAGGCGACAATCGCAGCCAGATTGAGTTCGACGGTTCAGTGCAGTTTGATCGCGATGAATTCTACCGGGTGAGGCTGGTCCTTGATAGCTCGACAGGCAGCGAGGAATTGCTGTCGAGGGTGGAAGCGACGCCTCCTGGCTATGGCAAGTGGGATCTTCTGCTGTACCTTTTGCCGTTTCTTGCTGTTGGATTTTTGTGGTTCCGGGGCATAACACGCCGGCGGCGCTTCAGGAAGAAGAACCGCACCCTGCAAGCTGCATGATGTTCTGAAGGCTGTCCCAGAAAGATGCACGTGGAATCTTCAATCAAATATCAAAGATCAATATGTTTACTGACTGTCGGCGCCATGGCCGTTCTTTTGGTGGCATGCAATTCGGCTCCTAAATTTCCCCTGAAAAATACGAAGGCATACACGGATGTAGTGTCGGCATTTTATGTTGGACTGTCGGCATTGCAAGTGGGCGATGACGTTCACGCGGAAAATAAACTCGCTGAGGTAGCCCAGCTTGTGCCGGGTGAGCCCGCGGGATGGGCGAACTGGGGGATTCTCGCGCTGCGGCAGAGGGACTATGACAAGGCGGCGCAAAGGTTTCAAAAAGCTCGCGAACTCGCGCCGAAAAACGATCAGATCTACAGCCTCTTGGGACTGATGGAGAGCCAGAGGGGGAATTCGGCGCAAGCGCTCGAGGATCTGCGCAAGGCCGTCGAATTGAATCCGAACAATCTTCGGGCTACCTACCAGCTTGCGGAAGAAACGGAGCGTCAGGGCGCCGCCAACAGTGAAGCAGAGTTTGAACAGTTAATTCAGAAGATACTGAAAACGCAGCCTAATAACCTGGCGACTCTGCTCGAATTAAGCCGGATTGCGGCCAAGCGAGGAGACGCTGAAATCGTAAAGTCAGCAGTCGCACGGATCAATGCGCAAGCTTCGTCCTGGCCGCCCGAGGTGCAGCATCAGATGACGCTGGTCCAGACGGCACTATCAAGTGGCGATCTGCGGTCCGCCGCGACTCAGACTACTTTCCTTCGCAATGTGCTGATGCGGGTTCCGGACTACCGTTTGAGCCTGCGGGCAATCAAAGCCGCTCCTGGCGACGAGGCCGAGCCCTTCACCCGTTTCCTTTTGATGGAAGCACCCGAGTTCCGCCCCGCTCCGGCAGATACGTCGCTCAAGTTCGATGCGCAGTCCGCGACGGACCAAATGGATGTGACCTGGAGTTGGATTGGCGCGATCCCGCTCGGGAGCACAGGGCTACCGGTGGTCGCGGTTGCCAATAGCAAAGAAGTGCGCTTCACGAATGGTGTGAAGATGCCCTTCCCTGGTTCCGGACCTATGCCCGCTGGGGCCTGAGGGCGTCACTCCGGCAGACCTCAACTATGACTTTAAGACCGACCTGATTCTGGCGGGAGCGGCCGGCGTGCGTCTGATGCGGCAGGACAATCCCACGTCGTTTAAAGACGTAACGGCAGAGACTAAGCTGCCGAAGTTGATCACTTCGGCGAGCTACACCGGTTCGTGGGCGGTGGATATCGAGGCTGATGGCGATCTCGATATCGTGCTGGGATCGAAGCAAGGTGAACCTACCGTCTTGCGAAACAATGGCGACGACACCTTCCTCGCCATTCATCCGTTCACAGGTATTTCGGGATTGCGAGGCTTCGCCTGGGCGGACCTTGACGGTGATGGAAATCCGGATGCAGCGATCATCGACGGCACGGATCGGCTCCACGTGTTCATGAATGTGCGGCAGGGGCAATTCCGCGAGCGGGCATTGCCTTCGAACGTAACGACTGTACGGGCAATCGCTGTGGCGGATGTGAACAACGACGGCGTCATTGATTTGCTCGCGGTGCAGGATGGCGACGCGATCCTTCGCATCTCCGACAAGAATGGTGGCGAAAGCTGGGAGACGGCAGAAATCGTCAAGGCTCAGGGTACGGCAAATGCTTTGGCCGGCGAGGTTCGATTGAATGTGGCGGACCTCGACAACAACGGTGCGCTCGATCTCATTGTCTCAAGAGCTGCTGGGGCCCCGAATGTTCCTCACTCCAGAATTTGGCTTGGCGATGAAAAGGGCGACTTCGTGCAGGCAGAACACGCCGATGTGCCAGCTTTCGTCTTTGCGGCCGCCGACCTTCAAAGCAATGGCCATCTCGATCTCCTGGGGTTGGGCTTGAGGGACCAACCGTTCGAGTTCTCTGGTCGGACTTCGAAGAACTATCACTGGCAAGTCGTTCGGCCGCACGCGGTGCAGGCGGTCGGCGATCAGCGAATCAATCCGTTTGGCGTGGGCGGAGAGATCGAAGTCCGCTCGGGATTGCTGGTGCAGAAGCAGCCGATCAACGGTCCGCAACTGCATTTCGGGTTAGGCGAGCAAACACAGGCGGAAGTCGTCCGCGTCGTGTGGCCGAACGGCACAGTGCGAGCCGAGTTTGGCGTGAAGGCGGACATGGATGTGATCACAGAGCAGCGTCTGAAAGCGTCATGCCCGTTCCTGTTTGCGTACAACGGCAAGCAAATGGAGTTCGTGAAAGATGCGGTGCCATGGGGATCTGCGATCGGGCTGCGAATCAACACGATCGGCTCCGCGCAGATTGCGGCGACCGGCGAGTGGTACAAGATCGGGCGAGATCAGCTCGTGCCGCACGACGGCTACTACGACATACGCATTACCGCCGAGCTTTGGGAAGTCTATTACTACGACTACATGGCGTTGATGACGGTCGACCATCCGGTTGGCACGGAGATTTTCGTCGATGAGCGCTTCGTGATTCCGCCGACGAAGCTTGGCCTCACCGTCGTTGCGACGCCGCACAATATTGCGCGCGCTGTGGATGATAATGGGCAGGATGTCACCGACCTTCTCCACGATCTTGACGGAAGGGCGGTGGCGACGTTCGGACGCGGACAGTTTCAGGGAGTGACGCGCGACCACTATCTCGAAGTCGACCTCGGCGAGGATGCGCCGAAGAGCGGTCCGCTCTATCTCGTCGCGCAGGGTTCGATCCACGACACCGAGTCGTCGGTGAACGTCGCCATCACGCAAGGCAGCCGCTGGCACGCTCATGGATTGGCGGTCGAAGTGCCGGATGGCCACGGCGGGTGGGTCACAGCGCAGGACAATCTCGGTTTTCCTGCAGGTCGCAAGAAGACAATCCTTTTCAACCTGACGGATATCTTCCGGCCCGGAACACCGCGCCGGGTGCGGCTACGGACGAATCTGGAAATATACTGGGACGCGATCCGCTGGGCGCAAGGGAGCTCCGGACACGAAGCTGAACGAAGTGACGCTTGATCCGCAAGTGGCGGACTTGCACTATCGTGGATATTCGGTGATGCACATGCCGACTACGGCAGCGCGCGCCCCTGAAGTTCCCGACTACAGCCAGATCGAAGGGACCAAGCAGCGCTGGCGCGATCTGATCGGGTACTACACACGGTATGGCGACATCCGCGAACTGCTGAAGACCATCGACGACCGCTACGTGATCGTGAACTCGGGAGACGAAATGTCGCTGCGCTTTGCGGAGCAACCGCCTCCGCCAGCAGGATGGGTGCGCGACTTCGTTATCAAAGGCGACGGATGGATTAAGGACGGCGACTATAACTCAACGTTCTCGAAGACGGTGCTGCCGCTTCCCTATCACGCCAAGAACGAGTACACCGCCAGGCCGGGCGCTCTGGAAGATGAGTGGGTATATCGCCAACATCCCGACGACTGGAAGAACTATCACACGCGCTATGTGACGCCGGAGGTATTCAGGAGTGCGTTGCGGGTGGGAGCAGACATCCGTCGAAGGCAGGGGGAGCGCGGTGGTCAAATGAAAGCCGGACGCTTCGCACGAATCATTCTCGCCGTCTTATTTTTTGGATTGATCGCCACGCCGCTGGTGATCAAGCGAATCTCTGCGAGCCGGAGCATCGAATCGTCCGGGGATAGACGCCGACACGGCGCTCACGCGCCATGGCTTTTACTTGCAGGAGGTCTCGCAAGCTTCCGGCATCAACTTCAAACATCAGGCGCCGGTTCTTGATGCGAAGCTGGAGCCGATCATGCCGGAAGTAGCGTCGATGGGGGCATCGGTTTCGATCGTCGATTTCGATCGCGACGGATGGCAGGACATTTATGTGGTGAATAGCGCGATCGGAAGCAAGAACGCGCTGTATCGAAATCTGGGAAACGGGACGTTCAAGGATGTTGCGGGAGAGTTCGGAATTGCGGACGTCAATCAGGACGGCACCGGAGTATCGACAGGCGCGGTTTGGGGCGACTACGACAACGACGGCTACGAAGATATGTTCCTGATCAAGTGGGGACGTCCTGAGCTGTATCACAACGATCAGGGGCACGGTTTCACGTCGCGTTAGCGAGCGCGCGGGACTGCCCCGGTGGATGAATGCGGATACGGCGATATGGCTGGACTACGACGGGGACGGGCTTCTCGATCTATTCGTCGGCGGATACTACGCGGAAGACATCGACCTGTGGCATCTCACGACGACGCGCATCATGCCCGACAGCTTCGAATATGCGAAGAACGGCGGGCGGAAATATCTGTTCCACAATCTGGGCGGCGGAAAGTTCGAAGAGATCAGCGAGAAGGTCGGCATCGACAGCCATCGCTGGGCGCTGGCTGCATCGGCGGCAGACCTGCGGGGGACCGGACATCCTGATCTGTTTGTGTCGAACGACTACGGAGTGTCTGAACTGTACTTTAATGACGGGAAGCGATTTCACGAGGTCGGCAAGGAGACCGGAATTGGTTTTGCTCCAAAGAGCGGGATGAACGCGGCGTTTGGCGACATCCTGAATCAGGGCAGGTACGCCGTGTACGTGTCGAATATTTCCGAAGATGGCGTACTGATCCAGGGAAACAATCTGTGGGTGCCGAAAGAGGGGACTTCGGGGGATGGCATCCAGTTTGAGAATCTGGCGCGAGATTTCGGCGTTGAGCTTGGCGGATGGAGTTTCGGCGCGCAGTTCGGTGATCTAAATAACGACGGGACGCTGGATCTTTACCTGGCGAATGGCTACATCTCGCTGGATCGGACTCGCAGCTATTGGTACGACTTTTCGAAGGTGGCAGGTGGCAATAGCACGATCATCGGAGATGCGCGGAACTGGCCGGCGTTTCAAGGACGGAGCCTCTCGGGATATCAGAACAAGCGCGTGTGGCTGAACGACGGGGCTGGCAAATTCATCGACGTCGCCCAGGCAGTGGGCGTCACCGATACCTACGACGGCCGGGCTGTGGCGCAGGCCGACTTGTGGAACCGCGGCGTTCTCGACGTGGTGGTCGCAAATCAGAAGGGGCCGCTGCTACTCTACAAAAACACGGTCGCGCCCGAGAACGATTGGATCGAGTTCCAGTTGGAAGGAACGACGAGCAACCGAAGCGCGATCGGAGCCCAGGTCACGGTGTACTGGAACGGACAGCAGCAGCGGCAAGAGGTTGCCGGGGGCACCGGGTTTTGCGGCGGAGAACGACCGGCGGTTGCATTTTGGTCTGGGCAAGAATGCGCAGATTGATAAGGCCGTGATCCGGTGGCCATCGGGAAAAGATCAGACGATCGAACATCCTGCGGCCCGGCAGTTGCAGAAGATCAAGGAGCCTGTCATGAGTCCGACATCCATCGATCGGACGACAGGCGAGGTAGTGCGGCACCAAAGCTCGGCGCCGGTACACGCGCGAAAGCCTTTTTTCAGCCTGGACAATCGCTACATCGCTCCGGCATTCATCACCTGCATTTTGCTGGTGGGACATTTGTCGTTTGGAATACTGGAGAGCTATCCGAGAACGCTGCTCGCAATCGTGACCAGCATTGCGCTGGAACTTGTGCTTGGAAGGATTTACTTTCATAAGTGGCTGCATCCGGCGAGCGCATACATTTCTGGAATCAGCGTGGGAATTCTGGTTCGGTCGCCCGCGTTCTGGCCGTATGCGCTGTGCGCGGCGATCTCAATCATGTCGAAGTATGTTTTGCGGGTGAAGGATCGGCACATCTGGAATCCGTCGAACTTCGGGATTTCTGTGCTGCTATTTCTGGCGGCCGGATACGGTCGCTAGCCTGAGCATTCAGTGGGGGAATTACCTGCTGCCGATGCTGGTGATCTGGGTGCTGGGATCGATCATCATTGCGCGGCTGCACCGCTTTCATATCACCGGCATTTATGTTGCGTCATTTCTGGCGTTCGCGTTTCTGCGCAGCTGGATGACGGGAAGTCCGTGGCAGTCCGAGGTTGCTCCCATTACCGGGCCGATGTATCAGCTGTTCATCTTTTTTATGATCACTGATCCGAAGACAACAGTGCGCTCGAAGAAGTGGCAATGCATCGTCGTCATGCTAGTCGCGCTGGTGGAGATGGTATTGCGGCTGGAGCAGGTGGTCTACGCGCCGTTCTATGCACTGTTCATCGTTGGTCCGACTGCCATGCTGGTGGAGATTTGGATGGATTCGAGACGCGAGCGAGCAGCAAAGGCGGTTGCCGCGTAGTGATTTACCGGGGTCAAGCAAATCGAGTTGGGCGCAGTGCGGCTGTGTTGTTTGCTGATTGCGCTCGCTTGCGCGTCGGTCGGGTGCAAGAAGAGTGTGCCCGAGGACGCGCAAAAGGAGCCGCGCCGGTCGAGTCGGCTAAACCTTCCGCGCCGGTGAATTCATCAGATAGCAGTGAGACTTCGCCAAAAGCAGCGCCGCCGCCTGCAACATCGCCCAAATCACCAAGTGAAACGCCCACGCTAGGAGTTCGCCCTAGCGGGCCGATCGAGTTTACAGATATTACCGCGCAGGCTGGCATTCATTTCAAACACAACACCGGTGCCTTCGGAAAAAAGCTGTCTGCCGGAGACGATGGGGAGCGGAGCTTGCTTCATCGACTATGACAACGATGGATGGCAAGACATCCTGTTCATCAATTCCATGCAGTGGGCCGCAGCACAAAACTGGAAATACATACTCCGCCCTGTACCACAACAATAAGGATGGCACATTCACCGATGTCACCCGGCAAGCAGGGCTGGGCGTCGAGATGTATGGCCTCGGCTGCACCGTGGGCGATTACGACAACGACGGGTACGACGACATCTACATCACGACCGTGGGATCGAACCATCTGTTCCACAATCTTCACAACGGAAAATTTGCGGACGTCACCGCAAAGGCTGGAGTGGGAGATCCTGGATTCTCGGCCAGCGCGGTGTGGTTTGATTACGACAATGACGGCAAGCTCGATCTGTTCGTCGCGCACTACATCGAGTGGTCGCTCGAAACAGATCAGTATTGTTCGCTCGACAACAAGAATAAATCCTACTGCACACCGCAGGCATACAAGGGGCAGAGCTCAACCCTGTTTCACAATCGGGGCAATGGAACGTTCGAGAATGTGACGAAGAAGGCAGGATTGAGCGATCCAACAGGGAAAGCGCTAGGTGTCGCGCTGCTGGACTTTGACAATGATGGCTGGATGGATTTGTTCGTATCGAACGATACCGAGCCCAACAAGCTTTATCACAACAATCACAATGGGACATTTACCGACATTGGCGTAGCAGCGGGGTTGGCCTACGGCGAGGCAGGGACAGCGCGCGCGGGCATGGGCACCGACGCGGCCGACTACGACAACTCCGGCTGGCAAAGCCTGGTGCTCGGCAATTTCACGAACGAGAGCATGTCGCTGTATCACAACGACGGGTCCGGACTCTTCACCGATCAGGCACCACTGACGGGCATCGCGCGAATGTCGAACAAGTCGCTGACGTTCGGAACATTTTTCTTTGACTACGATCTGGACGGATTGCCCGACATTGTCGCGGTCAATGGTCACGTGTCGGACGACATCAGCGTGGTGCAGCCGAACGTGAAGTATGCGCAGCCGCCGCATCTGTTCAAGAATCTTGGCAAGAACAAATTCGAAGAAGTAACAGCGAAGGGTTGGTTCGGCGTTGCAAAGAGCGATCGTTGGGCGTGGCGCGGCTTACGGCGATATCGATAACGACGGTGATCTCGATCTGGTGATTACCGCAAATAACGGTGCGGCACGGTTGTTGCGCAATGATAATGGGAACCAGAATTCCATGCTGCGGGTGAAGACGGTCGGTACGCGATCGAATCGCGACGGAATCGGCGCCAAGGTCACCGTCAAGACCGGTGGTGGAAGCCGTCTTTCCGCGATGGTCAAAACGGGGTCGAGCTACCTTTCGCAAAGCGAGTTGCCGCTAACGTTTGGCCTGGGGAAGCCCGAACCGGGCAAGACAGTAAGTTTGGAAATCGTTTGGCCCAGCGGCCACAAAGACTCGCTACCCAACATCAAGGCGGATCAGTTCATCACTGTGCAAGAGGGCAAAGGCGTGGTTTCCACGCAGCCCATCGAATTTGCGAGACCTTCGAAGTCCGCGCGGTAATCTGGGGGAAACTACTCGTAGCGCAGTGCAACCACCGGATCGGCGGTCATCGCGCGCCGGGCGGGGATATAGCACGCGACGGCAGCCACTAACACGATGACTGCGACGACCGCAACGAACGTGAGTGGGTCGAATGAGCTGACGCCAAAGACAAGGCTTTGGAGCAGTTTGCCGCCAAGAAGTGAGGCGCCGATTCCAACGGCGAGGCCGAGCGCGACGGGCCAGAGCCCCTGCTGCATCACCATGACCAGCAACATCGAGCGCTGTGCGCCCAGTGCAGTGCGAATGCCAAACTCCCGTCGTCGTTGCTCGACCGAATAAGCGAGCACTCCGAAGATGCCGAGCGACGCGAGCAGCAAGGCCGACACGCCAAACGACGAGGTTAACGACATTTGGAAGCGTCGTCCTTGCAGGTTCACCGCTACGATTTGAGACATAGGCCGAAGAGCAACAATGGGCACGTCAGGACCAGAGTGATGAATCACATCGCGCACCAAGTTCGCGATGCTTGCCGGGTCCTGCGCGGACCGGACTACGATAGAAGCAGATCCTGGAGCGCCAGGTAACGGCTGAGCCCATGAATCCGCGACGTAAACTATATAGGGCGGAGGCTGGTCCAGTTGATTGTGGATATCGCCGGCGACTCCGATCACCTCGCTCAACTGCAACGCCCCCCATTCGGCAACACATTGCTGCCCCACAGCATTCTGTCCCGGCCAAAGCCGGTGTGCCAGGCTTTGTGAAACGATAACTTTTCGCCTGCCGCGATCATGATCGTCGAAAGGGCGTCCCGCGAGGACCGGAATGCTCATTGCCTCGAAATAGTCCGCGCTGACCGCTCGATAGTTGGCGATCGGCGCCTCCTGCGGTGGAAGCGGATTTCCAGGCAGGTTCATGCCGCTTACGGACCCCTGACCCTCCAACGGCAGGATGTTGATCCATGCTACGGAACGAACGCCCGGCAGGCTGTGGATTCCAGCAAGAGTGCTGGTGAAGAACGCCTCGCGCCTGGCAACGTCCTCGTAAGCCACCGGGGGCAGATCCACATCGGCGGCGAGCACGTGTTCAATGCCGAAACCCGGATCGAGATGGAGCAGGTGCAGCAGGCTGCGACCGAGCAGTCCAGCGACAAACAGCAGCACGGTGCACATCGCTACTTCGGCGCCCACCAGCGTTGTGCGCAGTCGGCGGGTGCGGCGATTCTCCGATGCGCTCCTTCCTCCGGAACCGAGCGTGAAGTGCAAATCGGCGCGGGCCACGAGCCAGGCGGGAAGCGGTCCAAATAGTGCGGCGGTCGTCACCGACGCAAGCAAAGCGAATACGAGAACGGGCGCATCGAGAGTCACTTCGCTCAAGCGTGGGATGTCGGCTGGGCCGAATCTAGCCAGCCATCCAATGCCGAAGTACGCCAGCAGTGTGCCTAGCGATCCGCCGATGAGCGCCAGCAGCAGACTTTCGATCAGCATGTGCTGCACCACGCGCAGCTCACTGGCGCCGAGCGCCTTGCGAATGCCAGCCTCACGCAGGCGAGTAGGAACGCGCGCCAACAGCAGATTGGCGATATTTACACAGATCATCAGCAACACAGCGCCGACTGCCGCGAGCAACAAGATGAGTCCCTGACGTACCGATCCGACGGTTTCAGACTGCAGGGGAGCCATCTGGGCGCGCAGATCGATATTGGCGTGCGCCTCTTTCGCGATTCTCCCTTGAATCAGATCCAGTTCGGCGAGAGCCTGCTCCGGTGTCACATGGGACTTGAGACGGCCAACGGCGGTGAAGTCGAATTCGCCGATTAGACCTTGTTCGTAATCCTTCAGCCCGTTCAGGGGGGTCAAGAACTGGGTGCGCGTAGAGAAGCCGTTGACTGCACCGGGAAAGTGGAACGATTGGGGTAAGACTCCGACGATCGTGTAGGGCACTCCTCCGAGCGTGATCGCCCGGCCTACGACCGCGCGATCAGCGTTGAAGCGGGACCTCCAAAAGGAGTCCGCCAGAATCACCGCATGGCCGTGATCGGTCTGATCTTCTTCCGGAAGAAATGCGCGGCCCAGCGCTGGATGGACTCCTAGCACTTCCAGGAAATTCGCCGACGCACGTGTGCCGCGAATTTGCTCGGGTTCACCAACGCCTGTGAGAATCATCGATGTGGATTCGGCAACGGCAATCCCATCAAAGGAACGCGATTCCTTCTGCCAAATCTGGAAGTCAGGCAAGTTTGCGTCGAGCAGAGGATACGAGTTCGCCCACTGCGGAATCACTTCGTGGATCACATAAAGCTGCGTTGAATTGGTAAAGGTCAGCGGACGGAGCAAAACGCCATCGACTAAAGAAAAGATCGCTGTGGTTGCGCCAATCCCGATGGCCTAACGTCAGCACTGCCACAAGGGTGAACGCAGGGGATTTTCGCAGCGACCGGAAGGCCATAGCGCAAGTCGTAAAGGAGCGTGGGCATAAGTGCTGTTGAGCCGCGAGCCGTCCCTCTTGGTCACGCACTTCTGCGGCCAAAGGACCACATCGCAAGTTGTTGATTGCCAGTGAGAATATCCGAAATTTTATGGTTGTGGCGTCCGATCGTGCGACGGTGCGTCCGGAAGCGGACAGCCGAAGTCTTTCGGTCCAGTGAGAGCGTCACAGATTCACCCTCAAGTGAATCAAGTCGGCGTGGTCAACATCACAGAGCAGACGTTCGATTGTTGAAATGTCGCCAGCATTCAAGCGGCACGGAAGTCGAGCCGTTTCGTGGCTCACTCGCGTATTCACAAGGCGGGAATCTGCGGAGCCATTTGTTCGGCACCCTGAATCTGAACTTGCTAACGCGAACGGGAGCGCTGGCGGGGCCAAAATCGCTTTTTCGCTTGGTGTACGAGGCCAGTTCTAGTACGAAATGACTATTGTTGCTCGATTCTGTATTCGCAATAATTCCCGCCAACTTTCGCCGATCCTTAACTCGAGTCTAAGAATCGGCCGACCTGGCGTATTGGGGTAAGAAGCAATTCAAAGATAGGCGCCCGAACGAGCGCTTCTGGAGATTTTGTGCAGTTGAGGCTGTCGGTGTGGATCACTGTTGTAATGATCGTATTGAGCGCCATAGGTGGCCTTGCTCAGCAACCTGCTGCTCCGACCGCAAAGAAGGATGCGGCATCCGTCGATCACAAACTGGGCCCCTTGGACTTCGCAGTCAGCTGGAGAGCGCGCGCCGAAGGATGGGACTGGTTCAAGGGCAATTCCGGGCACGGCAACTATACGTTTGGCGACTCGTTGCTACGCATCACAATCGGGCAGCGGAGCGAACATTTCGACTGGTCGCTTGAAGGCGAGCAGGTTGCGCTGTTGGGATTGCCAAACCTGGCAGTCGTGGCTGCACCTCAAGGACAACTCGGGCTAGGCGGAACCTACTACGCAGCCAATACCAATAGCACGAACGCAGTCGGCGGATTTCTAAAGCAGGGCTTCGTACGCTTCAAGGATCTCGGCAGCAGCCTGAAGCTCGGCCGCTTTGAATATTTCGACGGAAACGAAGTAAAGCCGAAAGATCCGGTGCTTGCCGCGGTAATTCAGACGCGCGTCGCACAACGATTGATCGCAAATTTCGGGTTTTCCGCCGTCCAGCGAACTTTCGACGGAGCGCAAGTTTCAACCAACCTTGGTCGCAACAATCTTACGGTTGTGGCCATGCGGCCGACCGAGGGCGTGTTTCAAGTGGACGGCATGGGAGAACTCGACATCGACACCTACTATGGCGCTTTCACAGTACCGGTCGAATCGAGCCATGGGTCGGGTCAGCTTCGCGTGTTTGGGCTCGGGTATATCGACCATCGAACGCGAACTCTGAAGACGGATAATCGCCCGGCCGCGGCGCGGGGCGCCGATCTTCAGAAGATCGAGATTGCGACCTACGGTGCGAACTACGCCCATGTATTCAATACGCCAACCGCGGGAAAATTCGACGTGGTTGGTTGGATGGCCCTGCAGACGGGATCCTGGGGATTGTTGACGCAGCGCGCGAGTTCGTTTGTAGGCGAAGCCGGATGGCAACCACCGGTCAAAATGTTAAAGCCTTGGATCAGCGCGGGATATTCGTACGGAAGCGGGGATGGAAATAACGCCGATGGCAAGCACGGCACGTTCTTTCAGGTGCTGACTACACCTCGACTGTACGCGCGATTTCCTTTTTACAACATGATGAACAATGAGGACGCGTACCTGACCTTGAACTTGAAGCCGACTTCGAAGCTAGCACTGCGGACCGAAGCGCACAGCCTGCGCCTGGCCAATGCGAAGGATCTCTGGTATTCGGGCGGTGGCGCGTTCCAGCGAGCCACGTTCGGCTATACGGGACGGCCAAGCCCCGGCGGCGGAACAAGAGGGCTGGCGAATGTTTGGGATATGAGCGCGGACTACCAGTTCACAAAGATGTTCGGCGCTACGCTTTATTATGCTCATGCGTGGGGCAAGAGCGTGGTTGCGAATCTTTATCCGCGGGATCCGAACGGGCAGCTTCTCTTTCTGGAGACCAACTTTCGGTATTGAGCGGCTGTGCCTTTGCCGAGTATCTATTCAGCCTTCGATCCCCGATACGAATTTCACCGATCTCGGAGGGGCGCCTGCGCCGGAGGCGTCGTCACTGTAAATGGCCTGCTTCGCCGTGTGCGCTAGACCGGTTCCGGTGGGGCTTCGGTGATCTCAATTTCTAGTTCTTGATTCCCAAGCGTCGGGTGAGTTGCTTTCAGTCGCACCGAGCCTGCTCTCTCCTGGGCTCTGATCCAGATTGCTCCGGTGCCTCCGATCAGCGAAAAGGGATTGTCTCCGATGATCTCGGCGGGGCCTTCGAGTTCGAACTTGATCGCGTCGTTGGCGAATGGACAGATGTTGCCGAATTCGTCGGTGACGCGCAGGACGACTCGCGTCGAGTCCGCTCCATCCGCGGAAAGCTTCGAGTCGTCGGGAAGCAGGACGAATTTAGTATCCACTCCCCTGCCGGAAAACTTTTTCGAGATGACCTGCTTGCCCTGGATGTAGCCGTCGATTCGCAAGTCTCCCCACTTATGAAAGAGTTCGCCGAGTTCCACGATGAAGGGCGCGTACTTGAGATGCGCGAACTGTTTGCGATCGGGATCGACGTCAGCGACGTGCTCGTCGTCGATGTAGAACTTCAACTGGTCGCAATTGGAGCAGACCATCGCTTTGGAGAATCCGATGGAAGCATCGCCGCGAGCCCAGTGGAATGCGGGCTCGAGGACAACTTCTTCGGCGGGATCGCACTGTGATTTGTAGAATCCAGCGGCCGGTTTCGGTTCGCGGAAGATGTCAGTGACGCCGTGGTAGCAAATGCGATCTCCTGAGCCGAAGTTGCCGTGTGTGTTGTAGTCGAAGGCGCACCATCCGATGCCGCCCGCGTATTGCGGGTTGGACGCGAGCTGATCGTGGACGCGAGCATGACGGATCGTGTGCTCGGTGAGGCGTTCAACTTGATCAATGGTCTTAGTGGGATAGGTGTGCCCGACGAACTCCGTGTTCAGGTAGCGCGGATGGTTTGGTGGTTTAAGGGGGAAGCCGAAATCGTTCATCGTAAAGACGTCTTCCAGGAATTCCGATTCCTGAAAATAGCGGATGCCTCCGGTTTGGCGAGAAGGATCAAGCTGATGAGCGAGCGGCGTTGGTGCGAGTATAGAAATCGTGATCGTCCTTCGACTCGTTGATGCGCACGCCCCAGAGAATGATGATGGGATGATTCCAATCGCGGCGAATCATGCGCCGGACATTATCGACCGAGATATCCTTCCAGGGCTGATCTCCAATGTGCTGCCAGCCGGGGATCTCTTCGAGCACGAGCAGGCCGATTTCATCGCAGGCATCGAGGAAGTGGCGGGACTGCGGGTAGTGCGATGTGCGAACGATGTTGGTTTTTAGTTGATTGCGAAGAATGATGGCATCGCGGCGCTGCGGACGGGCCGGCATAGCTTGACCAACCCAGGGAAATGTCTGATGGCGATCGAGACCGCGAAGCTTGATGACCTTGCCGTTGAGCTCGAAGCCGTGATCGGTGAATTGCGCCTGGCGGAAGGCGAAGCGGCGAGAATCTTCGTCGATAGCTTGCGTCGCACGGCGCAGGCGAACGCGCACGGAATAAAGATTCCGATTCTCGAGATCCCAGAGCTTGATCGCGCTCAGGTGATCGAAGTGCACAGTGTGCGTTGTTGGTTCGGTGGCTGCGGCGGCCAGGCGGCAACTTCTGCGAGGCATTCGCAATGACGCGGTCGCCATCGAGCAATTCGACTTCAAGAGTCAGGGCGTCGCGTGAAGCTTCGAGATGCTGGATGAAGCAGTCGACATCGACCGTCAGGAGACGAAAGAACATCTTTTGGCCGAACGAAGATATTTTCGATGAAGGTCGACGGGCACGACTCGCAGCGAGACCTCGCGGTAGATACCGCCGAACGTTAGGTAATCGATCTCGTAGCCAAACGGTGGGATGTCAGGACGCTCGCTGGAATCGACATCGACTGCGAGGACGTTCTCTCCGTTGAAGTCGAGATGCGGCGTCAGATCGAAGGAGAACGGAGTGTATCCACCTTTATATTCGCCGAGCTTGGTGCCGTTGATCCAGACAGTGGAGGCCGTCATCACGCCTTCGAAGTCGACGAAGACATGCTTGCCCTCGGGCTTCGGCGGGGAGTTTGAAGCGACGGCGGTAGAGTGAAACGAATTCGTATGTCTTCTCGTCAAAGCCGTGCCAAGGAAGCTTGACGTTGGTGTGCGGAATGGCGATGCGATCGAAAGCAGAGTCATTGAAATCCTTGTCGTGGCCGCCCTGGACGACGCTGCGACTGTAGCGCCAGTTGCGGTTCATGGGCAGCACAAGCCGTCCGCCGGTTGTGGGATTCGTTTGCGCGCTGGTACCCCCGAGAGCGTAAGGTGCAAGCGCGGCGCTACCGAGAATCGTGCCCGACTGCTTCAAGAATTCGCGTCGATCCAATTCGCGTCGATTCATGGAATTCTTTCTCCCGAATACATCGATTGACTGCAAGGTTTGTCCGAGCTGGAATCGTTGGTTATGCGGCCCATTCCAGCAGTTGTGCAAGACTGACCGGCGAGGTCGACTCGGTGCCGCGAGGCATGGAGGGACCGATCGCAACGGCCTGGTTGTGTCCTTCATACCAGACAATAAAGGATGAGTGTTCCGCGCCGGGTAGGCGCTGCTGGTTGATCCAGTTGTAATAAGCGCCCATGTCAGCATCGATCAGAGAGCCAGGCAAATCGAGTTCAGAGTTGGACGACACCGTGGTCAGCAACTCGTTCATCGGCTTTTGGCGCTGGCGTGGAGCGAAGCGCACTAACAGAGTCAGCGGCTGTGCTCGTCGCAAGGCTTCCCGCGCGGCCCATTGCGCGAAGACGGTGCTGAAGATTTGCGTGCCGGATCCCTCGGTGAGCAATCGAATTTCGAAGCGCTGCAGCACAGCGTCTCGCGGCTTGTCGGAACCAGCCGGAGGCAGCCCAAGGTCAGCAGGACGAATCTGCGCGAGGATCGTACGTAACGATTCGGGCCCCATGCCGGGACGGCTGATCTCGGCTTCTATTTTCCGCATTAGCGCTGCGCGCACAGGCTCAAGGGCTTTGTAGGAAATACAAGTGAGCGACGGGTCGTGATCGGCGGCTTCGCCGCCGTCGATGTACCAGTGTCCATAGGAAGTGGGATGCGCCTTGGCCCTGGCGGTAACGGCATCGAGCAATGCCGGGAGACCGCCTTCGGATTTGATGTTAGTGAAGTATCCGCCATGAGGACGCAACTTGCGAAATAGTGGAACGTCGCTCTCGGCAACACCCTGACCGATAACTGCGATACCGAGCCTGCGAATTGGCAGGGGTTCCGGCAGGATCACCGCGTTCAAACGATCCGCGTATTCGTTTGAAGCTCTGCGAAAGGCATCCAGCTGATGGGTGCTCCACAGATGCGCGGAGAGCTGTTCCACAAATTGTGCTGGCTGCCTAACCCAATCGAAGGACTCAAGTTGGGGCGAGAGGCGTATTTCATCGAAACTCTCAAACCATTGCTTGCGCTCTGCGGCCGGCAGGGATGAGACTTTTGCAAGTTCCCTTTCATGCGCGGCACGCTCCGCGGGGAATTTGAAGTCGTAGTCGATGAGTTCGCGAAGCAATCCAGGAACAAAACTCAGTGGCAGTTGCTGGAGAGTTCCGAGGTAGTTGAGAACGAATTTCCGCGCATCCGGCGGATAACCAGCGAACTGCTCCGGTTTGAGATCGCGCGGAAGCATCCGGTTTACAACAGCTCCGAAATAGGCTTGCCCTGCGCCATGGAAGCCGAGAATCCAAGCATCGAGCCCAGCGTCGGCACCAAGTCGGTCGAATCCATCGCGCGGTCGAAAACGACTCCTTCGTGAATGCCGGGACCAGCCACTAGCATCCAGGTCGTCCGGGAAAGGGCGTCACCCGTGCGGTGGTGCTGGAAACCGTTGCCACCGGCATCTTCGTCGGAGTCACGTCCGAAGTCGGGCAAGATAAAGAGTGTGGTCTTGCCGGCATATTCAGGCTCGCTCTGAATCGTTTTCCAGAGATCGGAACAGAGCCGATCGGTGCGGCGAATTCCATCGATGTAAAGCGAGAAGGCTCCAGCGTGAGCGATGTCGATATCGTGCAACGTGATCCATAGCAGGCTAGGCGCAACCTGACGCATCAACTGGCGCACGATATAGACGGAGAGTTCATCCGGGCTGGAGAGCGTTTGCGCGTGACTCTTGAAGTCATCGACTGACAGCTTGAGCATCATCTCGAGCTGCTGAAGTTCGAATTCACTGCCTGAGAGTTCGGGAGCGTAGTAGGGAGTTTCGTAGTTGTCCCGCAGCAGATGTTGATAGTCGGCGTTGCGACCGGACGTCGCGGCGGTGAGGAGGTGCTTCGGCAAGATCACGCGGGCACCGAGCCCGGCGCCGTATGAACGGTGGCTACTTTCTCCGATACGGTTGAAGCCGTTGCTGGGAGCTACAACCCACGCGTCCGACGAAGGCCGCTTCAGGTCTTTGCGGAAGTATTCGAAGACCGTCGGGGATTGGGGAGGGAGAGACGCGAAGTTGTTGATCGTCTCGTACACACCTGTCGCGAGACTCGCAGTCGCGACATAGTGACCGAGAATTCCGCGATTCACGACTTGGGTGAAGAAGGCGGATTGCGGGATAAGCTCGCGCATCAGGTGAGGAATGTTTTCCTGACCCTCAGGCGCGAAGGTTTCCTGGTCGCGAGCTCCGCCGCCGAAGGTGACGACGACGACCTTTCTTTTCGGCGCTGAGACGGCGGCGCGCGCCCAGGGAGATCGCAGCAGTGTGCTGCCCAGCGTGAGGCCAGCAGCCGTGCGGAGGAAGTCGCGGCGGGTGCGGGATAGATCCGGACCGAGTTGCTCTATCACCCTGGTATGACGCCGAATGTTCCGGCTATCGCGAGGGTCTTGGTCCCGATGTTGGGCAGGTCTTGTCATGAGGCGTGTACGAAACTGATGCTGCGTCGTCAGCCCGCCTATTGCTGACCAGGCTTGGCGGTAGCCGAATTCTTTTCCGAATAGACGAACTGGCGGATGTCAGCTATTTGCTTGTCGAGATCGGCGAGATGTTGCGCCCGCAGCTGCTGGTAGACCTGAAGCTGCTCCTGCGCCTTTTCCTTTTGCCCAGTACGAACGTAAGCCTGGCCGAGCCGATAGTGCGCGTCAGCGATGTCGGACTTGGTCTCCAATGCCTTGACATATTCCGGGATAGATTCCGCGTACTGAGATTCATCGGAATACAGATTCCCCAATTGCAAGTGAGCATCCGCCAGCTTGGGATCGAGCTGCACGGCTTTCTTGAGCAGGGACTCGATCTGATGACGATCAAGGCTGGGGTCCTGGGCGCGCTTCCCTTTCCACAAACTCATGGCGTAATAGAAATGTGCTTGCGCGTTGTTCGGTTGCTGCTCAGAAAATCTTCGGAAGCGCTCGATCACCTGATCGGCCTGCGTGGGCGAGCTGTCATAGGCTTTAGAGAGGAAGAAATATGTTCGCGGATCGGACGGGCTGAGATCAGCCGCACGAATCAGCGACTTGATCGCGTCATCGTAGTTGCCGCGCGAGTAAAGCGCGATTCCGAGTCCGATGGCCATCCTGGGAGAATTCGGATAGCGCCCGGCGGACTGCCGGAATACCTCGATGGCGGGCTCGAGTGTCCGGTGCATCAGAAGCTCGCTTGCCCAATCAAAGAGGTTACTCTCGCTCGGATCCTGATGCGCAGCGGTTTCGAATTCATTCGCGGCAGCGACGTACTTGCCGTCTTTTTCTTCGATCTCCCCAAGAAGGTTGTGCAACTCCGCCGTGTTCTTGATCTGCAGGAGGCTCTGCACGAGAGAGCGCGCCAAATCTCGGTGCCCGGTGAGCAGATAGGCTAACGCGAGATCATATCCGTTGTCGTAGGCGGAGGCATTGATCTGCTGGGCTGTCTTGAGAGGCGGGATGGCGTCGTTGAGTTTGCCCATGCTCACGTAGAGTTCACCGAGATTATGGTTGGCGTCGTAACTCTTCGGTTCGAGCACAACGGCTTTCCGCAGTTGCTCCCCGGCTCCCTCTGCCTTCCCCAACTTTATAAGATTTGTGGCAAGGTTGGTCCGAGCAGCGGCAGAATCGGGGCGCAACCGCACGGCGGTCGACAGATGCTGATTTGCGAGGGCATCTTTGGATTGACCTGCATAAACCATTCCCAGAAGTTCGTGGACCTCGAAGCTGTTGGGAACCTTACGCACGAGATTCTCCAGGCTGGCGGCGGCTTCCGGAAGTTTTCCCGCATTGTACTGCGCAACAGCCTGCTGGAAGGCATGATCGAGTGAAGTGTCCTGCTCCGCGGGGAGGGCGGAAAGCGGAGCGGACAGGATCACGAGCAGAATTGAAATTGAGCAAAGATTCGAGCTCACACTCTTTGCATGCTACACCCATGAGAAGCAGGCGGAGGCATTTGGCCAAGCCAAAAAGTTTGCGGGAGGGTCGAAGTGCCCTCCCGCAAGCCGAGCTAGAAATACAGCTTCAGAGCGAATTGGATCTGCCGCGGATCATAGGGTGCATCGCGCGTCGAGCCGATCTCTCCGAAAGCCGGATTCGTGAAATCACCCGACCCGGAAACTGCGACCACTCCGTTGCCACCAAAGTTCGGGGCATTGAAGTTCGGGTGATTCAGAATGTTGAAGAACTCGGACCGGAACTCCAAGCGGAAGCGCTCGCTGACTTGGATCTCCTTGAAGATGGAGAAGTCCATTCGCTTGAACGGTGGCCCCGCGATCTGGTCCGGAGGCCCGCCCAAAGCGGACAGTGGACACGGCAACGCAGTGCATGGAGTGGGTTGAGAGAACGCGGCCGGATTTCCGAAGAAGCTCAGCTTTCCGTTGGCGTCGATATGCAATCCGCGCTTCGGCGACTGCCCCGCCACGACTATGTCGTAACAATTCGTGCCAGCTGTTGTTGACACGGTGTTCGTCGGACAGGTGAGCGTAATAGGCTGCCCGCCCTGGAGAACGGCGCTGGTGTTAATGGTCCAACCACCTAAGACTTTGCCTGCAATTCCGCCGTTGGCCAGATAGCGCTTGCCTTTACCGAAGGGGAGTTCATATCCGCCGCTCAAATGGAAGACATTGCGAATATCAAAGTCAGCCAAACCGTAGTCGTAATGGATTCCCAAACCTGGTATTCCGGGAGCTCGATAGCCGGCCTTGCTGCCGCCGTTTAGAAGATCTCCGGCATCAGTTCGCGTTTTGGAATATGTGTAGGTAGCGAGGAAGTTCAGTCCGTCGGCAAACCGTTTTTCAATCTTTGTTTGCAGTCCGTGGTAGTAGCTGCTTCCGGCGGTCACTGCGTAGCTGTTGTTGCCGCCGAAATCAGGGAATGGAAGACCGCCCTGCGCAGGGGTGTAGGTGGCCCCTGACCCCGGTGTTCCATTGGGACCTGCCGTATTCGTGAGTTTGGCTCCGGTCGGCAAAATTGCCGTCGGGTTGTTCGACCCAGGGAAGGACTCTAAGTGACGGCCCAGCGAAGTGACGTATCCCGCCTGGACAGCCATTGTCGGAGTGAGCTGATACTGCAACGTGAAGTTACCGCTCATGGAGTACGGCGTCTGGTAATTGAACTGTATGCCACGCAGTCCCAATCCATTCGCTAGAACTGCAGCGGGATCCAGCGGAGTGCAAGCGAACCCGGTTTCAAACGCTGCGGTAAAGCCATAAGGGCGCAGCGGCGGAGCATCCCGGATACGTGTGAGGCGTGCCGTCATCCGGCGGAGTGAAGTTGAAGTTGAACTGGAACGGATAATTCTCTCCCAGGTTCGGAGAGAATCCCCGGTTCTCAAATCCGTTGTAGAACATCCCGAAGCCGCCGCGAGCAACGAACTTCGGCGATACCTGGTAAGCGAAGCCAAGTCGCGGCGCGAAGTTATTTTTCTGTGAATTACCTAAGCCCTTGCCGTATTTGTTCGTGATGGCAAGTCCGATTCCGTCGGCAGCAAGCAAATTCGTAAAGCTGGTCGACAAACTCGCCGGGTCGGTACTCCCCGGAAGTATGTACAGGGGACTCCCGGTTGGAGCTCCAGAAGGAACAAAGTTAGCCTGCGCGCCGTGATGTTCGTACACGAGACCGAAGAAGTCCCAGCGCAACCCGAGATTAACGGTCAAGCGCGGGGTGATCTTCCAATCGTCGTTGAAGTAGGCACCGTAATAATTTTTGCCGTTATCGGTCAGCGAGATGTTCGAGGCGTAGATGTTCGTCGAGCCGCCTACGAAGTCGACAGTTCCGCCGTTCTGCGCGGCCACTGGCGTCAATAGGAACGCTGCCCGGCCAGTGTTGCCTTTGTCGGCGGAGGCCACGCCGCTCGGAATCTCGGTGAAGTTTCCGTTGTAATCGAATTCACCGCGAGACCACGGTGGTTGAAGCGTGGAGAACTTCACGTGCTGCCACTCGAACCCCATCTTGAACGTGTGCTTGCCGTAAATTTTGGTGAGATCGTCCGTCAACTGGAACGTCGAACTCACTTCGTCGGACGGCAGGAACGCGTTGCTGCCCAGGGTAGAAAGACCGTTGATGCCGAAGGCGGGCAAGCCGCCATTTTCCTGAATCTGCGGGATGCCCTGAATTCCGAACGTGGACGGGATGTCCGTGAGTTCGAGAGCTTGAGGCGAAACTCGCGTCGTGTGGAGGTAGTTGAGTCCGGCACGAGCCACGTTGACGAGACTCGGAGAAAACACATGCGTGTAGGCAAGCGCACTCTGCTGGGCCAGCGCAGTCTGGCTTCCCTGCTGGAACGCTCCGCCATCAGCGATGCCTCCGAAGATTCCAGGGATGAACTGTGGGTCATCCTTGTAGCTGAAGCGGTAGAACAATTGATTCTTGTCGTTGACGTTGAGATCGACGCGCGTGTCGAAGGCGTTACTGTGCTCGTTCAGCTTAGGAGAATTCGCGTAGTTCGATACCAGCGACGCGTTGGTTGGTGAAGGATACAGATTCATCAACGCGATCGCGTTCGGATCGAGGCGGCCGGCGGGAAGCTGATTGAGTCCGCAGCCTGCAAGGGTGAACGTCACCGTGCTGGCGGCGCAGGTGCCGAACGGATCCCGGGCATACCCGCTTACGGTCGGTGTCAGGCCAGACACGGGATCCGGAGTGCCGGCAACAATCTTACGCGTGGTCGAAGGATCGAGGATCGTGCCATAAGGCATCGTCCGGCCAAGCGCATCGGTCAGTGCGGCTGAAGTCGATTGCAGAGTGATCAGGTCCGACATATCGGTATAACCGCTAGCCCGCTCTGCAGCAGTGGGAACCGAACCTTGGAGGACCGTGCCCTGAAGGCGGCGGAGACCCTCGTAGTCGGCAAAGAAGAAAAATTTATTCTTGATGATCGGGCCACCGATCATGGCGCCGAACTGGTTCTGGCGAAGTTCGCCTTTGGGAATTCGATTCGCGTCCTCGAAATAATCCGCAGCGTCGAGTTTGTCGTTGCGGAAGAACTCCCAGGCCGCGCCATGAAACTGGTTTGTGCCGGACTTGATGGTGGCGTTGAGAACGGCGGCGCCTGAACGGCCGTACTCGGCGCTAAATCCGGATGTTTCGACTTTGAATTCCTGAATTGCGTCAACCGGCGGCAGTACCACGAAGTTTGTGCCGTTGAGGAAATCGACAGTGTCGGAATTGTTGTCGATGCCGTCGAGCATGTAATTATTCTGCGCGGGTCGATTTCCGTTCGCGGTAAACGCGCCGCTGGCAGCGTTGCCGCGGGTGTCGGCCTGCGGGCTATTCACGCCAGCCGCGAGCTGAGCAAGAAACGTGAAGTTTCTTCCGTTCAGTGGAAGGTTATTGACGTTGCGCTGATCGACTACCTGACCGACAGAAGCATCCTGGCTCTGGAGCACCGGGGCCGTGGTAGTAACCTCCACCGTTTCGCTGACAGCGCCGGTCTGAAGTCGGAAGTCCTGGGCGACTCTGGCACTGACTTCGACGACGACGTGAGTGCGAATCGCGGTCTTAAAACCGGTCGAGACGACTTCGAGCTTGTAGTTGCCGATGCGAACCGGACTGAAGTCGAAGACGCCGTCGGACCCAGAGGTGGTCGAAAGCGTGGTCCCAGTTCCCTCGTTGGTCAGCGTGACTTTGGCTCCGCCGACTATAGCGCCCGACGGATCGGTAATAATGCCGGTGATCGATCCGGTGTCGACCTGAGCGCGGAGCTGGTAGGAAGAAAGTACGAGAACAGCGAGGGCGAGCAGACTGCGCAATACCCGAGCAGATGTGAATCCGTTCATGAGCTCTCCTTAGAGCTGTGCCGGCTTGCGACGAAGCAAGCTTTGCATCATGGGAAAAACAACCGCTACGAGCGGATGAACCCCAACGGAAGCGCAGGCACCCACAGAATCGCCTGCACGCGTAACATCTGAAAATTGAAATTAACCGCTTAACCTAAAAATACTAGTGCGTGGGAAATATCATGCGTTGCTACGCATTGTCAAGATTTTTTTCTTCGGTTACACTCCGCGATGCTTGCCACGATTTGAATCATGCACCGCTAAGCAATCTTTTTTCTGCGTTTGTCGCAGCGAGTTTCAAAAACCATGACTGTAACTATTCGCGATGTTGCAACCGCGACCGGTGTATCTACGGCGACGGTTTCGAATGTTCTGAATAACACCGGAAAAGTCGGTTTGCAAACCCGGCGCGCCGTGCTGCGAGCCGTGAAGCGAATGGGATATGTCCCCGACGTGCATGCGCGACATCTGGCTTCCCGCGATCGGCGGACGCTCGGCATCATCGTGTCTGACATCGAGAATCCGTTCTTCCCCGAAGTCGTGAAGGGATTTGAAATTCAGGCGAGGCATCTTGGATACGACGTTATTTTGAGTGATACAAACTACGATCCGCGCCGGACGCGGGAAGCCGCGGACCGGATGATGGAACATAAAGTTCGCGGAGTAGCGATCATGACCTCCGAGATCAACGTGCGATTGATTCATCAAATGGCCAAAAGAAGAATCGCCGTAACGTTTCTCGATCTCGCGCCAGTGCGGAAATACATGAGCAATTTGCGGATCGATTATTTCTCAGGCGTGAAGCAGATCGTGGAACATCTTTACGAGCATGGGCATCGACGCATCGCATTTGTAGCTGGCAGGGCTGGATTGAAATCAAATGCTGCCCGACAGGAAGCTTATGAAAAATGCATGCGCGATCTGGAGCTTGAGCCTGGACCGGTCATCGCCGGGGATCTGCGTTTCGAAGGCGGGCTTGCGGCCGGAATCAGCATTGCGAAAATGTCTCCACGCCCAACTGCAGTCGTTGCGGTGAATGATCTGACTGCGGTGGGAGTCGTAAAGGGACTGCTAAATTCCGGTTGTCGCGTTCCCGACGACATCTCGGTTACCGGGTTCGACAAGACGCGGCTGGCGGAATACAGCAATCCATCGATCACTACAGTCGATGTGCATCGCGAAACTCTGGGGCAAGTTGCTGCGGACGCATTGCATGAATTGTCGAGCACGGAAAACCCGCAAGGGCGCGAATATCAGATTGGCGCCGAACTCGTGCTGGGAGATTCCTCAGGTCCCGCCGACCACTCGGTGCCATCCAAGAAATGACTTCGGGTGCTTCTGCCACTTCGCTGATCTCACCTCCCTCTTGTTTACTGATGCGTACTCTGCTGATGACCGTGCGGAACGTGGCCAGCGGATTCGGCGAATGTTATAGTTGAGGCCTTCAGCGAGACATCGCAGATGTGGGATTGTGCGTCCATTCTGGGCTTCGGAAGTTTTCGCACGCGAGCACTAAGAGCTTTTTTGGTGGCCGCGATGGCTGCAGCACCCTCCGTTACTTTCAGTCAAAAACATACGTCGGACCCCAGCCGCCCGACCTCCAATAGTCCTGCGTTCCAGCAAGCCGAAGGCTTCATTATGAGGGGCGACTTCGCGCAAGCGGTCGGTATCATTCGGGACCGACTCGCGCAGGATCCAACGAGCGTGGAAGGCTACAACTTGCTGGGCATCGCGTACACCGATGCAAAAGATTTCGAACATGCAGACGAGGCGTTTCAACGCGCGTTGAAGCTGGCGCCGAATTCCGCGAGAACTCATAACAACCTGGGCAATCTATATGTAGCGCAAAATAAATTGGATTTGGCGGAGAAAGAGTTTAAGAGCGTGCTGAGCGCGGTCCCGGCGAATCGGGACGCAAACTATAACATGGGACTGCTACTGCTGGCGAAAAACACGCCAGCGACTGCGATTCAATACTTCCAGAGAGTCCAACCTCAGAATGTCGAAACGCGATTCAACCTTGTGCGCGCTTACCTGCAAGCGGATAAGACAACGGAGGCTCTTCAAACAGCGCGTGCCCTCTCAGCGGCACATAAGGCTGACGTCGAATTGCACTTCACTCTCGGAGTCTTGCTGGCGAGCGCGAAACAATACAAGGCCGCGCAGCTGGAACTTGAACAGGCCAATGCGTTGCGTCCCGAAACATTTGAGACTCTCTACAACCTTGGACAGACGCACATCAAGCTGAATGAATACGAGAAGGCGGAAGTTGAACTGAATCGCGCGCTCAAGCTGAAGCCGGAATCGGCGGAGACCCTCTACCTGCTCGGAGAAGTTGACTACGAACAATCGCGCCCGGTGGATGCCTTGGAATTACTGGTGCGCGCTCACAAACTGGCCCCGCAAAACACCGATGTCATTTTCCTTCTGGCCCGCGTGAGCATGACGCAGAATTATTTCGAAGATGCAATTCCGCTGCTGGAATCAGGATTGAAGATAGCGCCGCAACGTCCGGATTTGCGCGCTGCCCTCGGCGAAAGCTACTTCATGGCGGGAAAGACGGAGAGCGCTGTCGAAGAATTTAAGAAGCTGATCGAAGTCGATCCGTCTGCGCGTTCGTATGCGTTTATGGGCTTGTCATACCGGCATCTCGGGCGATTTGAAGAGGCGTTGAAGTATTTCGAGTTGGGGCTGAAGAAAGATCCGCGCGACGCGTCTTGCCTGTTCAACATCGGTTACATCCAGGAGCGTCAGGGGAATTACGCGCGGGCCGAAGATTTGTTCCAGCAGGCTCTTCGTTCGAATCCGACTTTTGCGGATGCGCTGCTCGAGCTCGCAAACCTCCGATCAAAGGACAAGAAGTTCGCGGAGGCGGCGGACCTTCTCCGTCGATTCGTGAAAGTAAGCCGCCGCCCGGCCGACGGATATTACAAGCTGGCGATGGCCGAGCGCAGTCTTCATCAGACAGCGGCCGCACAGCGTGACCTGGCGGTATTTCAAACGCTCTCGAAGAATACGGCGGCCGGTCCGTACCCGTACCAGCATCTGTTCGACTATCTGGACAACCGTTCGAATCTTTCGCAAAAAGAGCGCACACAACTGGACGTGTCGGAGTTGATCGATCAGACGCAGAAACACCCGGGACAGCCGCAGGATTTGTACTTGCTGTCCGAGGCTTATTTGAAACTTGGCGATCTGCCGCACGCACGCGAAACCGTGGCACAACTCGACCAGGTGAGCGCAGACGACTATCGCACACAGACCGGCATTGGCGTTTTGTTTGCTCGATACCGGCTGTACGACGACGCCATCCGGCATTTTCAGGCAGCGCTGAAAGCGAATTCGGATTCTGATGACGTGAAGTTTGACCTGGCGAACGCTTACTTCCGCAAGGGGCGCTATGCTGAGGCGCTGGAGACTGCAGAGACTGTTTCAGCTGCGGGACAGCAGGACGATGCTTTTCTCGCGCTGCTGGGAGATATCCATGCCCACAATGGCGAGACGGCCAAGGCGATGGAGATTTTCCGCGATGCGATTAGCCGAAATCCCGACAATGATCAGGATTATCTGTCACTGAGCCTGGTTCAGATTCGAGCTAACGATCTAAGCGGGGCAGAGCAAACGCTGCAGAGAGGGCGCACGCGAATTCCGGGCTCAGGAAAAATCGTTTGGGGGCTGGGACTCGTGTCTGTATTGCGTGGGAATGCGACACAGGCATCAGAACTATTGGAGCGCGCGGTTGAGTTACTACCCGAGTGGGCCGGAAGCTACTCGACATTGGGAGTCTTTTACTATCAGATTGGCGAAATCGAGAAAGCGAAAGAAGTGCTTGATCGATTCAGGGGAAGCAATGCTGGCGGCCTTGATGTGAACCGCATTCAAGAAGCGTTATCAAAAGCTCCTTCAAACACGGCTGCGGCGAATCAACCGATCCCAATGGCAGCCCGTCAGCAAGTGCTGCAATTGGCCTTGCTGATTGCAGATCGTAGCCTGTAGTGATCTGAATCTGGAACGGAATCGGGACTTCGACTGAAAGTGAAACGACCATAGTGAAACGTCAGTTGCGGTCCGGGGAACTCAGATCTCTTCGTATCGTGGCGCTCGTCATGACGGTTTGCGCCACATCTTTGACCGTCCTACCTGCGCAGACGGCGAAAAAGCCGGAGCCATCCACACCGGTTCGCTACGTCGATGTACGCGAACAATCGAAGATCACCTTTCAGCAAGACTCCACGCAAACAGAAGAAAAGTATTACCTCGAGACCATGGGTACCGGCGTTGCCTGGATCGATTACGACCAGGACGGGCTGATGGACTTGTACTTTGTGCAATCGGCGGCGACCGACATTTACAAGCCGCCGCATCCGCTGCGCTCAGCTCTGTATCACAACAATGGGGACGGCACTTTCACCGACGTTACTGCCAAGGCTGGTGTCGACGGAGACGGGCATTACGGACAGGGCGTTGCGGTCGGCGACTTCGACAATGACGGCTATCCAGACATGTATGTGACTGGATACGGTCGCGCGATTCTGTATCACAACAACGGAAACGGCACGTTCTCAAACGTCACCGCCAAAAGCGGCGTCGCGGATGAAGGCGGATGGTCTACGAGCGCTGGGTGGTTCGACTACGACAAAGACGGTTGGCTCGATCTTGTGGTCACGAACTACATCGAGTGGAATTCCAAAAACAACATCTGGTGCGGTGAGCGAAGGCCGGGGTATCGATCGTACTGCCATCCCGGCAACTACAAGGGTCAACGTATAAAGCTCTACCACAACAACAAAGACGGAACCTTCATCGACGTGAGCGATTCATCTGGCGTGGGGAAGCCCGAGGCTAAGGGAATGGGCGTAGTACTTGCCGATTTCAACAACGACGGCTGGCCCGACATCGCCATCGCAAACGATTCGTGGCCGAATTTCCTTTTCATCAACAAACGGAATGGAACGTTCGAAGACGTTTCGCTAGTTTCGGGAATTGCGGCGAGCGAGGACGGACGCTATGAAGCCGGAATGGGGATCGACGCCGCCGACGTTGACGGCGATGGATGGCAGGATGTCTACATTACTCATCTGGATTTCGAATTGAATCGTCTTTATCACAACAGCCAGGATGGCACGTTTACGGATGAGACGTTTCGTTCAGGGCTGGGCAACAAGGCGGTGCTGTTGAGCGGCGTGTCCATGAAATTTTTAGACTACGATAACGACGGGTGGAACGATATTCTCCAGCTCAATGGCTCGATGCTCGACAACGTGGCGCTCTACCACGAAGAAGTTACATACAGGGAACCTTTACTGATGTTTCGCAATCTCGGCAAGGGACAGTTCGACAAAGTATCAGAATCATTGGGGCCTGACTTCGTGCGGCCGATCGTAGGACGCGGTCTGGCGACTGCGGACTACGACAACGATGGCGATATCGACATCGTGACCAACAATCGCGGCGACTATCCATCACTGCTACGAAACGACGGCGGCAACGCGAATCATTGGCTCACGATTCAACTGGTGGGAACAAAGTCGAACCGGGATGGAGTCGGAGCGTCGCTGAAGCTGACGTGTGAGGGTTTTGCACACGTTGAGCAAGCGAAGGGCGGGATGAGCTATATGTCGGCCAGCGACCCACGCATTCATTTCGGTTTGGGAAAGCGAAACAAGATCGAATCGCTGGAAATCACCTGGCCGAGCGGGCAGATCGACAAATTGGCGAACGTCGCGCCCGATCAAATCATCACGGTGAAAGAAGGCTCCGGCATCGTACCGCGCGCGTTCCCGAAGGTCGCAGCATCGAAGTGATAGAGTGTGATTTCGGACTTGCGTGCAGCCGCTTGCGTCCGGAGTTAAAGTCAGATTTCTATGAACGGTCCCCGTCGGCGTTTCCTCGGCTCTTCCCTGCTTGTTCTTGGCAGCACACTTGTGGATGCACTTGCCACTCCGGTGTGGCAGTGGAAAAGCCGGCTAGCTCTGCAATCTTCGCCGACCATTTCTTCATCCTCGGTGCAATTCGTTGACGTGGCGAAAGAAGCGGGACTTAACGTTCCCAACGTCTGGGGAGATCCGAATCACAAGCGGTACATCATCGAGGCGAAAGGAAGCGGGATCGCGTTCTTTGACTATGACCATGATGGTTGGCTCGATATCTACCTGACGAATGGCACGCGGCTCGGCGAGCCATGGCCCGCTGGGCAAGCGCCAACTTCACACCTGTACAAGAACAATCGGGATGGAACGTTCAGCGACGTGAGCGCGAAGTCAGGGCTGGCCCGCACAGGCTGGCAGACGGGCGTTTGCGTTGGAGATTATGACAACGACGGTTGGGACGATCTGTTCTGCTCTTTTTGGGGTCACAACATTCTTTTTCACAACAACGGCGACGGAACATTCACGGACATCACTCGCAAAGCTGGCTTGTATGACGAACGCGTTCGTTGGGGCGCGGGATGCACATTCATTGACTACGACCGAGACGGGCGTCTCGACCTTTTCGTATGCAACTACATCAAGCTCGATCCTGCGAAGACGCCGGCCGCAGAGGAACCAATGCCTTGCCAGTGGAAAGGAATTCCGGTGATGTGCGGACCAAGGGGCCTCACCGGCGATACGAACGTTCTATTCCACAACAACGGGGATGGAACTTTCACCGACGTGTCAGAAAGGGCTGGAATTCTCAAGCCGGGGCCGCGCTACTCGATCACGGCAGTGACCTCCGACTTTGACAACGATGGTTGGCCTGATATTTACATCGCGGTCGATTCTGAACCCAGCATTTTGTTTCGCAACAATCATGACGGAACTTTCACTGATGTGGCAGTGTTGGCGGGATGCGCTTACAGCGAGAACGGACACGAGCAGGCTGGAATGGGTGTTGCGGTCGGCGACTACGATTGCGATGGCTGGTTCGATATTTTCAAAACGAATTTCGCTGACGATACCTGCAATCTTTACCACAACAACGGCGACGGAACGTTCGGAGACGTAACGTTCTCCTCGGGAATCGGAATCAACAATCAATATGTGGCTTGGGGCTGTGGTTTCATCGACTACGACAATGACGGCTGGATCGATCTTCTGCAAGTGAACGGACACGTCTATCCGGAGATCGGTGGACACGAGATCGGACAGACTTTCAAGAATCCTCGACTTGTTTACAAGAATCTGGGGAATGGCCAGTTCAAAGATGTTTCGTCTGCGATGGGTCCGGGGGTCAGCGAGCGATTCTCGAGCCGCGGCGCTGCGTTTGGCGACTACGACAATGACGGCGACATCGACGCGTTGGTGCTCAACATGAGCGATTTGCCGTCGTTGCTACGCAACGATGGCGGTAACAAGCAAAACTGGATCAAGATCAAACTCATCGGAACGAAATGCAACCGGACGGCAATCGGCGCGAGGATTCGCGCCGTCGTTGGAAATCATGCGCAGATGGATGAGGTGCGTAGCGGATCGAGCGTGATGTCGCAAAATGATTTGCGATTACATTTCGGGCTGGGTAAGGCGCAGAGCGTCGACGTGATCGAGGTAAAGTGGCCGACGACCCAGAAGATCGAGAAATTCAGCAACGTGAAGGCGAACCAAATTCTAACGATTCGCGAGGGCGACGGAATTGTGGCGCCGATAGCATGGCAATCGAAGCCGGCGAAATGAACGGCCGTAAAACGGATGGCTCTGCGGAGCAGCTTAAATGTTACGTGTTTATTGGTGAATTCTCGCGGCCCAACCACCGCCGCTCGCAAGCGGTAGCTTTACTTTTGTGGTTCGAGTCACCTGCATCGTCATCTTTTGGTAATCGCTGGCATATCGATCTGCGTTGACGCCGTCCTGATAAGCATCCATTGTGAAGTTCCCATCCGGTAGGAACGACAGGTCAATTTCCAGGTCGCGAGCTGTCCAGTCGTTCATTGCCCCGACGTACCAATTCTTACCGTTTCGGCGAGCTACGACCACATAGTCTGCGATGCGCGCATCGAGGACGCGCGTTTCATCCCACTCGGTTGGAACTGCCGCGAGGAATTCCATGGCTTCCGGTTCTCGCAGGTAATTCGAGGGGCTGTCGGAGAGCATCTGCAGAGGACTTTCGTAGACCACATACATGCCGAGCTGGTGGCAACGCGTGCCCATGGCCATGGGCTGCTCGTGGATCGGAGCGAACGTCGTCTTGGTGGCGTTACGCATCGCGCCGGGTGTGTAATCCATCGGTCCAAGGAACATTCGGGTGAATGGGAGAGTCACGTTGTGCTCGGGTTCAGACTCGGCGCTCCATTTGCTCCATTCCATGCCGCGCACACCTTCAGTGCTGATCAAGTTGGGCCAAGTGCGGGTCATGGACGCGGGTTTTTGATCGCCGTGGAAGTCGACGAGCATTTTTCGCTTGGCACACTCGCGGCTGACCTTGTAGAAGTAGTCGATCAAGAGCTGATCGCTGCGCTGCATAAAATCAACCTTGATGCCTTTCACTCCCCACTTCTCAAATCGATCGAGCGCGGGAATCAGTTGGTCATCGAGAGTTTTCCAGACCACCCATAGAATAAGTCCGACATTTTTTTGCTTTGCGTAGGCGGCAAGGTCGTCCATGTTGAGTTCAGGAACAACTTCGAGCACGTTGCCGAGCTTGTACCAACCTTCGTCGAGAATGATGTAAGGAAGTCCGTATTTCGCGGCGAAGTCGATGTAGTACTTGTAGGTCTGCGTATTGATGCCGGCTTTGAAATCCACTCCGTAGACGTTGTTCGCATTCCACCAATCCCACGCGACTTTGCCAGGCTTAATCCAGGAAGTGTCCTGCACTTGCGACGGCTTCTCAAGGAGATAGACAATCTGATTCGTCAGCAGATCGCCATCTTTTTCGGCGATGCCGATGACACGCCAAGGGAATGTTCGCTTTCCAGAGGTTGATGCGATGTAGTCGGCGCTCTCAACCACGCGGTAGTCGCGATCGCTGGTGAGATTTTCTTTCAACGGATAAGGAGGAAACGTCGCTGCGAGCGCGGGCCCGCCCGTGCCGTGCAACCAGAGCCCAGGGTAGTTGTCGACGTCGGATTCGGCGATGGCGACCTTTGCGCCTTCCCCGATATCCACGATCGCAGGAAGGGTCGCGAGAAACGTTGGGGCAATTTCGCTGAGGTGCTGAGGCAGATATTTGCGTTCGTTGTGCGAATAAAAACTGTCTTCCTGTGGATAATAGACGACGAAATTCGAAGGAAAGTTAAAGACGGATTCTTCTCCGTAGACTTTTACCTGCGCTTGAGAGAGAGAAGTCTCGAAGCGGTAGGCGACGCCTTCGTCGTAGGCACGGAAAACGACTGCATAGCCGCCGTCCAAGTTGAGGCGCAGTTCGTTGTACCGGTCACGAATCTTGGCAAATTTCTGGCGCACCACCGGCTCAATTTCTTGATCGTTCGATCGCGGCTTGCTGTCGATGACCTTGGCCTGAATGCCGAGTTTCTTGTGCTCCACATCAAGAGAGATAGTCGAATTTTCAAGAATGGCTTTGCCCTTCAACACCACGTCGTACCGAATCTGTCCGGCAGTGCGAATTCGAACGTCTATCCGGCCATCGGGCGATCGCAAATCGTAGCTGGACTGGGCGGTAGCGGAAATCACGAGGCACAGAATGAGTGCGATTGCCAGAAAGACGGGAGCCAACATTTTCATCGAATCACCTTCGAGTGCATGGGGTGTTGATCGGGAGAAGCATATTCCTGACAGACCTCAGCAGACAAATGTCAGTAGCGAACGATTGGAAGGAAGCGGCAAGTTGCACCTGTTGCTCGGGAAACTTGAGGAACTGATTGGAATGAGGCTTATGCGCATAAACATTCAACATTATGCAGATGTTGAGTCTTTCCTTTCACTCGTTGTGACGAGTTCGATCTGAATTGAATGGGAGGGATTTTTACGTTAACCTCACGCTGTTGGAAGGCATTTATGGCTGGGGGCATCTTCGCGATAATGATCAAGCCGCGCAGAATCGTGCCATTCCTGCTTCTGGCCGGATTTGGCTTTGCGCAGGTCGGCTTACCTGGGCGCATTGAAAACAGCTTCGATGCGATGCTCAAGGGCAACGGTGTGATGGATATCCACACACTCGAAGAACTTGATGAAACGCGCCATCATCGGATCGGCACGCCTTCCGAAGCGAACGTCTCAATACTCGATCGAAAAGCTTCTAAGAGGGCGCGGCGTGAGTACAGCAACGGTCTGCTCTTACTCGCGAAGAATGACTATGAAAAAGCTGCGGAGAGTTTGAAGAGCGCAGTGACGATTTATCCTCAGTTTGTTTCGGCACACAACGCTCTCGGATGCGCCTATTTCGGGTTGAAAAAGAATGAGGAAGCTCGGCTGGAATTCGCCGAGGCGATTCGGCTGGACGATCACCTTTCGAGTTCTTACATGAACCTGGGTCGCGTGCAAATGGCTTTGGGAGAGCTTGCCGAGGCGCAAGCATCGATGGAAAAGGCTTCGGCGCTGGCTCCGCAGGATCTGAATTTGATACTGGCGCTAACGTACGCGCAATATCTGAATCATGACTACGCGGGGACGATCCAGACTGCGGAGAACGCACACGCGCACAGAGACACCGGCATTGCCTCAATCCACTATTTCGCTGCGGCTTCATGGCAGGCCCAAAAGCATTTTCACGAAGCGCGCAAGCAACTGGAGATCTTTCTGAAGGAAGATCCGCAGTCTGCTTTTGCGGATCAGGCGCAGCGGGTCATAACAGAAATTGCCAAAGCCGAGCAGCAGCCAATGCAACTTGCGTCGACTTCGCCGGTTTTCTCTTCCACTTCAACTGACAAGTCTGTCCTGGGGAACAAGATTCTTCAGGATTTCAAACAAAAGCAACAGATTGCTGATGCGGAGAAGGCGGACGAAGGCTGTGCTTCCTGTATCGCCACCTCTGGTGGACCTGCGACTGCGGATTTACCGCCAGTACCTCGGAGTGCAGTTCGTGACCCGAAATATGGAACATGGACGTTGCGAAGCACGGTCGATGAAGTTTCGATGTTTTTCACCGTGACCGACCATGGCCGATCTGTCACCGACCTTCAGCAGCAGGAGATGCGAATCCTCGACGACAAAAAAGCTCCGGCAACGATTCTGGGATTTCGGGCGGAATCGGAGTTGCCTTTGCGCCTTGCGTTGATCATCGACACGAGCGAATCGATCAAAGACCGCTTCGCGTTCGAGCAGGCAGCGGCATCCGATTTTCTGAAACAAGTGATGACTGGCAAAGACGATTTGGCTTTTGTGGCAGGGTTTTCGAACTCCATTGTGCTCACGCAGGACTTCACAGACAACATGGATAAGCTTTCGGCGGGCGTGCGGAAGCTCGTGCCGGTAGGCGGAACGTCAATCTGGGATGCCATTTCTTTTGCTTCGGACAAACTGAAGCAGCGCAAGGAAACGCAGCCAGTGGCAAGGGTCATTGTGGTAATCAGTGATGGGGACGACAACTCGAGCAACTCGACTTTACGCGAAGCGCTGGAGCAAGTAGAGCGCGACGAAGTATTCGTGTACACGGTGAGCACGCGGTATGAAGAATCCGAAGATCAAGTCGAAGCGACGGGCAATCGGGCTATGAGGACTTTAGCGAACCTATCCGGAGGGAAAGCATTCTTCCCGGGATCTGCCAGCCATCTCAGTCGAAGCCTCGCAGAGCTGCAACAAGTCATTCGAAGTCGCTACTTGATTTCTTATCGTCCTGCGCTGTTCCGACGTGACGGGGGCTTCCGATCAATCGACATCACGGCCCAACGATCCGGACGAAAGCTAAAGGTTAACGCGCGCAAAGGTTATTACACAGAGGTCGCAGCTACGGCGAGATAGGGAGCGGGCGGCTCAGGCTAGAAGAGCCATTAATTCACGTAGTGTTGTTCTTTAGGGGCAACTCGGATCTCGTCGCCCAACAGTTTGTCGCTCCAGAGCGGTTTTAGCAGGCTATCGGGGATTCTCAAGTGATCCTGTTTTTCCCAAAGCATGAGGGCGACCGCTAGGCATGCGCACTTGCTGCTATGCAGGTCTAAGGTGTTAAGTATCACTACCTCTCCTGTAACGACGACACAACCCACGAAACCGACCCCCACTTCGTACATGATCGAGATGCTCACCGCGTCAGAGATCAGCCGGCATGCTTGCATGGAAGGAAATCTCTCATCTGCAACGAATTGACCGCCATAAGAGAAAAAGCTGATTTCCCCATGGAATAGGGTGCACTCCTCCTACTCGCCTCCTACAGTACTTCCCCGGTTGGGACCTCTCTATCGAAGTGCTACGGTATCGGCCAGAGGTGAACTCATGAAGTGGTTTTTGGCAGGAATGGGGATTGGAACAGTAGTCGGCATGATGATCGCGCCGGCCTCAGGGGTGGAAACGCGGGAAATTCTGTCCGATGCGGCCGAAGCGGCAGTTGAGGTAGCTCAAGGCCGCATTGAAGAAGTGACCGAGAGTGTGTACGACAAGGTCCAACAGAGCAAGAAAACCGTCGGAAATGAGATTTCGTCGGAAACTACCGCGATCTCGAATCTTCATAGCGAAGCGTCGTAAAGGAGAGAAATTCCATGAAGACTTTGACGTGTAAGGAACTGGGTGGAAAGTGCGATCTGAAGTTGTCGGCTACAACTTGGGACGGCATGGTAAAGGCGATGACTGAGCACGTGATGGCCAAGCATGCGGATGTGGCGGAAAAGATGAAAAAGATGCATGAGGAAGATCCGCAGAAGTGGGGCCGCGAAATGAAGCCGAAGTTTGACGCAGCGCCCGATGAAAAGACGTTTGAAGAAACGAAGATCGCTCACGCGTAGGCGGCACTAATTTTCGCGGGTCAAAACTATCGTGCCCGATTGAGCCGGGGAGACGTGAGAAAGTTGGCTCTTGTAGCCACTCCGGTTCAGAGTGCAAAAAGGAATCTTTGAGTGCAACGCTCTTTCAGCGGTAGCAATCAAGAGCGCATGCTACCTCGCCAACCGCCATCATCCCGGCGCATGTGGCGTTTGAGGTGATAGACCCACCCGAAAGATTCGGTCGGGGTTTGCCGATTCGCCCTCCCCCCGGAAAGTGACTCAGCAAACCCCAGCCCGGTGAATCAACGGCTCTGCCGTCCCGAGACTCGAGAAGAAGAAGGCAAAACCCGAGCCCCAAGCTTGAAGAAAACTGCGTTACGTCGATCCCTCTGAATCTCGGCAAACTCGCCGAATCCCTGATAAATCAGGCATCGGTCGAGCGCCGCCCTGGGTTCAATGAGAACGTTCCATCCTTTCAGCATGCCCAGCGATGTGTTCGCCGATCGCAGTCTTAAGCTGGCTTTGATCTTTGCAGCGCAGACTTGGACACACAATTCCTGTATCCGGTCGTTGAGGCGCCGCCGCATCATTGCAAGAAAGTTACTATCCGCCATGGTAAGGCCCCATACGGAAGATTCTGTATTTTGTAGTTTGCCCTACGAATCGCGGTCGGATAGTGGAACCGATTCCCGGGAGCGAGCGCGAGTTGCTCGCACAACATTAAATTTGTGGACTGATTGACGGCCTTGTAATGCATACAGGGAGGGTGAAGTGAATGGTGGAGGCGGCGGGAGTTGAACCCGCGTCCGAAAATGTTACTGGTCAAGAGACTACATGCGTAGTCGAGTTCATGCCCCAGGCATTACCCTGGGACGTTCGCGGCCCGCGCTCAGAACCGACAAGAAACGCGTTCCGCTAGCCTGAAGTCTTAGCCTCTCGCCCCAGACGTAGACGAAAAGAGCAGCCCGCTGTGTGACGTCCGTCGGAGGCCCACGGGCGAAGCCTCTTAGGACGGCTGCCTAAACTAGTTAGGCTGCGTATGCCATCTGTTGATTGGCAATTATCATTTTCCACGCGATTACGGGTGTGTGGACCCCGGCATGCCTCTTGGCCGCAAGCATCTCCGTCGAAGCCGTGACGCCCCCACTGGTGGGAATGGCCTTAAAAAGATCCACTTCCACTCTAGCATCGCCAGAACGGAAGTCAAACCAACTCTAATTAGATGCCCGAAGCGTGCTCCTGGATCCACCCAAGACACGCCGAACGTACAAAGTGCAAAGATGCAGACGGAAACGAGAGCCAGCCCGACGGTAGATCAAGGTAGGGATGGCCCGATAAGCCTTGCGTTCAGCCGCTGCCTTACCTCTGGCCACTCGCTATCAAGGATGCTGAAGTACACGGTGTCGCGCACCCGCCCCGTCCAAGTCATCAGATGGCGGCGGAGTGTTCCCTCTTGTTTTGCGCCAATTCTGAGAATCGCGCTTCTTGATTTCTGATTGAGGGCATCCGTCTTCAATTCGACCCTGATGCACTGCCATCGTTCAAACGCCTGCTTTAGCATCATGTACTTTGCTTCGCTGTTCACGGCTGTTCGCTGCCAGGCCGGTGCGATCCACGTGGAACCGATTTCGACCCGCTGATTCGCTCGATCGATATTCATAAAACGAGTGCTGCCGATCGTTCGCCCAGAGGCGCACTCGACCGTGGCAAACACTATCGATTCACCGCGCTGTTGCTCGTCAAACGCTTTGTCGACGAGTCGCTCGAAGTCCTGCTGAATTTTGACGGAGTAAGGAATCCAGCGAAAGATATCTTCCAGGTCATCTTTCGCGACCTGCCAGAAAAGGTTCGCGTGATCGCGGCGCAAGGGTTCGAGGCGAACAAACTTTCCTTCCAATGTCAAAGGACCGGCGATCTGTAGCGGAGCCGAAGATGTCATACTGTTCATGAATTTATTCTACGATTGGATAAACACACCGGATCGTGGGTCGCCGATTTCTGATAAACGTCTCTAAAATGATTTGACAGGGATATTCATCATATCTTGCATCCTGGGACGGTTTAAGGCATCTCAACAACGACGTGTCGACCCTCACTAAAGCTGAGGTCAACCGTCCATAAGGCGATGGACCAACGCTCAACATTCCGGTGTCAGGAGAACTGTCAGTGAAGGCGCACTGTCTCCCATTCTCACAAATTCCGCACACAACGCGCCTCTTCACTGATTTTCTCTCCTATTCTCCCAAAGTTCACCAGTTTTATCCGCGCTCTCCCTACTTCACCGAATGGATCAAAGATGAAGCCGGCAAGATTTCGTACGACAAGTTGCGACGAGAACGCGTGGCCTCTGTTCTAGAGAGGCAAAATCGATCGTACGGCGCGTCGGCGAAAACGCTAGCCAATCTGGAACGTTTGCGCAGTGGGGCCTGCGCGGTGGTTACCGGTCAACAGGTAGGCCTTTTCGGTGGACCGACGTTCGCTCTCTACAAAGCCATGACCGCAGTGACACTAGCAGAAGAGGCGACGCTCGCGGGAAACGACGCGGTGCCCATCTTCTGGCTGGCGACCTACGATCACGATCTGGCGGAAGTGAATCATGTTTCTATTCCGGGAAACGACGGAATGCTGCAAACACTTGCGACCTCGGCTCATGGGGTTCCGGGAGCGCCCGTAGGGTCCATCCAATTTGGGGATGAGATAAGTCCGCTGGTAGAGCAAGCGGTGGCCTTGCTCGGCGAGTGCGATGCTGCCACCTTCTTACGTGAGTGCTATCGTCCAGGCGAAACTTTGGGCACAGCGTTTGCGCGTTTTTATGCGCGAGTCTTTGCCGATTGGGGCGTGATCGTGCTCGACGCGTCCGACCCTGAACTGTCGGAAATCGCGAAGTCAATTTACCTTGCAGCGATCGAAAGATCTGAGGAACTGGCGGCTTCGCTGTTGGCTCGTGGCAAAGAATTGGAAGCGGCGGGATACCACCAACAGGTGAAGGTGACGGAATCTTCGGTGTTGCTGTTCACTTCGCGAAATGGAACGCGGACGCCAATTCAGCGCCGTGGCAGCGGTTCGAACAGCGAATTTGTAGTCGGTGCTGAGGGTGAGCATCAGAAGTTGTCGCAGGCCGAATTGCTCGCGCAAATCGCAGCTAAGCCGGGAGACTTCAGTCCCAACGTTTTATTGCGGCCCACCGTCGAGGATTATCTGCTACCAACGCTCGCGTACACGGGGGGAGCCGCCGAGACCGCTTACTTCGGGCAGGCTGGCGCAGTGTATGAAGCACTGCTGGGTCGTGTGACACCGATTGTCCCGCGATTCACAGCCACGTTAATCGAACCGAAGATGCAGCGTCTGCTGGAGAAACACAAGATTGGCCTGACGGACGCCTTCGGTGGACCGGAAGCCTTACAACAGCAAATCGCTGCGCGCAGCCTGCCCAGCGATCTCAAAATCGCATTCGAACGGGCAAAGACATCCTTCGACGAAAATCTTTTGTCGGTGAAAGAGAAGCTGGAGAAGCTCGATCGCACGCTAGTAGATGCGGCAGAGACCGCGCGGTCCAAGATGCAGCATCAACTGGAAAAACTGTACGCTCAGGCCGCACGCGCCGAGGCTCAAAAGGGAGAACTCGTGGCGCGACACGTCGAGCACATCAGCCAGGGACTATATCCAGAAAAGGGCCTTCAGGAGCGCAGTATTGGCGGTGTCTACTTCCTGGCGAAATATGGTTTGGAGTTGCTCGGGCAACTTCATGGCACGATGCATACCGACTGCCACGACCATCAGATTATCGAACTCTAGCTATTTCTGGTTTAACAATCTTCTAATTTCAGTTTCCAGTGAGGAGTAAGCATCGTCGGTGAGAAGTCCGTGCACCTGTCGAACAACTGTGCTATTGCGGTCGACCAACATCAGGTAAGCGTCGTCGGCTTCGCGGTAGTCGACAGCTTTCTTTAACTCCGCTTCACCATCTAAAATCGGAACGAAGTGATCCCGCATATTCTCCGGGACACCCTTTCTGATACCGGAAATCACCATTCCACGAAACAGTCGCGGCACATCCTCTAGCACAGGCAGTTGATAAAGCCGGAAGTCGGATTCGTTGCCGAACTCCTCGGAGAGGCGCTTGGCCCAGGCCGTGGTGGGAGTTTTTGACGCCTTGGTAAATCCGAAAATGAGTATCGCAACACTTCCTCTTGTTGCCTCAGGCAGCACGACCCGGTGTCCGGCCAGACTCTCGCCTGAGATTGTTGACATCGGCTGTCCCGTTTGCGCAAGCGCCGAAGAAAGCATCAGCAGTAAACAGACGAGTTGCGATCCAAAAGTGATTCTTCTCAAGCAAGCCTCCGCGGCTTTTATTTGGACGCCGTTCAGAGGCAAATCATCGGCTATCGCTGGTCGCAAGGTACGTCCCTAAACCAATCATGATCGTGCCGGTCACCGTCCGCTGGCGTCGGCGGAAGGTTGCCGACTCACGAATCCGTTTGCCTAGTGGCCCGGCCAACGCAATCACGATCAAGTCAGCGGTCGTATTCAGCGTGACGGAGATCGTTCCGAGAAGAAGAAATTGCAGGAAGACATGTCCTTCCGCTCGATTCACGAATTGCGGAATGAATGACAGGAAGAACAAAGCCGTTTTGGGATTGAGTATTTCCGTGGCAACGCCTTGCCACAACGGATTGCGCGCAGGCTTGCTCTCTTCCGGAAGTGTATCTGTGTCATCTTTCTGCCTGCGCGCGTCGAGAATCATTCGCACTCCGAGAAATCCTAAATAGGCTGCGCCGGCGTATTTCACAGCGGCAAAGGCGACGGCCGACTTGGCCAGAATGATTGAAACTCCGAGCGCCGCGGCGAACACATGGACCATTCCTCCAGCGAACGTGCCGAACGCCGAGAGGACGCCTTCGCGCTTGCCACCCGCGAGGCTTCGGGCAAGTACATAGAGCATTCCCGGCCCGGGCGCAATCGCCAGCAGAAGTGCCGCTGTGAGGAAGAGGTAGAACTTGGCTGCTCCGAACATGCTTGAACCTCAAGTCTTTCGATTATTCCGTACCGTCACTTGTCGAGCCAAGCTTCCAACTCGGCAAGCGACGCGACCCTAGAGAATTCCTTCTCGCGATACGCGCCAGACAAGTCGAAAATGACTGCGTCCATCCCGAGGCTTCGGGCTCCCACGTAGTCAACCGAGTACAAGTCGCCAACATAAAGGCTGTCGACTGGGGCTGCGTTCATCGTTTTCAGAGCCGCTTCAAACACCGCAGGATGAGGCTTTTCGTGCCCAACATTTCCAGAGTCGGTGACGCTGGCAAAGCAGTCGCGGATGCCACAACGCTCAAGCACGACGTCGATGCGACCGTCGGAATTGGAGATCACTGCGGTCGAATATTTTTCTTTGATGCGTAGAAGTGAGTCGCGCGTTCCGGGAAGGATCTGGTCCCAGTTGGCCGAGTTCTGAGTATTGGCGATCAGTTGCGCGAGCATGGACTCGTCGAACAAGTTGAGATCTTTCAAGAGGCAGCTGTGAAACGTCCACCAGAATCCATGATCGACCTTGCCTTTTACCCATCCCCGATCAAACTCGTGCTTGGTGCGGCGTTCAAGGGCTTGCCAAACGTCAAGTGTGGGGCGCTTCTCCACGGGCAAAGGGGCGAGGATGCGCTCCCGATTGGGAAAGAGCAAAGTATTGCCGACGTCAAAGAAAACGAACTGCCGTTTGCCCATGCAGCCATATTACAGAATGCGGACTCCCCCTTGACTAGATGGTTGCCGAGCAGAGTACAAGCCTTAATTTCGGAGCGGAAACACGGTAAGATCCAATTTTCAAGCCTTTTGCCTGTGGACTTTCAGCCGCAGGTTCGGCGCATGGCGATAGCTTCGACAATCACGCTGATCAGCAGTCTGAGCCGAACCACAAAGGCGGGCATCCTCCTCTTCGCCGCGGCGCGCTCCTATGCGGCGATGTTTTTCAGCGTTGCCCTCGCCGCAGTCTTCCGCGGATCGCGGCAGGACGCCTACAACCTGCTATGGGTGGTCGTCTTCGGATTCGCCACGCTCAACATTCTAGGATTAGCGGCCCGCCGAATGGAGCCAAGCCGGCGCGGCATAAGCTTCGGTGAGATGATCGCCGTAATGGTTGTGCTGATCGCGATTCTTCTACTCGGATGGGAAATGCTGAATCTGTTTCACGTCTTCCCTCTCCGTCTGCGTCACTGATCTTCACCGGACAACCAGCACTTCCCTCACATTGTCTCGCGCCAGGAAGAACTTGATGGAGGCGAAGTCGCGGAAGAGCGTCTCAATGTGCCGGTTGTTGAAGACGCGCTGGAGTCGGAATCCATCTGCAACCGCGGTGTGGACCGCGCCGGTGGGACCGCGGCGGGATTCGCGGCGCAACACGATGCGCTGCATTTCAAGCACATCTTTATCCAGGATGTGAAAACGGTAGCAGGGAGAATCCGGACCGGCATCCTTCGTGTGAAAGAACGCGAGCAACATGCCACCCGGCTTCAACACGGACCACAGCCTGCCCATGACCGGACGTACGAGACTTTCATCGAGATAGTCGGGAAGATTCCAGCAGAGGACGATGTCGAAGTGTGCTGCGGGATACTGCAAATTGTCGGCGAGAAAACGACGACTGTCGAGTACCACGGCATCCTGCTCGTCTTTCGTGACGAGATGAGGTTCGGTAGAAGCTACCAGGAGATCTTCGCTGTAAATCTTGTGGCCGCGCTCGGTGAAAAAGCGAATATTCGAAGGAGAAGTCGAACCGACATCCAGCACACACAAAGGAGAATCACTCTCCCATATCCGGGAAAGTTCACCAAGGCTGCTGGAGCGACGTGTCAGTTTTTGAGCGGGCTGCTCGGTTTCCCGCTGCGTGCCACTCGAAGAGCCGCGAAAAAGCTTCATGAAGTTGTGGATGACTCAAGCCGCCAAACCGGATGTACCGCTTCGATTGCGGCGCAGATGCTCTGGAACCTGAACTCGAATATTGAAACTAATACTTGAATACGCTGAGCGGATGGCCGGAACTTACTTTCCAGCGACCTTATCCGCTTTGCCCTGAATTTCAACTTTGCCTTTCAGGTAGGCTCCCTCTTCAATTGCGATCCGATGGGTCGTAATGTCGCCGTTCATGATTGCAGTCTTGCGCAATTCGACCCGATCGCTGGCTTGCACATTTCCCTCAAGTTTTCCTTGCACGACAACGCCTTTGGCCTCAACCGAAGCTTTGACCTGGCCATTAGGTCCCACGGTCAAGTTATTGTTCTTCAATGAGATACTGCCTTCAATCTGGCCGTCAACGTAAAGATCTTCGCTGCCTGTTAGCTCGCCCTTGACGAGAACCGACTTCCCAATCTGCGCCAAATCTGCCGACAACGGAGCACTCATGGATATTTCTCCTTATGGAACGGACACTGCGCGACCGAGAAGTCAGAAGGCAGGTATCAGACGGCTGCTTTTTTGGTACCAAAACGACTATACCCAACTACTTGAATATGCGGCAAGGGCGCAGGTAACGGTGGGTTCGAGACTGCAACCATTTGCACGCGGTTGCTACACTAACCACTTATGCCTCCTGCGATAAGACGGGGAGCGTGGGCCACCACAGGGTGCTCGATCGCCCTCTGCTGTGCAACGATGTTATCGGCTCAGGGCGCGAAGTCTTTCCAGATTTCGGAAGTGCCCGCAGAAAAGCTGGTACAGGAGACTGTTGCCCAAGAGGTTGCCGCCGCAAATAGGAACGACTCCAAGCACATGTTTCTTTCGCGCAAGGTAACGCCGAAGGGATCTCAGACAAAACTGTACGTCGAGACCAATGACGCGATGGCTGGAATGCTTGTGGCCATCAACGATAAGCCTCTCAATCCTGAACAGCACAAAGCTGAAGTGGATCATCTGGCTTGGCTCACCGGCAGCCCAGAACAACTCAAGAAGAAACGTGCGCGAGAAAAGGAAGATGCCGAACGAACCTTGCGGATCGTGAAGGCGATGCCCGATGCCTTCCGTTACCAATACGACGGAACGGAGATGGGAACCGCCGAGTTGGGAAAGGCGGGAGCCCAGTTATTGCGATTGAAATTCACGCCGAACCCGGCCTACTCGCCGCCGTCGCGTGTCGAACAGGTGCTTCAGGGGATGGAGGGATATCTTCTGATCGACAGATCTGCGCGAAGAATCGCGCGGATTGACGGGACACTGTTCAGGGACATCACATTCGGATGGGGCATCATCGGTCACCTCGATAAGGGCGGCCACTTTCGAGTACAACAGGCGGATGTCGGCGATGGATCATGGGACATTACGGTGATGAGTCTGAAAATGACGGGGAAGGTCCTGCTATTCAAAACCCTCAGCATGATTTCGGATGAAAAGTTCAGCCAGTTTCTCAAGGTTCCCGAGGATTTGCCCTTCGCTAAAGGCGTGGACTTGCTGAAGGCTGAAGAGGAAAAAATAGCTCGGTCTGGAAGCATCCAGTCGGCTCTGTCGAAAAAATAACGCAATAGCGCCCTTCTCTTCCAAAGTAGAACGGAGAAGGGGAAGGGGCGTCCTTAGGCTCTAATCGTTTCCTTCCTCACGGTTAGCTTTTCGATCAAGTCGGGCCTCACCACGTAGCCGGTTCCCGGATTATCAGAAATGGCGATCATACCGCTGGACGAGACTTCAACCTCAGGATCAACAATGTCTTCCTTCCAATAGCGCTTAGAGGCAGAAACGTCCCCCGGCAGGCTAAAGTTCGATAGCGTCGAAAGCGCGATATTCTGGGCGCGCCCAATACCCGTTTCGAGCATTCCTCCGCACCATACTGGTACGTTGTTTGCCTCGCACACGTTATGGACGCCGATAGCCTCGCTGAATCCGCCGACCCTCCCCACTTTGATGTTAACGATTCGGCACGCTCCGGTTTCAACGGCGAAGGTCGCACTGCGCGTGCTGACAATGGATTCGTCCAGGCAGATGGAGGTTCGCAGCTCCCGCTGCAATCTGCTGTGATAATAAATATCGTCGTTCCAGAGTGGCTGCTCAATCATCAGCAGGTTGAACTGATCGAACTTCCGCAAGTGCTCCACCTGATCAAGCGTGTAGGCAGAGTTGGCGTCGCAACTCAAGGTAATGTCAGGCCAGCGCGAACGGATGCGTTCCAGTACATTGACGTCCCAGCCGGGCTTCACCTTCACTTTGATGCGCCGGTAGCCGGCAGTCAGTTCGACCTGGATCTTCTCTAACAGCTGCTCGACGGAGTCCTGGATGCCGATCGATACCCCGCACGGAATTTCCCGGCGCGAGCCGCCCAGTAGTTTCCAGAGTGGCTGCTGTTTCTGGAGCGCTTCGGCTTCCCAGAGAGCATCCTCGAGGCAGGCTTTCGCCATCCGGTGCGCGCGGACCTTCGCGAATAACGCAGGGCATTCCCGAGCTGAATCGAGGCTTTTGCCGAGCAACATGGGAATCAGATAGGACGTTAGCGTGGGCCATGCGCTCTCGATCCACTCGCTGCTGTAAAACGGATCCTCGCCAACAACGCTCTCGCCCCACCCGTCCACTCCTTCACTGTGGATCGTAACGAGGAGAATGCGGCGGCTGTAAGTACGACCGAAGCTCGTCTCGAAGAAGTGGACGAGCGGCATCTGAATTTCGCGGAGCGTGACTGCTTCAATTTTCATCGTGGCTCTTTTATTTTTTTCGTTTATACGGACCGAGCAGCGCGACGACTTGGGCCTTTAAGTGGCCTCGGCTGCGTAGGACAGCTTTTCGCTCCACCGTCCCAACATGAACTTGCCATTTCCTTCCAAATCACGCTCATAGCCAAGAACTGCTAAACCATTTTCGAAGCATTGTAGAAACTGATCGCGATTGCGTTCCTGTACTTCCTGAGCTTTCTCCCGGGTTTCCGGCGCGGCCTTCCAATCGTAAATTTGGCCGGGCACCGAGATCGCGGCATCCGCTTGAAATGGTGCATTCTTTCCATTCTCAAGCAGGTTCGCGACTCGCTTTGATTTCAGCCACCATTCGGCGATGAGGCGATCGCTCGGGAGCCCACCCTGCAGCGGAGAGGAAGTGATCCCATACTGATTGATGTTGTATCGCCGAGAGATGGCGCCGAGTTTCTCGATATTCAGGTAGGCATTTTTGATTTCGAGAGGATCAAAGGTCCACTCAATCAGTTCGATTCCGCGCGAGAGGGCATCTTCGCGCTGCATGAGCTTCAGTCGACGACCAAGGCCGGCGTTCCGATAATCTTTTCGCACGGCGAGCATGTGTGAATGAAGGTAGACATGTCCGGAGCGAGTGCCGGGCACGGAGAGGGCGAAGCCGATCATTGACTTGCCTTCGAAGGCGCCCATGACTTGGCCCCCGACCTTGTCGGCCACCACAAACATGCGAAGCGGCACAAGCTCGGCGTCGGTGAAGTTCCAAACTTCTTTTTGCAGGGCCACGCAGGCGCGGAACTCCTCGATATTGTGACAGCGGCGCAGTTCAATGGCGTCCCCGGTCAAGCTGTCTCGCCCTCGGGCGATTTCTCAGTCTTTTTGGCTTTCTGCCAAAGCGACTCGAGCTCCTCCGTAGACGCATCACCTGCGGAACGCCCTTCTTCGTGAAGACGTGCCTCCATCCACTGAAAGCGACGCTTGAACTTACGATTGGTCTTGCGCAGGGCGGACTCGGCATCGACTGACAGGTAGCGAGCGATGTTTACGAGCACGAAGAATAAATCTCCAACCTCTTCTTCAAGGCGCTGCTGCACGGCCTCAGGGAGGACAGTTTTGCCTGATCCCGCGATACCTCGTCCTTGAGGCTGCGGACCGGGCGCAGGAAACTGGGCCAACTCTTCGCGCAGTTCGTTCGTTTCCTCTTTCAGCTTGTCGAACAGTCCTTCAACATTCGGCCAGTCAAACCCGGATTGCGCGGCACGCGAACTGAGCTTGTGCGCTTCCAGCAGCGACGGCATTTTGGACGAAACTCCAGCCAGAATTGAGCGCTCGTCGTGAGAATGAAAATCAAAAGGCACGGAGGGCGCGTCACTTCCCTCACCCGTTTTCGACTGCTTCTTCTGCTCCTGGATCTTCCGCTCTTCGACCTTGATGGCCTCCCAATTGCGCTTGACGTCGGCCGCTGTATCCGCCTTCGCATCTCCGAAGACGTGCGGGTGACGATTCACAAGCTTGGTGGAAAGCCGGTCAAGAACATCATCGATTGAAAATGAACCCTGTTCCTGTGCCATTTCGGCGTAGAACAAAACCTGCAGCAGCAAGTCGCCAAGTTCGCCCGCAAGTTCGGGCCAGTCCCGATTGTCGATCGCTTCAAGCACCTCGTAAGTTTCTTCGAGAGTGTAGGGCTTGATGGAATCGAAAGTCTGCTCCCGATCCCAAGGGCAGCCGCCAGGCGCCCGCAGACGCTCCATGATCGAGACTGCACGTTCGAAACGTTCGCCGGTGCTGGGCATTCGGCAACCAATGTAAATGACCGTGGATATGACAAGCAACGCTTGTGGCAACAATGAATTTCTGCTGTTCAGCCATCATGCCACCGCCAACCGATGAACAATGGCCAGCATCCTAGACGGGTCCGATCATCCGGTGATCATTCGAAAATGGTGTATCTAAGACAATTCATAACGAGACTTCAAGGAGGACTTTAATGGCTACTGAAACACTAACCGGAAAGAAGGTCGCAATCCTGGTTACCGATGGATTTGAGCAGGTAGAACTGCTGGAACCGAGAAAGGCCCTCGAAGAAGCAGGGGCAGCGACAATGGTCGTTTCTCCTGCGGAAGGCAAAGTGAAGGGATGGAACATGAAGGAGTGGGGAAAAGAAGTGCCAGTCGACATCACGCTGAAGTCGGCGAAGGCAAGCGACTTCGACGCTCTTCTACTTCCTGGCGGAGTCATGAACCCCGATCACCTGCGAATGCAACCGGAGGCTGTTAACTTCGTAAAGCAATTCGTGACTGCCAACAAGCCTATCGCGGCCATTTGTCATGGTCCCTGGACGCTGATCGAAGCACGGGGTGTTCAAGGTCATGTCATGACATCGTGGCCCTCGCTCAGGACGGATTTGACCAATGCCGGCGCGACCTGGGTGGACAAGGAGGTCGTCAGCGACAGAAAACTGGTGACCAGCAGAAAACCGGATGACATTCCAGCATTCAACCGTGAAATGATCCGACTATTCGCGGATGCGGGTGCCCAAACAAACCAGATGCGAAAAACAGCATAGAGGAGAGCGAGGCGAAGAGATTCATGCCCGGACGTCTTCATTGCGTCCGGGCATTTCTGTTTTTGGATGGCGCTGGGAGCAATTCTCCCAACCACAGTGGTTACTTTCGATATGATTGTGAAGAGAGAAATTGCAGAGCCGGGTGGTTACTGGGCTGAACCATCGTTACCTTCAATTCCTCCTACTCAGGGCGGAGAATCGAGTGCAGGTAGTAGTGTTCCCGGTAGCTTACGGCCGTCTCAATCTATCCTAAGTTATGTCCCTGTCAGTCAAACCCCGACCGTCCCTGGAAGGCCAACACTTCCACGTAATCGTGATCGGCGGCGGCATCAATGGCGTGGCCGTAGCGCGGGAATGCGCTCGCGCCGGCAAACGCACATTGCTAATCGAGCAGAATGACCTTGCCTCCGGGGTAACCAGCCGGTCTACGCGCATCATTCACGGCGGTTTGCGTTATCTGGAGCACGGAGAATTATCTCTGGTGCGCGAGTCGGTGCGCGAACGAGAGCGCCTGCTGCGTGAGCGATCGCACCTGGTACATCCTGTCCAATTCCTGTTTCTTCTGAACGAGCAGAGCAAGCGCAGCGCCATGAAAGTACGCGCAGGACTGTGGATGTACCAACGCTTTGCAGCGCGCCGGGCGGCCTCTCCGAGCGAAATGGAATTGAAACGGGTGCAGCGTGCCCTTGATGCCGGTCATCAGTGGCTGCTGCTGAATTACGAAGACGCACAATGTGAGTTTCCCGAACGGTTGGTAGCCGAATGGGCTACCGAGGCTGCGGAGGCAGGCGCGGTGATTCGGAATCACTGCGAAGTACTAGCCGTCAATGTCGGTGGAGGCCGCGCGCGCGGCGTCCTTTTGCGCGATCGGACCACCAAGAGAGACGAGCGCGTGGATGCGGGATGGGTCATCAACTGCACTGGGCCGTGGGCCGATCGCATTTGCCAGCGCTCGACGATCAGGACCGGCAAGCCGATGATCGGCGGCGTGCGCGGATCGCACATCGTATTGCCGCGATTCTCTGGTGCGCCTACAGCCTCCCTTTACACCGAAGCCAGGGACGGCCGTCCCGTCTTCGTCCTGCCATGGAACGAGCAATTGCTGGTGGGCACGACCGAGGTGGCAGACTCCGGCGACCCCGGCAAGACAGTGGCCTCAGCAGAAGAGATCGATTACCTCCTGCGCACCGTCTCTCAACTGTTTCCTAAGGCAAAATTTTCTGCGCACGACATCAAGTATGCGTTTGCGGGTGTTCGACCGCTACCAAACGCGCCGGGGGACAAGCCATCGGCCGTGACGCGGCGCCACTTTCTCCACGATCATACGGACGAAGGTGCGGCGAAGTTGATCTCCGTTATCGGGGGCAAGCTGACCACAGCAGCATCGTTGGCGCGGGAGTGCGCGCGGAAGATCGGTTTTGCGGTGGAAGAGCCGACTTCGATAACGATCGGGTCAGGCAGTTCGCTCGATCCGATGCTTGATCAGGAAGTGCTGAACATTGCGCGAGCCGGCTCAGTCAGTGAAGAAACTGCTCGCGGCATGATGGAATGGCACGGCAAGCGTGCAATGGATATGGCGCGCATGGCTTTGGTGAGCGCCGAGCTACGAGCCCCCATTTGCCCACATACGTCGCACATCGTGGCGGAAGTCGTGGAAGCCTATCGTAAGGAATTTGCCATGACGCTTGGCGACGCTCTTTTGCGCAGAGTCCCGGTCGCGCTTGGCGCGTGCTGGTCGGAGTCTTGCAGCCGCGAGGCAGCGTTACGGATTGGGGCGGTCATGGGTTGGACTGAGCACGATCTCGGCGAAAACCTGGAATCGTTCGAGATGGAACGCACTGCCTTCTTGCAGCGGCCGGCTCGAACTGGCGCAGCGTTCGAAGCCGCCGCCGATTAGTTCCCGCCGCGCATCCTCTTCCTCTTGGCGGCCTTTGCGTCAGTCTCGTAATGTCTTACAAAGCAAGCTGGTGTCATCCGAGATGATGGCGTCGACCCCTAGATCCGCAAATTGCTTCATCTCTACTGCGCGGTTCACCGTCCAGACCATGATTTTCTTTCTTGCGGCCCCGATCTCGCTGATGATAGTCGGAAATCTCTCGATCAGTTCGTGATGCAAGATCAGGTAGTCGAGCGGCACGTGACCCCAACGGCTGAGTTCAGCTGCAGTTTCACAGATCAGGCCCAGTGGAACGGAAGAATTTTCAGTTCGAAGATTCGCAAGCAATCCCGGATTAAACGAAGAGATGACAAATCCGCGATGCGGTGGAAAGCACTCTAGAAGATCCAGTGTGATCTCTTCGGATCCCGACACCTTTAGTTCAATATCGAGGAAGGCCGAGTCTTGGAAGTGTTCTAGAACGTCCGACAAACGGGCTAGTCGCGGCAGATCACTTGCATTCGTCGAAGCGATTGTCAGCCCTGCAGCCTCAGGGTCATGCCAGAGAACGCCTTCTCCGTCGGCAGTTATGCGAACATCGAACTCGATGCCATCGCAACCGTCGGCGAGTGCCCGCTCGAATGAATCGATGGAATTTTCCGATAAGGATCGAACGGCGCGGGCTCCGCGGTGACCAAGCAGGAGCGGGCGTTTCACAGGCTGGCCGCGCATAAAACCTAATCCAGATCAAAGTCGCGGATCGGCTTACCGGTGTCGGGCGTTTCCTTCGCCTTCTTGAGAGCCTCCTGGAATTTCTTCTCGAGAAGATCGGAAGCGTTTCTTTGAGCTTCGACCGACTGCTGAAAGATCGACTCTCGGCGGCTGTCTTGTTCGCGCATCGCTTTCGCGGCGGCTTCCATGTCGCTGAAGGTTTTGGGCTTCACCGCGGCTGTGTGGGCGATGACAGCCCGCGTTTCAGAGTCAATCTTGAGGACTGCGCTGCAGCACGGACAAGTGACTTCGAAATTTGCTGGAGTCTTCTTCGGCATTTCAGCGAATGATATCGCAAATGAACGGCGCGAAGAAGAGCGAGACCTTACCTACGACCTCCAGCTACTGAAGCTTCTCCACCGCAATCCGAAGTCCGTAACTGCCTTCACCGTTCGTGCATGGGACATACGCTGTGGAGTAGGTGACGGAGCCGCCCGCCGACCATATCGGAAATATTGCCCGAAGCGAAGCTGGCCGCTTGTCCGAGAGACAGGCTGTTTCCATTCATACACCGTTCCAGACAACGGCACCTGCAACGATCGAGCGCTACTTTCATCCTTCCAGCTGATGACTAGCGTGGCGGCGGCATTTCCGGCGAAGGGCACGCCGACTGATGAATCCAGGTAATAGCTGACGCGGTATTGTCCCGGCCCACACGATGTCGGCGAAGCAGAGCATTCGCCTGCAGCGATCGCGGACTTCTGAGCGAAACGGATTCCCTTGCGACTCGAATTGGCGTCGCCGCTCCGCCGCCTGCAGCGCCGTCGCAGCCCGAACACTTTCCAGTCACAGTGAGATCTCCATTGATCGTCACTGGGACATTGAAGGTCTTGGCCGAAGCGCGTCAAATTTTCCTGCGGATTCCCGTCCGGGAATTGCCCGATATACTGCGCGGACTTCATTTTGCGCCCGCGTGTAGAGAGTGTCGGTGTTGCCTTCATAGCCGAGATCAAGGTCGTTCACATCGGCTGCGCGGACGGTGACTTGGGCGTCGACCATGTTTTTCCCCAGTTGCTGTCAGCCAAGGTGATGACCGGCGTAAACCCGCCAGGCCTGCCCTCGATGCCCGAAATTGAGCCGCCCTTGTGGCCGCTGGGAGACTGCTGCGGAACGTTCGCGCCGTCAGGATCGTGGCTCCGGGAAACGGACCGAGGCCCTGGGTATGAATCGCCTCGATATTCGCTGCCGCGGGTGGGTGATGCGGGCGACCCGACAAGTCGTGTTGGCTTCCCCGGCCACAGCCCACGCAGGTTGGGTAGTGACCACATAGCCAGCCGACCAACACATCGGCATGCAGCATGAGGTCGGGATCGAATAATGTTCGCTGGACACGTCTTCGCCCGGACTTAGCACAATCGCGCCAGGCCAGAAATCCAGCCGCGGCATGTAGACATTCGTCGTCGCGCTCTTCTCCCGCGTTCGTGTACGACGATAGCTTCCTCCGTTGTCGGTGAATGAGCAGGTAAGGGCGCGCACGAACTCTGTGCAACCGTCGTCAACAAATAATTTCCGGTTCCTTGCGGATAGGGCTGCGGTAGGCTTCCGCCATCCCAATCCCGTTTGAGAATTTTGTAGCTGGATGCTCCGGCAATCTTCGGAATGTTCCCGGTGATGCTTCCTGACCCGTTGGTCACGCGCGTGACCTGCGGGCAACGGAACACCTTCGCCGAATTGAGCGCTGACGGGCACGACCCAGTACAGCCAGTGGTGGGAACCGTTGTCGGCACCCCAGTTGGAAAAGACTCCACTGGGACCATTTGCGCGTGCGTGCCCATCATCTTTCACCTGCGCCCCCTCGGCAATGATCCTGCGCTCCCCACATTCCCGTACGGGCTATGGTCCTTGCAACCGGGAGAAGCTTCGAAATACACATTGTCAGCGATCAGTCCTGAATATCCGCCGCGTTGGTTAGCTGACGCGAACTCCAAAAACAGACCATCCCTGAATGACGCTGTCGGAAATCTTCAGGCCGTTTCCGGAAACCCAATCCACGCCCTTCCCCGCGCACTGCAGCGAAATGTTCAGATTCTTAAGCCAGCCCACAGCGGACCAATGGTTGAAAGGCCCGGGAGCGGTGACAAAGGCGCCGCAGTAGTTGGATTGCAAGTCACGGCCGACCCACCGAGGCAGTGTCCAGTCCGTCGAGCAGGAATGCCTGGTCGTCGTCGACCTGGACTAGCGAACCGAAACTTCCGCCTTGAGGTGGCCAACGGGTGCTCAGTTAAAAATGCTGAGTCTGCTGCCCGTTCACTTCGATAAAAGGCTTCGTGCCCGCGACCACCATGGGACGCGCCGCGAGGACCGATCAAGCGTAATATTTCAGAATATGATTCGACGACTTCGCATCCCCAACGAAAATGCAAGGATCGTTGGCGGTGTAACAATTCAGGATCGCGCCGCTAAAGTCGACTGTTTGATTCGAAGCGCGAATCGAAATGGGAGCGAAGACGTCGTATTCTCCCGGGGCGACGATGACTCGTCCAGACTGCGGCAACTGCTTGTATCGCTCGCGACAAAGCGCGCCGCAATCGAAGCTTCCTGAATCCCGCTCGAAGCGCTGCCCACCGAATAGCCTGCCGCGTGAGGATTAGCTGCTATGAACTCGAGCGTCCCGGCTTGCCGTCACCTTTGCAGGTGCCGCCGTGTGACATCGAACCGCTTCCTGGAGTTCCGGAGCCCGGAAATGTAGACATAGAACGCGGGTTCGGAGGCAAGCACTCCTGGTGGACAAGGAATCAGGTCGATCGAATTCTCGCCCCGGCGAATCGGCGAAGACGACGGATTCTGCTTCCAGCCACATCGAGAGCTGACCGCACGACGTCGACGCGAGCGTTGCCGAGTACGCTGCCTCTGACTGCGACGGTAATGCATGGAAGGGCTACCAATTTGCACAAGGTCAGACACCACGCTCGAAGCGGCCGCCGCTGGCAATTATGGATGATGACCAGAGTAATCGAGCCGAGCGAACTTGAGTCTCGGTACAGATACATGGATTCTCCTCGTGCATACGAACACTGACATAGATCGCGGAATCTCAAACAGTTCTATTCACACGGCAATGGTACTGGTCTCGACATACTGTTGAAGTGTGACGCTGCGAAAGAATTAGGATACCTTCCACTCAGTTGATGCGAAGCTAAATTCTGTTGTATCGTGCGTTTGCCTTCAGTTTTAAAGAAGTATGATGAGCGCGAAGAAAGATCCCGCGTTAGGACGCTCAGCTGAAGAACGGTTCATGCCAATTTCCGCGAACGTTGTCCTGGGTGAAGGAGTCAAGATCTTCCAGCCCGATTTAGTGAATCTCTATGGCTGCACGATCGGGGACGACACAAAAATCGGCGCCTTCGTCGAAATCCAGAAAAATGCCTCGATCGGGAAACGCTGCAAAATCTCTTCGCATACCTTTGTTTGTGAGGGAGTGACGATCGAAGACGATGTGTTCATTGGGCACGGAGTGATGTTCATCAACGACCTATATCCCCGCGCCACCACCGACGGGCGATTGCAGACGGAAGCGGACTGGAAGGTCGGTCACCACGCGATTAAAGCGGGGCGCATCTATCGGCAGCGGAGCAGTGATTCTGGCAGGAATTACGATCGGCGAAAATGCGATGATTGGCGCAGGAGCCGTGGTGACTCACGACGTGCCTGATAATAGCGTGGCGAAGGGCGTACCCGCCCGAGTCGGGCGCGGAGTTTCGCAAACGAATTCGACCGGCGATCAAAGAGCTTAGCATGGGGAGATTCTTGATTCGCATTGGCGTGATCGGCTACGGCTACTGGGGCCCGAACCTGGTACGGAATTTCTATGAGACTGCCGGCGTTCAGGTTCGTCAGCGTCAGTGATCTGCGGCACCGACCGGCTCGACGCTGTTGAGTGCCCGCTACCCACGATCGAAACCACTCGAACTCGCATGAACTGATCGAAGATCCGTCGATCGATGCAGTGGCAATCGCCACGCCGGTCATCCACCATTACGAATTAGCATTTGCGCGCCCTCCAAGCAGGCAAGCATGTGCTGGTCGAGAAGCCTCTCGCCTCAAGCACGGATCAGGTTCAGCGTCTGATCGAGATCGCGCAAAAGCGAAACCGGGTCTTCATGGTGGACCACACGTTCGTTTACACGGGTGCGGTGCGGAAGATCCGCGACCTCGTGGAGAGCGGCGGCCTGGGTGAAATCTACTACTACGATTCTGTCCGAGTGAACCTCGGGCTGTTTCAGCATGATGTGAATGTTTTGTGGGATCTCGCCGTGCACGATCTATCGATCATGGATTACGTGCTTCCCTTCCGCCCTTGCGCCGTGTCCGCCACCGGCCTCAGCCATGTGCCCGGGGGAACGGAAAACATCGCGTACCTGACGCTGTTTTTCGAAGGAAGCCAGATCGCCCACATCCACGCCAACTGGCTCGCGCCCGTAAAACTGCGGCGCACACTGATCGGCGCGAGCCGGAAGATGATTGTGTACGACGACCTCGATCAGGGAGAGAAAATCAAGATTTACGACAAGGGCATCACTTTGAACAGTCAACAGAATCCGGAAAAGCTTTATCAGATGATGGTTGGATATCGCACCGGAGACATGCTCGCGCCGCAGTGGATGGAACCGAGGCTCTGCGCAACGAGATCGAACATTTTCTGCAGTGCATTGAGAGCAAGCAGGAGCCGCAAACAGGCGGCAGCGCAGGATTACGCGTCGTCGAGATTCTGCAAGCCGCCTCGCAATCGATGGTCGCAACACGGGCGCCCCGTCGATTTGCGTTTGACCACCTTGAAAGCAACGGCGTAGCCGCGCGAAGTGAGACAATAAATCTCAGCGCTCATGGCAAACATCAAAGTCCCTTACCTCGACCTCAAAGCCCAGTATCAAGTCCATCAAGCCCGAAATCGACGAGGCGATTGCTCGAGTTCTCGATAGTTGCCAGTTCGTTCTGGGACCCGACGTAGCCGAGTTTGAACGGTATTTCGCGGCCTACTGCGAAGCGTCGGAATGTATTGCGGTAAATTCCGGGACCAGCGCGTTGCATCTGGCGCTACTCGCGGCGGGTATCGGTCCGGGCGATGAAGTAATCACCGTCCCATTCACGTTCGTCGCCAGCGTTGCGGCGATTCTCTACACAGGCGCTAAGCCGGTGCTGGTGGATATCGATCCGCGATCTTTCACCATGGATCCCGCATTGATTGAAGCGGCGATCACGTCCGCGCACGAAAGCCATCCTGCCGGTCCATCTTTACGGCCAGTCCGCCGACATGGATCCGATCATGGAGATCGCCCGGCGCCACAAGCTCATAGTGATCGAAGACGCAGCGCAGGCGCACGGTGCACAATACAAAGGCCGGAGCGTGCGGAAGCATCGGCGATATGGGTTGCTTCAGCTTTTATCCCGGAAAGAATCTGGGAGCGTATGGCGAAGGTGGCGCAGTCACGACGGACAACGCCGAATACGCCACATACCGTTCGCATGCTGCGCGACTGGGGGCAGGACGCGGAAATATCATCACGTTTTGCGCGGATACAACTACCGGATGGAGGGCTTTCAAGGAGCCATTCTTGGCGTGAAGCTGCGCCACCTTGAAGCTTGGACGGAAGCTCGCCGCCGGGTTGTCACCAATACAACGAACTTTGGCAGACTGCGAGGTCGAAACTCCTAAGGAAATGCCATGGGCCCGTCACGTTTATCACGTGTACACGCTGAGGGTGAAAGAGCGGGACAACCTCCATGCCGTGTTGGCAGCCAGGGAATCGGGACCGGGATCCACTATCCGGTGCCTGCACACTTCAGCCGGCATACTCTGACCTAGGGTATGGCCAAGGATCGTTCCCGCAAGCGGAGAAAGCGGCACATGAAGTCATATCGCTGCCGGTGTATCCGGAATGAGTGAAGATCAGATAAACAGAGGGTCGCCCAGGCACTGACGAGCATCGGGCGGCGCGATAATGTCAAAAACCACTAAGCGTCCTGGTAACAGGAGTTGGCGGACGTTCAGTTGGCCATCAGGTGTTGCACGCACTGTCTCTGGGCAAAGAGAAATATCGAGTGGTAGCTACCGATGTAGAGAATTTCTCCTTCGGTCTGTACCTTGCAGACGCTGCATATCTCGTCCCGCGCGCGGACTCGCCCGACTATATTACGCAATCCAACAACTGGTTAAGAGAGAGCAAATTCAGGTAATTCTACCGGGAACTGAGCCGGAGCTTCGTTCGCTTGTTTCAGCTCGTCAATCTTTCGAGAACCCGGCTGCGTAGTTGTAGCCAGTTCTCTCGATGTCGTTCATCTTTGCAGCAACAAACTGCGCCTCTACAACTGGCTTGAGACGAATAACTTTTTGGTACCTAGAACAGCAAATGCAGAGAACTGGCGAGAATTGGCGAAAGGGGCCGGGTACCCCCTGGTAGGCAAGCCCACTGAGGAGAGCGGCGGTTCGCGCGGGGTCGCCATCCTTATCAACGAAGCAGAAGTGGAGACTTACCTTGCAGATCATAAAGGATGCCGGGAGGTGCTGTTCCAGGAATATGTGGGGTCAGCCGACGAGGAATACACGGTTGGAGTACTAGTCTCCAAGTCCGGAGAACTAATTGATTCCATAGTGATTCATCGACGCTTGCTGGGATTGTCATTGGGAACGCAACCGACGCTGGAACGGTCATACCTATGCGCTCTCCACCGGATATTCGCAGGGAAGCATCGTCAAGCACCCTCATTTGCAGGAAATCTGTGAGCGAATTGCTCTTGAGATCGGCATCCGGGGCCCGGCGAATATTCAGTGCCGTATTTCGTCTCGCGGCGTGATGATTCTCGAGGTGCATCCGCGCTTCTCGGGCACGACTTCTATCCGTGCGGAGGTCGGATTCAACGAGCCTGAGACTTTGATTGAAAACTACGTGTACGGTCGGTCCTTTGGTAGACTCGAATACCGGAGTGACGTCGCGGCGATTCGTGCTTTCCGCAGTATCATCGTTCCACTTACCGTGATGAACAACATCCCCAAGGTTCCCTTCAACGACAAGTGAAATGCGCGCTCTGGTCACAGGGGCGACTGGGTTCATCGGAAGGCATCTGGTGCTCGAACTCCTGCGCCGTGGATGGAGCGTCGTGTGCCTTGTGAGACGCCCGGTTGAGCCTCGCACCCCGAACATACGATGTGTCCTTGGCGATTTGCTGGAGCCTCATCTTTGCGATTCGACGATATCGCCGGCTGTCGACGTAGTGTTTCACTTCGCTGCTCAACTCCCCGCCAATGGCGTCTCTCTAGAGCAGTACATGGCTGCGAACTGCACGGCGACGAGTCGGCTACTTGAGTGCGGCGGCCATATGAACGTCGAAGTCTTTCGTCTACGCCTCGAGTCTCCCCGTGATCGGAGTGCCGCAAGAATTGCCGATCACCGAAGATCAAGTACCAAGCCGAGCCATCCATATCACATCAGCAAACTCTGCGGAGAGATCGCATGCGAGAACGGAGCGCCGTAATTCAGGTCGGCGAATCACTAGCTGCGGATTACTTCGCCGTATGGGCCGGGAATGTCGGCCGGTGTGCTGTCGCGTTTTGTCGATCGCGCCATGAGGTCAGAGCAAATCCAATGGCTGGGTAATGGATCACGCGCTCAAAATTTCGTTCATGTCTCCGATGTGGTCGATGCCGCCATGTTGGCGTCGGAAACGGATACTCCAGGGGTATACAACATTGGCGGAAGCGAAACGACAAGCATGCAGGACCTCGCCCTGCTTGTGGTCGCCTCGCAGGTGTAAGTGGCAGTGCAAGCCAGGCCTCCTCTGCTGGGGGAAGCGATCCAGAAGAAGGATACCGATGGGAGGTGAGACATCTCCCGTGCCGAGTCGTGTTTGGGCTACGACCTAAGGTTTCGCTCGAGCAAGGGATTCAGGAATATATGCAATGGGCGCAGAAGCAAAGATGGCGCTCCACGCTGGTGGAAATCATGAAAGTCGCACTGATGGCGGATATCCATGCAAACCTCCCGGCCTTGAAGGCTGTGATGGACGACCTCCCCGAGGTTGATTCGATCGTCTGTCTCGGCGATGTCGTCGGTTACTATGCCGATCCAAATGAGGTATGCGACCTGTTGCAGAAATACAAAATCCCGACTGTTCGAGGGAATCACGACGCTTATGTCGTCGGACACGCTGACTCCGAATCCCGACCCGCGCTGGCGCATACCGCACCTCATGGACTCGAGAAACACTTGCACCTGATCATTTGCAGTGGCTTCAGTCTCTGCCAGTCAGCATGGAGTTCCATTGGGGCAAACTGCAGGCTGAACTCCGTCACGCGACTCCATGGGATGAAGAAGGATACTTATATCCCGACTCTGAACGACTAAGCGAGATTAGGCTTGATTCGAATCAGGTCCTCGCTTTGGGACATACGCATTGGCCCCTACTGCGCCAGTGCGGCGAAGGATTCGTGCTAAATCCAGGTGCAGTGGGCCAACCCCGCGATTGCAATCCCGCAGCGGCCTATGCAATATTGGACTGCGATTCGGGAACGGTTGATTTCCGTCGAGTACCTTATGACGTTGCGGGTTTGCAGCGACGACTGCAAGAGATCGGGTGGGACCCAGCCACCGTCGCGATCCTCAGTAGAACTAGCCGCCACTAAGCAACCAAAGCGGCCAGACCCGATGATCACAGGCATCTTGAAACGTAATTCCAGACGCGAGGCTTATTGCCGAAATCAAAAGATAAGACGGCTTCCAGCGGAGTTGCAAAGCTGATTTCGGTCGAAGAATCGTTGCCACAATTGGCAGAGATGTGGGACGTAGCTCTTGAGCGATTGAAGACCTTTTACCAAGATCTACAATGTAGCAATTCATTCCTAGTTGACATTAACCGTGCCATTGAAGATGTTCCCGAATTTTCTGGTGTCCAATTCACTCACGTGAGCGAGTTTCGAGTCTATCGTTGCCTCCTCTACCTTTTCGCCCGGACATTTCGCCCCAATAGTCTTCGTTGAAACCGGAGTGCTGAACGGGTTCAGCACCGCTTTCATTCTGTTGGCGATGAAACACAACGAGACCGGCACACTATGGTCCATCGATTTCCTCCGTTCGACAAACGAATACGGGCGCAGGGGACAGGCGCACTCCCTAAGGGTAAGAAGCCTGGGTGGTCGATTCCCGAAGGCCTGCGCTCGCGCCACCACCTTTCCTTGGGGGATGCGCGAATATTATTGCCGCAAATTCTCGAAAGAGAAACCGTCTTGGATGTATTTCTCCACGATAGCGACCATAGCTACGAACACATGATGTTTGAGATGTCTCTGGCTTGGTCATACCTGCGTCCCGGCGGGTGGTTACTGTGCGACAATGTCGAGGCCAACAACTCATTTTTCGACTTTGTTTGCGGCGTGGGTGCGAAAGGTTCGGTCGTGGCGTCATTCGACTCTACCGAACGCACGTGGAAACATGGGATGACAAGAAAGAGTGGGTCTAGCCAGAATGGTTAGCCCGACCTCAGCATCATTGTCCCGATTTTCAACGAAGAAGCCGCCATCCCTGCAGTGGTTGACCGTCTGGGACAGATTGCTGATCAGCTTGCTCCCTTGCAAATCGAAATCATCTTGATGGATGACAATTCCTCCGATCGTTCCGCTCAAATGCTCAGGGAGGTAAACCGCCGAGATGCGCGATTTCGCTACGCCCGCCTCGCCAAGAATAGCGGAAGTCACATCGCAATTCTGGCAGGACTAGCTCAGAGTCACGCGGCGCATGCGCGGTGTTTCTTGCAGCCGATCTGCAGGACCCTCCGGAACTGATTCCTCAAATGCTGGAGTTGTGGCGTGCCGGAACTCAGGTCGTGTGGGCGGTACGCGAGCCGAGCGTGAAGGCGTCTCCAAGATGGACGTGTTCCTTTCCAACACCTTTTACCGTTTGTTGCAATCTGATGGGAGAGGTCAATCTTCCGCCGCGCGGATCCGACTTTGCTCTCTTGGACAGGAAGGTCATCGATGCACTGCTGAAATCGATCGGGAGCCACCCCAGCGTGGTGGGCGAAATTGCGCGATTGGGGTTTTCTCAAGCAGAATTCAGCTACACGAAAGAGCGAGCGGGTTGCCGGAACGACGAAGTGGACTCTCGGCCGGAAACTCAAGGCGTTCGCTGATGCGTTTGTGTTGTTCTCATACGCTCCTCTGCGGATCATGTCTTATCTGGGGATATTTTGCAGTTTTTCGGGATTCGCTTATGCCCTGCTGGTCATCGTGCTGCGCGTGAGAAATTCCACACCGGTACAGGGGTGGTCATCGTTGATGGTTGTAGTGCTGGTGCTGGGCGGCGTGCAGATGATGATGCTGGGCGTACTCGGCGAATATCTCTGGAGAACGCTGGAGGCGGCTCGACGACGCCCGATTTATTTCCTCGAAGAATCCTCAGAAATCGGAAGCTAAAGGAACAGCCGCGAGACTCAGACATCGGAGCGGCGCTTTGGGACGTAGGTTCCGCCAGCGGTCGGCAGTCGTGGGACTCATCATCGGACTGGCATGCCTCTTCAGTTCTTCTCCGGCAGGTGGACCTGAGGCAATCGTGGAGAACACTCGGCAACTTGAATGGGCCGTTCTTGTTCGTTCCCCTGTTCGTCTTTCTCTCGAATCTGCCGCTTCGCGCATGGCGTTGGCAAAGACTATTCCCTTCGTCCCGTCCGGCCATCGTATATTTCATCCCTGACAATGCTCGGAATCGGCAACATGGCGAACTTTTTGCTTCCGGGCCGCGTTGGGGATCTAACGCGTTGCGTTTTCGTCGGGACAGAACAGGTCGCTCGCTAACAGCAGCCGTGCGCTGGCTACCCTGGCGGTGGAAAAAGTTCTGGACGGCGTTGCGCTTGCTTGGAGCAGTGTTGCTGTCGGTATGGGCCTTGCATCCGCCGCACTGGGTTGTGACGTTGTTGCAGGCGGCGGCCGCATTTTTGGCGCTCGCACTTGTTCTGCTGATCGTCATTCGATATCGCACATCGGGATTACTCGAGTTCGTCAGACGAGCATTCCGACTCGTCCACCTTTTCGCCGTCGGAGAAGAAGCTCGACCCCCTGATGACTTCGTTCGCGGACGGCTTGACGGCCATCGACTCGTTCTGGAGAGCATGTTGGTCGCGCTGGTTGCATCACCGCGGCAATATGGTCACCGAGATCGCTCTGATCTGGGGATTGGCCGGCGCTCTCGGCATTACGATCGCGTTCAAATCCGCGATGATTGCCGCCGCTGTCCTCGGCCTTGGGCTGATGATCCCTGCCGCGCCCGGCGGCCTGGGCACTTACGAACTCTTCGGAACCGAAGCCTTCAAACTCGTCGGGGTTGCGGCAAGCAATGCCCTCGCGCTGACCGTCGTCATCCATGCCTGGGTATTCGTGGCAAATGTGGCGATCGGGATTTGCCTGCTTGCCGCGATCAGGACTCAGCCTCGCTCAGCTTGAAGAGCACGACGTCGAACGAGGGCGAAGCTACTCGGTCCCAATACGCCGAGCCCGCAGATTCATCGTCCCATCTGACGTCAGGCTTGATAGAATCAACCTTCACCTTTCAATCTGCTCTTAGGGGGATCTTGATTGCCAAATCACCGGGTATTGGTAACGGGCGGCGCCGGATTCATTGGGTCTGAACTGGTCCGACAATTGGCCGCTCGAGGCTTTCGGCGTTACGGCGGTCGACAACCTGGTGAATGGAAAGCAGGAAAATCTCGAAGGGGTGCTGGGCGAGAACGTTGAACTGTTAGCGGTTGCGGACATCCGCGACACGAAGTCGATGACGGCGTTGATGCGCGATACAGACGTCGATTTTCCATCTGGCCTGCCTGGGTGTGCGGCATTCGATCCATTCTCCGATCGAAAATCAGGACGTCAACGCATCCGCCACACTTGGGCTTCTGAATCTCGCGCGCAAGAGCGAGGTCCAACGATTCGTTTACGTCTCTACGTCCGAAGTCTACGGCATGGTGCATACAGCGCCCATCGCAGAAGAGCCATTCCACACTTCCCTTCACGGTGTACGGAGCTTCGAAGCTCGCGGGCGAAGCGTACACGCGGGCCTATTGGCGCACGTATCAATATCCGACCGTGGTATTGCGGCCGTTCAACGCCTACGGGCCCCGCTGCCATCACGAGGGAGACAGCGGCGAAGTCATTCCGCGATTCATGTTGCGATGTCTCGCCGGTAAGCCGATGGTCATCTTCGGTGACGGCAAGCAGACCCGCGATTTCACTTTTGTCAGCGACACGGCTGCAGGAATTATCGCGGCTGGGCTTTCCGACTCCTCCGTCGGAGAGACAATCAATCTGGGAAGCGGCAAGGAAATCGAAATCAAGATCCTGGCGGAGATGATCGCGGAAGTTCTGGGCCGACCCGGCGCAGACATTCGCTACACAGAGCCGCGCCCAGGAGACGTCGTACGATTGCTCGTCTGACAGTTCGCGGGCCAGCGAACTTCTGCGGTTCAAGCCGACGGTCGCATTGCGCGACGGTCTCGATTCGTCTGCGCGATTGGTACGCGACGTCATCCCAAGTCGGCAGAAGAATTGCTGGAACAGGAAATCGAACGGAACTGGGAGATCCAGGAACGTCCCACCAATGCCGCCTAAAGAATTTCTTCCGGTTGCGCGTCCGCAATCTTGGCCGGGAAGAAGTCTCCGCCGCTGAGCGCGCGATTCTTTCCGGATGGGTCACGCAGGGACCGGAAGTCGCAGCATTCGAACATGAATTTGCCGAGCTTCGTCGGAGCGAAACATGCGTGCGCCGTCTCCAGCGGCACCACCGCCCTTCACCTTGCCTTGCTGGCGGTTGGCGTGCGCCCGGCGACGAAGTCATCACCGTCAGCCATTCCTACATCGCGACCGCGAACAGCATTCGATACTGCGGGGCGCGTCCGGTCTTCGTGGATATCGAACCTGCAACTTTCAACATCGATCGCGAAGCTGATCGAGACAGGCTATCGGAGAGCGGACAAGCGCGATTCTGTGCGTTCACCAGATGGGGATGCCGTGTGATCTCGAAAGCGATCGTTGAGATCGGGCGCCGTCACAGCATTCCTGTCGTTGAGGACGCCGCCTGCGCGATCGGAAGCGAGATTCATGTCGCAGCGGCCACTGGGAAAAAATCGGCAAGCCTCACGGGGATGTCGCCTGCTTCTCCTTTCACCCGAGAAAACTTCTCACGACCGGCGATGGAGGCATGCTCACGACCGCGAACACTGAGATCGATCAGAAATTCCGGCTGTGGCGACAGCACGGGATGAGCGTTCCCGACACCGTGCGGCATTCTTCGCCGCAGGTCGTGTTCGAGTCGTATCCGGTGATGGGTTTCAATTACCGGATGACCGATATTCAGGCCGCAATCGGTCGCGAGCAGTTGAAGCGCATCCCCGACGCGGTCATCGGATCGCCGCGAGAAAGCGGCCCGTTACCAGGAACTGCTGTCGGATGTCCCAGGCTTGACACGTCCCATCGGAACCCGACTGGGCGCGACTCGAATTGGCAAAGCTATTGCGTACGTCTGTCCGCGGAATTGGACCAGCGCACGGTGATGCAGCACATGCTCGACGAAGGCATCGCGACTCGCCGCGGCATCATGTGCGCACATCTGGAACCGGCATACGCCGGCGCCAATCGTGGCGTTCGGCATCGCGGAATGCAAGAATCCGGAGTGCCGCAACCTGAAGGAAAGCGAACGTGCGCAGAAGGAGGGAATCATTCTGCCGCCTTTTCTCGCAGATGACGGACGAGCAGCAAGATGCGAGTCGCATCAGTGCTTCGAGACGCGTGCTCGCGCAGTCGAGCTTAGCGGGAAGACCACTTGAACTCTCATCGCCCACTAAATCTTTACCGATCCTCGCAGCGATCGTGCTCATGTTGGCGATTTACTCGTATCCCACTCTGAAGACAGCGACCGTTACTGGTTCCCGCACAATTCCCGCCGGCAATAGCGCCCGACACTGAGCCTGTACCTGAACATCAGCACGATCAAGGAAACCGGGGCCTCCGACATCGTCGATCCCTACTACGGAATGCGGGTGCCGAAAACTCAAATGGGTTATCTCAAAGTTTCGCACCGCATTTGTTCTCTTTGCTGGATTGAACACGCTGATGCAAGGAAAGACGTGGTGGGCACTTCTGGTGTGGAATCTGTTCTGGTGTACCCTCCTCTGCTCGATTGCTGCGTGGTTCCTTCGAGAGTTTCTACCGCGTGGTTCGCTCCTCATTGTGGTGTTTGCAATCGCGGTACTGATGCTTTTCAATTTCGGGGTTCTTCAAAGTAATTTGGCTGCCTGGCGTTTTTTGCCTTCGCTGCGCGGATTTGAGAGCGTCGAATTTCCATTCATCCGGCCATTTTTCCCCCAGCTACCCATTCCTTTGCTTCTGCTCTATCTGGGCCTTCAAATCAAAGCACTACAAAAATCATCATGGACGATCTGGATCAGCATGGCTGTCACACAGTTCGTCACATTCACAATTTTCCCTTACGCAATGCTCATGATGGCAGGTATTTCGGCGATCGCCATCGGCGGCAGACTTCTGTCGCATGGTATTAAATCAATAGGGCGTTTCGCTATCGTGTACGGGACTTTATGCGCGGTGAGCGATTTTTTGTTTCTTCTTCATGGAATCCATCGTAGCTGGACCTGATCTCCCGGACAAGAACTCGTTGATCCATTTACAAATTTCCATGCTGGCGCATCGTCATGGGTGGAACATTTTTTCTGGTGTTTGCGTTACGCTGCCTGGGACTTTTCGCAGATCTCGCCGGAGACCAAATGGCCATCGTGGGATTGGGCTCTGAGCAACTTGCTTCTATTGCTGGGAGACGTTCTATTTTCCGAAGCCGCATTGCAGATTTCCCATCACGCCGGGTACTTCGTCCATTTGACCGTCACGTCATGATTCTCTTCTTAGCGGCAGGGGCCGAATATTGCCAGCAAATCGCAAACTCGGATGGCAATCGGTCTGGCCTGCTTCCTCGCGATTCTGACCTTCAACGGTGTATTCATTTCATACGCAAACTATCGTCGGCATTTCCTGCTTTCAACAAAGAACTCGTCGAGTTTGCGCAAATATTGCGATCAACCGGCCCAAACCAAGGCGATCTCATCGTCGCTCGTGCCCTAACTGTTGATGACAACTGTGCATGGGTTTCACTACTCTCAAGTGCCCATAGCTTTTTTGTCGCAACGGGCAGGTACTGTTCGGCCCAGAGCAGAACTGAACATTCAGCGTTTCCGTCAGGCTCTCTATCTATATTTCTCGGGGAAGAATCGCTCTTGGGCTGAGAGGTCCTCAAAAGCGCCAACAACGAATCTGAACTCTCGCGCCTCATGTTTCTGGGCGAATATTCGTCTGATGCGAGGGAGAGAAACAAACACATCGAATCCGTACGGGCCGGTTTGATCCCATTTCTCACGAAAGCGGAAGGCGGCGATCCCGCAGTGCATTCTTTTTTATCGTCGTATCGGCGCATTCTAGTGATCGACAATGGCTCGCAACCGAATTTCGTCGAGGACAAGCTTTCCAGCTATCTAAGAGTGGAAAGTCGAAGAATAACGGGGGATTTCGTCGTTCTCGACTGTCACCCGCTGCCGTGAATGCGGTCGCAGAAGGGAGTCGGATGGACACGAACGAGTCCATTCCTAAACTTCACTGGCGGAGGTGCTCCTAGTAACGGTAACTCTCTCTGGCCGAATCAAGCTTTCGCAGAGATCTAGTATCTGGTCCACATGCGCCTTCCATGAAAACCTTTGCGCTCGTGCGCGTCCTGCCGATCTCATGCGGTCCGAAGTCTCGGGTTGCGCCACGACACGCGCTGCAACTTCCGCCAAAGCCTGCGCCGAGAATGCCGGAAAATATTCCGCGGCATCTCCACAAATTTCACGATGCACTCGAATGTCAGATGCGACCACGGGCAGTCCGCTCGCCATGGCTTCGACCAGTGGGTGGGCGAACGTTTCCGTATAGGCGGCGGAGATGTAGAGGTTCGCGCGAGCGTAAACGTTATGAAGTTGCTCATACGGAATGGAGCCCAGCTCCAGAACGAGGTCGGAGATGCCCAGTCGTTTGATCAGTTCGCTGGCCGATTCGGGGCGATACATTCCGGGATTGGCGCCGGGAGCAAGGTAAGTTGTCAGCAGCAATTTCACGCGACGTGGGGCGACGCGATCACGCAAGATAGGAAGAGCGCGAAAAAGCGTCTCGAAATTTCGGAAATAGTTATAGTGACTGACCAAGAGCAGCTTCAGATCGCCATCCGCAGAATTAATCTTCGTTCTCACTTCCGAAGACAATCCATCGGACGCCTGCGTAAATGCAATCGGGTCGAAGCCATGATGGATTGCGATGATCTTGTTCTTTGTGCGACTTCTGAGCTCTGCCGCGAAGGCTTCGCTTGGAGCGACTGTCACATCTGCCCACGCGAGCGATTTCTTCGCTATCAGGGCTCGAATCGTGTGTCGAGCCAGAGCCCATATTCGTGCCGACTGAGAAGATCGCGATAGTAATCACCAGACCAATAAATTGAGTTTCGCGACAACAAAACTTGCGGGACAGGAGACTTGCGGAGGGCAAAATTCCCAGTCGAGAGCAAAACATCCGCACGTGAGCCACGGATCAGCTTTGGGATCTCAAACTGTTCAAACCAGAATCTTCGAGCAACAGGGACGGAAACTTCAACAAAACCTACATTGGGCCCAAAACTGAATTCTTTCCGAAGATCGGAGGATAGCGCGACGGTTACCCGCAAGTCCGAGCGCGATGCCAAATAGGGCAGAACATTGCGAATGTAGGTGAGGCCTCCCCGCCGCCGTGGCAGCTAGAGCGTTAATGAACAAGTGCATCATCGACTCGGCACGATCGAATCCATATCCCGTGGAAAGGTGGTCGGGATCCTCACCGCTCGAGTACCGGAATCAAAAACAGGCAATAGCATCGCTTGATCTATAAACACAAATGCGATACTCCAAAAAAATACGCACAGGTAGTAACCGGGTGCGAAAAGCCAATCTTCGAAAATAGCATGGACGAGGGCAGCCACGACGAAAACCGCCAGTGGCACAGCGGGATGCGACGGAATGGATGTTCGCGATAGGTCCAACGAATCGTTTGGAACGTCTTCAGTGAGAGGATCCCCAACAGACATCCAAATGGCAAGAGGCCAATTGCGCCGACCCACGCGACAATCGCCAGATAGCTGCTGCCGTGTTCCGTCGAGACGCCGTTCGAGCTAGCCAACCCTCCGGTGAGCACTAAATCCTTGCCAGGACCGCTATCGGAGGTTCCAAAACCAGTGCCGAACCAGAAGTGGTCACTGATTGTGTCGATCGTACTTTGCCAGGGAGACTCACGTGAATTTAATAAACCTTCGGAAGGAGCTTTACCCTTGTATAGGATCTCCGAAGTAAACGAATCTACCGTTTGGGAAAACAATCGTGGCTGAAAAATGGCCAGGCCTGCAACCACTATCGCCAACGTTCCGAATCCCTGTGCTAGCAAGGAATATTTACGTAGCACTACGCACAGCAACACACACGCGACCAGCGCTGCAAGGATGGCCGCTCGGGCGTGACTCATGAGTGTCAGGTACATCGTTACAGCGAATAGAAACAGTCGCATTCGACGCCTAAATAATTTTCCCTTCAACATTGTTCCCCATAGCAATAAAGGAGCGGCTACAACCCCCATCACGGCGCCCAACGAATTTGGATTGCCCATCACTTCCCATCCCAGCAAGTGAAATAGACTGATTGAGACGACGAAACATTCGCATCCCACCAAAAGGCCGTCGAGAAACCGTTCCTCGCGGTTGGCGACCGCAAGTCTAGCTCCCGTAGAAGCGTAGAGAAAAAGCAAAAGCAGGCTGAGCACTTTTAGAGATGAGATGGCGCCGTAGCGAGAGACCGTAGCGGACACGAAGGCAGTCAATACTGAAAATAGACGCCATGAGGTGAAAGACTCCAAACGGGTAGCGTCGTTCTCGAATAACGATGAAGCAGCCAACGATAGCGCCCACAGACAACACTACCCACCGGGCGGAGGTCCAAACCGATGCCATAGGCAACTTCAACCCAGCCATCAAAAATGCGAACATCACAAGGGGAAAAAACGCATTTTCGATAAAACCAAACACATGCGGCGAGCAACTCTAATCAGACCAGCCCGCCCAAGTAAGACTGGCTTGTGAAGTATCCTGGAAGTCTATACGCAGCATAGGAGAGAAGTGCCACGATGAAAATGACGACGAAAATGAACCGTCGAGTTTTGACAATCGCCCTTATTCATGTGTCGCCCCGACTACCTGAAGCATATCGCCGAATTCCATCGGACCATTCTCTGCGGAGAGTATGATGCAATACGAATCCTACTATTCCGGCCCATCTGGATGCGGAGATCCGGGTTGAGTGCGAGCTTGTGCATCGACGCCGCTAATGAGCGAGACATCTTTTGGTCTGACAACTTGGCCGTTCCATCCTTCCGTCACCAAGTCCTTCAGCACATCCGGCCGCCTCACTCACTACCACCGGTAATCCACAAGCCATCGCTTCATTCACCACTAAACCCCATGGATCACTGATGAGTCGGCAGAATCAACGCTTCGGCAAGTGCGTAGTAGATCAGCCAACTGCTCTCGGTGAACAAAACCAGCCAACTTCAGCACTCCTCGGGTTAAGGACGCTGGCCTGCTAGTCTCGAGCGCGGGCCTCGACGGGCCATCTCCCGCAAACACGAGGCCGACTGGCGTCGCGCATTTTGTTTCAAGTGTGCTATAAGCGGCTAACAAATCAAAAATTCCTTTTTCTTGCACCAGGCGCCCGAAAAAAAGAAAATACCGAGTCCGGCAAGTCGAGCCCTGCACGAAGTTGAGCGGCCTTTTTCGAGCGCTCGCGTGCCGCTCTCGCGAAAAGATCGTTGTCAACCGCATTTACCGCCGTGAAGATCTTTCCGTCCTCTAACTTGTGTGCTCGCAAAAATTCACGTGCCGAGATCCCCTGGAACAACAAACCCCTGCATCGACGGAGAAAATTCTCTTTCAGAAATTCGAATGTTGGATGTTCATTGGCGCATGTCTTGCTGGTTGCTTTCTGTCCATAGGAAAAAAGGCACGAGTGCGATTCGCGCCCAAGCAGCGCCCGCCAGGATGCGACGTAGTTGTACCCTCCACACAGAATGCCGCGGGAGCGGCCTTCGACAAAGCACGGCTGATACCAGAATTGAGCAGCACGTTATAACCGCGAACGCGACTCCTGTCGATGACGGGAGCACTTGATACGAGAACCTGATTTCGTTCCGGTAAACCTTCCACTTGCGAAGGCTGGATCCGTTTCGGCCAGAAAAACAACATGGAGGTCCACGTCGGAATTTTCGGCGAGCGAATTGAAAAGCGGAATCCGATAAGGAGAGATGATCTCGGTAATAATGACTAGCCGCGTCATCGCACGCTCTCCCGATAAATCCGGGCCAACCAGCTCGCTTGATCCGGAAGCGTAAACCGTTCGAGGATGGTATCCCGCGCGGCGATCGCAATATTGCTGCGCCGCCTTTCGTCGCGCAACAGCATTCCAACCGCAAGAGCCAGCTCCCGGTCATTGTCTGGTCCAACGAGGAATCCGTTGGTCCCGTGTTGAATGATCTCGGCAATTCCCTGCCCCCGGCAGCCGATCACCGGCTTTCCGACCGACATGGCTTCGAGATAGACGCAGCCCAGGCCCTCATAACGGCTCGGTAGGGCGAAGATCGTGCATCGACGCATGGCATCGGCGACCTGGCGGCGTGACTGGTGCCCGGCAAAGTGTACCCGGTCGCGAACATGAAGTTCGTTTGCCAGAGCGGTAAGTCGGGGCAACTCCGGCCCCTCGCCGATGATTTGCAGAGTCAAGCCGGAAAAATCAGTCGAGAGCGATGCAAATGCGCGGATGAGTGTGGCATGCCCCTTGATGGGTGTCAGATTGCCAACGCTCAGCAGCATCTGGACGGACGAGGGCTCGCTCGCGCGGTGAAAACAATTGTGAATCGACCCCGTTGTACACGACCGATGTGCGAACTCCGCTAACGCCTTGCAGAACTTCATTGCGGACGCATTCACTGATGCAGATCACTCTACTGCGATGAGCGGTAGACACGCTGCGAGATGCGACGACACCATTCTCCAGTCCGTCCCTTGACTTGCTCGGTCGAGAACGCATCCCGTCCATGGACTGTGACAACGTACGGTAATCCCAGTTCCGCATTTAGAAGCATCGCCGCATGTCCACAAGGCAGAGGCCCGTGGGCGTGGATCACATCGATGCCTGCGGTTTGCTGGAGGTGACGTACCTTCCCGACGACACGTGCAAAAACGGACGCTCCGGCAGTGGGAAGGCCAATGCCTCCGGGCAGTGACAGGTAGCGCATCCATTCGGACGGAAAATTATCTTGGGCGGCCTGGACCTTACCGCGATAGAAGGGTTGAACCGCAACGACAGCACTATCGATGCCAAGGTTTGAGAGGGCACGCAGCGGCTCTGCCACAAAACAGCCCGTAGCGTCATCATTTGCGGATGGATAGAAGGGCGTGAGCGTGAGCACCCGAAGAGTCTTTCTCTCTCCGCGTTGCGGGTTGCCAAGGACAGGGAATGGAGTCGAGGTATCCACGATGGAGTGTTTTACCGTTCTCCGCCTGACTTCCGCCGTTCGGCAAACAACCTGCCTTGAAAGCTTCAGCCCATTTTTTAGTGATGACATCCCAATCAAACCTCGCCGCGTGCGCGACCGCCGCATCGCCCATTTTCAATCGCAACTCCGGATCGTGAATGAGTTGGTCCAATCCTTCCGACAAATCGTTTTCGGTATTCAGCCAGGAAGCCCGTCGTGCCGTTCACGACGCAATCGGGGCGGTAAGTATTCATCGCAACGATCGGAAGACCGCTTCCGCGGCCTGTAATAAGACTTGAGGATGTCCCTCAAGCACGCTGGGAAAGAAAGAATATGTCGGCCGCTCGCATCTCTTCAGCGAGCTCGAGCCTGGGAGAGATGACCTAGAAAATCCATGTTCTGCAGCCGCAACTCCGCAGCAAGATTTTCTGCAGAGATTGGTCTTCCTCACCCGTTCCGGCGATTCGAAATCTCACATCCGGCCAGCGTGCGGCCTGTCGAACCACCACCGGCGCCTTCTTGTAGGGTCGAAGAGAGCCGGCATAAAGTACCGTGGTCGGACGATTGCCACTTCGTCGTTTTCTGGGAGGAAAGTAGTAGCGGCGATCAATTCCATCGTATTGAATTCCGGCAGGACAATTCCCATTTCTCGCGCAGCAAGAGCCCGCCAAGATATTCGTTGTTCGCGAAAACCGAATCAGCCTCCGTGATGTGACGCATTCGAGCGGGGGAATAGGGCGCGGTCGCAAGCCCTCCCGAAACAACGTAACTGACCAGCGCTGTCTTCAATCGCAAGCGCTCGACGAAGTGTCAGAAAGGCTGCGTCCAAGGGTCCCTCGCGAGGAAAAAAGTAAAGATCGGGAACGTTGCCAAGAATTTTTAGTATGACCCGCAATGTATTTCCATGCTTGAGCCAGGAAATAAGCCGCGTATTCGGTCGCGCCGCAATGCGCGCATCGACGTCCCCCTCGTGAAGCATAACCACAAAAAATTCGTTGGGATCCAAGCGGGCGACGATCTCTTTCACCGAGAGATTCTGGGCGTTGGTGTCGGCTTCGTCGGCGAACGACGGAGTAAAGATCGTAATCATCCGATGTTAGAAAAGGCCAGCGCAGGTCAGGAAGCCACTGGCGATGCCTTGTCCGCTGGTTTTTTCCATTCTAGCTGAAGTTCGCGCAGACGAGCCTTGATCCGCATTTGCGAATCGCGATGAAGCGATCGAGCGTCGCAGATGTTCCCGCGCCGCTTCCAGCAAACGCCGCCGAACGCGTGGTTCACAGTCGACAGGGAGAGGTGATTTTCTCACCGGGATCAGCCTCCAGGTCATACAAGTATTCGGCCTGAGACTCGAAAAATAAATATTAGTTTGAAGCGCGAATCCCTGATGGACAACACCCGAGATCCAAGAGCGACCCTCGACTCGAAAAGGATTCGTGCATCCAGCTACGCATTCGGAAATAGCTATCTCGTCGAGTTTTGGTCGCTCAGAAATTCCTGCCAATGACTTCGGCCATCGAATAAGATCCGGGACCGGGACACTCGGCTGACTCAAGTAGCGTCGGAGCGAGGTGGATGTGACTCAAAGGCGACCGCGATAGCTCGGGATGGATGCTGCCAGGCACACGAAGCATGAGAGGGACGTGAATCAACTCTTCCATCAAACCGCTGGCGGATGGTAGCGGCCGCCATGTTCCAGAAATTCCTCTCCGTGGTCGGCGGTGAGCGCAAAGATGCAGTCGTCCCAACGTTGGGAGTTGCGCAGAGTCGCGACCAGGTTTTTCATCTGCTCATCGACCCATCGGATGCCCGCGTCGTAAAGGGATACCACTTCATCACGATGCCGGTGAGAGGCGCCTGGGCCCGAGATCGGAACGATTCCACCATGAATTCAGGTACCGCGCCCGGCGCGGCGAAGATCCCGCGCATTCCCCATAAGGTCAAGCGCTTTCGGCTTCGGATAATACGGGGAGTGCGGATCCATCAAATGGAACCAGAGAAAGAAGGGAGACGATCCAACATTTGCGAGCCACGCGCGAGCGTGCTCGACCACAACGTCGGCAGATGGGAAGCGGCGTAAGTCGTCGAGAGACAGTGGAACAGGAGTCTTCTCGCTGACAGTACTGGAAGTAGAGTTCGTCGTAAGCACCTCGAAGGGGACCAAGTGCTGTGCTTACTTTCTGGATATTGCGGTTGACCTTGCTTACCCATCCCCCGTCGAGAATCGCTGTTCTGTGAAGGTGATTGTGGCTCCGTCTCCAGAAAATCACGAAACATATCGAATCCGAGGTCATATCCGAAGCGCGAGGAAATGTATGGATTCGCTGCGCTGAAGGCTGCGGTCGTATATCCAGCCGGAGCTTCAGCGCGGACGCGATTGTGGGCTCGTCAGGAGCGATCCCCAAGACATCTCGTCCGAATGCCAGCGGGTAATCGGGAGGCGTGAACGCTGGCAAGAGAGTAGTAGGTTGGCGCGCCGGCAACGACAGCAGTGGGAATGACAAAGCTTTCCTTGGCAAGAGAATCGAGAAACGGCGTCGTGGGCGCCGAATATCCCATGAAGCCAACATGATCAGCTCGAAGACAATCGACGGTAACCAGAACGATCGACTTTTGCTTCTGCGTCATGCGTCCTGCCGGCGCAGCCCTCGCCTTCGTGAAAGACTTTTTTGAGACTCCGAACTGTCGACGGGCCCACCGGGGGCTTCATAGGCTCCAGTCCTCACCAAATTGGAGAGATCTTCATCGTGAAGATACAGCAGATCGCCGTGTTGTGACTCGAGAGCGTTGAAGAATTCGTTGAGGGAACGCAATGATCTCTGAACGGAAATCTCGAACAGTCGAATGAAAATTGATCGAATGAATGGAAACTATAGCCGGGATTCCCAGTTCAAAGCAGCGTTTGGCCTGACGCAAAGATGCGTCCACTGAAAATTCAGGATCGGTTGCCGGTTCAAATGTCGACAGTGCGGGTTAGATGAAGCAGATCATGCGGTCCGATGTACGGCGGCATCAATTTTCCGGGACCGTTCTGCGCGATGCGAATTCCATGTTGTGACCATCCCCGATGGGTATCATCGTTTGCGCGGTAACCGGGAGCGCACGCTGAACTCGGAAGGGTAGCCAAACAACTTCGCGAATCCCCGATGGCCTGGCCGACCAAGTCTCGTTGCGTCTCTCGCTGACAGAAATCGCTCGTCCTCAGATTGCTCTGGATCCCAGTACTCATAGCCGATCCATGGCATGCGCCAGTGAATGTAAGGCGTTCCAGCCTTCCAGAGGTTGCGGACCAGGCTAGAGCGTTCGTTGTTCCCGGCTAAAGCCCGTTCCATCGAGGGGCGACAGAAATGCGTTGTACCGTGCAAAGCAGCGATTAAACACTCCTTCGCTGATTCCCTTGCGATACGAGTCAATCAGCCCTGGACGATTCCAGCCGTCGGGAAACCCATCAGCCAATTGCCGAAGCGGTATCCCTCTGGTGTCGCTAAATGCTTTGCCGAAGTCTACGTTCGCGACAATGAAATTCATGAGCAGGCAGGGATTTCGTCCAACAGAATCTCGATGGCGACCCAGGACACGCCTGCAAGCGCCGAAACATCGTCTGCAGTTTCGAGCGTGTAGAAATCGTACGGACGTTCACCGAGTTCTATCCCGGCAGCGCGCAACTGCTCCAGCCCGGCTTGGTCACGCAGACCCACTCGTCCCCAGTCGTCACTTTGCAGCAGCACAATAGGACGATCGAAATGGTATCCAGTGACCGGGAGCGCATCCGAGCCCGCGTTGCCACAATTTTCGAGCCAGCCCCATTCGTTATCCTTGCAATCCCTATTTCATTGCCCATACGCTGTAGTTGGCCGTGAATTGTTGGTTCTCGCTCGGTCACGACATTTGTCGATCGCGTACCCGAGAAGATTGACAATCGGACAAAGCGTCCAAAGGTAGATTGCACGTAAGAAAGAGTACCGAACCATAATTCCGAGTCCCGTGTTGATGGTCCGAAAAAGCCCGATAACACTTCCACCTTCTGGCAGAATCTCAGTTCTCACGAAATTGACTTAACAATTTGCGAAGGGAATACGGGAAGAATCGCCACGCCTCCTCTTCGGCGTCGCGCACGCCAGTGGCCGGAACACTCAACAAGAGCAGACCTCCGGGTTTGAGAACACGATAAATTTCCCCGATCACGAGAGCCGGATCCGCGGCGTACTGCAGCGTCTGGGTGCAGATTACCAAGTCGCACTGCACTGCTCTCAGCGGAATCTGCTCGCCGCGTGCCACGATATCGACCAATGAAGTCTCGAGAAGATCGATCGCAATGTAGCTCTGAATCTCGGCCTTCCAGCAGCGCGCGATAGGGCTGGATTCGCCCGCCAATATCCAGTACTGCCAGATCTCGTCGATCATCGCGATCGATCCATTTGCGGAATAACTCGCGTCGCGCCCTAAGAACGAGCCAGCTCGGGTCCGTCAATGATGGATAAAGGCGTTTGTGACCCTGAAGATCAATGGACTTGTCGAACTCTTTCTTCACGCGTTATCGAGAATATCTGAAGATGACTCGAGAATGGCTGGCGGTCCATCACATTAAAGATTCAAAGATATCCAAGTTCGCGCAATCGTTGCTCCACAAGCTCCTGCTCCGCCTGATCGGACTCAGCCGCATCATTTCGGAGCAGGTCGCGCAACACGAACGTCAACAACTCTTCGAGCGAACGGAATGTGTGTGCAAATTCTTTTTCCGCGGCGGCGCATAAGTCCGCGGGAAGCTTGAGCTCTCTCAATTCGGTCATACTGAAGCTCCCGTTCGCACGAAAGCTCCTCGAATCCGCGACCACATCGCGTTTGCGATCAGGCGGTCGTCGTCATCCAATCCAACGGCAAAGACTACGAAAGTGAAGAGGAGATAGGCGGTCGTCATAGCAACCACTACCGCCAGCCAGTCATGACGAAATACAAACCCGTAGCTGACGGAGCAACAATATCGCGGTCACCATCGCCACCGTAGGCCAGATCAGCCGCAGGTAGCCGCGATTGTACGGAGAAATCCCCAGCGCCTTGCGCACTTGCAGAAGATTCCAAAGTTGGTGCCGAGGTTCGTTAGGGCTGCAGCCGTTGCGGCGCCGACCACTCCGAAAATTGGGACGAGCACGACGCTGGAAACAATCATTAATGACAGCCATCGCGATCTGCACCCGGATGAGCCTTCTCTCGTGCCCTGACATCAGCAGGATGTAACCCACAGAACCGACCCCGCAGTTTACCAATTGTCCTACGGTCCCGATAATCAGGATCGGCCAACCGGCTTCAAAGTCATGGCCAAAAATTCTCATCAGCGGCCGCGAAAAAATGATGACCACCGTCGCGAGGGGCAGGGTGAGGCCGATCGCCCACTTCGTGAGCGACTGAAAGAGTCGTGAGAGCAGGGCTATTTGTCCGCGCGTATGCAGGTCGGCAATCGTGGGGGCGAATATTTGATTGATCGAACTCAGAACCAGCGGCACATAAACGACCACCGTAGCCGCGACAGAATAGACGCCAACCTCACGAGGCCCGCGATAATAGCCCAGAGCGATCTTATCCACTTGGCTGATCAAAAACTCCAGCAAACCAATTCCCAATACTGTCGGCTGAGAAGGACCATATAGCTTTGTCCGGCATCGAACCGGACTGGCTCAGAAATCGCGCATCCACGGGCGTTAGCACGCCGAACCGCAAAGATCAAAAGCGCTCCGACGCCGGTGGCGCTAAGAATTTGAGCGGCAAGATATCCCCGAAGCCCCAAGCCAGCCGATATCAGCAGAATCGCGGCGAGCATGTTTAGCGGGACTGCCGACAAAATTCACAATCCATGTGCGCAATTTGATGTCGCGATATCCAGCCAGCACTTTGCCATAGAAACCATTGACGATCCCGAACAGCATCATCAGCGCAAATAGCGGCAAATATCGAACTAGCGCAGGCGAATGATAGAAGTGAATTGCGATGAACTTGCCAAACGTCAGCAGCACTATGGCAAGCACCACATTGGCTCCTACGAGCAGAGCCGCGCCGCGCCACAACAAGAGCGTGCAATGCTTCAAAATTTGCCTGCCGCCCTGTAAGAAGCCACAAACCGAACGGCGGATTGAGGAAGTCCCAAGAGTATTGAAAATCGCCCAAGAAGCCAATCAGAGTCATCCCGAGGGCGTACAACCCCAAATCTTCCGCCCCCAGCACTCTGGCCAAGATAAACTTTGAACAGATAACCCAGTCCGGCCGTGAAGATCGTGCCGGCAAAAAATATTCCAGACTGCCGCGAGATGTGGCCGACCTGCGAGCGAAATTGCTGGGTCGCTGAAGCAGCGGTCTCCGCCGCTTCAGTTGTGATCTGATCGTTCAACAGAATTGACCTCACACCAACCGGCGTCCGCGACGTCAGCAAGCGGCGCAACACAGCGGCTTCAATCGTTCGGGGATAGATCAAGCGTTGGCTTGGGATGCGCGCGGAGATCCTGCAAGCGGGAGGGGAATCTCCGCCACTTGTTGCACGTCATGCAGGAGTTCTCCTATGCCGAAGCGAGCATATTGTTTGCCGTATTCATAAGGCGAAAGAGAGAGCCAGCCGCACAGAAAGCAGTGGAACTCCGTTTTGCAAACAATCGATCACGGTGGTTGATTCGACCGTAATGCCAAACCATGCGCGAGACATCAAATCTGGCGTGAGAGGTCCCTCAATGACTTCAACGAATTCCTGATGACTGGATCCGAGAACTTCGCGAACCAGCTTTTCCCGCTGCGACCGGCTTTCGAAAGGGTGCAGTTTGATGATCAATGAGCGGCCATGTTCTTTGAGCCAGGGTGAGCAAGCGGAGGTATCAGCTCCCGATACACTTCTTCCGCACGCATGTCGCCGGCCTCGTAGGGCTCGGAGAAAAAGATAGCCGAGGTTCCTGCCTGTTCGGCTGTCTGCGATGCGTGGGGACTCGCGCCGAGGCGGTGCGCCGATCATAACTCTTCCTGGCGGAAGCTCACACAGTCGCACCAGGTAATCACGCTCCATTTCATTCTTTGCCAGGTAAGTGTCGCACGCGCAGATCTTTCAAGACATACCGCCCGTCGAGGGCTCCATGGTGAAAGTCTACCGTGGGTATTCCGCGGCTTTGCGCGAGCAACACAGGAAGTCGAGTGTAGACGTTGCTGTCATCGCCGCATAAACTCCATCAGACCGGTTCTTGATCGAGAACGCGCCGCCAGGCGTTTCCGCAACGCAGACAGTCACGGAACCATGGAATGAAGCGATCGAGAACTCCAGCCTGTGCCAGATGCGTTGAATTCTGGCGATTTGCCGCAAGGTCGGGCAGAAGATTTCAGCCAGCGATCATCGAGGATTCGCATCCGTCTGCAGCAATCGGCTCTCGCGTGTACGCTGCAAGTTCGCATATTTACACATTGCGTGGAGCTCTCGAACGACTTGGCGCTTTGCGTGTCGTGACAAACAAAAACCGCATGCCCGGGCAGCGACGTTCGCGTAGCAGCCGCCATCCGCGACACATTCGTGTAGGCGCTCGGCACCAGAACAAAGGGTGGAAGTGTCCCGGTCGATTCGGCGAAATCGTGATCGCCAGCGAAAATCGGCATCGTATTTGTCGAAAGCTATTTCTTTCAGTCTGGCGAACCGGAGAACTTGCTCAATAGCCCTGCATAGTGCATCACCTGCGCTGATGTTCGGACCAGTCTGGTGCCACCAAACGCGGGGATGGACGATGAAGCAAAGCTCTCCAACATGCGAATCTGCACGCCACGTCGCGTGGTCCAGAGATCGTCGGCCGGGCTCATCTTCGACGCGATAGACTTCAGAATCAGTAACGAGCACGGCATCCGGCAACTGCCATCAGCGACAGTTAAGTCCCACCAGTCAATTCCCTCTTCATCGATTAGGCGCCCGTGGCCTGCACAAAACATATTGCGAATTTTTTTAGCATCAGCGATGCCCTGCCGAAAAGAATCGGCTCGAAAGACAGCGACAATGGTATATGCTCCTGCCCAGATCTTTGCCGTATGAAGGCGAGGATTTTCCCAAGGTCAACAATCAGATCCCAAGTTCTTCGCGGCCCACGGCCCCTGGCGGGAGAATCTTCGGGTTGTACAAGGAGCACTCGCATTCGAAGATTTGCAGAAGCTCAGGCGCGGGCTGTGACAATACTCGTCTTTAGATTCGCTGGAATTTCGAACGAGCTCTTCTGCCTCGCCACGTCAAAAAGCGCCATCCCGAAACACCAAATAGCGCGGCTGGAACCCCGCACGCCTTATGCCTTCCATCGATGCCGTGTTCGACGAAGCGCTGAAGATCCACGGACGCTACCGGCCTTCCTGAATCACCGCGGCAAGAAGACGTGATGGCCTGCGCGTACCTACCTTGTCCGCGAACGGAAGCCGGATGTCCAAGAGTCGAAGAGGACAAAACAGATCAGAGTGCCGGCGCTTCGAGAGCTTGTTTCCAATTCCGAACAGAAAAATCCGTTAAAGGGGGCCGTCCCAAGCAAAATGAAGCTAACGGTCAGCATCATTGCCAGAACATATCCCGACAGTTGCGGGATCGTCGAAGCCTGGCGGCGGAGCGAATGAGATAGGCGCATGTTTCCTCATCATCGCGATATTCAGTCACAGCGACGGCCAGGTCGGTCAGAGTCAAAGGACGGAGACTGACGTCGCGTTGGTCGCGAGGAGCTACACCGCTGGATTCCGACTCTCGATCGCGATTCCTACCTCAAAGAACATAACTTCGTCCCTCCGCCAGATCGAGCAAAGCAGGCGGTTTGCCGCATCCCACAACGTTTGAAGAAGGCCCTTATCACGGATTCGTCCCCGAAGCCTTACGCGCGAAGTCTCGAAAGGCTATCACCGCACGCTCGCTCCGAGGCGACTTCTTCACCCATTCGGCCGCATTGTGTCGAGCCGATCGCGTACGCAGTGCGCTATCCTGGAATGCGCTCACCGTAATGTCAAAGTGTTTCGCGTGCTGATTGGCGAACTTGACCTTGTAGATCTCCGACCCAAGGCCGAGATCCAGCATTTTCATTCCCGGCGTTTCGATCGCGTCCTGAATCACTTGACTCAGCAAACAAAATCCTGGCCAATGCTTTTCGACGACGCTATCGAAGGTCGGTTGATACCAGAACCACGATCCACCAAACACAAACCCGTAATGCCAGGCGACGGGACGATCGCCAGTCAGCATGCGGCTGAATACGACCCATTCCTCGGTCAGAAAAAAGCTTCCCCAGTTCTTCGAGAAACTTTCTTCGATGCGGCTCGGCAAGGTTGCTGATTCTTGCCCACTTCCAGAAACCGCGCCACATGAGCAGTCGCGAATTCCGGCAGCAAAGGTCCGACGGCTTCCCATGACCGACGGTGTTCTGTGTGAACGGGCGCGGTCTCTGCCATCGCTTTTTCGAAACGCCGCAAGCCGCTTCAGACCCAGGTGCGTACGGCGTGCCGTCTTTCTTGCGTTCGACCTTGTCGAGAGAAACTTGTGCGCACACATAGGCCGTCCGTGCAAAACAATGGAAGTCGCTGGCCAGGCAACAGACCGCGAAGCGCAGAAACCGTTGAGGAATCCGCAGGAAGATTGGTAAGCGATCAAGCTCTGAATGCCGCGCCTTCAAAGTTCTTCTAGGCTCGCACTCACGAATGCAGCCTTGTTTTCTGTTTCGCTCAAAAAATCGCAATAGTCTCCCGTGGTGGCGCACAGAAAACTTGCTCGCTGATCGTTGCTCTCAGTTGCAAGCGCAGCAATGCCCAGAAGCGAATCTGCCTCGTCATAAGCAAGAATGACCAGCGGATGCAAGTGTCTTGCGGTAAGCGCGTTGTACCGCGAGGGCCCACTCATAGGTGTAAAACACCTGGGGCTGATCGACGCGATCTAACCAGCGCATCCCACTGCCTGCGCAGTTCAGCGATCTTCCGGAATTTCTCTGAGCACAACGAGTCGCAAGGTTCGGATCACTTCTCAACGGTTTCTCGAATACGTAATAGTACCAATCGGAAGCGAGCGCATGGCTGCGCTTTGGATAATCGTCACCCACAACCCGGATCGGACGTGAGATGCGCTGCCGCTGCTTCAGCAATGATCGGCGAGGCACCGAGTAGTGCGTGATCAGATCCGCCATGCGCGGCATCGAGAAGCTCTCCTTCTCCACGCCAGAACATCCTTGCGAGGCAACCGACTCGATACATCGCGAAGAAGAGTTGCGAGCAAAGCCTGCAAGAACCGCAACAAGATGCGGCCCGCTTTAGGACAGTTAGTCGCAAATTTAAACAGGATTTGAGAATCTCCAGAAAGACTGCGCGCCATGCGCGTAATGCGCTCCCGATTCCAACTGGGCCGCACCAGGATCGCGCGGGCATTATGGGAGGAGAAGATCAACAGCGCCGCCTGGGCGCAGGATTCGGTGGATATGCGTAGAGGCAACGATGCCGGTTTGCGTCGGGCTGTACGAAATCGATTCCATTGAACGCAAACACAACGCGTCGAAGGAGTGCGTCATCGAAACGTCGATCAAGTCTGCGGCATCCGCCACCGCAAATTCCAGGTCCTGGAAATTTTTCTCTGCAAGACTCGATCATCCCCGGAGAGTTATCGACGCCAACATAGCGCGATGCGCTGCTGGACAGGAAAGCGGTGGTTCGTCCTCCTCCAACGCCCAGATCCAGGAACTCAGCATTCGGCGGAATGGACGTTTCGAAGAGCAATCGTTCGCAAGGCGAAAGGTAGCTTAAGCCCGCGTAGTAGCTCGTGACTTCCGGAGCGTTATAGATTTCAAGATTGCGTTGCGTCCGAGGGTCTCATCGTTCGCCGCAGACCGCACCGGCATGGGCTCCTGCGGTGATACCAACCGCGGCCGCGGCGCTGCAAAAGAGCATAGAAGCCCGAGACATGCGCGTCCAGTTCGCTGAAGCTCATTGCCGAGGTGACATGGACACGAGGAAGTTGCATACCGAGGCAGCGGAACGCCTAAGCCCTCCACCGAAATTCATAAATGCCGCCGCAAATCCTGCGCTGCTGCGGAATGGCAACACCTCGGGTGTCACAGATTGCGGATCCCCGAAAGGATAAGCGAATGCCCAAATCTCTGGTATGAGTGTCGCTTCCAGTCGCGAACGACACTCTGCAATTTCAGAATGCGCCAGATCGCGGGGAGCTGTGACAGTATCGGATGAGTCAAGCGTGTGAGCGCCAATCTGCATTCCGGCTGCAGTCGAGCTCGGCCCAGTTCCGCAGCCGTGAACAGACCGAACCGGCGACAATTGGGCGAGCTGTCGTCTTGCAAATCCGGTCAAGATCGACTCCGAGCTGGTTTCGCGCGGTAGCAATAAATTCGGCGCGCATTGCAGGAGTTGATTCGTGACAATCGCTTCACCGAGTTCCACCACGACGCACGTCGTTGCTCGGACGAGGTTAAGTCTTCCGTTACCGAAACTCCATTGCAGGAGATTTCATGATGTCCCGCTGGAGCCTGCAAGAAAAGCAAGTACAGTTCTTCGTACCAAAGCATCGTGCGCGAATGTTCTGTCGATGCTCCCGTCACAAAGAAAAGACAGGAAGACATTTCCTGCAACAACACGGGCAGCATGTCGGTGAGACAATTCAAAAGCCGTCATCGCACGTGATCAACACGGATCGCGGGGGAAACGACTCATTCCGCTGGAGAGCTGCCCTCGCTTCTGTGGGGGAGATCACGTTGTAGTGCGCTCTTCAAGAAGCGCAGCTGCTGGCTCAGGGTCTCAGGCCTGATGAGATTTCCGTCAAGTCTCGAATCAACTGAACGATATCTCTCGGGCATGACTCCGTGATATGTCACTACCGCGAGCCCCGTGTCAGGCAAGCGGTGAAACAAGCCAGCCTTGGACAGCGAGGGATAGACAGCTTTCTTCAGAAAGGGACTGACAATCCTCATTGCCGCTCGACCAGATCCCAGCTGAGGGGTGTTCCAGATTCGATGTCCTGCGAAGCGCGGCCGCGCAGGATTTCCGCCAAGTACCGCGGATGCAGTCCACTGGATGGGCGGATTGACCTCACGTTCTCCGCGGTAAGTGGTTCGCCGCGTTTGACATCCTTCACAACGAAGAGGGACCGGCGGAATGCCTTGCTGCTGGCCTCTTTCGGGCTGCATCCAAATTGAACTTTCCCCAACGCTTTTTCGGCGATCCGCACCGCGTCAACCATCTCTTTGAATTCGTGGGGCTCGAGTGAGAACGCGCTGTCAGGACCCGGGATCAGACCGGGAGAGAGTCAAATGCTTTTCAATGATGAACGCTCCCAGTGCGACGGCAGCAACTGGCACAGCAACGCCCATCGTGTGGTCGGAGAGTCCGGCAGGCACGCCAAAGCGACGAGAAAGCTCCGGAATTGTCCGTAGGTTCATCTCTTCAGCGGCCGCAGGATAAGCACTCGTGCATTTAAGCAATGCGATTTGTGTGGCGCCTGATTCGCGTGCAGCCCGCAAAGCCTCTTCAATCTCCTCTGCACTCGCCATGCCTGTCGACATTATTATTGGCTTGCCCGTTCGTGCGATTTTTTGGATCAGGGGAATATCGACAATTTCGAACGACGCGACCTTGTGCGCCGGAACCTTCATATCTTCCAGAAAATCAACTGCGGTCGGATCAAAAGGAGTCGAGAACAGATCAAGGCCGAGGTCGTTGGCGGCACGCATCAGTCGAGGCTGCCACTCCCAAGGCGTGTACGCCTCGGCATACAAGTCGTGTAAGTTGCGGCCGTCCCAGAGAGTTCCTCCCCCGACTCGGAAAAATTCCTTATCGCTGCGGACCGTAATTGTGTCGGCGGTATACGTCTGAAGCTTGACAGCGTCCGCCCCGGCGCGCTTGGCCTCTTCAATGATCCGCACAGCCTGGGAAAAATCCTGATGATGGTTGGCCGAGAGCTCGGCAACGATGTAGGTGGGATGTCCGGCCCCTATGGTTCTGCTTCCGATCTTGATCGGCTCTGCCATGGAATGCTTACGATAGACCGCCGCATGCGGACTTGCGGACATAATGAATGGCTGGCTGTTCGCGCATGAGTTCCTCGCCTAAATTATCGAATCCAGCCTGCTCAAAAGCTCGCCGAGACGGTCGATTGTCGGTTTTGACGAACGCGTGAAGGCGCCGGCCCCGATCTGCAAACACAGCATTCACGGCGGCTTCGATTAAAACTGTTCCCAAACCTTTCCCCCGAAATTCCGGCGCCAAACTGACACCGACCTCGCCTTCTTGTTCAGACCGCCAGTCCACCCGAAACTGGCCAACTGCCCTTCCGGCACTATTCTCCCCTATCAGGATCGTCGTGTTGGGATCGTTTATCTTTTTGGCAAACCATTTGTTGTGCTCCTCCAGCGCGATAGGCAATGGCGAAAACGAAGCTGCGCGGACTTGTGGATCATTGGCCCACTTCCACAGCGTATCCCGATCGCCTTCCGTTACTGACCTCAATTTCAGATCGCAACGCATTAGTGAAGCCACTCGCTCGCTTCCCCTGCCATCGACCAGTCGACGACCAGCGTCAGACATCCGATGGCGCTCCTCGTGAGATCCAAGAAGACCGGCTAGCCGGTCCGCAAGTCGATCCGAACTGAAATCGGCGGGACTTCCCAAATGAATTGCGCACCCACGATCATGCAAGTCGCGTGCAATCGGCTTTTGATTCTCGGCCACGTCGAAGAGCAGTGACGGCAGCCCGAGGAAACAGAGTTCCCAGCAAGTTGATCCGGCGGAAGAAATTGCCACATCTGTCCACGCCATCAATTCCGGCATGTTCGTTACATTACTGCGGATCGAGATCTTTACTCCGCGCGCAATACGATTTTGAACTTCGTTGAAATGAGGGTTGCTTCCTCCCAAGACAACGATGGCTTCCAATCCTGCGATTCGAGCATGCGAGAGAGCGTCCACAATATCTCCCGACAGGTTGCCAGGATCGCTCCCTCCCATCGTTACCAAAACTCGGGTGCCGACGGGCGGAATCTCTCTCTCCCAGTATTTCCAATTCGAAAATTCGCGCCGCAGTAGACAATAGTGCGGACCGAGTAACATGCGTGAGTGAGAAGCGCGCTTCGCGTAGAGACCCGCGTTGGCGCTAGCGTTCTGGTTCAGGATGAGGTCGGCCTCGTATCGACGAGCGTGGCCGTAGTCATCCACGAACAGGACTTTGAATGCGGCCGACTTCAATGCATTTTGATATTCGGCGCCGAACTGATATCCGTCGACCACGATCCAGTCGGCCCGCTTCTCACGCGCAAAGGCAATCGTGTCCGACGAGTCCTGCTCGGCTTCCCGCCTGTGGAGGAAATCGGTATCACTTCGCAACGTTCCGCTTCGACTCTGGCGCGGATTTCTGGGGATGGATTGGCTATGACGAACGCGACCTCACCGTGTTGATCTTGCCACGCTTGCGCGAGAGCAAGGCATCGCATGACGTGTCCGGTACCCATTGCAACACTCGCGTCAGCCCGGATCACAAGGGATTGTGAAGTCATCAACTCTCGTGAAGTGCTTTCTGCCGAACCGAACGATTCAAATCCTCGAGAATTGGCTCACGCTCAATCAAGTCCAGAACATCTTTCCACGAGAATACTGCCGGCAACCTCGAGTAAACGGCTTGGACAAAATCCAGGTCTTCCTGCGTGTCGACGGTCCAGCGGTGATCGCTGTGATCGGCATCGCCAGTCACCGACAACAACTTAAATGTCGTCGGATTTTCAACGACGTATGGAGTCACATGTTCGCGCTCATAAGGCTTTCGCGCGTGCTGCCAGGCGCGCCCCAGCGCATCGAATGAAAATACTTCAGTATCCAGTCCTCGAGGATACGTGCGCGTCAGGACATTCGAAGCATAGTCCGGCTTCGCGTGGAGAAACGCGATGATGGTCTTGTCCGTTACTTCCGGATCGATAAGCGGGCAGTCGGAAGTGATTCGGACGATAACCTCCGCCTTCGCGAGTTGCGCGGCGCGAAAATAGCGATCAAGAACATCGTCTTGATCTCCGCGCGAAACGGCCGCCGATAGTCTTCCGGCATTCTGCGACGATCGCGTCGTCCGCCGGGCGATCGGTAGTGGCCACCAACAATTCGTCGATCGCCCTGCATCGCTGGAGACGTTCAACGACTCGGCCAAGGACCGTCTTGCCCCCCAGATCTTTAAGCACCTTGCCGGGAAGCCGGGTGCTACCCATCCGTGCTTGAATAATCGCAACAACTTTCAATCAACAGTCTCCAGCTTAATCGCGGAATTGTCGCTTCTTCTCGAGAAGAAAAACGGTGTCGACATTTTTGCTGTCGAGATATGGGAGACGCTGCTCCCTTACCAGTTCGAGATCATCAAATCTTTCAAGATATGCGCGCGCAAAATCCATCTTCCAGAGCAACGATGAGTGGTCACGATACTGAACCTCGGTGACATCAGGTGCGTAGTACTCCAACCCCCAGATGTATTTCTTGCTGACGCGATGAATCTCGTTGATCGCACGTGGAAGATCGCTGGGAGCAATGTGAATGAGAACTCCGGAAGTAAAGACCACATCGAACGAGTCAGCAGGCCATGGCAGAGCTAATGCAGATCCCAACTCAATTCGGATATCTCCCAGACGCCGGCGAGCAATGTCAGCGGCATAGGGTTGCAATTCAATCGCGGACAGGTTTTTCCATCCAGCTTGGCGGAGCATCAACAATTGATTCCCCGTATTGCAACCTACCTCAAGAAAGCTGGATTCCTTGGGAACGGCTTGCAAGAAACGCCTCATTGATCGCGCTTCTGGTGATTCCGTAGATCCTGCGATAGAGATCATCAAGCTGCTCGGTTTCGAAGGTGTTTCGATCCGTATAGTCGCGTCCAAATTCGCCTTTCCAAACCGAGGTCTGCGGCGTCTCTGGGACAGTCGTCGGCGGTTTCCTGCTCTTGAGACCGTTCATCGACCGTATGCTCCAGTAACCTTTCGCACCGCGGCAATTACATCTTCCACATCCTGATCCGACATCCCGTGGAACATCGGCAGGCTGATCAAACGGGAGTATGCCTCTTCCGCGATCGGAAATTCGCCGGACTTGTACCCAAAGCGGTCGCGATAGTACGGGTGAAGATGCACTGGAATGTAGTGCACGTTAACCCCGATGTTCTCGGCGCGCAACGCGCGAAATATCTCCGCACGATCTACCGTCAGTTTCCCCAGATCGAGTTGAATTGGGTAGAGATGCCACGCAGGTTTTACGCCCGCCCGTACGGCAGGATGGATCACTCCAGGCATTTCGCTGAAGGCGGCGGTGTAGCGAGAAGCAATGTCCCGCCTGCGAGAAAGATTTTTGTCGAGTTTCTTTAGTTGCTCGCTTCCGAGAGCGCAGGCAAAATCCGGTAACCGGTAATTGAAGCCGAGCAGGACCATTTCGTAGTGCCACTGGCCCGCACTCTGTCTCTGGCGAGCTTCGGTCGAGATTCCGTGGTTCCGGAACCTGCGCAAGCCCTCCGCATATTGCGGGTCGTCGGTCGTAACCATCCCGCCTTCACCGGTGGTGATGTGCTTCACCGGATGGAAGCTGAACGCCGTCATGTCCGCGATGCTTCCAACTCGTCGGTCGCCGATTTCGGCTCCCAGAGCGTGACAGGCATCTTCGATAACGACGAGCCCGCGCTTCTCGGCCAGATTACAAATCTCCTCGAGGTCCGCGGGATGCCCCGCGTAGTCGACCGGCAGAACAACTTTGGTCTTGGACGAGATCTTTTTCTCGAACTGCTCGGGATCAAGGTTAAGGGTGTCCCTGCTGACATCGGCAAAAACGGGAGTCGCACCCTGATACAGCACGCAATTCGCTGTCGCTGCGAAGGTGAGAGGAGTGGTGATCGCTTCATCGCCAGCCTCAAGCCCGGCAACATACGCTGCAGCATGCAACGCTGCGGTTCCCGAACTAAAGCTCACGGCATATGAGGCCTTCACCCGCGACGCAAAAGCCTCTTCGAACTCGCCAACTTTCGGCCCGGTGGTCAGCCAATCGGACCGAAGAACATCGACAACGGCCTGGATGTCGGCGTCGTCGATCGACTGGCGGCCGTACGGAAGTAAAGTTGAGCGCACAGGGGAGCCGCCATGGATCGCGAGCGTCTGCGGGCTGGCAGAAACCGTGCTCATGAGAGTCTCTTATGCGGGAACTCGCGCCGAAACTGGTTCTTCGGCGCATTGGAGGTGAGATCAATTCCTGAAGTTCGCGATTCGTCAGCCAGCGATCGTTCGTATCGCTGGAATACCGAAATCCTTCCGGCAGAGGCGTGCCGTTGATCCAGTTTTCGCGGCGCCACCATGGATGCGACGGCTGAATGATGTAGCGGTCGTCGACTTCGAGAGTATTTCGCGCCTCGTCTTCCGAAACCAGAACTTCGTGAAGCTTCTCTCCCGGACGGATTCCAATGGTCTCGATCTCGCATCCCGGGGCAATCGTCTCCGCCAGATCGACCATGCGCATACTCGGAATCTTCGGCACGAAGATTTCTCCGCCATGCATTTGCTCGATGCTGCTGACCACGAAGCGCACGCCCTGCTCGAGCGTCAACCAGAATCGGGTCATCCGCGGATCGGTCAGCGTGATGCGGCCGCTGCGTTTCTGCTCCTGAAAAACCGGAATTACGCTGCCGCGGCTGCCCACGACGTTCCCATAGCGCGCACAACTGAATCGCGATCCATCCGCCCCGGCATAGGCATTCGCCTGCACAAACATTTTCTCTGCGCACAGCTTCGTCGCGCCGTACAGATTGATCGGGATTGACGGCCTTATCCGTGCTGAGCGCGAGAACACGCCGCACGCCCTGATTGATGGCGGCGTCAATCACGTTGCGTCCGCCCATGATATTGGTCTGGATCGCCTCGAACGGGTTGTACTCGCAGGCCGGCACCTGCTTCAGAGCTGCCGCATGCACGACGACCGTCACGCCGGCAAGAGCGCGCTCCAGCCTGCCGACATCGCGGACATCGCCCAGGAAATACCGAAGGCTGGGATGATCCATTCCCGAGGCGCGCATGTCGTGCTGCTTCAGTTCGTCGCGGCTAAAAATCACCAGCCGCTTCGGGTGATACTCCCGCAGCATGATCTCGACGAATTTTTTCCCGAACGAACCCGTCCCGCCCGTCACCAGGACCGACTGTTCCGACCAATTCATCTCGCTGCCTCACCCCGATTATTCTTGAATTTGCACTCGCGTCAATCAAGGCGCGATCGGTCTGCTCGTCGTTCCTGTCCCGTCCGGCACGCCTAGCAGAGGACGGAGAATGGCTGGACTTGCTTTTGCCCGTTAGTATAGCGAAGTTTTAATGAGAATCACGTTCCTTAGCAAGAACCACACGTCAACAAAATTCGAGTACGAATTTGTTCGCCTCCGATGCTAAAATGGCGGCGACTCACCAGACAACTGTGCGAACAGATCCCTGCGCGACAGACCAGCCTCTTCGACCCGGGAACTTCGTTGAAATTGTAGCGATCCAGTCTTTTTTGACTGGCAGCGGCGACAGTTTCGTTGAGGAACAGGAATGGATTTCGGACCCCTCGTACCGGCGAATAACAATCAGATGCATTCGCGACATTCACCATGCGCTTCGAGCTTGGACCTCGGCCGACCCTCGGGTCCGCAGCTGTACTTCTCAGCTCCCGTCGCACGAATCCGCGATAGGCGAATCCATCCGGATCCTCCTGAAGCGGAAGTGGGTGGTCATCAGCGTTCTGGTCACGATTTTCGTTCTCGTCGCCATCGCCAGCCTCAAGATGACGCCCGTGTACGAAGCCGGCGGCACCATCGAAATCAACAAGCCCGACGCCAGCCTCAACTTCCAGAACTCCGCCACCTTCAGCCTCGACTACTACGATCCAACCGAACTCGAAACAGAGTTGAAGATCCTGCAGAGCGATCTCTTGGCGATGCAGGTGATCCGCGAGCTGAATCTCGATCGGCGTCCCGAATTCGCTGGGCAAGCACCACCTCCGTCGTCGTCCATGGATCTCACGCCCGATCCGCTGATCGAGCGATCCCACCCGAGCTTCCGCTCTGGTTGGAAGCTTTAAAGGGAGTCTCAAGGTGGCGCTGAGTCCGAACACTCGCATCATCGAGGTTCACTATCGCAGCCCGGATCCGCAAATGGCCGCCAACGTCGTCAACACTCTGATGCAGACTTACGTCGAGAACAACTTCAAAGCCCGATTCGAGTCAACCATGCAGGCCTCGGACTGGCTTCAGAAGCAGCTTCTCGATCTGCAGATGAAAGTGGAAACCTCGCAAGAGAAGCTTGTGCGCTACCAGAAGGAACATGAAATTCTGGGGACGGACGAAAAACAGAACATCATCACCGAAAAACTGGACGAGCTTAACAAGCAGCTCACCTCAGCCGAGAGCGAGCGCATGGAGAAGGAAGCTCTCTATCGCCTTATTGAGTCTGGTGATCCCGACGCGATCGCATCAAGCGCGGGCGGCCTGACGGACTCGGCGCCCGGCGCCCAGTCAGCCTCTCAGTTACTCGAAACCCTGAGGTCCAAACAAGCCGAGATCAAGATTCAGGCGGCCGAATTAAATACCCAGTTTGGCCCGTCGTACCCCAAACTGAATCAGCTGAACAATCAGCTGAAAGAAATTGACCTTCAAATCCAGGCGGAGATGAAGAAAATTGCCAGCAATGTTCGCGGGCAGTACACCACCGCCTTGCGACGCGAAGGTATGCTTCACGATGCGCTCGAAAAACAGAAACAAGAGGCCAACAAGCTTAACGAGAGCGCAATTCAGTACACACTGCTCAAACGCGACGTAGATACGAACCGCCAGCTCTATGAAGGCCTGCTGCAGAAGATGAAAGAAGCCGGGGTCTCGGCCGGCCTGAAAAGCAATAACTTTCGGATCGTCGATAGCGCGCGGCCGCCGCTTGCGCCGATCGAGCCGAATATCCCGAGGAATTTGATGTTTGCCGTCGTGCTTGGACTAGCCTCAGGAATCGGACTGGCCTTTTTGCTCGAAGGCCTGGACAACACCGTCCGCACCACGGAACAAGCTCAGGCAATTTCGGGTTTGCCTTCACTAGGTATGATTCCCCTTGGCTCCAAGTCAGCCCGCGAGGGACCGAATCCTAAACGGCTGGTCATAGCGACATCCAAAGAAGCGGTTGAACTCGTGACCCAAGTCAGGCCGCAATCGCAGATGGCCGAATCGTATCGTGCTCTGCGCACTTCACTGCTGCTGTCCAACCTTGGAGCGCCTCCTCGAATCATCATGGTGACCAGCGCTCTGCCTCAGGAAGGCAAAACCACTACCAGCATCAATACGGCCGTGGTCCTAGCTCAAAAGGGCGTGCGCGTGTTATTGATCGACGCCGATCTCCGCAGGCCAAGCATTCACAAAACGCTGGGGATGGGTCCTCACAGTGGCCTCAGCAACGTGCTAACTGGCAGCACCACGTTGGAACAGGCAATCACCAGCACGGCGGTGCTTCCAAATCTTTTCGTGCTGCCGGCGGGAACGCCTCCACCGAATCCCGCGGAATTGCTGGCGTCTCCCAACATGCGCGAGGTTCTTGGCGAATTGCGCGACCAGTATGACCACATCGTGATCGATACTCCGCCGTCGCTCTCGGTGACCGATGCTGTCGTGCTCTCGCAGCGAGCGGACGCCGTGATTCTGGTGATCCGGTCAGGACAAACGACGAAGCAAGCCCTGCGCCGTTCGCGCGACATCCTCACGCAGGTGAATGCGAAAGTTGTGGGGGTTCTGCTCAACGCGGTGGATTTGAGCTCACCGGACTACTACTACTATTACGAATATCAGGGCAAGTATGCCCGCTATTACCGGGACGAAGATTCTCCCGGTCACGACGAAGACGAGGTTGAGGAGCATTCCCCGTCGTCTAACAGCGCATAAATGGCAGTGCCAGCCAACCTGAACATATGAAGATCCCTTTTCGCAGCCCGATCCGTCGGTGGCTGGTCGCGACCATTGCGATCATCCTTTCGATGGTTTATCTCGGGATCACTACAAGCCAATTCGCGGCATCGTGGCTGGGCAGCAGGGCCGAATTGGTCAGCCTTCAAAGAGCTGCGCAGCTTGACCCCGGCAACGCCGAGTATCGACATCATCTTGGGCGATACTTCGATCTGGTCGCTCGCGACCCAAATTCGGCGGTGGCTCAATATAAAACCGCTGTAAGTCTGAATCCGAATTCCGCTCGTTACTGGTTCGATCTCTCGAGCGCCTACCAGGTGTTAGGCGACACCGCGAATCAATCCTCCAGCCTCGAGCAGGCCATCGCGGCCGATTCGATGACTCCGGATGTGGCTTGGGAGGCAGGCAATTTCTATCTGGTTCAAGGTGAGAATGAAAAAGCGCTGCGTGAATTTCGAGTAGTGATCGCGAATGATCCGTCCCTTGCCGATGCAGCTCTTCAGTTTTGCTGGCGCATCGAACCAGATGTGGATGCCCTTTTGCGCGACGTTCTTCCGGTTCGTAGCAATGCCTACGCGTCCTTTTTGGTGCTTCTGGAAGCTAAGCAGGAGACTGCCGGAGCTGCCAAGGTGTGGAATGCGTTGATCCAGACGCAGCAGCCGTTCGAACAGCGTCACGGGTACGACTACATTCGATACGCGATTCAGCACAAGGAAGTGGATCAGGCTGTGCTTGCATGGCAGCAGATTGCAACTCGCTTCGGGCTTTCCTCGTATGTCGCCTCGGCGACCAATCTCGTCGTTAATGGAAACTTCAATCTGAACCCGCTCAATGCAGGATTCGATTGGCAATACCAAAAGCAGTCCGGAGTCAGCTTGACCCTTGATCCGGGCGACTTTCATGCGGGACGGCGGTCACTGAGCATCAACTTCGACGGGCCAGGAATTGTAGATGCCGGAATTTACCAACTGGTTTCGGTGCGACCAAACACGACATACGACTTCTCCGCTTATTACAAGAACGGTCCCATTGAAGGGGCAGGCGGCCCTCATTTCACGATTCAGGATATGTACACTCAGGGCATTTATTACGAGAGCGAAGAGCTGAAGGATGCAGGATTTTGGAAATCCGTGGACGGCGAATTCACCACCGGTCCCGATTGCAAACTCGTGGTCCTGCATATCCGTCGTCTCCCGAGTGGAAGCCCGATACGCGGCAAGCTTTGGGTGGGCGACTTTCACATCACTCAAAAAGCTTCTTCGGAACCGCGATCGGCAAAATACGCAAATTGATGACACCTATATTCAAAGTCAGGCGCGGGGATCAGCAAGTCAGAGCGGCTCGGATGGACTCGATCCTTCTTTACGGAACTTTCGGACTGCTAATGTTTGGCCCACTTGCGTTTGGTGCTGTCGAACCCTGGGCGATCTTCATAATAGAGCTGGGATCGATCCTTCTTACCCTACTGTGGCTCGCGAAACAGTGGCTGGATGGTGAGATCAATATCGTATGGAATGCGCTGTTTCCTCCGATGGCCGCGTTCGGCGGCCTGGTATTTGTGCAACTCGTTTTTCGCACCAGCGCTTACTCGCACGACACAATCGCGCAACTGATGCTGTACTGTGCGTATGCGATGTTGGGATTTCTCGCTACCCAGTCGCTGGTGCGAGCGTCTCAGGCACGCAAAATCGCGGTCATCCTTGGCACTTTTTGGAATCGCGGTCGCCGCGTTCGCGCATGCTGCAAGGGCTCACTCCAAACGGAAAGCTGTATTGGGTCAGGCTGCCGCGTTTGGGCGGATGGGTGTATGGCCCTTACGTAAATCACAATCACTATGCTGGATTGATGGAGCTTCTCATCCCGATTCCGCTCGTGCTGGCGCTCTCAGGGTTCTTAGAGCATAAAGGGCGAATCGCGGCTGGGATCGGGGCCGCCGTGATGGTCGGAACCATTTTCCTCTCTGGCTCTCGCGGTGGCATGCTCGCCATCGTGGTCGAACTTCTGATTTTCGCAACGCTACTGTTTCGCCGGAAAAAGCGTGTTCAATTCGCGATCGGTACCGCCGCCTTCGTGATTTTTGTCGTGGGCTTGCTGGCATGGCTGGGCGGTAAAGAGTTAACGACACGGGTTTCAAGCATTTCGACTGAGGCGCGTAGCGAAATCTCCGGCGGAGTTCGTTTGTCGATTGACCGCGATGCGCTGCAGATGTTTCGCCGGAAGCCGATTTTGGGTTGGGGACTTGGAACGTTCCCCGTCGCTTACCCCCGGTTTCGCAGCTTCTACACCAATTTCTTCGTCAATGAAGCGCACAACGACTACTTGCAGATGCTGGTGGAAATGGGTTTGCTTGGCTTTGGGGTGGTGGTGTGGTTCGCGACAGTGCTTTACCGCCGCGCATTCACGAAAAATCGGGGATTGGACATCCGATGTAAGCAGCGCCGTTACGCTCGGCATGCACCTTGGGTGCCACCGGCATCTTGGTACACAGCTTTTTCGATTTCAACCTGCAGATTCCCGCGAATGCTGCGCTATTTTATGTCTTCTGCAGCATCGCCGCGGCCCCGGCGCTGCTGCAGCGATCTCGCAAGCGAAAGCCGGTCGTCACTGACAGTGACGAACTGCTACCCGACCTCAGAAGTTGTTTGAAAAACGTTCGTTCGATCGGCAATCTAGCAACGAACGATCTTAGAACTTTGGATGCCGCGCGTCGCGTTCCGCGTATCTACCACTAGCTTCGACTTCTTTCACGATGCGATGGTAATCGTAGTCCGAGTGGTCGGTGACGATCACGACACAGTCATACTGTCCTAGATCTTTCAGGTCCGCGCACTTCATCTGCAGATCGTACTTTCTCCCTTTGCCGATGAATGGGAAGTAAGGATCGTTGTAGCTGACTTCAGCGCCGTCCTTTTGCAGAAGCTCGATGATCGTCAGTGATGGCGACTCCCGCAGGTCGTCGATGTCTTTCTTGTAAGCGACTCCGAGGATCAACACTCGCGCGCCGTTCAATGCTTTTTTCTGCCCATTGAGAGCGCTACTGACTGAGGCCAGCACGTGATACGGCATGTTGGTGTTGATCTCGCCTGCGAGTTCAATAAAGCGAGTGCGGAAATCCCACTCTTTTGCTTTCCACGACAGGTAAAAAGGATCCACCGGAATGCAGTGCCCGCCAAGTCCCGGCCCCGGATAGAACGGATGGAACCCGAAGGGCTTCGTGGATGCAGCTTCGATGACTTCCCATATGTTGATGCCCATCCTCAACGATAGAAGTTTGAGTTCATTCACCAGCGCGATGTTCACGCAGCGATAAATGTTCTCCAACAGCTTCGTCATTTCCGCGGCCGCCGGCGATGATACCGGGACCGTGCGATTGAAGATGGCCCCGTAAAGCGCCTGCGCCATTTCAGTTGCCTGCGGATTCAGGCCTCCGACCACCTTGGGAATATCCCGTCGTGCCACGGTCGTGTTGCCCGGATCTTCTCGCTCAGGAGAGAAAGCGACAAAAAACTCCTTGCCGGTCGGCGCTTCGTCGCGCGCCGCCTTAAGGCCAGCCTTGTTCTCCTTCTCGAGAATCGGGATCATCACCTCTTCGGTAGTTCCGGGATAGGTCGTGCTTTCAAGCACCACCAACTGCCCCGCCTTGAGGTGTGGCGCAATCGAATGCGTGGTGTCGGTGATGAAGCTAAGATCCGGCTCGTGGTACTCATTCAGCGGCGTGGGGACGCAGATGATGACCGCGTCCATCTCTTCCAGGCGCGAGTAATCTGCGGTGGCAGTAAATCCTTTTTGCTGCGCGGCCTGGATTTCTTCGGGCGCAATGCGATAAATGTAAGACCCGCCGCTTGCCAGCGTGGTCACCTTGCGGGCGTCGATATCGAAGCCCGTAACTTTGAACTTTTGCTCACTGTACAGTAGCGCCAGCGGGAGACCAACGTATCCGAGGCCAATGATGCCAACGCGGGCCTGGCGTTCGTTGATTTTATTCTTTAGTTGATCCAAGGCATCTGCGGCAGAGTAGGTCGTCATGAAAAGATTCCGGGAAGCGGATAATTGAACAACTTGTGGAGGAGAACACTGATTTTAGCATGCATGCATCGGTATTCCGCTACGACAAAAGCGCGTCAACCGGCCGGAGAATCTCCATTTTGGGATGCAGATTACCGCTGATTACACGATGAGAAACCTTCTCAGTCGAAAAAGTGTGCACGTTCCTGCATTGTTACTAACGGTGTTGCTGCTTCTTTTCGCGGCGAACGCAGGCAAACTCCTCGTCGTCGATCAACCTCAGGTTTCAGACGTGATCGTAGTGCTCGCTGGCGAAACCGATACTCGGCCGGCACACGCTTTGAAGTTGCTGAACAAAGGGTATGCTCCGCGCATTTTGCTGGACGTGCCTGCTGGAGCAAAAATTTACAACTCCACGAACTTGGAGTTGGCGCAGAAATACGTTCAAAGCCTTCCGGAGGCGTCCTCGATCAATATCTGTCCGATTCAAGGCCTCTCTACTAGAGATGAATCGCACGACGTCCAGAATTGTCTCTCGATGCAGCCTTCGCAGAAGGTTCTGATCGTCACGTCCGACTTTCATACTCGACGCTCTTTGAGCATTTTCCGACTCGAACTCCCTAATCGATCATTTAGCGTCGCGGCTGCCACAGACTCGACTCAGTTCGGTGTTCACTGGTGGACTCATCGTCAGTGGGCGAAGACTTGTTTCGACGAGTGGCTCCAGCTGTTTTGGTGGAGTGCGATCGAACGTTGGCGCTAAGCTCCCGGCTCTCTTCAGCCCTGCCCTTCTAATTAGTTTTCCACCGGAAAATACTTTTCAGGCCATAAAAGCCGTTGACGGCATCAGCACGCGAAGGTACGATTTCGCCAAAGGTCATCAGGATAGTTATTAATGGAGCGTGGGATGCGCTTGTCCGTTTTACGGGGTTTGGTGAGCTGCGTGCTCGCGGTTTGGTTTCCAGCGTCCCTTTTGGCAGCTGACTCCAACGCAGCCATGCTCCACACGAATGGTACTGCCTGGGTCAATGGTGCCCACGTGCCTCGTTCTTCAGCTGCAATCTTTTACGGTGACCTTTTGCAGACCAGGTCGGACTCCATCGCGAATATCAATCAGCCCGGCTCCACCATCACTGTTCTGGCCGATTCTCTGGTCCAATTTCAGGGATCATCGCTTGATATTCAGCATGGAGGCGTAACCGTATCAACCTCCAAGAGCGTTGCAACGACAGCCGGCGAGGTCAAAGTGACCCCGGCCTCCAACGTATGGACAGAGTTCAACGTCTCTGATGTAGACGGAACTGTCCGAATCTCGGCGCGCAAGGGCGACCTCACCATCAACGACGGAAAGCAGACTGTGCTCCTTGCTCAAGGCCAGGACACGACACGCGACGACTCCTCAGACAACGATAACGGCAAGGGAAAGAGGAGGAATCGCAAGCAACAAACTGGTGCCGTACCAGCCGCAGGCGGTGGTATCCTGAACTCGCCGTGGGCAGTCGGCGCTGGCGGCATAGCCGTGATTGGAGTTACGACATGGGTCCTGATCCAGAATGATAACCCTGCCAGCCCGGCTAAGCCCTAAAGGCTAAGAGCGGATCTCAGCAAGAACTCCCTCCCCCAATCGACATCCTGCTCAGAAATCATCCTTCGGATGTGTACTTTTTTTCACGCATGGCATCCGGAACGAAATATTTTTCGGTGATCCGCGACGTAAAGCGCTGATTTTGATGGATTTCAGGCGGGGCTGGAAGCCGGCAGGAATGGCCTCTCCCGTGCAATATCAAGCATGGAAGAGTACACTTTTTCTAGCAGCCTGCCCTCCCGGCGCTCAAGAAAAACAGGGGAAAACTTTTTCCAGCTAACCGGTGTTTGCAACACCTAAAGCATCCAGGGTGAATATGTCGCCGCAGTCAGACGCATCTTTCTTGTTTTCGCCGCTTCCAAAATGGAGGGCTCCTTGGTACGAGCTCGTTCTGAGCTATGGGGGCCAGGCCGTTGTGATCGGTATTTTGATATGGATCCCGGTTCTCCACCCCGAAATTCTGGAGCCGCCGAAGAAGGACTATCACGCCATCGAACTGGTCCCAACTCCCGTTCCTGTGAATCACACCCCGCAGAAACAACTGCCAAAGCCAGTGGTGCAGGCGAAGCTCGAACCGCCGCCAACGGCCGCCGTCCGACTTCCAGCTCCTCAGCCGATGCCTAAACCTAAGCCCGTGGATGAAGCGCCACTTCCGGAAGTAAAGATTGCGACGAAGAAGCTGGATCCTTTGCCAGCCACCGCGCCTGTGATTCCACGCCAGGCGGTAAAGACGAATGTTTTTTCAACGGGAAGCTCCGCTCCCCAGACAACAAATCGTCCTCCCGAGCAGATTCAGACCGGCGGCTTCGGCGATCCTAACGGAGTGCCGGCCAAAACCACACAGACCCGCGCCGTCAACATTGCTTCAGCAGGCGGATTCGATATGCCTTCAGGACCGGGCTATGGCAATGGTACGGCCGGTGCAAATGGGGCGCGTGGCGTAGTCGCCAGCACAGGTTTCGGCAACGGCGTGGCCACAGGAAACGCCCGCACATCGTCCTCTGGCTCAGTTCGCCAGTCAGGGTTCGGAGACTCGGATGTGCCCGCTCCACCCACCGTTCAGTCACGTCCTGCTGCGCAGGCCGCGGCGAAGATGGTCCCGGCAGAAATTTTGTCCAAGCCTGTGCCCAATTACACAGAAGAGGCAAAGGCTAAAAAGATCGAAGGCGAGGTGCTTCTCGAAGTTGTGTTTGAAGCATCTGGCAAGCTGCGTGTGTTGAAAGTCGTTCGTGGACTAGGTCACGGTTTGGATGATGCTGCAGTGCACGCCGCAGAGCAGATTCGGTTCAAGCCCGCACTTAAAGACGGGCAGCCATCCGATTCGACAGCCGTGGTACACATTATTTTCCAGTTAGCTTAACTGAGACTCCCAGAAGGTTTCTATGCGAATCACTCGTTTGGTTTCGAGACTGCTTCTCGTTGCGTTGGCTTGTAGCTTTTCGGCCTTGGCCCAAGACACTCCTGCCGGTTCGACTCCGGCTCCAGGCAATGATCCCGCGGCGACATCGCCATCGGTAACGCCTGCGCCTGCTCCGACCACGCCAGCCGAGACAGCACCAGCGTCGACTGCGCCCGCTCAAGCGCAAGAGGCCCCTCCCGCAGCACCGTCGGCTCCGCCTGCGGCCACGATGAACGACGTGCTGGACCGCGTCGTGCAGCGCGAACACTTCTTTATCGCCCAGATGCGTCACATGCATCCGATGGTCGAGACCTATCTTCAAAATTTGAAGACAGAGCCTTCAGGAAATTTCACTCCTGTGAACGATGAATATTTCCTTGGCCGCCTCGACATGTCTGAGGGACCGGAAGATATCTCCTTCGTCGGCCAACCGGGTTTTGGACACCGCATGCTTACGAAGCTGACCGGCGTTTATTCACTGCATTTCCTGCCGATGGGTTTTGCGCAGATGGTGTTGCTGGATACCGACTTCCAGAAGAAAAATTACAAGTTCAATTTTGTACGGCGTGAGTTCCTGGGCGATGTTCGCTGCCTCGTCATCGATGTGCAGCCTCGCGAAGGCGAGAAGGTCGCGCGTTTCATGGGCCGCATCTGGGTGGAAGATCAGGACTACAACATCGTCCGCTTCAACGGAACCTACTATCCCCAACCCAAGATCAACTTCTTCTTCCACTTCGACAGCTGGCGCCTAAACATGAAACCCGGAGTTTGGCTGCCAGCGTACGTCTACACGGAAGAATCCAATCTGAAGACCGGCCTAACCAAGACCCTTCACTTTAGAGGACAGACGCGGCTTTGGGGATACGATCTGAAGGGCTTGAACAAGAACGAAGAGTTCACTCAGATTTTGGTCGACGCTCCTCAGTCAGTGAAAGATCAGAGTGATGCCGCTGCGGACGCCACACCGGTTGTGGCTGCCCGTATGTGGGAGAAACAGGCAGAAGAGAACGCTATCGAACGCCTTCAAAAGATCGGTCTCATGGCGCCTCCCGGCGAAGTCGACAAGGTGCTAGCGACCGTTGTGAACAATCTTCTCGTCACCAACAATATCGACCTGCAAACCGATTTTCACTGCCGTGTGCTTCTGACGTCTCCACTGGAGTCGTTCACCATCGGCCATACCATCGTCATGAGCCGTGGACTTCTGGATGTGCTGCCGGATGAAGCTTCCCTCGGCATGGTGCTCGCGCACGAACTCGCCCACATAGTTTTGGGACATCCTTTCGATACGAAACTTGCCTTCAACGACAAACTCTTCTTCCCGGATCAGGAATCGTTCAAGCGTCTCGATTTCCGGCACAGCCCTGCAGACGAGGAAGCAGCCGACGCCAAGGCTCTTGAGATGTTGAAGAACTCTCCCTACAAGGACAAGCTTGGCAGCGCTGGATTGTTCCTGAAGGCATTGGAGCAGAAGAGTCCAGATCTGCCTAACCTGATCCGGCCCCATCTCGGAAATAGCGTTGCAGCCGCCAAGAGCATGCGGATGTCCGCTCTGCTCACTTCCGCACCTGCACTGGATCCCAAGCGTCTCGATCAGATTGCTGCGCTGCCTTTGGGTGGCCGCATCAAAGTCGATCCGTGGACCGATCAGGTGGAACTGTCCAAGGCCAAGCAGGTGGCACTGACTTCGGCAAAAGAGAAGATGGAATTCGAACTAACTCCATTCTTCCCGCACCTTTCGCGGTTCTCCAACAGTCCCGACAGGGTGGCGTTGACAACGTCATCCCAGACGGAAAACGAAGCGAAGTAGCTTGGATTTTATGGAATTTGAGGACGGGGAGGGCTCAGCGGCTACCCCGTCCGAAAGACAGCAAGAGGTGCTGAGATTAGGCGTAGCCCAACGCGTGGAACTTATTGGATCGAGCTGCCGACTTGCGAGAACACGTTGTTCGCGTTCGATCCGATCAGACGAATCGTGCCCACAACGATCACCAGAATTACAGCCAACATAACTGCATATTCTGCAATGTCTTGGCCACTTTCGTCGTGCCAAAGCTGCTGTAGATAGTTTGCCATGGGGCTCCTTTTCCCTGTTCCTGTGTGCGACCCAACGGCACGAGGAGTGTGTGAGAATCACCCTCGAAATCCCCCAGGCTAGTCCGGTAGCTAATATGCTAATACTTGGGGTATAGGGCCGCCAATGGCACGTAAGTGCCATACCCAGGCTCGGCGAAATACCTTAGGCGATGGTTTTGAGAGGCAGAGCCTGATTCACTGCAAATAGCGCCAGCTCTAGTCGCGTAGAGACACCCAATTTGTCGAAGATATTGCTGAGGTGATGTTTCACAGTATCTTCGCTGATCTTGAAATACTCGGCGATTTCCTTGTTGGAGTAACCGGCGACCACCGCGGACACAATTTCGAGTTCGCGTGGTGTCAAACCAAACTTCTTCTGGCGCGCCTCATCGTGCGAAGACTGCATCAACGTGCGTAAGTACTGCACCAGATTTGAGACGCTCTCCCTGCCCACCCAGTATTCACCCGCCATCACGGTTTGGATCGCTTTCAGTAATAACTGCGTGGCAGAGTCTTTCAGAACGACACCGCGAGCCCCGAGCTGCAACGCCTCGACAATCTGACTCTTCTCCGCGGCAGCAGTCAGCAGGATCACGCGCACCGGTGTCGCATTCGCGGGGAGGCTCAACTCCCGAAGCGCCTCAAGACCTGGATGTTTGGGCATTGCGAGATCGAGAAGCAGGATATCCGGCTTCAACTGGCGGGCCATCTTGACCGCCTCGGCGCCATCGGAAGCCTCACCCAGAACCTTGAGGTCTGCTTCTGCCTCCAGTAGTCGACGCAAGCCATCGCGGAATATCGGATGATCGTCGGCTATTACTAATCGAACTTGCTGCGTCTTCCTAAAGTTCATGCGGCGCTTCCCCGTTTCGAGGCACTGTAATTTCGAGGCGAGTTCCCTGTCCGGGATTTGATTCTACCGTGAGTTCGCCAGCGATCAAACGAACGCGTTCCTTTATGATCATAGGGCCTTTCCCGTCTTCATCCATCCGCTCCTGATTGTACCGGCCCGAAAACGGAAAGCCCTTCCCATCATCTTCCATCGTCAGACTCCACCGCTCCCCGTTCGCTCCGAGGCGAACCAGAGCGTGGCGGGCGCCGCTGTGCTTCCGCACGTTGACGAGCCCCTCCTGCACGATCCGCAGGATCTCGCGGCAAACACGCTGCGGCATATTCAGCTCACTCAAGTCCGTCACAAAGCGCGCGCTGATCCCGGTTTCCCGCTGGAAACGTTCGACTGTATCATTCAGCACCCCCAGCAGTCGCTGCGAATCCACATCAATCGCTTTCATTTGCTGCATCAGTTCCCGCAGCTTTAGCACTTCTTCGCGGAGCAGGCCCTGAATTCGTCCTAACTCGCCGCCAATCGGCTTATCAGCCTCGGCCTGTCGGCGAATGACGTCAACCTGCATCTCGACCGCGATCAGAGACTGCACCGCTCCATCATGCAGTTCTCGTGCAAATCGTGCGCGCTCTGCCGCGCCCGCACGACGGCGCAACCTGTGAAGAAGGTAGACGTTGTAGACCGCCGGCCCGACCTGATGCATTAAATCCAGCAGGAAGCGTAACTCCTCCTGTTTCTCGCCCCGCCACGACGGATCAAACAAAAAGATGCGCCCTCTCCACTCGCTTCCAAACAGAAATGTGACGGCGATAACCGAATGGAAAGGCTGCAAATCGCGTAAATGCGAGATAGCAGCAAGGTCTTCTACTGGCAACGAATTGCCATTGGCATCAAGCGCAAGCGTAGTCCAGTGATCCTCCTCAAAAGAGGCGAAGCAAACCTCTCCTGGAAGCGCCTCGAGATAGCTTTTAGCGTCTCTCACTCCGGATTCAAGCCAACGGAATTCAGCTGGAACGTGTTCCTTCCCCTTCAATAACTCGCCCACGAAAATTCTTTCGCTATGAATCTCCTGTGAGGCCAGGAAAACGCGCGACGCGCCATACATCGACATCACTTCGTGGAAGATCTGTTCGATCGTCCCAGTTAATCCAGCATCGACCCGAATCTTGGCCAAAGTGCCAGTCAGCATTGCTTTCTCGGCACGGAGATGCTTTTGTTGTTCCGCAAGATAACCCAGCAACAACCCCATCACGAGCAGGTAGATCGACAGCATCAGAAGAGGCTGAGGTTCGAAGCCCTTTGTGTTGACATTGAGTCCGGTCAAGGCATTCAGACGCATCGAGCCGCCGGGTCCCAGCCAAATATGCACAACGATTGACTTCTCGACCCACAGGAGAACAACTTCTGCGGCGGCGGTTCCCAGCGTCTCCCATAAACCCCATCGATAGGCAGCAGCAGCGAGGACAAAGAAGAAGAAGAGAAAGAAGGGCGTTCTCGGGCCCTCGGAGAAGATGGAAATCACCGCGGGCCACAAGATATCTCCCGCGTGAACCAGAACCCGGAACGCCGGGGTCGATTCACTTCTTCGCCGAAGCAGCATCAAGATCAGGATCCCGTTCGCCATATAGAAGACGAACAATCCATACGCCGCCCAGGAATGGCCCAACTCGGTTGGATCCATTCGGATCGCCACCAGGGTAGAAACCGCCAGGAAAACGCGTGCCGTGGCGAGCCAACGCTCAATACGTCGCGTCTCGCCAGGATCCGGCGGGATTCTCAGTCTCCAGGAATGTCGGTAACGCTCAATGAGAGGAATCAATTGAGTCCGTCTCCGCAAGTGCGACGGCTGTGGTGCACATTATTGAATAAGAATCGCTTAACGGCAAGCAAAGGGATCGGGAACACACGGACCCACCCCTTGGAAAGCGGTTGTGTTGCCTCTGTGTTCGTCTAGGTTACTACAGTAATCTCTTTCCGTTGCCAAACAGTCTAGAATCAGTGGCCAAGAGTAGCTCTTGAGCAGATTTTCTTATCTCTGGTTGGCGTCAAGCCTCGCGATGCTGGTGGCTTTGATCGTCGCTGCCGTAATGCTGCCGCGCTCCTTCGCGCTGACGGCGTTTAGCGACGTAATCCAATCGCTGCTGTTAATTTCGGGAACCGCTGCATTCGTGCCACTCGCGCTGCGCTCCCGCGGCCGGATCCGTTTGTTCTGGGGGCTAATCACGCTGGGCGTTAGCTTCTGGCTTTCTTATCAACTCTATTGGACGTACTACGAAGTCGTTCTACGAAGGGACGTGCCAGATCTCTGCGCATGGGATGCGATTCTCTTCCTGCACATCGTGCCATTTATGGCAGCGCTGGCCATCCGCCCGCACGTTCCGCGCGATGAGTACGCCGCGCGTATCGGACAACTGGATTTTGCACTACTAGTGATCTGGTGGTTCTATCTCTACGTCCTGATCGTGATGCCTTGGCAATACGTGCTGCCCGACGTCGCTGCATACAATAGGAATCTCAATATTGTGTACGGTGCTGAAAAGATCGCGCTGCTCGCCAGCCTGGTCCTTAGCTGGATATCGAGCAAAGGATCATGGCGCAATCTCTATGGCGCGCTATTCGGCTCTAGCCTTTGCTATTCCGCCAGCTCGACCATGGCAAATTGGGCAATTGGCAAAAGCGTCTACTACAGTGGGAGTCTTTATGACGTTCCCCTTGTCGTCGCTATGGCGTGGCTCACATGGATTGGCTTGACGACAAAAGATCAGGAGGCGGACTCCGTGGCGCCTCGCGTCTCGACCGTTTACGGAGTATGGATTGCGCGCTTGAGCATGATCGCCGTGTTCTCGCTTCCTCTGTTCGCGGCCTGGTCGATGTCTGACAAGCTTGTTCCACCTCGAGTGCGCACTTTTCGCTTGGCTCTGACATTGCTGTCCGCGTTCTTGATGGGAACCATGGTGTTTCTCAGACAGCGGATGCTCGACATGGAGCTCATCCGATTGTTGGGACAATCACGCAACTCCTTCGAAAGTTTGAAGCGCTTGCAGGCGCAAATTCTCCAATCTGAAAAGTTGGCATCCATCACCCAACTCGTCGGTGGCGCCGCACACGAACTTAATAATCCGATCACCGCCATGCTGGGCTACTCCGACTTGTTGTTGAATACTCAACTCACGGCTGAGCAACAGCCCGTCGCAACCAAGATTGGCCAGTATGTACGCCGCACGAGATCACTGGTGGCAAGCCTGATCAGCTTCGCCCGTCAATCGCCCGCCCCGAAAGCTGCTGTTGATTTGAACACCCTGGCTCGAACCGCGCTTAAGCTAGCGCAGCCACAATGGGAGGCGATGAAGATTGAAATTCGTTCGCAGTTCGAAACCGGATTGCCCAAAGTGTACGGCGATTCCAATCAATTACTACAAGTCTGTCTGCAGCTTGTGGCGAATAGTCTTCACGTGTTGAGCGAACGCGGTGGCCGAGTTTTGATCGTCAGCTCCGAGCTTCAATCGGGCAACTGTGTTCTCAAACTGACGACCGAGGCGACAAATTCTGACGGATTCGGCAGCGATCTCGATGCCCGGGCGAACGCCGAAGATGGCCTTGCATTGAGTGCCTGCCAGGGAATTCTCCACGACCACCGAGGGACAATTTCTTCCGAGTACTTCCAGGATGGCGCCTTGCTCCTTCGCGTAGAACTGCCCGCTCTCGATGTTGTTCCACCCAAGGCGAAAGATGCTACTGTGCCGGTGCTGTGGCAATCTCGACCGTACGCTTAAGCTGCCCGCATGCGGCATAGATGTCGCGCCCGCGAGGCCGCCGCACAAACGCCGGAACTCCCGAGTCTCTCAGAGTTTTCTGAAATGCCGCGACCTGATCGGCTTCTGGTGTGGAAAACGAAATCCCCGGCCCCGGGTTCAGCGCAATCAGATTCACCTTGCACCGAATCCCTTGGAGCAGCTGAACTACTTCCTTCGCATTTTGCCGCGAATCGTTTACGCCACCTATGAGAACGTACTCGAAGGTGACCCACTCTCGGGTGCGTAGCGGGTATTCACGGGCCGCTGTCAGCAGCGTCTCCAAATTCCATTTCTTGTTCAGAGGCATGAGTTGAGTGCGCAGCTCGTCGTTTGAAGCGTTCAGAGATATCGCCAGCTTGGGACGGATCTTTTCGTTCGCGAAGTCGTAAATTCGCGGAACAATTCCCGCTGTGGATACGGTCATCCGCCTCTCAGCGACACCAACCTCTTCGACGAGCAGCCGCGCCGCCTTCACGAAATTTTCGTAATTCAGGAAGGGCTCGCCCATCCCCATGAAAACCAGATTGATGCGATCATCGGGCGGCGAAACATTCTGATCCTTCAGCACTGCACAGACTTGGCCAACGATCTCTCCGGCCGTGAGGTTCCGCTTTACACCCAGAAGCGCAGTCAGACAGAACTGGCAATCGACCGCACATCCGACTTGGCTCGAAATGCAAATCGTGGCGCGCCCCTGGTTTTGTCGTTGAGATTTCGCCCGGCCGCTGTTCTGAGCTTTCTGCGTTTGGAACGAATCGACTGCCTCGAGAGGGACTTCTAACGCCATCGATTCCGCTGCCTCGCCTGCTTCGCTGCCATCCCCAGCTTCGCCGCCGTCACCCTCGGGCATCCAAACGGTTTCTACCGTCTGACCGTCGGCGCAGGCGATCAGATACCGGACCGTCCCGTCGTTGGACTGGAATTTCGCTTCAATCTGCGGCAGCCCGATTGAAGCGCCCATAGATTCCAATTTCGCGCGAAGAGCCTGAGGCAAGGTCGAGATGTTCTCGATTGCATCTACGCGTTGTCGATAAACAGCCTCCGAGAGCTGCTTCCCCCGGAATCCGCGCTCCCCGATATTTACCGCCAAGGCGGAAAGCTCCTTCTCATCCATACCCAGCAGTTCGGTTTGTGGCACTTTCAGCATAAAAAGAAGGGTCAGATCGCACTCGGGGCAGGCAGTTGACGCAGCCTGCAACTTTGGGCTAGCCTTCTCCCAAGTTGTTGATTACAAGCCGTTAAACTATTCTCGCACGTCCATAACGGCTATGTAAGAATAGTAGTTCGGATCTCCGCACGCTGGTCTTCTGAATATTTGATCACTCCGAGCAAGAAATGCCTCAAGAAGTCCGCAACATTCGTCGTCAAAAGCTGCCCAACGGGCTGACGGTTATCACTGAGCAGATGCAACACATCCGCTCGGCGTCCATCGGTATCTGGCTTCAAACCGGTTCCCGCGATGAAGAGCCTGAATGGAATGGTATCTCACATTTCATTGAGCACATGGTGTTTAAGGGAACCAAGCACCGCACCGCCGAGGAAATTGCCCGGCAGGTCGATTCGATTGGCGGCAACATGGACGCCTTTACCGCCAAGGAATGTATCTGCTTCAACGTAAAGGTTCTAGATGAGCACGTGCCGACGGCGCTCGACATCCTCAGCGACCTGGTCTTGAATCCGGTTTTCGATACCGGCGACATCACTCGCGAGCGCGGCGTCATCATGGAAGAGATAAAGATGGACGAGGATAATCCAGATTATCTCGTCCACGAGATTTTCACCCAGAATTTCTGGAAAGACCACCCGCTGGGAAAACCGATCCTTGGAACCAAGGAAACGGTCAAGCGTTTCGAGCGGAAGCTCATTCTGGATGCATACGAGCACCGTTTCGCGCCCGGCAACATCATTGTTTCAGCGGCGGGAAACCTCGACCACGACCAGTTCGTTCAACTCGTGACCAAACACTTCGAACACATGAAGCCGATGCAAAACGGCTTTCACTCTTCTACTCCAAAGGTCGTGTCGCGCATAACCTTGCGAAACAAGAAAGCGCTGGAGCAGGTGCAGCTCTGCATTGGTGTCCCCGCACATCCCATCGCGCACGAAAAACGGCATGCGGGATACATCCTAAATACACTTCTTGGCGGAGGGATGAGCTCACGCTTGTTCCAGAACATCCGCGAACGCCAGGGCCTTGCTTACTCCATCTATAGCGATATGAATCCATACCGCGACACAGGATGCCTCGCTGTATACGCGGGTACCTCGCTTGCATCGGCGTCCAAAGTCGTGACGTCGGTAGTCCAGGAATTTCGAAAGCTGAAGACCGAGCCGGTATCGGATGAAGAATTGAAGAGGTCAAAAGCGCAGCTGAAGGGCAGCCTGATGCTCTCGCTGGAATCCAGCACGTCACGCATGTCGAATCTTGCGCGGCAGGAAATGTACTTCGATCGCTTTTACGATCTCGACGAGTTGATTGCCAGAATCGAAGCCGTCACCGCCGAGGATCTCACCACGTTGGCCAATGACTTCTTCAAGACAGAATCGGTCGCTGTGACTGCCTTAGGAAATCTCAACGGGCTGAAGCTTACCCGCGACCAGATCGCCTGCTAATTCACAAATCCCGCAAGCACTTAACGAAGAACGTACATATCTCATTTTGTACGTACATATTTGTATTTTAACCGGTCAACTCGCAGGGCGAACGTGGCAATACCGCCTAGCTTTGCTATCAGAATGCCATTTGCGGAGGCGGAGACGGCCTTCTCTTCGACGATCAATGCCCGACCCAAGGAATGGGTCCTCTACTGTTTATTTCACTCGCTAACGGGCTGCAACTGCGTTTAGGGCCTTCGGAGATAGAAAACTTAAACTGCAAAGGACACAAAGTTAACACGAAGGAACCTTTCGAAGATGAAGGCCTTGGTGTAACTTCGTGCCCTTTGTGGTTTAAGCCTTTTCATTTCACGTAACTTTCGTTCGCTCCGCTTATCTGATGTCTTGCCGCAGGGAAAACCCTGCCGTGCGAATTCCATCGCATCCTAAGGAGAAATATGAGAAAGATTCTGAGCAGTCTTTTGCTGACGTGTGCCATGGCAACTTCAATGACCGCGTTCGCGCAGGACCAAATGAAGCAGGACGACATGAAAAAGGATGACGCCCAGCACGATTCCATGAAAAACGACAGCATGAAGAACGATCAAATGAAGAAGGACAAGAAAAGCAAGAAGGCCAACAAGAAAGATGCCATGAAGCAGGACAACATGAAGCACGACGACATGAAAAAAGATGATATGAAGAAAGACGAGATGAAGAGCAACTAGCCGGTTTTGTGCTTGTTCAGGGCGCGGAACTTCATCCCGCGCCCTTCACGCCACCCATCACTCCCCGAAACGCGGCTGCTGCAGCCTCCAAATCATTCCCAACATACCCGGCGTTCCAACTATCTCAACATCTTTATCTACCCAGGTCTGATTCGGACTCAACCGTATCCGCATCCGTTTCTGCATCGAGGTAGGCAACTGCCACGGATTCCAGTGATGCGGGCCGCAGTCGTGCCGTTTCCAGGTATTTCCTCATGCAGTGCACGCATGGCACGTATCCCTGTCGGATCGCGTCTTTCGCGGTCAGTGTTCGAGCCTTGTCCTTGTTGTGCATCGCACCGCAGCCCGGAACGTGGAATGCTTTAGCTCCGTCGGAGACGACGACAACCATGTCGGGAGGAATGTTGCGAGCTGGTTGTGCGAGCTCCGAGAGTGTCGGATGCTGCACCGTTACCGAATTTGCGATTCGAACTCCACCCGCGATTAGAACCAGAGCCGCCGCCGGAACTAGCCAGGCAGACCATGTAGACCATCCGCGGCCCTGGGCGCGCGCTCCCCGCGCCAATCTCCGTTCCAGCCTGCGGCCGTATCCGGAAGGAACCTCGATCATGCGCTCATCGCCGTACAAGTGGATGACATTGCGCATACCATCCAGCACCGATTTGCATCGTTGACACGTTCGGAAATGCTCATCCATGGCCGTGCGCAATTCGGTACTTACTTCTCCCTCGAGATAGTTGGAAGCTTCTCTCCACACCTGCTCGCACGTACAAGATTCCCGGTTCACCATGGTTTGGTCCCCTTCTCGAAAGGCAAGCGGCTGAACCAGCCACGCTCCCACCCTCCGGCGAGCAAGTCTCGTAACATCAATCGCGCGCGCAACAACCGCGTCTTCACTGATGCGATCGAGATGCCCAGCGCATCGGCAGTTTCCTGGATATTTAGTCGTTCCATATCTCGCAGCACAAATACTTCCCGATACTTGTGGTCCAGAGTGGCTAATGCTTGAGCCAATCTTTGGCGCACTTCTTTCCGCTCCAGCGATTCAGAGGGAACCTCGCGCCAGTCGGCGAAGTCTCGCGGAGCGTATTCACTCTCTTCGTCTTGGCGGTCGTCAATTTGTTCCATGACTACGGTTCGTTCCCTTCGCCGGCGCATCAACGCTTCGTTCACCGTGATCTGGATCAGCCAGGTGCTGAATCGTGCTTCCGCGCGAAACTGGCGGATATTCGCCAACGCCTTCAGCATCGCCTCCTGCACAACGTCCTCAGCGTCGCTCTCGTTGCGCAGGATCGCCAGCGCGGCCGCATAGACGCGCCGCTCATAAGGGCGAACCAATTCGTAGAAGTGTTCGTTCTCGCCGCGCTGGACACGCGCAATCAAATCTGACTCGCGCGTATCCGTACCCGGGTTGTGCAAGATCACATTCGGTTCGGCCATCAAGCCCCGTCGCGCTAGTACTCAGGATCTTTTTTCCAACCCGTCAGCATGGAAACGAAGTTGTTCCAGCCATGAAGGGCCACCATCACCAGGTGACCGAAGACGAACGCCAGCAGGGCCCACATCACTACAAAATGCCAAAGCCGGGCCCACTGAAATCCGCCCATCAGCCATGCCAGCCACGGAAACTGTACGGGTTTCCACACTGCAAAGCCTGTCAGCATCGACAAGGCACCAAGTACGATCACCGTGGTGTAGGCATGCTTCTGTAACGCGTTATAGGGCTCTTTTATTTCGGGCTTTGGGCCAAAAAAGAAGTAATGCCGAACCATGGGCCAAACGCCCGGAATATCGCGGTGAGTGAATAACACTTGCCGATAGTTTCCGCTGAAGATCTCATACACGACATAAATCACTCCCGTCGCGATATAGATCCACATGAATGTAAGGTGCCACTGCAATGCACCGCCAAGCCATCCGCCAATCGCAAACGACTTCGGCCAATTCAGCAAGTCCTTCTGCGGGATCTTCGCGCCGAAACTAGGAAACGCACGAAAGATTTGCAGACCGCTTCCGATCATCACGAACAAGGAAATCGCATTCAACCAATGGCACAGGCGCACAACGAGCGGATGCTCGTAGGCAGCGTGCCCGACGACCTCGTTCTCATCCTCCTTCGTCCTGACAATCTGGACCACGGCGTCACTCAAGATTTTCCTCCGGCTCACAATCCGTAAAAATACGAATATCCCTGGTCTTCCCAATAGCCCACTTTGTCGAGAACATTCGTTACTTTCAAATCGGTCAGATACTTCGCCTGCTTGTATCCGACCTTAGTGGGGATGTTCAGCCGCAATGGAGCGCCATGTTTCCGCGTGAGTGGGCGATCGTACATTTCGTAGCACAATAGGGTTTGGGGATGTAGCGCCGTCGCCATGTCGAGCGATTCGTAGTAGTCATCTGCACAGGCCACCGTAATGAATCGAGCACTAGTGTCGGCTCCAATCATGCTCAGGAAATCGGACAAGCGTGCTCCGCCGAAGCGGCCAATCACGTCCCATCCTTCCACACAGACGTGTCTTGTATTCTGGCGGACGACCGGCAAGGCCTGAATCTGATCCAATCGGTAGTCCCCTGGCTTGCGCACCGCTCCGCCCACCGTCAAGTTCCAGTTCTCGAAAATTACTCCCGGATCCTCTACGTCATACCCGTTGATCGGGAATTTCTCAAAGGGTGTGAGCTCGGAATTTTCAAAAGTAGTCGCCAGGTGCCCTTCCCGAAACATTCGTGCCGAAACCCAGTCGCTGAAGGCGAGCCCCGTTTTCAGCAAAGGCTCCTGCAACTTCGGAATGGCAAATGCTCCCAGGGCCAAAATGGGGGCTAGTTTAAAAATCTCACGCCTTGAGATCTGGGCTAGCCTACGCTCGGTCAACCCCGCCGCAGAGCGAGGGCGTGAAACGGGATCCAATGCAACCACCTTGGAATGAGTGTGTTCCGGGTCACTAGCCGGGCTTGAGTTGGACTCCTCGCGGCTGTTGATCTCGCGTCGTTTTGCGTCTTCTGATTCCATAGAAGGATTGCTTGAGCTTCGTCCCTTCATGGGATTCGAAAGGTCTGCGGAAGTTACGCCAAGATATCACGGCGCGCTGAAAACAGTCGGCCAACGGCCCTTCGCGTTATTGGAAAACCCGGATTTCGTGGTTTTTTGCCTGAATTCGAGGCATACTATCGATGTCGTTTCCTCAGTCCCAGAGCTTCAGGATGCTAGAACCCAAGGTGTTAGAACCCAGAGCGGACCGCAGCGCCGTTCCCGCGCGTCAGACCTTGCCGCCGCAGGAATCGACCCAGCGACGGTTGATGACGATTGCACTGTCGCTGCTACTCGTGTCGCTGGTATCGGTGCTGTATCACGATCGAGATTTCTGGTTTCCTGATACGCAGGATGCTGAAGAGCTGCCGGGTCAAAATGCCGTCGTGCAGGCCTCATCAACACCGCTCCATCCTCGCCAGACCCCAAGCCACAACAAGAAATCGGCGGCCGTAAAAGTCCAACCAGCTACATCTGCACAAGTCGCGCATGCGGGTGCAAGCGAGGATACTCCTCCCCTCGGCGCAACCATAACGCGCACTGTGCTTCCTCCACTGGAAGTGGAAGTAGTGGCGGGCAACTCGCATCGCAGGCTTAAGCCGAATGCGAATAGTGTTCAGGTCGAAATGCAGGAGGATGCGCCTGAAGACGGGGCGACCACTCCGTCCGCTTCTGCGCAGGAACAAACTGCCGCCAACGTTACAGACAATGCTGCAGAACGCGTGCAGATGTCCGCCGACACTTCAGAGGTGGTGAGCCAGCCGGTGAAGCCGGGCTATCCCATGCTGGCACGTGAGATGAAAGTGCAGGGTTCGGTCATCTTGCTGGCGATGATCAGTCGCGAAGGATCAATCCAGGATCTTCGCGTGCTCAGTGGACCCCCTATACTGGCTGGAGCCGCGCGAGAGGCAGTCAAGCAATGGCACTTTAAACCGCACTTCGAAGGATCTGAGACAGTCGAGACGGTCGCAAAGGTGACCGTGAATTTCACAATCTCGACCAATTGATCTGACGGCGCAACGCCGGGCGCAAAAGCTTTCCATCCTCAATTCTGGGCAAAAATAACGAGCGTCCTGAAACTCTTTCGAGTCCAGGACGCCCGGGCAGCCCTCCCCCAGAACTGCTCACAGAAGAAAATAGAGCCTTGCGCAGGTTTCTGCCTATGGCACTTCTGGGCTATGCCTACCCATAAAGTGCCATCCGCGTATGTCTTAGAGCGCTAAACCACTTAGAGCAATCACGGCTAAATGATGAGATTTTAACCCCCTAAAGTCTCTGTGAATTTTGCCGATGTTTTTGGAGACGGAAAACTATCCAGAGCGCACCTGCATGCCTGTATTCGATGACTCCGAAATCTGTCGCAGTATTTTAGAAAGCCTGCCCACTGGACTCTGCGTTGTCGACATGCAGAAGAGAATTGTCGTGTGGAGCGATGGTGCTGAACGCATCACGGGTCACCTGCGGCACGATGTGATCGGACATTCCTGCGTCGGCCAGCCACTCCTACACTGCGACCAGCCAGGCTGCGAATTTTGCGGCGAAGACTGCCCCGTCGCACGGGCAATGAAGACCTCTCACCGTTCGGAAGGAACAGGATTTCTCCAGCACAAGGCCGGACACGAAATTCCGGTTCGTATCCACGCCGTCCCAGTGCATAACCAGCACGGCTCTATCATCGGAGCGGTGGAAACTTTCGAGGATCTTCAACAACCCGTAGGCGTCGATCGCGAAGGCCAGAGCCGCCAAGTTGCCGATTGCGTGGACGTGGTCACAGGAGTGGCGAGCCGGGCAATGATCTATTCGCATCTGCGACAGGCATTCGTGTCGCTCGTCGAATTGAAGATTCCGTTCGCGCTTTTGATGATTCGCCTGGAAGGCCTGCCGCATTTCCGCGCCAGTCTTGGTCCAGAAGCGGCTCTATCGATGTTGCGCGTGGCCGCTCGGACACTGGAGAGCAGTTTGTGGACCGGAGATTTTATCGGTCGCTGGAGCGATGACGAGTTTCTGGCAGTCCTTACCGGTTGCCGGATGGACTCTCTTGGAATGGTGCGCGAGCGAGTGCGCCGCAGGCTTGCGGGCGAGAGTATCGAGTGGTGGGGAGAGCGCCACTCGCTTCCTGCTTCGATTGGAGTGGCCGCGCCCGAACCGGAAGACAAGATCGAATTGATGATCGAACGAGTGCAGAGATCATTGGATACTGCTTCCGCCTGGCGCAACAACGGGCTGGGCGCGAATGCGAGCCAATCTTCTGAGGGCTAGGAATGTTTGCGATTATTGGAATAGTGGTTGTTTTCGGATGCATCGTCGCCGGTTATCTGATGGAGCACGGCAAACTGATGGTCCTCATTCAGCCGGCCGAGTTGGTGATCATTGGAGGTGCGGCACTCGGAACTCTGCTGGTAGCGAACCCACTTCACATCATCAAGAAAATCGTTGCGGGAATCAGCGGCGTCTTCACAGGTTCCAAGTTCGGCAAGCAAGTGTACATCGACTCCCTGAAAATGATGTATGACCTGCTGAACAAGGCTCGCAAAGACGGATTGATGGCTCTGGAAGCGGATGTTGAGGAACCGCAAAAGAGTGCTGTATTTTCAAAAAATCCTGCATTCCTGAAGAATCATCACGTTTGCGATTTTGTTTGCGACTCGCTTCGTATGGCGATCACAGGAGTCGATGCCTTTGATCTGGATCAGATGTTAGATCTCGATCTTGAAGTCCATCATCATGACGCGATTGAACCTACCACAGCTCTCGGTACGATGGCCGATTCTCTTCCAGGACTCGGCATTGTCGCGGCCGTTCTCGGAGTTGTAATTACCATGGGCGCGCTTGGGGGCCCGCCGGAGGAGATCGGACACAAAGTGGCAGCGGCTCTCGTCGGCACGTTTCTTGGCATTCTGCTGTGCTACGGCCTGGTCGGCCCGATTGCCGCGAACATGACGAAAGCAGCCGAAGAGGAGCACGCCTATCTCTACGTGCTTCGGGTGCTAATGGTTTCGTTCCTGAAAGGCACTGCACCAATCATGGCCGTGGAAGTCGCACGGCGCGCGGTACCGGGCCATGTGCGGCCATCATTCAAGGAGCTCGAGCAGGCATGCCGTCACGGAGGCGCTGCGGGTGGCGCTGCGACCGCAGCCACTGCTGCGTCATAGAACTCGAACGGTACCATGGAAAAGACGCGACCCATCATCATCATCAAGAAGAAAGGCGGCCATGGCGGCCATCACGGAGGCGCATGGAAAGTCGCCTATGCTGACTTTGTGACGGCCATGATGGCGCTCTTCATCGTCTTGTGGCTTTTGAATTCGAGCAAACAAGTGCAGGAGGCGGTCGGAGGTTATTTCAAGGATCCCACCGGAACATCCAAGAAGGTCGGCTCGAACATGCTGGGCGCCGGAGAAAATTTCGTTCTCACCCGCGACAACATGCCGAAGCTCAAAGAGCAACTGCAGCAAGCCATGAAGCAGATGGGTGATTTCGAGAAACTGAAAAATCACATTGAAATGACGGTGACCACCGAGGGTCTGCGCATCGAGTTATCGGAATCGGCCAGCGGCACTTTTTTTGACACGGGCAGCGCAGCGCTCAAGGATACCGGTTCACAATTCCTCGTCAACCTGGCGCAGGAGCTTGGAAAGCTGCCGAACAAACTATCGATCGAAGGTCACACGGATTCGCAGCCCTATGCACCGTCTGCGACTTACAGCAACTGGGAGCTGTCCGCCGATCGCGCAAATGCAGCCAGGCGCGTGATGCAGGCCAACGGAATCCGCGCCGACCAGGTGAGCCAGGTCCGCGGATTTGCGGATCAACGGCTTCGACAGCCTGGCAATCCGCTTGATCCTTCTAACCGCAGAATATCGCTCATCGTCCAGTACATTCTTAAGAACAGCAAGTCGGACGGAGATCCGGCTGATGCAAACCCTGCCGCCCAGCAAGAGAAAGAGGCGGCCGGCGAACATGCGCCTGCCGCCTCATCCGAAACAAGTTCGGGACAACCGGCCGAACATTAAATAGGTGGGAGCTTTCTAAAAACTGATCTTTGTAATCTGCCCATTGTTGCCGACGAGCCATCCAGCATGAGGTTCGGCGAATGCAACAGCCCAGAATCCGTTTGCGCCGTTCACTCTGAACCACGTTTGCCCCTCGTCGGGTGTCCACGCCACCGCTCCAGACGAGAAGTCCGGAGCAGTCTCGGATGTGATCACAACCGTTCGGTCAAAGGAATGATCCGCCGCCTGCGCACCACCAAGCGTCATGCCCTGCGCATATGCCAACCCGAATATCGTTCCACCCAAGGGAGGCTTTTTTGTGAACGTCCAGGTGTGACCGCCATCCTGCGTAGTCGCGGCTTGAATGCGGTAGTTCACCGCGAGATCGCCGCCCCCCACGATCCCGTGCCATGCGTCGCGGAATGCGACTGACAATCCGCCTGCACTTGGCGAACTGAACAGAGGAGTGTCGTAGGCATTCCACGTATTGCCGGCATCGGTCGTCGCAAGAATTCTGGCCGTCGCCGAACCGCCGGTTGTGACCCAAGCGTTCTGATCGCCTTGCGTCGTGATGCACGTGCCGCTCGAGGAGAACGAAGCCTCTCCAGGTAGTGCGGGAGGCATGTTGCCCTCGATCGAGTGCCACTTCTGTCCGCTGAATGTGCGAATCTCGGGAAATTGTCCGTTCACCGAATCACTGTGAGCAATGCCGCGATTCGGCGACCAGAATGCGAAGCAATCATAGAATGCCCCAACCGTCTGATTCGTGAACTGCAAATTCCAGCTCGATCCCCCGTCGGCTGTCTTGTATATCCGGAAGTCCGTTGGGTTATCTCCGATCGACATCAGGTAGGCGACGCGATCGCTCACGCCCTGGACATCACGGAACTGCAAGAGCTCAGCACCCGGCACCACTCCAGACTTCCAGTGTTTTCCACCATCAGTTGTAACCACGAATGTTCCGCCGGTCCCCGACGCCCAGACTACATTTGAGTTGACCGGGCTGACAGAAATGAGCAACTCCGTTGTACCGCTGCTCTGCGGGGTCAGCGTGGGTTGTGTCGCAGGTTCTTGCGCGAGCGCGAAGGTTGCGGACAGGAATATCAGTGACAGAAGTGAATTTCGTAACATAGATTGCCTCGCGGACGGGGATTGTTGGCGTGGGGAGAAGTATAGGAACGTCGCAAAGGCGTGTCAAACGGGCGATCCCGGCGCAGCGACAAATCGCTGGGCTGTTGAAGTAACTTTACAATTTCATTCCGATCCCTGTCTCTGCGCTGACTGTATAATCCCCGATTGATTTCTACCGAGGAGCCCTCATGTCAAGGTTGGCGCGTCCGATTCTTGTGCTCGTCGCGATTGCCTGCTGCGTGCTGGCAGCGTCATCGCAACAGCAGGAAAAAGTTGATCTGGAAACCATCACTCGCATTCGATACGAGGGCTTCCACAATTCGCAAGTGATGGATTTGGCGTCTGGACTGATGGATTCGATCGGCGAACGCCTAACCGGATCTCCGAACATGAAGCGCGCCAACGAGTGGACCCGCGACAAGCTTACGGAGATGGGGTTGACCAACTCTCATCTCGAGCCATGGGGCCCGTTCGGCCGAGGATGGGCCAATCAATACATCAGCGTTCGCATGATTTCGCCTGATCTCGTGCCCCTCATCGCGTATTCGAAAGCGTGGACGCCGGGGACGAACGGCGTCATCACCGGCAAATGCATTCGAGCCAATATCGAAGACAAGAAAGATTTTGAGAAATATCGCGGAAAGCTCGCAGGCATGATCGTAGTCTTTGGACCGGATGCCGATGTTAAACCGATCGTCGAATCGCCCTACAAGCGTCTCAGCGACGATGAACTTGCAAAGATTGGCGAGTATCAGATTCCCGGCGAACGGCCACCGTTCCGCATGGCCGAGATCCTTCGCCGCCGACAGTTCATGAAGGACCTGAATCAGTTCCTTGCGGATGAAAAAGTCTTGGCGCTGGTCGACCATAGCCGCGGTACCGCAGGCGGAGGAACTGTCTTCGTACAGTCAGGCGGATCGTACAAGCCCGGAGAGACCACCACCGTCCCGCAGATTACGCTGGCCTCCGAACACTGGAGCCGGATCGCGCGACTGCTCGATCAGAAAAAGGAAGTTAATCTCGAACTGAACGTCACTAATACTTTTTATGACAACGATCTGATGCAATACGACACCATCGCCGAAATTGCCGGAAGCGACAAAAAAGATGAAGTCGTTATGCTGGGCGCACACCTCGACTCCTGGCATGCGGGCACGGGCGCCACGGACAATGGCGCAGGCAGCGTCGTGATGATGGAAGCAGTCCGCATCTTGAAGGCACTCGACATCAAGCCACGACGGACCATTCGCATCGGACTCTGGAGCGGAGAAGAAGAAGGATTGCTCGGGTCTCAAGGATATGTAGAGCAACATTTCGGCGCTCGCCCACACACGACGGATCCCGCCATGAAAGATGCCCCGACACTATTGCGGCGCGAGGCCGGACCCGTGACCGTAAAGCCTGAGCAGGCAAAAGTTTCCGCATACTTCAACGTCGATAACGGGTCGGGGAAGATTCGAGGCGTGTACATGCAGGAGAACGAGGCGGTCGCACCAATCTTCGAGGCCTGGATGAAGCCGTTCAAGGATCTCGGCATGTCGACGCTCACCATGCGCAACACCGGGCGGCACCGACCACCTTTCATTCGATGCAGCCGGCATTCCCGGATTCCAATTCATCCAGGATCCGATTGAATATGAGACGCGAACTCACCACTCGAATATGGATGTGTACGACCGGCTTCAGCCCGATGACCTGAAACAGATGTCGGTGATCGTCGCCAGCTTTGTTTATGAAGCTGCGATGCGCGATCAGATGCTGCCGCGGAAACCGATCGAAAAGCCACTACCACCGGAGCCTGAGAAAAAACCGGAGTAGGCCCGGCGGAGGAGAATCTTCAAGCTCCTTCACGAGCCGTCAAAATCGGAAGCTGATTCCGATCGACGGCTGGGCGGTATGTGTAACCAGGTTTGTCGCAAGAGCGCCAAACCCAAAGTCTGGCGTAGCCACGCAGTTTTGAACGCACTGCAGCACGAGGGTTCGGGTCTCGCATGCGTAACGGCTGAGATAATGTGTGGGAACGCCTCGTGTGATGCGGGCGTTTTTTTTCGCGCGGTGTATTCAGCAGCCTAGATTTTCCTCAAGAGCGAGTAAAGATTTGTTGTTTCAGAAGAAATGATAAAGTTTTCCTCGTGTTAACGTCGGTTGAACAGAGTCTCGGACCTCTCGAGGTGTACAACAATGTTTACTCCGAAACCGATCGGCTACGTTCAAAGCCCCTATAAAAGAACGCAAGAAGTACCAAAAGGACTCGGCGCTCAGCATGACGCCGAAGGAGTGCTCGAAATATTGCCAGAGTTTGACGCCGGACTGAAGGACATCGAAGGATTTCCCACCTCATCGTGCTCTGGGTCTTTGACCGCTCAGAAGGATTTGAACTCACCGCTCAGCCCCCGTGTGACGATCGCACTCATGGAGTTTTCGCGACGCGCTCGCCCATGCGTCCAAACCCGATTGCTTTGACTGTGGTTGAACTCCTGGGACGCGAGCAACACTCCTTGCGCGTGCGGGGGGTCGACATGCTGGATGGCACGCCGATTTTGGATATCAAACCGTACCTGTCGAGTATCCCGGCTGAAAAACTACGCAGAGGCTGGCTGGAGGAAGTCGAATCACGAGCGAAGAAATAACGCGCTTAACGCGTACTCGCTCTGACGCCGGTCAGTACAGCATCTTGTCCGGTTTTTGCTCCCAGGCGCGGAATGCCTCCAGCGCTTGCTCTCGCATCATGGGGATCATCGGAATCGATCGCTTGGGCAACACCTGGGCAATCTCGCGATAGATGAACGAATCGTCGAATCCAATCTTGGAAGCATCCGACGCCAAATTCCCAAAATAAATACGAGCCAGTCGCGACCAGTAGATCGCGCCCAGGCACATCGGACACGGTTCGCACGATGTGTAGATTTCACAATCTGGCAGTTCGGGCACACGCAGCTTCGCACATGCCTTGCGAATCGCTACCACTTCCGCATGCGCAGTCGGATCGTAGATCACTGTAACCCGGTTCGCGCCTTCGGCAACGATCTCGTTGTTTCTTACGATCACCGCCCCAAATGGACCTCCCTCACCCGATCGAATATTTTCGAGTGAGAGTTGAATGGCGCGGGTCATGAATGGATTGTCCATCGGATCGAAGAAGGAGCCGCACCCCCGCCTTTCGCCAAAGGCACAACTACGCCTCAAGGTTAGTATCCCACGCTTAACAGGTTGGTTTACGTCAAACCTGAGCTCGAACAAACGATTCGCATATTCCACGTGAACAGCACCTGCAGAATTCGCATCTCACCCAAGCACTTAAAACCGCACTTTAGGACTTATCGATATGACGGCTGCAGATGTTCTGGTTGAGTCTCTCTTAGATTGGGGAGTCGACGTAATTTTCGGACTTCCGGGTGACGGCATAAACGGAATCATGGAGGCGCTGCGCACGCGACAAGAAAAGATCCGTTTCGTACAGGTGCGGCATGAAGAGTCGGCTGCATTCATGGCATGCGCCTATGCGAAGTTCACTGGCAGGCTGGGGGTGTGTCTCGCCACCTCCGGGCCCGGCGGCATTCACCTTCTCAACGGCCTTTACGACGCGAAGCTCGACAGCCAGCCTGTGCTGGCGATCACCGGACTTCAGTTCCATGATTTGATCGGAACCTACACGCAGCAGGATGTTGCGCTCGACAAACTATTCATCGATGTCGCGGTTTACAACGAACGCATCATGGGACCGAATCATGTCGAAAATGTCACTGACCTTGCCTGTCGCACAGCCCTTGCGTATCGCGGTGTATCTCACATCGCATTTCCGGTAGATTTTCAGGAAGCAGAGGTAAAGTCCCGCACGCGCTCGAGCCGGAACGTTCCACATCACACGTCGGATGTATATGCGCGAAGTGCTCGCGTTCCCAGCACGGGCGATCTTACGAGGGCCGCTGACATATTGAACCGCGGCAAAAAGGTTGCGATCCTCGCAGGCCGCGGCGCTCTTGACGCTAGCGACGAACTTGAGCAGATGGCTGAGTTGCTCGGCGCTCCGATCATCAAGGCATTATTAGGAAAGGCCGCGGTGCCTGATGACAGTCCTTACACCACCGGTGGCATTGGGCTTCTAGGCACCAAACCTTCGCAGGAAGCAATGGAAGATTGCGACACGTTGTTGATGGTGGGCAGCTCGTTTCCATATATCGAGTTCCTGCCGAAACCGGATAAGGCGAAAGGAGTTCAAATCGACCTCGACCCAAAGCGCATCGGTTTACGGTTTCCGGTCGAAGTTGGATTGATCGGGGATAGCCAGAATACTTTGCGCGAACTGATCCCTCTGCTTCATCGCAAGGAAGATCGGTCCTTCCTCAGTGCGGCGCAGGCGGGGATGAAAGATTGGTGGGGGGTGATAGAAAAGCGTGCCACTCGCCGCGACAAACCCATGAAACCGCAGGTAGTCGCATGGGAACTCGGAAATCTTCTGCGCAGTGATGCCATTGTCAGCTGCGATAGCGGTACGATCACCACTTGGTGGGCGCGGCAGATTCGCGCGAAGCGCGGACAGATGCACAGTGTCTCTGGAAATCTCGCAACCATGGCCTGCGGGCTTCCTTATGCGATTGCGGCCCAGGTCGCCTATCCCGATCGCCAATGTGTTGCGTTCGTCGGCGACGGTGGCTTCTCCATGTTGATGGCAGATTTGGTGACGGCAGTGAAGTACAAGCTGCCGGTCAAGGTAGTCATCATCAAGAACAACACGCTTGGTCAGATCAAATGGGAGCAAATGGTGTTTCTAGGCAATCCTGAGTACGCCGTGGATTTGCACCCGATTGATTTCGCAGAATTTGCGCACTCTTGCGGAGCGATCGGCTTCACCGTTGATGATGCGGCCGATTGTGGCCGCGTGATGGCGGAATTTCTCAATGCGCCGGGGCCCGCCGTCTTGCAAGCAGTCGTCGATCCGCTCGAGCCGCCAATGCCAGCCAAGATCAAGGCAGAACAGGCATTGCACTTCGCCGAATCGCTGGCTCGCGGAGAACCGAATCGTAAAAAAATCGCGCTCACCGCTCTTTCAGATACTGTGCGCGAACTAATCTAGCGATGAGTTCAGCGTCGAGGATAGCGGAAGGGCCTTCCCTTAGTGACCCTTTCGCTTCTCCGATAGGCACGACCGGATCAGCTTGACCGCCGTGTGTGCTTCAGTCGCACCGGTTGGCCAGTGAATCTCAATATCCGCACTCGTCGCGACTTTCAGTCCGAAGTGAGCCCGCGGATCATTCCACGATAAAATACTTGACTAGAAAAAAGCTTGGGTGACGTCGCACACCACAAGAACATCGTGCATCCGTCTTCACCCTTGAAGCTCTGGTGATCGCCCGTAAACTGAGGCTTGCAAATTGACACTCTACCGCACGCCTTTATAAGATGATGTCTCTGCCCCACGCTGTTCCAGTGTGGTCTCGGCCCAACGGTTGAGTGTTCTGACTGTTGAAACAACTGCTTATGATTTCTGTCAAAGACCTTAGCAAACGATACGCTCGCACGACTGCCGTCGATCACATCTCCTTCGAAGTCGCCAAAGGTCAGATCGTCGGATTTCTCGGACCAAACGGTGCGGGAAAAACCACGACCATGCGTATGCTGACGTGTTTCCTTCCGCCTTCGGCCGGAAGCGCGCAGGTGGCCGGTTTCGATGTTCTCGAGCAGCCGCTCGAAGTGAAGAGACGGATCGGATACCTTCCCGAAACGCCTCCGATCTATCCGGAGATGGAGACCGCTGATTACCTAAAATTTGTGGGCAAGCTCAAAGGTCTGTCGGGAGCGAAGCTGCAACAACGCGTCGACTACGTGAGCGAGCGATGTGCTATCGCGGACGTGAAGAAAAAATTGCTCGGGAAACTTTCAAAGGGATATCGGCAGCGCGTCGGCCTGGCGCAAGCCATCATTCATAATCCCGACGTTCTCATTCTGGATGAGCCCACCTCGGGTCTTGATCCGAAACAGATCAATGAGACTCGAGATCTGATTAAACAACTGGCCGGCGAGCACACCATCATTCTAAGTACGCACATCCTTCCGGAAGTCGAGCAGACCTGCGAGCAGGTCATCATTATCAACCGCGGCAAGCTCGTTGCCACTGACTCCGTGCGCAATTTGCAGGCTCGTGCCCGCGGCGCCGAGTCGGTCGTACTGGAAATCGCCGGGAGAAACGGCCCTGTTCCCACGGCCATCGTGCAACACAAGCTCGAACAGGTCGCGGGAGTGAGCCGCGTCCAGTGCAAACAGGAGATCGATGTGCGGGCCATCTTCGAAGTCGAAGGCCATAAAGGACGTCTCGACGCGTGGAGATCTCGCTCGAGCGGTCGTCGAATCTGGCTGGGACTTGAACGAGTTGCGGCCATCGGCCATGAGCCTGGAAGAAATTTTCCTTCAGCTAACCGGGACTGAGGCCTCGATCCCGCATGAAGACGCGCCGCTGCAGGAGGTTCAGCCATGAGAAACGCGTGGATCATTTGCCGCAAGGAATTGGGCAGCTACTTCTCGTCGCCTGTCGCGTACATCTTGTTGACGATGTTCGGACTGATCTGCGGCTTCTTCTTCTGGAATTTTCTGGCAATCTTTGTCGTGGAAGGCATGGAAATGCAGATGCGGGGACAAAGTTCCCCCATGAACATCAACGAGCAGATCATTCGTCCATTGCTTTCGAATGTCGCGGTTATCGGACTGTTCTTCATCCCAATGATCACGATGCGCCTGTTCGCCGAAGAGAAGCGCACCGGGACGATCGAATTGCTGGCCACATCTCCGATTCGTGACATCGAGGTCATTATCGGCAAATGGCTCGCTGCGCTGATCCTCTATTCCTGCCTGCTTTTGTTCACCGCCCTGAATTTCGCTTTCCTTTTTAAGTACGGGAACCCGGACTGGAAGCCCCTTCTGATCGGATATTTGGGATTGTTGCTCCAGGCGGGCGGGCTACTGGCCATTGGAACATTTATCTCGACACTCACCAAGAACCAGATCATCGCCGGTACTGTGACGTTTGGCGTCGAACTGCTGTTGTGGGTTTGTGGTTGGGTGAGCGGGTACGAAACCGCGACGTGGGCGAAGGTCCTGTCATACATGTCGGTGATCACTCACTTCGAGTCGTTTGGCCGCGGCGTTCTCGATTCGAAAGACTTAATTTTCTATGTCACAGTGATTTTCCTTGGACTCTTCTTCACCGCACGCTCCATGGAATCCCTGCGTTGGAGGTCCTAAATGGCCAGTCAATGGCTTAAAGCGAGGCAGACAAAATACGCCGCATACGCGACGACCTATATTCTGATCGTCGTTGCGGCAATCGTCGTTGCGAACGTTCTTGCCGACCGTTACCACAAGTCGTTCGATGCCACATCGAACAAGCGATATAGCCTCTCCGATCAATCAGCGAAGATCGTGAAAGGATTGAAGCAGGACGCCACCATCACCTACTACAACCAGAGCACGCGGTTCAATGATGGGAAGGATTTGCTCGATCAGTACGCCAATCTGTCACCCAAGGTTCACATCCAATATGTCGACCCCGACAAAAATCCTCAGGCAGCGCGCGAAGCGAATATCCGTAATTTCGGCACTGCCGTTGTAGCAGTCGGAGCGAAAAAAGAAGAAGCGAAAAACATGACCGAGGAAGGCATCACCGGCGCCTTCATTCGCGATCTAAAGAGCACCACTCGTACCATCTGTTTCGTCGCCGGAAGTGGTGAGCATCAAATCGACAACAGCGAGCCGGATGGCTTTTCCGATTTCAAGAACGTGTTGTCTAAGGACAACTATGAAGCCAAAGCCGTCGACCTTCTGCAAAAGGCGGACGTGCCGCAGGATTGCACAACCCTCGTCGTAGCCGGACCCACGCGTAACTACCAGCAGCCCGAAGTTGACGCCATAAAGAAATATGTAGAAGACGGCGGAAGGGCCTTGCTCATGCTCGACCCGCCACTAAAACTCGGACGTGATGAAACTGCCGACAATGACGCCTTGACGGCACTAATTGCTAGTTGGGGAGTAAGCCTGCAAAAGGACTTGATCCTTGACCTGAATCCCATTGGACAGATCGCAGGACTTGGACCGCAGGTCGCTCTCGTCACCACCTACGAAAACCATCCCATCGTCAGCGAGATGAAGGGCATGGCCACGGGCTTCCCGCTCTCGCGCTCGCTGGAAGTGAAGAATACGGACAAGACCAGCGTCCAGAAAATGTTCGATTCTTCAGGAACAAGCCTGGCTACGGCCAACCTCAGTTCGCCGCGAATCAATGTCGAAGATCCTAAGAACAAGAAAGGTCCACTCACGCTGGCCGCGGCCGGCACCTACAACACCGGCAAAGAGAATTCGCAAGGCCGGTTCGTTGTGGTCGGCAGCTCATCCTGGGCGGCGAATCGCTTTATTACGTTCAATGGGAACAACGATCTCGCTCTCAACACGATCAATTGGCTGGCGTCCGACGAAGATTTGATTTCAATTCGCCCCAAACAACAGGAAGACCGGCGGATCACCCTGACTCGCTCGCAGCTGAGTTGGGTCCGCGCCACCAGCCAGTTCCTGTTGCCCGCCCTGGTCGTAATTGCTGGTGTGTTCGTCTGGCTGAAGAGGAGATGAGGATCGCAAGCTATTCACGCGCGATTAGAAGTCTGGTTAAGTTTTGATTCGGCCGTCCTGCACAACTCCATGAAACTTCGCAACCTGATATTCGCGGCTTTGATTCTCTTGGCGCTCGGCGGCACTCTCTATTGGTCGGAGCATCGCAAACCAGAGGCTGATACACCGAAAGCGTCCGACGCTTCTCCTGTGATTCTCAAGCTCGATAACACTGCGATTACGAAGGTGGAACTGAAAAAGAAGGACGCCGAGCCGATCGTCCTTGCGAAGAGCGCTTCGGGTGCATGGGAAATAGCCCAGCCAAAACCGTTTGCTGCAGATCAAAGCAACGTGTCCAGTACGCTTTCCTCTCTCTCTTCTCTGACGTCGGAGCGGGTCGTCGATGACAAGCCGTCCAACCTCCAACAGTACGGTTTGGCGCCTCCGGCAGTCGAAGTGAATATTACTGAAAGAGACGGCAAATCTCAGAAGTTGCTTCTTGGCGATGACACTCCCACGGGCAGCGCCGTTTACGTGATGCTCGCGGGAGATCCCCGCGTCTTTACTATCGCGAGCTACAACAAAAGCACCATCGCGAAGAGCCTGAACGATCTGCGGGACAAGCGGCTGTTACCGATGAGCGCCGATCAGGTCAGCCGGATTGAAATTGTCCGAAAAAATCAGACGATCGAGTTCGGAAAGAACAACGAAGAATGGCAGATTTTGCAGCCCGAGCCGTTGCGAGCCGACAACAGCCAGGTTGGCGAGCTGGTTCAGAAGCTAACCGACGCCAAAATGGATCTCAGCGAACCCGACACATCGAACGCGGCGTCGTCATTTGCAGCCGCTGCCCCGGTCGCGATTGCAAAGGTTACCGGTCCATCAGGTACACAAGAGCTTCAGGTTCGAAAGAACAAGGATACCTACCTGGCCGAATCCAGCGCCGTGGAAGGTGTGTACAAGATCAATGCCGATGTGTCGCAAGCGATGGACAAAAGCGTAGATGACTTCCGAAATAAGAAACTTTTCGACTTCGGTTACAGCGATCCTGACAAGGTCGAGTTGAGTTTCGGCACAAAATCTTATTTGTTCACCAGAACGAACCACGATTGGTGGCTGAGCGGCAAGAAAATGGATGTCGACGGAATCGGCGCCCTGCTAGGAAACTTACGGGAACTGTCAGCCGACAAGTTCGTCAGTAGTGGGTTTTCCAACCCTTCGATGAATGCAACCGTTACGACTGAAGACGGAAAGCGTGTCGAGAAGATTTCCATCGCAAAAGTGAGTGATGGCTTTATAGCTCAACGGCAAAACGAGTCAACCCTTTACCATCTACAATCATCCACGATCGACACACTGCAGAAATCCGCCGAAGATATCAAGCCTGCGCCTCCTTCAGGCAAATAATTCCCGGTTGATCAGTTCCTATCGACCGCGCAGCGGAATCCCACCGCGCCCGAGCGGTCGTAACTTGGGGACATCAGCAGGAGTTTTCCATGCTCGTTGAGCTTATAGGCCTGCGGAAAATACCAGATCGATCCCTGCGGTTGGTAATAGCTTCCTCCGCGAACAATCCCTGCGCGCGTGTGATCATCAACGAATTCTTCAGTCCACTGCCAGACATTGCCGACCAAATCCATCACGCCGAAAACGCTTGCCCCCTTCGGATGCGCATCCACAGGATCCGGACCTCGCATCGTTCGCGCCTTATCTGGCTCTGGAACAGCGTTTGAATCCCAATCGTTTCCCCACGGATAGAGCCTGCGATCCGCTCCCTGAGCCGCGTACTGCCACTCCCACTCATGTGGCAATCGCTTCCCTGCCCAGTTCGCGTAAGCTCGCGCATCTTCAAGCGACACCCAAGTCACTGGCCGGCTATCCCATCCCTCCGGAAAGGTTCCATCCTTCCAATCCTTCAAAAAGTTCAGATCGTCGTTCGGCTGATAGTGCGTGGCATCGATAAACTTTTTGTACTCGGCATTCGTGACCGGATATTTGTCGATATAAAAAGAATGCACGTGCATCGGATGCGTATGAAACCGTCGCGGAGAATTTTCCCACGGATACTGCACATCAAGCCCATTTGCATCCAGACCTTCAATCTCAATGCCGGCGACATCGAACTGGAAATCTCCCTCCGGAATCTTCACCATTCCATTCGGAGCAGCATTCGCAACCGCGGTTGTCTTGATAGGAACGATCTGCTGCGGAAGGACTTTCCACTCATGCGAATATCCGGACAAGGGACTAGACGTCATCGCCTTCATCTTGGCCAGCAGACTCACTAACGATGGGTTAGGCTTCTCTTTCGTCGCAAAAATTGCGCCGTAGCCGTTTGCCTCAAGCGCGAAGTTGAGCACACTTCGATTCTCGCTCTGCTTCTCAGGAACGATTTCCGCACCGTGATACAAGTCGAAATAGTGGATACTGGAGTTTCCATCGACTTCCATCTCATGGCCTTCCAAGTCATATTCATTCCGGTTAACGATCGTCCAGAGTGTCTGGTCGCCCATCGGCCATCGACTCGCATACGCTCCATAGCGCAGCATTGGGACCATTGGCTCCCAATCTTTGCTCACGAGAAATGTCGCCATAGCCCTCTCGATCGTTGACACTCTTCTCGTCGCCTCCGCGTCTCGAGGCGTAATCCCGTTCCAGATGCCCCAGATATTCTCCCAACTCTCCCAGCCAACGCCGTTGAAGAATGCAAATTGCAAGTCGCCGGTCTTATCGCGGTTCCACCGGTCAGAGATATTCACCATGTGTCGCGGCTCGATCCACTTGTACTTATCGACGAGGGGCGTGAACGGAAATTCATATTGTCCCCATGTCATGAGATTCCAGGCGACCGCTTCGTCCGAGGGCCCGCCTTCCGGTTCAAATACGAGTGGATGCCCGGCCTTGTCCGCGGCTACTGAAAAAGCGAGCGGCACTCCATCCTGCGTATCGCCGTTGACGCCGTCAGCACCAATCTCTGCCATGAGGCTCGGCAATCTCGTCCGGCCAGGACTTCTCCGTCGTCCGCGTTCCCTGGTCCCACATCATCATCGGGAACAACACTCGGACTCCACGCCTATGGAAGTCGCTGATCGCCTGCCTGACGCCCGCGACTCCGCCCGGCATGCTGCGGATCAGGTCATGCTGATTCCGGTTATCGATACCCATGTTTGGATACGTTGGCCAGATCAGTACCGCATCGATTCCCCCATACCGCTTATCGAGATCATCCAGGTACCGGTCCACCGTGTACTTGCCCGCAATCGGATCGTAAAAATATCTGTCCTGAACCATCATCTGCGGCTGAATGAAACTTGATTGAGCCCACTTAAACTCCGGCCTGTCATATCGCGAGCCTTCATATCCAGTACGAATGCGACGCTCGTCACGCCAATGCCGAATGTCCGCAAGCCATGCGCCGTGTTCGCCCGGTGCACACAGAGTCGATCCGGGAACCCAAAGGTCTTTTGCCACCGCGTTGGCACAGGCGGGCGCCGGGATCTGCTGTTCGCTTGGTCGATAGTTTGAATCCTGCGCCAGCAATGTGCTGGCCGACCACATAAGAAACATTACTTTTACCAAAACCGATCTTCTGAATTTCATGGATGCGTCTTCTCCGGCGCAGCTGAGCGACTGACAATCCTAAGCCAACTCGACATCCCTTCCAAACTGAAGGAACTGCGAAGCGATCACTTCGCGGCAGGTAATTTGCTGCTCAGTGTTCGCGTTTGGTGGGGGCGACCCGCTCAGTCGTTCAACCAGAAGCGAGCCTGGCACTCAGTAGCTCCGCACGGACCTTTTCTCTTATGCACAGCCTGCGACGAAGATGGTGCCGGTTGCCCAGTTGTAAATATTGACTAGAAGCGTCTGACAGTTTTCCTCGCAAGCAGTAAAAAGGGCGTCCGCTTCGCATCAGGACGCCCTCCTCGTTTTCCGGCGCTGTCTGAACCAACTTCACTCTTCAGTGGGCAGCCGCGGCAGCAATCAATTCCCTCACTATCGCCTGCACTTGTAGTCCTGCCGATCAATCTGAAACACTCTGGTCGAGGAAACGGCGTTGGAGAATCAATCGAACAACCGTACCATTCGCCAGTGGGCTGCAGCCCTGACCTTGGTCGCCGTCGTTCTTCTTCAAGCCCAACCGGCGCACGCCTGGGGCAATGACGGACACATCTACGTGAATCGGGTCGCCGCCCAGAAGATTCCACCCGCAATGCCGCTGTTTCTACGACAGGCTGTCGCGGAAATCGCGTATCTCGGACCTGAGCCTGACCGCTGGCGCAGTCCCTCGGAGGTCGCGCTGAAAAATGCGCAGGAGCCTGATCACTTCATCGATCTCGAACGCGTCTCGTGGCTCGACCCGCTGCCACAAGGACGCTACGAGTTCTACCGCAAACTATACGAAAAACGTGCGGCCACCCCGGATGCTCCGGACGACTATCTTCCCGAACACGTCGGCATGCAACCTTATATAACGATCGAGGTCTACGGACGCCTGAAAGCTGCATTCCGCGAGTACCGCCAGTTACACGCGTCGCATCGCCCAACAGAAGCCGTAGAACACGCAATCATCTTTTATGCGGGATGGCTCGGCCACTACGTCGCCGACGGTTCACAACCTCTTCACACAACCATCCAGTACAACGGTTGGATCGGTCCGAATCCCAACGGATACACTACTGACCACTTGATCCACGCGCAGTTCGAGACTGCCTACATCGCGGCGAACATCACAATGAACGATTTTTCCTCGCTCGTGAAAGGTCCTGAGAGGCTCGAGGACCCATTTGGCGGATACATGACCTATCTGCGCAAATCCTATTCCTTGGTCGGCGACGTGTACGCCATCGATAAAACAGCAGGCTTCGTCGGCAAAGGGTCCGCAGCCGCCTTCGACTTCACCACGCATCGCCTCGCCGCAGCATCGCAGATGCTGCTAAACCTCTGGTACACCGCATGGATAGAAAGCGCAATGCCAGTCCCGGAACACGCGCCGCTCATCCCCACCAAGAAATAGCTTCAGATGTGAGACTCGTCTGAGGCCTCACAAGACGCTTCACTATTCATTTTTGCGGCGATGACTTCGGAAGGAAAGAAGCGGTCGTGAGGGTCGAACGTCTCACGCTAACCCATGACCGCCTGCAATGAACTGGTGAAGAGTAACTGCAGCAGCCACGATTAACAATACAGTGTGTACTGTACCGTACAAACCTGTGCCGCGAGACATCGGCCGCAGTTCAACCGTTAATGCTGCGAGCGTCGTTCGCTAAATTGATTCGAGGTTTGTGGTTTGCTAAGGTCGTCGTCATGTCCGAGCGTTTCATGTTTGAGCATTCCAGCGAGCAGGTACGCGAGTTGCTCGACTCCTTATATCGTGTGGACTCAGGACGAATTCTGGCAACGCTGATCCGCTTGCTCGGTGATTTCGATCTTGCCGAGGAGGCCATGCAAGAAGCGTTTGCGGCTGCGCTGAGTGTGTGGCCAACCAACGGAGTTCCCGGCAACCCGCGGCCGTGGTTGATTTCCACAGCCCGATTCAAAGCTATTGATGCTCTGCGTCGACGGGCCAGATTAGAGCGGGCAACAATTGACGCGTCACGAGCGGAGCACGTCCGATATCTCGACCCACAATTGAGTTCGGCGAAAAGGACCAATAGCGATCAGGATGACTTTCTTGAAGACGATCGCCTGCGCCTGATATTTACCTGCTGTCATCCATCTCTGGCGCCCGAAGCCCGCGTTGCGCTCACCTTGCGTGAGGTGTGCGGGCTGACCACTGAGGAGATCGCCATGGCCTTCCTCATCACTCCGCGTACCCTGGCGCAGCGCATTGTGCGTGCAAAAGTAAAGATTCGAGACACACCGATCCCCTACGAGGTGCCAACAGCAGAGGAATTACCCGAGCGACTCGGCGCGGTGCTGCAGGTCATCTATCTCATCTTCAATGAGGGCTACTCAGCTGCCGAGGGAGCGGAAGTGACGCGGGCTGAGTTAACCGGCGAGGCGATTCGACTGGGCCGCTTGCTGACCGAACTCCGGCCCGAGCCCGAAGTCATCGGGCAGGAGGTCACGGCGCCAGAAAACATCGGGTCCGAAGCGATGGGGCTGCTTTCCCTAATGTTGCTGCACGAATCCCGTCGCGCCGCTAGAACCTCTCAGACCGGGGAACTGATCTTGCTCGAGGACCAGGATCGCTCGCTCTGGAACCGAGAGCAGATCGCAGAGGGAATTGCATTGGTGGAGAGAGCCCTCAAGTCCCGCCGTTTCGGCTCTTACACACTGCAAGCAGCCATCGCGGCCGTTCACGCGGAGGCGGAATCGCCCGCTGTCACCGACTGGAGGCAGATTGTTGCGCTTTACGATCGGTTGTTACGAATTCAGCCCTCGCCAGTGGTACAGCTCAACCGCGCCGTGGCCATTGCAATGTGCGAAGGTCCGGAGGCCGGTCTGACGCACATCGACGCGCTGATTGAGAATGGCGAACTGGCAAATTATTACTTGGCGCACGCTGCCCGCGCGGACCTGTGTCGCAGATTAGGGCGGATTCCGCAGGCCCGTGCTTCGTACGAGAAGGCACTCGCCCTGGCGCGCCAGGAACCCGAGCGCCGTTTTCTTGCGAGACGGATCGAGCAGTTGAAATTGAAAACTCCCACCTGCTAGTTCCTGGCTTCTAGCTAAATCGCATCGACAGTTCGGTCTCGGGTGTGCGGTTGCGGGGAGGCGCTTACTGCGTGATTGCCACCCACACAGGGCCCATCCCCGCGTTCACGGGCGCACCCACGGGCGCCAGCGCTCCGGTGGTTGAGTCCACAGCAAACTGTGTGACGTTGTCTGAGCTGAGGTTGGCGACATAGGCGTAGCTACCCGACGGGTCGAGGGTGAGCGCGATTGGATCGGTCCCCGCCGCGGCGGTAGATGTTGGAGTCAGTACGCCGCTGACCGCATCAATCGCGAAGACCGAGACTGTGTCGGCGTTGATGTTGGTCACGTAGGCGAAGCGGCCTTGCGAGTCTACGGTGAATGAGGTCGGGCCTCCAGCGGCAGCGACTCGAGGTGTCAGCGGCTGCAAGGCTCCAGAGGTCGCATCGATGGAGAAGATCGTCATGTCATTCGATCCGAGATTGACGACGTACGCGAATTTTCCAGAAGGAAGAATCGTGAGGGCCCCGGGATTGGAGAGACCGGGAGTGGCGCCCAGCAATCCTAAAGCTCCCGAGTTGTCGACGGAGTAAACCGTTATATCGTTGGAGAGGCCGTTGACGACATAGGCAAATCGGCCCGAAGGGTGGAACGTGAGGGCGACGGGCTTGTCGTCTGTCGGGACTGCCCCGCTCACAGCCGTGAGCGCGCCCGTGTTGGAGTCGATCGAGAAGGCGGTAATGTGGTTGGCATTCTCGTTCACCACATAAAGGAGATTTCCGGTCGGTCCGACAACGATAAACGCGGGGCTGTCCTCCGTTGGAACGGGCGAACCGACCATGCTCAGACCGCCGGTCTGCGCGTCGATCGCAAATATTGAGATGTCGCTGGAAGAGATATTGCCAACGTAGGCAAAGCGCCCGGTGGGTTCGACCGCGATGACCCTGGCATTCACGCCCCCGGTGGGGACAGTGTCTTTAGGAGTCAACTGGCCTGTCTGAGAGCTGAGCGCGTAAGTGGAAATGCTGTTAGAAACAAAATTGGCGACAAATGCAAAGTGCGGTGCCTGGGTCGGGGGCGAGGGCCTGTTGTAACCGCCGCAGCCAGCGAAGAGGGTGGGGACGATGATAATCGGGATAAACCTTGCAATCCTTCTTATTGACATGCCAATCCTTAATGTTGAGGTGTGAGAGCCGGAACGATGCAGAGATTTTCCCCAGGCGGTCTGCAAACAGTCCGGCTGATCGGGTTGATTCCGCTGAAGTCTTTCGGGCTTACGGTTAAGTAGACTCGGGCGCGGACGAATTAGTCTCTAAAGACGCAGAAGATTGTTGTAATTTTTTTGTCATCGGGGTTGGCGCAAGCGTTAACTCGCTTCAAAAAGCTCAGGGAAGGAACTAAGCAGAGTGGCTCGGCTTTCAGCCTCGGTCTTCTTTCGCGCCCCAGAAGAGATAGCCTCCCGGCTCGAGGAATTGAAATAGTACTCCGGCTACTAAAACAAAGTCTGTCCTTGCTGTCGATTTTCTCCCCGCCCCGCGACTATAGGATGAACGATCAAAAACATCCGAACTGGCGCAAGGCTGTGCTGCTGGTTCCCACAACAAGGAGAAGACAATGAAATACATTTGCCTGGGATACATCGAGCCAGGAAAATTCGAGGGAATGACGGAGGACGAGCGCAACGCAACGTTCGACGAATGCTTTGAGTACAACGACCATCTGCGCGCCAACGGAAATCTTGTCGCCGAAGTACCTCTTCAGGCTCCGGAGACGGCGATGACTCTGTACTGGAAAAACGGAAAAGTCGCGACGACGGACGGCCCCTATGCGGAGACCAAGGAACAGCTTGGCGGCATCCAAATCCTTGAGGCGCGAGACCTCAATCATGCAGTTCAGCTTGTCGCACAGCAACCAGGTTTCAAGTATGGACTCGGGCCGATTGAGATCCGCCCTGTCGTGGATTTGACCGAAATAATAAAAGCAAGTGAGCAGCGGCGGCGAAGGAACTCTTCGAAATGAGAGAAGATGTGTCGGCAACGATCAGATATCTTCGCCTAGATGCTGATCATTCAAGGTCTGTTTCCTGCTTGACGTACCGCGGTGAGGATATCGGAACACCAGCTTGAAGGATCCGCAAGCGTCTTCAGCCAGTGCCAGCGGTGACTTCAATCGATTCACCGCGATTTCGTGCGTGCGACTTGGAGCCTTCTACCGCCCCTGATAGCAGCCGATGTCTATTTTCCCGGTTTTCACTCGCGGCGAGCCTTCAAGATCGACTTCTCCTATCGGTACTCCCTCAGTTGAGCCGGCAGCGAGCGCGGGAGAATTGGACCGCAGATGAAAGTCATTCTTATCTGGATCAACGAAACGCGGGTCCGAAAAATGGGAGTGTCGATCGTTTCCTGTGACCTCAACATATTTATCGAATCCTGTTACGGTCGCGGAAGCCCAAGCCCATGTGCTGGCCGCCGCCCCACGGGCACAGTAATAAAGGTTGTGATCGATGATGGCGCGTGACTTATCTGGGTCGACCTCAGATTTGCTCAATATGAAAAGGCAGCGTGGCCCGGCATACACGATGTTGTTCTCGAAAATATTGTCCATCATGTTCCATTGCATTTGGAATTCGCCGGAGCCGGTGGCTGACGTATCATTTTCGTAAAGAGTGTTGTTGACTACAACGCAATGATCGGTGTGTCCCCGCTCGGGCGCATACCCTCCAATGGAAACACCCGCAGTGTGGGCGTGATAAATAAGGTTATTCCGCGCGGTGATGTAACTGGTGGCGCGATCCTTGTGCTCGCTGGCCAGTTCGATTCCGAAGTCCACATCATGCATCACGTTCTGCTCAATCAGGATTCGGGTGCCGCCGTCCACGTAAATGCCGTCAGAATTTTCTTCGGTTTGGTAGGCGGGGTTGCCCTTCGACGTGATGTTGTAAACCAAATTACCACTCACTACTCCATCGCGCGCCTGGTCGACGGCAGGATCGGGCGCCGTACGCTCAAAACCGATGACATCGATGCCAATGTTGTTGTTGTCGTGAACGATGTTGTGCGTTATGCGGAAGTTCGTAACGTTCCCGTTCACCACCAGAGACTCGCTTGAACCGGTCTTGAGGTGATGCACCTCATTGCCGTCAATGATCAGGTCAGTGATCGGAGCCTTGGCGTCGGTGCCGTATACAGCGATGCCAAATCCGTTACCGCCGCTTCCGGGAGCATCGCGACCCGGAAAAGTCTGCTCAATGTGATGGACATTATTTTTCAGGAGTTCTATGTGGGATCCGGCTCCCATAACACTGATGCCTAACGGTGCGAGTCGGTGTTCCGCAGTGTGGAAGTTTCGAATTTCAAAACCTTCGATTCTTACGTAACTCTGATTATGAATGGTGAGTACGCCCTGCCTTCCGGAGGGAGTGAAGCGCCCTGCGTCGAGAATCGCCGTTTCGCCTGGCCAACTTTTGAATGTAATGAATCCATCACTGGCGTTGCCGGATGCATTAATGCTCACGAGTTCTTCGTAGATTCCTCCGTGGACGTTGACGGTGCTGCCGGCGCGAGCAGTATCGGCGGCATGTTGCACAGTGCGCCAAGGTGAAGTCTTGGTTCCGGTATTCGAATCATTACCGGTCGTCGCCACGTAGAAAACGGAGTTCGCCTGGCCGAATGCTCCGAAGCCGCACAACAACAACGTAACGAGAGTTAAGAATCTCACGGTTACCTTTCTATCAGAACACGTTACTTCGCCCGCAAACGGTGCTGGTAACCCTTACTGCGGCGTGGCCTCCAGCAAAAGGTGTTTCGAAAAGTCCGTCGACAGGTGGGCAATCGGACCGTGAACCATCCCGAAATCTTTCCCGTCCACATAGTCGACGACGTGATACGCGCGATCATCGAGACCACGCAACTCTAAGTTGCCCTTCCAATTTGCCGCGTAGAACGCGTAGTACATCTTCTTGTTCTTACTGATGACGTGGCTCTCAGGCAGATCAAACCCGATATCGTAGAGCGTGCCCAGATACTGACCGCGGGAGAGACCCTTCTCCTGGTAAAGCTCCAGCCATTTTTGAAAGCTCTTTTCGTGGTCTGGCGTCAGATCGAAACGGCCATGCTTCGCGACTAGAGAAGGCAGCACGAACTGCGTGCCCACTACTCCACCAATGCCAAGGGTGGAAGCGAAATCATCGTGATTGTCGCTCAGCTCAACGTGGTCGCCGAAGTAGGGAACGTCGTCGCCCATGAGTCCTTTAATTGTCTTGCCTTTGGAGCGTACTTGGAATGAACCTTTTGGATCGGAAGCAACCGACATATTGAAATGCGGCATCGTGAAAAAGGAATAAGCCGTGCCACAGGGGCAGAACTCTACTAGCGATCCAGGCTTGGCCTTTTGTGCGGCGGCGTAGATTTCACGGAAAAAATCCGGCAACGCCTCCACCGATTCCTCAGGACGCTTGTGGTGGTGGGCCGGGTTGTAACAGGCAGGAACGCCGTTCATGTGCTGGCCGTCGAGTTTGAGGCCGTCAAATCCCCAATCGACAAGGATCTTGCGCACCAACTCTTTGTGATACTGGACAACGCGCGGAACAGCGGGGCAAAGATAGTCAGAGTCCCACCACGAGATCTTGCGCCGCGAGCCGTCTTGATTTTCCAATGCCAGATCAGGTTCGTCTTTGAGCAACTTGGAATCCGGAACCGCGCTGAGGGGCGACCACCAGAGCTGAGCTTTGAATCCCTCTTGGTGAATCCGCTCCACCATCGCCCTGATGTCGGCATCGCCGCGGGGAAATTTCTTGGGATCGAGCTGCCAGTCGCCATAGTTGTTCTGCCAACCGTCATCCAGCGTGACCCACGTAAATCCCATGCGTTTAACGGTCGGCAACGTGTCATAAACCTGTTGGGGCTTGAAGTCGCGTCCGTAGCCCCAAGCGCACCAGATGGCTCCGAAAGCGCTTTCCGGGGCTTTGGCCATCGGAAAGCCTTGTTTCAACATGAACCGGCGATAGGTAAGCAGCGTCTGGAAATAGTCACCGCTGTGCACGGTCACGAATGTGCGAAAAGTGCGGAAGCTTTCGCCCGGTTGCAGAGTCTGCTCATGACCATACTGCACACCGATTCTTGCCTGGTGTGCGTTAGGCATGGAAACTGGCAGCGAAATCAGGCGCGGTCGCGATTCGACGTGACCTATTCCGATGCCCACATCTTTACGCCACACGTCAATCATCGGCGTGCCGCCGCCATAATCGCTCGCGTTCATCCCAAGATAATTCTGCTGGGAGAATCCTGTGTGGAGTGGGACTACCCAGTCGGGACGACGCTCGTAAGAGCCGCTCTGGAACGACCAAAAAGGCACGTTCGACGGACGGCGCTGCGAGTCGATCGTGTATTTATTGTTGCTCCACTTGAGTATTTTCAATCGTGACTTTCCGATATTTGTGTAGCTGACATCGAAGAGCGCCAGATTGGGGAACTCATCGTAGATGATGACGGAAAGATTCTTCCGCAATACGCCAGAGGCCCCGGCGAGAGTCAGTTTCTCGCCGCTACCATATGTGTCGGTGATGCGGTCGTGCGACTGCGACGCAAGAGCAAAATCGTACCAGGAGCGCTCTTCTCCCCCGACAGTTTCGGAGGCCGAGAACGGGCCTAACGGAATTTCCTTACCTTTCAATCGCGCAACCACGCGGCTCCGCATATTGCTGTCGAACTCGATACGAAGGTTGGAGCTTTCGATCTGCGCCGTGGACGCATGCTCTGCGGATGAATCAGGCCGCGCTACCGACGGGCCCACCATCAACAGCGCTGCGAATATGACTGTGGAAGAGAATGCTTTCGTCATGGTTAACCTTCAAAACCCGTGATGCAAGTTCGAACGCAGAGTGAGTGAACCATCCTCATTCAGCCTCTGCCGGCACGCCCACTGGACCGGGTAACGCATGCCCTTCACCTCGATCTCAGCTCTAAGTTTCAAGCCTGCAAGCTTTGTTCCTGATGGCAGCACAAATTGCGCTTGCCGGAGCTTTCCAGGCAAGGGATACCCTGCATCCAAGCCTCCGCTCTTCAGAACTTTGCCGTCTTCGCTCTCTACGGTGACTCGCAGCACGCCCGGAACACCGGCGATGCCATCATTGGCAAAGGCGATAATAAGTCCAAGATGGCCGCCGTCTTCGTAGCTCCAGATCATTGAAGGCCTTACGCGGTAGCCGATCCGACGATTGATCTGGTCGAACGATTTGGGAAATGCCTGGTAATAGGAAAGGAGATTCTTGGCACTGATAGCGTGGAAGTTCCAAAGCGACCAATAGTTCGCCCCGACGTCGATCACGTGAGCAATCATGTTTTCCACAGGGGATAGGCCTTCCTCTAGCGGAAACGAGTCTGGACTCTTCGCAGGAATTCCCTGTTCGAGCGCTGCGGCAATCCATGGCGGCCGATTACTAAGCGTTTCGATTTGCTCGTTCTCAATGAAGATGGTGTCGCTCCGAATCCAGTTGTAACTGCGAACCGTGCGATCAAGCACTTCCGAATTGCCGACACGGCTGTAGTCGGGTTGCGTATTGGTCATTAACGGCGTTTTCGTGAAGTGCTCCAATTGCACTTCCATCATCTTTACCCAGGTTTTCTCCGCGGTTTGATAATCGGGAAAAGGAGTATTAACGAAGGGCCACGTGTGCCCCTCGCCCCAGAACCCGTACAGAAAAGTGTCCACAAACTCGACCGCAGGATTCCCATTGAATTCCGCTGCTAACAGGCCAACCAGTTCACCGAACGCTTGCTGAAAGAAAGGATGATCAAAACGAGGCTGGTAGCGCGAGTATTGATTCTCGATAAAGCGCGCAGCCGCCTTCTTTTCTTTTTCATCAGGAACGAGTTCAACGGTCGGTACCTTGTCGAGGACGAAATCCGGCAGAGCCGGCTGATGCTTATAGTCGGGAGCGCTCATCTGCAGGCGAAGTCCGACCCGCTTGTTGTTTTTCTTCGCAAGCTCGAAGACCAGCTTCACGTAATCAGGTAACTCGAGCCGCCCAGGTCGCGGTTGGACCTCCCTCCATGTCGGCCGTATGTATAGCTGTTGTCCTAAGGGAAATCGAACCAAGTCCTCAATGGCCTGGGGAACGTTCTCCGATTTGATTTCTTCGGTGCCACTATCGGCCGTGATGTAGGTGATCAGGCCCTTGCCGTAATTCGGCACGACGTCCTCGGAGGGAGTCGTCGTCATGACCACGTCATCCGTCGGGATGAGCGCTTCGGGCGCATACTGCGGAAAGGGTCCCTGATTGAGTCGGTCGGTCACGGAAGGACCGGAACCAAAGTCGTATTTGTCCCAGTTGTGAGCGGGAACAAACGCGTGAGCCTTGCTCGTAGTTCCAAGCTCGGCAGCTACTGCCAATGCAACACTGTTCTTCAAAAAATCTCTACGCTGCATGGAAGTTTGCCCTCCCAATTCCATCTCAGTCCGCCGGAGTCGCACTCTGGCGTTTACGGGAAACTTTCGACATCTTTCTCTTTATATCGTTTTATTGCGTTTGTCCAGAGCTAAGGTGGAAATCGCAGACTGATAACGATTCGGGTGCGAGCAGAAAATGCGGAAGCAGGCACCGTGACGCTGGCCGATCCGAATCGCGCCAGTTCGAAGACTCACGCGCTAATCGGAGAGGCGGGTCGAGACTGGAAACCGTAATCTATTGCGTCTACGTCAGGGGCAAACCTGAATTTCAAGTTCCGTCACATGCCCCTCATAGATTAAAAATGCCCGGACGGGCGCAGTTGCATATGGCCGAGGCTTGACGATGAAATGGATCGCTTCAGAATAGAAGTCCCACGCGAGGTGTTTGGGCGAAGCCTCGTCCGCGTTCATCCAGTTCGGATGGGAATGACAGATGCCGAGGAATCGAGTCGGCGCACAGGAAAGGATGTTGCAGAGCTTCTGGCAGACAATCCGAGATCAGGGTGCGCAGTAGCCTAACGCATGGGAGGCGGAAAATCCGGGAGAGACTAGAATGGATTGGGTACTGCTTTGTGGCAATGGCCAACAACCTTCCGCCGATCTCGCCCGGAATTCGCGCAAAACTTGAAACGGCGCGGATCGCACATCTGGCCACGCTGGACGCTGTGGGCGGGCCACACGTGGTCCCTATATGCTTTGCTTGTGAGGGGTCGGTTTTCTACTCTGCAATCGATCGCAAGCCGAAGCGGGTCGCTCCCAGCCGGCTGGCGCGGCTGAAGAACATTAAAGAGACGCCGCAAGTAGCATTGCTCGTGGATCAATACGACGAAGACTGGACACGTCTCTGGTACGTACTCGTTCGAGGCGAAGCAAAGCTAGTTTCGGCCTCGGCGGAGCGCAAGCGAGCTATTCAGCGCTTGAGAGCGAAATATCCGCAATATAAGGCGGATATGCTCCCTGACGATGCTCCGGTCCTGCGCATTACGCCGATGCGCATCACGGCGTGGGGCAAGATCTAGCGCCGGCGGCGACCAAGTCAGGACTAGCTCACAGTCATCATCCCTTGCAGTTGTTCCAACAGAGATAGCCAGCGATCGACCGACTGCCCGCCGGGAGCAAATGCCGGGTCAAAAAAGATTTCGTCGGCTCCAATTTTGGCGCAGCCTCGAACGTCCTCGCTGATCTGTTCGAGGGAACCGGAAAATATCGGCCGGTCCTGCCCCAACGGTTTGTTGGTGATCTCCAGGACGGCATGAACAATCATGACCAGAGCTGACGGATCGCGCCCCGCCTCTTTTGCCATTTTCCTGATGCTGTCGAACATCTCCGCCATGACCGGCACCGGAAGGAAAACTGGGTTCCATCCGTCGGCCAGATTTGCCAGGCGTTTGAGCGCCGCCGGGACAAATGCTCCCAAGTAAATAGGAGGATGCGGTTTCTGCACCGGCTTAAGATCGATATAAGACCTGGGTACGTTGAAAAACTTTCCGTGAAATTCGACTGGGTTCGCGGTCCAAATGGCTTTGAGCAATGGGAGAAATTCGTCGGCCAGAGCGCCTCGTGTCGTCATGTCAGCGCCGGTTGCGTCCATCTCGTCTTTGTTCCAACCCAGACCCAACCCCACGCACAGGCGGCCGCCTGAAAGTACATCGATAGTGGTAAGCCGGCGAGCCAGCACAACCGGGTTGTGGTAAGGCATGTCAAGCACGCTGGTACCAAGCTTGATTTTCTTCGTGTGTGCGGCGGCGTAGGTGAGCGTGTCGAGAGGATCCAGCACTTGCTTGTAAATTTCAGGCAAGTGTCCGTCCGGAGTGCCGGGATAGGGTCTCTGTAGCTTGAGCGGATACAGTAAGCGTTCGATGGTCCACAGGCTGCTGTATCCGAGCGACTCAGCGCGTTGCGCGACTTTGGTGATAGCTTCAGCGGTGCCGATGGGGCCGATGTTAGGCAGGGAGAAACCAATCTTCATGGCACACCCCCGAATTGAAGATGGCGCGTATTTAACCACAAAAGGGCCGTAGCCTCAAACGTATGAGCTGGCTGGGCAACTTCTTGCAAGCGGACCCTTCCGCAAAATCGTCAGACAACACGGGCAAAATCGGGCCGCCAACCCGCTGGCATTCACTTAAGGGATTCGGAGTCTTGAACCGCCTTGCCGCGTCTTCTCCCAATTCTGGATCGTCTCGAAGCTAAACTTGTTTCCTAACGTGTCATACACGAACAGTTATGATTTAGGTGAAAATAACGAGAGTTTTTCCTATCCATGCAACTATCGACCAAAAAGTCCGGAGGAGAGACTTCCATGGTGGCGCTTGTTCCAAAAACAAATCAAATAGTCCAAAATTTTCCACGCTAAGCGTGCAGCGTCATGCTCGGCAATCCACCCACGCTTCACAGCCGACCAAAGGCCTTAGAGGTAGCGATACCTCGGGCGCAAAAAGTTTGGCCGACGAAGCAGCCGTGCGAGACATGACCTGTGCATACTTGGAATCCAAGGGCTACACGGTGCTGGAGGCCAGCAATGCGAAAGAAGCTCTGAACATTGGCAAAAGCCATCAAGGACCGATTCACGTGCTAATTACAGATATGGTAATGCCGGAGGTCCCTTTCGAAAGGTCCGCACAGAAAACCGAAACGTCGCGGACTTGATACAAGCGGCGAAATGGTAGTGAAATGTCGCACTCCGTTGGATTGTCGGCAAATCCGGAAACAATCTGATTTTTTTAGCTCGCCTCCAGAAGACCTGCCCATTTGCACATGTTTTTGCAAAAGGCCTCTCTTAGTCCCCTCCGGCAGTGGGACGCGATAGGTTTGGAAACGCCAATGGTAGTTTCTCATTGCTTTGAACACCAAAGCCGTCCGGAATAATGTTACGCTCTGCAATTTGCCCTAAGTTCCTAAAGTAATACGGTATTTAGGCCCTATCTATGCTCTCTTGACGGAGCGCAGTCCTGCTTATAGGATTCTGCACATCCCCCCAAAACTTCTGTCTTTTTAGGAATGAGGAGCTTTTTGCGCCTTCGTCTTCCTACATTCTTCTGGCCGATTCTTGTGCTCTGCTTCTCGATTGCCTCATCCAGTTGTGGGGGAGGAGGAGGCAATGGCGGATCTGGCGGTGGAACAGGTGGCACCGGCGGCGGTGGCACGACTCAGCCTAGTCCCGATTTCACTCTCACGTCGGATGTAACTTCCGCGACGGTGCCTCCAGGAGGGGCAATCTACTTTGACGTTTCGGTGACCTCGAAAAATAACTTCTCGGGATCGGTCAACGTAACTTTGACTGGCGTGCCCGCCGGCGCGACTCTTTTGCCGGGGACTTCATTTACGGTTGCGGCTGACTCTTACCAGGGCGTGAGTTTGATCTTGCCGTCCGGTACCCAAGGCAATGTCACGTTGTCACTCGAGGGAACGTCGAACAGCCTGCAGCATTCGACGAGCGTCTCGATCGATATCCAGCAACAGACTCTCTCTTCATTCGGTTTGAACTTCAACGGAACGACCGAGATGACCTTGACGCAAGGTGGCAGCCTTGACAGCGCCGTCGGTATCGAGATTCGATCTGCCGACAACCCATATTTCGACGTTCAGTTGTCGGCGGCGGGGCTCCCGTCTGGCGTACAGGTAACATTCGCCGTCAACCCGTTTCTAGCCTCGGAGCCAATGTCGTTCTTCACTCTTACCGCCAGTTCCAGTGCGCCTCCGGTCAACTACGTTCCGATCACGATCACAGCGACGCGCTTGCTCGATGGGGCACAAGAATCCGGGACGATAAACGTAAATGTTGTCCCGCCTAACGGCACGCTTCCGCAGGTAAAAGCTGACTTTGTTCGCATGGATGGCAATCCGGCGGCAGCTGTATTTGATTCGGTACACAATGTGATTTATGCCAGCAATCCGGACTGGAACCGCGTCGAAGTTATCTCGCCGTCGACTCATCAAATATTGAGCAGTATCCCGGCGCCGAGTCCCACCGGAATGGACCTAAGTCTCGACAAGAAATATCTGATCGTGACCAGCAACGTGCAGCGCATTGTTTCGATCGATACAGCTTCGCTGCAAGTTGTGAAGCGATACACCGTACCGACATCGACCAACCAAGAGTCCTCGATGCCTGATCTGATCGCGAATACTTCGAACGGGACTGCACTGGTAGGAATGACGAACTTCAGCAGTCCGCCCTCGTACTATCTGGAGCGCTGGAATCCCACGACCAACACTTTCACTGATCTAACGGCGCCGGGTGTCTCGGCTTGGATTAATCAGATGGTGCGGACCGGAGATGGCGCCAAAGTACTGGTCGTCGACTACGGAAGCGATGTGAATATGGCAGTGTACGACGCCTCCAGTAACACCTTCACGGCCAGTGGTGAGTCTCCGGTTGGGGGAGTTGTGGACGTCGCAGGCAATCCAACATCACATCAGTTTGCCGTGGCCGCCCTGACCGGATTTGCGTTTGTCGATGCGACTCTCAACACTTTGGCGACTATTACGATCAATGGCGGCATATGGGGGATGACATACAGCCCCGACGGCAGCAAGCTCTACGTCAGCGTGACTGAGATGAATGGTTCTGCAAGCGCGCCGCTCATCCTGACCTACGACACGAATACCTACCAACAGATCGGCGTTGCGCCGTCCGAGACGGGTGTTTGCATAACACCGTTTCCTCGGCCCAGCCCAGACACTGCGGACACTTCGGGACTGGTTTACAGCATAGCCAATCACGGTCTAAATGTTGATGACTCCACTAACTATCAAAACGTGCTGAGCCTGCCCGTCGGGCCTCCATGTTTTGGAGGCGGTGCATCCGGCGCCGCGCCATTGAATCAGCCCTACCCGACAACCCTCGCGCAATCGGCGTTCGACGTCCTGCCTGATATCTGGTTCGGAAACGCTCGTGGAACGAATGCGGAACTAAATTTCCCGACTGTCTCGGTGACTGCCCCGCCGTCCGCGACGCCGGGTTTAGTGAATATGACGTTAGTCTTTCCGGACGGATGGTTTGCCTTCGCGCCACAGGCATTCTCGTACGGCTCGCAAATTCTGTTCACGGGCGCGAGCGCAGGGCCCGAGCAAGGCGGCGGATCGCTCGCATTGATCGGCTACGGATTGATCGGCGGCACCGGGGTGCCGACTGTAAGCATCGGCGGCCAGGTGGCTGTCGTGGCAAGTGCTACGAGCTACGGCGGCTCCAACGGCGGATCGACTGTGGGCTATCCGTTCGGCCGCATACACGAAGTGATCGTTACTGTGCCTCCTGGGCTACCCGGCCCTGCGGATATCACGGTGCTCAGCGATGCCGGAACGGCGACATTGCCGCATGCTTTTACGTATTTGCAGGTGAACGACTATCCATCATTCGACGCGTTCAGCTACGTGCTGTACGACTCGCAGAGACATTGGGTATATCTTGCCGCCGGCGATCATATCGACGTGTTCTCCGCGGATACGAACCAGTTCTTGAGCCCGATCAATCCGCCACACATTTCGGGTACTCCGCAGATTCGCGGGCTCGCGCTTACGCCGGACCATTCGAAACTTATTTCGGCTAACGTCACGGACCATTCCGTGGCCATCATCAATCCAGACAGCCCATCGTCGAGCAATGTTGTTCAGATTCCGGTAACCGTGACGGATTCGCCCGGCATCGCCGACGTGGTCGCTACGAGCACAGGCAAAGTGTTCGTCGATGGAGTTTCGGGAACATTCACCGGATGCGGAAGCGAACTCTGGGAATTGGATCTAACGACGCTGAAGACGACGAAACGAACAGATTTGCCGTTCCTTCAACTTGCCGGAAATGATTTCTCGCGTTCTGCGACCGGCAGCGAAGTCTTGCTGGCAAGTTATGGGTGCGGGGCATATTTGTGGAATGCTGCGACGGACAAGTTCACTTTAGGAGTGGGCGGATTGGGAGGAAGTACGTCGGGCGACGGAGTGTGGTTGGCGTCAGATTACACGCGGCTCGATACGAACATGACGCAGCAGGTGCAGTCGAAAATCCCTGAATTCTTCTCCTCGTCGTTATTCACCAGCGATTTGCGAGGCGAAAAATTGAATGCCTCGGGTAGCCTCTTGTACTCACCCGTTCCGATAGGTTTTGGCAATGTGCAGAGCAACGGCGTCGCCATCACCGACACCAATCACGGAACATGGCTGGGCCAGATTGCATTGAGCGAGCAGCTTCAACCACTGGCTCAGACCTTGATGGACTTTGACGAAGCGAACAATCGCGTGTTTCTGGTAACCAACCAGGGGCTGACGATCGTTGAGTTGCCGCCTGTGCCCGTTTCCATTGGTTATCTCAACCCTGCGAGCGGATCGAGTTCTGGCGGAACGGCAGTTACGATTCGTGGCAGCGGGTTTGAAGCGGGTACGACTGTCAGTTTTGGTACGACGAGCGTAACAGCAACGTACGTCGATGCGGGCACCCTGAAAGTAGTAGCGCCAGGAGGGACCGTGGGCGGGACTCGAATAACAATCAGAAATCCCGACGGCGAGAGCTACTCACTTGACGCTGCGTTTAGTTATCAATGACCCAAAATTCTTGTTCGGAAAAATGTTGCTGTGCCCATGGCCCGCGATAAAACGCCTGTATCCGTAGAGCGAGTTTGATCGCTGATTGTTCAGCGGTGAGGAGTAACTGATGTCTGCCTTTCGTCTACGTCTTTCTGCTCTTTTTTCTTTTCTCTGGCTTTTCACGGCAATCCTGGTGTCCGCGCAAACCACCCCGCAAATTGTTCAACCGCTCGACGAGTCGAAGCGAGTGGTGCTGAAAGGCAATGTTCATCCCCTCGCGCGGGCAGAATACGATCGCGGCGCAGCTCCCGGCGACCTTGCCCTCGATCGCATGCTCCTGGTGCTGAAACGAAGTCCGCAGCAGCAGGCAGACCTTCAGAAATTGCTCGACGACCAGCAGGACAAGAATTCGGCGCAATATCGCAAGTGGCTGTCCCCGGAACAATTCGGGGAGCGATTTGGACTTTCGACCACGGACCTGGCCCAAATCACGGTCTGGCTGCAGGGCCATGGATTTCATGATCTCCACGTCAGCAAAGGGCGCAGCATCATTGAATTCTCCGGATCGGCGAGCCAGGTGCAAGCCACCTTCAATACATCAATTCGCAAGTTTGTTGTAAAGGGCGAAGAGCACTGGGCGAATGCGTCCAATCTCACGCTTCCAGCCTCGCTTTCAAATGCTGTCGCTGGCGTGTTTACTCTTCACAATTTTTACAAGAAACCACAATCTCACGTGGCGGAAGAGACCGTCATGGTCAAAGCCATCCAAGGAGCAAAACCTGCGTTCACGGGCGGCACCGGATTGCATGCCCTTGGCCCGGCAGATTATTACAAGATTTATAACTTCAACCCGCTCGGTGCCAGCTCTGGCAGCAGGATCCAGATCGTCGGCCGCTCCAACATCAACGGCCAGGACGTGTCGTACTTCCACTATTGGATGTACGATCAGGCCGTTTCTTATTCGGTCATCTTGAACGGCCCTGATCCGGGAGACCTGGGAGGTGGAGAGGAGACGGAAGCGGTGCTAGATCTCACCTGGGCGGGCGTGACTGCTCCGTCGTCGCAGGTCGACTTGGTGATCTCCAAGTCCACGGCAACCACCGACGGTGTGGATCTGTCGGAAATCTACATCATCGACAACAATCGTGCTGATGTGATGAGCGAGAGCTTTGGCAGCTGCGAAGCCGCCTTCACGAGCAGCGAGGCGGCGGGAATTTCCAGTCTGGCTGAACAGGCCGCCGCTCAGGGAATCACCTACGTCGTTTCGTCTGGCGATTCCGGATCAGCGGGCTGTGACGATCCGAATTCCCAAACGACGGCCACCCATGGCGTTTCGGTGAATGTTCTCGCGTCCACTCCCTATAACGTCGCTGTCGGCGGGACGCAGTTCAATGAAAACGGTCACGACAGCACCTACTGGTCTGCCAGCAACGCTTCGCCCACGCTAGAGTCAGCGTTATCGTACATACCCGAAAACGTGTGGAATGAAAGTTGTACGAGCTGCAGCTCACCCGGCATCTGGGCCGGGGGCGGAGGCGCGAGCATCTTCTTCACGAAACCTTCATGGCAAAGTGGAGTAGCCGGAATTCCTGCCGACAACTTTCGCGATGTTCCGGACGTTTCCTTGACTGCCGCGGGGCATGATCCTTATCTCATCTGTTTGCGCGATTCCTGTGTTCCGGATTCAGGTGGCAATATCTTTTTCTATGGTGTATCTGGCACCTCTGCGTCCGCGCCATCCTTTGCGGGGATTATGGCGCTGGCGGCTGCCCGTGCCGGCACGCGCCTCGGACAGCCAAACTATGTTCTTTACCGGCTCGCTGCGGCCGAAAACCTCGCCACGTGCAACGCGTCTTCCACCACCCTGCCCGCGAGCACCTGTGTCTTCAACGACATCACCGTCGGAAACAACGCAGTTCCCGGCGAAGCTAAATATGGGACCTCTACTGCGACCTACCAGTCGACAAAGGGCTATGACTTGGCGACCGGCTTGGGATCGATGAACGTGACCAATCTGTTGGACAACTGGAACACGGTCTCGTTCAATCCCACGAACACAACATTTGCCATCTCGCCTGCGACGGCTACCCACGGTTCGGCTTTCACGGTATCCGGCACGGTGACTCCGACCAGTGGCACTGGAACTGCGACAGGAAATATCTGGCTCAGCCAGACTCCCGGAGGCAACCTGAAAGGCGATGCTACTGTTGATCTTTTCCCTCTCGGTTCCGCGGGATCTTTTTCCGGTGTGACCCATCTCTTGCCCGGCGGCACCTACACGGTGAATGCGCATTATCCCGGCGACGGAACCTATGCTGCCAGCGACTCCGCGCCTCCGATGCAAGTCACAATTCAGCCGGAGGATACGACCGTCACATTTTCGGTTGTCACCTATGACTCCGCCGGAAATCTCGTACCCTTTACGACTGGCCCCTATGGATCGGCGGTCTACTACCAGGCGCATGTCAGTGGCCACTCCGGGTATGGCGTACCTACGTCTTACGTCAATTTCTGGGACGCGAATGGAAACGGCGCGAGTTACGTGTGGCTTGATTCAAAAGGCGACAGTCTCAGCCCGCTGCTCAATCAAATCTCGGCGGGCCCACATGCCATCACGGCGGGTTACAACGGAGATAGCAGTTTTAATTCGACGATAAACTCAGTCCCCGTTAACTTCACCATCACTCATCTCGGCACCACAACCACGTTGGCGGTGCAACAAACACCTCAAACCTACACCCTCACCGCTACCGTGAGCGCCACCGGCAACGGCGCTCCCGCAACAGGCAACGTCACGTTCAATTCAGGCGGGAACGTGCTCGGACTCATTCCTCTTGTGCCGGGCACTACAGCTAATGGAACGACCCAAGCTGTCGCCACTTTCGACGTAACCACGTTGCCTGCAGGACAGTACAACGTGACGGCTAACTATCTCGGCGATGGAAACTACACCGCATCCAACTCGGCGGGCACATCTTTGAATTTGGCTCCCGACTTCAGCATCGCCGACCGTGGACTTACCTCGCAAACGGTAGTTGCCGGAACGAACGCCACCTACATTAACGATCTGGGAATAACTCCTTTCTTTGGATTCACCGGCACGGTAAATGTGTCGTGCACTGTGCCTGCAAAAGGTACGGCCTGCTCGGTGAATCCAAGCACCTATTCGATGACAAGCGGCCCGGGCGTTGGGACAATCACGATTACTACGACCGCCCATGGAAGTGTCGCGGGGAATACGTCTTATCTCAACCTGTCCGGATGGTCGGTTTTTGCTGGGTTCCTGTTCACGCTGCTACTGGCGATGACGCCAGTTACTATGACCAAGAGGCGTCGTCTCGCTGCTGCTCCAGTATTCACTTTGCTGTTCTTGGCATTGCTTGCTCTGGGATTAGTGGGTTGCGGCGGCAGCAGCGGATCATCCGGAGCTGGCGGGGGCGGGTCGCAGAATTCGACCGGAACTCCCTCGGGAACATATACGGTGACGGTGACAGGAAGCTCCGGTTCGACGAATCATTCGGCGTCTTTCATCCTGACCGTGCAGTGACGCGATTCCGGTGGCGGTGTGTGACAGAACCCAGAGGCCATCCTGTGACTCGCCTATGGCGGGTTCGATGGCCCGCATGCTCTAAGCAGACATTGACGGAGTCGCAGCCCTCAAGCGGGCACTGCCGCTTATCCCAAGATAACGAACTGATGCGCTTTCAGATCGAGCGTCACAAAACTAGACCCATCGAGGGCGCGGTGGACAGAAGTCGTACCTGTCCCGCCGTACAAGAATCCCATCGTAGAGCCTCTGGGGTGCAGAATCGAATCCACGATCACGTTGTCATGTCGGTCGTCGGCCCCCACGTTGTAAGCCACGAGGATCTCGCATGGGTACAGAATCCGTGAGAACGCGAGTGTGTAGTTAAACCCGAACGGGAATCCAAAATGTTCGCCATCTCCCGAGATCTGGCGGAAGTACATTCGTCCGAATCTCAACACCTCATTCGTCCGCATCACTGCCGCGATCTTGGCAATTTCTTGGTAGATTTTGCAGTTCGTGTTCAGCAGATTACGCCCCGGTGTTCCCTTGTCGAACATTGCCTCACGCATCTCGTTGTCACCGCCGTGCCCGGAAAAACCCTGCTCGGTGCCATAGTAGATGCATGCCGTGCCTAAGGAACATAGGAGATATCCGATTGCCGCGATTACCTGCTCATCCGGCGCGCCGTTGGCAAAACGGCCTCCAGGTTGCCAGAACGAATCATGATTGTCGATGAAGGTGACGAGGTAGCGGCCAATTTCGCCCCGGTTTAACGCCCTTTCGCGTTGTGCCTCCAGGCGATCGAATAACGTTTGCGGACCATTAAACCCTTTCAGTACGTCGTGCAATCCTCCGTTTCCATTGCCTTCCGCCAGCCGGAAATCGAGAACTGAGTCAATTCCGAAAAACACCGTGCTGTTGCCGTCCTGGCTGGACGTATTCTGTCCAATGTAGCGGTTGTACAGCTCGTCGTCGGCCTGAGCGACCTCGCCGTACAGAAAGAAGCTACGCTTTCCCAAGCTATATGCGTATTCGCGAATGTTGGAGCAAAAGCGTGAACAGGCCAGTGCCCCCATATGCTTCACCGCGTCCACACGAAAACCATCCACATCCGCCTGGCGAATCCAATAAGCGTAGGTCCTGATTAGCGTATTAATCACGTCAGAGCCTGTCGTGTCATCATCGTTGGCGTAATCCTTCAAACTGACGATGTCGCCCAGTTGATTTTCAGGTGGAGTATCGAAGTTAATAATTGAGCCGCGTTTGTGATACCAGTCGCTGTTCCGTAGTTCGGTCGGAATCGGCCGATCAATTCGCCGGAAATCACCGAATTCGAACTGTTGCCCTGCCGCGTAATTCTTCGGTCCACCTTCGTAGTCCCAGTTGTCTCCCGAGTTGTTGATTACCACGTCCAGAATGATCCGCATGGGGAATCGCTGACCACTCTTCTTAAAGTTGTGCGCAGCGTCCACCAGATCGATCAAATCCTGTTCAGTTCCGAAGTGCGGATCGACTGCTAGATAGTTATTGATGTCGTAACCGTGGTATGCCTTGGGGTTGTTCTCGAAGATGGGTGATATCCAGATGGCCGTGCATCCCAGCCCTGCGATGTAATCGAGATGATCGGTGATGCCTTTAATCGTCCCACCGAAAAAGTCGTTTGGCGTGTTCACGCCGCTGCTACGTCCGGTCTGCAATACGGGGGAGCGAGCAGTATCGTCATGGAAGCGATCAATCATCAAGAAATAGATGAATTCTTCGCGCCACTCGCGTTCCAGGTTGAAATATTGCTTGCTGGGAATTGGCGTGAGATCTATGTCAGAGGCCTTCGTCAGAGCGGCCATGGTTACTCCCTGGTGCGCATGGTACTGGCGTGAAGCGCACCCATTTTCAGCCTTCCAACAAACTATACGCTCCGATGCTCCCGGGTTAGCAAATGCCTTTGTGCATTGGACCAAGATTCGCTAAGAAAGAAGAGTGCGGTTGGTTTCATACCGACGCAAGTAAATGGCGATAGCATCAAGTTCATGCGCTTCATGACAAATTTCTCTGAGGGATGATTGCCGAATCAACCTGGGCAAGTCAGAATCAAGGAGAAGAACGTTTTTGAACTGATAGCCGTGCGCAGCATACCAAGAAAAGCCGTGCGCGGCTTTCCATCCACGCATAAACAACATCCTCCCGATCACGCAAAGAGAAATAGCTCTGGAGCGGCCAGCACTCGCAGAGCTAAGAAGAGGGGGACAACCTTTACTTCTGTGCCGCTTTTTGCTTCTTCCAGCGAAGCCGTTGTGCTTTTGCGATCCGTTCACGGGCATCTGGTGAAAGAAATCGCTTAGTTTTAAACCGCGATTTAGCTGTACCGTTCAACCCGCTGAGGGCCGCAATTGCACGGTCCAGCCGGTCTCGTTCGTCCTTGAGCTGTCCTACAACTTCCGCAATGTTCATGCATGGGAGTTTAGTCGAGATGACTCGCTCCGCAAAAGTGGTTTGGACGTTTGCGCGCTTTGCGATTTCATTCGGACCGGGCCCCGCATCGCTAATGACGAAGAGCCTAGACCTGACGGATCTCCAACTGATGGAATCCACTCGATCGAGCTCCTAGATCAGGCTGGAGGAAGCTTCCATGACCCTTTTCGCAAGATCGTCCGGACGAATACCTCCAGTCCGAAACAGATGCAGACACTAGTCCAGGTGTGGAAATTGTTGTGGAAGTGGGATAGGTCCTGACCCTGCTTTACGGCGCAGTACCATAGGACAACTTCCCCATCGGCTTACCATCGCTTTTGGTCACGTTGCCATCCACGTCGAAATTGAAGTCCATCCCCCCACAGTAGCGGGGTTTGCGGCGATTGCTTTCTCACGTATGAAATTAATTTTGTTTGGTTCATGGTTGGTCTAAGATCGGTCTGCTTTGGCAACTAGTCCGAATGCGGTTGGTGCCGCATTCCTTCTCGCGTGGATCATCCTGACCATACTTGCGGTCTTCGGGGCTAAAGGACGATGGAAGTCCTATAACCTGCTTATCATCCTTGGATTCATGGCTGCTGCAATGGTGATCGGCGCGGTGGCAGGGTTATGGGCAGGAAGCGCTGCCTTTGGAGGCCAGCTTTCCGCAAACTTGATATTCCCCGTTGGTGCCGTCGGCGCCGTCGGATGCCTTCGACGGAACAAACGCCGCGTCGCAGGTTCGGAGCTACCCGGACCTCCGAAAGACCCCTAGATTAAGTTGTAATTTTCATCTTTGGTCGCGCGTTGCCCTCAGCCGCAAGGCACGGAGTCTGACAGTTGAGCAATTCCACGCTCTGCTGAAGGAATTGCATGAGCCGTTCGGAACAATGGCCCTACTCTGTGTCTGTTGGGGCTACGCATTAGCGAAGCTCTTGCCCTCCGATGGAGTGACGTGACTGGTTAGCCTCAAGCCTCAGCATCAGACGCGGCATCGTTGAGCAAATCGTGGACGACGTAAAGACAGAAGGCTCCGCGAAGACATTCGACCTCGCTGGCGAACTTCTGGACCGGCCGAAATCATGGAAACAGCTCTCCGCTTTTCCGGGAGCTCAGGACTGGATCTTTGCCAGCCCTGCCAAAGTCGGTAGACTCTCATATTCCTATGCGGGCGTGCTGCGAGAAATTGAACGTGCCACGAAGCTTGCGGGAATTGGGCATCTCGGTACTCACACGTTCCGACACACCTACTGCTCGTGGCTGGATGCTGTCGGCACTCCCGTAGCCGTACAACAGAAGATGATGCGCCACGCGGACATCAGAACCACATTCAACATTTACGGTGACGTCGTTACGGATGAGATGACTACCGCTAGCAGCAGAGTGGCCCGGCTTGCTTTCCAGATGAACGGAGCGCAGACAGAGCGCAAGGATAGTTAAGCCGTTGAAAGAAATGGCTCCTCAGGTAGGATTCGAATCCGCGTGCAAACGTAACTTCAACAACTTACAAGGCAGCAGATGGCACGTTGTACCCTGTTTTCGCTATAAGGCAGTGCGAGTGGCACGGAAACGGCACGGGGAGGACCAATGGGTTCTACGCTGAGTTCAGAGTGACGGCGCTCAAGAAATTGAATTCTGACGCTACTGTGTCGAGGTCGTGTTCAACGGAAACTGATTGACATTCAACGACACTGGCAGCCGCCTTTGGCGTTGTAAGGAAGTCTCAGGAACGTGTATTGGACCCTGATTGAACCCTGATTTACACGCCTGTACCGTGAAAATGAGGTCTTTCGTCGCTCGGTCGACTAATAGTCTGCCCTGGTTCGTTAAGATCGCCTAACGTGTGCTGACCCGTTTTGAAGGTTCTTTACTTAATCTGATTCTTCAGCCTTCACCAGAAATTCGCTCTTGAGGCGTTCTGATCAATTTTCATCGGTTCTGAACCTGGAACTGTCACGTCTTTATCACTTCAGCCTCCGGGCCCGGGTGCAAACCGACCGCGTTGAATCGCGCCAACTCAAACTTCCCACAAGCCGACTTATGGGTACCGATCCGGTTTGACTTCCTTGAAGCCCATTGACTGGCCAATCTCCGGATGGCCCGTCATCCGACCACAAGAGATATTCGCCAGCCCAAACTGAGCCGACTTTCCGGTTACCTAGTGCTCCCACCCCGATGAAATGTGAAGTGTGCTGGTGGCACTGCACTCATTGCATTGGGTGTTTACTTCGGTGTAGATTCAATCAACGCCTTTTGTGGGGAAAGCAACGTGCGGTCCATTGGGAAGTATTTGGCAGTGGTGTGCTTATTGCTGACCTTCTGGTCAGCAATTGCTTCCGCTGCGCATCATCACTCCAATGGTACCGAGCGGCCAAATGTACCGTCTGTGTGGCGGCCCATTCTGCCGCTCCTAAGGCCGCTGACAGCCTGCTGAAGGCTAAGTTCACTACCATATCTACTTTCCTACCTGAGCCTGTTTTTGTCGCACAAAGCTTCGTGGCATTCGCCCTCAGCGTTCGCCCACCTCCCGCGATCTAGCTGTTCAGAAAATCGATCTCTCGTTCGGAATCTGGTTCTCATTTTTTCGGGAGGAATTTATGTTGGCTTCATACGTGAAGTCGCGTTCCGCGACTTTTCTGCTCATCATCGTCCGGACGCACGACTACCAAGCTCCGCAAGTCCTCGCCCGATAATGGCTCAGCCATTCCATCACCCGACGCGCCGCCGCCCCCAAAAATGGCGGCCTTTTTTTGGCAGCTCTTCAATCGCGGTGTGCAGCAACATCTGCGCATAGCATTTTTCATGCACCGCGCGGCCGGCTTCATCAATCCTGCAACTTGTTAGTTCGATCGGCCGGAAACAGATACTGCAAAGGAAAGCTTTTTCTCCAGACATAAGCGTAAGCCTCCGCACGCCCTAAAGTTCGATTGCGCACAGTTTGCTTTTATCTGGCGAAAATGTCAGTCCGGGATCGTACCGAAGCAAGCGTTTTCCCGAAATAAACTATCGCGCATCGTATATCCGTCTCGACTGCGATGGAAGAATATTCATCGTGGATACTCATCCAAATGGCGATTATTCCTAGCGACAAATACGACTTTCGCCTTATCGTCCAATTCTACCGAGCGCTCGTTATATAAGGTGTATGGTGTCGGAAGAGACCATCCGGCTACAGTGCATTAAGGCTCTCAGAGCCCAAGGGCCGGAGTTCGAGATGCAGCTTTTGGAACTCTTCACCCAACTCAAAGAGCACTTCGACAGCCCAAACTGTACACAGCCAATGGCGCAACTCGTTGAAAATGCTCTTCATCGACCACCCGACGCCTAATCCCCCCATTGATAGTTCCAGTCGCACAAAAAATATGAAGCCTCCCAAAAAACCTTGCAAGCTTCAGCTTCACTATGACAGCGACGGAATACTCATGGGCGGGGAGTGCGACTGCGGGAAGAAGCTTTATCCTTTCTCAAGAGAAAAACAGGACGCCGAAAATGTTCTTCGGTATTTAAACAGACAATGGCAGGAGCATCACGATCAGCGGGGGTTCCCCGACGGCGAGGAGTCATAATTCTCTATCCCCAACGATCCTTGAATTCCTGCCCAGGCGTGCCAAGCTAAAGATGTCGCAATCAACCTCAGGACTTGAATGATCCTGATGCCCAACAGGGCGGGCGGAAGAAGAGGTTCTTTGAATGATGGACTGTCGAAAGACGGCGGGGCGCATACCTCCCGGAAACCAAATGCGCGATGCCCATAGTCACAATATGCTTGCGTGACGAAGGGAATTAAAGAAGAAGCGCGGAGCAAGGGTCTAGTCCATCACTCAACGAATCTCCAAAAACGCCGAACATTATCAAAACCTACTTCCTTGCATTTCTTCTCCTCTCCCTCCTCTTTGCCCCAAAATTAGCTCTCCCAGCCGTCTACACCGTCGTTGGAGCTTCGAGCCCCAAAGTCTTGGCTCCGGGCCAAATTCAGTCCAAAAACGCCCATCAAAAGGACGTTTGGGCCGGGTATTCCCTTCTCAAGCGGATTGCCTCTTGCGAGAGCTGGGGCGATCCGAATAAAGAGCCCCGTCAATTTTTACCGAACGGCGCCGTCTTGCGGGGCTACCCAAATCCCCAGGACATCGGACTCGCGCAGATCAACCTCCCGACGTGGGGAAAGATCGCTACAAAGTTAGGCTTCGACCTAAATACCTATGATGGAAATTTGGCGATGGCGAAATGGATCTTCGATAACGATCCGCGCCACGAAGAGAACTGGAAGTGGAGTGAAGGATGTTGGAAATGAATCAAAAAAGTGGGAACTATCGAAAGGGCCAAAGCCCGTGGCGACGCGCTAGCCCATGACGGTTCCCAATGAGACGCTTACTTCCCAATAGAACGTGCTAGATCAACCTTAGGAGTCGAAGGGCTCCCCGTCCATAAGGTGAACACCGTACGCTACCGTACATAGAAAAAACCCGCCGTCCAGCTCCTACCGCTAGCGCAGCTCGGCTGAATTTTTCAGCGGGGAGGAAAATGCCCGGTTTTCCTTTTGTCGAACATTTACGGATAAAAGGTTGAGGGTTCGACCGCCCTCGGCATATACTACGCGGAATTTTCAAGATTATTTCGCCCGCCCGGAGGACCCCATGCATTGGTCAATCCCTGCCGAACAGCGGCAGGTCGAAGCCTTCAAGGAATATGCAAACCACTTTCACGGAGTGCTACAGGACTCGAAACCGAACATCTACGACCAGCTTGTAGAGATAACCGAAAAGAAAATCGAGCTCTTAAAAAAGGCCGAAAACATTCCGGTTGTTTTACGAGAGGGCCGCGACGCTTTCCTTAAGGAGCTTTCAAATGAGTTTCCTCGAAACCGAACGAAAGCAGAATGAAGCCTACGCTTTGAATCAGGCATTTTTCGAGGATGTGAAATTAGACCGCCTCGCCCAAATTTGCCGCGATCTCATAAAGCTCTCAGACATGAAGATTCAACTGCTCAAAGTGTACGATCTTGAAAACGCTCCGCTCATAAACGCCCTAGAGAGAAATATCGAGGAGTTCAAGCGGAATAAATGAGACGGCAAAAAGCCGACCGAAAATGCCGCAAACAAATTCCTCGCCGCATTCACTACGCCAAGCTAGTAGAATAATCCCGGCTCAAAGCATGAACCAAGGATGAGTATTTGGCTCGATACGCAAACGTCGGGCCGTTTTTTTGGCCGTGCTACAATTCCGTTCTTCGAATCACGTTCATGGCACTCTTTTCAAACAAGGAAAAAAGTCCGCTCTACCATGCCGGCGATGTGGCCGCTGATCCTTCGAGCATCTCCTACGCTAGCTTCGAACAGTTGCAACGCTGGGCCAATGACCCGAACTGCATCGAACGTGCGCAGTGCGCAATCGTCCTCAAAGAGAAAATCGCGGCTGCGGAAGCGCGGCGGTCAGAACACGAACAACGACTTCTCCAGAGGCGAACTCAACTCCTGGATAATCCCTTTGACCCGCGCACTGAGATCTCAGCCGATGCTCGACACATAGCAACCAAGATCGTCACCCATCTCTGGTTTCTGCTTGTTGGTTTACCCATCATCCTCGGGCTTTTATGGCAGGCACTCAAATAAGACTCAGTTATCCCCAGCCCCAGCCCTTGCAACTTTTCCGCAACTTGCTTTACTGAAATTGTCCTACGGAGGACGGCGAGTTTCCCAAGGGGCTACAAAACCTTTTGGGTAGTTCCAGAGGAGTAGCTTTCCAGCCGAGAGGCTAGATCGCTTCTATTGGCCCTTAAAAAGCCGAGAACCTCGGGAACTCGCCAAAGGGTTTTTATTTTGTCGCGGTTCTTTGAACCAGAGAGGGGGCTTAATAGGTATGGCGGATAAACGGCTCATCGCCGCGCTAAGTTAAGTAAGCGAAACCATAACTCCTCTCTCGTTCAGAGAATCGTGCCGTCGCTGGAAGGGCAACTGAAACGGGCGATGCAAAAGAGCGGCATGGCTTGAAGACCTCCCCATGCGCCGGAGTAGTTCTTTGATGGGGGGAATAGGCAAGAGGCTTTTAAGCCCAGTACCAGGGTTACGCCTGGAAGACGCCAAGTGGAAATGTAACTCCACCGCTCTAACGAGCTTTGAGGTGCAAACCCTCAACTCCCACCACCAGAGAATTACTTTTAAGCCGTCTCATCGCAATCGTTCATACCGAACACGAAAGGAAATTGCGACTTCTCCGACCGATCTCAAAAAGACCGGCGGGGAAGTCGCTTATTCACCCGAACAAAAAAAGGAATACGAAGAAAGAGAGGGAGCGCTCTTTTTTGAATTTTCGGCGAAACGAAAATTAAGAACTAGTGTTGGTAGTGTTACGTATATGCCTAATTTCGAGGTACGCTATACTTTCGACTGTCTCAAGTGCGGTGAACCAAATGACAACACCATCATTGTTGCTGCGGCCGACAGCGTGACCGCGCATGATCTTGCCTTTGCCTCCACAGTGTGCGGCAAATGCAGTGAACATCTTTCAGAACTTCATCCCTTTAACACGATGATCAAAGAAGTGTCTTGAAGAACCCAACTCAGATTTCTCCGGCACCGCAAACCGGGCTGTCCCACACCATGTCTGATCAAGAGCAAGTTTATTCGCGGTATTTGATCGTTCGCTCCCACGGCGTGTTTTGGCACGGAGACCCCTCGACGAGCGGCAGCCGCTTTCGGGAGTTTCTTATAACGTCAAACGAGTGGAGTTCGATGGCTGGGACGTTTCAAGTGTATGGCATTGAGGGAGCAAGCAATAAAACCCCGGATGGTTTTTTTACGGTTTTGACCGACAGCAGGAAGCTCATTTTCGACCGAGATTTTGCCGGTTTGGAAGCGGCAGATATGAAGTACCGAGAACTTATTGACCAAGCGATCAAAGAAGGTTTTATAAAAACGCCTAAAATCTCTTAACGCTCGATCCGAAACACTGTATGGTACGGATCCGTACGCTCGTGTTAGGATCTTTTTACTCACCCCAGGCATCTGCCGTCGCTCAGAACGGAGCGGTCGTACCTCTCGTGAAATTCATTTTTGGAGCCCGGTATGGGACCCGCACAGAGGAAGCCGCTCCTAGATTCACTCCAAGCACTCACTAAACTGCAAATAGAAGCGATCAAAGACGCGACCTATATCGGATGGACTGAAGAATCGCTCAGAATATATGAAGAGCGCTGGAAGCTGATCGCAGCAATTCATGAGCAGCTGCGTTGACCCCGACAAACAGAAGAAGTCGCTACTTCTACAAAGACTGATTTCCGCCAACTTGTTAAAAAGAGGATGATCCATCTGAAACCGGTTGGGCCACTTTTCGGTGCGATCTTTCTCAGGACGCTCAAAAGCTTGGATGCCATGCGGCAAATGGGTTTCGACCATCACGACAAGGAGCACGAGGATTGCGTCACGCACCACTTCAAAGATCTGTTCCGCGTATTCGGCCCGATAGAATTTGGTGAAATCTCGCTTTTCACCCTTCCGATGTTCAACCCAGGTATTCCTGAATCGCGCAAGTTCGTTCTGCCAATTCGCCCGTGCTGCGCACACATTCTTCAAACAATGGCTTGAGCGTTGGATGCTCCTTTCGCAGTTCAATGAGTCCAGGCTGAAAAGTTTTATCCGGGGTAACAAGAATCCAACATTGAATCCGATCATCGTCGCTGCTTGCGGAAACAATTCTTTGTACGCCTTCCATAATTTCCGCGCCAAATCTTCACACATCTGCTCGTAGTTCACGAGCGGCATGCGCTTGCCTTTCGAGGCGCGAATCTTTTGAAGTTCCAGAAAAGCCGGTATCAATCCATCAATCAGAACGGGCATCACGGCTGCTTTCACGTCATCGCGTTTTGGATCGTCGATGCTCGTTGCGCCGATGATGTCATGAAGTTCGTTCATTTCTTGCACGAACTTTTCTCCGGTTCCGACGTTGGCAATGTGGACGACCCCCCACTGATTTATTGGCTTGTCCTTATCAATATTCATTCTGTAGAGCGACACGTTCACCCCCATGCCTTTATCACGGATGCTTCAAGCGCAAGCAGCCTCGACGAAACCGTCAGCCGCGGGGTTCAATTCAAAATCGCTTTATCCACTCGGCTCCATGCGAGATCCAATGGACCTCACCTGTTTTAGGATCTATTACGCTCGAAAACCGGTATTTCCTCTCGGCGTGCCACCAGCTCAAGTAATACGGGCGAAAAATTACAACGACTCCAAATTTCGCTTGTGTCACAATCTGATCTTCCGCGACCTCAAAAAAATAACAAGGAGAGTCGATAGAACCGTCTTCCGCAAGCTCATCTGCCTTGAAGGGAGAATCTTTGATCGCAAATGTTGGGTGATCGCTGCTGCTTCCCGGTACGATCGTCGCCGTATTTTCAGCGGGTTTCTCTTTGAAGCGAACCACGATCTTTTCCAGCTCGCACGCAGCTTCCACGTCATAGGGCGAGAAGAATCCATCATTTTTAATATTGAACGCCGTCGTCAACGGATTACCCAAGTCAGCTCGGGTCCTAGAACTACCGATATTCGCGGAAAATAGGTGAGTATTGCAATGAATGTGCCCAGAAACCCAAACATCGCTCCAATCAACTTCCAAGCCCAATCGAAAACCGACCGACTATTACCTTTTTTGGGTTTCGCTTGGGTTTTCTTTTTCATGCCCACGTCTTCATCACCGCAGCTTCTAAAGCGAGCTGGCGAGTGTGGACCCAAGGGGCATAATGTTTTTCCGTCGTCTTGATTGACTTGTGCCCCAGCAAGATCGACACCGTTTCCAAGGGCACTCCCGAATCGAGCGGACTGACGGCGAAGGTATCCCTCAAGCGGTGCGAATGGCCGTCCTCAACGCCTGCCATCACGTACACGTTTTTCAGTCTTCGTTGCCACTCCGTGATGCAACTCTTCGAAGTTCCGACACCCGCATAAAAGAAATGCGCATTCCCTTCCTCGCACGCGTCGAGCGCTGCGATCACTTTTTTGGGAAGCGGTACAAGCACCGGATGCTTCGTTTTCGCCTGACGTAGAAAGAGTTTATCGTTCTTGATCTGGTCCGGGCGGAACATGACCGCGTCGGAAATGCGGATGCCCGAAAAGCGCATGAGGAGGATGAGCGCTTTCAGTTTCCGCTCGATTACCTTCGGCATCTTGGGATGCGCCTCGCGGATGGCGTCGGCCGCCCAGAGGATCTTTTCCATCTCTTCCTCGCTGAACGGCAGCGTCGGGTCAAATTCAACGATCGGCCCTGCGATCGACTTCGCCGGATTTTTTTCGATCCAACCGGAATCCACGCACACCTTGAAAAACTTCCGGTACATCTCAAGTCGCTTCTGAACCGTCACCGATGCAAATTTCCACGTGCGCTGGATCGCGCGAAGATCATCCACCGTAACGGAGTCGAGCGGCTTATAGCCAAATTTTGTTTTCAGTTCGTCCACGACGCGTTGGTATTTCTTGAACATCGTGCTGCCTCAGTTGAGAAAATTCGATCCTCACACTCCTAGCTTCCACCCAGCACCTTCGCCGCTTCCTCGTACGCCCGCTGATATTCCTCGTGGTGCTGCGCATAATCCGGAGAATTTGGATCGTAGGCGACGTACCAATCCTCGGGATAAATCTCGATAATCTGCGTATGCATTTTCAGCGCAAAGGGAATGAGTTCGGTCATCGAGCCGACGAGGCCGGCGCCTCCGGGATTGCTCGCCTTTCGGGTTTGCAATTCGAGCGCGACCTTACCTTGAGAATTATGGAAGTTTCGGCACCAATCGACGGCGCAAGTCGAACCGCGCTCTTCATTGTGTGAGTCGTCCATCGTGAGTGCTTGGCTCCCGATCGCGATGCCGTTCCGCGTCGCGCGCTCCGCGACCGCGTCTGCGAACCCTAAGTCTTCCGGTTTCCCGAACGAATTTATTCCCACCATCAATGCTTCGGAGAATTCAGAGAATGCTCGAAGTCGAGCATCTTGAAAATGTAGTCACGCCAGACGCCGGCAGAAAATCCGTGGCGCTTGAGCGCGAACATGCAGGCAGGGTAAGTTTCGCCGCCGCCGCCCAGCCCGAAGCGGATGTAGCCAATATTTGGATTCGATCCGTAGTGCTCGACCACCGCTGCCATGAATTCCTGGTAGTTGCGCATGAAATCTTTTTCCCAGAAAACCGGAACGCGGCCGAAGTTGGGGCATTCGACGGAATTTACTTTGTCGAAGACGTAATCGGGAGTGACTTTCGATTCGCCGCTATATCCTGTCGCCCTGGTGATGAAATTAATTCGCTTTCCGGCGGCGATCCAGGGCGCGATGCGCTCGTCGATTTCCGACCACTCGTAGCGTGGGCTGGCTTTGGGGCCGCGGTCGATCTGGTCCCACAACAGATAAAAGTTCGCCCCGCACACGACTGGATTGTGCAGAAGCAGTCGCGTGGTCCGTGCTTGCATCTGCTTGTTCGGAAACATGATGGCGAAAAGTCCATGGGGCGCGTCAGGCACAGCGAGGCCCGGCAGCGAATCGCTGCACTTAGGGAGTTTCGGCGCCGATTTTGAGTTCTTCGGTGCTGTCTGATCTGGCGCGGGTTCCTGGGCGACCCCGGCTGAACACATGGCCAACATGATGGCGGAAACAAGAAACGAGGAAATTGGCTTGGATTTCATCCCGGCTCCTTAAGAATACTAGGGAATTGATTGAGGATGAGCTATTCGGGCGGCCGTAAAACACCGGCGTGTTTGAGCGCAGCTAGTTTGGCCCTAGCTTGAACCCGAAATTCAGCTTGGAGTTGCGCCTTAGATATAAGAGTGCGCAAAATTTTGCGGCCAGCGATTCCCCGAACGCCGGGCCCGCGTTATTGAGGAATTGGCGTCGTTACTTAATCAGTATGTTTGCTCCCCGTAAGAGCCGCTCCGGTCAATGAGTGAAATGGCGATCTTTCGCCAACGATCTGCCTAGGTTTCCGCCATCTCCTCTCCTTTCATTGACTTGATCCTTTCTTGCCCGTAAGATTCGCGCCAGTGATCGGCCAAACAATTTCGCGCTATCGCATCGTCGAAAAGATCGGCGGCGGCGGTATGGGAGTCGTTTATAAGGCCGAGGACACTGAGCTAGGCCGTTTCGTTGCACTCAAGTTCCTGCCTGACGACGTCTCCCGAGACCCGCAGGCGTTGGAGCGTTTCCGACGTGAAGCTCGTGCGGCCTCCGCCCTCAACCATCCTAACATCTGCACGATTTACGACATCGGCAAGGGTGGCGAGCAGTCGTTCATCGCCATGGAGTTCTTGGATGGACTGACGCTGAAGAACCGTATTGCTGGCCGACCGATGGAAACCGAGTTGATTCTCTCGCTGGCCATCGATATTGCGGACGCGCTCGATGCTGCCCACGCGGAAGGAATCGTTCACCGGGACATCAAACCCGCTAACATTTTTGTGACCAAGCGCGGCCACGCCAAGATTCTCGATTTCGGGCTGGCGAAGGTCAGTCTTGCAGGCAGTTCTTCGAGCAAGATTGCGTCTCTCAACACACAGACCGTGGACTCGGACCATCTGACCAGTCCGGGCACCATGATGGGAACGGTGGCGTATATGTCGCCGGAGCAAGTCCGAGCCAAGGAACTGGATGCACGCTCCGACTTGTTCTCCTTCGGCGCGGTGCTGTACGAGATGGCGACGGGTGGGTTGCCGTTCCGTGGGGAAAGTTCGGGAGTCATTTTCAAAGCCATTCTGGACGCGGTTCCGACGCCTGCTGTGCTGCTGAATCGCGATGTGCCAGCTGAACTAGAACGCATCATCAACCGGGCGTTAGAGAAAGACCGCAATCTGCGCTACCAGAGCGCAGCCGACATGCGTTCCGAGTTGCAGCGGTTGAAGCGCGATACCGATTCCAGCCGCCAACTCTCGGCAGTCACTGCAATAACTGATGCAAGTGCGAGTTTACCTTCGTCAGCCGCATCGGCCAAGCGCTATCCCGATGGCCAGCAGAGAGGCAAGTTCCGATACCCAAGTTGTCGTTGGGCTGGTCGCACGGCACAAGACGGCTTTCTTGGCGGTCGCGGGGATGATCATATTAATTGTGGCTGGTCTCAGCTACGGGGTGTTCCGCTGGCTTTCGCCCGGTTCAGGCTCCACCATCGACTCGCTTGCCGTGCTGCCCTTCGCCAATGGGGGTGGAGATGCCAATACCGACTATCTCAGCGATGGCATCACCGAATCGTTAATTGACAACCTCGCCCATGTGCCGCAACTCAAGGTGAAGTCGCGCAACTCGGTCTTTCACTACAAAGGCAAAGACGTGGACGTGCAAAAGGTTGGCAATGACTTGGGCGTGTCCGCGGTCGTGAACGGGCGGGTGGTGCCGCGAGGCGACAACATCGAAGTGAACGCCGAGCTGACCAACGTTCGCGATAACACGGAAATCTGGGGGCAGCACTACAGCGGCAAGAGCGCAGACATCATCTCGTTGCAAGAGCAGATTGCGGGCGACATCGCGGCGAAGTTGCGTTCCGGTCTGAACAGTTCTGAGAAACAGCAGGTCACTAAACAAGGTACGCAAAATCCCGAGGCTTACGAGTTGTATTTGAAGGGCCGCTACTACTGGAACAAACGAACCGCTTCGGACATTACCGCCGCAATCTCCTATTTCAGTCAAGCCATCGCCAAAGATCCTGGCTACGCTTTGGCATATTCGGGTCTGGCCGATGCCTATAACGTATTGCCCAGCTACGGTGGCATTCCCAGCGAATGCTTTCCAAAGTCGAATGCCGCCGCCCGCAAGGCGCTGGAGTTGGACTCAACCTTGGCGCATCCCCATGCTGTTATTGGGAGCAACGAGATGAGATTATGAGTGGGATTTCGCCGGAGGAGAGGCCGAGTACAAGAAGGCTTTCGAACTCGATCCCAACGATGCCATGGCACACAAATGGTACGCAGAGGATATTGCATCGATTGGTGGCAGGGAGCAGGAGGCCCTTGCTGAAATCACTCGTGCTCACCAGCTTGACCCCTTGTCGCCGATCATCAGCCAAAGTGTGGGCAGTGTTTACATCAACGCGCGACAGTACGACGAGGCCATTGCCGTCTGCAAAAAGGTTGCCATTGAAGACCTAACATTTGCCCCAGCGCACTCTTGTTTGGCCAACGCGTACTGGGGAAAACGCATGTACCCGCAGGTCATCGAAGAATGGAAGGCCGATGCCCAGCTTTCCGGCGACTCAAACGAATCTGATTTCGCTTCTGCCCTGGAGCAAGGATTTCGTTCCGCGGATTGGAAGGGTGCTCTTACTAAAGGCATTGAAACCCGGCAAGCGCAACGGAAGGCAAGCTACTACTCTGCGTACAGGATCGCTGAACTCTATGCGGACTTGGGAGACAAAGATCAGGCTTTCCGGTGGCTCAACACTGCTTCTCAGGAGCGCGATGTTGCTCTAACGGGTTTGAAAACTGACTTCATTTTCGACTCCATCCGCTCCGACCCACGGTTTGCTGAACTGGTGCGGAAAGTGGGGCTGCCGCAGTAGCGAAGCTCGAATTTGTCCATCGGAGATTTCTCACCCTCTGGAAAGACAGTCGAACCCGACATCCCAATCCTGAAGGAAGCCAAGGCGGAGTACCCTACGGCCATCGCCGGGTTTGCCTGCACATCGTTAGCTGGCGTAATCAAGCCATTCACTCATTGAGCTGATGCTAACGTGCTATGCGGATATTAGGTCAACACCCAGTCTAAGCCCGTTCAGTCACTCCCGGCTGATCCAGCTTGATCCTCTATTCGTATGGCTTCTAACACTTTTCGTTCGGTGATTCCGACATCTCGAAATGCCTGTGCGCCGCTGTCTGGGCTGTGCATCGTCACGGTTAAGAGGTGAAGGGGAGTCACTTCCTTGCATTGGTCTTGCTTCCTCAAATCGCTTGCAGCACCCAGTATTTCTCCAAGTTGGGGAGAGATCGGCATATCTTGCGACTGGGGAATGGGCGCGCGCCATGAGATTCCAAAACGCGAAGGACCACCCGCGGTCGCTCCTTCGCAATTGAAACTAATTATGGGTATGGTGAAGTTGTCTTTGCTGCCGCCAAGTCGCGACGAACATGGGCGTGACAGCCTCTTTTCTGTCTAAGCCGGTCGTTGGCGGGAGCGTCATGCACACCAAGGTCGCCATCAGCGAGACGGCAAAAATCTTTTTTGGGGACTCGGAGGCGAGGAAAAATCAGCAAGATGGGATGGGCTTTCGTCGACTGAATTCTTACGCACGGCAACGATATCTGCCTGCTGTTCAAGAGCGCAGGCGGTGCTTCTCTTTGCAGTTCTGATGCTGCTGGCTGCCTGCTATCTTCGGGAAATCACTTTGGGAATTATCGCCGTTCTGGACATTGTTCGAGACTTACGCGCGTACCCTTTGGGGTTTCTTTTTCGCAACGTTCGGGGTCTTGCGTCCCGGCTTTTTGAAGGGATTTGCATCCGGCTTCTTCGATTCAATCTGAGCCAAGCTCAAGCGAATCTGCTCCATCAGGTCTGGCGTGCCGCGCTTCGGGCTTGTGGGCGCTGGATGCGGGATACGATTGCTCAGTTCCGCATCGATAATTTTGCGTATGCGTTCTTGGTATAGGTCTTTGAACTGCGTGGGATCGAACTCTCCCTCATAAGCCTTGATTAGCGCCGTTGCCATAGACAGTTCTTTATTGCTGAATTCGGTGGTTAACTCCACGTGTGGCGCCGGGCGCACTTCGTTCGCGTAGAACATCGTATGTGCGACGAGGTAATCTTCCGAAGGCCGGAGAATCAGCATGTGCTCCCGTCGGTGCATCCCGATTCGGGCAATCCCGAGGCACTCCTCTTTCCGCATTGCTTCGAGCAGCAGTGCGTAAGCCTTTTCCGCGCCGGAGTCAGGAGCGACATAGTACGATCGCTCGAAGTAAATCGGATCAACGTTTGTCGCTTTGACGAAGTGAAATAGATCAATTGTGTCGGAAGTCTCGATCTCTGCTGCTTTGATTTCCTGAGGATCGATAGCAGCGAATTCGTTCGGTGCGATCTCATATCCCTTTACCATTTCGTCTGGCCGGATTTCCTCGCCCGTCTCTTCGGACTGGAGGACTTGGCGAACGGTGGAATACTGAGGTCGCGCCGTATGTCGACCATTCATTTCTTCGGGCGTGGATCGCGTCTCTCCGACTCCGGTCGTCGAGGTCGGAATCGTGGTCTTCGACGGTCATGCGAAAAGGAAGGAAAAGAGGTGGCAGAAGGATCTTCGTTGACCGGCTTGCGGTAAAGCCGCCGAAAGCGCGTCGTCTTGGTCCGAGCAGCTACCAGGAGCCGGACCGGCATCGCGACAAGCCCGAAATGAAGGTGCCCACTCCAAACGGCAGATGGCATGGCCATGAACCTCTTCGTAATGGGATGCAATTATGAATTGCAGTGCTGCCGAATAACTCCTGCCAATAAGGTATCTAAACGAGACCCGTCGTCCCCTGATGGGCGTCGTTGTAATCTGGATGCATGGCCCGTGGTGCGATCAAAGCTCGATTTATCGAGCCCATGCTCCTGCAACGAACCGAGGTCCTGCCGGAAGGCCCGGACTGGCTCTATGAAATCAAGCTGGACGGCTATCGCGCGCTCACCATCAAGAACAACGGTGCGGTCGCGCTGCGCTCGCGCAATGACAACGATTTCAGCCGGCGTTACCCCGCTATCGTCAAAGCCCTTGCCGCCATTCCGGACGGAACGGTAATCGACGGGGAGGTTGTTGCGCTGGATGAAACAGGCAAGCCGTCGTTTAACCTCCTCCAGAATTACGGCTCGTCGCGGGCGGATGTCTTTTACTACGCCTTCGATGTCCTCGTGTTCGCAAGCCGCGATGTCATGGGCGAGCCGCTTGCGATGCGGCGGGCGCTGCTGGAAAAGCGGATCCTGCCGAAGCTGCACGATCCCATCCGGTATTCAGTCGAACTGAAGGCGGGACTGCCTGACCTGGTTGCTTCCGTTAAGGCGCAGGGCCTCGAAGGTCTTGTCGCCAAAAAACGAAGCGGCGTTTATGAACCCGGCCAACGTTCCGGAAGCTGGCAGAAAATGCGGGTCAACCAAGGGCAGGAATTCGTGATCGGTGGCTACACGCCGAGCGACCGCAACTTCGACGCACTCATTATCGGATACTACGAAAAAGGAAAACTGCTTTACGCCGGTCGAACGCGCAATGGCTTCACACCCCCTCGACGGGCGGAGCTCATGAAGCGCTTGCGGCCGTTGCACAGCGATGCGTGTCCCTTTGACAATTTACCGGAAAAGAGAAGCGGACGATGGGGCCAGGGACTCACCGCCTCCAAGATGCAGGAATGCCGTTGGCTAAGGCCCGCGCTCGTCGGTCAGTTCGAATTCGTCGAATGGACCGCCGACCTGCACCTGCGCCACACGCGCTTCATCGCGCTGCGTGACGACAAGAGGGTTGCCGACGTGCGGCGGGAGGAACCTAGCTGAGTTTTCCCTTAGGGTTAGTTGGAAGAAGCGATATTCGAGATCATGGATCTTCTTCGGCTTTCCTGTTTGCCCGAGGATGGAATGACTGCAATTGAAGTTGCTCTCGAAGGAAATGGTGCGGATAGAAGTTGAGTCGCAGCATGCGTCAATTGCCTTCCGTGCCAACCGGCACTTAGCTGTTGTAACGTCACTATCATCCATTAGGTCGGGAAACCCTGCCTAGGTCGGTCTGCGTGTTAATTTGCAAAGAAAAAATAGCTCTGGAGCGGCCGGCACTCGCAGAGCGGAGGAAGGCGACAGCTTACTTTTGTGCGGCTTTTTGCTTCTTCCAGCGAAGCCGTTGCGCCTTAGCGATTCGTGCACGGGCCTCCGGCGAAAGAAATGGCTTGGGTTTGGACCGCGTCTTAGCCGTACCGTTCAACCCGCCGAGAGCCGCAATTGCTCGGTCCAGCCGGCCTTTTCGAGGTCAAGCGAATGATTCACACCCAGAGTTCAAGAGCTTGAATGGAGAGATTGACCTAACATAGCGTTCTGGCCGGAAAGTGCCATGTGGAGAGCTTAGTCACGATGTTAGAATCGCCGCCGCCTTCGATACACCCTGTAAGCACGAGACGCGCATCTCAAACAAAAAGTACTTCCGCCTGTGCCAAACATCGCTATCAAGGGGTCGGATCGTTTCAGCAGAGCGCAGGAGTGAATATGGATTTCGTGACAGCATGGAAGGCATCGTCGATTGTGCTGACGGGAGCGTTCGGCATTCTCGGGTTGGTCAAAGATTTTAAGGACAAGAAGACAAACAAGGTAACAATATGGGGATACATCTCACTCTGCGGAATCCTAGTCTCGACGGCATTTGGCGTCATAGCACAACTCAAGGAATCGTCAGACACTGACCGTGCAAAGCAGGCGACCGCTCGACAAGACATTGGAGCTAGCGCAAAAGACGGATCAGACACTTCAAAATATCCAAAGAACACTGGCTCCGCTGGATGGAGTGCGGATCGATCTGTCTTTTAAAATCGACTGCAAGAGCCAAGAGTTTCTGGAGTTTTGCAGAAAAGCTAGGCATCATCTTGAGAAGGAAAGATTTTGGACATATGGGAAGGGCATCGCAAGGATATTTGACCACGTGTTGGAGGTCCGCATATTCCAAAGCAGTGATTCGGCAGCGAAATTTGTCAAGGAAGGCGATCCAGTCGGTGACTCACTTGGTAATATCGTCTTCCTGTTTCCTGATCAAAGGCAATCGAATCCCGAAGATGTGCAGCAACTCAAATATCAAACTAATCCAGAGGGTGCGACTCTCTCCACGTTCAACGCCAGTGTTCAGACAGTGAAATCCGACGGGAAGATTATAAGTCTCCCTGATCTGCAGAAATGCGTTCTGCTATTGAGCGGCGATCACAAAGAATTAAGCGGGGCCACTCCGAAATCATTTCACCTACGCACAAAGTCGGGGCAAGGAGTAACGATTTCCCAGTTCGAGAGGATTCATTCGCCTGAGATGAATGAACTGGATATATATCGATCAGTAATCCCTTCATCTCTTCAGCCTCGATCCAATGAATCTTCGGGAGCTCCAGGCCTTGGCAAGGTCGATGCCGTGGCCCATCGTCGCCGCGCGGTCGAAACTGGCCGTCGTCGTAATAGTGGATGTCCTCAAGCGTGATGATCGCTTCTTCGTCCCCGACGATCTTCAAGAGCATTTCCAGTTGCCTGGCTACCGGCGCGCCATGTCTCTCTCTTCGTGCTTGAGCGACTTCTCGGTCGGATAAATTGCGGCGAACGTCACCCTCCCTTGCCGTCGATGAGCGGAAATTCCAAGGGGGTAAATCCACTGCCGGTGGAACCCAGCCGCAAAAGCAACGCATCCATGAGGAGTAGGTTAAGGAAGAAGATCGAGAGAAACCGTCTCGCTGACTTGAAATGCGTGGAAGTCATTGCTTGTGGAGGGACTATCTTCAGCATAGATTCCGGGCAAATTCGTCAAGGGAGCGCCTATGTCATGGTTGAACGTATCTGAGAGTCGGGCTCGAAATATCGACACCTACTGCAAGGTGATTGGCACCGTGGCTCTGTTCGCGGCCGGAATGTGGACGCTCACTACTTATTTCAACGCCAGAGATAAAGAAATTCAGAACGCCACCTTAGAAGCACAGAAGCCGTTTCTCTCGGAGCGGCTGGACATCTACTCGAAGGTGCTTCGGGTTGCTTACAAAATCGACGATGCGTCAAGCGATCGTGCTGGAAGGGAAAACGACCCGTCAAAGTGCGCTGATAAAACAACAAGAGGACAATCAACGTGAGTTGTGGCGGATGCTGGGACTCATCAACCTAGTATCAGACGCACGTGTTTTGGACGAAATACAAAAGTTCTTCGATTGCTTTGATGAGTTTAAGGCTCGGACCAGAGGACCGAAGTGTAATACCGGAGCGATCAGCCTCGCGAAAGCCATCCGGGAGTCGGTAAGTCTGAATGGAAAATTGATCTCCCACCGGAAACGATAGCAAAAGGAAAAGAGCCGGAAAAAGTAGCTGAACAAGAGAGGGAAAAGGTAAGGCGACTGGAAACACCGCCCTTGGCCTCCAAATGAGTTTAATGAGATGATCGAACCATGGAACTTTAGTGGGGTTGGCGGTGTCTTTTATACCATCCTTATCTTTCGGCTGACCCACCACCTGGATGAAATAGAAAAAAGAAGATGGAAACGAAAAATTGGCCTGAATATTCGATCAAGAAGAAGAGTCCAAGCAAAAGTTAGGCAACAAAAGAGAGATCCGCAACCCCATTTACAAAATGCAAAACAATATCGAATCTCTATCCGCGCTAAGATCTACCGTGCCCGCGAATACCTCGGGGCGATGCCCGACTGCTTGCAACCGTTCCTCGTGGGGCGATACCCTGGAAGACGAAGACATTCTTAAAATGCTCAAGGAATGGAACGAATGGGCGGCGCACGGAGCGGAATCAGCCATTCGACTGGGAGATGATGACCGACTTTTTGATTGCGTTTTGGGAAAAATCGTTGGCTCGCGCAAAAGAGCAAATCAAGGATGTGCCGGAGCCATTCAGAGAAAACAGGTATTTGCGCGACGTATTGCCTTATCGGCATATCCTGCGTATGGTCCGGCTTAAAGCGGGAATACCCATTTGTTGGGGGACAGATTGCATGGACACTCCACTAACGTTGTGCGCAGTTGGAAAACATGAGACCTGGAGAGCATTGAGATGACTGCTTTCTTTGCAGAGCTGAAGGGTGAACCGCTACTTGTAGAGTTGTTTGTATATGGGGTATCCCATCTTCGCGCGATATGGTTCCAATGTTCCGCTCGTCGAGCTGAGTGATTTGCCGGTCTGCTGCCGAGTCTTTAGTGCCGCAGGTCTAGTAGATCAAAACGTTTGGAAAGTTTAACGAACGTCTGGATTGCGAGCGCGGAAATCGGAGAGACGCTGGGTCTGTTATTCCTCATCTTCTACGGTGGAATTTTAAGGCGTCGCAGGGATTCGTTGAAAAGTCCGTTCGGCTTTCAACCCGGTTGGCCAACATTAATGACCCCGTCGGCGATGAAGAAACGGAAGCGCGAGGATGAGTTTGAGCGAGATGATCATTTCAGGAGTTCAGGATTTTCCCAGATGTTGCCAATGACTTCACTCATCTGGAAACGCACGAGGTTCACAGGGGCGCAAGCATTGGGTCGTTGCGATCCCAGAAATCTATTGAGAGACGACCATTGCTAAAGCTCCACACATACCGCTTGAAGCGAATTTGAAGACACGCCAATCGAAGCGTGGTTCTCCATGTGACTTTGACTTTCAGATTGGCAATCCGCGATAATATCCCCCTCTGTAAATCTCTTTTTCATTCTTATCCTTGAAGGTGCTGCATGGCATCAATATGAAGCTTGAACCGATGCCCGCCCCTTCCCAGATTAGCTCGCCATCGTCTCTATAGGGCGATGACGCTGCCTTTTTGGAACGCCATACGACCAATGTTTTGCATCATCTCCTGCGTTTTGTTCCACGCTCTGAATTTGGCTTTACTCATAGAAGTTGTTGTTGGTGTGTCGAATTCTCTTCCTGACTTCGGTGGACTCTGGTTCGGTTAAAACTCGACGGGCGGGAAGCGGGGCCGACCACTCGGGCCTAGCGCCGTCTCTTTCACCCTGCACTCCTGAATTCCGAATACGATAAATTATTTGAAGCGAAGGCCTTTTCAGTTGGAATGTGTGGCCGGCTACCCGATACTAATTGGCAAAATCTAGGCCTTCGCATGGCATCCACTTCACTGGTTTTGTCGGCCCTTTTCTGTGCTCATAGGCTACGGTCGGGCTTCTGGCGAATGAGGAACAACTCCTTTTTGCTTTCCTCGTCGCTGGCCGGAGTGCTGGAACTGCAGTCCAGCTTTCGGCTTTCACTTTGATCGTGTACATTAAACCTTCTCTGCACCGCAATCGTCGTTATGATCACCACTCCCGACACCTATCCTGTCGAGGTAGCATCCTCCGCGGGGGTTCCAGACTCCGTGTTGGGATATCTCGCGTTCCGCACACAGACGCCTGCAGAGTACCGATTTCTGGTGATTGTGCAGAGTCGACTGACCGACAGTAACTGCCGGCGCTGGCGTCGGGAATTGAGGTCAAACGCCGCCGGTCGATTAATCGGCACATAAGTCACTTGAGCCCTGGTCCAGAACAAAGTCACGCAGAATGTGATTCTGCGTCGTGCGTCTACTTGGGATGCTAGTCAAAGGCCGTTTGCAGTCAGGACAAATGGGCTTTGGACCTAAGTCGTGCAGGTCGGAGACCCGAAGTAAGTCAACATAGATTCGTGACGTTGGCCCTTGGCGAAAATCTCGACGGCTGAGTAGCATTTGATGCTCCTTCCCTCTAGGCATCGTTGTGTGGAGATTCCGATCACTCAGCCAGAAGTACCGAGCAGCAGTGCGTGCAGTCACCGAGGCCCTTGAAGGCTTCGATGCTAACGATCAAGAACGGATCATTCGCTGGGCACGGAAAAAAATCGGATTATCGGTCGTGCCTGTCACACCGCCCACGCCGTCAGCACCTCCGCCGGGAACACTCCCGGCAAGCCCAGCGGTTCCCGGCTCTGCGCCAGCCACAAAAGACCTCAAATCCTTCGTTGCCGAGAAGAAGCCGAAGAACGATGTTCAATTCGCAGCGACGGTCGCATATTACATCGCTTCGAGGCTCCAGCAGATCAACGAAAAACTGAAATCGACGGCGATGATCTGCAAGAAGGTTGCAGACTTGTCGGTCGTGAGCGATTTGCGAATCCCAACCAGACCCTTCGGAACGCCCCACACTCTCGGATTGCTAAACAAAGGGGGCCAGTCAGGTCATTACGGTATCAATTCGGTCGGCGAAAATCTCGTTGCCGTCACGCTTCCCGGAGATGGAGCACCGCTCGTGCAAGGGCGAAGGGCAAGAAGGCGAGGAACACTGGTGCGAAGACTGCGAAGAAGTGATCGCAACATGAATCCCTCCGATGAAGCAATCTATGCAGCCATCCAAGAAGCTCAACTTCTGCGGAAGGTGACGAAGAAGAAAGACACGCTACAGGTCCAGGGGTGCTGAACGGGACATCATCCGATCAACTGCGCTCTCATGGTTCAACAATCATCGGAAAAGGTTGATTCCCGTATTCGCCGATAGTGAACTCGCCGGGATTGACAAACGCCATCAGTGGATCATTCAAGCTAGTCAGAAGAGTTCCCTCCGTTCGTCGTACGTCAATGTCCTGAAGGAAATCGCCGACCTGCTCGTCGCCCTGCGTTCCGGCAACGCCGTCAAACTCAGTTCTGCATCACAACCGACTACTGACAATCCTCCAGACTTCTCACTCGTTGCAGCAGATGCAGAGATGAAAGCGATTCTTGAGGCGCGTTGGACGGAAATCACGGCGTGCATCGGATGTAAAACACCGCTGGCCGCAACTGTGATGATGGAGGCCCGCCCGGAGGGAAAATCTCATGCAAAATCGCCAAAGAGACCAACAAAGCCCCGATCTACACTGCGGCGGCCGCCCCGAAAGATAAACTAGGCAAAACCCTGATGCCCGAAGATTGGACACTCCAAAATTACATTGATGTGGCTCATGAGTCGAAGTGGATCACTCAAACGGTAAAAAACATCTCGGGAGACGTTCTTCGGGATGTATCGAAACTATATCCATCCACACAAGCAGTATTCGGAGAAGGTGACACTTGAAAGCCGCGAAGATGAAGATTCTGGTGGGGAAGTCAGCAAGAGTATCACTCGGCAAGTGTTGGCTTGAATCGGAGACAACGGCATGAAGTCCGTGTTACACCCGAGAGAAGATTCTGATCTGGGCAAAGACGTACCCGTAGTTGAGCAAGAAGCATCTCGAAACGGTCTGCACAGCCGGGACGCCGCCCTCGGGCAAACCGCTGCGAACGATTCGATTCCGTTCAGGTATCTGGGCGGCAATGATGAGAATTTAAGCTGTACCAGTGGATCACGGCTGACATCGCCAAGAATCTCAACGATCCCCGGCCCTAGAGCTACAAGATTGACTGCAACTCAATCGAAGTAGGCGATTTTATCCCTGATGACGCAGGATGAGTGGGGGAGTGAACTCGATGGATGTTCAAGACCCTAATTGGCAGTTTGAATCCGTCGATGATTTGGTCGAGGTACAGCCAGAGCGGCACACGTCTATTGGAGTCGTCGCACCGAAGGAGATCACGAGGGTCGAAATCGTTGAGCGATCTGCGGATGAAGGAGGAAAACACTTTCGAGCAGAAATCCGCAGAGGTTAGAGAATTCACTAACGCCAAGCGACTGCAGATCGACATGTTCGAACAGGCGATCCCGCCGGAGATGAAGAAGCTGGACTTCCTCAAATCCCGTGTTCAGGTCTCGTGGTCCTGCAAGTTGCCGACATGCTCTGGTCATCGAATGCAGGTTTTGGATTGGGGTCTGTGTGGACTTCAGCGACGGGATGGTGATGTGAAGGCGTTGGAGCGAATGCGGGAGTTGTGCAGGCTCGATGTCTACAATCTAGGTTCTTTCTTGGAAACTTGTTCTTATACCCGACGAGCTTCATGATTGTCGGCAGGCGGAAGTATCCGAAAGCAGGTGCCGGATTTGCTGTTCCGATGACTAGAGGTGGACGGGGAGCAGCTTGATTCGGGCGTCTCATCGCTTCGACGAGAATCGAGCGATGACAATCATCTGCGTCTTTCTCGAAGCACGTGAGGCAGACCGTTCGATTCCGTGACGCAGCCGTCCGAATGACTTCGATCAGATCGACGACACCCGTCGGATTGTCGTCCAGATAAATCTTGTATCGCCTCAGGCATTCGGCCAAATCCGGCGCTGTCCGCCGATTCTCTTTCGGATTACCTCTACAGTTGAGATGTATGTATTCGATCCCAGCCTTTGACAGTTCGCGGCTCAGAATGTTCTTGCAGAACCCACGCTTACTCACTTGACGGGGTCTCACGAACGTCAGCGACGACGCCGACGCCCGCGGCTTTCAACTTCGAGACGTAGAGATCTACGTCCACGTCCTCATAGCCGAGAGTGTAGAGGTTCAAGTGTCGAGTGTCGCAAGCGTCACCAGAGCGGGTGATCGGATGACCAAGCATAACCGAACTCGTAACGCAGAGCAGATGCAAACCTGAACCAAGTACATGACAATACAC
>CAVQHO010000007.1:0-21932 GCA_963712365.1 uncultured Acidobacteriota bacterium
CAACAGTTTCGTGGCCAGATCGTGGTCCTGAATTTCTGGGCGACGTGGTGTCCCCCCTGTGTCGAAGAGCTTCCATCTCTCATCACGATGCAGGATCGTCTGAAAGCCAAGGGCGTGGTTGTTCTGGGCGTGAGCATTGATGTGGATGAAGACGCTTACCACCGCTTTATCAAACTACGTAACGTTAATTTCATGACGGTGCGCGATCCGGAAGAGAAAGTTGCAACCCTGTACGGCACCTCGGGCTGGCCGGAGACTTACATCATTGACCGAAAGGGTGTATTGCGCCGGAAGTTTGTCGGTCCCGTCGACTGGACTTCGCCCGAGGTCATGGACTTCCTGAGCAAGTTGTAGGCGTTCATGTTGGGTCACTAGGCGGATGGGTTTCGCGATGCTAAAGTCGAAGACGATGAGCCACGCAGGAACAAAGACGAAGGCGAGGAAAGTCTGATGCGGGCCTTCGCCCAGGCCGAGCGCTTCGTCAGCGAACTGGAGTCGCGCAAACTGCGTGCCGCCTACGTCTTTGTGGGGGATGAAGCCTTTTTCCGCAAACGCTTCCGCGACGCGATCCTTGAGCACTTGGTGCCGGTCGATCTGCGGGACTTCAGCTTCTTCGACTTCGATCTTGCTGAAACCGATTTGGCCGAGGTTCTCGACCGCGCCCGCACGCCTTCACTCATGGCTCCGTTTCAGGTTTTCTTCGTGCGCGGTGTGAAGAATCTTTTTGGCCGCGGTTCGAACGAAGAGAAACTGGCCGCGATCGAGGACTACTGCAAGAATCCGAATCCTGATGCTCTTCTGGTTTTTGTCGCAGACCACATCAGCATTCCCGCCGACGTCCGCCGCATGGAGATGCAGGATAAGGAGCGTTACCAGCGCATCCGCGAAACCATGGGGCAATACTGCGGCATCGTCGAACTGGCGCGGGTCGAAGAGGGCGAGGCCGTCCGCTGGATCTCCGAGTACTGTGCCAGCCGCGGTGATGGAGTAAAGATCGATGCCGACGGCGCCCGCGAATTGGTCGACGCCCTCGGCGGCGACATGATGATGATTTCCAACGAACTCGAGAAGCTGATTCTCTACGTTGGCGAGAAGAAACGCATCACGCTGGGCGACGTCGAGACCATGGTGCTGGCAGCCAAGCAGCGTTCGCTCTACGAGTTGACCGACGCGATTTCCGCGAAAGAACGCGTGCGCGCTCTGGAAGTGTCTGGACGCGATCCTGCTGTCCGGCGAAGGTGAAGAAGCGGCCATCGGGCACATCTACATGCTGGCAAAAACTTTCCGCCAGATGCTGGTGATTCTCGAACGCAACGTTCGCGACCAGCGCATGCTGTGGGCCGCTCTGTGGCAGGGTTTCCGCGTGCCTCCATTTGCCGCCGACGACATCATCAAGCAGGCCCGGCGTTACAAATCCCGCCGCGAACTCACACGCGCGATTCGTCTGGTGGCAAAGGCTGACCTGGCCCTGCGCTCCAATCCCGTGAGCAAGCGCATGGTGCTGGAACGCCTGGTGATGGACCTGACTACCGAGCCGAAGCTCGAAGCGCCAGGATGGATGCAGGAACAGTTGCCCGTGTAAGAGAGCTCGCGATCAGCTCTCAGCCCTCCGCTTTCGATGCTCACGCCCTCTAGATTCGTAAGATTGCGACACCGAAGATATGAACATCCGAAGCTCATTCATCTTTTTTCTGACCACCCTGATATCGGCAGTTGGGCCTCACGTTGCCGCCCAGACTGAGGTCCGGCCATTCATGCATAACGGCTACAGTCGGCCCTATATTATTCATCGGCCTGCTCATTTATCGGCGCATCCCGCGGTCGTAATCATGCTGGGAGGCATTCGGAGCACGGCGAAGTCAACGTCGGAAGAGTTCAATTGGATCAGCGAAGCGGATCGCAATGGGTTTCTGGTTGTATTCCCGGAACCGGTTACGACGCAGACTGACCAGCCGATGGACCGTCAAAATAACGTTACGTTTTGGGAAATGAAAGGCTCGCGAACGCATAGCCTCGCAGCGGGTGCACTGCCCGTCGACGATGACGGGTATTTGATTTCTGTTCTGCATGAAGTTATTCATCGCGACCACGTCGACCGAAGGCGAGTTTTCTTTGCCGGTTTTTCAAGCGGATCGGGGGCCGTCCAACTGGTGGCATCCCGGCATTCTAGGGAAATATGTGGAATCGTTGCTGTAGCGACGCCGTTGATGGACCCACCGCCGAAACTCGCGAGTCCCTTACCTATCCTCTATATCCACGGTGACACTGACGAGCAGTTCTCCGGATTTGAAGTGAATAGTCCGCATTTTGCCACTACGCCACACGGCAACTGGGTGACCTGGGGGTACCTCGATGGCTGCCGCGTTCAGACGGCCGAAAAGATTAGTTGGGGTGTGCAACTGACATGGAAGGAATGCAAGAATGACGTACCCGTGGTCGCCGACTTCGTCGCAAACTTCGGCCACGAGTGGGCCGGAAGCCTGGATTCCGCAGGAAATAAGCAGCATCAGTCAGCCAGCGCACTCGATTTCACGGATATGGCGTGGCAGTTCTTTTCCACAATTCACTCGAAGTAGCTTTGACTCCACGTTCACGGTTCGCGATAAACGTTCTGTTCGAGCTTTGCGGCAGAGTTCACAAGCAAGACAAAATCCATCGAAAGAGACTATGGTTGCAGACGATAGTCCACTTCCACGTCGGGGGACATTCCCGTGTTGAATCGCAGAAGTTTCTTGAAAGTGGCGGGCACCGCAACAGCGCAGACGTTGCTCGCGGCAAAAATTCATGCTTTGACCCCGATTCAAAGTGAACCTTCGGCGCCGCTCGCGGCCAACGATCATATTCAGATCGCGCTGATTGGAGCTGGCGGTCAGGGACAGGGAGATACAAAGGTTGCGGTGCAGGTTCCGGGTGTGAAAGTTGTCGCAGTGGCGGACTGTTACGACGGCCGCCTCCAGCACTGCAAGGAACTTTGGGGCAACGACACTTTCACTACCCGCGACTATAGAGAGGTTCTCGCCCGAAAAGATATTGACGCCGTCATTATTGGGACGCCTGACCATTGGCATAAGCAGGTTTCCGTTGACGCGATGAAGGCGGGCAAGGATGTCTATTGCGAGAAGCCGATGATCCACCTCTATGCCGACGGGCCAGAAATGATCCAGACCGCTAAGGCGACCAACCGGATCATCCAGGTCGGAAGCCAGCGCGTGAGTTCCATCATTTATTCCAAGGCGAAGGAACTGCTCGCATCAGGGGCGATCGGTCAGCTTAATATGGTGACCGCGCATTGGGATCGCAATTCGGCAATGGGCGCCTGGGACTATACGGTTCCACTGGATGCCTCGACTGATACCTGCGATTGGCCGGGCTTCCTTGGAACTGCACCTCGGATTCCCTTTAACGCAGAACATTTTTTCCAGTGGCGCAAGTGGAAAGCCTACGGAAGCGGCGTCGCCGGGGATCTCTTCGTGCACCTATTCAGCGGAACCCACTTCATCACGGGCACAAACGGTCCCACGCGAGCCATGGCAACGGGGGGATTGCGCTTCTGGAAAGATGGTAGAGATGCTCCCGACGTAATGCTGGGACTCTTTGACTATCGGGAAGGCTTTAACCTTAGTCTCCGTGTCAATTTCGTAGACGGTGGCGAGGAGAGCGAGGGACTGATCTTCACGGGGTCGGAAGGCACGATGGAGATCGCCGGCAATACGGTCAGCGTCAGCCGCACGCCGCTCGAAAAGGCGCCGGGCTACACAATCGGCACCTTCACCGAGGCGATGCAGAAGAGAATCCTGGAAGACTACCGGCAGAAATATCCGGACTCGCACCCATCGGGTCCTCCGGTCGCTGGCTATGAAAAGTACGTTGCGCCTGAGGGCTACCGCGACAGCTATGACCACTTCAAGAATTTCTTTGCGGCAGTTCGCTCGCGGCAACCCGTTGTGGAAGATGCAGTGTTCGGCTTTCGTGCAGCCGGGGCTGCACTGCTCAGCAATCTCAGCCTGGATCGCGGCGCCGTGGTGAAGTGGGATCCTGATTCCATGAAACTGGTATGAAATACAATGCTGCGTGAAAATGGGCCGAAGTCGTTGACGGCCCAGCCGGCCTGAGTATTCAGAATCAAACGTACCATCGGAGAATTACCTTGCTCAAGAAAATGAAAGTTGCAATTCCCCTTGTCGTGCTTATATGGGCGGCGTGCTTATGTGTTGCCGCTGCACAGAATGCGCGTAAGACCTCTCCTGGAGACGCGCCGGGAAACAGCCCGCATTTGACTTTCTTCGTTCACCGTTTAGGCACGGATCATGCTGAGGGCATCACCACGCTCGACATGAACGGCGATGGGCGGCCCGATCTTTTGAGCGGAGCTTATTGGTATGAAAATCCAGGACCCGCGGGCGGCGAGTGGAAGCGCCATCAATATCGCACCGTAGGCATGATGAGTGAGTTCGTCTCCGACTGCGGAGAGTGGACTTTCGACGTGAACCACGACGGTGCTCCGGATGTGGTAACGACGGGATGGATGCTGAACGGGCTTTGGTGGTACGAAAATCCGAAGAAGCCGGGGGTAATGTGGCAGCGGCACTTCATCACCGACAGCTACGACACAGAAGGTGGGGCGATTGGCGACATCAACGGCGACGGTAAACCGGACCTCGCTTTGGCACACTACAACCACTCGGGAATTCTGTGGGTGGATTTCTCGGGCCCTGAACCGAGAGTGCACCATGTTGGTGGCAAAGAGCAGGATGGACACGGGATTGGCATCGCCGACGTCGATGGCGATGGAAAGGCCGACATCCTTACCCCGAACGGATGGTTCCAGAATATCGATGCCAACAACGATAAGTGGGAGTGGCACGGTGACTGGCAGATGGACGATGCCGGGTTTCCGATCATCGGCTACGACGTGAACAATGATGGGAAGACCGACATCATCTACGGCCAGGGACACAGCTATGGGCTTTATTGGCTGGAACAGAAGGGCGCAGGCGCGAGTCCGGCAGTGGGTGAAGCACGCGATCGACGAGTCTTATTCGCAGGTTCATGCGCTGAAGTTGGTCGATATCGACGGTGATGGGGTTCCCGAATTGCTGGCCGGTAAGCGCTACCGCGGCCATTCAGGGAATGATCCGGGCTCGTACGATCCGCTCGTGGTTTATTACTACAAGATCGACCGCAAAACGGGACAGTTCACGCGATATCCCATGTCCGTCAACGGAACGGCCGGAGCCGGCACACAATTCGTTGTGGAAGATCTCGACGGAGATGGCGACCTGGACGTTGCGACTGCAGGAAAAACCGGCGTGCACTTTTTCGAGAACCTAAAGATCAATGTTGTCCCGAAAGAGACTCGCGAAAAAGAGCTCTTGCTCGATAAGAACTGGCCCTTCGAAGGCGAAGGCGAAATTGTGAAGCAGGAGGACGGTCCGCCCAAGAAGTAATTTGTAGTGTGGACGAGCGGACCGAATCGATTCCGACGAATCGCAGACAAACTCGGCTGGAGCAATAAAACTCGCCCAGCCGCTATTTTTGCTGCGTATTCAGCTTGTCGAGTGCCCGCTTCAACTCCTCGAGTTTCTGTCCGGCCTCTCCGAGTTTGCCCTCCGACGTGAGGCGCTGGTAGTCGGCGAGATCCCTTGCGGCATCCTTAATGAGAGTGTTAAAGTCTTCTGCGGACTTTGGCTGAGCGGGAGCCCCGCGTGCACTCTTTTCCGACTCCGTTGGCACTGCCCCTGCGCCACTGGCCGGAGCCGTCAGGGAAGAGACCGATCCGCCAAAAAGCGACGCCATTGCCGATTCGAAAGTGGGGCCGTAGGCAAGCCGGTCCTGTAGCGCCAGTACAACCAGGCGCAACTCCGGCATGGGACTGCGTTCCGCTTGCAGGTAAATCGGCTCGGCATACAGAAGCGCGCGTCCGGTTGGAATTACCAGCAAAGCACCGCGCCGCACATGTGACCCCTGCTGATTCCACAGCGTCAATTGTCCGGAGAGTTGTGCGTTTTGATCGATTCGCGCCTCGATTTGCAGCGGTCCATCGACGAGCTTCGTTTTTGGAAAGTTATAAACTACCGACGTACCGTAGTGCGCGCCGTCGCTGCGCCCGGCAATCCACCCGATCAGATTATTCCGGTTGGCCGGGGTGAAGGGCAGAATCTCCACGAACTCTTCGCCGCGCTCGTCTGGTAGTTTCATCAGCACGAAATTTGGCTGCACCATCTGCGTTGTTTGTCCGCCTCCCTCGGCCATGCCGACTTCGGTGGCAACTGTCCACAAATCCTCGCGGTTGTAGAAGGCCTCCGCGTCCGTCATGTGGTAGAGACCGTAGACCTCCGCTTGCAGCTTGAGCAATAACTCGGGATAGCGCACGTGCTTGCGCAGTCCGGCAGGCATCAAGGATGCATCTTTAAACAATCCCGGAAAAATCCCGCGGTAGGCTGCAATGATCGGATCGTCTGGATCGAAAACATAAAACGTGGTCGTCCCGTCATAGGCGTCGATGACCACCTTGACGCTGTTGCGCATGTAATTGATGAGATTGTTGTCGAGAGCGTAGTGAGTCGAGTATGGATAGCTGTCGGAAACAGTGAACCCGTCCATGATCCACGACAGCCGGCCATCGTCCCCAAGGACAATATATGGATCCGGATCGTACGTCAGAAATGGCGCCAACGCCGTTGCACGATCGCGTATGTTCCGCCGCATCAGCAGGCGGCTATCTCGGTTTACGTCATCGCTGAACGGTAGCTTCGCCAGGTCGTCGCGGTCGAGCGCGATGATGAGGCGACGCAGAAACCCGCCCAGAACGATCCCTCCGTTTCCTTCGTAGGAATTCAGATTGTTAGTCTGGCCTTGCGGGTAGTTGAACTCCTGCTGTCGCGTTTTTACATAGACGTCGGTATTGGTCATCTCGCCGAAATAGATCTCCGGCCGTGTGACCGACAGGCTATGCACCGTGCTCTGGACTGGCATGTTGCTGAGGATCAGATTTGGCAGCCCTTCCGAAGTGAATCCATTGACTGGATTCATCGTTATGCCGTAGCCATGCGTGTAGATCAGCTTCTCGTTGATCCAGTTGCGGCTACTCTCAGGGAGTTTGTCGACATTCAATTCGCGAGCAGCGAGCATTACCTCGCGAGTCGTTCCGTCGATGTCATAGCGGTCAATGTCGATGTCGGGAAAGTCGTAATAGGTTCGGATCTCCTGAATCTGACGGAGCGTGTCCTGCAAGGCCCGCCAGTCCCATAGCCGGATATTCTGAAGTGTCGCCTGATTGTTCGCGGGATCCGCGGCTTCGACAGTAGTTTCAGCGGGGAACTCGCGCTGCGAGACGGCATTCAATCCGTAAGCCTGACGCGTCAACGCTGTGTTGTAAACGATGTAAGGCTTCTCCCGAACCAGTTCGTTCGGTTTGACGATGAAGCTGCTGACGTACCAGGCGACGGCCTGAACGGCGACATAGCAGATTGCAGCCGGAAGAACTGCCGCAACCAGCCACTTCCCGCGAGGCACTCGAAACGCATTGACGAAGGCGATCCCCGCTCCGAGAATGAGCGCTGCGCAGACCACGAGCAAACCTGTCAGGGTGACGTGCGCATCCGTATAGGTGACACCCCCGAAAATCGTATGATCATCGAACAGTCTCTCGAACCGGCTGAGATATACACGCGCGGCCAGGATGAGCAGCAGGAACGCAAACGAGATGGAGAACCCGCGCCAAGGCAGCATGACGTGGCGGCTCAAACGCCCAGAGAGCACACGCGCTCCGCCCGCGATGAGGATGAAGAACGTCGCCAGAGCACAGGTAATCAAAGACAACGTCAGTAGCCAGCCGAGGAGGACCTGCCATGCGGGCAGCGCGAACAGATAGAAGTTCAGCGGTTTGCCAAAAATCGGATCGACCACGCTGCCGGAAGCGTGGGGGGCATACCAAAAGAGCGCCAATATCGGCCAGTCGCCAGTTATTGCTGCACCGGTGGCTACGGCAATCGCTGCCGAAACACCAAGACCGATCAGCCTCAGGACGGACCCGACTGGCAGCTTCACCGGTTGCCCGCCAATAAGAATTGTGTGACCGTCTGGTAAATCGGGCAGATGCGCCCGTTTGAGTGCGAGAAACGAACCAAAGAGGATCAGAAACGTTGCCACCGAGAAAATGGCGAAGACGATCCATTGAAGATTCAGCGTCTTCCAAAAAACATCGCCATAACCAAGCGACCTGAACCAGAGTATGTCCACGCAATAGGACAGCGCGGCGCGACCACCAAATAAAATAGCTGCAAGCACGGCGAGAACAAAAAGGAATATTCGGCGCCGGCCCAGCCGTCCTTCGCGAGGCGGCGGCCAGTCAATGGACTCAGGCATTGCTTGCTCCGTTTCTATTCGACTTCCTATGTCATCTAGCATGTTACTCCCTCCTCGGTTGTTTGCCGGATTCGTACAAGGCGACAGACACGCGGACTAATTTCATGGTGATGCGAGATGAGCTGATCTGGCCGCACTCCGCAAAGGTTGGGGCGCGTTTTGACTGAATGAAGAGGGAATGTCCGTAGATTGCGTGTTGGACAGGCTTGGGAAGAACAACAGTCGTGTTTAAGAAGGTATTTCCGGAGACTCCCTGAACGCGAGGACGCGACATAATGCCACGTCCCGGCGTCGAAGGTAGCTGCTCGATACTTCGAACTAATTCTGCTGGGGAGACTCCGAGCCGCGCGGAGCTTGTCCATTCTGGTGGTGCCCCTGCCACTGTTCGCGACGGCTTTGCATTGTGTCAAATTTCTGTTGCTGGTTGGAATCGAGAAGCGCGCGAATCTGGCCATTGGAGCTCTTGCGGATCTCCATCATCTTGGAGCGCCGATCTTCCTGCGACGCCGAGGAGTCCGAGCGCAGGTTCTGCACTTGCGACTGTTCAGATTTGAGAATGTCCACCACTTTGGCTCGCTGATCCGAGGTGAGTTTCAGTTGCTTCGTCAGCATCTCCGTTCGCTTCTCGGGATCGAAATGACCCCCTCGCCGGTGTTCCGGCGCTCCCGCGGGAGCGGACTGCGAATCGTTACTACCGTTGTCTTGTGCGACGGTCGGCACGACGGTACAGACAGCGGCCGCCAGCGTTAGCGCGAGCAAATAATGTTTAGACATGGTCTCTCCTCCAGGCTTGATTAGGCATGTGTGTATGAACCAGATTATGGCCCCGAAGTTGTGAAACCGCGTCCGCTTTTACGAATCTTTACTCGACCGTTGCGTAAGACGGGTTCTTATCGACAGGACAGAACGAAACCTGGTCGCATTCTCAGGAAGATGGGTTTGGCCGTAGTTTGTCGTGGCAAGCCCGCAACGTGATCGACAGCAAAAGACAAAAGTTTACGCTGGCTTCGTTGCGCTCAGATTATCATCGGTTCTCAAGCGGGATATTTGATCTCAGGGAATAGTTCATGATCGCACCGGGAAAGCTCTTTCTTCGATGTCTGCTTTTGGGCTTAACTCCGTTGCTCGTCTTGGATCACGCTACATCCCAGGATCAGCGCCCGCAATCCCCAGCCAACCAACCGGTAGCTAGAACAATTCGTGGCGTAGTCAAATCTGGCAGCATGCCGATTCCAGGCGCGGCTGTTTCCATCTCTCCTTCATCGTCCGACCTGAAATTCTCCGCCTGGACCGATGTTGATGGCAGCTATTCCGTGGCGGTTCCATCCGATGGTTCCTACACCGTGCGTATTCAGATGGTTGCGTTTGCAAACAACACGCAGAACATTGTGATTGATGCTTCTCACCAGAATGTGCTCGCGAATTTCGATTTGACTCTCTTGTCCCGAACGCGTGAAGCGACGCCGCCTCCCGGGCGGCCCAATAGGCCGGGAGGCGCTCAGCGTGGCTTTCAAACCCTTTCTGCGATGCAGAACATGGCTACCCAGGATTCGGGCGGTACTTCGATGAACGACGTCGTTCCCTCGGGCATGCCCGTGCCCGGGATTGATCCAAACAGCGCAACCGAATCGATCGCGGTTTCCGGGAACAGCTCCAGTCCCCTCAATTCAATGAGTGGGGACGAGCTCCAGCAACGGATGAACGATGCTCGCCAGCAAGGTGGCGGTTTTGGAGGACCTGGCGGATTCGGAGGTGTTGGTGGATTTGGCGGCGGTGGGCCTGGACGCGCGATGACGATTACCGGTCGCCGAGGCTTTGATGTGAATCATCCCCACGGGTCGATCTACTACGGGGTTGGAGATTCTGCTCTCAATTCCGCGCCGTATGCGCTGGCCGGCGAACCTCCGACCAATCCGGCATACGTGCAGAACAGTTTCGGCGGATCCGTCGGCGGACCCCTCAATATTCCAAAGATCTACCACGGTGGAACCAAGACGTTCTTTTTCGCCAACTACAACGGCAAGCGCGGAGAGAATCCATTCGATCAGTTTTCTACTGTTCCCACGCAGCTGGAGCGGCAAGGAAACTTTTCGCAGGCCTGCTACACCTCTTGCGCATCGGGAGGGCAGCCAGTCGAGATCTTCAATCCCGCGACCAACACTCCCTACTTGAACAACACGATCCCGCAAATCAACCCTATTTCGGCCGGATTATTGCACTACATTCCTACTCCGAATCTACCGGGAGATTATCAGAATTTTCACTTCGTAACGTCCGCATCAAATGATAGTGATGACCTGAACGTCCGGATCAATCACACGTTCGGTGCAGCACCGACAGGGGGGCGCCGCGGCGGACGAGGCGCTCCTCGCAACAACCTAACTTTCGGTCTTCACTATCACGGATCGAGTGCGAATCTTACTAACCCATTTCCAAGCATCGGTGGGAACACGAACATTCGCAGTTTTGACGTACCCATCGGCTATGTTCGCAGCATCGGCAAGCTGACCAATAGCGTTCGTTTCGATTTCAACCGCAGCCGCACACGCACGCAAAATCTCTACGCGTTCAACGATGACCTGGCGAATGCTTTGGGAATCGCGGGGGTCTCTCAGAACCCATTCGATTGGGGCTTGCCCAATCTTTCCTTCGCCGACATCGCGGGCCTTCAGGATGTCAATCCCCAGCTTCTTCGGAATCAGACCTACACATTTTCGGACAACGTCGTTTGGGCTCACGGGAAGCACAGCTGGCGGTGGGGCGTTGACTTCCGGCGGGTCCAGTTCAATACCGAGACCAGCAGCAACGCCCGCGGATCATTCGTCTTCAGCGGTTTTAACACCTCTCAGCTGGTTCCTTGCCAGACATGCCAACCGGGTCAGTCCATGACGCAAGCCCCCGGAACGGGGTACGACTTTGCCGATTTCCTGCTCGGTCTGCCGCAAACGACCTCCGTGCAATACGGCCAAGATAATTATCACTTTCACGGCAATTATTGGGATCTGTACGCTCAGGATGAGTGGAAGATTCGCGGAAATCTGACCTTAAACATCGGCGTTCGATACGAATATGTTTCTCCGTTAACAGAAGAGAACAATCGTCTTGCGAACTTGGACCTCTCGCCAGCCGTGCTGAACCCTGCACTGGGCACGCCAGCGGTCGCTGCCGTTTTGCCCGGCCAAACAGCGCCCTACAGTGGGCACGTGCCGGACAGCCTGATAAGGCCTGACCGCAATAATTTTGCTCCGCGGGTTGGTTTTGCGTGGAAGCCGCTTTCTAAAACGGTGGTGCGCGGCGGATATGGCGTCAACTACAACACCGGGGCATATCAGGGAATGGCGCAGCAGTTGGCTTTCCAGCCTCCGTTTTCAATGACACAGACCAATATCCAGACCGCCGCGGGAGAACTTACTCTGCAGAATGGCTTTCCCTCTGTTTCCACAGGCGGCATCACCAATAATTACGCCGTGAATCCTAACTATCGGCTGGGCTACGTGCAGATTCGTAATCTGGATATCCAACAGCAGATCCGTCCGACCCTATTGCTTAACATTGATTACACCGGAACCAAGGGGACAGACCTCGATGTTCTGGAAGCTCCCAACCGGACCGCCACCGGCATTCTGATTCCAACGGCACAAGCATTCACTTACGAAAACTCCGTCGGCGACTCGGAGGCAAATGCGGCTTCCGTGCGCGTGCGCAAGCGCCTGTCCAACGGTTTCTCCATCGGTGGAATCTATACATTTTCCAAATCGCTCGACGACGCGTCGTCCATTGGAGCCGGAGCCACTTCAGGGGCCGGACGCGCTGGACTCGGAGCCGGCGGCACCTCTCCGGGGGGAGGAGGCGGTTCGTCCAGTAGCGGCGCGTCATCGGTCGCGCAAAATGCACTGGACCTGTCCGCAGAGCGAGGTCTTTCAAGCTTTAATCAAACGCATAAATTCACTGCGGATTACTTGTTGGAGTTGCCATTTGGACACGACAAGCCCTGGCTCACAGGCAACACTCCGCTGCGAGCGATTTTCGGCGATTGGCAATGGAGTGGCGACTGGATGATTGCTTCCGGATTACCTTTTACACCGCACGTTTTGGGAAGCGCTGCCGAGATCAATCGCGGCACGAACGGTACGCTGAGGGCCGACTTAGTTCCAGGACAGTCTGTCAGCCTCGCGAATCCGTCGATTGGAGAGTGGTTCAATACTGCTGCCTTTGCGTTGCCTGCGGGGCCCTATGGTGACGCTCGCCGAAACAGCATCATCGGGCCAGGGACACTACTGTTCGATATGGCCTTTACCAAAGTCATCCCGCTGAATGAATCGCGCGTTTTGGAGTTTCGGGCGCAAGCCACCAATGTCTTCAACAGGCCGAACTACACCTCGATTGATACGTCCGTTACTTCGCTGACCTTCGGCCGGGTCACGGCGGTTGGCGGCATGCGGCAAATCACGATGACTGCGCGGTTCCGCTTTTGAGGAATATGGAGATGATTTCCATTGCAAACCGAGGGGCGAACAGAATCCTGACCGTGTTGCTTCAACTCTGTCTGCTCGGTACGTCCATGCCAGCGCAGCAAACGGCGGACTATACATTTCGCGTTCAGACCGATCTTGTGTTGGTAAACGTGACCGTGAGAGACAAGAGCGGAAATATCGTCCGCGGCCTCAAGTCTGAGGATTTCACGATTCTTGAGGACAATAAGCCCCAAAAAGTTGTCTCGTTTGATGTGGAAAACATTGATGCCGTGGCAAATCAAGATGTGGCTCAAGCTAAGCCAATGGCGACTCCTACGCCTCACCCACCAGGCAGGCCCGGAACTGCAACGGATGCCGCAGCTTCGGCGAACCAGTTTAAGGATCGCCGTCTGATCGTTCTTTTCTTCGACCTCTCTGCGATGGAGCCGGATGAAATCGATCGCGCGGTGACCTCTGCTGATCACTACGTCGACACTCAGATGGCTCCCGCGGACATGGTCTCGATTGTTTCTCTGGGAAGTTCGTTGCTGGTCAATCAGGATTTCACATCCGATCATGATCTGCTCAAGAAGCAACTGCAGGCTTTCGGCACAGGCAGCGGCCAAGGCTTCGACGAGGGCACCACGGGTACGACTGAAGGCACGCCCGACTCCGGCCAGCCATTCACCGCCGATGACACGGAGTACAACATCTTCAATACGGACCGGCGTTTGGAAGCGTTGCGTTCGGTCGCTGCAAAACTTTCTCACCTGCAACAGAAGAAGTCGCTGATTTATTTCTCCAGCGGGATGGACCGAACCGGCATCGAGAATCAGTCGGAACTGCGAGCCGCGATCAACGCAGCCGTCCGCTCTAACCTGGCCATCTACACCATGGATCTACGTGGCCTGCAGGCAACTGTCGCAGGCGGGGAAGCCCAAAACGCGAGTCTGCGCGGTACGTCTGCGTATTCCGGCCAATCTACGATCAATGCGCTGAACTCCAACTTCACGACACAAGAAACTCTGGTCACCCTGGCGAGCGACACCGGAGGACGGGCCTTTCTCGATTCCAACGATTTCACCCAGGTCTTTAAGGGAGTGCAACAGGATACGTCGACCTACTATCTGCTCGGCTATCGCAGCGACAATGCTGCCAGGGACGGGCGGTACCGGCGCATTGCAGTAAAAGTAAATGTGCCGGGTGTGAAGGTCGACTACCGCCGAGGCTACTACGCACCCGCAGACTACCGGCATTCCACGAAGGAGGATAAAGAACTTCAACTCCAGGAAGAACTCGCATCGCAGTTGCCCACGACCGATTTGCCTCTGTATTTGAGCACCGCTTACTTTCGTCTGGAGGCGAATAAGTTCTTCGTTCCAATCTCGCTGGTGGTGCCGGGCTCGGAAATTCCCTTCACGCGCAGCGGTGATCGGGATAAGGCAACCCTAGACGTCATTGGCGTGGCCCTCGACAACGAGGAACATCCGGTTTCTAGAATCCGCGACACGGTTAAGCTCGCGCTCGACACGTCGTCGCAGGTTCGAAAAAAGAATGTCCAGTATGACACTGGATCGAGCCTGCCGCCCGGCAAATATCATCTGAAGTTTGTGGTGAGGGAAAACCAGACGGGACGGATGGGCTCGTTCGAAACTGACTTGAGTGTGCCAGATCTAAAATCGCAACCTCTGAAGATGAGTTCGATCGTTTTTGCGAGCCAGATTCAATCTGCGAAGAAGGGCGCCAACGCCCAGTCCGTTGATTCGCGATGGCTCCGAGATCATTCCGAACGTGACCCATGTGTTTTCTTCCGAGCAGCACCTGCGACTCTATTATGAAGTGTACGATCCGGCGCGAGCGACTGCCCCCGCCGCGCCTGAGCCGGGACAATCCAAGTCCGGCATCCATCTCCTTACGAACGTCTCTCTCTTCAGCGGCAAAACAAAGGTATTCGAGAGTTCGCTGGTCGAGTTGACCGAGTTGAATGCTCGCGACCGAAAGGCAGGCGTCTTCCAACTCGACCTGCCACTCAGCGCTTTGAAGCCTGGGTTTTACACGTGCCAGGTGAATGTCATCGATGATGCCGCTGGACTTTTTCTTTTCCCCAGACTTGCACTGCTCATTCGGCCCGAGAACTCCGCCAGTCCGCGCTAAAAGATCCTCGTCAGAGCTCAGGGAAGTGGCAGGCTCTTCAGTTCCGGCGCGAGTTCGATACGCCTTTTCGAACTCGTGTTGTGCGTCCGCTTTCTTGCCTTCCTGACGAAACGCCAAGGCGAGATTGTAGTGCGCTTCGGCGTAGCTGTGGTTTTAGCCGCGTCGCCTCTTCAAACTCCGCCTCTGCCTTGTGGGTATCCCCGGACTGCAGCAGAACGAGCCCGAGGTTATTGTGGCCTTCCGCAAAATTCGGATCCTGCCGTACGAGGTCGCGAAAGACGTTGGCTGCGGCTGCGGCATCGTTGTTTTGGCTAGGGCCACCCCAAGCTGCACTCGCGCATCGACATTGTGAGGATCAAGGCTGACGGCCTCAGTCAACTCGCGAATGGCATCTTGCGGGCGCTGCAGTTGTAGTCAGTGCAAGGCCGAGGTTGTAGTGCGCTTCCGCCAGATCCGGATCGCACATGACCGCCGCCGGAATTCCTCCAGCCCTCGCGTTTGATCTCCGGACTTCCAAAGAAACAGCCAAAGCTCGCGTGCGCCTGCGCGTAGTCCGGCTTCAGCTCAATCGCTTTTTCATACGCCTCTCGCGCGCGTCCGGCTTCGTTCTTGCCCGCCCACGTAAGCCCCAGGTAGTAGTAGCTGGTTGGAAGTTCGGGTGTTAGGGCAGCGGATTTCTGAAAAGCGCCACGGCCTCGTCGAATTTCTGTTGTTTGAGCGTATCCACGCCCTGCAGGATCAGCAGCTTCGATTGCGCCAGGCGGGCCCGAAACTCGTGCAGCCCCGAGAGTTCATCGAGTTCCTTCTTGGCATTGGTCGCATCGCCCTGGGTGCGCAATGCCATGCCGAGACTGTAGTGCGCTTGCTCGAAGTCCGGTTTCAGTTCGATGGCGCGACGAAAAGCGGCGATCGCCCCAGCGTTATCTCCCCCAGCCTTCAGTTCTCGGCCCAGATTATACTGGGCGTCTGCGTCATTCGGATTCAGGGCGCCACAGCCATTCGAAATTGTTCCAGCGCGCCATTGTGGTCAGCCTGCCGGCGCAAAGACAATGCCCAGCATGAGGTGGGCGGCCGCAAGCCCGGGATCGAGCTGAATCGCGTCGACGAAACTGCGCGACGGCTTCATTCAGCTTGCCGAGTTGGCCGTCGACCACTCCCAGTTCCAAGTGAGTGTCTGCCGAGGGTTTCAAGCGAAGAGCCAGTTTCAGTTCGTGCTCGGCATCGGCAAGATTGTTCTGCTGCGCAAGAATTCGGGCCAACAGGCGATGAGTAGCGGCATTGAGTGGATCGAGGGTTTCGGCGGTGCGCAGTTCCTTGATCGCTGCGGTCTGATTCATGTAGGTCGTACCAGACAGCCCCCAATCCGTAATGCGCGTCCGCCCATTTCGGCCGGAGTTTCAACGCCGCCTCGAACTCCTTCAGGGCCTCTCGGGTTTCCCCTTTGTATTTCAGCGCCAACGCCAGATCGTAGTGTGTGACCGCATCTTTCGGTTCAAGCGCCAGAGCGTTGCGGTAATTTGCGATGGCATCGTCCCATGACTTCGCACGCGACAGTTCGGTTGCGCGCTGGCGATAGGTTTCTGCTGTTTGCGCGCTGATCCGCGGGGCGGAAAGGCTTCCAACCAGGGAGGCTGCCAACAGGCAAGTTCGAATCACACGGTTCCCGCGGGTCGGCCGGTTGCGCGGCATGCTTACACTCTATCTCAAAGTTGAAAAGGGGACGGCGAGTGAGCCCGCTGTCCCCATGCTCAAAAACTTTGCGATTGCATTACCAGACGAATTTCGCACTGACCTGCCCAATGCGCGGATCGCGCGCACTCGTGACGTTACCGAAGTTGTCGCTGCTGATGTCCCCGCTGGGATTGTTAAATTGCGCATGGTTGAAGATGTTGAAGAATTCACCTCGAATCTCGAAATGCATTGCTTCATTGACTGGAATCATCTTGGTTATTCCCAAATCGGTATTGTTGAATCCCGGGCCGTGGAAGAATCGCCGGTTCGCCGTCCCGAAAGATCCGCAGTCTGTACCCAGCAAAACGCCCGTTGATGACAGACCGCAGGCAGTTGCTGTAAATGCACTCTGGTCAAAATAAGTGTGGTCGGCAGTAGCGCGTGGGTTGTGGATGTGAATCGGCCCCACGAGATTTGGCATGTCGGTGGAAGGGCTACCAGTAAGAGAGGCATCTCCCTGGCACAGCGGCGTTGGGTGCGTCGGGTCGTCGTGTCAAACTGCGTACACAGGCCGGAAGGATTCCCGTCACCCATCTGGATCGGAAATCCTGTCGCGAATCGGGTAATGCCCTGCAATTGCCATCCTTTCGTAAGCCTTGGCAAGCCGTGGAAAATCCGATGGAACGGCATCTCCCAGACATAGCTGACCACAAAATTCTGGTGCACGTCCGTCGACGACAGGCCACGGCTAAGTTTGGCATTTGAGAAGTTGATCAGTTCGCCGAAAGCCGAGGAATCATCGATGGCTTTCGCGAGCGTATACGCGGCCAAAAAGGTTACATCCCCAGCTTTACGCTGGACTGTCACCTCTCCAGAGTGGTAAACAGAATTCGCAACCAGCTTGGTGAAGGTGTTGCCAAAACCAAAACAGAGGGTATCCCTGGCTGGTCGGGCAGTAGTTCGGGTTTAACAGAGTATCCCTGGTGCCATAAACCGTATTTGCGCCCAGTGTGAACGTGTCCTGCTCAAGGTTGGCCCACACCCGGGGACCGCTCGATGTCGGTATAACCCTGCGCTTGAGCTGCATACACAAAGCGGCGATCACCCGGGTTGGCTTCGGTCTGCGCGATGAGCCGATGACCCTCGGTGCCCACGTAAGACAGAGTCAAGACGGTGGATTTGCTCAACTCACGCTGGATCGAGAAATTGAAGTGCTCAGCGTAGGGGAGCTTATTATGAATGTCGTATCCCGGGAAATAAGACAGCGGCTCGTAAACCGAGAAATCGAGCGTCTTATTTGCCGGGCTGCCCGGAATCGGGACGGTGAACGGGAAGCGCTGTCCCTCGCCGTCGGTGCCTCCGTCCAGCCGATTTCGGAAGGGCTCGGAGAAGTCAACGGCACCCGGACTGGTCCAGTACAAGCCGAAGGGAGCGTCTCCCACTTCATAGAAGAGATTCAAGTCCTCAACCGAGGTGTAGTACAAGCCGTACGAGGCACGGATGCTGCTTTTTCCCGGCCCGCCAAAGACCTTGCCCAACACTCCATCGCTAAAGCTCGGAGAGTAGGCAAGACCAAGGCGTGGTCCGAAGTTATTGTATCGGGTCGGGGCCAGCGTCTTGGGAATGCCTGTGTCGCCGGGATATACGAGGCCTTGGGGGGAGCCAGGAAAGACCGTTGACTGCTGTCCTTTAACCCAAGTCTGGATTTTTCCCTGTGTGTCGTACCAGGGCATGCTCGCTTCCCAGCGAAGACCCAAATTCAGCGTCAGATTGGGAGTTGCCTTCCATGCGTCTTGCACATAAGCGCCGCCGTAGCGCGTGCGCGAATCCAGGAGTTGTAACGCTGCCTGGGTGTAGCCACCCCCGGCTCCCGTAGGCGCTCCAAGCAGGTAGTCGGCGAAATCGACGCCGGTCACGGTGCCATCGAAAACAAAAGCTCCGTCCTGGCTGGCTAAGTTTCGTTCGTTCACCTGCAGATAGCGGAATTCTCCGCCGAACTTCAGCGTGTGTCTGCCGATAACTTTGGAAAACCCGTCCGACGCCGTGTAGGTGTTGTTAGGCTGGAATGTGATCAGCGACGGGGTGCCGATGGCAAAGTTGTTGAAATAGATTTGGGGAACATACTCCGGAAATCCCGGAGTAGCATCGGGAATGATGCCGAGAGTACCGACACCGGTCACGAAACCGAGAGAGGCAAGCGATGCCTTGCCGCCGCTCGGGTTGTCCAGGTGGGTTGAGGTGCGGAAGAAAGTCACGCGCGCCTCGTTCACAGCGCTGGTTCCGATGGTCTTGTTGTTGCTGATGACGAATTCTTGCGCGCGGGTTGAGCGTCACTGCTGGGAAGCCTGGCACGCTTGCGCCGCCGCTGGGCAGGGCGCTGTTCACCGTCGAGTCGTCAAAGTGATAGTAGAAGGACCAGTTGCCCGTCTTCCGACTGTTAAAGTCGACCCGCTCTCCGATTTTGTTGTCAGTAATCTTGTTCTTTTGACGATTGTCCGAAAATGTGCCGTCGGCGTTATTGGGACCGGGGATGTACGGGAGAATTCCAATCGCCGCTGGCGACCAGGCAGCTTGGGGAATTACGCCGCCCGGAAAGACGCAGTCCGCCGTCGAGTTACAGCCTGCGAAACTGTATTGCTCACCGTTTGTGACTGTGTAGCCCAATCGATTTGAAAGCGTCGTGGGCCAGTCGGAGCAGGGCGCGGCAGACGGGGGACAACTGCCGGCGGGACCGGGACCGCCATCGACGGTGCCGGTCAAAATTGAAGGATCGAAATTACCTTGAAGCTGGTCAGCGCTCGGCACGGCAACGTGGCTGACTTCCGCGGCCCGCACTTGTCTGGTTCCTTGATAATCCGTGAACCAGAACAGCTTGTCTTTCCAGAATGGACCTCCTGCTGTAAAGCCGAACTGGTGTTGCCGAAATTCAGACTTAGGCTGGCCGGAGAAGAAGTAGTTCTGGGCATCCATCTTCTCATTGCGCAGGAAGTCGAAAACATCGCCGTGGAAACCGTTCGTGCCCGACTTGGTGATGGCGTTCATCACCGCGCCGCTGAATTTTCCGTATTCCGCGTCAAAGCTGTTGGTGATCAGACGAAATTCTTCGACGGAATCAAGATTCGGAACCAGGCCAGCCCCCAGATTTCGTCCTTCGCTGACATCGCCGCCATTTACCAGAAATGCGTTGGCCGTCTCGCGCTGGCCATTGACCGAGACATTGCCCGCGTTTTGAATATAACCTGAGACCGGCCGGTCGCCACCGATGGTCCCAGCCGACGTCGGCGCCACACCGGCCTGCAAGCCCAACAAATCCAGATAGCTGCGGCCATTCAGCGGCAACGCCAGCATTTTCTTCGAATCGATCACGTCGCCAAGTTGCGTGCTTTCGGTTTCTACGTGCACGAGATCGCCGCTAACGCTCACGGCCTCGTTGATCGTGCCGACGTCGAGCGTGATGTCGAGTTTCAACTGATCGTTGACTTGCACCGTGATTTCGTTCGTGGAGTACGGGCGGAAGCCGGAAGCATTCGCCATGAATTTTGTACGTTCCCGCAGCCAAGGCGAGAAAGTGATACGAGCCGTCCTCCCCAGAGGTCACGACCTGGCTCTAGGTTGGTTTGTGTGTTGCTGATTGTGATCCTCGCACCAATGACTACCGCCTGGGCGCGATCGCGGACAACTCCGGAGATCGACCCCGTAACGTCGGCGAACGCGACGGTGGACAGTAAGAACAGAGCGATAACGCAGAAAATCGGGACGACGAACTTGTGACCATCTCGCATCACCCAGCTCCCGGGGAAGGCAATCTCATAGGATGCGCCCGCCCAATCAATCCTGTTTTGTTGAAAACCTGAGTTACGGACTCGCCTGAGGATAGTTCAAAAGTCCATTTCAATACTTGAATGATCCGGGCGGTAAAGATACTTCCTTGGCGCGCAAACATATTCCACTGTATGGAATGCTGTCAAGCGCGCAAACTTGAACAGTTCAACTGCGTTTTTGTCTGGTCTCCACAAAATTGTTTTAGTGCTCTATTTCCCAAACAGTAGAAGAAGGGAACTGGCCCAGGGCAGAGCGGGTTGCTTGAAGCCCTGCACAGTGGAGCGGTAGTCAGTGACAAGGTTGAAATCCTGCTGGAACTCGGAACGGAGGTAATCATTCCGCACGACGCGCGAAGGTCCTCTGCCAGGAATAAGCGCTCCTCCGGAGTTTCTCCATCTGTGATCATGAAGCTCCACGCCTGGCGTTCCGAGCAGATGTTTCTGAGATATGGGATCGTCACAACGCCGACAAAACTGCCGCCGCTCGAACAGGAAGAGCAATATATCCAGGAGCAGTTGCGAAAACAGGCGGGCCAGGCATCCCGGGGCCGCCCTAATTGAAACGGCCAGTCCGAAAAAATCCGATTTTGGTTACAGATTGGTTACAAACGGGCATTTCAGGTTCGTAAATGGTAGGCGCGGCAGGAATCGAACCTGCAACCGCCGGATTAGAAATCCGATGCTCTATCCGTTTGAGCTACGCGCCCGCGTGGACTGTCGTTTCGTCGCTTGGCCGGGTGCCAAAGGCGGCGGACGCCAAACTCGCGTCGTCCCCATAAAAGTATCGCATAGGATTTCGACGAGGCCATAAGCCGACAACTCGACTCTCAAAGAGGGCGGGAGTGAGTCGACCACGTTCGTGTGCGGAAACTGCCCCTCAGTTTTCGCCGCTGGATACTTCCGCAAAGTCGTAATGTGGAACAGCCGCCCCGGCTGTCCGGCGAGCGAAACTCGCCACCTCCGTTCTGGCAAGGTGGCGCGCTCGAAGAATATTAGGTAGCCCGGAAGAAGTCTCGATTCGATAACAGCCGTCGACTCCGATACCCGCGTAGGCTCGTATGGAATCAGGGCCGAGTCGTTTCCTCGCAGGAGATCGCGCCGTCAAGAAGGGTGTACTCGCAACGCCAGCGGAAGCCATTGGCATCGTGCTTTCCATATCCCCACACGCGGAGCGTCAGTGTCTCCCCCTCGACTTGCGAGGCCTCCACAAATACATGGTCGTTTTCCCGCAGTTGCGGACGAAGTTCGACCTGCACAAGTCTGATGAGCAACGGCTGGTCGATCACGACTGGGTCGCGCGAATTGTTGCCGGCAAAGATCAGTGCGCGGGAAGTGCGTTTACTGAGATACTCCGTCACGATGAGGAAGTCGTTTTTCGCCCACGCCACCGCTGCTACCCCGACGTAGTCGCACAGTTTGCGGGTATGCCCGCTGGCGGTATCTTCGACGAATAGAGAGTGGAACG
>CAVQHO010000008.1:0-358592 GCA_963712365.1 uncultured Acidobacteriota bacterium
GCGAGCTCGCGGCGGCCCGGAACGCTCAATCGGGTTCGGCCAGCAGCCACTCATAGGCGGGCTGGACGGTGACTCCGGGTGCCGCGATGGGAATCGCCTGGTCCTGGGTCAGCTTGAGGAGGCGCCGGATCGCTCCTGGTGCGGCCGGCGCGGCCTGCCGTCAGGGCGCGGAGCTCGCGGTCCATCGCTCCGGCGGGGTCGGCGCAGACCTGCACCAGCTCTTCGGCTCCGAAGAGGTGCCGGGCGTGGAAGTCCACCTCGATAGCCTTCCGCGGTCTTACATAGGCCACCTCGGCCTTGCGGCGTTCGATCTCGTTCAGCACCGCGGTCTCCAAGGCGTGCCCCAGATTCGAACGGCCGCTCGCGTCATAGGCGCGGATCAGGCCCGGGTCGGCCGGATAGAGCTTGCGCGGGTTCGAATTCGCTGCCGCTCCGATTCGGTGGCCAGCGGCACGGAGCTGACCAGAAAGGCATCCAGCAGATGGTCGAGCAGGAGCATGGACGGTGTCCTTCGCCACGCCGTGTCCCTGGGACTTGAGGTCCTGGTGGAGGCGGTGCACGCTGAAGCTCGCCGGCGGGGTTGCGCAGGCACTGCCGCACGAGCCAACGCAGCGCGGCCACCTGCGAGATGCCGTAACGCTCCACCACGTCGCGGAAGAGCACCGTGTCCACATAGCTTTGCAGCAGCTCGATTCGAAGCGGGGGCTGAGCCCCTGGGCCTCGGGAAAGCCACCTTCGATCAGATATTCCTGGAACCGTTTTTCCACCAGCGACCGTTCCGCCGCGGTCCAGCGCGCAGCGCTCCTGCTCCGGCTCCTCGCCGCGATGGCGGAGGAACTCCCGGAAGCTGAAAGGGTGGACGACCGTTTCCATGCCCCGGCCGCGCAAGGAACGGCACCGCTGGGAGTCGGCGTCGCGCCGGGTGAACGGCGGCGGCTCTTTCGCCGTGAGCGTGGAGTTGAGCTTCTCGAGCAGGACCGGATGCAGGGGCATCGCGGGCAGGATGTCCAACCAGGTGTCCGTCTGTCAAGGACACCTTCGGCCGGATCCGGACTTTTTGCAAGGACACCTTGGGCCTGGTCTAGGCTCCCCGGGCCGGTGAGGATGGCCGCCAGCTCCCTCGCCAGCCGCTCGACCTCGGGGCGGCGGAGGAGGCTGTAGTGGTCTCCGGGCAGGAGGGTCCGGTCGAGGCCGGCCGGGACGAGCCGGCTCCAGGCGTCGAGCGCGGCGGCGTGGGAAGCGGCGGTCGCCTCGGAAACCCAGAGGGTGAGGCGGCCGGTGTAGGGCTCGGGCGCGTAGGCGCGGCTCGCCTGGAGGTTGGCGGCGAAGGTGGCGAAGAGCGGCTCGATCCGGGCCAGGCCGAAATCGGCGGGCAGGAGGCCGGCGGTGTGGCCGAGGCGGACGACGTGCGCGAGCTTCTCCGGCTCCGGCAGGGAGCGCAGCGCTTCGGGGGAGATCCCGACCTCGGAGCCGAGCAGGCGGGCCATGTCCTGCGCGAACGAGGCCACGAGCTCCTCGTCCGTGGCCGGCGCGGTGGCGGTCTCCGGCGGCAGGGTGTCGATCAGCGCGAGGAGCTCGGTAGCCTCGCCTTCCGCCGCGAGCTGCCGGGCCATTGCGAAGGCGACCAGCCCGCCCATGGACCAGCCGCCGAGCCGGTAGGGTCCTTGCGGCTGGACGCGGCGCACCTCGGCGAGGTAGCGGGCCGCCATCTCTTCGATGCTTTTCGCCGGCGGCCGGTCGTCCTGGAGTCTGCAGGGCATAGAAAGGCTGGTCCGGCGCGAGATGGCGGGCGAGGTCCAGATAGCAGAGGACGTTGCCGCCGACCGGATGGACGCAGAAGAAGGGGGCCCGATCGGTGTCCGGATCCGTGGCGGGTTTGATGGCGACGAGAGGGCCGCGTCCCTTGCGGCCGGCCGGGTGGCCGCCGGAGGTCTCGGCGAGCGCCGCGAGGGCTTCCAGGGTCGGAGCGGAGAACAGGGCCGCCAGGGGGAGGGTCGCGCCGAGGCGCTTCTCGATCCGGGCCATCAGGAGGACGGCGAGGAGGGAGTGGCCGCCGCGTTCGAAGAAGTTGTCGTGAACGCCGATCGTGTGCGATGCCGAGGAGCTCGGCCCAGATCTCCGCCAGGACCTCTTCGACGGCGGTCCGCGGCGCGACGAAGCCGGGGGCCGGCCGCCGTCCGGCTCGGGCAGGGCCTTCCGGTCCACCTTGCCACTGGGGGTGAGCGGCAGGGCCGGGAGCGCCACGATCGCCGACGGGAGCATGAACTCCGGGAGCTTCTCGCGCAGGGCCTGGCGGAGGGCGGCGATGTCGGCTTCGCCGGTGACGTAGGCGACCAGAGGGGGCGGTCCGCTTTTGCGACGACCACCGCCTCGCGCACGCCGGGCAGGGCGCTCAGCGCGGCCTCGATCTCTCCCAGCTCGATGCGGTAGCCGCGCACCTTGACCTGGTCGTCCAGGCGGCCGAGGAAATCGAGCGCGCCGTCGGGGAGCTGGCGCACGAGATCGCCGGTGCGGTACAGCCGGGCGCCGGACGTCTCCGCTGAACGGATCGGGAATGAAGCGCTCGGCAGTCAGGTCCGGGCGGCCGAGATAGCCGCGGGCGAGGCCGGCGCCGCCGATCCGGAGCTCCCCGGGAACGCCCAGCGCGGCGAGAGTGCCGGCGGCCATGACGACGTGGACGCGGACGTTCGGCAGCGGCCGGCCGATGCGCGACGGGGCCGCGCCGGCCGTGAAGGGAGCGACCGCGGTGTCCACCGTGCACTCGGTCGGGCCATAGACGTTCCAGAAGCGGGTGCGGCCTCGCCGGCTTCGCGCGAGGGCCGCGTCGCGGAGGTCGGCGTCGACGGCTTCGCCTCCCACCAGGACGAGCGCGGGCGCGGCGTCTCGCTTCTCCCCAGCCCGGCGGCGAGGAGCGGCCGGAGCTGCGACGGCGTGCAGTCGAGCACGTCGATCCGCTGCCGGCGGACGGCGTCCACCAGCGCCGCGGGGTCCAAGCGCACCTCCTGCGGCAGGATGTGGAGGGAGTGGCCCCAGGCGAGCTGGACGAGCTGTTTGATCGAGCCGTCGAAGGAGAACGAGGCGTTGACCCCCACCCGGAGCGCTCCCGCCTCCTCGCGCGCCTCTTCGCAATAGACGGTCTCGCGCAACGCCCGCGCCAGGTTCACCACCGCGCCGTGCCGGACGACGACCCCCTTCGGCCGGCCGGTCGAGCCCGAGGTGTAGATGACGTAGGCGGGATGATCGGCGAGGAGCCGCTCCCCCCCGCTCCCTCCCCTCCCCCACCGGGAGAGGGGCGCTACCGCCCAAGTCGTCGATCAGCACGGCCGGCGTTCCGTTCGGCAAGCGGCCGGCGAGAACGGAGGTGGTGACCACGACCGGCGCCTGGCAGTCCTCCAGGATCCAGGCGATCCGTTCCGCCGGGTAGGTGGGATCGACGGGCACGTAGACGCCTCCCGCTTCAAGGATTCCCACGAAGCCCACGATCGCTTCGACCGAACGGTCGAGGAACAGGACGACCGGCACCTCGGGACCGACGCCGTGCTCGCGGAGACGGCGGGCCAGGCTCGCGGACTGCCGGCCGAGATCTCCGAAGGTGAGGCGGCGGTCTCCGCAGACGGCGGCCAGGGCTTCGGGAGCTTCCGCGATCCGCCGCGCGATCAGGTGATGCAGGCACGGCCGGGGCTACGGCGGATGTTGTCGTATCGTTCCATTCGATCGCGAGCTGGCTCCGTTCGGCGGCGGTGAGAAGAGGGAGCTCCGAGAGCCGCCGCGCCGGGTCGTCCATGGCGCCGAGCGAGAAGTTGCTCGAGGTGCGCGAGGAAGCGCTCCATGGTCGTCGCGTCGAAGAGGTCGGCGTTGTAGTCGAGCACGCCGGTCAGCCGGTCCGCGGCGTCGGTCAGCGCGAGATCGAGATCGAACTTCGCCGAGCGGGCCGCGAAGGAGAGCGGGTGGAGCGTGATGCCGGGGAGCTCCAGGGGGGACTGCGGAAGGTTCAGGACCTGGAAGCTGACCTGGAAGAGCGGCGTGTGCCGCAAGTCGCGCTCGGGCCGCAGCTCTTCGACCAGCTTCGCGAAGGGGACGCTCTGGTGGTCGTAGGCGCCGAGCGCGGTCTGGCGGACGCGGTCCACGAGGTCTCCGAAACCCGGATCGCCAGAGAGATCGGTGCGCAGGACGAGCATGTTGACGAAGAAACCGATCAGATTTTCCACGTCGCCGTGATTGCGGTTGGCAATCGGCGTGCCGACGGAGATGTCGGTCTGGCCGGTGTAGCGGTGGAGGAGCGCCTGGAAGGCCGCGAGGAGCGTCATGAACAGGGTGGCGCCGTGGTCGCGGCTGAAGGCCCGCAACGGCTCGGTCAGGGCGGGGCGGGGACGCATGGAGCAGGCCGCTCGGCGCCTGGGCGAGGATCGGCCGCGGCCGGTCGGTGGGCAGCTCAAGCACGGCGGCGCCGGTGAGCTGCCTGCGCCACCAGGCGACCTGGGTGCAGTATCACCCGGAAGCGGCGCCGGGACCGCACGATTCACATTACCTGTTCAAAGAGTTCACGAAGATGATGGAGGAGTGGAAAGGGTGAAGCGCAGCGCTCAGTTTGTGTTGCTGGCGATTGCGTTCTGCCACATTTATTTCTTGCAGTCTGTTCTCGCCTGCTCGCGGGCGTATGGTCCGGCTATCAAAGTGAAGACCACATTTGTCGTCGTCGTTCGCGATCCGGCCGGCAACACGCTCCCTGGGATAGAGGTAAAGGTGTCCGAACGAATTCGGACACCGAGCCACATAGAAGTCGCTGCTGCTGCGAGCGACGGGAAAAGATGGGAAAGCAACGATTACTTTGACGCAGGACGATTACTCCATCGGCGGCGCCGCAAATGGGATCAGCAGCCAAGTTGCGCCGATTGCGGTGTACGACGATGGTTCCGGTGCTTCAGAGGTAAGTCTTACGTGGCCGGGCGGGCCCATTACCGCGGTGCAACGAGTTTCTGGAATCATTGGAGCAGGCGAGAATAAGTTTCCCTGGCCAGGTCTTGAGATTTCCCTGATGAATGCTTCATCCGGCAGCATCGCCAAGGCCGTTACCGACTCCTCCGGCCACTTTGCTTTCGAAGGAATTCCGTCCGGTTACTACGCCTTGCATCTGAGCGACCCGCGCCCGAAAACGGGTGGGTACCTTCCCAAATTCGAAGGAAACATCCCGATCGAAGTACGCGCAGACGCGCACAACGGCGAACTCCCTCTTTGGGGCTTCGCTATGAGCAGCTGTGGGCTTATCGCCTACACACGCGAGGATTCGATGATTGTTTTCGGTCCGTAGCGAAACATTCGTATCGTAAAGACTGACAAGAGGCCACTGGCCATGGTTCTAATGCCAAAACGCACTGACATTTCGAAGATTCTCGTCCTCGGCTCCGGACCCATCGTCATCGGGCAATCCGCAGAGTTCGATTACTCCGGCACGCAAGCCTGCAAGGCCCTGAAGTCTGAAGGCTACGAAGTGGTGCTGGCGAACTCGAACCCGGCGACCATCATGACGGACCCGGAGTCCGCCGACCGCACCTACATCGAGCCACTCACGATCGAATATCTGGAAGAGATCCTTCGCATCGAGCGCGAGATGTCGCCCGGCGCCGGCTTTGCGGTGCTGCCTACCGTGGGTGGACAGACCGCTCTCAACCTCGCGATCGAACTCTCCGACGGCGGCGTCCTCGAGAAATACAACGCCACCCTGATCGGCGCGAACGTTGCGGCCATCAAGAAAGCCGAAGACCGCCTCTTCTTTAAAGACGCGATGCAGAAGATCGGGTTGGACGTCCCGAAGTCTGCCTTGGTCAACAACACGAAAGACGGCATTGAGTTCGCCGGCAAAATCGGCTTCCCGGTCATCGTGCGTCCGTCCTTCACCCTGGGCGGCACCGGCGGCGGCATCGCCTACAACCGTGAGGAACTGGGCGAAGTCCTTGCCCGCGGGCTCGACCTGTCGCCGGTACACGAAGCACTCATAGAGGAATCTGTTCTCGGATGGAAAGAATTCGAACTTGAAGTGATGCGTGACACCAAAGACAACGTCATCATCATCTGCTCGATCGAGAACTTCGATCCCATGGGCGTACACACCGGCGATTCAATCACTGTCGCTCCGGCTCAGACCCTGACCGACCGCGAGTATCAAGCCATGCGCGATGCATCCATTGCGGTCATCCGCGAAATCGGCGTCGATACCGGTGGATCCAATATTCAATTCGGTGTGAATCCCGAGACCGGCCGGATGGTCGTCATCGAGATGAATCCGCGCGTCTCCCGCTCCTCGGCGCTGGCCTCGAAGGCGACGGGTTTCCCGATCGCTAAAATCGCGGCCAAACTGGCCGTCGGATACACGCTGGATGAAATCCGCAACGACATCACGCGCAAAACTCCCGCATGCTTCGAGCCAACGCTCGATTATGTCGTCGTAAAGATTCCCAAGTGGCAGTTTGAGAAATTTCCTGGAGCCGATGACACGCTCGGCCCACAGATGAAATCGGTCGGCGAAGTCATGGCAATCGGCCGCACCTTCAAAGAAGCCTTGATGAAGGGCATCCGCTCCCTCGATACCGGCAAGAAAGTCGGAGCCGATAAGATCGAGCCCAAGATTCTCACGCAGCGGCTCGTGACGCCACATCCCGAGCGCCTCGCCTACGTACGCTACGCCTTGCGTCAGGGACACACGGTCAAACAAATCGCCAAGATGACGTCGATGGATCCCTGGTTCCTGTATCAGCTGAAGGAAATCAACGATCAGCAGCTTGAACTCGAAAAGCATCCGATGGAGTCGATTCCCCCGGCCGTGCTCCGCGAGACCAAGCGCATGGGATTTTCCGACGGACGGCTCGCTCAGGTCTGGAGGCTCGAAGGCCAGGAGAAAGTCCGCCATCTCCGCAAGAAACACGGCATCATGCCGGTCTACAAGCGGGTCGACACCTGCGCTGCCGAATTTGAAAGCTTCACTCCTTATCTCTACTCGACCTACGAAGACGAGGATGAAGCGGCGCCGACCGACAAGAAGAAAGTCATCATTCTCGGCAGCGGACCGAATCGCATAGGGCAGGGAATTGAGTTCGATTACTGCTGCTGCCACGCCTCATTCGCCCTCCGCGATGACGGTTACGAGACGATCATGATCAACTGCAATCCCGAGACCGTCTCTACCGACTACGACACCAGCGACCGGCTCTACTTCGAGCCGCTCACTTTCGAAGACGTTTGGGCCATCTACCAGCACGAAACCTCGAAAGGCGCGGACGTCGGCGTGATCGTGCAGTTCGGCGGGCAGACTCCACTGAACCTGGCTCTCCCTCTTAAGCAAGCTGGTGTGAAGATCATCGGCACGTCGCCTGAGTCGATTGATCTTGCCGAAGATCGCAAGCAGTTCAACAAGCTGCTCGAAGAATTGGAGATCCCTCAGGCTCCCGGAGTGATGGCCACCTCCATTGAAGAGGCCGTAGCAGGAGCTGCACGCATCGGCTATCCGGTCCTTGTTCGTCCGTCCTACGTGCTCGGCGGACGCGCCATGGTCATCGCCTACGATGATCAATCCATCGTCCGCTACATGCAGGAGGCCGTGGAGTACTCGCACGATCGTCCTGTATTGATCGATCACTTCCTGGAGGACGCGATCGAAGTTGACGTCGACGCGCTCTCTGACGGCGACGACGTCGTCATCGGCGGAATCATGCAGCACATCGAAGAAGCTGGAATTCACTCTGGCGATTCTTCTTGCGTGCTGCCCGCGGTCGATATTCCTCAGCATCTGCTCGAACGAATGCGCGAATACACATTCAAGCTCGCCAAGGCTCTGAAAGTGGTTGGGCTGATGAACATCCAGTTTGCGATTCCGCGGCGAAACGGTGGAACCGGCAACGGACTCAGAGGGCGGCAAGGTCTACGTCCTCGAAGTAAATCCGCGCGCTTCGCGCACCGTTCCTTATGTTTCAAAGGCGACCGGCGTTCCGATGGCTAAGATTGCGGCCCGTCTCATGACCGGACGCAAGCTGCGCGAATTCCTGCCGGAGTTCATCGAGCGCCGCGCCGACCTCGATACCGGCAGCTACTACTACGTCAAGTCGCCGGTGTTCCCGTGGAACAAGTTCCCCGGCGTCGATACGGTTCTTGGCCCGGAGATGAAATCTACCGGCGAAGTGATGGGCGTCGCCGACAACTTCGGAGAAGCCTTCGCAAAAGCCCAGGTGGCCGCCGGACAAAAGCTGCCTACGCAAGGGGCCGTGTTCATCAGCGTCACCGACCACGACAAGCGTCACGTTGCCTCGGTCGCCCGCAAGTTCGTGGACATGGGATTCAAGCTGGTCGCCACCGCCGGCACCGCCGACGTGATCGAGGCCGCCGGCATGAACGTCGAGCGCGTCTACAAAGTGAAAGAAGGCCGCCCCAACGTCGTCGACTTCATTAAAGGGCAGCGTATTCAACTCGTCGTCAATACGCCCACTGGGCAGGAGCCCTGGTTCGACGAGAAGGCCATTCGCCGGGCAGCTGTGACCGCCAGAATTCCTACGATCACCACGCTGGCCGCGGCCCGCGCGGCCGCCGAAGGAATCGCCGCATTGCAGCGCGGAGAAGTGAACGTCCACGCCCTGCAGCATCTGCACGCGGAGCGCCACGCTAATCGCGCTGACGTACGGTATCGCAGATTTGCGTCGATGATCGGGAGGCTCAAGTGAGCACATGGTCCGCTTCGCGGTCGCTTGCCAACGCGTCTTCGTCCTCCAAAAACTCTCGCCCCAGGGTGATTCTCATCATCTCGCTGGCGATGATTGCTCTTCTGATTATCCTCGGCGTCGTTGCTAAGGGGATGTATCACAACTACCGCCTCGGCTCTGGCCGCGGTTGATCACTTTCATGAGGAACTAGACGGCGCAAGAGTACGGCGCAATCTACTGGGAAGCCAGCGAAGCATTTCGACATTCCGGAGATCAGGCGGACGTCACTAAGTTCCTACGAAAAAGTTCATACCAGGATGGGCCATGTCCGGACAAGCGAAGTGGGACGGAGTTTCCATGTGAACTGGAAAAACGGTCAGACGGTGATCGACCAGCTTATTCGAACTCGCAATTTAGAACTCGGCCAGGCACAGGAAAGTTTCGTGTGGATTGTGCAGCAGGACCATTTGCGTACTTTACGGCTATGCACGTCGATTCCCGCCGAACACTTCGCTGAGACGTCGCACCAGCATGAGTCATCCTTGATGTTCGAGGTAGCCTGGACGATGCTGCTGAGCGGAATTATTCCTCCCATCACAACGCCGTTTTATGCGGACGGCAGTCTACTTCAAGAAGCTCGAATCAACGTCGAGCGCTTCTCGCGTACTCCTGTCTCCGGCATCGTGGTTCTCGGTTCGACCGGAGAAGCGATCATGCTGTCCGATCAGGAGCGTCGCGACGTCCTGAAGGTTGCGCGCGAAACGGCTGCGCCGAACAAAGTGCTGGTCGCGGGAACAGGCGTCGAGTCTGCCATCGAGACCCTGCGCCTCACTGAATACGCCGCCGAACTCGGATACGACGTCGCCATGGTGCGCACGCCGCACTATTACAAGAAGCAGATGCCGCCCGCGAATCTGCTGGCCTTCTACCGATCCGTCGCCGATCACTCGCCGCTGCCTGTGATCATTTACAACTTCCCTCAAGCGACCGGCTATGACATTCCTGCCGAAGTCGTGATCGAACTGGCCGAACATCCGAACCTGATTGGCATCAAGGAATCGAGCGGAGATGTCGAAAAGGTCCGCAAGATGGTTGTCGCCACTCGCCACATCAAGCGAAGCGCCACGGTGACGGAAACTTTCGAAGCGGTTACTCCGCGCATGCTCGCTGCCGCCGTGGCCAGCAAGCCTCGCAAGCGAGGTCGGGGAACTGATTCCGGTCGGAGTTCTGATCGGGAGCGAGTCCGAGATCGAAGCCGTCCTCCTCCGCGGTGACCGTTGTCGGCAAGATGAAGACTCGTCAGAAGGAAGTCGGATTCCAGGTCTTGGTCGGAGCCGCCCACAAGCTGCAGCCTTCGCTCGATGCCGGAGCCGTAGGAGCGATCCTCGCGTTCGCGTGCCCAGCACCCACCGCCTGCTATGAAATCTACGCAGCGTGGAAAGAAGGGCGATGCCGAGCTGGCGAGCCTCAAGCAGGAGCGCATCTCCGATGCCGCGCAGCGCGTTGGTGGAGAACTCGGAATCCCAGGTCTGAAGTATGCGATGGATCTCAACGGCTACTACGGCGGCCCGTCGCGCCTCCCGTTCCTTCCACTGACCGGCGCGCAGAAAGCGGAGGTCGAACGCCTGATGGAGAACGTTCGGAACTAGCTGATAAAACGTCTGCCCAGTTCCGAGCAGAAGGGAACTGCGGCAACATTCGACCGTCATTCATTCGTCTCCTCAAAGTCGGCGCTGAATATGAAGCCGCCCAAGCCCTGAAACAGCCTCCCATCACGGAAGCAGATGAAAGCCTGGAGCACCGCGCTGGCATGCCGAGACTAGCAGGCTGGCCCCAAGTCATCTCGCAGCGTCCTTTTTTGGATTCACTGCCCTCTATCGTGGCGAGAAGATGTTTCGGCATGCTTCCTCGCAGCTGCAATCTCGAGGCGGCAACAAGATCGCGTTCAAGATTGAGCGCATCTCACCGCAGAACCAGAAGCGCCTCGCCAATGACGAGCGCATTACCTGCTTTCCAGATGTCCAAAAACGATAACCCGCCCCCTGGTTCACCTTCCTGCTTTCTTCAGCGACTCTGATCTGCACGATGCCCTGGAGTGGCTGTCGATGTCCTACGAGGCGGCCGGAAAGCGTAAGAAAAAGTAGACTTGTCCACTGGTTGTGATCAGGATCACACCGGCGTATACTGTATTCGAACGAACGTTCGAATTAGCCCGCGCCGGGGATTATGGCGACTCCTTCCACAACCACGCGAGTGTCCGCACGCTCTCAGCCAAGGGCCTCCGTCCCCGCTCCCGAGACCCGGTACGACCGCCGTCTTGCCGAGATCCTGTCCCATGCCACTGAAGTCTTCTGCAAAAAGGGATACGAGGGCGCGTCCATGCGTGATCTTTCGCGCGAGAGCGGCATGTCTCTCGCCGGGCTCTATTATTACTTCAAGTCGAAAGAGCGTCTGCTCTACCTGATTCAGAAGCACACTTTCACGCACTATCGTGCAGCGCTTGAAGTCGCGTCTCGAGCATGTCGACGATCCGGAAGAGCGCGTTCGCATCTTCATCCTCAATCACCTCGAATATTTTCTGGCAAACCAGGCGGCCATGAAGGTTCTCTCTCACGAAGCCGAGGCGCTCAAGAACGGATTCGGCTCGGAAGTTGCCGCCATCAAGCGCGAATACTATCGGATCTGCGTCGGGCTCATTGATGAGTTGAAGAGCGACCGGGCCTTCAGTTTTCAACGCGCATCGCTGTCTTAAGCTTGTTTGGCATGATGAACTGGATTTACACCTGGCACAATCCGCGAGTGGACGCCGACGCGAAAGCGATCGCCCAGGAGATGGGCGACATTTTCCTGCGCGGAGTGATGTCCGGCGACAAAGAGCTCGCAAGGAGCGATAGCGCAGATACATTGGCCAAAGTTTAGATTTTGATTTCGATATTCTGAATCAAGGAGTCATTCATGGCGACAACTATGCAGCCGACTACCGGTGAAGGCGCAAAGCAGCTGGTGAACTATCGAACCGATGGTGGAGTAGCGATCATCGAAATGTGCGATCCCCCCGCGAACACCTACACCTACGAGATGAATCAGCAGCTCGATGCCGCCATTCTCCGCGCGCGCATGGAGAACGACGTCTACGTCATCGTCTTGACCGGCGCAGGCGACAAGTTTTTCTCTGCCGGCGCAAACATCAAGATGCTCTCGACCGTCGATCCCACCTTCAAGTATTACTTCTGCCTGCACGCCAACGAAATGCTGCTTGCGACTCGAACATACCCCAAAACTAGTCGATCGCAGCTATCAACGGCCATTGCGTCGGCGGCGGACTCGAAATCGCCATGGCTGCCGACATTCGCATCGCTCGCCGCGATGCCGGCAAGATCGGCCTGCCCGAAGTTAACCTCGGCGTCCTTCCCGGCACCGGCGGCACACAGCGTCTCTCGCGCCTCGTGGGCAAGAGCAAGGCCATCGAGCTGATGGTTACCGGCAACACCTTCTCATTCGAAGAAGCGCAGGAGTTCGGCATCATCAACGACATCTTCGAGCGCGAAGGATTCATGGACACCATCATGGAGTATGCCAGGCAGTTCTGTCCGCCCAACAAGGCCGCCAAGGCCGTTGGCCGCATCAAGCGCGCCGTCCAGACCGGATGGGAGATTCCCATGGAGTCCGCCCTCGCGGTCGAACGCGAAAACCAGCAAATCCTTTTCCAGAGCGAGGACGCGAAAGAAGGTCTGGCTGCATATGTAGAAAAGCGGCCCGCGGAGTTCAAAGCGAAATAGTAGCGACGAAGAGCCGGCATTCGCTCCTCCGTGCGGACCTAGTGCCCTTTGTGGTTGATAAAAAATGCTTGAGACTAAAGTTAAATCTGAAGCCCGGCCGATTGTTGATCAACGGCGCAGTGGGTCGACGGCTCAAAGCAATTCGACACCATCAACCCTGCCACAGGCGAAGTCCTCACCCAGATCTCTGAGGCCGCACCAGCCGACGTCGACGCCGCAGTCTCAGCCGCACGCCGCGCCTTCGAAGACCGCAACGGACCCTGGCGCAAGATGTCGGCCAGCGAGCGCGGACGCCTGATCTGGAAACTCGCCGACCTGGTCGAAAAAAACATCGACGAACTTGCCGAACTCGAAACCCTCGACAACGGGAAGCCCATCTTCGAATCACGATACGTCGATATACCGATGGTGATCGACGTCCTGCGGTACTTCGCAGGCCTTGCCACCAAGATTCATGGCGAAACCGTCAACACATTCGAAACCGCGTTTACCTACACTCTCCGTGAGCCGGTGGGCGTGGTTGGCCTGATTGTTCCCTGGAATTTCCCCTTGTTGCTCGCGTCCTGGAAAGTGGGTCCGGCACTGGCGTGCGGGAACACGCTAGTCCTGAAGCCTGCCGAACAAACTCCGCTGACCACACTCAGGTTCGGAGAACTGGTCATCGAAGCCGGATTTCCTGCCGGAGTCGTCAACATCCTCACAGGTGGTCCCGACACAGGCAAGGCCATCGTCGCCCATCCCGGCATCGACAAGATCGCCTTCACTGGATCGACCGCTGTTGGCAAAGAAATCATGCGAGGCGCAGCCGACACTCTAAAGCGCGTGACTCTCGAACTCGGCGGCAAGTCTCCCAACATTGTCTTTGCTGATGCCGACGTCGACAGCGCCGTGAAGGGCGCGATCAACGGCATCTTCTATGGCAAAGGCGAAGTTTGCAATGCAGGATCACGTCTATTTCTCGAAAACAAATTGAAAGATGAGTTCACGGAAAAGTTGGTCGAGTCGCGCCGCCAAGATGCGGCCGGCCGATCCGCTTGATCCCAAGACACGCCTAGGAGCGATCGTCAGCCAGCAGCAGATGCAAACTGTCCTCAGCTTCATCGAGGCGGGAAAGAAAGACGGCGCCAAATTAGTGGCGGGCGGCAACCGCGTTTCCGTCAATGGAGACAAGGGATTCTTCCTCGAGCCCACAATCTTCGGCGAAGTGAAAAATGACATGAAAATTGCTCGCGAAGAAATTTTCGGCCCCGTCCTCTCGATCTTAAGCTTTGACGACATCGATGAAGTCATCGAACAAGCGAACAACAATCCGTATGGACTCGCTGCCGCCGTCTGGACCCGCGACGTAAAGAAAGCGCACGCCGTTTCTCGCCGCCTTAAAGCCGGCACCGTTTGGATCAACACTTACGGTCTGATGGACGCGTCGCTGCCCTTCGGTGGATACAAGAGTTCCGGCTTCGGCCGCGAACTGGGTGCGCACGCAATCGAACACTACACCGAACTGAAAACGGTGTGGCTAAACATGGGATGAAATTACTACCAAAGGGAATGGAGGGATTTTGGCAGTTTCCTTCTTGTTCCCGATGTTCAAGAGGTTGATCTTATGCCAGGAAAAGTAGCGAAAATCGGAACCTTCAGTGACTGGATTGGCCTGTTCAACGACTGGCGCAAAGAAATCGGTGTCAACACGGGCGACATCGAGGCCTTCAAGTTCGACACCCTGTACGGCGCCATCGATACCGAGGACATTGAATTCGGGCACTACAAGGGCCGTCGCAAGTGGGAGAACCTGAGACAGATTCCCACGCAACAAATGCGCGACGCGCTCATGAATATGATCGTTTATCAGGGCGACACCGAGTTCGCCAGCGTCGAGCAGCAGCGCAACCTGCTCGACAACGCTCCCACCGATTGGGACCGCCGCGCTATCACCCGCGTGATGATCGAGGAGATGCGTCACGGCTGGCAGATGTGCGCCCTGCTGGTCGATCACTTCGGCTACTCTGGCAAAGTAGAAGCGCAAAAGATGCTTGAGCGGCGTGCCTTCGAGAACAAGCGCTTGCTCGGAGCCTTCAATGTCGACGTCGACAACTGGATGGACTTTTTCACCTACACCGACTTTGTCGACCGCGACGGTAAATTCCAGCTCCAGATGCTGAAGTATTCGTCCTTCGCGCCGCTCGGACGCTCGATGTCCTACATGCTTCGCGAAGAGGCTTTCCACATGGGCACTGGCAATGACGGTCTTCGTCGCATCGTGGAAGCCGGCGTGATCCCAGGATGGCTCATCCAGAAATATCTCAACAAATGGCTTTCCAGTTCGTACGACCTGTTCGGTACCGATCATTCCTCGTCAGCGCACTGGGCCTATGTCTGGGGCATCAAGGGACGCTATGACGAGCCAAAGAACGACAGGGCAGCCGATCTCGACGACCTGAACGACTACAACCGAAATCTGTATCGCGACGAGGTAGCGGGACTGATCGAGCGCTTCAATCATGTGCTCAAGCCGGGAGAACCCAAGCTGTATGCCCCCGACATTAAGTTCAACCGGTTTATCGGAAAGTGGGCAAACCAAAAGTTCCACGCACAGACTGGGGAGCCTTTAGACGATGGTGTTTATCAAGCGCATCTCGAAGAGTTCCTGCCATCGGTAGCCGACAAGAAATTGCTTCTCGAAATCATCGAGAATGAAAAGAAGTGGATTGCAGAGAAGACAGGCGCCCGTGATCCGCTTTCAACGATCGGCGAGGTCAGAAAGTCAGCGATCAATCTCTGATTGTTTGAAAACACACAGAGTACGTCGGCCATCAATAGTCTGATCGCTTTGAAAGGGCGCGGCTTTAAGCCGCGCCGTCATGGTCTAATGAAATTGCGGCCTTAGCCGCGAAGGTTGAAGGTTCAGGCCGTTGACTACATCCACTCTCACTGCTGCACGGATCTCGGTTGATATCGCCTCCCCAGCCGCCAAGATATTCTTGCGCAATCCCCCGTTGAATATCATCGACATATCGACGATGGAGCAGCTGTCACAAGCGCTTGCAGAAATCGACACGCGGCCGGATATCAGCGTGTTGGTAATACGTGGCGAGGAAAAGGCATTTTCCGCTGGCGTCGACGTCGCCGCGCACTCGCCGGACAAAGTGCAAAACATGCTCGCCAAATTCCACTCGCTGATTCGGGCGCTAGTCGCCTTCAAAAGAGTGACGATCGCCGCCGTGCATGGGCACTGTCTCGGCGGCGGCGCAGAACTTGCGATGGTCTGCGATATGGTGTTCACCGCCGAAGATGCACAGTGGGGATTTCCTGAGATCAAGCTTGGATGCTATCCCCCGGTCGCGTGTACGGCGTTGGCCGCCTTGGTCGGACAGAAGCGCGCCGCGGAATTGATTCTCACCGGGCGCACGATCAATGGCCGGCACGCCGCCGAGATCGGCTTAGCAACTCGCGCTCTTCCTGATGATCAGCTATCCTCTGCCGTCGAAGAGTCCATTGCTCAGATTGTCTCGCTAAGCCCGGCATCGCTTGCCATCGCGAAGAAGGCCTCCTACGCCTGGGACTCAATGCACTTCGACAAAGGGCTTGCGCGCGCAGAGAAGATCTATCTTGATGAGTTGATGAAGACCAACGACGCAAACGAAGGCATCCGGGCCTTCATGGAGAAGCGGCCTCCAGTCTGGGAAGGCCGGTAACAAAATGGATTACGAAATCACTCCCGAAGTCGTGAAAGCCAAGATCGACGCAGCTGAGCCATTCACCTTGCTCGACGTCCGTGAGCCTTGGGAGTTCGATACGGCGAGCATCGAGGGGTCCAGCCTAATTCCCATGGGGGACGTTCCGTCCCGTGCCCATCAGGAACTCGACCCCGATAGTCACATCGTTGTCATGTGCCATCACGGCGTCCGCTCTATGAATGTAACTGTCTGGCTGCGGCAGCAAGGTTTCGAAAACGTGCAGTCCATGCGCGGAGGCATCGACGCCTGGTCGGCCACCGTAGACCCGAAAGTGCCGCGGTATTGATCGATAGGGACCAGACATCGCCCTGAAAGCTGGAAGCGGAAGCCCGAAGCCTGGAGGCTAAAGGCTAAAGACTGAATGATTCCAAGCTCTGCTATCCTTTCCCCTCCGACGACTCTTCACGATGATCACTGACTGCCACATCCATATCCAGCCCATGGAAATGTTCAAGCCCCATGCGCTTGAGTTGATGAAGAAGAACCGTCCAAACTTCGATCAGATCGCCGAATACTGCAAGTCTCCCAAAGCATTCCTGAGTTACATGGACGCGAGCGGCCTCGACCGCGCCATGCTCATCAACTACGTCGCTCCTGAAGTCATCGGATTCACCGCCGGCGTGAACCAGTTTGTCGCTGACTATGTGAAGGAGAATCCGAAGCGCCTGCTATCGTGCGGCAGCCTGCATCCTCGCCACACGACCAACGTACTGGCGGACGTCGAGCAGATCCTTCGTCTCGGCATACAGATGATCAAGATTCACCCGCCGCATCAGTTGCTTTTTCCTAACGATTACTTGAGCGGCGCCAAGGAACTTGAGATCGTCTACCGCGCGGCTGAAGCAAATGGTATCCCGGTTATGTTTCACACCGGCACGTCCATCTTCCCCGGAGCACGAAACAAATACGGAGATCCGATCTACGTCGACGACGTTGCCGTCGATTTTCCAAAGTTGAAGATTCTTCTGGCGCACGGCGGCCGCCCGCTCTGGATGCAGACCGCATTTTTCTTGATAAGGCGGCACCCCAACGTCTATCTCGACATAAGTGGGATCCCACCCAAGACGCTCCTCAATTATTTTCCGCGCCTCGAAGAGATCGCCCACAAGACGCTCTTCGGCACAGACTGGCCCGGCCCTGGAGTCCCCGATATCAAGAAGAACCTGGTTGAATTCCGGGCGCTGCCCCTCTCGGAGTCGATCCAACACCAGATCCTGAGCAAGACAGCGCTAACCTTATGGCCCGCCTGAAGGCGTTCGCGAAAGCAGACCACTTCTATTTTGATTCGTTAGCGGACCTTGGCGCTCTTTAGTGCTGAAAGATCCTGTTGTAAAAGTCTCGCTACCTTCCAGCGGCAGTCGAAGCCATCTTTCCCGCAAGTTCGTCAGCCAAGGCTCCAGCCGCATAAATCTTCCGCAAAGACTCCTGTATACCCCGAGAGTCGACCGACACAGCGCGACCCTGCTTATCGCTGTAGGCAAAGTTCCACGGTAGCGACTCCATATTGCCGTCGAAAATAATCCCCACCACTTCACCTTTTTTGTTAACGGTAGGTGAGCCGGAGTTCCCGCCGATGATGTCCGCCGTCGACACGAAATTCAGCGGCGTCTTCAGATCAACATTCGACTTTGCCTTCATCCAGCTTTCCGGCAGTTGATAGGGAGCCTTGTCGCCATGCTCGGCAGCGTGCTCATAGGCGCCACCCATGTTCGTGGCGAAAGGAATCGTCTTCCCGTTCTCCTGATAACCCTTCACCTCTCCATAACTCAGGCGAAGAGTGAACGTAGCGTCCGGAGACTGCGCGAATCCGCTCTGCGCGAACCTTGCTTTGGCGATCGCAGTTCCATCACGCCGAACCACGGAGTCGACTTTGTCCTCAAAATCCTTGCGCGCCGCTCTGGCCGCCGGATCGATGGCCCGCATCGCTACAATCAGAGGATCGGTGCTCGCATCGATCGCAGCCTTCCCGCCTTCATAAAGCTGCTTGCGAACGGCCACGTCATCAAGTTTCGTATTGGCAATGAAATCCTTCGCTGCGTCCGCCGGAGTCTTTCCCTGCAGCACCTTCTGCACATCGGCATTGTCCTTGCCCAATGCATCCTGCATCTCGCTCAGAGAATCCGTCAGTAGAACCGTCTCCAGGGACTTGTAGATCGGCTCAGTCGAGAACAATTGCTGTTCCAGCGACGGCAAACCCGAGTCGCGGAACTCCCGCATGCTCTCCCCGTTCGGCTTCGGCTTCTCGTCGGCTGCCCGCACCAGGAATCTCGCAATCTGCGAGAGGTGAGAGGCGAATCCTCGCATGCGTTCGAGATAGAGCAAATTTGGATAAATCGACTGCTGCGTCTTGATCGCCTGGGCGATCTCTTCCCATGGATCGCCACCTGCCGCATTTTTCGAATCAGCCTTGAACGCCGCACGCAGAGCGGCTTCGTCCGCGGCCTTCTTATCCATGATCGTTTTGTCGAGCAATCCGGACTGGTAGCCGGTGATCGCCTTCTGCGAATTCTGCAGCCCGAAGATATCTTCCTTCGCGATGCGCGCGTTCTCATCGGACTGTTTACTGAACTCCTGCAGCAGGGCGATACGCCGCGCAAACAGTTTCAGCAGCGACGGATATTGCACATCGCGCATGAACTCCAATTGCGCCACCGTCAGCAGCCGACCCGTGCTTCCCGGATGTCCTGACACAAAAATGAGATCGCCATCTTTGACGCCCGTCGTCGACCATTTCAGATAGTGATCCAGGTGCGCCGGCTTGTCGTTCTCATAGACGCGGAAGAACGTGATGTCCAGGTCATATCGCGGATACGTAAAGTTGTCCGGGTCGCCGCCGAAGAACGCGATATCAAACTCCGGCGCAAATACCAGCCGCACATCCGTGTACTTCTTGTACTTGTAAAGGTTGTAGACCTGTCCCGAGTAGAACGTAACTACATCGCAGCGCAGTCCGGTCGCGGTCGAACAAGCCTTCTCCACTTCAGACATCGCGCTACGCTGGGTCTGTCCCGCTTCCGCCGCCGACATCCCGGCTTTCACGCCGGCATTCATCTTGGCCGTCACGTCTTCAATTCCGACTAATTGATTCAATTCCAGGTTCGGACACTTCGCCTCGTCCGCCTGCGTCTTGGCGTAAAAGCCGGTCTTGATGTAGTCGTGTCCCTCGGTCGAAAGCTGCTGCACACAGGCCGCGCCCACGTGATGATTCGTGAAGGTCAGTCCATCCGCCGAGACGAACGACCCTGAACCGCCATTGTTGAATCGCACCGACGACAGCCGTACGTGGTCGAGCCATTCCTGGGTCAACTCAAATCCATACTTCGCTTTGATCTTGTCTTTCGGAGCTTCGTTGTACAGCCACATGCCTTCATCGGCAGAGGCTAAAGTCGAAAAGATAAAAATGACAGATAGCAAGAGTACGAGAAGAGGCGTTTCATTAGAGGTGTCCTCCGTGAGGGAGGATGAGAGCGTCAACAGCATTGCGGAAAGCCGCAAGCAAACCCTTAATCATACGCTCCCAAAAACCGCAGTGGCAAAGGGATTAGGCTCCCTGTCCCGCTAAGCAGAGAAAGCTTTTCTTAGTGAAACTTGGTGTTCTGAGGAGTTAGCGCTTTCATCGTGGTTAGCATTCTTGTGGCTCAGCTGAAGTTGGAAACTTCGATTCGTTTCAGGTATAAGAAAAGGTTGCACTCCCGCGTACCTCCTCGCGCGGTCTCGCAACGCAAATCCCTGACCGAAGCGAGAATCGAATGCCCAGCGTGACCTCAACTCAGCCCCCGAAGGGACTCGAGGGAGTCGTTGCTGCCAATTCCAAGATTTGCTACATCGACGGAGAACGCGGCGTTCTCGCCTATCGCGGCATCGACATCCACGAACTCGCCGACCATTCCAACTTCGAAGAGACCTGCTACCTGCTCTGGTTTGGCAAGCTTCCTTCGCGCCGCGAACTTCGCGAGCTGCATGACCGCCTAGCCGAAGAGCGCAAGCTCGACGCCTCCATCATCACTCTGCTCCGCAACGCGCCCCGCCACGCTCTGCCCATGGACGTGCTGCGAACTGCCGTTTCGGCACTCTCGTTCTACGATCCTGAGGAAAAGAGCAACGATCGCAAAGCCAATGTGGACAAGGCAATCCGCCTCACGTCACAAATTGCCATGATCGTCGCGGCCTACGACCGCATCCGCAAAGGACATCCGGTCGTCGAGCCCGATCACTCCCTTTCCCACGCCGCCAACTTCCTGCTGATGCTGAACGGAAAGCATCCCACTCCGACCGCCGAGCGCGCCCTCGATATCGCGCTGATCCTTCATGCGGACCACGAGCTCAACGCCTCCACGTTCGCCGCGCGCGTGACAGCTGCCACCCTTTCCGACATGCACTCGGCGATCACCTCGGCCATCGGCGCGCTCAAGGGACCGTCTGCACGGCGGCGCCAACGAAGCCGTGTTCCACATTCTGGAAGCGATCGACGAGTCCGGCGCCGATCCCATCGACTACATCAAAGGCATGCTGGCGCAAAAGAAAAAGGTCCCGGGCTTCGGACATCGCGTCTACCACACCGAAGATCCCCGCGCCACGCACCTGCGGGTCATGTCTCGCGACCTCGGCAATTCCAGCGGACAAGGAAAGTGGTTCGATATCTCCCACAAGATCGAAGAATTCGTAAAGGCTGACAAGAAGCTCAACGCCAACGTGGATTTCTACTCGGCCTCCACTTATCACACGCTGGGAATCGACGTCGATCTCTTCACTCCGATCTTCGCCATCTCCCGCATCAGCGGCTGGGCTGCCCACGTCATCGAGCAGCTCGACGACAACCGCCTGATCCGTCCCCGCGCCGACTACCTGGGCCCCGACTACCCAAATCAATACGTCCAAATCGACCAGCGTTAACTTTTTCGTTCCTGGGAAAGTCGATGTCGATCGGGACCCGCCCTCGCCCATGCCAGCACGAAACCCAGCCGCATTTGAAAGGTGCTGCCTGAGGGATACCCACTGTCCCTGTAGAATAGAAGCGGGTTCTGTATGCGCCGCATTTACCTCGACAACAACGCCACCACGCCCGTTCTGCCCGAGGTTTTCGAGGCGATGCGCCCCTATTTTCTGGAGCGCTTCGGCAATGCCTCGTCCATTCACACCCATGGGCAGGAAACGCGTGCCGCTGTCGAGGACGCCCGCGAGTCCGTGGCGCAACTCCTCGCCTGCCGTGCCTCGGAAATTATCTTCACCAGCGGCGGAACCGAGGGCGACAATCTTGCGATCTCAGGGCTGGTCGAGCCCGGCGATCACATGATCACCTCCAGCATCGAGCATCATGCCGTCCTGCACGCGTGCAAGCACTTGGAAGAATTTGGATGCGACCTGACAGTCGTCCCCGTCGACGGACGTGGTCTGGTCGATCCCGCAGACGTGCAAGCGCGCCCTGCCGCCCGAAGACCAAGCTCATCTCCATCATGATGGCGAACAACGAAACTGGAGGGCTGCAACCTGTCGAGGAGATCGGAAAGATTGCCGACGAAGCAGACGTCGCCTTTCATACCGACGCCGTGCAGGCGGCAGCTAAGGTTGAGATCGACGTTACGCCGAATCGGCTGCCACGCGCTGACGATTTCCGGACACAAGATTCATGCGCCGCAGGGCGTCGGAGCGCTTTATGTGAAGAAGGGAACGAAGCTCCGTCCGCTGTTCTACGGAGGCCGTCACGAGCGCTCTCGCCGTGCCGGCACCGAGAACGTACCGGGCATCGTCGGTCTGGGCAAAGCTGCATCGCTGGCAAAGCAAGGCTTGCAGCGCGCCGACGACGCGAAAATGGCGGCCATGCGCGATCGCCTCCAGCAGGGAATTCTCGCCCAGGTCGAAGACGCACGCGTCAACGGAGACGAGACGGCCCGCGTTCCCAACACGACCAACATTCGATTCGACCACATCGAAGGTGAATCTTGGTCATCGCCCTCGATCTAAAGGGATTGGCGGTCTCGACAGGCGCAGCCTGTTCTTCTGGAGCGATCGAACCATCGCATGTACTGATCGCAATGGGCCTGCGCCCGGATCAGGCGCGATCCAGCATCCGCTTCAGCTTGGGCAAACAAACAACCGCCGAAGACATCGACTTAGCGTTAGCCTTGGTGCCCGAAACCGTGGCGAGACTTGCGCGAACTGAGTCCGACCTACAAGAAGCACCCGATGAGCACGTGAATGTCGAAGAGGTGCGCACCGACTTGGCAGCAATGGATGGCAATGAAGTCTGGCATTGTGCGTGGAAGAGCGGCCCTTAAGGGCCGCGAAACAGGGTGAATTTTAAGAACGGGCTTCAGCCCGCGCACCTAGAGCCAAGAAGTAATAGCAAAAAGCTAGTAGCTGAAGCAAAACAGGAGCCGATGATCTCAACCCGAGACACCATCGCGGTGGCCATGTCGGGCGGTGTGGATTCTTCCACCGTCGCGGCCATGCTGCGCGCCGAAGGCCACAACCTCATCGGGCTTACCATGCAGCTCTGGAATCAGCGCCGCCTCGCCGGACACGAAGGCATGCCCGAGCAGGTCACGGGACGCTGCTGCTCTCTCGACGACGTCTACGACGCACGCCGGGTCGCCCAGCAGATCGGCATCCCCTACTACGTCGTCAATCATGAAGATCGTTTCGAGCGCGAGGTCGTTCGTCCATTTGTTGAGGAGTATCTATCCGGACGAACTCCCATCCCCTGCAGTCTCTGCAACAATCACTTGAAGTTTGACCAGCTTCTGATTGTGGCTCAGCAGATTGGCGCCGAGCGCGTTGCTACTGGACACTACGCCCGCGTCTCCTACGACGATACCCGCGGCCGCTGGCTTCTCAAGCGCCCCGCCGACCACAGCAAGGACCAGACTTACTTTCTCTTTGGCCTGACGCAGGATCAGCTCAGCCGCACGCTCTTCCCGCTCGGCGATATGACCAAGCCCGAGGTCCGTGAGCTCGCTCGCCAGCAGGGTCTTGCACTCGCCGAAAAGCCCGACTCGCAGGAAATCTGCTTCGTACCGGGCGGAGACTATAAGCGGTTCATCGACGCCTACCTCGCCGAACAAGGTGAGTCGCTACCGGATACCGCTGGCGAACTGGTGACGACAGATGGCGAAGTCATCGGCGAGCACGCCGGAATTCATAATTTTACGGTCGGCCAGCGCAAGGGACTCGGCGTCTCCACCGGATCGCCGCTCTACGTCATCCAGATCAGCGGCGCGAACAAGCAGGTCACCGTCGGAGGCGACGAGCACCTCTACACTCGAACGTTCCTGACGCGCCGTGTCAACCTGATTTCGGTCGATGAACTGCGCGAACCCATGCGCGTATCAGTCAAGATTCGCCACCGCCACGAGCCCGCGCCAGCCACCATCGAGCGCGCGGATAACAACGAAATTCTCGTCACCTTCGATGAGCCCCAACGTGCCATCACGCCGGGCCAGGCCGCAGTCTTCTACGACGGCGACATCGTCGTAGGTGGCGGCTGGATCGCATAGCCCTTTCCCGCCAGCGCTGATGTTCGGCTTCAGTTCTGGCTCCTATCACATCGGGAGATTTACAAAATGGAAGCTCGACTACTGCGGCAGATCCGAATTCTGCAAGTCTGCGTGGTGTTCTCGTTTTTTTCGACGACAGTACTCATCCTCAATTGTTTCCACCCGCTTCTGCCCATACAAAAGTTCCGGGTTTTGGAGGCTGAACACATCAACATTCGCGAGAAGAGCGGAATTTTAAAGGCGGCATTATCGAATTCCGCTGGCTTCAACGAATTCCAACGAGCACAGCAGGGTAGGGTCAGGTTCTCGGGTCTGATGTTCTACAACGAAGAGGGTCAGGAGGAAGGTGGCCTGGTGTATTCCGGCAAAGCGATGCCGAACGGGCAGGATGCCGACGTTACATTGACGATGGATCAGTATCGGCAAGACCAGAATCTTTACTTGCATCACGAAGAGCACAAAGACGTACATGGCTCGCGTATGAGGATGGCTTATCCATCAACGCTCGACCTGATTGGACTGGAGCCGATGAGGAATATCGCACCTATAGCGAATTAGAAAAGCTTCCGCTTGATGAGCAGGAAAACTTCAGACTCAAATCGTTACAGGAAGGGAAGATCAGTGCCAATCGACTGTTTATGGGAGTAAGGCGCGGCCTTCAAGACAACGCGGTCTACGACGATACAGGTATCTTCATCAAGAATCGATGGGGGCGAAATGCGATTAAGTTGTACGTCGATGAGCAGAACAAGCCACATCTGGAATTCTACGATCCACTTGGGAAATCCGTTGTCTACGAGGCGAAGCCAAGGACGAACTAAATCGGTAGTAGTTCGATCCTGATTTGCCAATATACTTTTTTCATGGCGTCTGCAAATCCTCCGCTGCCGCTCACTGCGTCATCCACACCGCCTGCTCCGTCTCTTTGGTCTCGCGAATCCGCCGCCTTAAAACAGGGAATTAAGACTGGTCTCGCCGGTACCATCACCTACGTGGTCTACACCGGATTCCACCTCCATCAAGGCTATTGGGCGGTCTTCGCGGCGTTGGTGGTAACCCAGGCCAATCTCGGCGCGGCATGGAAGGCGGCCCTTTACCGGACGATCGGATCGACTTGCGGAGCCATCGCGGCAGCAATGCTCATTCCTGTTCTCGGAGACGGTCCGGTTGGTGCGGGCATAGTGCTTTTTATCCTGGCAAGTTTCTTCGCCTACTTGACTGTGCTCCATCCTGCCTTCACAGCCGCAGGATTTACCGCGGCCCTCATCCTCGTCTTCGGAGGTCAAGGAGAGCCTTGGCACATGGCCTGGCTCCGCGTGATCTACACCATTGAAGGCGCATTCGTCGCCTTCGCCGTGGGAGCGCTCATCTGGCCGGTGCGAGCTCGAGTTGCCTTGCGGCACAAAATTGCCAACATCATCGAAGGAGCCGGCGTCCTCTACCGCGCCGTCACCGCAGCCGCACTCGAAGGCATCGACAACGAACGCGAAGTGCGCGAGCTCGATCACAAGCTCCACGATCTCCGGCGAGGAATTACTCAGCAGATGGAGGAGGCCCGCAGCGAAATCGCATTCTCCCGTTTCAATCAAGTTGCGTATCGCCAGTTCGTCGATCTCGGCGACCAGATTCGCCGCCGTCTCACCGCCATGGCCGAGGACCGTTCCCTCTACGTTCATGCCCGCGTCGAGCCCGGTCTTCTACCCTCGCTGCCAATTCTGGTGGAGGCTACCGCGAACATGTTTAATTCGCTGGCGGGAGCCTTGAAAGCCAGCGAGGGGTCGGTGGATACGACCGCGCTGAAGACTGCCATCGATAGCCTCGACGCCGATCTTGCCCGGCTTCGCGCCGAGCGCGCAACCGCTCCCTTCGCCCTCGACCGCATGCTGCCATTCTGGGCGCTCGTTTTCAATCTAAGAGAAATCGCACAGGACCTGACCCAACTCAATGTTGCCCTTGCTAGCTTGAGTCGATCTGCCTGACGCGGCGATCCCTAAAGTTTTCCTCAGCCGAGTTGTGACATATGACCTTGCGCCAAGATTAGAAAAAGTCCATTCTCGTCAAGGCGGAGGCGGTAAACGACCGTCGCTCAGAAATCGCCGTAACCCTTTCATTTTCAAGATTTTGACTCCTAACCCCTAGGCGCTCAAGATTTTGCAAACGGTTTTTGCAGAACCCGCGCCAGTCAAGACTTTCAGACGGGGGGAGGGGGAGGGGTATCCCGCCGATGTTCGAACTTTCCCGAACTGGGACGCCCAAAAACTCTTCCTTTTTTAACGATTTCAGAATTTATTTTCAGAAGAAATCCACCGCAGGAAATGAACGTCGATGAATCCCGAGGGGACGACCGAAGGTAATCGAGAGCCTCCAGCGCTGGGCATTCCAGAGGAGTCAAATCACTCCCGTACGGAAACCTGAACGAACCGCTGAGCCAGGGACAAACCCGGAAGACGCGAACCCAATTGACAACGGACCGCGCCAAATCGGCGCGTCTTTCGGGCTATAATGAAAAGACCGTGCCAAAGTACTCCATCGTCGTACCCCTACATAACGAGCAGGAGAACGTCACCGACCTTTATGACCGCCTTAAAGCGGTCATGGAGGCTCATGGCGAGACGTTCGAAATCGTTTTAGTCGACGACGGCTCGAGCGACCACACCTTCGCCATGCTGCGTGAGATCGCCGCGGTAGACAGCCGCGTAACCGTCGTTAAGCTGCGCCGCAACTTCGGCCAGACCGCAGGACTTGCCGCCGGATTCGATCACGCCCGTGGCGAATACATCATCGCCATGGATGGTGATCTGCAACACGATCCCAACGACATCCCACTCTTCCTCGAAAAGATCGCCGCCGGGTACGACATCGTCAGCGGATGGCGTAAGAATCGCGTCGACAATTTCTGGATGCGCCGCATTCCTTCGCGCATCGCCAACTGGATGATGGCCAAGATCAGCGGCGTCGACATCCACGACTTCGGCACCACATTTAAAGCCTACCGCCGCGACATCCTCGAGCAAGTCCCGCTTTACGGCGAACTACACCGCTTCATTCCCGCGCTTGCCTCGTGGCACGGAGCGACGATTTGCGAAGTAGCGATCCGCAACGTGAACCGCGAGCGCGGCGTCTCGCACTACGGCATCACCCGCACCTTCCGCGTATTCTTCGATCTGCTCACGATTCGATTCCTGCTGCGCTATCTTTCGCGGCCGCTGCATTTCTTCGGCAGCATCGGCATGATGAGCATCTTCGCGCGGCAGCGCGCTCGTCGCGTGGCTTGGCGTCGAGAAGTTCCTGCGCCACGTGCCCATCATGGCCTCGCACGGCCCGTTGATGATGGCGGCTCTCGGATTGCTTCTCGGTGGATTGAATCTTCTCGCGATCGGACTTGCTCGGCGAGATGCAGGTTCGTCACTACCACGAGCCTAGCCGTCGCGCCCCGTACTCCGTCGACCGCGTTCTTCGTTCACAAAGCGAAGAGCACAGCGTCTCGGACTAGCTGGCTCCGTTCAGCCGACTCATTCCCAACTTGCGGCCGGCTTTCCCTTGTGCAGCCATGCGATAAAGTCAGTCATCGGTGGTATTCCGCCTAGCTCTCTCAATCGCGTCGCGTTCTGTCCTCGGTGATAGTGGCTATGCATCGCTGCCTGTGTGAGCGCCTGGCGCACGCTGATTTTCGCCGGAGGCTTGAACCATGGAATTTCGATCATCTCTTCCAAACGCTCCGGAGTCGCGGCTTTCAGGAGCGAGTTCAAGTCCGCGAGCCCTTGCTGCGCAAAACGTTTCAGCTCCGCGGCTGCACCAAAATCTTCTGGTTTGTTGAGAACGAATTGCGACGTGCGCGGACCTGTCATGTACAAGAATGCGTGCTGCACCATGTGAATATGAAATAGTCGTTCGCGTATCGCTTTGTCTTCCAGCGCCGGCGGATGCGATTCGAACGCGCGCCAATGTTCTGCATCGGCCCATTCCTGATGTGCGAATAGTTCTTCAAGATGTGAACTCAATGGATTCCTCCTTTCCTGAGTCGAGTCTACTCGAGTCGAAGGACGAGGTTTAACTTCCGACCTGCGCCTCTCACAGAGGTATAATGAGCCGTTTGCCTCACGGGAGAATTTGTCCGCTATGGAGAGAGCCACGCAATACGAATTGCAGCTCGCCCGCCGTATGTCGCGCTTGGGCACTGAAACCGCTTTCGAGGTTCTAAACAAAGCGCGCGCACTGGAGCGACAAGGCAAGAACATCATTCACCTGGAGATCGGCGAGCCCGACTTTGACACTCCCTCGAACGTCGTGGATGCAGGCGTCGATGCTCTACGGAAAGGCTGGACGCACTACGGCCCTTCGGCCGGATTGCCCGATCTGCGGCAGACTCTCGCGGACTACGTGAGCCGCACGCGTGGCGTAAAAGTAACCAGCGATGAAGTAGTCGTTGTGCCAGGCGGAAAGCCAATCATCTTCTTCACTATCCTCGCCCTCATCGACGAAGGTGACGAGGTCATCTATCCAAATCCGGGATTTCCGATCTACGAGTCGATGATTCACTACGTCGGTGGACGCGCGGTGCCGATCCAACTGCGCGAAGAGCGCGACTTCTCACTCGATGTCAATGAGTTAACATCGCTCATCAACGACCGCACCAGGCTGATCATCTTGAATTCGCCACAGAATCCCACGGGCGGAGTTCTTGAGCGAGGTGACATCGAACAGATCGCAAAGGCGATCGGCGACCGCAACATCATGATCCTGTCCGATGAGATCTACAGCCGCTTGCTTTTTGATGGTGGCAAAGCACTTCTCGATCATGTCGGTTCCCGGAATGCAGGAACGCACGATCCTGCTGGATGGTTTCTCAAAGACCTACGCGATGACCGGATGGCGTATGGGTTATGGCGTGATGCGTCCAGACCTCGCCGCTCACATGACACGTCTGATGACGAACTCGAATTCTTGCACGGCAAGCTTCACGCAGGTCGCGGGAATTGAAGCGATCCGCGGCGATCAAACTTCAGTCGATCACATGCGCGACGAGTTCCAACGGCGTCGCGACATCTTCGTTGCCGGACTGAACAAGATCAAGGGATTCTCATGCCGCATGCCAAAGGGAGCGTTTTACGTTTTCCCGAACGTCAAACAGACGGGATGGAAATCGAAGCCGCTCGCTGACGCAGTTTCTGGAGCAGGCTGGAGTAGCCGCACTTTCGGGAACAGCGTTCGGTGAATTCGGCGAAGGCTATCTGCGGTTCAGCGTAGCGAACTCGCTCGAGAATCTGCATCAGGCACTCGATCGGCTCGATCATTGGACTAAGAACAATTTGTGAATCTAAAGCTAGAGCCTAAACACAGAGGACACAGAGTTTCACAGGATTCTCCGTGACCTCCGTGTCTTCATTAGTTTAGCTTTCTGAGGTTTTATGGCGAAGAAGAAGAGACAGCGCCGACCCCGAAACCTAGCCGACCGCAAGCTGCCGGCTATGGATTCCCCAAGGGCACGAAGGGATTGCTGCCTTGGTCGTTGGCCGAACAGCGGCTGAAGAAATCGCACAATTATTGGATCACGACGGTCAAGCCCGACTCCTCACCGCACTCGATGATCGTCTGGGGATTGTGGCAGGACGGACGTTTCCTGTTTAGCACTGGCAGCAAATCGCGGAAGGCCAGGAATCTTGCGGAGAATCCGCATTGCATCATCGCCAACGAGAAAGCTGAGGAAGCCATTATCGTTGAAGGCGTGGCCGAGATTGCTGACGTTGCGGCTCGGAGGAAGTTCCTGCCGCTGTACGAGAAAAAGTACAAGTTCGACATGGGCGCGATGAAGGCCGACATTCTTTCGATGAAAGAGCCGGTGTTTGCTGTGCGTCCGCTTGTTGTGTTCGCGATGTGGGAGAAACACTTCCAGAGCAAGTCAACCCGCTGGAAGTTCTAGTCGCGTTCTTACAGGCATTACCATAAAGGGCACAAAGTTCCACGAAGGAAGAAACAGGTACCTTCGTTTCCGCAAAGGTTATCGCTCGGAAAAATCCTATACAACGAAATATTTTGCAGACGGATGATGCACTACGATCGCCGAGGTGCTTTGCTCGGGCTCCAACAGAAATCCTGATGTGAGCCGCACGCCTACATTTTCCTCCGGCTTGAGGAGAGTGAATAGCTTCGTTTGGTCCTCAAGATTCGGACACGCCGGATAGCCAAAGGAATATCTGGAGCCGCGATATTTCTGGTGGAAGAGGTCGCGAATTTCGGATGCGTCTTCGTTCGCAATGCCTAGTTCTTCGCGCATGGTCTTGTGATGGAGTTCCGCGAGAGCTTCGGCGGTTTCGACACTCAGGCCATGCAGATAGAGGTATTTGGTGTACTCTCCGCCCTCGAACAGGCGTTGGGTTTCAACGCTGGCTTTCGCTCCGATCGTTACGAGGGAGAGCCCGATGACATCGAATTTGCCCGATGTTTTCGGCGCAAAGAAATCAGAAACTGCAAGGCGACGTCCCTCTTTTTGGCGCGGGAACGTGAAGCGTAATAACTCCGTCGCTGGAGCGGGACGCTCCTGCGACAGCTTGGTCGGACACAGTTGCTTCTGCGGCATAAACGACTACGTCGTTGCCATCGCTCTGGGCTGGATAGTATCCGTAGACTACTGCGGGAGCGAAGAGACCCGACTCTGCGACTTCGTTTTCGAGCTTGCGCAGGATCGGACGAAACTTCTCATCGACCAGCCTGAGGTAGTCGGACTGCGACGCCGTTTTCAGCTGCCACTGATTCTTGAACAGCGCAGTCTCGTTGATGTAGCGAAAGACCTCTCGCAGATCGTAATCCTTGCGGACACGTATCCCCCAGAACGGCGGTTCGGGAATGTTGGGAGCGTCGCTGACAACTGCGCTGCGCTCGGCGAAAACTGGGCCGGTTTCTTCATCGACGGCACTGGCCTTTGCGTACTCCTTGATGGTGCGTCCCTCGCGGAGCCTGGTTTCGCGAGCCCCATTTTCAGTGGAGAGATCTTCCATGATGTGCAATCCTGCGAAAGCGTCGTCCGCATAGAACACACCATTGCCGTATTCGCGGCGTAGATCATCTTCAACGTACTTGCGAGTGAGTGCCGCGCCGCCACAGATCACCGGAAAGTCGAGCTTCTGTCGCTCGAGATCCTGAATCACGTACTTCATTTCGAGCGTCGACTTCACTAGCAGCCCGCTGAGGCCGATCGCATTAGCGGTGTGTTCCTGAGCAGCACGAATGATGGAGTCTCCTGGCTGCTTGATACCCAGGTTAACGACCTTATATCCGTTGTTCGATAGGATGATGTCGACGAGATTCTTCCCAATGTCGTGGACGTCTCCCTTTACGGTAGCGAGAACAATCGTACCTTTCTGCGAACCCGACTTCTTTTCCATCTTCGGCTCGAGATAAGCGACGGCTTGCTTCATGACTCCTGCCGAATCGAGCACCGACGGTAGCTGCATCTTGCGGGCGCCGAAGAGGTCCCCGACCGTCTTCATGCCGTCGAGCAGGACGGTGTTGATGAGTTCGAGCGGGGAATAGTCGACCAGAGCGTCTTCCAGCAAGGTTTCGAGAGACTTCTTGTTTGCACCTTCTCCTACCGATTTCTCGCCATTGATGATTGCGAACTTCAATTTGTCCTCGACCGACAAGGTATCGACATGCGCGGTCGTGGAGGCGGCCGGTTTCCCCTTCATGCCCGCGAAATGCGCCATGTAGACCTGGAGAGGGTCCCCGGCCGATGTGTCGCGGAAGATCAGCTTGCGCGCGAGGTCGACCTCCTCTTGCGGGATCTTATAGAGGGGATAAATCTTGGTGTAGTTGACGATGGCCATGTCGAGGCCATGATCGACAGCTTCGTGCATGAAGACGGAGTTCAGCACGCGACGAGGATAAGCGTCGAGGCCGAATGAGATGTTGCTGACCCCGAGAATCGTCTTAACGTTGGGCAAGCTCCTTCTTGATGCGCTGCGACCGCATTCAGCGTTTCGATGCCCGCGCTTCGATATTCGTCTTGTCCAGTGGAAATGGGGAGAGTAAGCGCGTCGAAGATAATGTCGGTCGAGTCGAGGCCATACTTCTTCGTCGCCAGATCGTGGATGCGATGCGCGATCGCTACTTTCTTGTCGGCGGTGAGAGCCATGCCGTCTTCATCGATAGTCAGCGCGATGACTGCAGCGCCATAACGCTTCGCCATCGGCAGTACAAGAGACGTTCGCTTCTCGCCGTCTTCGAGGTTGATGGAGTTGATGATGGCGCGTCCCGGAATACGCTTAAGCGCTTCCTCAACCACGTCCGCCTCGGTGGAGTCCACCAGAATTGGCGCGGGAACGCGGGTTGCGATTTTTCCAGGATTGAAGTGATATATCCCTTTTCGTCCTCGCCGACGATCGCGCAGCACAGGTCGAGCATGTGCGATCCGTCGTTCACCAATTTCTTGGCGAGAGCGAGGATGTCGTCGTATTTCTTGCCTGCACCATTTTGCGGAAATGCTCGACGCGGGTGGTGGTGTTCATTTCCTCGGCAACGACAAGTGGCTTGGGATCAAGATCGAGTGGAACGGTCGTGTAGGCGCTCGATGCGGAGGCCGTCCGCTTCACATCGCGGCTTGCCGGTTGCGACATCGGAGACGGCGTCAACCACGGCTTTCAGATGCTCAGGCGTTGTGCCACAACATCCACCGACGATGCGTATGCCGTAATCCTCGACAAAGTGTTTGTGGTAGTCGGCGAGTTCTTGCGGGGCTAGCTTGTAGACAGCATGTCCGCCAACGTTCTGCGGTAGGCCGGCGTTCGGGAGGACAGAAACTTCCTTGGTCGAGTTCAGCGCAAGATAGCGGACAGCATCGTTCATCTCCTTCGGGCCAGTGGCGCAGTTCAAGCCGATGGCATCAATCTCGAAGGGTTCGAGCGCAGTCAGGGCAGCGCCGATTTCCGTACCAAGCAGCATCGTGCCGGTTTCCTGGAGCGTGACCTGCACCTGCACGGGAAGTCGCTTGCCGGCTTTGCGCATCGCCTCGAGCACGCCGATGGTGGCGATCTTCGCCTGGAGCAAGTCTTGCGCGGTTTCAATCAGCAGAACATCCACGCCGCCTTCGATGAGCGCGGCTGCCTGCTCTTCATAAGCTCTTACCATCGCGTCGAACCCGATGTGGGCGAGCGACGGCAGCTTTGTCGTCGGCCCCATCGATCCCGCAACGAATCGAGGCTTGTCTTTGCTAGAGAACTGCTGAGCAACTTCTTTGGCGAGTTGTGCGGCCTTGATGTTGATTTCGCGTACACGGTCGAGTAGATCGAATTCCGCGAGAACGATGGAAGATCCGCCGAATGTGTCGGTCTCGACGATGTCGCAGCCAACTCGGAAAAAGTCGGCATGAATGTCGCGGATGATGTCGGGCCGGCTTAGAACGAGAACCTCGCTGCAGTTCTCCTTACCCCAGTAGTCGTCCAGAGTAGGATTGCGCGTCTGGATGTTTGTGCCCATGGCGCCGTCGTAAACGATGACGCGATCTTTCACGATTTGTAGGAAGTCAGACATTTTGAGCTTCTAGCTTTCAGCTGGTGCTTCTTGCGAAATCAACATTAAGAACCGAGGATCGATCGGCGATCGTCCGCGCGATCTGCGGCCAGTCGGTTGACCTCATGTACAAACGCCGGTCTCGAATGGACCGGCGTGAGATCGAAACAAAATCTATCTCGAAGGTTAGCTCCCGGGCACCATCTCGGCCGGCGCTCCACCATTTACGTCGGCCTGATTGAAAACGATGTTGGCTCCCATGTGTGCTGGCCGGGGGGCCAGCATTTGCTCCTTGCGATAGACAAGATTGGAAGCGTTGAAGGTTGCCAGTTCGAATCCGTGGCCGTGCGTGATGGCGTCCGTGGGACAGGCCTCGACGCAGTATCCGCAAAAGATGCAGCGGTTGTAATCGATGTTGTAGACCTTAGCGTACCGTTCGGCGCCGCTGACGCGATTCTCGGCCGTATTTTCCGCTGCCTCGATATAAATGCAGTTCGAGGGGCAGGCTGCTGCGCACAGGAAGCAGGCGACACATTTTTCCAGGCCGTTTTCGTCGCGCTGCAGTACGTGCGCTCCGCGAAAACGGGCTTCGATACGTGCGCCACGCAAGGGCCCCTTGCCATCGGGATAGTTCTCGACAGTGGTGGGCTGGAACATCTCCATGAAGGTGATGCTCATGCCTTTGGCGATGGCCGCAATGTTTTTTAGTACGGGCATGCCTACTCAGTATACCGAAAGAAGGGCGAAATCGTCGCTGGGCGCGAGTTATAAGACGTGACGGTGGATGTGGAGCTTGCAACACGATCTGTTGAGTTGCAAAGAGTTGGCTGCATGGTTCGTGCGCCGGGATATTCTGTGAGAGTGAGTGATCCGAGAGTGAATCGAGATCCGGGAGTCGGTCTTTGCGCCGTATGCATTCACATGCGTGAGATCCGCTCCGACCGCGGATCGGTTTTCTACCAGTGTCAACTGTCGGCGACCGATCCAGCTTATGCAAAGTATCCGCGATTGCCGGTGATCCGATGCTCGGGATACGAGGCCAGCGACCCCGAAATCTGCGTGGAATAGTCACCGCCATCCCTGCAGCACGTTGGAGATGGATTCATTGTGACCGCTATCACTGCAAGGGCGCTCGTCTACCAGCACCATGGTTGTCGGAGGAAGTCATGCTGCTGAAAATAATTGGCGGAATAGCGATATTGTTGTTCGTGGTTTGAGTCGTAGCCGTGCTCCAGGGCTGGAGCAAAAATACGGTTACGGATCGCGTCGTCGGCGTGGCATTCATCGCGCTGTTTGGTGTAGCAGCGGCCTGGGGTGCGCGAACATTGTTCTGGGTTCGACACTGAGTGGCTCGCGGAAAAGCAAAATGATCAACGCATTCGCGGGACGCGAGCCCGCGCCATCAGTAGAAGAGCTTAAGAGGGCGCTAGGAAAGTCTTTTGAGTTGTGGCACGAGCTGATCGAAGACCTGAAGAGTGATCTCCATCTTGACGGCCAGGAATGGAACAAGTCGTCTCCGAAGTCAGGATGGGCGTTGCGGCTGCAGTTGAAGAAGCGGAACATCGTTTATCTCTCGCCGGGCAACGGGATGTTTCTTGCTTCATTCGCATTGGGCGGGAGGGCGATGGAAGAGGTGAAGCGGAGTACGACTTCCAGCCGATCTCATGAACAACATCGCCAATGCGAAACGCTACGCGGAGGGAACCGCGGTTCGGATCGAAATTCGTGACAAGAAAGATGCAGGCTTGGTTCGGATGCTGGCTAAGATTAAGTCAGCGAACTAGGGCGACTACTCGAGTCCCAGTTCTTTCGCCAGAGCCCTCCACTTGCTATCGACGAGGGCTTTCGTCTTCGTATCCATCACAATCTCATCGGGCCACGGGCGGTTGAAGCCTTCAGAGGCCCACTTGCGCGTGGCATCGATGCCCATCTTCGATCCGAAATTCGGCAGGCGACTGGCATGATCCAGCGAATCGACCGGTCCAAGCGTGAACTGGATGTCGCGCTCGGGATCGATGTGGTTGAAAACTTTCAGAGTCACGTCGGCGAGATCCTGCACGTCGACATCTTCGTCGACAACGACGATGCATTTGGTGAACATCGCCTGGCCGAGAGACCAGATGGCGTTCATTACTTTGCGAGCCTGGCCGGGATATGACTTTCGGATCGAAACGATCATCAGGTTGTGGAAGACGCCTTCGACCGGCATGTTGATGTCGACCAGCTCTGGGATCGTGAGCTTCATCAGCGGGAAAAAGATGCGCTCTACGGCCTTGCCCATGTAGGCGTCTTCCTGAGGAGGCTTGCCGACGATGGTGGTCGCATAAATCGGATCTTTGCGATGAGTCACGCAGGTGACATGGAAAACGGGATAGAGATCTTCGAGCGAATAGAAGCCGGTGTGGTCGCCGAATGGGCCCTCGGTGCGGAGTTCGTCGAGGTTGATGTAGCCCTCGAGCACGATTTCGCTGCTGGCGGGGACGTCGAGATCGACGGTCTCGCACTTCACCAGTTCGACCGGGCGCTCCGCGAAGAAAACCCGCAATCATGTATTCCTCAATCTCGGGCGGAGCTGGGACGATTGAGCAGAACGTCACGACCGGATCCGTTCCGATCGCGACAGCGACTTCCATCTTTCCTGAGGGACGATCGCCTTCTGCCAGGATGCTTCCGCCGGAAGTACGCGCCATGATGTCGACCGCAGCGGACCTACCCTCGACGGCGTCGCGCATTCGCTGGCGTGCGTGCTCGGCGGCAACTTTCTGGCGTTGCCAATGCATTCCCGTCGTGCGTTCGTCATAAACCTGCATGCGGTACATTCCGAGATTGCGCTTGCCGGATTTCGGATCGCGCGTGGTGACGCAGGGTAGAGTGATGAATCGTCCGGCATCGCTGGGCCAGCATTGCAGGATGGGGAAATCGAGCAGAGAAAAGTTGTCGCGCTTGATGACCTCTTTGCAGGGGCCGGTGGGCACTGTGCGCGGGAAGAATTTTCCTGCTTCCGTCAGCAGGGGCAGCATCTTGAGCTTGTCGAGAAATCCTTGCGGGGACTTGATGTCCATGAACATGCGGATGCGGGCGCCGATTTCGTCGTAGGAATTCACGCCCATCGCCAGCTTCATGCGCGCGTCGGAGCCGAATTGGTTGATCAGGAGTTGCGATCCGGAGTGGCCTTTCAGGTTTTGGAAGAGAAGAGCGGGACCGCCGGGAATGCCGCTTGGCGTCGCGGCTTTTGGAGACGCGGTCGGTGATTTCGGCGACTTCGAGAATAGGGTCGGCTTCGGTCTTGATGCGTTTGAGTTGGCCGGCGCGGTCGAGCGCCGCGATCCACTGGCGGAGATCGTCGAAGGGCAAAGGATTCCTCTCTGTGACCGACGATTATAAGGGATTGACGGGTGGAACTCTTGGGTGGTGCTCAGACGGTGAAGGCGCCATACGTCCTCTTGCGTGGCACGTTGCGTAGATCCTTCGCTTTGCTCAAAATGACAGGATCAGAAAGTGATTTCGATTGTTGAGAAAACTTACTTCCGTTGTTCCAGTTTTACTGTGGCGCTTAACGGTTTGCCGTCGCGCATTATTTTACTTCGACCACGTCTCCGACTTTGCTGCGCCGCAGGGCGTCGGTGAAGTCGTAGAGATTCTTGATGGGCTTGTCGCCAAACTGGATCAGAACATCGCCCGCCTTCAGTCCCGCCTTGGCTGCGGGAGAGTTCGGCTTCACGTCGGAGAACTTAACGCCATCTTCCGTCTGTCCGAAATCTGGGATCGATCCGAAGTACGGCCCATAGCCGCCACCTCCGCTTCCGGCTGAAGGTTTATCTTCGGCCACGACCTGAAACGCGGGCGCGTCGGGAGCGCTTGCCAGCTGCATTGTAACGTTCTCGACCAGGTCGAGCAGGCGTGCGGCCGATGTCGGAGTTGATCTTGTCCCCTGTGTCGGACGGCTTGTGATAGTCGGAGTGAAGGCCAGAGAAAAAGAAGAGGACGGGAATCTTCTTGCTCACGAACGAGGTGTGATCGCTCGAGGCGTATCCTCCGGCGGAGTATTCGATCTTGAAAGGGGAATCTTTCTGGGCTTGCTCAAGGGATGCCTTGAAGCTGGATCCGGTCCCTACGCCGCCGATGTAGACCTTGTCGTCTTTGATGCGGCCGATCATGTCCATATTGAGCATGGCGACGGCTTTGGCAAGGGGCTGCGTCGGATCTTTGACCCATGCGGCCGAGCCGAGGAGGCCCAAGTTCTTCTCCCGCGAAATTCATGAACAGGATGCTGCGTTTGAGTTGTCCGCGCTGTGACGCAAAGAGGCGAGCAAGTTCGAGAACTCCAGCGGTGCCGCTGGCATTGTCGTCTGCGCCGGGATGAATCTGTCCGATCTGCGAGGGAGCGAGTGAGTCGAAGTTACCGCGGCCAGGTGGTCGTAGTGCGCGCCGACGATGACGTATTCGTCGGTCTGTCCCGGCAGCCAAGCGAGCACATTGTTGACGGTGGCGCGAGTCGTTTCGATATCGACGCGGAGAGTCAGACGGAGAGTTTCAGGAAAGGCAAACGAATTTGGCTTCGTGCGTGGAATTGATTTGAGCCTGCAGGTCCTTCAGCGATTTTCCGGCGGACTGCAAACCAAGAATCCGCGGTCGCGTTCTTCACCTGCACCATCAACAGTCCAACATTCTCAGGTCCGCTGACGCTGCCGAAGCGCGTGAGGAGATCTTCTTCTCCGTCGCCGAGCTTTCCGTTCAGGATGATCACTGCTTTTGCGCCATGATTGCGGGCGTTGATGGCTTTGGTGATCAGCTGGGAGTGCTGCGTCAGGCCGTGATTGCCGCTCTTTTCTGCGAATCCTGACGGTTCGTAGCGCAGACCACGACAATCTTGTCTTTCACCTCGATGCCGGCGTAGTCGTCGTAATGGAATTCGTCCGCCGTGGCGCCGTATCCGGCAAAGACCAGGGGCGCGTCGGCCTGGCCGGAAGAAGAGAAGCTGAAGGGAACGAAATCCTGCTCGATCTTGAGTGCGCTTTGGGAGTTTCCGGCACGCACGGTGCAGCGATTGTCAGGCTTCAACCGCGCTCCAGTGATAACTGAGAAAGGTTGGGCATATCCCTTCACTCCGGCAGGGTCGAGGTGCAGCTCTTTGTATCGCTTCTCAATGAGGCGCTCGGCACGCGTCAACCCCTTGGTCCCGGCACCGCGGCCTTCCATGTTGGGAGAAGCCAGTGCCTTGACATCGTTTAGGTAGCGATTTGAATCAGCATAGGGCAGGGTCGCTGCAGCGCAGAAAACTGCGGCTGCGGCGAGCAGAAAAACAGCGCGGTTCAATCGAGGCAGAATCGGCATGGACGTTTCGTGAGGACGAGTGATCGTATGGGTAGAGGAATGCAGTGTCAATCGAGAGAGGCTATCGCGGAAGCGTTTCCGGGTAAAGCTTGCGGCGGCAGTCGGGACATATACCATGCGTGAAATCGGCGTCGCTGTGCTGGCGGATGTAATTTTCAAGGTCATGCCAGAAGCCCTGCTTGTCGCGGATCTTGCGGCATGCAGCACAGATAGGCAGGAGGCCGCTGAGGCACTTTACGCTCGCCAACGCGTGCTGCATTTCGGCGATGAGGCGCTCGCGTTCGGCCTCGGCAGCTCGTCGTTCGCTGACGTCGCGGATGATGATGCAGGTTCGGGCTTCGCCCGCGCCATCGCGGAACACCACCGAGGAGATTTCAACGGGGAAAATCGATCCGTCTCTACGTCGGGCACGAAGCTCTCCACGAGCATGGCCGACCGATCTTCGTTGCTCGATCAAGACAGCGAGGCGCGGATCAGATAGGTCCATCAGACCGTCTCGTCCCTCGCGCAGGATAGCTTCTCGAGTGCGGCCCAATATCCTGCACGCGGAAGGGTTCGCATCCAGAATTCTTCCATCTGGCGCGGTGAGCATAATACCGTCGAGGCTATGCTCAAACAACATGGCGTAAAGAGTTTCGTCGTTGCCTTCTAAGTTGTCTGTAGAGGTTTCGTACATGCGTGATTAGAGACCCTAGCCTGCGACTTCCGATTGTCGCAAAGCTCCCCGAAGTTGCTGAAATTGTATGGAACTGGATTTCGATCGACAACTACTATCGCCAGTGGGGTAGTTACCGTTCGATGGTCATGTTGCGATTTGAAGCACCGCTTTTAAAACTTCAATCCAGGCGGTTGACTGCGGGTCAACCAAATCGAAGTGGTCCGCGTGAGGAATCTCGACAAGGTTGACGTCTTCCTTTTCGGGACGCTGCCGCTTCGCGGCTACATACTCCCGGCTGAAGGATGAGGGAACGATGTTGTCGCCTAGTCCGTGCATCAGGAACTGGCGGCAGGTTGATATGGATAGCCGCATGGGGTCGGCTTCGCGGTAGTGGTTCGGCACCTCGTCGGGCTTTCCGCCAAGAAATTCGACAACAGCGTCATTGCTTAAATGGAGTTCATAAGCCTTTTGCAGATCGACGACCCCGGCGAGGGAAACTACTCCGGCTACACTCGGCTCATGTGCTGCCAGACACAGGGCGAGTTGTCCTCCTGCGGAATGGCCGATGACAGTGACTTTCGCGGGATTGAAGTTGTATTGTGACGCGCGCTGCTTGAGGAAACCGAATGCCGCCCGGATGTCTTCGAGAGTGCCGGGCCACGCTCCGCCGTCGTTTCCGACACGGCGGTATTCGAGATTGGCAGTTGCGAAGCCAGAGGCCGTGAGGGCGGCGCAAAGGTGGCCTCCGTACCCAAGGTCATACTTCGAGCGCCAAAATCCGCCATGGATGTTGATGGCAAGACGCGCTGGCTGCTTCGTTGGCTTGTTGGGAGACGGAACGCGCAAATCCAAGAATTGGTAACGGCCGGTCCCGTAAGTCAGGCGGGCATCCGCGGGAGGTGGCCGTCGGCTGAGGATGTCTTCAGACACTCACAACGATTTTACCCGCGGAGCCGTGTCTTGACTCACCCTGTTCGATGCGTGGCGTCACTGCGAAAAACATCCATGCGCGTTTAAGGTAATGTTCGCTTTCCACCTTATCAACTTCCAACCTGTTACTTGCGGACGGAGCTCGAGAGCGGGCTATCTCGAACGCACGTGATTCGAGCCCTTTCCATGAGAAAGGAGACTCTCCCATGTTTGCCAGAATTCTAGAAGTCATCCCCAAAGCTGAGAAAAAAGAGGAACTGATCAAGACAATACGTCTTGAGATTCTTCCCATGCTAAAGAAGGAGCCGGGCTTCATCGATCTTCTGCCACTCGTTCCTGAGGTCGCAAGAGAGCCAATACTCGTGATTTCTCTGTGGAATGCGAAGCGAGATGCAGAACGGTATGTTGAGACGGCATTCCCTAAGGTAGAGCGGATTCTTCACCCATTTCTCGCCGTTCCGCTGACGGTAAAGACGTTCGGTGTTGAGACGAGAATTTGCACGCACCTTACGGAAGCCCTTACTCAGGTCGCCTGAGCTGTTTTTGGACGCTCGCTCAAGCGAAATGGCGTGGCTCAGATAGTCTGCGGAAGGCCTCAGCGCCTGACGGCATTGCTGAAGCCATGCCCCCGATACGAAGCGGAACCTATCTGTACCTAGAGCCGGAGTGAACGCTCCGGCTCTTCCTTTTGAATGAAGATTTCTGTAACGGAGCTACTCGTATCGCAGGGCTTCGATTGGATCGAGGTTTGCCGCGCGAAGGGCGGGGACCATCCCACTGATGATTCCCACCACGCCCAAGATCGAGGTGGCAACGACGAGAGTCATGGGAGACACGATGAGGCGAATGTCCGCGGCCTCGGCGTGTTTGGCAAGGGCGCTGTAGAAAGTAATGCGTCCGGCAAAAATCGAGACAGCGTAGGAGAGAATGATGCCGAGAATTCCTCCGGCAGCCGTGATCACCATGGCCTCGGCCAGGAATTGGAAGAGGATGTCATGCCGCCGCGCTCCCAAAGCTTTTTCGACTCCAATCTCGCGGGTACGCTGAGTGACGGAAACGAGCATGATGTTCATCAGTCCAACGCCGCCGATGCCGAGCGTGACGGTGCCAATGAAGGCCAGCAAGGCCTTTAGCGCAACGATCAAGATGCCAAACTGCGAGAGCTGTTTCTGCGCGTCGAAGACGAAGATGGCGCGCTGATCGTCGGACTTGAAGCCGTGGGCCATGGCGAGTGTTTCTCGCACGACTTTGTCCATCTTGTCGTGGTCGAGCCCTATGGAGTCCATCCAGATGCCATCGAGGTAGTGATTGTCCTTCAATACGTCCATCGAATTGAAAGGGATATACACGACCCGATTGTTGTCGTTATCACCCTCCTGCATACGAGGAGCGCCGACGCCGATCACCTCGAAGGTCACACCGTCGATGCGGATGGTTTCTCCGATTGCCGGCATGCCCGAAAAAAGCTTGTCGCGCGCTTCGGAGGCGATGACTGCGTATAGGCCGTGCTGCATGTTGTCAGCATCGTTGAGGAAGCGTCCCTGGGCGATGTCCAGGTTCCAGATCGCCTGGATTGAGGGGTCCAGTCCCATCACCGTGAAGGTGAAAGAGCGGTTGTCGTTCTGAACGGTAGCGTCCTTCTGCGCCATGCGAACCACGTGTTTGCAAAGTGGCAGGTTGTTGCGAAGCAGTTCAATGTCGTCATTGGTGAAACGCACCTGGACGCCAGCCTTGTTGCCGCCTGCCTGCTGCGAGGTTCGTCCCGGAAATATGCCGACCGCAGTTGCGCCAAAGCTTTGAAAGATAGTCTCGATCGCTTTTCCGAAACCGTTGCCATAGGAGAGCAGGAGCACGACCGTGGCGATGCCCCAGGCCATTCCCGCCATGGTTAGGAGCGTGCGGCGCAGGTCATGCCGCATCGCGGAATAAGCTTGTTTCAAAAGATCACTATGCATGTTTACTCTTTACGAAGGGCCTCCACGGGTTCGAGCAAGGCAGCGCGGCGGGCAGGGTAGAGACCAGCAGCGATCCCCGCCACGGCAAGGGAAAGGACCGCAAGTATGGCTGTGGATGCGACGAGTTTAGGTGGATCGAATCCCTGGCCCATGTTGACTCCGGAAATCAGTGCCATAAGGCCGGCCGCTCCTCCAATGCCGATGAAGCCGCTGAGTAGAGTGAGGAAGGCGCCCTCCACAAAGAACTGAAACATAATGCTGCGCTTCGTGGCGCCGATGGCTTTTCGCAGGCCAATCTCACGGGTTCGGTCAGCAACGGCGACCAGCATGATATTGATGATCCCAATCGCGCCGAGCGCAAGAGTGACAAGCCCAACACTACCCAGAAACACATTCATGGCATCGAAGATTTTGCCTACCTGATCTGCGGTTTTCACCGTGTCCCACTCATCGAAGGAGTCTGGGTTCCTGGGGTCGAAGCCGTGGTTGCGCGCGATGATCTTGTGGACCTCTTGCCGCGCTTGCTCGTGCAATGCCCGCGAGCGCGGCTGGTAATTGATCAGTGAAATCACATTGGTTCCGATACCGGCGTTCAGGGGTCGGAAATAGCTCTGCATGGAATGAAAGGGAACAAAACTCCGCAGATTCTGGTTCATATTGTCGCCGTGGCCGACCTTCTGCAAAGTCCCGATTACGAGAAATCGGACCCCGTTCAGAAGGATGGTCGAACCGACGGCCGGACGTCCAGGAAACAGAGTGCGGCGGACTTCATCGCCGATGACGATCACCGATCGCTTCTGCGAGTCGTCAAGCTCGTTGATCCAACGGCCTTCGTTGATCGGAAGATTGCGAATCTGGTTGAAGTTGGCCGGAACGCCCATGACTTGTCCGCTGGCCTGGTAGAAGTCACTGACGGCCCGGATATCTCCTCGGGAGATCGCGGGCGCGGCGGCGCCGACGCTGGGGCAGTCTGTAAGTATGTCCTCGAAGTCATCGTAAGTGAGGTAGTACTGGCGCAAGGCTGTGAAGCTGCCTTGCATGGCGGGAGCGCGGCCCGACCAGATGAACATGACGTTCTCGCCGATGGAGTCGAATTGACGGCGATTGCCGGACCGAAATCCTTCACCGAGGCCGACTAGCAACAGGAGGGAACCGACGCCCCAGGCGATGCCGAACATCGTGAGAAACGAGCGTAATTTGTGCGCCCAAAGGGTACGAAGAGTCTGCCCGAAGATGTCGAATATGCGGCGCACGCGACTGAATCGATTATACGGGCATGCAGGGCTCTGAATTTCCTGGTCCCTATGGCGATGTTGGAACTCTCTGGCCAGACAACATGTCGCGAATTGTCCGTAACCGCACGAATCTGGCATGCGTCTTGTGCGTCGCGAGGATTTGCACATAACATTCACGGATTAATTGGACGGAGTTCGGTCTGCGCGATCGGAGATCTGTCCGTCACCCCTAATCTGTGGGGAGGAACAAATGAAAGAAGCAATGTCATGGGCAGGGCGCGTCGCATGCCTTGCGACCGTGCTGGCTTTTTGTGCTTCGACCTACGGCCAGACACCCATCAGGGCGGATGAAGGACAGATACTTGCACTGGAAAACGCATGGAATCACGCTGAAATGCAGCACGACCCAGCTGCCCTGGAGCTGATTTTGACCGATGATTTTGTGATCACAGAGCCCGATGGTTCGATGCAGAACAAGCACGAACACATGGCAGCGACGAAGGATACGTCGTATCACTATGACTTGCTGGTTTCGGAAGATTTTAGGATCAAGGTGTACGGAACGGTCGCGGTTGTAACCGGAACGTATCACGAAAAGGGATCTTCGAAGGGAAGCCATTTTGATCGGCGAGGTCGGTTTACCGACACATGGATCCGGCTTGCAGGCACATGGCGGTGTGTCGCCAGTCACGACAGTTTGCCAGTTAAGTAGTTAAGCGCAGTGCTGTCTAGGTCCTGGCGCCTCTCAGGTCGACCGACGGTGAGAGAAAATTGGATCGATCCTTCTGTTATCGCAGAAATCCGTTTCGAATCTGGCTTGAGTTCGCTATGCTCTAACCGAATGTCGACTCTTGCTCTTACCGAACTGTTGGGCGCGACGGTATATGACCCGTCCGGCGCGGCGGGACGGGTGCGGGAAGTGACGGTTGCTCCGCAGGAAGACCGCTCGAGGATCGCGTCGCTCATCGTTAAAACGAAAACAGGGAAGCGGTTGCTGCCGTTCACGGCTATTGCTGGGGTTAACGGCGGGATCCGGTCGACGACACTATCAACGGAATGGGCCGTTGCCAGCGGGATTGAAGGGCTTTTTTTACTTGAGCGCGATTTGCTCGATCAGCAGGTGATCGACGTAAATGGGCGAAAGGTCGTGCGTGTCAACGATGTCGATATTGAGTTCGACTCCGAAAAAGCGGCGAGCGCTCCACATCTCGTACTGCGAGTTTTGTCCGTAGACGTCGGTGCGCGCGGCGCCGTTCGACGTTTACTGCGTGGCGTTGCACCCCGGGTGGCATTGCAGGCGCTGTTGGGGAAAATTCCACCCCGCAGCATTCCCTGGAAGTTTGTTGATGTGATCGAGACGGATCCGGCGCGGCGCGTGAAGCTGAAAATATCGCACGACGGCCTGGCAAAACTCCATCCTGCCGATATCGCCGACATTGTTGAGGATCTGGCGCCCGATGAGCGCCAAGCTGTGTTTCAGACGCTCGATGAAGAGACCGCAGCTGAGGCTCTTGAAGAAGTTGAGCCGCGAGTTCAGAAGGCCATTGTTGAGTCCCTCGATTACGAGCGGGCGGCCGACATCGTTGAGGAAATGGATCCGGGCGCGGCCGCGGACCTTCTGGGCGATCTTTCGGAAGACCGCACGGAGCAGATCCTGGTGCAGATGGAACCCGCTGCGCAGCAGGAAGTGGTCGAACTGCTTGAGCACAGGGAAGAAACTGCTGCGGGTCGCATGACCACCGAATTTCTTGCTCTGCCTGTGAATGCAACCGTGCAGAATGCTATCGATACTTTGCGAGAGTTCGAAGGAGGCGTGGAAGTCGTCAGCACGATCTACCTGGTCGACTCCCAGGGAACGCTCGTTGGAGCGGTTCCACTGGCCCAGCTTGTACTGGCACCTCCCTCAGCGCTAATGCTATCCCTGCATCAGGAACCTCTCATCTTTGCTCCCGAGCATGCAGAAGAAAACGAAGTCGCGGAGTTGTTCGACAAATACAACTTGCAAACCCTGCCTGTGATCGACGGGCATAACAAGCTGACCGGTGTGATCACATCGGACAACGTCATCAGCATGCTGCGATCGAAGCTGTAGGCCTAACGCAGCGCTCAATCGGACTCACGATTCGTCACAGATACGCGGAACAGTGGCTTAGCGGCTTCATCTGGCTCCATCTGATAAACCTGTTCGGCCTTCGAGGGCTCGTAGTCGCGCCATAGCCAAATCATTTCCTCCGGGAATTGAGACGCACCGTGAGCGGAACTGTGCGATCCCTTGCCGAAGCTGAGATGAAAATCGTATCCCTTGGTTTTCAGGGCGTTCGCCATCTGAAGATTCGCCAAGGGCCAACTGCCGTACTTGATCTCTAAGTCTTCGGAGCCGTCCTGTAGCCAGACGCGGAGATTCCGTTTGTCCTCGTGCAGGATTTTGTCTGGAAAATCCTGTCCTCCTTCCGTTACGTTGGGGTCTTCTTTCCACTGAATACTTTGATAACTGCCAATCCATGAGATAACGCGGCTGAACTGGTCTGGCATCTGCCAGGCAACGTTGAAGCTGCAGATCGCTCCAGACGATAGGCCCGTGATGGCGCGGCTGTAACTATCTTTACGGAGGTTGTACTTCGCAGCCACATCGGCAAGGACCTCGTCGCGAAGGAAGCGCGCATAGCGGTCGCTCACCGTGTCGTACAGCGTGCTCCGCATTGAATCTTTCAACGTTCGCTGCCACTTGTCGGAGTAGGCCTTTACGAACTTGTAGGTTGGCGTTCCCGGCGAATCACTAATGTCGCCCGGATTGATGAATACGCAGATCATGACAGGAATTTTCTTTTGCGCGATGAGATTGTCGATAACGTTCAGGGCCGGATTGTTGCCCTCCCTGTCGGTATAACCGCTGCCATCTTGAAAGACCATGAGGGCAGCCGGTTTTGAGAGATCGTACTGAGCGGGAACATAAATCCAAAACTCGCTTTTCATGCCGTCGTAAATTTTGCTGGTGTGAATGATCTTTTCGCTCAGTTTGCCGGAGGGTACTCCGGGCTGAATGTAGGACAGCGGTCCCAGAGCTGGCAGGTCAAGACGTCCGCCAAACTTTGCTCCATTCACGATGTAGTGGAATGAGTGCAACCGGCCCACGGGCTCGACGTGAGCGGTCGCGAACCATAGGTCCGAGCCGGCAAGCCTTTCCATGGTAGGACCTGGCGAATCGTCGATCACCAGCGACGGCGCCGAGTTCGCCCGGGTCGCGAAGAAGAAATCTGGACCGTGGCCGGCAACGGCGGATCCTTGCGACAGGTCCTTCGAGTCGAAGGTTGCGGTGATCGCTTCCTGAAGAGTCGCGTTGTGCGCCTTGGCCAAATCGATCAACTGAAGAGCGGATCGTTTGTCGGCCGCCATTAACGTGATGCACGTGGACAGCACAAAAAGAAATTTCCACATAGAGTTCGCCCAATTCACTGGGATTGAACATATGAGACGGCCACTCAATGTAACCCAAGCCGCCCTTGAAATGCAGTGAAAGACAGATCAAGCCGAAAGTTGCGAATCCGTACGCATTTCATCGCACAACCCACCGTTGGCGCGAACATTCGTTGCACCATGCACTTTTCGTTTGGCTGAATACGCCGAAGCATTTATCCTGTGGCGTTCTTTCGCGTGTCAACTGCTTCACTTTTATGTCTGAGAAACCTGCGCATGAAGTTCCTCAAACGTTCCAAAACCCGGATATTGCTGTTCCTCGCCGTCGTGGGTCCGGGGTTCATCACTGCGAACGTTGACAACGATGCCGGCGGCATCCTGACCTACTCGCAGGCCGGCGCGCAATTTGGACATCTTCTCTTGTGGACGATGATCCCGATGACCCTCGCGCTCATCGTGGTGCAGGAGATGTGTGCCCGAATGGGGGCTGTTACGGGCAAAGGCCTGAGCGATCTGATTCGTGAGGAATTCGGGCTGCGCATCACGTTCCTGATGATGCTTGGGATTCTCATCGTAAATTTTGGGAACGTGGTGACAGAGTTTATTGGGATCGCGACGAGCCTCGAACTCTTCGGCCTCGCACGCATCTTTACCGTCCCCATCTGCGGTGTGATCGTCTGGTTCATCGTCGTTAAGGGGCAGTACAAGACGGTAGAAAAGGTGTTTCTTGCCGCTTCGTTTTTTTATGTAACCTACCTGATTGCCGGAATTCTGGCGCATCCTCTGTGGAAGGATGCGACGATCAAGACGTTCACTCCTCCCAATCTGCGTGCATTTCGAGATCACGCCTATCTGTTCATGATCATCGGGGTTGTCGGAACCACCATCGCCCCCTGGATGCAGTTCTATCTGCAAGCGTCCATCGTCGAGAAGGGCGTAACCAAGCGAGGATTCAAGGCTTCGCGTCTCGATGTGATCACCGGGTGCGTCTTCACCGATATCGTGGCCTGGTTCATCATCGTCGCGTGCACGGCCACTCTTTATATTCACGGGTTTCGTGACATCAAATACGCCGCGGATGCTGCGCAGGCCCTGAAACCATTGGCCGGCGACTACGCTTACATTCTCTTCGCCGTCGGTTTGTTCAATGCTTCGCTATTTGCAGCTTCAATTCTGCCGCTCTCAACGGCGTACACCGTCTGTGAGGGGCTGGGATTCGAATCCGGGGTGGATCGGAAGTTCGGCGAAGCGCCTTTTTTCTACTGGTTGTATACGCTGCTGATCATCACGGGTGGCGCGCTGGTGCTTCTCATCCCTGCCGACGAACTGGTGAAGATCGTGCTTTGGTCACAAGTTCTCAACGGTGTGGTTCTCCCGTTCGTCCTCGTTTTCATGCTGCTGCTCATCAATAAGAAAGAATTGATGGGTGAGTACACGAACTCGCTTTTGTTCAATGCGGTGGCGTGGTCGACCACGGTCATCGTGATTGTGCTATCGGTGGCCCTTATGTTCTCTTCGCTTACTGGCAAAACGGGTGGGTGAAACAAGTTTCAGATCAGCTTGCCCGCCGCAAGGTCGTTCACGAGCGTGAGATCAGCTTCGAGGAAGTCGAATTTTGGGAGGTCTTGCGGAAGCGCCCACTGGATGTCCTTGAATATCCGATTCTCGATTTGTTTCTGATAATCCCGCACCTCGAAGAATCGCAGCTCAACCATACCGCCGTTGGGATACTCATGCTGAATCCTGGCGATTTCGTTGCCGATGATGGCATCGATTCCCAGTTCTTCATCCAACTCGCGACGTAGGGCGTCGCGAGGCTGTTCGCCTTCTTCAATCTTTCCTCCGGGAAACTCCCACTTTAGAGGCATTGTCTGATGTCGGGTACGCTGGCATACCAACAGCTTTCCGCTCTGAATGATGAGGCCCGCTACGACGCGTTTCATGGGCGAGGAACGGCACTTGTCTGGAGTGCGCTTGCCACGGGATCGACGCAACTGGTGAAGGTGAAGGCGAAAGCGGCAACGCCCGAGGCACAGCGGAGGTCTAGTTCGTGTGCTCCGAAATCGTGATTGTCGACGAGGAAATACATTCGCGCCGAATCTACGACCAAGAAACTTTCTTCGCAGCCATCGGCGGCAGTTCGAAAGCGAGTGTCTTGTGTCGCCTGGGAACGGGTCAAAGGCTTTCCATCTTGAAGGATTGACACTTCAGCGGAGGGCATGTGGGGGCAGGCCATGACCAAGTTTACGGCGGCCGCATCGAATTTCAACCGCAAATTGTGGGCGCCGGTCTCGACTGCTTCCATGTATTCGGCGGTAGAGGCCCAACGCCCGTCCGCATAGATGAAGTTCTCTTCGAGGTTGCCGGCGTAGGAGTAGTCTGCTATTTGATCCTCTTTGAAGCCGCCCTCATTCCCAATGCGCCCGCGGCGATTCCCTAGATAGAGTTCGCCGGTAGGACGGTAGCATACCGCCCCCATGACATCTTCTTCGCGCACGGGATCCATCAGTTGTGGGAGATCGATCGAAGACTCTACCTCGCGCAGGAGTTCCTGGATTACCTGCTCGCACTCGGCGTAGCCGCCCTCGCCGAAGTGTCCCCATCGCAAATATCCATCTTTGTCGAGCAGGTATTTCGTGGGCCAGTAGCGATTGGCAAAAGCCTTCCAGATTTCGCGATTGCTGTCGATGACGACTGGGTATGTGAGCTTGAACTCACGGATACCTCGCTCCACATTCGATTCATACTGGGCGAAGGTAAACTCCGGGGTATGCACGCCGATGACGGTAAGCCCCTTATCGCGATAGCGCTCGTGCCAGGCTTGGACATAAGGCAACGTGCGGATGCAATTGATGCAGGTGTAGTCCCAGAAGTCGACGAGCACTACGCGACCCCGAAGTTGGCGAAAGCTGAGTGGATTGGAGTTAAGCCAGACTCGCCCGATTTCGGGAGCCCGAACCTTGCCTTTCTCAACCCTCATGCCGGAGTTTCTTCCAACTTCTTTCCCACGAGACCGGCGCAATGCTGAACAAGGCTCTGGTGCTCCGACGAAAATGCTGCGGGGAAGTGGCTGTCAATATCGAGTTCGCCGACAACTTGTCCGTGCACAAAGATGGGCACCACGATCTCGGATTTTGTTTCAAGAGAGCATGCCAGGTAGCGGGGATCCTTGTTGACGTCGTCTACCACCACGGTCTGCCCACTTGATGCGGCCGCCCCGCAAATGCCTTGATGAAGCGGAATACGCGTATGAGGTGTCATTGCCCCTTCGAAGGCGCCAAGGACGAGAACCGGCGGCTGTGCTCCGGGCTCCAGCATGTAGAAGCCGACCCAGTTGTATTTCAGCATGCGGTCGTGCAGAAGTTTCGCCACGTTCCGCATGAGGTCCTGCGCTGAACGAGACGCGGCAGCCAGGCTGTTGATCTCATTGCGAACTTCGTCGATTCGGGTGGTAACTGCCATAGAGAAATCTTAACTCAGCGAGCACCATCCTCGGCCCGCGAAGCCCGAATGCCATTAATTTCACGGATTCCTTTCGGGCGAGGGAACAATTCCGGATGGATTGCAAACGCCAGTGCATTAAGGCCCTGGATCAGGGTTGGAGCGGGCGTGTTCAGAAACTCGTCAGGAATGCAGTAGACGCGTCCCGATTGCGCGGCAGATGTCTGATTCCATTCTCGATCGCGAATGATCTTTTCCAGTGGCACACGATCTCCAGCCCCGCACCAGGCAGCGATGATGACATCGGCGTCAAAGGTGGCCAGTTCATCTGGGGATAGCTTTTGTCCTGGCTCACCGATGAAGGCTCCCCCGGCGGCTTCGACTAGTTCTGCGACCCATTGCTGTGAAGCGATAATTGGCTTACCCCATTCTTCGCAGAAAACTCGCGGATGCGCGCGATTGCCAACCTGTTGGCGGACTTCCTCAATTCGCTGCTGCATCGCAGAGACGACTTGGTCTGAACGGTCGGTCGCGCCGACGATACCACCGATCACAGAGATATCAGCGTAGATGTCCGCCAGACTTTTCGGAGCGAGGCCGAGGAACCGGACACCAGCTTTGAGGATCTCCACGACCGACTTTTCCTGGTAGGGAACGGCGGCGATGACGAAATCCGGATCCGCAGCAAGGATCTGTGAGGCGTCAGCGGCCCAAGAATCTGCAAGGATCGTTCGCTTCTGATCGGCGATCGCCGGCACTACATCGGCGCAATACTTGGTGCAGGCTACGACGCGATCCAGTTTTCCAACCGCCTCCAGGATAACTGTCGCACTGGGCTGCAGAGACGCGATACGGCGGATGGAGTAGTCGGGCATTAGTACATCTTAGACATTGGCGGCATTGAGCGCCGTTCGTAGAACATCCAGGGACAGTTGAGCAGCATGGCTCGAAGCTTGGGGGAGGGCTCCTACTGCGGTGATCACGTCTTCGACCGTCAGGGTGCGAGCTTCGGCAATAGTCTTGCCCCGAATGAGTTCGGTCAATGCGGAGCCGCATGCCATCGACGGAACGCAGCCTTTGGCTTTAAACCGAGCGTCGACAATTTTTCCGTCATTGATTCGGAGGCTGAGCCGCAGAACGTCTCCGCAGACTGGATTTTCAGTTTCGGCGAGGGCGTCGGCCCCAGGAATGTCGCCCGTATTGCGCGGATTCTGAAAGTGGTCGAGTAATTGTGGAGCGTAAATCGGCATGTTCCCAGCACATTGAGAGCGGGCTAACGGGCAGCAGTCCCTTCCGGAAAATACACTGTCCACCCTTTTTGTCGTGCCAGGACGACGAGGTCGGGATTCGGATTAATTGCAAAAGGGTGCCTGGCGATCTTCAGCATATCAACGTCCCATCGTGAGTTTCCAAACGCTGCGTCAATGTCTTTCTTTGCTACTTCGCGCAAGGCTTGTGGCTTGCCGGGACCGGAGGGCACCCGAACTAACTGATCGGTGACGAGCCCGTTCTCGATAACCGCTTCCGCGGCCAGGATGTGGTCCTGAGGGATATCAAATTGAACCATTCCTGCGCGGATGAGCCATGCGTTCGATGACGAGACCGCCCACACGTCACAACCGTTGCGGCGCAACAGGTGAACCAACTGCCGCATCTCCGGGAAGATGTGACCAGGGAAGGCAGAGGTCATGAATTCTGTCGCGGCGTTCATGACATCGGCCTCCGAGAGACCCTGATGCATGGTGACCATCTCGCCGCACATGTCATCTTCGCTGACCTGGCCAGCCTTGTATTCGACATAGCGCGCACGCATCTTCGCAGCAACATCGTCGCTTACGAATCCGTTTCGCATCTCCCAGTCGAAGAAGCGTTCTCCGGCATCGCCGGACCACAGGGTACCGTCGCAGTCGAATGCGGCAACGTGCGGCTCAATGCGGAGCACAGACTCGACAAAAGGGTTGGTGGCAGCGGGTGAAAGATTTTTGGCCAAGAGCAATCTTAACGCAGATTTAAGGATCTACCGGCGACGCGCTCCGAGCTAGGAACGAACCGCGGAGAGCGCCGCGTAGTCCTCCGGCGTGTTGATGTTGAAGGAGACGAAGGGATCGTTAACAGGAACATACTGAATATGGTCGACTAATCGATGCTCCACGTCGCGCGCGTTGCTTGTTGGGTCAGTGTGTAAGAAGGCCTCAATCATTTCGCGACCTGCGAGATACGGATGGCCGTGTTTTAAGGAATATTCAGGAATGACGGCCCACACTCTTGAGGGCGAATTCTCGAAGGCATCGCGCAAAACCTGCAGGGTCGCACCCTGGACGGGCGGGCGGTCGATCAAAGTAATGATGGCTGCATCTCGTCCCCGATTAAGCACCTCATGCAGCCCAACTTGCAACGAGCTGAACTGCCCACGACTTGGGTCCGGGTTTGTGACCAGGGAAGCCCCATTCGCGTAGACGACGGGAGCGAGGGCGGCTTCATTCTTGCCGCAGACGACAATCACAAAGTCCGTCGAGCTTCCCAAAGTATTGATGGAGGCGGACAGGAACGTTCCTTTGGAGGAGATAGATTCGCCGGGGGGCCAGGGCAGAAGCGCCTTGTCCGTTCCCATGCGCGAGGATTCGCCCGCAGCAAGAATGACGCCCGCGAAGCTCGCCACACGAGGCATGAAGCGGACGATACCAGAAAGGTCACAGAAAGTCAGTCCGCGCCGACGCTAGTGCAGTTGATCGTCTTGATCGACAAGTTCTTCGGCTGGGAGATCGGAAGGAGGTGCTTTACGTGCGCCTTTGAACCAACTGAGGTACGGAAGCGAAGCTGCCGCGTGACGGCGGATCGCGATCAGTTCGGCGGTGATGGAAATAGCGATCTCTTCGGGAGTCACCGCGCCGATATCGATGCCTACAGGAGCGTGAACGCGATCGAAAAGCTGCGCCGGCAAACCTTCTTCTTGCAGGGCTTTCGAGATTGTGATCACTTTCCGCTTCGACCCGATCATCCCGACGTAGCGCGCGCGAGTCTGAACGGCCCAACGCAGGAGTCGCATGTCATCGCGGTGACCGCGCGTTACGATAACGATGTAAGACGACTCCGTGGGATCAAGATTTCGGATCGCTTCGTCAAAGTCGAGAGCTTGAACGTTGCGGGCGCCTGGAAATCGTTCCGAAGTGGCATAGGAAGACCGGTCATCGGTGACTACGACTTCGAAGCCCGCGAGGGTGGCGGTCTTGCAAACGTTGAAAGCAACGTGGCCTGCGCCGAAAATGTAAAGTACTGCCGGAGGCAAGATGGGCTCGACGAAAATCTCGAGTGTGCCACCGCAGACGAGGCCGGTGTCGTATTTCGGATCTTGGTTCAAGTCGAACTTTAAGGTTCGAGGCTTCTCCGACTCCATCACTTCTCGCGCGGCCTGCCAGACATCGGCCTCTACACATCCGCCGCCGATGGTTCCGACGATCGAACCGTCGTCCCGGACGAGCATCTTGGCGGTCTTGAACGACGGGATAGAGCCGCTGACGCTGATGATCGTCGCGACGGCGCCGCGACGACCTTCGAGCCGAAGTTGCACGATTTGCTCGTAGATGTCCATCGATCAGGGCTTGGCTCTGATGATTATCGGTCGGTCAACAAGAGGAGTCAAACCACCGAGTGTGGCCTGACGGTGACTTATAGTATTTGAACAACGGGCGGAGGTAATCAATGAAAGCAATCCGCATGCATCAGTTTGGCGGCCCTGAAGTTCTGAGTTATGAAGACGTAGCCGATCCGGATCTTCGCAAAGATCACGTGCTTGTTCGAGTTCGCGCTTGTGGCTTAAATCATCTTGACCTCTGGGTGCGCAAGGGACTGCCCGGGGTCAAGCTGCCGCATATTCCTGGAAGCGACGTCGCCGGAGAGGTCGTTGAGGCGGGCGAATACGTGAACGGTTTCACGCCCGGACAGCGCGTGCTTCTGGCGCCCATGCATTACTGCGGGCGCTGTGTGAAATGCGTTGCCGGCGTCCAGAATCAGTGCCGCGAATTCACGGTTCTGGGCAATGCAGTGGACGGCGGGAACTGCGAGTTGATTGCGGTCCCTGCAGCCAATGTGATCCCGATTCCCGACGCTTTGGACTTCATCCAAGCAGCAAGTGTTCCGCTGGTCTTCGTCACTGCATGGCACATGCTCGTCGGTCTGGCCGGCATTCGACAGGGGCAGACGGTGCTCGTTCTCGGTGGCGGTTCAGGCGTGGGGATTGCGGCGATCCAGATTGCGAAGTTGTTTCATTGCCGCGTGATCACGACGGCAGGGAATGACGCCAAGCTTGAAAAGGCTCGCGCGCTTGGAGCGGATCATGGCATCGATCACTACAAGCAAAAGATTTCCGAAGAAGTTCGCAGGATCACGAACAAGGAAGGCGTCGACATCGTTGTCGAGCATGTGGGAGTTGCTACTTGGGACGAGAGCGTGAAGGCTCTAAAAACTGCCGGTACCCTGGTCACCTGCGGCGCCACCACAGGGCCGAATGTTGCGATCGATCTCCGCCACTTGTTTGCCAGGCAGTTGCGGCTGCTCGGCTCTTACATGGGAACGATGGGAGAACTGCGCGAGGTCCTGAGTCATGTGTTTGCAGGACGGCTGAAACCGGTCGTGGATCGGACGTTCCCCCTCAGCGAGATTCGTTCCGCGCATGAGTATCTAGAAAATGGTCAGATGTTCGGCAAGATTGTGGTGATTCCAGACGCGCCCTAGCCGTTGCAGGCATGGCGGTTCGACGTCATGCGGTGCTCTCGGTCGAATGTGGTTTAAAATGATTGATATGTCCCGCGAACTAAATTTTGGCCCCTACGTCGACATTGAAAACGGCAAGAAAGTAGTCAAGGACCTCACCTACGGAAATCCGACTCCAGAGGGAGTTGTGCTGACCACGCTCGATTCCGCCGTGAACTGGATGCGGAAAAGTTCGATCTGGCCTATGACATTCGGTTTGGCTTGCTGCGCCATTGAGATGATGTCGATGGGCGCGTCACGGTTTGATATTGCACGCTTCGGCGCCGAGGTATTCCGTCCCTCTCCCCGCCAATCGGACCTCATGATCATTGCCGGACGCGTTTCGAACAAGATGGCGCCGGTAATTCGTCAACTCTGGGAGCAGATGCCTGAACCCAAATGGGTAATGTCGATGGGCGCGTGTGCCACGTCGGGTGGTGTGTTCCAGAACTACGCGCTCGTTCAGAGCGTGAATCAGGTGATCCCGGTCGACGTGTATGTGCCGGGCTGTCCGCCGCGCCCAGAGCAGCTTATTTACGCCATCACGCTGCTACAGGACAAAATACAGAAAGAGCGGGGAACCATCCGCAAAGCTCTGAATCTTTCCTAGAAATCGACCTACTGCAACCGGAAGACCAGCGTGATCCGCTTCGGAGCTTCGATGGGCTTGCCATTCAGGGTCGCGGGCTTGTAGCGCCATTGCCGGACCGCGTTGATAGCTGCGCTTGCCAAGACGGGTGGTCCGCTGACGAACTTGATTCCTTTCACTGATCCGTTCTCAGCAACTGTTGCCTCGAGCGTTACAGGGCCTGCAACCCCTTCCGATCGCGCTCTGGGTGGATAAATCGGTTCCACTTTCTGAAGCAAGGTCGCGGGAATTACTCCCTGCGAAACGGGCGCTCCTAGAGTCGGCACCTTCGCAGCTCCAGAAGCCATTCTGACAAGCTCGTTCGGAGCGCCAGAATCGGCCAATTCAATCGTCGGCGGCGCTTCGCTGGAAGGCTCTATCGATGTCGGCGTTGCAGTCGCTGGATCTGATTTCTCTACGGTCTTAGTGGAAAGAGCTGAATCGGTGGCAGGAACCGCTTTCCCAGAATCTGCTCGTTTTTCCGCAGGCTGAATGTCCGCGGCGTTCTGCAATGGATTTTTCGTTTGTCCACGGTCCGCTGGATGAACAGTTTTCGGGACCACAGTCGTGGAGGGCGTTACATCTGCCGGAGGCTTGGCAATCGTTGCCGCAGCCGAGTTCTGAGTCTGTGCAGCAGGCTGACTGCGAGCAAAGCTGTTACCCTGCGAACGCCAACTTAGCCGAACTACGAGCGCTAGCAAAAGCACGGCGACTGCGGCGCCCCCGATGATCGCGTAACGCTTGGTGAGAAACGGGGTGTACCACTGCGCTGCGCCTCCATCATGGGTAACGACTGCAGCAGGAGCGAACAGCGCAGTTCGACGGGTAATCGAGGCTGAAGTGGCGGTGCTAGCGGCTTGACGCTCGCGTTCATAGGAAGTCTCAGCAATCTCAGCCAAGGACCGTAACGCATCGATCTGCTCTTTTTGGAACGCCCGCGGACGAGCCGAAAAGGCCTCGAGAATGCCGATCATCCCCATGCGGCTCCGCAGTGGCACAACCACGAGCGAACGGATTCCGAGGCTGCGGCAGGCTTCTGCATCGACACGGTCGTCGGTGTCGGCGTCCTCGCACACGAGCGTCGATGCTGTACGCAGGCACTCGCCGGAAATTCCCGAGTCGGTGTTTAAAGGCACGCCGAGAGGCGGGGCCATATCGCCGCTACGGGCGCGGCAGACGATGAGATCGTTGGTGCGCAGCGCGATGGCCGTGCCGTCGGCGGAACCGAGGGCGCGGGAGGCATCGGCAACCGCAGTCAAAATTGAATCCGTCGACCGCGTTCCATCCTCCGCACTCTGGCGGATTACGTCGATAACAGCCAGACTATCTGGTGCCTGTGTTTCGATGGATGACATAACTTCTTCAGGACGAAGTGGATTTTCCCGGCGATCTACTCCAGGTATCCAGGGAACAGGAAACGGCGGGTCCTCCATGGGCAGCCCAGCTCGATTCTTAAGTGACCAGAAACGAAGCGCCCAAAACGATGCGGCGATGTCGTGAGTGGGTGTAAGTTTGTCGCAAATCGGCAGTGCTGTCAATCCCAGACGGTTGTAATTCCAGTCCGACCTGTGACTTCCGGAACCGCAGATGGACGAGCCATCGAGGCCGTATAGGATTATTTACAACGGAATATGCCCCAGTTCCGCGCTATAATCACTTTGCCACTGGGGTATTTTATGGCTCTGTTTCACGTTGGCTCCTACCTGGTTCTGTCCTTCCTCCTCATTTCCGTACCTGTGTGCGCGCAGAATACGCCTCAGAGCCCAGGTCAAAGCAGTCCGTCAACCCAGGTTCCCGCTGGCACCGTGCCGGCTGCCGTCGAGCCAACCGGGCCTATCGCAGCGAACGCTCCGCGCATGACGAAGCAGACCCGCTACGAGATCATCAAGGATTTTGAGACGCAGATTGTTTATGCGCGTACCGCATTCCCCATGGGCGCGCGAGGGCTCAACCTGAGAAGCGGCGTAGTGACGCCGCAGGGGCAGGATTTGCAGCAGCTTCTAGCTCTCTGGGGACCCTCGATCAAGCCGGGAGATCCTGCTCACATTTCGTTTGTCCGAATCAAGGACGATCACATTCACTTCGACCTCAACGGCGGGCCGGTCCATCGAAGGAAGTGGTACCAGCACATACAGGTTTCTGGGGCGAACGGAACCCCTGTTCCCTTGTCGAACGATCAGTCCACGGACAATCCTCACGGCAGCTATCTTGACATTTACTTCGACAAGTACGTTCCAGAGATGAGCGCCGCGCAGTTACGCGATCTCCTGCTTCCGGTTCTTGATTTCCATGCTCGCAGTAAAGAGGAAGCCTACCTCGATACCGTTCCGCCGAAGGCAAAAGAAGCGATCAACGCCCATCACGTACTTGTCGGAATGAATACCGAGATGGTGATTCACGCGGTCGGCAAACCCCCGAAGAAGGTACGGGAACGTGACGGTGAATCCGATTACGAGGAATGGATTTACGGGCAGGCCCCCCAGGATGTCGATTTCGTTCGCATTGTCGGCGACGAAGTCGTGCGAATTGAAACGATGAAAGTCGGCGGTCAGAAGATCGTTCGCGCCGAAAAAGAAGTCATCATTGAGAAGCCCGACAAAGATACTGAGGCAAAGCGAGAACAGGAAGATCGCCCGGCGAACGCGCCCAGTTTGCGCCGCCCCGGTGAGGATTCGGAAGATGTGCCCAAGCCCGCGGACTCCATATCACCGATGCCGCCAGCGGCTCCTCCTGATATCCCGCAGACTGGCCCTCCGGGGCCGGGAGAGATCGTTCCAAGTCGACGCTAAGGAGTAAGTGTCCTATCCCGGAATAGAAAAGCCGCCCCGAAGGGCGGCTTTCTGATGAGCGATTGTTCACTTCGCTGCGACCGTGGACCCAGAGTCTGCAAATGAGAACGCAACCGAGACGTTGGGATATTCCTGGCCGCCGACTTCCACGTATGGATAGACAAGATAATTCAGCGGCTTGCCCCCTTGCGCAGGGCTTAGGCGGAGATCACGTCCCATGCTGAATTGGACACGGTTTACGTCGTGCGACCCGAAGAAATAATCGCGTTTTTCCGGATGCTTCCAGGCCTCCGAGATATCTACCGGAATCCATCCCTTACCGTCGACGTAAAAATCTGACCAGCAGTGATATCCCGCAATCTCGGCAGAATGCTTATCAGAAGGAAGCGGGAAGCCAATCTCGAAGCGCGCCGGAATTCCTTGTGACCGCGCCATCGCGATGAACAAGGAATGAAAGTCGGTGCAATTGCCCTTTTTCGCATCGCAAGCGTAGAGAACGTCGCCGTGTCCCCAACCGGTGCCCGACTTGTCATATTTCATGGTCGTGAACACGTAGTCGTAAATGGCTCGCGCTTTGTCGATTGGGTCCGTTTTACCCTCTGTGACCTTGACGGCCAGATCGGCGGGTAGGCCGGTGACAGGCACGAGGGCATCGGGCGCTAGATCTTCCTGCTTCTCTTTTTTTGCGAGAGAGGTATTGGTTACGTGGGCAGCGGTATTAAGTGCGACACGCTCGTGACGCACGACATCATATTCCACGTTGAAGTGCAGTTCGGGCTCGGTGGATTTGCCAGACTCCGCAAAGTAGGTCTGGTTGCCGTATTTCGATTCGCGCGTCTTCTTCAGTGGCAGATCGCCCTTGGCAGAGATGACCTTCACTTCCTGAAAGGCGTCGGTCTGTGCAATCGGGATCCACACGCGGACTGGTTTGTCCGCGGGCACGTTCTTGATCGTGAACGAATAATGGAAAGTGAAATGGCGAGAGTCCTGGGCGAGGGAAGCGATGGACAGTGAGAACAGCAGCCCGAAGACACAGAGATTGCGTTGCATAAGCGAAATCCTTTCTAGGCTGGTGACGATTAACGAAAATCGGAAACGATACACGGGCATCTTGGTGGAACTTCGTTAAGTGAAGCCGAGCGTTCGGGTGCGCATGAGGAAAAAGTGCCGGAGAGTTCCCGGCGATGCGATATTTTAGCAGCATCTTATTTCCTGGAGGAACGCGATGACCAGAAAGCAAGGCACAGTTTTGGCTGGTCGCAGTGGCGCTCTTCTTGACCATGTCGACCCCGGCATGACGGGCCTGTGGCGGCAACGATGAGGATCTTCCGGTAGAATCTCCCAAATGCCGACCGCCATTCAGTGCCGCGATCTGCGCAAAACATACGACGGCAAACTCGAAGCCGTGCGCGGGCTGAACCTCGAAATTCAAACCGGCGAATGTTTCGGACTTCTCGGTCCCAACGGCGCAGGTAAGACCACGACGATCGAAATTCTCGAAGGCCTGCTTGCTCCAACTTCGGGGGAAGTTACGATCCTGGGGCACTCCTGGAAACAAAATGAGCGCGAGATGCGCGAGTGGCTTGGGATCTCGCTGCAAGAAACGCGGCTGTCTGAAAAGCTGACCGTGCGCGAGACGGTCGAGTTGTTCGCCAGCTTCTATCGACAGCCGCGGTCGACGCGACGAAGTCCTCGAGCAATTGCAGCTTACCGAGAAGGCGGAGTCATGGGTAGGCAAGCTTTCCGGTGGCCAGCGCCAAAGGCTGGCGGTAGCGACGGCGCTGGTATGCAATCCGAAGATTCTCTTCCTTGACGAGCCGACCACAGGGCTTGATCCTCAGAGCCGTCGGCAGCTTTGGGACATCATTCGCGCTTTTCAGCGCGGCGGCGGCACGGTCCTACTGACGACTCACTACATGGACGAGGCGGAACGCCTTTGCGATCGCCTTGCGATCGTGGATCATGGGCAAGTCATTGCCGAGGGTTCGCCCGCGGACCTGATCAACCGTCTCGGTGGAAATCATGTGGTTGAATTTGCCGCTCGGAGGCTCCGATGGCGGGCGCTTCCTGCCTTGCGTGGGTTGCCGAGCGTGGAATCGGTGCGCGAGGATGACGGTCTAATCTCGCTCAACGTCAAGCAGCCGCATCGGACCATTCCGGCGCTGCTCGATTTGATTGACCGAGAAGGCAGTGTGCTGCAGCATCTCACGACCCGCCAAGCGAGTCTCGAGGATGTATTCGTACGCCTCACCGGACGACATTTGCGTGAAGAGTGATTTGACTGATGGAGGAATGAGAGATGAGCCGAAGGTACAAAGTTTCTATTCTGGCGATGATGGTCGCACTCGTCGTGGCGACAGGCTGGACGCAAAATGTCTCCTCCCCATCCAGCGAAGCAGGTAGCTTTCCGCCCTTTCAGCAGTGGATGGGCGCAGTCCTGACCAATGATGTCGTCGACTCTAACAGGTCTCTACAGCACGGATCCGCCTGCCGAGATCAGCATCAAGACTATGAACCATGCCGCGGATGCCGACACCACATTCTGGCTCGATCTGAAAGTGCGCAGCATGAAAGCCGACATTATCCGGCTGGTCGTTCGCCCGGAGCGAGCGAGCATTATTTTTCGTACAACGGTCGTGGCAGGCGACGGCCGAACCTTGAATGTCACCGATGCCCAGGGCTGGCAGAAGCAGGGTGATCAATGGCGGATTGTTGGCGTCGAGCGCACAGACAATCCGCAACTGAAGCAGCCGTCGGACATGAAGAAGGATATCTACCCTTCGAGCGCCAACGCCCATGTCGAAATCAAGGAAGCCGAACTGAAGGCGGCCAAAGAACACAAGCGCCTGCTGCTTGTGTTCGGCGCCAACTGGTGCTTTGACTGCCACGTGCTCGATCTTGCATTTCACGGTCCGGACCTTTCGGCAGTGGTCACAAAGAATTACGAAGTCGTACACGTCGATCTTGGGGCCCGATGAGAAAAAGAATCTTGATCTGGTAAAGGAATATGACATCCCGCTGGATAAGGGCATTCCCGCGCTAGCAGTTGCCGAAAGCGATGGCAAACTCCTGGTTAGTCAGAAGAACGGCGAGTTCGAGGACGCACGCGGCCTTACGCCGGATGCCTTGGCCGATTTCTTGAACAAGTGGAAGCCTCAGGCACGTTGAGGCGATACTAAGTTATGAGCGTTGCACAAGAAACACCGATCAAGGCTGCACCCGCGAAAGCAGCGCCTCCGCCCCCGAACGGACGGTGGGCTGGATACACGCATCTGCTGATGGCGCGCATGCTCGAACTCAAGCGCGAACCGGAAGTGGTGTTCTGGGTATTCGTGTTTCCCTTGTTGTTGGCATTAGGACTCGGAATCGCATTCCGCAACAAGCCAGGCGATGCGGTTTCCGTCGCCATCGTGAGCGGGGCGGATTCGCAGCGTGCGCAGGACTTACTTGCAAAGTCACCGCAACACGACCTATTCAAAGTTCAGGTTCTCGATGCCGAGAATGCGCGAAAAGGTTTTCGTCTCGGAAAGTTCGATGTAGTGATTGAGTCCGATGGCAAGGGAGGTTTTGACTACCGTTACGATCCTGCGCGGCCGGAGAGCGTCCTCGGCAAGACCGAAACCAACGAAGCGTTGCAGACTGCCGCGGGGAGAAAGGACGCCGTGGCCACGACCACGGTTACGTCGTCCGAGCCTGGATCTCGCTATATCGACTTTCTCATCCCGGGACTGCTGGGAATGAATCTGATGAATTCCGGGATGTGGGGCATCGGCTTCGCCCTGGTGGACATGCGTCAGAGAAAACTCCTCAAACGCTTCGTCGGAACGCCCATGCGTCGCGGTGATTTCCTTATGGCGCTGGCCTCGAGCAGGCTGATTCTGATGATCATCGAAGTGGGCTTGCTGCTGGTGTTCGGCGTGCTCTTTTTTCACATGCGAGTTCTGGGATCGATCGGCTCGATTTCGCTGATTGCGGCGATTGGTTCGCTCACATTTGGAGGTGTAGGCCTACTCACAGCAAGCCGCGCTCAAAAGATCGAAAGCGTCAGCGGCCTGATTAACCTGGTGATGATGCCAATGTGGATTTTTTCGGGCGTATTTTTCTCCTATGAAAGATTTCCGAACGTCATTCATCCCCTGATCAAAGCGTTGCCGCTCACGGCACTCAACGACGCTTTGCGGGCAACCATTCTTGAAGGCACACCTCTGCTTCACCAGTGGCCACGGCTACTTGTGATGGCAGTTTGGGGCGGCGTCTCATTCGCGCTCGCTCTCAAATGGTTTCGTTGGACCTAGCGTGGGGTTCCGCTTAGGCCCCGCCCGTTGGTTGTTGGGGAAGTTGACGAACGAGGCCGCACGGTCTTTAGAAGGAACAACTATTACGATTTGGCCAGCTTGGCAGCTTGCTTCCGCACTTTTGCCCAGCGTAGCCTTTGTGCCTCGGCAATTCGCTGGCGGGCTTCCTTGCTCAATACTCGCTTCGTCCTTTTGAGCTTATTCCCGCTGCTATTACCGAGAGCACTTAATGCCTTCCCTACACGTTCCATCTCGTTTCCGAGACGGGAGTACTCTTGCCGCAGGGAAGTGACTACCTTGTTCAGGTTGGTCATTAGTACCCCCTCATGCGCTCAAGGCTAGCACGAGAAAAGCGAAACTTTTTAAAAATTAGAACGCTGAGATCCTGATGTATGCACTTCTTGGCTGGCGCTCTCCTAACTTCGCGTGATGCTCTCGAGGAATCTCGGAGGCCTTCTTGCCTTGGTTGCTTGTTCGAAGCCATATGCCAGCTTGATCAATGTCGGCTCGCTCCAGGCACGGCCGAAGAATGAAATTCCGACTGGCAAGCCGAAGACAGATCCGGCGATCACGTTGATGTTCGGATAACCCGCCACAGCTGCGGCATTCGAACTGCCTCCGGAAAAATGGTCTCCAGTGACGAGGTCGGTGATCCAGGCTGGGCCACCCGTTGGCGCGATCAGAGCGTCCAGGTGATTTTTGTCCATGACCGCATCGATCCCCTCCGTGCGAGCGAGTTGGTGATTGCGAGCCACAGCGTCCGTATATTCCTTTTCAGTGAGGCCACCTTTCGCCTGGGACTTGATGAACATGTCCTGGCCGAAGTAGGGCATCTCTTTTTGCCGGTTGCGCTCATTGAAGTCGATAACATCCTTCAGGCTACGCACTGGTGCGCTCGGGCCTAATCGGGCCAGATAGGCGGCGAGATCCGCCTTCAGTTCGTACATGAATACGGTGCCTTCACTGTCGTCAAACTTGCCCAAGGTTGAAATATCGGCGGGATCGACGATGACTGCGCCCTGTCTTTTCATCACATCAATCGACTCTTCCATCAGAGCGTCGACGGCGTCGCTGAAGCCGAAAAACTTGCGGACAACTCCGATGCGCGCGCCTTTCAACCCGTTCGGATCGCAGAACTGAGCATAGTCGGTCCGGGATTTGCCGGCACTTGCACTCGTCGCCTGATCTTCCGGATCGACTCCAGTCAGCACACTGAGCAGGATGGCCGCGTCTCGCAAGGTCCGGCACATGGGTCCTGCGGTGTCCTGGCTGTGGGAGATCGGAATGATGCCGCTTCGGCTGACGAGTCCGACGGTAGGCTTGATCCCCGCCAGACCGTTTGACGACGAAGGACAAACGATAGAGCCGTCGGTCTCGGTGCCGATCCCTGCCGCTGCGAAGTTCGCGGAAATACCCGCGCCTGTTCCAGAGCTTGAGCCGCATGGGTTGCGGTCGAGTGCATAAGGATTCTTTGTTAGACCGCCGCGGCCACTCCATCCGCTAGTCGAGTGGCTAGATCGGATATTAGCCCACTCGCTCAAATTTGTTTTTCCCAAAATCACGGCACCTGCCGCACGCAGCTTCTGTGCGACGAACGAATCCTTCGGCGGCTTCGAACCCACCAGGGCCAGCGAACCTGCAGTGGTCATCATGCGATCGGCGGTATCGATGTTGTCCTTGATGAGGACGGGAACTCCATGTAAAGGAGTGCGTGGCCCTTTGGCCTTGAATTCCTGATCGAGATTCCGAGCAATTGCCATGGCGTCGGGATTCTTCTCAATGATCGCGTTGACTGCCGGGCCAACTTTATCGATCTCGTCGATACGCGTGCTGTACTTCTCCACCAACGCTTCGGCGGTGAACTTGCCGGACTTCATTCCGTCCTGCAGTTCGGAGATCGAAATCTCCTCCAACTCGAACGGCTTCACGTCGAAAGAGGTGCGGTTTGTCGGAGACACCGCGCGGGCAGCGGCAAGAGCCGGGTACAAGAGGGCAGCGCCACTCGCGGACAAAGTTTGGGCAACGAAGTTGCGGCGTGAGGAAGACTTGTCTAGAGGCATAGGGAAATATTCCGATGGATCGGCGACCATTAAATCATGAATGACAGGCGAGATTCACGAACCAAGTCGGCATAACACCAGAGGAGCAGAACAGATGTGGGGTGGCCGTCGGCGTCTTTCCTTGAGCGAGGCTCGATTTGCTTGCAGATTGATAGCGCAGGTTCGTGGAGGATCCAAGGTTTAGTTGGAGAGTGCGAACGCGCCCAACGGTCCGCCTCATTCCGAATGTGTCCTCTCACAGGCGCGGAGAGCGACGCCAACTTGTCGCGATGTCACGATTGAATAGTCGGCGACGAGCTTTACCACGAATGCTCGATGGAGCGTCAGTTGCGTCCGGGATCGAGGAAGACGGTCCACTGGACCGACAAGTCGACCGACAATGAAGTGGTGATAATGAATAAACGCATGTGCGCTTATAAGCGCAGTGTTGGTTCGCCCTGCTACCGGCAGCTTGCGTCGAAGCAAAGGTTCTGGCTGAAAAACGGCAAGACGTGATTCTGAAAACGGTCAGCGACCTTACTCGTGTGAGTTCCCGAATACACCTCGAAATTGTTTTTGATTCCATATTTGTCCATCGCTTCGTGCAGCTTGAGCGTATCCGCTCGCAGACCATCCTGATCGCCCACGTCGATGGAGATGCCGTGATATTTACGCAGATTGTCGATGTATTGATCGATAAAAGCCAGTGGCGCATTGGCGGTCCATTTCGCGACCACCTCGGGTTGTGGTTCACCGCCCTTGGTTGGGAGGTCAAGATAAAGCGGCGGATTCTTCGGATTGGGGGACCATGCGGCGGCAGTGGCTAGCTGTGCCCGGGCGAAGAACCCGAGCTTTGCCGAGTCTTCGGGCGCTTTCACCGCCTCCAACGCTTTTACAACCTCTGAATCGGGAGTCGCTGGCCGGGGAGACAGGCAGCATGGGCTCATGATGTACAGGCTGCCGAATACGTCTGCATGTTTCATGCCGATGCGGGTTGCCCCGTAGCCTCCCATGGAGTGACCCACCAGACCACGACTTTCTCGATGCGGAATGGTCCGGTAATGGGAATCTATATACGTAACCACGTCATGCGCGATGAACTGTTCGAAATCTCCAGTCGTGACCGAACTGGAATACATGGACCCGTTGTGCAGCGTTTTCGAATCGGGGAGGACAACGATCATTTCATGAGCACCTTGCGCGAAGGCGCCCTCAATGGTCTGGGGCACGTGGATCTCGTGGCTCCACTGCTCGGCGCCGATGGAGTAACCATGCAATGCGTATAGCACCGGATAGCGACGATGTCTCTCCTTGGCATAGCTAGGCGGCAGGAACACGAGCACGACGCGGTCGACTGCGTCACTTTCCAGGTTGCCCTCGAGTGCTGCCCCGTGGATTTTAATTTGCTCCACCTGAACTGGCTTTGCACCGGGAATGGCCGACGGGACTTCGGTCTGAACCTGCGCTACAAGCAGTCCGGGACCGAGCGCGACATTCAGTGTCAGGGTCAGAACAGAAATCAGGTATCTGGTGATCATCATCGATGCCCTTTTCATAAATCACTGCATTTCACACGAACGCTTGAGCGCAATAGGGGAGGAGACTGCGCGAATTTTTGCTACGAGTTTCCAGCAATGTCGTGGTAAACGGAATAGCGCTCATGCACAATTGCAGACAAGGGTACAAACGCCACCGCTTGACTCTGTGAGAGCGCGCGAAAGGTAAGTTTCCCACCTGCAGGTTCGAGCCAACTGCTGGGGTCATCTACCTTTCCCTTAAATTGCAGCGTAGGCCTAGGCTCTTGTTTCTCTTCAGAAGTAAAGTGCCGGTACCATTTTTCGCGAGGTTCTTCCTCAAATCGCGCAGCCAGCACGAGTGGACCGTACATCGCGGCCTGGAGGCTCTGTTTGTCTGGCATAGGAGCGGAATGCAGGTGCATGGGGAGACTCAGTTCGATGCGATCACCGTTCTTCCAGGGGCCACGCAGCACGAGATAGCTGCCAGGATCGGCGAAGGCAGGCAGTAGATGTCCATTGACCTTCACACTTCCGCTTTTTGACCAATAGGGAATTCGCAGCTTCAGGTCAATGTCGACTGGCCTTGCCGTCGACACGAGAAGGGTAGTTCCCTGGTCCTCCGGAAAAGCGGTCCGCTGTGTTATGCGGATCGCTTTTTCGGGCCAGTCCACCTGGGAAGAGACATAGAGGTTGACGAATATCGATGCGTCATCATGGAAATAGATCGTGTCGGTCAACTTCGCGAACTCTTCCGCGCCCGTGCCGTTACAACACCAGAAGGAATCAAACGGCTTCGCATAAATCTTGGAGTATCCGTTCCCGTGTGGCAGGTAATAAACCGTCGTGCCTGTGTCTGGATCGATGGTTCCCATGCGGTGGCTAAACAGCACTCGTTCGTAGTAATCCATGTACCGTGCGTGCGGCGACCATCCGAATAGGTTCCGCGTTAGCTTCATCATGTTGTATACGCAACAGTCTTCGGCTGTCTGTGAACTGAGCTGTGTCGAAAGTATGCCCGGATCTGATCTCCACAGTTCGAAATTGCTAGTTCCTCCGGTGCAATACGAGCGCTCGCTTGTGACTTGCTCCCAGAAATAATCGGCGATATTCCAATAACGCTTGTCACCCGTGAGTTCGTACAACCTCGCTGCGGCGATCACTTGTGGAACGTGCGTGTTCACATGCAGACCCTTAAGCTCGTCGCGGTGCTCCGCCAGCGGATTGAAGAATCCCTTCTTATCGAAGCGTCTCGCCAGATCCAGATATTCGCTCTTACCGGTGACTCCGTAGAGGTTGCTAAGTACTTCTCCCATTCCTCCGTACTCCACCAGAAGCACACGTTGCATTTGCAGTTCGCTTAAAGGATCAGCCCAGCTTCGTACCCACCGCGCCATCTTCTCGACTGTTTCAAGCGCCTGCTGGTTTCCGGCAAGCGTGTACATGTCGAGATGGCCGGCCATGACTTTGTGAATCGTATAGAACGGAGCCCATACGTTTACTCCGTCACGAAGGCGGTCAAATTGCTCCTCCGGAAATGCGCTGAGGTAACCGTTCTTGTGATGCGCCTGGCACTTTGCCAGTTCAGCAACCATGAGGTCGCCATTGTGCTTGAGTTCGTCGTCGCCCGAACTAGCGAAAGCCAGCGCACACGCCGAAAGGTAATGCCCGCCGGCAAAGTGGCCGCGCAGTTCGCAATCCGGCTTTTCCCAATCTCCCAGCGGTTCTGCGGAAGAAGACAAACCTGCCGTGAGCCGGAATGAATGAAGCAACCGGTCAGGAGGAATCGATCTCAAGTATTTCCGATTCGACTCGGCCGCCGCGCTGAATGCGCCCGGCAGGAGTTGCACACTCTTCATCGGAAATGGATGCGCTTGCTGCGCAATCACGTCGCGGCCCGCTGTTGATGTAATTGCTGAATCGTCGCCAAGGGTGGGGGTCCCCAATGAAAACGTGGGTGTGCGCAGCACTGTGCCTGCGCTGACTATAGCGGCGGCGGTAACGAACTGGCGACGGCTGATTCTCTTCACTAGAGTTCCTCCAAGCGGGACTGCGAATTGTTAGCTCTCCTCGTAAAAGTTCACGATAGTGGTTATGACGGCTCTACCTCTCTTTATTGATATCGATCGCATCGTCGAGCCGCTGTTAGGGCTCGACCGAGACCACGGTGACAGACTTGGGATCGAGTTTCAGAGTGAGCTTGCCGCCCTCAGTCTTCGCTGAAAAAGGCCTAGGCAGCACGGTGTTTGGAGCGTCGAAGGTGTTGACGCTGTCAACCTTCTGGGCAGTTAAAGTTTCGCCGGTCGCAGACTTCGCGGCAATGCCTGCAAGTTTCAGTTCGACCTCGACGGGTTCGTTGGGATCGACATTCGTCATTTCTATCCACAGCTTGCCGTCCGTGCCTTTTGCGGCAATGGCATCCACGCGGGGCAGGCTCACATCCCCGTGTTTGTAGATGCCAGCGTCGAACCTGACCGGCACAAACGTTGCATCCTGGAACGGAAGGTACATCTTGTAGACATGGTAAGTCGGTGTCAGGACCATCTTCTCGTTGTCCGTCATGATCATTGCCTGCAGCACATTGATCATTTGGGCAATATTGGCTCCGCGCACGCGGTCAGCGTGGCGAGCGAAGATGTTCAGATTGAGCGAGCCAAAATGGCGTCCCGCTGGCTATTTTGTTGGACGAGAAAACCAGGATTGCTACCCGGCGCCGGTGCGTACCACGCGCCCCATTCATCCACGATGAGTGCGACCTTCTTGTCCGGATCGTATTTATCCATGATGGCCGAGTGCTTGTCGATTAAGCCATCCATGTCCAGGGTGGTCTTGAGGACTTGGGCGTACTCGGTTTCTCCAAAGCCGACGGAAGCATACGAAGGCGGAAAGCCATGCACGACCGTGTAGGAATGCATGGAGAGGCCATTGATGTCCCAGCTCCAGGTGTGTTGCTGGTAGGCCTTCATTATGGTTTCCGTCCACTCTGTCCAGCGCGGCCCGTCGCCGCCGGGCCCAACGGCGATCTTGAGCATTTGCTGCTTGTCTTGCTGTGCGGGATTGAAGTTGCGGACGAAGCGCGCGTAGGTTTTCATCTGACTGAGGTAGTAGTCGGGCGTCATGTTGCCGCCGCAGTCCCAGCTTTCGTTTCCGAGACCCAGGTAGGCCACCTTGTAGGGAGCGGGGTGACCGTGCGCCGCACGTTCCTTCTCGAGCGTTGTGGGCTGGGCGGTGGTCATATATTCCAGCCAATCCGCGGCTTCCTTCGGAGTACCGGAACCAATATTGACGGAAACGTATGCCTCACTGTCGATCTGGTCGATGAAGTCCATGAATTCGTGAGTTCCGAAGGTGTTCGGGTCGATCACTCCGCCCCAGTTCGGATTGAGCGTGACCACTCGCGGTGAGCCGATGCCGTTAAGCCAATGATATTCGTCGGCGAAGCATCCGCCGGGCCAGCGGACGTTGGGGACCTTGATCGCTTTCAACGCGGCAACCACGTCGTTGCGGATACCCCGGGTATTCGGGATTTTGGAATCGGGGCCGACCCATATTCCCTCATAAACTCCGTGGCCCAAGTGCTCGGCGAACTGACCGAAAATATTGCGGTCAATCTTGGCGCCAGACTTGGAAGGGTCGACCGATAGCATAACGCGCTGCGCGGCGCTGTAAGGTGCGGCTAAGGCAAACACCATCAACGCAACCAGGAGCAGCGGACAATTGATGCCCGATGATGCCCGGCGTAAGGCCCGACATGTACCCCGTGAGTAATCGTTTACCGGTAGATTGCGAAGTGAGCCGCGGTTGGAAGGCGTCATAATACGCAGCATCATATTCTACTTGGCCCGTTGCTGGCATCCTTCTGTACTAAATATGAAAACGCTTGCTAAATATCTCCTGACCACTCTTTTCGCACGAACCCTGTCGAGGAATACGCTTATCACTGTTTCGGTAGTACTTACGACCGTGCTCTCGCCCGCACAGCAAGCGGTCAAGATCACGGTGAACTTGTCGAAACCGATGGGATCGTTTGAGCCCGTGTGGGCGTGGGTTGGGCACGACGAACCGAACTACACGTACAGTGAGGAAGGGCGGAGTCTTCTTGCCAAACTCGCGCAACTCAGTTCGTTTCCAGTGCACGACCGTACGCATAATCTGTTGACCTCGGGCGATGGCACGCCCGCATTGAAATGGGGCTCGACCAATGCCTTCACTCGGGATGCTTCCGGCAGGCCGGTATACGATTGGACGATCGTAGACAAGATTTTCGATACCTATAAGGCCACTGGTGTCACTCCATTCGTCGAAATCGGATTCATGCCCAAAGCGCTCTCAACTAACCCTGAACCCTACGAACATCATTGGCCGCAAGACTTTGCGACTGGCTGGGCTTATCCGCCGAAGGACTACGAGGAGTGGTCAGAACTCATTTACCGCTGGGTTCGACACATGGTGGACCGCTATAGTGCGGCTGAAGTCGTGAAGTGGGAGTGGGAGGTCTGGAACGAGCCCGACATCTTCTATTGGCACGGAAATGTCGAGGACTACATCAAGTTCTACGATTACACAGTTGCCGCGGTGAGACGGGGTCTGCCACGCGCACGTGTGGGCGGACCGGCCAGCACGGGCCCCGCCAATGCGAAAGCCGCCGCATTCCTGCGGGCTTTCCTTGAGCACGGTGCAAATGGGCAGAACTACGCGACCGGAAAGAAGGGCGCCCCGCTTGACTTCATTTCGTTCCACGCCAAGGGAAAGGCTGCGATGTCGGGCGGTCATCTCGAATTGAATGTCGGAGCGAATCTCCGAGACATCGACCAGGGATTTGCGATCATCGATAAATTTCCCACGCTCCGTCAGTTGCCAGTGGTTCTTAGTGAATCGGATCCGGAAAGTTGCGCAGCATGTGGCGCTATGTCGCATCCTGAAAACAACTATCGTCTGAGTTCGCAATATGCCAGTTACGAGGCGGAACTCTTAAGCGGAACGCTGGCCTTGGCTCAGCGCCATCATATTCATGTCGAAGGTTCGATCGCCTGGGCTTTCACTTTTCCTAACCAGCCGATCTTTGCCGGATTGCGAGCTTTTACAACCCATGACGTCGACCTGCCAGTGCTGAACGTGTTTCGGATGTTCGGCAAGATGAACGGGGGACGCGTTTCCGCTGAGAGTAATGGAGCGGTTGCTCTTGACGACGTCTTGCAATCGAGCGTCAGGACGAAATCAGATGTGAACGCAATTGCTACTCGCGAAGAGCACAGGGTGAACGTACTAGTCTGGAATTTCCACGACGCGTCGAATGCGTCTCCTGGTGCGGAAGTTCATCTCCGGATAGAAGGCCTTCCCAAGGGAATTACAAAGATGCTGCTGGAGCATTGGCGCATCGATCTCGATCACAGCAATTCCAATTCGGCGTGGCAGAAGATGGGGTCGCCAGAGAACCCGACAGCGGCTCAGTACCAAGTATTGAAAACAGCGGGACAATTGCAATCGCTGGGATCTCCGCGATGGGTTACGGTTGAAGGACGTGTGGTTGATCTGACGTTCACCGAACCTGTACAAGGAGTGTCACTTCTGGATTTTAGTTGGTGATTGCTCCGCAATCGGAGAAAACGGCTGAATAAGCCGGAGGGAACTCTTGATTCCCAACCCGTGAGAAATGAGGAACTGCAGTGAAAGCGCTGGTACTTCAAAAACCGGGGCAAGCATCTCTAGAAACTATCCCGGAGCCCGTCGTTACAGATGAACAGATACTCCTGAAGGTTCGAATGGTGGGATTTTGCGGAAGCGATTTGAACTCTTTTCGCGGTTTGAACCCACTTATTTCCTTTCCACGCATTCCGGGACATGAAGTGTGCGCCACAGTGGTCCAAGCTCGCGGTAACAGCGGATTAGCGGTTGGAACGGATGTGGCGATCTCTCCTTACACCAGTTGCGGTAAGTGCGCATCGTGCCTCCGCGGACGTGCTAATGCCTGCCAGTTCAATCAGACTCTTGGCGTACAGAGAGATGGCGCGCTGACTGAGTTCATGGTCATGCCCGCAGAAAAGTTATATCCCGCCAAATTGACGCCCAAGGAACTCTGTTTAGTGGAACCGCTTACAGTTGGGTTCCACGCTGTCGCGCGCGGATGCGTGTCCGCGAATGACACCGTAGCAGTTCTTGGCTGCGGAGGAGTAGGGCTCGGAGCCGTCGCTGCCTCAAGTTCTCGCCGTGCAACTACCATCTGTGTCGACGTGAATGACGAAAAACTGGAACTTGCGCGAGCTGCGGGAGGCGCCCACACAATCAACAGTCGGCGAGAATCGTTGCACGAGCGCTTGTTGGAGATAACAGAAGGTCGAGGCCCCGACGTGGTGATTGAAGCGATTGGGACCCCCGCGACCTTCCTCGCTGCCGTTGAAGAAGTCGCATTTACCGGCAGAGTTGTTTACATCGGTTATGCCAAAGAACTTGTGAAGTACGAAACCCGGTTGTTCGTGCAGAAAGAATTGGATGTTCTGGGATCACGCAACGCATTGCCACAAGATTTTCACGCGGTGATCCGAATGCTGGAAGCGCGGAGGTTTCCCGTCGATCAGGCCGTGAGCCTCGTTGTTTCTATAGAAGAAGCGGGGCATGCATTGCGCTCTTGGAGTGAGGATCCCTCACAATTCAAGAAGATTTTGGTCCGTTTGGACTAGAGGCCGCGTTCTTGGCGTTCGCTGCACTCGATATCGACGTTCAAGCGACAGCCCGGCAGTGTAGATGAATTTGTGGATGAATCGACGCATACGTTAAAATCGGAGCCGAGCTTAGCTTGACAGACCAAGCGGGAGTAGTTCAGCGGTAGAACGCCAGCTTCCCAAGCTGGATGTCGCCGGTTCGATCCCGGTCTCCCGCTCCATATTTCTATTACTATCAAGCCCTGACTCGGTTCTCCCGACGCAATCGGGCCATATCTTTCGTCGGCGCGCTTCCGAAGAAGCGACTGTACTCACGACTAAATTGCGAAGCGCTCAGATATCCTACGCGCTGACCCGCGGTACCCGAATCCATCATCGTCGACAACATCAGACGTCTTGCTTCCTGGAGCCGGAGAACCTTCTGATAATGCAGCGGGCTCATCGAAGTGACGGACTTGAAGTGCTCGTGGAACGAAGAAACACTCATGTTTACGAGCTCCGCAAGTTCTTCCACTTTCATGGGCTGGCAATAGTTGGCGCGGAGCCAGGAGACTGCCTTTTCAACGCGCTGCACGTATTGGCGCGCGACAATCGGCTGGCGTGCAGGCCGGGAATGCGCAACTCAAAGCTGCCGTCGTGGGGTGCATAGGCAGCGAGCAATCGCGCTAACTTGTCCATGCCTGGATCAGTCAAAGCGGGCGCGTCTTCCGTGCGCCACAGCGAAAGGACCTTGCCGTTACTTTTCACGACTTGCAGAACCTCCTGAGCACCGCTGTCCGCTTACGTTTTGAGAACCGCCTGGACGTATGCAGGCTTAAGCGGGAGCCGGCGAACCACCTTTCCAGTTGCGTCCTGTAAGGCTGCTGCGATCGCCGGGGCGCCCAGTGCGTTCGCGGCTTCTGAACCTCCGCCGTAAGCGCCGACCTTCGGGTTGTTAATCAGTACCACCTTTATTTCCGGAACGTCAGCCATGGTCGGGATGGGATAGCTGCTCCAGTCTTCGGTGGTTATTCCGCTTTCATCAAACGTCACCTCTTCGAACAATGCGTGGCTGATCCCCATGATCGCCCCGCCTTCGACATTCCGTTTCAATTGCGCCGGATTCACCACGATGCCTGGATCAACGGCGATCGTGTACTTCTCCACCGCGATTGCCCCCGTACTAGGAGTAACGGCGATCTGGCAAACGCAAGCCCAGTACGTTCCACTGCGTAACATAAGCGAAACTCCGCGACCCCGGACAGGCGCTGAGCCGGTGGAAACAGCGTCCGGACGCGGCGAAGGACGTGGGTCCCAACCCGACGCATCGCGGACGGCTTTCAAAACGCCGATGACTCGCTCTTCGGTGGCGTGGTCGATGCGGAACTGGATGGGGTCTGCGCCGGCGAGGGCTGCTGCCTCGTTGATCGCGAGTTCACGCGGATAGTTCTGTTGAAATTGCCCAGGCGTGCGCATGCTGTGATCGCGCAGACCGACCGCGAGCGGAGATGCCTTCTGTCCAATCTGGAATGTGCCGTGTCCGCGCTCCATCACGTTCGGAACAGGAGCATAAATCCAAGGATCCTCGATACCGTTGACGATGGAAGTCACGCCGTCCGAATGGACTTCAGGCGCCGGCATGGTAGGCAGGCCCGCGAGAACCGCGCCGATTGGCCGATCGTCCTGCATGGCGGGCATGTAATGGTCAATTTGATAAGCCGCGATTTTTCCGCTCTCGTCCAGACCAATCTGAACATCGGAGAAAGCGGCGGATGATTGTGTTGACCACTGCATGTCATCGGCGCGCATCCACTGCACTCGCACCGGTTTCCCAATGGCTTGCGACAGGAGCACTGCTTCGTCTTCCGCACCGGCGTTTCCGCCATTCGATCTCCCATAATGTCCAGGGCCCGGATACGAATGAACAATCACATGATCGGCGGTGGTCCGCAGCATGGTGGCAATCTCGCCGCGAAGCGCCTGCGGATTTTGGTTGTGCGTATAGACGTGCACGGTGCCGTCAGATTTAACGTCAGCGACAGCCATGGTCGGACCGATTGGCGCGTGCTTCATATAGGACAGTTGATAAGTGGCAGACAACTTTCTGTGAGCGGAAGCGAGGACGGGGACGACATTGCCTTTAACCTCCTTGCTTTTCTCAATTGGCGCCGTGGTCCAATCAGCTTCTTCGCGCAGGTGCTGGTAGAGTCTTGCGTTGCCGGGCAGGCCCTTCCAGTCGGTCCATCTAGTGGCGCCCGCCATCTGTTCCGCCGCCTGAATCGCTTCCCACTCCGTCGGCGCGACTACCCCGACCAGATTGCCCTTCACGATGACTTGCGAATTCGGGAACCTGGATTTGTCGAGTTGGCCGGCGGAGACGAGTGTGGAACCCAGCGTCTTCGGATGCACGATCCGCGCGTGCATCATGCCGGGAAGGCGAACATCGGTCGCCCACGTTTCTTTGGCCTGCACCTTCGAAGTAATAATGGAATTCTTGAAAGATTTTCCGATAACGGTGTATTCGCTTGGGGACTTCATGGGCGGATCGCCGTCAACGGTCAATCCGAAGATGCTGGTGAGCTCTCCCTTAACGGGAATCGTGAGCTTCAGTTGATGGTTCTTAACCAGGTCGCCATAGGAAATGCTTTTGCTGCCGCCGGAGATGACGCCGTCCTTGACGGAGAGCTTGTTCTTGGGCACACGCAGACGCTCCGATCCGAGGTCAAGCAGCGCCTGATACGTGTAGGCAGCGGCCTTTCGTATATTGGGTGTTCCTCGCCCTAGAAAATCGAAGGCGCCGCTGCCGTCGGGTGTGCGATCGGTGTCTCCCGCGATGACAGTCGTGATCGCCTCGAACGGCACACTCAGTTCATCCGCCACAATTTGCCGATAGGCCGTGAACGTACTGCCCTGGCCGAAGTCGCTCTTGCCGGTGCGGATCAGGAGAGTGTTATCTGGATGGATCTCGATCCACGAACTAGACACAGTAGGATCGAGTGAGTTTGTCATCACAGAGGCGGACCTGCCATTGGCTTTCAGAAACTCAGGGCCGACGAAGCTGAATCCGACTGTGAGTATCCCGCCCGCTTTGATGAACTGACGGCGCGAGAGTGTGGGTCCGAGAACGGACGTATTCTTTTCGCTGATGGCTGCCATCGACTAGCTCCTCTTCGCCATGATCTCGGCGGCGTGCTTCACAGCGTCCATGATCGCGACATAGGTTCCGCAGCGACAGAGATTGGGCGAGACTCCGGAGGTGGTAAATGCCGCTTTGATTTGATTCAGAGTTGGAGTGGGATTACTTTCAAGAAGTTCTGTGGCTTTGATCATCATGCCGTTCTGGCAAAAGCCGCATTGCGGAGTTTGCTCTTCGATCCAGGCTTGCTGCACCGGATGAAGGGTGTTCTTCGCCTCGTCCGCCGAGAGCCCTTTTTGCTTTGCCCAGCGCGCGGGCAAACCTTCGAGCGTGGTGATTTCTTGGTTCACCACACCGGCGAGGGGCGTCACGCAGGAGCGAGTTTCCTTACCATCAACGAGGACCGCACAGGCACCGCATTGGGCAAGTCCGCAGCCGAACTGCGGCCCGATCAACTGGAGATCGTTGCGCAGAACGTAGAGCAGTGGCGTGTCGTCAGACGCCTGCACTTCGCGCCGGACTCCGTTCACATTCAGCGTGATCATAAAGAACTCCCTCCAAGAGACTAGGATTCAGTTCATCGCCCATCGTCAGAAATGCCCAGCTTATTTTGCTTTTGTTGCAAGCGCCAGTTTCGTGACATTGCCCCGGACCTTGACCAGCCCACTCGATATGCGTCGATTGTAGCCGGTTGACGCGGCACTGCGGAATTTGTGTTTGTGGCGTCGACCGCGTCACGGTACATCGGCCGTCACAGCGACATCGAACCTGGAATAGTACTTCTTCACATCGACAGGACCATATTTGTCGCGGAATTTCTTCACTATCGACGAGACCTGGCTGGGATCAGTAACAGGCAAAACCCGAACTTCCGCTTTCGCGCCCCCGGCTTCGATGTGTATCAATGGATTCTTCAGCACGTTCTTGTACCACTGCGTATCCGATCCGTAGACTGGCAAGAGGGACAACTTCGGATCGTCCCAAACGAACCAGATCGGCACTGAGATAGTGCGGCCTGACTTCCTTCCGGTCACCGTAATCGTGAGTTCACTCGATCGGGAAAGATGTTCTTGCAACGATTCGTTCTGCGCCGGCATATGCACTCCGTAAGTTAGCGGTTGGATCATTCTTCCTCAACTGTGACGGCAATCATTTCTTTAGGCCAGCCTGAGTAAAACGCGCGATGCAGCTTGGGCGCGATGTCGCCGATCATCTTCTGCGGAGTCTTGGGTTCTTTACTCATCTGATTTCCCCTCTCAGCGTCCCACCAACTTCTGCAACTCTTCGGGATATCGGGCGCCCTGGACGCTGATTTTCGAAGCAGCATTGTCGATCTCATGGAGATCTTCCGGAGTAAGTTCGACCGCAGCGCCACCAATGTTCTCTTCCAGGCGATGCACCTTCGTAGTGCCGGGGATTGGAACAATCCAGGGCTTCTGCGCCAACAGCCACGCTAACGCAATTTGAGCCGGTGTCGCGTTTTTCTGCTTGGCGATGGTTCCGAGCAAGTCGACAATCGTCTGATTCGTTTTTCGGTTCTCTGGTGAGAAGCGGGGAACGATGTTGCGAAAATCGTTTTTGTCGAACTTCGTATCCTCGCTGATCTTGCCCGTGAGGAAGCCTTTACCCAAAGGACTGAATGGAACGAATCCGATGCCGAGTTCCTCAAGTGTAGGGATCACCTCTACCTCCGGCTCTCGCCACCAGAGCGAATACTCGCTCTGTAGAGCAGTGACCGGCTGGACTGCGTGCGCACGGCGGATAGTCTTTACCCCTGCTTCGGAAAGGCCGAAATGCTTCACCTTGCCTTGCTGGATAAGGTCCTTCACCGCTCCCGCCGTTTCTTCAATAGGGACGTTTGGATCGACGCGGTGTTGATACAAAAGATCAATGACATCAGTCTTCAGCCGCTTCAGCGAGGCGTCCGCTACTTCCGTTATATGTTCGGGCCGGCTATCGAGTCCGGCCTGTTTGCCAGTGCTCGGATCAATTTTGAACCCGAACTTGGTGGCAATCGCTACTTTGCTGCGGAATGGGGCGAGCGCTTCACCCACGAGCTCTTCGTTGGTGAACGCACCGTAAACTTCCGCCGTGTCAAAAAATGTGATTCCGCGTTCGACGGCCGCCCGAATCAACGCGATCCCTTCTTTCTTGTCGACCGCCGGGCCAAGGCCAAAACTCAATCCCATGCAGCCGAGCCCTAAAGCCGAAACCTCCAAGTTGCTGTTGCCTAGCTTACGTTTTTCCATTGCTTGCACTCCTTCGAGATATTTGATTCGTTATCGACGGGTGGGCGGTTCGATCAGTAGTGCTCCCAGATGACCCACCAGTGTTCTTCCGGCTGAGCCGAAGTGATGATCGGGTGGCCGTCGTCGGTGAACTAGTACTGGCGCCGTAAATCTCTGCCGACCAGCTTGTCTCGCGTATTCGCCCCCTGCACCTGATGCGTCAAAACGTGCTCGGCTGCATCCATGTCATAGCTTCCGAAGGAAGCCTCGTACCCTTCCTGCACGTACTTGTTGGATGTCACATACGCTGATTTGGGATACATGAGTTGCACCGACATGTGACCGTCCGGCGTGTAAATCAAAATGCGTTTTGGCTGAACAATGGGGACAGATTTTCCATCGTGGCCCGGGAGAGTCTATCTCCACCAGATGCCATGCTCCCATGAGTCTCTCCTTTGCCGAGGTGCCGACTACCAGTTTTGCGACCTTGTGACCGAGTGCCGCTGACGACCACAGCAGTTGCGAACGTCAACCAGATCGCTTTCATTGGTAGATTCCCCGCGACAACGGAATTCGGCGCGTCCAACAGCGAATCGAACCCGAAGTGCCTTCGTGATCATCATTTTTCCCTAATCAACGAAGATCGTATCGTAAGCTTAGCGATCCTCTTCGGCGAGCGCTTGCCTATTCCGATGAACTTCTTGCCAGATTCTCCAAGGATCGAACACTGAATTCTGTCGATGCCAGTCGTGAAGCAGGGATTCTTGGATAAGTCCGATCCCGGGCTCGGAAGTAGGGGATCCTTCGCTAGGCTCAGGATCACAGCTCGTAGTCCATTCCACAGCATCGCGTGGAACAACTGTCCGCGTCGCAGGCCGATTTCCTCGTCCACGATCGCTCCATCATTTCATGTGGCGAGGAATGCTCTCGTTAATCACTCCGCAGAGCGATCATCGGATTGATCTGCGACGCTTTCCGCGCCGGCAAGTATCCGGACAGCAACGCAATGGCAACAAGTGCGACCACCATCGCTGTGTACGTCACTCCGTCCCACGGAGACGTATTGAAAAGCAGTGCAGAAATCAGGCGGGCAGATACAAGCGATCCAAGCGTACCTACCGCGATTCCCCAGAGTGCAAGGCGGAGTGTTCCGAAAAGAACGCCCCGCTGAACGCGGCTTGTACTGGCGCCGAGTGCCATACGGACGCCGATCTCCTGCTTCTGCCGCGTCACCGTGTACGAAATGACACCGTAAATTCCAAGGGCCGCGAGCAGCAAGCCAAGTCCGGCAAAGGCCGCGACCAACAGCATGAAAAATCTTCGCGGCGAGCTAGCGCGATCGACAATGGTGCGGATTGGCCGAAACTCCGCAGCTGGTTGTTTAGGGTTCAGATCGCGCAACGTTCGAAGGATACTTTTGCCCAGAGCCGATGGCTCCACGCGGCTGCGAACGACAAGTTGGGCGCCCGAGGGACTTTGTTGTGTAGCGGGAAAATAAATCTGCGCACCCGATCCGCCTTCAACCGTTTCCTCATGGACATCATCGACTACTCCAACGACAAGATCTTCTTCTTTCCCGCGCATCACGATCTTGTTAACCGGATCTTCGCCAGGCCAGTAAAGGCGTGCAGCCGAGGCGTTGATCATGACCACCGGTTGAGTGTGCGGGCCGTCGGACCACGTGAAATCCCGGCCGTGCAGATGAATTCCCATGGCGCGCATGAAACCCGGTGTGATCACGTACACCAGCGGCTCTGGCAACTCGCCGGGGGAGAACGTCTTTCCCTTCGGGACGGGAGAATCCCACGAGCGATTCGGACCAAGAGGGAGATAGTCGGAAATTCCGGCGGCCTCGACACCGGGCAATGCACTCACTCGCGAGATAACTTGCTCGAAGATTGCGCCGCGTTTCAGCTGAGATGCTTCGTTGGTTGGGGCGGTATCGTCATAATCGACTTTGATTGAGGCCGCACGATCGGGCTGAAATCCGAGATCTACATCAAGCACCCTCATGAAGCTGCGTAGCAGTAGCCCTGCGCTGACCAGCAGTACACACGCCAGTGCAATTTCCGAAACGACCAATGCGGCGCGGACACGTTCGTGCTTGCGTCCCAAACCTGAGCCCTGTCCGGAGTCCTTTAAAATTTCTTGAAGGTTGCCGCTGGCCATCCTCAGCCCGGGCAGCAGACCGAAAAGCAGGGCAGTAAGAACTGCGATGAAGATTGTCCAAACCACAGCCTGTGCGTCGATGTGCAGCGAACCGAGAAGCGGCAGAGCTACCGATCCTTGATGTGCCAGCCAGCCAACCAGGATAAGCGCTAAACCCAAGCCCAGAATTGCGCCTGCTCCTGAAAGTAGAAGACTTTCCATGAGCAATTGCCGCACAATGCGGCCGCGGCTCGCGCCCAGCGCGCCACGCATCGCGAATTCCTTGGCGCGCGCGGCGGCACGAGCCAGCAAAAGATTCGAGAGGTTCACACCGGCGATCAGGAGGATGGCTCCGACCGCGCACCACAGAGCAATGAGTGAGTGTCGAAGTTTTCCAGTTACATAATCCCTGAGCGGCCCCGGGATCATGTTGCCCTTATAGCGGCCCTTGGTATCGGGATATTTCGTATTGAAGTACATGTCGGGAGTTACGCGGTTGGCATCGTCGAGGGCCTGTGCCAGGGTCACTCCCGTTTTGAGGCGGCCAAGCAGTGTAACGATGTTGCCCCAGTCTCGCTCAAGATTAAGGTCGAGCGGCGTGAACAGATCGACTTTCGCCCCCGGAGAAAACACTGCTCCGAAGTCGAAGTTCTCAGGAAGCACGCCAACGACGGTCAACGGCGTTCCGTTCATCTCGATTGCTTTGCCGACGATCGTGGGATCGGAATTGAACTGACGCCGCCAGTACGCGTTAGCCAGCAGAGTTACGGGATGCGCCCCGGGACTTGCTTCTTCTGCCGTGAACAAACGGCCTATCGACGGCTGCACTCCGAGTACCTGGAAGAAGTTGCCAATGACCTCGATGCTCGTGGCCGGTTCGGGCTCGCCGCGACCGGTAAGCCTCAAATTGTCCGCGCCAGAAAAAGCCATGTATCCGGTGACGTCTTGGTACACGCGACTTGTGGCGCGGAACTCTTCGTACGCATCTGCCGAATAAGTAGCGCAAGACATGCCGCATCCGGACGGCGGTGGTGCGATCCACACGAGTTCATGGGAATCGGGGAAGGGAAGTGGACGCAGCAGAAGAGTGTTCACCACGCTGAATACTGCTACGTTGGCGCCGATTGCAAGTCCCAAAATCAGAATGGAAATAGCAGCAAATCCCGGGTCACGGCCGAGTTTGCGAAAGGTGTAGCGCACATCAAAGCGACATTCGCCCCAGTAATCGCGGATTCTCCTGCGTTGCTCCATTTTCGCTCCGAGCCTTTCTCCAATATGTTGAACAGCGTGAATGTCCCCGAACTGGCGCTCCGCTTCTTTTTGTGCCGCGTTCGTTGTCCAGCCGTGCGCAATCAGATCGTCTCGTTTGGATTCGAGATGAAAGCGCAACTCGTCTTTTACGTCAGCGGCGGGATCTGGCCCGAAGAAACGGGCGTAGCGTCTCCAGAAAGGGGGTGAAGTCATCCGCCATCCTCTGGAAGCGGGGGTTGAGTCGCGTTCAACACCTTAGCGACTGCCGCTGCGTAGGCCTGCCATGTTTTGGTTTCCTCTCGCAGCGCTCGCCGCCCCTCGGAAGTCAGGCTGTAAAACTTAGCTCGACGGTTATTTTCTGAGAGGCCCCACACGCCTTCGAGTAGGCTTTTACCCTCAAGCCGCCAAAGCGCAGGGTACAAAGTTCCTTCCTCCAGAAGCAGGGCATCATTGCTCTGCCGCCGAATGAGCGCAGTAATGGCGTATCCGTGAAGCGGGCCCCAGACCAAAGCCTTCAGGATCAGGACGTCTAACGTGCCGCGAAAGAGCTCCAGTTTGGCTCGGTCCATTTTTTTGGGGGCCTCTAGGATTTTTGTCAGTTTGACCGTAGCGTTTCATTCCCCTTTGGTAACTAGGGGAGTGTTTTCTTAGACGGACAAGCGCTGCGTTCGTCTCGCTTGTTTTCAGTCCGATTTAATTTCTGACTAAAAGTAGCCCGAGAGGTCAGCCCGTTTTCCTCCCAAGTTTCCCCTATCTCCGTAAATGAGTTCGCGTTAGCCAGTTTTCGGATTCGTGATTCCGATCACAAACCGTCGTGACCTCCGCCATTTGATCGACTTAGCCGTTGGATGAAGATGGCGATGGAGAATGGCAAATGCGCCCGCCGAGCGCATTGCGGTCCCCGCAGGAGGGTTCCGATGGGCACAACCGAGATTCATGAGCCAGAGGTGAAGATAATTAAACCAGCAGGTCGTCGGGAAGCTGCCCGGGCAGAATTTGCCACAGCTGGCTTTGCGCCCAGAGTCATGTTCTCTGACAGTCTCCTGGAATTCGGGCAGGCGCGCAAGCGCAAGGCGCTAGCCACGACGACATCTTTTATTTTCAATTGCTTTGCGATCGGAGTGATGTTGATCATGCCTCTCGTATTCACCGAAGATCTGCCGAAGGCGCAGTTGTTGACGTTCCTTGTGGCTCCGCCACCTCCCCCGCCACCTCCCCCGCCGGCGGCTGCCGAAGTGACGCGCGTCGTGAAGCAGATCCAGACCGACATGCTGAACACCGGGCAACTGCGTACACCGACCAGAATCCCAAGAAAAATTGAAATGATCAAAGAAGAGGAGGCACCTCCGCCGATGGCCGCGACCGGTGGCGTCGTAGGTGGTGTTCCGGGAGGAATTCCGGGCGGTCAATTGGGCGGCGTCATTGGTGGAATCGTGAGCTCCACCTCGACCTTATCGGCCATCCCAAAATTCGTGCCGGTCACGCCTCAACGCGTGCGCATCTCTCAAGGAGTCACCAAAGGCTTGTTGATTCACAAGCAGGAGCCGACATATCCAACGCTGGCGCGCGCGGCTCGGGTCCAGGGAGACGTAGTGCTGAGCGCAATCATCGATGTCAATGGTCAGATTACGAACCTGCAACTGGTCAGTGGACACCCCATGCTGGTACCCGCGGCTCTCGATGCGGTCAAGCAGTGGCGTTACAAACCATATCTTCTCAATGGGCAACCGGTAGAAGTGGAGACCACCATAACCGTGATCTTCTCTTTATCGTCTTGAAGGGGCGGGCGCAATCTGGGAGCGCCAGGAGTCTAATCATGGCTGCAGAATATAACTTTCGCGTTTCTGCCTGGTGGACCTCGGGCCGCACTGGCCTGGCCAAGTGCGAGTCATCCCCAAGTACGATTCACTTCTCCGAGGCTGCGGAACTTGGTGGACTGGAAGGCCGTTGGTCTCCCGAGCAGCTTCTTTTGTGCGCTCTCGCAGGTTGCTTTACCACCACCTTCAACGAGGTAGCCCGAACGTCTAAGTTTGAATATACGGACCTCGAAGTTGAGATCGAGGGGACCGTGCGGCGCAGTCGCACTGCCGGGTGCAGCTTCAACGAAATCCTGATTCGTCCGAGATTGACTGTGAGTTCGGAGGAACAGAGCGAGATTGGGTTAAGCCTGCTGCGAAGGGCGAAATCCGTCTGCCTTATCTCGCGTGCCATCACGATCCCGCAAACGCTCGAGCCAACTGTCGAAGTCGTCAAGATGCCGGTGGAGGGTTGGAGTAGTCAGAATACGCCCGTCAAAGTTGGAGTTTGAAACGCGAGCTAAGAGTGGTCGCAGGGGGTGCGTATGATGTTTTCGTACAGGTTGGTGCGTTTGATCGAAGCGCATGCCGACGCGCTGGCCGCCGGGCTTGAAGAACGGGCGCAATCCAGTATGCAGGTGGCTCATTTTCGGAACATCCCGGCGCATGAAATGCGGGAGCGAGTCTACGAGATCTACCGGCATCTTGGCGAATGGCTTCTTGGAAAGAACGAACTTGATATCGAGCATCGCTACAAGGAGATTGGCGCACGCCGCTCTCGCCAGGGAGTGCCCCTCAGCGAAGTTGTGCAGGCCATCGTTCTGACCAAGGAAAATCTCTGGGATTTTTTGAAGAGCGAAGCCGTGATGGACCGAGCGGTCGAAATTATGGGGGAGCTGGAATTGCTGCAAATGCTCGAAATGTTTTTTGATCGGGCAATTTACTATGCCGCTGTGGGGTACGAAGGAGAAGCCGCTTTTGCGTTCGAGACCCGGACGATAAAGGCGGGCTAGGGGGCGGAGACGGATGTCGATGTCATGGGAGATGGATTACAAAAAGCGGCTGAAGACCGCGGACGAAGCGCTGAGTTGCGTGAAGTCCGGCATGCGAGTTTACATCCAGCCTGGTTGCGCCGAGCCTGAGACTCTTGTCGAAGCGCTCATGCGGCGCGCACCTGATTTGTTCAACGTAGAAATCGTTCACATGATGACCATGGGCTGTGCCCCCTACGTAGCGCCAGAGATGGCGGGGCACTTCCGCCATAATGCAATGTTCATCGGCGCCAACGTGCGCCAGGCCATCAACGAAGGCCGCGCCGACTACACACCCATATATCTCAGCGAAATTGAGGGTCTATTCGAAAGCGGTCAAATGCCGATCGACGTTGCACTGATCGAGGTCTCTCCACCAGACTCTCACGGATTTTGCAGTTTCGGTGTAGGAGTTGATACGACACTGACAGCCGCCAAGGTCGCCAAATATGTCGTCGCGCAGATCAATGACAATATGCCGCGCACCTACGGAGACAGCTTCATCCATTTGAGCCGGATCGACGCCATCGTCGAGTCATCGCGGCCGCTATGTGCGCTGAAGAAGCCCGAGTTGACCGACCTGCACGTTGCCATCGCACGGAATGTCGCCGGTCTTATTGAAGATGGGTCCGTGCTGCAAACCGGAATTGGCGGCATTCCAGACGCCATCCTTCCCATGCTGATGGACCGCAAGGATCTCGGCGTTCACAGCGAAATGGTCTCGGATGGCGTCATCCCACTGATTGAAGCAGGAGTACTGACGGGAGCGCGCAAAAACTTTAAGCCGCGCAAGATCATTCTCGGTTTCGCGCTGGGGTCGAGGCGGCTCTTTGAGTTCGTCGACAACAATCCTATTTTCGAGTTTCATCCCACGGCGTATTCAAACGACCCGGGTCTGATTGCACGAAACGACAACATGGTTGCGATCAATTCGGCATTACAGGTTGACTTGACGGGCCAGGTTTGTTCGGACTCGATCGGGAACCAGTTTTACAGCGGCATCGGCGGACAGGTGGATTTTCTGCGGGGAGCGTCGCGATCGAAGGGCGGTAAGCCCATCATCGCAATTTCATCAACTGCTAAAAACGGGGCCATTTCGCGGATCGTGCCCATGCTGGCGCCTGGGGCGGGAGTCGTTACATCGCGTGGTCTAGTCCGATATGTGGTTACGGAATACGGGGTCGCTTTTCTGCATGGCAAGACGATTCGCGACCGCGCCAAGTCATTGATTGAGATCGCACATCCCAAGTTTCGTTCAGAGTTGTACGAATATTGCGAGAAGACGAAATGGTGGCAGCATCCCCAGCTGGCTCAAGTCGGGCTGACGGAGTAGGCACGAGGTGAAGCATGTCGGGACCAACGCGCGGCAACATCGCCATCAACGTCGAGGAATGCAAAGGATGCGGCCTGTGTGTCGAATCGTGCCCACCCAAATGCCTGGAACTCGCCCCTGAATTAAGTCACTACGGCGTTCACCCTGCTCACTACTTCGGGCACGATTGTACTGGCTGCGGCATCTGCTTCTACTGTTGCCCGGAGCCGGGCGCCATCATCGTCTACCGCTTGGTACCCCCGCCGAAAGTCGTCTCACTGCCCACCTCAGGAGGCGAAGATGCGGCAACTTTGTAAGGGAAACGTTGCAGTCATCAAGGGCGCGGTGCTGGCAGGATGCCGTGCTTACTACGGTTACCCCATCACTCCAGCCAGCGAAGTTGCCGAAGCTGCGGCGCTATATTTACCCGAAGTCGGTGGAACATTCATTCAGGCGGAAAGCGAAACCGCATCTATCAACATGGTGTACGGTGCCGCTGCCGCGGGCGAGCGGGTGATGACCGCCTCTTCGGGACCCGGACTCAGTCTGATGCAGGAAGGCATTTCCTATCTTGCTGGAGCTGAGCTTCCGTGCGTAATTGTTGACGTCATGCGTGCAGGCCCAGGCCTAGGCAACATTGCTCCCGAGCAGAGCGACTACTTTGCCATGGTCAAGGGCGGGGGCCACGGCAACTACCGAAATCTCGTCGTCGCTCCCGCGTCGGTGCAAGAGATGGCTGACCTTACCGTCCTTGCTTTTGATCTCGCCGATAAATATCGCAATCCTGCAATCGTTCTTACCGACGGTTTCGTCGGGCAGATGATGGAGTCGCTCGATCTTGAATACCGCGAGATCGTGCCTCCACTTAAGCCATGGGCGGTACGTGGCACCGCGGGCACTCGCAAAAATATGGTCAGCTCTATTTATTTGGAGTCCGACGACTTGGAAGACCACCAGCGCCACATGGAAGCGAAGTATATACGCGCGCAGGAGCTAGAAAGTCGCTGGGAAGAATACCGCACCGAAGACGCAGAACTCGTGGTAGTCGGCTATGGAATCGTGTCGCGGTTGTTGCGCTCGGCGGTGGACGAAGCACGCAAGCAGGGAATCAAGGTCGGATTGTTTCGTCCCATTTCGTTATGGCCGTTCCCGTCAAAACAAGTGGCAGCGGCCGCGATGCGTGCTGAAAAGGTTTTGGCAGTCGAACTGAGCAACGGACAGATGGTCGAGGATGTACGCCTGGCAATCGAAGGAAAACGCCCGGTTGAGTTTTACGGCCGGGTAGGAGGCAACGTGCCAGGAGTCGAAGAGTTGTTAGAAAAGATCGAAGAGCAGGTCGCCTCACTGGCATAGAGAGAAGGAACGGAGCGATCAATGGCGGACCACAATGTAATTCCTGAAGAACCGAAGATCGACACCGGCCAATATGCTGCCGTTCATCAGAAGTCGCCTCTCTTTTATCCGCAATACGAACGCAAATCTGATCTCAAGCATCAGACTCACTATTGCCCCGGCTGCGGCCACGGGATAGCCCACAAGCTTATCGCTGAAGCACTTGAAGACCTGAGGCTCCAGGATCAGACCATCCTCGTCAGCCCGGTGGGTTGCTCTGTCTTCGCGTATTACTACTTCGACGTGGGAAACGTGCAGGTTGCCCACGGGCGCGCCCCTGCGGCAGCGACAGCCCTTAAGCGAGCCTGCCCCGACAAGATTGTTATCGCTTATCAGGGAGATGGAGATCTTGCCGCCATCGGAACTGCCGAAATTGTGCACGCCGCGAATCGCGGCGAGAAAATCAGCGTTTTCTTCGTCAACAATGCGATCTACGGCATGACTGGCGGGCAGATGGCTCCTACAACTCTGGTCGGCCAGCGCAGCACTACCTCCCCCTGGGGACGTAGACCTGTTAACGAAGGCTTTCCGCTTCACATGGCCGAGATGCTTTCTTCGCTTGAAGCTCCGGTCTACATCGAGCGCGTCGCATTATCGGACAACAAAAACATCATGAAAGCGCGGCGCGCGGTGCACAAAGCTCTCGAACTGCAGCGCGCAGGCGCAGGGTTCACTTTTGTTGAAATTCTCTCTCCCTGCCCCACAATCTGGGGAAAGGATCCTGTTGAGGCACGGAAGTGGGTCGCCGACAAAATGATTCCCAACTTCCCGTTGGACGTCTTCCGCGACCGCAAGGTGGAGATCAGCGACAACAACGTACCCCCGCATAAGACGGTCGCAGAACTGGTGGAGGGCGAACAGCTGGCCGCTCGAGAAGCTTTCGTGCCGGGCCGCAACCACCACTTCGATCACTTGGGCATTAAGATCGCTGGATTTGGAGGGCAAGGCGTTCTATTGCTGGGTCAGTTGCTCGCGGAGATGGGAATGCGCGAAGGACTTGAGGTAAGCTGGCTTCCGTCCTATGGCCCGGAGATGCGATCGGGCAGCGCTCACTGTCATATCTGTCTGTCCAAAGAGCGCATTGGATCGCCGGTGCTTTCTCATCCGGAGGTGCTGGTGGCGATGAACGAAATTTCCCTGCGGAAGTTTGCCGCCCAGGTCGCGCCGGGGGGCACGATCATCTATGGGCGGGATCGCCTGCCGGACGATCTCTCTATTCCGCAGGCGCAGGTTGTCTGCATACCGGCCTCCGAGATTGCAGATAGGCTGGGATCGGCTAAGGTCGCCAATGTGGTTATGCTTGGAGCGCTTTTGGCTGAGACGGAATGTCTCGCATCCTCGACGGCAATCAAAGTCTTGGAGAAGAAGGTCAAAAACCTTGACCTTCTCGAACTCGATCGCAAGGCAATCGAAGCCGGACGAGTCTACATCGATCACACCATAGCCGTCGGTGCAGTCACCCAAGCCGACGGTTTCGCGCAATAGGTCTAGACGCACCCGTGCGGATATCGCTGTCCGATCTGCAACACTCAATCCAATCCCACACGCCGGCTCCGCTACCACTTTTATTTTGAAGGAGAAATTTGAAGAAGTAGCTCAAACCCTTTGATCAGTCCTTTTTGAGTTGCTCATTCACGACCTGAAATCCCGTATTGGCGGCGGGAAGGCCGGCGTACACGGCGGTCTGGAGCAAGATCTCTTTCAAATCGCACATTTCCAACTCGTTCGCCAAGCCAGAACGCACGTGCAAAGCAAACTCTTCCCACCTTCCCAGCGATGCGGTGATGGCGAGCACCAGCAGGCGGCGCGTCCGCTGGTCCAGTTCAGGCCGTGTCCAGATCGTACCCCATGCGTACCGCGTAATCAGTTCCTGGAAATCGCGGGTAAATTCGGTAGTAGCGGCGATGGACTTATCGACGTGGGCATTGCCCAGGACTTGACGCCGTCTTTCCATGCCAGCTTCGAATGAGTCCGCGCTCCCGGAAATTCGTGGAAGCAGAAACTCGAACAGAGCCGCTGTGAATGTCCGTGGCTGCTCGATATTGGAAAGATGAGCCGCCGCGAGATGAATGACCCGTGCTCCCGGAATGTCATGCGCCAGTTTTTCGCCGTGCCCGCTCCACGGGGTCGACACGTCACGGTCACCGGTGATCACCAACGTCGGAGCCTTTATGCGGCGAAGAAGTTCGGTGTGGTCCATATCACGTAGCGCTGCGCAACATCCTGTGTAGCCGGTCGGATCTGTTCCCAGCAAGACGGAACGGACGGAAGCGGCGTACGGATCGTCCTTCGACAAAGTTTTCGCGGAGAAGAATCGCTGCATGGCAACTTCGACGATGGCCTGCATCCCACCGCCGCGAACATCGGAGATCCGTGATTCCCAGTTCTCGCGAGGCACAAAGTGAGGCGAGGTATTCGCGAGTATCAGGTGCGTGACCCGTTCTGGGGTATTCGCTGCGATCCACTGTCCAATGGCTCCGCCCAGCGACAAGCCGCAGAAGGCGAATTGCGAAATTCCTACGGCATCGGCGACGCCAAGAACGTCCTTGCCCAGCATCTCAACGGAATATTCTCCCGCAGTGGAGTCTGAAGCGCCGTGACCCCGCGTGTCATATCGCAGTACCTGAAAGTGCGGCAGCAGATCGTTGACCTGAGAATCCCAAAGCGAATGATCCGTCCCGATAGAGTGCGACAGGATTAAGACAGGGCGTCCTGCGGTTCCCTGCAATCGGTAGAACATCCGTGTCTTATCGATCGTTACGAAGGGCAAATCATGGCTCCTTGCTTTCATCGGTGGCCGAGTCAGCTGCCAGCGCTTCGCGAAATACCTCGGCTGATCCAAGGTATTCCTCCGGCACTTCCAACTGCTTGAGTTCGGCGGCTCCGAGATGTTTGCTGACTTCAGACATCTCGGCGAGGACGGCTGCCAGACTCCGGCCCTCGCTGATACTCTTCTTGCTCGCAGCATCGAGAATGTTGTGTGCCACGTCTCGTCCGACCCTTGACCCCAATAACATCATGGCGCGTTCGGCGAAGATAACGCCATTAGTGCTCGCGATATTCGACCGCATCTTTTTCGTATCAACTGAGAGGCCCTCCGCCGTTTCAGCCATGGATGCGATCGCGACGCCAGTCGACTGGACCACGGAAGCCACAACTGGCCACTCAGCCTGCCATCCTCCGACCGCGCGCTCGTGTTCCTGCACCATCGTCGAAAGGAATGACGCGACAAGTCCGGGCACTCGTTGCGCCGCCGCCAGTGTCAACGTGCATGCAATCGGATTGCGCTTGTTCGGCATAGTGGATGATCCGCCACGTCCAGGGCAGGCCGGCTCGTTAACCTCCGCTACTTCGTTCTGCATCAGGAGGGAGATATCGTTGGCCATTTTCCCAAGAGATCCAGTCAGCACTCCGCACGCGCACATGAGGGTCGCCAATTGATCGCGCTGGGTGTGCCATGGGGCCGGCGTAGTTTCCAATGCAAGCTCTTTGCCGAGTGCCCCGACCACGGCCATTCCGCGATCGCCCAGTGATGCTAAGGTGCCGCTCGCACCTCCCAGTTGCAAAACTACAGCAGCTTGAAATGCGGCGTCCAATCTACGTTTTCCGCGGCGAATAGATCCGAGCCACCCTGCAGCCTTGAGCCCGAACGTCACAGGGGGCGCAGACTGAAGGAGGGTTCGGCCGAGCATCACCGTATCTTTGTGATGATCCGTGAGCGTCGAAAGGGCTTTTTCCATCTTGATCAAATCGGCGCGCAAGACGGGCTCGGCGCGTTTGAGCAGAAGGGACATCGCGGAGTCCGCCACGTCCTGACTCGTCGCACCCCAATGAACGTAGCGAGCAGCCTCCGCGTTCATCTTGCGAACTTCATCCGTCAGCGCCTTAACCAGCGGAATCGCGGGTGTTCCGGCTCTGAACGCGGCGTCCGCCAACGCAGAGAGGCCGAACTCGGAAGATGTGGTGCACTTCGTGATAACCTTCGCCACGTCTTTCGGGATGATTCCAAGATTCGCCTCAGCTCTCGCCAGCCCGCCTTCGAATTCCAGCATGGCGCGGAGAACCGACTCATCAGAGAAGATTTCGGCCAAGGCAGGCGTCGTTGCCAAGCTGTCAATCAGACGCGCGCTCATGAATGGCTCCGGCACTGCATCATCGGCTGGTTAGACATCGAAGAAAACTGTTTCGCCCTCTCCACGCAAACGAATCTCATGGAACCATCCGCCAGCGCGCGCCGCATCAGGATGCGCGAGCAATGTGGTCCGTCGACCCTCGGGCACCAAAGTGAGAATAGGATCGTCATTGTTGGACGACTCGTCTGCAAAATATATCCGGGTGGCTAGTCTATTCTGAAGTCCTCGCCCAAGAATCGAAACGCTGATGTGCGGCGCTTGAAGCGTTCCTGCGCTTCCGGGCACGCGGCCAGGTTTGATGGTTTCGAACGTGCATGATCCATCGCTTCCGGTCGCCATCCTGCCAAATCCATTGAAAGCGACTTGTGCAGAACCTCCTTGCTGCGCATAGTTGCCCGAAGCATCGGCCTGCCACAGTTCGATCATAGCGTCTGATACGGGGTTGCCATCCCCATCAATCAAACGCAGCGTGAGCGCTATTGACTCGCCTTCGACGCCTTGACCGGCTAGGCGTGAAACGCTGCGATGATCGGTGAGCCCCAAGTGCAGAAACGGCCCAGCTGTCTGTGATGGAGTGGGGATGAATGTCATCGCTGTGCCTCGAACGGTGTAGATTCCCGGCCGCGCAACACAATATCGAAACGGTAACCAAGCGCCCATTCGGGCTTCGTAACGTTCAAATCAAATTTGGAAACCAACCGCTGACGCGCCTTTTCGTCAGGAATTGATTGCAGAATTGGATCCATGGCAAGCAAAGGATCGCCCGGGAAATACATTTGGGTAATCAGCCGTGTTGCGAAAGCCGGGCCAAACAACGAAAAATGAACGTGGGCGGGACGCCAGGCGTTGTCGTGATTCCGCCAGGGATAAGCTCCGGGTTTGATGGTTGTGAAACTGTAATGACCTTCATTGTCGGTGAGTGTTCTTCCTGTGCCACTAAAATTTGGATCGAGCGGCGCAGGATGTTGGTCATTCTTGTGGGCGTATCGACCGGCGGCATTTGCTTGCCAGACCTCAATCAGGCTGTTCGAAACTGGACGTCCATCGCCATCGATCAGACGACCTCGCACGATGATGCGCTCTCCCATCGGCGCTCCGTTATGGTGGGCAGTGAGGTCAGAGTCGATCGAAGTTACATCGGAGTCGCCGAAAACTGGCCCGGTAATCTCGGATAAAGTATGCGGCAATAAGATCAACGGCTGGGCGGGGGCCCGAAGGGTGGTTGAGCGGTACCCGGGGTAGAAGGAGTTCGGCTGCGTGCCCGGATTATGACGTCGAAAGCCAACAATCTGGGTATCGAATTCCCGAACCTCGCCGAACTGTGGGGTCTTTTTCGCCATCGAACGTGCTCAGGATACACCGTGGAGGTCTACAGTGACCCGGCGATTCAAGCCATGGGCAGGCCGACGTAGTTCTCCGCGAACGTTTGAGCGGCCGCACGCGAGCTCGTGACGTAATCCAGATCGGCCAGTTGCCTGTGGGCTTCGAATGGATCGCTGCCCGGAAACTTGTGCAACATCCCGGTCATCCACAAAGAAAAGCGCTGGACCAACCACACTCTTCGCAGACATTTTTCGGAGTAGCGGTCGAGAAGCTCGGTCGCTCCCGAACGATAGAATTCCGCGAGCCCCTGGGCCAATACTCGAACATCCGCCACTGCAAGGTTAAGTCCTTTGGCCCCGGTCGGGGGCACAATGTGCGCCGCGTCCCCGGCCAGAAAGAGCCTGCCGCGTTGCATGGGCTCCACTACAAATCCGCGCATGCCGGTAATCCCTTTTTGCAGGACGGCACCTTCATTCAACCTTATACCGTCGTAGGTCGAGAGGCGTCGCTGCAATTCCTCCCAGATCTTTTCATCCGGCCAGAGCGCGAGATCCTCGTCTGGAGCACATTGCAGATAGAGGCGAGTAATTTCGGGAGTGCGCATGCTGTGCAGTGCGAAGCCGCGCTCGTGATAGCAGTAAATCAACTCTTCGGATGAAGGGCGAGTCGCGGCCAGAATGCCGAGCCATGCGAAAGGGAAAACCCGGTCATATATCGTGAGAGCGTCCGCTATGGCAGGACGGCACACGCCGTGAAATCCGTCACATCCGGCGATGAAGTCGCAGGCGATCGCCGATGGCTCCCCGTGATCTCGAAAGCGAATCTCCGGAGACCCGGAATCGAAGTCATGAATAGTCACGTCTTCGACCTCAAAAAGAATATTGTCGCCGGCTGCGAGCCGCGCTGCGATCAGATCCTTCACTACTTCTTGCTGCGCGTAAATGGTGATCGCTCGCCCAGTGAGTTCCTTGAAATCAATGCGATGACTGCGGCTGTTGAAGCGAAGTTCCACGCCTTCATGGACCAACCCCTCGCGACGCATTCGTTGGCCGAGGTTCATCTCGTTCAGCAAATCGACTGTCCCTTGCTCGAGGACGCCTGCTCGTACGCGTTGTTCGCAGTACACCCGGCTTCGAGCTTCGATGACTACCGAGTCGATGCCTTGCAGTCGAAGTAAGTGCGAAAGCACGAGACCCGCGGGTCCGGCCCCGACAATCCCAACCTGTGTCCGCATGCTCATTTGTTCTTTTGTGCAAGCCTCTTGCGGGCAGCAATGTGATGAGTCCCTGAGAACTTGGCGATTATCTCGTCTGGGACAGGACGGCTCTCAATTTTCTCTTCGTCGTTTGCGGAATGGGCGGCCCATACGCGGATCTCGAAACACTCCACCGCCAACATTTTCTTGTTAAACAATCTATGCCGAACACAAAAGCTGCTGCGTCTCCACTCCGTGATCTCGGACTCGACTAACACGATGTCGCCGAAGCGGGACGGAGCCATGAATGACGCGCGCACGTCTACCATCGGAATCCCCACGATTTGGTACTTCTTGATCATCTCGGTTTTGGGAATGCCAGCCTTCTTGAAGAGGGCGGTAGTGCATGCGTCGAAAAAGGCAAAGTAACGTGGAAAGTAGACGATCCGCGCGGGATCGCAATCGCCCCACTCGATCTCGATTTTCTTCTTGCCGATGATCTTCTTTTTCTTACTCAACTGTGACCTCGGTCTTTAATCTTATTTAGGGTCGAGCCAGTCTCGGTTAATGCGGCTCGTGTTTTTGACAAGGTGGGCACCAAGCGTGCGTCGGGCGCTATAGGCAGCGCTTGCAAATGGAATAAGGACGTTTCGAGAAAGGGTAAACGCGGATATAAATGAAGTCGTGCCGGGACGCCGCTTGAGTGCATAGAACAGATCGTCGACGTGGCAAGTTTAAGGACTTGGTCGTGCAGGGTCAACCCTCAGGGCAATTTTGCGCAGGAGATCGTGACAGGATATATCAATGGTTACGAATGATTCGGTCTTGGTGCTGGTATCGGGCAACGATCCGCAGCTAGGGATGCTGAGCGACCTACCCCACACAATATGCGGCGATGTTACCCCTTGCGCCCAAACGACGAAGGACGCAACTGTAATTCTGCAGTGGTCTGGCTCCAAGGAATTGCTGCGCACATTGTTTGCGTCGTGCGAGAAAGTCCGCTGGATACATTCGCGGGCCGCAGGCGTGGACAGCCTGCTGTTCCCAGAACTCGTGGAAAGCAACGTCGTGCTAACCAACGGCAGCGGCGTGTTCAGTTCGTCGCTCGGAGAATTTGTTTTGGCCGCGATCTTGTATTTCGCAAAGGATCTCCGTCGCATGATTCGGAATCAGGCCGCACATGCGTGGGAACAGTTCGACGTGGAGGAGATTGCTGGACAGACGGTCGGAATCATCGGGTACGGCGACATTGGCCGGGCGGTGGCATCACGTGTGAAGGCCATGAAAATGCGCGTCCTCGCGACGAAGCGACATGTTTTATTGAACGATCCGATGGTGGAACGTTTCTTCAGACCGGAAGAACAGCGGGAGATGTTGGCACTCTGCGATTACATTGTAGCCACAGCGCCGTTGACCCGGGAAACGCGGCACATGATCAGCGACCCGGAATTCGAGGCGATGAAGCCGAACGCCGTGATCATCAACGTTGGACGCGGTCCTGTAATTGACGAGGCGGCTCTCTTGCGGGCGCTCACCCTGAAAAGGATTAAGGGCGCTGCGCTCGACGTCTTCGAGCATGAACCCTTGCCCAACGAACATCCTCTGTATGAGATGGAGAATGTTCTGCTGTCGCCGCATTGCGCGGACCACACCTCTGACTGGCAGGACCAGGCGATGCGCCTCTTTCTAGAGCAGTATGGCCGTTTCGCGAGAGGCGAGCCCCTGAAGAACATCGTCGACAAGAAGCTGGGATATTGAAACGAGCGCCCCGAAACACAGAACAGAAAGTCCTATTGTTGTGGCTGTTGTGAATCGATCGATTCGGACTGTGTCTCGTCGAGAAACTGGGACCACTCTTCGTCCGCGGCGAATTCTTCGTCGGGAGGAAGGACGGCCTCAGATGGCGTCACACGAACTCGGACCTGCAGTTGCGTTTCAGCCTTGCCCTTCATTACACCCATGGTCGGTGGAACATCGGCGTAATCGCGGCCGACGGCGGTTCGGATATGACGCTCTCCGGCTAGACGATTTGTCGTGGGATCGAAGCCGACCCATCCGATATTTGGAAGCAGGGCTTCGACCCAGGCGTGAGTAGCACCATCGCCTGAGGAGAGTCCATTGTCGCCGCTGTGATAAAGATAGCCGCTCACATAACGGCAGGGGATTCCCGCGTTTCGCACCAGAGCGATCATGATGTGCGCGAAATCCTGGCAGACGCCTTTTCGCGAACGAAGAGCATCCTCGATCGGTGAATTTACGCTCGTGCTCTTCTTTACATAATTGACAGTTCTATTGACACCAGCTGTAACGTCTTTAAGAAATTCCAAAGGAGCCCGCCCGTTGCGACCGTCCACGCCAATTTCTCTTGCTAAATCCTCGAGTTCCGGCGACGACCGAGCAAAGTAGCTGGGCGCAAGCATCAGCCAATGGTCCTCCTCCTCCACTTGCTGTTCCAAGCGCGTCCAATCTTCGTAGTCCGCGGATTCTGGAATCGATGGCTGCACATCGATATTCACGAGAGTATCGGTGATGATGGTCAGTTGCTCATGCTTTGCCGGCAGGTCGAAATGGTGGACCAGGTTCCCATAAGAGTCGGTATAGCCAAAGATTCGTACCCGCGGATTCACCGACAACTGAAAAACAAAGCAGCGCTGACTGCCTTCACTTCTGGGATGCATGCGTACTTCCATCATGCTCTGCCAGACTGGGCGGCTGTAGCGATAGCGAGTGAAATGTCGGATGGCGTAGAACATCAGTTTTCAAAAGCAACATCGATCGGATATTCGATATAGACTTCGTGCGCGGCAGCATGCAAGTCGCGACATTGCTCAATGATGTCCGCCAGGTATCTGTGCAGTTCACGCATGATTTCTTCGACCTGAACGTATGCGACCATCGAGCGCAAACGACCCATGAGCCGTTCAATACGTTCCGTTCGTCGGCCGTAGGAAAGATTGCTGATCGAGGTCAATGCCTGATGCATGCGATCCAGCGAGTAGCGCACGGAGTATGGAAACTCGGGTTTCAGCAGAAGGAAAGCTGCGATTCGTTCCGGCCGTAGTTCCGCCGTGCAAGCCTTGCAATAGGCCTCAAATGCGGCGCAACTGGTCAGCAAGCCGACCCAATCCAGATCGTCTGCATGCGTATCCGCCGCAAAGTAAGAATCCACCAGCACGCACAAATTGTGAGCGCGCTCGATATGCTTTCCAAGTTGGATGAAATGCCAGCCCTCATCATGACTCATGGTGGCGTCGGTGACACCCTTGAAGCGATACGAACCTTCGCGGACCTGTCTCACCATTCGCATTGCGCCGGCATCGTCTCCCGACTGTAGTTCGGCGCCAGTCACTTCGTGGAACAACCGATTCAGGTGCTCCCACATCTCTGAGCTGATTTCTTCTCTGACCTGGCGCGCATTCTCGCGAGCGCCGCCGATGCACTTGACAATGGAAAATGCGCCTTCCGGATCAGAGACTAAAAGAAACAAAGCCCGATGCGGGTCAACGTTTTCACCCGCTGCACCCGGGGCAAGGGACGACACCGCGCGGAACCAGCGCTCCTCTTTCGAAAACTTTGCGGGATTCAGAATCAACCCGTATGTGGCTTCGAGAACCCGAGCTGCATTGTCAGCTCTCTCGAAATATCGGCTCATCCAATAAAGACTGTCGGCTACCCGTGAAAGCATAGATTCGTCACCGCACGTAATGGAGTTCTAGTCGTCTAAAACCCACGTATCTTTGGATCCACCACCTTGAGACGAGTTCACTACCAGTGACCCTTTCTGTAGTGCCACACGTGTGAGGCCTCCCGGGACGATCGTTATATCCTCCCCGTAGAGAACATAGGGCCTGAGATCAACGTGGCGCGGCTCGATCATCCCATCCACAAAACAGGGAGCCGTGGACAGATTTATGGTCGGCTGAGCGATGTAGTTTCGAGGCTGAGCCTGGATCTTTTGCTTGAATTCTTCGCGCTGCTTCTCCGTGCTGTGCGGCCCAATCAGCATGCCGTAGCCGCCTGACTCGCCCACTGCTTTCACAACGTATTCATTCAACCTCTGGCATACGTGGTCACGCTGCGCCGGATCGGACATGAGAAGTGTCTCGACGTTGTCCAGAATCGGATCCTGGTCCAGGTAGTAGCGGATGATTTTCGGGATGTAGGCATAGATGGCTTTATCGTCGGCGACTCCAGTGCCCAGAGCATTTGCGAAACCGATGTTACCGGCACGATAAGCATTGATAAGGCCTACAGCTCCGAGAGAGGAGCCGGTTTCGAAAACCAATGGATCCAGATAGTCGTCATCGATTCGGCGATAGATCACATCGACACGTTCCAGCCCGAACGTGGTTCGCATGTACACCATGTTGTCGTGCACGATCAAATCACGTCCTTCGACCAGTTCGATGCCCATTTGCCGCGCCAGGTACGCATGCTCAAAGTAGGCGGAGTTGTAGGCGCCGGGCGTGAGCAGCACGACAGTTGGCTCCGGGCGTCCTTCAGGCGCCACCGATCGCAGCGTCGAGAGAAGTGCCTGGCTGTAGTGCTCGATCGGGCGCACCCTGCACTGTTGGAAGAGGGCGGGAAATATCTGCTTCATGACTCGGCGGCTCGTGAGCATGTAAGAGACGCCGCTAGGGACTCGTAGATTGTCTTCAAGGACCACGAACGCCCCGTCAGGCGTTCGAATCAAGTCCGTTCCCACCACGGTGACATAGACGTCGCGAGGGACTTTGATATTCCGCATCTCACGTCGGTAATGTTTGCACGTGTAGATGATCTTCCCTGGGATGACGCCATCAGAGATGATTTTGGCCTCGTGGTAAACGTCTTTCAAAAAGAGGTTTAGTGCAGTGATTCGCTGCTTCAGGCCGCTTTCGATCTTCTGCCACTCGCCCGCCGTAATGATTCGGGGCAGCAGATCGTTTGGGAATATTCGCTCGGTGCCTTTGTCATTCCCGTAAACGGTGAATGTGATTCCTTGATTGAAAAACGACTGATCAGCCTCGTGCTTGCTGCGACGCAAGTCACCAGAGCCGAGATTCAGTAGCAGATCGTGGAGAGCGCGGTAATGTTTTCTGGGATCGTCGGCAGCGCGGAACATTTCGTCATACGCGCCGTTCAGTTCATAGCGACGAAGCGCTCTCTCGCCACCGTGGTCCGAAATTTCGGTTTCTGTAATCATCTCGGCGCGGCCAGATCGTGGCAAGGATAGCGCACAGGCCATCCATTCGAAGAAGGGGAAAATCGATTGGCGGTATTGAAAAAACCAAGCCTACGGCCTTGGATGCTCTCACCCTCTGGATCGGGCGACGACTTCGATGCTTTCCTGAGGCTTTTCGTTGCCGGATGCTTGGAATTCGATGTCGGGGAGCTGTTCAACGGCACGCCTCAGCGATTGCTCCCAGCTCGAATGAATGAGGTTCAAGTCTCTATCGCCAGCGCAAACCCGGCGGTATCGAGTGACGGCTAGAGTGTCTTTCTTATAAAGAAGCAGGTCGAAAGGCGGGCCAACCGTCACATTCGACCTCATGGTCGCGTCGAGCGACAGCAGGGCGTACTTGGCAGCGACTTCCAAAGATGTTGTGAACTGAATGCCGCGGTCAAGGATGGGCCGTCCGTATTTGCACTCGCCCAGTTGCAAGTACAAGGAATCCTCGGTTGCCGACAGGGGATTGCCCTGCGGATAAATCAGATAAAGGTTGGGTTCTTGCCCGCGAACCTGCCCCCCAAGCAGCAGATGGACGTTGAAACTGAACGAATCGCGCTCTAGCGAAGCGCGGTCCATGTCGGAAACCCTCCTCACGCAATCGCCAACGATACGAGCGGCGTCGTAAAGAGACGTGGCCTGAGCCAGCCCCCGTCCAGAATCGAAGTCATCGCCGAGCAGAGTAATTACCGACTGACTGATGGAAAGGCTTCCGCTCGAAAGGATCACGAATACCCTCTCGCCCGGTTGAACGAAAGTGTGCATTTTGCGGCATGTATTCACCTGATCAAAGCCGGCATTCGTTCTCGAATCCGAAGCCAAAACCAGTCCTTCGCGCGTCATGATGCCCAAGCAATATGTCAATTTGTCTCCTGTTGAGAAGCTAACGGATAATCCCCACGCTGCGCCATCGAATTTATAATCCATGCTAGCAATAAAAAAGTGGAAAATTACCCGCGAGATATGGAAGGATTCGCATCTTATTGTGGCTGTCACCCCCGAAAGTGAAGGAATTTTCCATCGCAATGATGATCCGCTTGGGATACGAGATCGAATTCGAGACGGTCGGACCGGTACCGATCGTGACGCTGCTCAACGTTCACCCCTCCCGGATCGGAGATTTGAGAGAGCCCGATGAACTTCACGCCGACCCTTCGGTCAAAGTAGAGCGCTACGAAGATACGTTTGGCAACCGGGCGTGCCGTCTGCTCGCGCCGCAGGGAAGAATTCGATTGCACAACTCTACACTGATCGAAGATTCCGGGCGGCCAGATGCAGAAGGACTAGACGCCGAAGAGATTTCCATCGACAAACTTCCGCTCGATGTCCTCCCTTATCTGATGAACAGCCGTTATTGCGAGGTGGATCTGCTATCAAGTGCCGCGGCGGAAATATTCTGGAATGCTCCCCGGGGATGGCAACGTGTTCAGGCGGTTTGCGACTGGGTCCACAGCAGAGTCACCTTCGGATATCCATTTTCCAGCCCGATTCGCACGGCGCTCGGTGTCTATACAGAGCGCGTCGGGGTTTGCCGCGATTTCCAGCATCTGGCGATCACCTTTTGCCGCGCTCTTAACATCCCGGCCCGTTATGCGACCGGTTATCTTGGCGATATCGGAGTTCCCCTGGCCCCATGTCCAATGGACTTCAGCGCGTGGTTTGAGGTTTATCTTGGAGACCGATGGTGGACGTTCGATGCACGGCATAACGTTCGGCGCATCGGGAGGGTGTTGATGGCTACGGGACGTGACGCGACGGATTGCGCAATCACCACATCTTTTGGAAAGGCCAAACTGGTGCTCTTCAACGTCACGAGCGATGAGGTAAAAGGGGATATCGCGGTTAAGGGTTAAAGTGACCGGTTGTCGGAATCTGTGAGCTGAGCCTTAATCCTTGTCCAGATACTCCTCGGGAACGTCATCTTCCGGGACTTCGTGCGTGTGTACTTCTTGTTCGTCCGAGTCGTCGGCCTCTTCCACGCCAGACACCGCTCCAGCCTCAAAGACGTTTCCTTCTTCAACCAGTTCGTCGACGCTTTCCGAATCCGCGCGTTGCGTTCGCGATAAACCCTGCAAGTCTCCCGACTGCCCTCCAGACACTGCTCTGCGCCTGGTCGTTCCGACTATTCTTTTTCGACTTGCCACCGCTCTTTTCTTTTGAGCGCCCTTCTTCTTTGCGGATTTCTTGGGCGCTTTCTTCTTTGCGACTGGTTTGCTTTTTGCCCGCCGTTTGGCGAAGGAGGCTGGCTGTTTAGAACGCTTCTTCTTACCTTTATTCCTTTTTTTCTGGGAAGGCATGGCGGAAGTCTAACACCATGACGGTGCCTCGCAAAAGTTAGCTGCCAGCGCGCTACACTGGGTGCAGAGAAAATTATGACGTCTTTGTCTTCTCAGAGAAAACATGCCGGACCGGCAAGCGATCGCGCACCCGTACCAGAGCCCTCGTTCGCCGAGAGAGCGCGCACTCTTCTTTACATGGGACGCACCGGTAGCCTGTCGACACATTCACTCAAGCAAGCGGGATTTCCTTTCGGGTCCGTGATGCCGTATGCGTTAGACGGCGACGGGCGTCCGATCTTTCTCATAAGTACGATGGCCATGCATACGCAGAATTTGCGAGCAGACTCGCGCGCTTCACTGCTCGTTATGCAACCTGACGCAGGCGGCGATGTACTAGGTGCATCTCGGGTGACGCTGGTCGGCGATGTCTCTCCGATTGATCTCGAGGAAGTTCCGGAAGCGCGCAACCTCTATTTAACACGTTATGAAAACAGCAAATACTGGGTGGACTTCGAGGACTTTTCTTTCTATCGAATGAATGTAGTGGACGTTTATTATGTCGGCGGATTCGGTGTTATGGGCTGGGTCACAGCGGGCGATTATGCGCAGGCGGAGGCTGATCCGCTGGCCGACGCTGCTGCAGGTATTGTGCAGCACATGAACGCCGATCACAAAGATGCACTGATCATCCTCTCGCGCGTTTTCGCTGGTCTGAAGGCGCAGGAGGTGGAAATGACGTCAGTTGATCGTCTCGGATTCCACATACGCGCTAAGACGAAGGATGGAATGCGCGGCGCACGGATCGCAATGTTACACGAAGTAAAAGATCCGGCCGAGACTCGAAAAGTGATTGTTGAAATGGTCAGGCAGGCGCGGCAAGTTGACCACGCGCAACAATCTGGCGACTCCCTCTGAACGCACGGGAGCTTGAGCGCTGCATTTTACTCGGACTTGCAGTTTCTAGCGTTGCGTATTTCCTCGATGCGCTTCATGAAGGCATTCGTCCATTCCTCGAGAGCAGCATCATCGACGTTCTGTGACCCAGCAGCCCGCAATCTCTGCACCTGCTTCTGGTCCATCATGTTGAAGCGAGCCACCTGAAAGATCGACTTCACGGTTTGACGATCGAGATGCTGCAATCTTTGGATCATCAAATCCTGCGCCTCTTTCAGAACCTGTTTGTCTCCCAGCAATGTTGCCCGTAGCTCGCAATTTCCCGGATTCACGAACACGCTCTGCGGTTCGTAGGCGGCGAAACTACCGCGAGGATTGGTTCCGAACAGATCAAAGCCGCTCCGCTTCTTCCCAAAGGTCGAACCGAGATCATGGACATAAATGATCGGCTTCTGACAGATTTTGGCGTGTCCTGCCGCGGTCGAATCCCACTGGGCACACACCAGGCGGTTCTGCTGAGGGAGCGCATTGTAATAGTGGATGAGTCCCAGGGCGAGCCTGTACGCGTCGAACTCCACCTTTTGTTGGTGGGACCATTCACCATCGGAATAGAACTTGTTGGCATCAGTCCACGACCAGGTCTCGTCATCTTCGGGGTCTATCTGATCCCAAGGCAAGTCTCGTTCCGCGTTCACGATCTTGAAGGTCGCGGGTGCATCTTTTAGGGATGCCTTATTGTCAGCCAGTTTTTTTCCGAACGGATCGTCGGTGCAGCCAATGCAGCTGGCCGATCCGGCTGGATACACGTGGTCTGCCGGAAATCCAAGCACCCACATGAACCTGGTTGTTGCCACTGCTGTGAAGACTTCATTGAACCGAGGGTTGTGACTGGGATACGGCGGAATCAGGTATTTGATCTTGAAGTGGTCCGCCTTGATTTCATGGTCGTTCTTGTCGTCGCTGCGCGAATACAGAGACGCAGATTTCTCTCCGCCCTTATCTTTATCAATGACGACCTTGACATCGTCGACGCGGATTGGCTCACCCTTTCGGCTGTAGAATTCTCCGTCCGCGGTCATGTGCCAGCATTGAAATTTCATGCTGTCACCTGGCACCTTGGAAAATGCGTAGTGCGGACGAAAATAACACGCGATTGTGTCGTCCGCCGTGAAATAGGCAAAGCGGCTCTTCTCAGGTTCTGAAACGTCGAAATCCGGTCCATTCGCGATTTGTGTGGGAGTCAGCACCGGCTGATCGAGCAGCACGCTCCCGGCCCGAATGCAAGGCAGCTTCTGTTCCTTCTTCATCCCATCGGGGACTTCGCACCCCTTTGTTTGGGCGCCACCCGTCCCTATCCCGAAGAAGACCATGGACAGCGCACACACTACAGATCTTCGCAACATACATACTCCTTCACGTCTCTCACTCCATCAATCTCCCCGGAAGTCTTGGGCCGACATCAAAATGGCTTGGCAGAACAAAAGTTGGGAACAGTCGCGAGCCCTGCGGGATTATCAATCGCAGCGAGATCCGCAGGTTTTTCCTTCCACTCACAGCGGCCGCTGGCAAGTTGCTCGCGCTTCTGCTTGAAAGCCTCCACCCATTGCCGGATCACCGATGATTCATCCACCCCACTCTTAAAGCTGCCGTCTTTATTGTGGTACTGGGGCATCTGCGATACACGGGAAGCCTTGAAGAGTTCCTCGATTTGATGGTCCGAAAGTTGGCACATCAATCCGGCGTCGAACCGGCGACCTTCCTCGCTGATCAGCGGATCACCCAGGCCATCGTGCGCCGTCAGACTTTTGCGCAGTGCAGCCTGGCATTGCCGGGGGGCACCGGCGGTGCCAACCTTGCTCCAAAGCTTCTTGCCAGACCAAACTTGGAGATTCATTTTTGCAGAGACATTAGTCGTAAACCAACCTCCGCCCCCAAAGGTGGCGCCTACGTCTTGAACCAGCATCACCGGTTCATCGCAGGTGGTGGTGAAGGGCTGCGTTTTCTCGTCTACATGCACCTTGTCGCACGCCAGACGCTGCTGTGGAGGTTTATTGTCGCTGTGTTGGAGGAAAGCGCCGAGGAGTTTCAGTCCGTCCCGCTGGTAAGTCGGACGACCATTCGCCGTATCCAGCTCCTTCCAGCTCCAGCCTTCCTCTTCTTTGCCGTCCTCATACATTTTGTGGCCCGGATACTTCCGCACAATGGTCGCTGGATCGAACATCCGCGTTCCCGCTGAACCCGAACCCGAGACCGGGTTTTCCGGACAGTTATGACACTCCACGCGAACCGAGAACCATGCGTCGGCGTAATAACCCAATGCCCACATCAGCCTGGTAGCAGGCACCTCAGCGTAGACTTCGTTATCATCTGCTCCGAACTTGACTTTAACGGGCTCCTCGTCGATCTCGGGTGTTAACGTCTGAATCGTGCCGTCGGCGCTCTCCACGCGAGTAATCTTGCAGGAAAATTTGGGCGTTTTTCCGCCCATCTGGGATCCGGGCGAAGCGAAGTCGCATATCACCTTGTCGTTAAAGTGAAGCTGAAACTGCTTCTTGTGCTGCGCCGGACCTTCCAGAATGTTGGCTTCCGCGACTGGTCTCGCAGTAAACAGCGAAGCGTCATGCATTGCTGTCAGCCGGTCCTTCGCGGAATAGAAGACCTTTTTGACCTTCTGGTCGGCTGGATTAGAGTCGGCCGTTTGCGCCGAAACCAAGCCGAGGAGCGCTACCTGAACAAGCGCGAAGCGAAGCAGAAATTGCCGACAACGGTGAAACGAAACAGGCTGCAGGAAAGGGGTTGAAAAAAACAATACGTTGTTCACAGGGATCCTCCGTAATCTGAGGGAACGATGGTTGTGGAAGAGATGATGTTATATGAAGTGTCAACGTCGCGGAGCATTGTGAATTCCCTTTATGATTTGGTGCTGAGGTGAGGCGCTGTGATTCTTCTCTGAAAAGCTACTCTCAATCTATGGTGATCGGGATGGATGAAACGTTGCAATATAGAAAAGACACTATAGCGATGAGGCTATTTTTCCGGCTGTCACATCTTCGACTCCCGTGCAGAATCTGGCCGTAAGAACTCGCCTTTTTTCACGAAAGGATCGCTATGCTGTTCGTTACTCTCCACGGAGGCAAGCCCGAGCGAGACCCACATAAAAATAACGTTCATGCCTACGACAAGGAAGGCAACCGGATCACTTCATGCGTGCTGGAAGACAGCGAGGGAGTGGTTCTCAATGAATTGCGAGGCATTTGCCGGTTCGGGAAGTATTTGTATGTCGCGAATGCCAATAAGACTCAGAACAGCTTGCTCTGTTATGAGGGGACAGGTACGCAGTACCGCTTTGTGAGCCGCTTCGCTTCAAATCAAACCTGTGCTGGGATCCTTCATCCGTTTGATTTCGTGTTTGACGGGCTCGGCCATTGCTACCTGTCAAGCCAGGATACGAACGTGGTCACTCGTTTAATCGTTTCCGATGACGGCAAGACTGGAAGGCCTGCGCCGTGCGCCCCCGTCCTTCCTGCTGCTGGAAAATTTCACGTCGGCACCTTCGTAGCGTCGTGCAACGGAAAGTTATCCGATCCCGGCACCATGCCAATCGCGCCTCCGCCGGGGCTCGCCTACTCGGAACTTGAAACCAAGAAACATTCGGTCCGCGGCCTGGCATGGGCGAATGGCAGATTGTACGTTGCGGACCAGCCTGCTGGCACCGTGAAGATTTATGACATCACTGGCAAGTATCTGGGCCAGAGTAATAAGCTGGAGCCTGGTTCTCCCGTCCATCTTGTTGTTTACAACGGCAGACTGTACGTCAGCGGCGGCAATCATGTTTTTACCGCTCCGCTGGCAGGCTCTCCGGAGACCTTCGTACTCAGACCCATTAGCACTGTAAAAGTCAAAAACTCGGCCGGGATGGCCTTCGGAAACTCCGGAAACTTTTACGTGGCCAGTCGAACTGAAAATTTGATTTTAAAATTCGATTCCCAGTTCAAACCCATCAAGTTCCGTTGCGAATTGCCTGACAATCCAGAATTCCTGTTGCACCTCTAGACAAAGTGCCGTCTTCTCACTGTGGAAATCGGCCAGAATCAACAGATGTCGTTTAGCGCTTTTGTCTAATACAATCCTTGTCTTCAGACGGTGGGCTATCCCGGTTTGCCAGAAACTTGCGAAGGAGAAATGTGCATGACAAAGTTTGGCCATTCGACCACAATCCGTTGCTTATTGTTCGGGATGCTGGCTCTTGCGGCAACTTCTAGGGCGCAGACGCGTGCACCCATCGCCGAACAGATTGCCAAGACCTACGGCGTTGATTCATGGAGTCAAGTTGAGGCCGTCCGGTATACATGGAATGCACAGTTTCCAGGAGTGAATATTTCTCGTTCGTGGACCTGGGAACCCAAGACGGGGCAAGTCACCTTTGAGGGAAAAGGTAAGGACGGCAAGCCTGTGAAAGTCACGTATAACAGCAATCAGCTTGGCAACCAGCCTGCCAACGTGAAAGACGAAGTCCAGCCGGGTTTCATCAACGATCAGTATTGGACCATCTTCCCATTTCACGTCGCTTGGGATAGCAGCGCCAGCGTCACCGATGATGGTATGCAGAAACTCCCCGTGGGCTCCGGCACAGCCAAGCGAGTGGTCGTGAAATATCCTGCGGAGGCTGGTGGTTTCACGCCCGGCGATACGTGGGAACTCTACGTTGGCAAAGATAACCGCGTCGAACAATTCATCTACCATCGTGGCGGCGCGATGAAGCCGAGTGTGGTCATCGCTACGTGGACTGGCTACAAGAAAGCAGGCCCTATCCTCTTCTCAACCGAGCACCGCGGCACCGCAGACGGTAAACCGCTTCATGTCTTTCTTTCAGACGTGGCGGTGAAAATCACTGGCTCGGATACCTGGGTCAAAGCAGAATAGAAGCGCTCGTAGCATCCACGGGACGAGGTTCACAATGACAACGATGGCAGCGCCAGTACGAAGTGATACGACCGAATCGACCTATCAGCCGCAAGCAGGCAGTGGACTCGCCATTGTTCGCGTGACGATCGGCGCGATGTTCTTGTGGGTCTTCTTCGAGAATCTGGGGAAAGGTCTCTACACAGCGGCCGGTTATTCCGGTCTGATCAACTACTACCTGAAAGCGAGTCACGCGCCGGCGGCGTGGAAAGCAGTGATGGCAATCGCGGCAAACCATGCCTCCATGGCTGCTCCCATGCAGGGGCTCACCGAAATATCTCTCGGCGTGTTGCTTGTCATCGGCCTGTTCACCAGACCTGCCGCAGTTGTGGCTTTTCTGTTTCTTGGCAGTCTCTGGCTTTCGGAGTGGGGCACTTCCTGGATATGGGAACTGCTGGTTCCTGTGCTTGCGTCACTCGGACTCGCCATCGGACGCGCTGGCCGAAAGTGGGGAGTCGACGCCTGGCTGTCGGAACGGTGGCCGTCTTCTCCGTGGTGGTGATCGGACTGATTTCACGTGCGAGTGTCCGTCATCATCCCCACCCACAATGAGGCGCTCTCTATTGAGCGCGTGATAGCAGATATCCCGTCCGATCTCGTGACGGAGATCATCGTAGTGGACAGCAACTCAAATGACGGGACGCCAGAGATCGCGGCAAAGATGGGAGCGCGTGTTCTTAAGGAACCTCGGCGCGGATATGGCCAAGCGTGTCTCACAGGTCTGGCTGCGGCAAGTTCCGCTGACGTAGTCGTGTTTCTTGATGGCGACTACAGCGATCGACCTTCCGAACTTCCAATTCTGCTGGCACCCATCATTGAGGGGAAAGCCGACATCACGCTCGGGTCTCGGCTTACCGAGCGGAGTTTTGCCGGTGCTTTGCCTTGGCATCAGGCCTTTGGCAATCGACTCGCTGCGGGCCTGATCAGGCTTCTCTACGGATTAACAATCTCAGATCTCGGCCCGTTTCGGGCAGGACGCGCAGACATATTGCGCTCACTCACGCTCGAAGAAACTACCTACGGTTGGGCAGTTGAGATGATCCTGAAAGGCGCCATCGCTGGATTTCGCGTGGTTGAAGTACCAGTCAGCTACTACCCGCGAATCGGGAAGTCAAAAATCAGCGGTACGCTGAAAGGCACGATCGGCGCCGGATGGTTCATCCTCAGTTTGATCGTGCGCTATTATTTCCATCGCCGAAGAGTTGAGACCTCACGCCTGGATTAGTTCCACTTCAAGAGCCTATGAAATATCCGCCGGAGAAAGTGGTGCAGGCATCGGAGAATGGCCGCGTGCTCGTCATCATGGCGAAAGCACCGCGGCCAGGGGCGGTCAAAACCCGACTGACGCCGAGTCTTTCTGCAGAGGCCGTTACGGATTTCTACTGCTGTCTTTTGCAAGATACTCTGGCACTCGCTCGATCATTGGGTGACGTGGAAGTCGCCATTATGTGTCCGGATTCGGATGTGAACCAATTGGCACGGCTGGCCGGCGACAGAGCAAACGTGATCGCGCAGAACGGTGAAGGGTTGGCTTCGGGCCTCACGTCGGTTTTCGCGCATTTCACAGAAGATCATCTTCGACGCACCATCGCCTTCAACAGCGATAGCCCTCACTTGCCGCGCTCGATTCTTGAACATGCATTCGAATCATTGGCTGCACACGACGTAGTCGTTGGACCAACCCATGACGGAGGCTACTATCTCGTCGGCGCGAAGGCTTTTCATCCTGCCCTATTTGTACAAGACGGGATGGGCACCAGCAGTGCGCTGGACAATCTTTTGTCGCGCGCCAAGTCTTTGAAGCTTTCCGTGGGTCTCGTTGATCCTTTTTACGATATCGATGTGGTTGGCGACCTTACTCGGTTAGCAAAGGAATTGCGATTGGCTCCAGCGAGGGCGCCGCGCACCGCGCAATGGCTGAAAGAGTGCGATCTTTTGGCGGGCTTTCAATCGGACATGGAAAAAACGTGATCGCCTTCGTGAAGGGTACCCGCGAGAAGGTCGGCCCGGCTAAGATTGGAGCGGCGTGGCGAGTATTGATTCTCGGTTCGGTCCTGTGTATAGCCTTAACGGTCTGCTCCCGCCATTTCAGCGACAGAGGCGGTCCGCACTTCATGGCCGCGTTGAGCATTGCGTGCGTCGCCTACCTGCTGGCGGTCCGAGAATTCTTCGCAAAGCCAACCTTGGGTCCGCGCGTAGTTGTTTTTGGGGTCGTCGTGGCCGCTATCTGGCACATCGCATTTCTAAGGATTCCCGCGGGTCCGGACGACGACATTCATCGATATGTTTGGGATGGCAGGCTGCAGAGGCTCGGCTACAACCCTTATCTTGTGGTGCCGGGTGACCCTGCCGTTAAGGGATTGCACACGCCCGAAACTCGCAACCTGAACAACCCCGATCTACCGAGCCCATATCCCCCCGGGGCGCAGCTATTCTTTCGCGCGGTAACCGCGATTCAAGAATCCACTTTCGCATTGAAAGTAGCATTCGTGATCTGCGAATTGCTAATGATGCTTTTGTTGCTCGACGTTCTCCGTTCCCGTGGTCGGAGTTCGCACCTGGTTCTGGCTTTCGTCTGGAACCCGCTGTTGGCCGTCGAGGTGGCAGGAAGTGGTCACATCGACATTGTTGGCGCTTTATTCTTGCTGGCATCCGTTGCGGCGCTAGGCCGCGGATGGCGCGCCACGGCATCCATAGCGCTTGGGCTCGCCGTATCCGTAAAGTTTCTGCCGATTGTTCTGTTGCCTCTCTATTGGAAGCGGATCCGCATCAGCGATGCAACTCTGGCGGCGGCAGCGGTCGGACTCTTGTACCTGCCATTTCTCGATCACGGCCACGTTCCGATCGGATCGCTCGGTACATTCGTGAATAATTTTCGCTTCAATGGCCCCGTGTTTGCAGCGCTCGCTCAAGTAGCGCCACCGCAGACGCTGGTGGGTCTTGCCGTTCTCGTGGGATTGGTGACGGCGGCTTGGTTAAGGAAGGTATCGCCCCAGTGGTCCCCGGACGCATTCTCTTGGCCAATGGCAGCATCTCTCTTGTGCGCGCCCGTCGTATTCCCATGGTATTTGCTCTGGCTGTTGCCATTTCTCACCTCTGCGTCGACGCTGTTAATCCTCCTGTGGACTGTAAGCATCATTCCCACCTACATCCAATGGCATCTGCGGACGCTCGGGCATCCTTGGGGTGCGCTGCCGGGTTGGGTGATGCTGCTGGAATACGGATGCCTTGGGGTCGCCGCTGCACTAATGGTGTGGCACCGGATGAAAGTGCGTGCCCGTGATGTTTAATTTCAACGCAATCACTACCCTGGCAGGCTACTAACTTTTCCTTCGAGTTCAGCCCAGCGTTCGTAAAGCGCGTCAAGAGCTTTCTGCGCCGATTCCATTGCGGCATGCGCCGCAATAAGTTTTGCTCCGTCGCTGGCGATCGCGGGATCTTCCAGTTCAGCTCGTTTGCTTTGCAGTACCTGCTCGGCGTCAGCAACACGTTGCTCAATGCTGGCGTATTCCCGCGCTTCCATATAGGAGAGTTTTTTCGGCGTTTGCGGCCGCGAATTCGAAACTGTCGGAATTGGAGCTGCGATCATATCGGCATTTTTCGCATAACGTTGGCGCTCAGCCTGCCATGCCTCCCATTGCGTGTAGTCGGCAAAGCGCTCGACACCACCTTTGCCATCCAGGCCCAGGACGATCGTGGATACACGATCAAGCAGGTACCGGTCATGCGTCACGAGTACAAGGGATCCGCGAAATTCAAGCAGGCTTTGTTCCAGAATTTCCAGCGTGGCAATGTCGAGATCATTGGTGGGCTCGTCCAGCAGAAGAATATCGGCGGGTTGCAGCATGAGTTGAGCGATCAGAACGCGGGCGCGTTCCCCTCCCGAAAGTTTTTCAACAGGTTGACCCAGTTGCTCCCCCGTAAATAAGAAACCTCGCTGCCCACGAGGCGACGTGAACTTCACGGTCCTGATAGATGACAGAGTCGCCTTCAGGCGCCAGCGCGCGGCGTAGCGTTAGGTTCAGGTCCAACTGCCGGCTCTGATCGAAATAGACAATTCGCAACCGGTCCGCTCGACGGATTTCTCCGTATGTGGGACTCTGGTCGCCGCGGAGAAGGCGCAGCAGCGTTGTCTTGCCGCTGCCGTTCGGTCCAACCAAACCGACCCGAATCCCTGCAGCGACGACGAAATTCAATCGCTCAAACAGAGTACGATCTCCAATCCGGCAGCCAACGTCCTGTAGCTCAATCAGCCGCTTGGTCTTTCGGTCCGTCGCCGAGAAATCAATTTGTGCGGAGGCGCTCCGCGTCCTGGCGTTCAGGTTGGCCAGCTCGCCGATGAGTTCACCTGCCTTGGCGATGCGCGCCTTGGACTTTCGCGTCCGCGCCTTTGCTCCGCGCCGGAGCCACTCGATCTCGGAATGCACCAGATTTTCCAAGGCCTCCTGCCGCTTCGATTGAGCGTGCAGGAACTCTTCCTTCTTCTCGAGCAGCGTGCTGTAACTCCCGTGCACGCGCAACACACCGTCGGGAAACACACGATTGAGTTCCGCCATCTCGGTAGCCACATTTTCCAGGAAGTAGCGGTCATGACTTACCACCACACAGGCGAAATTCGCCTGCTCAAGCAAATCCTCAAGCCATGTGATCCCCGCGAGATCCAGATGGTTCGTGGGTTCATCGAGAAGCAAAACATCTGGTTCCTGAACCAGTGCCTCGACGATGGCCAACCGTTTCTGCCACCCTCCAGACAGTGCAGACGCGTCAATTGTTAAGTCGTCAAGACCTGCCCGACCTAAGATCTCAGAGAAGTGGACCTCGCGGTGGGTCTCAGCGGTTGACGAGAGGGTCAAAGCATTCTCGATGACCGATTGGACGGTCGCTCCGGCGTCAAACCTTGAGTCCTGCTCCACGTAGCTGAACCGCAGCCGCTTACGTACAGAGACGCTCCCACTGTCGGGCACCTCGCTGCCGGCTAGTATTCGCAGCAAAGTCGACTTTCCGGAGCCATTCGGGCCGATCACTCCGATGCGGTCTCCTTCTGACACCGTAAAGGAAACATCCTCGAACAATATCTTCACTCCAAATGCTTTCGAGATCTTTCGTGCATCAATAATCGGCGTCAAATGAAGCGGCTCCCAGAAATGGTTTAGAGTTCTGAAAATGCGGGTTCAATCCTACCGTCAGACGATCAGCCAGTTGCGCTCGCCAGATGCCATCAGCGTTATGTAGATCGTCTGATAAGCATCCTCGAATGCTTTCAAGCGACTACCTTGCAATCACTACGGTAGTGCATGAACTGCTCAGCTTGGGCAGATCGCGTTCCGCGGCCATGCGGACGCTCAACGTGGGGCGTTGCCCCCGAACGATCGGACAATAAAAATCAGGTTCCAATAGTGCGTTCTGCAAGCGCCGCCGTCCAGCACACCCGCCGTGACACACCTCACGGAACTCGCACTCACTGCAGATAGGGGGAAGTGAGCGAGCTTGCTCGAAAGGGACGGAGCTCATAATGCTGCCGCCTGCGGTAATCAGATTTGCGAGCGGCTCTCCCGGACCGGGCCAATAAACGCAGGGTTGCGTTGTAGCCCTTGGTGTGACTCGCACGGTGCTCACAGCACAGCCGGCTCGGAGCGGTTCGAGGCCTGCCATTGCGCGAACGAGGGGCTCGCCAATGGCAATCACGTCGGCTTCATCAAATAGGCGTCGAAACCCTTCCCAGTACTCGTCGTAGCTTAGAGCATAGACGTCCGACCGGACGGCTTGGTACACATTCACTCGCAGAGCAGCATCGAACTGTTTTGCTACTCGCGCCACTTCAGAGAGACGCAGGTAGTTTGACTTCATCATGACCGCGATAATTGTTACAGGAATACCCAGCCTCACGCATCGTTCTGCCTGCTCGTGGATGAGTGTCCAATTGCCGGGGCCGCGCTGAGCATCCTGCTCCGCTTGCGTGGGGTAGTCCAGCGAGAACTCGATGTCGTGGAAGGCGCGCAATTCGTCGTCATCGAGCACAGCGATGCTGTGACCGTTGGAAGTGATGGTAAGTTTCACTGGTTCGGTGCGCAGATAGTCCAGTATCGCCTTGAAGTCAGGATGCATGCCGTTCTCACCCGTGCCGAGATTCACTGCGCGAACTGGCAGGCGTTGCATCACTGCCTTCACTTCTGCCAGGGAGAGGCGGTCGGCACGAGTGGCATCCCGATAGCAGAAACTGCAGGCTAGATTGCACTCGTTCGTCAGCCCGAGCCCAAGCGAAATGCCCCCGCTAATTTCCATCTCGCTATCCGGCGAGGAAGACCTAGCGCTGACGACTTTCATGCAAAATCCTCTGACACCCTATCGGACCGGCGGGCTAAGTAATGCGTGTAGCGAGCGACCGCAGAAAAATCTGTTCGCATTCCTAATTTGCGCTCCAATTCAAAAATCGTTTCGTACTCTGCACCCAGAGAAATCCGAGAGGGTAAGTAATCTGACATCACGCGCACACCGCGCTCCGCGATCACTGTTAGTGACCCGGATTCCAGCATGGTCCTCGTATTCTCTGGATCAAAGAGTCGTACTTTGCCGCCACACAAATTCTCGCTGCCCCACTGAGTGGCGAGATTGTGTTCTGCTGCTGCCAGGTCTCCAGCCAAAATTCCGGCTTTTAATACCTCCCCAGCGCGATTTCGCACGAGAAGCGACAGAACTGCCGACGAATTCCGCAATGCGAGGGAGGCATTGCGTAACACGGTGCTTGGATCGTCGACGAACTCAAGGACGTTGTGGCAGACGATCACGTCAAATGTTCTCTCCGGGAAATGGTTAGTTTCGAGGTCGCCCTGCTTGATTTCAGTCTTTTCAAGGACGCCTGCTTTTCGTGCATCACGCTTTGCAATGTCGAGCATGGGCTCTGACGCGTCCATCAACGTCACCTGGAATCCCAATCGCGCGAGACGCAAACCGTTAGCTCCCGTACCGCACCCCAAGTCCAGCGCACACTGTGTTATTCCGGGTTCGGATTTTGGCAGAAATTCTTGTAAATTGGCAAAGGGCAGATCAAGACGCAATCGGCCTTCGGGAGTTTCAAGGTAGGCTGCATACTTCTCAGCTTCGATCTGGAGGCGCTCGCGATCTTCATGGGCAGGCATGTTCATGTGGCAGTTATCATTGCTGATTGAGGGCGTCAATCGCGGATTATTACGTGAGCGTATCGCGAACGCTTTGGGACGACCAGCCAACTGCCGAAAACGTGGCGTTCCGCTGGGGAAAGTTTGTTCTAATTTTCTGCGGGCAGGCTCCAGGCAAACATCACCCCGCCGCTGCCGGTCAGAACATATTGCCGGTGGTCCAGTTCGTACGTGATCGGAGAACTCGCGATCTGGCTGCCAGTGCCAGCGTGCCAGAGGGTCTTGCCACTGCTGGTGTCGAGAGCGAGAACGCTCCCACTGGAGTCGCCGGTGAACGTAAGCCCCGAATCTGTGGTTAGCACCCCGGCGGATGCGCCCTCTCCGATATCGTGACTCCAGCGAATCTTTCCTGTCTGATAGTCGATGGCTTTGATCACGCCTTTGCCCCAAAGACCGTAGTCTGCGCCAGCCCAACCATAGGAACCGTCGGCGGGCTTGGCGAAATACAGAGAGTAACTTTCGCGCGCGGATACGATGAACAGTCCGTTCTTCGAATCGAAACTCGGCGAGCGAAAGTTAGTCATACCGCCCTCATCGGGTGCTATCAAGCGTCCGTCGGGAGCCGGTTCTTTGTCCGGGTTCGGAATCGGCCGACCTTCTTTGTCGACACCCAAAGTCCAATTGACGGCCCCAAATGGAGTGGTGAGAAGACTCTTGCCGTTCGTGCGATCGAGCACGAAGAAGTAACCGTTGCGCGAGGCTTGCATGAGCAACTTGCGCGGTTCTCCGTGGAAGTCGGCATCGGCCATCACAGGAACTTCAATGGCGTCCCAATCGTGCGTGTCGTGCGGAGAAGGTTGAAAAGCCCAGACAAGCTTGCCGGTGTCCGGATTCAGCGCCGCAATGGTGCACGTGTAAAGGTTATCGCCGGGACGTGCCTTGCCGTTCAACACAGGTGTCGGATTGCCTGTGCCCGTATATAGCAGGTTCAGATCCGGATCGTACGTCCCCGTCATCCAGATAGTGCCACCCGTGGTCGCATGCGGGGTGCCGGCGGGGGGAGTGGTATCCCATTGCCATTGAACTTTGCCAGACTCGGGATCATAGGACCGCAAGTAGGCGCCGATATTATCCAGATCGCCGCCGACACCAAGGATCACATGATCACGCACAACCAGCGGCGCCATGGTTGTCCAATATCCTTTCTTGATGTCGCCGACTATCACGTCCCAACGAACTTTGCCGTTCTTCGCGTCCAATGAAATCAGATGCGCATCTGGGGTGGAGAAGTAGAGCCACCCCTTGTACATTGCGACTCCACGATGCCCGAGGTGCATGCCCTCGTTCGGCTTGTATGTGTAGTGCCAGATCTGGTGGCCCGTACGGGCGTCGACGGCCCAGACGTTGTCCGGAACAGTAAAGTACAGCACACCGTTTACCAGCAGAGGGGAAGACTTGATGAGAGATCCCTGGTTGGTTTGGAAAGCCCACGCGAGCCCGAGAGATCCCACGTTCTGGGGCGTGATCTGGGTTAGAGAACTGTGTCGCCGGCCAGAATAGTCGCCGTGGTAACTGGGCCACGAGTCAGCCGGCGGGTTCGCAATGATGGCAGGATCGAGGCCTTGCGCCTTAAGCCGTCCCGCGGAAAACAACAGCAGGGCGGCGGTACACAATATTGTTTTTGGTGAAAGAGATTTCATATTTCTATCGCAGGGTTTGCAGGTAGGCCATCAAATTATGGATATCGTCGTCGGTGTACTTTTCGAATTGCTCGATATGAGCGTCTGAGGGGGAGTCAATTTTGTATTCGACTGCGCCGATCGGCCAGGACCGGGGCCATCCTTCCGAATCAGTCATCGCGATATGGAACTCATCTTTGTAGGTGAGCGTTCCAGTGAAAGTTTCACCGGATTTGGTGGTGACTGTGAGTTTTGCTTTCGCGTTTTGCGGATAGAGCATTTGCATTTCGAGTTCCAGCCCCTCACGCCGCGTGGCAATTCCCGCCAGATCGCCGCTTGGAGAATGACAGGATGAGCATTTGCCGGCGCCATTGAAATACGCTTTTCCTTGCTCGACGCTGCCCGTTTGCAAATCGGCAACGTCAACGCCGCGGCGGCCGCCCGGTTTGGAACTCAAGATTCTGGTTTGGTCACGAACAAAAGCAATAATAGCGTTGACCTGAGGGATGCTAAGGCCGGGGAATGGCGGCATGCCTTTCTCTATGCGGCCATCGTGCACCACCGCACGAACCTTGTCACCCCTGACGTCCCGAGCCACCAGACGAGAACGCGTCAGGTCAGGACCAGACTCGCCGCCAGCAGCATCGCGACCATGACAAAACGCGCAATGCTGGCCAAAAAGCATTTTGCCGGACGACGACGCGGATTGAGAACTCGTCAAGGACTGAGGTGTTTGCTTGGCTGACTGCGCTGACGCCGCAGGGGCACCGCCCAGCAGCGCAAAGATCAGCAGTCCGGTTCCAAAGGTGCACGCACGTAGGCTTTCCATCGATGAAATCTGCCGGGCAGGAATTGTCGTCTCCGAGCGCCAACGTTTTGCTTGGCAATACATGTTAACAAAGAGTGTTGGCGGAACGACGCGCGGTTAGCCTACATGCCGAATCCAACGCCGATTTTCTTGAGGAACTCATGGGGAGGCGCTCCTCCCGCAAAGATCCAGACGTAATCGTTGGGAAGCACCTCCAAGCCGCCGCCGACTTTCAGGACGACATTGTCATGGGTGAATTCCACTGGCGTCGAGTTGAAGATAACGTTGATCACTCCGGCCTGTACGCATTCCTTGATACGCTTCGAGTTTCGTTCCTTAATCCGCCTGAAGTTATCTCTTCGGTAAGAAAGCGTTACGCGATTGCCCATTTGCTGCGCAAGACCTATGGCTGCCTCGACCGCACTGTCCCCGCCGCCCACCACAAGAATTTGTTTGTTGCGATAGTGGTCGGCTTCGATCAGGCGGTACATAACCTTCGGGAGCGATCTCCCCAGCGACCCCCAGCTTCCTAGGGTTGCCGGCGCGGCCGATCGCCAGGACAACGGTGTGTGCACGATACCGCTGAGTCGCGGTCTTGACGGTAAAGATGCCGTCTGCACATGTTTTCGATGTCGTCGACCATCGAGTCGGCACACACATTGAACTCAGCTCGATTCAATACCATGTCCCAAAAGGCTAAGAGATGTTCTTTAGACAGTTCGGTCTTGTTGAGCTTGCCATAAGTCGGAAATTCCAATGGCGTCGTGGTCACAACTTTCTGGCGTGGAAATTTGGCGACGGTCCCGCCAACTTCATCTCGCTCGATTGTGATGTAGTTGAGTTTGTTCTCGATAGCGCGCAGCGAGGCGCTGATTCCGGCGGGGCCCGCTCCAACGATCACGACGTCGTAGATGCCGGGCGAGAAGTTCGAACGTCGGCACTCGTGAATCCTCTGCGTGATGACGTCAATGCAGTCGCGTCCCTCTTTCACCGCATTCTTGATCAACGCCAACCCGCCTAGTTCTCCGACGATGAATAGATTCTCGATGTTGGTCTCGTACTCAGGTGAGAGGATCGGGCATATCGTCGCCTACGCTTGGAGCGGCCATCACCATGGTGATCGCACCGACCGGGCAGGCCTCTGCGCAACGCTCGTGCCCGATGCATTTGTGTCCGTTGGCAATAACCGCCTTGCCCCCGAGCATCGCGAGTACGTCGCCCTCAGGACAAACTGTCGTGCAAGTTGCACAGCCAAGGCACAGAGTAGCGTCGATGCGAGGATGCAGTCCCTTCGGACCATCGGAATGCAAAATTGATTTTTCAACCAGGCGGCGCGCACGCTGCTCATCTTTCCGCAGGTTCTTCAGATAGCGGCTAACGAAAAACGTTGCGATCGCAACAGCCGCAACAATCGGTGACAAAAACATTCATAGCATCCACCACTCGAACTCACAAAAATCCCAGCAACATCGCGACCACAATATGGGCGATCGCCAGAACAGCGAAGGCATAGCTAAACGGCTTGTGCACGACGTGCCAAAGCTTGAACACCTGTTGCGCATGAGAAAGAAACAGGATGCGCCGGGAGAGCACCGCCTGTTTGCGGGCGAGCAGGATCACTTCCTCCAACAAGAAGTTTCTCGCGAGAAGCAGCCCGAACATCGGAGCGAATACCGCGCTTGAATCCCATGACTTGCATGCGAAGCCGAGCGACTCGAAATGGCCGAGCCATGTCGGAAGCGACCATGTAGCTCAGAGCTCTAACGGCGGACCAGTGCGTCACACTGTTGGGAGCAGGTAAACGCGGAAAGCAAGCGTCGCAGATCCTCTTGCGGGATGATTTTTTGATACTGCAACTCTTCCTGAAACATGCGCAGCGAAGATTCGGCTGCCTGCCATCTGGCGCGGAATCTGGGCGTAGAGATAGCGTCCGATCAGGCCACTCAGGGAGACGGCAACCATCACCCAGAAAGCAATCCCAGCCAGGCCGCGGAATTTGAATGACGCATGAAACGCGATACAGACGGGAGCTGCCACGCCCAGAATGACGTGATGATCGAGCCAGTGCTTCGAGCTCCCCTGTTTTTGGAGCCATCCCCAACGCTTGCGAAGTGGATATAAGAAGATGGCGCACAGGAGCAGCACGCCCGCTAAACCCAGGTTGATGCCCAATGTCCCGCCCGGTTTCAACAGACGATGCTTCGGAGAATACGGGCGGTCGGCCTGGCCGAGCCGGTAGTAGTCCTGGCCATAAATCGCCAGTGACACGATCGCAATCAGTGCGCCGACCAACACGGTCATCAACAGGCGCCGATGGCTCCTATCCTTTTTGACGATGACTGCGGCCGCGGGAGCGAAGGTTGAGTGTGCGGTCATTTCGTTGGTCCTTTCGCGTCGACGCGATATCCGAGGCTGAAGCGCCACTGCGTGTAATTCAGTTGTGCGCCGTGTTCGATGGTGTAGCCACTCTGCAGAAACGTGTGACTGCCGAAATTGGTATCAAACGAAGAGTCGAGAAAAAGCGAGCGCTGATTGACGGTGAAGGCGGAATCCAAGCTCTGACTTCCAACTTGTGCGTCCCACATAGTGCGGTTGCCCAGATGACGAGAGAGGGAAAGAACGCGATATTCTCCGCGGGCAAAGGAACTGTCGAACTTCGAGTAGTGAACGTCGGCACGAATGCCGGTGTGCCAGATCTCGATTCCAGGTGACGCCGTACATCTGGTTCAGGCTGCGAGTTACGTCGCCGGTCTTGTCGCTCCGCCCAAGACTGGTGTAAACCGCAAAGGTTTCGCAACCGGTTCGACGCGGACGCCCGCATTCACACCTTGATAGAGAAGCTTGTCGACGAGCCCAGTGCCGATGAGCGCGGTGGCGGCGGTAGGAGTATCGCGAAAGTAGTTGTGAGAGACGTCGAAAGAAACCCATTGTTTCGGTTTGACGCGAACCGAGAGATAGCTGCGGCCGATTCCCGCGCCGGGTTTGATGCCGTCGGTACTGATGCCTTGCGGCGAGTCAAGAATAAGAGAGTGGTAGACGGAAAAATATTGCGAGTACGAGATCCCATTTTCCAGAAATAGATAAGGACGATCGAGCTGCCACTTCAACATGTCGGCTGCGACGCCGGCGGTGCTCGTGTAGTGGAAGTCGTCGTAATTTCCGCCTTCGAAGTTCACGAACGAGCCAGCGATTTGCTGGTCCGGGCGGTAGTGCCACGATGATGGATCCGGAGTCGAGCCGAGAAAGACTCCGGCAGTTACGCCGCTCGCGATTTTTCGGCCGACGTAGCCTCCATCGATTGTGTCGAGGCTGACAGCCCAGGGCAGGTAGAGACGCCCGAATCCGGCAACCCAATTCGAGTTTGGATTGTCATAAAAAAGCTGGATCGTGTAGGTGCGGTCCAGATAATCTTGCAGCGTTCCTTCGTCGGGTTGAGTATTCGAAGTCAGCCGTCCTCGCCAGTTGCCTTGGAGATTCCATGAAGTGCCGGCGATGCGCGTCATGTCTGCGCTGAAAGACATACCCAGCGAACTGCTGCGTCCTGGCGTTGAGCCGCTGCTGCTGATTCCGCTGTAGTCGAGTCCGAAATCGGGCTCGAATCCGGCTCTCGTCTTGCATCGGTTGTTCAACCTTCTCGGAGTTGGACGGGCTCAACGGCCGTGGCAGGCTGCGCAGGATTGGCAACTGCTCGCGTTGGCGCCCGAGTTGATCCTCCGAGCTCCGATAGTCCGCTGCCGAAAGTTCCGCCCAATCGCCGGGCGCGACGTCTCGCTTGGGATTGTGAATTTCCGTTACTGCCGATGTGCCTGCAACTGAGACGACGCTGTAGTTCGGCGACGACCGGGCCTCCTGGCGCTTCGCAGAATCTGCGGAAGGCCCGCCGTCGCGCACCACGAGCTTCATGCCCTTCGCCAGCCCGGAATTCCTGCCGCCGGTCAGGTAAGCGACTCCCTCGGCAACGTACTTCACCTTAAAGAGGACATGAAGGTTCGGATCCGATCGTTGCGCTGTTTCGCTCCGAGGCTCGACAGCTTTGCCGAGTTGGTCGATTTTTCTTCTCGTGCGGTGTGCTGTCGCGACCGTAAACTTTCCCAGCAGGGAACCGCTCGCGGCCGGAATTGGGCACCGTGGCAGTTTGATTGGAAGTCGTCCGCATCGATTGGCGGCAGTACCGTAAGAACAATGGTGTTGCCCACTGTCGCGAGTTCATACGGGTGGGCGGTGTCGAGATCTACGACGGCACGCGTGACCATCGGATCAGTGCTGTTGAGACCGATCCGTACTTGCTTCACGCCGTTCCGATTGACGGCGAGACGCCGTTGTCGCGGAGCTGCTCCTGGTGCGGGATAGATCCAGAACAAGCCGGTCGGGTTCGGTCGCGATCGTGAGCTTGGGGTCGACGTGCCTAGTGAGCACGAACTCCAACCTCGTTTTATCGCCGGTTCGAGTGATCCTAACTTTTCGAATTTCTGCAATACCCGCAGTTGCGCCTTGCGCCACGCACACAGACGCTAATAACAATAAAAGGCCGAACTCTGCGATCACCCTCACCCGCTGTCGCTCCTTTGATCTACGGTCTGTGACGCACCTGTCTACATTGGTTTGGTCCATTACTTCGTGCTTCTCTTTCGCTTTTACCTTCTTGCCCTCGAACGAGGTCGTGACCGCGGTCATCCAACTGTCCATGCTCATGTGGCATTGAAGGCAATTCGTGGAATATCCCAACGCCTGATGATTCGGCGCAGTCGTCTTTTGAAACGCCTTCAGGTGGCAACTCACGCATTCGGTCGAAAGTCCCTGTCGATTGAATTGACCGACGGCGCCGGCCTCTGTGACACGAATAGCAATCCGCCACAGCATGCGCGCCGATGAGTGGAAATCGATCCTGATGCGCGTTGATGTATTGCAGCGAAACCTGCCATCCACTCACGCGGTGGCAGAGAGTCGCACTGCGCTCCATTTTTCCTGCGATGCAGGTCAGCGTGACAATCCTGGCAATTGCGGCCCACGTCGGCGAACACCGGACTGAGGTGGCACTCCTGGCATGCAACACTCGCATGCAAGCCTCGCAGCGGATAGCCGGTCTTGTTGTGATCGAATTCAGGTTTGTTGCGGATCGGTTTCCAGGCAGAGGATGTATGGCACTTCTCGCAAGCAACCTGCATCGGCCCATGCGGACCGGCCTCGGACGCGATGATGCCGCGTGTGCTGCCCGGCCGAGGATGCCAGAGACCATCTGGAGCATAGGCGAATGCGGGAATCCAAATGAATGCCGATCAATGCCTGTTTCCTTTCTGTTTCAACTTCGACCCGACACTTCTCCCATGACAAATCAGTTCAGTGCATGACTCGTTTCAGTTCGTCCGCTCCGTGGCATGCAACGCACTGGCGCGGGGTCGGTTCGTAAAACAGCACAAGTTTTCCCGCCACCGGCCGGGTGGATTTGTGGCAACTCTCGCAACGCACGTTGCGATGCGCTCCCTGCAAGACAAAATGAAGTCTGTTTGTCGTGGTCGAACAAAGACGGTTTCCACTTCGTGCTGTCGTGACAACTGCCGCATTGCGTAACTCCAACTTTCGCAAACTGCGACCGATGAGGATCTGCGTGGCAGGCCTCGCACCTCGGAGCGCTCGATCTTGAAGTCCGCACTGCTGAGCCCGGTGTTGGATTTAGCGCTTTATGGCAACTGGCGCACGTCGTCGTCTTGTGGGCCCCGAGCAGAGGGAATGCGGTCTTCGAATGGTCGAAGCGCGAGAGATCGTTCCACGTCTCCGTGAGAGTGGCAACCCTCGCACCCAGGCGCTTTACGGTTCGCCCTCGCTGCGTGGACAGTGCGTTGAATCTTCCTTGATGCGGGTCGGCATGACAATTTGTGCAACCGATTCCTGCCCAGTGATACTGCGCAGTGGGCTTGCGGTTTGAAATTGGTGGATGTCTTGTGACAGTCGGCGCACGGGACGGCAAGGTGGCTTCCACTCAGGCTGAAGGAAGATTCGTTGTGGCTCGACAGGGTGAATGTAGATGGCCGAAACTTCTGCAAGCTGTGGCAATCTTCGCAGCGGTTGAGATGTGGCGCTCTGGCGAACTGTCCGGCATGTTCATCGGCGTGACAGTCGGTGCAGAACTGAAACTTAATCTTGTAGATCGTGAAGTTGCCTTTCGGGACGTGGCACTGCGCGCAAGGCAGATTCGCATGCTTGCCTTGTAGCGGGTAGCCGGTCGTCGCATGCTCTTTCAATCCGAATGTGGACGGCTTGAAGCCATCCACGGAGTGGCATCGCAGAACACTCGGTGCCGCGCCCCGATGGGCGAACTGGCCTCGATGGGGATCGGCTCGGTGACAGTCGGAACACTTCTGAAATGCCAGCGGTCTTAGTGAAGTCCCCTGCGCATGGCACTTCACACACTCAACCTCGGCGTGCTTGCCGAGCAAAGCGAACTTGGTTTTGGAATGGTCAAATGCTCGATTCAGACCAGGCGTCAGGACCTTGTTCCAGCCGCCTGTGGCGTGGCATGACTGGCACGTCTGCGGAAACCTTCCGCGGTGGGGATCAGCGTGGCAATCGTTGCAATTGCGAAATGCGATTCCGGCATAGCGCGGCCTTGTTGTCGCGTCCGGGGCTGTGGCAGCGCTGACAGGCAACTTTAGCATGCAAGCCAGTTAGCGCATAGCGTGTCAGCGAATGATCGAATGCAACGATGTTGATCGACTTCCACTGGACATAGTCGTGACATTGCAGGCAATTAGAACCCAGACGTCCCTCATGCTGATCTCGATGGCAGTTAGTACATCCCGGAGAAACTCCCAGGAATGTTTTGCGCAGATCCTTGACCTTGATCGTCGCCCGTTCGCTTCCAGGAATGTGTTCTGGCGAGTGACAACGATTGCAGCTGAGCTGCTGCATGCGCGCCCTCGAGCTTGTATCCGGTCTTGCTCGTGATCGAAAGTCTTAAGGTCCCATTTCGTCAGAGTGAAATCCTCACCGTTGTGCTCGGAATGGCAGTTCACGCATTCCAGGCTGGAGCCCGGTTTGATGTCGTACGTAGCGTGCAGTCCTTTTCCCGCACGATGCGCGAAGCAATTTCGTTGTGACAACTCAGAGCATTTGAAAATTGGCTTCCCGGCCGAGATCTCGTGGCAAGTGGCGCAGTCGGTCACGCCATCGATCGACTGGTGCGCGCGCGAAAGCGGACCCGGAGAGATCTGCGCGGCGGCCGGATGCGAGAATTTAAGAGAAGCTCAAGCACAATGCACCCAGAATTGCTGATTTCGAAGAGCGTCCGGCGGCGCGCACGCAGGCAAGTGATCGAAACCGTGATTGGCGGTTTCGACTCGACCACTTACAGCAGACACATGGACACCTCTCCGCAAGTTGATTGAGGACTGTGGAATTGCATGCTCAGGAACATTCACTTCCTGAGCATGCGGATCAGTTAGCGTGCGCTACCGGTGAAACTATTTCGTAGGTCCGTCAGTTTCGTCCGCGTCGTCGGATGCATTGTCCTGAGCTTCGTAGGGAGCCAGTTTGTGACGACATTTCTCGTACTGTGGAATGTTGATCGTGGCGCTAATCGCAACACCGTCAGCGTCCAATGTGAACGAGACAGGGTCAGGAAGGTTCGTCAGACTTGGCGCAGCCGAGGATGTCGTAGCTGGTTGCGAAGCGTTGCGCCATGAAGGTGAACATGGAATTCGCGTCATCCGCGACGGGGGACGGGCTGGAGAGAAGTCGGTCCTGATCGAGCAAAAGTCGCGCGGGAGCGATTCTCAGCATGTGCCGGCAGTAGCGGGCCGTGTCAGCTTGCCAACGATGCTGCACCTCTGCTTGGTCCACGCCTCTCCGGTAGGCATTGAGTTTCGCGAGATCGATGGACCCGTCAGCATCCACCACCATAGGATCTCCAGCGGGGATGCGCGCAACAGGAAATCTTTGATGAGCCCGCGCCTGCAACTCGTTTAATGCCAGAGCCCGGGACCTGGTGGCCGGGGTCGGCCAGATCCGCCACTCTCCAAGGCACGCAACCGAGATCAGGATCCAGGAACCTGTCCACGAGACCGTTGTCGCTAGGATTTCCAAGAGTGATTGCACCGGGCAAGGTTTGGAGATTTGCCGCGGTATTCTGCGCAAGGAGGCCATCCGAGCTGATCAAATAAGTTACGGGCAGATTGTCGCTTTGATCCTGGTCCACAACAAAGAAGTCGCGGACTGACGGACAACGGCGACCATCGATGGCGCCCCCTAAACGTGGGACGTACAGTTGACCTCTGCGGATCGCTTGGTGAGCAGCTTTGAAAAAGGCCGGCGCATTACAATACGAGAACTGTCCGAAGACATTGTTCGGCAGGCCATTCACACAGCCGCTGGACTCCAAAACGCCCGCAGACGCTCCTTGTTGCACCAGGTTGTCGCCATTGAATCCGAACCAAAGCCCCACGACAGCGTTGTCTGGCAGGACTGGCGGAATCGGAGCGGCGCCCTGCGCAGGCGCAGAGCCCTTGTCAACCACCAACGGGTTGTAAATTGAAATCTGCCCCGTAGCGGGATCGAGGATCGCAGCCTGAACAAAAGCCGACGACGCAGTATTTGTCTCGTGGCACTCACCTTCGGCGGGCGTGGTCGCAGTCAGCTGGTAAGGTGTCGCAAGCCCTACTGAGGTCAGCGGAGCATTGGGCACGATGATTGTGCAGTTAGGATTTTGCGCGAAGAGTACTCCTGATGCGATCAGAAGAAGGCTAAAAGACAGGGCTTGAATCAGATTGCGGTACGTCATGACACACTCCTCCTCACAGATGTGGACACACTTTTTGCGTAGAGACGGATTCGACTTAATGGGAGGGTCGGCCCAATATTCGACTCAGCCGAAGCTTTTGGCTGTTCCAAAGTGGCGAGAAGGAAACAACCTGGTGGCGCGATGAGGACCTGGGGTCCTGCTAGCTTACGTGACCAAGAATCTAGGAGGTGAACTGAAGATAGTTGCGTTCACATTTACCGGCAAGATGCCGGAAAGACATCCCGGAAAGTACAGCATAGAAATGGAAAACGATCAGGGTTCTCTGCAGCATTAGGACATCTCAAGAGGCAGAATAAAATGGTTACCGTCCGCACTGCGAGTCCGTAGGAGGGGTAGACGCTGAGCCGGGGACCGGCATTTTACTTTTCAGATTGAGTGCTGCCCGTCGACGAAGCCACCAAATCCAACTAGGGAAAGAGTACGCATCACCGCCATACAACTGCGCAGTAGGAAGGAATGGCGGAGAGGGAGGGATTTGAACCCCCGATACCCGTTAAGGTATGTCCGCTTTCGAGGCGGATCGTTTCAACCACTCACGCACCTCTCCGCGTCGGACAAAAATCAAAAATCGCTGGTTATGAACCGACCTCGGCACGTGTTCTAGAGAGCACTTATGCCGTGATCTAGCGACGTTTTTGAAAGAACAATTGCAAAACTTCTGCGCTTCGACCCGCTAGCACACCGCTTCGAACCTCAACCTTGTGATTCAGTTGCTGGTGATTCAGAACCCGCAACGCGGATCGGACGGCGCCTGCTTTAGAATCGTCCGAGCCGTAAATCAAGCGCTTGATTCGCGCATGAATCATGGCTCCGGCGCACATCGCACACGGTTCAATTGTAACAAACAGCTCACACTCCCCCAGTCGATGGTTACCAAGGGTTGTCCCCGCCTCGCGAAGGGCGATGATCTCGGCATGAGCGGTCGGGTCGTTTCTCGCAATGTTCTGATTGCACCCTCTCCCGATCACCTTGCCCTGAAACACCACCACTGCTCCTACGGGAACCTCGCCATTCTCCAACGCGCGCTGTGCCTCTCGAAGAGCTTCCGCCATCCAAAGCTCGTCGGGTTCGAAGCTAGAATCCATGCAGGCCACATTTTATCCTGACCGCTTCGTTCCTATATTGACAGCCATCGATTTCCACGTTAATTGTATCTAGCATGTCTTCCGACGAAGTGCTGGACCGCGCTCTACACGCGATTGCCGATCCCACCCGGCGCCGAATTCTGAAAGCACTGAAGGACAACGTATCTAACGTGAAAGCCGGCGCACATAAAACGGCTGGACCTTGCCTCTGTGGCGGAGAGATTGAAGAGCAAATTCATCTGTCGCAGCCCACCATTTCTCACCACATGGCGATCCTGACAAAGGCGGGCTTAGTTGAGGCCAGCAAACAGGGGCAGTGGCGATGGTATCGGAGAAACGAAAAAGCGATCCGTCAGGTCGTCAAAACACTGCGAGGGAAGCTGTAGCTTCTCAGTGAGAACCTAAAGCCCACTTTTCCAGGTCTCCGCTCGATCGTAATAAGCCTAACTGCGCTCTCCGCAATTCGAAGGTCACGTCCTGCAACGTGATAAATCTTTCACTCACCTGCGCGCGCGCATCGTCGAGATCATGCAGATTCGCGGTGCCGGAATCCATCCGTGTTTGCACCGCAGCCATCACTTTTATCGGCGATCTCGTATTCGAGTTCAGCCACATCATGGGCTGCCTGCATCTGCGCAACCGATCGCTGCAAGCGAAGCGTTTCCTCCGAAACTTGGTTTTTCGCGACCTCGCGCCTGCTTCGTCGCTTTCAGCGCGTCGGCATCCGCAGCCTGGGCCCGCGCCCGTTGCGATGCATTGAAAAGCGGAAACCGAATGCTGACTCCAACCGTGGCGTTGTTTTGCTGAAAGCTGTTGGTCACGCACAGAAATTCTCCCAGGGGCGTGACGCAGGGCTTTGAAGGAATGTAATAGTTTTGAAAGTTGTTGAACTTCGACAGCAGCGCATACTGTGCGGCGAAATCTACGGTTGGCCAGAGCGCGCGATGCTCTCCTTGCGCGCGCAAATATTGCGCGCGGGCATGCTCAACGGCGGCCTCGACGGACGGGCGTCGATGCCGAGGGCATCCCGGTCCCGTCTGCGCAGGTGGCGGCGAGGATAGGAATCGAATCTGGATCAGTCTGGATGCCGCTGCCGGAAGTCCCGGTTAATTCGACAAGTGCTCGCGTGCACGTCGGCAGCGCCTTGGGCCTCGGCGATTCGCAATCGGACTCGCGCTGCCGAAAGACGAGCTTTGGTTCCGTCCATTTCGGTGTCCACGCCTTCTTTGACTCGCTGCGCAACCGCGGCCTGAAACTTCTCGGCGTCGCTTTCTGTCTCCTGCAGCTTCACCAGACGTTGTTCCCATTTCGCGAGTTCCGCATAACTCTGCGCGGCATCCTGAATGATCTTGATTCCGTTGATCCTTGCTGTTCAGTGCGGCCACTCGCGGCATCCGGCTTTCGTGGCCTTAATAGAAGCGCGCAACGAAGGATTCAACAGCGCAGACTGTGCAGTGATGTTGAACAAGCCGGGGCCGAGCCTTCGAGCGACAGGGGAAATCCGTAAGAGAATCCGAGGCCAGCGCCGGTCGCGAGCTGCGGGATATAGCTATCGCGCAGTTCGCGGTAGTTGGCGGCGATGCGCTGCTCGTCGGCGGCGGCGATGGCCGCCCGCGTGGCGTGCGACAGGGCAAGTTCGACAATGCGCTTCAAAGGAACTGGCTCGGCCAGCAACGCAGGCGGAAAGAAAAGACTGACAGAATCCAGACCAGGGTCAGTTCACATGCGGCACGAAATCTTCATTGCGTCCCTTTCCGAATACAGTGCGTAAGGATCGTATGAAGATCAAGTTGGATGCAAGCAAAATTCTAAATGCGGCAGTAGGAGAATTGTGCGAGTTATTTACAGTGCGTAGGGATCCGCCACCGTGGCCGACAGGAGAAGTGATGAGGTGGACAACTGCGCGATGCCCAACGCAATCAGTGCTCAAGCCGCTTCAGGTCTTCCTCGCGCTCTGCGATAGTGTTGCGACAAGGCGAGTGCCGCACGATATTCCTCTGCGGCGCCCTTCCGGTCGCCCTGACTTTCGAGCAACTGTCCCAGTTGATCACTGCGCTTTGAAAGCGGGACCCTCTTCCACCGGAGCCGATTCGAGATAACGTCGCATAAGCTGAATCGCGAGTTTGGATATCGCGTTTGCCCGAAGCAAAATTCCGCCGCATGCATCAGCGATTCCGGATGATCGACTGGGACTGGACTCCAACGTCTGGATAGCCTGTTCCATCTCTCGGGTACGATGTGCGTAAAAAAAAAAATTCGCCAGGTCGAACCAGCTGCGTGCGGCTGAATTGCTGGCTGCGATCGCGGCCCGATATTCGCGCTCGGCCTGCCGCGTCTTTATTTTTTTCCGCAATCCGGGCCAGCAGCCAGTGCCCGCGTGAAGCATCGATCGCCATGAGAGCGTCGGCTTGCCCGTCGCGCTTTATCTTTACCGCCGCCGACAATGCCTGGCGCTTCGGTGTAGAACTCGCCGAGATCCGTGCGTGCTTCGACGTTCTTCGGATCGAGTTGGACGGCTCGCTCGAACGATGACCGAGACTTTCTTTGCCATCCCGGCGGCCGAAAGAAAACTCACGCGGCTCGCCTTTTCTCCGTAGGCTCGCCCAAGCCACAATCGATAAGAAACTCTTCTGCGGGTCGAGCTCTGACGGCGCGTTCGCAATTGGCGATCGCGCGGTCCCATTCTTCCATCATGAAATAGGCGCGACAGATCAGATTATAGGACCCAGCGTCAGTTGGGAGCTTTTGCGATCTGTTGCTTCGAGGGAGTGTATCGCCTCGTCAGCGTGGCCAGAGATAAGACTGGTTGGCCGGTAGCAGCGGCGAAGCAGCCGTGAACCAAAACGATAGCGAACGCGACACGATCGGAAGCAGCAAATGTTGTTGAAATACCGAAGGCGCACTCATCGATGCAAAGCGGCAACATCGTGGCATTCAGCTAGGTACAACCTTCACAAAGGCGCCATCCGACAAGTGGCTTCGCCTCTTCGGCGGGCAGAGCGACGGTATCGCCCTCCGACAATCCCGAAGTGATCTCGACACGCGTCAAGTTTTGCAAGGAGAACTGTGATCGGCTTGGCGTTTCAAGATGGTTGTCGATGATCCGGAAAACATACGGCTTGCTGTCGTCCATGCGCAAAGCGTCGCGCTGCAGAGTGAGAACGTTATTGTGTTCGGCAACGACGATGGTCACGCCAACATTGATATTCGGGAGCAGACGCAAATCCTTGTTATCGATCAGGCAGGTCGTCTCGCCAACATTCCGATTGCCACGTAATTTCACCGTCGAAGGAACGCTGTTCACCGCCCCAGTCCAAAGGCGTCCCTGGTACCGCATCCCAAGTGACTTCAACCTTTTCTCCAGTTTGCAGGCGGCCCACGTCCGGCTCATCGACAAAAGCACGCACGAGCACCCGCGAAAGATCGGCCTCTTGCAGAAGCAACTCTCCGGCTTGCACAAAAGTCCCCTGCTTCACGGAAAGGGAATAGACGATTCCCTCAAATGCCGCGCGGACGCTCGATTTGCTCAGTGCGTCTTCCGCGCTGTCCTAGGCGGCCTGTGCTTCTGCTGGCTTGCGCCTCAATGCGGGCCATTTCCGGAGCGGAGTAGCGGTCTTTCTGCTTTTGTTCGCAAGAATTCACGTCAGCTTGGCGCGTTGCAGAGTGTCTTCCCTTGCCGCACTTCCCCGCAGACGCGGCGCCATCTGCTGCAGGCGGCTCAGCGCGTCGAGACTTCGCTGGGCCGCATCGCGAGCGCTCGGGCCTTCGTAGTTGCGAATTCAGAGTCAGAACTTCTTCCTGAGTTCCGCCAGTCTTGAGCGCGGACTGGCTGGCTTGCGACGGCTTTATCTGTGCCTGGGCCTTGGCCGCCTGCGTCCGGATATCGGCATCATCCAGCTGCAGTAAGAAGCTGACCCTTGTGCACGTGTTCGCCTTCCTTCACCAGCACTCGTTTGACGGTGGTCGCAATGGGCGCATGCGCCTCAAAATTCTGGATCGGCTCGACCTTGCCATTCGTCGAAACCAAGCTGCGGATCGGGCCGCGTTGCACTTTCGTGGCACGGACCTTGAGCGGGGTCTGGTGCAGGTAGGAATACAGAATGATAAAAATCACGAACGACTGCGGACGCAGACAAGCCAGAATCCAGCGCCGGCGTGACGGCGATGTCGAATTGTTCGTCAACGCCAACTGTTGGTCTTCCAGGATGCGGCAGGAATAACTGTACGCAGTAATTTACCATTCCGGAGCGATGGCAGGACGCGGAACACTCGCCAAGCCCGTATCTCATCGGATGCGGCCCAGCCAATTAGGTGCATGCCGGAGGGCTAACAGCTACTGCGGCTACAAGTTCGATTCTGACGATCTGCCGCTACAATAGAAGCATGCCGAAATCGCAACGTTACACGCCTGAACACGCGGCTGCCGGACTCGACTCCAAATTTCCCGAGATTGAGACCTGGCCCAACCAGTTTCCCGGATATGAGAATCATCGTCGACGATCCTGAGTTCACTTCTGTGTGTCCAAAGACTGGGTTACCAGATTTCGGGGTGCTGAATATCCGCTACATGCCTGATAAGGACTGCCTTGAACTGAAGTCGCTGAAAGAGTATCTGCAGTGCTATCGCAACCTCGGCATATTCCAGGAAAACGTCGTGAATCAGGTCCTGGAAGACGTTGTGAAGTGGGCGAAACCAGTATGGGCCGAGGTGAAGGGCGAGTTTCGGCCGCGCGGGTGGAATATCCACAACAATCGTCGCGAAGATGGCCGCGGCCGAAAGAACAGAAATCGTAGAGGAAAAGAGACTACGAAGAAATTCGTTACTTCGTGATTTTTCCGTGTCCTTTGTGGTTCAAGATATGCCGAACGGCTCAGTAATTTCTGCTCATGCTATATTCGCTGGACCCGTGTCCCAGAACGAACTTCAACCGAAAACCGCGCTCATCGCTTCTGACCGCGCTCAATCTGCTGAACTACGCGGACCGCAACGTGCTGTTCGCAGTGCAGCCGATTGGTGCAGGCATGAATTCCATCTTTCGAAGCGAGCAGATTCGGCATACCTGACAAGTGTATTTCTCGTCTTCTACATGTGCGGCGCCGTTCGTGGGCCCGCTGGCCGATCCGCTACTCGCGCAAGTCTCATCATCGTTCTTGGGGCATTATTCTGGAGCGGGCTCACCCTCCTCACCGCGGTGACGCACGACTATACCGAGTTGCTGATTCGGCACACTCTGGTGGGAATCGGCGAGGCGACATTCGTCACGATTGCGCCGACCTTCGTCGCCGATCTATTTCCCGGAGCATCTGCGCGGACGCATTCTCGGCGTGTTTTACTTGGCGATTCCTGTGGTATCGGCCGCTGGGGTATCTGCTCGGCGGGATATTGGCGCCGCACCACGGCTGGCGTTTTCCTTTTTATATTGCCGCGGTTCCTGGTTTTTTACTGGCTCTGCTGGTCTTGCTTCTTCAAGGAGCCTGACCGCTAGGGCAATTCGATCCACATGAAGAAATTCCGGAGCGCGGACACTATCTCGGCCTTGCCAAAAACCCGGCGTTTCTCACCGCGACCTTGGGCATGGCTGTGATGACGTTTCCTTGGGGGGCTTCAGGTGTGGATGCCTAAGTTCCTCTACAGTGCACGCGGCTACACGCTCGCGAAGCGGAATTTTTTTCGGCATAATTATCGTGGTCGATGGCTCGTCGCCTCCCTGGCCGGAGGCTGGCTGTCTGACTTTCTACTCCGTCGCATACAGAGCGGCGTATTACTTGGTGTCTGCGGCTAGCATGGGGTTGGGAATACCCGTCGATGTGGGTCGCACTGTTCCACTCACGGAAATCTGATGATTCGTGCGGAATCGTGGTTGCCGCGTTCCTTCTGCTGTTGAACACCGGTCCCTTGAACGCTGCAGTCATCAATTCCGTTGAGCGCGCACATTCGGGCGATCGCTCTCGCAGTCAATATCTTCATTATTCAATTCTTCGGGGATGTGCCTTCTGCCGATCATTGATCGGTGACATGTCGGATCACTACTCGTTGCAGACTGCATTCATCGCTGCCGGTTATCGCCATTGGCCTTTCTGTCGGCTATACTCTTCTACGGCATGAAGTTTGCGCCGCGATGTGCGAATTGGCGGCGCAGACCCTTTGCCAGCAAGAGAACAGAAAGTAACATCCCTTGATGGTTTATTTCCACTGGATCGCCGGAACCATCCTCGCACTGGCATGGTTCTCTCGCATCGTCGATGCAGCCCTCGGTATGCCCAGCGTTGCGGATGTCTCCCGTCCCGAGTGGGATCGCAATCCTGTGCTTGCATCCGGGAATCCAAGTGTCTCGATCATTGTTCCCGCGCGAAACGAAGAGGAAGACAGTTGAGCAATGCCTGCGAAACCCTTCTCGCACTCGACTACGAGAATTATGAAGTGATCGCGGTCAACGACCGGTCGACCGATCGCACCGGCGAGATTGATGGTCGATGTCAGCAGAAGCGGCATCGCCTCGGCGGCGTCAGGCAATCGTCGACTCAGCGTAATTCATCACGACGAATTGCCTCCCGGGTGGCTGGGTAAGACTCATGCGATGTGGACGGCGGCAAATCAAGCGTCCGGAGATTGGCTCCTGTTCACCGATGCCGATGTTCTCTTCAAGCCGGATTCGTTGCGGAGGGCGATCGCCTATGCAGAAGCGGAACGAGCCGATCACGTGGTGTTATTTCCGCGCATGATCATGAAGCGTCCGGGCGAGTACATGATGATCGCGTTCTTCCAAACCATGTTCATGTTCGGTCACCGGCCTTGGAAGGTTGCCGACCCAAGCACCGACGATCACATGGGCGTTGGCGCTTTTAACCTCGTGAGACGCCGCGTGTATGACGCCGTCGGTACATACCAAGCCCTTCGGATGGAAGTGCTGGACGATATGAAACTCGGCAAAGTCGTGAAGCGTGGCGGCTTTGCGCAAAGGAATGTTTTTGGTGGGGACCTGATCTCGATCCGTTGGGCGCACGGCGCCATGGGCGTCGTCAACAATCTGACGAAGAACTTTTTCGCTGTGCTCTCGTTTCAATCCTGGAGGGCGTTCCTGTCTGTCTTCGGCCTGGCATTTTTGAACTTCGGTCCTTTCCTCGGAATCTGGTTGGCACACGGCTGGGCTCGGATTCCCTACGGTGTAGCTCTGTTTTCCATATTCATGATCTACGTCGGCATGTCGTTGCGATCTTCCGTCCCGCCTTATTACTTCCTGCTTCACCCAGTCAGCACGATCCTATTCATTTACACGCTGCTGAAATCGACCATCCTCACCCTATGGAACGACGGGATTACGTGGCGGGGAACCAAGTATCCTCTCGAAGAATTACGGAAGGGAATGGTCTAGCCATAGTTGCCGCAACACGCCTTTCGTTGGCGAACGTACTCTAGGTTCCGTGGCGGTCCGGCATTTGCTTCCAGAAAACGCCCTAGCCTTCGGCAATCGCAACTTGTACTTTGATGGCTGGGGCGATCGCGGCCATCACCGTTTCCGTCACGACTTTCTGACTGATCTTCGCTGTCTGCGACTCCACCAGGACAGCTTGCGAAATCGCCGAATAAGGCTCGCCCGCAGCGATCAACGCGGCCAAGGCCGTCTGCAACGGCGACAGACTTGGATTGAACGCCACATTCTCGATGTACGAGCCTCTATAGATCCGCCCCTTGTCGCTACGAAGGGCGACACCCGAGGGAGACTTGCTATACGGCGAATAGGATCTCTGGGCTGCGTCCAATGCGGCTGCGAGCATCGGATTCGGATCCGCGCCTGTCAATCGAAGACGTGTGAACGGGTGAGGAAAGGCCCCGTTCTTCATTCCTAACGCAGCCGGACCGAACGCGGCTGGCAGAATGTCGGACACCTTAGTCGGAGATTTATCCGGTATAAGAATCACAATTTCCCCATCCGGAGACATCTCGTTGATGAACTGGCGGCAATGTCCGCAAGGCGCGCCTCCGACTGCCAGAGCCGCCACAGTTTGCTCGGAATGCATGTAGGCGTTCGACAAGGCCGATTGCTCCGCATGCACCGCGAAGCCCAGGCATTGCCCCGGAATTTCGATGTTCGCCCCCGTGTAAAGGCTGCCGCTCGCCCCGCGCACGACCACGCCCACATGGAAATTCGAGATCGGCGCTTGCGAGTAGGTCTGGGCGAGCGGGATCAAATTCACCATCAGCCTCTCAACGCTAGTGCCCTCATTCTTGACAAGTGTCGCAACGTCCAACGCCGGGATCTGCCCGCTGTAAGTCGGATCGCCCAGCAACCTCTGCAGAACTGCGCGCGATTTCTCTGAAAAATTAGGCAGAACTCTATTCAATGTGTCGTTCATCGGTTCGCTCGCGAACAGCGACAGGCCGCTCACTGCTAATCCCAATCCCGCAGACGTGAGCACCGTGGCCACGTCCCGCCGCGTCATGTTGTTGTTCGATGTAAGGTCCATGCCGCGCTCTCTGTCGCCAAAGGTGGCAGTATACCTATCCTGGCTGATAAGAGGATCGATCGTGGAGAAGGGGCACTTCTATTCGGACGAAGGCGAACTTTCCACATCGCCGTAGATGATGGTGTTGTCTCGACCACGCTTACTCTTGGTGCGCTTGGATTGCCTCAGATTGGCGCGTCCCGCGCTAAAACGTCCGCGGTTTTCGACATCGTATGCCTTCGGAAGTGGCGGGATCATAGCGGCGCCTCCGGTGATCTGGTTAATGCGTCTCAAAATAATTTCTGGTCGCCCTTCGTACGATTTGACGGCACCAAGAATCTCAATCATGCGGCCCTCGAGACGTCGCACGTCTCCCACATCTTTAAGGTCACTGGAGAAAACGACGACGGTGAAAGGACATGCCTGCTGATCTTCACAAAAGTCCAAAAAATGAACGCCTTTTTCCCCAACCTTGACGCGTACAACTTTGCCTGTCACGCATTTCGTCTCCCCGATATGGTGCGCAGCTTCGTGAATCTGAATGCACTCCGCGGCATAGAGACGCTTCGGCATCGAGAGAATGATTGAAAGAATGCAGAAGAGTATGGCGAGGATTGATCTACGCACGCTCGCATCGTAGGACCATCTGCTACGGTGTGCTGTGATTCGAGGAAAAAATCTGGAAGGAACGTCCCGAAAAGAACCAAGCGGACCCACTTCTCATCATTCGGGCGAGAAGTGGGTCACGCACCGGCTCAAGTATTACTTGAAAGATTTAACGGCCGAAGCTTCGTCGTCCTTTACATCAAAAACGGTATATAACTTCGTGATTTGGAGGAGATCGTTGACCTTTTTGGTGAGGTTCAGCAGTTTTAGTTCGCCACCCTGGTTCTTGGTGGTGGTGAATGCGCTGACTAGTTCACCGATTCCTGAGCTGTCAATGTAGTTGACATCCGCCAGATTGAGCACGATCTTCTTATTACCCTTGCCGAGCAGATCGCGCACTGTATCGCGAAGGATGACGCTGCCTTCGCCCAACGTGATGCGACCGCTGCAGTCCACGATCGTGACTCCATCCACCTGTCGATTGCTGACCTTCATGGTCACTGGGAAGCCTCCTTGCCGTCCGCGGTTGCTCCGTGGACGCGCTTTATCAATTTAAGTTCGGTGCCCGTCGTGGACGGGCGAATCTCCACCACATCCATGAACGAGCGCATAAGAAAAATTCCTCGTCCGGAAGTTTTAAGCAGATTCTCCGGCGCCAGAGGATTAGGAATCTTGCTCAGGTCCATGCCCGTGCCTTGATCGCGAATAGTGATCACCAACTCCTCACCTTTGCGCTCAAAGGCCAGAGTAACTTTCTTGTCCGGAGAATAGGCGTTGCCGTGCAGAACCGCATTGACCATACCTTCGCGCACAGCCATCGAGATCTGCATGACTTCGTCGTCGCCAAACTGTAATTCATTTGCAATACGGGTGGCTTTCTCTTCGGCGTTGTCAATCGTCTCCAGCGAGGAGTCCAGCGTGTACGAGACGCGTTGCTCGGTCATGGCCATGGACGAAGCGAAAGAATGAGTATACGGCTTGGAAGGCCTAAATGCCGGAACCCTCCGCAGACACTCGCCAGATAAGATTCTCGGCGAATGCGGTAGTTTGCCTGTGAGATGGGGGAGTTGTCAACGAGCATCCCACGCGGCTTTCGGAGCTTATAATCGTCACCTCGTGACATCCACCCCAGTCCCGAAGCTCAGGGAACGGCTTCGGCGGATTTTCCTGGGTACGCTCTTGGTCCTCTTGGGATTCACTCTGCTCGTCTTCGGCGTCGACTACGGTATCTTCAAGAATCCGAGCCGCTACCAGATCGAAGTGCTTACGGTTCGGTCGTCGTGAATCACTACTACGCCGTCGCTCAAAAGAATGGGAAAACGCAACTTATTTTGATCCTCCCACGCCGGAGAATTGTGTGAACTCGCTGTTTCCCCACTCGGGCGCTTTGCCGTGCTGGTACTTGCGTCGACATCCGGATCAGCGCACAGACATTTAGTCCAACCTCTGCCCAGCGGTGTGCATAGGCTAAAATGATCGAGTTTTCGGCAGAACGGAGCCATCATGATGAAGGTGAAGCAGGGAATTCGGGCGGTTCTCGTAGTTCTTATGTTTTTGGTTTCAACTTCATTTATCCTGGCCGCCAATCCCGGCTCTGCGGATCCCCGTTTACAGAAGGCTTATCGATTTGAGCAAGGTGGATGGATATACCTCCATCTCGAAGGCTCTCCTTCGGACGTTGGTTTCCAGCACGGATATCTCTTGTCCGCCGAGATCAAGGATGCGTTCGAAGCTATCAAGCTATTCGATACCCATCAGAGCCAGAAAGATTGGGAGTTCTACCGCACCACGGCCAAGCAGATGCTGTGGCCGCATATCGACGCGGAATATCGGCAGGAATTGCAGGGAATCGCAGATGGAGTGAAAGCCAGGGGTGTCGATCTCGATGTCTATGACATCGTTGCGCTCAATGCCTTCGAAGAAGTGCCCGACTACTACGTGCCCTGGCTGAACAAGCAGAGCAAAGCCGCACGCAATCCGAAGTTGGCGGCTCCGGGAAACTGCAGCGCATTCATCGCGACCGGAAGCATGACCAAGGATCACCAGATCGTGATCGCTCACAACAACTGGACAAGCTATCTGGCGGGCGAGCGGTGGGTGATCGTGTTCGACATTCAACCGCAGCATGGCAACCGCATCTTGATGGACGGGTTTCCAGGCCTCATCACGAGCGACGACGACTTCGGTATCAACTCCGCGGGAATGATGATCACCGAAACCACCATGACCCAGTTTGAAGGCTGGGATCCCAACGGTAAGCCGGAATTCATGCGCTCTCGAAAAGCGCTGCAATACGCCAACAGCATTGATGACTACACGCGCATCATCAAAGAGGGAAATAATGGCGGATACGCCAACGACTGGTTGATCGGTGACCGCAAGACCGGTGAGGTCGCCTACCTGGAGCTTGGCCTGAAGAACACGCCTCTCTGGCGCACCAAGGACGGCTATTTCGTCAGCTCGAATTTTGCCCGCGACCCCAAGGTCATCAAGGAAGAGACCACCTTCGATCCCAACGATGCGTCATCCTCTCCCAATGCTCGTCATGCGCGATGGGAAGAAATCATGCAACAGGCGAAGGGCAAGATCGACGTGACTATGGCGCAACAGTTTTTGTCAGACCATGTCGACAGCTTCGAGAAGAAGGAGCAGGCAAACGAACGTGCGCTCTGCGGTCACGTGGATGCGTCCGCCCGCGGCATCAAGGAGTGGGGATGGGATGCCTACAATCCCGGCGGCGCGGTGCAAGGAAAAGCATCGGACAGCGCGATGGCCGCGAAGATGAGCTTCGTCGCGCGTGCCGGACATCCCTGTGGAGCCGACTTCATCGCAGCCGACTTCCTTGACCGCCATCCGGAATTCTCCTGGCAGAAGCCGCTGCTGAGGGATATGAAAGCGGGCCCATGGACCGTTTTCAGTTCGGGCCAGAAACAATAGAACCGGATGCGCGACGTCCTCTCCGCGACTTGCACTAGAGGGAGAGCATCATCTCTGAAATAAATAGTTGACGCTCCTCTATTCGTTCACCGAACAACTGCAATCGGCCGGAACCACGTGCGCAAGCAGGAAGTCAGCAACACGTTTGTAAGCATCGATCTGGTTCTCGACACGCGCAAAGCCGTGTCCTTCGTTCTCATAGACTTTTGAATCGACCGTCCCGCCGCGTTTCTTGATGGCGTCCACCACCTGCTGTGTCTCCGACTTCGGACATCGAGGGTCATGACCTCCAGCCAACAGCAGCAGCGGCGCCTTGATCTGGTCGACAAAGTTGATCGGAGAACGTTCGTCATACAACGCCTTGTTCTTCACCGGATCGCCCATCGTGGCGAGGTCGCTCTGCCGTAACTCAGGATCTTCATTTTCAATTTCCGTCGCCCAATTCACGAACGGCACGATCGGCACTCCCGCGGCCCAGACTTCCGGAGCCTTGGTGACAGCCATCATGCTGAGATATCCGCCGTAGCTGGCTCCCATGACAGCGATCTTCTTCGGGTCGAGATGCCCCGTCTGCTTGATCCAGTCGACGCCTGCGAGCACGTCCTGCAAATCGCCGCCGCCCATGTCGAACAAGTTCGCTTGCTGAAATTCTTTTCCGTAGCCCGAGGATCCTCGATAGTTCGGAGCCAGCACCATGTATCCCTGGTTAACGGCGAACTGCACGAAGCGGTTGAAAGAATTCGTCGTCTGCGAGGTCGGGCCGCCGTGGATGTAAACGATCGCAGCATTCTGCCCATTCCGCGCCATATTGAAAGGAACGTAGAGGAACGCGGAGATCGTCCACTTCCCGTCCTTGCTTGGATAGTGAACGAGGAATGGCTCGACCAGATCTTCGGAGCGAATGCCCGCGAGCAGCGAATGCGTAAGCTGCGGCGATTTGCCCGTCGACAGTGGTAGATCCAGAGATCGCCGGGAGCGGTCGGCCCGTTGTGCATGTAAAGCAGGCGCGATCCATCGGAACTGAATGCGGTGCGGCCCCCGGTTGGTTGATTCACACCTTTGGGAGCGGGCAGCGCGGTGGATTTGCCGGTGGCAAGATCGTGAATGAAGATGTCTTCGATTGCCATCCACATTGGCGCGCGAACGACGAGACGTTTGCCATCGGGCGAAAATTCTTCGCCTCGAATTTGCCACTTATCTTTCGTGATCCACGAGATCTTCTTGGTCGCGATGTCGAGCAGGCCGATGTTCTGGTACCCGTTGGCGGCATTCGAAGTCACCAGAACGCGCTTGCCGTCCGGCGAGATATCGATTCGCCGAATAGCGCGCTCTCCTTCGTGCGGCGTGAGCAGTGTGCTCTGCGCAGTCGCGACATCAGCGAGGAAAATATTTGAATCAGTGCCTTTCGCCTGGTCCTGCGTATAGACGATGGACTTTCCATCCTTCGACCAGATGGGACTGTAATTCCCCGGTCTTGCGGCGTTCCGGTGGTGATGTGCTTCACCTCGCGCATCACCATGTCGTAAACATCGATTTCGTACGCCGCCGAATTCTTCGCCTTCACTTCGTAGGCCAGATATCTGCCATCTGGAGACCAGGTGGGACTCAGTTCCGCGATTTCGCTCGTCTGGGTGAGGTTCACGATCTTGCCGTTCTTGGGCGAAACGAGAAAGATATCCCAGAGTTCATCGCCGTTGTAGTCGGACTGATACGCGATCCACTTACCGTCCGGCGACCAGGCTGGTGCGGATTGCCTTTGATCGCTCACTGTCAGCTGTACCGGGAATCCGCCGTCGGCGGGTACCAGCCAAAGATTATTGCGTCCGCTCATGTTGGAGACGAACGCCACACTCTTTCCGTCCGGGGACCACGTTGCATCGCCGATCTGCCGCGTCATGTACAACTTCTCGATCGTGAGGCTTCGCGGTTCGATCTGAGCGTTCGGTTTCGACGAAATCTTCTGTGGATCTGTCACCGCCTGCGGAATAGGCAAGGTCTGAGCGGAGGCATTCGTATCAAGCGAAAAAAGTGACGCGAGCGTGATGAATAGAAGGGAAGCGCGCATGGAAGCAGAAAACCTCGGGAAAAGTCGAAGATAAAAGTTTAGCAGAGCTAGACTGCGCCCCTGTCACCGGACCGCCGGCGTCTTCTGTCGTGACATCCTGTGAATCGATAAGATCATTCTCGCGTCTCATACTTACGAGGAACGGAAAAATGGAATTCAAGTTGGAGGAAACGATCGCCCTGCTTTCTCATACGCCGGCTTCTTTGAATGCTCTGTTGAGAGAACTTCCAGAGGTTTGGACCATGCAGAACGAGGGTGACAAAAGCTGGAATCCTTTCGATATCGTGGGCCACCTCATTCACGGCGAACTCACCGACTGGATGCCACGCGCACGAATTATTCTTGACCACGGCGACAGCAAGCCGTTCGAAAAGTTCGATCGACTGGCGCAGGAACGCTCCAGTCAAAGCAAGTCGCTTGCGCAGTTGCTGGATGAGTTTGCCGAACTGCGCGCAAATAATCTGACGGAGTTGCGGCGCTGGAACTTACGGACAGAGGACCTTGACCGCCCCGGACTTCATCCCGAGCTAGGCGCGGTCACGCTCTCACAGCTGCTCGCGACGTGGGCCGTCCACGACCTCACGCACATCCACCAGATATCGCGTGTGATGGCCTATCAATATCGGAAAACTGTCGGCCCGTGGAGTGCCTATCTCGGAGTACTGCACTGCGAAGGGCATAGCGCGTGAGTATCCCTAGGCCACCGCGTTTTTGTGGATCTCCACCGTGCTCCAGGTCTTGTCGCCGGCATGGCAGATATTCTCCAGCGCACACTCGGCACACTTCGGTTTGCGCGCGATGCACAACTTGCGGCCGTGCCAGATGATCTGGTGCGAGAAGAGGATCCAACGTTCGCGCGGCAGAATCTTGACCAGATCCTGTTCGATCTTCTGCGGATCGTTTTGCGTCGTGAGTTCAAGCCGTCGCGAGATGCGGTGGACGTGAGTGTCGACCACGACGCCCTCGGCTTTCTTGAACCATGTTCCGAGGACGACGTTCGCAGTCTTTCGCGCTACGCCGGGAAGCATCAACAGCTTCTCGATATCGTTCGGGACCTCTCCCCCAAACTCGTCGACCAACTTTTTGGCGGCGCCCACCACAGACTTCGATTTATTTCTAAAGAATCCAGTGGATCGTACATCCGGCTCGAGTTCCTCCGGCTTAATCGCGGCAAAGGCCTGCACCGTTGGATATTTCCTGAAAAGCTCAGGCGTCACCCGATTCACGTTGACGTCGGTTGATTGCGCGGAGAGAATCGTGGCCACTAGCAGTTCCCATGCGCTAGCGTGGGTCAGGGCGCACGTTACGTCTGGATAGAGTTGGTTGAGCCGTTTCAGGATCTCCGCCACTCGCTCGGGCGCCGTCGGTTTGTAGCCCCTCATCTTTTTGGATTTTCCGCTGTCCAGCTTACTGGGCTTGCCTGCAGATCCCGACCGCTTCGCCCGAATGTTCGATCCACTATGACCATTCTTCAGCGAAATGTCTGGCCTTTTCTTCGCGATGACAGCCCGCGCATCCCGGACTTTGTCCTGGCGACCGCTGCGGGCTGGCTGACGGGGAGTGACACCACGCGCCATGGAATTCCTTTCCTGTTCCTCGATGCCGCTCATCATAGCAACGGAGACTCTGTGACTTCCAATTCACCGACGCATGCGGAAGTGATCACTCTCGCCGGGTGTCCCTCGGTAACCTCTCTGGTGATTGACGCCCGTTTTCTGGCCCAGTAGTCTGGAAACATCGTAAAAGGTAGGGCATTTTATGGCAGTGAATTCCATTCAACTCGGACAAGTTTGGCGCAGTGAAGCGGATGGCCAGGACTACCTAGTCACTAAGGTCTACAACGAAGTCTTCACGCAATATGCCATGTTACGGCCTGCCGGCATCAGCGCTCCAAGCGCACCGACTACCCGCATCAAAGTCTCAAAGGACCCGAGGGAGCCACTCTACCTGGTTACGCCTTCACGCAGGAAGGCTCCTTCTAGTTCTGTCCAGGAACGCGGTCGTGCCCAGCCTGTTGCCGATCTCCTGAAAACTGATCTCGGAAATTTTCCGCTACACTGATTAAGCTTTAAGCTCGCTGTTGCGGAATCTTCGATCTCCCAACGATTCACGACTGACGATTGCACCCTTTCTATGACAGAACACATTCTCGGGGTTCTGTTCGTATTTATAAGCAAGATCATCGCCACGACCGGATACGCCGGCATCGCGATCCTGATGGCCATCGAGTCCGCCTGCATCCCGCTGCCCTCAGAATTGATCATGCCCTTTGCCGGATACCTGGTTTATCAGGGCACATTCAAACTGTTATGGGTGGCCACTGCTGGCGCGATCGGCTGCAATCTCGGATCGCTCGTTGCCTATGAAATCGGCTGCTACGGCGGACGTCCGCTGGTGGAACGCTATGGCCGTTGGATTCTCATGGGCCGCCGCGAACTCGACTGGGCCGATCGATTCTTCGCGCGCTGGGGATATCTAGCGGTCTTCGTCGGCCGCCTGTTGCCGGTGATCCGCACCTTCATTGCACTGCCCGCGGGAATCGCGCGCATGCCTCGGGGCCGATTTCACATTTATACCTTCCTCGGGTCATGGCCTTGGTGTCTGGCGCTTAGCGTGGTTCGGCATGAAGCTTGGCGAGAACTGGCGCGAACTCGGAAAGTACTTTCACCAATTCGATCTCGTGATCGGCGTGGTGACTAGTCATCGCCGTGGCGTGGTTCGTTTGGAGCCATTGGCAGCATCGCATGCACACTGCCGCTTGATGCCGATCGCCGCATAGTGTACAAGCGAAAATCACATCAAGGAGACACCCAATGATCAACTTGCGCCGCATTGTCGTCGCCGTCGCCTTTACCGCATTCCTGGTGCCGCTCGCGTCCTTCGCTCAAACTTCTTCAAACAAGCCATTCGTTGTCGAGTACTACTACAAAGCCAAGTGGGGCCACGCTGACGAATTTCTCAAGCTGTTCAAGAAAAATCACTACCCGCTGCTGAAGAAAGAAACCGAGATGGGACGCATGCTGAAAGTTTGGATGGATCAGCCTCGTTATCACACCACCGAAGATGGCCGCTGGGACTTTCGCGTCACCATCATCTTCAAGAATGCCACAGTCGCCAACGAGGCGTTCGATGAAGAAGCGCTGAAAAAGCAGCTCTGGCCCGATCAGGATGCGTACAATCGCGAAGAACAACGCCGCTTCGAGATCCTGGACGCCCACTGGGATTTGCCCGTCAAAACGGTAGACCTTGACCAAAAGCCGTAACAGAATTGCCTGTGATGCTCAGAGACTTCCGTGTTGAAAGGCATAGCACCGGGGGCCAATTGCTAGCAAAAGGCAGTCGCCTCTGGGCAGGTAAGCTCGTTTCCAAGCGATGCGGGGAAAGCGGAAAAGATGTTAAACCTGAGTTACATTCAGCACGGAATTCCTTTATCGTCGCCATCAAAATTTGCAATTAGACATAATCTCTACAAGATCGATAATGTAGGACATGGAAACCGTTATATCTGTCGAGGATTCACATGTAGATGTACTTCACGAGATCACTGTTCGCCTCAATGCGGCCGATGGATTTCATGAAGTTCTTAATCGTGTCGTTGATTTTGCGACTGCTCTCGTACGGTGCGACTCCTGCCTGATATACGTCCTCGAGGGTAACGAACTCGTCCTTCGAGCCTCCAAAAATCCACATCCTGACGTAGTGAATCGGCTCAAACTGCGCGTTGGACAGGGAATTACCGGCTGGGTGGCGGAGCATCTTGAGCCAGTAGCGATCCCGGAGAATGCGTCGCACGATCCGCGCTTTCAGTTTTTCCACGAGCTCCCCGAAGACAGCTATGAAGCGTTCTTATCGGTTCCATTGATGTCCCGGGGACGGGTGGTTGGGGTCATGAATTTGCAGCACCGACAGCATCACGCTTACCGCCGGCGTGAGATCCGGATGATTTCTACCGTTGGATTTCTCGTCGGAGCCGAGATAGAAATGGCTCGTTTGGAGGAAGTCAACTCCACGCTTGCTGAGCAGTTGCAGACCAGGAAGATCGTAGAGCGCGCGAAGGGCATTTTGCAGCGGGATCTGGGCCTCAGTGAAGAGCAGGCATATCTCGCCCTGCAGCGCCAGAGCCGTCAGAAGCGGCGTCCGATGAAAGAAATCGCTGAAGCAATTGTGCTTAGCGATGATGTGCGTGGGAATTCACAGCTTCCGACGCCGTAATCGAAGCATTGCCTGATGCCACTTTAAGGCAGATCCTCCATCCGCGTTAGCAGTCGCAAAACTTCACGGCGACCCTCGACTTTTAGACAAGAAGAAAGCGGATATCTGGTTGATATCCGCTTTGCCTCGCTGTTGAGCCAGACTGCTACTGTCCTGGCGCTGGAGCTGTATTTGCGGCTTTCGCCACCTGTTTCTCAGGAGCGTGCGTTGGCGCGTTGAAGTGAAGGGTCATGCCGTATTCTGGCAGCTGCATTGCGCTCACATAGCTGCCCTCGATGGAGCTTTCAAGCACCAGACGACTAATCGTCATCGATGTGGCCGTAGCTTCTGACGTTGGAACCAGCAGCATGTAGCCTGCCCGGGCTCCGCTGAGCTTGCTAAGCCGAAGCACTGGCGAGATCCGAGACGGCTCGTAAGTAAATTCGTAGTCACCTGCCGGAACCTTGACGTTTGCCCAGCGAACGTCATGCGTCAGCGTAAATTGTCCGTGTGCGGGTTCCTGCGCGGTGGCTAGAGTGGATGAAAGGGTGAAAGCGGCGACCGCCAGAAATGCGGCGTATACGAACTTGCGAATCGAAGTCATTGAATCTCCATTCTGCCCGCACGTGTGCGGGCAAGTCTGACGAGCACGCTGTCCGCACAAGCGGATCGCATGGGCTCAGGCTTTGGTGGAGAACGACAAGGTCAGGAGATTGTCGATGCCGCTAACACGGCTGGCATGCAATCAGCGACTTCGCTGGGACCGGCAGCATTGCTGGCTGCGAAGTGACTCCACTAGCAACAGAATCGGTGCACCGTCCAATTCAAAGAATCTATCGGGGTCATTGATGTAAGGGCGCTGTAAAACGTCAATCGCCAACGAACGCAACCGAATTCAGTACCGCCAACCAATCCCTTAAAGTACGGGGAAGGGTTGAGTGGACATTTTCGCCATTGCAGTCTCGTATGACCTTTAAGGTGCTCTTTCTGCCTTTTCCACCCCCGGGATTTGCTGAGAGCCATGGCAATGTGCGAGGATGGACTTCAGGGGTGGTGACGGTGGCTGGTCACCGCCACCAGAAAGGCAAGCAATGTATCAAAAGAAGCCCGGAGTATTCATGGCGGACTGGTGGGACGCGGACGGACGCCGTCATCGCAAGCAATTCGCTACTTCTTCAGCGGCGCGAGAGCACGAGCATCGTGAAACTGCACTCGCTCACGCGGAACGGGCGTCACGCGAAATGAAGTTAGCAGCCCGGACAGGGCCTTCGAAACGCGCAACGCGGAAGACGGAAACCGGCACGATAGAGCCGGCCAAGGGAAAGCTCGGAATCATGATTCCTGGCATGGGCGCGGTTGCCACCACGTTCGTCGCCGGTGTGGAGGCCATTCGCAAAGGCCTGGCCAAGCCTATTGGCTCGCTGACTCAAATGGGCACCATTCGCCTGGGGAAGCGCACCGACGGCCGGTCTCCGAAAGTGAAGGAATTTGTCCCCCTTGCCGGACTTGATGACCTGGTATTCACTGGCTGGGACATTTTCGACGACAACATGTACGAAGCGGCTTCGAATGCGGGCGTTCTCGACTACAGGCTGCTCGAGCAACTGAAGCCATTCCTTTCCTCGATCAAGCCACGTGCCGCAGTCTTCGATCACAACTACGTAAAGAAGATCGACGGCCCAAACGTGAAAAAGGGCAAGAACAAGATGGATCTTGCCCAGCAATTGCGCGATGACATTCGCGAATTTAAAAAGACCAGCGGCGCCACCCGCCTGGTCACCATGTGGTGCGGCTCAACCGAGTCGTTCATCGAACCTACAGAAGCGCATCAGTCGGTGAAAGCCTTCGAGAAGGCATTAAAAGACAACGACGAGATGATCGCGCCTTCAATGATCTACGCCTACGCATCCCTGATGGAAGGCGTGCCATTCGCGAACGGTGCACCGAACCTCACCGTCGATCTCCCAGTCATGCTTGAACTCTCGCGCAAGAATGATGCTCCGATCTGCGGCAAGGACTTCAAGACCGGCCAGACGCTAATGAAGACAGTATTAGCCCCGGCCTTCAAGGCGAGACTTCTGGGTCTCAGCGGGTGGTATTCGACCAACATTCTTGGAAACCGTGACGGTGAAGTACTGGACGATCCCGGCTCGTTCAAGACGAAGGAAGAATCCAAACTTGGTGTTCTGGAGCACATCCTTCAGCCCGGCCTCTACCCGGAACTTTACGGGAATATGTATCACAAAGTTCGCATCAATTATTATCCGCCTCGTGGTGACAACAAAGAGGGATGGGACAACATCGACATCTTCGGCTGGCTCGGCTATCCGATGCAGATCAAGGTCGATTTCCTGTGCCGTGACTCAATTCTGGCTGCTCCAATCGTGCTCGACTTAGTTCTCCTGATGGACCTAGCCCAGCGTTCCTCTGAACTAAAAGGTTTGGGAATTCAGGAGTGGCTCAGCTTTTCTTCAAGTCACCGATGACGGTCCCGGGCCTGTATCCCGAGCATGATCTGTTTATCCAGTCAATGAAGTTGAAGAATACGCTCCGTCACCTCAAGGGCGAGGGGCTCATCACTCACCTTGGGTTGGAGTACTACGACTGAAGGGCGGCTGAAAGTCTGAAGCGTGGGCGTCCCGTCTGCGCTTCAGGAAAGATCGCGGTCTCGGACGCCACAATGCTTCGCTAGACTTCGGAGACCTGCGCACGCCGATGACTCGCGGAGCGTCGCGCCCTGAAGTACAACGCTGCCCCGACGGCGTTTACTCCAATGACCACTGCAATTGTTTTCCAAGCGTAGGATGCTGGATTCGGCACGTCGATCACGGGAAATACCGACAGCGCCACGAACAGCAGGGTAACCACAAATCCCGATAGCGCTGCCACTTTGATCCCTAGGCTTGGCTGCACACCCAATCTCCGGGCGCTTACCAGCGGGATTGCGAACATCGCCAGGTAGACCAATCCGTACAAGGTGAATCCCCAAGTCTGAATCAAGGAAAACGCTTCTTCCTGGTTCACCCCCACCAGCGCGATGATGCACGCGACCATCGTAGCGATGGCGGCGAACAATACGGAATTGATTGGAGTCCGATACTTCGGATGAAGCCTGGTGAACCATTCGGGTACGATGCCTTCCCATCCTGCCACCATCGGAAGCCGCGCGCTGGCGCCGAATGTCAAACAACCCGTGCAGAAAACGTTGGTAAAAAGAAACAGTATCGTGACCGGCGCCAGGATGCTCGCCAACCCATAGGGATGCAATGCCACGCGTAGCGCCTGCGGCACTGGACCAATGAGGTCGATCTGGTCTGGCGGCACAAATGCCATGATCGCGCTAGTGCCGAAGATGTAGATCGCGCCGATGATGGGGGCGGAAATCAGCACCGATCTCCGGATAGTGCGCACTGGATTACGGCACTCCCCGGCGAGGATCGCTACAAATTCGAATCCGCAAAGCGCCCCGAATGTCATCTTGCTAAAGATACTCACGCTGAGCAAAGTGTGTGGCGGAGGCACCAGCGGCAACGCGGTCGCTGCATGATCGCCGCCTACCCAATGCCGGACCGCGGCCAGCACGATTAGCACTCCCAGCGAAAAAATGGTTAGCAGTCCACCGGCATTGATGACCCACTTACCAATCCGGAGACCAAGAGCTGAAATCACTACCAACGCAGCCACCAGAAGCAAGGACGCTGCAAGAATCATCCCTTTGCTTGACGCCATCCATTGGGCCTTCTCGCCCAGCGCGTATCCGACGTACGTGATGAGGACGAATCCGTATTCGCCAACTAGCAAAACGATGTATAGCCACAGATTCCAGGCCACCAGGAATCCAATACCCTCGTTGAAGCTGAGTCGTGCCCATTCGTAAAGTCCGCCTTCGAGCGGCATACGGTCGTTCAGGAAGGTGACCACAAATGCCAGGGGCACGAAGAACAACGCTATGCCGGTCAGCCAGAGCACAACGTGAGCTGGACCAGACTTGGTCGCCGCGCCGAAGAACTCCAGCGTGATCATGTAAGCGACCTGGGCCAGCGCTAGATCAAACGTTCCCAGTTCCTTTCGCAGTTCCGACTCATGACTGCGCACGCCTGTCTGCGCCGTTCCCAAAACATCTTCCGCAGAAGACAATGTGTTTTGACTCCGATCCCTGATCAGGCAAGTTTGGTTTTCTTGTACTCGTCGAACTTCTCCAGAAATCGGTCGATGTCTTTCTTCTGCAAATAATACGGCGTCGATAATCGCAGCTTGTTCGGATCGGCCCCGCGGATGCGAATTTTGTGCGTCTTCCACAGCCAGTTCTCCAAATCCATGCGCGGAACTGGCGGCACATTCACCGTGACAATCGCGCAACGAAAGCCGGATCAGGCGAAGTCCAGGAAACCGCGCCACGTTTGTTCATCTCCGCAGCATGATAGTCGGCTAGTGCGCGGTGGCGGCGCTCGATGCGCTCGATGCCAATGTCGTTGGCCATCTTGATCGGCGGCGCGCAGCCCCAAAGCGCGGGCACATTGGAACTGCCGATGCGCTGGAATCGCTCGGCGCGGATCTTCGTGTCGTCCCAGCCTTCGGTGGCGATCGTGTTCCAAACGCGGTCGATCACTTCGTCGCGAACGTAGAGAAAGCCCGAGCCCTTGGTCGCCTGCAGCCACTTGTGCGGGCTGAGGAATACATGTCGCAACCAATGTCGTGCACGTTCAACCGCATCATGCCCGGAACATGCGCGCCGTCCACCGCTGAGAGAATGCCTTTCGTGCGAGCCAGCGCGCAGAGTTCCTTCGCCGGCAGCACCACTCCAGAGAAGGTCGTGATGTGGCTGAAGAAGATCACGCGGGTGCGCGGCGTGATGGCGTCGTTGAAAAGGTTCAGCACCTGCGCCGCATCTTTCACTGGCCGCGGCAGCGTGACTTTCTTCACCACGATCGCCATAGCGCTTTGCTTTGAGGTTCCACGGATGTTCGCCTCCGGGATGCTCCTGATCGGTCATCAGCACTTCGTCGCCCGGCTTCATGTCGACGCCGTTGGCGATGTAGCTGTTGGCCTCCGTGGCGTTGCGCAGCAGCGCGATTTCGTCGCGATTGCAGCCTACAAAAGCCGCCAGCGGATCGCGAAACTCGTTCCAGGCCGCATAACCCCAGATCGGGATAGTCCTCGGGATCGTGCTGGTCCAGCTTTTCGGTCGTGGTGTATCCGTCGAAGATGGCGCGCAGCACCGGCGCTGGACTGGAGCCGACCGTTCCGTTGTTGAGATAAATCTCGTCCTCCGGAATTAGGAACTGCTTGCGCAATTCCGCCCAGTAGGCTTCCTCGTTCTTGTCGAGCAAGGAACGATCCGGAAGCGCGGGCGCCTTCTCAAGCTGGGCAAACAGGTTGCCGCGAAGAGCCAGGGAAGCCGCGAAGCCAGCCGCAGCCCCCGTTCCGGCAAAGGACAGGAAACGACGTCGATCGAGCATCTAGCCTCCCGCAAGTTGAATCTGACAAGGCGCCAATGGTACGACGACACTCGCATAGCAGCAAGAAGCGTCCCTAGAACCGCGTTCATTCTTAAGAGACCAACCGAGAGTTTCAATCTAGGAGCGGGTTTATCCTGAGGGGAATCCTTGGTGTGCCGTTCACAAAGATCCAAATTCCTGAGGCCCAGAAATCTGGTTTTCAGGCCTTTATCTGTACCTTCAGGTAACCTGGGGCCTCCCGTCTGCGTCTAATAAAGACAACCAAGATCAGGGCCCTTGGTGTCCCTCCGACCGGGCGTATAATCAGGCTCAAGGAGTACCTATGAAATTCAGACGGCTGGCAATCGCGCTAGGATTGGCGGCGTTCAGTGCACTTCCTGCAACGTTCGCACAGACCCCGGGCCAGAACGCTCCCCAAACACAGTCTCCGGCTCCAGATCCGGACGCGGGCCAGCCCAAAGCGGGCGACATCCAGAATGCGCCCAAACAGGGTCCAGCGGCTCTGCCCACCCAGAGCGACAGCGACATAAAGCACAACGGCGGCAAGACCGATGTGGATGCGGTAGGAAACCGCAACGTAGGTTGCGGACGCGGCGTTGGCAACTGGTATTCCGTCGAAGGCCAGGTAGCCCGCGGCCGGCAGTACGCGCAGCAGATCGAATCGCAAATCAAGCTGATTAACGATCCCGTTATCACCGAATACGTAAACCGTGTCGGGCAGAACCTGGTTCGCAACTCTGACGCACAGGTGCCTTTCACAATCAAGGTCATCGATTCTGACGTCGTGAACGCCATGGCTCTGCCGGGCGGATTCTTCTACGTCAACTCCGGCTTGATCCTTGCCGCTGACGAAGAGGCCGAAATGGCTGGCGTAATGGCGCACGAGATTGCCCACGTCGCCGCTTGCCACTACGGACGTGAAGCGACCCGTATGAACCTGCTGCAGCTTGCGTCACTACCTGCCATCTTTATGGGTGGCGCCCTTGGCTACGGGATTTACGAAGGCATGGGCCTTGGCATCCCGCTGACATTCCTCCACTTTTCACGCGGTTTCGAAGCCGAAGCGGATTACCTCGGAATCGAATACATGTACCGGTCGGGCTATGACCCATCGGCATTCGTCTCCTTCTTTGAAAAGATCCAGGCGATGGAGAAGAAGAAGCCGGGAACGCTGTCAAAGGCGTTCGATACCCATCCTCAGACCCCAGACCGCATCGAGAAGTCGCAGGACGAAATTCGGAAGATTCTGCCCGCCAAGCAGCAGTACGTCGTGACCACATCCGAGTTCGATGAGGTCAAGGCGCGGCTGGCCTCGATCGAGAACAAGCACAAGTTGCTGGATGAGAAGGACGCGAACAAGCCCAGCTTGCGGCGCACCTCCAACACGACCGACAAATCTGACGACACCAAGAAGGACGACGACCGTCCAACCCTGAAACGTCGCGACGATTCCAACTAGGCGTTCTCTCGGGCGCCAACCGGCGGCTTCGGCCGCCGGTTTGTTTTTTGCAGGACATCATAACGAAGCGCACTCAGTCCCTGTACCGTCGTCATTCGATCCGCGGCCCCATGAGAGCTACCATTCTCCTTCGACCAGCATCTAGCATAAGGTCACCGTTTCTGGTGATTTGAATCACAGATTGGATTTGGGGAACCGACATAGGCTCGGCTATGCTGGACATACGCACAAAGGCGGAAATTCTATGCCAGATAACACACTGACGGTAACCGACAATCGCACAGGCAAGACCTATACAGTTCCCGTCGACAACGGCACCATCCGCGCAATGGACCTGCGGCAAATCAAGACCGGCAGCGACGATTTCGGCCTGATGACCTACGATCCGGCCTATATGAATACCGCGTCCTGCAAAAGTGCGATCACCTACATCGACGGCGACAAAGGCATTCTGCGTTATCGCGGATATCCCATCGAAGTCCTGGCCGAGCGATGCACCTTCCTCGAGGTCGCGTACCTGCTGATGTTCGGGGAGCTGCCTACCGAGAAGGAGCTCAAGAAATGGGTGTACGACATCACCCACCACACGATGTTGCACGAGACCACCAAGAAGTTTATGGAAGGCTTTCGCTACTCGGCTCATCCGATGTCGATGTTCGTGAGCACGATCGCAGCTCTTTCGAGCGTGTATCCCGACGCCAAGCGCGTGCATGATCCTGCCAATCGCATGCATCAGATCATCCGTCTGATCGGCAAGGTGCCTTCGATTGCGGCGATGTCGTATCGACATAACGTAGGCTTCCCGTATGTCTATCCCGACAACGATCTCAGCTATACCGAAAACTTCATGAACATGCTCTGGAAGATGGTCGAGCCTAAGTATGTGGCGCATCCTGCAATCGCGCGAGCGCTCGATATCCTCTTCATCTTGCATGCCGACCACGAGCAAAACTGCAGCACGAGTGCAGTGCGATCGGTCGGCAGTTCAGAGACTGATCCCTATCTCGCAGTTGCCTCTGGAGCCTCAGCTCTCGCTGGACCCTTACACGGCGGCGCCAACGAAGAAGTCCTTAAAATGCTTGAGGAGATTGGCAGCAAGGATCACGTTCCGGCGTACATCAAACGTGTGAAAGAAGGCGAGATCAAGCTGATGGGCTTCGGCCATCGCATTTACAAGAATTACGATCCTCGCGCGAAGATTATCCGCTGGAGCGCGGAGCAGGTGTTCGAGGTCACTGGACGTAGTCCGAAGCTTGACATCGCTCTGGAACTCGAACGCATTGCACTCGAGGACGACTATTTCGTGAAGCGTAAACTGTATCCCAATGTCGATTTCTATTCGGGGATCATGTATCAGGCGATGGGCTTCCGTCCTGAAATGTTTACCGTCTTGTTTGCAATTCCGCGAACCGCGGGCTGGCTGGCGCAGTGGCAAGAGTTGATGAGCGACCCGGAACAGAAGATCGCCCGTCCACGCCAAGTCTACACAGGCCCGGCAGAACGCGAATTCGTGCCGGTAGACAAGCGCGTTGCTGTGCCCATCCCTGCGGAATATCCGACGCGATAGCGTTTTCAACACAAGAAAAAAGGCCTGGCTACGGCCGGGCCTGTTCCATTTAGAGGCGAAGGCAGCGCAGCATCATCATTCAAGATGAAAAGCGCCGTCACTCCATTCCTCGGGAGCGACATCTTTGATGGTCTCGGTAAAATCCCAGCGGTGCCCGTGAAAGTCCTGAACGTTGTATTGGAGCTCGCCGTACGAATGCTCTTTCGGTTCCGTAAGGATTGTTGCGCCATTTTTGCGCGCGCGTTCGCAATGACTTGTTGCATCTTCGACGCGAACCTGAACACTCTGCGAATGGTTGGGGACAACATTACCTTCGGCGATAGTAAAACAGCCGTCACCTGCCTTCATCTGGACGCGATGATTGGCGATGCGTAAGCGGACGGTGAAGCCAAACGCCTTCGCAAGCCATTCCGCTGCTGCACTGGGGTCTGGGTAAATCAGAACGGGGATTACCGGACATGGGGGCACCGATCGGTTAGTTCGCATGGGATGACTCTATCACCGCAATGTTCCGCTAATTTCCTCGTTCCGCTTTCGTAGCCTGTTTCGCGGGATCCGACCTTAGTCACGACTCTTCCAACCGGGCTCAAGTCTCCAAACACTCTAGGCGCGCTGCCGCCGCTGATCCAATCACAATGCACAAATGTTTCATCGGCAACTCGACAAACTATTGCTGGCCAATACGTCCCTGGTTTTCCGCTGTTCGTCCCACTCACTGGCCGCTTCCGCATACGGAACGTCTATCCGCCATCGTGGCCGGAAATCTTGTAACCGGCTGAACAAGTCCGATGGCGGAGGACTTTATGAATGCTCGCCCGATCCTTCTGCTTCTGTTCTTGACCGCAACAGCCGCAGCACAGTTTGATCGCCTTCCCAGCTTCGGTCATCGAGTGAGGGTTCACGTCAATTTCTCTGACGGCGCGAACTGTGACTCCTCGACGCGTGTTTCGCTGATGAAGTCTGCTTCGGAGGCGGCCGGGACCAGCGTGACAGATCAAAACTGTATGGCCGAGTTCTTTGGTATTCCGGCTGGCAACTACTATCTGAATCTTTCAGGACGAGGTTTTGCCAGCTTCGATAGCGCCGCGGTATCGCTGACTTCCCCCGACACGGAAAACTTGGAAGTTGCCGTACGCAGGGCTGCGAATCAAGATTCGCTCGATACATCTGCATCTGCTGGCACCGTGGCAATGAGTGATTTAAATGTGCCGCACCGCGCTGCGAAAGAATTCTCGAAGGCCACAGATCAGATGGAGAGAGGAGAATGGATGTTAGCCGGTAAGGCGCTGAACCGTGCAATCGCCATTCATCCAGGCTTCGCGGCTGCCTACAACAATCTCGGAGTCGTTTACGCACATCTGGGAAACCGCTCGATGGAAGCGGATGCCTTGACCAAAGCAATCGCCATCAACGGTCGCCTTACGCCTGCTTACATCAACCTTGCTCGCATGCACATCGCCCAGAATGAATACGCGGATGCACAACGAGATCTGGCGACGGCGGTCGGGATTGATCCGAAGAACAGCGTGGCCGTCGTTTTGCTCGCGTACGCGCAATACATGGATCATCGGCTCGACGAGGCGATTGCCAGCTGCAGTCAGGTTCACCATTTCCAAAACGCTCCCCATGCGGGGGCGCACTGGGTCGCGGCCTTCGCTCTCGAGCAGAAAAATCAGATTGCGGAGGCGAAAAAAGAGTTCGAAACTTTCGTCTCGGAAGAGAGCGGGGGAGTGCGGGCCGATGCAGCACGAAAGGAGATTGCGCACATCTCCGAGTTCTTGCGCGAAGAACCCCGCGAACAGATAGCTAACGGCAGAGCTCCAAACAACTAGCACAAGTTCACGGCTGAACTAGGCTGCGTGCTTCGCCCAGTCGGCCAGATATTCCTGACGTTCTTCATCAGAGTTGATGATCTTCATCTCCTGCCAGTCGTATGCGAATTCTTTTCCGCAATCGAGGCAGACGACGTAGGTTCCGGTTAGAGCTGCGGCCTGGCGGCGGTGCGCAACGCCTCGGATAGTGACGGGGAAGCTATATCGAGCGTGAGTACATCCGAAAAAAGCATTAACCAATTTCCGAATCATAACCCCACCTTCCACACCTGAGTGTGTGTGAGACACTTGCACTATTTGAGCGCCAGCGCCCCCTCGCGGTTGAACCCGCAACGCAGCCACTCCACTACTTAGATTCCCCGATTGCCAAAAGAGTTTCGTCTTTCGAAGATTCGCAGGGCGCCGTGAAAGTTATTACCCCTGATGTAGTTACAGCCGGTTCGCCGAGCGAAAGCCTAGCGGCGACAGATGACCCACCTGTGATTTAGAGGTATTTTATTGTAGAGGCCGAAGCGGGAAACTGTTCTAGACGCTCTGGGGTCCGCGTTTTTTGTGCTGCTGACACTTCGTCATGATCGCAGAACGGAGCCGGGTGCGGAGATCGTCGGGCAATTCGTAGAGTTGGGAGTCGCGGTAAATCTCAATGGTCTTCTTGGTTGTGTCGCAAACGACATAGCAGTTATGGCACCAGGAAAGGTGGTTTTCTAGCTCACCCTTTGTCTTTTCGTCGAGGACGCCGTCCAAATAACCGGTCAGCTCGTGAAGGAATTCAGAGCATTTCACTGTTGACTGTCTCCCTTTGCGACATCTGCTGCCACATCATCAACTTCACCTTTCGTTCCACCGTTTTTTCCGTTCTCGCCGTCGCGCCGTTGGAAGTATCTTCCTAAGCGCTCCCGAAGCTGCAGACGAGCCCGCAATAGCCGGGATTTCACCGCAGGTACGCTCAACTCGAGCGCCGCGGCCGTCTCCTCCGTGGACAAACCTTCCACGTCTCTCAGGACAAACACGGTTCGAAAACCGGGTGGCAAGCCTTGAATCGTCTTGCTCAGAATCTCCCGCAATTCAGCTTGCGTGTATTGCTGCTCCGGATTTGGACTCCAGTCCGCAATTTCTCGCGGCAGGGAATCGTCTTCCGTTTTGATGTCCTCGTCCAGCGAAACGGTGCGCTCAGGCTTTCGCCGTCGCAGCTTCATCAGCGCTTCGTTTACCGCGATCCGAACCAACCAGGTGTAGAACTTCGATTGCTCCTGGAATTTGGTCAGATTCCCGTATGCCTTCAGGAATGCTTCCTGCACCACATCTTCCGCATCCTCGCGGTTCTGCGTGATGTGCTGCGCAATCCGAAAGACATTGCGGTCGTAACGGCGAACCAACTCTTCGAAGGCAGAGTCGTCACCATTCTTGGCCGCTCGTACAAGCGCTAGCTCTTCGCTAACAGGCCCTTCTAGTTTGTTTTGGATGGCTCCCATTGTCCCAACGATGCAGTATTTTGCGGTTCCTTTTACTCACGGTACCAAACGAAAGTAATCCCATTCTACTTGCTGCAGCTCAATTTGCCCAATCGCGAAATCAATCTCCTAGGCCGCCTTAACTCGTCAGAGCGTGATGCCCTCCCTCGGTTTAGAGAAGGACCATACCCCTATGTTTTCCTGCCAGCCGAACTGGCGGTGGTGCGGCGAACTCAAAAAACCACATGCGCAGCCGAACAGGTACCGAAGTACTCAAGATTGTGCCCGGTCAAGTTCCGTATAATCAGCAGTTAAGGTAGTGTCTTTACTATAGGACGGGATCGGGACGGCTCTCAGCATGTCGGATAGCAAGCAATTTCAGCAAATCGTCGAACGCGCCGTCGCTCAGGTATTCGAGCGACAGCTTCCGAAGTTGCAGTCCGAACTGGTGGAACGCGTTTTAGCCGAGCTGCCGGCTCAGGACAGCGCTAATGGGACTGCTGCTGCGGGACATACCCAGGCGTCGTTGGTCGCTTCAGTCGCAAGCATTCACGCAGGAAGCACGCAGAAAGAAATTCTTCGATCACTACTCGATGCTGGAAGTTCCTATGCTTCACGCGTTGCTTTGTTCGTAGTGAAGGGCGGCGCAGCCAACGGATGGCAGGGCCGAGGCTTCGGTACTGATGAAGCCATAAAAGATTTCAGTCTTGATATGCAGGCCGGACCAGTCGCGCACGCCTATCAGAATCGCGTGGCAGCGCCGGCAAACATCGCAGAGATGGACGGCCGGTTTGTGCAGCAATTTGGCGGCCCCGAGAATGAACAGATTCTCGTTCTGCCCCTGGTTTTAAAAGAAAAAGTGGCTGCTCTGCTCTACGCAGACGGCGGAGAACACGGGCTATTTGACGCGCCGTCGCTGGAAATCCTGGTGATGGCCACCAGCGCGTGGCTTGAAGTTTCATCGCTGAGAAAACAGGTTCAGCACAAAGATGCTATCGAGCCCGTTGCTCCGGTCGACCGATCTCCTGTCTCGCCCGCTCCCCCGACTCCTGCGGCAACCTCTTTCTCTGATCCATTTGCTTCGCACGCTCCGAAACATGTGGCTCCGCCACCGACGCCCGAGCCGGAGCCAGCTGAAGTTGTCGAGGTGGCTCATGTGGCGTCGCCCGGAGCAGCCGCATCCGCTCCAGCAGCAGCGGCAGATCCCTTTGCCGGATTGTCTGCTGAAGATGCCGACACGCATCGCAAGGCGCAACGTTTCGCTCGCCTGCTGGTGGACGAAATCAAGCTTTACAACCAGGCAAAGGTCGCGGAGGGACGTCGCAACAAAGATCTTTATGACCGACTGAAGGAAGATATTGACAAGAGTCGTACGACGTTCCACAAACGTTACGGCTCTACGATCGCCGCCAGCGGCGACTATTTCCAGAAAGAAGTAGTTCGCAGCTTGGCCGAAGACGATCTGTCCGTCATGGGAGCGAACTTCCGGAAATAGAACACGCTCTTGAATGAAGCTCGCAAGATATTCGCACGTCGAACGTCGCAGTTCTAAAATAAAATTGAGTGGTGTCCCCGGATCCCATGCAGTCCCGGAATAACCCGGGTTTGCGTACCGGAAATGCCACTCAGGTTCGGACAATCGCGTCTTTACGCGAACAAGAACAAACGGTGTATCGATTCGGTTTCAAGTATTTCGGGATGCTGGCTCTGGCCGGCGTGTGCGGGTTAAACCCGTTGCCTGTCGTGGCGTCTTCGTATCAGAACGCGTCCGCGCCGACCTCAACCCAGAGCCCTGAAAAGCCCGCCGCGCCAAAGCCGCCCGCGAAATCCAAAACCGCCGCCCCTGCCGCGAAGAAATCTGCCACAGCCAAGACGAAGGCCGCAAAACGTCGCAGGCGTCCGATGTCGCCGCGCGTGCGCCGTATTCGCCAGGCGTTTGTTGCTTCGACCACTCTACGTGCGATGGCCCAGCAATTAGTTCAGGACCGGACACCCGCAGCTTATGCCGGGGTTGAGTCCTACGCTCGCGCACACTCGAAAGAAGATGCCGGAGCTTTAGCGTGGCTGGTGGTCGGTTACGCCCATGTTATCGATCGCGATTTCGCGAAAGCCATTGAGCCCTTGAATCGCGCCAAGCCGCTGGCCGGGGATCTAGGGGACTACGTTGCCTACTATCTCGGCACATCCTATCTGCAGACAGGGCGCAGGGCGGAGGGCCTTGCGGCTCTCGCGAATTTCTCGGCCACCTACCCGGACTCGCTACTCATTCGAGACGCCCATCTCAGCTACGCCAATGCACTTCTAGACGAAGGTCGCGCATCCGAGGCCGCCGACATCCTGGAAAAGGACCGGTTGCCGGCGCGATCTGATATTGAGTTCGCGCTCGGTAAGTCTTACGCGGCTTTAAAGCAATACCCGAAGGCCTCTGAAGCCTTCTCCAACATCTATTTCAACATGCCTCTCTCGGCGGAGGCAGACCCTGCCAACGAAGAGTTGAAGAAACTTTCGATTGCCGCCCAGCCTACTCCCGCCCAGCGAAAGACGCGTGCCGAATTGTTGATGAAAGGGAAGCGCTACGCCGACGCCATCGATGAGTATCGCGATATCGCAAGTCATGCCACCCCGGAGTCTCGCATCTCGGCGGAACTAGCCTATGCCGAGGCTCTGCATCGCGGCGGCCGCAATCGAGAAGCGAAAGCAGAGGTCACAAATCTCTCTGGCGGTACTCCCGAGCAGAATGCGCAACGCCTTTACATTCTTGCGGAAGTTGCCTGGGCATCAAGCGAGAACGACACTTTCTATCGCACAGTGGACGAGATGCGTCAGACGGCGCCCACCAGTCCGTGGCTGGAGCAGGCGTTATTGCTGGTCGCGAATCTGCATCTTGTGCATCACGAGCCTGATCAGGCTCTGGACGCTTTCCGCGAACTACAACAGCGCTTTCCGAACGGAGCACGGGCCTCCTACGCGCACTGGAAGGCAGCCTGGCTAACCTTCCGCCTCAAGCGCACCGCAGAAGCGAAGAAGGAATTCGAAGAGCAGATTGCTCTGTATCCGAACGGAAATGAGACCTCGAATGCTCTCTATTGGAGGGCGCGCGTCGCAGAGGAAGAAAACGAACCCGCGATGGCGCGAGCCTTCTATCAAAAGCTTTCTGACCGCTACCGTAACTACTATTACGCAGCCCTCGGACGGGAACGCGTGAAGAAGCTCCCCGAAGCGGAAATCCAACCCGGCCAATTTCCATTGTTGGACCGCGTTCCACCGCTCGATCGCGCTGAAAAAGTAACTCTTGAAGAACCACCAGCCGAAGATTTGCACTTGCAGAAAGCTAAGCTGTTGGGCAACGGAGGTCTGGTCGACTTTGCCGTTCGCGAGTTGCAGGCGGCGTCCAATGACGACAAAGGAAACTGGGAACTCGCCGAGACCGCTCAGATCTACACCGATACCGGGCACTACGATCGCGCCATCGAGGTCATGAAGCGCTCCGTGCCTAGTTACTTCGCGGTCGATATCCCAATGCTCCCTCGCGAGTACTGGGAGGCTTTTTTTCCACGGCCTTACTGGCCAGACTTGAAAAAGTTCTCGACGGCCAACGGGCTCGATCCATACTTAGTCGCATCGCTTATCCGGCAGGAATCGGAATTCAATCCTCTCGCGGTATCGCGTGCGAACGCTGTCGGCCTGATGCAGTTGCTGCCCAAGACCGGCAAACTCGTGGCCCACCAGGAATCGCTGCGTCGATACAACTCGAGCCAGCTGTTCACCCCGGCTGTAAATCTCCAATTGGGCACACGCTACTTCAAGGGCATGGTGGACCAGTTCGGCGGGTCTTTCGAACACGCTCTTGCCGCTTACAACGCGGGTTCTGACCGGGTCGAGGAATGGATGGGCCAAGGCCCCTACCGCGACACCTGCGAGTTCGTTGAATCGATCCCTTTCACCGAGACCCGGGAATACGTGCAGGCCATCATGCGCAACGCCAGTGTCTACCGCCAGCTCTACGGAACACCCTAAGCTCCTCAAAATTCCTGGAACTTACCCCGAAGCCTCTGCGTATCCCCCACAAGCTGGCGGAGGTGCGTTTATGCAATTTCGACCTTTTCTTGTGATCCTGCTTGGCTCAACCTTTACCGTGGCGCCCCATGCCGTTGCCCAGGTCGCGGACATCGAGGCTGCTCACAAAACCCCGGTCGAGGCCAAATTCCTCCCAAACGGCCAGATTCGCATCGATGTCTGTCCCAGTGCAGCGCGGGTAGTTGGGACCAGACGATGATTCGATTCGTGTCTCGTACAACGCTCCCGACGGCAATGACAGCGATGTGAAGGTGAGGATCAAAGTCGAGGGAGAACGCGCCGGTATCAAGGTTAGCGGTTGTCCGCGCAACAACTTCCATCTCAATATCGAAGTGCCCGCCTCTTCTGATCTCTACGCGCGGATGTTCGCCGGGCAGATGAACGTCGACAACCTCAGCGGGAATAAAGATGTTGAATTGCACTTTGGGCAGCTCACGATGGAGGTCGGTAAAGCCGAGGATTACCGGCACGTCGAGGCATCGGTTATGAGCGGCGATCTGCAGGCCTCCGCATTCAATGTCTCCAAGGGAGGCCTCTTCCGCTCATTCGATCAGGATGGCCCTGGGAAGTTCCGCATTCACGCGCACGTCGGCGCGGGACAGATTGATCTTCGCTGAAGCTCACTGCCTAGGAAGTTTGAACGCTGCTCGCCGGCCGACTGAAAAGGATTTCAATCACGAGCAGCGAGGCTCCAACCACAATCGCGCTATCCGCAAGATTGAAAACCGGCCACTGATACTGCTTGACATAGAACAGCAGGAAATCCACTACCTGCCCGCGCGCAATGCGGTCCCACAGGTTTCCAAATGCGCCGCCCAAAATAAGAGAAAGCGCGATACCAGTCAGGCTGAGAGCCTGCCTCTGCTTCCAGAGCAGCGCCACCACAACCATCATCGCGATCACAGAGAAGCCGATCAACAGCGCTGTCCTCCAATGCGATGGTGAATCTGCGAACAGGCTGAACGCGGCCCCGGTATTCTCGGTATGGGTTAGCCGAAAAAATCCTGGAATGATCTGAATATGCGTATACAGCGGGATGCGCACCGCCACCAACACTCTTCGTCCAGCGGTCGAACAGCACAACAAGCAATGCCAGAAGCAAATGGATTCCACGAGCCGAGTTCGTGTTCATCACCCTTGTGATTCCAGTTCTTTCAAAACTCCGCTGCAGCGTTCGCAGACGGTGGGATAGGCCGGATCTTCACCGACATGAGTCGAATAATTCCAGCAGCGGTCGCACTTCAAGCCGTCCGCTTTCTTGACTTCGATATGCAGCCCACTCGTCCCGTTCCCCGTGCCTTGCGTCAGGGTCACGGCAGAAACGATGAACAGATATCGAAGCTGCGATGAGTATCGCTGCAGCAGGGAATAAGCTGGGTCCGACGCGGTGATCAAGACGTGCGCCTCAAGTCCGGTGCCGATCAACTTGGTATTGCGCGCAGCCTCCAGCGCCTTCAGCACTTCGTCGCGCACGCTGCGCAAGGTCTTCCATTCTTCATCCGATTTCGGATCTGAAGTTGCGATCGTCGGGCCACCCAAAATTTCGGCCGTGGTTGGAAACTGCGAGATATGTACGCTCTCTGCGCGATTAGTCATCTTTGGCAGGTATTGCCAGATCTCTTCACAGGTGAATGTCATGATCGGCGCCAGCAAACGTGTCAACGCTTCACCGATCCGCCAGATTGCCGTCTGAGCACTGCGCCTGGCCTGCGACTTCGGCGCGAAGATGTATAGCCGGTCCTTCAACACGTCGAAGTAAAACGCGCTCAAGTCCACGATGGAGAAGTGATTCAGGCGGTGGTAGATCTTGTGGAATGCGAACTCGTCATAGGCGCGCTTCACATCGTCCGCAAAAGCACAGGTCTGGCGCAGCATGTACTGGTCGAGCGCTTCCATCTGATCGAATGGGACCGCATCCTTATCCGGATCGAATCCCTCCAGGTTTCCCAGAATGTAGCGGACTGTGTTGCGAATCTTTTTATAGTTCTCGCCAACCCGCTGCATGAGCGCTTCTGAGCCAACCACGTCCTCGCGGAAGTCGACGGACGCCACCCACAGTCGCACGACCTCACCGCCGAGGCGGCTTGAAATGTCGACGGGATCAACGTCGTTCCCTCGCGACTTCGACATAGCCTGTCCTTTTTCGTCGAGAGTCCAACCGGGAGTGACAACACCCTTGTAGGGAGGCGTTCCATGCGTGCCCATCGCGCAGAGCAGGGAAGACTGGAACCATCCGCGATACTGATCTCCGCCTTCGAGGTACAGATCGGACGGCCAAGGATAGTCCGGCTCGTCATCCACCAGCGCGAGATAACTTGCTCCTGACTCCAGCCACACGTCAAAGATGTCGGTTTCCTTCTCAAATTCTGTTCCCTGGCAATGCGGACATTTGGTGCCGGACGGAAGCAGGTTGTCCGATTCCGGCGTGAACCACGCATCTGCCCCCGACTTCGCAAACAACTCCACCACCTTGCGATTCACCGCAGCATCATTCAGCGGCTTCCCACATCGGACGCAGAGAAACACGGCGATCGGCACGCCCCACACGCGCTGTCGCGAGATACACCAATCCGGTCGCGTCTCGATCATGTTCGACAAACGCTCTTCGCCCCACGAAGGATCCCACTTTACCTTCTTGATTTCCGACAAGGTCCGCGCTCGCAGGGTGTCGTCTTTCCCCGCGCCTCCCGGCATCGGAGTTTCCATCGAGATAAACCATTGTTCCGTCGCGCGGAAAATCACAGGGTTGTGACAGCGCCAGCAATGCGGATACGAGTGCTCGGTCTTCTCGGTGTGCAACAGCGCGCCCCGGCTCTTCACCAGGTCGATGATCGGCTGGTTCGCCTCCCACACCCGTTTGCCCGTGTACTCAGGCAATCCGTTGCGCAGAATTCCTTTTTCATCAACATTGCTGGTTGCGTCTAGCCCGTACTTCATCCCGGTGATAAAGTCTTCGGCGCCATGGGACGGCGCCGTGTGTACCACGCCAGTCCCGGTGTCCATCGTTACGTAGTCGGCAAGGACTCCAAGGATCTTTCGATCAAGAAATGGATGCTGAAAGCTCAGCCTTTCGAGCTTGCGCCCCGGGAAACGCGCCAGAGGCTTCGGATCTGCGAGATTGCATTTCGAGGCGACCTCTTGCGCCAGTTTCGACGCAACGATGTAAACCTCGCCGTCCGACTCCAGCGCTACGTATTCTTCATCCGGATGAAACGCCACGGCCATTGAGGCAGGCAGCGTCCATGGAGTCGTCGTCCAGATGATAGTCGAAACACTCTTCCCGGCCAGTGACGGATCGATCGCTCCAGGATCATCCAGCAATCGGTATTTCACCCACACGGTGCTGCTGGTGTGATTCTCGTATTCGACTTCCGCCTCGGCCAGCGCGGTCTCATCATGCATGCACCAATAGACCGCCCGCAGCCCTTTGTAAACGAATCCGTTTTCGTAGAACGAGAAGAACGTCGATAGCACGACCGACTCGTACTGAGGCGTCATCGTCGCGTACGGACGATCAAACCTTCCGAATACACCAATGCGCTTGAACTGCGTCCGCTGCAAGTCGAGATACTTTTGCGCGTACTTCCGACAAGCAGCTCTTACCGCTGTCGGCGCCATCTGCAACTTTTTGCCGCCGAGTTCCTTGTCGACTTTGATTTCGATAGGCAATCCGTGGCAGTCCCACCCGGGCACGTAGGGGGCGTCAAATCCTGCCATCGTTTTGGATTTTGTGATGAAGTCCTTGAGGCACTTGTTCATCGCAGTGCCCATATGGATCGGCCCGCTCGTGTATGGAGGGCCGTCGTGGAGTATGTACCTTGGCGCGCCCTTGCGGGCTTCCCGGATGCGCTCGTAAATGCCCGTTTTCTCCCATCGTTCGAGCATTTTCGGCTCGTTCTGGGGCAGGTTTGCCTTCATGGGGAAGGCTGTCTGGGGCAGGTTGATAGTCTTCTTGAGTTCGAACGGCACCGAGTGGCGTCTCCCAAATGGTTGAATCTTTTCATTATAGGGAGCGATGGCAGGTATCGTCTATTCGACGGCGCACGTAGGACATGTCCGCTTGGAAGTTACCGATTCGCGCGAATTGCACTGTCGAAATAACGGGACTGGAGTTACAATTTTAGGAGCCAGAGATCGAGCTGGTCGAGGCCGGGCTCAGGGGTGGGGCTTGGTTGTAATTGTTCTGACTCAAGCTGCAATCCGAGCAACTTGGGAACGGCGTCGCTCATCTGTGTAAAGGACGGGCGTTACGTCATTTAGGTACCTTCGTGCAGTCACAAACAATCCCGACGGAAACTATGGCATCTGAGTCGATCAACCCGAATGGTCCGGCGCAAGAACCAGAACTAAACCTGCTCATCGCGGATAAGCAATTCCAGGAGCCTTTGTACAGGTCTCTTTTCCGCGAGTTGGACGAGTTCTTCTTTCCCAAGAAGCTTCCTCCGTTGAAGCTGGAATCGAAGCCTGAACCTGTCAAGGACATCTGGGGTTTTTATTCGTACTGGAAAGTCGGGGCTGCCGGCGTCGCGGGATATTACGGTCTGCTTTTCATCGCCATCGCCATTACGGTGTATGTCGGGCGCAGAATCGTAGCAGCAGCCGCTCCGCAGCAAAAAGTCACTGTCACGCTGGTGGATCCCGGCGACCTTCCGGCTCTGAAGCCTTCGAAGACACAAGTTGGTGGTGGTGGCGGTGGCGGCGATCGCGACGTGTTGCAGGCGAGCAAGGGAAAGCTTCCCAAGCTCTCGATGCAACAGATCACCCCTCCAGTCGTCGTTGTGCGCAACGAGCATCCCAAGCTTGCGGTTGAGCCGACCATCGTCGTGCCCCCACAAGTTCAACTCGCTTCCAATAACATGCCGAACTTCGGTGATCCCATGGCGCACGCCGTCCTTCCTTCTAACGGGACCGGCGCCGGCGGGGGCATCGGGTCAGGCAGTGGAGGCGGCGTCGGATCGGGCAAAGGACCTGGGTTCGGTCCCGGAGAAGGCGGCGGCACCGGCGGCGGAATCTTCCACGTTGGCGGCGGCGTCTCTCCGCCACGCCAGATTTATGCGCCAGAGCCTGAGTTTTCTGAAGAGGCGCGCAAGGCCAAATATCAGGGAGTCTGTACCCTCGGTTTGATTGTGGGAACCGACGGACGCCCCAGCAACATCCGCGTCTTAAACAGTCTTGGCATGGGCCTCGACGAAAAGGCGATCGAAGCCGTGAAGAACTGGAAGTTCGAGCCGGCGATGAAGGATGGACATCCGGTTCGCGTCGAAATCGCAGTGGAAGTCGACTTCCACCTGTACTGAGATCTTATTTGTTTCCGTTCGCTATTCGACGCAACACAGCAAAGTGGCCCTCGCGCCGCGTTTTGAAACCCAGCCTTTCGTACAGCGTAATCGCTCTCGTGTTGTCGGCCCGCACGTGAAGAAATGGCGTTTCACCTCGCTTGCGGACTCCACGCATCACCTCCGACATCAGGATTCCCGCGTAACCCCTACCAAGGAAATCGGGATGAGTACAAACGGCACTGATCTCAGTGAAGCCAGGGACCTTGAGTCTTTCGCCCGCCATCGCCGCCAGCCTCGCTCCATCTCGTATTCCGATATAAGTTCCAAGCTCGTGCGTCCGCGGACCAAAAGGCCCCGGCTTGGTCAGCGTGGTTAGTTCGATCATCTCCGGCGAGTCTGGCAATCCGAGCGGCACCATGTTCACTGTGGAATTTGCTTCCGGCCTAAAACCACTCCGCGCGTCGCAAACCATCTGCACCAGTGGCGCGCCAGCGACCCAGTCCCATCCGTCGCGCGCTTCGTACGGATGATCGAGAAACACGGCAATCGTCCCGCCCTCGCCAGCCACCTCTGCGAGATCGGCATACCCGCGATCATCGGGGCGTTCGAATCCGCTTAGCAACGTTACTTCGCGAATAAAGCGCCGGGCCGACCCGAAACTCTCCGCAAACCCGGCTTGCCGCGTCGTTAACGCCTGCCAAATAACATTTTCCAGAGGATGCGTCATCTTCTCAGTCTCGAAAGAATTTGGATGGTCTCAACTCGCCAAAGACACACTATTTCTTAACAGGCGGAAGAGATCTATCCGATTCTTGCGGAGAAAGTGACAAACAGGAGGAAGAAGGTGAAGGACAACACTTGAAAGATTGAAGCGGCAAGAAGGAAAGCAGAAGAAGAGCAGACAACATTTCACCGGCGTCTCGTCCGGGCTTACTCCTTCAAATCCACATGCACTACGTTCTCGATCGGAACTCCTAGAAATCTTTGCCCCAGACGCTTAAATTTTTCCGTCGAGTCCGTCGCAAAAAACTTCAGCCGCGGCACACTACGTCGCTCTCCCTGCGCCGACGCTGCCAGCACGTTTTCCCGCAGCCGCGCCGCGACGGCCCTCGCCGTCGACTCCGCCGAGTCCACGATACTCACATGCCCCGGTGTCACCCGCTGCAGCAGCGGCTTCAGCAACGGATAATGCGTGCAGCCCAGCACTAGCGTATCTCCATCATGAAACCCGTCGGCAAAAGCTTCGTTCAGATAGATCCCAGCCACCTGCTCGGTGACAGCGTGATCCACCCATCCTTCTTCGACCAGCGGAACCAGCAGCGGACACGCTTTCTCTCGAGCATCCAATCCTCGGCACTCTAGAGCTTTCTTATACGCATGACTGCTGACAGTAGCTTCAGTTCCAATGACGACGATCTTCCGGTTCTTCGTCGCCGCCGCCGCAGCCTCTGCTCCCGGCTCTACGACTCCAATCACAGGAACGTGAGCGGCCGCGATAATCTGCTCGAGCGCCAAAGCCGTCGCGGTATTGCAAGCGATCACCAGCATCTGCGCGCCGTGCGATTCCAGGAAATGAGCCGCTTCGACCGCATACCGCGCCACGGTCTCAACAGACTTCGACCCGTAGGGAAGCCGAGCCGTGTCCCCGAAATATGCGTATTCGGCCGAGGGGATGAGCCCAAGCAGAGCTTTGAGAACAGTGAGCCCACCGAACCCGGAATCAAATACACCTATGGTTGGACGTCTTGGCAGTGCGCCAGGCGAAGAATCAGCGCTCATTCATCTCGTCTCGCGCCGAACGGTGGCCCGCGCTCACCGTCTCCCCGATCTTCAAGACAGGATCGATCCCGCAGCATGGTCCCGGCGGAATCGCCGCTCCATGCGGACACGTTCGCGGATGGCCCAAAAATGTACAAATCTTGTCGGTCGCTTCCGGCGACAGAATGTGTTCGAATTTACAGGCCTGCTGCTCAATCTCTGTTTCACTGTCCATCGCCAGGCTGTCGGTGAACAATCGCTCTGCCAGTCGATGTCGGCGAATGATGCTACCCGCCCGTTCGCGGCCTCGTGGCGTTAATTCCACAATGGCGGTGCCATCCCCCATGGAAGCGGATACCGGCTTCAACGCATCATGGCACGGATTTACAAATGGCCGGTGATCATGCGGCTCAGGCGGGTGCGGAGCCGACACCACCAGACCCAACTGGATCATCTTCTCGATCGCGATGCTTACCGGCAGGGCTCCATGAACTTCCATGCGCTCGACTTCAGCGATCTCTCCATGCTCGTCCAAAACCCACAGTTCTTCGAGCACTTCGTCGAGTTGCTCCTCATCGGCCATCGCGAAAACTTCCTGCGACGCAATCTTGCCGTGATGAAATTCAATACGCCGGTCGGCAAGCCGCGCCACCACCGGATCATGCGTCACCATGACGATGGTGCGCCCTTGCTGGTGGAACTCCCTCAGCAGTCGCAGCACGATCTCTTCGTTCTGCGCATCTAGATTTCCTGTAGGCTCGTCCGCCAGAATGATTTTCGGATCGTTGATCAGCGCTCTCGCAATGCAGACGCGCTGCTGCTCGCCTCCGGATAGCTGCGACGGCAAGTGATGCGCCCGATCACCCAATCCGACGCGCGTCAGCGCATCCACTGCTTCTTTCTCGTCCGTCATGCTGTGGAAGTATTGCGCCAGCATAACGTTCTCAACCGCTGTCAGAAATGGGATGAGATGAAACTGTTGAAAGACGAAACCGATCTTTTCGGCCCGTACCCGGTTCAGATCCGCCGATGAGATTCCTGCCACGTTCTCTCCATCGAGCCAGATCTCACCCGACGACGGACGGTCCAGGCATCCGATCAGATTAACCAGCGTCGATTTTCCTGAGCCTGAAGGCCCCATGATCGACAGCCATTCTCCTTGAGTCACGTGCAACGAGATATGGTCCAGTGCATGAATCGATCCCCCGCCACTGTCCTTGCCGGACCCATTGGCAGATTCTTTTGCGGGATAGAGCTTGGTGACGTCTTTGATCTGAATCATTTCACTCGCCCCTCAGGATCACCGCGGGCTGCACTTTTCGCAACAGCGAAATCGGAAGGATCGCCGATACAAGGGTCACCACCATGCTACCAGCCAGCACAATGGGCAGAACACTCAAACGTGGCGTGACGGCCGCATGGAAGTTAACTCGCCCAATCCATGCCGCAATCCCGATACCGGCCAGAAATCCGACGACCGCCCCCGTAGCCCCTAGCACCGCAGCCTCCGCTGCAAAGAATCCATTCAACAGCCGCCCTGAGGCGCCCAGCGCTTTCATGATGGCGAAATCCCGCCGCCGATCGAATACCCAGCCCATCAGCGTAGAAAGCACGCACAGGGCAGCCGTCAGAATAATCAAGGCGGCTGACGCCAGCAGCGTGGCTCTCGTTTTTCCTAATACTCGCGCTTCGCCCTCGACGATCTGCCGAACCGGACGCACATCGGCTGACGGCAGCACCTGCGAAAGTCGATTCAACATTCCGCTGACCTCTTCGGCGGAGCCATTCGCGGCCACCTCAATCGTTGACGGATGGATGCCCGTCCACGATTCGAAATCGGCGAGCGACACGTAGATGCGGCTGTCCTCCGCCGCGCCCGTTTGCACCGTGCCCGCCGGAGTCACGTGCAGCACCTTGCCTTGAAAGCTGAGATCGAATGGCAGGCCCTTCGGAGCAACCACAGGTACGGCTCGAACCCCGACCAAGGCCTCTCGTGACGTCGTCGGCCATGCGCTGACCGACCAGAATCGATTCAGCTTCTGCACGCGATTGAAGTCTGTTCCAGCCACTACAATAGCCTGACCGTCAACCGTTCGTGCGACGACCAGTCCGAATGGCGCTGCGATACCTCGCTCCCCTAATAGCGAGTGGACCTGCGACAAGGCCTCTGCGGGAAGGGAAGAGCGGTCTTTCCCCACGATGATGATGTTTGCCCCGTAATTGCGAAACTCGCTTCGCAGCTTTGCCTGCACATCCACGTAAAGGTTCAGCATCGCAGTCGCGACCGCTGCCGCGACAATCATGGCAAACAGCGCGGACGCGGCGCGTCCCCTACGCAGCACCGCAGCCCTTACCAGCATCCGCACAAACATTGACGTGTGCTGAGCTTGGCCTCGCCGCGCGGCAAGCCTCTGCGCCTGACGGGACATCGGGGTGCTCACAATTCACCCCTTAACGCGAATACGGGATCCAGGCTTACGGCACGTCGGATCGCCGCCGCACTTCCCGCGAACGTGACCACAATGGCAATAGCAAGAATGACCGGCAGCAGAACCGGAGGAATTGAGATATCTGAACTGAATATGGAACGCCCGATCTGGTGAGCCAGCACGCTGCCAACTCCAAAGCCCACAGCGCCGCCTGTGAGCGCCAGCAGCGTTGCTTCGGCAAAGAACACTGAGGCCACCGCAACTTTGCCGGCGCCCAGCGCTTTCATCAGACCGACTTCGGCACGCCGTTCGAAAATGGCCGTAGCCATGGCCGCCGATACCGCCAGCGCCGATGCAAACAATGCAGCCAGCGTAATCAAAAAGATCAAACCTTCGATCCGCCTAAGCACCGCTCCTTCGTTCTGTGCGACCTGTCGAATCTGCTCCGCATGTGAGTGCGGAATCACCTCAGTCAACTGCAAGGCAATCGCTTGCGGATAAGGTGTGCAATACCACCGGTCGTAGACCGCTCCCGACATGCTCTTCGGATCCCGCCGGCCAAAAGCATCTTCCGGCTTGGTAAGCGCGCTTACGTACACACGCTTCACAGCGCCGGGTCTGCCCAGTATCTCTTGCGCGACCGCTAGTGGCCCAACGACCTGGTCGTCCTCCACTCCGCCCGTAGAAAGTACGCCGCTCACATGCAAAGACCGGCCGCCTAGACTAATCGCATCTCCGGCACTCTCATTCAGGCGCACCGCCAAGCGTTCGCCAATCAACACATCGTGAGAATCGTCCCCTGGCCACTCGCCTGTGACTTTCCACCAGGGATGTGTGCTCCGTACACCAGTCGCCAGCGATTCCTTGCCGTACGATAGCTGCTTAGCGAAGTAAGTCCCGAGCAGCGTGACATCTTCATGCTTCCCGTCGTTCGCCGCCGAAACGGTTACCGGCAGCATGGGAGCAAATCCAGTGATGTTGTTGTGCCAGAAAATCCCCTTGATCTTCGGCAACTCGGCTTCGCTGAGGAATGCCCCGTCGGTGGGAGGCTTGAGATTGACTCCGCCGATCTCGAGGTCGAGAGAATCTTCCTGCGGGGTGACGACGAGGTTGGCGCCGATGGTTCTCAGTTCGCGATTGATTTTGTCACCGATATCGGTCGCGACGGCGATCATCGCCGTGGCCACGGTGACACCCAGAGTGATCGCGGCACCAGCCAGCAGCTTGCGTCGCTTCTGCCGCCGAAACGATTCGTAGACCAGGCGAACAAACATGTCCTATTGTCCGAACATGCGGCTGCCGCCAGCGATGTCGGCCTCCTCAATCACAATTGCCTCGGTCGTCTGCGAAGCCTTTAGCGGTATCGGATTGCAACCTCCCGCAGTTCCCACCGACTGCGGATTGATGGGTGCCGCGCAATTCTTGCAGATCACGCCATTGCCGCTCTTGTAAAAGCCCACTGCGCCACAAATTTCGCAAGCGTCGAATACGGTGGCGATCTTTCCATCTGGCTTCTGATACAGCCAGAACCTCACCGATGTCCCATTTTCTTTCGCCTGGAACCGATGTAGGTCCCCATCCGAAACCTGCGAGAGCGGTATCGTCACTTTTCCATTTGTGAAGGTCACTTCAGTTGCCGGAGACAGTCCGCTCACGCTCTTGGCGTAAACAAACTCGGCCGTGACCATCGCAATGAAGATGAACGAGAACGTGTAGACCGAACCCATCCAAAGGCGCTCGCGACGCGCAGTCCATGCCACCTTGCGCCTCTCGGCTGGAGATGCCCCCTCCGGCACTACCACAACACGGCGCCTTGCGTCGAAAAGAACCATCAATGCCGCTAGCGCAAAAATCGTTACCACGAAGAACCACTCGTTGCTGACGATCGGGCCGATGATCGACATCTCGCGTTTCGACGAAGCAATGACTCCGCTCTCTGACAGTTCATGCAGGCCCGAGATCAACAACTGTGCCGCCACCAGGAAAAGGATTGCGGTCGTCACCTTGAAGAATTTCTGCAGGTTGATGCGAACGCTTCCTTTGACGAACATCACGCCAAAAGCAATCGATGCCAGTACTCCGAGCATCGTACCCAGAAAACTCATAAGATCGGTGGAATTAAACTTTACGGCGGAGAGAATCAGTACTGTTTCCGCTCCCTCGCGCAACACCATCAGGAAGATGAACGCGAACAGTCCGAACCACGCATCCTTACCCGCAAGAAGCCCGACTTTACCTTCAATCTCGCCTTTGAGTTTGCGCCCCGTCCTCATCATGAAAATCACCATGGTGATGACAAAAAATGAGGCCACCAGCATGATCCAGCCTTCAAAAACGTCTTCGTTCAAATGGGTGCGCGAGATCACGACAGCCACGCCGATGCTTCCCACGAACGCAGCGCCCAGCGCGGCATAAACCGTCTTGCGCAACTCATTCCGGCCGATCTTGTTCAGATACGCGAGGGTGATGCCCACAATCAGGGCTGCTTCCACCCCCTCGCGCAACGTGATGATGAATGCCTCGAGCATTGAACTCGCCCCTATTAACTAACTCGGACGCGTACGGGTAAATTCCATTTTGAAAATGAATTTCAATTTCAATTTCAATTTAAAGGATAGCCTCCTCCTGTTCGGACCGTCAATTCATTGCCGCACAACCACCTGTGATTTCAATCACGCGGGGAAATTTGGCTTCCGAACGGTTCGATCCAACAGGGAACAGATCGTCAGGCTGTCACGCACTCGCCTACCAGATTCGTACCCGGTCAGCAGGAGCCAGATAGAGCGTCTCGCCCGGCTGTACCTGGAACGCGCTATACCAAGCGTCGATATTGCGAACCGTGGCTGAACGGTACTCGCCCGGAGAATGTGGATCCGTCAGGACCTGTCGTCGCAGCGCCGCCTCCCGCACCTTGTTTCCCCAGTTCTGGGCAAACGCAATGAAGAATTGTTGATCTCCCGAGAAGCCGTCTTGCTCGGGCGCTTCCTTCCCAGCCAACGAGGCGCGGTAACCGTCATAGGCGGCCGAGATCCCCGCAACATCCGCGATGTTTTCCGCTAGCGTCTGCTTTCCATTCAGCGAGAGGTCGGGGAACGGCTTGTAGCTGTCGTACTGCGCCGCCAATTGCCCGGTCGAACCTTCAAAGTGCTTCAGGTCTTCGGGTGTCCACCAGTTCCGCAGCCTTCCCTTGGAGTCGAACGTGCTGCCTTCGGTATCGAAGGTGTGGCTGACTTCGTGTCCGATCACCGATCCGATCGCTCCGTAGTTCGCTGCAGCGGGCGCCTGGGGATCATAAAACGGCGGTTGCAGGATTGCGGCAGGGAAGTTCAGCGCATTCTGCAGCGGCAGGTTTACGGCATTCACCGTCTGCGGCGTCATCGACCATTCTTTTTTGTCGACCGGTTTGCCCAATCGCGCTATCTGACGCTGGTAGTCAGAAAGGTTGCCTCGCCAGATGTTGCCGAAGATGTCGTCCGCTTTTACTTCAAAACTCGAGTAGTCGTGCCACGTTTCCGGATACCCAATCCCGACGTACAGCGTCGACAGCTTCGCCTCGGCTTCTGCCTTCGTCGCAGGATTCATCCAGGTTAGAGCTTCGATTCTTTTATGAAAGGCGGCGATCAGGTTTGCGACCATCTCTTGTGCCTGGGCTTTCGCCTCGGGTGGAAAATATCGCTCCGCATAGATCTTGCCTACAACGTCGCCGAGCTGGCCATCGACCAGGTACACACCTCGTTGCCATCGAGGCCGCTGTTGCGGCGCGCCAGATAATGTCTTGCCGAAAAATGCGAACCGTTCCTCTGCGAGCGCCTTCGGAAGCACGCCGGCATACGCCTCGATCACGTGAAACGATAGCCAGTCTTTCCAGGATTCCAGGGCCGTCGAAGCAACGAGGCCGGATTCTCCCTTGAACGCCTCCGGCTGCCAGACCATGAAGCTTTCAACTCGGCTCAATCCGGCTGCGCGGAAATATTCATTCCAGTCGAGCCCCGGAGCTTTCGTCGCGAAATCTCTCGACTTCCACGAGTTATTTGCCTTGTGGATGTCTTCGTTCTCCTCCAGGCTGCGATGCGTCTCCGCAATGGCATGCTCGAGACTTATTACCCGGCCCGCTCGCGCGTCCGCCTCGGAGATTCCTGCAAGCTTGAACATTGCCGCAACGTGCGACTGGTACTGGGTGCGCACCTCGCGCATGTGTGCGCTGTCGCTTAGGTAATACTCGCGATCCGGCAACTGCAAGCCGCCTTGCATCAGGTACGCCGTGTAATGGTCCGAGTCGCTGAAGCCAGGAGCAACCCAGACTCCGAACAGATTGGGTGTGTGATAGTTCGTATTGTTAAGCGCATCGACATCGGCTCGCAGAGTTTCACCTAAGGCCCTTGCAAGCTCCCGTTTGTCGCGAATCGCATTGATGGCGTCCAGCCGGGCGCGAATCGGCGCGAGACCCTTAGACTCGATCGCCGCCTCATCCATGTAGGAGTTGTACAAATCGGCGACCTTGCGCTCGGCCGATCCCGCGGGCGGACTCGACTTCGCAATCTCCGCAATCAAATCGGCGGTGCGCTTGTTGCTCAGGTCTTCCAGTTTTGAAAAGACATCGATCTCGGCGCGATCCGCCGGAATCTCTGTTCGTTTGATCCACTCGCCGTTTGCGAAGTGGTAAAAGTCATCTCCCGGCTTAACTGTGCGGTCGATATTCGCGACCGAGATGCCATGAGTATCGGTTCCGGAGTTGATTTGTGAATGCGCCGCGCTGGCGCAAATCGCGCACACCACTGCGAAGGTAAGAGTTCGAAGGAAGGATTTCATCTGGGCTCCGAGGATGGCCTGGTCAGCCTCTTATCGCCCCAGGCTCAAGTATAAGTGTACTCATTTTTGGACGGCGGATTGCACCAAACGTCAACTTCCGCCATGTCGCAGGCCTTACAAACGCTTCATAAATTCGTTCGCTTCCGTCAGTTTGGGAAACAGCTTTTCGTCGGCCTGGAATTCCCTCGAGTGTACGCAGCGGCGGCTTCCACGCAATTTCACGGGATGCTTGAGATGCAGCATCTCGTGATAGACGATGTACTCCAGCACGAACCGTGGCACGTCCGGATGGTCGAAGATTCGGCTGATGACAATCGCATTATGCGCGGGATCGTAGTGGCCAAGGATCCGGCGGGTCTTGCTCTGGCTCCAACTCATCCTCGGACGCGCCATCAGCCCGTGAAAAAACCGCGTGTTCAATTCCTCGAACACTGCGTCCAAATCGTAAAAGTGCCCGCGCGCCGGACGCAACAGCTTGCGGCCTCGCATCTGCCGAACCAGATGCGCCTTGCGCACAATATCCTGGCTGGCCACGTACTTGCGATACCGCGCCGCATAGGTTCGATTGATTGGCCGCCGGTACATTTTGGCAAGCAGGATATGAGCGATCGCTCGCAACACCGCCTCCGGTGCCCCCTCCAGCAGATCGGACAATCGCACCAGCAACTTGCCCTGTCTCAAACGTATCGTGTTATTGATATTGGCGAACGCGAAGAATTCGATCTTCAACTCTGGCACAACCGCCCCGGGACGCAGTTCGCCAAACACATCTTCAAAGATTGCAAGCAGACCGTCGCGCACGCAGAAACAAGGTTAGCACGCGTGTCTGTGAGTACAGTGGCAGTAGCGGCGACGACGCTCACTCCGGACTTACGCCGGTCCCCTTCGACGGTTCCTTGTTCAGTTTCTTACTTTTCGCTGCCTCTTCCTGGTCGGCAAGCAGTTTGCGATGATCGTCCGCCGAACTATCCAGCGTTTCGATCGCATTTGTGAGCACGAATTCATACTGCTCGGCCTCGTGTCTCGGGACATCGGCTGCATCCTTCAGCGCCCGCAACTTCGCCTGAAATTCGACGTCTGCGTCGATCACGATCTTCAACGGCTTGCGAATGTCATCCCGCCGTTCAACATAGGTATCGATGTTGTCGTTTAGTTCGTCGTAAAGCAATTGGAAGTCATCGAGCATGTCGTGTGTCAGCATGGCTCGATCTTTGGCCTTCGGGTCGTTCCGCGCCTCTTCCAGCTTCACCAACCGCGCGCGCGCGAACTGTACATAAAGTGGCAATCTCAGCTTCGGTTCCCAACTCGTATCTCGAACTTGCGCGATCTCCGCTTGCGTAAGCGGATCGCGTTTACGCTGCGCCCATCCGAAGGAGGCAAACGCGAACAAAAGCATAAATCCCGACAGGCAACGAACCCGATGGTTAATCATTTCGCACCCTTCTTGAACATGGACGCCAAAAGATCGTCGCTGACTCGCTCCAGTCGCTTCACCGCATCCCGCACCGCTGCCTGATCGTCGCGACCCAGCGTGTGCAGCAGATTCGTCAATTTTCGAGACATCTCCCTCACCGCAATTTCCGATTGTTTCTGATACTTATGAGATTGGATGGCGTAATCGCGAGCTAGTTCCGTATAAGCCACCACGTCTGTCAGCGCCGCTTGCGCTTTTTCCAGCTCGGCGCCGGCATACGCCTTGTCCGCCTCGACCAGTTGTTTCTGCGCGATCTGCACGCAAATGTGCGGACGCTCCCCCACGGTACTTGTAGAGACTCGAGCCTTCAGATCCTCCACGGACAGGTCTTCGCGTGAAAATCCCTCCGCCCCGGCCAGCGCCGGCAACAAAATCAGCAGGCAGGCCGCAATAGCCAAGCTTGCCCCGGCAGTACCACGAATCCACGGTGCCAGCATTGCCAGCCAGCTCCGCACACTCGTCGCTCCACCGGCAATCGGCACAGTCTCTGATCGACTTACGCTTCGCAAATTACCGACTCCACTTCAGATTCACCCGACGATCTTACTTCTTCGGCTCCAGCGCTATCAGACGATGCTTCGCCTGCCACTCCTGATCAGGATACTTCCCATCTGCGGTCTGCAAAAACAGACGATAGTTTGCTGTCGCCTGTTTAATGTTTCGCAGATGATCGTAAGCCGAGGCACGCAGAAAATATGTGACGGGAATCTCCGGCGTGAGCTTTGCCCGGGCATCGAGCGCCTTGATTGCAAGCGGATAATTCTTGTTCTCGTTCGCCGCGAACGCCAAATCTCCGTACGCTGGTGCGAGGTCCGGCTTCAGCTTTATGGCCGCCAGCAGCTCCTGCTCCGCATCCCCAAACTTCTTCCCTCGTAGCAGGCTCTTTCCCAGCCCATGGTGTAGTTCGGCTTCATTCGGATGTTGCGTCAAAAGTCCGCGGTACGTAGCTTCCGCCTTGTCGATCTTCCCGGCAGTCTCGTACAAATCTGCGAGATCACGCTGTACCGAGGTGTCGTTCGGCGCCAGCTTCGCCCCAGCCTCCAGCTCCGAGATCGCGTCGTCACTCTTATTCTGAGCTGCCAGCACACGTCCGAGCTGAACGTGAGCCGCAGCGAGTTCCGGATTCGCCGCCACGACCTTGCGAAGCTCGGTCTCCGCTTCGGAAAAACGGCGGCCGCGCATATAGATATTGGCTAGCCCTGTGATGGCTTCCGATGCCGACGGGTCCGCCTCCAACGCTAGCTTGTACTCGCGTTCCGCATCAGCGAACTTATTCGATCCTTCCAGAATCAATCCGGCGGCAAGATGCGGCTCAGGATCTTTCGGCTGCAGCGCAGCAGCCTTTGCGTAGGCGGCGAGTGCTTCCTCAGGCTTCGTCTTTTCCAGAATATGTCCCAGGGAAAGCCATGCTCTCTCCTGACCTTCCGAAGCATGGCTGGTCGGTTTGAGCTGGGTGGCGGCGCGCAAGAACTGCTCCGCATCAGGCTGTCCAGCCTTGGCAAGCTGCAAACCAAGATTCAAATTCGATTCGAAAACGTCTGGCTTGGCCGAAACCGATTTCCGGTACGATGCTATGGAATCCTCTGTCTTACCTAGTGCGTTCTGCACAAAACCCAACTCGAACCATGCCACGTAATTCGCCGGATCGCTGTCCACCACTTTCCGCAACAGCGGATCGGCCTCTGCGTAGTTTTTCTTTTGGATCAGCTCCTCCGCCTTCTTCAGCGCAGGAACAGGCCCTTCTTCCTCGGCGACAGTTGTGTGGTGGGTGGTCGTCTTTTTAGTGCTGGTCGATTGGCCGGGCGATGGCTTGGAAGATGCTTGTGGGGCAGGGAACTCACCCGCCGAAATCTGTACGGGAAGCGCGAATCCAGTCCCGGTGCCAAACAACAATCCTGCGGCGAGAATGATCGCCATCCCGACAACTCGTTTACGGTCGTCCATTGGAACGCGAAGCTCCATTGCCGTTCAGGACACGCGCCAGATAGGTTCCGGTATATGAATTGGCCAGCTTGGCGATTGACTCCGGGGGCCCCACACCCACGATCTTTCCGCCGCGACTCCCGCCTTCCGGCCCAAGGTCGATCACCCAATCCGCAGTCTTGATCACTTCCAGGTTGTGCTCGATGACAACAATGGAGCCCCCTGCTTCAATGAGACGGCGAAAGGCCGCCAGGAGTTTGCTGACGTCATCAAAATGTAGCCCGGTAGTGGGCTCGTCAAAGATATATAGCAGCCGTCGCTTGAACTTTTCGCCTGTACGCGCCGATTCCCGGGTTGCAGGCTGCAGGTGGGCGGCCAGCTTCATGCGCTGGGCTTCGCCGCCGGAAAGGGTGGTCGCTGATTGCCCCAGCCTCAGATAGCCAAGTCCGACCTCTTCGAGCGATCGCAGCTTGTCCGTAACCTTCGGCGCCTCTGCAAAGAACTTCAGCGCCTCTTTCACCGTCAGGTTGAGTACCTCGTGGATATTCTTGCCCCGATAACGAACGTCGAGCACCTGCGGCTTATAACGCGTTCCTTTGCACTCTTCGCAGATCAGTTCCACGTCAGCCAGGAACTGCATTTCAACCGTTACAGTGCCGTCCCCCTGACAGACCTCGCAGCGTCCGCCCGGGATGTTGAACGAGAAATGTCCCGCGCTGAACCCACGCTTCTTCGCTTCAGGCAGCGAAGCAAACAGATCCCGAATCGAGTCGAACGCCTTGATATACGTCACCGGATTCGATCTCGGAGTCCTGCCAATCGGCGATTGGTCCACAAGAACCGCTTCCTCAATGAACTGATCGCCCTCCAGACTTTCCCAAGTCGCAGAACTCGTCGCAGCCGGGCCGCCGTTCCCGCCCTGCTGCTTGGCCTGCGCCAACGCGCGGTACAACACCTGGTGCAGCAGCGTGGATTTGCCTGATCCAGAGACACCCGTGATCGCCACCAGCATTCCCAGCGGGATGCTGATATTTACATTCTTCAGATTGTTGGCCCGGATCCCGACCATCTTGATCTGCTGTGCGCCCGGCTTTCGCCGCGTCGCGGGAGCCTGGATGCGCAAGTCAGATGAAAGATACCGCCCCGTCAGCGAAGCCGGATTGTGCAGGATCTCGTCATAGGTTCCCTCGGCGATCAGCTTCCCCCGTTCTCACCGGCTCCCGGACCGAGATCGAGTATGCAGTCCGCGGCTCGCATGATGTCAGGATCATGCTCCACCACCAGAATCGTGTTTCCGAGATTCCGCAAATCCTGCAGGATCTTGACCAGCCGATGCGTGTCCCGCGGATGTAGCCCGATCGAGGGCTCATCCAGCACGTACAGCGTACCTACTAGCCGCGAGCCGAGCGAAGTCGCGAGCTGAATTCTCTGAGCCTCGCCCCCCGATAGTGTCGAAGACAGCCGGTCCAGCGTCAGGTACTCTAGGCCCACCTCATTCAGGAATAGCAGCCTTTCGCGAATTTCCTGGAGTAACTTCTCCGCGATCTCCGCTTCCTGCGGACTCAACTCGATTTGCTCGAAGAACTTCAGAGCGTCTTCCACGGTCAGCGAGCAGATCTGGCACAGATTCTTGTTCCGTATCCTCACCTGTCGCGCTTCCAGCCGAAGCCTCGACCCGTTGCAGTCCGGACAGAGCGAATATCCCCGATACCGGCTCAGAAAGACCCGGACGTGCAGCTTGTACTTCTTGCGCTCCAGGTGCGCGAAGAATCCGCGCACGCCCAGGAACTTCCCTTCGCCATTCAGGACCAGATTCCTGTGCTCCTCGGCGAGATCAATCCAAGCCATATCCAGCGGAATTCCGGCCGCCTTCGCGTATCGCTTGAGATCGGTGAAGAGAGGCCGGTATTTCGGTTTCGTCCAAGGTTCGATCGCGCCCTCGGCTAGTGTCTTTAACTTGTCGGGAATCACGAGATCGAGATCGAAGTCGATCGTGTTTCCAAAGCCCTGGCACTTCGGGCAAGCGCCGTAGGGATTGTTGAACGAGAACAGCCGAGGCTCCGGTTCTTCGTACCGGATATTGCAATTCTTACACTCGAAGCGCTGCGAGAACCGTAGGCGTTGCGGACCCTTTCCTCCCGTTCCCTCGCCGTCCCGCGACTTCGAAAATGACCTCGCCCGCCTCGCGGTAAGCCGTTTCGATCGCGTCGACGATTCGAGAGCGCCCCTCCGCCGACACAGCAAGCCGGTCGACGAGCAGAAATACGGGCGATCCGAAGTCGACATCCAGCAACGACTCCGGAGTAGAAAATTCGTATATCTGTCCACCCTGATAGAGCCGGTTGAATCCAGCCTTGCGCAGATCGAAAAGCCTCGTCTTCAACGCATCGCTAAGCTTCTCAACTGAGGCTTTCCTTTTCTTAGGCAGCGCCGGCTTTGCGGTTGCTTCTTGCGTTCCCGCGTCGGCCCGCTGCAGTGGAAATAAAACCTGTAACCGCGTCTCCGGCGGCAGCGCGAGGATCGCGTCCGCCACCTCGTCAACTGTGTCCTTCTTCACTTCGTTCCCGCAGTTCGCGCAAAAAGTTCGTCCCACGCGCGCAAACAGCAAACGCAGATAGTCGTAAATCTCCGTCGCCGTCGCCACAGTCGACCGCGGATTTCTCGTCGTATTCTTCTGCTTGATTGCGACTGCCGGAGCGATTCCATCAATCAACTCCACATCCGGCTTCTCGATTCGCTCCAGAAACTGCCGCGCATAGGCTGACAAGGACTCAACATATCGTCTCTGTCCCTCGGCATAGATGGTGTCAAATGCCAGGGAAGACTTGCCCGACCCGGACACTCCCGTGACCACCGTCAATGCGTTATGGGGGATGTCAAAGTCGATGTTCTTGAGGTTATGAACGCGGGCGCCGCGAACGACAATGCTATCGGTCTGGGTCGTAGTTGTAGAAGACATCGAAATTAGGGCCGAAGCCGCCCGCTAGTCCGAGCGCACCCGCACGGAGCCGTCTGAGTGGCCTACAGAATCTTTCTATTATAAGGGATTCAGAGAGGGCAGAGATGCTGAGAGCTTGTGCAGCGACGGACGCACGTGTCCGTCGTTTGACGTTTTGAGGAGCAAAGAAAAAAAGGACATTGAGCAATCAAGAGCACAACACGAATCTTGTAGCAGGAACTATTCTTCCTCGCCGTTCTCCCGATCGCGCCGCCGCACATATCGGACGATGAATCCCGCCCCGAACGTCACCATCCCAATCGGAGGCACCAGCATCACCAGGATCGCCCCATTAATGGCCCGCTGACCTTCCTTCGGCGTAGCTTTCGCATTCGCCCGGCACATTGCGCAGCCTTGAGCCAAAGCCGGAGCGCTCCACAGCGCCATGGCCAGAAAGATTATCGCCACACCGGATTTGCGCACAATACTCACAGTTTAGTGAACTCCCAGTGTATTGATCCGCCCAGCATCAGGGAAGAAGAAGAAATACATGATGATGAAGCATGCCACCACCGAGATCGTGATCATCCACCGCATCATCGCGGTCTCAAACTTCAGGTGCATGAAGTAGCCGATGATCAGGGCGGACTTGATCACCGATAGGATCAGCAGGATCTGAAGCATGCGCACGGCCTCGAAGACTTGCTTGTAGGCCAGCACGACTTCAACGGCGGTGAGAACCAGCAAAGCTCCCCACACCCAGAAATATTGCGCCTTATTGTCATCATGCTTCGCAACGTCGTGCATTGTATTCTCCTGGATGAACCCGGGTTCCTACCTCAGATCAGTGTTGCCCGAAGTTGGGATGTGTCTTGGGTGCCAATCGCGACGCAGTTCTACGTAATTTTGGTCGACATCAAATACACCAGCGGAAAGATGAACATCCACACCAGATCGACAAAGTGCCAGTACAGTCCTGAAACTTCCACGTCATGCGCGTCGTAAACCTTCGGCTTCAAGAACAAAATGACGGCAGCCAAAATCAACCCCACCAGCAGTGCGTGGATGCCATAATGAAAAACATTGTCCGCCGGAATCAGCAGCCATCCAGCCAGCCATAACCCGCCCAGAATCGGCAGGAACAATTTCCTTAGCGCCACGACGCCCAGGTAGATTACGCCGATGGTTACGTGCAGCATGTGCATTGCCGTGAGACCGAAGAACGTCGCCGCGAACTGTGGCACCGCCTTCGACACATCCGCCATCTCGCCGGCTGTTGCGCCCGCAGGCTTGGGAAAGCCCGGCAGCGTCAAGCCTTCGCCGATCAACTTCGTCCATTCCATCCCGTGCAAGACGATGAATGCCGTTCCGAAGACCATGGTCGCCAGTAGCCAGTTCCGCATCCATGCGCGGTCTCCACGCTGCGCCGCGAACACTCCCAGAACCATGGTCAGCGAACTCGAGAGCAGGCATGCCGTCATGATCGTCGCGTTCGTAATGCTCGCCACATGAAATGGCGTTGGCCATGGAACCGTGTATATGCGGTTATAGCTGAATGCGAATAGCAGGGCGCCAAACGTCAGCGAGTCTGAGGCGAGGAACAGCCACATTCCCACCTTCTTGGAGTACGCCCCGAACAGCGGCCTCTCGTACTCACCCGGCAACCCGTGTCCCACAGCACCATGCTGCAGCGTGGCGTCAGCCATTCCTGGAGTTCCCCTTTCCCATCAAACAAGTCCGACCTGAATCATCTAGCTCGTAACGAATTTCCTTAGTGGAACTTCGTGTCCTTTGTGGTTAAAGCCTTTTTGTGTCCGCGATCAACGAGCAACCGCCAGCAATCCGAAAACGTAAAGCCAGAGCACCGCCATGAAATGCCAGTACCATGCGGTAATGTCGACCGAGATCCGGCGCGATTCCAGTGGTTTATGCAATAGCGAAGCGCTTGCCGCAAAAATCAGTGCAATCATTCCGCCCGTGAGGTGAATTGCGTGAGCGATCGTCAGCAGGAATGCAAACGAACTGCTCGGATTCGTGCTCACGTAAAATCCGCGGTTGTTCAACTCGCCCCATGCAAGCCATTGGCCCACCAGGAAACAGACTCCCAGCAAAACCGTCAGCCCTAGCCACGGAAAATCTTTTTCCTCGCCCAGCGATATCCCGGGATCGATTTCACCGGAGCTAAAGCCGCCATCCGCGCCGCATGTCGGCGCGCTAGTTCCATCGTCACGCCGCTCGCCGCCAGGATCACCGTGTTCACGATGAGCAAGGTCCACGGCAAGTCCACGCTGCCCCAATCCCGCACCCAGACATTCGACGTTCCATCGAAAGAGGGAAGTCCTCGCCGAAAAATGTATGCGCTGGTCAGCGAGATAAAGACCATGCACACAGTAACGATCCCGAACATCAAGCCCAGTCTCGCCCGCCGCAGCCGCGCTCCATAGTCAGGCAGCTCGCCACCCCGCCATCTCCTCCACCGCCATGAACCGGAGGCTCCGGTGGTTTGTGGCCTATGTCATCGATCCGGGTATGAGGTGTATACGTCGCCATAACTACTTAGTGCGCCGCCCCATGAAACAGGTTGCCGCGCAGACACTCATTGCGGCTCTTGAACATAGGCGTCTTCAGTGCGATGCCACCGTGGCCGGATCCGTCTGCATCACGTAATCTTTCGGCGCTCCCGGAACTCCATACTCGTAAGGGCCATGGTGCACGACCGGCGTCACACCACCGAAGTTATCGTGCGGAGGCGGAGTTGCCGTGATCCATTCCAGCGTGGTTGCTTCCCACGGGTTGTCACTAGCCTTCGGTCCTTTGAACATGCTCCAGAACAGGTTGATCACGAAGATGAACTGCGCCGCGATCGTGATGATCGCCGCGTACGTCATGAACTCTTGCAACGGAACCAGTTTTGCCTGATAGGCCACTTCGGTGAATTGCGAGTAGCGTCGCGTCTGGCCCGCCATGCCCAGGTAGTGCATTGGCATGAAGATGGCGTACGTTCCAGCCAAGGTGATGAAGAAATGTATTCGACCCATGGTTTCGTTCATCATTCGTCCGAACATCTTGGGGAACCAGTAATAGGTCGCCGCAAAGATGCCGAAGATCGCCGCAACGCCCATGATCAGATGGAAGTGCCCGACCACGAAGTAGGTGTCGTGCAAAACGATGTCGAGCACCGGTTGCGCCAGGAACGGCCCGCTCAATCCGCCCGAGACGAACAACGATACAAAGCCGATCGCATACAGCATCGGCGTGTCGAAGCGAATATGCCCCTTCCACATTGTGCCCAGCCAATTGAATGTCTTGATGGCCGACGGCACCCCAATGCACATGGTCAGAATCGAAAATGCGAACGCCGAGTAGGGGCTCATGCCACTCATGAACATATGATGGCCCCACACCATGAATCCGAAGAACCCGATCGCCAGCATCGCGTAAACCATGGCGCGATATCCGAAGATCGGCTTGCGCGAGAACGTCGATAATATCTGCGACGCCACGCCCATTCCCGGCAGGATCGCGATGTAAACCTCGGGATGTCCGAAGAACCAGAACAAGTGCTGCCAGAGCAGCGGCGACCCACCCTTGTGAGCCATGACCTGGCCGTTTACGACGACCAGCGGAACATAAAAGCTTGTCCCGAGATTCCGGTCCATCAGCAGCAAAATTCCAGCCGAGAGCAGTACGCCAAACGCCAGCAGTCCCAGGATCGCCGTGATGAACCATGACCATACTGTCAACGGCATCCGCATCATCGTCATGCCTTTGGCCCGCAGGTCAAGGGTCGTCGTGATGAAGTTCAGGGCGCCCATCAACGAGGCTAGACAAAAAATGGCGATACTCGTGATCCACAAATCGGCTCCAAGTTGCTCGCCCGGTCCAGCCGAAGGGAGGGCGCTCAGCGGCGGGTAGCCTGTCCACCCATGCAGCGGTGCGCCGCCTGTCACAAAGAAAGCCGCAATGATGGTGATGAACCCTACAAACGTTGTCCAGAACGACAGCATATTCAAAACAGGGAACGCCATGTCCGGCGCGCCAATCTGTATCGGCAGGAAGTAATTGCCAAATCCCCCCTGCGGCGCCGTTGTCAGCACGAAGAAAACCATGATCGTCCCGTGCATCGTAAGCAGGCTGAGATAGGTCTCCGGCTTGATCTCGCCCACGAGCGGCACGACCGCGTTAGGCCACACCATGTGGATGCGCATCAGCAGCGACAGGAACATGCCGACAAACACTGCCGTGAGTGCGAGGAAGAAATACTGGATGCCGATGACTTTGTGATCGAGGCTGAAAATGTATTTCCGAATGAAACCCTGAGGAGCGTGCGAATGAATCGTAGCCGCGGTCGCCATGTTATTGTTTCTCCGCCTCCCGCGCCGCCAGCCACTTGTCAAAGTCTTCCTGGCTGACGACGTGTACCATGCCGTGCATCTTGTAGTGTCCAAGCCCGCAGAGTTCCGCGCAGGCAATCTCGTATTCTCCAACCGCAGTCGGCTTGAAGTGCATGTGGATGTTCAGGCCTGGCACCGCATCCTGCTTGAATCGCAGGTTGGGAATGAAGAAGCTATGGATAACATCCACTGACCGCAGACTGACGTCCACCTCGCGGTCAACCGGCAAATACATCGTTCCGGTCACCACGTCATCTTTTGCCAACCGATCCGAGGTGTTCAAACCAACGGCAGCCTCTCCGCCCGACGACGGATCCATCAGCTTAGGGCTGGTCGCCCCATACTTCCCATCGGGTCCTGGATACCGGAAGTACCAGGCAAACTGCATACCCGTCACCTCGACCTGCACCGCTCCCGCCGCGGGCGGATCAAAACGCTGGCTCGCCCATACGCGGCTGCCCATCAGGTTCAGTCCGATGAATAAGACCGCCGTGAGCACCGTCCAGGTCAATCTCCAGGGTCGTGTTGCCGTGCGAGTACGAAACCGGCGGCGAAGTCGGAGTTTGCCTGTATTTCCACACGATGTAGCCCAACCCTAGCTGCGCCGCAAGGAAGACAATTCCCATCAGGACGAAGGTGACGGCGAACTGATGGTCGATAAACTCCGTGGCCGCGGAAGCGCCCACCGGCAGCCACCATGTTTTGGCGACAAAAAAGTACGTGCTGATCAGGGTGATCAGCCAAATCAAAGCCATTAACGCGAGGCCCATTCCCCAGTACCCCCGATTCTGCAGGCCGACAAGAAGGATTTCCCCACGGTTGCCGCATCTACAATGCGAGCAACAGTCGGCGGCGAGTGTAACACAGCCTCACAACGAATTTGCAAGGAGGTTGAACGAGCAACTCTTTTGTTACCAGTTAGCGTCTTCCGCGAATTGGAGATCTTTTTTCAGCAAGGGTATTACATCCCGCAAGAGCGCCAGTAGTTTTTCCATTATTCCGAGCGTAAAGGATCGAGAAGCGCAGAACGGGGCAAAGCGCTACCTTAGTGAACCTTCGTGCCCTTTGTGGTTAAGAGGGTTCAGTTGCGCCTGTAAGGCCCCCGAGTATCCCAGCGCTGTCTGTGTTGAATCACCCTGCCGCGGTAGAATCTCCCATGCCCCGCAAGGTCCACGGCCACGAAACCGCCTACGTCAAACTGCAGAAAAACTATTGCTTCGCGTGCGGACCGAACAATCCTGACGGTATGCATCTCAAATTTACTTTGGACGAAGAGCGTCAGACCTTCGTGTGCCGATTCCGTCTCAGCAAGCGTTACACCGGGCCTCCCGGCCATTGCCACGGCGGGATCATTGCCACGATCCTCGACGATGCCATGGGCAAGGTGAACAAGCTCCGCCACGTCATCGCGCTGACCAAAGAGATGACTGTCGAGTACCTGAAGCCCGTTCCGCTTCACAAGCCCTTAAGAGTTGAAGGCAGAGAGGTCGCCGTCCACGGCCGTCAGCACATCAATATGGCTGAAATCATGAACGAAAACGGTGAGGTCCTGGCGCGCAGTAAAGGAACCTTCATCGCTATCGATCCCGAGAAGATGTTTGGAAAATTTGTAGAACGCTAGCCGAACCGGACTTCGCCCGCACCAGCCGAGTTGTCAGTGCACTTCGCTCATGCGCTTGTTCACAAACTCACGATAGAAATCGCACTGCTTCCGCCGCAGCCCGCCCGTCTGAACGACCGCTTTTCCATCTTGTGTGAATTGCAGGTAGGGCTGTGTTTCATCGAACGCCGGCCACTTCGTCAAACCTGCTCCGTTTGGATCTCCCGTCTTCGCGAAGTTCGTGAAGTACGTTTCAATCATGTCGGCCAGCTTGAAGTCACTATCGGAGAACTGTCCCGAAATATTTCCAGCTTTCGGATAAAACCCGAACACATAAGGTAAGTCAGAGGAATGCACGGCGCCCTGCGCCTCCTGCCCCGGGATCGCATGATTGAACTCATACTGGTAGGCCGCATGATGCGACGCGCTGTGCCATTGCGCCTCTGTGCTGATCGGACACCGAAATGCCAAATCCGCAAACCACTGATCTCCCGCCGACCCGTACACCGGGTCCACTGTACCGGATGCGCCCTTCGACAATCCGTATAGGTCCATCGCTTTGTCGGCCAACGGCCCCGTGAGATCCTCGATCATTTTTCTCACATCATCCGCCGACCCCTGCATTCCAAACTCGCGAGTAGTAGTGCCAATCAAGACCGGTACCGGCGCTTCTTGCCCCTTCGCAAAAATCTCCACCGGGGAACTCGGAATCACCCATCCATCAACGATCGGACCGACCGTCGGCAAGCCAGCTGGATCCTGGTTTGCGACCGCCTTCAACAATTGCTCGGTCGTCTGTTGCCGCACATACCGGATCGCCGCATTGCCCTTGACTCCCGGCGGTATCCCCACAAGTTTCCTGCCCGTCTCCTCCGCCTGAGTCAAAGTTCGCAACGGCGGGCTCAGCGGAGATCCACTCTCCTGTATCACGCGCTGAAACAATCCTCGCGCCACCGGAGAAGCCATCAGCAGGCTGGCATCTTGCGCTCCCGCCGATTGCCCGAACAAAGTCACGTTCGCAGGATCGCCGCCAAATTTCGCAATATTGTCCTGCACCCAGCGCAACGCCAGGATCTGGTCGAGCAATCCGTAATTTCCGGATACATGATGCAACGACTCATGACTCAGCCCACGCTGCGCAAAGAATCCAAAAATATTCAAACGGTAATTCACCGTCACCAGGATGATCCCATGCTGCACCAGCGTCCCATCCTTATACAGCGCGCTCGACGCCGAACCTCCGGCATTTCCGCCCCCGTGCAGCCAGACCATGACGGGCAGTTTTCCCTTCACCGGCCATTCCGGAGTTATCACATTTAGGAAGAGGCAGTCCTCTTTGCCGGTCTCAGCATCTCTCCGGTTCCAATCCCCGAGCACAGGCTGTGCACAGGGCGCACCGAAAACTGACGCATTGCGTACCCCGCTCCACGCTTTCGGGGGTACTGGCTCCTTCCATCGCATATCCCCCACCGGAGGTTGCGCATAAGGGATACCCAGGAATTCCGCTCCTCCCGAAGCCCGCCCTACTCCCCGAATCGCTCCAGAAGCAATCCTGACCGTGAAATCCTCAACTGCCACAGACAAACCAAAATTGCTGAGAAGCGGCACGATACCGGCGAGCAAGATCAACGCTGTCCGAAAGGACGAAGTCGAGAAGAATGAAACGAACCGCAAAACGCCTCCGCAAGACTAAGAAAAGAATATCCTAGCCCCGACCCAAGGTTCCTTAGTGAAACTTAGCGTCCTTAGTGGTCGAAGCTTTTGAAGTGAGACAATGAAAAGGCCGGGAAGCGCGTCACCGCCGAAGGTTCCGCAAAACGCCGCTGTGGCGTTAAAATAGGGAAGGCGCCACCCCACCGGTACCAGCGGTTCATTCTTAACGATTCCGAAAAGAGAACACTCCATGTCGCAGAAAAACGGCAGCTCCAACAACACCAGCCTCCGCCTGAAGACCGGCCTAGCCGAGATGCTCAAGGGCGGCGTCATCATGGACGTCACCGATGCCAAGCAGGCCGAGATCGCCGAAAAGGCCGGAGCCGTTTCCGTGATGGCCCTCGAGCGTGTTCCCGCACAAATCCGTGCCGAAGGCGGCGTCGCGCGAATGGCCTCGCCCAAAAAGATTCGTGAGATTATGGCTGCCGTCTCGATTCCCGTCATGGCCAAGTGCCGCATCGGTCACTTCGCGGAGGCCCAGATTCTGCAGGAGTTGGGAGTCGACTACATCGACGAGTCCGAAGTCCTCACGCCCGCCGACGAGGCCCACCACGTCGACAAACACGCCTTCAAGACTCCGTTCGTCTGCGGCGCACGCAATCTGGGGGAAGCGCTTCGCCGCATTGCGGAGGGAGCCGCTATGATCCGCACCAAGGGCGAAGCTGGCACCGGCGACGTAGTCCACGCCGTGAAGCATATCCGCCAAATCGTTCAAGAGATGCGGATTCTGACTGTCCTGAGCGAAGAGGAACTCTACGCCAAAGCCAAGGAACATCAGGCTCCGTATGAGTTGATCAAGATGGTCGCCAAGGCAGGGAAGCTCCCAGTCCCGAACTTCAGCGCTGGAGGCATCGCCACACCCGCCGACGCCAGCCTCGTTATGCAACTCGGCGCTGAGGCCGTTTTCGTCGGCAGTGGCATCTTCATGAAAGATTCCACCACCTTCGCCGAACCCGCCGAAGCAGAGAAGCGTGCGAAAGCAATCGTGCAGGCCGCAACTCACTATCAGGACCCTAAAGTGCTACTTGAAGTGAGTGAAGACCTTCAGGGTGCCATGAAGGGCTTGGCAGTAAGCGGCCTCGACGAAGCCCACTTGCTCCAAACCAGAGGCTGGTAGAGCATTTGCTTGTGTAGCGACGGGCGCACTCGCCCGTCGCTTTTCAACCCAAAAGCTGGATGGCGACTGTAAGACGAAGTTGTCTTCAATCGAACACGCTTTTGTGGACTTTCCGTCCCTGCTCTGGGTGAGAATCGTCCCGTTGGTCGTAGTGCGGTCGGCGGCGGACATTGAGACTATCCCTCTAGACTCGCCATCCGGCTAACTGGGTTTCGCGAACGTCGTCTAACATCACGAATGACAACTCGCATCGTGCGTGCCGTCGCAGTGTGGCAGTTTTTTTTGATATTGGCCCTGGCGCAGACTAACGCCGGTTCCCCTAAAATCTCGCCCGCAAGACTCGACCTCCTCACCTTGCGAAGCACGGTCTTCTCCAACACTCGCACAATTCGCGTATGGCTTCCTCCGGGATACGACGATCAGGCGCAAGTCACTTCAAAGTACCCGGTGTTCTATTTCACGGATGGTGTCGCGACGTTTCATGGCCGCCACCTTGACGTCACTGCGCAGCGCCTGATTAGTGCCGGAAAGATTCCTCCAACAATTTTCGTCGGTATAGACAATGGAGGCTCGACTCTGGAGTCGAAAGATCCCAGCTCCGATCGAGCTAACGAATATCTCGCGTATCCGGACGAGTTTTTCGAACCGCCGCTCCCCGCTCCGCAAGGCAAACTATTTCCCGATTTTCTGGACAACGAAGTGCGGCCCTTGATCGAATCTCACTACCGAACACAAGACGTTAGAGGACTAGCTGGCGCTTCCTACGGCGCGGCCATAGCGCTTTACACCGTTATGGAACGCCCGGGAGCGTACCGCTGGCTTCTGCTCGAGAGCCCATCGCTCTATATTGGTCACGACGAATTGATTCATCGTGCATCCAGATTTACCCAGTGGCCTGAGCGGGTTTACGTTGGGGCAGGAACAAACGAAGGAAAAGGAGATGCCAAACTGGAAATGGTCCGCGATGTGAGACGATTCACACGCTCTTTGGGCACTCGCGTCCAATCGTGCACCACGATCGTGACAGGAGCGGAGCATGACGAGACCGCATGGCGGGCGCGCCTTCCCTCTGCCTTGGAGTTCTTGCTCGGAAACGGATCATGCTCCTCGGTCGCCGGCACGAAGCGGAATGGACGACACCCCCTCGATCAGTAAGCACTACTTCGTGAAGCGAAGTGCCCTCGGCCCCCCGAAGATCCTCGCGATGTAAGCGATAGCTGCTCCGAAGGTAAGCTGCAAGGCAAGATTATTCTTCCCGCCGGCCTTGAAGCTTCAACTCTCCCAAATCCAGTTCGCGCTCCAGTTCGCGCAACAGCTCATCCCCGATCTGTCCACGATTTCTCAGATCAACGGCAGTCCTCCGCTCAATCCCCAGCAGCCGCAACGAGAGCGCCGCAAACTTCTCAAAAAAATCATGATCTTCACCACCTGCCGGACGTTCCTTCACTCGATCAAGTGCCGCCAACCGGCCACGATAGTGATGGACCAGGTCAAGGTGCACCTCATCTTCACCTGCATTCGCATCGCCCCGCGATTTCTCCAGATCCGATAGCGCCGCCTCAATCATCAACCTCCTGGCGTCGTACTCCTCTTGGTTATGCCTCGACGCTCCCGCCAGCCCCAGCCAGCGGATTACTGACGGCAACGTCAATCCTTGCAGGACCAGTGTCACCAGAATGACGGCGAAGGTCAGAAAAATAATGACGTTCCGCTGCGCGAAGGGCTCTCCATTGCCAAGCACCTGCGGGACCGCAATCGCTGCGGCCAGCGAGATCACTCCCCGCATCCCCGTCCAACCCACCACGAACACTTGCTGTGGGGTAGGCGGTGGCTCCTGTTGATGCAGAAAGCGCCGCCGGATGAAATAGGAGATGTACGCTCCCGGGAATACCCAGATCAGCCGCAGCACAATCAGAAAAGCGCAGAACAGAGCCGCATAAAGCGTCAGCGTACGCAATCTCCCATCGCCAATCATCTTCAGGACATATGGAAGCTGCAGTCCGATCATCACGAACACAAGGCCATTCAGCACATACGTCATTGAATCCCAGACCGCCATAGCTTGAACGCGCACGCCTGGAGAGAAAAAATGGGAACTTCTCCGCGTGAGATACAGTCCGCAAATCACAACCGCCAACACGCCCGACGCGTCAATCGACTCCGCGGTTAAATAAGCTACGTAAGGAGTCAGGACGCTCAGCGCAATCTCGATCGGCCCGTCATCGATGCGGTGCTCAATCTGATGTACTACCTCGCCGAGGATCAGGCCCGTCAGAACACCAGCCAAAATCAGGTAGGCCAATCGCAAGAACCCCAGCACAAATGTCGGTCTTTGTCCTTCCACCAGCAACCCAATTCCGAATTCCAGGGCCAGCAAAGCGGTGGCATCGTTCAGCAGGCTCTCTCCTTCGAGCACGTCAACGATCCGCTTAGGCAATCCAATGCGGGACGCAATGGACGTCGCCGCGATCGCGTCGGTCGGCGCCACGATGGCGCCCAGCACCAAACCCATACGCCAGTCCAGTCCTGGAAGAAACAAATGAACTGCAGAACTCACCGCGACAACCGTGAAAGTCACAAGCCCGAAAGCCAGAAACAAGATGCTTACCAGGTTGTAGGAGAACTCGCGCCAAGAAGTCAGCCAGGCGGCGTTATAGAGAAGCGGAGGAAGCACGACAAGAAAAACGAGATCGGGATTCAGCGTGATCTTTGGAATTCCCGGGACAAAGCTGAGCAGCAATCCGCCAATCACCAGCACGATCGGATACGGAGTTTTCAGCTTTCGTGCCAGCGCGCCGAACGCGACGACGAAGAACAAAAGCAGTAGAAACACAATCTCGATTGTGTGAATGTCGCTCGTCAAGAAGAACCCCGTCCTTCACCGTACATTAAGAGCTCAATCTCAACAAAATCCTGTCAGCCGAATGAAGCCAATAACATTCCTCCCTGAGCATCGAACTAGCAATCCAGCGATCATCAAACGAAACCGCCCAAAGTTTCCACAGTTGAACTGTGACATCTGACCTTGCGCACACCTCCGCGGTCGCGCGATCATCGCGAGGCCGTGACAGTCAAAACGAACCTGTCTTAGGCCCATTTCGGGAAGTCACGGACGACGCTGGCTTTCTAAGTTCTTTGATATCAAGATTTTGCCCGTATCTAATTGAGCCTCATAGATTACTCGCGATTCTCCGCTAACTTTATGACTCCACAAGACCCAGGGGAGGGGGGATACCTCCAGCGGCCCCGACTTTCCCATTTTCGGAATTTGGCCCGCAGATTTTTTTTTCAAAACATTCAGAGCATCTCGCCGTATTTGCGATTGCGGATTCTGTAACGCATACACAACTCCTCGCACTATTGCGCAGGAGGAACTTATGCACAAGCAAGACTTCGCTGCCTTCAGCGTTCTCGTCGACAACGGCATTTTTGAAATTTACCGCGGCTCTGATGGCAAGCTCCACATCCGCTGGATTCTGCCCGATCCGCCGCCAGATCTTCGCGCCGAACTGCGCGCCGTTTCTGCTGTTCTCAATGAAGCATCGCGAATGCAAAATCGCTCAGCCGCTGAAAAGCTGCGACAGTTCGCGGAGCACGTGCTGAATTCGAGCGCCAAAGAACTGAATGCGCTCGTCGCTCGCACCGAAGAGAAAGCGCTCGCGTCCTAGTCGCGAACCTTTTCCCGTCCATGCTTTGCGTGGACGGGAAGTTTATTCACTCCACAATACGCACGCCCGTGTATCTGCCGATTACTCCGCAACTTTGTCCGCTCGCCTCAACTTCACATTCATTACCGCAAACCGCAATCCGTGCGAAAGAATCATCCCATTCGGCGCCAATCACTAATGTCTGGCTGAATTGCAAACACTCCGCAACCAGTGAAGAGAAACTCTCATCCTAACCACACCGTTACAATGCGAAAACTCACCTTGGCTCTGTTTCTTCCTCTGCTATCCACCTTGTCGTTCGGTCAGCAACGCATTGAGGCTGGTGTCTTTCTGGACTACCTCAGCATCTCGCAAACCGGTTCGAATGACTTTGGCATAGGCGCGCGTTTCGGATATCGCGTGCATCACAACGTGATGCTCGAAGGCGAACTCGCCTATGACTATGGCGTCAATTTCGATGAGGTCTATCGCGACGTCGCGAATGAAAATATCGCAGCCATTGAACACACGTCGATCGGAGTGACTCAAGGATTGATCGGTCCCAAGCTTCAGCCTTCGGGAGGCGGATTTCGTCCTTTCGTCACGCTGAAAGGCGGCCTTCTCGAGTCGCGGCTCAGTCCCAGTCTGCTTCCGCAGAGCACCATCGTTAGCAGCGTCTTCGGGCTTCGCACGTCTAATTGGAACGCCGCCATTTATCCCGCGGCAGGAATCGAAGCGGCAATCGGACCGCTAGGCCTTCGCTTCGAAGTAGGAGACGAGGTCTATTTCAACAATGGCGCGCACAACAATCTCCGGATCACGTTCGGCCCGATCCTGAGGTTTTAGCCAGAAGCGCTCTCCATCCCGATCAGACCAAGTTCAAGACGCTCTAAGCGTCTTCGCGCGCTCTTAGTTTGACGCGCGATGTACGATAAATAGTTACCTCCTGCAAGAAAGCTGCGCTTACATCTTTGTATTTGCGTCCGAACCGGTCAGATCGATGACAGTTCATCACCTTCCGAAGTTCTTCGGTGAAAGCCTTTTGCTCACTCTCGTGCGGACCGCCGGTTGTCGCGCCTTCTGCCCGTTCCTCAATCACGGACCGCGCAGTATATACAAAGTGGCCTCATGAGCATCTTGCCCATCACCGAGCCGGTTCTCGACGCGGAAGAGCGCTTCGAAGGTTTCGAGAATCTGATGCCGTTTCGCGTTCAGAACATCCTGCTCGTCTCCAGCCTCTACGACTCGTTCATTCTGCGCGAAGACGGACGCCTCAGCGAACTGCTCATCGACGAATCGCTTGATCTGAATCTCCGACAGATTCCGAGCATTACGCACGTATCCAGCTGCGCCGAAGCGGTGGAGATGGCAAAAGCTGACTCCAGGTTCAACCTCATCGTCAGTAATCTCACCGTCGGAGATGTTGACGCCGCTTATCTCGCTCAAGAGGTGCAGCGAGCAGGACTCGACGTGCCGGTTGTCGTGCTGGCTTACGACTATCGCGAGATCAAGAACTTTGTTTCCCGCAATCCAGTTACTGGGATTGATCGCATATTCCTGTGGCAGGGAATGGCTCGCATCCTGATCGCAATCGTGAAGTACATCGAAGACAAGCGCAATGTGCAACATGACACGCGCGCGATGGGTGTTCCTGTACTGCTCGTCGTGGAAGACAACATTCGCTACTACTCGTCCTTCCTTCCGGTGATCTACACCGAACTGATCAAACAATCACGACGTGTTATTCAGGAAGGCATCAACGCAGCGCACAAGCTGGTAAGAATTCAAGCACGCCCTAAAATCCTTCTGGCATCGACCTTCGAGGATGCGGCGCAACTGGTCCAGCAGCATCGTCAACACATTCTCGGAGTCGTCTCCGACGTTGAGTTTCCCTGGGACGGAAAGTTAAGCCCTGAAGCCGGCTTCGAGTTGGCACGAATGGTCAAGAGCCTCACGCCCGATGTTCCGGTTGTGTTGCAGACCAGCCGCACGGAGTTTCGTCCTCGTGCGCATGCCGAAGGCTACTCGTTCCTCCGGAAACGGTCGCCAACGTTGCTCAAATACCTGCGACGCATTCTCACCGACCAATTGGGATTCGGTGACTTCGTCTTTATTGATCCCAATCAGCGTCTGCCCGAACAACGCGAGGTCGGTCGGGCCAAGGACCTGAACGAACTGGAAGCGATGTTGCAGACGATTCCCGCGAACAGCCTGATGTATCACGGGCAGCGCAATCACTTCTCCCACTGGCTGATGGCGCGCACGGAGTTCGCCCTGGCGGCGAAACTGAGGCCGCGAAAGGTATCGGACTTCACTGGCCCCGAACATCTCCGCCGCGACCTGATCGAATCGATCAACGAGTACCGCCGCGAACAGAACGAGGTACTCATCGGAGACTTCAAGGCCGAGAGCTTCAATCCGGCGCAATCCAGCTTCCTGAAAATCGGCTCAGGATCTCTCGGCGGAAAGGCTCGCGGATTGGCGTTCGTTCGGCACTTGCTGCGAACACGCCGCATAGCCCGAAGATTTCGCGAGGCTCGGATCTCGGTCCCGCCCGCAGTGGTGATTGCGACCGATCTGTTCGACCAGTTCTTAAGTGAAAACGAATTGGCGGACTTTGCACTGCATTGCAATGACGATCAGGAATTGGAGCATCGCTTCCTCGATTCATCTCTTCCACTGACGGTGCAGGAAAACCTGAAGGCATTCCTCAGTCAAGTGACTTATCCGCTCGCAGTACGTTCGTCGAGCCTGCTGGAAGATTCCCAGTACCAGCCATTCACCGGTGTGTATGAAACGTTTATGTTTGGCAACCAGGGAAGCGCTGAACAGAGGCTGCTCGATCTGTCGGAGGCAATCAAGCGCGTGTACGCCTCGACTTTCAGTCAGCACACGAAGGCATACGTGCGAGCGACGCCTTATCGCCTCGAAGAAGAGAAGATGGCAGTTATTCTGCAGCAGGTTGTCGGAACGCAACACGCTTCTCGGTTTTACCCTGACTTTTCGGGTGTCGTGCGCTCGCACAATTTCTATCCGGTGGCTCCCGCGACATTCGCGGACGGCATTGCGGCGGTCGCGCTTGGTTTGGGCCGAACCGTTGTGGATGGCGGAAAGTGCCTTACGTTTTGTCCTCGCTATCCCCGAAACCTGCTGCAGTTTTCGTCAGTGGAAGACATCCTGGCGAACACACAGGCAGAGTTTTGTGCCCTCCAACTCGACGACATTTCTGACGACAATCATTCGGGTCATCTGCGCGAGGTTCGTTTTGGTCTTGATGTAGCCGAACACGATGGCACGTTGTATTCCGTCGGTTCGACCTATTCCGCTGACAATCACGCCGTGTACGACGGGCTCAGCCGCGCTGGATCACGCGTCGTGACGTTTGCCCCGATATTGAAGTACGGGGTGTTCCCGCTGGCCCAGATCCTCGAAGTACTTTTGCGGACTGGAGAGGAAGCGCTGGGGAATCCGGTGGAGATTGAATTCGCCGTGAGCCTGACTTCGGGTGAATGTCCAGCCGAGTTTGGTTTCCTGCAGATCCGGCCATTGACTCTCGCGCGCGACCATCAGGATCTGACAATCGGGGACGTAGATGAAAGCGAGTTGATCTGCCGCAGCACAACAGTCCTGGGCAACGGGTGCATCAATGATGTTCGCGACATCGTGATGGTCGACTTCCATCGCTTCGATCGAAGTCGCAGCCAAGAGGTTGCTCGCGCCGTAGCTCACTTCAATGCGAACCTCGGCGCCGAGAGTCGACCTTATTTGCTCATCGGCGTTGGCAGATGGGGATCGAATGATCCCTGGCTAGGAATTCCCGTCGAGTGGGATGAGATTTCGGGTGCACGCGCCATCGTGGAAGCAGGCTTTCGGGATTTTCGCGTTACGCCATCGCAGGGCAGCCATTTTTTCCAGAATCTAACCGCCTTCCAGGTTGGATATTTCACCGTCAACCCGGATGCCGGAGAGGGCGCGATTGATTGGCGTTGGCTGACAGAACAGCGATCTGTCGGGGAGCAAGGTTGCGTCCGTCATCTGCAGTTTGCTCAACCATTACGGATCGTGATGAACAGCAAAAGAAGTGAAGGGGTGATTTTCAAGCCTGCAGAGATTTAGATTCCGCTCCGGAAAGTATTTCTGCGCCAATCTTTGATCCTTGAGATCGCTCCGGCGAATCGCTATACATACCAGACCCTCTGGCGGTCGCACAGGGGCGTGTGATTGAGATCACAGCCTCTCTGACATAGCTCCGCCCACAATCGAACACGTACCGCCCACGGGAGCGCTCGTGTTCAAGATCATCCATGCCCAATTCCTCGCGCCGACGATCAAGCGGTTTGTGATCGAAGCGCCGCGTATTGCGCGCAAACAGAAGCCTGGTCAATTCGTCATCCTGCGAATCTACGAGCAAGGAGAAAGGATTCCCGTGACGATCGAGAACTCCGATCCGAACCGGGGGACGATCAGCATTGTCGTGCAGTCCGCGGGCAAGACCACGACTCTCTTGAATTCCTTCAACACTGGGGATTCGATCCTCGACGTTGTCGGACCATTGGGCAAACCTTCCGAGATTGCGAACTATGGAACGGTCGTTGTGGTTGGAGGTGGCGTTGGGACAGCGATGGCATATCCGACTGCAGCAGCTTTAAAACAAGCTGGCAACCGCGTTCTCTCCATCGTCGGTGCGCGTACTAAGGAACTGGTCATTCTGGAAGCTGAAATGCGGGACGTCAGTGATGCGCTGATGATTACGACTGATGATGGCAGTTATTCGGAAAAGGGCTTCGTGACTGACAAGCTCCGGCAGTTGATTCAGAACGGGGCGCGAATCGATCTGGTCGTAGCAATCGGTCCGATTGTGATGATGAGGGCGGTCGCCGAACTCACTCGGAACGAGAATATCCGCACCGTCGTTAGCCTGAATCCGATCATGATTGACGGAACCGGCATGTGTGGTGGCTGTCGAGTGCTAATCGATGGCAAAAGCGAATTCGCATGTGTGGACGGGCCTGAGTTCGACGCTCACAAAGTTGATTTTGCGGTGCTTGTTCAACGCAACTCCATGTACCGGGACGCGGAGCAGCGAGCGATGGCGGAACTATCGCGGGCTACCAGCCGAGAATCTGGACATGCTTGTGCGCTGGCGCAGCAATCACAGCGGGGAGAAGAGCGATGAGTCCGATCACCCACAGATCGCAGAATCCGCTGACTCCGAAAGAGCGCATTAAGGTTCCGCGCCAGAATATGCCAGAGCAACCTCCCGAAGACCGAGCGCACAATTTCATGGAAGTGAATCTGGGTTACAGTCCGGAACTCGCCCAGCAAGAAGCGCTGCGCTGCCTGGAATGCGCCAAACCTGTTTGTACGAATAATTGTCCGGTCGGTGTGAAGGTGAAGGAATTTGTGGAATTGATCGTTGCCGGGGATTTCCTGGGAGCGGCGGCGAAGATTCGCGAAGACAACGTGCTGCCCGCAGTCACGGGACGAGTCTGTCCGCAGGAAGATCATTGCGAGGGTCATTGCCTGCTCTCAAAGAAGGTGAAGCCTCTTGGGATCGGCTATCTCGAGCGCTTCGTTGCCGACTACGAGCAGCGAACCGGAGCGCGCATTCTTCCCGGCGCACCGCCGACGGGGAAGAAGGTCGCCGTCGTTGGCAGCGGGCCCTCGGGCCTGACTGTGGCCGGGGATTTGATCCAGAAAGGCCACAGGGTTCGGGTATTTGAAGCGCTGCATGAATTAGGAGGTGTGTTGGTCTACGGAATCCCTGAGTTCCGTTTACCGAAGCAGATTATCCGGCAACAACTTGACTACATGCGCGAGATGGGCGTCGAGTTTGAAACCAACGTGGTCGTCGGCCGAACGGTAACCATCGACGAACTTCTGGAAGAGGAAGGATACGACGCGGTTTATATCGGAACGGGAGCGGGCCTGCCGCAGTTCATGAACATTCCCGGGGAGCATTTGAACGGCGTCTACTCTGCCAATGAATTTCTGACACGCATCAATCTCATGAAGGCCTACCAGTTTCCTGTGTACGACGAGCCGATGCTCGACCTGCATGGAAAGGACGTTGCGGTCATCGGTGGCGGCAATACGGCGCTGGATGCGATCCGGTCAGCGTTACGGCTGGGAGCGCGGAAGGCGTACGTGGTATATCGTCGCAGCCACGCCGAGATGCCAGCTCGCGCCGAGGAAGCGCATCATGCACGGCAAGAGGGAATTGATTTCCAGATGTTGACTGCGCCGGTGGAATTTCTGTCCGATGGGAACGGTTGGTTAGCGGCCGCAAGATGCGTTCGCATGGAACTCGGCGAGGCTGATGCTTCGGGACGGAGACGTCCGGTGCCAAAAGAAGGATCTGAGTTCAATCTGCCGCTTTCAGTGGCGATCATGGCGATCGGCACCAGCGCGAATCCTATTGTTCAGAGCACGACTCCCGGACTTGGCACCAACAAGCGTGGATACATCGAGGCTGACGAGAATTCTCAGCGGACGTCGCGTAAGGGAGTGTTCGCGGGAGGCGACATCGTCACCGGGAGCGCGACGGTGATTCTTGCTATGGGCGCAGGACGTCGCGCCGCGAAATCGATTCACGCATATCTGACGTCAGGAGAGTGGGAACCGACTACCGTGTGAAGTAGCCGCTTCGGATCTTCCCATCTCGAGCTTTGCGGAATCAGCCTCAGGGGAATTCAATCTCCAGAAAGACATCAGCGCGTGACCATGGCGAAGTAAGCTTCGCCATCCAATATTTCTGATTAATGGTCTTGCGAGCTCGGGGCTGATCTTCGGGGGGCAAGATTCGGGCGGTAGCGGAGAACTGGGGCCCGGTGACCTTGCCGCGAATGGTACACGGCGCGACCTTGACCTGAGAATTGTTACGGACTCTCTTGCTTTTCCCCATGTCACTGCGGGTCATTACATAGAGTCTGCCGTCTTGCTCACCGAACCAGACGGGGGTGGGAATACCGATTCCAGATTTTCGAAAGGTCGTAAGGGAGATGTATTTCTGGCCGCGAATTTGTGGCGGAATCTGATTTGGCATAATGTCTCTCATACTATTCAGAACTGCAGAGTAGTGGTTCGCTATCATTTCTGGTTCGTTCAGAGCGCCTCTGATTGCTCCGGTCCCATCATCTGTGTTACAAGCCTGAACATGCGTAAATGGATGCGCGACCGCTTGCAGCGGCGCAAAAAGAAAACGCCGGAGCAGGGAAATCAGGCCGCCCCGCCTCCGTTACAACCGGCATATTTTGAAGAGGGCACGGACTCAGGTGGGAACGACTCTGAAGCCTCCGAGGCAATGGAAAGCAAGGCAGACTCCCAGCCCGCGGAGGAACCAGCGGGCGAAGTGGCGAAGGAATCTCCGGCGGAATCGGCTCTCGCGGATGCCAAGCGTCCGCGCAGCCGTCGACGGCGCGGCGGACGGGGACGCGGAGGACGAGGACGTGAACAGGCGGTTGCACAAGCCTTTGCTCCGGGCGGGGCCGTGGTTGGTCCCGACGAACCGGCGGAAGGAACCGCCGCAGTAGGAACGGAAGAAGCGGGAACGGAAGAGGCAAGGACTGGCGATGAAGCGGCAGCTGCCGTTGAACCGAAAGCTCCGGCTGTTCCAGCCGCCACTCCGGCGAAGGCTGCGCGTGCTCCGAAGGGTATCGTAGTGCTGGCGATCGGACTTCCGGGATCCGGAAAGAGTAGCTGGTTCAAGCGGCACAATGTGGTCCCGCTATCGAGCGACATGGTGAGATCGCTCTTGTTTGATGATGTCCGGGAACAGCGCTACCAGGATCTCGTCTTTTCAAATCTTCGTTCGATGTTGAAAGCGCGTCTGATTGCGAAGCGTCCAATGAATTATGTGGATGCGACCAACCTAACGCCGAAAGAACGTGAGCATTGGGTCAAGCTTGCGAAGGACTACAACTACGAAGTTCACGCCGTATTTTTCGACGTACCGCTGGAAACCTGCATTGAGCGCCATCAGCGCCGGGACCGCGTAGTGCCGGAGGATGTGATGCGGCGCATGGCGGCGAAGTTGAAGGCTCCCTCATTCGAGGAAGGATTCGCCAAGATCACGGTAGTGCGAGTCAAGAAGAAAGAGTGATGAAGCGCCAAGCTCCATCGTTCAGACCTTCACTTTTTGTTCTTCGTTTTTTCGTCAGAGATGACGTGAACGATTTTCTGCTGATTGGCGCTGTGGAGCAAATCTTCGATCTCCTCAGGACGCATCGGCATCCCTGCGAACGCCCCTAATAGCAACGGCAGGCACAACAACAGAGTGCGCAAACCATATGTGACGGACATCGTGGTCCTCTTGTGTCTTTTGTGAGGGCTAGGGGTCCGAACTGTTCGCAGCCCGAGAAGTTCTGCGCGCGCTACAATCAGTCGGTTTCGTTAAAAATGAGAATCACAGGCTGGCCGGAGGGGCGCGCGAGGGAACAACAGAGGGATAAATGAAGGATTGAGGGGCGAGTGTTTCAGACTGCCTGGCGGCAAACGCAATTACGACAGCGATACAACAAACGAGCAGTGGAACGACGATGGCGGGAAGAATACTAAGGGCGGCGGGCGATAACGCAGCCGACAACAGGGCTATCAGGCAAATGAACGCTAATGTTTTACGGAGCGACATCACTGAGGGTGCATTCTCATCGTACATGCGTGGTATAGGGAATAGCTATCCCTTGAGATGTGGCAGAAGTTCCTTGAAAGCGGCTGACGATGATGATTGCATAAGTTCGTAGATCATCATTTCAGTGGAAGAGATCACGGCGCCGGCGGCGCGCATGCGGTCAAGGCCAATTTTCCAATTCCATTCCGTGCGGGAACTGACCGCGTCAGAGGCGACGTGAACGAGGTATCCATCGCGAAGGGCTCCCAGGGCCGTTTGCGTCACGCAGATGTGGCTCTCCATTCCGCACAGCAGCAGTGTGGTGCGATGGCCGGGAAGGCGCTTGAGTTGGGAACAAAAAGCATCGCTGCCGAAGCAGGAGAACAGAGTCTTGTCGACAGGCTCTGCAGCGGGCAGGAGCGAAGCCACTTCCGGAACGGTTGCGCCTAGTCCCTTGGAGTACTGCGTGCTGACGAGCGAGGGTATCTTTAAGATCCCGGCTGCACGAATCAGGAGCTGAGAATTCCTGACGAGTTGGTCGTTCTGAAAAATCGGGGGCAGCAGTTTTTCCTGAATGTCGATGACGACAAGAACGCATTGATTCGCGACGAGCGGTCGACGAGCCATTTCTGCGTAGTCCGAAGAAGCAGTGGGAGATTCGAGCATCTGGGCCATGAGGCGTTCCTCCGTGGGATATTCGGAGACTTCAAAGAGATTTTATCGCCGTTGCGCGATTCTTGGTTTCCAGCAAGTGTTGACCACACTTCAGGTTGGCCATAAAATCAAGATCAGCCTGCAGTTCGAGGTTCTTCAATCGAAACTGCCCCCTCGTTCAACGGCTAGGACACCTGCCTCTGGAGCAGGTTATCGGGGTTCGAATCCCTGGGGGGCAGCCAAATCCTACGCCTGATTCTGTAGATTCCTGTATTAGTTAATGCTTCAATCGATGGGAAGACAGCTTCGCCTGTCGGCCGTTGCGCGAATGAAAAATCCCGCCACAAGGCGGGACCATGACAACCTAAAGAAAACTTCGGTTAAGTCGAATAGTAAACGCGCGAGTGTGCCGTACCGGTTAAACGGTTCAGAGGCTGCTCTCGCACGCTCTGAGGTGCCTTCGCAGATATAGGTTTCACCGTCGCAAGTTTCACAAGCAACTTATCAACCTTGCGCTGCTCATGGGGAACGGGGAGAGGGATGATGTTCATGTACTCTATTGTTCCACATGGCGATGAACGAGGAAAGTCCTCATCATCTTTTAAATCTTTGAGCGGTTTCTGCCGGAACGCTATTCAAGAAGTGGATATCGTGCGGAGATCGAGATGTCCGTCTTTTCGTGAATCTCTCGTGATGGTGACGAGGAAAAGTTCTGAACGGCGCGGGTTGTTCGTTACGATTTCCGAACGGGATTCAGATTCACTCACCTTTAACTTGACGTCGAGATTACCGTGAGTCAGTGTAGTAGCGCGTTCCTTTCCCCAGATTGTTTCGGCCCTGAAGTTACTTCCCATGCAGTATCAATCCGGCCATGGATAGGCGGGCAGGCTCAACCTGTCTTCGCCGAGGAGGTAACGTGTTGCGATTTACTCGAAAAGTCGATTTCGCATCGCTTAGTCTGATTGATCTTCTCCAGGTGCGAGATCAGTACCACCTACAGCTCGCCAACCTTCCCAATGTTATCGGCACAGCCGTCGGTAGATACCTGATTCGCGGAGACGATCCGCGAGTGCAGGACGCTGCCGCACCAGCGCCGAAAGAAAATCAAAAAGGACCACGCACGATCGACAACGTTTCGATCGTGAACTGGTCGTGGCCTGCGGTCCTTGTATTTGTCGAAAGATGGCAGGAGACGGGCGCATTTCAAAAGAAGCCCGAGGACTATATCCCCCCGCGACTGTTTATGCCCGACGGGCGCGTAGCGCCGACCTGCGTCGTAGCCGCGCCTACACTTTCACGTGCCGAGCGCAGTGTGGAGCAGCCCCGGTTTTCGAGCGGGCAGATCGGCGTTGGCCACGCCATTATGCGTGATGCGCAGGAGCAGGAGCGAATCGGGACAGTGGGCTCGCTTGTTAGTGATGGCGCCGATATTTACGCGTTGACGAGCGGCCATGTAATAGGAAATGAGGAAGACGAGGAATTATTCGGGTTCGACGAGGTGGGCAATCGCACCCTCGTTGCCAGTGGGACAAGTGCGATACGGCGGTGTGTTCCTTTCTCGGAGGCTTACCCTGAATGGCCGGGTGTCCGAACGTATTTGAATGCCGACGTGGGCATGGCGCGCGTGACGGACATTGCAGACTGGAGTTCCCGTCTGGCAGACGGGCGCCGCATGGGGCCGGTGGTGAACCTCAGCATCGATACGCTCAACCTGGATCTGATCGGCTGTCCGCTGAAGGGGTACGGTGCGGCGTCAGGTGAGATCACAGGGCAGGTGACAGCGCTCTTTTATCGCTATCGTTCGATCGGTGGCACGGATTGGGTAGCGGACATTCTCATCGGCCCGCGAACTCCGGAAGAGAATGTAGCAACGCGTCCCGGCGACTCAGGCGCCATATGGCTATGGGACGCCGCGGCAGACTCAACTGTGGACCAGAACGACGAGTCCGTAAAACAAGCAATTGTTGAACCTCGACCTGTAGCCATTCAGTGGGGCGGATATGCCTCTGGGGGTGGACAGGGTGCCGGCGCGCAGACGCAGCGACAATTTGCGCTTGCGACGAGCCTTTCACTTGCGTGCCGCTTGCTCGAGGTCGAGTTCATCAGCGACCTTGGCTATGAACGTGGCCAGTTCTGGGGTAAGACAGGGCACTACAAAGTCGCTTGGAGCGCCTGCGAGCTGGTCCGCGATAAATATCTACTCAAACTGCTAAAGACAAATCGGGAAAAGATTAGCGTTTCAGATGACGACTTGAGCGCCAGTCAAGTCCCGATGAACAACGACAAAACATTCATTGCCCTCGCCGATGTAGCCGATTTGTACTGGCGTTCAGCTCGTCCGAATGACGCAGCCAATCACTTCGCTGACATGGACAATCCAGACGCGCACGATCCAGATCATAGTTCGAAGAAGATCACGCTCCTGGACGCTTGGAAGAATCCGGCTACGCGGACGACAGATTACTGGAATCGTTATTACGAACTTGACGGCACTGACACGATGCACAGAGGCGCATTGCCTTTCCGAGCGTGGGAGGTTTACGAGCTTCTCGTTAGCTATGCTCGCGATGCAAAACTGACCGAATTCATTTGTGCAGCCGGTTGCGTCGCCCACTACCTGGGAGACGCCTGCCAGCCTCTGCACGTGTCTTATCTGCATCATGGGCATCCGGAAAACCCTGCGGAGTCACCGGTCCATTCGACGTATGAAACCAAAATGCTTGATCGGTTTGTCGATGACCTGATTCAGGGAGTCAATGCAGCGCTGAAGGGCAAACATACGCAGAAGACGTTTCAGGGCGGCGCAGCCGCAGCCGATCACGTTGTCGCCACGATGGCCAGAACTCTGGGCCAGCTGGATCCCGAGCGCATCATCACGGTATTCGACGCGAATCCGGGGCGACCGCGCCTGCAGGCGATGTGGAACAAACTCGGCAAAGACACAATCACTTGCATTGCCAAAGGGGCGATTGATCTGGCGGAGTACTGGGAGTCCGCGTGGAAGGAAGGACGGTCGGACCCTGCCGCGGAAGGCCTTCCGGCCGATCCACCAGAGGCTGTCGATACGGATTTGATGAAACTTTACCGGGACAAGACGTTCATGCAATCCCGATTGATCAGTCAGATGAAGCTTCCATGATCAGCAAACCAGAGTGGGCGTCAGTTGTCAGGCCACATCGGAAGAGGTGAAAAGACGAACTCCCTTTACCTTGATTTCAACGTCTACGAGGTAACGGCGGACGGCGGCAGTGTCGATGGTGATGCCGAGACCCGGGGTGTCAGGGGCATGGACGTAGCCATCGTCGCGTTCGAGCTGGTTGGCCGTCATTTCGCGCGCGAGAGCCTTGGGCGAAAACGGGTATTCGCAAATGTGATCGTTGCCAACTCCGGCGTAGGGCTGAAGCGAGGCGCTCAGCGCAAGGTGTGAGGTGAAGGTGTGATTGACGAAGGTTACTGATTTGCTTGCCGCATAATCCGCGACTCGCTTGGCGGGACCGATCCCTCCGATGCGTCCTGTATCGACTTGAATGAATCCGACGCGGCCGTAGTCGATGAGGTGTTTGGCCATGTGGAAGTTATGGGCTCCTTCGCCGCCTGCGAGTTTGACTCTGCTCCGAGTTGAGAGTGCAGCATAGGCTTCGAGAGCGGTGGTATCAAATGGCTCCTCCAGCCAGACAGCGCCTAATTCTTCCAGCATGGGCAGGCGCGCAGCTGCCTGATCAACATCGCTGCCGAAAATCTGACCGACATCGACCATTAGCAAAACATCTTTTCCAACGCCTTCGCGGGCGGCGGAGAACTGTTCCAGGTCGGACTTGAGATCGGACCTGCCGATTGGTCCCCAGCCGAATTTGACGGCGCGAAAATGATGCTGGCGCGCCCTACTTGCGAGTTGAAACGTGTCTGCAGGCGTGTTTCCGAAGAGTTGCGACGCGTAAGGCAATTTTCCGAAAGACTCGCGATATCCGAGCATCTTCCAGACTGGTTCTTCCCGCGCCTTTCCCAGGAGATCCCATAGAGCAATCTCGACGCCAGACCACGTATGCGGAGCCTGCAACAAGTCCATGCTGTCGAGTCGAATCTGCGCGGCGATCCGGTCGATGTCTTCAGGAGTTTCGAGACGTTGGTTTAACACCGATGCGCCGATTGGGCGACACGCTCCGTGCGACATGGGACAAACGAACGCCGCGATGGAAACGAGAGGGGAGGCTTCGCATTCGCCCCAACCCACAAGTCCTCCGGCCGCGACCCGAACCAGCAGTGAGTCCTGGCTGCCGTCGCCCTCGGTTGTAACCTCGGGCATCGACAAGTAGAAAAAGTCTACCGCTTCTATCTTTCGCAAAAAAGACTCCGCTTCAGTGGAATTCTAAGAGGGACTTACAGGATATTCACGCCTCTTATTCATGTATCTGAGTGGAACCAGGTTTAAAAGATCAGTAAACCGATGTTTGCCAGAAAAAACATTGTCTTATACTCTGCGAGCTATGCGAGCCTTGGTATACACAGCACCCGGAAAAGTAGAACTGCAGCAGAGGCCTCGTCCTGCTGCTGGACAGGGCGAAGAGGAAGTCTCGATTGAAGTGGCGGGAGTGTGTGGATCGGACATCTCAGGATTCCTTGGGCACAGCGCATTGCGGCGGCCAGGGCTCGTTCTGGGGCACGAACTCGTCGGGCGGCGCAAAGACGGTGCGCGAGTGATCGCGAATCCATTGATTAGTTGTGGGCATTGCGAGGCCTGCATCTCCGGAACTCAAAATCTGTGCGAGTCCTGGAAGTTGCTGGGGCTGGGTGCAACGGCCGGCACATTTGCAGAATCCGTGGCTCTGCCTTCAGCGCAGGTGTTTGAGATCCCCGACTCTTTGACGTCGGAGCAAGCGATTCTGACGGAGCCGCTGGCCAATATTGTCCACATGTTCCGTCTGGTATCGCCGCGTCCATTCTTTCGTCTCGCGATTGTGGGTGCGGGAACAATGGGAGCGCTTGCTCTCTCGGCCGCGTTGCGGATCGGAGCGCGAGATATTCTTACGGTGGACGTCAACGATCTGCGGCTTGAGATTATGCGAAAACTGGGAGCGAATGCTGCCATCAACACCTCCACCGCTGGAGGCGTGGCCGAATCTCAGCGCGTCACAGGGCGAGGATACGATGTCGTAATCGACGCGAGCGGCACTGCCCCGGCAAGGCAGATGGCGTTTGATCTCTGTCGTCCTGGCGGACAAGTGGTGTTGCTTGGGATGGGCACCCAGCGCAGCGAAATCAACTTCGTGCCGAGCATCCGGAAGGAGCACCGGGTCGTGATGTCGTTTGCATATACACCGGTGGACTTCCGAAGAGCGCTCGACTTGCTGATTGCCGGCGAGATTGACCTGACGCCTTGGACGATCCGGATGCCGCTCGAGCGAGGGCAGGAAGCAATGGAGCGGATGAGCAACAATCCGGGAGGCGCGTTGAAGATGGTGCTTGAGGTATCAGTGGCATCGTAAGACCTGACAGTCAGCATCGATTTTCTCCATTGAAATGGCAGAAGCTGTGACAACCTCGCGCGCCGCCATGCCTCGCATCCTGGGGATGCCTCGATGGCTCGCGTTTTCACTGCTGACAATTCTGGTGTGGGGAGCATGGGGAGCAGTGTCGAAGGTTGCATCCGATGGAGTGGATGCGAACGCGAACCAGATCTTCTTCACGTTCGGACTTCTGCCGTTGATCCTGATCGTCTGGCGTTCTTCTCGAAAAGCAGGCGAAGGAAAGGGAAAGCGAGTCGGAATCGGATGGGCTTTTCTGACCGGCATCCTGGGCGGAACCGGGAACATTGCATTCTTTCATGCATTGTCCATGGGCGGAAAGGCTTCTATTGTTTCGCCTGTGACGGCTTTGTTCCCGCTGGTTACAGTCGTGCTCGCAGTGACCTTTCTTCATGAGCGAATTGGCACCGCGCAGAAAATTGGGCTCGTAGCGGCGCTTGCGGCAATTTATTTGTTGAGCATGTAGTTCGGAAATCCTATGTCATTCTTGCCGGGATGGACTTTGTTCGCGGGAATCGCTTTGGTATTTTGGGGAATCACCGGCGTAACCCAGAAGCTGGCCACCAATCGAATTTCCAGCGAGCTGTCATTCATTTGGTTCGCCTACGCGATGATCGCAATTTCCGCGGTGCTGGCGGTCTTTGTGCCATTGCATTGGCATGTGAGCCTCGGGATCTTTTGGGCGGCGGTAGTCGGAGGAACGCTCAACGGTTTGGGAGCGCTCACCAGTTTCACGGCGCTCGAGTCTGGAGGTAAGGCGGCAGTTGTAATCTCCTTAATCTCACTGTATCCGCTTGTCACTGTCGCAGTGGCGGTGACGGTTCTGCATGAGCATTTGACGGTTGCGCAGGGTGCGGGAGTAGGGCTGGCGATCGTTGCAGCGATATTGTTGTCTCTTGAGCCTGCCACGCCAGGCAAGAACAACTAGTTCAGATGTTGCGATAACGCTCTTACTCGGTCATCACTCCGGAGGCGTTGATGGTCTCCACTGATTTCAGGCCTTCCTGCACGATAAATTGAACATCTGTTTCCAAGGCTTCCGCGGGTGCGAGGGTTTATAGCGGCTCAATCGAACGTTCTTTTTCTTCGCATGGGAGGGAGAGCGATACAACACAGGACAGATCGTGAGCACGACGGTTCCAACTCTGCTGCAGCACGACGGGGACTTCTCGCAGACGATCATTGGATTCCCGAACGGTCCTACCGGAACTCCGCTGTACGCGGCTATTTTTGATCCTTACCACATCTCCGGCGGAGTACGTCCACAGTATGAAAGTGTTCCGGGTGCACCGGTGGGAGCAAATGGCCTCGCGGGAGGGAAGATTTGTTCTCAGGCGGACATCAGCGGAGGAACTTGTCCTGCTGGGAACGAAAATCTATTGCTGCAAAGCGCGTTGTTCGCGCACTACATGTCCCTGTGGCCTCTTCCCAACCATACGCCTGGTGCGGACGGCTACAGCAACAATCGCCTCGATCCGATTGCTGTTACCCGACCTACAGATCGATTCTTCCTGCGCGTAGATCACAACGTTACCAGCAAGCAGAGGCTGAACCTCAGCATCAGCCGCACTCATCTAACGAACGATATTCCAGCGCCGTGGCCGCACGGAGCGCTTTCGAACACCTACGATCACGACGTAACCGGAAGCCTGCAGTACAAGTCGGTTCTATCACCGACTTCGATTTTGGACTTTCACGTTAGATTCGGGGTCGCAAAACTATACAGCGAAAGACTATTCTGCAGCACTGGTCGATCCCAATGCTGGCGATTTCTTCCACAATCCTTCGAACCCCACGACTGTACTGAACCGGGCGGCATTTATCGATACTCCGGATTTCGGATTCAGCAGCGCGCCGCTTATTTTCCCGAACGTTCGCAATCCGGGCAGCTTTTTCACGGACGCGACATTGCTGAAGAAATTTCCGTTCTCGTCCGAGGGCTCGCGTTACTTCGAGATAAGGCTCGAAGCGCAAAATATTTTCAATCACCCCAACTTCAACAACATCGACAACAACCTGAACGGTGCGACCTTCGGCGGTGTGCTGGATAAGTCAGGTCAGCGCATTATGCAGGTGGGCGCGCGCATCTTCTTCTGAGATATGTTCTACGATTGATAAGAGCGGCTTCGTAAGTGGCGGCTTTAGTTCCCCGGGAGCACGTCCTCATGCCCCATTCGTTTCGTGTCAAAGCGGCTGCGCTGCTCTGGGTCTGTGTTGGACTGACTGCAAGAGCACAAGAGAGCCCCCGCCTGCGCACAGCAGATGCCGAACTTATTTTTGAAGCCGGCCCCTCTGCGCCGCGAGTAAAGAGCTTTTCTTATCCAGGAAGTCCCACCTGGGAAAATCGGGAATCCGAACCTCTCATTGACTTCGCACAGATATCCGACAAACAGGTTCCTATTCACTGGGCGTTCGCTCACAGTGCGAGCCATATCAACGATGAGCAAGTGGCTTTCGTCTATGAGTCTGCCTCGCCCCATCTGCGTCTGACGTGGGAATGGCGGACTCGCCAGGACTTCGGACCCATCGAACATCAAATTCGGATCGAAAATCTGGAGAGCCAGGAGATTTGGATTCCAATGCAGGACAGCGTTGCCTTTAGCTGGAAGGTTGATCCTGGCGCGGCGCTAGAGCATTTGTTTATAGAAAAGGGAGCGAACACACCTTCTGTGGTGGGTACTCATCAAGTTCCGCTCGCTGATGGTTACAAGTGGACCGGAACTTCGAGTACATATGGAGATCTGAGCGATGACCAGCCACGGGAAATTATTCCGTGGTCGCTCGTGCAAGGATCACCGGATTCGGGACGGACCGAAAGCGGATGGTATGCCGGGATCGAATTTAGTGGTCGTACTCGCGTTTCGCTTACCAGGCTGAAGGGATCGCTGAGAGTGGCGCTCGGATTGAATCCTGACCCGATGCTATTTCGGACCCGACTCGCGCCGGGCGAAAGCTTTGAGACTCCTGTCGTTTTTGTGGGTGGCTTTCGTGATGGGGTCGATGGCGCGGGAAATGTGCTACGCCGATGGGTTCGTGCCACGCTCGGGAATCCACTGACCTGGAAAGATCCAAACTATCCGTTGGTCGTGAATAATAGTTGGGGTGGCGGCATGGCCGTCAATGAAGAAGTGGCGCTGCGAATGATTCGGGACTCGGCCGAGCTTGGCGTGGACATGTTCCACATCGATGCCGGGTGGTTTCGCGGCGTGGGCGATTGGTATCCGGACCCGAAAAAGTTTCCACATGGCCTGGCCCCGATCGCAGAAGATGCCCACAAACATGGCCTACGGTTTGGTTTATGGATTGATTGGACGCAGGCTGGGCTCTCGACTGAAAATGGCGCGTTGAATGCCCGCGATCCGAAAGTTAGAGACTGGATGGTGACGGATATTCCGCAAGACTGGACGCCAGAACCCTTCAAAGGGCAGACGATAGATCTCGGAGTGCCTGAAGCAAAGCAATGGGCACAGAATGAGGTGGAGCGGGTCGTGTCCGACTATCACCTCGACATGCTTGAGCATGATGGATATCTCGTGGCGCACGGCTGTGACCGCAGCGATCACCCGCATGCGGCTCCCGATCCCCTCAACAAATGCATTTACAAATCTTGGGGCGCGTATTGGGTCGATAGCTCGAACTCAACCGACGTGAGTTATCACGCGGTGCGGGCGTACTACGATATCTACGCCGGGCTTCGCAAGAACCATCCTGGCCTTTTGTTTGAGATCTGCAACGACGGCGGGCGGATGGTGGATTTCGGCAGTGCCGCTCACGGAGATTATTTCTCCATTACGGATACATACGATCCGGTTTCAAACCGGCGCGCATTCTACGACACAAGCCACGTCCTGCCAGCCGCCATGATGGAGAGCTACGTCGAAAAGTGGCCTGTGCCGCATATTGAAAACTTTCGCTACATGTTGCGGAGCGGGATGATGGGATGGTTTACGATCATGCTCGATACCAACGCGTGGTCGGCCGAACAGCACCGCGCGGCTAAGCAAGAAATCGATCTGTATAAGAAGGAACTTCGACCTTTGATCCGGGACGCGAGCCTGTACCATGTGTCTCCGCGCCCGGACGGTGTGCACTGGGACGGAATCGAATATTGGGATCAGGCTCGCGGAAAGGGAGTGCTCTTTGCCTTTCGCGGAACTATTGAGAATGAGGGCACTCACCCGTTCGTGTTGAAAGGCCTCGATCCAACAACACGGTACCGGCTGCACTTCAACGATCGAACGTCTGCGGATCGAGTCTCGGTCGGAAGCGATCTAATGAAGAGCGGCCTGAAGGTCGCTCTCGCGATGGCCAACAGTTCTGAACTGATCTTGATTGACAAGGAACGCTAAGGCGAGCTGTTTTATCCTTGCGCAACTCATCGATGAACCAAACTGGATGTAGGGGAAAGTTAAGCGAACGCATCGCGTTGGTGACGGGAGGTGCACAGGGAATTGGGCGCGAGATCGCGGCGGTGTTTCAACAAGAAGGCGCCTGTGTTTTTATACTTGACAATGATTCGGAACAGGCACAACAAACTGCTGCTGACCTGACGGCATTGAACTCCGCATTGCCGGTCAGGTATCTTCACGCGAACCTCGGCGAGCCAGCGGCAATCGATAATGCTGTAGAGACCCTGCGAAAAGTCCATGGGCGGCTGGACATTCTTGTGAACAATGCGGGAATAGAACTGGACAAACCCATCGAAGAGATCCGGGCAGAAGATTGGGATCTGATTTTGAACGTCAACCTGCGCGGGCCTTTTCTCTTGTCCCGTGCGGCGATTCCGCTTTTCCCAGAAAGCGGGGGTTCGATCGTGAACATCAGTTCCATTCATGCCACGCACGCGTTTCCAGACTCAATTCCTTATGCCTGTTCCAAAGCAGGTATGGTCGCTTTGACTCGAAATCTTGCGCTTGACCTTGCGCCCAGACATATCCGGGTGAACTGCATTTGTCCCGGTTACATCGATACGCGACTCTGGGAACACTATCTGAGTTCAGCTCCTGATCCGGCTGCGGTCGCCGCGAGAACCGCCGCGTTGCATCCTGTCGGTAGGCGAGGGCTTCCCCGTGATGTGGGCGAGGCGGCATTGTTTTTTGCTTCCGATGCTTCTGGATTCATCACCGGCACAGACCTCATCGTCGACGGTGGCCTGACTGTACGTGCTCACCCTTAGCCGATTATCCATTGCTGAAGTGGGATAACCGTCATTCACACATCGTTTTATCGGCGTCGACGACCAAGAGTGTAATAGAATCCTGCCCGTCGGGAGACGGGGCTTGAAAAAACATCGTAATTTGCTCAGCGGCGCCTTGAAGCGGGAATTCCAGAAGGATCTGGAACTGTTTAAACACTTTCTTCTCTTCCTCAACAATAGCAGTCCCATCCGCAACGTCGAACTCATGTGGCATGAGGAAGACGAGGAGCTGGATCCACTCAAACCGAAGTTCAAGAGTCGCGTTGGGACGGGGGACGCGCTCGTACAGCTTCAACTATCAACGGTAGGGGAAGGCAACCGGAATTCGCCGAGCACGCTCTTCTGCGATTTGGTGCACGGTTTTGGTGCACACGAGGAGGAAACCTGCGCCAAATCCGACGTTCCGGCAAAGCGTCGCTGCCGCGCGACGGGTTGTACACAGGTCTATGGATGCCATGTGGGTCTGACGGATATTGCGGTGCCGGTGGTGTGCGACGGCCAGTATCTAGGCACTCTTTTTTCGGGACAAGTACTGACTTCGCCTCCGACGGCGGAGGGATTCAGGCTGGTCCGCGAGACCTTGGCCGACCAACCGCATATCAATTTCAGTAGTCTCGAGGCTTCCTACTACCAGGTGCCGGTCGTCAATCAGATGCAGGTCGCTGAAATGGTTCGGATACTCGAACTGTTCGCGCGATACATCTCGAACTCGTGGAAGCGACTACAGCTCATCAGCGAAATCCAGCGGAACCATGATCGAGATTTATTTCTGGATCGCAAGGAACTGGCTGCGACTCTACTGTCGGGCGAGTTGGGGGATTTACGCGAACTGAAGAGCCTGGCGAATCGTGCCGGCTTACAGCGATTGCCGGAGCACGTTCTGGTTCTGCAGATCGAATCGTTGCGACCCGATTCAGAATCGGTCAGCATCACGTCTGCGCCAACGCTCAATCGCCTTTCGCACCTGGTCGAAGACTTCTGCCAGAGTCTTCCCAATTCGCTCGCGACAGTAGTCAGACCCGGCGAAATCTGCATTTTCACCAGTCAGGAAACGAGAAACCGCAGCCACTATCGTTTGTCCCTCGAAGAGATGGCGGCGAGCATTCTGCTGAAAGTTCGATCGCAGGCGAACGCTACGGCTCGTATTGGCATAAGCGAAGAACATCGCCAACCCACGGAGTTGCTTAAGGCGTATCAGGAAGCGTGCACGGCTCTCGATTCCGGTAGCGAGAACGTGTCATTCTTCAATGATCCCAACCCGCGCAAGGCTCAGCCGTCGGAAGTCATGGAACGTTTGGTAAAGGCATTGCGGCAAGGGGGAAGCGTTTCTGGTGTGATGCGCGAATTCTTGTCGCTCGCGATGCCCGCAGACCACAGTCCGGCCGAGGTACAGCAATCCCGTGCGTTGCTGACATGGGGCATCGAGCATCTTGCATTGGAAACCATCAGCAGCGGAGTCGATGCTCAGCAAATCAAGGTAGCGAAGGACCGTTCAATCACCGCTGTTTTGCATTCTCCGAGCCCATTCGTTGCGGGGGAGGCGTTCCGGGGATTCGCTGACCTTGTCGCTCATCAGATGGCTTCAGCGTTCAGTCAGCGGGAACAGAAGATTGTTCTGGCGGTGAGCCGAGTGGTGGAAGAGGAGGGCGCAGCTCACATCACGATTCAGCAACTCGCCGACGCGGTGCACCTCTCCGCCGGACATCTGAGCCGTGTATTTCGGCGCACCACCGGGATAACTCTCGAGCAATTTCTCATCCGGCGGCGGGTCGAACTGGCGAAGAAGGCGCTACTGGATCCTCGTTTAAATGTCGCTGAAGTGGCCGACCGATGCGGCTTTTGCAATCCTGCATATTTCGCTTCCGTGTTCAAGAAATACGTGAGATGCACTCCGCGTGAGTTTGCGAGTCGACCACATCATTGGGAACCGCTCGCGGACTCTCCGTTAGGGTCGCCGGCGCGAGAAGGCGCCTTCTAGTATCTTGACGCGCGATCGGTCTCAGGCGATCACGTTCTTCAACACTCCAAGACCCTCGATATCCACTTCCATCAGGTCTCCTGATTTCAGGAACACAGGGGGCTTGCGGAACACTCCTACGCCGTCGGGAGTTCCGGTCGCGATGATATCGCCTGGCTCAAGCGTGATCGCGGCCGATATAAACGCGATAAGGGTAGGGATGCGAAAGATCAGATTCGACGTGTTGGAATTCTGCATGATCTTGCCGTTGATGCGCATACGAATGTCCAACGTGTGAGGATCGGGCACTGTGTCGGCGGTAGTGAGCCATGGACCGATTGGACAGAAGGTGTCGGGAGACTTGCCACGAACCCACTGCTTGTCGGCGAACTGCCATCGCCTTGCAGAGACGTCGTTCAGTGGCATGTATCCGGCAACGTGCTCCATTGCGTCGGATTCAGGAACTGCCTTGGTGGTCCGGCCAATCACCACGGCTAGTTCCGCTTCGTAGTCCGCTTGCGGATCGTCTTTCGGTAGTACCACAGGGGCATCGGGACCTGTGATGCTCGACGGGAACTTCGCAAATATGATTGGCGTTTGGGGAATTTCAAGCTTGGTTTCAATCGCATGATCGCGATAGTTGAGACCGACGGCGATAACCTTGCTCGGCCGGGGAACGGGTGCAAGAAGCCTTATTTCGGCCAGTCCATAAGTTTTAGTTGCCCTGGTTTTGCCGTTTTCCAAGCTTTTCGCTTGATCCATGGCGGAAGGTCCTGCGGATAAAAACGCGTTCATGTCGGGGAAAGAAGTAGGATCAAGGGCGAAAACTTGCTTCCCAACGATGATGCCCACTAGCGACTCAGTTTTCGGACTCTGGAAAGTTATGAGTTTCATATGAGAGGTCTTACGAAAAAGCCGGTTGAACTGCCAACAAACAGAATCTTATATCTGAACAGCTTCCAGATCCCATGGATTACCAGCAAAATAAACGCTTGCTGCGCGGGTGACGTGGGCACGCGAGGCGTTGACGATGCTCATGAGGCGGTGCTATCGTCCGACGGTTGGCGTGATCGCATTGAAGCACATCTACACGGGCAGGTTCGTTGGCTTCTTTTCAGACTGCCTCATTTCCTCTCATTGCCATTTCGAAGACGAAACAGCGTCGCCGAAATCTCGCGAGGGTCCTACCACGATGACGATGCGATCAAAAAAACGGTTGGGCGGCAGGAGCGTCTTGGCCTGTGGTCTGTTGATTCTTATTTCCGCGACATTGGTCCTGGGGAAGGCAAACATCCAGGTGGTGGTCGTGCCAGTCGCGAATATGTATTCCGGACCCAGCGAGAAGAACGACGTGGTCTCACAAGCGATTTATGGGAGCAACGTCACACTTGTCGTCGCTCGCGGTGAGTGGTCGAGAATCGAGACGCCCGATCATTACAAGGGATGGGTGCCGAGCCGACATATCAGGACCGTGCTAACAGGCAATGGGTACGCGACCTCAGGGCCGACTGTCCAAGTGCAGGCGTTGTTCGCAAACATCTATAGCGAGCCAAATGTCACGCGACATAAGCCCGTCATTACCGTTCCGTTCGAGACGCACCTCGAAGTTATAGAGCAGAATGTCAACTCTGCGGGACAACAAACAAAACCAACACCGAAGAAAGTGGACGGCTGGATTCAGGTCCGATTGCCGGGGAAAACGAACGCGTGGATACAGTCAAGCGACGTTTTAGCGGATGTGAAGTTGCTTTCAGTTTCCGAGTCGATCGACCTTGCCAAACGTTTTTTGGGCATTCCGTACCTGTGGGGAGGAACTTCCAGCTTTGGATTTGACTGTTCAGGGTTTACGCAGATGATCATGCGATCTCGCGGCATCAATATGCCCCGGGATGCCGATCAGCAAGCCTCATGGACAGGCGTGGGTGCCGTTGAACGAAAGGATCTGCAGTCCGGAGATTTACTCTTTTTCGGATCGTCGCCGAAAGATATTTCGCACACGGGAATGTACATCGGTGACGGAAAATTTATCCACGACACTACGAACGGACATGCAGTCGTGCAGATCAGCCGGATCGACGACGATCCGTGGACTAGGCTCCTGGTGGCGTGCCGCAGGCCGAAGTAGCGCCTTACCACTTTCTGCCCCGAAATCAATTTCCTTTTTCCGGCACGGTGAGACCCGCGGCAACACTACGCGCGTCTTCGTTCGGAAGGCGTAGCGACGCAGATTTCTGGGGCGCTGGATGAGACATCGCCGAGCCGGTTGCAGCGGCCGCGGCGGATACAGAAGGGTTGCGGCACAGGTCGATCACCTCAGAAATACGCTGGCTCTCGTGTTGCATTGCCATTTGCCAGTTACGGAGAACCTCTTTCTGTCGCTCGAGTTGATCCCGGTTGCGCTGGACGCGCTCTTCGTAGTGCGTCCGCAGGCGTTCCAATTCTGCCTCGATTTGTGAATTCTCTTGGGCTTTCCTGTTCTCCAGTTCTTCGAGTTGACGGCGCTGCCCAGCCTCATACGCATCAAGTGCCTGCTGTCGCCGCGTGGCATCCTGAAGTACATCGTCGACGGATGCGCCGGCCGCGTCCAAGGCCATAAGCACGGACACACGCTTGATGTCGTTAGACAAATCTCGAATTCTGTCGCTGTTCAACATCTCGACGACTTTTTGAATTCCATAACCCGAAGGCGGATTAAGGATTCCCGCTCCATGGTAAATGTCCTCGTACGACAAGAGAGTGGGGCTGACATCGCTGATATCAGGCATTTGCGGGGTAGCTTTGTTCACAGGAATCTCCTTCGAAATACTTTGCTCGGGCGAGTTCTCGCCTGCGAGGTGCCGCCAGAACTTCGAGAATGCGCGTTGGGGGTGCATGTCGTTCCTTTTCTGCGAAGACATCGGAATCCTCTTTTCCAACGAGCGGGCTAGGATTGTCTCGCGTGAGCTGCGAACAACCGGCCGAGATGTTCCAGGCCGTGCGCAGGGGGTCGCAGTGGTTTCAGAACCTCGTCCTTGCTGCTTCACAGCAGGAAGGAAGGGCGAGGGGCTTGTGATGAACGCTTTTACCGCCGCCGAGCCGGGTCGTGCCGGCAGGTAACTTACGGGCGAAAAGGCTGACGAAAGGCCTTCCTGAACTTGCGGCGGCGAATCCCTGATGCAAGACGCTGATTGTTTGTTTATTTCCGGCACGTTCGCGGGAGGCTTTGCAGGGTTCGATTTGTTGACCACATTCGGATCCCGCAGCACGCCGAGCAGAAACTCGCGGCCATCCGTTCGGCAATTCTTAGTGACTGCTGAGAATTGCTCGCGATGCCATTTGACGGTGAGACGAACGCCGATCTGTAGGGGTGATCGTAATCGGAGGCACGCTCCGGAGGTCGAGGTGTCCTCAATCGTGGCCGTGGTCTGACAAGGCTGCCCGGCCGGGTCGTCCCATGAGACCTCTGCGCGTGCCCACATGGATTGCCTGGGCTCGATGTGTTGCCCCTTCATGCCATAGGTATCGGCGTAATCGAATAGGGGTTTAGTTACTTGGAGACGTAGGAAGTCGGCTAGCCAAATAGGCGCATGAGGCCGGTGGGTGGAAGGTCGGGCTTGATAAAAGTTGAGGTTCCGCCATTCGTAGCCTTTAGCAGAGCTTCGGCCGCCAGATAACCACTCCGAACGGCACCTTCCATAGTGGCTGGCCAGCCCGTCGCAGTCCAATCGCCTGCTAGTGTCACGCGGGGCCAGGCAGTGTTGGCAGTGGGGCGATGAAAATCTATACCGGGTCCGGGAGAATACGTTGCGTTCAGTTCTTTTATTACGGTCGACTTGATCAAATTCGCCTCCCTCGCAGCAGGGAAGAATTCCCGAACTTCGTTCATTGCGAGTTCAACGATCTCGGCTTTGGTCTTGTCGATTAGAGTTTTCGAGGAACTGACCACCAACTCGATGTAACTCCCTTCGGAGTTACGGGACGGCTGGAGCCTCGACTTGTGAAACATCCATTGAATAGTTCGATCGAGCAATACTGCATGATCCAAGTTAGAAATCTGACGATCGAACCAGAGATGGATTCCGGTGATAGGGGAGTTTTCGAAGTGGGAAATCTTCTCCCGCAGTGACCTGCTCTCTGGACCATCCGGGAGGACACGTGCGAGGGCGTCGAACGGAAGCGCAAGGATAAGATAATCAAAATTCAGTTCGCTAGAAGGAGCGTCTGGTCCGCCTCCTCGCACTCGGATGCGCACACCCTTGTCAGTAACCGCGAATGATTCCGCGGGGCTGCGGAAATGCAATACGCCTCCACGCTCCCTGATGTAGCTCCCGGCGGCGTTATAGAGATCGGTGAGAGGGACTATGGGAACTCCCATCTGCCGGGCACCCGGAGACTTCATCGATTCACGAATGACCTGAGCTGCCGCAGGAATGGATATTCGATGCAGCTCCTCGCTGAGCGCGCTCACGAGAATTGGATGCCAGAAGCGGGCAACAGCCGTCGCGCTTTGGGAGTGCCGATCCAGCCACTGCTGGAAATTCTCCCCGGTGTCTCTCTGCATTGAGACAGTAAGCGGAATCAAGGCACGAGAGATCGAAAGTTTGTCGCTTGTGCTCAAAAACGAGAATTGCCAGAAGGACGGAGCCGTGTGCAAAGGTGCAGGAAGGCTAGAGGACTTCATTACAGACAGCCGCCCGCCGGGCTCGATGAAGTTCATCTGGTCGAACCATCGAATCTGATTCGCTACCCCGATTCGTTCGTAAAAATCAATCAGATTGGTACAGAGCCGAAAGAGAACGTGCTGACAGTTATCGATAACTTCTGCTGTGGCGGGATGCTCGTACGACGAAGCGCGTCCTCCCAAGAACGGGCGCTTTTCGAAGAGCGTTACCTGAAGCCCTAAATCAGAAAGAATGCACGCAGAGGCAAGTCCGGCCAGACCACCGCCGACGACGGCCACTCTAGTTTGGGATGAAGGTGGGTGCATCGGAGGTTATCGATCTATTCATCTGTCGCGTTTGCGCGAGATGACGGAGCGTTCACGTAAGGCGCCTTAGAAATCCCTTTCCTAAAATCCGTGATTTCTCCCAGGAACTCAATGACACTTTGGCGGTGAACACATCAAATTGTTTGACGGCAATCTTCTCGAGCAGACTACGGTAGATATTTACTAGGACCCAGAGGGCGGGCTGACTATCTTCAGAAATGAACGAAATCAGTTCGTCCCCGCTGCTGTAGTACTCGCGAGCGCGCGCAGCTTCAAATGCGAGCAAAGGTCGAAAGCGGGCAGGGTCCTGAGCGTGTAAGAATTCATGCGCGGCCAGACCAAATTGCGCGAGATCTTCTTCAGGGAAGTAAACCCGGCCCATCGAAGCGTCTTCCTTCACATCCCGGATGATGTTGGTTAACTGGAATGCCAGTCCGCAGCGCTCGGCCAAGCCTTCCGCTACTGGATCGCGATAGCCAAAAATGTGGATGCAAACTAGACCAACGACCGATGCAACGCGATAGCAGTACAACCGGAGTTCTTCGAAAGTTTGATAACGAATGCTCAAGCCGTTGGCTGATTGTCCTTCCTCGATATCTATGTCCATCGCGGTTCCATGAGCCAATTCGTCGAGAAGTCCGGCGGGAATCGAGTAACGACGTTGCGCATCCGTCAGCGCCAAAAGAATCGCATCGTCGGTAGGCTGGCCTTGCTGCGCGGCGTGAAGAGCGTCGAGCCAGCTGTCGAGTTTTTGGCGGCGATCGGCGAAGCTCAGGGAGGTGTCATCGGTGATGTCATCGCAACGGCGCATGAAAGCGTAGACGGCACACAGCGCCTCCCGCTTGCGCCGCGGGAGAACAAGAAAGGCGTAATAGAAATTCTTCGCGGCCGACCGCGTAATTCCTTTGCAGACGGAATAGGCCATCACAAGCTGTGGGGCAGCAGGTGTCCAATGAATAGGGACTTGATGAGTTCCGGCGCTCACCTGGGCCTCCCGGTCAACTTGCCGACAGCCGCGCGCGCGACAAGAGCCAATTTACGTGCCTTGGAGATGGAAGGCCGATTACCCAGCACCGCGTAACCCTGCATCGCTATCGCGCTAAGTATCTCTTGCCCTCCACGGGAGAAGAGGTCAAGGTCAATCGCCAGTTCGCGATCGACTTTTCCTATCAACGGATGGCCGGCCCGAAACCAGTCCTGCGCACGCTCAACTTCGAACTTCATCATGGCGCAGAAGGCCTGACTGTTGCGATTTTGGGCGATGTCGTCCTCGGTCACTTTGTAGTTGCGAAGATCCTCGAGTGGAAGATAAATGCGGCCTTTCGCATAGTCGACGCTGACATCCTGCCAGAAGTTAGCGAGTTGAAGAGCCGTGCAAGTGAAATCCGATAACTGTTGCCGCTCGGAGTCACGGTAGCCGCACAGGTAAAGAACCAGATGGCCGACCGGATTTGCCGAGTAATGACAGTAGGCAAGGACATCTTTGAACGTCTCAAATCTGGTGACGGCTTGATCCTGACGGAACGCGGTCAGCAAATCTGAGAACTCCTGCTTAGGAATTTCGAATTCGCGCACGGTTTGGGCGAGAGCCACGAATACTGGGTGCTTTGGATTTCCTTCGTAGCACTGATCTAGTTCGCGATGCCACTGATCAAGCAGTTCTAAAGAGGCGGCTGTATCGCCCACTTCATCCCCGAGATCGTCGGATATGCGGCAGTACGAATATACGTTGAAGAAATGTTGGCGGAGGCGGCGCGGAAGAAACCACGATGCGACTGAAAAATTTTCGTAGTGGGATCGCGCAAGCAGTTCGCAATATTTACACGCTTCCTCAAGGGTGGGGGCGCGATCGGGAATCGCGTAATGGACTGGAAGGCGACTCCAGCCAAGAGCTGAGGCAGATGCCGATTGGTTGGCAAGTTCAGCCACGGTTGTCCACTGTCGCGTTCCCGAAGAAACAGGATCCTTTGCTAGAGTTCCAGCCGGATGCATCATCCCAGTGCCTCAAGACCGCCGGTTGGCGGCCGAGATCACGGGCGATCAATGGCCGGGGATGATTGCGGTCTTGATATCACCACCGCGGTTCAGCATATGTCGCAGAACCTGTTGCAGGCGGGAAAGTGGCGCCTCGCCAGTGATGTAGTCTGTTGGGCGAATTTTTTTAGCTGCGATCAAACCGAAAGCACGACGCACGGTCTCGGGAGTGTGATGGAACGTGGCTTTCAACGTGATCTCCGAGTAGTGCAGGCGATTTGTTTCGAGTTGCACCTTGGTCCCGCTTGCACAGCCGCCGAAGAAGTTGACGGTGCCGCCCTTTCGCACCATGTCGACGGCCCATTCCCACGCTTCCGGTTTTCCGACAGCTTCGATCACAACATCGCAACCGCGCTTTTGCGGTGATAATGCGCGGACCGCTTCCACAACATTCGCAGATTTCGTGGTCTGGATAATTTCATGCGCGCCCATCTGCCTTGCGGCCTCGACTTGCCCGTCGCGTTTGACGACCGAGATCACGTTACAGCCGATGGCTCGGGCAACCTGAACAAACATCAAGCCGATCGGCCCACCGCCGAGGATCGCGACCGTATCGCCGATCTCGACTCCAGTTTCGTGCAGGCCTCGTAACACGCATGCCAACGGCTCGGTCATCGCTGCGTCTTCGAACGTCACATTCGGGGGAATGACCAGCATATTGGCTTCAACAATCCGGCGCGGTACACGAATGTACTCCGCGTACGCTCCGTTGTTGAACAGAAGGTCTTCGCAAAGATTTTCCTGATGCTTGGAGCAGTAAAAGCACATTTGGCAGGGGGCGGAATTCAGGGCAACCACGCGCATACCCTTCTTGAATCCGTTGACTCCCCCACCAACTTCTTCAATAACGCCAGCCAACTCATGACCGAACAGTGCCGGTGGAACGATCATGCGAGCGTGGTAGCCTCGCTGGTAAACCTTCAAATCTGTTCCGCAAGTGAGTGCGACTTGAACCTTAACGAGGACTTCGCCATCCCCAACGCGTGGAATGGGAACTTTCTCGATCTTCAGGTCTTCTTTGCCGTACAGGACGGCGGCCGTCATTTTTCCATTCACTGCAGATTTCCTTCCCAACCACTGCCGGGCTGAATCACGATCTTCATCGACGATGGCTGCGGATGCGCAGCTAATTCCAATGCCTCGGCTGACTGTGACAGCGGAAATCGATGACTGATCAACCGCCCCAAGTCCATCTCGCGGTTCATCACGAAACTGACCGAATCGCTCTGCAAATCCACCGAAGCACTGTAGGATCCCACCAAAGTTTTTTCGTCGACACAAATCGCGGCGGGGTCAACCACGGCCTCCCCGTGTTGCGTTTGAGCAAATAGTAAGACCCGTCCACCGGGACGGGCGGCATCCATTGCGGTACGAATCAACGAATTCCCGCCGACAGCAAGAATCACGGCGTCAGCTCCACGTCCGTCGGTAAATTCTCGAACGCGCTGAACTACGTTTGATTGTGAAGCGTTTATCGTTAGGTTTAACCCGAAACTTGATCCTATTTTAAGCCTCTCCGCGTACAAATCGGAAGTAATTAAGGTGGCCCCAGCCCGGCGGGCCAGTACGCTCAGTATGATGCCGATTGGACCCTGCCCGATAGTAAGCACGGTCTCTCCTTGGTTAAGGCGGAGCGCATTGATTCCTTTCATACAAGTGTTGACGGGTTCTACGAAACAAGCCTGCTCGAAGGGCACCGCGGGAGGGATGCGCACGGTACCGCCCTTCACGATCCAATCCATCACCCGGACGTATTCGGAGAATCCTCCCCCAGACGGCTCAAATCCGGCCGTACATCCCACCTTCTTATAGGTGGAACACTGAGCGAAGGTTTTGTTCTTGCAGTAGAAACACTCTCCGCAGGGAATGTGGTGAAAAATCATCACGCGATCGCCAAGACGGTAGTCAGTGACGCCCTCCCCAAGGGCCGCAACCACACCGGAGGTTTCGTGTCCGAAGATGCGAGGAGCGGAATGGGAACCGGTGGAAATCTTCTTCAAGTCCGTTCCGCAAACTCCGCAAGAGTGAACTCTCACGAGCATCTCGCCGCGCCCCGGGTTAGGAACGGGCACGGTTTCAACACGAACATCGTTGATGCCGCGGTATACAGCGGCCAACATGGTGGTGGGGACGGAAAGCGGAGGGTCTTCAACAACTGTTTGGCCGGCAATCGCCATGAATTGATCTTAGATGATTTCCATACAAGGATAGCTTCAAAACTAGGATAGCGCTATCTCGACGGACGGCGGTCCGTTGCGTGTACGGAACACGACACTGACGCGAGAGTTATTGAAAAAGGAACGACGGGTTTTTTCGTGCTATCCTGCGCAAAACTTCAGCTTCGCAGGTGGACCGTGTTAACTGAACTCCGACTCGAGAACTACGCGGTTATCGACAACCTGGTCGTCGAGTTCGGCCCCGGTCTGAACTTGCTCACGGGCGAGACGGGGGCGGGAAAATCGATTCTAATCGATGCTCTGGCACTTCTCTTGGGCGAGAAGGCATCGACTGACGTGATCCGAGGCGGCGCAGCGCGTGCAGTCGTTTCGTCTGTGTTCGAGGGTGGCGAACGCGCTGAGAAACGTATAGTCGAGATTCTTGAGGCCAATGGATTAGATGAATCCGACGATGGGTCACTGATTCTGCGGCGCGAAATCGCTTCCGGAGGCAAGGGGAGGGTTTTCGTCAACAATCAGCCAGCCACAGTCGCGGTTCTGAGGTCGCTAGCCCCTCATCTGGCTATTATCCACGCCCAAAATGAATCGATTCTGTCCTTTGACGGGGTTGCCCGGTTGGAATTACTGGATATTTTCGCTGGCAGTCCGCTGGATGGCATATCCGTCGCTTTCGACGCCTGGAATCGATGCCGGATACGTATCGAGGAACTAGAGCGCGGCGAACAAGATCGGCTGCGTTTGATGGACCTGTGGATCTTCCAGAAGCGAGAGATCGAGGAGGCGAGGATTCAACCGGGAGAGGACGATCAACTGGAAGGTCAGAAGAAAGTGCTGGCAAATGCCGAAAAAATCTACAACGCGGCTATGAACGCATTTGATCTGCTTTATGAAGGCACGGGTTCGACTGCGTCGACGTTGCGCGCAGCGCAAAAGCAGGTCGAAGAACTCGCCAAGTATGAGCCGAAATTCCAGGAGGCATTGACAGCTCTGCATTCCGCACGGATTAGCGTCGAAGACGTTGGCGCTACAGTGCGTGACTACGCTGGAGGCATTCAGGCGTCGCCGGAGCACTTGGCACAAGTCGAAGACCGTCTCGCCGCCCTAGATCGACTCAAACGAAAATACGGTCCGACTTTGGATGATGTAATTCAGTTTGGCGCTGAGGTTTCGCGCAAGCTCGCTGAGGTCGAGAATAAGGACGAGATTCTCAAGGGTTTGCGGAAGGCGACTGCACTAGCCTCGGAAGAATATTTGTCAGCTGCCAAGGTTTTGTCGAAGCGGCGGGGCGATGCTGCGAAAAAACTCGAGAAGCTGGTGGAAGCGGAGATCAACGATCTGGCTATGAGATCGTCGTTCCGCATTGAAATGACTCAAAGCACGGACGAGAAATCCTGGAGAGCGAGCGGCATCGACGAAGTTGTCTACATGATCTCGACGAATCCGGGTGAGCCGATGCGCCAGCTGGAGCACATTGCATCGGGCGGCGAACTGTCTCGGGTAATGCTGGCATTGAAGTCGAGTATTGAGGCGGGAAGTGCGCAAGCTGAGCGACAATCGGCTCCCCGCAGATCCAAGCAGCGCGGGGCGCAGAAGACTCTGGTTTTTGATGAGGTCGATACCGGTATTGGCGGCAGGGCCGCGGAGGCGGTCGGCAAGAAGTTGAAGGCCCTGGCGCGATCGAGTCAGGTACTGTGCGTGACGCACCTCCCGCAGATCGCAACGTTTGCGGATCACCATTACGTGATCGAGAAGAAAGAAGCAGGTGGTCGAACTCGCACCAACATCCGACTGGTTACCGGAGAAGAGCGTACTGAAGAAGTTGCTCGAATGTTAAGCGGATCCAAGCTGACAGAGACTTCCAGGAAACATGCGGAGCAGATGATTCGGACTAACGCGTGATGGTCAAAACATCTGATGCGCGGCTCTCGGCAATCGTGGTGCTGGCAGAATTGTCGGCAACTTTGATCGAGAAGTTTACGGTGATGCGCGCCTTAGTCTCGACAGCCTGACCGTTCTGAACGACCGGCTTGAAGCGCCACTCACGAACTGCTTGCTGCGCCGCGGTGGCCAAAATAGTAGGTCCGCTGAGCACCCGAAGCTCCTGAACAATTCCCGTTGTGCTGATGATTGCCTGCAGGACCACCGACCCTTGCACGTTCATATGCTGGGCAAGCAACGGATAGGAAGCATTCACCTGGGGTTGAGGGGTGGCTGCCAACTGCTCACGCTCGGCAGCGTTGGTTGGCGACTCGATCGTATCGTTTTGGTTTTCTAATCGCTGTGAATTTGTCTTGCGATTGATGTCATTGGCAACGACTTCGACACCGAGGGGCCGTAGGGTCGACCGAGTGCCTGTTACGATCGCCGGATTCGTGGTTGCACGGTCCGCCGAAATCTTCGATACGGTTGCTTTCTTCGTCGAGATGCTTGAAGTCCGCTGAGCCGCATGGATCGGGGTACGCCCTGTCGTTTCCGATGTGACGGTGGCCTCAGGGATATCGGACTCGATCGTGGCCTGCTCGGCGCCGAACCAGAACTGTCGGTCTTTCACCAGAAGAGCAATCAGAGCCACCAGCAGAATCGCCAGCGCCATGAGGAGTCTCCTCGGTTGCTGACTCGGTCTGCCGGTCCGCATCCGCGAGGCGCTCATCGTCGTTCTGTGATTTGCTTCCAGCATTTGGATGTCTCTTGATTACGCACCCTACTTTGCCGTGTTACCGAAGTAATGACAATGGCACGGGGTGGGGAGGGAGGGGCACGACCGGGCCATTTGGGGTATCCAACAGGGAACCTCTACTCATGCCAACATTTCTAACCACCAGTGGATGTGATTCATATCACGGCGTGTAGATCGCTTCATGCCGTAGATTTCGAGACATGGCACTTTCTAACAGTGAAACCCGAAGCATGTGGTTACAAGGACCCTCATCGCCTTGTCAGGTCCCGTGCGAGGCAAACCAGCCGTGGCGCTTAGTCCTGCTCGGACCTCCGGGCGTAGGCAAGGGTACTCAAGCCGACTTACTCAACCGCCGGCTGCATGCCTGTCATTTGTCTACAGGCGACGTGTTTCGGGCGGCAGGAAACCAGCCACATCCCAGCCCCGCAATGAACGAAGCCTTAGGCTGTATGCGGCGGGGTGAATTGGTGCCGGATGCCGTTGTCTGGGCGATCGTGTCGGAGCGGGGTAAGTGCTTAAAATGCGCCGGGGGCTTCATCCTCGACGGCTTCCCGCGAACCTTGGGTCAAGCGATAGCCCTCCAGAGCCTGACCGAGGATCAAGGTCTACCTCTCCACGCAGTTCTAAACTACAAGTTACCCCTTGCTGAAATTGTCTCGCGCCTAGCTGGCCGGCGAACCTGTAAGGGTTGCAAGGCGGTTTACAACATGGCAGGCCGTCCACCGAAAATAGAAGGACGCTGCGATCGCTGCGGAGCGGCCTTAATTCAGAGGGATGATGATCAGCCGGATGCAGTTCAAGTTCGGATCGAGGCGTACCAGCGGAGCACCGCGCCTCTGATCGACTACTATGACAAACTCAAGTTGCTTGTCCAAGTCGATGCGAGTGGGTCCGCCGAGGACATCTTCTCAAGGAGCATTCTCAACCTCGGTACCGTTCGACATGCTGAACTGGCACGAGCGATGTGGGTATTGGGGCAGGAGTAGACCCATTCACTGCGAAAAGTGCGCCGTTAGCTGCTAATCCCCGCCATTTCTGTGGCTTACATTGACCATCCCGGTACTTTTTCGATAGTTTAGTGGTATCGCCCGTTGATCTTCGTGTACCCTAAAAGCAGGTATTAACGGGCTTTTTGCATCGAATTCAAGCGAAAAGCGTCACTCTCCAGTACGGCAGTGACGGATTTAAGAGAGTGCGGGGGACAAGATCCTACTGTGATAGGCCTTCTAAACAAAACTGACGAAAAAACCTTGCTTTTGCTCAAGCCTCGAGGCTTTTGCGCCGGCGTTGTGCGCGCCATTGACGTAGTCCGTATTGCGCTTGAGGCGTTCGGGCCGCCAATTTACGTGCGTAAGGAAATCGTTCACAACAGCTTCGTGGTGGAGGAACTCCGTGGCAAGGGAGCCATCTTCGTCGATAGCGAAGACGAAGTCCCAAATGGCGAGCGCATCATTTATAGCGCCCATGGAGTATCGCCAGAAGTTCGAGAACACAGCGAGCGACGCGGGCTAAGAGTCATTGACGCAACTTGTCCGCTGGTGACGAAGGTTCACGTTGAGGCCGTAAAGTTTGCGAAGGAAGGTTTTTCCCTCATCCTGATCGGTCACAAGGATCATGATGAGGTCATTGGAACTCTCGGCGAGGCGCCGATGGTGACGCAGGTCGTCGGAACTCCCGAGCAGGTGGCATCGCTCGAGGTGCCCGATCCGAACCGGGTAGCGTATTTGACGCAAACCACGCTTAGCCTGGATGAGACGAAAGACATCATTGCAGCACTCAAGCATAAATTCCCGAACATCAAAGGACCTGCGGCGCAGGACATCTGCTACGCAACCGAAAATCGCCAGGTTGCCGTGAAGCAAGTCGCGTCAGAATCGGACCTGCTGCTGGTTGTGGGTTCAGAGAACAGTTCGAACTCCAACCGCTTGGTGGAAGTTGCGCGGAATCTGGGTACGAACGCCCACCTGATTGATAGCTGCAACGACATCGAACCAGCATGGCTGCAAGGTGTGAAGACGATTGCCCTTACCGCCGGCGCCTCGGCGCCGGAACATCTAGTTGAGGAGACGATAACGTTTCTTCGCGGCAAGGGGTATCAAAACGTGCAGGAACTTGAAGTCATGCCGGAAAACGTGCGATTCGGGCTTCCTCCGGAGATCGTTGAAGCAATCGCAGCTGCCCCGGCGCCCGCAACGTAGGCCGATGCGACGAAACGCTTGTAAACAACTTAAGCGGCGTCAAAGAAGCTCGGAGCAATGGATTAATGGAACAGCACTCCCCTGATTCTGATTTCGCACCAGCCATTACAGGCTCGGATCCACAATTCCGTTTCGGAAAGATTGAGGGACTTGGCAGCCGCGTGAGCGCGGCTATAGCCGCAGCGCGCGACTATCTCTTCTCGCAGAAGCACGAAGAAGGCTACTGGTGTGGCGAACTGGAAGCCGATACTACGCTAGAGTCCGACTACATCCTTCTGCACACCCTGCTCGGGACGGGGAATCAGGAGCGATTTCAGAAGGCAGCCAACTGGATACTGCGCCATCAGAATGAAGACGGCGGATGGGGCATCTATGCGGCAGGTCCCTCTAATATCAGCGCGTCGGTGAAGGCCTACTTCGGATTGAAACTTGCGGGGTACTCCGCGGAACATCCTGCGATGGCAAGCGCCCGAAAAAAGATCCTGGAGATGGGCGGCGTCACGGAAGTGAACACCTTTACCAAGATCTACCTATGCTTTTTCGGTCAGTACGACTACGATGCCGTTCCCGCGATTCCTCCCGAAATCGTGCTTTTTCCGAACTGGTTTTGGTTCAACATCTACGAAATTTCCTCTTGGTCGCGTGCGATTCTGGTGCCGCTTTCGATCTGCTACGCGAAAAAACCGTTTAAAAAGATTCCTCGCGAGATGGGTGTAGAAGAACTTTTCGTCGGTGGGATGCAGAAATCCCGTATGCATCTGCATTGGTCGAAAAAACTGGTTTCATGGCGCAATTTCTTCTTGGTGCTTGATCGGATGACGCACTGGCTAGAGCGTGTGCACGTACGTCCGCTGAGATCCATTGCACTCAAGCAGGCCGAGAAGTGGATGCTCGAGCGCTTCGAGATGAGCGACGGTCTAGGAGCGATTTATCCGTCGATGATGAACGCGATCATCGCTCTTCGCTGCTTGGGATATTCCCTAGACGATCCGCAGGTCATCCGTGCCACGGATGAGTTCGAGAAGCTGGGCATTGAAGAGCAAGACACTTTCCGCATGCAGCCTTGCATGTCCCCGGTTTGGGATACTGCCTATGCCTTGTTCGCGTTAGGCGAGGCCGGTGTTCCTGCAGACGATCCCCGGATGGTGAAATGCGCAGACTGGATCCTTCAGAAGCAAGTGCGCACGGTTGGGGATTGGAAGATTAAGAACAAGAAGGGTCAGCCGGGAGGCTGGTATTTCGAGTTCAACAATGAGTTTTATCCCGATGTCGATGACAGTGCGATGGTTTGCTTGGGCCTGAGCCGAGTAGAACATCCGAATGGCCGCTACCAGCGAGAGTCTGTCCAACGGGCAATCGACTGGATCTTGTCCATGCAATGCAAAAACGGCGGATGGGCATCGTTCGATAAAGATAACGACAAGATGGTCTTCGAGCACATACCGTTCGCCGACCACAACGCCATGCTGGATCCAGCAACTGTCGACATCACGGGACGCATTCTGGAGATGCTGGCCACGTACGGCTACAACAAGGAACATCCGGCAGTGAAGCGGGCAATCCGGTTCATCCGCGACGAGCAGGAGCCGGACGGAAGCTGGTTTGGACGCTGGGGCGTGAACTATATCTATGGTACGGCGCTGGTATTGAGAGGCTTGGATTCGATTGGAGTCGACCTGCACGAGCCTTACGTTCAACAGGGCGCAGAATGGCTGCGCATGATGCAGAATGCCGATGGCGGGTGGGGCGAGACGGTCGGTTCCTATGACGATCCCAGCCTTCGCGGGCAAGGAGACAGTACTCCGTCGCAAACTGCGTGGGCGATCCTCGGACTTCTCGCGGTTGGCGACACGCGCAGCGAGTCAGTTGCGCGCGGCGTTGCCTATCTGATGAAGACGCAGAATAGAGATGGATCTTGGAATGAGACGCTATATACCGGCACAGGATTTCCGCGAGTGTTCTATCTGATGTATCACTTGTACCGGCAGTATTTTCCATTGCTCGCGCTTACCACTTACGCGAAGGTGATGGAAAAGGCAGAAAACTAAACCACGCCTTCAGACCGCCGGGGCGAAACCGCACGTCGGCAGCGGTACACTCGGCGCGGTCGAATCTCCGAACTCACATCGATCGGGCTAATCGAGAACTTTTGAAAGCTTTCGTTACAGGCGCTACCGGATTCTTAGGCTCCCATGTGGCCCGAATGCTCGCAGACCAGGGGGCAGCGCTGAGACTGTTGGTCCGTCCTACAAGCAATCTCAAAAATATTGAAGGATTGTCGGCCGAAACAGCAACTGGGGATTTACGCGATGGGAGATCACTTGAAACCGCGATGTGCGGCTGCGATACCGTATTTCATGTTGCCGCCGACTACAGGCTATGGGTTCGCGATCCGAACGAAATGTACCGGTCCAATGTAGAGGGCACGCAAGCCATTCTCGACGCAGTTCGTAAGACTGGAGTTCGCCGCATGGTCTACACCTCCAGCGTAGCTACCATGGGCTTCAGCAGCAACGGAGAGCCTGCAGACGAGGATTCTCCGGTGTCGCTGGGCGATATGATCGGACACTACAAAAGGTCGAAGTTTATAGCTGAGCAGATCGCGATGGAGGCAGGACGCAAGGGGCTTCACGTAGTGACGGTGAATCCAACAACTCCGATTGGTCCGCAAGATGTGAAACCGACTCCAACCGGAAGGATCGTTGTCGATTTTCTTAAACGAAAATTTCCTGCTTATGTCGAGACCGGCCTCAATCTGGTGGATGTCAGGGAGTGTGCTCGGGGACACTTGATGGCGCTGCAAAGAGGCAGTTCGGGCGAGCGCTACATTCTGGGTGGAGAGAACCTAACGTTGAAGCAGATCCTCGACAAATTGGCGGCAATTACCGGCTTGCCTTCTCCCAGAGTGAAGTTGCCGTACATCTTTGCATTCGCAACTGGAGTGATCGACGAAGCCATAACAGGACGTCTAATGCGGCGGGAACCTCGCGCGACTATTGACACCGTGCGCATGGGCAAGAAGAAAATGTTTGCCAGTTCCGCGAAGGCCGCGCGCGAGCTCGAATGGAAAGTTGTTCCTGTCGACAACGCTTTGCGGCAGGCAGTCGACTGGTTTCTGGCGAATGGATATGCCTAAAATCGCGGTCGTGGCCGCGCTTGAAAGAGAAGTGCGTCCGTTGGTAAAAGAGTGGCGCTCTAGCCTTAAGCCCCATAACGGGCGACTATTCCGGTTTTTCGAAAGTGACCGCTGTGTGTTGATCTGTGGCGGTATCGGCGCGGGTGCAGCGCGCCGCGCTGCTGAAGCCGTTCTCACTCTCTTCAGGCCTTCCATCATCTATTCTGTGGGTTTCGCAGGGGCCCTCGATTCTTCTTTGAAGGTCGGCGATATCGTCCGTCCGATAAAAGTGATCGACGCAGGTGACGGTAGCAGCGCTTTGTTGTCCACTGGCGCCGGCGCACTTGTAACTTTCCAGTCGATTGCAAGCCCAGGGCAGAAATCCAAGCTTCGAGAATCCTTTGGCGCTCTAGCCGTCGACATGGAGGCCGCTGCAGTAGCTCGCGCCGCCGAACAGCGGGGGATAGGATTCGCGGTTCTGAAAGTAATTTCCGATGAAAGTCATTTTGAACTGCCTGCGCTTGATCGTTTCGTGAATGCAGAGGGGAAGTTCTCACAAGGCCGTTTTGGTCTTTTTGCGGCTATTCGTCCTTGGATATGGCCGCAGATTTTCAGGCTGGCACGCAATAGCAGCAAAGCTTCTAGAGTCTTGTGCGCGGCGTTGCGTGACGTCAGCGATTAGTCGCAGCCGATCGCGCGTTCCGCGCGGCGCGAAAGCTAACGACTGCTCTTCCATGCGCAACTTTTCATTGGCACATCGGGTACATATCGGAGATTGCGATGCCTGATTCATCTATAATTCAATCAGGCATTCTCCAAAAAACCGATGCAATTTTTTCCCTTGCTGGCACTGTTCGTCGGCGGTGAAATCGCCGACATGATTTCCAACACTGGCGCGGTGGCCAAGCTGATTTTGCTTGCGCTGCTGGTGTTCAGCTTGATCTCCTGGGCCATTATCCTGACCAAATGGAGTTTGCTTCGGCGTGCTCGCGCGCAGAGCGGGCGTTTTGTGCGCGCGTTTCGCAAAGCGCAGCGCCTTCAGGATATCGCCGCAGTCGCAGATCAATTTAAGCCCAGCCCTTTGGTAGGCGTGTTCGAAGGCGGCTACGAAGAGTACAGGAGGCAGGCATCGACCTCCGGCACGCTGAAGAAATCTGGTATCTATTCAGCGAGGCATGCAAATCGGAGCTTCCGAAGAAGTCACTCGCCTAGAACGAAATCTCCCGTGGCTGGCAATCACCGCTGCCGTCACGCCATTCGTGGGTCTATTCGGCACAGTGTGGGGCATCATCGATGCGTTTCATGGATTGGGTACAGCAGGCGCGGCAACTCTTCGCGCTGTTGCTCCCGGTATATCGGAAGCTTTGATCACGACGGCAGCCGGCTTGGCAGCCGCGATTCCCGCAGTCATTGCCTACAACCTGATTGGCGCTTCGATTCGGGAATTCGCCTCGCGATGTGATGATTTTGCTCTCGAGATCCTGAACGCGGTCGAACACAGCCAGACGCAGGTTCCAGCCCAAATTCCGGTTGACTCGAGGCGTTGATGGCATTCACGACTTCCAGTGGCCGAACGCAGACAGCCCTTGCTGATATCAACATTACGCCGCTCGTAGACGTTGTTCTCGTCCTGCTCATTATTTTCATGGTGACGGCGCCCGTTCTGCAGTCTGGCATAGACGTGAGCGTGCCCAAGACTCGGACCGTGAAGCAAATCACGGAAGAGCGCATGGTGATCACTATTAACAAAGATCAGCGAGTTTTTCTTGGCAATGACGCGATCAATATCAATGAAATCGGCAGCAAGTTAAAACAGAAGGTCCGCGATCCGCGAAGCCAGTTCATCTTTGTAAGAGCCGACGAAAATGTTCCCTTCGGGGCCTTCGCGACGGTGATGGATTCTGTGAAGCAGGCAGGGTTCACGAATGTAAGCATCGTGACTCAACCGCTCGAGCAAAATGGCAGCAAACGCTGAGATTTATTTCGAACACGACAGTTGGGGACGCGCACTGACGTGGTCGCTTGTTCTGCACGTGGGAATTACTGCATCGTTAATCGGTTACGCTGCTGTGTTCGGGCATCCGAGCGGAGACGCTTGGGGAACTGGCGGTGGCGGAGAAGCCATCGGTGCGACGCTAGTCAGCACCGTGCCGCTTCCGGCGAATCCAACGCAGACGCAAAACGTTCTGGCGAACGAATCCAAGGGAGTCACCCAGTCTCAGCCGAAGATCGAGGAAAAAGAACCGGACGCGATCGAAATCCAGGGCAAGAACACCAAGATCAAACCTAAGCCCAAACAAGAAACGGTTACAAAAGAAAAATCCCAGCCTGTTCCTGAGCCGGAGACGAATCAGGTTGCGTTCGGCGAAGGTGGACCCGTCAGCGGTCCCTATGGCAGCTTCAGCGCCGCCGGGGCGAAGGGCGGATTTGGAGTTACAGGGGGTGGTGGCGACTTCGGAACGAAGTACGCGTACTACGTCCACCTCATCCAGCAAAAGGTGACGGAGAACTGGCTCAAGTACGAAGTCGATCCGCGAATCACGAGCGCGCAACGCGTGTACGTCACGTTCGATGTAGCGAAAGACGGCCATCCTACAAATGTCCGGGTGGAACAGTCCAGCGGAGTTCCTTCACTTGACGTGTCAGCAGTGCGCGCGCTGCAACGAATCGAGACTTTCGGGCCGCTGCCGACGGAATATTCGGGAAACAAGATCTCTGTCGAGTTTTGGTTCGACTACAAAAGATGAGCGGCCATGTACTCCAGCGTGTTATCAACTGGGTACACGAGTGATGCGAAGATGCGAAAGAAGTGCAAAATAGGAACTTCAAACAAATAAATAGTACATGGAGTGGCGATAAAACCTTGTCGAGAGATTCCTGTCGGAATACGATATTCGTGAACAACAAATTTCATGCTGTCAACACGATGGATGAGTCTGCGATAGCTTTTCCAAGAAAACTGCTTAAGGTCCTTATTACACCTCGGCTGCTGATTCTTTTCGTCTGCTCCTGCCTGCTGCCATCCCTGGTGGTTGCGCAAGACTGGGTTAAGACCGGGACTAGTCTGGGAGTCGAGAAAGTTCGCCTCGCAGTCCCTGATTTCAAAGAGGCAAATACTGACCCCCAGAACGCCGCCCTTCTCAAAACATTCAATAGCACGCTCTGGAATGATCTCGATGTCTCTGGGGTCGTCGAGCTCGTTTCAAAAAGCTTCTATCCACTACAGGTTCCCGGGCAGCCTCCGGAGATCAACTATCTGGCGTGGAATTCGCCGCCTCCGAACGCAGCGATGATCGCATTCGGCAACCTCGCCGTCGCGAGCGGGCGAATGACGGTGCAAGGCTGGTTGTACGACGTCAAGAATACGCAGTCGGCGCAAATTCTCGGGAAGCAATATTCCGATAATGCGACCGATATTGCGGCGCGCGTCATGGCGCACAAGTTTGCCGACGAAATCATCGTGCGGCTTGGTGGAGGTGTGCAGGGCATCTCCCAGACCCAGATTTATTTTGTCAGCGACCGCACCGGTCACAAAGAGATTTGGGCCATGGATTACGACGGTTCGAACCAGCATCAGATTACGCATCTTGGTTCTATCGCTCTGTCGCCGCGAATATCTCCAGACGGAACGCGCCTTGCGTTTAGCGCTCTGACCAAGAACGGCTGGGAGATCATGATGTACTCCGTGGAACTCAGCCGACCTCTGAATTTCCCACATTTTGGCGGAACAAATTTGTCCCCGGCATGGTCAGGTGATGGATCGAAGCTCGCCTTTTCGTCTTCGCGAAGCGGAGCTCCTGAGATTTTTGTATCAGACGCGGCCGGAGCAAGCCCTCAGAGAATGACAACGAGCAAAGGGCCGGATGTCTCGCCGGTCTGGAATCGAAAGACAAACGCGCAGATTGCTTTCGTCAGCGGACGCACAGGTTTGCCGCAGATTTACACAATGGAGGCAGACGGCACCAACCAACAGCGCATGACCGATCAAGGATATGCCGTCTCGCCAAACTGGGCGCCCAACGGCCAGTTCCTGTCGTTCGCGTGGGTCAGGAAATACGGACCCGGAGAGCCCGGCTCTTCCGATATCTATCTCATGGATATTGCGAGCAAGCAATGGGTCCAGCTGACTCACGACGGCGGCCGCAATGACTTTCCATCATGGTCTCCGGATAATCGCCACATCGTATTTCAGTCGAACCGCTCTGGTAGCTTGCAGATTTGGACCATGCTGGCCGACGGCACAAAAGTTCAGCAGTTGACGTTTACTGGTCGTAACTCGCAACCGAATTGGAGTTGGAAATAGTAAATACACTTCGTTGGGCCCCTGGGCGAGCCTTGGGGTCGTAGGGAGGAATAAAAAGTGAAGCAACTGAATATAAAGTGGTTCTTATTGATCCTCGCTCTGGGCGCTCTGGTAACGCTTGGTGCGTGCGGCAAAAAAAAAGCAACGCCGCCGCCTCCTCCGCCCCCACCCCCGGCACCTGCACCCACTGCTTCGATCGGCGTGAATCCTAATACGATTCAGGGAGGCCAGTCCGCGTCGTTGACGTGGCAAACCACGAACGCAACCGACGTTTCTATCGACGGTATTGGCGCAGTGCAACCGAATGGATCGCAAAGCGTCTCACCGACTGACTCGATGACGTATCACCTGGTCGCGAAAGGCGCAGGTGGCACCCAGGAGGCAACTGCAAGACTTACGGTGACGCCAGCTCCTCCTCCGCCACAGCCCACTGCGAACGTTACGGACGAAGATCTGTTTAGCCAGAATGTGAAGGATGTCTACTTTGACTACGATAAGGCGGACCTTCGTGGCGATCAGCAGACCTCCATCCAGGCAGATGCGCAGTTCTTCAGCCAGCACCAGAACATGAGCTTCACGGTTGAAGGACACTGCGACGAGCGCGGATCTACCGAGTACAACCTTGCACTCGGAGACCAGCGCGCAAGTGCAGTGAAGAGCGCATTGACGGCTGCCGGAGTCAGTGCGAGCCGGATCAAAACCATCAGCTACGGCAAAGAAAAGCCTTTCTGCACAGAAAGCAACGAAGCTTGCTGGCAGCAGAATCGCCGTGGTCACCTCGTTTATCAAAAGTGAATGGTTCGGGGGACGCTCCTGCAGCGTCCCTCGTTGATTTCTCTCTGGTGGACCGCCTGTTCCATCCGAGCAGACCGATTTTTCCATTGAATCTTACGGTTCCCACTCGCCCCTTTGTGTTCGCAATCTTCCTGGCGTATGGGAGAATCGAAGCATCTAATTTCACAAGTTCAGGAAATCCCTATGAAATCAACTCGTGTGTTTGTTTCCGTTGTAGTGGCCGCGATCCTTTGGCTCGGTGTCTTCCCACTATCCGGTGCTAATAAAGAGATGGTGCAGTTGCAGACGCAGGTTCAGCAACTCCAGGAGCAGATGACCGGCATGCAGCGCAGCTTCGACGAGCGCATGGGTGTGATGAAAAACCTGGTAGAGCAGGACACCGATGCGGTCAATAAAGTCGCCAATGCTCTTAATTCTTTGCAAACGACACTGCAAAGACAGCAAGCAGAGGGCGGATCGAAGGGCGAGCAGCTTTCCGGGCAGATCCAGGCGCTAAACGACACGATGGATGAGATCAAAGTGCGCCTGTCAAAGGTCACGAAGCAGTTGGAAGATATGCAAGCCGCACAACAGAGCCTGGCTGCTCAGCAGGCAACCGACAAAGCCGCGCAGCAAGCTCAGGCGCAGGCTCCTCCGCCCGACGTGCTCTACAACAACGCTCTTCGTGATTACAACGGCGGCAAGAATGACTTGGCGATACAGGAATTTGCAGATTATGTGAAGTTCTATCCGAATACGGACCTCGCAGGAAACTCCTATTTTTATCTCGGGGAGATCCAATTCCGCCAGGGAAACTACCAGCAGGCGGCGCAAAGTTACGATCAGGTGATGCAGAATTTCCCGAGCGGAAACAAGGCAGCCTCAGCTCAGTTGAAGAAGGGAATTTCGCTAATCGAACTTGGTAAACAGGATGACGGGGCAAACGAGCTAAAGCATTTAATCCAGCGTTATCCTCATTCGCCCGAAGCAATCCAGGCAAGGGACCGCTTAAGAAAACTGGGGGTCGCGAGTAGCACAAGGTAGGTACAGTGCTGCCTTTTTCGCTTCAAACCTAGATCGAGCGATGATGGCGCTTTGGGACGTGATGTTTGCCCGTCCGGTGTGGGCGGTGACGTTGTGCTCGGTGCGGGTGGGCGTTAGGGGTGCCGACTGGCTTCGAAACTTTTGCCAGACTGATTACACTCAGAACTAGGCCAGCTAATGCGACACAAATAATTCGACGCATATACCCCTCTTTCCCGTAAGTTCTGCAGTGAAAACCTATTCTATCCTCGATCCGGCAAGCATAGACTTACGAATGTCGTAACGTCTACCGTCAGTAAGGTCACACGGATTCTAACTTCATTTTCGAGGTACAGCGATGCAATCGAGACCTGATCAAGATGCTGCCAAGGGTGCGACAGAGACCGAGGACCACAAGACTTCGGGCAATGTGGGCCTGCAACAACAGCAGGGCCATCGTGACCAAAATCCTCTCATCAAAGACTCTGACACCGATTACCCCGAGCCGGGACAGAGTCCCGAGCATACGGGGGAGCCGACACGTAAGTCAGCTTAACAACCTGCAATTAAAAAGGGTCTCTCGCGAGGCCCTTTGACTTTCAACCCTCAGTACTAGTGTCAGCGCAGCTCTTCCATCACCGCGTCCAACACTTCTTTACCTGGACGGGTGACCGAATCAGGCAAGGTCGCCAGCGGTTGATCCACTACGTTGAGCATATCGATGAAGTTCGGTGCGGAAGGATTAACGTAGAAGACGCCGGTTAGGACCTCTCCCTTGGCATGTGCTTCTCCCAGGCGCGTGATCGCAGCAATCTTGTCGGTTGGATTGTAGTCTTCTTCAAGCTTTCGAAGATGCAGCCGAGAGCCGTCGTGCATAGTGACCGCAACGGTAGATCCTGGATCGTACTCCACATTGATGTCCTCAAAGTGCGGAACGAAGCTCACATCCTGCAGAATTTCTTCGTGATCCTTCACATATTTGTAGGACTTCGTGGAACCCTCGTGGTCGTTGAACGTCACGCATGGCGAGACCACGTCAAGCATCACGGTCCCTTTGTGCGCGATCGCAGCCTTCAGCATCGCGCTGAGCTGGCGCTTGTCACCCGAGAATGAGCGTCCAACAAGTGTGGCACCGAGTTGAATTGCGAGCGCACAGGTGTCGATCGGCGGGAGATCATTCAGCACTCCGCTTTTCAGCTTGGATCCGAGATCGGCTGTGGCCGAAAATTGCCCCTTCGTGAGGCCGTAAACCCCGTTATCCTCGATGATGTAAATGATGGGTAGATTACGGCGCATCAAATGGACGAATTGTCCGACACCGATGGAGGCGGTGTCACCGTCGCCGCTGACACCGATGCATACTAGCTTGCGATTTGCCAGCAGGGCGCCTGTGGCGACCGACGGCATACGCCCGTGCACCGCATTGAAACTATGCGAGCGGCTCAAAAAATACGCGGGTGTCTTCGACGAGCAACCGATCCCGCTAGGCTTGATGACGAATTCAGGCTCAACGCCCATTTCATACATCGCTTCGATGATGCGCTCAGAGATCGCATTGTGGCCACAGCCCGCGCAGAGCGTTGTTTTGCCACCCTTGTATTCGATTACGGTCAGTCCGATCCGGTTTGTCTTTGGCCCGGCCGCTCCGGGCTCTACGGTGGTCGATGACATTTATTTGCCCTCCATGCTCGTCAATTCATCGGTAATAGACCGCGCGTCTAGCGGCAGTCCAGTGATATGAGCGATGCTTCGCAGGCGACCGATCAATTCAGGTTTCAGATCCAGCTTTAGCAGGCTGAGCATTTGGGCGTCACGATTCTGCTCAACCACGTAAATGTGCTCATGCTGCTCGATAAACTCGTGCACCTCGCGAGTGAAGGGGTATGCCCTCAATCGCAAGTAGTCGGTTTCAAGGCTGTATTCCTCTCGCATCTGATCGCGGCTTTCGGAGATGCCCCAGTGTGACGTGCCATAACCGATTATTCCGATCTTGGCGTTATTTCCCTTGGTGATTTCAGGCCGGGGAACGAATGATCTCGCAGTTTCGAATTTGCGGTTCAGCCGCTCCATGTTGTTTTCGAAGTCATCCGCTCGCTCGCTATACTGCGCCTTTTCATTGTGACCGCTGCCCCGAGCGAAGTATGCCGCTGAGGGATGTGACGTGCCCGGAAGCGTGCGATAGCCGATGCCATCGCCATCGACATCTTTGTACCGAGCAAATCCACCCAGGCGATCCAAATCTTCTTTGCCAAGAACCTTTCCGCGCTTGATCGGCGATGTCGGATACGGAAAGGGATCGGACATCCAGTTATTCATGCCGAGATCAAGGTCAGACATCACGAATACGAGAGTCTGAAATTGTTCCGCAAGATTGAAGGCGTCTGTAGCCATGGTGAAGCATTCTTCGACAGAGCAGGGAATCAGCATGATGTGCTTGGTGTCACCATGCGAGAGCACGGCTGTAGAAAGAATGTCACCTTGCGAAGTACGTGTCGGCAATCCTGTGGAAGGGCCTACGCGTTGAATATCCCATATAACACCGGGAACCTCAACGTAATAGGCAAGGCCAGCAAACTCTGCCATCAGCGATATCCCGGGCCCAGCTGTAGCCGTCATACTGCGTGCTCCGGCCCAACCAGCGCCAATCACCATGCCGATGGCTGCCAATTCGTCCTCTGCCTGGACGATCGCAAAAGTGGCTTTGCCGTCAGGACCGATGCGATATTCCTTCATGTACTCGATCATTGTCTCCACTAACGATGAAGACGGAGTGATCGGATACCAGGTCACGACCGTACAGCCGGCAAACATACAACCAAGAGCGGCTGCGGAGTTGCCGTCAATGATGATTTTGCCGACAGTCTTATCCATGCGCTCGATGTAGAACGTTCCGCGCTTTTGCAGATTGGCTTTTGCGTAGTCAAATCCGGCCTGCGCAGCCGCCAAGTTCAGATTCGCAGCTTTCGCCTTTTTGGCGAACTGCTTTCGAATTGCCTTCTCCACTTCTCCCATGTCGATCGTCAAAAGGCTTGCGACAACGCCGACATAAACCATGTTCTTTACGAGTTTGCGGAGCTTGGCTTCGGAACACACTTGAGCCACGATCTTGTCGTAGGGCACCGAATAAAAAATCAAATCATTGCGAAGCTTATGAAGCGCGAGAGGCTCGTCGTACAGCACTGAAGCACCCGGCGCGAGGGACAGTGTGTCCTCCTGCGCGGTCTCCGGATTCATCGCAACCAGGAAATCGATCTCTTTTTTTCGTCCGATATAGCCATTCTTGTTGGCCCGGATCGTGTACCAGGTTGGAAGACCGGCAATATTGGAGGGAAACATGTTCTTGCCGGAGACGGGAACACCCATCTGGAAAATACTTCGCAGCAAGACCGTATTTGAACTCTGTGAGCCGGAGCCATTCACGGTCGCAACCTGAATGCTCATATCATTGACGACTCGCTCTTTGCCCATGCCCCCGGCATTTTCGCGGGGCACGACATCCGTTGTGGCCATCCCAACACCTTCCTTCAATAAGCGGGCAGAATACGCTCGCGTTGTTTGTCCATCTGGGAAGAACAGTCAATTATACGGCGACTTTTCACATCAAGTCGGGGCTAATCGCCCGCCAGTCGCCGGAAGGAACCTGCTTGAGAAACGAGGGAAAGCAAGATTCAAGCTTCTGTTTTGTAGAACTGGGCTATCGTTCGGAATTTCTTGTAACGTTCTGAGGCCAAGTCAGAGGGTGACTTTTGCCTTAATTCCGCATAATGCTTCTGTAGTGTTGCATCCAGAAGATTGGCCGCCGCTTCGTGATCGCGATGCGCTCCGCCTTCCGGCTCAGGGACGATGTCGTCGATGCACCCAAGTTCGTTGAGATCGGCGGCAGTAATGCGCATGGCCTCCGCAGCAAGCTCTTTCTTGGAAGCGTCGCGCCACATAATCGCCGCACAACCTTCGGGCGAAATAACCGAATAAATCGAATTTTCCATCATCAGCACGCGATCTGCAACAGCAATGGCCAGCGCGCCTCCGCTTCCGCCAACGCCGATCACAGTCGCGATGATTGGAACTTCGAGTCTCGCCATCTCCCTGAGGTTGTAAGCGATCGCTTCTGCCTGACCACGCTCTTCTGCATGAATCCCGGGGTAAGCGCCGTCCGTATCGACCAAGGTAAAAATGGGCCGACGAAACTTCTCGGCAATCTGCATAACGCGTATCGCCTTGCGATAGCCTTCAGGATGAGGAGTGCCGAAATTGCGGTAGACACGCTGCTTCATGTCGCGGCCCTTTTGGGTCGCGATGATCATCACCTGATCGCCGTGGAAGCGCGCCATGCCGGCGACTATGGCAGCATCATCCCCGAAGCTTCGATCGCCGTGAATCTCGCTGAAATCCGTGAAGACCCGATCAATGTAGTCCAGCGACTGAGGACGTTGCGGATGCCGCGCCAGTTCAGTCTTCTGCCATGCTGTGGGGGGCGCATTCACTTCTTGACGTAAGGTTTCGATGCGTTCCTGTAGCACGGCAATCTGGTGTCGCATGGCATCGTCTGGGCCTGCAGATTCGAGCTCTGCGACCTGACGCTCGACTTGTTCAAGCTCTTGTTGAACTTTTTCGGTGGCTGCCATGCTCTCCATCAGCTGATGATGCGAACGCTGCCGCGCCCGCACAATTGCTCGACGCGCGCGATGAAGTTACGGTCTGGAACCACATTATAACCTTGAGCTTCCATTACGACCATGAAATCGCCCTGGCGCTCAACATCAAACAAAACACGCGCCTCCCCCTTGCGCTCCACAAAAAGACTGTGCAGGTTGTCGATCGTCGACTCGGCAGACGATTCCAGCGGAATGCGCACACGGATGGCGCGTGGGAAGGGAACTTTTGCGTCCTCGAGCGAAAATATCTCGGCTGTAGTGATCTTTGGATTCGTGCCTTCCTCGATTCGGACGCCTGCCTTCACAAGAACAGGAACTTCAAGCTTCACCTTTTCACCAAGGCGCTTGTAAGCCTCGGGGAAGACGATCATGTCGATCGATCCGGACATATCTTCGAGCGTCGCCTGCGCGTAAAAGTCACCGCGCTTTGACTTCAGGACACGCACATTGCAGATGATGCCTGCCGTGGCGATGGTTTCGTCTTTCCCGGTCGACCTGGTCATCGCGGAGATCTGTTCGATCGAGAGTGCCTGAAGATCCTGCAACTTGTCCTTGTATTTTTCGAGGGGATGGCCGGTTATGAAAAATCCAACAATTTCCTTCTCTGCCGCGAGGCGGACATGCTCATCCCAGTCAGGGATATTCGGCAACTTGTCGTTGTGAACTTCTTCCTCGTCTTGCTGGAAGACTCCGAATAGCCCGTGCTGGCCTGATTCCACGTCACGCTGGGCCTTCGCCGCCTGTTCCATGGCCTTATCGAGAACTGCCATGAGCTGGGCGCGGCGACCCAACGAATCCATGGCACCGCTCTTGATCAGTGATTCTACGACGCGCTTGTTGAGCAGTCGAAGGTCGACGTTTTCGCAGAACTCAAAGATTGATTTGAATCGTCCGATTTTCTTACGGGCTGTGGCAACGGATTCGATCGCGTTCCCACCGACATTTTTCACTGCGGCCAGGCCAAAACGGATCGATTCTCCCTGAGGAGTGAAGTTTGCGTCCGAGATGTTGATGTCCGGAGCTTCGACCGAGATCCCCATCTCGCGACATTCGTTGATGTACTTGACGACGTCATCGGTTGAGCCCGTGACAGAAGTCAACAACGCCGCCATGAACTCGACCGGATAGTGCGTCTTCAGATAAGCCGTGTGGTAAGCGAGAAGGGCGTACGCTGCAGAGTGAGACTTGTTGAAGCCATATCCTGCAAACTGGGCCATCAGGTCGAATATCTTCTCGATCTTTTTCGGAGGAAACTTTCGTTTGGCGGCGCCATCGACAAAGCGCTCGCGCTGCTGCGCCATTTCCTCGGCCTTCTTTTTGCCCATGGCGCGGCGGAGCAGATCAGCTTCACCGAGTGAATATCCGGCAAGCCGGTTCGCAATCTGCATCACCTGTTCCTGATACACGATCACGCCCAACGTTTCTTCCAGAATCTCTTTCAGTTCAGGGAGTTCGTATTCGACTTTCTTCCGTCCATGCTTACGATCGACGAAATCGTCAATCATACCTCCTTGAATCGGCCCAGGCCTGTAAAGCGCGTTCAAAGCCGTGAGGTCTTCAATTGAGTTGGGCTGGTACTTACGCAGCACATCGCGCATCCCGTGCGATTCAAACTGGAAAACGCCCGAGGTCAGTCCCTTGTGAAAGACCTCTCGATAGGTTTCCTCATCCTGAAGAGGGATCTCCTCGAGCGTCAGCGGAGTTCCTCTCTTTTCAATGATCAGTTTGAGAGCGTCAGTCAGGATCGTCAGGGTGGTCAGACCCAGAAAGTCCATCTTCAACAGGCCCATTTTTTCGATGGCGACCATGTCAAAGGCGGTAACGATTTCCTCGTTCTTCGTGCGATGCAATGGGACGAGGTCGGTCAGTGGGCGTGGCGAAATGACCACACCGGCGGCGTGAACGCCGGAATTTCTTACGAGCCCTTCCAGCTTCAGGGCCGTGTTCAGCAGTTCGCGGATCTGCGCGTCTTTCTCGTAGGCCTCGTGCAACTGCGGAGAATCGGCGATCGCCTGGTCCAACGTGATGTTGAGCTGGGTAGGCACCATCTTGGCGATACGATCGACGTCGGCGTACGGAATATCCATCGCGCGCCCAACGTCTTTGATCGCTGCTTTGGCCGCCATGGTGCCGAAGGTGATGATCTGTGCCACGTTGTCCCGACCGTATTTGCGGGTGACGTAATCGATGACCTCTCCACGCCGATTCATGCAGAAATCGATATCGATATCAGGCATCGAAACGCGTTCCGGATTCAGGAAGCGCTCGAAGAGCAGTTCGTGTTGCAGACGGATCGATATCGGTGATTCCCAATGCGTAGGAGACGAGCGATCCCAGCGGCCGATCCTCGGCCCGGGCCCACTGGTATGCCATGCTCCTTTGGCGTAACGGATAAAGTCCCAGACAATAAGAAAATAGCCCGGAAACTTCATCTGCTGGATGATGCCAAGTTCCCGCTCCAGGCGCTGCTCGTAGTCCGTAAGCGAGTGCTTCAGCCGTCCCTGTTCGTGCATAGGGCGCAAGGTCTCGAGACGCCGCGCGAATCCTTCGCGGGAAACATGGACGAAGTAGCTATCAATCGTATAGCCCGAGGGAACGACGAACTCCGGAAAAGGGTTAGCGACCTTCTCCAAGCGGACACTACAGCGTTCCGCGATATCGAGGGTTCGGGTCAGAACCTCGGGTGAGTCCTTGAAGACCCGGTACATCTCGTCGTGATTCTTGACGAAGAATTGGGTTCCTTCAAACTTCATCCGCGCCGTGTCATGAATCGACTTGCCGGTCTGGATGCAGACCATGACATCTTGCGCGTGGGCGTCATCTTCGCATAGGTAGTGACTGTCGTTGGTGGCGACGAGCTGCAGTCCTAAGATCTTTTTCCAGCTTGAAAAGCCCAGGATGGATACGGTGCTCCATCTCCAGGCCCTGGTCCTGGATTTCAAGAAAGAAATTGTTCTTCCCAAAAATATCGGTAAATGTCCCGGCCGCGGTTCGCGCCGCCTCGTAGTTATTCTCCATCAGGCGTTCGGCAACTTCACCCTTAAGGCATCCGGAGAGACCGATCAGGCCGCGGGAATGCTCCGCGAGGAATTTCTTGCTGACACGTGGCTTGTAGTAAAAGCCGTGGAGCGAGGCTTCCGAAGTGATCTTTACGAGATTGCGATATCCCTCTTCGTTTTCGGCCAAGACCAGCAGGTGGTTATAAGTATCGCCTTCTGGGGCCGCACGGTGGTCGTCTTTTTTGCAGACGTAAAGTTCGCAGCCGACAATCGGCTTCACCCCATGTTTATGGGCCGCATTGACAAAATGCACGGCACCAAAAATATTGCCGTGATCGGTCATCGCGACGGCGGGCATGCCTAGTTCTTGCACGTGCTCGCAAAGTTTTTCGACGTCACAGGCGCCGTCCAGCAGGGAATAGTCGGTGTGCAGATGCAGGTGGACGAATTGGGACATGAGTCGTTACTAGTTTATCGCAGGAAAAAGGAGGAAGGTGTGGAGGGCTGTGCGTTTCGGGGTCGGAATTAGCTGAATAAAAACGAGCTCAGTCGGCGCCGGCTCCCGCTGCCTGAGCTTTCTGCAGCAGCTTGCGTGCCTGGGATATCAGTTCGGCGACTTCAAAAGGCTTTACGAGATAAGGAACGTTCTGTTCCTGCAGATAGGCTCGTCCATCGGCCGGATCCATTCCGTTCGAGAAGGTGTAGAGAACGTGGCTTTCCATGCCGGAGCAGTTTTCCTTCAGCCATGGATAGGACTCTTTCGCGCCCCATTGGCCCGGCATTTTGCCATTCATGATCACGGCATCGAAAGCCTCGGAGAGCAGCCGCGTCTTCACATCCTGGCTGTTTCTTGCGGTTACAACAGTGGCTCCGGCGCCCATCAGCACATCGCGCTCGAATTCAAGTATCGCTTCTTCCTCTTCGACCAGCAGGACGCGCCCATGCACTGCACCTTCATGCTGCCGGGAGACCGGCTTGGCCACTTCGGCTTCCGCTCGTGCCGCGACCACGGCCGGCAGCTTCACTTCGATTATCGCTCCGCCTTCCGGCGCGTTGTTCGCAGTAATGTCGCCGCCATGCTCCTTGACGATGCCGTAGCAGATGCTAAGCCCAAGTCCGGTGCCTTTGCCCACGCTCTTGGTGGTATAGAAAGGATCAAAAATGCGCTTCGGATCTTTGATTCCTGCGCCATCATCGGTGAATTGCGTCGGGATATTGCCGTTTTGGCGCCGCGATCCGAATCTTCAATCTTCCGTTGCCGACCCTTCTCAAGAATCGCATCCACCGCATTGTTGATGATGTTCAGAAATACTTGCTCGATTTGATGAGGATCAGCGATAACCAGCGCTGGATCGGCCGGCAGGTCGCGTTCTACTCTTATGTTGTTTGTCTTCAGGTCGTAATCGCGCAAGCGCAAGCGTCTCTTCCAGAACCTTTCGAACGTCGACTTCATCTCGCTGCGGGTTACGCTGGCGGGCAAAGGACAGCAGATTCTGGACGACCCGATGAGTTCGCTGCGCCTGCTTGAAGAGTTTGCCAACGAAGTCCTGCGCCCTCGAGTTCAATCCTTCGCTCTCGAGAAGCTGCGCATAGCCGAGAATTGCGGTCAGAGGATTGTTCAGTTCATGCGCGACTCCGGCAATCAACTGGCCAACGGCAGACATTTTTTCACTTTGCAGTAATTGTTCCTGCGTCTTGCGGAGGTCCTCGTAAGCGCGGCAGGTCTCTTCGTACAGCCGGACCTTTTCGATCGTCGTTGCCAATTGGCGGCTGATCGCCACCAGCAGATTCTCGTCGCTTGCCCGAATATTCGTATCCCAGGTGATTGCACAACCCCATGATTCCGACGGGACTGTCTTTCCCCCAGAACAGGACCCAAATCCAGGAGCGATCGGAATCGGACCGCAGGAATTCCGCGATCGTCCCGGGCAAGTGGGGCATGTAATCGGCCGTAAGAACCTCGGCGCGCGAGCGGACGACCAGATCGCCAAAGCCTTCGGCAAACGAAACTTCTGCAGGACGCATCTTGTCGCGGCTGCGGGGTCCCCATGCAGCACGGCGGCGATAGGTCGGTGAGTCGGTATCGGACAGGTACACGGTGCCACTCTCTACTCCGAACAGGGTCACGACCTGGCGCAGGGTGAGATTCAGAATTTCATCAAGATCGAAGGATTGGGCCGCGACAACGGCCATGGCGTTCAACGCATTCAACTCTCGGTTCCGGCGACGCATTTCGTCTTCGGCCCGGCGTTTCTCCGTCGTGTCGAGAACGAATCCCTGATACCGCTGGATATTGCCACTCGCATCCCGGGTGGCGAAGCTGCTTTCGACTGCGAGGAGCAGAGTGCCATCTTTGCGGCGCGAGCGTGACTTCGAAGTTGCGGACGTAGTTGTGGGTTTCGATTTCCCGTTTGAATGCGTCGCGTTGCTTGGGATCGACGCATATCTCAGAATCAAGATTTAGTACGAGCAGTTCTTCCCGGTTGCCGTATCCAAGCATGTGGACAAAGGCGTCATTGCAGTCGATCAGTTTGCCTGACGGATCCGACGACGTACACGCCCTCTTGTACCTGCTCGAACAGTAATCGATATTTCTCTTCGGCCGAACGCCGGTCAGTGATGTCACGAACGACGTGAATGGTTCCTTTTTGCGGGCTGCCTTGTTCAGTGTAAGAAGACGTGGAAACCACCGAGAAACCGCCGAAGCAAGGATCTGCACCCTCGGTGAATTCTTCGTCACCGCCCATGGCGCAGTAGGGACAGTCTTTCCAGTCGCCAAACTTTCGGGGCAGCGCCGATTCGCACGAACTGCCGATAACATCTGCGGCGGCTTTGCCGAGTTGCTCAAGTAAGACCTGGTTCGCCTTGATGACCCGGTAGTCGGCGTCATGGGCAAGAATAATGTCATGAACCGAATCGAACGTATTGACCCACTGCCTTTGCGAGCGTAAGACCTGCTCGAGCAGACGGAAGTTTTCGACGGCCATAGCGAGTTGCTTGGCGCATGCCTCGAAGAAGGCCAATTCGTCCGAAGTCCATCTCCGAGTGCCTGATGTGCCGAGCATCAGCACTCCGACAGGAGACTTGTTGCCAAGGACTGGAACGGTGACCAGCTGGCGGATTTTTTCGTCATCCAGGCATTCCGGCGACTCGATAGCGATTTTCGGGGATTTCTGATATGCGCTGCGGGCTGCTCAAATAATTTGGCGGTATTTTCGCTGGCAGGTGCAAATCCAGCATCGCGCAGGAAATCCGAAGAGAGCCCGCAAGCGTGGGTTGCCACCAGGTCCGCCACCTTCAAGCAGGCGGAACCATACACCGCGGACGCCCGTCAGTGCCTTCAATTCCTCTATAGCGGATTGCACGATGTTGCCGTATTGCTGCGCGCTGGAAATGCTCTCGGTAATGCGCTGCATCACGCCTAATCGGTGTGTCTTCGTGCGCGCGCTTCGTCAAAAACAATCAGGAGGAGACTGATTCCGAGCGCGACTTCGGTGGCAAGAAACGCGGCAGATGGTACTCGATCAGTAAACGATGGCCAAGATAAATGTAGACAGGGCAGGCACACGGCCATCAGCCACGCGGACAAATGCCAGCGTCCGCGACGCGCGCGCAGCAGCGCGATAGAGGCGGTCAGGAGAACAATGCGATAGCCCAGCTCCAGCGCCATGCGCAGCGGCAGGGAATCAGGCCATAACAGTACTCTGGCCCCTGCAAAGCCAACCAGTACCGGCGTAATCACCATGACAGGCAGGAGCAGGTCGCGATTCGCGGACGTAGAGGAGCACGCCACCGGTCATTAATCCAACGGCGACGACAAATAACGCCTGTGCGAGGACAACGATCAAAAGGAGATGCGAACTCGGCCAGGCAGGAAGTGTTCGGCCAACCTTGAGGCGCAGAGGCTCAGCCAAGCGACCAGCCAGATCTTGAGATAGTTTTGGCGGAAAGAGCGTAAGGCGAGCAAAATGCCGCCCAGCAGAATCAGCAAAGAGATTTCTGCCGCCGTAGGCGCAGCAAGGCCAAGCCTGGAGGCCGAGTTCCACATCGACAAAAAGTCTGGTCTCATTGCATGCGGACGTACGTCTTCCTCGCTTTTGAATATCACGGTTCAGTGGATTTCCGATGGAGTTTCAGGACCTGCATGATTACTTTCGGAATCTCGTGGAAGGATTACAATCGCCGATAGACTTTGGTGTATCCCCATGCCTGACCGCATCCTGGTAGTTGACGACGAAGAGCCGATCCGTGAAATTGTCGCATCCATGCTTGGTACGGCTGGATACTCCTGCAAACAGGCGGCTTCCGGAATGGAGGCGCTCGCCATCCTCACGTCCGGAGATGAGTTTGAACTAATGCTCTCCGATCTGATGATGGCCGACCTCGACGGAATTGGTTTGCTGGAACGCACCAAAGAGAAGTATCCCGACATGCCGGTAGTTATGGTCACTGCCGTCCATGACATTTCCGTGGCCCTTGCTGCCATACGTAATGGTGCCTACGACTACCTGTTGAAACCGTTCGAGCGCGAACAGTTACTCAACACTGTCAGCCGTGCTTTGGAGAATCGTCGACTGAAGGTTGAAAATCGTACCTATCAAACCAACCTGGAGTCGCTGGTGAAGGCGCGCACAGACCAGTTGCAGGCGACGGTGCGGGAACTCGAACGGTCCTATGACATCACACTGGAAGTTTTAGGAGAGGCGCTCGACTACAAAGATCGCGAAACGGAAGGCCACTCGAGGCGTGTAACGGCGTTCACTATAGCGATTGCCAAGAACATGGGCGTGCCGCGGGAGCAGATCGAAACCATTGCACGGGGCGCATTCCTGCACGACATTGGGAAGATGGCAATTCCAGACAAAATCCTGAATAAGCCGGGCAAGCTGACTCCTGAAGAAGTCACCACGATGCGGGAGCATTGCTACCTAGGTTACAAATTAGTAACGAGAATTCCCGTGCTCAAAGAAGCAGCGGCTATCGTCTATTCGCATCAGGAACGATTTGATGGGACGGGATATCCTCGCGGCTTGCGCGCGGAAGAAATTCCTTTGGGAGCGCGAATCTTCTCCGTCGCTGACACACTTGATGCCATCACCTCAGATCGGCCATATCGCCCGAGACAATCCATGGCGGCGGCTCGCGCTGAAATTCAGCGGTGCCGCGGCAGCCAGTTTGATCCTGAAGTGGTCGCGGCTTTTGAGCAAATGCCCGACGATGTGTTTGAGGAACTTCGCAGAGCCATTGCCGCCCAGTCGGATCCACTTGCGTATTCGGCAGGAGCAAAGGACTAATTCTCAATTTGTTTTCTTGATTGAGGCCCATAGACGCAGTTTCTGGGCTTATCGAGGCCAACATCTTAAATTTCTTCCACTATCCAAGGCTGATGCGCTCAGCCGTTTTCCTGCTTACTGCTTGTCTCGCGGTAGCATGCGTAGTTTTGCCTCAGGGGCTTGCGCTAACAGCTGTCAGCGACATTATCAGTGCGCTGTTGATGCTATTCGCCCTTTTTGCTTTCGCACGCAACGCATCTTTCAGTACCGGCCGGCTCCGGTGGTTCTGGATGCTTCAAGCTGCGGGATGGACGCTCTGGTTCAGCGATCAAGTCTCATGGATCGTTTTTGATCTAGTGCTGAAGAAGAAAGTTCCGACGATGTATCCGGCTGACGCCCTTTTATTTCTGGCCGGCGCTCCCATGATTGCTGGCTTGCTGTTGCGACCGCACAGACAAGCATCGGATCGGGCGACACGGCTCGGCTTATTGGATTTCTTGCTGCTTCTTCTTTGGTGGCTATACGTCTATGTATCCTTCGTCGTCTGCTGGCAATATGTTTCTCCCAACGAAGACGCATATAACCGCAATTTCGATGTTCTGTCGGGGATTGCAACCGTCCTATTCGCGGTCATCTTACTGCTGTTCTGGCACGAAACCTCGGGTTCCTGGAAGAAATTCTATGGCTATTTCTGTGCAGCGGTCGTGTTCAACGGGATCGCCTTCTACGTCCTAAACCGCGCGTTGGAAAGGAACACCTACTTACACAGGCAGCTGGTACGACATCCCTTACTCGGCTTCCTTCGCGGCATTCAGTTCGGTCGCTCTGCTGGGATCCAAGCTAATGCCAAGTCCTCCGCAGTCCGGTGATGAAGCGTACAACTCGGTGATGGCAAATCTTGCGATGCTGGCCGTACTGTCTCTTCCCCTCATTGCAATCTTCGCAATGATAAACAAAAGGTTGCCCGGCGAAGCGTCCGACTTCCGCGTGTTAGTCACGTTGGGAACGATGTTCCTGATGGCATTCTTGCTGTTTATCCAGCATCGCCGGCTGAACCAGGAGCTATGGTCGACCAACGTCATTTTGCAGGAAGCATCCTTGACCGACCCGCTAACGGGTTTGCGCAACCGACGGTATTTCTCAGCGACCATCGAAGCCGACGTTGGACAAACTTTGCGCTCTCACGAGGATGCTCACGACATCCACACGCGGGATTTAGTTTTCTATCTGATCGATGCAGACAACTTCAAAGAGGTCAATGATCAGTACGGTCACGATACGGGCGACAAAGTCTTGGTCGAAATGGCCAGGAGATTGAGTTCTTCGATTCGACATTCCGACGTACTGGTTCGCTGGGGCGGAGAAGAGTTCTTGATCGTTTCGCGCTACACCGATCGCGGTGAAGCCGAGCTGTTGGCTCACCGCGTATTGTCAGCAATCGCCGATACTCCATTCAGCATTGGCTCTTCCGGCCAATCGATTCAGCGGACGTGCTCCCTCGGATGGGCCGCCTTCCCATGGTTCCCCGATAAGCCGCGACTTGTCAGTTATGACGAAGTGCTGACCTTGGCAGACCGTGCACTGCATCACGCAAAGCATTCCGGCAAGAACAGAGCAGTTGGCATGCTTCCTGCCACTGGCAAAGCGCTTTCAATGACGGTTGCAGGACTGCATTCCAGCAATCTTGAGGTGGATGTACTCGCAATCTCTGGCCCCGCTGCTTCGTAATTGCTCTTGTGTCTCTGCTCAGCGAACACGGACAACGCTGCCGTGGGATAATCCCCTCGGAGGCTGCACATGAAAGCGCTCGCCCTGTCCCTGTGTCTCCTTTTGCTCTTATCATCTCCAGTGTTTAGTCAGGAACACCCGTCCGTCAACGCTCAAGCCAACTCCGTATTCGTCGGCGCCGACGGCAAATTCGAGTCTGCACCCGATACTGTGCAATTTCAGTTCATGGTTTCCGTACAGGATGAAACATCCCAAGTCGCATATCAGAAGACTTCGAAGAACGTCGATCAGGTTCGGCAGGTGCTTCGAGCGAATGGGATTGATCCCAAGCAGGCGACGGTCGGCTTCTTCTCGGTACAGCCAGTCTTTGACTTGAAGCCGAAACAGCATGTGATTGGCTATCGTGTGACGACTGAGATCACACTGAAGCTCAAAGACTTTACAAAAATTGGCTCTATAACCCAGCAGGTCGCGGAGGCGAATGTGAGCGAGACGCAGAACCTCAGCTACGTGCTGGAGAACATAGACGAGGCGAAAAATCGCGCTGTCGAAGACGCTTACCGCCGCGCGCGAAACTCTGCCGACACCATTGCTCGCGCCAGCGGCAGAGCGTTGGGTGAACTCTCTTACGCTTCAGTCGATACATTCGAGAACGTTCGCACGCCGATGCCGCGCATGGCTCATGCGATGGCCGCCGTAGCGAACGCGGCACCTGCTCCAACCGAGGAATTTACTCCACAGAATATTACGGTCACCGCCCACGTCAATGCCTTGTTCAATTTGAAATGAGTTGAGCATGACAGGAATGGACATATCGGCTGGATACTGGATCAAGCAACTCCAACTCGAACCTCATCCCGAAGGCGGTCATTTTCGGCAGACCTACCATTCGCGCATGACGATCGCCCGGGAGGCTCTGCCCATTGGTTTCGGCGGCGCCCGTGCGGCCTCAACCGCAATCTACTTCTGATTACAGAGGCAGGATTTTCGGCGTTCCATCGACTCCGTTCGGATGAAGTCTGGCATTTCTACACTGGGAGCTCTGTTTCGATTCATGTCATCGATCCGGCCGGCGTGTACTCAGAAATAAGTTCGGGTATAGGTTTTGGTGCCAAACAAATCCCCCAGTATGGTTCCGGCTGGCTGTTGGTTTGCGTCGCATGAGACGGACGGGACTCGACGGCACTGGTAGGGTGCACCGTGCCAGGTTTCAATTTTCAATTTCGAGATGGCAAAACGGAGCGAGATGACCACTGCGTATCCTCAGCATCGAAACGCAATTGATCGACAAACGAGAAGGTAGCGCTCGTATTCGAAGCTCCGCTGGTGAAGGTATGGTCGTGCTTTTCTATTTAACTGCCGCAGCTTTTTTGGGAAACATCTCACCCATTCTCCGCACCTGTGCTCCAACGCCCTTCAGCTTTTCTTCGATGTCTTCGTATCCACGATCGATGTGGTAAACGCGGTCGATAATCGTCTCGCCGTCGGCGACGAGAGCTGCAAGAACCAGAGAGGCGGAAGCGCGCAGGTCGCTGGCGAGAACTGCCGCAGCACTTAGTGGAGTCCTTCCCCGTACGACCGCGCGCCGCCCTTCAATTTTAATATTGGCGCCCATGCGGACCAGTTCCTGCGCGTGCATGAAGCGATTCTCGAAAATATTTTCGGTGATGATCGAGGTGCCTTCTGCCTGCGTTGTCAGCGCCATAAATTGTGCCTGGCAATCAGTAGGGAATCCCGGATGCTCCTCAGTGGACATATCGGCGGCCTTCAGCGGATTATCTCCCATCACCCGAATGCAGTCTTCCGTCACCTTGGTCTTGACTCCGGCTTCTTGAAGTTTTTTGAGAAGAGCATCCAGATGCGAGGGATCGCACCCGGCAATGTTCAAGTCGCCTCCCGTCATCGCCCCCGCGATGATGAATGTGCCCGCCTCAATGCGATCTGGGATGATGCGATGCTTGGCGCCCGTCAGCTTACTGACACCCTGCACCCGAATCTTCGAAGTTCCTGCCCCTTCGATTCTGGCGCCCATTTTGTTGAGAAGATCGGCAAGATCCTCGACTTCAGGTTCGCGCGCGCAGTTCAGCAAGATTGATTCGCCTTCGGCCAAAGTGGCGGCCATCAGCAGATCCTCGGTGCCCGTCACAGTTATCTTGTCGAAAACAATCTCGGCGCCCTTGAGGCGAGTCGCGCGGGCCTCCACGTATCCATGCTCCTGAACGATGGTTGCGCCTAGCTGTTCAAGACCTTTGATGTGAAGATCGATCGGGCGCTGTCCGATGGCGCAGCCGCCCGGAAGAGAAACCCGCGCTCGGCCGCAGCGGGCAACGAGCGGTCCCAGAACTAAGGTCGATGCGCGCATGGTCTTTACTAGCTCGTAGGACGCTTCCGGAGATGCGAGGTTTTGGCAATGAATCGTTGTGCGATGCTGCGCTCGGCCGTATCCGAGTTCTACCTCTGCACCCATGGCAGCTAGTAAGTTCCGCGTCGTCTGAATGTCGCGAACTTGTGGAATGTTTTCGAGGACAACAGGTTCATCGGTGAGCAATGCTGCCGCCATGCAGGGCAGAGCGGCGTTCTTTGCGCCGCTAACGCGCACTGTTCCGAGCAAAGGTTCTCCGCCGCGAATGACAAATTTATCCATGAATTATTCCTGTGTTTTCGATTGTAAACGGATAGCCAATCCAGACTCACGAGTTCAAACGACACGAGAGGACAGTATCGCTCGGCACTCGAGAAGCGAACTCACGGGCAGCTCGCCAATAGCTATCTCTTGGCCAACTCGATAGCGCGGCGAACATGCCCCCTCGACTTCTTGAGGGACGCCAAGGCAAGCGAGCGCGGTACCCCAGCGGCAAGCATCACCACGGCGACGGGGGTTCGATTGCCGCTATCTTGCAGGGCAGATGCGGCGGCATCGTGATCGGCGCCAGTGGCCTCTTCGATAATCCGCACCGCTCTCTGGACAAGCTTTTCATTCTTTGTCCAGACATTGACCATCAGGTTGCCGTAGACGTAACCCAGGCGAGCCATAGCCCCCGTGGAAATAATGTTGAGAACCATCTTGTGCGCTGTGCCAGCCTTCATTCGAGACGATCCCGCCAGCACCTCCGGACCGACCTCGGTGACGATCGCGAAATCTGCTGCGCGCTCGAGAGGCGAATTACGATTGCAGGTAAGCGCGATCGTCTTAGCGCCGCGTTGGCGTGCGTATTCGATGGCCGCAATCGTGAATGGAGTGCGTCCACTGGTTGCAATGCCGATGGCAATGTCGTTTTTCCGCGGCTTGCGCTTCTTAATCTCGGCAAGCGCCAGCGTCGTGTCATCCTCGCTAGCCTCAGTAGAGGCTCCGAGAGCTTTCGGGCCGCCGGCCATGATGAACTGTACCGTCCGAGGATCGGTGTTGAAGGTTGGAGGAATCTCCGAGGCATCGAGTGCTCCCAATCGTCCGCTGGTTCCAGCACCGACGTAAATCAATCGTCCCCCGTTGCCCAATCCCACGGCCACCGTGTCAATGGCGCGTGCGATTTGCGGAAGCGCTCGGCGAACAGCGTTAGCGACAGTGGCATCCTGGTCGTTCATCGTACGGACGAACTCCAGGGATGACATAAGGTCGAGATCAGTAGTCGAAGGAAGAATTTGTTCGGTCGTTAGCTGTCGAAGGTCGGCCTTTGCAGTGCGAGTGGGAGTCAAGTCACGCGCCTCTCAGAAGCGAAATGAACACTTAAACAAACTGGTAGGACAACCCAATTCTAAATCCGTACAAGGGAAGTGAGGCGGGTCGATCAGAGGATGGCCTCTAGAACGGCATCATGTATTTTCGGGCGAACTCCCTTAATCTCTTGATTGTGGCAGTTTGGCCAGGTTCGATTTGTAAGCAGCGTCACGGTGAGTTCTCTGTCTGGGTCGATCCATACTGATGTTCCTGTGTAGCCGAGATGTCCGTACGTCGCGGGGCCAAAGTGTCGTCCGGACTGAGAAGGATTAGAAGGAGTATCCCAACCAAGCGTTCGTGTTGTCCCGCCAGGCGATGCTTCGCGCCGAGTGAATAGTGCGACGGTTTCGCGCCGAACGATTGTTCCCCCACAAAGCGTGGCGTAAGAGAAGCGGGCGACATCCTCCGCTGAGGCAAACAGGCCAGCGTGTCCGGCAACCCCACCGAGGACGTACGCGTTCTCGTCCTGCACCTCTCCCTGGATAATACGATTTCTAAGAGTACATCGCGGGTTGTGAGGAGTGCTCGCGCCCGTAACTTGTGGTTCGATGATTTGCTGTGGAATTGCAATGCGCTCGTCGGCCGTAGGCGGGATTTGTTTTCGCATGCTCTCGGCTGGATTGAACCTGGCAGTCTGCATCCCTAAAGGCGTGAAAATCTCCCGCTCACAAAAGGTGTCGAGGGATTGCCGCGCAATCTGTTCGAGCGCGAAGCCTAGGATGATGAATCCGACGTCGCTGTATTCGGCACGCAATCCTGGCTTAGCCGTCAGAGGTGTCTGGATCGCCGCACGCAAGAGTTCCCGTTTCGATTTCGCTTTAACAAAAAGCTTCTCGTAAGCGGGAAGGCCGGAGGAGTGCGCCAGCAGCATTCTGAATGTCACTGCTTCGCGTATGGGATCGCGGGTTCCGACGGAATTCGCTGCAAAGTCGGGGACCACCGTGACGACCGGACACTCAGGGTCCAAGAGTCCACGTTCGTGGAGAATCATTGCCATCGTAGTGGTGGCAATCGGTTTTGTAAGGGACGCGAGATCGAAAGGAGTCGTCGTTCCGGGCACTAGCTGACTGATCTCTGCTTCGGATAGAGAGTGCTCGGCTCCGTAAGTGAAACGGCCGAACGACTTCATGACGACGAGACGTTCCTTGTGGGTCACGGCCAACGAAGCACAAGGAAAGATGTGCTGCGCAATGGCCTCTTGCAAAATCCTGAACGCCGCGCTGAAGCGGATGTCCTGCTCGTCAAACGATGGGATAAGGGTCAAAATCTCGCTCAGGTGGAAGTGCTCTACAAAACTTTTTTACCTTACGCGGTTTATAGCAGAGTCGGCACAGGCGGTAAAGATTACTCAACCGCGCGGGTTAACGCGCTAAACACCTCTTACTAGCGTACCTTGAGTTGTGATATCAGCCTTGTGTAGAGTCGATCTATTCCTTTGATCAACACACATTCAGGTATCACTCGGCGACGCAGAGCTCTGCGGAATAGCCAATGGGGGGTCGGTCTCGCTGTCTTCACCTTCGCTTTTCTGGTGTTGGCGGCGGGACAGGCGACCACCGCGCAGTCTGCACCGGTGCGGATGGCAGGCGTCGATTCCATCATTCAGCAGGCAATCGCTGATAACAACATTCCGGGTGCCGTGTTACTCGTCGGGCACAACGGAAGCGTTGTCTACCGTAAGGCGTACGGAAGCCGCGCTCTAGAGCCTCGGCACGAGGTAATGACCGTTGACACGATTTTCGATCTTGCTTCCCTGACCAAAGTCATCGCGACCACGACTGCCGTCATGCAGTTGATGGAGCACGGGAAGGTTCGCATGAACGATCCGGTAGCGAAATATCTGCCGGAGTTTGCGCAGAATGGAAAGGAAGACATCACTGTCCGGCAGTTGATGACACATTACTCAGGCCTGGCACCCGATCTCGATCTCGCAACTCCATGGGACGGCAAGGAAACGGCCTTCAAGTTGGCCTTCGCGGAACCTCCGGCGCAACCCCCTGGATCGAGTTTTACCTACAGCGATATCAACTTCATCACGCTGGGGGCGCTAGTAGAGACAATTTCCGGACAGTCCCTGGACGCCTACACGACAGAACGCATTTTCGCGCCGCTAAAGATGTTGCATACGCGTTTTACCCCGCCGGCAGCCTGGAAGCCACGCATCGCTCCCACGCAATACGACGATACTCAACACATGCTGCGCGGAGTTGTGCACGATCCGACCGCGAGACGGATGGGCGGCGTGGCCGGGCATGCAGGCCTGTTCTCGACGGCTAACGATCTTGCAAAATTCGCGCAGGCATTGCTCAACGGAGGAGACGGCATCCTATCGTCAGAAGCGGTAGCAAAGATGACGCAGCCGGAACAGCCGCCTTCGGCGCCCGTGGTACGAGGTTTTGGCTGGGATATCGACTCTCCGTTCTCATCCAATCGTGGAGATTTCCTTCCCGTCGGGTCATACGGCCATACGGGATTCACCGGTACCTCTTTGTGGATCGATCCGACGACCGAGACTTACATTGTCCTCCTGACCAACTCCGTCCACCCCCGGGGAAAGGGAAATGCGATTGGCTTGCGCTCGAAGGTGGCGACCGAGGTTGCCGCGGCACTAACGCTAACCACAGACGAAAAGGAATCGCTACGCTGGAAAAGTATTACCGGATACAACGAGGCGTTCAGTGCCGCCCGCCGCATGGGATCCCGCAACGGGTCGGTCAAGAACGGAGTTGATGTACTGGAAGCTCACAATTTCGACAAGCTGAAATCAGGGGAAGGGAACCGCCATGTCGGACTGGTGACGAACCAAACCGGTGTTGATGCTTCCGGAATGCGAACCATCGATGTTCTAGCTCGCGCACCCGGTATTAGCCTGGATGCCATCTTCAGTCCAGAGCATGGGGTCACGGGAACGCTGGATACTACTGACGTAAAGAATTCCAAAGATGCTGCAACGGGAGTTCCGGTTTACAGCGTGTATGGCGCCAATGACAGTTTGCGGCGGCCACCACTTGAAGTGATGCGTACGCTTGATGCCGTGGTTTTCGATATTCAGGATGCAGGCGTACGCTTCTATACCTACGAGACAACACTGGGATATTTTTTGGAAGCTGCCGCCAAGGCTGGAATCGAGATCGTGGTTTTGGATCGTCCCAATCCGATCACGGGATCTTTCGTACAAGGGCCCGTCTCAGACGAAGGCCGAGAGACCTTTACAGATTACTGGACTGTTCCGGTACGGCACGGAATGACGATCGGCGAATTGGCTAAGATGTTTAATGCCGAACGCGGAATCAATGCAAAGCTCACCGTCATCCCTATCGAAGGTTGGCAGCGCGGAGATTGGTTTGATTCCACCGGCATATTGTGGGTGAATCCCTCGCCAAATCTCCGAAGTGTGACTGAAGCTGCACTGTATTCGGGCGTTGCGTTGATTGAAGGAACCAACGTCTCTGTCGGCCGGGGAACGGACACTCCGTTCGAATTGGTCGGCGCACCTTGGATCAAGAGTAAAGAGTTCGCGACGTATCTGAACGCCCGCGGCATCACGGGAGTTCGATTCGTTCCCGTTACTTTCACTCCGACATCCGCCGTCTACAGCGGACAGGTCTGTCAGGGCATCAACGTCATTCTGACCGACCGAAATGGATTCGACGCTCCCGAGCTGGGAATCGAACTTGCCGCGGCGTTGCACAAGCTTTATCCCGCCGATTTCAAGATCGAGCGGATGCAGGAACTGATGGTGAATCAGAGTACCTACGACGCGCTCATGGCTGGGCAAGACCCGAGAAGAATCGCCCAAGAATGGCAGGATGGCTTGGAGAAGTTCAGCAAGGTGCGAACAAAGTACCTGCTATATAAGTAGCGCCGAGCCACCCCAAGTTTGATAGCCTGGCTAGGCGCCACCCCTAGAGCAACGTGACCTCCCAATGGCGCTCTGCCTCGGCGAGCTCCAGATAACTCAGGACTGCGACGCAAGCATCCTAGCGGTGTATGGCGTGGTAAGCTCGGTTTAACAAGCCGCCTTTTCATCTGCGAGGTGCCTTAAATGCGTATAGTCGCAACGTTCTTGCTGGTTACGGGGATCACCTTGGGGCAATCCGCAAAGCCCCCTGATTTAGCGGTTGCTAATCCACAAGACTCTGCAGCAAACCCCTCCCCGGCTCCGCCTTCTGCGCCCGTCAAAGATCCGAATGCGACTGTGATTCCGGCTGGATCGAAAATCCCATTAACTCTCAAGCAGGCAATTTCTACCAAGAATGCGCGTGAGGGAGATCCTGTCTATGCCGAAACCGCGTTTCCGTTCGTCGCAAACGACCGAATGCTGATCCCGGCGGGCACGTATATCCAAGGAAAGATCAGTCATACCGAACATCCAGGACGCTCGCGCAAGCGTGCCGAACTCCTCATTCATTTCACATCGATGATCTACCCCACCGGATACACGGTCATGCTGCCCGGATCAGTTGAAAACACTCCTGGAGCAGACAGTAACGGAGTGAAAGATTCAGAGGGCACGATTCAGGCTGATAAGGACACTGGCAAGAGAGTTGAAGATGCAGCAAAGGGTGGCGCCGTGGGAGGTACTGTAGGCAGCATCGGCGGACTCGCAGCCGGAGGGCTGAACGGAGCTCGATACGGTGGGCTTGCGGGACTCGCAGGCGGTGTGGCATGGGCCCTGCTCAAGCACGGACCCGACGTAAAGCTCGCAGTTGGTACGTCAATCGAGATGGAAATTCAACGCGATGTCGCGATAGACGCCAGCCGCATTCAAGTGGCTCGCGCCGCGCCTTAGCCTGCTCAAAGCGTTAGCATGCCCAACCTGTTTGACGACGCGCACCAAGCGTGGCAACGCATAGGGCTGTATTTTCGTTTCGGCCTCATGTGAGTGCTATACAATCCGCGATGGGAGTGTTCTCCACTCCTGCAGCGGAGGCGTCCGTGGAAGGTCTAGGGGTTGGTTTTGGCACTATTGTCATCATCGTCGTCGTAATCTACCTGCTGAGCTCCGTAAAAATACTTGCAGAATACGAGCGTGGAGTAATTTTTCGCCTTGGTCGGCTGTTACCAGCTGCCAAGGGCCCCGGAGTAATTCTGGTCTTTACTCCAATCGATCGAATCGTGAGAGTGTCGCTTCGACAGGAAGCGCTCGAAGTGCCGCCGCAGGACATCATTACCCGCGATAACGTAACACTGAAAGTAAACGCAGTTATTTTTCTGCGCGTGATAGAGCCGCGGAAAGCAGTTGTTGAGGTGTCGAACTACGTGTACCAGACCTCGCAATTCGCGCAGACTACCCTTCGTTCCGTATTGGGCGAGCAGGAACTCGACGAACTTCTGGCTCATCGCGACAAGATCAATTTGCGACTGCAGAGCATCCTCGATACCCATACCTCGCCTTGGGGCGTGAAGGTGACCAACGTCGAGGTGAAACAAGTTGATATGCCGGAATCGATGTTGCGCGCGATGGCCAAGCAAGCCGAAGCGGAGCGCGAGAAGCGGTCGAAGATCATCCATGCCGAAGGCGAATTCTCGGCGGCGCAACGTCTGGTGGACGCCGCGCACTTACTATCCAGCGAGCCGGTTAGCGTACAACTGCGTTATTTACAGACACTAACTGAGATTGGCGTTGAGAAAAATACCACGGTGGTGTTCCCAGTGCCGGTGGATTTTTTCTCAGGCATTCAGAAGATGTTGGGAAAGACGGGTGAGGACACGACTTCGGCCTCGAAGGCAGTGTAGCGATCCTTCGTCATCGTAGCGAAAGGATGACGATTTAGCCGGCAGATGAAATGGGTGGGATTTTGAGCAGAGCAATTCGTCCAAAACGAATTGCATCGCGATGGGGGTAGTTGAAGCATGGCTTCATCACAAGACACTGAAATAACCCTGGGAACGGGGAAGCTTCTGGTGCTGTTTTTTGGCCTGGTCGCAGTCTGCGCTTTATTCTTCGCGATGGGGTATTCACTGGGACGGAAGTCCGAACCTGCCGTCACCACGGCCAGCGCGTCCGTAACACCGCAAGCTTCCGCGAATACAAGCAAGAGCAGCAGCGGATCAGACTCGTCCAATCCGCAGATGTCGTCCTACAAATCCACGGAGCAAAAGAATACGACTGGCGATCTCACGCCATCAACGGAGTCGAAGGCGGATAGCGCGAACTCTTCACCAAATGCCAGTTCGACGACGCGATCATCCAGCAGCGTCGATCCTTCCACGACGATTCCGACTTCCGGCTATTTTGTGCAGGTGGCGGCTGTCAGTAAACAGGAAGATGCTAGTTCTCTGGTTGATGCTCTGAAGAAGAAAGACTACTCCGCGTTTGTCGCATCGAATGCGACCGGGGACAAGCTATACAGAGTCCAGGTAGGTCCATTCTCGGATATCAAGGACGCGGAGTCGGTCCGTGCCAAGCTTGTCTCAGATGGATACAGTCCGATCCTGAAGAAGTAACTTTCAAACCAATCCCTCCACTCACAAACTTCGAGTGTTCACATCAAACGCAAGACAGTGCGAACGACTCCCGGCACAACCGCGCTGATCGTCGCCGCAACCACGATCTTAACAATCGGATACGCGACAAGCACGCCGGGCACAACCAATAACAGCCAAATCTTCATGGGAAGGTTGTTGAAATAGGCCTTCATAGCTCCCTCTTTGGTAGTGTTACGAGAGGGAAGCGAAAGAAGTTCCGGTATTCAGGCCGAACTGATCGAAGGGCGAATGCTGGCACCTTGAGACTATTGCAGGCCAGCTTGCAACAACATCTGTTGAAATTGGCCCTTGGTGCGCATGTCGATCGATTGCGCCACCATTTTGCCGTTGCGATCGTAGACAAAAGTCTTTGGAATTCCTTCGACTTGGTAAAGATCATTTACTTTGCGCCCAGGATCGAGCATGACGGGATAACTAATGTGTCTGTCCGCAATGAAGGGCTGAACCTTACCCGCATCCTCGTCCGAGATCGCCAAGATTACCAGACCTCTGTCTTTGTACTTGTCGTACAGAGCCTGGAGATCCGGCATTTCCTTGCGACACGGCGGACACCATGTGGCCCAGAAGTTTACGAGCACAACCTTGCCCTGAAGATCGTGTAAATGCCAGATCTTTCCCTCGAGGTCGGTCAGGGTGAAGTCTGCTTTCTGGCGAGCGTCGTCCGCCGCTTCGAGTCGAGCCAAAGCTTCTGCGAACTGAGGGTCGCTGCTGGACTCGGCCTTCATGTGCTCATACCGAACCAGGGAGGCCAATTCTACGTAGGCATCGTTTGGCCCCTGAGCAGTGGCCGCGGGATGTTGTTCCCGAACTGCGATCTCCAGCGTCGTTGTCACTTCTTGGAGAGTTTGGCGACCAAAGTCACCTTCGGTCGACAGATTGGCGAGTCCGAGAGCTAAGCGTAGCTTGTTGGGCGACGAAGGAAGATGACGGATCTGCAAAGCCAGAGTTTTATTGCGTTCAGACCGGAGGTTGTCATCGAGTTTGCGAAGACCATTGATTTCGGCAACGATCGGCTTCTCCTGCTCGCTCCAGACGGGCTTTTCCTGGGCGACGCACGATAGAGCAAAAAGAAACGCGATCAGCATGGTGATCGCGCTATGGCTCGACAGAGAATCGCCGCCGCGCACGGAGAGTGGAGAATGGTTTAAAAAGTCGCCAGCAGAACTGACTCCGCTGTTCAGATGAACATTTCATCTTGCGGCACGGGGCGCCGTTGTTCGCGACTGTGACCATTTTTTCTACCGCGGCCTGCAAAGAGAAACTCCAGCCCAACAGTGATTCCCTGCATCAACCCTGAGATCTGACGCACGGGCGAGACCACGGTACGCTGCACGATATCGGTAGTGTGCTCCACACGATCCATAGTCCGCGTCAGAAGTTCATCGGCGCGGATCACCTGTAGTCGAGAGCGATCGAGAACATCGGTCACGGCTGCATCGACTCGATTGATTTGGGCCCGAACTACAGTCGATGCATCTTGAATGTTTTCGACGATGACACCGACTTTCGGACGAATTTCAGCCAGCGTAGTCTGTGCCTGCTCAACCGTTGGCAAAACCTTGCTTTTCACTTCTTCTGCCAACAACTCTAAGCGGTTACTGGTCTTGCGCATGGCAAGGTACATGGCAAGAAGCACACCTGCCTGCAGAAGGACTGCGAATCCCGTCAGCGCAATGAACCACGTAAGTTTATCTTCCATACTCTTTCCCCCAAACCCTAGAAGCGGCGATTGCAGCTACTTGGTAGTAGGAGTTCCTGTTTCCGTCGTCGATTCATGATAGGCCTGTCGCCCTGCTTCATACGCGGCGCGGAATTGATCTTTTTGCGTGTTCACAACGTCACGGCCGCGGTCGGCCCACTGATTCGCCTGATCCTTCACATCGCGTGCCCGAGTTCGCATGTATTCTTTTCCCTCTTCGGCGCGCGCGCGCAACACGTCTCGTGTTTCACTTCCCGAACGTGGAGCATACAGAACGCCAGCCAAAGCGCCCAATCCTAAACCAGCCAAAAACCACACAAAACTATTGCCATCGCGATCTGCCATAAGAATCCTCCTCGAAGACTCTATCTATAACCGATGTTACATCCTCTTCATGGCAAATACAATTACAGGGGATTCTGTAAAACGGATCGGGAGAATGAGATGAAAGGTATCCCGCGCTGACCGAAGGTCCGTACTGGCCAAAAGACGGCCCGATAAATTCGAAAGCTCACCCGAGAAGCGATTACAGCCTATTTTTGTGGAGTGGATGGCGGTGCAGGGGACTGTGCTGGTGCGGGCTGCGTCTTTATTGGTTGCGATTTTACGCCTTGCAAGACCGATGATGGTCCGCTGCGTTTGCTGGAATAAACTGACAACGTTATGGAAGTGATCATGAACGCGACCGCCGACCAAGTCGTGACTTTCGACAGCACACTTGCCGCACCGCGAGGACCGAAGGCCGTTTGGCTTCCTTGTCCGCCGAAAGCCGCGGTGATGTCACCGCTTGTGCCGCTCTGCAACAGAACAACGATGATAATGAACAGACAGACGAGGATGTGAACGGCGGTAACTAGGTAGATCATATTTTCTGTTTCCTAATGAGAGATTGCAGCTAACGTCGGCTACGGCCATGAGAGAAATTATGGTGCGGAAGGGGGGATTTGAACCCCCACGCCTTTCGGCGCCACCCCCTCAAGATGGTGTGTCTGCCAGTTCCACCACTTCCGCACATCAACAACCACTTTATTATCAGCGGACTAAGTTCTGCCCAACCATCGGGTCTACACTAACTGAACACGGTTCTACGACTCTGGCGGCTGGGCTCACGCTCCTATATCGCTCGCGACGTCGCCCGACCTTTTTAGCCGAAACGTCGCTGCCACCCGGAGCGCTTCGCCTTTCAGACCGTTCATGATCTTATCACGGAGAAGTCTTCGGGAGCCTGCGAGAGCTCCTAATCGAAGAGCAGAGCCGCGTCTCGAGCCCGGGGTGCAGCCGCCGACCCCAGTGTTCAGCTCAGCGAAGGAAGTGCCGGGATACCGAACGATGCCGAACTGCAATGACTAGAGTCAGGCGTACTTCCGTAGCGCTCGACCGTCGCCAATATGTATGTGATTTGTAGCCTACTGAAGTCCAAACGCTCCGTCGATTGATGGTTGCGGATGCTCCCCAGGCTGAACATGGGTTTCGGGAGAAAAACTGTGTTGAATCTCCCAGCTCTCGCCCACTCGTTCAACTGCGAGTACCGTGCCCGTTGTAGGTCCTCCCAGAACGGGGATTTTCGTTGCATCGCCATCTTCAATTACGCATTTGGCGGCGAGAAGGTTCCGCACATGAGTGACCGCGACGATGCAACCGGGCGAATCCTCGGCCAGCAATAGCATTTGCTTGAGCCGGCGGGAATAGCGCGTATAGAACTGATGGAAAGACTCTCCGCCTGGGGCCGACAGGTCGGACGCTCGTTCATTAAATTTAAGAACGGAATAATCTCGCGTAGCAACTGGCCGCCGAAGACCCCCAAATTCCACGGCCGCAATTCATCTGTGGTGATTATGGCGCCCGTGGTTTTCTGTCGCAGGACCTCAGCGGTCTGACGCGCACGTCGCAGATCCGATGAGAAAATTGCGGAGACCGGATAGCCAGCAATCTTGTCTGCAGTTTCTGCGGCCTCCTGCAGTCCTTCTTCATCCAGCGGGATATCTAGCCATGAGCGTAATCGTTCCTCGCTTCCATGGCCGTTTAGGGGAGTGTGTCCATGGCGTATCAAGATAAGCTTCCCCAACTAAGAACTCCTTTTCTGCCGGCGGATTTCCGTTCGCACGAGAAAAACGGATTGCCGTGTTTTCCACTCTGATCATGCAACTCCACAGGACCGACGAAGACGGGGAGTGTCATCGCGATTCCGCAAGAGCCCCGACCGGAATGCCACCGGAATCGACCAAGCTCAGATGCTTCCTGAATCCCAAGTGATAGCCAAAATCTTCAGGCAAAAAGAAGGGTTTCCATGACAGTTAAATACTTCGGATAAGTTTTAACCGGCGATCATTCCATGCTCGAGAAGATTGGCCAATCCAATTTCGGTTACCGACTCGTACTTGCATCGAAGACGAACAAAAGGAAGTGAAACTGACAGCGGTAAAGATCAGGACTGGAGAGCAGAGTTTATTCACCAACGAATTCCGTCTCGATTCGTCCAACTACAAACGCCACGCTCTGAGGTGCATTCTCAGACTCGAATCAACAGGAGCGCAACATGAGACGTATCACTGCGACATCCAGCATATGCACTGGCTATCGTCGCGTCTTTGGCATCTTTTGCCTCAGCCCAAGCCAAGCCGAACCAGACGCAAGGATACGGAGATGGCAAACTTCTTACATTCACTTACACGCAGAGCTTTGATTGCGTCGATCAACCCAAGTGCCGATCTCGACTTCAACGGTGTCCCTGCCGCCAAGGATCCTGGAGAGTTGCAGATTCCGATTTGCCAGGTCGGAACCCAACCCACCATCAATCCTCCTGGAAAGATCGGCAATCCCGCTGTAACCACCGAACCAGTCTATGTCCTGGTTCCGATGTTCTCAGCCGACAACGACCAGAACCCAAACGACGCAATCTCGTGTAACAAGACGTGTGACTGGAACACTTTGCGGACCGACTCTTGGCAAGCACATTGATCTCGCTCTTTGGAGCGGTGCCGGAGGCATTCAAAGCAAAGCCCAGCGTGTTTACCCAATGCCCCGAGGCAGGTACTGCTCCCGGCACCTGCACCATGCATGCGCAGAGGCTTGATCTTGGTCCTGCGTTGGTGGCTCTCGGATACTTGAAGCCTCCAATCGCCAACGTATTCGTGCCTTCTCCCAACCACAGCCACGTCGTAAATGAGCGATGCAGTCAACGATCCGGCAATCTGGTGGCAAGTGCTTCCGGTGCTGGTTCTCAATCAGAACGATTGGCCGAGCAAGGACGGAACCAGCGGTCTGACTTCAGACGCGGCGATCGAATCGGCAATCAAAGCAGGAACAGCCGTGGAAGCGCCTTCGAACTTCTTCCTGTTCTTCAGTTCCCACACACAACAATCCGGAACAACGGCCCACAACCACATGCAATAACTTCGAAATGCGAGGGGAGTGAGCACAAAGCAGGCCTGGCGGCTCTCCCAGTCGCCGGGCCTGTTTTTTTGTAAGCCGGACTGCGGGCATTCGAACTGACAATGTGCATCAATTTGTTTGGAGGTAACGTCTGTCCCAGGTTGCCCGCGTCGCCGTGGCATAATTCAATCTTCGGCTGCGGAAAGTCTGCGGGCGTTCTTTGAGCCGACTTCCAGTTCCATTATCCGTCGGGAAAAACAGCTGAACTGCTCCGCTTATCCGATATTCCCATGGCCGTTGCCGACCAACGCGAGTCGTTCCGATCTATTCGCAAAGAACTCCGGCCCACGCTGCGCCTTGCCCTCCCTTTGGTGTTCGCCGAAGTTGGATGGATGAGCATGGGTATCGTGGACACGATTCTGGTCGGCCGGCTTCCGGACAGCGCGGTGGCGATCGGCGCCACCGGTCTCGGGCAGAGCCTGTTCAATAGTGTCGTCATCTTCGGCGCTGGATTGCTGTCTGGGCTTCGATACTTTCGTCGCCCAAGCTTACGGCCGGAATGATCTGGAAGATGCTCGCCATTCTTTGGTGAACGGGTCTCTTCTCGCGCTATTACTGACTCCAATTTTGATGTTGCTTGTTTCTCTGTGGCCGACGCTCATGCACTGGTTTGGAGTGAGCACGAATTTGGTTGGGCCGATGCAGCCATTCTTGAGTGCACTCGACTGGGGCGCGTTCCGCTCTTGGCTTATTTTGCCTTGCGTCGATATCTGCAGGCCGTTCACGTCGTTCACCCAATTATGTTCGCGCTGATCTCCGCGAACCTCGTGAACCTGGTTGGGGATTGGGCACTCATCTATGGCCACCTCGGCTTTCCTGCGATGGGCATCGTCGGTTCTGGCTGGTCAACCAGCGTCGCGCGCCTCTACATGGCATCCGTGCTTCTCCTTACCGTCTTGTATGTGGAGTCAAAGCGTGGACTGCGTTCCTGGATCAGGGAAGCGAGAATAGATCTCAAACGCGTGCAGGCCCTGCTGTCGCTGGGACATGCCTGCCGCGACCCAGATATTGATGGAGATTGGCGCCTTCTCGGCAGCGACAGCCTTGTGCGCTAAGTTGGGCCCGGTTCCGCTGTCAGGGCATGAGATTGCTCTAAATTGCGCAGCGCTCACCTTCATGGTTCCACTCGGTGTCAGTTCGGCCGCGGCAGTGCGCGTCGGACATCAATTGGGAAAAGGCGATCGAGATAGGGCTCATCTAGCAGGATGGTCCGCGATTCTGCTGGGCGCGGGATTCATGACATCAACGGGATTAACCTTCGTGGCGCTCTCTAAACAAATCGCGAGCATCTTCAGCCCGGATCCGGCGGTCATTCAGGTCGGAGCAAGGTTGCTGCTTGTAGCTGCCGCGTTTCAACTATTCGATGGCTTGCAGACGGTTGCGACTGGTGCCCTGCGAGGCAGCGGCGATACTCGCACGCCGATGTTCGCGAATTTCGTTGCCTATTGGTTCATCGGACTGCCAGCAGGATACGTGCTGTGTTTCCGATTCGGATGGGGTCCCTTAGGCATCTGGATCGGGCTGTGCATCGGCCTGATTCTGATTGGCAGCGTTCTCCTCGTCACATGGCATCGCAGGCTAAGGCCTGAGGTCACTGAGCCCATGAGCGTGTGATGCACACCCAGGATCAATACTTCACAATCGCAGCGAAGGATTTCGGATCGAGAGACGCGCCTCCCACTAAGGCTCCATCAATTTCCTCTTGCGCCATAAGCGAAGAGACATTGTCGGGTTTAACCGAACCGCCGTAGAGGATTCGGAGTTGGGTCGCGAATTCCTCTCCGAAAATTTCGGCCGCTTCACGCCGAATCACGGCATGCGCTTGCGCTGCGAGTTCCGGGGTCGCGGTTTTCCCGGTACCTATCGCCCAAACGGGCTCGTACGCCACGATCAACTTAGCCGCCTTTTTTGCTGAAATCGAGTGAAAAGCGCGTACGCATTGCCGGCGCAAAACGTCGTCCGTCATTCCGGCTTCACGCTCTTCAAGTACTTCGCCCACGCAACAGATTGGGATCAATCCACTCTCCAGAGCCGTCTTCAAACGAAGATTCACAGTGTCGTCGGTTTCGCCGAAATATTGCCGACGTTCTGAGTGTCCGACAATCACATGTGTTACCCCGAGGCAGAGGAGCATGGGCGCGGAAATTTCTCCGGTATATGCTCCATCGGCTTTCCAATGCACGTTCTGCACGCCGACGGCTACGTTTGAGCCACGCGCGGCCTCAATTGCAGCAGCTACATCCGTATAAGGCGGGCAGATGACAATCTCATCGCGATCATGTCCTTTCACCAGCGGCAGAAACTCTGCGAAATAGGATTTCGTCTCTTCGGGCGTCTTATACATTTTCCAGTTTCCAGCCATCACTTTCTTTCGCATGATTAAGCCTCTCCTATGAATTCATCCACTCTTACTAAATTTTGGGGATCTCGGCTGCAATAAACTGTTTATGGAAACCGAGGTACTCAATGATCTCCAATCGCATCTTCGAACCGAATAGCGATGCCTTCAACCTTCAGCGATTCCTGCACGCACAGGATCCTGTTTATCAATGTGTCCTGTCGGAACTGAAGACCGGAAGGAAGGCTAGTCACTGGATGTGGTTCATCTTTCCGCAGATCAGGGGACTAGGGCGAAGTCCGGTCGCGACCGAATATGCGATCTCTTCTCTTGAGGAGGCGTCAGCATATTTGAAACATCCGGTTCTGGGACCGCGCCTTACGCAGTGCACCACGCCTGGTTCTCCTTGTGGAAGGTCGGTCAATCGAGGAAATCTTCGGATCTCCTGATGATATGAAGTTCAGATCATCAATGACGCTCTATGCTCAAGTGTCTCCTGACGACCAGATATTCAAAAAGGCTCTGAAAAAATATTTCGATGGAATTCCTGACGAGATGACGCTCCAACGATTATAAGGTTTGCTCAATTTGCCTCGGTCAGTGCTTCCACTCCCGGTAGTTTCTGTCCTTCCAAGAATTCCAATGACGCGCCACCGCCAGTCGATATATGCGTAATCTTGTCCGCGACGTTCGCCGCCTTAACGGCAGCTACAGAATCACCGCCACCAACAATCGTCGTCGCGCCAGCGTTGTCCGCCACTGCATGGGCAATCTTGAACGTTCCTTTGGAGAATCCGGAAACTTCGAAGACCCCCATTGGCCCGTTCCACACGATCGTGCGGGCCGTTGCGATCTCTTCCGAAAAGAGTTCGATCGTCTTTGGGCCGATATCAAGTGCCATCTTGTCAGCAGGGATCGGCTGGCCCTCTCCAATCTGCTGCACAACAGCGTTAGCCTCAGGCTTTACGGCCACTACGTGATCGACTGGCAACAGAAATTTGAGACTTCGCTTTTTTGCATCGGCCAGCAGCTTCTCGGCGAGCGCCACCTTGTCGGCTTCAAGCAGTGACTTACCAATCTCGTGTCCCTGAGCCTTCAGAAACGTATAAGCCATCCCTCCACCGATGATCAGCGCGTTCACTTTGGTCATCAGATTTTCGATCACGCCGATTTTGTCACTGACTTTGGCTCCCCCAAGAATGGCAACGAAAGGTTCTTCGGGATGCTGTAGCGCTTTTCCCAAATACTTCAGCTCCTTCTCCATGAGGAGGCCCGCAGCACATTGCTTCATGAACTTTGTTATGCCTTCCGTGGAGGCATGGGCGCGATGCGCCGAGCCGAATGCGTCATTCACGTAATATTCGGCCAGGTTAGCGAGCTGCCGGGCAAACTTTGGATCATTGGCTTCTTCTTCCGTATGGAATCGCAAATTCTCGAGTAGCAGTGTCTGTCCCTTTCTCCAGTTGCGTTGCGACTTCTTCTGCTTCCGGGCCGACGCAGTCCGGACAGAATCCTACGTTTTCGCCACGAGCCAGTTCCTTATCAAGCAGCATCCGCAGACGCTCGGCAACGGGCTTAAGACTCATCTTCGGATTCGGTTGGCCCTTGGGCCGACCGAGATGAGACGCAAGAATCAGCCGAGCGCCATGCCTCAGGGCATATTCGATCGTCGGCAAGGTCTCGCGAATGCGGGTATCGTCCATCACGCGGCCATCTTCGAGGGGCACGTTGAAGTCAACCCGCATGAAAATTCGGTTGCCATTAAGAGGAAGATCACGAATAGAAAGCTTGGACATGGCTGGAAATCCTTGTCTTCGGATGTGATGTGGCGCGCGCGCCTTCGCTTGCAGGCGTGCGTCGATGGTGATGCAGCGCGGGCGAGGGCCCGCGCCACATTCCAGTCTCTACAGGCCCTTGCCCGCGATGTAATTGATCAGATCGCGCACACGGCAGGAGTATCCCCATTCGTTGTCATACCAGGAGATCACCTTCACACAATTGCCGCCGACCACCATCGTACTAGGCGCGTCCACGATCGAAGAGAGCGGGTTACCTTTGAAGTCGGACGAAACGAGTTCGTGCTCTTCGTATCCCAGGTATCCCTTCAGTGGACCAGACTCGGAAGCCTTCTTCAACGCTGCGTTAACCTCTTCCTTGGTCGTCTTCTTCTCAACCCAGACCACGAAGTCGACTACGGACACGTTGGGCGTCGGCACGCGCATCGAGAACCCATCGACTTTGCCGCCAAGCTCCGGAATCACCAGTTTCAGCGCCTTCGCAGCCCCCGTGGACGTGGGGATCATAGACAAAGCCGCGGCACGAGCGCGGCGCAGATCCTTGTGAGGGAAGTCGAGTATGACCTGGTCGTTCGTGTAGGAATGAATCGTTGTCATCGTGCCGGCAACAATCTTGAATTCATCCTGGATGACTTTCGCCACAGGCGCGAGGCAATTCGTCGTACACGACGCGTTCGAGATGATGTTGTGCTTGGCGGCCTCATACTTCTCATGATTGACGCCCAGCACGACCGTGACGTCCTCATTCTTCGCGGGAGCCGAGATGATCACTTTCTTCACCGGTCCGCGCAAATGCTTCTTTGCATCGTTGGCGTCGGTGAACCGTCCGGTGGACTCGATGACAACTTGTGCGCCCACGGAATCCCAAGGCAACGCCGCTGGATCTTTTTCTTTGAATACTTTGATGGTCTTGCCATCGACAGTAATGCTGTCGGCGCCAGCGGATACCTGGTTCGGCAGATTGCCCAGCACGGAGTCGTACTTCAGCAAATGCGCGAGGGTTTTCGGTTCCGTAAGGTCGTTGACGGCCACAAATTCCAGGTTGGGGTCTTTCAGAGAAGCGCGCAACACATTGCGACCGATTCGTCCGAAGCCATTGATGCCTACTTTAATTGCCATGTTTCCTCCATAGGTTTATGAGGGCGTAATCAGATTCAAGGAATGCTGACTGGTAAACCAATGATGTTAGCAGGGAATTGCAACCAGCGTAAACGTTCCACTTTCCTTTTGGTCGTATCCATTCCCATCCCGGACCGAAATACTTTCTTGTCCTGCGTCGCCCAGCTCTACGAAAAGGTGACAGTAACGCCGTCGGTTTTACTCGTGCCCCGGCTTACTCTGGCGACACACTAAAGTTTCAGACAAACGGTCGTCTAGTGCCTGTGACGTGAATCACAAACTTCCGCGACCGTTGTCACTGTGGCGCAGCAGCTTCGGTCCTTTAATGAACCCGGCGGACAACGCATTGGTGGACTGAATTCCGCCCAGAACCTTGAACCGAGAGTGCCTATATGGTGAACGACGACGTTGTGAAGTGCCCGCTCTGCGGCGGATTCACCCATGTTGAGAAGCCCGCCCTCCTCGAAGCCCTGAAGAATCCGCGTTTGCGCGAACAGGTCGAGAATTACATCACTGAGCTCCTGAAATCTCCGGTCGAGGAATTAGGTGTGGGAGCTGTTCATGCCGGACGTGATTTCCAGAGAGACGTACATAGCTGGAATCCGTGCGTTCCCATGTGGCGTAGAAGTCCCAAAGAGTGACGCTGGAGCCAACGATTCCACCGACTTCCCGCGACGCAAGTACGGAGGAAACATGCTAATCAGCAAGCAACAAGCGTTGGACTATCACGACGGCGCTCGTCCCGGGAAAAATCGAAGTCACGCCGACTAAACCCTGCCGCACCCAGCGTGATCTCAGCCTCGCGTACACTCCTGGCGTCGCCGAGCCTTGCCTGGAGATTCAGAAAAATCCGCAGCGATGCCTTCAAGTACACGGCCCGCGGAAATCTCGTCGCCGTTCTTACCAACGGAACTGCGGTCCTTGGCCTGGGAGATATCGGTGCGCTGGCCGGAAAGCCCGTCATGGAAGGGAAGGCGGTGCTGTTCAAACGATTCGCCGATGTCGACGTGTTCGATATCGAGGTAAACAGCCGACGATCCGGAAGAGATTATCAAGGTGTGCCAGCTTCTCGAACCCACTTTCGGCGGCATCAATCTCGAAGACATCAAGGCACCGGACTGTTTCTACATCGAGGAGACATTGCGCCGCACGATGAAGATCCCTGTCTTTCACGACGACCAGCATGGAACGGCGATCATCTCAGGAGCAGCGCTGCTCAATGCCTTGGAAGTTGTCGGCAAAGATATTCGCAAGGTCCGGGTGGTGTTTAACGGCGCAGGAGCCGCGGGAATCGCCTGCGCGGAGCACTACGTTCGGCTCGGCGTCAAGACGGAGAACATCTTGCTGTGCGATACCAAGGGCGTCATCTACAAGGGGCGCACCGACGGGCATGAACAAATACAAGGAGCGGTTTGCCCAGGAGACCAAGCTCCGTACTCTCGCCGAAGCGCTGGAAGGCGCGGACGTTTTCGCAGGTCTCTCGGTTAAGGGAGCGATCACTCAAGGGATGGTCTGCTCGATGGCCAAGAATCCGATCGTCTTTGCCATGGCAAATCCCGATCCGGAGATTACCTACGAAGAAGCCAAGGCTTGCCGCAGCGATGTCGTCATCGCGACTGGCCGCTCCGACTATCCAAACCAGGTAAACAACGTTCTTGGTTTTCCTTTCATCTTTCGCGGCGCGCTGGATGTTCGGGCCACCGCCATCAACGAGGAAATGGAACTGGCGGCCACACGCGCCCTGGCTGAACTTGCCAAAGAAGATGTGCCGGATTCCGTGTGCCGCGCTTATGGTGTCCAGCGCTTGCAGTTCGGTCGCGAGTATCTGATTCCCAAACCATTCGATCCTCGCGTCCTGATGTGGGAAGCCTCAGCGGTGGCTGAAGCTGCCATGCGCTCCGGGGTCGCACAAGAACCCGTCGATCTTGCCACCTATCGCGCTCAGCTTGAGCGCCGGCTCGGAAAGGCATACGAAGTCTCGCGCACAATGATTCACAAGGCGCAGGCAAACCCCAAGCATGTGGTCTTTCCCGAGGGCGACAACGAGAAGATTCTTGCGCGCCTGTCACGCGCTTGTCGAAGAGAAGATCGCGCACCCGATTCTGCTTGGTGAATCAACGAAGATCCAGACGCGGGCGCAGGAGTTGGGTGTCAACCTGCTGGGCATGCAGATCATTGACCCGGTCACTTCGGAGCATCACGAGATTTACACGCAGGAACTTTTCCGACTTCGGCAGCGCCGCGGCGTGACTCTCCGCGAGGCCGAAGTTCTGATCAACAATCGCAACGTTTTCGGATCGATGATGGTCCACATGGGTGATGCTGATGCGCTGGTCTCGGGGGTTACGCAACATTATCCCGACACGATCCGACCTGCATTGCAGATTCTTCGAACGCGCGAAGGTCTTCATCGTGTCTCCGGGTGCTATGCGGTCATAACGCGCAAAGGGGAGGTTTTCTTTCTGGCGGACACAAGCGTCAACATTGAGCCGACGGCCGAAGAACTTGTCGAGATTGCGCTCTGTACGGCGCATATGGCACGCCGCTTCGACCTCACTCCTCGGGTTGCTCTGCTTTCATTCTCAAGTTTCGGCGGCGTGGATCATCCGATCTGTGCCAAAGTCCGTAAGGCGGTCGAACTCATTCGATACGCCGATCCGACTTTGATTGTGGATGGCGAGATTATGGCGGATGAAGCCCTGTCGCCGGAGATTATCGAGGACCTTTACCCATTTAGCGCGCTGAAAGGCGGAGCCAATGTGTTGATCTTCCCGGATCTCGCGTCCGCCAATATAGCCTGCAAGTTTGCGGCGAAGGTTGGCGGCGGTGAATTGATCGGGCCAATCCTGATGGGAATGAGCCGCCCGGTTCACGTACTGCAGCGCTCAGCGACGGTGGAAGAAGTGGTGAACGTTGCCGCCATTGCTGTGGTGGATGCACAGGAAAATGACACCTACGCCCATTCACATGTTCATGTCTCGGTTGAACCGGAATTGATAGGCGAGGACTAGTAAGGACGAGAGTGGAACGTAACGTGAATGTTCTGCGGTTGTAGCGCGGCCATGGTCCCCGTGCAGGTGTCGGCAAACACCGGAGGAAGCATATGTCCACGCTGTGGATGTCCCGCTACGCGCAGAGAACTCTGGGTATCAAAAGCTCTGCAATCCGCGAACTCTTGAAGGTGACGCAGAGGCCCGGAATCATCTCCTTCGGGGGAGGGCTCCCGGCTCCGGATGTTTTTCCCGTGCGGCGCTTCGACGAAGCTTGCCGCAAGGTTCTGGCAGAACATGGCCCGCAAGCTCTGCAATACGGAACTACCGAGGGTTATCAACCTCTACGCGAAATGATTGCCCGCAATATCGCGCGATACGGTATCCTCGCCAGCGCCGAAAATGTTTTGATCACTTCCGGTTCGCAGCAAGCGCTCGACCTCATCGGCAAACTGCTGATCAATCGGGGCGACCGCATCCTGGTTGAAGCTCCGACGTATCTTGGCGCTCTGCAGGCTTTCAACGTATATGGTGCTCAGTACGTTTCGGTTCCCGTCGATCTCGATGGTCTACTCACCGAGCATCTCGACTCCAGCCTTCGAGCCGGACCGAAGTTCATGTATATCCTGCCAAATTTTCAAAACCCCTCCGGCGTGACTTTGTCAGAGGGTCGGCGGCATCAGCTCATTCTTCTGGCGGACAAGTATGGGATCCCCATCGTCGAGGACGATCCTTACGGCCAATTACGCTACGAAGGAGAACACATAGCGCCGCTGGTTGTTCTGGATCGCGAAAACCTTAGACGCGACAACGGATTCACACTCGGCAATGTGATATATCTGAGCACCTTCTCGAAGACCCTGGCGCCAGGTATACGACTTGCCTGGATCGTTGGCCCCGAAGATGTGATCAGCAAACTCGTTCAACTCAAGCAAGCTGCCGATCTGCATACCTCGACGTTCAACCAATACGTAGCCTATGAAGTGGCTCGAGACGGTTTTCTCGATGATCACATTAAGCTGATCCGGCAAGTCTATCGCGAACGGCGCGACGCTATGCTGCAGGCTCTGCATCAATATTTCCCGCCAGAGGTTACGTGGACGCATCCACATGGTGGCCTGTTTCTCTGGGTAACGATGCCTGAAGGAACAGACTCTCAATCTCTGTTCCGCGCAGCGCTCGCCGAGGATGTGGCCTTTGTTCCCGGCGATTGCTTCTATGCGAGCAATGAGAGCGGAGGCGGACGGCACATGCGACTAAACTTCTCGCATTCACAGCCGGATCAAATCCAAGAAGGTATTCGCCGCCTCTCGATCGCCGTAAAGATGCAACTGCGTTCCACCAGTGCCACGCATCGACACGCGTGATCTCCAGATGTTCCCTCGTGATGTAGAGGAACGAGTTCAGCGCGTGATCGAAATCACATCTTGGAGTGACTTGCGGCATCGTCCGAGGAGCGCTTTCCTTCCAGACTGAAGACATCTTCGCGGTTACTTTGGGGGGTACGATGACCGTTTCCATTCTGACAATCATCATCGCCGTTCTGGTGCTGGCTGCCGGGCTGTTTGTTCTTCGGGCAATCCCCAGCGTGCGAGCCTACTTTACATTCGCAGGGAAGCGGCTGGTCACCTGTCCTGAAACGCAGATCCCGGAGGCCGTGAACGTTGCCGCCGGAGAGGCCGCGCTTGGGGTTTTCTTCAACGAGCCCACGATCAGGCTGAAGCAGTGCTCACGATGGCCTGAGCGTCAAAATTGTGGCCAGGATTGCCTCCAACAGGTTGAGGGTGACTCTGAAAGCTGTCTAGTCTGGAATATTGTTTCGAAGTGGTACGCCGGTAAAAAGTGCGTGTTTTGTCACAAATCGATAACACCACTTCATCACGTTGATCATGCCCCAGCGTTGCTTGGACCCGATTTCGAAACCAAGGAATGGAAACACGTTGAAGCTCGCGAGTTACCAAACATCTTGGCGACGCATCAGCCAGTTTGCTGGAACTGCCACGTGACTGAGACCTTTCGCAGGCTACATCCGGAACTGGTCACGGATCGCGTGCTTGAGCCCCGGCGCACTCTCTGATCGGCTCAAACCGTAATCGCAAATCAAAAAGACTTCAGGGTGTTGGATTGGTTACGGAATCCTGATGTTTATGGGACAGCTTGCGCTGGATGTCGGGCCAGAACTCATCGAAGACGCCGCCGGCGATCCCGTATCCAAGCGCGATCGATGCGCGGCTCAAGGTGAGTTCCAGACCACGATCGTTCTCATAGACTGGCCTGGCTGGCGTGGTCGCTGTAGCCGGTATGGTGCGGACCAGAGTTCTTCCGGGATAATACAAGTTTGATATAGCCCCGCTGGTGAAGGCACCTAGCACATTAGAGAAATTGAACGACCGCCCGCCTTTGTCGGTGTGGCACACAAATTCTTGCTTGATTCCGTAGACCAGCCGTCGCGAAAAGCTTCCTTCTCCCAAGCGGAAATAACGTGGATCATCCTTCAATAAACTGGGGTACGCAAAATTGCTCCAGAATCCTGCGTCCACCGAATCTGCGAGCGCTGCCCCGAAGCGCTTTCCGTACCCTTGTGCGCCCTGACCGTAGCCCGGAAACTGATTGTCCGCCTGGCTGATTCCTGCTTGCACAGCGACAATGCTGACCGTCACCGGGTCGAAGGCTGATTTGGCGAACAAGCGGAACTTTCCGCGAACTGGCAGCGGTGGAGCATCCTGACGGTTGGTCACCGCAAACTGCGGCAGGCCCAAAGCCCTTTGCGATTGCTCCTTACGTTCCAGATCCCGTTCCTGTTCCGTTATGCCTGTGGCAGTATCAGGAGTGGGAACGGCCGGGCGCGGGCTTGGAGGCGGTGCGCTGTCCTTCTGTGGCTCTGGAGAATCGGGTTGGTTTTGTTGAGATTGAGGATTCGTCGTGTCCTGAGATAGGCCGAAAACGCAACAAAATGTGAAAATGACGAATAAGAGTGTTCGTACTACAACCTTCATTGAACGGCCTTCCCCAGAACAAATTTGCTTGCCAGCGGCTGAGCACCTTCATTCTATCAACCGATCTCGCCGAATCAGGCTCGATCATTCAGCAATGAAACCCGACACGCATTGTTTGCCGAAACGCTGCTCGAATCATTGAGCACATTCGTCGGTGTCCCGGCTGCCCGGGCATTCCTCCTTCGGGAGTGGCTGTTAGCGAGCCGATAAGCGTCACCACAAAACAACGGCGGTCACGTTAGTATAGAAATGGCGTTAACGCGCGGTCATCATTCATCTCAGAACGAGGAACTCATGTCCGAACCAAGCTACGAAGAACTCAAAGAGAAATTGGCGCAACTGGAAAAGGAAGTCGAGATTAAAAAACGCAGCGGCGACCTTATTTTCAAAGTAGGCGAGAAGGGCGGGGTGAGCGTCTACGGTCTCGGCCGCTTTCCGGTCACTCTCTACTATGAACAATGGAATCGCCTTCTGGGCGCTGCTGCCGATATCAAGCAATTCATGGAAGACAACAAATCCAAGCTGAAGTTGAAAGAATAGGGACTTCTGAAGACACTGAGCGCAGTCTGTCTCGTCGCCCTTTTGCGGGAGACCATCCGTACTTCGGTCATTGTTCCAAGTCTTACTGAATCATCCCTCGGAAACTGAAAGGAACGCTGGTGGCTAATTCCGAAAAAGCGATGATGATTTTAATTGCCGGGCCTTATCGTTCCGGCACGAATGATGACCCGAAGTTGATTCAGCAGAACGTGGAAACGATGGAATCCTTCGCTCTTCCGATCTTCCGGGCCGGCCACATTCCAATTCTCGGCGAATGGCTGGCGCTGCCGCTCGTCAGACTTGGGAACTCCAAAAAGATCGGCGACGATGTCTTCAATGAGGTCTTTCACCCCATCGCAACGCGACTGCTCGAGAAGTGCGATGCAGTGCTCCGCGTGGGTGGACCTTCAGCGGGAGCTGACGAAATGATGCGCGTCGGTCAAAGTTTAGGTCTGGCGATCTATACAGATCCCGCTGAAATTCCAACAGTTGCCTAAGACAATTGCCGACGACCGTCTCGGATTACTTTCCCGTGCCTTGATGATGATTTAGCATCCTTTGGATGCTTCCTCCGCAGATAACCGTTGCTGAGGTGCATTTCATCGCGGCGCCCCGTACCGTTTCTTGGTGCAGCGTTCATAGGATTGGCGTCATCTCCGCGGCCCTCTCGGGCTTACGGCGCACGCGTGATCCAGTCCCTCTCTGCTTCGCGGCCTGCGCCTCGTCTACGGAGCACGCATGTGAATTAGGGCCGATCTGGTCGCCCTGTCCTTTCACGATCCATGGTTAAGTGCGTAGTCCCGAACGCAAGAGGACTGACCTGACCGTGTTAGTTTGCGATTTCGCAGGATGACGCTCAGCGCGCCAACCGGCGCTCAGCGCTAACGTTTAGGGCAAGATCTTAGAGAGTGTAACTTTTCGCTTGCTAGAACCGAGCACGCCCATACACCAAGCACGCTCCCTCTTGATCAACGGAGTTCCGTTGTGCCGTGATATTCTAACCGCATTATGGGCTTGCCGAGCTTGCTCCGCAAAGTGTTCCTCGTAGACCTGCTACAGGGCTTGAAGGTCACTTTTCGTTATCAGGATCCCAGAGAGATATATACCGAGCAATATCCGCTTGAGCGGCCGCAGGTGGCAGAGCGTTATCGCGGTGCGCCCCGCCTGAATGTGAATCCAGACACCGATGAGACCATGTGCATAGCGTGCGACCTCTGTGCACTGGCCTGCCCGGAACATCTGATCGTTGTGTCGAGCGAGCGCAACGAGAAGACGCGTCGCAAGGAACTCACCAACTTTACATACGATCTCAGCCGCTGCATGTTCTGCGGATTATGTGAGGATGCGTGTCCTACCGACGCTCTTGAGTTGACGCAGGATTTCGAACTCGCTGCCTATACCCGAGACGGCGCGATATGGGACCGCCAAACGTTGGAGAAGGGTCCTCAACCGACGCAATACCGGCGATAAATTCTTCCTCCTTCATTCGTCTATTCCGACTAGTTCACCTTTGGCATCAAGCCTTTTTATTCCCGCGATACGGAATCCACCGGATATCCCACCTGCCAACTGGAGCCTCAAATGACCACATGGACGCGACTCTTGCTCGATTTGTGCCGCGCCGTGATTCACCCGGAGGCTTTCATGTCGAAACGAATCGCAATTCTCATATGTGCTTTAAGCTGCGCTAGTTGGGCAGGCGCGCAGAGCAGGACGGGAGGTCAGACTGCGACACCGACTGCTCCGCCTCCAACCGGAGCAACTACTCCGTCTTCGACGACAGCGACACCGCCGCCCGGAGGCGCGGTGGGGCCATCGACTCCGATCACAACACAATCTGGTGGGAAGGGCACTGCGCAAACGGCTCCCGGCACAACTCAAACAGCCCCCGGTACAGCGACACCTCAGACGAGTACGCCAACAGCTCCAGCACCAGTACCGGGAACCATGCCGCAGAGTAGCACCCCTACTCCTAGCACGCCCGGTGCCAGCCCTTGCACCGCAGCGCCAACCGGAAGCGTTCCGCAGAATGGATCGACTGCGACCAACAATTCTACGAATCCAGGTTCTCCCTCCTCGTCTTCAACACCAAGCTCTACACCCGATTCCTCAGCGAGCGCGTCAACAGATCAGTCCTCAAGCACTTCGGCGGCAACGCCGTCTCAACCGGCTACCGGACCTTCTGCATCCGCCGGTTGCCCTCCGGGAACGTCGCCCAGCACCACGGCCCCTGTGAAATAAGAGTTCACAGAAATATTTGAAGCGGGCCTCTACACTGGCCCGCTTTTCTTTTTGCCAAGGTGTGCAATCAGGCCAGCTGCTTTTCAGGTAGGAAGTACAGGGCGGGTATCAATGCAAAGATGAAGAACGACGCGTAGATCGAGACGTATGCCAGCGGGGCGGAACTGAGATACAAAAAAAGTGAGAGGAGGTTTTTTCTCTGGATGCCGCGGTGGTAATCAGCCATCTCCACGTTGGTGCCTTCCTGACGAATCAGTTCGCCACGCAAGATAACGAACCCTGCAGAGCACAAGGTCATATCGAGTCCGTACAGAGCGACCGCCATGGGCTCATGGTGATTTTTGCCGAGAAAATCCGTTACAAATGGGACTAGCGACATCCAGAAGAGGAGATTCAGATTCGACCACAGAAGCCTCGCCGTCACTCGCCGAACAACATGGATCATGTGATGGTGGTTCACCCACATGATGGCAACCACAAGGAAACTCAGCCCGTAGCTGATAAATACGGGAGAGATTCTGAGAAGAGCGGGCAGTGTAGGTTGCGCCGGGGAGCGCAACTCAAGAACCATGATGGTGACAATGATGGCAATCACACCGTCGCTAAACGCTTCAAGCCTGCTGGTGGTCATCTCGCCATGTGGCATGGCGAGAATTTATCATGACTACTCCGGAACCACAGCAACGCCGCTACTAGGCGGGCTGCTGTTGGGTCATGCAATGCATTGCTCCAAGCCCCCAGATGAAGTCTCCGGAGTAGATCGGCACGATCTCGCGCGTTGGAAAAAGTTCGCTGAGTGTGTTGAGCGCTAACCGATCGTTCGCACGATTGAAGACCGGGACCAGCACCACCCCATTCGCGATATAAAAGTTAGCGTAACTGGCAGGGAGCCGCCGTCCCTCGAACGTGACTGGTTGTGGCATCGGCAACTCCACTACTGTGAGTTGTCTTCCGTCTTGATCGCGTGCTGCCTGGAGCTTTCGCAGATTCGCTCGCAAGGGCCCATGATTTGCATCCTTGGTGTTGGGTTCGACCATAGTCACGACGGTTGTTTTTGTGACGAACCGGGCTAGGTCGTCGACGTGTCCATGCGTGTCATCTCCGACGATCCCACGGCCCAACCAGATCGTGTGCGGCGCACCGAGATAATCCGCGAAAGCTTTCTCGTAATGGACGCGAGTCATGTGCGGATTACGCTCCTGCTTCTTGCTTAGAAGGCACTCCTCGGTGGTGAGAATCGTTCCTGCTCCGTTGACGTCGATCGATCCACCTTCTAGCACGATGCGCGCGTCCCTTGATACGGGCCGGATCTCATCCGTTTGCGTCGCCTTCGACATCATGGAGCCAATCTTTTCATCGTCACGCCAATTGGAATACTTTGCCCAAGCATTGAAGCGGAACTTCATCGCAGCGGCTCTTCCGGGCTTTGCCCCGTCTCCGTTTGTCACTTGCTTCGCGAAAACGCAACCAGAGTCGCGAAGCCACACTCGGTTGGTGCGCCAGTGGTGGATTCGAACATTCCCCGCGAGCGCGTCCGCCCGTTGCAGAACGCGTCGGGCACGTCGTCCGGCGGCAACATCGTTGACGATCAGTTCGACTCGCTCACGCTTCGCAAGATGTCGGACAATTTCCGCGTAGACCCAGGGTATCGGTTCGAATTTCCCCGGCCAGTCGCCTTCGTAGTGGGGCCATGCAAGCCAGGTGGCCTCATGGAGTTCCCACTCGGCGGGCATTCGGTAGCGAGACAGAGTGAAGTCGGATTTCTTTGGGGGCACGCGAGGCAAGCCTTTCACCACAAGTCAACTCGGGTCAATCAAACGACTGGTGATGGGAGCATAGCTGTCAATCCGGCGATCGCGCAGGAACGGCCAGTTTCGCCGAATGTCTTCCAGGGTCTTCAAGTCCACATCTCCAATAAGGATTTCCTCTTGATCGTGAGAGCCCTCAGCAAGAACTCTGCCAAATGGATCGCAGAAGAAAGACTTGCCCCAGAACTCAAGCCCCTGGCCCGGCGCAGAGTTGCCGCGAATATTTCCGGTCTCAAAGCCAACGCGGTTGACCACCGCGACGTACACTCCATTTGCGATGGCATGGGCACGTTGAATTGTGCGCCACGCGTCGTGTTGCGCGGCCCCAAATTCCGCTTTCTCAGCCGGATGCCACCCGATCGCGGTCGGATAAAACAGCACATTGGCGCCCTGCAGCGCGGTCAGGCGCGCTCCCTCGGGATACCACTGGTCCCAACAAACCAGGGTTCCCACACGTCCTGCGCTGGTATCAAGCGCTCGAAATCCCAGATCCCCAGGCGTGAAGTAGAACTTTTCGTAATAGAGCGGGTCATCCGGAATGTGCATCTTGCGATACAGGCCCTTCAGGGTGCCGTCGCGATCGAAGATCGCAGCCGTGTTGTGATAAACGCCGGCGGCGCGTCTTTCGAACAACGAAGCGATGAGGACAACGCCACTCTTGCGGGCTGCAGCCGCTAGTCGTTCGCTACTTGGTCCGGGGATTGGCTCCGCTAGGTCAAACAGGGCATGATCCTCGCGCTGACAGAAGTATTGCGTCTGGAAAAGCTCAGGCAAGCAAACTACTTGCGCGTCTTTTTCAGCGGCATCGCCGATGCGAGCCAGCGCTTTCTCCAGATTTTCTTCCGGCTCCGGACCGCACGACATCTGCACCAAAGCCACTCGAAACTTTTCAGGCGGCACGCGCTCGCTCCTCCGCGATCAATATAGCATCCAGCGTAGGACCAAACAGAAACGGCTGACCCAGCCCGCAAACTTTCAGTAATGCTCCGCACCAAAAAGAGGAGATAAGAATCTGCAATCTCGTTACACCAGCATCCAGAATGTTTTCGTCCCGCAGCCCGATCAGCGAGAGGTGTTTTTCAATTGCGAATAGTGCCGACGGAGCCGTGGATTGCTTGCGATCCCGCTTTCAACGCGGTTTAGCACCTCTTCATTCGGTGCCGACCTCACAATGGCCTCAATCGCTGCCTCGGCGTCGGCCGATTCCGCGGCAAGCAGATTTATCAAGAAATCTGTTGCGTCAGGCTGTCGTGTCAAAGCCACTGCTGAAAGAAGGACAGACCTGCGCCAACGATCTTCTGTAAGCTCGAGGTTTTTCCTCAGACATTCGAATGCCTCAGGAGAATGGGTTCCGGCAATGGCCAGCGCCGCCTCAGCCGCCTTGTCATCCTCTAAACTTAGAAACTTGCTGACCCACTCGATCCCTCGAAGGCCTTCAATGCTTAACAGCGCACCAAAGCAGGCGCCCATCACTTCAGGATCATCATCTCCCAATACCGCTTTTGTACGGAGCACGAGGGCAGCGGACGTTGAATTCATGTTGCCAATTGCCCTCATGAGTTCCGCTCTGACCGACTTTTCCTTATCAGCCAGCAAGTCTACAAAATGCGCAAGCAGCTCCGCTTCCGATATGCTTCGGCACTGCACGAGTGCCAAGGCACATGTGGCGCGAAGAGTCCCGGCAGTATCGGACTGTCCGCCCCACACAGGTTCCATCTGGATATGCCGTAGTCCGCGCAAGAAAGGGGCGGGATTCTGGTAGTCCAGGGCATCTAGTGCGCGGCTGATCGCGTTCTTCGCCCAACACTGCGGATCGCTCTTTTCCGGGTGAGTGAAGAACCGCTCGAACGCCGAGAGCAAATTCGACGTTAGCTCCGAAATACGCAATTCGCTAACAAGACCAGCTGCTTTCGCGACGATGAAGTTGTTGCGGTGCTCGAGAGCTTTGCGGAGATGCTCGATTCGTGTCTTGTCCGGCATTTGGCGGACTTGATCGAGGGCTGCAACCTCTTCCTCGAATTTTCGCTTCGGCGACATCTTCACTCTCGCGGCGACGGACCTTCCGGCTTGGCACAGCCTGAGGTCGTTCCTGTAAAGTATTTAGTCGAGAAGAATCGCACTGAGTTTGGAGGCTTGCGTTGAAACAGGGTAATCATAGCAACTCGTCTCACGGCGCCACGAACGCCGGTGAGGGCAAAGACCGCCATCTGCACAACCCCATCGAGGATCGCCTGGTTCCCCTGGAGCCTCTCGACCTCTCCAAGGTTACTTCGATCGACTCACTCGTGCGCGCCATGGCGAAGACAGCGTTCACAGGGCGCCAGCTCGGCGAAGCCGCTGACGTTCTCGAAGCCATGGCCCTCGACGAGGATGCTTTCGTAGTGATGACGCTTGCCGGAGCTATGACGGTAGCGAAACAAGGCTTGATCGTAACCGAGCTAATCGACCGGGGTATCGTGAATGCCATAGTTTCCACTGGCGCACTGATGGCACACGGTCTGGTGGAAGCCACAGGTCGCGCTCATTTTCGCGCCAATCCTGAGGTTTCCGATGAAGAACTCTACGAGCAAGGCTACAACCGTGTTTACGACACTTTGGAACCGGAACAAAATTTAGATGACGTCGAAGAAGTAATGTCCGCCGTGCTGGAGGCGTGGGACCACAACGACATCATGTGCTCGTACAAGCTGAATCATGCGATTGGTGCGTATCTGGCGAAGCACACCCAGGGAAGGGGCATTCTGAAGTCTGCCTACGAAAAGGGCGTCCCCGTATTTGTTCCCGCATTCAGCGACTCGGAATTGGGTTTGGACACTGCTCTTAACAATCGCCTGCGCGAATCGACCGGCCGCCACAAAATCCGGTTCGATCCCTTCGAGGATCTGGAACACTTCGCCGCGACACTTCTGCGTCAGAAGAAACTGGGCATCTTCACCATTGGTGGCGGCGTTCCACGCAACTGGTCGCAGCAGTTCGGACCGTTTATCGAATTGCGGCATCGGCGCTTAGGCGAAAATGTGCCGCTCAAGCGGTACCACTATGGTCTTCGGATCTGTCCCGAGCCGGTCTACTGGGGCGGTCTTTCGGGAAGTCCATATAGCGAAGCAATCTCATGGGGTAAGTTTGTTCCACCAGCAGAAGGGGGAAAGTTCGGAGAAGTGTTTGTCGACGCCACGGTTGGGTTGCCCCTCATTGTTGCTGCGGTCATCGAGCGACTGGAGAAGACTAAGAAGGGAAGCGGCTCACGCAAGTCGGCGAAGGCTGGAGCGAAGAAATGATCGGGGAAATCTCTGCTGCTGTTGCAGAATTCCGCTCTATCTTGGATGAGCGAACCTTCCGTCTTGGCGACACCGACCTATGATTCGTACGCAGGGGCGCCAAGCGACTTGACATCGGACTCGCTGCTCCCGGTAGTCCCGATCCCCGTTTTTACTCGCCGATAAAGATTAGCAAGCAGCTTGTTCTCAAGCATTTCCGTTTCAGCTTGGAACCAATCCTGCAAGGCTTGACCTTCTTCTTGACCCCGGGCCTCGTACAGCTGCTTGGCCCTGGAGCGGACTTTCCGCTCCACCATCCGGGCCATCAGGGCTCGCTGCTTATTTCGCCGGGTTTCGATATCCACTTGATCCTCTGCACGTCGGAACTGTGTCTTTTCTTCCACTCTTATGATAACCCATAACCGTTAACGAAAGGTTACATGTGGCTTATCTGTGGCGTTACTAAAGTTATAAGCCTCCGGGTTCGCGTATTCGTCACAGAGATGTCACCAGCCCAACACCGTATCGTCTATTCGAGCACCAAATTGCTCACGACGAGATTGTGCCGGCTAGCTGGTCTACGGAGCAAAGTGGGAAAAACAGGCGTCCTACAGGGTTTGCTACGACAAACCGTGGTTGCAGAGCCGTACGAGTGGAGTTCAATTAATGAATTGCTCGTGTTTTGGGCAAGAGTAGGGCGGTGGAAGACCTTCCACCGCCTATGGGAGACAGGAACTAGTTCGCAGAGGGTTCCGGAAGCGATTTCAAGAATTGCACCAGATCTGCTTTGTTCTGGTCCGAGAGCCCGAGGCTAAAGCAGCTGTCGTAGTGATTCACGACCTCTCCCAAATCCCCAAAGCGACCATCGTGGTAATAGCCGCCTTTCGAATGCGTCCAAAGCCCGGCTAGAGGTGAAGTCCGGTAGCGGCGGTCAGGAGCGCGATCAGCCTGGAAGCTGTCCACGCACACTTCACCAGGAGTATGCAGATTCCAGCCTGCTTCGGTGTAAAGCGGAGGCGTATGGCACGTGGCGCATTTAGCGGAGCCGTTAAAGAGAGCCTTGCCGCGCTTAGCTGCGTCCGCGTCGAAGCTTCCCTCTGGCGGAGGAGGCGCGGGAATAGCCAATTGATAGAAGTGTAGGGACGCCAGGCGCGGAGTGATGAGATCGGTTTCACGTGTGACACGTCCAAGTCCTGCCTTGGCGGCCACAGGGAACTGCACTGGATCGTCCAGGCGAGGATCGAAGAAGTTCCCTTGACCATGCATCTCGAGATTTGCGACAAAGGCATTCCAATACGTCACCGAGCCCCATCCAGTCCAGGTGTGCAGGTTTACCCCGGCAAGTCCAAAGGCAGGGGGAATCAACACAGCCGACGTTTTGCCATCGGGCCGAAATGCCTTCCCGTCCAGCGCCAGCTCGGCGTCAAAGTGCCCCGATCCCCAGCTTTTCAAGACCTTACGTACTGTAGGCTGATCTACACCGAGAAGATCTGAGAACGGTTGCAGATTCGGCGATAGAGCTACGATTTGCCCGACATCTAGATCGCGGTTGGCCCAACCGTCGAGGCGGTGTCCGATTCCGGGAGCGAGAGAATTGTCCACCGTGGAGTGACAAAGCGCACACTGAATTGCCACCGATTTCATGGTCCCGTCGGTTCTGAAAAATCCAGTGAGACCCACCACGGAGTTGAGCTTGAGAAGTGCAAGCGTGACGCCCGGGTCATCCAGGTTGATCTGGCCTTGCTTGATCTGCGCGATGAGAGACGCCGGAAGGGCATCGACATCGACTTTCAATCCAAGGGCGAGTGCAGTTTTCGGGCTAAGGCCAGCGCCGACTCCGCCGAATTTGCTTCCCTGGATCGCTTGGTGTAGCCGGAGGGAATCTCCCCAAAAGGCTTGATCACCGAACGTGTCGAAGCGGAATACGTGTCGTCCTTGAGCTACTAGCGTGGCAGCATTGTCGTCGATTGTCTTTTTTTTAGTGGATTGATCCGAGGTGACCATCGAGCTGCTACTGCGTGCCAGCAGCAGTATAGTCCCGGTTATCGTGAGTGCGATGAGCATTACCAAGTTGCGACGATTCATATACGCCATCCTTTCGGATGGAGCCAGAGCAATCGATTAGCTTGAGCTTGGGCAGCTCAGTAATCTACGTCTTTCCGCATCGCCTGACTCTGCATCTGTCCTCTGGAGCGATTTGGCGCCGTACGGTTACAAACGGCACGCAGCGGAATTGTAAGAATTTTGTCAAAAAGCCACTAGCCGGCGGCATTCCGCTGATTCCGAGAAAACCTGTAACCTTCTTGCTGCCGCGCACTCCTGTTGTAAGAGAGGAATTTCCAGATGGCCAGTGCAGCACTCCTGGAGCGAGCGAAGCTTGAGGATTGGAGCGACGAAGAGGTCGTAAAGCGAGTGCTGGCCGGAGAAACTGCGCTTTACGAACTCCTGATGCGCAGACACAACCAGCGTCTGTATCGCGTAGCCCGAGCTATCCTGCGTGACGACGCCGAAGCCGAAGACGTGATGCAAGATGCGTATGTTCGCGCCTACCGCAGTCTCTCTGGTTTCGAAGGACGGGCGAAGTTTGTAACGTGGCTGACTCGCATTGCCGTGAACGAAGCGTTGGCGCGCTCCCGAAAACATTTTCGCTTTCGGTCACTCGACGCTTCGGACGAGATGAACGGAGACGATATGGATGCAGTAATGTCGACCGGCCGCAATCCCGAACAGGAGACGTACGACAGGGAACTGGCTTCCGTGTTGCAAAAGGCAGTTCTGACGTTATCGGATGAGCACCGCGTGGTTTTTGTGTTGCGCGACGTCGAAGGATTAAGTACGGAAGAGACGGCGAAATGCCTGAACTTGACTCAAGATAATGTGAAGGTTCGCCTTCATCGCGCCCACGCCGCTCTCAGGAAACACTTCTCCGGTGCCATTGGAGCTACGGCGAGCAGCTGCTTCCAGTTTCATGCGGCGCGTTGTGACCGGGTAGTGGCTAACGTCTTCCAAACGCTGGGTGTGCTCGGGTAACGTCCTCAGTCGAAGATCAGCACCGCAGAAGCGATTACCGTAGTCCACAAACCGCGCTTGTCCCCAACGGCCGATTGGGTCACATTGGCGGTACGAACGATTTTGTTTGAAAGCCGGTAGATCTGCTTCTTCTCATCCCATGATCGGTCGGGATCAAACTCGACATTCAACGTGGTGGCAAGCATTTCGGCAGCGAGTTCTTCCGCATATTCGCCGGCGGCATCTTCCGTCTCGCCAAAAGAGTGATGCTCGCTGAGGTATCCGTAGGTGTTCCGATCCGCAGGTATTGCGACGCCAATCGAGGAGGCCAATAACCGATGAGGCTCCCGCGTCGTGTTCTCGGCTACCACTGCAAAAACAACCTCTCCCGGATGGAGATACTTAACGCCCTCCTTGCGGGCTAGCAGCTTGCAGTTTGGTGGAAAGATCGAGGAGACGCGAACCAGGTTCTGGGCAGCGATACCAGCGTCGCGCAGCGCCAATTCGAACGACGTCAGCCGCTCACGGTGTTTCCCCACTCCTTTGGTGAAGAAAATCCGCTTCGGAACCATGTCTTTGCCCAATTCGCTTGTCCTCCGCCAAGAGAAATTCAGTGTTGAGAATGCACAATCTAACACAATGGTTTGTAAAGGAAATATGAATTTGCGGCTAGAACCAACAAAAACAGCGGGAAGCGCCAAGTGCGCTTTCCCGCCTGCGAAGCGAAAAACTCGGATTGCGGCTATTCCGCAGCTTTGACGGAACTAACGGTGATTGTGTCACCCTTCTCCGTGCCGGTGACAGTCGCCTTGGCTCCAGCTTGTTTATCGAGGGTGGCCAACGCGGCTTTGTCAGTCGTCGAGAGTGTGTAAACCTTCTCGCCAACCACGAGAGCGTAGTTCGAGCCTTTAGAAACGCACGCGCGAGTGCAGGAGGCAGCGTCGCCCGGCATGGCGTGTTTGGCGCCGCACATGGCATCGCTTACCGTACCGGTGTATGTCTTTCCGGCGGCAAAGGCGGAAGAGACTGTCATCCCTGCCATCACTACCAGGCTCAGAACCATGAACCCAATCGTTCCACGTCGAGCTCTCATCAATGAATTCTCCTTTTTGGCTTTGAGGCCGCGCACTGGAAACCACGAACCTCTCTCTAGAGAGATGCGAATTCCCCGATGAAGTTACACTCGACCCTAAAAGAAAATGTGGGGATACGCTGGCGCGTATCCCCACTGGTGCCCGGATCGAATTAGGGGGAGGGCCCGGGCAAGCTCGCACAAATCGCTGGTGGCCCGCAATTACTTGGCAGGCGCAACCGAACTCACATCAACTGCGACTCCGTTTACCGTTCCGGTGACAGTCGCATTCTTACCCGCTTGCTGGCTCAGCATGGCGAGTGAAGCTTTGTCTGTGGTGTTGAGAGCATAGATCTTCTCCCCCACCACAAGGGTGTACTTCGCGCCACGCCCGGTACAAACGCGGGTGCATTCCGCTGGAGTGCCCTGCATGTGCGCAGTACCACACATGGCGTCACTGACTTCCCCTGTCAGCGTCTGTTTGTCCGCCGCCGCCGCTGAGGTCGGTATTCCCAGAACGACGAGAATGGCGAACAATGCAACGAAAACTGTGGGCCTACGACTACCAATCATTAGGCGGTCCCCAAAAAATTGATTTCAGTGCAAGAATGCCCCAAAGCTTTGCGCGACAGTATACTCACTCGGCGGCTTTTCCCCAAGTTTTTCCACGCCGAAAGTACGTAGGGTATCCCCGGCCGCCATCTGCTGCGACCGCTCACAGAAGTTGTTCCAGAATCCGAACAAGCGAGTGATTCACGGATCCTATTTGGGGGCTTTCACCGAATAGATCAGGTCCACGTCCACCGTTTTGTCGTGAGTATTGGCTGTCACGTGTGGGGCAACCTCCCAATCCAGCGATGACGGGAGCAGTTTGTGCGCTTCGGGCAGATATTCGTCCAGGTAACTGGCGTCGTACACCTCACCCTGCCTGATCTTCCACGCATTCCGCAGCTTTGCAGTCAGACTGTTGTCAAGGCCGCGGAACTCCAGTTCTCCCATGTGGTATTCCAGACCTTCGGTCACAATCAGGCGGATCATGACAATTCCCGCTGCATCGTCAAACTCCGTATTGACCGCGATGGATGCGGTGACATATCCCTTCGAGGCGTAGATCTTTTGAACGTCCGTCAGGTTGTCCCGGATTCTCGTCATATTCGCAGGTTCGCCTGGCTTGGCTCGAACCATCTTCTGCAGAATGTCTGTGGCGAACTGCCGATTTCCGGACCACTCCAAGCTTTTGATTTTGTATTTGATGCCCGGGGTTACCGGTAACGTCACATCCACGATGGTTAGATTTCGTGGACCCTCCTCACTCTTTTCGGCCGGCTCTTTCACGACACTGGACTGCGGATCCCCGAAAGTCGCCTTCAGATAGCCTCTTGAGTAGTAAATGGGAAGCAACTGGCGTTGTACGAGCGCCGCCAGAAGAGTTCGCGAATATTCGTGATCCGTGAGTCTTTGCGCGGCTGATTTCAGGGCGGATAATTCTGACTCACCTGCTCCGGTGAACTCAATCTTCCGGACCTGGACCACTACGTCGGAGACTTTATAGACGATCGAATCGACCGGTCCGTCCTGCTTCCCCGATCGGCTGAAGTCCACATGTCCAGGAATGGAGCGTTCGACCAGCATCGCCTGCAGCACATCGGAGACTTCCTCCGCCAGTTTGCCCGACAATGGCAACTCGCCATCGAAAAGCGGCGAGTGTTCCTTAATTCGCCGACGGATGTCGGAATCGGTAAACCAAACAAAATCCTCAAATCTCACAGGGACAAACTTGTCAGCATCAGTGACTTTGAACTCGACCCTTGTTCCGGCCGCCGAGTAAGAGAAGCTGTACCAAATGTCGGTGAAAACGCCAGTATCGCCTAGCCGCCGTGCTGCCTTTTTGAATTCGTCGTCATTTACCGGAGAACCTATCTGCAATCCACTGGCGGCAGCGATAGCTTCCTCCGGAAATCTCTTACTGCCGGTTACCTTGATGGCAATCAATTGCCGGGCAGATGCGGGCATCTGCGAGATCGGCTTCTGCGCAGATTGCACGGCCGTGGCCGACGGCCCACCAGGCAACAGGAGTGCAAGAAGGAGAGTGGGAATAGCCTTCATCATCGACTGGGAGTGTGCACCATCTCTTGTGTTGATTTGTGCTTTACCGCGATGTCGATGAACGCGAGAGAGGCCTTGCTGAGCGCCTTGTCTTTGCGGAAGACTAGCGCCAGATCCCGCCGAACTTGGGCGTCCGCCATCGGGACGGCCGCCAAAACCTTTGCGCGCACATCTTCCTCGACATTGGATCGTGCCACAAACCCGATCCCGACGTCTGCCGCCACGAAGCGCTTCAACAGTTCGCTTGAGTCCAGTTCCATTGTGAAATTGGGTTTTAGCCGACGCTCGTGGAACAACTGCTCGATCGCGTCGCGAGTGTGTCCTGCCTTGGGAACGATCAGTGGGAACTTGCTGGCGTCCGCGATCGTCGCTGATTTCATCTTTCCTATTGGATGCTGCGGCGGAGCAATCAAAATCAGTTCGTCCCTATGGATGAGGACTACAGTGAGGCGGCTGTCGGTTACGGGCAGCGAGATTACGCCGAAATCGACAGAATTATCAATAATTGACTCGAGAATCTTGGCGTAGTCGGAGCGCTTAATGTTTACCGAAACATCCGGATACTGCTTTTTGAAGTCCGCAAACACATAAGGCAGGATGTGCAGGCAAGTCCCTTCGTTCGCCCCTACAATGATTTCGCCGCGCGGCACGCGTTCCATCTCGGCAATGGAAACCATCATGGCCTTGCGAGCATCGAGAGTATCCTCAACGTATTTCAAAAATGCCTTTCCCGCCGCCGTGAGTGAAACCTTGCCTCCAGAACGATCGAATAGCTTGGCGCCGACCTCCTCCTCAACGCCGCGAATCTGCGAGGAAACGGCCGGCTGCGTGCGGAAACGCTTCTCCGCCGCTCTGGAGAACGAAGCGTGTCTCGCAACTTCGAGAAAGGTTTCCAGCTGATCGAAATCCATATGTGGAGCAGCGAACCGCGATCGGGCCCTCGAGCATCGTCCAACGGCGAAGCCCGCCGCGGCTTTCCAGAGTCGCACATCCGCTGACCTTCCGACTGAAGCCACTCCGGTCACAAGTATAAAGTCGCGTTTATCTCGCCTATAAGAACAATCGAATTGCAGGCGATAGCGATGGGCATTAAACTCTTCGGTCCTGCAGAACGCGACCGATTGTACCAGCCGGATACCCCATTCTTGCCGCTTCCCCGCGCAGATGTGGCGACCTTTCGGACCTTGTCCAACCGCTCGCCTCCCAAGAAGGAGCGCTTATGGGTGACCCGAAAACCGTTATTGAATTCGCTAGGAAGCATGATGCCAAGGTTCTGGATCTACGTTTCACCGATATCCCGGGCCTATGGCACCACGTTTCCTATCCCATCGAGCAACTGACGGACGGTTCCTTCGAACAGGGCTTTGGCATCGACGGTTCTTCCATTCGAGCCTGGTCCGGCATTCATGAAAGTGACATGCTGCTCAAGCCGGATGCTAACTGCTATATGCTTGACCCCTTCACCGAAGTTCCGACGCTACTGTTAGTCTGCGATGTCATCGACCCGGTCACGAAGCAAGCCTACGATCGTGACCCTCGCCACATCGCCCGCAAAGCGGAATTTTACCTCACGTCGTCAGGCATTGGTGACACTGCATACTTCGGCGCTGAGGCCGAGTTCTTTATTTTCGACAACGTTCGATTTGATCAGCGCGAGCAGTACGGCTACTACTACATCGATGCAGAAGAAGGTCGCTGGAATTCGGGGAGGGAAGGGAACAACCTCGGATATCGGCCTCGCTATCGCGAAGGTTATTTCCCGGTTTCGCCCACTGATCACTATCAGGATCTGCGTTCAGAAATGATGCTGATCATGCAGAGTTGCGGTTTGGCCGTGGAATGCCACCATCACGAGGTTGCATCCGGCGGGCAAGCCGAGATTGATGTGAAGTTTGACTCGCTTCTTCGCTCCGCCGACAAGATGCTCTTGTACAAGTACATCGTGAAGAACGTCGCAAACCGCAACGGCAAAACAGTCACCTTCATGCCGAAGCCGATTTTCGGAGACAACGGTAGCGGTATGCACACTCACCAGTCGCTCTGGAGGTCGGGCGACCCGCTATTCGCAGGCGACGGTTATGCCGGCCTCTCGCAGCTTGCTCTCTGGTATATCGGTGGGTTGATCAAGCACGGGCCTGCTCTATCGGCGATCATCGCACCGACTACAAATTCCTATAAGCGGCTCGTACCCGGATTCGAAGCGCCCGTGAGCCTGACATATTCCCGGCGCAATCGTTCCGCCGCATGCCGCATCCCGATGTACTCCGCCTCGCCCAAGGCCAAGCGTGTCGAATTCCGTCCGCCCGATCCAAGTTGCAACCCCTATATGGCATTTGCCGCGATGCTCATGGCTGGACTCGATGGCATCGAGAACAAGATGGATCCCGGACCACCCTTGGACAAGGATATGTATGAACTGGACCCGGAAGAAGTTTCTACTGTCCCATCCATCCCGCGATCACTCGAAGATGCACTCGATGCGCTGGAGCGAGATCATGCATTTCTCTTAAAGGGAGATGTGTTTACGGAAGAGCTACTTCGAACCTACGTGGATTACAAACGTTCGAGAGAGGTGGAGGCCATGAGACAGCGGCCCCACCCCTATGAGTTTGCAATGTACTACGACATCTGAGTTCTGACGGCGCTACGACTTCAGCTGCTTCTCGATTGCCCCCGTCATCTCTTTGGAATCCGGAGTTACGGCGGGTTCAAATCGCTGAATGACGTTGCCATTCCGATCAACCAGGAACTTGGTGAAATTCCATTTGATATCGCCGGATATTCCGGTGCCGGTGTCCTTAGTAAGAAATGTATAGAGGGGAGCCTGATCCGATCCCTTCACCGAAATCTTGGAATACATTGGGAAGCTGACGCTGTATTTCCTCGTACAGAACGTCTTGATCTCTTCGTTGGTTCCTGGTTCTTGCGCGCCGAAATTGTTTGCCGGGAACCCGAGAATGACGAAGCCCTGATCTTTGTACTTCTCGTAAATGGACTCCAACGCGCTATATTGCGGAGTGTATCCGCACTGGCTGGCCACGTTTACGATGAGAACAACCTTGCCTTTGTAATCAGCAAGGGGAGCCGGTTTTCCGTCAATCGAATTAAGTGTGAAGCCGTACACCCCAGGACCCGCGGACAAGGTAGATGCCATAACGAATGATGCTCCGATGACAAGAGATTTACAGACACCGATCAATGTTCTCATGAGTGCCGCCTCCACAAGATTTACATGGAATGTAACGGGTCGATGCTGAAGATAATGTTGGTGAAAGGTAAAGCGCAACAGGAGACAATGTAATTTTTTGTCCCTGCTGAGACGGATGGGCCTAAACCGCTGTACGAACCGCAGGTTCTTTCATCATGCGCTCAATCAGACGCATGCGCTTTGTCGGGATCCGGGATTCCGTTGGATGCGCGTCGCTGATTTCGCATCCGCTCACCGATAGCAATTCTGAACCCATTGCATCGAGAGCAGAGTTTGAACGACCCAAAACCATCAATAGATATTTTTGGGCTACAGGCCGATCGGCTGGATGAATTAACGCCCACCAGCGGCGCACTGATTCCTGCACCTCAGCCTCACTCTTTTCGCCGACGACGAGGGAATCAATGAGGCGATAGACTTTGCTTTTGATCGCTTGGTACGAGACGGAAATCTCTTGTGGCATAGGGTTCCTGGAAAAGCTCTACGACACTCAAATGCAATCCGCGCACCAAACGCATAATCCTATGTTTTGGCTTGAGTTAGCGGGATTTGCACTCATATAAACGTACTATGAATGGAAGAAATAAGGTTCCGCATATGGATTCTGGAAGGACTGCGAGTGTTTTGGCCCTTTTCTTTCTGCTGCTTAGCCTGATCAGTGGCTGTTAGTATTCCGACTCCTCTCCCAGCTTCGTCGTGCAGTTCCTCGGGGCCTCCAGCCATTCGCGATTCGCGGGTTACAATGTGGCGCGCTGGTCCCCAAGATCGCTGTTGATACCCATCCCCGTCACATCGTGAGGGAGAAACTGCAGCCACTTTTTGTTGTCAACTCGGAGGAACAATGAAGGTTTGGCGAATTCTGGCGGCCGTGATTTTGATCTCATGCGCCGAGGCACAGGTATCCCGTTCTCTAAGCTCGCAATCTGGCCAATCGGAAACAACCTCTCAAGGGAGTTGGCACGAAGCAGACCCAGGCGACCGGATGTTTTTTCCTAAAGACATGTTTTGGGGATGGGCTCAGTTCGATCTCGCGCCACCTCACAACGAGATCGATCCTAATCTGTGCGCCGGCAATGCTGGCCAGTACGGTGGTGCGAACGCGCCGTGCAGCCTCTTCGCGCGCTACATGCTGTCGGGGATTCTCGAGGTGCGTCCCTTCGGGCGCGGTCCGCTCCGCCGCTTCATGGTTTTCGGAGCGCCAACCTTCCTTTTCGGAAAGACCGTGCCTCAGACTCTCTATACGTGGTCTCCTGCTGCCATCGGAATAGAGCATTCCTGGGGCGCTGGTATCTATCTCACCAAAGGATTTGAATTCCGTGTGACGCAACACTTCCTCTTCGAACGCCTGGGTTCACGTGATAAATACCTGGGTTTGGCGGACTTGGGGAACAATGGTCCTTGGGGGCGCTATATGACCCTGGGTGTGCGAAAGACCTTCGGAACGCGCCGCTGGTAGGAGAAGTCAGGCGAACGTAGAATAATCAGTGGGCTGCTCGCTCGCCAGAGGGGATTCACTCAGGCAGGCACAGGGATGTTTCTTCGAAGCATCAGTCGAACCAGCCACACGACCAGCGCAATCAGCGCGCCGATGATTATCATAGGCAGGCCAAGAACCAAGATGACCCAGAATCTTCCTCCGAAATCTGTGACGTCGCCTCCCACCGAAGTGGAAGAATCCCGACGCAGTTTGCCTCCGAACACCGTGGCGTCGCCGTCCACCTTTGCTCTGCCGTCCAGACGCATGCCTCCGGAAAAGCTGGTGGCATCACCGTTCACTTCTCCGTTGTCTTCGATCTGAATGCTTCCGCCAAAGGTTGTGACATCGCCGGTCACGTGTCCACGCACCAGAACGCTGCAACCGATACACGTCACATCTGTGACTTCCTCATTCGATCCGATGGAAATGTCGTGCCTGAACTGGGTTCGGTCGCGTGAATTCTGGGCGAGCGCCGCCGTGGCGAAGACGGCGAGAAACACAGCGCACCAAACGACGTGGACGAAGATAGTATCGAGGAATCTCACGGGAGCCTCCGCCAACTCGGGGAACACTGGAACTGGTCAAGAATTATGTCACAGGATGGAGTAATTATCTGCCCCTCGCAGAGGGCAAACTTCTTTATAATTGCTGGTTTTTTGCATCATCATCAATCGCTCACAGTGGAGGTAGTTCATGGAGCTCTCATACAACGGCGTTGCGGTCCCGACGGATGGAAAGAAGATCGGCTTCGCTGGCGGTAAGTACGACATACCGGACAATCCGATCATTCCGTTCATCGAAGGCGACGGTACGGGACGCGACATTTGGAAGGCCTCCTTGCGAGTATTCAACTCCGCAGTCGAAAAGGCCTACAAGGGCAAACGGCGTGTCGCTTGGTATGAGGTCTTTGCCGGGGAGAAGGCCAAATCCAAGTTCGATAATTGGCTGCCGGACGACACCGTCAATGCGATTCGCGAGTTTCGCGTGGCTATCAAGGGACCGTTGACGACTCCCGTGGGTGGAGGAATTCGCTCCCTCAACGTAGCATTGCGCCAGATTCTCGATCTCTACGCTTGCGTTCGCCCGGTGAAGTACTACAAAGGTGTCCCCTCGCCTGTGAAACATCCGGAACGCATGGACGTTGTCATCTTTCGCGAAAACACCGAAGACGTCTACGCCGGCGTCGAGTGGGAACAGGGAACGCCGGAAGTGACCAAGCTGATCGAATTCCTCAATAAAGACATGCTCAAAGGCGGCAAGAAGCAAATCCGACTTGACTCCGGTGTCGGCATCAAGCCGATCTCGGTGACGGGTACTAAACGGCTGGTTCGAATGGCAATTTTGCATGCCATCGAGAATGGCCTGAAGTCAGTCACTCTGGTTCACAAGGGCAACATTCAGAAATTCACCGAAGGCGCCTTCCGCAAGTGGGGATACGAGGTTGCAACCCAGGAATTCCGCGACAAGGTCGTCACCGAACGTGAAAGCTGGATCCTCGACAACAAAGACAAAAACGCGAGCCTGTCCGTCGCCCAGAACGCTGAAATGGTCGAACCCGGCATGGAATTTGCTCCTCCCACCTTCCGCCAGTCTGTCGAGAAGGAGGTAGCACAGATTTTGGAATCGATTTATTCCACTCACGGCAATGGTGCGTGGAAGCAGAAGATTATGGTTAATGATCGCATCGCAGATTCGATCTTCCAACAGATTGTGACTCGCCCCGAGGAATACTCGGTGCTTGCCACACCAAACCTCAACGGAGATTACATCTCGGACGCCGCCGCCGCTCAGGTCGGTGGGTTGGGCATTGCGCCGGGAGCCAATATCGGCGATGGTTACGCCATCTTCGAAGCGACCCACGGCACGGCGCCCAAGTATGCAGATAAAGATGTGATCAACCCGGGCTCCGTCATCCTTTCGGGCGTCATGATGTTTCGCCATCTCGGATGGACGGAAACAGCAGATCTGATTGAGCGAAGCATGGAGCGAACGATCGAGCAGAAGAAAGTTACCTATGACTTCGAACGCCTAATGCCCGGCGCAACTAAACTGAAGACCAGCGAATTCGCTAGTCACATGATCGAAAATATGGGCGCCGCAGTATTAGTTTAATAAGCGAGGGACTGTTACGTTTCCTTGTGCCCTTCGCGATTATCCGTTTCTGAGAGGACTAATAACATGCGCAAGAGAGTCACTATCGTAGGCTCCGGCAACGTGGGCGCCACGGCAGCTCACTGGATTGCTTCCAAGGAACTAGCCGATGTCGTCCTGATCGACATCATCGAAGGAGTGCCCCAAGGGAAGGGCCTAGATCTGCTCGAAGCGATGCCGATTGAAAAACGCGATTCCGCCGTGAGCGGAACCAACGATTACAAAGACACGGCAAATTCCGACATCGTCGTCATCACCGCGGGCATTCCCCGCAAGCCAGGCATGAGTCGCGACGATCTGCTTAACACGAACTACAACATCATGAAAGCGGTGGTCGGTGAGGTCGTGAAGTACTCGCCCAACTGCATTCTGATCGTCGTGTCGAATCCGCTGGATGCGATGGCACAAGCGGCTTACAAGCTGAGCGGATTCTCTCGCGAGCGCGTCATCGGGATGGCGGGTGTTCTAGATTCCGCCCGTTTCCGCGCATTTATTGCGCAGGAACTGAATGTCAGTGTCGAAAACGTGACCGCGTTTGTTTTAGGCGGACACGGCGACACCATGGTTCCTCTCCCGCGGTATTCGACTGTAGCCGGAATTCCGATTACCGAACTCATCGAGAAAACCAAACTGGATGCCCTAGTGCAGCGGACCCGTGACGGGGGTGCAGAAATCGTTAAATACCTCAAAACCGGATCAGCCTATTACGCCCCATCCGCGGCCGCGACTGAGATGGTTGAGGCGATTCTGAAAGACAAGAAAAAGATTCTGCCTTGCGCTGCGTACCTCCAGGGGGAATACGGTATCAATGGACTCTATGTTGGAGTGCCCGTAAAACTTGGCGCCAAGGGGATCGAGCAAATCATCGAAATCAAATTGACCGCGGAAGAGAAGGCTGGGCTCGAAAAGAGCGCAGCGGCGGTCAAGGAATTGACGGCGGTCATCAGCGTTTGATCATCGGAAAACCTTAAATTATGCTCCTGAGCGCGGAATCCAGTCGGCTCCACATGACGACGAGACATAAGTAAAAGCAAGTAAATATATAGACATTGTGTGGTTGGCTTGCCATACTCCTCTTGTCTATGCTTTCCCCCTGCGCTCGTTCAGCCTCCCCATCCGTGCCCGCGTCTTTAAGATCAACGCCGGCACGTGTTTGCGCATCTCACTGCCGTAAAGAGGCTGACCGTCTGATTTTCTATGTCCAATTCTGAGTTCGGATCGCTAACTATTTTTCTGTTTGTCCTCCTAGTAGCCGCGCGGCTTTTCGGATATTTGTTCACCCTTCTTCGCCAACCCAAAGTGGTAGGCGAGATTTTAGCTGGCGTGCTGTTGGGACCTTCGTTGCTAGGGCATCTCGCTCCTTCGATTTCGCAGAAGTTCCTCACGCCTCATGGAACATCCGGAGTGGGCTCGCCATCGTCTGCCGTTCTGTTTTTTCTCTATAACTTTGGACTGTTGCTCCTGATGTTCGCTTCGGGGGCGGAGACGAAAGGGCTATTCAACAGGGAAGACCGCCGTCAAATCACCTGGCTAGGAGCACTCGGGACAGGCATACCCTTCGTTGCAACTGTGTGCGTTCTCCCACTCATTCCGCTGGGCCTTTTCGCCGGCCGCACTCACGCGCGCATCCCCTTGATGCTTGTTATCGGAATCGCAGTAGCAGTGACGTCAATTCCGGTCATCTCCAAGATCTTTCACGATCTTGGAATTCTGCATACGCGGTTTGCACGGCTGGTCCTGGGCGTGGCGGTCATCGAGGATATTGCATTGTGGGCAGTATTGGCCGTTGCCACTGCGCTAGCCGAGTCAGGCAGCGTGCCTGATCAGAAGATTGCAGTTCACGTCGGCCTGACGCTCGCCTACTTCGGATTCGGACTATTTCTGGGACCGAAGGTTCTGGTTCGCCTCAATCGCTCGCGGTGGAATGTTCTTCTCTCCACGTCGCCGGTCGCCTATGCCATCGTCGTCCTGCTGGCGTACGCTGCTATCGCGGCGGTGTTCGACATCAGCTTAGTCTTCGCGGCGTTTCTTGCCGGATACGCGGTGATCTCCGACGCTGAGTCGATGAGCAGAGCAGTCTCAGCAATCTCCGAAGTCTCTTTCGCCGTGTTTATCCCGATCTATTTCGCAGTGGTGGGCTATAAGATCGACCTCGGCCGCAGCTTCTCGCTTTCGATGCTGCTGATATTTCTGCTGGTCTCGTCAGGAGTGAAATTGCTCTCTGCAGGTCTTGGAGCTCGAGTCGCCGGCTTCAACTTCAAGGATTCGATTAATCTAGCCAACGCACTGAACGCTCGCGGCGGCCCTGGAATCGTCTTGGCAAGCGTGGCATTCGATGCGGGCATTATCAACGCGGCGTTCTACACCACATTAGTTCTGGTGGCGATTCTCACCAGCCAAGCCGCCGGAGCATGGATCGGCTATCTCCTCAGGAAAGGGCAGCCATTGCTTTCTGGGGAATCGGAGGAACTCAAGCCCGGTGATGCAAGCGATCTCCTCGCGCCCGCGTGAAGATCGCTGCAAGTTGGCGGATTGCTACACGGTCTCGATTGTCAGTTTTTTCAAGACGACATCATTGTTTGGGCGGTCCTGCCGGCTTCGTGGCAAGCCGGTGATCTTGTTGACCACGTCCTGCCCTTCAATCACCTCGCCGAATATGGTGTGCTTTCCAGTGAGCCAGGTGGTCGCCGCAACCGTAATGAAGAATTGCGAGCCGTTCGTGTTCGGACCCGCGTTCGCCATGGCGAGTTTGCCCGGCTTGTCGAACTTGTGCGGGGAGCCCTTGGTCTCGTCCTCAAATTGATAACCAGGACCGCCCATTCCGGTGCCTTGCGGGTCTCCACCCTGAATCATGAAGTCGGGAATGACACGATGAAAAATCGTTCCGTCATAGAGCCTGTCCTTCGACTTCTTCTTCGTGTTCGGATGAGTCCATTCGCGTTTTCCTTCCGCGAGTTCCGTAAAGTTAGCCACGGTTTTCGGCGCGTCTTTGTCGAATAACCGGCAAACAATCTTTCCTTCACTAGTTTCGAATGTTGCGTACATTCCAGGTTGACGAGTCATGATTTCCTTTCCAAAAATGTTGTGAGTAACAGCTGCCTTCCCGGGCAAGTCGCCTCAGGTGACAGATAACCGGCAATGGCGGAAGTTACCTATTTTGGATTCGCCTGAGGCTTAGGAGTTGCCGTAGCTGGTTTCTTTGACGTCGTAGTCGCAGCGGGCTTTGCCGCGGCTCCTGATTTCAGGATCGTCACATGCGTGATCTTAACCGGACGAAAGGGTTTGTCATTGCTGGGATCCCGCGCCATTGCAGCGATTTGTTTGACCAAAGCGACCGTTGCTTCATCGCATTGACCAAAGATCGTATACGCGCCGTTCAGGTGCTGCGTTGGCACTTCGGTGATGAAAAACTGCGAGCCGTTCGTGTTCGGCCCCGAATTCGCGTAGGCTAGCCGTCCGGGCTTATCGAACAATAAGTCGGGAGAAGTCTCGTTTTTGAATTGATACCCGGGCTCTCCGGAACCGTTCCCGGCCGGGTCTCCGCCCTGAATCATAAAGCCCGGAATCACGCGATGGAAAATCGTTCCGTCATACAGCGGGGTCTTGTGTTTGGTAGCGCCGCTGACTGGATTTTTCCAGTCCTTAGTGCCTGTGGCGAGCCCTATGAAGTTCGCCACACCGATGGGAGCTTTGTCCGGAAACAACGTGCAACTCATCTTGCCCGCAGTCGTATCGATGACGGCCGTAGGATTCGCACCGGTAACTCCTGCCGGAGCCTTTGCGGCGGCCGCAGATCTCGTTGGAGCTTTCTGACCGACCATCCCGGTCTGCGCCGATGCCATCAAGCCCACCACCAATACCATCCCTAACTTTGCAAACACTATGCGCATGAATGCCCCTTAAGGTGTTTTTAGTGAAGCGCAACGTTGCATTGTACGACACTGAGTACAGTGTTGGCTGGAAGGGCGTTCTTTTCGAAGTTACAGCCTCGAGACCGCTTATTTCTTTGTTCTGTCGGTCTGCATCTCCTGGCTGACCCGCTCCACTTCGCGGAATACTCGCAACAAATTCCCTCCCAGAATCTTGTGGATGTCTGCCGAGCTGTAACCGCGATCCAGCAGGGCCTGTGTAATCTTTGGCAGGTCGGCTGCTGAATCTATCCCTTGAGGTGTGGCGCCGCTGACACCGTCGAAATCCGAACCGAGCCCGACGTGATCGATACCTGCAACCTTGGCGATGTGATCGATGTGATCGATCAAAGATTTCAAGGGAGGACGTGGAATTTTCGCCATCCACTCCCGCTCAATGCGGTCGACATCGACGTAATTGACTGGCTTACCCTGAGACTTGAGCTCGTCCATATATTTTTGGATCGCCGCCGCTTGATCCTTCGCCTGCGACAGCATCGCATTTCGGAAATTCTGGTCATCGAACCCGTTGAAGAAATTTACCTGCACCACTCCGTCGTTATTGGCGACGGCCTTCAACATCTCATCCGTCATATTCCGCGGCGCGTCGACTAGGGCGCGGGAAGAAGAGTGTGAGGCAATCACCGGCGCCTTGGTGGTGGCGATCGCGTCCCAGAATGTCTTGTCCGCGACATGAGAAATGTCGACCATCATGCCCATACGGTTCATTTCGACGACAACCTGCTTCCCGAAATCAGTGAGACCATTGTGATGCTGCACTTTCGAATCATCGATATCGCCTGAAGAGTCCGCCCACTCATTGGTGTTGGACCAGGAAAGCGTCATGTACCGCACGCCGAGTCGGTAGTAATCGCGCAGCAGATGTATGTCATTTTCGATGGAGTGTCCACCCTCAATCCCCATCAATGCCGCGAACTTATGCATCTGGTGCGCCCGCCCAATATCGGCGGTGGAGTAAGCCATCATCATGCGGTCAGGATGCTTGGCCGCCTGTTGATAGACCGAATCGATCAGATCAAAGGTGTGCTTCGCGAAACTACCTTGATTCGTTTCGGGGTCGACCCAAATGGAGAAGAACTCTGCTCCAAGATTTCCACGAGCAATCTTGTCGAGGCTGATGTGGCCAATGTCGCTGGGATCGTTCGACCCGATGTCGAAACCTTGGTCTAGGAATCTCTGTGGAGTGTCGGCGTGCGTGTCGATGACGAGAGCCGAACCGTGAATCTGACGCGCGCGTGCGCTGACTACAATGTCGTCGGTCTTCGGGGATTGTTGGGGAGCCTGGGCCTTGGCAACCGAGCAAAACAACGGGCACAACAATAAAAAAATCACGGAAACTCTGCTGGTCATGTAAGTGTCCTGGTAACGGATTCACGATTGTATAGGGTCCACCGATGCAGTGCTAAACGGACTCCTACCGGAGCTTGAATCTCCGTCGCGATTGCGCCTTGAGAATACGCTTCCGATGAAAAAATGAGGGCGTAGAATCCCTCAAAGAATGAGCCCGATGACAGCGGTAGTCTGTTTCAAAAGAGAAGGGCCCAAACCGACCAGATGATTATCGCAAACGTCGGCCAAAGAAAATTCCTAAAATCCGGTTCATCGGGGTTCTGTTTGTGCGGTTAAATGTTTGGGATACTCGTCTTTTGCACTTCGCTCAACCCTTCGAGAGCCAGACGAACACAGACCTCCACAGGTAGATCTGTGTCGATTACGGTCTTCGGCAGCGTGATAGTTTCGAACCGCGCTTTCACTGCCAGATAGAGGTGATAGTCGCGATTTCCCGCCGGGTGCTCGCAGGTTGCGGCATCAGCTTCAAGACGGCGACGAGCAGTTTCATCGGAGCAGACGCAGTCGATGATGCGCCATGGTTGCCGCATCGATTCGGCAGCGGCGATCACGTTTTCGATCTGATATCTCCGCGAGAATGGGCGCCCGTCTAGAAATATGTGCCGAGATGCATCTTGCGTCAGGAAGTATCTCGCAGTCTCCATGATGATCTGCAGAACGAAATCATCCTGTCGCGACGAGTACTCCATTTCTTCGTCGGTGAAGATGGCGTGCCTGAAATCGTCCTTGCTTAGAACACGCCCCGAGGTATGCCGCGCCAGTTCGCGAGCGAGAGTCGTCTTGCCTGTGCCCGGTAATCCAGCCATGAGAACAATCATTAGAAGGGCAGAGTAAAGGATTTGCCGAAGAAGAGGTAGCGAGAGATGGCCAACCGGAGACAGAAACCTAGGAAGCTATTTCGTTCCGCTACCCAACGCGACTTCCGTATCGGGCTTGTCCTGATCAGGACGTTCGATCGGCACAATCGTCTGGGTCTCGCGCCATTCGGAATAATGACCGCTGACCATGATGTGGAACACCCACTGCCGTCGCTCTTCTTCAGGTTCCACAAGACCGAGAGCCTTCATGTAGAAGAGATAGTGCTCCATCCAGCGAATCTGATCTTTACTCATACCGCGTCGCTGCAGATCAACCGTCACACCAGCCAAATGCGATGACGCTGTGTCGCCATCCCAAGGGGCGGCGTTGCGGTTGTGTCTCCGAAGTTTTTTCTGTACGAGTACAGTCCGTACCGCCGAGTTCACCTGGATCTGCTGATGAAAGCGATTGAAGTAAGCCACGCTCAGATCGTCAACGAAATCGAGGGTCCAGCGGCGGCAATAACGTCGAGTCCGGTCAAGCCGAGGATCGATTCGAAGCGACTCGCCCTGCAATATTTCCAATAGCGACCCGTCAGCCTTCAAAGCTTCCAGTTCCGTCTCGTCCTGAATACGCGGCAGATTGAGCCGGTCGACCTCCGCGTTTTGCAAAAGCAGAGATTCGTGCGAAGGGCGGAACATCGGATTCCATCGCAGCCAGCGAAGATGCCTGCGATGGTGGGGCCGCTGCATAGCAACGCGATGAACAGCGAAACTCTTCTCCGCCAAACCCGTGCACAGGGCCAGCAACACGATTGCTGCGAATTGAAATCGGACGAAGTGTCTCACGTTGTTGTTATCGGATGCGTTTTGCGCCTTCAACCTTTACTGCAAGGTGCGGCTATTCTAAGCTACCGTGTCAACCCAGCCAAACTGATACAGCTCAAACGCCGTTACCCCTGTGCCAGGCTGTAGTTCTTTCGTGTCATTACCTGCCGGTTACTCCCCCGCTGTACGCCCAAAGGTTCACCGTTCTAGTTCGCATCTGAGGGGCCATCGTAAAAACCGCGAGAAGAGGCCTAACTGCGGGCACCGCCACAACTTGAGATTTTCGGAAATGCGCTCTGCCGTGCCCCTGGCAATAAAGCGACAGAAATCAGCGCCGCAAAAGGTCACCCAAGGCTTGTTTCATGACCTGGCCGCTCACTTCGGAGATCGACTTGGTTAAGGGGATGTCCTTCGGGCATACCTCAACACAGTTCTGCGCGTAACCGCACTCCTGAATGCCGCCGTCGCCCATGAGTGCCGCGAGCCGCTCACGTTGCAGAGCTTTGCCGGTCGGATGTGTATTGAATAGCCTCACTTGGGAAATCGTAGCGGCGCCAACGAAGCCGGTGTCTTCGTTGAACTGGGGACAGGCCTCCATACAGCAGCAGCACGAGATGCAGCGAGATAGGGGATAAGCCGCTTCCTGTCCGCAGGGGCTATCCTGGGGCCGGGGCCCAAATCGTAGCTGCCATCGATCGGCACCCATGCCTTCACCGTTTTCAGATTTTCGAACAGGACGCTTCTATCGGTCGCCAGATCACGAATAACCGGGAACTTGGAAAATGGCTCGAGGCGGATCGGCTGCTCAAGTTGGTCAACCAGAGCTGAGCACGCCATCCGCGCCTTACCATTGATCAACATGGCGCACGATCCACAGACTTCTTCGAGGCAATTCGAGTCGTAGGTAATCGGAGTAGTCGCCTTGCCTTCGCTGGTAACGGGATCGGCCGCGATGTCCATCAAGGCCGAAATTATGTTCATGTTCGGACGATACGGAACGGAAAACTCCTCCCAGTAAGATTTCGAGGTCGGAGTTGGTTGACGCTTGATTTTGATGATTACGGATTTATCGGCCATTAGCAGTTAGCTCTTGTCCAGTTCATATCGGTTTCGGATTTCTTCGCTTCAGCTTGCTTTTTTCTCCGACTTTGCAGGCGGTCCCACACGAATGAAAAGTTCATCCCACTTATGATGCTCGCCTGATGCATGTCGATTTCCGGCAAATGACCTCTCCAGCATTTCGCAGGCCTGAATGCTATTAACATTGAACCAACGCCATCCTGGGATGCGGCCGCTACTCTGACCGCCAGCCTGCCACGAAAGTAAGCGAACAATCCCGTTCTGGATGCCAAAGTCGTGTGGCTCGACGACCCGGACCATGTTGTTATAGCTGAATTGAATGAGCCGTCTCTCCTGGATCGCGCGGTACACCAGATCGTTCAATTCAGAATTGACTGCAACTTCACTCATAACTACATTGCTTCAGTATTTCCTCGGTCGCGGCGGAATCAATGATGCATCCACAGCCTCGAACTCGAACCTTGGCTCATCCGCATCTGGCGCGAAATAAGCCTTCGTCGTCTTCATCCAGTTTTTATCGTCACGCTCCGGAAAGTCCGGCTTGTAGTGAGCCCCGCGCGACTCATCGCGCATGCGCGCTCCCTGCGCAATCACGCGGGCAAGCTGCAGCATGTTGTAAAGCTGGCGTGCGAAGACCACGGTAGTGTTCGCCCACTGCGTCTTGTCGCTCAGGTTGATCTTTCGGTATCGTTCGAGCATTTCTACGAGCTTGGCGTCCGTCGCCAGCAGGTTCTTGTTGTACCGGATGACGGTGCAATCTTTCGTCATCAACTCGCCAAGTTCGCGCCACAGCTTGACAGGATTCTCGCTGCCATCATTCTTCATCAGCAGTGCATTGTTCTCTTCCTGCTTCTTCTGTTCCGCGGTGAAGTGCCCTTCGCCGTTGGTCGACGCCTGGAGACCCCGCGCATAGTTCACAGCATTTGGACCGGCGATACCGCCGCCGTAGATGCAGGAAACAAGCGAATTGGCTCCGAGCCGGTTTGCTCCGTGATACTGGTACTCCGCCTCGCCCGCAGCAAAGATCCCGCGGATATTCGTCGCCTGTTTATAGTCCACCCACAGACCACCCATGGTGTAGTGCATACCGGGAAAAATCTTCATCGGTGTGTCGCGCGGGTCGTCGCCCACGAACTTTTCGTAGATTTCCAGAATGCCTTCCAGCTTACGATCGAGGATCTTGCGATCGATATGCGTCAGGTCCAGGTAGACCATGGGCTTCCCATCGATGCCCAGATTGTGTTCGTAAACAACTTTGAAGATGGCGCGGGTGGCGACATCACGTGGTACCAAATTTCCATATTTCGGATACCACTCTTCAAGGAAGTACCAACGCTCATTCTGCGGAATCGATTTCGGATCACGAGCGTCGCCAGGAGTTTTTGGAACCCACACACGTCCGCCTTCACCGCGCGCGGACTCCGACATCAACCGCAACTTGTCTTCGCCGGGTATGGAAGTCGGGTGAACTTGGATGAACTCGCCGTTAGCGTAGAAGCATCCCTGCTGATAGAGAGCAGACTGCGCCGATCCTGTACAGACCACCGAGTTCGTGGACTTTCCGAAAATCGCACCTATGCCGCCAGTCGCAATAATGATTGCGTCAGCAGGGAAGGTATGCACTTCCATCGACCGCAAGTCCATGGCGCAAATTCCGCGGCAAACCCTTTGCCCATCGAGCACTGCAGACAGGAACTCCCAGTGCTCGTATTTTTTAACTTTTCCTTCGGACTCGTATCGTCGGACCTGCTCATCGAGCGCGTAAAGGAGTTGCTGGCCGGTGGTGGCTCCAGCAAACGCTGTGCGGTTGTAGAGAGTTCCACCGAATCGGCGGAAATCCAGCAGACCTTCTGGCGTGCGGTTGAACGGGACCCCCATACGATCAAGAAGGTCAATAATCCCCGGGGCCGCATCGCACATGTCTTTGATCGGAGGCTGATTGCCCAAGAAATCGCCGCCATACACAGTGTCATCGAAGTGTTTCCAGGTCGAATCGCCCTCACCCTTAAGATTCTTCGCCGCGTTGATTCCACCCTGCGCGCACACGGAATGGGAGCGCTTCACAGGAACGATCGAGAACAGGTCGACGTTCCCACCCATCTCGGCGATCTTGATTACCGCCGACAACCCTGCCAACCCGCCGCCAACGACGATAATTCTCGGAGCTGCTGCCATGGTTTCCTTTAACGAACTTGCGTAATATTCCGGTCGGAAGTGGATCCAGCGTCGACCGGCTGCTGCGAGTGAGAACGAAATGAAGTGAGACTGGCAAGCCCTGCGCCCGTCAAGACAAAGAAGAGGGCGACACAAGCGATCAGCAGGCGTTTTTGGGCTTTTGCCCCAGAAACGATTCCCCACTTCGCACAAAACAGCCAGATGCCGTAGGCGAAATGCCACGACGCCGCAATCAGGCCCAGCACATAAAAGAGGAAAAGCGGAGTTTGAAGTACTTCATGCTGAACCTTGCCGAATGAGGCCATCGGATTGTCGTGCAGATCGACCCCGGTAAACCTCATCGTCCATGTGTGCCACAGAATGTAGGCAAAGGCTATACCTCCGGTCCAGCGCTGCGCCGTGTACAACCAATTGCCCGTCCAAGGATAGGAAATCGTGTTGCCATCTCCGCGGTACCAGATGTAAAAGCCGTAGAGTGCGTGGAAGGCGATCGGCAACCAGATGCCGATCAACTCCAAGAAGAACACCAACGGAAGATTTGCCAGAAAGCTGACCTGTCGGGCATAGGCGGCAGGGCCGTTCAGGCCGATGGCGGTCGAATTCGAAATCAAAATGTGTTCGAAGAGGAATGCCCCGACCGGGATGATGCCGCTCAGGGAGTGCAGCCGCCGCAGTACGAAGGATGAGCCCTGACCAGCGCGCAATGGCGCAACTCCGTTTACCACCGCGGGAGCAGAAGAACTGGCTGACGCCACGAAGAACTCCTTATCAGTCCAACAATCAGAAAAGAACCTTTCATTATCTTTTGCAGGAAGAACTGAAGTCAAGGAAGGGAGCTCGCATTGCATTGGTAAGCTGCAGAAAGCTAGAACCGTGTGCCCTTCGTTTCACTTGAGATCGTTTCACTTAACTCTGATTCCAGCATCCGCCTGAGTTCTGGATACGAATCGACCACAACATCCGCCCCCGCGCCCGAAAGCACTTCGCGACTGAATGTAGTGGTGATCGCCACTGCAAACGATCCTGCGCTCTTGGCGGCGCGCAGGCCATTTACGGAATCTTCGATAATCCAACAATCAGATGGACCGACTCCCAGTTCCCGCATTGCTACGAGAAAAACTTCCGGATCAGGTTTCGGCTTGGTGTGACCACTTGCATCCACCACGACCCGAAAACGGTCCGCGATACCAAGCAGCTTGAGAGTTGCTGCGCGGTTTCGCGCCGTCGCCGAAGTTGCCAACGCAATCCGGTAACGGGGCGCAGCCCACTCAACGAAATCCTTCGCTCCGGCAACCGCTTTCAACTCGTGTTCGATTCCTTCGTAGATTTGCCGCTTCCGGTGCGCCAGTTGCTCGATTTTCTCCTCGGACCATCCGCGCGCCGTCAAGACCTCGGGCATCATCGTGGCGTCGGGACGCCCTTTATAGCTGTCGTACACCTCGTCGGAGAGAACGATCCCGAACTCCCCGAATGCCAGTTCCTTCGCACGTTTATGTAATGGTTCAGAGTCGATGAGCACTCCGTCCATATCAAAAATCAATGCTGTCGGTTTGCCAGACCTAGTCAAAGTGGATGGTTAGATGTGATTCTCGACAAATTGCTTCTCGTACCAGCTCAGAAACTGCCGAAACGCGGCGCCCCGATGGCTGTATAGCGATTTCTCCTCGGGCGTGAGTTCCGCGAAAGTCTTCTGAATCTTAGGAAAATAGAAAAAGAGGATCGTATCCGAACCCGCCACTCCCGCGCGGACGATCGAGAATTACACCCTCGGCCGTCCCGCGAAATGAGGCTAGCGGGCCTCCATCACGCGCAACGGATAGCACGCAGACGAAACGACCGGTTCGTTTTCCACGAGGAATTTTCCGCAGTTCCCGTAACACGCGCGAGTTGTTCGCCTCGTCGTCTGTATTCTCGCTGGCCAAGTGTGGTTGGTCGGCTGCGTATCGCGCGGAATGAATTCCGGGAGCCCCGTTAAGTGCATCCACCTCGAGTCCCGAATCATCCGCCACAACAAGGTCACCGGGAACAGACAAGCTATATTGGACAGCCTTCTTTTGTGCGTTCTCCTCGAAGGTGAGGCCATCCTCCACAGCTACAGGCAGGGATGAGAAGTTCGGAATACCGCCGATCTCAATTCCGTGAGCGCGTGCCGCTCCCGCGAAATCCCGTAACTTCCCCGGATTCGACGTGGCAATCAGAATTTTGCGCACTGTCCGCCATCATTACCGTTCACGTGCCGGCTGCCGGAGAATGAATTCCGAGCATATCGCTGAACATGATCCATAGGATCACACCAACGCAAGTCAGCAGAGAGATCCATCCTCCAATCGTCCGATCCCAAGTTTTCGTGAACAAGAGTTCCACTCGGTTCATTCCCGCGTGCAAAGGAATTAACATTTGCCCGGTTCCCGCGCGGGACGCTGGTACGACCGCGTTCCCGTCGACCGATACCATCCAGGCCGGGTAGGGAAATAATTTGATCACAGCCCGGTCGGCCATGGACAATTCCGCAGTGAAAAATCTATCTTCGGCATCCCACCGCAAGACGTGGATCGCCGCCCGCGATGGCCCCTCGATCGTTATATTCCGCGCATCCTTATCGACCGCCGATGGGTCAGTTCCGGATGGAGTGTACTCGTCGGTTCCTTCGTACCCTGCGCCGGTCGCGATATTATCCTGCATCTCGCGTAGATCGCTGGCATTGTCCCACCACGGAGGCTGCACACGATGCCAGCCAACGACGATCACTGCGATCGAGAGGGCGCATACGATGACGGGCCCCCACCATCGCCGCAATCCAGAGCTGACGAAGACCGTAAAGAGCAGGCTTAGACACAGCGTCCATCGCCAGGGGAACTGCATGAACTGTAGCTTTGGCAGGATTTTCCACGCCACCAGCGTCCACGGGAACATCAGCGCTCCACATGCCAAGGCCCAGCACAGCAAAACGGTCCACAACTCGCGGCGGCTCCTGTTCCACATCATTGCGGCCCCGGCGGCAATCGCGATGATCGCCATTTCAAAGGCCGCGACAGAGGAGACGATCCGATTGAATGCATCGTGATCAGCATCGGCAGTGTGGACGAAAAGAAAATTGTCCTGCGGACGAGAACCCGCAGATACCGCCTCGCTGATGTTCACCCATTTTTGCTCGTAGATCGCAGGCAGCAGGTAAAACGCGGCGAAAGAGGCTCCGAGTGCTACCGCCGCCGCACAAACGATCAACATCCGAGGCGATTTGTTCCTGATAGCAAAGAGCAGAGCCAGCAAAGCCAGGGAATAGTGAATCATCACCGCGGCGGGCGCGTTCGTCAGCCATGCACCCGCGAGAACTAATCCGAGCAGAAAACCAAAGCGCTCTTCCCCCTGCCTGATGCGCCGCAGGCATAACAACAGCAACGGAAGTAAGCTCGCTGCAAGCAGTTCCGCGAACGCACTCCGCCAATACACGATCACCAGGTGATATGGATTGACCGCATATAAGACTGCCGCGATCGCCGCGTCACGCCGGTCCAGCCAATCACGTACCAGCAGGAACATAGTCGCGCCGGACGCCGTCAGAACAAGCCAGATGTAGACGCTTGGCGCAAGGGTCCATGGGAAGATCGTGCTTATAGCGGCGCCGAGCATCCAGGAAGCCGGCGGATAAAAGACAAATCGTGGTTCTCCGTATCCGAAATGCGCTAACGCTGCCCATCGCGGATAGACGAAGGTATGCTTCCATTGCCCGATGACCTCCAGCCATGAATACAGATGAAACTCAACATCGTGTCCGGATGGCGTGCCGAGAAAGAAGAAGGGAATCTCGACAGCGAACGCAGCGAATGCAATCGCGAGAAGCGGAGTCCACAGGAAAGACGGGCGTGGAGGCTCTTGCGAAATTGACGGTCTTGCTTCGGCTTTGCTCAGCATCCGAGATTCATGTGACGGGACCAATTACCACCAGAACTCTCAGTCTACAATGCGAAATTTTCTCTTTCTGAAAATTAATCATCCTGCAACCTCTAAGCTTTTGCGGTTTGCTACATTCTTCGCATTGGGGTTGGAATAGACAACGAGATTCGAGAGGCCCGCACCAGAGACGGGGTAGGGCTTCTCGGCTTCTTTCGCAAGCGTCACAGGGCCGGTAGGGCCGTTCGCCCTCAGATCCTCATTTTTTGCGCCAGCAATTCGGTATGACCGCAGACAACGACAACCGCCTAGGCCACGTAAGGGCTTGTAGGTTGATCCTGTAGATTAGCTTGAAGGAATTGTGAAGCGGAACCAACTAGACCGAGGCGACGGGTTGGGGATTGCGCTGCTGCTGTAGTTCGGCGAGGAATTCTTCCTGCTGCAGGTTGCTCCCGCGCCTGAGCAGTTCAAGCAAAGGATCTTCCAGTTCATCCGTTTCTGATGGGACGCTCTTGTCGCCGGGTTCGAACTGAGCCAGGTCGGCGAGTAAAGCTTTCGGTGAGATGTTTAGTTCAGGCAGCGCTTGAGGACTGCTCTGAAGAAAGCTGATCAGGTTGCCAACCTGGGCCCTCTGTTCGGAAGTTCGAGAAGGAAACTCCACCCCCATTCCATAGCCCGGATGTGTGACGCGCACCATGCCTTCTGTGTGCACTTCCATCTCGTTGGTCTTGACGCACAGATCCACTAGCGCTCGTTCTGGAAATGGGGAATCAGTTTGTACGTAACATCCGCCTAAACTCAAGTCGGTTAACTTGCAATGGGGGACGGTCTCATCCGCATCGGCTCCGAGATTCGTCGCCGCAGCCTTGAGCCACTTCTTCAACTCCGCGGAAATTTGATCCGCGACATCGATGAAATGGACACCCGTTTGCCCGTTAGGATTCGCCCACGCCACCTGTCCGTGAGCTGCCAGTTCGAGGCTTCCGTCGGGAAGTTGAAAGCGAAACGCCATCAGGGATCCGGACATCTGAGGTTCGGCGACTAACACGTCCATGCCGGTCTCCGAGAGGTCGAGCAAAATGCCATCCAGCTTGCGCGTGTCTGGCAACGTGATCTCTACTGGAGCTTGCACGGGAACACGGAACGCGCGTCGCCGCTCTCTGCTCAACATGGCAGCCGCGGCCCGCAATCCCGCGCTGGCTGTATCTTCCGTCAACGGTTTATACAACACGAAATGCGCGCCGCTCGTCAGGATGCGTCGCACCTTTGCGTGATCTTCGACCAGCGCGATGCTCAGCGGTGCACTGCCCAGCTTTTGGGCTTGCTGCAGAATATTTTCGGCAGCTGCCTGATCTTCAAAGTCAACGATCAAAGCGTCAAACTTCTGGTGCTGAATTCGCTCCAGCGTGGTTTCGAGATCACTCGATCGATCCAGAGCAATACCGAACGCTGGCAGAACTTTGCCCAACGCATCCGCCGCCGCATCGTCGCTCGAAATCAGTAGTGCCTGAACGTTCATAATCGCTTCAACCGAAAGATTGCTATTGTTTACGGCCAGCGAGGTGCGGTTGGCCTGGGCGCCTTCAGAAGAGGATGCGTTCGAAGAACCGGCACCGGCTTTGGCTGCCATCGACTCCGGCTGACCGCTCAAATCATCGACTTCTGCCAGCACAACGTTATCTTCTTCATCATTCTCCGCCAGCAACGGAGCTACTTCGCGCAGCTTCTCCGCAGCTTGCTGGAGCATTTCAATCTGTTTGCCGAGTTGCGCGTACTTTGCCTGCTTTTGCCGCAGAACCTCATGGATATCTTTCATACAACCCCCTGGTAGACATTTAAAAAGCAGGGCTTCGATGGGTCAACGGTAATCACCCCAGAGCGATTACTGGGGTAACGAAGAGAGACGAGACCATGGGAGAAGAATTTGAGATTAGCGTAGAAAACACAACACTTCGCTAAGGCGAAAGGTGACACCTCTTTGATGTGCGTGAAGAGGCTATCCCGTCAAGGAAGGTAGACGGCCCGCGGATCCAAGCAGGAATATTGCTCCCACCACAATGCTGTACGCCGATGTCATCAGAGTCACGGCTCGAAGGGCGTTCGGACGAGCCAAAGTTGCCGAGAAAATTCCGGCCGCGGATGCGCACATCAACGTATTCATCACCAGCAACCCCAGGATGAACATCAGAAGGCCCAGAAGTCCAACGGCAGTGCCCCCGAGATTCGCCGCCATCAGGAAAAGTAAGATCTGAGTGGGGGTTTCCGCGCCGAGCCCGTGAATCACTCCCACCACGAAGCTGGAACTACTCCCGTATCCATTCTTAAAAATTCGCGGTGCTTCTACCCGCGTTCCGCCAAAAATCCGGCTAAGCCTCCAGTACATCCACAGGGTTCCGTTCACCAGTAGTGTAAGGCGCGTGCGAGGCGCATGAGTATGCGTTCCCGGACGAAAGAATGTACCCAGCACGTACAGCCCGAGAACTAGCAGCGTTATTCCGACCAGCCGTTCCGCCCAGCGATCGGTCGCCGGAGGCAATGCGATGCGGAACACAACAGCCGCCGCGCCCAATAGTCGCCACTGTAGTTGCATGACCGGCGACATACAGCAGCCCATATTTCATGGAGTCTCGCGCCTTGGACTGGACACTGCTGATATCCGTGATGGCGGCAATGTGGTCGTAATCGAGTCCGTGACGGAATCCAAGCGCGGCCGCCGAGATCAAGGCCAAGCGAAGATTCACGGGATCGATCATACGAAGATGTGCGTTCGTCCAAGCGCAGAAGGTATTCTGCTCAAGACAAGCTGGGCTCAAGGCTAGCACAACCTCTGGCCAAGGCCGCTAAGGGTCATTTCTTCTTCGGAGCCACGGTCGGAGCGGAAGGGGCTTGCACCGCAAGCGGCGCTGGTTCGATCATTTCGCGCAACCGGCGCGATAAAATCCCCGCCAACGACTTGTAAAATCTTGATCCGAGATGAGGGAATAGCTCAAACAAGGACTGCAGTGTGGGACGGTCGATATAAAAGGCGTCCACACGATCGTCCGCCACCACATTCGCAGTTGCTGGCAGTTCGTCGAGAAAAGAAATTTCACCGCAAACTTCCCCCGGCTCAATTTTTCGCGACGGTCCCTGCGACTGAATTTGGGCCAAAGCCGTCCCTTTGAGAAATAGGTAGAGGCCGTGCGTACGCTTGCCGCGTTGCACGATGTGTTGACCGGCGTTAAAGGTCTGGCGGCTGGCTTTGTCAACGATCAGAGCCCAGTCGTTCGCGGTTAGATACACCAGTCCGTTCTTGTTCTTCGAGAGTACTGACACATCTTGCTGGGGAGTTCCTTTTGTCATCGAAGACTGGACATGTTGCGGAGAAGACAAACGCACGAATCGCTTTGAACAACAGGGCTATAGCAAGACTAGCAGAAAATTTGTGCAAGATTCGACGGAGGAAATCCTTTGGTTACGGTCCTAGTTTCAGTCGAAATCCCGCATTTCCTGAAGTCTACCGAACTCCGAGAGCTTTTCCGGCCTACTACCTTATGCTTAGGGATGTGCGATAGCGTACACTGCTGTCATCGAGCCGTAGATCCGCGAATCGTCCAGGAGCATTTTTCAGATCATCTCACCAGCAAAAAACAGAGATTCTTTGATCTAAGCATTCGCCGTATTAACTGAGCGCGGCGACACCTTTACGCAAAAAAGGTCAGCGCGGGACAGCACACCGGTGACCACCTTCTTACCGTTTCTATACAAGCCCTGGTTCTCAGAAGAGAAGGGATTGCCGGAATCATGGCTCTCGACAATCGCATTGCGTCACGTCACGTCTTTGAATCGCGAATGCAGATTCTCATTCGCAGAGGCGCAAACAATTTGGTCGTGCAGGGCTGGGCGCGAGACTTAAGCGAAAGCGGAGTGGGCGCGTTCGTAGCCGAAAACTTGGAGATCGGCGAAATCGTAACCCTTCAGATTCAGATCGTCGACGCAGACAAAGTGATGATCGCCGCGCAGGTGGCACGCAGGCTCGGCACGCAATATGGATTCCAATTCACTGCGTTAAGCGCCGAACAGCGCGTCACCATTCTTGACCTCTTGAAGGGAATGTCATCCAAACAAACGAACCCACCCGCAAATAGAGCTCAAGAGAATTATTCTTGAGGAAAACGGCTCAGATAAGGTGATAAATCCCAATTGCAACCCGCCCTGCGTCCAATTCACAAAATGTATACAAGGGACGCGCCTCCGTTACTTCAGCTCAGCCTCCCACTTCAGCTTCTGGCGCTCGATTGTGACATAGCAGTTGCAGGCAGCATCCAGGAGCTTTTGTCGATTCGCAATTGTCACACTTCCGCGCGAATATTCGATCATTTTTGCTTTTTGCAACATCCCTGCCGCGACCGTCACACTCGCTCGCCGTGTCCCCAGCATTTGCCCCAGAAATTCCTGAGTCAAAGGAAGGGTCGAGCCACCAATTCGATCCTGGCTCATCAGTAACCATCGAGCCAGCCGCTCCACAACGTTGTGAAGGCGATTGCAGGCCGCCAGTTGGGTTGACTGCATTCCAAGAATGATCGCGAATCGCTGAAGCTGAGCGCGAAGATCAGGGCAGTCGGGCAGAATCTTCAGTAGGCTCGCCGCATCCACGCGGTAGGCCGTTCCATCCGCCTGAGTAACCACGCGCAGGCCGCTGCTCTTGAATCCAAAAATCAAGGGTACACCGACAAATCCTTCGTTCCCGATCAATCCAACCTCAACGGTCTTTCCGTCCGGCTGTGTCGTGAGGACCGATCCCAACCCCTCGTTGAGGAAGTAAACCGACCTGATCGTTTCCCCGGTCTCATGCAGAACGTGGTGAAGTCGCAGACGCACAAATTCGAGCAGTGGCAGAATCTCCGCGAACTCTTTCCGTCGAATACTCCGGAGGATCAAATTTCCAATTTCGTTTCCGTCTGCGTCCAGCGCTGTTTGACGAGTCGAGCTGGGCGGGCGAACCACGGCGCTTTTGGACAAACCGGCTCCTTGAATTTGCGATTACTCATCTCTGTTTTCGCAAGGAACCGTCGTCGCCAAATCGTGCGTGGCGGAACGATGCAGGAAGAGACGCCAATGACACTACGCTGAATCATTTTTTTTGTATGTCCGTTATCGCACCCTTGAAAGCACCTAAAGCGGCATACGGCGAGGCAGCACAGACGTTGTACTTGTGACAAGGCGGCACTTTTCATTGGAATGTGCCGAAGTGCTGAAGGATTTTGGTCGTGTAGGTACGTACCGGAGGCACAATAAGCTGCTCAAGATTTAGCCTTCAAAAGAGGCACAACCATGAGACGAAAAGTATTCCAAATTTCGGATGGACATGAGGGCCAGTTCGACTCGAAAGAATGCAAGACCGATGAACAAGGGTCAGGTGTGCCCAGGAGATGTTACGTGGCCGGGATCACGCTGACGCAACAATCCAGTCCATGCCGCTAAAGCCGGAGATGATGAGAAACGCTGTTCGCTTACGACTGGATCGCCGCAAGCTCGAAAGACCTGATGGTCCGTAGCAACAACGCTGCAATGAAAGCTTCCGGGAGAAACAGGCCGGAAACCACAGTGAGATGGTGCGCCCTGAGAGATTCGAACTCCCGACCTTCTGGTTCGTAGCCAGACGCTCTATCCAACTGAGCTAAGGGCGCGGATCTGTGCGGCGGGACAAACTGAAACCGATTATAGCTAAGATTGCTCAGTCTGAGAACGATCGGAACTCTCTTCGCATGTCTCAGTTCGGATTATGCTCACGCCGCCACAACTTGAGGCTACTCGCCGGGGACATAGGCTTTCGCGAATGCGGTTGGCGGCGGGCTTCCACAACGGATTGCGTCGCGCGATGTGGACTACCTACTTTTTTTTCAACAGCCCTTGGCCCTCTTGTTGCCTACGGACCCAAAAGTAAATCTTTCCCCGTCGTCTGCAAATCCTACAAGGAGCCCGAAGTTCGCCATCTGTGTTTTCAGCAAGTTGCGGACGGCACGCTGGTTGCTTTAGTAAAGGGCAGACGAAGTGGCGCGCAACGGGGTGCTTCAGAGAATAACTTCGGCCAGAGGTTTTCTGTGAGCACCCCTTGCTTTCCCCCTGCCGCTAGCCCTCCCCAACGTCGTTCGAGCCCAAGTGCTGGGCTCTCTTTCTGTACCAGCGGCCGTCTGTTGTGCCAGCCGTCCCCTTGAGAGACTCGTCCTCCCCCGCCGTTGCCGCCGACGGATCAAGGCACTGTTCCTTGGAATCGCCTCAATCGTCAGTGGTCCTTGACGTATTTTGGTGTGTCAGGCGAGCGCTAGAGGCTCCCTTACAGAAATTCCTGCCTGTCGCAGCAACTTCGCGACAGAGTCTTGCTTCAGGCGTGACGCATCAAACTCCACCCGCACTGTGCGCGCCTTCTCGTTGAACAACACGCGCCGAATGCCGTAGACCTCCCTCATATTGTCGATCGCCCGCAATTCGCTTTCGCCGGGCAAACTCTCGTAGCTGAAAACCACATCCAGATAAGTCATTCGTTCAAGCCCTTCTGTATGATCGAGTTTCAAGTCCCCCGAGACTTCGGGATGAATCCAATATAGAGCATCCTTGATCCAACCAGGAGGCACAGCAATGGGACGAGAATACGCACCGCCGCTCAGCCGATGATGCGACAAGGTTTAAATGGTTGGCTGATCCGAAATCGATGCACGAGAAACCTCCGCTGACCCCGCCATGACCAGTTCGAATCCAACGCCGGCCCTTGTCCGTGACCCAGTCTGCGGGATGACTGTCAGCCCCGAAACGGCACGCTATAGCGCACAGCATTCCGGTAAAAAGTACTTCTTCTGTTGTGGTAGTTGTGCCGACAAGTTTCTTTCGCATCCTCAGGGCTATGTAAACCGGGCAGCACCGGGACTGGTTACGCTGGGCGCACCGACCGTGCCCTCCGGTACTGCGCCTGCGATCGAGCGCGATCTTGTCTGCGGAATGAATGTGAATGCGGTAGCGGCGAAACACATTCACGAGCGCGGAGGAAAGAAGTATTACTTCTGCTCGTCCGGTTGCCTGGAGAAGTTCAAGAGCAATCCGCAGAGATATTTGAGCAGTCCGCCTTCCGGCCTGGTGACTTCCCCATCTCCCTTTGGGAGTACGGCTCCCATCACAGCGAATAGTTCTCGAAGCGGGGAATCGGAGAGCCAAAATTCCTACGTATGCCCGATGTGTCCTGGGGTCCGCGAAACGAAGCCGGTCCCATGTCCAAAGTGTGGCATGGCTCTCGAACCTGAAAGCCCGAGCGCTTTGACCCGCACCGAGTACACGTGCCCGATGCATCCTGAGATCGTTCGCTCCGGACCCGGCTCGTGTCCGATCTGTGGCATGGCACTCGAGCCTCGCACTGTAACTGCAGCAAGTGAAGATAATCCAGAACTGCACGATATGACAGCGCGTTTTTGGGTCGGAGTCGCACTGACTGCACCACTACTCGCCATCTCGATGGGAGGCATGATCTGGCCGCATCACGTTCATGCACATGCTGGACGGTGCGCGCCTTCCATGGCTTGAACTGCTGCTATCAACACCTGTCGTCCTTTGGTGCGGCTTGCCGTTCTTCCAGCGCTTCTGGGCCTCGCTCCTGAATCGCAGTCCCAACATGTTCACGCTGATCGGGCTGGGGACGGGTGTTGCATACGCCTTTAGCGTCGTCGCGACGGTCGCCCCGCAAATCTTTCCCGATTCATTGCGCAGAACGGGCGGATATCCCGACGTTTATTTCGAGGCCGCTGCTGCGATCACTACGCTGGTTTTGCTCGGCCAGGTGATGGAACTTCGCGCGCGCAGTCGAACGAGCGCTGCGATTCGGGCCTTACTTGATCTCACACCTAAGACTGCCCGCCTTCTGGCGCACGATGGGTCGGAAAAAGACATTCCGCTGGATCAAGTGAAATTCGGAGATCCGGTTGCGCGTTCGTCCGGGAGAAAAAATACCCGTTGATGGCGTTGTGCTTGAAGGTCGCAGCTCGGTCGATGAGTCAATGATTACGGGCGAGTCGATCCCCGTGGAAAAGGAGACGAACAGCAAAGTCATCGGTGCAACGATCAACTCAACTGGATCGTTCATCATGCAAGCCGAGCGCGTGGGGAAGGACACTCTGCTTGCACGCATCGTGCAACTCGTCGGCCAGGCACAGCGCAGCCGTGCCCCTATTCAGCATCTCGCCGACCGCGTGGCGGCCTGGTTCGTTCCCGCCGTCGTGGCAATTGCCGTCGTGACGTTCTTCGCATGGTTTCTGTTCGGACCGCAGCCGCGTCTCGCCAATGCCTTGGTGAATGCCGTGGCCGTCCTGATCATCGCTTGCCCGTGCGCTCTTGGTTTGGCAACTCCGATGGCGATCATGGTTGGTACCGGACGCGGCGCACACGCGGGAATTTTGATCAAGAATGCGGAAGCACTAGAGACACTGGAAAAGGTCGACACGATCGTCGTTGATAAGACAGGCACGTTGACCGAAGGCAAGCCGAAGCTTGTCACAATCTCCGTCGCGCAGTCCGGAAAGGAAAATGAAGTGCTCCGACTGGCGGCAAGTCTCGAGCGCGCAAGCGAGCATCCTCTGGGCGTTGCCATCGTGACCGCGGCAAGAGAAAAATCTCTGCAGTTGTCAGATCCGATGGATTTTTCCTACATTGCGGGCAAAGGCATCCGCGGCACCGTGGAAGGTCGACAGGTGTCTGTAGGCAACTTCGGCTTCATGTCGGAGCTGGGAGCTCTCACCTCAGGGCCCAACACCGTGTTCGCAGTCAGCACCCCGGGCGCTACCAATCTCGCGGTCGCCATCGACGGGGAATATGCAGGCAGCCTTTCAGTCGCAGACCAGATCAAGGAATCAACGCCTGAGACCTTGCGAGGCCTCAGGCAATTGGGTGTGCAAGTCATCATGATGACAGGAGACAGCCGAACCACGGCTAAAGCGACTGCTGACAAACTGGACTTGAAAGAGGATGAATTCGAAGCCGAGGTACTGCCTGGACAAAAAGCCGACGCAATCAAAAAGCTTCAAGAGCAGGGAAGAGTTGTCGCCATGGCGGGAGACGGGATTAACGACGCTCCAGCTTTAGCGCAAGCCAACGTGGGCATCGCCATGGGCACTGGGACCGATGTGGCAATGGAGAGCGGAGGCATCACGCTGGTCAAAGGAGATCTGACAGGAATTCTGCGCGCCCGGAAACTCAGCCAGGCTACGATGCGCAACATCCGTCAGAATCTTTTCTTCGCTTTTGTCTACAACGCGATCGGGGTTCCCATCGCCGCTGGAGTCCTTTATCCGTTCTTTGGCATACTTCTAAGCCCGATCTTTGCTGCGGCTGCTATGAGTTTTAGTTCCGTCTCGGTGATCGCCAATGCGCTGCGGTTAAGAAACGTCAAACTGTAACTTTATCCCGCGTCTCCGTGTCGGGAGCATTGTTACCTGTTCGCGGCTGGCTGAGCGACGGTAGCGCCCGTCTTCAGGCGCACATGGCCTTTCTATCTGATGCCCACATAGACATCCGCTTGCATATTTTGCGGATCCCGGGCGCGCTCGTCATAGATTTCATAGTCGGCCTGATACACACGGTTCCCGCCGACCGCAGCTATCGGCATCGAGTTGATCTTCATCCATGTATCTGGCACAACTTGCTGTGCTGGACCTTTATCGGTCGTGAATACCGCGAACTTGCCGCCTGATACTCTTTTCGCGACCATGCCGGATGGCACATTCGCATCGGATGTTACACGTGAGCCCAGCAAGCATGTGTACTCTCCGTTGTGATCGCTCGCGTATTCCGTGTACACCGCCACGATCGATGAATCCGCCTTGTGCGGGATCCTGTCGATCCAGCCTTCCTGCATTAACCGGCCCCACAGGTTGCCGATGATGCCGTCTCCAGCCGTCTCTTTTGCATTGCTTGTTCTTGCGGCGATGCCCACAACCGTGAACTCGGCTTGCTGGATTACTTTCGGAGTCATTGCTCCTCCCTCAACTTCGTAATTCGAAGACAGCATTGTCCTTCGGATTGAGTTGCCAAGCTTTTGCACGTAAGTGAACGTGCGAAGCTATGAAGTGATCGGGGCTATACAAAATCTACAGCAAGATCGTTTTCAAAGCTTCCCCAGAAAATCAGTGACTCCAGGCTCGGTCCAGTCCACGGCCCCGATAAACTTCCGGCGCATCACACCCTTGCGGTCGATGACGTAGGTCTCCGGAAACTTGAACGAGCCGTAAAGATTGCTGCTCTTTTGCGCCGGGTCTCGTACCGTCAACAGGCTCACTGCGTGATCCTTCAGGAATCGGTGGTATGCGTTTTCATCGACGTCGATGCTTACCGCCAGAACGGTAATGCCTTTGGTTTTCATCCGCCGCTGCATTTCCATCAGTGAAGGCATCTCCTCTACGCAAGGCGGACACCAAGTCGCCCAGAAATTCAGCACTATGACTTGCCCCCGAAATTGCTTAAGAGCCACCGTCCGCTCCGAATCCTGGACCGAAAACTCCGGGGCAGCCGAGCCAATTCGCGGCGGGCGTGATCCGCTGTAGCAAGCAATTAACGCACACAGAGCAGGAAGGATCAGGGAGGAGAGACGAGTCCGCCGTCGCACGCGGCTATAATAATAGATTCGTAAGTGTCGTAGTCGGGCGGGCTTAAAAATCGCGTGGAGAGCAGCGCTTTAGCGACGAGTTAAAAGCGGGCAAAAGTTGGCTTCAGCCCTAGTGACCCGTCGAACCTCAAATTAATGTCAAAGACAACGACATCAACGGCACCGGAAGTTTCGATCATCATCCCTGCCCGGAACGAAGAGTTTAATTTGCGGAGCTGTCTCGAGTCGCTCGTTTCGCAAACGGGCGTACGGTTCGAGACGATTGTGATCAACGATCACTCCACCGATCGAACCAAGGAGATCGCCGAATCATTTTCCGGCGTTCGCGTACTCGATGCCAGCACGCTTCCTGCGGGTTGGACCGGCAAAAACAATGCCGTAGCGACCGGAGCACGAGCAACAGCATCCCCCTGGATTCTCTTCACCGACGCCGATACCATTCATCTTCCCGAATCACTGTCCCACGCATTGAATGAGGCGAGAAAGAACTCTGCTGATCTCCTGTCGTACTCGCCAGAGCAAGTCGCGATCACCTTTTGGGAGATGGCTACGCTCCCCGTAGTCTTCGGCGAGCTTGCGCGACAGTATCCCCCGTCGAAGGTTAGCGATCCTTCGTCGCCCGTGGCTGCCGCAAATGGGCAATACATGCTTGTGAAACGAGAAGCTTACGATGCTGTCGGCGGTCATGCTGCGGTTGCCCTCGACATTCTTGAAGACGTTGCCCTCGCGCGCGCCGTCAAGCTTTCCGGACGCAAGATTCTTTTCCGTTACGCGCCCGATGCCGTTCGTACGCGCATGTACCGCAGCTTCAATCAACTCCGAGAGGGTTGGACCAAGAATCTCGCCATACTATTTCCCAGCCCGGCTCTTCTGGCGTTCAAATTGCTCCTGCTCTGGTCTGTGCCATTCGTTGTCGTCAGCGCAGTTGCCACCCTGAACCTCCACCCACTCTGGTTGTCGATCGCTGCAACCGCCATGAGTCTCGAAGTCGTACGTATAAATCGCGCAAATTTCAGCGCAAGGATGACAATGCTCGCCGTAGTTTTCGGAATGCCCATGTTCGTCTATCTGCTTCTAAAATCCCGTAAAGCTCATAAGAAGGGCAGCGTCTCTTGGAAGGGCCGCACCTACGATCAACCAAGCCACTCGCCAGTAGCGCCGGATCAGACATCCATGACGACAGAGAAGCTCGCATGATGAAAGGACCCCTCTTTTTTCTATTTATTGCGATCGCTGCCTGCTGCACACTCGGATTCCGTGTCAACGCCGCGCCTTCGGGCGATTCTCCGCAGTTTGCGAACACCCTGGTCGAGCCTGGACTGAGTGTTGGTCCTCTCAAGATTGGAGACAGTCCGCGACCGTGCTTTCGAAATTTTTCCCAGGAAGGCCAAGGATCAGGAGTGGGACGACCCCTGTGGGACCACTGTCGACTGGATTGACACGACTAATCCCGGTGGGTCGCGGCGATGTCTATATTCGGCTGAAGAAAGGGAAGATCTTCCAGATCGAATCGGCTACCACGCAGATTTCATACTGTCGAAGACATCACAACATTCGATTCTCCCGAAAAAGTAGCCAATGCCTATAAGGAACTTCGCGCGTATGCGCTATTGACTGCGCTCAGCCCGGCGCTGGGCTCGCGGCCCCTGGTTTTCTGGATCGACAAGAAAAAGGGAGTCGCTTTCGCTTTTGCATACGATCGGCTCCCACCACAAACGCTACGTGTACAAGGTTATCGTTTTTGGGCCTAACAAAGAATTTTGCCCTGAGCAGGAAAAAACCAATTCCAACAAATGGCAGGAGATTCGAGCGTACGCAGTAGAGCCGCCCACGGAACTCAGTCCTGAATCGCAATGGGCAAACAGTCGTCTAATATGCGAACGAGGACATCCTGAAAAGGGTATGAGGTTGATTCCTCTTGAATGCTGAATCGAAGATTATGGTTTATCTAACTCGCAAAGCCGAATTTTCTGCCTCGCACTACTACCACAATCCGGATTTCACGCCAGAAGAAAACCGTCGTCTCTTCGGCAAGTGCAACAACCCCAACGGACACGGCCACAATTACATGCTCGAAGTCACGGTGAAAGGTGAAGTCGATCCGCGTTCTGGCTTCGTCGTCGACCTAAAGCGACTCAAAGAGATCATGAATCGCGAGGTCCTCGACGCCATGGATCATCGCTTCCTCAACAAAGAAGTCCCGGAATTTTTTACACAGATACCGACCACTGAGAACCTTGCCGTCGCTGTTTGGCAGCGCCTTGAGAGCAAGCTTGCAATCCGCGCACTTGCATCGAGTCCGCGTCTACGAAACACCAGACCTTTTCGTGGATTTCTACGGAGAGACGGAGTGAGGTCTAATCCGAGGGCCGACCGCCAGTCCCTCGCAAAAACATGAAAGCCCACCTTAGCCGCCGCTATCTGTTTTCCGCCTCACATCGGCTTCACAGCCTCGATATGAGCGCGGAGGAAAACCTCGCGGTATATGGCAAGTGCAACAATCCCTACGGTCACGGCCATAACTACACGCTGGAAGTGACGGTAAGTGGACAGGTTGACCCAACGACCGGGATGGTCTGCAATCTCGTAGATCTGGACGCATGCGTCGAGAGGGAAGTGCTTTCCCGCTATAACCTTGAGAATTTGAATACGCTGAAAGAATTCGCTGTAACCGTTCCCACCACGGAAAATCTATGTATTGAGATCTACGAAATATTGCAGCGGACTTTCGCCCACGCGCATCTGGAAAGAGTGAAATTGGAAGAAACCATGATGAATTCCTTTGAATACGCAGGAGATGGCGAGGAGCGCATATCGCGCGTAGGTCATCGTCGTCCTGAGGGAAGCGAGACTTACATCAGAAGCGCAAGCGAGGGTCACACCAAACTTTTATGAAACCAGCTGAGGTTGAACACCAGAAAGAGCAGCCCACACTGACCAGCGCCAGCTACGAAGAACTCGTTCGCGAGATGATTGTTCGCCTGGGCGAGAATCCGACCCGCGAAGGTTTATCCAGCACGCCTGCTCGCGTCCAGAAAGCTATGAAGTTCCTGACAAAGGGTACGATCAGGATCCCGAGGCACTCCTCAAAGGTGCGCTTTTCACCGTCAATTACGACGAGATGGTCATCGTCAAGGACGTGGAAGTATTCAGCCTGTGCGAGCATCACATGTTGCCTTTCTTCGGCAAGGTGCATGTCGCTTATATTCCCAATGGGCGCGTTATCGGCCTAAGCAAGATCCCGCGTCTGATCGAAGTGTTCTCGCGGCGGCTCCAAATTCAGGAGCGCCTTACCACGCAGATCGCAGAAACGATCCAGAAGGTAATCGAACCGCAAGGCGTCGGAGTTGTTATAGAGGCACGACACCTCTGCATGATGATGCGAGGAGTCGAAAAGCAGCACTCCGCTGCGGTCACATCATCTATGCTCGGCTGCTTCCGCGAGGAACAAGAAACACGCTCAGAGTTCCTCTCCCTCATCCGTCAGCGCCCTAACGGCGTTTAGGGTGTAAGTGGCTCTATAACCTTACAGTGCACGAGGCTGAGGCGGCCCAGGCATGTCTCGACCTACTACTCACCGTTGAAGGCTCCCCCATACCTGACTACAATGACGCGACCATGATCGCGTCTGTTTTCATTGGAACCAGCGTCGACGGCTTTATCGCACGCCTCAATGGAGATCTCGACTTCCTTCCACCGAATGGAGGCGAGCCTCACGGATATAACGAATTCATCGCCACCGTTGACGCCCTGGTCATTGGCCGCAAGACGTTTGAGACTGTCCTCGCATTTCCGCAATGGCCATATGGCAGCAAGAAAGTAGTCGTGCTTAGCAGTAATCCTCTCGACTTGTCGGGAGTTTCCGGGAGCACCGTCGAGCAGATGTCGGGTCCGCCCAAGGAAGTTGTTTCTAGACTCGCGTCGCGCGGATTTACACACCTCTACGTCGACGGTGGGATAACCATTCAGCGGTTCCTGCGCGCAGGATTGATCCAGCGGCTCATCATTACGCGAGTTCCCGTCCTAATCGGGGAGGGTATTTCTCTCTTCGGGGCCCTTCCCGCCGATGTTCAGTTGCAGCACATCCAGACTCGTTATTTCGCGAGCGGCTTGGTTCAGACGGAGTACTCCATCGGCTCGCGCACTCTTTCGTAGCCATGTAACGCAGCGCCTCTTAAGGTTCCAGGCAACCCTAACCTCGTGCGTAAACACTATCGTTGGTATTCCCGAGTTAGGATGTAGGTGCAATCGCCGCAGCCTGAATTCTGCGCGAATCGTATGGAAAGAGTGAACCGAATCCGTGTTCTCGCCTTTTCGCTTTGGCTGGCACACTGCTTCGTCATTCTCGCTCTCTCACGGAATCGCCCGCGAGTTCTCCTTTCCGATCTGCTGCAACTCGCGATCGGCGTCATCGTGGTCGCGGCGAGCTTTCAAGCCAGCAAGCGCTCCGGTCCTTTCGGTCAGATCTTCTGGCGTCTCGCCGGAGCCGGTTTCTGCATTCTCATGTGCGGGCTGGCTTTAGCCACCTACACTGAGAATTTTCGTCCGACGCTCGGCCGACACTCGTGGGTCATCGACCTTTTCGTCAACGCATGGACCGCTCCTCTGGTCATGTGCCTGTTCCTCGAACCTGAGTCCGAGCCACGGGAAACAGATTGGCGCCGCGTCCTCGACTTCGCACAGGTGGCCATCGTCTTCGTTTTGCTGTCGTTATACACCTCCAATCTGGCTCTTCCCGGTGAAGGACACGAGCCATGGCGTCTTGCCTTCTCGACCGACATTCTCATCACTGTTGGATTCTTTTTGCGCAGCACGAGCATGCCCGCGGGGCCGTATCGAACTCTTTTCTTGCGTTTCGGGTATTTCCGAGCCGTTTCGGTGGTGACCGACTTCTTCTTCATTCTGGGAATGCCCGAGCCGGCCGCTGGAGAGTCGTTCGACCTAATCTGGAGCGTCACCTTACTTATTCCGATCATGATCGCCGCTGCGTGGAACGACCCCGGTTTGCCGGCATCTGCTGTGCGCACTACTCGATGGCGCCTATTGATGACGCAGTTGCTACCCCTGATTTTTCCCTTGCTGGTCATCCTCATGGCCACCGAGATCGTGCGCGGACAGCTTGTCATTGCCGCCATGGCAGTTCTCATCTCACTCGGCATCACTTATGTGCGTCTTCTTCTAACCCAACGCGAGCACGAGCGCAGCTCCGAGGCCCTTGGCGAAAGTCATCGACTCCTCGAATCGATCATGGAGGGCGCAAACGAGGTGGTGTTCGTCAAAGACGTGCAGGGACGGTACCTGATGATCAATACGCCAGGCGCGCGCATGATCTCCAGAACCGTGCCTGAGGTCGTCGGCAAGGCTGACGAAGAATTGTTTCCTGCAGAAACCGCAAAGATTATTCGCAGCACTGATTCGCTGATCATTCAGACTGGCAAGCCGCAAACTTACGAGTTCACTACCACCCTGGCCGGCGCTAGCCATACATTCTTATCAACCAAAAGCCCTTATTTCGACTCGCAAGGCAAAATTATCGGGCTCATCGGTTTCTCGCTGGACATTACCGACCGGCGCAAACTTGAAGAACAGTTGCGCCAGACCCAAAAGATGGAGGCGATCGGTACTCTCTCTGGTGGCATCGCTCACGACTTTAACAACCTCCTCACGGTCGTCAAAGGCTATACAGGATTGCTCCTTGAAACTCTCAAAGATGATGAGTCACGGGGCTTAGTAGTTCGGATAGATCACGCCGCTGATCGCGCTGCATCCCTCACTCGCCAACTTCTCGCTTACAGCAGGCGACAGGTGCTTCAGCCGCGAATAATCAGCCTGAATTCTCTCGTATCGAGCGTGGACAAGCTACTCCGACGCCTCATCGGTGAGGACGTCACTATGAGAACCGGGATGGCTGCGAGTCTGGCATCAGTCAAAGCTGATCCCGGCCAGATCGAGCAAGTCATCATGAATCTCGCCCTCAATGCTCGCGATGCAATGGCCAGCGGCGGAAGCCTCACGATCGAAACTTCCAATGTCGTCCTCGATGAAGCTTACGCGCGCGAACATGCTGGCACACTTCCAGGGCGGTATGTGATGCTCGCGGTAAGTGATACCGGTATCGGAATGGATCCCGAAACAAAGTCTCAAATCTTCGAACCTTTTTTCACCACCAAGCGGATGGGCCGAGGCACCGGCTTGGGTCTCTCTATGGTCTATGGCATCGTGAAGCAGAGCGGCGGATCGATTGAGGTCTATAGCGAGCCCAATCGTGGAACCACTTTCAAGGTATATCTTCCCGCTGTCGATGAGCCTGCCGAAGATCTGTTTGGTAAGCCGATGTCATCGGCCACAATCCCCGGAACCGAAACCATCTTCTCGTGGAAGACGACCTCCAAGTTCGTGACCTTGCCGAAGCCGTGCTAAATGCCTGCGGCTATAACGTCCTGGTGGCTGACTCGACCGCCGCCGTTGCGAAGAGCGATCAGCTATCCCGACCACATCGACCTGTTGTTACGGATGTCGTCATGCCAGGGATCGGTGGGCGGGAACTGGCTGCACATGTCACTTCGCGCCGCCCGGTATCAAGGTCCTCTACATGTCGGGATACACAACTAATGCGATCATCCATCACGGCGTCCTCGATCCCGGAACATCGTTCTTGCAGAAGCCATTCACACCTGCTTCGCTCTCCAGCAAAGTTCGCGAAGTCCTCGACGCAACCGATCCCGAAACGTAGCCCATTCATTTCTCAATTATTCAGGGTGAAGCTGGTGGATTGCTTGCGGCTTTCCTTCGAGCCCGGGCGCGATTACAATTGCCCGGCCCAACTCACCGACCGAAGGAGAAATCAAATATGTGCAAGCTTCCGTTTCTAGCCGTGCTGATTCTAGCGCTCGCAGGTCGTCGCGATCCCAGCGCACGCGCAGGACGCCATGAAGAAAGACGCTGCTCCTAAACCTGCTGACAGTCCTTCCAAGGTCGTCATCGACTCATGGAACGACGTGGGCCGGAAGCTCATCGCGATGGCTGAAGACTTTCCTGAAGACAAGTACGACTACAAGCCAACTCCAGCCCAGCGCACATTCGCCGAGCAGTTCTGCACGCCGCCGGCGCCAACTATTACTTCACAAACCCAGTGATGGGCCAGAAGCCTCCCGCTGAGGAAGATATGAAGAGAGACAAGTACAAGACCAAGGCCGATGTCGTGGCTGCGGTAAAAAGTCGTTTGCCGAAGGAGCGGCTGCGCTCAAGGCAAAAGGCGATAAAGGGATGAACGAACTTGTCGTCGAGCCTTCTCCAAACCAGCAAGTGCGCGTCTACGATTTCGCCTACGGCTTCATCGAACACGGAGGCGAGCACTACGGACAGCTGGTCGTCTACTACCGCTTGGCCGGCCTGGTGCCTCCAGAATCGCGCCCGAAGAAGTAGCGGTTCGAGATTGAAAGAGGAAAAGCAGAGGATGCTTCGCTTCCGGCCACCCGAGCCGGAAGGGGAGATTCCAAAAAGGCCTCTTCGATAGGATCGCTAAAGATCAAGGCGGTGTGGCCGTGCCACGTCACCCAGGGGTTTCTCCCGCCCTCGCACCAAGCTGGAACCAACCCACATAGGCCTCACCGAACCTCCTCGGCCCTGCTACGGGTTAGCCTCGTGACTCAAATCACCTCAGCGGGTGCGATCTATCACTGCCCAGTTCCAACCGAAGCCCACAATGAAGGGCGGAATTGTTTAGCAGACCCTACGGAGGTAGGAAACTTATGACGTCCGTGATGACACCGCCGGGAATTAAGACTCCCGCGGACTACATTGAATCCGCAATGATCAGTGTGAAAGCGAAGAATCCAGCCGAACCGGAATTCCATCAGGCGGTCGCAGGAGGTCCTGGAATCGCTGCGCCTCGTCCTTGGAGCGCATCCCGAATATCATCTCCGCCAGAATTCTCGAGCGCATCGTCGAGCCCGAGCGGGTCATCATGTTCCGCGTACCATGGTTCGACGATCAGGGCAAGATCCAGGTCAATCGCGGATTCCGCATCGAGATGAACAGCGCCATCGGCCCCTACAAGGGGGGCCTGCGCTTCCATCCCATCGGTGAATCTGGGAATTCTGAAGTTTCTGGCGTTCGAGCAGGTATTTAAGAACTCCCTGACCACGCTGCCCATGGGCGGCGGCAAGGGCGGCTCGGATTTCGATCCCAAGGGCAAGAGCGATAACGAAGTAATGCGGTTCTGCCAGAGCTTCATGACCGAACTGTCGCGCCACATCGGCCCGGACACGGATGTTCCGGCCGGCGACATCGGCGTGGGCGGACGCGAGATTGGATTCCTGTTCGGCCAGTACAAGCGACTGCGCAATGAATTCGTCGGCGTGCTCACCGGCAAGGGTTTGAGCTGGGGCGGCTCGTTGATTCGTCCCGAAGCCACGGGCTACGGTTGCGTTTACTTCGCCGCACGAAATGCTGAAGACGCGCAAGGACTCGTTCGAAGGCAAGCTCTGCCTGGTATCCGGCAGCGGCAACGTTTCGCAATACACCGTCGAGAAGTTGCTCGACCTCGGCGCGAAACCGGTCACCGTTGTCCGACTCAAACGGCGTGATTTACGATCCGGATGGCATCGACCGCGAGAAACTGGCATGGATCATGGAATTGAAGAACGTCAGCCGCGGCCGCATTCAGCCAATATGCTGAGCAGTTCAAGAAGGCGATCTTCATGCCTACGGACCTCAAGCTCGAGCTACAATCCGCTATGGAACATTAAAGCGGATTGCGCGTTTCCCGAGCGCCACGCAGAATGAAATCAACGCAAAAGACGCGGCCAATCTCATCAAGAATGGAGTGAAAGGTCGTTGCCGAAGGCGCAAACATGCCAAGCACGCTCGAAGCCACCAAGCTGTTCCTGGAGGCGAAGGTTCTCTATGGACCGGCGAAGGCCGCCAATGCGGGTGGCGTTGCAACCTCAGGCCTCGAGATGGCGCAGAACAGCGCGCGCTTGAACTGGACCCGCGAAGAAGTGGACGATCGTCTGCACAAGATCATGATCGCCATCCACAACAACTGCTATCGAGACGGCCGAGAAGTACGGCACGCCCGGCAATCTGGTCAACGGCGCCAACATTGGAGGCTTCCTGAAAGTCGCCAATGCCATGCTGGATCAGGGGCTTGTTTAGTCGCTCGAATAGGCAGCGGGAGAGCTCTCCTCGGCTGTCTCGCGGCAAAATCCGAACGAGTGGATGGAGTAACGATGAAGCGGATGCCCCGCCTTGTCCCCACGATTTTGTTGGGACAAAGCGGGGATTGAAATGGCTGCTGCGATCCGGCAGCGGGGAAAGTTCGTCCCAGCCGACGTCCCACTAGCAATCTATTAAGGAGAAACTTTCTCGCCAGCCGGAGTTCCAAACTCGAAACCCTCCGCCATCGCTCGCCTGAACTTCTCTCGCTCCTCCGGCGTCATCTTTCGGCAGCGGTCTCGCCACTTCCATCCGCGATGCTGGCGTGGACCGTGCCCGCCCAAGCCACCGAACAGAATTCGGCACAGGGCCAATAAACCAAGCGCCTGCCAGAAGGTCAAAACGCGCCAGCCGAATAGAGCGGGCAAGAGCCAATTCCATAAGCGCATCACCACCTCGCCGCCCACAAAGAGAAACAGTGCCATTGCCAAAATACTTAGCGGTGCCATCCAGAACCATTTCTTTCTCATATATTCCTCACTCTAAAATTGTTTACCTGGTAAATTCGTCATAAGCGCGCTTCAATCTCTCCCGCAGATTCAGGACTGCATAACGCTTGCGCGAAAGCAAAGTGTTCATGTTTACACCGCTTTCTGCGGCCAGTTCCTTGAAGCTGCGTCCTTCCAACTCATGCGCCACAAAGACCTCTCGCTGTTCGGGCGGCAATCCGTCGAGAGCCGACTCTAATTCGTCAAGCAACATTTCACGCACATAAAGCGCCTCAGGGCCGTCATCGGGTGAAGGCAACATCTCTGCGATTGACTGAACTCACCTCGGTCATCTTCGATGGCGATTTCGCTGAAATTCTCCGGCTCCTTCTTGCGAAAAAGGTCGGTGATGCGGTTTCGCGCCACACGAAACAACCATCCCGTTACGTGCTCGACGGGCATGAGGAGACGATTGGCTTCCACCAATCTGTAGAAAACATCTTGAAGAATGTCCTCAGCGTCACGTGGATCGGGAACCCGCCGCCGGATGAAGCTCCGCAGACGGGACTGTTCCCGCTTCACAACCTCCGAGATACGCTGGTCCTGTTCGAACACCATCCGTTCCAGGCTCGCCGCTTCGTTCATCCACTTGTATAGACGAATGGGGGATACGAATATTGTAGGGGCCTCTCCCAATGCCGCTTTTCCGCGAGGGCAGGCTTGACCTTTTCTGGAAGCTATCGCAGAATGTCCTGCCAGCGAGAGCGCCCCATGAGATTTGTGTCCATCGTAGTTCTGTTCCTATAGGCCAGCCTGTTTGTGTACGCAGCTGAAACGAAGGTGGTGACTAACCGTGAGGGCAATTGTGTCGTGACCGTACCCGCCAACTGGGTAATCCAACAGAACGTCGGGATCGCGCAGTCGGCCGACAAGAAAGTTGCGATTGTCGTCAGCTTCTCCCAGCCACGGACTCGGCAGTCTCGCCGAAGTTGAACAACTTGCTCCCAGTCTGTACCCAGACGACAAAGTCACGAAGAAATCCGGCTCGGAATTTGAGATGGAAGGAAAAAATACAGCGGACAAGCCCAACGTCTATCGTGCCATCCCATCGGGTGCAAAGGTTTGTATCGCGGAAATCACGTACGAGGGCGAAACTTCGCCGTTGCCAAGAGCATCATCGAAACCCTCAAGGCAAAGTAATTCCCGCTATGTGGTTACGGCTCTCGTCTTCTGTATATACCCGATACACCGGATAATTTCCTTCTCCATGCATGCGATTAATGGGGTATGCCTGCTGAAAAAAAATCGAATCGTTGCTGGCCGGGATACGAGCCGGTCCGAGGGAAAAAGTCGCACAGTCAAGGAAGCTGCCGCCCAAAATCTAAGAAAAAACTGAAGGCGGGAGAGAAGAAGTTCCGCGGCGCGCGAGAGCGCCAACTGACGCGATGGGAGAAGAGCCATCCGTTTTCGCCGCGCAAAGCAGCCCAACACCTACATGCTCCACGAAATCGAAAACGCAGTCGAACAACCTAAGAACTGATTCCGAAGCGCAACTCGATCCAGTCCTAAAGAGCGTCCTGGCGCTACCGGCGCCGCTCCCGCCGCGCCTAGTTTGAAACTGCACAAACTCCTTCGAGCCAATCCGATAAAATCAAAAGGGTAGCTGAACCAAACCTCAGATCATGAAAATTGGAGTTTTAGCCCTGCAAGGAGATTTCGATGCCCACCGCCGCCGCCTCGAAGAACTCGGCGCCGAAGTCGTGCTCGTCCGCAAACCTGAGCAACTCGATGACATCGACGGGCTTGTCATTCCCGGAGGTGAGTCCGGCACGTTTCTCAAGCTCCTGGGGGAGAGCTGGATTCGACAAGCTGAAGGAATTCGTTCGAGCAAAGCCCACCTTCGGAACCTGCGCTGGCGCGATTCTGCTTGCCGCGGAAGTGGAGAATCCGACGCAAGCCGGACTTGGCGCGCTCGACATCCGCATTCGACGCAACGCCTACGGACGCCAGATCGATAGCTCGATCCGCGAAGGAAAATTCTTTCGTAACCTTGAAGGCAAGCTGAGAATCTCCGCTCGAAATGGTCTTTATCCGCGCTCCCAAGATTTCTCACGTTGGCAAGGGAGTTGAGGTCCTTGCTACCGAAGGAGAAGATCCGGTCGCCGTTCGGCAGGGAAGCGCCATGGCGGCAACGTTCCATCCGGAACTCATCCGACGACCCTCGCCTCCACCAGACCTTCCTGGATTTGATCAAGAAACGCAAGGAATAGGCCTTCTCCCAGCATGTGATCTCGCCCTCGGCCGGTAGATGGACAAGTCTGTTCGCGTACGGGGAGCAATGATCGCAGCGTAAATCAAAAAATGACTTGACACGAAATCATGTAACGCTATGGTTACGCATTATGCGTGACCGATCGGTTACATATCCACGCAGTTACAAGCGAAGTCACTTTTCAGGCTCTCGCGGATCCAACCCGGCGCGCCGTGCTCGACCTCCTGCGGCGGGGAAGCCAGCCGGCCGGACAGATCGCCAGCGCTTTCCCTGTATCTCGCCCAGCCATCTCGAAGCACCTTCGCCTCCTTCGCCGCGCTCATCTCGTGCGCGAACATCGCGAAGGACGCAATCGCGTTTACCAACTCAATCCCGAACCGCTCCGGGCGGTCGACTCACTGGATCGAGCACTATCGCGTCTTCTGGACCACAAATTTGAATAGCCTCAAGGCGTTCGTTGAAGCTGAGTACGAAAAGGAAAAGCAGGTAGAAAAGAAATCTTCTCGAAAATAAAAGTAGATTCAGAAAGGAAAGTCAATGCCCAAATCAATCCGCACCTCGCTCATCCTGGCGCTCGCAGTCACTTTTTCGTCAATCATCGCCAACGCACAAACCGACGCAGAAAAGGCATTCAACACACTGAAGGCCATGCCGGGCACATGGGAGGGAAGGTCGGCAGAAGGAGGTAACAACATGCGAGTGCGCGTCGACTTCAAAGCAACCGCGGGAGGGTCCGCAGTCTTGAGCGAGATCCTCGGCAATGAGGATATGGTCTCGATGTTTCACATGGATGGGCCGGGACGGTTGCTGCTGACCCACTACTGCACAATCGGAAACCAGCCCCGCATGGAGGCGGCCGTTTCTTCCGACGGAAAGACTTTGACTTTCAATTATGTCGACGCGACTAACCTCTCTTCGCCAGACGCCGGACGCATGCAAAAGATGGTGCTCACGCTTCTGGACGACAATCACCACACGGAAGAGTGGATCTTCGTCGATCACGGCAAAGAGCATAAAGCGCTGTTCGACCTCCACCGCAAGATCTAGCTTTGACACTCGGGGCGGCGCACGATTCCGCCGTCCCTCAAGCGGAGTCAATCACGGTGTTAAGGAAACAAAAGCGGAATATCTACTACACCGGGGCGCAACCGGCCAGGACGCAATCCACAGCGAAGTCGAAATTTCCGCTCCGGCCCGCATATGGCGAGTGACCGTGTGCGGTCGAGATGCTAAAGAAGTTCGCCGAGCTTAACGAGCCGTTACCAGCGGCACATCGACAGGAGAGATACAAATGGCTATCGCCACAATCACGCCAGATCAAAATGCTGTCATCGCTGAAGTTTTTATCGCGGCACCTCCAGCCCGAGTCTTTCAGGCAATCAGCGACCCTGCCCAGTTGCCTAAGTGGTGGGGACAAACAGGGATGTATCACGTTACGAAGTCCACCATGGACGTCCGACCCGGCGGCAAGTGGCGAAGCGATGGGGTCGGTGCTGACGGCAAGACCTTCTATGTCGAAGGCGAGTATCTCGAAGTCGATCCGCCAAGTTACTCGTTCACACCTGGATTGGCAGCTATACGGGTCCTACCAAGACCATCGTCCGGTGGGAGCTTGAGCCCAAACGGTGAACGCCTTGCACCCCAGCGGTCCAAAGAAATCAGGGACAGGAACGTTGGTTCGCGTTCGCCAGGAAGGGTTCGCCGGAAATCTGGACCTTGCTAAGTCGCACGGCGATGGATGGAAGCGCGTGCTCGGCTGGCTGGAAGGTTTTCTCGAGCGCGGAGAAACCTCTGGGACAGAGTAGTAAACGTCGCTATCGAAATTGAGTGGCTGGGCATGCCCACGCAGAATTGCGGCCGTCCCCGAACTTCAGCGAGGATACGGCGCTCTGGCCACTCGGTTGTCTTACTTGAATTCTTGCACGAATACCAGGCTGACTGGCTGCACCGGGATAGGTTTAAAGGACTTTCCCGCGAGCAATCGCTGTTGATCGTCCACGCTCTTTTCCCAGGACGCGAAGCTCACTCCCAGCGACGACACAGCCGCACGGATCGTGCGAGCGATAGAGATGGCGTCTTGCACACTGCTGATGGCTCCGATCAGCGTGAACCCTCCGGCTGCTGCGTCGAGGCTGGATGTGGCTATATTGCACTCCCATCTTGAATTTCTCGCCGCCGGTCATGCCTTCACTGCCTAGCTTCGAGTCTTCCATCCCGGGATATCGCACAAAGAGGCGAGTGTAGTTGTTGGCGAATCTGCCGGGCTGGCGGTCCTTGAACCGGAGTAAAGGCAGGAAGATAGATGGGTGCCAAAGAGATTCCTCCTTTGCAAGTTTCAGCCTGAGATCCGCTATTCGTTTCGACTTTCTTGATTTCGGCTGGAGTGAGGTCGAGAGACATCGAAGGAGGCTTGGCGTTCGTCGCCGGGTGCGATCGTCATATCGCCAAGGCCGTCTTCTCCGGCGCGTTTGGAGGGAGGGGACCGGCAGTGCCTTTTTTATCGTAAGAAGAGAGAAAGATAAATCGCAGCCGGTCAGCGCGTCAATTCGCACTTCACGGCATGGTCGAGTTTGTGTCCGCGCATCTCGGCATAAAACAGAACCGGCAATCCCTGGCTTGCGACTGCGTCGAAGCTTTTAATGGCAGCGTGTCCGTCGTTTGCCTGAAGGAATACGAGCCCCATCATTTCGTTGGCTTCGGCGCCGAGAGGGAAGAGTGCAAGGGCGACCTGTAGGTGCTCACTCGCACGCTTCAGTTGTTGCTGCGCATACGGATAAGGAACTGCGAACCCGCCAACGCGGTCCCTGGACTTGTTTTGTTCCTTTTTCTTCACACGTGCGCGTTTAGCCCGCAAAGACCGGCGATTCTCGGGACCGTTGAAGGTCAGGTTCATGCCCCGGTTGAACAGGTCGGCGAGCAAATCCTCCGGCCTCATCGATCTCCTCGTCATACTTGGTACGCTTGCCGTCGAGCGTGCTGAGGTGAAGCGCGGCTTCGTCCTTCGCGCCTCGAATCGGACGTCAATTGCTGAAATGAGATGAACTTCTTGCGGGACTGGTCCACATCTGCCCATTGCTTCGTAGAGCAGTGCCGAGGTTCCATTGAGTAAGCGCGAATTCAGGTGCCAGTTCCGCTGCTTTGCGGAAGGCCTCTTGCGCACGGTCATATTGACGCTCCGCCAATTCGCATAAGCCGAAGCATACAGACGCCGGATTTCCGCGCCATTCGGACCGGGCAACGTTAGCAGTGACTGCGAGGTCGCGCGATACGGGCGCGGACGCATCGGCCGCGTCCAGGGCATTGCGGCGAGACTTCTAGATATTTTTCCAACATCCGGTTCTGCTTCGTCGGTTCGGCCATTCGTCTCGGCACAATTGGCGCAGATTGAATGCAGATGGATGCACTCTTGGCCGATGCCGGATTTGAACTCGCTCCAAGGCATTGCACAAACTCGATCTTCGGTCCTCTATTGGTCTCCGAATGTTTGTACCGGCTTGCGCAATTGGTTTTAGCGAAGTTTCTCGCAACCGGCAGTTGGCTGTGGAGTACTGTCTTCGGCCTCGGCGAGACGACATCTTCGTCCTCTGGCGACGTCGTCATCGTAGAGATGCCTCGAGGCCGATACTTTCAGCCAGACCGGTTGAGACGGTCGATCCGTTCACGATCTCTCTTCCCGGCAGGCGATCCGTTTTCGCCCGTCGTAACGAACGCCAGCAACTGGAACAGCCTGCTGTCTTTGTTTGGGATCACGAGTGCCAGCGCTGATCTTCGCAGATATTCGGCGGCCTGCACCCGGTCTCCGAGCTGGTAATAGCAGAGCGCAAGGTCATAGGCCAACACCGACTGGTCCGGGCCAAGTTTGATTGTCTCTTCGAGCGCCGCCGCTGCCTCTTTGAACTTATGCTGTTCGTAGAGCTTGTGGGCGCTACCCAGGCTGTCTTTGACCCGATTCTTGATTTCCTGGTCCAATCTCTTAATGGCGTCGCTGGCTTCGCCGGTTTCATACAGAGCCTGCGACTCCGCGTATTTCTCGCGCGCCTCGGTGAGGTGGCCTGATTTTTCCAGGCTCGACGCTTCCTTCATCGACGCCTTGGCTTGAGACTGCATTTCTTTTTTTTGAGCTTTTTCCGTGTCGTCCGCCCATGCTGTCGAACAGCAGAGCAACACAAGCAGACATATGGTTCGTATCCGCATGCGTCCTTTCGAAAACTTATAGATTGCGAGTAGGGACGGCCCGTTCCGTCCAGAGGAGAGACGCGGACACTGTACCCCTTGGGCACCAGTAAGGCAATGTTTCGGTGAAAAATGTCCGAAACTCTAACTTTGTCCACAGCTGTATCGCGGCAAAGCCGAATTTTCCTACCAAGCCGCTACAATGGCGTCCGCTCTCGGCGGGGACTCGCTCCCAAAGCATTTATCATAGTGCCCGGTCGAAGAAAGCCGTTTAGCAACCAAGGGGAGCCATCCATGTTCAGACCGGATCTGAGTCGTCGCGAATTTTTGGAGATTGCCGGAGGAGCGGGCGCCGCCCTCGCCATGCCAACTCTGGGACACGCTGCTGCGGGCTCGTCGAAGATGATCGGCGTGCAAGTCGGAGCGATTTCCTTCGTAGATGAAGGAACGGAGAAAGTTCTCGATGTTCTTCAGGAACGTGGATGCGTGAATACATTGTTTCTGGCCGTGTTCACCTATGGTCGCGGAATAGCCGGAAGGCAGATTCCTGGCCAGCCTCTGCCCGATCACGGCAAGCAGGAATACGACCTGAATTTTCACGGTGGTAACTTCGCCACGCCTCATCCGCAGTACTACAAGAACACCGTGCTCAAAAACCTACGCGCGCCTGACCATGGCAATCTCGACATTCTGGCTGAAGTGCTGCCAGCAGCCAAGAAGCGCGGAATGAAGGTCATCTGTTGGCTGGAAGACGTCTTTCGATCAGATTTGCCTAACGTCGAAAAAGTCCAGGAACGAGATCTGCACGGCCGCAATGCGGAGACTCTATGTGTCAATAATCCGGAGTACCGGAATTTCTTGATTGGCCTCGTCGAGGACTACGCTCGCTCCTATGACATCGACGGAATCATGTGGGGTTCCGAGCGGCAAGGCGCTCTGTGCGACAGCCTGGGGGCCACGCACGATACGCCGCCCATCGATCCCGGCAACGTGACTTGCTTTTGCGAATTCTGTCAGCGCAAGGCGAAGGAACGCGGCATCAACCCCGATCGCGCCAGGCAGGGGTTCCTCGAGCTGGAAAAGTTTGTTCGATCCTCGCGCAGCGGCACGCGTCCCGTCGATGGATACTTCGTCCAGTTCTGGAGGCTGCTGCTGCGATATCCGGAACTAGCGGCTTGGGAAATGCTTTGGACCGACAGTTTGCGCGAAACTTACGACGCGATCTACAAAACTGTGAAGTCTGCCAAGCCAAGCGTTCCCGTGGGGTGGCATATCTGGCACAACAATTCTTTCAATCCAATTTACCGAGCGGAACAGGACCTTCACGAGCTGTCAAACTATTCCGATTTCATAAAGGTCGTGATGTACAACAATTGCGGGGGCGAGCGCATGGCCCTGTATGCCGACAACATCGTCTCCACTATCTACGCCGATCTCTCAAAGCAAAGCCTGCTCGACTTCAACTACGCGGTCATGGGATTGAAGGAGGGTGGGTACGATCAGATTCCGCGCACCGGTCTGTCGGCGGATTACGTTTACCGCGAAACGAAGCGTGCGCTGGAGGGGGTAGCAGGCACGAAAACTCTGATTTGGCCGGGTATTGATATCGATATCCCAACTGAGCCCAATCACAGCAAATGCACACAGCGAAGCGTCAAGGAAGCCGTGATGGCGGCATTCCACGCGGGTGCGCCTGGCGTCATCCTGTCACGGAAGTATTCGGAAATGCGCCTTGCGGACTTAAGTGGCGCGGGAGACGCAGTTCGAGAGCTGAAACTGGCGAGCTGAGAGAGCGTCGCGATCGCAAGTGTTTCTGAAGGTACGCGACGTAGCTCAGAGCTACTCGCCCTCAATAATCATCGGAAAGTCGGGTGAGGGCGCGCCCGTAATCAGCGAATGTCGCCAATCATCCACAGAAGAAGTTAGCGCGCTCACACTGATTCCATAAAAGCTCTCCGGGTACGCAACGAGATTCTTACGCCCCCGCTCAAACAGCGAGCAGGCACCCACCACGTTCCCAGTCGAATGATGATGGAATGCCACGGCCACTTGTATGAGCCCTTGTAGAAACTTCTTTTCTGGACCGCTTGTTTCTCGCCATATATCTTCCCACGCTTCGTGAGCGTCAAAGAAATTCCGCTCATTGAAGAGTCGAATACCGCGAAGATAGAGCTCTTTATGCACAGTCCAGATGCTAGCAGGCCCGAGCTATGGCCCAAACTCATGAACCTTTCTCCTCCCTCACTAACGATCGCGTCAGCCTTGCGTCCAACAAAGCAGAGTCGCAAACCGACTGGCAGGATCCGAGCCCCTAATAGCTTCTGGGCAAGTCAGGCAAATCATCGCTCGATAAAATCCGGACCACGGAGGCATCTTTATGAAGAACGGGCGCACTCTGACGAGCCTCACCCTGATCAATCTCGGACTCTTGGGTGTCCTGTTGTTGAACCAAATTCGGCCAGTTCAGGCAAACGACAACTTCTCCGTGCTTCGAGGGCGGGGCCTTGAAATCGTCGATGCGCAGGGAAAAGTTCGGGCGTCGATTCAACTAGTGCCAGCCGGCCCTGCCCGGAAGACCGACGGATCTATCGTGAACGACGGAAAGGTCTACCCTGAGACGATGCTCTTCCGCCTCATTCGACCCGACGGACGCCCGTCCGTAAAGATCTCGACTTCAGAACAAGGCTCGGGACTCACGCTCGGTGGTGGTGCGGATCCCACTTACATTGTGCTGAGCGCAGACGGCGGAGATCCCTCGTTGGCTTTAACCAACAAAGAGGGCAGGCGGCAACTGATCAAACCGTGAATCCTTCGATGGAACGGGGACGAAAGCGTCACGCCCATTGCGCATCTTTGGCGTCGGCAATCCGAAGTCGCCAGCCGGAAACTGACAGCCAATCACCGCGTTATACTTTCTATATATGTCTGGGGATCCGCAGAAGACCTTTTATCTTGAAACGTTTGGCTGCCAGATGAACGTCCACGACTCGGAAAAGGTCGTAGGGACGCTCGTCCAGGAAGGATACCGCCAAGTCGAGACTGTCGAACAAGCGGATCTCATCCTCTACAACACATGTTCGATCCGCGATAAAGCAGAACAGAAAGTGTTTCATCGCCTTGCCGACTACAAGAAGTTGCAGGCACAGGGCAAACGCTTCGGAGTGCTGGGATGCGTCGCGCAACAGGAAGGCGAAAAGATTTTCGATCGCGCCCCTCACGTCTCGCTGGTCTGCGGATCTGCATCGTACCGCAAGTTGCCGGAGATGCTGGTCCAACTGGGAAACCTCAAGCGCGAAGAAGCGCAAAGCAGGGAACTGGCGTCGCTCGACGAAGCGCGGGACGAGCCATCCCAGAATTCCCGATCCCGCGATACGCTTCGCGGTGCACCTCTGGTCCGTATCACCGGCCTCGACGACCGGCAGACTGACGAGTGCTTCGAAACAGAGTTCACAGCTCGAACCAACCCTCATCGCGGCTACATCACCATCATCGAAGGCTGCGATAAATTCTGCGCTTATTGCGTAGTCCCATTCACTCGCGGCAAGGAGCGCAGCCGGACCTCAGAATCGGTTCTGCAGGAGGCGCGCCAGATGGCGGAACTCGGATACTCCGAGATCCAATTGCTCGGGCAGAACGTGAATTCTTACCGCGATCCATCTGCAAAAAAGACGTTTGCGGAATTGCTGGCGGCTGTCGGCGAGATTGGGGGAATTCGTCGCGTACGTTTTACAACCTCTCATCCGCGAGACTTTGGCCGTGACATCGTCGATACGATCGACGCTGTTCCTACTTTGTGCGATCACGTTCATTTGCCTGTCCAGAGCGGCTCGACGCGCATTCTCGACGCTATGCAGCGACTCTACAACCGCGAACAATATCTGGAACGGATTACATGGATGAAGAGCGCCCGACGCGAAATCAGCATCACAACAGATGTGATTGTTGGATTTCCCGGCGAAACTGAAGCCGATTTCTCTGAAACGTTGGACCTTCTGAACCACGTTGGATTCGATAGCGTTTTTACCTTCAAGTATTCCGCGAGGCCGAATACTCCAGCGGTCAGCCTGGAGGATGCGATTCCTGAAGACGAGAAGTCCCGGCGCTTGGAAGTGCTAATGGCGAGACAGCGCGAAATCCAGGTGGAGCGCTACAAGAAATTCATCGGAACTGAACTTGAAGTAATGGTTGAAGGCTACAACGAAACAAGATCGCAATGGATCGGCCGTACCTCGCAAAACAAAACTCTGAATTTCGCGGCTTCGGCCACTCCCAAAATCGGACAGTATGCGCAAGTCCGCGTCACCCGCAGCTTTCCCAACAGTCTCGTAGGAGAATTGGTGGTATAAGGTAGGCAAGGAACCCGAATCGGAGACCCCATGGAAGTAGAAATGACAATCCGCGGACTGATGATGGATCCAATGAGTAACACGCCGATCGTGATATTGAAGGACGTCGGCGGAGAAACCGTATTGCCGATCTGGGTGGGCGTCTACGAGGCGAACGCGATCGCCTTGGAGATGGAGAAGGTTGCGACTCCACGCCCGATGACTCATGACCTCATCAAGAACGTTTTAATGGGATTGGAAGCCCAGGTTCACAAGGTTGTCGTCACCGAACTCAAGGAAGATACCTTTTATGCGGTGATCTGGCTGGAGCGCGCCGGCGAAGTAGTCAGCGTCGATTCCAGACCCTCCGATGCGCTCGCACTTGCATTGCGCGTGGATTGCCCGATCTTCGTCGATGAAATCGTGCTTAAGACCTCGAAACTGGCCGCGAACATGTCGGATCGTTTTACAACTGATGAATTGCGGAAGTGGCTTGAAGGGTTGAACGACGAGGATTTAGGGAAGTACAAGATGTAAAAAGGGCGCTCAGGGCCGATAAGCGAAGCGAGAGAGGCCCACCTGCACTAGCTAAGCCTGATTGGCCGCATTATTCTCACCGCGACGCTCCCTGACTTTACATAATACCTGTTATCGGACATTGGACATATTGCGTCTACCTTCGCTTCTTTGTCTCGAGCGGAACAATAGGCTATTCCTCTCCTGAGGTCGGTCCCGTTAGAACGATTTTCGGGTGAAACAGCGTGCCTGCCACCCTACTTGCCAACGCAATCAGGGATCGCTGGTTGGCGAACACTTTGACGTGCCGAGCCTGCGAAAGATCCGGGAGATTAACCGAGCGTCCAGATCGGATACGAGCAACCGTTTGCTCGTCCGCTGTAACGCAAGGGAGACGCGGGAGGAGCTTTCGGGGATGAAAGAACCAGGCCTCGAGTCCTTCTGGCATAGCTGGGATTTTTTTTTCGTACGGCAGCAATTCCTCCGCGACCGCGACCGGAGCGTCACGGTCACCAACATCTTTCTGTTTGGCGCGCGGGCCGACTCGGCGAGTGGGTGGGTCACCGGCGGTGCTCATTGAGTTCCCTGCTGATTCCAGGTGGTTCAACGTATGGGCATCTCCCAACGTAAATTCTGCAACCTCTGTGCGGCGGAGCGATTCCAAGTGCGCGCCCCAACCCAACGCCTGGCCCATCTCGTGCGCGATGGAACGCATGTAGGTTCCCGAGCCCACGCGAGCACGAAAGCGAAGACACGCGGCTTCCACCGAAACGATTTCGAACTCTTTGATCTCCACCGCCACCGCCTTCAACGAAACCTCTTTGTTCTTGCGGGCCAGCTTGTAGGCGGGTATTCCATTGATCTTCTTGGCGGAAAAAGGCGGGGGACTCTGTTGGATGACTCCACGAAAACGAGCGGCGAGATTTTCAACTTCTTCACGACGCAATTCGACGCCGCGATGCTCGCTCGTAGGCTCTCCTTCGGCATCATAGGTATCGGTTGAAAATCCAAATCGGATGGTGCCTTCATATATTTTCTCCGACGCCAGATAGAATTGTGCCAGTCGGGTGAAACTTCCAACCACGAGAGGAAGAATGCCGGTGGCCATGGGATCGAGTGTGCCGAGGTGCCCGATCGAACGCTGCCCAAGAATGCGACGGACCCGGTGCACCACGTCGTGAGAGGTCAGGCCTGCCGGTTTGTCGATGATCAGGACGCCATTCATACGGTAATTTGGTAATTTGGTAGTTCGCTCATTCAGAGCGAGGAATTAGAGGTCCAAAAGAGTACAAGCTGGCCAGGTTCCAGCTAATACGTTATCAAATTCCTGCAAGAATGAGTCTCCGGCATGTTTCCAATCAAAGACGACCAGCCTCGATACAGCGTGCCCTATGTGAACTATTTTCTGATCGGGCTGAATATCGTTGTTTACTTCTTCCAATCGATGTTGAACCGGCAGGGTGCGGAGCTGTTCGCACGCGAATTTGGGGTTGTTCCGGCGCACTTGGCTGCGTTCGTCGCCGGGTCTCCGCACTACACGCTCGCGGAGGTCGTAGTTCCCTTCTTCACATCCATGTTTTTGCACGGCAACTGGATGCACGTGCTTGGAAACATGTGGTTCTTGTACATCTTTGGCGACAACATCGAAGATTATCTGGGACACTTCAAATACATCGTGTTCTACCTTCTCTCGGGACTTGCCGCAATGGCGACGCAGGTCGCGGTATACCCGCACTCAAACGTTCCGACCGTCGGAGCCAGCGGCGCTATCGCCGGAGTGCTGGGGGCGTACTTCCTACTGTATCCCCGAGCGCGCGTGCTCACTTGGTTCTTCGTTTTTGTGATGTACCTTCCCGCATGGATCGTGTTGGGGGAGTGGTTCGTCTTGCAGTTCTTCTCTGGAGCGGCGTCTTTGTCGATGGCACAGGCCGGACGCGATGTCGGTGGCGTCGCCTTTTGGGCTCACATCGGCGGATTCTTGGTTGGCCTGTTGATGATTAAGCTGTTCCCCGAGCGTTCCCGTCGTTATCCATATGCTTATCGGTAGTGTGCCGGTCGATGACGGAACTCGGGCAGGATGCCTGCGAAATGGGCCCGAAACCAACGACCTTTCTGAATCGTCCGACGACCGGAAACCCACCAGAGCAACCCTTTTTTATTGCTCTTTCCCCAGTATCCCCTCTATCAGATTGCCAATCCGGCTTACCAGCACCGGGATTGCATGGCGTACCACTAGAGACAGCGATTCGCCGGGTTGGAATGTTTGTCCAACGATGGTCGCCAAAAAGGCTTTTGGTCTGGCACCGTACAGTTGGGCTGCCAGAAGAAGAATGGCTTCTGGCGAGACTGCGTGGCAGAAACTCGAAAGCCGGACTGGTTCCGCCGTTTCGCGCGATAGTTCCTGGATGTGAATCTCGCCCGGCTCTCCAGGCGCAGAAGCGGCGTCGATGAAAACCACGCACTCACAACGGCTGATATTATCGGCCAGTTCAGGACCCAGTTGCTGCAGACACAGGGTCTCGACGTCGTCTATAGGAAACTTTGCTTGCAGCAATTCGGCTGCGATCCAGGCGAGGCCATCATCGGAGCGCAAAGGATTTCCGTAGGCGACGATAACAGCTCGGGGCATAGAACTACGATGAACCTAGCGCGAGATTTCGTCGAGCAATTCTCCGGACGGTCCCATCAACTGGATACGAAGGTCCATCTGCCCGAAAGCATGTGTCGAGCAGCTGAGACAAGGATCGTAACAGCGGATCACAGCTTCGACCCGGTTAAGCATTCCCCGGTTGAGCCGATTGCCATGAACGAAATGCTTGGCAACCTGCAGCACGCTGCGATTCATGGCTAGGTTGTTTTGTCCCGTGGCGATGATGAGGTTGACCCAGCGGATTAGGCCATGCTCGTCGATCTTGTAGTGATGGAAAAGCGTGCCTCGCGGAGCTTCGGCAGCCCCGACCCCTTCGAGGGCGTTCGGCCGGGCAACGGCCCGCACATGACGAGAGAGAATCTCGGGATCGTTCAGCAACTGTTCCAGACGTTCGATGCAGTACAGGATCTCGATGAGGCGGGCATGGTGATAGTGAAATGAACTGAGGACCGCCGTGCGCTGGAGTTCATGGAATTCCGCAAGCTCCTGATCCGCGCGCGGAGTACCACAATGATCGGCCACATTGAGCCGAGCCAGTGGGCCCACGCGGTAGATGCCGTCCGGGAATCCCTTGGGCTTGTAATAGGAAGATTTGAGATAGCTCCATGGCTCGACTTTCTCGCCGATGTAGTCGGAGTACTGTGTGGGATCAAGATCGTCTGCAACAACATGTCCCGAAGCGTCAACAATGCGAAGTTTGCCGTCATAAAACGTAAGACCGTTATCTTTCTTGACGATGCCCATGAAGAGCGTGGGGAAATTTCCGAAGGTGGAAATTTCTTCGCGAAAGCTCTCCATCGTGCTCTTGAACCACTCGAGCGTACGTTCGGCGATGGCGAGAGCATCAGGGATAGCCACGAGGATGGCGTCGCGATTTTCCTCGGTCAGAGGCTCGCTCACACCACCAGGGAACGATCCATGCCGGATGGATCCGCTTGCCTCCCAACCGCTCGATAATCTTTTGTCCGAACTGGCGCAGGCGAATGCCGTCAAGAGCAAGTTCGGGATTCTTTTCGGCAACGCCAAAAATATTGCTGGTTGCAGGATCCGCGTCCATGCCGAGCAGCAAGTCGGGTGACGACAAATGAAACAGGCTCAAGGCGTGAGACTGCGTGACTTGTGCCAGACCGAAGATGCGCCGCAATTTGTCTGCAGTGGGTGGAATCTTGACGGCGAGCAATGAATCGCAAGCCTTGGCAGACGCAATCAGATGGCTGACAGGGCAAATTCCGCAGATACGTGCCATTAGCGACGGCATCTCGTAAAAGGGCGCCCTTCGCTCAGCTTCTCGAATCCGCGGAACTGCGTAACGTGGAAGCGCGCATCCTCAACTCGCCCATCTTCGTTGAGGTGAAGCGTGATCTTGGAATGACCTTCGATGCGCGTGACCGGATCGATCACAATCGTATTGCCCTGCTTCACGACGTCTCCCTTTTTGCTGCTTCGGCGGAGGCTTCAGCCGTCGGCTCCAACTTTTAGCCACTAGTTATCAGCTTCTTGTTCCTGACCTGTACCTCGAATTCCCACTCCCCAACCTTCGGTAACGGTCTTGGATCTAAACTTTTACACCCTTGCAGTTCGCCAATTGCTTTCGCGCCGACTCACGCTCCAAAACGTGTCTTCAAGCTTACTTCCGGTTTCCGGCCCTCAAGCAATTCGCTCACTACGTAACAAATCGTGTCAGCGGATGGCGGACATCCCGGAACGAAGACATCCACATTCACGAATTCATGGATGGGGCGAGACGTTGGCAAGAGCGCCGGCACGACTTGATCCGGGATCCCAGGATCGAAGGTGACGTTCTCACGATAGGCGCGATCATATACGGCCTTAGTCCCGAAAGGATTGCGCATTCCGGGAACATTCGCAGTAACCGCACAGTCGCCGAGAGACACTAAGATTTTCGTGCGTTCGCGAACGATCTTGATCTTGTGAAGATCCTCTTCGCTGCTGACAGCACCCTCAACCAAAGCCACATCAACACCGTCGGGAAACTCCTTGGCATCGACGAGGGGGCTGTATACGAGGTCGGCGGCTCCAGCAATCGTCAGAAGGCGTTCATCCATGTCGAGGAAGGACATATGGCAGCCGGAGCAGCCATCGAGCCAAACTGTAGCAATTCGCTTTTTACTCATTCATCCCTACTTGCTTCCTCCGCGCGAAATAGAAGCGAGCTGAAACCCCGGCCGCTACTAATAGTCAACCCGTCCCTATTCATTTTCCTCGCGCATCATCGTGAGGTATGGCAGAAACTGCCTTCGCTTCAGCATCTCGGCGACAGAGCGACCTTTCTCGAAGAGGGCTCCCGTCGGACATACATGGACGCATTTGCCGCAACTGGTGCAGGTGTCGGAGGAGCCCCAAGGTTCATTCAGATCGGTGATCACTTTGGCATCGATGCCTCGTCCCATAACGTCCCAGGTGTGAGCTCCCTCAATCTCGTCGCAGACGCGCACACAGCGCGTGCACAGGATGCAGCGATTGTGATCAATGACGAAGCGATCGTGGGAGGCGTCAACCTCCTCTTTGGGATAGCGATAGGGGAAATGAACGTGGTCAATGCCGAGTCTCTGGCCGAGCATCTGCATCTCGCAGTGCCCGTTCGAGACACAAACGGAACAGACATGATTGCGCTCTGTAAACAGCAACTCGAGAATCATCTTCCGATAACTCTGTAGACGTGGAGAGTCAGTCGTGACTTCCATTCCTTCCTCGACAGCAGTCACACAAGCCGGCAGTAACTTGTTTTGGCCCTTGATTTCGACCAGACATAGCCGGCATGCGCCAATGTCGGACAAACCGTCCATTTCGCACAGGCGAGGGATGAAGATGTTGTTCTGGCGGGCAACGTCGAGGATGGATTCTTCGTGGCGTCCGCTGAGGTCGCGGCCGTCAATCTTCAGAGTCTTGACCGGGGCGGGTGCTGGGCTCATGCGGGTTCTCCGACGAATTGCTGGCCGCAAACTCCGGCAGGACACTTATGTTCTTCAATGTGGGCGCGATACTCCTCGGCAAAGGAGCGCAGAGTGCTGACGACTGGATTCGGAGCGGATTGTCCCAGCCCGCAAAGACTGGTGTGCTTCAGCAGATCGCAAAGCTCCTCCAGCATCTTCAGATCTTGCGGAGTGGCGCTCATATTTCCGATCGCGGTCAGGATGCGGTGCATCTGGTAAGTGCCGACACGGCAGGGAATGCACTTTCCGCAGGACTCGGTCATGCAAAAGTCCATGAAATATTTGGCGACATCGACCATGCAGGAACTCTCGTCCATCACGATCATGCCGCCTGATCCCATGATCGACCCTGCCTTCGCCAGCGATTCGTAGTCCACGGGCATATCGAGGCATTCGGAAGGCAGGCACCCTCCAGACGGACCGCCAGTTTGCACTGCCTTGAATTTGCGTCCTTCGGGAATTCCGCCGCCAATGTCAAACACCATTTCCCGCAATGAGATTCCCATGGGAACTTCAACAAGTCCGGTGTTCTCAACGCGTCCCGCGAGGGCGAAGACCTTGGTGCCCTTACTTTTTTCAGTCCCAATCTGCGCGTACCACGCGCCGCCATTCCGGATTATCGGAGCGATATTGGCGAAGGTCTCCACGTTGTTGATCAGAGTGGGCTGCCCAAACAGGCCTTCCATGGCCGGGATACGGAGGTCGTGGACGCGGCGTACCGCGCTTCCCTTCTACGGATGCGATGAGCGCGGTTTCTTCTCCGCACACGAAGGCACCGGCTCCGAGTCGCAGATCAATGCGGAAGTTGAATCGGGTGCCGCAAATATTGGATCCCAGCAAACCGATGCGCTCCGCCTGCCGAATGGCGGTACGCAGTCGCTTGATAGCCAAGGGATACTCGGCGCGCACATAGATGTAGCGCTTCGGTTGCGCCAACCGCATAACCTGCAATGAGCATGCCTTCAAGAACGCGATGCGGATCGCTTTCAAGAACGCTGCGATCCATAAAGGCTCCCGGATCACCTTCGTCTGCATTACAGATTACGTATTTTTGCGTGCCCACCGACTTCGAGACGGTGCTCCATTTCAAGCCCGTTGGATAACCCGCACCACCACGCCCTCGAAGCCCGCTCTTAGTAACTTCCTCGATGACTTCGCGCGACGACATCTCGGTGAGAACCCTCACCAGCGCGCTGTAGCCATTCGCGCTGATGTAGTCCTCGATGCGATCAGGGTCGACAACGCCCGAGTTCTCGAGCACGATCTTCTGTTGCCGCTGGAAAAACGGGACGTCTGTCGAGCAGACAAGTCGAGAAACGGGACCACTTTCAAGGCCGTCGAGGATGGCGGCGGCGTCTCTTGCTTCGACTTTCTTGTATAAAACTCCGGTGCTGGTGGAAACGAGTGGCCCTTCGGAGCAGAGCCCCATGCACCCCACTCCCTTGATTTGACAATGGTCCTTTGCTCCGCGGCGATTGACCTCCTGATCGAGGCCATCTTTTACCGACTGGCTCTGACATGAAAGGCAGCCAGCGGCCACGCATACATTTATGCGCTGGGTGAACTGGCTTTGCGCCGCACGTTCGGTTTCCGCGATCTGATCAAGTTCCTCAGGTGTCATGCGTGTATCCATTTCTTCAAATGTTCGCGGATAGCCGGCGTTCCAACTTTCCCGGCAACCTCCTGATCGTAGACGACCGCCGGAGCCAATCCGCAGGATCCAAGACAACGAGCGGTCAACAATGAGACTTTCTTGTCGGCAGTCGTTTCTCCTGGAGCGATACCCAGATCTCGCTGCACAGCATCGAGCAATTGCGGCGCGCCTTTGATGTAGCACGCTGTGCCCATGCAGATCACGCAAGTGTGCTCGCCCGCCGGCTTCAGCGTGAAGAAGTGATAAAAGGTAGCGACGCCATAGGCGCGGCTCAGCGGAACGCGCAACGACATCGCCACATAGCGCAGCGCCTGAGCGTCCAGGTACCCAAACGCTTCCTGAACCGTGTGAAGCGTCTCAATCAGGCCGCGGGACTGCTGTCCCTGGCGGCGCATGGTGGCATCCACTAACTTCCAGCGCTTGTCCTGACTCGGAGGAGTGGGTCTTGCAACATATGTGGCCATACAATTCGTCACTCGCCATTCAAAACTACGGTGCAGCCCAATCGTGGTGAACTTGCGAGGAACGGATGATTGTAGCCCTCGCATTATGACGTCACAACGATTTCAGATGTAAATTTTGTGCGTGCGTTTCAATTCGGTTCGCTTCTCCAATTTAAAACGTGCGAGCACACCTCGTTTTCAACAATGGTCGGCTAGCGTCGTCGAGGGAGAGTTACGGAACTTCCACCGCGACAATTCGTCTGGACTTCACGATGTCAGTTACTCCGCGAAGGCCGTGAACTCACGATTGAACGCTCGCTCAATCCCAATCCGGCGTCCCTTTCCGCTCCCGAATGGTAAGCACCGGGCAATGCGCGTTCGCGATCACGTGGTGCGCAGAAGACCACGGAGAGTGCGTCGTGCCCACATCGAGGGACGAGCGCGCGCCTAGAACGATCATGTCAGCTTCGCGAGCGGACGCTACCTTCAGAATGCACTCCGCAGGGTTTCCAAATTCCAGCACAGTCTCAGGAGCGTATTGCAGGGCGGTCCCCCCGTACACGAGCTCCTTCAATCTGCTCGCAGCATCGTCGATGGGACCAGGCCTTTTCCGAAGACCTTCGTAATCTTCAATCACGTGCATCATCGAAAGCCTGGCGTGAAATTCTGCAGCTAGCGCGACTGCTTCTTGCGCGATGCGCGAAGCGTTTGGTGCGAAGTTTGTGGCGCAGACAATCTCCCGCAGTTCGAGTTCAAGCGGGGCTAAATCACGCTTGCGATCTGGAAAAGCCGGCAGCTTTGCTCGTCCCGATACTTTGGGGCCAACGGTCAATACGGGGCAAAGCGCGTGGCGGAGAATATCTTCCGCCACCGAACCGAGCAACAGTTTGCCGAATCCAGTGCGGCCATGCGTACCTAGTACGACCAAGTCGACCGCATTCTCTTCGATGACTGCCGAAAGATTTTTCCAGACTCTTCCGTGGCGAACATAGTTCCGGTGAGCAATTCCTTCGAAACTCTCAGAAAGTTGATCCAGCTTTTCTTTGACTTCAGTGTGGGCATCCTCGTAAATCGTACCCATGCTGACATAGTCGACGCCGCCGTTCATCAGCAAAAGGCTGGCGTCAGACAAGACGTGGACGGTATGGAGCGAACTTCCGAAATGACGACAGATCGCCGCGGCGTAGGGCATGGCGGCTTTTGAGGTCTCGGAAAAATCGGTGGCGAATAAAACATTCTTCACCGAAACGGAAAAACTGTTCGGCAGCGGCGCGCGATCGGGGATCGCGGCTTCCCTTCTTTCGATTTTCGGTTCGACGAGTGCCATGGCACACCTCCTGCACTCCGTCTTGAGGATCACACCGGGTGGATTTTCCTGATATGAATGATGTCACCGATTTCTGTGACTTCAATCACAGCGGGACAGTAGGGCCAGCCCTATCAGGGAGATGGAGACCATCTTGATCGACGCCTTCACGTTCAATGAGCGTATTTTGCACGCAACTTGCAAACGAGGCCTTCTCGTCCCACTCGCTCCGTGGCCATCGCAATATGTCATGGTCAGGCCCGGGCAAGGTGGCAATCCTTGCAGGCGTAATAAGCACCACAGCATTTCATCTTGATTGCGAAGAGGTCGATTCGACCGTGATAATTTGCGCGTGGGGGTGTGCGCATCGAGGTCTATTCCGTCGACTCCCGGCAGGTCGCGAGGGTATCCGCTCAAGGCATACTGAATTCGTACGGAACAGACTCGCACATCAAGCTTGGCACACTCAGCAGAGTACATCACTCCGTTGCACATCCAGTCCGAGGAAGCACGGTTTGATTTGGATACGACAATGTAAGGCGAGCATTCCCTGCGCGGTGGGGTTAGTCTTGCAAGTCATTCGTTTGTGATTAGGAGCACCACGTCCATGAATGCGATTCGTTCCATGTCCCTTGCGTTGCTCGCCACATTTTTCATCGCGATCTCTTTCCCGGCTACGGCCCAACTACCTCAGCAGCAGATTCTTTTTGGTGCGGCCTACTACGAGGAATACTCGCCGTACGACCGTCTGGATGAAGACGTCAAGATGATGAAAGCCACCGGCATCACCGTTGTGCGAATTGCTGAATCAACTTGGAGCACCCTTGAACCGAAACCGGGTGTCTTCGATTTCAGCCATGTCGACCGCGTTCTCGCCGCGATGGATAAAGCCGGAATCAAAGTCATCGTCGGGACGCCCACCTATGCCATTCCCACATGGCTGGCCCGTTTGCACCCCGACGTTCTCGTGGTGACACCCAGGGGGCGCGCCGAATATGGCCGCCGCCAGAACATGGACATTACCAACCCGGACTTCCGCAAGGCTGCCGAGCGAATCATCGTGGCTCTCGTCGATCACGTCAGAGAGCATTCCTCTGTCATCGGATATCAACTCGACAACGAGACGAAGCCCTACGAAACTAGCGGCCCGAACGTTCAGACCGCATTTGTCCAGTGGATGCGCCAGCGGCATCCCGATCTCGCCGCTCTAAACAAAGAATTTGGTCTCGACTATTGGAGCAACCGCATCAACGACTGGGGCGACTTCCCGTCTGTCGACGGCTCGATCAATGCAAGTTTGTCGTCTGCATTCGCGGAGTTTCAACGCGGCCTCGTCACGGACTATCTCGCATGGCAGGCGGCTCTGGTCCGCGCTCATTCGCGCCATGGTCAGTTCGTGACGCAAAACTTCGATCTCGATTGGCGTGGATATTCTTACGGCATCCAATCCGAAGTGAATCATTTCGAAGCCGCGCAGGCCCTCGATGTCGCAGGCATCGACATTTACCATCCTACCGAGAGTCACCTCACTGGCACCGAGATTGCGCTTGGCGGGGATTTGGCGCGTTCTCTGCGCGGAGGACAGAATTATCTGGTGATCGAAACCGAAGCTCAAGGCTTTCCAGAGTGGACGCCCTATCCTGGTCAGCTTCGCCTTCAGGCCTTCAGCCATCTGGCATCTGGCGCGAACATGGTTGAATACTGGCACTGGGGAACCACTGCGAATGCTATCGAAACCTACTGGCGTGGCCTGCTCAGCCAGGACTTTAAGCCGAATCCGACCTACGAGGAGGCCGGCATTATTGGAAAAGAGCTTGCGCGGCTGGGACCGAAGCTCGCGAACATGCGCAAGCACAATCGCATCGCAATCTACGTCAGCAACCGTGCCCTCACCGCCTTCAATGCATTCAAGTTCGGATGGAACTCAGCTGTCACCTACAACGACATCGTGCGGCCGTTCTACGACGCGCTTTATCGCATGAATGCCGAGGTGGATTTTGTCGATCCCTCTACGACTGATCTATCCAATTACAAGCTGATCATCGTACCTGCCCTGTACGCTGCGTCGGACGCGGAGATCGAGCGGCTCAACTCCTTTGCCAAAGCCGGAGGGCACCTCCTCTATACCTTCAAGAGTGGTTTTTCTGACGAGAACGTAAAGGTACGGTCCACCTCGCAACCTGGCCTCATTGCAGAAGCAGCCGGTGTGCGTTACAACCAGTTCACCCTTCCAGATGGCGTTTCTCTTGAGGGCGATCCTTACCACGCGGGTGCCGACAACACAGCACGCTGGTGGATGGAATTGTTGACGCCAACGACTGCAACGGTTTTGGCGCACTATGAGCATCCCGTATGGCACAACTACGCTGCCCTCACCAGGAATTCGTATGGCAAAGGAGAAGTGATGTATATCGGCTTCATGCCCAGTGATGCGCTCACAGAGAAAATCGTTGAGGAGAGCGTCAAACGAGCCGGCCTCTGGGGCCAACAACAAGCGGTTCATTTCCCCACTATCGTGCGGAGCGGCGTGCTCGCCGACGGCAATCCCGTTCATTACGTGCTGAACTACTCCTCCGCTCCGGTTCAGGTGAAATACGAGTTCGCTGCGGGAAAAGATTTGCTCACGGGCAGCGCCGCCGCGAAAAATGGCAACATCGCTCTGCCCGCATGGGGTGTCGCTATCATTGAAGAGGGCGCTCAATAAAGCGACAACAATAGCCCTATCGGTGTATACAGATCCTCTTCGAAATTTCACAATTCTTTAAACTGCTTTTGTCTACTGCTCTGCTAGGCTCTACCCAATCCCAAGGAGGAGGCCGCAATGACCACTCCAACACCGTCCGCCCGTCCCTGGCGGGAGATTGCCGAGGAAGTTTCAAGAGAACAGAACTCTGCAAAGCTCGCGCAGTTGGTGGAAGAACT
>CAVQHO010000009.1:0-36369 GCA_963712365.1 uncultured Acidobacteriota bacterium
GACGTATTGCTGTTTGATTTCCGCGGCCAGCGCGATAAGTATGCCGACTACTTCGAGAATTCGGTCATTGCGACGGAAGTCCACCGCCGTTTTTGTTTGGAACTGGGCAAGCAGTTCCCGGACTACAGTGAGGATCTTTGGGGGATCACGGCATCCGATTCGCAGCAAGGATACGTCGTGTGGGGAGGGCCGCCAGCGACGGGGCCAATCGACGGAACAGTGGTTCCGAGCGCGGCTGGGGGATCATTGCCGTTTTTGCCTGCTGAAACGTTGCGAGTGCTGAAGACAATGCGAAGCCGGTATCCCTCGGCATGGAGCAAGTATGCGTTCGTGAACGCGTTTAATCCCCTGAAGAACTGGTATGACACCGACGTGATCGGGATTGACACGGGAATCATCCTGTTAATGGCGGAGAATCTGCGCACGGGCTTCGTGTGGCAGACTTTTATGAAAAGTCCGGAGGCCCGACGTGGAATGGAGCGCGCCGGGTTCCACAAGGAAGAGCCACAACCTTCCCATTAGGCTTAGGGCGGGGAGGGGTGTTCTACGCCCAACCACCCGGTCGTTTTTCTCATCCAAAAGCCGTTTGGGGATCTGGCTTTGTTGACCTGAATTGATTTACCCGGATTCAAGGGATAGATCCCTTGGACTGGCCCCGGGTTGTCACTTCAAGCGCACATGCTACGCTTGTTGGGCTGGAGTCCCGTGCTGGCTCAGTCATGAAAGAGAAATCAGAGTTCTGGAACGGATGGCGGGACCGCCTGGCGGCGCTCCGGAATGTGCCGGCAGTTCTGGGCTTTGTTTGGGAGTCCGGACGGTCGGTTGTGGTTCTGGGGCTCGTGGCGAGAATTATCGCGTCATTGCTCCCCCCGGCCTTGTTCTGGGTGTCGAAGCTCATCATTGATGCAATTGTCCGGATTGTCACCACCCATCAGCCCATCGGACACAAACTGTGGTGGTTCGTGGCCGCTGAATTCGCTTTGGCCGTATCGACGGGTCTCGTGGGTCGTCTTATCGATTATTCGGATGCTCTGCTTGCCGGCAAGTATACAAATCACATTAGCGTTCGCGTAATGGAGCACGCAGCCAGCCTCGACGTGCTGGCGTACGAAGATCCTGTCTTTTACGACAAGCTAGAGCGGGCGAGGGTGCAGGCGACTGATCGTCTTTATATGATCCAGGCGATCGGGAGGCTGATCCAGCAGGTGATCACAACCATCACGCTGTCCATCTCGATCATGGTGTTTTCACCATGGCTGCTACTGCTGCTGATCGTAGGTGTCATACCAGCATTTGTGGGCGAGACGCACTTCGCCTTTGTCGGATACGCGAAAAACTTTCGGCAGACTCCCATCCGCCGGCAGCTCGATTATTTACGCATTCTCGGCGGCAGCAAGGAAGCGGCCAAGGAACTTAAGCTTTTTGGCTTGCAGAAATTCCTTACTGCCCGGTTTAAGAAGCTCTCAGATCAGGTTTATGAAGAGGACATCGCTCTTGCCCGGCGCAAGGTGATCGCCGGGTCGCTGCTTTCAATGATCGGGACGGCGGGGTACTACAGCGCCTACGTCTTCGCGGTATGGCGAACGGTGACGGGGGTCTTCAGCCTGGGTACGTTGACGTTGCTGGCGAACGCGATCCGGGAGGCCAGTTCGAATTTGCAGCAGACATTCTCGACGCTTTCTACGATCGCCGATCAGGCTCTGTTTCTGACGGATCTGGTTGCATTTTTCGAGATGCGGCCGACGATACGCTCGAAACCCAATGCACTACCGGCTCCGCGTCCAATCAGGATTGGATTTGAGTTCCGCAATGTGTCATTTCAGTATCCGGGATCGTCGCGCCTCGTTCTCAACAGGCTCAACTTCAAATTACGGCCGGGAGAGAGGGTCGCATTAATCGGGGAAAACGGGGAAGGAAAGACGACAATCGTCAAATTGTTGACGCGGCTGTATGACCCGGTCGAGGGGCAAGTCCTGCTCGATGGGATCGATCTCCGAGAGTACGACCTCGATGATCTTTACCGTGAGACCGGTGTCATTTTCCAGGATTTCATGCGCTATGAGATGACCGCACGCGAGAACATCGCGGTGGGCAAGATCGAACACATTAACGAGATCGATCTGCTCAAGCATTCCGCACAGAAGAGTATGGCAGACGAGGTAATCAGGAAGTTGGGATCAGGCTACGAACAAATGCTTGGACGGCGCTTCGATGGCGGGGTCGATCTTTCGGGCGGAGAGTGGCAAAAGGTTGCGTTGGCGAGAGCGTATCTGCGAGATGCGCAGCTGCTCATCCTCGACGAGCCTACATCGGCTCTGGACGCACGCAGCGAATACGAAGTGTTCCAGCGCTTTGCTGAGCTGACCACCGGCAAGATGGCGATCTTTATCTCTCACCGGTTTTCTACTGTGCGCATGGCAGATCGCATTGTGGTGTTGGAGAATGGACGAATCGCTGAAGAAGGCGACCACGAAGAACTGACGCATCTGGGCGGTCGTTATGCGGAGATGTTCGAACTGCAAGCTGCCAGCTATCGATGAGATGCGGGCAGAGCCTTAGAAATTTCATTCGCGAAGGGCGGTAGCTTACGGATGGGGCCTCATACACAGATCGAGGGAATTGTTGGAGAAGAAGAGCGGAAGTTCTCCATCGCAGCCAGCATTGAAGAGGTTGTGCCCGCCCGGAATGCCGGGGCGGAGTTCGCAACCACATTGAGTTGGCTACCGGAGAGAAAGTCAGCCGAAGCATTCCACGCGCGTGGAGAGAAGTTGCTTTCAAGGCTGAAGAAGTTGGTCGGCGGTATTGATGCCGCATTTGCCGAATCACCGGATTCAGAGGACTTACTCTGGCTGCGAACCAACGCGCAGCAACTCGCATCGGCAGCCCGCGCCCTGGTGGGCGAGTTTGGGACACTTACACTTCCAGTGGTTTCTTACAAGTCCGAAATTCTTCCGAGAGTGCTCGCGATAGCGGACGGATTTCTCGAACAGGTGGACACGACTTTTTCCAAGAGCCAGTTCACCGCGTTCTGCATGGCTTTCCAGGAGACCACGCCACTGGAATTTCACGAAATCGGTTCGCTAGTGCCTGCCCTGAAGCTTGTATTGATCGAAGGAATTGCGGAGCTGGGCGTTGCTCATCTGAAGAACGTCGGGCATCGGCCCACAGCGAGTGTTGTTCCGTTGATCCGAAATTATCAACATGTGGCGCAGGCTTCGTGGAAAGAGGATCTGGAATCGCTGATTCCGTTTGACGACATCTTGCTGCAGGATCCAACGGGTGCGTACGGGTCGATGGATTTCGATAGCCGCAACTCGTATCGGGAGAGAGTGTCGCAAATTGCACGCCGCTCCGATCTCACGGAGATGGAGGTCGCTAAAGAGGCGCTGGCGCTCGCTCGCAAAGCTCAGAAACGGGGCTCAAAGCGATCTCCGCATGGCGGAACGCGAATCTCATATTGGCTTCTATCTCGTCGAGTGAAGGAAGCAAGGTGCTCTGCCAGAGGGTGGGATACAACGCCGATTTCAAAGAGCGGTTTCGAAGCTATCTGCGCGTTCATCCCGATGAATACTTGTTGGTCGGCATCGCATTGCTCACGTTTGTGATCGTGACCGGGGTGCTGTGGATCCTCACACCCTCGGATACGCCCCTTTCAACTGTGTTGCTTTCAATGTTCATCGTGCTGCTGCCCAGTTCGCAGGCCGCGGTGCAGCTGATGAACTATCTGACGACTAACTTATTGCGGCCAACGCCTTTGCCCAAGCTGGACTTTACTACGGAGGGCGTCCCTGGGAACTGCGTCACGCTGGTGGCCATACCAACATTGCTGCTTAATGAAAAGCAGGTCCAGCACCTGATCGATGAACTGGAGGTCCGGTATCTGGGGAACCATGATCCGAACATCCATTTTGCAATCGTGTCGGACCTGCCCGATTCCCCGCACCCGGCGCCGGAAGAGAACGAATTGGTTGAGCTGTGCTCGAATCTGATTACGGATCTGAACGAAAGATATGCAGAAAAGCGCAAAGGCACTTTCTTTCATCTTCACCGCCATCGCGTCTATAACCCCCGCGAAAAAGGATGGATGGGATGGGAGCGAAAACGGGGCAAGCTTCTTGATCTGAATCAATTGCTCCGGGGACAATTCGACAGCTTTCCCGTGAAGATTGGCGACCTTCCGATTCTGCGCACGGTCCGTTTTGTGATCACGCTCGATTCAGATACGGAGCTACCGCGAGGTTCAGCGCACCGAATGATCGGAGCGCTGGCGCATCCGTTGAATCAGGCGATTATCGATCCGGAGAAGAATATTGTTGTTGCGGGATATGGAATTCTGCAGCCCAGGGTCGACATCAGCGTCCAGTGCACGACGCGGTCCCGCCTCGCTGCGATATTTGCCGGCGAGACCGGCCTCGACCCTTACACGAGAGCGATCTCCGACGTGTATCAGGACCTCTATGGAGAAGGATCATTTGCGGGAAAAGGCATCTACGAAGTCGATACGATGTTCCGCGTTCTCTATGGAAGATTCCCGCGGAATTCTTTGTTAAGCCACGACCTCATTGAAGGCGCCTACGCACGCGTGGGGCTGACAACCGATATTCCTGTCATCGAGGATTATCCATCGCACTACAGCGCCTACAGCCGCAGGAAGCATCGTTGGCTGAGAGGCGATTGGCAGATTGTGGAGTGGCTCACGGATCGTGTTCCGGACGAGTCGGGTGCGCGGGTACCGAATCCGATTTCGCTGGTGTCCCGTTGGAAGATTCTCGATAACCTCCGCCGAAGCCTGGTAGAACCCACGACTTTCGCATTGCTTCTGTATGCGTGGTTGGTGATGGATCACCCCGTCCGGTGGACGATCGCGGCCATTTGTATTTTGTTCGTGCCAGCATGGGTTGAGCTTTGTTTTGGATTTACCCGGGGCGATCGTGGCGCGTAGTTTGGGTATCGCACGCGATGCCGTTAGCGGTCTATTTACGGCGAACTTCACAACTCTGTTGACGCTGACGCTGTTGGCGCATCAAACGCTGCTGTCTCTGGATGCCGTGGCTCGAGCCCTGGTGCGCCGTCTGGTGACCCGACAACGTCTTCTCGAGTGGGAGACCGCTGAGGAAGCGGAACTGGGCAAGAGCCGCACACCAATCGACCGTTACATCGATTGGGTGCCGTTTCTGGCGATTGCCTTGGGCGTCCTGTTGTGGTTCACTCGCCACCACGCTTTCTGGGCGGCCGCGCCAATCCTGTTTTTGTGGGCCTGCAGCAAACCTCTGGCGCTCTGGCTCAATGCGAGTCCATCTAGAGCCAACTCCGGAAATAACACGCAGCGACTCGTGGCTCTTGCGCAAGTCGGCGCTCTACATCTGGCGGTACTTCGCCGAATTCTCCAACGAAGAACAGAGTTGGCTTGTGCCTGACAATGTGCAGGACCAGCCCCTGGACAATGTGCCGGGCCAGCGCCTGAAGATTGCCGCTAGCATATCTCCGACCAATGTTGGTCTGCTGCTGAATGCGAGGCAGGCGGCGGTCGAGTTTGGATACCTGACCGTTCCCGAGATGGTCGTACTCACGCAGAAGACGCTAGGAACCCTGCGGCGTCTCGAGAAATACCGCGGGCACCTGATGAACTGGTACGACACGCACACGCTGCAGCCCAAACCGCCGTTCTTCATCTCTTCGGTGGACAGCGGGAACATGGTGGCTTCCCTTTGGACGCTGCAGCAGGGCTGTCTCGACTTACTGCAGCGGCCTCTGCTCTCAAAAACTGTGGCGAAGGGCTTGACGGATCACCTTCGAGTGCTGGTCGGAATGCGAGCGATTCCCAAGCGGGTAGTATCGGAGTTCGAATCGAGCATTCACAGAGTCGGCTGGTTACGGGCGATTCTCAGTTTTCCCGAAAACCCTCTTCGTGAAGAAAAGCGCCGGACCAAGCCTGAACATGCCTCGGACATCGCCTGGTTCCGTGGTCAGGTCGAGGCGAGAATAAAGAACGTCAGGGAAATGGTCCGGGCGTACATGCCTTGGATGTTGCCGGAATTTTCTGACTTGCGCGCTAAAGTCCTCGGAACGAAGTCAACTTACGAAGTACCCTTGCAGCGGCTGCCAGATCTGATCGCGGAGTTCGAACTGCATCTCGACGAGACCGTCCAGGCAGCGAGAAATGGAGAGCGTGCCTCGGCTGAAGGATTCATGCCGTTGCTGGCGGATGCGAGAAAGAACGCACTCCAACTCATCGACGAACTTCGAAGAATTGGGCGCGAGGCGCGCGACGTGGCCGACGCCATGGATTTCACGTTCCTGGTTGACAAGCAGCGCCTGCTGATGTCGGTCGGCTTTGACGCGCAAGCAAAAGAACTCCAGCCGTATTTCTATGATCTGCTTGCAACGGAGCCGCGTACTGCCGTTTTCGTGGCCATTGCCAAAGAGGATATTCCGCAGGAAGCGTGGTTCCGGCTGGACCGCCCGTTCGCTACCGATCGCGGCCGTCCGGTTCTGCTTTCATGGACCGGAACCATGTTCGAATACCTGATGCCGTCGATCTGGATGCGCAGTTATCGGAATACTCTGCTCGATCGAGCGGCCACAGCCGCGGTCCGGTCGCAGCAGGAATATGCGGCCGAGAAGGGCATACCGTGGGGAATCTCAGAGTCGGCGTGCGCCAGAATCAATGAAGCTGGGGATTATCACTACGAAGCCTTTGGTGTTCCAAGTCTCGCGCTGAAGAAGAACGAATCGGACCCGCTCATTGTGTCACCGTACTCGACCTTTCTAGCTCTCAAGGTGGATAGCAAGAACGCGATCGCCAATTTACACCGCATGCAAGGATTCGGCTGGTTCCGATCGTATGGATTTTGCGAAGCCGCCGATTACACAGTAGGCCGCCGACGCTTTCGAGGAGCTCGTTGGGAACTCGTGCGTTCGTGGATGGTCCACCATCAGGGAATGAGCCTGCTCTCCCTTGCGAATTTCCTCTGTGACGACATCGTGCAGAAGTGGTTCCACTCACACATGAGCGTGAAGGCGTCGGAGCTTCTGCTACAAGAAAAGTCGGTTGCACGGGCTCGCGCCGCATGAGCTTTTCGAGCGAGGCAGAAGGCAAACCGGTTTCCATTGAAGAACTGAGGAGTATACGTGCGCGCACCGAAGGTACGCTGAGAACGCTGCAACGCTCATTCGAGGTCACGGCGGTGTTGGGGGTCGACGACCTGAAGGTACTCCGGATGTCGCTTCAGAACCTCCACCACAAACGGGCACTGCGGAATCACCTTGAGGCCGCTTTGATCTGCGAGGCGAAGGGCTGCCTCGACCAGCTTTGAGCCCATCCCGCTGCCTCTCAACGCGACGGGAACTTCCGTGTGAATCAGACGAATCCGATCTTGCGCCTTGCTGTAGACCAAGAATGCCGTGTCGCCGCCGGACCTGAGTTCGAAGCGGCCTTGGGCAGCATTGTCGAATATCGTGGAGTCAGTCATTGAATTCGATAGTATCCCAGAAGCTGCGGCCCGTTTGAGCGATTGTAGAGAGGCGAATTCCCATCAAGCGCGTATTAACATTCCGTATTACTATCTATATCTTTTGGTGTGGCAGTAATTGTGCGCGAGGCCCCATTCGCAGAGGCTGAGCCTTTCCCACAGAGACGGCAAACATGAACGTTCCGTTGCTTGACCTCAAAGCGCAGTATGCGAGCATAAAACCCGAGATCAATGCGGCCATTGCAGAGGTCCTGGAATCGCAGCGGTTCATCCTTGGCCCTAAGGTGGAGGAGTGCGAGAAAGCGATTGCCGCTTATTCGAACTGCTCCTGGGGCATCGGGGTTTCGTCTGGCAGTGACGCCTTGATCGTATGTCTCATGGCGGAAAACATCGGGCCGGGAGACGAAGTCATTACGACACCATATTCCTTCTTCGCAACGGCTGGAGCCATCGCCCGCGTCGGCGCTACTCCGGTGTTTGTCGACATCGATCCCGTAACCTACAACATTGACGTGTCCCAGATTGCGTCGAAGGTCACAGGAAAGACTCGCGCCTTGATTCCGGTTCATCTGTACGGGCAAATGGCGGATATGGATGCTGTAATGAACGTGGCGCAGGAAAACCAGTTCATCGTTATCGAGGATGCTGCCCAGGCAATTGGGGCGGAATATAAGGGCCGCCGGGCTGGCTCCATCGGGGACTACGGGTGTTTTTCATTTTTCCCGTCCAAGAACCTTGGCGGCGTTGGAGATGGGGGGATGGTTGTCACGAACGACTCCCAAAGAGCTACAAAACTCAGGATTCTGCGTGGGCACGGGGCGGAGCCGAAGTATTACCACAAAATGATCGGGGGCAATTTTCGTTTGGACGCGCTGCAGGCCGCGGTGGTTTCAGCCAAGCTCCCGCACTTGGACGCTTGGACAGCATCTCGGCAGCACAACGCCAAGCGATATGACGAACTGTTTCGGGAGAGTGGTGTTCCTGTTGAGTTGCCCGGTATTCGGACCGAACGGCACATCTTCAACCAGTACGTCATACGATGCTCGAGCCGGAACGCTCTGCAGAATCATCTCAAGAAGATGGCCGTCGGAACTGAAGTTTATTATCCCGTTCCGCTGCATTTGCAGGAGTGCTTCGCGTATCTCGGCTACAAGACGGGAATGTTTCCGGAGAGCGAGCGTGCTGCGGAAGAAACACTTGCGCTGCCGATTCAACCGGAATTAACCGATGAGCAGGCCAGATACGTGGTCGATTGCGTCCGGCAGTTCTTCCATTAGAGAGGCACGTATCGAGGCGGGAAAGCAGTCCGGGGAGAACCTTCGTCAGGCAGCTTCGCTGGCGATCTCAGAACAGGTTTGATCGATACGATAAACCCGGTGACACTCGTTGCAGGTCGCCAACCCGTTGGGAGATTGAAGCCGGATTCCACAGTAGCAAACCCAGCCAATCTGTCTGGCCGGAACACCGGCAACGAGTGCGTAATCAGGGACATCTTTTGTGACCACGGCGCCCGCTGCAACGAACGCATAGCGACCAATGGTGGTTCCACAAACTACTGTGGAGTTTGCTCCCAGGGTTGCGCCGCGCTTTACTAGAGTATTTTTGTACTCCTGGCGGCGGATAATGTGGCTGCGTGGATTGATCACGTTGGTGAAGACCATCGATGGGCCACAGAAAACGTCATCTTCCAGCGTTACACCCGTATAGATAGAGACGTTGTTCTGGACTTTCACGTTGTTCCCCAGAACTACACCGCAAGCGATCATGACATTTTGACCGAGGTTGCAGCGTTGGCCGATCCTCGCGTCGCTCATCAGATGGCTGAAATGCCAGATCCTCGTGCCGTCGCCAATCTCACAGCCGCTGTCAATTACAGCCGTAGGATGGGCGAAGTATTTCGTAGGGGAAATTTCGGGCTCTCGCGATATTGCGCTTGAGTTTGACATTGGCATTGATCCTGAAGGATTCAAAAACATGGAGCGGCGCGCAGTGAAGGTTCCGACGCAAGCATGACGCCGGGTTGACTCAGTTCACCCGGCGATACGCGACAACAAAACCTTATTCTCCTGAACCAATTCGATCGGCTTCTTGTTGAAGATGCCCGGAGTGTCCTGAAGCATGGTGTCCAGAGCGCGTTCCAGTGCTTCGACTTTGTTAATTCTGATTTGGCTTTTGAGCTTGTCTATCAAGTTTTTGCTCAGTCGCAGGAGTTCCGAACATTGATTTTCAGTAGCCCGCAGCCAGTAGTAAGCAGATTCGTGATTCTTCTCCGCGCCATAACCTTCGAGATGAGCCAACCCCAGAACGAACTGCGCCGGGACGAATCCATCGTGAGCGGCCTGCATGTATTTCTGTATCGTGACGCTGGAGTCCACTTCTGTCATCTCTGCTGCCGTGTGCTGGCCATTCGCATCATTCGCTTTTCTCTCATTCACCATGAGAAAGAGAAGTTCAATTCGATTCGAGATTTCCAATTTTTCGAATACACGGAAAAGATAGTTCTTCACCGTGTGTTCGCTGAGCGCCAGGTGGGCGGCGATTTGCTTGTTCGTCAGACCTTGGGCAGCGAGTTCGGCCACTTCAATCTCACGTTTCGAGAGCGTGTTCACCTGCGAGATTGCGTCGCAAGACGGAGCGCTCTTGATGGCGTCGAGCAGAAATTCAGTGCCACCGTTATGCACCCAGATACGGCCCTGGCTTGCGGCGAGGACGCACTCCTTGAACTCAGACAGCGGCTCAGTTCGGCAAAAAACGCCGCGAGCGCCATTTCTGAACGAGGCAACGATTTCCTCTCCTGTAACCTCGACCAGCATGACGATATTGATATGCGGGTACGCGGAGCTGAGACGTCGGGCGGCAAGCAGCCCCTTTCGGGGTACGGATTCGAGATCAGCGCTGATAACCACTACGTCCGGGCGAAAACTTGCGCACATGGCGATGATTTCGACCGTCGTGGCGGCGATCGAAACCGAGAATCTTGAGTCCTGTGATAGCGATTCCGCCAAAAGTTGGCTCGCCATACGGTTGCGGTCGGCGATAAGCGTCCTGATCGACCGCTGAGTAGACACACGTGCCGGAGCGGACATAGCGCCCCCTCTCTTGCTACTGCCAAATTGTCGAATGGTCCGGCGAGAAAGAAGCCGACTTACTATTTGCCCCAATTACCGCAGCGCCAGCAAAGTACTTCGACGCCCTAGCCATGTCAAGGAAAAACGACAAGAAGCTTGACCCCCAAGAGTTTGATTCGCGCTAGGGATAAAAGACCCGTGTGTAGGGACCAATTTCTTATAGCTCAAAGCTGTTTATGGTCTTTTGGCCCCTCCCGCTACGACTCGGATGTTTCGTTGGAAGACTGGGGAATGCTGATAGGCAGTGGCCGGTCGGCCTACAAGCAAGAGGGATGAATGTCTCGCAAGAAACGAGGGCAACATGCCGGGGGACCTAAGGAATTTCAGCCGCTTGTCCGAATGTACAGGCCGGGCTATTGTTCGCCCCTCGTCATTTCGGTGCGATGGGGAACACACCGATTGGGAGTCAAAGGGCGGAGCTATAAGCCACGACAGAAAGCCACATCGACATCCGGGCGCCGGGCCGAGCATCGCGCTGTTTCCAGTGACCGACAAGGCACCTTCACCAAAAACTTTTCGAGACTTCTGGAGCATGTCAGGGTTAGCCAATGTTGGGGGTAACCGCTATGCAGCGCGTCTCCATCAAGGTTCTGTGTATTGCTTTTTGTCGATGCGTTGTGATTCTTCTTCCCTTGTGCCCAGTGGCGTTTTGTCAAGAGCAAGATGAAAGTCTGACGAACAATTTTTATCGGGAACGAACGTATCCTTCGGGACGCATTCCGGCCAATGCTTTGAGCGATGCACGCAAGCAACTAGCGAAACAAAAAAACGCAACGCCTGCGAGCCTACCAACTGCGTCATGGTCGCTTATCGGGCCGCAACCCACGAATCCCCGCAATCTGGCGTATCGAGGATCTCCCGAGGTATCGGGGCGTGTGACTGCGATCGCGGTCGACAGCTCAAATCCAAAGCGAGTTTTTGTCGGAGGCGCGGTCGGTGGAGTGTGGGGCACAACAGACGGCGGCACGACTTGGACTCCGCTGACGGACGATCAAGTTACGCTATCCATCGGTTCGATTGCTATCGATCCAACGAATCCACAAATCATTTACGTTGGCACCGGCGAAGAAGATTATTTGAACTCGTATTACGGAGCAGGCATTTTGAAATCGACGGACGGGGGCAGCACCTGGACACAGCTCGGACAGTCTGCTTTCGTCGGTCCATTTCCTTCGGGTGCTGGAGGCGCCTACATCGGGTCTCTCGCTATTGATGGAGCTGGGAACTGTTTGCAGGCGTCCTGTCAACGGGCCATGGGAAGCGGCATTTACAAATCGACGATGGAGGCAATACGTGGACCGTACCGCTCAGTGGCGCTGCTGGAAATGCGGTGCTCTATGACGCGAACTCTGGATACCTTTACGCTGCGTTAGGGCCGTGCGGCTCAGTTTGCGGCAGCAGCGGGACCCTGCCAGGCAGGTATTTTCGTCTCCACCGATGATGGGGAAACTTGGACGTCATTGAACAATTCAACGCTGCCAACTACGAATGTTGGTCGAATTGGGCTGGCGCTGTTTCCGTCCACCGCCACAACGCCAGCGATACTATACGCCGGTATCGCTTACGCGACGGGCGCTTCGGCAGGGTCCCTGCAGGGCGTCTGGAAGAGTACCGACGGCGGAACCACATGGACGTTGCTGACCGCACCGACCCTGACGGATTACTGCACCCCCCAGTGCTGGTTCGACAATGTTATCGCTGTGTCACCAACGAACTCCAATGTTGTGTTTGCAGCGGGCAAGACATTCGTATTGCAGTCTCTCGATGGAGGAACGAGTTGGACAGACGTGAGTAGCAGTCCAAATGGCGTGAGCGTGCATTCCGATACGCATGCCTTGACCTTTTCCGCCGATGAAAGTTTGCTATACATCGGCGACGACGGCGGCACGTGGGTCGGTTCGACTCCGGGCACGACCGCCCTGAACTGGACTTCTCTGAATTCGACGTTGGCTATCACGCAGTTTTACAAAGGGCTTTCGATCAGTCCGACTTCGCTGAGCACCGCGATTGGCGGAACGCAGGACAACGGCACACAGCTTTATTCGGGTTCTCTGACATGGGAGCAGGTCATATGCGGGGATGGAGGCGCGACCGCGATCAATCCGGCGCAGCCGAATATCATCTTCGCCGAATGCGTTTCGAATGCCGGTCCTACCATCTATCAGTCCACCAGCGGGGGTGCATTGGGGACCTTCACGTCGGCTGATACGGGAATCACGCCCACGGATCGCACGTTTTTTGGCGAGACGCTGGTCATAGATCCCAGCGATACCCAAGTCATGTACTTTGGCAGTTATCGCGTCTATCAGAGTACCGATGGAGGGCAGAACTGGTCACTCATCTCGGGGGATTTGACGAACGGTGGATATGTCTCGGCCCTTGCCGTGGCACCCGGATCAAATGCCAGTTCTGGTTCGACCTCGCAGGTGGTATACGCTGCCACGTCGGACGGCAACGTCTGGGTAACCCAGAATGCCGCCGCTGGCGCGGCTGCTACATGGACGAAGGTGACGACAGGCTTACCGAACCGCTGGGTTACGGAAGTGTTTCCGACGAGCGCTAAAACGGCTTACCTCACATACTCGGGATTCAAAGTCAACAGCGATACTCTCGGGCACGTCTTCATGACCACCAATACCGGTCAGTCGTGGACAGACGTCAGCGGGAATCTCCCGAATATCCCTGTGAATGATATCGTGGTGGACCCGCAATCCCCGAGTCTTATCTATGTCGCTACTGATGCAGGCATCCTGGGATCGAGCGATAGTGGAGCGACCTGGTCCGCTCTGGGAACTGGCTTGCCCAATGTGGCGGCCGTTGGATTACGGATTCATGCAGCTTCGAGAATATTGCGGACTGCTACGCATGGGCGCAGCATGTGGGATCTTCAACTGCAAGACTTTGGCGTGTCTCTCTCTTCCCCGACTGCGACAGTGGTGGCGGGACAGATCGCGAAATCAGTTATAACCGTAGCCCCGAACTCCAGCGGATTCGGCACTGCGATCACTCTTTCGTGCAGTGGTTTGCCGACAGGTGCCAGTTGTCAGTTCGATAAAAATGCTGTCACGCCAGGATCATCTCCGGTCACGGTGAATCTATCCATCTCTACTGTTGCTTTGAAAGCCAGTTCACGCGCGGCAGGGAGTCGGGCATCGTCTCAGTCTTCATCGAAAAAATATTCGGGAGACATCACCCTATCGAGTTCCCGCTTACGCTCGGCAAGATATCTGGAGCTTGCGTTCGCCCTCGCGCTGCCTTTGGTTGTGATTTGCCTTTTTTCCCTCGATGAGCTCTCGAGGCGAAAGATTCCGCCCCATTTGATCGGAGTTCTACTGGCGTTCTGTGTGATGGGGATGATATTCCAAGCAGCCTGCGGCGGTTCTTCGTCTGCTCCGCCTATCCAGAATCAGGCACCCGTTTTTACCAGCGCGAACAGCACGACGTTCACTGTGGGTGCCGCCGGTTCTTTCAACGTGACCACGACGGGAACTCCGACAGCCACTGTGACGGAGAGTGGGACCCTGCCGAGCGGTGTGACGTTCACAGCTAATACCTCAGGCGGAGGGGTTCTGAGCGGAACGCCCACCAGCGCAGGAGCATTCCCGATTACCTTTGCAGCCACAAACAGTGCTGGAAGTGCGAATCAGAATTTCACCCTCACGACGACCAACACGTTCAGTGTTGCGATTACCGGCACTTCGGGGGGCGTGCAACACTCGGCGACGCTGCAACTAACGGTGCAGTGATGTTCTGTGGAGACGATTGAGAGTCTCCATCCCGCTTTGGCGCTTCTCAAATGCCCGAAAACCGGGTAAATTCCTTTAGCGAAAAAGGCTGAGTCACCCGGCTGCATGCTGGGAATGTTCCGCGGGCGAAGGCGATCAGTGTATAGACGATTCTACAATCTGACTCGGTATCCATTCGAGCTGAGCCCCGATCCCTATTTTTTTTATGCGACGCCCGCTCACAAAGAGGTGTTGCTTAATCTTATTTACGGGATTCAGAGAAAAAAAGGTTTCATTGCCGTGACCGGCGAGGTAGGGACCGGCAAAACGCTGCTGATCCACTGCCTATTGGAGTTGCTTCGCCGCATGGATGTGCCGGCAGCATACGTAAACAATCCACAGGTATCGTCTATTGAGTTTATTCAAAGCGTTCTCGAACAATTCAAATTGCCTTTCCGCGGTATAACCAAGACGGATGGGCTTGATCGTTTGGGCAAATTTCTAAGCGAGCAATTCCGTCGAGGCCGGACGGCTGTACTCATTGTGGATGAGGCCCAACTTCTGTCATGGAAGATGTTGGAAGAGATTCGCCTGCTGGGTAACCTGGAGACTATCAGGCAAAAATTGCTGCAGATCGTTCTTGTCGGCCAGCCGGAACTGGACCGTCGAATCGATTCTCCCAGCAGCCTTCAGTTGAAACAGCGTCTCAGCCTGAGGTGTAGGCTTTCTCCTCTGAACGAAGACGAAACGAGGAAATACATCGTCAGCAGGCTGGAACTCGCAGGGGCAAATTCCAAGGCTCATCATGTGTTCACTCCAGAAGCAGTCGCCGCAATCTATCGTTACTCTGGAGGAGTACCACGGGTAGTGAACACGATTTCCGAAAACGCGCTCATGGTTGGTTATTCGTGCCAAGCTCGCAGCATCGGAGTCGATCTGATCGAAGAAGTTTCCGCCGGGCTGCATCTATCACCCGCTGAGTGCCGGATAGCGGTGTAAAGGTCCAAGCATCCCCATGTACGACCCCAATCCCCTTTTCGATCCTGAGAATGTGCCGATCATGCCGGAACGCGAACAACTGAGCGGTTTGGGAGAACGGGCAGACATCAATTTTCTTGATCTGCTTGCGCCGCTCGAGCCCGAGAAAGCCGAAGATGTTGGGGAAGAACCGCCGTGGATTTTGGAGTTCATGGGGCAATACAGGTTGGTCTTCGGCAACTCCTGCGCGGTCACACCGGCGATGAGGAATGACGCCGACGCAAGTTGGATAGAGAAGCCTCAGCCTCATTCTGGCTACCCGCCAGCGGAAAATCTGGCATTTGGAAATCCGGCACCAGTTCAGTCCGACCACCTTCACGAATCCGAAAGTTCGACTCAAGATCCCGTAACGGATAATAAACTTGTTTGGCTTGCAAGCTGGACGTGGACCCATACAACGCTTGCGATAGGGCTCGTCACACTGCTGGGGGCCTTGGTTATCATGTTTCTCCTCCCGCAGAGGCGCCCAATCGAAGGAAAGCGTCTGCCTTTAGTTCCGATCGTGGAGCCCCATTTCACAAATTCCAAAGTTGCGAACTCCGTGGATTCCTCCGAGTTGGCAGCAGGCGCCGTCAGTTCTGAAGATGCTGGAAGCGGAATTCCCATACGCAAAGTTCTGCCCGTGTATCCGAGCGCGGCGCTGGCCAGGAGATTAGAAGGGAAAGTAGCGGTTGAGGCAGAGATTACGCGAGAGGGGAAAGTCAGCAGCGTGACCGTATTGAGTGGGGATCCGATTCTGGCTCGTGCGGCGGCTGACGCGGTGCGCCAATGGATATATCCGTCCTCTACATCTGAGGAGGCCGATCCTCGCCAGCAACAAGTGACCATTCGATTTAAGGCGCCCTAATCTAAAAAGAGCGAGCAAGAAACTCAGCTTCATTCAAAACCTACGTATCCCCCTGCGTAGTCGAGCCTGCGTTATTGGCCAATCGGCGAATCAGTAGAAAGAGGAAAAGAATGGGTAGGCTTTCGGATGCATGGAACCGTGCCGAGGCAGAGAGCTTAGAAGTCGTGGGGACTTCCACGGGAGCGGTCTGCGAACCAGACTTGAAGCAGTGTCCCGCTCCGTCCGCCGAAACAGGTGAAGACACCAGCACAGATCTGAAAGGATTTTCTGTGGGCACTCGTGGTAATCCCCCCACTCCATTCCCCCGGGAGTGGAATCCCGATCGACACCACCTGGTATTTCTTAACGGTAATGGGAACGGTCGCGAGGGTGCAGTGGCGGAGCAGTTTCGGAGCGTAAGTTCGCAGCTTTACAAGATTCGACAAGTACGGCAGGTCGCGAGCGTTCTGGTTTCGAGCGCAGGCGCCGGAGAAGGACGGACATTCGTTGCGGCCAATCTTGGTCTTGCGCTGGCACAGCAACCCGACAAGCGGGTATTGCTGATTGATGGCGATATGCGCAGACCTGCTCTCCACAAATACCTGGGCACGGACGCCGAGCCGGGCCTTTCGGAGTACCTGGCCGGCAGAGTGGATGTTCCTGCGATCATCCAAAGAGGCCCAATTCGAGGCTTATTCTTCATTCCCAGCGGTGCTGCCAGGCTTGACGCTGCCGAATTGTTGGCGAATGGCCGTCTCAAGGGCCTGCTCGAACGCGCCGCCCGTTTTGATTGGATCGTGCTCGATTCCCCGCCGGCGGGTACGGTCTGCGATGGCAGCATTATGGCCGAGGCATGCGATGGTGTCCTGCTGGTCGTCCAAGCAACCAAGACACCTTCGGCCCTGGCGGAGAAGGCCGTTCAACAATTTGCTGGCAGGCCGATTCTGGGCGCAGTGGTGAATCGAAGTGACCTATTTCGTCCGTACAGAAGAAACGCCAGCTAAGCAAAGAACTCTTCAGGTGTCCTATGAGCCGACTGAAAGCTAGCCGTTCCTCCTATCAATCGAAGTTGAGTGTGATTGGTTTTGTCATTGGCTGCGCGGTCCTTTCACTCGCGGCACAAGAGCCATCCGCGCCGAACGCTGTTCAGCCGATTTCGCCGAATGCAACGGTGGATGCGACAGCAAGGGCAATGGACGCGATTACCAATACAGCGAAGGACTCCATTCCCCCCCTGACCTACCGGGTTCCAAGGGGTAGCGAGCGATATCTTCTTGGTCCCGGAGATACAGTTTTGATTACAGTCTTTCGATATCCCGAGCTTTCGCGAGCGGTGCGAATCGAGGGCGATGGCATGATCCGTGTTCCGTTGATTCACTCCGACATTCACGCGTCCTGCTTAACTACCGATCAACTCGCTGAAGAAGTTGCAAAGCATTACCTTGAGTATCTGAAGGATCCGCAAGTGGATGTGTCGATCCGGGATTACAGTTCGGAACCCGTAGCGGTGGTTGGTGCAGTGAATAAGCCGGGAAGCTTTGCGTTGCAACGCCGAGCTCGGTTGCGAGAAATTCTCGCGTTCGCCGGCGGTCCGTCGCCGGCAGCAGGCCGGTTGGTGCAGATCATGCACGACGAACCGGATGGTTCAGGTTGTCCGATTGCACCGACAGTTGCCAACAAAGAAGACCCGCCACAATCGGCGGCGACCACTCCTTCGAGTGCGGAAAACGGCGATGGAGCAGTTCCCCATGACACGGCGAATCCGGGAGATGCTTCTATCACCAGCATAGCTTCCGCCAGCAAAGATGGTTCACCAAATTTAACCGCTAAACCAGCAGAGGCGACGAATCCGTCCGGTGGCCCGGTCGCGCTGTCCAGTACGCCGCCCAATCCGGCTCCGGCCTCAGGAATTACCTACGTCGATCTCGTGGAATTGATGCAGGGGGGCGGAACGGATCCGTATATCCGGCCTGGCGACATTATCAATATTCCGGAGGCATCTTCTGCGTTCGTGATCGGCGATGTTAATCACCCAACTGTGGTTCCCCTCAACAAGCAGATCATGCTGTCGCGCGCGATCGCTCTGGCTGGCGGTCCCACCGCGAATGCGAGAAGCTCGAGAGTTCGCATCGTGCGATATATCGACACCAAGGGCGGCAATACTGAAATCGTGGTGAACCTCAACGACATTTACAAGAACAAAAGAGAAGATGTGGCATTACGCGCTGGGGACATCGTGCAAGTTCCCGGTTCAACAGCCAAGAGCATCATGAAATCGATCATGTGGTTGGGCTCGTGGTGGGGAGTTTACAACGCCTACAACATTCTGCAGTAGTGTGGGCGCGCGATGTCCAATTAAGAGAAGGTATTGGAGTTGAGCTATGTCAGACCAGCATGAGAATTTTAGCCACGCCCTGCCTGAGAGCATAACCGCGCTAGTACCGCATACCGAGGGTCATTCGGCGCTCATCATTCGGAACAGTGAGCGGAGTATGCATGTGCGAGATTACTGGCGCGTCATTCAGAACCATCGGAAGGCGGTGCTTTGGACGGTTGGGATCTGGATGTTTCTGGCTACCTTTCAGAGCCTGTTCACTCCGGATTTTTACGTGGCAAAAACTCGGGTAGAAATTGATCCAGAGACTCCGGCGCTGCAGCTCCCGACCGATGGAACGGACGCAGACTCGGTGAATACGTATCCCGTCTACCTCAATACGCAACTCCAGATCCTCCGCAGTCCGGCGCTGCTGGACCGCGTTGTTACAGCCCTGGATTTGGAACATGACCTTTCTTTTCGTATGCACATGACGCGTGGCGGGCACACCATCCGCAAGATCCTTCGGCTCGGATATTTAGGTCCGAAAGATCCTGGTGAGCCGAATCCGGTACCCCTGGCGCAGTCCCTTCAGCCTGCCATCACTACTGAAGCGTTGCAGCAAGACGAACGACTACTTCCATATGCAACCGATATACAGAAGAAGCTTCTGGTCGATACGGTCAAGGAGCCTGGAGCCGTTACTCGCGATACGCGCCTCGTGGATATCTACTATTCGGATCCGAACCCAACCTTGGCCGCGAAAATCCCTAACGGCATTGCGGATGCCCTAGTTGAATTTAATAAGCAGAGAAGGGCTGAGATCGGTAAGGCGACTCAGCAGTTTCTCGTAAAACGGACTAGCGAATTGAAATCACAAATACGAGAGGACGAGCACCAACTCTCAAACTATGCGCAGGGTCACAACATACTCACGCTGGATCCGGGTCAGAACACTGCGCTCGATCGTTTGGGAGTATTAAATCGACAACTGGTCGAGGCAGAGAACGAGCGGCGGCTTGCCAAGGCTATCTACGATGCTCTTAAGGATCCCGGTGCTGCGGGCGCGCAGGCGGAACAAGATGCCAGACAGATTGCAGAAGCGCGCTCAAGCCTGGTGGCGCTGCGGGAAAAACGAGCTCAGTTGCTGGTTGGCACGACTGACAAGTGGCCGGAGACACAAGAAGTCAATCAGGAAATCGCGGAACTCGAGAACTATATCAACGACACCGAGAAGCGGGCCACCAAGGTTGCGGTCACGAATGTGGAGACACGTTACCGCGCCGCTCTGGGACGCGAGCAGGACTTGCGTGAGACCTTCGATACACAGCGCTCCGTGATGCTAAAGCAGGACGAAGCGGCCGTGGCGTACCGTCTGATGCAGCAAGAGATCGAGAGCAACAAAGTTCTTCTGGCCGATTTGCTAGGGCGTTTGGGCGCAAACGACGTCCTGCAGGCGACGACAGCCAACAATGTTCGAGTTGTTGAGTATGCAGGCACCCCCAATCCTAACGAACCAACGGGACCTTTTCGCCTGCCACACCTCGTTGTAGTTTGCCTTCTTGCGTTGGGACTGGCCTCAGGTGCGGCATTCGTTTTGGAGTACCTGAATAGCACGTTGCGTTCCCCGGCCGATGTTGAAGGGATCTTGCACCTTCCTGCCCTCGGTTCGATCCCATCGCTTCCTGCTCCGAAAAAATCTTTACTTTCGCTTGCAGCTTTGCGGAACCGCATCAGCAGTCGCAGCCTGGATTAGCGGTCGAAAGGCACAAAAGTGAGCCTTCTACAAGGCGGCACGAGGTTGAGTTTTCAACTCTCGCTCATTACCGCGCTCCAGATTGTTCTTTCGTTTGGCGTGCAATGGTACGTCGTTACGTACTACGGCGCGGGTTTTAAGACGGATGCTCTGTACGCCGGGTGGACCATTCCGCAGGTATTGATCACGATACTGATCGACACCGTTTCGGTCGTCTTAATTCCAGCGCTTTCCAAGTGTCATGAAAATGAACTTCAAAGCTATGGCTGGATGATATTTCTGGCGATGGGCCTTGGTTTCCTTACGGTGTCCGGCGCGCTCTTCCTTCTGATGCATTGGATTATCCCGATCATGGTACCGGGATTCTCGCCGGTCGCAAAGCAATTGGCGATATCACTAAGCCGGATTCAGATCTTTGGAATTGTGGGGACCGGTTGCTACGCAATTCTTTCGGCACTTTGCCAGGTGCGCAATAAGTTCATTTGGCCCGCACTCTCGATATTTTTGGCAGCGGCGGCCAACCTTTCATTTGTGGTTTGGCAGTTGCCCCGGCTCGGCATCGCCTCAGCAGCATGGGGCCAGGTGATTTTCAATACGCTCCCCGCTCTGTTGTTGCTGCCGGAACTGGGGCGTTTGCGAGTGGGACACTGGCGCATCGCAGTGTTTAAGCGTGGATGGGAACAGGTGCAGCCAATTGTTTTACTTAAAGCTTATAGCATGACCAGTTTACCGTTCGATCGTTTTATGGCTTCGTTTCTCGTTCCGGGCAGTGTTGTTACGTTTGAACTGGTCTGGCGCTTTTATAGTGCAGCCATACGAGTGTTGAGCAAAGGTATTCTGACTCCGTTTTTCCCGCGCCTGTCCCGGTTGGCCCACGGCAGTGACTGGCAGGAGTTCTCAAGTGTTTACCGGCGCCAGTCCAGAATAATGCTGGGAGCTGCTGTGCTGGTCTTGATTATCGTTGGCGCGACTGCTCTTGCAACACTTCTGGCGGTTCCAGCGATGCCCTTGCGACGACTAGCCGGCAGCCTGACGTCACAGGACTTGTCGAGGATCTCTGTTGTCATACTCTGCATGTCAGGCATGCTACCTTTCATCGGACTCTCCAGTTCGCAGGTAAATGCCTATTACGCAATTGGAGATACGAAAACCCCCGCGAAGATCGGTTTTGCGGTGTACACCCTCGGCATCATCTTTCGGATCGTGGGCTTCTTCGCTGGTGGCCTGCCAGGAATGGCACTCGCGGTGAGTGCATGGGCTGCCTTGAATTACGTGGTGATGGAGATCGTGCTCAAGAAGCACTGGGCCATGCAGAACGACGTGAGAAAAGACCAGCAGTTGAACGTGAATGAGTTCTTTGGCGAGAAAAATGGGACGATCGTCCAGTCTGCCAGACAACCCTCCGCTAGAGGGCAGACATTTCTCTGAGTCTAAATCCAGTGATTGAAAGTAAGTGCCAAGCGGTTAATGAGCGTTCGACAGTCAACATAGTTAGGGATTTTTTCGACCAGACTGATCGATACCTCACGAACAACGGCAACATTGAAATCAGGCGCAGAGTGGTAAAGGATCTGGTAGGGGACATTAAAGACTCCAGGATCCTCGATCTCGGCAGCGGAGACGGAACTATCAGTCTGCAATTTCTGGATAGATCAAACTCGCTTGCGCTGGTGGATATTTCCCAAGAGATGCTGGATGTTGCCAGAAGACGGGCGGCGAGCGGACCGCGAGCAAGTGTCGAATACGTGAATGAAGATGCGGCAAGCTATCAGAGCTCTACGCAATATGATCTTGTGTTATGCCTTGGACTCCTGGCGCACGTCGATTCCGTAGAAAGCATAATCAGAAACATCGCTCATTTGATGAAAGACAACAGTCGGTGCCTTTTGCAGATAACCGACTCGGACCGCACTCTCGGCAGTTTTGCGGGAGCATATAGCAATTTACGAAACCGTGTGTCTTGTCGTTATCCAAAACAAATGAATCGCATGGGGAAGATGTCTGTCTGTTCGCTAGCTGCCGAATTCGATATGAAGTGCGTGGCAGAGCGAAGATATGCAGGCTTGCTGCCGGGAATGGGGCGATTACCTGTGGAGTGGCGAAACAAATTCCAGTTGCTGACACTGAATACGCGTTGGCTGTCGAAGTACTGTTCCGAAGCAATCCTCCTGTTTACGAAGAGTTCCTAGAAGCACAGTCTGCTGCCATGCGAGTGCTCTACGTAATCCCCTGCAAAGCCGAGGGAAGCGAGTTCATTTTCGCCAAACGGCAAATTGCCTGTTTAGAGGCCGCCGGTATTACAGCTCGCAGCTTCTTCTTGACGTCGCGCACGTCTATTCCATTTCTGATCAAGGCGCTGTATCGGCTAAAAGATGAGATACAACAGTTTCAGCCGGATGTTGTCCACGCACAATTCGGGACCGTGAACGGAATTCTTTGTGTCTGTGCCGGGGCGAGTCCTTTGGTGGTGACATTCCGCGGGGGCGACTTGAATCCCACGCGAGAGGTCAGTCGGATTCGGTCCTTCGCAGGCAGGCTGCTTTCGCAGCTAACAGCGTTGCGGGCAACCTACATCATATGTGTCACGGATCGTTTGAGGAATCGATTGTGGTGGAGAAGAGATCGATCGAGAGTCATTCCCAACGGACTGGATCTCTCGCTGTTTGTTCCCATCCCGAAGCTGGAGGCCCGGAAGGCTCTCGGCTGGCAAGCAACGGAACGGGTCGTACTTTTCAACGCTGGCAGGAACGAGCGGGTCAAGCGCCTGGACTTGGCACTCGCCGCAATCGAACACGCCATGCGCTCCGATCACAACATACGATTCAAAGTGCTGCGCGGGGACACTCCTGCTGAAAAAATGCCTCTTTACCTCAATGCAGCAGATTGCCTGCTAGTCACCAGCGACTGGGAGGGCTCTCCGAACATTGTCAAGGAATCACTGGCCTGCAACCTGCCAGTTGTTTCAGTCGATGTAGGTGATGTGCCGGAGAGACTGTCGGGTGTCACTCCGTCTCGCATCGCCCGCCGCGGGCCGAAAGCTTTGGCGCGTTGCTTGACTGAAGTGCTGCAGGAGAGTGGCCGCTCCAATGGTCGGGACAAGATTGCTCCTTTGTCTGACAAGGTGATCGCCGACGAAATTCTTGAAATCTATCGGCAGGTGATCTCTAAAGCGCGAGGTGTTGTTGTCGCGGTGAATCAGAATGCTATCTCCAGCCCAAGACAGAATCACTAGTCAATCCAGAGTCTAAAAGAGCAATCGCATGCAGTTCTATGTTGTCCTAACCGCCGCCACCGGAGTCATCGGCCTGTTAACCCTGGCGATATGGAAGAAGACGGGGAGCGTGGCATTCCCGATCGGAATTGCGTTGCTGTATTACTGGACTCTCCTCGGAGCCTGGTTCATCGTCGCGGATTCGTTAGGTGGCAATACCGGCATGCGGTACCAGTATTATTTCTACAAATTGTTCCCAGTTCGGCTCGACGACGACTACTTTTGGACGCTGGTGCTTTATGCCAGCTTTATCGTTGCGATCCAGGTAGCAGTGCTTCATTTTGCTCGCCAGCCCGATGGCGCGGGACCTGGCATTGCTCCGATTCGAATCTCCCATGCAAAGATCTTAGTTCTAACCAGTGCGGCCGGGTTGGTTGCTTACCTGCTCGTAAGGAATTCTTTGGCCAGCGCAGAGGCGGGGAACAGATCCGGATATGCCTTTGTACGCTACGATCCTTCCGTGCGATTTTTCACGGTGCACCAGCTTTTAAATCGCGTCGCAATCTTGAGTCTGTGTGTGGGTGCCGCCGTCTTAGCAGCAGGAAAACGAGCACGATACATTATCGGGGAAGGAGCTCAATGGACGACGTTAGCCTGCTACGTTATCGCGCTCGGATTCCTGTTCCATTTCAATTTGCTTAATGGGCAACCGGTATGAGATCGCGAATTCAGTCATTGCTGCCACATTGTTCTATTTAGCGAACGACCGAAAACCGAAGAAAGTGCTACTCACTGCCGGTTGCTTCGTCGGAATGATTGCGGTCGGATACGTCGGCTTCACTCGCGGCTACGGTGGAGAAGACATTCTTCTAAACGGTGACTTTGGCGCCGTTGTGAGTAGCTCCCTGAATGAAAACGTCGTGAGTAACGAGCCATTTGAGGCGCACTTGTCCCTTTACGGCGTGATTCACAAGAACGTGCCAATCACTTATGGAACAAGCTTTCTTTCACTTGCGGCATCGATTGTGCCGAGGATGTTCTGGCCCACGCGGCCGGATAGTATCTACATTTACTACATCAGGCAGGTCGGCGCGCCCGACACGCAGGGATACAACATCCATCACGCCACGGGATGGTATCTAAACTTCGGCGTGCCAGGAGTGATTGCTGGAGCGGTGCTGTTCGGATGGATCTGGGCCACCCTCTTCAACAAACTTCATTCCGATTTGCGCGACGCCTCGCACCTCATGCGTTTGTTCTCGATTCTGGCATTTTGCACGTTCACCTCGGCAATTCCGGCCATTGTGCGAGCGGGGATTGAAGGCTATAAGACGATCGCATTGGAAGCTCTTATTTTTCCAACGGCCCTATTTATGACCGCCAGTTTGCGGGTTGTGTTGAGAAAGAACAAGCCGGCTCTTGCGATTGATGAGCCCATCAACGTCCAGAAGAATCGGGTACTGCACTCGACCCTTTAGGGTGATCCACTCTAGACCCTTTCGAACACCTATGACAGTCAACGTTGCATTGGTTGGCCTCGGTTACTGGGGACCAAAATTGGCGCGCAATTTGTTCGCACTCAATGGGTGCGAGGTGCGTACCATTTGTGATCTAAGACCCGAGTGTTTGCAGCAGTTCCGTGAGCGAAACCAAAATGTGCTACTCGTGACGGATTATGCGTCGGTGCTGGCGGACCGCAGCGTGGACGCGATTATGATTGCGAGTCCCGCCGAAACTCACTTTGCCCTCGCACAAAGCGCCCTGCTAGCTGGGAAAGACGTCTTCGTCGAAAAGCCGCTGTCACTCACCTATCGAGAGGGATTGAGATTGGTGCGGTTGGCTGAGGAACGTGGCCGAATTTTGATGGTCGGCCATGTGCTGGAATACCATCCCGCGATCGCACAGTTGATTCGCATGGTGCGGTGCCATGAACTCGGTAAGGTTCGGTACATCTACTCCAACCGGGTGAGCCTTGGCCGGGTGCGCCGGGAAGAGAATATCTTGTGGAGCTTTGCCCCACACGATGTCGCGGTCATTTTGCGTTTAATGAATGCCGCGCCTTTCCAGGTCTCGGCGTCTGGCGGAAGCTACCTTCAGGCAAATGTCGCAGATGTGACGATCACGAATCTTCTGTTTGACAATGGCGTTCGGGCCCACATGTTCGTGTCCTGGTTGCATCCGTTCAAAGAGCAGCGACTGGTTGTAGTTGGGTCGGAAAAGATGGCCAGTTTTGACGATGTCTCAAAACGTCTGGTGATCTACGATCAGCGAGTGGAAGCCGGCAACGGCCCGCCTACCTACGTCAACGGCTTAGGTCAAGATGTGCCTTTCTCGTCGGAAGAGCCCTTGCGGTTGGAATGTGAAGCTTTTATTCAAGCTGTGCTCACTCGTGAGCCCCCGTTAACCGATGGCACTAGCGGCCTCAAAGTGTTACGGGTGTTGGAGGCTGCTCAACACTCGTTGATTATGAATGGGCAACCGGTTGTCCTGCCGGTCGAAGGATGGGACCGCACCGAGCGTACGATCCCACTGGATGTCGCCGTCTGACTCATCAGGCCAGAGTATAAGAATGTCTGAAACCGCAGTCGAGACCGGCAGTCATCGTGCATCGAACAGCGGGAATGCGCACACTCGTTTACGGCGCAAAGTGAACGGGACGAAGAAGATCGTGACTGTGATCGGCGCCCGGCCTCAGTTCATTAAGGCAGCGCCCGTGCGGGACGCAATAACAAAATTGACGCATGATTTCGAGGACGGCGCCGGGATCGCGGAAGTTGTTGTGCACACTGGGCAGCACTTCGATTTCAACATGTCGGGGCAAATTTGCAATCAGCTCGGATTAACTCCGGCTCTTAACTTGGGGATTCATGGCGGCAGTCACGGCGAACAGACAGCCGCGATGATCCGGGAACTCGAAAGAATCTTTGTTGCAGAAAGGCCTGCAATCGTTTTGCTCTACGGCGATACAAATTCGACTCTCGCTGGTGCACTCGCCGCCGCGAAGATGGGCATTCCGATCGCGCACGTGGAAGCGGGACTGAGAAGCTTCAACCGGGCAATGCCAGAAGAGATCAATCGCGTGCTGACCGATCAGGTGGCGAGCATGCTCTTCGCTCCGACGGAGACAGCGGTGCATAACCTGCTGCAAGAAGGGATCAAGGAAAACGTATTCTTAGTTGGGGATGTGATGTACGACGCGGTTCAGCAAAACTTGATCCGAGCGCGGCGAGAGTCGCACATCCTTAGTGATCTCGGGTTGCAGAACAAAGGCTACATTCTTGCGACGATTCATCGCGCCGAAAACACCAGCGTGGAGCACCTTCAACCGATAGTGGATGCGCTGAAGAGAGCCAGCATCTCTGGAACAGTCGTCTGGCCGATGCATCCGCGGACGCGAAAGGTTCTGGAGCGTGCGCAACTTACGCTCAATGATGGTCGGAGCAGTTGCCTGAAAGTCATCGAGCCAGCGTCATATCTCGACATGCTGGCGCTGGAATCGAACGCCCAGGTTATCGTGACGGATTCCGGAGGAATGCAAAAAGAAGCCGCATGGCTCGGCGTTCCATGCGTCACTGTACGAAACGAAACCGAATGGGTGGAAACCGTCGACTCGGGATGGAACGTAGTTGTAGGAACAGAAGTTAGTCGGGTTCTGCAAGCGATCTCGGATGCGGAGACGCGAACCCGCGACTTGGCACCTTTTCCGGTCCGGCCCGGTGCCGCGGACGCGGTAGCTGAGCGATTGGTGGAGTGGTTGATGTAGCGAGGTTGAAGTGCAGCAAAGGCAGTGTTCACGGGGTTGTTGAAGTCTAACCACACAAATGAGGTTCGAACGATGACCGTGAAAGACGTGCTGGAGGTATCTGGCGGGTTCCTCGGCGGATTGTTTGTGGGATGGCTTACCATGGGTAGCCTCAGAGCGCACGTAAGTGACGAGGTAAACAAAGTCAGGCTCGACGTAGCAACATGGTTTGCCGACGCGGATCAAAAGACCGCCAAGAGCTAGGGTTCCATAGGTTGCCTCAGGGCCTCGTGCTGAGAGCCCGATCCGGATAATGACGAGATTGTCCCGTCAAAAAAATTCATACCGAAAAGCAACACCATGCGATTTCTATTCCTGACACAATTCTATCCGCCGGAAGTGGGCGCTACACAGAACAGGGTTTCAGATCTGGCGGAGCGGCTTTCGCGTGCGGGGCACGGTGTAACCGTGCTTACCGCAATGCCGAATTATCCCCAAGGAAAAATATTCGAGGCGTACCGGGGACGGCTCTGGATGGAAGAAGCTCCCAGCAATGTACGGGTGCTGCGAGTGTGGACCTATGCGACGAACAGCGTAGGCGTAATCGCGCGACTAGTCTCATACTGGTCGTTCACTCTTGCCGCTGGCGTGATGGCGCTGGCGAAGGGAGGGCCGCATGACATTCTGTACGTTGAATCACCTCCTCTATTCCTGGGACTCACGGGAATTCTGGTCAGCCGATGGAGAAGGTCCAAGCTTCTATTCAACGTAACCGACCTCTGGCCGGCCAGTGCGGTTGCGCTCGGGATTCTACGCAACGCGACTGCAATTCGCCTCGCGACCGCCCTGGAGCGCTTCATCTACAACCGTGCGGATGTGATCACCGGCCAGACTGAGGGAATTGTGCAAGGGATTAAGGAAAGGGCTCCGCAAATCCCAATCTCTCTAGTCATGAACGGTGTAAGCCTTGAGGCCTACTCGACCCCAAGCGCAACACGCGACCACATGCGGAGAGACTTTGGCTTTACGGATTCCTTTGTTGTGGGATATGCAGGCCGCCACGGAATTGCTCAAGGATTGCAGACCGTTCTTGAAGCCGCAGAAATGGTTTCGACGCAGCGCGAGATTCAGTTCGCATTCTTCGGTGATGGTCCGGAGAAAAGAAAGTTGGTCGAGTTCGTGGAACGCCGAGGTCTGAAGAACGTGCGGTTCTTCCCTCCGAGACCTGCTGCGGAAATGCCTGCAATTTTGTCTTGTTTCGACGCGGCTGTGGTCCCACTTAAGAAACTCGAGCTTTTCCAGGGTGCACTGCCTTGCAAGCTGTTCGAATGCATGGCGGCCGGCCTTGCAGTGGTCGTTTCGATCGAAGGTGAAGCGAAGAGGCTTGTTAATAAAGCGCATGGCGGTCTGGCGATCGCGCCGGAAGATCCCCATTCAATGGCTGATGCGATCTTGACAATCTGGCGAAATCCAGAAGTGCGAAAAGCGATGGGACGGAGTGGCCGCGAGTACGTTTTGTCGCACTGCAGCCGACAAAACGCGGCCGATGCGGTTGAGAACCTGTCTGCAGCCTCTCTGTCTGGTAAGCCACGCCATTCCGCAACCGACGTCCGGCCGACCTTAGCGAGCTGAGTGTATCCATGCGAGTGCCCCTGTCCAAACCAGAAATTACCGAAGCAGATATCGCTGGTGTTGTAGATGCGCTAAGGTCCAATCAGCTTAGCCTGGGACCCAGGGTCGAGGAGTTTGAGCGGAATTTTGCTGCCTACGTTGGAACCAGATACGCCATCGCCGTCAGCAGTGGAACGGCCGCCCTGCACCTGTGTATTCGAGCGTTAGGGATTGGCGCAAACGACGAGGTCATTACTTCCTCTTTTAGCTTTGTGGCCTCGGCCAATTGTGCTTTGTTCGAGGGCGCTCTTCCTGTTTTCGTGGATATCGATCCAGTGTCATTGAACCTCAATCCAGAGTGCGTACGCAGATTTATTGAGGAGGATTGCAAGTGGGAATCCGAAAGCCAGTCTGTGGTGGACCGGCGAAACGGCCGCAGAGTGAAAGCGATCCTTCCGGTCCACGTGTTCGGCCTCCCGTGCGACATGGATCCCATAATGAAATTGGCCCAGGAGTATCGGCTCCTGGTAATCGAAGACGCGTGTGAAGCTCTCGGAGCGAACTATCGAGGGAGAGGCGTAGGAACGTTTGGCTGTATGGCGACATTCGCTTTCTACCCCAACAAACAAATGACCACGGGCGAGGGTGGAATGATCGTTACGGCCAATGACGAACTGGCTCGACTGTGCAGAAGTATGCGAAATCAGGGACGCGATGAGGGATCGTGCTGGTTGCAGCACGACCGTCTCGGATACAACTACCGCCTCAGTGATGTGCATTGTGCCCTGGGCATTTCGCAGCTCGGCAGGGTCAATGAAATGCTTGCCGCCCGAGAGAATGTCGCGAGTGCCTACGGCCGCCTATTAACGGGTGAAAGTCGTGTGTCGCTACCCGACACGGTCATTGGCAGCAGACGTAGTTGGTTCGTCTACGTGATTCGAATCAGGTCTTTGGATCATCGTCCTCTCAAAGCAGTTCGGGACGCCGTGATTATGGAATTGCGAAGGCGAGGGATCGGATCCCAGGCTTATTTTCCTGCCATCCACACTCAGCCCTACATGCGGCAATATGAGTTCGTCGCGCCACGCCCCCTGCCATTCACCGAGTTAGCGAGCGATAGTTGCCTCGCAATTCCGATGTTTGCCCAGGCTTCTCTTGCTGAGATCGAGACCGTCTGTGCAAATTTGCGTGAAGCCCTGGATTGTTCGGGAACTGGAGTTTCATTTCCTAGTGAAGTTGCTGTCTAAAAGCCGCTTTGTCGTGGAGATTGAGATGCGGCGAAACTCCCCTTCTTCACAAGATTTAGCTAAATGACCATTTACACCCTATTGATCGCGTTTGCCTGGAGCGTGATTTCATTGCCCCTCGTGATCAAGGCCGCCGCGCGGTGGAACCTTTTTGATCCGCCCGGGGCCTTGAAATTGCACACTCGGCGTGTGCCACGATTGGGGGGAGTTGCTGTCATACCGGCATTCGCGGCGGGAGTACTGGCATCGGGAAGTTCTCACGCTCTGAAATATTTGCTGCTTGCGCTTTTTTTACTTTGGCTCGCAGGAATCATTGATGACCTTCGTGGGCTCTCGCCCCTATCGAGGTTAACGGTGCAGGGAATTGCTGCTTTGATTCTGTGTTGTGGCACCGACTTGACGCTTCCGCTGCTGGATAAAAGGCCGATGGGGTGGGTCTTGGCGGCGCTTTTCGCGGTTACTTTCATTAACGCTTTCAATTTGCTGGATGGTGCTGACGGACTCGCCGCCGGTGTAGCTGCCGTCATTGCATTGGGATATCTCGCGCTTGGACAGCAATCCGGAGTCTCAGAACTCGGCGCTGCGGCATTGCTCGGAAGCTGCGTCGGATTTCTAGTATTTAATTTTCCTCCAGCCAAAATATTCTTAGGGGATTCTGGAAGCACATCACTGGGACTGATCATCGCCTTCATAGGTCTTTCGTTGCACCCGAGCGTTTCAGTGACTAAAGGAAGCGTCTTCATCTCGCCAATCTTTGCCGGGTTGCCGCTTCTGGATCTTGTTCTCGCAATTGTCAGGCGGCTGCGTTCAGGTCGTTCCCCTTTTGCGGGAGACCGCCGCCATTTTTACGATCTCCTGTTGCAGAAGGGATGGTCCCCGCGCAAAGTGGCGCTCTCCACGTACGCGATTACCGCTGGATTCGTATTGGTCGGGCTGCAAGGCAATCAGTCCAGTGCGGTCGCTGCAATAGCCCTGGTACTTCTGCTGGCCATCCCATTCTTATTTGTCGCAGTTTACCTCGGGGCTCTTCGTGCGGCTGTGTAGCGGTCTCCAAGGCATACAAAAGCTTTACCCCCATATGAAGAATAAAATGCCGACATTGATCGGGCTCTACTCCTGGCTAGAACTGATATGGATAAAGCGGTACCAAATCTGTGTCGACACCATAGTGATGGGTTTGGCATTCAGGTCGGCGTATTGGATCACGCTCGGATTCAGAGTCCCAATTCATGCGGGTTGGTGGAGAGAATTGGGATGGGTGGTTCTGGCTCAGTGGATCGTGATCCAGTTGTTAGGCATACATCGAATCCTATGGCGCTACATCAGCCTGTCGGAATTCACTCTATTCGTGAAAGCGGCTCTGTGGTGGATCGCACCGGACACATTGGCCGTGCTCACAGTTGCAAGGGCCGGAGAGACTTGGCCGGTCCAGGTATCCGTTGCGCTGCTAAACGTACTCCTCACGTTCACCGGACTGCTAGCTGTGCGCGTTCTGTGGAAGATGATGTGCGTTCTAAGAACTCGGCAGGGAGGGGCTCTGCTGCTCGAACATCACCGCAAGAAAGTTGTGTTGATCGGAGCGGGTGAAGCTGGTGAGCGCGTACTGAGCGAGATTCTTCATGAAGCTTCGAGAGAATTTGATGTTCGAGGTTTCGTTGACGATGACCGGAGAAAACGCCAATCGATGATTCACGCAGTCCCGGTCTTAGGTTCGGTCAGTGATCTGCCGACCATTGTTAGGGAGATGCAAATTGATCACGTCATCATCACGATGGCTCAGTGTCCGCGCGACAATTTCAGGCGCATATTAAATATTTGCGGGCAAATTCCGGTCAAGGTCCGGACCATTCCCAGCCTGAATGAAATTCTGCAGGACAATGTGAAGGTAAGCCGCATCCGAGATCTCAGCATCTCAGATCTTCTGGGACGTGAACCCGTGCAACTCGCAGACGATCAGACACGAGAGCTGATTAACGGAAAGTGCGTGATGGTAACGGGAGCTGGAGGCTCCATAGGAGCCGAATTAGTCCGAAGAGTGGCGTACTCCAGGCCATCGATCCTGTTGCTGGTCGAACGCTCTGAGTTTGCGCTTTTTACCATCGACAACGAGATCCGAGCGGCCTGGCCTGAGTTGACCTTCGTGCCAGTTTTGGCAGACGTCACCAATCGATCGCGACTTGCCCAGGTTTTCCAGCAATACAAGCCCAGCGTCGTCCTGCATGCCGCGGCGCACAAACATGTTCCCCTGATCGAAAATAATGTCACCGAAGCAATCACAAACAACGTTTTGGCGACTGAAATCGTTGGTGAACAAGCTGCTCAATGGGGCGCAGAAGTGTTTGTGCTCATATCTTCCGACAAGGCCGTTCGCCCCAGATCGGTCATGGGCGCCTCGAAACGTGTGTCGGAGCTAATCGTTCAGGAACTGGACCGCAGGCACCGTACGCGATTCCTTGCAGTTCGATTCGGAAACGTAATAGGTTCTACCGGGTCCGTGGTTCCTAATTTCGAGGAGCAGATTCGCAAAGGCGGACCGGTCACAGTCACCCACCCGGAGATGCAACGGTACTTCATGACGATCCCAGAGGCTGCAGAATTGGTGCTGGAGGCCGCGGCGATGGGCCGAGGTGGCGAGATTTTCGTACTGGATATGGGCAAGCCATTACGAGTTGTGGATCTGGCAAAGGAAATGATCCTGCTCTCCGGCCTCAAGCCGTTCGAAGATATCGAAATCGTGTACACGGGAATACGACCTGGCGAAAAGTTGTTTGAAGAACTGTCCTGCAGTAACGAGTGCATGTCGAAGACTCGTCATCCCAAGATCTTCATCGGCCAGATGGGCGATCCTCCGGGCGAAAAGATTTTTCCGATTGTTGAGCAGCTCATTGAACTTTCTGGGCAGGGTCACGAAGCGGAAATAAAACGAGTGCTCCGCGAGTTGATTCCGGATGCGCAATTTGAACCCACGAAACCGCCGATGCCGACCGTAATTAGCAATTATCGTCCTCACACCATTGCAGGAAGCGCCACTTCCTAATCGAATGATTCCGCTCGGCACAAGTGAACGGTTGACTGACTGGACGGCTGCGATTGGCTGGCGGCTGTCGTTCGCGAACTTTCTCGCTCCGCGCGACCCGGTCGTACTCATGTATCACGGCGTCCCGGAACACGCAGAAGGCAGCTGGCTCGATGCCGATTCGTTCGAGACGCAAATCCGCTTTTTGAAGCAGAATTTCGAAATCATCTCACCAATTCGGCGCGAGATTCGCGCCAAAGGTCGCGGCCGGGTGCAGGCTCTTTTGACGTTCGATGACGGCTTTCGCAACAATGCCGAGATCGCGGCTCCCATCCTTCGACGCCACGGTGTTCCCGCGCTATTTTTTGTCACGTCACGTCATGCTCAGACTGGCAGCTATCTTTGGTTCACGTACGTCCGAGTGCTCGCTGAATGTTTCCAGGGGAATGGCTTTACCTTCCGCGACGAATTTATGGATATGTCACGCAATGCGCGAAGCGCGACGATCGATCGATTGACTCGGACTCTTCTCGACATGGAACCTCACCCTCAAGCCATGTACACCGCGATTGAAACTGAACTACCTCCGCTCAGCGACTTCATCAGTCAATCCGAGATGGATCAGCGCGGAGCGGGAATTACGGCAGATCAGATGTCGGAGCTATCGAAAAATGAGCTATTTCACTTTGGCGCTCATACGGTGGATCATCCCTTGCTCACAAGATGTGATGACACAGAAGCGCTTCGGCAGATTGTCGAAAACAAAATCTGGATTGAACAATGTACACAGCGAACCTGCGACGCGATTGCGTATCCAATGCAGGACTACGACGGACGGATCATAGAACTGTGTAATAAAGCCGGTTTCCGTCATGGATATAGCGTCACCAAGAGTCTGAATGTCAATGCTGCATTCGAAATTCCACGGGTGGGCGTGTACAGGAAGTCTCTCGACCGTCTCGGTCTTAAGGTGCGATGGGCGACTATTCTCCACTGACTTCCGGTCTTGATCAGTGAATGTTTTACTGGCTTCCCCTGTTTAGAGCTCACGAAAGAAAAAGGCATCATTATGGCGGTTGTGAATAATGCGATTGCTCCCTCCAGGGAGCAGTTGTCTGAGACTTTGCGCGCAGCGCTTCTCGCGGATCCGGCAGTCTACGATTGTGCTGTCCTGACGGGGAACGACGGAGAGTCCCAACGAACAATTGCGTACATAGTCCCGAATGGTCCCATCGCGACGGAGCGCCTCAGCTTTCGCCTTCGGACTGTGCTCGGTCCTGAGATCGATCCACCGCACGACTACATCCTCGTCTCGTCCCTCCCCATTTCGCCGGATGGCAAGGTTGACGAACACATCTTGACCTCGTTGGTTGTGCCTGACGACCGGCAGTTCCGAGACTGGGAAAAGGAACTGAAGGAAACAATAGCTATTCAAGACGTCTCGATCGTCAGCCGAAATGTGAATGGCAGATGGAGTCCTCCGGCCGCCGCCGAACGGCACTCGTACGGTCGCTCGTCGAGCACGTCACTGCATCGTGTGGTTTGGCGCCGAGCGGATCCACGATCCTACATGCCTATTTTGGGTGACGTGCTCGTATTCGCCGACGAGGAAGGGATCGCATCTTGTCTTTGTAGCAGCCTAAAACATTATGGGATTCAGACGATCATTGTTGAGCCCCGAAGAAAATTTGTCCGAGTCGATCGAAACCATTACCAGATTAATCCCATCGAAAGGGATCAATACAAGCTGTTGCTGCGGTCGCTTTCGACGGATGGAAGACACGTTAGCAATATCTGTCACCTATGGTCGTATACACGTCAAGAGGGCGATTGCACTGGTTTGGACGAAATAGACTCAACTCATCGAGTCGGCTTTTACAGTCTTGTACATCTCACACAGGCCCTGGCGCAGGAGCATACGACCGGCGATATCCGAATTTGCATCGGGGCGAACTACTCGCAACGAGTTCATCTGGGTGATCCGATCAATCCGGCCAAAAGTACGATCATTGGATTGCTCAAGAGCCTGGTGCTCGAGTTGCCATGGATCGATGGTCATCACGTGGATCTTGAGCCGGACAAACCAGATGCAAACGCGAGTCGTTTATTGACGGAAATGACTGCTTCGCGCGGACGCGTGGAGATATCGTATCGGGGCGGCCAACGCTTCGAACCTGGTCTTTCGCGATTGGAACAGATGCATGATCTAAATGCGGGTTGCCAGATCAATCGTGGCGGGTTGTACCTCATTGTCGGCGGCCTTGGTGGCATCGGAGCCCAGCTTGCACGCGCATTAATCACACAGTTTGACGCAAAGCTCATTCTCACGGGGCGGACGCGATTACCGGATTCCGCAAGCTGGCCCAAGCTCTTAAACAAGGATACAACGCTCTCCCGCCGCATCAAGAGCTACCTGGACATAGAGAGCGCCGGCGGAGAATTCGTATATCGCGCAGTCGACGTTTGTCACACGAACAGAATGCGCGACGTGATCTCGGGCGGAGAGGCTCGCTGGTCGCAGCGCTTATCGGGCGTATTTCACCTCGCGGGATCACTGGGCTCGTCCATGGATCTGTCTTCCTACTGGCGCACCGCGGAACAGCACGGCGTCGCCGTCGAGACAGTAGAAAAAATAGCGGAGATTCACCGGCCGAAAATTCAAGGAACCGTGGCTCTCTTGGAAGTGCTGGAAGATCGCCCGGAAGCATTGTTCGTAGGCTTCTCCTCGGTTACCAGCTACTTCGGTGCTTCGATGCTGGCCGCGTATACCTCAGCTAATTCCTTTTTGGAAGCGTGCGCGGTGGCACAGGCGGATTCCCATAGACCAGCCTGTTGTTTCAGCTGGACAACATGGGACGGTTTGGGCATGAGTTCCGGCAGTAGCGGGTACGCAGAGTTCCTTGGCGAAATGGGCTATCGGCTGCTCTCTGCAAATGATGCAATTCAAGCGATGCTTGCTGGTTTGTCGCAAAGGACGCCTCATTTGCTTGGTGGCCTGGAAGAGGAAGTCCCAAGGGTAAGCCGCGATGTTGTAGGCGGATGCCGTTCTCTGAATAAAATTGCGGTGTACTTCACATCGGCGAACGGATCGGCTGCCACCGCTTCTATTCGAAGCAAGATAAGCGAGAAGCTTGGACACGAGCATTTCGAGGTTGTGCAACTCCTGGAGATGCCGCTAACTGCTGATGCGGCGGTGGATCGCCAATTACTCGCGAAACAGCCTGCTGGCCACCCTCCGTCCTTTAAGCCGAAAGACCCTCCCACAACCTCATTGGAGAAATTG
>CAVQHO010000010.1:0-757500 GCA_963712365.1 uncultured Acidobacteriota bacterium
CACCCAACTCAAAAGCTTCGGATGCGCCGTCGATGAAGATGCTTTCCATTCGCAGACGCCCATCGGCTCGGTCGAACTGGTCAACCTCATTGCCAAGGTTCCCGGCACCGGACAGGGCATCACCCGGCGGCTCACGCACTACGACACCGCGCGCATCGACAATTTCGTTGGCGCGGAAGATGCCGGTTCCTCCACCGGGCTCATGCTCGAAATGGCGCGCCTGCTCTGCTCCCAGAAGGGCCAGGCCAACGCCGTGTGGATCGCTTTCCTCGATGGCGAAGAAGCCCAGGTGAAGTGGAGCGATACCGACAGCATTTATGGCAGTCGCGAGCTCGCCGCGAACATGGCCGTTTCCGGCGATTTAAAACGCGTTCGCGCCGTCATTCTGCCGACATGATTGGCCAGAACGACCTTCGCATTCTGCGCGAATCGGACTTGACCAAATGGCTCGTCGATCTGATCTGGCGCACTGCCTCGCGTCTCGGCTATGGCGACATTATTCCCAGGAAGGTGGCGTCGACGACGACCATGACGCTTTCCTCAAGCGCGGCGTTCCTGCGGCCGATATTATCGACCTCTACGACTATCAGCAAATGGGCTACTGGCATACCGCGCAGGACACGCTCGACAAAGTGAACGCTCGCAGCATCGCCATTGTCGGCCACGTGATCCTCGAATCCGTCAACGAACTCCAGCAAAAATTCCGCTAGAAGTGATCTTGTCAGTCGATCGCGTTCGAGTTCCGTCTTCGTCGAGATGGCAAGTGCGGGTGGGCGCCACACACGAAGAGAGATCCCTCCGTTTGCTTTGCGATCCTTGCCGGATCGCACAAAACGCACCGTTCGGGATGACACGCTAGAAAAAAGAAAATGTCGGCAAAAAGTTCGGTATAGCCTTCAGTCGAATTCGCGAATGCCGCGCCGATTCGCCACGCCGATCTGTGCTACATTTTTTGTCGAACATGCCGAGCATTCAGATCAAAAGTTCCGCTGGCCCCTACGAATTCGTCTGCGCGCGTGGCGTGCTCGCCAACTCGGCCGCCCTTCTCAAGCGCCTGGGAGACAACACCGGCGTATTCGTCATTTCCTCGCCGAACGTCTGGCGCGAGTGGGGCCGATCCGTTGCCGCGAAAATTCCCGGCGCTCGGATCCCATCCTCTTCGACGATAGCGAGCAGCTCAAACGCATTTCGACTGTCGAAGCCATTTCCCGGGCGCTTGTTCGAGCCAAAGCAGACCGCCATGCGATCATCGTGGCCATCGGCGGTGGTGTCGTCGGCGACGTCGTGGGCTTCGTAGCCGCAAGTGATCCGCGTGGTGTGAAGCTCGTTCACGTTCCCACCACGCTCGTCGCCCAGGTGGACAGCTCCATCGGCGGGAAAACCGGCGTCAATATGTCCGAAGGGAAAAATCTCGTCGGCGCCTTTTATCCGCCCGAACTGATTCTCGCCGATCCAAATGTTTTGCAAACGCTACCGCACCGCGAATTTCGTTCCGGCCTGTACGAAGTCGTGAAGTATGGAGTCATCGCCGATCTCAACCTCTTTGGTTTTCTTGAGAAGCGCATGCCCGCCGTTTTGCGCCGCGATCCGGACTCCCTCGGCCGCATCATCCCTCGTTGCGCCGGGATCAAAGCCGACGTGGTGAACAAGGACGAGCGCGAAGGCGGCCTGCGCCATATTCTGAACTTCGGCCACACTATCGGCCACGGCCTCGAAGCTATCACCGGCTATAAGCGTTTTCTTCATGGCGAAGCAATCGGATGGGGGATTATTTCCGCCACGCTGATATCCGTGGCCATGGATCACTTGAGCAAGGATTACGCTGTTCGCATTATTCGTCTATCGCCAGCATCGGCCCGTTGCCGCCGCTTGGAAAATTCGGGCTGCCGATCTCCGCCCGATTTTAGCCGGAGACAAGAAAGCGCGTGGAGGGCGCGTATTATGGGTGCTCCCAACGCGTATCGGCAAAACCAAATGGGGCATCGACGTTCCTTGGAGCGTCGTTTCGCGTGCCTTCCGTGAAACGCCGTCGATAGCCTCCGAAGCTGGAATCTAAGACGAAATCGCCGCGAACATGACCGCCACCGCGCAAAAAATTCAGAAGGTCACGGGCACGCAGCCGGAAGGTATTCGTGATGAACGCGCTGCCGCGGCTGACGTCCAGCGGATGTTCGGCGAGATCGCTCCGCGCTACGATTTTCTGAATCATCTTTTGTCGTTCTCGCTCGACCACGTCTGGCGCTGGCGCACAGCCCGTCGTTTTCGCCACATCTTGAGGCGTCTCGAAGCGCGCGTACTCGATGTTTGTTGCGGCACCGGCGACCTCACCTTTGCTCTGGATCGCGCTCGTGCATTGCTTATTCCATCCGGTTCCGCGTCGCAGCGCCTGCCCGTGTTCGGCAGCGATTTTGTTCAGGGCATGCTCGACCGCGCTCGCCAGAAATCACTGTCGCGTTTATGCGCCGTGACATTTTCCACCGCTGACGCGTTGAATTTGCCTTTTCCCAATGCAAGCTTCGACCTGCTCACCTCGGCGTTCGCGTTCCGCAACCTGGCCAACTACGAAAGCGGACTGCGTGAATTTGCTCGTGTCCTCAAGTCGGGAGGGGAACTGGGAATTCTGGAATTTACCGAGCCGGGCGCGGGGCCACTCGCCGGAATCTTTCGGTTCTACTTCCGCCACGTTCTGCCCCGGATAGGCGGCGCCATTTCCGGTAACAGCGAAGCCTACGCGTATCTCCCAGGTTCGGTCGCGTATTTCCTTCTCCGCAGGTACCCGCGGCCCTCATGGAAAAAAACGGCTTCAACGAAGTGCGCATCGCTTCCTGGAATTTTGGCAGCGTGATTCTCCACACCGCTCGCCGTATATAACGCGATGGGCGTGCGTTTCGAATCAGGAACGGTAAAATAGCGCCATGGCACAACAGACCATCAGCGATAGCGTCGTCGATCTTCGCAGCGATACGGTGACTCGTCCCACGCCCGCCATGCCAGGCCATGGCCGCAGCAGAAGTGGGCGACGATGTCTACGGCGAAGATCCCACCATCAACAAGCTGCAGGAGCGCGCCGCGGAAATCTTCGGCCGTGAAGCCGGACTCTTCGTTCCACAGGTTCCATGGCAATCCCGCCGCCATCAAGATGGACGCGCCCCGGCATGGAAGTCATCTGCGACCAGCGCGCGCACATCTACCATTACGAAATGGCCGCGATTTCCGCCGTCGCCGGATGCCTGCCCAGCGTCGTCACTACGCCTGATGGAATTCTCACCTGGGACCTCATCGAGCCTATGATTCGGCCGCACATCTACTACCGCTCGCAAACCGGCCTCATCGAGCTCGAGAGCACTCAAACAGGCACGGCGGCACTGTCTACCCGCCGGAAATCGCCGAAGACATTTGCGACCATGCGCACGAACTCGGTATCCCCGTTCATCTCGACGGCGGCGCATTTTCAACGCCGCCACCGCGCTCAGCCGCACCGTAGCCGACATCACTCGAAAATTCGATTCAGTGATGTTTTGTTTCTCGAAGGCACTCGGCGCGCCAGTCGGGTCCATGCTCGTCGGTTCACGCGACTTCATCGAGAAAGCCCGCATCAACCGCAAGCTGTTAGGCGCGGAATGCGCCAGGCCGGTGTTCTTGCAGCCGCGGCGCTGGTGGCTCTTGAAGAAACGCCGAAGCGCTTGCCTTGCATCACGAGAACGCTCGCCACCTTGCTCTCGGCCTCTCAAGATTAAAGGCATCGCGCTCGACCCGCTAAAAGTCGTCACCAACATCCTCATCTTTGACGTGAAGGGAACTGGCCTCACCGCCGATCAGATCATCGCCGCACTGGCCAAGCGCGGCGTGCGCTGCGGGCCCACCGGGCATATTCCATCCGTATGGTCACGCACTATGATGTCGACCGCACCGGCATCGAACGTGCCATCAGTGCCATGGCTGAGGTGGTCGCCGCAGCTTGAGACCCACCGCAATTGGCGCTGTAATTTTCGCTTTCGCGCTGGGAGCTTGTTCGAAAAATGTTCCATCTCCTTCCGCCGCCACAGCGAATTCGCCGGCATCGGCAACCGTAATTGATCCCGCCACCGCCGGCTCCATCACGGGCACCGTCAGCTACGATGGCCCTCCCAGCACGCCCTCCGCCATCGACATGAAATCCGAGCCTGCTTGCGCGCAATCCTCATCCGCTCTGCTCGCCGCCGCGCAGCCGCTTATGGTCGACAGCAACCGCAACTGGGCGAATGTAGTCGTCTACATCAAAGACGGCCTCGGCCCGCATCACTTCAATCCGCCTCAAACGGCTGTCAGCCTCGGTCAAAGTGGTTGCGTCTACAAGCCTCGCATCGTCGCCCATGGTCAATCAACCCCTCGAAATCCAGAACAGTGACGCCACCATTCACAACGTTCACGCCATGCCACGCGTCAACAGTGAATGGAACAACGCCAGCCCGCCGGCGGCAAAATCTTGCATACCTCATTTCCGAAGCCCGAGTTGGCCATTCCGTTCATGTGTAACGTGCATCCCTGGATGCGCGCTTTTGTCTTCGTCTTCGACCATCCCTACTACGCCGTCACCCCCGCCACTGGCGCATTCAACTTGTTGAACTTGCCGCCGGGCACCTACACTGTCGAAGCATGGCAGGAAAAACTCGGACGCAGAGCCAGCGGGTAACCATCGGCCCGCGCGAATCTAAAAGCATTTCATTTCGATTCAGTGGCATACGCGCTAACTAATTCCCGCGGTGCCCGTTAAAGTTGCAGATTGAAACTGATGTGATCTACGACACAGAATTTGCCGATCCCAAATAGGTAATCTTCCAGTGCCGATGGAAAAATTGCTTTTTTGCGGGTTAACTTTTATTCTTGAGCGTTAAAAATAAAGACGAAATCTGAATGCCAGAGACTCAATATAATCGCGGCGTCTATCGTTTCGCCGTAACTACCGCTTCCTGCACTGTCCTGTTGTTGATGGCTGGCGCTTTAGTCACCAGCAAAACGCTGCTGACTCCGTTCCCGATTGGCCGCTCGCGTACGGGAAACTGGTGCCGCCCTTGGTGGGTGGACATCTGCTTCGAGTACACTCATCGGGTTCTCGCAGCCCTCGTTTCGATTCTCACGCTCACCCTCGCTGTTTGGCTCACGCGCGTCGAAAAGCGTCCCTTGGCCAAACGCCTTGGCTGGACAGCTCTTGTCCTCGTCATGGCCCAGGCTGTTCTGGGTGGGGTTCGCGTCCTCGTCGGGCATCCCGCGCTATCCGCCACAGCCCATGCGATTCTTGCGCAGGTTTTCTTCCTCACCCTCGTTAGTTTGTCTCTTTACCTGAGTCCTTGGTGGCAGAGCGATCTTCCTCAGTTGGAAGAAGGGAGCTCGGGTGCCCGTTCACTCGCACTCTGGACGACGCTTGTAATCTTGGCTCAGCTCGTAATCGGTGCTGCTTTCCGGCATGGGGCTTTTGGTATTGCTCCGCACTTGGTGGGGCTGGCGTAGTTACCGCCATGGTCGTCATGACCGGCCGTGCCGTGAAACACTACTATCGCGACGTGCGCGACCTCCGCCGCAGCGTCGCGCTGCTGCACTCTTTTTTCGGAATACAGATTTTATTGGGAGCCGCAGCCTATTGGGTCGTTTTAAAGGCTGGTGATAATTTTCAGCCGACCGTCGGATACGTGCTGCTCACCGTCGCCCATGTACTTGGCGGAGCGCTGGTGCTCGCCGCTTCCGTTTTGTTGACGTTTCGTGTTACCGTTTGATTCGTCCGTCGTCATCCGCTGCAACATCGTCTGTCGATTCATCAGTTGATTCATCGGGCGCCCGGTTGGCTGGGCGCACAACCGTGGGATAAGCCCTGTGCTGAGTCCGATAAGCGAGGTAGAAGTGGAGGAAAAAATTCCGGGCATGAGCCAAAGTCGCGCCGCCGCAATTCCTGCTGGAAAGTCCTGGGCCTACGTTACGCTCACCAAGCCCGACGTCACTTTTCTCGTGGTCATCACCACCGTCGCTGGCTTTTATCTTGCTTCCGCCGGTTCCATGGACTGGCTGCTGCTCCTGCACACCCTCTGCGGCACCATGCTCGTTGCCGGAGGAACCGCCGCTCTAAACCAGTACGTCGAACGCGACATGGATTCCGTCATGCGCCGCACCGCAGCGCGTCCTTTGCCTTCCGGGCATCTTCAGCCCCGTGAAGTTTTGATTTTCGGATTCAGCACCATCGTTTTAGGCGCGGGTTGGCTGGCCATCGCCGTTAACTCGCTGGCCGCTCTGATCGCTCTGGCCACCACCATCACATATCTTTGCGTTTACACACCGTTGAAGACGCGCACCCCTTGGGCCACGGCCGTCGGCGCAATCCCTGGCGCGCTCCCTCCTCTGATCGGATGGGCCGCTGCCACCCACACGCTCTCACTCGAAGCTTGGCTGCTCTTCGCCATTCTCTTTTTCTGGCAGTTTCCGCATTTCATGGCCATCGCCTGGATGTATCGCGAAGACTACGCCCGCGCCGGCATCAAAATGCTTCCTGTCGTCGATCCCAGCGGTGATAGAACTTTTCGCCAGATCATTTGCACGTCCACGATTCTCGTCTGGATCAGCGCGCTTCCATCGCTTCTTGGGATGGCCGGCATCCGCTACTTTTTCGGTGCGGTGATTCTCGGCATGGCTTTGCTCCAGGTTGGCTTGTGGGCCAATCGCAACCGCACCAACGCGCGCGCCAAGTGGCTGATGCATGCCACCGTCGCGCACATTCCGCTTCTTTTGGTTTGGATGATCGTTGATAAGCTGACGCGCTAATTTCGTCAGCCCTAAAGAAAATTGCGGCGCCTGGCTACCCGATCACTGTGATTCCTCTCGCTTCGCTTCCGGCCATCAATGCGTCACTGAACGGCGCCTCGGCCGCTTTTCTTCTTCTCGGCTATTTCTTCATCCGCAAGCATCAGATCATGGCTCATCGCGTTGCCATGATTACCGCCTTCATCTGCTCACAGCATTCCTGGTCTTCTATCTTTACTTCCATTTTCACGCAGGGCTCATTCGCTTCGGCGGACAAGGATGGATTCGTCCAGTCTATTTCACCTTGCTGACTTCCCACACCATTCTCGCCGTGATCATCGTGCCGCTCGTGCTCATCACCCTCACGCGCGCGCTTCGCGATAAATTTGACCGTCACCGCGCGATCGCGCGATGGACTCTGCCATTGTGGTTGTATGTGTCGGTAACAGGAGTGGTGATCTACTGGCTGCTTTATCGCGCCTACACACCCATCGGCGCTCCGCCTAGCGAAGATCAACTGTCGGAAGAGCCTACTTGTAGGAAAGCACCGCTTTTCCGTTCACGATCTGAACATCGTTAATATCGTCCGGCAGCTTCAGCTTCTCGCGGTTCTCAGGCGACGACATCATCTTGTTCACCGCTGCCTCCAGCGTTGACTGCGGCAGCGGCATCGATCCCAGCTTCCCGCCACCGGATTGAACTTGAGATAGCCGTCTCCGCGCCCAAATGCCCGTCGAGTCCCAGAGACAAGTCCTGCCCGTGAAAACCGAAGATGACGTAAGCCTTCACCAGGTCTCCGTCCATATCGACCTTCACGTCTTTCACCGACTGTTGCACCTGCTCGATGGTTTGCGGATCGTTGCTGGCTACGCTGCCACGGCATCCATCCCGTTCGAAGGTGCTGCCGCGGCGTTCCAGGAATCTGTCCGGGCCGGCATCGTCGCATTCGGTGCCGAATAATTCGTAACCGGCATGCTTCACGCTCCGCCCGATCCATTGCCGACCCGTTCGTCCGGTCTCGAGCTCCCCGAGCTTTGCGCTTGTCCTTGGATTGCCCCTGTGATTGGCTTTGTAGTTGAAGATTCTGCGCCAGGTAAGAACTCAATCCGTGTAGTCATTTGGACTTGTGCCGGCTGGCCTGCGGCTTTGGCTTGATTCGCAGCCGCAAATTTCTGTTCCACGCGCTTCGCTGCCGCTGGATCGTACGTAATCGTTGGCGCCGGCGATTTGTGCAGCACCAGAATGATGACGACGACAAGTCCGGCGAGGCTTAACCAGTTGGAAATGCGGAGAATCTTCCTAGCAGCAGCGAGGTCTGGCATGGGCTTGGCTCCCTGGAGAAAAGCCTAGCAGCCCGGAACGAATCTCGCCGAAATGGGAATTTCCGAATGACGAAACACTTACTGACCCTTCGAGCAGCCGGCGATCCGATTACGATAGGAGTCGTGAGAGAGAGCGATACGCTCTTGATGACCGTAGCGGCGGGACTTCAGCCCGCCATCTTCATGTGTCACCACCGATTTCATTAAATGCTGTGTCATCCCGAAGCGAGCGGAGTTTGCGACCCGGTGAGGGTCGCGGTAGAACGGAGCGAGCCGAGGGACTCTCTTCGTGTGCCGCGTCCTCCACGCACTTTAATGTGCGTCTAATTTTCCAGCGAGCGTATCACTGCGTCCGCAAACTGCTCCGTCGTGGCGGTGCCGCCCACATCGCTCGTTAGCGATTTCCGCTGCGGTACACCATCTGCAGCGCGTTCTGAATGCTTCGCGCTGCCGCGCTCTCGCCGATGTGATCCAGCATCATGATCCCGCTCATCAGCAGCGCCGTTGGATTCGCGACGCCTTTGCCGGCGATGTCCGGCGCCGTTCCGTGTACTGCTTCAAAAAGCGCCACAGTTTCCCCGATGTTGCCGCTCGGCACTAACCCAAGCCCGCCAACCAGCCCTGCCGCCAGGTCGCTCATGATGTCGCCATACAAATTCGTCATCAGCAGCATGTCGAATTGCTGCGGGTTCAGCACGAGCTGCATGCAGGCATTGTCGACAATCAACTCCTTGTATTCGATCTCCGGATATTCCTTGGCCACCGCCCGCACCGACGTAAGAAACAACCCATCCGAAAGCTTCATGATGTTTGCTTTGTGGATGGAATGAATTTTTTTCCGCCCATGCTTTCGCGCATACTCGAAAGCGAATTTCGCTACCCGCGTCGACGCCTTTTCCGTAATGATCTTCAGGCTCTCCACCACGCCCGGCACCACCTCATGTTCCAGGCCGGCGTACAAATCCTCGGTGTTCTCGCGTACCAGCACGATGTCAACCTCGCCAAAGCGCGCCTTCACACCTTCGAGCGATTTTACCGGCCGCAAATTCGCATACAAATCGAGCGCTTTACGCAGTCCCCACGTTGATGCTCGGCGCGCCCGTTCCTATCGCTGTGGCCATCGGTCCCTTCAGCGCCACCTTGTTAGCCCGGATTGATTCCAACACTCCTGAATGCATGAAATCCGTGCCGCGCCGTTCCAGTTCCGCTCGCGCCACCGTCTCCTGCCATTCGATGTCCACGCCTGCCGCCTGGATAATGTGTTTGACCGCGTTCGATACTTCCGGTCCGATGCCGTCGCCGGGGATAAGCGTAATGGTATGTTTCATCTCAGAGAAAATTGTAGGGGACGCCGCGGCAAAGTCCTAGGCGCTTTTAAGCTGCTGTGACCTTTAGGCTCCTGTGATTGTCGTCACAGAATCATTTGGGCGCTTTTCTGAATCTGATATAATGAAACTGTTGTAAGTGCGCACCTGGTCCCAGGAGGATCGAACAATGCTTAACCTTACGCCCACAGCGGTCGTCAAAGTAAAAGAAATTCTCTCGCAGCAGACTCCTCAACCGGAAGGCCTGCGCGTGGCTGTCGTCGGCGGCGGCTGCTCGGGCTTCAGCTATCACATGGCCTTTGAGAATCAGGTCAACAAAGATAGCGACAACGTTTACGAGTTCGGAGGCTTGAAAGTTCTCGTGGACCAGATGAGCGAAATGTACCTCGAAGGCGTCTCCATTGACTACATCGAGACCCTGGAAGGTTCCGGTTTCAAGTTCAACAATCCTAACGTCAAGAGCACCTGCGGCTGCGGCAGCTCCTTCACCGTCTAAAGCCACTTCGTTCTAATCTCTGGCTCCCGAAGGTATTTCCTTCGGGAGCTTTTTTGTGTCCGCGCGCGTCAGCGCGAGTACAATCCCGCCACCACACTAGCCAATCCGGAGGCAGCGCAATGGGCTCAACCGCAGTCGACTCGATGATCTTCCGCAATATCTTCAGCACCGAACCCATGCGCAATGTTTGGTCCGATGAAAATCGCATTCAGAAGTACCTCGATATTGAAATCGCCCTTGCTCACGTGCAGGCCCGGCTCGGCATTATCCCGAAAGAAGCCGCGAAAGAGATCGAGAAGCACGGCAAGGCCTCCGAATACGATCTCGCCAAGCTGAAGAAGCGCACCGAAGCCATCGGCTATCCTGTGCTGCCGGTTGTCGAAGAACTCGTAAAACTCTGTGCCAATGGACTTGGCGAATGGGCCCATTGGGGCGCCACCACGCAGGACATCACCGATACCGCCGCCGTCCTTCAAATTCGCGAATCACTCGATCTCATCGAAGCCGATTTGACCGACATCTGCGGCTCCCTGCACACCCTCGCCGAAAAATATCGCGATACGCCTATCGCTGGACGCAGCAACCTGCAGCAAGCCGTCCCAGTGACTTTCGGATTCAAAATGGCCGTCATTCTCGCCGCCTTTGAACGCCATCGTGTTCGCCTTGCGGAATTGCGCCCGCGCCTGCTCGTCGGTGAATTTGGCGGAGCAGCCGGCACTCTCGCCTCTTGGTAAGCAAGGCCTCGAAGTCCAGGAAGGCCTGATGCGCGAGTTGAAGCTCGGCCAGCCTGTCATCGCCTGGCACACCGCTCGCGATTGCTTCGCGGAAGTTGGTTGCTTTCTCGGACTCGTCACCGGCACTCTCGGCAAGGTCGCCACCGATGTAAAACTCATGATGCAGACCGAAGTCGGCGAAGTAGCCGAGCCTTTCGCCCACGGACGCGGCTCCAGCAGCACCATGCCGCAGAAACGCAATCCGATCTCCTGCAATTACATCCTCGCCTGTACGTCTGTTGTGCGGCAGCACGCCGCCGCATTGCTCGAAGCTGTCGTCGAGGATCACGAGCGTTCCACCGGTCCCTGGGAAATCGAATGGATCTCGCTGCCCGAAATATTTCTTGCTGGCTGCCGGTGCTCTTGCCCAAGGACGCCACATTCTCGCCGGACTTCATGTCGACGAAAAGCGCATGCGCGAAAATCTCGACATCACCAAGGGTCTGATCGTCTCCGAAGCGGTGATGATGGGCCTGGCCCCGCATCTCGGACGCCAGCGCGCGCACGATCTTGTCTATGACATCTGCCGCGATGTGGTAAAAACTGGAACGCCGCTCGTCGACTTGCTTTCGCAAAACAAGGAAATCTCCGCGCATCTCGACCGTTCTGCTCTCGAACGCCTCACCGATCCCGCTAATTATCTGGGCCTTTCCGCCGAAATGACTGATCGCGTGCTTAAGGCCAAGCCACAAAAATAGAACCTCAGAAATAGTACCTAGTTGGCGTTTTCTCTCGCCCCGTGTACGATTCCGTTATTCCGTTTTTGCTTATTCGTGCGGGGAAGAACATGAAAACTGACAAGAACGAGAGCGCCGCTGTTTCGCGCGCTTCAGCCCGGCAAAGCCGCCGTAAATTTATTGTCGCCGCCGGCACGGCCGCGGCTCTTACGCCTGTCGTTGCTCAAGGCCGACACCGTCTCTACCGAACTCGGCGCTCCCATGCGCACCTACGGTGAACGCTCGCCCTTTGAAAAATCCGCGCGCGTTTCGAATGCGCCGCTGAAAACCACCGGCTCGAGCCTCTCTCCGCTGCAGGACCTGAACGGCACCATCACGCCGTCGGCGCTTCATTACGAACGCCACCATTCCGGCGTGCCGAATATCGATCCCGCCGCGCACGAATTGCTCATTCATGGGCTCGTCGATCGTCCTATGGTTTTTAAGATCGAAGATCTCAAGCGTATGCCTTCCGTCTCTCGCACGCATTTCCTCGAGTGCTCCGGCAACGGACAGGGCGAGCACATCGGTAACCTGGGCGCTACTGCCCAACTCGCTGCGGGCCTCGTCAGTTGCAGCGAATGGACCGGCGTTGCCGTTTCCACACTTTTCAACGAAGTCGGTGTGAAGCCGCAAGCAAAATGGGTGCTCGCCGAAGGTGCGGACGCCAGCCGTCTCGCGCGCAGCGTGCCCATGGCCAAGCTCATGGACGATGCCATGGTCGCCTACAGCCAGAACGGCGAAGCCGTGCGACCGGAGCAGGGCTATCCGCTTCGCCTCATCCTTCCCGGGATGGGAAGGGAACATCAACGTGAAGTGGCTGCATCGCCTCGAACTCATCGACCAGCCCGCCATGACACGCGACGAAGCTGCTTTCTACACCGACCTGCTGCCCAGCGGCAAAGCCCGTCAGTTCGGCGTCATGATGGAAGCCAAATCGATCGTCACGCGCCCTTCCGGCGGACATCATCTTCCCGGCCCCGGCTTTTACGAAATTTCCGGAATAGCCTGGTCCGGCCGCGCTCTGGTCAAGGCCGTCGAAGTGACCACCGATGGCGGCAAAACCTGGAAGAAAGCTGCGTTGCAGCAGCCGGTGTTGAAACATTCCTCGTGCGTTTCCGCATGCCTTGGACGTGGGACGGCAATCCCGCAACGATCGCCTCGCGCTGCATCGACGAATCCGGCTACGTTCAGCCCACGCGGGAAGAACTCGTCGCCGTCCGCGGACTCGCCGCCTATCACCATCACAACGGCATCAAGTGGTGGAGCTTGCAAGCCAGCGGAGATATCTCGCATGCTTAATCGCGCTGGCGTTGTCGCCGCTGTTCTTTCGCTCGCTGTCGTAGCGGCGGGTGTTCTCTTCGCGCAGTCCACGCAGAAAAATCAATTGGCTCCTATGAATGTCGGCAAGCCAGCGTCCGCCGATCAGATCAAGCAGGAAGACATCACCGTACTTCCCAAGGGCGCTGGCTTGCCGGAGGGCAGCGGCACTCCCGATCAGGGAGAAGCGCTCTACAAAGCGAAGTGCGCCGGTTGCCATGGAGAAAACGGAGAAGGGAAGCCGCCCACCGGAGTTCAACTCGTCGGCGGCATCGGCACTCTGGCCACGCCGAAGCCCGTAAAAACCATCGGCAGCTATTGGCCATACGCCACCAGTGTTTGGGATTACATCCATCGTTCCATGCCCTATGCGGAGCCGGCACTCTTTCGGCTGACGAAACCTACTCCGTCACCGCTTTTCTGCTGTTCAAGAACGGCATCATTCCGCGCGACTGCGTCATGAATAAGGACACTTGCCGAAAGTCCGCATGCCCAATCGCGACGGCTTCATCCCCGATAATCGTCCCGATGTCCACGACACCGCTTCGGCGACGAAATAGCAGACTGCGGTTCGTGTTGCTGCTTTCGTCCCGAAACCATTGTGTATATCAATCGGTAGCGTCATTGACATCGAACTACTGCTAATCGTATACATGCGAGGGACTAATCGTCTTAACCCGCGTTCTCAAGGAGATTCTCATGCTACGCCATCGCTCGCTTTTGCTACTTGCCGCCGCCATTGCCGCGGCCACCCTTATCGGCTGGGCGCAGCAATCTCCCAGTTCCGGCCCATACAGCATCATCAAGACGGCCAAGGTTGGCGGCGACGGCGGCTTTGACTACGTCTACGCGGACGTCATCGGCCGGCGCCTGTACATCCCGCGCCGCACCGACGCTGCCGGGCGCATCACAGTTTTCAATCTCGATACGTTTGAACCGGTCGGCGAAGTGGCCAACGCAGCCGGGCACGGCGCAATGTCGATTTCAAAACACACCATGGCTTCCTCACCAGCAAGCCCATCGTCATGTTCGACTCGGAAACTCTGAAGGTGATCAAGACCATCGACGTGGAGGGGAATCCGGATGGCATCTTCTTCGACGCCGCCAACCAGCGCGTTTACGATCTGAGCCACGACGCGCCAACGCCACCGTGATCGACTCGAAAGACGGCTCGATTGTGGCACCATCGATGGGCGGCGCTCCCCAGCAGGCCACCACTGATGGCAAGGGTCACGTCTACATCGACGTGGAAGATAAGGGCAAGATCGCCGTGGTCGATGCGAAGACTTTTAAGGTGACCAGCCAGTTCGATCTGGAAGGAAAGGGCGGACCTGCGCCGGGCTGGCCATGGATATCAAGAATCACATTCTGTTTTTCCACCTGCCGCAATCGCAGAACATGGTCGTTGTGAACACTGAAGAACGGCTAGCGTCATCACGACGCTTCCGATTGGCTGCCTGCATCCGATGGCGCCGTGTTCAATCCCAAAAACTATGGAAGCATTCAGCTCGAATTCCGATCGTTCCCTCACCATCGTCAAAGAAAACAGCCCTACTCAAGCTTTTCCGTCGAGCAGAATCTCACCACCATGCCCAGCGCCAAAACTTCCGCGCTCGACACAAAAACAAATCACGTGCTGCTGATAGCCGCGGAATTTCAGGCTCCTCCAGCAGGTAGTGCGCCGCTCGGCAACGGACGAATCGCCCGCGGTCCCATGGTTCCGGGATCGTTCTCGATTCTGGTCGTCGGCAAACAATAGCCATTTCGCCCCGCGACAATTCGGCTGCAATCCGGAAATTTCGCGCAAAAAATATGGCGAAAACAGAGGCGAAAGTACGTGCCGGGAAAGTGCAAAATGTGTCTCGGGTTAGCTTGGGCCGTTTTGTTTGTTTTAATGATTTACGAGATAGCTATCCTGCAGCACGTCTCGACTTAGATTTCATTCTCTTTTTTGTTTCGCTAAGGCCTCGCCGGACTTTGCATAGCACGTGACGGGATTCTGTGAGTGAGTCCATAGCGGGGCTGTAATCAGAAATAAAAAGGGCCTTCCGGCAAAATGCCTGAAGGCCCTTCTGGCTTAAATCGGCTTCGCTGCAATCCTAAAACACCAACTTCAGCGCGAACTGAATCTGCCGCGATTCGGTTGATGTTGATGTTATCTGTCCGGCGTTTGCGGTAAACGACTCCGAAAAGGGACCGGGGTCACGAACGGCTTGCCCGGCAAACACGCCGCCGCAGGTTGCGCAAAAGTTCGTGTGGTTGATTAGGTTGAAAAATTCCGCGCGGAATTGAACGCTGCCTGCCTCGCCGAAGCAGCACTTTGGTGTCCTTCACCAGCGAGAAATTCCACTCGGCCAGAACCTGGTCTGCGCAGCAAGCCACGCTCGGAGTTACCCAACTGTCCGATTGGTTGCAGGCTCGCAACATTGCCGGGTTAAACCACTGCGCCGGATTGTGATGATTACCGTGCTGGCATCATAGGCAACTGGTGGTATATGCCGACGGTCTGCGTAGGTGCACGCATTTTCGCAGCGATACTCGCTGCCGTGTTTACGCTTCCACACTGATCGAGCGGGACCTTGCTGAAGAACAGGCCGGAAAGCGACCGGTCGGTCCGTTGCTTCCGCTGCCGAGAATGGATACCCGGTCTGCTGCGAGTAGATCGTTCCCACCCACCAGCCATTCGCCGCCTTCGACAGGAACCCGTCTCCGTAGACAGTAGGGAAGTGGTACAGCAGGTTGAAGCGCCAATTGTGGCGCAGGTCCGTGCAGGACGGGCCTTTATCATAGAGTTCATTGAAGGGGTTGATGCCAGAGGACATCGCGGCGGATCCCGAGCAGTCCGTGTTGTATCCCTGACCTTGCGACAGATCGAGAGAATTGCTCCAAGTATAGGCGCTCTGGCCGCTCCTCAGGAGCCTTCGCGGCCGAACTGAATCGCGACGCAATCACCTTGAACCGCGAATCGTCCACCTTCCCGCGAAGCATCTCAAGCCGCTTCAAATGTCCCGGCTCATACGGATCGACCTCCGCTGCCCGGTCCAGGCACTCGGCGGCCTTCGCAAAATCGCTCGTGCTGCAATACAGATCGAAAAGTTTCAGCAGCGTCTGGCAGTAATCATTCTCTCGGTTGGAAGAGTTATAAAGTTCGCTGAGGAATTCGAGAATCTCAGATGACGCGCGATGCGCCCCAGTGATGTCCTCCATGATGGCGATGAACTGTCGCCGTTCCCCGCGACGTCGCTGGAATTGTTCCAGCTTGCGCGCCAACTCGACGGCAGCACCATCCTGCTGCGAATCCAGGAAATTCCCGATCAGGCCAATCACTTGTTGCACGCGCGCCGGATTCTGCTCAAACAGTTGCCAGACCATCGGCTCCGCTTCACCAAAGCGCCCGGCCGCCACCAGAGCATCCGCGTAAGTCTCGCGCAATGCCGGCGTCACCTGGCCCGAGTTCAGTTGAGGTTCAAGAATGAATATTGCCGCTCCCACCTGCCCTTGAGCCAGCAGGCTCTTTCCATACGCCAGCGCGATGCTCTGATCCGTTGAGTCTTCCTGGTAGGCACGCTCATACCACTGCGCGACTTCGCCGCCTTCAGTCTCTGCAAGAACCGCGATCCGTTGGAACGCTCCTGCGGATGCCTTCCGATTTCCCAGTTCTGAAGCCAATTCCGCCACCCGCAGCAGGTTCGCCTGCGTGGGTTCAATCGCAACGATTCTGTCCAGGATCTCCGCTGACTCCTGCTTCTTGCCAATCTTGGCCAGATCCTGCAGCGCGGCCTCGTACGTCCCCACAGCCAGCTTTTTGTTGGAACCTTCGAGCAGCTGTCCGAAGCGGAACTTCTGCTGCCACGTCGGATTTCCGTGCCGCGCCAGCTTCTTATAGGTAAGGCTGGCTCGCGTGGCATCCCCGGCCCCGACTTGCTTCTCAAACAATTCACCCAGCAGTCGCACGGCATCGGCATTGCGGCTCAGCGATAGGCACAAGTCAGCCGCAAGCTGTCGCACAACGTCGTTTTCGGGATCATCCCGCAGGACCAGCAGGTACTCTTCGAGAGCCTCCGGCGTCTTACCCTTTTGCAGAAGTTTCTCGGCGCGCTCAACGCGCTTAGCAAGTTCGGCTCGGTCCAGTCGTTTTGTAATCTCGGGCATGCAGAACTCGGGGCGCAGTAAACCCTGCTCAGATTCTAGGAGTCGCCCCTACCCCCAGCAATGCGGTAACGCCCCTCCGCGATTACGAAGGTCACCCGATCCAGCCCGGAGCCCTTCGCGACTCGGATCAGTCGCGTTCGATATCCACACATTATTAAGAGGATGCCGCCAGCATCGTCGCCTACGGACGGCAATCCCCCGCCCCATTCAAATGCTGGAACAGATAGCCGTCATCGGCAAACAGATAGCTACGCCCTTCACTCCCGATCCGATGAAGTACAGCAGTTGGCGCTCCCCGTGAAGGCTGCTGTCTCCATCGCGCTCGTAGCTCATCCAGACTTTTGAGTCGCGCTGGAAAACGCGATACTTCACGCGTGGAGTTTTGTGTTCAAACTGACCAGCCACCAATCCATTACCAGCTAGGCCACTGGCGGTTGCCATCACCGTCTTCGAGTAGCGATCAAAGATTTCGCGATGGCACGGAGCGCAAGCCTCACTGCCCGGAACGTTGTTCTCTTCTGGATTTGATTGATTGTGGGGCGCTCGCGAGGAAACTGCCGCCGACAGCAGAACGCCGATCGCAAGACTGGCTAGCGTTGCGTGGCCAGACATCACCGCGACTCTAAACCCACCCCTCGGTCCCTACAACGTAACAGTCCGAGGCCCCTGATGGATTTTTTTCTTCTTCGAACTCCGCGCTATGGAAGTTCCACATCCAGCGCATAAATGTCCTGCGTGCTTACATCGCGTAAGAAGATTCGAGAATCATCCGGACCCTGTCCGCTCCAAAATCCGAACAGCCCGAAAAATCGCCGCAATTCTTTCAAGCCAAAAAGATCTTCAATGCGCGTCTCGCCCACTTTGATACGCCTGCACTTCGGATCGTTATTCGCAGCGTTATCCCACACGAAATATCGGCTATCCGCCGTCCAGTCCGGATAATTGATGTTTCCTGTTTCCGTGAACCATTCCGACCACTTCTGCGTTCGAAAGTCGTAGAGCATCACCCGCTTCGATCCTTCCGCCACGATCGCCGCCAAATAGCGCCCGTCCGGCGACCATCGCGGCGAGAACAATCCTTCCGATCCCGGAAGGCTCGTGACTTGGCGAGTTTTCATGTCAACGAGGCGAATATCGACGGTCCCTCCATAAAGCGAACCAACCCGGCCAAACGCAATCTGCGAACCGTCGTGCGACCACGTAGCGTCTACCTCTCCTACGTTCTCCTTTAGCAACTCTTCCGCCGTTCCGCCCTGCGCGGGAACCACAAATATCTTCCATGGCTTGCCAATTTCTGACCTGCTGTACGCGACATGGGTTCCGTCTGGAGACCATCTCGGAAGAGCCGCCACGCTTGGCGGATACGTCAACTGCAATCTCTCGCTTCCGTCCGCACGGCTGCGCCATAACGTGTAATCGGGCGCGCTGACGTAAGCCACCCATTTCCCATCGCGCGAAAACGTGACGTCCGTTGCCGAAATTCCTCCGAAGAATGGCACAAACTGTTTCGAAGCCGAATCGTACCGCGTCAACTCTCCCCGCGGCTGAGCTCCCTCAACAAAAATCCTGTGACCTTTTGGATCAGGAATCGGCGTGAAATAAAGTATTGGCCCGGTCGTTAGCTGCACCGGCGCCCGCGGGACCTTGCGAAAGATATTTCCCGACTCCGACAACGCGAAGATGTTGTTCCCTCGCTCCGTGCCGTTCTCAAAAAAATAATAACGCCCATCTTCACTCCACACGCCGCAGCATTCGTTGTGCCGCGAGCGCCAGTCCGCCAGCAATTGATGCAGACCCGTACCGTCGTTTTGAACTTCCCAAATCGAGCTGGTAAGAGCCTGGTCTAGTACCGAAATTCGCAGGCGCTTTCCGTCTGGCGAAAAACGCACCACCGTTGGCACGCCCGCCAGCGTCGCAACCTGCGTCGGGTTCGTTCCATCTGCATCCGCGATAAAGAGGCTCGCGCCCTTCAGGAATGCCAGTTTCTTTCCGTCGCGCGACCATGAAGCGTTCCTGGCCTGAATTTCTCCCAGGCGCCGCGGAGATCCCGTCGGCAACGGCAGCGCCCACAACGAACTTTCCCGGGCCCCCGTGGTCGAGTTCGATCCAACCAGCAGTTCCGAACGGTCGGAGGAGATGTCGTGAATGATCGTGGGTCCCATCGGTGTCGGAATCGTCGAGGTCTCCCCGCCATTTGCCGACACCTGCACGAGCGCAATTCCATCCGGACGAAATTGCGTCGTGTATACCCGGCTGCCGTCGGTTCGCATAATCCCCATGGGATATCCGTCGTGGGTGATCTGTGTAATTCCCGTAACCTTCGGCACGCTCGCCGGAAACAGGGCCCACACTAGAGCCGCCACCACCATCAACCCTGTCGCGGCCGCCGGCACCAGCCATCGGCGCTTCCATTTCATAGCGTTTGCAGGAACGCCGGTTGCCACGCTCACGCGGTCCGAGGTCGTGTCGCGTTTCAGCCGCTTGAGGTCGGCCTTCATCTCCCCCGCGCTCTGATAACGCACGTCCCGATCTTTTTCCAGCGCTTTACTAAGGATGTGTTCTAGCTCGGGAGGAGTCTCCGGATTCAATCGCAGCGCTGGCGTCGGTATTTTATTAAGGATCGAATCGAACACAGCCGCTGCCGTATCGCCGCGAAACGGCAGCACTCCTGTCGTCATTTCATAAAGCACCGTCCCGAACGAGAACAGGTCGGTGCGCGCGTCCAACTCCTTTCCCAGCGCCTGCTCCGGAGACATATATGCCACCGTTCCCAGAGTGCTGCCCGCACTGGTGAGATGTTCCTCCGTCAATGTCGCAACGCTCGCGCCTCCCTCCGGAATCAGCGGATACATCTTCGCCAACCCGAAATCAAGAATCTTGGCGTGACCCCGATCCGTAATGAATAAATTCGCCGGTTTGATATCGCGGTGAATGATTCCCTTCGCGTGCGCCGCGTCCAGCGCATCGCTGATCTCCAGGCTGAAATCCAGCAGCCGCCCAACTTCCAGGGGCCTTCCAAAGATGATCTCTCGCAGCGTCTTCCCTTCCAGATATTCCATGACCAGGAAAGGTCGCCCCTGGTGCTCGCCGATTTCGTGAATCGTGCAGATATTGGGATGGTTGAGCGACGATGCTGTCCTGGCTTCGCGGCGGAACCGCTCGAGCGCAACCGGACTCGCACCCACATCCTCGGGCAGGAACTTGATTGCTACGAATCGCCCTAACTGCGTATCCTCGGCCCGGTAAACAACGCCCATCCCCCCGCCGCCAAGCTTGTCCACGATCTTGTAGTGCGAAATGATTTGCCCAAGCATTCGAACGAATCTTAGGAGTTCGAAACTTCCTAGTCAATGAACGCAATCACTCTATCCAGCGCCGCGTTGCTACCATTGACATTCGGGCCTCTTGCCGCGAGAATGCCCGTCCACCGTTACTGCTCGACTTTCGCCAAAGACGAACCGCAAGTTACAAGGAGAAATTACGTGCTTAGAGTTCTAGCTCACTTTGTACTGATCGTTGCCACCGCCGCCTTCGCTCAGGACCGTTCCAACGCGCGCAGCATGGTGATCTCTCCGTACGGCATCGTCGCCACAAGCCAGGTGCAGGCATCCCAAGCCGGGGCGCAAATTCTTTCTCGCGGTGGCTCCGCCGTCGACGCAGCAATTGCCGCCAACGCGACCCTCGGCGTGATGGAACCCAATATGAACGGCATGGGCGGCGACCTCTTTGCTCTCTACTGGGACGCCAAATCCGGAAAGCTCTACGGCCTCAATGCCAGTGGATGGGCACCCAAAGCTCTCACCATCGAATACCTGAAAGCCCAAGACATGACCACCATGCCTTCGCTCGGAATCAATACGGTCACGGTTCCTGGCGCAGTCGAGGGCTGGAACAAACTGCACGAGCGCTTCGGACATCTGCCATGGAAAGATATCTTCTCTCCCGCGATATTCTTCGCCGAGCATGGATTCGCGATTCCCGAATTGATGGGGGCGGAGTGGGCTGGAGAGCGCGAAAAACTGAAGCGTGATCCCGAGTCGAGCCGCGTCTTCCTCGTCAATGATCAATCCCCGAAGATGGGCGAGCTGTTCAGAAATCCCGATGTTGCTAAAGCTCTCACCATTCTTGCTGGTGGAGGACCTCAAGCGTTTTATTCCGGTGAAATCGCGAAAGCCATCCTGGCCACCGAACACGAGCTCCACGGGCCCATGCAGGCCGACGACCTGAAGGAATTTTCAGCCGAATGGGTTGAGCCTATCTCGACCACCTACCGCGGCTGGAGAGTTTACGAACTACCTCCGAACGGCCAGGGGATGGCCGCCCTCGAAATGCTCAACATCATGGAGCAGTTCACTCCTGCGAAATCCGGGCCGCTCAGCACCGACGAGATTCACAAACGAATCGAAGCAATGAAACTGGCTTACTCGGACCTCGCTCGCTACAACGCGGATCCGCGCTTCGCCAAGATTCCAACCGCAGGCATTATCTCGAAAGACTACGCGCAGCAACGCGCCAAACTCATCAGCCCCAACAAAGCCAACTGCCATCCCGAAGCCGGCAACCCTCCATCGAGTGACACAACTTATCTCACCGCGGTCGATCGTGAAGGCAACATCGTTTCGCTCATTCAGAGCAACTACTCCAGTTTCGGTTCCGGTATCACGGTGCGCGGCATGGGATTCGTCCTGCAAAATCGCGGAGCACTCTTCATGCTCGATCCCTCAAAACCCGACGCTCTCGCCCCGCGCAAGCGCCCCTTTCACACCATCATCCCCGCGTTTATGGAGCGCGGCGACGATCACATCGGTTTCGGCATTATGGGAGGCGCGAACCAGCCGCTCGCCCACGCCCAGTTCGTTTCAAACTTTGTGGATTACGGCATGAACCTGCAGGCTGCGATGGAAACCGCTCGCTTCACCGTCAGCACCAACTTCGATCTTGGCTGCAAGGTTCTCATCGAAGATCGGGTGCCGGCCGAAGCCCGCCAACAGCTATTGAACCTGGGGCACGACCTCGATGTTCGCGGAGACTTTTCCTTGTCCATGGGCCGCGGACAAGCGATCGATCACAACACCAGAACCAAAATCAACTTCGCCGCCTCCGACGCCCGTACCGACGGCTCCGCCGAGCCCGAACCCCCGCCCCTTCGCTGAACATTGTTGGTGAGATTGTTTCGTCAGATTTGCTTGTCATCCCCGGCAAAGCGGAGAAGCCGTGAAGGCAAAGGACCTGTGGTCTGGATGAATCTCCCGGCCGCCGAACAAATCAGCGCGTCCGTTGATCCGGCCTCTGAGCCTGCCACTCATACTGATTCATATAGGCGGTGGCAGCCTCTTTCAACTCGGCTGTGATTGTGCCCGAGATCCGGGCGATGTCCGGCATCAGGTTTTTGAGGTCAATCACGTTTACGTGATCCCGGATGCACTCGGCGACCACATCCTGCAGCAGCTGCGCCTCTAGAATGAGCATCGCAACGGAATAGCGCTGGTGATAGCGAAGCGTGCCATGACGCTCCGCCGCTCTCTGACGCTCCTCAAGCTTCACCTGATACTCGCACGCACGCGCGATAGCCTCGTCCAACAAGTCCGGGACGTGATCTTTTCTTTCGTCATCCGATAGTTTCACCTGGGCCAATTCCGCATTCGCCTTCGTTCTCTGCAGCCATGTGTTTACCAGCCAATGCTTGTTCTCCGCGATAACGTCCGGCACCCGCTTGCCGCTCGACTTGATCGAAGAGGCATCCCCATCCATCGGAAGTTTTTGATCTTTATCCGCCATAACCATCCAACATACAGATAACCTCGCCAAAACTCGGCCACATCATCATAAATCTAGAACCGACGCAGCCGATCCAAACCTCCCCGCCCTCGCCGGTCGTGAGTTACGACCCACCCTTGACCCGTCATTTCAACCGCAAGGTCCTCAGCATCCCCTCAAATGCCGGACGCATCTGCCCGAAACTGTTATCCGTCGACACAAAAACCAGATACAGCACTGTCCCATCCGTCCGTGGCATCGTCACCAGCCAGTCCCGCTCCTTCAACGCATTGCCCTGTGCATCCTTTATAGGAGAAGTTCCGATCAAATCCACCGACTTCCCCGCCACTCCGTTCGCGCGAATCGTTTCACTATTCCCGATCTGCTTCAAATCTGAATTAGATTGCTTCAGCGACGCCAGCAATTCCTTGGTCGCCGCATCCAGGCTCAGGCCCTTTTCTTCCGGCTGATAGTTCGCAATCATCACTCCGTACGAAACGGCATTCTGCGATACACCACTCTGCGGCGCGATCGTCACATTCGAACTCTGATCTCCAAACACTTTCCAGTTTTCCGGATAAGAAATCTGGTACTCGTTATGATCGAATGCCTTCAGGTTCCCGCTAGGCGTAACATCCGTTCCTGCCGATGCCGGCGCGTTCGGACCGCCTCCCTGCTTCTGCGCAGCCGCAACCTCCGCCGACGTCATCGGCTTCATCCCCGCTACGCGCGTCTTCACATTCTTGAAGTCGCTGCTATCTGCCGAATACGACCTCGCCATCAGCGTCTTCACCTCCGCGGAAACCGCCTGTGCGCGATTTCCCGGATTCGGATGATCGCTCATGAACTGGTTCATCATCGAGTTCGCGCTCGATCCCATCTCTTTTTCCAGCTTTTCGAAGAACACTGCCATCTGTCGCGGCTCAAAGCCTGCGTCATACATCACATCGGTCCCCAACAGATCCGCTTCCGACTCCGATCGCCGTGAGTTCTTCAGAAAATAAGATCCCACTCCGAACGTGATGCCCAGTTCCGCGGCCTTCGCCAGCGAACTCTCTCCCATGATGCCGCCCAGGATCGCCAGTGGAAGTTGCGCTCCCATCTGCTTCGACGCCGCTCGTGTCCCATGCCGCTGCACCACATGCGAAATCTCGTGCGACATCACGCCCGCGAGTTGCGCCTCGTTGTCCGCGGCCTGAATCGTTCCCAGGTTCACGAAAATGGGCCCGCCTGGCAGCGCGAATGCATTGATCTCTTTCACATTCACCACGTGAAAGTTGTAAGGCCACTGATATCCGGGAGCCTTCGCCGCCAGCTTCGATCCCAGCCGCTGCACATACTGCACCACCGGATCGGAATCTGCCAGCACGGGCATCTGCTTCATCACTTCCGCAGCATTCTGCTTTCCGAGCTGAACCTCTTCGTCCTGGGAAAAAATGTTGAACCCGCGAGTAGGCTCAACCCGCGCTTCGAGCAACGGACCAGCCATCAGGCTAGCAGCCAGCAGACACACGACGCCTAGTAAGCAGGGTGAGTTTCGTTCCATCCCGACATGATACCGCCAGCACAAGAAGATTTCTTGTGGGAGAAAGCGAATCAACCCATGTAGTGACGGCAGCCGTCCGCCAAGCGAACGTAAAAGCCGAGTCACTCAAATGAACCCACGCAGCCGCTCACAAAGCAAACGAGAAAGTATTTTTCCTTAGTGAACCTTCGTGCCCTTAGTGGTTAAAGCTTCCTGCCGGAAAGCGAATCCCCCATGTAGTGACGACAGCCGTCCGCCAAGCGAGCGCAAAGTCGGGTCACTCAAATGGAACCCACGCAGTCGCTCTCAAAGCAAAACGAGAAAGTACGTCAGTGAACTGCCCTTAGTGGTTAAAGCTTCTTAGGGACCACCATTAATGCTGCCCTTCAGTCTTATTAATGACAGCAGCATAAGATCCATCTCCGGTAGCGCCACCCTGCCCCGGCTGTCCCACAGCCTGGAAATAGGGCAACTGATCCTGCGGCGGCAGCGCGATAATCGGGATCTGCACACTCCCCGCCCCGCAAAGCCCGCCCGTCGCCGGAAGCACACAATAGTTCGGATCGTAAGCCAGCAGCGCATCCAAGGCATACAACTCAAGAATCGTCATGTGCCGATCCACCGCGAACGGCAGCAACGGCCGCAGATCACCCGTCCGCTATCGGTCCCTGCAATCGCCACCGGCGCCGACAATCCCACTTGCTGCAACTCGAGCGGTATCCCCTCTGTGTCGTAATTGTTGAACGCGCTGCACCAATCAGACGCGCAATCGCCTCCGCTCTCGAAACTCGTGATATCGCCCGCCTGCAATCCCTGGCTCCCGATCCCGTTCGTCTGTCCTGCGGAATTCTTGTAACTGGTTGCGATCTTCGCCTCATCTGCTCCATATGACACATCCACACTTCCGCCGCTCCCGCTTTCGTTCAGAGGATCGAGAATCTGCATCTTCGGATTTTGCGCCTGCACGAAATCATCAATATCGGTGTAATACTGCAGCCATCCCGACATCGTGTACGTGTTCGGCGCAGGCAGTTGCGCAAGATTCGAATTGCACAGCGGAAACGCTTCGCCTCCCACTGCGCGCCCCACACGCATATAGGAAATCTGCGACAGGTTCGGGGACGCGTTGTAGTGCATGATCGCCGCCGCCACGAACGCCTCCCATCCCGTCTTGTACGGCGCTTCGTACGGAACAGGCCAAGACTGTTGCCGGCTCACAGCCGTTCCCGGCGTGCTCGCACTTCCGGCCACCGCAACTGAAGTCTGATATTGAAACGTATTGGCGGTCACGTTCTTCACTGTCACGCCCAACGGATTCGCCGTCCCCGCCGTCTCGCTCGTCGGACCGTAATCCGCATGCGAGAACGTCGCGGTGAACGAGGTGGCCGTCGCTCCCGTAGATCGTCACCGTTTGTCCATTCAGAAACGTTGCCGCTGCTAGCCCCTGAAACGTAACCTGCGCTCCCACCGGAAAGCTGTTGCTCGCCGTAATCGTCAGCGCAGAGGAAGAGACTTGAACGCTCGTGACGCTCTCCTGCGCAATGTTGAAACTGGATGGAGTCGTTCCCCCAATCCAGATCGTGTCGCCATTCGCATACCCGTGGTTCGCCTCGGTGACTGTGACCAGACCGTTCGCATCGCGCGTCATCGACGTCGCGATCAGGCCAAGATAATTCGAGCAGCCATCCTTGTTCGCATTGATGAGATCTTCATTTCCCGATGCAGTATGCGCGGCCCAACTCGGCGTGATGACGTAATGCGGAGTCACTCCGTTGATGCAACTGTTATCGATCAGGCAATTCGCCGACGCGCTCCCAATACCGTCCAGGATTACGTTCATCTTCTTTGATCCCGATTGCGCCGCGAACCATCCCGCGTTCTCGCTGTCTATGTTCGACCAGTCGTAGGTGTGCGTCCATCCAAACGAATCGAGTTGGCACGTATCCGTTCCCACCGGACTGCAAGTGCCCGCCCCTGGAGTCCCGATTTCGGCGTCGATCCACCCGGTCTTCACAGTCACGCCTTCAATCGCCGGCTGGTTGATAACCGTGTTCATGAAATGCGAATAATTGGAATCGCTGCTTGACGGCGGGGATACCACGTAAACATGCGTGAACTGCCCAGGGCCGGAGTTCGCATTTTTTGAGCTGCCGCCGCCACAACCGCTCAGCAGGCTGAGTGCGCAAATCACCAACGAGAGAGGGAGAGAGAGAAGGATCCTGTTTGTTGTCGGCACAGAAGAAACTCCATCGCATGTTCGGAATCTTAGAGAGGGCCGTCGAAACAGACCAGGACTGATGATTGACGATTAATGATTGACGACCGACGATTTAATGATGGCGACTGCAGCCACGAGCGGGCCCGCGATCACTTCACCGGACGCTCGACGGGTTCTCCCCCTCGCCGCCTCGCGCCCGGTAAAGCTTCATGACTTACTCCCGCGTAAACCCAGGGCCAATAAAAATGTTTCGCCCGGATCATTGCTTTTTTGTGGTGTGGGGCGACCGTCCTCAGCAGCCCAGCGAAGCCGAAGCCAAACCGTCCACGATTGCAATCTTCCAATCGAAAACAAGGAAGATGCCGGAAAACCTTTTCCTTAGTGATCCTCGTGTCCTTTGTGGTGAATGGGTCTAAGCGAAAAGCCAGCAAGACCCGTGTAGCGACAGACGCACGTAGCCCTGACGCTAGTCGAAGGGTCCGTCCACGAAGCCGAGCCCACCATTCCGGAAAATGTGTATATTGTTTTGTTCTCGCCGTGAGCTGCACAAACAATATCAGCCAAGGTGGACTTCATGGGACGTGCGCTGGGCCCTTCACAAGTTGTTCTTCGAGTCGCACTCTTTGTCCTTTCATCCGCGCTGTGGTTCAGCATCCGCACCCACGCGCGATCCGCTGCTCCGGCATCTGACTCAGCCACCGAGCGCATCCTCTTCCACGCGAAAATCTTTACAGCAGATCCGCAGAATCCCTACGCAGACGCCGTCTCCCTGCGCGGGGACAAAATCGTCGCCGTCGGAACTTTCCCCGAAGTGCTGACTTCTGTCTCAGCCAGTGCCGAACACGTCGATCTCGATGGCAAGAGCCTCTTCCCCGGCTTCATCGACTCTCACAGTCACGCCATCGACGGCGGACTCAACCTCATCGCCGCCGATGCCACCGACAAAGTCGACTCGCTCGACCAGCTTCCCGCATTTGCCGACGATGCCAAAAAGTCCGGCCGCGGCATGCGCGGCGATGTCCTCGAAATTCTCGGACTTCCCCTCGCCTTCTGGTCTCACCCCGACATTCTCAACAACGATTTCAGCAAGGGCGCGTATGAGAAACAGCCTGTCGTCCTCCGCGGCATGGACGGTCACACAGCATGGGCCAACCACGCCATGTTGCAGCGCGCCGGCATCACTCCCGATTTCTTGAAGAAACTCAGCCCCGGCGATCGCAGCTACTACGGCGTCGACCAGAACATGCAGCCCACCGGATTTCTTGTCGATGCTGGAACTGCGAAAATCGAGCCGCTCCTTCCCAAGCCCAATCCGGAAAAGTTACTCGAGGCCGGACGCGCCGCTCTCCACTACAACTACAGCCTCGGAATCACAGCATGGCTCGATCCTCTCGCGGGCGACGACGTTCTTAGTGCCTACAAGATGCTCGCCGACCATGGCGAACTCGGTTCGCAAGTCGTAGCCTTGCCGCAGGTCCTGGCGAAAGATCCCGCATCCGAACTCGCCGCCGTGCAGAAAACCCGCAACGCCTACAACAACGTTCCCAACCTTCACGTCACAGGCATCAAGATTTTTGCCGACGGCGTCGCCGAGTTCCCTTCTCAGACCGCGCATATGACTAAGCCCTACAAGAACTCCGGGCGTTATGGCGATCTTCTATTCGATCCCCAGAAATTTTCTGAACTCTGCGTCTCAGCCGACAAACAAGGGCTCATCATTCACGTTCATGCCATCGGTGACGGCGCGGTGAAGGCCGCGCTCGACGGTATCGCCGCGGCTCGCGCTGCCAATCCGTCCTCGAAACTCCCGCACACAATCACACATGTGCAATTCGTTCGCCCCGAGGATTTTCCGCGCTTTCGTGAACTCGGCGTGATCAGCGCCCTCCAACTCTTCTGGGCGGACGCCGGCAACGACACCATCGAGATCCTCAAGCCGTATGTCGATCCCGATATTTATAAATGGCAATATCCCGCGCGCTCCATCCTCGACAACCGTGGCATCATCTCCGGCGCCAGCGATTGGCCGGTCTCCACGGCAAATGTTTTTCGTGCGATCTATCAGGCGGAAACACGCAAGGGAAAAGAAGGCGTCCTCGACGCTTCACAAGCCATGCCGCGCGAAGCGATGTTCTATGCCTACACGCGCAACTCGGCGAAGGCGATGAATATAGATTCCATCGGCACGATCGCCCCAGGGAAACGGGCGGACCTGGTTCTTCTGGACCGCGACGTCCTCACGGTCTCTCCCGAAGAAATGCGCGACACAAAAGTAATCTGGACCATGGTCGCCGGAAAAACCGTGTACAAATCAGAGTGACTGAGAGCAGCAACGGCCGCATTCGTCCGTCCAGCGAGGGCGATGCCAAGCGCCATTACAACCAATCAAAAGCACAAATCGCGGTCTGCGTTCGATGCCGCCCAACCTCAGCAACAAGAAACAAGAAGGCTTCCTTCGTGGAACTTCGGGCCCTTTGTGGTAAACGTCGTTCGGTCGGAGGATCGGAACAAACGATATGGAAGTGGCCGCCGTCCCTCCGCATTGTGTCAAGGATGAAATTAGTTGCGTACTGATATCGCTGCTCCGGCCTGAATCCCGCTTCGGACGGGCCTTTTCAGCCCAATACCCCTTTCAGAAATATCGTAAAATCCCTCCTTTTTTTGCTTTCTTTCCCTCCATTCCGATGTAGAATTCCCGCCTTGGTAGGTGGCCATGCGATTCGCTTCTCCGGCTCTGCTCCCGCCCCGACCCCCGTTTCCTTCGATCTCACTTCTGTCAGCATGTCTCGTCGCCGTGATTTTCACGTCTTCGCATCCGCCAGCCCTGAGTGCGCAAAGCAAGCACGACGCACCTTCGATTCAGTCTTCAGAAGAAACGTCCTCTGACAACGCCTACGAAATCGATCAGAAAAAATCCGATAGGTACGACATCACTCGCATAGGCCAGCGCGGCATCGGACACGGCTTCAACCTCTATTCGCAGAAACGAGAGCAGGAACTCGGACGCAGCCTGGCCGCCGCCTTCGACCGCAACACTAAGATCGTCCGCGACGAACTCGTCAACGACTACGTCAACCGGATCGCCCAGCGCATCGTCGGCAACTCCGACGCTGACTTCCCGTTCACCATCAAAATCATCGACTCCGGCGACATTCCCCGCGCTTACGGACTACCCGGCGGATTTCTCTACGTCGATAGCGCGCTCATCCTTGCATCCGAAGGCGAAGCCGAGCTGGCTACTATCATGGCGCACGAGATCGCCCACGTCGCCGCTCGTCATGCCACCCGCGCCATGAGCCGCAGGCAGATGATTCACATCGTGAATTCAGTAGCCTTCATGACTGGTCCAGTAGGCGCAGGCGCTGCCGACCTCGGTGGATTCGCCGGACCCCTCTCCCTGAAAAAGTTCAGCCGGGATGCCGAGTACGAAGCCGATCTCCTCGGCATTGAGTACGCCTACGCCTCCGGATACGACCCGCAAGCCATGATGGGTGCGTTGGAGAAACTGCACGCCCTCGAAACGCAACGGGATACCAATCTTGCGAAAATTCCGGGATATCACCTGGCCAGCAGCCTGCCCTTCCACAGCAAGATCGCCCGAGGCCTGGCAAACTATCCGCTGACCGAGGAAAGAATTCAGCGCCTGCACTCCGAGATCACGCACTTCCTTCCCAATCGCAAAGATTACGTTCTCGACACCGACGAATTCCAGGAAGTGAAATCGCGCCTCCTCTCCTACCAGACTCCAATCCTTCGCCATCACTCCGGCGGGGAAGAAGACAATAAAGGTCCCGTCCTGCGCCGCAACACCGACAAAGACGCCGACCCCGAAGTCCTCCAAACCTCAGCCGCCCCCCCAAACCAGATAACGCATTCCCTAATGTCCCGGAAGAAGTAATCAATAAGCGAAGAAGCGCACGCTCTCCTTCGTGATACTGAGTGTCCTTAGTGGTTAAAGGATTTTAGGGAACTGAACCGGGTGCCGGTTCGAGAAAAAAGAGGCGCCGGGAAGGGTTCCGGCGCCATCGAGATGCGCTTCGCGGGATGCGTGGTCCGCGATGCGTTTGAAACGAAACTTATTTGCTCTCCGCCACCGACGGGCTTGCCCCGAAGTCGCGACGGTTATTCGCAGCAGTCCGCGCTGCGCGCGTCGACGGCTGATTCACGGCCGCCGCTCCATAGCGCTCCAGCAGCACGGGCGCCATCGCGTTCTCGGCTTCCTTGACGAAGATCATCTTATTCTCCGAAGCCATGTCGACGCGGACGAAATCTCCCAGCTTCACCTGCCCCGTAGCCACGAGATTTGCCAGAGGAAATACCAGGTTCCGCTCGATCGCGCGTTTCAAGTGCCGCGCTCCATACCGCGGATCGGTGCCTTCCTTCAGCAGATAATCTTTCACCGGCTGCGTGCAGTTGAACACGAACTGGTTCGTGCCGGCAGCCATCAGCACCCGCTGCTGCACCATGCCCAATTCGATATCCAGAATCTGCGACAGATGCTCCTCGCGCAGCGTCTTGAACACCACGGTCTTGTCGATGCGGTTCATGAACTCCGGCGTAAACTTCCGCCGCGCCGCCTCGACCGCTGTCCGCTGAATCTTGTCGTCGAACGATTCGTCGACCTCGACCGCCTTCGGCGCAAATCCGAATCCGCCATCCACCAGGCTAGTCATCTCCGACGCGCCCAGGTTCGAAGTCATAATGATGATGCACTGCGACAGGTCCACGCGCCGGTTATCGCCCAGCGTCAACGTCGCCTTGTCGAGGATCCCCAGCAGCAGTTGCCACAACGAATCCGACGCCTTCTCAATCTCGTCAAACAGCAGGATCGACAGCTTCAACTTTTCCGTGAACCACTGGTTCAACGCTTCCTGCGTCAGCAGCGGATGCGTCTCCCGATGTCCCAGATATCCCGGAGGCGAACCGATCAGCTTCGCAATCTCATGCGAATGCTGGAACTCCGCGCAATCGATCTTGATGCAGGCCCGCGCGTCCCCAAACAGCGCCTCAGCCATCGCTTCCACAACCCGCGTCTTACCCGATCCGGTCGGCCCAAGAAACAGCAGATTTCCCACCGGACGCCCCGGCGCATTCAACCCCGCCAGAAACATCTGATAGATTTGCACGACTTTTTCGACAGCCTGGTCCTGCCCCACAATGCGGCGCCGCAGAGCGGTCTCAAACTCTCCTGCATCGTTGCTGCGACGGTTCGGATCGAGCACTGTTGCCAGGTTCGTTCTCATAAGATCGTTGCCCAGTCTACCGGACATTTTCCCTTTCGGCCGTTATCTTCGGCTCTCTTCTACCTGTTGCCGGATTTGATAGGTCTATCACCGCGTTTCAACCTACCGTCTGGAAGTTCCCCATCCTTCCAGCGCGTCCGACGCTCTATGAATAAGCAACCCTCTGGCCACGTTCCACGAGGCTGCACCACTACAGCGAAGTACCTTGTCTCCTACCAGTTAGCGCAAGGAGCCCCGAATTCCTCTCCCCTCCGGTCGCACCCTGCCGCAGCATAAGCGAAAACCTTTGCACCATCACGGAAGGAACATATACCACCAAACCCCTTGCGGAAAATCTGTGAACATCGAGAGCCCGAAGTTGACAGTCTCAAGCCCGAATTCAGAAGCCCGGATTCCGAAGTCCAAAGTCCGCCCGAACGCCCACTTGTGCGCGTCCCCACGTAACTAGCGACCCCTCAATCTGAAAGCTACGATCGCCTCAGGTAGGGGGAGGATCGCTTGCGTCACTCGTCTTTTCGCATCGTTGCGGGAGTTTCCTGTCTTCTTTTCGGAGCAGCAGCCTGGGAGCTCGCTCCCCACTCATCATCCCATTTCACCGCGCAAGCGCAAACCGCCAAGCCCGCTGTCGTGTCCTCGCAGTCGGCCGCGCAACTGAAGTCCGTCAGCGATGTCGGATCCGCCAAACTTTCGATTCCCGATCCTCGCCCCACGTTGCCTCCGGGCACCGAGCTTTACACCGCGAAGCGTGGCGAAGCCATCCCCACTATCGCCCGCCATTACCTTGGCAAGACTTCGTACCTGACGTCCTCCGAACTGGCTGATGCCATCCGGACTGCAAACCACAAGTCTGATTCCAGCAACATCCTCAAAGCAAACGAGAACATCCTGATTCCCGGCATCCTCTCCGCCCCGGTCACTGCCAGGACGATCCCCGTTCCCAAGGATTTTGAAGTGCGCGCCATCTACCTGACCGGCGTCATGGCCGCCAGCGATCACGGACTCCGCATCATCAAGCATTGGCGCGAAGTTGGCGGCAACGCCGTCGTCTTCGATATCAAGGACTCCGACGGCAGCGTCAACATTCCCTTCGAGCATCCGTTGCTCGGCGAGCACAAGGTTTACATCCATGACGTGCCCAAGCTCGTCCACTTCCTGCACGAGCAGCACATGCACGCCATCGCCCGCATCGCCATGTTTCGCGACGAGCGCCTGGTCGTGACCCATCCCGAGCTGGCCATCCAGTCGCGTAAGAACCACACCGCGTGGCGCGAAAACGGCAAGCTCGTCTGGACCGACCCTTCGAACCCCAAGGTTCAGGACTATGACATCGCCCTCGCCAAGCACGTAGCTCAGCTCGGCGTCGACGAAATCCAGTTCGACTACGTCCGCTTCCCCGCCGAAGGCGACCAGAAAGACGCAATGTTCGTCTTCCAAAAAGACCAGCCAGAAGTAGCGGAAGCCCCGACAGAAGCATGCTCCACCGAGCCCCATGTAGGGGCGGACGCATTCGTCCGCTCCGCCGCAGCGAAGCAAGGCGCCTCGACTACAGAAGCAGGGTCGAGCACGACCGCGGACGCGGCACCGGAAGCAGCCCCGAAGGGGCGTAAGAACGCAGCCCACGGCGCAAGCCGTGAGAAAGCCGTGCGCAGCGCCGCCTGCAAAGTCCCGAAGACCCCGCACGGCCCCCAGCGCTCCGACGTCATCGCCGGCTTCCTCAAAAAAGCCTACGGCGAACTCCACCCCACAGGCGTTCTGCTCAGCCTCGACGTCTTCGGCGTGATGGCCTGGCAACGCTCGGTTGACCTCTCGCACACCGGACAAGACATCGTCCAGATGGCTCACTACTGCGACGTCCTGAGCCCCATGATCTACCCCTCGCACTTCTTCGGTATGGACGGCATCGCGCACCCCGGCGACGAGCCCGCGCACTTCATCGGAGAATCGATGGACCGCTTCGAGCTCATCACTAAGGGCAGCGGCGTCGTCATCCGCCCCTGGCTGCAAGCCTTCCACTGGCGCACCAAAACCTATTCCCCGGAATACATAAAGATCCAGGTGGAAACCTCGAAGTCCAAAGGGGGAGTCGGCTTCCTGTTCTGGAATGCCGCCAACGACTACTCAAAGCCCTACGCAGCCATGCCAGAAATGAAGTCCATCAACAAGCAGGGACAGAAAGACAATCCCAAATACTTCCGTGGAGACGAGCAGCCGGTCCCAACAATCCAGGCAGCCCTAACCCGCTAAACAGCCGGAGCCAAGTTGAAATGTGGGGGACAGCCGTTCTCGGCTGTCCTACTGTCCAAGTGGTAGGGGTAATGTATGTAATTCGACTTCGCAGGATCGGAATATCTGGTCCTGATGGAAATCCTGCAGCATCTTCGGGCCATCGCACACCACCATCGTGGAATTTATAAACGCACTCACCCGGACGTATCTTTTTCCCAAGAAGTCGTTTTGAAAGGTTGACGGCTCTTGAAGCTGACCTCTCCTATAGGGGGAAGTGGTACAGCTTGGAGCGGGGCCTCTGCTTTCGGGGGAAGGAAGGGGTTCCGCTTCCTTCATGCAAACCATTAGCCCGGATTTTCGCGCTGCTCAGGCTCGAGCCCGGTGCTCCTCTTTTCGGCATTTGAGCGAATCGCGATTTTTCAACAGTTGAGGAGAGCCGTTTGATTCCAGAGCCTCTCCTGCGTTTTCAATCCTTAGACCTCTCTTGGCGGTTTCGCCACTCGCTCTGCGAAAGTGATTACGTACCCGTCAGGGTCTTGGATCGCGAACTCGCGCAGCCCGAACGACTGGGTTCGGAGCGACATGACCACCTTAACGAGCGATGCGATTCGCGCGTGCACAGTGTCCACTCCGTCGACTTCTATCAACATGATGTTGCCACCGCCCAATGATAGGCCGGACAGACGAGGATCTTCTTTGATTACGGTCGAGCGGTCACTAAGGAAGACCTTGACGGGGCCACTCGTGACCGACGCGAATATGAACGGGGACTGTTCGGGGAAGGTCATGCTGCGATCAAAACCGAGGACATCCTCGTAGAAGCGAAGGCTTGCGTCGACATTCGAAACCACCAGGTTCGGTGTGAGTTTGGTGCAGGATAACTTCGCCAGGTTCATTCACAACACCTTTCGCAAGCTCGCGGGGAGAATCACATGATCGGAGGTCAAAAGGCAGTCAACTAACGTTACCAGACCTGAGCGCTCAAAACCCCTACGGGATTCTGAGTGTAATGGCGATTTTTCGCCAACCAAGATGATGCTACTCCGTGATGTGGAGCAGCCGAGTGAGGATTTCGACGGTTTCTTCGACTGAGCGACCAGTCAGGCGGTCGTCATTCTCGTCCGTCTCGACAAGAAAAGGACACATCCCTTCCGGTGACTCTATTTGGACTTGAAACTCGCTTGCAGGTTGGGCGAAATACCAAAGACCATCGTCATCTGCTCCGGGATGGCGCACACAAAGCTGCTTTACCTCCACAGCGGGACAGATTTCCCTAACCAACTGAACAATCCTGTCTACATCGCGCATGCAGTGCTGATTTTACCAGCCGATTTCGCTGATGATGAGTGTAATGGCGATTTTGCAACAGCGCACCGAACAAACGATGTTAAATGGATGAGAATGAAGCTCATCCAGATAATCGGTGAATTGCCTTCCTGCGACACCGCCGATACCGAGAGCACGATATACGCATCAGAACCATGGACTACAGAGTCCGAAGCAATTGTGGCACGAGAATCGGAAATGTCCCCCAGTGTTCTCGAGCGACTCAAGATGAAGTATTTCTTGGAGGTCCTCGTCGCACGCGATTTCTTGAATGATTGGATCGCCAGCCTCGAGAAAGCCCCGACTGTAGAAGAAAGATGTGCCAGATTGATTCACTACGCCATCAACGATGCTTAACGAAGCGGCGCTAGCCTCAATGAGTGAAATGGGGATGTTTCGCCAATCATGGTCAGTGATGTGCGAAATCAATTGCTACGGCAACAAGCCAAATCGGAATCGTCGATAACCAGAGGACGCCAGTTCGCCATTCTTTTCGGGCAAGGATGAAAGCGCCCCAAGTCACATTCAACACGAAGAACACAACACAGACGGGGAGAACGTAAAGCGCCCACACGTATGGCTCACCCGTCACAGGACGTAATCCCGCTGCCTGCTCTTGTGGGATTACCCAACCGTGCGAAGCTGCAAACAGATAAATGACTGCCCCAACAACATTGGCCGTAAGCAGGACTACGCTCCACCGCTTCGTCGGAAGGTTCTTCCGATTCAGTTCTTCTGAGCGCGCATTCATTTGCTAAATGGGATCTTCATCGAGACTTTACCGTGAAACCGGGGGACTTACCATGATGATTTCCTCTAACAGGCGATTTCACTCATCTACCAACGGGAAAGCGCTTTTCGTGAAGGTAGATGAGTGTAATGGCGATGTTTCGACAACTATCGGCTGAGACCGACGTAGGCAATGTAAAGGAAGAGGGCAGCACCGCCAATTCCTGCGCCTCCCACAACGAATCGAAGAACAGGTATCGGCATTCGGTAAGGATGCCACGATCCCTGTTTCCGTGCGTTCGCAAAATTGTCCATCGCGGATCGAAGTTTTTCAGGACGCAGAATCGCAAACAAGCCGAAGCTAAGGAACGCGACAGCCACGAACAGTGCTGCGGGTACATCACCGGGATTGGGGATCGTCCTTCCTTGCATCGGAACAATCTATCACTGGATTGGACAATGGCTGTAAACAGGCGATTACACTCATTGACCCCGAGAGCACCTGCCGGGAGGTCAACGAGTGTAATGGCGATTTCTCACCAACTACGAATCAGGCTGCTCGAAGTTGTCGGCCACTCGTTTGTGCTCGATGACTATGCAGTACACGTCGCTCCAATTTCTCTGCCATTTCCAGCCCTTCTTAGCGCCGGGAGCGTTGGCTTCGATGTACGAGGTTGCAGTCTCAGCCGATAGCGCGTGGTTGCAATGTGGGCAGCGGGGAGTTGCTCCTTTCTTGAAACGACCGCCACACTCGCAGGGTTGAAGATATGACTCCATGGCTGCACAGATTTCTTGTTGTCCAGGACGATTGGCCAGCCGGGGCATTCTCTTATCCCATTCAGAGAGGATTGCTGTTCTGCCGCAAGAATCGCAATAGGCGTATTTGCATTCCGCCATTCCACAATGGCACAGCCAGTACTCGAACCGGCTGCCACAGTGTTCGCAGACGCCTTCGTCATCCTTCCTCGTCATAAATCAAAGATAACGCATGGTTGATGTAAGCAGGCCATTACACGCTTTGAGCGACAAAGTGGGTTTTGAGTGAAATGGCGATTTTTCGCCAACTGAGGGTGTTGAGTATGGCTTCGTTTCACCCAAAGCGCAAACAACAGGCGAAGCGCTTACCATCCCGAAGAGCGAAACCTGAGCGACACATAGTAGCTGGCTCCCATCACCAAGAGATATGCACTCGTTGTCAAGAAGCCAGCTACAGCTATGCGCGTCCCCGCCCTGCTGTGGGCTTGTATTCCAAGGCAAATCGCTGTGACCAGTGCCGTTGCGATTAGGAACATGAAGATCGTAGGCAGAAGTGCATCGAACCGGACGCCGGGCAGTGCGAATAAGAGACCGAATTGAATGAGAAGAAGCGAGAATGCAACTGGTACACGTGGAGCCTCACCATCTCGCTCGAATCGGAGGTAATAATAGCCGGCAAGCACTCCGCATACCAGTCCCGCAGCGCCAAGCAACAGAGCGCCGATCAGCAATAGTAATTCCCAGTCCATCTGATTGATTTTCGCAGAGCCAACCGTCAGCGCCTAGATTACTGTCGTTAACAGGCCTTATCACTCAGAACAACCGTAGTCGGTGAAAAGCGCAGAACCTGCAACAAGGAACTAGCGAGGCGGTTTCTTTTCTGAAAAAATGGCGCCCATGGGGCCGATTTCAAAAGCCATAGATAAGATCTTCGATAAACTCCCGCCGTGGGCACAGTTGATTTGCTGGGTCCTCACGGTAGTTCTGACCGTGTACTGCATCGCTCGGTACGGTTGGTCTTTTCTCCTGAAGGCGATCTTCAACCCCCTCTAGATATTTCTACTCCCGCGCAGTATTCTGCACTGCCGATTTGTAACTGTTGTTACCAGACGATTCAGTCACTGACCCGCTGATAAGTGCTAATGGCGATATTTCAACAGTTACCAGAAGTGCGCGATATCATTACGGGATGCTCGGCCTGCTCGCTTGGTTCCTCATAGCGTTTGTGCTGCTTTTGTCTTTCGGTTTCGTCAAAATGTTCATCCTCGATACGTACGACTGGATGCTGTGGCCTGCCATCCGTCGTGCAAGAAGGGAAATTGGGAAGATCGCTCGTCAGCGCGTTCCTAACGCGGAGGTGTTCAGCAGTCAAGGTGCAACAGCAATCAATCCGGGACACCTGAGCTTCGGCATCAGGGTCCGCACCGACAGGGAGCGAGATTCTCTCTGTGAAGACCCTGAGATTAACAAGCTGTTTAATGCTGCGCTGGCGAAAGCCGGGTACCCAACCAATACTATCCCAGTTGTACATTTCGGCATTCAATCGCAAGAAACAGTGGACCGAGAGTATGGAGGTAGCTGGTACGAGGCAGGACAGATGCCGTGAGCCTTAGCTGCATTTGCGCGAGGTGACACAAACAGGCCGTTAAGACTCAAAAAAGGACGCCGGATGATGAGCGTAATGGCGATTTTTCGCCAGTCATCCGTGCGGTCCCGCTTGTTCGGTGTCTAATGGTCCAGGAGAGAACCACTGGATGACTCGAAGAATCCGATTTCAGACGATCTTGCCAGTCGTGGAGTTTGGATTGGCCGCACTGTTCGGAAGTATCGGACTCTGGGAGCGGGCGGAAATACTCAACCGTCCCGGTTTTGGCGCAGGTCAGACTCTGTGGGGCTCGACTGCCCGATTCCACGTCTGGCCGTGGCCATTCAGATTTGCAGCAGTCATGAATCTGCCAGCATTTCTCGGTTGGTCGTTGTTGGGCTGGCCCATCAACCTGCTATGGCCGACCCTACCTGAGGGCGCAACGACTGTGCCGTCGTTGTTGTTGGTAGCGACGCTCTGGTACTGGGTTGGCTCGCGCTTGGATCGGCGCTGGAAGGTGTCTGACTGGACGCCTTGGTTCGCACTCTTTGCCTTCACTGTCGTGAGTCTGGCGGGTGCGCTCATACGACTTGGTTACGTTGATTATCTCAGCTACGGATTCATCATTTGGGTAATCGTAGCCCTCACAGTCTCTCGCCTAACGCGGACATGCCCCGGAATTCCAGACTTCGCCCGACATTGACAACACGATGCAAAACCAGACAATTCCATGTGTTCTACGACCGGGAAGAGGCTTTGAAATGGCTCGGTCTGGCAGCGCTTCCACAATAAGTTGATGCCACTGGGTGGTAAAGTTCAATGAGCGTAATGGCGATTTGTCGTCAAATGAGGAACCAGTCTTTCCAAATTTCAACTGGCTGACGACTTGCCAACTGAACGATTCGATTCTGAGGTTGTGAGGCAAGGGCGTTCATCGCTAATCACGGCTCGCTTGCTAAATCGAGCTACCAATACCGCCGATTCGACGCACTTACCGCTTGTACGGCGGGGTGTGAGGTTCAACGTTGGTGAAACTGACCGCCAACCACTTACCATTCTGTTTCTGCATTACGTAGGTCCCTAGCGTCGGTCCTGCCGTACTTATGGAGGACAACTGCACGGTAGACACCTGAACAACCGCAACTTCGTCGGTCAGAAATCGGATCTTCTCGATGGAGTGCTTTCTCTGACTATTGCGGGCGGAGGCGGAGTGAATGGCAGCAAGATCTTCGCGAATCGACGCTTTGCCTTTGTGCCATTCACCAAACACATTGATGTGATCGACGTCTTCAGCATAGATGGACACCATAGCGTTTGGATCGTGTGCGTTCCATCCATCGTAAAACCTCGCGAGTACTGTTCTGATAGCCTGCTCTTCTTCGGCCGGGTTGGCGTGCTCGCCGGCATTAGCCGCAGCAGCGACGAGCGACATCATGACGATCACTATCGTTCTCATCGTGTTTCTCCTCTGGTTCAAATTGCTACTCGGATAGACGTGGTTTACTGCATTTTCAGCGATCCTGAAAGTTAAGGTCAACTGACGAAATCAGGCGATTACACTCACCAACAGGAAAAGCTTTCGTGAAGATAGGTGAGTGTAATGGAGATGTTTCACCAAATGACAGGTTTCAACTGGTGTCGGCGCGCAATCCAATACGTAACAACAAGGAAAGCCCACTAACAGAACGAAATCCATCAATGGGCTTTTGTCTGAACGCCCTGTCTCGATCTTCTTGGCAGGGGAATTACGGACCGAACCTCATGTTACTGTTCGCTCGATCCCAATACGACTGCCCTGTATCGTATATGGAAGTCAAATGTTCTTCGCGACCGACTGGATGCTCAAGGCTCGATCTTGAAGACCGTCCCGTATTCGCCGCCGGTTGGGATATCACCGTCCACAGCGGTGCCGTAGAGATTGTCCGCCGCGTCTAGAATCACGCCGCCTACCCATTGCCCATCTGTGCCTTTAAAAGCGTGCAGCACCGTGTATTGCCCGCTCGTATCGATTTTGAACACCACCCCGCATCCCGGTCCGGTGGTCTCGGGAAGGGTGCAAAGTGGGGCAGTGAGATTGCCACCAAAGGTCGCCGAGCCATAGAGGTTCCCAGCCTTGTCCTGAACCACAGGTCCGCCCGGAAAACCTCCGTCGGTTCCGCCGGTGAAGGTATGCAGCACTGTCATCTTTCCGGACGGAGCCAACTTGAATACAGTTCCTTCCCCGAACTTTCCGCAGCCGTCGGTCGTGCCGTAAAGGTTACCCGCCGCATCCCGCAACAAACTCGCTTCTACAAAGCAGCCTTCATTTACCGTGAAGCTATGGAGCACAGAAAACTTGCCGTTTGCATCCAGCTTGAATACGGTTCCGTACGTATTTGCACCACCGATCGATGCGGTGCCGTAGAGATTGCCCGCCGAGTCCAGAATCACCCCGCCGACAGGAATCTCCCCGTCGTTGGCGCCCCTGAACCTGTACAGAATGGTCTCCCTGCCGCTCGCATCGACCTTGAATATCGTGCCGCAGCCATTTGCGCCGATGTCATGGCACAAAGCAGGAATGCCGCCCTGCTCGGTCGTCCCGTAGAGATTGCCAGCCGCATCGCGAGTCACGCCGTTGGGAAATCTCCCATCTGTTCCGCGCCCGAAGCGGTGCAGGATGGTCTCGTTCCCGTCCGCGTCGAGTTTGAACACCGTTCCGCAGCCCGAGTTGAAGAAGCAAGTGGATCCGCCCCTGGAGGTTGCTCCATAGAGGTCGCCCGCCGAGTCCCTTACCACGTTGGTAGGCCAAACCGCGTCCGGCACTTGCTTAAATTCATAGAGCACGGTTTTGTTTCCAGCGGGGTCGAGCTTGTACACAATGCCCTCGCCGTTAATGCCGCCCTGCGCGATGCCATACAGGTTGCCCGCCGCATCCACGGTCAAGCTGCCAGGCGAATAGCCGTCCGCCGGGCTCGTGAACGTATAGAGCACAGAGAACGTCTGACCCTGCGCGCGCGGGACTGCCATGAATCCCAGTAAAATGACCCCCATCGCACAGGTTGCAGCGAACCAACAGAGACCTACTTTGCGATTAGGCTTATTCGACGATGTCTTCCTGGCAGCCATGGTGGGATGCGTGGACATGAAGTCCTCCGTAATAAAAATGGAATGCGTTCTTGGCCCTGGGGGGAGAGATGATTCTGTGCCACCGAGCGCGGCAATGCGCGGCCTCGACTGGATTCTCACAGAAGGTTGCAATATGTAACTAACTTAGCGAGTTGTCAAGGTGAAGAAATTTGCACGGCCTTCGTAATTGACGTAAGCAGGCGATTACATTCACAACAGGAAAGCTTTTCGTGAAGGTAGGTGAGCGTAATGGCGATTTTTCAACAGTTGGGGGAAACGAACTGACTGGACGGAGCTACATGGTCGGTAGTCTCATGGCCTTGCCGTCCATAAACACAACAATTTCGACTTGCGCACCAACGAGGCCGCTTTCTGGTTCCCATTGAAAAAACCAGCAAGGGTCTTTTTGTGTGTCTGGCTTGCTTTTGTCGCCGTAGAGAGTGAACCGTGCTTCATAGAGCCAACCACCTGACACGTCAATGTGCTCGTCCGCGACAAAATCCTCTGCGATTCTCAAAGCAGCTTGCAATGAAATTTTGGGTTTATATCCACGATGAGACGTGGGGAGATCCAACGTTGCTCTGCCTTGAGCACGAACGGCCGCGGGAGGTGACTGGTCTTGAGCTTCTGGGCGCGGGATGAGGAAAGCTATCACGGCGAATAACACTACTGCTCTCACTCTGCCTCCTGATCGGTGTTGTCCAACTGGAAGTTTACAGAAAGATGGTGAGTCTGGGACGGCTGTCGAAGGATGCCACCACAGGAACCCCGATCGCGGCGATTACGGAATGAACGAGGAACAGCACTACGTCAAGCGCTATCTGCTGGGCACTTCGATGCGCGGCCACGTCGCTAGTATTTCATACAAGCATTTCTCAACTGACATAAGCCGGCGATTACACTCAAAAACCCCCGCCGCGTGATCAATGAGTGTAATAGCGATGTTTCGCCAACCGAGCTTGTTCGCTTCAAAATCCTCAATGTTCGATGTCGATAACAAAGGCGTACGCCCTGACATTTTCCCAAAACTCAATCCGATAGAACACAACTAAGGGATCGTCATAAGCTACCGCTCGCTGGACATAGAAGTAAGAGCCAATACTGTATGTTTTCGCGGACTTCTCCACAAACTGCCAGATACTATCCGGCACATCTTGTTCGTGAACGAAATGCACCTGAACCGAGTATGGAGGCTCAACCAGTCGCTTAGCGATCTTCCACTCACACCCTCGTACCATTTTCTCAGCTTCCCAAACAATGTCTTCCTGCTTGATTGGCAATGAAAGCTGTGGCGAAGAGGTTTGCCAAGGTCCGAGTCCAGGGAACAGCGATTTCTTTTCCTCGGGGCTAAGCTCATCCCAAGGCTTAACGTCGCCAAATACTTTCTTTTTGTCGGCTTCTCGCACCCTTAACTCTTCCGGGTCAATCTGCTTGCGTTCTTCCTCACTCAGGTTAAGAGCCAGTCCCTTTCGCACTTTTTGATACAACGCCATCAATTCTGGTTTGGTCACGTCGAGGCACAGTGCCATTCTGTTGAGCAGCACCTTCTCAATACCGCTCAGTTCATCGTTGCATGCGTGGCACGCTGGTACAGTCCAGCGATTTAGGTTCTGCGGCGTGCTCTCAGGGAACCAATGCTTCGGAAACACGTGGTCTAAGGTTGCCGATGTATCCGTTAGCATTCCCGACTTCGGCGGTTTCGTCAATTCCACCAGACAATGCACGCAGCATTTGATTTTCTTCATAGCCGCAGATGGTAGACCTCATTCAGGGCGTTATTGATGATGCCGAGTTCGTCTTTGTGAGGTCCACAGCATGGCATCCATTCTCTATCACTCGTCAACTGTCGCTAACAGGCGATTACACTCAAAAACCCCCCGCCGCGTGACCAATGAGTGTAATGGGGATTTTTCATCAATCAGCAGCCGATGTTCATCAAAACCAATCATGACGACCTTCGAGCAACTCTTTGAGGAAAGCCGGGGCAGGCTGGACAACGCTGCTTACATCTGGTCTAAAGGCACCCGAAATCCTTACGGGAGCCACCTTGGTACCGATTGATGGGCTTCCGACTGCGCCGCAGCGAGACGGAGTGCTTCTTGGAGTTGCGTTCTACTCATTGACGGACTTGCAGCTTCTCGACGACATCGTGATTCGTTCCCGCGATACCTTCCCCGAAATGCGGATTGATGTCTTCGACGTTCTAAGCTTCAAGTCCATGGGCGATTTTGAGAATATCTTCTCTGGACTAAGACCCGCGATGACGCCAGTGATTGGAATTTGGAAGAATGGCAATCTGATCGAGAAGAACTGCGGTATTCGGGAAACTCGGCGTCTCTTGCAAAACCTCTTAGCGTGAAAGGCGTGTCGGCGGCCTCGAAATCCCTCCATGCCCATTTTGAGTGTAATGGCGATTCTTCGCCAGCTGATGCCAAATCCGCGTTGGTAGCGTACTCTATCTCATCTATGGGTTCGGCTCATTGGAGCACGTATCTTCTGTCGATAGTAATGGCCGCTATTGGGACTTGGTGGGTCGTGTGGCCCGATAGGTATGTGGCGTGGCTTCAAGCCACGAGAGAGAAGCTGAGGGCGATCCCCAGCGCACGCGCCGGGGTTGATCGAGTTGAAACTGTTTGGCCTGTAACCTCAAAACCGTGGTATCCGCAGATGGTCCGTGTGGCGGGCATTTTACTGTGGATCATGGTGCCTTGGGTCGTCCTGCACGGTGTGTAGTGTCTCCGGCCTGTTTCGTGGCATTTTGAGTGTAATGGCGATATTACGTCAGTTACCGCAATGCATCACGGTCTAGCACGCAAATCTCCGGCTTATCCTGCTGATAGTGAACCTTGAGCTTTCGTTCTTTGCTTCTGGACTCAAACCGCTCTGCATCGTCTCTGCTGGGGAACGTAGCCGACATGCAACCAAAAAACTCTTGGTCACCCACTTTGTACATATAGCGAAGGGTCACCTTCGGTGATCCATCTGCATCTGGGCCTTGGCTGGTGTGAAGAACAAGGCCCTCGGCAACAGGCCAGAGTTGGGCCTTCTCCGACATGCTTTTTTCTTTCTCTCTGGCCTCCTTCTCCGTCCTTCCCTCAACCTTCTCAACGACGGCCATAACCGACACGACCACGCCTGCAATCGCCAGCCATCCGTAATACAACCACCAGTATCGATGGTTTTCATCAAAATGGAATGCCACGAAGAAGAGATAGAGGGCATATGGACCGACGACAGCCTTGGGCAACTGCTCCACGGTATCCACCTTTCCCACGGGAGGTACCACGTAACGAAAACGGGTATAGCCGGGATGGCGGGAGCCAAGATCAGCCAGTCGATAGTGGACATTCCTCAAAAAGCATAGCGCGTCAGGACGGGCCTTGCCAGTAATGCCTGCGGTCAATTTCTGTTAACAGGCGATTTCGCTCATTGGCCTGCGACGAGGAGGTTATCCAAACCTCAGCGCTTGGTGTCCAGCACGTAAGAAAGCGATGAAATCGAGTTTCTTAGGCGATCGTCGGGAGGTACAACTGAGCATGATTCGCGAATTGTGTACGGTGCCGGAAAGTCTGCGATGACTTCCGTACCTGCACACCGAACCACCTCAACTTCTTGTTCAGACGGTTCGGAATCGAAATAAGCGTTAATACGAATCTCAGTTCCAACGAAACCGCAGGTCACCGCCACGAGTTTGTCCGTAACGGCACCAAGTAGTGCGCGTTGAATGGAAATCAACAATTCGATTCTGGGCGGCAGTTCCGACACATGCACAATATACCGGAGGGTTGATGTAACCAGGCGTTATCACTCAAATTCCGAGTGCTTTTGATCGGTTCGGATCGCTGCGTTTGAGTAATGAGTAATGGCGATTTTTCACCAACTACCCATCGAGGCTGGTAGCGTTCGTAGCTCAACTATTCGTCAATGAAGTGATAAAACGTTACGTGGGTGAGCTTGTCCAGAGGAGTGAACATCACTTCGACGGAATCCACGACTACGCAGGAATTGGCGTCCTCCTTCCGTCCGTTCTCCTTGCCGGATGCGCAATGATGCGAGACGTAATAGGACAGTTTGCTTTTCTTGGCGCGAGAGGGAGGACCTAGCGCCTGCCTCACATCAGCAGACGACATTCCAAGTGACAGACCCTTGAGGAACTTCAAATTACGCGAAATTTTTCTGCTTGCGGCACAATGTGCGCTTCGAATAGAAGCGGGTTCACCTTGGGAAACAGAAATCTGCGTAACATCAGTCCAACCGCCGAGTGCGCCAAAACTAAAAACTACAACTGTGTCGTCGTTCTTTAGGCTCGACCTGTAACAGACGGCATCATCGGCTGCTTGTCCTAAACCGATCTTGAACTCCGCCGCAGTGCCAAGCGCAGCCTCGACTTGAGCGCGACTAGTCACGCCGATCGTCACGCCCAGAACAGTTAGATCGGCACGATTTAACCTGAGCGTCGGTGCATTCTGCGCCACACCATTTGAAACGATAACGAGTAGGAGCAGGAAAAGTTGATGACGGCACATGGTGTAAATGTGCCAATCGTCCGCGAAAGAAGTCAATTGTCGTAACAGGCGATTACACTCAAATCCGAGTGCTTTCCAATCTGTTCGGATCGGTACGTTTGGATTATGAGTGTGATGGCGATTCAACGCCAGTTGAGACGACTGCTGGCGTCCTGGATTACTTCTATGTATCGCAGGATTTCAGACGTGGAAACGCGTAGCTAGGGTTGGTCTTGAATGTCCGGTTGAGCGACGAGCAGCAACACAATCCCAATGACCGTGAACATCCGAAAAGCAGCATCTTGACCGTTCGAAGTCCTAGATTGCCACATCAAGAACCATTCGCCTCCGACCGCCAGAAATGCGACCAGCCACATCAGCAGACTGAGTGCCAGCGCGACGATGGAAGCTCGTTTGGCATATTGAAACGCTGCGGGCGTTCCACGCAGCGCCTGGGCCATTCGGAACCCGCCCCACCAACACAAAAGCGTCGTTACTATTTCCCATGTGATAACGGAAACATAGAACGCGGTGTGCAATAGCGGCGTGTTAATTGCGCGCCACATCCCGTGATTTCCCGGAAACGTCGAGTCCATCATCATTACGTGGCGCACAAATTCGTAATTGGAACCGTAATCCGTAATGTTGTTGAAGACTACCAGGGAGTAATAGACGGCTACACCAAAGACCAGCAGCAGCTTGATTGTGCGCAGGGTCATGGTTTTGCAGGCTTAGAAAATGCCCGGAAGTAGGCGGTTATGGCCGCGAGTGTCGCATCATCGTATTGCGGATTGGCAGGCATCTGCGTCTGCGGATTTTGCGACAACGGCGCACGAATGTAAGTGGCGAAATCCTTTGGTGACGCGGCCGCGAATGCCGCTAGCGCTTCCCAGGAGCGGCCTGCTTTCTGCCCCCCTTCGCCTCCCGAATCATGGCAGCGGAAACAATTTTGACTGGCGATGCGAAAGCCATCCTGCACTTGGCGATCGCCGGCATTCGGCCCGTTGGGTGCGATTACCCCAAAAACGGCCTTTTCCTCTCGAACTTCGAGCCGCACAACCCCCCAAGGAATCTGCGCCTCGTCGGCATGTGCAAGAACCTTGAAGCTGGGAGTGAACTTTGCGTTGGTAATCATGTAAGGACCCATTTCGGAAATGTGATCTTCAGCGGCTTTTGGCCAGCCGGAGGGCGGTTCGCCGTTAACCAGGAGGACCAATACGGGATGATGGGCCACGAGGTACCGAACGGGATAGTTTGCGCGATAGCCGTCAGCACAGATGGCGACAACCATGGCCGAGCCGGAGGCGGCGGCTAAGCGCCGGACAAGATCTTCGAGCTTCACGCCTCGAATCTTGGTGAGCCTCGACAGATTAGGGTCGCCGTTTATGGTGAGATTCACTTGTGGCATCGCGAGAAGCTCGTCGCGAGTGATGAAGCGCGTCGATTCGGGCGGCAGTCCCAGAAGCTCGCCGCTCAACTCGAGATCAGAAGCACTCTGCCTCTTTTCACGCAATACCGGCGAGTTTTGCGCAATTGCCAACGCGGCACACATCAGGATGAGGATCAGAGCCCCGGTCCAAAATAGCCGCATATCTCATCGTAGCGTAAAGCTTTGTTCTGCCAGCAGAAATCGACGCAACTCTTCGACAGCACCACGCCTGCGTGGGCTAATTGGATCAACTGCCAGCAGCGGAGTCTTGCTATCGCTTCACGTCAATTAGCAGTCGATTTCACTTATCTACCAACAGAAAAGGTTTTCGTGAAGGTAGATGAGTGTAATCGCGATGTTACGCCAGCAATAGGCTAGTCAGTTCCATCTTCTTCCCACGAGGCCCTTTGTTAAGCACTTGCAATATGAGAATCAGGCGCAAGCCACAGCTGGGAATATCACCACTATCGCTCTCTGTATCGGCTCCGTTCTCTTAATTTTCGGGGGGATATGGAAAGGCTTCCGGCAGGAAGCAGTCAAGGCAGTGAACCCAGAACCCGGTCAACGAGTGTAATGGTGATTTTTCGGCAGTTTAGAGATGCATGACAATTGTGTTCCCAACCAGTGCCCGTTTCGAGGTATCTATGCAGCATGCAGCACGTGACCCATCAATACTCGTCTGTGGATGGGCTGAATCTGTTCTATCGTGAAGCTGGGTCCGTCGATGCTGCGTCTATTCTTCTTCTTCACGGCTCGCCTTCCTCATCATTCCAGTACCGATACATGCTCGCGGGCTTGTCAGACCGCTGGCACCTGATCGCACCCGATTTGCCACCATTCGGCTTTACTCAGCTTGACCCAAATCTGCCGTACTGCTTCACCTTTGATAATCTCGCCCGGACAGTGGGCGATTTTATTGAGAAAATGCATTTAGACATTTCTGCTGTATACCTTCATGACTACGGAGCACAGGTGGGTTTCAGGCTGCTCACAAGCGGAGCAATTCATCCCAAGGCAATCATTATTCAGAATAGCGAGGCATATCACGGAATCGGCTGGCGCACTCCGATGTGGGGAGTCGAGAAAAGAGTATCGAATTCAAAAGAAGAACAGCGTTCAGGATTGCGCCAGACTTTTCTGAATGAGGATGGCATTCGAAAAGAATTCCTCGAGGAACTTCCGCCGAAGATCGCGTGCCGAATTGATCCCGCTCCGATCGAACTGGGCTGGAATAAAATCAAAGAGCCCATCAGAACAGAAGCGATGCTCGATCTCCTCATGGATTATGGGAGCAACCTCGAGAATTATCCAAAGGTCCAGGAATTTTTGCGTACCTATGCCTGCCCAACTCTTCTGTTGTGGGGAGAATTGGACCAGTATCTGGCGCCAGAAGCTGCGCATATCTACATGCGCGACGTGCCTAACGCCGAGATCCATTTCTTCGACGGTGGCCACTGGCTTCTGGAAAGTCATAGTGGAGAAATTAACTCAGCTGTTCGAAGTTTCCTTTCAGAACATATTTCATAAAAGAGCAGAAGCTTTTTCGGCCCTCCTCGTAACGCTTGGCACCGAAGTAAATGTTGTAACCAGGCGATTTCACAAGCTTGCGCCGTCTATTCGCCTTTTTTGTGGGTCAATGAGTGCTATGGGGATGTTGCGCCAACTACCGCGCAAGGAAACATCCGACCGCATCTCCACGGACCCCGAAGGTAATTAATCGCGCCCCTCCGCGCTCGGCTAGCACGAACGACTTTTCGACGGGATCGAACAGCAACAACATCCCTTTGCCATCATCCGCTACCACCACGCATTTGCGCAGCGGAGCCGCGATCATGCCGACTTGGTCGAATGTGTCGCGGATTTCAACCTCGGCCCAATACGGCTCAACGATCGAGGCTTGGAGTTGCGCAAGCCCCTTCTGCACGGTCTCGTCTGTCCAAGGCTTGCCGATGGCATCATCAGGGCATTCGTAGACATACGTCTCAATCTCTTTCTCAACCCGCTGTCGCAAACGGGACAGGAACTCGATTTCGGTTGACTCGGTGTTCATATTCGCAGTGAGATGATAACTGGCGACTTCACTCATTTTGACCAAATGATGAGTGCTATGGCGATTTTCGACAACTCAGGTGAAAACTCTAAAGCGCGAAGCGTATGGAACCGCATACTTGATCGCGATAGGCTGAAGCGCAGAAAGCAGGCGCGTAGCCAAGGAGGAAATCAATGACTACCCTCCTCATCGTTTTGCTTTGCGCTGCGGCATTTTGGGCGTGCCGCAAAGCGCTGGACGCACTCCACAATCCCTGAGGCTAGAACTTAGCAGAACCTATGTGTGAGTTCGTGCGTATCAAGGGGGTTTTGAGCGCAATCGAGATTTTTCACCTATTGACGGTAGCTTCCGAGTAGCCGACCATCCAACCCTTATTGGCTACACTTCGTTGAACAGTTGATCCAACTGTACGCCGGGAACAGGGCTTGTTTGGCGAGGTGATCCCAGCGAACTTCTATAATTCGAACGTCGGTCGGGCTTGCGCGACTTTGCGAATGAACCGGGGGTAGCAAGATGGCGCGGCGAAGCGAGTTGTACCCGCTCCGCTGCGCCCACGTTCACCTACTCCAATTTAGTGCCGCTCCTCGCAGTTGAGAGCATTAACGCGCTCTACCTCACCGGAAAGGGAAGTTCCCGGGTCGATGTTGACGTAATGTAGCTTGTTTCCCGACTGCGCCACGACAAATTGTGCATGAATGTCCGCTTGGCCGGGAAACGAGATCGTCTCGGTCCCGGTGCAGTCCGGGTTCACGGTATAGGTACCAGTCCCTGTGCGCCAGCCCGCCGGGACATTCCCGTTCACGCCAGACGCATCAAGTAACGTAGAGTTCCCCAAACCGTCATAAGTCGTCTTGGTGACACCAGAAAGAGCCAAGCTAGTGCCATCAGGAAGGAAAATCTGGCCGTGCAGGGAATTGACCCACGCACCCTTAATCGTCATGTTGGTGCAGCCCTTAGCATGGGCTGTTAAGGTGGACGATGCAGCCAGCGCGAGAATGACTACAAATAGCGAAATGCGAGACTTCATTGATGCCTCCAGAGAATTTGTGTGATGAGCTCAAGCCTTTAATGCTCTCGACTGGAGGATTCATCCCCCGTCTGACTGCACAATCGCATGGTCTGCAGATCCGCACAATGGACGGCAGGTGAACTGGTGGTGAACTGCGCAACCTCAAAGAAGTGCGACAGTTACGCAAAAGAACGTCGTCGAACTTACCGCTATTAGAGGAATGAGATAGACTTCCATCACTCAGTTGAGGTCTCGCTTTGGCAACATACGATTCTCCCGGTCGGTCATCTGCGCGCTTCGAGTTCTTCCACATAGATCTGAGCAGTGGTGAATTGTTCCGATTAGGGGTGCGTGTGCCGATTCAGGACCAGCCGCTCGTGATACTACGGCTGCTCCTGGAAGCCGAAGGCAGAGTCGTCACCCGTGAGCAGCTTCGTGCTGCCCTTTGGCCCCAAGACACATTCGTAGACTTCGAGCACGGGGTGAACACCGCCGTGAAAAAGCTCCGCCAGGCGCTGGCGGACTCCGCCGAACATCCCAAGTTCGTAGAAACCCTACCTAAGGTGGGCTACCGCTTTATCGCCGCTGTGGAGTGGGTGCCTGATGTGACTCGCAATCATCCACGGCCCCGCGTTGTGCCAATTGCTCCAGTAGGGCCAAGGGTGGTTCCTCCATTTGCATGGCAAGTTCCCGCGACAGAACAGACTTTGAGCACGCCTGCATCCGCTGATCTGATCCAGTCGGTCACAGGGACGGAGAACGGAAATTTAGGCAATAGAAGCCTGTTCCCTAAGTTAGAGTTCCTAGATTCAATAGCCGTCCTCCCGTTTGAAAACGCAGGTGACGATCCGGAGATGGATTATCTAAGTGACGGTATGACGGTGAGCATCATCAACAATCTCTCGCAACTGCACCGATTGCGTGTCGTGCCACGTACGACAGTCTCTCGATACAAGGGAAAGCTAAATGATCTTGCACAGGCCGGTCGCGAGCTCCACGTGCGCCTTGTTCTCACCGGGCGCGTCTCCCAACGCAGTGACGCGTTGAGCATAAATGTCGAATTGATTGATACCGCGAACGAGTGCCAATTATGGGGTGAGCACTTCAAGGGCAACGCTGAGGACATCTTTTGTATTCAGGCTGAGATCGCAGCACAAGTAACGGACAAATTAAAATTAGAGCTGAACGATGAGGAGACAAAACAGCTATCCAATCGCCCGACTGTGAGCCGGGAAGCATATCACCTACTGTTGAAGTCGTTGTATTGGGCGAATAAATGGACACCGGATGGGATCCAGAAAGGCGTTGATTATGCCAGGCAAGCCATTGATCTGGACCCGGTTTATGCGGAGGCGTGGGCCGCCTTGGCATATTTGTTCGTGCTCATAGGCTTCTTCGGCGGTGCACCGCCAAAGGAGGTATTCGCGCGAGCAAAGGGAGCCGCCGCAAAGGCTCTGGACATCAATGATGGGGATGTGGGGGCTCACGCGACGCTGGCGTTTGTTCGGCTCGTCTACGATTGGGATTGGCTAGGCGCGCGTGAAGAAGTCTTGCGCGCCATCGAACTAGGACCCAATCTTGCTAATGGCCATTGGGTATATAGCCATTGGTATTTGACCCAGGGGCTCTACGTGGAAGCCATGAGGGAAGCCAGAGTCGCGTTGGACCTTGATCCTCTTTCGGTCCAGTTTAGCTACCATGTGAGCGCAATTCATTTCTTCTCTCGGCAGTATGATCTTGCGATTAAGCAGTTTCATGCAACCAATGAACTAGATCCCCTTTTCGTTCCTTCCCACCAACTCTTGGCGGCGACGTATGCCCAGAAAGGCATGCGGCACGAGGCTATTTTAGAGATTGTCGAGGGTCTCAAGCTGGCGGGCAATGGCCTTGGTAGCGAAGCATCATTCGCAGTGCTCAGTGCAATGGCGGGAGATTTGGTTGAAGCTCGAAGGATTCTTGACAGCTCGATACGAGAATTGGAACCGCCTGCTTTCTCCTTGGCGTATCAATTCGCGGGGATTCACGCTTTATTGGGTGAGAAGAACGAGGCTTTTGCATGCCTTGAGATGGCACGGCAAGGGCGCTCGGTCCAACTTGCCTACGTTGCGATTGCGCAAGAACTCGAAACTCTCCATCATGATCCCCGTTTTCGCGAACTGCTGCTCAGTATAGGATTCTCGCCTGCGGTGTCTGAAGCTTCGTCTTTCGTAGATGGAGCAACATACTGCAATTGATTAGCGTAAGGTACTGCGCCATCCCCGCGAACCAAGAGCGTCCCATGCATCAGCGGGCTCCGCCCCTTCAATCCCTGGCGAAGTAGCTATCGACGCCAGTCTAGAGAAAAATGATGCCATGCGACTCCGTCCTTCACGAACGTGTGGATTGGTCTGGCTCGTCAGACAACTTCGCATACTCGAAGTTTGGACTTTTGGACATGCACCTGCGCTTACATCGAGATCGCCCTAGGGCCGTATCACGGGCAAACCGGAAGTCAACTGTTGGAATCAGGCGATTACACTCATTGACCCCGAGAGTACCCGCCGCGTGATCAATGAGTGTAATGGCGATGTTTCGCCAATCAACGCGGGAAAGTCGAGTTGCGAGCGGCGTCGAGTGGCTCCGCGCTATCGAAACGCCACACTTTTTCGATGACCTCTGGTGGACTTTCGCGTCGCGGCAGAATCAAGCGATATTTGTCCCCACGGTCCCGGTGGCGGAGAAAATGTGGCAAGCGTCGAGAATGGAAATGACGAATCCCCGCCGCCGGCCTTCGGTTCCGAATGTGCTTTGAGTGTAATCATCAACTCAGCGTCTGCCGCATCGTCAACTCCTCACATCTCATTGACTTGCTGTGGGGTCACGCATACCATGGCGTCCTGCCATGATCGGCCGAACCGTTGCCCACTACCGCGTTGTCGAAAAGCTCGGTGGCGGCGGGATGGGCGTAGTCTACAAGGGCGAAGACACCCGCCTGCATCGATTCGTCGCACTGAAGTTTCTGCCCGATGAAGTTGCCCGCGATCCTCAAGCCCTGAGCCGCTTCCAACGCGAAGCAGAGGCGGCCTCCGCGCTGAATCACCCGAACATTTGCACCATTCACGACATCGGCGAAGAGAGGGGGCTCGCCTTCATCGCTATGGAGTACCTTGAGGGCTCGACGCTGAAGCACCGTATCGGCGGCCGCCCGATGGATCTGGAGACTCTGCTGCCGCTGGCCATCGAAGTCGCCGACGCGCTCGATGCCGCACACACCAAGGGGATCGTCCATCGCGACATCAAGCCCGCCAATATCTTCGTGACCGACCGAGCACACGCCAAGATCCTCGATTTCGGGCTGGCAAAAGTAGGCGTTTCCAACTCCTCTTCAAGCTCCAACACCCTGACTCGCACCGAGCCTGAGCAGCAGTTGACCAACCCAGGCTCCACGCTTGGCACCGTCTCTTACATGTCGCCCGAGCAGGTGCGTGCCAAGGAACTCGATGCTCGCACCGACCTTTTCTCGTTTGGTGCCGTTCTCTATGAGATGGCGACGGGAACTCTTCCTTTTAACGGCGAGAGTTCCGGCGTCATCTTCAAAGCCATTCTCGACTCCGCTCCTACATCGCCGCTGCGCTTTAATCCCACGCTCCCTCCCAGGCTGGAAGACATCATTAATAAAGCCCTGGAGAAAGATCGCAACTTGCGCTACCAAGGCGCGGCTGAAATGCGCACTGATCTGCAGCGGCTCAAGCGTGATACCGACTCGGGACGCTCCGGCGTCATCTCAGGATCGCAAGTTGCGGTCCAGCCGGCGATGGCTGCCACGAGTGGTTCGAGCTCAGGGGTAATTCCCACACAACCAGGTTCAAACCGCAAGCTATGGGCAATCGCCGGTGGTGCAGTTGCGCTGATCGGCATTGTCCTCACCTTTATTGCAGCACGTCCCCTTCCAACGCCCAGTGTCTCCGGATACGTTGCCATCACACATGATGGAAATCGCAAGGGCATCGTCGGAACCGATGGCTCCCGACTTTACCTTGGTGAGTTCTCCTCGGAGGGTAATCTATTCGGCCAGGTCTCGGTCAATGGCGGAGAAATGGCCAAGGTTCCACTTCCCGCTGCGACCATGGCCCAGCTAGCGGTTTCTCCGGACGGTTCTACGTTATTGGCCGGCGACTGGGTGGGCCAAACTGCATTCCACGGCCCACTGTGGGCAGTGCCCGTGTTGGGTGGCTCGCCCCGCAGACTGGGAAGTGCTGCCGCTCAGGTCGCCGATTTTTCCCCCGATGGCCAGACGATTGCCTATGGCGACCTCAACGACCTCGACCTGATCAACAGCGATGGCACAGGACAACGCAAACTGGTCTCGCTTCCCGATCTGGTTTTTGATCCCGCCTTCTCACCCGATGGAAGCGTGATCCGATTTCGGCTTGCCGGTACGATTTTTGGCGAGGGCGCGCTTTGGGAAGTTTCAATTGATGGGAAGAATCTCCATCCATTGTTGCCGCACTGGCACAATCCTCCCCGGGCGTGCTGCGGAAGATGGACCGCCGACGGCCAATATTTCGTCTTCGGGTCCCAAGGCAACATCTGGGCGCTTTCGGAAAAACGAAGCCTGTTTGGCAAGTCCGTGTCCCAACCAGTGCAGCTCACGTCAGGGCCAATGGCGTTCGGCAACCCAATGCCCAGCAAGGATGGCAAAAAACTGTTCGTGGTGGGCTCGCTCTCGCATGGCGAACTCTCACGCTACGACGTCAAGTCTCAACAGTTCTCTCCCTTTCTCGGGGGAATCTCCGCTGAGAGTGTGAGCTTCTCCAGAGATGGTCAATGGGTGGCGTACACCACCTATCCTGAGGCGACCCTCTGGCGCAGCAAGGCCGATGGCAGCCAGCGGCTTCAGCTCACCTATCCGCCCATGATCGCGCTGCTATCGAGATGGTCTCCGGATGGCAAGCAACTCGCCTTCTATGAGTTGGTGGCGGGCCATCCCGCGAAGTTGCGCACGATTTCGGCGGATGGCGGAACATCCACTGAACAGATCCCTGAGGATCCGGAGGACAAACTCGATGCCGATTGGTCTCAAGAGGGCACAAAGATCGTTTTCGGCAATGGGCCTGCCAATCCCAACAGCACGATTCAATTGCTGGATGTAAGTACGCATCAACGGTCCACCCTCCCAGGATCAACCGGTCTCTACTCCCCACGGTGGTCTCCGGATGGCCGTTACATCGCCGCAATGAACTTTGATTCACGAATGCTGATGCTCTTCGATTTTCAAACTCAGAAGTGGCAGGAACTCGCCCGCGTCACGATGGGCTTCCCCAACTGGTCGAAGAAATCAGACTACGTGTACTTCCTGCACGAAGAAGATCATCCCTCAGTGATGCGAGTCCGAATTAGCGATCACAAAGTCGAAAACGTCGCCGACCTGAAGCATTTCCGCCAGGCTGGCTACTGGAGTGTCTGGCTGGGTATGGCTCCCGATGATTCGCCGCTCCTGCTTCGCGACACCGGCACCCAAGAAATCTACGCGCTCGACTGGCACACGAAGTAGCTCCTAAGCTCTCCTTCGCGCAGCGCGGGAGCCCAGGATCTAGACGACTGTTGCAATCAGGCGTTAACACGCTTTGAGCGGCAAAGCGCGTTTTTACTGCTATGGTGATTTTCAACAACTAAGCTGGCTGCCCTATCCTTTCACGCTTTCTGCGAAATGGGGACACACGAACGCCGATACCCAGGGCCTGAAACCTCATCCCGGAACAGAAGCCTTCAAGAACTTTTCCACAAAAATAAATCCACAAGTTGTGACATCCAACCTTTACTCGAAGCTTCCAAAAAGCCCAAATTGGAAATATGCACTCGCAACATCCTGGGAAGCCGGAAGCCGAGAGCCGGAAGCCAACCAACAACCGCAAGCTGAAAGCTGGTAGCCGAGAGCTGCAAGCCGAACCTGCGCCTTGGATTCCCGAATCGAAGCTAGTCCCCCTCCCAAAAGATTCCGTTAACTCCTTTGTTCGCAAGATTTTACTTACAAACCCTTTATTCCCAAGATTTTACGCGGACATGGTCCTCTCCTCCGCCCCTAACTCCATGAAGCCAAGATTTTACGCACTCACTATCAAAAAATACTGAACAGGACTTCTATGCCTACATCCTCCACCTGCACTCATATCAAAGTCACCGGCGTACGCTGCGCCTCTCCCTCACTTCGCGGAGAGCAGTTCTGCTACTTCCACCAGCACGCCCACCGCGGCGTGCGCAAACCGCCGCAATCGCGCCTTCACCCCATCGCCATCCTCGAGGACGAAGAGTCCATCCAGTCCTCGCTGATGGAAGTCATCAACGCGCTCATGCGCAACACCATCGACCTCAAGCGCGCCGAACTGATCCTCCGCGCCCTGCACATCGCCGTGAAGAACGCCCGTCGCGTGAAGTTCGACATCCACGCCGGCGACACGGTGAGAGAGATCCCGGAATATGCACGTGTAGGGGCGGACGCATTCGTCCGCTCCAGCGGCGAAGCCGCTGTGCAACTGCCGGCAGAAGAGGAAATGCCGGCGGAAGCAATGCAACCTGCAGACGAGCAAACAGAAGATGCCTTCCCGCCCGCAGCCTCGATCCCGCCAGACCGCACTCTCTCCGCCGCTGAAAAACGAAGCGCGGCCAAGTTTAAGCAAGAGCAAGACGGCAAAGCGGAGATCCGAGCAAACCTCACCCGTATCGCCGAATCCCTTCGTCCGGCCACGACCCATGTGGGAACAGCCGCCCCCGGCTGTTCAAGCGGCCCAGAAGTATCGGGACGCAGCGCACTCCCCCACCAATCCACAACCGTCGCACCCCACAACTACACGGCAGAAGCATCACCTGGAAAGAGGCTGCCCCAGCCTTCGCGCCTCTCGAACGCTGGGAACCCCGAAGCCGCACCACCAAAACGCAAGCCAACAGTTGGCACAAACCCAGCTCCGAAAGAGCGTAAGGCCACAACCCATCGCGCAAGCGGTGGGTAGCGAACAGAGGAGGCACAAGCCCCGTAGCCGCAAAGAAGAAGACTCAAAATCAAAGGCAGCGGATAGGGCCGTCCGCTCCACACGCGCCTTCCAAGGCGGTCTGACACCGAACGCCGCGAATCAAGCGATCGAACGGGCGACGTCCCGCAGTCGCAGCCCGAAGCCCGGGCCCTGAAATGCGTCAGATATAATGGTCTGTAACGTGGGTTGGGTTCACCCTCGCTCCCCTGCTGACGGATTGATTCCGCCGCGTTGCGCACTTCACCTCTGAAGGAGTCCGAATGGCGATCCAGAAGACCGACAAGATTTGGCATAACGGCAAGCTCATTAATTGGGACGAGGCGACTCTGCACGTGATGTCGCACGTCGTCCATTACGGCTCTTCGGTCTTCGAAGGCATTCGGTGCTACGACCTGCCCAGCGGCCCGGCGATCTTCCGCGCCGTCGAACACATGCAGCGGCTTACGGATTCGGCCAAGGTCTATCGCATGGACCTTCCCTTCACGCGCGACGAACTGGTGCAGGCCATGGTCGAAACCGTCGGCCACAACGGCGCGTTCCCGTGCTACATCCGCCCGGTGGTGTTTCGCGGATACGGCGATGCCGGCGTGAATCCGCTGCATTGCCCGGTTGAGGTTTACATCTGCAATTATCCGTGGGGAAAGTACCTGGGCGGCGAGAACGATGGATGCGACGTGTGCGTTTCATCGTGGACTCGGCTGGCTCCGAACACCCTGCCCGCGATGGCCAAGGCAGGCGCGAACTACATGAACTCGCAGCTCATCAAGATGGAAGCGATCGCGAACGGCTACGTCGAAGGCATTGCGCTCGACGCGAGCGGATTCGTCAGCGAAGGCTCGGGCGAGAATATTTTCCTGGTGCATCGCGACAAGCTGATCACCGCTCCGCTAGGCAACTCGGTGCTGCCAGGGATCACGCGCGACTCGGTGCTGCAAATTGCGCGCGACATGAACATCCCGATTGTTGAGCAGATGATTCCGCGCGAGATGCTCTACATCGCCGACGAGGTGTTCTTCACGGGCACCGCCGCGGAGGTCACGCCGGTCCGTTCGATCGACAAGATTAAGGTGGGCAACGGCACCATGGGCCCGATCACGAAGGTGTTGCAGAAGGAGTTTTACGCCATCGTCCGCGGCGAGAAGAGCGATCGCCACGGATGGCTGACGCCGGTGCCGGTGCGCAGCAAGCAGCCGGTCGGCGTATAATTCGACACGTCAATTCGATCCGGGGGCGCCGCTTTCCAGAGCAGCGCCCCTTTCGACTTCTCAGCCCGGAATAAAAACGCAAACTGTTCGTTATGTCCTAGAAGGAGAATCTATGTCCCAGCAAGGTCCAACTCCAGATTTCGTACTCGGCCTTCGAGCGATGATGCTCGACGGCATTACGCGTGAAGCGGAAATCACAAAGAAGGTCATCGCAGCCGTTCCCGACGACAAGTCGGAGTACCGGCCGGATCCAAAGGCACGCACGGCAAGAGAGTTGTCATGGCATCTGGCCAATACCGACGTTCAGTTTCTCGACGGCATCGCCGACCTGAACTTCAAGATGGACAACCCGGAGCACAAGCCGCAGACGTCAGCGGAAATCGTCGCGTGGTATGACGAGAACATGAAGCGCGGCATCGAGCGCGTAACAGCGATGTCGCTCGAGCAGTTGGTGACGCCGATCAGCTTCTTCGGCGTGTTCAATTTTCCTGCGGTGTACTATCTCGGCTTTTTGAACAATCACAGCATCCATCACCGCGGCGAGCTGGCAACGTATCTGCGGCCGATGGGATCGAAGGTTCCCTCGATCTATGGCGGAAGCTACGACGAGCCGTTCATGCCTGCGGTAGCGGAAGAGACTGCCGCTTAGTTTGAAAACGTTTTTCGTGAAGCCGCTCTGATAAAGGGCGGCTTTTTCATCTGCGGGTGAACGGGCGGCTCGCGCCAAGGATTGAGGCGTCTGCTATAGTGTCGCGTCTGTGTCGGAATCTATGAATAGCGGAATTGGCGGCGACCCCGAGCTGCCCCGAAAACTCGGGCTGGTCGACGCCTTGTCGATCGTGATTGGGATTGTGATCGGTGGAGGAATCTTCCTCGTGCCGAACCTGATCGCGCGCGAACTGAAGACCTCGGCGGCAACCATGCTGGTGTGGGTCGTTGCGGGGGTGATCTCGTTCTTCGGCGCGCTGGCCTGCGCGGAGTTAGGTACCTCGATTCCGTCGACCGGCGGGCAATATGTATTCCTGCGCGAGGCCTACGGACCGCTGGTTGGATTTCTCTGCGGATGGTCGATGTTTACGGTGGCGCGCACGGCGCAGGTGGCTTGGCTTGCGGTGACGATGGCGCTGTACATCTCTTACTTTGTCCCCCTGTCGAACCTGTCGTCGAAAGTGCTTGCGGTTGGGGCAATTATCGTAGTCACAGCGATCAACTACCGCGGGGTCAAGGCGAGCGCGGCGGTGCAGAAAGCGTTCACGCTGGCGAAGGTGGCGGGGCTGCTCATCATTATTGGAAGCGCGTTCTTCTGGAGTGGCAAAGCTGCTCCCGCGCCAGCGGTGACGGGGGCTGCATTTTCATTCAGCAGCTTCGGGGTCGCGCTCATTGCCTCGTTGCTGGCGTATGACGGATGGGTGCAGGTGAGTTTCGTGGCCGGTGAGATACGGAACCCGCGACGAAACATCTTGCTGGCGCTGGCGCTGGGAGAACTGGCGGTAGTTGCGATTTATCTTCTGGCGAACCTGGCGTACTTGCACGTACTGCCGATTGCAGATATCGCGGCGAGCGAGCATGTAGGGGCAACGCTGGCGGAGCGTGTGCTTGGATCGCGCGGCGGAAGCGTGGTTTCGCTGATCATCCTGATGTCGATCATTGGCGCGCTGAATGGATGCTTCCTGACGAGTCCGCGAATTTATTTTGCGCAGGCTAAAGATGGGCTGTTCTTCCGGAAGTTTGCGGAAGTGCATCCGCGCTACCAGACTCCGAGCTTTGCGATTCTTGTGCAGGGCATTTGGGCCGTGGTGCTGATCGTGACGGGCTCATACGAGACGTTGATCAGCTACGCCATGTTTGCGACGTGGCTATCATACGGGCTGATGGTGGCGGGAGTGATTGTGTTGCGATATAAGCGGCCGGAACTCGCGCGTCCGTATCGCGTGTGGGGATATCCGGTAACGCCGTTGCTGTTTGTAGGAACCACGGCTTGGCTGCTGGTGAATATGCTGATCACGCGTCCGGTGCCATCGTTGATTGGCCTTCTGCTGATAGCGACGGGGATCCCGATTTATTTCGTTTGGTCGCGAGGGAGCGTGGTGAAGGCTGTGACGGTGGCGGACGAAGGGTCGTAGATTCGCGGCGGGCTCGAAGCCGCGCCCTTCCAGACTCTTTCGGGGGTGTCCTATCTCCTTCTTGGGGGCATTACCTAGGTCATCTTGGGTGCGGTGACGATTCGGGTGATCATGCAGAAGAGACTGACTGAGAGGCCATCTTTCAGGCTTCCAGGGGAAGAATCTGCATGAACATTGATGACCTGCTGCGAATAGCGACGGAACGGCGAGCCAGCGACTTGCATTTGAAGGTGGGAAACTATCCCCACCTGCGCATTGACGGCGAACTGGTGCCGTTGACGGACCAGCCACGCATCAGCGCGGAAGACATGTTGAATATGGCGTTCAGCATGATGTCGGCGCGGCAGAAGCAGAAATTCAAAGAGACCACGGAAATCGATATGGCTTACGGCGTTGCCGGACTGGGCCGCTTCCGTGTGAATATTTTTCAGCAGCGCGGCAACGTGGGGCTGGTGCTTCGCGTCATTCCGACGAAGATTCGCGCATTGGACGAATTATTCCTGCCCAAGGTGGTCGAACAGATTTGCGACATGCCACGCGGGCTGGTGCTGGTGACCGGGGTGACGGGTTCCGGTAAGTCGACGACGCTGGCGGCCATGGTCGATCGCGTCAACTCATCACGCGCAGAACATATTGTCACGATTGAAGATCCGATCGAATTTCTGCACCGCGACAAAAAGGGATACGTTAACCAGCGCGAGATTGGAGTGGATACTCCATCGTTCGGCGCGGCCTTGCGAGCCTCGTTGCGTCAGGATCCGGACGTGATCCTGGTCGGCGAAATGCGAGATCTGGAAACGATCTCTACGGCGTTGCACGCCGCGGAAACCGGCCACATGGTTTTCTCGACGCTGCACACGCTGGACGCGGTGGAAACCATCAACCGTATCATTTCAATTTTCCCTCCACCGGAGCAGAAGCAGATTCGCATGCAGTTGGCGGCGGTGTTGCGCGCGATCGTCAGCCAACGCCTGGTACGGCGGTGTGACGCCGAAGGGCGCGTGCCCGCGGTGGAAGTGATGATCAACACAGCGTTCATCCGCGAATCCATTCTGGTGCCGGAAAAGACGCGCTCAATTCGCGACGCGATCTCGGCGGGCACTTCGCAGTACGGTATGCAGACGTTCGATCAATCGCTCTGGGATCTTTTCCAGGCTGGGTTGGTCAATTACGAAACTGCTCTTGAGAACGCGTCGAACGCCGATGACTTCAAGCTGCGAATGCAGGGTATCGCTTCGACAGCCGACATCTCGCGGCAGTCTATGCAGTCGACTGGGTTCGGCGGGCGGTAGCTTCGCGGCCGAGCTACATTTTCGTTTCAGGCGCGTCTTTGCTGACGCGCCTTTTCCTTTTTGGGTGCAAGGAAAATTCTTTCACCACAAAGGACACGAAGTTTCACTAAGGAACCGTCCCTAATTTTCTACACGCGTCCATTCTTCTTTTCTCTTTTGCGTCTAGCCACTTTGCGCTATCGTTAGCGCATGGCTTTCTCACGTCCCAAGCGTCGGCAGTATTCCGAGGCGGAGATGTACGAGTATGCCGTTGGGGCGCTGGCACGGCGGATGCGAACTGTCGCTGAGTTGAAACGGCTGATGCGGGCGCGGGTGGAAGAGCCGGAATCGGAATACGCGGAGACACTGGTCGAACTCGTGATCCGGCGGCTTAAGGATCAGGGATATCTGAATGACTCGAAGTATGCGGCGTACTACTCTTCCATGCGGCGCGACAATCAAAAAGTGGGGCGCATGCGGGTGGTGACCGAGTTGAAGACGCGGGGCGTGCATGCATCGGTGATCGAGAAGGCGATCGAGGACACGTATGTCGGAGTGAATGAAGAGAAGCAGGCACGGGAGTATCTGCGCAAGAAGAGGCTAGAGAAACCGAAAGATCAGAAGCAGACGGCGCGAATCTTTCGTCAGCTCGCTCGGGCCGGTTTTGGGATGAAGACGATCTTCACAATCTTGAAGAAGTGGGACGTGGATGACGAGACACTCGGAGCGCTGGAAGAAGAACCGTCCTGAGTGGGAAGTTCAGGTTTCACGAGATCGGGTACAGCATTTGCGTTAGTGCTGGGGATGCTTCATACTTTCGCACGAATTTCCGTCCCAAAACTGCAAGGAGGAAGACATGAAAGTAAAGTTAATGGGGATCGTTGTGACTGCCGTGCTGATGGTCGTCCCTCTGACGTACGCGCAGGATTCCGGCGCAGACAAGAAGGGCGCTGCCACCGAAGTGAAAGACGCGTCGAAGACCGCCGCCAAGGATACCAAGAAGGGCGCCAAAACGGCCGCGAAGGACACCGACAAGGCCGCAAAGAAGACGGGACACGTGACCAAAGACGCCGCGAAAGACACGGAAATGGGCGCCAAGACCGCGACGAAGGATACCGGGAAGGCCGCGGACAAGACGGGCCGAGGCGTTAAGAAGGGCGTGAAGAGTATTGGGCACGGCGTAAAGAAGGGCACCGACAAGACCGTTGACGCGGTGAAGTAATCTTCTAGAAACATCAACCGTAAAGGACACCAAGGTTCACTGAAGTTCTCGATCAGACCTTCCAACCCCACTCCTGGCAACTTTAACCAGAAGTGGGGCACCCTAAACGCGCCTCGCTTTCATTTAGAATTGATCGTTCATGCTCACCGGTTCTGAAATTCGCAAGAAATTCCTGAACTTCTTTGTGAAAAGGGACACAAGGAAGTTCACTCGTCGTCGCTTGTGCCGGCGAATGATCCTACGCTGTTGTTTACCAATGCGGGGATGAATCAGTTCAAGGACGTCTTTCTGGGGCTCGAGAAGCGCGATTATTCGCGGGCGACCACCTCACAAAAATGCGTGCGCGCGGGAGGAAAGCATAACGATCTCGAGAACGTCGGATTCACGAACCGCCATCACACATTTTTCGAGATGCTGGGAAATTTCTCTTTCGGCGATTACTTCAAGAAAGATGCGATTGCTTACGCCTGGGAGCTGATTACATCGCCCGCATGGTTCGGAATTGCGAAAGATAAGTTGTACGTAACGGTGTTCAACGGCGAAGGCGGATTGCAGCGCGACGCGGAAGCTTATGACCTCTGGGCTGCGCAAGGCGTGCCGAAAGAGCGCATTTTCGAGATGGGGATGAAGGACAACTTCTGGCAGATGGGCGATACAGGCCCGTGCGGACCGTGCAGCGAGATCCACTACGACATGGGCGTGGCGGCTTCTGATCAGGGGCACACGGACTGCAAGTTCGGATGTGAGTGCGGACGGTATGTCGAGATATGGAACCTGGTGTTCATGCAGTTCAACCGGGATTCATCGGGGCAACTGACTCCGCTGCCGAAGCCATCGATTGACACCGGCATGGGGCTGGAGCGGTTGGCGTGCGTGCTGCAGGGCGTGATTTCGAATTACGAGACGGATCTGTTTACGCCGCTGATTAAGAGGGCGGCGGAGTTGACCGGTGCGGACAATCGTGCCGAGTTTCGCTCGGCCGGACAGCCGGCGCCGGCTGTCCCCACAAAGGAATTGCATAAGTCCGCTGCTTCTTTGCGCGTGATCGCTGATCATTCGCGGGCTGCTACTTTTTTGATTTCTGATGGGGTGCTGCCTTCGAATGAAGGGCGCGGATACGTGTTGCGCAAGATTATCCGACGGGCCATTACGCATGGGCGGCTGCTGGGACAGACCAAACCCTTCCTGTATCAGATGATTTATGCGGTGCGGGATTTGATGGTGGACGCGTATCCAGAACTGAACGAGAGTGCTGATCGTGTCTCGAAGGCTGTTCAGGTGGAGGAGACACGATTCGCTCACACGATGGATGTTGGTCTAGAGAAGCTTGAGGCCCTGCTGAAAAACAGCCGCGTTAAGCTCGCGGGTGACGAGGCATTCAAGCTTTATGACACGTTCGGCATGCCGCTTGACTTCATGCAAGATGCCGCACGCGATCAAGGAATTGAATTCGATCGAGCAGGTTTCGATCATGCGATGGACGAGCAGAAGACTCGGGCTCGCGCTTCATGGAAGGGCGCGGCGAAGCAGACGGCGAATCCCGCGTACCAGGCGTTGCCAAAATCCGAGTTTGAGGGGTACAAGCAGACTCGGTCGGATGGGTGCGAAGTGCTCGCGATCATCCGCAAGGGACAAGGCGTGCGGGAACTCAAGGCTGGCGAGGAGGGCGAGGTCATCCTGGATCACACGCCCTTTTATGCCGAGGCGGGCGGACAGGTGGGGGATCGCGGATGGTTCTATTCCGACGATCACAACTCGGTCGTTGCCGAGGTGACGGGCTGTTATTACCCGATTCAGGGAGTAAGAGCGCATCAGGTGGTGGTGAAGTCCGCTTTCAAGGTCGGGGATAGAGTGGACGCGGTCGTCAATACGGACGTTCGCGAAGCGACGATGCGGAATCATACCGCGACGCACTTGCTGCATGCGGGGCTACGCGAGGTGTTGGGTAAGCATGTGAAGCAGGCAGGGTCGCTGGTGGAGCCGGGGCATTTGCGGTTTGATTTCTCTCATTTCACCGGAGTCGCGGACGAAGAGTTGCAGGACATTGAAGACATCATCAACAAGGAAGTGTTGCGCAACCGCAAGGTGGAGACGATCGCGGATGTGCCGATTGATGTCGCGGTAAATGAATATCACGCAATGGCGTTGTTCGGCGAGAAGTATGGCGACAAGGTGCGCGTGGTTAAGATCGGGAATTTTTCGACAGAGCTCTGCGGTGGAACGCACACGGGCGCGACGGGTGAGATTGGGCTGATCAAGATTTTGAAGGAAGGAAGTGTGTCATCGGGCGTGCGTCGCGTCGAAGCGATCACGGGCGAGGGATCGGTGCGGCACTTCCGCAAGGATCATCAGCTCGAGAACGTGGTGGCAGCATTCGCCTCACCCACCCTTTCGCAAAAAACGCGAAAGGATGGGGCACCCGCTGCCGAGATTGGTCCGGAAGATGAAAGACAATTTTCTCCGGCTGATGCTTTAAAAGCTGAGCTCGAGAAAAAGGATTCTGAGATCAAGCGGTTGACGCGGGAACTGGACCAGGTGCGGATGAAGTCGGCATCTTCTTCTACCGCCAATATTGGAGAGAAAATCAAAGAAGTGAAGGGCGTCAAAGTTCTGGCGCACCGCGTGGATAATCTGGAGCGGGCCCAACTGCGGACCCTTGTCGATCAATTGCGCGACAAAGTCGGGTCGGGCGTAGTGGTGCTTGGTTCTGCCGCGAATGGAAATGTGTCGTTGATCGTGGGGGTAACGAAGGATCTGACATCGCGCGTGCAAGCTGGCAAAGTCATTGGGCCGGTGGCACAGAAGGTTGGCGGCAAGGGCGGCGGGCGTCCGGACCTGGCGGAAGCCGGCGGTAAGGACGCGTCCGCGCTGGATGCCGCGCTGGACGGGGCTTACGGCGTGGTAGAAGGATTGCTGGCATGACGGCGGAAAAATCCCTTAGCGAACGAACCTACTTCATCGAGCACAAAGGGCATTCTGTTTTTGTAATCGACTTCAGCGGGTGTAGCGCCAAAGAAATACTGCTGCTGCTCGATCAGGTGCAGGCGGACGTCACTGGGCATGCGCCGGGATCGATGCTGGTGCTGGCGGATTTCGCCGGAGCTGAGATCGACAAGGACGTCGCGACAAAAATTAAGAAGGTTCTGGTGATGGATCGTCCGTACGTAAAAAGAGCGGCATGGATCGGCACCGAAAGCTTGCCTCACGTGTTTTACGAAAACTTCAAGAGCTTCTCGCAACGAGAGCTTCCTATTTACAAGACTCGTGAAGAGGCGATGGACTCGCTGGTTGCAGAATAGGTTTCAGTACTCGGTACCCGGCGTTCAGTTGCTTCTGCTTTGAGATCGTGGCCTCGCGTTACCCCTTACCCTACCCTTCGCTTCACTGGCGGCTTTCCTTTGAGTGATATTCCAGCAGGCGTTTCGTCAGCAGGACCATTCCGAAGATTTGTGTCCACTCGGAGACGATGTTGCCGACCACCTGTCCCCACTTTGAGTTGGGCTCGCTGCGCGCGAAGAGCCAGATCCATCCTGCACCGGTGATCGCGAGGAAGATTGTTAGGGAGTGGTCCTGCAGGAATTCGAGGACGGGGCTAAGCCAATGATGAGGCGGACGCCGGCTCTCCGCCGATCCGATCTCGAAGAAATATTTGGTGGCGACAACAGTGACGAAGAGGCCAGACCAGTCGGCAATCGCGTTGCCGAAGAACGATCCCAGATGTGTATTGGGGTCGGAATACGCATAGAGAACGATCCAGCAGATGAGGACAACGCCGCTCACAATGCTGAGCGAGTGGTGATGCCAAAAACCTTTGCGTGATTTTTGCATAAGAGTTCGATGACAACGCCGTAATCTAGGGTGTTTACTTCTCGCGGGCGGCGCGCCACATTCACCGAGATCGTTCGCAGAGCGCACTCACGATTTCGGCTTCGGGCTCCCACCTCGCTCACGTCCGCACTGCGCCTCAACTTCTCCACTTCAAAGTAACAGGGCCTGACATCGGATGCTTCATCCCGGTGCCGCTGCGTTTGGATTCCAGATGAGCCGCTTTAAGTTGGAAGTACCATTTTGCGGGGCGGTCGGCATCGTCGATGAGCATGAGATGAGGATTGTGCTTCAGCCCTTCGGACTGCAACTCCATGGTGCGGCGATCTTGCTCGACGAATTTTCCAAAGACAAATTTGAGGAGCTCGGGGACGAATGGAAGCCAGCGGAATAGATTCCAGGCTGCGACTACGTCGATGCGGCATTGATTGCGCGTGATCGGGGTGACGGTCGTCAGGCTCGAAAACCAGTATTTTCCGGCACGAATAGTTTCGGTACGGATGTTGGGAAGCACGAAATCGATGGTGGTGGTGATGGAGTCGGCGTTGGCATAGAGCCGCAGTAGCTTGTAGGGCGCGGAGTTTGAACTGGGAGTATGCGTGCTCATGCGAAAGCCGTTGGGAATTGGCTCAAAATTCTTGCGCTTTTCGTGAATGCTGTGCTGAGTGCGCCACCACCAAGCCTGGTGGACGAAAGGTCCATGAGCAGGATCCATCAGGCCGATGATCCCGTGATCGATGCTCACCGGCATTTCCGCCTGGAGATAGGCAAGCTTGTACTTCGCACTGAACTTTTCGATTTGCGGCGAAGGGTCCGGGAGCTTCGGATGGTTTGCTGAAACCTGCGCCCGGCGGTCCGGGAGAGGGGATGTAGACCCAGATGAAACCGTCCTGCTCTTCGCAGGGATAGCTGCCGGCATAGATGCGATCGAACTTCAAAGTCTGATCGGAAGTGAGTGAGGGAATGAGTTCACACTGCCCGTTGTGCACATCGAATTGCCATCCGTGATAAGGACATTCGAGATTCTCACCATCGAACTTGCCGCAATGGAGTGGCATGCCACGATGAGGACAGGAGTCACGAAGAGCAAACGGCCGACCTTGGCGATCGCGGCCGATAACAAGGGGAAGCTCCAGCAACGTCGCCTTGTGAAGCTGATTGCGATGAACGCGATCGGCAGGCAGAGCGCGATACCAGAAGTCGGTGAGCATCAGGGTATCGGTTGCCTGGCGTTGCGGAAGGTCAAGTTCGGGCATGGGGTAAGGGCTTATGCTAGCATCCGACGGGCTCTCGGCGGGAGATGGCATTCGGTGGCCGGATCTTCGCTGGTATCGTCAAGAGCTTTCACCACAAAAGACACTAAGTTTCACTAAGGAACAGAATCGGGATTCATGGAATTCATTGAAAACTTTCGGCGGTTGACGCCCGTGCAGCGGAATACGTTTATCGCTTGTTTCCTGGGATGGGCGCTGGACGCGTTTGATTTTTTTATTCTGACGTTCTGCATCAGTGCGCTGGCAACCCAGTTTCAAAGCAAAATTTCCGCGGTAACCGAGGCGGTCTTCATCACGCTCGCGTTTCGTCCGGTGGGAGCATTTTTGTTTGGACTGATGGCCGATCGATTTGGGCGGCGACTGACGCTGATGGTCGACATTATTGCTTACTCGGTGTTTGAGCTGGGCTCGGCATTTGCTCCATCGCTCAAAGTCTTTATTATCACGCGCGCGTTATTCGGCATTGCCATGGGCGGCGAATGGGGCGTGGGAGCAGCGCTGGCGTTTGAAACTTTGCCGGCGGAGAAGCGAGGATTTTTTTCGGGGCTGTTGCAGGAAGGGTATGCGGTCGGCTTTCTGATGGCGGCGCTGGTGTACGGCACGGTATTTGAGTACGTGGGGTGGCGTGGGATGTTCGTGATTGGGGCGCTTCCGGCCCTGCTGGTGATTTACATCCGAACGAAGGTGGACGAGTCGCCCGCGTGGCTGCAAGGAAGAGTTGCTAAAGATCAAGAGCGGCGGTTGGGGAAGGACGTTTTGAAATTTATCGGTCCGTTCGCGCTGATGACGCTGCTGATGTTTGCATTCAATTCTTTCAGCCACGGCACCCAAGACTTGTACCCGACGTTTCTGACCAAAGATCATCACTTTGCGCCAAAGACTGTGATGTTCATTGCGGTGATAGCAAACCTGGGCGCGCTGCTGGGAGGAGTTGTTTTTGGAAGCTGGTCGGAAAAGATTGGACGCCGACGCGCGATCTTGATTGCCGCACTGCTCTCGATACCGGTGATACCGCTCTGGGCGTACTCTCACACGATCCCGATGTTGGCTCTGGGTGGATTTTTCATGCAATTCATGGTGCAGGGAGCGTGGGGAGTGATTCCCGCGCATCTAAATGAGTTATCACCGCCATCGGTGCGAGGAACATTCCCCGGCTTTGCCTACCAACTGGGTAACTTACTGTCTTCGAAGAACGCGGTACTTCAGGCGAAGATCTCAGAGCAGCGATATGGAGGGAGTTATCCGCCGGTGCTGGCGTGGAGCGTGTTGCTTGTGGCAGGATTTCTGGCCGCCATCACGATGGTCGGCGGAGAGCGCCGCGGAGCAGACCTCTCAAAAACGAGTTAGTTGAAGAATCGATTTTCTAGCGGGTATGCAACAAGTAGCACACTCGTGTATGGCACGAACGGAGGATTGTCACCCCTATAGGCGTGTGGTACGGTTGAGTAAATCTCACGCCTTCGTCGATGAAACTCACAGGGTCCCAGCGTAACGACCGGCAGAGTGCGTGTATCCAAGGCAGCGCCACAATGAAGGAAATCTCTATGGTTCCCGCAGCAACCAGCGACTCCGTCGATCGCGAAAACTTCGCCAACCGTAAGTTAATTCGTCCAACCCTAACGCGTCCTGAAAATCATGGTAATCATAGTTCAGCGCCGACCCAGATGCAGGAGCGGCGGGATCGTCCGGATCGGCATGAACGTCCGGAGCGGGCAGATCGAGTAGAGCGTAGCGAGCGCGGAGAGCGGGCCATGGGAAATGGCGGGAAAAAGCCGGCACCACCGGAGCAGACGAACGCCGAAAACTTTTACTATCAGAAGCAGATGCAGTCACGGACACCAATGGTGATCGTGCTGCAGGACGGCGAAGAAGTTCACGGCATTATCGAGTGGTACGACCGGAATTGCATCAAGGTGAACCGCGAAGACGGCGACGCAAATCTGATGATCTACAAGCCGGCCATCAAGTACATGTTCAAAGAGGGCGAGAACCAGAAGTAGGCTGGGTCTTCTTCTTACATTTTTGAGTTTCAAGTTTCTGAACCCTCTGGCGCAATCTTATAGTCCCCACCCTACGACAATCGCGTAGGGTGGGCACCCATCTTCTTCGGCCGGCCCATCTCTCAGCTTCCGATCGGCGTAGACTATTTCACGGCATCTTGTGTTCCTTCGGCCGGGGAATTCATGTCTCATTGTTCCGCAGTAACTCGCAGAAAGTTCTTGCAGGCGGCAGCCGTGGCGTCGGCTGCAACAATCGTTCCTGGTGTACGCACCTCGCTCGCGCTTGGTGCACCTGACGGCGAAGCGCGCATTGTGCTTCAAGAGTTTGGCTATGGGGACGTGTCTCTGGATGGTTCCATTCACGAGCATCAGCTTCAGCAGACGCATCAACTGCTGATGTCACTCAGCGAAGACAGCCTACTCAAGCCCTTTCGGCTGATGATTGGAAAGCCTGCGCCTGGCGAGGATTTGGGTGGATGGTATCGCTACGATCCGGACTATGACTGGCACACATTCGACGCCGGATTCGCGCCGTCGGCGACGTTTGGACAATGGGTTTCGGCCATCGCGAGAGTATATGCGATTACAGGGTCACAGGCCGCCAAGGAAAAGGTTCTTCGGCTGAACCGGCTTTACGCCCAGGTGATCGATGGACAGTTTTACGTTAACAACCGCTTCCCTGCTTACTGTTACGACAAGTTAGTGTGCGGATTGATGGACTCGCACAAATTGGTAGGCGATCCGGACGCTTGGGCGATTCTCGATAGGACAACGCAGATCGCGACACCGCACTTGCCGGGAAAAGCGATTGAGCATGGAAAGAGCTGGCGTCCGGGGACGGATGAGTCGTTCACCTGGGATGAGTCATACACGATGGCCGAGAATTTGTTCCTGGCCTACGAGCGCGGGGCGGGAGAGCAATATCGTGCGATGGCAGTGCAGTATCTGTATGAACCTTTCTACGATCGGCTGGCTAATGGCGAGAATGATTTGGCCGGCCGCCACGCTTACAGCCATGTGAATTCCCTGTGCTCGGCGATGCAAGCGTATATGACGATGGGAAACGAAAAGTACTTGCGGGCGGCGAAGAATGGGTTCGACATGGTTCAGGCCCAGAGTTTTGCGACTGGCGGATGGGGACCGGATGAACTATTGCGGAAGACGGATAGTCCTGATGTTTATGACAGCCTGACGAAATCGCACAGCAGTTTCGAGACTCCGTGTGGATCGTATGCTCACTTCAAGCTAACACGCTATTTGTTGCGAGTGACGCAGAACTCACGGTATGGCGACAGCATGGAGCGCGTGATGTACAACACCATTCTTGGGGCGCTGCCGATGGAGAGAGACGGCCGAACGTTTTATTACTCCGATTACAACGTTCAAGGAAAGAAAGTCTACTCGGCACATCGCTGGCCATGCTGCTCAGGCACGATGCCGCAAGTGGCAGCAGATTATCGGATCAACACATATTTGCGGGATCCCGGCGGCGTTTGGGTGAACCTCTACATTCCATCGACAGTGAGTTGGACACAGTTTGGAGCACAGGTGGCGCTGACGCAGAAGAGTGAGTATCCGTATGAGCCGCAGGTGTTGTTTGAGGTGAAAGCCTCAAGAGCTGCGACATTCGCGGTGAATCTGAGGATTCCAGCCTGGGCCGACGGGGCATCGATCGCGGTAAACGGTAAGCGACAGGCGGCTGCCGCAGGAACGTTCACACGCGTTGAGCGCGAGTGGAAGGATGGAGACCGGATTGAGTTGGAGCTTCCTTTGAAGATGCGCCTTGAGTCAATCGATGCGCAGCATCCCGACACAGTGGCATTGTTGTCGGGACCTCTCGTCCTGTTTGGCGATCAAGTTCCCGGACTGACGCGGGCGCAGTTGTTAGGCGCAAGGAAAATGACGCCGGGATTGTGGCACGTTTCGACAGGCAACGAGGTCATGAAGTTGGTATCGTGGACTGCGCTAGAGGATCAGCCTTATACGACGTATTTGCAGGTGACATAGAACGGCCCCGGATTGTAGTCCCATACGCACCTGGTCGCCTCAATCCGTGCGGAGCGCCTGCATGGGTTCGATTGTCGCCGCTCGACGCGCCGGCAGATACGAGGAAATCAAAGCTGTGCCAAGGAGAATAAGGGCAACCGTCAGAATGACGGAGAGATCAATCGCTCCTACGCCGTACAAGGTTGTACGCATGGTACGACCGACCAGCATAGCGCCCGCAAGCCCAATTCCGAGGCCGGCTGCCGCCAGTAATGACGCGTCTTTCAAGATGAGCCAGATTACTCGGTGTCGGCCTGCGCCCAGCGCGAGGCGCAACCCGATCTCCTGCGTTCGCTGCGAAACAGCGAAAGCCATTAGCCCATAGATACCGACCGCCGCGAGAAGTAGCGCGACTACGGCAAAGCCGGCAAACAAAACCATCGTATATCTGTCTTCCCCGAGAGACTCGTCCTTCACCTGGTCAAGGGTACGGATACGCGCCAGCGCGATCTGCGGATCGACGGAGTGCACGGCAGCCGCAATGCTCCGGATCATGCCTGCTGGATTTTCGGCAGTGCGAACGCCAATATTCACACTCGAAGAAAGTGATTGAGCGAATGGTACGTCCACCTCAGGGAAAGCATCGCGAAAATCTCCATACCTCACGTTGTGAAAGATACCGACAATCTGCCACTCCACGGCAGGACCAAGTCGTGGCTGTGCGGGAATCACCTGTTCAATGAGCACCCGCTGCTGTAGAGGATCGATGCCTTTCAAGTAACGATTTGCGAACTCTTCATTCACCATCGCCACCCGTACACTCGACGCGGTGTCCTGTTCATTGAACGATCTTCCTTTGACTACATCTATGCCGAAAGTTTTGAAGTAATCAGGCGAGACCGATTGGAAACCGGTTCCGGGCCGTTGGGAGGGGTCGTTGTAGGCAGGGCCGCCGACAAGAGTAAAAGGCATGCCGTCGCTTGGTCCGCGCAACGGCATTCCAGTCACAGTCGCGGCAGAGGAAACTCCGGCGACAGAACGAAGGACGCTCAACATCTGCCGATTGTAGGCATTCATCTGCTCGGGATTTTCGAAGCGCCCCTGTGGCTGCCGCAGGCCGAAGACCAACACATGATCAGTTTGCACTCCAAGATCGACGCGAGTCAGATTCGAAAAGCTGTGGATGGCGAGGCCTGCTCCCGCCAATAGCGATAAGGCCAATCCGAACTCCCCGATGATGAGCCATCGTCGGAGCCTGTGGCTACCCGTGCCCGTGCCTGACCGTCCACCCTCTTTCAGCGATTCTCCCGGGTCAACTCGGAGGCATACCAGGCGGGGGCGCAACCAAACAAAAGTCCGGAAAGCGTGGTGGCGGCGAGCGCGGCAATCAAGACATGCACATCGAGGTGGAAATTCGCTTCCGAAGGAAGTATTCCGTCGGGCACGATCGTGAGGATGGCACGGAGCAATCCCACGCCGAGTCCGATTCCCAGCCCGCCACCCACCAAGGCAAGAACGAGACTTTCCGTAAGAGATTGAGCGAAAATCTGCCAGCGAGTCGCGCCCACCGAGCTCCGAATCGCAAGTTCCCTTTGTCGCGCCGCGCCCTTGGCCAATAAAAGATTTGCGACGTTAAGGCAGGCAATCAGCAACACAAAGCCCACCGCACCCAGTAGTAGCCACAGGTTGCGTATGCGCTCGCGCGGAAGAAAATCATTTTGCAACGGCTCGACTGAGGCGCCCCATCCTTTATTGGTGGTTGGATAAGCCGCGGCTATGTGGCTACTCACTGCGTTCATATCGGCTTGCGCCTGCTGCAAAGTGACACCCGGCTTCATGCGACCCATGGCAAGCAACCAGTGGTATTCATGGTTGATCTGTTCGGGTAAGAATGCGAGCGGAGCGGCCAGCTGAAAATCAAAGCGATCGCCTATTCCTGGTGCCAATATTCCTACGACGGTATGGGGTTCTCCATCGATGCGTATCTGTTTGCCGATCAGGCTTTGATTCGCACCGAGATGGTTCCAAAGCTTGTAGGTCAGAATTATTTCATGGCTATTGCCAGGCTTTCCCTCCTCAGGAAGGAAGTCACGGCCCGCGAGGAAAGGCATCCCCTGCATGCTGAACCAACCTGGAGTGCAACGCATGCCAGGCAGTTCCTCTGGCTGCTCGCGGGTGGAGAGATTGAAGCTGGCTCCGGTCCACGCTGCCAGTTGCTGAAACGATTTGCTCTGCTCCTTCCAATCAAGAAAATCTCCCGCCGATATTCCGTTGTTGTGTCCGTTGACTTTCGACCAAACCATTACCAGTTGTTCAGGAGAGAAATAGGGCAAAGGCGCCAGCAATACGGCGTAGACCACCGTGTAGATGGCGGTAGTGGCACCAATGCCGAGCATGAGCGTGGTGATAACGGCGGTAGTCAGACCCGGATTCTTGCGCAACATGCGCAAGCCGAAACGAATATTCCTTACTAGAGTTCGCACTCTCCACCTCGATCAAAGCTTGAGATTAGGCACCCGACTAGCTCTCCTCGGTCGCAAGCAAGAAACAACCGCACACTACGTGCACTCTTGCGGCCAACTCTGCTCGTAGAAGGCGTTGAAAATGAATAAGGTTAGAAGAAGATTTTTGGTTTGTGGTTACAGAGTCTGTCCGGAAGCGGCGTTCTGTGTCCGGTCCCGAACACCATGCACGGCCGGGAACCCGAGACGGCCATTGTCCTTAGGCGGAACAAGCGACTGTTGAGTGTGAGAACTTGGCAAGTATTGCGCTTGCGTGGCGTCAGATGCTGAGCCATTGGTGGTTGCCGTGCACGCTTTTGTGCAACACCAGGCGAGTGCGTGCGGTGCTACAAGAACCAGGCTTAGTTCATTTCGAGTGCTCGATCGTTGGGATAAACCCGACTGCTTGTTTCGCTATCATTAACGCTGCTTTGGGGTGGCCGCTTTTCCTATCGGGCCACGCGAAGCCTATACTGGCGTCAGTCACAGGAGGATCGATATGCATTGGCTTTGGGTAATTCTGATCGGACTTGTCATCGGAGCATTGGCCAAGCTGATTATGCCAGGGAAAGATCCCGGCGGCTTTATCGTGACCATACTGATTGGCATTGCTGGATCCCTGGTCGGAACCTGGATTGGCCGGGCAATCGGGTGGTATCAGGAAGGGCAGTCCGCGGGCTTCATCATGTCCCTGCTCGGAGCCATTCTGCTCCTTGCCATCTATCACCTCATTCGAAGACGCAGTGCCTGAGTTGAGTCTGCTTCTGAACGTGGGCGTAGTTGCAGTGGTCATCGCGCGACCCCGGACGAATGCGTCCGGGGCCTCATGATTTCGTCTAGAGCTTGGGCAGCACTATCCCCTTTTGTGCTTGGTATTTGCCTTTTCGGTCAGCGTAGCTGGTTTCACACACTTCGTCGGACTCAAAGAAGATAATTTGGCATAGGCCTTCGTTCGCATAGATGCGCGCGGGAAGCGGCGTCGTGTTTGAGATTTCCAGAGTGACGAAGCCTTCCCATTCGGGTTCGAACGGAGTGACGTTCACGATGATGCCACAACGTGCGTAGGTGCTCTTGCCAACGCAGATGGTGAGCACGCTGCGCGGGATCTTGAAATATTCGACGGAACGCGCCAGCGCAAAGGAGTTGGGAGGCACGATGCAGATGTCGGTTTGGACCGTGACAAAAGACTTTTCGTCAAAATGCTTCGGGTCGACGATGGACGAGTTCACGTTCGTGAAGATTTTGAATTCGTCGGCTACGCGCAGGTCGTAACCGTAGGATGATAATCCGTAGGAGATCACGCCGTCGCGGACCTGTTTCTCGGAAAACGGATTGATCATGTCGTGATCTTTGGACATCTTGCGGATCCAGCGGTCGCTCTTCAGCATGGAACTCCCTTAGAAGAATTTGGTAATTGGGAAATTTTGCAATTCAGTAATTTGATTTGGAAGCGAGCCAACTGCACGCATTTATTTGGCCGCAAAAACCACGGCCGATCTGCGCAGCTCGCTCAGATCCTTCGTCGGGCAAAAAGGCCCGTCTGAGGATGACAATGCATGTTGGAGTTCCGCGCTGCTTGCCGCGCTCACTCGCACACAATTTCCAAATAACACAATTACCTAATTGTCGGCTGGTGCCAGTCAGTTTACGGGATAGATGCTCGGGTTGACAATCTGGCTTATCATCCTTAGCATCAATAACTTGAAGCACCAATAACGCTCTACCCTGGGAGCCGATTGTGATCAAGCTCGACATTATCAATGAAGTGGTGGCAAAAACGGGCATCACCAAGACCAAGGCTGAGCTCGCGGTGGAAACCGTATTCGAGAGCATGAAGAAATCTCTCGCGGCGGGCAGCCGCATTGAGCTGCGGGGATTTGGTGTGTTTAATGTGCGTCCGCGAAAGACCGGAATTGGACGGAACCCTCGGACGGGTGCAGAGGTTTCCATCCCACCGGGAAGAGCCGTACGCTTCAAGCCGGGAAAAGAACTGCAGTCGATCGATTAGGCTGCGTTCGTCCTACACCTCTACCGTCGAAATCAACCGGCACCGACCTGTTTCCACTCTTGCATTTGGTGTTGCTAGCGGCTCAGGGCTGCGCGCTGGAATGCGATTTTGCGAAGCATGGGTTGGAGCTGCTTCGCCATCGGAACGAAGGCCTTTCTCCAGAGCTGGAACCAATCCTTTTTCAAGACCATCGTAAGCGGACCCGGATATTGCACAGGGTATTGGCAGAACTCGCCCTTGAAGCGCGCCAGTGATCCGGGGCCAGGGCCCATGTTGTAACGATGCGCTCCCATGGCGTACATATCCCGCATTGACTGCCAGTGCAGAAAGGCCGCGGAATGACGGTGCTCAACGTTGAATGCCGCCAAGAGACAGTGAGCAGTATCGCGATCGCGAAACGCGAGCGTGCTACCTACCGTCTTGCCTTCGTAAGAAACTGTGTAGAGACGGCCACGATTGTGAAATTGTGCGCCGCGCATGAGGTCTACGTAGAACGACAAGGGTCGTTCGAGGCGGAAGTGCTTGCGGCAGGCGCAATCGCGATAGAGATGCCAAACCTTCTCCAACTCAGCGGGAGAATCGGTGGAATGAAACTGATACCCGGCTTCGAGACCACGGCGAATCTTGCGCCGGGCTTCGCGATCGAAACTGGCCAAGGTTTCTTCTTCACTCTCGTGCTGCTGAACGAGATAGTCCTGCGAGACAATCGGATAGTCCAGCAGGTAGGGGAAAGCATCGAGGTCGAGTGCGTCGCCCGCGGACGCAATGCGAGTGAGAATCTCGGGATCAGAATGCGTGAAGCGGAGGAACATGTATCCCTGATGGCGGGCCCAGTCGAGCAATTCGCTAAAGACTGTTCTGGGTAAAGCGATATCGGGCGAAAGCGGGGCCGGTCCACGGAATACCAGTCCGATTTTGGCGGGGCCGATTCCGAGTGTTAACACGGTTGCGAAGGCGAGCGGATCGCGTCCGGTGCCCCACACCAGGTAACGCGGGGTAACCCACATGCGGCGGTAGGGCTCATTCCAGAATGGATACTGGTAGATGGAGGCATCGGTCTTCGCGAGGGCGTTATTCCACGCCGGCAGGTCTTGCCTGCGCAGTTCGGACCACTCGGCGTATAAGGCCGCACTGGTCGAACGCACCTCGATGGCAGAAATCGGGGTAGCCAGACTCATGTGATAACCAGTTTTTTCGGAGGAGAGGCTCGTCGGTGGGGGTGCGACTCACCGGCACGTTGGCGTCAGGATTTAATTTGGGCTACGTTGGGCAATGGCGCTGCACATGTCCGAACGATGCTTTTCCTGAAGCCGAATGAGGGTATTCTAGGGCATTTTTGATACAGCCAAAATGGCCTATCAGGTAATACCCCGGAGGTGCTATTGCAAACCCTTGCACGCTAAATGGCAGGAATGACGCGGGTTCCGCAGGGTGAGGTTGGCGTAGTAGCATCAAGAGATGGCGCGGCGTCGAGTGGTATGGCCGCAAAACGTCGCTAACATTTTCATGTCGGATTCCAGTCCTTCTATTCCCTCTTCAACGCTCGAGTATTACCAGACACTGCCGCTGCCGGAAGGAACGCGTCCGCGGCAGCGCTACTGGTTGCACGGACTTTTGCTGCTGGTGACTTGCTTCACCACGCTCGTGGTGGGAGCGCGCATGGAGTTCAACTTTCTACACAATTTTGCGCCGTTCGCAGCAGGTGACGAATTCATGCCGTTCTTTCCCTTGGAATGGATTCTAGCCCGGCCATCGCGGCTGCTTCTGGGGATTCCATTTTCGGCAACGCTGCTGACGATCCTGTTGGCTCATGAGATGGGACACTACCTGTACTGCCGGTATTACGGCGTGCGAGCAACGCTTCCCTTCTTCATCCCGGCGCCGACTTTGATCGGAACGCTAGGCGCCGTGATTCGCATCAAGGGGCAGATTCGTTCGCGAGCCGCACTGTTCGATATCGGAATCGCAGGCCCGATTGCGGGGTTCATCGTGGCGATTGTGACCCTGGCGGTGGCTCTGACTTTTTCCAAGCCGCTGGCGGCGGGAATGGGACCGTCAGATTTGCGATTGGGGTTCCCGGCGATCTTCTTGCTCATGCATCAGGCCTTGCGGCATATGGTCCCGGGATATGCGATTGCGGGAGTTCCGCTGAGCCGCGTCTACTTGCATCCGACGGCGATCGCGGCGTGGGTGGGGATGTACGCGACCGCGTTGAATCTTTTGCCGAGCAGCCAGTTGGATGGTGGCCATATTGTTTATGCATTGGCTCCGCGGGCGCATCGGGTGATCTCGTGGATTACGGTGGGAGTCCTTTTATTTCTGGGGCGGGTTAATTATGGGTGGTGGTTTTGGGCGTTGGTCATCATCGTGATCAACATTTTGACTTGGCGGCAGGAACAGGCTCCGCGGTTTCCGGAGTTGCCGAGAAATCGATGGGCTTGGGCAGTGGTTGGCGCTGTGCTGCTCTTGCTGACCTTTACTCTTTCGCCCTTTCAGACGTAGGCGGACGGTTTAGCGACGGGATATTTTTCTGCCCGGATGAACAGCTTATTAGTATTTCGAGGCGGCGCTTCTTTGTTTCTTCTTTCTTCGCGCTGATCACCCACCACGCGCTTGTTCTTCGATACCACGCGGGCCTTGACTGGAAGAACTCCCAGGCTCTTCGATCTTTGCGGAATTGTTTCTCGAACGCGGGTTGAAGCGCGGCGCCTTTCCTTTGCTCGTACGCATAAATCCCCGAGCGATCGCCATCCCGCTTCTCGAAGGCGGCAAGGCCGCGTGCGTGCATAAATCCCAGCTTTGACAGCTCGGTAACGCGCTTGATGTTGATCGCGCTCCAGGTACTGCGCGGCTTGCGCGGCGTGAAACGAATCTTGTAGCTTTTCTCGTCAATGCTTTTGCGGACGCCATCGATCCAGCCGAAGCAGAGAGCGCCGTCGACGGATTCGGGCCAAGTGATGCTCGGGCGTCCTGATTCTCGCTTGTAGAAACCTACCCAGAGCTCTTCCGTCTCGGCATGATTTTTCTCGAGCCACGCTCTCCACTCGGAAGGCGTCGCAAAGAACTGAGGCTTTGGTGGCATGATGAAAGATTACGGCGAGAGTTTGTTTACATCAACCAAAGGGCATCGACGTCCACAATGACCTGCGTCCGGGGAATTTTCTGGTTGACGGCGTGGGCCAGCATGGCGCGAAGGGTTGTGTTGAGTTTCTCGCGGCTCGGCGATTTGAGGACGAAGTGATACCGATAGTCGCGCTTGAGGCGCATGATGGGCGCAGCGGCGGGCCCGAGAACTCGCACGCTCTCATGCTTGGTTTGATTGAACCACTTGCCGAGTTCACCAGACCAGCGCAGGGCATCGTCCAGCTTGTCGCTGCGAACCAGCACGTTCGCCAGCGCGGAGTATGGCGGATAATGCATCCAGTTACGGAACTGCAGTTCCTTTTCGTAGAAGCCGACAAAATCATGATGGGCCGCGAATTGAACAGCGTAGTGATCCTGAAAGTATGTTTGCAGAATCACTTTGCCCGGAGACTGGCCGCGCCCGGCGCGTCCGGCAACCTGGGTCAAAAGTTGGAATGTGCGTTCGGCAGCGCGAAAGTCGGGAAGGCCGAGAGCAACATCGGCTCCGACGACGCCAACCAGCGTCACACCGTGAATATCGTGTCCTTTCGCGATCATCTGAGTTCCGACCAGAAGGTCGAGTTCCCCTTCGTTCAGCCCGGCCAAGGTCCGCTCGAAATCTTCGTGTCCACGGACGGTATCGCGATCAAGGCGGGCAATCCTCGCCTGGGGGAACATGCCGTGCAACAGCTCTTCCAGTTTTTCTGATCCGGTGCCGAGAAAATAGACGTACTCACTTCCGCAGTGAACGCAGGCCTTCGGAACAGGCGCCGTGAACCCGCAGTAGTGGCAGACCATCTTGTGCTCACGCTTGTGATGGGTGAGCGCGATCGCGCAGTTGTTGCATTCGAGCTTCTTTCCGCAGGTGCGGCAAAGCACGACCGGGGAATATCCACGGCGATTGAGAAGGACCATGACCTGTTCTTTGCGTTCGAGGCGGTCTTTGATTTCAGCGGCAAGCTTGCGGGAGATGACCTGCTCGTGACCAGTCTCCTGAAACTCGAGCCGCATGTCGACGATTTCGACTTCGGGGAGCGGACGCTTTTCCACGCGGTCGGGCAGTTCGATCAGGGCGTACTTGTTCTTCTTCGCGTTGAAGTACGATTCGAGCGAGGGCGTAGCCGATCCTAAGACGACGGCGGCATCCGCCATCTTAGCGCGCATGACTGCGACATCCCGCGCATGGTAGCGGGGCGTCTCTTCTTGCTTGTAAGACGAGTCGTGCTCTTCATCGACGATGATCAGCGCCAGGTCGGAGACTGGAGCAAACACGGCGGAGCGCGTCCCAACAACCATGCGAGCTTCTCCGCGCTTGATGCGGTGCCATTGCTCGGCACGTTCCTTATCTGAAAGTGCAGAGTGCAGGATCGCGACTTCGTCACCGAAGATCTGATGAAGGTCTGCGGCAACGGCTGGCGTGAGGCCGATTTCGGGGACGAGGAGAATGGCGGAGCGTCCTGCTTCGAGTACAGAGCGCATAGCTGCGAGGTAGACCGCTGTTTTGCCCGATCCGGTGACACCATGCAGCAGCATCCCTGAAAAATTGCGCGCCACGACGCTTTCGCGGAGGCGGGCCAGCGCTGCTTGCTGAGAGGAATTCAGGTCGAAGTCGAATAAAGTTGGCCGCGGCCTGCCGCGAGAGACGGTGAAATCAGCGGGTTCTTCGACGATTTCCACGAGGCCCCGTTTGACCAGTGTGCTCAGAGTGGTTCGCGGAACTTCGAGCGTTTGCAGATGGTCGATCGGAGAGCGGCCCCCTGCGCTCGTGATCGTCTCGATAAGTGTTCGCTGGTTGTCGTTCAGCTTTCCTTCGGCCGACTTGAGGACAGCGACCTTGATGATGCGCGACGCATCCTGGGGTGCAGAGACGTCCTCCCGAGTCAACCACTTCTTGCGCACCATGCCTTCGAGAATCCGACGCGATACTCCGCTCGCGGAACGCAGCGTAGCTTCGCGGACAAGATCTCCGTCGGAATTGGCGAGATGGTCGAGCACGCGGAATTCGGCGGCCTGCTCTTCCGGCGTGCGCCGCGATCGGGCGGACGATCCGGACAGTCCAGCCTGATGCAGCGAGAGTTCGCCTGCATCTGTGATCCGATATCCGACGATGCGCTTAAATTCGGCGCTGAGTGGAAGCATGGTCCGGAAAACTTCGCCGATGGGAGCGAGGTAGTAGTCGGCAATCCAGCGGCCTAGACGAAGTAGCTGCTCGTCCAGCACCGGTGCGGGGTCGAGCACGCTGAGAACATTTTTCGTTACGACTGAGGGCTTGCGATCGTGAATCTCGGTAACAATCCCGGTTGTCCGCTGCTGCCGGAAGGGGACCAGGACGCGTCCGCCGACCACGGGGGCGGACTCCGGGGCCACATGGTAGGTGAAAACCGTGTCGAGCGGGACCGGGAGGGCAACGTCGCAGAATTCGGGCATGGGGCGAGATCAGTGTAAATGGTGGGCGTTCGAGAAGCCGGCCGGTGTTCTTGTCGGATAGAGCGTCCCTTCTTCCATCGGTGCCGTCGTTGTCCTGCAAAAATATTTACCACCAAGGGCGCGAAGGTTCACTAAGGAAGACTCTGATGATCAGGATGAATCGCCGCTCTGCTGTCGGGGCGGACCCTTCGGCTACGCTCAGGGCAAGCTGCGTCCGCACCACACGATCTTCTATTCGGAGGGCTTTGGTGGGGGTTTCAGACCTAAATATTTCATGACCATTTGGAGATCTTTCCAGGCTTCGCCTTTTTGCCGGGGATCGCGGAGTAGAAAGGCCGGATGGTAGGTCACTGCGAGTTTCGCTCCCTGCCACGTTGGATCGCTGCTTCGAGCACCGCTCGGCATGAAGTCGTAAAAGCGGCCACGCAGCTCCGACATCGGGGCGTTGATGGCGAGCAGGTTTTTGGCTGACACCGCGCCCAGAGCCACTATGACTTTCGGTTTGATGGCGGCGATCTGGCGCATAAGGAACGGCGAGCAAGTCTCGCATTCATCTCGCTCGGGCGTGCGATTTCCCGGCGGGCGGCACTTTACTACGTTGGCGATGTAGACATCCTCGCGACGGATTCCCATAGCTTTGATCATGTTGTTGAGCAATTGTCCGGCGCGTCCGACGAACGGTTCGCCCTGCGCGTCTTCGTCGGCGCCCGGTCCTTCCCCTACGAACATCAGGTCGGCGTGCGGGTTGCCGACACCGAAGACTATCTGCTTGCGTCCCTGCTGATGAAGCTTGCAGCGCGTGCAGTCGCCGAGGTCTTCGCGAATCAGTCTCAGAGCGGCAACCGGGTCGGTGACGTCCTGTTCGGGTTTCGGGGTGAGTACTTGCAGAATATTTTCGGAAACGGGCTTGGCGACAACAGCGGATTTTCTGGGCGACATTTCCTCTCGCAGGTCAGCAGCACTTGGTTCTGATTCGAATGCGTTCGCTGGAACACCGGAGACATGTTCTCCTTCGCGACGGTAAAAATCGTAGATGCCGAGTTCGTTGTAGTAGCGGATGCGGTCCGCTAAAGCGCGACGCAGGTCGGGATTTTGGATGGTGGGCACCGCGTTCGGAAATTATACGTTACAGATTACGGGCATACGTTGAAGGGAGATCATTCACCACAAAGGGCACGAAGGTCCACGAAGGTAAGAAAAGTCAGAGTCTTCACCACAGAAGGAACTGACTATGAGTTGACTGTCGCTTTGTGTGGGTGACGCAACTTCACGACTTGATCGAGGACGCGTTGCGCGACGTCCTGCTTGGTAGTTTCCGGGACTTCCACGATTTCATCGCGGGTGATGATGGTAACGGCATTGCGGTCGGAATCGAACCCTACGCCTTCGCGGGAAACGTCGTTGACGACGATGCCGTCGAGGTTCTTCGAAACCAGCTTCTGGCGGGCGTTCTCGAGAACGTTCTCCGTTTCGGCGGCGAATCCGATCACGACCTGAGACGTCTTTTTCGAGTGAGATCTCTTTCAGGATGTCGGGAGTCGCTTCGAGTTCGAGGCTCATCGGACCCTTGCGCTTGAGCTTCTGAACAGCGGCGGCCTTGGGCCGGTAATCGGCCACGGCGGCTGTCTTGATGACGATGGTAGATTGAGGCAGAAGAAAAAGCGCCGCGTCGCGCATCTCCTGCGTCGATTCGACGCGCGTTACCTCGGCTGAGCCGGGCGGGTTGAGCGACGTGGGCCCGCTCACCAGGAGAACCCGCGCTCCACGGCGCAGCGCAGCTTCGGCAACAGCGTATCCCATGCGTCCGCTTGAGCGGTTGGTCAGATAGCGAACGGGATCGATTTTTTCCCGGGTTGGCCCCGCAGTAATGAGGAGCGTTTCGCCTGCAAGATCCTGTGACGTTCCGAGAGCTTCCAACGTGGCGGCTACGATTGCGTCGTTGTCGGCGAGGCGCCCTGCACCAGTCATGCCGCACGCGAGGTAGCCTGATCCCGGCTCGACAATTTTCACGCCGCGCTTGCGGAGAATTTCGAGATTCGCCTGCGTGGCCGGATGGTTCCACATATTGACATTCATCGCCGGCGCCACCACAACTGGAGCGGTAGTCGCGAGATAAAGCGTCGTCAGAAAGTCTGAGGCGATGCCCTGCGCGAAATGCGCGAGAACGTCCGCGGTTGCGGGAGCGACGACGAGAGCATCGATCGACTGTGCCACCGCAATGTGCTCGATCGCGGAATCGATGTTGGGCTCATGCTCTTCGCCGGGCGAGAACATGCCGGTGATGACTTTCTCTCCGGAGAGGGCGGCAAAAGTCAGCGGCTTGACGAATTCCTGTGCGGCGCGGGTCATGATGACCTGCACGCGAATGCCGCGATCCTGCAAGTGGCGGACGATCTCGGCAGCTTTGTAGGCCGCGATTCCGCCGGTGACACCCAGAGCAATCTTCATGGTGGTTTGATTGTTGATCGATGATCTATGATTCAGAGCAACTGAGCTCGAGTCTGGGAACCCGGGACCAACTGATCACAGATCGAACAATCCCTAGTCCTGACCGAGAGCCTTATCGAGAGTCTCGGAAGCTTGGTCAGCGGCGCTGCGGGTCTCAGGGATCTCCCACTTAACCTTACCGGCGCGGATCTCATCCTGCGCGATGCGGCAGGGTTTGCGGGAGTTAGTATCGACTACCGGCGGCGCTCCGGACTGGAGCTGGCGAGCTCGCCGTGCTGCGACCAAAATGTACCGGTAGTTGCTGTCGAAGCCTTCGATCAACTTCATGGGAATCTCCGTTTGAAAACAGGTTCGAAGTCTAATCCGTGCCGAACGTTCAATTCATCGGGTTGCACAGAACATGACCAGCTTTCGGGCTTGTCCCGCTTCGGTCTGAGTTTCCGGTCCGGCGACTCTTCCGGGCGCCTCTGAAATGATACCGCGAAAACTAAGGCGTGCCGGGGGAGCGGCCTGCACTAAAGGACGACAAGATTGGTAACACCCGATCCTTGACATTCACCAGTCGATGGCGGTCGGCCAGATCCAGGTTTTTTCGTCCGGACGGGGAAAGAGGCTGTCCCGGCCCGCCGCAGCCGTTCTGAGACAACGATAGCTTGCAGAATTTCGATCGACTCCACAAGCTTGTCATTGATCAGGATGTAGTCATAGCTGATGTAATTTTCGATTTCGGCGCCCGCCTTGACAAGGCGGCGCTCGATAACGTCGGCCTTGTCTTCGCTGCGGTGGCGCAAGCGCCACTCGAGCGTCTTGCGATCAGGAGGCAGGACGAAGATACTGATGGCATCAGGCAGCTTTTTTTTGATCTGGCGGGCACCCTGAACATCGATGTCGAGCAAGCAGATCGTGCCCACTCTGCTCAGCCTCGCGAAGAAAGCGGCGAGCCGTTCCGTAGCAGTTGCCGAAGACTTCGGCGTACTCGAGGAATTCATCGGCCCGAATCATCTCTCGAATTCGTTGCGCGGAATGAAGTGATACTGCTTTCCGTTGATTCTCGCTGCCGCGCGGCTCGCGCGTCGTATAAGAGATCGAGAAATCGAGGTTCGGAACCAGGCGCATCAGTTCGTTGACGAGGGTGGACTTGCCCGAGCCCGACGGGGCCGAGATGATGTAGACGAGAGGTTTGTGCGTTGTATTCATTCCAGGTTTTGCACCTGCTCCCGCGATTTTTCGATTTCCGATTTCATCGCCAGTCCTGCTTCGGTGATCTTGAGCGCTTCTCCAGCAAGGCCCGAAGTTTTCGAGAGCAGAGTGTTGGCCTCGCGATTCATTTCCTGCAACAAGAAGTCTAGCTTCTTTCCGATCTCGCCGCCTGCATCGAGCAGGCCGAGAAAGTGCTGGATGTGGGTTTCAAGGCGAACGATTTCTTCCTGGATGTCACTGCGATCGACGAGCAGTGCCGCTTCCTGGAGCAATCGTTCCTTGTCGATGCTCGCGCCGAACAACTCCTGCAGTCGCGCTTGCAAACGCTCGCTGTAGTTTTGCAGCACCGCGCGGCGATGTTCGTGAACGCTCTTGCTGGCCTTCGGCGAGATGCGCCATGCGATCGCGCAGTTCGCGGGCGATGCCGCGACCTTCTTCTTCGCGCATCTGGTTCAGGCGGTCGAGAGCCTCGCCAACTTTCGCCATGACGGCGGCTTCGATGTGTTCGTCCGCCGCGCCGCTGGATGAATCGAGCGCGCCCGGAATGCGCAGGATGGTGTTGAGATCGGGAGGCGGCCGCCAGGGAGAATTCCGCCGCCGCGCTACGAAAGGCGGCGATGTATCCGCCGACCAGTTCCCGATTCAATGAGAAAGCGTCGCTAGCTGCCGCGCTCAAGGCTCAAGGAAATTTCGACGTGCCCTCGGGCCATCTTTTCCTTCAATAGACGCCGGAGCTGCATTTCGAGCGAATCCGTTCCGGAGGGCAAGCCGAAAGTGGAGATCGAGGAAACGATGGTTAACCGACTTCAATGAGAGCGTGAAGCCGAGCCGCCCATTGGAGCTGCCGGCGGTGGTAGCGGCCGGATTGTCGTGCTGTACCTCACCGCGAATCTGCGCGAAACCTGTCATCGATCGTATGGGCATAGTGGGCCGGATTCTCTAAGTTCCTGCGACAGCCTTGGGTGCATCTGCACTGGCGAACTGCAATTCATACAAGCCGGCGGTATGTGCCGAAGTGCTTCATCAACTCTTCATGCGCACCGGTCTCGGCGATGGTGCCGTTTTCGATGACGACGATCCGGTCGGCGCGCCGGACGGTGGACAGCCGATGCGCGATCACAAAAACGGTGCGCCCGCTCATCAGGTTGTGCAGTGCTGATTGCGACCAGCGCTTCCGACTCACTGTCGAGCGCGGAAGTCGCTTCGTCCAGAATCAGAATTGGCGCATTCTTCAGCAAGGCGCGGGCGATCGCCAGGCGCTGACGTTCGCCGCCGGAGAGGCGCACGCCGCGTTCTCCGATGACAGTATCGTAACCTGCCGGCAGGGCGAGGATGAAGTCATGGGCGAGCGCAGCCCGGGCCGCCGCTTCGACCTCTTTCATGGGAACGTGGGGCTGTCCGTAGGCAATGTTGTTGCGAACGGTGTCGTTGAAGAGCACGGTTTCCTGCGTCACGATGCCGACTTGGGCGCGCAAGGAGGAGAGCGTTACGTCGCGGACGTCGTGTCCATCGACCAGGATTTTTCCCGCAGATGACATCGAAGAAGCGAGGAAGCAGGTGGACGAGAGTGCTTTTTCCGGCGCCACTGGAACCGACGACGGCGAGAATCTCTCCTCGCTCTACTTCAAGATCGATGTCACGCAGGATCTCGCGGGAGTCGTCGCCATCGGACTGGTACGAAAAATTCACGCTCTCGAATCGAATGCTTTTCGTGAAGCGCGGAAGCGCTTTCGCGCCGGGCTTCTCCGTCACGACATCTTCGGTGTCCATAAAGGTGAAGAGCTGCGACGATGCACCCAGCGCCTGCTGGAAGCTGTTGTTGAAGACGGCAAACTTGCGCACCGGGTTATACATGCTGAGGACTGCGGCCACGAAGGCAATAAAAGCGCCAAGCGTCAGCTCGTTGATGTGCAATCTGCGCGCGGCCCAGGAGGAGCAAGAGGGCGATGGCGACTGCTCCGAAGATATCCATCAGAGGAGAACTGATGGCAGCGGCGGCGACGGAGCGCAGATTTGCGCGAAACAGGCGCTGCGCGGCCTTCGCGGAACCGAGCAACCTCCCACGACTCCATACCGAAGGCCTTCACGATGCGGTTCCCGGTGATGGTCTCGTGGAGGATGTTCTGCACGTCGGCAAGCTGATCTTGTCCAGTGCGGGTGGTGGAGCGGACACGGCGGCCGATGCGCACCGCGGAAAAAATGATGATTGGGATGAAGATGACGAGAACCCAGGCAAGCTGGCGTCCGAGGACAATGACCAGTCCGGCGGTAAACAGGAAGGTGAAGAATTGCTGAAGGAATTCGGCGAGGATGCTCGACATCGCGAACTGCACGCGCTCGATGTCGTTGATGATGGTGGAAATCAGAGTGCCGGTAGTGTGCTGCTGGAAAAATGAGGCGGAGCGCCGCAGGACGGAGTTGTAGAGGTCGTTGCGCAGATTGGTGATCATGCCGAAGCCCGCATGATTCACGAGGTAAGTGCCGGCGTAGTCGAAGATGCCTTTGAGCACCGTCGAGGCGACGAGCGCATAGGCGACGATGGTCCACGCGTTGTGGAAGTGAGTCGGGACGAAGCGCTGCAGGTAGATGGGCTGGCCCGAGTCTGGGGCATCGTGAACAGGACGATGTTTTCTGAACCCGACGCGGGATTCAGGACGCGATCCAAAACAGGTTTCAGCAGAACCAGGCGGAAGGCTTCGAGAAAGCCGACGCCCGCAAGTAGGAAGATGCCGGGCAAGCAATTGCAGGAGAAAGGGCAGCACGTAGCGGACAAGGCGGATCACTTGCCGCATGGGGCTCCCGCGCGGTTCAGGCCGCAATCGCTTGCTGCCGGTGGAATTGAAATGCGATGCAAGGCCCTATTTTACTTGAGTCGGGCCGCAGAAGAATGATGTTTCCTAGCGCGATGGCCCGATCGGCACAACACTAGAATTCCCGTTCCGGCAGGCGGCTGAATCGACAGCAGGTCGATGTTCTCCGGGCGGCCTTCCACCGATCACTTCCAGGTAAGTGAACCGCCAGACGTGGTTCTTGTCGGCAACCGCGCGGATCACCGCTTTTCCTCGCGGGCCAGAGATCGGGATCGATAAATCTGCGTGGCCGGAGTTGCCATTGCTACATTCATCTGCCCGGACATCAGCCATGCAGGCTTGATTGGCTCGCCGAGCAGACTCGCGCACGAGAGCATCTTTTGCGTCGCGCGGGCAATGGCTTCTTTATAGACGTCGCTGTGCCGGAACGAGGTCGTGATTAACGTGAGAACCACTGCGCCGAAGGTCCCGAACACGAAGAGCAGAGTGAGACAGCCCAGCGGGATCTTCCATTGTCGCATTCCGTTCGAGCCAACTCTTTTCCATTGGCTCGGGCACGAGCGGATATGGCGGAGTGGTCATGCGGGCTTGCGGCTAACTCGGACTGTCGCGGTGCACGACTTTGACGCGATATCCGGCTTTACGCAGATGCTTGCCTACTTCCTCGGCCATCATGACGGAGCGATGCTGTCCGCCGGTACATCCGAAGGCGATGGTCAGGTAGCTCTTTCCCTCGTGAACGTAATGCGGAAGAAGGTAAACCAGGAGTTTGGAGATGCGCGAGATGAATTCGCGGGTTTGCGGAAATGAGCGGATGTAGCGGGCCACTTGCGGATCGCGCCCTGTCAGCGGGCGGAATTCGGGAACGAAATGCGGGTTAGGGAGAAAGCGAACATCGAAAACCAGGTCGGAGTCTTCGGGCACTCCCTGGCGGAAACCGAAACTGACGCACGAGACGAGAATGCTTTTGTCGGACGACTGTTCCTTAAAGCGTTCGTTGATGTGAGAACGCAATTCGTGAACATTGAATTTCGAAGTGTCGATGACGAAATCGGCCAGTCGCCGAATGGCTCGGAGATGACGGCGCTCCTGCTTTGAGGGCGGACTTTACCGGAGAATCGGTGCCAAGAGGATGAGGCCGGCGCGTCTCGCTGAATCGACGCAGCAGAACTTCGTCGGAGGCCTCGAGGAAAACGACCCGCGTAGGGATCATCTTGCGCACGGACTCCACGATCGCAGGGAGCTTGCCGAGTTTCGAACCTTCGCGAACGTCGACGACCAGAGCCGTGCGGCGGATTTCGCGCGATTGCAGCGCGAGGTCGGCGAAACTTGGAATCAGTTCGAGCGGAAGGTTGTCAACGCAGTAGTAGCCGAGATCTTCGAATGCCTTGAGTACCGAGGCTTTTCCGGAGCCACTCATGCCAGTGATGATGACGAGCTCGGGCGTGCGCTGGCGGGAACGGGTGGAGGAGCTCCGTTTTTTCTGGCTCTTGCTGAGGCGGACCTGAAGCTTTGCGGGGCTTCATCGACTCGATAGTAGCACCGAACAGGCAGCTGCGGTTTCAACGGCGAGTGCTGATTGAGATACCGCAATTCGGCTGATTCGGCGCGTCTCGGGAGCGAAATGCATTGTCTGTAGTGCGCGGACGCAGGTAATCTATTGCGTCATGAAAAAGTTCGAAGAGCTGACAGAACGCGAAGTGTTGGCGCTGGCGATTGCGCTCGAAGAGGAAGACGAGCGTGTCTATGCCGATTTTGCGGAAGGATTGCGGCAGGACTATCCCGCAACCGCATCGATGTTTGACGGCATGCGAGAAGAAGAGTCGGGACACCGGCGGAGATTACTCGAGCTGTTTCAGAAGAAGTTTGGCGAGCATATTCCACTGATTCGGCGGCAGGACGTTCGAGGGTTTGTGGAGCGTCCAGCACTGTGGCTGGTTCGTCCGCTGCGGATTGAGGCGGTACGCAAGGAAGCCTCCACGATGGAGGTTGAAACGCGCAGGTTCTATGAAAAGGCTGCGGCACGCACTCAGGATGCAAGTATCCGGCAGTTACTGGATGACCTGGCATACGAAGAGCGCGAACACGAAGAGCGCGCGCAGGAACTCGACAAGCAAAAGCTGCCCGACAGCGTAAAGGCCGACGAAGAAGTCGCGCAGCGGCGATTATTCGTGTTGCAGATCGTGCAGCCCGGGCTGGCCGGACTGATGGATGGCTCGGTTTCGACGCTGGCTCCGGTGTTTGCGGCGGCATTCGCTACGCAAAATAGCTGGGACGCATTTCTGGTCGGACTTGCGGCGTCGGCAGGCGCGGGTATCAGCATGGGATTTGCCGAAGCGCTGTCCGACGACGGAAGCCTTACCGGACGCGGGCATCCATGGGTGCGCGGGTTGATCTGCGGAGCGATGACTGCGGTAGGCGGGATCGGACACACTTTGCCGTTCCTGATTCACGATTTCCGCGCGGCGCTGTGGGCCGCAGGAGTCGTGGTTTTGGCGGAGCTCGGCGTGATTACATGGATTCGGAAGCGCTACATGGATACGCCGTGGGTAACGGCTGCTTTGCAAGTGGGTCTGGGCGGCGTGCTCGTATTTATTACGGGCGTGCTGATTGGGAGTTCGTAGTGGCGATGACAGACCGATGATTTCAGAATGCAGTTCAGGCTGAGGTTCTGGTGAGCATGCTGAACGCAAGTTAATTGATCCGAAATCTGCACTTGAAATCTAAGATTGTTCTACGGTTGTGTGTCGAGCGGATGAGTGCTCTTCTCGTAGAATTCTTTTTGCATTTTCGGGCTTACGTCATCTGCCTTCACGCCTTGAATTGCCTTCACTACCGAATCAATCCACCAGTTCATCTGGAATTCGCCGAGTTCTTTGGTAGCGGCCGCGCCTTCGCCCGAATAGTGATTGGGAAAACGCGTGTACCACCAGATTCCGGTGTAAACGTCGTCGAGGAAGTTTCTGGCGGGCCTGATCTGCTCCTGATTCGGTGGCGGCGCGGTCCTGATGCACAAGGTCCGGGCGCGAGATCATCATCTTCGACGTCTCGCTCTCCCCGGCATGCATATCGATCTTCGTTTTCTTCGGCGGCCCTCCCTGATCGGGCGTACGTTCGTCGAAGATGTAGACGACGTAGTCATGCGGCTTGTCGAGTTGGGTCTGCGCGAAATACGGAAGCAGGCTTTCGTTGCCGCCGTGACCGTTGACGATCAGGACTTTCTTGCAGCCATTGCGCGCCATCTCGTCAGTCGTTTCCTGCAGAAGTTCGAGTTGCAGAGTTCGGCTGTAGGCCATGGTTCCGGGTTCGTGGCGAGCTTCGGCGATCTGGCCGAAATAATATTCCGGAAACACGACTGCGTATTCCTGCTCCGCCGCAGCGAGAGCGGCGTGGCGGACATCGAGAAGATCGGTTCCGAGAGGCAAATGCGGGCCGTGCTTCTCGATGATGCCAAAGGGCAGGAGGCACGTGCCTTGGGACGCGATGAATGCCCTCGCGAAAATCTGACGCGGTGAGTTCTTCCCAGTGCACGGAAAGCTTGGCCTGCGACGAGGGAGCGGCCTGAGCATGGTGAATTCCGGTACAGCGAAAATCGAGAAGAGGAGCACGAACGCAGCCTTAGGACAGGTATGCAGTCGATCACGAGAAATCCACCTCGGCGGCGGATTGTAGCATGCAAAATGGAGTGTATTGAAACGTATGAATACGGGCGATTTGAGTCTGCACTAGAGTCGAACGCCCCACCCTTTCGCAAAAGCGCGACACGGATGGGGCACCCGCATGGAACTGTCAATCCGAAATTACTTCAGAAAAATCTCCTGCATCAATTCTGAGCTGATGATTTCCCGGATCTCGGCGCGTTTTTCTCCGAGTTGTTGGGCGGCTTGTTTGCTACCCAGAATCTTGTCGCGGGCGGCTTCTCCCTTCGCTGCCAAGCCATCCATAGCAGCATGGTTCTTGTATTCGATGGCGACGCAGATGTCCCAATCTTCGGGAGTGTTCTTTGTTTCCTTCAGGAAGATCTTGTAGTCCATGACGACGCCGGCCTTCTTCTGTTCTTCGACCAACGGCTTGGTGGACTGGCGGAGACTGCTTAGGTAGGCATCCATTTGGTTCGGCTTCACGCGGATGAGTTGAACGCGCCAGACCGGACCTTCGGTGTAGTGCTCCTGCGCAACAGGGCGGGGGCCAAGAACAACAGGAAAATCGCGAGCCCATAGAGCTTCTTCATAGTGATCTCCTGATTTTAAGGTGAGTTAACGGCGGGAGGATCATACGCTGGCGGGGAGGAATGGGCCAGCAATCAAATGCCTCACCCTACGAAAACAACGTAGGGTGGGGCGGCCTGAGTTCCTTCCTACGGGACTTCGATCAGTTGCATCTTGCCGTCTTTGGCTCGGTGCAAGACCATGACCTTGCCTTTGGGGTCACGGAAGATGAAGACATCGCGGTCTTTGAAGTGGGCCTCTTTGATCGCTTCTTCAAGCGTCATGGGACGCATCGCGACTGCATCATTGGAACGCACCAAATGGACTTCGGTGGTTTTCGCCACCGCCGGATACTTGTGCACCATAACGGGGACTGCAGTTTTTTCGGAGAGGCCGACAACAGTCTGAATGTCTTCCTGTGGGGAGTGACCGTTCCATTTTTTATCTTCTTCGGTCTTGCGAGCGGAACGTTTCTTGGATTGCCAGCGTGGTTTTGTACTTGATCGCCTGCTTTTCAAGGTGATCGAGCGCTTCATTCACCGCGATGGTCATGTCCTTGGCTTGAGCCAGGCCGACCAGCGGTCCTTTGCGGGGCGTAATAGTGATTTCTGCTTTATGACGGTGTTTCTCGACGGCGAGGATGACCTTGGTTTCGAACTTGTCTCCCAGGATTTTTCGGATTTTTGTAAGGCCGGTTTCTACTTCGTGGCGGATGGCGGCGGTGACTTCGTACTGTCTTCCTGTGTACTCCACGTTCATGAGCGCCCCTCCAAAATTTTGATGAGCTAGTACGGGCACTGCATCGGCAAAGCAATTGTGTAATTGGTAATTTTTGTAATTCGGCAATTGAAAGTCAAAACCGGTGCGCTCTGATTTCAATTTCCCGTTTACTCAATCACACAATTACGAATCTATTTCTTGACCCGGCGCTGGTGCGTGCTCGGGATGCGCATGTCTTCGCGGTATTTGGCTACCGTGCGGCGGGTCACCTGGATTCCCTGAGACTGCAGGATGCGGGTGATTTGCTCGTCGGTGAGCGGACGGCTGGGATCTTCTTCTTCGATGAGCTTTTTTACACGGCGCTTGAGGATGAGCAGCGATGTACCGCCGCCCTCAGGGCCCTGCACGCTCTCGCTGAAGAAGTACCGCAGCTCGAATACGCCTTGCGGAGTGTGGGCGTACTTGCTGGCGACTGCACGGCTTACCGTGGAAGGATGCACGCCGATTTCTTCGGCCACCTCCTTGATCATCATGGGTTTGAGCTGATCAATGCCAAACTCGAGGAAATCCTGCTGGCGCGCTACGATCGAGTAGCAGACTTTAGTGATGGTCTGCTTGCGCTGCTCGATGTTCTTGATGAGCTGAATAGCGCTCTTGTAACGCTCTTTGACGTAGTCGCGAGTGCTCTTTTCGTTGGTGCCGTCGCGGGTGACTAACTTCTTATAGGCTGGATTCAGGCGAAGCTGGGGCAGGTCTTCATCATTCATGATGACCAGCCATTCGTCTCCATGTTTGATGAAGGCCACATCCGGCTCGATCAGGCGAGCTTGCACGATGTTGTAACGCAGGCCGGGGCGGGGATCGAGCGTGCGAATGTAGTCCAGCGCCGACTGAACGGCTTCGATGGGACGGCCGATGGCCTTTGCGATTTCCTTGAACTGGCGGTTCTGCACGGCACGAAGATGCTGATCGACGACGGCAGTCGCATCCTGAAGAAGCTGCGCGGTTCCATTGCCGTTCTTCTGCTGGGCAAGTTGCGCCTGGTGAAAGCGGAGCTGCGCCAGCAAACACTCGCGCACGTCGCGGCATCCTACGCCAGGAGGATCAAGTTGCTGAACGACCTGCAATGCTTCCTGCAAATCAGCAGCGCTGAACTTCGGCTGATAGAGGGATGCGGTATGCGTTGGCGGTTCTGGGGCGGGGCGACAGCAGCGGCAGCCGTGCCCGAATTCGAGATCACTGATGCTTCCGAAAGCGGCTGGTTCATGATGTCCGCTGCCGGGGAAGAATTCAGATGTTCATACGGGAGTTCGTTGGGCGGGACGTATGGCCCATCGATGATTCCAGGGTGTGGCGGAAGTGGATCGAGATCGTCGGGCGGCTCCTCAGCAGCATCGGAGATGCCCAGCGCCTTCGCTTCGCTGACAATATTTTTTGCGGTTTCCGCATCGGCCTCGGGCGTGGCAGGCGGAGCGATTCCTAGTAGCTCATCCTCGCTGGCGATAAGGTATCCGTCTTCATTGAGGTTGCCGACGATCAGATCGGCGGCTTCGCGCACTTGAGGACGAAGGCTCAACGCTCCCAACTGCCAGGAAAGATGGTCCGTCAGATTGCCGGGCTTGGATAAGAAGTTTTCGAACGAAGGACGCTCAATGTCCTCCATTTCGCTATGCGTCCGATAGCCAGGATCGAGATAGTCCTGGAAGAAGGAGCCAAAATCAATTTCCTCGAATGGATCTTTCTTCTCAGCGGTTATGGGATTTTCTTCCGTGGTGGCGCTGGCGGCACGCTCACGGTCTTCTTCCTTCTTGCCGACTTCGTCGAGCAAGGGAACGGAATCTTCGAGCTCTTCGAGAACCGGGTTCTCGACCATCTCGGCGTTAATCATGTCCTTGAGCTCGAGCTTGTTGAGCGCGAGGACGGACACCATCTGCACCAGGCCAGGAGTAAGGATCTGGCGCTGCGAGAGCTTTACGCTGAGCTTGTGCTGTAACAAAACCATTCAGTTCGGCCGAGTCCCTGAGATCAAATTTTTATAAACCTTTAACCACTAAAGGCACCAAGTTTCACGAAGGAAACCGTTGGTTCCTATTTACACCAGCGAAAAACTCTCGCCCAAGTACACCCTTCTTACTTCGGGGTCGCCGGCCAACTGGTCCGGTTTGCCCTGACGGAAGATTCTGCCGTCGTCGATGATGTACGCGCGGTCAGTGACCGTAAGCGTTTCGCGGACATTGTGATCTGTGATCAGGACTCCGATGCCACTGGCTCGCAGGCTGCTGATGATCTTCTGCAAGTCGAGAACGGCAATGGGGTCAATCCCAGAAAACGGTTCGTCCAGCAAAATGAACGTGGGGTTGATGCAGAGGCAGCGTGCAATTTCGACGCGCCGGCGTTCCCCACCGGAAAGGGCATACCCGCGATTCTGACGGATGTGCTCCAATCCCAGCTCATCAATGAACTTTTCCATCTTCTCGCGGCGCTCGTGCCAGGAAATAGGCTGGGCCTCCAGAACCGCGAGGATGTTTTCTTCAACCGTAAGTTTGCGAAAAACCGAAGCTTCTTGCGGGAGATAGCTGATGCCATACTGGCGCGCCCTCAGATACATGGGAACGTCAGTGATGTCCTGACCGTCATAAAGCACGCGGCCAGAATCGGGCGGGATCAGACCTACAATCGTATAAAAGGTGGTGGTCTTGCCTGCGCCGTTAGGGCCTAATAAACCAACAACTTCGCCCTGTTCAACTGTCAGGCTTACACCATTTACGACGCGTCGGCCGCGATACGATTTGCCAATTTCTACGGTGGCAAGAGTACGCATTTATCGAGCCATAAAAAGGAGCAATTATCGTGCCACTCGCGTCGTAGTTACCACAGGAGTGCTTGCTTCGCCTTCTACGAGCACCCTATCATCGCGTCTAAAGAAAGTCAACGAAACCCCGGTAATCTTGCCTTGTTCGGCATCAAAAATGCTAGGCGGTCCGCCCGTCAAGACGAACTTGTCGTCCAGCGACGTGTAAACGAGGTTCTGACCTTCCGCACGGCGTTTCGGCTGCTGAATGACGACTTTCCCTTGTGCCACCATGTGATCGAGCTGGCCGGGCCCGGAAGCCTCCGGAACGGCTGAGGTTTGGCTGTGCGGAAGAAGATAGGCGTCGACCGTGTCAGCGGAGGCTGTGAACTCCGATCCCTTGGCCATAACTCCTCCTTCGTAGTGAACGCGGCGCTCGGAATCCGAATAGGTCAACTTCTGTCCCGTTATGGCGATTGGACTGGACGAAGCGGACGTAGTCGTCTTATTGCCGTTTTTCTTGGACCTCGAATCGGTTGGCTTCTCCGGTTGAACCAGAATGGTTTGAACCGGCTGACCAGCTGAGCCTTCAGCAGTCAGAGAGCGATGGTCACGATCAAACTGGATCGTTGGGGCCTGGATGACGTTGGCATCCTGCCAAAGCCTGGCGCCTCCGGAATAGATAGCGATTCCGGGACTGTTATGAGCGGTCATGGTGGTGGCCGTCACGTGAATGGGCGACGAAGAGGCTAACAGAGCTCCATTGGGCTTTTCTTTCAGTTCGCTGTAGGTGCTCTTGACGTCGCCTTCGGCAATGGCATTTCCCGTAGCACGGTCAATGCGAATCGTGTTCGCCGTTGTCTGCATGCCTCCATTGGTAATCCGAGGCTCTCCAGAGAGAACCAGCATCTGGTTGGTGGGGGAATAATGGGCGAGGCTCGAAAAAGCTTGTATTCGCCTGGCAGGCCCCTCGCCTTCGGAGTAGACAACGTTTCCTTTCTGAGTGACGGACTCGATTCCACCTTGTGGAAGGAAGGCTGCGTCGACAGAATCGCTAGTGCTGACACGATCGGGCTCGCCGGCCGGAGAGTTCACGATTCGCGCGTTCGGCGCTCCATGAAGGGCGGATAGACGAGTAGTGCCATCGGACTGTGCGAATTCTGCGGTGAATTTTCCGGCCGTCACCACGGTTCGATCTTCCGCAGCTTTCGCGGCGTTATCCTGCGGCTGCGATTGCAGGATGGTGATCTGCGCGGCTCCGGCGGTTTCGGCGCTCCGCAAGACGTGGCCTCGATCGACAACGAAGTTGATGGCCGGAGCGGACAGATCGAAATTCTGAAGCGCGCTTGCATTTTCGGTTGGGTGCGGATTCTCTGTTTTCTGCGAGAGATGTACTCCATCCACAGCGTGAATCGTCTTGATCTCGTTCTTGCTTGTGAAATCGACGATGACACGTCCCGCGTCGCCCAGCATCGATTGCATTCCTGATTGCTCAAGGCGAACGTTGCCGCTCAGGACTGCACTGTCGAGTATGTCTTTGTCTTTGACAAAGGAGAATTCCGCCTGGTCGGATCGGCCTCGAACTTCTTGCGCGAGCTTTGCATCGCGCGTGTGGTGAGGTTTCTTGCTGGCGGCATTCAGCCGGGTGTGAGTGGTGACATTCCCCGTGGCGAGGACTCGTTCGACCTGATTTTGCGAATCGAGATAGACCGTAGCCTGGTCGGCTTGCAACGTGCCGGAATCACTTTTCATGCGCGGATGATCGAGGGTGATGGTCCGCGGCTCGTTGGTGATAAGTCCACGGTCAGCATCAAGTACGGCTGGCTTGGACCCGTTGAGCTCAACGTGAACCTGCGATGAAAGAGTGAGCACATTGTTCTTGCCGGCGTAGAAAACGCCGACTGCCGATCCGCTTGCTTGCGGTGTGCGCAACTCCACACGAGAGTTAGTCGATGCGTTTCCGGAATTCTTGTTGAATACAAGATCGCGCGTCTTAAGGTGGATGGGGTTTTTCAGTTCCTTGGGAGTTGCTTGATCGGGGCTCGCCAATCCCGCAGGATTAGCAACCAGGTCGATTTGCACATCGCCTTTTGCGCTGACGTCGCCAGTCTTTTGGTTAAAGGCGAAATCGTCGCCGTAAATCTGGTCGAACCGCGTGGAGTCACGGCCGTAAAGTACGATGCTGACCTTGTGCAGCTCAGCGTTGCCGTTGATCTTGAATTCTTTGACGTCGCTGGCCTGCACCGTGAATAGAGTTCGTTTCCCATCAGATTTGGAAAATTGAAATCCACTAGCCGTTTGCTTAATGTCGTATCCCATTTTTCCGGGGATGGATTTCAAAACGTTAGTCGCGCGGGACCGTGCATAGAAGTACATCGAGATAACGACGATCGTGATCAGCACGGCCGTCGCTCCGAGGATGCGGCGCAGACGATAGACTTGGAGCGCCATCTGGGTTCAGTGTAATGCAACTGAGGTCAGAGGCTCCGATTCGTTTGGTATTCTCGGAGTCGCGCACCAAGCGGCGGTGGGATGCCGCCGTGATAGCCGTCCGGGATGGCGACGCTGCTTATCAATCAATCTCGGTTACTTAATGACTGGTCAACCGCCACCTTTGCTTGATTTTCGGAATCTGCGTGTAATGCGCGGGCAGAAGATCGCGCTCGACGATTTCAGCTTGCGCATAGAGGCGGACGAGCATGTCGCCATTCTTGGCCCGAACGGCTGTGGCAAATCAACCCTCATCAAGACAATCACACGAGAGTGCTATCCGCTGGTAAGAAAAGAGTCGTCGGTGTCTATCCTGGGACAGGATTCATGGGATGTCTTCAAGTTGCGGGCGGGACTTGGCATCGTCTCGAACGATTTGATGACGTCGTGTACCGGCGAAGCGAACGGACGGGATGTAGTGCTGTCGGGATTCTTTAGCAGCACGGCGATCTATCCGAATCATTCGGTGGACAGTACCCAGAGCTCGCTGGCCGAGGCAGCCCTAGACGAACTGAAGATTTCGCATCTGGCGGATCGTCCGGTCAGCGAAATGTCGTCAGGGGAAGCACGCCGTGTGCTGATTGCGCGTGCACTCGTCCACAAGCCACGGGCGCTACTGTTCGACGAACCTTGCAACTCTCTCGACCTTGCAGCGCAACAGGGTGTGCGGCAGACCATGAGCACGCTGGCTCGATCAGGCACAGCGCTCATCCTCGTGACACACGAACTCGCGGATGTGGTGCCGGAGATCCGGCGAGTCGTGCTGATGAGCCGCGGCCGAGTTGTAGCAGACGGGCCCAAGGAAGAAATCCTACAAGTGGAGCGGTTGACTGCATTGTTTGGAGTGAATGTACAGATGGCGCGCCGGGACGGACACTACCACCTATGGTAGAAGCGTCTGCTCAAAACTTCTCGTCGGCACTAATTTCCATGATCATCTGATTGAGATCGCTAGTGGCTGCGTTCTGCTGTGTCGTAAGGTCGGATAGTTCCTTGCGAAGGCTCGTCAAACGGCTTTCTTGTGAGTCTAGTTGACCAACGTAACGTTGGACCAGAGCCTTCTCTTCAGTACTGCCCTTCAATGCCTTCATGTTCTCTCGGATGCGGTTCTGATCTGCTAGGATCTGATCCGATTCGCGTCGGCGGTCACCAATCTGGCTTACAATGCCGCCGATCTTCTGCTTTTGTTTCATGATTCGATCGAAATCCTGCATCAGGGCAGGAGTGATCCTCTTCTGCTGAACGAACAGGTCCACTTTCTCGGAATCCAGATCAGTGAGTTCGAAGCTATCTTCGAGAGGCTGGATCGACTCGACTGTAAGTTCCGCGGTTCTGCCGGCCTCGACCGGCACCCGGAAGCGGTAATACGAGTCCGTAGCCTCTTCCGGTTGGGATGTTCCCGGGGCTAGTTTCCATCCTTCCTCTGCTGGATATTCCACGATCACTTGCCGCGCATCGGTGTCCGCATTTCGAACGGTGATTTTGCTGGTCTTGTGCTCTTCCCTGGTCATGAACATGGTGCCTTTAGCGATTCGGATGCGGCTGAATGGATTCTTTGCTGATTCGTCGGAATATTTGACGTGGATTGCAGCGTCTCCCGCATAAGACAGCAAACGCCGCTCGTCCGGATGAATGGTTTCGAGAACTCCTTCGCCGGCGAAAGCTTGCCCTTCGAGGACGTTGAAGGAGCCCGCATCGAGCACTTGACCACTTGTGTTCTTGATCCAGAGGGCACGAAGTGGAGCAGCCTCCCGATTCCAGAGAGTAACTTTCTCTGCTTCGATATGAGCCTGCAAGATCGGGACCAGCGCAGACTGGTTCTTGCCAATGGTGATCTTTTGCTTGATCTTGTACTCGAAGAAGTCGCCGGCAGACTTGCCTTCCGCCTCGGTCTCTTGCTTTTCGGCTCGAGATAAAACTTCGGCGGACTCGGTCGCCAAGACCGAAGGGGATTCGGCCCGGACTTCAACGGCTTCACTAGCTGTGGCCACGTTCATGGTTGCGTCAATTTCGTTATTGCGGCCTACGCCGAGATAGATATTTGCCAAGTTGAACCGCTGAAAACCTGTGGCGGTCACAAACAAGGCTGAGTTCCCTGATTGAATGTCGTTGAAGCGATAGGCTCCCTTTGCGTCTGTTGTGGCGACCTGGGATGATCCAGTCTCTTCATTGCGAATCGTGACCCGAGCGCCAGAGACGACGGCTCCTGACGGGTCTCTCACATAACCATAGAGACTGGTGTTTGCGTGCGACTCAACGAGGGGAGGAGCCTGAAGTTTGGCGAATTGATCCAGACGATCAAACTGTTGAACCGTCGCCTCGTGAGACTGAGGCGTAAGCATCACTGAGCCTGGAAGCGCCATCACCGGGCGACGGGCATAGAACGGTTGGGAAATATCTTGCACGAAAGATTGCGGAGCGCCGGCGACAAGGGAGAGTTGCACATCTTTCCAGTCTTCCCCGATAGTGTTGTCGACAATGGCCCACCCTTGCAGGAGAGGCTTCTCATCCGGCTTCTCGGCGAAAAGGATGCGGTAGGTACTCTTCCAGACCGGCACCTCGCTAATGTAGCTGACGAAAACATCCCTATCGCCAGAGCCCGACGCTGTGAAACTCATGCGACGGACGTCGCGAGCGCGGGAGGAACTGATGAGGCTGAGATACCTTCCAACTTCGTCGGTGAGCTCGTGCTCGGCTATGCGGACGGAAGTTCCAGCAACAAGATCGAAGCTCCGCATCTCTCCGGCATCGGTGACGATGGAGAAAGTCGTGACGTCCTCAAAATCGTCTTTAGTTCGTTGGCGATGAATTTTTTCGACACTCAGCAGCCTACCGGTGCTAGGAGCGAAGCCGCTGCGCACCTCGACACGGGCTCCTCGCAGGGCCGTCAAGTATTCGGACTGTGTGATCTGTTCACCGAAAGGAAGACGAATGGACTTGAGGCGCTCGTTGAGAGGTGCGATCGAGTTGTAGCGCACGGACGAGACACGGCCTTCGCCCAGATCGACTGCGGTAAGCGATTTCAGCACGTCATTAAGCTGTGCGGTTGTGAAATCAATGTTCAGATCTTGTGTTCCGTGGACACGAGCTGTGTGCTCGAAATATCCGACGCCGTTCTTGTAAAGAACGACACGCTTCACCGGTAGTTGGGAAGATGAATCGATTGAAATAGCAGACTTTGAACCTTTGGGTTGATCAACTTTTTGTTGACCGGACGCAACGCACGAGTAGATCGCGAATAGCAGGAGCAGGAGTGAGCGGGGCATATCCATCTCCGATCGTGGAGCGCTCAATTCTACAGATGGGGGATGTAATAACTAAATCAGAAATGCATAAGTCTATTCGGCGAGCATTTTGACATCACGAAGGGAAAGTTCGAGACCGCCGAATTCGGAGCGGTCGTTGTTCCCGATGGTGAATGCGATATCGATCCGATCGCCCGCCAGAAACGGAATCTGCTGGAACCGCTCGGACATATTCCACCCCAGTGCATCGAAGCTGACCTTCCGCCGCAGCTCGAGATTCCCATCTGCAGCAACGGGGTAGCCCTCAGCGCTTGCAGCCTTTTTTTCGCTTCGCCGGATGGGGGCGGAATCGGGGTCGCAACGCGGGGTGGTAAGGATCGCGACAGCGGCGAGATCTTCGTTATCGGGCGAGAGGTCGACGCTTTGGGATGACATCTTTCCCGCCCTCACCTTCAACTTGATGTGCTTTTCTTTAAGTATGCGAGGAGGCGCCGTGAGTTCTGCACACGCGGCGAATACCGGTTCGGGATTTGCCATGCCGTAGGGCTGGAGCAACTGCAGGGCCTGAAACAATTCTGGAGTCACATCCGTGAGGCTCAGTTCGCCGTCCAAGTCGAGGACCGGTTCGAAATCTGCAAGTGTTAGCCGCTTGTGCGCGAACTCATCGAGACGTGACCGGAGTTCCGCGACGTTCGCAGCAGGCATAGCAAATCCGCACGCGTGAGAGTGGCCACCGTACCGCGAAAACAGATTTCCGCAGGATTCGACCGCCTCCAGCAAATGAAACGCTCGAATGGAACGTCCAGAGCCAAAGGCTTCATCTCCGTCTCGAGAAATCACCAGGGTAGGCCGGTTGTAGCGCTCGACGATGCGCGTTGCGGTGATACCGATGACGCCGCGATGCCAGCCTTCACCATCAACGACGATGCAGTAGGCATCACAAAGGGCGGGATCACTGGTGAAGCGATCTTCCACAGATTTAAGGATTCTGCGCTCTTCTTCCTGGCGATCGGTGTTGAGTTGATCTAGCTTCGACGCGAGTTCCCTCGCTCGTACCGGATCTTTCACACTGAAGAGTTCGATGACGTCGCGGGCAACATCCATACGGCCGGCGGCATTGATGCGGGGCGCAATGCGGAACCCAACTTCGCCTGAAGTCGGCGGACGGTTCACCGAAATTTGTGCCGCTTCGAGGAGCGCTCTCAGTCCGGGATTTACGGCGCGTCTAAGCGCATCGAGACCGAGGGAAGCAAAAACACGATTCTCTCCGGTCAGGGGCACCGCATCGGCGATGGTGGCGATCGCAACGACTTTCATGAACGACAGAAGGAGCTTGTTCTGGTCTTTGGAATCGAGGCGGCGCTGCATCAGTCCTTGCGCGAGCTTGAACGCCACGCCAGCACCGCAGAGTGATTTATACGGATACTCGCAATCCTTCTGATTCGGATTGATGACAGAGAGAGCCCTGGGCACGCCGTCCGCCCCAGGAAGGTGATGATCGGTCACGATGAGATCGACACCTAATCGTCGAGCAGTTTCTGCCGGAGCGAAGGCGCGAATGCCCATGTCCACGCTAACTATCAGACGAATGCCCGCATCCGCTGCGCGTTCGATAACGTCATCACGCATGTCGTAGCCTTCGCGAATACGGTGCGGAACGTGAAAGTCGGTGGTGCCTCCACAGAGTTCGATCGCGGTCTTGAGAATGATGACGGCCATGGTGCCGTCGACGTCATAGTCTCCGTAGATCAGAACTGTTTCCTTGCGCTCGATGGCAGCTTCGAGGCGCTCGATCGCCGCGCGGAGGCCCAGCAACTGGCCGGGAGAGTGCAGATGAGCAATCGATGGAAGGAGAAAACGTTGGGCGGCATCTCCGTCACTTATTCCGCGCCGGACCAGCAGCGGAGCAACGATGTGGGCCGTACGAGCGCTGGCGGTGCCGCGGAATGCGGCGTCACTCCGCAGACTTGCAATTAACGGATCAACCAGGGACTGGTCGGTTGCCTTTGGAATCCACTGCATGGGTGATATAGAAGTCTACTACCTGGAAGAATTGGTGAGATGTAGAAAGGAAATCGCCGAGTTCGCTCAGGGACGGACGAATGTATCGCCCTTACATGTTGTCGTCAATTTTCGTCGTCCTGATCGGGTTCGTCCATGGTGATGCCGCCGAACTCATCAGAGACCTCGAGGAGATGCTGATACCGCTCGTACCACTCGGTGCTGACCTCGCACAAAAACATCGATCCCTGATAAGGCCAGCCCAGTTGGAGGTATCCCACCTTGCCGACGTGGGCGCGCAGCCAGCGCGCATCGTCGACGTCGTCGCCGTCAGTGAACTCGGAATTTGTGAGGCGCTGCACCATCTCATCAAGCTCTGTGCGCTCTAGAGTCCAGGAGTGCATGGTAAGAAAAGGAGCGCCTGCGGCCTTAGCCAACTCGACGAAATCCTTCCAGGCGTCAGGATTGTCGCCGGTCTCCCACATCACGCACTGGACCTCTTCGAAGTCCACAAAGCCGTGAAAACGGCGCATGCCGTGGCCCTCGATAAAGGCGATCATGTCGTCTTTTACAGTGCTGAGATCGTCAGGAATGGGAGACATATTCGGAAACTGCAAACTTTTATTGTATGCCGTTCTGGATGTACGCGCCAACGGTCGCGCTCAATGCGGGGTCTGCGCCTTCATGAGACCAGCGAACATGCGATAAAACTTCGCTCTATCAAGATCGAACTGGATTTCGACTTTTTGGGTTTCCGGATGATGGGATTCGCTGGTGGACCATGTCAAAGTATTGCCGTATCCCGCGCCCCGATCGATGTCGACGCTCATATATCTGATTTCACTCTTCGTAATGATCGAAGGATCGATCCATGCGGCGGCCGCCAATTCATCCCACATGATATCCGCGCCCGGCGAGAACATGGCGAACTGCGCGATATAGCGCGTCAGCGGAGTATGAGCGGCTTCTATTTCTTTCAGCAGGTCGCGTGACATAGTAGCTTTCACTGAAACATCGACGGGTGTGCAGACAATCTTCTTCCAGGGTGCACGAAGCACGATCGCGGCGGCCTCAGGATCGAACCAGAAGTTGAATTCGTGACGCGGATTGTTGAGGAACTCCGGATTATCGGTTGTGGGGCTAATGCTTCCGCCCATGAAAACCAGTTCCTTGGCAAGTTCGGGAAGTTGATGATCGATCGACACCGCAAGGGCCAGATTGGTCATCGGGCCGCCTTCGTAGATTGTTACCTCGTGCGGGTATTTGCGAACCGTGCGGATCAGGAAATGCGCGGCGTCTTCGTCCGCAGGCTTCGTGGTTGCCGTGCCTTCCGCGAGCGGGGGCACGACGGTCATATCGTGCCACCAGCGGTCGTCCCACGCGCCCGCGTATGCGACTTTGCCATAACGCTCTTGCCATTGGCTCGATTCTTCGCGGGTTCGGACCAACGGCAGGCTGGCGCCGGGGACGACCGGAATGTCGGTGCGCCCGATGATTTCCAGGAGTCGCAACGTGTGAGCAACTTCCTCGTCGCGCCACTGATCGCCGCTAACTACCGTGATGCCGAGAACTTCAACTTCTGGTGACTGAATCAGCAAAAGCAGAGTTTGCATATTGCTTCCACCAGGACCGGCGCAGTCTTCATTAATAATCACTTTTCGGCGGCCCTGAGCGGAGCAGAGCGACGACGCTAGCAGGACGACGGCAACCAACAGCACTTTCGTTTTCATAGGCGACTAAGCATCCACGGATGCGAGAGCAGGACGTCCGAACGACAACCGGCAGCGCTACTTCTCTCTCATTTCTTCTTACTTTTTGGCGACCGGTCTTGTCATCAGGTCCTGGTAGATTTTGTAAAACTTTTCGGCGTCGATGTCGAACTGGACGTTGGCCAGGCGTTCATACGGAGGGACGGTTGCCGAGGAATCCCAGAAAAGCGTGCGGCCATAACCCGCACCGTGATCGATGTCGATATCCATGTAAAGTTTTTTCTGGCCCGTGATGATCGGAAGGATCGATCAGCGCGATCCCGGCTATCTCGTCCCACATGTAGCCGGGAAGCGAGTATTTATCGAGATAGTCGGTGATCGGCGTATGTGCCTTGGCGATGGCTGCTTTCATCTCTGTCGTGTATCGAGTCTTGACCGAGATATCAATCGGGGTAATCGTCATTTTCTTCCAGGGTGCGCGTAAGACGATGCGCGCCGCCTCCGGATCGAACCACCAGTTGAACTCCCGGCGTGCGTCGATGGCACCGATATCGATCGCGCCCTTGTCGGCGTAGAGTCCTCCGCCCATGAGGACGAATTCCTTAGCGAGGGTGGCGACTGAGGGATCGAGTTTCAATGCCAACGCGAAATTCGTGAGCGGGCCACCAGCCCACAACACGACCTCGCCGGGATATTTGTGCACCATCTGCACAATGAACTCAGCGGCAGTTCCAGGATGCGCTTGCAGGTGAGGATTTCCCTCTGGCATAGGAGGAACGATGTCGGGTTCGTGATACGGCATTTCGTAAACGATGGAGCGGTTTGCCTGAAACTTGTCGGTCCATGCCCCCTTGTACTCGAACTTGCCGTAAAGCGCCTCCCACCGTTCCGATTCTTCCTTCGAGTTGATCAGAGGGAACACTGCGCCTTGGTAAACGGGAACGTCAGTGCGGTTGTCGATTTCGAGAAGGCGCAGCACGTGTTGCGTCTCTTCCTTGACCCACTGATCTCCGCTGACGGTGGTTATGCCGAGGACGTCAAACTTTTCGGAATTGAGGAAGACGAGAATGGCCTGCTGATCGCTGGTTCCGGGGCCGCGAGCGTCCTGGTCGACGATGATCTTGATCTTCTGAGCGTAGGAGGGAGTGATCAAAAGAGTCGCGAAAAGGAGACTGGGTACAAATTTCGAGCAAACGCGCACATATCCTCCGTACGGACAGCAAAAGTCAGGGCAGACCGAATGTACTCGGCCTGCCCCCTCCAAGAATTATGCTTTCACTAGAACTTCAACTTCAGAGCGAGTTGAATTACGCGGGGATTGTTAACCGTTCCATTCACTACGCCGAAGCTCGTGCCGGCATTGATGTCTTGCATGCCGCTGCTTCCTCCACTGAGGAAGAATTGAGCATGATTGAACAAGTTGAAGAACTCGGCTCGGAACTGGAGACTCATGCCCTCACGGAAAGGCAGAATGAAGTTTTTGACTGCCGAAAAGTCTGTATTCACGAACCGCGGACCATAAATGGGCGCTCTGGCAGAATTACCAAGCTCCCCGTCAGTTGCGGTCATGAACGCACACTGGTTGTACCAGTGACCAAGAGTATGAACCTCGGTTGGCGCCGCACAACCGGGATTTGCGGCGACTGGCCCGGCCTTGTTCGGATCTCCGACTTCATCCGGACGATTGAGGCTGTTTCCATTCCACTGGAAGTTGACACCAGACGCGTTGACTCCACTTGGAAGCGTCCTACTATCCACCACAAAGAGCGGGAAACCTGACGTGGCTCTCTCTATGACATTCACTTGCCAATTTCCCAAAACCGCATTCAACGCACCGTTCCAGTCGCTGCCGTAAGCCTTGCCCTTTCCGAAAGGCAGGTCGTACAGAACGCTGGCCGTGAATTGATTGTTGAGATTCAGCTGAGAAAGGCTCCAATCGAGTTTTTCCGCTCCAGGCAAAGGCCAGTATGTGGCTCCGGGGAAAGTGCCCAGCCCATCGGGCATTCCAGAGTCAAAAGTGCGCGACCATGTATACCCCAAAAGCGCATAAATGCCATGTCGCGAGCTCTTGGTTTCAGCCTTCAAGATCAGCGCATCGTATCGGGCTCGGCCTACGTCATTGTTGTTGGAGATAACGCCGAAGGGAGATGACGGGGTGTTGTAGCCACACCCAAGGGTGTAGCCAGCGACGACTCCACAGGCTGATGGAGATGTAACGTGGAGATTCAAACCGTCCACCAAAATGTGGGTGCTGCGCGAACCGACATAGCCAGCCGTCGCAACAATATTCCCCGGCAACTGATGTTCTAAATTCAAGTTGAACTGCTGCACCATCCCTTGCCTGAAATCAAGGTTCTGCGCTTGAACTGTGCCCGGGAATGTACTGGGGTCGGGCGGAGACGTGATGATCGGGAGGAATAATCTCTGCAGCCCGCAATTCAAGGGCGTTGCGGATGTTGCGTTTCCAAACGGACAGCTAGCCCCAGAAAAATTGCTCGATTCAGCGAAATATGGCGGATTCTCCCACAGCCCCTGCGCACCTTGATTCCATGAAGAATCGTGGAAGATCGCATAGCCCGCACGAACCGCAGTAGTAGGGCTTCCGAAGGGCTTCCAGGAAAGTCCAATGCGAGGCTCGAGGGCCTTCTTGTCCATCTTGACCCCAGCAGCGGCGCCGCTGCGAACGCAGATCGCGCATGCAGAAATGTCAGCATGGCCGGCGACCAGCAACTTGCCCGAAGTGAGGTCGTAGTTCGCCTGGCGATTTCCAGCTTCCGTAATCGGGGTAGTGAGAGCCCACGCGAGTCCCAAATTGACGGTCAAACTTGGAGTGACACGCCAGTCGTCCTGAATGTAGGGGCGAAACAGCTTCCAGCGGCGGCCCGTTGTTGCGCCGTTGAAGGTCTGATCGTGGATTCCGCCACCCATCTGTCCAATGAGAAGATCAGCAGCCGCGTCCCCGGTCAGTCCGAAGTTGATAAAGAAACCGTCCTGGAACGCGTTGGTTTCCACATTCATTTGCTGAGCACGGATTGAGCCACCAACACGGATGTTGTGGTTTCCGCGAATCATGTCAAAGGAATCGGCGATTGTGAATACGTTGGTGCCACCCTGGAAGGGAGCAAATCCGCGATCGCCGAGCGCCCAGTAGTTATTCATCAGAGTTGCGCTTAGGCCGCAGCTCATGCAGTCTTTTGTCGATTGAGACAATCCGGGAGGCGCGTTAGGACACTTGCTATTCAGGTTAGCACCCAATATGCCGACATTTGCCGCTTCACAGCTTCCGTCTCCAAAAGAGGCGATGTGGTTAAAAATTCGATTGAAGCCGAACGTGACCTGGTTGATGTTGTTGGGTGAAAAGATATGGGTCTCTGAAATCGAAGCGTTACGGCCGTGGTTCGTTATGTTTTGGCTGCTGGCAAATGCACTGGGTTCTGCGAAACCGTCTGACCCACCAGGAACAAACACAACCGCCTGGTCATAACTGAAGCGCGCGTTGAGTGAATCATTGGAGGAAAAATTGTGATCCAGGCGAACGTCGAACTCTCCTTCGTTCAACCTTCGGACTGGCACGTTGGTGAAGTTGTACCCTGAGGTCGGATTGCTTGCGTTGCTGTTAGGATACAGGTTGATCATGGCCTGGCCGACTGGATCGATCATGTTGGCGGGAATCTTGTCGCAGTCCGTTCCGGGTGCCTGCACACCGCCCGGTCCCGCAGGAATGGGAGCGCCGGTGCCGTCGCACTGTAAAGGAGTAAACGTGAATGGATTGAAAAGCTGTGTCGCATTCGGCTGTCCGAAAGGATCAAGACTAAAGTCGCCTGCCTTCATGGCGGCTGTGGGAATCAGTCCAACGAAGGGGATGCCGTGGCGTTGCTGTTTTGCCTGATAGTCGAGGAAGAAGAAGGTCTTGTCTTTTTTGATCGCGCCGCCGAGTGATCCGCCGAACTGGTTCAGATTGAACTGCTCTCGTGTCGCGGCAAAATAGCTGCGCGCATCAAGCTTGGTGTTGCGAAAGAATTCGAAAAGCGATCCGTGCAACTGGTTCGATCCTGATTTTGTTGTCACCAGAACTGTCGGTCCCGCGCGCGTTCCCCACTCCGCCGAGTAGTTGTATTCCAGTACTTTAAATTCCTGGATGGCGTCGATCGAAGGCAGAATAGAGATGCCTCCGCCAGTCAGTTCGTTATTGTCGTTTCCGTCCAACAACCAGTCTGTACTCTGAGCGCGCGACCCACCCACTGACAATGAGTAAGTTCCCCGTGCAGAAACCTCGCTGCTGGGTCCGCCATTGAAGAAGCTGTTGGGATTTGTTTCCTGAGTCGTGCCGGGCGTGAGGGTTGCGAGTTGGACGAAATCGCGACCGTTCAAAGGCAGGTCAGCCACTTGCTCCGCGGTGATGACCTGGCCGAGCGTTGGAGTCGTGGTTTCAACCGCGACTTCAGTAGCGTTCACTTCGACACTTGTCGTGACCGACGCAGGCGACAGTTTGAAATCGAGTTCGCGGTGCTCGTCAACCTGCAGGCGCACGTCTTTGGACTCGGCCGCGCGAAAGCCAGGCGCCTCGACGTGAATCGTATACTCAGCGACGCTGAGCAGCGGGATCAGGTAGTGTCCGCTATCGTCAGTGGTGGCTTCGCGTGTGACGTTCGTGCTCTGCGCGGTGACCCTAACCTTTGCGCCGGAGACGACCGCACCAGAATTGTCAGAAACCGTTCCCGCGAGACTGCCGGTCGCTTGGCTGTACATCAACGGGCTGCACAAACCCACCAAGACACAAAGAAACAACACGGAAAGCGTCTGCTTTCTCGACATTGTTATCGAACCCCTTTCGGCGGCCCCAACCGCCCCCAAAGAAAAGACACACTCCCCCTTACCCAGCAGGTTGAGAGTGCACCGACTGCAGCACGGCTTATAAATTGCCCTACCAGCTAAGTCAAGAAGTTTTGTAGTGGAAAAGAGTTAGAAACGAACGGTTTACGTAAGCACTCGCGAAAACGATTTTGCTATGTAGAGGCGCGGTTTACCTGAGGCTTGTTCGTTACGTGGACTTCCTTCTGACGACGCGCGACGAGGTTTTGCACAGACGATAATGTGAGAACAACTTCACTGAACCACAAGAACCTTAGTTCGCGATTATGACTTCGCCGCCCACTCAGCGTCGAAGCGAGCTCGATCATAGAAAGATTTTTGCGTTCCCACGCCCATCGTGGAGAGGCCCGCATAAAGATTTGCGCGTCGTAAGGCCTCTTTTTCAGGCACGCCTTCGCCGAGAAACACCGCGAAGCTGCCGATGAATGCGTCTCCTGCGCCCGTGCTGTCGACACTCTTTACCGGAAAAGCTGGAACGTGTTCGGTCCCTTCGGCGCTCACCAGGAGTGATCCGTTCGCACCGAGCGTGATGATGACACGGCGAATACCGCCAGCCACGAGTTTCTCGGCGCACTTCTTCGCGTCGTCGACGCTCTTTACCGGCAAGCCGGTGATGGTCTCCGCCTCGCTCTCATTGGGAACGAAATAATCCAGACCCTTCAAAGCCGCCATATCTACCGGCTGCGCGGGGGCAGGATTCAGAATGCATCGGATTCCATGCTTCACGGCAAAGGCGATCGTGTAATAGACAGTCTCGACAGGAATCTCGAATTGGAGAACGATGCAATCGCAGGATTTCAGAACGTCGGCAGCGGCGTCGACATCGGGTGGCTTTAACGCGTCGTTCGCGCCTTTTACGACGAGAATCCGGTTTTGTCCATTAGGCTCGACGAAGATTGGTGCCACCCCGCTCGACAGTCCATCCACTTGCTTGACGTGGGTTGGATCAATTCCCTGCTTGCGAAAATTCTCGATGGTCGCCGGCCCAAACAAGTCACTGCCCACGCGCGCCACCATGAACACTTCGGCTCCGCAGAGCCGGGAGGCGACGGCCTGATTCGCGCCCTTACCGCCGAAGCCGAGATCGAAGGTCTGTCCGAAAATGGTTTCGCCTGGTTTAGGAAACTGGTTGGTAAAGGTTGTGAGATCAATGTTGGCGCTACCAACCACTGCGATGCGAGGGCGTTTTGCCATGAGGAGTGCCGTTGTTCGAAGTCGAAGGCCGAGTTTATTCAGCGATCAGGGCCGTGTCAACGGCGGGCGCCGCGTGGATGAGCGTCCCTCGGTATTCTGCTATAGTTCGGTCCTTCACGCTTCAGTTGGAGGAGTTATGCCTCGCAAAGTCCGCTGCGCATTGATTCAGGCCAGCAACGCGATCAGCACCGCGCGTCCTCTCGCGCAGATCAGAAAAGCGATGATCGACAAGCACATGAAGCTGATCGAGCAGGTAGCGCGGAAGAAAGCGCAGATTCTCTGCCTGCAGGAACTTTTCTACGGACCGTACTTTTGCGCGGAGCAGAACTCGCGCTGGTACGAATTGACCGAGCGCGTGCCCGACGGACCCACGACTCAGCTCATGCAGAAGGTCGCCGCGAAGCACAAGATGGTGATCGTGGTTCCGGTTTATGAAGAGCATATGCCCGGCGTTTATTTCAATACTGCCGCGGTGATCGATGCCGATGGGCGATACTTAGGAAAATATCGCAAGCATCACATTCCCCATTGCCACCCTGGATTTTGGGAGAAGTTTTACTTCACACCGGGCGATCTGGGGTATCCGGTGTTCGAAACGAAATACGCGCGGGTCGGCGTCTACATTTGCTACGACCGGCATTTCCCGGAAGGCGCGCGCATCCTCGGCTTGAACGGCGCTGAGATTGTTTTTAATCCATCGGCGACAGTGGCTGGTCTCTCGGAGTATCTGTGGGAACTGGAGCAACCTGCACACGCGGTTGCGAACGGATATTTCGTGGGAGCGATCAATCGCGTGGGGACGGAGAAGCCGTGGAGCATCGGCGAATTTTACGGGAAGAGTTACTTCTGCAATCCGCGAGGAAAGATCATTGCGCAGGCGAGCCGCAACAAAGATGAGATCGTAGTCGCGGATCTCGATCTTGACATGATTGCCGAAGTCCGTAAAGTTTGGCAGTTCTACCGCGATCGCCGTCCGGAGAGTTATGGTCCTCTGACGACACAGAGCACGAACGCGGCTGCCGCAGATTGACGATGAACTCCGCAAATCTTTCATGACCACTCCGGATCCTGCCCAGCTACGCGCGCGCATCGAGTCCAGCCCGCTGTATAACCACGATCTTGCCCCGGCCACCCAGCAGCAACGTCACTGGGGAACGTACAACTTCGCGGCACTGTGGATCTCGATGTCGGTCAACATTCTTACCTACATGTTGGCCGCAAGCCTGATTCAGGGAGGGATGAACTGGAAGCAGGCAATCGCGACGATATTTATCGGCAATGTCATCGTGCTGGCTCCGATGTTGCTGAATTCGCATCCGGGCGCGAAGTACGGAATTCCGTTTCCCGTGCTGGCGCGCGCGTCCTTCGGAGTTTTGGGAGCAAACGTTGCGGCGGTGATCAGGGCTCTGGTCGCCTGTGGATGGTTTGGAATCCAGACGTGGATTGGCGGCGAAGCCATCAGCACGTTGCTCGCGGTGCTCATTCCTTCCTGGAAAAATTTCCCGTACGGCACGGCACTTTGTTTTTTCATTTTCTGGCTCATCAACCTTGCGGTGGTTTTGAAGGGCATCGAATACATCCGCATGCTGCAGGGCATCAGCGCGCCCGTACTGCTCGGCGTGGGATTGCTTTTGCTAGGTTGGGCCTACAAGACCGCGGGCGGCCTCGGGCCAATGCTGTCCGTCCCGTCACGATTTACGAACTTCCCGGACTTCTTGAAGTTTCTGATTCCGGCATTGAACGGGACGGTAGGATTCTGGGCCACGGTTTCGCTGAACATTCCCGACTTCACGCGCTTCGCGCGAAATCAGCGGGAACAGGTGATCGGGCAGGCACTGGCTTTGCCGACTACGATGACTCTCTACGCTTTCGTCGGAATTGTTGTAACGTCCGCAACAGTCGTGATTTACGGTACGGCGATCTGGGATCCCGTCCAACTCTTAAGCCGCTTTCATTCGCCTGTTGCAGTTGTCATTTCGCTCATCGCCATCCTTCTGGCGACATTGAATGTCAACATCGGCGCCAATGTGGTTTCTCCAGCTAATGATTTTTCCAATCTGTGGCCTCGCGGCATCAACTTCCGAACCGGTGGAGTGATCACGTGCTTCATGGGCGTGGCGATGATGCCGTGGAAACTTCTCTCGAACTACCGGACATTCATTCTTGGATGGCTTGGCGGGTACGCGGCGTTTCTCGGGCCGGTGGCAGGCATCATGATCTGCGATTATTTCGTAATTCGCCGCCGTGTCTTGAGAGTGGACGATCTTTATCTTCGCGGTGGGATCTATGAATACGCGCGGGGCTTCAACTGGAATGCTGTGATCGCGCTCGCGTTTGGGGCAGGCACCGCTCTCGCTGGACTGGTGGTCCCTGCAGTTCGCTTTCTTTACGACTATTCGTGGTTCGTGGGATTTTTCGTTTCGTTCGTCATGTATTGGGTCATGATGCGGACTCAGCGGCAAGCCACTCTGACTCCGCAGAGAGCGGACTAGAGCATCTCAAGCACGAGGCGTTTTAAGGAACGGCGGAAGAACTTCAGCCTCGTAGGACTTCAAGGTTTGCTCTTCATCACCTGACATCAGGTAGATATTGAATTGCGTGACGCCGACCTTTTCCAATTCCCGCAACTTTTCCTGATGGGCTTGGGCTGGCCCGAGCAGACAGAAGCGATCAACAACTTCGTCTGACACAAAATCTGCGTTGTCACTTTCTACTTCGCAATGATGTTTGTAGTCATAGCTGCCCCGATCCTGCACGTATGACGTCAGAGCAGGAGGGAGCTCTTCGGGCTTGTATTGCCGGATCAAATCCATCACATGGTTCGAAACGAGAGCCGGAAACCAGCGGACGCGCTCGCGGCCGACGTTGAGATCGTCTGAAACCCAGACAGGGGCGGCAGCCATCACCTCTATTTTGCTTGGGTCGCGGCCGATCGAACGCGCCCCTTCTTTCACAAAATTCATACACCACGAGATCAGCGCGGGATCCGCAAATTGCAGGATGATGCCGTCGGCTACGCGTCCAGCCATGTGCAACACCTTCGGCCCGTAGCCCGCGATCCAGACCGGAGGAGCATCCTTCGCCCAAGTCAGGACAGTGCGTCTGTCCCTCATGATCGACTTCCCTTCCTGAAGTAAGTTCGCGAAATTCTTTTACTGAAGCTTCAAGTTGTGACCAGGTGACCGGCTTCTTGCCCATCACGCGCCGCGAGCTGTCGCCGCGTCCGATGCCGAGTTCCATGCGGCCACCAGAGATCAGGTTCAGCGTTGCGAACAGGCTCGCGGTGACTGTGAGGTCGCGAGTCGCGGGATTCGTGACGCAGGTTCCGAGCCGCATACGTTGCGTGTTGGTCGCCATCAACGTCAGCAGTGGATACGGCTCTTTCCACAAAACGTGCGAATCGAAAATCCATCCGTATGCAAACCCTGCGCTTTCTGCCTGCCGCGTGAGGCTGACGATCCGTTCGACCGAAATGTCAGGTTTCAGCGTAATGCCAAATTGCATGACTGGTCCCCCCTGATGCACGGCGCGAGGCGGCGAATGTGAAGAGCTGAAGGGCGGCAGTGTAGCATAGTTCCCTTCCTATTCCGTGCGACGCTGGAGGTTTGAATGAGCTTCGAAACCATCATCAAGAACGGATCGATTGTGACCGCCACGGACACCTACCGAGCCGATGTCGCGATTGCGAATGGCAAAGTTGCCGCGATCGGCGCGGACCTGCCAATCGAGAATGCTTCGAAGGTGATCGATGCTGCGAACAGACTAGTGCTTCCGGGAGGCATCGACGTCCACACGCACCTCGATATGCCTTTCGGAGGGACAACCAGCGCGGACGATTTCGAGACGGGAACACGTGCGGCCGCATTCGGCGGGACGACCACGCTGATCGATTTCGCGATTCAATACAAGGGCCAGCAACTGCGCCAAGCGTTTGACACATGGATGAGCAAGGCATCGAGCAAGGCTGTGAGCGATTACGCATTTCACTGCATTGTGACCGACGTCTCAGGCGGACAACTCTCTGAGATGAATGATCTGGTACACGAGGGTGTGACCAGTTTCAAACTCTTCATGGCGTACCCCGGCGTGTTCATGCTCGACGACGGCAGCATCTTCAAGGCATTGCAAACAACAGCGAAGAATGGCGGCCTCGTTTGCATGCACGCTGAGAACGGCAGCGCGATTGACGTGATTGTGCAGCAAGCGCTGGCCGAAGGGAAGAAGGCTCCGAAGTATCACGCTCTGACGCGGCCCACGACTGCGGAGGCCGAGGCTACGGCTCGTGCCATCGCTTTGGCAGAGATGGCTGGAGCGCCGATTTACATCGTTCATATGAGTTGCAATGATGCTCTTGAGAAAGTGCGCGAGGCGCGCGATCGTGGGCTTCCTGTCTATGCGGAAACATGTCCGCAGTATCTGTACTTGTCGCTTGATAACTTTGACGCTCCAGGATTTGAGGGCGCGAAGTATGTCTTCACTCCGCCTTTGCGCGAGAAATGGCATCAGGAAAAACTTTGGAATGGACTCAAGCGCGATCATCTGCAGGTCGTGTCTACAGACCACTGTCCGTTTTGTTTCAAAGAACAGAAGGAAATGGGACGCGACGATTTCACGAAGATTCCAAATGGCGGTCCGGGAGTCGAGCATCGGATGAGCCTGATTTACTCTGGCGGCGTTGCCGGGGGACGATTCAGCGTGAATCGTTTCGTCGAACTGGTCTCGACCACTCCAGCGAAATTGTTCGGCCTGTATCCGCGCAAGGGGACCATTGCCGTGGGTAGCGACGCGGATTTGGTAATCTTCGACCCGAAGCGCAAGCACACGATCAGCGCGAAGACTCACCACATGCGCGTGGACTATTCGATGTTCGAAGGAATTGAGGTAACGGGTATGCCCGACGTTGTTTTGTCGCGGGGTTCAGTGATCGTGGACGGGGACAAGTTTCTTGGTCGCGTAGGCCGCGGAGAATTTCTGCGACGTGCCACCTACGCTCAGGTCAACGGTTAAACGTTACCGCAAAGCGTTGTAGAGTGCGCTCTTCCAGCGTTCGTTGTCGATCTCCCAACAAACTTTCGTTTTTTGACCGCTATCAATTGCCGCTTGCCAGACCGCGCGGTTACGGTCATCGGGGGCTATGTTCAGGCGATCCACAACAGTCATGCCTCGCGTCAATTCGCTTTGGATTTCGACTTCCACGTAATGATCGCTCCAGCAGGTTCCGATGCCGGGATCCAGCGCCAGGCACATCGCGACAGGATCTGGCAGGCAAATACCATCTTCCCCGGTTTGCGTCTTCAATGCGGTCCGAGCGTGACTGTTGCACTCAATGGCGAAATCCGCAAGCTTCGTCTTGAACTGGAGCACGTGGTCAATGTCTTCGGCATTCAGTACAGCCTTTCCGCGGCAAAGCTGCCAGCCGATGAGCTCAACCGGCAGTCCGCTTCGCATGACGATATTGGCCGCTTCCGGATCGACCCAAATGTTGTATTCGGCGGCCGGAGTGACATTGCCTTCGCAGCAAGGATTGCCCCCCATGACCACGCAACGACTAACTTTTGTCGCGATGCTCGGCTTTCTTGAAACGGCGAGAGCGACATTGGTCAGCGGACCGAGTGTAACGAGAACAAGGCCTGGATTCGCGTCAATCGTTTCGATGATGCCTTCGACCGCATGAGTGGGGTTAGCAGCAAGCTTCGGCGATGGATAGTCGTGATCCCCAAGTCCGTCTCGTCCGTGAAACCATGTCGCGTTCTGATATGTGCGGATCAGCGGTTTCTCTGCGCCCGAGAAAACGGGAACATTGGCTCCGCACAGCTCAACGGTGTAGAGAGCGTTGCGGGTCGCCTGTTTTACGTTGACATTCCCCGCCACAACTGAAATTCCCGCAACGCGAACGTCGGGATTGCGCAGGGCCATGATCAGCGCGACCGCATCGTCTGACGCCGTGTCCGTATCAATCAGGAATGTTCGAGCCACGAGCGTAAGCATAGCAAACGCCAGCAAGGCTCGCAGGCTTGTTAGCAGCAGGAAAGAAGTGTAGAGTTACTCGTTTTCTAAGGGGAGCCTGCATGTTCACGCCGCCGAATTTGACTGTAGCGCTGTTAATGATGATTGCCAGTGCTATCTGCTGGGGTTCATGGGCGAACACATACAAAGGCGTCAAGAATTACCGCTTTGAACTGTTTTATTGGGACTACGCGGTTGGCATCTTTCTGATTTCCTTGATCTTCGCGTTCACGCTCGGAAGCAGCGGGCATGACGCCTCCAGCTTTATAAACAATGTTCAAACCGCCGATACGTGGAACATTGTTTCCACTCTGGTTGGCGGAGCGATTTTCAATCTTGCGAATCTGCTTCTTGTGGCGGCAATCGATATGGCAGGGCTCGCCGTCGCCCTGCCAGTCTCAATTGGCATTGCCCTGGTGGTTGGAGTTTTTCTGAACTACATTCTGCAGCCCAAGGGCAACGTGCTGTTTCTGGCGATAGGCGTCGCGTGCGCGCTGGTTGCAGTCGTGCTCGACGGAAAAGCTTTCGGAAGTCTGGCTGCGGGACGCAGAGCTTCGCGCAAAAGCATCGTGATCTGCGTCGTGTCGGGCGTTCTGATGGGCTTGTGGAGCCCGTTCACATCCTATGGCGCTACTCGCGGAAACGCCCTCACTCCCTACAGTTCGGTCGTGTTTCTCACACTAGGCGCACTATTGTCATGTTTCATTTGGAATCTGTATTTCATGAAGAAGCCGCTGGAAGGAGAGCCCGTCGGCTTCAGCGGATTTTTCACGGCTCCAGCTTCCGGACACTTGCTGGGACTGCTGGGCGGCATCATCTGGGGGACAGGCACCGTATTCAACGTGGTTGCAGGCAAAGCGACTGCATTCGCAATTTCCTATGCGATCGGACAATCCGCTCCGATGGTCGGCGCCTTGTGGGGAGTTTTTGCCTGGAAAGAATTCGCTGGCTCGGGGCCTCGCGCAAAGTTGTATCTCACACTGATGTTCGTCTTCTACGGTTTGGCGATTGTGCTGGTCGCCCGCGCGAACGGTTAGCTCGTCCTTGTGAAGTAATTGCGAGCTAGTGAATTGCGGGCGGCCCCCTTTGTCTTGCTACAGCCCTGATTTTGCAGGCAGAGCTTGCGCTCTATTTTCCTTTGATCCGGCTCACGAACAATTGAATGAATCGTTCCGCATCTGAAGCCACGGTCACGCGCGCATTCGACTTCACGGGGACTATGCCATCAATTTCGTAGTGATCCCCGTGGAGTACATTGTTCTCGTACGATCCCATACGGTTAGCGACAGTTTCTCCGCGCGTGAATTCGCCTTGGGTTTCGACATCCACACGCATGTCTTTGAGCGTTACTAGGGTCGGGTCGATCGCGATCGCGACAGCGAGCGGATCATACATCGCCGCTCCTTCGTAGCCGCTTTTCTCCGAACGCGAGACATAGTAGTCCGTGAGCTTCGCGATGAAATCGGTTTCGGGCCCGTGAGCATTCTGAAGCTCGGCGAGATGTTTGCGTGTAATGAGAGTTCGCTCACCGACGTCAGATCCGAGCATCGTGACCATCCATCCGGAGTTGAATACGATGGCAGCCGCTTCGGGGTCGTTGTAAATGTTGGCTTCGGCTGCACCATTGACGTTACCGCCAGTAATCGAACCTCCCATGATCACGATGTCTTTGACCAACGGAACAATGGACGGATCTTTTGAGACCGCGAGCGCAATGTTCGTCAGTGGTCCGACCGGCACTAACGTGACCTCGTGCGGATATTTGTGAACGAGTTCGATGATGACATCGGGTCCAAAGCGCGAATCGGCTTTGCATTTCGAGGGTGGCAACTCGACTCCGGCGAATCCATTTGAACCATGCCAATATTGCGCGGTGATCAATTTCTGGTTCAGCGGATGCAGCGCTCCTCCAGCAATCGCAAGATCACAGCGTCCCGCAAGCGATGCGAGCTTGAGCGCGTTCTCCAACCCCTGACGTCCGTCGACGTTGCCGGGGACAACGGTCAGCGCTTCAACCTTCAATTCGGGTGAATTCAGTGCCAACAGGATCGCCATGGCATCGTCGATGCCGGGGTCCGTATCGATGATGACCCGCTGTGGAGAAACGGCTGCGGCACTTATGGCAAGAAGAAGGACAGCGGAGGAGACGAAAACAGGGAGACGGACAAATCTTTTCAATGGACAATCCTCGATTGATTTAAATCGTTTCTAAAGCAACATGCCGGCGATGGAAGCCGACATCAAATTTGCCATTGTTCCTGCCAGCATGGCGCGAAAACCGAGACGCGCGAGTTCACCCCGCTTATTGGGAGCCAATGCGCCGATACCTCCGATCTGTATTCCGATTGAACTGAGGTTCGCGAAACCGCAAAGAGCAAAGGTTGCAATGGTGACTGAACGTGGATCGAGCAGAGCCTTCTGATCTCCGAGAATTGAAAACGCAACCAGTTCGTTTAAGACCATTCTGGTGCCGAGCAGGTTGCCGACCAGCAAGCAGTCATGCCGCGGGATGCCGATGACCCAGGCGATGGGCCAGAACAGATAGCCGAAAATCTGTTCCAGACTCTTCGGAAACCAAGCCACGTGTGCGTGGATTCCGCCGAAGATGCCGTTCGTAAGAGCGATCAGAGCAAGGAATGAAATGAGCATTGCCGCAATATTGAGGGCGAGATGCAGGCCATCCGTGGTGCCGCGGGCAATCGCTCCGAGCAGATTTTCTTCTTTCTCTGTTTTTTCTTCGTCGGGATTCATCACAACCCGTCCTGCAGTTTTGGGCTGCTCAGTCTCGGGGACGAGCATTTTCGCCATCAGCAATGTTCCCGGAGCGGTCATGATCACCGCGCTCAGCAGGTGCTTTGGATCGATGCCGAACGAGATATACGCTGCCATGATTCCGCCCGACACATGCGCCATACCGCTGGTCATCACGGTCATCAGTTCGGACCGGGTCAAGTCTGGCAAAAATGGACGTATGGTCAGCGGCGCCTCCGTCTGTCCCATGAAGATGCTGGCGGCAACATTCAGTGACTCAGCGCCGCTTGCTCCCATCACGCGCGTCATCACCCAGGCGAAGACCCGGATGATGATTTGCATGATGCCGAAGTGATAGAGCACGGCAAAAAAAGCGGCGATGAAGATAACCGTTGGCAAAACTCCGAATGCGAAAATAACCTAGCTGCGATCCGGGCTTGGCCAAATCGCCGAAGACGAAATGCGATCCGGCGTACGCATAGCCGAGAAGCGTGGTCACAGCATCTCCGGCCTTTTGAAATACCGCTCGTCCCGCATCGATTCGCAGAACGAAAACAGCGAACACGAACTGAAGGCCCAAGCCCCAAGCTACCGTCTTCAGTTTGATCGCTCGACGGTTTGAAGACAGCAGATAAGCGATCGAGAGGATTGTCAGCAGCCCGAGAATACCGGTGAATCGTCCCATCAGTTTCTCTCTCCTGAACTGCCGATCACTCGATGTACGAGTCGGCCTCCGGGTGGCTGTTGCAGTGTCTGATATTTCATAACTGGCAGAGATAATCTTGCGCGCGCGCTCAGCACGATCCGCGGCATTGTAGTGGATCGTGGCGAGCAATCTTCTCTCTCAACTTGATCGCCGATCTTCTTATGCAGAACGATCCCGACCGATGGATCGACGGAGTCTTCCTTCCGCTCGCGGCCTCCGCCGAGAATCACGCACGCGGTACCGATCTGCTCACACTGCATTGAAACAACGTATCCACTTCTGGAGCCTTTGACCTCAGTGGTGTACTTCGATTGAGGGAGTCTCTTCACGTCGTCGATAACCCGCGCATCACCGCCCTGAAGTTTCACCATTTGACCGAATTTTTCTAAAGCTGCTCCGGAGGAAATCAATTGAGCACTGTGCCGCTTCCCTTCCTCGACAGATCCTGCGGCACCTCCAAGTTGCAACATCCAACCTGCAAGCTCGAGACAGAGATCACGCAAGTCTTCGTGGACCGCCTCCTTTCAAAACATCAATGACCTCGACTACCTCCAGGGCATTGCCGATCATATTTCCTAGAGGTTGATCCATGTCGGTGATCAGCGCGATGACCTTCTTTCCCATGCGCTCACCGGTTTCGACCATCAACTCCGCGAGAAAGGCGGCATCCTGTTCGCTCTTCATAAAAGCGCCGGAGCCGGTCTTGACATCGAGCACGAGTGCATCGATACCTTCCGCCAGTTTTTTGCTCATGATCGACGCACAAATCAGGTAAGGACTTTCCACGGTCCCGGTTACGTCACGCAAGGCATAAAGCTTGCGATCCGCGGGCGCGATCTCGGCGGTCTGACCGATCATGGCGCAGCCGCACACCTCTAGTACTCGACGGAACTCGGGAACGGGAAGATTGACGTTGAAGCCTGGAATGGCCTCGAGTTTGTCGAGAGTACCGCCCGTGTGACCGAGACCACGACCGCTAATCATCGGTACAGCGATTCCGGCGGCTGCTGCCAACGGGGCCAAAACGAGAGATGTCTTGTCCCCAACTCCGCCGGTAGAGTGTTTGTCGACTTTTTTCTGCGGCAACGTAGAGAGATCCAGCACTTCTCCCGAGCGCAGCATGGCGTCGGTAAGCGCCGCGGTTTCAGGACGGCTCATGCCTCGCAGAACAACGGCCATCAGCCAAGCAGAGACTTGATAGTCCGGGGTGTCACCCTTTGTATAGGAGTTGACGAAACTCTCGATTTCTTCACGAGAAAGCTCGACCGCATCCCTCTTCTTGCGAATGATGTCAATCGCACGAAACGCCTGGGGAGAAGCAACCGGAGGACTCACTGTAGGCGAAATCCTTCCGGAAGGAGTTCGGTAATGTGGGCTTGCTTTGGCCCGCTTGCGCCCAGAAAAAAGATCGTTGCGTCCGGCCCGAATTCGTAAATCACTTGTCGGCAGGCGCCGCAGGGCGAGCAGGGGGCGCCGTGATCATTGGTCACGACCACAGCCCGAATCTCAATCTTTGGACCCATCTCGGCGACAGCGGAGAATATCGCGGTGCGCTCGGCACAATTCGTCATCCCGTAAGAAGCATTCTCCACATTGCACCCGGCAGAAAATTTTTCCGTTGGTCAGAAGTATTGCCGCGCCCACCCGGAAGTTGGAATATGGAACATGAGCATTCTTCATTACTCTAGCGGCAATAACTTCCAGCTTTTTCCGCACGGCATTGCTCAAGACACTTTTGTGAATCGACACGGCAGCCATATGAGTCTGTACTTCTGGGACCAGCGAATCGGTCGTCATTGTAAACCCTGAGGCTGATTTTCGATTTACCTTCGGCCGTCCGATGGAAATTGTAGCTTTCGGTGCCCACTCGCCTTGTTAAAGTGTGTGCCGTACAATGCATTTCGAGTAGCTGCGACATTTTGTCGTCACAAGGATGAAAGGCTTTTATGTCTGGCGACTACGGATCTTCGAACACAGCGCGCGGGATTGAGCGCCATGTCGACGAGTCCTCTACTTCAATTGCACAACTCGATGGTCGCCCTCTTCTGCCCAATGCTGGCATCCCCCTAGATCTGAATTGGGTACAGGAGGTTCGCGTCAACACCAGCGCCGTGGAACGACGCGCGCAGTCGCAAGTATCTCGGAGGACGGTAAAGAAGGAGTGGCAGGCAGCCTGGCTCTTGCGAGCGATCACCTGCATGGATTTGACGACACTATCCGGAGATGACACGGACGAGCGCGTCCGAAGATTGTGCGCAAAGGCGCGGCAGCCGATTCAGCACGAGATAGTCAAGAGGCTCGGAATCGAGAAATTAGGAATCAAGGTGGCCGCCGCCTGTGTTTATCACACTTTCGTTGAAACTGCGAGGCACGCCCTCGAAGGCAGCGGGGTTCGCGTCGCCGCAGTGTCAACTGGATTTCCCGCCGGCCTCTCGCCGCTCTCCGAACGAATTGCTGAGATCCGAAGTTCGGTGCAAGCGGGCGCCGATGAAATCGATGTCGTTATCACGAGGGCACACGTGTTTGGCGCTCGTTGGCAGGCGCTTTACGATGAGATTGCTTCGTTCAAACTAGCTTGCGGCGGGGCACACATGAAGGTCATCCTCGGTACTGGTGATCTCCTTACACTACGGAACGTCGCACGCGCGAGCGTCGTTGCCATGATGGCGGGCGCCGACTTCATAAAAACATCGACCGGCAAAGAGGCTACCAACGCGACGCTGCCGTGAGCCTTGTAATGGTGCGTGCCATTCGTGGATATGCGCAGCAAACCGGTATGGCGGTTGGTTTCAAACCTGCTGGAGGAATTCGAACGGCGAAGCAATCCATCGACTGGCTCGCCATGATCAAAGAAGAGCTGGGAGAATCGTGGATGCGAGCCGAGATGTTTCGTTTCGGCGCAAGCGGATTGCTGGGTGACATCGAGCGGCAGTTGGATCATTACGTCACCGGTCGGTACTCCGCCGAGTATCGTCACCCGATTGCGTAGAAGAATTTTTTGCGAGAACAGGAAACGAGCATCGCCGCATGAGCATCGCTGAGAAATTTGCAACCATGGAGTACGGGCCGGCTCCAGAGGATCCCAAGGAGGCGATCACATGGCTGGAACGCCATGCGCACCGTTTCGGATTTTTCATCGATGGCTCGTGGAAAACTCCCGCCGGGGGGGAGTACTTCGACACTGTCGATCCTTCGACTGGCGAAAAGCTGGCCAGCATCGCCCAAGGCGGCCAGGCGGACGTCGACGATGCCGTTCGCGCTGCACGCGCTGCATCTTCCAAGTGGCGTGCGATTACGCCTCATAAGCGCGCCCGTTATCTTTACGCGATCGCCAGGCTTGTACAAAAACATTCGCGCCTGCTCGCGGTCCTCGAGACCATCGACAATGGCAAGCCCATCCGGGAGAGCCGCGATATCGATATCCCGCTAGTCGCGCGTCACTTTTACTATCACGCGGGATGGGCTCAACTTCTCAATCAGGAATTCCCGGAGCACGAGCCTTGTGGGGTTGTCGGGCAAATCATTCCGTGGAACTTCCCGTTGCTGATGCTTGCCTGGAAAATTGCTCCCGCACTGGCTGCCGGAAACACCGTCGTGCTAAAGCCGGCGGAGTTCACCCCGCTTACGGCGCTCGCTTTCGCAGAAATTTGCCAGGAGGCTGATCTGCCGCCGGGCGTTGTGAACATCGTAACGGGAGACGGCCGGACCGGAGAAGCACTCGTCAAGCATCCTGACGTCGACAAAATCGCATTTACGGGTTCGACCGAAGTCGGACGCTCAATCCGCGCAGCAACGGCGACGAGCCACAAGCGTCTATCGCTTGAGCTCGGCGGAAAGTCGCCGTTCATCATTTTTGAAGATGCCGATCTTGACAGCGCGGTCGAGGGCCTCGTCGACGGCATCTGGTTCAATCAAGGACAAGTTTGCTGTGCCGGCTCACGACTCCTGATGCAAGAGAGTATCGCCGAGCCGCTGGTCGCCAAGATTCGCGATCGTATGAGCACGTTGCGCATCGGAGCTCCGCTGGATAAAGCCATCGATATTGGCGCGATCGTGGCTCGCGTGCAGCTCGATCGTATTCAGCGAATGGTGGCGCAGGGAGTGGCGGAGGGTGCGACCTGCTGGCAGCCGGAAACTTCGCTTCCGTCTCGCGGATTTTTTTATCCCCCAACACTCCTGAGCAACGTACATCCCACATCGATTGTCGCGCAGCAGGAAATTTTTGGTCCGGTTCTGGCCGCTATGACCTTCCGAACACCAAGGGAGGCGGTGGAACTCGCGAACAACACGGTGTATGGACTCGCTTCGTGCGTATGGAGTGAAAACATCAACGTCGCTCTTCACGTTGCAGCACAGATCAAGGCGGGCGTGGTCTGGGTGAACTGCACAAACTTGTTCGACGCCTCATGCGGTTTTGGCGGCTATCGCGAGAGCGGCTACGGCCGCGAAGGCGGAAGAGAAGGCTTGCTCGAGTACATGGAGCCGAAGTGGTTGAAGAGCACTCCAAAAGTACCAACAGCAAAGGCAGTTGCGGCGGCGTCGCACGACGACAATGACCATCCCGACAGTTCAGAAATTGATCGCACCGTGAAGCTCTACATCGGCGGCAAGCAGGTTCGTCCCGACTCGGGCTACAGCATGGAAGTGCGATCCGAAGGTGGCCGGCTGATTGGCGAAGCTCCACTTGGCAATCGCAAGGACATTCGTAACGCCGTAGAAGCAGCTCACAAGGCAACCGCGTGGTTGAGGGCCACAGCCCACAATCGCGCACAGGTTCTCTACTACTGTGCGGAAAACCTTTCCCAACGCAAAAACGAAGTTGTCAGTCATCTGGCAACAGCAATCGGAAAATCAAACGCTGCGAAGGAAGTGGACCTCAGCATCGAGCGTATTTTTTCCTACGCAGCGTGGGCGGACAAGTTTGACGGCGCGGTACACAATCCACCGTTTAGAAATATTGCCATCGCAATGAATGAGCCTATCGGCACCGTCGGCGTTATCTGCCCGAACGATTCGCCGCTGCTTGGGTTCCTATCTCTTGTTCTGCCCCTGCTGGCAGTGGGCAACACTGTGGTCGCGGTTCCTTCAGAGAAATATCCGCTGATCACCGGAGATCTCTATCAGCTATTCGATACCAGCGATCTTCCCGGCGGGGCTGTGAACATTGTGACAGGCTACGTTTCGCAATTGCTCAAGCCGCTGGCTGAGCACGACGACGTGGACGCGATCTGGTGTTACGGGGACGACGCCACAGTTGCTTCCGCGAAAGCCATGTCGATCGGAAATCTAAAGCAAGTGTGGACCAACGAAGGTCATGCGATCGACTGGTTTGATCCAAAGATTGCCGAGGGACGCTGGTTTCTCGAGCATGCTACTCAGGTCAAGAATATCTGGGTGCCTTACGGCGAATAATCCCAGCGAATATCCAAGCTCTGGACCGCCGCATACTCGGCCCAAGGACTGCCTGGCATTGCTTTTGTTCACTCCCGGCGCTAGCATACCCGCAAGTCGTCATTTCGCCCGGCATCATTCTCTCTTGTAGTCCAAGTTGACCGAGGAGGAACTATGGGCATTGCAGTGTCTCCGCAAATCCTTCCGCAAGTCGCGGAGTTCATCGACAAACCGCGAAAGATGTTAATCAACGGACGATGGGTGAACGCCGCGTCCGGAAAAACTTTCCCCACTTACAATCCTGCTACTGGCGAAGTGCTCGCGCAGGTTGCGGAAGGCGACCGTGAAGATATCGATCAGGCCGTAAAGGCCGCACGCAAAGCTTTCGACGATGGGCCGTGGCGCCGCTTGACCGCGTCCGAACGTGGGCGATTGATTTGGAGATTGGCTGATCTGCTGGAGCAGCACACCGAAGAGTTTGCTTATCTCGAGAGTCTCGATAACGGTAAGCCCCTGGCCGTTGCCAAAGCGGCCGACGTTCCGCTCGCCGTCGATCTGTTCCGCTACATGGCGGGATGGACGACGAAGCTTGAGGGCAACACGATCCCGTTGTCGGTTCCGTACACTCCTGGCGCGAAGTATCTTGCCTACACACTTCGCGAACCGGTGGGAGTCGTGGGGCAAATCATTCCGTGGAACTTTCCATTGCTGATGGCCGCGTGGAAATTGGGCCCGGCGCTCGCGACCGGCTGCACGGTTGTGCTGAAACCGGCGGAACAGACTCCACTTTCTGCGCTACGTCTCGGGGAATTGATCATGGAAGCCGGCATCCCGGAGGGTGTCGTCAACGTTGTTCCCGGATACGGTGAGACCGCAGGGGCAGCGCTCGCCGCTCATCCTGACGTGGACAAAGTTGCCTTCACCGGCTCAACCGAAGTCGGAAAGCTGATCGTCCACGCCGCAGCAGGCAATTTAAAAAAGGTTTCTCTGGAGCTCGGCGGTAAGTCTCCAAACGTCGTATTCAAAGATGCCGATATGGCGACGGCAATCCCTGGCTCGGCAAGCGCGATCTTTTTTAATCATGGGCAGTGCTGCTGTGCCGGATCGCGGTTGTATGTGGAGAAATCTGTCTACGACCAAGTGGTTGAAGGCGTGGCCGCACACGCGAAGAAAATCAAGGTCGGACCCGGGCTCGAGCCAGATACACAGATGGGACCCCTGGTTTCGGAAGAACAACTGAACCGGGTATGCGGATACCTGGAAGCGGGACTTTCCGAAGGTGCGAAGGCTGTAGTCGGCGGCCGAAAAGCCGGCGACCGCGGATACTTCGTCGAACCGACAGTTCTGGTGAATACACAGGAAAACATGAAAGTCGTACAGGAAGAAATTTTCGGACCTGTCGTGGCGGCCATGCCGTTTACCGATCCTGAAGAAATTATTCCCCGCGCGAACAATAGCGACTACGGCTTGGCTGCGGCGGTCTGGACTCGCGACATTAGCAAGGCGCATCGCATGGCCGAGCTGATGCGCGCGGGCACCGTGTGGATCAATTGCTACAACATCTTCGATGCAGCCATGCCATTCGGTGGCTACAAGCAATCAGGATGGGGACGAGAGATGGGCCACGACGCGCTCAATCTCTATACCCAGACCAAGGCAGTCTGCACGCGTCTCGGATAACATTCACATACTCAAAAAAGAAACAGGCGGTGGAATCTTCCACCGTCTGTTTCTTGCATATCGGAAATCGTCTTTATTTCTCCATCATCAAGACCTTCTCAGCGTCATCGATCTCCTGCAGTTTGACCTCGATCACCTCGCTGGTCGTAGTCTGCACAAGACGGCCGACGAAGGTGGCCTCCACCGGAATTTCCCTGTGTCCGCGATCGATTAGCACGCATAGCTGAACTCGGCGGGGACGTCCGTGTTCAAACAGGGCGTCGAGCGCGGCACGGGTTGTGCGCCCCGTGAACAGAACGTCATCGACTAAGACGATGTTCTTGTCTTCAATTTCGAATCCAATCTCTTTCTGCTGCACAACGGGTTTGGGACCCAGGGTCGATAGGTCATCGCGATAAAAAGTGATATCCAGCGTGCCGACCGGAACCTCCGCGTTTTCGATGCGCGTGATGATCTTGCCGAGCCGCTCGGCGATAGGAACGCCGCGGCGGCGAATTCCCACGAGGCCTAATCCAGTAACTCCGTCATTCTTTTCCACGATTTCATAGGCAAGTCGAACAAGGGTGCGTTCAATTTCCGAGGCAGACATCAATTGTGCCTTCTGTCGAAGGCCTGTTTTTCGCGAAGAAGATTTGGAGTTCATTTAAAGTTCATGCCTCGTAGGCTGAGAGCCGGCTAACCAATGTATTCAACGGAGACTTCGAAGGTCAAGCCACAGCGCGCGTTAAAAGCCTCTTGGAACAGGCTGGATCGCAAAGCGTCTCAGTCGGGCTGTTTCAATGCGGCTTCAAAGTGCTCCACGAATCTGTGAACGTCACGGTAGGTGTTATAGAGCGGTATAGGCGAAACTCGGAATATGGCCGGCTCGCGCCAATCGCCAATGACACCTTGTTCGATCAGCCGGTTGCACAGGGCCCGACCGTGTGCCCGCAACTGGATTGAGAGCTGAGCGCCGCGCCTATTTTTTTCTTTTGGAGTGCAGATCGCAAAAGTAGTGGACTTAATTTGCTCCAGCAGATATTCGAGATAGGCAGTGATGGTCACGCTCTTCGCACGTAAGGCTTCCATCCCTGCTGTTGAAAAGATCTCCATCGATGCTCGCAATGGCGCCAGCGCCATGATTGGGGGATTGCTTAATTGCCAGCCTTCGGCTCCCGACATCGGCTGAAAATCTGGCTCCATTCGAAATCGGACACGTTCATCGTGTCCCCACCAACCACTAAAGCGGGGCATATCCGTCGCATGCGCGTGGCGTGCGTGCACGAAACAACCGCCAACGCATCCGGGTCCGCCATTGAGATATTTGTAGCTGCACCAAACAGCGAAGTCGGGGGCCCAATCGTGCAACTGCAACGGAATATTTCCCGCTGCATGCGCTAGATCAAACGCAACAACGCAACCTTTGCCATGACCGGCACGAGTGATTCCGGCCATGTCGAAGACCTGACCGGTCGCGTAGTTGACTCCGCCGAGCAGGATTAGAGCGATAGATTTTCCTTCCCGCTCGATCAGTGACTCGATGTCTTCATCGCGGATACACGTCTCGTTATCGCGCGGGCCCAATTCGATGAGCGATGTTGAAGGATCGAACCCGTGAAAAAGAATTTGTGATTTAGCTGCGTACTGATCTGACGGAAATGCACCCGCCTCCAGAACGATTTTGTGACGATCCGTCGTCGGACGGTAAAACGAGGCCATCATCAAGTGCAGATTCACCGTAAGCGAATTCATTACGACAACTTCCGACGGCTCGGCGCCGACAAGAGCGGCGGTCTGTCCGGTCAGCAACCGGTGGTAGGGCATCCATGGATTCTTCGCGTGGAAGTGCCCTTCGACGCCCAGATCGGCCCAATCGCATAACTCCTGATCAAGGTAAGAGCGGGCTGATTTCGGCTGAAGACCAAGCGAATGACCACTCAAATAAACGCACTCGCTACCGTCTTTCTTTTTTGGGATGGAAAACAGTTTGCGATAATCCGCGAGCGGATCGCGTGCATCCATCTCGGCAGCGAAGTCTTCTCCGGATCGAAAGTTAGGAAGGATCACATGAACTCCAATGGCGTGAGTTCCGTGCGCACCAAGCGTTCCGCGTTGTTCCAGTCGAGGTCATCGACACGCTCGACTCCATCGCAGAGTTCATTCAACATGCGATCCTGTGTCTGACCTCGCTGCAAAGCCGTAGCATAGGGCACACGGTGGAATGTGACCATCGCGTACTTTGGCACGAACAATTTCGGATACTTTGCTTCCAAAGCAAGCTCAACCTTTTTTCGGAACAGAAATCTCGGATCACCCACGCGATCTCGCATTTCCACGAAGTTCTCCACCGCCAGATCGGCGATTGCATCGGTATTTTCTTTTCGAACGCGCTCGAACTCGCAAAATACCTTGTTCCAATCAGAACCGTGGTGGTCAAGCAATTCCAGAAAAATGGAGCAATCTTCGAACCCGCAATTAATCCCTTGTCCGAAGAATGGGACGATCGCATGAGCTGAATCGCCGAGCAGCAGCGCGCGACTCTCCGCGCTCCAAGGCGAACACTTGATTGTCACCATTGAACCTGTTGGATTTGCGAAGAAGTTTTCGACAAGGTCGGGCATGATCTTGGCGGCATCCGGAAACTGCACGTCAAACAATTCACTTACCGCATCTTCGGTTGTCAGTTGCTCGAAACTGTCGGCTCCGGCGAGCGGAAGAAACAAAATGCATGCAAAAGTTCCGTCCATGTTTGGCAACGCGATCAACATGTAATTTCCACGAGGCCAAATGTGGAGGGCATTTACTTCCAGCGCGTGTCTTCCCGCCTGATCGGCAGGAATCGTGAGTTCCTTGTAACCGTAGTCTAAATATTGCTGGGAAAAATTGAAGCGATTGCGCTTCATCATCTCTCCGCGGATTGCCGACGCTGAACCGTCGCAGCCGATTACAACACCGGTCTCGACCGAGTGTTCTTCTGCTTTCTCCTCGTCATGCAAGCGAAGCGTTCCTGTTTTCAGATTCATGCCGACGCAGCGCTGTTCGAAATGAATCGCAACTCCTTTGGCCTCTGCCGCATTCATCAACGCGATGCTCAGATCGGCGCGCGAGATAGAATCGATGACCTCGGAATTGTTCTTGCCGTAGGGTTGGAAAGTCAGCTCGGACGTGATGGAATGCATCATCCTCCCTTTCATAGGGATGACGATCTTCTGCATATCGCTCCACAGGTTCGCCTGCTCCAGAGCGTGAATGCCGCGCGTCGAAAGGGCGAGATTGATCGACCTTCCGGCGCTCACGCGCACTCGTCGCAAGTCTGGCCGCCTTTCATAAATGTCGACCTTAAAACCCCGTTTCACCAACTCGAGGCCCAGCAGCGGACCGTTCAATCCGGCACCAATCAGCGTAATCGTGTCATTCGTGGGCATGATAAAGGGAGGGTCCAGCACAAATGGCCATCGAATGTTTTACTCGGTTAGCAGGGTCCGGGCTTCCCATAGCTCGGGAAAAAACTTCTTGTCAAGCGTGAGTTTTAGATAGGAAGATCCGGCACTTCCTCCTGTGCCCATTCGAACGCCGATAACGCGTTCGACCAGTTGCACATGCCGCAGCCGCCAGCTCACGACTAGCTCATCGAATTCGGTGAGCCGCTCGCAAACGTCGATCCAATGCCGATTCTGATGTTCGTCCCGATACAGCGCAAGGACCGCTCGCGCCCGCACCCCAAAACGTTCCTGGTCGGTCGCACTCTCGTCGACATTCAGCTTGCCAATTGCTCGAAGCGCGCCAAAGAACGCGTCATGCACGGAAGGCTCGCGCAGCCTTCGCTCCAGTTGCGCATAGGCTTCCGGCGTTGGCTTGTGATAGCGCAACATCTTCTGATCTTTAAGTCCGCACAGGAACTCAAGCTCGCGGAACTGTTCTGATTGAAATCCGCTTGCCGGTTCCAGTTTTCCCCGGAACGCAAGGAAGTGCGTCGGCAGCATGGTTTCGAGAATGGTGAACTGCTCGATCAGCACGCGCGTTATTTCAGTGCAGCGTCGCAGCAGCCGCGCGGCTTCGTACACTTCGTCGTAGGACTGAGCGTTGCCGCCGGCAAGCTGTAGATTGGCGACAACTGCATCCAGATCGTGCAGCAACTCTTTGAACCAGAGTTCGTACGTCTGATGAACGATGATGAACAACAGCTCATCGTGGTGCTCAGGTTTCGATTGCGGATGCTGCAACTCAAGCAACTCTGGCACGCGCAGGTAGGAACTGTAGGTCAGCTGATCTTCGTGAGGAACGATTGGCGATGACGACGTCTCGGCTTTTTTGGGCTCGGACGCCGGTTCGAAGCGAAAAAAAGCCGCGGCATTCTCGCCCAGCAATTTCTGCTTCGCCGACTGAGGCAGTTGGCTGCTGCGAATGAGTGACCCAATGTTGTGCTCGCCCAGCGGAAATGGGTAGTCCGATCCGAGCATTACGCGGTCTACCGACATCGTCTCGACCAGAAATTGGAGCGCCCTCTGATCGAAGACGGCGGAATCGACGTGAAAGCGGTCTAGGTATTGGCTGGGAGCAAGGTCGCACATTCCATGCGCAACAGGATGATGCCGCCAGGCATTTTCCAGACGTCCCAATAAAAATGCAAAACTACCTCCGCCATGTGCAAAACAGATGTGAAGGGTCCGCGGGAGTTTGTCGAACGCGCCACTGAGCATCAGGGCGACAATCCCCAATTGTGTTTCAGCGGGCATACCGACTGTCCACGGCATCATGTAGTTCGGCATGCGTGACTGGCCCAACATGTCCCACGGATGAACGAGCACGGCAGCGCCTTCGTCGGCACAGTGATGCAAGAACGTCACGATACCTGGGTCATCTAAATTCTTTTCACCGACGTGGTTTCCGATCTGCACGCCTAGGTGTCCCGCGCGCATGCATCGACTCAGTTCCCTGCATGCAACGTCGACGTCCTGGAGCGGAACCTGGCAAAGCGATTTCATTCTGCCTTTGCCTCTTGAACAGAGTTCAAGGGCCGCATCGTTGAACAAGGACGCGACGTCCAATGCATGCTCGACCGGCCGATCGTAAGCAAACAGCACCGGCGTCGCTGAGATGATCTGAAAATCGATGCGGTCTCGATCCATATCTTGCAGACGTACTTCTGGATCCCAGCACGCCGAATTAATCTGTCTGAAAAATCGGTTGCCGACCATGATGTCGGCCTTTCCTTCTTCGGTATGTTTGATCCAGGGCCAGTCTGGAGTGCCGTAGCGCGCCGCCAGATCCGGCCATGTACGTGGGAAAAAATGATTGTGAATATCGATGACAGGCATGTTCACTGTTTGCCGGGATGGACGGTGCCGCAATTCTTGCACTTGCGCAAGCTTTCGTTGCCGTAAAACTGCTCGAACAGAGGCGGCAGGTCACGGACAATACTTTTCAGCTTCACTTCAGCCCGATGTAAAAGTTGATGACAATTTTGGCAGTACCACTCGAAGCCGTCGAGATCCCCTTCTGGGCGCGGCATTTCGACCACTACTCCTATACTTCCCGCCTGTCGCTGCGGCGAGTGCCGAATATGTTTTGGCAGAAGGAAAACTTCGCCCTCCTTGATCGGAACCTCGATCGGAGTCTTCCCAGGCGTTTCTATCAATCGAAGAAAAATATCCCCTTTCAGTTGATAGAAAAATTCTTCAGTCGGATCGTCGTGATAATCACGGCGTGCATTCGGTCCGCCGACCACTGTCACCATCATCTCGCCGTCTTCCCAGACCTGTGCATTTCCAACCGGTGGCTTGAACTTTTCCTTATTCTCTTCAATCCAGCTCTGAAAATTGAACGCCTTTAGCTGCTTGATAGATGGCATAGGGCTCCTAGCTCTTGGGTTTGTACGCGAGGACGCGAATCTCAATCAGCAAATGCGGATGTGGCAGTTGGTGGACGGCAACTGTCGTTCGCGCGGGCCCGTCGTGGCTGAAGTACTGCCCATAAATTTCGTTATATCCGGCGAAGTCGTTCATGCTCACAAGGTATGTGGTCACTTCGACGATATCGGCCAAATCTGCATCCGCAGATCTCAGAATGTCGCGCACGTTCTCGATCACTGCCGTCGTTTGAACTCGGATGTCGAGTTGCGTAGTCCCGAATCCGTCGACTTCTGCGCCCGCGATAGAATTGTCGGCACGACGCGCGCTGGTACCGGAGACGATCAGGAAATCGCCAGCGCGCTTGATGTGCGGATACTTTCCCCGCGGCGTGGCCCTGCCCTCGACAATCTTGCTTTCAACACTCCCCATAATGTCGCCACCGCGCTTCGCGTTACAGGCGGATACAGACGTTGTTAAGTTCTGAATAGAAATCCAGCGAATGCGAACCACCTTCGCGACCGATCCCGGAAAGTCCAACACCACCGAAAGGAGTCCGCAGATCACGCAAGAACCAGCAATTCACCCACGTGATGCCCACATTCATCAGCTGTGCGACGCGATGTCCGCGCTTCAAATTCGTTGTCCACACCGAAGCTGCCAGCCCGTATCTCGTATCATTCGCAAGGCTCACCGCTTCTTCCTCACAATCGAATGGCGCGACATGACAAAGTGGGCCGAAAATCTCTTCCTTCACACATCGGGCGGACTCGGCCAGACCAGTATAAATCGTAGGTTGCACGTAAAATCCGTTGTCGAGCGAATTGCCAAAGTGAGGAATGCCGCCACCTGCGACGACAGTAGCGCCTTCTTCTCTGGCGAGCCGGTAGTACGACAACACTTTTTCCCGATGCTGCTTCGAAATCAGCGGACCAGCCTCGGTGAGACTATCGAGCGGCAAGCCGATCCGAAGACTTTCAGCTTTGTTTCTTAGGGCCGAGACAAAGCGGTCAAAGATGCCGCGCTGCACGTAAACGCGCTCAGCGCAAAGACAAACTTGCCCCGTATTAAGAAATGCTGCGTCGGCAACTCCGTTTACGAGCTTCATCGAATTCGCAGTCGTCGAACACGATCGCGGCATTCTTACCGCCTAATTCAAAAGACACGGGCTTCACAGATGCCGCCACCGTCTTCATAATAGCTGCGCCAGTCTGTGATTCTCCGGTGAAGGTTACCGCGTTCACGTCAGGATGTTGCGTGAGAAATTCTCCCGCCGAGTTCGGGCCGAAGCCATGCACAACGTTGTAGACGCCATCCGGAACGCCAGCCTTCTGCATCGCCTCGGCCAGCAGTGTCGCCGTCGCGGGCGTTTCTTCCGACGGCTTGACAACCACGGTGTTGCCGCAAGCCAAGGCAGGGGCGACTTTCCATGTGAGCAACAGAAGAGGAAGATTCCACGGAGTGATGATTCCCACGACACCGAGAGGTTTGCGGATAGCGTAATTCAGTGCGCTCTTGCCGTCCGGGGTGTCGGTGTGGAACGACTCCAGTCCCGCGGTCTTGATCACATCAGCGAACACGCGGAAGTTCGCCGCAGCGCGAGGCACGTCCAATCGCGAAGCCAACGAAATTGGCTTGCCGGTATCGGCCACCTCGGCCGCGACAAAACAGTCAAATCTCGCTTCGATCGCCTCGGCAATTTTGTACAACAATGCCGCGCGCTCTCTCACGGCGAGCCTGCCCCACTCTCCGCGCAACGCCTTGCGGGCGGACTGCACAGCGGAGTCAACGTTGTCGCGGTCCGCCTCGGTGACCTGGGCAATCACGCTGCCGTCAGCCGGATTCACATCCGCAAACTCGCGGCAGCCCCGCACAAACTTCCCATCGATGTAGTTCTGGATTACCTTCACTTGGCGTGAGTCCCGCGGCATCGTAACAGCCTGTACCGCCCGAAGCAACGTGGCTTAGCTGTTGCGTTCGCGCAGATATCGCAGCAACGCATCGTTCCAGCTCGGCATTTCGATGCCGTATTTTCGTAAGCTAGTTGCCGAGAGAACAGAGTAGGCTGGGCGCGGCGCCGGACGGGCCATGTTTTCACTGGTTACCGGCCTAACCTCGGCCGTAGAACCTGCGGCCTTTACGATTTCGCGCGCAAATTCGAACCAGGAACAGTCGCCGGCATTTGTGATGTGAACAATCCCCCTCGCGTTCTTCTGGCACAACTGAACGATTGTCCTCGCCAGATCAATGACGTAAGTTGGGGAGCCGCGCTGATCGTTAACCACATCGAGTGCCGGCCTGGTCTCTGCCAACTTGAGAATTGTGTCCGGAAAACATTTGCCGCCCGTTCCAAACAGCCACGATGTTCGTGCGATGCAGCATGACGGCAGGGTTTCCAGCAGTCGAACCTCCGCCTCAGCCTTGGACCGCCCGTAGACGCTTTGTGGATTACGCGCCTCATCAGTTTCGTAGGGCGAGGTGTGTTTTCCATCAAATACATAATCCGAGCTGAGAAATAACAGTTTCGCGTTTGCGTCTTTCGCACTTTTCGCAACATTCGCTGCGCCATCTCGATTCACCGCAAAAGCAAGGTCGCGATTGCTCTCGCAGCCATCAACGTCTGTATATGCGGCCGCGAGAATGATCCAGTCGGGACGAACTTCTTGCGTCACCTTCTGCACTCGTTCGAAATCGCGAATGTCTACCTCGCGCGAGCTGAGGCCCACAACATTTTCGTTAGACCACTCTCGCAACAGCGCCTTACCCAGTAAGCCGGTGGCGCCGAAAATCATGGCTTTCATGGTCTTGAAGTCCCGGAATTACTCGAAGGTTTCAGCATCGCTCAAGACTATTCCACGCTGATCTTTCGCGGAGACGATCGGAGCGCCATCAAGATCCCATTCGATCTTAAGCTCCGGGATCGTTCCATGCCAGCGTGCGCTCAAATTCCGGAGCGTAGTACTCGGTCGCCTTATAGAGGACATGCGCCGTTTCCGATATAACGCGGAATCCATGAGCAAACCCAGCGGGAATCCACATCATTCGCTTGTTCTCCCCGGAAAGGCGCGCAGCTTCTGACCTGCCGAACGTTGGGGAACTACGGCGTAGATCTACAGCAACGTCGAGAATCTCTCCATCTGCAACCCGCACGAGCTTTCCCTGAGCATGCTGAATCTGGTAGTGCAGCCCCCGTAATACATTTCGCGTGGAAAACGAATGATTGTCCTGTACAAACCGTTCTTTGATGCCCAACTCCGCGAATACTTTCTCGCTGTAACTCTCAAGAAAGAATCCCCGTTGATCGCCAAACACGCGTGGCTCCAGGACCAACACGTCTGGCAAGGAGGTCGGAATTTTCTTCATCGCGTCCATAACAGACGGCATCGTGGCCGTCATTAAAATACCCTCTCTCGCAACAATTGCAGCAGGTATGTGCCGTAGCTGCTGTTCTTCATCGAACTGCCGAGCTTCTCTACCTGTTCCGCCGTGATGTAGCCAGACCTGTAAGCGATCTCCTCAGGGCAAGCCACCATCAAGCCTTGACGTTTTTCGATAGCCTGAATGTATAAAGCGGCATCCATCAGTGATTCATGGGTACCCGTGTCCAGCCAAGCCATGCCGCGTCCCATTACCACCACTTCCAACTGCCCCTTCTTGAGGTAGGCCTGATTCACATCCGTAATCTCGAGTTCGCCGCGCGGGCTTGGCTTCAGCGACTTTGTGATCTCGACGACTTGGTTGTCATAGAAATACAGACCCGTGACCGCGTAGCGCGATTTCGGCTGTTTAGGTTTTTCCTCTATGCTAAGAGCGCGTCCACTCGCGTCGAATTCAACTACTCCGTAACGCTCCGGGTCGTGCACCGGGTAAGCGAAGACTCGCGCCCCTTGCGCCTTTTCGGCCGACACACGCAGATCCTTGCCCAAGTCGTGTCCATAAAAAATATTGTCTCCCAGCACGAGCGCACAAGGGCTGTTGCCGATAAACTCTTCGCCGAGTAAAAATGCCTGCGCGATTCCTTCTGGCTTAGGTTGAGCGCGATAATGAAGTTGTATTCCATACTGGCTGCCATCCCGAAATAACCCCTGAAACTTCGGAAGATCATCGGGAGTCGAGATGATCAAGATCTCGCGAATTCCCGCCAGCATCAGAGTGCAAAGCGGGTAGTAGATCATGGGCTTGTTGTAGATAGGCAAAAGACTCTTCCCCATTGCCTGCGTCACAGGATAAAGACGCGTGCCCGATCCGCCCGCCAGGACTATACCTTTATATTGCATTCCGTCTTTCATGATTTGGTCGAGATTTTCGCAGTCTCGGAAACGCCCGAGTAATGTGTGGCGATCCATTGACGATAGCTTCCGCTCGTCACCTCGCGCACCCACGACTCATTCTCAAGATACCAGCGGACTGTCTTGCGAAGCCCGGTTTCAAACGTCTCTTTCGGCTTCCATCCAAGTTCACGTTCTATCTTGCGCGCGTCGATGGCATATCGCCTGTCGTGTCCCGGGCGATCTTTTACGTAGGTAATGAGCTCGCGCCGCGAACCATTCGAACGCGGCGACATTTCGTCTACGAGGTCGCAAACGGTATGTACGATCTCGATATTCGGTTTTTCGTTCCAGCCGCCGATGTTGTACGTCTCGCCCGGCCTTCCGCGAAGCAACACAGTCGCAATCGCATCGCAATGATCTTCGACGTAAAGCCAGTCGCGAACATTCTTGCCATCTCCGTAAACTGGAAGCGGCTTGCCCTCTTTGGCATTCAGAATCATCAATGGAATCAGCTTTTCAGGGAACTGAAACCGCCCGTAGTTGTTCGAACAATTCGTGGTAAGCACGGGTAAACCGTAAGTGTGGTGGTAAGCCCGCACAAGATGGTCCGAAGCCGCTTTCGAAGCCGCGTAGGGACTGTTCGGCGCATAAGGCGTCTGTTCACTGAAAGCAGCATCCTGCGGACCGAGCGAACCGTACACCTCGTCGGTCGAGACGTGCAGAAACCGAAAACTGGGGCGATCACCCTCAGGAAGCTGCGACCAGTAGGCACGAACCGCTTCAAGCAGAGCGAACGTTCCATTTATGTTCGTGTTGATGAAAGCTTCTGGGCCGCGGATCGAGCGATCCACATGGCTTTCCGCGGCGAAGTGGACGACAGCTCGCGGTTGACCCTTGGCGAGCAAGGTTTGCATTGCAGGCGCATCGCAGATATCGCCCTGAACGAACTCATATCGCGGACTACCGAGGACGCTCTCTAGATTCCGAAGATTTCCTGCGTAAGTGAGCTTGTCTAGGTTGAGAATGGAATTTTTGGCATCCTGCAGTTGCTGCAGTATGAAATTGGAGCCGATAAATCCGGCCCCGCCTGTAACCAGCAATTGATCGCGCATGCGGAAGGCGCTGCCCATCGGGGTAATCTGACCCGAAAAGAGCAAGCATCTGATTGTAATAAATAAAGACACGGCTTGGTGCAACGACGGGCCCTGGCGTGAAGAAATATATTTAGAGCCTCGCGTGACAACCAGCAAGGCCCTGACAAGCCGGACCAAAAGTGGTACTTATTTGCTGGCGCGATCGGTTGGGCGCAGGAAGTTGAATGAAATTGCACACACTCCTTTGCAGGTTATTGCAGGGTGCGACCAGTTGGTCTCGTCATCCTGCGATTCGGGCTGCGAGCTCACGATTCTCACTGGGCTCTGCGTTGGAACCGGACTTCTTTGGACTCGAGTTTTCTAACGGTATTCCCAGGATGTCAAAGTAACACTGCTCGATATCAGAAGCGACCTTCGACCACTGGTACTCCGCTTCGATCCGCTTAATCGCGCTCCTTCCCGCCGCCTCGCGCAGTGCTTGGTTTGAAATTAAGAGTCGCAGTCGGTCCGCTAGATCCGCAGAGCTTCCTGCCTGGAAGGTAAATCCTGCTCCTTCGACCGCTTCGCGATTCTCCGGAACGTCGCTCGTCAGCACGCAGAGCCCTGCGCCCATCGCGTCCAGAAGGGCGAGTGATAGTCCCTCCATGTCGGAAGGCAAGACGAAGATCATCGCGTTGGTGAGTAGTTCATCCAGCGTGTCACCTGAAACCCAGTCCAGCATCTTGATCTTGTCACTGGCATGAGCACGCAGCTCACGGCTGTAGTCGTCGCAATAACTCGAAGCTCCCGCCATGACGAGCTTCACGTCGGTGTCAATGTGCTCGAATGCGTCAACGAGCAAGTGACAACCTTTCTCCGGCGAAAAGCGGCCCAGGAATAGCACGTACCTGCGGGGTTCGAGGCCCCAGTCGAATATTTTGCGGGGTGTGCTTCTTTCTCTGAGTATGCCCCCATTTGGAACGTAGAACGCCCTAGCGTGATGGGTGTCAAGGTAACGCTGCTGCAGCACCCTCGACACAACCATGGTTGCATTTGGCAGCCGAACGGACGCACGCTCGCCTAATCGCAGAACGGTCGAGGCGACGCGTCCCCACTTCTTTCTCTGCCAGTCCAAGCCCTGCACGGTCACAGCGGTCTTGGTTCCGAACAGGCGAGGCATAAAGGAAAACAGAGCCGGCCCGAGGGCATGAAAATGGACGAGATCATAACGTTGGGTCGCTGAGTGGATCGTGCTCAGCAGGGTATGGATCAAAGTCTCGAGGTGCTTTGTTCGGAGGGTTGGCAATCGAACCAGCCGCATACCATTGTGTTCTTTCAATTTCGGCGTGAAATGATTCCGGCAATAGATAGTGACTTCGTGTCCAGCCTGAACCAGCCGCTTGCCAACCTCTTCGTAGTACGCCTCAATTCCGCTGTACTTGGAGATTACTCCGCGTCCGCCAATGAAAGCGATTCTCAAACGGGGCTTCTCCGTCGTCGCAGTCCTCGACCGCATTGCCCGCTTAGGCAGTTGGTCGAGCGACGCGACCTTCAACCCGCTTCGCGATAGAAATGATTTTCTCCTTCGCTGCAACGCGCCGTTCTCGATGAGCCTTCTATAAATGCCTAGAAGAGTCTGGTAGTGACTTCGTGGAGAATAGTCCCTTCGTACCAATTCCCTTCCCGCGATTCCCATCTTCCGCGCCAACTGCGGATCGGAACTGAGCTTTCCCACCAGTCGTGCCAGTTCCTGAACATTGCCGCAGGGGTAAAGGAGGCCAGTTTCACCGTGACGAACTAATTCCCTCCGCGAGCCGAGATCTGAGGCGATCACGGCCCGGCCTTGCGCATACGATTCAAGGATGGTCTTGCCAAGTGTCTCGTAAGCATGCGACGGCATCACCGTGAATCGCGATTGCGCGATCAACGCATCGCGCTGCTTTGATCCTACTTGCCCCACGAACTGCACATTCGACAATCCCAGACTCAGCGCTAAACCCTGTAGAGCGCTGTTTTCAGGACCATCTCCTGCAATGACCAACCGCAAGTCGGGCAACTGCTTCATCGCGTTGAGAATGTCACTTACACCCTTTTCAGGAGAGAGCCTGCCCACGTACAGGATGGGCCCATCCTGAGCCTCGGCCCTTTCTACCCCTGGGAGGCGCTGAAAATGCGGCAAGACCTCGAACCTGTTCCCGTCCCAGCCATGTTCGATGAACTTGCTTCGCACAAACTTGCTGGGCGCCAGAAATAAGTCCACACACTTGCGGTACGTGCTCAGGACGCGATGGACGTAGGCTTCCGCCACCAGCGTCGCTCGCGAGCCCAAGCCCTGATAGCACCCGGGCAGAAGGGCATGCCAGAACGCTCCACCTTTGCAGGCCTCACACGCGTGACCTTGCGATACAAGGTTGTAGCTCGGACACAGGAGCTTGAAGTCATTCAGGTGATAGAGCACAGGAATGCACTGCTGCTTCAGTTCCCACAAGATCGACGGCGAAAGATGGTGATAGATGTTGCGAACATGCGCTACATCAGGCCGGAAGTCACGAATCATCGCGCGAATCTTTCGCCGGGATTCAGTTGAATAAATCATGTGGGCCGCATGCTCGACCTTGGACAACACGCCACATGGCCTCTTGAAATCTATAGCTGAGACGAAGTGGTGATCGTAGCGTGTGCTCTCTCCGCGTTCGTTTGCCATGGAGAACAAGGCGACCTCGTGGCCTTCAGCTCGCAGCAGGTCCATCAGTTCAAACAGGTAAACTTCGGTTCCGCTGAACGGGTAGTTGTATTTGTTGCAAAACAAGATTCTCATTGGGGGCTGTCTCAGTCCGCGGCTCTACATTCCGCAGAAATAAATCTGCAAACGATTTCAAATTCTTCTGGCGGTTGAAATTGAGGACCACCTGCACGCGCGCGGCATGACGAATCCAGTCCAAGGGATTGGAAGCCGAACGCAATTGTCGAGAACCCTTCGGTATATTCGCGGTGGACCTCATCAGCATATGAATGAACAGAAGCCGATCGACAAAAGCATCGATGGAGCCCGGCCGATAGAGGAACCCGGTTTGACGCGCGATCACCAGTTCCGGAATTCCAGTGATTTCCGGCGCAAGTACAACTTTTCCCCGGGCCATCGCCTCCATCAATACCAACGGAATGCCTTCACTCCGACTCGTGAGCACAACCACCTCAGCACGGTCGTAGAGCGAAGCCATTTGCCCGTGTTCAACGTGGCCAAGCAGCGTGACCTGCGCCTCCATGCCGTACTTGCTGATAAGGCACTCCAGACGTCGGCGCTCCGGGCCTTCGCCAGCAATCATGCACTCGAATGGCACATCGTAAGATCTCAACTGCCTGCAAGCCTCGATGAGGAATGCGTGATCCTTAACCCGATGAAGCCGTCCCACGGCCAACAAAGCCAGTTTGTCTGTGGGTCGCTGCGCTGGTTTTGTCTGTGCTGTAGCCCGGGCGACCAATTCGACCCCTAGCCTCGCCACAAAGACCTTTCCCGGATCAGCATTCGCATAATGACTCAGAAGGAAGCGCCGGTTAAATTCCGAAACCGTCAGGCAAAATGCGCAGCGTTCAACTTTTACGTCGAGATAAGTCCCGTGCAGCAGCAGGTCCGATCCGTGCAGTGTCATGCTGAACGGCACGTCGCAAAGACGCGCGGCGGTCATGGCTATCCACGCCCCGTAATATCCGTGGTGAACGTGGATGTGATCGACTGAACGATTTCCGAGTTTTATCGCATAACATGCGCCAAGAAACGTGTGCGCTAAGGCCTTCAGCCGCTGAAGGATCTTTTCATTCCCGCGGAACAGAATGCGATTCATCAGCGACCGGATTTGCGGCCACCGGCAAAAGCACAACCACGCAGCTTGGACTGCAAGGCCGGGCGACAGCGCTCGCACAATGATCTCCGGTTCCCCCGCACCTACAGAACCCTCTGCACCGCGCGGTCTCCGCACACTTCCTGTGACGATCCGCAGGCCTCGGCTGCGCAACTCGTCAATCTCCTCGCGGACGTAGGGCTCCACTGGAGATGGATACTCATTCGCGAGATAGGCGATCGTCAGCATGCGTCCCCTCGCTCCGCTCGACGCCGCTGCGCCGCCAGCATTCCCGCCATGGTGAAAAGCAATCCATTCACAAACTGGTAGCTCATCACGACAGTTGCGGCATTGAGCCAGTACACTCCGAGAAGAATCGGCCAAAGGCGGTGGAAGTGGCTGTCGAGAAATCCGCGCCTCCTCGTTATCGGGTATTCGGCCGCGACACAACCGGAGCAGTTCCCACATCAACCACAAGTAAAACGCGAGTCCAACGATGCCGCCCTCCACCGCCAATTCCAGATAGGTATTGTGCGGGTACAGAACTTGTTGGTGATATCCGCTGACATGTCGCGGCAGTTCAGACGGCATCTCGTGAAAGCCCCAACCCAGCAAAGGACGTTGGATGAACATCTCCCATCCACCCGTGTAGACCGCCTCGCGGTACTCAATGGGACCGCGTTCCTCGAGCCTTTCCCCGATCGCTGCTGCAACATGGTCATAACTCAGCACAACACTGAGCCCGACAGCCGCGACAATCAACACCGCCATGCACGCTCGCCGCAAAGCGCGGCTCTTCGACAATAAGATCAGAGCCAAGACCGATCCCGCGAAAGAAAGCCAAACCGTTCGAGTCATCGTCGCCAGGATAGCGATTGGCACCGATGCCAGAACCAGCACAACCTTTGCTCCCTCCAGACTGCCCCGCCGATAGGCATGCAACGCGAGCAGCCCGAGAACATTTATGGACACGCCATTCGCAACAGCCTGAAGGAGCGGTCCACGAGCGCGATCTGCATGGAAGCCAACGCTGGCATCGAGAATGAATCGAGGAAAGATCAGACTGTGCGCGCCGGTGAGAAAAGCAATCGCCGTGAAGCAAAGATAGGCAAGCACGAAAAGCGCAAACTTTTCGAATAAACGGAAGTGTCGATCCTCAGAAAACGCCAGTCCCGCCAAGTGAAACATCGTAAAAGGGACGATGAACTTCGAAGCCAGCAAGCTCCAGCTCTCTTGATCGAAAGGCTGGCTTAGTACGCTTGTCAGTGCAAGCGCGGTCAACCCGATCATCGGCCAGGTCGCCCGGTCAGCAACAAATAACGTTTGCCGCCGGACCACCGCCCCTGCAAGCACCCCAACGATGAGCAGCCCAAAGGCTATTCGGTCAATTTCAAAAAAATGCACATCAGGATGACGCAACAGCATTGCCGTCAAGGCGCAAATGAACAAAAGCGGTGGGCTCGCAGCCAGCGATTGCAGAGGACTAAGCAACACCTTGATCATTCCGGCTGCAGCTTGTTCTCCGAGAACTGCCGGTGAGAGTGGTTCAAATGAGACCTCCATTAATCTCCGCTCCCGCACAGGACGGCTCGAAATGTCCGCAGCAAGATCCTGAAGTCAAGGCTCAGGCTCCACGTCCGGATGTACTCCCGATCCAGTTCGAGCCCTCGGCGAAATGATGGATCTCGCCTAGCGGTTACCTGCCACAATCCGGTGAGTCCGGGTGTCACATCCAGGCGTCCCAAGTGTTCAACTTCATAACTTGCCACATCGTCGAGCGGATGGGGCCGCGGCCCCACCAGACTCATATCACCCTTAAGGACATTCCACAGCTGCGGGAGCTCGTCGAGGCTATAGCGCCGTAGCACTTTCCCGAGCCCGGTGATTCTCGGATCGTTCCTCAACTTGAAAAATGGCCCGGACCTTTCGTTAGTGCCTCGCAGCCCCTCCTTCAATTCGTCCGCATTCGCGACCATGGTTCGAAACTTGTAGCAACGGAACGATCTTCCCTTTCGGCCAGCCCGTTGCGCGCAGTAGAAGACAGGACCTGCTGAGTCCCAGCGAGTGAGCATCGCGATCAAAATGAGTAGTGGGGACAGAATGATCAGTGCAGATGCTGCACCAATTACATCTATAGCTCGTTTCAACAACAGCGCTGCCGCTGGAAGCCGCTCGGCATGCAGGCAGATCACGGGGACGCCCGCGACGCGCTGGATGTCACTTTCAACCGGAGCGCACCCGAATAATTCGGGGACGATCTGGACGTCAAGGCGCAGCCGACGCGCGTCTTCCAGCACACGCCGCGTCGTATCAGCGTCGCGTGGACCAACCAGGATTATTTCGTCGACGAATTTCTTGCGCGCACAGCGTGCGAGATCAGAAGTGCGTCCGATGACCTCGCCACCTATCGCGACATCGTCATCCAGAAATCCGCAAACAACGCCCCTCAGGTCGGGATGCTGTTGCATGTGAGCTGCGATTCGGTAGCCTGTTCGTGCCGCTCCGACTATCAGAACATTTCGCGTCGAACGACTCGGCTTGAGCGTCCCTTCCTGGCGACTCGTCCACCATCTCCACCCGTACAGTCCGCCAAAATCCAGCACTGCACTCACTGAGAACAAAAATGCCGTGGACCACGTAGCGCCCTGTAATGCTTGGGCAAGGCACAGCACGGTCGTTGTCCAGGCCACGGATTTCGCCAGGAGCCACGCCCGATCATCGGTGTCGAGGTGTTCGGTGTACAGTCCTTCGGTGTACCCCAGCAAAGTGATAAGAGCGGCCTGAAGAATCGCATATCCCACGCATGCCAAGGGATCGGCGCTCACAACTATCCGCTGCACGTTCGGATAGAAGGTTTCCAAGCCTGAAACGCTGGCGACTAGTACCAGCCAACTCAGGGCGACGGCTGTCCAATCTGCCGTGACTGATTTCAACCAACTCAACCCGCCCCGCCCGGCGAGTGGAGCTGGGATCAAGGTTCGCAATGTCCTCCCGGAGTATTCCCGGATCTCCGGACTCGATGCGGCCTTGTTACCCACGGCGAAAGGTCTGAGCGACACAGACGTGGCCTTGGTCAGTTTGCGGCCGAGCGGAGTTACGCCCGGGATCAGACGTGACCAATCACCTTCACTGGACCTTTGCGTTCGAGGGTTCGAAAGAACGGTAGACACCTGATCTCCCACCAGCAAGCTGCGAGCATGAGTACCCGGCTTAGGCCGGGAGTCTCAATCCCACATCGTTAAGGGTTGCCTACTACAACCGTCTGTAAATCCCCTCCGGGATCGGAAACTCCCGTTCGCTGAGCACGCTTCCAAGCAACCGGACATTCGAACGTTCCAACGTCTGCTTAACCTGGATTGCCGTCGCCCTGCGCGTGCGCAACGCAGAAAGAACGAGGATCATTCCGTCTGCAAACTGAGCCATAGCGGTCGCCTCATCGGACCTACCAACGGGCGGACCTTCAAGAATCGAATACCAAAATTCCGTGCGAATTCGGGCTAGAGATGCTTGCGTCGCTGTTGCGCAAGTGCGATTTTCACCGGCCATATCCAGTACCCATAGGTTGCTGCCGCAGCGCCTCGCATTTTGGCGGAGGCTTGCTCGTTCCTTTCCAGAGTCCGATTCTTCGGGATCGGTCTGGTCCTCTGCAGAATTCGGCGAATCCTTTAGGAGAACTGCGATATTCGCCGAGGTTTCTTTTGCGAGAGACTCACCCACCTGTAAGCAGAGAGTTCGAACGTCGACATCTGGCTCAACCGCGCTGAATACGATTTGGCGAACTGGCGGAGTCATTTTTGCCGTAAAGACCTGTCGCACCAATCCCCGAATTTGCTCCTCCGCAAATCTTTCCGGATTCCATTTGCTACTCTTCGGCCTGATCGCTTTTACCTTGTACGCATACGCCTTCCACCCACTTTGGGCCGAGAAGTCGGTTGACTCTGGCGAATCATGCATGACTTCATCCCTCATGCCGAAAGCCTCTCGAGCGAACGTCGAGGCAGAGTAGCTAAGACTGGAACATTCAAAGTCTCGAACACTTCGTCCGCATTACGAAATCCTGGGTCGAAATAGTCAGCCGCAAACGCTGACGCGATCGCCGCCGATCCCGCGAACACAATGCCAATCGCGATAACAGTCCATGCAGACCGCAGCGGCAGAGCCGGCGCAATCGGCTGCTCTGCCAGAACGACGTTGACGATTCCGCCCTCATCGAGCGCGTCATTCAACCGCGCTTCCTTCTCCTTCTTCACGTAAAGCAGATAGTTCTCCTCCGATGCCTTCTTAATGCTCACCAGGTCGTCTTGTGTAATCGCGTCGGTTCCAAGCTTTTCGGTCATTGCGCGGTAAATTGCGATTTGCGAATCGGTCGCGATCCCCCGCGCATGGAGTGCTCTGAGTTCCACTTCAGCCCGCTCCAATTCTGATTTTGCCCACTCGTAGTGACTATTCTTATCTGTGGTCTCGTCGCGCACCGGAGATTCCTGCTCGCCGAGGATCGTGGCGTTTGTATCGGCGATCTGTGTCTCGACTTCCTGCACCAGACGGTGGCTCGGTTCGAATTTGTTGAGGAGTTGAGTCCTCTTGAGCTTCAGCTCAAGCAAGCTGGATTTCATTGCCTTGAGAAGCTCGGCATTGTCCGCCGTGCGAACTTGGGTGGTCGTTCGTTCGGGCAATCGCGACAGCAGTTCTTGCAACTCATGCAGCCTTTGCCTCGTCGCGGATAACTCTATTCGCGTCTGTCTTGCGCTAATATCCAGTTCGCTCAGTTTTTGCAACGCGAGATCCCGCTGTTGCCCAGCGGCAACCACGGAATGGCTGTTGGTGAATTGAAGTAGCGCCCTCTCCGAGTCTTCCAATTGCCGCCTCGACTCCTCAGTCTGCTTCTCGAAGAAGCGCACTTCTCCTGTCGGACGATGCACAGCGGTATGCTTTTCGAGGTAAGCGTTGGCAACGGCTAGAAGTATTTTGACGGCTTCCTGAGGATCGGATGCTGGGTACCGTACCGCGATCAGATTCGTCTTCTTGATCGGCTCGACTCTGAGCCGTTGTGCCAGATGCCGCGCCGACCGCTCCACTCGCTGCGAGCGACCTTCCCCGAGATGTAAGATGTGCAGCCAGTCGCGTCCCCCGGTGCCCGTGTCCTGAATCACTTTCCGTAGGACTTCATCGTCGCGAAGCAACTCCACCTCGGAGTTCAATTCCTCTTCGGTCACCGCCGTTCGGGTTAGATCAAGCGGAGCGTTTTCGCCAGCACTGATAGGTGCATCTGCTCTCCCCCGGCGGACCAGAATCTTCATACTCGCTTCGTATGTCGCTCCCGAAACCGCATAGAAGATTGCCGCGCACAGCACTATCGCCGAAACGTACATGCAGGTCTTGCGGTGCCGGAACACCACCATCGCCAGATCTCTCAGGGTTGGTGTTGATGCCTCTGTGCGTCGACGATTTAGGTCCTGGTCCGGCACGTCAGTGTGGATCGTCTTCTAGAATTGGCTGGAATTCATGTACATGCTGAGTGAGGGCTTGCTGAGGAAACGAGCGATTTTCGAAATCGTATTCTGCGGCACGAAGACTAGATCGCCAGGTTGAAGATGCGCGTCTTCCCGAACGTTACCTTCCTTAAGCATCTTTTTCAGGTCGAGCAATCGGGCCTCGACGAGGTCCTCGCCGGCGCGTCGAAAGAGAACGACCTGCGAATGTTTGGCGAGTTGTGTTAAACCACCGGCAATTTCTACTGCTTCCAGCACTGTGGTGTCAGAACGCAATTCATACTTGCCAGGCTTGCCAACCTGCCCCCCAACCACAAAATAAGGATGCTCAAACTCTCTGAGTGCCACCGCAACTTGTGGATCGTGCAGGTATCCTCGATACGCGGCCTGAACCGCCCCGCTAAATTCCTGAAGGTTCAACCCCTGTGCTTCCACCAGTCCCGCATCCTTTAACATCACGTAGCCGTCCGGTTGTACTGTCAGAGTTTGGTTCAATTCCGGTGCCACGGTGAAACTCACCTCTACTATGTCGCTTGGTCTCAGCCGGTAGAGCGGACGGCGATTCCCTCCGAGTAAAGGGTTTCCCGTGCCGTCCGCTCTACCAGGCTTTGCGGCCGTTAAACTGCTACCTCCCGATCCTGCTCCGGTTAGGCTGGCTTGGGAGGTCGCCGTGTCTCCGCTCGTATTTGTTTTTTCACTTTGAGCGAGTACGACGCCGCAACACTGTAAGAAGAAGATTGCCGCGATTGTGATGAAACCAACGTTGATGTGGGGGCCCGTCATTGCCGCTTCGTTTTTCGAGTGGCCACCAGTTCGGCCCTCTCACGTGAACTTATGCGCACGTCCAAGTGGCTACAAGACGTGAGATGTACCACCTACGAAAGTGGACCCCGTACGCATACGGGAAAACCGATTTTTCCCTTCATTTCATTCACCCGCGCGACTTGATAGCGGCTAAGACCTCGCTCTGGAAGGGAGTCTGAGGTAGTGCCTACAAAAGTGGACTTGCATGTTTACCCGATCACACGTCTCGCCCGACGCCGTTCAAATCAGTCCGCCTTAGTCCCATCAAAGGCTGCCCAAAATCGCATGTTCACCGGGCGGATGCAGAGTTTAGCCTCTCTTGGTGGAATGCCGCGCCACATTGTTCTGCCAACTGCCGAACAGCCTGTTCCAATTCCGGATTTCAACAAGTCGCCCCTCTTTCAAACTCACCCCGCGCAGACCGAAAGTTTGATTCCCGATTTGAGAGTCGTAACTGAAATTTGTGATCACCTTCCTTGTTGCTCCGCACTCGATATTCCTAAAATCGATTTATCGATTCCGCATCCATAGTCGACACGAAACAATCGTATGAGCCTTTCCTCTGGCACTTCAGACGCTGTCGGTATTCTTGTCGCCGATTCCAACCGCATGCAAGCACAACTACTCAGCACCGCTTTGCGCCGCCATCCTGAATTCCACGTGCGCACCTGTTCGATGGATCTTCAATCTATCGCCCAAGCAGTTGCTGCCGAACCCCCACTTGTCGCGTTGCTGTCGTTCGGATCTCAGCCGAACCTCGGAGCGAACTTCGCCGCCCTCCGTCAGTTCCACCTATCCCATCCTGCCGTCGGCAAGGTTCTCCTTATCGACGCATTCGAGCGCGAAGTCGTGGTCGGTGCGTTTCGTTCGGGCGCCCGGGGAATCTTCTGCCTGACGGACGCAAGCCTTCGTTTGCTGTGCAAATGCATCCTTCGAGTCTCGCAAGGGCAGATATGGGCGAACACCGAGCAACTCAACTGCATCATGGACCTCATCACTGAAGTCCCTTCCCTGCGCGTGCTCAACTCAAAGGGACGGCGCCTGCTGACGCCGCGCGAGGAGCAGGTGGTCGCGCTGGTCGCCGAGGGCCTGAGCAATCGCCAGGTTGCAACCGAACTCAATCTCAGCGAGCACACCATCAAGAAATACCTTTTTCGTGTGTTCGAGAAGCTGGGAATTTCCACTCGCGTGGAACTGGTCCTCTACGCGTTGAACAACGGTGATTCACGCCGCGCCGAATGGTTGATCGGTGCATCGCACGGCGTCTTGATAGGCTGAATAAGTGGGCAGCCATAATTTGACAACTCACTCGGACTCCGATATAACGAACTCCGACTATGAACGCCCGAGACTTTCTACCCCTTTCCGCTGCCGTACTTCACATTCTGCTGTCGCTGGCTGGAGAAGATCTTCACGGATACGCCATCATGCAGGAAGTCGCTCGGCAATCCGAGGGAAGGTACAAGATCGGTCCCGGCACGCTGTATGACAACCTCCAGAAAATGATCGACCGCGGCTGGGTCGACGAACTTGGGCATCGGCCACACGATGATGATCCCAGGCGACGCTACTACCGGCTCACCGCTGGCGGTAAAGCTCTTCTCAAGGCTGAAATCAGTCGGCTCGCAGAGGTTGTCCGGGAAGGCCAGCTCCGCCTGCAAAAACCGAAGCCACGGAGGGCATGAATGCTCCGATCCGTCTATCGACTCGCACTACGCCTGCATCCGCGCCACTTCCGTCGGCGCTTCGCTGACGAGATGCTGGCGATCTTCGATGAAAATCGGAGCACCGTCAGTGGCCTCAAATCCCTCCTGGATGCTGCTTTCTCACTTCTGCGGCAATGGATTCTCCGTCCGCAATCCTGGTCGCCACGTCAAACCTCGACGTTGCCGGGCCCGATTCCCGACGGCGTTCCGTCTTTCTACACAGTCAGCGGCTTTCGGCCTAGTGGCACTGCAGTCGTCAACGGCATCCTGCTAACAACATTCGTCTTCTGCGCCACCTGCTTCGCCATCAAATACAGCTGGATTCGTGTGTTGCATGTTCAGATTGCTCCTGCTCAATTCGATAGCACCGAACCAGCTGCGGGAAGTTGGACGAATGCCAATGGGCCCGGTTCTAGCCTGCCAAATCTTGAGAGTTCGAGCACCGCTCCCGCTCCGTTGACGCCGCATGCGTCAGGGTTGGCGGAGACGAGTGAAACCTCGGCGCGACAGACCGAACCCTCTACCGGCGAGAAGTCGCCGCAGTCTATGAAGTCAAACGTACAAAGGGTGAAGTCAGGCGCCGATCATGTGCACGATTCGGCGACCCTGGCAAAGGGACAGTACGCAATCCCTCCAGTCCCTTCTGCTCGGGAACGTCAGCGAGTGCTGGCCGCGGTGATCATGAACCTGCAGGAGCATTACATAGATCGCGGAGCGGCCAGCAACGTAGTAGCAGCGCTGAAAGCCAGCGCGCAACGGCATGAATATGACAGCTTGGATGAAGCAGCCCTCGCAGGAATTCTGACGCGTCAGGTGCGGGAAGTCAGTCGCGACCCGCATCTTGAGATCGTGTACAGCGAAACAATTCTCCCGCAACCGCGGGAACTGCCAGCAAGCAGGGACGCAGCACGATACCGACGCCAATTGGAAGGTGAGAACTGCGGTTTTGAGCGATCCGGCTTTTTGTCCAACAATATCGGCTATCTCAAGATGAACGCCTTTCCAGACTTGTCGATCTGCGAACCTAAAGCCGCAGCGGCCATGGCTTCCATCAACAACGCGGACGCGATCATCTTTGACCTCCGCGACAACCGCGGCGGAATGCCTGAGACGGTTTCATTCATCGCCTCTTATCTTTTCGATCATCCGGAATACTGGTACAACCCTCGTGAGAACACGACGGCGAAATCGTGGACTCGGTCACCAGTCCCGGGTAGCAAGCTGGCGGGCAAGCCCGTCTATTTGCTCCTTTCCAGCAAAACGTTGTCAGGCGCCGAGCAGTTTAGTTATGACTTGAAGATGTTGCATCGCGCCACTTTGATCGGCGAGACCACCGGGGGTGCCGCCCACTCTGCGGTGTTTCACCGCATCGACGATCATTTCGGAATTGCCATTCCTGAAGCGAAGGCAATCAATCCTTTCGCAACTCCTGATTGGCAAGGAACCGGCGTCGAGCCGGACGTGAAGGTGAAAGCCGCAGATGCGCTCTCAACCGCCGAGAAGTTGGCAGCCTTGAAGGTGCGGAGCCGGGCGCTCCAATAGATGGGATGGCGCTTCGAGTGATCCTTTGCGGACTCGAATGCGGCAATTGAAAAACACAATCGGCCGCTGTATAAAGTTGGGACAAGGCATTGCCCGACGTCGCTCCCAACTCGGTGCCTTCCGCTCAATCCCGCCGCTGGAGCATCGTCTTCGCTGGGCTGCTGCTTATCGCCCTGACACTTGTAGTCATCTACACAGGCCGGACTGCATTCTCCAGTCCCTTGGCCATCGTCGTTGTGGCAGCAATCGGCTTGGTCGCACTTCTGTTGCAACTCCGGATCAAAAAGAATTTTGGATCCACCATCCAGGCGCCGCTGTCGCTTAACTTTGTCGGACTCGTTTTCGCGATTGCCGCGCTCTTCGCCGATGCACTTCACCTCAGCGCGAACCTGATGTTGATCGCCGCGCTGGGAGCCGTCCTATGTTTTGGGATCAGTGGCGTTGTTGTGCTTCACGCCATGCGCAAGAAAAAGCTTTGAGACCCGCAGAGGTTTCACGACTCAATTTGCCGGCCCGTTTCTCGGAACCGATCACCTCTTGAATTCCACGGCTACCGTCGTTTCGATCTCCACAGCTTCTCCATTCACGCGGTACGGTGAGAATTTCCACCAGCGCAATGCATCCATCGCGGCTTTGGCGAGAATTTCCGGACCGTTCAGCGCGCGCATGCCGATAACCGATCCATCCTGTGAAACACAGATGTCGAGAGCAATGATGCCCTGCAAATTATCCTTCCGCGCTTCCGCTGGGTAAATCGGGTCGACGCGGTGCACCAGTAGCTTCTGCATCACCTCGGTTGGAACCTGGACACGCATCTTTCCTGCCTCGGAGGTGTGCTGAGTCTTTATTCCCGACTCGAGTTCATCCCAGCCGCGATTCCATCTCCACCAGAAGACACCGAAGATAAACGCGGCGATCACAACAACAGTGATCAATGCGATTGTGCGCCATCTGTTTCTCGAAGGTCCGGAACCACCACCGCTACCGAACGATGCTCTCGCGCCGGTGAGACCGGATTGTCGAACCTTTATCGTTCTTATGGAAGGAGAAGAAACGATGGCCGTTTCTGTCTCGGCTTTTTCAGTCTTCGCCCAATCACGGATTGCAGAGCGTTGGTCGGCGGACAACTCGGTGAATTCGAATCCACAACGTAGTTTGTCGAGATAACGCACCGTGGCAGTTGTACGCAACGGTGCGCCCGTGGACGACAGCTGCACTTCGACTTCCACGGTCTCGCCGGGTACTAGTTCTCCCGCGAGCATGGCCGCTATTCCGCGCTCGCAGACATTCACGGATCTGCCGGGAACCGTGTCGCTGACGCCAGCGCGGGACACCTTCACATCAAGCGGCGCCTGGATGCGAAATCGCGGCACACGTCTGCGTGACGGCCCTGCCCATTCCCCGGTCTGTGCTCCTACGGCCATCTGATTTGATTGATGATTGCCCGCGTCGGGAACGACGGGCGTTCCGAGCGAGTCGAGAAATCTTTTTCAGCCTGCGAAATCTGATAGCAGAATGCCTGTTGGAAGCCTACCGGCGCAACTCGACGATCTCGGGTCCCCGTGCGAACAGAACCACGCTGGCCATCCCGATGAACAGCCCGTGCTCGACGACTCCCGGCATGTCGCTCAACTCGCGCGCGAGCAAGTCTGCGTCGGCGATTTCTCCGAACCGGCAGTCGAGGATGTGGTTGTTCTCGTCAGTGATATAAGGCTGGCCCGCACCATCCATGCGCAGTTGGACGTCAGCGCCCAGGGCCGCAATTTTTTTTGCGACAAGAGCCTGCGAAAAGCGGATGACCTCCACTGGTAGCGGAAACCTGCCGAGCTTTTGCACCTGTTTCGAAGCGTCGGCGACGATCACGAGTTGCCGGGTCGCCGAAGCGACAATCTTTTCGCGCAGCAGCGCCCCGCCGCCACCTTTAATCAGGCGCAACTGTGGATCGACCTCGTCGGCACCGTCAACGGTGACGGCGATCTCCTGGCATTCGTCGAGCGTAGTCAGCGGAATCCCCAGACTCTGCGCAAGATCACGCGAGCGAACCGAAGTCGGGATGCCGCGAATGCGCATTCCTTTCTTAACTTGCTCGCCCAGAAGCTTGATGAAGTAAGCCGCGGTAGATCCGGTGCCGAGCCCGACAACCTGGCCATCCTGAACGAATTGCAGGCTCGCGCGCGCCGCCGCTTCCTTTTCCTGATCGTTCGCCATTCGGCCTATCAATATATACTCCGCGACTTTGTCATCGGGAGTGTGTGCAGGAGAGACGATGAGTCGGGGCAGAAGAGCACTCCGTGTTTTTGGATCGAACGGCGCAAAATATTGAGTAATAAGGACTTACGGCGAAGAGGTGCCGCTTCGGTCCGCAAAATCTTGACTTCAAAGGACTTATAGGTAAAATCTTGCGGAATAAGGGGTTAGCTTGTATCACCTTCGTCAACCTCTATGGCTCCGGCGATGATCTGACGAAACGGGGCTAGAAGACAAGGTTGGATGTCACAAGAAGCGCGGAAAGTTGTGGAAACTGAAAATGGCGAACGCCCGCACCACACGAGCGGCTTTCGTCGACACCACTTGCTGTCCGATCAGAAACCGTGGGCCAGGTAAAGCGTCGACAGGTATCGTGAATATGCGTAGACATAGACTTGAGCATCGCCGGAGACGAGGACTGGGCCGACTGAAAGAACTCCTGCGGGGTCAGATGGGGAAACGCGATGAACGAGAGAACGGAGGCCCGTGTTCACGTCCATACGGTCTACCTCGGCGGGCAAGCCGTATTTAGTGAGGAACAGGTACCTTCCGTCCTTACTCCAGCGATCGACTTCTTCGTCGGGGTAGACTTTGCCCAACAGCTTCGGAGCTCCTCCAGATGTGGGATACAGCCACAGTTTTTGGTCGGTGCCGATAGCGGCCACCATTTTCCCGTCTGGGGAAATTCTTGTCCCCGAAATACCTTCGGGTGTAAGAGGCGCGGCGTTGGCAGAGTCGAGATCTTGCTTCCAAGTGCGCGCCGCGTGATGCGGCTCGGCACCAACGAAAATAAATCTCCTCCCGTCCGGGAACCAGCTGGCCCAGAGGTGCGAAATGGAGTCATGAGTTAAGACCTTAGGTTCTCCCGCGCCGACCGGCAGCGTTCGCAATTGCGAAATCGTGGATGGGTCAATCCCCCAAGGGAAGACAGCAAGCACGGACTGTCGATCAGGAGAAAGTGCAGTAGGCAGGCCGTCACCTAAAAGCTTCGGTGCCGCACCGATCTCAGTAGAGAGCACATATGCCTTGTACCCCGTTCCGGCAGCTTCGCCCTGTCCGGAAGTAAGAAGCTGAGATCCGTCGTCGCTCAACCCTGAAGGAACACAAACGTTTAGGCAACTGATAACACGATCAGGTTCGCCGTTTCGGAGATGACTGAAAGTCTCATCGCCTTGGACATCGCGAGATAGAAGCAGGCCGCCATCAGAAGTCACATCGTGAATCGTTAAGCCAACAGATTCCCGTCGCACCAGCGACTGAGCTCCATCCACCGATATCTGAAATACGGCGCGCCCTCCGCCGACCCCTGCTTCGCTGGCGGTGAACAGGAGTTCGTTGGCGTCTCTCCAGGCTAGCCCTACGATTCCATAAAAATCTTGGGAGAGCGTTTTCTGCCCATTTTGCAAATAAAGGATGACCGCATGCCCGGCGTCATCGTTCAACAGCGGATGCTCGAGGAAAGCGATTCGGTCGCCAGCCGGCGAGATTCGGGCATGACTAAGCCATGCTCCGCCGGTGGCCTCGTAGACGACGTGTCCCACGGGAAACTCCAACCGACAGCTGCTTGCTGAATAATGCACGACCGCCAGCTGAGAACCATCTGGAGACCAGTCAGCAGAGCTCACGTCATCGAGTATCTCTTTCGGCACCGTGCCCGTTAAAGACACGGTGGCCAGCGTCCCTCGACTCCAAACGGTTCCAAAACCAAAGTGCCGATGCAGCATCACGGCCATTTGCTCAGAACGAGAAATTGCAAGGATGTCCGCTTCGATTCCCAGATCGCGAATATCTGGAGTGCCCGGCCGGGCAAGAAAAAGCCGAAATGGCTGGCCGTCCCATGCCGCACCGTATACGGCTTGTTGACCGTCAGGCGTGAGTCGCGCCGAGACTATTGTGCCCCGTCGGTAACTGAGCCGGACAAAATCTGGCTGCGCCACCGAACGACGGGTACGCAACGCCACAAAGCCACCTGCGATGAGCACGATGGTAAGAGCAAGAAGAAGATAGAAGAAGTTGCGGCTGGCTTTTGGCGGCGACGGAGAGGGTACGAGACCCGCCACGACAGCCTTGCCGTTTTCATGGCTGGCGAAGCCATGGTTAACGATTTCGTCTTCGTTCGAAGTGAGTACTTCTGCCACGGGGGCAATCAGAATGTAGCCCTTGCGAGGCACCGTCTCGATAAAGATCGGCCTATCGGCGGAATCTCCCAATGTATAGCGCAGTTTGCGGACGGCGGTGTTGAGTCCTTCGTCGAAGTCGACATGAGTGCCGTCCGGCCACAGACGCCGACGCAATTCATCGCGGGTGACTAGAACTCCGGGCCGGGCCAATAGTGCAGCCAGCACTTGAAACGGGAGATTTTCCACTCGGACCGGAAGGCCCCGTTTGTAGAGTTGTTGTTTTTGGAGGTCGGCCTCGAATTGGCCGAAATGCACACGAGGATGTTCGCGCCCACTGCCGCCTTGCAAACCACACCCCTCAAATGGCGGCCAGTTTATCATCGCGGGACAGACTCCGGGTAATTCCCCGTCTTCAGACCGACCTCTAAATCTATGAACAGCTAGAACTTTTTCCTTCAGACAGAAGTTCGGCGAAGCTTCGGTTGACCACCGGACCAGAATTCGTCAGTCTCACCGCCAACCCCGGGACACTTGGCCGCAGCGGATCGATCCATTCGACCAGGCAAAATTCGAAAATCTGTGGAGGTAACCAATGACGTTGCGAAAACTTACTCACTCAGGCGCAATCGTGATGATCTTTGCTGGGATCATAGCAACAACGACAGCTCAAGATGCACAGCCGCAGCCTAGGCATCATGCCTACCGGGTGGTCGACGTCGGAACGTTCGGAGGGCCCAACGGAAATGTCTTGTTGCCACCGCCAGCTGCGCAAATCCTAAGCAACAATGGCATTTTCGTCGCCACTGCCGAGACGACTATTCCCGATCATTTTCCGTCTGCCTGTTTCAATGCGGACTGCTTGGTGGAACAGCCGCTACTGTGGTTCGCGGGCTCGCGGGTGCATCTTCCGTCCTTGCGTCCCGGGTACAGCGGCGGCCCTATCTCGGTGAACGAGTTCGGTGTGGCGGTGGGGTTCGCTCAGAATGGAGCGATTGACCCCCAAGTTGGAACTCCGGAATTGAGAGCTGCGTTGTGGCAAGGCGGCAAAGTTGTCGATTTAGGAACTCTGGGAGGCAATGGTGCAAGCGCAAACGCGATTAACAGTCGAGGGCAGATTTTCGGAGGAGCGCTGAATACGATTCCTGATGCCGATCCTTTTTTTCCATTCTTCGTGCCAGGTGCGACACAGGTACGTGCAGTCCTTTGGGAACTCGGTTCGATTAAAGATTTGGGCACGCTTGGCGGAACTGACAGCGTTGTTTATCAGGCCAACGAACGCGGGCAAGCGATGGGTATCTCATTCACTGATAACGTTACGCATACGACCACGGGACTTGCGACAACACATCCGTTCTTGTGGGAACAGGGACGGATGCACGATGTTGGCTCCCTCGGTGGAAGTTTCAGCGAGGGTTACGGGCTTAATAGCCGAGGAGAGATTGTAGGTTTCTCTTTACTAAAGGGAGACGCGACTGAACATCCATTCTTGTGGAGGAATGGAACCTTGCATGACCTCGGGACGCTTGGAGGCGATAACGGCGAAGCCTGGTGGATCAACAATCTCGGTCACGCTGTTGGCTGGGCTCACCTGCTTGGCCGCCAGTCGCATCATGCCTTCCTATGGCGAAACCACCAAAAAATCGACTTGGGCACTCCTCATGGCAACCCATGCAGCGCGGGAGAAATGATCAACCGCTCGGATCAAGTCGTGGGGGATTCCGGCGAATGCGGAGTGGGCGGTGACCCATTCCTTTGGGAGAACAACGACATCGTTGCAATTCGAGACCTGATCATTCCGGGTTCAGGGCGCTTTGTATTCGACGCGTTTGACATCAACGATCAGGGAGAAATTGTGTCCTTGTGCGCAACGCCTCAAGGACACGTTCAAGTTTGTCTTCTGATGCCAGAGGGAGAGGCTAGATTCGATCTGACTATCGACTCGCCCGCACAGAAAAGTACGTGGACTTCACCTGCCAATTACCCGGAGACTGGCGAAAGGCGCATTCGAACACAAAGATCGCATCGAATTTTGGAAAGGTTGTGGTCCTGGGCGAATTGAGACCGAGTGATGTGTTCTGGTCAAACCTTTTCCGGGCCAGCGGAAGGTGTTTCCTCTTTGACCCATCTAACGCACAACGCGTTAGATGGGTCGCAGTTTGCCCCGACAGCTTTCAAAGAGCACCGTCCCTTCATCCCGGTCGGGACCAAAGGATAGGATTAAGAAAAGTTCCCGAATCAAGCCGAAATCGGGCTTGAACGGGCCACCCGGCCGTTCCAACGAAGGCCCCGTTGCAATAGGTTCGCATCCAGTTAAAAAGGGCGCACAATTTTTCACATTGTGCTGCGTAGTTTGCAGAATGTTTCACGTTGTCGCGCGCGCCGAATCTGGCTACACTCGGTGCAATTGCTGGGCCTGAACGTCTGCGCCCACGCTGTAGCTTTCCTGATTTTTGCCGGATTGAGAGAACAACTATGAGACTTACCAGCTATAGCCGTAGTGTGTCTGCACTCTTTGGGCTCGCTCTTTTGAGCTTGTCGCTGCCAACCTTCGCATCCAACACAAATCCTTGTCCGCGGTTTCCAGTTGGAAGTCAGATTCAAGAGCCGGTTGACTTATTCAGCGCTGGTGGAACTCTGAACGTTGCGCTGCAATATCAAACCATGGTGGACGAGCAAGGGCTGACACGTTTTTGCTTCACCACACCCGACGGAAAGCAATCGCCGACACTGCATGTAAGCCCAGGTGACCATCTCGTACTGACAATCACCAATCTCGTGCCGGCAGATGCACCGGGATTGCCCGAGATGCATATGCATCAAGGCATGGACATGGAACTTTCATCGAGTGATCGAACGGTGCTTTGTGGTGCAGCCAACATGACCTCATCGTCGGTCAACGTCCACTACCACGGAACGAATATCTCACCGACCTGTCATTCCGACGAGGTGATCCGCACGATGGTGAACTCGGGAGAAAGTTTCACCTACAACATCACGTTTCCAACGGACGAACCCCCCGGACTCTATTGGTATCACCCGCACATTCACGGCATCAGCGAGGCCGCGGTGGAAGGTGGAGCAACCGGCGCCATCGTTGTCGAGGGAATTGAGAAGATCCAGCCCGCCGTTGCCAATCTACCGCAACGACTGCTTATCGTTCGCGACAATGTGTTGCCGGGCTCGGGCGACCAGAAAAAGGACCAGGCAGAAGAACCCGGGTGGGATCTTTCTTTGAATTACGTTCCCGTGCCGTTTCCGAAATACACACCCGTTGTCATTCCGATCAAGGCTAAGGAAAAGCAATTCTGGCGGTTAGCGAATACCGCCGCCGACACAATTCTGGATGTCGCGCTTACTTATGACGGCGTTCTGCAGGCCCTCAACATCGTGGGACTCGATGGAGTGCCTGTCGGATCGCAGGATGGAACTCGGCAGGGAAAGCTGCTCGCTGTAAAGCATCTGCGGATTCCGCCGGCTGGCCGCGCCGAATTTATCATGACGGGCCCTTCGGCCGATGTGAAGAACGCCTTGCTTATCACGCAGAGTGTGGACACCGGCCCGGACGGAGATATTGATCCGTTCCGTCCGATTGCGCGTTTGAAAGTGGGAGCAACTTCTGCCGACACTCTTCGCCTACCAGCGGCCACGGCCGGTGCTATCTCGGCGTTTCGATCAGCGCCGCAGCGCTTCGAAGGGCTGGAGTCTGCCGTGGCAACAACCCGCCGTAAGCTGTACTTCTCGGAGGACAATCCAGCCGGGCAATTCTTTATCACCGTAGATGGAGACGTTCCCAAGCTTTTCGATCCGGATGCTCCGCCAGCGATTGTTACCACGCAAGGATCGGTCGAAGATTGGGTGATCGAGAATCGTGCTCTGGAGAATCACGAATTCCACATACACCAGATCCACTTTCTTCTTACGGCGGTGAACGGCGTGCCGGTGCCTGCAGGTAAACGACAGTTTCTCGACATGGTCGATATCCCGTTCTGGTCGGGAACCGGTCCTTATCCCAGCGTCACTGTTCGTATGGACTTCCGCGGCCCAGACATCGGTGATTTCGTCTACCACTGTCACATCCTTGAACACGAGGATAAAGGCATGATGCAGATTATTCGTGTGATGCCAAAGAAATGAGCTTCGTTCGATTCAGGGGAAGCGGCGGCATCAACTTCGATTGAATCGAACGGCAGTCGGTACTCTATTTTTCAGCCCGCAGTGTCGGGGGCCGGACCATCATTTCAAATGATTCCGGCTCCCCGACTTTTCGTTTGCGAATGGCTGGTCTATTTTTGCCGCGGCGCGTCTTTCGAATGATCATCGAAAACGTTCGAGCAACTGGACACCGCGCCAGGTGTCGCATTGCCTCGCTTACCCAGCGGGCGGAACGTGAGCCATCCTTCCGGCTAGAATGCCCTTCAGGCGGTATGCGCATCGACTCCGCTGCAATGTGCGCTGATGCCTTTCGTTGACTTGTGCGCGCGAGATGCCTACGATTTGGCGTGTATTGCGGCGCGTGTGCGCCGATGGTGAACGATCTTCCGTACGCATAACTCTGAGTTGCCTCGAGGGAGGCGCACTTGTTTGAGAACGGTGAAACTAGCGATGTGATGGAAAAGACCTTGTGGCAGGCGTACGTGCTCGCTTTCGCGATCGGCTGCTTTGTCACGTTTCTGTTCTTCTATTTTTTCCTCATACCTAGTGCGAAGCGCGACGCAGCTGCGTCCGCTGAAAAAGCGGTGCAACAAAGATTCTCTGCTGAGCTGGCGAGAAACCCGCTGGCGGCTCAATTGGCAAGCGCGAAGACCGCCTTGCAGGCTGCAACGCTGGAACGCAACCAGTGCAAAGCGAAATTTGATCGACAGACGATTCTCTACGACAACACCATTCCAATCGATCCGGGTAAACTGTGGATCATTCCCGCCGACATCGAACCGATTGCCACCGGCGACCATCACGTCACGTATACACATTACGATCCGAAGACCAAACAAGAGACTGCTCACTTCTATCCCAAGCGGATGTAGCGGGAGTCATCTCGGTTCTCTCAAGGTCGCACAAAGTGGGAGAGCTGGACGGTTGATCGAGTGGAACTCCTTACACGATCACCATCCACCCGACGCAACGTCCCTTACTACACAGATCTTCGTCTGGCGATGATCTGTTCCGGTCGGGATGACAGGATTCAGACTCTTAGCGAGCCGCGGAACGCTCGCGCGGCATAGTAGGACTCCGCACCATTGTGATACATGAAGACGCGGCCAAACCGTCGATCCCCAAAAAGAGCACCGCCGAGTTTTCTCATATCAGGCGGTGCTTTTACCCAGCTCGAGGTCTTTGTATCAAAATCTCCAAGGTTCTGGAGTTCTCGATATTGCTCCTCCGTCAGAAGCTCGATTCCCATATCTGCTGCGACATCCATCGCGTTATTTTTCGGTTTATTTGCTTTCCTGGAATCCAGCGCTTCTCTGTCGTAGCAAAGACTTCTGCGGCCCTTCGGACTCTCCGCTGAGCAATCAAAGAAAATATACTCACCCGTCTTCCTATCGCGACCGACAACATCCGGTTCGCCGCCGCTTTTTTCCATTTCGCTGAGGGACCATAGTTTTTCGGGATTCGCCAGCAGCTTTGCTTTTATCTTCGTCCATTCGAGATCTTCGTGGCGATTCATGTTCTTCGTGAAGCGCGCTTGCAATACATTGAGTAGTTCTTCGCGTTGTTTGAGTGACAATTCGGTTTTCGCTTTTACGCTTTTCATATCACCTTCCTCTTGGTTGTCAGGTCGTGTCAGACCGATTGTTTCGAAATAACGCGTCGAACGACGTGACCTTTCCACATCCACAAACCTGTAAGGATCATCACTGGGATGAAGACAAAACGAGTTGCGGGGGCATATCCAGGGAGTTTTTCAAACGGACTGTAGATATAGCCGAGTATCGGAATGCTGAAGATGATGTGAATCCAGCGAAAAATCGAACGTGAGATGTTTCGGTTCATAGTGTTTCGATCCTCCTCGTTCAAGACGATTGATCCGTCCTCGGTGTGTTTGGCGTTTCCTGGCCGAACAGCTTTGCATACTCGCGGTGCAATCGCTGAAAGCCGGGGAACTTGATGGCATCGGGGCCGACGTTGCGTCCGATGGGGTGACCGGCGAGAAGGTGGTCCAGCACATCAAAACAAACGTGCCATCCAGCAGCACCCATTGCGATAAAGCGGCGATTGATGGTTGTCCAGAGGGTCAGGCGCGTGCCGCTGTCAAGAGGTTCGAGTTCCCACCGCATATCGTTGCCGCCCCATTTGTACTCGAGGGCCTTAGGAGCGTCCGCGCGCGTCACCTTGGTTTCGGTAACGGTAGGCGTGAAAGCGCCCATCGTGGTGAGCTTCACGGTATTTCCAGCTGCGCCCAAGTTTCCATCGGCGTCGAAGGGAGCCCATTCGCGCAGATGCGCCGGGTCGGTCAGAGCCTGCCAGACTTTTTCCGGCGAGTGTCGCAACTCTCTAACCAGAACGAGTCTCCAGTTTTCTCCGTCTTGCTTTTGCATTTGCGCCCCGAAGGCCGGACCCGGCGTGTATTGCGCGCGATCGGTCATCTGTCTCTCCCGAGGTAGGCTTTACCAGCCCATCAACTGCGTGACTTGAATCAAATTGCCGCAAGTGTCGTTCAACATGGCGATCTTGGAGGCGGTCACGTCCTTTGGCGGCATGGTGAACTCGGCACCGCGCGCTTTCATACGCTCGTAATCGGCCTGCACATCGTCGGTATAGAACATGGCCGCGGGCTGGCCTTGCTCGAACATTGCTTGTTGGTAGGCTTTGGCCGGAGGGTTGTTGTTCAGTGCCAGTTGCAGCTGAGTGCCTTCCGGGTCTTCCGGCGATCCGACGGTCAGCCAGCGAAATGGTCCCTGACTGAAGTCGGCTTTCTTTGCGAAACCGAGGACTTCAGTGTAGAAGCGCAGGGCTTTGTTCTGGTCGTCCACGTAAATGCTGGTGAGTTTGATCTTCATCTCGTTTCTCCTTTATTGCTTCGCGGTTTGCGCGGCTTCCTCTGTTTGTTTTTCGTTGTTGGTCTTAGTGGATCCATCCTGTCGAGGTAGCGTTCCAGAGCATCCACGTGAGACGACCAGAACCGGCGGAACTGATCCAGCCAAGCATCCACCTCGCGAAACGGTTCCGGCTTGAGGCGGTAGAGGCGGCGCTGTGCGTCCACGGTGGATTCGACGAAACCGGCATCGCGCAGCACACGCAGGTGCTTAGAGACGGTCGGTTGCGGCATACGCAGCTGGCGCTCGATCTCGCCTACCGACTGCTCTGAAGAAACCAGCAGACTTAATATCGCCCGACGGTTCGGCTCCGCGAGGATTTCGAAGGCAGATTCCACTCTCTTTATATACTTCACACGGCATATGCGTGTCAAGGCATATAAAGATTTTAATTTGCAGTTGGGGAAATGCGGAGGTCTTCGCTGCGAAAGATGCGGCTCAGGATGACGAAACGTTTGAATCGCAATCCTGGGAGAGACGAAAGATTAATCAGAGAGGAAGGACGAAATCCCGCAGGGATCGGGCAATCGTCGGTAGCGAAAATTATTTGCTCTTACTACCGGGTTGGCGCGATGCGCTTCTCCATGAGGACGTGCACACTGTCGCCGACATCCTTCCCTATCATCTTGCGAATTTCGGCTTTCACCGGCAGCATGTGCGTGCCGTCGCCTCTCGCCATGAAAGAACTTTGGAAGGAGTGTCCATCGATCTTTCCCTTGATCCTTACCAATCCGCGCGTTCCAAAAAAATCTGCGGACCCCGGCCAAACCAAATACGTCCAGCCGCCTTTGGAGGGACTTTTCTTGAGCTTTGCAGTGAATCGTTTCGGCAACATAGGCATTGCACCGGCCTGTTTAAATTTGGAATGAACAGTGAGTTCAGCCGAACTCTCCAAAATCAAACTAAGGTTAGCACGCAGCAGAAATCCCCAACCAAGTTATTGGACGGGGACTTCCGAGTCGGCTTCGTTCAGCGACCTGCGTTTTTGCGCTACGGGACGACGGCTTTAATCGATGCCGTCTTGCTGCTTTCTTTTCCCGACACATTCACCGACGTAGCTGAGTAGTAGTACGTGCTGTGGTTTGCGACCGTTGAGTCGCTGTAGAGCGTGGATGCGATGAGACTCACGTTCAGCTTTTTCCAGGTGGCGTTGTCCGTACTGCGATAGATGTTGTATCCGGTGACATCTTTCGACGTCGACGCGTTCCAACTCAGATCGACAACGTGGTTCGCTGAACTTTGAATGGTCACGTTATACGCCACCGTCGAGGAATGACCGCAACTGGTGACCCTGACGGAGAAGGAGGATGTCCCGGCTTTTGTGGGCGTACCGGATAGCGTCAAAGAGATGGGTCTTGTTGAGGCTTTCTTCGTAATGCCAGCGGGGAGAGCTCCGGAAGAGATCGTCCAAGATGCGGTTGCGCACGCGTTGCTGGTGGCAATAACTGCAGAATAGGGCGTGTTAACGGTGCCGTTAGGCAGGGTCTTAGTGACGATCGAGATGCTGGCCTCCATGAAGGAAGAAGCGAGTATGAGGAGCAGGATGGGGGACAGATAGGGCTTCATCTACATATGCTGCCGTGCGTGATGAAATCACGGTAGATTCGCGAAGTTCCTAGACTTGTGGCGTGAAATCGAAGGTTTGCAACCTCGTGAGTAAAAACAGGCACAGCAGTGGCAACCAGCAGGATTTTTTCCGCAACGAGAGTCGCGAGAATTCGCAAACGCTGCTACGAGGAATATTTCGATCATGTTGATGATCATGGAGGGCGCGCCTTCGCTGATGCCGGTGTCACTTTGAGACGTTGAGCACGTGAAAATCTGAGGGAAGCGGGAATCCCTGCAACATGTTCACTCCGCTAACGCACTGGCAACTTGGCCGTCGAAGGTTTGATGAAGCGTCCTACGCCTGGCGCGATTTTGCGCGCAACTCTCATTTTTCTGCTTTCCACCGCGCTGTCTCAGGCGCATACACAAGATCGACCTGCCGCATCGCTCCCGGCGGCGCAAACGCACACGGACGAAACCGTGATAAGGAAATTTTTCAAACTTCGCGAGCAATTGCTCGATGAACGGGGAAGCTCCTCGAAGGTCGACGAGCTTCTCTCGATGTTCGAGGATGGAGGGCATTACGAACATCCTGCGGCATCAGTGATCATGACGCTGGATGAGGCAAGGAGTGGAATGCTGGCGCACCTGCGCGAGGGACGGGGCGCGACGATCACGATCAAGAGAATTTTTCAGGGCTCGAACTTTTCCATTGTAGAAACGACACTGCACTACTCCATGCCAGATGACAGTGGAACGCTGAAAAAGATCGAGCGCAATGGCGTGGCAATTTTTGAAATGAAAGGCGATCGAATCGTGAGAATTGCGGAATATTAGGTCGATGAAATGCGCGAAGGGTCGAACCCTTCACCCGGCTGGGTTTTTCCTGTTCCTCCTTCCCCCGAATTCAGAACAGGCCGCACCCCAACCGGGCAAGGGATTGAGGGGGAGCGGTCACCGACCATTGGCCCCTTTCCCAATCTTCATGACTACTCTGCAGCTCTATGCTATTCATCGGTCGACAAGGCCTTCGATCTTAGTTTCCCTGCAGCCGAAGTGGGAGTTAGACATAGCTGCGGGAGCGTAGTCCTCGCCCAGTGACGATTTCTGCGGAAGCTGCGAAAGCTCGCGGCACCGAATGGAGTACGCCGGACAGAGAGATTTGGATTTTCACTATTTTTGATTAATGTAGTCGCGCCGCGATATTTGTACTCAAATCGATTCGCCCAGGATCGAGCGTCATATCCTTTCAAATTTGCCGCAATTATTTTCACTTCAGGAATTCGAAATCCAGAGCGTGCAATCCAGCGAACCGCGGAGCCCGTACTTGAGGCGAGGCAGAAATAACGAAAGGAAATTTACAAATGAGAAACCGGGCTTTCGCAAGTTTGTTGATGTTGTTTGCAATGACCTTTGTGGGTTCCATGCTGGCGCAGAATCCGATGGTCGGCGGGCACGACATGTCTCCCATGAAAAACATTGTGGAGAACGCAGTGAATTCAGACGACCACACAACTTTGGTCGCAGCGGTCAAAGCGGCCGGACTGGTCGACACGCTGCAGGGATCGGGACCTTTCACTGTGTTTGCTCCGACGAATGAAGCTTTCGCCAAGTTGCCGGCGGGCACCGTGGATACGCTCTTGAAACCCGAGAACAAGGATCAGCTCACGAAAGTGCTCACTTACCACGTCGTCGCGGGAAAAGTGACGTCCGATGATCTCGTGAAGAAGATCAAAGAGGGACATGGGACAGCACAGCTCAAGACGGTCGAAGGTGGCAAGCTGGAAGCGATGATGCAAGGAAGCAAGGTCGTTCTGAAGGACGAGAAGGGTGGCACCGCGACGGTTACGATTGCGAATGTCATGCAGTCGAATGGAGTGATCCACGTGATTGATAGCGTTTTGCTGCCGTAAATTAGAAAGGTCAGCTCTCGGACTTGAGGCGCTCTTCGGAGCGCCTTTTTTAGTTGATAGATTGCGAATTTCACGGATGTAATGCTGATGATGACGATACGTGCCCTTGGGCGCGCGAGAAGCACGGCGATTAGTCGGGCTCGATTTCGTGGAAAATAGAACAAAGAAACGCAGAGAAGGCGTTCTCTCGTTCGCAGCACTGCCCCTTGGTGCGAGAGACCAACCTCCCCTGCGGTGACTGGACCTGCTACCGAAGTTAGCTGCCTTCGGTCGACGTGGTCGGCAGATCCAGAGCTTCAAGACGGATACGCGCGTGCTCGAAATCGAGGATCGTATCCAGCTTCGAATGCAACGCCTCGGCATGAACGTGGATATCGTTCACCGCTTCGCCGAATTCGTTGAACTGAACGCTACTGCGGTTTTCCCGGATGAGGTCAAGAGCTCGCGTGGCGTTCTCCGCGACCGACACCAGATGCGTCCTGGAGTGTTCAATGGCTAGTGCCTGACCGTCGCTCGCCATCGGCTTCAAAGCTTCCAGTTCTGCCAGCGTCTTACCCATCTGGTTCACGTGGGTCTTAATGTTTCCCAGATAGTGGTTCTGTGTCTGCCAGGTTAAACGACGCGTCCCGGGTGACTGAAGAGTGTCGGCCTCGAGGCGCAACGCAATTGCGGTGGCTTTGAAATCCTCGAGGTGATCCGCCACCTTTCGTTGTGCAGCCGTGGTCTTCATTGGACTGTCGGCAAATGCCGCGGCAGCCAGCACGACTACAAGCAATACAGTCACGATAGAGCCTGTCGCGATCGATTTCCTTCTGAACAACATATGATTTCTCCTATTCGTTGGCTTTGGGTTCGCGGTTTCGAAGCGTCGCAGACGATCACGTGCGGCAGAGGCGCGAACCCCAAAATGCCTCTTGCGAGATTGATCGACGCGACTACGCTAGCGCTGGGGCTGACCGCTCTCTTCCGCGACGCCGACGACCCTGAGCAGCTTCAAGAAATGAAGAGCTGAATCCAGATCGCGTCTCTCCCGGCTTTCAGTCGAGCCCGCGGACCACAATTCTCTGGAACGGCTCTGGATTGCGCTGCTTGCCTCGTCAATGCGGGCGTGCAACCTGTCAGGGTCTGATTCGAGGATTGCGTCTCTATAGAGGTCAGACCAGCGTCTGCCTGTGTATGACATAGGACAATGCTCCTTTCCTTAGGTGAAAGATTGCGTTTGCTCCGACGAGATTCTCGTGAAGCGACTAACGGCAATGAACAGGGGAAAAGGAGCGCAGGCTAGCAGCGAAGCAAACAGGAAGAACGGAGCGTAGAGCGTCCGTCGTTGGAGACAACCTCTGCGATGCGCTTCACGGTCTCGTGCAATGAGACAGGACGTGGAGCGACTGTAGCAACGGACATCCCATGCAACGGGCATTGGACCGTGCCCCGGGAATTCAGTGAAATGTGGGCGCCCGCTGCTAAAGCAATCGAAGGAGGGTCCTGAATGTTCTCATCGGCAGCAGCCGTCAAAGGCAAAAACAGCAGCGCGGCAGCGAGCCCAAGGAACAAAATCGCTTTGAGAAATGTATTCATGACTTTGATAGAGCGATGCGCCAGAAAGAGAACTGCTCTCTTCGGGAATAAGATGCCAGGGAAATAAAAATGGAGGTATGTGGGAAAAGAGTTTTGGTTGGATGTTTTTGTGGGCGCGAGCCGCTTCGCGGTTTTGCGATCAGCCCAACATTTGTTCGGCGTAAATCAAATAGCCTGCCAGTACGATGCCGAAGAGTACGGTCAGGATAGTAATCAGATCGAGTATGAATCCCGCCGGCTCGAACTTTCCTTCATCCAACTGGACCTTCGTCTTGCGATAGCGCAATAGACCTGCCAGCACCAGCAGAACGCCGGCGATGATCGAACTCGCGCCCATCCAAACCGAGAAGCCGACGGTACGTACGGGATGTCCACTGAGGGCGGTCAACTGGCGCATGGCGATCGAGAACCGCCCGATGGCGAAACCGAAAACTACGATGGCAGCGCCGGTGCGCACCCAGGCAAGAAACGTTCGTTCGTTAGCGAGGTGATCGCGGGCGCGATTGGGATTAACGATCTCGTCTGCCATGACGGAGCATTATTCCACAGCCTTCGCGATCACTGCTCCGGCACCTGCAAGATTGTTAATGAGTTCGGGCGGAACGCCATGGCGTTCCTGCAAATATTCGGGACTGTTATAGGTGACCGAAACTTTTCCCGCCGCGTCCTCTGCCACCAACGCTTTCAATGGAAGATCGATCGCGAGAGAGGGCGAGGCCACCATCGGCGGCGTGCCTGCCTTGGGATTGCCGAAGATCAGAACTTTCGTCGGCGGCATCGAGAGCCCGACTTTTTCGGCTTCCGCCCCGTGGTCGACGACGGCGAAGACTGCCAGGCCCTTGTTCGTGAGTGCAGTTTGCAGCCGATCGATTGTCTCTGTGAAGGAGTAGCGACTCTGCACCTGGATCAAACCACTTTCTGTTGCCACGATTCGGACTCCAGTGACTCTGTCTTTTGGATCGTTTGAGAGTAGATCAAGGCCGAAACCACGGGGTATATGGAGAAGTCGTATAGAAATTCATTAATAGATCGACGACCTTCGTCACACCCTGCGAGTCGGGATGCGTCCCATCTAGGCCAAAATCGGATTGCACCCAGATGAGATTGTCGGAGCGAGGGATAAGTCCATCGGCCCATAGGTAGGTTCCCCACGCGGTCCATACAGCCGTGCCATTCGAATAGTTCAGGTCGCCCGCGACCGGATCGATGGTCCCGTTTCTGATTTGAAGCACCTGCGCCTGAATGAGCCACTTCGCCGAATATCCATACTCGTACGCGTATGGCTCGGGGTTCAGGCCATCGAGCGCATAGCCCGCATAGATTCGCGTGGATAGGAAGACCTGCTTCAGATTCGGATATCGCGACTTCGCAGCACGGATCGTTTGCGCAAGCTGCGCTTCATAATTGATGGCCTCAGTGCCGATGTCGTTCACGCAACCGGAAACCGTCGCGTCGCACAATGCCCGCTCGTTTTCGACTCCAGGCCGCGGGTTCGCATTCTTGATCCAGAGCACCTGCACTTGCTTTTCGGTCAGGCAGGGCGTTGCGTTCGGCGGACCTCCGCACCCTGGCTTCGCGGAGGGCGCAGTTGTCGCGGTGGCGAGAACTGAATCGCGAACGCGATCGTACTGGTTGTCGAGTAATCCGCCTTTCGCAAGCGGACACGCGGTGCCAGTCTGCCCCTGTGCGACAGTCCAGTAGCAGGCAGTCTCGGCGGCAGAAGCTCCATCCTCGATGGCCAGCGTTGCGTGATTTACTCCGGAACTTGTGGACGCCGTGTTGATGAAGGCGCTGAATTCTTCGGTGGCATTCGACATGCCAATACCGAGGAACACGACCGCGCCTGCCGCGCTGGAATTCCCATTTTGATCGAGCGGCTGAATCGCGGACGCTGCGGCAAGTCCCGCCGCGTCGTGATCGCTCGGGACGGTGTCGCTGCTGTTTTCGTAGAGGCCGCCCTGGAAGTGCAGATAGTTATTCGAAGCAGTCATGTCCATCAGATCGATGGGCACGGCATTCGCCGCCACCGTGATGGTGGTGGTATGTTGCAAACCGCCGAAACTGCCTGTGATGGTTGTCGTCCCGGTTGTCGAGCCGGCGGTGATCAATCCCGGGGAAGCTGCTCCCTGGTCCGCAATCGTGGCAACGGCTGGGTTCGAGGACGTCCAGTGCGTGGTATCGGTCACCCACTGATTCGAGCCGTCACTGTAAATAGCGTTGCCGAATAGTTGCAATGTTGCTCCGGGAGCGATCGAAGGACTCAACTGCGTGATGAAGAATTGCGTCAGGTTGCCGGTGGTAGTAACGACGTTCAATGTCGTGACTGCATTCACTCCGCCATAGGAGACCGTGATGTTAACGTCGCCGGGGGATACGGCCGTGGCCATGCCCGGAGTCGCTTGCCCCGACGACTGGATCGCTACGATAGTCGAGTCCGTGGAGGTCCATGTGGCCAACGCGGTTACGTTCTTGCTCGATCCGTCGTTATAGCCTGCTACGGCGCTGAACTGCGTTGCGGCGCCGACGCCGACCGTGACCGCGGTTGGCGACATCGAGACGGAGGTGACCACTGCCGACGATGTCGTCACCGTCAACGTTGTAGAGCCCATCATTCCGTTAAATGAAGCGGAGACCGTTGCGGTGCCGGAGGCCATTCCGGTTGCCAGGCCGGGAGCAGCTTGCCCTGTCGACTGGACGGATGCAATGGTTGCATCCGACGACGACCACGCAGCGGAAGTGGTGACGTCTTTCGCCGAACTATCGCTGTAGTTAGCAGTCGCCGTGAATTGCCTGGTTGAGCCGATTGCGAGAGAAGGCGCAGCGGGCGCGATTACCACGGAAGTCAGCGTGGCGCCTGAGGTCAGCCGGCTTGTTCGAACTGCCGCTGCACCCGGCGAGCATCGCAATGAGTGCAAGGATCAGGGATACGCCGGTGGGCGCCTGTCTCCATCCTTGTTTTTCGCGTGTTTGCATCTGTGTTTGGGCTGAATTCGAATCTTTCCGGGTCACTACGGAGCGTACATGAGCCAAGGTTAGACAACACATCCCACGGCGAAGAGTTGCTTCCTTTTTCGATTCATCATCTTAGTCGTTCACTTTCACATCGCTCGCTTCGCATCGCACTTCATATCGTCACTTCGCGGAGCGGAGGATCAGCGCGCCTCTGACTCCCTCCCGCAAAATCAGCCGCCTTGTCGTAGAATCGCTGGTCAACTACAGCCAGGCGAGGTCCATGCATGTTCGTTCGAAGCCTTTCATCCGCGCGATACCTTTTGCTACTGACGATCGTTAGCGGCGCACTACTTTCTACCAGAGTTGTAGCGCAGAGTGAATACCATCCATCGGCGGAGAATCTTGCCGCCCGCCGCGAATTCCAGGACATGAAATTCGGGATGTTCATTCATTGGGGCGTGTACAGCGTGCTTGGCGATGGCGAGTGGGTCTTCCACAACCGCAAAATGAAGGTCGACGAGTACAACCGTCTGCCGTTGTTCTTTGATCCAGAGAAATTCGACGCCAAGACCTGGGTCTCTCTGGCAAAAGCTGCCGGCATGAAGTACATCACGATTACATCACGACATCACGACGGCTTCGCGATGTTCGATTCCAAAGTCTCGGACTGGAATATCGTGCAACGTACGCCTTACAAGAAAGATCCACTGAAGATGCTCGCAGAGGAATGTCATCGCCAGGGCATCAAGCTCTTCTTTTACTACTCGCAACTCGATTGGCACAATCCTGATTACTATCCGCGCGGAGCGACAGACTGGAAAAATGGCCGCCCCGACCACGGCGACTTCAACGCCTACCTCGACACCTATATGGATGGCCAGCTCACCGAGTTGCTGACGAACTACGGTCCGATCGGGGGAATCTGGTTCGACGGAATGTGGGACAAGCCTGACGCCGACTGGCACCTCGACAAGACCTACGCATTGATTCACAAACTTCAGCCAGCCGCATTGATTATTCCGAATCATCACCAGACACCGCGTCCCGGAGAGGACGTCCAGACTTTCGAACGGGATCTTCCCGGACAGAATACGGCGGGCTTCAATACCAATTACGTCAGCAATCAGCTACCTCTTGAAAGCTGCGACACGCTCAACGACAACTGGGGATTCAACATCGGCGACAGCAACTACAAGAGCGGGCCAGATCTGGTTCGCAGGCTAGTGCGCACAGCGGGGAACAATTCGAACCTATTGATGAATATCGGGCCGTATCCCAACGGCGAGATTGATCCGCAATTCGTCATGCGGCTACAGGCGGTCGGGGGCTGGCTCTCGAAGTACGGCGATTCGATCTATGGAACTCGCGGCGGCCCGACGGCTCCCGGAGATTGGGGAGTTACGACGCAAAAGGGAGATAAAGTTTACGTTCATGTTCTGAACTGGGCCGCTCCGTTGCTCGCCTTACCTCCGGTGCAAGGCAAGATCGTTGCGGCCCACTCTCTGCTCGACAATCAATCGATTGAATACAGTCAGACGGGGGAAGGCCTTGTTTTGCATGTTCCGACTGCTGGTAAAGATGAAATCGATCGCGTCATCGTCCTGCAGATAGCCAAGAGCTGATCGACTACGACTGAACGATCCGTTCGAGGGCGACGCGGCTGCGAATCACCAGGGTTGCGCCCTTCAACTGCATCAACTGCTTCTTCTTGAATTCGGAGAACAGACGGCTGACGGTCTCGCGCGTCGTGCCGATAATCTCGGCAATCTCCTCGTGAGTGAGCGTCAGCTTAACGTGGGAAGATCCGTCGTCCTGTGTGGTCTTGGCCGACCAGGACAGCAAGAGCTTCGCGAACTTCTCAGACGGCGAAGCGGCCAGACCCAGGGTGCGAATCTCCTCATATGCGGTGTAGTAGTTCCGGCTCAACTGCTGGGCTACGCGGACGGCGACCTCGGGATGATCTTTAATAAAGTGCAGGAATGAGTCTCTCGGGATAAAGTTCGCCTGGCCCGGCTCCATCATTTCGGCAGTCACTTCGTACGGACGGTTTGAAATCACGGCATTCAGGCCGAGGATGTCGCCCGACTCCGAGATCTTGGTGATAATCGTCTTCCCTTCCCGAGAGGACGTCGACGATTTCGCTTTGCCAACGCACAACACGAAGACGCCGCGCGGCTGCTGTCCCTCAATGAAAAGCATTGTGCCCTTCGGATAGACAGCGGTGGACTTGATGTCATTGAGGCGCTGACCCGCCTGCGGAGAAAGATTGCAAAACAGGTGCTCACCTCGCACCGGGCATGACAAGCAGTTATCAAGAATATTAAGACCGTAAGGAGCACGCATCGTAACCTCCATGAGGCGACGAACTATCGAACTTCTGGCTGTTCGCCTCAGCCCACGCACTTGAGTATGGCAAGTTGGGAGCCAACGGCGAGCTCACTAAACCTTCTAATGCCAAATCTGCAAATGCATGAAAATACGGCGCTTGCCGGGGCTGTCGCGCACGATTTCAGCAGGGACTGCACAGAATCGCAACGCTTATGGGTTATTTCCCGCACAAGGCTGCGTGATCTGGATCACCAGAAGTTGTGATACAGCTGTTCGAAAGAGGGAGGCGATGCAGACTATGGCCCTAGCACGATTTGGAGAGGCGAAGGAGTCTGCAGTCGCTGGCGATAAATAAGGTTCTTCGACGCGACTTCCCCGACGGCGTCCACATGGACGACATAGTCTCCATGGGGCAGGTTTTCTCCGAAGGGCAGTTCCATTCCGATGGTGCCCGGGCGGAGATCATAGTGCTGGTATCCGATAGCAGTCGCCCTGCCATTTGCAGAGACTGCCATGACCACGAATGTCAGATCCAGATCGTCGCCCGTAGTATTCGACACGGCCACACTGCCCTCGATTCGGCTGCCAGTTACATGAGCAACAGTTTTCCAGACGAGGCTAAGCGCGGCATGCACACGCAGGAGAAATCCCTTTTGAGTGGATCGCGGGGGATTGTTCGAGTCGTTTACCGACAATGTGAAATTGAAATCGCCGGTCCGCTCGGGCTGTCCGCGGAGCAAACCGTTTTCCTCGAGCCTCAGCCCGGGAGGCAGCGCGCCTTTTTCTACTTTCCAATGTAATGTGGGCACTCCGCCATGGGCCTGGAATTGAAATTCGTAATTGGCTCGGGGATAAGTTTCCACCAGCTCCGACGGCGTCTCGATGACAACCGGCGACTCGCTCGGTGGAGTCTGTTGCGCCTCGGGGCTGAGATCCTGCGACTGCTGGCTGTGCCCGCCTGGACTCTGAAGGGCGGCGACTTCGGATCCGACGGCGTTAGGGACAAGCATCGAAAGGGCGATCACGGCAAACAGCCAGCTGTTTTTTGAGTTTTTTCCCATTCGTCCCCGTTTAGATCTAATTCAAACTTCCTGACGCTTCAACACCGATCCATTACTGCTTAAGAATGTTGCAATACGGAAAACTTGCAGCGGCTTCGGCTTCCTCCCACCACCATAACCCAGCAAACGGTTTTTAGGTGAAATCGCCTCAGAGGTGAGGAATGATTTCGTTGCCTAAGGTTCGCGGGTGTGGCCCCGACAAGTGGCGGCCCAGTACACGTCAAGACGAACTCCTAATTGCTACGAGGACCAGCGTAACTTTCAAGTCGGCGCCTGCGTTATACTCTCGGAACTTCAGCAGTGTTCATGGAACCCATTGATGGCCGTTGGCATTCGTACGCTCGATCTACGCAAGGTCTTCAACTCCGCGCCTCCGCTGGGAGCGGCAGGCGGTTTCATTGCCCGCGCTGACGGTAAGGATTCGAAGCAGGCCAAGCCTCAGATCACCGCTCTTGATGGCTTGACGCTCGAGGTGAATCCCGGCGAGATTTTCGGATTGCTCGGGCCAAATGGCGCGGGCAAGTCCACGACGGTCGGCGTGCTGACTACGCGCGTTCACGCGACCAGCGGACAAGCCTGGATCGGCGGCCACGAAGTCTGGCAGGAGCAGGCGAAGGTCAAGCGCCTGATCGGAGTTGTTCCGCAGCGGCCAAACCTCGATTTCTCGCTGACTGCGCGTGAAATTCTCATCTTCCACGCTGCGTACTTCGGCATTGCTTCCAAAGAACGCATCGAACGCGCCGACTCCCTGCTCGAAAAGTTCAAGCTGATGGATCGCGCGAACCAGATGGTCCGCGGATTCTCCGGAGGCATGATGCAGCGGATGTCGATTGCACGCGCCATGATGCACGATCCGCAAGTTCTATTTCTCGATGAACCTAGCGCCGGGCTCGATCCGCAAACGCGCATCCTGCTGTGGGAGATCATTCGCGAATACAACCAGCTCGACAAAACCGTGTTGCTCACGACGCACAATATGGAAGAGGCCGACGCTCTCTGCCAGCGTGTTGCGATCGTGGATCACGGGAAGGTCATTTCCATCGGAACGCCCAGCGAGTTGAAGCATTCGATCCCTGGCGGCTTTCTGCTGCGCCTGCAATTCGGCAAGCCGACGCCCGAACTGCTCGAAAGGCTGCAGGCACTTGCTGGAGTGCGTGAGGTGCGAACCTTTGACTCAACTGGCGCCGACATCTACGCCGACCGTGGAGGTTCGCTGATTCCTGAGGTCGCCGCGGTAGCGGTCGCTGCCGGCGCGGAGCTTCGCGACGTACACATCTCCGAGCCGAGTCTGGAAAATCTTTTTCTGCACCACACGGGAAGGAGTTTGCGCGATTGAACTGGAAAACTTTCGGTGCGATGCTCGCCCGCGACGCGCATGTCGCGCGGCGTAACGCGATGCAACTGCTGTTTCAGACATTTCTTCAGCCTTTGCTTTTCGTCTTCATTTTTGGGCGCGTGATGGTTGGCAGCGGTTACATGCCCGCGAGTTACAAAAGCCTGCTGTTGCCGGGCATCATTGCCATTAGCATGGTGTTCACCGGAATCTGGGCGGTGTGCATGCCGCTGATCGCGGAATTTCAGTGGACTCGCGAGATCGAAGATCGCTTGCTCGCCCCAATCGACATCTCTTGGATCGCGATTGAGAAGGTCATCGCGGGAATGCTGCAGGCCTTGGTCGCCGGAGTGGTTGTGATTCCGCTAGCCTGGCTCGTGCTTCGTCCAGGCGTCGATATCAGCATCAAGCAACCTGTCGAGTTCTTCGCCATCCTCGTGCTGATCGCAATTTTTTCTGCCTGTGGCGGTCTGGCTCTCGGCTGCACTATCAATCAGCAGCACGTCGGCTTGATGTTCGGGATGGTCATCACCCCCATGATCTTCTTCGGATGCGCCTACTATCCCTGGAGTGCGCTAAACACGTTCCCCATCCTGCAGAAACTCGTCCTCATCAATCCACTGGTCTATGCCAGCGAAGGCCTGCGTGCAGCGCTCGTGCCGCAGTTCCCGCACCTCTCGACAGTCGCCATCCTGATAGCGTTGGTATTTTTCGACGTATTGCTGCTGGTGATCGGCCTGCGGCAGTTCGAGAAGAAAGCCGTCAGCTAGAGCTTCTCCTTCAGACACTGCTGGATGATTTTGATCCCTCTATCTAGGTGCCATTTTGCATCTCATCCGTGGTACGGAGTCTAGTTCGCTGCAGTCTCGGGCTGCGCCGCCAGCGGATGGGGGACAACCAAGTGGCGATAACAAACAAGTGTTTCGCGCGTTTCCATGCGGGGTGCTTACGTAAGTCTGCAGGATGTATAGCCCTTAATGTACGTACAATCCACCCATTATCTGCCGTGAGCGCCGTCCTCGTTGTATTCGGGTCGCTCAGTTGTGGCACATCGCATGCAGTCCTTCAGGTCGCCGCTCCGGCGACGGTCGTAGCAGGCGCTCCATTCAGTGTGACCGTGACCGCTATGTTCGCCGGCAAGCGGGACATGATGATGGACGGTCCAGTGCATTTCACTACCACCGACAAAGCGGCAGCTCTACCAACGCTTTACCAATTTACTGCGGCCGATGCAGGCACCCACACCTTCACCGATCTCATGCTGGTAACTCCCGGCAATCAAACCATCACGGTGTCGGATTATGATGCGAGTCCTATCGCGGGGAGCGCGAACATCACGGTGATGGCTCCGAGCGACGACAGGTAGCGCCTCAGGCATCTGGAACTTGACTGCTCGATCTAAGCCTGGCCAAAATTAGAGCCAACTACAGCGAGTCGTACTCGCATCGAAATTGCGATGTGCAGAGGTTTCCACCCGGAAGCCTCTGAAAGAGGACGACGCTCTTGACGCCACTGGCGGATGGAAAAGCGTATGCTGTACTTTCCTGTACTTACAAAGATACCCGCAAAACCCGCATCCTCGCCGTCATTCTGTTAGGCATCCTGCCCACGCTCTCACCGCTCGCCACAGCCCAACAATCCGGCGATGAGAACGCGATGCTCGCTGTTCATCCAGCTTCGATCGCCATCGCGGATCTGAGCAGCGACCAGGTTGACGGCTCCGCACATCGACAGAAATCCAATGCGATGTTGGATTCCGAGGGTGATTCCAACACGCCGCCGCTAATCGTCCGCCGGCGGCGCACGAAGCCTGATTTCAACGAGGCGGTCTTTTTTAAACACAAACTCGAATTCTCTCTCGATGTCGGATGGCTTCCCATTAATGTTCCCTTTCCCTTCGACGTTTTCGAAGGCGATCCCTATGACCTGTATCCACTGCGCTACACGTTGGTTCCAGTGTTGGCATCGCTGCGGTGGCAACTGGGTGACATCTGGGGGCCACCGGTTTTGCGCGGCAACTGGGACCTCACGTTCACGGCATCCGCGACTGCAATTCCGAGAGGCCCCGAGACACGGTACTTTTCGTATGACATGGGGCTGCGGAGGAATTTTGTCCCGCGGAACTGGCGAGCAGTGCCTTACTGGGACGTGCGCGCCGGCATGGGATTTATCGACGCCAAGGGACCGCTAGGCGTGTATTACGCTCAAGGGCAGAACTTCACTTTCAATATCAATATGGGCGCCGGTTTGCGCTATGAGATCAATTCCCGCTATGCAGTTTCCGCCGGCTTGAATTGGATGCACTTATCGAACGGCAACCTATCATCTCCGCAATACTCGAACTATGGCATCAACGTATACGGTCCGATGATTGGAATAGATATTACGCTGCCACGGAGTCGACGCCGCGCAGACCAGATGACGGGCATCGCAGACCTCAAGGATTCGATGGAGAGAAGTGGGGGCAAAAAAGTAAGAGAGTTCCGAGGTGGTGTGGGGTCCATTCGTCTCGGCCAGTAGCTCGCTTAATGACCCTCGCTCGACCTGCTTTCACTGTTTCCCTTGCGGGGACCAGCGCGCGATCTTTGCTTGGGCTCCGGGCTCACCGCCAACCGGATAAACCTACCCTACGCCTCGGAACTCTATCCTGCCTTCAACATTTCTTCTTCGTTCGCCTCGACCAGCGCTTTGCTATAGACCCTTACTTGCCCTCCTTCGCCATCTCGCGATTTCGAAGGTGACTTCGCTTGAGCCCCGGACGCCGCACCAACCGGAAAAACTTAAGAAGCTGTCAAAGAACGATCCTGTTGTACTCCTTCTATTTTTTGCGTCAACGAAAAATGCGCGTTTGTAAGTACGCGTGTTTTCAATCGAGTGCACGCCCGTTCACAGGCACGTGACCGGATTTGGTGCAGCAACTGAATTTATTCTTATCTGGAAGCCGCTCTGTGCGCGGATTTCCGCATACTCCTTGAACCGGGTCAATCCATGGCGCACGAATTTGAAACCTGCTTGTTCTGTGAAAATCGGGCACTTGCCGCGCTAGTGAAGGAATTCGACGTTTTCCTTTGATAGGATTTCCGGATGCGAAACCTTGTCATCGTTCTGGCTCTGCTTCTTCCGGCCGGTCAGCGATCAGCCGCCGATCCGCTGGAACACTTGCCTTCGAATGTTGAAGTGCTCACGCACTTCGGGGAGCGAGCCGACATCTCTCCCGACAACCAGCGCGTCGCATTCATGGCCAAGAGTTTCGGCGATGCGATGGTCATCGACTTGAAATCGCGAGAGATTCGCTGCCTTACCTGTAATGTCCCGGCGGCCGTCTTTCTGCGGGTGATGCATCTGGTGACCGGCGACTACATCCTGATTGGTCCCGACCACTTCGAAGACATCCACACCAGCCGTGCCCGCGATAACGAGTTGTGGTTCCTGCCCAAACAGCGCGGCGCTAAGCCGGTCAAATTCAATCAGAAGATGAGCGAAGGCGTGGCGGTTTCAAAGAAGAGCCTGAAGATCGCATTTTCGCAGACGCCAGAGCAGGCTCCCGATCTTGCGCCGGGAGCGTCCCGCCTGATAGTGGCTGACGTCGATTTGTCAGCCACGCCGAAGCTGATAAATCAAAAAACAGTGTACGAAAGCAAAGACCGCAATTGCGTGATAGAAGCGCAGGATTTTTACGACAATGACAGCAAGATGACCTTTACCTGCTACGAGCCCGGCGGGCTCGCATCGGTGATGGGAATCGATCTGCAATCCGGACAGGTGACGAATTTCTCAAAGGCCCCCGGATCGTACAACGAGGTGGAGGGGATCTTTCCCGACGGCATGTACGCGGCCGTTGAAGCCGATCGCCAGTGTGAGCAACTAGGTGGACACCGTGGCGCAGGAAATATCGACATTTGGAAGCTTCGCCTCGACGGTAGCGGCAAAGATTTCACCCGCTTGACACACTTCAACGATTACCAAGGCGGCAAGGCGTCAAATCCGGTGCTGTCGACCGACGGCCATTTCATGGCGTTCCAGACCGCACGCACTACCGATCCCGCAGGCGTGGGCTACGGCATCTTGCTCTACTGGTTCAAGAAATAACTGTCAACTTCGTTGGGCAAAATAAAAGGAGCACGGAGGAACCGTGCTCCGATAAAGTCCAACCTGGCTAGTGGCCGTATCCCGCATTGGGTGATGCAATCTGATCGTATGGGATGTTTGAGGGAACATTGTTCCGGACCATGATGTCCTGCAACTTGCGCGCGTCCTTTCGCAGATCATCGTCATCGTGCTTGCGGCTATCGTTTACGAACTTGGCATAAACCTTATCGAACTCGCGCTGGTCCTCCGGCGAAAGCCTGCTTTGTGCGTAAGCCGATCCGCCACCCGAATAGCTATTGTCGCTGTAGGCGTTGTTCTGAGAACCATCGTTGTTCTGATATCCGCCGGGCGTCGCGATCTGGTTGTAGGCAACATCAGGTGGAATATTATTCCGCGCCATGATGTCCTGCATGTGGCGCACGTCGCGATCTGCGTTGTCGCGATCCCTACGGCGTGTGTCATCGATCCATTGCGAGTAGTAGCGATCAAAGTCGCGCTGATCCTCGACCGACAGCTGAATCTGGCTGGGTGCGTTCTGTGGATACGCCGCTCCATTGTTGTATTCACTGGAGGAGCTGGGGCCGCGACTGCTGTATCCGGTGCTGGCGATCTGATTGAAGGGAACATCGGGCGGAATATTGTTCCGCGACATGACCTCCTGCATTTTTCGAATGTCTCGGTCGATGTCGTCGCGATCATTCTTGCGCGTATCGTTGACCCACTTTGTGTAGTACTTATCGAACTCCTGCTGATCCCGCGCGGTGAGTTGAGCCTGGTATCCCCTCTGGTAACCGTTGCCGGTACTCGCAAGTTGGTCGTAAGGAACATTGGCGGGAATGCTGTTTCGCGCCATGATCTCCTGCATCTTGCGTATATCTTTAGCAATGTCGTCACGGTCGTTCTTGCGCGTGTCATTCACCCACTTTGTGTAGGCCTTGTCGAATTCATGCTGATCGTCGGGAGAAAGTCGCGCCGACTGAGAGAGCGCGGGTAGTCCCAACGCGCCGGCGAGCGCCACCAATAGTAGATATCTCGTCTTCATTTAGAACCTCCAAAGTTTGTTCGGTTCAAAGGATGCGTTCTTCAACCCATGGGTCAGATGAATTTCTTGGACGTGCTCGTTGGCGGGGTTAATCCGGTATTCATCAACAATATTCCCCGTACAAGCCTTTTCGTTTCAAGTGTGTGGATCAGACTCGACCTTGCATTCCGTAGCGCTTGACAATAACTATTTACTTATATAAGCTATACCTTAACTATATGGAAAGTCTTGATTCAGCGTTCGCCGCGCTCGCCGATCCCACTCGGCGCGCGATCCTTTCGCGGCTCGCGCTAGGAGAGGCAACCGTCACCGAACTGGCGAAGCCATTCGAGATGACGCAGCCGGCGATCTCTCAACACCTCAAGGTGCTCGAAGAAGCGGGACTGATCATTCGCCGGATTGATGGGACGAAGCGTCCCCGCCGCCTCGCGAAAGCCGGCGTCGATGCGATGGATCAATGGATTGGCATGCTTCGAAAAGCATTGAAACGCAACTACGAGCGGCTGGACGAAGTTCTCGCCGCTCCACCATCCCATGAAGGAGACCAGAAATGAGCAAGATGACGTTGAAGACTGAAGGCGATACTCACATCGTTGTGACGAGACGATTCGCCGCGCCTCCAGAGAAGGTATATCAGGCGCACACGGATCCGAAGATCGTGCAGAAATGGATGCTCGGTCCCGATGGCTGGACCATGCCGGTGTGCATCAGTGAGCCCAGGCCCGGCGGCAAGATTCGCTATGAATGGACGGACGGTAAAGGCGGCGGGTTCCATCTAACAGGCGAGTACGTAGAACTGAAGCCGTACAGCAAGATTGTTCACGTCGAGCGGATGCATCTCCCGGATCCAACGCCAGACAATCAAATTGAAACGCATTTCGATCCTGACGGCTCCGGCACCCTGATGACGATGCGCATGACGTTGCCGGACAAGAAAACGCTGGAGGCCATGCTTGCAACGGGAATGGAACACGGCATGGAAGCAGGCTACGTACGGTTGGAAAGGCTAATTTAGCTGCGACACGGTCTCTGGAAGAACTCTATAGCCAGCGTGAAGGTCGAAGTCCCGGAGCGAGTTACGCTCCGGTGGCTTTCTTCTTCCCGAGACTGGGACCGTTCTTTGCGCCCGGTGACTTTTTCCCTTTGCCCTCGACCAGATCAGCGATGGTGGTATGTTCGAGAATCTTTGCGGCTGCGTCGCGCACGGCAAGAAAAACCTCGTAGAGGGCGCGGTGATCGGCATCTTTGGCAATCAGGCCTCGGAGTTGTTCAGCATCCCCCATGGGAGCGAGCGGACCGTCGACAAGGCGAATCACGTCGCTCAAAGGAATTTCTGAAGGCGCGCGTCGAAGTTGGTAGCCTCCGCGAGCTCCGCGAACACTGTCCACAATGCGCGCGTTCTTGAGTTCCAGCAAAATCAGTTCGAGGAATTTCTCGGGCAGATCACTTTCGGCGGCGATGTCGCGAATCTTGATGGCTCCCTGCTCGTGGCGCCGGGCCAGCGTCATCATCGCCTGCAATGCATAAAGTCCCTTTTGCGAAATCTTCAATCAGCCTACCCTCCATGCCCCGCCTGATTGTGCCCCATTTTGTCCGTTCTGCATAGACAAAGCACGATACGGTGCTGACCTCACTGCCGAAATGAATCATCAAGGATAAGTGCGCAGATTTTTGCAACCACCAATATGGGCAAATGGTGGGTAGAAGCATGGCTCGCCATCCATCGATACGGCAACATCGACATGGGTTGTCGCTACTCCGATCTGTGCGCCAAGAATTTTCGAACTGCGGCCACGTGGAGGCTGAGCTTATTGGATATCCGCTTCCTCGACTGTTGCTGTGATGGGAATGACCGAGTCAACCTTGGTCATCCGGAACAATTCCAGGACGCGCGCATTCGCACCCGCGGCAATCATGCGGACACCTTTACCCCGGCAGTGGACAAAGTGACCGACTATCCTGCCCAGGCCGGTCGAATCCATGTAAGGAACATCGCTTAGATCGAGGATGTTCAGGACCGGCAACGGATCGCTCGACGCTGATTGGAAACTTAACAAGTTATGAAGTGCGACCGGTGCCAAAGTGCCGAACATATCGCGTGCCGTGAAGGGCCCGTGAAGACGGAAAATCACAGTGCCAGAAGCCTTGCCTTCTTTGCGTTCGATCGTGAAAGGAGTAGTTTTCCAAATCTGAGGCTGACTTCCCTGCATCATTGACTCCATATCTCAGTGTCCGAAACGCCCTAGATATCGATGATTCTCCAAGCCTGAGAATTTTACACTCTGCGATGCGCGCTCATCTCACGCGGATGCTGAGGCCTATTTCTTTGATGCATCATTCGACTGAGGATGCGTCGGTTTGGCTGTTTGAGAGGAATGCAAGCCAAACCAGCTGCGCCAGGCTTTGGGCAAATGGTGAGGAGAAATTCGAGACTTGAAGCAGGTGCGCGACGGAGCTCACGCCGAAATCCTGAACGCAGCGAGGGATCTCGCTAAATTCAGAACCTGGTGCCATCGAAGGGACTCGAACCCCCACACCGTTGCCGGTACATGGACCTGAACCATGCGCGTCTGCCAATTCCGCCACGATGGCTAGTGGACTTGCAGCAGCTAAAGTTCGCTACTGAATCAGGAAGATCAACCGTCCTATTCTACAGGCGGGCGATCATCTGTCAAACGTCCGGGTGCTACTGAGACCGTGGACAAACGGTCTGCTGCTGGCCGCTTGCGATAGAATCGCAGACTCCGGGAGAGTAGTGGCTGTGCGCAGAATCTTCGTCGTTTTGTTATGGATCATCTCCACCGTGGCAGCGGCAAGCGCTCAGTTGCCGTTGACCGACGATGATGCGAAAACAATCACTCCGGTGTTTGACGCTCCCGAATCTGACTCCCTACGATGCGTGATCGATGAATGGAAACCGAGCCTCGATTTCGCTCTGCGCTTCGTGACCGGATACGCAGTCCGATGTCCGGTGGGAGAGTTCGAGGGAGAAGAAGCCAGAGTTCTGATCTATCTGCGCATCACTCCTGCGGGAAAGCCAACGGCATTGTTCGGATCGGCGTTTCACCTTCCCCCAATCTCTCCGGAAATGCGCAAGGCTGCAGGCAAAGATGTACTAAAACTGAAAAATGAAATTGGAATGAGCGGAGTGCTGTGTGTCGGGGAAGGCGAGTATTCGATCGAAGCTCTGGTCGTCGATGACAAGAATCGCACGTGTCGTCGTCGCTGGAGGGTGCGAGTTGCTCCCAAGAAAGATCAGCGCGACGTGCGGCTCGCAATCGAACCGCTCACCGTAGAACCTCTCGATCGCGGCCGATGGAACATCCCTCCGCCGTCGGAAAGAGTAGGGCTGCATCTAACAATTTTTATCAATGCGGCGCCCATCTATCCGTATCAGCCGGTCCTGCGAGCGTGGGACCGTGCTTTCCTGCTTGAATGTATTTTCTCGGTACTCCGACAGACGCCGTATAGGTCAGTTCGCCTGGTCGCTTTCAATCTTGAGCAGCAGAGAGAAATATTTCGCGACGAGCATTTCGACGCCAAAGCGTTCCTGTCACTGTCGCATGCTCTCAGAGAGATCGAGACCACTAGCGTCTCCGTGCAAGCGTTGAAGAAGCGCAATTCACCAGAGTTCCTGGCGGCACTCGCGAATAAAGTACTCAACGGACCGGATCGTTCTGACGCTGTAATCTTCCTCGGTCCTCATGCCCGCATGGACGTAAAAGTGAACGGCGGGCTCCTCGCGGCCAGAAAGCCGGAGGGCCCGCCATTTTTCTACTTCGAATATTATCCTTCGATCGGCGGCGATTTCCCAGATGCAATCCAGCGATTGGTGAAATCTGCCGACGGCAGAACGTTTCCGATCCATTCTCCTGCGCAGTTCGACCAGGCGATTCAGAAGATGCTGGCTCAGCTGAAGCAAGAGTAGATTCGCCAGCTACTCCAACTTCGCGTTCATCGAAATCTTGGCGTTCAACACCTTCGATACCGGACAGCCTTTCTCTGCTGCTTCGGCGCACTTCTGGAATGTTGCTGCGTCCGCGCCGGGCACTTTTGCGGATACATCAATGTGGCTTGTGGTTATCGTCCATCCCGATTCAAGTTTCTCGAGCGAAAGTGTGACTGTCGTCGAAATGCTGTCGGCTGTCAGGTTCGCCCCACCCAGCTGCCCTGACAGAGCCATTGAAAAACATCCGGCATGGGCGGCTGCAATCAGCTCCTCGGGATTGGTGCCCGGGGCGTTTTCGAATCGAGTCGAAAAGGAATATTGCGTATTGTTCAGAACTCCACCGGGGGCCGAAATGGATCCCTTGCCATCCTTCAATCCACCCTTCCAGACTGCACTTGCTTTGCGTTGCATGACGTTCTCCTCAATATGATTTCAGTCGAATGCCCATTCATTGTAGACGGAAGACTTCGGCTCTGTCGCGCACCCGCGCGCCGGTCAAGGCAAGCGACCGGAGTTATGTTCGAAATTGTTGCAGCAAAAACTGCGAAGCGGGATCTGCGATTAGTAAAATCCGAGCAGCTGAAAGAAAGACCGCATTGCGTACGTTTTAAATCCGCAGCGTTTCCCGCGAAGCTTCAGCGTGCACGTTGAGGACATTGTCCGAAATCATCCGCCTCCGCTAATTCATGTCTTGACACAGTTACTCCGCATCAAGGAGGCGGAGCAGAGGAAAGGAGTCGTGCGATCTCGTAGGTCGCTCAGGCAGCCAGGTCGCTGGCGGCAGCTGCCGTTCGGCTCCAGCAGTCCGCAAGGATTAACCACGCTCCCAGGCGGCGCCATACTTTGACGTACTTCCCTCGTTCGGGAGCGAGCGTACCATCCGCTTTGTGCACGACCAGGGAAAAGCGTCCAAGCTCCATCGCCATGTCGCCGGAGTGATCGACCCGAGTGGTTTCCAGCCGAAGGTCGCTATAGCCAGCTTCGCCCAATTGTCGAAGAAGGCGTTCCACTGACTTCTGGCCGTAGGCTCCCTCGTACTGAGGGGCCATTAACACGCCGTCAGTGGCAAATAGTCCAGCTGCTTGATCGTAGTTCCCTGTGTTGAAGGAGGTTGCAAAATCCTGGGTTAGTTCGCGCAATTGGGATTGGACATCGGGCAGGGGACGAAATTCCGCCTGGGAATTCGTGTAAGGCCGGTACATCTACTACCTCCTGGGGGAAGGCAATCAGAAATCCGCACTCGCCCACTTCAAGGCGAACCCGATGCCGCTATTTTAGCGCAAAAAGACTTTTCGAACGAGAAAAGTTTTCCTTCACTGAATTTGAAAAACGGATTAACGCAGGAAATATTCCAGGGCTAACTTTTGCAGATTATCTTTCGAAGGGAACCGAACGGGTGGGCAGGCGCAAAACGCCAGACTCCGCGCCCATCGCGGCATTCATACGCTCCGGATGGTCGCGCTGAGCAATCTGCCGCTTCACGCGCTCCATCAAGGAGATGAGCTTTCTGGATTCCTGATCTCTCTCTGCCTGTTTGCACAGCTTCTGAAAATCCTGCGGGGCGTAGGCGACACGATTCGTCATGGGAGAATAGTCCTTTATAAGAGAAGGCATAGCCTACCCTATCCTCGGGAGCTTGCCAATACCCCCGAAAAACCCCCAATTCAGCCAATTTTTTAAGAAAATGACACACCCGTTGAGGGGGGTGACTTTCGTTACGTTGAGCTGATGACCAGATTCCATGAAAATTGCGCCAGGCCGATTCCCTTTTTCGGGAGCGAGTGTGTTCTACCGTCGAATCATTACCGCATCCATGTTCCTCGCGTGCGCCGTTTCTACTGCGGCAGCGCGCGACCTTGCGTTGGTCTCTAACAAGGCCAACGGCGTATCCATAATCACCATGGCCGACCTGGTAAAGGTTTCAAAGGGCCAGACGAGTCACTGGCCTGACGGGAAGTCCGTGACGTTCATCATGCGTGCCCCGACCGCTCCTGAGATGAAGATGTTTCTCGAGAAGGTCTACGAACTGCCTGAAGCGCAGGTGAAGGATGTGGTCGCCTCAGCCAATCACGGGCGCGTGGGACATCCAGCCATCATGATCGTCGATTCCGACGAAGACCTAGTGAACAAGGTGGCATCGATCCCAGGTGCGATGGGGGTAGTCGATGTGTACGCCATCAACAGCAGCGTCTCGGTCGTGAAGATTGCGGGCAAACTTCCGCTCGAGCCAGGATATTTGTTGCACGGCAACTAACGCGTCGACGTTGACGAGATTCACAAAGGCATTGGTGGCTGCGCAAACATTGATCGAGTAGAGATGAGCAAAGAAAAGAAAGCTCTAGGCGCGGCGGCGGGCGCAGGCTCAAGTTCCAGCGCAACGCCTTCGGAAACAAAATCCAGCAAGGCCAAAGTTACCTACACGAGGCGCTTTCCCCGCTTTGCGATTGATGTCAGGCTTCAAGTAAAGATGTTTCAGGCGGGAGAATTCCGCACTTGCTGGGGCCGTTCCACAGAGATGGGACAGGATGGCATCGGCGCCACTTTGACTGGCAGCCTCGAACCTGGCGAGATCGTAACCCTCGACATCCCTCTTCCTCTGACACCATACCCGATTAAAGTTAGAGCCATAGTGCGGTACCGCCAAGGCCTCCGCTACGGATTTGAATTTCTCACCCTAAACGGCGGCCAGCGCGATACGATCGAGCGCGTCTGCCAATTCCTGGCCACTAAAGCCTAGAAAGCCAGCGAGTCTTCCCAGGTTTCAGCGGAAGCCCTTGACGAAATGAGTTCGGTAGCACTCCGAACAACACATCTTGACGGATTCCTAAATATTCGGTAATTTCTGTATCGACAGAAATAACGCTCCTTAAAAGGCGCCCCATCATGAAGATCAATTTTTCCGAACTCTTCCGAATCTCTGGAACGGCCGATCGTTCCACTTACGCCGTCGTCGGATTTTTGGGGTTCGCTCTCAAACACAATCTGGACCGCCTCATCGCCACACTAATCTTTCACCGTCCCTGGAATTTGTTCAATTACTGGATTCCCGTGCGCGACGTTGCCCGGATCACGCAACTCGGTGGCGCTGATGCTCCATTCCTGGCAACCATGGTTGCATTCGCCCTGCCTTTCATTTGGATCGGTACGATGCTCACGATGAAGCGACTAAGAAGCGCAGGACTTCCGCCGCAACTCGTCGCGCTGTTCTTCATTCCGTTTCTTAATTTGGTCTTCTTTCTAGTCCTCTGCCTAGTTCCGGAACGCGAGCTTGCAGTCGGCGAACTTAATTACCAACGAAGGTCACCTTCGTTTCTGGCTCGCGCTGTTCCGGAGAGTCAGTTCGGTAGCGCCGCAATCTCTCTATTGATCATTGTGCCGGTAGGATTTGCCAGCGCAATTTTCGGGGCGCGAGTGCTGCCGATGTATGGATTAGGCATGTTCGTCGCTCTCCCGTTCACGATGGGATTGGCTGCCGCCTTGATCTATGGGATTCGGCAGCCACGCACAATGAAGGCGTGTATCGGTGTCGCCTGCCTGGCGGTGACAATCCTGGGATTCTTGTTGCTCGCGCTCGCCGTCGAAGGGTTGTTTTGTTTGATCATGGCCCTCCCGCTGGCGTTGCCGCTCGCCGCATTCGGAGGGATCTCGGCCTATGTCATACAGAAGCGGCGCTGGATCCAAAGGGACGCTCCAATCTTTCTTTCTCTGCTGCTTGTATTTGCTCCAGGCGTGGAGTGGGTTGAACACGTTGCCGCTCTTCCGGCCTCCATATACATGGTGCGCACCTCGATCGAAATCGAGGCTCCGCCGGAACATGTTTGGAAGCAGGTCGTAGCGTTCACCGAAATCCCTCCCCCGACCGAATGGATGTTTCGCGCAGGCATTGCTTATCCCATTCGGGCGGAGATGCGCGGGACAGGAGCTGGCGCTGAGCGGCTTTGCGTTTTCTCAACCGGCTCGTTTGTCGAACCGATTGAGATTTGGGATGCGCCACGGCGACTGAAATTCTCTGTGAGCTCCAATCCGGCTCCGATGGAGGAATGGACGCCCTACTCACACATCGAACCTTTGCATCTGCACGGATTTCTGGTTTCCGAAGGTGGCCAATTCCTTCTAACGCGCCTGCCGAGCGGAGGAACTCGTCTCGAGGGAACTACCTGGTACAAACATGGTCTATGGCCAGCTACATATTGGCGTGTTTGGTCGGATGCGATTATCCATCGCATTCATCTGAGGGTACTGCGACATATTCGGGACGAAGTCGCAATTGATGCGGCCTCGGTGAGCCGCTAGCGAGAACGGGATTCCAGTTTGATTTGCCGGATCAAATAGATCACGATCCCGATATTGATCAACAAGACCAGCACTTTGACCGCGGTCGGGTGCCGCCAGATCTCATAAATCTCTACCGGTACCAACGTACTGGTGAGGATCACCGTCATCCACTCCCCCCATCGCTTGCGCAACCAGAGCCCCGTGCCTTCGGTGAGGAAGAGCGCAGCGTAGAACAATCCACCCATGCCTAGATGCTTGATCTGTGTCGTGTTCAGTAGAGATGCTTTCGTCAAGGCCCTATCGACGTAGCGATTCCCTGGATCAAGTCCTATAGCGCGAACCCAATGCTCGGCTTCGGCTCCGATATCCTTATTCATCAACTGAAACGCACCCAAGGACAAGGCTATGAGCAGGGCTGCTTTGGCGAATTTGAAAATAGCGATCGCTCGCAACATGAAATCCATGATTGCACAACGGTCCGAGCCTTGCAGATACGACTCTCAACTTAAGCAGTGATGTCGGTCGTAACTCTAATTACAGCCAGCCCGCAACTGTTGCGATAAGGGGTCGCCCAGACGCTAGATGATGCTATGGGCGCTGGCAGCGCCGCGGAACGACTCGCCCAAGACTGGAGAGGTCCGCTCTCCACCAGAGAGCGCGTGCGCCCTCAAGAAGGCCACACGGCTAGCCGTCTCGTACAATCCAGCTTCGGTTGAGTAGGGGTTGCCAGCGCGGATTTGACTGGCGATTCCGGCAAATAGCGCGGTGAGGGTGAGGGCTTCGCGAGAAGAAAGGGAATACATTAGACAATGACCGATTGGTATTGTAACCCCAGTTTGCCCATAACGGAATAGGTTAAATCGGCTGCAACGGCGATGAACTTCCCGTAGAACCTTCGACTGCAACGAGGCCTCTTACGGAGCAAAAAAACTATCGCGCATGGGCCGTGACATAATCCGGAAACGGGCATGCGCTCTTTCTTCTTTATTCTCGCGGTAATGTGTACCGCTGCTGCTCAGTCCGTTCCCGCGCCCGTCATCGCGGTGATTGACGAAAACGGAGTCGCTGTCCCGTCGGCACGAATCTCCCTCCGGTCGTCGACGGGACTGGCAGCACATTGTGAAACTGATTTCATCGGACACTGCCTCTTTCCCAACCTTAACCCCGGACCCTACGACCTCCGCATTGAGAAGGAAGGGTTTTACGCGGTCAACCGGCCGGGCATGCAAATCGATGCTGGCGCCGCAATCGAAGTGACCTTGCTTCATCAGCAGGAAGTCCGCGAAACCGTCGACGTTCATGAGTCACCGCCCGCCATCGATCCCGCCCAAGTTTCCTCGCAGGAGACGATCAGCGGCTTGGACGTTCTCAACATCGTCTATCCGGCGACCAGCGACTACCGCGGAGCACTTCCGTTCATTCCGGGAGTTGTTCAGGACCAGAGTGGACAACCGCACATCGCGGGCGCGCAGACTTACCAGATCGTCACGCTTCTAGATGGTTTCAACGTCACTCAACCGGCCAATGGACAATTGCTGGTTCGCGTCAGCACTGACGCCTTTCGATCCATTCAGGTCGAACCTTCGCGTCTGCCTGCCGAGGCCGGCAAGGGGCCAGGAGGATTGCTCGCACTCAACACCGGGATTGGCGACGATCACTTCCGTTTTTTCGCCACCAATTTCATCCCATCGGTGCAAAACAAGCATGGATTGCGATTTGACCAGTTCCTTCCCCGCTTCACCTTTTCCGGTCCTATCGACAAGGGCAAGATTTGGTTCTACAACGCGTTCGACGGGGAATACGACAACACGATCTTCACCGCCTTGCCGGTTGGAGCCGACAACGACCACTCCCTCCGCATTGGGAACTTGTTCAAAGTGCAGAGCAATCTCACCAACCGAAACATCCTTACGACTAGTTTCTTACTTAACTATCTGGATGACCAATACGCATTCCTGTCGCCGCAAAGCCCGCAACTCGCCAATCCGAAAGATATCGAAGCCGCGTACATTGGCACCATCAAGGATCAGCACTACTTTCCCGGCGGCCAACTTCTCGAAACGGGATTCTCGTTCAACGAGTACAACGTCCACCTCACCCCGTATGGATCGCTTCCCTATTTCGTCAACATCACTACTGCCGGCGGGAATTATTTTCTCAACCAACTGACTCACGCGCGCCGCTGGCAAGCGGTTTCCAACCTATTTCTGCCCTCGCATCAGTGGCACGGCCGCCACGATTTCAAAGTCGGCGTCGATCTCGACAGCATTTCCTACGATGCTCAGTACTCACGGCGTCCCATTTCATTTCTGACCGATAGCAACACGCTGACTTCTCCCGACCTTTGTCTGACGGCGATGCAGGATGCAAATTTCCCCTGCACCCGATATTCAACCTTCTCTCCCGCTCCCCTGCACAACCAGTACAACGCCGAGATCAGCGCCTATGCGCAAGACCGCTGGAGCGTGAACAATCACATTCTGATTGAGCCTGGGATACGCTTTGACTGGGACGGAATCGTACGTGAGCCGCAACTTGCTCCCCGCCTTGCCGCCACTTACGTTCCGGACAACTCGGGCAACACCAAGATTTCCGCAGGCATCGGCCTGATCTATCAATCGACGCCAATATTTTTGATCGCCCGCCCGTTCGCCGGAACGCGCGAGGATGCGTTCTACTCTGTCAATGCGAACTGCGTACCAACTTGCGTCGCCACCACCGGACCGGTCACAACAACGTTCACTGCAAATACAGGCGCTCTCAAGGCGCCACGCTTCATCAACTGGAGCCTTGCCCTGGAAAGGAAATTGCCGGCTGCGATTTATCTGAAGGCCGAATACTTCCAGCGCAGGGGCGCGCGCGGTTTTGTTTACGACACGCGGAATGACACGACCAGCGGCGACTTCTTTCTCGAGAACACGCGCGATGACCGCTACGAAGCATTCCAGGTCAGCGTCCGAAGAAACTTCCACGAAAGCTACATGCTGATGGCGGCCTACACGCGTTCCAGCGCGCGGTCGAATCAGGCTCTCGATTTCAACGTCGACAATCCGGTGCTCAGCTCGCAACAGCCGGGCCCGTATCCCTGGGATACAACGAACCGCTTTCTTTCGTGGGGATATTTGCCGCTGTTCAAACTTCCGATCATTCACCAGTTGGAACTCGCATACACGGTTGAAGCGCGCACCGGCTTTCCCTTTAGCCTGCTGAACGATCAGCAACAGCTGATCAGCTCTCCCGGAGCAGAGCGCTTTCCCGACTACTTCGCTTTGAACATCCAACTCGAAAAGCGTTTCCACCTTCTGGGGTACTATCTGGCGCTGCGGGGTGGCTTCGATAACATCACGGGCCGTTGCGATCCCTTTGTCGTGAACAACGTCATCGACCCCAGCAGCCACCCGGCGCCGACTTTTAGTGCATGCCAGGGCCGCGCCTTCACTTCCAGAATTCGCCTGCTGGGGAAGAAATAGGTTTCCTCATCGCCCGACACTCGGCACCCGCCGTGCTCGGACCGCGCTATAATCGCTGCGATCCCTTGCATCGAAACAGACGTTCCCGTCATCTCAACAGCCTGGAGGACAGACTAATCATGGCTCACGAACTACCCCCTTTACCGTATGCCTATGACGCACTCGAGTCGACCATCGATAAGCAGACAATGACTCTGCATCACGACATGCACCACGGCGCCTATGTGAAGAATTTGAATGCCGCCATCGAAAAGCATCCTGAATTAGCTGCAAAGTCCGCGGAAGATTTGATCCGCGACCTTAACGCCATTCCAGAAGATATTCGCGGCGCCGTTCGCAACAACGGCGGCGGACACGTCAATCACACCATGTTCTGGAAGATCATGAAGCCGCAAGGTGGAGGCGATCCCACGGGTCCCATTGCCGAAGCCATTCAAAAGAGTTTTGGCAGCTTCAAGGATTTTCAGACCAAGTTTAATGATGCCGGAACCAAACAATTCGGAAGCGGATGGGTTTGGCTGGCGGGCAAGTCGGGTGGTGACATCCAGATTATCTCCACGCCGAATCAAGACAGCCCTATCTCTCAAGGCCTCTATCCAATTTTCGGCAACGACGTCTGGGAGCACGCGTACTACTTGAAATACAACAATCGTCGTCCGGAATATCTCACCGCGTGGTGGAACGTTGTGAACTGGGACGAGATTAACAAGCGCTTCGCCGCCTTCAAGGCTGGGAAGTCCGCATCGCAAGAGCCCGCGATGGCGAGCCGTTAACCGCAGGATTGCACGAAGCGTCCGAAGACAAGAATCCCCACTTTCTAAGGTTAGAGAGTGGGGATTTTTCTATGCAGCGTTTTCTATATATTGTTCCGGACTCCGATCGAACTTGTCTTTGCATTGCTGGGAGCAGAAGCTGTACGTCTTCCCACCTGCTTCCGATTGAGCAGGAGCATTGTTCTCGTCGACTCTCATTCCACATACCGGATCAGAAGTCATTGAATACCTCTCGAGGGGGATTTGGCTACGTCTTCCTTCATTCTGCGTCCGCGCCGCAAAAATGCCGCTCAGGTAATCTCTGTAATCGCCGGTTCAATCACCGTACTCAAGGCAGGTGTTCGATTGAACCCGGAAGAAATCGTGTAGCCGCAGACGCATTCGTCCGGGGGAAGCGACAATCACAAGCGAAATGCATTCGCATCTTTGCGAATCCGCGACCGAGCATCGGATTTTCTTCCCAACTCACTCAGACATCGTATGCATCTCGCAACGAGCGATATGTTGTCAGCCACCGGCGGCGAGTCTGTAGAATCTAGCGGCCGGGAGCAAATGCTGGCGAAAATCCAGCCGCCAACTTGAATGACTTGGTTGGACCGTCGTCTAACTTTGAAGACATCCCGGCAACAATCGCCGAGCTCAAGAAGAAAGCAGCAGACTGCGAAGAGCCAAGCAGCCGAACTAGAAGCATCGACGTTTAGGGAGGAAGCGCTTTTGTGTCGGGAGTGGATCGAGGCACTGCGATTAGCCTACAGCATTCGTAGCGCCCCTCCGTGATGAGTGCAAGGCGATTTCTGTGAAGGCACCGCCAATTTAGTGGCTGCAAGCTCAGGGGACAATCTTGAAGATCGTACCGCAACAGTCTCCACCCGTTGCCGTCGCTCCAAAAAGATCTCCTTTTTTATCCAGCGTAACTCCCCAGTAAGGCCAAGCCCCGTCTTTCAGGCTCGTGAACGTGTGGAGTATGGTCTGATGACCGGCTGCGTCGAGTTTAAATGCGACGCCGCAACCGTTATCGCTTCCCACGCAATTAGCCTCGCCGCCAAAAGCCGCTGTGCCATAGAGATTACCCTCCTTATCTCTGACCACGCCCGCATAAGGAAGGCTGCCGTCCGCTCCTCCGGTGAAGCTGTATAGTACCTTCTCTTTTCCCGAACTATCCAGCTTATAGACCGTTCCGAATCCGAAATCGCCCCAAAAAGTGTGGTGCCATAAAGGTTGCCCTCTGCGTCCGGATCACACCCGCGTAAGGCGATTCGCCGTCCGCTCCTCCCGTGAACCTATACAACACCGAGAACCTGCCGGAGGCATCGACTTTGAACACGGTACCCGCCGGCGTGGTGCCATACAGGTCGCCCGCTTCATCCAGGGTCAAACCGTTCGGACCTGAACCGTCGGACTTTCCCGTGAACCTGTGCAGAACGGTCTCGTTGCCGCTCGCATCGATCTTGAATATGGTGCCGCAGCCCCGCCCGCTGCTGTCGCAGGTAAGAATGCCGCCATTGTAAGTGGTACCGTAAAGATTGCCGGCCGCGTCCCTTACCAAACCAGAGCCAGGAAATCTCCCATCGCCGTGACGGCCAAAACGGTGGAGTACAGTTTCCTTGCCGTTCGTATCCAGCTTAAACACCGTTCCGCAGCCGAAGTCGCCGGAGCAGCCAACCCCACCAAAAGCAGTTGCGCCGTAGATGTTGCCCGCCGCATCGCGAACCACTCCGAGAGGAGCATTTCCATCGGGACCCTTGAAGCTATGCAGGACTGTTTCGTTTCCCGCCGCGTCTAGCTTGAATATCGCACCGACCCCATTTGCGCCGCCGTAGTAAGTCGCGCCATAGAGATTACCAGCCTGGTCCTCGATTACGCCCTGAGGTCTATTTCCATCTTGAGCGGTTGGAAACGTGTAAACAACTGAGTAAATTTGCGCTTCCGCCGACGGCGAAAACGCAGCGAGTGTAACCGCGAGGGCAAACCCGAACACCGAAAGTATCCGTTGGCCCCGGAGAGAGTTTGAGAATACTTTCGCAGCAGGAATGGTCGGATGCGTGGACATAGAGATTCTCCCTCGAAAAAATTGAAATGCGTTCTTGGCCCAACGGGGGAGATGCTTCTGTGCCACCGAGCGCGACAATGCGGCCTCGACCGGATTCTCACAGAAGGTGGAAATATGTAACTAACTTAGCGAGTTGTCAAGGTGAAGAAATTTGCACGGCCTTCGTAATTGACGAAATCAGCCGACTTCACTCATTGCCCCAAGGGCTCATTGCTGAAATCAGACGTAGCTTTTGGAACAGATCCCTACTCTAAGGCTTCCGCACCACCGCCCCACCCTTCATCACGAAATCCACCTTCTCCATCAGCGACACATCGCTCAACGGATCGCCCGGCACCGCCACGATGTCGGCCAGTTTGCCCGCCTCGATCGTTCCCAGCGAATCCTTCATTCCCAGCAACTCTGCCGCTGTCGCAGTCGCTGAACGAATCGCCTGTGACGGCGTCATTCCGAACTTCACCATGGACGAAAATTCTTTTGCAGGATTGATCTTCCAATCGAAGCCTCCGGCATCGGTTCCAAAAGCAATCTTCACACCCGCCTTCATCGCGCGCTTAAAAGTATCCTCGTGAATCTGGATCATCTTTACCCACACTGGAGCGCCCGCGGCCGCACGCCCCTGCGCAACGTACTCTCCCACAAAGATCGTCGGAACATAAAAGATTCCGCGCGATGCCATCGTCTTCAAATCTTCTTCCGCAATGTAATTCCCATGTTCGATCGAATCGACGCCTGCTTCCACGGAATTGTGAACTCCGTTCAGCGCCATCGCGTGCGACGCAACCTTGTGGCGCTCGCGATGCGCTTCATCCACGATTGCTCTCAACTCCTCCAGCGTGAACGTAGGAATGTCGTCGAGCACGCCATCCTCGCGCACGCGATAGTCGCGGTCGCTGTACACCTTGATCCAGTCCGCACCGTGACTGATTTGTTCCCGGACGGCTTGCCGGCCACTCTCCACTCCATCCACGACCTGAACGCCATGCGGAACCGGAACATCCGGAGCGTAGCCCTGCAACGGATATGAACCCGTCACGTCCATCGCTCGCGTTGCCACCTGCATCCTTGGTCCCGGAATTACTCCGTTGTTGATTGCCTTCTTGACGTCGGCATCGGCGTAGCCTGCGCCCTCGGTTTCGAGATCGCGTATCGAAGTAAATCCATATTCGAGCGCCCGTCGCGCATTCACCGTGGCCACGATTGCGCGATACTCGCTCGACTGCTTCAACAGTTGCTCGTCGTAGTCGGAAGCAGTGATGTCCCCCTGCAACAAAACGTGCGTATGCGTGTCGATCAGTCCGGGCAGACAAGTCTGCCGCGACAGGTCGATTTCCGTCGCATTTTTCTCAGTTGCCGATCGTTTTACCTCTGACGACGGAAGAACTTTCTGGATCTTGCCATCCAATCCGGTGACAATCGTCATGTTTTTCTGCAGACTGTCCGATTTCCCATCGAGCAGAGAGCCGCACGTCACGTAAAGCGACGACAGGCTTTCCGCTTGCTGGCTTGCGGCCTGCCGCATCGCAAACATCCCGAAAAGCACAGCAATAAAAACGAAGATGCAAATCTTCTGCATAACTCCTCCGCAACTGAGTGCCGGGCGCCGGGTACTGAATACTGGTTTCTGCATTTCCTGTGCACGCCCTGTGGACAATCCGGCTGCCCACTGTAGCAGATTTCTTTTCCCTCGCTGGCAGCATGGAAAAACATCGCCGCAAAGCGGCGCGGAGTACCGCTTCTCGCGCATTTCTGAAATCGCATCGAGAATAGATTTCGCCACGCACGCAATCCTCAATTGCACCAAAAATACTGAATTGACCCGCGAGCCATTCGCTCGTACATTTTCCTTCGCCCTCACATAAATTTGCAGTTTCCTTTTCGGGTCCCACAAAGGCAACAGGAAGCGGCAGCCAGTTCACGTCACACAGCCAAATCGTCCACCGGGTCCAGAAGCATGAAATCAATGGAATGGAAGACTTATCGCACTCGATTTCTAGTCAAAGCAAAAAAACTCAACTACAGCCTCACCTTCACTGATCCTCTTGGACGGCAGCACTGCGGACGCAAGGGCGACTATCTGGTCGAGTCCTCGGATGGTGTCATCAGCATCGCTCCTCGCCGGATATTCGAAGATGTTTACGTCCCGATGTCCGCTGCAGTAGAAGCGGCAACCAACCCGCGGGCCAACGAACTTGGGATGACTCCGGTCCGCGCCCGCGCAAAAAATTCCAAACAGGTTCGTTATGAAGCGCTTCGCGCGGAAAAAATAGTATCGACAAAAATTTTCCCGCCGGTTGCGAACCGATTCCAGGCAAATGACGAGGAAGGTCGGCCGGGGCGAAAGTCGCCGCAGCCAGTGCGAAGTCTCGGCTCACCGTCGCAAGTCGGCTTGATGTGAATGAAAGAGCGGCAGCCTGGAACTCTGCAATGTGGAAAAAAGATCCCGAAACGCGCATCAAGCCCGTCATTGCTAGGGATACAACCTATTGTGTTTATCTCTTGACAGGCACAACTGGCGGGAGTAACTTTGCAATCCCAAGCACGAAAATTCCAGTCCACGGGAATGGGCCGGGATTTTGAGAGTGAATGGCTGTACCTGCGGTTGGGCTCGAGCCAGAGGTGACTCAGCGCTGCCGTAGGCAGGAAAGGCTCAGGCGCCCGGGCTTCTGATCCGTAAGCCCGGCGCCCCGAACCTCAACCCAACAAGTCTAGCCTTCAGGCCTTCAGGAAACCGAAATCCAGAGGCCGGAAGCAGAGTAAGTGCGGTGGCCGTTCCCCGTCCCTCCCCCGGGGTACGACGGCAGCACAAGTCAGCCAGCAGCAATCAGTAACCTTGCTCGTTCACAACCTGAGGAGAGTTGTTGTCTCACGCGAAACGCTTTCTTGCGGCTTGTTTTGACGAATCGTCCAAACGTTTACCGCACTCTTTTCGCTGTAACGAGCCAGGCAGGTCCAGGAGCCCACAATGGAAGGTTTAACTCGCCTCGTCTCAGAATCGCTGGCACGCCATGGTTTTGATCGCCCTTTGGACTATCGCCGCCTGCAATGGTCGCGGTGGTTCCGTTGCGATTCCCATCACAGCTTGCTCTTCGTTCCCAGCAAGCCCGGTGTTTTTGCCATCGCGGAAGAGATCATGGATTTGGACACTCCAACGTCGCAGACCGCAAACCTGGCCGAACCTGCGTCACGCCGCATGCTGGCGGTCACGCAATTTTATGAAGCTGAGGATATGGCTTTCGTCCTCGACCGTATGCTTTCCCATCAAAATCCTATGCGCAGCCGGCTCGAATCCGGCCGGTACTTCGTGCGCTTCGTGGTGATTGAAGAGCTATCCCAGCGCAATAGCATCACCAGCGCTCTAAACCAGTGGATCATTTCCTCGGCGGAAAAAACTACCGGGATCGGATCCCACTTCGCGACTTCGCTCGAACTGACTCCGGCGACCGAATTCATCCCGCAGGTTGACGATCGCCAGGCCGTGCTGTTTGACGACGGCCTTCTCCAGGCGCCACGGACGCATTCCGCGGCCGGTTCTGCGTCGGAGGGCGTTGAACGAGGCGCGCGGCAAAATTCGTCTTCGGCGTCCCCACCGCTCGATTCCGGGGCTGCCACCAATATCCATCATCCGTATCCGTTTCCCTCCGGTTTCTAGGGGAAATGGAGAAGTTCGACGCAGCGTAATAATGCGCGTCCTGTTGTCGTGTTCTTTTCAAACAAAATGCTGTCCGATCTACCCCGTTTCCCGCTCCCAGCGCGGCGAATCGGACGCACTACCCGTAGAATCTAATAGGAGAGATCAATGCCAGAAGTTAAATCCATCAACGAAACCGCCGCCCCGTCGATCCCCGTAAACTCCGCGGTTCAGAAGAAGAAGTCCCCCGGCCTCTCCTTCCGTCGCCTCTTTACCAAGCCCGGTGTGTCTCCATACGACGAAGTCGAATGGGAAGTCCGCACTGCCGCCATCACCGACGCCCAGGGCAACATCATTTTCGAACAGAAAGACGTCGAAGTCCCTAAGGACTGGTCGATGACCGCCACTAATATCGTGGCCAGCAAGTACCTGCACGGAAAACTTGGGACCCCTCAGCGCGAAAAAGGAGTCCGCGATCTGGTTGGACGTGTCGCCGAGACCATCCGTGATTGGGGAATGTCGCAGGGATACTTCCGCACCCAGGAAGATGGCGCGACCTTTCACGACGAACTCGTACACATCCTAGTTCGCCAGTATGCGGCCTTCAATTCGCCCGTCTGGTTCAACGTGGGATGCGACCGCATCGAGCCCAACTCCGATGGCCAGAACTGGCACTGGAATGCCAAAACGCAGCAAGTCGAATTCGGCGTCACCGGATACTCCAAGCCGCAGTGCTCCGCCTGCTTCATCAACTCGGTGAAGGATTCACTCGACTCCATCCTTACCCTGGCCAAAACCGAAGGCATGCTCTTTAAGTGGGGCAGCGGCACCGGCACGAATCTTTCTACCCTGCGTGGATCGACCGAAACGCTCTCTGGCGGTGGAACTGCCAGCGGGCCGCTCAGCTTTATGAAAGGCTTCGACGCCTTCGCCGGGGTCATCAAATCCGGCGGAAAGACGCGCCGCGCGGCCAAGATGGTGATCCTGAACGTCGAGCATCCCGACATCATCGAGTTCGTCGAGTGCAAGCAGAAGGAAGAAGCCAAGGCGCACGCTCTGGTCAACATGGGATACGACGGATCCCATCCCGACTCCGACGCCTACTCTTCCATCTTTTTTCAGAACGCCAACAACTCCGTGCGCGTCACCGACGACTTCATGTACGCAGTAGTTCGCGATACCGATTTCTCCACACGCAGCGTGACGGACAACACTGTCGTCAAGACGTACAAGGCGAAAGATTTGCTACACAAAATTTCTGAAGCCACGTGGCACTGTGGCGATCCCGGCATGCAGTACGACACCACAGTCAACCGCTGGCACACTTCGAAGAACACCGCACGCATCAACGCCTCGAATCCTTGCAGCGAATACATGTTCCTCGACGATTCCGCCTGCAACCTGGCGAGTCTTAATCTTCTGAAGTTCGCGCCCAACGGCACGTTCGACGTGGAAGCCTATCGACACGCCGTGGACGTCCTTATTACCGCACAGGAAATCTTGGTCGACAACGCGGGATATCCCACCGAAGCGATCATGAAGAACTCGCATGACTATCGCCCGCTGGGACTCGGCTACGCGAATCTTGGCGCGTTGCTGATGGCGGCGGGCCTTCCCTATGACTCCGACGCTGGACGCGACTACGCCGCGTGCGTCACCGCCATCATGTGCGGCGAAGCGTACTTGCAGAGTTCCAGGATCGCAGAACTGTGCGAGCCTCTTACTCCTGCTACGGAGCCGACGAAGAAAAATCTTGCCGAGACGAATCTGGGATCGAATGTGATGCCCGGCGGCGCCTGCCCCGGCTGGTACATCAACCGCGAGCCGTTCCTCGACGTAATCCGCATGCACCGCGCGTCGGTCAACGGCATCAACAAGGCCAACGTTCCCGCTCCCATCTTCGAAGCCAGCAAGCAGTGCTGGGACGAAGCTCTGCAGCACGGCGAAAAGTTCGGATACCGCAACAGCCAAGTCACCGTGCTTGCCCCCACCGGCACCATCGGCTTCATGATGGACTGCGATACTACTGGCATCGAGCCTGATCTGGCTCTGGTGAAATACAAGAAGCTGGTCGGTGGTGGCATGATCAAAATTGTCAACAACACCGTGCCCACTGCGCTCTTCAAGCTCGGATACACGCATGAGCAAACCGACGCCATCGTCAGCTACATCGACGCAACTGGCACCATTGAAGGCGCGCCGCTTATCAAAGACGATCACCTCTCCGTTTTCGATTGCTCGTTCAAGCCGGCCAAGGGCACGCGCTCCATTCACTATCTCGGACATCTCCGCATGATGGCGGCGGCTCAGCCGTTCATCTCCGGAGCGATCTCGAAGACGGTCAATCTGCCGAACAACGCCTCCATCGAAGACATCATGGAGACTTACCTCCAGGCTTGGAAGCTCGGCATCAAGGCCGTTGCGATTTATCGCGACGGATGCAAGCAGTCGCAACCCTTGAGCGCCGCTGGAACCAAGACGGCGAGTTCCGAGAAATCTTCCGTCACCGTCACTGCGGTGGTGGAGGAAGAAGATTTCAATGCTCCTCCGCGGGCCGTCCGTCACAAGCTGCAGGAAGAGCGAGCCTCGATCACGCACAAGTTCAAGGTGGGAGATCACGAAGGCTACATCACCGTCGGTCTTTATCCCAACGGCGATCCCGGAGAACTTTTCATCACCATGGCCAAAGAAGGATCGACGGTCAGCGGCCTGATGGACAGCTTCGCGCTCGCAGTTTCGATCGCGCTACAACACGGCGTGCCTTTGAAGTTGTTCTGCGAAAAGTTCGCTCACACCCGCTTCGAGCCGAACGGATGGTCCGGCAATCCGGACATCGGTTACGCGAAGAGCATCATGGACTACATCTTCCGCTGGCTCCAGTTGCGCTTCCTGACCGGACAGCAGCAAATGCTGTTCGACAACCTGCGGTTGCGTCCGTCGGGAGTTATACCCCAGCTAGAGAGCGCCGGCACCGACGAAGCAACGCCGTCGGTACGACGTCCGGAGACTGGAACGAGAGAGCCGGGAGCGGGATCGATCCACGCCGCCGACGCCCTGGCCAGCCTCATTGATCTAGGCGACGCCCCAAGCTGCAGCTTCTGCGGCAGCATCATGACCAGAAACGGCAGTTGCTACCGCTGCAGCAGCTGCGGCAGCACCAGCGGCTGTTCATAAGAAGAGGTGCAGGGGCGGACGCATTCGTCCCGCCCCTGCTCTTTGTGGAATGGGTTCCACGATCCAACCCATTCATTTCTCGCCAGCCTTCGCGCTGAAGCGCCGCTCTTCCACTTTTAGTCCTCATTCCATTCGGCTGGCCCTACACGCGCCTGGGCAACACGAAGTTGAGAATTCGTTGCGGAAGCCTTGCGCCGACGCTCCCGTGGAAGAGCGGCCCTTCAAGGGCCGCGTCAGATGCGCGTCGCGCGAAGGCCTTTAGGCCCCGTGTACCGTTCTGGAAATCCCTACGAAAACGTGACACCCCGCACCGACAATCCGTCGCGATCCCAACGACCATCGCAAAATGGACCGCACATTCTTCATTACCACCGTTTCCGCTCAACGCCTTCCCATCTTCAGAAAACACGCAACCGCCACTCTCCTGATCGAAACTCTCGCGCACTATCGCGACAATCGAAAATTCCTCCTCCACGAATTCGTCGTGATGCCTGATCACATCCATGCACTGTTGACTCCCGCACCGCAAATCTCGCTGGAACGCGCCATGCAATTGATCAAAGGAGGATTCTCGTACCGCCTGAAATCTCGCCCACCCGTGTGGCAGTCAAGCTTCACCAATCACCGCATCCGCGATTGGCAGGACTATCAACACCATCGCGAATACATACGGATGAATCCTGTACGAGCAAATTTGGCCAAAACTCCGGAAGCCTATCTTTACTCGTCGGCAGCCAATGTAATTCCGCTCGACGAAACGCCACAGGGTCTAAAGCCCAGTTGTCTTGACCGACAGGTCGCGGCCCTATAAGGGCCGCTCTTCCACGACGGTCACAAACGTCGGATGCAACGCACAAGTTGCGGAGCGGCGACCTCCCGCTCAGAATCACTCGCTCAGGCATCGAAGGTTGCGCGGTGACTTCGCGCAAAAGAGCAGTGCCGCTAACAGCACCGTGGAAGAGCGGCCCTTCCAAGGCCGCGTTCAAGATCACAAGGCAAAAACGCCTTCAGGCCCCGTGTTCCGTTCTGGAATCCCCTTTTTCGTTCCATGCACCGGAACAAATCCGCGGCTGGCCGCCGCGCAACCTAACTGGACACAAGGCGAGTGACACCACCGTGGAAGAGCGGCGCTTCAGCGCCGCATCGAGCGAAAAACGAAAGGGGCTTAGCCTCCGCTACCCCTCCCCAAACTCCCGATATCTCGCCAGAACATCGCGCTCCGAAATCACTCCCTCCAACTGCCGGAAATCCGCGCGGCTCACCACCGGCAGCAGCGGCCACCGATCTACATACCGCAACGCCGTCTCCAGCGGATGATCCGGATGCAGGTACGGCACCTGCAAAATCGGCAGCAGCAATCCTAAAGGCGATGCGCCCTTCCCTTCCGCGACCATCTTCATGAGTTGTTCCTTGCTGACCACGTTCCATCCGTTTGGACTTACGCGCACCAGCAAATGCTCGCTTTCATCGCCGTCTACCTTCTGCATCGCCTGGTCCAGCGTCTGTTCGGATTCGAGGATCGGCCCCTTCACTCGCTGCATTGCGTCTTCCACCTGCAGGATGTCTTCTTCCCGTTGCTCTTCCATTGACGGCAATTCCAGGCCGTCCTGCCGAGTGAGCAAGTCAAAGATCGCGGTGGGCTGCAGTCCTCGGGCGATCACATAGGCGCAAGTGTTAGCGATGATCACCGGCACAATGATCGAATAGTTTCCGCTGACCTCGAGCACCATAAACACCGACGTCATTGGCACTCGCAGGAATCCGGCAAACAGCACTCCCATGCCGACGAGCGCGTAGGTTCCCGGAGACCCGGTTAACTGCGGCAGCAATGCATGCTGGGCGCCGGCCACGGCAGCGCCGAGCATCGCCCCGATAAACAGCGTTGGCGCGAACATTCCCCCTGGAGTTCCGCTGGTGAACGATAGAAGGGTCGCGACGATCTTCAGTCCCGCCAGAATCGCGAGGAATTCCCAGGTGAATTGCCCGTGCATCGCCTGATCGATATATTCATAACCCGCTCCCATCACCTGCGGCGCGCCGAGCAGAGCGATGATTCCGATCAACAGACCTGCCACCGCGGGCTGGAGGTAGTAGGTCCAGCGCGGCAGCGATTTCGCCCAGGGGCGCAAGGTCGCAATGCCGCTTGAGAATGCGACGGATGCCAGTCCACCAACTACGCCGAGGATGGCATACGCCACCAATTCTGACGGCCGCTTCAACTGCACTGCGGGAATGCGGAACAACGATTCCGATCCCAAGAACCAGCGCATCACGACGACACTCGACACTGCGGACAACACCACCGAACCTAGAATGCCCGCGGTCCAGCGTCCGATCACCTCTTCGATCACAAAAAGGACAGCGGAGATCGGGGCGTTAAACGCAGCCGCCAGTCCGGCTGCCGCGCCTACGGGCGCAATCAGGCGCATGCGGTCGCGGGACAAGCGCATTTTCCGTCCCATGACCGACGCCAGGCAGGCGCCGATCTGGAGCGATGGATCCTCCGGACCGAGGGAATGTCCTGATCCGATCGCGAGCGCGGCCGTGATGAATTTTCCGATCGCCGTGCGGAATGGGATGTGACCGTTGTAGATGTAGAGTGCCGCTTTGGTCTGATTGACGCCGCTGCCACGCGTGGTGGGAAAGAAGTGAATTACCAAGAACGCAATGACCAATCCTGCTAAGGTCGGCGCCAGAAGCAGTCGAGAGGTCGACAATACAGCGCCGGTTCCCAGCAGATACAGGCGTGACCAGTCGATCGCAAAGCGGAAACACACGACAGCCAGCCCCGAAAAGATTCCGATAAATACCGACAACACGAGAAAGAAACGGTCCTCGCGGAAGATGGCTTGCCACAACGCTCTTGTTGCAGGACTAGGCCGCGCCGTTACAGGCGGCAGCAGTATGTCGTCTGCCATGACGTCCGAATTCATCTTCGGTGTATCCACTGACGGGAATTCCACTCTATGATCCCTCGTGCAATTTCGCGATCAACAGCAACGCCAGGTCCGGGCCTGACGGCGTACCGCAAAAAATACTGGCCTGCCGCTCGATGCGAAATTCCATGTCCGCGGCGGAATCGATCAGCTCCGGATCTCTCTTCAAATTCTCTTCAGTGATTTTCGGCTTCAAGGCCGCCCACTGTTCGCTCAGATTGATGGAAGCGGGCGCTCCTCCCGGTACCGGTCCGGTCGGAATCATGCATGTCTTTAGGCGGTCGCCAGCGATCGCAAATGCTTCGACCGCAGCGCGGCTTCGCTCCGCACCCGAAATGGGCCGCCGGTACGGATCCAGGCGCAGTACCAGTTCGGTAGTCTTGAGAAGATCTGCGCTCTGCGTCTCTTGCGGATTTTCAGCCACGGCAGCTCGCAGGTATCGCCGCGCCTCCGCGTACCGGTGCAGATTAAATGCCGCCTGTCCCGCTCCGGAGAGCGCCGCAGTGTTGTGTTCGTTCGATCTCAAGGTCACGCGATAGGAAGCCAGCGCATGTTCATAGTCCTGCGCGCGAAGAAACAAGTCGCCGATCCGTTGCTGCTGCGCGGGATCGTCGCCAACATTTTCCGCCAGGGCAATTAATTCGGACTGCGCGTCTGCCTTGGCGTTGATTCGCAATAGAAGCTGAATGAGTTCGAAACGCGCGTCGCGACGTTGCCATTCCTGATCGCTCGACCAGGCGGCATATACGGCATCGTGATAGTGCCGTACCGCCTGTTTGGTGTCGCCCTGCTGCGCGGCAATCCGCGCTACTTCCAGGTTCACCAGGCCATCTTCGGGCTCGCGATCCAGGAGATTGAGGAAGTACGCCGAAGCCTCGCCGGTATGCCCCAATCCCAAAAGCGCCTCGGCCAGATTCATCTGGTAGGTGTAGTTGTCCCTGGAATAGAGCAAAGCGGTGCGGAATTCCATGACCGCCGACGCGTAGTTTTTCGCTTTCAGATCGACGACGCCGCGACTGAACCAGCGACTGCCAAGCGCTTGCCGCTGCGCGTAGTACGTGCGGGACAAGCCGGTGACAAAGATGAAGAAAATTATCAGCAGGACCGAGAGCCAGGCGAACATCACCGGCTGTTGGCGGAAATACAAGCGAAGATCCAGGCGCTTCTCAATCGCCATCTCGTTGCCCTGCAATCCAAGTTCGATGAATCCACTCATAATATGTGAAAGTGAACGCGCCCGCTGTTGGCCCGCTGACGCACCTTCCGCCCGATTGTTGAGCGGGAGATGCCTTTTCGGTTGGTGAGGTCGACGCGCAGAGCTATCCCGCGCGATGGGATCTGTTTCAGACCGGAGCTAAAGGAAGGAAATCAACAGCGCAGAATCGAAGATTGGGCCGGACGAACTGCTTCCGCGACGAGTTCAGTCGCCAAGCATAGTGCCAGGGAAAACATCGCTATGGAAAGGTTGAACCAAACAGGAAACATGCTGAGCCCAGCGTGAAGGATGGCTGTTCGAAGCCCGGCTGCCGCGCGGGCGGAAAGGAGCGCCGTCACGGGGCCATTCACGGCGGAGTAAGGGCCTTCGATCGTTGGAAAGAAGAAGACGGCAAGTACGCTGAGAGTGGCGACGAGCACCAACGCATATGCAATTCGATGTCGGATTGTACGGGGGTTCATCATCTGCGTTTCTTGCTCGCTTTGCTGAGCTGCTCTCGAGAACGCTCCTGCACTTGCACAAGTTGCAATGCCGCTAGCAGCTCCGGTCCGGTGGAGAGGAGTTGCTCGCGATGATGCAAAGCGAGTTCGCCCAGAATACGTTCACCTTTTGCGGTCAGCCCCAACAGCACCTCGCGGCGATCATCGTCCGATCGTTCTCTCCGGACGCAACCATTGCCTTCCAGGCGGTTGATCAGTTCCACCGTGCTGTGATGCTCAAGCTGCATCCGCTCGGCAAGTTCCCTGATCCTGGGTCTTACCCCATCGGGAATTCCCTTGATCGCCAGCATGAGCTGATACTGCTGCTTTTCAACCCCGGCCTTGCGCACTGCCTGCTCACTAAAATTGAGGAACCTGCGAACCTGGTAGCGGAACTCGGCCAAGGCACGATAATCCGCCTGGCTGAGGGCTTTCATCCTAATCATTATATCGTGTCGCGATAATGAGATGGATTATCTATCGTATTACGATATACTAAAAGCAAATACCGCAGCGGTCGCGGCTGCTCAGAGGGGGCAGCCGCAGTGGCCCCATTTTCTCGAAAGCTGTGTGACGGGAGATGGGGCTTCTTGTTGCATACTCAGGCAAAGCGGCTAGCCCTAGCCGATCCTCATGCTCTCCATTTAAAATCCTTAGTCCACATCGGGATAGGAGACGCCTGTGATTCCCCGCTACACTCGCGCCGAGATGGCGCGCATCTGGAGCGACGAAAACCGCTTCCGCACTTGGCTCGCCGTAGAAGTCGCCGCCACCGAAACGCTGGCTGAAGCGGGACTCGTCCCGAAGGACGCTGCCAAGGCGATCCGCGAGCGCGCTGATTTTCGCGTCGAACGTATTCACGAAATCGAAAGCGAAGTTCGTCACGATGTCATCGCCTTCACGACAGCAGTGGCCGAGATCGTCGGCCCGCACGCGCGCTGGTTTCACTACGGGCTCACCTCAAACGACGTCGTGGATACGGCGCAGGCTTTACTGATCCGACAGGCGTCGGAAGTGATCGCACAGGATTTGCAGCGGCTTTCGGAAGTGCTCGAACGGCGCGCGTGGGAATTCAAAGACACGCCAATGATTGGGCGCACGCATGGCATTCATGCTGAGCCCATTACATTCGGCTTCAAGATCGCCAACTGGTATTCGGAGACGCAGCGCAACATCGCGCGTTTCATGGCAGCGGCTGAGGATATGCGCGTAGGTAAATTCTCAGGAGCTGTCGGCATCTTTGCACATCTTACCCCAGAACTGGAAGAGAAGATCTGTGCTCGCCTTGGACTGAAAGCTGCGGCAGTATCGTCGCAGGTCATCCAGCGTGATCGCCATGCGCATTATTTAGGTACGCTCGCGGTGATCGCATCGACGCTCGACAAGATCGCGACTGAAATCCGCCACCTGCAGCGCACTGAGGTACGCGAGGCGGAAGAATTCTTCAGCGAAAAGCAAAAGGGCTCTTCGGCGATGCCGCACAAGCGCAACCCGGTGACGCTTGAACAGATCAGCGGCCTCGCGCGCGTGGTGCGCAGCAACGCGCAGGCTGGTTTGGAGAACGTGGCCCTGTGGCATGAACGCGACATCTCGCACTCATCGGTAGAGCGCGTGATCCTGCCTGATTCCACAACGCTGACTGACTACCTGCTGACCAAGACGTCGAACGTAATCGAGACGATGTTTGTATATCCCGATCGCATGCGCGAGAATCTGGAGAGCACCCACGGCCTCATTTTCAGCGGACAACTCTTGCTTGACCTTGTGGAGCACGGCGTCAGCCGCGAAGAAGCGTACCGCACAGTGCAGTCGCACGCGATGCGCGCATGGAAGGAAGGCCTCGACTTTCACCAGCTTGTCCTTGCCGACAAGGCGATCACCGACAAGGTTCCTCGCAAACAAATTGAGTATGCGTTCGATCTTCCGCGCCAGCTTAAGAATGTCGACAAGATTTTCGCGCGAGTATTTGGGGCTAGGAAGCCTGCCGCGGCGCGCAAGACCGGATTGAAAAAGGCCAAGAAGCGCTAGGTGTTCGCTTTACAAAGTGTTCCTTTGGGAACATTATGACGGACGTATTTGTACGTACATTCTTTCATGTTTCACCTTATAAACTGCTTTGGTTCCACAAAAGCATAGAAATCTGCTATTTCTATGCTTCTCCGCAAAAGCTTTCACCACACAAGGACACTAGGTAACACTAAGGAAGGCTCGCCGCTCACGCGCTATCCTACGCGCAGGGCTCAACTTCTTCTCAACGGTATGATTTCTCCCGGTCGGCCGTAGCCACGGATGTGGGCTTCGGCGGTGACCTCGCACCGCTTCAACTCCCTCGAATTCCAGCGACTGGGAGTGTGGGGCGAGCGGCAGGAGCAGTAGAGGGTCCAAGCTTCCCACGAACCTCTGGAGATCGGCACGAGATACGATCCGTTGGGATACGGGCTGAAGCCCAGCAGATATCGCGTGTAACACTTCGGACATTCGATGCAATGGCGAACCCGATTTCCCATCACTCCACCGCGTGTTGCCGTGACACTACCGGAGATTGGGGAGCGAAGATGGACATTCCCGGACTTTAATCTCTGAAAGATGGACGTTTGCGGACCTGCTTGGCGCGAATGATCTTGGTCCGAAAACGTCTAGAATGCGGTTATTGATCGACTATGCTACTCAAGCTGCCGCTCATGTTTGCAGCTTAAATTATGGGTCTGGACTGGAAGGTATGCTCCCGCGCACGGCTTTCACGCGATCCACGCTTTGACGGGAAGTTTTACATCGGAGTCGTCGGGAGCGGAGTTTACTGTCGCCCGATCTGCCCGGCGCCGACCGCGAAAGAAAAGAATGTGCGGTATTTTCCGACAGCTGCCGCTGCAGCAGAGGCGGGATTCCGGCCATGTTTGCGATGCCGTCCTGAAAGTTGTCCGGGCACGCCGGCGTGGCTCGGCACCTCGAATACTGTGTCGAGAGCGCTCCGCCTGATCGGGGAGAGCGGACTGGAAGATGGTGGCGTCGAGTTGCTCGCGGAACGACTGGGTGTCGGTGCGCGGCATTTGCGCCGTTTGTTTGTAAGGCATTTGGGGGCGACGCCGATAGCGGTGGCGCACACGCGACGGCTCCATTTTGCCAAGAAGCTGATTGACGAATCCAATTTGCCGATGAATCAGGTCGCGATCGCCTCAGGATTTGGCAGCGTTCGGCGTTTCAATGCCGGGATCCACAAGGTCTACCATCGAACTCCGACGCAAATCCGGCGACTGGCACGACAGAGAACGGTTCAGGCTGACAATCAATATGTTTTTCGGCTTCATTTTCGTCCGCCCTATCACTGGCAGGGAATGATCGACTTCCTCGCGCCGCGTGCCACCCCCGGCGTCGAGCAGGTGGAAGGTTCGACCTACCGGCGCACCATCTCGATGAACGGACTCGAAGGCTACTTCGAGGTCTCTCCGGATCCCGTGCGGGATGCGCTTCTGGTGTGCATCGACTTTCCTGACCCGCGGGCGTTGTTCCGAATCGTGGAACGTATCCGCGCGATGTTCGATTTGAATGCCGATTGGGCGTCGATCGTGAAGACGTTGCGCCATGACCCGGCACTAAACTCTGTTGTGCAGGGCAATCCCGGATTGCGTGTGCCGGGTAGCTGGAACGGATTCGAATTAGCAGTGCGGGCGATTCTAGGGCAGCAGGTGACGGTGAAAGGGGCGACGTCCCTTGCCGGACGGATCGCGAGCACATTCGGTACGCCGTTTGCCGGGCCGGCCGGATTGACGCATCTGTTCCCGTCAGCCGAAGCCTTGGCGAACGCGAAACTGGGATCGATCGGGCTTACCGGGGCGCGCATTGAAACCATCCGTGGGCTGGCTCGAGCAGTGAGCAGCGGAACGATAAAGTTCGAGGGGGTGGTCGATACCGAGGATTTCCTGCGCCGTTTGTGCGAGATTCCTGGCATCGGAAATTGGACGGCGCAATATATCGCGATGCGCGCCTTGGGGGAGCCTGACGCGTTTCCCTCGAGTGATCTCGGTCTGTTGCGAGCTTTGGCATTTAATAGTTCACGCGATCTCGAGGAGCGGTCGGAGCCGTGGCGACCTTGGCGCGCTTATGCGGCGATGTATCTGTGGCGCATGGGTGGGCGGCGAGGGTCGCGGAAGACGGGTGTGGCGGACGGTGCGTCGGTGACGGCAGCTGGCGTCGGTGTTGCCGCTCAAGCTTAATTCCACCCGGGTATGCCGAGATTGTCTCGCCGCTCGGCAGATTCATTGCGCGCTCTCTCGCGCAACTCTGGACGACAGCGTCCGGCGCTACACCTTCCGGTGATAGTCTTTCCAAGCGAGGATAACTGTTATGAAACCGCCGGAACCTGCAAAGTTGCCGCAATTGATCGCCGCCACGACCCTGGCTGTGCTGTTACTCTCCTGCATTTCTGCTGCTCAGACTCAGATCGCATGGCAGGGACATACCTGGAAGGTCACAGACGGAGGCATGGCTGGCGTGGCCCACGGTAGCCCAAGCAACGTTTCGGTGGATTCGAAGGGATACTTGCACCTGAGCATACGAAAGCGCGATGGGACTTGGACGGCTGCCGAATTGTTCACCGCCGAGAATCTAGGTTTCGGAATTTACCAGTGGGTGATCGAAGGCAATGCGTGGAACATGGATCCCGTCACGGTGCTCGGCCTGTTCCCATACGGGCCAGTACACAAAATTGGCGGGGATGCGACGAATGAAATCGACATCGAATTTTCGAAGTGGAATAACACCTGTGTGTGTAATGCGGATTTCACGGTCTATCCGTCAGTCTCGCGCCAGGGCAAACCGAGCTATGAACTGAATTTCAAGGTCGATACGGAAACTACTCTGACAACTGCGCGGATGGTGTGGAGTTCGAAGAGTATCGTCTTTACTATGATGAAAGGGAATCAACCGATTGGCACTACAGCAGACGTTCTAAAGACCGAGACCTTCAATTCCACCGGCGAGACCGACATCCCGCAGCAACCGATTCCCACGGGAATAAATCTCTGGGCGTTCAAAGCGGTACCAGCGACAGATCAGTCACTCACCATACGCAGCTTCCAATACGTGCCTTAGTCTCAGAGGCGCAGTTATTTTTTCTTGAACCCCGCCAAAATGCTTCGCACCTGCTCGATGTGATTAACGTCGTGAGCCGCCATGTGGGAGCACAGCCCGCGCACTGTGATGTTGCCCCCCTCTGAATGAGTGCCGCGCCTTTCCCACTGTTCGGGCGTCAGGCGCTCAAACATTCCCAGGTTGGCTTCGCGCAACAGCCTAAACATGGTCAGTGCGTCGGCAGAATTCCACGAGGCATAATCGCCAACCTGCGCCCACATATCTTGATCGAAGCCGGGCAAGTTCAAGCCGTCGTATTCGATCATTTGGCGGTACCGCCACGAACTGGACAATTCGTCTTCAGCAAGGTGGGCCAGGATTTCCGTCACGGACCATTTGCCGGGCGCGGGGCGCCGGGCCAAGTCTGTCTCAGTTACGTTCTCAATGAGCGACGCCAGAGTTCTTGGCGCCTCCCGCTGCATCGCGATCGGATCTTTTCCGGCAACATAGCTTCGAAAGCGCTCTTTGTACTGCTCCGCCGTTTCTGCCATCGCCATTCCTTTCTCGATCAAATCATTTGATAAATGAGGGAGGTGAGTTCTGGCCCTCCGTACTAACCCTTACACCCTTTTGACGTCCTTCAATTTAAGATAGATGAATGGATGTGACGGTCTACTCCTCTGCATGGTGTCCCGACTGCCGCGAAGCGAAGAGATTTCTGGCAAAACATAACATTCCTTTCACCGAGATCGACATCGAAACCACTCCCGGGGCCGCCGATGAGGTCGTCAAGCGGACCGGGAAACGCGCCATCCCGCAGTTCGTCATCGATGGCGAATGGATTCAGCCCTATGATCCCCGTGGAGGATTTTTATACGAGAAGATGTCCAAGCGATTGGGCGTAGAGAACAAATAGTCGGGTTGTTTTCCGTACCGTCGGCTTCCCGCAAATGATAGCGAGGGCTTTCTGCTCTGGCTTTGGCCAGTCCCCAAGTCACTGAACTGCCAGCAATTACAATCCCCCTTCCGTGCCATAACCCACGGCCATCCCCTTCTGTACCGTGGAAAAGCCGCGCCAGACGGGCGAAGATGCTTCTCGAAGTCAAGTTTTAGCCGCTCATTGTCATTCATTCAAGCGACTGAAAACAAATGACTTCAGACAGGAAGCAGAGCGTTACTCGTCAATATGGCCGAAAACGACATCAACGACGCTGGACCGAACGACCCCGACCCCGCTGAACAACTGAGACCTGCGCCGGATTGCAAAGTTCTGGAGAGCTGGCAGCAGATGATTCAAGGCGTTCTTGGGATCCTGTTGCTGGCTGGCGCTCTCACTATGGTGTTCTATTACGCCCCGATTGGCGCTCAAGCCACACCCCCGGACGACTTGCAAAAGGAAGTCCATGAACTGACCGCGCAAGTCGAACAGCTCAAGCGCGAACAGGCCATGCCGGCCGCCATTCTGACGCAATATCGGAACTCCATCGGATACATCTACGGTGTGTACCAGGTTGGCTTCGAAGGGGAGCGTCCTGAGATTCGCGCGCGAGTCTCTGGCACAGGATTTCTAGTCGCGGATGGCCTGATGGCCACGAACCGGCACGTGGCTCAGCCATGGTTCGGGGATTCAGAAGCGCAGAAGTTGATCGATCAGGGCGCGACGGCGACCATTGAGAGTTTGGTGGTGTTCTTTCCGGGATCACCTACGCCAGTGAACCTATCTCCGGCGTCGGTTTCGAAAACATCAGACCTGGCGGTGCTCCGCGCTGAGGAGTCCGATATGGTGCGAAGCCTCTCGGTTCCTCCGTTGGCAAAATCTGCCGGCGCGCCTGGACAACTGGTCACCGTGATTGGCTACCCGATGGGCATCGCCGGAATGGTGGCAAAGTCGCCCGCCGGGATCTATGAGCGCCTTGCCTACCGGCACAATGACATCAGCGCAGCGAGTGAATTGGCAGCCCTGTCGTTAATTCGTCCCTCAACCACTTGTGGCCACTTGGGCGACGTAGTCGGTGACAAGCTGATCTATGACGCTCCTACAGCGCACGGCGGTAGTGGTGGCCCGGTGTTCAACGCGAAGGGCGAAGTGATCGGTGTTAATTCCGCCTACATGGACGGGTTCACCGGGGGCACCCTTGGCGTTTCGGTGGAGTCCCTCCGGCCGCTGATACTCGAAGCACAGAAGATCCGTTAGTAGTTGAAAGGTCGCCGCGAGCTTACCGAAAGGGACCGTCCTGCGAAGCGCGCTTTCATCCGCTGCGACTGATCCTTCGTAAACAGCAGAGTTCCCATTCCAATATCGCGCATACTTCGTTCCTCCCAGATGGGCTCCATAATCCCCGAGTGAGCGTGGGCGTGGCTGCCAAGCAGCAGATGACCAAGCTCGTGGGCGGTTATGTCTCCCAAGAGTCGCCCCATATCGACCGTCAATTTTCCATTCGCTCTCCGAACCCTGTTGAAGAAAATGTCGATGTACTTTCCTTCTCCGCTTTGCCCAAGAAACGCCTCTCCGAATACTGAATCGCTTGAAGTTTTCCCGTCCGGCACGAAATGCAGAACGAACTCGTCGGAACTCGGCACCACGCGGCACACCTCTTCCCAATCTGTGCCCGTACAATTTAGCCATGTGATGTCTATCCCGGCGATGCGGAAGACTCTCGAGGCTTCCACCTCCGCCTGTTTCAAGACTACGGGACTGACTCCAGCACTGTCGTTTACCAGGACGGTAATCTGACTTGGATCGCTGTACCCCAAGGCCATTCCGCACCACATCAGAATGGCGCCCACCACATACAAACCTCTTTTCGCCTTGAACTCCATTGCCTGCTCCTCCGTATCTTCGGAAGAGGGTCGTTCACGGAACTGCGTGCCTCAAGGCTTGGCGGGTAACGGACCGGTAAAAAGTGGGTGACGGGCTAACTTTCTAGCCGTCAAACGGTTATGGGACTGGGTGACATGGGGACAAGAGCGGTGCGGGCGCTAAACTCCGATGTTGTGGGGGCCAGCAATGGCCACGAGGTAGGTCCGACGCGCCGTTTCGGCATGTTCGAAGTTGACCTGCGTGCAGGCGAGTTGCGTCGCAACGGATATCGGGTCAAGCTGCAGGAGCAGCCCTTTCAGGTCCTGGCTCAATTGCTGGAGCGTCCTGGTGAGGTCGTCAGTCGCGAGGATCTGCGCAACCATCTTTGGCCGGCCGACACTTTCGTCGACTTTGACCACAGTCTGAATGCGGCGATCCGCCGACTGCGGGATGCGCTTGGGGATTCAGCCGAAAACCCAACATTTGTTGAGACCGTTGCGCGGCGTGGCTACCGGTTTCTTGCGCCGGTTAGCATCACGCAGGGCACGACGGGGCAGATTAGCGAGGACGTTTCTGCCGAGACTAAAGTCGCCGAACCGCCGCGCGCACCCGCGTCAACACGGCGTCCGTGGTGGATCGCCGCAACGGCTGTCGGATTGATCCTCATTGTTGCTGGTCTGCTCATCGGATTCTTCCTCGCCCCACACGACAATGCGCCCCTGCGTGTCACGCGCTTGACGGCGAATCCGGTGGACGATCCGGTAAGAACCGCGGCGATTTCTCGTGATGGGCGTTACCTCGCCTACTCGGACGATAACGGATTTTTTCTCCGCCAGGTTGATACTGGCGAGACTCATGCCCTCGCGCTTCCCGACGAGATGTCCGCATCTTCGATCAGCTGGTTTCCTGACAGCGCACACATGATCGTCGGAGTTAAGGGCCTGGGCCACGATTCCAGCTTATGGGAGCTGTCGGCTCTCGGCGGCAACGTTCGGAAGTTTGTAGACGATGGCCGCGTCCCCGCCATCTCCCCGGATGGTAAACGTGTCGCCTACATCGCGGGCAAAGCCTTGCGCGAACGCATCTGGATCGCCGCTAACGACGGGACTCAGCCGCGAGAACTGCTAGGAGAGGACGGCGATCTGTTCGGCGGGCTCGCCTGGTCGCCCGACAGCAAACGCCTCGCTTACACAACCGCGAAGTTCGCCTATGGCAACGGGGTGAAGGCAGTCATTGATATTGTCGAGGTCCACGAGTCGGGCTCTTACAGCGTCCCAGCGCCGAACGCAGTCGTCTCGCTGTTTGGACTCGAAGGTCCTCTGGTTTGGACTGCGGATGGCCGCCTCGTCTACTCACTAGAAGAACCCCGGCCGCGGCAAATGGATAGCAATTTGTGGGCAGTTCGTCTGGACAGACAGATGAAGCCGCAAGGGGCACCGCAGCGACTGACTAATGATCCCGGCGTGGTGTTTTGCGCCACGGCTTCGTCCGATAGCAAGCGCATCGCTTATGTCAAAGGTGTTCCCGAGCCTGATGTCTACGTGGGGAAACTGGACTCTGCCGGCATGCTGAGCGAACCGCAAAGGCTGACACTCGACGATCGCCAGGACTTGCCCTTTGACTGGACCAGCGATGGCAAGCAGGTCGTCTTCATGTCCGATCGCACCGGGGCATTCAACATCTACAAGCAGGGATTGAACCAGTCAGTGCCGGACCTTGTTGTGGGTGGTAGTCAGCCGACGGCTCAGCCCAGATTGAGTCCTGACGGCAAACAACTGCTCTATGTGATTTATCCGAGCTGGGGAGATTCAAGCCGGGAAGTTCCGCTGATGCGAGTTCCGCTGGTAGGAGGCGCTCCGCAAGAGATCGCCAAGGCGAATTTCATCAACAACCATCAGTGCTCCCGCGCTCCCGCGAACCTTTGCATGTACAGCGTGGTCAGCGAACATGACATTACATTCTTCACCTACGATCCGCTGAAGGGGCCTATCGCGCAGGTCTACCAGATTAAAGATGATGTTACTCAGCTGTACAACTGGACTTTGTCACCGGACGGCACAACGCTAGCCATCGCCAAGGGGAAGTGGGGCGACGAGGAGGCGCGCATCCATCTGGTTCGCCTCAAGGGCGGACCTGATCGATGGCTGAATCTTAGCGGTTGGCATGGACTGGTTTCGCTCGACTGGGGTGCGGACAGCAAAGGCCTGTGGGCCGCATCCACCGGTGAGAGGGAGAATGCGTTGCTCCATATCGATTTGCAGGGAAACGTGCGTGTGGTGTGGCATCCGAAGAAACTGAATGTGGGATGGGCGATTCCATCCCGCGACGGGAAGCATCTAGCTCTCCACGTGAACAGCGGAATCGCGAATGCCTGGATGCTTGAGCGACCGTGAGAAGTAAAATGGCCGGAAGGCATTGCCTTCCGGCCGTGGATTTGCAACTTGCTCTTAGAATGACCAGCGCAGCGAGAACTGAATCAGTCTCGGATTGCCGGTTGTCTGCACGATCTTTCCGAACGGGCTTTTTGTTGGATCCGAAGCCGCCAGGTACTGCTCGATATCCGTCACCGTAGGCACTCCGAAGTTTGTATGGTTCCAGATGTTGAAGAAGTCGGCTGCGAACCGCACATCCTGCCGCTCCCCGATCTTGAAGTGCTTGAGGAACGATAGATCCCAGTTCTGCTGGAATGGTCCGTGATAGATATTGCGGCCGAGATCGCCGAAGCCGGTTGTGCAGAAGTTCGGATCGAGCGCACAATTAGCAGGATCCACGAGGGGTGCGGGGGAGAACGTCGCCGGATTCAAATAACCATTCGCTACTCGCTGCCGCAAATCTCCTCCGGTCAATCCGCTTGCGATGGTTGCTCCAGGAGTCAAGCTGGCTCCCAATAACGGCGTGCTGCCTGCTCCGAGGAACGCAGTACCTGCACCCGAGTCAAAGATCGAGAACGGAATGCCTGTCTGGAAAATCGAAACGCCGCTGACTTGCCATCCGCCAAGCGCCGCTCGCTTGACGCCGGTGGAATGCTGGAAAAACGGCAGTTCGTAGGCGTAGCTCACGGAGAGCCGGTGCGGGCGGTTGAAGTCGGAAATTCCGCGTGAAGCGTTGATGTTGCTCTGATCGTTGTAGGCAGTGTTGAAGGCGGTGTTCCCAGTTGAGGTGGCGTCAATGTTTTTCGAAAATGTGTAGGCGGCCTGGAAGTAGTTGTTGCTCCATCGCCGCGATACTGTCGTCTGCAGCGCGTGATAGATCGAGTACGCGTCGTTGGCGAAGATCTGGTATCCGCTGTAACCGTTGAGGCCTGGCGTCGGCGTTCGCGCGATCGCGTTCGCAAACGTGTCGGTCGTGATCGTGTACGAATTTCCACTCGTATCCGTCACAGTCAAGGGGTGTTTTATTGCATCCACTGACTGGATGCCATCCCGGGTCTCGCGCAGATGGATTCCGCGAGTGCCAACATATCCGAGTTCAAATACCCAATGCTTCCCCAGCTCATGCTGCACCGTGAGATTCCACTGCTGAGTGTTCGGAACCACAAAATGCCGCGGTACCTCGAGCACAAATAAGTTCTGTGTGCTGTTCACGCCCGGGCCGCTGCATCCGCCATAGGTCGCGGCGCCGTTGGTGTCAGGAAAGCTGGTCAATTGCGCGAGGCAAGGCAGCCACGCCGGATCGAGGGTCCCTGCTGCTGGCACTGCGTTTGCGTTGGTCGTCGGTGTCCCGGTAAAGAAGTTTCCCATCGAGAATCCCGGCGTCTGTCCGAAAAACACAATCGGGATGAATGGCGATTGGAAGCTCAACTGGTCGATGGATCCAACATCTTCGCGGACGTAGTAGATTCCATACCCGCCGCGAATCGTCGTCGTGTGGCGTCCCATCACGTCCCAGGCAAAGCCGACTCGCGGCCCCCACCCAGTCGAGATATTGTTCTTGAAGGTCGAACCCGATGCGCTGCCCGTCAACCCGGCAACTCCGAGCTTGTTGACGCAACTCGGATAAACGAACGGATAGGTTCCCGATGTTGTGAGATCCGACTCAATGTTGCCGATGTGGCAAGCTCCATCGCTGAATGCACCGAGAAATTCAGTTCGCAGTCCCAGGTTGAGCGTCAGGTCGGACTTAACCTTCCAGTCATCCTGCGCGAAGACAGCGGAATTGCTCTGCTTGTAGGCATGGTTGTACACGCCGCCGCCGCCGAAGCTGAACGCGGGAGTGCCGCCCACAAAGTTCCCGAAATCCGTCTCGGTGGGAGAAGTGTTGACGAAGAAAAGCTGCCCGTTGAAAACCTGCGGGAACAATTTGTCCAGCCGTACGCGAACGTACTGCCCGCCGACTGTCAGAGTGTGCGCGCCACGCACCCAGCTCAGGTTGTCCACAAAGTTGTAGTTGTTCTGCGTCTGAGCCTGGTTCGCTTGCGGGGTGGGTCCAAACTGAAATCCAGAGGTGAGGAAAGTAAATTTGTAGATGCTGCTCGATAGATTATTGGTCGGACGATCGATACCGGCATCTGCCACGGTTACCGGGTTCACGTTGACCGCCGTATTATTGATGTGAACCAGTCCGAAACGAAAATCGTTGACCAGCTTTGGATTAAAAACGTGAGTTTCGGAGAGGATAAACAAGCGGTCGTGAATTGGAAGCTTGTAAGGGAAGTTCAAATCGGTGCCGCTGGCTGCCGCGCCCAGCGAAGCTTGCAAGCCGCCTGCGCCGAACGGAATATCCTGCTCGGAATTCGAATAGAAAAACCGCGCGGCGACTGTGTCCCGGGAATTGCGGAATTCATGATCCCAGTTAGCAGTGAACTGGTCGTCAGTGAATTTACCCGGCTTGCTCACTGTGAACTGGACCAGGTCACCTGGCGCTGCGCCCGTGACATTAGGGGCCGGGAAGAGGAAACCATTTGCCGGCGCGCCGAATTGATCGCTCTGAAAAGAGAGCAGGTTGACGGCAACCGGATCTGCTGTTGGGACTCCAAAGTCTGCCGCGAGATTGGCGGCGTTCGCGGCTCCACGGTCCGAGATCGGAACATACGGGATAAAGGTGCTGATTAGCGTCCCGGGCGAGTCGCCGCTACGCTGGCGTGTCCCCTGATAGTTGACGAAAAAGAATCCCAGCTTGCCGCCTTTGCTGACTGGACCACCCAGGCTTCCGCCAAAAATATTCTGCTGGATCACCGGACGAGGCGACCCGCTGCCTTTCAGGAAATACTCGTTCGCATCCAGAACGGTGTTGCGGAAAAATTCGTAAGCATCGCCATGGAAGTCCAGCGAGCCTGACTTCAGGATGGCGTTGATGTTGCCGCCGCCGTTGCGTCCTTGGCTGGCGTCATAGAGCGATGTCTGGACCTTGAATTCTTGCACCACGTCAGGGTTCGGCAGTGGCGTGTTGGTCAGTTCGGCGACGTTATAGTCAGTCGCGCTGATGCCTTCAATGGCATAGTTATTGTTATCTTCGCGCTGGCCGTTCACCTGGATACGAACGTTTCCGCGCCCAAGTTGCGCCGCCGCGTTCAGATCGCTCTGCGCGCCCGTGGATAACGTCAGCAATTGCTGAAAGTTTTGCGTGGCGAGCGGCAGCGAACGGATCGTAGTAGCTTTCGATCGCCTGCCCCGTGGTCGCATCGCTGGTATCCACTGTCTGCACTTCGGCCTGGACTTCGATCTTCTGCTGTACCGACTGGGTGGTTAGTTTGACGGTCATACGCGTCGTCTCGGTAACGCGCACCGCAACGTCAGAGACCTTGGTTTCGGCGAAGCTCGACGATTGGACGCTGACGCCATAAGTGCCCACCGGCATCAGGGGGGCCGAGAATGTTCCGTCCGCATCGGTCTTCACCGTACGCTCCGTAACACCTGTTTCCTGGTTTGTGATGCGGACGTCGGCGCCGGACACGAACGCTCCACTCGGATCTTGCACAGTTCCGCTGATCGCTCCCGTAGCTCCGCCCTGAGCGAAGCCGTAAACGGCAAGAGCCATCAACACGATACTGAGTAGGATGAACCTGATTGAAGAACTCGCCATGTTCTCTCTCCCAACCTGCAAACTTGGATTTGTCGATGGTGTCTAGTGCAGCGTCGCGTACGGCAGGCATCGACGACTACGGCGAGGACATGGCTTGGCAGAGACATGCGGCGGCCGCTTCCAAACGCGATGTCCAAGTAAGAACAGATTTTTTTGCGCCATAGCCCTATGGGTATAGCTCTGCCTGGCCCATGCCTTCGTGGAATGTGCAAAAGCTTACCCAATCTGGATGACGGTTTTCAAGCATTGATCGAGTACCAGCGTAACCCGAAGCTAACTCATCACTACGGCGGAATTGAGGGAGGAACATACCGGGCATGAGAGGCACGAAGTCCAGCTGTGGGCGCATTCGTTCGGAATCGCGGGCAATGTCCGCCCAATGAAGTCTGTACGGAAGCCAAGAGTATTGAAGGGATAGCTAAAGGTTGATGCAAACTCGTCGCATTCCCTGATCGGGATGGGCGAGTGCGTCCGACCCTACATGGGTAAAGCAAAAGCCGCCAGCTTTTGGCTGACGGCTAATGGCTAAAACTGACCGATTGCTATTTTTCGTACAACAGGACCCCTTCCGCCTTTTCGGCGTCGACCGGGCGGTAAAAGAGCTTGTTGTCTTCGAGGAAGACCTCGATAAAGGCGGGGCGCGTTGTGATGGTGCCTTGGATCAGCGCTTCCGACAACGGGTCTTCGATGTACTTCTGCAGACGCGCGACGCAGCGGACGAGCTCCGTAGCTGCGGTCAGTCAGGGTCTGGTTGAGGATCCAGCGTTTGGCTTCGTCCGCAACCGTGACGGTGATCGACTTCTGCGCCAGGTTCTGGTTGAGCTGCGTGACCATCAGCTCGAGAATCTGGATCAGATCGGTTTCGTTTAGCGCCATGAAGATAATGATTTCATCCAGACGGTTGAGGAACTCGGGATTGAAGGTCCGTTTGACCTCGTTCTTTACGAGTTCTTCGACTTTGTCGGCGATATCGTTTTCTTTCGTCGACTGGAAACCTAAGCCTTCGCGCTTCTGAAGGTGGCGGGCGCCGATGTTCGACGTCATGATGATGATCGTGTTCTTGAAGTCGACCGTGTTGCCGAGACCGTCGGTCAACTGGCCGTCTTCAAACACCTGCAGCAGGATGTTGAAGACATCCGGATGCGCCTTCTCGATTTCGTCGAGCAGGACGACCGAATAAGGAGCACGCTTCACGCGTTCCGTGAGCTGGCCTCCTTCTTCGTAGCCAACGTATCCCGGAGGCGAGCCAATTAGCTTGGAGACCGAGTGCTTCTCCATGAACTCGGACATATCGAAGCGGACCAGAGCCTTCTCGGTGCCGAACATGAATTGCGCCAGGGTGCGCGCGACTTCCGTCTTGCCGACGCCGGTCGGTCCGAGGAATAGGAACGAGCCGATTGGCCGGTTCGGGTTCTTCAGGCCAGCGCGTGAACGGCGGATGGCACGAGCCAGGGCGCTGATCGATTTGTCTTGCGAGATGATCCGCTTGTGCAGCTCTTCTTCGATGCGGAGCAGCTTCTGCGTCTCTTCTTCTTTAATCGACGTGATCGGGACGCCGGTCCAGCGCGAGACAACGTCTTCAATATCCTCGCGGTTAACGACGCCGGTCGAGGATTCGTCGAGATGATATTTCTCGCGAAGAGCGCGCAGGTTCTCGCGCTCTTTGCGTTCTTCGTCGGAATAGAAACGCGCCTTCTCAAACTCGTGGTTTGCGATGGCGTTTTCCATCCGATGGACGATGAACTTGATGCGCTTCTGGACTTCGGTCAGCTCTTCCGGCAGCGAGGTCTGGCGCAGCTTTACGCGGGCCCCAGCTTCGTCGACTAGATCGATCGCTTTGTCCGGAAGAAACCGGTCCGGAATATATCGATTCGAGTGTGAGACCGCGAAGTTGATGGCTTCGTCGGTGTATGTGACCGCGTGGAATTTCTCGTAGCGGTCTTTGATTCCAAACAGAATCTTGATCGCGTCGTTTTCATTCGGTGGCGGAACCTTCACCGCCTGAAAGCGCCGTTCGAGCGAGCGATCTTTTTCGATCGACTTGCGATATTCACCCGGCGTGGTTGCGCCGATACATTGAATCTCGCCGCGCGACAGGGCCGGCTTCAGAATATTGGCCGCATCGAGCGAGCCCTCAGCCGATCCGGCACCCACCAGGGTGTGCAACTCATCGATAAAGATGATGGAGTTTTGCGACTCCATCAGCTCCTTCATAATGGTTTTCAGACGCTCTTCGAATTGGCCACGATACTTCGTTCCGGCCACAATCAAAGACAGGTCGAGAGCCAGGATGCGCTTGTCCGCCAGGAACGACGGAACTTCGCCGTCCGCAATGCGCTGCGCGAGGCCTTCGACGATGGCTGTTTTTCCAACGCCGGGCTCTCCGATCAGCACGGGATTGTTCTTGGTACGGCGGCACAGAATCTGGATGACGCGGTCGACTTCGCCTTCACGGCCAACCAGCGGATCAAGCTGGCTGTCCATGGCAGCCTGGGTCAAATCACGCGAGAACTCGGCCAGCAGAGAACTTTCGCGCTGGCGTTGAGGCTGCGCCTTTTCCTGGGTAGTGCGGGCAAGCTCCTCCCGAATTGTCGAAAGGCGCAGTCCGCGTTCGTGAAGGATTTCAGCCGCAAAGCACTTTTCTTCTCTCAGTAGCCCCAACAGCAGGTGCTCGGTCCCGATATGCCGATGGGATAGACGCTCGGCCTCCTCCGCGGCGTAGGCCAAAACTCGCTTGCACTCATTGCTGAGTGGTAAGTCGACCGAAGTCGACACCTTCTCGCGGATGGTGGTATGTCCTTCAATTTGCTTGCGAATGGATTCGACTGAGGCGTGCGAGCGCAGAAAACGGTTGGTCAGGGCTTTGTCTTCGCGCAGCAGCCCGAGCAGCAGATGCTCGGTCTCTATGTAAGGAGAGCCGAACTGACTCGCCTCGTAGCGTGCGAAAAAGATTACGCGCCTGGCTTTCTCCGTGTAGCGTTCAAACATAATGCCCTTCCCCCTGAACCTTCCTGGCCGAGAAGAAGCTATCCTGCCCGGCCTAGCGAACGTGGCCCGAACCTGACCCCTACATTATGCAATCAAAGGGCCGTGAAACCCAAGTACTGAAACGACCCACTAACCCTATGATCACGTTACCGAAGGAACTGCTGTGAATTTCCTTCGAGCCTCACTTTCACCCATTTTCTTGCACTTTGTCGCACGAATCTTGGCACCCGACCCTGTGGCTAAAGCCCTACTTCCTTTTACTCTCTACGCGGCCCTCAAGGGCGTTCTTCCACTCTCCACTGTCCTTGCGCTCGCGCTCTTGTTAACGTTCCTATTCTTCTACGTGCGCAGTCTCTTGCGTGGGCTTAACGGCCCTTCTTCCACCATTTCTTAGAGCTGTTCTTCCGCTCAAACGCCTCAATTGCCATCCACTGGTATGGTGAGATCTGAGTACCATTTGTATCGTCGCGCCATGCTTAGGCCGGGAGCGACTCCGGCGAAATCTCCTCCACGTGGCCGCGTCCCAACCGAAGCACGCGATGGCAACGGCGGGCGAAGGACAAGTTATGCGTGGCAATGAGGGAGGTGAGTTGATGCTCGCGGTGTAAGCGTGCGATCAAAGTGAAAACCGCTTCCGCTGTCTGTCCGTCCAAGTCCCCGGTGGGCTCATCGGCGAGCAACAGCTTCGGTCCGGTGATGAGCGCGCGGGCAAGTGCAACTCGCTGCTGCTCACCGCCTGAAAGCTCTCCGGAACGGTGATGCGAACGCTGCTCGAGCCCTACTTCACCTAGCCAGCGCAAGGCTTCCGGCTCGACCTGCTGCCAGGTACGACCTCGCATCAGCAATGGCATGCCAACATTTTCTGCTGCGGTAAATTCTGGCAACAGATAGTGGAACTGCCAAACAAACCCGGTTTCCCGGTTGCGAAAGGCGGCGGCTTCGTCGTGAGACAACGAATTGACTCGCAAGTGGGCGCAGTATACGTCACCTGAAGAAGCACGATCAAGCGCGCTAAGGATGTGTAAAAGGGTACTCTTTCCTGCGCCGGATTCTCCGACAATGGCGAGCATCTCTCCTCGCTTCACCTCAAACGACAGATTCTCAAAGAGCACTAGATCCGATTCGCCGGACCGGAAGACTTTCTTGAGGCCTTCCACTCGCAGTACTGTTTCCTCATGCTTTAGATGCAAAACTAGAGCCTTTCGTTCCAAATAGGCACTTCGGTGGCTTGATTGCAACATTCATCGTACAGTTGGCACAGTATTGTCCGTCATTTGGCGCCGATCGCGGAACAAGGTGCCCTGAAGGCCCTAAGTTCCCTGACCCACGGTCGTCTGCATTTTGTTGATTCGTTGGTCCAGTTAACTATCATGCTGGTTTACCCTCGCGAATTTTCGTGAGAGGCAAAGGCGTGCTGCAAACTCAGCAGCTATTCATAGCGTAACGCCTCGGCAGGCAGAATTCGCGACGCCGACCATGACGGATACAGCGTGGCGACGAACGACACGAGAACTGCAAACAAGGCCACCCATCCGCCATCTGCCAGTCGCGGGGCGAAGGGCACATAGTCAATCGAATACACCTCCGGCGACAACGCGATCACGTGATACTGACCTCCGGCATAGGAGATTGCATAACCGAGCACCAGGCCGATGACCGTTCCGATGAATCCGATCAGGACTCCCTGGGCGATAAAGACGTTCCGCACCTGCGCCTTGCGGGTACCCATCGAGAGCAGGACGGCGATGTCTTTTGTTTTCTCCATCACCATCATGATCAGGCTGATGAGGATGTTGAGCGCCGCGACGAAAACAATCAGGCCGATGGTGATGAAGGTGACCAACCGCTCCAGGCGAAGTGCGTGGAACAGCGCTTTGTTCTGCTCCATCCAGTTGGAGGCCATGAAGCCTTGCCCGGCAGCGTCTTCCAAGTCTCGGGAAATCCGCCCCGCCTGGTAAATGTCGTCGATCTTGAATTCCAGCACGGAAATCAGGTTGCCCAGACCGAAGAGCTGCTGCGCATCGGAAAGCCGCGCGAACGCCCAGCTGGAGTCGTAGTCGAAGAACCCGGAATTGAAAATGCCAGCGACGCGAAAACGTGTGTATTTCGGTACCGTTCCGAACGGAGTCAATTCCCCCTGAGGACTGGTAACTACAACGACTGAGCCAACGGAGGCGCCCAGGTTCTCTGCCATGTCCTTGCCAAGAACGATCGGGGGCATGGCAGCAACGCGCTGGCTCACAGCTGTAAGCGAATCAGGTGCCTGCGTGGAGGGGGCAGCTTTGTCCGCTACAAGCGATGTTTGTTCCGCCGTGGCCTTTTGTTGTGGGGATTGGACGCCTGAGTTCGGTTGCGCGACGGGTGAATTGCTGTCCTCCAGAGCCTCGGCCGATCCCTGTTTGACGGAACTCAAAAGGTCGCCGACTTGCCTCTCGTACTTTGGAATCATTCCCTTGAGGACGGCCCCGCGAGCACGAGGCCCCCGAGAGATCAGCACTTGCTCGAAAATGGCGGGAGCCGCGGCCACCACATGTGGCTGCTTTGAAAGCCTATTCATCAACGGAGGCCAATCCTTGATGCCGTCGTCAGCTATTCGCTGCAAGCTAATGTGAGAGGTCGATCCGAGAAGACGTTGCTGCAGATCCTGGCGGAAACCATTATTGATCGCCAGTGCGACGATCAAGGATGCGACGCCCGCAGCCACGCCCACGATCGAAATTCCAGTGATAATGCCGATAAATGCTTGACGTCTTTTGGCTCGAAGATACCGGCGGGCTATGAAAAGTTCAAAGCGCATGAAAGACGTTCGCGAAGCGAGGGCCCCGCATTCGGTTACGCATAGGGATTATACGGTGAGCGAGCAGATCGCCCTGCGAAACGATTCGATGTAACTACCCATTCTCCCCTCGCACCTTTTCGATGACTCCGTAAGCCACGAGCTGCCACCAGACAAGTGCCAGCATGGTGACGCACGCTTCGACGATGAAATTGCGGGAGGCGAAGTTCACGATAGGCCGCTCGACTCCGAGGAGTCTGCGCACGATCACTCCAACACAGGCAACCACCAGTAGACCGAGAAAGATCGCAATTCTCTTCATCATCGGAATTGCCCTCGCAACCGATCCAGATGCCGGCGCCGTCGCTTCACTCCTTCGATACCACAACAGCAACCAGATCAGCATGATCCCAACGCCGAGCACGCTGCTTCCGTGCTGCAAAGCCTTGTACAGCGGAATGGCACCTTCGAACGGCAAGTGAAACGTTTGTCGGAGGAGAGGCCAGCGCGCGTACAACCATGTGCCGCGGTGTGTGAATGAGTCCCAGAGGATGTGCGTTGCGATACCTACCAGGATGGACAGGACGATAAACAGGAATCGTGATGCGCCCAGAAAGCTGAACTCCTCAACGTGCCTCGCCAAGCGTCTCTGGAGGCCATCCGGTAACAGTCGAACGAAGGGGCGCTTAACGAATCGATGGAAGATCCACAGAACCACAAGAGCGAGGGGAAGGGTCAGAACGAAGACTCCGGGAAACGTATGCGCCACTCGGCCATGGGCATCGAGTTTGACCAGGTATTCGAAATCAGGCGCAAGCGTACCAATGACGAGTGCCGAAGGAACGAGGCGTAATCGGCGAAAAGGCAGGGCAGCAGCGCTATGTGCAAGGGTAAATGGCACGCTTTTAATTATGACCTGTCCAGGCTACTCGCTGCGACGAAAAGTCTCGGTGCACTCAGATGAGATTTTGCCAGATTCCCGAATCGAGCGGACATGTGCTCCGGAATGTGCTGTCACTCGTAGGGTAACTACCTGATCGTTCCGCCAGCGACGATAATGTGAAAATGGCGCGTGCTTTCTTGAACGAAAGTTGGCTTCCCAAGTCGGTTCTCTGCCTGAGAACCTATGATCGCCACAAGTTCCTGCTCGATGTGATCGCTGGCGTCACCGTCGGACTCGTGGCCCTGCCGCTGGCGATGGCATTTGCGATTGCATCAGGTCTGACGCCGCAGGCGGGGATTTATTGCGCGATCATCACTGGATTTCTCATATCCGCGCTCGGCGGATCGAAGACACAAATCGGAGGCCCGACAGGAGCATTCGTTGTCGTGGTCGCGGGGATCATCGCCGTCCACGGGGTAGACGGCCTTTTCATGTGTACCGTGATGGCGGGCGTGCTTCTTGTGATCATGGGACTCACCGGCCTGGGTACAGCGGTGAAATTCATCCCGCGTCCGGTTGTCATTGGCTTCACGAATGGAATTGCAGTACTGATCGCCAGCACTCAGATCAAAGATTTCTTCGGGTTGCATCTCGACAAGGTGCCGGGTGTTTTCTGGCTTCGCGTGGAAGCCTTGGGGCACGACTTCCACACTCTCTCATTTGCTGCGACGGCCCTTGCGGCTGTCACGCTGCTGACCTTGATCATCTGCCGCAGCGTCTCACCCCGCATTCCGGGACCGATTGTGGCGCTGCTGCTCGGAACTGCCGCGGTCTATCTATTTAAGTTGCCGGTAGAAACTATTGGAACTCGCTTTGGCGGAATTCCGGGCGGACTGCCTCATTTGCAGATTCCAAAATTCCGAACTGATTTGATTCACGGGCTCCTCGGTCCGGCATTCACGGTCGCGATGCTCGGGGCTATCGAATCGCTGATGTCGGCTGTAGTTGCAGATCGCATGAGTAATGATCGCCATAATCCAAACGTCGAGTTGATGGCGCAGGGAGTCGCCAATGTTTTTTCGCCGATGTTTGGTGGACTGCCCGCAACCGGCGCGATTGCCCGCACCGCAACCAATATCCGTTCCGGGGCACAGTCCCCTATCGCCGGAATGATTCATGCGCTGACCCTGTTGTGTATTCTTCTGTTCGCAGCACCGCTGGTGAGCTACGTGCCGATGGCGGCATTGGCCGGGATCCTGATGGTGGTCGCTTACAACATGGGCGAGTGGCGCGAGATTCCGCAACTGCTCAAGCTCACCAAAACAGATATCAGCATCTGGCTGGTGACGTTCGCTTTGACGGTCTTCGCCGATCTGACAGTTGCCGTCGAAGCTGGAATGATTCTGGCAGCGCTGCTCTTCATCAGCCGCGTGGCTGCCACGACCACCGTGTCGCAGGTTACCGACGACTACGTGGAGGATGGACGCGTACACATTTTGCAGGACAAGGACATTCCCTACTACGCAACCATCTTCCGCATCCATGGACCTTTCCTATTTGGAGCCACAGACAAGATTCACTCGGTCACCGAGAATGTGCACAAACTCCCGCCGGTCGTGATCTTGCGATTGCGGAATATGACTGCGCTCGATGCAACTGGGCTGTTCGCGATGGAAGAGGTCGCTAAAGAGCTGCACGCGAGCAAGCGTACCCTGATTCTTTGTGGAGCGCGCGAGCAGCCAGCCGAACTCATCCATCAAGCTGAGTTCTCCGAAATCATCGGTGCAGAAAACATCTGCGAAAACGTACAAGAAGCCCTGCGTCGGGCCGAGGAGGTGTATGAGGGCCTGGAAACCAAGAGCGTCCTCCTGTAGGGCGATTTCATTTGCCGCTTCGCGGGGCGAGCGACGCGTTTCAGGATTTCAATTTAGAACCGCGCTTTTATCACTGCTCGCCGTCTTATTGAGCTTCGCGCAACCCTGGACGAATGCGGCCGGCGCTGCCCGGAAATCAGAAGCGAAACAGATACGACGCTTTTACGAAGAATTGGCGGCTGTCGTTGATGTAGCCGCGCGGCGTCGTCAGAATGAATCCCGTGACCGGGTCGACCGCAAGGCCGCGATTGAGATTGCCGAGATCGCTGTTGTAGCCGAGATAGATGGCCGTACCCGGATGAATGAGGTAGGTAATCAGGAAATCCGTGTTGAAATTCTTCGTTGGCGACAGCGAACTGATTTCAGGGTTGGATAGTACCGAGTTGTACTGCAGAATCATTCGCGCGGAAAGCGCCCGCGTGAACTGGTAGTTCCACTTGCTGCGGAAGATGTGGTTTGTTACCGCCGTGAGGTTGGTCTCACGCTCCCGGATGTGCTCGAGCAGATACGTATTGTCAATGCGCAAGCGTCCGCGGGCGTGGAATGTGACCGTGAAGTTGCCCTGGTCTTCATGACCGATCGCGGGCGAGTTTCCCGGAACCGGATCGTAGTTCACTCCGCCCCCTGACACGAAGAAGGCGGTGAAATCCAACTCTTTGAACCAGCTTGTGCCGGCTTCAATCCCCCAGAACGGCTGCGGATATGCGCTAACTCTCGTCAGCGTGCCGTAATCCGACGGACGCAGGCGCGCGTCGTCGTACGCAAAAGGATGGAAGTTGACGTAGGTGCCACGTGCCATATCAAACCGGAATCCGGGGAAGAAGAAGTAGTCGAGCGCCGTGCCCTGATGGTCCCAGATGTTGAACTGCTGGAGAGTCGGGCCAAATGAGATCAGGAACTTCCCTTCCGGACGGAAGTAGTAGCTGGCGTTCAGCATCTGTTCTCGGATATCCACGCGATTGACGAACCCGGTTTCCGTGACGAAACCCGGACTATAGTCCACATAAAGGGACTGCAGATTGAGCTTTCGCCCAGCGCGTTCGAGATCGAGTTTGTAACCCGGCCCAGCCGAGCGTGTTCTGGCAATTGCGTCGAAGGTTGAACTGGTAACAGCCTGACCCTGCAGTCGCCAGTTCTGATTCAACTTAAGATTGGCATCGATGCCGGCGACGCGGTTATGTCCGCCAGCAAACTCGCGGTCGGTAAACAAAGCGCCGACTGTGGACTGATCGAGGATGTCTCGGCTCACTCTCGCGATGGTGAAAGTCGCGCGGTCCCCACTGTGCGGATCGTTGGGAGGAAGCACTTCTCCAGGAGCGCGATCATCGCTGGCAAGAACTCCCACGGCCCAGGGGCCGGATTTGCCCGTCAAACGCAATCCGAACTCGGGATGTACGATGCGGCGGGTAAACACCATATCGATCGGACTGCTGAAGTAGTTGCTATTTTCGAGAAAGAATGGGCGCTTCTCGGGAAAAAACACTTCGAAGCGCTGGTTGACCATGATCTGAGGCTGATCGGATTCGATCTGGCTAAAGTCCGGGTTAACGGTCGCATCGAGTACAAAGCTGTCGTGCAGGATGAATTTGGCATCGAGTCCGGCCTCCGGCTGAAGGGTGCGGTTCTCGAAAAACGGGTTTGTCGGTTGGCGCTGGTCGATGTCGTGGAAGCCTCGCAGCAATCCGTAAGGAATGAGCTGGATGTTGCGCGCGTGTGAAACCTCGAGGCCAGTGGCAGTCGCGGCCTGATTGAAGCGGCCCGAGATCCGGTTCGAGATGCGCGGCCAAAATAGATTTTCGTTGGTCCGCGGAATGCTGCGGTTCAGGATGATGCGCCATTGTTGTTTATCGTTGGTCGGGTAGCGCAGACTCTTGAATGGGATCGAGATCAACAGCATGTATCCCTGGCTGGTCATGCGGCCTTCGGAGTTCCACACGGTGTCGAAGGACGGATCGAATCCGCTGAAATCGGCAGGCTGACCATTGCTGATGGAGCCCTCGGTCCAGAGCGCGTCCCACTGAATGCCGAGCGGGTTGGCAGCGAAAGCGTAGCCGCGTCGGGCATCGTCAAAGGTGTCGATCATGATCTCGGCGGAATCGTCGGAGAAAATATCTTCGCGCCGGGTCATGCGAGCGCGAATCTTGTCGGGCTCCTTGTCCCAGCAAAGAAAGACTGCGTAGAGGTTGTGGGCGTCGGAGGCAAGATAGACATCGGTATTTTGGGTGGGCTCGGCGCCATCGGCGGGCTCGCGGGCAATGAATCCCGATACCTTCAACATGCGATCCGAAACGCGCGCGCCCGGTGCCATGCCTTCGAAGTCGCCTAGTGTTGGAGGAAAATCGATATGCGGTATCTGAATCGTAGGCGAGGCAGCAAAAAGCTGCGGGGCCAGCAGCACTGCAACGACGGCCGCCACCACCTTCCACTGGAATTTAATTGAGGTCACGAAGGCAAGCAGAATTCTACATCGCGAGAACGATTTTGAAGTTTGCCTGGATCGTGTGACAGCCCCATGCCCGAATGTCACATGCGTTGGACGTCCGAGACAGCGATTCGACACCCAGGGGGACAGAGCAACACCTTGCAGGGGCAGAACTACAGTTGTAAGCTCCATTGCGCAATCGTGGTAAAAGCGCTGGGGTAGCCTCTCCACGGGTGCTTCCCTTATTCTCTACAGTGTCTGGAATGGTCCCGCCCTTTCAATGATTATCGATCTCGCGGAACGCGCGCATAACCACAACTGGGAACTCGACCCCGTGATCCGTTCGCTGCTTGATACGGATTTCTACAAACTGCTGATGTTGCAGTTCATCTGGAAACATTTTCCCAAGACCCACGTAACTTTCTCGCTGTACAACCGACATCCCGCGGTGAGGATGGCGGACATCGTCCATGTGGAAGAGCTGAAAGTGCAGTTGCAACACGTACGCGGGCGAAGGTTCCGAAAGTCAGAACTGGTGTGGCTGGCGGGTAACACGTTCTATGGACGAAGAGGGATCTTCGAGCCAGCTTTCCTCGAATGGCTTGAGAATGATTTCCGGCTTTCGGATTATCAACTTCGAGTCCGGGATGGCCAGGTCCAGCTTACCTTTGAAGGCACCTGGACCGAGACAACGATGTGGGAGCTGTATGCGCTGGCAATTCTGGATGAACTGAAGACTCGCGCTCAATTGAAGACGCTCAGCGAGTTTGGTCTCGACATTCTGTATGCGCGTGCCAAGACTAAGCTCTGGGGCAAAATTGAGAGACTGCGGGGCGTCCCTGGATTGAGCGTGGCAGACTTCGGAACGCGCCGCCGTCACAGCTTTTTGTGGCAGGAGTACGTGGTCGTCGCTATGGCCGCGAATCTTGGAGGTGCGTTCATTGGAACATCGAACGCATTCCTGGCATACAAGCACGATCTTGAGGCAATCGGAACGAATGCACACGAGATTCCTATGGTCGTAGCCGCGCTGGCTCCGGATGACGTGACCTTGAAAGAATCCCAATATCGCGTGCTGGATTTGTGGCAGCAGACGTATGAAGGATCGCTTCGCGTGATGCTGCCGGACACCTTTGGAACAACTCAGTTTCTCAAGGAAGCGCCCGAGTGGGTGGCAGACTGGACCGGACAGCGCGTCGACAGCAAAGATCCGTATGTCGCGGGTGATGAGTACATCGATTGGCTGAAGCAGCACGGACGCGATCCTGGCGAGAAGTTGTTAATCGCGTCCGATTCGCTTGATGTCGACGCGATCCTGGGGCTGCACGCGTATTTCGCGGGGATGCCTGCTGAGGGCATCCATCCAAACGAATTCCGGAGCGGCGCCGACTTCGACGATCGCAGCAGGTGGACTCCGGACAGAAGAATACGGTTCAGCGCTGGATGGGGAACGCTGCTGACCAACGATTTCCGAGGATGCAATCCGAATGATGGGAGCGGATTCGATCCAATCAGCCTGATCTGCAAAGTTTCAAGCGTGGAAGGGCGTCCAGCGGTGAAGCTCTCGGATAATTATGCCAAGGCGCTGGGTCCTGCCGCGGAAGTTGAGCGTTACAGGAGAGTCTTTGGGAGTGCCGGTATTGCGAATGCCCCGATTGTGACTTAGCCAAGAATTCCAACCCATCGTGTTAACCAATCCTGCCCGCCCTTCGTTGTATGCCCAGAGACATAGCAACGGGATACAACGAGGCCATCAAATGAGCAAGAGTCGCGGAGTAGCGTCGGGAGTTGGATCGGCAATCGTAATGTTTGTGTTATTCAGCGCTATTAGTGCAGCGCAGTCGCCGCGTACCGCTCTGACCAATGAGCAAAATCCTCCGCCGATCAGTGAAAAAAATGTTGCTGGCCTGCAGGATCAGCTATTACAACTTTTGCGCTTGAGCCCGACGCTGGCGGAGGTAGTGGCCCGCGATCCTTCCCTGCTCGCGAATGCAGAATATGTAAACCACAACAACCCGGAGCTGGGACGTTTCCTGCAGGCCCATCCAGAGATCGCCCACAATCCTGATTTCTATCTGTTCAACAATCTGCACGGAGAGCACGAGGCTCCAAGCGAAGCGCTTGAAAGAAAACTGTGGCCCGCCATGTCGAATGACCGGGGTTCGGACGCTTCGAGAGAACTTATCAGCGACGGCATTCCCTTCCTCATCTTCATCTGCCTGCTGGGTGCGCTTCTGTGGCTGACGCAACTCTTTCTCGAAAACCGGCGCTGGGGACGGATTTTCAAGCTACAGACTGATGTACACGGAAAACTGATTGAACGCTTCGGAACTTCACAGGAAGTCCTCACCTATATGAGCACGGACGCGGGAAAGCGCTTCCTTGAAGCAACTCCGATTGCGGTTGGTTTTGAGCAGCATCAACCGGTTCCGAGTCCAGTCGCGCGTGTGCTTACGCCGCTGCAGATCGGAATTGTGATGAGTCTCCTTGGGCTGGGATTGATACTCCTTCGTCACGCACTGCCGGAGGCAGCCTCGCCCCTGCTTCTCGTCGGAACTGTCGTGCTGATGCCAGGGCTCGGGTTTATCATTTCGGCGGGAATCGCGTGGGTACTGGCGCGGCATCTGGGCTTGATGCCAGTGACAGGAAACCCCAGTGGAGATCAAAGATAGAGAAGTTGCTGCCTGAGCCATGTAGCCCCGAGTGGGGCTTCTTTGGAACGCAGCCATGAGGAAGGACGATACGACCGGGGAATACATCATCTCGAACGTCGAGGCTCTCGCGGCATCGCGAACCGACAAGCCCACCATGGACAGCGATGCTTTCGCAGGCTTCTACCAGCGCTCCGCCCCGTCGCTTCGAGCGTACCTGGTGAGAGTTTCGGGAAATAGCGCGCTGGCGGACGACCTGATGCAGGAGAGCTATCTCCGGTTTCTCTGCGCGACGCAACCTGAGGGCGGCGAGGTGAACTATCGCCGGTATCTATTCCGCATCGCGACAAATCTTTTGCGCGATCACTGGCGACGTCCGCGGGTTACTTCGATCAACGATCTTCCTGAGTATCTCTTCGCCGCGCATGACGCGCTGTCTCGTGTCGACTCGCAGGTGCGGTTGGATCCTGCAATGGCGCGGCTCAGGCCTCGCGACCGGCAGATTCTGTGGCTTGCCCACGCCGAAGGCTATTCTCACCGTGAAATCGCTGAGATTACCGGCCTGGGAGCTGCGAGCGTTCGCCTGTTGCTGTTCCGGGCACGCAGGAAAATCGCCAAAATACTTCGCGAGCAAAGCGCACCTGATGGGAGGCCCGAATGACGATCGGAGGCTGCCCCTACGAAAATGACATTGTGCGCATGATGAAGGACGGACATTGGCCAGAAGGATGCGAACCTGAACTCCGTTTGCATATTTCTGCGTGCGCTCACTGCAAAGAATTAATTTTCGTCACGCAGGCGCTGCAGGAGGCAAGGAACGAATCGGTACAGCAGAGCCCTGACTGTTCGGCAAGTTTGCTGTGGTGGCGAGCACAGATGCGCAAACGCAATGAGGCCGCCGCACGGATCAACCGGCCGATTACGATCGCTCAGACATTCGCTTGGTTCATCACAATGCTGGTTGCAATCGTCTTCGTTGTCTCGCAATACAATCACGGGTTGCGCTGGTCGGCATGGTGGTCCGACGTAAATCTCACCCGGGGATTCCATCTTTTGCCCAGCGGATCATCGGATTGGAATCTAATGTTGTTGATGCCCGGCTTCGGTCTGCTTCTCTTGGTGAGTGGCGTGGTGCTGTACCTGACGTCCGAAAAACAGTGACGCCGCAGCTGAAGATCTAACCCTTGGCGTCTGGCTTCAGCCAGATTCACTATGAGTGTTCGAAGCACGTAGTAGCGAGTCCCGTGCACTTTTTAGGGCATCTATGTCACATTAGACATTCATGTCCTCTACCGTCGACGCCAGAGCTGGACGCGCCGCCTTCACTCATCCCGGATTTGTGCTGTTCCAGGTTGCCCGATTTCTGATCGTGGCTGCTGTCGAGATGCAGGCCGTAGCCGTGGGATGGCAAGTTTATGACATCACCAAGCGGCCGCTCGATCTAGGCTACGTCGGCCTGGCGCAATTTCTGCCGGCAATTCTGCTTTTTCCGATCTCGGGTCAAGTATCGGACAGGTACGAACGAAGCAAAGTTTTGACGGCCTGTTATGCCGGGTATGCCGTATGCTTCGCGCTGTTTCTGGTTTTGACGAGAAGCAGTACGCCGTCGATCGCCGCAATTTACGTGGTGCTTGTATTAGTCGGTATCGTGCGATCGTTTAATAGCACCGCGAGCCGGTCAATCTTGCCACAGCTTGTGCCGCTCGAGCACTTCCCTAACGCCGTCGCGTGGAATGCCACAATTTTCCAGGCGGCCACGATTTTGGGACCTTCGTTCGGAGGATTGATCTACGCAGGGTTTGAACATGCATTCTCGACATCCAGACTCAACGTGGGAGCTGCTGCCGTTTACGCCATCGCAACGGTAACAGCGATCGGGGCTACGATCTCATCCATCCGAATCAAGCCTGAGGTCAAGGCTCGTCCCCGGGAACCGATGTCGTTGAAGACGGTATTTGCCGGGCTGAACTACATCTGGAATAAGAAACTAATTCTGGGCGCGATATCCCTGGATTTGTTCGCCGTTCTTCTTGGCGGAGCCGTGGCGCTGCTTCCGGTCTATGCGCGGGAGATTCTTCATACCGGGCCGTGGGGGCTCGGCTTGTTGCGAACCGCGCCGGGAGCGGGTGCAGCTGTGATGGCAGTGTTGCTGGCACACCGTCCGTTGCGAGGGCGATCGGGTCACACGCTGCTATGGGCGGTCGCCTGGTTTGGCGTGTTCACTATCGTATTCGGACTTTCACACAGCCTGACGTTGTCGCTCGTAGCGTTATTTCTCTTGGGGGCGAGCGACATGATCAGCGTCATCATTCGCGCAACGCTAACGCAACTCGCTACGCCGGATGAAATGCGCGGACGAGTTACTGCCGTCGACATGATTTTCATTGGCACCTCGAACGAGTTCGGGCAGTTTGAGTCCGGACTGACGGCGCAATGGTTTGGCACTGTGCCCGCCGTGGTATTGGGTGGAGTGGGAACGCTTGTCGTGATCGCGCTATGGGCATGGTGGTTTCCGGAGTTGCGCAACGCAGGCGAGCTTCATGCCATTACCAGCGACAGCTTGCAAGCGGCAAACACCACGACTACCGAGGGCGAAACCCTTCCTACGTAGATCAGTGTGAGATTATCGTGCAGGGCGGGCGCATTCGTCCGAACCGAGGAGCGAAGCGACGAGTTGGCTGATTCGCGCCTGCTTTTGCATTATCTGCGTACTAGCCCTATCATCACGCGCTTCTGGCGAATGCGTCCGAAGCCACATGTTGTTTGCCTTCCATTTTTTTATCGGCGTCATCCATGAAATCGATTTCTGCGGTGCGGCAACTCATGCCTTAGAATGTCGCTTCCATTCAAGACCGGGAAGGATCCCGTTTGATCGAACGCTACTTCCGCCTCAAAGAAAATCAGACCACGATCCGCAGCGAATTTCTTGGCGGGCTCACGACGTTCATCACGATGGCGTACATCGTGGTCGTGAATCCGCAAATTCTCTCGAAGGCGGGCATGCCCGTCGACGGGGTGGTATTCGCCACGTGCCTCTCTGCGGCCGCAGCGACTCTGGTGATGGGCCTGTACGCGAACTATCCCATCGCGCTCGCCCCGGGAATGTCGCTGAATGCGTACTTCACTTACGTCGTTTGCCTGCAGATGCACGTGCCGTGGCAGACGGCTCTCGGCGTCATCTTCTTTTCAGGCGTGTTTTTCCTGATACTCACCGTTACGCGTGTGCGCGAGCAGATCGTCAACGGCATTCCGGATTGCCTGAAGCATTCGACAGCCGGCGGAATCGGAATGTTCATCGCGTTCGTGGGACTGCGCAACGCGAATCTGGTGGTGGCGAATCCCGCAACATTCGTCAGTCTGGGATCGTTTGCGAACCGCGAGGCTCAGTTGGCCTGCGTGGGACTTGCGATCATGCTGATCCTATGACCCGGAAGATCACCGGAGCGATCCTTATCGGAGTCCTGGCGACGACGTTGTTCGGCATCTTGCGCGGAATGGCGAGTTGGCCGACTGCGATGTTTTCATTGCCCCATCCCTCGGCGACATGGCTGCAACTCGATCTGAAGGGAGCCTTGCACCTCGGTTTGCTCGAAATCATTTTCGTGTTCCTGTTCGTCGACTTGTTCGACAACGTGGGAACGCTGGTCGGAGTGTGCGAGCAGGGCGGATTTGTAAAAGATGGCAAGATCCCGCGCGTGGGTCGGGCGTTGATTTCCGATGCGGTAGGAACGATTTTCGGGGCGCTGACCGGAACGTCGACGGTAACGAGCTACATCGAGAGCGCGGCGGGAGTTGCGGCAGGCGCGCGGACCGGGCTCAGCAACATATTCGTTGCCGGATTATTCCTGCTGGCGGCTTTCTGTGCGCCTCTCGCGGCAGCCATTCCCGGATACGCAACTGCTCCCGCGTTGATCGTGGTGGGTGCGCTCATGACGGAATCCATCGGGCGAGTCGTGTGGACGGATTTCACCGAGGCGATCCCAGCATTCGTGACTTTCTGGCGACACCGCTAACATTCAGCATCGCGACTGGTCTCAGCCTCGGGCTGATCTCTTACACGCTGGTCAAGGTGGCTGCGGGAAAATTTCGTGAAGTGAGCCCTGTCATCTGGATCCTGACAGTGCTATTCATCTTCCGTTACGCGTATCTGGCTGCTGAGTAGACCTACGGGACGCTGACGGTGACCGTCGAGGTGGTGCGACCGATATTGATTTGTCGCGTTGAGAGTGTAGGTGGTCGTCGCACTTGGAGTCACGGTCGCGCTGGTGTCCCGAGTCGCGCCCGGTCCTGGAGTGACAACAACGTAGTCCGCGCTGCTCGTTGTCCACGATAAGGTGACGCTTCCTCCCGATGAAACGTGAGAGGCAGATGCTGTGAAGCTGGAGACTGTGGGGGAAGGGCCGGTTGGATAATTCGAACTGGTGTACACGGGTTCATCTGCACGACTTCAAATGCAGACGATGGCACGGTCTTGAGCGAGTCCAGATCCGAGCCCCAGCGGCTGTCCGAGACACCCGTGACATATAGCGAGCTTCCGTTGTCCGCAAGGATCAATCCGTAGTGCTTCATCGCCGTGAGAATGGTTTGCATTTGCGGCGTAAAGCCTGAGATGTCGTAGCTCGATTTCAGGCGAATGCGCATTCCCATCGGCGGCGCACTGGGATCACTGGTGTTGGAAGCCCAGTGCGATGCCGGAGGGATGAATGCAGCTTTGCTATGGGGGAGGGTAAAGCGAAAAGCGTGTTGAATCGTGCCGGAGGCCGCTTCGTCATACCGGACAAGGCCGGGAAACACCGGCAGTCCGGCAGCGTCGGCGGACGTCCACGTATACGGACGTTGCTGGTCGCTCAGCAGATCCCAGACTGCAGTCGAGTCGGCATTCCAAGTTCCGTCTGAATTCACGGAAGAGTTATAGAGTTCGTATAGGAAGCAGTTGCCGTTATCGAGCACGAGTACGTGACGATCGCCTGAGCTCGAAGATCCACCTTCGACCGGAGCGTTGGCAGGAACAGGCATCGGGCCGGGATCGCTCTCGTCACCATAAGCCCCAAGATTCACGTTCACCAGCGATTGACTGCCGTCGACGACGACATAAGGGATGCCGTAGGTAGGATCGTTGCCCCAATCGGGATGCACGTTCACCGAGCCAACCCAGTTCGTCATGATCGTGTTGGAATTGGGATCAACCGGGGCCGTCGAAATATCCGTGTTCCAGAGACTACTGCTGGTGAACGGAACGAAGCCTTTCAGGCTGGCGCCTTGACCGACAGCCATACCATTGCAGGCGAGATTGCTGCCGCCTGTTCCGCCACTTCCGCTACCGCCGGTGCCGCCGGTGCCGGCGGTACCACCAGTACCCATGGATGCTTTTGAGACCCCGGAACAGGCGGTGAGGCAAACGATTTGCGTAAACAGAATCGCGAGCAACAGGGGGAGATACCAGCCTGATCCGGGTCTGCTCATGACAGGACCGATTGTCGGCGAAAATGTTTTGGTCCGAAAGAGGCCTTTCGGACATGTCCCGATTCCAGCAGCACAGCATGAAACGCGCGTGCAGAGCGTGCTTCAGATCACTTGCTGCGCAGCACCGTCTTAGCCGCGCCCATGTTGTCGTACTTGTCATAGACGCGCACAACGACTACGTGCTCTGATGCCGCATCTTTCTCGGCCTCGAGCGGAACTTTGAAATCGTAGTCTTCCATTTTCGAATCGGAGAGCTGACCTGCCGGATCGACATATTTCCAATCGCCGGCATCCACCGAAAATTCCGCCCTTTTGATTGAAGAGAATCCATCTTCTGCGTGGAAACGTACGTGAACTTGCTGTCCCTCAAGGGCGGCCGTGAGACTCGTGATTCGAGGAGCAGTCGTATCAACCTCGAAGCGGCGGCTTTCGCGAGAAGATGTCAGCCCCTCTCCGGGAGAATGCGATGGAGCATCGGACGCGATGACCTTGATGGAGTACCCTCCGTCCGGAAGAAGGCTCGCGTCGAACGAGTACGCCTTGTCAGTCAGGCTTTCCTTGAGAAGGAGCCAACGAGTATCACCGTCGCCGCGATAATAAACGGAGTAGATGAGCTGGTCGTCATTGTCGTCGTGGGCGGTCCACTTCACGCCGATCGAGTCGCGGTCATGGGTGCTGGGCACGGGAGAGTCGAAGTGTCCTCCGGAAGAACCACTGACGTCCGTGCCGAGATTGAGCGCGCCTGATTTTGAAATTGGCTGATACCGGAGGCCAAGTTGAACGGTGACGTCATCAATATCCGGCGGCATGTTCTTCGGAAGATAGTTCATCGTCACGGTATCCACGGAGGGCCTTATGCTTCCGGAATGAAGTACGACTCGCCACTGCGCGTAGCGGGCGGCGGGAATACCCATCTCGGCGGGCTTACCGAGATCCACCTGCTTCCACGGACTCCAGTTGCGATCGGGATTATCGACATTGCCGCTGCGCGCTAGAAGATCGACGTTGCCGTTGCCACGAAAATCTACCCGTCCCCAACGCGAGAAAATCTTCGCGTCAAAAACATCGCTTTCATACGAGCCCTCAGTCGCCGGACCGGGTCCGAGAACAAAAACTTTCCCCAGGTTGCTGCTTGACGCGTAGAGGCCGCCACCCGGAGCTTTGGCGAAACTCGTTATCTGCGAAGCGGGAGACTTCAGCAAGTCTTCGTACTCCTCGGGGCCATTGATTGCGTAGATGTGGCCTCGGTTGCCGGTGCCCGCGAGAAGTCTGTTATGCGAGTCGAAAGCCAGGCCGTAGACGATATCGTCGTGAGACGACCAAACGCGCGAAGGAGAACCATCCTTAGCGATGCGATAGACGTCGGAGCCACCACTCGCGCCAGTCGAGGTGGTGAATGAGGTCAACGGCACGGCGCTGGGGGTCGTAAGAGGAACCGGACCAGGCGCATTCCCAGCCGAAGGTGATAAGGGAGACGGAACACTCAACAGCATCGGGCCTGTGGAGTTAGAAGATGATCCCGCGCGCTTTTCGCCGACTCCTGCGGCATAAATGTTGCCCTGCTGATCCAATGCGAGAGCAGTAATCTCTTTTTTGGGAGCGCTGTAGAGCACGAAACCTTCGCCGGCGGGGGAGATCCGGTAAACCAATCCGCTGCCATCGGTACCAGCAATTAGATTTTCTTGCGAGTCCCAGGCGAGCACGCGAATGTGAGTCTCGTCGCTTTTGAAAAAGAGCGAGTGATCGCCCTTTGGAGTTACCTTGTAGATCTCACCGCGGTCGCCCGTCGCGACAAACAGGTTGCCGTTCTTGTCGAGTTCCAGATCCCAAATGTATTTCGTGCCGGGTGCAAAATAAACGGAGGAACTCCACGACGGATCCAAGGTTGGCTTGACCACGTCTTTTGCAGTGCCGTCAGGGGATTTGCTCTCGTTCTTCGGAACCTGATTTTTTTCGGACGCTTTATGCTCAATCTTGTACACCTTACCGTCAGGCGCCGTGGCCGCGTAGATACTTCCTGCCGGACCAACTTTCAGAGCCTGGACCTGAAGCTCCTGCGGCTCGAAAATGATGACTGCCTTTCCGTCGGGAGCGATGCGATAGACGCGTGCCGGAGATCCGGTCGCGGCGTACACGTTTCCAGCATCATCGGCAGCGAGCGACCAGATATATGTAGACGGCGTGGCGTAGAGCATTTTGAAAGAGGGCGCGAGCTCCAACCCGCCGGTGCTGCGAATTGCGATTCCGTCCGCCGTACCCTTGACGAGGTCATCGAATTTCGACTGCTCCCAGGTGCGGGTACCTTCCGCGAATACAAAAAGGGAGAGCAGAAGAATACAAACGACAGGCAGAAAACGGGAACAAATCCTGAGCACACTCCGCAATGTCATACCTCGATTCAAAGTCTGGTGAGGCGCCGAAGGGCGGGCGATTGGTAAGAATCGCAAAAAATTTAGGTTAACATGCCTTCGAAAAGCGTGGTCAGCGATCTGCCAAAGCCGAAGTAACTTCGGCAAACATACACAACGTTGCGCGGTGTAGATGTCGTGTTATCGTAGATTTTCATGCATTCTCCGCGCCAAAAACTGCTTTCCATCCTTGCTGACAAGTCTTTTCGGCTGGGCGAGTTCAAGCTGTCGTCTGGTGCGACGAGCGACTATTACATCGACTGTCGGACGACCACGCTCGACGCAAAAGGATCGAGACTGACGGGCGAGGTTTTTTTAGAAGAAATTCAGCACCGGGGGTGGAAGCCGAAAGCCATCGGCGGGCTCACCATGGGCGCCGACCCCATCGTTGTATCAGTCAGCGTAGTCAGCGGTGAGTTGGACGGATTTCTGGTGCGCAAAGCAGAAAAGCAGCACGGTACTGGGCAGCGAATTGAAGGCTTCCGCGAGACGGGCACACGAGTGGTGATTGTGGACGACGTCTGTACCACAGGGGCATCGACCATTCAGGCGATTGAAGCCGCGCGCGAATTTGGATTTGAAGTTGTCGGTGTAATGTGCCTGGTCGAGCGGGAGGAAGCGCAGGGCCGGCCAGCCGTAGAAAAGGCGGCAGCGCCAGCACCTTTCGTCTCGATTTTCACTGCGAACGACGTGCGGACCCAGCATGCCGTCCAGAACGACGACACTCAGCCGAATGTTTTCGCAGTAGCGGCTGCCTGCGAAATTTGCGGCAGACCGGCAACAACAAATACTCCCCAACATCGGTGTGAAGCGCACCGCACCTAGCAGTTAATAACTGGAAGGACTTTATGGCTGAACAATCCGGAAATCACGGCTCGTTTCTCTCCGAGAGCATTTCAATCAAGCGATGGCGACTTTACTCCGTACAGTTCACTGGCCTGTGTCTGGGATGGCTAGCCATCCGTGACATTATGGAAGTGGGGCGGCACAAACTGGTGACGGCAGTCTTGTTCGCTTCGGCCGTGTGCATTTTCAACTATTGGAGCGACTTGAAGCGGGCGGCTTTGCAAGGCGCGAAATCCGAAACACAGATATGATCCAAACTCTCGAATGGACGGAGCAAGGGGTTCGCTTCATCGACCAGACGAAGCTGCCCACGGAAGAAATCTACGTTAACTGCAAGACGCACGAGCAGGTGGCGGACGTCATCCGGAACATGGTCGTGCGCGGCGCTCCGGCAATTGGCGTGGCTGCGGGTATGGGGATCGCTCTTGGCGTTAAGAATTCCAAGGCAGAGTCGGCCGGCGATTTGAAACGTGATTTCGACCAGATCTGCGATGTGATCGGCAAGACGCGTCCGACGGCAGTGAACCTTTTTTGGGCGATCCGTCGCATGCAGGAGAAATTCGAACGCATTCGTATTCGTCCGATCCCTCAGATCAAGCAATCACTCATCGAAGAAGCGCAACGAATGCACGCCGAGGACATTGCGGCAAACCAGGCCATGGGACGCCACGGCGCGACGCTGATGCCGAGCGAAGGCGGCGTACTTACGCACTGCAACGCGGGTGCGCTGGCTACTGCAGGATACGGAACCGCGTTGGGTGTGATCCGCGCGGCGGTGGAGCAGGGCAAGAAGATTCACGTATACGCCGACGAGACGCGTCCGTTTCTGCAGGGATCACGTCTCACCGCGTGGGAACTGATGAAGGACAATATTCCAACGACGGTAATCTCGGACAATATGGCCGGCGTCATGATGAAACAAGGCAAGATCGGGGCAATCGTTGTCGGAGCGGATCGCATCGCGGCGAACGGCGACGTGGCCAACAAGATCGGGACTTATACGGTGGCGATCCTTGCTAAAGAGCACGGAATTCCCTTTTACGTGGCAGCGCCGATTTCTACCGTGGACCTTGCTTGTCCCGATGGTAGCCAGATCCCGATCGAGCAGCGAGACGGAAAAGAAGTCACACACATCGCGGGCAAGCAGGTTGTGCCAGATGGTGTTGGCGTGGAGAATCCTGCTTTCGACGTGACCCCGGCAAAGTATGTTGCTGCGATCGTCACGGAAAAAGGGATTGCACGCGCTCCATACGACTCCTCGTTGCGCAGCCTCGCTGGTCAAGAGGCGGAAGTGCATCCTTAAACAGCTACTTGTGGTGAGCCGTCTGTAGAGGCGGAGGCATTCGTCCGTCCCGTGGAGCGCAGCTCCATTTGAGGATTGACGATGCTTCCGACCTCGAAGCACACGTTGCGGCCTGCGCGCGGCTCCGGAGGAATGCATGGGATGCACAATCTCATTCGTAGAAAGTTGTAAAGCCTGAAAAGATGCGCTTCCGCGCTACTTATTCTCTAGATGCGGGTTCACTGAAGGGTCAAATTGCGGTGCTAGTCTGAGTTCAGAAGACTATTCCAGCCAGGTGTTTTGTCAGGGGGATGTTCATGTCGCTTCGTAATCGTCTGATTTTTCCTATTGCGCTGTCGGCTCTTGCATTGGTGGCAAGTTGCGGCGGAAACGGTGCCAGCCCAATTGTCAATCCGACACCGCCGCCTAATGGCAGCTTCAGCGCCGCTAATCTCAACGGGACGTATGTCTTCTCGGTTTCCGGCATTGACCTGCAAGGTTTTCCGTATGTCGTGGCTGGAACGTTGACCGCAAACGGTCAAGGCGGAATTACAGGCGGCACCATCGACGTGAATGCTGCGTCGCTTTCCTCAGTCGTGGCCAATTCTCCCATCAACAACAACGGCACTTACAAGGTAGGCGTAGACGGGCGTGGGCAGGCCGCTTTCGGCACATCTGTTTTGGGAACAATCAATCTTGCCTTTGTTCTTCAGGACACCACGCACGGGTTCGTGACGCAGTTTGACGGGAATGCCACGGGTAGCGGATCGCTTGATCTGCAGGCGACAGGCGTCTCGCCAACGGGTTCATATGCATTCAGTCTTTCAGGAGCTGATTTCACGAGCGGCACCGTGAACTCATTCGCCACAGTCGGCAATTTCACAGTTGGCTCTGGCGGTGCGATTACAGGTATCCAAGACTTTAACGACGGACAATTTGCATTCCCTAACGAAAGCCTAACTGGTTCTTTGGTGGTTGGGCCGTCATCGACGCCGGCGACTGTGCTATCTAGCGGTTTTGGCAATCTCACATTTGACGTCTTCGCGGTTGATGCGAATCATTTGAAATTCATCGAGATGGACGCCGGGGCCAACCTGATTGGAGACGCGTTTTCTCAGACCAGCACGGCGTTTCCCAGCGGCACTCTCGCTTTCACTCTCGAGGGACTGTTCCCGAACACCAGCACATTTTCGGCGGCGGGCGGCTTCATGATGTCGGACGGCACCGGAAATATTACAACCGCGTCAACCGTAGACGCGAACAATGGTGGATCGGTTTCTCCTGCTCCCATTTCGTTCAGCGGAACCTACTCGGCGGGTGGCACGGGCCGGTATACATTGGCGCTTTCAAGTTTCACGGACGGTTCGTCCTACGCGGCATATCCGTTCAATGGCGGCCTGTTTCTGTTGGAGATCGACAACTCAGGAATCATGGCGGGCGCTGCGTATCGTCAGTCCCAGAACTCATTCACGGCGCCTGATGGGTACGGCTTGAACTTCACAGGTTTCAATCTGAATAACGGGGTTGAAGTGGATGACATCGCCGAGTTTACTGCTGATAGCAACGGCACGACCGTTACCGGAGTGGTCGACGAGAACTTTCAACCTGGCGGCGGCCCGAATCTAGGTTTGGCGCTGAATGGAACATATGCCCCGCCGGATGCGAATGGTCGGGGACAACTTGCGGCGAATGCGGGAAACTCGAATACCAGTACGTTAAACGGAGGATTCGGCCTTACATTCTATTCGGTGGATGGGACCACATTTCCATTCATCGAGACCGACGGAAATGGGCAAATAACAGCCGGAGCGTTCTTCAAGCAGAATTCCGGAGCAGCTTCATCGGCCGCCACTCAGGCGCACTTATTCTTGCCGCAGCTGATGATCAGGACGCAGGGAATCCTAAAGAAGAAATAGCACACGATAAGGACTGAGAGGCGCGGCTTCAAGCCGCGCTTTTTTTGTGCAGCAGTTCTCCAAAGGTTCTAACTGTGAACGGCTTCGGCTGGCTTCGACCTGACCGTACGGCCTTTCATGCTTCCGAGGATCCATTGGACGAGACGATACAAAAGTAGCGTTGCGAGCACGGCCGCGTATTCCAACGGCTTTTTCAGATCTGCTTTAACGAGCCAGATGTAGTGGATCACTCCAGCAGCAGCGCTGAAATAGATCAGGCGATGAAGCACCTGCCAGCGACGGCCTCCAAGTTTCCGGATTGCCCACTTTGTCGACGTCACTGCGAGGGGAATCATCAGCACAAACGCAGTCATGCCTGCCGTAATGAACTTGCGTTTCGCGATGTCCTTCAACATTTCGTTGATGTCGAAAAACTTGTCGAGCCAGACGTAGGTCATCAGGTGCAGTGAACCGTAGAAGAATGCGAATAGTCCCAGCATGCGGCGCCACGTGATCAACCAGTATTGGCGAGTAAGTTTTCGTAGCGGCGTAATCGACAGCGTGACCAGCAGGAAGATCAGAGTCCAGTCACCGGTGCTGTGCGTAATGGTCTCGATGGGATTCGCGCCAAGGTCGCCGTGAGATCCGCGCCAGGCGAGCAACGACAATGGAATCAGGCAGCCAAAAAAGAGAACCGGTTTGAGATAACGTTGCATAAGAAGCGGCGCATTCGTTGTCAGCATCAAAGCAGTTCAGTGATTCTGATTCACCGAGCTGCCAAGTTGTGCTTAATATTCCTTGCGCAGGTCCATGCCGCTGTACAAACTCGCGACCTGATCGTAGCCGTTGAACATCAGAGTAGGACGTTTTAAGAATTCGCCTAGCCTGCGTTCCTTTGCCTGGCTCCAACGAGGGTGATCCACGTTCGGATTCACATTGGCGTAGAAACCGTACTCGCGGGGCGCCGATAAGTTCCAGGTGTTCATAGGCTGCTTTTCGGTGAAACGGATTCGCACAATTGCTTTGATGCTTTTAAAGCCATACTTCCAGGGAACGACGAGGCGAATGGGCGCCCCGTCCTGATTGGGCAGATCCTCTCCATACATCCCAAAGCAAAGCAGGGCAAGCGGGTGCATCGCCTCGTCCAGGCGGAGCCCTTCCACGTATGGCCATTCGAGAACAGGACGACTCTGGCCGGGCATCTGCGTCATATCCATCAGCGTCGTAAATTCGACGTACTTCGCCTTACTTGTGGGGTTGACCCGCTTGATCAATTCGCTCAATGAAAAACCGATCCAGGGAACGACAATCGACCATCCCTCAACGCAGCGATGGCGGTAGATCCGCTCTTCCGGCGGCGCCATCTTGATGATTGCGTCAACATCAAGCGCCTGCTTCGTTTCGACTAGACCATCTATCTTCACTTTCCATGGGCGAGTGCGAAAATTCTTCGCGGCCTCGGCCGGACCGTCTTTGTCGGTCGAGAACTCGTAGTAGTTGTTGTAATGAGTCACATCTTTGTACGGAGTGATCGTCTCTGTGGTGCTGAGCGGGCTCTTTTTGATGCCGTCAATCTTGTTACCCGCAAGAACGGTCGTAGCGGGGGCAATCAATTCTCGCAAGCCCAGACCGCTGACCGCAGCGGCTCCAGTAATCGCGGCACCAGACAAAAACTTTCGGCGGTTCAGGTAGAGACTTTTCGGAGTGATCTCCGAGGAGCGAATGTCAACCGTTTTCTTAATGAGCATCGGAACCCCAAAGTTAGTACGAAAATTCACAGCAAGCGGATTCACTCTATCTTACGTCCATCAATAGGACGCAATTGTCCGTAAAAAGTTGCACGGCTGGCCGCGGTATCAAAACGAGAGTGCCACGCCGAGGGAAAGAATTAACCTAGAACTTCTCGGACTTTGCGGGAAAGGTTTTGCAGGCTGAAGGGCTTTTGAAGGAAAGCGGTTCCGCTCTCGATGGATCCGTCGTTGACGATGGCATCTTCGGTGTATCCAGAGAGGTATAGGACTTTGGTCGTCGGACGCATTTGAAGAAGCTTACTGGCGAGTTCCCGGCCGCTCATACCAGGCATGACGACATCTGTAATGACGAGATCGATCTTGCCCTTGTGCTGTGCGGCCTTTTTCAGGCCGGTGTCGCCACCCTCGGCTGCCAGAACGTTGTAACCTCTTGCGATCAACGTATCGCGCACGAGTTGGCGAACCGATTCTTCGTCCTCGACCAGGAGAATTGTCTCCGTCCCGCCCACCGTTGTACCAGGAGTGGTTACCGCATGTTTTTCGGCTGCTTCATCGACCTGAGGAAGATAAATGTGGAAGACGGTGCCGCGTGTTTGTTCACTCTGCACCATCACGTATCCACCGCTCTGCTTGATGATTCCGTACACGGTGGAGAGGCCAAGTCCTGTGCCTTTCCCCTTTTCCTTAGTAGTGAAGAATGGTTCAAAGATTCGCGACTGTGTTTCCTTGTCCATGCCCATGCCGGTGTCGCTGACCGATAGCATCACGTAGCGCCCGGGCCGAATGAATTGCTGTCCCCGACGATAGCTTTCGTCCATGACGATCGTCTGGGTTTGAATCGTGAGGCGGCCTCCGCCAGGCATGGCGTCCTTCGCGTTCACGACCAGATTCATGAGGACTTGTTCGAGTTGTCCGGCATCGGCACGGGTGTGCGGCGCTTCGGGCGAGAGAAGCGTGACGAGTTCGACATTTTCGCCAATTAACGGCCGGAGCAGGCGTTCCATATCTTGCACGATCGCATTCACGTCGACGACTTTCAGTTCCAGCAACTGCTTGCGGCTGAAGGCGAGCAGTTGGCGCGTCAAGGTTGTGGCGCGATCAGCGGCCTGCTGGATCGCACGACCTTTTTCGTGCATTGGATCTTCTGTAGGCAGCTTCGCAAGAATCACTTCGGCGTACCCGCTTATCACCATCAGAAGGTTGTTAAAGTCGTGGGCAACTCCACCGGCAAGACGTCCGACGGCTTCCATCTTTTGCGCCTGGCGGAACTGATCTTCCAGGGCGCGCCGGTCAGTAACATCTTCGGCGATCGCCTCGAGCACATCGGCTGGCTCGTCGGCGCTACTCACCGCGCGTCCGCTGATTCGCACCGTCACGGCGCTTCCGTCTTTGCGCTTCCATTTCACTTCGATTCCGTCGAGGCGCCCGCTACGGCGGAACTCTTCAATCAAATGAGCATGCTCCTGCGGCTGAGCGAATACATCCCGCTCGGGATCGAGCAGCAGTACCTCTTCCGCAGATTCGTACCCGAGCATGGTGATCAGTGCTGGATTTACATCGAGGAACCGACCTTCCAGGCTGGAGCGGTAGATCCCGTAGACCGAGCTCTGCACCAGTGATCGGTACCGCGCTTCAGAACGGCGCAGAGCCTGCTCATTTCGTTTGATCTCAACGGCACTGGCGAGTTGTCGGGCGACGAATGTCAGGATTTCTTTGTCGCGTTCCCCGTAACGGATGTTCTTGGAATAGGTTTGTACGACGAGTGCGCCGAAGGTGTGGTTATTCACGCGGAGCGGAACGCCCATCCAATCGAGAGAGCGGGAGCCATTTCGTGCCACCTCGCCGCGATCCTCCATGGCTTGCAATACTTCGGGAGTGGCCAGCAGGGGTTCGCCGCTTCGGATCAGGTAATCCGTGAGGCCGCGCGCCAATTTTTTGGGTGGAGGCGCAACATCCTGTTCGTCCACAAAGTAAGGAAATGTCAGCAGTTCGGTCGCGGGATCGAACAACGCGATGTAGAAGTTGCGAGCATACATCAGCTCGTCCACGATGCCATGCACGGCGGCGAAGAATTGCTGCAGATCGTGGGCTGTGCTGCTCTTCTCTGCGACGCGATAAAGCGCGGAGCTTAAAGCTTCTACACGCTTTCGATCCGAGATGTCGTGGTAGCCGGCGTAAAATCCCGCCATTGCGCCGTCAAGCTTTAGAGGAGCGCACGAGACCGAAACTTCGACAAGAGATCCATTCTTATTCCGACGCTTGGTTTCAAGCGTGATGCTTTCACCCTTGGTGAGAGCTTCAGAGACCCATTGCGATTCCGCCAAACGATCAGGCGGCACAACCAGATTCTCCAACGGCTGCCCAAGAATATCGGCTTTCCCGTATCCGAACATTCGAACGAATGTCTGGTTTACCCACAGCACGCGATGATCCAGGTCCGCGATGCAGAGCGCATCGGGGGACGCCTCTGACATCTGCTCGAGCAACTCCAAGCGCGCCGCCGACGTGTACTGCTGACCGATACTTTTAGGAGACTGCAGGCCTTCGAATGCAAGCTCGGACGAATCGCTGCCCGGAACCAGCGAGCCTTCGGGATAAAGCAGCGATGGCGGAGCGCCGCTGTCCAGTGCCTCCTTCAGGCGACTGGCGCGGGCGAAATCCGAGTTCCCGCCTTCAGTGAGACGTTGCCCCATCTGCGAAATCCCCCTCTGAAAATCGCCGTTGACAGCGTAGATGGCTGGTCACAGCCTCGAAAGTTACCGGGGTAATTCCACATAAGGAAAGACCGAAACGGCACGTCGTTGCAACGCGCACGGTTACTTTGGTTTGCTTTGTGGAAGAGCCCCAAGCCGACATTCAGCATCGCGTAGAGCTCGAGGCTTGGCAGTTCGGCAGGCCGCTCGGTTGAGTGTTTAAACCCGCGATATCAGAATAAGTTGCGCGTCGGCATGCCTTTTTCATCGGCCTATTTCTTGATGTTTCTTGATCTGGCGAAATGCATCTCGGCCTGATTTCATCGCATCGAATGAATTAACCAAGCAGTTAATTAGTAACTTTTTGTCAAGGTCGGAGGTGACCTTTATGAATGCAAGAAAGAGCTTGATGGCGACAGTGGGTTCGCTACTGGCGGTGGGGCTGCTGAGCGTAACTCTGGTAGCCGAAACCTCCACGGCGGCTCGTTATGACAATCAAATTCAGAACGTGGTGACGCACAAGATGGCGTCAAAAAGTCAGTTCAACAACGTGACGGCCAACGTTGAGGACGGCATCGTGACCTTGACCGGCACGGTTGACCTGTACCAGCGAAAGCTGGATGCCGCGAAGCTGGCGCGTAAGACAGCCAAAGTTCAGGGCGTCAGAAACCTGATCACGGTGGCGGGACCGAACGTGCCCGACGAGGCAATCGAGCAGAAACTGGCCACGAAGCTTCGTTACGTGCGCGTCGGCTATGACAACGCGTTCAATTACTTCGCTCTGGGTGTGAAGGATGGCGTAGTGACGGTGGAAGGTCAGGATCGTACCGGCGTAGGCCGTGACGAAGCTATGTCCGACATCGCGAACATGCCCGGAGTGAAGGACGTGGTCGATAACGTCACGATCGCACCGACGTCGATTTACGACGACGGACTGCGGCTCAGGGCGGCGCGTGCGATCTATCGCGACTCTGCGTTGAGCAAGTATGCGATTGATCCGGCGCATCCGATTCGGATCATCGTCTCGAACGGTCATGTGACGCTGTATGGATCGGTCGACAACACGATGGACAAGAACCTTGCCGGAATTCGTGCCAACCAGGTCTTCGGTGCTTTCACCGTGGATAACAAGTTGGAAGTGGCCGGAAGGTCCTAAGGTCGAAGTGCGGTGAAGGAGGCGCGGCGAAAGCCGCGCCTTTTTTTCTTCGCCCGATTTGCAAACCTCTCCAGCATACGGGAAGAACCTGCTGCGCCTTGTCGCACGCTTGAGTCATTGCGCGCTGTGCGCGCAACCCCGGACGAATGCGTCCGGGGCTACACGGATTATCAAAGTCTCTTGCGCTCGTGTTTTAATCTCGGCTGTGAAGTTTCGATTCTGGCTGCCCGCGCTTCAGACACTTGACCATGGCTCTCATCCTATGGTCGCCATGGTCCGGGAACGTTATGAATCAAACATTCATATCCATAAGCGACGGAGAGGTTCGGAAAGACTCCTGATCGTTCCATTGCCTACGGCTGTTGATTGGGCCCAGGGCATAAACCTTCCCGCCGCCACTGTAGTTACGCCTGTCGAATTCGCTCTCCGAAAAGGCGGGCCGTGGAGAAATCTGGAATTGATGCTTTCCGGACTTTGGATCGCGGGCCTTCTCTGCTGGTACATGGTTGGCAAAGTTGTTGATGACCTGATCCGATGGCGGCGGCGGCACGTCTTGCCGCCGAAGCGGGTCAGCGATCTCATCTTCGCATTCCTCGCTCTGCCTGGATCAATCCTGATTGCAGCAGCCTATCCGTTGGGAAATGCGGAAGCTGTCGTGACAGCCGCGTGGGGGCCCGTCTGGATCACGCTCAGCGCGATCGCTTTTATCTTTCGCGTGTTCCAGTTCATCAAGCTCCGGCGAAGACCTGCCGGGCAAGCCGCATCCTGAGCAGACGGTCTTTGTTGAGGATCAGGGCAGGCGATTGATAAGTGAAGCCACGTATCCGGCGCCGAATCCGTTATCGATATTTACCACACTGACGTTCGAGGCGCAGGAGTTAAGCATACCAAGCAAAGCGGCCATCCCCTTGAATGAAGCTCCATAGCCGATGCTCGTAGGAACTGCGATCACAGGGACGCCAACGAGACCACCGACGACACTCGGCAACGCGCCTTCCATCCCTGCACATACGATGACTACGCGCGCCTTGGTCAGCGCTTCACGGTTGGCCAGCAGGCGATGAATTCCGGCCACGCCAACATCGTAGAAGTGCTCGACCTCGTTGCCCATCAATTCAGCTGTCACCACCGCTTCTTCGGCAACGGGAATGTCGCTGGTTCCGGCCGAGACTACCGCGATAATTCCTTTGCCATATTTCACCGGATCTTTCTGCAGAGTGATAGCTCGCGCCAGCTCGCGGTACTCCACCCCTCGGACTTTCTTCTTCACGGCGGCGAATTGCTTCTTGTTCGCACGCGTGGCCAGGACATTTCCGCCATGCTTCGCCAGTCGCGCAAAGATTCCGGCTGTCTGCGAAGGCGTCTTCCCCTCGCCGAGAATGATCTCGGGCATTCCGGCTCGAAGTGCTCTGTGGTGGTCAACTTTGGCAAAACCAATATCTTCGAACGGAAGATGGCGAAGGCGGTCGACCGCCTCATCAGGAGTGGTCTTCCCTCTGCGCACTTCGTCAAATAATTTGCGGATGGATTCTGCGTTCAAGAGCCTAGCTTAGCATTAGGCTTGGGCCGCGCGGGATTGTAGACGGCCGAATACGCGCAGCTTGGAAATCACTGCAGCGCATGCTTTTCGGGCGACTCCGGGCTCGTCAAGATGGACAAGGAACAGCCGACGCACAGTCGCAGGGGTGGCTCTGCCGGCCAGATAGGCGTCGTAAATCCGGCTGCCTATGCGGTATCCCCAGTCCAGGGCAGAAGAATCGAATTCATCGGCATCGGCTTGCACCGCCCGCTTTGCGGCTCTTTCACAAGCCGACCGTGAGCAGAGTTTCATCGCTGTCTTCCGGCGCGGGCCGCGATGGATAGAGAACACGAGAGCCGAAATATGCCACGGCATGCTCGATCACGCGGGAGTAAAAGCGATCCAGACGGCGAATGCCTGAGTTCTCGCCATCTGCGGTTGAGTCATTCGATGGTCGGCCATTCAAGCGATGGGGCAGGCCCTGACAGGCCTGGTGCAGGAACCGCGTAGCATCTTCGGCCGCATGCATCATCTGAAATTCGCGAATATAAAAGCTGTTCACCTGAGGCAGGTAGGCGCTGCCGCGCTTCTCCACCGTGTCGACGATCGATGCGCGTTCTTCTTCGTCGATTCCTTTGCGCGACAACAAGCGCAGCAACATTCCATCGGAAGATCCGCCGTACACTTCCGGCAACATGTCGACGAGGAATCTTGGCTGCGTCGTGTTGTGGGGAGAGTAACGATTGATCTCGAGGAATCGGGCGAGACTGTCGATCAAGTTGAAAATCGTCGGCGCGAAGTCGGGTGCATCCTCGCAGCGGCTCCATTGATCGAGGAACAGCCGGTAGCTCTCGTATTTCTCCAGTGGAGTTGCGTTGAACACACAAAGGACGTCGTTGTTGACCTGAACAGCCTCCACCTTCTCGGCGCGTTCCCCTGCCGCTTGCCAATACAGCGCGTCGATGTTCTGGAGGACCGTGATGATCTTCGAATCCGGCATCTGGTCTTTGAGGATTCGCGGCAGGTGATCCGGAGCGAGATGAGATTCTCCGAACAAAACAAAGATGGAAGCATCCGGATGACGTTCGCGAATCTCGGCGAGCTTGATGGCAGCATGGCGGTCGCGTGCGCCAATCTTGCGCAGATCTTCGCGCGGCATGCAATCTAGACCATAAAGCGCGTCAGCGTGATCGCGGGCTGTCACAAGCAGTTCGTAAAAAGGGGTCCAATCGTATCCCCAATCGAGATCGAATCGAATGCGCTGGCGAAATTCCGCTTCGTCAATCTCGCGCCTCCACCATTCGTCGAGGATATGCTGGTCGCGGGCGAAGATAGTTTCGACGCCGAGCACGACAGGGCGATCTCCCGCCATGGCGCGTTGTTCGACGAGCGATGCTGCCTGGCGCTGCGCTGCCGGCAGAGCGTGGTAGTCGCCGACCAAGACCACATCGGCGTCGTGAATCGCCTCGCGCAATTGCGTGGAGTCGATCACGGAGTCATAGCGACGGAATGCCCCGTTGAATTCCCGCAGATATTTCCGCCGGTTGTGCGAGTCGCGCGTCCGGATCTCGCGCTCTACTCCGGCCAGCGCTTGCAGTTGCGCAGCGCTGCGGCGTAAACGAAGATTTGCGGTCGAGGACATGGCGCGTTTAGTCCGTTCGTCTTGACTTCTGTATCGCGGCCTCCCTATGCTCCTGCTTCGAGGGAATGTTGCCAAACCATCCGCTGAAGAACCTCACTGTTGCGACCACCGGAGCTAGCGGGGCCATTTTTCTCAGGCACTTTCTTTCTCTTCTCGCTCGCGACCAGCGCGTCGAGACGGTGAATCTCATCACCTCCGACAGCGCCTTACGCGTCATGGCGGAAGAATTGGATCTCAAGGGCAGATCCAACCTGCTGAAGCAAATTCTGGGCGCATCCAGCGATCGCAATTCGCGCAAAATCCAGGTTCAATCCAACGCCGACATCGGGGCAAACGTGGCCAGCGGTTCGTATCCCGCCGACGCTATGGTCGTGCTCCCGTGCAGTGTGGGTACTCTGGCACGTATCGCGAATGGCGTCGCCTCGCAACTCGTCGAGCGTGCAGCCGACGTTTCTTTGAAGGAAAAGCGTCCGCTGATTTTGTGCGTTCGTGAAACTCCCCTCAGCAAGATCCATATCCGCAACATGTACCGTGCTGCCGATGCCGGCGCCACGATCTTTCCCCTGATCCCGGCCTACTACTTCCGTCCTGCTTCATTAGATGAGATGGCCCGCGAATTTGGACATCGCGTGCTCGCCCATCTCGGCCTTCCACAGCCGCTGGCGTTTCGGTGGAAAGGCTGATTAATCATCAGCTTGCAGGGATCGGAAATTTCCCTGCCCTCAATACAGTTATCGGCTGCCACCAGCCGGGATTTCAGTGTAGATGTCAAAAATTGGGCAGGGCAGATATCCCCCGGTCATGGACCTGTGCGACGGACCCGGCGAGCTCCGATTTTCCACGACAGGATCCGCGAAGCGATAACGTAGAATGCGGCAACTTCCTAAAAGGAAAGGCACATATGTGGGGACCACAGAGTTTCACGCTGGCCGGATTGCTGCTTCTGGCGTCATTCGCGTATGGAGGCGATAACAAGAATCCCTACGCCGGCGACGTCAAAGCCGCGAAGGCCGGAGAATACGAGTTCCGCATCAATTGCGCGCTCTGTCATGGCCTTGGTGCGCACGGCGGCGCCCGCGGTCCGGATCTGACGCGCGCCCAGAAGAAGCATGCCCATACCGACGGCGATATGTTTCAAGTGATCAGCGGCGGAATTCCAGGAACTGCGATGCCTGCCAATGGGACGAACGGCCAAGGCGTTGGAATGACTGATGAAGAGATCTGGCAGATCGTCACTTATATCCGAAGCCAGGAAGTGAAGTCGCAAGCAAAGTCTGCCGGCAACGTGGTCCACGGCAAAGACCTGTTCTATGGCGACGCAAACTGTTCCTTGTGCCACATGGTGGACGGAAAAGGTGGACGTCTCGGACCCGATTTGAGCGCGGTGGGGGCATCGCGGACGCATGATGCGATGGTCGACTCCGTGCGGGACCCAAGCCGCAGGCTGGCATGGGGACTCACGGAGGCGTCGAAAGAATTTCCGCAGGAATATGAGAGCGCTACAGCCGTAACCGCGGACGGCAAAGAAATCAAGGGTGTCACGCTGAACGAAGACAGCTTCACCGTGCAGATTATGGATTCCAACGAAGAGATTCATCTGCTCGACAAAAGCAAGTTGCGTTCATTTCAGAAAAACCGCACCTCCACGATGCCGGTATACAAGCCGGATACGTTGAGCGACAAGGATCTGGACGACATTGTGGCCTACCTGGTCAGCACGGGGGCGAAATGAGAGGCCGAGCCATCGGATTATTTTTCGCATTGATCGCGACCAGCGTTGCGGCGCGCGCGCAGGTCACGTTTGAACGGCTGGTGAACTCCGCGAAAGAGCCGCAGAACTGGATGACTTACTCCGGCGACTATTCGGGAAAGCGGTTTAGCCTTCTCGACCAGATCAATACCGGCAACGTTCGCGGCCTCAGCGCGAAGTGGGTTTATCAAACCGCAGCGACGGGAAAGATCGAAACATCTCCGCTGGTGGTGGACGGCATCTTGTACGCGACTGCGCAAGATGACCGCGCATTTGCGCTTGACGCCCGCACTGGGCGGGCGATCTGGATGTATCAGCGTCAACTGCCGGGAGACATCCGGCCGTGTTGCGGCCGGGTGAATCGCGGGATGGCGATTCTCGGCGGTAAAGTTTTTTTCGGAACGCTGGACGCCCACGTCGTCGCACTCGACGCGAAGACTGGAGCCGTAGTCTGGGATATTGCTTCTGCCGACTATCGAACTGGCAACAGTTTCACCGTGGCGCCACTCGTCGTGAAGAATCTCGTCGTCGTTGGTGTGTCAGGGGGTGAGTACGGCATTCGCGGTTTCGTCGACGCCTACGACGCCGATACCGGCGAGCGAAAATGGCGCTTCTACACAGTGCCGGGCCCGGGAGAGCCGGGGCATGACACCTGGGAAGGCGACTCATGGAAAGTAGGTGGCGCACCTGCGTGGAATACGGGGACGTATGATCCGGCGAGCAATCAGATTTTTTGGACAACCGGCAATCCCTCGCCTTCCAATCGCGGTGCGGGAAGGGCTGGGGACAACTTGTACAGCAATTCCCTGCTCTCGTTGAACGCGGATACCGGCAAGCTCAATTGGCATTTCCAGTTCACCAAACACGACGAGCACGACTGGGATGCGACGCAGGTTCCGGTGATGGTGGACACGAGCGGCAAGCACCTGATCGCGCAAGCGAATCGCAATGGATTCTTCTATGTGCTCGATCGCTCAAACGGAAAGTTGATTTCCGCGACTGCGTATGGAAAGACCACGTGGAGCGATACGAAGGACGCGGAGGGCCGTCCGGTACCAAAGAAGGACGCGGCGCCGACGCTCGAAGGTCATACCGTCTGCCCCGGCGCGCTTGGCACCACGAACTTCATGGCGCCCACATACGATCCGCAGTCAGGATTGTTTTATGTAACGGCGAGAGATCAGTGCGACATCTTCAGCACCGCTCCGCAGCCTTACGAAGCGGGGCATGCGTTCTATGGCAGTGCTTATTTTCCGTCGGAGGAAGCTCGTCCGTACCTCGGATTTCTGAAGGCTATCGATCCGACGACCGGCGAGACCAAAGGAAAGTTTCAACATACGTCGCCAACGTGGTCCGGAGTTTTGTCGACAGCGGGTGGCCTTGTTTTCAGCGGGGACGCCGAGGGCAACTTCATCGCTTTCGACGCGGCGACGCTTAAGCCACTTTGGCACTTTCAGATGGGCGGTGCAGTGTACGCTCCACCCATGGCGTACGCAGTCGATGGCAAAGAATACGTGGCGATTGCGGCCGGCAGCGCTATCTATACTTTCGGCCTTCCTTGACCTCTGGAAGCGGACGCATTCGTGCCTCCCAAGCGCGATAGCGATGCCGTGCCATCGGCCTGCAGGGCCAAACTTGACGTCAATCTCATTGCGCGCCTTGCGCGAAACTCCGGAAGAATGCGTCACGGCCACACAATCTGTTGCCTGCTTCGGCACATCGGCAACCCCCGATTGACGTTCCACAGAGTTTCGTACTAATCTGCGCTTACACCGGAAAGGAGGTGGTCGGATGACAAGTTCAGAAGGCAGTTGTAGAAACACACAAAGACCAGGTGAGGTGGCTGAGACTTAGAGCGGTCGCTCTAAGCGGGGCTTTGGACGCGGAATTCGCAAGAACTGCGCCTAAGGCTACAGCCCGCACACTACCGGTGATTAGGATTGGATCCGCCTGACGCAGGTCGGTCAGGACCCCGGAGTTGCCGTAGAGGCCACGTAGAGTGACCACCTCTTGGTCAATCCCAAACAGTCCACCGGACACCCCGCTAGCGAAAGCTGGCGGGGTGTTTGTTGTACGCGTGTCGAGAAAGCTCGTTCAGGCTGCACGCGGAGATCGTGCTTTGCTGCGCGTGAACGATTCTGCCTCGATAAATATCCGTTGAATGGTGGGCTCTTTCTCGCGGATGCGGGTTTCGATACGCTCAATCGCGGCTTCAAGCTCTTCAGTGCGCAAGCCCTGCCGGAACTGGATCTCTACATTCAACAAGACTTGCTCCGGACCGAGCTGCATGGTAAGAAGGTCCCCAATTTTTTCGACGGCTGGATCAGCCGCGATGATCTCGCTTGCACGCTTTATCTTCGAAGGGTTGGTGCTCTCCCCAAGCAGCAGTGCTCCGCTTTCTCTTCCGAGAAAAACTGCGACGGCCGCCAGAAGAACTCCAATGACTATTGAGGCAACCGGGTCGAGGTAAGGATTGTTCAACAGCCGGCCCAGGAAGATTCCCAGAAAAGCGAGCAGGGTTCCGATCAGGCCGACGCAATCTTCCAGAAACACGGTGAATACTGTCGGATCCTTGCTGCTGATGATTTCATCCCACGCATTCTCATTGGGATCTTTGCGGCGGCGAAGCTCGCGATAGGAGATGATCCACGAGTAACCTTCAAACACGGCCGCAAACAGAAGCACCGCATAATTCCACCCAGGATGGTCTGGAATCTGCGGATTTTTCAAATGTGTGACGCCGTGATGTACAGCGAGACCTCCTCCGATGCCGAAGATGTACACCGCGACGAGCAGGGAGTAAAAATACAAGGCTTTGCCATGTCCATAGGGATGCAACGAATCCGCCGGCCTTGTGCTTCGCTTGATTCCGACCAGGAGAAGCAATTCGTTTCCGGAATCGGCAGTGGAGTGAAACGCCTCGGCCCACATCGCGGAGCTGCCGGTAAAGATCGCGGCCGCGTATTTGCAGATTGCGATTGCAATATTGGCAATAATCGCGGCGTAAATGACTTTTTGCGACTCTTTATGGGCCACAGTCTCTGCTTTCGTCAGAAAGGCGTCCATGTTTAGTCACAATAAGTGACTTGGGAGTTGCCAAGAGGCTGCACAGATATGATTGGCTGCCATGCCCATCGAACTGGATGGACTGCCGGACGCGCTGTATTCTTACGGAATGTCGGAGCGCGACAACTTAGAGGAACGTGCACGGCTGGCGAGGAACTATGCGGCAATGTCGGACGGCGAACTCCAAAAGCTTGCTTTAAATCCGCAGGCGCTCACCGAACCGGCATGGGAGGCTTTGGAAGATGAGTTGGAGGACCGCAATCTCGAGTTGCCGGTCCAGCCGTCGTTGCCGGAAGCACAATTTGACTTGCGCAAACTGGTGGTCATTCGACAATTCCGCGATCTGCCAGAAGCACTGCTCGCCAAGGGAAGTCTCGAATCTATCGGGATCGAATGCTACCTCCGCGATGACAATCTGGTCAGGCTTGACTGGTTCGTCTCGAACTTCATTGGAGGAGTAAAGCTTTGCGTGCATCCCGAGGACGTTGCCGACGCCCAGAAACTGCTCAATGAACCGATACTGGAAGGGCTTTACGTAGAAGGAATCGGTCTGTATGAAAACCCTCGGTGTCCTCAATGCCAGTCTCTTGACATTAATTTTCAGGAGCTCGATCGGCCGATCGCCTATATCAGCGCGTTCCTGCGACTGCCGATCCCGGTGCAGCGGAAGGCGTGGCGCTGTCACAGTTGCAGTGCGGAATGGGAAGAAGCGGAAGATGGAAAGGAATCGTCAGCGGACTGAAATCGTGAACCCTTTGCGGATGACCTCGAGCGTATCTTCAGCCAGCGAGAGCGCGGGCAATTCATCGAGAGCGAACCAGCGTGCTTCCTCGGCGTCACTTGCGGCGCGTAACTCGCCCCCAACCTGGTGGCACAGAAAATCAATGAGTACATAGTGGTACTGCACGCGTTTTTCCGGATCGCGAAGAATCCTGTCGAATACGCCAAGCAGTTCGCCGGGCTCAACCTCCAGCCCCGTTTCCTCCCGCACCTCCCGCCTCGCGGCTTCTCGTAGGAACTCACCGACTTCGAGCACGCCTCCCGGGATCGACCACTGTCCTTGAATCGGCGGATGGACGCGCTTGACCAGCAATACTCGATTGTCTCGAATAATGATCGAGCCTACGCCGACGAATGGACGATCTGGATATTCCCGATTCATGCGAGCATGGAAGGTGGATTATAGATGCCATGCTTCCGCATCGGCTTTCGGCGACGAAAAACGAGGCTCGCTGAGCCTAGGGTGGAGCATGTACACCCTTTTTTCAGCTGAGTTGCTAGAATATTCACGGAAAATCTTTGATATGGCGTTAGAAGAATACAAACGAAAACGGCGGTTCGAGGATACGCCAGAGCCTCCGCCGAAGGTTGAAAAGAAAAAAGGCAGTCGCTTCGTAGTTCAGAAGCACGAAGCGACCCGGCTGCACTATGACTTTCGCCTCGAGATGGAAGGTGTACTGAAATCATGGGCAGTTCCGAAAGGCCCCTCGCTCGATCCCGCCGATAAGCGATTGGCAATGCAGGTCGAAGATCATCCCGTCTCCTACTTCGATTTCGAAGGAAACATTCCCGAGGGCAATTACGGCGCAGGAAGCGTCATGGTCTGGGATGTAGGAACATGGCAACCGCTCTCGCCCGTTCCCGTCGACGGAAAGTATGTGCCGGGAACCGAGGCTGAGGCCGCCGCCATGATCGCAAAGGGCGATCTCAAATTCAGGCTGAGTGGAAAGCGCCTCAAGGGCGACTTCGCACTGATCAAGATGAAAGGCCGCCGTCCTGGAAGCAAGGGCAACGAGTGGCTGATGATCAAGAAGCACGACGATCATGTCGTCGAAGGATACGACGCCGGAGATATCGACGAATCCGTGCTCAGCAAGCGCAGTATGGATGAAATAGCAGGAGATGGGCGATCCAAAGAATGGAAGAGCAGCCGGCCCGCACCACGCGGAAAACTGAAAGCAGCTTGGCTTGCAAATGCGGTCGCCAAGTTCGATCAAAAAAAAAAGGGAAAAGCAACGGAAGCCACGCCAACGCCCCCAAGAAAAGTGAACCGACGCCGAGCGAGTTAGCTCAGAGCGCCGTTGCGTCTGCCCCGACGCCTTCCCGTAAGAAGCAAAAAGCGAATCCAGAGCCGCCTGCTTCGCCGGCTTCCACAAAGTCAATTCAGGTGGGACCGGTCAAACGGCCAATGCCGTCCTCGATTCATCCCATGCTGGCAGAGTCGATCACCGACCCGTTTGATAGCCCGGAATGGCTATTCGAAATTAAGTGGGATGGCTACCGCGCCGTCGCCTTCATCGAAAACGGACACGCGCGGCTGGTATCGCGCAATCAGAATGACCTCACCGGCCGTTATCCTGAGTTGAAGGATTTGGCTAGAGTCATCAAGGCGAAGAACGCGATCCTTGACGGCGAGGTCGTCGCACTCGACAACCAAGGCAAGCCGTCATTCAGCCTCATGCAACAGCGGACTGGATTCCGACCGGGCGGAAAGCGTGCGGCCGCGAACTCTGAGGTTACCGTTCTGTATTACGCATTCGATCTGATCTACCTCGATGGTGAAGATTGGCGCAGAGTGTCGCTCGAGGATCGCAAACGAAAGCTCGCCTCAATCCTCAAAACGGGTGATTCGTTGCGCTATTCCGACCACTACGAGGAGCAAGGCAAAGCTCTGTACGAGGTTGCCCGCTCCAAAGGCCTGGAAGGCATCGTCGCGAAAAGGCGAACGAGTTGTTATGAAGAGCGCCGCAGTCGCGAATGGCTCAAGATCAAAATCCGCCATCGCCAGGAGTGCGTTGTAGGTGGCTTTACTGAACCGGAAGGGAGCCGCGCGCATTTTGGCTCTCTTGTGCTCGGTCTGTACGACAAGCAGCAGCGCCTGATTCACGTAGGACAGGCGGGCAGCGGGTTCAATCAGAAATCGTTGGCCGAGATTTGGAAGACGCTCAAGAAACTGGAGATCAAAAAGAATCCGTTTCACGGTGAAGTGGAGGCGCTGCGCAAAGTTAATTGGATCAAGCCCGAACTCGTCGCCGAAATTGAATACTCCGAATGGACGCACGGCACCGGCGCCGGCAGCGGACCGAAACTCAGAGCACCGGTATTTCTGGGTTTGCGCGACGACAAGGATCCTAAGGAGTGCGTGCTCGCCGAACTGCTGGCGACTCCGGAAGGAACTACTTGATGTCTTTCATCGGAAGCAGTGTGCCGTAGTCGCGCCCGCTGGGGTCGATCGCGAGCGCCTCAACTGCCGGGAACGCGTCTCTGAACTCAGGAAATTTCGCTACCAGCGCGTTAGCGAGAGCAACGTTGTTCTGGTACGACAGATTTGAGTTCGATACATCGTTGACGCGGTACTTTACGAAGAGGTCGAGGTCGTCACCCATCACCCACGGATAAACAGCGGACAATTTGTATGACGTCGTTCCGACCGCGAGATCAACGGTCTTGCCGTTTATGGGCAGATCGGTCGGTTGCACCGATTGTGCTTCGTCATACAGCTTATCGGTCGCGAGGGTTCCCATGAACTTCAATCCCCGCGAGACTAGATCAATGCCCTGAACGTAGTACAGCCATGCGTTATGGTTTTGACCTTTCGCTTTGAACGCGCGAGCGCGGTCGAGAAACCAATCTGTGTCGTGGCCTGCAACAGCGGCTGGTTTGATGTAGAGATCCGCCAGCTTCCAGTCGTTTCCCGACTGTTGGAGGATCTCGGAAAACATCGTCTTACTCTTTGTTGAAGCGGTATCGAACAGGACCACGGCATACTTTCCAGGAGGAAGATTATCGAGATAAAAGGCGGCGCTGTTTGCCGTTTGTCCATTCTTGCCGAAAACACCGCATAGAAATTCTGCGTGCGGATTCGGCGCTGCGCCTTCTTCTTCGAGAACAAACATCGACTTCAACGTGACTTGTGCTCCGGCAAGGTCGGGTTGACGGTCTTTCACGAGTGCCTCAACTCCAGCAAAAGAAGCTGCAAGGCTCGGAATTGCATTTTGGCGCATCGAGGCGGAATCCCCTTTCGATGCCAGCTCAAAGAAGTGCTGTCCCGATGTCGTGATCGCTGATTTGACGGGCTCTTCCATTTCACCCGCCGTCTGGCAGGTTTGCCCAAAGACCTCCGCCACCATGAGGCCTGAAGCAAATAAGGCGAGACAGACGATGAACCGTTGGAGACGTAGAGGTCTGATTCTCATCGTGATTCCGCCTTTGCTTTCAGACAGTTGAATAGTACGTGACAGTTTACGCTTACCATGATTGAGGAGATAAGATTTTAAGTTGCCGGAAATGGTTGACTGTAATCGCTTTACCGTAGCGCACGATGAACGCGGGCACGCTGCAAGCCCGCGCACTATCAGCGTTCTACCTGACGACGGGTTAAAAGCCGTCGAACATCGAAGCTAACTCAATGTTAAAATGAGGGTAGTCAGTAGCTCGCTGTTCCCCCCAAAAAAACTGAGGCGTCAGGAGCTGTATATGAGCACGGGGTCGAAGGTCGGGACGGGCTTATCAGCCATCTTTGTGGCAGGGGCAGTGCTGCTTGCCGGAACTGTCAGCCACGTCGACGCCGCTCCTCAGCAGAGCCATCACAAGAGCAAGACCAAAAAACAACCTCTGCCTCCGTTGCCATCCGGCCCCACCGGCCCGGTTCAGCAGATTCCTCTCGATTCCATCGCGGCGGTTCCGCCGCAGGTCAGCTTTCAAAATAATGAATTGACTATTGTCGCGCCGAACTCGACGTTGGCCGATATCCTTCGAGCGGTACGCAAACAGACGGGGGCGGACATCGAAGTCCCGTCAGCGCCGGAGCGCGTTGTTACGCGTTTGGGACCCGGACCAGCTCGGGACGTTCTTTCAGATTTGCTGAACGGCTCGCGATTCAATTACGTTCTGCTGGGCGCTCCGGGAAACGATACATTACTGACCCGCGTCGTACTGGTGCCGAAGGCAGGTCAGCCGCAACAACCGACACCCACGGTAGCAGCGAATTCCACCCCGCAGGAAGACCAGCCGCCGGCGGCCGAAGCGGAGAACGCTCCCGCGCCCGAGCAAGACGCATCGCAGGAGAGTACTGACTCGGAAGCCAACGACGACAGTGCCAACAATGGCGACGACACAGGAGACCAGGCAGCCGATGCAGATCAACAGGCGCCCGCGAATCCGGATCAGCCGGGAGTGAAGACCCCGCAACAGATGCTGCAAGAGATGCAACAGCGGCAGCTTCAACTTCAGCAGCAGCAACAAACAGGGCAACCGGTCACACCTGGTTCTGGAATGCCTCCGCACCCGCCACCGCAACAGCAGTAATCATCGATTCATACGAGCTACGGCCGCACTGTTGTGCAGTGCGGCCGTTCGCGTTTCATCCTTTTTTCGATTGATTACGGCTTGCCGGCAAAACTTTGAGTGCGCTGCGCGACATGCGCTGATAGAGCCGCATCGCTTCCATGCACCATCGACCTCTGCAGCAGTTGCCAGTCCCGGGCAATCTCCGTCTCGGAGATGCTGTCGGACGGCCGATGATGCAACTCAAACTGCAGCCGCGCTTCGATCAGCTGCCGGACGAGTTGTGGCGGGGCTTGGCCGCTTAAAATCGTATCCGCAGTAACGCCAAGCTGTACGTGCTTCGCGCCGTCCTGCACCTCGATCACTGGTCGGCCCTTTGAGTCCACGGCGCTCGTCGAGTTCGCCTGAAGGCGTTCCCACGATCTGTCAACCTTCGGTCTTCGCTTTTCCGGGTAAGCTCCAGCTAGCACATGCTTGAGTTGCTCGCGATAGGCTCGAAGATCTTCCTTGTTTAGTGGCTCTTCAGGATCGCCGCCCACGACGAACACCATCGCACCGCGTCCCGGCTCAAAATGCCCCGCGCCTGTTCCCACATACACTGCAGCGACGCATCCCGCAAAAATCGGGCTGATCACCGCACTCGGGACAATGTACTTCTTGGCCTTGAAAAATGACTCCACCACGCCGTGGACTGCTGTACTGCGCGGCATGCTTCCGGGCACCTGAGAGATGATGAGCCGGGAGAATTGAAGCTCCGGATGCTTTGCACTGTACCGCGTCAGCAGCTTCGCCATTTGCTTCGGCGTCGTGATCCCAATATCGGCGACGACACTGCGGTGTAGCGTCTTTGGGAAATAAAAATTGAGAACGTCCTTCGCGAAATCCGCACAATTTCGCGAGACAGTGTGGAAGTGCGACTCGTTTTTCGATGAATTCAGCTTGCGGATCAGGGCATCGTCCTGCTCCGGCGTCGTCTCGATATCAAACCCGTAGATGGTTCGGTCGTAAGACGAACCAATCAATTCGTACCAGTTCCCGCCGGGTGTCCCGCCACTCTCCGTGTCAGGAGCAACATCTTCAAGATATTTGCGGCGGTACCTGTCGCGAAGCAGGAACGTCATCTTCGCGTCCGAAAACAATGGCACATCTTCGGGACGGTCCACCGCGTAGAGGTATGGGATGAGCGGAATGGCTACCCAGTCGTGTCCGCCCACTCCGTCGTACCTGCTCAGAACGACTCCAGTTTCTCCGGGACCGCAGCGGCGCAGCTCCAGCGGGGAGTCTGCACAAACCCTGGGCAGGTAGACCGCAGCGTGACCAGTCGCGGTGAAGAAGCCTAGGTGACCGTATGGTTCCTCGAGCAGCAAGGTCACCGACGCGTGCGCGAAACTTGAGCAGAGCGATGCGCAGAAGACGATTGTCCCCAGTTTGCGCCAGATCGGTCCCGCGATGCGCTCTCTCATAGTTACCACGGAGGATCTCTAACCTTTGGAATTAGAACCCCTTACGGCAATATTAGTTGCGGGGAAGAGGGATCGCTAGGTTACCGAAGTTCGATAGCGTCTCGATCCTGGACAGGCGAATATCCAGCGAATAGATCGTATCAACGATGTTCGCAACCTGTTGACGATTTAGTGGTCTTCGGATTGAAGTTCGGTGATCGCCCAGCGGGCGGACTCGGCGACGGCAGAATCCTCGTCGGAGGCTAACCTGTGGAGAACTGGGAAGAATTCCTCGGAGCCGCTGTTCCCCATTGCGATTGCTGCATTTCGGCGCAGTCCGTTCCTCTTCGTCCGCCGGATGGGCGATTCGCGGAAGGTTTCTCGAAACTGCTCCGCCGTCATTTCGGCCAACCACTCAAGTGCAGGGTTGACCAGACCTGGCCGCGGCTGGAACTCTGAAACTTGGGTCGAAGGAGCTTTCCGATTCCAAGGGCAGACGTCCTGGCAAATGTCGCAGCCGAAAACATGACGTCCCATCGATGCTCTAATCTCTTCAGGAATGCTTCCACGCTTTTCGATCGTGAGATATGAAATGCATCGGTTAGAGTCCAGTTTGTACGGCTCCAAAAGAGCATCGGTCGGACACGCCTGGATGCATCGAGTGCAGCTGCCGCAACGATCCGGCGCCGGTAAGTTCGGGTAAAGCTCAAGAGAAGTAAGGATTACACCTAAGAAGAGCCAGGACCCTACTTGCTGGTTGATGATGCAGGTATTTTTGCCGATCCACCCGACTCCGGCATATTTGGCGAAAACGCGTTCGACGATTGGGCCGGTGTCTACGTAGCTGCGGGTGATCGTCTTGACGGGCTCGTTTGCCGTGTAGGCGCAGATCTTCTCCTCAACCTGCTTCAACCTACGGAGGACGGAATCGTGGTAATCCTCGCGGCTCCATGCATAGCGTGAAATCCATCCTCGGCTGGGTTCGTGACAGGCGGTCGAATATGGATTGGCGGTGTTGTAGTTGACAGCGCACACCACGACGCTACGGGCCCAGGGCGCAACTCTCGACAGCGAAGAGCGCTTGTATTGCCCCTGCTCGTCCCGCGCTTCCAAGTACTTCATTTCGCCGGCATATCCGGCTGCAATCCACTCTGGAAAGTATTTCAGCTCCTGCACGCCTGATGCAGGTGCAACGCCGGATAGCTCAAAGCCAGCATCCAAAGCCGCCTGGTCTACGACACACCTTAATTCCTGGGTTGATTTGGTCAACGAACACCTCGGAGCGGAGGGGACCAGCTATACGCCGAGCTTCTTCACTTCCTCGTTGTAGTACTTGCGATAAAGGATATCCCACTCCTGGGACCCTTCGAGGATGGTGCGCTTCTGGCTGTCGATCTTCTGGCGCGCGGCTACGTCGATCTTTTCTTCCTGATTCAGCAGGTCTTCGAGGATCTTGCGGGTTTCCTGGCGGATGGTGTTGGGATCTTCAATGAACTCAACTTCATCCATCTGCTTGAGCACATCGGAAACGGCTCGGGCAAGCACGTTTACTTTGTCTCGGCTCAGCCTCACAGGACCGCCTTATATTTGCGGACGAGTTCGCTCTTTACCTTGCGAAACATCTCCTGATAGTTGGCGCCCGTATTGCGCATTTCGTCCGAGTAGGCTTCAAGGATGACGCGGACTTCATCGTTGATGCGATCTTCAAGCGAAAGTTCATCCACCAAAGCGCCGTTGACGCGCTCGGTAACCGCCGGAACGGTAGGAGTTTCGATAAACTTACCGGCAATTAGTTTCTTAGTGACTTCGCGGGCCAGGTAGCCCACATATTCTTTAGAAAAAAGCATGTATGGATAGAATACCTGAGAGCAATTGCAATCTGTATGAACCGGAAAGTGTAACACACGCCCGCCGGACAGCGCAGCCGCAACACCGCGGTTCAGGCTGCCTTGAGAGCGCAGTGGACGCTTCCTAGCGTCCAACATCTCACCGTGTTTGGGAATCGCGCAGCGTGTAGACGAACTGAGGAATTTCGTGACGCTCGCGTTCTGCCCTCTGCTCCGACTCCTTCACGCATTGGTCATACAGGTGCAGTTCTTCCTTCGCCTTGTCAGACTCGCCGGCCTTTCTGTACATCCGAGAGAGGCGGTAGTGCGCCTCTTCCAATTGCGGATCGAGCTCGACCGCGCGGCGATACTCCTTCATCGCCTCAGCATCATTGCTTTCTTCCGAATGCAGCACTCCGAGCTGGAAGTGCGCCAGAGCAAAATTCGGATCGACAGTGATAGCTTTGCGCAGGGCGCTTTCAATTTCGATCGCTGTGGCATCCCGAGTGCCGCTCGTTCGAGACTTCCAAAGGGCAACCGCATAGAAATACTGGGCCTCGGCACTGTTTGGGTGTAGCGACACAAATCGCTGGAGCTTGCCGACGACTTCCTTCGGAACCGTAGCCTCTGATCGCTGCATCCTACCTAAAAAGATATACGGAGATGGATCTTGTGGATCGAGATCCGACGCTTGGCAGAGGGTTCGAGCTGCATCAGCGTACGATCCACGCGCAAACCATGCCGCACCAAGTCCAACCAGGAGCCGGACCGAGTCCGGATGAGCGCGGTGGGCGCGGCTGAAGACATCGATCGCGGGCTCCGGAGCGTGATGCAGCAGCAACTCCGAACCCCAGTCAAACAAGTAAGGCTCGTTGGGTTCCATCTCAGCGGCCTTTTGATATTGCCGAACGGCTTCGAGATGGTGAGCAGCCTTTTCTTCAATGTCGGCCAGCAGGTGATGAAGTTCAGCCGTGTCGCGTGACGAAAGCAACGCTTCCGTAGAACTGCGGGCTCGATCAAGATTCCCAGCGTGCGCATTCGCTAAGGCCAGCTGATATGTGGCGGTGTAGTCACCCGGTTTGGATTGCAATACCCGCTCCAGATACGGGATTGCCTCCGCTGATCTGCCAATATCGAAGAGAAACTTGCCGAGACGTTGATTGCCCTCGATGTTGGCGGGATCGCGCCCTTGGGCCTCCCGCAGCGACTTCTCCTGGGCCGTATCCGAGGCCGACTTCGCTTCTGGCGATTTGCCAAGGGAAGCAGCGTCCTTGGCAAGACTCTCTCTGGCCTTCAACACGACATTTGAGCCGTGTCCCCCGAGATTACTGGTATCAGTCACACCGGAAACGGTGAATTGAGGCTGATCAAAGAATTGCAGCTTGCTATCCGCCGTCGAACCTTGGCCGGTGCCCTTAGCGGAGCCTAATTTCAGTTCGATCTTTTTGTGATTTTCCGGAATAGAGATGTCAACAATGGGGCTAGCCTCGAAGCCAGCTTTGATGGCGCTCAGGGCGTAAACGCCGGCAGGCAACGAGAACAGATACCGACCATCGCTTGAGCTGAGAACCTTCCTCACATCGTCCCCGCTCTTCGATTTCGCGAAAACGGTTGCATCGGCCAGGGTTACACCCGCAGGGTCGCGAACGATACCTTCCAGCGGGAAAGCCGTCCGAGGCTCCTGAGCAAATGAAGAGAGCGGCACGAGCATCCACAACAGAAGACGGGCTAAGTTCCGACGCGCAGCGATGGCTGCTCTCCCAACCTTCACTGATCTCGAATAGCAATTTTCCATACTGTCGAGCTTTCTCAACGAAGTTTAGCGGTCACCGGCAGGAGGGGTCCAATCTCCAGTGGCCCATTTGAGAATGAAAATGCTGGCACTATCCCGCTCGTGCAAATAGAATGCAGTGCTTTCACCGGAGCATACATCCAAAAATGAAAACGCATGCGGCGAAGATCTCCTTGACTTTTTTTCTCGCATTTCAGTTCGTGATGGCATCCTTCGCGCAGTCGTCCGCTAAAGGCAAGATCATTATCGACCAGGATGCAGCTGGACCGGCAGGCACCGACCAGCAGTCGATCCTGCTTCTGATCCAATCACCTAAAGCCGAAGTGCTTGGTATTACGGTAGTGACCGGTGACGCGTGGCTGAAAGACGAGGTCGCTCATACGCTCCGCATGCTCGAATTGATCGGGCGTACGGACATTCCTGTCGTGGTGGGTGCTGAACTTCCCTTGGTCCGTCGCAAGGACGAAACTGAATTGTGGGAGCAGCAATACGGTGTCGTTCCCTGGGTGGGCGCATGGACGCCGCGTCTTTATCATCCCCACGATCAACTCGGCGACATGCCCGAAGGCAAGCCCACTACCAAGCCGATCGACGAAGACGCCCCGCACTTCCTTATCCGGATGGTGCATAAGTATCCACACCAGGTCACGATCTATGGTGGCGGACCCTTTACAAACATTGCGCTTGCGATCGCGATTGATCCGGAGTTTGCAGGTCTGGCAAAGGAATTGGTCTTCATGGGAGGTAGCCTGAATCCCATGACCGACGATCCCGAATTCGTGAACACACCACGCCACGAATTTAATCTGTGGTTTGATCCGGAGGCCGCGCACATCGTGCTGACCGCGCCATGGAAAAAGATTGTCTGTACCACCGTCGATATCTCTGTGAAGACTCGGCTCACACAGGAGCTCATCGATCGCGTGAAGGCAGGAACTTCTCCCGCAGCTCGATATGTTGCGCAGTACGCGCAGCTGCGCGGCAAATACAACTACCTGTGGGATGAACTGGCATCCGTCGCGTGGCTTGATCCCAGCATCATCACTGCGAAGGACTCCAGATATTTGGACATCGATCTCAATCGCGGCGCAGGTTATGGGGATACCTTGAGTTGGGCAGAACAGGACAGGCCGAAGATCGCGGGCAAGGCCGCCGAGATCCAGGTCGATCTTGATACTAAGAAGTTCTACGACGAGTTCGTGGAACTACTCAAGGCGCCGACGCAGAAGCCCTAGTGCCTACAAGCGTTATTGGAGTTGCTCGAGCATCTGCTTCGCCTGCGGGTGATCGGGATATTGCTTTAGCAATCCGAGCAGCAGGCTCCGCGCTTTATCTCGGGCCCCATCCAAAACATAAACACGCGCTAGATTCAGGTACGCCTGATCAAATGCTGGCGCCACTCGAATGCATTTTTCAAAGCTGACGACTGCGTCGTCGCGGCGCTGCGTCACCATATAAAGAACGCCGAGATTGTTCAGTGCTTCGGGATAGTTCGGCCGAGACTTTAATGCTCGTTGCAGATACTCGTACGCCTTGTCCGGATCGTTCGTCTGCGCGAATACCATGCCCAGAGAATAATTGGCTTCCGGATCCTCGGGCGACACTTCGACAGCAAGCGCCAATACTTTGCGCGCATCGTCCCAGCGCTTCTGGGAGCGATATGCATTCCCCAGGTTGTCGAGAGAAAGCAGGTGGCGCGGATTCAGTTGCAAGGCGTGCTGAAAATAATCGATGGAATCCGCAACATGCCCTTCGCGCGTTGCCAGAACACCAAGATTGTTCCATGCATCGGTAATCGTGTCGGGATAACTGGCGTCGAGCTTCACACAGCGCTCGAACATCGCACGCGCCTCCGCATTTCTGTTTTGGTTGAGGTAGACGCTCCCGATTCCGTAGAGCGCCTCAGCACTATTCGGATCGTCGCGCAACGACTGCTGGAGGAAGACTTCGGCTTGGTCGAGATACCCGCGTTGAAAGAAATGAGACCCGAGCGATAGATAGTTTCGCCCGAAATCAAGAGACTTCGAAGTTGGGAACGGAAGTCCCTTCGCAAGCCGGTCGGCATCCGTGCGTGGAATGCTCCGGAAATCCTTCGAGATGTGGTCGGCAATGGCCGGGCCCTGATAAATCTTGACGATCCTGCCTTCGCTATCAATCAGGAACGATGTGGGGACGCTTAAATTGCGATGTCGATCGAAAAGTTGTCGGTGAAGGAGGTTATAGATCGCAGCAGTATCTTCCGATCCGCGGATGAGAGGAAAAGGAAGCGTTGGAACAGGGCTGGCAGACTTTGCATCGCTCGTGTGGGGACGCTGATCGCTCGCAGAAACAACCAAATCCTCCACGTTGATCGCGACTAGCTGCAAACCGTGCCCGGCCCACTGCGCACAATTCTTCCGAAATTGCTCGAGTTCCGCCTGGCAGTCTCTTGCACTCGGGGCGCAAAAGTTCAACAGAACTGGTTTGCCTTGGAATTCGGCGAGACTTCGCAGTTTTCCGGACTGATCCGGCAGGAAAAAATTGGGCGCGGAGACAGGCGCCAGTAGCCAGGTTTGAACGCTTGCAGGAATCTGTTCACCTTCGCGCGGTGACGATCGCTCTGCTGAAGAAGACGGCGTCTGCGTTCTGAACGGCTCGACCCGGAATTGAGCCACTCCCTCATCTACCCAGATTCGAGAGTTTATCGGGAGGTCGTGCAGGTCCTGCATCAGGCCGCTCGGCCACCGGATCGAAGCTCGCATTGGACCCTCCTGTCGGCCGAGGCCGAAGAAGACATCCTTGCTGTGCTGGGAAAGGAAGCCCGATCCCGCCTGCAGGAATCTCACTTGGCGGCCAAATTCCCCTTCAATTGTGATCGCAGCTCCAATCCCGTCGAGATTGCTCTTCGTTCCACGCAGTCGAAAAGAGATCGATGGCGGCAAACTCTTACTGGTGTTCTTGAGCAGCTTCAGTTGAGGGGCGTTCCGATTCTTGAGCGCGACTTCGACTCGACCATCATGATCGAAATCCGCCAGCGCGAATGCTCGCCCATCTTCATCAAAGTCCAGGCCAATGACTGCAGAAATATCTGAGAACGTGCCATCACGATTGTTGGCGTAAAACACGTTTCTCTCGTAACCGCTCCATGTGCCGTCGGCGCGAATGAGTTCATTGATCGCATTCCACGCTTGTTCGTAGTCATGTGATGCTTCGGCGGCGTCGGGGGATTGCGCGACAACCTGTCGCCAGAAAAAGCTGTTGAGATCGCTTGTCGAAGGCCCGGAGACCATTCCGTTCGTGATATACAGATCGGGAAAGCCATCGTGATCGAAATCGAACGTATCGCTCGACCAGGCCCAGCGCCCCATTCCGACAACCGCTGCATGCGTGCGATCCTCAAACTTTTCCCTGCTGTCGCGAAACAGCGTGTTCCCCATTGCATGCTTCTCATACAGCGACCGAATCTGCGGGGACGACGCCTGCTTGAAATTGCTCTGAGCTGAAACTCGCAATCCGGCTGCCGTCCACATGTTCCCGACATAGAGGTCCAGCACGCCGTCGCCGTCGTAGTCGAGCCATGAAACGCTCATTCCTGCGCCGACATCCTCCACTCCAAGATCTGCGGCGACGTCCTCAAAAGTTCCATCTCCTTTGTTGCGATACAGATTCTTTCTGCCAAAGTCGTTGACCACGTACAAGTCAGCCCAGCCGTCATTGTTGTAGTCGTTCCAGGCGCAGCAAAAACTGTAACGCGTGTTGTTCTTATTCAACCCGGTTTCAGCTGTGACGTCGCGGAACGATCCGTCGCGATTGTTGCGCAGGAGAAAATTCGGTGGACCGTTCTCAGCATCGTGGTACGGCGAGGGGTACCGGTATTGCCCAGTGCCCTGATAGTAGGAGTAGAGGCAGAAATAAACGTCGAGCCAGCCGTCGCGATCGTAGTCAGCGACGGCCGCGCCCGTAAACGTGCCCTGAGGTGCATTCGCGAATTGAAAAGCGTCGGGCTTTTGTTCAAACTTGCCTTTGCCATCGTTCAAGAAAAGCAATGGTCCGCTGTTTCGCACCAGGATGACATCCTGGTGTCCGTCATTGTTGTAGTCGGCGAATAATGCGCAAGCGGTACTCTCGAGAAGCCCGAGGCCCGAAGTTTCGGTAACGTCTTCGAAGCTTCCATCGCCGCGATTCCGGTAAAGGCGGTTCGGCAGTCCCGCAGGCTGGCAAATGTATAGATCGTCGAAGCCGTCACTGTCGATGTCGGCCACAGATACCCCGTTGTGACCGTAGATATCGATTCCGCAAGCGCCATCCAGCACCGTTCGCCAGTAATCGCTGCCGTGCATCAGTTGCTCGCTGTAAGACGGATTGCTGCCCAGTGCCGCGCCTGCGATGTCGGCGTAGACTGGAGACTCTGATCGAGCCTGCGTTTCATCAACAGCTTTCCATCTGACGACGCGGAATTCACCGGTTGTTCCCAGCTCCCAGTCCAGTTGCCAGTTCCCGACACGTTGCTCTTTGTGGAAACCAGGCCCGCCGCCAACAATTTCATAACGGATGTTGGTGCGTACGCTTTTCGGAGATTCAGTCAAACGGGCGATGTCGATGCCAGTGATCTGGAACTCTGCAATTTCGATGTTCGAGAAAGAACTAAGCGCAGACCTCCATTCCCGGACAAAATCATCAGCCCTAAGATCGCTCTTTGTCGAAAATGAATTTTGGCGAACCTCGATTCCCCCATCCGTTCGCACTACTCGCGATTCCGAGGGCTTCAGCGATGTTCCCGAGAAACTAGCAGCGAACGCGTTCGTCATCCACTGCCATTCGGCTAAAGAGCGTGACATGTCCGCGCTCCACCCGTTGAGGATCGATCCGATCTTGCCTGCGTAGACTTCGCTGGGAAAACGATCCAGCTCGGCTCGCACTTTCAGGAGAACCGCATCGAGGGGACGTTCCGTGCGATATCTCGGATTCAGATGAAGTCGAACTTCACCGGAAGATCTTTCGGAAGGCTGGGATGCAGGAGAGACGGGAGACCCAAAGTGCCACAAGTGCGTGGGGATCAGGGTCGCCCCTGCTCCCTGGCAGAGTTTGACGAGAAGGTCGCGACGAAGAAGATCGATTGTATCGAACGGTTTCCCTACCCGGCTCAGAAGGATGTACCCCGCAGCTTCACGTGTGAAGCGAAATTAACACTCGCGTTTTGCAGGGTCAAGCAGCGGTGGTAGGCTCACGCCATGCAATCGCATCATAAGTGCCGCATTGTTTCACAGTGCTTCCTCTTCGGTGTGGTGATGTTCGTTTCCCATGCCTTGTTGTCGCAGAACGCTGTTGACCTGAAGCCTTCACCACAGCAAGTCGAATGGCAGGATCTTGAGATGGGAGCCATCATTCACTTTGGTCCCAATACCTTCCTCGATCAGGAGTGGGGGGACGGCAGTGCGGATGCGAAGCTTTTCGACCCGACGCAATTCGATCCCGAGCAGTGGATGAGAGCGCTATCGGCAGCAGGCTTTAAGTATGTGATCTTCGTGGCGAAGCATCACGATGGATTCTGTCTATGGCCCACGTCGGAAACTGCCTACAGCGTGAAGAGCAGCCCGTGGAAAGAAGGTAAGGGCGATGTCGTGAAGAGGGTAGAAGAAGCGGCTCGCAGGTACGGATTGAAATTTGGAGTCTATCTCTCTCCGTGGGATCGCCACGAGCCACGGTACAGCATCTCGGCGGATTACGACAAATACTATTCGGCCGAGCTAGACGAACTGGTACAGGGATATGGCCCACTCGAAGAATTCTGGCTCGACGGCGCGGGCAGCGCGGGTCACGTCTACAACTTTCCTCAGTACATCGAGGAACTGCGAACTTACCAGCCGAATGCGCTCGTGTTTGCCGATGTCGCACTATTCGAATATGGCGACATTCGCTGGGTGGGAAACGAAGACGGCGTAATTCCCTACGAAAACTGGAACGTCATCGATCGCCACGGATATCTTCGCTGGCGACCAGTCGAGGCGGACACTCCTCTGCACAAGCAGCACTGGTTCTGGCACCCGAACGACGAGCCCAGCCTCAAGAGCGTGCCGGAACTTGTTTCAACCTACGAGCAGACGGTCGGTCGCGGCGGACAACTCGTTCTCGGCATCGCTCCCGACCGTCGCGGTCTCCTGCCCGACGCGGACGTCCAGCGATTGAAAGAATTCGGACAGGCGATTGCTGCTCATTACGGAAACAATGTCGCTGCAAAGCACCTCAAAGCAAATGCGAACGAGGAGCTAGCTCTTGACGGCAAGCTTGATACATTCTGGTCCGCGCCCGCAGGCTCGCATCACGCTGCGATTGAAGTTTCTTTTGATAAGCCCGTCACCTTCGATCGGGTGGTCACGATGGAATGGCTCAACGACGGGCAACATGTCGAGAAATACGCCATCGAAATATTCCGCGACGGCAAATGGAGCGCAATCGCTAATGGACAAGCGATCGGGCATAAGCGCATCCATCGGTTTCAGCCGGTTTCGGCCGCTCGCGTACGTCTCAACATTCTGTCTACGATTGGTGACGCGCACATCCGCGAATTTCAACTGTTTAATGCACCAGAAGCCGTGCACTGAATTGCTGCCCGGGATGTTTCGAGAGATTCAGAGCGCGATGCTGAAGACCGTATGGCAACGGGGCATTCTGAGGTCTAATGACAGAGTGAGCGGGAAACTATCGAACTAGGGGTTACGAACCGGCCTTTCGAAAAGATCTGAACTAGTCACGGCGTTACTTTCCCGCCTTGGCACCTTTCGTTTGAACGTTTCCGTGACACTCTTCGCATACTGCGAACTGGACCCCGTTAAGCGAAATGTTGCCAACAGAAACGACGGTGCCTTTCTCCGCGATGTGCATGCATGCAAATTCAGCGTCTTTCAGGTGCGTTCTGTAATTGGGCGGCACGGGGTACATTTCAGTCACTGCTTCCCCTGCGCCGGGCAGATGTTGCGGCTCGGCCTTTGTTCGTTTCATCATTCTTTCCTATGCGCGATTTTTTCCAGCGCTCCAGAGAACCGAGCGTGCTCTGCAATTTCGCGAGGCACACTCCCACGAGACAGTGCCCTCGAGAGAGCTGGCAGCAGCTATCGTTCTCAAAGCTGACGTCGGTGTTGATTTTGCCGGGCGAAGGGCGCACAGGAAAGGTTACGGTGGTCACGAGGCTTGGGGGTGCAGAATGAAGCGTTTCGTCAGTCGAAGGAAGCTTTATGGAGAATGAAGCCGACGAGCGGACCTGAACCGCTGACCTGCCGATTACGAATTATCGGCTTGTCCCCCCGCTGCGAAAGGTAAGTCTATTGCAGCAGAAGACTTTAACCAAATTAGGCCCGCGCGGAAGGAAGTTCATTACACCGTGTCAGTGGCTGGAGAATGCGCAAAGGCACATTTGAGGACGGTGCACGAATGTGTCCGCGTTCTGCGATCTGAGCACCCGCTCTACCTTCCAGACGCCCTTCTCAAATTCCAAGTGATCTATTGCAGGGTCACGATTGCAGGATGAATTTCCCACAGAGTGGCGACGGGGCCCCGATCGTGCTCAAAGTCTTCGAATGGCATTCCCACTACGTCGACGGCCAGGGCCTGGGGAAGCTCACCACCGTGCTGCGAGTCAAGGTTAAATCCACGTTGTTTCAGTTGCGCTTGCAAGCTCTGTCGAGCCGCGCAGTATTCGCTGTCGACTGGCGTTTCCACGATCATCCGCAACGAGCTTTTGTCCGCAGTTGCTGAAATCTCCATAGAGACGTCGCAATCAACTGCATTCACACTTGCGCTTTGTAGAAAGGCATTACCAATATGAAAAACCTCCAACTCACGACCTGTCCGCGGAGCATCCGGAGCGACAAACAAGTCCTGTGACCAACCAAGAATCGTTTCGACCGACACATCTTGCGGAGCGACTATCGCGATTGGCACGTGCTTAGCCAAATGGCGATAGTCGGCGATGTCGGGCTCAATTGGCAGACACTTGCAGAGATCCTCTGGTGTCGGCTGCAAAAAGCCGAACGATTGTCCATTGCAACTTACGACGGCCAAAGCTGATAAAACAGCGGCGAAGGTGAAGAACAACCGCCCGATCTTATGCTTATGGAGTCCACGGCCCATTGGCGTTCTTAGATGCTAGCGAATCCCGGAGAGCTGTCGTCTGAATATTTGGCTTTATTCGTTCGATTCGGGTTATCCAGAGAATGATCGGGCAGACCACGCATAACATAAATGCGTGAGCGTTCGTTCGGGAAGGTCGTATCTCCGGCACTCCAAACCGACGGCTCGTTGGCTTTGAATCTTCTCTATTGGGAACTTCTGTCCCACAAACCAAAACACGACGGCCTCGTGTCGCGTTTTCGATAGACGGCTTCACCCTGTTTTTGCCTAAATCTCCGCGTCAAGATAAGCAACTTCTTCCCCTTTACGAACAGTTTCTACCTTATCGACACACGGATTTGAGTGCGCGATCGTCGGTTATGCTAGCTTCGGCCCGAGATCGAATCGTTAAGGGGAAAATATGCGACGACCCGGATGCCTGGCTCAGCCGATGTAATCTGAAGCGTACCGTTAAGTTGCCGAACCCGTTCGTGCATACCACGCAATCCGACTCCCGCCCGAATTTGTTTCAGAGCATCGGGTGCTGTGCCACGTCCGAAGTCGCGCACTTCCAATCTGATTCCTTCCTTGGACGCAATAATATTCACGGTGGCCATTTCGCTTCCAGAGTGTCGATAGATATTCGTCAGGCATTCTTGGACTATACGGAACAAGCTCGTTTCCAGCTCCGAATGGAATCTCGGCAGGTCAGCAGCGACTTCCAGCGTCACATTGATTTTGCTGCGCATCGAAAATCCTTCAATAAACACTTGAAGCGCTGATCTAAGACCAACTTCATCCAGCAGAGGAGGATGGAGAAGATGGGAAATCGTGCGGATCTCGGTTGAGAGATGCTCCACAAAGGTTGCGTTCTGCTCTACCAGCCGCTCAATCGTGGGTGTGATTTGGGGATCGGCCAATATTTGAGCTTGGTTCATATTCAGCGCGACCAGAAGCTGGCCCACGCTGTCGTGCAACTCTCGAGCTAGCCTTCTCTGCTCTTCATCCCGCATTCGCAATATCCGCCCGTTAAGCTCTCGCAGATCATCTGCTATCCGGTTCCTCTCCTGTATCTCCGCTTCCAGTTCCGCAGTCCGCTGCAGCACATCTTGCTCTAGCCTTTGACGAGCCCTCAGGAGATTTTGTTCGTATTTTCTGCGGTCGGTGGCATCGAAAAATGCACTGTGAATCAACGCACCGCCGGCCTCTACATCGCTGGTTTCGATCGAATTCACCAGTACGGGCAGCGATCTGCCATCCCTGCAGTACAAATCGAAAGCGACTGCTTTGACGACTCCTTGCAGTTTCAGCAGTGGCGCGTAATGAGTCTCGTAGAAAATCTTTCCGGGGGCTGGTAGCAAATCCTGAAATCTTTTGGACGGAAGAAGTTGCTCCTGGGAATACCCGGTCCAATCCAGAAAAGTCTTATTGACCTTTACGATTGTGCCATCGGCGAGGGTGCTTAGAAATCCGCAGGGAGCAATTTCATAAAGATCCTGCACGATCTGCCGTGCAATTTGTGCACTCAGTGCCATATCACTAGAGTTGATCCGACATCTCCTCGAGTCCTGCAATCATCGCTGCGATTGTCTCACCAGGTGCGCTGAGTTGCGGACAATGCCCGGTAGCATTGAGGATTTTCAATGAGCTTCGCGCGAGATGGCGATGCACGTAGTCTCCGACTTCTGATGGCGCTATGGCATCTTGCGAGCATTGGAGTATCAGCGCGGGAACGGTTAGCCGAGCCAAATCGGCGCGATTATCCGATAGGAAGGTCACCCTGGCGAAATGTTTGGCAATTTCAGGCTCCGTCCGGCAAAAGCTATTCTCCAGTTCTGCGGCCAGTTCCGGGCGATCCGGGTTTCCCATTATGACCGGGGCCATGGTGTGTGACCAGCCCAGATGATTAGTGTCCAGAAAATCCAGCAACCCATCAATGTCAGCTCGACTAAATCCGCCGATGTATGTGCCATCGTTGATATAGCAGGGTGAAGGACCGATCAAAACCAGCGCTCTGAAAAGCTCTGGCTGCTCCGTGGCGGCAAGAACGCCAATCATTGCGCCCACGGAATGACCCACCAAAATAACTTCCCGAAGGGAGAGGTCGTGGCAAATTTCAAGCAAATCTCTTGCGTAGTCTTCCAATCGACCGTACTTGCCAGGGTGGAAGGCGTTAAGATCAGACTTTCCAAAACCGACATGGTCGAACAGCACGACCTTGTATTTACTTTCGAAAGCTGGGGTGACCATCCGCCACATATTCTGGTCGCACCCGTACCCGTGAGCAAAAACGATAGGAATTTCACCGGATCCGAAGATCTTCACGTTATTCCGGAGCAATATTGACATTTCAAGAAGACCCTTCAAGAGCCGCATCCTACCATGGTCACCGGCCGGAGAATGCACCGTTACGCTATTTGAAAAACGACAATTAGCTCAAAAATACACCTCCGTGATCACCATTCGGAAGGGGCTTGCGAATGGAATTATCGATTTTGCAAGGACGGGCTGTCACACAACTTAGGAAAGGCCTATTTAGGTTCGCCCATTCGGCGGTCGAGGAGTGAACGGGGTTGATTCAACTGCGCAAGTGTCAGAAGGGAGGGCAACAGCAAGAAGGCATGGCCGCGTCCTGTGACCGCAAGCAGGGCATGTCAACATTCTTGACTCCGCCGGCCTGAAAGAGCGCTCATGCGAGCTACGCATTACGAAGAGGGGCTTCGACCATCTCTTTGGGGCATTGGAGAATGTGGCGGGCGAAAACAAAATCACTTGCCAAGCCTGGGATGGGCCAAGCAAAAGGCCGTATGCGTTTGCTCCGAAACCTTCTGCGCAATCACATTCCTAATTAAGGCGTGACCACGCACGCTGATTTTAGGCAGCAACTTGAGGAACCTTAAACCTTACTTTGTCGCGTCCAGAAATTAGATTCGGGGCGTGGGCTCTGAACGCCCATTTTGCCCAGAACCGGGTCAAGGGGACGGACTGTCCCAGTGGACACGCGCTTGGGACAAACTGTCCCGCTCGGTCTCTCAATCATGGAATCCGCCTTCGTGTATTCAATCGTTTAGCGGATCTACTCCGGCACGAAACGTGCACTTTCAACTTCCGATATACCGACCGAAAAGGAGTGTCGGCGACCGGGGAGCACAAAATGATGCACGCAAAATGTGAAAGCGTGGCATGGCAGAGATTGCTGGTAACCGTTGGTATTGTGACGCTCGTCACGGGCTTCGTCTTTGCAGACTCATCCAAGATCTCGAAGGATTTACGTAGACGCTCACCTTCAGGTGAAGTGACTGTGATCGTTCAGTTCACAAAGACACCGACTTTCAAGCAACACCAAAAAGTATCGGGAAAAGGCGGGAAGCTGAAAAAGGAGCTCGGCATTGTCAAAGCAGCCTCTTATTCCATTCCCGCGTCCGCTTTAGCATCGTTAGCGGCTGACCCCGACGTAGCCTACATCTCACCCGAACGGGAGCTCTTCAACACGGCCACCGGTTCTTCAACGGCAGTGCTCGACTATCACACGGAAACCGTCAATGCGCCCGTGGCATGGGCGCAGGGGTTGAATGGTACGGGCATCGGCGTGGCAATCATCGACAGCGGTCTCATTGACATTCCGGATATGCACCACGCTGCGGTTTACAACCAGAACTTCGTGGGGGGTACTGCGGGGAGTGCCAACGATCAATACGGTCACGGCAGTCATGTGGCAGGCATCGTCGCTGGCACGGGCAAGAACTCGCTAGGGGCCAACTACTTCTACACATTCAAGGGAATTGCAGACGGCGTGAATCTGGTCAACCTGCGCGTTCTGGATCAGAACGGAGCGGGAACCGATAGTCAAGTAATTGCCGCCATTCAAACCGCGATTCAGTTGAAGAGCAAATACAACATCCGCGTGATCAATCTGTCGCTGGGCAGGCCGGTTTACGAGAGCTATATGCTCGATCCTCTTTGCCAAGCAGTGGAACAGGCCTGGAAGGCAGGTATCGTCGTGGTCGTGGCGGCAGGCAACGATGGTCGCAACAACAATGCCGGTACGAACGGCTATGGCACGATCGCTTCTCCGGGAAATGATCCATACGTGATCACTGTTGGCGCAATGAACAGCATGGGAACGTCGAGTCGTGCCGACGACCACATCGCAAGCTATAGCTCCAAGGGTCCGACGCTTTTTGACCACATCGTGAAGCCTGATTTGGTTGCTCCCGGCAACCGCATCATTTCGCTATATACCGCTTCACTGACTCTGAACCACCTATACCCCGGCAACGAAATTCCCAATTCGCTGTATCAGGTCAATGCAAACAATAATGCTTCCCCCACCTACTACTTGCTCAGTGGTACGAGCATGGCAGCACCGATGGTGAGTGGCGCAGCGGCTCTGTTGTTGCAAAAGAGTCCGACTCTCACTCCTGACCAAGTCAAAGCCCGTTTGATGCAATCGGCGTACAAGAATCTGATCCCTTATAGCAGCACAACTGACCCGGTCACCGGTCAGACATTCAACGATCAGGCCGACATCTTCACGGTCGGGGCTGGGTACCTCGACATTCAAGCCGCATTATCCGATACGTCGCTTGCGACCCTGAGCGCAAAGTCTCCCGCTGCTACCTACGATGCTGTATCGGGCAACTTCTTCCTGGTCAACGATCCGGCGGATATCTGGGGGAGCAATGCCCTGTGGGGAAGCGCAGCAGTGTGGGGAGCCAGCCAGTTCGTCGGAAGTCAGTCTACTTTGAACGGTACGAATGCACTATGGGGAAGCAACGCCCTCTGGGGAAGCAATGCGTTGTGGGGTAGCACGTCCACCATCGGCTTCAACGCGTTGTGGGGTAGCGGTGCCGTTCGAGGTAGCAATGCTCTTTGGGGAAGTTCGGTTGGTGGAACAAACGCACTGACAGTTTCAATCCATGGAGATGATCAGTAATTGTGCTCAAGAGGGAGGGAGCGTAACTCCATGGAAAAAGCCGAATTGCTGGTCAAGGTTTGTCCAAGTGGCGATCCGCTGTTGCGAGGCTACTGTTCAGCCTGTCGAGACACGACCTTCGTGTTTGCGTTTGACACGCAGGAAAACCAACTGTTGATGAAACAGGCTTTCGACATCCATTTACAGGAATCTCACCTTCGGTACTCTGAAAATAAATGAGCCGGCCGGAAGCCGTGAACCTGACTTGTGACTAAGCAGCAAGGCATCAGGCGGATGATCTTTGCGGGTCGACGTTTGTGCTTTCCCTCGGGCCAGCTTACGCGGCAAATGCGATTTCGGTGTTTGCGTCCGTCATGCTTGCGTCCGCAAGCAGAGTCATCAATTCTTTCAATGAAACAGCCTTGACGGGTTGAATCAAACGGATGAGTTCTAACCTGTCCCGGACAGCCTTCCTTGGATTGAATACCCTGAACTCTATATTCTGCTTGTGAGCCCATCGTTCGAGAAAAACGAGCACTCCCAGTCCCCCTCCTTCAAAGGCGATTACCTCCGAAAGGTCCAGCACGATCACTCGCGAGTCGCTCAGAGACATCCCTGCAGCGCGGAGCTCAGATGCGGATTCGAAGTTAACAATGCTGCCGCGGCATCCGACAATTCCCAAGTGACCAATTCTCTCGACGGAAACATCTAGCATGGCTGTGCTCCTAGCTGAGGGTGCCGTTGCACGATGTGGGCCACGCCACTAACGTCCTGAATCTAGCCGGCTCGGCACTTACAGAGGGAAGAAGTAGGAAGTTTCGCCGAGGCGAACAGGAAATTTTGCGCTACGGGAAATGCTGTATTCGACAGTGCTTCGCAACAAGCTCCTGGAGACAGCCAACCGACGAATAAACAGAGCGAACTGGCTAGCGATCTCAATTCTCAGGCAAATCAGGCAGACACCGATGAAGCAGGGGTCGGATAAACTTCACCCAAAGGCCTCAACTGGAAAGAAATCGCGCGCCGCAGCGTAACCTCAGGCCCGCAATGGTTCTCGGCGGCGCCCTCTCGACGAGCGCCGTCGCTTTCTTTTTGTGGCATGCACGCTACCGACAGACAGCTCAAGGAGATCGCCTTGCCAAAGAAGAGTGCGCTTTCCCATGCATATCGGCTTCCAGCTTTCGATTCGAACCAGGGATGATCCGCCTTGTCATTTAGACGCCAAAAGGCCGAGCAGTTTTACCGCGGCTGCAGCAGAGAGGTCCAAAGCGAACATGCGTACGAACGTTCTGAGATTCCTCACCCGACTCTCCAATCTGGAATGGCAAGCGTTATGTCAATGATGCCCCCTTCAAGCGAAGCAAGTTTGAGTCTCGATGGGAAGCAAGTCCATTCACATTTCTCACAGCGAAAGCTACTTGCAAAGCCAGATATCCTTGTTCGATCTGTAAGGGTTTTACTTACAAGGGTTTTACTTTCCGGAGATACGATGAACGTCCTATAGGTTTGTGCCGTGGCGCGCTCCAAAATTGCCAGACTCTTCTAAAGATGCATCTATATGCGAACATGGAAAACGCACCGTTCAACTGGCCATCACGCTTGGAGACACGCCTACAATGATGCGATATGTGAGTTTGACGTGTCCGCCCGACGCGAGAAGATTGAAATAGCGCGAGCAGCCATTCTCGACGAGATAAAAAACGCTCTTCGTAGCGGCTCCGCGCACCCCTCGGGCCAAGAACTCCGGGCATCGCTCAAGGTTTTGAACGCCATGTCAGCCCCGCACCATCGCGTGAAAACAAACTCCACCGGAGCATGACGGTCTCGACTTCTCCTGTAGAAATACTCACAAAAGTAATCGCGAGAGCAGGAGTCACCTGGGACGGCGGCTATCGCTAACATGATGACAAGCATTCAATATCGCTGAGTGTGCAATGAGGATCCGGTCTGCGCGCTCCTTCGGCGTCACTTTTTCGGCCGACGATGATTTTCTATATTGTAGGAATGGCGAACAATGAAACCGAAAAGGGATTTCACGTTTTCGCGACACAGGCCGCAAACTGGGTCGGCAACAAGTGGGCGTTCCTCCTCGCTCTGCTCACGATCGCCGGGTGGCTCATTTCAGGGCCGTATTTCCAATATTCGGATACCTGGCAGTTGATCATCAACACGGGCACCACGGTCATCACATTCTTGGTTGTTTTCCTGATTCAGAACACGCAGAACCGCGACGCAAGGGCGATTCACCTGAAACTCGATGAGATCATCAAATCGATTGACCAGGCGCAAAACGAGATGATCGATATCGAACATCTGTCGGATGCTGAGCTCCAGCGACTGGCCGACAGGTATCAAAAGATACGCGAGGAATGCGATGTGCGCACCCGGCAGAGCGATGAACAGTCTGGGAAGCCTTGAATGATTTGAGGGTTAAAAAAATCTCTCCCAGATCATCGTAGGGGCTGTCTGAGCGCGGCGACTTGTCGTCAAATACCGGGTTCTGATTTTCATGGGACTTACTGTGGGTGTTATGCCAGGCGTTTTTCCCTCCTTTCTTCCCGAAAGCAGCCTATGGCGGCCATCCATCGTTTCACGATCCAGTTTCACTCTCCTGAACGTCGGGTCTACTACGGCAATGGAGGTTTTTACACGTTCGTCAAATCAGAGAATGAATTTACAAACGCAAGGCAAGCCGCTTAGTGTTTTGATTCTTAGCCCCAAGGGAGACAAGATGAAAAGAAGTCGACGTTAGAGAATCCCGAACTACACCATACAGGCGCAATAATGGTCTCGACCTTACTCCTGCGGAGCGGGACACAAGGTGGCAGGCCCTTTTCGGTCCCGAGGTCCTCAATGCGCGCGAAATACGAGTGTGTCTCGGAGAGGCGATAGACTAATCCAGGGAACACACAGATCGAGCATCAGCGACGTGCTTCCCTGCTTTCCCATGATAAAAAGTGCTTCCTCATTTCAGAGTCCGGTCCGCATCGGATGTGCAGGTTGGAGTATTCCAGGCTCGGCGAGTTCTCAATTTGCTGACGCAGGAACTCATTTGGAGCGGTACTGTCGAGTGTTCAACTGTTGCGAGATCAATTCATCGTTTTCTCGGTCTCACAAGAAAGAAACCTGGCAGCGGTGGGCCAAAATCGTACCCGATGAATTTCGATTTTCGGTAAAGATTCCGAAGGCCATCACCCATCAAGGAAGGTTGCATTGCAGTCCAGAAATTCTGTCAGAATTTCTTCATCAAATCTCTTTTCTGGGCGAGAAACTCGGGCCCATACTAGTCCAACTGCCTCCGAGCCTGGAATTCGTACACTCCGTAGCAGATAAATTTCTATCGCACCTCCGGCAGAGTTGCCGAACGGATATTGTGTGGGAACCGCGCCACCCTAGCTGGTTCGAGGACGCAGCAAATGATCTGCTTAAGGATTACCAGGTAACGCGCGTGGCTGCCGATCCGGCGTGTGTGCCAGCGGCTAAAGAGCCCGGCGGTATATCAGAATTGGTCTACTTCCGGCTCCATGGATCTCCGCGGCGGTACTATTCCTCGTACGATTCGGAATTTCTGAGAAAACTTTCCTTTGAACTCCAGGAAATGGCCACCAAGTCACGAATTTGGTGTATTTTCGACAATACTGCATCGGGATCCGCGATTCACAATGCCTTAGCCCTGAAAACGGCCGGGGATGAGCGTTAACAACCTTCACGCCTTGCGCCCGTGGTTCCCGCGCGTCCACAGTGGCGGCTTTCATTTCAATCGACGTCCATCGACCCAGCGGGGCAATTATCGAACGCGATACTCCGGTCTAGGATAGCCTCACTTGGGAGTGACATACAATGTGCAGCGTCATGACGAAGCCTCCCTTCTACGCATTCATGGCATGTCTCCCGATCATGTTTTGTTTTGCGACCACTGCGCAAACGCCCACTGCGAATTTAACTGCTGTGCAAAGGGAACGGGAGCTTCGCGCCAAGGTCACGCTCGAAAACTGGGACAACGGCGGCGCCATTTCAACATTCGTCTATCAGAATGCGACCGAAGTCTTCCCCTCCGCTTCGGTTCGGCGGGCAGGCGTGGTTCGACAGCTGCCGGTTCATCTTCGTCCTGAGATCGGCAACTTTGTGGTCGACAGGGATGGGGTCAACGATGTCACGCTGCAGCAATTCGTAGAACAGCGCGGAGTCGATGGCTTCATCATCCTGCATAGGGGAAACGTGGTCTATGAGGAATACCCGCACATGGCGCGTGCCGATCAACACTTGGCCTTCTCGGTGACAAAGGCATTCGTCGGAACGGCGCTTGGAATCCTGTAAACTCAGGGCGCGATCGACCTAGATAAGACGATTGAGCAGTATTTGCCGTCGCTGGCCAACAGCGCTTGGGCAGGCACGCGCATACGCGATCTCGCCGACATGGCCTCGGGAATGGAGGGCGCGGAGGATTCACTGGAAGCGTATACGAATCCGAGCAACAAGCATTACCAGATGGAAGCCTCGCTGGGATGGCAACCGCTTACGCCTGCCATGCCTGAATCGGTTCGGCTGTACGGGACATACGATTTCCTCGGCGGCTTTAAGCGCCTCCGCAAGGCCGGAGAGGCGCAGGTCTATACCAGCGCCAACACCGAAGTCCTTGCCGAGTTGCTGGAGCACATCGTCGGAAAACCACTACCGTTGCTCATCAGTGAGCTCTTGTGGGGCCGGATCGGTGCTGACAACGATGCGTATTTCCTGGTGAACGCGAAAGGCGTTCCCATCGCGCATGCTGGTATGGGGATGACGCTGCGCGACCTGGCGCGGTTTGGCCTTCTATTCACGCCTAGCGGACAGTCGGCAAACCCATCCGCAGTGCCGCCGGCGTTTCACAAAGCCCTGCTTGAAAAGCCGCGGCGGCAACTCGAAGCTGGCAAGCAGCCGACTTGGTTCAGTCATTCGAGCTATCAATGGGATGGAGTGACGAAGTTCGGCCAGATATTCAAAGGCGGTTTTGCGGGACAGTTACTGTTTATCGATTGCAGGCGCGACGTAGTGATCGCCTACTTCGGTTCCAATGGGGACGAGAACTGGCATCCCGAGCCGCTACCATTGGTTCGGTTGATTGAAAGATACTTCTGACTGGTACCGGCCAAACAGTGGGTTTCATAATGATAGCTGTTTCGCTCTGACAGCCGTCCAATGGCGGCGAGCCAGCACGATATCCGACAGCGCTACATAGGAACAGCGGTTAGGCGCAAATTAGCATATATATTGTTGCGCTGTAGGGCTGGGCGTCTCGTCCGATTTAGTTCGCAGTATCGGGCTCGCGCCGGTTGGAATGTCCGTACACGTATCGTCATTAACCCGAACACAAGTTATTTTGACACCAGTCAAACCGATAAATTTTCGGTAAGCCGAAATGCTGACAAAAAAGATCTTATTTTTTCTTTCGCCCAGACGCGTGAATGACAATCCCGCATTGATCGCCTGACTAGTTGCGGTATCACTCTCAACCACCACACGCCAACGATCGGTATCGGGTGTCCGCAAGCGAACACGTCTTTGTGGCTTTGGACACATCGAACGTTGCCTGCGATTTTGATCCTTCTCTTTGCCTTCTCAGAAATGGCCCCTCAGGTGCTTCCACCCGCAAGAGAGGAAACTATGGGAAAAATCGGTTCTGAACTTCGATATGCAGTGCGCCAAATACGCTCGACGCCCCTGTTCAGTATCGCCGTGGTGGGTGTCATAACGACCGTCATCGGCGCAACGGTTGCAATCTTCAGCATCAGCAAGGCCGCGCTGCTGATTGGATTGCCTTATCGTGACGCCGATAGTGTCGTTACGATGCATAGCTCCTATCCCGATTTTGTGGACATTAGTTCCTCAACAGATGCTTTCGATAGCTCCGCAATATGGGCATCAAATCAATACAACATTCCTGGTGAAGAAAACGCCAGGCAAATCATGGGTGCACTCGTTCCCGCGAGCTTCTTCTCCATTCTCCAAACACCTGAGATAGGGCGGTCTTTCGAGCAAAAAGAAGAATCCCTTCCTTTGGCTGTTATCGGCCATGATCTCTGGCAGACCTACTTTTCGGGAGATGCGCAGGTAATGGGGAGAACTCTGGTCCTCAGCGGCAAAAGCTTCACTGTCGTGGGAGTGATGCCGCGCAGCTTTCAATATCCAGATCGAGAGTTCCAGGTCTGGGTGCCGTTCAAGTTCGCCATGCAGGCTACGCCGCAGCAACTTCAGAATCGGCAACTAAGGATATTTCGATCTGTTCTTCATCTTCGTCCAGGCGCCAGTTTTGAGACAGCGCAAGCGCAGGTACGGGCCGTTTCGGAGCGCCTGGAACGGCAGTTTCCTGCGACCAATTCCGGCGTTCACCCTGAGTTGTTGACCTTGCGCGAGACGATCACCGGAAAAAGTCGTCCTGCTCTAGTCGCTCTCCTCGGCAGCGTTGGGCTGGTCTGGATTGTGGCCTGTGCCAACATCGCCAACCTGCTCATTGTGCGTACCTCAGTCCGTCGTCGTTACTTGGCCATTCGAACTGCGATGGGTGCCAGCGGCGGCCAAATCGCACGCCTGTTGATTCTGGAGAGTTTGTTACTGTCAGTGCTGGGAACAGCAGCCGGAACTGTCCTAGCCGGTTGGTGTCTTTCCGTTTTGCGGAACACAAGAACCATCACATTTCCGCAAATCTCGGAGGCGAAGATTGACTCTGGTGTGATTCTGTTCAGTATTGGAATGGCGCTTCTGACAACTTTGTTCTTCAGCTTGGTTCCAGCGCTGCAGGCTGGCAACGTTCCGATGCTTGCCGCGCTTCGTGAAGGCACGAGCGGCGCCGGAGTCGGGCGAAGCGCTTCAGGCGCTCGTTCCGCCTTTGTCATTCTTGAAATCGCGATTTCGTTGGTTGTTCTAATTGGTGCCGGCCTGGTTGTAAAGAGCTTCCATCACTTGATGTCTACTGATCCTGGCTTTCGTGCCGAACACCTGATGATGGTTCCCATTCCCATGCCGAATATCAAGGACGCAGAACGGCGCGCACAGATAGTCGACCAAGTGCTCGAACGAGTTGCCGGCGTTCCAGGGGTGGAAGCCGTCGGGGGCGGTTCCGGACTGCCTCCCCAGACTGCGCAGCGCGGTACCCGTTTCGCCCTCGAAGGAGACGATAGCTCGCTGAACCGATCCGCTTATTATTTGATTATCACTCCCGGGTATTTTTCAGCGTTGGGTACGCGGCTTCTGCAAGGCCGAGCTTTCGACCGAACAGACGACGCACGGCTTCCCGAAGTCACCGTTATTAATGAGTCGCTCGCGCGTTCTCTGTTTCCCGCCGAACCGGCAGTTGGAAAGCGCTTACGCCTCATCAACCCTGATCAATCGCCCGCCTGGCGGACGATCGTGGGTGTAGTGCAAGACATTAAGTACCAGGGATTGAATGACGATGCGCAGTCAGAGATTTACACCCCTTTTTCTCAGACTCCCTTCCTGTGGACTTATCTCATGGTACGAAGCAATGATGCTGGGCCGTCGATCAGGACCATCCGGCAAACCATTTCTAGCGTCGACAGTACGCTGCCAATTGGTGAAGCAAAGACGATGGACCAGCTATTGGAAGCTTCCGCAGCGCAGCCTCGTATGGAAATGAGGCTCATCACGCTGTGCGGAGGTTTCACCCTGATGCTCGCGGTAGTGGGCATTTCTGCACTGGTCTCCTACACGGTGGCGCAGCAAACACGGGAGATTGGGATCAAAATGGCGCTGGGAGCGCCGCGCTCCACCGTGTTGCGGGATGTGCTTCGCGATGCATTTAGACTAGTCGTCTATGGGATTGTCGCGGGTTCTATGGCTGCCGTCTTTGCCGTTCGGCTTTTGCAGTCGATGCTCTATGAGGTAAGACCGACTGACGCGCCCGTCTTTCTAACAGTGATAATGCTGCTCTGTGTTACGACGCTCGCCGCTGGCATAGTACCCGCAATCCGGGCGACGAAGATAGACCCAGTCACAGCGCTAAGATGGGAGTAAGCGAACTTTCGTCGAACGCACTATGTTTTCAGTTCCTCGATCAATTCACCCCTTTGAACCGTATCCTACGTGCCCTACATCCAAATCGCATTCGTCATTCCAGGAGGCAGGGTGGCCTGGAGCCGCTCGAGAAAAATTTTCGGCTCGTGCCCGAAGACTGGCGCTAGTACTCTTGCAGCATGACTAAAGAACTTAAACAGAGACCCATCCCTAAGCGTGCCCGACCTTCAACCCCAGTTCTCGTTGCTCTCATCCTGGGACTGATCATCGGAGGTCTGTCGGTCGGCTCTGTTGAGTGGGTCGTTTTGTCGCGAAACCCGGCGCGGGCTGTTGTTGGCCAATTGTGGTCGATGCTCATCGGCAGGACCTCAAGTATCGACACAAGTCAGCCGACTGTAGTCGATCGCATTAAGCGCTTACAGCGTCTTGAGACAGTGATTTACACGATGGACAAGCTTGTCACGGGAGCCAAGGCGAGCTCAATCTTTCCCAATTTCCTCGCCGGAGATCGGCTTCTGATGATGGTTCATGGCGAAGTTGTGACCGGAATTGATTTTATGGATCTAAGGCCGGATGACGTAAAGGTGAACGGCAAACAGATTCAGTTGCATCTTCCAACAGCGCAAGTGTTCCACACTCGGATCGACAACACAAAAACTCGGGTTTATTCGAGACAAACTGGACTGCTTGTTCCTACCGACCCAAATCTCGAAACGGAAGTTCGCCAAGAGGCAGAAAAACAGCTGGAAGAGGCGGCGTTGGCGGATGGAATTTTACGAACAGGGCAGCAGAATGCAATGTCTACTATCGCCGGTCTGTTGCACGGTTTGGGGTTCGAGAAGATCGATTTCACCTAAACCGGTCTTCTTTTCCTGCTTTCCACCTACCATATCTGATTGATGTATGGGGGTTTGCGAAATCGTGCTCTTCTTAGATTTACGTGCGGCGCCCACAAGCATGTGGACGGCGATGAACCCTTCCTCTTGGCAATTGCTCGGCAAAGCGATGGGATGGGATTAAGTTGGTCCTTGGCCTTTGCTCTGTGACCTGGCTCCAAGGTTTCTGGAATGGGTAGATCATGCTCGACATCTGGCCCCGAAGTCGCGCCGTTTCGGCGTTGGATCCCGTACGCGAAGCCATCGATCAGAGAAACCTACGTCACAAACCACGTCACAACGAGCTGAGGGTTCAGTGAGGACGGCGGTATGTGATTGAGAGGATGGAGCCGACGAGCGGACTTGAACCGCTGACCTGCCGATTACGAATCGGCTGCTCTACCAACTGAGCTACGTCGGCACCTCTTACAGTCAACGCTTACGCGATGATTACCGAAAATTGTCGCCTGAAGTCGGGCATAGCTCTCAGGGCACACACAAAAAAAGAGTGCGGCAGAGGGCAGGTTTTCTTCGGCATAGTGCGCGGCATTTTCGATTCTACACTGGCGAAATCCGCAATGGGAAGCAGGACAAGAAGTCTATGAAGTTGCTCGACAAGGATCGTGAGCACAACTCTGCGACGAGCCAGAAAATCAAGTTCATGCGCGAGCTGAAATACATCAAGCCGTGGGCAGTGGGATCTTCAGACGCGCTGCCAAAGACGGCATCATTACCGTTAACCCTTGGTCAGCGATTGATGTGCCAGCCGAGGGCTCAAATGTCGGTTGGCGTGCATGTACAGCGCTCGCAGAAGTTGCAATCACTCATGCGATCTATGTTAGGGCGCAACGTCGCTCTTGATCAGAGACTAGCCCGTCGCTCATCATCGGCAACCACATCGGACTTTTATCACAAGGTGATGCCGGATGTGATGTTCTTGGACGGCATGAAAAAACTCAAGCAGCGACCTGGTTCGCTCGGTGTTTTTCTGCATTTTCAGTGTGCGGTAGCGTACACTGGTCTAGCCATAGCCGCACACTACCGCTGAACGCAGCGACGGTCCTTTGCGCCCTGAGCACGGAGGCCGTTACATGTCGCCCTTTGATCACCCACCCAACAACTTTCTAGGTCTGCCTCGTTGCGCTCGCCACGACAGTCCCGCTTTGAACGCGGAACTAATTCAATTGCGTGGGAAGCAGACCACAGCCATGAATGCCACGCCTACCTCGGAAATGGGGCATTTGGAGCTTGCGGAGTTCGACAAACGAGCAAGCAGAATTTACTACATCCTGAAAGCTCTGGGACGAAACCATTTTTAGATGCACGATACAAACCAAATGGAGGAACGGATGTTCCGAGCAACAGGAGAGCAGGCAGAGTTGGCCAGACCTTGACGCGCGATGAGCGCGAAAGATTCAACGCTTTCATCAGCAAGTTGAAAAACGAAGAAGACTACAGCGCGTTCCTTACACTCACCGAACAACTCAATGAGTTGTTGAACGAGATCAGCCGTCGTCTTCGAGCAGCATCGCTGTAACCCTGCCTTTAGTGCGCGAACCGTCCGATAATCGCACCGATAACTGTTCCCCCGACGGTTCCCATACCAATGATCGGGCCATAGGCCTTCGTTATTATCGCGTCGGGAATGCTTAGGAGTAGCCCAAAAATTAGCCCCACCACCCATCCCGGCCATGGCAGACGGGCCGCGCCGATTGCGAATCCGATTCCGAAACGAGCGATGAAAGCTGCAGAGATTGCTGCCTTCTTGTCGGGGAAACTCATAGGCAGCATGATTCCAATGTCGATGGCACCGAAGACTAGACCACAAATAACACCGAGCATGATTCTTAGACATATGTTCCTTTGGTCTGCGTCAGGATGGTGAAGGCAACAAATTACCACATCAACTTTGCCCAAGCTTTGACGCTCGCCGCGTCAAAATTGAAAAATTGAATAAGAAACTGGCTGACTTGAACGGAACTATTTAGGAAACCTCTCTACCCCGTTTTGGCGCGATCAGGTGAGCCGCGAAAGAGCGGTCCTACTTTGTGAACCCTCGGTCCCCGTCATGAGTGCGCACACAATTTTTTACATCATGCGGCTCGAGCTTCGGAAAGCGCTTCGTACTCCCGCTCTGATTCGGTAGGCAGGAGAACCCACATCGTATAAACCCCGAGCGCCGTTCCGAACGGGATGTTGGTAAACAACGAGATGAAAGCCAGAACCAGTACCAGGATTCGCGCCCACCTTTCCTGCTGTAGCAATCCCCAACCCGCGACGAAACCAACGGCGGCTTTCGCGAACAACAGAATCGCCACCACACTTAGAAGAGGACGCAGAAAGCCTGTGGGCGAATCCGGGCCTTGCGATTCGTGCAGGTGAACGAAGAAAGTGTTGGCCATCACGTAGAGAATTGCCGCGCCAACAGTATTGAAGGCGGAGAATGCAAGCCAGAACAGGGCGAGCAGGCGCACGTGTCCTTGTACGCGCCCCGGGAGTGGTTGCATCAGCGACAAGGGTCCCACGATCTGCTTGCCGCATTTGCTGCAAAAACCCTGACCAGCTTGTACGACCGCGCCACACTTATCGCAGTACATGCTCTCGCTCCATCTTCGTAGAGACGTTTGAACGAATCTTTGACCCACCGCTCTCTAAATTAAATACGAAAACATCGCGCAACAGTTCCATTCTTGTGAAAGCGGTGTTTTTGCGTGAAATCTGTTCGGAAAACGAAAAGGCCACCCGGCAACTGGGCGGCCTCTTCTTTCAAGGGAGAATAGTTCCAACGGAGGCAAAGCCGTCAAAACTTTCTGCCGAAATCTTATGAGCCGGAAAAAGGGGGTGTCAAGCGATTTCTAGGAAATAAATGCCTTTGTTTTCATGGGCTTACAAAAGCGGTCAACATTGTGGTTTGCAGTACCAAATTGAGACGAAATGGCCTTCCGCAAGGTCTAAGCTCGTCTTTCTAATGAACTTATCCGCCCCATCTCGACCTAGCGGGCATCCCTGGAGGCGTCTTGAGGCTGCTGCGGGCCACCCTTCACAGCCGCTTCTGTCAGGTGCAAGGAGATGAATTCCATCTGTTCAGGACGATCGAACACCTTGTCGGGATAGAAGCGTTTCATCAGAATTCGGATTCCGCCAAAGGCAACACCAGCGATGATGGCCAGCCCGCCCAGGATCCCGCACAAGATCACGATGTTCAAAATCAGCATGTATAAATCGTGAGCTTCAGCGCTTCCAGTCTGCGTGTTCCATGTAACGCTGGCCTCATAATTCACCATGCCTAGCAAAGACTTCGCATCGCTGTCGGAAATTCCGCCACTCGCGATGGCGATGATGGGACCGGTCCGCTTGTCAAAGAATGTTCCCGAGCTACCAACGGCTGAGACCCCTGATTGAGACTGCGTTACCTGATGCGCAGCATCGATCCGGCGCAGATGCTCCGCCGCGAGTTGCGGTGTGGGATACGAGATCAATGTCAACGTAGCCTCGCCGCTCGACGTGGTGTAGTGGGCGACGCTGACCTCAGAACTCGAATCGAAGTCTACTTGCTGGGCTGATACTGGAGGAGCAACGGCCGCCAGTGCCATTGGGCCCATCACATATTTCTGAGTGTTAGCGATGTATCCGCGGCGCGGTAGGAATTCAATGAATGACGGCAAATTGCCCGAGTTCCCTGCAGGACGAGGCAGAGTTCCGGCGAGTTCTCGCAGTTCCGATCCCGACATCGGCGACTCCTTGCTGAACTGTGCGTCGACCAGCACGTGTCCGCGATAGAACAGAACGCGATCGCCCAGAGACGCTCCCTGATCACCGATCTGCTCTTTCGTCATCTCGGGCTGCAGATAAAACGTATAGGCGCCAAATGCTCCTGACGCGTCGGCGAAGCGAGCGGCGCGGATCTTTAAGGTCCGTCCGTCGTCGCGCGTATAGGTCGCTGAGGCTAAGTCGGAAAATCTGTACTCCTTGAGCACCTGGGCGTTTGTCGGGTCCGCTGCTGAAACATCTGTGCTCAACCGTGCGCGCGCCCTGGATTTGCCATCCACCGAATTGATTTGGAAGCAGCGGCGGAGCCTGTTTTGTCGACGGATTCGCCGCAAGTGCAAGGTTGGAGAGGCACACAAAGAGGGTGAAAAAACGCAGAGAAAAGGAAAATTTCATAATGCTCTGGGCCTGGCAGGGCCTTTTTCATTAGACCACAGCAGCGTTCGAAAAGTTTCCTTCGGGCCGAGCGTCGCGGCGCAATCTAGAGGTTCCGCCTGCGTCAGCAGCCCCGACTTCAGCTCCATCCTGTTAACTCCTACACGGCGGTCTCGACAAATCTCGGCTGCAAATCGTTGATTCCATGGCGCTCGCCCTCATGAGAAAGAGCCACCTTCGTGCTCTCCTCCTACACATCGGAGCCATTCACAATACGTGGAATTCCGGGCAAACTAGCTCTGGGTGATAAATGCCATCGCGTAGTACAGGAGTGAATCAGCGCCGGGGAAATCGCACAAAGGCTGTGCTTCCGGTGAGGATTAAGGGCACGGATAGTACCGGCAAGGTTTTCGAGGAACTGGCGCATACCCTGGATGTAACGGCAACCGGCGCGCGATTGGCCTCGATTCGCCGAGAGTTGACGGTACTAGACGAAGTCACCATTTTTTATCGCCAGCGCCGAATGCAGTTTCGCGTCGTCTGGATCAGGCAGATGAAAGGAACCGCAGAGTTCCAGGTTGGATTGTCAGCACTGGCACAAGATAAGGAAGCATGGGGATTAGCCCCGGAGCAGCAGACTTCGCCAGCTCCGCAGGTCGCAATCTCACAAGCTTCAGGCATCGCATAGGAACCGGGGGAGGATATGTTCCATTCAGTTCGAAAACTGTGGTTGGACGAAGAAGGTCAGGACGTCGCTGAGTATTCAGTAATGCTTGCGGTGGTTCTCGTGATTGTACTCGGGACTGTCCGGTTGATTGGATCGAACGCCGGAAACGTGTTTTCGCAAGTCGGCAGCGCGATCCGCTAACGACATCGTGTCGAGCGCACCACCGGCCAGCAGATCCCACACAAGTCTGCTGGCCGTTTTCCGCCTCGGCTCGAATTTCTCGCGTGCCCCTACCATGCTGCGAGCAACAGCAAACTGCCGCTGATTTATCCACTGCCGTAAACCCTTCGCATTCGTCTTGACTCGCCTTCAAACTCCGGGGAAAATACCGCCTCGTCCAGGCCCAGACCCTTCAGCTTCCGAGAGTCAAGAGGCTCATACAGAGTTCCGGCCGATGAACACAAGCGTATCAACGCGAAACCGCAACCCTGAGGAGAGACCAGAAACTCCTCTGGAGAACATCGGCGGGGTCTCCTCGGTCGAAAAGCTCAGCCAGCAGCTGCGGGGAGACCTCGATAACATTGTGATGATGGCGCTGCGCAAGGAGCCTCAGCGTCGATACGCCTCCGTAGAAAAGCTGGCGACCGACATTCAACGCCATCTGGATAACCTCCCGGTCAGCGCGACGAAAGATACGTTTCGCTATCGAACTTCGAAGTTTGTCCGGCGGCATCGAGCCGGCGTGTTCGCCGCCATCTGCATAGCCCTGGCTCTCGTTTCCGGACTGGCGGCAACGCTTTACGAAGCCCGCATCGCACGCGTCCAACAGCGTCGCGCCGAGCGTCGGTTCAATGATGTACGCAAGTTGGCAAACTCGCTGATGTTCGAGATCCACGACTCCATCCGCGATTTGCCCGGGTCAACTCCGGCCAGAAAGCTCCTTGTCGACCGCGCCTTGCAATATCTCGACAGCCTCTATGCAGAGGGAGAAAACGATCCTTCGCTGATGCGTGAGCTGGGCTTTGCTTATGAGCGAGTTGGCGACGTGCAGGGATATTTTTTCTTCGGCAATGTTGGGGACACCTCTGGGGCTCTGAAGAGCTACCAGAAGGCGATGGCCATTCGCGAAACTCTGGCCAGAAACAATCCAAAAGATTCGAGCGCACAATCCGATCTGGCGGACAGTTATCTGAAAATGGGAGACGCGCTTTATTCCACCGGCGACAAAGCTGGCGCGATGCAAAAGAACCGCCAGGTGCTCGCCATCCGGCAAACGCTGGTCGCGCTCGACCCCAAATCACCTCATCCGCGTGGTGAACTGGCGGCTGCGCATGACGCGCTGGGGGACTCCTTAATTGATGTTCCCGACTGGCCGGCCGCTACGGTGGAGTACAAGGAATCGTTGGCGGAGTATGAACAGTTGACGGCTGGGTACCCGGACTCGATCGGCTTTCGCCGCATGGTCGCGATTGTGCACGACAAACTCGGGTTCGTTTACGAGCGCACCGGACAACTGTCGGACGCTCGCGCCGAATACACCGTCGGCCTTAAGATTTTCCAGCAACTAGCCGCCGCTAATCCTACGAATACTCTGATACAGAGGAACCTCGCGCTGGGATATCTGAACGTGGGTGATATCGCGTTGGCCGCCGGCGACGATCGCGGTATACGAGATATGCTCAAGGCCGCAAAGCTTGCGGAGGCTATCGGGACGAAGGATCCAGCCAACCGGCGCATCGATCGCGACATTTCGCTGATTTACGGTCATCTCGGCGACGCCGAAAAGAAACTAGGAAAACCCAAAGTTGCGCTGCAGTATTACCTGCTCGGAGTGGAAGCAGCGAAGCGACGATCGGCAAGCGACCCTGGGAACGCTGATGCGGCCGGGGCTTTGGCCAATCGCTACCAGAGCACCGGGATTCTTTATCTGTCCATGGCAAAAGATCGCGCTAACGCCGGAGTAACGCGGCGCACGATGTGGCAGAACGCCCGATCAAGTTTCCAAAAGTCTTTGAGTTTCTGGCTCGATCCGAAGCTGAACGGTCCGCCATCTGCCTCCGATGCGAAGTCCATCGACGAATTGCAGCGCTCGATTCGGGAGTGCGATGAGGCGCTAAAGAAACCCGCGGCGTAAATCCTGCCCGAAGCGATCTTCACAGCAAGTCGAACGTATCCAATTGTCGCTGACCAAACGTTACTTGCCCTGCTGCCCCGTTGCTTGTGCAATCAATACATGGGTCGCCTATTCGGTTTTCTCATGTTGCTGTTCGGACTGGGTGCCGGCGTCTATTTCTATACGCATCAGGCGCAAAGCGCCTCTGCGGCGGCGGGGACAACGAATCCGCAGGCAGCGGTTAACGTAACCGGAGTTCGCTCCGATCTCATGACGATAGCGCAGGCAGAGCGTGGCTACTTCGCGCTTGAGGGCAAATACGCCTCCCTCGACGAGCTCATCTCCAGCAAGTCTCTGACGATAGCACGGGAACGGCCTCCCTACTCGTATGAAGTGCAGACCAGTTCCAGCAGCTTTCGTGTAGTTGCTAGCCGCACGGGCGAAAATGCAGCGGGCACTCCGGCTCAGATCTCCGTCAACGAGAACATGGAATTTCAGACCTCGCAGTAATTGCCCCTCCTAAACGCCGCTTCAGATCTGCATCAGCTTGACTAGCTCCGGCGTACCAACGCTTTCGTTCAGGAAGTTGAACGTTCCCTCCTCCGAAACCTCTTTGGCAGACTCCAGAAAGCCGGTCATCGCCGCACGATAGAGCGACGTCGCCAGGCTGATACGTTTCACTCCCGCGCCGGCGAGTTCACGAACGGAGAACGATTTCCCCTTGATTCCAACCATGAAGTTAAAAGGCTTTTTGATGGCGCTGCACACGGATCGTACCGCGGCGATATCCGGCAAGCCGGGCGCAAAGAGCACATCAGCACCAACTGCTTCGAATGCTTGGAGACGTCGTATGGTGTCGTCCAGGCTTGGGTTGTCATAGAGAAAATTGTGGGAGCGCGCCGTAAGCAAGAATGAAAACGGGAGAGAGCGCGCCGCTTCTACGCCGGCGGCGATCCTCTCCACAGCCCGGCTTTCATCGTAGAGCGGCTTGGCCGGATCATTCGTCGAATCCTCGATCGTGCATCCGACCAATCCCGCCTCGGCAGCTCGACGAACCGTCTCCGCCACATCTTCCGGGGCATCGCCGAAGCCGTTCTCCAGATCGGCCGAGACCGGCAAATCGGTGGCTTCGTTGACGGCGGTTGCGTGCGCCAAGGCCCCCTCGCGGGAGATCTTGCCGTCCCGCCGCCCAACCGACAATGCTGACGCCGCGCTGGATGTCGCCAGGGCTTTGAAGCCAAGTCCTGCGAGAATCAGCGCGGAACCAACATCCCAGGGATTCGGAATAACAAACGGCGCCGGTCCCTCGTGCAACGCACGAAAGCGGGCTCCCTTTTCCTTTTGCGTGATACCCATGGATGATTCTCCTGACAAAAATCTCTTTCCTCAGGATGCTGGGCGGGGCGGCGTCGATTCACCGGTGACGAGATTTTGACGTAGAGGGTGTTCTGCGGAACATTGCGGAAACGTCGGTGCAGAACAAATCGGGGGATAGCTGCTACTGCCGCAACAAATCGTCTACGGTCTGTTGCGCGCGTCCGAGATCGTTAGAGTGGCGTTGTGCCTGCTCATGTGAGCGCACGGCGTCTTTTTCGTTTCCCGCTCCGCGAAGAGCCTGCTCAAGCAGTAGAAATCCAACGTCAGTGGGTTGAATGGACAATGCATACGCGTAGTACTGTGCGGCCGAATTCCAGTCTCCGGCTTTTTGCGCCAGCAATCCTAATTGGATCGGATAAGGATTGTTCAGCTTCGCTGCTGATTCGAGGGCAACGCGAGCACGAGCATAATCTCGCTGCGTAAAATAAATTTGTCCGAGATTCGCGAATGCAGATGCTCGAATGCGTGTGTCGGTCGCGAGTTGTAACGCCGCCTCATAGCGCATGACCGCTTGTTTCAGATCGCCGTGCTGTTGCGCGTAGACGCCCAGATTGAGCTGGCTCACCGGATCTCCCGGCTCGATTTCAGACGCCGCGCGCAGATGCACGATCGCTTCTTCGGTGCGTCCTTGCTGCGCGAGGACAGCGCCGGCATTATTCTCGGCTACGAAATTGCGCTCAGTTACTGCCAGCGTGTGCGTCCAAAGCGTGAGATCGTCGTGCCAGTACGACAGTTGCCTGACTGTGATGACACTCAACGCCACCACCGCACAAGCGGTCAACGCGAGCAGACCGGCCGAGGCTCCTCGATTCGACTCACCAGACGTCTTCGGTACGACTCGCGCGGCAACGTCCGCAACGCCCCAAACCGCGATCACGAACAGTCCAATGAAAGGCAGGTAGGCGTAGCGGTCGGCCATCGCTTGATTGCCAACCTGCACCAGTCCCACCATCGGGACCATCGTGCCCAGAAACCAGAACCATCCGACCGGCAGATAGCGACGTTCACGATATCGGATCACCAGAAGCGTGATCGCTGCCAGAATCAGCCCCGAGCCAATCGCCTTCCACACAGGCAACGAGGGCGGATACGGATACAAAACCGCCAGCCTTGAAGGCCACGCGGCCTTCACAAGATAGATCACGTAAGAGACCAACGCGTTCTCAACTCGCAGCCATGGAGCATGCGCGGCGTTGAACGTAATCGCGCCTCCCGCTCGTTGAGCAAACATCGTGACAATGGCGCTCCCGGCCGAAAGAGCGAACAAGGGAAGCTTCTCGATAACTAGACGCCACAACGATTGTTGCGGAGCAGGTTCCGAGCGTTCTACACCATTCTGAGTTGCAACCGGCGCCCCCAACCTTCGCAGCGGCCAATAGTCCAGCAGCAGCAATACGAATGGCAGAGTGATCACCATCGGCTTCGACATCAGCCCCATCGCGAATAATGCCCCGACAACGACATACCGCTCGATGCTGGGGCGCCGCGCGTACCAGGCATAGGCGTGCAGTGCGAGCAGGAAAAAGAACATCGCCAGCACGCTCTTGCGCTCGGCTACCCATGCCACCGATTCAACATTCAGCGGATGAACTGCAAACAGAGCCGCGATGGCCGCACTTCGTGCGAGTCGAGCCCGTCAGTCGGACGAGCAATAGCAATAGAAGCACTACGTTCGCGGCGTGAAACAGGACACTCGTGTAGTGATGTCCCACCGCATTGAGATCGAACAGTTCGCAATCCAAAGCATGCGAGAGCCACGTCAGGGGATGCCAGTTGGCCTCATCAAACGAAGTAAACGCCCACGCAACAGTAGGCCAGCTTAGCCCGGCGCGGACGTGAGCATTGGTTAGGATGTAACGATCATCGTCGTAGTTCGCGAATCCGTGGTGAGTAGCGGAGATGTAGAGCGCAACCGTCATCGCCGCAAGCAGCAGGCACACCACCAGCTTGGCGTTTGCGGTGGAGAAGAGGCTCGCAGAAGACTCCGTCGGAGCGAGCGCCGGCTTGACGGCAGATGAAGCCATGCAATTTTGAACCAGTCAGCTATGGCAGAACGGTTCTAGTCGCAATTAGAGCATATGGAAATTCAAAAGATCGGAAGGGAAGAGTTTAGAAGAGCACGGAAGTAACCTGATTGAGCGCTTAGAAAGGTTGGAATCAAAGGCACACAGAAAAGGCCTGCTGTGAATCGTTCTGCGCTCGATTTATTGCCCGGCGGCCTTGTCCATTTTGCTCGCCATTTTTACGCCACTGAGTCCGTCGACGTACTTCGCGATTCCGCGGTAAAGAGACTCAGCGATGCGCTGGCGATAATCGCTGGTCTCGAGCCGGTGCTCATCACCCGGATTCGAAACGAAGGAAATCTCAGCCAGGATCGATGGCATGTTCGCTCCGATCAGGACAATGAAGGGCGCTTTCTTGACCCCGCGATTCCGAATCCCCGGATTCTTCGCAGACAGGCCGCTATGCAGCGACTGCTGCACGTCGCCGGCAAACTCGCGTGATTCCTCGATCTTCTCTTTCAGCGCGATCTTCTTGACCAAATCTTGCAATTCATATATCGACTTTTCCGAGACCGCGTTTTCACGCGCCGCCACTTCCAGTGCCTCTGGCGACGACGTGAAATTCAGGTAATAAGTTTCCACGCCGCGCGCGTCCGGATCGCGGCTCGAGTTTGCATGGACCGAGACAAACAAATCCGCACGCTGCTGGTTGGCAATCGCCGTCCGAGTCTCGAGCGGAATAAACGTGTCATTCTTCCGCGTGTAGACCACCTCCGCGCCCAGACGCGTCTCGAGCATCTTGCCCAATCGGCGTCCAACTTCGAGGACGAGATCTTTCTCTTGCAGGCCGTTCGGGCCGATCGTTCCCGTATCGTGTCCGCCATGGCCGGGATCGATCACGATCTTCCCGATCTTCAGCCCGAGGGCACGAATCAGCGAACGATCTCCGCTTGCAGTCGGCCTCGCCTCACGCACGTCAAAGTCACTTCCCCTGCGCGTCGCTGCGGCGAGTTTTGAAGGAGCCTTGGCCCGCGCCCGACTCGGAGCATGCATGGCTGCAGTCGCCGTATCGGCTGGGTCGTCATCGTCGGCTTCGACCACAACTTTTGTCGGTGCCGGAACCTCCCGGCTCGAGTCGACCTTCTTGGGAAGATCGAACGTCCCGCGCTTCGCCTCGGCTGCGCTCGCCGAGACGACCTTTACGTCATCGCCCACGTCTTGCGTAGTAACCGGAGCCTTTCCAGCCGCGGAACGAAGGTCGTCTTTCGTCGTTGTCGCTGGATCAGTAGCGGGCTCACTGTCCGAGTTTGTCTTCGTGCCTGCCTTCGGAGGCGCTTCCATATCCGCCATGGCCGACGGATCATCCTTCAATGACTTGCGAAGGGTGCTCTTCGAATCGTTTTTTCCATGGATGTCGATGATCAGCCGGTATGGATTCGGCAAAAGGAACGCTTCATAAGCGGACAGGGTGTCCACTTCAAGCACGACCCGAGTGCGGCCCGGCTGGAACTGCGCGATCCTGATCTTCTTCAGGAAGCCGTCATCTACGTCAAAGGTCTTGCCCACCAGCGTCGATGCTAATTTCGTGTCGCGAAGATCGAAGAAGATACGATCCGGGTTGGAGATTCTCTGCGAGCCGAACTTGATTTCACTTTCCAGATCAATGGCGACTCGCGAATAATCCGGCGTGGACCAATGCCGAATCCGAGTCACTCGTGCCAGATGGCCGGAATCGTGGTCCGTTGGCGCGGCCGCCTTTGCCTCCGCCGGCTCGTCCGACGAATTTGTATCGTCCTCCTGCGGAGGTTTCGCGCCGTTTTTAATCTTGCCGGCGGATGATACCGACGCTTTCTTCCCGCTATCCTTTTTCGCCTCGGCCTTTCGGGCCGCGTTAGCTTGCTGATCAAGATCCGCTATCGCATCCTGCGCATCCTCGGCCAACCGATTCCTCGGATACTTCGTCAGAAAGTCCTGAAAGACCGCGCGAGCCTTTTCGGGATCGTTCAGATCGTCTTTGTAGATTTCGCCGATCGTGAACAGCGCGTTGCATCGATCCCGACTGCCGGGGTATTCCCGGCGAACGAACCGGTATTGCGAGATCGCTTCATTCAGAATCTTGTCATCATCGAAGCGCCGGCCCATCTCGACTAATGTCTCGGCGACTGCGACTGCGCTGGGATCAGCTTTCGACGAGGCCGGAGCACCAAGATAGACCGCGCGGTAGGAGTTCAGCACGCGTTGATAGTCGCGTCTCGAACGTTCATTCTGCGGACGCCCGTTCAGGGCCTCTCGCATCCGGTCGGCAACGGCATAGCGCTCCCGGGCCCAGGATTCGCTGCGACGATAGCGAGCGCGGGCATGAGCCTGCACTCCGGGAAGGGCGACCACCGCAAGTAGCGCTCCCCAAACCAGCGCGCTGTGACTCGAAGTTTTTTTCAAAGTGCCCGGTCCAATTTCATGCCCCCGGCAGGGCGGCCGGAGAACATGCCTGGGATGCAGTGAACGGAATTTGGACCAGTCGCGTAACGCGCCGCACGCCTTGCGGAGCATAACTCGCGCGCTCGGTTCGCTTCCTTGTCTGCGATCCACTTACGCCAAGTTGAACTGCCTGGGTACCTGAGAGAAAACAAATACCAGCTTCTAAAACTAGATGCTGTCCAACTACTCCGTGTTGCTGATGTACAAGACGCCCCTCGAATCCCGTTGAACCCGCACGGGATCGTGGAACGATCCGCCCATAGAAAGGGCCCCGCCCCCGTAGTAGAGGTTCGTAATCCTCCGCACATAATTCTGGGTTTCGGCGAAACGGGGAATGCCAGCACTACGCGCCACCGCGCCCGACCCAGCGTTATAAGCCGCCAAAGTCAGGTTCACGTCCCCATTGTAATTCTCCAAGAGGTGCTTTAAATGTCTAACCCCGGCGTCCACGTTTTGTTCCGCGTCGAACGGGTTTCGGACATTCAGGGAACGCGCCGTAGCCGGCATCAGCTGCATCAGGCCCATGGCGCCCTTGCGGGAAACCGCATTGGAGTTGAAATTGGACTCGACTTTTACCACAGCCCGCACCAGGTTTGGATCGACATTGTGGCGTGCGGCGGCCATAACAATCGACGCATCAATCTCTTCCGGCGAAGCCTGGTGTCCCCGGGCGTTCGCTGCCATGATCTTGGCCGAAGCGGATTGCGAGGTATCTTTGCCAAAGTATCCGCTGACTTCTGCCGCCGCTGAACGAGCCGCTTTCATCGACGCCGGACTTGCAGTGATCACCGGCTTCCAGCGGTTTTCTTTGCTGCTCCAATAAACAAGGCCCGCGCGCTTCGGTTGGGGAGCTACTGGGCGGGCTTTGGGCTCGTCTTCATTCACGTAAATCTTGCGTCCGTGCTCCTCGGTGGTGGTGATGCCCTGTTTCGTGCTGTCACCTTCGACAGCCCAGGCACGGGACATGGTTGGAGGGAAGGAGGTCGCGATTGCCGTCGTTGCAGTCAGCATGAATGCTATTTGCAGGCGTTTTCGCATATCCGGGTATTCGACCGAAACTCAAACTCCTCGCTCGAAAGGGCGCAAAACAGTCCTCACCCTTCGTGACCTACCCGGAAACCTGACGGAGAAACATCTACCAGAGTAGGTCGATTATAGGCGGGGGTCAGGGACCCGGCAATCTATCCGAAGGGAGTAGAACCAGCGGAGTAATTTGCGCCAACCGCCTGAAAGACAAGTAGATTAGGGGACCTCAAGCTCTGAAGGCAGATGCCGGAGGTAATCTTCAGCAGGGTTACCGGCGGTCGCGCCGACACTTTCGGAGTCGATTTCGAGTCCGCGCTGGCGCTCGTTCCGCGCCTATTTTTCCAGCGCCGCCGCAAACGCATCCAGCGATAACGATCTTAGCAGATTTCTCCGCATTCCCCGCTGGACGTCCGCCAGCCGGTCCGACGCTGCTGTAATCCACGCGAAGTCCGCCGACTCGGCCATTCGCTTCAATTCGGAGCCGATGTCCGTATTCCGTATCAACTCAGGCGCTCCCGACTCGATGAATGCCAAATCTCGAAGCAGAGAATATAGAGTGCGGATCAGCGCTTCGGTCTTCGTTCGTCCCTCCGCTCCAGGACGATAGGACTCCGTGATCTTGAAAAGTTCACTGTGATCGCCGCCTCGCAACGCCGAATTCAGGATCGCCAGTGCATGATCACGAGCGGCGGTGTATCCCCCGAGATCGAAGTTGCGGGCGCGTCCCACGCACCCTTCGCACAGCCGCGCTACCAGAGCGCGTTGTGCCGGTTTCCACTCCGGATGATGGTTCGCCAAGTCTCGTTCAATCTCCTCGCCAGACAACGCTCCGAGTGTAAACACCATCGAACGCGATCGGATGGTCGGCAGCAACTCGCCGGCGTTCTCAGTAAGCAGGAAGATCGTCGCAAACTCCGGCGGCTCCTCTAGCACCTTCAGAAGCGAGTTCGCCGCCTCTTTCATGAATGCTGAGTCGGTGAAGATGTAAACCTTCTCCTTACCGTCGGCTGGACGGTAGTAAATGGTCTCGATCACGCGCCGCACCTGGTCTACCTTGATCATCATTTGAGGAGGATCCGGCGGGATCACCAGCACGTCCGGGTGAGTCTGGACCATGATGCGTGTTTCTTTCTTATCGGTCTCACGCAGATTCTCACGCGCCTCAACGGCTTCGGAGAATCGCGCGTCCAGATCGGAGGACTGGGCGATGCGCACGCAGTTGGCGCAAATTCCACAAAAATCGGGTAGGCCGTCGGACTTCGGAGGAGTCAGGCAGTTCAGTGTTTGCGCCAGCATCACCGCCAGCGTGTACTTCCCCGCACCCTGCCCTCCGGCAAGCACCACAGCGTGAGGAAGATGATCGCGCGCCAGCATATCGCGCAGGCGATGAACAACGTCGGCGTTTCCATGAAATTCAGAAAACATAGATTCAATACTTGTTCAGCGATTCAACACTTATTCAGCGCGGTCATCCTGAGGAGGGCAACAAGCCCTCCGAAGGACCGTACGTCAGCATTGCAGAGTCTCTGCGGTGGAAGGATCACCAGCTTCCATGCACCACTTTCATTCCCGTCCACGTTATCAAATCACTCGCAGACGAAGGATCCTAGCGCCAGCCATCGCTCAGGACGAGAACGGGCAACGAGCGGCGGTCTACGCTTTAACTTTCCTTCGCACCACATCCAGAATCTTCTGATGTGTCTGGCCCGGGGTGCCGCGAGCGTCAACGATGACAACCCGTCCCGGCTCGCGCTTCGCGATTGCCGCAAATCCATCGCGCACCCTGCCGAAAAAGGCTCGCGTCTCCTGCTCAAACCGATTTTCATCATGACTTCGTCCCGCACCCCTCGAATCGCGCTTGTTGCGTCTCCGGGCCCGGCTGACGCTGGTATGCGGATTCGAGTCGAGCAATAGCGTCAAGTCCGGCTGCAAGTTCCCGCACAATACTCGATGCAACTCCTGCACCGGCTCGCTCCCGAGCCTCCGACCACCTCCCTGATATGCCTCGGTGGAATCCGTAAAGCGGTCGCACAGCACGATCGCGCCTGCCGCAAGTCCGGGCTCAATCACCTCGGCGATATGCTGCGCCCTCGAAGCGAACATCAATGCCATCTCCGCCAGTGGATTCAGCCCCGCAGTTTTTGAGTCTAGTAGCACGCGGCGGATCTTTTCTCCCGTGGCGGTTCCGCCAGGTTCTCTCGTCTCAATCACGTCATGCCCTGCCTCGCGCAACGCAATGGCGAGCTTCCGCATCTGCGTGCTCTTACCCGTTCCGTCGAGACCTTCAAAGGTGATGAACTTTCCACGCCGTGACACTGCGAAATCATATCAGCGGTCTCCATCCCTGTACGCTCCCACTCGCCCGCTGTTATAGTTTCCTGTTTGCCCGCACCGTGGGACGGGCTGATCACAAATATCGAGGGTTTTACTCATGAAGGCTTCGAAACTCCTGGGAGCAATTTCCTGCGCCATCTTTACGCTGTCTGCCTGGTGTGCCAGCGCGCCCAACGTTACCATCGAGGTCGATGCCACGCACGCTCCCCGCAAAATCTTTCATGCCTCTTTGAAGATTCCCGCCGCAGCCGGAGACCTCACTCTTTACTATCCGAAATGGATCCCCGGCGAGCACGCGCCTGATGGCCCAGTGGTCGATCTAGCGGGCCTGAAGTTCAGCGCGAGCGGCAAGCCGCTGAAATGGCGCCGAGATACCCTCGACGGCTTCACCATTCATGTGGAAGTTCCCTCAGGTGTCAACGAGGTCTCCGCCGAACTCGACTTCCTTTCGCCCGCGACCCTCGAAGGCGGATTCTCCGCTGGCTCCTCTGCCACCGACAAACTCGCCATCATCAGTTGGAATCAGGTCCTTCTTTACCCTAAGGGCTACAAGTCAGACGACATCAACTACACCGCATCCCTGAAAATTCCTGATGGATGGAAGTTCGGCACGCCGCTGCCCATCACGAGCCAGAATGGAAACGAAATACACTTCGGCCCCGTTTCACTGACGACGCTGGTCGACTCCCCTGTCATCACCGGCGAGTTCCTGAAGGTCGTTCCGCTGGCGCAGGATCCGCAAACTGAAATGGATATCGCAGCCGACAGCGCTGCGGCACTCGAGGCTCCGGCGGAAGTGTGGGAGCACTACAAGAACCTGGTCGATCAGGCGCAGAAACTCTTCGGCGCGCACCACTATCGCGACTATCACTTTCTCTACACGCTTAGCGACCACGTCGCGCATTTTGGACTCGAACATCACGAATCCGATGACAGCCGTGTCGATGAGCGCGCGCTCGTCGATGACACATCGCGCAAGCTCTCCGCGAGCCTTCTCCCCCACGAATACGTTCACTCGTGGAATGGAAAGTTTCGCCGTCCTGCCGATCTCGCAACGCCCGATTACCAGCAGCCCATGCAGGACGATCTGCTCTGGGTTTATGAAGGTCTGACCAATTACTTAGGCTTCGTGCTCACGGCTCGCAGCGGCCTGCTTACCGTCGATCAGGATCGCGATGATCTCGCCAGAACTGCCGCCGCCCTCGATCACTTGCCCGGACGCGAATGGCGCAACCTGCAAGACACCGCCGATGCCGCTCCGCAACTCTACTTCTCACCCCAATCCTGGTATTCGTTGCGACGAGGCACCGATTTCTACGACGAAGATACGTTGAACTGGCTCTGGGTCGACGTCATCATTCGCCAGCAAAGCAAGGACAAGAAGTCGATTGACGATTTCTGCCATGCCTTTCACGGAGCGCCCAGCACCGGCCCGGCGCTGAAGACCTACACCTTCGACGATATCGTAAGCGCCTTGAACCAGGTCGTGCCCTACGACTGGCGTGGCTTCTGGACCGAGCGCCTCACCAACCACGGACCGGGCGCACCACTTGGCGGCATCGACGGCAGCGGATGGAAGCTGACCTATGACGAGACGCCATCGGACCTGCTCACCAGCGCAGGCGGGATGTTTCACTTCGTGCCGTCAGCTTTGGCTCTCGGCCTTCAATTGCGCGAAGACGGAGGAGTGACCGACACAATCGAAGGCGAGGTGGCGGCAAAGGCCGGAATTGGGCCTGGTATGAAGGTAGTCGCCGTGAATGGCCGTAGGTTTTCACCTGAACTTCTTCGCGATGCAATTAAAGCCGCAAAAGGCAATAGCATTCCGATCGAGTTGCTGGTCGAAAACACCGACTATTACAAGACCTACAAGCTCGACTACCACGGCGGCGAAAAGTACCCGCATCTGGTCCGCGATGACTCCAAACCCGACCTGCTAAGCGAAATCCTGAAGGCAAAGTAGAAAAACCTACCCTAGACTTGTCATCCTGAGGAGGGCGATAGCCCTCCGAGGGACCGGATGACGTCTTGCAGCACCGATGCAGTCGAAAAGATCACAAGGGCCGCATTCACCGAATGTACGCCGGTCTAGTACAGAGAAGTCAGCCATTGCGGTAAGGTCCCTCACGCCGGCGGATAGTCTTGAAGACGTGGACAGGATTGCATCCGGTGCTTGCGATGTGGCGGTCTTTCCCACTGCATCGGTCCGCAGAAGGTCGTATGGTCCTTCGGAGGGCGATCGCCCTCCTCAGAATGACATTGCTTTTACAGATTTTCTCGTGCCGTGCGCGACCGCTCCCGTTGCGCCAAAGGCATTTTCCTCCGCCAAATCAAAGCTTCCGCGAACACGAGCCATGGCTCCGGCTCACCGCGCGGGCTGACTTCGGGCAAGCATCCAGCGCTGCGATACAATCCGCGCATGCTCCGCTTCACCGTTATCCCACTCCTGTTACTGGCAAGCGCCAATGCCCAATCGATCCAGGGATTCACACCCGCTTCAGCCGCTCGCGAAACTGAAATCGAATCCAAATTCAAATCCATTCCCACACCCGACGAAGAGCGCCGACAGCACCGAATCTTTACCCAGGAGCCGCACGTCGCGGGATCGAAACGCAACAACGAACTCGCCGAATACATTCGCGACGAGTGGACGAAACAGGGACTCGAAGACGTCATCATTCGGCGCTACGATGTCTACGGAACCAATCCAAAAAGCGCATCGCTCGAAATGATTGCGCCCACCCACTACCAAGCGGTTCTGCGCGAGGCGCCACTCGACGCCGACCCAGACTCCAAGAATCCCGCAATCAGCGGTGCGTGGAGCGGCATGTCGATCTCCGGCGAAGTCACTGCCCCGGTCATCTACGCGCACAGCGGCAATCCCGAAGACTACGAACTGCTCCGCAGCAACGGCATCAGCATCAAAGGCAAGATCGTTCTCGTTCGCTATTCGAATCCCTACAGCTATCGCGGATTCAAGGCGCTCACCGCGCAGCGGGAAGGCGCTGCTGCTCTCCTTATCTACAGCGATCCGCAAGAAGACGGCGACAAGAAGGGCAAGGTCGATCCCGACGGCCCATGGGGACCCGAATATCACATCCAGCGCGGCGCGATTACATACGACTTCATGGTTCCCGGCGATCCCCTTACTCCCGGATGGGCCTCGGTCCCGGGCGCAAGGCGAATTCCGATCGAACAGGCTATCTCAGCTCCGAAGATTATGGCGCTGCCGCTTTCCTGGCACGACGCCAGGCCCCTTCTCGAGAACATGGACGGCCCCACGGCTCCGCAAGATTGGCAGGGCGGACTTCCCTTCCAATATCACCTCGGCGGCAAACGCGTGAAGGTTCACCTCAAGATCGAGATGGACAATGGCACGCAACCTTATTACGTGGTTGAAGGACGCGTTCGCGGATTCGAACTTCCGGACGAGTGGGTCGTCCTCGGCAACCACCGCGATGCCTGGGTCTTTGGCGGAGTCGATCCTTCGAGCGGCACCGCGAGCATGATGGAACTCACGCGCGCGCTCGGCCAGCTCAAGAAAAATGGCATGCGTCCACGCCGCACCATCGTGGTTTGCAGTTGGGACGGCGAAGAGGTCGGTCTGACCGGATCGACCGAATGGGGGGAGCAATTCGCCGATGAGTTGCGCAAGAAAGCCGTCGCCTACATTAATGTCGACGAAGCCACCTCAGGCCCGAACTTTCACGGACAGGCAGTTGCCTCCCTTGCACCCATGTTGGTCGAAGCAAGCCGCACCTTGAACGATCCGGCGGGAAAGAGCCTGTACGACGCGTGGAAGTCGACGGTCGAACAAGAGAGGAAAGAAGGAAACAAGTCGGGCCAGTTCAGTAGTTCCGGCGTCCTCGACGACACTCTCGCCGACACACGCATCGGCAGCGGATCTGATCACACTGTATTTTTGAACTTCATCGGCGTGCCGGTCCTCGGTCTGGGCTTTGAAGGCGACTACGGCGTCTACCACTCCGCATACGACGACTTTTTTTGGATGAATCACTTCGGCGACCCCGGTTACCAGTACCACACGCTCATGTCGCAACTTTGGGGAGTAACATCTCTGCGCCTCGCGAATGCGGATCTACTTCCCTTCGACTTCGCCACCTACGCAGCAAACATCCGTCAATTTGTGCACGATCTCGGGAAAGCAAACGAAAAGAACCTGTGGGGACGGCTGCCCTCGGCTGTCCAGTCGAGCGAAGCTCGACATCAACCCCTGCTGGATCTCAACCCGGTGCTCGCGGCGATCGACAGCTTCGAAGCAGCAGGAAAAAAGCTGAACGACTCTGTAGCCCGCAAACTCGCGTCGGGAAAAATCGATACTCCGCTTGCCGCAACGCTCAATCACGGCATGATGCAGGTCGAGCGCAATTGGCTCAACCCCGACGGCATCCCCGGACGTCCCTGGTTCAAACACATTCTCTACGGCGCGCGCTTCACCTATGCCCACCTCGAACTCCCGGGTTTGACCGAAGCCGTCGAAAAGCAGGACTGGCCGACGGCGAGACAGCAGGCGGAAATCCTTCAGCGCGCATTACAAAACAATACCGCGTTGTTGAAGCAACTGAACGACCGGCTGGACTAAGCCGCTGTTGTTCAAGATCGTCCGCACTCGACTATCATCATTGGCGCAGCAAAGGGCCTTGATATCCCGCATGAGCGATCGACGGCTCATCAAGGGATCCCACGGTCCGAGGTCCGCTCTCGTGGCAACCCTCAAATCGATGTCAACCTGAGGAGGCGAGAGGTCCTCCGAAGGAACGGACGAAATCATGCATCATCTGTGCAGTAGAAGAGAGGTTCCCACTCCATGTGCAAGTGGAGGCACTATGCTACGGACCATGCGAGAGAATGCGGAAAAGTTGAGAGGTTTGTACTACTGAAAGGGAGCTTCAATTTGAAACCTAACTCGCAGCCTTCATCTCGCGTTCCATAACACGGCGCAGTGCGCTGTTGATGCGCGTCTGGTAGCGCTTTCCGTCCTTTTTGAACCATGCGATCACGTCGGCGTCCAACCGCAGGGTTACGGGCTTTTTCAATGGACGGTAGTAATCCAGGATGCGGTCTACAGTTGCCTTGGCGCGTTTCGGGCCGCTGGCAGACGCCATCAACGTGAGGTTTTTTCGTCCTCTGACGTTTCCTCGGGAGGTGATTGACTTGGCATTCGGGCCCTTTTTTACGTGCGGGCGGGCTTTCTTCGAAATCGGCGTAACTTGCTGCTTGCGAGTCATTTATCCTATTCTGTATGTACAGTTTTGTACTTTAAAATGTTCCCGCAGGAACATCTTTTTAAATCTTCAATGGTCCTATCCTGCTAAGCTCTCTGCCGTCATTTCCTCAGCCGCTATTTCCTCCGCCACAAGATCCGCTTCATCTTCCAGCATGAAGTCAAATGCTTCTTGCGGCACAGGATTCTGCCACACCGGAGCAAACGACTGGCGATGCAACGGAGTTGGCCCTAACTCGCGAAGCGCGGCCACATGTTTTGGGGTGCTGTAGCCCTTGTGCGAGGCCAGTCCATACGCCGGAAACACTGCGTCCCACTCGCACATCATACGATCCCGCTCCACCTTGGCAAGAATCGAAGCGGCCGCGATGGACGCCGAAAGCGCATCGCCATGGATGATCGACTTCTGAGGCACGTCGAGATTTAGTTTCATGGCGTCGATCAAAAGATGGTCCGCCGCGGGGACCAATTGGCTAACCGCTTCGTGCATGGCCGCGCGTGACGCATGGTAAATATTGATCTGATCGATGCGGGCGGCGTCGACCGCCGCCACAGCCCATGCAACCGCGTGTTCGCGGATTCGTTCTGCCAGCACCACACGGCGCTCCGCGGGCAACAGCTTCGAATCACGCAGCCCGCGTACGCGGTACGCAGGGTCAAGGATCACTGCGGCAGCGACGACGCATCCGAACAATGATCCGCGGCCAACCTCGTCGACCCCTGCCACAAGTTGCGCGCCGGTTGCCCATGCCTTCTTCTCATAACGCAGCGTGCATCGCAGACGTTTGAGCAAGCGCAACTTTGCAGCCGAAGGAGATAGCGGACGGCCAGACGGTGACTTGAGCACGGATGATTTCATGGAACGCAAGCAGTTGTCCCCATCTTCACCGAGGCGAGCAAATCCTGCAAGCGAAGATTCAGCCGCGCTGTTGAAAACTGACACAAATTGCTGGCGCTCCTACTTTTAGCCTCGTTCACGGCGTGAACGCCCTAACAGTAACCATTACTTCGATTACGTGAGTACATTGCCCACTCGGACATGTACTGGTAACGTTTCGTCAGGTCAGCAGACTTTGGAAAAGATCAAAAACATGCCCGAAGAAGGACTGCTCGCCAGCAAGTTGGTCCATCTTGCCGTCCCTGTGCGTTGGAGCCTCGTGGGCGACGAGGGACGAGGGGCGGCGGAGATGGCCTGCACGTACGACATCCATCCGCACGGGGCGAGGCTGCTGAGCTCGCGCGATGTGAAGGTAGGCGATCTCGTCAATGTGGAACGCGGGCGGAACAAGGCTGTCTGCCAGGTGATCTGGACTGCCGATCCTGGCTCGCCGCTTCGCGGCCAGTTCACTGTGCAGTGCCTCGAAGGTCGCATCCCCTGGGATGAAGAGCTGCGCCAGTCGCGGGAACAGTACCAGCCGATTGTTCTCGACACACGCCTGCAACGCGTTCACACAAGCGGTTTTGGACGAGGCGACGCAAATCGCCGTCGCAGCCCTCGCTTCTACGTTGAAGGACAGGCTGAGGTGATGGACGGCGTGCAGCGAGTGGCCGGCGAAATAGACCAGATTTCTGAATATGGCGCGCGTATCACCGCCGCTGACTCCCTCCGGCCCGGCACCGACTTCCGCCTGATGTTGAGTGTGTTCGATGTCAGCGTCGCGCTGAAAGCGCAGGTAAAATATCTAGTCGACAATCTGGGTATGGGGGTCGAATTTCAGGAGATTCGCCGCGGCGACCGTCCCCTGCTAAATTACGTTTTGGGCAAGCTCAAGACGCAACGCGTCGAGGAATTTGCGCGAGTGGAGGTGGTTACCGAGCCGCTTGTTACTGAGGCTCTCGTCGCCGCCGGCTAGTTCTGCCACAAACAGCCGGTCCCTACCGTGCTATTCTTCCGCGCATGTCGCGCAGCCTTCTTGCAGGTCTTCTACTCTTTCTCGCAAGCGTGCCCCTTCAGGCTCGCGTCGTTCGTGTGGACATTCTCTCGCGAACGGATATCGAGAATGGCAAGCAGTTCGGAAATGCGGGTGCCTACGAACGCATTGCGGGACGGGTCTACTTTTCGGTCGCGGTCTCCAATCCACACAATGATCGCATCGTTGACCTGAAGAACTCCGTCAACTTCCATGACGATGGGGTGGAATTCTCCGCGGACTTCGTTGCCATTCATCCAAAGGACGCGCGCAAGGGGAACGGCTCAATGTTGCTCGAGGTTCCGAATCGCGGCGCTTCGCGCATCGTCTCCATTGTAGATGGCGGAGACTGGAACGCCGCGAATGACGTCGGTGACGCATGGTTGCTCACTCACGGGTTCACCTTCGTGAGTCTTGGCTGGCAATGGGACGCCTCCGGCGCGGATGCGTTGCGGCTCTACGCTCCCATTGCGAAGGACAACGGCAAGACCATCACTGGATTGCTGCGCGGTGATTTCATGTTGTCGCAGAACGCTCCGGAGATTCCTCTCGGACATTTGATGATGGGCAACATTGGGGGGACCGAATATCCCGTCGCGGCACAAGACGATACGCGTAACGTGCTGACGGTCCGAGACTCACGTGAGGCTCCGCGCACCGTGATTCCGCGCAGCGACTGGCAGTTCGCGCATACCGTCGACGGTAAGGTCGTGCCAAGCGACCGCCACATTCATCTCAACGGCGGATTTCACCAAGGAAAGATTTACGAGTACGTTTACGTCGTGGCCGATCCGGTCGTCGCCGGCCTCAGTTTCGCTGCCATTCGCGATTTTGCGTCGTACGCTAAGCACGACGCCAGCGCGGTCACTCCTGCTGAGCGTGTCTATGGCGAAGGCATTTCGCAGAACGGGCGCTTCCTGCGCGATCTTCTTTATGAAGGCTTCAACGCCGACGAAGACGGAAAGATTGCGCTCGATGGCGTGCTCGCTCATGTAGCCGGCGCTGGGCGCGGCAGCTTCAACTACCGCTTTGCGCAGCCTTCGCGCGACGCGCAGCCTACTTCATCCATTTTCTTCCCCACGGATATCTTTCCGTTTACCGATCTGCCTGAGAAGGATCCCAACAGCGGAGCAGCCTCCGGAATTCTCGACCAGGCCATCGCGGAGAAGGTTCTTCCTAAAATCTTTCTGTCGAACACTTCGTACGAATATTGGGGACGCGTGGCTGCGCTGACTCATGTGAGCATCGACGGCAAGAGCGACGCGAAGATTTCGGACAACGTCCGCATCTATCACTTGACTGGATTGCAGCACTTCAGCGGGCCCTTTCCGGCGGCGAAAGGACAGCATGACCTTCTTGGGCAGGAGCCGCAGTCCCCACTACCTATACGATTTTTCTGGAGATCGATGATCGCAAACATGGATGCGTGGGTCCGAAGCCAGACGCTGCCTCCTCCCAGCAGCTATCCGAAGATTGCTGACGGAACACTCGTGCCTCTACAGATGTACGCCTTCCCAACTCTCCCCGGGGTGAACAAGGCGCACGAAGCGAACTCGGCATACGAGATCGATTTTGGACCGGGATGGCAAAAAGGGATATTGAGTCTTGAGCCGCCGAAGGTTGGCAAGCCGTTTCCCGTGCTCGTGCCTCAAGTGGACGCGGATGGCAACGAGCGCGATGGTGTGCGATTGCCTTCGATTACTGTGCCCCTCGCGACCTATGCAGGCTGGAACCTGCGCGATGCTTCGATCGGAGCGCCCGATCAGCGCGTCCCATTTGAAGCGTCTTACATTTCATTTCCAAAGTCTGCTGAGGAGCGAAAGAAAAATGGCGATCCGCGCAAGTCGATTGCTGAGCGTTACTCTGGACGAGAAGACTATCTCACCCGCTACTCCAAAGCGCTGGAAGAGTTGATCAACCAGCGCTGGATCCTGCCTGAGGATCGCGAGACGCTACTGCATCGTGGCGAGCAGGAGTGGAACGAAGCTACAAAGTAATCACTGCTGAACGCCGGTGCCTTGCATAAAAATGCGAGGCGCCGGCCATTGTGTCCCTCGCGGCGATTACGCCTTAATAAATTCGACATCCAGGGTGATGGCTACCTCTTCACCAACCAGGACACCACCAGTTTCGAGCGCGCCGTTCCAAACCAAGCCAAAGTCTTTGCGGTTAATTTTCGTGGTGGCCGACAAGCCCATGCGCATGTTGCCCCACGGATCCTTCGCAGAATCGCTGAGCTCTTCAACGTCAAACACAACGCTGCGCGTCACGCCGTGGATCGTGAGGTCGCCAACGACTGATAGCTCGGCATCGCCCGTCTTTGAAATGCGGGTCGATTTGAAAGTGAGATGAGGAAACTTCGCCACGTCAAAGAAGTCGGGGCTCTTCAAATGGCCGTCGCGTTGTGCATCGCGTGTGTTGATTGTAGAGGCGTCGATCGACGCTTCGATCTGCGAGTTTTCGATATTCTGGCCATCATGTTTCAAGACACCGGTGACCGCGGTGAACTCCCCCTTCACGTTCGAGATCATCATATGCTTGACCTTGAACTGGGCGTGTGAATGAACGGGATCGATATTCCAGGTGCTGATTCCTACTGCAGATGCCGTGGCTGTGCTCATACCGTGTTACCTCCTGTTGTACAGATAATCGTTATAACGACTATAGATGAAAAAAATTTAGCTGAGATTCATTCTGGCGATTTCAAGGAGCTCCATCAGAGTTTGAAGACGTTCTTTACCGAGATGCCGGAGCTGATCTTTGTGCATATCGTTTACTGGACCGTCGAGATCAGCCAGACACTTCAAACCTGCCGGCGTAATGCGGGTCAATACCATACGTCGATCCGTCGTATCGCGGTGCCGTTCAATGAGGGCGCGTTTCTCGAGCCGGTCCAGCAATCGCGTAATGTCCGGATCGCGAGTGATCATGCGCTTTCCAATCTCGCTGCACTGCAGACCCTCAGGAGCGCCACGGAGGATGCGTAGCACGTTGTACTGCGTCGGCGAGACATCGGCCAGGCGCAGAATTTTTTCTACGTTGCGGGCCAAGGCATCGGCCGTTCGTTGTATTGCGATAAAAGTACTTTCTTCCGGACTCCCGAATGCACGCCGGGGCTTAGGGGCTAGTTCTGTAACCATTGACCGCAATATACGCGTTATCACGATTACTGTCAACACAGTATTTGTACTCACAGCGTTTGGCGGCTCTAGCGGGAATCGTTAGGCAAGTTCAAAGCACGCAGAAGCGGAAGTCGCGCAAATCGACGCCTCCGTTCTTCAGGATCTTCGTTAATCTCGTGGAATTTTGCCGCGAACGGTGCGGACGAGCGTCAGCACATGTCACTACTGGCTGGCGATCAGGCGGCGTTCTCGAAGATGTCGCTGATCACTTCGATAAGCCTGGAGACTTCTGTCTTGGCGACGACACTCCAACATCCGAGCGGCAGCGATTCCTTGGCAATTTCGGGTGTGTTCGTGAACATGACCACGGGCAGGTCTGGACGAATCCGAGATAGTTCGTGGGCAGCTTCGATCCCGTTCATCACAGGCATTGAGAGATCGATTACAACGAGATCCGGATTGAGTCGCTGCACCTTCTCAATCGCCTCGCGTCCATTAGCTGCTTCGCCGCCGACGATCCAGTCCGGAATGCTCTCGAGGGAAGATTTGAGGGACCTCACCACCAAAGCGCTGTCGTCGACCACAAGAATGCGCTTCGGCATGAGTAAAGACTGCGCTTTCGCACCACGATCTTCTATCCGGTGAAGGGTGTAGAAGTGAAACCTCCAGCCGACCATGCACCTTGGAGATCACAGGTCGTACCTGGCTTTGGTGTAGAAAGCCCAGGAATGCGCTGTAGTTCACAGCCAGATGAGTTGGCCTCAATGGCCCATCTTGCGACTCAAAACTTTCCCTGCTAGCTGAACATAGTGCCCCACCGAGGTCGATGTCCAAAATATGTGTCCTGCAGTAAGCGGGCCGATGAGCTTGCGGTGACCAATCGCCGCCAGCCCCATGGATGCCATGCAACCACAGCGGGAGCAGTCTGGATCTCCACCGAATTGGCATGGCTTTACGCGCGTTTTAAAATCAGCGGAGAGGGTTCTGGTCGTTTTCGCAAAGATGCATTCAGCAGGAGACGTCGGAGGCGATAAAAACTCGCGCAGGACGGCTTCCGGCATATCGAGTTTGGAAAAGTTTGGCCGGACACGCATCAGCAGTTCCACCACGCTATTCCTGTCATCCGCACTCAGACATTCGACATTGTTCGCACCGCGCTGCGGGGTGAACAAACTGAACCAGATTTTTTCGACCGCGGGATTGCTCGACCAGAACGCGAGAAATTCAGGTATGTATCCACTGCGCTGCGTCATCGCACTGGTCACTGTGCAGTGAATGGCGACCTGGTGGCCCTGGATATTTTGAAGTATCCGGTCGTAGGTGGCGGGCCTGCGTCTCAGATCGTGCTCCGGTTGCAGGCCGTCGACCGACACTGATATTCGCAGATTCGGGATGCGGGCCCAATCCAAGGGAATTTGCCGGAACGCGCTAGTGACAACTTGTACATGAATTCCCCGCGCGCTGAGTTGTGGCAAGAGGGTGCCTAGCTCACGGAACCGCACCAGGGGATCGCCACCAACAATGGAGAGGTGAAGAGGCTTAAATCGATCGACGGTTTCAAGCACTCGTGTGATGAGTTCCTGCCCTTTGAAGTCAGCGAGGCTACGCAAGTTGGTCGTGCCCAAATGCGCATCTTCGTAGGCATAGCAGCCGGGACAGCGCAGCGGACACTCCCGTGTAATCTCTAGCGAAAGTGATGGAACTCGGCCAGATATAGCACGGCCCCAGGTTTGAAGAATTGGCTTTAACAGCATGAACCCTGTCCTTTTTATGTTGGATGCAAGGGCATTGCATACGAACCGGACAAATCAAGAGAAAGTGCTTCGAGCGATTTGGCATTATTGATGAGAGGGTTTTAAGAACCGAGTGATCGAGCGACGTATACTACCTTCGCTAGTTCCAGAAGGTATTCGTGAATTAGTCTCGGTTCGTCGAGCGATTGGTAGTGTTTCTTTGTTCTTCTTGCGCGTGACAATTACTGTCGCCCAAACCTCATCCGATGTGTCCAAAAATTCATGAGAAAGATGTGGAGCAGGCGATGGGTCGTTTGGAACGCAAGCCCGATTGCCGGCGCGGTGATCGTCCTCGCCGGCGTTCAATCGTGGATTTTCCTACAGCATGATCGCCCACGTGACGTTGATCTTGCTCTTTCGTGCAAGATTCTCGAGCCAGTGTTGATCGTCGGCTCAGCGATGATCGGACTCGTTCTCCATGGACGGTAAAGGTTGCAATCTGCCTGAGAGAGAAACGTGCCGGAAATGTTTCGGCTAAAATGGGATGGACGATTCGCGGGCGCGTAGCTCAAACGGATAGAGCATCGGATTTCTAATCCGAGGGTTGCAGGTTCGAATCCTGCCGTGCCTACCATTATTAAGACCCAGGAACTCTTCCCGATGTGGTAGATTACGTGTGCGTCATCGGGACGCAGAGAAACTTTCTGATGGGCCAAGACCCGCCGGCATTTCCCATCAACCCTTTACCCGTTCTCATCGAAGCAAAGTGGGGGAGGCGCAACCTTCACTGCGCGTGAAAGATGAGCGAATGCATTTGTGCAGGATTCACCGTATACCGACTCGGTTCGCAATCAATTTAGCGTAAATGCTCATCCTACGTTTTACTTTGAGTGAGACTGCGGGACGGATTTTGTGAGGTACGAACATGTCAATTCGTGAAACTCAATTTTCTTATGTAAGGCACAATTTTGTGAGCGATGTTTTGCACACCTATTGTGGCGATGCGCATGCCGCTGATTGAGAAACAGAGACGCCGTAGGAGTGCGAATTCAAAGTCCAAGAAGAGTCAGTGCTGTAAGCCCTGTTTCTGGATGCTCCTGCTCGGGTTGTTGGCACAACCGATTTTGGCTCATGCTCAAACCACCGAGCCGCAGACGCCTCGTAAGACACTGCAGATAGCTGCAGCACTGCCAGTTCTGCCACGCCGCGAGAAATCCGCGTGTCCGTTTGCACGTCAGAGTGTGCTGAGACGGCTGGGGACGCCAGAGTTCGATTCCCCTTCGGATTGTATTCGGTTCGGCGTGAAGACTGATCCTGCCCGCTTCGAAGAACTTGGGGCCCGAAGAGCCCGATCCAAGCTCAGTCGAAACTTCGCGCTCTTTCACAAAATCATCTTCGAAACCGCTGACTCGCATTCGAACTTCAGACGATCAACCTATCGAGTGGGGCGGCTTGATGGTCGATTCGACCAGGTTCCTGCTGTTCCAACATGCGTTCCGGCTGGCGACCGAGGGCGACACAAGAGCCGGGCTTTTCGGCCCATTTTTTCGTGATTACAAAGACGCAGTTTTGAGCATTCATGGATGGAATGATGGGGATCCATTCTTCGTGAACTACATCGACCATCCCATGGAAGGGAGCGTGGCCGGATTTCTCGAGATCGCTCACGATCCGCGCTATCGCCAGCTAGAGTTCGGCAATAATGCGGCGTATTGGAACAGCCGCCTGCGCGCGACCGCATTCTCTGCTGCATTCAGCCTGCAATTCGAAATCGGGCCTTTGAGCGAAGCTTCCATCGGCAATATCCAGAAAGTATCCAAGAAGACGGGAGTGGTCGACTGGGTCATCACTCCGGCCGTGGGGCTGGGGTGGATGATGGGGGAAGATCTGCTGGATAAATACATAGTGAAGAGATGGGAATCACACACGAATAGTCACGTCACACGAATCTTGTTGCGCGGCGTTCTGAATCCTAGCCGCAGCTTTTCCAACATGATGCAGGGGAAAGTGCCATGGCACCGTGATACGCGCCCTGGAGTGAGGGAGTTTTAACTTGTTGTTGCCTATGCTCCGATCAGCGATACGACGGTGAGCCATCACCGAGCGCAATCATAAATAAGGAGCGTCCCCCTCGCCCGAGCAAATCGCTCCTATCCTCAGATTATGCTGAGGATACAACACGTTATAAAACTTATTACGATAGCTCATCGACTCATGCGTCGACCATTCTGGTCGTTGATTCCAACAGACGCATCTCGAGTCTGGACAACCATCTCACACGATTTGCCCGTTACGTCATCATCGCAAATACAACGCCCCATGATCGGGATCACAGAATTGTTATTCGTTCTAATAAATCCTGCTAACACGACGCAAGGAACCGGCGTCGCTTTCTATTGATTTTTTCAGGCGGAGAATACTTTCCCGAAGTGAAATCTATCACTCCGACTTAGTAAGACACTGAATGCAGAGGATGTGATTTCAATCACTCCCAAAATATATAACTACCAGTAGAAAATCGATTTTCTTCTTGACAGTAATGAATGAGCAGAGATAACACGTACTCAGTACCCTTAACCTCGTGTGTGCTCTAGTGTGTCGAGTCTCGTGATTCTTTTGATTAATTCCAGGAGGCTGGAAATGAACTTACTCTCGTCGTTAGGCGAGGGTCGCAGCCTGTTTCTAAAAAGGTTTGACCTTCGATTTGTATTCTTACTTTTACTCCTCGTTACTCTGTTCGGTTCACTCGCTACAGCCCAGGAAGCAGCGATCGTCGGCACGGTTATCGATCCCACTGGTGCCGCAGTTCCGAATGCTTCCATCTTGATTACCAACATCGATACCGGGATCTCACGCACTGTCACCACCGGGCCAGATGGCCAGTTCGCCGCACCCGAGCTGCACATCGGGCACTATACGCTTCGCGCGCAAGCTTCGGGCTTCAAGGTGGCGCAGAGCACGGACCTTTTACTTCAAGTCGGGGATCGGACTCGCGTCGACTTCAATCTGCAGGTCGGCAACACGCAAGACACGATCACGGTCGAAGCGAATCCGGTGGCGGTACAGACCGAGTCCGGCGACGTGAGCAGCGTGGTCACAGCGAAGCAGGTCAGCGATCTTCCCACTAATGGCAGAACGCTCTACAACCTGTACTCGCTCACCGCTGGAGCGGTCAGCCTGCAGGGCGACAACATCAGCCCCACAGCCGTTAGCGGCGACAACAACGTAAGCATCAATGGAAGCGCATGGGCCACAACCTCATGCTCATTGACGGCGGCGAGAACCTCGATCGCGGCGGCAGCCAGGCCAGTGTCGCGCCATCGCTGGAATCGATCGGCGAATTCCGGATGAACACGTCGAACTACAGCGCAGAGTATGGGATGACCGGCGCATCGACGATCACGCAAGTGGTCAAGTCAGGCACCAAGGATTTTCACGCCAACGCCTGGTGGTTCGGGCGCAACGATGCTCTCGACTCGCGCAACTACTTCAATCCCGCGCCAAATCCGGTCGCGGAACTCCGTTACAACCTTTACGGTTTTAACGGCGGTGGCCCGGTCGACTTCTGGAAGAAAGAGCACAAGACGTTCTTCTTTTACAACATGGAGTGGCGCAGCCTGATCCAGGGGCAACTGCTCAACCAGACCGTTCCCCCGGCGAGTGCGTATCCGAATGCGGCCGGCGATGCGCTTCTGCCTAACACCTACAACGGCAAGACGCTCGACATCGTCGTCCCAACGGGCGTGGCAAACTTCGGTTCGGGTTGCTCGCCGGCTGTTCTGGCGACACTCGTACCCGGAAGTCCGTTTCCGAACAATACCATTCCTTCCTGCCTGATTGACTCGAACGCAAACCTGCTTTTGACTGCCGGCGGCACTTACGGCGGTATTTTTCCGAAAGCCACCAGCGGCGCGAGCTTCATCGGCGGCAATAACGTTCCTACCAAAGTTAAGGAAGAGATTGTGCGCGTTGATCATCAGATCAACAGCAAGTTTTCGGTGTTCGGACACCTGATCTCCGAGCAGATCTCGCAGAACTACGGCAACACAATGTGGAGCGGCGACAACGTTCCCACGATCGGCAATACGTTCGGCAATCCCGCATATAGCGCCGTCGTTCACCTGACCCACATGATTAACCCGACGCTGCTGAACGAAGTTGCGTTCAACTACGACGGCAACCGCATTCACATCCTGCCGCAGGGATTGGTCACCGCGCCGTCAGGCTTCCAGTTCAATCGCCTGTTTAGCGGACCGAATGCACTGGATCGCATCCCTTCCATCAATCTGAATGGGATTACGGGCGCGAACTATACAGCAAACTGGACTCCGTGGAATAACGAAGCCAATGACTACCAACTTCGCGACGATATTTCCTGGACGAAGGGCTCCCACCAGCTGAAGTTCGGATTTAGCTGGATGCAATACAAGAAAGTTCAATCCTGGTTTGCCAACACCGAGGGCAACTTCAACTTCAACGGATCCTTCACCAGCCCTACCGGATGCACCGGCTCTTCGACCGTAAGCTGCGGTTATGATTTCGCCGATTACCTCCTCGGCTACTCGCAGCAGTACACCGAAAATGCGGTTCAGCAAACGGGTCACTGGAACAACCTGTCGTACGGTGTCTACGCCCAGGACAACTGGCGGGCAACGCGTCGATTGACCTTAAACCTTGGACTCCGCTGGGACGGTATGCCTCATACCTATGAGGCAAACAAGCAGTCCGCGAACTTCTACCCGAACCTCTACAATCCCGCGAATGCCGCTACCTTTTGGAATGATGGCAGCGGGAACATTTGCTCTGCTGCTGCGTCGGCGACCGCGAATTTTGGTTGCACCGCTGCTAGCCCCGGACTGGGAACCAGCCCGAATCCGATTCTTGCCGGACTGCAGTTCTACACCAACGGCATGGGAATCGGCGGCGTGAATGGGATTCCCAAGGGACTGGTCGAAAACACGTGGAAGAACTTTGGTCCTCGCCTTGGATTTGCGTACGACGTCACCGGCCAGGGCAAGACGGTCATCCGCGGCGGATTCGGAATTATGTTCGACCGCATTCAGGGTAACGACATGTACAACGGCGCAACCAATCCGCCGATGAATGCCAGCCCAACGTTGAACAACGTTTCGCTCTCCAACCCCGGCTTGAATGTGAAGACGGGAGATACCATCACGGCCGCGAGCCTTCCCGTCCTGCCTCTGGGCGTTACGGGAATCCAGCCTAGTGGCTATAAACTGCCGACCACCTATCAGTACAGTGTGGGATTGCAACAATCGCTGAGCAGCAAGACGGTTCTATCCTTGGCTTATGTAGGAAGCCAGAACCGCAACATGGACTACTACCAGGAAATCAACCTGCCACCTTTCGCATCGTTGCCGGCTCTAATCGCGTCAGGCGGGACGGGTATCAATGAGCTGTACAACTACAGGGGCTACGGCGCAATCCGCATGGCCCGGAACGGACAGGAAGGTCATTACAACGCATTCCAGGCGGAACTGCATGGAAACTTGCGTCGTGACCTGCAGTTGCAATTCGCATATACCTTGGCGCGCGCGATCGATCCGAACGCGGGCGGCAACGGTAGCGGCGGTGATCTCAACAACATCACCAACCCATATGCCGGATGGCAATACGATAAAGGGCCGTCTTCGTATGATCGTACCCAGGTGGCATTTGTAAACTTCGTGTACCAGCTTCCTATTTTCAGGACAACGCAAAACCGTCTGCTGAAGACAACGTTGGGCGGATGGCAACTGTCAGGCATCGTCACCGCGGTCTCGGGCGCGCCCCTGAATCTGGGCGTAACCGGCAGCAATGTGGCGAGCGTAATTCAGAACTCCGGGAATCGGCCAAACGTCAGTGGATCGATCACCTATCCTAAGACGGTAAGCCAGTGGTTCAACCCGGCCGTATTCTCGGTGCCGACGGGCGTCGGGACCGACATATACGGCAATCTCGGATTCAACGCACTGCGCGGCCCAGGACGGCAGAACTGGAATCTCTCGTTGTTCAAGAGCTTCCTGATCAACGAATCTCGCGGCAGCCGCTTCGAGCTTCGCGCAGATGCCTTCAACACCTGGAATCACACCCAGTTCCGTGGAGACGTTAACACCGGTGGCATCAGCCTCAACACCGGTTCCGGGAACTTCGGCGCGATCACGGGAGCCTTCGATCCAAGAGAATTCCAACTTGGAGCGAGACTGGTCTTCTAATTACTACGCATTTCCAGCCGCCCCGCTCGCGGAAGTTCCCGAGCGGGGCGTTTCTTTTCGGCCTCAAAAGAGTCCCGCCGCCCGGCAGCGAATCTCTTCCAAGGCACTCACGCGAAGGCAGCACAGACTTAGACCTTCCGCCGGTTAGGAGATTTCCGGCGGTTTGGCCTAGAATGCTTTCCACTTTCCTTTCTTTGGTGGATTCGCTCTGAGCATGGCCGCATCGATCCCGGGCACTTCCATGGTTGAGCAGCAGATGGCCGGCAAGGCGGCAGGGCCGTGCGTCTTCGTCTTGTTCGGAGCCTCCGGAGACCTTACAAAACGTAAGCTAGTTCCAGCGCTTCTCAACCTGGTCAAGGCCAAACTGCTGCCCGATGACTTCGCCGTTGTTGGAGTTTCGGTCGACGATCTGAGCCCGGAAGCTTTTCGTGACCAGGTCAGCGAATTCCTTCCATCCAACGAGCGGGAATGCATCGCATGGCTGCGTCCGCGCCTCTTCTACGAACGCGGTGACTTCGCCGATCCCAACACTTTCTTGCGGCTCAAAGGGCGCCTCGCGCAGGTCGACGTAGAGCGTCATACGCAAGGAAATTATCTTTTCTACATGGCGACGGCGCCCAAGTTCTTCGCACCGATTGTGCAGCAACTGGGGAAAGCTGGTCTGTCCCGGCAAGACGACGGCCAGTGGCGCCGGGTGGTCATCGAGAAGCCATTCGGGCAGGATCTCGAGTCGGCCAAGACGCTGAATCGTGATATTCGCAGCGTCCTGCAGGAAAGCCAGATTTACCGGATCGATCACTATCTCGGCAAAGAGACCGTGCAAAACATCATGGTGTTCCGCTTCGACAACGCAATCTTCGAGCCCATCTGGAATCGCCGCTACATCGATCACGTTCAGATCACCAACGCCGAAACTGTCGGCGTGGAGCGCCGTGGCGCCTACTTCGACAATGCGGGCACGTTGCGCGACATGGTCCCCAACCACGTAATGCAGTTGCTCAGCCTGACTGCCATGGAGTCCCCGGTCTCGTTTCATGCCGATGCAGTGCGCAATGAACAGGCGAAGGTGCTGCACTCCATCCAGCCGCTGAACTCCGAGGACGTGTTGCTGCGCAGTGTCCGCGGACAATACGGAGAAGGCACCATCGCCGGGGAGCGTGTCCCAGGCTACAAAACTGAACCCGGCGTTAACCCTGAATCGCGCACGGAGACCTTCGTCGCGCTCAAATTGAATATTGATAATTGGCGATGGGCCGGTGTCCCTTTCTACCTGCGTACCGGCAAGAGACTGGCAAAGCGGCACACCGAGATTACGATTCAGTTCCGCAAAACGCCCTTCGAACTGTTTCGCAAAGCTCCGCAGCACAAGCCGCACACCAACACCCTTGTCATCCAGATTCAACCGACGGAAGGCATTTCCTTGAATTTCGGAGCGAAGGTCCCCGGGCCGCTTCTGCGCGTGGGTTCGGTCGACATGAGCTTCGAATATTCGCAATACTTTGGCGCTGACGCGTACACCGGCTACGAGGTCCTGCTCTACGACTGCATGATCGGCGATGCAACCTTATTCCAGCGCGCTGACATGGTCGAGGCCGGATGGAGCGTCGTCGATCCCATGCTCGACGTTTGGCGGGCGCTGCCGCCGCGGAAGTTTCCCAATTACGCTTCCGGCTCGTGGGGTCCTGCCGAGTCTGATTACTTGCTGGCGACCGACAATCGTCAGTGGAGGAGGATTGAACCGTGATTCTTGTAGGCGATATCGGCGGCACCCGCACGCGGCTGGCTGCGTTCCAGACGGAAGGCAATCGTCTTGATTGCGCAGTGGAGAAAACGTACGAAAGCCAGGAACATGCCGGCTTGCAAGAGATCCTGGTGCAGTTCATCCGGACCGAGCAGATCCCCGTGCACAGCGCCTGCTTTGGCGTGGCTGGTCCGGTGCGCAACTGTAAGAGCAAGATTTCAAACTTGCCGTGGACCATTGATTCACGCGAACTTGCCGCACAACTTAAACTCGATTCTGTCGGCTTGCTCAACGACCTCGAAGCTTATGCGTACGGTATCGACGCTCTCGAATCCAAAGACTTCGTGACGCTGAGCGAAGGCCTGGAGGACGCCGAAGGCAATCGCGCGGTTATCTCCGCGCGCACTGGACTGGGCGTAGCAGGCTTGTACTGGGATGGCTTCCGGCATCATCCATTCGCCTGCGAAGGAGGCCACGCCGACTTCGCTCCCAAAGACAGCCTGCAGGTTGAACTGCTGAGTTATCTTCAAAAAAAGTATGGGCGGATCAGTTGCGAGCGCATTCTTTCCGGTCCCGGCATCCGGAATATTTACGACTTCCTTCGCGACACTAAGAGAGCCGAAGAATCGTCGTCCCTCCACGATGAAATGAGCGCTGCCCACGATGCTCCCGCTCTGATCTCGAAACTTGCGATTGAAGGCAAATCCGCACTTTGCGAGCAAACGATGGCACTGTTCGTCAGCGTATTCGGAGCGGAGACCGGAAACTGCGCCCTGCGTTACATGACGACCGGAGGAATATTCATCGCCGGCATCATCGCGGCAAAAAATGTCGAGAAGATGAAGCAACCCTCTTTCCTTCAGGCGTTCCTCGACAAAGGCCGTATGTCATCCCTGCTGAAAGACATGCCAGTCAAAATCGTCCTCAATGACGATTGCGGATTGATCGGTGCGGCGCGTTACACGCTCATTCAGAAAGCATTCCGAAAATAGATGAGCGCCGACGACCTCGGCGCTTCCTTCATCAGATTTAAAACTGCAAACCTAGCGCGCTGCTCAGGAACTGCGCTACGGGCGACATTTTGCGGCAAGCCTTCGCGAACGTCGTCATGAACGTCGGGCTACACACCTGCGCGTCAGTGAACTCGATCGCTGTGCCAAGATCGCGCAGCTTCAGATCGTCCACGAACTCGTGTTCGCACGGAAAGCCGCGTGGCGGACGCGACAATTTGCTGGCATCGTCCCAGTTCAGCAGCTTGCGGATCGGGCGCCACTCATCACTCCGCTCCACGATAGCGTTGCGAACTTTCAACAGCGTGTGTGGCTCGGGATGCCACAGTCCGGAAGCGGCAAAACAACCGCCTGGTTCGATGTGCAGATAAAAGCCGGGTGAGTGGACATCCTTGCCGCGGTGGGAAAACCGCATCGCAATGTGACTCTTATACGGACGCTTGTCTGATGAGAAGCGGGTATCGCGATAGATGCGGAACAAGGATCCGCGAGACGAGCGCGGATCGCAAAGCAGATACGGTGTAATTTTGTACAACGGAGCTGCAAAGTCAGTAATGAATTGTATGGCTGGCTGCCGTGCGCAAGATTCGTACTCGTCTTTATGAGCCAGGAACCATTCTCGGCGATTGTTGCGCTTGAGGCGCGTCAGAAATCGAAATAGATCAGGAGTGAAATACACGGGCATAGATTCAAGGTAAGGGCCACTCCCGAAAAAAGTAAAGTCCGCGATTCGCTTCCACCACTCTAGGCCTTCGTTTTTCCCAAGCTCGATACCATGAAAGAAGAGCGCTTGCGATGAAGAACACCAAGGTCTATGCAGAGGGCTCCGCATTGCATGCGCAACGTCGTCACGGTAAGATAGTGCGTACACGTCTTCTCCGCTCATATTTCCCGTAATTCTATTGTTTAAGTCTTCCCGCGGGTAAGGAGTGTGCGACCCCGGGAGCAGCACCGCCAGACCGCGCCCCGCAAATTTTCCTGACGGAGATGGAATTGAACAAAGGCAAGACTGCCGTGATCGTTGGCGCCCAATGGGGCGATGAAGGCAAAGGGAAGATTGTCGATGTACTGTCCGAAAACTTCTCGGTTGTTGCCCGCTACGCCGGAGGACATAACGCCGGCCACACCGTCATCATCAATGGCAGGAAATTTATCCTGCAGTTAGTCCCGTGCGGAGTGCTGCGCAAAGGCTGTCGCAGTGTGATCGGCAACGGTGTGGTACTCGATCCCCTTGCCTTCCTGAAAGAGGCTGGGGCATTGCGGGATGCCGGCGTTCAGATTGACGGCAATTTATTCGTCTCGAACCGCGCGCATGTGATCCTGCCGTATCACCGCATGATCGAACTGGCTTCAGAAAACGCGCCTGGCCGGGTCAAGATCGGCACCACGTCGAGAGGAATCGGTCCCGCCTACGAAGACAAGATGGGACGCCGCGGCTTGCGGGTCGTCGACCTCCTTGATCTGAAGTTGCTCAAGAAGCATATCGAAAACACGGTGCGCGAGAAGAACATGATCGTGCACGCTTTGTTTAACTCCGAACCGGTCGATGCCGACAAGATGTACACGGAATACGCGCAAGCAGCGGAGAAAATCGCTCCGTTTGTCTGCGACACGGCCGCACTTCTTAATAAGGCTTTGCGTCAGGGCGAATCCATTCTGTTTGAAGGTGCACAGGGAACGATGCTTGACATCGATCATGGCACTTACCCCTTTGTCACTTCTTCGAGTGCTACCTCTGGCGGCGCTGTAATCGGTACAGGCGTGCCTCCAAACGCCATCAACGCGGTCATCGGTATCACGAAGGCTTACTGCACGCGTGTTGGCGAAGGACCGTTTCCCACAGAGGACAAAGGTCAGGCGGGCGATAATCTGCGAAAACGCGGAAATGAGTATGGAGCAGTGACAGGACGTCCGCGCCGAACCGGATGGCTCGACCTGCCATTGCTGCGCTACTCGGGCATGATCAACGGAACGACATGGCTGGTCGTGACCAAGCTGGATGTGCTCGACGAGCTAGCGGAAATTCCCGTCTGCGTCGGATTCAAGATTGACGGTAAGCAGACCGATGAACTGCCAGCCCAGTCCGACGGATTCGACAAGATGGAGTGCATCTACGAGAAGTTTCCCGGGTGGAGAGTTCCAACTGAAGGAATCACGGAGTACGAGAAGCTGCCGAAACAGGCACGCGACTATCTGGCATTTATCGCCAAAGAGAGCGGGGCAAAGGTCGGCATGATTTCGACCGGTCCTGATCGCGACCACACGATCCTGCTCGATGAATTCGTGTCCGAGTTGAAGACTGCGGCAAAGAAGGCCTAGAATTGCTTCCCCGGCGCACACCGCCGGCGAAGGAGCAAAAAGATGGTGGTGTTGGCAGTCACCTGGATGGCGAAAGCTGGTCACGAAGCAGAGGTTGCTGCAGTGTTCGAGAAACTTACCGAACAATCCCGGAAGGAACCGGGCTGCTCGATGTACCAGGTGCACCGGCATAAGACCGAAGCGCGCCGGTTTTTCATCTACGAACAATACAAGGACGATGCCGCGCTAGAAGCCCATCGCGCCGCACCGTATTTCTTGCAGCACGCGCGCAAAGATCTCCCCAAGGTCGCGGACCGCGTGGAAGGGCACCTCTTCGAACCGCTCGGATAGTCAGTCATCTCTACGCTTAGTGCCTCAAAGCGGTGAGTAAATCGCTTGCCCGCTGGCACGATTGGATTTGCTGTTTGGCAGCCAATCTTCGATCATCTCGCCCAGTAGGTTATCGACTCCCAGCGTCATAGCTGACTTCTACTTTGCCAATTCGTATCCGGCAAAGAAATAGCTCAACTCAAACCGAGCCGTATCTTCCGCATCCGATCCGTGAATGGCATTGTGCTCGATATTGGTCGCCCACTTCTTGCGGATCGTGCCTTCTTCGGCTTGCGCGGGATTGGTGGCGCCCATCAGCTTGCGTAGGTCGGCAATGGCATTTTCCTTTTCCAGCGCCAGCACCACGATCGGCCCGCTGGACATGAAGTCGGTCAACGTACTGAAAAATGGCCGACTGGCGTGCACCGCATAGAACTGCTCTGCCTGGTGCTTGGAGATTTGCAGCATCTTCATAGCAAGGATGCGGAAGTTGTTTTTTTCGAACTGCTCAATGATGTCACCCACAGCGTTGCGGCGAACGGCGTCGGGCTTGACGATGGTGAAAGTACGTTGCAAAGTCTTCATATTCGACGTTGATCCTTGGGTATTGAGTTTGTACTTTCGTACAAAAAACAGCGTCGTGGCTGGCACGACGCTCAATGCAGATGCTTGTTCCGAGCGAAAAAAATCCCGCTTCTGTTACCCGATTAGTTACTAAGCATTCACTCCCACAGCCGCGGCTAGAGTTTCACCGATCGCCGCCGGAGATTTTGCCACTCGAATTCCACAGCTCTCGAGCGCTTTCATCTTCTCAGCCGCAGTTCCCTTTCCGCCTGAGATGATGGCTCCTGCGTGGCCCATGCGGCGTCCCGGAGGCGCTGTCTGTCCGGCGATGAATCCAACCACCGGCTTCTTCATATGTGTCTTCACGAACTCTGCAGCCTGCTCTTCGGCATTGCCGCCAATCTCGCCGATCATAATGACAGCTTCGGTTTCCGGATCTCGATTGAACAAATCCAGCGCGTCGATGAAATTCGTGCCAATGATCGGATCGCCACCGATCCCGATCGCCGTCGACTGCCCGATGCCGCGTTGTGTCAAGTTGATGCACCGCTTCATACGTCAGGGTGCCAGAACGCGAAACGATGCCAATCGACCCTTCTTTATGAATGGAGGCGGGCATGATGCCGATCTTGCATTTGCCGGGCGAGATAATTCCCGGGCAGTTCGGCCCAATCAGCCGCGAACGCCGGTCTTGCAGGAACTCCCACGCCTTCACCATATCGAGCGTTGGGATACCTTCCGTGATGCAGACGATCAGATCGATTTCCGCGTCGGCGGCTTCCATGATTGCGTCAGCCGCAAACGGTGGCGGAACAAAAATCACGGTAGCATTAGCGCCCGTCTTCTCGACAGCGTCGCGAACCGTATTGAAAATGGGCCAGCCTTCATGCGTCGTACCGCCTTTGCCCGGCGTGATTCCGCCAACGATCTTGGTCCCATACGCCGCGCTGGCCTTCGCATGGAATGTGCCTTCACGCCCGGTGAGTCCCTGAACAAGTAACCGCGTATCTTTATTGACCAGAATTGCCATATAAGAAATTCCTCGCTTCTAAGCTTCTAAATCTCCTAAACACACTCGACAGTCGCATTGAGCGCCTTATCCCGCGCCTAGCGCCATTCAGTAACTCCGAGGGTACCTCGCGCCGCAGCCACAACTTTGTCCGCCGCATCTTTCATCGTGTCGGTTACGGTGAAGTTAAGCCCTGAATTCATCAGGATTTTTTTCCCTTCATCCACGTTGGTGCCTTCCAGCCGCAGCACGATCGGCAGCTTGATATTGGTCTCTGCGGGCCGCTTCGACCACGCCCGTCGCCAGGGTGTCGACCCGTAGAATGCCGCCAAAGATATTGATCAGCACTGCTTTCACATTCTTGTCGCTCAGCAGGATTTCGAATGCATGCCCTACCTGCTCGGAACTGGCGCCGCCGCCAACGTCAAGAAAGTTCGCAGGCATGCCTCCGGCGTACTTGATGATGTCCATCGTCGCCATCGCTAGGCCCGCGCCGTTCACCATGCAGCCGACGTTGCCGTCGAGCTTGATGTAGTTGAGGCTGTACTTCGACGCTTCGACTTCTAGCGGATCTTCCTCGGTAATATCTCGCAGCTCGCGCAGGTCTGCATGCCGGAACAGTGAGTTGTCGTCGAAGTTAATTTTGGCGTCGAGCGCGAACAACCGCCCGTCCGTCGTTGTAATGAAGGGGTTGATCTCGAGCAGCGACGCGTCGGTGTCGAGGAATGCCTTATACAGGCTGGTCAGGAACTGCACCGCCGGATTGATCTGCTTCCCGCTCAGGCCCAGCATAAACGCGATCTTCCGCGCCTGAAAGGCCTCAAGTCCCATGCCCGGATCGATGTGCTGCTTCAGGATGGCATCGGGATTCTCCGCAGCGACCTGCTCAATATCCATTCCGCCCGCGGCCGACGCCATAAACACCGGCTTGCCTTCGGCGCGATCGACGAGAATCCCTAGATACAATTCCTTCTCGATCGGCAGCGTCTCTTCAATCAGCAGACGGCGCACGATGCGGCCTTCAGGACCCGTCTGGTGCGTCACCAGCTTCATGCCGAGCATCTTCCCGGCGAGATCACCAGCCTCATCCACCGACTTCGCAATCTTTACGCCACCGCCCTTGCCGCGACCTCCGGCGTGAATCTGTGCCTTGACGACTACTCCAGTGGCCCCTGAGTCGAACAGCTCTTTTGCGATCGATTCTGCCTCGTCGCGAGAGGTGGCCATCGATCCGCGAGGTACCGTTACACCATACTTCTTTAGGATTGCCTTTGCCTGATACTCATGAATTTTCATAGTGAATACTCGCTTGCTAGAAATCGGAAGGAGCTGATTGCAGCGTCGCACTGCGGGCAGCAAACCCATAATTTTATAGAAGATACGGGGAGCGGGCAACGTGGAATGGACTCTCGGAGTAAGATAATCCCAAAATGGCGGTCGCATTCCTGCGTCTACCGCCACTCAGGCAACATCCAACCGAAATTGTTAGTGCTGAAGTTGGCGTTCGGGGGATCGTGAAAATCATCTCGCTAAATGTCGGGCTGCCACGCCTGCTGACCTACAAAGGTCAGACCATGGAGACGGGAATATTCAAGTCACCCGTCACCGGACCCGTCGCGCTTCGCAGCCTCAATCTCGATGGTGACCGGCAGGCCGACCTTACTGTGCATGGTGGCGCGTTCAAAGCTGTATACGGCTATCCGTCCGAACACTACGAATTCTGGCGGAATGAGCTTCCCGGCATGAATCTGCCTTGGGGAATGTTCGGAGAAAATTTCACAACCGAAGGGCTCTTCGAGGACGATCTTCACATCGGCGACCGTTTGAAAACCGGATCATCGATCCTCATGGTGCGCCAGCCTCGCGTTCCTTGCTACAAGCTGGCGGCTAAATTCCAACGCAACGACATCCTCGCACGCTTTCTTCGCAGTGGGCGCAGCGGATTTTATTTCTCCGTCGAGCAGGAAGGCGCAGTAGAGGTCGGCAACGAAATTGAGTTTCTGAGTCGTGAAACCGCCGGAATAACGATCGCAGAGATGAACCATCTGTTCGCCGATGATCGATACAATCACGAACTCTTAGTAAAAGCGATCGCCACGCCCGCTCTTCCGGAAGACTGGCGAGACTACCTGAAAAAACGCCTTAGGGGCACCCCAGTAGCAACGTAATCTGATTTCTTCGTGGAACTTTGTGTCTTTCTCGTTAAGGCTCTTTAGACGGACAGACTCAAGTTGAACGAAGTGTTGGGCTATGAGCGAAAGAAAGCGAATGATCCTCGACGCGCTCCATCGACTAGTCAATCACAACGAATCCCTGGCTCGGGAAGAAGCCCGCGCGGTGATGGCCGAAGTCCTCGCAGGAAACTGCTCTGACGCGCAGATTGCGGCGCTACTGATTGCTCTGCGGATGAAAGGCGAAACCGTCGAGGAGATCGTTGGTTTCGCTGAAGCGATTCGTTCAGCCGCGGCGCCGTTGCCCGTCGAACGGGCGGATACTGTGGTTACCGGCACGGGCCGCGATGCTCTCGTCGAAGATTCCGACGATTCTTTGATCGACACCAGTGGGACTGGAGGTGATACCAGCGGCACGTTCAACATCTCAACTGCAACCGCATTAGTCACCGCCGGAGCGGGCGTCAAAGTGGCCAAGCATGGCAATCGCAGTATCAGCTCCAAGTGTGGCTCGGCCGACGTCATCGAAGCTCTGGGCATCAACATTCAGATGTCGCCTCAGCAATCGGCCCAATGCCTGCGTGAAGTTGGCATCTGCTTCTTGTACGCTCCAAACCTGCATCCTTCGATGAAGCAGGTACAGGCCGTGCGCCGCGATCTGCGCCTGCGCACCATGTTCAACCTGATGGGTCCTTTGACGAACCCGGCACGCGCCAACGGACAGGTTGTAGGCGTCTATTCACTCGACTTGGTGGAAAAGCTTGCGGAAGTCCTCAGCATGCTGGGACTGCGCCGGGCTCTCGTCGTCCACGGCCTCGATGGCCTTGACGAGATCACGATCACGGGGAAGACGCGAATCGCAGAAGCACGGGAAGGCACTCTGCGCTCCTACGAAGTGGAACCTGAAGAATTTGGGATGAAGCCTGCGCCGTTGCAGGAAATCGCAGGGGGAGACGCCACGGAAAATGCCGAAATCATTCGCGCGATCTTGGGCGGAGAAAAGTCTCCCCGGAGAGACGTGGTGCTGCTCAACTCCGCAGCGGCGCTGGTAGCGGCGAACCGCGCTGAAAGCCTCCAGAAAGCAGTCCCGCTAGCCGCCAAGGCAATCGATTCAGGCGAGGCTGCAAAGAAGTTAGAGGCACTGATTCGATTCACAAGTTCTGTTAACGCACCCTGAAATAAAGTTGTGCAGTGCTTAACGAATTTAACTTCACCGAACCTCGACCTTTTCCTGGTACTGCGCCACCTGCACATTCCATCCCAGATCTTTCTGCATCAACTCCCGTAGCTGTCCGGACGCATCCGGTTCTCCGTGCACCAAGTAGGTCGCCGAAGGCTTCTGCTTGAACGTCCGCAGCCACTGCAACAGCTCCGGCGGATCGGCATGATCGCTGAACTGTTCGAGAGCAACTGTCTGCGCGCGAATCGGGACGAAGTCGCCGAAAATCTTTACCTCCTGGCTTCGATTCTTGATCGCAAATCCGCGCGTTCCCGGCGCCTGAAACCCGATAAAGAGCACAAGATTCCTCGGATCCGGCAGGCGCTGCGCAAGATGATGCAGGATGCGTCCCCCTGTGACCATTCCACTTGAGGAAATAATGACCGACGGCATCGTCGTGGCATTGATCCTTTTGGACTCTTCTGGCGTCGACGCGAAGGTGAATCCAGGCCACTGCAGAGGCGAGCCATATTTCCGGATCATTTCGCGCGTCTCGTCCGTGTATTCGTCATCGTGCTTTAGAAAAATCTCGACCGCCTTGATCGCCATCGGGCTGTCGCAGAAAACCGGCATGCGTGGAATTTGCCCGGACTCAATCAAATTCTTCACGATGAATACGAATTTCTGCGTCCGCTCAATCGCGAATGCCGGAACAATTACACTGCCACCGCGATTTGCAGTTGCCGTAATCAATCGCGCCAGTTCAGGCAGCGGATCTTCTCTCGGATGGATGCGGTTGCCATAGGTAGACTCCATGACGACCAAGTCGGCAATTTCACCCTCAGCAGGGCCAGAATGCACGACCTTTCCCGGCGCAACTTTGTGATCGCGCACTCGTCCAATGTCGCCAGTAAAAAGCATGCGCCGGCTCCGGCCATTCGTCGTCAGCGATATTTCGGCCATGCACGATCCCAAGATATGCGCTGCGCGCACAAAGCGGAACGATAGTTCGGGTGACAGAGTAATTGTCTCCTCGATCTGGACAGGCTTGAAATATTGCAATGAGTTTTGGGCCTCGTCAAATGTGTAGAGCGGCAACGCCGGATGGTGTTTCGACTTCTTCACCTTGTTATAAAAGCGCGCATCTTCTTCCTGCAGATGACCCGAATCTGGAAGAATGATTCCGCACAAATCGATGGTCGCGGCTGTTGCATAAATCGGTCCCCGAAATCCTCCGCTCACTAGGCGCGGAATCCATCCGCAATGATCGAGATGGGCGTGCGTAAGGATGACGGCATCAATTTCCTTTGGCGGTATCGGTGTGCCACGCCAATTGTGTTCGCGCCATTCTTTCGGACCCTGAAAGAGTCCGCAATCGACGAGCACCTGCAATCCGTTCTTACCCGATATATCACCGGTGTTGATGAGATGCTTCGAGCCAGTCACGGTGCCGGCTGCGCCAAGAAACTGGATATAAGGCAAACTGTTCCTCCCGATAAGAACAACGAATTGCCGAAGCAAGCAAACTGTCGACGCTCTGTGCTTTTCTGTTTGCGCTCTGTGTTGAGGATCTCTGTTCCACTACTCCTTGGCCGCTTCGACGGTAAACTTGTTGTTCGTCAGAATCACTCTCAGGAACGCTGCCATCGTTCACCACGACTTCTTGCGGCGCAGACGGCGTCTCGATTCGAATCGTCGCCTTGCTCTTCGCGCGGACTTCCAGACGCTTGGCAACCTCACCCTTCGCGAACTGCACGACTATAGGCACTTCGGCTCCTGCATTTCCGAGATTGTCCACCGTCACCGTCAATATGTAGGAATTGTTGAGCGTCTTGCGCGAAAATGCTGACTCAATCTTGAAGTCCGGCAATCCGCGATCGCGATATACCCAATCATCGAAGAACCACTCCAGATCACGTTGAGTCTGCGCGGAGATCAGGCGCTGCACATAAGAAGGTTCCTTGTCCTCCTCCGACCGGTACGTGGCGATGGCTTTCTTGAGCTCCGCTTCGCCAACCATGTCACGCAACATCCACCAGACATACATTGCTTTGCTGCGATAGAGTTCCTCGCTGCTGGTATTCACGAGGGATTGACTGGTTTCCTGCTCGGACCCGGACGGAAGCGTTCCCTGCTCCACTTGTTTCACCGAGGAGCCATGCATGCCCATGTAATCAAGCGCAGCCTGCCGCCCACTCTGCTGCTGGACGTAAAGAACCTGCGCAAAGTGCGCCAACCCTTCTTCCAGCCACGGACGCGATGATAAGAATGAAGCGTGCGTCAACTGGTGCACAGCTGCCAGGCCCATCAGTTTAGCGTCAGTGTTGGCGAGCGGCGTCAATAGCACCGGTCCGCTCTCGAACGGGGCTGCATCAGTGTCGGGGAGTTCCGCAGTTTTAGCTCTCTCACGCTCTGGCCCGAACCAGTCACGCACCAGCGGAATCGTCTTCTCGGCCGCGTCGATGAACTGCGTTGCGGCGGTTTCATGGCCTTTCAGATATTCGACCTCAATCTTTGTCCGCTCCGCTATGTTGTAGTCGGCGACGATGAGTACCGGCACGCCAAGTCTCAGATTTTGAGACGGACAATCTGTTTCCAAGTGTTGCGCAGCTCCGATCTGCTCGCTGACCGTTACAGCGCAATGATTTCCTCCAAAAAGAATCTGAGGCGTGACTCCGCTTAATCTCGTGACCGCAACCTGCACGTGAAGCTTCGATCCGAGTTCGCGATCTCTCCATCGATTCGACACTTCGAACAGACTATTGCCATCGGACAAATTCGCGACTTCAGTTGCAATTGGATACCACGAGACGTGACCGACGCCGCGTAACGCCGTAAAGTTCGTGCCGATCTCGTCCCAGTCGGTACTCCTCGCCACGTCCTCAGGAGTGCCAATTCGAGTCAATCGTGTAGCGTCACGCAACACCACCCCTTCATAAGCGACCTCCAATTCGATGCCTGCATGTGGGGCAACAACATCGGGCAGCGTGACCACCGCCTCGGAAAGACTTCCAGTGTGATCGATATCGGAGGTGTATGGCTGCGTGATGTACTGCAGCAACTTGCCGTCGGCCTTAATCGCGCGCCAATCGAGAGAAGACGAAATCTGAAGGACAGCAATTTTCTGCGGGATAGATGTGTCATTGCGTAGCGTAATCTTGCCGCGCACGCCCAATCGCTTCTGTTCCAGATCTACTTGTGCCTTTAAATCGTAGTTCCCAATGGAGAACGCTTCGCGGTCGAGTGAGAATGCAGAAGCAGTAACACAGAGGATAGACAGGAAGCACAGAGCCTTGGCACTGCGCTTCATTTCGAGGGACTTCATTCTTCTTTGGATGCGCCATTTCGGTTTTTTCGCTGGCGCACGATCTCATAGAGCACTACCGCAGCGGCAACCGAAACATTCAGCGACGGCACCTTTCCCAGCATCGGGATCGACACCAGAAAGTCGCACTTCCTCTTCACCAGATCGTGCAGACCCTTTCCTTCTCCGCCGAGCACCACCGCGCAATCCATTTTGTAGTCAAGCTCGTCATAGGTCTGCTTTGAACGTTCGTCCAGCCCGACAGTCCAGATGTTGTTTTCCTTGAGCTCTTCGACCGACCTCGAAATATTCGTCACCTTGGCGATCGGCAAATGCTCACTTGCTCCGGCAGACGCCTTCGTAACAGTTCCTGTAACCGCCGCGGCGCGACGCTCGGGGATGACGATGCCGTTCGCACCGGCAGCATCCGCCGTGCGAAGAATTGCACCTAGATTGTGCGGATCCTCTACTCCATCGAGCACCACAATCAGCGAATACTCGGCACGCTTGGCCGAGATCACATCCGGAAGGTCGTTATATTGCTTCGCTGACGTGACGGCGACGACGCCCTGATGAGACGCATTTCCAGCCATGCGATCGAGTTCCGTACGCTGCAGAAAACGCACCGGCACTCCGATCTTCCTGCATTCTTCAATCAACCGCTGCAGGCGAAGATCGTGGCGTTCCTTCGCCATGCCAACCCATTCAAAAGCGCGCCCACGCGCCTTCAGCGCCTCGGTCACCGAGTTGATGCCGTAGATGTAATGCATGAATTATCAGTGTATCGGAAGAATGCAAACTCGACGTCAGACGGCCGTACTCATTCCTCCCGCTCCGAAAACGGCGGTGATGCACCACGGCGTTCATCGCTTACTATTTGCTCGATGGAGAAAAAGTTGTCGGAATGCTTGCGGCGAAGTGAGCCCCTCACGTCGCTTGCTCGAGGACACGAAGGATTTCTGCCGGTTCAGCACGCTCAGTGTAATCCTCGTTCGCCGACGCGTAGACAATGCTGCCATCGTTATCGACGATGAACGTCGCCGCAATAGGCAGCTGCCAGCTTTCATCGCCGTTGGCGAAAGGCAAGTTTACGAAAGCTCGCCGGTAAACCGCTTCCTGCTCGGCCGGAACCCGGTATGTCAATTCAAATTGCCGCGCGACTTTGTTACCTGCGTCCGACAATAGCCGGAAACGCAGCTTGTGCTGGTCGTGCATGAAGAATGATTGCTTCACCGTCTGAGGAGAGATTGCAACCAAGGACGCGCCCGCAGTTTCGATTTGCGGAACGACAAGGTTCATCGCCTCCATTTGCCCAACGCAAAATGGACACCAGCGCCCACGGATAAAGCAGAGTACAAGTCGTCCCTTGGAGAGTAGATCACGGGAGGAGACAATCTTCCCGTTGTGATCTTGGAGTTCGAACTCAGGAGCCTTAGCGCCGACAGGCAAAATATTCGCCGCGAGATTCTGCTCTTTTAATTGAGCGATGACACGCGCGTGCACAGCCTGCGTAGCTGCGGGAACATATTTGGCAATCAGTTCCCTGCGTTCGGCAAAGATTTCGCGCAGCGGCCGCGCGTCGGTGCTCTCATCCGATTCCTGCAGCGATCGCCATTTCATGAATGTTCCACAATCCTTCTGCAGGCATCAGTGAAGACGTGCCACGGATCGTTCACTCCGCACAGGATGGCAAACCCGGTTGCGATTCAGTTCTCTACATTCCTGGCAGTTTCATGCCCGCCATTCTGCGCATGAAGCTGGGCTTGCCCATCTGCTTGAACATCTTCTTCATTTGCGCATATTGGCGAAGCAGATTGTTCACTTCCTGGATCGTCGTTCCTGACCCGCGCGCGATGCGCTTGCGGCGGCTTCCGTTGATGACCTCGTGATGATTGCGCTCGTGCATCGTCATCGAGCTGATGATGGCTTCAACGCGGTTGATCTGTTTTTCGTCCACTTGGTCAGCGGCCTTCTGCAATCCCGAGAACGGGCCGATCGACGGAAGCATGCCCATGATGCTCTTCATCGATCCCATCTTTTTCACTTGGCGCAACTGGTCGCGAAAATCTTCCAGCGAGAAGCCATCGCCCGAGAACGCCTTGGTCGCCATTTCGGCGGCTTTCTTCTTGTCGATCTGCTGCTCGGCACGCTCAATCAGCGACAGAATATCGCCCATGCCAAGAATGCGCGAGACGATTCGATCAGGATGGAACGGCTCAAGCGCATCGTACTTTTCGCCGATGCCGATGAACTTGATCGGCTGTCCTGTGACCTGGCGAATCGACAGGGCCGCACCGCCGCGAGCGTCGCCATCCATCTTGGTTAAGACGACTCCGGTAAGCGAGAGCTTCTTGTGGAACTCCTCGGCCGAGCGAACCGCGTCCTGTCCGGTCATCGCGTCAGCAACGAAAAGGATTTCCGATGGATTCAGCAGCTTCTTCAGCGACTGCATCTCGTCCATCAGATCGTCGTCGATGTGCAAGCGTCCGGCGGTATCGACAATCAGCACGTCGCATCCAGAGACGACTGCCTCGCGACGCGCTTCCTTTACCAGCCGTTCGACGGTTGCGGTGTTCGCTTCACCGACTTCGCCTTCGTAGATATGGCTCTTCACCGCCTGCGCAACGACTTTCAACTGCTCGCGCGCCGCGGGACGATAGACGTCCACAGAAACGAGCAGAGGACGATGTCCGCCATTCTTCAGCCAGTTCGCCAGCTTGCCTGATGTCGTGGTCTTGCCGGAACCTTGCAGTCCCGCCATCAGGATTACGGTCGGCGGCTGCGACGCGAACTTCACGCGCGCCGTATCTTTTCCAAGGACGTCGACCAGTTCGTCGCGAAGAATCTTGATGACTTGCTCTCCGGGCGAGAGTGCGGTCATCACTTCCTGACCTACTGCCTTGGCGCGGATCTGGTCGATCAACTGCTTGACGACCTTGAAGTTGACGTCGGCCTCGAGTAGAGCGAGGCGTATTTCGCGGAGCGCCTCGTCAATGTTCTCCTCGGTAAGAGTGGCTTGCCCGCGGAGCGACTTGAAGGCGCGCTGGAGTTTTTCCTGTAAGTTCTCAAACATGTGTATCGGGATATTTTAGCAGTGCGGTGTGGAGAGGGCTTTTGGCCTTTGGCTTTTGGCTCGCCCTCTCGGCTATCGGCTGATGAGTCTGGTATAGGGGTGAAATTTTCCTCAAGTTTATTTCGTTAAATTTGGCTAACTGGGCGCGGTTTACTACTAAATTAACCCCCACCCCTCCCCCCCGTGGTCTAAGGGAATCATCGATTTAGCGGGAAATCGATGAAAAATCTATGGCGCTCAGCAGCTTGCGGGCAAAATCTTCAAAGCAAAGGATTTAACCTTTGCGCTTCACTTGTCCTCGGACGCGTTCGCTAGCGAATGATCCGACAAAATGAACGTAGTACGCAAGGTCAGATGTCACATGCTGGTTGTGGATATCGTTGGAGATTCGAGAGAAGAATCACTCCGGACCAGTAGACGATCTGTGCACTCTTACGCTTTCCCGAAAACGTGGGAGAAGCGCAATGCAATTCGAGTGGCCCATGAGAACGTGCGCAGTGGAAATGCAGCGCAACCATGTCGGAGGACAAAGATCCTAGCTCTTCGGGCGCACCAATTCCACTCGCTCCGTAGTGCGCGTGTACTGTATGCCGCCCATACGTCCGATGAGGTCGAGCGAATTGCGATCCAGCTTGCCGTTTCTGATGTGCGCATCGTCAATATGAATCGCAACGATCTTCCCGATAACCAGGCTGCTGCCGGTGGGAGCGGGAGAGAAATCCAGAATCTGGTGGAGGGTGCATTCGAAGCTGACCGGCGACTCCGCCACCCGTGGCGGCCGAACGAACCTTGAGACTACCGGTGTAACCTTCGCCAGTTCGAACTCGTTGACCGAGTGATCGTACTCGCCGCTAGTCACGTTCATGGGCTGAAGCAATTCGAAGGTGACGATGTTAACCACAAATTCCTGCGTGTCGCGAACATTGCGGAGAGTATCTTTCGGTTCGCCGCGCGGGCCATTGCCGTTCTTCGGCGAGCGCAGACCGGGGGCAAAGGCCAGCAGCGGAGGGTCGACGCAAACGACGTTGAAAAAGAAAAGGGGGCAAGATTATTTTGCCCGGAGGCACTCACCGTTGAAACCCAGGCGATCGGCCGGGGTGCGACTGAGTTGAGCAGGATCCCGTAGAGATCGGAGTGCGAGAGATCGGATGCAGTAATGTCCATACTAGATATACGTTTTTCCCCGGCACAAAGTTACGGAGCCGCCCGTTGAGCCGCATTAAGAATACCGTGAGAAGGTAAGCGGCCTGCTGAAAATAGATTGGTAGAGGACAGCGGCGGGCTTCCGAGTTTTGGCTTTTGGCTTGGGCTTCTGTTCTGGTTTGCTTCCGGAATTGCTTTGTACTTTCTTCCCTTAGGTTGCGCAGACTTCTTTTGCCGCGAGGATTGTGTTGGTGTGGATCGTGACTGTATCTTCGACATCCCTGGCGTAGCCGCCGGCGTAGGTGACCATTATTGGGATGCCTCTCGCTCTTGCGACTCGGAAGACCAGTTCGTCACGTTTCTTCAGACCATCGATGCTGAGGTCGAGGCCTCCGAGTTGATCTTCGCGATACGGATCAGCCCCCGCGATGTAGCAGATCATGTCGGGCTCGAATTGACGCAATCCTGAACTCAGGGCATTGTCGAGCCAGGCAAGGTAGTCGTCGTCGCCGATGCCGTCGGGCAGATCGACGTCGATCGAGGACGGCGGCTTGTACTGCGGATAGTTGTTGTGCTGGTGGAGCGAGATCGTAAAGACATCTCCGGCGTGTGCGCCTCGCATTCTGGTGGGCGTCACATGCTTGTGCGTGAGCGTCGAGGTCGACACCGACGGGAGAGGCACACTCTCGGTGCGCGTTCCGGCAAAAATCGCGGCCGTACCGTTGCCCTGGTGCACGTCGCAATCAACCGTCATCGCGGTGCGAATCTTCTCGTCACGCTGCAGGCGCCGAATGGCCACGGCTACGTCATGGATCATGCAGAATCCCTCGCCGTGATCGGGGTAAGCATGATGAAATCCGCCGCCGATGCTGACGCAGATCTTATCGGTGAGTGCCTGGCGTGCCGCGAGGATCGATCCGCCGGCTGCCAGCCAGAAGGCGTCGACCAGTTCGCGCGAGTAAGGGATCTCCATCTGCATCTCCTCGCGTTGGGTGAGCGTGCCGGTACGCAACTTATGGACATAGTCCGGCTTGTGGACTAAGAGAATGTCCTGATCGTTGGCGGGTTGAGGTTCTAGAAAATCTTCCGGACTCGCTGCTTTCGTCGATAGCAAGCGATCGCGGACGCGGCGATATTTTTCGGCGGGAAAAACGTGGCTGCCGATCGGAAGGTAGTAAGCGTCGCTGTAGACGAGCTTGAACGGGAGCATGCAGCGTTTACATCATACCTCCGTGTCATCCTGAACGGCAGAGCCGTGCTGTGAAGGATCGTGTTTCTTGTAGGACCCAGAGATGTGTTCGAAGGGAATGGCTATGACTTCGGCAACGGAAACGATCCCGTTGACTGCAATTTGGGCTTCCCGACCTTCGTAGGGGTCCTCGGAGGTACTGCGTCCCTTCTCAGAATGACAGATCGCCTGCGGATGGGGGATCACTTACGGATGACAAACTCTTGCGAGTGACAGCTCTTGTGAGTGACCGCTCATGCGAACGATAGGGTCTCACCATGGGAAGGGCGCCTATCGTTTCTTCGGGGGTTGCACGCTGGGGGAAATCATCGATCTGCGGACTGGGACGATGGCGCCTTTGGAGGGATCGGCCGCGGCGCTGGCTCGAGTGAGAACTTCTTTCTGGATGTACTGCACGAATTCCTGGATCTGATGCTGCATCTCTTCCATGCGCTCGCGCATTTGGAGGATGATCGCCATACCGGCGATATTGACTCCGAGATCGCGGGCGAGCGACAGGATAAATTCGAGACGCTGCAAGTCCTCGTCGGTGTAGAGGCGTGTATTGCCTTCGGTACGTGATGGTTTGAGCAGCCCTTCACGCTCGTAAAGCCGCAAAGTTTGCGGATGGATGCCATACATCTCCGCAACCGAGGAGATCATGTAGGCACCCTTGGATTTTCTTTTGGTCACGTGTTTTTTCGCCCCACTCAGGATTTCGCCGCGAAGGGCAGCTTCGCTGGCGCGCTCTAGTTGTCCAACATACGCGTTTTTCGATTGCCTTTCGCGATCTGCACGAGTGTCTCGATTCTAGAGCACGACTTCAAAATCTTCCTAGTTCCTCCGGTAATTCCCGCCAAACCCAGAGTGAAGGCGAGCATCCAAATTAGCGGAGGATAACGCATGGATAACGATAAGACTCTCAGTGTGTTAGAAGACCTCATCGAAACCAGCAAGGATGGACAGAAGGGATACCAGGAGGCCGCCGAGCATGCCAAGCGGACCGATCTGAAAACCTTCTTCAACGAACAGCGACTGGAGCGCGGACGTTTTGCCGAAGAACTGCGGCAGGAACTTTCACGGCTGGGCGAGCCCGACAAAAAACCGTCCAGCTCAATTTCCGGTGCCATGCATCGTGCGTGGATCGATACAAAAGTGGCGCTCGGCGGCGGCGACAAAACGATTCTCGAGTCGGTTGAGGCCGGGGAAGACAACGCCAAGGAAAGTTATCAGAAGGCGCTGGCGGAGCCGCTTCCAAGCAATATTGCGGAGATCGTCCGCAAACAGGCGGCGAGCGTGCAGAAGGCCCATGACCAGGTCAGGTCGTTGCGGGACGCTGCCAGATCGGCGGCATAAACCTACTCACAGAAAGAGTGAAGGGGCCGATGATTCGGCCCCTTTTTTGAATAAATCTAAAATCAAACCGTTCGACAGAGGGTAACCGGGGCTCACAGAGAGTTGGTCCAGGTCTATTTACGCTGCTGGTTGGGGTTTTTCTTCGGCGTGTGTGGACCATCCCGCTGGCTTCAGCAGGTGATTTACGCCGTAAGCCACGAATCCAGCGGCGATCAGAATTATTCCGAAAGCAAAAGAACTCATCCCCAGAATCGATTCATGCTGGCTGCGAATGACCGAGAAAGCCAGAAGCATCACCGGCGGTATGCCGATAGCGATGGCTCCGAGTTTGCCGCCTGGCACTCGGAAGGGGCGAGGTAAGTCTGGCTCGCGGAAGCGCAACACGGCCAGCGCCGTAAACTCGAGGAACAGGCTGGCTCCGTAGAGCAGGATGTCGAGAGTGACGAGGCGCGCGAAGCCAAGCCCGAGGCACATGGCCCATCCCGTGGCGAGGGCGATGATTGCAACCCAGGGCGCGCGCGACTTTTTCTGTAGCTTGCCGAACATCGCCGGAAGCATGCCGTCTTGCGCCATCGCCAGCGGGAGGCGTGAATAACTCATCACCAACGCATTGAACATGCCGAAGGCGCTGATCATGCCGCCGAGCACGACGCCGACGCGGAGGAGCGGTCCGCCGAGAAGTCCGGCGATGTCTGCCCATGATCCGGTTTCCCACGCGGTGGGCGTAAGGCCGGTCATCCACATCGCGGCGAACGGAAGAACATAGCTCACGGCTACGATGCACACGGCGACGACCATCGCCCGCGGGTAAGTACGCTGTGGGCGCTCGACCTCGGTGGCAATGGTAGAGGCATTGTCCCATCCCATGTAGTTCCACATGCAAATAAGCAGGCCGCCAAGGATATCGACAGTGGAGGTGGTCGGCCTGGTAACGGCGTTAGCGAGCGCTCCGATTTTGAACGGAGCGATGATTGCGATCGCGGCGAACGGAGCGGACAGCGCGACGAACAACCAGAGCGAAGTCAGAGAGACAACCTTGACGCCGGCTATGTTGAGGAGCGCGCAAGCGACGACAACGGCGAGAGCGACCCACCACCCGCGATTGGCTTCCTGAAACCACGGAAACATGCGGGTCAGGTAGGCGACGAACAATGTTGGATAGATCGCCATGTCGAAAATGGAGGCGATCAACGAAAGCCAGGCTTCCTGGAATCCCCAGAAGTTGCCCATAGCGCGGCGGACCCAGGCGTAGTAACCCCCTTCGTAGGGCAGCGCGCTCGAAAGTTCGCCGATCATGAAGGCCGTGGGAAGGCTCCAGAGGAGCGGGGTGATGAGGAGAATCAGGATGGCGCGTGCGTAGCCGGTACCGTGCACGATATCTTCAGTGCCGTAGGTTCCGCCCGACACCATAAAGAAGGTGGCGGCGACCAAGGGCCAAAGCGTGAGGCGAACGAATTTTTTCCGATTGGGTACGGCGGCGGGAGGCTGGGGACTCTCCAATTGTTGACGACTAGCTGTTGCCAATTCCTATGTCTTCCTCCTCGAACGACTCACTCTCGCCACCGCGTCTCCCTTGGAATTCGTTTCGCGGCTCCCGGGAGTGAGCGATTTCCCGGGCATTTCGGCGGAGTTAGTTCGCAATAGTGAGATTACGGGAAATTTCCACAGATGCAAGATTTTTTTGGGAAGTCTTTGTGAAGCAGTGGTAGCCGCGGGCGATGTGAGCGGACAATGCGTGGAGCGAAGGTAGTGACTCGAGAGAGTGGCCTTGGGGCGCCACGTGGTTGGAGGTGGTCGACCGGACGAAGCTAGTGGCGGCAGTCGAATTGTTCGATGTGAATCCGATACGGATCTTCCATAACGATATGAAAGTATCGTTTCTTCAGTGCGAAGCCGTCGTCGCGTAGCAGGCGAGCGGAGGAGTTGAGCCGACATTTTGACATGAGCGTCTCTTCGGCACGCGCAGTCCTCTCGATGGCTGATGTATTCACTCCGCGGACGAATGTGACCTCGGTGGACGGTGGATCTTCGGGGAAGTCCGAATTGAGCAGGGAGACGACGCCGTGGCCGGTAGCCCATCCCGGTCGATCCGTGGGGGATGGCCGTAAGTTGTGCAATGACGAGTTCAGATAGAACAGAAACGCTGGGCTGTTACTGACCACGTTTCGGCCTTGGCAGACGGATTCCGCGGCTCGCTGCGCCAAGGCTGCCCACGGCTCGACGAAGTGTAGCGCCGAGTAGTATCGGCGACTGACGATTCCCGTCCATCCAACGACAAGCGTCACCAGAAGCGACGCCGCCAGCAGCGCGCGAAGCTGCGGACGATTTGAGTTGGCGACCGCACACCCCAGCGCTAGCAGTAGCCAGCCCGAGATGAATAGGAGTCGCTTAGTTCCGATAATTCCGGTTGCTGCCATGATTGCGAATAACCCTAGAAATCCGCAATAAAAACGGCGAGGCCGGCCGGCAAGCAGAAGTGGAATCGCGATTAGGAGTGCACAAATCGCGACTCCAGCGGGAATGCTCATCGTCCAGAACCATGGCGCAACGGATTCGCTAACGAACAGGGTGTATAGGTTGAAGCCGGCGTTCAGCAGTGTAGCGACGAACGCGTGAAGAAGATTGCCTAGATTTGCGGCACCGATCTCATGCGCGAGAGTCAGCCAAAGAGGGCCGTAAGCGACAAAGAGAAGTGCCAATCCGGGTGTGGCGTAACGCAAAGCGGTGCGCGGCCCAAGAGTTACAGCTAGGTCGATGAGGAAGAAGCCGACGATGAACCAGCAGAAATAATTGGAGACAACTGTGGCGAAAGCGGCGCAGAGGACAAGCAGCCAGCGTCTCCATGTAGGGGAATCGAGGAAGTGGAGATATGCCAGCGTGAGGAGCGCGACCAACAGAAAACAAAAAGAATACCACCCGGCGAGTCGGCCGAAATGAAATCCGAAGGGCCAGAGCATCCCAAAAGTCAGCGTGACATAAAACGCGGTGGCGCCACCAAGTTTCTGAGCTGCTATCGCGAACGCCAGCATTCCAGCTCCGTAGAGGATGATGAAGGGCAGTCGCACAAGGGATGGGCTGAGTCCGGCCACCGGAAGCCAGAAATGCAACAACAAATCGGACAGCGGCGGATGCTCGTGCTGGCCTTCACCAGTTGTGAAAAGTTTCAGCGTATGCGCGACGGGAGCGTTGGCCGCGGAGATGATGGTGGTCTCATCTTCCAGAATGCTGAAATAGGGATTGGTAAGGATGAGGATGAGAACGAGTAGCGCAACTCCGGTGAGGCCGTGGACTAGGAGTTTTCGGTCCTCTATTGCTGCACCGCTCATCACGCGAGATTGTACGCGCCGCGCTGTGTGTTCGGAGGGTTCGCAGTAGGCCCTAGGGGAAATTTCCACCGATGCAAGATTTTTTCGGGAAGTTTTTGTGAAGGAGTGTGAGGCTCGGCGATTCCAGTTCGTCGTGAGAATTCGCGTGTATGTTCGCCGATAGGTTCGGGGCGGCTGGAATTCTTCCAGTGCGTCTCAGGATAACTGAACAACTATTTTAAAAAGGTTGAGTTCCCACGTTTCTGCTACCCAGGTTGTTGCGGCTCCAGCTGTCGTGACGATCTTGGGCGATGCGGCGGAAACCTGCGCCTTTGGAGATCCTGCGGGTTACCGAGAAATTCGCTTTTACACCTTTGTCCAGAGGTCGGCGCGGGGGTCTTCGGGGTTCAGTTTGGCAAACTCACGGAGAAGTTCTTTGGTGCGCTCGTCGCGAGGCATGGGAACGCTGACGGTAATTTCGACGATCTCGTCTCCACGGACACCTTCCCTCGTAGCCGAGGGAACTCCTTTTTCACGTAGGCGAAGCTTCTGGCCCGACTGCGTTCCAGGCGGAATTTTCAATAAAGCGCGGCCATCGATCGTCGGCACTTCGATCTTTGCTCCCAACGCGGCTTCAGACACGCTCACCGGAACGGTTAAGGAAATGTCGTCGCCCTCGCGGCGAAAGATGGGATGGTCGCCGGTGCGGATTATGACGTAAAGATCGCCGGGCGTTCCCCCATGTGCTCCAGCGTTGCCTTTGCCGGGCAGACGGATACGCTGTCCATCTCGCGTTCCGGCTTTCGTGCGGACTTCGAGCGGCTCAGTTTTGTTGACCGTACCTTCGCCGTGGCAGGTCGGGCAGGTTGTCAGATTCTTTCCAGTTCCGTGGCAGCGCGGACACTGCACGTTGAACTTCATGCGTCCGCCAGTCTGGGTGATCTGTCCAGTGCCGCCGCACTCGGGGCATTTACCGGGCGCTTCGAGGGTTCCCTGGCCGTGGCATTGCGAGCAGACATCCTGGCGCGTGATGTTGAGGCGCATGACGCCGCCGCGAATCGCAGTCCAGAAAGGAACGTTGACCTGATATTCGAGATCGGTGCCGGGTTCGGGGCCTTCGTCGGGCTGAGCGCCGCGCCCACCTCCGAAGATGCCGGAGAAGATGTCGCGGAAACCGCCGCCGCTACCTGAGGTTCTCTGGCCTCTGCCGGCATTGTTCATCAGATCCGAAAAATCAAATCCGCCGAAGTCGAAGGGAACGCCCTGGCCTCCGGGCTGAGCGCCACCCGGAAAGCCGCCTTGAAATCCTCCGCCGCCAGAGTTGCCCGCGCGAGCGTAAGCTTCGGCTGTGGCGGGATCTATATTGTCGGAGTAGAAACCGACCTGATCGTAAATCTTGCGTTTCTTGGGATCGCTGAGAACGTCATTGGCCTCGGAGATGGCCTTAAATTTTTCTTCAGAAGACTTATCTCCAGGATTGACGTCAGGGTGATATTTGCGCGCGAGTTTGCGAAACGCCTTGCGGACGTCGTCGGCCGAAGCAGACTTCTTCACACCGAGAATTTCGTAATAGTCTTTTTTGGTCGTCGTCGCCATTTCGCGTTGATTGCGCGGGCAAAATGCCCGCGCTTAAGCACGACCCAGGTTAATTCACAATCTTGCGGCGGCCCTGATCTTCGACCACGACCGACACGTCCTCTGACTCGGGAGCGTCATTGTAAACAGGTATTGCACGAACTCCCGTCGGACTTTCCACAAATACGAGCCATCGCCGTTCGTTTTCAGCGAGGCTCAAAAAATAGGTTTCGTCGTTGATTTGGAAATCCAAGTTTCCCCCCAGAGTCCATTTCTTCGGGACTCACGTTCTACAGCTCTTAAACACCTTGTCTGGGACTAAGTTCTACTCGACGGCTGGTTGTATCGAGCGAATTCGCGCTACCGTTTTCAGTTCTCGTTTGCTCTTTCGCGTATGTGGCTGCTTCGCTCTCGCGGAGCAGCCACATTGATCACGATGACAAGGTGAGAATTACTTCTTGTCTTCTACGTCTACGTACTCAGCGTCGATTACGCCTTCGTCTTTCTTCTGGCCAGAGCCGTTGGTTCCCGGCTCGGGGCCACCGGCGGACGGGCCCGCGCCCGGACCGGGTTGTGCACCGCCAGCGGGCTGAGCTGCTTTATACATCTGCTCCGCCAACTTGTGTGACGCTGCGGTGAGCGTCTCTCGGGCTTTATCCATCTGCGCCTTATCGTTTGACTCGAGCGCTTTCTTGGCATCGGCCAGCGCATTTTCGACGTCGCCGCGGTCGGAACCGGAGATCTTGTCGCCCTGCTCCTTGAGCATCTTCTCGATGTTGTAAACCATCGAGTCGAGCTGGTTCTTGGCTTCGATCTGGTCACGCTGCGCCTTGTCTTCGGCAGAGTGAGCATCGGCTTCTTTCGCCATGCGCTCAACTTCTTCCTTCGACAAACCGGAAGACGACGTGATCGTAATCTTCTGGTCCTTTTGCGTCGCCGTATCTTTCGCGGTCACGTTGAGGATGCCGTTTGCATCGATGTCGAACGTAACTTCGATCTGCGGAACACCACGCGGCGCCGGTGGGATCCCGGTGAGGTGGAACTTGCCCAAAGTTCGGTTCTGCGCCGACAGTGGCCGTTCTCCCTGCGTGATGTGAACCTCGACCGAGGTCTGACTATCAGCCGCGGTGGAGAACATCTCCGTCTTCTTGGTCGGAATCGTCGTGTTGCGCGGAATCATCGGTGTTGCCACCCCGCCATACGTCTCGATTCCCAGCGTCAATGGTGTGACGTCCAACAAGAGAAGGTCTTTCACTTCTCCGCCCAGCACGCCGCCCTGAATTGCCGCACCGATCGCGACCACTTCGTCGGGATTCACGCCCTTGTGACCTTCTTTTCCGAACAGTTCCTTTACCAGGGCCTGAATGCGCGGCATGCGCGTCTGACCGCCGACCAGAACGACTTCATTGATCTTGCTGGTATCCACGCCCGCGTCTTTCAAGCACTGCTTGCATGGACCTACCGACCGCTGGACGATGTCTTCGACCATGCCCTCGAGTTTGGCGCGGGTCAGCTTCTGCACCAGGTGTTTTGGGCCGCTGGCATCCGCCGTGATAAATGGCAGATTGATCTCTGTCTCCATGGTTGTGGAGAGTTCGATCTTGGCGCGCTCTGCCGCGTCGCGCAGACGCTGCAGGGCCATTTCGTTGCCTTTGCCACGCAGATCAAGACCTTCATTTTTCTTAAATTCGTCGATGAGCCAGTCGACGATGCGCTGGTCGAGGTTGTCGCCGCCGAGGTGCGTATCGCCGTTGGTGGCCTTCACTTCGATCACGCCTTCGCCAACTTCAAGCACGGAAATGTCGAACGTTCCGCCGCCGAAGTCATAGACTGCGATCATCTCGTCTTTCGTCTTGTCCAGACCGTAAGCGAGCGCGGCCGCCGTGGGCTCGTTGATAATGCGCTTCACTTCGAGGCCGGCAATCTGTCCGGCATCTTTTGTGGCCTGGCGCTGCGCGTCGTTAAAGTACGCAGGCACGGTAATGACGGCTTCGGTCACTTTTTCGCCGAGATAATCCTCCGCCGCCTTCTTCAGCTTCTGCAAAATCAGCGCGGAAATCTGCGGAGGTGTGTACTCCTTGCCCTGCGCATTCACTGCGACGTGATCGCCCTGCCGGACGACCTTGTAGGGCACCATCTTGATTTCTTCGCCGACTTCGTCGTAACGGCGTCCCATGAAACGCTTGATCGAATAAACAGTGTTTTCGGGATTGGTGATCGCCTGACGTTTGGCCACCTGCCCGACGAGCCGTTCGCCGGTTTTAGTAAAACCGACCACGGACGGCGTGGTACGCCCTCCTTCTTCATTGGCAATGACCTTGGGCTCGCCACCTTCCATCACCGCCACGCAGGAATTCGTGGTTCCCAGATCAATTCCGATAATCTTTGACATGTAACGTCCCTCCTAATCTTGTAAGTGCTTTGAAATCAATAGCGATATGATTGCGCCGGATATCATCCTAAGACTTGAGTCATTTGCTGTCAAGGTTTAGATGATCGAGAGGTGCATCCGGTTGCGGAACTTTACAGGTCGCAATTCTCCTAGACCACGCTGGGCAGAGTGAGCTAGAGCCGTGAAATGCTTCAGCAATCCTCTTCGAGTTGCGCGTGCTCCGGTCTACTGGGAGATAGGAGGATTTTTGCGTTGGTCGTTCACTGTATATCCGGCGGGAAGTTGGAACAGAGATGAGTCCGGCTCGCCGACGGTCAGTTCCGTGATCGTGAAGGATTGCTTGCCGAAGAAGGGGCTGGACCGGATCGAAAGCAGATTCAATCCGAGGTGCTGCGAATGCCAGAACTCGGTGAAACTGGTGAGGGGTTGATCGTTTCCTAAGACCCCCGCATTCGTAATAGTGGTTTCACGGATACCGGTGGTGTCAACGCCCAGAATATTTCGAGTCCCCAGGTCTTCCCAGCTCTGACTCCCCCGCTCGTTTTGAACAGTACGGGCACCCTGCGGCCGAAGCTGAGCAGCAGAGAGGTCGTCCTCAGGATCGTAGACGAGCAGCTCGCAAATATGCTTTTGCGGACTGCAGTTGTAAAGAGTACGCAGCTTGCCGTCTGCAATCTGAATCCAGTTCATGTAGGACTTCACGCCGGAATTCTTGGGGACAAGGACCCAGCGTTCTTCGTAAATGCGGCCTTTTCCATCGCGGGCGATGTGGCGTTCGTTCACAAATGTCATGCTGGCACCGTCTGCGGAATACTTCACCGACTCGGTAGCGAGCGTCGCAAAAAAGGGTGCATTCGGAATAGGCGGGATCACGATGCTTTCGAGAACTTCGCGGTTCCCGCCGTCCCGGGTCGCCTGGGGATGATGCGGTGTGGCAGGAACGTCATTACGTGGTGGCTGGGACGGCATGGGCTCGTGCGTTTGGGCCGCGCACATCGAGCCTGTGAGCACGAGGATACCGGCGAGTAGATACCGCATAGAGCTCCTCCCGGTGGGAATGCTATGCCGAAATAGCGGGTCAATCAACGGCCCATCGGAACATCGACTTCACTTCGATGATTTACAGGAGGCTTCAAAGTCCGAGTACGAGCCGGGCGCGAGTGTGACCGGGACGACTTCGGCCATGTAGGGACGGTTGCGGTCATGAGTGATGTAAACGGTGCCGTCGTTGTTGAAGGCACGGGCGATGCTGCCGTGATCGTCCATGACGATGTTGGGATTTTGCCACTTGCCCCGGAATTCGATCGAAGGGCGGTAATCAGAATTCAAGTTAGCGAGGAAATGGGTGTGGTTGTTCATGTACAGCGAAATGTTCTCTCCGTCGGTGTTGAGGCCGATGCCGCGGCGCATGCCTCCACCCAGCTTCATGTAAAAAATCTCGCCACGGGGCGTGCAAAGGTATGCGGACCCACCGACGCTGGGACCGGGACTGATACGGCTCCCCGAGTTACGCGGCTGGAAGCGGACATAGATAACGTAGCGTCCGCTCCTGGCGTGCATAACTCCCCAGCCATGCCAGTCGGGAAGAATGTGAAAATGCCCGCCAAAGAAAAATCCCCAGGGCCCGATGATTCCGGTGACGACTACGGACACAATCAGACCGAACGCCATGAGCAGAAGCAACTGCGGGATGCATCCCAGGCGGGACTTTGATCGCGAAACATTCGAAAAGCGTTGGGCGGAACGCTCCATAGAAAAGTGGACGAGGTCAGGGCGCTACTCCGGCTGTTCCTTCCAGAGCGGTTCGCCGCCGAGCGAGTGATAGAACCCCCATCCTGCGATGACAACGACACTGAGGAGAGCCGCGATCGAAGTTGGCATATACCAGGTCGAGACATCGGCGGAGAAGGGCACGTTGGCCAGCATATCGATCGTAAAAATAGCGCATACCAAGGGCACCAGCCCGAACCGGAGCACGATGAGGAGAGCAATCCCGTATACCAAGACCTGTGTCGGAAGCTCGACAGCCGTGTACGTACTGGTGAGCCCGCGCGGAACGGCAAAGATTGCGACGAAGGCAATGGCGGCGATCCATTCTTTGCGGAGCAGAACCTTCAATCCCAGCAACAGCAGGAAGAATACGAGGGTAGCCTGAATGGACTGAGGCCACTGGCGCAACCATCCACCCAAAGCGAGCCGTCCTCCCATGAGCGCATCGGTTGCTCCGATGCTAGGCGCGGCGCCCATGTGCATCATGGGAATGTAGCGAATCTGAAATATGAGGATCCACAGCACACCGAGGGCGACGCCGAGCAGAATGTCACGGCCGACGACTGGATCGCGCCAGGCACCTGCGAGAACGCGGCTCCACGAGATGATCGTCTTGGGCCACTGCCTCCGAACCCAGGGCTCGATCGCCATGTAGAGCATCCACATCGCTCCGGACATAAAGAGGGCTGTGCTGATGGCGAGGATCGTAAGACCAATCGCGTCTCCAATCGAAGGGAGATGGCTGAGGCAAAGAAAGAGGCCGATTTCGAGCAGGAATATCGCAATCGCCAACCGTAGAGCGCCCTTGCGGTCGCCGCGTCCATGGCGATAATTTCTACGCGCAAGAAAGCCGGAGCCTAGCAAGGCGGAAAAAAGCAGGATGAGTCCGATGATTCGGCTCAGTTTTTCCGCGAAAGTTTTGGGCTGCGTGTTCTTCATGCGATCTGGCTTGGTCCAGTCGCCGATCATGGAGAAGAAAACCGGTTTGCCGTGGAAAGACGCAGCCTCCACACGCAAGGGGCGCGTTGAACCCGGCCAGACTCCAGTCCAGGCTGCACGCGTGTCAAAGGCGGCCAACGAGTTCCATGCAGGTTGCGCCGGTTGCAATTTCGATTGATCCAGACCGGCGGCATCAAGCAAGACCTTCCAGTCGGCTGGTGCGGTCTGAGATGTGGGATCGTCTTTGTCAGGAAGCTTCTGATCAGGAATCGCCTGGAAGTACGTAAGACGGCCTTGGGGATCGAGTTCGAGATTGATCATGCCCGAGAGCAACGTCGGGGGATCGCGTTCGGTAAGAACTCCCGGGGTCAGCAGGTTGTCGCGGTAATCACTGGCAACCATGTTGTCGGGACTTTGCCGGTACCAGTACTGGAGCAACGATGGCCGAGCGGCGATCACGGCGTTCCAGTTTGGACGTGGCTTGTCATTCTTCTCGACCGACTCCTGGAAGTCGCCATCGATCGTAAGACCGTGTGCGCTGTCGATCGGACGAGCCGGATAGCCCAAGTGTGAAATGATTTCGTGCGATTTCTGAGTTAGAACCTCGGGCGTCAATTCCAGACCCATCTTCTCGAAGGCACTGTAGCGAATCGAAAGATAGACGACGATGGAAAGGCCAAGCAGGATAGCCGCGAAGATTCCAGCGGCGAGGGGTGGACGCAGTCCTGCTTTTTCGCCTGCAGCAGCGACCATTTGCGGAGACGGAGTTTCTCCGGCAGCAAGAGCGGCGGCAAGAGGATCTCCGCCCGGCAGCGCAGCGGCAACCGCAAGGGCGGTAGCGGGACGCGATGAAGGATCGGTCTCCAGACAGCGAAGAATTACTTTCTCGATGATGGGATCGAGATCTTTGACTACAGAGGAAGGGCGGCTGGGCGTGCGGTCCAGATCGCCATGCCAGGCTCCGACCACTTTTTCGGCGAAAGCGCGCTTGCCTGTGAACACTTCGTAGAGAACGAGTCCGAGCGCGTAGATGTCGCTCCGGGTGCTGACCTCTTTACCGGCGAGCTGCTCAGGCGCCATGTAGGCGGGCGTCCCGCTGCGCACTTCGAGCCCGCGGATGTCGTCAGCGACTCCTGCGAGCCCAAAGTCGGTGATGACGACCTGGCCGCGGCCATCGAGCATGATGTTGGCTGGCTTCAGATCGCGATGAAGAACTCCCTTAGCGTGGGCAGAGGCGAGACCTGCGCAGAGCTGACGGGCGATCTCTATTGCTTTGTCCTGCGGAAGGCGCCCGATGCGCCGAAGTAGCGAAGCTAGATCTTCGCCATCGACGTACTCCATGGTGAAGAACGTCTGGCCTTCGACGTCGCCAACGTCATAGACGCGGCAAACGTTGGGATGCGATACGCGGCGGGCGATGCGAACTTCGTTGCGGAAACGCTCGAGCAGCGCCTCGTCGCTTGCGGCCGTGTCTGGCAGGAATTTTAATGCGACCGCCTGACCAAGGGTGAGATCGTCAGCCCTATAGACCTCACCCATGCCTCCCTTGCCAAGCAGCGCGATGATTCGATAGCGGCTGGCAATGAGACGTCCGGGAAGAAATCTGCCCTCGTTCAAGAGATATTCAGGGAAGGTCGACGGGCGCGACGACGATTTCGGCGCTGATCCGGAGTTCGGTCTCGGGTGCGGAGACGTCGCAGTGACGAAATCCAGAGTTGCAAACTCGTCTGTCGTGGTGACCGGCTTTCCGCAGGACGAGCAGAAACGCATGTTCGCCGTAAGTTCAGTGGCACAAAAGGGGCAGGTCGACATCGAAATTTCCGCATACAGGATAACTCAGGGAGAGGGTCTCGGGCGGCCGGCTTCTGGCTCTCAGCTTTCGCCTTTCAGCCGCTTCGCGCCTCGGCTGACGCCTGACGCCTTGTGCCCTCTTTGTTACCATCCAGAACGATGACTTCACGTTTAAGTGCGTGGATGCGCGATCCATTAGTGCTGCTATGCATGACGGCCGGGCTGCTTGCGTTCGTGGTGCAGTCGGGTGAACTGGGCAGCGCGGATACCATGCACCGGCTGCAGACTACGCATTGGCTATGGACGTCACAGCCGCAGGTTTTTCCGAACGAGTATCCGGAATTCGGATTGCATGGGCGCGGCGGACAGATTTTCAGTTGGTACGGGATTGGGCAATCGCTGCTGATGCTGCCGGCGGATTTGCTCGGCACATGGATCGCACACTGGCAGGTGTTCTCTGGGTACGAAGACGATCCGGCCATTCGCAGCATCTTTGTCAGTTACACCACGAACATTCTCATCAACGTACTGACCGCGATGATTGGTTTCCGCTTTCTGCGCCAGCTGCGCTTTGGAGTGAAGGAATCGGTAGTCGGGGTTTTGGCATTGATGTTGTGCACGACCCACCTGCACTACACGCAGAACATGATGGAGAACAACTACATCATGCTTCTGACCCTGGTGGGATTTTCATATCAGTATGAGTGGCTGCGGGGCGGAAACGCACGGGCGCTTCTGGTGGGATCGCTGGCGCTGGGACTGAACCTGCTTACACGCGTTACTGCGGGAATTGATCTGATCGCGGCAGGAATCTTCCTCGTTCTGGTGCTCTGGTTCGAGCGAGCGAGGGGAACGACAATGTGGCCGCGTCTGATCGCTTATTGCAAGACCGCGGTGCCCGTGTACGCGGCTTTCACATTGATCGAGCGGTGGTACAGCTACTATCGGTTCGGATCATGGACACAGAGCTATATACCGATCTTTGCGCGCGAGCAGCGATTGCAGGATCCTTCGTTGCCTGCAAACTTTCCGTGGAGCACGCCGTTTCATGAAGGCGTCCTGGGAGCTCTATTCAAGCCGGAAAAATCTATCTTCCTATTCGACCCTCTTTTCCTGTTTACACTGTTCTTGTTGGTGATGCTTTGGTCGCGCACGGGTGCGGAAGTTCGCGCCTACGCAGTGGCGTCGCTTGTGCTCGTGGCAGGTTACATCAGCTTTTATGCCCGGTATACATACTGGGCGGGGGACTTTTCTTGGGGAGACCGCTACGTTTCGACTCCGGTGCAGATGTCGGCGATGCTCGCCCTTCCTTTACTGCTGGCGTACCGGCGGAATCTCAGGGCGTGGGTGTGGGGAACAGGTATCGCTTTCATCGCGGTCAGTCTGGTAATTCAGATCGCATCGCTCGCGCTGTGGTTGCCGATCGAGTACTACCAGATTGAGACGTTCGGCCATCCGACGTTTGTCATCGCACTACGCTTCAAGAATATCGCTGCGCTCGCTGTAGGGAAGGTCGACGCGTGGGGGTTGAATACCGAAGCCATGGGCCAGGATCCCTGGGACTACGTGCACATCACGACGTGGAATTTCCTGCCCTTCTTGTTGAGAAGAGTTGGAGCCGCGCCGCCCTGGGTGGTGGATACAACATTTGCCGTTTGGGGAGCAGGAATTGCCGCATTGGCAGCTACTTTGACCCAATTGCGTCGCGTGGTAGAACGGTAGAAATTTTAAGGTAAAAGGTAGATTCATGAGTTTGAACATCAAGGATGAGGAAGCTCATCGTCTGGCGCGCCAACTTGCGCGGCTCACTAAAGAAAGCATGACCACTGCGGTAAGAGAGGCCGTGCGAGAGCGTCTCGAACGCGTTCGCTCCGCAAGTGGTTCGGGCAAGTGATCGACAGCGCAGGAAGCGTGATTTCCCGCCTTCGTCTTGACGATTTCTTCCGAGAGGCTCCTATCGTTATCGAACCAGTAACTCGGCGGCAAGCGGAGATTGCACGAAATGCGTATCGCGATTTCGGTAAAGGAACTACAAGGCGGGATTAAATTTTGGAGATTGCTTTGCCTACGCGCTCGCGAAGGAAATGGACGAGGCTTTGCTATTCATAGGACTGGATTTTACCCACACCGACATCAGGCCCGTTAAATTCTAGCGTTACGTCCGCTCCTTACTCGACAGTGACGGATTTCGCCAGATTGCGCGGTTGGTCAACGTCGCACCCGCGTCGCACGGCGATGTGATATGCCAGAAGTTGCAGCGGAACGATCTCGAGGATCGGTGACAATTCTTCAGGCGCCGGCGGAATGTAGAGAACATGGTCCGCAGCCTCCTTTATCTCTTCGTCTCCTTCGGTGGCTAAGGCGATCACGAGCCCAGACCTTGCCTTGACCTCCTTGAGATTTGACATCGTCTTCTCGTAGCGCACCATCGAGTCAGGGTTGTTCACGTCGCGGGTTGCGATCACCACCACGGGAAGGTTCTCGTCGATCAGCGCGTTCGGTCCGTGCTTCATCTCGCCGGCAGGATATCCCTCAGCGTGAATGTAGGAGATCTCCTTCAGCTTGAGTGCGCCTTCGAGGGCGATGGGGTAATGAATGCCGCGTCCCAGAAATAGGAAGTCGTGTACTTTTTGATATCGCTTGGCGAGTTCGTCGCAAGCCTCGTCATGCGTCAGAATTGTTTCGAGTTTGCCCGGCACTCGTGTTAATTCGAGCATCGCGGCGCGGGACTGTTCTCCGGTCATCACGCCACGTACCTGCGCGAGATACATCGCGAAGATGTATAGCGCGGTCAGTTGTCCGGTAAACGCCTTGGTGGAGGCTACGCCGATCTCAGGCCCGGCATGCGTGTAGATGGTTCCTGAAGCTTCGCGAGTGATCATGGAACCCACAACGTTGCAGATGGCGAGCGTCTTCGATCCTTTGGCCTTTGCTTCACGCTGCGCCGCGATAGTGTCGGCGGTCTCGCCGGATTGTGAAATCACCAGTGTGATCGTGTTGGGATCGACAATCGGATCGCGATAGCGCCACTCGCTGGCGTAGTCGACTTCCACCGGAACACGAGCCAGTGTTTCAATCATGAACTTACCCGCCTGCCCGGCGTGCCAGCTGGTTCCGCAAGCGATGATGTTGATCTTCGAGGCAGCGCGAAATTCCGCTTCGCTAATCTCCATCTCCTCCAGAAAAATGTGGCCTGTTTCCTGGGAGACGCGGCCCAACGTCGTATCACGCACGGCGCGGGGCTGCTCGTAGATTTCTTTCAACATGAAGTGCTTAAAGCCGCCCTTCTCCGCAAGGATGGGATCCCAGGTCACCCTTTGCACTTCACGAGAAACCGGCTTGCCATCGAAATCCGTCAACTGGACGCCGTCGGAGGTAACGATGGCCATATCTCCATCCGCAAGAAAGAAAATGTCGCGCGTGTGATGCAGGATCGCGGGAACATCGGAGGCGACGAAGTACTCGTCATTTCCAAGACCGATCACTGCCGGAGGTCCGTTACGGGCGGCAACGATTTTGTTCGGCTCATCGGTTGAGATCACAGCCAGCGCAAAAACGCCGGAGAGTTCCTTGACCGTTTTTCGCACCGCGTTTTCAAGCGAGGGCGAATGCCCGTTCAGAGGCCGCGAATACTTTTCCACCAGATGAGCGATGATCTCGGTGTCGGTCTCGGTGGTGAACTTGTGACCTTCTTCGGAGAGTTTCCTTTTAAGGCTAAGGTAATTTTCGACGATACCATTGTGCACGACGACGATCTTGCCAGTGCAGTCGCGGTGAGGATGAGCATTTTCCTCAGTCGGACGGCCATGAGTGGCCCAGCGTGTGTGTCCTATGCCGTAGGTTCCGTTCAGAGGCTTCTGCCGGACAGCCTCTTCGAGATTCCGAAGCTTTCCTTCGGCGCGGCAGATCTCTAGAACGCCGGCCTTGCCGGATACGGCGATCCCGGCCGAATCGTAGCCGCGATATTCGAGGCGCCGGAGTCCTTCCAAGATCACCGGAACAACATCTTTCTTACCGACGTAGCCGACGATGCCGCACATGTGACCTCGAGGCCTGGCCGGTTACTCGGCCAGAGAGAAGCGAAATTCTTCGATGACAGGGTTGGTGAGCACTTCACGGGCGATCCGCTCGACCTCGGTATGGGCGTCTTCGCGCGAGAGGCCGCCGTCAAGGGTGATCTCGAAATACTTACCCTGGCGGACGCTCTCCAGGCCTTTGTAGCCCATCTTCTTCAGCGCACCCTGGATGGTTTTGCCTTGCGGATCGAGCACTGTTTTCTTTAATGAGACGTAAACGTAGGCAGTCATAAACCGATCATTATACGTGACTACCGCGGCCGGTTACGCGAACAGCTTAAGGCGGGACTGCTATGAGGCGATCGCCTTCAATTTCTGATCGAGATCAGCGAGAGCCTCCTCGAGCATTTTGCGATGGCGTGGATTCTGACTTGATTCGAGCTGATGCACAACCTGTTGGCGAGACAAACGTAGCCTTTCTAGGTCTCGCGCACGTGCGGCGGCTTCCGGGGACAACTTCGTGCGAGGCTTCGCGGATTTCTCCACGGCTTCCTCTTGCTGCGCTTCGACTGACTTACTCTCCCATCCCCGGGCCATTTCATCATTATAGTTGCACGTTCAGTTCTAGGCCGTTGCCCATAATTCATGGCTTATGCTGAAAACAAGTTTCATGCTGGAATCGTGATTGATGCCAGAAATGCATGAAGGAGCGTCGTCGGAAGGCAGTTGACAGCATAGTTATAATCTTGAAGTTCGAACCATGTTAGCCGTCTTTTGAGGGGGAGCCGGCAGCGGGAGTGTTCGTGTTCGCCTTCTCACGCGTGGACCAGCACGCGACTAACATATCTTCTAGCGAAGCTCCCGAGGCCGTGACCGTAACTGCAAGGCTATCTACAACGGTCGCTACGCATTCGCCGCCGCCGAGTTCCCACGTTGATTTGCCGTATTCTCGGAATTCAAGAATCGTAACTCGAACAATCAATAAACTCCTGAATTCACGACCGTTCACGGAATTGGTGTGCGTAAGTTCAGCTTGCCTCTCGAATTCAATGCTTCGCCCGCAATGTCGATGTAAGCCGGGAGTATCTGGGTCGATCTCAGGGGACGAGGTTGCCTGCTATGGCGGCTGAATCGTTCAACCTTGATGAAAACCTCCAGAATCCGGCTCGGCTGCTCGGCGCACTTACAGATCCAGAGCAACTGATCGCCGCTTACCTGCACTCATCCACTATCGGACTCTGCGTCCTAGACTCTAATCTGAGATACGTTTCAATCAACGACACGCTGGCGCAAATCAACGGGTTCGCTCCGGCTGCCCATCTCGGCAGGACGCTGCGAGATATGGTCGGCGGTATCGCGGATCAGATTGAACTTCTCCTACAGGAAGTTTTCAGGCACGGCAAACCAATATTGAATTTTGAGGTCGATGGGGTTATGCCGGCAAAACAAGAGCGCGGACAATGGATTGATCACTTCTTCCCCATAAGGGACGCGCTTGGGGAAGTGACGAAGGTCGGAATCGTCGTTGTTGAGATCAGCGAACAAAGGCATTTACACCGAACCTTTTTCGATTTGAATCTGAAGTTACGCAAAGAAGTGAGCCGCCTGCAGATGCAAGTGGACGTCGTTCATCTGATCTCATCAAACTGGGATATCCCAGCGGTTTTTCCCCACATCTCAGCCCGCATTCGCCGCGTGTTGTGCCACGAATACGCGAGCCTGGCGCTTCACGACGGACGTGGATCGCTGGTGCGGCAGGCGATCGATTTTCCGCTAGGTAAGGGCTTTACGACCGCGTTGGAGATCGCGGCGGGAGACAATCCCTCGAACCACGTTCTGCAGACCGGAGCTCCCAAGACGTTTACCAAAGACGAATTGGGGCGTTATGAAGGCGACGTCGCGCGAAGCTTCGTGGCGGAGGGATTGCAGTCGCTCTGCTGTATTCCCCTTTTACGTCCCAAAGGACCACTCGGCGTTGTCGTACTTGGCAGCACCCGCAGAGATGCGTTCCAGCAGGACGATGTGAAGTTGCTCGAGGAAGTGGCGGAACAGCTCGCCATTGCAATCGAGAATCAGCGGGCCGCTTCTGAAATCGAAGGCCTCAAGGACCGTTTGAGCCAGGAACGTAAATATCTCGAAGGAGAGATGAGAGCAGAAGGGCACTTCGCCGAAATCGTCGGCGAGAGCCAATCTTTGAAACAGGTACTGGATCAAGCGGCCACAGTGGCGTCGAGCGACGCGACGGTTCTGATTCTCGGCGAAACAGGGACGGGAAAGGAACTCATCGCCCGCGCCATACATCGGATGAGCCGCCGAAAGGTGGCCCCCTTTGTGAAGCTTAACTGTGCAGCGATACCAACTGGTCTTCTGGAAAGCGAGTTATTTGGTCACGAGAAAGGCGCGTTCACAGGAGCGATAACTCAAAAGGTCGGACGCTTGGAATTGGCTGATGGGGGTACTTTGTTCCTCGATGAAGTGGGAGAGATTCCCCTGGAATTGCAGCCGAAGCTTCTGCGAGTGCTGCAGGATCAAGAGTTTGAACGCTTGGGAAGCAATCGCACTATTCAAGTCAACCTGAGACTCGTAGCCGCGACGAATCGAGACCTTGTCAAGAGCATAGCAAACCAACAATTCCGCAGCGACCTCTTTTACAGGCTTAGCGTTTTTCCAATTCGGCTCCCACCTTTGCGCGAGCGGCGCGAAGATATACCCATCCTTATCCGCCATTTCGTGCGCAAGTTCTCTTTGCGTATGAATCGGAGTGTTGAGAGCATCCCGAAAGAAACCATGGAGACGTTGTCCAGCTGGTCGTGGCCGGGAAATGTCCGCGAGCTGGAAAATCTTATGGAGCGCGCGGTCATCCTGAGTGACCGCCGGGTGTTGCAAGTTCCACTCGACGATTTACGAATACCGGAAAGCGCCGGAGGATCGGAAAGCGATAGCACCCTCGATAGTGCGGAACGCCAGCATATCGTCCGAACATTGCGGGATACGGGAGGCGTACAGTCCGGTCCCAACGGCGCCGCCCGTCGACTGGGGTTAAAGAGAACAACGCTGCAATCGAAGATGCAACGTTTGAAAATAACCCGCAAAGATTACTTCAGACCTTCTAACTGACTTCGCCACCCACTAATAACCAAAGGCGACCCGCGATGACGGCTAATCGGCGATTGCCGATGTGTCGGCACTTTCAATCACAGGCTTTTCTGGATTTCACTTTCGGAACTCGTTTCAAACAGCGAAGTTCCCAACGCGGGTCGAAATTTCCTGTTTCGGCACGCTACTTGCATAGCTCCAAAGTTCTCACTCTGGTCACGTATACCTCGCGTCCCAGCCTGGGTGGCGGTCCCAGTACTAACGTCATTCTGCAAAGACTGTTTTCGAGTGGAGTAAAGAGCAGTGTTATCAGTACAAAAGCAATCAATGGTCAATCCTCTTGTCTCGGAAAGGCCGTCAGAAGCTGGCCTTTTGCTACCGAGACCTCGACATTACAGGCCGGCGTCGGATCATTTTGGACACGTCATCGAAGAGCGCCCATCACCGGTCGGTGATCTGATCCCGATGGTGGATATAAGGCCCCTTGCGAATTACGTTCCTCAGCCGAGCACTTCCCCCAGCCCCCGAGCCATCGATCCTCTGTACCTGTTCGCCTGCCACATCGAGTGGGAGCAGAGCCAGGAACCGAGCGCTGCTTGGGAGCTCATTTCGGCGATGCAGACTGGAGATGCCAGCAGCCGGTCTCAGGCACGCGCGCTACTCGCGAGCTCCGCTCATATCAAACGCATGGGTTCCGGCCAAGGGACGGAACCGGCGATTTCAAGAAGGCGGCATAGCACTCCGGAGGAGAATATGAAGACCCCTTACGATCTAGACATTGTGGAGAACTGCACAGAGTGTACATACACAAATGAAGGCTATTTCTGCGGATTCTCGCGCAGCGTCCTGGAAGCGGTGGACAAGGTAAGTCACAAAAGCACGCTTCCTGCCGGTGCCATTCTATTCGTCGAGGGCCAAGCCCCCCGCGGTATATTCGCTATCTGTTCCGGCAAGGTCAATCTGTCGACGACCTCACGGGAAGGAAAAATCCTGATCCTAAAGACGGCGTTTCCCGGCCAAGCTCTCGGCATGAGCGCCGTAATTTCGGGCATGGGATATGAAACGACCGCTGAAACCGCGACTCCCTGCCAGCTCAATTTCATCGATCGAAACAATTTTCTGGAACTGATGGACTCACACAGTGAGTTTGGGATTCACGCCGCGCAGTGCCTTAGCCGCGATTTCAGATCGGCACACCGGGACATCCATGATTTAGTACTTACCCGTTCGTCATCGGGCAAGTTGGCACGATTATTGCTATCACAATCACCGATGGAGATAGAAGAAGCCCAGCCGCGAATCCATTCCTCGATGACTCATGAAGAGATGGCACAGCGTATCGGAGCTTCTCGCGAAACGGTGACTCGTCTGTTGAGTATTCTGAGAAGAAAGCAACTGATCCGGCTGGACGGTGCGTCTCTAGTAATCAGGAACCGTGCGGGATTGGAAGCTTTGGCAAGGTAACTTCCCCCAATAGCCGGAGGGTGGCTGCTCTCACAGCACCCTCCGGAGCTGTTTTCGATAGTGCTGCGCTTGAACTATGCACGTACTGGGTCCAATGTACAGCGGAACGTTGATCGCTGATCTGATTTCAGCCGTTGATCGCGCGGAAGAGGTGAGCAGAGCGCTGAGAATGCGTAACGCGGAATCAACTACGGATGCAGTCGAGCCCAAGAGTGACGCCTGCAAATGCAAACAATCAGAGGCCGAACAGTTCCCGCAAGCGCTTGGTTTGAGCCCGGCTGACGGGAATCTCGGTTTGCTTTTTATCGTCCATCCTCAATTGGTAGGAACTCTTGAACCAGGGAACGACCTCACGGATACGATTGATATTCACCAAATAAGATCGGTGAGCCCGCCAGAATAATTTCGGATCCAAGGTATCAAGCAGTTCCTCCAGAGTACGACAGTTGGATTGACCTTCCATCCCGGGAACACCCGCCGTCACAACCGAAATCACGCCGTCTTCGATCCACGCGTAGCAGATATCTTTCTGGTCGACGAGAAACATACGCCCCACTGCCTTCAGTAGGACCTTCGGCACCGGCTGCTTCTGGGACTCCAGCATGCGGACCAGAGTTTCAAATTTTTCTGAAGGCGCGCCGCCGGCATCCTGCTGCGCCCGCGCTTTCTGTATGGCCTGAGCGACTCGCTTTTTGTCAAAGGGCTTCAGCAGGTAGTCGACCGCGTTCACCTCAAAGGCTTTCACGGCGTACTGATCGAAGGCTGTCGCAAAGACAATCTTTGGGAGCGGGATCTTCTTATCGAGCAGTCTCTTGATCACGCCAAAACCATCGAGGCCGGGCATCTGAACGTCGAGAAAAACGAGGTCCGGATTATGTTCCTTGATCAGGTTGATGGCTTCGAGTCCGTTCTTGCCCTGGGCGACGACGTTGACGTCATCAGCATTTTTCAGGAGAAAGGCTAGTTCGTCGCGAGCTAACTGCTCGTCGTCGACGATCACTGCGGATATGGCCATCCGGGCTCCATCACGAAAACAACGCGATTAAGAAGGAGTATAGTGGCGCGAATTCGGCGGCGCAATGAAGCACAAAGGTCCGAGAGGCGAGTTGCCGCAGTTGGAGAGTCGAAAGAAGCGGTCCAACGGCTGACTACGAAACGCTCTCCAACGCCAGGGCCATTCCCATGCCGCCGCTCACACATAAGGTAGCTACCCCGCGTCTCGTGTTCCGCTTCAACATTTCGTGCAGCAGTGTGACGGTTATACGCGTGCCGGTGCATCCGATGGGATGACCGAGAGCGATGGCGCCGCCGTTTACGTTCAGCCGATCACGATTGAAATTCAGGGCTCGATCACAAGCGAGCACCTGCGCGGCGAATGCTTCATTCAGTTCAATCAACCCGAATTCGTGCAACCGCAGATTGTATTTGGTCTGCAACTTTTCAAGCGCGGGCACCGGACCAATTCCCATGGTTCGCGGATCGACCCCTGCTGACGTGACGGCAACAATTCGTGCCAGCGGCTTGAGATTGTTCTGCTTCACAAAATGTTCGCTGGCCACAACCATTGCGGCGGCGCCGTCGGTTATGCCGGAAGAATTTCCTGCAGAGACGGTTCCGGTTTTCGAGAATACGGGCGGCAGCTTCGCCAGCTTTTCGAGGCTGGCATCGGCGAACGGATGCTCATCACGCGCGAAGACCGTACTTCCCTTCTTGCCTTCAATCGTGACCGCTACGATTTCGGCATCGAATCGTCCGGCAGAAATGGCGCGCGCGGCGCGGGTCTGCGACATCAGTGCATACTCATCTTGTTCCTCGCGCGTGATCTTATATTCATCCGCGAGAACTTCAGCGGTTTCGCCCATGACCATTTTTGCCAAGGGACAGAAGAATCCATCGCGGTACATGCCATCGACGAGTTCCTGATTGCCGAGGCGGTATCCCCAGCGCGCTCCGTCAAGGTAGTAGGGAAGGCGCGACATGGACTCGGTACCTCCGGCCAGAATGCAAGTCGAATCGCCGAGAAGGATCGCCTGGTAGGCCAGCGCGATCGACTTCAATCCGGACGCGCAGGCCTTGTTAACGGTGAATGCCGGCACTTCCTGGGGAACTCCAGCGCGAACCGAGATTTGACGCGCCGGGTTTGGGCCTCCCCCGGCCTGCCGGGCATTACCGAAAATAGTTTCTTCAATTTGTTCTGGACGGACCGCTGCGCGCTCGATCGCCGCTTTCGCCGCGATGGTGCCCATATCCGCAGCGGTCAGAGAAGAGAGAGACCCGCCGAATTTGCCAATCGGCGTACGGACCGCCGAGAGAATATAGACAGCCTGCACCGTGGAACCTCCAAACGATTGAGTCTAGCAGGGACATCGGCTAGAGCTTGAACGACGATGGACACGCGGTCGCGCAAAGGCATTGATCCTCTTGCCCTCCTTTGTGAACTGTCCGTCCTTTGTAACAATCGCATTTGCACTGCGGCCCAGCCAGAGGCGCCCCTTGCCTTTGCCGCTAACCTTCGGCATAATAAGAGTTTGTCTTGACCTCGCCGGACTCTTCCGGAATAAGGATATACGTCTCGTGTTAATGATTCGTCTGTCGCGCAGAGGTGCGCGTAAACAACCTCACTATCGCATTGTGGTGATCGAGAAGGCACGCGCGCGCAATGGGCGGCCGGTGGAAGTGGTGGGAACCTATAATCCCCGCACCAATCCCGCCAGCATCGAAATGAAGCGAGATCGCGTGGAGTACTGGGTGTCGAAGGGCGCGCAGATGTCAGAGCGCGTGAACAAGCTGTTCACCAAGGCTCCGGCCCCGACGACCGCTGGCTCTGCCGCTTAGGATTTCATTAGCCGTGTGATTTCGGCTTTTTCAGGGATAGCCTTCCGTTTCCACAGCGAGAATCTATGACTGAGTCTTCTGGAGATATCTGCGTCCTGGTCGAGTTGATTGCGAAGTCGTTGGTCGACGCTCCCGATGAAGTTTTCGTGGAAAAGTTCGATGACGGCGTGATCGAGCTCGAGGTCGCCGAGAGCGATGTAGGCAAGGTGATCGGGCGACAAGGGCGGACGGCCCGAGCCCTTCGTGCTTTGCTGAGCGCCGCAGGGCACCGCGCGCGCAAACGGTACACGCTCGAAATCCTCGAGTAGCTGCGTGAGTTCTGACCCAAACGGCGGATTCATCACGCTGGCCCGAGTGGTTAAGACTCAGGGGCGACACGGAGAAGTCGCGGTGGAAGTTCATAGCGACGTTCCTGATCGTTTCACGGAGGGAATGAAACTGTCGGGATTGAGCAAGACCGGCACTCGGAGAGACCTGGAAGTTGAAGGGCTCTGGCCCCACAAAGCGCTGCTGGTCCTGAAGTTCCTGGGCGTCGATTCGATGTCCGACGCGGAAGAGCTGATCGGATCGGAACTACAAGTTCCAATCGAAGATCGAGCTCCACTGGAGCAAGGTTGGAATTACGTCAGTGATCTGGTTGGCTGCACAGTGTTCGATCACGGCGCGGAAGTGGGACAGGTCGAGGATGTACAGTTCGGCGCCGGTGAGGCTCCATTACTGATTGTGGCGTCGGGCAGCCAAAGGTGGGATGTGCCGTTCGCGGAAGCATATCTGGAAGCAGTTGACGTCGTGCAGAGAACAGTGCGCATGAAACTTCCGGAAGGTATGTTGCAGATCAATGCGCCGATGACGGCGGAAGAAAAGAGAGAGCAGGCGGGGACGAAGGATAGAAACTAACTTTCTCTGTGATCCGTGCTCTCTGTGTTAAAGATTGATTTTGAGTTCCGCCAATGAAGGCCGACATCGTCACGATTTTTCCGGACTTCTTTCGCGGGCCTCTCGACCACGGTATCACTCGCCGGGCCTGTGAGATGGGGTTGGCGGCGATCGAAGTTCACGACCTGCGGAAGTTTACGCACGACAAGCACCGCAGTGTCGATGACCGCCCTTTCGGCGGCGGCGAAGGCATGGTCCTGAAACCGGAACCGCTCTTTGAATGTCTGGAATCGTTACGGTTGGCGTCACGCGAGGACCGCATCGCCGGGACGGCGAAGCAGTCTGTGATTTTGCTTTCAGCGCAAGGCGAACGATTCACCCAGAAGATCGCTGGCGGCCTCGCGGAATTGGAGCGTGTGGTTCTGATTTGCGGCCGCTATGAAGGTGTCGATGAGCGCGTTTCTGATCACCTCGCGGACCGTGAACTTTCGATTGGAGATTACGTGCTGAGCGGCGGCGAATTGGGAGCGGCGGTGATCATTGAAGCGATTACACGTCTCTTACCTGGAGCGGTTGGGAATCAGGCGTCAACGCGGCAAGAATCGTTTACGTCGCAGGAGAAGCCGCAGATGCCGAGCGGTGCGGATTCGACGTGCGGTTCGGGAGGGTTGCTGGATTATCCGCACTACACACGTCCGGCCGAGTTTCGCGGGATGGCGGTTCCCGAGGTGCTGATCAATGGGAACCATCAGGAAATCCGGGGCTGGCGCCGGGAGCAGGCTTTGAAGAAGACGCTGAGAAATCGCCCTGACTTGCTGGAAGGCGTGGAACTGAACAAGGAAGACAACAAGATATTGAGCCAACTGAAGGGCCGGATCGAAGGCCCGGCATCCAGACGTCAAGGCTAAGGAATGCGGCTCAACGTTGAGTTCGAATTCACACTGGCACATAGACAGAATTCTAAAGTGAAGAAAATTGAAGTTTAGAAGGGTAAGGAAATGTCAAATCTAATCATCGAGAAACTGCTGGCAAAGACACAGCGCGCCGATCTTCCCGCTTTCCGCCCGGGTGACACCGTGCGTGTTCACGTAAAGATCAAGGAAGGCGATAAGGAGCGCGTCCAGGCGTTTGAAGGCGTGGTCATCAAGCGCGACAACGGACCGCAGGCCAGCTTCACCGTACGCAAGATCAGCTTCGGCCAGGGCGTGGAACGTATCTTCCCGGTTCACTCCAAGGTCATCGACAAGGTTGACCTGGTGCGCTCGTCGAAAGTTCGGCGCGCCCGATTATTTTATCTGCGCGGGCTGCGAGGTAAGGCTGCCCGTTTGCGTGACGTCGAAAAGAAGACTGTGCGCTAAGACAAATGGCTGAGCTTGGCAAACGCCCGCTCAGCCATTGTTTTCATGTCGGCATCCTAAACAGGGATCCGCTTCGCCGAAGCTCAGGCGCCGGCAGTCATGTACTGGAGTTCCGGCTCATTTGCGCCCGAGTGATTCTTCTTACTTTCCTCAGCCTCATACTCTTTGCGGGTCCCCACAAAGAACTCAATCTTCCCGCCGACGGAGATTCCGTCTCCTGTCGTGAACGGCGACTCAGAAAATCCCCAAACACTTCCATCAGTTGCGTTCCTGAACGTGACCTTCGGGTGTTGGAGGAAAGTTGAAGTCACCACCTTCCCGGTGAGCGGAACTTCGACGACATATGCGTCACCCTCTCTAGATAGCGGAGCACCGTCCCGAGCGCCCATTTCGAGGAGGAAATTACCGTTGAATCCCTTTGGGATGTCAACGATAAGCTGAGTCGAGCCATGCTTCGAGCAACCTGCGGCAGTGAACAAAACCAGGCAAAATAAGATCAAAATGAATTTGCGTATCATCGTGGTCTCAAAAGGTCCTATCTCAGCGTCCTCTCAGCTATGGCTTCATCTCTTAGCGTCTGTGTTTCAGCTTCTTACTTCTTCCGGCGAATGGATTTCAGCGCTCTCAGTCCTGAGCCGGATCGGCACCCAGGCCACCACTTCACTCCCACCCGAATTGGAGTTGATCTCCAACCGGCCCCCGATTTCGCGAATCCGCTCCGTCATGCCAGCCAGGCCGACTCCTCCTCCGGTTCCATCCTCCCGAAGATTCTGCAACACAGAAGCAGGCAGTCCGCGGCCGTAATCTTTGACCTTCAATATCACACTGTTTTCCAAAGTCTTCAGGCTGACGTCCGCTCGTTTTGTTCCCGAGTGCCGATGAACATTGGTCAAACTCTCCTGTAACACCCGGAATAATACCAGTTCAGTTGATTCTGAAAAACGGGGAGTACCATCTTCAATATTCAGATTTACTTCGATTCCACTCCGCTTCGCAAATCCTTCGACAAACCATCGCGCCGCTGAGTTTAGTCCAGCTTCGTCGAGTAGTGGAGGATGGAGGAGGTGGGAAATCGTTCGGGTTTCCGAGATGGAATCATCCAGTAGCATCAGACAATCTTTCAGCAGGCTGTCGCCGGGCAACTTCGTTTCAAGCAGCGAGATGGCCATTTTCATAGCTGCAAGATGCTGGCCCACAGAATCGTGAAGTTCTCGCGCAAATTTGCGCCGCTCCTCATCCTGAAGTGTGAGAAGTCGCGCGCTGAGGGCGCGTTGGCTGACCTCCGCTCGAACCCGCTCACGCACTTGATCCGTAAGCAACTGGTGATGAACCAGAAACAAAACAAGGGCGAAGAAAAGACTGGTCGCGAGTACTGCAGAAATAACCGTGAAAGAGCTGCGTTCACGCTGCTGTCGTTCTTCAAGGAGGCGCTGTTCGTCTTCGTACATACTTTGCAGAGTCTGATCCGTGGCGTCAGAGGCGGCGGTAATCTCGCGGACGATGGAAGCCTGATTCTGCAGTGAAGACTTCCCGGACCGTTTCAGTTCGATAGCCTGATTCATCAACGCGATCCGCTGATCAGTCAGCGCGGTGAGTGTCTTCCAACTGTCGACTTGAGAAACGTTGTCAGCAACCAGTCGCTGGAGCCCAGCCAACGAAGTTCGAACTTCGCCGACAGCGGCCTGCTGCCTCTGCAAAAACGATGGATCACCCGTGTCGACATACTGAGCACGGAGCCTTCCGGCACGTGTCACTGTTGTCGAAAATTGGTGAAGAGCGAGCTGGACGTCGCGTGTATGTTGCACCCACTCCTGACTGGTTCGAAGCCGGGCAAAGGCAAAATAAGCAGCACAAGTACTCATCAGAAGAAAGATGATTGCGGAAGCGAGAGTAGCGTTGGCTTTACCGGTTGAGGACATGCCCGAAGCGGTGATAAACCTCATCATTGTAATTCATGGACAATTCGCCGCTACCGAGCGTACACGATACGCCGGATTCCCCGCGGCGCCTTCACATCCTAACTTTGCTGTATGGAACGCCAGTCAAAATTTAGAAGAATCGTTTTCCTGTGGATCTGCGCTGCAGTTCTGGCCGCATCCGTAGCCGGCCAGTCATCGCGCGATCCCACCGCGAAGAAGGGGCCCGAACGTGCTGCCGGAGACGTTGAGCGCGGAAAGTACATCGTCAAAAGTGTGGCAATGTGCGAACAATGCCACACCCCCCGCAACGCCGACGGAACGCTCGATCAGAGCCGCTTGCTAGGCGGGGCGGCCGTGAGTTGGAGGCCCGCCACTGCCAGTGCTAACTGGCCACTTACTGCGCCACGGATCGGGGGCACGCCTCCCGCCGGTGACGCAGACATGGTCAAGCTACTCACGACGGGGATCTGGACGAATGGGCAGCCGTTGCGTTTTCCGATGATGCCCTTTCGCATGAACGAGTCGGATGCCAAGGCGGTGGTGGCGTACCTAAGATCAGTTCGGCCGATCCCGTAGAGAGTCGCGCGCAGATTGCAGCTGGGCGGTGCGGTTTATTCCAGGGCTTGCAGGATTTGGGTCGCCGCCCGGCAGCCGCTGGCGATCGCTCCGTGTACGGTTCCATTGTGTCCGGAAATATCGGTGGCCTCTCCGGCGAAGAAGAGTGTGTTTTCGATCGGCCGGATCAGAGCTTGCTGCGCCTCGTTTGCGCCAACTTTTCCATAGCTGTAAGCACCGCGAGAAAATGGATCGGCCTGCCAGTCGTGGAAATAGCCTTCCTCCAGCAATGCCTGCATCTCCTCAAAACTGGTCCCCAGAACTTCACCTAGCGCTCGCAAGCTTTGCTCGATCACAAACGAATGACTCTTGCCTGAGAGCTTTTCTGCACATCGGAACGGCGCCCATCCTGTAATGATCGGCTCTTTACGCGGCATAGTGGTCCACCAAGTCGGGAACCAATCGTTTTGAGAGAAGAGAAATCCCATATCTGAAAGGCTGGCGGAATTTCCTCTTCGAGGCTTGATCGCATCCCAGAAACGTTCGCGAAAGCGCAGAACAACGCGAATGACCTTTCCCATCTCAAGCTTGTCGAGAGCGTCTGTCATTTCTTGCGGCAACGACGGGGTGAACCGGATCGCGCTAGCTTGCCCTCGTGAAGCTTGCAGCAAAGACACCGGCAATGTCACCAGCACGCGCGCAGCTTGATACGTCGACAAGCCATTCCGATCGCGCACCGTCAGTTCAGCGCCTCCGCTCTTCCATGCGATGCTTTCGACCACGCACCCTAAATGGGTTGGAATTGTGAGTTGATTGAGTTGTCCGAGAAAATTTGTGAGCAGGTCGGAATATCCGTTTTCCGCGCGGAAGCTTTGATGACCGCCAATCTCTTCTTCCGCGCGCATTCCTTTCACCAACCAGTGCACCCCGACGAGGCCGGGATCAGCCGCGTTGAAGCCGCTTACGTAGCTTGTTGCTCTCTGTTCCGCCCGAAGTTGCTTCTCTGTCTTCGCATCACCGAGTTTGTTCAGAAAATCCAGGAACGACTGATCAGGATTCGAATCATCCATCTTTTCGAGGATTGCGTCGGCATCGGAGAAAAGATCACACTTCGAGAGTTTGCCTTCGGCAGCACACCAGCTATCGCCTTCAACTTCGATGATCTTTACTTTCGCTTTTTGTAAAGCATCCCAGATCTGGCGAGGTTTGCCATGAATGAACTCGGCACCGAGTTCGATGGGAGACTTGCAAGCGGGATCATGCAGGGTGAAAACGCGGCCTCCAACCCGGTCGCGCGCTTCGAAGATCGTGACGGACACGCCTGCGCGCCCTAGCTCGCAGGCAGCGGCGAGTCCCGACATCCCACCGCCAACCACGATGACTGCTGGATCACGTGCCATAAGGTTTGGGTAGATTACTCGCAGTATCTACCCAGCCGCGATGAAGCGGAGAGCGAGCTCGCGTTAGCCAAGTCTTGTTAAGACGATTTTTTCTTCGGCACTTTTGCGCCTTTCTTTCGCGCTTCCGACAGCCCGATGGCAATCGCCTGCTTCCGGCTCTTCACCTTTCCACCTTTTCCTCCACGCCCGGAACGAAGCGAGCCTTTTTTCTTTCGGCGCATCGCACTTGCGACAGTTTTTCCAGCAGCCTTTCCATACTTTCGGCGAGATGCCTTCTTTTTCACTGCCATGATTATTCTCCCTGCCTTTTAGAGGAGCAATTACCGCATCGGGTTGCGTACTTTCATCCCCAGCAGCGACCGTAGAGCGCACCGTGAAACTCGACTCAGTTCGCGCCAAAATGGATGCAAATTGAACAAGCAGGAATGAATCAGATCCAATACGTGTGACTAATCAGGTGAAGAACGCCCGGTCAGGCGGTCTTCTTGAGGAGTAACGCTGCGACCTTCTTCAAGTCTCGAACGAATTCCTGGCGTTGCTGTTCTCGCTGTTCGCTGTCGGGAGCACGCAGTATGGACGAGGGATGAGCGGTCGCCATAACACGCGGAGCTAGTTTTGACTCTATAACCGTGCCTCGGTCGCGGGTAACCCGAAACTGTTTTCCCAGCAACGCTTGTGCGGCGGTAGCTCCCAGACAAACGACGACTTGTGGACGTACGGTTGCCAGTTCCGCATCAAGCCATGGACGGCATGCCTCAATTTCTGACTGCCGCGGCTTCTTGTGAATGCGTCGCTTACCGCGTTGTGCGGCCTCCCACTTGAAATGCTTCACGACGTTAGTGACAAACACTTCGTTCCGATCGATGCCCGCCTCAACCAGAGCTTCGTCGAGCAGCCGACCTGCGGGTCCGACGAAAGGGTGACCCATCCTGTCTTCCTGATCGCCGGGCTGCTCTCCTACAAACATCACACGAGCTTTCGATGGACCTTCGCCGAAAACAGTTTGAGTCGCATTCTTCCACAGATCACAGGCCCTACATGCCTTTGCCGAACGCTGGAGTTCGGGCAGCACCATCGGCACAGGCACAGGCTCATCCAGAGCTGTCCGACTGGCGGTTCGCGCGTCTGACTTCGGCTCGGGCACCAACTCGAGTTGTTTAGTCGGCGATCGCATTGTCAGAGCGGCTTCTCCGCAGGCTGCTGCGCATCTGTTTCCAAGTTGCGGCTCTCTCGCGGACTGTCTTCACTTCTGCCGCCGGTCCCCTGCCACTCCACCGGCTCAGAACTGGTTTCGTCATCACCGCGCTTTGGTGGATCTTTTGGATCATTTTTCAAAATTGGCTCCTGTTGTGCCGTAGCTCTGAGTTTTGGTTGCTGGCGGGCGGAACACGGTTGCGGGAATTCTGTCGTCCGATCGTGACCAGACTTGATCCGAACCCGACAGAGTCAGAGAGGCTCGAAAAGATGAAGTTGTTTGGAGCGTGCCGGGCGGCGAGCAGATCGGGAGCCGACCTGCATTCCGCCCAAAGACTCAGAGATTGCTTTTTCCCTCTCGATGACTTTGTCGAATTCAGCTCGCGGAGCACCAGAATTCTCGACGGCGCGGACAAAACGATCAAGCCTGCGTAGTCCGTCAATTCTTTCTGTGTCGCCGACCTTGGCCGCCTCGAGCGATGACCGAATGACATGGATAGTCTGATCGAACGTTTTTAGCGGCACCGAGAACGGATGCCCGTCTTTGCCTCCGTGAGCAAATGAGAAGCGCGCTGGATCGCGAAAGCGAGTCGGCGTTCCGTGGATCACTTCGGCAACCAGCGCCAGGGATTGCAAAGTGCGAGGCCCGAGCTTTTCGACCAGGAGCAACGACGCGAAGTCGCGGAGGTCGCGCTCGTATGCGACGCCAAGCACCGCGCCCAAGCGAGTTAGATCCAAATCATCGGCTCGAACGTCGTGACGCCGAGGCATGGTCAGGTTCCGGAAGTCATGCAGAACTTTGTCAGGCGGTCGGCTAACGATCTCGAGCATGGCTGTCTGCGCAGGGGTCGCTGGAGCGGCAACGAGATTCATGATCTCTCCCTGAGGATCTCCGACGATCGCCGAGTGCGGCTCGACGGTGAAATCTTTCACTGTAGCCGAGTGCCAGTGATATCTCCGAGCCAGCGCACTCCGCTCGTTCATTCCCTGCTGGACGATGGTCCATTCGCCGGTTGCCGTTAAAACGAAGCCGTGAAGGTAGAGCTGAAATCCATCGGCGATAGCATTGTTATCAACGCGAGCAGCGAGCCGACTTGCACGTACCAGCTTTTCTCCATCGAGCCCCATTCTATCCGCGTATTCCCGCAGTTCATCGGGGGTGCGCCGGGAATGTCGGCCTCGTCCGCCGCAAATGTAAATCCCCAGATCGCGGCTGCGAGGGTTCAATCCTCTCTTCAGCGCGCCGAGAACCGAAGTAGTGATGCCGGACGAGTGCCAGTCCATGCCCATCACGGCTCCCAGAGCCTGAAACCAAAATGGATCCGCGAGACGGGAAAGAAGCGCCGAAGTCCCATAGTCCCGAATAACGTTCTCGGCGATCGCCGTTCCCAGCAGCGTCATGCGGTCGGCCAGCCACTTGGGCACATTTCCGCCGTGCAAGGGTAGATTGGCGGTTCCGGAGCGCTGCATTGAGTGATTTTACGCTCGAAGGGATGCCGGATGTCCGACTAGGGCATTGCTGGAAGATATCTGGCGCTATATCCGAATTGTGACATTGGCTACATTGCGATAAGCGTTCAGCCTTCAGCCAGGATTCGAGAGAGCCTAGACTTGGCGATATTTAGGTTGAGAGATGAATTGGACAACTCGCTGTTAGCGCAATCCCTCCACCAAATACAGTTGGCTCAGAGCGTTGAAGCAGGAATAGGCATAGGATTTGCCGTCGGGAGTGAACGCCGCATCGAGCAATGCAACCCCCGCGGGGTCGGATGGCCCGATTTTCTTGAACAACTCGCGGCGGCCAGTGGCCAGATCCACGCGCATCACATCCGCCGAATAGCTACCGAGCACCCCAACCAGCGCCGAGCGCCCGTCAGGCGACACAGAAAAGATTGCCTCGTCGGGATGGATGCCGGGAACCGAGGCGGGGCGCTCCCTGACCATCCACGGGATACAGCGCTACGGAATCGGAGAAGCCAAACACGAACTTACCGTCCGCAGTGGGGACGAATCCACTCACTCCCTCGGGAGAAATCGGGCGTGCAGTTCCCGAATCGATGGCTTGCACGTAGATGCGCGATTTGTGACCCGGTTCCGTGCCGCTAAATACAACATTCTTGCCATCCGGGAGAAAACGAGCGTAACTCCGGTCGATGGAATCATGCGTGATCTGCTTCGTCTCTCCCGGGCCAAGGGGAATCAGGAAAAGCTGACGGGGAATGTGCAAAATAAGGGACGACAGAACCCACTTCATGTCCGGTGAGAAATCGTAGCCCACGCCTTCGCCAATGCGTTCGGGCGCTGCGCCATCGCTTGCACGGACGTAAACGTCGTAATCAGCGTCCGCTATTAGCCCCCTCTTCATTCAACAGCACTTGTCGGCCGTCGGGTGAAATGGCCGAAGCGTCACTCCAATTTTGAATGGTCACATCTTGTTCTCGATCCTGACCAATCCTCCGCACGTAGGCGAGGATTCGAAAGATATTTTGCCCGAGAAGAACGCGCCCATCGCGGGCAATATCGTAGAGGGTTGGGGTAGCCGGAATTCGGTCGACCACGCGGGTATGGCCCGAAAGATCGGCGGCCCAGAGCTGAAACTTAGTGCTTTCTTCCGCGCTGGTGAACCATACTTCCTTGCCGGAGGGAGCCCAATTAACCTTTACGATGGCCGACTGCCGTGGGGACAGAGTCCGCTTACGGCCGGAAGAGTCTACCATCACCACATTGCCTGCGCTGTCTCCTAAGGTGGGATGCTCGGCGAATGCCACCCAGCCTCCCTTGGGCGAGACGCGCACGTTGGTTAACCAGCCGGTGGTGGGCTCATACAGAACGTGGCCGATGGGGTACTCAATGCGAAAGTGTCCGTCCACGTAGTGGGCGACGGCAATCTGGTTGTCGGGGCCCCAATCGGCGTCCACGACATCGCTCATCATAGGACGGGGAGCTGCGCCACTTAGCGGGGCTCTCGCCAGCAAGCCGACTTTGACATTTCTAACAAGGTCTCGTCGATTCTGGATTAGGAGCATCTCTCCGGTGGAAGAGATGGATTCGAGATCAGCATCTTTCAGACCGAGGCTTACAGGGGCGTGACTGTCGGGCGCCGAGTGAGAAAAGTTCGGTCTGCATCCCGATGTGCGCCGAGCTGTAGATGATAGTTCGCTGGTCGGGTGCGAAGCGGGCAGAAGAGATGAACTCGCGCCCAAACGTGAGCTGACGATAGCTCGGCGGCTCGCACGGAGGGGCGTTCAGCGCGAACGAAAAGCAGTGCCACGGCGCAACGAGGACGGCGATGACTCCCAGCAGCGCGGGAACGAGCCAGGATTTTCTGGATTTTGGCGCGGCAGGCCGGCGAGCATCGGCTGCGGTCGATCGCCGCAGTGGATAGACAAGGATTCCAGCGCAAAGGCAATGTCACGTGCGGACTGAAAGCGAGCCGCCAGGATCTTTTTCGAGGCAATGGTGAACGATGCGCTCCAGCATCGGCGGCACATCACGGCCCGTGGCGGAGAGATCCGGAGGCTCTTCTTTCAGAATCGAGCTGATGGTATCGGCCGTGGTGTCGCCGCGAAAGGCGCGCCTGCCGCTGATCATTTCATAGAGCACCGCGCCGAAACTGAACAGGTCAGAGCGCGCGTCAATGGCTGGCTCCGCGGCATTGCTCGGGAGACATGTAGCCGAGCGTTCCCAGCAGCACGCCGCGGCCGGTTACGGAATCGAGCGTCGCCTCGCGCCGACGAGCCGGGCGCGACCGGTTCAGGCATGGTCAGCTTGGCCAGGCCGAAGTCGAGAATCTTCACGTGGCCGTCGCGAGTGATGAAAATGTTCTCCGGCTTGAGATCGCGATGGAAAATACCGTGATCGTGGGCGGCAGCAAGTCCGCGAACGATCTGCAGCGCATAGTCGACTGCCTTTGCGCACGGGCAGCGGTCCGCTGATCAGGCGCGCCCGCAGGGTTTCGCCTTCGAGCAGTTCAGAGACGATGTACGGGGAATTGTCCTGGCTGCCGATGTCGAACACGGCGAGAATATTCGGATGGTTGAGCGCAGCCGTGGCTCGCGCCTCCTGCTCGAAGCGGCGCAGGCGCTCGGAATCGTCCGCAGAGCCGGCTGGCAAAATCTTGATCGCCACTTCGCGTCCCAGGCGGGGATCGCGCGCGCGGTAGACCTCTCCCATACCTCCCGCGCCGAGGGCGGCGACGATTTCGTAAGGGCCAAGCTTTGAGCCGGGGGCGAGAGCCATTTGCGAGCTAATTATAGAGGGAGGCCTGATGACGGACTATGGTCGCTCGAATCGTTTGCATTCGTGGCTCGGATTGCGCAATTCCGCGTTGCGCGTTCAGGGCGTCGAGGGACTGTGCCCTCTACTCACCGTGATTGCTTAACGGGCAAAACCTGAGGTGGGATGGTGGGCGCTATAGGATTCGAACCTATGACTTCCACCGTGTGAGGATGGCACTCTACCGCTGAGTTAAGCGCCCTGCTTTTTTTCGTTTCTTGCTGCGGTAAGTTCATCATTATACACATCGTCGGTGGGTGATAATCCGCAGCGGGACGGTGAATTCAACGCATCTTTTGTTGCCGCCCGAGCCGTTGTTGGCTCTGGCGGCTGCGCTTGAGCGCTCGATTGGTGGAGAAGCTATCGTTTGGTATCCTCGTCCGGTCCTACTGGCCCCATCTCGGAGCGCTCATGATCCGATGCATTTGCTCAGCTCCTAACCGCCGCTCGTTAGTTTCCAAACTGCGGGGTTTTATCGAGCCGGTGTGACGTGATAGCCTTACAGGCGGCTCGGGATGTATCCCTTTGATTCAGAGGGATTTCCGCGCCGCTTCTGCCCTTTTCATGACCTTTAAATCCAACTCGGTTAAACCGTCCTTATCTCCTTCAGAACAAGCAGCTTCCGACGAGCGTGACAACGTCAGAAATTCGCAACTTTCAAGCAACAATGGGGTTCAGACAGATGTGAGCACTGCTGCGATAGATCGGAGCATGCTGATGGCTGGGCCGACGCCGCAACCGTCGTCCGGATTTTCACCTGTTCTGGCAGGGGCCGAGCCTGAGTCTGACGCTGAGGTCATGTTGCGAGTAAAGGCTGGCGACCAGGCGGCGTTCGACTACCTGGTGCAGAAATATCGCCGGCCGATGCTGAGCTTCATGTACCGCATGGCGCACAATTCCGCGGCTGCCGAGGACCTCGCGCAAGAAGTTTTCCTGCGCGTATATCGTTCTCGGGAAAGCTACGAAGCCAGCGCAAAATTCACAACCTGGTTGTATCGCATCGCCACAAACCTTGCGGTCAATCATGCACGCGATACGCGACACGAACGACCTGAGGTTCAGGTCAGTATCGACGAACCGGACGACGATTCGAGCACCGGCCTGCAGGTTCCGGATCGGTCGCTCGAACGCGGAGCAGTCGATCGTGCTGCGGGAGAGAATGCTGGCGATCCGGCAGAAGGTTGAGGCGTTGCCGGAGCAGCAGAAGATGGCGGTGATCATGCATAAGTACCAGCAAATGGACTATAAGCAGATCGCCGAGGTGCTGAAGAAAAGCGAGTCCGCAACAAAGTCGCTGCTCTTCCGCGCTTATGAAACATTGCGGGAACAGTTAAAAGAATTCATTTAGCAGAACTGATTTTTTGAAGCGACACTGGCGAAGAAGAGTTAAGGGGAAGCGGTCATGAAATGCGATGAGATCCGCGAGAGGATGCCCGATGTAGCGGCTGGCTTTGGCGAGCTGACCGCGGATGAGAGCAATCATCTGGCAAGTTGCAATACCTGTACGGAACAGTTGAAGGCAATGCGATCGACAATGGCGCTGCTCGATGAGTGGCAGGTTCCAGAACCGTCGCCGTATTTTGATGTGCGTTTGCAGGCCCGCCTGCGCGAAGAAGTAAACAAAGCGCCGGCGGGCTGGTTACAGTGGTTCCGGCGTCCGGTGCTGGCTGCGGCACTGACGGTGATCATGGGAATTGGCGTCGGGATTTTCTTTGCGCGTGGCAGCAAAATCCATAATCCTCCTCCGCAGATCGCGGATGCCGAACCCGGGAGCGCTGTAAGCGATTTGCAAACTCTCGAAAAGAATCCGGACATATATTCGGATTTTGAGTTGCTTGACGACCTCGATGTGCAGCAAGATGATGTCGCCACTCCGTAGTGCCAACTGCTCGACGGCGATCGGCGATTAAATTTCGGTGGAATTAACGCGCATGTGGCTTCGGGGCGAAGCCATATACGCACATACAGAAGAGTAGACATGACACGGAGGAAATACATTCCGGCGTACCTCGCGACCGCCATGCTCGCGGCCGCGTTCGGCGTGCCGTGCCTGTCGTCCGCCCAACAAGCAACCTTCCGCCCTGTTCAGCAGCAGAAACGCCAGATGCCACCGCCGCCGCGGGCGCAAGGACAGCGGCAGCCCGGCATGCAGGCGCGTCCGCGCGGACACGCAGGCGATTGGCTGCGCCGTTACAAGGACGTTCCTCCAGAGGAGCAGGAGCGCGCCCTGCAGAATGATCCTGAATTCCGCCAGTTACCTCCTGAGCGGCAGGCGCGCCTCAAGCAGCGTTTGCGCAACTTCTCTGATCTGCAGCCGCAGCAGCAGCTACGCGTCCTTAACCGCATGGAAACGTGGGAGCACCTAACCACTGACCAGAAGCAAGAGGCTCGCCAGCTGTTCGGGCAAATTCGTCAGCTTCCGCCGGCGCGCCGGCAAATGGTGAACACGGCGGTTCGCGACTTAGGGGCCATGACTCCGGACCAGCGCGAGCAGGAGATCAATTCAGAGCGCTTCAAGAAGATTTTCAGCGACCAGGAGCGCGATATCATTCGCGGCGCCTCACGGCTGCCATTGGCGCCTGCGGAAGGCGAAGAGAACGCAGAACCGCAAGAGCAGGAAAACGGCGCAAGGTAGTTCCTCTGGTGCTCAGATTCCGCCGTCCCCGGCATTGTCCACACCGCGAATTCATCTTCCAGCTTCTAGTTCATTAGGGCAATCATCCGGCGGATTGAGACCGACATCTGTTTGACTTCGTCGGCATCGGAGGCCTCGGGCGACAGGCTCAGGTACTCATCGAGATCCTGGGCCGCGAGCCCGTGCATTCCCATGCTGTGGCGAAGAAGGGCACGCTGCTTTACGTCTTCTGCTGAGCGCGGATGAATGACGAGAATCAGATCAGCGATCGGCAATGCCTTGCGGAAATTGCGAGTGGAAAGATAGACCGTTTTCAGGTTATTCAGCATCCGCGTGAGGATTTGGCGGCGGCTAATAGGGTGCAAGAATTCAGCGCGCAGGGTCATCTCGCCCGAGTAGATCTCGTCCAGGCGGCTCTGGCAATCTTGCCGGCTCAGGATATCGCCGCCGTTGAAACAGTCGATCAATAGCTCCTGCCCCTCATGGCCATAGTGCTTCAACAGGAAGTGCCCTGGCATCCCGATACCCGATAAGGGAAATCCGACGCGTCGGGCGATTTCCATATAAAGGATAGAGAGAGTGATCGGAATTCCCAGACCGCGATCAAGCACATCATTCAGAAACGAGTTTCGCGGGTCGTAGTAGTCCTCGCGATTGCCCCGAAGCTTCAACTCCTGAAACAGGACGTGGTTGAGCGAAGCGAGCGTGGCGCGATCGAGATCAGAGGCTTCGGCAGCGACTCGCCGTGCCAAACTTTCTACGCGTCCGGCGTACTCTTCGATATCAAGCGTGGGATATTCCGTTCGAGCAATAACCAGCGAAGCCCGGATCAAATCGATCTTTTCATCGTCGATAGCAGGACAGACGAACACGGAGAACATCTCTACTAATTCCGCAGGGGCGGTGTAATGCATGAATCCATCCTAACGATGTTCGCCGCGGCAGAAATTGGCACGGAGGTGCCAGCACATGGCACGTTTGCAGGGTTGAGCACAGGTGGCCCGAGCTATTTTCTTAACATGTTGCGCAGTACGAAGAAGGCGTTGGCGGGGCGCTCTCCCAAACGACGCATGAAATACGGGTACCACTCGGTACCGAATGGAACATACACGCGCATGCGCCAGCCGTCGTGCACCAGGGCCTGCTGCAGGTCGCGGCGAATGCCGTAGAGCATCTGGAATTCGAAGGACTCGCGCGCAATGTTTTCTCGGGTCGCAAACGCTTGCGTTTCACGAATGATATTTTCGTCGTGGCTCGCGATGCCGTGATAAGTACCGCTCTTAAGCAGCATTTTCATCAGCTTGATGTAGTTCGCGTCCACCTCTGCCTTGCTCTCAAATGCAATGCTCGGCGGCTCTTTGTATGCGCCTTTGCAGAGCCGGATGCGAATTCCCTCCGCGAGAAGGTTTTCGACATCGCCTTCTGAGCGTTTCAGGTAAGACTGGATCACGGTGCCGACGCTATTGGCGTGTCCCGGCCGGCGATGCAGTTCGTGAACGAAGTCGAGGGTGCGCTGCGTGTACGGGGAACCCTCCATGTCGACACGCACAAAACCGGGCGGGGTCATAGCGGTCGCCTTCGAAACGAGGCTGCTCACGATATCGCGTGCGAGATTTTCGTCGACATCCAGTCCCATGTGCGTCAGCTTCAGGCTAATGTTCGCGTCGAGATGATTAAGCGCGATGGCATCGAGGATGTGCTTGTACAGTTCGGCGCTGTGTCGGGCTTCGTCCGGATTGGTAACGTTCTCGCCTAGATTATCGATACTGACGCTCATTCCAGCGCGGTTGACCGCCTGCGTCACGCGGACCGCATCTTCAATTTGTGTTCCTGCCACAAAGCGTCCGGAAACACGGCGTCCGATGGCGGAGCGTTCGGCAAAACCGCGAAACGAACGGTTTTCAGAGAGATGGACGAAGAATGCCCTCAACATGGGTTATCTGCCACCTCAGGTTTTAGGAGATGAAACGGAAGAAGGAAAGTGCTATGAGCTTGCATCACGACCACAGAAATTTGTATCACAATCAACGTTTCTCGGGCATGATGCGACTCACGAGTGCGAAACGCCAGCGTCATATTGGGCAAAGCGAGGACCTGTACACTCGGCTGCGAGCGCATAGGTCCCCTCGGCTACGCTTTGGGCAGGATTTCGTTTTCCTCAGGATGATTGTGGGAATCACCACGTGTAGTGAGCGGTATACGTGATCACTTTTTCCCTATCGGGCTTTATCGAAACGGGAAACTCGATCGTCTGACTGTTCTTTTTCGTGAATTCGTCTGACTCCGAGGTGATCGTCCAGTTCGTGCCGCGATAGAGATGTTCGACGACTCGCACTTCAACCGCCTCTTTCTTGTGATTGCGAATGCGAATCTCGAACGTTTCGCTAGCGGTTGTCCGGCCCGTGTCGACGGTGTAGTTGGTGCGCTTCCGCTCTCCCGTGAGGTCGAAAGAATTTCCGGTATAAATGCGGACCGTTTCATCATGGGGCGTGTGGTCGATCATGTTCTCGCCGGTGAATTCCATCTGCCCGTCATCATTGCGTCGATAGAAACGCACGCGTCCCTTGGGTAACGGCATGCCGAGATGGTTGGCATCAGAGTTCACGAACTCCCGCATCACCCAGATTTTCGGATTCGACTCCGTGCCGTAGGAATGGTCGTTGCGAATGTTCTCCCAATTCCAGCCGTTATAGCGATTGGCATCGATCTTCGCGCCGTCGTAGATATAGATCTGCTTGGTCGCAACGTTCGATGCGTGAATGAATTCCACCTGCTTGGTCTCGGAATCGCGCAAGGTGGTCGCCCGCTCCAGCGTGTACAGATGAAACTCGTCAAACGCCTTTTCTGTAACGGGCGGAGCCATCGCACCGGCTACCTTGAATGCCACCATCTCTGACATGTCACGTCCACTTATTCCTGGCTGAATTTTGTTCACATCTCCAGCCATCAGCTTGATGTGCGCGTTATCGAATGTCTTGCCGGTCCGATTGTTCATCGTGACCCAGCCGACGATATCCACAATATCGCCCTTTTCGGGAGCGACGATGTTGTAGTCGGCCTGCCAGCTCATCCCGGCGGTGACGTAGGAAAATTCGGCGGGGAATTTTCCCGGCTTGTCGGTCGCCAGCAGCCATTCGAGGCGCGGCTTCAGTATTGTTTCTGCAGTGAGATCTGGAAAGACCGGCGTGCCTGGCATACCGAAGCGGAGCTGTCCCGCTACTTCGATGATCGGCTCTTCTTGCTGCCCTCCATTTATCTGCGAATAGCCAGTGGCGAAGTAGTCTGGCCGAATGTATCCGCTGCGGACCACCTTCCCCTTCACTAAAGATCGATCCGGCAGCTCAAAGTCGATAGTGCGGCCTTCGTAAAGCGACAACAAAGAGTACTGCGAAACGGGATCCGCCCGGTAATTCTGTTCGAGCACATTGACGGTGTGCTTGCCTGTGGGATCTCGCAGGACCACCGAGTCAGGCTCGAGATGCATGGTGATGTCGTTCACGTTGATGGGATTCACACCAGGCTTCAGATCAAGAGGAAATTCTTGCCGGACGACGGCAAAATTCTGGTTGTAGATGGTGAGCGACGGTTGAGAGCTCTGCTGTGCGGAAGCATTCACGCACAGGATCAGAAAACAGACAAAGTAAGCGCGCATGGAAGTAGTCTCCGTTCGAGTGCCTGAACTTGTATGCAACTTTTGCGGTTGAACTCAGGCTATCGTTCGGAAGAACGGCTGGGGGAGTGCCTTTTGCGAGGCTGTTACCAAAGATTCTCGCGCCCGTTACTGAGGATCGAACTTGAGTTCGATCAATTCTTTGGTTTCGTGGGGCGCGGGTTCGAACTTCCAATGCCCCACCGCGGTGACCGCGCTCTGCGTCAGTAGCGGATGGCCGCCCTTCACCTCTATATCCTTCACGCTGCCATTCGGCAAAACCTGCGCTTCAACCTTCACCACGCCATGAATGTTCATGGAGCGTGCCAACGTTGGATACACCGGTGCTGTTTTGATCAGGACTTTTCGCACACTCTCGACGGACTCTTGAGCACGCAGGTGGATTGGAAGCAATATCGTGGCAGAAAGTAGCACAACTGAGAATACTCCCTGCCGCATCAGGGTTCTCATAGTGGAAGGAGTCTACGAGAACCGATAGTTCTTACAACAGATCACCGAAGTAATGAAGATTTGCTTCTGTCGAGCCAAACCTTCACTTACCGTGTTCTTCGAGGAACTTCTCGACTTCGATCGCTGCCATGCAACCGCTGCCTGCGGCCGTAATCGCCTGGCGGTAGCGCCGGTCCTGGACATCTCCACAAGCGAACACACCAGCGACGCGCGTAAACACATAGTCGTGTGTCTTGAGATAACCGTCGGCGTCGGTCTCAAGCTGTCCTTCAAACATCTTGGCGTTGGGCTCATGCCCAATTCCGAGGAAAAGAGCGCTAGTTGGGAAATCCCAGACCTTGCCTGTTTTCACATCGCGCAGTTTCAGCCCCGTCACTTCCTTGTGATGAACGTCGTAGACATCCTCGACAACTGTATCCAGAAGGAATTGGATTTTCTCGTGCTTCTGAGCGCGTTCCAACATGATCTTCGAGGCTCGGAACGAGTCGCGACGATGAATCACAGTTACCTTGGACGCAAAGCGGGTCAAGAACAACGCTTCTTCCATCGCGGAATCGCCGCCCCCGACCACCACGATTTCCTTGCCTGAAAAGAAAAAGCCATCGCAGGTGGCGCACGATGAAACGCCATGACCGATCAGTTGCTGCTCGTGCGGCAGTCCCAACCATCGTGCGGAGGCTCCGCTTGCAATGATCAATGTCTGTGTGTGGATTTGGTGGTGTCCCAGATGCAACAGAAACGGACGCTGACTTAAGTCGGCGCTTGTCAAATGCGCCATGCGGTATTCCGCGCCAAAACGCTCGCCCTGCTTGCGCATGTTCTCGACGAGTTGCGGCCCAAGAATTCCCTCGGGAAAACCGGGGAAGTTTTCGACCAGAGTCGTCATCGACAGTTGACCGCCCGGCTCATGGCCCTCGATGACCAACGGTTTCAGGTTGGCGCGGGCGGCGTAAAGCGCCGCAGTGTGTCCGGAGCATCCGGACCCGATGATCACAACATTACGGTTTTCGCTCATGGATAGTGGCTGCAGATTAGATGGTGCGGTTCAGATTTTGATGCATTGCCGCTGCCGGGCACTCAGATCCTACTTCCGATCCTCGGTTGTGGGCTTGGCCGCCGGTTTTGAACTCTTGGGCTTAGCCGCGACGTTCGGCTTCATCGCTCCGCTCACTTTTCCCAACTCCTGGGGCACAACAGACTTTACGCCGAGCAAGTGACGGTAATTCGTTAAGACTTGTGACGCGCCTTGGAACAGAGGTTCGTAAGCACGCTGATCGGGAGCCGGACCGCCTTCAGCCGCGGAGCATCGTGCCAGCGCAACCGACGATTTACCAAACCGCTCCAACCGAACACGGTTCACAGGACTATTCGCACTCAACATGTCGTCGGGGCTCGTCACGGCCGAGGCGCTATCTTCCAACGAAACCTGGATCAGGTCCTTCGGATCGCGCACATGCAGCACGAGCGTCTCAACCATCATCTGGCCGTCATTGCTGAACGAGTACTGTACGCTCGAGAAAAGAGCCTGCACAGAAAACTCTTTTCTAATGCGCACGTAGCTCGCCACCGAGGGTTCACCCGCGACATGAGTGTTCTGGCCGGCGGGAAGGAAGCTGGGCATATCGCTCAACGTAGAGCGTCCGCGCGAGACTTCGAAATCGGAACCGAACAGAGGCTGCTTTGGAATGCGGGCCAAAGCCGACGCGATCTCTTTCTGTTCTTCGGCTGAGGGGGTACAGACGTTCAGCATGTTGACTTTCACCTGTGGCTGTGGCGACTGCTGTGGAGGGACTTCGGCAGGCTTGTCCTGCGCTCCGGCACGCGAGAGAAGGGCCGGCACGAAGAGGCTGATCCAGAGAGCAAAAGCGAGGAATCTGGGCACGCCGGAATTCTAAACGAGACGGCCTATAAATCTAAATTTCGAATAATCGACGGTTCGCGGGAAGCCGCTCAAACGTCGTAGAATTAAGGTATGGCGAATCTGACACTGGTTTATGGAATGAGACTGCTGCCCTCGGAGGACGTCGACCAAGTGGGCGCCGCACCGGTCAAACTAACGAACGGGCGGGAAGCGTCAGTTACCATGCACGTCCTTGAAGGCAGTAAAGAAGAGATAGAGAAACAACTGCGCACGAGTCTGGAAGCATTTTTCGATCTTTATCCTGAAATCTAGTTGGCGAAGATCGAATCATCCTCTCCGCGCGCGTGCACAACTGGCACACGCCCGATGATTCTGCGAGCGCCGTATAATTCCTCAGCTTTGTAGCCGGCTCCCGAGATACGATGCAATGGTCCTATCCAGAATTGCGCCGCACGCTCATTGAGGCTGAGCTGTGGCCGAAGGGCAAGATGGCCCGCCTGGCCTGCTATCTGGCCGGCATGGCGATTGTGCTTTTTGCATTGAGGAAGCTTCTGGGGCTGTTCTCTTTAACTTGGGGAGAGCACCTTGGAGGGTGGGTCGGATTTCTCGGATTCGTCGCCGCCGTTCTTTTCTTCATCCTCGGATTCCGATGGGTCAAGCGCCGGATACTTTGGCGTCTCCGCAATCGCCTGATCGTCACCTACGTTTTTATCGGAGTGATCCCGGCTGTCTTGCTGGTCGCGATGGGTCTGATCACGCTGTATGGATTGGGTGGGCAGTTTGCCGTTTTCGTCGTTACCTCTGAGATTCATGCCCAGCTACGCGGCCTTGAATCAGCCAACGCCGCAGTAAGCAACGAACTCGCAGCCCATCTGGACCACGGGGACAAACCCACGGCAGAGTCTCTGGAAGGACTTCGCAAGCGTGATCCCGCGTGGGCGAGACGAACCGTTTGCGCTTGGTACGCGGGCAAGCCTCTTCCGATCTGCAATGAGATCCAAGGTACTGCGCTGACTGTTCCCGGATTTCCTACGAATAAGTTTCGCGATATCGTTCGCGATCGCGGCCAGCTTTACCTGCGAGTGGCGTCTACCATTCCGGTTGGTTCCAACAGTCTCACGGTCGTGACCAGCGAGCCTTTTGACAAAGACCTTGTCGGCAAGATTGCTCAGAACCTAGGTGAGATCACCCTCTACACCGCGGGCATTGGTCTGGACGAACCCTCACCCAAGCCCGACCCGAGTGCTGCGTCTACCAATGCGGGCGTGTCTTACTCCTCCGAAAAGAATAAGAAGCGAAATCGTTGTCACCCCAGACAACAAGGGAAAAAACAAGCAGGTGCTCGGGCCCGACTTCACGGTGGGCACCACCCCCGACTCGACTGGCAGCTTCGATCGTGAAATCACGTTTGGAACTCCCTTGCAGGTTGTTGACTGGAAGAGCGGGCAGCCGCAACAAGTCGGAGCGGTTCTTCAGGTAACCACGCGGCCGGCAGTGCTCTACACGCACCTATTTGCTGCGCTCGGCGAATTCGTTCGCGGCGTGGCATACATTTTGATCGGGGTAGGAATTTTCTTCGCGGTCATAGAACTGGTCGCGTTGATTATCGGCACGCGCATGACTCGCACTGTAACGGCGGCTGTCGCTCAGCTTCACGTTGCTACACGGCATGTCGATCGCGGCGACTTCAGCCACCGCATTCCTGTACGCTCGAACGACCAGCTCGCCGATCTGGCTCTTTCGTTCAACTCGATGACCACTTCCATCGAGAAACTTATTCTTGAGCAAAAAGAAAAGCAGCGGCTGGAAAACGAGCTCGCCATCGCCCAGGAAGTGCAAGCCCAGCTATTCCCGCGTCAGGTCTCGGAACTCGAATCTCTCGAAGTGCACGGATTTTGCCGTCCAGCGCGCACGGTCAGTGGCGACTACTACGACTTCCTGGCGGCGAGTTCGCACAAGCTGATCCTTGCGGTCGGAGACATCAGCGGCAAAGGAATTTCCGCCGCGCTCTTGATGGCGACGATTCACTCGGCCGTCCGAGCCTACAGCGTGGAAAGCCTGCCACAGATGCGCGAACCGGTTGCAGTAGGAGCGGTCGCAGGCTCCGGGAGAATCATGGCGACTTGGCCCGAAGGCATCGAAGTTTCTCCGGGCGCCCTTCTCGGCCTGCTCAATCACCAGCTTTACGAAAGCACTCCTCCGGAAAAGTACGCCACTCTTTTTCTTGGAATCTATGATGGCCGCTCACACCGCCTTACCTACAGCAACGGCGGTCACCTTCCGCCCATCCTTATTGGCAAGGACGGAATCGTGCGCAGGCTTGAAGCTGGAGGCACCGTAGTCGGTTTGTTCGACAACATGTCTTACGAAGAAGGTGCGGTAGATATGCATCCCGGAGAAATTTTTCTCGCCTACAGCGACGGCGTCACGGAACCGGAAAATGATTTCGGCGAATTCGGCGAGCAAAGATTGATGGACCTCGTCCGTGAAAACCGCGACTTGCCGCTACCGCAAATCAGCCAAATCGTGACCACCGCTGTCGACGATTGGATCGGCGATAACGAACAGCCCGACGACGTTACGCTGGTCCTGGCAAGAGCCAGGTAAACAGTGGAGGTTTCATTACGCAGCCGGGCGGAAGGAGAATGACCGCCGTGCCAACAACTGAGCAAGTAATCGCTGCCGAAAAGGAAATGCACGACACCCAACATTCCGTGTTTGATTATGTTCAAGGACCGGAATTCAATCAGGTAGATCCGGCGATATATCGCTTTCTGTGCGAGGCTGCGAGGAAAGCGACAAATCGGTACGCATGGCTGGTTTATGGCGTACGCGCGAAAAGCAGATATTCCAAATAGCCAATTGCCCCGCTGGGTCTGTTGACAGACGAAAGCGCGATGCTCTACCTTGAGTGCCTTGCTTTCAAGATGGCGTGCGGGAGTAGCATAACTACGGCAATGCGCCGGGGCTCCATCCCGGAGATGTCGGTTCGATACCGATCCTCCCGCCCCAGATCTTTTCGTCAGATTTTTTTCAACTTCCATTTCCCCCGCTTGAATAAAATCGCGCTCGTTCCGGCAATTGCAGCCTCTGCAACCACGATCGCCCAGAAGGCCCCGTTCGACCGAAAGTTCATCCGGATTGCCAGCCAATAAGCCAGCGGAATCTCCAGCATCCAGAAGCCGAAAAAGTTCACGATCGTCGGCGTGATGGTGTCGCCTGCTCCGTTAAAGGCCTGCAGCATGACCATGCCGTAGGCGTATCCAATGTTGCCGCAACTGATGATCCGCAGACACGTTGCGCCGAGTGGCACGACCGCCGGATCGCGGATAAATAACCGCACTACAGGCTCCGCGCACGATATAAAGAAGAGCCCCAGCACTCCAAGGAAAATCATGTTGTAGAGACCGGTGCGCCAAACAGCTTTTTCCGCACGTTCCGGCTTGCCTGCGCCCAGGTTCTGTCCTACGAGTGTGGCAGCCGCGTTACTCAATCCCCAGGAAGGTAGAATTACGAATATGACGACGCGGATGGCGATCGTATATCCGGCCAAAGCCGCCGCGCCAAATGTGCTCACGATGCGAACCATCCCGATCCAACTGGTGTGAGCGATAGCAAACTGCAGAATGCCCGTCAACGAAACACGCACAAGGCGCCAAAGCACATCAACTCTCACTCGAATCTGCCGAACGAGAATCCGGATGCGTTCAGTTCCTTTCATCAGCCGATAAAACTGGTACATCACGCCGATGCTTCGTCCAATGAATGTAGCCAGCGCAGCACCGGTCACGCCCAGTTTTGGGAACGGGCCCCACCCAAAAATCAAACAGGGATCCAGAATCAGATTGATGATGTTCGATACCCAGAGCAGGCGCATCGCGATGGCCGCGTCTCCCGCGCCGCGAAAGATCGCATTGTTCAGGAACAGCAACAACACCGCACAGCTTCCGCCCAGACAAATCCTTGCGTAGCCTGTTCCGACCGAAACAATCTCGGGAGTCGCCCCCATCAGCCGCAGAAGGTCAGCTGCGTACAAGAAACATGGCAAGCCGATCGCGATAGAGACGATGCCGCCCAGGACGATAGCCTGAACCGCCGCGACGGCCGCGCCCTCGGGATCTTTTTCTCCAATGCGCCGCGCTACCATCGCCGTGGTGGACAAGCTGAGTCCTATACCTACCGCAAAAACGAGGCTCAACATCGATTCTGTCAGGCCCACCGTCGCTACGGCATTCGCACCCAGACGCCCCACCCACATGACGTCGACGACCGCAAACAGCGATTCGAGTACCATCTCCAGGACCATCGGAATCGCCAGCAACAGGATGGCCCGATTCAAACTTCCAGTGGTGTAGTCCTGATGAGATCCGCGAACAGCCTCGACTACGGAACTCCACAATGAGCGCTGCTGCTCGGCAGCTACTGTAATTGCTTCCATACCAGCCTTGACTTTCCACAGACTACCCCGCATCTGGGCGAAAGTAGTTGCAGGAAATGAATATCGGAAATCGGCTTAGGGAAACCCGCAAGCGCGGGTCGTTCAGGTAGCGATTTAAAGAAGGATGGACATCGTGTTCCTCGGCGCGGATCGTTTGAAGGTCTTGGTCCCCACAAGAAACGAACAACTGTTCGTAATTCTATCGCAACTCGTGGCCCTTCGAGGAATCAAAGCGGCGGATGTCGGAGGCCATCCACCGGCTTTGAGGAGGTGTGAGTCATGTTCGATCTGAAGTTGACCATAGAATATCCGCACGCCGCATGCATGCACAGATCACGTAGGTATCGGAGCAGGTTGGAACTATTTCTTAGGGAGCGCTAAGACTCGCGCCGATACCGCCGAATTTTTCAGCGTACCACCCAGGATTATCTGGCCCAGTGGTGTGAACAAGATGCCCCGAGCATCTGATCGAACATCGTAAGTATCCAGGGAAATTGTGTCCCAGCGATTGCCGTGAAGCTCGTAGGAAAACGTTACCGGCGAAATTTCGGCCTGCTTGCCGTCGTTATCGAGGAACTTGTAGTTGTGATATGTGGTCGTTCCGCCGGAGAAAAATATCTTGTGATCCCCTCCACCACCTGCGATTCCAAAGCGCCCAGGCCCAGGATGCGCGGGCAACTTGCTCCAGTCGATCTTGCCCGAATTTTTATGATCAATCTTTCCCATCCAGCACTCATCAGACGCGATGTATTTGTTTCCGCCGGCTGGATCCTTCTTCGCCCCATCGGCGACAACAATCGTTTCATCCGTCAAGCCACCCGCGTGGCCAAAAACCGGCGTTCCGGGAAACGGAGTGCCCTCGCTCCAGGTGTTTGATTCTGCGTCGTAAATTTGTACGTTGTTGACCGGACCGTTCTTTCCTCGTCCCCCGATCAGGTAGACATAGCGATCGTGAGTCACTCCGATAACAGCACTATCGACGGGCACTGGGATGTCGGCCGCGCGATACCAGCGGTGATCATCGGGCACATAGGAATTCACGTCTCCCACGGTGAGTTCATTTCCTTGGCCGTCCACAACATAACCGCCAAAAACAAACACCTGTCCTTTTGCCCCGGCTGCGGACGCACCGAGTCTGCCGGCAACTCCCGGCACAGGTCGGGCTTCCACCCACTTCCCGGACTTGAAACGTAACTCATAAAGTTTGTTGGAGATGTCGTCCCAGTTCTTCTTCGTCCCCACGCCCATCATCGAATAAATTTGAAGGCCGTTCTTGAGCGACGCCACGGCATTATTCGTAACCGCGCCGGGCATGGCAGGGATTTTGGAATCTTCAGCTCCCGACAGAAGGGTCGCGCAAAGTAGGGGAACCAGGAAAACAGTCAGTTTTCTCATTGCTCCGATATTACGTCTTCCATACCGACTGCGGCAAAGCCGAACGCCTACTGGAACAGGCTCTGCCGAGCTCCATGAATGAAGTCCGTGTACGCCGGGGTTTGTCCTTTGGCCCGCATGTGACTGGCAATTTGGCCACGGTGGTAAGCCGAATGGAGGATGACATGAGTTAACACATCGGCGACAGAGCTTGTCCACCGTTCTCCCTTGCTGTTCTTGTAGGAAATTGTCTGCCCAAGGTCGCTGGTCTTGTCCAGAAACCCGGACCATGACCGGGCCAGATCCGCGATATGTGTCTCACACCACGCAAGATCGCCTTCGGGCCACACCGCGACGCTCTGCGGAATTCCCAACAAACGATCGAGCCACAATCGCTCGGCAGCCAGAATGTGCAATATCAGCTGAAGGGAACGCACATTTCCATCCACATCCTTCTCTATCTCAGTCAGAACCTCCCGGTTCGCCCAAGCGTCATAAGCGAACTGGCGGCGTAGATTTTCGGCAAGATTCAACGGTCCGGCCATTTGTAACGGTCCTTTCACAATTCGGGGATAAAATGTTTGGACAGCAAAACATAATTCCGTTTTTTCTACAGATGCCGCGCAAGGCTCTCACGAATCGAAAAGCTCAGGCCGTCGAAGACGAGATTGATCCCGTCTCCAACAGCGGTTCTCCAAAAACCTCGCCCGCGAGAGCTCGGAACGCAGATGATCTGGCCAACCTTGCACTGAGAGCATGTCTTATCGCCCGAGACGCCGCCTTCAATGTCCGTGACCTGCTGACAACGTCCTCCCGCATGGCCTTTCTCGCTATCAAGGATTGCGAGAAAGAACTCGACCTAATCGAGCGGCAGATCGACGAGCGATTGCCCGCTGCCATCACCCGCGTTAACGAGGCACGCGCGCGTCAGCTGCTTTCCAGCTTGAAATCCACTACTGACCTGGAACGCATCGGGGATCTGGTCATGAGCGTGGCCATGCGCGTTCAAGCGCGAACCGCAAAAATTCCTGTATCGGACGTACGGCAGCTCGTAGAAATGTCATCGGTGCTACGTGACATGCTTGACTTGATTCACAAGGGATTCTCCGCTCTCGATCTCGAATGCGCGCGCAAGGTTCTCCAGATGGACAAAGAAATCGACCGCGTCTGCCACACGCTTTTTCAAAAGCACCTTGCCGAGACGGTGGCGCAGGGTGACACTTCCAACTTCGAAATTCTGCTGATGGCTCAAGCCCTGGAACGCGCCGGCGACCATACCACAAACCTCGCCGAGGACCTCTACAACCTCATCGAAGGCCGCAGCCTTCGGCACATGCCAAAAAAGAAGGCTGCCAACTAATCGCTGCTTGATTCCGCACGGGAATTCCCAGAGAAATTCATCGTCCATTAACGAAAGAGCAACATCCTCGCAACAATCCCTCCATACATTCGGAGGATATCTTTTCTCACCAGGAAATATCAGTGACTTCGTGGTTGGCCTAACGCAAAGCATGTACCCGCCAGTCGATTCCTACGACACTCCCGAGGAGCGGACAACTACGTTCCCTGAGCGGCCTTTGATTTTTGTTGTTGAAGATGAACTCGACATCTCGCGCCTCATAAGCCATAACCTTCAGGCCTTCGGATTCAGCGTTCGTGGTTTTCTGAGCGGCGCTACCGTGCTTACCGAAGCCATCCGTGAGAAGCCTGCACTATTCCTGCTTGATGTCATGTTGCCCGGCCTCGATGGTTTCGAGCTGTGTCGCCACATCCGCCAGACTCCAACTCTGTCTGCGACTCCTGTTATCTTTCTTACTGCGAAGACTGCTGAGTCGGACCGCGTCAAAGGATTGGAGCTTGGCGGCGACGACTACATCACAAAACCTTTCAGCCCGCGCGAACTCGTAGCTCGCATTCGAACCGTGCTGCGAGGTGCGGGAAAGTCGCCAGACGTCAACGAAGTCCTGCGCTTCGGCAGTCTGGAAATCGACATCCATTCGATGACAATTCAGGTGAATGGACAGACAGTACAAACCACAGTTCGTGAATTCCGTCTGCTGGAATATTTCGCAAAACATCGCGGTCGCGTCCTCACGCGAGACCAACTTCTCGACGCTGTGTGGAAGGAAACTCCCTTCGTCACGCCGAGATCCATCGACGTCTACATCCGGCGTCTACGCGAGAAGATCGAAACCGATCCTCGCCATCCGCAGTACCTCAAAACGCTGCGCGGGATTGGTTACCGCTTTGAAGTGCCGCGGATCGAATAGCCGAATTCACACCTAGTCCGATTTCTTCAACCGTTTCACCGCATGGGGCCTTGCTCTCATTTATCCTGTTGGCATCCCTGCGATGCCGAACAAATCCAAGCCTCTGTGGAAAGCGGACGACCAGCAGGCACGCCTCGCTGAGCTGACTGCCTCCACGGACGAACCCGCAAAGGACAATCCTCTGCGCCGTGATGTACGCTCTCTGGGGGCTATCCTTGGACAAATTCTAGTCGAGCAGTCTGGTCAGGACTTATATGAGACCGTCGAAAAGCTTCGTCGCCTCCTGATCGACTACCGTGAAGCCGCCCGTCGCGCACCGGAACCTACCACCGCGCCGAAAGTCCGAATCGAAGTTCAGGAAATCGTCGCGAAGATGGACCTTTCGCGGGCGTACCTGGTCACCAAAGCCTTCGCCACGTACTTCGAACTGACCAACCTGGCAGAGACCAATCATCGTAAGCGCCGCCGGACCGCCGCCAAACTCGATGTTGACCAGCCACCGCTCCCCGGCTCTTTTCGGGGAACCCTGCTGCGCATGAAGCAGGCCGGAATCTCGGCTGACGACGCACTGTCTTCGCTCGGACAAATCCGCATCACGCCAGTTTTTACAGCGCACCCCACCGAAGTCGCTCGCCAAACCGTGCTTTTGAAGCGTCGACGAATTGCGCAACAGCTGGAACGGCTCGACCGCCTACCTCTGACGGCGGAAAATGCCGGAATTTGCGAAAACAACATTCGCGCCGAAGTGACTTCACTTTGGCAGACCGACGAGGTACGCCTGGCCAAACCCACGGTAAACGACGAAATCCGCATGGGCCTGCGCTACTTCCGCCTTTCTCTATTCGACTCGCTTCCCAAAATCTACGATGAGATCGTCGAGTCCTTTCGCGAGGTCTACGGACTGACCCTCGACGAATCGACAGTTCCGAACGTAGTTCACTTCGGATCATGGATTGGCGGCGATCGCGACGGCAATCCACTCGTAAAGCCGGAGTGCATTCGTGACTCCCTCGACATGGCGCGAGCGCTGATTCTGCGCGAATATCTCTATGATGTTGAGGCGCTCAGCGATCGTCTCAGTTCCTCGCGCAGGCAGACGGCGATATCACCTGATTTGCTAGCGCGACTCAAACAATACGAGCGCACGATTCCGGACGTCCATCTGGCGTGGGGACCCAACAACCACGAGGAAAGCTATCGCCGATTTCTTTCCTACATGTTTCATCGGTTACAGCAGAGCCGCGACGCTATGGATTCATCCGCAGCCTACCGCGATGCTGCTGAGTTTGAGCAGGACATCTTGGTCATACGCGACAGCCTTCGCTCGAATCGCGGAGAACGTTTGGCTCGTACGTACATTTCGTCGCTTCTGCGCAATGTCCGCAAGTTCGGATTTCACCTGCACACGCTCGACGTTCGCCAACATGCCCGCGTTCACACCAAAGTTTTGAAAGAGATAGGCGTGAAGCTTGAGACCGAGCCCGAATCCGAAGACGGCCGGGAATTACTCGCCACCTTCCGGATCATTTCGGAGTTGAAGCATCGCTATCCACCCGAATCGATTCGGCACTACATCATCAGCGGCGCGGAATCGGAAACGGATGTTTTGAACGTCATCCAGCTTGCAAAGTTCACCGGCGTCCAAATTGCCGGTTCGACGAATGATCCCGGACTGATGCCCGTGCCACTTTTTGAATCCATTGAGTCGTTGCGGGCCTCCAGCGACATTATGCGCAAGCTCTGGTCCGACGCTGAGTATCAGCGCCTACTCGATTCCTGGGGGCGATGGCAAGAAGTCATGCTCGGATACTCCGACTCGAACAAAGATGGCGGCATGCTTACCAGCACATGGGAACTCTACAAGGCGCATCGCCAGTTGCACGAGGCCGCCAACGAACACGGCGTGAAGCTGCGACTCTTCCATGGCCGCGGCGGGACTGTCGGCCGTGGCGGCGGGCCGACTCATTCAGCTATTCTTGCGCAGCCTCCAGGACATTTTTCCGGTCACATCCGGGTCACCGAACAAGGTGAGGTTCTCAACTGGAAGTATGCCGACCCCGTTCTCGCCGAATGGAATCTGGAACTGATGATCGCGGCCAGTCTCGAGGCGCTCATCCGGCCTGGAGCCGATCGTTCGCCGCATCCTGCGACATGGGAAGAAGCGATCGAAGAAATGTCTCAGCGGGCCTTCGAAGTGTATCGCCGCGAGATTGCCGACAATCCTGACGTGCTCGAATATTTCGAGCAGGCAACGCCAGTGAACGAACTAGACACCGCGCGTATCGGCTCGCGCCCCGCGCGGCGCAGCAAAGGACGCCGCCTTGAAGATCTGCGCGCCATCCCATGGGTTTTCGGATGGATGCAAAGCCGCTTCGCCGTCCCCGCATGGTTCGGGGTGGGATTTGCCCTGGAACAGTTCGCGAAAAAAGGCGCAGCACAGGAACAACTCCTGCGTGAGATCGGCAAGGGATTCCCCATGTTTTCAGGCATGCTCGGCAACGTCGAACTCGGCATGGCAAAAGCCGACCTGGGCATCGCTCGCGATTACTCGGGCCTCGTTAAGAATCCTACGCTGCGAAAGCGCGTCTTCTCGATGTTGCAGGACGAATTCCTGCGTACGCGTCGCATGATCCTGCGCGTGACCGGACAGCGCGATCTGTTGGCGCGCAATCGTGTACTTGCACGGTCTATCCGATTACGCAATCCTTACGTCGATCCCATGAGCTTGATTCAGGTAGAACTTCTTCGCCGCAAACAACAAGGACAGCAAAGCTCCGATCTCGAATATCCCATGGGCGCCACCATTAACGGCATTGCTGCCGGACTTCACAATACGGGATAGTATTGTTTGCTGTTGCTAACGTGACCGGATCGGGCGCGTCGTTACAATGGTCCAGACATCGTTCACGGCTGGCCGAGTGTTACAAGCGAGTGGACGGATGGAACCGTATTCCCTGCGTTTTCGTACTTTCCAACGTCGTAGTGTGTTCGAACCGAAATCAAAATCGTTACGAGGAAACATGACAATCGCCAAACTTTCGGCTGCACTTGCATTGACTGTACTGCTCGGTGCAGCCTCAGCCCAGAATGTTTTCGCCCAGAGCAGCTCTGCATACAAATCTCCCAACGCCTCCGCTCAGGGAGGCGAGCCCGCTAAAGAACCCAAGCTCGAGCGCTTCGATCCCACACTGGTGGATCAAACGCTGGACCCTTGCAACGATTTCTACAAGTACGCCTGCAACAAATGGCTCACGGCGAATCCGATTCCTCCCGACCAGGTTTACTGGAGCACCGGAAGTGGCCTTGAATTGTGGAATGAAGGAATTCTCCGCGAGACTATGGAAGCGGCCAGCAAGAACGATGCGAGCCGCGGTCCTGTTCAACAGAAGATTGGCGACTATTGGGCCGCTTGCATGGACGAGAGTGGAATCGAAGCCGCCGGATTGAAGCCGCTGCAGCCGGAGCTTGATCGGATTGCAGCGCTGAAATCGAAGAAGGACATCACTCTCGAGGTTGCCCACCTGCACCACGCCTTTCCCGGTGCATGGCTTGGCGGAGACAATCAAAGCAACTCTCCACTTTTCGGATTCACTGGACAACAGGACTACGACAACGCATCCATGGTTGTCGCTCAGATCGATCAAGGCGGCCTTAGCCTTCCCAATCGCGACTACTACCTGAACACCGACGAAAAATCGAAAGATCTGCTGACCAAGTACCGCGCGCACATTCAGAAAATGTTCGTGCTCGCGGGTGAGCCTGAAGCGCAAGCCGCAGCCGATGCAGGAACGGTGATCGAGCTTGAAACCGCGATGGCCAAAGCGCAGATGGACAACGTCAAGCGCCGCGATCCCAAGAACATTAACAACAAGATGAGTCTCGTTCAGGTGAAGGCGCTCACGCCTTCCATCGATTGGGACGGATATCTGAAGGCAGTTAAGGCACCGACCAGCGATCATTACATCGTTAGCTCTCCTGACTTTTTCCGCGCTGAGGAGAAGCTTCTTTCGGAACATCCTCTGGCTCACTGGCAGACGTATCTGCGCTGGCAGGTTATCCATCGCTCCGCACCAAACCTGACGAAAGCACTGGTCGACGAAAACTTCGACTTCTTTGCCCACACGCTGGCCGGAGCCGAGCAGCAACTGCCTCGCTGGCGCCGTTGTGTGCACGGAGCCGACCGCGATCTCGGAGAAGCTCTCGGACAAGCGTACGTCGATCGCGCCTTCCCGCCCGACAGCAAGGCTCGCACTCTGCAGATGGTTCACTCCATCGAAACCGCTCTTGGAAGCGATATTCAAAGCCTGAGTTGGATGTCCCCAACCACCAAGGCGCAGGCAGCCACGAAACTGAAAGGGATCGAGGACAAAATCGGATACCCCTCTCACTGGCGCGATTACTCAAGCGTCAAGATTGTTCGCGACAGCTGGCTCAGCAACGTGGGCCAGGCGTCTTCTTTCGAGTTCGAACGCTGGGTCGCAAAGATCGGCAAGCCGGTCGACCGTGCCGAGTGGACGATGACTCCACCCACCATCAACGCCTACTACGATCCGCAACTGAACACGATTAACTTCCCCGCCGGAATTCTGCAACCGCCGTTCTTCGATTCAACTAAAGACGATTCGGTGAACTACGGAGCAATCGGCATGGTCATCGGCCACGAAATCATTCATGGCTTCGACGATCAGGGCCGCAAGTTCGATGCCCAGGGAAATCTGCGCGACTGGTGGACCGCCGAAGATGCCAAGCAATATGACGAACGCGGCAAGTGCATTTCCGACGAGTACACGCAGGATGTTCCCGATGCCGGCGAGGGTGTCAAGCAGAACGGATTGCTCACGCAAGGCGAAGACACGGCGGATAACGGCGGCATTCACCTCACGATGAATGCCCTGGAATCCTCATTGAAGCAACAAGGCAAATCGCTCGATGATAAGGGCCCGGACGGCTGGACCTATCGGCAGCGATTCTTCCTAGCCTACGGCTTCTCGTGGTGTGCGAACGTTCGTCCGCAGATCGCGCGACTCATCGTCACCACCGACCCACATTCCCTACCGGTCTTCCGTATCGACAACGTCGTCTCCAACATGGCCGAATTCCAGCAGGCCTTCAACTGCAAAGCCGGGCAGAAGATGGTCCGCGCAAACGCCTGCCGTGTTTGGTAGGCATCGTCACTCAAAAAAGAAAGGGCCGGCATCATCGCCGGCCCTTTTTTATTGCTGAGCACCAAAACTACCTATTGATGTCTTCCTTGTTCTGCAGTCGCTTCACGTAGCTTTCCAGGCTTGATTTATTTGCATCGGGTGCTCCGCTCAACGATAACTTCGCTTCCTTCGCCGCGTTGTCGAAGTCGCCCTGCGCACTGTACACGCGCGCCAGTCCAAGGTGAGAGGTCCAGTAATCTGGGAATTTCTTTGCGTTCGAACGATAGACTGCGAGTGCCTCATCCTGCTTCTTGTCTGCCTGCAACTGGCGCCCGTAGATGTAGAGTTGCAGTGCGTTGGCTTTATTTAGAGCCTGAGTCCGAAACGTGTTCGCATCCTCCTTGCGGCCCATGGCGTCAAGGATTTTCGATTTGTTCATCAGGTTGTCGTAGCGTTCTTCCGCCTGGATTGACAGATCTTCATCTTTCAGAGCTTCGTCAAGATTGATCTTGTTTGCCAAGAAATACCCCGCGGCGTCGTCCCATCCTTCCCAGTAATACTGGTTCAATCCGTGCAGTTGTTTGCGTATGCTCGCGGTGACAAGGTCGTTCACGTTGGCCTTCACCTGAAAAGGCACAGCAACCTTCTCCCAGCGCATAGTCACGACTGTTGAATCCGACTTCACATCATCAAAGTCGTAAGCCAGCGCATCGTGCAATTCCGCGGATTGCGGCTTCACGTTGACGCGAAGTGCATCTTCATCCTGCTTGTAGGTGAAGCTTCCCCACGAACCTGAGTTTTTTGAGAAGATCACTGTCCACTGGCTCTCGCCCGGAATCATATGCAGGCCATATGTTCCCTTATCGAGCGCCTGTCCTTCAATCGTGACCGGATCGCTGAATGTGATCGTCGTATTCTCATTTGCTCCCGCTCGCCACACCTGTCCGTAAGGTACGAGTTTGCCCCACACTTGCCGACCATTCGCCAGCGGACGATGGTAGTTGATAGTGATATCGGTTATGCCGATGCGCTGCGATACCTGGGCATGCTGACTTGCACGCGGCAGGTTGAGCATCAGGGTTTCGCCCGTGGCAGTTTGAGCATGGCTAAAACTCGCACCCAACAAAACAACAAAGCACAACGTAAGCAGACGACTCTTGTACATGGAATTCTCCTTCTTGCGGCCACGATCAAGCAGCCAATGAATTAGCACTCTGAACTTAACTTTGGTGGAAACTTTTGAAGCACACGTGGGACCTGACGCTGTTGCGCTTAGACGGATTCGGGCAAACTATGTGAGCATGTAGCGACGGTGCGAGAATAGTAAGCCGATGTTTTTTGTGCAGGGACATTTATGAAAGCGGGATTGCCTATCTTCCGCAGATGAGAAAACCAAAACAGGTAGAAAAATATGCAGATCGATGAAATTACGGAGAAGGAATGTCGCGAGATCTTGTCTCGCGGCTCTATCGCCCGATTGGGCTGCTCACTCGACGACCAGCCTTATGTAGTGCCGGTCTGCATCGCTTATGAACCGGAGTTCATCTATGTCTTCTCAACATTCGGCCAAAAGATCCGCTGGATGCGGACCAATCCCAAAGCCTGTATCCAGATCGACGAAATATCCGGGCAATCGGAATGGACCAGCGTCGTCGCGAATGGGGAATATCAGGAATTACACGAGCCTCAATTCACTGACGAGCGCGATCATGCCCGTCGCCTTCTCGAAAAGCGAAGCCGCTGGTGGCTCAACGCTTTAGCAGAACGTCGAAACCAGCTGCCGGATGAGAAAATCACCCCCATCTTTTTTCGCATTCGAATCACCGCGGTGAGCGGGCTGCGAGGGAAATCGGAAGGCACATAAAACGTCGTACAAGCCTCTTGACAAGTCGGTAGCCAGAAGGCACAATCTCTCACAGGCGAACAAAAAGCGAAAATAATCGCCTCCGCAGGACTCCAGTCCTCGGTGCTCCCTGAAATACTTGAGGATTTTATGTCTTCCGCGGTGGTTTCCACTTCGGCGGCCCTGGGCCGCCTTTTTATTTTGGATGAAGATGCGGTACCCGGAGTGTGCCCTTCCTATGAGCCGGATTTGGCAAATTCTCTACCCCGTCCACCTCAAAAAATCCGCCACTCCGATTTGGCGGCCAATCCCAAACTTGCCGGCGTAACCCCAGCCTCCCAGCTCGTATCCCGTCCTGCCCCGGAGGTGGCCTCCAGCGGCATTGCTGCCATCGATGCCCTTACTGGAGGCCTGCCTCGCGGATGCCTCTCCGAAATCTGCGGAACCGCATCTTCCGGCCGCACAACCCTGCTGCTGGCAGCGCTTGCAGCCGCCACGAAGCGCGGCGAATACTGCGCAGTCATCGATGCCAGCGACTCGCTCGATCCTCACTCCGTAGCCTCCGCCGGAGTCGACCTCGATCGCCTTTTATGGGTGCGTTGTGGAGAAGAAGAATCAAGTACTAAACAAATTGGCGCCCCCACTCGAACTACATCCTATGCGGCTAGAATGGGGGCTTTCTCGCAAGCCACTTTCGATTTTGACCGCGTTTCAAATAAAAAATCCGAGCAACGTCTCGAACAAGTTCTCCGTGTCACCGATCTCCTGCTCGAAAGCGGAGGCTTCGGACTCATCGTCCTTGACCTCTCTGACGTGCCACCGCAATCGGCGCGCCGCATTCCGCTCGCTACCTGGTTCCGCTTCCGCCGAGCTGTCGAAAATAAATCCACCATTCTGCTAACGATCGAGCAACAACCCATCGCCGGAAGTTGTTCATCGCTGCTTCTGCAATTGCAAGTCGCGGAGGGGAGAAAAAAAACTAACGATGGCGAACGCTCTCTCTTAGATCACGATTCACCTCCACATGCCCAATTGCTAACCGGACTGGATATCAACGCGGAACTCATCCGCTCTCGTCTCGACCGCAAACCGGCACGCTCGATTGCATTCGCCACAAAGACCGCCTGGGCCGGATGACAAAATGAGGCAATTACTCAACTACTAAATTATTCAATGCTCTATGCCTTTCGCTTGTATCTACGTTCCGAACTTTCCCGTAGGCGCCGCGCTCCGCGCCGAACCGGAACTGCAAGCGCGCCCTCTCGGCATTCTTGAGGGCAAACCTCCGCTCGAAAAAATTATTGCCATCAATGACAATGCCAAACGCTTCGGCATTACTCCGGGGATGACCAAAGCTCAAGCTGAGCTCTGCCCCGAACTCGCCCTGCGCCAACGTTCTCCGCTGCAGGAAGCCTCTGCGCATGCGGCCTTGCTCGACTGTGCACAATCATTTTCGCCATGTGTAGAAGATGCAGACGCTGACACGGTAGTTCTCGATCTCGCAGGCATGGAATCTCTGTTCGGATCGCTCGCCAACATTTCGCGCGCCATCTCCGATCGCAGTGCCACACTCGGTCTTGCCACAAACATCGGTGTCGCTTCCAATCCGGATGCCGCATTGCTCGCCGCTCGCGGATTTCCAGGCGTCACCGTGATCCATGCCGGCAAAGAAGCTGAGCATCTCGGCTCGCTCCCGACTGATGTCTTGTTCAACGACCGGCTCGATGGTGAGGAAAAAAAAACTGCTGACAGCCTTCTCGAAACGTTAAACCGTTGGGGAATCCGTAACCTGCGCGCCCTGGCCGGGCTTCCCGCAGTTTCGCTATGCGAGCGTCTGGGACAACACGGCCTTCATTTACAGAAACTCGCTCGAGGCGCCCACTCGCGCACGCTCGTTCCTGTCGAGGTTCCGCTGATATTTGAAGAGGCAATTGAACTCGATCATCCAATCGTCCTGCTCGAACCACTGGCCTTCTTGCTCAATCGCCTGCTCGAACAACTTTGCGCACGCTTGGGGTCACGCGCACTATCCACACAGGAACTGCGCCTTACCCTGGAACTCTCCAACCTCACGGGCATCGACGACGAATCCGAAAAAACAGGCATCCCTAGCGAAAGCGATGGAGCCGAGAAAAATGATGAAGAAAAAGACAAGAACATGCGGGGACAGCTGCCCAAGCTTGCCCTGAGCGAAGCCGAAGGGGCTGTCCGGCGGAGCAAAGCTCAGCTGTCTCACCGCCGTCGTCCAAAATTCACACGCACACTTAACCTGCCTCTTCCCATGCTCGACCCCAAAGTATTCCTGAAGCTTCTGCAACTCGATCTCAACGCCCATCCCCCCGGAGCTCCTATCATGAAAATCCACCTCGCCGCCGAACCCGCCCGCCCGCGCTCTGCACAAGGAGGTCTATTTCTCCCTCCATCCCCCGAACCCGAAAAACTCGAACTCACTCTCGCCCGCATCGCCGGCATCGTCGGCGAACAAAAAGTCGGCGCGGTGGAACTGCTCGACACGCATCATCCCGAGGGATTCCGCATGCGTCGTTTTGTCGCCGAAGTCGCGCGCAAGTCTCCAAAGAAAAGACCGGACTCGGCCGAATCACAATCCGTAGTCACTGCCCTGCGCCGTTTCCGTCCACCCCTGCGTGCGAACGTGATTTTGGAAAACAGCCAGCCCGTGCGATTGAATTGCGCAAGGAAAAAAGAAGTCGAAGGCGAGGTTCTCTGGAAAGCCGGCCCTTGGCGCTTTTCCGGCGATTGGTGGGAGCGCGATGCCTGGTCCCGCGACGAATGGGATCTCGCCCTTCGCAGCGGCGAATCCATCTCGTTCTACCGCCTGGTACACGACCTGCTGGGCGGTGGATGGCTTATAGAAGGCACATATGATTGAGGGAAAATTGTGAAATTGAGTGATTGAGAAATTGGGCAAATTTGAGTTGCAGCAGCATTCGCGAAGAATCCTCGCAGTTCAATTACACAATTACAAAATTTCCAATTCCCCAATTTCTAAATTTCCAGATGGCCCATGTACGTAGAACTCCACGCCCGCTCCGCATTCAGCTTCCTCGAGGGCTCTTCCCTGCCCGAGGAACTCATCGGCGTGTGCTCCCACTTCCACATGCCCGCCATGGCGCTGCTCGATACCGACGGCGTCTACGGAGCACCACGCTTTCATCTTGCAGCCAACAAAATCGGTCTCAAAGCCCACATCGGAGCGGAAGTCACGGCTTCTTTACACCCTGTCATCCTGAGCGGAGGAAGTGCTCGCGACAAGCGAACACTTCCGGAGTCGAAGGACCCCCATCAGCGTCGAACTACCAAAGAACTAGAGATTTCTCTCTCCGCTCGGAATAACAAAGGGAAAGAGAATTCCTTTCGCCTTCCTATTCTCGTCGCCTCGCGCACCGGCTACCAGAATCTCTGCCGCCTGATCACAAAGATGAAGTTGCGCGCCGGGAAAAAGGGCGAAGGCGCCGTCAACGTACAAGAACTTGAAGAACATGCAGAAGGACTCATCTGTCTGACTGGCGGGGACGAAGGCCCTCTCGCCGCCGCCCTCGCGCAAGGCGGCGCGGATGCGGCCCGGCGACAGCTCGATCAACTCATCGGCATCTTCGGGCACCAAGATATTTGCGTCGAGCTGCAGCGGCATTTTCATCGCGAAGAAGAATCCCGCAACCGCGCCGCCATCGATCTCGCCCGATCCTTTCATCTCCCGCTGCTCGCGACAAATGGCGTGAATTACGCCATCCCTAAAGCTCGCGAGCTCTGCGATGCCTTCACCGCCATCCGCCACCATCGCACACTCTCAACGGCGGGCCGCCTGCTCTCGCGCAACGCCGAACGTCACTTGAAATCTCCACAGGAGATGCAGCAACTGTTTGCAGACCTGCCTGAAGCTATCCATAACACCGTCGATCTTTCCTATCGTCTCGAATTCACGCTCAACGATCTCGGCTACGAATTCCCTCTTTATCCTGTGCCTGCCGGCGAGACGATGAATTCTTTTCTGCGCGAGCAAGCCTGGATCGGCTTTCGCAACCGCTATGGCCGTGCCTCACAAGACATGCAAACCAAAGCTCGCCACCAGATTGAAAAAGAATTAACCCTCATCGAAAAACTCAAACTTGCCGGATATTTCCTCATCGTTTGGGACTTGATCCGCTTCTGCCGTGAAGAAAACATTCTCGTTCAGGGACGCGGCTCCGCAGCCAACAGCGCCGTCTGCTACGCGTTGGGCATCACCGCCGTTGACGCCGTCGGCATGGAACTTCTCTTCGAGCGATTCCTTTCCGAAGAACGCGGGGAATGGCCTGACATCGATCTCGATCTCCCTAGCGGTGACGAGCGTGAAAAAGTGATTCAGCACGTTTACAAGCAATACGGCGAGCGCGGCGCTGCCATGACCGCCAACGTCATCACCTATCGCAACCGCATGGCTGCGCGCGAAATGGGCAAAGTTCTCGGATTCGATCCCGAAACGCTCAACAAAATCTCCGCAGCTGTCGCCACCTGGGAATTTCGCGACGAAAATGACGCGCTCGACCGCCGCTTCCGCGATGCCGGGCTCGACCTCAACCACCCGCGCCTCCGCAAATATTACGAACTCTGTCTCTCCGTGCAGGACATCCCGCGCCATCTCGGCCAGCACTCCGGAGGCATGGTCATCTGCCAAGGACAACTCGATTCCGTTGTTCCTCTCGAACCCGCCTCTATGCCCGGCCGCGTCGTCGTGCAATGGGACAAGGAAGATTGCGCTGACATGGGCATCATCAAAGTCGATCTGCTCGGACTCGGCATGATGGCCGTGCTCAAAGACTCCATCGAGCTTATTCGCGATCACTATGGCGAAGAGGTCGATCTCGCGCACCTCCCGCAGGATGATTCGCAGGTCTACTCCACTTTGCAGCAAGCCGACACCGTCGGAATGTTCCAGGTCGAGAGCCGCGCGCAAATGTCCTGCCTGCCGCGCCTGCGTCCTGTGCGCTTCTACGACGTCGTGGTGCAAGTCGCGATCATCCGTCCCGGCCCGATCGTCGGCCAGATGGTCAATCCTTTCTTGCAGCGCCGTCAGGGAAAAGAAGAAGTGACATATGCGCATCCTTCGCTAGAGCCGGTGTTGAAGCGCACGCTCGGCGTCCCGCTATTTCAGGAACAACTCTTGCGCGTCGCCATGATCGCTGCCAACTTTACCGGAGGCCAAGCCGAGGACCTGCGCCGCGCCATGGGATTCAAGCGGTCGCAGGCACGCATGCGCGAAATTGAAGCCAGGCTTCGCTCCGGTATGACGGAAAATGGAATCTCGTCAAAAGCACAAGAAGAGATCATCCTCTCGATCACCTCGTTCGCGCTCTATGGATTCCCCGAATCCCATGCCGCCAGCTTCGCCCTCATCGCCTACGCCAGCGCATATCTGAAGTGCCACTACCTCGCGGCCTTCACCGCAGCCCTACTTAATAATCAGCCGATGGGTTTCTATTCGCCCGCAACCATCGTCAAAGACGCCCAACGTCACGGACTGAAACTGCTGCCAGTGGATGTCACATGTTCGGAGTGGAATTGCACGGTGGAAGCCGGCGCCGCTACTCGCTACTCAGTACCCAGTACGGTCGTGAATTCCTCGGCCTATGATAATCGTGGTAATGCTGCCGAGCAGCGGCGAGAGAATGCGCATCGAAATCAATCAGAAATCTGCAATCCGAAATCTACAACCCCTCAGCCTGCACTCCGCATGGGACTTCGCTACGTGCGCGGACTGCGCGAAGAGACCGCACGATCGCTCCTCCTTGAACGTTTGCGTGCTCCCTTCTCCTCCATCCACGATCTTGCCAGACGCATCCCCGAACTCCGCAAAGATGAACTCACCACGCTCGCGGGAATCGGCGCACTCAACTCCATCGGATTGCAGAGTGCAGATTCCAGATTTCGGATTGGAAAGCCAAATCAATCTAAAATCTGCAATCAAAAATCGGAAATTATTTTTCACTCGAAACCCGAAACTCGAAACACGAAACTTCATCGCCGCGACGCCCTCTGGCAAGTCGAACGCGCCGTCCGCCCATCTGGGCCGCTGCTTGAACAGGAGAACGAGGCGGACACGCTTTCCCCGCTTGCGCCGATGGATCACGAAGAGCGTCTGGTCGCCGACTTCCACGGGACCGGACTCACTGTCGGCCCACATCCCATGGCCTATCGCCGCGCGTGGCTCAATGCCATGGGCATCCGCCGCGCCAGCGAACTGCGCGACCTGCCCACGGGCAAGCGACTCCGCATTGGAGGCTGCGTCATAACCCGCCAGCGCCCCGGCACTGCCAAAGGATTTGTGTTTTTAAGCCTGGAAGACGAAACGGGAGTAGCGAACGCAATCGTCCGCCCCGATCTGTTCCACGCCAACCGCCTGCTGCTCACAAGCGAGCGCTTCCTCGCCGTAGAAGGCATCCTGCAAAATCAAGACAACGTAATCAGCGTCCGCGCCGAACGCGTCCAACCTTTGTTCGTAACCAAGGCCGAAACGTTATCGCACGACTTTCACTAAATCATCACCAGCTAAATCACTCCACACCACAAACTTTCTGTCATCTCCCAGTAGTTGCGAGTCAAACGAAGCAGCTTACTTTCCCGTGTAGCTCACTCTCCAGATCGTGTTCGATCCGTCATCGCTCACTAGCAGTGATCCATCGGTCGCCTCGGTCATGCCCACAGGCCGTCCCCACACTTGCCCATTCGGCAAAACAAAACCTGTGAGAAAGTCCTGATATTCCCCGCTTGCGTGTCCGGTCTGGTGAAGAGGCACCCGAATCACTTCATATCCGACCCGAGTCGCCTTGTTCCACGACCCGTGCTCCGAAGCGAAAATGTCTCCCTTGTATTCTGCGGGAAATTTCGACCCCTGATAGAACGTAAACTCCAGCGAAGCATTGTGCGGCTGCAATAACACATCCGGCACGATCGCCTTATCCTTCAACTCCGGATGCTTTCCCGCATGCCGTGGATCCTGATGCGCTCCCATGTACCACCATGGCCAACCGTAAAATCCGCCCTCCTGCACGTGGGTGATGTAATCGGGCACCAGGTTATCGCCCAACGCGTCGCGCTCGTTGACGGAGCACCATAGCTCCCCAGTCTCAGGATTCACCTTGATCCCGCCGCCCGCATTGCGAATTCCGTAGGCGTATACCTGCAACTGGCAATTGGCCGGATCGCACCACAAGATATCGGCGCGATTCTTTTCTTCCGGGTGTGTGTCAGGATCGCTGACGTTCGATTCCGATCCCACGGCCACAAACAGCCTTTTGCCATCCTTCGAAAACTCGACCGCTCGGGTGTCGTGCCCGCCCGTTGGCAAGTCAGCGATGTGTTGTGACGGACCACTCGCCTTTAAGTCTCCATTCTTGTACGGGAACCGCAGCACCTCATTCTCGTCTCCGATATAGATCCACTCCGGATTCGGCCCCGGCGGATAAAACGCGATTCCATAGGGATGCTGCAATCCATCTTTGAACACGGCGCTCTGCTCGGCCTTGCCATCGCTAGTCATCCCGCGAAATACGCGAATGCGGCCGGGCTCCATCTCTGCCAGGAAAATGTCGCCGTTCGGAGCCGTACGCATCCATCGTGGATTCTCGAGACCTGACGCGAACATCTCCACTTTGAATCCGGGAGGCGCCACCGGCCACGCATTGTCTGGACGAGCGGTCACCTCCGCGCCGTTCCGCGCCGACTCGGTGGCAAATGGCTGCGGCAGATCATTCACCGTGATCTTGCGTGTTGTTCCCGGCTTCTCATATCGAAAATCCGTAAATGGAGCTTTCGGAGCGGCTCCCTTCAGCGCACCAGGCGCAGGCTCAGGGGCATCTGCTGCATTGCTCGAAGAGGATGACGCAGCCGGAGCTGCTCCTGCCGCGGCTACCTTCCCCGACGCCAGCGCCTCGACATAACTAATGACCTGCCACCGTTTCTCTTCCGGCAGAAACGCCCAAGAGGGCATTCCGTTGTCCTTGTCGCCTTTGGTGATGAACCAAAAGACCTCCCCTTCGCTCACGCCCTTCAGCTTGCCGCTGACCAGCGATGGAACATTGCCTGTGCCCTTTCCGGCCTTGCCATGACATGCCAGGCAATTTCGAGCGTAAATAGTCTTTCCGGCGTCAATTGCCGCCTGTTGACCTTCGACCGGATTTCTTTGTGCTTTGGCGGAATCCGGGGCGTCATGGAAGTTTTTGTCGGCTGCTTGCAAGCCCGCGACGGAGATCAAACCCAGGACAGCTGTTACCACCATCTTTCTGGTTCCCAAGAACATACGTATCCTCACAAGTAAGTTTGACGCTTAGATTCTCTCGTTAGCAAAACGGATGTGAGTTTAAACTTTTTTCCTGGCCGATGCACCATTCCCGCCCTTCGATTTCGCCTTTAAAAACGATGGTATAATTTCGCCCCCGAGGGCGGCATGCTCCCAGACACACCAAGTGTCCGCCTGTTCAACTCAAACCGCGCGCTGGAAAGACGTAATCATGCCCAGACGTTCATTGCTCACTCTGACCTGCGTTCTTCTTCTGCTTACCGCCGTGGCGGCACAAGAGCAGCAGGATAAAAAAGTAATGAAGAACGCTGACGTTCTTCTGATGGTTCAGAACCACTTCGACGATGACACCTTGGTCAAAATCATCGAAGTCTCTGAGTCAGATTTCGACATTTCAGGCCATGCTCTGATCGATTTGAAAAAACAAGGCGTCAGCTCGCAAGTTCTGCGTGCGATGCTCGCCGCTGTTCAGAAAAAACGGGTGGCAAGTCAGCCTTCTGCCGCCCCGGCCCCAGCAACTACTCCATCCTCAGTTGCAACTCCGCAAGCTCCCACCGGCGAATCGGCTGCTCCAACCGCGCCGGTCGAGACGGCGGACACTGGCTTTGCTACGAGACCTGATGCTGACGTCGATCCTCCCGTGAGTACGGCGCCTGCTCCATCCAATCAACCGAGCGGCGTTGCACACGGGGGCACAACCTCGAGAGCGATGCCGATGGGTGTCAATCCGCAGCAACTCGCGGCCATGCAATCCCAACTGGCGTCGATGGGAATGAGCGGCATGATGGGTAGCATGGGTGCCATGGGCGGAATGGGCGGTGGTATGTACACCAGCTATCCGCCAGAGAAGATGCCGCATGTATTTCTCAAGCTCGGGCCGAATCAGGGCCGACAGGAACTTTCACCTTCGACCGCTGAGATTGGACAGTCGAAATATAAAGGCAGCATGGGCGCCGGTGGGATGGCGCTGCGAAGCCTCGCGACCGAAGGCCTCAGCTTCGCCGCCATGGGCGCCGGCCCGGCCGGAATGATGGCTATGTCCGTCTTTTCGATGGGATCCGGCTTCATGCCCGGTATGCGCCCGGGCGCTCCGAAGATGACTTACGTCTGGGGATTGCCCGGCCGCGCGTCATCGCGTGAGCTCACCGACACCAACCCGATGTTCGAGCTCAATTACGGCGATATACCGGGCGTCGATCCCGACGCGTACGAGCCCGCCGTTCTGAAGCTCGTTCAGAGCAAAGACAATTATCGCCTGGTCGGCGCGACGCAGATCAAGATGACAGCCAAGAACATGATGGCAGGCGCCAGTCCGGAAAACGGCAAGTGGATCTCGGAAGATCGATGGCCTACACGCGTCGATAAAGAAGAACGAGGTTTTTACATTCTTCACGTCAACACGCCGCTTGAGCCAGGCGAGTACGCCGTCGTTCTGCGCCCAGTCAAGGGGTACAAGGCCACCTCCTCGGGACTCGGCGGACACGCACAGGTTTTCTATTCCGTCTGGGATTTTAGCGTTCCCGGAGCCACGCCTGACAACGGCAAGAAGAAAAAGAAGAAGTAGGAGTTGAATGAGTCAAGGTTTCTGCAACGAAGCCTGACCGCACCTCGCCAGTCATAAGTTTCCGGTGCCAAGATGGACGATCGCAGCGGCAGTCCAATTGAAATCTTAACCGCGCCTCGACGACAGTTTCTGCAACTGAGTGTTCCGATTCTCGCGGTTATGCTTCTGCTTCCCGGCAGCGTAGCCGCACAACAACCTCTCATTTGCCCGCTTTCCGAATCGCAGACTCAGAAGTCCATCGAAGCCTTCGAACAGGTCGCTGCCGCATTTACGCAGGAGGATCGTTGCGCCAACTGCCATGGCGGCGTGAATCCTTTCACGCCGGACGGACACCACGCGGGCGAGGCCAGAGAACGCTCCAGCGATCCTGACGGATGTCAGGAATGCCACAGCGGCCTAAAGGGATGGACGATTCCTGTGTCTGGAATGTTTTTCGTTGACGGATACCGCAAGCCCCGGAAATCCTCGGTCATCTGCGAGCAGATGAAAAGCACGTTCCTCCACGGCGCGAGATTCGTAAAACACATTTCGGGCAATACTGACTCTGCAGACTTCAACGGCGTCGCCTTTGCAGGAACTCGCGGGCTCAATGAACTCGGTCAGACCCTCGCCTTTCTGGACCCGTATCGCCCCGAGAAGCCCGGCATCTCACGGGAAGAGATGACTCGCCGCGCTCAAACATGGGTCGATGCCATGGGAGGTGAATTTAAAGGAGACAAAGATTGTGGATGCGAACCGGTCCACTATGCGATCCGCTTATCAGACACCATGGACACAAATCTCCCCATGATAAGCGCCCGATCTCTGATGGGACCAGTCGACTTCCCGATTGAGTTCAAAGACGACGGCTCGTTCCAGACCGAGCAGCAAGTTACACGCGAAGGCACTGCATCCGCGATCATGTGTTCCGGACAATTCAATGGCGCGATGACCCTACGCGTTTCCGGCAAAGCTACCGAAGAGTACAAGAACAATCACATGCACCTGCAAATTGAGAACATAACTCCCGAGCAAGGCACGGCCAGCGCCTCGTGCCCACAAATCTCGGTGACGAGACCCCTCGGCCCGGGCGAGCATGGGATGCTTTCGAAAGAGATGGAAGGACGCGTCGGAGAGGCATTGATTTACAGCCCTGCGGCGGCGACAGGAATCAGGGTCGTAGTGCGCGCGGAAATCGTCAAAAAGTAAGTCTTTCTCAACCCAAATGGGAAGAGAAGCGACCCCGGGAAACTCCAATTAGTGCACCGAGACTGAGCCACGTCCGGCTCGCGGATCGTTTTTCTTCAACACGAAAGACAGAAAAAACATTACCAGCGCTGCCGCACCCAGCAACCAGTAGTTATCGATATACGCAAGGGCTGCGGCCTGAGCCTGCAACGATCCATAGATTCGCGCCCGCGCCTGCTGCATCGCTGCATCGGCGCTCAATCCGGCGTGAATCAACTGTTGCGCAAGTCCGTTGACGGCCTCCTGAAACCTCCCCGTCCCCGTGCCCGTGGCAAGTACCGACTGGTGATATTGGGACCGCCGCACTATCATCGTGGTTACGATCGAAGTCCCCACGCTACTTCCGATATTTCGAGTAAAATTCACCAGCCCCGCAACCGCATTGCTCTTGTCTTGTCGAATGCCGATATAAGCCGCAGTTGTCGCGGGGACAAAAACAAAACCTAGCGGTAAATACTGGTAGATCCGAAGCCAGGTGGCAGAAGAAAAGCTGAGCAGAAGGTCAATTCTCTGCGTGGAGATATACATGCCTATGCCAAGCGTGATCCATCCAAATGCAATCAGATAGCGCAATTGGACATTCCCGATCAGGCGCCCAACGATCGGCAACTCAACCAGCAGCAATACGGCCGACACTGACAGCACCATTCCCGCCGACTGGGCCGTGTAACCCATCAGTGTCTGGAGAAATTGCGGCATCAAAACGGTTGTCGCAAACGAAATCGCGCCCACCATGAACATCATCATGTTCGCCGCCGCAAAGTTTGCATTCTTGAAAAGACGGACATCGACGATCGGATCGTCGTGAAACCACTCATACACCACTAACACCGTCAGACAGATGACTGCGACGAAGGCCAGAGTAATGATGAAGTGTGAGCCGAACCAATCATCCTCCTGCCCCTTGTCGAGCATGATTTGCAGCGCGCCCACACCGAGCGCCAGCAACGAAAATCCGATGTAGTCGAGCTTGGTTTCCGATCGCTTGCGCCGAACCATGTGCGGAGGATCCTGCACCAGTCGATACACCAGCAGCAGCGCGAGCACGCCTACCGGTAAATTGATCAGAAAAATCCACCGCCACGAAGCCGTGTCCGTGAGCCATCCGCCCAGGGTAGGTCCGATCGCCGGGGCGCATACCGCGGTGATGCCATAAATCGAAAACGCCAGACCACGCTTCTCGGGAGGAAAAGTGTCGGCGAGAATTGCCTGCGCCATCGGCTGCAAGCCTCCGCCACCGGCGCCTTGCAGCACGCGGAAGAGTAAAAGAAAACCAAGGTTCGGAGCAATTCCGCAAAAGAGCGAACTTATGGTGAAGATCGCCATGCACGTCATGAAGAATCGCTTGCGTCCGAAGAAACTCACCAGCCACCCGGTAATGGGCAGCACGATGGCGTTGGCCACCAGGTAGGACGTCAGCACCCAGGTGCTCTGATCGTTACTCGCACCCAAATTGCCGGCGATATGCGGCAGCGCGACGTTCGCAATCGCCGTATCGAGAACTTCCATGAATGCCGCGAGTGACACTGTAACCGCGATCAGCCACGGATTCACCGCAGGACGCCACGCCGCCGGTTCTGCGATCGGGACAGCCGCCGCACTCATGGCAAGTCCTCGCAATTGAGCATCGAATCCGGAACGATCTGATCACATCGCATGTTCGCCATCGCTTATATGAGTTTGCCAGTGTGTTCCACGATTCAGGTGTGTCCTAATTTAACGCAAGACAATCCTGCACTCTCGGCTTTACGGGAGAAGACGCCATCCCCCCCGAGGTTATGTCGATGCAGACAGATTTAGAAGATTGGATTTTACAGTCGGAAGAATATTGTCGTGGAGGCGTTCAAAGCATGGATGCACTCGCGCTGTCAGGATCTGGCTCGGGACTCATTTCGACCCTGGCAGCGCAAGTTTTGCGAGTAGTTGTGATGCGCGGCGCTCATAACCAGCTAGATGACGGTCAGGACGCCACTCGCTCCCGATGTGCTCGGACTGAGTCCCAGTCCGTCATGCGCACGACGGACGCCTCAGCAACAGAGTTCATCTCAAAGATTTTGGCGGCCTTCGTTTCTTTGAACCCAAAGACAACTGGGACTGCCCATGAACTTGCGGCGAATATCGAGTCCATCTTGCCATGAGTCTTGAACGAAATGACCGGCTTCCATCCCAGTCGATAGTCGGTGAGCAGAGATTGCACCAAGATGAACGCGCTTGTTGCGAACGCAGCCGTTGCTGCGGCTTTGTTCGCACGCCTGCACATCAACCCTGCAACAAAGAAAAAAGCGGCGTGACCATAATCGATCACACCGTGTGTGGTGGGACTGATTGCTTTCAATCCCTTCGCTGGCTTGGTGTTCATATCTCTCGTGATGACAGACATGTATCCTCCCGGCGTTAGGCCGCCATCGCTTGTTCCCACGGCTTCAAGACAACTTTCGTACAGCGGTCGCGTTTATCTCTAAACATGCGGTAAGCCTCGGGAGCACTCTCGAGCGGCAATGTATGGCTTATGACGAAGGAGGGATCGATCTCACCGGCTTCGATGCGCTCCAACAGCGGCTGCATGTAACGCATCATGTGGGTTTGTCCCGTCTTCATCGTCAAGCCTTTGTTCATGAACGCTCCCATCGGCACTTTATCGATGAAGCCTGCATAGACGCCCGGAACAGAGACCGTCCCGCCTTTCTTGCAAGCCATGATGGCCTGGCGCAGCACGATGGGTCGATCCATTTGCATGCGGGTCGTCTGTTTGACTCGATCGATCGCAAATAGCAATCCGTGGCCCGAGGCTTCCATTCCAACCACATCCATGCAGGCATCCGGTCCGCGGTTTCCGGTCATATCATGTAACGCTTCCACAACATCGACCTCATCGAAATTGAGCGTTTCAGCGCCCGCGGATTGCGCCATCTCCAAACGCTCGGGTACACGGTCGATTGCAATCACCCGTCCAGCGCCCAGCATGAAGCAACTGCGAATCGCGAATTGACCCACCGGTCCGCATCCCCACAACGCGATGGTGTCGCCCGGGCGGATATTGCAGTTCTCCGCTCCCATGTAGCCGGTCGGGAAAATATCCGACAAGAACACGACCTTCTCGTCCGGGATGCCGTTCGGAATCTTGATCGGTCCAACGTCGGCGAAGGGAACACGCGCATACTGCGCCTGTCCTCCCGCATACCCCCCCAACATGTGGGTGTAACCGAAGAGCCCCGAAGGCGAGTAACCCATCATCTTCTCCGCGAGCCACGCATTCGGATTGGAGTTATCGCAACAGGACCACAGCTGATCCTTACATGCCTGACATTCTCCACACGCGATCGTAAAAGGAACTACTATGCGGTCCCCGACACTCAGCTTGTCCTTATCAACTGCGGGGCCCACTTCCACCACCTCGCCCATGAATTCGTGGCCGAGAATGTCACCCTGCTCTAACGTTGGGACGTAACCGTCATAAAGGTGCAAGTCGGAGCCGCAAATGCATGTGCTTGTTATTCGCACGATGGCATCGTGCGGATTCAGAATCTTCGGATCAGGCACGTCATGCACCTGCATCTTTTCCTTACCCATCCAGCAAACTGCTTTCATAAGAAAATCCCTTCCGGAAATTTGTTGATTAAGCGGTTTTTGCGGTCCACGATCCGGATTGCGGCTCTGGACGATTGCTTGTTTCGCGAAAGAGCACCTCTTCCGTTCTTCCATGAATGCCGCGCGGTCCATGCGACTGACCCAGAGTCGTCGGGGTCTCTCCGGCTTCCAGAAGAGCTTTGAAACGGCGGAGGTCTTCGCGAACCATGAACTCCGGATGCTTGCCGAACAGGCTGGCGAGAGTGCTGGCTAGAGAACCGGTGTAATTCACTTCAGCGGTAACGAAGGTTCCACGCTTCTGCGGATCGTCACGAAACTCCACTGATCCACTGGTCCGAATGTCAGACTCCGGAAGAGATTGCCACGCGATGCGTTCGCCTGGTCGGTCTTCGGTGACTTCAGCACTCCACTTGATTTCGCGATCGAACGGACCCAGTGCCACCCATTCTGACCGCCTGTCATCGAGAACTCGCACAGACTTCAGGTGCGCCATAAAGCGAGGCAAGCTTTCAAATTGTCGCCACAGCTCGTACGCCTTCTGGCTTGACGCATTTACCAGGAACGTCGCCTTCGCGTGCTGCAACGAAGACGATTGAGATTGGGATGCTTTAAAAGCTAGAACTCCGCCAGCCGTGGCGAGAGCGATGCCACTTTTCGTACGACGCGTCAGCCCATACAGGATGAGTGCGCTTGCTGCTAGCAAGATTGTCTTTGGACCGAAGGGGAGTTGTGAACTCCATTCCTGGGATCCAGTAGGCTGCTGTTTCATAGAACACTCCTTATAATGTTGGGGTTGAGGTCGGCAAGCCCGTTCCTCAACGAAGAGGGTTTGCCACCGGGAGTGCATGTTACGAGGGGTAACCGCAGATCGTGCTTACATTCGGCGCGCCATCGTATCGCGGAGTACACTCGCGTACGGGTTAATAACTCTCGAAACTGCTCCTGCTATCCGGAGTCAATCCGGATGTATGCAAAGAAGATGAGAACGAGGAGCCTCGGGTTGTCAGAATGTCACGCCTTGGATTTTTCGTTCAAAGAATGCCGATGTTCGTAAGACCCGGGTTCGAGATTCGACGGAGCGGTGGGCTCTTTCAAGCTTTCACTGCCGGGTTGGCATTCGTGATCCGCGACGTGTTGCCTCAAGGCGCCAAGCGCGCGTTCCTTTTTACCCACCATAAGTTCAAGTTCTTTATCCACCCGCATGACTTGGGTGTGTTTGTGAAAACGAAAAAGCTCAAGTTGGGTAGTGGTAAGTTGTGCCAGGTCCGCCAGGATCTGCGTAACCTCGGATTCAAGTAGGGCGTATTTGTCGCATCTTGTCATCGGTTTTCCGATGCCCCCCGCGCGGCAAGGGTTTTCAACTCATTTCGTTCAAGATCATTTGGGTGAACCCTTTGGCACCCGACAAACGATTGACGTGGAACGCAGTCTCGAATGTATTCCCCGAGGAATCACGTTGGTTGGATTCTTCTGAGGGGCCAAGGTGGGCTTGACAACTGCGTAAAAAAAACCGCCCCTAGAGGGCGACGATACTGCGAGCGGCGGGCAATTGAATCACTCTCGAACCAATGTAGAGAGCCGCATGGAAGCGAAGCAGCGAGCACAGCGGAATATTCTGAAAGATATGGTAGGCACGAGGAGACTCGAACTCCTGACCTCTACCGTGTCAAGGTAGCGCTCTAACCAACTGAGCTACGCGCCTACTGATCGGTCGATGTTGACCCTTATTCACGGTATTTTATCACGCGGGTTTGCGAGGCGACGGTCTTCGGATTGTCTACTTTGGCGCTGCGGCTGCCAGAGATGCCGACTTTGCGGCGACGCGGCGAAGAAGATCTGGCGCTTTTATCCGCATACAAAATTTCTCGAAATCGACGGCTGGCGCTCTCCATTTGAGTTCGTCGACACTGTCGAATACCGGAACATCTAATCGCAGGGTTGCCAGTATGCGAAACAGAATGGCTTCGTCCCATGCGGTGAACAGTGCCTCTGCGAGCGGCCGGGATCTCCGAATGGACGAGTGCCACTGGTGCCAATCTTTGGGAATGTCTTCAAGATGATGATATTGAGAAAGCACGCTCGCAGCAGCTTTTGCGCCCCATCCCAAGATGCCGGGGTACCCGTCGGCGCTGTCTCCGACGACTGCCAGGTAGTCGGGGATGGACTCTGGCTTCACGCCGAATTTGGCTTCCACGGCTGCTTCGTCGCGGATGAGTTCTCGACGCCGATCCAGTTGCACAACTCTCGTTCCTTTCACACACTGTCCTAAATCCTTGTCGGGAGTGCAGATGAAAATCTGCTCGACGCGATTATCCTGTTCCGATTTTGCGGCGGCCGCGGCGAGTGCATCGTCCGCTTCAAATTCAACCATCGGCCACACTACGACTCCCATGGCCTTCAAACCTTCTTCAAGGATCGGAAACTGGGACAGCAATTCGTGTGGAACGCCTTCACTCGTCTTATATCCAGGATAGAGATTGTTGCGGAAAGATTCGACAACGTGGTCTGTCGCGACCCCCAGGTGCGTGGCGCCGGCTTCCATCATGCCCATCACTGATCCAAGCACCCCGCGGACAGCGCCAATTTCCTGGCCGGACGTGTCGTTGCTCGATGGGACTGCGAAGAAGTAGCGAAACAGCTCGTACGTGCCGTCTACAAGATGTACGTTCATACGGATTGAGTGACTGCGCGGGGATCGAATGCCGTTACGAGCTGGTCTTGTCCATCGCCATGAAAAGATTGTTGAGCGACTCCGCCAGCGTTGGATGAGCGTAGGTCGCGTCGCGCAGCGCCGTGTACGGCAGCTTCCCCATCATCGCCGTCTCCAGGACCGACATGATTTCGCCGCCTTCGATCCCGAGGACGGCCGCACCGAGAATTTGATTGCTTTCCGCATCTACAATCGCTTTCATGAAGCCGCGAGTTTCGTCTACTTCAAGAGCGCGGGCAACGGAAGTCATCGGCAGTTTGCCCACTCGTATCTTTCGCCGTTGGGACCGAGCTTCTGTCTCGGTGATTCCCACGCGTCCCAGCTGCGGATCGATAAACACGCAGTACGGAACTTGGCGACCGTCAGTCGAGGCCGACTTTCCTTCGATCACATTCGCGCGGATGATTCGGAAGTCGTCGTAGGAAATATGTGTAAAAGCCGGACCACCCTTGATATCCCCTAATGCAAAAACGCCGTCGACCGACGTTTCCAGGCGATTGTTCACCTCGATGAATCCGTGTTGGTCGGTTCGAATCCCGGCCGCGTTGAGATTGAGCGTATCGCTATTGGGTACCCGGCCGGTTGCGACCAGCAGGTGAGAACCTTCTAGCGTCGTCGATTTTCCGGTAGCAGTAATCTGCAATCGAATCTTTTCAGTCGCACGATCTACCTCGGTCGCTTTGGCATTCAGCCAGATTTCAAGACCGTCTTCGCGGAGAATCTTGGTAACCTCTTCGGCCACATCACGATCCTCGCGGTTGAGTAACTGGTTGCCGGACTGAACGATTGTCACTTTGCTGCCGAAACGGCGAAAGAGTTGACCGAATTCCAATCCGATGTAACCGCCGCCCAAAACGAGGAGATGCTCGGGTACCGCGTCCAGTTCCATGATCGAAACATTGTCGAGGAACGGGACCTTGTCGAGTCCTGGCAGCATGGGACGCGAAGCCCGCGTGCCAGCATTGATGAAGAATTGATGGCCAGATAGCATGCGGCGCTCTCCGTTTTGTTGCTTGACCGCCACCTGCTTCGGACCTGCAAAGCTTGCTTCTCCAAAAATCAGATCGAGATTCTCGGTCTTCTCGAGCCCTTTCTGGCTTCCATTTCTAAAGCTGTCCACAATGTCGCGTTTCCGCTGTCGAACTTTTCCCAAATCCACAGTCACTGTTCCTGTGTGGACACCGTAATCTGCACCACGGCGGGCGAGATGAGCGACGCGGCCGCTCGCGACCATCGTCTTGGTAGGAGTGCAACCTTCGTTGATGCAGGTCCCGCCAACATGGCTGCGCTCGATTAAGGCGGTCCGCTTGCCCGCACCAGCAAGCGCCATCGCGAGCGGGTTGCCGCCTTGTCCAGAGCCAATCACGATGGCGTCGTATATCTGCGTATCCGTCAACTCTGCTCCATTGTTTTCACGATTCTGTCGCTGCTAACCCCGACATTCCTAGAATCGGGAACTCAGAAACAATCCCAGACCGATCGCAACAAGATCTTCAGGCACGGCAATTACAACATCGGGAACTTTCAGCGCACGGACCAATCCCACCCGAGCATAGTAACCGCCGAATGCGCCTGCTATCGCCCCGACTGCACCCAGCAATGCACCCGTCCACAATGTGACGCCTCCCGCTACCGCAAAGCATGCGCCACTCAGCGCACCCGTAACAATACGCGCGGATAGCCCGATCGCCGCCGTTCGTGCCGGCGCGCCCGGAAGCTGGTCAGCGACGAATTCGACGAACGCTAACACGCTGAAGATTACAACCGCCCAGGTCGAGCCCATGAACGCCAATGGAGACTCCTGCAAGTGAATCCAGCCGAGGTGAGCTGACCAGGCCACCACCGCAGGCGCGGTCAGCGAGCGAAGGCCGGCAACGACGCCGATCCCCAAAGCAAGGACGAGAGCAAGTCCGGGCATAGTCCCCTTTCTCTTAACTGATCCTGAAGAGTACAACCGCACCGTACGAGAACCGCAAGATGGATGAGATCTTAATTTGGCGATTCAGACATCGGCAACCACACTTGGAAGCACGTGTCTCCCGGCTTGGATCGGACCTGGATACTTCCCCGATGCTTTCTCACGATTCTTTGCACGGTATCGAGCCCAAGCCCGGTGCCTTCGCCAACCGCCTTTGTCGTAAAGAAAGGCTCGAAGATATGCGGTAGAACATCCTCCGCAATTCCGGGTCCGCTGTCCCCGATCTCCACCACCACGCGATTATCATCGCGGTAAGTGTGCACGCGCAGATCGCCTTTTCCGCCCATCGCGTCAATCGCGTTGTCGATCAGGTTGGTCCACACCTGATTCAACTCGCTGCCGAAGGAACTCACCAGAAGAGGCACGCGCTCGTAGTCGCGGTGAACGGTAACACCTTTCTTCAGTTTATGGTTCAGGATCGTAAGGGTTGTTTCCAATGTCTTAACCACATCCACGTTCTGAAGCGGTGCCTGGTCCATGAACGTGTATTCCTTGATCGCGCGGACTAGATCCGAAATTCGCGCCGTACTACTCTCGATCTCGTTCACCAATCCTGATATTTCGATGGAAGTAGATATCCTGACTAAGGCCGCGCGAGCAGTGCCCGCATCAAGCGTCGTGAAAAGGTTTTCGAGCGCTGCGGGAGTAAAGTTGCGTTTAGCCAGTTCGGCCGCCAGCTGCCATAGATCATTTTGCCCGTGATTGCGAAGCAATGTATCGATCTGATCTTCCAGTTCGCTCGCCGTCAATGGGTCCGGGGGCGGCTCAGTCACCTGTGTAAACGACGTTTCAAGCTTCTCGATCTCCGACTTCTGGGCTGCAGTCAGCTCCCGGCTTCCTAACTCGTGGCTCGCATTGCGGATACGAACTAGCAAGTCGCGAAGTTGGCTTGCCGCGCGCTTTGCAGCCGATGCCGGATTATTCAATTCGTGCGCCAAGCCTGCCGACAGTTTGCCCAGAGCGGCCAGACGATCGCGTTGCTGTTCGAAGCGAGTCGCCTCTCGAATCCGGTCTGACATCAGACCGACCAGACGTGTCGCCAATTCCGGCATCTTCTGGACAAGTTCGGGAAAGAGAGAGGACGGGAAACGGAGAATTCTTCCTGCGGACATCGATCGTCCATTGAGAATGAAATTCTTCATCCGCGAGAAGGGCAGCACTCCCGTGACTTCACCCGCCAGCAAGTCCCGAACTACTGTTTCCCCGGAGAAATCGCCGCGCCATTGAAAGTCGCCCTCAAGCAGCACGAACATGCTGTCCGCGGGATCTCCTTGGCGAGCGTAAGTTTCGCCCGGCTTGAGATGGCGTTCTTCCGTCTTACTGAAAAACCACTGAACCTGATCTTCGGGAATACCCTGAAAGACTGGAACTTTTTTCAGGAGCTCGAGGGCATCGCTCATTAGACTTTGCTCAAGTACTGATGAATGAATTGCACTGCGACTGATCCTTCTCCAACGCCGGAGGCTACGCGCTTCACGGAACCATGCCGCACATCCCCGACGGCAAATACTCCGGGCACGTTGGTTTCCAGTAAAAATGGATCGCGATCCTGCGTCCAGCCCTTCGGGCGCTGTCCGCCCTGCATAATGTCTGGACCCGTAAGAATAAAACCGCGATCATCACGCTCAATCGCGTCCCCAAGCCAATCGGTACGCGGGAGCGCACCGATGAAGATGAACATCGAAGTAGCGGGAACGCGCTCAATTCGCTTTGTATCAGAGCACAGCACAGAAATTTCTTCCAGATGTGACTCTCCGTGTACTTCCGATAGGCTCGCGTGGCTCCACAACTGGATGTTCGGAGTCTCCTTGATCTGGTCGATCAAGTACTGCGACATCGTGCTGGACAGGCCGTCTCCTCTCACGAGGATGACCACGCGCTCAGCGTACTTTGAAAAGTTCATCGCGGCCTGGCCGGCAGAATTCGCGCCGCCAATGACGTAAACAATTTCTCCCTTACAGGACAGTGCTTCTGTGGTGCCGCCACCGTAGTAAACACCGGCGCCCTGCAACCGGTCGACTCCCGGTGCATCTAGTCGTCGCCACTGAACTCCAGTGGCGATCATCAAAGCGTGACAGGAAATCTCGTTCCCGTCCGCCAGCTTCACGATGCGGTACGAGCCTTCTGTCCGCATGCTCACCACGGATTGCGGCGCCAATATTTCGACGCCAAATCTTCGAGCTTGAACGACTGCGCGGCGAGCTAGATCCCCACCGCTCAACCCGCTGGGGAATCCCAGATAATTTTCGATGCGCGAACTCATCCCCGCCTGCCCCCCGGGAGCCTCGCGCTCGACGATGACGGTCTTCAATCCTTCGGAGGCCCCGTAGACTGCGGCAGCCAGGCCCGCCGGACCTCCGCCCACAATTGCGAGATCGTAAAAGCTGGTCTCTGACCTGGTTCTTAGGCCAACTTTTTGCGCGATGTCCGCGGGAACGCTATTCAACATCTTCCCACCATCAGGAAAGAGGACGACCGGCAGTTCGCCGGCATCGGAACCAAGCGCCTGCACAATGCGCTTTGTCTCCGGGTCATTAGCGGAAGCCTCGACATCGATCCATTGATAAGGAACATGGCTGCGCGCGAGAAAATCCCGTAGTTCGTATGAACGCGGGGACCAGCGTGTTCCCAAAACACGGATACCCTGGAAGGCGGGACGGTACCCTGCGGCCCAGTCGTCGAGAAGATCCGTCAATTGCGGATACAAATGTTCCGCCGGAGGATCCCACGGCTTCATGAAGAAGTAATCAATACTGGCTTGATTGATCGCGTTGATGGCAGCGTTCGTATCGGCGTAAGCCGTCAGCAGCGCACGTTTCGAATCCGGGTAGATCTGCCGTGCGGCTTGGAGAAAGCCGACGCCATCCATGTGGGGCATGCGCTGATCGGCAAGCAGCAAAGCCACGCCATCGTTGCGCACTTTAAGCTGCTTCAGAAGTTCCAGAGCGTTGAGCGGCGACTCACTGCTGATCACACGGTAATCCGCGCCGTACTGCGATCGCAGGTCGCGCTCGATCGCCCGCAATACATCGGGGTCATCGTCGACAGTCAACAGAATGGGTTTAGCCATGATCGCTTTCCGGCGGAACAGAACAGGGGTTCACGACACCTGCTTGAGTCCTTAGATACTCAACCACCCAAGCAGGTCGCGTCAAATTGCCCCTGAAACGCGATTGGCAACCAGAAAAATAACCTACAGCTCGCCGGCTTCGACCTCATCGACATAACACCAGACCCATGATTCCCCTGGCTCAATCGAACGGATCAACGGGTGATGATCCTTGTGGAAGTGCTTGGTGGCGTGTTTATTCTTCGAAGAGTCACAGCATCCGACCTTGCCGCACGTTAGGCACATCCGCAAATGCACCCAGGAGTCGCCCGGTCTTAACGCATTCCTCGCATACATGTTTGGTGGTCTGTTTAACCTTGATCTGGTCAAGATGAGTGCATTCTTTCGGCATCGATCCTCCAATGTCTTGAAACGGTTGTTTTCCGTGACCTAAGTCACGTGACGAAAGGCCACAATCACATCAAATCACGACCTCTTTCCATCACAATGATGCTCGGAGGTTATTTTAGCCGTGCTTCGTCTTGATTATCTTTCTTGTATTTTGACTGTAGCGTCCACCATTCTGGTAGGACGTCGTTGTTGGGAAGGTTGGGCTCTGGCCGGAGTAAATAGCGTCATCATGTGCGTGATCGGATTGCGCACAGAACAACTCGGGTTCATTCCAGCCAACGTGTTTTGTATGGTGGTCAGTGCAATAAACCTGCGCGCGTGGCGCAAGTCGTAATCTCCCAGAACATCACCCAAGGCGTCTCACTAAACGTCTTGCCGGGCTATTCGGCGATGAGCAAGTTTTCTGCGAAGGGCCACTGATCGTCAATCCACTGAACCTCGCATCGGAAGCCGGCGGTCCGGGCCGTGTCAAAAATCTCGTCCTTCGAATATTTGTGGCTGCTTTCCGTCCAGATCGTTTCCCCTTGCTGAAATTCAACCACGACTTCCGAAGCAGGAATGTGCACGACCTGCCGCCTTTGCGATTCAAGATGCATCTCAACGCTTCGCGCTTCCTGGTTGATCTTGGCCACATGCCGAAACTGTTTCAGATCAAAATCAGCACCCAGTTCGCGATTCAAACGGCCAAGTAAATTCAGATTGAAAGCCGCAGTCACTCCAAGCTCGTCGTCGTAGGCAGAAATGAGTTGCCAACTCGGCTTCTCCAGATCGGTCCCTAGAAGGAGAGAATCTCCGGTTCGAGAATGTGGCGCACTTCCGCCAGAAACTTTACTGCTGCTGCACGGTCGAAATTCCCGATCGTGCTCCCGAGGAATAGTACGCACAAATGCTGCCCCGGCTTGCGGTAAGCTGCAACCTCGAGCAAACCATCCAGGTACTCACGCTCGAACCCAACGATGCTAATGGAATCGATGTCGCTGAGTTCGCGCTCGCACATGACCAGGGCGGAATGCGAGATCTCGACGGGATAATACGAAGTGCGCTGCCTTCGGCAAAAAGCCTCGAGCAAATAACGAGTCTTTCTTCCGCTGCCGCTACCCAAGCTCTGCCACTGCTACGGGCCCGGCGACGCGGTCCACGATCTCCGAAGCATGACGGCGCAGCAGACGCTCATCTGCGCGCGTAAGTCCATACTCTGGGAGATGGCTGATGACCTCGAACAGCGCGGAGCCCACGTCGTCATACAAATACTTCGACGGCAATTCTTTCTGCCCCGGCCGCGTTAATCCGGCGCGCACGTCCGCAGCGAAATCGTAACTAACATTAGAAGGGATGGCATGTACAAGCATCAGTCGCTCCTCGATCAGGAATTCACACAGCGAAAGCCCGCATAAACGTACTGGTAGTGCCCTTGAAACCAGTTGCGGAATGACGGACGCAGCATGCATCCAGCCGTGCGCGCCGAACCGCCTTTCATGACGAAGTGCTTACCATCAAAAAAATCTGCCGAGTAGCCACGGTAAAACGGAAATGGTTCGAATCCCGGAAATGGACCGAAAACGCGTTGAAGTCCACTCCCATCCATTGCCCAACATTCCTTCGACCCCGAATGAACTCCGTCCCTTGGGATGAGCGTTCACCGGAGTGGGATCCCAAGTTCTGAAGATCGAAATTTCCGAATTCTGCTTCTGAGCAGTTTCGGAACCCCAGGGAAATGTCTGCTCTGGCCCTTCGTCGGTACCGAAAGCAGCGCGATGCCATTGCTCTTCAGTCGGAAGTGCTTTTCCAGCCCAACGGGCATACGCAGCAGCTTCGGCGTGGCTCACATACACCGGCCAGTCCATCGGAAGGGGCAGGTCTTTGAACATACCGCGATAAGCCCATCCCTCGTCCTTCTGATGCCAGAAGACAGGATGGTTGATGCATTTGCGTTTTTCCAATCCCAGTCGCGAATCATTCCACAGCGAGCGATTTTCGTAGCCTCCCGCATGCATAAATTCCAGGAACTGCCGGTTCGTGACCATGTACCGATCAATTTCAAACGCAGGAACATCCACAGTATGGGACTGAAATTCGTTGTCCCAGCCGAAACACGCCGGACTCCCGAGCTCAGGCCGAGAGTGGCTATCTCCAGCGGGAACTTTGACCATTTCGTGGGCAACTGGAGTGGGATTGAATAACATCGCCGGCGTCGTGTTGCGTCTTTCGATCGAGCGGCAACTGGTGGAGCATGTACGCCAGAGTTTCCACATGCATCAGCCGATGCTCGATGGCGACATTCAGAAGCGTGTCGAGCGTAAAGCCGTCGCGCATGACGTCGCCAGAGTCGATAGCTTCTGACAACTTCTCATCAAGAGCGCTGACCGGATCTTGCGCACATAATCGCGCACCATTTCTTGCGACGGCCAATCCGCGGCTGATCGGTTGGCAGTCCTCCGCCTACGGGGTCGATGCCGAAAGCAAACAAGCGATCGAACTCAGGATGAAAACTCTTGAGCCCGAATAAAGTCTCGTGCAGAAGATTCCAGTCGAAGGCTTCCAGATGCCAACGTAAAAGATGATGCGATGGCGCTCGGGAATCGGGCGGTCATAGATCGCCTCGGGCCGGACGATGTCGAACAGGGCATCGCTCTGCTTACGCGCATCGGCGATTCGCTCTAGTAGGGAGTGTTGAACAGCCGTGTTTCCTTGAGCGGCGAGCATCTCAGGCCTCCAGTTCCAGATTCGGGCAATACAATGAAGCGACATCGGACGGATGTGAAGCATGAAGGGAGTTTCCCGGTGGGAAGGTCCCAAATAGCGCGTTGGACGCGGCTTTTGCCCATCTCGGCAGGACGGGGAATCAAAGACTACCATCATCCCTGCGGAGTCGGCAACGAGATTGAGGGAACCTGAAATCGAAGTCTCTGAACCAATTAGAATCAAGAAGATGCGCATCCCCTTGTTCCATGTCGATGCTTTTGCAGAACGAGCCGTTTCGAGGAAATCCGGCAGCGGTTTGCCTCTTAAACTCGTGGTTAGATGACGCTTCGCTTCTCAAAGTCGCTGCCGAAAATAATCTTTCTGCGACCGCATTTCTGGTCCGCGGAGACGGGGCTACGAACTCCGTTGGTTCACGCCCAGTTGCTGAAATTAGACTTGCGGCCACGCGACCCTGGCGTCCGCTCATGTTGTGTTCGAAGTTCTAAGCCCCGAGCTCCAGACGGTGGTGTTCAAGACTCAATTCCGAGGCGACTCTAACCGTGAACAAAAAAGGGGATGCACTCTCGATGAACTTCCCGCAGTTCTTTCCAAAACCGTGCGAAAGATTCCGGCAGACCTGGCGAAGGCTTTGGGCGAGCCGATGTCATCCTCCGAAGTCCTGGACAGTGAACGATACCTTCATCGCGATGCTGCAGAACTCCAGCACGTTCAAAGCTACGACCCAAATTTGATCTATCTGGAAAAGCTCCACCCAAATGCGGTCTGCTCACGGCACCAGGTAAAGACTCAGATTTCGTTTCGCGATATTTTGCTCCAGGCTACGGGGTTCCCGAAGACTCCGTGACAGGATCCGCCCACTGCGCTCTGCCTCCTACTGGACGAATCGCCTGAACAAGACACGTCTGCATGCTCGCCAACTATCGAAGCGCGGAGGTCAACTTTGGTGCGAAGTTTCGGGCGACGAGTCGACATTGAAGGTCGAGCCGCTCTTGTCATGAGCGGAACTCTCACGCATCTAAGTCTGCTGCGAATCAGCTCACGGTATAAGGTGTTTTTCCTTCAGGAATTCACGCACGACCTCTTGCGTATCACGATGTTTCCCATCGACAGCGAAATTCATTTGCTGCATCTCTTCGTCTGAGATCTTGCCGGCAGAGGTCCGCCAGCGCACGATGCCACCTCGGGATGCTCATTTATCGTCTGCTGCCGGATCACGGGCACAGCCTCGTACGGCGGAAAATAATGACGGTCATCCTCTAGTGCCAACAGATCTAGCGCAGGGATCAGTCCATCTGTCGCGTTTCCGGCAGCAAGGTCAATCTGATGATCTTTCAACGCGCGAGCTAGAAACCCAAGATCCATCGTTCGGGGCTGTTCTGCGAAACGCAGCCCATAGGCCTTCGCCAGACCCGGGATAACCGTCAGGTCGTTCCATAAACTCGTAGCCGAAACCTGCACGCCATTGCGATGCGTACTTCGCAGCCTCCGATAGAGTACGGACGTTCAATCGACGCGCGTCCTCTCCTCGAATTTCCATTGCGAACGTGTCGTTGAATCCAAGAGATGGACCGAGTGTCAGCCCGAACCGCCTTTCATAATCGCTTTTACCCGTTCATACACATGCGCTCGGTCGCTCGTCGCATGCTGTTTCAGAATCGCGGTCAGAGCCGTGCCCGTGTATTCGGGTAGACGTCGACTCTTCCTGCCAAGATAGCCTGCTGGCAAATGTAGGTTCCTGCGAGATAAAAACGGCGCTCGACTTTCAGCTTCGTGTGAGCTTCGATTTGTTGAGCGATCAACTCACCTAGCACAAATGATTCGGTGAAATTCTTCGATCCCACGACGATTCGATCGTGTCGCGAGGATTTGCACGAAGTGCCAGCACGACGACGGCTAAAAGCGAGCAGGCTACGAGGACCGATTGCAGCCGTGTCATCGTGGACGCAACCGTATTTCCAGCCATCCAACCCCTACGTCCGCTACCAGTGCCAGGATTGCAGCCGGAATGGCCCCCGCCAGGATCACACGATCATCGACCATCGCCAGTCCGCGAAAAATGAATTCTCCCAACCCTCCCGCTCCGATCGCCGCTGCAATCGTGGCGAGTCCAACCGAAATCACGATGGCCACACGCACGCCCGAGAGAATCACGCTCACCGCTAACGGCAGTTCCACCTGAAACAGAAGCTGTGAGTCGGTCAGCCCCATGCCTCGGCCGGCTTCTACCACTGCAGGGTCCACTCCACAAATTCCCGTGTAGGTGTTTCTGATGATCGGCAACAGGGCGTAAAGCGTGAGAGCCAGAATGGCCAAGCGCTCGGCACGTCGCCCAGCCACGGAACAGGCAGCAGAAAACCGAAGAGAGCAAGGCTTGGAATAGTCTGAATAATGTTAGCCTCGGCCAGAACCGGCTTATTCAACCGAGGGCGATGAGAGATCATGATGCCGAGCGGGATGCCAATGAACATCGCCAGTACGGTCGAAATCCCGACGAGCCACAGATGCTCCAGGCTCAACTCCAAAACCTGCGTGTGGTTTTGCCACATGAAACGGATGACGTTCATCGCGTTCCTCGATCTGCTGCCGCTCCAGATCCATCACCAAACGCCTTTACATAAGCCGCCGCCCACCGATCCGTCGATTTCACAAATTCCTGTGGTTCGAGAACCGTGACCAGCTTTCCCGCTTCCATCAGCGCAATGCGAGATCCCAACCGCAACGCTTCTCTCAAGTCGTGGGTCACGAAAACCACCGTCTTGTGCATCCTCTGCTGGAGCAGAGAGAAATTCCCGCTGAAGTTCATCCCGTGTAAGCGGATCGAGGGCTCCGAATGGCTCATCCATCAACAAGATCGCTGGATCGGCCGCCAAAGCGCGGGCAACGCCGACGCGCTGCCTTTGTCCGCCAGACAACTGATGCGGATACCGTTGCCGCGATCTCGGCTGCCAGCCCGACCAATTCCAGCAACTCCTTTGACGCGAGCGGAATCTTTTCCTGCGGCCAGCCTTCGATTTTCGGAACCAGCCCAATATTGCGTCTCAACGTTGAAGTGAGGAAACAAACCGACATCCTGGATCACATAGCCAATGCCTCGCCGCAACCGAATGATGTCGACCTCGATGTCCTGAGGCGCCATTCACCGAATTTCACCTGAAGTAGGCGTGACGCAGCCGGTTGATCAACTTCAGCGTGGTCGTTTTTCCCGAACCACTGCGCCCAAGCAACACCAGTGTTTCGCCGCTGCTTCACCTCCAGGCTCAGGTCGGAGAGCACTTGCGTTCCGTTCACGCGGTAGAGACGTTACGAAACTCGATCGCCAGGGATGTGCTGTCAGTTGCCATGTCCGGACAGGATACCGGACTTCCGGCCTACCCCAAAAGATTTGTCGGCTTCCAAGATGAACCCAATCGAGTTCCGTTGGATTTGCAATGCGTGCCTTCCCCGGCGACAATCTTTCCATGGAAGGCAACCAGAATTCGGAGCGCCGAATGATCGTGCGGCGAAAGGTTGCCATTCTCTGCCGGCGCCGTGGTGATCGCCACTCTCTGCAATCCTCGCGAGAAATTTTGGGGCATGATCCTCGCATTGGCCCACGAAGGGCTCAGCCTGAGCGGTGCTGAGCTGGCGTCGTTTGAAGATCTGGCGGTGATGGTGAGAGACGGTGAACCGTTTACTCCCGCAGTTGTGTTTTTCCCTATGCACCGCATTGAACGCGTCGAATTAGATCTTCCCGACGGCAGCTTGCCGTCCTTGTCGCAAAGGTTTCTCAGCAAGACGGGGCTCAACCCGCCGGAGGTGCTCGCTCCGAAATTACATAGCGACAATGCCCTTGTTGATCATGCCGAAAACGACGCCATCAAGGATCGTGCGTGAAGTTTTCTCAGATCTTCACGGCTCCGAATCAACTCACTCTCTTGCGAATGGTGTTCGTCCCGTTCATCGTGATTCATCTCGTGGACGGCCATTACAAGTGGGCGCTGATCGTTTTCGTGATCGCGGGATTCAGCGATGGTCTCGACGGGCTGCTGGCGCGGACGCTTCATCAGCAGACACTATTAGGTCAATATCTGGATCCGATCGCTGACAAGCTTTTGCTCAGCACGATTTTCCTGGTGCTTTCGATCCTGCACAAGATCCCCTGGAAATATACCGTCATGGTCTTCAGCCGGGATATTTCCATTCTCGCGGCCAGCGCCGTCCTCTTCGCGATCGCCGGACTGCGTGATTTTCGGCCTAGCATCTTCGGCAAGGCGAACACATTTTCACAAATCAGCGCAGTGTTCTTTGTGCTCCTCCTACAGGTGTATCCGGTGCGCGGGATCTGGATTGCCCGAACCGTCTTTCTGCGCGCAACTTTCTTCTTCACGATTGTCTCAGCACTCCACTACGTGATTCTGGTTCAACAGAGGATGCGCGCACATACGCATGCCCTGCCAGCGGCCCGAACCTCGGCTTCATGAGCAGATTTGACCCGGTTCTAAACGAACCCTAGAATCTTAGGTTCGTTCCACGCCCAAGAAATCCTCATGGCCCTTCGTCTGTTCAACACGATGTCGTCGCAGGTCGAAGAGTTTCGCCCTCTTCTCGACTCCGAAGTTCGCATGTATGCGTGCGGTCCGACCGTCTACGACTACGGACATATCGGCAATTTCCGTACTTTTGTAGCCGTCGATTTGCTCCGCAGATTCTTACGCCAGAGTGGATACAAGGTTCATCACGTGATGAACATCACCGATGTGGACGACAAGATCATCCGCAACTCGGCGCGCGACGGCCTTACTGTTCAGCAATACACATCAAAGTACGAAAGAGCGTTCATGGAAGACTCCGCCATGATTGGGATTGAGCAACCGGAGATCGTGCGGGCTACTGAACATATTCCTGAAATGGCAGACTTCGTTGCCAAACTGGTCGAGAAAGAACTCGCGTACCGCACCGATGATGGCTCTTACTATTTCCGAATCGCAAAATTCCCGCAGTATGGAAAGCTCTCGAAGCGCGACTTCAGCGGGATGCTCGACGGAGCCCGCGTTGACGTCGACGAATACGACAAGGACAGCGCACGCGACTTCGCTTTATGGAAGGCCCCCAAGCCCGGCGAAGCATCATGGGACACGAAAATTGGAAAGGGGCGTCCTGGCTGGCACCTGGAATGTTCCGTCATGTCAATGGAGAAACTCGGCGAGACCTTCGACCTCCACGCCGGTGGCGAAGATCTCGTGTTTCCTCACCATGAAAATGAGATCGCTCAATCGGAGTCGCTGACCGGTAAGACCTTCGCCCGGTTTTGGTTTCACGCCCGATTCCTGTTGGTCGAAGGCGAGAAGATGTCGAAGAGCGTGGGCAATTTTTTTACCCTCCGGGACCTTGGTTTTAAAAGGTCATAAGCCTTCCTCGCTCCGATATCTTTTGGCTTCGGTTCCCTATCGCAATCAGCTCAACTTCACATTTGACGGTCTTACGCAAGCGGCAGTCTCAGTCGAACGCTTAAGAAATTTTCGATCGCGCCTGAATGCCGGAACTTTTGCGGACGGCGCAACGCCGGAACTCCAGTCTCTAGCCGCAGCTTCCGCAGATCGGATGCGGGAGGCGCTGAATGATGATCTCAATACCGCGCAGGCTCAGGCTGCCATCTTCGAAATGGTGCGCCAGGCAAATATAGCGTTCGACAGTGGAGAAATCAAAAAAGACGATGTCCCACCTCTCCTGACGGCTCTCTCCAAGTTCGATGAAATCTTCGCCGTGCTCGAAGACGACGACATCCCCAAAATGCAGCGGGTCATTGAATGGGCGAAGACTGAAGGACGCGAAAAAGACATCAGCCCAGAACTTCAGGAATTGGTCCGATCCGGAGCCCTCTCGGCCGCCGATATCGAAGCAAAGATCGTGGATCTAAAAGCGGCACGGAGTTCTCGCGATTTCAAAAGATCAGACGCGATCCGCGGTGAGCTCGCCGACGCCGGCATCCTGGTGGAAATTACGAAGGATGGCGTACGATGGCGCAGAAAATGACGCTGGTCGCGTGTTCCGCCACCCCGCGGTGTTAACCTCAGATCAACGTAGTCGCACACTATTTATCGTGAAATCTTTCGATGAATATCTCCTCGATGCAGAAAAAGCGCACGGACATCTCTGCGCGGGCCAGATTCTTGGCGTGCGGCTGGCCATGCTGGGTTTGCAAAAATTGAATATCGACGATCCCCATGGCAAGGATCGCAAACGCCTCGTCACATTTGTCGAGATTGATCGCTGCGCGACTGACGCAGTAGGCGTCGTCACTGGATGCAGGTTGGGCAAGCGGGCTTTAAAATTTCGCGACTGGGGGAAGATGGCGGCGACATTTGTGGATCTCGCTGCTGGAAAAGCCATCCGCATTGCGGCTAAAGAATCTTCCAAGCAACTAGCCCGTACGATGCATCCTGAGATTGATAACAAAAATCAACAGCAGATGCTGGCCTACCGCGACATGTCCAATGACGATCTTTTCACTACGCAGTGGGTGAAGGTCGACCTACCTGCCGAAGAATTTCCAGGATACAAAGGTGAGAGAATCGTGTGCGCGATCTGCGCCGAGGGAATCAATTTCCGCAGGGAAGTATTTCGCGATGGGAAGACCTTGTGTCGTTCGTGTGCGGGAGAAACTTACTACCAGCCATCGCCCGAGTGACCCCTCACGTCGCCGTCTCATAAGCATGAGCTACGCGCAAGATCGTGGCCTCATCAAAATGCTTTCCCAAAATCTGTAACCCGATCGGGAGCTTTTCTTTCGTTTGGCCACAAGGCACAGAAATCCCCGGAATGCCCGCGAGATCAGCGGTTACGGTGTAGATATCCGCAAGGTACATCGACAGCGGATCGTTCGATTTCTCTCCCAGACGAAACGCAGCGGTTGGAGTTGTTGGTGTAACGATAGCATCGACCTTCCTGAACGCTTCGTCGAAATCGCGAGTCAGCAAAGTGCGCACCTTCTGCGCCTTCAGGTAGTACGCGTCGTAGTATCCCGCGCTGAGTGCGTACGTGCCCAGCATAATCCGTCGCTTCACTTCCGCGCCGAAGCCTTCATCGCGCGTCTGTCGGTACATGTCGGACAAAGTCTTCACACCGCGCGCCCGCATCGTGTATCGAACGCCGTCACACCGCGCGAGATTCGATGAAGCCTCGGCCGTCGCGATCAAGTAATACGTGGGAATGGCATAAGGAGTGTGCGGCAGCGAGACCGGCACCACTTCGCAACCCATCTTTTTCAAACGGTCGATCGCGATCTCGACAGCCTGCCTCACTTCGAGATCCAATCCGTCGCCGAAATATTCCTTCGCTACTCCCAGCTTCAAGCCGCGAACAGGTTTCTCGATCTCTGCAACATAGTCCGGCACAGAAACTTCAGCAGAGGTTGAGTCCATCGCATCGCGCCCGGCGATGGTCCGCAGAACAATCGCAGCATCTTTCACCGTCTTCGCGAGCGGACCAATGTGGTCGAGTGACGATGCAAAAGCGATCAATCCATATCGCGAGACTCGGCCGTACGTCGGCATAAGACCAACCACGCCACAGAAAGCCGCCGGCTGGCGAATTGATCCCCCGGTGTCTGAACCTAGCGCCACCACCGCCATGTCAGCCGCGACAGCAGCTGCAGACCCGCCCGAAGATCCTCCGGGAACACGGTTCAGATCTCGCGGATTACGCACAGGTCCGTAAGCGGAATTCTCATTTGATGAGCCCATCGCGAACTCATCGCAATTCGTTTTGCCAAGCAGCACCGCACCCGCCGCTTCCATGCGCGCAACGGCAGTGCAATCGTACGGCGGGACGTATCTCTCAAGGATTTTTGATCCCGCGGTCGTTCGCAGACCGCGAGTGCTCATTACGTCCTTGATCCCTACCGGGACGCCCGCGAGTGGTGGCAGCGGTTTCCCCTCGGCAGCCATTCGATCGACTCGATCCGCCTGCTCAAGTGCCCGCTCCTTTGACAGCGTGAGAAAGGCGCCAATCTGCCCATCTTCTTTCTGAATACGCGCATAGTGCGCCTCAGCCAGAGCAAGCGCCGTCGTCTGGCGTTGCTGAATCGCCGAGCGCGCCGCATCGATGGTCAGTGACGATAATTCCATTTTCGCTGTGACTGGTGAGACTAGCGTTCAATCACTTTCGGAACGCGGAAGAACTGGTCGTCCGGATCTGCTGCATTCGCCATCGCCTCGTTGTGCGGCAGCGATTTGCGCAATCCTTCTAAAACGTCTTCTCGCGTGGCATAGACAAATCGTTCGCTGCCCTGCTTGTCTTTATCGACACCGTATTCGCCTGAGACCTGGGCCATCGGCGGGACATTCTCAGTGTTCAGCCCATTGAGCCGCTCAATGTAGTCAAGGATCGAGTTGAGATCGCGCAGCAAGCCGCCACGTTCCTCTTCCGTGAGATCGAGGTTGGCGAGTTCGGCGACATAAGCGACGTCTTTGTCAGTGACTTTCATAGGATAGCTAAGACCACTTATGGAACGTGCTTCAGTCACGCTCTAGTCGAGTGACGATGAACTCGATTCTGCGAACCATCTCGAGCGTATACCGGTTGATTGCAGCTAAATACCGCGGAGCAAGTCCCTGCAATTCTGATCTCCAACCAACGTCCGGAACTCCGACGCGCAAAATTCCATCTTCGAAGTCCAGAGCCCGAGTCCGTTCAGCAACGGCGGAGCCACACACCACCGGCCACGCCATCAGTGGACCCCTTCCGGGCGGTGCCTGCTTCAGAGACCGCTGCACTATCTTTTCCAGTTCCAAACCAGGGCGTTCCAACCGGATTCTCCTGTTCGTGCTGCCGCATGTCTTGGAAACGACGATTCTAGCATCGCCGTTACAGACCCTTCTCTCGAAGTTTCACACAGGAAATTCACGCTCTACGAACTCCATCGCCGCATCATGAGAAGACAAGCGGCCTTCGAGTTGCGCATCTTCAACGGCAGTTAAAATTTCACTAAATCGCGGCCCTGGCGCATAGCCGGCTGAGATTAGATCGCCGCCCAGTAATCAACGGGGCGGGTCGCATCTTCTCCACTTGAATTTCTGCCCTCTTCTGCTTCACATACTCATATGTGGAAAGTATCCCGTGGCTCGCCAGGCAGTCCGCCCGGTGCAACGCCATATGTTCTTCGAATCGCGGCAGGCGGAAAAATCTCTTTAACGTTGACTCCTTCATCCGAGTCGAATCCCCGAATCTCATGTGATTCTCGATGAGCAGGAGTATCTGTTCCGTCTCATCATTTGAGAATCGCATGCGCCGGCAGAGTTCTTCTGCGATCTTGACTCCGACCTCGACATGCCCGTCGAATCGGATGCGATCGGGTGCGACCCGGAAAGTAGCGGGCTTCCCGACGTCATGAAGCAACGCACCCCACGCGAGTGTCAATGGACAGTGGCACGGCAACTGATCGAGCAACAACAGCGTGTGAACAAATACATCGCCCTCGGGATGAAACTCCGGAGGCTGCGCCACGCCCTTCATCGCAGAAATTTCCGGCAGCACCTCGGGCAGCAGTCCGCTCGCATCGAGCAGCAGGAAGGCCCGCCTCGCGTGCCCCTCCGTCAGCATGCGAGTCAATTCATCACGAATGCGCTCGCGAGAGACCGCACCAATCTCGGAGGCAAGCCTCTTAATCGCTGCGAACGTCCCTTCGTCGATGCTGTATTCAAATCGTGCCGCAAATCGAACCGCACGGAGCATGCGCAACTTGTCTTCTGCAAAACGTTTCTCCGGTTCGCCAATAGTACGAATGACTCGGGCTGCGAGATCGTCGCGTCCGCCGACGAAATCCAATATCTCTCCAGTTACCGGATCGAGCAGCATGCCGTTAATCGTGAAGTCCCGTCGTTCGACATCTTCCTTCGGATCCCGACTGAACCGCACCTCATCGGGATGTCGGCCGTCCGAGTAGCCGATGTCGCTCCTGAAAGTAGCAACTTCAATGGCAGCGAGATTGGGATAGGGTCTCGTGTGATGACTCATCCTGTACACAGCCATTCACCGGAACAAGAACCACCCCGAACTGGACTCCAACTGCGTACGTTTCGGGAAAAATTTCCATCACCTGGGCGGGCGTAGCGTCGGTGGCGACGTCGTAATCTTTTGGCTCTCTCTCCAGCAGCAGGTCGCGGACGCATCCCCCAACGAGATAAGCCTGAAACCCCTTCTGTCGCAGCGTCTGCACGATAGACGCGGCGGCAGCCTTTAAAGTCAGTGATGTCTGCCCTTCGACCATTCTCCTTTATGATACTGCCCTCACACTCTGCATCACCCAATCAACCAAGCCGATCCTCGTCGGAACGGCTGCGACTTGCAACCCCACGCTGGAAGCTCGAAACTAGACTTACATGGCTGACGCCTACATCCTCGGCATCGAGAGTTCGTGCGACGAAACTGCAGCCGCTGTAGTCCGTTCCGGAGAGCAGCTGATCTCCAATGTAGTGGCGTCGCAGATCGCAACTCATCAGCCCTATGGAGGCGTCGTTCCTGAACTCGCCTCTCGCGAGCATTTACGCGCCGTCGTCCCAGTCGTTCGCCAAGCACTGGCCGAAGCGAAGCGTGACTACTCTTCGCTCGATGCAATCGCCGTCACCCAAGGCCCCGGTCTCGCTGGAGCTCTGCTGGTCGGAATCAGCTACGCAAAAGCTCTCGCCTTTGCATTGAATAAACCGCTGATCGCGATCAATCACCTTGAAGGCCACATTCACGCAGTTCTTCTCGAGGAGCGGCAGAAGGGCAATCACAACCTTCGATTTCCCGTGCTCGCGCTGGTCGTCTCCGGAGGCCACACCCATCTCTATCTGGCGGAGCAGAAGCAGAACTCCTGGAAGTACGAAAACATCGGACACACCCGCGATGACGCCGCCGGCGAAGCTTTTGATAAAGTCGCCAAACTCCTCGGGCTGGGATATCCAGGTGGCCCTGTGATCGACAGACTCGCGCCGCACGGCGATGCTAAAGCGCTGAAGTTTCCGCCGGCCCAAATCAAGCATCCCGACCGCCGGGGCAGGCACGACGGTAAGGCCACTCATGCCGCCGACGACCGGCTTCGCTTCGATTTCTCCTACAGTGGAATCAAGACCGCTGTCCTGCGATACGTCGAGACCAATGACATGCGAGCCTCCATCGAGTCTCGCCGAGCAGCATTGGCGTCGATCTCTAAGCCGTCATTGGAAGACCTTCTCGCCCACAGCGATCGCAAAACTGTCGACCTTGTCGCATCATTCCAACGGGCAATCGTCGACGACCTGGTTGGAAAGACGCTGGCAGCGGCGGAGCACTACGACGTCGCCACGCTTCTCGTCACCGGGGGCGTCGCTGCAAATCAGGAACTGCGCCAGACCTTCGAACGAGAGGGCAGCCAGAACGGGTTGTCAGTTTATTTCCCCTCTCGCCCGCTTTCTACCGACAATGCCGCAATGATTGCGGCGGCCGCCTATCCCAAGTTCCTCGCGCGAGACTTCGCCGCGATGGATTTCTCTGCTGAAGCCAATTTCCCTCTGCGATAAAAACTCAGGCGGGACGGGACGGGGAAAAACTCGGCGCGGTCAGATTTCGCTTTCCTGTGTTTGATCTTCGATGTTCATGTCTTTGAACTCGCTGGATTCGAAGATTTCGCCGCACTCCTTGCATTCGACAAATTCCGATTCTTCATCGCGGCTTACAATCTGTACACGTGGATGCTTGCAGGGAGCTTTCATGTTTGCGTTCTGAGGAGGGGCGGGCGACTTTGGCGTCATAAAGCGGGAAGAGTTCCCAATGCGGCGAAAAGGCGCAAATTCACGGGAATTTTCGGTATTTTAGAACGGCTGGCCGGCTTGTCAAGCCCTAAGCTGTTATCACACCAATAAATTGTTCCGCGTCCGTATAAATAGACACTCTGCTCCCTTTCGATCCACCAAAGATCCAGGAGTTCCTTCTAACCCCTTCAACTATCAATATTTACCGCCCAATGCGGCTATTTAACGATCCCCTGTATTGACTTGCGCTGGCCCGACCCCTTGCCCTACAATGAACTACGACGAAAAAGGTCGGAATTATTGGCGACCTTTATACTCGGATTTACCATCGTAACCTTGTGCTGAAGCTAACGAAAAAAGCCGACTATGCACTCATGGCGATGAAGCATCTCGCCGAGCTTTCCTCCGTGCGGTCATGCAGCGCCAAGGACGTCGCCGATGCCTACGGCATCCCGCCCGAGGCATTGGCAAAGATTCTGCAACGTCTGGCGAAAGCGGGACTTCTGCAGTCGCAACACGGCACCAACGGCGGCTACACTCTGGCGCGGTCCGCTCACACGATATCGGCGTTTGAGGTGATACAAGCGATCGACGGCCCACTGTTCATCACCTCCTGTGTCACCGTTCGCGGCGAATGTGGCCAGAGCGACCGCTGCAATATTCGCGAGCCGTTGCGCAAGGTCAACGAAAGCATCGAGGCGGTATTGAAGCGGATCAAGATTTCGCACATGCGCGAAGAGGCCGAAGACGCGCAGGAACAGATTCCAAAGGCGGCGGAACTGGTAACAATCGGCTGAGCCGTCCGAAGCAGAATTTCATCCAACGATAGAGCGAAGCAGGAGAGCAAATCAATGAGCACGGAAGTAAAGATCCCCCAGGCGTTGACGCAGGAACACAGCCAGAATGGCAAGGGCGTAAAGCTCCCTATTTACATGGATAACCACGCCACCACCCAGATGGATCCCCGGGTGTTGGAAGAAATGTTGCCTTTCTTCATAGAGAAGTTTGGCAACTCTGCCAGCCGCAATCACTCCTTCGGATGGGCCGCGGAAGAAGGCGTTGAAACCGCGCGCGAGCGCATCGCGAAGCTGATCGGCGCGACGACAAAAGAAATCATCTTCACCTCCGGCGCCACGGAAAGCGACAACCTCGCTATCAAGGGTGTCGCCGAGATGTACCGCGAGAAGGGCAATCACATCATCACCGCGGTCACCGAGCACAAAGCAGTGCTCGACACCTGCAAGCGCCTCGAGAAGTACGGCTATCGCGTGACCTATATGCCCGTCCAGAAGGACGGCCTGATTGATCTCGACGACCTGAAGCGCGCCATGGACGACAAGACCATCCTGGTCACGATCATGGCCGCCAACAATGAGATTGGCGTATTCAGCCCGTCGCAGAAATTGGCAAGCTGTGTCGCGAGCGCGGGGTAATCTTCCACACCGACGCGGTTCAGGCCATCGGCAAGATTCCGGTCGACGTGAACAAGCAGAACATCGACGTAATGTCGATCACCGGACACAAGCTTTACGGGCCAAAAGGCGTCGGCGCTCTCTACGTTCGACGCAAGAATCCTCGCGTGCAGATCTCGGCCATCATCGACGGCGGCGGCCATGAGCGCGGCATGCGCTCTGGAACGCTCAACGTTCCCGGCATCGTAGGCTTGGGCAAAGCGTGCGCCCTCGCGCAGGAAGAGATGCCGCAAGAAGTCGTGCCGGCTGGCGGGTCTCCGCAATCGCCTGCGCGACCGCATCATGAATCGCCTGGACGAGACTTACATCAACGGATCGACCGAGCATCGTCTGCCCGGCAACTTGAACATCAGCTTCGCGTATGTGGAAGGCGAGTCGCTGCTGATGGGAATCAACGACATCGCAGTTTCCAGCGGATCGGCATGCACCTCTGCGACGCTTGAGCCATCTTATGTATTGAAGGCTCTTGGGCACAGGAGATGATCTGGCCCACAGCTCGATTCGGTTCGGCATCGGCCGGTTCAACACTGAGGCCGAAGTAGACTACGTCGCTGACCGCGTCATCGACACCGTGGAGCGCCTCCGCGAACTTTCGCCTCTCTACGAAATGGCGAAAGAAGGCATCAATTTGAAGGACGTGAAGTGGGCGGGCGAAGCGCACTAGAAATCGTCAGTGCTAGTCAGGCGAAATTGTCTACACGATCAGAGATTTGAAACTTTAATTAGGAGAGTCAAAATGGCATACAGCGATAAAGTCATCGATCACTACAACAATCCCCGCAACGTCGGCTCAATGGACAAGAGCAGCTCAGACGTGGGCACTGGCCTGGTTGGCGCTCCCGAATGCGGCGACGTCATGAAGCTTCAGATCAAGGTCAATCCGCAGACCAACGTGATTGAAGACGCGAAGTTCAAGACCTTCGGATGCGGTTCGGCGATCGCTTCGTCATCGCTGGCCACGGAATGGGTCAAGGGCAAGACCGTCGATGAGGCTCTCGCCATCAAGAATATGGACATCGTGAAAGAGCTCTCGCTTCCTCCGGTAAAGATCCACTGCTCCGTGCTGGCCGAAGACGCAATTCGCGCCGCCATCGGGGACTGGAAGAAGAAGCAGGACAGCTGAAGCGTGAGCAGCTCCGGCAAGTATGCAGTCGAGCGCGCAAGCAGCTGAACGTCGCGCTCTGAAGGCGGCGATTGCGCAGAAGTCAACACTGAGGATACCGGAACTGAGATGACAACTGCAACCGAATCCGCGACCCCAAGCCGTCGCAAAAGGCATTCAGGTGACCGATAAGGCCATCGCGAAGGTCCGCACTGCGATGGTGAAGGAAGGCATCTCGCCAGAACAGGGCGGACTGCGTCTCGGAGTGCAGGGTGGCGGTTGTTCGGGTCTGAGCTACAACATTCGCTTCGACTCGCAGCCGCGCGAGCGGGATCGCATATTTCAGTTCAGCGACGTTCGAGTCTTTGTCGATCCGAAATCGTTCATCTATCTCCACGGCATGACACTGGATTATCAGGAAACGCTCATGCAGCAGGGATTCGTATTCGTAAATCCGCAAGCCTCGAAGTCATGCGGCTGCGGAACTTCGTTCTCGGCCTGAGCGAGTGTGGCGCGGGCGCCCTCGCCCGCGACTGCGGGCGCCACCCGACAAGTTGGTTGAGAATAACGAGCGCCGGCCTTAGGCCGGCTGTCCGAGGAATTGGAACGTGACGACTAAGCCTTCCCTTACCGCGATTGGCTCCAAGCCGCTGCCACAGGATACGCACACCTGCTGGTCATGCGGATCGATGCGAGCCGCACATTTTTGCGGGTCTTGTGGTAAGGTGCAGCCGCCTGTCCCGGTCGACTACTTCGCATTTTTCGGCTTCCCGCAAAAGCTCGATCTGGATGTGAAAGATCTCGAAAAGGACTTTTACGAACTTAGCCGCAAATTGCATCCGGACCTGAATGCTCGTGCTGGCAGCCAGGAGCAGCAATGGAGTCTCGAGCAAAGTTCTTTGTTGAACGACGCGTACCGAACGTTGCGTGACCCGATCAAGCGTACCCAGTATCTATTGGAACTTGAGGGCGTCGAACTCGAGGAGCAATCCAAGAGCGCGACGGAAAAGGCGCGGGCAACCGGAGAAGTAAAGAAACAGATTGTGCCTCCCGAGATGTTGGAAGAAGTCTTCGAACTCAACATGCAGCTCGAAGAACTTCGGATGAACAAGAAGATGGGCGAAGACGATTTGTCGCTCACCGCTGACATCGCAAGACACAAGACCGCGCTGGAAGAGAAATACGAGAACCTGCTTCAGGAGCTCCAGTCGTACTGGAAGGAATGGGACGCAACCATCGACGATGGTCCCAAGAGCCGTGAAGTCCGGAAGCCAATCGTGGGAAAGATGGTCGACGTACTGAACCGCCGCAACTACATTCGCAATCTGGTCAGAGATGTGAACGCGGTACTTGAATCCTGAAAAATGCAGGAGCAGTAACGGAAATGCAATTGAACGAATACAAAACGCTTGGACGATCCGGACTGCGCGTCAGCCCGCTTTGCCTCGGTACGATGACGTTCGGCACCGAATGGGGATGGGGTTCCGAAGAAAACGTTTCGCGCTCGCATCTTCGATCGTTACGTCGAAGCCGGCGGGAACTTCATCGACACTGCCGACGGGTATACCGGTGGCAAGAGCGAAGAACAGGTTGGCAAGTTTATCGCCGACCGAAGTCTGCGGGACCGCGTGGTCTTGGCGACGAAGTTCACGTTCAACGCTGAAGCAGGCAATCCGAATGCAGGTGGCAACGGCCGCAAAAACATTTACCGCGCGCTCCATGGTTCGCTGCGTCGCCTGCAAACCGATTACATCGATCTTTATTGGTTGCACGCGTGGGACAAAGTCACGCCGATCGAAGAGGTGATTTCAACCCTGAACGATCTGGTTCGCGAAGGCAAGATTCGCCACTACGGATTCTCTGACACTCCAGCCTGGTATGTTGCTCGTGCGCAAACGCTGGCCGAGAAGGAAGGCAAGGAACGCCTGATCGCGCTGCAACTGGAGTACTCGCTGGTTGAACGCAACATCGAGCGGGAGCATATCCCAGCTGCCCAGGAACTCGGCATCGGCATTTGCCCGTGGAGCCCGTTGGCGAGCGGATTTCTCACCGGCAAGTACACCAAAGGAAATAGCAATCCAGGAGATAGCCGTCTCGAGAAAGTGAAAGATTCCGCGAACCCGACGTTCGCGAAGTTCACCGAGACAAATTGGAAGATCCTCGATGTGCTGCTGAGTGTGGCGAAGGATCTCGGCCGTCCCCCAGCCCAGGTTGCCTTGAACTGGGTCGCGACGCAGCCCGGCATTAGTTCCACGATTCTGGGCGCTAGCAAGCTGAAGCAGCTTGATGACAATCTGAGCGCTATCGAATTTTCTATTCCCGCGGAATCACGTAAGCGGCTCGATGAGGTCAGCTCGATTCCCACAATTCATCCTTACATTTTCTTCGAGCCCTTCATCCAGGGAATGATTCATGGGGCGAATGTCCGGCGGTGGGAGCCGGCACAAGCGCCAGTCGACAAATGGCGCTGCTCCGAACCTGAAATGACGGGAGCGAAAAGTAAATGGCTGTTGACCACATTGTCGGAATCGATTTAGGAACCACGAATTCTCTCGTGGCCTTCATGCAAGGGGATACGCCCGTTGTGATCCCGGGGACGACGGAGTAAACCTCGTTCCTTCGGTTGTCGCGATCGACGAAAAGCAACCAGCCGGTGATCGGCAACTCTGCGCGCCGCAATATCTGATTGAAACATCCTGAGCGCGCCGTCTACTCGATCAAGCGGCTCATGGGCCGCGGCGTCGAAGATATTCAGGAAGAACTGAAGCTCTTCCCCTTTCGTGTCGCGGAAGACCTGCAGCCCGGCGAAGTTCTTCGCATCAAGCTCGGGAGATAAAACGTTTACTCCTCCCGAGATTTCGGCGCTGATCCTTCGGCAGCTCAAGCGCAATGCAGAGCGCTATTTCGGCGGACCCGTTACCAAAGCTGTCATCACCGTTCCGGCTTATTTCAACGACGCGCAACGCCAGGCGACCAAAGATGCCGGACGCATCGCCGGACTGGAAGTGCTGCGCCTGGTCAACGAACCCACCGCGGCTTCGTTTGCGTACGGCCTTGATCAAGAAGCAGAACGGCATCGTTGCGGTCTACGATCTCGGCGGCGGCACATTCGACATCTCGATCCTCAAGCTGCACGATGGCATCTTCGAAGTCATCGCCACCAACGGCGATACGCATCTCGGCGGCGATGACATCGACAACCTGCTGATCACCATCGCCCTCGACGACATTCGCGGCGATCTGGGCGTCGATCTGCGCCGCAATGCTGAAGCCGTGCAAGCCATCCGCAAGGCAGTCATCGACGCAAAGATCGCGCTGTCTTCGCAGCCGTCAGTGAAACTTGATATCGAACTCCCGCACGACAAGCGCTATCAGCGCGAAATTACTCGCGAGCAGTTCGAGCAATTGATCCAGCCGATCATCGATCGCACCGTGGGCCCCTGCAAACAGGCTCTCAAGGACGCGAATCTCAAGCCTGAGCAGATCGACGAAGTGGTTCTGGTTGGTGGATCGACACGCATTCCGAAGGTTCGGACGCTCGTGAAAGATCTGTTTCATCGCGAGCCACACGTCGGGCTGAATCCCGACGAAGTAGTCGCTCTCGGTGCAGCGGTCCAAGCGAACATCCTTGGCGGCGGTTCCGAAGCCACGCGAGAATATGCTCTTGCTCGACGTCACTCCCCTTTCTCTCGGAATCGAAGTTGCCGGTGGCGTGACCGACAAGATCATTCTTCGCAATTCGACGATCCCGGCATCAGCCACGCAGTTCTACACCACACAGGTTGATGGACAGGCAAACGTCGCGATTCATGTATTGCAGGGCGAACGGGAGCTGGCAACAGACTGCCGCTCGCTCGCCCGTTTCGATCTAAAGGGAATTCCGCCCATGGCCGCCGGCATTCCGCGCGTCGAGGTTAAATTTCTGATCGATGCGAACGGCATTCTGCATGTTTCGGCTCGCGAACAGCGCAGCGGTAAGGAAGCTGAGATTCAGGTTCAGCCCAGCTATGGCCTGACCGACGAGCAAGTCGAGGGCATGATCCTCGACTCGTTCGACAATGCGGAAGAAGATTTCCGCCGTCGACAGTTGATCGAAGCCCGCAACGAGACTGCTACGATTTTCGCAGCTCTTGAGAAGGGTAAGAAGAGCGCAGCCTGGGGCAAGCTCACAACCGACGAAAAGAAACAGATTGCGAAGATGGAGAAGTCTCTTGCGGCGGTGAATGCGGAAGATGACTATCAGGCGATTCGAAAAGCGATCGATTCCCTGAATCAGGGCACGATGCGCCTCGCGGAATTGATGATGGACACGGCCGTCTCGTCAGCATTGAAGGGCAAGAACATGGATGAGACGGACTTGGGCGAAGGCCCGACGGCGCCGCATCCCATGGCAAAAGCAGAGTTCGAATGATGGCGTTTGACGAGCAGCGCCGGCTGTAGCGAGGGCATCTTTCCCTCGCAAGCGATGTAAAGAATTCGAGGAGCATCATGGCAGACGAAAAAACTCAAGGGGCCGGCGCAGCCACAGTCGACGCGCCGAGCGAGAACACAGTGCAAGTCACTTTCCTTCCCGAAGGAAAGACGGTTCATTTTGAGCACGGCAAACTGGCCTACGAAAATCATGGCAAGGAGCAATCACTCCTCGATGTCGCGCTGAATTTGGGGTCACACTCGATCACGCTTGCGGCGGCAATTGCGCCTGCACGACCTGCCACATCTGGGTCAAAGAGGGCGCCGAGAATCTGTCTGAGATGGACGATGACGAGGCCGACCGGTTAGACATGGCCGCCGATCTCCAGCTAAACTCGCGTCTCGGCTGCCAGGCTCAGATCATCAAGCCCGGCAAAGTTGTCGTAGAAATTCCTGCGTGGAATCGCAACTACGTCTCTGAGGAGCACTGAGATGCCAAAGAAACTAACGTGGGATGACGCCGAGGATCTCGGCATTGCTGCTCTCTGAAAAACATCCCGAATGTCGATCCGCTGGCCGTCCGCTTCACCGATCTTCACCGCTACGTGACCGAACTGCCGGATTTCGAGGGCGATCCTAAAGCTTCCAACGAAGGAAAACTGGAAGCGATCCAGATGGCGTGGCACGAAGAATTTCAGGATCGCACGCAAGCCATAGATTTTCCTATCGTGGCACCTTCGTGCCCTAGTGGTTAAGAGCTTTTTGATCGCGCTATTTCTAAGCTTCTGCTTTCTTCCTGTAAAAATCCCGCAGCACATAGAACGCAAGCTTGCGTTCCCCTCGGTTAGACATCAGTCCTTTGCGGTTGTGATAGTCCTGCACCCCGGGAAGCATTCGCGAAGGAGACCTGAAGTCCATCAGCACCCACGGCGTCATTCCCGCGAGATTCGGCATGCGCTGCACCATCCCCAACTGATGCACGAATAGGTTCTCTTGAAATTCCTCCGTCCAGCGCTCGTCTTTGTCGCCGTGACGGCCATAAAGCGCGCCGCCTCCAAATTCACTTACGATCAGAGGTTTATTTAGAGTAACTTTCCATTGTTGCTTATCGGCATCCTCCGGTTTTCCCCAGTACCATCCCAGATATTCGTTCAACCCCAGAACGTCCAGCACCTTCGCCGAGCGGATCGGACAAGGTTCGGGAATCGGGACCACTCTCATCAACATGATTCATAGCGGAAGTGACCAGCCTCGTCGGATCAAGCTCTTTTGCGGAGCGTACAAGTTGCGTCAGAAACGTCAGCCGTTCCGGCTTCACTGGAGTTTCGTTCGACACCGACCACAAGATTACCGCCGCACGGTTATGATCACGCGCGATCATGTCTCGCAACTGCGCCTCCGCACTTTCCAAGGCGGGCGCACTCGACCAATCGATATCCCAATAAACTGGAATCTCCGACCACACCAGCAAGCCCATTCGGTCCGCCAGACGAATTTCATTTTCGTTGTGCGGGTAGTGAGCGAAGCGCACGAAGTTACATCCCAGATCTTTCACCCATCCGAGCAGAGTCTGCGCGTCCTCCGGACTGAATGCTCGCCCTTCGCGAAACGGAGCCTCTTCGTGCATGGAAACACCGCGCAAAAAAATCGGCTTGCCGTTTAGCAGGATCGTTGCACCCTGCACCTCGATAGTTCGAAATCCGATCTCATCCGCGACGCTGTCACCTTCGCCCGACACGATGACCTGATAAAGCTTCGGATTCTCCGGTGACCACAGCTTCAACCCACCGCTACAATTCTTGGCCGGCGTTTTCCCGCACGCGACGGCATTAGCATCGAACTCGAATGGAACAGAGCCGTCAGAATTCACCAAGGTCTTGAAGTCGACCTTCGCTTCAGGGATCTGGATGCGGACCTCGTGCCGGGATAGCGGACCATTAAACTTTACCCAGCCGGAAACTTCTCGCGTCGACCCTCGCTTCAGTTGTACGAAGTAGTTCTCAATGAAGGTCGGACGGCACTTCGACCAGCATCACGTCACGGGTGATGCCGCCATAGTTCCACCAATCGAACTTCAATGCCGGAACGGCATCGGCGCGTCGGGCGTTATTCACTTCCACAATGAGATCGTTGCTCGCCGTCCTTCAACAGAGGCGTAGCTTCGAAGTTGAAAGGCGGTAAATCCACCTTCGTGATCTCCTAACTTCTCCCCGTTCAGATAGACAGAGGCCTGATAGTTCACCGCACCGAAATAGACGAAGACACGTTTGCCGTCCCGCTTGTGATAGTCGAACTGCCTCCGGTACCAGACTGGACCTTCATAGAAGAGCAACTGTTCCCGTTGGGTGTTCCAGTCACCGGGAACATTCACGGAAGGCGAAGCGTCGAAGCTGTACTCGACCCGATCGCTCTTGTCCTTAGGCTTGTCGTCGCGAAAGAACTTGGCAGATTTGCCGTTATCGAAAGGATCGACGATGATCTGCCAAGTCCCATTCAGACTGGTGGTTTGGCGGGCGCTCACGTTCCCGATCACAGTGGACGGCCCGGTCGCAGCGAATGCATATCCGGCAAGCAGCAAGAGCAGGAAACAGCGTTTCATTCGTGTCCTCGAAGCTGCCCATCGTAGTGACTCAAGTCTAATGGAGTCAATGACGTAAGGAATTCCTAGAGTTGATGATGGCGGGACCGAATGGTTTTACAACCCTATGACAACTAACAATGAGCCGGCGGGTATGCTCTTTTCAATCGAGTCTGACTTACAGACTCCTCTCTCCGGCACAACTGAAAGGGCACGGACCCAAAGCCGTGCCCTTATTATTCTATTGCTCGAAACTGCTGACTATCTCACCGTCACGGCAACGGGCTCTTCAATGTTAGCCTCGCGCAAGAATTTCGCCGCCTCTTCCGGTGGAGTCGGATTGATATAAAAGCCCGTTCCCCACTCAAATCCTGCCGTCTTGGTCAGCTTCGGCATAAATTCAATGTGCCAGTGATAGTGATCGTTAGTCGGATCTTGCACCGGGGAAGAATGAATCACCAGATTGTACGGTGGATTGTCGAGTACCCGATCCGCTCTGCCCAACAATTCTTTCATGGCGCGAGCCAGATTCTCGAACATGTGGGATGACGAGTTCTCAAACGCCGACTCGTGAGTCTTAGGCAGGATCCATGTTTCAAATGGAAAGCGCGGAGCATAAGGAGCCAGTGTCAGAAAATTCTCGTTCTCTCCCACAACGCGGATTCCGCTATCCATCTCCTGCCGGATGATGTCGCAAAAAACGCAGCGCTCTTTGTAGAGAAAATACTGTTTCGCCCCCTCAAGTTCCTGCGTGACGTTGATCGGAAGAATTGGCAGCGCGATCAACTGGGAATGCGAATGCTCCAGGGACGCTCCGGCGGCCTCGCCATGGTTCTTGAAAATCAGGATGTATTTGAATCGTCGGTCCTTCTTCAGGTCGAGAATGCGGTCCCGGAAGGTCCACAGCACGTCTTCGATTCGCTTCGGAGGAAGGCTCGCCAAGTTCGAGTTGTGGTCCGGGGTTTCGATGATCACTTCGTGCGCCCCAATGCCGTTCATCCGGTCGAACATGCCGTCGGCTTGCCGGTTCAGGTTCCCCTCTATGCCAAGCGCGGGAAACTTGTTCGGCACGACACGGACGGTCCATCCCGGTGTGTCCCTTTGCGGCGGCGGTCCGCCATTCGGATTCGGCCGGTACGCCTGAATTTCGGGCGGAGTCTTGCTTTCGTTCCCGTAACAGAAGGGACAGAATCCCCCCTTGATCTTCATGTTCTCGCGTACAAAATCGGTCGGTCGCTTCGCGCGATCCGTGGAAATGATCACCCAGCGTCCAACGATGGGATCTTTTCTTAGCTCCGGCACGTCACTGAATCCTTTCCAGGGGTTTTCGCAAACCTATCCATTAAGCCGCCAGGGAGGCATTTCGAAATATTTCGATGTGCGGGCGGGACTCTCGACCCTCGTAGTATACGCTTACTACATCGAACCTCCACTGGCACGTTGGTGGAACCTGCCGCAAGTAATCGCGCGCTACCTGTGCCACTTCACGCCTCTTGTGCCGATCCACCGCCGCCGCAGCACTCTTCACGTCGTGCGACGTCCTGGTCTTAACTTCCACAAAACACAATACATCCTGATCCCACCCGATCAGGTCAATCTCTCCTCGGCAGCGCGCTGTCCGATAGTTGCGCGCGACCATCACATATCCCAGGCTGCGCAGATGGAAGTAAGCGTCCTCCTCGCCACGCACTCCGACTCGCTGGTGCGCGGGCTTCTCGTCGGGCGGAAGCACACGCTCGCCCAGCCAGTCCAGCGCCCGAACGATGTCGCGGGTCAACCAGGCAGGAAGCATGACAGATCAGACTCAGCCTATCGGGGGAGATGCCCGAACGATGTGACAGAACTCACAGCGGGAGATGCTCGGAAGGGTTGAATTCCTGAATCAGGAAATTGGCTGGGTGCTCAGTGGCCTTGCAATGCGAAAAGCGAACCGGCGGTGCCCAAGCGTTGAGGACACCGCCAACTCTAACGGTTAATTACGCTCCGACCTTCTTAATGCACTCTTCCAGCACATCAATCGCAACGTCAGCTTCTTCCTTAGTCACAATAAGCGGCGGACACAAGCGTACCGTGCTCGGTCCGCAGCCCAGGAACAGAATGCCGCGTTCGAACGCCATCTCGACGATCCGATCGCGCTCCGCAGCTCCGTATTCCTTCGTGACCTTATCCTTCACGATCTCTACACCAATCATCAGATCCGCGACCGCGCACATCCCCTACCAACTTCAGCTTTGACGGCCAATCCGCCATCCGCTTCATGATGTGGCTGCCCACCTTTTCGGAGTTCTCGATGAGATGCTCTCGCTCGATCACATCGAGTGTGGCCAACGCCGCGGCGACTGCCACAGGGTTTCCGCCAAACGTAGAAGCATGCGAACCCGGTACCCAGTCCATGATTTCTGCGCGGGTCATCGTGATGCCCAGTGGCATGCCGGATGCTATCCCCTTCGCCATGCACACCATATCGGGCTGAACGCCAGTGTGCTCGACCGCCCACCACTTGCCCGTGCGTCCGATTCCGCTCTGCACTTCATCGACAACCAACATGATTCCGTGTCGGTCGCAGATACGCCGCAACTCCTGCATGAACACCTTCGGCGCAACCACATATCCGCCTTCACCCTGCACCGGCTCGACAAAGATGGCCGCCACTTCTTCAGGAGCGAGAATCGTCTTGAAAAGCTTTTCTTCGATGAACCGCGCGCAACCCAGGGCAAACTGATCCCCTTCCTGCGCTCCGCCAGTACAGCCGCGATAAACATCGGGATAACGGATGTGCGTTACGCCCGGAACCATCGGAGCAAAACGCCGCTTCTGCTGCGGCTTCGACGCCGTCAGCGACAACGCGCCCATCGTCCGGCCATGGAATGCGCCGAAGAATGCGATCGCATGTTGCCGCTTGGTGTGATAGCGGGCCAACTTCAGCGCGCATTCAATCGCCTCCGCGCCCGAGTTTCCGTAATAGAAACGGTGGGGTCCGGGCATCGGAGCAATCTTCGACAGCCGCTCCGCCAGTTCCACCATGCTCTCGTAGTAAAAATCCGTTCCCGACATGTGGATCAGTTCGCCCGCCTGTTTCTGGATGGCAGCGACCACATCAGGATGGCAATGACCCGTTGACGTCACGGCAATGCCGGCGGAAAAATCGAAAAACTCGTTGCCGTCCACGTCGGTCACGACGATGCCGCGTCCGCTCTTTGCGACCATCGGGTACGAACGCGTGTACGACGGTGAAATATACTTCTCATCGCCCTCGAGCACACGCTTGGCGTTGGGCCCGGGCAGGGCGGTCTTAATCTTAGGACCGATCGTTGCGGTCATAGTGTTAGCAGCCATGGTAGTTCCTCCGTAAGGCAGCGGCGAGATAGTTTTTTCAATCTGGCCAGCGCATCAATCATCTGGTTGTTGACGCCACGACTCTGTCCGTCTATCTGTGCAGGGTACGGCTAGTGTGGAAGGGCACGACTTCAGTCGTCGGCCAAAGCGCCAGAATTGATGTTGGCTTTAGCCCCTTCGGGACAGAACCCTATCCGATCCAAATAAAAGAAGAGATTAGTCGCTACCGAAGAGAGAGGGACGCAGACGCGAAGGCAGGTTCGCCCGATACCGGCGTGGACACACCAGGCAGTGCAGCCAGCACTCGGCAGGGCTCGAACCAACGAGAAGCGAATTGGATATCTTCTGCAGCATCGCTAACGGGCAACATCACTATTGATTATAGCCGGAAGTTATTAGTGGGCGTAACCCCTTTGGTAACGAAATCTCTCATGTAGAGCCAGTTCCGGAACGAAGGCCTGGTTCTTCAATTCCGCCGGCCAGTTGGAGATGATCTTCAGAGGCGCGGCGGTTTCTCCTCCCGCCAAGTTCACCCCGCTCCAACCGCTGATTGAATCTCATATGGGCCGAGCCCGGTGCCAGAGGTCAGTGCCACGCGGCGCCAACATAGTCTTCGTCCTTTCGCCATGCCTATGGCGCGTTTCAGAGGACTGGTTGTCGCGTTACACGTGGAGCAACCACGCTGAAACCCGCGATGTCTTTGACTTCTCTGGCCCTACAACTTAGGATGGCTCACCCGGCGACCCGGGGCCTTCTTGCTCGATCAAACCATCTCTCATTACCGCATTGTCGAAAAGCTCGGTGGCGGCGGCATGGGCGTGGTCTACAAAGCCGAAGACACTCGCCTTGGACGCTTTGTCGCCCTGAAGTTTCTTCCCGAAGAGCTCGCGCAGGATCGACAAGCTCTGGAACGCTTTCGCCGAGAGGCTAAAGCTGCCTCTGCCCTCAATCATCCCAACATCTGCACGATTTACGACATCGACGAAGATAATGGCCGCACGTTCCTGGTCATGGAGTTTCTGGACGGCGCGACTCTCAAGCACATAATCGCCGGCCGCCCAATGGATCAGGACACGCTTCTGTCGCTCGGAATCGAGATCGCCGACGCACTCGACGCCGCGCACGCCGGCGGCATCGTTCACCGCGACATCAAGCCCGCGAATATCTTCGTGACCCGACGGGAACACGCCAAGGTGCTCGACTTTGGGCTAGCTAAGGTGAAGTCCAGCTCCCGCGAATCCTCCCTGCCCGACGCGACCGCTCCCACCGCGGTAGCCGTCGAGGAGCATCTCACCAGCCCCGGCTCAACGTTGGGCACGGTCGCCTACATGTCCCCGGAACAGGCAAAGGGGAAAGAACTCGATGCCCGAAGCGATCTCTTTTCCTTCGGCGTCGTGCTTTACGAGATGGCGACGGGCGCTCTGCCCTTCCGCGGAGAAACTTCCGCGCTCATCTTCCAGGCCATTCTCGACCGCGCTCCGGTCTCGCCCATTCGCCTGAATCCTGACCTTCCTCCCAGGCTGGAGGACGTCATCAATAAGGCCTTGGAGAAGGATCGCAATCTTCGCTACCAGAGCGCCGCGGATATTCGCGCCGACCTGCAGCGTCTGAAGCGCGACACCGAAAGCGGGCGCGCGGTCGCTCACAGTTCCGGTTCCGTAGCCGCAGTTTCTGACGAGAATCCTCCGGCAGCGGCGGCGAATCTCTCATCAGCCTCAGCCTCGCGGCCCGCCCAATCATCAACTCCGTCCCAGTCTGTCGCTGCATCTAGCCCAGCGCTGCCCGCGCCTGCGATCCCGAAGAGATTGCCGACGATGCGGATCCTTGCGGCCGTGCTCATCATCGCTGTGATGATTGGCGCCGGTGTGTATTTCCGGTCCAGGCAATCCGCAAAGCTCACGGAAAAAGATAGCGTCTTGCTCGCCGATTTCGTCAACACCACCGGAGACGCTGTTTTCGACGGCACGCTCAAGCAAGCGCTCGCCGTGCAACTGGAACAATCTCCGTATTTGAATATCGTGCCCGAATCCAAAATTAGTGCTGCTCTGCGACTTATGGGCAAGCCGCCGGACGAACGCCTTACCAACGACGTCGCCCGTGAAATCTGTGAGCGTCAGGGCATCAAGGCCATGCTGGCCGGTTCAATCGCCAGCCTCGGCAATCACTACGTCGTCGATCTCGTCGCTATCAACGGTCAGACTGGCGACACCCTCGCTCGCGAACAAGCAGAGGCTGACAGCAAGGAACAAGTTCTTAAAGCGCTCGACAAAGCCTCGTCTAATCTCCGGCAAAAGATGGGTGAATCTCTGGCCTCGGTCCGGCAATTCGCGACGCCCCTCGAGCAAGCCACTACTTCTTCTCTCGAAGCTTTACAAGCTTTTAGTTTGGGTCAAGCCGAACATCTCAAGACCAACGATGAAGCTGCAATCCCGCACCTCAGGCGAGCGGTTGAAATAGATCCGAACTTCGCGTTGGCTTACGCCACACTGGGCGTGGCAAGCAACAACGTTGCGCGACCGGGCGATGCAATCAAGGCTCTCACCAAAGCATACGAATTGCGCGACCGGGCCAGCGAACGCGAAAGGTTCTATATTCAGGCGCACTACTACGACCAAGTCATGATGGATTTCGAGAAGACCTTACAGACCTATGCGGAATGGCGCCAGGCCTACCCACGCGAAACCATCGGCTACTCCAACGCAGCATTGATGTATAGCTCGCTCGGCGAATATGAGAAGGCCAGAGACCTGGCGAGTCAGGGCCTTCAACTGGACGCCAAAGACCGCTATAGCTTGGCCAATCTAGCGGCCGCTTACCTCGGTCTGAATCGTTTTGACGAGGCGAAAAGTATTTGCGACCAGGCTGTGTCTCAAAAACTCGACAGCGTCGGTATCCATCTGATCTTGACCAACCTCGACGCCATTCGCGGCGATCAGGCTGCTTACGACCACGAGATTGATTCGGCCCGGGGCACGCCCGACGAGCCGTTGTTCCTCCTTTGGAAAGCAAACGGGCAAGCCTTACGGGGAAAGCTCAGGGCATCGAGAGAAACATGGTCCAGGGCCCAGAGTCTGTTGGCCGCACGCGGCGACAAAGACTTTGCGGGCTCGCTGCTCGCCGGAGAAGCTTACAACGAGTTTCTATTCGGATATCCCGTGGACGCAAAACGAAAGGCAGCACAGGCGATCGATCTCTCCAAGGATCGTGATGTTCGCGGCTACGCCGCAGTAGCCTTTGCCGCCGTTGGCGATCTGGCGAAGTCTGATTCCCTGCTCGCCGATCTAGCCCGCGAATTCCCCAACGACCAGTTCCTGCGACTGATTGTGAGCCCTCTGGCGAAGGCTGAACAATACCTGTATAAAAATCAGCCTGGCGATGCCGTGGCTGCTCTTGAGCTAGCGCGTCCCTACGAATTTGGGTCGGGGCCACACGGAAGCGGCAGTGCTACAGCATACGTACGCGGCGTCGCTTACCTTGGGCTGCGGGATGGAGCCAAGGCCGCAACTGAATTTCAACACATCCTCGACCGTAAGGGCGTTTCCATTTCCGATCCACAGTATTCGCTGGCCCGCCTCAATCTCGCTCGCGCTTACGTCTTGCAAGGCGACAACGCAAAAGCCAAAACCACATATCAGGATTTCTTCGCCCTTTGGAAAGATGCAGACGCTGACGTCCCCACTCTGCTTACCGCCAGATCAGAGTACGAGAAGTTGAAGTAAGGAGCAGTGGTGACCTTCGTCCAGGGCTCAACCCTGGACCATGCCGGACACTGCCGCCGCGGCTGCCCTTCGACGATGCTCGATGAATTTACCGCAACGGCGCAGATACACTCTGCCCGTCTCCATGATCATCGACTTCGCGTTCGTTCATTGCGGCAGTTCTTTGCCAGCCTGCTCGCGCACCATGTAATCGGCGTACCAGTCCGGCCAGTTTTTGTCCGCTTGCCCGGTTCGCGCCTCGTGTTGCCCATGCGCAGCGGCGGCACGCCGAAACGCGCTCGCTAAGTCGTTCGCCGACGCGAAGGTGGTCGTCGTGGCATCAATGCGACCGGGCGCTCGCGTCGTGACCTCCTGCAACAGCCAACCGTTGCCATCTGGATCATGAAATGAGGCGAACGAGCGGTAGCTGCTGTGCGCGGAGTCCGGACCTGCGACACGGTGCCGTCCAAAAATAAATGGCTCGTCTGCGCCGGCGAAGACCCCGGCAGTGCCGTGAAATACCTCGCTAATCTTGACGCCACGACCGAGCAATTCCTTGCGGGCGGCCTCAATGTCAGACACGATGAGGTATAGGCCTTGGGCGGAGCCCGGTGCCGCGGCTGTGACGTTCTTTCCGAAGATGATGGAACACCCGGAGGCGGGCGGCGTGAGCTGAATTATACGAAAGTCTTTGCCGCCATCGAATTCGGCGTCGAGCCGCCAACCGAGTTTCTGGTAGAACTCCTTGGCGCGGTCAACATCCGAAACGGGGATGACAACAATCTCGAACTTCATGTCCACTTTCGCGGCACTGATTTGGTTGTTGCTGGATACTTCAGTCTCTGTCGTTGCCATATTCCTTCGCTCCTTCGTGCCCTTCTAATCGGAATCAAACTTTACTGCAGAGCTGCTCACTCCCAGACCTGGCGGATGATAGTACGAATCCCGAACTGAGTTGTCAGCAGTAAACGAAGCTGAGGTTCGCGATTGCCCCGGTCCCCTATCCGTGCCCTGCCCTGTTCTGAATCTCCAACTTCGATTGCAAAGACACCTGACAATTCTTTACAAGCTTTTACTCGGTTTCAGGTGCTCTGTGTATTGACCGCACTCATGCTCCGCACTAAAGTTTGCCGCAGCCACTATCATCCCCCCGTAGTAGCTCGGCCCCCTCTCCCGATCATGAATTTGAAACTTCGAAGGAGAACTCATGCGTAAGGTTCTGCTCCTCTTGCTCGTGTTCGGCATTGCGCTAGGGAATGTAGCCAATGCACAGTCGTACACAGAAAGTATTCTCTACACCTTTCCCACGCCTCCAGTGAATGGCATGTGGCCTTGGGCGGGGCTTGCCATGGATTCGTCCAACAATCTGTACGGCGTCACCTACGCCGGAGGTCTCGGAAGCCAGAGCATATGCTCAGGAGGCTGCGGCGCCGTCTTCAAATTCGATTCGCACGGAAAGCTCACCGTTCTGCACGTCTTCCACGGATTTGACGGCGAGAATGTTCAGGTTAGCCCTACGCTAGATGCGGTCGGTAATCTTTATGGAGTCTCTTCTACAGGTACAGGCCCGGCGCAAAACGGTACCGTCTTCAAAGTCACCGCGGCCGGAAACTTCTCCGTCATACACCGCTTTCAGGGGGCAGATGGTGCTTTTCCAAACGGTCCCCTCTTAATCGATCATTCCGGAAATCTCTATGGCACCACGAATCGAGGAGGACTGTACGGATACGGCAACGTATTCAAGATGACTCCCTCCGGCATCGAGACTGTCCTCTATGACTTCATGGGCGGGGCCGATGGCGGAACTCCCGGCGGAAATCTGCTGCGCGATGGTCAAGGAAATCTGTACGGCACAGCCGCCGTTGGCGGTGCAGCCTTCGGAAACAGCGGCTTCGGAGTTATCTTCAAGTTAACTCCGGCTGGAACAGAAAGTGTGCTCTACACGTTCTGCGCAACCGCTGGCTGCATGGACGGAAAATATCCTGAGAGCCTAGTTCGTGTCGCTTCCGGCAATTTCTACGGAACCACAACTGAAGGCGGAACAGCCAATCAGGGAACAGTCTTCGGCATCAATTCAGCAGGCGCCGAAATCATGCTGTATAACTTTTGTTCGGCCGGCATCACCTCAAATTGTCCCGATGGGTCTATCCCAGTAGGGCCGATTCTCTCACTGAATGGCAATCTGTATGGCACGACGGAATCGGGTGGATTGGGGACCGATTACTTCAGCGACCCCGGAGTAATTTTTGAGATGAGTCCGGCTGGAGTCGAGACGTTGTTGTACTCCTTCCCGGCTTCTTATGCGATGGGCGGGAATCCTGAAAGTGGCGTCATCGCCGACAGCGCTGGCAATCTCTACGGAACCTTCTACACCGGGGGCTCCACCGGCGGTGGTGGCATCTTCAAGCTGACCAAAAATTAGCGCGGGCAACCCTCTTCACTTGGTGGCGGCCGGGGAAAATCCTGGCCGCTGCTTTAATCAGTCGTACCACGCACCCAAACACAACTTTAGAATCCGCGCTCGCGCCCGGCTCGTCTGATATCTTTTAGCGTCCTTCGTCTCTCACGACAATGCACACGGTTCCACGCCCAAGCCGGTGGATGGTAATCCTTGCCTTCGGGCTCGTCTACCTGTTCTGGGGATCGACCTATCTCGCCATCGACATCGCTGTGCAGACGATCCCTCCCGCGCTAATGTGCGGTCTACGCTTCTCGATCGCGGGAGTCGTCATGCTCGCCGTTTGCGCCCTGACTGGACGCACCATCTTCTACTCACCCCTGCAAATTGCGCGCTCCGCTGTTGTCGGCCTACTTCTTCTGATGGGCGGCAATCTCACCCTGTCATACGCGGAGCTTGCAGTCTCCTCCGGTCTCGCCGCACTCATCATCGCGATTACCCCGCTATGGTTCCTTGTTCTCGACTCGCTTCTCCTCGGAGATCATCACATTTCTCGACGTGGCAAAGCCGGATTGCTGCTCGGTATCGCCGGTTTGTTCGTCCTGGTCTGGCCTCAACTCCGCGCCGGCAGCCTCGGACATCGCGAACTCATCGCATCCATCAGCCTTATCGGTGGATCCTTCAGTTGGGCGCTCGGATCCGTTCTCTCCAAGCGCTGGCAATCGGGCATGGATGTGTTCAGCGCCACTGGATGGCAGGTAATTGCGGCGGGTCTCGGTAATTTTCTGTTCGCACTGGTAGTAGGCGACCTCAAACGCGTCCACTGGACCCCGCGCGGACTCGGTGCCGTGATCTATCTCGTGATCTGTGGCTCGTGGATCGGCTACACCGCCTACATCTGGCTTCTCGACCACGTCCCCACATCGAAGGTCTCGACGTACGCGTACGTCAATCCGGTGGTCGCGGTGTTCCTCGGATGGCTCGTGCTTCACGAGCGCGTAGACCGCTTCATCCTCGCAGGCAGCGCGATCGTTGTCTTGTCAGTCATTCTGGTCACGAGCGCAAAGGTAAAACACCGGCTGATACCCCAGGATCTGCCCGCGGTTGAAGTCACCGCAGACTAACAGTCACCGTCGCCGCTTGTGATCTACACTCTGAATTCAGAAATCAGAAAACTACTTCGTGTCCTCGTCGTCCTCTTCCGTTTCATTCACCAGATCTACCACGTGCCCTCGGATCGCGAACGTCTGTCTCCCGCCGGACAGGTCAAAGCTCACCCGCATGGGCTCTCTCTGCCACGTCGGTATCGGACACGCTGAATCCGGCTCGGCATCCTCACCGACACCTTCCGCAACAGGCTTTTTCAGAACCGGTTTTCTCCGGGTAAGCTGCGACACCATCGCATACGTTTTCTTTCCATCATCGGCAACTCCGCAGTAAGCCACGTAATCTCGATACCAACTTGCTCCGGAATAAAATGGATCGAACTCTGGCAGGTTGATTGGAGAGATCTTGCCGGTAATGCGATCTACCATCAGCCATCCTCCACGCTGCCATTGCCACCGAAGATCGGAATCCTGAGGCAAGCTGTCATTCACGCGAAAAACGCGGCGCGCCACGAACAGGCGATCCGTCACCTCGTGCGAAGAACCCAACACGTACTCTTTGATCTTTCCGTCCACAATAATCGCGCGGATCTTAAGTGGCACAATTCGACGCTGTTCTCCACTTGCAATCCATTGCACGGTTTGCCATTTCCCAAACACGATGACGTGGACTTTGCCGGCTGCGAACACAGGCGCGCATATCCAAATCACAAAGGCGAAACAGCCCACAAAGAATCGTTTTGCCCGCATGATTGCGAGCCTAGGACAGATGCGAATCGCGCTTCAAGGCTCAGGATCACGCTGATAGCGCTAGGGTTCCGAAGCGGGAATGGCAAAGAAATGGGACAAGTGTTACTGTTTCATGACGATTGATGCTGTATCGGTCTAAAAAACAGAGTTAGGGTAGGATCGGGATCGGGAATAACGATTCTTCCTGGCAGTCTCAGATGCTCTTCTCGCTCTCCGCCCTCTCTTCGTGAGGACAACTTTGGAAAGAGAAGAGGCTTCTTACCTAAATATGGGAGATCTTCTACCAAGACGTCGAGGTCCGCGGATTCTCGTCGTTGACGACCAGCCCAGCATCGCCGGACTGATGAGCCAACTGCTCACCATTCGCGGATACGATGTTGTCACTGCCTCCAGCGCCGATCAGGCGGAAGCCGAAGTGCGCCGCCAGTTGCCCGACCTTATTCTTTCCGACGTCATGATGCCGGGAAAATCCGGCTATGACTTTTGTCGTACCCTCAAAGATGATCCCGCCACACGACTGATTCCGTTCGTGCTCATCACCGGCCTCAGCGACAGCACCGACAAAGTACGCGGCATCGAAGCCGGCGCCGACGACTTTCTTAATAAGCCCGTACTCGCCGAAGAACTTATTGCTCGAGTGAAATCCTTGCTCCGTCTGAAACAATTCACCGACGAACTCGAAACAGCCGACTCTGTTCTTTGTACTCTCGGGCTCATCGTCGAAGGGCGTGATCCTTACACTGAAGGACATTGCGAACGGCTCTCGACCCGCGCTGCCGATCTCGGTCGCCACCTCGGTATGGACGAAGATTCCATCATCGCTCTCAAACGCGGCGGCTATCTGCATGACCTCGGCAAGATCGCGGTTCCCGACGAGATCTTGAAGAAGGGCTCCGATCTTACCCCCACCGAATGGGAAGTCATGAAACTACATCCCATCACCGGCGAGAACATCTGCAAGCCCCTTCACTCCCTGCGCCTCGTGCTTCCGATCATCCGCCATCATCACGAACATTCGGACGGATCCGGCTATCCCGATGGTTTGGTCGCCTCCGAGATACCCGTTCTCCCGCGAGTTCTCCAGGTCGTCGATGTGTATGACGCCTTGCGCACTGCTCGACCCTATAAGGCAGCGTTGACCCACGAACTCGCCTCGCAAACGATGCGCGAAGAAGCCAATCGAGGCCTTTGGGATGCCGAACTGGTGGGGGAGTATTTCTCCATGCTCGAACACATGCGCCAGGTTGCCTAGTCACTGCAATTTGCTGTTCGCAACCCGCCATAAAGACAAAGTACAATGTCTTCGAACGCTTTCCGGCAGCCAAACTCCGCCCCTAAGCATCAGTTGTATAGCTGAGCTGAACGGAGAATCATCTTGGACCCGACCTACAGCATTGTGATCCCGGCGTACAACGAGAGTGCGCGCCTGGGCACCACCCTCGAAAAGGTACTCTCGTACGTGCACGCCCAAGGGCTGCTGGCGGAAGTCGTTGTTGTCAATGACGGGTCCCGCGACAATACTGCGGACATCGTTCGAGAATTCGCTGCGAAAGATCCTATCGTCCGGCTGGTGGAAAATCCCGGCAACCACGGCAAAGGTTTCAGCGTCCGCAACGGTATGCTCAACGCTCGCGGGCGCATCGTCCTGTTCAGCGACGCCGATCTCTCCTCGCCCATCGAGGAAGCTCCCAAGCTCTTCCAGGCCCTCGAACAGGGTGCGGACATCGCCATCGGCTCACGCTGGCTTCGTTCCGAGACCCAGACGCAGCGCCAGCCCGTGCACCGCCAGATTTTCGGACGCATCTTCAATCTGCTTCTAAGAATTACTCTGGGGCTTCACTTCAAAGACACGCAATGCGGCTTCAAAGCCTTCAAACGACCCGCCGTCAACACCATCTTCCCGCTGCAGAGGATCGAGCGCTGGGGATTCGATCCTGAGATCCTCTTCCTTGCGCGCAAGTTTGGATTTCGAGTGCAGGAAGTTCCGGTCGCCTGGGGTCACAGCGGCGGCACCCGCATCCATCCGCTGATCGACGGCTCTCGCATGTTTCAGGAGATGTTGCACATTCGCTGGAACGACCTCACCGGAAAATACCAACCCGATACGCCGCCGACGATACAGATCGCCGAAGCGCTCCCTCAAGTCCGCCCCACAGAACTAAAGCGAACGGGCTCGAGAACCTCTTAAAGCTTTTCAGATCGCCTTGTACAAGGGGCACCGCTTCAACGATGCCGGAATGGCCTCAGAGATGCGCCTTCAGGCGCTTCAGGTCTGTCGTCACGAGGCGGGCCTTGAACCCTTCCTGCAACAACGTGGTTGCACAGTGGGGAGAGCGGCGCTTTAGCGCGGCGTAAAGCGCTCACTAAGCGAACGGGCTTTAGCCCCAGACCCGGGCCAGACGAGAGCAGGATTCATATCACGGTATCGCTTTCGCGATCCGCACATCTAAGCCAGCTTGCGCCCTTGCGCGTTCGACTTCTTCACTTCTTCGACAACTCTGCGGCCCATCTCCGTGGTGGAGATGCTCGCTTCTCCCTTTCGCGTAAGATCTGCGGTCCGAGCCCCGTTCGACAGCACGTTCGAGACAGCGCTCTCGACATGGGCAGCTTCGCGTTCCAGGTGAAACGAATGCCGCAGCAACATAGCCACTGACAAGATCGCTCCCAGCGGATTCGCGATTCCCTTGCCCGCAATATCCGGCGCCGACCCATGCACCGGCTCATACAACCCAACTTTACCGCCGATACTCGCGGAAGCCAGCAGTCCTAGGGATCCTACGACCCCACCCGCCTGGTCCGACAAAATATCTCCGAACATATTCTCCGTCAGTATCACATCAAAGTCCGTGGGACGCTGCACCAGCAACATCGCGGCAGAATCCACATACTGATGCCCAAGCTTGACCTCGGGGTAGTCTTTCCCGATGCGAGTCACCACGTCCCGCCACAAACGCGAGCACTCAAGCACATTCGCTTTGTCCACAGAGAGCACCTTGCGCTTCCGCTTCATCGCCAGATCAAACGCCACGCGCGCGATGCGCTCGACCTCATGCTCTGAGTAGCGCATCGTGTTTACGGCCACGCGAGAACCCGCTTCGCCTTCAATCGATCGCGGCTGCCCGAAGTAAGCGCCGCCCAGCAGTTCGCGGACGATCATGATGTCAGTCCCGCGCACGAACTCCGCGCGCAGGGGCGACGAATCTTCCAAAGCAGGAAAGAATACGGCCGGTCGCAGATTGGCGTAGGCTCCCAACTCGCGGCGTATCCGCAACAGCCCAGCCTCCGGGCGTAGATGCCCCGGATTCTTGTCGTAAGCAGGATTGCCTACCGCTCCCAGCAACACCGCCGACGACGACAGGCATGCCTCAATCGTGTCCGCCGGCAACGGATCGTTCGCAGCCATCAAGGCTGCGCCACCGATCGCTTTGCTCTGGACTTGCAGTTGATGACCGAAAGCATCGGCAACCGCTTGCAGTACAAGGACGGCCTGCTCAGTCACCTCAGGACCAATCCCGTCGCCAGGCAGAATCGTAAGTTTCAGAAGCATGAGAGATTTTAGTACGGAAAGTATTAGGGTCCGGCAATCGGCAATTCTGCGCCGAAGGCAGTTGAAGAGAATTCGAAGAGAGTCTTAATTTTCAATTACTCAATCGCCCAATCCACTAAACGCCCCAAAGATAATCTTCCTGCTGCGTTTGCTCCTGATGAGCCTCAGGAGGCACGGTCGCCGGAACACTGAATCCATCCGCCTGGGTCGTCGCAAACGACCGCTCGGGGTCGGTCGCTGGCGCATTCACCACCGCAGCGTTCGCCGGAATGATCGGCTCAATCAGCGGCGTAGCCGATCCCTTCGGCTTGTGCGTATCGCGAATTAGCTCCAGCAGGTGATGATCGTCCACGTGCTTGATCTTGTCGGCGAGCCGCACGAATCTTCGATAAACATCGTCCAGCGCTCTGCGATCAAACTGATACCCCAGTTGCTCGCATCGCATGCTCAACGCGTGACGGCCGGAATGCTTTCCCAATACCAGTTTCGAGTCCGGCACACCTACCGATTTCGGCGTCATGATTTCGTACGTCAGCGGATTTTTAAGTACTCCATCCTGATGAATTCCCGCCTCGTGGGCAAACGCATTTCGCCCGGTGATCGCCTTATTCGGTTGCACCGGAACGCCGGTAATTTCGCTCAGCATCTGGCTCGCCGGAAAAATCTGCTCCCCAATGATTGCCGTTTCATACGGATAACGGTCGGGTCGCACTCGCATCGCCATGACCAGTTCTTCGAGCGACGCGTTGCCGGCGCGTTCGCCAATCCCGTTGATCGTGCACTCGATCTGCCTTGCTCCGGCGGAGACTGCAGCCAGCGCATTCGCTACCGCCATCCCGAGATCGTTGTGGCAGTGAGCGGAAATCGTCACATTCTCGATGCCCTTCACCCGTTGCCGGATCGTCGTAATCAGTTCGCCAAACTCCGACGGCACCGTGAATCCCACTGTGTCTGGAATATTCAAGGTTGTCGCGCCTGCTTCCACCACCGCATTCAAAATCTGGCACAGGAAATCAGGATCGGTGCGCGTGGCGTCCTCTGGAGAGAATTCCACGTCATCGCAAAGCGACTTTGCGAACAGAATCGACTCGCGCGCCTGCGCCAAACACTGCTCTCGTGTGATCCGCAATTTGTACTGCAGGTGAATGTCGGATGTTGCCAGAAAGACATGGATCCGCGGATCGCGCCGCTCCCCTCAGAGCCTCCCACGCACGCTCAATGTCCGGCCGGCACGCACGCGCCAACGCCGCGATAATTGGACGCCGCACCACTGCAGCAATCGCCTTCACCGACTCGAAATCGCCGTCCGACGCGATCGGAAACCCTGCTTCGATCACGTCCACTCCCAGGCGATCCAGCTGGTGTGCAAGCCGCAGCTTCTCCTGCTGGTTCATGCTGCAGCCAGGAGACTGCTCTCCATCCCGCAGCGTTGTATCAAAAACCGTAATCTCGCTCTCTCATGAACCTCACCTTCAACCTGGTAATAACCGGCGGATGCTGGCCCGGCTGTGCGAGGCCATCTGGTCCCGCAAGTAATGAGCAGCGTCACGCCTGCCCTTGTTCTGTTCCTCTCATGGTAAGGAGAAAAGGTTTAGAAGGAAAACTTATAATTCTCCAACAATGATTAGCATATCTACTATAATAAGTTTTGCTAATGGTAAGAAAGGATACGATTAAAGCCAGCAATGGAACTCTCTCAACTCGAAGTCTTCCTGGCAGTCGCTCGCGAGCGCCGTTTCTCGCGCGCCGCCGACAAACTGTTTCGCACCCAGTCAGCCGTCAGCCAGACCATACGAAAACTTGAGGACGAACTGGGCGAGGCGCTCTTTGATCGCTCCTCCCGCGAGGGGGTGCTCACGGACGCCGGAAAAGTTCTCTACGAGTATGCCGAAAAGCTGATCAACCTGCGCACCGAGGCATCCGAGTCGCTGTCGGAATTGCGCGAATTGCAAAAAGGCAAGCTGGTCATTGCCGCCAACGAATTCACCGTTCTTTACCTTTTGCCGGTCCTCGCCGAATTCCGCCGCGTTCATCCCATGATCAAGATCACCGTGGAACGCGCGCTCGGCAGTCATATCCCCGATGACGTCTTGAGCTACAACGTCGAGTTCGGCGTCCTTTCTTACGAACCACAAGAAGCCAGCCTGAACTCTATCGTGGTCTTTCTTGACGAACTGGTCTTCGTCGTTCCGCCGAAGCATCCACTGGCTTCCGCGGGACAGGTGAGCATTCGCCAACTTGGTGCAGAATCTTTCGTAGCCCACATCGTCTCTTCGCCATACCGCGAAAAAGTTCTGCAGCTCTTCAAAAGTCACAAAACTCCACTTCACATGGATCTTGAACTTCCCACTCTGCAAGCCATCAAGCAATTCGTATCGATGGGTAACGGTGTCGCTTTCGTTCCCGAGATTGCCGTCGAGACCGAGATCGCGCGAGGTGAACTCGTGCGTATTCCAGTCCGCGAATTACAACTGAAGCGAAAGCTGCGCCTGATTTATCGCAAGGACGCCAACCTTTCTCACGCAGCTCGAGCCTTTCTGAAGGTAGCCGAAGCAGTCGCTCTGGAACGCAAAGGCCGATACCGTTTCCAGCGCGAGAACTAACCCGTAACAATCAAGCGCTCTCAGAACCTCCGCCCCTAAAGCGAAAAGGAGCGAGACAAGCTCGCTCCTTCCCTTTTTCGTGCGGCTGTTACTTCAACAATCTGCGCACACCCGCATATCGGGGAACGACTCTAAAGCCGCCTCCAATGTCGGATGCACCTCGAGCACAGAATCCAGGTTCGTCAGATCAAGTAACGTGCGGACCAACTCGTTCGCTCCCGCACACTTCAGATCTGCGTTCCTCTCCTGCGCCCAGGTCTGCAGCAGGGCCAGCTCGCCTATGCCTGCGCTGTCCAATGCGCGCACACCGCTCATTTCCAACACCACCTTGCTCCCATCCTGCAACAGCTCTCCAACAAGACGAGAAAGGGCGGCAGCCTCATCGCGATAAACGATGCGGCCATGGCAGTGCACTACAATGACATCGCCACGATTTCGCGTTTCCAGACTCAGCTTCAACGTCGACTCCTTGTGGACTCCAAAGGCAGCGGGTACGCCCGGCTGCTCCCAAGTTTGCCAATTCATATTCATGGTTTGCATGCTAGTACATAGACGAGACTCGCTAGGTTTTGGCACCATGAATATCTGTTAAATTTTCATGGCAGCAGCAACCCGGCGGTACATGTCTTCTCGCGGACATTTTTTGTCCCGCGATACATCTTGGCCATCCGGTACACTGCATCTAACGGATTTCGTTGACTAAATTGGACTTGTTTGCCGGCGCGACCGCCGGGGAGGAATATTTCGTGTCGAAAACTGCTGCCGGAGTGCTGGCCTTCCTGGGCATGCTCTTGTTCTCCATCCCGATGTCAGCACAATTCAACGGCCTCCTGCCCAATGGAAACGTTTACGCGGGCGTTTCCTACGCTCAGCTCACTAACGTCGTCAATCGGCAGAGCTATCGCGGATGGAACGGCTCCTTTGAAGCCATTCCCTTCCCGCGCCTTCCGCATATCGGGCTTGTCGTCGACGCCAGCGGCTTTTACCGCGGCTCCGGAGTGACTCAATACAACTTCGTCGGCGGTCCCCGCGTCTCCACCAACATCGGAAAGCTTCGGCCATTCGTCGACGCAATGGTCGGCGTGCGGCACCTGAATTCCAGCGGATTTGTCTATAATCCTCTTCTTATCGATGTTGGCGGCGGGCTCGATTACAAGCTTCCGTTCAAGAACTTCTCCTGGCGCTTTCAGGGAGACTACATGCACACCCGCTATGCCAGCGCGACGCAGAACGATTACCGCGCATCGACCGGAATCGTCTGGCGCTTCTGACGCTTCACCCCTTGCATCGTTTCCGAATCGTTGACTCCCATCCGTACTCCAGCGCATCCAACAACTTCTAGCGTAATCTGAGTGTTTGCAACGCTAAAGGAGAAGTTTGTGCGCAAACTATTTTTGATCACTCTCATTGCGGCTCTTTTTTGCAGCATGGCCGCGGCGCAAGTGCCAACCTCGGGCAACATCTATTTCGGATACTCCTATTACCACACGCCCCTTTCCTCGATCGACAGCGCCAACACTAACGGCTGGGTCGGATCTCTCGAGGGCAAGGTATTCCCCTTCGTGGGCATCGTCGCCGACATCTCCGCGCACTACGGATCGCAAAATTTCCCGACTGCAATCGCCCCATGCCCAGTGCCTGCTCCGAATTGTTCCGGCACGGATAATGTTGACATCTCCGAACACAACTACCTCTTCGGACCGCGCGTGTCATTCTCCGCGGGAAGGTTTCGTCCATTCGCAGAGGCGATGTTTGGCGCCGGCCACGTAAACGCCAACGGCGCAGGGTCTGATACATCGTTCGCGACGGCGCTTGGAGGCGGCATCGACTACCGCATCTTCCGCCCGATCGCGTGGCGCTTCGAAGGCGACTACGTCCAGACCCGCTTCTTCGGCACACACCAAAACAACACCCAGCTCTCCACCGGAATCGTTTTCAAGTTCTGACGTCGGACGGGAACCGACTATGATCTGTGCACTGCTTCGGCGCAAATGTAGCGTAGGAAGCGAACATCTGCGGTCCTGCGTCCAGACGCAACCTACTGGAAGACGCCTATCAGGCCCTTCGTAACTATAGAAGTTGGTAGTTAGGCCCGCGTCCGCGCAAACAAAAGCAGGATTCAGCTGGTTGGCTGAACCCTGTTTTCTGTGGCCACGAAAACTCTACGTAGCGCCGGCGTCATCGCCGGCTGCCGCAAGCGGTACGGCCGTGGAAGAGCGGCGCTTCAGCGCCGCGTACACCGCTCACGGAAGAAGGGCTTCAGCCCCCGTTCACGCCCGAGGCAATCCATCCGGCTCCGCCCAATACTTATGATCCCGCAAAAAATACTTCTCATTCCAATAATTCATCGCAGTCTTCAAAAACAACCATCCCACGCTCAAGTGCCCCATGCGCTTGAACCGACGATTCGTCGTATAAACTCCGCCGCGCACAATCGCAAATCTCTTCTGCTCTACCTGCTGGCTCAGCCGGTAGTCCTCCGCAAACAGAATCTGCTCGTTAAAGCCGCCCAACTCCCAAAATCTCTTCTGCTCAAACAACATGAACATGCCTGTCGCAAACGGACGATGCAGGTACGACAGATACTGAAATAGATCATTCGTTCGCGTAGAACACCTTATCGATCCAGCTTCCATCGCGGCAGATGATATTCGTCGTTACGCAATGCAAGCCCTTCTTCTGCACGCGCTCCATGCAGCGCCGCAACAGAGTCGGATCCGCCAACTCCACATCCGCATCCAGAAACAGAACATAAGGAGTATCGGCGACTGCTGCGCCCCGATTTCGCCCAACCGAAGGCATGCCACCGCGAATCACGCTCACATTCAATCGCTCGTCGAAAGCTCATTACAATATCCGGAGTTCCGTCCGCCGAATTCGCGTCAGCCACTAACACTCTCGTACTCGACATCTTCGAATAGTCCTGATTCATCAGCGAAGTCAGCAAGCGCGGAATCAGCTTCGCCTCGTTCTTCGCTGGAATCACGATCGTCAACTCGCTCGTCTGCGTGTTCGTCATATTCATGGATTTGTACTCCCGCTTCATCAATCGTCAGATAGGTCAGCTTCGAATCGACCCACCCGCCGGAGTTGTAGTACTCCACGCCATCCTGCTCTACGCGCAGGGCTGCATGCGTATGCCCACAAAAAATCCTCTGTGCTTCGCGGTGCCGCGCGTACGCCAGCGCCCCGGCAGCAACTTTCTCCGACATGCGCAGCCATCGCGTATTCAGCCGGTCGATCAGTCGCGCGACCGGCTTGCTCTTGAAATCCACCTTCTGCAGTTGCAGATACAGTCGACGTCGCCCATCGGCTCAGCCGCACGCGGTTCACCTGGAATCCATCGAACTGGTGTCCGTGAATCGCCACGTGGCGCAGCCCACGATAACTCCACGCGTAGTCCTGATACACGCGTACGCCGACCAGGTGCGACATGATGTCCGTCAATCCGTAGTCGTGATTTCCCTCGACCCAGACAATTTCAATTTTTCGCTTCGGATTCGACAGCTTGCGGATGTAGCCGAGAAACTTCCAGTGCTCTTTCGTGAGCCGCGCAAAATTCAGATCGGCGAAGATATCGCCCAGCAGAATCAGCCGCTGAAACCGATTCTCCCTGAGTACCCGGGTCGCCTCGCGCGCACGGCTCGTCTCGGCCCCGAGGTGCAGGTCAGAAAGGATCAGCGTGTTGTAGACATGCAGATCCACATATCCGTTCTAGCAGTCGATTGTTACGACAAGATGAACATTGCATCAATATTGGTGCATAGGTAACCACAGTAATACGGGAGGAAACGCAGTAAGGGGGATAGACGCATTCCTCCGACTCGAGGCGTAGGTGGCGATTAGAATGGCGTCGATCAAATAGAAGGTACGACTGAAGGGATGCCCGAATAGGCAACTCCGCAAGCTCGAAGCCTAGCGGCCGCAGTCCGTTTACTGGGCCGGCGGCACATACTCCTTCGGCTTCGCCGATCCCTCGCCAAAGAAAAACATATCCATCTGTTTCACGATAACTTCCTGATCTTCGCGCCGCGCTGGATTCAACCTGTACTCGTTCAGCAACATCTTGCAATGCTCCACCCACATATTCCAGGCTTCCTGCGAGACGTTGTCATACACCTTTTTCCCCAACTCGTTGTCGAATGGAGGCTCATCCAAACCTGGCATTTCCCGCTTCAACTTCACGCAAAAAACAGTGTGCTCCATGAATCCCTCAAAGAAATTATGATTTTTTCAATCTCATCACTATCTTACACGCAGCCGCATCCGCGCCCATCCCGCCCCAGCCAGACCCCAAACCGCAATCAGCGGGATCAAACTCGCCAGTCCATCCAACCCGATCAGTTGCCCAAGGTTGAACGCTCCGAATTTTCCGTTGGCCTCGGCCGCTGTGAGCATCGACTCTCGATTCGCCGCCATCTTCCCCGCCCAAAAGTCCGGCCACACCGAATGCACGATCGGGCAGTTGTCCTGCATCGACCGCTGCGAACCGGTAGAAACCGTCATCAGCGCCACAGCGACGCTGCACAATGCCAGCACCATCAGAATACGTCGCCACGCCAAGACCAGCACGCTCCCAGCAGCAGGCCAGTCCCATGCACAACAATGGAATTGACGCGCCCGCGTATCGCGGACCAAACGTGAGCCCCGCCTTCCACCAATAGAACGATGCGTTGAACAAAAAGTAGTACACCACGATCGCAGATGCCGTCAGTGCCGCTGCCCTCCACGAGCCTTTGCGCATTCTCCACAAGCCCGCGGCCGCGGCCAGCATCACCGGCGACGCGAAAAATAGTCCGCGTGAGCATCCGAACAAAAGTTTCAGCAAGCGGTCCGGATGCGGATACGTCAGCCCCATGTACCCCTGCTTCTGCATGAACGAAAACGAATTCGGATCGTAGTACGCGTAGCTCGGACGAAAGGATCCAAATGCAGCGTACAAGTAGGTGAGGAGCACGATTAGGCACAGGCCGGACCCCAAACCAATGCCTCCGATCACTCGCCACCGTGCGCCCTTCCCCTTCTTCCAGACCCGAGAGATCGCCAACACTGCCAATAGCGCCGACGCTGGCGCCGCCGGATACTCCGTCACCGTCGTCCATCCTGCAGATATCCCGACCGCGAATGCCCATACAAAATCTCGCCGCCCGTCAGCGCTTTCGCTGATCTTCAAAGCCGCCGCGAAGCCGAAAACTAAACATGCTCCAACCAGCGCATGCGCCCAGAACAGGCTCGCGTACGCCCATATCGGGGTTCCGAGAGCCATCACGATCGCTCCGAACGCAGCTCCATTAGCACCTGCCCCGAATCGCAGCCCCAGAAAAAACAAAACTACTCCTGCGAGCGCAGTCGGCAACGCCACCACAAACGCGCTTGCGAAATAAGATAAAGCGACCTCGCCTCGCGCCGACTCCGGATCAACGCCCGCCAATTTCAGAACGGGTCTCACCACCATCGCGACAGGCACGGCGAGGAATACCAGTCCCGGCGCTTTGTCCGAGTAGTAGTGGCCGTTGTAGTGAGCTTTATCCTGCGTATTTTCGTGATACGCATCGATCTGCAGAGTATGTCTCTCTACGATGGCTCGCAGCAGATCGAAGCGGGAGTTCTGGTTCCATCCCCCGCCCTCATAAAAATAAATGAAGGAAAAGAAAATGACTGTCCCCACCAGAAACGCTGCCTTTGAATGTCTGCCAGACTTTTGGTGGGATGGAATCAAACGTTTCCGCCTTAGCACCGCGCCCATAGCCTAATACACTTCGCCGCGGCGCTCGCAGCCAATGCTGCGCACACACAAACAGAAAAGAGTGGGAAAAAGAATCGATCAGTTGTGCTGGAGGAACAACGTCACGCGCGGCCGACAAATTCCCGCGTCTCGGTGGACACCTTGATCTTCTCGCCTTCTTTGATAAAGAGAGGAACGCGCACCTCAAGGCCGGTCTCGAGCGTCGCTGGCTTGGTCACACTCCCTCCGCCGGAGTCTCCGCGAACCCCAGGCTCGGTCTGTGTGACAACCAATTCCACGTGAGGAGGAAGCTGCAATCCGATTGGATTTCCGTTGTACTTATGCAGCTGGATAATCAGCCCTTCGGCAAGAAAGTCGCTGGCATCCCCGACCATGTCATCTGACAGGGCGAGAGTCTCGAAGCTCGCCTGATCCATAAAGTAGGAGCCGTCTCCGTCGCTGTAGAGAAACGACGCCGGAACCATCTCCAAATCCGGCTCCTTGAATTTATCGCTGGCCTTGAACGTCTTGTCGAAGACCGCCTGCGTCAGCAGGTTCCGCATCTTCAGCCGAACCAGCGTCTGCGCGCCTCGGGCTGTCGGAGTCGAAACCTCCGCGTCGAGGCAGTGAAACGGAGTGTTCTCGAATTCGAAAAACATTTTGCGCTTTACGTTGATCGCTTCGATCAGTGCGGCCATGTGCTCCTCAGATTGCGTCTCGACAAGTAATCGAGCGCATCTGCGATTTTACGACAGCAAGCGGAACGCGAGCGTCCCCCACGTTCACGACTTCCAATTGTCGGTAAACAATCGATGATGACGAAGGAATTACGCGCGCCCGCCGCTTAGGCCCCTACCACTGCGTTGCGCTTAATGTCGATAGCCCCAGCAACACCCGCAACGCGCTGATACGACTGAAGCCGGGCCGCGTGATCGTAAGTATCAGTCACCACGATAACCTCGCTCGCGCCCGTTTCACTCACAAGCTTTTCCAGTCGTGCCTTCACCCTTGCATCTGATCCCACAATCGCGGCCCGCAACTTGTTCTCGACAGTTGCTCGCTCCCAGTCCTGCCACAACGGTTCCATCGAATCCACCGGAGGCAGCAGTTCCACCGGCTGGTTTCGGATCAGCCTCAGAAAGCGCTGCTGCGGAGTGGTAAATAGTCGGCGCGCCTCCGCATCTGTTTCTGCGGCAATAATCTGCACTCCCACCATGAAGTAAGGCTCGCTCAGCGCCGCGCTCGGACGGAAATGATCTCGATACAACTCCGCTGCCGCGTACAAATAATCCGGAGCGAAATGCGCAGCGAACGCGAACGGCAATCCCAACGAGCCAGCCAGTTGCGCACTGAATCCGCTGGATCCCAGCAAAGTAATCGGCACATTGCTCCCCTGGCCGGGGATCGCCTTCACCGCCTGCCCCGGCTGCTCGGGGCCTAAGTAGGTTCGAAGCTCGGCAAGCAGCGCTGGAAAATCGTCTCCGATCTGGCCAAGATCGCGCCGCAGCGCCCGCATCGTCTGCATATCGCCACCCGGAGCGCGTCCCAGCCCCAAATCAATTCGCCCCGGATACAGTGCCTCCAGCGTTCCAAACTGTTCGGCCACCACCAGCGGTGCATGGTTTGGCAGCATGACTCCACCGCTTCCTACTCGGATTGTCTTCGTCGCGCCTGCCACATGCCCAATCAGTACCGAAGTCGCCGAGCATGCCAAGCCCGAGATCGAGTGATGCTCCGCAAGCCAATAACGCGTATATCCCAACTGCTCAACGTGCCGTGCCAAGTCCACAGACCGGGCAATCGCGTCCCCCGCTGCCTCTCCGGTACGCATTCCGACCAGATCCAATACCGACACCGCCAACTTCTTATTCATGGAGAATTAGATGTCCAGTGGCTGAAAGCGATGCGCCGGAGCCTGCAGGGAGCCACAATGGTCGATACTCTGCGAGTGATGAGGTCAAAATACCCTTCACTCGACCACAGCCTCAATCCGCGTTCAATTCTCTCTGCCGCGGGGGCAGAGCTGGCATCTCGGGATGCTCCTTATCGCGCCACACCACAGAAAAGCACTCTCCTTCGCTCTGCGGTGCCCAAGTCGTTCCATCTTCGTATCGCACCGACGACGGAAATACGACCCAGCCCATTACCGACTGAGCGCTGTTGGCGCGCATCCCAGGCTTGCTCAAAGCCGTTTCGGCTCCCGGCGAAATTGGCTCCTTCGAGGACCACTCCGCGTTGAACGGTCGTTGAAGATCTTGTGGCGTGAGCAGCATCTCCGAGATCAGCGTCATGCTGCTGATCTTCTTCCGCCCAGTATTTTTCGCGGTCACGCTAAACTGCTCTGGATGGCTCCAGAAATCACCCTGCTCGATCCCCACCGGGCACTCTCGCGTTGGCGGAACATAAATCGTATACACCGCCATCATCCCGTTCTCCATGTGCTCGTCCACGTGGCAATGAAACATCCAGGTTCCGGGATTGTCCGCGATCATGTCGACCGTTTTCATGCTTCCGGGCAGCAGTTCGACTACATCGGCATTCTGTCCTGACAACGTGACGGTCTCACCATGCCAGTGCGGAGTATGCAAGTCGATTTCGTTTCCCATCGCGAGAACATGCCATCGCACCTTTTGTCCCTTCTTCATCATGAGTCCGGGAAGATTGCCGAAGATGAACCCGTTGATCGAATAAAGAAGTCCAGGCGGCTTCCCCGCAAGTTCGTCGAACACTTCAAACGAACTTACAAACTCACGGTCCACATCTTTCGGAGTCGCGTCCGGATTCGCTTTGCCCTTGGCCGTAACAATGATCGGCCCCATCAGTCCTGCGTTAATCTCCACCGCAGGATCTACGTGTGCGTGGTACCACCAGACAATCGAACTCGGCTGATTGACTCCGGGGCCGCTGCTTGGAATCGCGAACCAGTGATAGGTGTAGCGCGCCCCAGGCGCGACGAAAGCGCCCTTCACAATGGGTAAGTACAAAGACCCTTCATTCTCCTTGTCGTAGCGCAATCCGTGCGGATGCATATCGTGCCCTTGCCGCCCGCGATTCAGAAATTCGACAACGATCTCGTCTCCCACCTCCGCGCGGATGATCGGGCCAAGAATTCCCAGCCAGGTCGGTTGAGGTTTCTTTGTTGCGAATGTGCTGTCTGTGTATTCGATGAAGCGGCTCTTGGGCCACTCGACTCTCGAGGCCCAAGGCTGGGGAATGGCGTTCCCGTTCATGAGGTTTTTGCCGCTCGGAGCGTAATTCCAAAGCACATCTTCTGCGGCGATGTAGTAATGGCGGGTAGCGGCGAAACAATGGCACGCAGCGACAAACGTAAACCACACAACGCCCGCTCGCATCATCTTCATGCTTGTCATGATCTCATGAAGAAAATGCCGATCATGGCGTGGGAGCGGTCAAGGTGCAAGCTCCAGTCAGACTCTGCGCAGGTGGAGATGGCGGCGTGGCCCAGGGCACATTCACAAAATCGAAGAATTCGTCCATCGGCGCTTGTGCTGCGTCGCGCTTTGTAAGTGCCGGCACTCCAAATCTTTCTTCGATGAGATTCAGGATAGCCGTATAGTCGCGCACCGTGTGCGATACAAAATTCTTCTTCGCGAATGGCGAGACTACAATTAGCGGAACACGATAACCGGTGTAGGTGAAGTCACACGTTCCAGTTCCTATTTGGCCGGCCCCGTCGCAAATGTCCCCCGGCTGCAGGTCAATCGGCTGCACCCCATCGGGACTTGGCATCGGCTGCGGAGGGTAGTGATCATAAAATCCGCCGCCCTCGTCATAAGTCAGAATGAATGCAGAGTCTTTCCAGCTCGGACTGACCATCAGCGCATTGATTAAGCTTGCTGCATACTGCGCTCCCGCCTGAATGTCCGAAGGCGCTGACGTATCTGTGTCATTCGGGTGTTCGTCTAGATTCCCAACGCCTGCCGGCGCAATAAGTGCTACCTGAGGAAGCGTTCCATTCTGTAAGTCCGTCAGGTATTGATTGGTCGAAACGATGTTAGCCAACAGAGTCGGGGTATTCGAGATCGTTTGTCCGTAGGTAAACATGCCTAGAGCTGAATACTTCGCGAGGCAGGCTGAATCCGTATCAGCGCATCCTGTATTAAGTGGGTTGACGTAAACCTTCCAGGTGATTCCGGCGTTCTGTAACTCTTCGAAGATCGTGGTGTTAGGAATAGGACCGTACGGCGGCGCGAGAGGATATACGTGTCCCGCAGAAGTGGCGCCCAGTAGATACATGCGGTTGATCTGCGTACGATTCATCGCCGGAGAAAACCACCGGTCTGACGTCGCGAAATTCGACGCCATGAAATAGTAGTAATTAAGGTCCGTGCCGTCGAAATATTCCATCGCGCGGAGTCCGTTTACATCATTCAGCGGAGGCGAAACCTGGCGCGCATCATTGGCCGTCGCCTGTACAAAACCGTTCAGCGCAGCCGGACCTGTTCCCACGGGGTTGGCATAATCCCAATCGACGTGAGCCTCATTCCAGAACGGGCTCGGTTCCTCCGTGCATACAGACGCTGCGTGAAACGACGTAACCGTCACTGAAGGGTCCGCCACACACGCCGCTGGTGGCGGTTGATTCGGATCGCATCCCGGATTTGTCGGGGCCAGTGCTGGATTCGCCGGCGGGTTGAATTGCGGCAACCCGTCAAACGCCTGGTCAGCGATTCCGTTCTGCGCCCAGTATTCGCGCAATGCCCCAAAGTAGTGATCGAATGACCGATTCTCTTGCAACAAGAAAATGATGTGATTCAGATTCGCCAGAGTGCCCGCTGCTCCGAAGTTGGCGGCCACCGTACTTGCCGCCGTCAGCGTCACCGTGCAAGCCGCGGTCCCCGTGCACGCACCCGACCATCCCGAGAAGGTAAAGTTCGTCCCGGGCGTTGCGGTAAGCGTAACGGCTTGGCCTTGCGTGAAGCTCGCCGAACACGTCGCTGGACAATTGATGCCCGCCGGACTGCTGGTAACACTGCCGGTGCCAGTAAGAGAAACATCCAATGTGAAAGACGCGGGTGGTGTTGGATCAGGTTCCATCGTCGATCGGCTGACTGATCCGCACGACACTAAAAACGCCATCACCAACGAGCACAGGACTACATGTCCCGCCCGAACTGCAGAAAATTGCATATTGAAAACCCCACAAGCCCGAAATTCTGATGACTCTCCATGACGTAAGGGTTGCGGGGAAAGGAATTCCAATAATGGAAAATAGGGCGCGGCGCCTGGCTTTTTCCGCCTGCTCAAACAAGGCTTGGATTATTTCTTGAAAGAAAATTTTAAGCTTCCGGCGATGAGTCTCGGATAGCCGAAGTGCGTGCCAGAAAAGGGATTACCCCAGTTGAATGCAAAGTCGTGGCTGGCCAGATTCTGAATGTCCAGTTGGGCGCCCACGCTGAACCTATCTCGATGAATCAGGTCCGTACCCGCGGACCATCCAAAGACATACCAAGGCTTGACTCGGCCAGTATTGAAATTGACGAGATTCGATCCGGGAAGCGCGAGCAGTTGCGCCTGGTTAAAATCATCGGGTAGTTCCAGAGGAACGCCGCTTTCGTAGCGGCCAGTGAACGACGTCCACAGTCCGCGCCGCGGATATTGATAGTTCACCGCGAACGATGCCACGTTTCGCTGGTCGTGATCCGGAGTGAAGCGCGTGCCAGGGCCGATGGTAATGAAATCGTCATCCAGAAATAGCCCTCCGTTCAGCGGACCTATCTCGACAACCTGATTGTTCGTGTAAGTGAGATACGCGGAGAAGCCGCGCCGCAAAGGCAAGTCCAGTCTGACATCGAGCCCCTTCGCCTCCGCGCGCGCCACGCTGTTCGGAAAGATAATCGTCGTGCTCAGCAGTACGTTCGGATCGTCAATGTTGCGAAATCTTCGCCACCAATAGGCCACATTCAAACGCAAGGATTGCGGCAATTCTTGTGTGAAACCAACTTCCCAAGATGAAAGCTTCTCTGGACGAATGTCGGCGCCTCCGCCGGAATCTGCAAAGGGAGAGAGCTCGCGGGCTTGCGCGGAACTGGCAATCAGCAAATTTTCGACCTGGGGCGGCATGTACAGACGATTAAACGATCCACGAAAGGCGGTTTTCGTTCTGGGAATGAAGTAAACGGCACCGACGCGCGGGCTCACCTGATGGTCCGATACAAGAAGATCGGAATGATCGAAGCGCACCCCAGCGCTGATCTTCAGATTGCGCAACGGAGAGAAATCATCCTGTACATACACTCCTTGTGTGCCGCGCGCGCTGTGGTCGGAATAAGAAAAAGGATTGCTGGGCGTGAAGTTCATCGCAGCCACACTAATTCCAGCTTCGTCGGCCGCTTCAGCATCAGTGACGGCGAAGCCAAAAAACTCGGCTATGGAAACGCGCGAAACTTCCAGGCCCGCCTTGATCGTGTTTCCATGCCCGGCATGACTCAGGCTGCCCTGCGCCTCTTGCCGCGCGTGGTGACGGTTCTGATCGGCGACGATAGGCGTGTCGAAGGAACTGCCAAGCAGCTTCGAAAGAAAGTAACTGCGGGAATAAGCCACGTCGAACAGCGTGTTCGGCGAAAGAGTGTGCTGCCAAGAAATGGATTGCGAGTCATGCCGTACCTCCTGCCGCTGACGCTGCCCGGCTTCCTCCTGATCTAAATTGTTGGGCACACGAAAATTCGCGCCCTGCCCAACTCCTGTGACGCGGATGATGTCTTTCTCAGTGACGTTCCAGTCGAAGCTGAGGTCGAGCGAAACGTCTCCGCCAACATTGTTGAAGTTTCGCGGATCGACCGGATCCAGAAAGCGATCTGATTGATGACCCGAGCCCGCGAAGAATAGTCCCCACTTGCGTGTCCCTTCGCCAATGGTGGTTGACACGTCCTTCGAGTCATAGCTGCCTCGGCCCAGCGTGAGCGTACCGTTTAGCGGATTTCCAATTCCGGACTTCGGCTGGATAATGACCACTGCGCCAGACCGGTCGCCGTATTCAGCGGGAATATTCCCTGTGATGATGTCAAGGGATGTAATTGCGTCAGTATTAAACGAGCCCGCGAAAAGCCCGTCCACGCGATCCGTTATGGGCACGCCGCCAACAACATAGAGCACACCGTCGTCGACACCACGAACGTGCATCAGCCCGTCATTTTCTGTGTTCCATCCCGGCGTAGTAGAAATCAGCGATTGCAGCTGATCGCGCCGCACAACCGTTGGCGTCAGCTTGATGAAATTCTCGTCGATCACCGTTTCGGTGCGCGGTGTTTCCTGCGCAGAAACTCCCTGAGCTTGCACAGTCACGTCACTTCCAGCCGTCGCCACCGTAAGCGTGATGCTCGCGCGCACCGGGATATTCGACCAAACGGCAACCTTCGTTGCCGACGGATCGAAGCCGGCTGCCAAAACTCTCACGACATAGGCCCCGTAAGGAACGTTTTCAAACTGAAATTGCCCCTGATCGTCGCTCGAGGTCTCTACTTTGCGTCCGGTCAGCGGATTCTCCAGAAGGACTTTGCCCTTAGTTATCCGGGCATTGCTGGAATCGCTGACCGTTCCCACTACCTTGCCAATCTCCAGTTGTGCATGAAGCGCGGCGGGCAGAAAAAACACTATGAGGATGGAAAGTTGAAGTCCCACTCTTCGGAAAAGTACGCGACTGAGCTTGCAGCTAAGTCCCCGGTGAAGACAGATCATACGCATAGAGAACAAGCGCTCAATTGCACATCCCGAGTGGCCTGAACAGTTCGATACTTAATCGATGAGGCGAAAAACAGTGAACAACCGCCTCGATCGCGGGATCTGCCACATAGTTGGGCTGTTGAATGAATAATACCCTGCTCGATTGTACGATCTTGCCGCGCATCGCCACCGAAATGATAGGCCGTTGTTTTGTGCGGCCAACCACATTACGGACTCAAAAGCTGTTGTGGATTGTGACTTCAGTTTCGACTAGATTGCGGTCGGTAACCTCAATTCGCATGAGTTCCAATGAAACATCCAGTTCTAAACCTGCTTGGATTTCTTGACAGGTTGCTTCTTAGTGGTTCCTGAGTCATGATTGCACCCACGTTTCGGGTGCGTGTGTGGGGGAAATACGATTGGGGAATTTCATTTCGCCGATTTCACGCTTGACCGGGCCAGCTATCGCTTGCAACGGGGCGAGCTCCCGCTTCGCTTGGAAAAGCTCCCGATGGACTTGCTCATACTCCTGGTTGAACGACACGGGGAATTAGTTTCGCGCGAAGAGATCGCCAATCACCTCTGGGGTAAGAACGTATTCTTCGACGTTGATCACGGTATTAACACGGCCATCAGCAAGGTTCGCGTCGTGCTCAGGGACGATCCAGAAAAGTCTCGATTCGTCGAGACCGTCGTCGGCAAGGGATATCGCTTCGCGGCTCAAGTAACTTGCGGTAGTGGGAACTCAATCGCGCCTTCTGAGGCGCCTGCACTCGCACATTCGCCGATCCCGGAGTCTCTGGCACCCCCCACCGGAAAGAGGCACCCTTCTTTCCACTTACGCTTGTTGCTGGGTGGAATCGGTGTACTTGTATTCCTGACGGTTGCCTGGTTGATGAGCCGTAGTGCCAACCGCGCAAGCCAGCCCACTATCAAGTCTCTGGCAGTGTTACCTCTGAAAAACCTCTCCGCCGACCCGTCGCAGGCATACTTTGCGGACGGGATGACCGAGGCACTTATCGGACGATTATCGCTAATTCACAACTTGCGCGTCGTTTCGCGCACCTCGGTAATGAGTTTCAAAGACACGCACATGTCAATGCCTGAGATCGCTAAGGCGCTGCACGTCGATGTGCTTGTCGAAGGTTCTGTGATACGAGTGGGCGATCGCATTCGCGTCACTGCGCAGTTGATCCGTGGCGCTACCGACGAGCATTTCTGGTCGGAGACCTACGACCGCGAGCTCGGGGATGCCCTTTTGCTCGACAGCGAGGTGGCTCAAACGATTGCCGGAAAAGTTGAGGCTTCGGTCACCGGCGTGGAACGAGCCAGACTCGTAGCCGCACGCCCTGTCTCTCCGGAAGTTTATGAAAGCTATTTGAAAGGGCAGTTCGCCGGAGACTACAGTGCGGATGGCGTCAAGAAGAGTATTGCCTCGTTCGAAGAGGCGATTAAGAAGGATCCGGGGTTCGCACCCGCTTACCTTGGCCTTGCAACTGCCTACGATCAACTCGGCACACCTGGTATCGGTGGCGCTCCTCCTGGTGAAGTGCGGCCTAAGGTGATGAACGCTATCCGCAAGGCAATGGAACTGGACCCGACGCTCGTCGACGCACACGCCATGCTCGCGGATCTATACGAGGAACAATGGCAGTGGGGCGATGCCGAGCGCGAATTCAACTTAGCTCTCGAGTTGAAACCAAACGACGCCGGACTTCACCTTGCATTTTCGGACTGGCTGCTCTATCAGGGGCGCACTGAGGAAGCCGTGGCATGGTGTCGCCGTGCCCGCGAGTTGGATCCCTTAGGAGTTAGCGGTGATAACATTGCTTGGATCTTATTCCAGTCCCGCCACTATGACGAAGCCATCAGCGAACTCCGAAGCGATCTGGCCGTGCATCCAAAAAATGCCGCAGCGCATTGGTTCCTGGGTTACGCGCTGATTGCAAATGGTCACTCCGAAGAAGCAATTCCGGTGCTCGAAAAGGCTTTGATTCTCAGCGAGCGTAGCCCGGCAATAATTGGCGTGCTCGTGAGGGCATATTCGCATTCTGGCCGCCGTAGGGAAGCGCTCCGCCTCTTGGACGAGCTAAAGCGACGCCAGCGCATCGGCTACATTCCTGCTGCTGCATTTCTGCACGCTTACCTTGGACTCGGAGAAAACGAGAAGGCATTTATCTGGCTCGAGCGCGCCTTCCAGGAAAAATCAATGATTCTACCTTTGATCAAAGTGCATCCGTTCTTTGATCCCTTGCGCAACGATCCCCGATTTGCAGACCTGGTCCGCCGAGTCGGACTGCCTCAGTAGCCGCGAGCCGCGACTCGGCGAATTTTGGTTCAGTGATTAAATGCTACTGTGAAATCACTCGGAACCGTGCACGGGATGCAAGTTGTTCCTGTAGACGACTCGACCAACAGCTCGGCCCAGATTCCCACCCGCCTTTTGGTCAGTTCGAAAATGTATCCCCCCGTAGACTCGCGCGTCGTCCACATCATCGGTGATCTGCCGGAAGGCGCTGTACTGCAGGACTATGTCAGGGACAGCAGGGTTTGAGAGTGTGATCGAATGCGCAGACTCGCCGTATAGGCGTCGCAGAATCGTGGCGGCTCCATAACTCGCACTCGCGTGATTTGATGGATAGCTAGGGAAGCACGGAGTCGTGATAAACGGGGCAAAGCTCGGATCAGCAACCGTCCTCGGGTTGCCATCAGTATCCCCTGCTCGGATCGCTGTTTCTGGCCGCCAAAAATTGTAGCGATACTTGTTGAGGAATGACGCGACCAGGCTGTCATTCATTGCCATGTTGATCAGAGCCAGAGCACGTGCATTTTCCGACAGCGAACGTCCTTGTTGCTGGGCGACCTGCACGGCGGCCTGATTGAACACAAGAGTTGGCGAGGAGGACGCATAAAAGAGCGCGACGTTGGCGCGATCTTGCGGTCGCGCCGTACTGTCGATGCTCCCTACTGTCATCACCTCGTTATAGGCCTTGGCATACGCTTTGCTCGTGAGTGCCGGTGGTGGGTCGAGAATAAACTCACTTGCATCCGGAAAGCCAAACGGTGTTACGTTTTGCCATTGAAATGCGGTTCCAACTGCGACTCCATTGACGATTGGACAACTTGGTGTGGCCTGCCATTCCCCTGGTACAACTGCCCCCGGTGTCTTGAATTGAGGAGGCGCCGAGCCGTCGTTACCGCGCAGAGCAATCATGGCGGCAGCTGCCGCGTCTCCAGTCGCTATGCCGTCAACTTTCCCTTGCCCGTCCGCTATGGAAGCCAGCGAGTTAGCAAGGTCGAGATCAAGAGCAGGTTTGCTTGTCGGGAAGTACGTGAGCAACACCTGGTAAGCGGCCTCTACCGCCGCTGCTTCGGCCGACGCCCCAGGGGGCGCGACGATGGTCCCAAGATACGGCCGGTAGTCGCCTTTGATGGCATTGACGGCTTCAAAGACCGCGAGTTGAGCGATCGCAGTGTACCGGGCTTGAGCAAATGGATTCTGACCGTTTGCAATCGCTGTGTTCACCGCGATCGTGTTCCAGTCCAATACGACGTCGGCGCGCGCGAGTGCAGACCCGAATAACAGGGCTACAGCCATCGTCATAATACTCAGGTGCGTCGCGGCGCGGCCGCCCTTGCCGAAGGGCGCCCGAAGTTTACCAATGGTCACGCCAATGTTTTTCATTTCTTTCCTCCTGACAAACCGCTCTGCACATCGGTGCGACTGAGTGCGTCGGAATGCGGAGTTACTTTGCTTCGTGCGCAACAAACGGTCAATCGAGACCGTATCGAGATCGAGTACAGGTTTTCTCACACTGTAAACCGAAGCAGGAAAGGGACTTTCTTCATCTGAAGAAACAGGATGGCAGTTTTCGAAGCGTGGTTCTACGAAGTTTGACGAACTTGCCCCGGTGCATCCACCTCGATCGGGAGGGCCGCGACTTCAGGTCGTGACGTAGGCGCCCCACCAATCGCGGCTTCAGCGGCTAGAGTCCAGTGTCCAGGTCGAATCCGGGAAGGCTGAGGCGATACCGGTACTCGGGCTTTGGCGACCCAACCCGCCGACAGACCGGGTGTGGCGCTAAAGAATAGATCCCCGCACTCATTGGTGGGCCCACCAGGATTTGAACCTGGAACCAACAGATTATGAGTCTGCTGCTCTAACCGTTGAGCTATAGGCCCACACCAATCCAACTCAATACAGTATAGATGGGGCGAACGCTTTCCAACTGCGAGTTCAAGCAGTCAGCCGGGACAACTCAAACTTGAAAAATAGCGCCGGCCTCCGCCGGCTGTTCGAGGGCGTCTCGCCATCCGAGTACCGGGAACAGTAGTGTGGGAAGTTTAATTACAAACCGAATCTCATCCCCGACGATCTAGAAGCTGAACGTAGGCCCAACCTCCGTCCGTATGTCCTGCCATTGCCGCGAAGGAATTCCCCGGTAAATTGGAAAAGGAATTACGCCCGTCGGATCTCCAACGGCCCGCGTCCGGTAGTAAGACTGCTCCCATGTGAACATCACCAGGCTGTTCATCTTCCAGTTCAGTGTCGCGGCAGCCAGGTCATTTTTCTGCCGCGTGTTGCCGATTTTGCGAACGTCGCTTGCAAAGGCGTTGTCAAACCCATAGTGCAGGTACAGTGTCCATCCCGCGTTCCGCCGCGCAGGATCGGCCTGCGCGATCCTGCCCAATGGAAATCCCAGGTTCAGAAATCCGCCTTGCGATCGCACTGGCCTCTGCGGCGCGACCGCCGGGTTGCCATCTCGCACTCCGAATAAGACCGACGACGATTGATCATTCGACAAGCCCTCAATGACCGCAGCGCCCGGATCGAACACGCCCTTGTCGTTGTAGTTCGATAGCAGTCCTCCCACGAAATACCACCGCAGGTCTGCGCCTCTCCAGTATTTTGTGGTCGCCGTTACCCAGCGGGTAGGAAGTTGCAATTCTGCTGTGTACCCCCAGCGCTCACTGCTGACTCGCGCTCCGCTGGGAAACGCTTCCTGAAACACCTTCGCATCGTGGGACATCCAGACGTTGTGGCGGGACAAAGCGGCACATCTGCCGCTCTCACCAAAGCCGTGCGTTCGCCTTCAACACCGCTGAATATAAGCTGTGCCGGTGCCACGCCCACCGCTTTGTCCAGTTGCCACTGCGTGACAACCCGGCTCTGAATCTCAGGACGCGCCGAGTCCGCTCCCTGTCTCTCCCCATATCCCAGTTGATTATCCATCGCTTTCGGATCGTTTCCATATGCCGGCATCACCAACGCAAACTCCGGCTGCACCAGAATCTTCCTGCGAGCCACCAACCTTATGACCGGCCCCGAACCGGAATTGCGGCGCGCGTTCATAAAGCGTCCCAAATCCCAAACCCATCCCCGTGGTCTCATAAAGTGCCGGTAGTGTGGACGAGCCAAACGGCGTCCAGTCCTGTCCAAACAGCGCGAACAGGTTCGTCGCGTCGCTCAACCGGTGATCCACGCGCCCATAAGCCAGGCGGATCGACGCTTGGCTCGACCGGATCGTAGAGACATTTCGGTTCAACGCCCTCGTGAAGTTGCCCTCAAAATCGAATTCGAATTTCCCGGTGATCGACGTTTTCTTGTTGAGGTCCGGCCACTCGAAATTTGTTCCAAGGCGAAAGAATCGCGCCTTCGCATGAAATTCCGGCGCACCGTCAGGCCCGGGATCGAAGCTCGTCATCCCCATCGCCGTGCCGGTATTGATGAACGCCGGCATCGGCATATCCGTCCCATACGGCGACGAGCTGTCGTAAATCACGCTCGCCTTCACCAGCCCGTACAGCTTCACCTTGGCCCCGCTGCCCAACTTGATGTCGGGAACCATCCCGCTTACCGGCGACGGTTCTAACTGCAGAACTCGAACCGGTGTTACTCCCGGAATGAACTGCCGGAACTTGCTGTTTTGCCGGATCTATCGTTCGGGTAGTCTCACTCGGCTGCGCGCGTGCCCGATTCACAGCCGCCACGTCTGAAGAAGTGATAACTCCTTTCCGCTCCAGCGCATCCAGCAGCGCGTGCATCTCCGAACCTCGCTCCGATCCCCGGATTGCGTTCGCCTCATCCGCGGTCAACACTCCTTTCATCACCAGCATTCCCAACAATGAAGCGATGTTCCCGTTCGTAGCCGCGTCTGTCACACCGGCTCCAGGTACCCCGCTTCCGGGCGAAGTTGCCGGAAGCGTGGATTGCCTGGCCGCAAGAACCGGCACTGCCACCATTCCCATAAGAAGTGCCATCCCAAGCGATCTCTTCCACGTCATGACGAACGTCTCCTTCGGCGCAGTCCGGCCGAGTCTCTAGGAGTTATCGTCAGAAGTTGGACACACTTGATCTGGGATAGGGCCGATGCTCTGCGCGCAAGCCTTCGGCTGCCTGTTTTGGATCTGCCTCTTCGATGGACCGTTTCTGCGAAACAGCTCTGCCAAAACAAATGAGGCGCCCATTGCGGGCGCCTGCACTGAACTTAGAAAATGAACTCTGATCTACGCCTTGGCGGACTTCGCAAGCCTCGCCGCCGTCGCCGCCAAATCCGCCAGCGATGGCACCGACTCTGGATGAGTGATCTTGCTTTCAGGCAGTGTCGAGCCATTCTTGAAGGACTCCACCAACATCTCAATCGCCAGATCGGTATTCGGACGGATATAAATCGTCGCCGCCAGACGTTCCGTTGCGAACCCAGGCTTGACCCGTCTTCGGCATCCCGTCGCACCCGGTCACCGGAATCTTCATCCAGCGGGCCCGATCCCCTTCCGCAATCTCGCTGAACGCTTTGCGCGCTCCCACGGCCATGCTGTCGTCCTGCGCGCCGACCAGGTCGATCTTGCTCTCCTGCGAAGTTCGCAAACGCAACCACGAACTGACCGTCTTGTACGCGCTCTCTTCCGTCCAGTTCGCGCGCATCGACTTGATCTGGATATTTGCCGGCTTCGTCTTCATCATTCCGGCAGTACGTTCTTTCGCCGCCGAACTGTTCGCCGGGCCTTCGATGTACAACATCGGTTCCGCCGTTCGGAAGCAGCGCCGCAAATTGCTGCCCCTGAATTTTTCCCACCTCTTGATGATCGGAGCTGATTGCAAATATCGGCACCTTGTATTGCCGCCGCAATTCCAGGATGTAGTCGACTTCGTGATTCAGCACGACCCAGCCGATTCCCGCCGCAGCCGCCGCTCTCGCCACTTGCGGAAACGCCGTTCCGCCCGCGGGCTCGAACAAGATCGCATCCGGACGCGCCACCGACGAATCCTGCACGTAGTGCAGCAACTGCTGGCTCTGCGCCACCGCATCATTGTTCGCGTCGATGATCTTTACATCGACTCCCAGCCGCCGCGCGGCCTTCTCCGCTGCCGCCGCCTGCTCCTGCTGGTAGTCGTTGTCTTTATTTGTGAGTGAAACCAAAAAGCTGAGTCGTTTCATGGAACTTTCCTATTGCGGATCATAGGCCCACAGCCGAATCCCAAAAGTAACCACGGTAACCATGGAATAGCGCGGAACTAGCAGGCGTCCCGTCCGAACCGAGTGGGTAGGATTCGTAAAAAGGCTGGAACTAAAAGAAAATTGCGGACCCAAGGGAATTCCTAGCAGAAAGACGAACTGAAACCTAGGCTCCCGCGGCCGCCTTCTTCACCGCTTCGCCCTTCGCTTCATCATTCAGGAACGACTTCAGGCTGGCGTCCAGAGCCTCGCGATCAGCGTCCGCCAGGTCCACGAACCGGAAGGGCTGCATCCATCCCTGCGTCGCCCACATAGGAAACAGCATCTGCGCATTGACAGTGGATCGTCGTCTCATTAACGTGGAACGTTAGTTCGACTTTAAGCTTTTCATCCAGCGGCTTCTCGAGATGAATTACGCCGCCGGTGGTCGACAACTGATGAATCGCCGCCCGCACCGTGCGCTTGTTGGGCAATTTCACCAGCACCAGCACCGATCCGCGCAGCTTCGCGCGAAACGGACGTTCTCGGCATTTGTTTTCTTTGGGTGCTGGCAGAAGTCGTGCCGATGATTCGAAATCTTCTGACATAGGCTACTTGAAGTATGTCAGCGGCCCGCTGCGAAGTTACCAAAGCACGAGATCAATCCCGCTACCGGACAGCGTGCGTCCCTCACTAATCCTCGCGAGGTTTGTCATCCTGAGCGGAGCGAAGGACCATGCAGCCAGGCCATTGCCAGTGATCTAGAGTGCCCTGTCATCCTGAGCGAAGCGAAGGACCTATACGAAGCTCGTAGCCCTGATCGACGGCGTAAGGAGGCTCTACTTCCGCCCCGGACTCGTCTCCGCACCCTCGGCAAAAAGATTGTAAGGCCAGACTTTCTTCTGCACCTTGAGCTTCGGAGCAGCAGTGTCGCTCTCCGGCGCAGCAGCCGACTGGAGCATTCTTCGCAGCGACGCCCCAATCCTCCGGCGGATCGGCAATTCCCCACACGTTCCCATGTGTATATAGCGAGGCGCCGATCAGAAAATACTTGCCGTCGTTTCCCAGCGGCAGACAGTTCGCCACCCGCGCGGTCACGCTTCCGCCGCCCGGCAGGCCGCTCAGCATCAGCGGAGTTTCGACCTGCAACTCCTCCGAACTGCGGAATCCGCATCCCTGCGCGCTCACCACCAGCAGCATGCATTTCTCCCCGAACGGACGTCTTCGGTCGAGGCTAATCACGCTGACTGGAATCTCCACGCGAATTCGCGTGCTCCGTCGCATTGCTCTTGTGGTCAATACTTCCATGGTAGGTAGTCGTCGGCCGCATCCAGGACGCGGCGCCGCCTCCTTTATTCTTGCAGATCGTCCGCCCGATCTCGATGGTGACAAAAGTAACCTGCGACCATATCGACGGGATACCGCTTCTGCACCCGCGCGCTAGCGGCTGGCCAGTCCGCCGCAGATTTCTCCGCCGTCCATCGTAAACACCTGTCCCGGTCACGTACGCCGCGTCGTCCGACGCGAGATACGCAAACAGCCCGGCAATCTCCTCGGGCGACGCATGCCGTCCCATCGGAACTTTGCGGTTCACTTCCTCCAGCATCGCGTCGGAATATTCGGCGCGCTGCATGGGCGTCAGCACATATCCCGGGGCCACTGCGCACACGCGAACTTTAGGTGCCAGCTCCAGCGCCATCGTTTTGGTCAGCTGCGATCACTCCCGCTTTCGTCGCGTTGTAATCGGCATAGAACGGCTGACCCACAATTCCGTTGGTCGACGCCGTTTGCAGAATGACTCCGCTTCCTCGCTCCCACATGTGCCGCGCCGCAGTCTGCGCCACGTAAAACACGCCAGTCAGATTCACCGCGAGGATGCGGTCCCACTCCTCCGGAGTAATCTCCAGAAATTTATGCCGGATGCTGATGCCCGCGTTGTTGATCAGCACATCCACCCCATCCATCAACCGGATCGCCTCCGCGAACGCCGCTTCCACCTGCATCAGGTCGGTGACGTCGGCGATGATCGCGGAAGTGATACCGCCGTCGCCGCGGCTCGCAAGTTCATGTTTGATCCGCGCACACGCCGCGTCATCGCGATCGAGAACGCAGACGCGCGATCCTTCTTCAAGAAATCGGGTGGCCGTCGCCGCACCAATCCCGCTAGCCCCGCCGGTAATCAAAACGCGCTTATCTTTCAATCCCCGCATTGCAGTCTCCTGATCAGCCCATCTGGGACGCACACATTTGTCCACATCAAGCAAAGCGAGCCAATCAGCATCCCGCAGCCCGCACCACAATCGTCTGAGGTACCGCCCTCAACTCTCGCATTAACGCCTCGTCGCACGGACGGTTGATGTCATAGATCGCGTACCCCAAATTCCCGCGCGTGTTGAGCGCCTGGCGCTCGACGTTGATGTCGCGGTCCGCCAGTATGTCGTTAATCGCCCGCAGAATTCCCGGAACATTGTGATGAACGTGCATCAGCCGATGCGATCCCGCTTCGTACTCGAGATGCGCCTGCGGGAAGTTCACACTCAGCGTCGAATCTCCCGTCTTGACATAGTCAAGCAACTTCGCCGACACGAACGATCCGATGTTCTGCTGCGCCTCTTCGGTCGATCCTCCCACGTGTGGCGTAAGAATGACGTTCGGCAACTCGCGCAGTGCGCTGACGAATTCAGCGCCCGACTCCGGCTCCTGTGGAAACACGTCAATCGCCGCGCCCGCGATCTTTCCCGACTTCAGGCACGCAGCCAGCGCATCATGATCGACGACGAATCCTCGGCTCAGGTTTAGGAAACACGCGCCGTCTTTCATCGCCGAGAACTCTTCGCTGCCGAACAGATCCTGATTCTCTTTCTTGCCATCGACGTGCAGCGTGACGACGTCCGCAATTTCGAGCAACTCACGAAACGTCACACCGCGCGCATTGCCACGAGCCAGCACGTGCGCGTTGTCATAGAAGATCACGCGCATGCCCATCGCCTCGGCCAGATCGGAGAGCTGCGAGCCGATCTTGCCGTATCCCACGATACCCAGCGTCAGCCCTCGGACTTCGTGCGCACCCGCCGCCGACTTATTCCAGACGCCGCGATGCATCTCGCGATGACGCCGCAAACGTGCGTCGCAACAGCAAGATAATCTCCCCAATCGCCAACTCGGCCACTGACCGCGAATTTGAATGTGGATCGTTGAATACCGCGACGCCACGCTCGCTCGCCGCCTTGCTGTCAATCTTGTCAACGCCAATGCAGAACGCGCCCACGGCGACCAGACCCTTGGCGGCCTCGATCACCGCGGACGAAACCTTCGTCTTCGAGCGCACCCCGAGAAGAGATACCGGAGCAGCGCGCAGCTTCTCGATCATTTCCCGCTCGTCAAGCGCAGTTTTCAGCGCTTCGACCTCGTATCCGGCATCGCGAAAAGTTTGCACCGCAACGCCGCTGATGTTCTCCAGCAACAGTGCCTTCAAGAATCCTCCCGAATCATGTGGATCAAACAACGATTATCTCAGAGCCGCACCCGCGCCCCTTGTCGTTGTCATCCTGCACGGAGCAGAATAGCGGGCGAAGCGCACCCTTCTGCGCAGTCGAACGACCTTGTGTTCCCCCGCGCGACGCGCCGGCCCTCCCAACCAACTCCACCTCCGCGCCGTGCTCTGGACCTACAACGCCGGATTCTACGTATGGTCATCGCCCAGCGTGGTGAACGGGACTTTTTACATCGACTCCGACACTGGCCTGTTGTACGCCTTCGGCCTGTTACAGCGATGCGGGATCCCCACTTATGCCGAGCGGTGGAAGCGGTGGGGTCCTCTTTGTGACGATGGCTTTTCTTTCGCCCCTTCGGGCCAGCCCGGGAGAATGTATCCTGACCGTAGTGACCGCAGCACCGCCAGTCGCGCCACCAGCACTAGAGGGAGTTCTTCCCGTTGTTTGGTTTGTTTCACTCCCTCGACTTAGTTTCTCGTCCGCGTTTACACATCGTTTGCGCCCATTCGACTTGGCTCAGGATAGGCCTCGAGAGGTGTTCTTTTCTCCTTCGGAGCTTGTACGGTTGCTGTGGGCTTGATTCGGCTCCCCGATGCTTCTCGCTACCGGACCTTGTTGAAACCCCGCTATACTTTCGACAACAACGACAGTAACGGCGATAAATGGCGACGAAACATCTCACCAAATTCCCAAGACCCTTGCTCGATGACCTCGTCGCCGGACGTTGGCTACCTATCGTAGGCGCAGGCTTCTCGCGCAACGCGGTCCTTCCACTAAAGAAGCAGATGCCCCTCTGGGGCGAACTGGGATCTCTGCTCGAGGCGGACCTAAGGGGGTATGAGCCCACGAGTGCCCTCGATGCCTTCTCTGCCTATGAGCATGAATACGGCCGCCCAAAGCTAATCGAGCGGCTGTCTGAACTACTCCACGTCGACGAAGCCCGTCCGGGTGATGCCCACAAAGCGTTCTGCTCGATTCAGTTCGACATCGTCTGCACGACCAACTTCGACTTCCTTCTCGAACGTCAATACGATCTGATTCCGCGACACTGCACGCCGTTGATCGATGAGGAACAGCTCTCTGTCAATCTGAAGGAATCGGGCACAGCACTTTTGAAACTGCACGGCGACCTTAACCACCCCGGCCGACTCATCGCAGCCGAGACTGATTACGATCGCTTCCTGCACTCGTTTCCACTACTGGCAACCTACCTCGCGAACTTGCTAATCACCCGAACCGCGGTGCTTGTTGGGTACAGTCTTGACGATCCTGATTTCAGGCAGGTATGGCAGGTAGTCGCCGATCGCCTCGGCCGATCGCGCAGAATCGCCTACGTCATACTGGTCGGCGCCGGAGCAACGGAGATCTCACGCTACGAACGCCGTGGCATTAAGGTGATTAATCTCTTCGGCACCAAAAGCCGCTATGCCAAAGTGCTGGCGGAGACCTTTACAGAGCTAAGTGATTACTGGCGAAACGCCGTCATTCCGGCGAGCCAAATTAAAGAAGAACAGCCCCTGCGGGAACTATCCCTTCCGACCAGTTCGCCGACGCGCCTGTGCTTCTTTGCTGTCCCGCTATCACTGCTGTCCTTTTACAAGGAGCGCGTCTTCCCCGTCGTGACCGAGTTCGGATTCGTTCCAGTGACGGCAGACGACGTCGTCGCACCCGGTGACGTGATCATTGCAAAGATTGATGCCCTCATCAGTCGCGCCCGCTTGATGGTTGTCGACGCGTCATCAGACTACACGGTTAACGAACTGCGTCTCGCGCTCAAGAAAATGGACAACTCGCGCATCCTGATCATCACGCCGACTGATATCAAGTCCTCCCGTCGACATCACGGGCACGACGGTGTTGGAGCGGCCCGATATCGCTTCCAATGAACCAGAGGATTTTCTCGCCTCATTTCGCCAGTGGCTTGCCCACGCGGAACAACTTTACGCACCTACCCTTACCGATGAACCAACCCGCCTGCTCCAAGCCGGGGAATTCCGCGCTGCGGTAATCGCGGCCGTGACTCTGCTGGAATCAATGCTGCGAGACAGATACAAGACGCACACCTCGCCGTCTTATTCCCGGCCGATGCAATTGAGGGAGATGCTAGAGAGGGCGCAGGCGGAGAACCTTCTCGGTAACGTCAGGCTGCCTACCATCATGAGCTGGCTTCGCATCCGAAACGAAGCCGTCCACAGTCTTCAACCCGTCACGCGCGCTCAAGCCACCGAAATCGTGCGCGGGATAGCCCACATCGTCCCGCAGCCACATTAGCTTTTAGAAAATGTGCGATCAGGTGTAATCAAAAGGGCGGCGTCAGGGTACGTGCGCTCCGAAAGCGGATAGCCCACCCAAGCCCAGCGGGTGGCCCATTCTAGCCGGGTTTTGGCTTGCGTGGGACGGTTCACAGCAGGCTGCCTCAAACTTCGTAAATGACGAGTAACGATCTGCCCAAACTTTTCCACAAAAATAAATCCGCAACTTGTGACATCCAACCTTTACTCGAAGCTTCCAAAAAGCCCAAATTGGAAATATGCACTCGCAACATCCCCGGAAGCCGGAAGCCGAGAGCCGGAAACCAACCAACAGCCACAAGCTGAAAGCTGATCGCCGAGAGCTGCAGGCCGAACCCGAACCTTGGATTCCCGAATCGAAGCTGGCTCCTCTCGCCAAAGACTCCGTTAACTCCTTTGTTCGCAAGATTTTACTTACAAACCCTTTGTTCCCAAGATTTTACGCGGACATGGTCCTCTCCTCCGCTCCTAACTCCAATGAAGCCAAGATTTTACGCACTCACTATCAAAAAATACTGAACAGGACTTCTATGCCTACATCCTCCACCTGCACTCATATCAAAGTCACCGGCGTACGCTGCGCCTCTCCCTCACTTCGCGGAGAGCAGTTCTGCTACTTCCACCAGCACGCCCACCGCGGCGTGCGCAAACCGCCGCAGTCGCGCCTTCACCCCATCGCCATCCTCGAGGACGAAGAATCCATCCAGTCCTCGCTGATGGAAGTCATCAACGCGCTCATGCGCAACACCATCGACCTCAAGCGCGCCGAACTGATCCTGCGCGCTCTGCACATCGCGGTAAAGAACGCCAGCCGCGTAAAGTTCGACATCCACGCCAGCGACACGGTAAAAGAAATCCCCAACTACACAGCCCCCTCAAATCATGTAGGGGCGGACGCATTCGTCCGCCCCAGCGGCGAAGCCGCTGTGCAAGTGTCGGCAGAACCAGACCAGCCGGTAGAAGACGAACTCCCGCACGCAGCTTCGATCGCGCCAGCAAGGTCCCTGTCGGTCAGAGAGCAAAGAGAATTGGAGAAGCTCAGGCAAGAGCAAGCCCACCAAACCGACATCCGCGCCAGGCTAACCCGCGTAGCCGAAACACTAACCAGCCGACACGAAAATGTGGGAACAGCCGCCCCCGGCCGTTCAAGCGGCCCACTGGGCCGCAGCGCCACTCCGACAAATGTAGGTACGCACGCATTTGTCCGTACAGGCGGACCAGCCGTACCGGTCGGCAGCGCCGCCCCCACAACCGCCAACGCACCACAGAAAAAACCTCCCGTCAGCGCAAATGAACCGCCTCGTGCGAATCGCAAGCATGCAACGGCCAAAGCTCCCAAAGGATGAGGGCAAAAAGTGGGATGGGTTAGTGTGGTCAAGATCACGACGCGATGGTGGACGGCCCGGTACGGGGTCGATTAGAGTAGCTGCGTCAGCCGGAGGGATTCGTTTGTTGCGGGCTCGTTACTGGCTCGTCCTCGGTGCAGTGGCATCCCTCGTGGGGGCGGCGCTGATCCTGACGACCTGCAGTGACGGAGTCATCCGGTCGCGATACGCCGCGAACGATCCCACGCCCATTCAGCACACGGTTTTCATCATCAAAGAAAACCGAACCTTCGACAATTATTTTGCCGGCTTTCCGGGCGCGGACGGCGTGACGTCGGGAAAGACGTCCACCGGACAGCAGGTGCCTCTCACTCCGACGGCCGATAGCGATCCGGCCCAGCTCTGCAATAGCTGGGATTGCAGCGTGCACTCGATCAACAACGGCAAGATGGATCAGTTCGATCAGCCCGGGAACCTGGGCGCTTATGGGCGTGTCACAGAGAGTGAGATCCCCGGATACTGGGGCTACGCGCGGCGTTACGTGCTGGCGGACCACTTTTTTGCGTCGGTGCATGGGCCGAGTTTTCCCAATCATCTTTTCACGGTCGCTCCGCAGTCCGGCGGGGCAATGGACAATGCCGGTGGGCCCGAAGGATCGGGCACGAACTGCGATGGCACTCCCAGCGGCACCGTCCCTATCATGGATCAGAACGGAAATATCACTTGGCAGTCGCCATGCTTTGACTTTCAAACCTTGCCTGACCAGCTTGAGGCGGCGGGAGTTTCCTGGCGGTACTACGCAGACCGTGGAGGCATCCTCAGCACGATTCGCCACATACAAAGTGCTCCGACATGGCAAGACCGGACTGCGCTTCCGGCCCAATTTGTGGACGACGTGGCCGCCGGAAAACTGCGCTCGGTGAGTTGGGTATTGCCGCCCCTGGGTCAGGGGGAGCATCCGCCCGAAAGCGTGTGTCAGGGGGAAAACTGGACGGCGCAGGTGATCAACGCGATCATGCAAAGTCCGTACTGGAGTTCGACGGCCGTGTTTGTGATGTGGGACGACTACGGCGGCTACTACGATCATGTCCCGCCGCCGCAGGTGGATCAGTTCGGACTTGGCCCGCGGGTGCCGCTGCTGATCATCTCTCCGTATGCCAAGCGAGGATACGTTTCGCACACGGTATATGAGCAGTCGTCGATGTTGAAATTTGTGGAACGACGATATCAGTTGGGATCACTCACCGCACGCGACGGCGCGGCGAGCGACATGCTCGACAGCTTCGACTTCAGCCAAAGTCCTCAGGCACCGATGATCGTCTCTCCGCGCGTGTGCCCTGAAGCGCCGGCGGGGCAGGCACATCCCGCGACGTATTCCGCGTTTGACAATGACTGACGCGAGCTCAAATTCTCCACCCTGTCGCAAAATCCGCGACAAGGATGGGGCAATCCTCTCACTTACACAATTACTCGAATTTCTCTATTACTCAATTCACGCCGGTGGTCTGGCTGCGTGCTGGTGTTTGGGGTAGTGGCCGATGAGTTTGACGAAGAATCCGTGGAGGCCGTGGAATCCGTTGTGAGGAAAGAACATGAATGGACATTCGCCGGGGATGACTTCGATGTCGTGCTCGCGGCAGAACGCGACCGCCGACGGCGTGACGGAGCCTCCGTGTCCTGCGGCACTGTACATCCAGACGCGGCGGATGCCGGCCCGAGCGCAGTCGGCAACCACGGAATCGGTTACCTCGGCCGGCGTCATGATCAGCGCCCCTTCTACAGATGGCTGGATATCCTGCACGCGGGGAAAGCAGAGACGTCCGAACATGGTGGTGGCTTTGGGATTAACGGGGACGACGTCGTACCCGCGGCGCGTGAACTCGTTGAAGAGCATGACGCTGAAGTGTCCGGGATCGCGGGAGAGGCCGACGATAGCGATGCGCTTGGCGGCCAGGAATGATTCGATCGTTTCGAGGGAGACGCTTGAGGTAGGCATGTCCGCCTCCTGAACTTGCGACGACGCTACATCTCATCGCGAAGATTTGCAGTGATCGGGATCACGGAGGGAGAAGCAGGGTGGGATGCGCGTCCGGAGTTCAAAATCCCCACCCTGTCGCAAAAAGCGCGACAAGGATGGGGAAACCGTCTCAGCTGCACGGTTTCAATTACTAATGACCAGATTTCCCAATTACTCGATTGCTAAAGCGGGTGGCCTTTGAAGAAGTAGATCAGTTCAATGATTAGGATGACGACGACCATCAGCTCGAGGACGAAGGCGCGCGATTGGTTGAACTGCTCCACCATGAACTGTAAAGATCTTCGGCGGTCTGGAGTTTTTCTTTGACGAGATCCTTGTAGTCGGGCACGCCGACTTTGGCGGCGCAGAGTTTGTAGAGGCGCGCGGAGAACATGTCGCTGAGAAACTTGATGGCGTTGTCGGCGCGCTCGGTGAGTTCGTTCACGTCGAGTAGAACGGTGTGTAGTTTCGCGGCGGCACGGGCGGTGCGCCAGCGTCCCCAGAGACCGCCTGCCTCCGGCGTCGAGAAAGTCGTAGACCTTTTCGAGCTCGGTGGTGAGCAGCTCGTCGTAGTGGCGGAACTCGAGCAGCTGGGAGTTGGCGTACTGCAGAAGCTGGATGGCGGTCTCGGCGCCAGATTGCGTGTCGTAGATGAATGCGGCATTCCATCCGATGACCGCGAGGTCGTGCGGATAGTACGAGATGCGAGACTGGAGAATTTCCTGGCGCTCGCCGTCGGAGAGCGTGGCCATTTCTCCGCGGACCACTTGGGCGATCTGGTTGCGCTGCGAGGCGAGAAGTTCGTCGGCGGAGGGCGCGCCGTCGATCTCGCGCACGTGGAAGATGAAGTAGTCCTCTTGCAGCCAGTCGGCGGTGTACGGCTTGATCAGCGCGGGGGCGGCGCGTTCAAGTTTCTGGCTGCACGATGCGCAAGGCCAGCTTCTCGAAATTTGTGTCGGAGGTCCAGCGGCAGGAGAGCTCGACGAGCGTGTCCCATCCGCCGGAAAACGGCAGCTCGAATTCGAGGCTGACGACGCCGTAATCGTAATACTTGATCTCTCCGGCAAGGCGCTCGCCGGATTCGAGGATCAGAGGCTCGAGCGTCTCCTCGACCGGAGGACGCTGGTAGCGGACGTAGGCCGGGGCCTTCTTGAAGCTGGCTTCGGCCGTGCGGGCTGGGAAAATCTTGCGCAGCTCGTCGAGGCGGATCTCTTCGCAGACGTCGTACTGAATGAGGACGAGGACCGAGCCGCGCAGCGGGCCTTGTGCCATGGGCGCAGCGCTCTGGACCTTGGCGGAAAGGTCGCGGGAGACTTCGGTGCTGACCATGGTTGTGACTTCGCGGTCCATGCGGTTGTCCTTGCGAGGCCTGAAACTGGCGGGCGTCTTACGGACCTTTATTATCTCAGGAGATGGGGGGGTGGGACAGAGGCGTGTAAGTCGTTGATTTCATAGCATGTTATTGCGCGAGTTCTCTTTCGCTCCTACGGAGCTGGCGGCTTCCGATCTCGGCTCCCACGGCTTGCGCCGTGGGCTGTAATCTTCCGCCGGTTCGCGGCTGGGGCGGTGATGGATGCCGTACTTTGACGACTCGCACTCGGGAACTGCGGCGGAGGTTGCGCATCTTTGGGACGTCGTTCGCAGCGAGAGTCGGAGCGGTACTGAGACAGGGGAATTAGCGCTTGCGGGTGGCGGCCCAGAGTAGGAGGCTGGCTCCGGCTAGGGCTCCGAGGCCTATGCCGGCTCTCTTCATTGAGGCTTTCACATCCTGATCGCGCTCGCGGACTAGGTGCGATTCGGGATAGGGATCGTCACGGTCCAGGGCTGAGGGTTGGAGCGCCATCTGGAGGACTTCGGCGAGATGCAGGGCGTGGCGTCCGGTGCCCTGCGCGATCTGCTCGCGGCAACTGAAGCCGTCGGCGATGATCAGCCAGTCGTCGGGCGCGTTGCGGACGGCGGGAAGAAGTTCGAGTTCGCCGATGGCGGCGGAGACTTCGTACTTGTCGTGCTCGAAGCCGAAAGATCCGGCCATGCCGCAGCATCCGGGAGCGGGCGCGGTGAAGTTTACACCGATGCGCGTGAGCAGCGACTCTTCGGCGGTCATCTTCATGATCGACTTGTGATGGCAGTGTCCATGGAGCAGGGCGCGGCGGTTGAGTTGCGGGAGCGGCGCGTTGCCGGAGTTGCGCTCGAGAAATTCGCTGAGCAGGAATGTTTGTTTGCTTAGGGCCTGGGCGCGTTCGTCGTGCGGGAAAAGGTTGACGAGTTCGTCGCGGAAGACGGCGACGCAACTGGGTTCGAGTCCGACGACGGGAATGCCGGCTTCGATCTCGGGCTCGAGTTGGTCGAGAATTTCGAGCAGCAGCGATTGGGCGCGATCGAGCATGCCGAAGTCGTAGAGAGGGCGTCCGCAGCAGAGGTTGGCTTGCGGGACGAGGACGCGGTATCCGGCGGTTTCGAGAACTTCGACGGCGGCCTTCGCGGTCGATGGGAGGAAGTAGTTGTTGAAGGTGTCGGCCCAGAGGAGGACCTCGGGGGCTGAAGCCCCCTTCGATCATCGCGGGCTAAAGCGCCATTCTTCTGACGCGTTACGCGGCCGCTGAAGCGCCGCTCTTCCACCGAATCTGTCGAGATCGGCGGACGCGCCGCTCTGTCCACCCATTGCGAGCATCCGGTGACGCTGCCGCTTTCCACACATTCTGTTCGACATCGGCTGGAGCGCCGCTCTTCCTCTGGTCTCGAGCGACATCGGCATCGACGCGTTCAGCGCTCCACCACGCTCTCTCGTCGCTCGCGGGCACGGACGAATGCGTCCGCCCCTACACGTGCTGGTGCGGCGGAACCATTGTTTGAATGTTTCTGGGGCGAAGGCGGGGATGCTGCGCTGGTGCGGGATGCCGGCGACGAACTTTGCGATGTCGCGGAGGAACGGGAGCTGCGTCGTCAGATTCACGAGGCCGGGAGCGATTGATGCGAGGCGCGCCCAGAAGTCGATGTTGCCGAAGGCATACGCATTCAGCGGGACGAACGCGGCCTTCGTAGTAGTGCGAGAGAAATTCGGCTTTGTAGGTGGCGACGTCGACGCCGACGGGACAATCGCTCTTGCATCCTTTGCAGGCGAGGCAGAGATCGAGGGACTGCTTCACTTCTTCGCTCCGCCATCCGTCGCGAGATCGACTTCGCCCTTGCGTCATCTCCCAGAGCAGGTGAGCGCGGCCGCGGGTGGAGTGCTCTTCTTCGTGGGTGGCGCGCCAGCTCGGGCACATCACGCCGCCTTCTTCGCGGCGGCACTTGCCGACTCCGACGCAGCGCAGCGCGGCGTGCGAGAGGCTGCCGTGATCGAGCAGGAACTGGAAGTGCGTCTTGGGCTCCCAAGGCGCGTAGTTCGGGCCGAGGCGAAGGTTCTCGTCGAGCTTGTTGGGCTCGATCACTTTGCCGGGATTCATCTTCCAGTCGGGATCCCACGCGATCTTGAATTTGCGGAAGGCCTCCATCAATTCGGGGCCGAACATTTTCGGAAGAAGTTCGGCGCGGGATTGTCCGTCGCCGTGCTCGCCGGAGAGAGATCCGCCGTAGCTGACGACGAGGTCGGCGGCTTCTTCGACGAACTTGCGGATACTTGGCGATTCCCTCTTTCGATTGCAGATCGAAGTTGAGGCGCGTGTGCACGCAGGCGTGGCCGAAGTGTCCGTAGAGCGAGCCTTTGTAGTCGAAGTCGGCCATCATCTTGCGCAGGTCGCGAAGATATCCGCCGAGTTTTTCGGGAGCGACGGCGGCATCTTCCCAGCCTTCCCAGTTCAGCGGCTCGCCGGGAACGTGAGAGGTTGCGCCCAGACTGGATTCGCGAATCTCCCAGATGCGGCGTGCTTGCGCTCCCGAGAACAGCTTGATGTTCGGCGGAGCGGCGCTGCGGCGAAGCGTGTCGATCAGGCGCTGGGCCTGCAACTCGGCTCCGGGGAGCGACTCGCTGCCGAACTCGACCATCAGCCATCCGCCGCCTTCGGGAAGCAGCGCGAGGCCTTCCGGATTGATGCCTTTCGTGCGCTCGTAGTAAACGAGGAGATCGTCGAAGCCTTCGAGGCCGATGGGCTTGTGCTCGAGAATTTCGGGGATGTGGTCGGCGCATTGATAGATGTCCGGATAGGCGACGACGAGCGAGAACGCGTTGCGGAGGGCTCTCGACGAGGCGGCATGTCGCTTCGAGAGTTGTGGCGCAGGTTCCTTCGGAGCCGACGAGCGCGCGGGCAATGTGGAAGCCGTTTTCCGGGAGAAGATAGTTGAGGTTGTATCCGGAGACGCGGCGCGGGATGTTAGGGAATTTTTTGCGGATCAGATCGCCGTAGTGCGTCGGCGATTTGCTTGAGGGCGGAGCGGATTTGAGTGATGCGCTGCGGCTCGATGCTGCCGGGCTCGGCAGCCGAAGGCGGCTGGCTCCAGATGATTTCGGATCGCCGGACAGCCGGGGGTGGCTGTCCCCATATGGTGCGTATGGCGACGATTGCGTCTGCCCCTACACGCAGCCTTGTGCCGTCGTAGGTGACTACATCCAGGGCTTCGATGTTGTCGTCTGTCTTGCCGGCCATGATGGAGTGGACGCCGCAGGAGTTGTTGCCGATCATGCCGCCGATGGTGCAGCGGTCATGGCTGGCGGGATCGGGCGCGAAGGTCAGATGATATTTTTCGGCGGCGTTTCGGAGATGATCGAGGACGACTCCGGGCTGCACGCGCGCGATGCGCCGCTCGGGATCGATCTCGAGGATATTTCCCATGTACTTCGTGAAATCGAGAACGACGGCGACGTTGCAGCACTGTCCGGCGAGCGAGGTGCCGCCGCCGCGGCAAAGGAGAGGAGCACCGAAGTCGCGACAAACGGAGATGGCCGCGAGAACATCGTCGGCATCGCGAGGAAGAACAACGCCGATCGGAACCTGGCGGTAGTTGGAGCCGTCGGTCGCGTAGAGCGCGCGGCTGCCGTTGTCGAAGCGGACGTCCCCGCGCACGCGGGACGCAGAGCTTCGGCGAGCCCCGGGCGTCGGTTACTGAATTCTGTCGGGACAGGATCCGCGACTTTATTCTGATGTGCCCAATTCTATTCGGAGGCTTTGTTGCTCACATTGGTGATTTGAAACTTCGATCCGTCGCCGTTGGTTTCGATGTGAATGGTGACAGTATTTTTTGATCATTGGAGACGATGGTGCAGCGGTTCTCGTCGGAGGTAGTGGACATGGCTCCGGGAAACTTCTCTTTATAGAAAGCGCAGACCTTGTCGAGGGGATCGCTGCTTTCGAAGATGCGGCGACGGTATGGATGTTTCCAAAGCTGGCGGAGGATGCGCCGTCCTTCTGCACTTCCGCGCCAGGATAGATATCGATGCCAAGGTCGGTCGCGACCTTCGTCGGGATCCTTGGTGCTTCCGACTGTGCCGAACGGAGTTTCGACGTTGACGTTATCGCCGTCCTGATGCACGTGGGAGCTCTTGGCGATGCGATGGCGATGAAGGCCACGGTGACCATTCCGAGGATGCCGATGACGACGATGACCGCCGACGACGATGAGGATGATCTTGAGGGCGCTGCTGCCGCCTGACTGGTCGTGGTGGCTCCGGTGGCGGCCGTGGACGGGAGCTGGGCCTGACTGGGCGCCGTGAGGCGGCTACGGTGGCGCCGCATTTGTTGCAGAACTTCGTTCCTCGTTAAGGGTTGCACCGCAGGAATTGCAGAATGCCATAGGTCACCTCGACGGGCGAGTATACCGCAGCGGGCGGGGGAAATTGAAGGCTGGGGCTGAAGCCCTGTTCTTCTGGGAATGTCTTATGTGGCGCTGACGCGGCCCTGAAACGGCCGCTCTTCCATAACTGCTAGCTCCAGGGCGGGTACCGTAGTCGGCCATGGAGAGACGAGGAGGATGAAGAGGAAGAACACTGTGGAGATGACTACCAGTTTCAGGAGTTTTTCGCTGGCATGCCTCAGATGCATGAAGAACAGTGCGACCAGCAAGGCTTTCGTGGTGGCGATGATCAGGGCGACCGCGGAGTTGAACGAGACCGAGATCCAAGAAGCGCGGCCTCGTAAGTGAGGAACGTTCCGAGCAGCAGGGCGCCCCAGACTGCGAAGTACATTCCCAACGGCGACGATTTCGAATGGTCAGACATCTCAATCCTCACTTATGCCGGTCGATCAGGTACAGCAATGGGAACAGGTAGATCCAGACGATGTCGACGAAGTGCCAGTACAGGCCGCCGATTTCGAGCGGCGTGTGATATTCGGGCGTGAACCGGCCTTTCCATGCCATCCAGAAGAGCCAGGTGAAAATGCCGAGTCCGATGATCATGTGCAGCGCGTGCAGGCCGGTCATCACGAAGTACAGAGCGAAGAAAATCTGCGGCGTGGCGCGGATTGGCGTACTGGCCGGGATGGCCCGGAATGTCCTCGTGCTCGAAGCTGAAGGATGCGCCGGGAACGTGGTGCTCGTCGAACTTGTCTTTATACTCGTTGCCTCTTAATGCCAAGGAAGGCGACGCCGAAAAGCATGGTCAGACGAGCATGAGCAGAAGCAGTCCGCGCCGCGAAGTTTGCGCGGCCCAGATCGCGAGGACGACGGTCAAGCTGCTGCAGATCAGGACGGCGGTATTGGTGCCGCCGAGCAGCGGCATCGATGGACTTGCTGGCGGCGGCGAAGTCGCCGAAGTACCATCCGCGATAAATCAGGTACGCGCAGAACAGTCCGCCGAAGAACATGACCTCGGTGCGCGAGAAAGATCCACATGCCGAAGTTGGAGGAATCTTTCTGCTGCTCTTCGGTCGCGAAGTGGTGAAGGAGCGCCGGATTGTGACTCGCTGTGAGGCCATGGTTGGGCTATCCGACAACTTGGGCCTCCTGCTTGTGACCGGAGTCGATCTCGTCGTAGTTGTAGGCCTCCCAGGTTACGACGGGCTCCTCTCGAAGTTGAAGGTCGTTGGCGGAGACGGCGTCTTCCACTCAAGGCCGGCTGCTTTCCACGGATTGTCGGGAGCGGGCTTGCCGTAGCGCATCGACCACAGGAAATAAATCATCGGCAAAAGATAGCCAACGCCGAGAACGGTGGCTCCGGCGGTCGAGAGCACGTTGAGAACCTGGAATTCCGCGGGATATTGATAGTAGCGGCGCGGCATTCCGAGGTAGCCAAGGATGAATTGCGGGAAGAAGGTCAGGTTGAATCCGATGAAGACGATCAACGCGGCGAGACGTGCCCAGCCTTCGGGATAGAGACGGCCGGAAATTTTCGGCCACCAGAAATGCAGTCCGCCGAGATATCCCATGAGCGCGCCGCCGACCATGATGTAGTGGAAGTGGGCGACTACGAAATAGGTATCGGTGACGTGAACGTCGACGCCCAACGCGGCGAGGAACAATCCGGTGAGGCCGCCGATGGTGAACAGGCCGAGGAAGCCGAAGGCGTAGAGCATGGGCGCGTCGTAGTGGATCGATCCTTTGTAAAGAGTGGCGGTCCAGTTGAAGACTTTAACTGCCGAAGGCACGGCAACCGAGTAGCTCAGCAAGGAGAAGATGAGCGCCGCGTAGACCGAGATTCCGGCGACGAACATGTGGTGCGCCCAGACGAGGAAACCGAAGACGGCGATGGCGATCGACGACAGGGCGACGAAGTTGTATCCGAAGATGCGCTTGCGCGAGAAGCAGGCGATGATCTCGCTGACGACGCCCATCGACGGCAGAATCATGATGTAGACCGCGGGATGGGAATAGAACCAGAACAAGTGCTGGAACAGCAGCGGATCGCCGCCAAGTTTTGGATCGAAGATGCCGAGGTGTAAGGCGCGCTCGGCCGCGACCAGGACGATGGTGATGGCGATGACGGGCGTTCCGAGAATCTGGATGATGCTGGTGGCGTAGTGCGCCCAGATGAACAGCGGCAGCCGCGACCAGGTCATGCCCGGAGCCCGCATGCGGTGGATGGTTACAACGAAGTTCAAGCCGGTGAGGATGGAGGAGAATCCGGCGACGAAGATGGCGAGTCCGGCCTCGACGATTTTCGTATTCGTGAACGCGGTGCTGAAGGGCGTGTAGAAGGTCCATCCGGTATCGACGCCGCCGGTCAGCATGCAGTGCAGCATCATCGCGCCGCCGATGATGTAGAGATACCAGCTCAAAAGGTTGATGCTGGGGAAGGCAAGATCCTTGGCGCCGATCATCATCGGCACGAGGAAGTTGCCGAGCGTCGCCGGGATCGAAGGGATGAGGAAGAAGAAGACCATCACCATCCCGTGCTGAGTGAAGAGCTTGTTGTAGGTATCGGCCTGAACGAGATCGCCGGCCGGGGTTAGGAGCTCAAGGCGGATGAGCAGGGCGAAGAATCCGCCGATGAAGAAGAAGAGCGTGATCGAGATCAGGTAAAGCAGCGCAATGCGCTTGTGGTCGGTGGTGAAAAGCCACGAACCGGCACCGTAGTGCTTGTTCAGGTAATTTTCCCGCTCGACGGGTTGAACGGTTGCTGTAGTGGTTGCCATACCTATTGCACCTGACTTCCTGCAGCCCTTGGGAGCGGCCATGGCGGCGTCGTTTTGGTTCCGATTTAGCGCGGGTTGCGCCATCGATTTGACGTAGGCGACGAGCGCATTCAATTGCTCTTCACTGACTAATCCCTGGAACGTCGGCATGACGGGCTTGAATCCGTTGACGACCTTTGCTCCGGGATCGAGGATCGACTCGCGAACATAATTTTCGTCCGCGGTCACGGTGCGGCCGTCCTGCAGCAGAACAGGCTTGCCGAAGACTCCCTGCAGAGAAGGACCGCGGCCTTGCGTGTCGGCGCGATGGCAGGTGACGCAACCGAGCTCGGCGAAAATTTTTTCTCCAGTGGCGGAGAGAGGACCGGTCGTGCCACCGCTCATCCAAGCTTCGTACTGCGCGGGTTCCTGGACGACGATGGAGCCGATCATGCCCGAGTGCTGCGTGCCGCAATATTCAGCGCAGAACAGATGATAAGTGCCGGGCTTGGTCGCATGAAACCAGGCGACGGTGTAACGGCCGGGCACGACGTCCTGCTTCATGCGGAATGCGGGCACGAAGAAGCTGTGAATGACGTCCTGCGAAGTCATGATCAGTTTCACGTCACGTCCGACCGGGACATGAAGTTCGTTAATCTCGCGCTGACCTTCGGCATGCTCAAGCTTCCACATCCATTGCTTGGCGACGACGTAGACTTCGGTGGCATCGCGCGGAGGCGTGCGGCTTTTGAAGTAGACAACCGCGCCCCAGAGGAAGATCACCATGAAGACGCCCATGGGGATGATCGACCAGGTGACTTCAAGCGGAGTAGAACCTTCAATCTGTTCGGCCAGCACGCCCTTGCGATGGCGGTAGCGCGCGGCGAAATAGACGACGGCGGCGAAAATAAGCAGCGTCATCAGCCCGGAAACGATCAGCAGGAAGATGAACAGGGCATCCACATTGCCTGCCGCCGTCGAGGCCCGCGAAGGCCACAATGGAAAGTTATCGAACATATTTCGTTGGAATCATTCCTGCCGGGCCCGATTTCTGGTCGTTCCAAGCTCTTCGGGGCGCGATCTTATCCAGGCGGAGCAAAAGCAGGATGCCTCCGCCGAGAAGCAGGATGGTGAAGCCGGCGCCGAGTTTCAGCATGTTTGAGACGATCGCGCCGTATTTTCCGGTCGCGGGATCGTAGTGATAGCAGTACAAGAGAACTTGATCCGTCAGATTTCCGATCTTGCTTTGCGACGCTTCGACCAGCCCCATGCGCAAATCTTTCGGAGGAAAATCGACTCCGTAGAAGTAGCGCGAGATGCGACCCTGGGGCGTCAGTACCATGATGGCCGTGGCGTGCGCGTACTGGTTGCGCGTTGCGTCGTACTGATATTGGAAGCCGACCGCCTTGGTGAGAGCGTTGATCGAATCGGCGGAGCCTGTCAGGAAATGCCAGCCGGCGGCGGCGTTGGGACGTCCGTAGCGTTTGAGATAGTCTGCCTTTTTCGCAGCGGCGACTTCCGGAGTTTCTTTCGGATTGAAGCTGACCGTGACGACGTCGAATTCGTTGCCGACATCGAACTTGATCATCTTCATGCGATCCGGTAAGGCCGGTGAGTGCTTCTCCGCACAGCATGGTGCAGTTGTAGTAGACGAGATTCAGGATCAGTGGCTTCTTGCCGAAGTAGTCGCCGAGTTTAACGGGGCGTCCGACATCGTCGACGAAGGAGAGATCCGCGGGAATCTGCGCATCGAGATGCTGTTCGATGCCGACGTTTTCGAGGTACGGAGGACGGACGCTGGCCGGGGGCGACATGATGCCCTTGGACATGGACTGGGCCATGGCCTGCCCGGAGGCGAGTGTCAGGACATGCGCGAAGCATCAGCCGCAGACGGACACCGTGTCTGGGGCAGATGCCGTCGAGATCTGTCGAGCTGCGCTCCGACTGGACAGCCGAGGGCGGCTGTCCCCACAAAAACCGATTCGAACTTCGAATTGTGATTTGGGCCCTTCACTTCTTGCTTCCTTTCTCGCTTTGCGGCCGCGACCTTCGCGGCTTCTGAACTCGCTGGCCTGGGTCCGTACTGGTAATCCACGCTGGGCGATGAGTTCCATGGCGCGGTCGATTGGGATGCGGACGGTGCCGGCTTTCTGATCGATCCAATCGTAGGTGCTTAGGGTATTTTCTTCGCGGAGGCGCTCGTCATTGAGTTCGGTGCGCTCGTTGACTTCGAGCTGCGGCGCGGGAAAATTTTCTTTCAAGAACTTGTCGTAGTCGCCGTTGTATTGCGGTGGGATGCGGCGTGTGTCCGTTGGCGCGTGCGCGACCAACGGACTGATCGGTTTCTGCTCAGCCTCGAAACGGCGATCAAGATACCAGTAAAGTCCCGCGGACAAGGATGTATGCGAACATGCACGCTACCGCAAGGCCGAGAAGGGAATAGACGATGCTATTTGCGCTGATGTCTCTGCGCTCGTAGTCGCCATGCGCTTGCGATTTCGGATTGTGCGTCTCGTGGCTCATGCGTTTTCAGGAACCGCCGGATTGATGCGGCGGATCGGGATCCAGTACTTCTCCGGCGGTTGGATCGTAGGCCGGCAGCAGCGGCAAGCGCCGCAAGGTTACTGAAGAAGATAGTCAGCCACACGCCGCCGATGGCGACCGGAACAACGATGTCGGCGATGGTGACATTGAACGTCTTGGAGAAATTCGGCTCGATGGTCCAGAACAGGTCGACGTAGCGCATCAGCATCAGCCAGACCGCGAGCCATACCAGCTTGCGAATATCGCGTTTGAAAGGCCGCGAGAGCAGGATGCCGAACGGAATTACGAAGTGGAATAGTACGAGGACGAGGCCGATCTTGCCCCATCCGCCGTTGAGTCGCGTGAGGTAAAACGTGATTTCGTTGGGCAAGTTTCCGGCCCAGATGATGAGCCACTGCGAGAAGTTGAAGTAGGCCCACATCATGATGAAGACGAGCATCCACTTGCCGTGGTCGTGGACGTAGTCGGGCTTCAGCATGTCGGACATCGGCTTGTAGTTGAAGAGGATGCGCTCGACAACCACGGCGAAACACATGGCGGAGAGCACTTCTCCAATCAGGATTGCCAGGCCGAAGATGGTGGAGATCCAACTCGGATCGAGCGACATGACCCAGTCGATGGTGGCGAAGGTGATGGTGAAGCCGTAAAGGATGAGGCCAGGTCCTGCGACCGCTTTGAACTTGGTCGTGTTGTCGGGAGCGCCGGGCCGATCGCCTTGCTTTGACCACAGCGACAGCAGATACGAAAGCAGGTTCCAGATGGCGAAGTAGATGATGGCGCGGATGATGAACCCGCTCGGATTCAGGTACGCGGACTTGATGAAGGTGTTCTTTTCGAGATGCTCGCGGATGTGCGGATCCTGGATCGCGGCGTTGGGCATCGCCCAGGGATAAAGGCGTCCTTGGAATACGGCGAATTGCGATTGGGATGAAGAGTATGGCGAGGATAGGCAGAGTCCGCATGGCCGCGCCCTGGATGCGGCGAATGACCACACCCCAGCCACCACCGGTCAGGTGGCGGATCATGATGATCGCCATGGAACCCAGCGCCACGCCCAGCCAGCACATGTAGCCGAGAAGATAGGCGCGGAAAAATTCGTCGGTGCGGAAGAAGGCGAGAGCGATCGCTGCCAGGCCGAAGACTCCGCCCACGATAAGCGAGCGCTGGCCGATTGTCTTAACGATCGGCGGAGCCGTTAAATCGAGTTGTCTTGGCGCCGCGTTCATTTCGGTTCTTCCTTCATCTCAGATTTTCGGTTCCGGCGCCAGGGCAGGCAGAGTGGCGCCCGATCCGGGCTCACGGAACTTCGGCGGCTCAGAAGGAATTTTTTGCCCGGCAGGAACATCGCTCTGGTTGCGTTCTGACTCAGTTGCAGCGCGCGAACGTAGGCAATGATGTTCCAGCGATCCTGCGCGGAAATCTGCGAGGAATAGTCCGGCATGATACCGAAGCCGTTCGGTAATGACGTCGAAGATGTATCCGACGGGCGCCTTCTGCAAACGCACGATGTGGAACGAAGGTGGCTTGCGGGGAAATCCGCGGGATGGCACGAAGCCGTTGCCATCGCCTACGCGCGAATGGCAAGGAGCGCAGTAGATGTTGAAACGCTCCTGTCCGCGCTCAAGAACTTCTTTTGTGACGGGGAAGGGCATGACGTCGCCGGGATTGTTGCCTATCTTGCCGGTGTAGAAGTAGTCGTCTTCGTGCAACTGTCCGCGGGCGATGGTGCCTTCGACAATGGGCCGCGCGGAGCGCTGATCGGTGAAGAAATCGCTGCGGGAAAGAGGATTCTGGCGTGGCTGCACGTGCATGTCGATGCGGCAGGCAGAGGTCAGGGCAATCAACATCGCTACGATTGTTAGCGTCCGCGAACGCGTCGCACTCTTTGACAACGTCACATTCCCGAACCACTTGCATTTCAAATTCTTCAACCACAAAGGGCACGAAGCATCACTAAGGGAAGGCAGTTGCTCGTATCTGACTTCGGAAATCTTTTGGAGATGCATTTAGCTTGGCACCTCCGAGATTGAACGCGGGCTGAGATTCTCAAGAAATTGGCGCGTGTCCGCTGGATGGTACTTCTTATCGGATGAGAACACGATGAGGAAGAAGCGATCTTTCGATGCCAGGGCGAAACGCGGGACATTGAACACCGGGTGGTACGGCATGGGAAGGCCATTCAAGGCGAGCATGCCGAACACCGCAGCGATTCCTGCGAAAAGAATCGTCATCTCAAAGGTAATCACGATAAAGGCGGGCCAGGAATGCGGGGGCTTGCCGCCGATGTTGAGCGGGTAATCGACGGCATTCATCCAGTACTGCATCAGGTAGCCGGTAGTGCCGCCGATGATGCCACCGATCAACACGACGAGAGGAACCTCGTCGTGATGAAATCCGATTTCTTCGGCAAGTCCTTCGATCGGGAACGGACTATAGGCATCGATCTTTTTGTATCCGGCCTCGTGCGTTTTGCGCGCGGCGTCGACAAGGGCCTGCGCCGAATCAAACTCAGCCATCATGCCGTAGATGGGATCGCGCTTCATAACTACTCTTTCACCTCCGCCTCAGGCAGGAGGGTGCGCATTTCGAAGATCGAAATTGCAGGCAGCACACGCAGGAACAGGAACATGCAGCATCAGGAACATGCCGATCGTGCCGATGTAGGTCATCCAGTCCCAACGCGTCGGGTAGTACATGCCCCAGGACGAAGTCAGGAAGTCACGATGCAGGCTCATCACGACGATGACGAAACGCTCCAGCCACATACCGACCAGAATCACGCCCGAGATCAAGAAGAGCGCGAGCGGGCTGGTGCGAAGCTTTCTGAATCCAGAGCACCTGCGGAATAAAGATGTTGCAGGTAAAAAGCATCCAGTACGGAATCGGCGTAGGGACCGTGGAGACGGTTCCAGAGCGTGAACATGTCGTAACGGTCGCCGCCGTACCATCCCATGAACGCTTCAACGCCGTAGCCGTAAGCCACGATGAGTCCGGTGGCCAGCATGACCTTCGCGGAGTTCTGCAGGTGGCGGTCGGTGATGAAATCTTCGAGGCCATAGATCTTGCGGATCGGGATCGCCAGCATCAGCACCATGGCAAATCCGGAGTAGATGGCGCCCGCGACGAAGTAGGGCGGGAAGATGGTGGTGTGCCATCCGGGGACGATGCCGACGGCGAAATCGAAGCTGACCACGGTGTGGACGGAGAGCACAAGCGGCGTCGCCAGACCGGCAAGCAGCAGGTACATCGTCTCGTAGCGATGCCAGTGACGGGCCGAACCGCGCCATCCCATGGAAAGCATGCCGTAAACAATCTTCAACGCGCGATTATCGGTGCGGTCGCGAAGGGTAGCAAAGTCGGGAATCAGGCCGACGAACCAGAACAGCGCGGAGATCGTGGCGTAGGTCGAAACCGCGAAGACGTCCCACATGAGCGGACTGCGGAACTGCGGCCAGACTCGCATGGTGTTGGGATAGGGAAAGAGCCAGTATGCGAGCCAGGGGCGTCCGACGTGGATCGCCGGGAAGATTCCGGCGCAGGCCACTGCGAACAGAGTCATAGCCTCGGCAAAACGGTTGATGGAGTTGCGCCATGACTGACGAAGCAGAAGCAGGATGGCGGAGATCAGCGTGCCGGCGTGGCCGATACCGATCCACCAGACGAAGTTCACGATGGCGAAGCCCCATCCGACGGGGATGGTGACGCCCCAGATGCCGACGCCTTTCACGAAGAGGTATCCGATGGCGTAGAGCATCATCATCGTGAGCATGAAACAGATGCCGAAGCCGATGAACCAGCCATTCGAGGCGGGACGCGTGAGGACGATCGCGCTGATTTTTTCCGTGACCGTTCCGAAAGTATGGCCCGGCTCGATGACCGGGAGCTTTTTCGAGATCGACCGCCGATTTGTATTGCTCAGCCATGCTCTAGCCGATTCCTAGCTGCTAGCTCTGCTCTCTTCCAGCTCAGGATTCGGATTTCTCACTTCTGCAAGGTACGTTGTGCGTGGGCGAGTGTTCAGCTCGCCGAGCAGGCTGTAGTTGCGCGCCTGCGCTTTAAGTTTCGAAACTCTGCTGTTTGGATCGTTGATATTTCCAAACACGATCGCATCCGCGGGACAGGACTGTTGACATGCGGTCTGCAATTCATCGCCGATACGGATATCTTTTTCTTCTCGCACCGACGCCGTCTCGGTATCAATGCGCCGCTCATTGATTCGCTGCACGCAATAGGTACACTTTTCCATGACGCCGCGGCTGCGCACGCTGACGTCCGGATTGCGCATCATCTTGAATTGCGGCGTCTCCCAATCCTGAAAGAGCAGGAAGTTGAAGCGGCGCACCTTGTACGGGCAGTTGTTCTGGCAATAGCGCGTCCCTACGCACCGGTTGTAGACCATGTCGTTTAGGCCTTCGGTGGAGTGACTGGTAGCGCCCACGGGGCAGACAACTTCGCAGGGCGCGTTCTCACAGTGCATGCACGGGACTGGCTGAAAGAAAGCTTTCGGATTGTCGCGGTCGCCCTGGTAGTAGACATCGACGCGGATCCAGTGCATGTGACGGCCGATAACCGTCTGCTCCTTGCCGACTACGGCAATATTGTTTTCAGCCTGGCATGCCAGGATGCAGTTGTTGCATCCGGTGCACTTGTTCAGGTCAATCGCCATCCCCCACTCGTATTCCTGCTTGTCGTAGTCGTAGTTGGGGTAGAGGGTGAAGTCTTTGGCGGGACTGCTCTCCTCTTCCTTGCGCGAAGTTCGGACGCTTTTTGTATTCTTCGAGACTAGTTTCGCGAACCAGTGGGCGACGGTCACCGTCGGGCGTATCCATCGACTGCATAGCCTTGCGTCGAGGCCAGCTTGTAGGTGTCGCCCGTCTTGCGAATCTGAACGCCAGATGCGATCCATGGTGCGCTGGTCGTACGCAGCGCATTGGCATCGAAGCCTTGAGCGGTGCCGACGCGTCCGGCGCGCTTGCGTCCATAGCCGAGGGTGACGGTGATGGACTTGTCGGGATGTCCGGCTTGAATCCAGACGGCGCCAGTGGCTTTCTTCCCGTTGAGTTCCAGTTCCACGACGTCTTCGGTGCTGATGCCGAGATCCTTCGCCATTTTGGGACCCATGAGGATGGCGTTGTCCCAAGTGAGCTTCGTCATCGGCTTGGGCAGTTCCTGCAACCAGCCGTTATTGGAGAATCGTCCGTCGTAGATGGTGGGGTCGCGGCGGATGTTGAGCTCGACTGCCGAGGCGTCGGGCTTGGGTCCTGAGTCAGGAGGCAGCAGGAGCTTTTGCCGTTACAGGACTTCGGCGCAAAGGTAGTACCTTCGATCCATCCGTCGTGCAAAGACTTGCGCCAGATCTGATCGAAGTCCGCGCCCGTGTGCTGCTTTTGCCAGTAAGCGCGGACTAAGTCATATCCCGCGGCATCGGCTTGACCGGAAAGCAAAGCGACAAATTCAATCGCACTTTTCCCGTTGTAGAGAGGCGCAATCAGCGGCTGAATAATGCTGGCAGTGCCGTCGTAGGCGCGCGCATCGCCCCAGGCTTCGAGTTCGTGCGTGGCGTTGACGTGCCACTGGCAGAGTTCAGCGGTCTCGTCTTGTAGAGCCGTGGTGAAGCGCAGCGGAATTTGTTGCCCTTGAGAACTTCGGCAAAGTTCAGATCGGCAGGCGCATCGTAGGCCGGATTGCCGCCGAGGATCACAAGCAGATCGACCTTGCCGGCATTCATGTCGGCGACGAGTTCTTTGAGCGACTCTATTTGGTTGATTGGATTCGCGTCGACCGGGTCGGAGTAGAAAATGGTTTTGCCGACGTTGCCAAGGCGCGCATTCATTGCATGGGCAAACGCGTGAACGGCGGGAGGCAAGTGATCGCCTGCGATGACAATACTGGAGCCTTCATGAGCATGCACATCAGACTTGAGAGCGTCAGAAAACTTTGCTCGGCAGCACGCTCCGCTGTTCTCCTCAAAAACTCGAGAAACTTCTGAGGCCTTCACGGGGACCATCGATGATCAGCCTTGGCGCCTGTCGAGGTCGGCGTGGACTCGATCATGTAGAGCCGATTCATGGTCCCATTGTCAGGATCGCGGCGCTTCGCGAAGTCACGGATGTAGCGCGCGTTTCCGGGAAATCCTGCGTAGAGGAAGTCGGCATCGAGAGAAACGATAACGTCCGCTTTCGAGAAGTCATAGCGCGTTTCGACGGGCTGTCCGAAGGCCAATTTCGCGCCTTCGAGCAGGTTGTCGCGATTGACTGGCTCGTATGCATGCCACTTCGCCTGCGGATAAATCTGGAGGAAGTTGCGAAGCTGATCGGCAAGCGTAGGCGACGTGATCGTTGTGGTGAGAATGCGGATTCCGGCTCCCTGCAAAGGCTTCTGAGCACTGAGTGGTCCGCGAATCGCACCTAAGAATGACGGAAACGAACGCTGATCGCCCATCGAAACTACGCTCTGCGAGCGATCAGGGTCGTACATGGTCAGAAGCGAGGCCTGAGTAAAGATGTCGGTACCGCCGAGCGAAGCAGCGTGGCGGTCATTGCCTTCAATTTTCGTCGGACGTCCCAGATGACTTTCGACCAGGATGGGATTGGCGTATCCGCCAAGCGTCATCGCGCTGGCGTAAAACATCGGTCGACCCGGGATCACGTTTTCGGGCTGACGAACGTAGGGAACGATAGGCTCGAGCGGCAGCTTGGTGCAGGCGGTCATGCCGGCGAGGCCCAGCGAGGCCCCCATCACCTTCAGGAATCCGCGACGCGAGACCGAATCGAGCCACTCCGAAGCACCTTTGGGAAATTCGCGGTGGAGCGCCTCTTTGAATTCGGCGCTGCCGGCGAGTTCTTCAAGCGAGCGCCAGTATTCGGGGCCGGTTTTTTCGCGAGCGTCGTGGGCGGTAGCAGCCTCGATGCGTTCGCGAACGACTTTCAGGTCGAGCGTTTTGGAAGGACAGACATCCTCGCGCTTCGCGCCGTTTTTTTTGTTTTCAATCGTCATTCGAAGTTCTTTTTACAGCTCACGACTCTTGCAACTTTAGGCGGTTCACTCTGCACAGCGCGCCCGTTGCTCGCGCTACTACTCTGTCCACCTCACCTTAACGGTGACAGGTGTTGCAACTGGTTATATCGCTCACACTAACTTGCCCGTCGGTTGTAGTGATCTTGCCGGTGCGAACTTTGTATTTCGAAATCAGGTAAGCACCGAGCGAATCCTGATCGGTAAAGCTCTTACCGTCCACAGACACTGCATTGCCGCTGCTGGGCGGCTGGTAGCGCATATTGAAGACCTGATCGCGAGGCCGCAGATTCTTGCCGGGATCGCGATGACATCCGAGACACCACTCCATCTGCAGTGAATTCTGCTGGTACATCAAAGGCATGGTGTCGACTGGACCATGGCAAGTGTTGCAGCCGACGCCCTTGGTCACGTGAATACTGTGGTTGAAGTAGACGAAGTCGGGAAGTTGGTTGACGCGCGTCCACTGCAGCGATTCTCCGGAGCGGTAACTGGCGCGAACCGGCTCGAGAAGCTGGGCATTGGTCCAGATCTGCGAATGACAGTTCATGCAAGTTTTAGTCGGCGGAATGCCGGCGAAGCTGGAGGTTTCGACGGAGGTATGACAGTAGCGGCAATCGATGCCGAGTCCGGTGACGTGGTGCTGATGGCTGAAAGGAACTGGCTGCGGCTTCCTCACACCCGCGTAAGTGACAAATGGGGAACCTTGCACTTCGTAAAGAATCCATCCGAGAGCAGCGACGACAAAGACCGCACCAAAGATAGTGGCGCGAGCCAAACTATTCGTACTGCGATGGAAGATCTGTGACATTTCCCTTACGAGATCTGGATAAGGAGACCCGGCGGATCGTCCGCTGTTAGTGCGACAGTTTTATTGCGAAAGAGAAAACCACCCACACGGTTTTCTGAGTTATCAACGAAACTGGAAATTATAAATATTTCGTTGCGCTTTGTCCTGCGTTTTTGAGAATTCGTGAAAGAAAAAACCTTGAAGGATAACGTCGGGAAAAAAATGTTTATTTTTTCAACGGACGCAAGCGTGGCGTCTCAGATTGCGATAGCGGATATCATCAGCGAAGATTCATGACGAGCAGCTTCGGTTCGGTCATCTCGTCGATCGCGTAACGTAAACCTTCGCGTCCCGTACCTGAATCTTTGACGCCGCCATAAGGCATGTGGTCAATGCGGAAAGATGGAACATCGCCGGCGATAACGCCCCCACTTCTAGTTCTTCATACGCCTGAAAGAGCAACTTCGCGTCACGCGTAAATACCCCTGCCTGAATGCCATAGGAAGAGTTGTTCACGAGGCGCAGGGCCTGATCAAAATTAGAATACGGCTCAACGGTTACGACCGGTCCGAAAACTTCCTGACAATTTACTTTCATTTCAGGGCGAGTACCGGTAAGCACCGTGGGTTCGATGGTCTGCTTTCTGCGACGGCCTCCGCAGAGCAAGCGGGCGCCCGCGTGGACGGCCTCGTCGATCCAATTCATGGTGCGGATCGCATCGGATTCGCGGATCAGCGGACCGACATCGGTGACTGTCGTCGAGGGGATCGCCCATCTTCAGCGTCTTGACGCCTTCGACGAGCAGATCGGTAAACTTTCCGTACACGGTTTGCTCAACGAAGATGCGCTGCACGGAAATGCAGGTCTGGCCAGCGTAGCTGAAGCCTCCGGTGACGCAGCGATCGGCGGCATAGGAGAGATCGGCGTCATTGTGGACGATCACGGCGGCGTTGCCGCCGAGTTCAAGAACAACTTTCTTTTTTCCGGCGCGGCGTTTGATGTCCCACCCGACGGGAACGCTGCCGGTGAAGCTGATCAGCTTAATGCGGTCATCGGTGACGAGAAGGCTTGCGTCTTCATTCGAAAGCGGGAGGACGTTAAGGCCACCATCGGGCCATCCAGCCTGTTGCACGCACTCAGCTAAAAGCAACGAGCAAAGAGGAGTCTGAGGCGCCGGCTTGAGGACCATGGGGCACCCGGCGGCGATCGCCGGAGCGACTTTGTGGGCCACGAGATTGATTGGAAAATTAAATGGAGTAATGCCAGCGACTGGTCCAAGCGGAAAACGGCGCACGATTCCCCAACGTCCAGCGGTAAATTCCTGCCAATCAAGGGGAAGGAACTCGCCATAGATGCGTGTACTTTCCTCGGCGGCCACGTTGAAAGTAAAGATGGCACGGTCGACTTCGATGCGCGCAGCCTTGATCGGCTTGCCTGCCTCCTGGGCGAGAGTGCGCGAGAATTCATCCTTGCGTTCGCCCATGAACGCGGCAACCTGACGCAGAACTCTTTGGCGTTCGAATGCGGGAAGCCGGCGAGTCGTTCCGAAAGCCTTGACGGCCGCAGCAATAGCGGCTTCAGCATGCTGCTTGCGGCCCTGGGCTACACGGGCGATCAGGCTGCCGTCATATGGGGACCGAATCTCAACAAGGTCACCATCCTCTTGCCATCGACCGTCGACAAAGAAACCGTGGGTCGCGACAGGCGCGATCGTCATTTCGCCCATCAAGAGTTGGGCCCCCAATCTACCGGCTGCGGTCATTATAGGACGTTTCGAACCGAGAGGACTTCCTTCGCCACCGTATCAGACGACACCCGCTTGAAAAAGGTTGATATTCAGATGCACCGATGACGGAGGGAGGAGGGGCGGTCCTCTACAATAGCTCGGACGAACGCATGGAAATTCCAGCAACGATCTCGGAACTGTATCCACGGGTGCGGAATCGAGAGATTTCTCCGGTGGAGATCACACAGCGGTACCTGAGCCGGATTGAAAAGCTGAACCCATCGCTGAATGCCTTCATCACCGTGACTGCAGAGAGAGCGCTGGCGGAGGCGCGGGCGGCTGAGTCTGCGATTGGGCGTGGAGAATGGCGCGGGCCGTTGCACGGGATCCCGATATCACTCAAGGACATCATTGACACGGCTGGGGTAAGGACTACCGCTGCGAGCGCTCATTTCGAGAGTCGCGTTCCAGGGCAGGATGCGGACGTTGTCCGGCGGCTGCGGAACGCGGGAGCCGTGATTTTGGGGAAGAACAATCTGCACGAGTTCGCCTACGGTGGTAGTTCGCTGGTAAGCCATTTCGGCGATTCACGTAACCCGTGGGATGAAGGCAGGATTGCGGGTGGGTCCTCGGGGGGATCGGCAGCGGCTGTCGTCGCAGGTCTGGCGTGCGCAGCCATCGGCACTGACACGGCGGGATCGATTCGGGAACCAGCGGCGCTCTGCGGATGCGTTGGTATCAAGCCGACATATGGCCGGGTGTCGAGCCGTGGAGTCATTCCCCTATCAGCGTCGCTCGATCATGTTGGGCCTTTGGCGGCGTGCGTTCGGGACGCGGCGATCATACTTCAGGCGATTTCGGGATACGACGCGGGAGATATCACATCGGTGGACGTGCCGGTTGCGGATTACGTTGGCTCGCTCGACGAGGGGACGAAGCGGTTGCGCGTGGGCATATTGCGCGAATATTTTTTCGACGATCTGGAGGCGGAGGTCGCATCGGCTCTGGAACATGCGGTCCGCGGGATCGAGACGATGGTGGCCCAAGTGAAAGAGGTGCGGCTCGAGGTGCCTATTGACCGCTCATTGCAGGCGGCTGAGTCCTATGCGTTTCACGCGGACCGGGTGGAGAAAGACCCTGATCTGTTTCAGCCAGAGACGCTGCGGCGTATTCGCACGGGTGAGAAAGTTACGGCGGCCGAGTACATTTTGCGCCGGAAGGAGTTGGAAGAGGCGCGAAGAAAGAGCGGGAATATCTTCGCAGAAGTCGACGTGCTGGTAACTCCAACCATGCCGATGACGGCTCCGCTGATCGCGGACTTGAAGAGCAATCCTGACGCGCTGCGTCCGGCCGAATTGAGACTATTGCGCAACACTCGTCCGTTCAATGTCTGGGGATTGCCGGCCATCTCAGTTCCTTGTGGGTTCACCCAGGCCGGATTGCCGATCGGATTGCAGATCGCCGGACCACCTTGGCGCGAAGATCTTGTCCTGCGGATGGCGCATGCGTACGAAGAGGCAACGGCGTGGCACAAGAGGCGCCAGTAGAGCGCCATGGACAGGACCCGTTGGCGAATCGTTATCGCGGCCGTCATCGGAGTCGCCTCGGGATGGTTCTGCTTTTTTCTGATGAGTAGGCTGCACATGCGGGCGGGAGATTTCGGATGGACCATCCATCTCGCCGAGCGATGGCTTGAAGGGCAAAATCCGTATGACACCGCGTATGAGCAATATCCTTTCACAGCCGCATTCTTCGGACTGCCGTTCGTTCACATTTCGAAAGAACTGAGTGCAGCGATATTTTTCGGATTCAGTTCTGCCGCGCTTGCATTCGGGCTGACGCGCGATGCTTGGGGAAGGCTGTTGATTTTTTTTACGTATCCATATTGGATTGCGCTTCTTTACGTGCAATGGTCACCATTGATTGCGGCGGGAGCGTTTTTTCCGCTGCTGTTGCCTGTGGTGCTCGCCAAGCCCCAGGTTGGGCTTCCTATCTTTATTACACGGCTCAGCGTGAAGGGCGCGGTAGGCTGCCTGGTGTTACTGATTGCAAGCCTCATAGCGTTGCCGCGATGGCCGATTCTTTGGCTCCATCAAACGGGAAATTACCAGCATTTCTTCGCACTACTCACCTTGCCGGGCCCCCTCGTCTTACTTGCACTGCTGCGATACCGAAATCGCGATGCCTGGCTGCTGTTGTTGACGTCTCTGATGCCGCAACGCTGGTTCTTCGACAGTTTCATCCTGTGGCTCATTCCCAAGTCGCGGCGGGAGATCATTATTACGGTGTTCTTCAGTTGGTGCGCGGGAGTGTGGCGGTGGTATCACCCTCCTCACAATTTTGTGGAGGTAGCCAGGCTCGTGGTGATCTTTACGTATCTACCGATGCTCGGAATTGTTTTGATGAGGGATCGGGATACTGAGTCGGAAGAAGTGGGCGGTTGAGTGACGTGGCCTAGTGAAACGAGACTATTGCTCTGTGGGGCCGCGACATCTCAATCAATGATCACTTTTCGAATCGCCCTCGGGTCCGCGTTCCCCGACAACCTCCCCGGTATCGCGACTGACTAGGAGGCGGCGGAACTTCAAACTTGTCGGCTGGGCTCGAACCCATATCGGACGAGGCCTTTTCAACGGCATCCTTCTGCGGCATTGGGCCGATGGGTTTCACCTGCGGGAGGGTCGATTTAGGCTCGCCCGATGGAAGGCCGGGCGGCTGTTTCCAAGGATTTCGTGCAGGTGCACAGCATCAGACTGCCTTGCTCGGGGAAACGCCTTATGGCACGTCCGTGCCATGGCAAGAGGTCAGGCAATGTACATACAATTTGAAGTAGATGGCGTGGGCGTGCTCTATCTGCCCGCGACTGGCCTCTTTCCTCGTGGAAAGAAATCGAGGAGACCTCCCTAAGGTCAGAGAACGAGGGCCAAGTGCTTAAAACGTTACAACACTTGCTAAAAGACGAAAGCGGCCAGGACATCGCAGAGTACGCGGTGATGGCAGCCGTCATTCTGGTGATCGTTGTAGGCACGATCCGTTTGATCGGTTCCAATGCCAATACTGTCTTTTCGCAAGTCGGCAGCTCGATTCAGTAAGTCCACGGGCAGAACTCTTCTGAACGCCACCGTTAGCAGGACTGTGCTCGAAGGCCGCCCGGCCTAATCAACTCTGCAGTTCCATTCGTGATTTAGTCGACCGTTCTCACGTCGTCGGGCAAGGTCATCGCAAATTTGCAATTGCCGGTCGCCACGGAGCAGGAGACCGTCCCCCTGCGCAGGACTTTTACCGGCGTACCATCCGGGAAAGTGAGATGGTAGTCGGCGGCGCGCAGCGCGTCGGCATAGGACTTGAGCTTCTCGTCCCCGCTGACAAACCTGACAGCATCAACTTTGGCGACTGAGCCAGACCCGCCGCTCAGCAGGATAAAAAAGTCCGCGTTACCGGTCTGCGTTGCTTTGCCTAGGTCGACCGTGCTGAGGTGAACAAGTTCGTCTTTGAACCTGGCAACGGCGGCATCGGCCTTTGCCTCTCCGCCCGCGAGCGAAGCCAGCCTGTCACGCGTTTCCGGAGTCGGGCGCAGGCCGTTCATGGAAAGAGCATACGTGCGAACAGCCCGATCTTTATCTCCGCGTTTCTCATAAATCTGACCGAGATGGTCACCAACTTCCCCGTGATGTCCGAGAGCCCACGCGGCGGCGACATACTTTTCGGCTTTATCGAGGTTGCCCTCGTCGAATTCGATCCAACCGAGAGTATCCCAGTAAGCGATGAGCGACGGGACAAGGCCGAGGTCCTGAGGACTCAATCGATCGAGCGAGACGTTCCGTAAAGCGGCCGCAGTGGCGGAAACAGCGGACTCAGCATATTGCTGTGCGCGATCGAGATGCGATTTCTTCAGCGATAACTGGTACGCGATGTTATTCCAGACCATGGGCGTGGCTTGCAGTTCAACCGCATGATCGAAAGAGGCCAGCGCTTTGTCTTCCTGCCCAAGATTGAGGTAGGCATCGCCCAAACTGACCTGCAGGTCGGCACGTTCCGGGCTGAGTGAACAGGCTTTTTCGAGTTCAGGAACGGCGACATCGTACTTGTGCCATTCCGCGTACATCTGCCCGAGATTAGCGTGAGCGAACTTGTCGAGCGGATTGTTTTCCAGTTGCTTATTGAAAGACTTCACCGCCTCGTCATAGTTGCGTTCCTGCCAATAGACGCGGCCAAGATTGTTGTAGGCAAATTCGTCGTAAGGGCTGACTTCGATCTGTTTCTTGAAAGCGGCGATCGCCTGATCGTCCTGACGCACCTGGAGATAGATCAGTCCCAGATTGTTCCAGGCAAACTTGTTCTTCGGGATCGACTTCGGTGGCACGCTTCAACAGCGCTTCGGCGACGGGGAAATTGCCGCTGTCTGCTGCGGCCCGGGCACTTTCGACGAGATCGTCCGCCTTCATGTCGGCTGGAGGAACGAGCGCTCCGGCGACGGTGCTCTCGACCGCGAGTTGCTGAGCTAGATCGGCGCCGACGGCACGGCGGAAGGACTGATAGTCAGCGGCCCGATCTACCGGAAGATCGTCCTGATGAAGAGTGAGTTTGCGTCCAGCGCTGAAAATTCCGCCTTCAAGGTGATAGGTCGCTTCGTATTCGGCGTAATCCCGCTTTAGTGAAAATGCGAGAGGTGCATGCGCTGTGTACTTGGCGGGCAGTTCGAGCTTGACCTTGTATGAGTATTCGCCCTTGGGCCCAAGCTTCAAAGGCTCGGCATCGGAATCGGCCTGATCGTCATCGACGTCGGGGAGGCTGAACTGTACGAGTGGTAATACGATCTGCGTTTTCTTCTTCGACCAATCCAGGAAGTTCGGCTTGGAAACGTCGTACGCCATGGTGAAGGGCTCTTTGGTCGCTGCCGGATCGCTGACGACGAGATGAGAGACTTCGCCGCCCAGCCCAGCATTGATGTTCTCGGCCACTCGCGGACCAATTCGATTCAGGCACGCGCCGGAACACCGATCGCAGCAGCAGCTCCTCGTCGCCGCGAAATTCGTAGTGAACGTGGGCCTCGAGTTTTCCGATGTCGTTGACTTTGCCCTCAATCTCGGAGCGCTCGTAGTCCGCCATAGGAGCGTCGGCTGGCGTCGATTCAAGGTGAGGCGCCGGCGCAGATGAGACATTCGCGGGAGGAATGACGAGCGCCTGCTTGTTTCGCAAAGTGTAGGCCAGCAGGCGGAATGGAGCGACTTCGCTGGTCGTGTCCATCCACACTTCCTGGTTGGCCATCGGCAACATCGTGATGACGTGATCGAACTGCGACGGCGATGGAACGTCAGGATCGAGCTTGCGCGTTGAATTGATCAGGACAGAGTTAGCGTGCAGTCCCTCGGCTTCAAGCAGCGAGGCCAGCAGAGTGTGCTTGTCTTTGCAGTCGCCGTACTGATCGTGCAGGACGTCGGAGGCGGCATGGGGCTGATATCGGCCAACTCCCAACGAGAGGCTTACGTAGCGGAAGTTTTTCGCGACATAGTCATAGAGACCTTCGGTCTTTGCCAGATCCCCATTCATCCCCTTGGTAAGATCCTGAGCCTTGGCACGAACTTCGGCAGTGGGAGCGCGGCGATCCTTCTCAAGGCTGGCGTACCAACGGCCGACTTGCTCCCAACTTTCAAACGTGGTGAGCTGCACATCGGGCCGGTCGTCGTCGGGACGGTGCTTCTTTTTCTTTTTATCTTTTTGCTTGTCGTCGTCTTCGCGTTCAAGATGCGAACTCGACCAGTGATAGATGCGGCGTCCGTTCGCTTCGCTGACCTTCGGATCTTTGCCTGGCTTGCACTTCAGCTTGAGAGCGCGTCCGGCAGGGACATCGACGTCGAGGGTCTCGTCAAGACTGATATTGTTTTTGTCGAATTCATAATCCGCCCAGAATTGTCCGGCGGCGAGCGGAGTGTGGATCACCGTTACCATGTCATATTCGAGAACTTCGCCGGGCCGCAGTCCAGGAACCGTGATGTGCTTCTGGCGATAGTCGGTGTACACGGGAGCTTCCCGCTCGACCGGCGCGCTCAGATCCTGAACGGCCTCGTCGCCAGCCTTGACGACGGTGCCGTCAGCCTTCAGCACGCGCACGTACGGGATTTCAACTTTCTCGTTGGCGGAGTTGTAACCTTCCTGCAACTGTCCCCACTGTTGAACTCCGGCTTCACTTTGAATGCGAATTCTGGCCGTTGTTTCTTTGCGTCCGGTGCCGTCCGCCTCGAAGCGATAGTGGGAATGCATCTGCTCGATGACGAAGGACTCCTGAACGTAATCGTGATCCTTAACGGGCTTTGACGGATTGATGGCATCCGCCGAAGCCTTGGCGGGGACGGAGGCATTTGGAGGCACCGGGGCAGGCTGCTGCTGCGCGAACGCGCTCGACGCCAGGATGGAAAAACTGAGAATTAGAAGGAAGAGACGGCGCATAGTGAGTAATAGTCTGCTTATTATCCCACGGGCACGAAACGGTCAAACGTAACGTCGGGGCCAGGAACCTGAGGCGATGTAGATGGAAACGGAGAAGCTGGCTCATCGTTCGAGCATGCTTATCGGGCTTCCTTGAATTAACTTGGTTTAAATGTTTTAACTATAGAGAAAAGTGATTGCAATCACAATTTGACTTCTTCACACGGCCAGGCTGGAGGTAGAATCGCGGGCAGATAGTCCTGTCTCGCTACGATGCGACACAGGCGTGACGCATAATGTACTTGCGCCACGATCTTTCCGTTCGGAGGATTTCATGGAAGATCGGGCCCCTGTCGTCTCATCCACAGAGCAGTCCACTCCTACCGCTACGAAACATCCTCATGAAGGCCGTGGAGCCTGGGTGTTGACGGCCTATGGCATCTCAGGTCTCGCGTTGTTCGGAGTTTTCGCCTACTTCTTCTCGGACTTCATCGCTCATTAGTCCAAGGCGTCAGTAGCGAACGGGCGTGCGCGTCCGCGGAAGCCGTTGTAGTGTGTCCGCACGTTCCTGCCGAAAATTGTCACAGCGCCCGCAAAAAGAGTCGCGGTTGAGACGTGCTACAATGAGCGGCCTTGGATTGCTGCTTCGGCACCCGGCATCAACCCCCACGCAAAGAATAAGCGACCTACGGAAGAAGTTGTGCCTAAGACTCCCGCTCAAAGTCCGACGCCGATCACCTACGCCGATGCAGGAGTAGACATCAACCGCGCGAACCGCACCAAGCAGCGGATCAAGTACCTCGCTCACAAAACATTTACGCGCGGCGTGCTCAGCGAGATTGGCGGATTCGGCGGGCTCTTTGCCATCGACAAGACAAAGTATGCGGATCCGATTCTCGTATCCAGCGTAGATGGCGTCGGGACCAAACTGAAAGTCGCATTTGAGATGGATCTGCATTCCACCGTGGGGGCTGACCTCGTCAATCATTGCGTGAACGACATTGCTGTGCAGGGCGCCGCGCCGTTGTTCTTCATGGACTATCTCGCGGCCGGAAAGCTTGATCCGTCTATCGCGGAAAAGGTCGTTGAGGGAATCGCTGACGCTTGCAAGCACAACGGCTGCGCGTTGATTGGCGGCGAGACCGCCGAGATGCCGGGCTTTTACGCCGATGGCGAATATGACCTGGCTGGATTCATCGTAGGTGTCGTTGATCGGGAAAAGATCGTTACCGGCAAGGATGTCCAAATCGGCGACATCATTCTGGGGCTGCCTTCAAATGGACTGCACACCAATGGATATTCGTTGGCGCGCAAGCTGCTGTTCGAGGTCGCGCACTATTCGCCGGAGACTTACGTCAACGAAGTAAAGAACAAAGTTGGAAACGAATTGATGCGTACGCACAAGAGCTACTGGCCGGCACTGCGGAAGTTGATCGATGCGCAATGCGTGTCGGCATTGGCGCACATCACCGGCGGCGGCATCACAGAGAATTTGCCGCGGGTCCTTCCCCGCGGAACGGCTGCTGCGATCGAACTTGGCTCCTGGCCCGTGCTTCCGATCTTTGAACACTTGCAGCAACTGGGCAACGTTCCGCAAGACGAGATGCTACGCACCTTCAACATGGGCATGGGAATGCTGCTGGTAGTGCCTTCGGCAAAATTCAAGAAAGCGCAATCCGTTCTGGAGCGCGTCGGCGAAAAATCCTACACGATCGGACGCATTACCAAGGGCGAGCGCAAGGTCACCTATAGCTAGTTTTTCCTGCTGGGCGCGCTGGTGCCATCACAAAAACCTGTGCTCTGAAGGCACAAGTAGTGTTCCTCTCTCCTGCATCATGGCTATCAGCTCTCGTACGGCTTTCCGCTCAGATGATATCGTGCATAGACTGTGAGGCGTCCCGCCCGCCGCATCGGCTTTGGATGGGTTGTTGATGTGTGCGGTGGATTATCATTTATCCGCGAAAGCTCTTATGCACTCTCTCGGCATTCTTCTTTCTGGACGCGGTTCGAACTTTATTGCAATTGCCGAGAGCATTGACGCCGGCCGCATTCCCGACGCCAGGATTGCGGTCGTAATCTCTAACAAGGCGGATGCTGGAGGCATTGCGGCAGCTCGGGAGCGCGGGTTGAACACGTTGGTCTTGCCCTCCAAAGGCAAGCCGCGTGAAGAACACGATCGCGAAGTGGTGGCGGCGTTGCAGCAGAATGGCGTCGAACTAATTTGCCTTGCTGGATATATGCGGCTGCTGTCGCCGTGGTTTGTGCAGCAGTTTCCGCAGCGCATTCTGAATATTCATCCGTCGCTGTTGCCATCATTTCCCGGACTGGAGGCGCAGCAGCAGGCATTCGCCTACGGCGTGAAGGTATCGGGATGCACGGTGCACTTCGTCGACGAGGAACTGGATCACGGGGCGATCATTGTCCAGAAAACTGTGCCGGTACTTGAGTGCGACGACGAGCATGCGCTGGCGGCTCGCATCCTCGATCAAGAGCACATCGCATATACCGAAGCGATCAAGATCGTGCTGGGGAACAAGTACGACATCGTTGGACGGCGGTTCAGGCAAAAGTAATACGCGTCCGCATATATCTCATCGTTGTGTCTGCAGTTTCTTTCCCATCCTGATGATCGGCAAGACCTCACCTTCGCCAAGATTCACGGCTTGCTTCTCGATCTCCACATAGCCTTTGGCACGGTAGAAGGCAACGCCGCTTAATGTTGCTCCCATCTCGAGGCGGGTGAAACCTGCAGCGATCGCCGCATTCTCGCAGGCGTCGAGGATCAAGGTGCCGATTCCGCGGCGGGCCCAGTTTGGATGAACGAAGAATGCACGAATTTTGGCGGCATCGTGGGCGGGATCGAGGAGCGAGTCTTCCCTGCCCGCGAATTGGTCGCCCCCGTAGAGCGTCTTGCGCTTGCTCCATCCACCACAAGCGACAATTGCGGGCTGCGGACTCGTTGCGGCAAGCGCTTCCACCGCAAAGTAAGTTCCATCCTCGATGAGTTGGGTGTCGACCCCGTATACGCTTTTCAGAGCACCTTCGATCTGCGGTTGCGAATAATCGCCGGACTGAAGTCCGCGGACCGAGGCTTCGATGATTTCGCGCAAACGAGGAACGTCGGCGGAGACTGCCGTTCTGATGCGGAGGTTCATCGTTGCATCGTCATTTCTTTCGGGCATTTGCGTGTTACGGGTGCCGGCTGAATGCATAGAGCCTTCGCTGCGCTCAGGATGTACAGAGTCGTTCAAGATGGCAAAAATCATTCTTTCACGACGGTTTCCTTATAATGTCCTTTCTCATGCCAACCTTCGCTCCTGTAGACGAACAGCTGACTTATCTCAAGAAGGGCTCTGCGGAGATTATCCGCGAATCTGATTTGAGGGCCAAGCTCGAGAAATCAATCAAGACGGGGAAACCGCTCCGCGTAAAGCTGGGCATGGACCCGACGGCTCCGGACCTGCACCTGGGACACACGGTCGTGTTGCGCAAACTGAAGCACTTCCAAGATCTGGGGCACACGGCGATTTTTCTGATTGGCGATTTCACCGGCATGATCGGGGATCCGACGGGACGTTCGGTGACGCGGCCGCCGCTGTCGCTCGAACAAATCGAACGTAATGCCGAGACTTATAAGGCGCAAGTTTTCAAGATTCTCGATCCGCAGAAGACGGTCATCGACTTCAACCGGCGATGGATGGGACCGCTGACGTCCGATGAGTTCGTGCGGCTCACGGCAAAGTACACAGTGTCGCAACTGCTCGAGCGCGAGGACTTCCATAAGCGCTTTCAGGAAGAGAAACCGATTTCCGTTCACGAGTTGCTGTACCCGCTGGTCCAGGGATACGACTCGGTTGCCCTAGAAGCGGATGTAGAACTCGGAGGCACAGACCAGAAATTCAATCTGCTGGTAGGCCGCGAACTGCAGAGATCGTACGGGCAGGAATCGCAGGTGGTACTGACCACGCCGATTCTCGAAGGCCTTGATGGCGTGCAGAAGATGTCGAAATCGCTGGGAAACGCGATCGGCATTCACGAACCGCCGCTCGAGATGTACGGCAAAGTGATGAGCATTTCCGACGAAATGATGTGGCGCTACTACGAACTGCTCACCGACGTGCAAGTCGCCGAAATCGCGAAGATGAAGACCGGCACTCATCCGATGCAGGCGAAAAAGGATCTGGCGCGCCGAATTGTGTCTGACTTTCATTCAGCGGAGGCAGCCGCGAAGGCTGGGGAAGACTGGGCTAAGCAGTTCCAGAAGGGTGTGACGCCCGATGACGTGGAAGAAGTGCTTATTGAAGTCGCAGAGGGTAGCCTGCGCATCGACAGACTGCTGGTCCGCATTGGGATGGCGGAGTCGGGCAGCGACGCAGTCAGGAAGCTGAAGCAGAAAGCCGTCAAGGTGAATGGGGAGTTGCGCAACGAGCCGACTTTGGTGGTTGACTTGACGCGGCCGGTTACGGTGCAAGTAGGCAGGAAAATCAAAAAAGTAAAAGCCGGCCGCACATAGTTTTGTGGGAACAGCCGTCCTCGGCTGCCGGGCCAGTGAAGACGCGGGAACCGACTCTGTTAACCTCATCGGCGCGTATGCGGGCTGCGGCTATTCTCGGGTTGGGATGTTCGGAGAAAGATCTCAAGCCATTTCAGACTGTTCACGATATCGAGTGGCGCGTCGGCCTGCCTAACTCACACGGTGACGCGGACATCGTCCTGCTATTCGGTGGGGATGGAACCATTCACCGGCATCTGGGCCCACTGGTTTTGCTCGGATTGCCAGTCCTGATCGTACCAACGGGCAGCGGAAATGATTTCGCCCGCGCGCTGAGCTGAGAAGCGTTCGGGCTGCACTCACTGCGTGGCGACGGTTCTGCGGGAACGGCGGAAATGTCCGTGAAATCGATCTGGGTGTTGTCACTCCCCTCGGAAGTTTGGATGGGGTATCAAAAGTCGAGAGCGCACGATACTTTTGCAGCGTCGCCGGTATTGGGCTTGATGGAGAGGTCGCGCGCCGGGCAAACCGACTGCCGCGATGGCTTCGTGGAAATGGCGGCTACGTTCTCAGCTTGGCTCCTGCGATCTTCACCTTCGCGCCAATCACGATGAATATCATCACGCCCACAGAAGGTGCGGCGGCGGGGGAACCGTGGGAGACTCGCAGCAATCAGCCGACTCTGCTTGCTGCTTTTGCCAACACTCCTCTTTATGGTGGCGGGATGAAAATCGCGCCGAAGGCGAGGCCGGACGATGGTCTCCTCGACGTTTGCGTGTTGGGCGGAATCGATCCGTTCAAGCTTTTCTGCATGTTCCCTACAGTCTATGCAGGACGGCACCTCGACATTCGCGAGGTACAGTATTTTGAATCAGCGCGGTGCCGCATCGAAACCGAACAGCCTCTAGATGTTTATGCTGACGGGGAATACGTCTGCCGAACTCCGGTTGAGATTTCGAATGAACGCGGCGTCCTGCGAGTAATCGCGCCTTAGTGATCATCACCTCAATCTGGTTAGACAAACCGCTCGGTTTTACCTTTGCCGACGAACGATTTGGCCCGTCGCTACACAGGCTGTGCTAAGTGCTAAACTTTCCACATGTCTGAAGGACGTTCGCGCACGCTTCTATGGATCTTGATCGGAGGAGGAGCGTTTTTCCTCTTCGTGCTGGCGGTCTTCACGCTGGTTTACGTGACGCTGCATGCGAGTGGCAGCCAGTCGGGATTGGGGGGATTTGGTGACCGGATCGGAGTAGTCGATCTCGAGGGCGTGATTCTTTCTCCGCAACCGGTCGTGGACGAACTCAAGAAGTTCGGCGAAGATTCGTCGATCAAAGCAATCATTCTGCACGTGAACTCGCCGGGAGGCGGGGTGGCCGCTTCGGAAGAGATCTATCGTGAGGTGAAGCGGGTACGTAACGAGAAGAAAAAGAAAATCGTTGTTTCCATCGAGACTGTGGGCGCGAGCGGGGCGTTTTATGTGGCGGCGGCCTCCGACAAGATTTATGCGGACGAAGGAAGCATCGTGGGATCGATCGGGGTCATCGCGCAATGGGTGAATTATGGCGACCTCTTGAAGTGGGCCAAACTGAAGGACGTGGTGATCAAGACTGGAGAGTTCAAAGATACCGGTAATCCGACTCGCGATCTGACTCCGGCAGAGCAAGCTTACATGCAGTCGCTGATCGACAACATGTTCGGGCAATTCATCAAGGCGGTGGCAGACGGGCGCGGGCTGAAGTATGACGACGTAAAATCGATTGCGAATGGGAAAGTCTGGACAGGACAACAGGCGCTGTCGATGAAGCTGATCGATGAAGTCGGTGATTTTCAGACCGCGGTCGCTGAGACCGCCAAGATGGTGAATATCAAGGGCGAACCGACGTTGGTGCGTCCGGAAAAGGATCGTCGGACCCTGATGGACCTGCTGATGGGCGACGTGTCGCAGTACATTCCGACACGTGAAAAACTGCATGGAGCAGGAGGTCGGTTTCTATTACCTGTGGAAGTGACTACCGACTTCTGGCAGCCGTCCCAAAACCATAACTTGCATCCAACCCCTGAAATTTGAGAGAGTTATGGGTGCTGCTATGGAGCATCGGACTTTGACGGGCTAATATATCGGGTCCGACCAAAGACCAACAGATTTTCGTTCGATTGTTGAACTTGGGTGGAGAGGGGCGTTATGACCAAAGCCGACCTAATCGATGAAGTCTCGCGTTTGGCGGAGCTTACGCGGAAAGACAGTGAAGTCATTGTGGAAACGATCTTTGACAGCGTGGTGCGGTCCCTGCGAGCTGGGGACAAGATCGAAATCCGTGGATTTGGCAGTTTCCGAACGAGACAGCGCAAGCCCCGCGTAGGACGGAACCCAAAGACTGGAGAGCGGGTCGAAGTGCCGGCGAAGAAGATCCCTTTCTTCAAGCCCAGCAAGGAGTTGAAGGACCTGGTGAATGACGCTGCTAATGCTGCGCCGGCTCCCCCGGCCGCGCCCGCGACGCCTGTTCCTCCGACGACCTAAGTTCAGACCACTTTTTTCTCAGAGACGCTGCTTGCAGCGTCTTTTCTTTTTGCCGTCAGGTACCGGGATCGATGACGCGCCCTCGTGCGTCGGACCGCCTGGGCGCTGTTCCCGCGCCGAGACAAAAACTCATTGCGTTACGGCTTCGTGTTTAGGTACAGGTCGGCGACTTTTAGGGCCATTGCTTCGGGATCGGCGTCGGCACGATTAGAAAGAATGATGATAGTCAGGCCATCGTCTGGAAAGCGCTGAATGGTAGTGCGGAAGCCGACCGTTTCCCCGTCATGCCACATGCGCTTGTGGCCCTTGTACGGATTGAGGAACCATCCGAAGCCGTAACTTACATTGTTTGCCTCTTCCGATGAGATGTCCGTGGGCTTCACCGGAGTAAGGGCCGGCCCCATTTGGACAGGGCTTAGCAGCGTGTGGTTTCGGAGGGCTTCGTCCCACTTCGCGAGATCATTGATCGAAGAGTAGATGCCACCGTCGCCAAGTACAGCTGAAGTCGGACTTTGATCGGTTTCGCGCCAAGTGCCGTTCTCGTGTGAATGACCATAGGCTCGATACGGAACTTCACTTCTTGCCTTTCTCATAAGCCAGCGTGTTGTCCATTTTGAGAGGTGCGAAGATCCGGTCATGCAAGAACTGGCCGAAGGGCTTGCCCGAAATCTTTTCGACGATCATTGCGAGCGTTGCATATCCCGAATTGCTGTACGACCATTTCGAGCCCGCGGGAAACGTTGGGCTGGTCTGTTGCTCAAGCAACTTCAAAACACCGGCATCTAGGATTTGCGGAATCTTGTCGTCAGGCATGTTAGGAAATTGCTTCATCAGGATGTCTTCGTAGTCGGGCAATCCGGAGGTGTGATTGAGCAGATTGCGAATCGTGATGGGCTTCCCGTATGCGGGGAACTCGGGAAAAATATCGGTGAGATGGTCGTCGTAGCGCAATTTTCCATCGCGCACGAGCAACATGATGCAGGTCGCTGTGAATTGCTTGGTGAACGATGCAAGACGGAAATTTGTCCTTGAGTCGATGGGATGCAGAGTTCGGAGATCGGTGACACCGTATCCGCTGGGTAAATACGGGTTGTCCGTTTCGCACGACGAGCACGGCAGCGCCCGGAGCGTTAGCTGATTTCAGCGACGCGAAGATGGCCTCGATTTGATCGGATGAAACCTGCGCGGACACCAAAGAAACAGACATCGAAAGAAAAATTGGTATAGCGAGTGTGAGTTTGTTTTTCAACGATGTTCTCGAATCATTTACGCGAGGCACTAATGCTATCGCAAGGGAGCGCCGTGATGGATTAGCTGTTGCGCAGCGACCTTGGAATCGAACGCAAAGAGATGCCAAGTGTCTCCATCTTTTTCGAATGAACGGGGATGAACCTTCTCTCCTGTAAATTTCTTGATTGCTTGCTCCCAGAATTTGCTCGCCGCTGCATTCTTTTCGAGCACCCGAACTTCCCATGGTCCTGGGAACTGTTTCCATACTTTGTGAGCGATTTGCGTTCCGATGCCTCGTCTTCGCATCCCACGGACGATGAAGAATTCAACAACGTCCCAGAGATTTTTGTCCGCTGAGACAGCCGACCCTCGCTTGAGCAGGATAAATCCTGCCAACTGTCCGTCCGCCGTGATGAGGAACGGACGACGATGAGGCTCGCACCAGTACAGAGGAAGGTCGATGTAAGTAAATCTTCCGTCCGGTCCGAGTTCCACCGCGTGGAACTCGCTAAAGTCGTGCGCATATAACTGAAACAGGTTCGCGAGGATTGGCTGTTGTTCAAGGGAGGCCGGGATGATTTCAATGTGCGCCGGGCTCTTCAGACTTGTCATTGCTGCTCCAAGGCCGCGTATTTTTTAGCACTACTTGCAAGCAGCGTCCCGAATTCCGGCCACTCCCATGAGCCTGCCCGTCTTACCTTTTTCAGCGCGGTAAGAAAACAGCTGTTGCAGATTGCAATTTGTGCAGAGCGGTGAAGAGCCAACATTTTTCTTGTGCAGGCCTGCATTCAGTAACTGGCGGCGGTTGGCTTCAACGAGATCGAGAAAGATCGTTTTCGGAAGTTCGCTATGCCCAGGAGCGCGGGCCGTGAGAAAGAGCAGCGGATACTTTTCGCGCACAGGATCGGAATCTTTTACTTCGTGAAACAGGCTCGCTCCGTAATCGAATTGCGATTCAAACTCGGTGCGAACCTCTTCGCCTACGGCGTAACAGCAATTGTGAACTCCTGGCCCAATGGCTGCTTGCAGGTCACCCGGCCTGCTCCCGAAACAGCGATGCATTTCACCTACGCCTTTTTCGACAATGCGCTGTACGGTGCCGCGCCATCCGGCGTGAAATACCCCCACAGCGCGGCGTTTTGGGTCGACCACAATTACCGGAAGGCAGTCTGCTGTCTGGATCGCAAGTAATATTCCGGGAGTTGCGGTGATGAGTCCGTCTCCGGAGAGCGGTTCTGCGGGGACCTCATCGACACATCGTATGATGTCGGAATGAACCTGGCGAAGCGTGACCAATGGCCAGAAAGCTTGGGTAGTTCGCCCTCCGCGGCGTTTGCGTGTGACCGCTCCTAGTTCTTGCAGGAAAGTCGCTCGGTTGCGCTCGACCGCGGCCCGGAAATCGTCTTTCGTGAAACCGAGATTGAGGTCCCCTTTCCTGTAAGCGCGGGAAGATCCACCAGTTCGTGTTGAAAACCCATGGATCAGCCACGGCAGCGCACTCAAATGCGCAGCGTGGAGTATCTGGACTTTGGTTTTGGCCGGGACCTTGGTTGGCACAGATCTATGTTACTTGAAGCGAAGTCGCGACAGCGTATCGGACTGCTCGTCGCATCCCGCTTTTTGATTTGCACAGTTAAGAGCAACAGCAAAAGCAGCGGGCAAACAGTGTCCGATCCATTTGCCTGAGCCCAGGTTTGCTCAGACGCGGGACGGTCCGCTATAGTTTTGAATATGTTTCAGGACTTCGTTGCTATTGATCGTTGGACCAAGAAGCAAGTGCACTGCGTGTATCAAGCGATGATCGTTGCCATCGCCACGCGCCATGCGGACGCCGTGGACTTGAAGTTTCTGGTGGACGGCCGAAAAGTTTGGGTTGTGCTGCCGCATCCGGCATGGGTGGAATATAAGAAGAGAACGGGCACTCAAATCACTGATTCGCTCGCCGTCGAGATTGCAGGTCATTACTTGAAGTCTGCGCTGGAGGCCGGCGAAGGCATTGGACGTGAAATGTATTCGCTTACCGTGGAAGAAACGCTGAAGCATCTCGACGCCGCCGTGGCTGATATGCAAGCCCAACCGGCGTAGAAGCCAGTTCCCAGCCGGTTTTTCTGGATTACCGCCCTAGATGACCACGGCTTCTTTGTATTCTCCGAACACGCGGCGCATGGCGTCTGAGATCTCTCCGACCGTAGCGCAGGCCTCGACGGCCGTCAAAATACGCGGCATAAGATTGGCGCCCGACTTTGCAGCGGCTTCAACCTCCGATATTGCCGTCTTACATCGATCCGCATCACGGCTTGCGCGGAGCGCTCGCACCCGTTCTACCTGCTTCGGCTCGAGTGCGGGGTCGATTCTCTGAATCGCGACCGGCTTCTCTTCCACGACTTCGAATCGGTTCACCCCGACAACGACCGCTTCCTGACTGTCGACCTGCTGCTGGTATTCGTAAGCGGCGTTTTGAATCTCCTGCTGTACAAACCCGCGCTCGACCGCTTTCAACATTCCGCCGAGGACTTCGATTTTTCCCAGATACTCAGCAGCGCGATTTTCAATTTCATTGGTTAATGCCTCAACGTAATAGGATCCAGCGAAGGGATCGATTGTCTGAGGAGCGCCGGATTCATACGCGATGACTTGCTGGGTGCGTAGCGCGATGCGAGCCGCCTGCTCGGTGGGGAGCGCCAAAGCCTCATCGTAAGAGTTCGTATGTAGTGATTGCGTGCCGCCCATGACGGCGGCCATGGCTTGAATCGGCGGTACGAACGATATTGTTCTCGGGCTGCTGCGCGGTCAGGGTCGATCCTGCAGTTTGCGTGTGAAAGCGCAACATCCACGAACGAGGGTTTTTTGCTTTGAAGTGTTCTCGCATGATGCGGGCCCACATGCGCCGCGCAGCACGGAATTTGGCGACTTCTTCCAAGAAGTTGTTATGCGCGTTGAAGAAAAAGGAAAGCCGAGGAGCGAACTTATCGACATCTAATCCGGCTTTGATTGCCGCTTCAACATATGCCATGCCATTGCCCAGGGTGAAAGCAACTTCCTGCACGGCGGTCGATCCGGCTTCGCGCATGTGATAGCCGGAGATGGAAATCGTATTCCATTCAGGAACGCTCTCATTGGCCCAGGCAAACATGTCAGTAATGATGCGCATCGCGTGATGTGGCGGATAGATGTACGTGCCACGCGCAATGTATTCCTTCAAAACATCGTTCTGCACCGTACCGGAAAGTTTGCGGATGTCGGCACCCTGACGCTTCGCGACCGCGACATACAACGCGAGCAGAATGGACGCCGTCGAGTTGATGGTCATCGAGGTCGAAATCTTCGTGAGCTCGATGCCGTCGAAGAGCCGTCTCCATGTCTTCGAGCGAATCGATGGCGACTCCGACTTTGCCCACTTCTCCGGCGGCGAGAGAGTGATCGGAATCCATGCCGATCTGTGTGGGCAGATCGAATGCTACCGACAGTCCGGTCGTACCGTTCGCCAGTAGATATTTGTAGCGCTTATTGGACTCCTCCGCGTCTCCCATGCCGGCGTACTGGCGCATCGTCCAAAGCGACCGCGATACATCGTGGCTTGCACGCCGCGCGTAAATGGATATTCGCCGGGATAGCCGATTTCGGATTCATAATCGGTGCCCTTGAGATCGGCCGGCGTGTAGAGAGGCTTGACGGGAATATGAGAGGAGGTTTCGATCTCAGGACGGTTCGAAGTGGAAGCTCGGCCTTTGTGCCATTGGAGATCGCTATCGGAAAGTCAGGAAGTGAATCTGCCGGGTTGTGTGTTGTCCTATTGCTGCTGGCTTTTTCTACGCACTCGCCAGAACGAACTTAGTCCGAACCAGGCAAACATTACGGTGAAGAATGTGGTGGCTGCAAGCCGACCGAGTCCGAATGGGCCGGACTGATACTTTGCGAATTCCTTAACGGTGGCGCTGCCAAAACTGAGCGCAAGCATCAAAAAAACGACTCCAGTGACTTCCAGCCACAACTGATGTATCACACGACCGAAAGAACGCGCTGTTGCCCTCGTAGCAGCCCAAACAGCGTTTACGGTGCGGCTCTTGCCCGCCTGTTTGCCGGCGACCCGGGCTACCACTCCCATTTTTCGCCAAGTCGAAACCTTCACGGGACGATTTTAGCAGCGTGTGGCGCTGCAATGGCGCCACTTGGGGAGGCAAACGAACCGTTCGGCGGCTTGGGGCATCTAAACAAACAAGATATGCATGAATTCCGTCTCCGATTTCGCTGAAGTTGAAATCCCGCATGAAAGCCACGTGGATGGCCGGCGATTTTGGCCAGATCGCCAATTTTACCGCAGATGAAGCGGAAAACTTCGTGAACCGACTCGGGATACGTCCGGGCGCGAAGTTGCTCGATGTAGCGTGCGGAACTGGAAACACGGCGATTCCCGCGGCGAGGGTTGGCGCGCAGGTCACCGGGGTGGACATCGCCACCAATTTTTGGAGCAGGCAAGAAAGCGTGCGGCAACAGAGGATCTCAAGATTCGCTTCGAAGAGGGCGACGCCGAGGATCTGCCTTTTCCGGACGCCAGCTTTGATGTCGTGCTCAGCATGTTTGGCGCGATGTTTGGACCTCGTCCCGAAAAAGTTGCGGCCGAACTGCTTCGCGTGTGCAGGCCGGACGGGCTGATCGCCATGGCGAACTGGACTCCAGGCGGCTTTGTTGGAAAGTCCTTTCAGATTTCGGCAAAAATGATTCCGCCTCCCCCTGTGCCGGCCGCCAGTTCTGTGGGGAGACGAGTCTGTGGTGAGGCAGCGATTGGAAAGCGGCACGAAGGAAATTAAGTGTTCGTCATCAGAATGTGAAATTCGCTTATCCGTTCCCGCCGCGAGAAATGGTTGATTTCTATCGGAGGTATTTCGGGCCGACGAAAATAGCATTCTCCAGGCTGGATGAATTGGGCCAGAAGACTTTCGCAGAACAGCTTGAGGCTGTGTGGGCAGAGCACAACACGGCAACCGATGGAACAACCGCAGTCGAAGGGGAATACCTCGAAGTGCAAGCAATTCGCGCATAGAAGAGGAAAGTGGTAATTTGATTTCTAGCAGGGGGGCCAGGTGGATCCACAACTCAAACAACTCATGAAAGAGCTCGGCGACGCTATCAACGAATCGTTGTCAGATTCCGAGCAGATTTCTGAAGTCGTCTCGCGCATCAAAGACGGCGGGTACGACATCTTCCTGGTTCTTGAAGCTACGATCGGGGTGAGCAAGCAGGGTGAAAAGAGTTCCGACAAGACGTCTCTGGTCTCGACGCTGTCGACCAATCCAGAGTTCAAGATCAACGATCAGGACCTCAAGTTTTTGAAGTCGCTTCGAATTAAAATCGAGGACGACAAAGACAAGAAAGAAAAGTAACCCGGCAAGAGTCCGCTGTTTTTTCTCCAGCATCATTTCATTTCCGTCTCGTCCGCTTCCCGGTTCCGACTTGATTACTCCCTTCGCTCGTAGCTCGTTCAGAAATCTTTTCCTCGCCGTTTCTGCTCGTCATTAAGATTTGTGAATCGTTCTACTTCGTGCAGTTTATTCGACCCGTTCACCGAGTAACGGCAACCCTAAACACCTGTGCTACCATCTACTGTTTTCTTTCGCGAAACGGGCAATGTGAGATTGCGTCGCCTTCAGACGGACGGAATCTGAGAGTCAGCCATGAAAGACACTCTAGGGGTTTTATTAGCTGGTGGTGCTGGCGAACGACTCTATCCGCTGACGCGTGACCGCGCGAAGCCTGCCGTTACTTTCGGCGGAATCTATCGCATCATCGACGTCACGCTTTCCAATTGCCTGAACTCCGATTTGCGTAAGGTCTACATTCTCACGCAGTACAAGGCTCTGTCACTGAACCGGCATATCCGCGAAGGATGGAACATCCTTGGCCGCGAAGTGGGCGAGTTCGTCGAAGTGCTGCCGCCGATGAAGCGCGTGAGCGACCAGTGGTATCAAGGCACAGCCGACGCGGTTTATCAGAACATTTATTCGATTGGATCGGAGCAACCGAAGCGCGTGCTGATTCTTTCCGGCGATCACATCTACAAGATGGATTACGGAAAAATGCTGACGCAGCATGAGGACTCCGGCGCCGACATCACGCTGGCGACCATTCAGATCGATCTAAAAGAGACGTTTCAGTTCGGGGTGGTCGACGTCGACAAAGAAGGACGCATCCATGGCTTCCAGGAAAAGCCGAAGACGACCACGCTGCGATCGCCGCTGAATCCTGAGAAGGTCGCCGCCTCAATGGGCGTGTATCTCTTCAATGCGGACGTACTCATTCCCGTTTTGCTGAAAGACGCGGAGAACCCGCAATCGAGCCACGACTTTGGAAAAGACATTCTTCCGAAGATGGTCGACGATTATCGCGTGTACGCGTACGACTTCGTCGATGAGAACAAGAAAGAAGCGCTTTACTGGCGCGATGTGGGCACGCTCGAGGCCTACTACGAAGCCAATATGGATATCGTGTCGGTCTCGCCCATTTTCAATTTGTATGACGAAGAGTGGCCGATCCGGACACACCAGCGCCAGTATCCGCCGGCGAAATTTGTGTTCGCGGAATCGGGGCGAACCGGGACGGCTCTTGACTCGATCGTCTCGAACGGTTGCATTGTCTCCGGTGGGACGGTGCGGAACTCGGTGCTTTCTCCTGACGTGAGGATCAACTCTTATTCGGAAGTCGACGACTGCATCCTGTTTTCGCACGTCAGCGTGGGGCGGCGATGCCGGATTCGGAAAGCCATTCTTGACCGGGACGTGCATATCCCTGAAGGCACGACGATCGGATATGACGCCGAGGCCGACAGGCAACGATATTTCGTGACCGAAAGCGGCATCACGGTCGTTACTCGCGACTACTCTCTATTTGAGAATCCGGTCACGGTCGACTACTTCACCAGCGAATAATTCGAGACTGGTTCCGACACGTTGCACATTGCGCACGAAGCTGACCCCTGCCAAAAGTTGCTGGGCCGCCTGCAAAACAGACCGCTTCTGAGGGGATCGACACTTCTCTACGCTGCCGAATGCCTATGGTCGTAGCACAAAAGTAACATTGTGCTGTCCGATGCCACGAAGGCCGGAAACTATTGGCAATAGGACGTTTAGGCTCTTGCGCGAGAGTGCGGGCATATTCACGGAATCCGGGATCGAGGTCCCGATGGCCCGTTTTTCCTATTGACTCCGCGGTTATCACGATCATAATCGCGTGGGGGATTCGCGTACTTCGGCCGCGAGAAAAACCGCTGCTAAACAGACGGCTCGCGAAGTTACTCCCAGTTCGTATTGCCGAAACGTGAACCCACTAAAAATCTTCATCGTTCCAAGGAGCGATTCCATGAGAAGTACTTGCAAGAGGAAATTTACCCTTGCACTTTCGGGGCTGCTGCCCGGAGTGCTGTTAGCTTGGGCACTCCCGCTAAGTGCGCAGCCGGTCCGGACAAGCCGCCCAGCACCGGACAAAATGGTGGCTTTTGACGCGGCGCATGAAATCACAGTCAACGGCACCGTGCGCCAGGTAATCACGAAGCGCACAGTGGGCACTCCCGGAGGCATGCGTTTGGTAGTCAGTGGGGCGAACGGAACTGTGGAAGCTCATGTCGGTCCATACCTGAGCAAAGACATGCAGCAAGCCTTACACATGGGACTTCCGCTCCAAATCACAGGTGTGATGCAGACTTTGCGTGGAAGACAGTACCTGCTGGCCCGCCAGCTTTCTTATGGTGGTCAGACCGTCACGATCCGCACAAACAACGGATTTCTTTTGAAACCAGCGCAATCCTCGATTGCGCCGAAACGAGCTACGAAAACAGTGCGGGTCGGAGGTGCTCAGTGAGATATCTTCAGGCGATCGCAGCAAGCCTAGCTCTATTGATGTTGGCAGCACTGGTTGGCTGTTCCTCGGGTAGCAGTTCCACCCCGCCACCTCCACCAGCGATTTCGGTTTCAGTGTCTGGTGCACCGGCGACCATGGATGTCAACACCACAGCGGATCTGACAGCAACCGTGAGCAATGACTCGGCGAATGGCGGAGTCACGTGGAGTTGCGCACCGAGCGGTTCCTGCGGATCGTTCAGTGCCGCCACCACCGCCAGCGGTGCCCCCACCACGTACACCGCCCCCTCTGCGGTTCCGGCAAGCGCTGTCACAATTACTGCGGCTTCGGTCACTGACCCAACCAAGACTGGAACCGCATCGATCACGATTACGCAACCGGCAATCGCTCTTGCGGACGGCAACTACGTGTTCACACTTGGCGGACAAGACTTTCCGACTGCCGGCCCCTCGGGCACCGTCTCAGCCTATTTCGTTACAGGCGCATTCACAGTTTCATCAGGAGCAATCACAGTCGGCGAACAAGACTTCGTCGATAACACTGTTGTGACACAGCATGACAGCATCAACCCCACTGGCAGCGGATTTACCACTACCGCTGACGGGAATCTGCAGATCACACTGGTTACGTGCCTAGCCCAAGATTGCACACAAACCGATCCTGCAGTCGGTGTCGGGGGTATAGAAACCTTCAATGGTTCGCTTGTAACGGCGTCGCGGGCACGACTCATGGAGTTTGACTTGTTTGCGACCTCCAGTGGAACACTGGAACTCCAAGACACTACCGCTGCCGCCGCAACCCCGGCGGGTGGATACGCCTTCGCAGTTCAAGGAACGGCGGGATCACAGGCGGCGATTGGCGGCATCCTGAACATTTCAGGAACGACTATCTCCACGACCGGTACTGTGTTCGATTTGAATGCAGGCGGCGTCATATCGTCGAATCAGGCCATCAGTGCGGGTTCCATTACTGCACCTGACACGTTCGGACGTCTGCAGATTTCGCTGACGCCGGCAAACACTTCCATCGGTGCTCTGAATTTGGTCGGTTATATCGTCGATGGCGGTCACATTCAGCTGGTAGAAGGTGCGGACCAGCTAGGGGGAACGACCGGAGGCACCGCTCTCGCTCAAACCGGCAATTTGACGATCACGGGAAGCAGCTACGCGTTGGGAATGACAGGTGTTCACACCTTCGTTCCTTTCCAAGCGGCGGCGATTCTTACTGCTGACGCAAGTGGAAACGTACTGGGGACGATCAGCTACAACGATCTGGTAAATGCTCAATCGCCAGCCGTGACGCTGACCGGCGGAACCTATGTAGCAGATGCTACGAATCTAGGACGGGTCACAATGTCGGGCGTCACGGACGGCAACTTCACCTTCAACATTCAGCTGTACATCGACGGCAACGGGAATGCCATGGCGATTACTCTGGATTCTGCCCAGGATGTTCTGGAAGGTCCTGGCTATTTGCAGACAACGGGCGGAACATTCACCGCAGGTACATACGTGCTCGGTGCGACTGGAGCTGATTTCTCGAGCAGCGTCGAACTCGACTCGGTTGGCCCGGTGGCTTCGGATGGCACCAGTGCCTTCTCCGGTTTCGCCGATCTCAACTGGCTCGGATTCACTGATGTAAGTCCTGACTTGGCAGTATCCGGTACCTTTGATGCTCCAATTGCAGATGTATCCTCGGGAGCGGGCGACACCCTTACAGGGCTCGATGTTGTAACGCCCACAGCCGCGGATCTCTTTGACTACTACATGGTCGACTCCACACGCGTCATAGGTATCGAAGTCGACAGCAACCAGAACACATTGGGATATTTCGAACTAGTGCAATAGCGCAAGCTCGAATTATCAACCCTTCCAGTGGCGCATTTCGGTGCGCCACTTTTTTTGTGCGCGCTTGCGATCACATGCAGAGGGTTTTCGTAGGCATGAGATGGAGCTTGTGATATCGCGGGGGCTCTGCGGTCTCCTTACTTTTTGGAAGGCTGGTCGTCGATCCCCAGGGCCTGAAGGCTTTCGGATTGCCGGGGACTCATCGTGGCACTGAGGCGCCGCTCTTCTACGAAACCTTTCAATTTCCATCTAGCTGCATAATACAAAGGCGCCCGATTGCTCGGGCGCCTTTACCCAACAGACCACGTTCTCGACCCTAGTTCGGGCGGTTGTTTTTCTTGTCCTGCTCGTCCTGACGCTTCTTTTCGTCGGGCGTTTGCGGACGCTGCTGTTCCCGCTGCGGCGGACGGTTATCCGGACGCGCTTGTGGGCGATCGTTCTGTGGAGCAGCCTGCGGACGTTCATTCCGCTGAGGCTGGGGTTGTTGTTGCTGCTGCCGAGGCTGTTCCGGCGGCCGCGTATTCGGCTGCGACTCGGACGGGCGGTCGTTTCGTCCCGAGGGTTCCGGGCGATTCGGCTGCGGACGATTCATATCCGGCTGAGGCGCGGGCCGATTGTTCGGCTGCGGCTGGCTTGGCGTGGGCTGGTTTGCCCGAGGCTGATTGGGATCGGGGCGATTGTCTGGACGATCGTTACGCGGCTCCGGTTGATTGTGACGATTGTTCGGCTGATTCATCTCCGGCCGGTTGTTTGGCGCCGGCTGATTCGACTCCGGCCGGGTATTCGGTTGCGGCTCAGGACGATTATTCGGCTGCGCCGAAGGCGGTCGATCGTTCCGCGCGGGAGGCTGCGCCGGTGTATTCGGCTGCGGCCGATTCGGTTCAGGTTGATTTGGCTGAGGTCGATTCGGCTCGGGTCGATTCGGCTCGGGTCGATTCGGCTCGGGTCGATTCGGCTCGGGCTGGTTCGGCTGCGGACGGTTTGGCTCTGGCTGATTTGGTTGCGGGCGACCCGGCTGATTGGGTTGCGGCTGATTGTTCGGTTGCGCCGCTGCTGGACGGTCGTTTCGCGCCGGAGGCTCGAATGGACGGTTGGGCTGCGGACGATTGTTTCCGCCAGGTTGATTCGGTGACGCTGGCTGAGCAGCAGGCGGGGTCGCGCCCGGACGCGCGTTTCCTGCCGGATTACCGGGTTGATTTCCGGGCTGGTTCCCAGGTTGATTTCCGGGCTGATTTCCAGGTCGGTTCATCGCCGGAGTCGGTTGCGCGGGCTTTCCCGGAGGCGCTTGTCTCACTCGAGGCGCAGGAGCGCTCGCGGGGCGCAGTTGTTGCATCTGCTGGCGGTTCACAGGCTGCCCGGGATTTCGCGTTAGCACCTGCTGACGCGCAGCGAACGAAGCTGCTGGTGGTGGAGGAGCAGCTTTCGCGATGACTTGCCGAGTCGCAATCGCCTGTGAAGGGGCGGGTACACGATTCGCGGTTGCCGCATGTGGACCAAGCACGGCCTCGCGCGCCGGAGGAACTGCGGCTCGCGAAAGAACAGGTGTTCTGGAAAACTGCTGCGCGTTAACGGCTACCGCATTGCGCGAAACGGGCTGTGCGCTCGCAAAAGCGCGCTGCGGCATCGCGGTCACTGCGCCTCTGACGTTCCGATTCACGTAAGTAACATTGTTGATCGTCGTGTTGTTTTTGACGATCGTCGTGTTGTAGACATTCGTGACCTCGTGACGTTCACGGTCGTGTTGGTGACGTTCACGCGGTTCACATATGCCGGGCTCACCCGATAGGAAGGTACGTAGACTTCGCGCGGTCCTAGCGGGAACCATCCCACGTTGCGCCGACGGCAAAGCCGCCGCCAACGAATGCGACAAGCGCGGGAGCATAGACAGGACGTTCTTCGCGCGGACCCGGGATCCATCCCCAGCGCCGCCAGCGTTGAACCATCGTCCATAGTGGAAGGGAGCGTATCCCCAGCGGGCGTCGTCGACCCAAGTCCATCCCCAAGGATCGATCCACGCCCAGTGTCCGTCGTGATATGGCGCCCAACCCGCCTCACGCGCGGAAACCAGACGTAGCCGTATTGAGGGCGTAGACTGCCAGTCGCCGTATTCATCCAGATCTTCGAAGCCTACAACGCGGCGGGAGCAGTAGCGGGCGGAACGCGAGTCGTCGTATCGGCGCTCGCGGCCCTGGCTCCAGTTGTCGAAGTCATCGGGCCCGCCGAGTTGTTCGACTTCGGCATTCAGCGAGTGGGTGCCGGTGAAGGTTGTGCGCTGGCCGGCGTGCAGAGTGTAGCTTGGCCGTTTCCGGTGGATTCGCCTTCGCCTTCGCGGATAGTGACGGTACGTGGAGTTTCCGTCTTCGGATGCGTCGAGACGATATCGACCGGGCTGATAAATGGTGAAGGCTTGATTAGCGGTATCGATTTCGAAAACGTCGTCGCGATCGAGATCCCGCACGCGAATGTTGACCGTTCCGGAACTGAGTTCGAGTCTGAACTGTGCGATCGTCGAGATTAAGAAAGGAGAAGCCGGTGTTGGGCGCGAGATGGATCGATGGACGATCCCAGCTCAATTTCTGCGCGCGAATCGCGGTCGGCCCACAGCTTGTCGCCGATGGTCATGGGACGATTCGGAACAGCTTGCACCCATTCGGATTCTCCCGCGGGCTGGAAGGAAACGGAGCCTTCCATAAAGCCCAGACGCGCGACGCGTCCAGGAGGATCATCCTGATTATCCTGCCCGTTATAGTCCTGTGCGCTGGCCAATTGCGGCAACGCGGTGGCGAACACGAGTACAAGAGTCGCTGCAATCCAAGGCAGCGTGCGGTTAGATCTGATAACGCCCCAAGGCAAATTTCTCTTCATGAACTCCAAACCCTTTCCAGACGCAAGAAGCGTCCATCCCGCCGCGAACGCAAGCGAAATTCATTCAGAGTGCTCAACACAAGACCCGAGCTTCCTTGAATGTAGATGCTACTTCATGGTGAGCTTTTCATACAGTGATTCGGGTAGATCGAAATCCCTCCTCCGCCGTCCTCCCCACCTGCGTCGCGAACTGTGATTCAGTTAAGAGAGAAAACACCGCGCAAGTCGTAAAGACTCTGAGGATGGTGGTGATCAAAACGGAACGCTCTCTCGTTCAACCGCGTATGGTGCCCTGTTTTGTGGGAAGTACGACCGATTGCGACTGCTACAATGCCCTGTTTCACTCATATGCAGGCAGGGCCGCGAACTTAAAGCCCGAAACCTCGTACTGTCTAGCAGGCTTGGAAGCGGTCTCGTTTCACCAGGCCAAGTCTCAGATTAGGAAGTCGGAATCTCCGGGGAGATCGCAAGTGGAAGACGTCCAGGTCGTTGCGATGCTGGTCCGGCGATGTATTGCTGGCGATGCCGCCGCCTGGGAGGAAATTGTGCAGACTTACAACCGGAGAATCTACAACATCTGCTACCGCTTCGCGGGATCGGGCGACGACGCCCAGGACCTCACGCAAGAGGTCTTCATCAAGATGTACCGCACGCTGCCCAGCTACGACCCCGGCAAAGGGCGCGTTCGTGACATGGGTGACGACCATCACGCGAAACCTGCTGGTGGACCATTTCCGCAAGACGAAACAGGACCGGATGACCGACTCCATGGACACGACTGCGTCGGACCACGAGGACGCCCAGCCGCTCAGTGAGCAAATTCCTGACCAATCTGCGCCGCCGGATGCCCGCGTCCGCAGCCGGGAGGTATCAGAGACGGTTCATGCGGCCTTGGGTAAGCTTTCCCCAGAACTCCGGGAAGCAGTGATTCTAAGGGACTTACAAGATATGGACTACAAAGAAATCGCAGCGGTTTTGAAGGTTCCGGAGGGTACCGTGAAATCCCGAATAAATAGAGGCCGAGCGGAACTTGCAAGGCTTCTTCAACGTACTTATAGGCAGGTGATGTGATGCCAGACCAGACCAGATAACGGAATGCAGTGCAACGAGTTCGACTCCCTGCTGACGGACGCGATCGATGGCGTCCTGAGCGGGAACGCACTCGACCGCTTCCAGGCTCACGCCGCAGTTGCCAGTCGTGTGGGCCGCTGCTCGCTGAAGCTGAAGCGGGCCGCAATTGGCTGAAGGATCTCACGGAGGTGGAGCCTCCAGCCAACCTGGTCAACGAACATTCTGGCATCCACGACGGGCGTTGACACCCAACGCCTGCGGACGACAGTACCCGTCCGCCAGCCGCGCGTTTCGTGGCTGGAGCGCGTACAAGCTTCGTTCCTCGAGCCGATCTGGGCTGTGGTCCGCCAGCCGCGCTTCGCCATGTCGTTTGGCATGGCATTCTTCGCGCTGTCGGTGGGCCTGACGGTCGCCGGCGTGAAACCCGCCGACATTCGTGCAGGTCGACTTGCGGCCGTCCGCGATCCGGCACACGTACTACAACACGCAGGCTCGGGTCGTTCGCTATTACGACAATGTCCGAGCTCGTTTATGAGATGCAGGCGGCGCGTTCGCGGAATCAAGCGCAACCTGACTCCCGCCGAGCCCGGCCAAACACTGCCGGCGAAACAGAAAGAACGCAAGAACGACACAACACAACAGCCCGAGCAGAAGCAGGAGCGCAATTACAGCCAGATGGAAAATCAACTCATTCTGGCCAGCGCTCCTCTGGGGTCCATCTTTTCGCGATCTGCCTGTAGTGTCGGTGACCACTGACAGGAGGTTCGTATGAACTGCGCCAATCACAGCGACATTGCTGCGGTGGCGTTTTGCCGCACGTGCGGCAAGCCACTTTGTCAACCATGCACCCGCGACGTCCGCGGAGTGATTTACTGCGAGTCGTGCCTGGCGGCGCGACTCGAAGGCACGGCACCAGCGGCCCCGGGATTTGTTCCGCCAGCAAACGGGATATCAACAATTCATGGATCAGGGCCTGGGACTGAAAGTTGCGCCCGGACCGGCCAGCTGGTCCCAATCCCGCCGTAGCCGGAATTCTCGCCGGATTCTTTCCGATCGGCGTGGGCGCGGTTTACGCCGGCCAGTATGCCAAAGGACTGGCGCACCTGGTGATCATGGTTGCTGCTGATCGTTGGCGTGGGTTCCGATCTTCCCTGGTACATGATCATGTGCTGGGAATTGGTATCGGGATTTTTCTACGTCTACCAGATCATCGATGCCATGCGCACGCGCGAAGGCAATCCAGATGGGACGAGCCCGCTCCCGATCCGTTCGGTTTGGCGCGGACGTTCGGCGCAGGCGAGAAGATTGGAAGGAGCCAAGATTCCTACCGGTGCCGCCATTCTGATCGGACTCGGCGTGCTGTTCCTGTTGCACACCGCCGGCTTTTCGAGATTCGGACTCGACCGTTCTGGTCCGTTGATCCTGATCGTCCTCGGCGTATGGCTATTCGCCAAGAATTGGGGACTGATCGGCGCCAACGCGACCGTTGTGCTAGTGCGAGCACTGCCGCACCCGCAGGTTGATGGGCCCGGCCATGCTGGTCACTCTCGGCGTGCTGTTCCTGCTGGACAGCGTCTCGCATATCGGATTCGGCAGAACCTGGCCCGCGATCCTGTTGGTGATCGGCGTCGTGAAGCTGATGCAGAGCAACGCTTCGTACGACGGACACGTCGGGCCGCTGCCTCCGGGAGCTCTGGCTATCCGCCGACTTCCGCCGCCACCGCCCGGGCGTGCCACCAGCGCGCCGCCGACTACGCCGTCCAGCACAGTGTACGAGCTACGGAGCAACCTTCCTCTGGCGAGGTGAAAAATGTCTAGCCCAGTCATGACTCCGCCTCCGATCGCTCCACTTGCCGCCACGGCGTCACCGGTCGTTTGCCGGACCGTTCGTCCTGATCGTCGTGGGCACATCTTCCTGCTCGGCACGATGCGGATTCTCTCGGTCGGCAGGTTGGCTCACCTGTTCGCGAACTACTGGCCGATACTGCTGATCATCTGGGGCGTCATCAAGCTGGTCGAGCACATGCAGGCGCAGCGCGAAGGCACGCGCTCCTCGGGTATCGGCGCCGGAGGCGTCTTGCTGGTGGTGATGATCGTCGTATTCGGCCTGATCGCGACGCAGCTCGAGCGCGTGAACTGGTCGGGAGTGCGCGACAACTTCAACTTCGACGACGGTGATTTCCCCAACATCTTCGGCGGCGAAACTTCAACTTCAACGACAATCTGGAGCAGGATTTTCGCCGCTGGCGCCAGCCTTAAAGGTGATCGACACGCGCGGCGCGGTCAGCATTCACGCCTCGGATAACAACAAGATCGCAGTCGTGGTTCGCAAGCGCGTCGGCGCCGAACAATCAGAACGATGCCGACAAGTACAACGAGCGAGACAAAGCCGACCATCACAGCGATCGGCGGGCTGGTCACAATCGACGCCAAGGCGGAAGGCGCGGGAGATCATCCTGTTGAAGTGGATCTCGATATCTCGCTGCCGCGCAAAGCCCCGGTGACGATTAATTCGCGCCGAGGAGACGTGAATGTCAGTCGGGCGCGATGGGGACATCGATATCTCCACACAGCACTCCGATACCTCAGTCGAGGACATCGTACGGCAGCGTCAAGATCAATCAGGAAAAGGGCTCGGCGAAGGTCGAGCAAGTGAGCGGTGACGTGCACGTGCAAGGACACCTCAACGAAGTATCCGTGGCCGACGTTAAGGGAGCGCTTCAGCTCGACGGCGAATTCCAGGAGAGCATCAAGCTCGAACGCATCGCGAAAACTGTGACCTTCAAGTCTTCGCGCACGGACATGGAGTTGTCGCGCATCTCCGGCTCGCTGGATCTGGACTCGGACGACCTACATGCCGAAGACATCGCAGGCCCGGTTCATCTCACGACGCGCTCAAAAAATATCCGTCTGGAGGACGTGTCCGGAGATGTGCGGCTGCAGGATGACAATGGCGCGGTCGAATTGATTATGCGGTCGCGTGGGAAACGTCCAGATCGACAATCGCAACGGCGGCGTTCAGTTAAGCGTACCGGACAAAGCGGGATTCCGACTGGATGCGCGCACACGCGATGGCGAGATTCAGTCTGACTTCGCGGAGTTGAAAGTCAACAACGACGAACACGAGTCGCAAGCCAACCGGAAGCGTAGGAAACGGTTCATCCCACATCGTCATCAATAACGAGCACGATGGGCATCGAAATCCGCAAAGCGAGCGCGCTGCCGCCGAAGCCTCCGGAGCCGCCGAACATGCCAAGAACAGGAAAGTCGCTGCCGAGTCCCAAGAGCGACGTCGAACCGACAGAGAACTGAGAGGAAGGTTTCGGAGTTTCAAGTTTCAGAGTTTCAGATCGGGCATCGGGCTCTCGAGATTTTGAAACCTTTTACTTTTTGAACACTTAGGCTCTTCAGCTTTTCGTTGACCAGTTCTTCGACTTGCGGCGAGCACTTGATCCTCGCTCATCGAAGTGGAATTGATCACGACGGCATCGTCTGCGGCGACTAACGGGGATGCCGCGCGGGTGCGATCCTGCCGGTCGCGTTCGCGCAGTTCGGCAGCGACGTTCTCCGCCACGTCGCCTTTAATCTTCTGTTGCGCCATGCGCCGCTGCTCACGCACCACGGGATCAGCATCGAGAAAGATCTTCAGATCGGCGTCAGGAAAGACTTTCGTCCCGATATCACGACCTTCCATAACGACGCCGCCGCCAGCACCCATCTGCCGTTGATGCTCCACCATCCAGGCCCGGACCTTGGGATGCACTGACACCCGCGAAGCCGCTTCAGTGACATCGCGTTCGCGGATGCGCGAAGAAACATCCTTGCCATCGAGCAAGGTGCGATTCCCGCCAAGAGTCGGCTCCAACTGGATCCGCGACCTTTCAGCAAGCTTCACAAGAGCGTCCTCATCGTCGAACGAGAGCGTCTTTGTCGATCGCTTTCAGCGCCAAGGCACGGTACATCGCGCCGCTTTCGAGGTTCACGTAGCCGAGTTTTCGCGCAAGACGGGACGAGATCGTGCTCTTGCCGGCGCCGGCCGGGCCGTCGATGGCGATAATCAGTTTGCGTTGCGGAGTCGTAGTCATCGCGAAACTAGAGATTGTACACACACCTGTCGCACTTTATTTCCGATCGAGGAGGAAATTTCTGTCGACAGTGTCCGATCTCCCGTCGCTTGCGCGTGAATATCGGATGCTGCCGCTGTACCAATTCGTACAAAATAAGACTTAAGCCTTGTGAGTGAAGATCCGTACTTTCGATATCTGTGACATAGTCACACTCCGAGATCAAGAATGTTCTCCCAATAGGACGGACGCTCATGAATCCGCCGCGAGGCCGGCCAAAGCCTCTGCGCCACCTGTCCCAAGGAGAAACATGTCCCAGAACGCGCGAAAGTCCCTCCCTGCCCTCCCACACGCCTCCAGAATTTCCAACCGCACGCGCCTCACGATCTTCGCTCTCACCGGCTTGTTCTGCCTGGCTCGACCGTCAAAGTAGCGACGCAATCGCGCTGCACGCGATCCTGGAGTACGCGGCGGACCTCCAGGCGCCGGCGGATTCATCGCAGGCCTTACACCAAATCAGCAAGGATTTTTCACAGCCGGACTGGCGGACTTCAACGAAATCGATTCCGTGAAGGGCACCGTGGCCGGAACGGGCTTCGGACTTGGACCAGGATTCAATGCCGAAAGCTGTGCTCAGTGTCACGCTGCGCCAGCGGTGGGCGGAAGCAGTCCCGCCATCAATCCCCAGGTTACGGTTGCCATCGACCAGGGAGCGACAAACCAGATACCGCCGTTCATCACGACCAATGGCCCCGTGCGCGAAGTGCGCTTTCCTTTGACTTCCGACCTGCGCCATCCCGATGGCGGCGTGCATGACGTCTTCACCATCGCGGGACGGGGAGATGCTCCCGGCTGCAACGCCAAACAGCCCAATTTCCAGCAGGCGATCGCTCAAAACAACATCATCTTCCGCATTCCGACGCCGGTATACGGAGGCGGATTGATCGAATCGATTCCGGACTCCGCGCATCCTGGCGCAGGTTAATTCGCAAAGCGAGCAGAAGCATCAGAATGGGAATCTACGGACGGCCGAATACGTCAGCATCGGCGGTGGGATTTCCGGCAGTTCCAAACACCAGCGGCAACGACGGCACGATCACACGATTTGGCTGGAAGGCGCAGAACAAATCGCTGCAAATCTTTGCCGGCGAAGCTTACAACGTCGAGATGGGCGTCACGAACGAGATTGTTTCCGAACGAACGCGACCAGACGTCCGGGTTGCTCGTTCAACGGATTCCCGAAGACAACACTCACTTCGACCTGACGGGCAACGAGATGTCGAGCGACGTCGTGCGATTCGCAATGTTCATGCGATTTCTGGATCAACCTACACCGGGCCCGTCGAGTCCATCGACTCAGCACGGGGCGAAAGTCTTCCAGCAAATCGGATGCGCATTGTGCCATACGCCGTCGTTCAAAACCGGGGCATCTTCGGTGGCTGCGCTCAGCAATGTTCAGGCAAATCTTTACTCTGACCTGATGCTGCATCACATGGGACCGAACCTTGCCGATGACATCGTTCAAGGCCAGGCGCAGGGAGATGAATTCCGCACCGCTCCGCTTTGGGGTTTGGGGCAGCGCCTCTTCTTTTTGCATGACGGCCGTACGAAGAATCTGGTCAAGACGATTCTTCAGCACGAAAGCTCTCGCGACAATCGCTATCCTGACTCGGAAGCGAATGGCGTCGTAAAAAACTACAAGAGGCTCTCGGAGTCGGATCAGCAGGACCTGTTGAATTTCCTGCGCTCGCTGTAAGCGCAACGCATGAGGCGAAGCTCGCACTGGCTTCGCCTCAGCCTCTTTCTGCCTTCTTCTATTCGGCGCTGGTAATTGACGCTGGCGCGAACCTGCCCCGGCGTCCATCCTCTTTCGCGTAATGTTCGGATGCTGAGCGAGTCGTGACGTTTCGCGAGGCGGACTCCGGTCTCGTCCCGCAGCAAGATCGCAATGATAGTAATCAGGAAGTGCGGCATCCGAGCGCGCGAAAGAGCAGAATCTGTCGAGCGGTTGACTTCAGCAGATCGGCTCCGCGGACGACCTCGGTAATCTGCATCTGCAGTGTCGTCGACCACGACCGCTAGTTGGTAAGCCGGGACATCATCGCGCCGCCAGACGATGAAATCTCCAAAGTCGCGTGCCGGCGATCATCGATTGCGCGCCGAGATGGAGATCGGTGAAACGAATGACTTCGCCATCCGGAACGCGAAACCTCCAGTTCACGCCGGCAGGAGCAGCCTGCTGGCTACACTGACGTCTTAGGAGGACGACATGGCCTGGGTAGAGCGGCTCATCGTCTGCATCATTGGGTGCGCTCGCAGACTGCGCGACATCTTTCCGCGAGCAGGTACACGGATAGATCATGCCACTCTCGCGCAGCTGATTCCATGCTTTGAGATGTCGGTCGCGACGCTGGCTCTGAGTGTACGGACCAAACGGGCCGCCGCAATCGGGTCCTTCGGTCCAAGGATTCCCAGCCATCGCAGGTCCTCGAACATCGCCTGCACAAATTCGGGACGACATCGCTGCGGGTCCAGATCCTCGTTGCGCAGTATCAATGTGCCGTTGTGGGCTGCGGCACGTTGCGCGGCGATCCAGAAAGTGTGCGCATGTCCAACGTGTAGAAGTCCGGTGGGAGATGGGGCGAGGCGGCCTCGATAGGCTTTCCGAGAAATTCGTCACAAAATCGGCAGAATCTATTTCGGCAATACTGCGTGGGGCTGGGACTGGAATGACTTTGGCCGGAGTGATCTGCACCATTGATTTTCCGCCGACGTGAACGAAGCTTAGCTCCCGAGCCGCAAGCAAAGCGTTAACGGCGTCTTTGACCTTCGAGCGGGCGATGAAATTTCCGAAGAATATTTCCAGTTCCGCCGGTTCCACCGCGATGACGCAATCCAGATATTTCGATACTAGTGCCGAGAGAGCCTCAGGTACGGATAATCCAACGCCCTCTTTGACCGCATCCGGCTCCCAGCGGTAAAGCAGGTCCCATACTGATCCTTCGGCTGTTTTGTAATCGACCCGCGTGATGCGCAGCTTTGACCACAATTCGGACAAGGCCTTGTCGAGTGCCGGAGTGGAGGTTCCTCCGCCGAGTCTCTCGAGCAATTTCTGCTTGGAAACGCTCCATCTCGCTGAATCACTTCATAGGCGTCGCAAGCCAACTGGGAATAAAGGGATCGCGCTCCAGCTTTGGGCGGCAGTTTGGGATTGCGCTCTCCGACCATCGCGTAGAAGTAAGGAAATACGGAGGCAGCGATCAGGAATCCGTTTTCTTCTTCGAAAAGGTTGGCCTCGAAGCCACTTCGTTCGCGTAGAAGGCGCACCATAAGGTCGGTGGCCGCTGCTGCTCGCGAATCTTTGAAAGCATGTCGCCATTCCGGCAAACGGTTTTCGCCGCCCACATAAGCTCCTATAAAAGTCGGGACCAGCAAAGCGGGACGCTGGGGATACATCAGGCAGAATCCGACGTCTTCCAGGAAAGCGCGAGCATCTTCTATGGTCTGGATGGGTTTGCCATCCAGCCGCCACCTTTCCTTGCGCATTTGTTGAAGTTCGAGATCGGTCATAACACGGCTTTTTGCTTTTAGCTTTAAACAACGCAACCCTCAGTTGGCTACGGGTCGTTGCCTCCAACCAACTGTTGCTAGCTGTCAGCTAAAGCGGTCAAATCAAATTCGCTTAAATGCCTTCTGAATGTCCTTGACAGAATACCGCAGCACGACCGGCCTGCCATGTGGACACGACATTGGATGATCGGTCTTTGCGAGCTCCGCTAGCAGCCATTCCATTTTGTTCTGCTCAAGCTGCATGTTCACCTTGATCGCTGCGTGACAGGCGATCGACGCGGCAATGCGGGTGCGGACCTTTTCCAGGTTCAGCGATTGTTCCTCGCGTGCGAACTGGTCCAGAAGTTCGTGCAACATTCGCTCAACGGCGGAAGCCTCGATTCCAGCGGGCGCGATTTTGATTGCAACGCTTCTGGCTCCGAACGGCTCGACTTCAAATCCGTTGCGCTGCAATTCGTCGGAGATCTCCGTCAAGACAGCCTGTTGCGCCGGAGATAGTTCCAGAGCGATTGGCATGAGCAGCCGCTGGCTCTCCACTTTCTGGGTCGCGCGCTGTTTGAGCACTCGCTCGAACAAGACTCGCTCATGAGCAACGTGCTGATCGATGATCCAAAGACCATCTTCGTTGACTGCCAGGATGAAAGAATTCGGATCTGGCCGAGAGGCCGCAATGTTCCCAATGAGGAAAGGCTCGGTTCGCCTTCGGCCACATCCAGCGCTGGAGCGCAACCGTCGTCGGGAAGAATCTCACTTTGGGTTGGAATCCGTTCTCCTTGATCCAAGATCAACGGAGCAGATTCCAGACCACGGGCAACAGGGATCGCGGCGTTCGCTTGGATCGCGATTCCTCCGTCAAAATCAAGTCGCGCAGAAACTGAAGGCAGACTTGGAGCGCATAGGTCAAAACTCACGCCTGCACCTGGCTCCTGAACGACCGTAGCGGTCGATGGCTCCCACGGCTGTGCCCCAGGACTCAGCGCCTGGCTCGCGGTGGCATGTGCTCGCATCTCCGCTACGAACTGAGGCACAGGACGCGCCTTCATTAATGCTGCCCGCACCGTGTCGCGGACAAAGTCGTGCATCGCGGTCTGCTGCCGGAAGCGAACTTCTGTTTTCGATGGGTGCACATTCACGTCCACCTCAGCGGCCGGCAATTCAAGAAATAGGAGCACCACCGGATAAACCGTCGGCGGGACGATGTTCCGATAAGCCTCCGTGAGAGCGTGCTGGACCAGGCGATCGCGGATCAGTCGTCCGTTCACAAATATGAAGATGGAGTTGCGGTTCAGCTTTTGGATCTCAGGTTTGGAGACGAAGCCGTGGATGCGCATCTCGCCGGGATCTTTCGAGACTTCATCTTCTTCAACTTCTTTGCGCCTCCATGGCGGCGGCTGCGGAAGTCCCACGCGCTCAAGCGCCTGGCGGGATGCCACTGGGATTAGCTGGTCAAGAGTCTCTTTTCCAAAAATCTGATAAACGCGCTCAGCGTGCCCGGTAACGGGCGGCGCGACAAGCATTGCGTTGGTTGAGGAGTGGAGCTCGAAGTGTTTTTCAGGATGCGCCAGAGCGTAGTGCGTGACCAGCGAGGCAATGTGGGACAACTCCGTGGATTCGGCCTTCAGAAATTTCTTGCGGGCGGGAACGTTAAAGAAAAGATCGCGCACTGTGATCGAAGTGCCCGCCGGCAGGCCCGCTTCCTCCACCCGGGCAATCCTTCCCCCATTAATTTCTATTACGGTGCCTGCTTCATCTTCTTGCGCTCGGGTTTCCAATCGCAAGCGCGACACAGAGGCGATCGAAGGCAAAGCCTCGCCACGAAATCCCAATGTAGCAACACTCAGCAGGTCCTCGGCCTTCTTGATTTTTGAAGTGGCGTGACGTTCGAACGCCAGCATAGCGTCATCGCGGACCATACCGCATCCGTTGTCAGTGATCTGGATTAGTTTCTTCCCGCCGGCCTCGACGACGATCTTGATGCGAGTTGCGGCTGCATCCAGAGAATTCTCCAGCATTTCCTTAACGACGGATGAAGGCCGCTCCACCACCTCCCCAGCTGCGATCTGGTTCGCAACAGTCTCCGACAATACATGGATGCGGCCCATAGAAGGTGATGAACAACTCGAGGTCCGTCGTCAGTTTCGCAGATGAGATGAAAAAAACAAAACTGGCAGAATGCGCCTGGCGGCACAAAAAGCAGAGGCGCTCCGGTGAAGAGCGCCTCTTGATTGGTTCGGACAAGCTTTTCCGATCAGAGTTTACTGCACCACCAACTGGAAACTGGTGGAAGCTGTAGCTCCATTGGAAGCTCCGGTTACGCTGATAGTGTATGTTCCCTTTGGCGTACCAGGATTGCCATTCCCGTTGCCGGAACTGCCCCCACCGCAGGAGGACATCCAGATGGTGGAGAGTCCGAGAACCGCAATCAGCCCAAGCAACTGCAATCCCCGCCTCGAACGCTTACGCGAACTGGCGGTGAACACAATTCCAAGCAGCCCGGGCAAGAGAGCCGCGTAGAAAATCCGCATCGCGCGATCAGCAGGCCGCTCAAGTTTGGCAGTCGGAGTTGCCGTCGTGATGTGGAACGAAACATCGCCTGAGACGTTTGTTGGAGGAGGCACAGTGCAGACCGACAGCCCAGCGGGATCGGTGCACGAGAAGGTGACGGTTCCGCTGAAGCTTGGATCGAGGGTAAGCGTCACCACTCCGTCTACGCTCGAACCTTGAGCAACCTGATAACTGGCTGCCTTGGCCGCCAGAGAGAAGCCCTGCGTAACGGTCACGGTTACAGCCGAGGATGTGGAAGTGCCCAACGAACCACTTCCGTTGTACGTCGCGGTGATGCTGTTGGTACCGACTGGCAGAGCACTGGTAGCGAGCGTTGCGGTTCCTGTCGTCAATGTCGAGGTTCCGAGCGACGTGGTGCCGTTGCTGAAAGTGACCATTCCTGTGGGGACCGTAAGCGGGTCCGACGTATTAGAGACGGTAGCAGTCAGGGTGACCGAGGCCCCGGTAGGTGAACTGGAACTGGAGGAGATCAGGGTGGTGGTAGTGCCAGTTCGTGTCGCCGCCCATGCAGTTACAAAATTGTTGACGTCCATCGACCCTAAACCAGCAACAAGGTTGTAGCCGGTTGGATCAGTACTTGCCGCACTGAATCCAATCACGCCAGATGCCGGGCACTGCAGCGCCGCAGTTTGACCAGCGGGAGTTCCCACCTGGCAGGAAACGTTGTTATCGCCGCTGGTAACCTGATGGAAGGCGTTCGGATTCGAAATGGCCAGCTGATAGAGCATCGGATTGACGTTGCCCAATCCCTGGGAAGATGAACCGCCGAGGTACTGGTTCAACAGCGCGACAACGCCCGCGAAAACAGGCGCAGATGCGGAGGTCCCACCGATGATCGACTGATTGTTATCAACTGCGTCCTGGATTCCGTTCGCGCAACTGCTGGTTGTGTCGGTTGTGTTTGAAAGCTCAGATAGCGGAGCGCAGAAGACGTAACCGGGGAAGTTCGGCGTCCCCAGGAAAGACACGTCGGGCGATAACCGAACGCTTCCCGTCCCCGCAACCGTAACGGTTTGCCATGTAGGTTTCGGAAATCCTCCCGTGCACTGGGATCCCGTCAGAGTTGTGCAATTGCTGGCGCCGCCGCCGCTGGATGACAGTCCGATATCCGTTTGCGCATTCGCTTCGGTGGTAATCGGAACCCATCCGGGAACCGCAATCGTCCCGCCTTGAGTGCAGAACTTATTGGTCGTATTTGCCGGAAGCTGACAGAACTGCGCTATTTCGAGATCATCATTCCAGACCTGCTCGGGAACATATGAGAGGGCAGTTCCGCCGTCCGTCGGATTCGTGGTTGGCTGTCCCCAAAAGGTGGGATTGTCCCAATCTGCCAGGAGAATTCCGGTTCCACCCACGCCCGTGACTTCGGGGCTACTCGCCGGATAACTCACCGCCAGGCCGCGGGTGGCGAGGTTGTCGCTGGTGACGGTGGCAAAGAAGTCGCACTCTGCAGCTCCACTGTCGCCGCTGGAATTTATGAACGTGATTCCCAGCGCATTCGCCATCTGCAATTCGGTCTCGTCGGCAAGCAGATGGTGATCTGCAAATTCACAGAAGCCGTAGCTCAAGCTGATTACCGGCGAGATGTTCTGATCGATCGCGAAGTAATAGGAAGTGAAGGTGTCGGTGGAATTTACGTAGATAATTTTCGCTCCACGAGCGACTGCGCCGGACCACTGCAGGTCAAGGTCTGCCTCGCCAATGTCGCCATTCGTCGACAGACCGGGGTCGGTTCCGTCGAGAACGTATTTGAAATGAGGGTCATCGCAGGCTGTGATGATGTCATTCGCATCAGCGGTGCACGTGTAGGGCGCAAGACCGAAGCCTGATCGAAAATTATTCAGGTCAGACAGGTAAACATCAGTCTGTCCCATGACAGCAATCGTCTGCCCTGTGCCGTCGATCCCGGCGGTGTAAAGGGCATTGAGGTCATAAATCGTGGCAACGTCGCCAGGCGCGACGAAGCTGTTGCCGAGGGCTGCACTGAACCAGTGCGGATGCGGACGCTGCGCACGCGGTCGTGGACGGAAATCATCTAAGCCACGAATACCGGCAACTACTCCGGCAAGATTTGCCGGAACCATCGGGGCGGTCGCGTTCGCGAAGTGTTGCTCGCCCTTCACGTTGTAGCGATGAATCTGGGTTGCGAATGCGGCCTGAACCTGCGCGGCTGATCCGGTAAACGATACCCAGTTGCGTCCGCGAGCGGCATGCACCTTGGTGAACCCATGGGCAGTCAGCCAAGTAGTGATTTGCTTGATGTCGCTTTGGCTAAGTCCGAAGCGGTCGGCGTATTGTTCGGGCGTAAGCCACTTGTGGTAATTCGACGACTTGCGATCCTGCTGCTCGGCAAGCAACTTCTGGAGCGCCTGCTTTTGAGCCGGCGTCGGTGTTGTCAACAATGTCATCGTGCCCATTCGCATGGAAGGATCCGCGGATCCCTGATCGAACTCTGGGAGTGCCATGTGGTGGACGCTTCTGGTCAGTTGCGCGGTTGGGGCACCGGTGATCGCACCATTAATGCGGTTTTGATTGGCGCCGAAGCTCAAGCTGGCCAGAGCAACGATGGTTGATGACACACACACGAGGGCCCTACTTTTGAACATAAACGCTCCCATGCTCTCCTGCGGAAAATAGGCAAAATTGGATTTTGTCTTTGGGGGAATAGTCAATTTTATCTTACCTTCGATCAAACGTGTTGTGTTTCAGGTTGTATCTAATACATAAAGTTAACAAGTTCCTTGCATTCATTAAGTGAGGAGTTCATCCACTAACAACGTGGGAAAGCCCCTATTTCTGGGACGAAATCCGCCTCTTAAGGGGTAAAAGCGGGGCGATGACCTTGGTTTTCGGGTGTTACCGTATACTTCCCGTCTCAAGCACAGTTCATGCATGCGCTCAACATTCCGAAACGCCGGTTGGGATACATCGACTGGATGCGCGGGCTCGCCTGTTTGCTGATGTTCCAAACCCATTGTTACGACTCCTGGCTCGGAGGCGGCGCCCGCACAGGACGCTTTTTCATGTACTCACAACTCGGAGGAACATTCCCTGCTCCTCTTTTCCTGTTTCTCGCTGGGATGTCGTTCGCGTTGGTCACCGATAAGTTGGTCGAGAAGAAACATTCCGCCGGTCAAATCGCTCGCACCACGATCTGGAGAGGGGCCGAGATTTTCGGCTTTGGACTTCTGTTCCGGATGCAGGAGTACATCGTTGCGTGGGGATGGGCTCCTAACAGCGACTTGCTGCGTGTCGACGTTCTGAACACAATCGGCGCATCGATGATGCTGATGGGTGTGATGTGCTGGGTGGTGAACCGGACTACAGCCATGGGGGCGATCCAAAACATCGATTCGAGTGTATCCGGGGAACGACAGAAGGGTCGTCTCGCAAACCGCACCGCTCTGATTCTTGCTGCTGCGGGAGTCGCCCTCGCGATCTCTTGCCTGTCCCCTCTGCTTTGGACAGCGTGGAGGCCGGTATGGCTGCCATGGCCACTCGAGACGTACGTGGATGGTTTCCACAATCTCGGAACACCCCAAGCCGGACTTTTCCCTCTCTTTCCATGGAGCGGGTTCGCCTTTGCGGGCCTTGCGACGGGGTTCGTTTTGCAAAGCAGGTGGGCTCGGGTGCGCGAAGCAAGAGTATTCGTTGGCCTGGGCGTCGCTGGTCTCGCCCTCATCGAACTGTCCCGGTGGCTCGATGCCCAATCTTGGCAAATCTATCCGGTCTACGATTACTGGCACACCAGTCCGGAATTTTTTATCGTGCGGGTGGGTATGCTGTTGGTGATTTTGACCGCGAGCTATGTCTGGTGCCGATGGGGAGCCGGGGAGTGGGGATTCAGTCCGCTCATCCTGCTGGGGCAAGCGTCTCTTCTCGTCTATTGGGTCCATATCGAATTCGTGTATGGCAGGGTATCGATCCTGCCAAAGCGGGCCGAGGGCGTCGGCGGGGCATCCGCAGGCTTATTAGTTATTTTCCTGGCGATGCTTGGGCTCGCGTATGTACGGACCCACTGGAGCGGATGGATGAAGGATCGTTTGCCGCGACCTTCGCCAGTAGAGGGTGCGGCTGCAACCACGAGGCAGCAGAATGTGAAGACACGTTCAGCCTTTTGCAACCCGCGTAGAGACAAAGCGGCGACGATCGTGCGCTATCCGAATGTCTGCACAAAATCGACTACTTCGCGCTCGGCCCATCTACCGTCGTAGCCGTTGCCGTCGGGCTGTCCCACGAAGGCACAATGGCCGCCGTCCTCGGTCTCGATGTAGTTAATGTGCGGATTCGCCAGAATCGCTTCGCGGGTTCGAGGCGTCATACGAATGAACGGATCGTTCGCAGCGTGAACAATCAGCGCAGGCACCGCAATGCGATCGACTACGTTGGAGGCCGATGCGCGCGCGTAGTAGTCGTCGGCTCCAGAAAATCCGCAGTAGAACGCGGTGATGCGGTCGTCGAACTTCCGCAAGCTCGAAACGCCGCGAAGGCGCCCGAGATCGAAATTCTGAGGAAAGAATCTTGCCTTGATGCGGAGGCGCCGGAACAATTGCATGAGGAAGTAGTACTCGTAGAGACGATTGGCAGGTTCGTGAAGAGCATCCGCTGAAGCCGCAAGATCCATGGCAGGGCATACCGCAGCAACCGCACGAAATTCCGCTGGTCCTGCACTTCCCCACTCGCCAGCCAGCTTCAGCACGAGATTGCCACCCATCGAAAAGCCGACGAGGGCGAACCGCGAGACGCCATCGCGTGTCACACAATCAAGAGCAACCGCGGCCACGTCCCCGGACAAACTTGAGTTGTAAAGGGTGGGCGCACAATGATCCATACCGCCGCAGTTTCGCTGGTTCATCAGAATTACATTCATCCCGGCCGCGAGCCCGTTACGCGCGATGCCAAGCATGTACTGCGAATCCGTCGATCCTTCGAGACCATGAACCGCAATGATGGTCAGGGCGCCCTGACGTGCCACTGGGCTGCCAATAGCACAGGCATCGGACCTGGATTCCCGGAGCAACCTCGATTCGCCGGTCTTCGGGAGGCGGCAGGTGAATTTTGCGCCCCGCCAGAAAGCTGGCGATGGTCTGCACGTGGCCACCTCGCAGCCATCGGCGCGCTCGAAACAGGTCGCGCGGCTGCCAAAGCCGCGAATCTACCTTGGAGCCGTTCTTGTCAGAATCTGCGTGCAAACTCCCCACGAACCGATTCTAGCGGATGCCGGCCCTGCATCAAGTATTGGGTCAGCATTCAAAGCCTGGCCTTGGGCAGCATTTATAATCTTGCGCGGGAGTCATTCTATGCCGATCTACGAGTACATCTGTAAGGAGTGTCACCACGAGTTCGAAGCGCTGGTTTACGGGAAAGAGAAGGCGCAATGCCCCAAGTGCCACGCCTCCAAGCTTGAGCCACAGCTCTCCGTTTTCGCTGTTTCCGCGAAAGGTTCGTCGAGTTCTGCGCCATCCAGCCAGTGCTTGCGGGTCGTGTGGAGATCCACGCGGTCCCGGCGCATGCTCGATGCGCGACATGAACTAGGCTGATCCGCGTTCCGAGCAGCGGAGCTCCTCGTCTTACGTGCCGAGGGCAGAGCGCACCGTTGCAAGCTTAGTTGAATGGGCTTTCGTCCGCAGTCGGACCATAAGTAACTGGCACAGGAACGTCGAGCATCCGCAGGTAGACCGAGAGCTGTCCGCGATGGTGATACCAGTGATTCAGCATGATGGACCGCAGGATTTCGATACGCGGCCGGCTCACCAGCTTTTTGTCGTTGTTCACGAGCTGCCAGGTTTCGCGAGCGCGCTGATCGGTCAGACCTTCCAGACACTGCTCCGCTTCTTTCACGCTGTCCTCGTAGGCGGCTAGGATCTCATCAAGATTCTTCGGCTGCGGGGGTTAAAGGCAGCCTGTGCCACGTCGAAATGTCCCGCTGTGTGATTTTCGCGAGGTTTCCGGGCACCACCGCAACATGCCATGCGAGTTGACCGAACGACATCGACTTCGGATGCGGTTTCCAGGTGAGCTTGTCTTTCGGAATTCTTTCAAGTGCTCGTTTGGTCGTGACCACCTCTTCGCGAAATTCGCGCAGCATCGGTTCACTCATCGTTCCCATCATTGGGTCTCCTTGCGTTTGCGGCGCCGATCTCTACAACAAAGCGGGAGCACAGTGGCCCCCGCACACTCGAACACGGTTCACTCCGAGCAGCAGGTTTTAACTGGGTGCGCCAGCACCTTGATCGCATCGATCGTCTCCGGGTTGCTGTATCGATCATGGTGGCGAACCCAGGCCATCGGCCAAGGCAAGCCTTCTTCGTCGCGGCCCTTGGGAGTGAGATCCAGCCAATTGTAGGTTGGCAGCAGGATGTCGAGCCCACGCGCGTAGGCCGAATAGGAGTGAAAGATCTCCCCGTCGCGCCGTGTAAAAGACGCTCGCCCCAGGACCCTCTTCGGATGGAAAGCCACCTTGGTGTAGTTGTAATAGGCTTTCCCGCTTTCCATTTCGTCCTTGGAGAAAGAGACGTGGAAGTCGGCATTAAAGTCCGTTCCGAATGACGACACCCACTTGAATTGCCATCCCATACGCTTCTTGAAGGCCTCGATCTCCGGCAAAGTCGCCCGCGAAACCACGACCAGAGTGGCGTCCCGTTGCGCAAGATGCCGCGAATGCCGTCAAACGAATCCGCAAGGAAGGAGCAACTGGGGCATCCCTCCTGCCAGCCTGGGCCAAACATAAAGTGATACACGATCAACTGGCTGCGGCCCTGAAACAAATCGCTCAACGTCTCTTTTCCGTTCGACAGTCTCGAAAACGTACTTCTTTTCGACTTTTTCCATCGGCATTTCCCGCCGCTCCCTGCTCAGTTCATCGCGCAGACGAGTAAATTCTTTTTCTTTGGCAAGCAATTGCTTGCGGGCAACGAGCCACTCGGACGGCGACACAACTTTCGCAGCGGACTTCTCCATCGATGCTGTCGACATAATGTTACTCCTTATCCTTCGAATCGTTCTTCTCGCTTTTCTTCTTACGAAAGACCTTCACCACCAGGGCAGTCACGCCCCCGCTGGAAACGACTCCGCCAACGACCAATCCCGCACTCGCTATACATGCTGGACACATAGTTCCTCCTCACTTCCTTACTTCGAACTTCGCTCGGCTCGAGCCTTGATCTTGGCGTGGATGTTGCCCCAACCCTCGCCCACGCCTTGGCGATTTTGTTCCTGGATCACGCCAAATGCTTTGTGATGAAACTTGATCAACGTGCCGCCCTTCGATTCCGTCAGTCGGTATTGCACGTTGGAGATCACAGCGTCCGACATGAACAAGCGGGCCGGTGATTTCGAGCAAGCGATCGGCCGCTTGATCGCCTGCACGTGTCCCCAGAAGTGGCCGTTGCCGTCGCCGAGATCGCGATACCACCGGCCGCCGGGCCAAGCCTCTAGCTTCATCGGCATCTTGTTGTTGGGGCGTTTCGTTTTCGGGTCCAATTTGCTCGAGCAATGCCTCGAATGTCGCTTCAAGCGAGGCGTTCACCTGGATTTCCTGATTTACCGTCAGCGTCAATCTTTCAATTCCTGGAATCGTGGGACTGATGCTCATCACTTCCTCCTGGTATTTTTCGTTTCCCGTCGACGCGGCCGAAGATTGCCCGCACTAACTGTTGTCAGTCAGCTTGGTCTTTTCTTCTGCCCGCTCTTTGATCCGCAACAACTGATGCGCCCACAGCCGCTCGAACGTCTTCGTCCACTCATGTAATGGACGAATCGCCTCTGCGTTCGTTCGATACAACATATGCCTCCCGTGCCGCCGCACTCTGACCAAACCCACGTTTCGCAGCACCCGCAGATGTTTTGAGACCGAAGGCTGTTCCAGTCCAAGCTTGATCACGAGATCTCCGACAGGCCTCTCGCCCGAGGCCAGGTAGTCGAGAATCTCGCGCCGGCGCGGTTCGGCCACGGCGTTGAACGCGTCGGAGGTGGTTGCGGCTCGGGCCATGACCAGAATATATATTCCTATATGGGAATATGTCAACCCGCATGCGAAATTCGTATATTTACATTCGGCGGAGCGACTGGAGATGACGCGAGATCTTGACAGATGGCTAGGTTTTCGTATTTCAACGGAGGTCGCGCAGAGAGTAACTCTTTCGTAACTCTCTTCAGTGCACATTTTTCGTTGCAGTTTCACATCACTGAAATATCTTCCATATAACCTGTTCTCAGGAGGCTTCACATGGGCTCAGCCCGGACTGCGAAGATCATTGCCGTTGAAAGTCGCGGCAGTGTGCTACAGACGCAGAGGAGACGAAGTGGAGTTCCTGCTGGTCAGCACCCGCGGGGGTAACAAGTGGACTTTCCCAAAGGGCTCGACGGATCGAAGCTTTCGCACAGTCAGGCGGCAGAACGAGAAGCCGCCGAAGAAGCCGGAGCATTGGGAAAGATCGAAGCCCGGCATTTCCACCTCTATCTCTATTCCAAGGGCGTTTTCTGGCAGCCCGAAGGCGTGCAGGAATTCGTGGTGAAGGCGTTCCTGATGGAGATTCATCACATGCGGCGTCCGGACGAAATCAGACCGCCGGCCAACATGGCTCGGTCCAGAGGAAGCGAAACGACGCCTGGCAAAGGGACGTGAAGTGAAGTATTTCCGCGAGCTCGAGGCGGTTATCGATCGGGCGCTGGAACGAATTCGATTCCATCATGAGCTATGGGGCGCGTATCCCAACCCCCGGAATAGCCGCTCCGCCAAAGACCCCATCGCCACTGCATTTTGGCCGTAGAATCCACATTCGGCCCGAAATTCTGCCATTCGACAATTGGCTGGCTACTTCCCTCTGCGTCAGTTGCGACGACGTTCAGCACACCGCTAGTTTTGTGAGACGATAAAGCAGTCTCATGATCCAGCTTTCTGGCGCCGGAAAACGTTTCGGCCACAAACTTCTCTTCGAAAACGTCGACTGGCTCATCACCAGCCACGACCACATTGGCTCTGGTCGGCGGCAACGGGACCGGGAAATCCACCTTGATGAAAATCCTGGGCGGGATGGACACGTTCGATTACGGGTCTCTCATTGTCGCCAAGGGAACTTCCGCCGGATACCTTCCGCAGGATGGGCTGACGCTATCAGGTCGCACGGTCTTCGCCGAATGCATGTCCGTGTTTGACGACCTGCGTGCCATGGAGCAGGAACTCGAATCCCTCATGCACAGCATGGCGGAGATCGATCACACCAGCGCCGAGTATGCCAACGTGGCCGACCGCTACCAGCGGGTAGAGCACGAATTCCGCACGCGCGATGGGTATTCGATCGAAGCCGAAGTAGGGCGAGTGTTGATGGGCCTGGGCTTCGGCAAGGAGGATTGGCACGGCTGACCGACGAGTTCTCCGGCGGTTGGCAGATGCGCCTCGCACTGGCCAAACTGCTGCTGCAAAAGCCCAACCTGCTGCTGCTCGACGAGCCGACGAACCATCTGGATCTTGAAGCGCGCAACTGGCTGGAGGAATATCTCAGCGAATATCCCTACGCGTTCGTGCTGATTTCGCATGACCGCTATTTTCTCGACGTCACCGTCGACAAGATCGCGGAAATCTGGAATAAGCGATTCTGGTTTTACACCGGCAACTACGACAAGTTTCTCTCGCAGAAAACGCAACGGAACGAGCAATTGCAGGCGGCATACCGTAACCAGCGCGACCGCATCGAGCAATTGGAAGTGTTCATCAATCGCTTTCGTTACCAGGCCACCAAGGCCAAGCAAGTTCAGAGCCGCATCAAGGAACTCGAGAAGATTGAGCGCATCGAGATTCCACCAGAAGAGAAATCGATCCATTTTTCCTTCCCGCAGCCTAAGGCGAGCGGGCGGATCGTGGCGGAGTTCGAGGGAGTGGCGAAGGCGTATCAGAAAAACGGAACGGCCAAGGAAGTGTTTCGCAACGTGAGTTTCATGATTGAGCGGGGCGACCGCATCGCCTTGGTGGGGGTCAATGGCGCCGGAAAATCTACGCTGATCAAACTTCTCGCCGGGACTGAGCCTCTGTCAGCCGGAGGGTTTCGCCTGGGTCACAACGTGCTTCCCGACTATTTTGCGCAGGACCAGTACAAAGAACTGGATCCTGACGCGCGAATTTTGGACGACCTGAGCGAACTCTCGCCACGATCGACCGAGACGGAACTGCGCAGCCTGCTGGGATGCTTTCTATTCTCCGAAGATGACGTATTCAAGAAGATCGGAGTGCTGTCGGGCGGCGAACGCGGCCGCTATGCGCTGCTTCGATTGCTCTTGCATCCGGCAAATTTTCTTCTGCTCGACGAGCCTACCAACCACCTCGATATGCGCGCCAAAGATGTACTCCTCAACGCGCTTGTGGAATATACCGGCACCGTTGTTTTTGTTTCTCATGATCGTTACTTCATCGACAATCTGGCGACACGCGTCTTCGAAGTAGGCGGCGGCCAGGTAGAGATATTTCCCCGGCAACTACGAGGATTACCTGTGGCGCAAGCAAGGTGGACAGCATGTCGCGCCCACGCTAGCCGACGTTCCAGGACATGTCGAAAAGTCTGAATCCTCGACTCCAGTAACGGCCGCTCCGTCCAACGGAAATCACAGCATTGCGGAGGTATCAACTCCGGATCCCGCGAAGAAGCGACTTAATCCCATCAAGCGCAAGCAATTGGAAGATCGTGTTCATGAACTGGAGGAAGAGATTGGCAGGACCGAGAGCGTAATCGCCAATCTTGAGACTGCGATGCAGAACTTCGTCAGTGCCGATGAGAGCCAGCGTCGATCGCAGGAACTGGATCAACGAAAGGCAAGCCACGCTGCTCTGATTGAAGAGTGGGAAGGCTTGGCGGCGACCCTGCAAATCGCCGAATACCGCTCGCATGTGGACAGCATCTTCCGTAATCTCTCGCATACCTTACCTATGTGCGATAGTCGAGTTGGCCGAGTAGCCAGCACCCCCCGAAGGCCAAAATTTAAACGAGCAACCGCATGCAGCGGCGCCCCAGGGCACGCCGCGCGGGAACCCAAGGAAGGTCGCATGCTTCAGTCGCCGAGAACTCATTCAATCCGAAGTCCGGATCCCCGGCTTCCAACCCCAACGCTTATAACCCCACAAAGAACGTAACTGCTCCCGTAGATCAGGCGACCATTGGCCGCACTCTGGTCATCAAGGGCGAAGTCAGCGGCTCTGAGTCGCTCTACATCGATGGCCGCATTGAAGGCAAAGTCACGATGCCCGAAAGCCGCGTCACGATTGGCCGCAACGGTCGCGTCGATGCCAGCATTCAGGCTCGCGAAGTCGTCGTCATGGGTAAGGTCACGGGCAACATCGAGTGCAGCGATCGGGTGGACATCCGTGCTGAAGGATCGGTCCATGGAGACATCGCGACCGCCCGCATCAGCGTGGAAGACGGTGCCGCCCTGAAGGGTGGTATTCAGGTCCGCAGCGAAGGCAAGCAGAATCAGAACCAAAAACAAGAGCAGAAGCAGGAACAGCAGAAGGCGATGGCCGCCTCCGGTAACGCGTAAATTCCTCGTTGTCGTTTCAGGACGCAAAAAGGGCACGCTCACGCGTGCCCTCTAGTTTTTTGGGAAGAATTGAAGCTTACACTCTCAGCTTCACGAACAACTGAACGATTACTTCTTCTCCGCCAGCTTGAAGTCCAAAGCTGCAGAATTCATGCAATACCGCAAGCCAGTGGGCGCAGGCCCATCTTCAAAGACATGCCCAAGATGTGCGTCGCACTTTGAACAGCGGACCTCGGTTCGGACCATTCCATACTTGGTGTCCCTATGCTCGACCACACCCGAGCCTTCCATGGGCTTGAAAAAGCTGGGCCAGCCCGTCCCTGAATTGAACTTGGTCTGGGAATCAAACAACGGCTCGCCGCAGCACACACAATGATATGCGCCGGCCTCTTTCGTATCCCAGTATTTTCCCGTAAAGGCACATTCTGTTCCTGCTTCACGGGTGACGTGATATTGCTCATCCGTCAACTGCTTCTTCCATTCGGCTTCCGACTTCGTAACTTTTTCAGCTGTCTTTTCTGTCATTTACAACTCCATTTCCGTTTCAATTCGCCAGTCATTAGATGTATTTCCGTATCAAAAGTGACAGCCGCATTCCCCACGGAGACTCCCCTGTGACAGGTCGCACGGAACCGAGTGTTGGGCGTCACGTTTCAGGTCAAACACGTGTGGTGTTATGCCGAGATGGAATCAATAATAGCGCCGGCGAAACGAGCGCCGGCAGCCTCCAAATATTTTGTATCTGGTCTGCGATGTCTCAGCACGGCTCCGACTTTAATGCTAGCTTCCTTTTTATTCATAACTGTTATGGCTCTTTCACAGCAGCGTGTGGAAGCGCGTTCCCCTACGGTGGTACCAAACCTGATTAGCCACACAGGTATTTTAAGGGACGATAGCCGCAGGCTCGTGGTGGGTATTTCGACCGTCACATTCCTACTGTACGCCGAATCAGAGGGAGGTCTTCCGCTCTGGCTCGAGACACAAAGCGTTACCAGCGACGAGTCTGGATATTACCAAGTACAACTGGGAGCCACTTCGCCCGGTGGCTTTCCCACACGCTTACTTACTGGGGGTGGTGTGCATTGGCTCGCCGTGCAACTTTCGGGACAGTCGGAGCAAGCGCGGGTAATGCTGGTTGCCGTGCCCTATGCAGTGAAAGCCAAAGATGCGGATACCATAGGCGGTCTGGACCCTTCCGCTTTCGTCCGGGTCAATTCAAGAGCCACTTGGAATGAAAGCGGGGCCTCCATCTCACCCAGAGCTGGTAGGGCCGCCACCATCACCGGCATTACGGCTGGCATCGCGCTCACCGGCGGGGGTAACACCGGCAATGTTACGTTGAACCTCGATACGAACAAGATACCCCAGCTGAATACAGCTAATACTTTCGTCGGCAATCAAAGTGTTGCGGGAAATGTAATCGCAACCGGCCAAATACAGGGAGGACCGGCAGGACTTTTGCTAGAAGACGGTGGCGGACAAACGATCCAACTCATATCGAGAGCATCTCCCCTGAATGCCACTCCAGGTACCGCACAATTTATTCCGAGTTCGGGAACGGTTGCGGGAATGGAAGCTTACAGCGTCGGCTTGATCAGCGGTTCAACTGGAGACTTTTATTGTCATCACGGCTTAGTTGGCGGTGGAACGGGGATCTGCTATTTCGCCGACGTGGCTAACGATGCAGGCCACCTCGCAAATTCCTTCTCCCAATCAGTACAGTTTGACTCTGTTAGCCCTGCCGGAGCGGATATTTTTACCAGTATGCGGGCGAATCCCCAGAACGCTTTAGAGATTAGCTCTGGTGGTTCTCCGGGAACAGGTTTCGGAGCCATCCGTCTGGTTCCGACGATGTTCGCTCGGCTGCCGCCGTGCGGATCGTCGACTGAAGGTACAACGGCTGCCGTCACAGATTCGATGTCCAGTGGGTGGGGCGGTACGGTTGTCGGAGGTGGCGTGAACCACGTACTTGCCTACTGTGATGGATACAGTTGGACCGTTGCTGCAAAGTGATCCGCTGCCCTTGTATTGTCCTGACTCTCGTTAATGTCTCTTAACTGCTCGCACTCATGCGTTTTTGACGAAGTTACTTCGTGACTTCAGCGCCCACTTTCCGGTATTTTCCCCGGAAAAATAACAAGGGATCCCCCTCCCTTACAACGACATCCTCTACTTCGGCAATGAAGATCGTGTGATCGCCAGCCGACTGGGAAGAATGCAGACGGCATTCAAAATACGCCAGTGCTCCATGCAGGACCGGCGTTCCATGGGGAGTTCGATCGAATCGTGCTCCGGCTTCAGTCTCCGCGTTCTCGTGGGAGCGCTCGGGCCGGGCATAATACTCCGAAATAGCCCGCTGATTCTCGCATAGCACATTCATCCCGAATCGCTTTTTGGCATGAAGATGGGCATGTGTACGCGTCGTGTGATCGACGCATACCAGCACCAGGGACGGGTCGAGAGATACCGAGGCAAAGGCATTGGCAGTCATCCCGTGAACTTCACCATCCAGGTCAACGGTGATGATGGTGACTCCGGTAGCAAACCCGCCCATGGCCTTGCGGAACTCGATGGGATTCAAGCTCATTTGCCGTAGAAAAATGACTGGAAACCGTTTGTCACGTGCCGACGACACCACGCAAGGGGCGTTTCTACGGCATGCATCGCCTACATTACCATGGCCCGCCGTTGTATCATTCGGGTCAACGTGACGTCCACCCCAATTGCGCGTGCAGAGCCCTCAGAAAGGCACATGTGCGAGTCTGCTTTGGCTGCCATTCAGCCTGGCGTTCCGATTTCACGGGAGACGGCACGGCAGTTGATCACGTGCCCTAACGACCTTTTGACTTCACTTCTCGCGTTCGCGCGAGCCGCCAAGGACCGATTCAGGCCCGGGACAATCACGTATTCGCGAAAGGTGTTCCTTCCGCTGACGAACCTGTGCCGGGACTATTGCGGATATTGCACCTTCCGCCGTGATCCTGGCGATCCCGGCGCCCGCACCATGACGCCGGAAGAAGTTCTAGCTGTGGCTCGTGAAGGTGAAAAACTGGGTTGTACCGAAGCCCTCTTCTCCCTTGGCGACAAGCCAGAGCTATTGTTCCCCGAAATGCGCGAGACGCTCCGCCATCTGGGGTATAAGTCAACTCTGCATTACCTGGAAGCGATGTGCGAGTTGGTGCTTCGAGAAACGACACTGCTACCGCATCCGAATCCGGGACTGCTGAGTTCAGAGTGGATTGCTCGACTGTCCGGGGTGTCACCAAGCATGGGGCTGATGCTGGAGACGGTGAATGCAACTCTTATGGCCCCGGGCGCGGCGCACGATAATGCTCCGGACAAACTGCCCACCAAGCGTTTACGCACGATTGAAGATGCCGGAAAGCGGGGAGTTCCGTTCACGACCGGGCTTCTCATAGGGATCGGCGAATCGGCAGCGGACCGAGTTGAGACGCTCCTCGCGATTCGTGAACTGCATGAGCGCTACGGACACATCCAGGAAGTCATCGTCCAGAATTTCAAGGTGAAGCCATCGATCCCGATGGCGCACTGGCGGGAGCCGTCGCGGGAGGAGATGCTGAAGACAGTTGCTGTCGCGCGTTTGCTGCTACTCAACGTAAACATTCAAGCACCTCCCAATCTGTCCGCGCCTTATTATGATGATTTGCTGGATGCTGGCATCAACGATTGGGGAGGAATTTCGCCCTTGACTCCCGATTTCATCAATCCCGAAAAACCATGGCCTCACGTCGAGCAACTTCGACTGCGAACCGAGGCAAAGGGTTTTTCCCTCCATCAACGATTGCCCATATATCCCGAATTCATCGGCGGTGTACTGCAACGACCGGGACTTCTTTCTGAAAAGCTTCTTGCCGCCACAGGAACCGACGGTATGGCTCGGAGAGCTGCATGATCTGCGTTCTTAGCGGAGGCACTGGCGGCGCAAAGTTCGTCGACGGGCTTCGCCAGGTCATGCCCGCCGAGGAAATCACGCTGGTGGTAAACACTGGTGACGACCTGATGTGGTGGGGACTTTATGTTTCGCCTGACATCGACTCGATCACGTACGTGCTGTCGGGAATGCTCAGTCGCGAACGCGGATGGGGCGTAAAGGGCGACACGTTCTTGTGTCTGCAAGCCATGGGACAACTCGGCGAACCGACATGGTTCCACACAGGCGACCGCGATCTGGCTATGCATCTTCTTCGTTCAAGGCTTCTGGCGGAAGGAAAGACGCTGTCCGAAGCAACCGCGACCATCTCCGGAAAGCTGGGCGTGAAAGCACGGATCCTTGCCCATGAGTGATTCGCGTGTCGAAACTCGCGTTGATACTCCAATTGGAGAACTGAGTTTCGAAGAATACTTCGTGCAGCGCTGGTATCAGGATCCTGTGAATTCGGTTCGCTTCGCGGGAGCCTCTGACGCGGAAGCTGCACCGGGAGTGATCGATGCCATCGTATCGGCTGACGTCGTACTGATTGCGCCTAGCAATCCAGTGACGAGCATTGGTCCTATCCTGGCTATTCCCGGTATTCGCGAAGCTTTGTTGCGCGCTCGAGGAAAGATTGCGGCAATCAGCCCGATCGTTGGAAACGCTCCCGTAGCCGGACCGGCGGGCATTTTGATGCAGGCGCAAGGATTGCCCTGTTCCATCGCGGGTGTGGCGCAAGCTTATGAGGACTTTCTCGACGTCCTAGTCTGCGATACGCGGGACACGCGGGGCGCCGAAGAGTTACGCAAGAATGGACTCCGGGTGCACTGCGCGCAAACCATTATGCGAAGCGCCGACGACAAAGCCGAACTCGCAAGGGAAGTATTGTCGTCAATAGCGGCGGAAACAGCGCCGAAGGAAACGGTCGCAGGCACGCCATTTCGGCGGTTGGACCGCGAATCGTGATTCTGGTTCCCATCAAGAACACTGCCTTTGCGAAGCAGCGACTCGCGGCAGCTCTGGATCAGCCCTGCAGGACAAAACTTGCGCAAGCCATGCTCTATGACGTCTTGAGCACGATATACAGCTGGAAGAATCGCCCAAGCGTCGGGATCGTGACAGGCGACCCGTATGCAGCAGCTCTAGCCAAACAATACAAATTCGAAATAATCCCTGACGCTCTCGATTCTGGCGAAACTGGCGCCATCGAAATGGCAACTCGTGTCTGCATGGAACGCGGCGAAGACAGCACGCTGGTAATCCCGGGGGACATTCCGCTGATCGAAGCTTGGGAGCTCGAAGAAATTCTGAAGCGCGCGCCCTCCGAGGGAAGCGTGCTTGTCCCCGCGGGAGATGGACGCGGCACCAATGCGGCCTTCCGTCGGCCTGCCGACTTGTTCCCGCTTCGCTTCGGAAACGACAGCTTCAAACCTCATCACGCGGCGGCGATAGCGACCGGAAAACCTTGCGTTGTTCTTGACCTTCCAGGAATCGCGGTTGATGTCGACAATCCGGCTGACTTGCGGCAACTGGTTTCATTTCCTGGAAAGACGCGCGCGCAGGCGCTGGCGCGCGATTGGAATTTGTCGGAACGACTGCCTGCTACCGGCTCGGACGCGCCATGATCCGCCACTCGAAATCGACTTCGCCTAAGGTCAAGGATGCGGGCGCGCGGGAGATACGCCTGATACCAATCCGAATAGATAAGGATATTCAGGTCGGAGATTCGATCGCGGGCAAGATTTTGGAAGCGCTCAGCCGTCGCCGGCTGCGCTTTGAGCGCGGCGACATTCTCGTCGTGAAACATAAGATCATTTCCAAGTCCGAAGGGTGCCTGGTCGATCTGGCTGCGATTGAACCCTCCGCAGAATCGGTCGCATGGGCGAAGCAGTACGATCTCGACGCGCGCGTGATTGAGCTAGCTTTACGCGAGAGCCGCTCAGTTATCCGCCGACGAAACGGAGTATTGATTACGGAAACGCGCCACGGCTTTCTCTGTGCCAACAGCGGCATTGATGTCTCGAATGTCGACGGAGGGCATCGCGCGCTGTTGCTTCCCAAAGATCCCGATCGCTCGGCTGGCCATCTTCGACGCACGCTGAAGAAAGAAGCCGGCTTCGCCATTCCCGTCATCATCACGGATAGCTTCGGACGGCCTTGGCGCGAAGGCCTCACCGAGTTCGCCATCGGCATTGCAGGGATGAAGGCTCTTCGCGACGATCGCGGTCGCCGGGATCCATACGGCTACAAACTGAAAGCAAGCGTCGAAGCCGTCGCCGATGAACTCGCATGCGCGGCCGGATTGGTGTGTGGGAAGCTCAATCGCGCACCGGCATGCATTGTTCGGGGATTTTCCTATCGGTCTGGAAAAGGCAAAGCAGGAGATTTGCTCCGACCAGCCGCAAGCGATCTCTTCCGCTGAAACTTCCGTTACACTGTAGGGGCGCAGGATAGAGATTGCTGGTGTGTTCCGGCGGAATATCCTCAACGCGTCTTGACGGAGCGAAATATGCACCGCGAAATCTCCCCTTCAGAATTGCACGACTTCCACGCTTTCGACTGGTCCGACATTTCGTCACGGCTCAGCCCCAACATCCGTTCCTCGATTGAAAAAGTTCTTGAATCGCAAGACGGTGGAGTTCTTTCCCTAGAGGAGAGTTATGCGCTGTCAGAATGCGACGGAGACGACCTGCTTGGACTGTTCGTTGGAGCCAACACATTGCGGGCCGAGCTGGTCGGAAACATCGTCACATACATTGTGAACCGCAATATCAACTTTACGAATGTTTGCTTCGTGGGCTGCAAGTTTTGTGCTTTCAGCCGGGGTCCCCGCGAGGACGATACATATTTCCTCACGCTCGAGAAGATGGCGGAAAAGACGATCGAAGCGTGGCAACTAGGCGCAACCGAGGTTTGCATTCAGGGCGGACTTCCCCGCGACTTGCCCAAGTTTCACTACCGCGATATCCTCCGCGCCATCAAGCAAGCTCAACCGAAGATGCACATCCACGCCTTCTCCCCGATGGAGATCGTTTATGGCGTGGAACTGACTGGAATGCCGCTTGCCGAATATCTTTCCATGCTCCGCGACAACGGGCTGGGAACCTTGCCGGGCACTGCCGCTGAGATTCTTGACGACGAGATTCGACACATACTGTCGGCGAACAAGCTCACGACGGCACAATGGATTGAGGTGATCCGTACAGCCCACCTCTGCGGAATCCGATCGACTTCAACCATGATGTACGGACATGCCGAGACTCCGGCGCATTGGGTTCGACAGATGCGACTGTTGCGCGAGATTCAAGCTGAGACGGGGGGCTTCACGGAATTTGTTCCTCTCGGATTTATCCATCAAAATACTTTGCTCTTCCATCAGGGGCTCGCGCGGACCGGCCCTACGCTCGCAGAACATTTGAAGGTGCACGCTCTCGCCAGATTGTTGCTCGCAGGATCGATCAACAATATCCAGGTCTCATGGGTGAAATTGAATCGCAAACTTTCTCAACTCTGCTTGCACGCGGGCGCGAACGATTACGGCGGTACGCTGATGGAAGAAAACATTTCGCGCGAAGCGGGTGCGACAGCGGGACAATACACGAGCCCTGAAGATTTCCAGTCTCTGATTCTGGATGCCGGGCGTATCCCTGCCGAACGTAATACGACCTACTCCCGCATCAGCATCAGACTTCCGTTGGACGAGTTCACCGCGGAACAATCGTACGAGGCCGAGTTCGCATGAGTTCAGCGTCCTCCGTGCCTGGCCGGCCAATTGCCGTTATTGGGGGCACCGGTCCTGCTGGCATGGGCCTCGCATTACGATGGGCGCGCAGCGGGGAGAGCGTTATCATCGGCTCGCGCGATGAGAAGCGAGCGCAACAAGCGGCCGAAGCGATCAAACAGAAAGCTGGCCCACACGCTACGGTTTCAGGTTTGGAAAACAGTGCCGCATGCGAAGCTGCGGACATTTTGATGTTGACCGTCCCCTTCGATGCCCAGGCCACGACCCTCAAGCACCTGAAAGGCGCCATCAGCGAAGGCAGTATCCTGATCGATGCCACGGTCCCGTTGGCGGCAGCCGTTGGCGGAAGGCCTTCACGTCCGCTCGGTGTGTGGCAAGGATCAGCGGCGCAGCAAGCCGCCGAGCTTGTTCCGGAGGGCGTAAGCGTCGTTGCGGCATTCCACAACATCTCGGCTGAACTTCTAAACGGGGACGATCCGCTTGATTGTGACGTTATCGTCTGCAGCGATGATCGCGACGCCGCTCAACTTACCAGAGGGCTCGCAGCTAAAATTCCCGGCGTGCGCGCCATCGATGGTGGCAAGCTCGAGAATGCCAGGATCGTCGAGCAGATCACAGCTCTGCTGATCGGGCTGAATATCCGCCACAAAGGTCACTCAGGCATTCGCATTACCGGGCTCCCGCCAGGCGCTTACCGCTAACCCATGCTATGGACTTCAGCTTTTGAGTGAGAACCGCAATCTCGACGCTGCGTGGCAGTATCACACTGGGACCAAGCACTCTTACCTCAGCATTCGCACTAATCCGCACGCCCTCGATTGGGACAATAAACCTCTTCTGTTCAAGATTTATCCCACTCTGGAGGTGTTACGTCTACCGCGTGATTTTAGCGAACTAGGTATCCCGGCGCTATCTGCCATTGCGAATTCCACTCCGCCCGACTCTTCCGAAGCAATCCCAGACCTTGAGACGCTAGCGCAATTGCTTTTCTTTTCGGCTGGCGTTACGAAGAGCAGAAAGCATCCGCAGGGAGAGACTTTTTTTCGGGCCGCTGCGTGCACGGGAGCACTCTACGAAATCGAGCTCTACGTCGTCTGCACAGACCTTCGCAGTAAGGAGTCACCGGCAAGCGAAACGCCTGCCTTGAAGGCGGGCGTTTATCACTTCGGCGCAGCCGAATTCGGCTTACGACAGCTGCGCCGGGGTGACTTCCGAAAAGTTATTGTGGATGCGACCGGCAACGATCCCGCTGTGGCGCGTGCGCCTATTGTCATCATCTGCACAGGAACGTACTGGCGGAACGCGTGGAAATACCGCTCGCGTACCTATCGGCACTTCGGCTGGGACAACGGAACAATCCTGGCCAATCTCCTGGCAAATGCTTCCGCTTCGAAACTTCAGGCAAAAGTCGTTACCACGTTTGTCGACTCGCAATTAAACGATCTTCTCGGATTGAATACCAAGCGCGAGGTCGCCTTTTCTGTGATTCCGTTAGGAAACACGTCTTCGATTGCTCTCGCACCACCGTCAGTCGCTAAATTAGAGTTGCCAATCGTCGCCTACTCAGAACAGGAAATCGACTTTCCTGCGATGCGCAAAATTCATGAGGCCTCATCTCTCGACTCCACCGACGAGGTGAAGTCTTGGCGTAGCGAAACACCTACCATAGCCCTTCGAAGCTTGAAAGGCGACGTGACCACGCTGAAACCTGACGAATTGAAAACGCCTCAAGACTCGATCCAGCAGGTAATTTCGCGGAGAGGCTCTACCAGACAGTTTTCCCGCGATCCGCTGACCTTCCCAGAGCTTTCGATGATTCTGGATCGTTCGACTCGAGGCATTCCCGCAGACTTTCTCGAGCCTTACGGTTCCCACCTCAACGAAATCTATTTGATTGTCAACAATGTTGTTGGACTGCAAGCCGGGGCATATTTTTATCGATGGCAGGAGAAACGTTTAGAACTTTTGAAGGCCGGGGAGTTCCGCGAGAAAGCCGGCTATCTGGGACTCGAACAGCAAATTCCGGCCGACGCGGCCGTTGACGTATTTTTTCTGGCAGATCTAAAGAAAATTCTCGAGCGCTACGGAAACCGCGGATACCGCGCGACTCAGCTCGAAGCCGGCATCCTCGGAGGCAAACTCTATCTCGCGGCCTACGCACAGCGGCTCGGAGCCAGCGGGCTTACCTTCTATGACGACGACGTGGTTAGCTTCTTTTCTCCACACGCCAAGGGGAAGAGTGCCATTTTTTTGGTCGCTCTCGGCCGCAGTGCAGCGCGCAAATAAGTCTCTTGGCAAACCTGCTCTTCTCGAGTGAGTTTTCTAATCATCGACAACAGGCGCCGTCATCTCTTCTGCCGGCTCCCCGCCCGCCATCGACTGAGCGATAATCAGCCTTCGCGCTTCCACGCGGATTTTCGGCAGCTGCACACTGAACCACCATGCGCCGAGAACCGAGACGATTCCGCCGATCGCCACTGTCCAAGGGGCTCCCAAGCGGTCCGAGAGCGCTCCGCCAAGCAGCGCACCAACCGGCGCCATTCCCATAAACATCATGGAGTACACCGCCATAGTGCGGCCGCGAAGAGCATCCGGCACCATCACCTGGATTAGTGTGTTCGAGGCCGCCATCTGCAGCATGATGAAGTACCCTGCGGGCAGCAGCAGCAACACTGACACCCAAAATGATTTCGAGAGCGCGAACAAAACGAGCGTCACGCCGAATCCCGCGCAGCACACCGAAATCCACCTGCCCAATCCCTTCACTCCGGAACGCGCCGCTAAAGTTAGCGCTCCCAGTAGTGCTCCAACACCTGCGGCACCCATCAAGATCCCAAGCCGAACTGCGCCCAGATCGTGCGATCCGATCATGGACGCGAACATCTGCCCTCCGTTGCGAAGAATCTTGTCCGCGAAGATCGGCATTAGCACTACGTACGGCATGCCAGTGACACTCACCAATCCGAGCAGGACCAGCAGCGCCCGGATCGGAGCTGTCCGGTTCACGAATCGAAATCCTTCGGCGATGTGCTCGAGCGGGGAAGCGTGCTGAGAGGCCCGAGGCGGCGCATGCACTTTCATCATCGCCAAACCGGTGATGACTGCGAGGTAGCTGACGCCGTTTGCGAAAAAGCACCACCCCTCGCCGAGCCTGGCCACCAGCACTCCTGCTACAGCCGGCCCGATGACCCGCGCTCCGTTGAACATCGAAGAATTCAGCGCGATGGCGTTCATGAGATCGTCTTTGCCGACCATGTCCACCAGGAACGCCTGCCGCCCCGGGATGTCGAAGGCATTCACAACGCCGAGCAGGGCGGCCAAAGTGAAGATGTGCCAGACCTGGATCTTGTTCGCGAGTGTCAGCCCAGCAAGGATGAATGCCAGGGTCATCGACGCAATCTGCGTTCCGATCACGACCCTCTGCCGGTTCGATCGGTCAGCGGTAATGCCCCCAATGGGAGCCACGAGAAAGACTGGGATTTGGCTGGCAAAGCCTACCGCCCCCAGCAGCAATCCGGAACCCGTCATGCGGTAAACGAGCCAGGATTGAGCGACCGTCTGCATCCATGTGCCGACTAGCGAGATGAGCTGGCCGCTGAAAAAGAGTTGGAAGTTTCGATGACGCAACGCCCGCGCGGCGGCCTGCCAATTCAAGTTCCGACTGGCGGCGTCGACCCTTCGGTCGTCCGTATTGTCCTGGATGGGGTCCGTTGATTCAGCCACGATCGATGATATGAATGATATATGGCAACTTGAGCACGCAAGAATGCTGCTGATTTGGAGGTCGGGAACCTGCGATACGGAAGAACATCGTCATCACTGGTGGCCGTCCTTCTCGCGAATTAGTGCCAGGTAGGGAGAGCGTATTTACCAACTTGTAACTTCTCTTTCCGCCGGTGGTGAGCTACAGTAGCGGCCTGCGTTTCCAGCGACTCGCAAAGGAAGTCGCCCTCTTATGTCGAATCCTTCAGTGCGGGTTGAACGTCGTGTCGGGCAGCGATTTCCTTATCTCTTAGCCGTCACCCTTCGCGATCCGGTGACTTCGGCGGAGGGCGTCGGTTGCACGCAGGATCTGAGTTCGCGGGGAGTGTTCTTCTTCACGGATCTTCCTCTCAATCCGGGCTCGGAGATTGAACTGACCTTGCGCATGCCCTCAGAGATCACGTTGGGAGAGAGCATGCCGGTGCGCTGCCGGGCGCGTGTGCTTAGGATCGAGGGACGCAACGGCGCTGCAGAATGCCGCGGCACGAATAATAAACTTGGCGTTGCAGTTCGGCTGGAAAGCTACGAATATCTCGCGGCATCCTCCGAAACGTCGGCTGGTTTCAGTCGCATTTCCGGTCTTCATGCCGGCACGCCGGATGACCGAGCTTTGAATCATTCCTCAGTACGACCTCCGCTCGTTGGTTCGGGACAATAATCCCTCGACTAGTTTGTTGCGATCTCGGTACAAAACCGCCGTCACCGCAGAGCCTTTTCAACGTCACAATACTGGCTTACAATTATGAGCATCGAAGCTGGAATGCCTTCCGCGGGCGGTTCCAGAGCGATCTTTTCCACCCAGTCGTCGATTTGGCCCTTCTTTATCGTCTTCCTGGCCGTCCGGCTGCGTTGAAGGAAGGTTTGTCCATTACCTAGGTCACTTGGCGGAGAGTACGTTCTCTTTCTAACATGCAGACACCGATAGAAATCAGTGAGAATCGCGCTATGCATGGGATCGCCGTTGCCCTCTTGACCGAGGACCGGGAACACTTATCCACTCTGCAAAATCGACTGGAAGCGACGCGGCTTGGAACCGCCGTTTTCAGCCACGTCGGATTCCCGACGGGACCGACCGATTCCATTCTCCGCCAGCTGCAGGATTCGCGCGCTGAAGTTGTTATCGTGGACATCGCCCAACACGAAGGACAGCGCGCCATTCGTACTATCGAACTGATCCGCGCGACCACGCTTCAAATTGCAATCTTCGCAAACGGCGAGATGTCGCAACCGGCCAACATCGTCGCGAGTATGCGAGCCGGGGCGGGCGAGTATTTGGATCATTCGGCAGGGTCGGAAGCCTTGCTCGAAGCCTTGACCCGTTTCAGTTCACTTCGCACGCGTTCGTTAGGAGGAGCGGGCTCGGCTCGCGTCTTCACGTTCCTGAGCGCGAAAGGTGGAGCAGGTTGTACAACGGCGGCCGTGAATACCGCGCTGGCGCTCCAGCAATCGCATGGCGACGTAGTTCTACTGGATTTCGCGCCTATCGGTCACGCCGCGTTACATCTGAATCTTCGCCCCCAGTTCGGGGTCCTCGACGCGTTGCAGAATCTGCATCGCATGGATGTTTCTCTCCTCGACGGTTTGATGACGCCGACCAAAGAAGGCTTGCACCTACTCGCAGGTCCGGCGCAACCGTATCCAACGGAGCCCACGCCCGGCGAACTCGCGCGTCTCTTTGATCTCCTGGTGAACCACTATCGATTCGTGATCGTCGACGCATCGAGCCGTCTCGATCCGACCACTCGACTTCTTTCGGATCTCTCGAATGCGGTGCTCGTGGTAGCGCAGACCGATGTTGTGTCGCTCTGGAGTGCTGGGCGGATCCACACGTTCCTCGAGGAAGGAACTGGACGCGACCGTCTACGGATGGTTTTGAGCCGCTACAAGAAAATCCCCGGATTTACGGACAGTGACGTACAGCAGGTCACCAACTGCAAGGTGCTCTGGAAAATACCCAACGCCTACCAGTCGATCTCACCCTCGATCGATCACGGAACGCCGGTGGTTCTGCAGGATGGTTCGGAAATTAGCCGCTCTTTCCGCGATCTAGCCGGAACGCTGGCTGAGGCTTCTTCCAATTCGGAAGGCAGTCCCGATCTTGTCTACACTCACGAAGGCTCCCGGAAAAAAGCCCCGAGCCGGCTGAGCCTGTCGCCTCTTCGCGCGGGACAGTAGCGCTCGACTCGCGCAAAAATCTTCACCATTTGAGCCTTTACTTCCGCGAGTCGGATGACGGAGCGGCTTCCTGTGGAAACATCTTGAAGGCAACGGTGCGTGCTTTGGACGTCACCTTCTTATTCTCGTCGGCTAGATTTTCCGTCAAGGTGCCGTTGAGGACGAAGTAGGCATCATCCCCAGGATTTTTCCCTTCTCCGCGCTGCACGGCTCCCTTGAAATCGAAGCTCGATCCGTGGACCAGTTGTGTCGAGAAACTTAGCTTGTTGCCGTCGAGTTTCCCATCTTTGAAGAACTGGTCGAGGAATACGCCTTTATCGCTCTCTCCGTCCCCAAATCGCGAGATGAAGCCTGTGACGCGGCCTTCGTCTTCGACCGTCAACTGCACAAATTCTCCCTCTTGAAGGAAGCTATACATACCCGAGTAGGGATTCTTCTCGGCGCCACCGCGTGAAGCGGACTCGGGGGGCTTCTGCGAAGGTTGATTCTCCTGCTCGGTCGTAACGGGCGCCGTGCCCAGCAGCACGCAGAACAGTGAGACGATGAGTTGCAGCTTCATTTGTTGACGCCCCGTATTCACGAAACAGCCTGAAACATATTTCTGGAATCTGGAATTTCCTACCAGTCGCCCCAGTGAGAGGCCGTCATCTGCTGGAATTTCATCTTCCATTCGTTTCCTTGCTTAACCCAGACGGTGCTGAAGTGCTGATATCGCGGGGGTGGCCCTTGGTCTTCCGAGGCCGGAACGCGAAGGACCACGTTGTACGTAACGATCGCGACTCCTTCCCCAGCCGTCACCACTTTCATGTCGTAAGGAAGGATATCCGTACCGGGCCCCGTGAACTGATCCAGCATGTCCTGCCGTTCATACAACTGGCCATCGAATGAGACGAAAGTAAAATCGTCGGTCAGCGTCTGTTTGAAGAACGCCGTGTCGCCTTTTTTGGCGGCGTCGATGAACTTTTTCTCTGCGCTCATCAGCGATTCCTCAAGCGTCCCCGAGGCTTTCGCGGGGGGAGTGGGTTGTCGAGCCTGCGAAACGTTGCATGCCGCAATGACAAAGATCATGAAGACTACGAATCGTAATTTCATAGTTGTCTCCGATCTGCGTTCGAATTGTAGGTGCGACTCACTCTGCCAGACCCGGCAAACCGTCGATACTGCACCTGTTCTTCTCTTCCCGGTAAGCCTTCAGCCCTTCGGGACCTTTTCTCTGCGCCCATGAGAGCAATTGCGACCGCTCGCCCTCGAATTTCAGGCGGGGCACCGCATATCCACAGGAACTTGAAACCCGAGTGATCTGCACTGAAATAATCGCGCGACGACCTTCATACGTGGGAAACTCCGCTGCCAATTCCTCGAACCCAGGATCGTGCGGCTCGATTGCCCGACCGCGTCCGTGAATTCGAACGATGTTTGGAGGGCCCTGGAAAGCGCAAAACATCATCACGATGCGCCCATTGTCTTTCAAATGAGCGATCGTTTCCACTCCGCTCCCGACCAGATCGACGTACGCCACTCTTTTCGGCCCGAGGATGCGCAGCGAATCGAGGCCCTTGGGAGAAAGATTGACATGACCATTTGGATCAATGGGCGCCGTCGCGACAAAGAAGACTGATTGGTCCTCGATGAATTTCCTGATGGTGTCGTCGATCTCTGTGCCGATCTTTCCCAAGTCCTTCGTCCCAATCACTACTGACAACTTGCAGTTGCGAGATTGACCTTCAAGCGGACGCATCCTGCTCACTACATCTACTAGCTATGCTGTCGGATGCTTGCCACCAATTCACTCCGTGCCACGGAAATTTGATCTCCCGTCGACAAATTCTTGAGCGCAAATGAATTTGCCTTCACTTCATTCTCGCCCACGATGAGGATATATTTCGCGCCCGCTTTTGTGGCCGCTTCGAAAGATTTCTTCAGCCGGAAATTATCGTCGCCCAGCTCGACGACAAGATCGTTGCGCCGCAGTTCACGCGCAAGCCTGGCTGCCTCGCCGTTCATCGTCGCCATGGGAGCGATGTAGACATCCGGTTTGCGCAAAACGCTTTCGGCAGAGGCCTTCTCTTGCAGCGACATCACCAGTCGGTCCTCGCCGATGGCGAATCCAATTCCGGGAGCCTGCGGCCCGCCGAGGGCCTCGGACAATCCGTCGTAACGTCCGCCGCCGAGAATTGCATTCTGCGCACCCAGAGCGCCGTGCGTGAATTCGAAAGCAGTTCGAGTGTAGTAGTCGAGCCCACGCACCAGACGCTCGTTCAGACTGAACGGGACTCCCACTTTTGCTAGGATCGCCTGCACCGCATCGAAGTGCTTGCGGGAATCCTCGCCTAGAAACTGGGTGATCCGCGGGAGCGTCTCAATGATTGGCTGGTCTTCTGGAACTTTGCAGTCAAAAACACGGAGCGGATTGGTAACCGCTCGCCGCTGACAATCCGTACACATATTTGCGACGACCGGTTCCAAAGCCTTGCGCAGCGCATCGTTAAACTGAACGCGATCGGCCGGAGTGCCGACCGAGTTCAATTCGAGATTCCAGTCGCTGATGCCGATGCGATCGAGCAACGTCGCCAGCATTTCAAGGACCTCGGCATCGCGCGCCGGAGATTCGCTGCCGGCTGATGCAGGCCCAATCACTTCGGCTCCAATCTGGTAAAACTGCCGGTAACGCCCCTTTTGCGGACGTTCGCGTCGAAACTGTGGGCCGATGTAGTACAGTTTGTTTAGCCCGCGATCCCACAGCTTGTGCTCGATGTAGGCCCGCACGACCCCGGCAGTGTTCTCAGGCCGCAGAGTCAGCGACTGTCCTTTCTCGCTGGCCGCACGCGAGCGATCCTCCCACGTGTACATCTCTTTCGCAACGATGTCCGTGTCTTCTCCCACACCGCGAGCAAAGAGCGCAGTCTCTTCGAATACGGGAGTGCGTATCTCCTGAAAGTTGTAGGCGCGAAACACATCGCGCACCGCCGCCTCAACAAAATTCCACAGCGCCGTATCCGGCGGCAGCAGGTCTCGCGTTCCTCGAACGGCTTTAATCATATTTTTTATCGATGCTTTCCTCTCGCCCGACCCTGTCATCCTGAGCGTAGCGAGCTCGAATGAGCTCGCGGAGTCGAAGGATCGCTATCGTCTCAACGGTAATGCGGCTCCGGCGAGGCATCCTTGCGCGGAATACAGAAAGCCCCTGGTAGCAACTCATTTCAAATTATAGGGATTCTTCGACTTCGCTCAGCATGACGAACGCATGTTTATCGTAGCTTTCCCTCAGATACTCGTCCTTGTATCCAAGATAGTTCTGCGCGTACCGCATGATCGTCTCCTGATCCGCATGGATTGAGCTTACGGCGAAATTTTCCTGGGGACCCCATCCAAAGCGATCCCGGCTCAACCACCGTCTTCTCGGGTATTAAGCTACCCGCGGCGATAATCGATCCAGCGCCGATCCGCGCTCCATTCAGGATAATCGACCCCATCCCGATCAGGCAGCGATCTTCAATCACACATCCGTGCAGCGTGACCGAATGCCCCACCGTCACATACTCCCCCAGATAGACGCCCCATTGCTGCTTCATCCCGTGCAAAACACTGTTGTCCTGGACGTTCGAGTGAGCGCCGATTCGGATCTCATGAACATCGCCCCGAATTACAGTATTCATCCACACTGAAGCGTGTTCGCCAAGAATGACGTCGCCGATGATTTGCGCAGATAAATCCACGTAGCAGGTATCGGGAACGGTGGGCGTCACGCCCTTGAACGATCGAATCATTATTTCTCCGAAAGGAAATTGAAAATACCACGAGAGCACGGTCAGGCGTAAGAGCAGTAACCGTCTGACCCACGGTGCCTTCTCGTTCCACTCCGGGAAAATTCGAACAAACTCAGTTCAAAATCACAGAACTCCAACATTCAGCCGATGCTATACATCTCTGTTTCTCCAATGTTCGCGGAGAAGATTTCCCGGCGGCGCCGGATGTTTTTCGCCTTCCGTCCTTCTCCGCGCTACATTTTTCGACGACGCGTCCGGTTAACGCGCCGCTGGTTCCCCTCCGAGTTTGATTCACGACAAGAGGCAACCTATGCTTTCGACGCGGACGCATGCGACCATCTCCATCTTCGTCCTGCTTATCCTTACCCGGCTGCTCGCGCAAGATTCCGCCACAGGATCCATCCGCGGCACGGTGTTCGATTCGAGCCGGCGGTCGAATCACCCACGCCTCAATCGTAGTTGTGAACACCTCGACCTCTGGGCGATACGCGATAAGCACCGATGCTGAAGGCGGGTTCGCTCTTGAACAATTGCCACCGGGCGACTATTCAGCTCGAGCGGACGCTCAAGGCATGTCGCCGCAACTTACACAGCAGATACACGTCGACGTCGGCGGCACGGCCGAATTGGAATTTCGATTACTCGTTGCCATCGCACAGGAGAGCCTTACCGTTTCGGCGGCTCCGACCATCGTTGAAACCCAGCCGAGCGCCGTATCGGCTTTATTGGATGAACGTGCAGTCAACGATTTTCCTCTGAACGGGCGACGATTTTCGGACCTTGCGTTGTTTTCGCCAGGAGTGACACAGGATCCTCGCAGCCTGACTTCCGCCACAAATGGTGATTTGTCTTTCGGCGGCATCCGCGGATTTCAAAATACTTTTCTTGTCGACGGCAGCGACTATAACAATGCGTTCTTCTCCCAAGCTCGCGGCCGATACCGTGCTCCATATCAGTTCTCCACGGAAGTCGTACAGGAATTTCGAGTCTCTTCCAACGCTTATGGGGCGGAACAGGGCCGGGCAGGCGGGGCCGTCATAAACGTCGTCACGAAATCAGGATCTAATCACGTTCACGGTACGGCGTTTTATTATTTGCGCGACAGCTCTTTCGGGGCGAGCCTTCCATTCCTTGCATTCAAGCCTCATAGCCGCCAGCAGCAGGGCTGGAGGGACATTTGGCGGCCCCCTCAAGCGGAACAAAATCTTCTTCTTCGCTGGATTTGATCAGCACATTTTTCACGTGCCAAACGTGGTCGAGTTTTTAGATGGCAGTTCCCAAGTAACCCCGCAGCAGAGTCCCGGCTCCCCGATACCCAGGAGACTATGAAGCCACCGATCAGGCCCTCGTATTCGCCGCTGCATCTCGGCTTTCTTCCCTCGCGGGTGAGTACCCCTCTGCCCAGATTGGAAATTCCTCCTACGCCAAGCTCGACATCAACCTCACGACGCATCATCAGTCGGGATTGCGTCTGAACACGACTCGCTACTGGGGATCGAACAACGTGTTTCTTGACCCCGCTAGCCCCGTCAGCTACGACGCAATCAACGACAATGGTCAGGAGCTGGTTGCCACTGAGACCGCGAATCTCTCACTCACCAGCGCGCTCTCATCCAGATGGATCAGTCATTTCCGTGCGCAGTTCTCCCGCGATCAGCAACAATCGTCCAGCAATAGCAGCGACGTTCTGGTAAAAATCCCGACGATTCTGGACGGGATCGGCCGTTCCAATATCCTTCCCCGTCAAACGCGGGAACACCGTCTTCACTTGGCAGAAACCCTGAGTGTCGAGGGCAAACGCCATTCCTTCAAGTTCGGAGCCGACAGCCTGCTGACGTGGATTTACGACTTCTTTCCAAGTCAGCAAAGCGGCCAATATCTCTTCTACCCCATAAAGGTGGATCCGTTCACCTTCCAACCGGTCGAGGCGGGGATGCAACTGACGCCGCTGCGCGCTTACGCTCACGAAGTTCCCCGCTACTATTCACAAAGTTTTGGAAGGGCCACCTCACATCCCGACACGAACGAATACGCGGCTTTCGCGCAGGACACAATGCGACTCACAAACCATTTGGCAGTGAACCTCGGCCTCCGATGGGATTTGCAGACTTTCAGGACCACGGGACTTGTTTCTAATCCCCTATTCCCTCCGGAGGGGAAGGTGCCTTTCCAGCCCTACAACTTCGCTCCGCGAGCCGGTTTCGCATACTCTTTGGGCAAGAAGCGGCCACTGGTCATCCGCGGCGGTTACGGGATCTTCTTCGTTCGCATACCGCAAATTTACAACTCAATCATCGAGACCGAGAATGGAGTGACTGACGCTCGTATCTTCCTGCGCAATTCCAACTACTACGACCATCAGGTCTTCCCTGCGTACCCCAATCCTCTGGTCAGCTGTCCTCTGTATGCGGAAAACTGCGCTCTGCCCTCTGGATTCACTCAAGGCGTGACACGAGACATTTCTGCTTTTGCCCCAAATTTTGTCACCCCGCGCGTGCAGCAGTCGAGCCTTACCTTGGAAAAAGAAGTCGCCGACCACACCACGGTCGCCGTCTCGCTCTTGAACGTCCGGGGCGAGCATCTCATCCGAGCGCTCGACGTAAACCTGCCCGAGCCGACGCCGTTTTCCTATCCGATCTTCGATTCGACCGGTTCCATATTTCAGAACAGTTATTACACCGTCGACTCATTCGCAACCTGGCAATTCAGCAAATCGCTCACCTGCCCATGGCCGCCCTGCATCAATCCTTTGGCTCGCCCCTATGCCGAACTCGGCTCGATCAATGAATTTCAAAGTGCAGCGTCAAGCTATTACAACGGCGCTACACTGTCGGTGAATCGCAGAGTTGCGAAGGGAACCTACGCCCGGTTCTCGTACACATTTGCGCGCGCGATCGACGACGGGCAAGATGCACTCGTAGCCGGGCAACCCGCAACCGTGCAGAATTCATTCAGCCCCGCGGCAGAGCGGGGGCCCAGCGTCACAGATCAGAGACATCGTCTCGTGGCCGCGTTCTCATTTGAGCCACGCCCCTTTCATCGCGGTCATGAGCTGCTCGGAAAGTTCTTCAATGATTGGAAGGCTTCCAGTGTGATCAATTACGGGTCCGGACGACCGGTGAACGCGACCGTCTCCGGAGACCCCAATCAGGACAGTAACGGTCTGAACGATCGGCTTCCAGGGTATCGACGCAACGCGTTCACTGGACCTGACTATGCGACAGCGGATCTACGTATCACACGCATGATTCGCTTCCGCGAGCGTTACAAACTTAACCTTGTCGCTGAATCGTTCAACCTGCTGAATCGTGATAACCAGCGCGTTGCCATCACTTCGAACGGGATGGTGGCATCCGCCACCACATTCGTGCAAGATTCGGTGAAACTTAACCTCGGGCAATATCCCGGCTACTATCAATTACCGAACAACTTCATGAAGCCCAACGCGTCATACGCTCCGCGACAAATTCAACTTGCTATCAAATTTTCATTCTGAGGAGCAGGAACCTCAGGCGCAGGTTTGTTGAACGTAGAAATCCAATGGGAACGGATTACTCAAACTGAAGCGGGGCAGACGCGAGTCCTTTTAGATATACTTCCGGCGATCCTATGAAACCTTCCCGGCTTTCGCGTCGTCAGTTTTTAGAAAAGGCAGGGGCGGCTGCCGCATTGACCGTTGTGCCGCCCTCTCTGTCATCTACGCTCAACGCAAGCAAGCAGACGTCTCAGGTGGGCGCAGTGAGCTCGGTCGTTCGTGTCTCATCGTCGGTCGCACCAATCCTTTTCGACCCCGACAAGGCGCTCGGCACTTCAATGGACATCTTGTCCCACGATGTCGTCGAAAAGATCTATACCGAACCGATGGTTAAACAGTGTCTATCGGCGGGATGGGGACCGATTACCTATCGTCAGAACACGGAGCTTTCTATCGGCGCGTGGCATTGGAATCCAAATGGTGCATGGAGCAATCCCGTAAACCGGCGCGGATACTTCACTGGAAGCACTGAACTGAAAGGCCCCATTCGGCACTCGTATGGTTATCCTCTTCCGCATCGTGGGCATACGCGCAATGGCGGTGCCGAACACGGTTATTCACGCCTTACCGACGGTAGTCGCGATACGTTCTGGAAGAGCAATCCCTACCTGGCCAGTAAGTTCACCGGCCAAGCGGATGCGGCGCACCCGCAATGGATCGTCGTCGACCTTGGCTCGCACGAACCCGTTTCTCACATGCGCATCGATTGGGCCGACCCTTATGCTCGCAACTTCGAAGTGCAGTACTGGAGCCCTGAAAAATCCGGCAGCCCAATGGATAAACCAACTTCCGGCGTTTGGACCACGTTCTCCGATGGCTCTATTAGCGATGGCAAGGGCGGTTTCACAACACTTCAACTCTCCTCAACGCTAATTTCTGTGCGCTACCTGCGAGTATGGATGACGGAATCTTCGAACACCGCGGACGCACGGCCCAACGCGTTGCACGACCCTAAAGATCCGCGCTCCGCGGTCGGATATTCGATTCGCGAAATCTACGTCGGAACACTCACGCCGGCCGGAGAGTTCGTTGATCTTGTGCAACACCGGGCTGATCAGAATCAAACTGTGACGTGGTGTTCCTCGATCGATCCATGGCATTCCGAGTCTGATCTTGACAGCCATGGCGACCAGACGGGACTTGATCTTTTCTTCACTAGCGGAATCACGAACAATTTGCCCGCAATGATCCCGATATCAATGTTGTATGGAACGCCCGATGACGCGGCTGCTCAAATGTCTTATCTCAAGAAACGCGGTTACGCGATTTCTTATGTCGAGATGGGCGAAGAACCCGACGGGCAGTACATGCAGCCTGAGGACTACGCCGAGCTTTATTTGCAATTCGCGACGGCAATGCATCGGGTCGATCCAGCGCTGAAACTTGGCGGCCCCGTGTTCGAAGGTGTAAATGACGACATTAAGGTCTGGCCGGATTCACAAGGGCGCACCTCATGGCTGGGACGCTTCCTCGACTATCTGAAGTCTCACAATCGCCTGTCGGATCTCACATTCATGAGTTTTGAGCACTACCCGTATCCGCCGTGTGAAATCGTGTGGGCCGATCTTTATCGCGAACCCGAATTAGTCAGTCACATACTCGACGTGTGGCGCAAAGATGGACTTCCCCCCGATGTCCCGATGATGAACACTGAAAGCAATGTTACTTATGGCAACGCACAGCAGATGGCGGATATCTTTTCAGCGTTGTGGCTTGCGGACAGCGTTGGCGCATTTCTGACGGCCGGTGGCGCAGTCTACTATCATTCTCCGATTCAGCCCGAACCACTGCGTCCTGGTTGCCACGGTTTCGGCACGTACGGCAATTATGTCGCTGACGAAAGCCTCAACGTAAAGACTTTTACTGCCCAGTACCATGCCAGCCGAATGATCAACCTGGAGTGGGTGCAGCATCGGGCCGGAATGCACAAGCTCTTTCCGGCGTCTTGCGATCTGAAGGACGCTGGGGGCCACACTCTCGTCACTGCTTATGCGGTGGAGCGACCGGATGGAACGTCGTCGGTCATGTTGGTTAACAAAGATCAGTCGAACGCGCATGCCATCCGTGTTTCGTTCGGTGACAAATCATTTTCCGGGCCGCTCACACAAGTGACTTTCGGCAGTGAGCAGTACATGTGGAAGTCCGACGGCGCGGATGGCCATCCCGATCCGAACCAACCTCCGGTAAACAAGACACTTCCGTCAGGAACATCAACAGTCACTCTACCCAAAGCATCCGTCACGGTGTTACGCGGACGATTAAGCATGTAAGTGCCTGATTTCCAGAAGCGCGACGTATAATCTGCGGGTTCCTTCCGCATGCGCGCCATACAACCCTCAGACCGCTCAATCGGTAGCGCTACCTCTGTTCTGATTTTTGTTTTTACGTGCCTTCTGTCGACGGCTCGCATTGTCCAGCGCTCCCCTGTCCTTTCTCAGCTTCAGACCGACCATGTGGCTCAACGTTCCGACCAGCGCTTTGCCGCGATCAAGCTTCAACTCCCCGAACGCGGCGTCATCGGATATATCGGTGCCAACGATATGGACGGAACCGCCGACTACTACCTAGCTCAATACGCGTTGGCGCCGAGAGTCATCGACCGATCGCCCGATCACCCGCTTGTAATCGGAAACCTCCCTGAGGATTCCCCGAAAATCCTGCCTCCTGGGTTAGCCCTAATTAACGACTTCGGGAATGGCGTGCTGCTGCTGTCGAATAAGGACGCCCGATAGATGGGCCTGGCGATGGAAGTCGTCCTGTCCCTCGGATCCGGCTATCTTTTATCGATCATTTTCTGGCCGCGACGGCAATCTTCCGCGTTCGAGGTTTTGTACTGCATCTTCCTCGCGCTGGGTCTTGCTGTGGGATTGAGTTCGATTGTCCTGGTATTCGCGCGTGCCTTTTCCGTCGATCATCTAATCGCGCTGGACATTTCAATCTTCGCGCTACTCGCTGCGTCGTACATCATCATCAGACCTCGCAAATCGATCCGCACACTCCAATCCGAAATTATCGGACAGAACGAACAAAACTGGCTCGATCGCGTGCTCGTCTCCTCTTTCGTAATCGTCACCGCTGCAGCGCTTTACTCGACCGTGCTGCGTTGTATCGCGCATCCGCACGGCGAAGGATGGGACGCTTTCTCAATCTGGAACCTTCACGCTCGATTTCTCTTTCGTGGAGGTACGGCATGGCGCGATGGCTTCACCTCCATCATTCCCTGGTCTCATCCCGACTACCCGCTCCTTCTACCTGGGGCGATTACGCATCTTCTGGATCTACCTCGGGCAGGAGAGCCAGGCTGTGCCTGCGATCATGGGGTTCGCATTCACTTTCGGCACAGCGGGATTGCTGTTCTCCTCAGTCGCCATAATTCGAGGAAATCGCGCTGCTCTCCTTGCAACTACGGCGCTGCTGTCGACGCCGTTTTTCGTTGAGCAAGGACCTTCACAATACGCGGACGTTCCGCTTTCGTTTTTCTACCTGGCAGCGATCTCTCTACTTGTGCTTCACGATTATTTTTCTGATGCTTCGAATGTCCGCTCCGGAAGCTTGATTGCGCTTGCAGGCGTAGCAGCGGGGTTCGCCGCATGGACCAAAAACGAGGGACTGTTATTTCTATTTGCGCTCGTGTTTGGTAGGGGAGTGATCCTAATACGTTCGAGGATCACCAATCTCAAACCTCCCCGAAACAAGTGGCGCGCAGCTATTCCAATGTTGGCCGGAATGCTGCCTGTTCTGCTCCTGATCGTCTGGTTCAAGCACTTCATCGCGCCGCCGGGCGATCTGTTCCCGATCTCTCGACGGCAATTCATAAGCTTGGGGATGCGAGCCGCTATCGCATCACGTTCGATTGGTATTGGAAGGAATTCTTCCGCTTTGGAGATTGGCTGTTGATTCCTGCAACAGTTGCGATGCCTTTTCTCTTCATCCCGATCAGAAAAATTACAGAATTCCAGTTTCGGCCAGGTCTTCAGACGGCCGTTATAACCATCGGATTTACCTTGGCAGGATACTTTGCCATTTACGTGATTACCCCGCACGACCTTCTGTGGCACCTGCGCAACTCGTTGGCAAGATTATTCTTGCAAGTCTGGCCGAGTGCAATTTTCATTTGCTTCACATTACTGCCTGGGGTAGTGGGAAAGTTTGGTGGATCCTCTGCTGTCTCAAAATGACGCAGAATACGCGTAAATTGGGCGTAAATCCGCTCAATGTGTAAAGAATTTCGCCACCTTCCCCTTGACTTGGAGTCAAAACCTTGTAATAACTATTCGGTCCATCCGGACGAGTCTGGGGGTGTGTAAGTTTGGCAGAAGTTAGGCTTCAAGAGGGAGAATCCCTCGAGAACGCTCTACGCCGCTTCAAGCGCAAGGTGCAGCAGGAAGACATCATCAAGGAGGTCAAGCGTCACTCCTTTTACCTGAAGCCCGGCGAGAAGAAGCGCGTTAAAGCCGCGCTGGCTCGTAAGCGAGCCCGCAAGAAAACGCGGAAAGAACAGGACTAACGAGCAGGAAAGAGCCGCTCCTTCCCGGGGCGGCTCTGCTCAATCTGGCCCCCACCAATGGTTGAGCTGCAGCAGGGATCTTTCATACGCACCAGCCTTCCCGGCAAAAGACGAAAAAAGACTTACCCACGTCGTGTTCCATACGCGTGGCGGGCCGAGTCCATGGGGTAGTCAGAGGGGGAGCAGTCACAACCTGTATTTCTGGTGTACCACCGCAGTTCTTTTCCCGCGTGTGGGCGCGGAAACGGGCTGAAGGGAGCCATCCTCAATGGAATTTCAGGACAAGGTGCTGAAGTGTATCGATTGTGGGAGTGATTTTATCTTTACGGCTGGGGAACAGCTTTTCTTCCACGACAAACAATTCAAGAACGAACCCAAACGATGCAAAACGTGCAAGACCAAGCGGGTCGCTGTTCTGGGTGCTCCCCCCGCTCCCGGACAGGCCTATCGCTACACCAAGGTTGAAACACAGGCGACTTGTTCAGGATGCGGGAAGCAGACGACCGTCCCTTTCCGGCCGACACAAGGACGTCCGGTGTTTTGCCGCGAATGCTTCCAGGCGCGTCGAACTCCAGCGTCAGCCTGATCGGCGGTCATCGCAGGGAATCCGTGGCCGTGCGGTACGATAGAGTGTGCCCGGATTCTTTGTAGAGAACTTTGGTTGTCGCGCCACGCAGGCGGATGGCGCCTCTCTCGAACGCCAGTTCGAGGAGCGGGGTTGTCTCGTGCCACAAATGCCGCACAGGCATCGCTAGTCGTGCTCAATACGTGCACGGTGACCTCGAGTGCGGATCATGATGCCCGCGCGGCGGTCCGGCGCGTGCGGCGACAGAATCCCGACGCGAAAATCATCGTTACCGGATGCTACGCGCAACGCGCACCCGAAGAACTCGCCTCCTTGCCAGGAGTCGATTTCGTCATCGGCAATTCCCACAAACATCAACTGGCACAAATCGTGCTCCGCGATCCAGCGGGTTCTTCGCCGGCAGATGCGAATTTCGTTCTCTCACCGGCAGACTAGTCGGAGCCGGGGAAGTCGAAGCACTGAAGATTCGATCTTTGTTTCCGACATCTTTGCACACACACGAATTGCTGGCCGCGCCGGTCTTCGACGCTGCCAACGAGCGCACCCGTCCGAATCTCAAAGTTCAGGACGGTTGCGACAATCGTTGCTCGTTCTGCGTGATTCCCTTCGTTCGCGGACAAAGCCGTTCCCTTGAAGCGGATCGCATCATCGGCGAAGTTGCAACGCGCTGGTTGACGCCGGATATCGCGAAGTCGTGATCAGTGGAATCAACTTAGGACGATGGGGAAGAGATTTGGAACGTTAGCAATCGGGCGCCAGGCGTCGCCTACAGCCGGGCAACCGAAACCGAGTGTTCGTTTTTGAAAATCTTATCCGCGCGATCTTGCGCAGAAACGGAACTCGAGAAACTTCGCATCTCTTCGGTCGAACCGATGGATTGGTCCGACGATCTCATCTCGCTGGTCGCATCGTCGCCTCGCATCGCGAAACATGCGCACGTGCCCATGCAGTCAGGGCCGATTCCGTGTTGCGCCGAATGCACCGCAAATACCGTCCATGGCACTATCGAGAGAAGATCGAGAAGATTCGTGAAATGATGCCTGATGCTGCTATTGGTGCCGACGTGATGGTGGGGTTTCCGGGCGAGACCGACGCTCGAATTCGAAGAGACGCGACGCATGATGGAAGACCTGTCCTTCACGTATCTGCATGTCTTCACCTACTCCGCGAGGCCGGGGACACCTGCGGCCGACATGCCAGATCAGGTTCCGGTCCACGTCGCGCGCACTCGAAACCGCGTCCTGCGCGACCTGGCAGCGGAAAAGAAGTTGGCATTCATGCGCAGGTTCGTCGGGAAAACCTTGGAAGCGATCACTCTCAATGTCACCGGTAACGACGCCGCAGGCGAGTTCACCGAAGCGCTCACCGACAACTACTTGAAATTGCGCTTGCGCGGAGTGCATGAAGCAAATATCTGGATGCAGGTAGCCATTGAGGATGTTGACGATGGGATTCTCTCGGAAGATCTTCTCAGGCGAAGCATCGACAAAACTATACAGGCTCGTCACTGTCATCCTGAGGCAGCGTGAAGCGTGCAGCCGCCTGCGTCGAAGGTACTCCATGCGATTGCACAGATCCTTCGAGCCGCAAGACCCGCGGCCCTCAGGATGACAAAAAGTGTAATTGCCGTGTCAGAGCGGAATTATTTCTTCACCGAGATCCCCAGCTCTTTCAATTGACGTTCGCTGACGGGCGTCGGCGCATCCACCATCAGATCGACTGCGCGCGCGGTCTTCGGGAATGGAATAACTTCGCGCAGACTCTCCGCACCCGCCAGGATCATGACGATGCGATCCAGTCCCAAGGCAATTCCCCATGAGGAGGCGTTCCATATTCAAGGCTTCAAGAAAAAATCCGAAACGCGACTTGGCTTCTTCTTCGGTCATGCCCAAAGCCTTGAAAATCTTGCTCTGAATATCCTGGCGGTGAATACGAATCGATCCCGATCCCAGTTCGGTTCCGTTCAGCACGACGTCGTACGCCAGCGCCCGTACTGCACTCAGCGTCGATTGCGGATCCTTCACTGAGTCCACGCCCTGTTCAAGCAGGCTCATGTCCTGCTCGTGCGGTGACGTGAACGGATGGTGCGCCGCCATCCATTGCTTTTCGCCCTCATCCCACTCGAACATAGGGAAGTTCGTGACCCACAGGAACCGGTAGTCCTTCGCAGGATCGCCAGTCTTCTTGAAAATTCCGTGGCGGTCGGAATATTTTTGCGCCAGCGCAAGCCGCAACAGACCCGCCGATGCGTAGATCGCAAGTTCGGCGGGAGTTACTTTGCGGTGCGAGGGCATCGCAGTCTGAGGGCCGGCTTGTGCCGAACCTGCCACCAACACAACCAAATCGTTCTCCTCGATCGATATCTTCTTCAGCGATCGCCGAGCGCAGCTTCGGGATATTTGTTGCCGATGCGCTTGAAATCCTCATAGACTCGCGCTCCGCCTTTCGAGTGGAACATCGGCTTGATATCATCGCGTTCTTTTCGTGATAGCTCACCGACCTTCGGTGTACGAATCGCGATCACCGGAAGATTTCCGTTGATAGCAAGCTCCTGCAGATTCTGCGGGAGTGAAACAGTCCCGCACGTCGATGAATGGGGGCAGGCGCAGGTCGGGCTTGTCGATTCCGTACAGCCGGATCGCTTCGTCATAGTCCATGCGTGGAAACGGACGTTTGATGCTCTTCGCCGGTGGCGGGAATGCGGCCGTCAGAAATCCTTCCACAACTTCCCACACGCGCTCGGCCTGCGGATAAGACATCTCCAAATCAATCTGCGTGAACTCCGGCTGACGGTCTGCGCGCAAGTCCTCATCGCGGAAGCAGCGGACGATCTGGAAATATTTGTCGAATCCCGAGATCATCAGGATCTGCTTGAACATCTGGGGTGACTGCGGCAGCGCGTAGAACGTTCCCGGCTGCACGCGGCTCGGAACCAGATAGTCTCGCGCGCCTTCGGGCGTCGAACGAGTCATGAAAGGCGTTTCAATTTCGAAGAAACCTTCCGTCGAAAGGTAATCGCGGATCGCTTTTGCGACCTTGTGCCGCGTTTCGATGTTGAACTGCATCGCATCGCGCCGCAAATCGATGTACCGGTATTTCAGCCGTGTCTCTTCGTTCGTCAATGCGGTGTCGGAGGGCAGAAAGGGAGGCAGCTTCGACTCGTTCAGGATGCGGAGCTCGTCTGCAACCAGTTCCACTTCGCCGGTGGGCATGTTCGGATTGATCGTGTTCGCGTCGCGAAGTTTGACCGTGCCCGTGACGGCAATGACGTACTCGTTGCGCAACGCGCCCGCCTTCTGGTGGGTGTTGGCGTCGCGATCTGCATTAAAGACGACCTGCGTAACACCTGTGCGATCCCGCAAATCCACGAAAAGCAAGCTTCCGTGGTCGCGGCGTTTGTTGACCCATCCCATGAGCACCGCTTTATTGCCAGCGTCGGGCGCCCGCAGCGCGCCGCACATGTGGGTTCGTCGAAGATCTCCGAGGAAATCGAGCAAAGTGTGTCCTTACACTGAGATTTCACGCTAAAGCTGAGTTCTTGATTATAAACGTACCCTCTCGGAACAGAGCGGTCTGCAGAAGATGTTCACCTTCGAAGACGATTCGGTTTCATTTCGAATCCTTTGCCGTTTCTTGTGTCCTCCCGGGTTATTCTTAAGTTGCTCCCCGTATCTAATATAAAAAGATGTCCGCAGTCCGTCCCGCCCTCGAGAATCTGCACCTCGCTCCGGCTCCCCGGCTGCTGGTTGAACTGCCACCATGGCACGAAGTCTTCTTCGAAAATCTTCGAGATTTGCTCTCACACCGCACGGTACCACCGCTCCAGATTCGATCGGCGCCAGCGGCTTTTTGGCCGGATGTATTTGTGAAGCGGGCGTTGCCGTGGGATGGCATCGTTCATTCTTGCGCCTACCATCTGATCGCTCTTGGACTGTTGATGGGGCTCTCGCGGTTCATCGCCTTGCAGCCCAGGGCCGTTATTACACGACCTTTCGAACGCTCGCAAGTGATCTACTATCAGCCTTCAGAATATCTTCCGCCAATCGACACGCGAAACGAACCTGCAGCAGCGGCAGCGAAAGCTGATCCGGAGGTCTCGCCACAGCCAATTATTTCTGTTCCGCCGGAGTCGGACAATCGCGAGCAAACAATCGTGACGCCACCCAAGGTCAGGCTGAATCGCAATGTCGCGCTACCAAATATCGTGGCTTGGTCCGACATGAAGAAGCCGCGCCTCGCAATTCCCCCGGTGCCGTTGACCCCCGCCGCTGAGATCACCCGACTGAGTCCACGCCTTAGCGAGTCTGTCGTAACACCCCCTCCCGACGCGGCGCGCCTTCAGCAAAAGCGGGATACACCTCTGCTTCCGCGCTCCGTGGTGGCTCCGCCTCCGGAACTGCACGCCGCCAATCTCTCGCCAAATCAGATTTTGCAATCCGACCTGATTGGGCCTCCGCCAACGTTGACCGATGCCGCTACGCGTCCTCTTGGCAAAATGAACATCGCGCCAACGGACGTGATCGCCCCGGCGCCGCAACTGCCTGTGGCCGATCAGCGAACGATGCCCGTGGGTCGAGTCAACTCCGCCGCCAGCTCGGCGCAGGTCGTTCCACCTCCACCATCGCTTTCAGGATCTGGAACGTCGACATCGTTTGGGACCACCGGCCACGTTATCGCGTTGAACTTGCATCCCGTGATTGGCGCTCCGCCGGAAGCATCCGGGAATCGTCGCGGGACGTTCGCTTCGACGCCGGTTGGGCATGCCGGAGCTTCCGGCGCTCCCGGCTCCAACTCTGCTAACGCACACGCAGGAACGGCTACTTCGAGGAATGGCGGCAGCGGGAGTGAAGGTACCGCTTCAGCTCGGAAAGGGACCGATCTGCCTGCCGGGCTTTATGTAGGAAGCGCGGCGGAAGACTCTTCGCCCGGTTTCTGGAGAGCCGGGAAGCAAGACGCCGACAAATTCGGTAAACCCGAACCTGATCGCAAGCGTTAAGCCACCACGCGTGAACGCGGCCTCTCATCCCATGCAGCCCGAGAGTGTGACGAAGCTGTCCGAAGCAGAGCGCGCGGTTTTTGGAAATCGCAAGTTTTATTCTGTCACTCTCAACATGCCAAATCTGAATTCCGCGGGAGGCAGTTGGGTGATTCGATTTGCCGAACTGAATCACGAAGCCTCTGGAACAAACGCGAGCGCACCAGCGCCGGATCTCACGCAGCCCATGGCCACACGCAAGGTCGATCCTGCCTACCCCATCCAGATGATGCGTGAAAATGTTGCGGGCACGGTAATCCTCTACGCAGTCATCCACGCGGATGGAAGCGTCGGTAACGTGCGAGTGCTTCGCGGCGTTGAGGATCGTCTTGACCGTTTCGCCAGCGAGGCGGTAGCCCAATGGAAGTTTGATCCAGCCACCAAGAACGGCGCCCCGGTCGACGTTGAGGCCACATTTCAAATCCCCTTCAAGCCAGCCCGCATGGGGAGCAATTTCTAACTCAGAAGATGGAAGTGACGGGAACTATAAAGCAAGTTTATGTTTGAAGCTGCGATCGCCTATTTGCTCGCGCCCTTCCGCTTTTCCAAGGCTGCATAGATGACTGGATCGGTGCAGACTTCGTAGTATGACCGCTCCGTCCATCCTTGCACCGAGAAGTCTGCAGAGTTGATTCGAGGGATGCGGCTCTCACGCACGACGATCTTGCGGAATATGTCTCGGTCGACTGGCACCGTGGCGCTGAACAATCTGTACTCGCCTTTTTCCGATGAAGCCAGCGACGGCGGAAGCTTCACCTTCAGCGGCTCGAGCGTGATCTCCTGTTCAAGTTTGCGGAACGCAGCTTCGTTCATGCGAATTCCACCGAGGTTGAAACTCAGAATGACATCTTCCGGATTTCCATCTTCGTCGAGCTCCGCGGCCTGGAATGCATAAACGTGGAATGGACCTGCTTGCGGCTCCATAACTTTGCGCGCCCGTTTGTTGCAGGATGAGAGCCGATCACTCTCATTCAAGGCCTCCGAGATCATGATCTGGTGCTCGCCGTCCATCAGATACAGGGGTGCCGATTCCTGCAGCGTAATGCCCAGACCTAATTCGAGTTGAGGCATCCCGGACCGCTGCATCAGTTCGTTATAACCGCGAACGATGTCAATGATCTCCCGCGCCAGCCCGCACATGCGGCTGACAGCCAGCCCGGGCTCGCCTTCGCGCTCGAGAATGGCGAGAATGATGGCGTCACCCTCGAGGAACACTTTCTGGGCGCCATATTTTTCCAACAACTTGTTTACAGGATCGTAGAAATTAAGACTGAAGTACGACGCCGGGTTGAGGCCCTTTTCCATCATTGTTCGTGTCAGGCGCGTCGAGTCCCGAACATCGGCCTTAAGAACCACATGCCGCAGCACACGATCGGAATCCGTTTCCTGTTGCTCATCCGGCAGCAGAAACTCATATAGGGTCCCGTTCATGCGAGATAATTCCTGCAAACGCTCGTTCGGGATCAGATTCACCGAATCCAAAGACGCGTTCAGGACTTCGAGCCGTCGCAAATCGCGGTGGTAGTGGAATAGATCCCCTAGAAAACGAGCTGCGACTTTCGATCGTTCTGCACCCCGGCAAGTCGCGACCTTGGCCACAGCCGCGTACAGACTGTTCGGCGATAACTTTCCGTGCTCCTGGATCAGGCGCTCCACGCGATCGCATTCTGTGCGATCGATCAAGGCGTTCTTCAACTGCTGAGGATTGATTCGAGGAGCGTACTCACCGAGCAGAGGCACAACGTGATAAGAAGCGATCACATTCTCCATCACGCGTTCATCCTCCAGCAGGCGCACCCACGCTGCTAAACGCTCCTGTTGCGCGATACCCTCCGCAGAATCCTCGGGCGTTCCTGACCCGACAAGTTCGCGAGCATTCTCGGGCGCGTTCATCCACGAGTCCAGCGTTTCTGCGCTGATCTCGTTTCCGTAAACCGAACGCAGAAATACGGAAGCGATTTCGCGCATACGTCCGTAGCGATCGGAGTCCCGATCCCAATTGCCCAGCATGACGTAGTATTCCGCGCATAGATAGTCGTCGCGCCCGTCTTCAGAAAACAGCAACCGGTTCAAGAAAAGCGGATAGGTGAAGAAGCTGCCGCCGCTGGTTTCCTCTCCGAATAGCGATCGGCGTGTGCGCGCCAGAGTGCTCTTTTCGACTTCGCGCAAGGTCTCGAAAATTTCCTGTCCGGTTTTGCGCAGGATGATCCTTTTCCGCACCTGGAATGCCGCCACACGTTCGCGATACTCGTGCGCCTTTTGCTGGCGCATGTTGTCGTAACTTTTCAGCAGCACGCGGCAACGCTCAATCACCTGTGCGAACTGCAGGTTCATTTCGGCCCGCAGAAATTTCGTCACGGCTAAGCGCGCCAGCAGATCAACGGATAATTTGAATTCTTTTTTAGCCCGATTCAAAGAGGCGACATGCAGCTCGGCTAGCGCCGACTTCCACTCTCCCGGATCGTGCTTCGGACGCGCCGGCATCCCCATCTGATTTCTCATCCAGGAAGGAGCCTGCGTTTGCTGAGGGGCTTCGGCTCCGAGCAACCCGTCGATCTCGCCATGTCTGGCGATCAATCGTGCAGATCTGCGCGCGGGCCAGTTCAACGAATCGAGGGCTCAACACCACATCGTGTCGGAGATTGTCGACGCCGACCGACAAACCTTCGAGTGCGACAAATGGGGTCGACGCCGTCAGCGCCGGTGGCGGGACCTTCTCGGGCTCTCCGCCCAGTCGAAAAATAGGAAGTCTCGGCATGCCCTACTTGGAAGTTACTGATTCCAAATACACATAACGAAGTTAGCATGCGTTCCGAGGGGACTAAAGTTACCTCAGTTACGGTCTTCCAAGCCTTTTATTTTGATCGAAATAGACGGAGGCCTTCAGCTTGATGGAATAAGGCGTGAAACGCCTGCGCTTTGGCTCCACCCGCCGGAGTAGCGCTCACTGCTGGCTCTTAACCCGAGCTGCTTCGAACTCGTCGCCCTTTTGCCATTCGACAACCTTGGCAGCGCTCGCCGCTTCCCATCCCAGTGCGAATCCAAAGCGAGCCATCGCCGAGTCTCCGACGAAATCCATCTCGGGGTGGTACTCGTCGCTAGGCTGATGGTAGTGCTTCTCGGTGTACTCGTTCAGTCGCTCCAAGCCCCAGGCATCGGAATGTCCTTTGAACTTGGTGCCCTGATTGACCGAGAAGGACGGAATGCCTACGCGCGCCAGGCTGAAATGATCGGACCGATAATAGTGTCCAGCTTCGGGGCGCGCATCCGGACGAATTGTGAGCCGGAATTCTTTGGCCGTCGCCTCCACCGATGGATAAAACGTGGTGCGCTCTGCTCCCGCGACCTCCACTTCCTCAGGAGCTCCCAAAGGCATGACGTCATCGTAGTTCAGATCAAGAGCGATTTTTCCCGACGGTACGGGCGGATGCTTTCCCAAATATTCTGATCCTAGAAGACCCTGCTCTTCAGCAGTCACGGCAGCAAACAGGATGGAGCGCCGTGGCTTGATCGAAGCTCCGCTGTACGCCCTCGCTATCTCCAGCAAGATGGCGCAACCAGTAGCGTTGTCATCGGCTCCGTTGAAGATGTTATCCCCCTGAATGTCGGCACGAATGCCCAGATGGTCGTAGTGAGCTGTGTACAACACGGCCTCATCGGATAGCCTGCGATCGGATCCAGGCAGCATGGCGACTACATTCTGCGATTCGAAGTGGCGCACGCGACTCACCATGTGAGCCTTTAGGCGTGCCCCCATATCGACGGGGTGGAAGTCTTTGGATTGGGCGTCCTGCATCATCTTCTCGAGTTTCATTCCGGAGGACGAAGCCAGGCGGTTCGCAACGTCAAATTGAATCCACGATGCGATGTTCAACGCCGGACCTTCCACTTTCAGCGAGGCTTTTTCCCCCGAGTTGGAATTTCGCACTACATCCCACGGATAGCTCGCCATCTGCGTCTGATGCACGAGGATCACGCCCACCGCCCCTTTACGTGCGGCTTCCTCGAACTTATAGGTCCAGCGGCCGTAGTACGTCAGCGCTTTGCCCTTGAAAAACTTTGGATCCTCCGACGGCGGTTCATTCACCAGCATGAGCAGCACTTTGCCGTGGAGATCGATCCCTTTGAAGTCGTCCCACCCAAACTCGGGCGCCTCAATGCCGTAACCCACGAAGACGATATCCGCGTCGATGTTGGACTGCTCTTGTTGTGTCTGGTCAAATGCGACAAATTCGTCCAGAGCTTTCAGGTTCATCGGTTCGCCCTGCTTCGGCAGCAACGAGAATGTCGTTTCAGGCAACGTCGTCATTCCGACAAGAGGCACCTTTTGCATGAACGTGCCGTGATCTCCCGCTGGCTTCAATCCATATTCGGCGAACTGGGTGGCGATATATTCAGCAGCTATGTCGCCGCCTCGTTGACCGGTTCCCCTGCCCTCAAGCAGATCGTCCGATAGATACTTCACATGCCAACGTATGTGTTCGGGATTGATCGTCTCCAATGCCGCGAACGCCGGTCCCGGCAAGCGCACTGACGGGCTGCCACCCTTTGCAGCCCCCGGCGCACCTCCTGCCCATCCGGGCAGAGTCAAGCACACAATCAGACACACCGATACAGTCTTCGCCAATTCTCGCAATTCGGCCTCCCCCTGCAAAGCGGCGCTCGCCAGAAGGGTTTATATGAATTTCTCGATGAATTGTAACGGAGTTAGCTGGTTTCGAGGCGCACGAGAAGGATCATCTTGATGCACGAGAGTGTACCCATCGCCAGACGAAAGCACCCTCGAGAGCTTGTCCTTACGACGAAAATACCCTGTTCATCGGCACAGGGCCTTGCGCATTCACTTGAGTGGCGAGACGCCGAACCGGCGCCTAATTTTTGGACCCTCAACCAGCGCGGTAAGCCCGCACATCTTCACCGGGCTGGAATATTGCAGCTGGAGTAGTTTTACCAGCTTCAGCCATCTTGCGATTGAGTTGCTCAAAATCAGCTTTCACCCATCCGACGCTGGACACCTCAATCTCCCCATCTTGCGCGATCCAGAAAACGCTGGGGACATTGGTCAAACCGTAAGCGTTCGAGACCGCATAGTTGCTCGGATCGTCGAGCAGCATTGGAAAGGTCACGCCAAACTGCTTCGCGAATGAAGTGGTGTCTTTCGCACCGTTCTGCGACACGCCCACCAGAGTGACTCCGTTCTTCCCGTATTCATTGTGCAAGCGCTCCAGGAAAGGAAGGGCATACTGGCAGGTCGGACACGATACTTTGAAAAAGGCCAGGACAACTGGCCCGCAGTCCAATTCTCGGGCAAGCGAAAATAGCTTTCCATCTGTGGTCTTCAAATCGAACCCTGGGGCCTTCGCCCCGGTTGCTAACGCTGTCATTCTTCCGTCTCCCTAAGCTTCCATACGCAATGACACCGATTTAGATGTTCATCCGTGGCATGCTGAACTACGAAAAAATCTGCGGAATCACATTACTTCGGCTTTACGTAATATCTTCCGTGCAAGCCCGGTTAATGGCATCTGATCGAGGCGGTTCCTGTTGATCCAGCTTCCTGGAATCGTTGCCGGTTCCTCAGATTTCCAGACTCGAACCTGAAAATCAGTCACGGTAACTGAGTGTTTTACAGAGAACAGAAGCTTCCCTGAACTGTCGGTTTGCTCTTTGATCTCGCAAGTCCCGCCCGTGGCGGGAGATCTCGCGCCGGCAGCCTTTTCTGCGCTTGGTCTGTGGTACGTGATCTCAGGCAACTCCCACATCCCAGCCATCAGTGACGCATCTCGAGGACGTTGGACCAGAAATACCGAACCATTCTGGCGGTGCAACGCATAGTGGATTTCCCGTTTCGTTTGCGAGGACGATTTGCCCAAACCCCTAAGTTCACCCCGCGTCGCACACAGATCGATCACAGGACAGGTCAAACATGCCGGAGATCGAGGAGTGCACACCGTGGCCCCCAGTTCCATCAGCGACTGATTAAAATCGCCCGGTCGTTCACGATCAAGCAATTCCTCCGCAGATCTCCAGATTTCCGTTTGCGACATCAACCTGCCCGCCGTCCTTTGAAGAACTCTCTCGATGTTTCCATCAACCGCCGCCACTGCTTCGCCGAATGCGATGCTTGCCACAGCAGCCGCGGTATATCGTCCGATGCCCGGCAACTCCTGCCACTCACTCGCAGCATCCGGAAACTTACCCTGTCGCTTGCGTACGATCAGCTTCGCTGCCGAATGCAGCATTCGCGCCCGCCGGTAGTATCCGAGGCCACTCCAGGCCGCAAGAACCGACGCTTCTTTTGCCAAGGCAAGTTTCTCGACGGTTGGAAAGAGCCGGAGGAACTTTTGATAGTGTTCAATCACCGCTGCTACGCGTGTCTGCTGCAGCATGATTTCCGATACCCATACCCGGTATGGATCAACATCGTCGCGCCACGGCAGCTTTCTTGCATGCATGTCGTACCAGGTCAGCAGAAGCTTTCGGAATACGGTGCGGCGGTCGTGAAGACCAGGATCAGGGTTCGGGAATAACATGAAGAATCCGCATTCTATCGTAGGTCTCGAGTGATCACCGCCGCCATTGACCCGGTACTCGTGGGCACGAAATAATAATCGTGCTTGCCCCTACGTAATCTCGTCGGGGGCCCGTCAGGCGGGTAACCTAGAGGAGTACCATGAGCGATTTCAACCGCAAGGTAGATTGTGCATCAGCGCGCGTGAGTCAAACCATCAACGACGCGACCGACCGCTTGGAAAAAGAAATTCCGGAGTTCATCAAATATCTAAACGACGAGGTAGTCCCCGCAGTTCGTACTCATTCCACGAAAGCCTTGCGGGTAGCGTCGCAGAAGCTTTCCGAATTTGCGGATTACATGGACCGCCAGGAGCACCCTGCGAAGTAGTGGTGAACCCATTCCAATCTGTTGATGCGCCGGAGCGCCGTATTTTCACATTCGCGCCCCTGCTTTTGCTCGCTGTCTTCTTTCTGACCGGTTGCGGCCACCACAAGATAGCGCATGTGAGCGTCCCGCCGCCTCCAGCGCCTGCACCGACCCCGCAGCCAGAGCCGTCCCAGCCCTCCGCAAAGATTCCGGCCGTTAAAGAGAAGCCTGCCGAACCCGAAGTCGATGCTGATCTCGCTGAACCCACCATTCGTGCGGACGCAAAAGTGCTTGCAACTGAGTCCGGCCTCGCAAGCTGGTACGGGCCTCCATACCACAACCGGCGGGCTTCTAATGGCGAAATTTATAACATGCACGCCATGACGGCGGCACATCGCACCTATCCGCTGGGTTCGATCGTCCGCGTGACGAACGTCAAAACAGGATCGACCGCATTGGTCCGCATCACCGACCGCGGTCCGTTCATTCACGGCCGCGTCATCGATCTTTCCCTCGCCGCTGCGAAGAAGGTCGACGTTTGGCGCCCGGGGATAGCGGAAGTCAAAGTGGAACTGATGCAGGCGGCTACCCTCAAATCGGCCGGCAAGTGGGCAGTGCAGATTGGCGGGTTCAACGATGAAGACTCGGCCGCGAAACTCGCCGATCGTCTCACTCGCCGATATCACACTGCGAAGGTGCTTCGCTTTTCGAGCCCGGCAGGCGATTGGTGGATTCGCGTCCGCGTTCAGAATGATGATCATGAGCGCGCCGAAAAGTTGGCCGCTGACACAACGACGCCCGAGGGTTCGGTGTTCGTTGTAAGACTCGACTAGTCCTCCTTGCGCCAGACGCGGCTGACAATCATTCCCTACAATGCTATGGTTTTTCGAGGTGAATGCGATGAGCGATCCCAATTGTCTTTTTTGCCGGATCATCCGGGGTGAAATTCCAGCCAAGAAAGTCCACGAAGACGAGCATACGTTCGCCTTCGAAGATATCGATCCCAAGGCTCCCACGCATGTATTGATTATTCCGAAAAAACATTTTGCAGGGCTAAAAGAGGCCGAGTCAGAGGACGCTGAAATTATCGGTCGATGCCATCTGGCCGCAGCGCAGATCGCGCGCGAGCGAAAAATAGAGCAAGGCTATCGGACAGTGCTCAACGTTGGGCCTGGCGCAGGGCAATCTGTCTTTCACCTGCACGTGCACCTTCTGGGAGGACGTCCACTGACTTGGCCGCCGGGATAAGCCACTTAAGCAGTGATTCTACAAAGGGCTAAACCTACCCGTATACCGGCCGCAACTAGTAATAAAGGCGGACGAGGGCCGTCCGCCTCTCTCAAAAACTTTGACTAGTGTACCGTGGGCTCGGCGTCGTCCGGTGCTCCGTGACGGCGCAGTAGTTGTGGCAGATTCTGGGAAAAGGCCGAGCGCGGCAATACCATGTCGCATCCCACCTCGTGAGCCTTTTGTTTGAGATCCCCTTGAACGTGTGACAAGAATCCGATGATCGAAGTTCCCTTTTTCAATTTGCTTTTGAGTTTGGGAATCAACGTCAGTGGCTTCACGCTGTTGTTGTTGAGGTCGAAGATGATCAATGACGGTTTCTCTTCCCCGTTCTGATGCAGCTTCTCCGTCATGTCTTTATCGGTCTTCACAAACTCGACTTTTACGTTGAGCTTGCGAGCCGTTTCCTGGATTTTTGCCATGAAGAATAGATCTTCGATGAAGGCAAAAATGCGAGAGTTCGATTCCTCATTCGCTGGTAGAGGCTCCGGTTCGGGCTGCGGATACTGCGTCTGGAAGCCTGGACGCTGACGACCGCCTTTGTGGCCGTTGTTCCCACCCATTACGGCGCGATAGCTATGGTCCATCGGCGCGGTATAGATGCCGTCCTTGTTTTCACGGCTTAGCCCCTGTCCGGGGCGTTGTCCGCGCTGGTTATGTGGGCGGCGACCTCTCCGCCTTCTTCTCCCTCCCCCACCGGAGGGCTTTCCTGGTCCTGCGTTCATAGTCCTCTCAAACTGATGATGCGATTGCCAACGGTTTTACAGAATTCTTCGGTGCAAACCAGCAAGGCTGGGAAGTGGTTTCGGCAAGCTCGGGCCTGCACACGCCTTCACCGACGCGCAATTGCGGTTTACGACTGGGACACACTATGGAACGATCCCCAAGTATGAAGCGAACTGCTATTTGCGTAAGAAAAACTAATTTACTTAGTCTCGATTTTCCGTTATCGGATCCGTAAGGCGCCGCCTCGGATCGGCTGGCGCGGAAGGCCTGCGCGGGAACGAGGCCTAATTGAGAACACCACTATGTTACTCGCCCATGCACAAGTCTGCAAGGGCCTCGGCAAGCCCGTTTTGCACAGGAGGGCATGCCCTCCCAGTAAAGGCCGAGTGTTCCCCATTTTCAATGGCTCTGGGACAATTCCCTCGCCCACTGTTGCGCCTGCCAGTAGAAGCCGGCTACGTCTTCGGCCTTCAGGCCCAGGCTATCGCTCAGTGCTTCCGCGGCCTGCCACTCGCCACTTTCATGAGCCAGCATGAGCTGAAAGATCGGGCGAAGAGCGCTGGATTGCCCCAGCAATACTGCCTTGGTCGCATGATCCAAAGGAATCTTGGATAGCACTTCGGACATCGGCGTTTCCAGCATTACATCGATCAACGAGAGAAGTCCGAGCAGAAACAGATCTGACTCGCCATGTTGCACCCGTGAAGCCAGCAATTCGCCGAATCTTCCACGCACGAGAGCCGACAACACCAGGTCACTCGTCTTTTCCTGTCCCGCGCCAACCGCAGCGACCAGCCGCACCCATCTCCGTACCTCCCGCTCTCCAAGGATCGACAGAGCATGCCGTACCGAGTGAATCTCACTCTTAAAGCTGAACACCGCTGAGTTCAGGTAACGCAGCAGTCGATAGCAGATGGAGGCCTCCGCTTTGATCAGTCTCTCGAGAGCCGGTACATTCAGTTCAGGACGCGAGACCTCCTGCAGCATGCGCAAATAGTTCAGACGGTTTGCCGGCACATCGTGCGTAGCCAACATCTCGGGGCGCCGAAAGAAGTATCCCTGGAAATAAACGAACCCAAGCTCCTTCGCACGCGCGAATTCTTCATAGGTCTCGATCTTCTCCGCCAGCATGCGGCATCGCCGCGATCCGAACTTTTTCACCAGCGCCTGACGTTGCTCGTCGCTGGTAAGTTGCATCTCGACCTTTACGATATCGGCGATCTCAATCAGCGATTCCCGTGGATCGTCGGCGACGTAGTCGTCCAAGGCGATCGAGTAGCCCGCCTCCTTTAATCTCACGCATGCGTCAACAACATCGGGGTCGGCAGGCACGGATTCAAGAACTTCTACGACCGTTGTTGTGGACGGCAGTAGGCGCACGAGGCCTTTGATTAGAGTGTCGCGGGTGCAGTTCACAAACGCGCGGCGCCCGTCGCACAGCACGTCCAGTCCAATGAGGAGCGAACTATCCAGAGTTGCCCGAGAAGCTTCGTCGGTGTCTCCGTCAAAGGCATTCTCCAGACCATCCCGAAAGAGCAACTCGTAACCGAATACGTTTTCCTCGCGGTCGAAGATGGGCTGGCGAGCCACAAATCGCAAAGACTTGCTTTGCCGCACAACCGCCCGCGCCGCCGCTAGTCCAACAGAAATTTTTTCCACTTCATCTACATCGGCGCGGAAAAGAAGAACGTGAGCTAGTCATACGCTTGCGGATTACGTAGGGCGTAACAGCGATAAGAGAACGCTCAGAAGAAGTATTGGGCTGTAATGAGAAACGGCCGTGGCGCGATTGCGCAGTCTGCAATTGAGTTGAGACGTTGAGTTGATCGTTCGAAAAGAAACTAGCCGGTGAGAGCCTAAGCTCGCTGCACGCCACCCAAGGCCGTTAGGGCAGACACGATCTTCGCAGACCATTGCGTCAACTCGTCGTCGCGCAGAGTGCGCTCCCTGGATTGGAATCTGACCCGCAGTAAGGCAGAATATTTTCCCAATCCGATGGCGTCTCCCCGGAAGATCTCGACTGGATAGAAATCCTTCAACTCTGTAATCCCGACGGCATCGATTGCTTTTCGCATCTGCTCAAAGCTGATGCTGTCGGCAAACAAAAACGAGAAATCGCGTTCCACCGCTGGGTATTTTCCAATGGCAGCAAACCGCACTTCTTGCAGTCCAATCTTGTAAAGCTGCTCCATGTCAAACTCGGCGAGGAATACGTCCTGTCGCAACTTTCGGCCCGCGGCTACGGATGGGTGAATTTGCCCAAACTGTGCAACCTCTGTTCCATTCAAATGCACCCGGGCCGATCGTGCTGGATGGAAATACTCCGCAGTTTCGCGGTCATAACTGAGCTCACCGCCAAATTCAGCTAGCAAGGTCTCTATATCGCCTTTGAACCCTCGGAAGACTTCTGCGGATACAGCCTTCTCGCCCTGGCTGACGTCTAGCGTTCCTGCCTTTGGCAGAAGTTTGCGTATCGCCTCGGAGGTTGCTCCAAGACACGCTTTCCGCGGCTCGGCCCGTTGGCCGCTAGTCGACTGATAGACTCTGCCCATTTCGAACAGCCTCGCATCGGCAACCTCACGATTCAAATTCCACGCAAGCATATCGAGCATCCCCGGAGCCAGGGACGTGCGCATCACCGAAGCCTCTTCGCTCAGGGGATTCTCCAACTCCAGCACTTGCGCCCCCGAGGAGGACGAAAACTTCTCGGCGTCGGCGTGCGAGATGAAGGTCAGCGACAGTGTTTCGTTGTATCCCAGCGCCAGCGCGCGCTTGCGGAACTCGGCGTCGATCTCCGCGTGGGGTAATTCGACAACGGCTCCACTGTACGCAGGCAACGTGCTTTCAAACTTGTCATACCCGTGCAGCCTGGCGATCTCTTCGATCACATCAATTTCGCGCTCAACATCGAGCCGCCAGCTCGGTATTCGGACGCGAAACGCGGCGTCATTCTGACCTTCAGGAATCAGTTCGAATCCCAGCCGCTTCAACAACCGGAAAATCTGCCCGGCTTCTAAGTTTCCACCCAGGATCCGCTGCACCTCCGCTACATGCAACACAACGGGAGCCTGATCCATGCTCCGGGAAACTACATCCACCGCATCTCCGCTGAGTTCTCCGCCGCCCGACGCCAGGATCATTCGCGCAACAAGATCGCAGGACAACACTGTGGATTCAAAGTCCGCACCGCGTTCGAACCGGTGCGAAGCGTCGGTGTGCAACCCGTGACGTCGCGACATCTTGCGCACGATTGCCGGATCCCACCACGCCGACTCGATCACAATATTTCGAGTACTTTCGGTGATCATGGTGTCGTAGCCGCCCATTACTCCGGCGAGCCCAACTGGTTTCTTGGCGTCGCAGACCACAAGGTCTTCACCCGTCAGCTTGCGCTCGACTCCATCAAGGGTCTTCAGGGTTTCGCCTTTTTTGGCGAAGCGCACGATGATTTGTCCGCCCTCGAGCAGGTCGGCATCGAAAACATGCGTAGGCTTCCCCATCTCCCAAAGGACATAGTTCGTGGCATCGACCGCGTTGGAAATTGGTCTCTGGTCTAACAACTGCAGTCGCTGCGCGATCTTCTCAGGCGAAGGCTTGATACGCGTTCCACGAATCACTCGCGCCGAAAATCGAGGACATAGCGAAGGCTCTTCGACGGTAATCGGGAAAGCCGACTCCTGCGAAGTCTTTGGTAAAAGCTGAGATCCAATCGCTGAAAGCGGTCTCAGTGGCAGATCGTAAATCGCCGCAGCTTCGCGGGCGACTCCGTAATGATTCATCGCATCCGGGCGGTTTGTGCCAATCTCGACTTCGTAGACGGTTTCTTTTCCTGCTCCGCTGATCCCCTCGACGCCGATGCCGACGTCCGTCAAGTCGGTGGCGAGCCGGTTGTCATCAACCGACAGATCAACGAAGTCGCGAATCCAATGTGCAGAGAGTTTCATGAAATGGCTTTTGGCATGTGATCCTTGGCTCTAGCTCTTAAGGTTTGAGCTAAAACCCAGGACCTAAAAACTAGAAGTTCCTTCTTACCCGAACTGCTGCAAAAACCTCACATCCCCCTGGAAGAACAACTGGATATCATCCACGCCGTACTTTAACAACGCGAGCCGGTCCACGCCCATGCCGAAAGCAAATCCCGAAACTCTTTTTGGATCGTAGCCGTTGTCTTTCACAAACTCGAACACATTCGGATCGACCATGCCGCACCCGAGCACTTCGATCCACCCTGTCTGCTTGCACGGACGGCAAGGATCGGATCCACGCTTGCCGCTTCCGCCACAGATGAAGCACGTGACGTACAACTCGGCGCTTGGCTCAGTGAATGGAAAAAATGACGGCCGAAAATGTGTCTTCACTGACGACCCGAACAGCGCCTTCATAGCGTGATCGAGCGTCCCTTTCAAATCGCCGAATGTGATGTTGGTATCGACCGCCAGGCCTTCAATCTGATGGAACATTGGCGAGTGGCTTGCATCCGGAGGATCGTTACGATGCACCGTCCCTGGAATCACGATGCGAATCGGCGGACGCATCTTCTCCATCGTTCGGATCTGAACCGGAGAGGTATGAGTGCGCAGCAACAAACGTTCGCGCTGCGGTTTCGACTGCTGCCCTGCGATGAACAGCGTGTCCTGCGTATCCCGCGCCGGATGGTTCGGCGGAAAATTGAGCGCCTCGAAGTTGTAATAGTCGGTCTCAACCACGGGGCCATCCGCCACGGAATATCCGAGTCTTTGGAACACAGAAACGATTTCGTTCCGTGTCTTGATAACCGGATGTTCCGCCCCAATCGGGCGCCGAATGCCAGGAAGCGAGATGTCGATGTAATCCTGTGCTATCGATTCGACGTCACTGCCGATGCGTGTACCCTCAACGATCTCGGTAATGCGCGCCTTCAGTTCATTCACACGCATACCGGCGTCGCGCTTGGCGTCCTTGGGCGATCCCTTGAGCCAGAGATCGTTGATCTGTGTCAGGACTCCGTTCTTGCGAGCCATCCACCGGTCGCGAAACGCTTTTAGATCCGATTCACTGCGAACTTCGCCGGCTTCCTGCATACACGCAGTAATGCATTCGCTGGCGGCTGTCTCTAAAGCCGCCGCCGAGTAGTCCGTGAGTTTAGGAACGGTGTAGGCCACGATCCGCCGCATTCCCGTTGTCATTTTGAGCGCGGTGTTTGGGCGAAATGCCTATGTAGTGCAGAGACTGCATAGGCGCTTCGCGTAGGCTCAGAATGACAAAGCGGAACAATTGATGGAAGACGTTGAGACTCGAAAGTGACGGGCTGAGCGCTTACGCCAGTGCAGTCTTCGCCTGCGAAGCCAAGCCCGAAAATCCCGCCGGATCATTCACTGCCAGGTCCGCCAGAATCTTGCGGTCCAGTTCGATGCCAGCGACCTTCAATCCGTGGATGAACTGGTTGTAGCTCATACCGTTCAGCTTCGCCGCAGCCCCGATGCGAACAATCCACAACGAGCGAAATTGGCGCTTGCGCTGTTTGCGGCCGGAATAGGCGAACTTTAGCCCGCGTTCAACGGACTCTTTCGCGGAACGGTACAGCTTTGATTTTGTGAGGAAATAACCGCTTGCGCGGTCAAGTATCTTCTTGCGCTTCGCGCGGCGTTTGGTTCCGCGTTTTACACGAGGCATGGTGTTCTCCTTTTTTATCTTTCGTTTTATGGCGGCTGGAGGTAAGGACGATTCGCTTTAGCGCTCGATGGCCTCTTCACACGCCCGAAGCAATTGCAGATTTCAGATCTTCTGATTGCAGATTGACGATCCCGGATGAAGGCGACCTTCAATCTGAAATCTGCAATGCGTTCTCACTGGTACGGAATCATCCGCAAAACCTTGGCGAGATCTCCGTCACTCACCAAAGCGGACTTTCCGAGCTTCCGTTTGTGCTTCGTTTCCTTCGACGTCAGGATGTGTCGCAGTTTCGCGTGACCCCGCTTCACTTTTCCCGTCGCCGTCTTCTTGAAGCGCTTCGCAGCGCCTTTGTGCGTTTTCAATTTCGGCATACATTCCTCTAGTCACAGTCATCCGCTTGCTGCGTTGGCTGCCAGTTTACTTCTCCAAGCCTTCCATTATCAGATATCGCCCGGAGCAAGGCATATCCCCGATCCAGAGCGTAATACTAAGGAAGGGATTTATCTGAAACCTTGACGCTTACGACGCGGGCTTCGCGACCTGCTCGGCAGGGGGTTGGCCAGGAGCGCTTTGTGCCGCAGCCTTCTGCTTCTCCCGCTCGCGTTCCTTGTCCGTCTTCTTCGGGGCCAGGATAGCATGCAGCGTATTGCCTTCCTGCCTCGGACGGAACTCCACAATACTGTGCGGCTCCACGTCCTTGATCAACCGCTCCAGAATTTGGCGTCCAAGCCCGGTGCGGGTCATCTCGCGACCGCGGAAGAAAATCGTCGCCTTAACCTTGTCGCCCTCGTCCAAAAAGCGCAAAACGTGATTCTTCTTCGTCTCGTAATCGTGGTCATCCACATTGATGCGGAACTTGACCTCTTTTACGGTGATCGTCTTCTGATGCTTCTTGGCTTCGCGCTCTTTCTTTTCCTGCTGGTAAAGATATTTCCCGTAATCCATGATCCGACACACGGGAGGTTGCGCAGTGGGCGAAATCTCAACCAGGTCCAGATTTTTTTCGCGGGCTTTCTTCACCGCTTCATAGGGCGGCATGATGCCAAGCTGCTGCCCTTCGTCATCAATCACGCGAATTTCGCGCGCTCGAATACGATCGTTCGTGCGGATAAAACGTTTATCGATACTATCCTCCGTGCTCTAACCGACTGAGAATAAAGAATTATAGCATGACGACTCGGGCCAACTGTCCATTTGCCTCGCCACGGATTCACAGCGGCCAACAGTTGAGAGAGAATAGTGATAATCAACCGTACAAAATCTACAACCAACTTCATTAGAGGCAATTCAAATGTGCAGAAACATCAAAACTCTCTTCAACTTTGACCCGCCTGTCACGAATGACGAGGTCCACGCCGCCTCGCTTCAATTCGTTCGAAAGATTACCGGCTTTAACAAGCCTTCAAAGGCAAATGAAGAAGCCTTTCTTGCGGCCATCGAGGATGTAGCCGCCATATCGTCCCGCCTTCTTCACTCCCTTGAGACGACCTCTCCGCCGAAAAATCGCGAGGAAGAGGCTGCCAAGGCCAAGGCTCGCGCCGCGGAGAGATTTGGCGCACAAAGCGAGGCTTGAACCCCTCAGAAAGTTCTCGTGGTGTTTTTTCCGAATCTCGCGGAAGGAAACGCTTCTACAGTTTGTAGGGTATCGTGCAGTGCTTATCGAATTTGGCATCCTACTGAGCACCGTTCCTTCCGCAGAGCAGGACATGCTCAAACGCCGTCTCGACGACAGAATCCGGGAACTCTGCACCCAAGTCAGCGCTAGTCCAACAGAACACGCCGGACGTACAAGTGAGATTGATGCACCCTTGCAAGGACTGCTGGATGCTATCCACGAAAAAGTGATTCGCCTACGAACCTTGGCCGACCAGAAACTGCTTGCGGGAAACAGTCTCGGCGAAGCTCAGAAAGAACGTAGAATCGATCACCTTTAGCTTGATCCCCACAGATAGACCACTAGCCGAAGCCGGCTACAATCCTTCGCGCTTCTTGCCAGTTCATGTGCAATCAACAGCCGTCGGCATAGCCTAGGTTCTGTGGGGGTGTTGCCGTGGTTGCCATCGACTCGAGATCGTACTTGATCTCAAGACGTCTGCTGTTCATTGCTTCACGGAGCGCTTGATTCCAGCCCGCCACCATCGAAGAGCTTCCGGGTAAAGCTCTTTCGGTACAATCGCAGGCGAGTTCCACCAGCGCCAACCTCACCATGAAGATTCTTCCGAAAGCAGCCTCCAAGGTTGCGACCGCTTGGGCGGCGAGTTGTCTTTTAAGCGCGAGCCTGCCGATCGCAATGTCGCAGCAATCACCTGACACGTCCGTCGTCGAGCAAGGCAAGTTCACCCTGCACAAGTTTGAACAGGCCATTGGCGAGGAAACCTACGAAATCCGCCGAGATGGCGAGTCACTCACCACGAAGGTCGACTTCAAGTTCACCGATCGTGGCTCTCCTGTTCCTCTCACCGTTACGTTTCGCAGCTCTCCGGACCTCACCCCGCAATCATTTGAGATAAAAGGGCGGACGGCTCGCCCCATCACGATCGACGAATCCGTGAGCGTCGAGGATGGCAAGGCACGTTTGCGCACGCGCGACAAGCAATCCGATCTCGCGATGCCCTCCGGCGCATTCTTCACCATCGCCGGATACGCGCCCACCACCATGCAAATGCTCATGGTCCGCTATTGGGCGACACATGGCTCCCCGTCGTCTTTAGCAACTCTGCCTGGCGGTTCAGTAAAGATCGAGCCTCGCGGGCAAGACACGATCCGCATCGACAACAAGGACGTGAAGCTGGATCGGTTCACGATTGAAGGCCTCATCTGGGGACGCGAGACGCTATGGTTTGACCCCAATCGCAATCTCATCGCCGCCGTCAGCACTGATGCGGAGTTTGATCACTTCGAAGCCATCCGAATCGGATATGAGAGCGCGCTTGGCGATTTCGTGGGACGTGCCGGGGCGGATAACATGGCTGCCCTGGCCGACATCTCTAAAGGCATTCCCGGGAGCCGTGCCCCGGCGCTTGCGATCGAAGGAGCTACCCTCATCGACGGCACAGGGGGGGCGCCCGTTCCAGACGCGACCGTCGTCATCGAGGATGGCCGCATCACGGCAGTCGGTCCGCGCTCCAAAGTTAACGTTCCGTCCAACGCTCATGTCGTGGATGCCAACGGCAAGACCCTACTTCCCGGACTCTGGGACATGCATGCCCACTTCGAACAAGTCGAGTGGGGACCAATCTATCTCGCAGCGGGAGTCACGACAGTTCGCGACTGCGGCAACGAGCTCGAATTCATCACTTCGGTTCGGGACGCTATCGCCCAGGGTCGCGGCCTTGGACCGCGCCTCTTGATGGCGGGTTTTGTGGACGGCACCGGCACCTTGGCGATTGGAACTGCTCGAGCCGACACGCCGGAACAAGCGCGGACTTGGGTTCATCGCTATCACGACGCCGGCTTTCAGCAGATGAAGATCTACAGCTCGGTCAAGCTCGACGAAATCAAGGTCGTCGCCGACGAGGCTCATCGGCTGGGCATGACCGTAACCGGCCACGTTCCCGAAGGCCTCAATGCCTACCAAGTCATCGACGCTGGGCAAGACCAGATCAACCACATCGGATATATCGCCGACATCATGCACGCGCCGTATCCTGCAGAGATGAGCCGTCCGGACCGTCGAAAGGCCACGGCCAACCTCGACCTCAACACTCCCGAAGCCAAGAAAGCCGTCGCTTTTCTGAAGGAACATCACACCGTCGTCGATCCGACGATCGCTCTATCGGAATTCTTCACCGCCACCACTGCCAAGCCACCCGCTAGTTTCGAGCCGGGCGCTAGCAAGATCGCTCCCGAGCTTGCGGAACAACTCACCGATGTCGAGCCCCCTTCAGAGCGTTCCGAGATAGTCGAGAAATTGTTTGAGAAAGAGGTCGCGATCGTCGGCGTCCTGCACAAAGCGGGGATTCCCATTGTGGCAGGCACGGATCAAACAGTCCCTGGACACAGTCTCCATCGCGAGATCGAGCTCTACGTACAGGCAGGCTTCACGCCGATGGAAGCTATTCAGTCTGCAACGATCGTTCCGGCCCGCGCCATGGGACTCGATAAAGAGTTAGGTACCCTTGAAAAAGGAAAGCGCGGTGATCTCATCATCCTCAATGGTGACCCGTTGGCGGACATCCACAACACCCGCAACGTGGAATACGTAATCACCAACGGCACGATGTACCACACGGCCGAACTCTGGCAAAGCGTAGGTTTTAAACCGTAAGGTACGGGCGGACGCATTCGCCCGCCCCCGAACAACGCGACGCGTGGGGTAGCGTAAGGAGGCTCAGGTTCACTACGGATTTCGTCCGCTAACCGCTGACGTCATGCGCGCTTTGCGGCGCGACTCCGACGAATGCGCCCGGGGCTACTCTCTGTGCTAGTCTGCCTCCTATGGCGACACGTCCTCGACCAAAAAAACGGGCGGTTCCCCGAAAGACGCCGCGGACGTCAGTATCGCGTCCAGCGGCTGGCAAGCACTTCCTCTCCGACAAGGTCGAGCACTTTACCGAATCCGTGATTCGCGAGATGACTCGCCAGGCGATGATGCATAACGCCGTCAATCTCGCCCAGGGATTTCCCGACTTCCCAGCTCCCGCCGAAATCAAACAAGCGGCTCAGCGAGCTGTCGCCGCCGACGTCAATCAATATGCGATCACCTGGGGCGCAAAAAATCTGCGCAACGCAATCGCCCGCCAGATGGGCGTCTGGCATGGGATGACGATCGATCCGGAAAAAGAAGTCACGGTCTGCTGCGGATCGACCGAGACAATGATCTCCACTCTGCTCGCCGTATGTAATGCGGGCGATGAAGTCGTAATCTTCGAGCCTTTCTATGAAAATTACGGTCCGGACTCGGTCTTGAGTGGCGCCAAGCCCAAATTCGTGAAACTGCGTCCGCCTCGGAACGAAGGCGGCGAGTGGACCTTCGACGAGAAAGAACTTCGTCGCGCCTTCGACAAGCACACCAAGGCAATCATCCTTAACACTCCCAACAATCCCACGGGAAAGGTCTTCAGCCGTCCCGAATTGGAATTGATTCGGGACCTCTGCATTGAGTTCGACGTACTCGCGATCACCGATGAGATTTACGAACACATTCTCTACGACGGCACGAAACACATTGCCATGGCCTCTCTCGACGGAATGCGGGAGCGCACAGTCACCATCAACGGAATGTCTAAAACGTACAGCGTGACCGGATGGCGCGTCGGATGGGCGGTTGCGCCCGAAAAAATCACAAACGCGATCCGCAAGGTCCACGACTTCCTGACCGTAGGGGCTCCCGCGCCGCTGCAGGAGGCTGGGGCAGTGGCGTTGAGCCTGCCCGCCGAGTATTACAAGAATCTTGCTGCCGGATACCGCGTCCGCCGCGACCATCTTATCCCTGTCCTTAGCGCAGCTGGCTTCAAATGCTTCCGCCCTCGCGGAGCTTATTACGTGATGACCGACATTTCGGCATTCGGTTATAAGGATGATGTCTCGTTCGCCCGCTACCTGGTCCAGGAAATCGGTGTGGCGACCGTCCCGGGATCCAGTTTCTATCGCGACCCGCGTGATGGGGCGAATCAGGTCCGGTTCGCCTTCTGTAAGCGCCCGGAAACCCTCGATGCGGCTGCCCAACGCTTGGCAAAACTGGCCCGCTGATCACTTTCGCGACTTCTCATTTCGTCACAAATCTTCTCGCGGGCAGGAGCAAAAAAACTGCTGTGACCATGGCACCATCCATTGCTTTCTCCACAAAATTCTGGAGTATACTGCGACAAAGTTCGAAATCTTGGTCGGGAAAGTGTACTTATGGCGTCCAACGCACTCGAGCAGGTGGCACATCAGGTTCCGGCAGACGATTTTCAGGCGCTGGAAGAGAAAGTTTATCGCACGATAGAGATGTACAAAGCGGCGCGCCAGGCGCAAGCTACCGCGGAGCGTGACGTGCAGCGACTGCGGCAGCAAAGCGAAGACCGCGAGGAAGAACTCGTAAGGCTTCGCCGCGAGACTGTCCAGCTGAAGAAAGAACGCGAAGATATTCGCGGCCGGGTCGAAAAAATGCTGGCTCAGATCGAAACGTTAGCAGAAGCCAGCTAACCTCCGCTCTTGCGGGCTGGTCGTGCCGGTCACAGGGAGACTATCGAATGGCGACAGCGACGAAAGACCAACTCGTACGGGATGCGCAGAACTCAGCCGTCAGGGTCGAGATCTTCGATCAGGCCTATAACCTGCGGGGCTCCGATCCCGACTACATTCTCAAGCTCGCCGAGTATGTCGACGCCAAGATGCGAGCTGTCGCCGAAGCCACTAATACGATCGATACGGTCCGCCTCGCTGTACTAGCAGCCCTTAATATCGCTGACGAGTACCACCTCCTCAAGAAAAGACAGGATAACGGTGCAACCGATTATCAGAAGCGAGCGCATCTACTAGCTAATGCGCTCGATGAACTACTACTGGACGAAGAAACTCGTAAGGCCAGCTGACCGCCGCCGAACGGCATTCCCCGCCGCACTCTGTGTCATCCTGCAGATGGTGCTTTCCGGCATCGCCGTCCCTCAGGAGCCAACTTTCCGCGCACAATCGAACGTAGTTCTTATTCCAGCCTTGGTAAAGGACGCCCAGGGTGAAATTGTCTATGGCCTCGAGTCTAAAGACTTCATCGTCTCCGATGACGGAGTAGAGCAATCCGCCCGCCTCGATGAAGCGCCCGAGGGCCAACCCCTCTCGCTAGTCATCGCCATCCAGAAAGGACGCCGAGCGTCCTATGAGTTCGAGCGCATCCAGGGCCTGAAGACGATGCTTGATCCGCTCTTCGCCCTCGGCACGGCGCGCGCCGCCATAGTCGAGTTCGACAGCCAAATTCAACTGACAAGAGACTTCACTAAGGATGAAAGCTTAATTGACGCCGACCTCTCCACAATCCAGGCCGGGGACGATGGCGCCACCATCCTTGACGCAATCGAATATTCAGTTGGCCTCCTGCGCAAAGAGCCTCAGGAGCGGCTGCGCGTTCTTTTGCTGATCAGCGAAACTCGCGACCATGGCAGCAAAGTCAAGGTCGAAGATGCCGTTTCCTCCATCGGCCGGAGCAATTCCGTCATTTACACGCTGGCATTCTCTCCTGGGCTCTCCAACATCCTCGACACTGGCCGCGGCAACAACAAGAACGAGATGCAGCAGGGTGTGAACTTCCTCGACCTCATGTACCAAACGGCTCAAGCCATGAAGAAGAACGTTCCCAGCACAATCGCTTCAATGACGGGTGGCGAATATGAGCTCTTTACCACTCGCAAGAACTTCGAACGCAGGATGAATAACTTCACCAATCATCTTCACAGCAGATACCTGCTGAGCTTCTATCCGAAAGAGCCGCATTCCGGACTTCACCAGCTCAATGTTCGACTGAAAGATTCAAAAAACTACAGCGTGCTCTCTCGGACAAGCTATTTTGCCGAGGCGGCGAAGTAACAGTCCGAATTTGAACGCACGAAAGTACTCGGCGCTTCTCCGATTGTTTTCAATTTCTTGGAGGTGCATTCCGGCCTCTGTTTGCAAGCCTTCTGCCAACTTTTTAGCGCCTCCCACTTGCCAACTCCTCAGATTTTCCCTAGCATCCAGATCAAAGCCGACCTGCCGAGTTGGTGATGGCGGGTAACCGATATTTGAACCAATGCTGAATGAACGGGGACTCGACTCGAACTAGGATCCGGTGAGCGACGCTGCGCCATGCGCAGATGCCTAAAGGGTCTCGGCGGGTTCCCAACGTCTACCGACGGGTTCATTCTCGGCCCCGTCACACGGCCTAGTGGGTCGGCTTGCTTTTCTGATTTACCGTACAACCAGCGTTACTTCTCCCTGCGCCTATACCTATTCCTGCTAGACTGATCAAGTAGCGAATCTGTTCCCTCGCGCATCCAATTATTCGTGTTTCCCCAACTCTTCCATTTCGGAAAGTTCTTCCTGCCTACTTATGGATTTCTCGTAGCCCTTGGAGTCCTGATCGGCCTCTGGGTCAGCGTTCGTAACGCCGAGCGCCTCGGATACGACGGCGACAAAGCCTGGAATTTGGGGATTTTGGTAGTCTTGGCCGGCATCATTGGCGCCAAGGTTCTTTACGTCATCAATGAGTGGGGGTACTTCTCGTCACGACCCAGCGAGATCTTCAGCGTTAACACACTACAGGCGGGCGGAGTATTTTCCGGAGGCTTATTGGCCGCCTTCGTCGCGGCCGCCTGGTACGTCTGGAAGCATCACATGCCTGCTCTTGGAACGTGCGACGCATTTGCTCCGGGATTGGCACTAGGACACGCGATTGGCCGGATAGGATGCTTCGCCGCCGGATGCTGCTACGGCAAAGAAACTCACCACTGGTGGGGCGTCGTCTTCCGCAATCCGCTTGCGAATTCGATCACCGGAACGCCGCTCAACATTCCCCTGGAGCCTACGCAACTATTTGAGTCCGCCGTAGAGTTCGCGAACTTCTTCTTGCTGATGTGGATGTTGAAACGCCGCAAGTTTGACGGACAGATCTTCGGCGCCTTTCTGTTCATCTACGGCATCGCTCGCTTCTTCCTCGAATATCTGCGCGACGACCCGGGCCGTGGCTCTGTTCTCGGCGGAGTGCTGACGGGAACTCAATTAATCGCAGTAGGCCTGGTCGTCGGCGGAGGCCTGATCTGGTGGCTGCGCCCCGCTTCGAAACACGTACCGGCCCGCCCCGTCGCCGCCACGCGCTGACATCTTCTCCAAGCTTCTATTAATGGCTTCGCGGCTGCAGTACCGCGTAATTCGCCACTAGGTATCCCAGCGCACCGCCCAAAAAGACATCTGAGGGAAAATGCGCCAGCGTACTCACCCGCGACAGGCTTACCGTGGTGGCGAACCCGTAGGCCAACCACGGCGCCCACTTGTGATTGCGATACCGTTTCGCAATGACGGTTGCCACAGAAAACGCTCCGATGGCATGTCCGGACGGGAAGGCGCTCCCCTTGAAGGGCGATTTGCCGCCCGCAAAGAACGTGTTGTGAAACGATCCCGTGGGCGCAACATCGATCGGCCGTTGACGGCGGGTGATTGCCTTGATGACCAAATCCACGATTGCGGAATCGGCGTAAGCTTCTCCCGCCAACAACGCCGTACCTACCTGATATTGATCATGGCGGAAGTAACCTGCTGCCATCAACGCTGCCGGAACACCGATGACTGCTGAAGTCGTTACCGACGTGGCGAAGACGTCGTTGACGTCATCCAGATTGCCTCTATGAGAGCGGAAATACGGCATGGCATGCGGATCGGCCACAATGAGTCCCGCCGTCAGCCCCGTGATCGCAATCGTGGGCACCCAGTGTTTCCCCTTGGCCAGTTTCGTGGGAAACAGCCAAATCTCCTTCTGGTCGTGAAGAAAATCCTTGGGCAAGGAATGCCAATCGACTTGCCTTTCAGTGGCCGGCGTCCCGCCGTGATGTTCAGAAAACGCGAGTTGGGCGGATTCGTTCCCCGAGTTCGTCTGGCCCAAAAGCGCGGCTTGGTCGTAGCTGTCCGCCGGAATTGAGCGATCTAAAAATGCAACGTGACTTGGGGCATCCGGGAGGTTCGAGTTAAGCGATTGCGCTGTCAGTCCAGTTGGCGCATACGTGCCCACGCAGCATAGGAAGAAGATGCACCACGTTTTCTTTCTTTTCATAGCTATCGGGGTCGTTGGATGCAGATCCTCGACGAGGGGAAGCCAACAACTTTACAATCCGAAGTGCCCGACGACTCAGCCCTGTAATATTGTTCCGCAGAATGTCCGAAACGGCTCCCACTTCCTTTGCGGTTCATGCCGAAGATGCCGGGCAGCGCTTGGATCAATTCCTCGTACCCAAGCTGGGCGTCAGCCGTGCCAGGGGACAGCAACTCATCTTGGAGCAGAAGGTACTAGTTAACGACCAGCCCGCCAAGGCTTCGTTAAAACTCCGCGGCGACGAGAAGATTATCGTCCTCAGCCCCTCTGAACGCCCTCCCCTGCGCGCCCTGCCGGAAAAAATCCCTCTGGATATCGTCTATGAGGATGATGACCTTGCCATCATCAACAAGCCTGCAGGCATGATGGTGCATGCCGGAGCGGGGGCCACCGACGATCTGCGCAATCGGGGAACACTCGTCAACGCCCTCTTGCACCACTTTGCCAACCTGTCGGCCGTGGGAGGCGAAATACGGCCCGGAATCGTTCATCGTCTCGACAAGGAAACGAGTGGACTGATCGTCGTCGCCAAAACGGATAACGCTCACCGCAAGCTGGCAGACCAGTTCGCCAGTCGCGAGGTGAAAAAGAAATATCTCGCACTAATCCATGGCTGGCTCAAGAAAGACTCCGGTACCATCTCGGCCAGCATCAGTCGCGACCGCGTCCGCCGCATACGCATGACAACCCGGCATTCAGGAGGTCGCGAAGCCGTTTCGCATTACAAAACGCTTCGCCAACTGGACACGCCATTCGGAAAATTTACTCTGGTCGAAATCAAAATCGATACTGGCCGTACTCACCAGATCCGAGTACACATGGCCTCCATCGGACATCCGGTTGTAGGAGACACGCTCTATGGCGCTCCCGGCCAACTCAAGCGCAGCGGAATGAAGCGGTCCGAAACCGCCTCGATCTCACTACCGCGGAACTTCCTGCATGCAGCCGAGTTGGCGCTGAGGCATCCCCGCACCGGAGAGAAAATTCTTTTCAGCAGCCTTCTTCCCTCTGAGTTGAATGCGTTTCTGCTCAATCTTGCTGGAGACTCCGGAGTACCACCCTTGGCATAGACGTTTGCGGACCGCGACGGGAGGCGATTGCGACGGGACGCTATAATGTAGGCCTAGATGGAGACCTTGCGTCTTACACCGATGCTGAGCGCCGGACTTCTCCTGCTTTCTTTCCTGGCAGGCACCGCGATGGCACAGTCGGGATCGAATCCCCCAGCTGGCAGCGCTCCTCAAACGCAACAACCCTCCCAACCATCTGTCCCGCCTGCGAACGCACCCAGTGATGCACAGTCCGGCGAGACGGTCGACCAATCATTTCCCACCATTCGTACCGGAACAAACGAAGTGAACGTTGTATTCACGGTCACTGACAAACACGGCAGGCGCATCACCGATCTCAAACAAAACGACTTCCAGGTTCTCGATGACAACAAACCGCCGCAGGAGGTTCGCAGTTTCCACGCGGAAACAAACCTCCCATTACAAGTCGGTCTTCTCATCGACGCCAGCAACTCGGTCCGCGACCGTTTCAAGTTCGAACAGGAATCTGCGATCGAGTTCCTCAATCAGACGATCCATCCGCGTTACGATCAGGCATTCGTCGTCGGCTTTGATGTCACACCCGAAGTCACGCAGGATTTCACCGACAATACCGAGAAGTTAGCGCACGGGGTTCACGACCTTCGCCCCGGAGGCGGCACAGCTCTTTATGATGCGGTGTACTTCGCGTGCCGGGATAAGTTGATGAAGACCGGCAAAGGCATCCCAGTCCGTCGCGCCATCATTCTGCTCAGCGATGGAGACGACAACCAAAGCCATGTGACTCGCGAAGAAGCTATCGAGATGGCGCAGCGCGCCGAGGCGATTATTTACACGATTTCGACGAATGTCAGCGGTACCAAGGGGGCGGGCGACAAAGTTCTTGAGCGCATCGCCGACGCTACCGGCGGACGCGCTTTCTTTCCCTTCCAGATTCGCGACGTCGCCAATGCCTTCGCAGAAATCCAGGACGAGCTCCGCAGCCAGTATGCGATTTCCTATCGTCCGGCAGATCTCAAGCATGACGGCCATTACCGGACGATCGAGATCGTCGCCAATGACCGGAAAAATCTGAGAGTCCGGTCAAGGCGAGGCTGGTACGCGCCAACAAATTAAAGCGGCGATCCCCTTTACGTGACTTAGTGCCCTGAGTGGTCAAAGCCTTTTTGCTTCGAGCAATAAAAATGCCAGGATATTCCGGCACCCCTCTCCCGAAGAAGCTTGGCATCAAGGACGGATTACATGTGTGTTTTGTCGATGCGCCGTCAGAAGTCCGGACCGAACTGAAGGCTTCGCTGGAACGCTGCACAATTGATCAGGAAGCAGGTTCACCAATCGACTTCGCAATGGTCTTCACAAAATCCACAAAGATGCTGTCCAAAGAATTCAAACGGCTCACCAAGCAGTTGGCTCCGGCGGGAATGCTTTGGATCGGTTGGCCGAAGAAAAGCTCGGGCGTACCCACCGATCTCGACGAGAATAAGATCCGCGAAATTGGCTTGGCCGCGGGGTTGGTCGATGTGAAAGTCTGCGCGGTCACCGACGTGTGGTCCGGACTGAAATTCGTCCGTCGTGTGAAAGACCGCTGACCATATTCTGTAATAAACTTCCGAAAACTTCGCTCCCGTAAGGAATTCTCATGGTACGAGTTGGACTCATCGGATTTGGGCTGGCAGGCCAGGCTTTCCACGCGCCTGTAATTCGTGGCGTCGAAGGAATGGAACTGGCGTGCGTCCTGGAACGTCACACCTCGAACGCTCAGCAGCGATATCCCAATGTTCGAATCGCGCGCACGCTCGACGAGATGCTCTCCGATAAATCCATCAATCTTTGTGTCGTTGCCACGCCCAACGATTCTCACTTCTCATACACGAAAGCTTGCCTGGAAGCAGACCGCGACGTCGTCGTTGATAAACCGCTCACGCCCACGATGGGGGAAGCGGAAGAGCTTGTCCGTCTCGCCTCGCAACGCGGACGCCTGATTTCCGTCTACCAGGACCGCCGCTATGATGGAGCTTTTCTCACTGTCAAGAAGCTGATCAACTCCGGCGAGCTAGGCGAAGTAGCCGAATACGAGGCGCGTTTCGACCGGTTCCAGCTAGATGCAAAAGCAGGCGCGTGGCGGGAGAAGGCCGATTTCCCAGCCGCAGGCGTTTTGTGGGATCTGGGGCCGCACCTGATCGACGGCGCTCTCGTACTTTTCGGCGAGCCGGAATCGATCTGTGCCGCCGCCCTGCGCCAGCGCAAATCATCTACGGTCGACGACGCTTTCGATGTGATCCTTCAATACCCTCGCATTCGCGTGAGTCTACGCGCGCGCATCATCGCTTACGCACCTGGTCCGCACCTGCTCGTACACGGAACTCAGGGTTCGTTCATCAAGTTTGGCATGGATCCACAGGAAGAAATCCTGCGCAGCGAACATTGTCCGGACGGACTTGATTGGGGAAAGAACTGGGGACTTGAAGCAAAGGATCACTGGGGAACTCTGACCCGCGTCGGTGAGCAGCCAAGAAAAGTGGAGACCGAGCGCGGCGACTATCGGGGGTTCTACGTCAACATGAGAGATGCCATTCAGAAGAAGGCGCCGCTGGACGTCCCGCCCGACCAGTTCCTTCGCACCCAACGCGCGCTCCTATTGGCCCACAAAAGCAGCCAAGAAAAACGCGTGGCAGCTTGGAACGAACCCGTGGAGTAGCGCCTCCCAATAACCAGTTAAGAGCTGTGGATCGCCAGAGGCTGCATCATTCTAACGTGGCGAGTTTGCGAGGTTAGAGTGGATTTCATGAACGGACAGAAAATGCCTCACACTCACCAGACCTCGCACCGCTTCCCCTCGGGCCGCACCATCGGCGCGTCCGCCTTACAACTCCAGGCCTTCTGAAACTCCGGCAAGTTCGACAACGGCCCAATCACCCGGTACTTCGCAATCGGATGCGGGTCAGTCTGCACCATCAAACGCTGTGCCTCCGGACGAATCTCGTCACCGCGAAACTGTCCCCACGCAATAAAGAACTGTTGCTCGGGAGTAAACCCGTCGACGTCGGCTGGTCTTGGTTTTCCTTCCAATGATTTTTGATAAGCCTGGTACGCAATCTTCGCGCCGCCCAGGTCGCCAATGCTTTCGCCAAGCACCAACTTCCCGTTGTGATGAATATCCTTCTCGATGAAGTAATGGTCGAATTGATCGGCGACGCAAGCCCCGCGAGATTGAAAATCCTTTAGGTCGGATTCAGTCCACCAATTACGCAATCGACCCAGGAAGTCGAACTGCGCGCCCTGATCGTCGAAGCCATGCGAAATCTCGTGACCGATCACAACTCCGATTGCTCCGTAATTCACCGCATCGACGGCATTCAGATCAAACGCCGGCGGCTGCAGAATTCCTGCAGGAAATTCGATTGAATTCATCAGCGGATTGTATTCCGCGTCCGATGTTGGCGGAGTCATTCCCCACCGCAAGCGATCGACCACCTTCCCAATCGTCCCCCGGTCATCTTGTTCCACAAACTTGCGGGCCGCGATCAGATCTTCAAAGAACGCATCGCGCCGGATCTCAACATGGCTATAGTCCTTCCATCTGTCGGGATAGCCGATCTTCTGCTGGAACGTCGCGATCTTGGCCATCGCCTTCTCTTTCGTTTCATCGCTCATCCATGGGCGGCTCAAAATGTCCTCCCGCATCGCGGCCAGAAGATTCCGTACCATGTCCTGCATCCGCGCCTTGGCCTGCGGCGGAAAGTATTTCTCAACGTACTTCTTGCCAAGCGCTTCGCCCAAGAGGCGGTCTTCCGACTCCGCGCACCGCTTCCAGCGCGGCTTCAACTCCGCGGCGCCGCCAAGGTACCTGCCTTTGAATGCGAAATTCTCCTCCACAAACGGCGCAGAAAGTGCGTCCGCGACGGAATCCAGCAGTTGCCACTTCAAATACACCTTCCAGTCGGCCAGCGGAGTCTGCTGCATCTGCCGATCGACCTCCTGCAGGAACTTTGGCTGGTCGATGTTCATATCGACATCAGTCGCAATTTGCTTATGCTTGAAGTAAGCGGCCCAATCCACGTGCGGAGCCAGCGCCTGCAGTTGCGCGAAAGTCGTGTTGTGATCCGTTGCCGCCGGATCACGCAGAGCCACGTTGTCGAGTGTGGCTTCTGCGAACTTCGTTTCCATCGCAATGACCGTTTGTGCTCCGGCCGCGGCTGACTTCTGATCCCAACCGGCAAGCTTCAGCATCGCAATCACATGTGCCACGAATTTTTCGCGGGCCTCTTTGAAGCGATCTTCTGGCTTGAGGTAATAATCGCGATCGGGCAGGGAAAGCCCGCTTGCACTCAAATCGGCAAGCACCCATGAGGGCTTGTGCGGATCCTGCTGTCCGCTAAGCGCAAACGGAACATTCACCATGATGTCGTGCATCTCCGCCATCACTCCTTGCAGAGCGGGGACGTCGCGAGCCGCGTCGATTTTCGCGAACCACGGCTTAAGAGGCTCTATTCCACGGGCGTTTACACGCGACTCGTCCATGCAGGCGCCGTAGTAGTCGCCGATAATCTGCTCCGTGCTTCCCTTCGTAGCATTTTTCTCACCTGACGTCGCTTCCAGAATTTCATGCAGCTTGTCCTTCGACGCCTCTCCCGCCTGCCACCGGCGGCTCCAGCGTGTCATCGAGGCCGGAATCGGATTGTTGGCCCTCCAAGTTCCGTTCGCGAATTGATAGAAGTCGTCGCAGGGCGCAGCCTTCCGGTCTAGATCGTGCAGGTTGATGCTGTGCAGATTGGACTGCGAGTAGACGAGGGTAGAAGGCAGCAGTGTCGCGAACAGACTCAATCGTATCGACAAACTTTGACAATGACGCATGAGAGCCTCTCCAGACAGGTTTGACACGTGTGAACGCCGACGTAAAGTCCGCGGATATTCTAGACGATGCGGGCGTCCAAAGTGAGGTTACACTCGGGTCCGAATCGAGTCCCGGGTTGCGGCTTCGACCCTGCGGCAACTTCTCGGATTTGCACTTGAAGCAAATTTCGATTTCTGCTTGAATGCATCGCGCGTGGAGGAACCGTGAGAATTTACAACGTCACAGGTTATCTGACGATTTTGCTCTACCTTCTGGCCTGCATCTATTTTGTCCCGTCTCATCTGGGGCCGTGGAAAGGAATACTGATCGGTGGAACGTACTTCGTTTCGGCCTGGTTTCTCTGTGGATTGTACTTGGCGGACATTCTCCATTTGGGGATCGCTCACCGTTCACTTGACTACAAAGCTTGGTTCATCAAGTTAGTTGCCATTTTGAACAACACTCTCGGCCTTTACGTGAATCCCGTAACGTGGGTCAATCGGCACAGGTTGCATCACAAAAATTCAGATCATGACGGTGACCCGAACAAACTTGACGGCGACGGTTTTTGGCGAACGATGTATCTCTGTCTGAAGCCATACCATTGCGTCGAGAATCTGGCGGCTGATGCCGACATATTGCAGGCGCCGTCGATCCGGTTCGTGTCCAATCCGATTTTCGCGATCGCTGGGCAAGCTTTGAACTTTTACCTCCTGTGGAAGCTGGTGGGAGACCTGAAATTTACGCTGGTGATGTGGGTCGGGACGAGGATTTTCGCGCTCTGGGTAAACATGATCCAGAACTACTGGACGCACACCCGTACGTTTGGTTACAGGCGTTACGAAGACGAGCACGACAATGCCATGAATATTGGAGAGTGGCTACCGGTGACAGCAACTTTCAGCGCATGCCTGCAGAATAATCATCATCACTATCCGACTCTTTTGCGCTTGAGCCATCACGAATCCGAGTATGATTTCGGATTTCTGACCGTAAAGGCCATGAAGTTTCTTGGGGTCGTAAAGGCGTCACCAAGAGGAGCGATAGTTCCCAACGACGTGCCGCTGGCAGCGTTAGATTTCTGAGGCCTTCCCCGGCCTCTTAAGGAATGGATTGATGGTCTGCCGAAGAAAGTCGGGTGCGATCTGCTCGCCGTCGAGGCCGTAACGCTCCGGCCAATAGTCAGGATAGTAGTAAGTTCCGAAAAGCTTATCGATCCACGGGAAGTGAATGGCGAAATTCTTGTCGATCCCTTCTTTTTGAGAAGTGTGGTGCCAGTGGTGATACCTAGGCATCACGAGATACTTTTCAATCCATTTCGCGTTGGGGCCGAAGTTGCAGTGGGTCCAGGTCGCGTGCAGCGTTACAAAGATCAGGTAAGCGAAAATGATGGATTGTGAAAACCCTAGCATCATCGGCACGAGGATGAACCCGCGCACAAGTGTGTCGTCCACAAAGTGTGACCGTGAGCCGGCGATCCAGTCGAGCGCTTTCGAAGAATGATGAACCGCGTGAAAGCGCCACAGGAAAGGTACTTTGTGCAAGGCGAAGTGAATGACCCATTCGCAAAGGTCAGCCACTACAACGCCCAGGAAGAACTGCAACAGCCACGGTAACCGCGCAATGGCGTGTTGAAGGCCCGGAACGCCCAAATATTTCACCGCTTGCGTTGCAGGTAACAAGACCAGAAAAGATAAGACCTGAATCGGAAGATGAGTAGACATGAAATAAACCACATCCAAAGTCCACTCGTTCCTGAATGTACCCTGCTCCGGATACTGCGGCCAAATTCTTTCAAGCGGTACGTAGATAATCGCCATCAAGAGCATATCCAGCAGGAACCAGTCCAGGCCGATGGCTGGCCCATTGGACAGGTTCTCATTAATGCGCACGCTGGATCCGCCGATACTCGTAGCAGCCAGCGCAAGCAACATCCCTACTAAAGCCAAGGTTCTTTTTTTGCGAAGAATTGAAGAGAGCATTCCGAACACGAAGGCTCCTACAATGAGGCATTGGATCGTGAGGCGGATGACGTGCATGGGATAGAACGGACGCAGCTCCGGGGATGTCAGTAGCTGCGGAAAAATCAGGCAGAGAACTCCGCCAAAGGAAAGGAATCCGAAGAACGCCGACAATATACCGCTCCACCAGCCAGTACCGAAGCCCGTCGACTCCGTGTCGCCAAAGAATTTATTGATCCTTTGCTCGATCATGGCCTGTTGGACGTAGCTGAGACTAACCGCCGGCTTTCAGTTCAGTCAGCACCTGTTTGGCGATTTCTTTCAGGGTCTCGAATACTCCCACACCCTGGAAGGCCACAGCCTCGACCACCGCTTCATTTTTCTTGCGCAATTCGGTCGAAAGCATATCCACTGGCAGGATGTTAGGCAGGTCACGCTTATTCAACTGCAGCACATAAGGAATCTTGTTGAAGTCGTACCCATGCTCCTTCAGGTTCGACATCAGATTTTCCAGCGCCTCAACGTTCGCGTCCATTCGCTGCTCTTGCGAGTCGGCAACAAAAACTATTCCATCCACTCCCCGCAGGATCAGCTTGCGGCTGGCGTCATAGAAAACCTGTCCCGGAACGGTATAGAGGTGGATTCGTGTCTTGAAGCCGCGAACTGAACCGAGATCCAAAGGCAGAAAGTCGAAGAAAAGGGTTCGTTCCGTCTCGGTCGCCAGCGAGATCATCTTGCCCTTCTGCTGGTCCGCAGTCTTCTGATATATCACCTGCAAATTCGTGGTCTTGCCGCCGAGGCCGGCGCCGTAATACACGATCTTGCAATTGATCTCTCGGGCTGCGAAGTTGATGAAACTCAAGACTTTCCTCGGAAGCAGGCATTCCCCTCGGGGGATGCCGAACGCCAGTGTGTCCTTTTGGAGGCTCGCGGTCTTTATATCATATGGCGAGTACCCCCCGCAGGTTACTCAGGTGACCCCGGGGCACGGGGAATGATCAGCTTGCAGTTCTACCGGGCGGCAGCAGGAATTGAGTAGTATCCCGCCTTTGTATAGATATCCAGCCCTTTCTTGTCCACCACCACCTCGATAGTGCGGTAAGCGGACCCGCTGGCTATTGCCTTTGGCGCATATCCCAACGTGTACTGGTTACGGGCCTCAGAGGTGATCTCGGAGTACGCCTGTTCGATATTATTCCGCGTCAGCTCGGTAAATATCTTCCCGCCACCAGTGGCGTTGGTGTATTTCGGCAGGATGTCGGCGTATCCCTGATTGAAGATGTGATGAAGTTTCTCGACCTGCTTGTATCCGGGCAGCGCGCCGGCGTCGAGGACAACAGCCTTGATCTGAATTCCGTGCGTCTCCAGCAACCGGAGCACATCTTTATAGCTGGCCTGGCTTCCGCGCTCCCGGCCGTCGCTGATCACCAGAATCACCTTCCGGCGCGTGCGGTCTCGCTTGCTCAAGTCCAGCGCGGCCCGCAGAATCGCGTCATTCAGAACGTGTGCTTCCTTTGGAGGCGTGTAGACCGGCGGCGGGCCCGATGTCCCCACAGGAATTCCATTGATCATCGGCGGTTGCGGACCGAGCGGACCTCCCAGAACCGGTGGCCCATTCTCATGTCCTCGCACCAGCTTCATCGAATCCAGCGAAGCGGTCAGCCGGTTCGCATTGGCAGTGAAATCGGTGACTTGGCTTACAGTGCTGCTGTAGGTGTACAGCGCCATTTCATCATAAGGACCGAAGGCGCCCACCAGTGACGAGTACGTCTGATGAACTTTCTGAACCGCGACATCGGCCATCCCCAGATCAATCAGGATCGCCACAGACAATTGGAACGGATCGCTTGTGAAATACGAAAGTTTCTGCGGTTTCCCATTTTCGAGGACTGTGAAATCTTTTGGCAGCAGGCCGTCCACACGATGGCCCTGGCCATCCTTCACCATGACAGGAATCTGCACGAAATTTGTGATTACGGAGATCTTGTAAAGATCGTCGGCGGGATTCAGTTGATTCCTTGGACCTTTTCCCTGTGTCCCGGCTTCGGGCAGGCTGCCCGCCGGAACCGTATCGACGGGAGGCATCGGTGGAGGAGTCGGTTTGCCAGTCTCGGGCTGGTCCGGACGATCATTGGCGCGGGGGAGCGGCTCAGTCGATCCTGCGCTCGACGAACCCGCGGGCGGGATCGCTGGCTTTGGCGGCGGTGGTTGTACCGTCGACGGCGCGTCCGGAATATCCTGGGACTGCGCGCCGCCAGCTTGTCCGGCTTGTGCATTTGCCGTTGGAACCGCCAGAACCAGAGCGAGGATCGGAATTCCTATGCTGGCAACCAGGAGCTTCACGCCTGTTTTTCCTTCGACTGCTGGCCTCATGAGTCCCACGCTCCAAGAAAAAAACCACTTCCACACGGGTTGGGATGCCAATCCACCCCAATTTGGTGCATCTAAACCTGCAGGGTTAGACTAACAAACATCCTCTTGAGATTCCGAATGCCCAAATGCCTGATTTTCGATGGTCCAGTTCTGCCAGCACTCGCCTTGGCCGTTGCTCTGTCTCCATTGTCATTCGCGCAACAGACCAGCCCTGAACCGCCAGCGCCTGCGCAGCAACCAGCGACTGCCGAGCAGAAAACAGAACAGAAATCCGACGACTCTCAGCAGCCTACCGAAACTCTGAAAGTAAACGTCAACGTCGTGCAGTTGTTCTTCAATGTAAAAGACAAGCACGGCGCCCTGATTCCGAGCCTCACGAAGAACGATTTCGATATTGCGGAAGACGGGAAGCCGCAAACTATTAAGTACTTCGCCGCCGAATCGAACCTGCCGCTTACCATTGGCATGATGATCGACGCCAGCGGAAGCCAGCGCAACGTCATCGAGATGGAAAAGGAAGTTGGAGGCGCATTTCTCCGTCAGATTCTTACTGACAAAGATGAGGCATTCGTAATTAGCTTCGACATCACCGTCGATCTTCTCCAGGACTTTACCCGCGACACTCGTCGCCTTCAGGCAGCGCTGAACAAGGCTAAGGTCAACACGGACTTCAGCAGCGGCGGCATCCCCGGCATGGGCGGTGGACCAGTTCCCCAACGCGGCAATTCACCAGGAACGCTTCTCTACGACGCCGTCTATCTGTCTTCTCACGACATGCTGTCGAAAGAAGTCGGACGCAAGGCGATGATTCTGCTCACCGACGGACAGGACGAAGGCAGCCGCCTCAAGATTCAGGACGCTATCGAGGCTTCCCAAAAGGCGGACGCCATCGTCTACGTCCTCCTCTGTGCCGACCGCGGATTCTATGGGGGCTTTGGCTATTCCGGCGAATCGGAGATGCGCAAATTAACCGAGCAAACCGGCGGTCGCGTCATCAACGTTGGAAATAAGTTCGACAAGTTGAAGGAAGCCTTCGACCAGATCGCCGCCGAACTCCGCAGCCAGTACAATATCGGCTACACCCCTACGAACAGCAATCGAGACGGCACCTACCGCAAAATTCAAATTAAAACCAAAGACAACAGCCACAAAATCCAGGCCCGAGCCGGATATTACGCGCCAAAAGCTGAGTAGTTAAAGAGAATCAGAATGCTCATTGGTCCTGCCATGTGAGTTGTCATCCTGAACGACGGCAAAGCCGGAGTGAAGGACCTTACGTCGGCGAGCGCCTTCGATGCGGTATACGAGACCACATATGGAGCATGCAGCGCGTCAACATGGCACTGCATCGTGTGCCCCATGCCGACGTCCTCCGAAAAGCACCTGGAACCAAAAAGCACCTCATCCTGAGCGAAGCGAAGCCTCCCCGCAACTATCTCGCCGCCACGGAAACTCACAAGCCATGCCAAACGAATGGTACCGTTGATCGTCTCCAACCCTGATAAACTCCCCTGCCAGGAGACCCCGCATGCCACGATTCTCCCGTCGTTCCTTCTTACATCTATCGGCCGCAGCGTCCGCCGCCACCGCATTCCGTATCATGTCCGAGCCCATGCTCGCGGCAGCCGCTCGCCGCCAACCGCCACCTCCCGGAGCCGTCATGATTGACTCCAACGAGAATCCGCTCGGCCCTAGCGTAGGCGCGCGCAATGCGATGGCAGCCCTGCTTCCCCAAGGTGGACGCTATCTCGATCAGCTCACCGAAGATCTGGTTAAGACCTTTGCGGACATGGAAGGTCTGAACCCGGATTACATCCACGCCACCGTGGGTTCGACGCCCCCGCTCAGCCTTAGCGTACTGGCTTTTACTTCGCCGCAAAAAAGCTACGTCACCGGTGATCCCGGATTCGAACTTGGCATGATGACGGCCGAGCACAGTGGTGCTCGCGTCGTGAAGGTTCCGCTTACCAGCAAATATGCGCACGACGTCAAAAATATGATCTCGTCCGGCGGCGACGCCGGCCTTTTTTACATATGCAATCCCAACAATCCCACTGGCACGATGACGCCGCACTCCGACATTGAATATCTCGTCGCCAATAAACCGAAAGATTCCGTCGTGCTGGTCGATGAAGCCTATATCCACTTCACCGATGCATCTTCGTCTCTGGATTTCGTGAAGGCGGGCAAAGACGTCGTCGTGCTTCGCACATTCTCAAAGGCTTTCGGGATGGCAGGCATACGCTGTGGCTTCGTCATCGCGCGGCCCGACTTGCTTGAGAAAATCATGGCCCGCGGCGGATGGAATTTCATGCCCATCACCGCCGTCATCGCCGCTACCACCAGCCTGAAGGATTCCGCGCTCGTTCCGGAACGCCGCCGCATCAACTCGACCGTCCGCCAGCAAACCTTCGAATGGCTCGATCGCAATCGCTATTCCTACATCCCATCCGAATCCAACTGTTTCATGCTCGACACCAAGCGCCCCGCTCAACCCATTCGGGATGCGATGGCGAAAGAAAAAGTGATGATCGGCCGCATCTGGCCCATCATGCCCTCGTGGGTACGTATCACAGTGGGAACACCAGAAGAGATGGCAGCCTTCCAGCAAGCCTGGCAAAAGGTGATGAAGACGTAACTGAACATTGTCGTCGGCAGAACATTCCCGTAGTGTGCGCACCCTACGCCGCATCATCACGTTTAAGCAGCTGCCAAGCCTTCGAAAGGTTTTTCCGCGACGGGTCGCCCGGGAAAAAAACGGCCACGCCGTTTGTAGCGTGGCCAAGAGTCCACCCCTTGTCGGACGTTCATTGCTGCGCCCTTTATTGCGGCGTCAGCAGAAAAGCCTTTTCTTTCCCGTTGTGCGTGCCCATACCCACAATTTGTCCGGAAGCATTGATTCCATCCGCCTCCGTCAGCACCCACCCGGATTTCGCCGGAATCATCCCGTTCAAATCCTTGATCTTCCCACCGCTATAAACAAATGCGTGATATGTGTTGCTGAAGGTAGATCGCCCAACCACTACGCCCGAATCGTTGATCCCAAATCCCCAAACCGTACTCGTGCTTCCGGCGAACGTTCCCAGATCCTTCAACGCACAAGTTGCACAGTTCGTGATGAACCCATGCGCTAATCCGTTTTTCGTGTAGCCGACCCCGGTCACTTGTCCCTTACTGTTGATCGCGTATCCCTGGCTCCATGCTCCGCCTAACGTTCCCATCTTCGTCATCTTCCCGTTCGTCCAGGTGAACCCGAAGAAGTTGCCGTGAGAGTCATAGGAAGTGCCCGCCACGACGCCTGCGTTGTTCACGCCTTGCGCAACATTCCACCAACCCGTGCCCTTCGGAGATCCCAGCGTACCCAGATCAATCATCGTTCCATTGCTGTACAGAAACGGATGATTGCTGCCATCGGGTGTCACCGCCGATCCAGCGACCTGGCCGACATCATTGATGCCATATGCCACTGCCGATCCGCCACCGAGATCTCCGATATCCACCATCTTGCTGCCGTTTGTAACGAACGCCCGGTAGCTTCCCCTCGAGTTCTGGGAATAGCCTGCTACCTGCCCGGTTCCATTGATCGCGTTGCCGATGCCGGAAGTACCGCCCAAGGTCCCCAGGTTGGTCATCTTGCCCTTGCTGTAAAGAAAAACTTCGCTGGAAACGCTATTCGTAGTTCCAGCCAGCCCGGTAACTTCTCCTCCTACATTCACTGCCATTGCCAGGCTGTAGCCGTTGGAGTTCAGTGTTCCCAGATCGGTGACGCTGTACGAAGATTGTGCGGCGGACAAAGACGATGCCGCCGTCATGCACATGGCACATACAAAAGCAGGCAGCCCGGCCGAGAGTTTCATAGCAGCCTCCTGTTTGTCCGATTTCAACTCCTGTCAGATCATGAAACTGCGCGATTCGATGCCGATTCTTCCACGCGCGTACGCTGCGTTTGTCAATACTTTGTTAAAAGCCCAAGGTGAGGCGTGAGCCGCAAATTGAAGTTGAACGCACGAACTCTTTCTCTGGACGACCCGCGCAGAAGGGGACGACGGTTGACCGATTTCTCAATAGGCGCACCATGCTTCTAACCTTGACCTACTCTGTTCGAGAAGATCGCCTTATCACGTCTAGTACAATCAACCCGTGAGCGACGCCGTCCGCATCGCAATTTTGGGCGATTTTAATAGCGAATTTCGCTCCCATCACGCCACCACCGAATCGCTTCAGCACGCGGCTCGCAAGCTCGACATGAAAGTGGAAAGCGAATGGATACCGACACCATCGCTGACCTCTCCTGACGGTGAGAAGAAACTGGAATCCTTCGACGGAATCTGGGCCTCCCCCGGCAGTCCTTACAAAAGTTTCGACGGTATGCTGAAAGGGATCGAGTTGGCCCGCCGGCATGACTGGCCCTTCCTCGGCACCTGCGGCGGATTCCAGTACGCCTTCATCGAGTTCGCGCGCAACGTACTCAACGTGAAAGATGCCGATAGTGCCGAGAATAATTCCGGATCCAAGAACATCATCATTTACCCCGTCTCCTGCGCTGTCCCTGACCAAAAAGGCAATGCGCCCAAGCTCTCCGGAGCGGTTCCCGAAATTCGTCTCCGGCCGGGTTCCTACCTGCAATCTTTCTACGGCAAAGACAAAGAGATAGTGACGGAGGAATTCTTCTGCAATTTCGAAGTCAATCCCGACTTCGAATGGACAACAATGGAGGCCGGGTTTCCCGTCGTAGCCCGCGGTCCACAAGGAGAGATTCGCGCTATCGAATCCCCGACTCATCGCTTCTTCGTAGCCACGCTGTTCCAGCCTCAACTCTCCTCAACCGAAAAAAATCCTCACCCGCTTGTCCTCGCCTTCGTCCAGGCAGCCGCTGACTGGGGAAAGAAGAAGCTGGATGACAGCGTCCTCGAATAAACCTCCCTTGCCGACCGTGACGAAAACGGTTGCGCCGCTCACATCGCGAGGTTTTGCAACAATAGAGTCGCGATTTTGACGTTCCCGAAATCCATCCAAATTCAGACTTAGCATCGTTACCAAAGTCGCGCATTACTCCCCTATTACCGTCCCCGCACCATTCGCATCTGGAGCGCTCTACCGCTCGTCGTTACACTCCTCTCCACGGTCGCCCTCCCCAAGCAGCGCCCGCGAGGAGCCACTCGTCTCCATGCACACGCCGCAGCTGATGAATTCGTTCCGCATCCCCTTCACCACCCTGGTGAGCTACATCCCGGTGATCGCGACGGTGGTCACAACTTTCTTCAGCGTGATTCTTGCGCGAGCTACCCTGCGCTATGTCGAGGCAACGGACAAGAGCCTCGCTCTCGCCCGCGAAGAGTTCGAACGCGAATGGACTCCCGATCTCCACGTCAAATTGGAGCGCATCTCTCCTTCCGAAGCTCGCATCATCGTCACCAACCTTGCCAAGACCTCTGTCCTGCTCCAGTTATTGCAATTGCGCAAACTCACGCACGCCGTTCCGTTTGAACGCTTTCGCGTCAATGATCCGCTGGTCGGCGGCATGACGTGGTCGCAGGAGATGGGTAAGAGCATCCTGTCTTGCACGGGATATGAATTCGAAGGGCCCATTGCCGCAGCCATGACCTTCTATGCCGCCGGGCGCCTTTACCGCACGGATTGGTTTCGCGCTCAAGTCGTGGTCCGCGAAGGCCGCCTCGTGAGTCTCGAACCTAGCAACATGCCAACCCGGCGTGTCCGCCAGGTCGAGCGCAAAGGCCAGCCCGAACGCCGTCGTGAATTTGTTCAGGACGTCGCGGCCAACGCCGACCCTGAAAAAAATTCAGAGAAGTCTGCGGAGAAGTTCTTCGTCGCCAAGGCGGAGTAACTGTTACGAAAGGTCGCGAGGTTTAGTTAAAGCCTTTCCCGAATCCTGTCGATAGACGCAAAAGGAGGCAGCATATGATCCCTCCAGTCAGCAGAGTTAATCACTTGCAGGACCACGAGGTCTCGCACCAACCTGCGCGTCCTCAACAGCCGTCACAGCAGACTCCAAAAAGCGGCGCGGTTTCACGGGATCAGGTCACGCTTAGGAGCGCGGGCGAACTCGACCACGACACTGATCAGTAGCGTCCAATAAGTTGAAGCAAAACCCGGAGCCCTAACCGGGTGCCCCACTTTCGGCCAGCGTTGCCGGAAGTGGGGATCTCAACTTTACAATTTCACCCTCTCGCTCCTGACCATCCTTCCCGCGCTCTCCTCCAAGCAACTTTCACACATCGCACCCGATAACTTTTTCAAAGCAATCCACTCGATTGCGAACGATCTGAAACTGGCGGCGCGTGCAAAACTTTCTCGGCGTTCGCAACAGAAGGTCCGTACCACATGAGAGTCGATACCACGGGATCCTCAGCAAGCGGATGGGCAAATCAAAACACCGATGCCTCGTCTACCACGGTATCCAGCGGTGAGACCACGCTGGCGCAAGTCGCCGCAAGGCTCGGTGTTAGCGCTGAGTCTCTGCAAAACGCGAATCCACAAATCAACCCCGATGCTTTAACTGCCGGCTTGGAACTGCGGCTACCCCAAGCGGGCCCAGAAACTGCGCCGGGCAACGCAACAACGCAGGGCGCCCCTGCCGATGCCTCGCTATCCGCTGCCTCCAAAAAAATGGAGAGCGACTTGAACAGTCTCCAGATGCGCGCCATGCTCGACACCGCAGGGTCAGCGCCTGCGATGACTGGCAACACATCGGGCAGCGGCGGGATCACCCAGGAGTTCCCCGTCGCGCAATTTTCCGGCGAAGGATACACCGCCCAAGAAAAGCAGGATCTCACCAGCAAGTTGAATACTCTCTACCAGACGCCCCAGTTCCAGGCCTTGAGCCAGAATGAGCGTCAGTCTGTACTTTTGAGTCTGGCGGGAAATCCGCCGCTCACGCAGGAAAAAATTTCGAATACTCGCGACCTGCTTGGATCAATGAAAGATCTTTCTCCTGCATCGCGCGAGGCGGCGCTTAACGGGCTTCGAAACAGCCATTGCGATCCCGCATACGCCAGAAGTCTCAAGAAACTGCTGGGCGATCCTCAGTTCAAGAGTCTCCCTGAGCCGGTGAAGACGGCCGTGCTCAGCCAGGCTGCCAACTATCCTGACCCGCGAACGGTCGGGAACCTCGAGCGCTTGATCAAGAAAGACTGGTTCCAGCAACAGAGTCTGCCAGACATGCAGCGCTCGCTGAAGACGATTGCGCGCTTCTCGCACAATCCCAATGGCGACCGTGCGGTGATCGACAACACGCTGAATCGCTTCCTCGCCCCCGGTTCCGACTTCAAGCTCGAGTGGAAGGACCTCAAAGGACCCGGCACTTTGTACGGCGAGGCTGACAACAAGACGCTTACGCTGAACAAGAACCTAATCAGCGCGGGCAATGACAAAATGCCCGAAACCTATCGCACCAACCATCTCTCGCTCAACACCGTCGCTCACGAAGTCAATCATCTCGTAAACCACGATGAGGTCGCGAACACGTTCAAGTATTTCAACGCGGAGTATCGCGCATGGGTCGTTGGCTTCAAGGCAGAGCACGGGCGCATGCCAACTAACGAAGAGGCGATGGGACGCGTTCGCGATCAGTTCGATCCCGATCTTGCCTATGGCCCTAGCACCGCCGGAGCCTTGGCTGATCCTGCGGAAGCACAACAACTCTTTGCTTTCGTGAAAAGCATCACCGGCATGGACGTAAATGCGCACAATGTGCGCGACGTAGTGAACAACTCCGATCCCAATCGGGACTGGAAAACGCTCAGCGTTTCAGATGCGCCGACAGGAGTAGGAAACAATGACAATCACTAGCTACTCGGTATCGTTACTTCTTTTGTTCGCGGTCGTTGGCATCACCAAGAGCACGAGAGCCGCGGAGGAATCGAAAGTGGATGACAAAGTTCGGCGAAAGATTGCGGAAGCCGCCGCAGAAGAAAACTCCTGGAGAGTTGACGAGATTCGCATCGACGAAGATGAGCAGTTGCGCCGCCCTTCGTGTTCGTTCTACGTCGCGCGCCATAAGGTTCGGCCGCTATCTTACGTCCGGACTCTCGCCCTGCTGTCCGACGCTTCCATCATTGGAATCGGCGATGGCAACGCCGTCGCGAAAGTTCTCGAAACTTGCTCGGCCGATGCGCCTGCCGGCTGGTGGGCCGAAATCGTCACTCGTTTCCACAAAGACCTTGGAGGCGGAGTCGTCCTCCATGACGAGAAGTCCAGAACTGACGTCACGCGCCAGCTCCTAAAAGCAGGAAAGACTTTTACCCCGCCGGCGCTGGATAGTGCCAACCACTCCGTCAGCTACTTGCTGTTCGATCCCGAGACGCGCGTGGTCAATCGCATCGACGCGACTCGGAACGCCTCGGGCGCAATCGAGATTAAACAAACAGAAGTGCTGAAGACGACGTAATGAAGATTGACTTCGCCCGGGTGGGGGACTCGGGTGGCCCCACTTCTGGCCGGAATGGCTGGAAGTGGGGGTTTTCATTTGGCACCAAATTCCGCCTCGCCTGGTACCCCATTTCCACCGACTTTGCCGGCGACCGAAATTCCGATCCACGAATTGCCAGTGCCAGGCACAACGTAGTGAAACGCGTGATTGCCTGAGCGCGCCTTACCCAAAAAAATCCTGGAATTCACCCCGACTAGTACTTCCATATGATTGCGCTCACAAATCAAACCGCCAATAATCCCACCCTCTTAGCACTGAAGCATTCTTCTGCTTGAAAGGCAGTGGGAGGGGTTCCCACTGCGATCACTGTCGATAAAAAAGGTGCGAAGCCTGTGAAGAGACTGAGAACACTTGTGTGTTTGCTGGTTACTATGCCCGCGTTTCTCAACGTGGCGGCACAACAAATCACCGGTAGCATCCGCGGAACCGTCAATGATCCCAGCGGCGCATTCGTAGAGTCTGCTTCCGTCACCGCGAGGCAAATTGAAACGGGACTGGCCCGCAGCACCACTACGGATCGCGGCGGCAACTATGTTTTGTTGGAGCTTCCCGTGGGCCACTACGAATTGATCACCGAGGCGAAAGGTTTTCAAAAATACATTCAGCAAGGAATCAACCTCAATGTCAACGAGACCGCCAACATCGCGGTCCGTCTTGTTATCGGATCTGAAACCCAGGAAGTCGAGGTGATTTCCGACGCTCAGCTCATCCAGGGAACGGTGACCAGTCTCGGCAAGGTAGTCCTTGAACACGAGATCCTGGATCTCCCACTTGATGGCCGTAACTTCAGCCAACTCGGCACCTTACAGCCAGGCGTCGTGCCGCTCACTCCTGGCCTCAAACAGGCCGGTTCATCGTTGCGTGAAGGCCAGTCATACGCGGTCAACGGACAACGTCCCGAGTCCAACAATTTCCTGATCGACGGAGCAAATAACTTCAATGGCGTCGACGGAGGATTCGTTCTCAAACCGCCGGTTGATGCCATCTCCGAATTCAGAATTCTGACTCACAATTCCACAGCGGAATTCGGTAACAGCCTTGGATCTACCACCAACATCATTACCAAATCCGGCACCAACGGATTCCACGGCGCGGTATGGGAATTCCTGCGCAATGACGCGCTCGACGCCACAAACTATTTCGCCACCACAACCGAGCCTTTGAAACAAAATCAATTTGGCGCGACCATCGGTGGTCCGATTCGCAAGGAGAAGACTTTCTTCTTTGCCTTCTATGAGGGTTTTCGCAATCGCCAGGGCGAGACGGCCGGGTCGACCGTGCCTTCTGTCAAACAACGGAACGGTGATTTTTCGGAACTATGCCCAGAGGGTTTCACCGCGGGTCTCTGCAACAATCCAGGTCACCAACTTTACCTCGAAGTTACGAATCCGCTCACGCCATTCCCTGACAATCAACTACCGCCGCCTCTCATCAGCACGTTCGCGCAGGGGCTGCTGCCACTCTTTCCCTTGCCCAACACCGGACTCAACACGTTCACTTCGACTCAAACGAAGCAGGACGACTCGAATGAAGGTCGGGATTCGCATCGATCACTATCTCACTGGTCGCGACACTCTGAACTTTCGCTACATGATCAGCGATGGGACGCGCTTCGACCCCCTTTCACCGGCCGGGGCAAGCGTCCCAGGATTTCCGATCGGAGAAAATCATCGGGCTCAGAGCTTCGTAGCCCAGGAAACACATTCGTTCTCTCCGTCCTTGATTGGTGTCGCGCGCTTCTCATTCCTGCGAAATAAATTTCTGTTCGGCGAGCGCACGAACCATACTTCCCCCGCCGATCTCGGCTTCACCTATCAGCCCAGCCTTGACGTTGCGATCGGCCCTCCGTTTATCCAGGTCAACGGATACACGACCGTCGGAGATCCCATCACCGGGCCGCGCAACAGTTATGAAAATGCCTATGACTACACCGGATCGATGAGCTGGCTCCATGGACGGCACGACGTTAAATTCGGTGGCGGCTTCGAGCACCTGCATGTCAACGCCTTGCAGGGCATTGCGACAAACGGATTTTTCGTCGTCGTGCCTTTCCCTTTGACTGACGCGTTCGCCAGCTTCCTCATCGGACAGCCGGTTTTCTTTCTCCAGGGCCGTGGAGATTTTTCGCGCGGAATCAACGGCAAAGCGCTGAACGGTTATGTGCAGGACACCTATAAAGCCACGCCGCGGCTTACCTTCAATGTTGGATTGCGTTATGACTTGCCATTCCCTTACACCGAAATCCACAATCGACAGACGCTCTGGATTCCGGGACGGCAATCCACGGTCATGCCCAATGCACCTGCGGGATTGCTCTATCCCGGCGATCGCGGAGTTCCTGCCGGACTGATTCCCACCGAGAAAAAAGCGTTTGCTCCACGCGTCGGCCTGGCTTGGGATCCGACTGGAAGCGCGAAGTGGTTGGTTACCTCCGCCTACGGAATCTATTACGAGCCTTACTACACTGGACAGGGCGGCCCCCTGCAATCACCGATCAGCGCTCCGCCCTACCTTCAGACCGAGCAGATCAGCCTTGGCCCCACACAGCCTCTGAACTTTGCTGACCCTTACAACGGCAATCCGCCGGCACCCGGGACATTCGCCACTCCCCTCACCAACCTGACGGTGGCGCCAAATCTGCCTTTGCCCTACACGCAGGATTGGGACCTGAACATACAACGCACCTTCGGTCAGAATTTATTGTTCGAGGTAGGCTACGTTGGAACCAAAGGGACAAAGCTCCCACGCTTCATCGAAGGAAATCCGGCAGTCTACGTTCCAGGACTGGACAACAGCGGCAATCCCATCTCCACCACTGACAATGCAGATCAGCGCCGCCTCTATTCGGGATGCACACTAGCTGATCCGCCGAGCACCTGCAAATTCTCTTCGACAGGGTTGATCTCGGGAATCGCAAGTTCTTCTTACAACGCACTGGAGGCTAGCCTGAAGAAAGCGCTTCAGTCATGGCCTTTCCTTCCTGGCGTCGTACACGTACTCAAAGGCCATCGACGACGTCTCGTCATTCAACATCTCCGGTTCCGGTTCCATCCAGGTGGCTGGCGAAAACGATCTCGCGCAGAATCCGTTTAACCTCGCCGCCGAGCGCGGACCATCGCTGTTTGATAGCGCGCCACCGCCTTGTCTTCAGCTACCAGTGGAGCCTTCCCTTCTGGCAACATCAGCAAGGCTGGTATCAACACGTGCTGGGTGGATGGCAGCTCAACGGAATCCTCACCGCAATGAGTGGAACTCCATTCACTGTCTTCGATTCGAACGACGTTTCGCAACAAGGCGGAGCGCCTGAAATTACCGGGTTCTCGGCGAACCGTCCAAACCTCGTTGCCGGGCAGGATCCCAACTCGGGACCGCGCAGCGTCGGGGCATGGCTCAATTCGAATGCTTTCGCGCGGATCACGCCGGACCCGAATTCGCCCGTGCAACAATTCGGATCGGAGGGACGTAACGCGGCATTAGGTCCACGCTATACAAACTGGGACGTCGCCGCGTCTAAGAACATCCGCCTGATGGAATCCAAGGATCTGCAATTCCGCGCGGAGTTGTTCAACATTCTGAACCACACAAACTTCCATCTCCCCAACAGCGACATTAGCTCGCCAACCTTCAACCAGATCCTGGCCGCCGAACCCCCGAGGCTAGTCCAGTTCGCCTTGAAGTTCCTTTACTGAGGAATTAGACAGCGGAGTTTGTATTCAAGAACCAGATGGGGAACTCACCGCTCACCGCGACGTAAGTCCTTATTTCTCAATATTTTGCTTGTAAGTCCAAGCGAATCAAGATTTTGCGAGCGGCCAATCAGTTCAGAGCGCGCAAGTTCTCTAAAATCAGGATTTTGGCCTTCGAGATCTAAAAATGTACAGCTGTGGGATCTCGCGGGCACGGCCCTTGTACTCCCCCGCTTCGCAGTGGTGCCGTCTTGCAGCTTGCTATCATGCATCCACATCTGTCTTGAGGTTGCAAATTGAAACCTCGAGCTTGCCGCAATGAAAAAATCCGCCATCGTTCTTGCCAACAGAGTCGGCTCGAAAATCCTGGTCGTGCGTAGCCAGAAAGTTATGCTCGACTCTGATCTGGCGGAGCTCTACGGCGTCACGGTCAAGCGCTTGAACCAGCAGGTCACGCGCAACCCACATCGCTTTCCCGCGGATTTTCTGTTTACCCTTACCTCCGCCGAGTACAAAAACTTGAGGTCACAAAATGCAACCTCAAGTCCCTCGCACGGCGGCCGCCGCTATTTACCGCACGTCTTCACCGAACATGGCGCGATCATGGCCGCGAGCGTATTGAACTCGAAGCGGGCTATCGAGATGAGCATCTTCGTGGTGCGCGCCTTTGTGCAGATGCGCGAAGCGGTTCTCGCCAACCAACGCATCGCCGCCAAATTGTCGGAACTGGAGAGCCGCATCGAGCAGCATGATGGCGACATCCAGGAACTGGTCGAGGCGGTTCGGGAGCTGATCACTCCGCTGCCTGCAAATAACCGCCGCATCGGATTCGAAACTCCCGAAACTGCAACGAAGGCCAAATCGCGGAAAGTAGAGGCGCGATTTGGCTGATCAGGATTGGCTCGTAAGTAGTTCGAATGCTGGATAGCTCGAGGCGACTTCTTTGAATGCCTGCGAAGGCGAACCTGCGGGCACCGTGAAGTAACGCTGGACCTCATTTTTGAAGTTGTCGAGATAAGCTTTAAGCACCGGAAGCTTTTCTCCGTTTGACAATTGGCGCAGGCGTAGGATCTGACGGGCGCTTCCCTTCTTCAAAGTGATTTGACCTGCCGCTTCGGCGTTGCGAACCCACTGCGTACGTCCGCGTGGGGCCACCAGGTAGCGTTTGCCATCAAGCTCCAGCAGGTCAACGGGAGTTCGATAGAGCTTGCCGGATTTGCGTCCGCGAACTTCCAGCAGATAAATGTGCGCTGGGCCAATGCCCATGCCGATAAGAAATCCGAAAGTGCGGTTAAACAATTTCTCGAGTGCGGTGGGCTCTCGAAATACAGGCAGGGTGGAGGTCATGTCGGTATATATGGATGGAGGATTGAGGGCAATGATGCAGAAATTCGAAAGTCGTTCAGGCGACTTGAAGGCGGTTCCCGGACGCGGCTTGCATGAATCTTCGGTTTGCTCAGGGTGACTTCGTCGGGATCACGCTGACTTGATGAAGCGGAGCGAAGCCGAGTTCATGCAATAGCGGAGATATGTTGGCTGCGGTCCGTCGTCGAAGACGTGGCCGAGGTGAGCGTCGCATTCGGTGCAGGCCACGGCAGTGCGTTCCATTCCGATGCTGGTGTCACGAATCTCAGTGACATTTTCTTTCGCGATTGGCTGCCAGAAGCTGGGCCATCCGGTGCCGGACTCGAACTTCGTCTCTGAACTGAATAATGCATTATCACAACAGATGCAGCGATAGATGCCTTTGTCGTGGAGGTTCCAATACTTTCCGGAAAACGCGAGTTCCGTGTCGGCGTTACGCGTGATGTCGTAGGCATTCGGCGAAAGTTGGGTTCGCCACTGTTCAGAAGTTTTGACCACTTTGGCAATGGACGCTCTTTTCAGAAGCTCGCCTTTATCGGAGAAAAGGGCGATAGTAATTTCTTTCGGCACCGCGGACGCCGACATTGCAGCTTCAAGTTTTGCAGGGCGCTTCCATTGCCATAGGGCAAGTCCCGCTAGCGTGCTTAACGAAGTCGTAATGAACACGCGTCTCTGAATGTTCGGTTGCTGGGAGATTTGTTCGGCTTCGACTTTCTTTGCTTGTTCGGTGTTAGACATTCTCAGTTCGAGCCTCGCAATCTTTCGAAGGATGACAATCCGCAGCAACGGGAACTCCGGATCGTTCAATACCGTTCGTTTCGCTCACTTTCCTGTGTAGAGATCCGGGAACTCTCGTTTCAGATGTTCTACCTTCGGCGCGTCGTTGAACATGATGTAGGGTTGGTTCGGGTGCAAGGAGGCATAGTTCTGATGGTAGGCCTCGGCCGGATAAAAACCCTGCAAAGGCACGACTTGCGTCACAATCCGGTTCGAAAAAATTTTTGCCTGATCCAATTGAGAGATGTAGGCTTCGGCGATCTGCTTCTGCTCATCACTTTTGTAGAAAATTGAGGATCGGTACTGCGTGCCTTGATCTGGTCCTTGACGATTGAGCTGTGTCGGGTCGTGCGCCACGGAGAAGAACACCCGCAACAGTTCACCGTATGTAATTTGAGAGGGATCGTAAACGATCTCCACCGATTCGGCATGGCCGGTATCGCCGTTGCTGACAGTCTCGTATTCCGCAGTCTTGGCGGAGCCGCCAGCATAGCCCGATGTTGCGCTAACCACTCCTTTCACATGTTGGAACACCGCTTGAACTCCCCAGAAACATCCTCCCGATATAACGGCGGTTTGACGACCTGCGGAGGAAGCGCGAGGCGCATCAACGGCTGGAGCGGGCACGGCGGCATTTGCTCTCGCATTGCAGGCGGTCGCGCCTAGCAGTGACGCAAGAACGACGATGGCATGGCGGATTGAGGACGACATTTTCTTTTCCTCCGGATCAGTACGCAACAGACTGGACTGCTGGATTGGAGTGCGGGAGCACGAAAAAGTTTCAGAGCGTGGCCGACAGGCAGCGCAGTCAGATACATGGCATCGTGGCGACCGGTTGCATGCTTAGGCGCGCACACACTTTCGTGCTTGCTTTTTCGCCTTATGTTCGCCAATAATGGCGCATGGCCATCACACGCAGGCAGCGCGAAGTGTATGACTTCATTTCACGGTTCGTCACCGAGCACGGGTATTCCCCGTCCTTTGAGGAAATCGGGCAAGGGATGAAGTTGAACTCCCTGGCAACGGTCCACAAACACATTTCGAACCTGGAAAAGAAGGGGTTGCTCACGCGTGACTACAACCGCAGCCGCTCCATCGACTTGTTGCCCCCTAAGGGAAAACTGAAGCAGTCGATGAACGTGAACACCGGCTTGATGCTGCCTTTGATGGGAAGAATCGCAGCAGGCCAACCCATCGAGGCGGTGGAAAATCCCGAGACGATTTCGCTGGCGGATTTCGTACGCTCGAAAGAAGTCTTCGTGCTCGAGGTGCGCGGCGATTCGATGCAAGATGAAGCGATTCTCGACGGAGACTACGTTCTTGTAGAAAAGGCACGGACCGCGCACAACGGAGACATAGTTGTAGCACTGGTCGATTCGACTGACGCCACTTTGAAACGCTTCTACCGCGAGGGCGACAACATTCGATTGCAGCCGTCGAATGTGACGATGAAGCCGATTATCGTTCCAGCTGCCGCCGTGGACGTGCAGGGCCGGGTGATTGGGGTGCTTAGGAAGTACTAAGCGGGCTTTCGGCTTCCGGCTTTGTGTTCATCTTTCCTTTCGAAGCACCTTCTCTCCTCTTATTCTTCCCTCGTGGTCCCCTGCTCCTTTCTCAGCGCCGGTTTCATAATTGGCGAACTTGCTTTCGTCTCTGTCGACCTTTACAACTGTGGTGCAATTCGAGGTCTTGATAGAGCATGTCTCCTCCAGACAAACCCACGCGCAGAGAATTCCTGGTCACGACTTCATCGGCTGCACTTGGCGCTACCGTTCCATTGTCAAAAATCCGGCCTGCACCCACCGTCGGGTCGGCAGAAGAGTCCGGCTGGGCAGACGCAGTGTTCACGGAGGAGAGCCTTCTACGGAGCGGCCCACAACGTTCGTTCAGCGGCGATCGCTTGACACAAATCGCGATGCCGCTGGGTGGCATCGGTGCGGGCTGCATCTGCTTGAATGGCTACGGCGGATTACAGGATTTTTCGATCGGCAATCGCCCGGCCACAACCGCATTGCCGGAAGGATTTGCGAGTTCGAAGGCTGCCTTCGCCGTACTTCATATCAAGGGCAAGTCCTCCGTGACGAAATTGGTCGAAGGACCTTTCCCGATTTTGAAGATCTACGATCAGGGCCTTCAAGGGGAAGGCTACCGGCGCGGAGGCTTCGAAGGATTTCCGCGATTTGGCCAATGCAATTTCAAAGGTGAATATCCTTTTGGGTATGTGACGCTCAGCGACACAGCCGTTCCTTTGGAGGTTGCACTGACAGCCTGGAGTCCGTTCATTCCGCTTGATGACAAGAATTCCAGTTTGCCTGCGGTGATTCTCGAGTACTCGTTTCATAACACTTCGAGTCACGCCGTGGAGTACGAATTCTCCTATCACCTTTCGCATTTGGCGCCCGGTTGCGGGAGTGACGACGCGAATGGGCGCAATGTGGCCCTTCCAAATCGAGGCGTTGTTTTTCAAAATACGGAAAAGCCAAATGCTGAAGGATTTGGCAGCGCATGCCTGATTGCGATCGAGGGACGCCCGCGGGTAAAAGCAATGTGGCTGCGTAGTCCGGGATGGGAGTTCGATTCCCTCTCTGCATTATGGCGGGAACTGTCTACGGCTACTTTTACAACGAACGACGGCTCGAACGACGTCGATACAAAGGGAAGGAATGGAGGATCGATTCTTTTCGAGGGCCTGCTTGAGCCACGCGCTTCGCGAACGCATTCGATTCTGATTACCTGGTACTTTCCGAACTGTTATCTGCGAGTTGGCGGCACCGAGTCCGAAGTTTCGGGAACCGCAGGATGCCGAGTCCTTTCGGACGGCAGTCCTCCGCCATGGAGGCCGTATTACGCGTCGGTCTGGAGCGATGCACGGGACGTCGCGGCCTACGTCGAAGCCCAATACCCCTCTCTGCGCAAGCGCACGTTGGCGTTCAAAGAGGCGCTCTTCGCATCCACTCTGCCGCCGTACGTTCTTGATGCGGTCTCAGCAAACCTGGGAATCATGAAGTCTCCGACCGTGCTGCGTTTGGAGAACGGCGACATCTGGGGATGGGAGGGATGCTTCACGGATGCGGGCTGCTGTCACGGTTCCTGTACACACGTGTGGAATTATGCGCAGGCCTTTCCCCATCTTTATCCAAAGTTGGAGAGGACGCTACGAGATCTTGAACTGATCAGATCGATGGATGAGCGAGGGCACGTAAGTTTCCGGTCAGCGCTGCCGGAAGGGCCCGTGAAACACGACTTTCATGCCGCTTCCGATGGGCAGTTGGGCGGCATCATGAAGGTATATCGCGATTGGCAGATATCGGGCGATTCGACATGGCTGAAGGAGATGTACCCGCTGGCAAAGCGAAGCCTGGATTACTGCATTCGAACATGGGACCCGGAGCGTTTGGGAGGACTATTCGAACCGCATCACAACACGTACGACATCGAGTTCTGGGGAGCCGATGGCATGTGCACAAGCATTTATCTGGGAGCGCTTTGTGCGTTCAGTGAAATGGCGGAGGCGGTTGGCGAGACGGAAGATGCGAGAACTTACCGGGAGCTTGCGCAACGCTGTGCGCAGTTCCTCGACCGGCGACTGTTCAATGGGGAGTACTACCAGCAGGAGGTTCAGTACACGGGATTGCACGACGACTCGTTCGCCAAGATGGTGGCGAAAGTCGATGATCGAAGCAGCGAGATGCAAAGGCTGTTGAAGCGCGAAGGTCCGAAATATCAGTACGGAACCGGGTGCCTTTCAGATGGGGTAATCGGTGTATGGATGGCTCGGACATACGGCATTGACGTTCCGATTTCGCGCGAGCATCTGCGCAAGGCGCTAAAGTCAATCTTCAACAACAATTTCAAGACCGATCTCGCCGAACATGCGAACGCGCAACGGCCGGGATATGCGATGGGACACGAGCCGGGGTTGCTTTTGTGCACGTGGCCAAAGGGAGGGAGGCCGACGCTACCATTTGTTTATTCCGATGAAGTGTGGACCGGCATCGAGTATCAGGTCGCGGCGCATTTGATCTCCGAAGGTCTTGTAAAGGAAGGGTTGACGATCGTCAAAGCGATGCGTAGCCGCTACGACGGGCGTGTGCGAAATCCGTGGAACGAATACGAATGCGGGAATTATTACGCTCGCGCCATGGCGAGCTATGCGCTGATGGGTGCGCTCTCAGGCTTTCGTTATTCCGCAGTCAGCAAAACGTTGTGGATTGGTCCGCAGGTTGAGGTGCGACCTTTTCGGACATTCTTTTCCGCGGCATCCGGCTTTGGCACTATCGAACTCGAGCGTAGGGAAGTACGCATACAGATGATCGAAGGGGAGTTGCTCTTGGAGAAGCTTGTGTTGACTGCGGATGGCGCAGGCAAAACTCTGGAGTGGAAGACTACGGTTCGCCCCGATACTGCAGCGTCATTACCGATTTGCGTAAACGGCGACTAAAACAAACGCCCGGCATGAAACCGGGCGTTCAGCGAAGCGTGAGACAACTTATCCGATGTGCTTGTTCAGGGCTTGAGTGATGGCGTCCTTCGGCTTGTAGCCGACCAGCTGTTCGACCACCTGTCCGCCTTTGAAAACCAGCAGCGTGGGAATGCCGGTGACTTTGTAGCGCATGGGTGTAGCGCTGTTGGAGTCGACATCCATCTTGCCGATCTTGATTTTGCCCTGGTACTCGGTCGCGAGCTCTTCGACGATCGGGGCGATAGCGCGGCAAGGGCCGCACCAAGTTGCCCAGAAGTCCACAAGAACGGGCTTATCCGATTTCAGAACATCCTGGTCGAAGTTTGCATCTGTTACTTCGACGATTCCGTTGCCTGCCATTTGAGTTCTCCTCGTTTTAAACGTCGCGCTTTCGGCGGACGCTCCTTCGAATCTGGCGTTGCCGGCGTTGGCGATCTATATGAGTGCTTCCCGTTAGGGAGCCGAACTAGTTATCTTAGCACTCCAATTCGATGCAATCCGGGGCCGGAAAGTCGCACAGCGTATTTGTGCCGCGGAGACGCCGGATTCGATAGGTGCAATTTCGCTAGTTCCCGCCGGACTTGTCGAAGGAGCTTTGTCCTGCCTGAGATTTGGCGGGTCCCGATAGTGATTTGACGTAGGTAACTAGTTGCCAGCGCTGAGGTTCGGGAAGCTTCGACCACACGGGCATGCCACGGCGAACCACTCCGTTGGTAAGCACCCAGAAGAGAGTTCCGGCAGTGGCCTGCTGAACTTCGGGAGCGCGCAGACTTGGCCCTTTCTTCGACCCCTTGCCGCCCTCACCGCTTTCTCCGTGACATTCGGCGCAGTGACGCTCATACAGCTTTTGCCCGGCCAGAAGTGCGTCGCGATCGTGTTCCATGGGATTCGGACGCGCGGTTGCCTTCGCCGGAGCCTTCGCGATCTCCGCGTAAAGCATGTTGTCGCTGCTGAGTCGCGGGGGCGGTTTGAGCGCGTGGGGACTGCAGAGAAGCCGAGAACAAAGCGAGTGCAAGAAACGTTGCGATGGGATGAGTGCGATATCGGTGATCGGACTGAGTGCTCACGGTTGAAGGCATCGAACGACGGCGCTCTGCTCGAGATTCGAATCCAGACATCAATGACCTCCAAACATGCGTGCGATCGCGGAGCCGAAGCCGGCGAATTCATGCGACACGCCCCAACGCATCAAAAATCTGTGGCTGTCATCGTTGAGTCCGAATCCTGGAGAAACCCGGATGGTCCAACTGGAGGGCAGGTTCCAAGCTAAGACGGGCGCAAGATAGTTCGATGTATCGTTCAGACCGAAGCTGTAACGATCGCCCAGGCCACCATAGAGTTCGGCTCCAACGATAAAATTTTCACGACAGAAATTGCACCGATTCGCCGAAGCTTTTAGAGATAACGGACGGCTGGCGCCGATGGCGTATCCGAACTCCCATGGCTCATTAGCGAGATTCTTGGTGGCAATCGTGTTCTGAGCGATATTCCATCCTTTGAACGTCTTCGAAAGGATCAGCTTAAATTCCAACTCCTGTTTGTGCTCCTGACGAGATTCAGAGTTGGGATCAGCGTTGTCGGCCTCGCCATCGTGTCCCTCGATTTCTTTCAAAATCTTGTCTGCTCCGCTGATGTGCTCGTACTCGACATATAAAACTGGATTGATGAAGTGTTCGTGCTGCAAAAGGCGAAAGCGATTTTCCCAGCGAAAGCCGGTGAAAATTGTGCTGTCATTGAAGGTGGTTTGCCCGTCGAGATAGACCTCGGTGGTCCACCAGGCTGTGGCGCCGTATTCGAACTCGGTCCAGTAGGCGTGGAAATCGTTGCCGCCGCGCTGCGTGCCCAAGGTTGAGAAGTACTCCACCTCAAGGCTTCCCGGCTCCTCGAGATAATGATCGTAAGTGACGATGTAGGGGCTCTCCTGAGCATGCGCAACAGGCGCGGAGCAAACCAACGCGAACGCGATTGCGCAGAAAGCCAGAGCAAGAGTGATGAAGCGCCGTCCTTGGGCCACAAGAATGTAGTGGCGAGTGGACGATCTGAGAGAATTCGACGTAACAGTTTCATGCATAAAGGCTGGCAGATTTCTCCTTGTATGAACTAGGAAATAATGAGTGGCGAAAGAGCACCACTCGATGATCGACAGAAATCATCACCATCTCTTCAAATCAACACACAGAAGCGAACCTCTTCTTGTGACCCGTCGCACATCTGTCGTCAAAACAGCTTTGATCAACTAGCTGATCTAGTTGCAACTCAGTCGCAACTGATGATACACTTGATATCTTGCCGGACGACTTCAGCAGCGTCAAGCGCTAGCCGAAGATTCCGTCGCACGGCAATTGCGACCAGATGCGACACGCGAGGCTTTCCCTATGCCACTACCTCAAACCGAAATGCCCGGACGCCTGCAAGCGCATTTTGCCGAGCGTGGCATTCGCATGACCCAGCAGCGGCGCGCCATCCTGAGCGTCATGGAAACCGCGAGCAAGCATCTGGACGCCGCACAGATCTTGCGCAAGGCGCAAAAGATTGATCCCAGCGTGGATCGCAGCACGGTTTATCGCACTTTACGGCTGCTCAAACGCCAAGGACTGATCGACGAACTCGACCTGATGCACATCAACGGCGAGGGCCATTACTACGAGCGCAAGCTCGAGCGCGATCACATTCACATGGCATGCTTGCGCTGCGGCAAGATTGCGGAGTTCGTGAGCGACAGCTTCGAAAAATTGAAGCAGCAGGTGGAAAAAGATTGCCGCTTCCGAATCCTAATTTCTCGACTCGAGATTGGCGGATACTGCGCCAGTTGCCGTGGTTCGCAATAACGAGCGTTTCAATGGAAATCCGACTTCTCACTTCCAATGACGCCAATGAATGGTGGCGACTGCGGCTAGAAGCGTTGCAGGGCGATCCGGAGGCGTTCAGTTCATCGGCGGAAGAGCATCAGTCGCTAAGCCTCGAAGACGTCCGGTCTCGCCTAGGCTCGGGGTCGAGTAGATTCCTTCGTCTTCGGAGCGTTTGACGATGGCCGCCTGGTCGGGATGGCGGGCTTTCACCGCGAGAAAGGATTGAAGACGAGACACAAGGGCCGAATCTGGGGAGTGTACGTCACTCCAGGTCACAGATCGAAAGGCGTGGCGCGTTTGATCATGCAAAAGGTTCTTGAACGAGGAAAGAGCATCGACGGAATAGAACAGATCCTGCTTTCATTTACGACAACGCAGGAGGCCGCAAGACGTCTCTACGTTCATTTCGGATTCGAATCGTTCGGACGCGAACCTCGCGCGTTGAAAGTGGCTGGCAACTTTATCGATGAGGAATACATGGTGTTGCCGGTGCGCCGCTCATAACCGTGCTGCTGCGAATAGAAGCTTGTCCCGGCTCCCAAAGTGGTTGTTACTGCTGCTTGCTCCAGGTCTGCCCATCATCGAGTGTGATCCAGACTTGCGACGTGGAAGTGACAACTCTCCCATGCTGACTGTCCGTGAACTCGATTGCAACCACGTCTCCGTTCAGAGAAGAACCGAGGGCTGAAGGGATCACGCGTATCCAATTGGCGCCGCCGTCGACGGAGTGATAGAGCAGGCCTCCGGCCGCTCCGGCCCAGACTTCGTTTCCGTTAGCAGCAACGGCGCGAAAAGGGGAAGGAAGAGTTTCCTTCTTGGCAGACGGCGCGGCCTCGGCCGGTGCATCCTTCGACTTCGCACGAGCAGCATCGTTGAAGATCGGTCCACCTACTGCAGGAGCCTCGTGAACCCGCACCTCTTGCCAGGTGGTGCCCTGATCGTACGATCGTTGCAGCGATCCACTGGCATCGATCGACCATCGCGGCGTGGGTAGAATTTTTGTCCCTCGGACTCCGCCTTCGGCTGTCTGCGGAGGACCGGGAACTTTGGGCGCAAGACCGTTCATCGCATTCTGATCGGCTGGTTTCGCGCGCTTAAGCTCAGAGGTGCCATAAGAAGAGGTTTGCTGAGAGATCTCTTCGTTATGAACAACAAGTTGCTGAAGACTTTTGGGCGCATCGTTTTTGGCGGATTCTGATTTGTCCGCCTCTACCTGAACGTTTAGTGCGTCGGCCGAGGCGGGAGCTTGCCTGGGCTTAAGGTCGTCGACCAATTGCTGCTTCGAGAAGGGCGCCGGGCTCGACGCTGGCGCCGCCTGCATCTGAAATCCATTCGCGTTCTGCTGCAGCTGATTCGAGGTCATCTTCGGACCATGGGAGAGCTGACCGAGTCGGCGACCTGTTATCGCAAGCTTCTCGTTGCTGGCCTCATCCCTCCGCGGGGTTGGGCTGGTTGAGACCGTAACATTGCTCGGGTTGAGTGTGGAGCGTGCGACTGTCGCTCTCGATGAAACCGCGTCCGGCTCCGACGAAGGCTGCGGGACTGCGATTGGTGGTGCTGATGCATTGTCAGGTGCCCTATCAGCTGCCGTCTTCGAGGGCACCAGATTGGTGGCGATGACATTGTTGGAATGTCGCTGATATCGCAGAACACCAAAGGAGACGATCACCGCGATACCGGCTGCCGCGAACCCCCAGCGGAGCGTCGGCCAGGTAAGCCAACCACGCGATGAACTGACCATGATCGGCGCTGCTTTCGGCCCGGGCAAAGCCAGAACGGCGATCTCACGGCATTCGGCGCATTGCGCCAAGTGCTCCAACACGATGTCGCGGTCCAGGTCGGTGAGGGACCGTTCCGCAAAGGCAGCGAGCATGTTCGCCTCAATGTGACGGACGGGCTGCGATAGAACCTTAAGCCGCTCACGGACGATATTGGGGACGTTTTGCATTTTGTACTGCCCACTTCCAATACTGGCTACCACTCACCGGACGAGATTTCGCGTTTGACCCATGCCCGCTCACGGGTACCGGTTGCGGTTACCCATCACTTTGCCGAACTCTTGCTTCCACTCTCTTCTCTGAGAACGCGGAAGCAGCAGATTCTTGCGTCAAACTTCGACGAATATCTACTTGTAAATCACGAACATCCACGTCAAGAGCTTCTTCAGCCTGGCGACGAGACATGCCTCGACGGCTCAGCGCAGCGATAATGTGCTTACGCAAGGACTTGGCCAGCTTATCGAGCTTGCGGCTGATAGTTGACTCATGCACGCCCAGGACGCGTGCAATCTCTGCCAAGGTGCGGCCGTCCAGATAGTAGGCGCTCAGAATCGTGCGATCTTCGCCGGATAGGAACGCCAAGGCCTCATCAGTAGCTTGCGCCAAGCGATTATCGGCAGGCGGCACTGGCTCGGAATCGGGTGCGCGGAACTGCACTCCATCTTCGGATTCTTCCTCGAGGCTGACCAGGCGCTTGGTCCGTCTATACCGATTTACGTACTCCTGAGCGAGGACGGTCCGCAGCCAACCTTCCAGCGATCCTCGTCCAGTATACGAAGAGAGCTTGGAGACGCGTTTGCCTTCCCGTGTCGTGGTTCCGTAGAGGTCGGCATACAACGTATCTGCCATTTCACGCGCGGCGGAATCCTCACGTGCTATGCGGAGCGCTGACAGATAGAGCTTTTCGCGATAGCGAGTCAGAAAGATTTCCCACGCCTGATTATGTCCGGCAGCGCAAGCACGCGCTAACGCCAATTCGTCGACGCGAAGATTGATAAGAAAAGCGCGGAGTTCCGCTTCCGGAGCTCCAGTGAGCGCCTGCTTCTCGCCGATCTCACAAAGGATGGCGGCAAATGCATCACGCGATAGCCCGAGTTTCTCGCAGTCACCCCTGGAATGAAGTTCCCCCAGCAACTCGATGACGATCGATTGCACAGCGGATGTAGGCTTAGGCGAAGTCATCGCGTGAATAGTGAAATTATCCGGCTTTCGCGCCAGCGTTCAAGTATTCAGATGCCGACCAGGTCAGCGAAGCGCCCAGTCTCGGACCGCCAATGTTGTCCCAAACTTCGAAGTCAGCCTCCCGAACGTACTGACGAGCACTGCTCGCAGGGGCAGATCTCGCGCATGAATGACCACGAATAGATCCCAAGGTCGTGATTATCGTTCCAGGAAAACTTGATGGCGTACTTTCCCACTCCTTCAGCGGACACAGGCTTGGCATTGGGTTTGAAAATAAGCAAAGCTCCGGGCGCAACCGTCGCAGGATCTCCGGGACGGCGTCCTGATTTGCCGCGCTCGTCTTCGCACATGGCGCAAGGGCAAGCGTCGCGTAGAAAGACGAAGCTGTAATGCGACTTATGGCCGTCTTTCCATTCGATGTTCACGCCCGAACCGGTCGAGATATTCACCTTTACCGAGGTGGGATCCGTGGCCGGCGAAGCGGTTTGAAGCGGGGACTGCATGGCATCAGTATCGCATAGCAGTTTGGATTCGGGTCAGAACCATGGGCGGCGGGCGCGAGCGGCAACGTCTGTGTAAGCGGCCGGCCTCCCTGGCCGACACCGAGATACTGCGAGCAAGCTCAACAGTTTGTCTTCGACTCGTTGTGGACGCGCGCTGAACGTTGCTGAATTCAAGCAACTTCCTGTAAAATCTAGGTTTGCCTCACAAGACCTGAACCGATCCGGGAGTAATTAATGGCACAACAATGTGATATCTGCGGCAAGAAGCCGCAAGCGGGAAACCGCATTAGCCACGCCCACAACGTGACGAAGCGGCGCTGGAACATCAACTTGCGCCCAGTGCATGCGAAGGTTGCGGGCCAGGGCAAGCGCATCCGCGTCTGCACGTCCTGCCTGCGCAGCGGCAAAGTCGTAAAGGCGTAGAAGTCCCTCTACTGGCGAGTTCGCCAAAAATCCTTACCAAGCTGAGATGCACTCACTACTTCGGCGCAATGATCGACAGCAGCTGTATGTCGAAGATCAAGGTGGCGTTTGGCGGAATCACGCCGGAGTAACCCTGCTCGCCGTAGGCGAGTTGCGGCGGAATGCGGAGTTGACGCTTGCCGCCGACCTTCATGCCGCTCACTCCTTCTTCCCATCCCTTGATGACATCGCCCTTCCCAATTGTGAAGTCGAAGGGTTGATGAGCGTCGACAGAACTGTCGAACTTCTTTCCAGTTGTTAGCCAACCGGTGTAATGCACCTTCACGTGGTCGCCATCTTTGGCGAGTTGGCCGGTGCCAGTCCTGATATCCCAATACTGCAGGCCGGAGTCTGTTCTGGTGCCCTCACCGGTCACTCTGGTGGGAGCTTTTGTGTTAGGAACAACCTGCGCTTTGTGAGCGGCAGTCTGAGCAAAAATCACGGTAGTCATCACGGCAAAGGCGGATAGTGTAAGCAGACTCTTCATCGTCTTCTCCTTGCGGTTACTGAAAACCGCAGGCATCGCTTGCGCTTCGTGAATTCGAAACGAGTAGTTCTCGCTACTCCAGCGCGATCACGTCAATTTCAATCTGCACGTCTTTCGGAAGGCGCGCGACCTCGACTGTCGTACGGGCCGGAGGCGCGGCCCCGAAGTGCTTACGATAAGCATCGTTCATCTCCGCGAAGTCATTCATGTTTTTGAGGAAGACTCCCGAGCGGACAACCTTACCCAGGCTGCTGCCAGCGGCTTCAAGAATCAGCGATATATTTTTTAGAATCCGATCGGTCTGGGCCGTGATGCTTCCAGAGATCACTTCCTGCGTGGCAGGGTCAATAGCCACCTGGCCGGAGACGAAGACGAATCCATTGGCTTTGATGGCTTGGGAATATGGGCCGACGGCCCCGGGTGCATTCTTTGTGGAAATTACTTCGCGCATAGGAGCATTCTCGGTTCCTCGCTGAAAACTTCACCACGGAGGGCACAGAGTACCACAGAGTGATAGTTGCACGCCTCACGCAGCGTGAAAGGCCCTCCCTCTCCCCATGGCGACAGAGCTTCTAGATTTTCTGCAAGCGTTGGACTTCGTGTACTCCGGCGATCTTGCGAAGTCCCGCAATTATGGTTTCCAGATGCTTCAGGTCGGAGATGTCCAGGACAACTTCCACGCTGGCCTGGCTGTTCGCGGTCTGGGCGCTGATGTTGCGAATATTGCTCTTGGCGTCGCCGATCACTCCAGTGATGCTCTTCAGCATGCCGAAGCGGTCGTCGCAGAACACCGTCAGCTTTACCGGATAGGCTGTAGGTGTACTTTCATCGCGAGCCCACTCGACGTCGATTTTTCGTTCGGGTTCGTACAGAAGATTGGTAACGTTCGGACAGTGCACAGAATGAACGGCGACGCCTTTTCCGCGAGTGATGTATCCGACAATGGTCTCGCCGCGGATAGGATTGCAACAACGGGCGCGGTACACGAGCATGTCTCCCTGACCACGAACGGTTATTGCGTCGTGATCCCCGAAGACGCGGCGGACGACGCTTGCAATCGAACCGGGGTGCGAAGTCAATCCCTCAGACTCGATGTCGCCGGCGATTGAATGCGTCGCGCCCGCAGGAAGCAAACGTGCCAGAACCTGGCGAGCCGAATACTTTCCATAGCCGATGCCCGACATCAAATCGTCGGCTTTACCGAGGCCATAACCTGACGCGACCCGCTGCAGTTCATCGTCTTTGATCTCTTTCAGCGCAATCCGGTATTTGCGTGCTTCCTTCTCGATCAGCTTTCGGCCGATTTCGATGGCCCGCTCGCGCTGATGGACATTCAGCCAGTGCTTGATCTTGTTGCGCGAGCGCGAAGACTTGACCAGTCCAAGCCAGTCGCGGCTGGGCTTGTGGCCGGGCTGAGTAAGAATCTCGACGATGTCTCCGGAGTGCAGCTTGTGACGAAGCGGGACCATTCGTCCGTTCACTTTGGCCCCGATGCAGGTGTGGCCGACCTCGGTATGAATCGTGTATGCGAAGTCGATCGGAGTAGCATCGCGAGGAAGCACGACGACTTTGCCCTTCGGAGTGAAGGTATAGACCTCTTCGGGATACAGATCGACTTTGAGCGTGGAAAGAAATTCGTTCGGATCGCTGACGTCACGCTGCCACTCGACTACCTGGCGGAGCCACGCCAGTCGCTGTTCATCCTGCGCCGATACGGGACCGTCTTTGTATTTCCAGTGGGCGGCGATGCCTTCTTCCGCCATCTTGTGCATCTCTTCGGTGCGAATCTGAATTTCGAAGGGTGTTCCGTCCTCGGTGATCACTGAGGTGTGCAGCGACTGGTAGAAGTTCGGCCGGGGCATTGCAATGAAATCTTTTATGCGTCCAGGAACTGGACGCCAAAGATTGTGAATGATGCCAAGGACAGCGTAACAATCCTGCAAAGATCGCGTGACGACGCGCATAGCACAAAGATCGTAGACTTGGTCGACCGAGATGCGCTGCCGCTGCAATTTCTTGTGGATGCTGTATACGCGCTTGATGCGACTCTCGACCCGAGCCTGAATTCCTGCTTCCTTGAGCTTGTCGACGATGATCTGCTGCATCTTCGCGAGGAAGATTTCTCCCTGCTTGCGGCGCGCGTTGACGGAATTTTCTACCTGCTCATAGCCCACCGGATCGAGAAATCGGAAGCCGAGATCTTCCAGCTCACCGCGAATCTTACCCATTCCGAGACGGTGAGCGATCGGGGCGTAAATTTCCAGAGTCTCTTCGGCGATTTTTCGCTGCCGCTCCGGCTGAAGATGTTCCAACGTGCGCATGTTGTGCAGGCGATCCGCAAGCTTGATCAGAACGACCCGAATGTCGTCCACCATCGCCAGCATCATCTTCCGAAGATTTTCCGCCTGCTGTTCTTCGCGGGTAGCGAAGTCAATTTTGCTGATCTTGGTGACGCCCTCGACGATGTGGGCGACCTGCTCGCCGAACTCCTTGCGGATGTCGACAATGGTGACCGAGGTATCTTCAACCGAATCGTGGAGCAGCCCGGCAGCCACGGCGACGGGGTCCATCTTCATCTCTGCCAAGACGAGAGCGACCTCAAGAGGATGAACCAGGTAAGGCTCACCCGAGGCGCGGGACTGGCCCTCATGGTGTTTCAGAGAGTAATCGTAGGCTTTCTTTACGATCGCAAGATCGTCTTGGGGGCGGTTCTCCTGCATCCGCTTCATCAGATCGCGGAACTTCGTCAGCGTGAGAGCCGTGGTCGCGATCTGTTGGCGCAAGGTCGCCATGACGGATTATACCTTTAGCGGGCTGAACGGGCCTTTGGTGAAGGCCTTCGGAGGCATTCAGGGATGATACGTATGTCTATTGAAGTCCTTGATCACTCAAAAACTTGGCCTCGAATTTTCTCGACAATTAATTTATGCAGGCAGCTATTTCGTGAATCGAGATGCGCATCTGTTGCGTCTGCTAAAGTGAGGCGAAATGGACGATTTACGTAACGCGAGGATTTTAATCAGCGGGGCATCGGGGCCTATTGGCAACGCCTTGTTTGCGAAGTTCAAGGAAGCTGGGGCGCAGATCACGCGCCTTACGAGAGCGGCTTCAAAGCCCGTGCCGCCGGGGCAGGAAAGCATCGTGTGGGACCCGGCGCAGAGTATTTCGCCAAACCTGGTCACCGGTTTCGACGCCGTCGTTCATCTTGCGGGCGAAGAGATCGTAGGAAAATGGACTTCGGAGAAAAAAAACAGGATACGAGACAGTCGCGTGCAAGGAACGCAGAATCTGGCGCAGGCGCTATCGCAAACCAAAATCAAACCGCGCGTCTTCGTCTCAAGTTCGGCGATCGGATATTACGGGGACAGGGGCGAGGAAGTACTGACCGAAACCAGCGCTCCGGGGCAGGGGTTTTTACCTGACGTGTGCCGCGAGTGGGAGGCTGCGACGGCAACTGCGACCCAAGCGGGCATTCGCACCGTGCAGATTCGTACTGGAATCGTGCTTAGCCCAAAGGGGGGAGCGCTCGGTAAGATGCTCACTCCGTTCAAGCTTGGCGTCGGCGGAAGAGTTGGAACCGGGAAGCAGTGGATGAGTTGGATCGACGTGCGAGATATGGCTGGTGCAATTGGCCACGTGATCCGCACTGCACTACTGCAAGGTCCTGTGAATTTTGTATCTCCGCAACCGGTTCGGAATGCCGAGTTCACCAAGACGTTGGCGAGCGTACTGCGACGACCTGCGATCTTCCCCGTGCCTGCGTTTGTTGTGAAAACAGCCTTCGGTGAGATGGGCGAAACCGTTCTACTGGGCAGCCAACGGGTCGAGCCTAACACAGTTGCTGGCGAGCCGATACTCGTTTCAGTTTCGCAATTTGCGCGAGTCCCTGGAGAACCTCCTCCGCTAGGAAATTGGGTCACGCGACAACGTGATCTAAATCACAGAGCTTCGCTGGATCGCATGTCAGGCTGAAACTGTCTGGCACGCGCATGACGAAGAGAATCATCGCCGCTCTGATGTTGATGTCGCTGTGCTGCACCGCGCCTAATCTGTGGGCAGTCGCAGCAGTTGCGCGAGCGGGGGACCACGATTCTAACGTTCGGCAGCATTCCTGCTGTCCGCGCACGGCGACGTCCATATTCGCTTTGAATGTCCGGCGAATGCCCTGCGGAAACGAGCACCCCTGTTGTTCTAAGAGAGAGCCTGGGAATCCTCCTGCATTGACGACGGTGATTGAGATACCCCGCCCTGACTCCGAAGAAGGCGTTCAAGTCCCTGTTTACACGGTTGAAGCTTCGAGCGTGTCGGTTAGGCACTCCTCCGGTCTACTTTCGTCCGGCTGGGACCGCAGCAACGTTCTTCGTATCTGAGTTCTCCTCTTGCGCCGGAGCGCCCATTCACCATTCTCGGACTGAGAAATCGGTCCATCCATTTTCAGGCGGGCAGCGGCCCGACAACAAATTCAATCTCGAGGAGATTTGATCATGAAACACAAGATGCTGGCTCTGATTCTGGCCCTGACCGTTGCGTCATGGGCGCAAACCGCAACGCAGACAGCACCCTCCACTCCGCAACAGAACACGGAAGCTGGCGAGAAATCCAAGTGTCCCTGCTGCGAAAAAATGAAGTCGAGCGACATGAAAGCCAACGACACCAAGGCTGGGCATTCGTGCTGCGCACATCATGCGAAAAAGCGTGGTGAGGCAAAAGATGGAGATTCCTGCTGCGGCAGCAAGGATGCGAAGGCATGCGTGCGAGCCGACAAATCTGGCGACTCGTGCTGCAAAGGCGGTTGCGGAGAGGGTGATAAGAGCGCCTCGTCCTGCTGCAAAGACTGTGGAAGGGAATGCTGCGGCGCCAAGAAGGATACGACAGCGAAGAATAGTTGCTGTCATCACGGGATGCGCGGTTAGTGGTCAGCGGAAGGTTGTTGATTGCGAGAGCTTAAGGATGTGCTCGGAGGCTCTCGCAATCTCCGATTATTGCTGATTAGGCCGGTTCATCTCATCCTGCAATTTTTGCAGGAGATGCGCGCGTTGTTCTGAAGTAAGCTCGCGCTGCAATTCCTCAAGAGCCAAGGCTACGATGTGGTAGTGATGGGCTCCGGCGAACTTCGGGTCGGCCGTAATGTCGAGCCAGAGCTTGTGCATGAGTTCTACGTCCTGGCCGCGCATGCGCGGAGTGTGGGGACCGAGTGCATACTCTCGAATGGAACCATCCGGCGCACAAACTTCGAGCGTGAGCCGAGGACGAGGCTCCGACAACCGTTCCCATGCATCACCGGTGAGTTTCGCCTGTTCGTCTGCCGTGAGCTTATTGGAAAGCCCGCAGACGACCCGCGAGGAATCCAGCCTCTGCGCCGTCACCATGATGGCTTCGAACACGTCCGTCGCGGGCACAACCAGAAGCGAAATCGGCTTTCCTTCTTTTTCTGCGACCGCTACCGCCGCGGTAAATAGTTCTTGTTCGTAGTGATCAAAAACCTGGCTGGCTTCGAAGACGGTGCTTCCGCTGAAACTATGCTCGCGGTGGTAAAGGCGGGCGCTCATGACGACGACATCCTGGTTCTGGGTATTGGTGTGGCTGAGGATGTGACGCAAGTAGTAAAGATTCCTAGGATCCCGAACCGCAACCAGCACGTTGCCGGGGCGGACGCCCATAGCGCCGCTTCCTAGTTCCTGGTTGCCGTATACGCGGAATTGATCAAGGCTTTCTGGCTTCCCCTGCCGCTCGCGTGCAACGCGCTTTTCCGAATACGTGAAGATGATGAAAAAGAGCAGACTGAAAGCGATTCCGCCGATGGTGGCTTGCTTCTTCGTCAGCAGGTTCACGAGGGCGGTGGTGAACAGCACCGCAGAGACCAACATCACTCCTACCGGAATCTCGCGATCCCCTATTGTGATGTTGCCCGGCACCTTCCACAGGCGGCCGCCAGGTTCTTTATGACGGAGGACGAGCACCGCCAGAGACATCATGGCAAAGCTCCATATCACCCCGAATGCATAGAGGCCGGCAAGCGTGAAGACATTACCCTTGGTGAAAAGAATGGTTAGCAACTGCAGACCGACAATCAGGTTAATGATGCGGTAGCTGGTACCAAAGCGAGGATGCGGCTTCTGGAAAGCAGCGGTCAATACGCCATCTTCGGCAACCCGGTTCAACACACCATTCGCGCCAACAATGGACGTGTTCTGCGCGCCCGAAAGGATCAGGACTCCAACCAGCACGACAAAGCCGTGGAAGATGAGCTTGATCCATTCCGGGCCAACGAGGTAGACCGCGATTCCACCGATGAGGTTTCCAAAATAGTCGGGCCGGACTTTGTCCGGAATGATCATCACCGCGAAGAAAGACACCAGCGAGGTAAACAGCAGGCTGTAGACGAAAATCACCAGACCGGTCTTTTCGAGATTCTTCAGCTTGGGATGAGCGATCTCGCGGTTGACCTGGGCCAGAGTTTCCTCGCCGCTCATGGCCAGCACAGAATGTCCGAAGCCGACGAAAACAATGATGAAGGTTAAAAGGGCCGACCCGGACTTCAGGTAAGGGACCGACGTATTGCTCAGCCAGCCGAGCGACTCACTGTTCAGTGGAACGATGCCTGGAGTGAAAGGACTGGGAGGCAACTGCACCGGCACGCGCAAGACGGTAATGGTGCACCAGATAATGAGAAGCACGACCATAACGGTCGTAATGATCATGATCTGGACAGCTTTCTGGCTGGACTCGTGTATCCCCTGCGTGTTCTTCCACCAGAAATAAATGGCTACCAAAGCACCGAAACTGGCTGCGAACGCGTTGTGCGGGAAGTGAGCCAGCGGGTGGCCCATGTATCGGGCAAGGTCTTCGATGAATCCGGCTAGGTATTGTCCTGCGACGACAGCGCTGATTGGTCCGGTGAGAACGTAATCAAACAAAAGGGCGGAAACGGAGAACTTCGCAAGGGTGCCGCCCATAGCCTCTTTAACGACGCGATACACTCCGCCACGGGTAAACATGCTGCTGGACTCGATGTAGAGAGCCCGGACGGCGTAGCTGAACAGCATGACGGCAAGGATGAACCAGGGCGCGCTCTTGCCGATGACCTTCTCGGCGTCGCCCCCCGCGTAATAAGCGGATGAAGCGAGGTCAGAAAGGACGATGGCGGCTGCGCGCCAGAAAGAAATAAAGGTCAACATCACCGTTGTGGCGACGAAGACCTTTACTGCCGGTTTAGTTCCCTCAGCCGATGTGGCCATGCCTGAAATACTGCAAACAATCGTAAACCATTGAAGATAGCATACGGATGGGGAGCGGTGCGCCGGCGAAGCTGCGCTTGAACGCCGCTAGCCGTCGCCTATTTCGTAGAGTGAGCCTCGCCTTCTGGAGTTTTCGGCGCGAGATAGGTGTGGGTGATACGGTCGTGCCAGCAGAGCCCATCCTCATCCAGAAAAAGCCACGCGTACCCCATGCCCAGAGAGACGGCCGAGAGGCAAGAAGCCAGCACGCGCCATCGACGCAGGGACCGAGTTGTCGTCGAACCATCGAATCTGGTGAGTTCGAGATGGGCAAAACGGAGTCCGGGCGTGTTGGCGGCGTAGACGATTAACAGATACTGGTAGGCAATCCAGAAGACACACAGAGTTACGGCTACGAAAGTGAACATTTGCACCTGGGGAAGGCTGGCAGCGGTGAGCTTCCAAAAAATAAATCCGAATAGCGCAGATGCTGAAGCGATGATGGATCCATCGACGAACGCAGCAAGCAGTCTCATTCCGAGCGCGGCGCTCTGCAAAGGGATATCGATCCCCAGACGTTTTTCGACCTCTACAACTTCGGCGGGATCGATCATGATCCCGCCCAAGGCCGGAAGCGGCATCTCGACTTCGGGAACATCCAAAATTCGCGGACGGTCGAAAACGGGCTCGGCCAGTTGATCGGGAGGAGGCGCTGGGGGCGCCCAGGCAAATCGCGGGAACTCGATGATCTTAGCGGTTTGATGAGCAACGGCACGTTGCACGGGAGCGGTAATCGCCACGGATGGGGCGGCCTCAGTGATCTGTAGATCGGCTATCTCCGGCCCTTGCCGAACCCCGTCCAGCGCTAGAGCGCTCGTAGAAACTGGTTCAAACGTCGAGGCGGGAGTATTCTCCACAGGAGGCTGGGGCCTTCCCACGTCAAACGGCAGGCGGAGTGACGGATAACGCGGGGGAGGGGCTTTATGGCGACTGCGATAGCGATTCAGACGGGCGGAGAGTTCGTCACGCCACGCGGTGCCATCGTCGGCTACGCCTTCGGTCTCAGCGCCGGCCACTTCATCAGCGGGCGTTTCCAGCGTCGAGAATAGGGCAGGAGGGAGCGCGACAGGGCAATCGCAAACTTCACCGCACTTCTGACAATTCATGCAAACGGTCCCGGGATCTCGAACTTGCAAACTCAGCGATGCAACCGGCAGAGAACCAACGGCAATCCTAGCCTTGGTCGACACTTTTCCTCGCGGGCGACAGCGTGCTAAGTTCACGATGCCGCAACAAGAAGCGGGACAGGTACGCCTGAGATGGACGGCCGTCTTGCGTTGATCTTCTTCCGATGACTCTGTGCACTAGATTCCTTATCACGGCGGTGTTCCTTTGTCATCAGGTTCTCGCTTTGGCACTAGTAACCAGCCAGTTGCTTTACGGTTCCGGCGAAGCAAATGTGTTTTCGCAGGAGGCGAAGGCCCCCGTATCGGCGGCCGACAGCTCGGCCTGCTCCAGCCAGGCCGCACAATCCGATCAGGATTCAACCACCATTTGTGCGCAACAGCAGGAAAAGGTTGGGAACGTCTACAAGCTTCGTGGCCATGTGGAGATACATTATCGAACCTACATCCTTCGAGCGGACGAAGTTACGTACGACTCGGACTCTGGCGAAGCGACCGCCGCAGGACATTTCACTATTGATGGCGGTTCGAACGATGACCACATCAACGCGAGCCACGGTAGGTACAACGTCACGGCAGAAACCGGCAAGTTCTATGACGTGACGGCAACCACTGGGATGAAATTCCGAGGGAACATAGCGATTCTGACTTCGACGGCTCCCTTCGCCTTCACTGGGAAAATCGTGGAGAAGCCGAGTTCTGATCACTACCTGGTGTATGACGGCAGTATTACGACGTGCGAACTGCCCAATCCGAACTGGAAGTTTCAGGCTCGCAAGGTTGTAGTCGACGTGGGCGGGAACGCGACGATCTACCACAGCAATTTCTGGCTACATGGCTTTCCCATCTTTTACTTTCCCTATGCAACCCACCCGGTTGCCCGAGAGGCCAGGCATTCGGGATTTCTCATACCAACGGCCGGGCGGTCATCAACGAATGGAAATGAAGTGGGTGACGCGTTTTATTGGGCCATCAACCGCAGCATGGACGCAACGCTCGGAGCCGAGTATTTATCTCGGCGCGGCTGGTCGCAACGGGGAGAGTACCGGGCGCGGCCGAGCGATACCTCCTACATCGATCTAAGTTATTTCGGCGTTATCGACCGGGGTATAAAGGTCGATACCAGATTCGGTTCACAGCTTTTGCGCGAGGGCGGGCAGGAAGCAAGGCTCAATGCTGAAGGAAATTTCCTGGGATTCCGCGCGATTTCGAACGTCGACTACTTGAGTTCATTCCTATTTCGCCTGGCGTTTAACGATGTCTTCACCCAAGCCGTGAACTCGGAGGTAAAGTCGCAACTCTTTCTATCCAAGTCTTACAACGGATTTCACTTTGGCGGCATGGTCGAACGCTATCAAAACTTTTTCCAAACCACAGACTTGACTGGGGATCTTCCTGTATTCGATTCGATTCGAGTGCTCCACACCCCCAGCGTGGACTTTTCGGGCGTAGATCGGCCTCTTCAACACACTCCGTTCAACTGGGCGTTTGATGCATCGTTGGCAGGACTTTCGCGGAGTGAGCCGGGATTTCATACAAGCAGTCTGCTTGGTCGATTCGATTTGAGCCCTGAAATTTCACTTCCCGTAAAGTTTCATGGATGGTCCGTGCGTCCAGCCCTGAATCTTCATGCCTCGTACTACACAGAACGGTTCGTAAACGGTCTTGCCCTGGACAATCCTACGAATCGTCAGGCTCTGGACACTTCGGTGGAGATTCGTCCACCTGCGCTAGAACGCGTCTTCGATCGGGAATTCTTGGGAAAGAAGTGGAAACATGTCATCGAACCGCGCGTTGTTTATCGGTATGTGACCGGAGTAAATAACTTTGAGAATGTTTTGCACTTCGACGAGCGGGATATCTTGAGCGATACGCACGAGGTCCAGTACGGCTTCGTAACACGGCTGTATGCGAAGCGGCATCCCTCAGGAATCCAGGAGTGCGAGACACCGATGACCAGTTTGGCAGTAGGCGCTGCGGCGCCGGAGCAGACTCTGCCATGGCAGCGGGTCAGTACTCTGGATAGCCAGCCCTGTAATCCCGGCCCGGATGTCCGGGAGGTTGCCACGTGGGAAGTCTCCCAGAAATACTTCCTAGATCAGACGTTCGGTGGGGCGCTTATTCCGGGACAGAGAAACGTGCTTACCTCCACTGAGGATCTGACAGGAATTGCTTTCCTTACGCAACCCCGGTACCTTTCGCCGCTTGTGTCGCGGATGCGATTTGCGACTGGAAGCCGCACTGACACCGAATTTGATGTCGACTACGATTTCCAACTGCATCGCATCAATGCGAGCACACTTTTGCTGAACTACAACTCCGGTCCCTTCACGTTAGGAGCAGGGGATGCATTTCTTCAGATTCCCCAGACAGCCAGCAGCCCAGGCCTCAACATTGGGACTTGCGAGCCCGCGGCAACCACAAAGCAGATTACGTGCAAGTTTCAGCAGTTTCGCGTGGCCCTTGGATACGGGAGCCTGACAAGGCGGGGACTTAGCGCGGCGAGCAGTTTTGGCTTTGATGCCGAGACGCACAAATTACAATTCGCCACTGCTCAGACCACCTACAATTGGGACTGCTGCGGAATCACCCTTGAATACCGCCGCTTCGCGATCGCCAATGTCCGCAACGAAAACCTCTTCCGCTTTACCTTCAGCCTGGCGAATATAGGGTCGTTCGGAAACCTCAAAAAGCAGGAAAGACTGTACTGAAGTCGGGGCCCGGGACTGATACCATGATTGCGATGCAGCCTCTGGATTCAGGCATTGCGGGTAAGCAACTCCAGTTACAGATGGAATTACGTCGCTGGGGACGAGTGCTTGTCGCCTATTCCGGGGGCGTGGATTCCGCGTTCCTTGCCTGGCAGGCTCATCAGACCCTCGGAAGAAATGCGCTGGCCGTGATCGCCGATTCCGCAAGCCTTGCGCGGACGCAACTTGCAGATGCGTTAGCATTCGCAAACGAACAAGGAATTGCTGTAGAGGTGATCTCCACCTCCGAGCTCGAGCGCCCAGAGTACGCCCGCAATGACGGCCAGCGATGCTTCCAGTGCAAAGATGAACTCTTCCAGGTGATGGAGCACCTTCGGGCTTCACGCGGCTTCGACACAATTGCATATGGCGTGAATCAAGACGATCAGGGCGACTTCCGGCCCGGACAGAGAGCTGCGAAACTCCACCACGTCGCCGCTCCGCTGTTGAACGCTGGACTCACCAAGGAAGAGATCCGGCAGCTAGCTCGTCAGGCGGGCCTGCGTATCTGGGACAAACCAGCGTCCGCTTGCCTCTCTTCGCGGATCGAATATGGCCGGCCCGTAACCCGCGAAGCGCTCGATGTTGTAGAACGCGGGGAAGATGCTATCCGGTCACTTGGGTTCCGCCAATTCCGGGTAAGGCATCATGGAGATATCGTTCGCATCGAGATTGCACGAGACGAGATGGACGCGGCTTTGAGTCCGCAGATGGCAAACGAATTCACGGCCATCTTCAAACGGCTGGGATTCAAATTCGTGACTCTCGACTTGGAAGGATTTCGCTCTGGATCGATGAACGCTCTGTTACCCGTCGACCAACTCCGACGTGCCGGGTAGGTTCTAACGACCGGCGTGCTACCCTCTTTCGATCTCACGCTATGAGATAATCAAAAGCGTACAGAACTGATGATTAGGCGGTTTTTGGTGACCTTAATTCGGCGTTCCCTGTTCATTTTGCTCTTGATCTGTCTGGGCTGCGTGGCCCAGTCTACCCCTCCGGACCTGGCTCGAAAGATCGAACACCAGGTACGCGCTTTTTACACGATTCCAGCGGCAGTGAAGGTGACCGTAGGCGATATTTCTCCCTCGAGCGAACTTCCCGGTTATGACACCGTGACTGTCAATATGGACGGCGGAGATGGCAAGTCGAAGGACTACAAATTCCTGCTCTCCAAGGATCGCGCAACCATGTTGCGCGTAACCAAGCTCGACCTGACAAAGGATCCTTACGCGGAATTGATGAGCAAGATCGACGTGTCGGGCCGACCGACGCGCGGGGCGAAATCAGCCAAAGTTGTGGTCGTTAACTTTGACGACTTTGAATGCCCGTATTGCGCGGGCATGCATCGGACGCTGTTCCCGGAGATCCTCAAGGAATACGGCGATCGTGTGACCTTCGTGTACAAGGACTATCCCCTGGTGGAAATCCATCCCTGGGCAGTTCACGCTGCGGTTGACGCAAATTGTCTGGCGGGTCAAAACAGCGAAGCCTATTGGGATTTCGCCGACTATATTCACGCGAACAAGAAAGACGTCGATTCGGAGAAGACACCGCAAGGACGCTTTGATGCCATCGACAAGATGGCAATGCTGCAAGGACAGAAGCACAACGTAGATGTGACGAAACTTCAGTCCTGCCTGAAGGCGCAGAATGAGGATCCTGTCAGAGCATCGATGAAAGAGGCCGATGGGCTGGGAGTGAATGCCACTCCGACACTGTTCATCAATGGCCAGAAGATTGATGGCGCAGTTCCGATCGGCGACGTCAGGGCGGCCCTCGACACCGCTCTCAGAGACGCCGGCCAACCTGTACCGGAACACGCCGCGTCAACTCCAACGCCTGCATCAAAGTAAAGGGATTCTTGGCGTTCGTGAGTTTCCGTTAGCCTATTTTTCATCTGTAGCAGTGTGAGTACGGGAGAACATCCGTGAAAAACTTGGTTCGCGCCCAGCTAAGCGCCGGGCTGTTGGCTGCCTTTTTTCTTCCGATATTAGGCTGTAATTCACAACCCGGCGGCGATGTGATGGCCACGGTCGACGGCCGTAAAATCTTCCGTACCGATGTCGACAAATACTATGACAATAACGTCTCCTCGGCGCAGCAGGCACCCAGCGGCGAGCAGTCCACCGCGTTGCGGCTGAATATCCTTCATCAGATGATCGACGACGAGATCCTGATGCGACGTGCCGAAAAGCTGGGTCTCCTGGCCACCGAAGATGAAGTCGATCGAAAATACAACGAGCTGAAAGCGCCCTTTACCCAGGAAGAATTCGACAAGCGCCTGCAGGACAAGAAAATCACGCAGGCCGATTTCAAGAGGGATATCCGGCGTTCGATCACCGTCGACAAGGTCCTGAACAAGGAAGTGTCGTCAAAGATCAACGTCAGCGACCAGGACATCACCGATTACTACAACGCGCACAAGGCCGAGTTCAACCTGATCGAGCCGCAATATCCACCTCGCTCAGATCATGGTGACTCCTACGCCAAATCCACAGGCGCACAACCAGAACGACAAAGCTCAGAATGAGGCGACGCGCGCAAGAAAATCCAGATGATTGCGAATCGCCTCGACAGCGGCGATGACTTCGCCACGCTGGCGATGAAATATTCGGAGGATCCGGAGACTTCAGGCAACGGCGGCGATTTAGGAACGGTGCGGAGTCAGGCCTGAAAGGCACGGATCCCGCAACTCGCGAAGCGGTGATGAAGCTGAAGCCCGGCCAGTACAGCCCAATCGTTTCTGTTGTGAATCCATGCGACAAGCAATACCTGGGATTTCGCATCGTGAAACTGGTTTCGAAGGAACCGGCAGGACAGCGGGAACTAGCTGATCCACGGGTGCAGCAGGCGATCCGTTCTCAGCTTCGCGACCGGCGCGAGCAACTGCTCAAGTCTGCGTACTACGAAGTGTTGCGCGATAGTGCCAAGGTGGAGAATTTCTATGCGAAGAAGGTGCTTGAAAGCAACGGGATCGAGAAGAAATAGCTGACCTATTCGACAATCGCCAGCACATCTCCGGAATTCACGGCGGCGCCTTCGTCGACCAGGATTTTCTGAACGGTTCCCTTCTTCGGTGATTTCACCTCGTTCTGCATCTTCATCGCCTCTACCACGAGAACGCCTGCGCCGGCTTCGATTGCCGCTCCCTGGGCTGACGAGAATACGAACCACCTTGCCAGGCATAGGGGCGGTGAGCTTCTTCGGGCCCATGCTCGTCCGTCGGCGCGACCCGCGACCGCGAAGAGAACGGGGATCGCGCACTTCCGCAGCAAACCGAATGCTCCCCACCCAAAGGTGCAGGTCGCTTCCGACGCGCTCGCATTTCACCTCGTACGCCTTGTTGCCGATTCGAAGTGACAGAACGTCGGGACGCGCGAGAACGGCATCGACGTCAATCGTCGCGTCCATCGAGACGACAACTCCAGCGTCCTTCGTCCCGCTCGAGCTCGAGTCGATAGTGTTTGCCGTCGATGGAGATGTCGTACGTCATAGTCGGCTTGGCGCCGTAGCCGAAGCTCCACCGCAACTAACCGACATCAATCGAGGTCCGCATAAGTTTCGATTCAGTCACGCAGACTCTCCCGGCGTGCCGCAGCTCTTCCAGTTCGAAGACGAGTCGGCTTTTACTCGCAGATTCCTGGATAACGGCCCGCTCTCCGGCGCCGGCGGCAGACTGCCCAGAACAGCGAACAACCCGGCAGCAATCACGGCCACTTCCGACGCCTGCGAATCAGCGCTGCCTCCGCTCTGTCTTCCTTTTGTTTCAGCAGGCGGTCCAGAAAACCCGTGTCGATTTTCGCTGCACGAAATTCCGGATTTCGCAGAATGCGCCGGAACAGGGAGATGTTGGTCTTGATTCCGCCCACGAAATACTCGTTCAGGGCGCGGGTCAGGCGCCCAATGGCCTGATCTCGATCCGTGCCGTAGCCAATTAGCTTGGCCAGCAGCGGATCGTAGTCCATCGGGACCGTCCAACCCTCGTACATACCGCTGTCGCGACGAATGCCAGGACCGGAAGGCAGAAGTAAAAGCGTGATCTTCCCTGGGCTCGGGAAATAGTTATTGTCGGGATCCTCTGCGTAGATGCGGCATTCGATGGCATGACCCCGAATGCTTATTTCGTCTTGGGTGAAAGGCAGCGGTTCTCCATTCGCGATGTGAATCTGCAGGTGCACTAGATCGAGCCCTGTCACCAGCTCCGTGACTGGATGCTCCACCTGCAGGCGAGTGTTCATTTCGAGGAAATAAAAGTTCCTTTCCTGATCGACCAGGAATTCGACCGTGCCTGCGTTCGTGTATCCGGCAGCCTGCGCCACGCGCACAGCTACCTCTCCCATTTTTCGACGCATCTCGGGATCGACTACGGGTGACGGCGCCTCCTCGATCACCTTCTGATGGCGTCTCTGTATGGAACATTCGCGCTCGCCGAGATAGACCGTGTTGCCATGCTCATCGGCCAGGACCTGCATTTCGATGTGGCGCGGATTGATGATCGCCTTCTCGATGTAGACTTCACCGTCTCCGAAGGCTCGTTCTGCCTCGCTCCAGCGCTCTCGAGAGCGGATTTCATATCCGCAGGATCATGCACAAGGCGCATTCCCTTGCCGCCGCCTCCGGCCGCGGCCTTGAGCATGACGGGATAGCCGATACGCGCGGCAACCTGCTCGGCTTGCTGAATGAATCCAAGCCCTCTTGAAGTACCCGGGACAAAGGGAACTCCGGCGCGTTCCATGGCTTGTCGTGCCCGCGTCTTGGAGCCCATCGCATCCATTGCCGCCGCGGTTGGCCCGATGAACTTGATGCCAGCATCCGCGCAGGCCCTAGCAAATTTGGCGTTCTCGGACAGAAATCCATATCCAGGGTGAATGGCATCGGCACCGGACTTCGCGGCAACGTCGAGGATCTTCTGATATTGAGATACGACTCCGATGCAGCGGGCCGACCGATAGAATACGCCTCATCGGCCTTCCGCACATGCAGCGAGGCACGATCGACATCGGAATACACCGCTACGGCGGCGATATCCATCTCGTGGCAGGCACGAATGACGCGCACCGCAATCTCTCCACGATTTGCAATCAGAATCTTTTTAAACATGCTGCTAGATCCGGCCCTCAGAACGCAGTCTCGGTCAAACCGCGATATTGTAAATGGCATCGGGCCGATCGTGCGTAGCCGATTCGGCAGGCAAATGCGCTGGTTCAAGCCGAGAACGTGCGAATTCCGCATTTCGATCATGTATCTTCGAGGTGTGACTGCAAGCGCAACCTGTCAGACCACCGATTCGGAGCCCGCAACAAAGATTCACTGGCTCGCACTGTTGCTGGTCCTTTTCGCGAACGTCGCCGTCGGATTGCACTGTCTCTCGTGCAAGCCGTTCTGGTTCGACGAATCTTTCAGCGTAGAGGTGGCACGGGTCGACTGGCGGAACTTCCTGCATTTGATGTGGTGGCGGGAAGCCAACATGTCGCTTTACTACGTCTTGCTGCGATTCTGGCTGCACTTTGGACAGAGCCCGGCATGGATCCGCGGCTTGTCTGTTCTCATTGCGGCGAGCTCTGTGCTTGCTGTCTATTGGGTTGCGCGTCTGCTGTTTGACCGTCGCGTCGCACTGATGTCGGCAGCCCTCCTCGCTTTCAATGCCTTCGATCTTCGATATTCCCAAGAAGCGAGGAGCTACGCACTTTTCGTTTTTCTTGGCCGCTCTCTCAGGCGGCTTCTTGATCTCTTGGCTTCGCTTTCCCACTCGACGCAAACGTCTCGGGTACATCGTCGCAAGTATTCTGGCGACATACGCGCACTTCTACGCATGCTTCTGCTGGCCGTCCAGTGGATGATCGTGCGATGGTGGAGATCGCCAAATCAAGTCGCGATCGAGCATCGAGACAAACAGACTTCGCCAGGCTTGGATTGAAATCTCGTTTCGGTGTATTGCCTCTGATCGTCTTCATCGCAAAACCGGGGCAGGACCAATCAAGTGGATTCCACCGGCCCGGGATTGCATGATTTGTGGAGCTTCTTCACTAATTTAACGAGTGGGATGCCACTGCTCTATGTCGCCGCATGCGCGCAGCGATTGATTCCACTCGGGAGAAAACTCTTTCAGCGATCGCAATCCTGGCAAGTGTGGCGTTGCCAGTTTCTTCTGTTGTGGCTGTTGTTTCCTATCGTGGTGACTTTCCTGCTATCCATTGCGCGTCCTGTTTTTCTGCCACGCTACATGATTTTTTGTCTACCGCCACTGGTGATCCTTACAGCCGCGGGCATCGCGAACCTGAGACAACGCTGGGCCATGTCGCTATGCTTCATCGCGATATTGACTCTGTCCGCCCAGTTAATTCCATTCGTTTATGCGCAATGATTTCGACAACGAGCGCGACGCTTCGGCGCAGGCGAGCAATTTCATTCTCGATCAATGCCGGGCCAGAAGATGTGGTTATCTTCCACATCGCCGAGACCCGGATACCGTACGAGTTTGCTCGTTCGATGCGCGCGGGCGCAAATACGGCGAGTCCCAATTTCATTACGAAGTTCGGACCTGAGATCCTGTTTCCACATCATGGTCCGGGGCTCAACTACCGCGACTTCACGGGCAAGCCCACACCCGAATTTGTGACGCAGTATCTCGGCGGTACATCCTCGAGTCTGGGTCATGCTGATGAACAACCTTGCCGCCGAAAAGCCAGATCCAACGACAGAGATGCTTTCTCGACTCTTGTCAGCGTCGTTCCCGGTGATGAGTTCGTGGCGGTTCAACAAAGTTGAAGTTCGAATCTACCGAAAGAAATAGAGCATTAATGAGAAAAAGCCTCCCAAAAATGGGAGGCTTTCCAAGTGTCCGATCGAGCTATTTGGGGGTATCCACCGTATATACCGCCCTGATTCTGTGCTGCCTTTTCCGCCTTGGCCTTTTTCACTCGCAGAGTTTCGTCGACCCAGTGGTCCGCGGTCTTGAGGTCCTCGGTGCGCGCGGCCAGATCATCGCACTCAACGTCGGCGCGCTCGCGGTACATCAGGTTCATATAAGCCATCGCGTCGTCATAGTCTGGACGAAGTTGAATGGCCTTATTCAGGCTGTCAATGCCTTCCTGAATGGCAGTGCTGTTCTTCGTCTTAAGCTCATCACAAGCTTTTTTCTGGTCCTTGTTCTTCGGATTCAGATGCTCTTCCGGCTTCATGCCGAGTTTGGCACGCTCTTCCATCCGAGGCTGGTAGCAAGCGGTCCAATCGATAACGCCGACAGAGTAGTAAGGCTCAGGATCGTTCGGGTCGAGGTCGGACGCCATTCGGTAATACTTCTTGGCATCGTCCCACTTCTTTTCATTCAGGTATAGATATGCGATGCCTTTAGCGCTGTTCACCTTTTGATCACGAGACGGATTCGCATCGATAACCCGCGTGTATTCGTCGATCGCTTGTTGAGCAGTCCGAAGATTATCTGGCGAATCAACCCCTGGAATGTACTGAGAGACGAACGCCGTGGCCAGGTACATGCGAGCATTGATCAAGCTGGGATCCAGCCGAACTGCTTCCTGAAAATGGCCGATGGCTTCTTCGTAGTGATTGTCTTTGTAGGACTTCACGCCTTTGTTTAACTGGTCGCGAGCCCTCAGCTTGTCGCACCCAACGGAAGAAAAAAGCGCCAGCATCACGGCCGCCAGCGTCAGCAGCTTTATAGGATTATTCATTGCGGTAATAGTCTCCCTCGCCACAGCATCCTAGGCCTAGAGACAGCGGTTTGACAAGCGGAGCCCGTCATGGCACGGAAGCGGTTTCGCATCCGTGCCGCGGGCCGAGTGAGAAGAGCGACTCTTGGCCTTACTTGTCGGGCAGTTTAGCTGCCCGCTTCAATTTTCGCGGTGATGAGACCGACCTTGTCCACGCCTGCAGCGTGAGCCAGATCAATCACATTGGCAACATTGGCGAAGGGAATGGCGTCATCGCCCTTCACAAACATTACCTTCTCCGCGCGTTGTTTATAGATATCAGTGAGACGCCCCTGGAGATTGTCCCAGGTCGCGTCTTCGTTATTGATCTTCACGCCCGGATCTTGCCCCGGACCGCGGTCAATCAGCTGAACGACGACCGTGCGGTCGGGCGAATCATTCTTTGGCGCGTTGGGTGGAGGCGGCTGAGGAACCAGCGCATCCAATCCTTTCGGCGTCACAGGCGAGATCACCATGAAGATGATCAGCAACACCAACAACACGTCGATGAGCGGCGTTACATTGATATTCGCGCTCTGGCCCCCGCTGGGACCGACTGCCATACCCATGGTAGTTCTCCTCTATTGCCCTGGCGTCGCTGTCGACGGTGGGCCGCTTGGAGCCGTTTTCTTTTGATCGGTGAGCAAGCCAAGATCGTCGACGCCGGCAGCTCGCACGCTATCGACTACCTTCACCACGCCACCAAATCGAGTTCGCATATCCGCCTTCACATAAACCCGGCGATCACCAGGCTTGCTGGCGAAACGATCTTTCACTTTTGTGGTCAGATTATCTACGTCCTGTATCTGCTCACTACCGAAGTAGACTTTTCCGTCCCGCGTGATCGAGACCAGCAGCGCATCTTCTTTATCCGCGTCCGGCATCTGCTCCGGGTTGTTCACTTTAGCCATGTCCACGCTGATGCCCTTCTGCAACATGGGCGTGACCACCATGAAGATGATTAGCAGAACCAGCATCACGTCCACCATGGGTGTGACGTTAATCTCTGAGCTGATTTTCGCTCCCTCGTTCCGTTTCGATATTCCCATAGCTTGGTATCTCCCAGGATTCCGCTGCGTTCGCGCGCCTTAATTCGCTTCGCTTAAGTTGGGAAGGCCCGGCGCTGGATGGTCCAGCGCCGGACGAGCAACTCATTGCGGAAACCAGTCCGAGCAGCTTACCGGCGAACGTCGCCGCGCTTCTTCAGGAAGTAGTCGATCAGTTCGCTGGACGAGTTGTCCATCTCAACGTCGAATGCTTCCACGCGTCCGGTCAGATAGTTAAACATCATGACGGCGGGAATCGCGACCAGCAGTCCAATAGCGGTCGTGACCAACGCCTCGGCGATACCGCCAGCCACTGCGGCCAGACCGGTAGCCTTCGAGTTGTTGATGCCGATGAAGGCGTTCAAAATGCCCATCACTGTTCCGAACAGTCCCACGAAGGGAGCAGTCGAACCAATGGTGGCAAGTCCGCCCAATCCACGCTTCAATTCGGCGTGAACGATCGCTTCAGTGCGCTCAAGAGCACGCTTGGAGGCCTCGATGGTTTCGCCTGGGATTGCACCCGGAGAATCCTGATGAGCCTTGAATTCCATCAGGCCAGCGGTAACAACCTTGGCCAAATGACTCTTCTTGTTTCGCTCCGCAACTTTGATAGCTTCGTCGATGCGGCCGTCCCGCAGGGCGCCGGCGACTGCAGGGGCAAAAGCGCGCGATTGCTTACGAGCGGCGCTATAAGCCATCCAGCGATCGATCATCACGCCGATTGACCAACCGGACATAATGAACAGAATGATGACGACGGTGCGAGCAACCCAGCCCATAGCTTTCCACAAGCCTAGGGGATCGGTTGCCATTGCGCCTCCGCCTTCCTGGACAACCCAGGTGGCAGCGACATGTACGTGACTGAGAACAGCTCCTGCGTGAAGTGCGAACATGAGTTGCTTTCCCTCCTCGGAACTCTTTGCTATTTACTTGGACACTTTGATGCACTAAGAGGTGCCAACCGCTGGCCAAGAACTTTTAGTGCCAGCAGGAATCTGGCTTGGCCTTGTATGCAGAATGCCGGTCACCAGTGGAACAATGGCGGCAACGTCTGGCTCTCTGAAAGACCCGTCCTCAACCTACCTTCTAGAGAATAGGAAGAGGAGGGTCGAAAACACTCAAGTGCTAAATCTCGCTAAGCTCGGCTGCGAAGGTCTAGCCTCCGGCGAGCGTAAAGTTCACTTGAACCTGAGTTTCAACTTCGACCGGTTCCCCGTTCAACAGGTACGGCTTGTACTTCCATTGTTTGACGGCCTCGATTGCGGCCGGAGCCAACATCGGATGCCCGCTGACCAACTGCAGGTTTTCGATGTTGCCATCTTTACTGATCTGAGCTTGCAGAATCACCGTACCCTGAATACGCGCCTGACGAGCCAGCGGCGGGTAGTTTGGTGGAACCTTGCGAACGAGAAGACCTGACTGCACTCCAGAGGATACACGCACGCGCTGCGGGGTTGCAATTTTAGGCACTGCGACCGGAGCAGAACTCAACACGCTTCCGATTACGCCGCCCATCGACCCACCCGGTACGCCGCCCGGAACACCGCCGACGACGCCCGTAGACGCCATAACCGGCGGAGGAGCTTCCTCCTCTTTGATCATCTGTACCTTCTTGGGAATCTTGGTCGGAGTGCGCAACTCGCCGTTCACAATATCGGTTTGAATCTGTTTCACGACCTTGACGGGGGCTGCTGCTGGCGGTGGCGGAGGAGGTGGAGGTGGCGGAGGTGCCACCAGGAACGTCATCAATTGCTGCTTGGGCAGAGCTTCGGTGAAAATCAGTGGAATCAGAACCATGACTCCGATAATCATCATCTGAATCGCGAACGAGACGATGGAAGTCCATCCTCGTTTAGTCTTCAGCTTGCCGCCGGACTCTATAAGGCTGTCTTCAAACATTGTGATTCTCCCCAAACTGCTTCAGACCCCTACGGACATTTAGACACCGAGCACTTCTCCTTTGCTCCCAGTTTCTTTGGCTATCTGGAGGTCAATTTTGACCACGCAGGAACGCCGAGCAAGTCCTTCAAAATCTACATTAGAAGGGCTAACGCAATGATCAAAACGACGCCATCGGGTAACTTACCTACTCCTACCCGGCAAGGCTACCGGACGCTTCCCCTTTTCGATGCGCCAATCCTGGTATGCCACCAAGATCGGGGCGGCGATCGCGATCGACGAATATGTCCCGATCAGGATGCCGATTACGAGTGCGAGGCTGAATCCGCGCAATACTTCGCCTCCGAACAAAAAGAGAGCAAGAACAGTAAGGAAGGTGAGGCCTGCTGTCAAGATCGTTCTGCTTAGAGTTTGATTGATACTGCGATTAACGATCTCGGACAGCTTTTCGCGCCGCATAAGCTTAATGTTCTCGCGTATACGATCAAATACCACGATGGTGTCGTTATTCGAGTAACCAATCAAGGTAAGCAGGGCCGCGATTACCGTTAGGGAGACGTCGGTATTTGTCAGCGAAAAAGCCCCTAGAGTGATTAAGGTATCGTGAAAAACCGTAACGACGGCAGCAACACCGTATATCCATTCGAAACGGAATCCCAGGTAAACCAGCATCCCCAAGAGGGAGTACAGCGTGGCTAACCCGGCTTGCGTTCGAAGCTGACCACCCACCTGCGGACCGACGATCGCTACGTCGCGCACTCCGAAATCGGAAAGGTAGAAACCGTCGGGCAGCACCGCGGCAACGGCGGGATCTACTCCGGCAGCCCCCTTCAACTGGTCCAGAGAATTCAGGACTCCCCCGGCAACTTTGTCGCGAAAACTCGTGACGGCCTGCGCCTGTGCCGTGTATTTCTGGTCTGCATCGCTCCCCAGGTGCATGGGGTCTTTATCCATCAAATAGTTCTTGATCGTTAGGGAACTGGCATTGTTGAGATCAACTTTCCCGGCTGGAACGTTTTTCTCGAGTGCGTTGATAATCTTCAGCTTCCCTTGATCGAGAGCACTCTCGCTGGTTTCCCGGACGTCGAGATCGATCAGGACCTCGTTGTACTCGGGCCTGTCATAAGGCTGAATTTTCGGATCCTTCAAGCCTGCCCGATCCATTGCGGCACGAAGAGCGCCCAGATCCGGCGTATGGGAGAACCTGACATACACAAGCGTACCTCCCCGGAAATCAACTCCCCAGGGAATGTGGTGCCAGAACAAAATGGAGATCAGGCCCGCGACGCTGAAAACGAGCGAGAACGCGAGGAAGTACCACTTCTTACCGAGAAAATCGATGTTTACGTTATGAAAGAACTCCACCGGTTGTCGTGCCCCTTATCTTTGACTTACTCGTAGTGCCGGATCTCGCCGGCGGCCTCAAGGGCACCCCGCCCTTGCAGGTGCACTAGATACTCAGCGCATCGCCACGCTGTTTGCGGCTCAGCACCCATTCGAAAATTGCACGCGACACAAACACGGCGGTGAACAAGTTCGCCAGCAGACCGAAAGTCAGCGTCGTAGCGAATCCTTTCACTGGGCCTGTGCCGAAAATAAACAAGATGGCCGCGGAAACAATCGTCGTAACGTGCGTGTCGACGATGGTAATCCAAGCGTGACTAAATCCCTGATCCACCGCGGACGGAGGCGTTTTCCCGTTACGCAATTCCTCACGAATGCGCTCGAAGATCAGCACGTTCGAGTCGACGCCCATGCCGACAGTCAGGATGACTCCCGCAATGCCAGGCAAGGTCAAGGCAACGTTGACTCCGGCGATCGTCGACCATCCAAGAAAACCAAGCAAGATGATCAAGTTCATGATCAGCGCGACGTCGGCATTCACACCCGCGCCGCGGTAGTAGACCAGCATGAAGATCAGCACAGCCACCATACCGATCACGGCAGCGCGAATCCCAGCGCGAATCGAGTCTGCCCCGAGCGACGGCCCGACGGTGCGCTCTTCCAGATAGCTGATGCTGGCGGGCAACGCGCCTGAGCGAAGCACCATGGAAAGATCTTTGGAGGCCTGCTCAGTCATTCGCCCTCCGCTGATCTCACCCGTGTCGCGGATGGGCTCTTTGATATTTGCGACTTCCTGAACCTTATTGTCGAGTACCACGGCGAGACTGTCGCCGACGTGGCTCGATGTGAAGTTGTAGAAGCGTTGCCCACCTTCGCCCGTCAGATTGAAGTGAACCGCGGGCTGACCATTCTGGTCTGTGCTCGGGTCCGCACTCCGCAGATCTTTGCCACTTACCGCCGAAACTCTCGAAACAAAGCACCATGTCTGCTCGTTGCCATTGGCGCACTGGCCCGGCAGCAGAATCGAATCGGCAGGCATCACCCCGCCTTTTTCCTGAAGTGCCGCCTGCTCACTCTGGTAAGGACCGCCCATGAACTGCTTGATCTCAAGCATAGCGGTGGATTGCATGATGTCTTTCACACGGCCCGGATCATCAATGCCCGGCAACTGCACAAGAATCTGGTATTGACCCAATCCATGTTCTTGAATCGTCGGCTCGCTGACGCCCAGCGCATCAATGCGGTTCCGAATTGTCTCGATCGCCTGAGCGACAGCCTTGTTCTTCAGGTCAGTCAACATCGAGGCTTTCATCGACATGTTCCAGGAATTATCGGCTCCGCCCGTAATGTCGTATTCCGGTAGCCGGTCGCGGACAATGCTCAGTAGATCGGAACGCGAAGCGGGCTGTATGCCTTTCAGAACGATGTGGTCCGGATTGTTCTGCTGGTCGGGTTGGGAAATATCGGTGTAATCGATCTTGCGCGTACGGAGCTGTTCTTTGAGGGTTTCGATGGCGCCCTGTGCGTCCGCGTTCACCGCGTCGTTCACATGGACCTGCAAAATTAAGTGCGTGCCGCCCTTGAGATCCAGACCAAGGTGGATATGATCCGTCAGAGCCGCAACCAGCCCTTCACCCGAGAGACTTTTCGGGATTCCAAAAATTCCGAAAAGGAAAAACAGCATCGTGCCGACGATGAACAGCGATTTCCAGAGAAGATTCTTGGTCATAAATACAGTTTCAGATTTCCGGTTCGAGTTTGAGCGTCCCAATCACCGCCAGGAACCACGTTCGAAGCTTCATTTCGTTTTAACTTCTTCCTCGGTTGTTGAAACTTGCGTGACCGCGGCCTTGGTCACTTCGACGAGAATATTGTTGGGCGGTACTCGCAAGTGGACGCAATCATCCTTGATCGCCATGATGGTTCCACGCAATCCGCCGCTAGTTGTGACCTTGTCCCCCGTCTTGAGCTGGTCGAGCATGCCCTGCCACTTCTTTTGCCGCCGCTGCTGCGGCAGGATCAGAAGAAAATAGAAAATTGCGAAGATGAAGACGAGCGGAGCGATGCTGAGCCATCCCATACCCCCGCCACCGGTCTGTAAAGCCAAGAAGAATTGCATGCTCTTAGAGGACTGAGCGGATGAATCCGCGAAAAAATGCCCGCGTCATAAACCGCGGGAGGTGTTATTTCACCACGGGGTTTGAATCGACTTCGGCCGGGTGCGTTGGCCTCAGGCTTGAATCCGGGAACGTTTCCCGTCGAGTCTACGGTCTTGGTTGGGACCACACATCCGACAACAAACGGGGCACTTCCCCAAGTGAGATAGAATGCCGCACGCGCTGCATAGTGTCAAGGTAGAAACTAAGATTGTGGATCGTGTTCAGGACCTGCGCCAACATCTCGTTAGATGCATAAAGATGCCGCAAATAGGCCCGGGAATAACGCTTACAAACGCGGCAGTTGCACTTTTCATCGAGGGGCTCGGAATCCTGAGCGTAGCGGGCCTGCTTAATTGACACCTTTCCCGCCGAAGTGAACAAAAGGCCGTGACGCGCGGCGCGTGTGGGCAGAACGCAATCCATCATGTCGACACCCATACTGGCGTATTCAACGATTTCTTCAGGCGTTCCTACTCCCATGAGATATCGCGGCTTGTCCTTCGGAAGCTGTTCAAGCGTGGACTCAACAACCTCCTTCGTGAGTTCTCGCGGCTCGCCCACACTTAAGCCGCCGATCGCGTATCCGGGGAAACCGATCTCAATAGTTCGTTCAGCCGATTCCTTCCGCAACTCATGATCCATGCCCCCTTGTACGATGCCGAACAAAGATTGTGACCCTCCCGCTTCTGTGGGGCCATCTGCTTTCGTCCATCCGGGCGGCTGCGGTTCCGCGGCAGTTGAGTTCTGGGTACCGGGTGCTGAGGAGTGACTCCAGGGTACTTCATGCTTATGATTGTCGAAATATTTCTTGCTTCGCGCCGCCCATCGGGCGGTGAGTTCCATTGAAGCCCGAGAACGGGACGCATCCGCGGGATACTCGGTGCACTCGTCAAAAGCCATAATGATGTCGGCACCGATTCCAATCTGCGCCTCCATCGCACTCTCGGGACTGAAAAAGTGTGCCGAGCCGTCGAGGTGTGACCGAAACGTCACTCCCTGTTCGTCGACCTTCCTCAATTCATTCAGACTGAAAACCTGGAATCCGCCTGAATCGGTGAGAATGGCGCGCCGCCACGACATGAAATCATGCAAGCCGCCCATTTTTCGAACCGTATCCACGCCGGGCCGGAGATAAAGATGGTAGGTATTGCCGAGAATGATCTGAGCGCCAATCTCTTCGAGAACATCCTGCGCAACGGCCTTTACTGACGCGACGGTTCCGACGGGCATGAAGATGGGTGTCTGGATTGCCCCATGAGGCGTACGTATACGTCCACGCCGAGCTTGGCCTGCGACATTCTCAATCTTGAATTCCATCGACACGCACTCGGATTGTAGCAACGGACGAGCACTGCTCAGGCATACAAGGCAGGGAAAGGCCGCGGCTCAATCGATAATTTGAACGAGCTCCGCGTGAACCTGGTGATTCTCGATAACGAGTCGCCCTATCGTCACCGGCAATTTGAAACGCCGCGGCCCGGCGCTGCCTGGATTAAAGAAGAGAATGCCTTTTCTCATCTCCTGCTTGGGAATGTGGCTATGCCCGTAAACCACCGCCTTCAATCCTGCAGCTTCAGGTTTGAAGTCCAGCTTCGAGATGTCGTGGAGGATGTAAATCGAAATGCCACCGACTTCCGCTACTTCGGTTTCCGGCAGCTTGTGTGCCCAGGGTTCTTTGTCGATGTTGCCGCGGACAGCAGTGGTTGGAGCGATTTGGGACAGCCGATCCAGGATGGCGCGATCTCCGACATCTCCAGCGTGAATGATGCGGTCCGAGCCCTGCAGAGCAGCTATAGCCTCGGGCCTGAGCAGGCCATGCGTGTCGGAAATAACACCGATAACGATGGACTTTCTGCCAGTCGATATTTTTGTCACGTCCATCCAGAAGGGATTCTTGCGCAAAAAAGAAGGAGCCAACGATCCGCGGGAATCATTGGCTCAAGTTCGATAAGAATTGCAGACTAAGCGGCAGTTGGTGCTGTCCGACGGGCATCGATCCCGTCCAGCGCCTTCCACAACATACGCGCCGCATGCTCGGCCGCATCCAGGGCGGCTTCAGCGGTCGCCGGATGGGCTGCAATTCGTTTTTCCAGCTGTGTGCGCCACACCCGCGCATGGTAAATGTCCGCAGTCGTGTGCAGCGAGAAATAACCGCAAGTCTTATCATCGGCGCGATATTTTGTGCGCAATCCCTGCTCCTTCTCCTCAGCGATGCGCGGAACCTGAGACTCATACGCATACAAAGCCGCCAGTGCCTCTTCTATCGTTCCTTCATTCGCAACCTTATAAAAATGCCGGATGAGTTCCCTAACTTCTGGAATCGGGCTATGCCATTCCAGATTTCTACTTGACCCCATGCCCTCGGCAAAGTCCAGCCAGAGGTCGCAATGCGGCACTGCCTCTTTTCCGGATGCTGCTTCAGTCCCTTTTTCGTCACACATATTCGCTAAAACCGCACGTCGTAGTTCGCCGTCTTCCAACCGCAAGCCTAATGCGGCCAGATAGGACGGGAAGGCCTCTACGTGATGAAAGTAGTCTTGGGCATACTCACGCAGGTCGTCACGGGTCAGGCTGCCTGCGGACCACGCCTGGTAAAAAGGATGGCAAAGCAGGTCGTATTTCGCGATGCGCGCTTCAAGTTGGGGGAGAAACTCAACTGTAGTCATCGGATCCTCTCTGCGATAGATGTGACTGCCAAATATACGGACGGATTGCGATACGGGCAAGTGATCCACATCACGAAAGCCCTCAAGTTGTTAGAATAAAAGCAGAACTATCCTGTCGTTTCCTGAAGAAATCTGGAATGCAGTTTACGGAACAATTCGATGTTGTTGTCGTCGGCGCGGGCCATGCCGGATGTGAGGCTGCGATGGCCGCGTCCCGGATGGGTCTCAAGACCGCGCTCTACACCCTGAACGTCGACCTCATCGCCCAGATGTCCTGCAACCCTGCAATCGGGGGGATCGCAAAGGGACACCTCGTCCGCGAAGTGGACGCGCTCGGCGGAATCATGGGCGAAATCACGGACGCGGTCGGAATCCAGTTCCGCCTGTTGAATACCTCTCGTGGTCCGGCTGTCTGGTCTCCCCGTGCCCAGTGCGACAAGCAAGCGTATCGCTTGAAGATGCGCGAAGTGCTCGAGTCTCAATCTAATTTGAAGATCAAGCAGGCCGAAGTTGCGGACCTGATTCTGCACCAAGCTTCCGGCTCAGGGCTTCCGGCTTCCAAGGTGACGACTGATTCAGAGGAATACGAGAGCCAATCGCCGGAAGGCAAGCGCAAGGTACTTGGCATCAGACTTCGCGACGGGCGCACGGTTGGCGCGAAGGCAGTCATCATCACGACAGGGACATTCCTGAACGGGCTGATCCACTGCGGCGAGCAACAGTATCCTGCCGGAAGGTCGGGTGAACCGAACGCTGTGCTGCTGGGCGAAGCTCTGAAGAATCTCGGGCTGCGCGGCTGCCGCCTGAAGACCGGTACCCCGCCGCGTCTCGATGGCCGCAGCATTGACTGGTCGAAGTTTGCGGTGCAGCCGGGAGACGCCGATCCCACGCCGTTCAGCTTTCGAACCAGACGCGTTGCTTACCACGACTCGCAGGTGCCTTGTTACATCGCATGGACGACACCCGAGACGCATCGCATCATCCGCGAAAACGTTCACCGCTCGCCGATGTACAGCGGGCAGATTCAATCGATCGGGCCGCGTTACTGTCCATCAATCGAAGACAAGATCGTAAAGTTTCCCGACAAGGAAATGCACCAGCTCTTCCTCGAACCAGAAGGGTTGAACACGCATGAGATTTATCTAAACGGGATGAGCACATCGCTACCGGTCGAAGTACAGATGGAAATCCTGAAGTCGATCCCGGGACTGGAGAATGCCGAAATGCTCCGGCCCGGATATGCCATCGAATACGACTCGATTGATCCCACGGAACTTGAGCGAACGCTGGAAACTCGCAAGATTGCGGGACTTTTTCTCGGCGGCCAGATCAACGGCACATCCGGATACGAGGAAGCAGCATGCCAGGGCCTGATGGCTGGCATCAATGCCGCGCTACAGGTCAAGCAGCAAGTCCCTCTCATTCTTGATCGCACCGAGGCCTACACTGCAATCCTCATCGACGATCTGATCTCGAAGGGGACGAACGAGCCCTATCGCATGTTCACGTCGCGCGCAGAGTTTCGTCTACACCTCCGTATCGACAACGCCGACCGGCGACTGACTCCACACGGGCGTCGCGTAGGGTTGATCTCGGACGAGGCGTGGACTCACTACGAGGAAAAGCAGCAGCGGCTGACAGAGATAAAGAAAGTGTTGGAAACGAGTCGCTTGACCACAGCAATGCTGACGATCTGTCAGCAGAGCGAAATATCGGTTCCTTCGAAGAGCAACGGCACGAGTTATAACGCATGGACTTCCGCGATCGGTCAAACACTCGCGCAACTATTGAAGCGTCCTGAGGCGACGGTAGAGCGATTGGCACCGATCCTGAGAGAGCAAGCACCCCAATTCTTCGCAAGAGATTCCGCCGCGTCCTCGATTCCCCCTGTGTTTGAGCTCTCATCCGAGGTGCGAAACGAACTGAAGTCCGTCGAGACCGAAGTAAAATACGAAGGCTACCTGCTCCAGCAACAGAAGGCGATGGACCGCCTGAAGAAGTCTGAACAGCACTCGATTCCCGAGTGGTTCGACTATCGATCCGTAAGTGGACTCTCGCGAGAGATGCAGGAGAAGCTCACCAACCTTCGGCCACGGACGATTGGCCAGGCGTCACGAATTCCCGGGGTGACTCCCGCAGCGGTTTCTCTGGTGAATGTATTTATCGAGATTCAAGCCCGCCGTCGCGAGCAAGCGGCGGCCATATAAAATCAGGCAGCTGGCTACTGAAGATCGTCTTTCGCGTGCAGTTCCTGCGATCGCTTCAGTTCGATGTCTGCCGCCTGTTTGTTCCCCATGTCCCGATACGCCTGTCCCAACAGGTAGTGGGTCATCGGATTGTTAGGCTCCATCGTGACCGCATGCTTTAATGCCAGAACAGCGAGATCGTAGTCTCCTTTTTTCTCGAGTACCTTGCCCATCAGGATGAATGGCACGCTCGATGTCGCATCGAGCCGAATGGAGCGCTGCAGTAATCTTTGCGCGTCATCGAACTTCTGCACTCGTGCGTACGCGTCGGCCAGCTTGTAGTATGTCGCGGCATGTGCCGGGTTGATGGACAACTCTTTCTCAAATTCTGCGATCGACTCGGGAAGTCGTGATTTGTAGAGAAAAAGCTCCCCAAGCAGATAGTGCACAAGGGGCAACTTCGGATCGAGACTAGCCGCTTTCTGGGCATATTCCTCAGCGATCGGGTCGTATTCCTGACGGAGGAGCATGCGCGACGTGAACAGATACGCTGCAGCGGAATCCGCGGGCACGTCAAACATCTTTGCGAACGCTCCGCGGGCCTGATCGTAATTTCTGGTCTGGATATAGCAGGTTCCCAGAATGTAGTAGCCGTCTACGTTGGCGCGCGAGATCCAGCCTTGCACCTTTTCCAGCAGTGGGACCGCGTCGGCGGGGTGCCCTCCCGCGTAGTACGACATCCCCAGCAACTGTGTCGCTTCCTGATTATTTGGATCTTCCGCGTTGGCTCTCTTCAGATATTCAATGGCTTTGGGAAAATCGCTCTTTTTGTAGTAGGCAGTGCCAAGCTCTAGAGCCAGTCCCGAGGTTGTGGGGTCTTTCACTTCGACCGCTTGCAGTTCGATGATGGCCTCGTCGACTTTGCCTTGCTGCATGAGTTTTCGAGCCGACGCAAATTTGCCAGGGTCCGATTGCCGTGCAGTCGAAGGAGTTTCTGGAGCCGCCGCCTGTTGGGCCTTCACAGTCATGCAGAATGCCGCAAAGGCGAGACACGCTGCTGCGAGTGGCATTCGCATTTTGGCTTTTGTGAGTCGCATATTGGATTGTCTTTTGGAGGCGAACCAGGTTCAGTGTCCGTTCAGTTCTCTTTGCAGCGCCTCCAGATTTTCCTTGGCGATGGGCTGGTTGGGATCAATCTGAAGCGCACGCTCAAAATGCGACCTCGCTTCGAGTAACCGCCCCATCTCCCCAAGCGCTGCCCCGAGGTTCGCCTCCACATTCGCGTCTTGCGGCTGTAATTTTAGCGCCGCAGCGAATTGCTTCGCCGCTCCGCTGAAGTCGCTCTGTTGCGCCAGTGCGACTCCCAGATTGTAATGAGCATCGAAATAGTCTGGACGTGCCTGCAGAGCAGATGTGAGGTACCCTGCGGCTTTGTCGGGAGAGCCAGCAGCCAGCAGGGCCGCCCCGAGAGCATTATTTCCGGCGGCATCCTGCGGGCGTAGCTTCACCGCTTCTGCATACTCGCGGATCGCCGCGTCGGTATCCCGCCTCGACTGCAACATCGACCCGAGATTGTAGTGTGCTTCGAAATCGCCTGGATTTTTTTCGATGTTGTGGCGCGCGAGAGCTTCCTGCAAAATCATTCGCGCGTCGATCTCTGCGGAGCCGGCGTTTACTGGCAATACTTGCAACCAGAGATGACACATCTCGTCGGTCGAACGATTTCCCCCCATGACCCTTATTGGCGGATGATTCGGATTCAGCGGGTTCTCATCCGAGTTGTCATAACTGTAGCGAAGGCTGATGACCGTTCCTTTCGGCAATCGCACCTGATCGGCGTACCGGTACACGGCCTGCCAGTTCAAATTCCAATGACGAATGTGAATCAGCGTCTTGCTGGTTCCGTCTGGCAATGCCGCGGTGGCCTTAATATCTTTTCCTAAGTAGTGGGCATGCGGATAGATCGCCATCAGGTCGACATCAACCGGCAGCGTGAAGTTTTCGCTAACCACAAAATCTTTTTCCCCCGCGGGAATATCGAGCTTCAGATCATTTTCAAGTTGCAGCAACATCGGAAACTTCGTCGCCGGCTTCGAGGTGAAATACAGCCCAATGCTTGGTTGAATCACTTCCGGCTTTCCCGAGGGCTGCAGATGCGTGTTGAGAATCAGGTCCGTCCCCTTGTCGAGGCGTAGCGACATTCCCTCTGGCTCGACCGAAGGAATGGTTCCCGGCTTCCAGAACAACAAGTGGCTGTCGGGATCGAATACCTTTGATTCGATGCGAATCTCCATCCCGCCGAAACCCGCGCCTGGCTCCGTTTCCCGTTGTCGCGAGGCTTCTTCGCGATCGACCAGAATGTTCGCGTGGTGTACGTAGCGCTTGTCACCCGGGCGAATCTCAACCGCGCTTACCCACCGTGTCTCATGAATTGGAACGGGGAAAATGAAGTTCCAGTAAGTATCCGTGCCCTGTGGCGGAAGCGTGAGGGGCTTGGTCGCGGTGAGCACGACATCCGGCTGACCCAGGCGCCAACCTTCCACGAACTTTGGCGGTGCAGGCAAGTCCACAAGATTCCCCTCCGTCTCGCCTTGCTCGACCCACTTTTCGATCAGACCGATCTCGGAATCTGAAAGGCGAAGCTCGTCGGCGAATTTTAGGGCCTGCGGTTCGGGAAGCCACGGGGGCATCGACCGCGACCTAGTCACGTCAACGATCTGCCGTGCATGCTTCTTGACGTCAGAATAGGTGAGCAGCGAAAACGGGGCGGCTTCTCCGGGACGGTGACAGCTGGAGCAGGAATGAAAAATGATTGGAGCAATATTTCGGTTGAACGTGACCTGGGCCGCATCTTCCGAACCTGCACTCGCTGACGATGCGGGATGCACGAGGGTCGCTGCAAAGCAGAGAACGGTCACGATCACACAGGATGGCAACGCTACTCGCGCTGGGGGACTTATGGCGAGATCGGCGATGTAGCATCCAACTCCTCTGACTTCATTTTTCGCCACAGATCGGCCATCGATTGCCGCGCGAATCGCATCTTCGAGTTCATGAGTTGTTGGAGCGCCTCGAGCCTGTATCGGATCGATATACCAGTCGTCGATTCGGCCGTCATAAATCAGGCGACCGTTCCGATCAAAGACCGCGACTTCAGGTGTGACTTGCACGTGCGCCCGCTTGACTAGTTGCCGGTCAGGATCCTGCAACGCAGGCAGCTGGTATCCATATTCGCTTACCGATTTGCTGATCGCGACAGGCGTTTCACTCCTATCTGGATACACCAGCCAGAATTTGGCGCGATCACCATAGCGCTGGCTGATCGCCTGCACTGACGGAGCGTAACGTCCTGAGATAGGACAATCGCGGCGCACAAAAACGAGTACGACAATTTTGCCGGAGGCTGACGAGAATGGGTCGACTGCATGCCCTTCCAAATCCAAGGCCGGCTTCTGAGCCGAAGCGATGCTCACAAAGGCAAGCGCCACGCCCAATAATGCCGCTCGGATACGCAATTTCTTCCATGCCATAGAATCGCAAGGCGCCCGGGAAAACTATCCTGATTCTACTGCAGGTTGGGAAAGCTGCAGCTTCCCATAGCCCACAATCGCAGAGCCGCTACAATGGCGCACGATGATCGCTCATTTGCGCGGAAACCTGCTGGCCAAGCACCCCAACCAGGCTATCGTGGAAGCAGCCGGCGTCGGATACGACGTCACCATCAGCGTTCCCACCTTTTCCGACTTGCCAGCCGCTTGGATCACAAGTTGCGCTCTACATCCACACGCATGTGCGCGAAGACATCATTGCGCTTTACGGCTTCTTGCGTGACTCGGAAAAGATTGCTATTTGAAAAGCTTATAACAGTCAGCGGCATCGGCCCGAAGCTAGCGATCACGATTCTGAGCGGCATGGCGGCCGATGAAATGGTAGGCGCTATTCGCGGCAATGATGTAGTGCGACTGACGCGCATTCCTGGAATTGGAAAGAAGACCGCCGAGCGAATGGTGCTGGAGCTGCGCGATAAATTACCGCAACCAGGACGCCGTCGGTCACGCCTGCGGTGCCCGCCCTTGGTGCAATCGAAGAGGACGTGCTCTCCGCGCTTGATCAATCTCGGATATCAACGCGCCATCGCGGAAAAAGGTTTGAGTATTGCCACGAAAAATGGCAGGACGGGATCGTTCGATGTGCTGTTCCGCGAGGCGTTAGCCGCGCTTTCGAAGTAGTTACTTCCCGATGCAAAACGTGCTGAAAATCAAATTCAGGATGTCGTCGGTCGTAGTTGCGCCGGTAATCGCATCGAGCGGCCGTAGCGCATTGTAGAGATCCATCAACAGCATTTCATGCGGCACTTTTCCGCGAACAGCGGCCTTCGCCGCGTCGAGCGCCAGTAGCGAATTTTCGATCATGCTGCTGATGGCGAATGTTCGTGAGGAAGCCTGATTCTCCCGAAGCCACTGCCGCTCCGAACTGTGCCGCAATATCGCCGACCGCAACTCCTCGATACCCTCCCCTGTCAGAGCCGAAGTCGGCACTCGCAGATGCCCTACCCGCTACCGCAGAACGGTTAGCTCCGAGATCGCACTTGTTCTCGACGACAATTACCGCACTGCTTTCCCGCTTGCCCAAGCAAGTTCTTCATCTTCAACATCGGCAGCGATGGAAGCATCGAGCACAACCAGAACCAGATCGGCATCCGCCAGCGCTTCCATCGATTTGCGAATTCCGATCGATTCAGCTTCGTCGAGCGCCTGGCGAATTCCAGCAGTATCGACCAGTTTGATCGGAATGCCGCCGATCGAGACGGTTTCGCTGACCAGATCTCGCGTTGTCCCCGGCGTTGCCGTAACGATGGCGCGCTCACGTTCCACCAGGCGATTGAACAAACTCGACTTGCCAACGTTCGGCCGTCCAACGATCGCCAGCGTCAACCCTTCGTGGACGATCTTTCCGTAGGCAAAGCTCGCGCTGAGCTTTCAAGCGGCGCGCGCACGTCAGCGATGTGATCGAGAATCATCGGGTCCGGCATCACGGAAACGTCGTCTTCCGCGAAATCAATGCCCGCTTCCAGAACGCGCAATCAGCTCAACCAACTTTTGCTTGATCGGCTGCAGGCGCCGCGACAACGCACCCTCCAATTGCTGTGCGGCAACTTTGGCCTGATATAACGTCTGCGATTCGATCAGATCGCGCACAGCCTCGGCCTGAGTCAGATCAATACGCCCGTTCAGAAAGGCGCGCATCGTGAACTCCCCGGGCTCGGCGAGACGCGCTCCCGCAGCAACGCAGAGTTCGACCATATGCCGCAGCACCACCGGAGATCCATGCGCAGAAATTTCAATGATGTCGTCAGTGGTGTAGGAGTGCGGCTTCGCAAAGTAAGGTGACGACCACTTCGTCGATGCGCTGCGCGGTTCCATACGGCTCGGGCCTCCGCCCGCTCCCACGTGGCTCGATAAGTTCGCCGAAGACCGCCCGCCCCGGCTCCAACTCATGTTTCAGCCGGAGCATCGGAAGCGCAATCTGCCGTGCATCCTGCCCCGCAAGGCGAACGACTCCAATGCCACCCCGCCCGGCAGGCGTTGCGATCGCCACAATTGTGTCGTCAAGGTTCACGCGGCCGATTGTAGAGGGTAAACTGGAAACGGGCCGTCGGTTCAGATGACTGGTTGCCGCGCAGAGGGTTCCACTGCCGAAGACCTGAGACCGAGACCCAAGCCCTGATAGGAGCAAACACATTGTCCGTAGCCGACGAACTCTTAGCCGCCAACGCCGTCTTCGCCCGCACTTTCGATCTGGGGGACTTGAAAGTCCGCCCACGCCGCCATGTGGCGGTGCTGTCCTGCATGGATTCCCGCATCTTGTTCGAGCACTGCCTGGGCCTGCGTCCCGGCGACGCTCACATGATCCGCAATGCCGGCGGCATTGCCACCGAAGATGCCATACGATCGCTGATCGTCTCGCATCACCTGCTCGACACGCAGGAGTTCATCATCATCAACCACACCGATTGCGGGCTATTGAAAGTGCAGGAGAACGAACTCAGGGCTCGCCTGGCGGAGAAGATGGGAACCATCGCGAGCGAACCAGCGCACTTTTATGCCTTCGATGACCTGGAAGCGAACGTCCGCCAGCAGGTGCAACGCGTGAAGTCACACCCTTGGATTCCCAAAGCACATTCCGGTCCGCGGATTCATCTACGACGTGAAGACCGGCAGATTGAAAGAAGTCACAGAAGGTCGGTGACCGGAATGTGGGGACAGCCGCCCTCGACTGTCCGAGCAAAGCTCGACAGCTTCCGATGTCACCGAGCTGCCACCTTCTCGATCTCCATCCGCAACTCCGAGTACGGCAGAGCCCCCGGGTGGTACATCGCAACCTTCCCGGTTCGATCAAGCAGAACCAGCGTGGGAGTCGTCGACGCTCCGTAAACTTCAAAGTTGTATTTGCTGATCGGTACTGGCATGTCCAAGAGGCCGCTGTAGAAACGGTGCCGGACCGCATCGATATACTGCATCTCATCACTTGGACGGGCATGCTCGATCTGCGCGGTATAGCCGTAGAGCCGGGTCGGCGCCGATGACTTTCAGTCCTTTGTCCGCGAACTCGGAACGCAATTGCGTGATGATCGGCGCCTCGGCCTTGCAGTCGCCACACCAGTGCGCCCAAAAGAAGAGCAGGACCGGCGATCCCTTGAGAGCGGTTACGGCAGGCAGATTCGATCCCAGCGATTGGTCTGCCTTCAGCGCGGGTGCGATCTTTCCCTGAAACGAGATGAGGTTCAGGTTTTTCTGAATACGATCATGGATAGATGTATTTCCGTACGTGCGCAGTGCCGACTGAAGCAGTGCGACCGCCTGCGGTTTCTGTCCCCGAGCGGCCAGCGCCTGGGATTGAACTTCGAACGCCGCTCCCAAGGCCATCGATAAATGAGGCTCCGCGTCCAGTCCGCGTTGTTTCAATTGCTCCAGCACCAGCGTTTTGGTTTCTTTCGCATAGGCTGTTGCTTGATCGTACTGGCCTGCATCCAGGGCCGCTCTGGCCATCCAGGAGTAGGCCTCGACGTATTCGGCGTCAACGCCGCGTTGGCTGCGGTACGAGGCCAACTGAGACTCGGCCGCGGAAAAGTTATTCTGAGAGAGGGACATGCGAACGCTGTCGACAATTCCCGCCCACGCGGAGGTCGCTGCCAGAAGGATGACGCTGAAAAAAATCTTAACTCGCATTGCCTCTATGATGATTGGTTTGCAAAAAGGTAGCAAATAGAATCTGGCCTTCGATTTCGCCCAGTCGGTCACATAACATCCCCAATATCAGTTGTTTAACGAGGCTGCACTGGCGAATTATGTAGCCATTTCTGTGCATTTTCGCGTACAATGGAGTTGCGTTTGACTTTAGAGTTCCTTCGCAGTACAAGCATCTCCGCTTAACCTAGCGCGTGACCTGCCTGCAGAAGAATCCCGAAAGTTTCAGCGCTACATCAAAGAAAAAGGATCGTGCAACAACATGGAAACAGGAACAGTGAAGTGGTTTAACGACGCCAAGGGCTACGGATTCATTAGCCGCCAGAACGGCGAGGATGTATTCGTGCATTTCTCCGCCATTCAGGCTAGCGGATTCCGCAGTCTGCAGGAAGGTCAGCAAGTTCAGTTTGACGTGGTCAAAGGCCCCAAGGGCTGGCAGGCAGAGAACGTCAAGGGCGTCTAACACCGCTTCGCAAGTAACAATCCGCATGAGGGCGGCCAGCAATGGCCGCCCTTAGTGTTTTTGCCCTCTATAACACTAGCGCCTGAACTCTCATCCTGTGTTCGGGATTCCACAACCGCGTCCCAGTGATTAGGATCAGTCGAAGGTCGACGTAGGGAACTTCGCCTCTATTTGACCATGTCTCGGATAAGCACAACGTCAGCGTCATTGTGCCCGCGGACCAGTGCCAGATGTTTTCCATCCGGGGACCAGTGAAAATCCCAGATGTGTTCGGAGGTGAAAGTCGGTGAGCTGACGTCCCTTTGAACCGTCGAGCGGCTGCAGCCACAGATTGTCCGCGCCGCCATCCCTTGCGGGATAGATCACGCCTTTTCCTAACTGGTCGAAATGAATCATCCCGAAACGAAGGCGATCCAGATCCCGCATGGCGACGTGGCCGGAGCCGGTCTCTAGTAATGCCAGCCTCTCCTTGTGCTCACCGGAGTGCTCGAGGGTCGGGAATGCAACGAGTTTTCCATCGGGAGAAATGTCGAACGTGTTCGCGGTTCCCGAGATTGGCACGTCCGTGAGAATCCTGGCCTCACCGCCACCGATCGGAACCGAGGCCAGCTTGTTTTCCTCTTGTTGGCTTACGAAATACACCGACTGACTATCCGGAGAACAGATCGGATATGTGTCATTCTTTCCTTTAGTCAGCTGCGTGAGATTGCCGCCAGACGAATCGACTCGCCAAATATTCTGATCCGTGGAATTTGCATGAAATCCGAGTACGAATACGATATAGCGTCCATCTGGGCAGGCCGAGGGATCTCCAGCTGGATGCCCTTCTTCCGTCGCGATCGGGGTCTTCACTGCCGTTTGGGTGTTAATCAGGAAGAGCCGGTTGTCCTGGTCGCTGATGATTTGCCCGTCTCGTGTCCACGTAATGTCGGTATAGGCTCCGGTGAATGAGAGCGGCCGCGGCGATGGGTCCGTTGGATTCTGCATCAGGTACAGATTCCAGCGAGGAGTATTCAAGATCGTCGCCAATAGATGTCCGCTCGAGGCCAGACTGAGATCAATGTAATCGTTCGTATCGCGAGTGACAGGTGTCAAACTGCTGTTGGAGTTTGAAATCAATACGATTTGCGATCGATTGAAATTCGTTGACTGGTCCCACGATGATGCGAGCAAGGCGCTTCCATCTGGGAGCCACGTTGGCCGTCCAACAAACTTCTTCGCGGTACTGAAGATCGGAGTCCGCTTGCCCGTCGCTACATCAATCCCGACGATTCCTTGCGGCGTGTTGCTGTTTTGGATCGAGGAACATGCAATGGTCTTGCCGTCCGGTGACCAATCTGGCTGATAGAGGCCCTCCGAGAGCGAACCGCTCGTCAAAACTCGCTCGTCCCCTCCGATGACAGAGCGAATGATCAGCCGGTATTTTCCAGGATCTGGATTGTCCTCTCGAATAAACGCAAATTGCTGGCCATCTGGAGAAAATGTGATGTTTGAATCGACGTCACTGATCAACTTTTGCGGTACGCCCCCGAGCAAAGGCGCACGATACAGAAATTTCAGCTCAGGATTTCCCGGATCGCTTCGAACAAAATAGAAGTAGTTGCCGTCACGAGAAAATCGCAGTCCTCCGTAATAAACGTCCGCCGGAGGCTGAACTTGCGTATTGCTGTTGGTCGGAACGTTGCGCAGCCACAGGCTGGCCAGCCCATTGTTTCGCGTCAAGGTCAGAATGTATTGCCCGTCCGGGCGAAATGGCTGCTGCCACCGCGTCGCCCGTATCTGTAAGTTTGCTCACCGAAAAATTCTGGAATGGCAGCATCCGACTGCGGGTTACCAGCGAATAGATGCCGTACCCGGCTGCCGCGATGAACGCAGCATAAATCGCGATGATTGCGCCAACTCCAAGCTTGTTTTTCTTCACCGCTGCTGCCACCGATGGCGCACACGATGCTTGCTTTTCAGAGCTGCCGCTGGCCTGCACTGGCGGATTTGGAGCAGCGGCAATCACTGCTGATGAAGTCCGTGTTTTCCGGCCTGATTCTGTGTCCCGCTTGAGCCTTTTCAGGTCTCCACGAAGATCGGCTGCAGATTGATAACGCAGGTCTCGATCCTTCTCCAGAAGCTTTTCGATAATCTCCTGCAATTTCAGGGGAATAGTCGCATTCAGCTGCGACGGTGGGACGGGATCGAGTTCGAGAATCGCATGAAACACTACGGCCGAGGTAGCGCCACTGAACGGCATCTTCCCCGTCGTCATCTGGTAGATGACGGTGCCAAGCGAGAAAAGATCACTGCGAGCATCCAGTTCCTCGCCTCGCGCCTGTTCTGGAGACATGTAGGAAATGGTCCCCACGGTCGCACCGGGACTTGTAAGGTTCGTTGGACGAGGCGAATCCATCGTTGCCCCGATCGTGTCCATCTCCATTTCTGGGCGCGAAAGTTTGGCAAGCCCGAAATCCAGGACCTTCACTTGTCCGCGCGGTGACAGAAATATATTTGCGGGCTTGATGTCCCGATGAATAATTCCACGCGCGTGCGCCGCATCCAAGGCGTCCGCAAGTTGAATCGCGATGTCGAGTAGCGAGCCGGTCGACATCTGCCCCGAACTAAGTTTCTGCTCAAGGTTCTGCCCATCCAGTAACTCCATCGCGATGAACGATTGGTTGCCTTCGTCGCCTGCGGCGTTCTCAACTGCGTAAATCGTGCAGATGTTTGGATGATTCAGTGCCGATGCCGTACGTGCCTCGAGAAGGAACCGATCGAGCGCGTTCTGATCGCGCGACAGCTGCGGAGGCAGAAATTTCAGAGCTACCTTGCGTCCCAGCGTAAGATCTTCGGCCTCATAAACCACACCCATGCCGCCACTGCCCAACTGGCCAGTGATGCGGTAGTGCGAGATCGTCTGGTTGATCATGAGGAGGCGGCGGAGTGTTTCATCTTAGGTGGGATGTAAATTACCGTCAATGCGACGCCGATTCCCCGAGTCTCTAAGTCCGCCCACACTCAGTTCGCGGTTGGCAACGGCTTGCTTTGTTCAGCTTCCAGTCGGTCTACCATTTCTTTTGGCAGTGCGTGCAGGAGCTCGAGGAAAGCCGCGTTAGTCCAACCAAATCCGATCACGTTCATGTGATAACCGAGTTCTGCGTGCGCTTCGGAAGATCGCGTGACCACGTTGTACTTCTCGCGGATGTTGCCGTCGCGGCGGAAGTTCTCCGCCACCATCGAGAGGAATTCGTAGGACACGCGATCCGCATCGGCATTGAACCCATAGCGACGCAAGCCGCTGATGGCCACCATTTCGATGTTGCCCCACCCGTACGGAAGGTCCCACTGTGCGCCGGTATCGACCGTGCTCATCGGCAGGCCGCCCGGCTTATCGAACTTCTTCAGATTGGCGACTACGGCTTTTGCCTGTTGCGGCGTCGCCAACCCGGCCCACAACGGATAGAACGTTGACGCATATTCGTAGTCCGACATGCGCTTCGTCATGAAATTGAAATCGAAAAACTGCCCTTGCTGCTCATTCCACAGATAGTGGGTGATCAGTTTCTTCCTTTCTTCCGCCCGCCTGCTCCACTTTTTTGCATTGTCAGCATGCCCGAGCCAAATACTGATTTGCTCCAGATCCTTTTCAGTTTTATACAGCAGACTATTCAGGCAGACAGGTGCGAAGTGGTGCGTGGCTGAGCCGAAGGGCCCGAAGCGAGAACTGACATCAAAGCCCGATTCGCGCATCGAGCGGTCACCTTTGTAATAGTCCGCGCTAAGTTTGAACTGGACCGCTTTGTTGCATTCCCCGCGGGCCATGGTGAGTGAAACCTCGCAGACCTGCAGTGAGTAAGGCGGGCCAGCCACCGGTTGCTTGGCTTCCTCCCCCTTTGGCACCAGGTACCCGTCGGCTTCGGTCGGATGAAAGAAGAAATATTCCGCGACCTTGCGGTTGGATCCGGCCTCGTCCTGCAATGCCTCTTGCGGGGGGCCTTCTCCGAAATCAAAATATCGCGAGAGTCCGGTGTTCCCTGCCAGATGTGGCTCCCGCGTCCACATGCCGTAATCTTTATCGAGATCCGAGTAAGCGCGTTCCAGCCACTCCCGTTCATCGCTGGCGTTTTTGTCCGGAGCCTGCTTCTTCATCGCCTGGTAGACGTCGACCACCATCGCACTCATAAATGGAGGTTGCGAACGCGTAAGGTAATACGTCCGGTTCGCATTAAGCATGGCGCCGTAATGTTCAACTTCGAAGAAGAAGTTGTCGACCATCCCTTTCGCTAGATCGACTCGGCCCGACTCGAGCAAACCCCGAATGATGAAGTAGCTGTCCCATCCGTACATTTCGTTGAATCGCCCGCCCGGAACAACATACTTTTCAGGAAGGTACAGCAATCCTGGCGGGTTGAAGTTGCTGGTATCGATTTCGCCTAGCCGGTGAATTTCCATCGGCAGATGCTCGATTCGAACGTTGCACTTGCCACTCATCGATTGCACAGCTGCTGGCTCGGCAAATCCCGCCGGTAGATACAGAACAGCGGTTGCGGCGATCTTCGGATCCACTACGCTCTGGCATTCCGTCATCGAACGCGTCAGCGTGTCCCATCCCGAAGATATGTATTCGAGAATCGGCTTCAGCCCCGATCCATCAGCAGGAGTCTCCGCGTTTGAGCGACCGTGCGCACAACAAATTAGAAGCGCGATGGAAACAATAGCGGTGAAAGCGGGACGCCAGGGGGAAGAATGATTTTCGCAAGCTCGGAATCATGGTGGGGGGTACAAGCTCCGCCATCATAATCGCGCTGGCAGAACGTCACCATTATTATTTGTCGACTGCTCACTCGAGCCGTGGTGCGGCGTTGCTCGCGAAGTTTTTGGTTTATGCTAGCTAGTTTGTCGTGGATGCTTTCGAGGGGGCTGGTGTGCACCAATCGAAATTGATTGTTCGTCTTTCCGTCTTTTCTCTGATCTGCTTATCCTCCCTCAGCGGTTGGGCGCAGGTTCCTGAAAATGCGTACCAGGAACTGCACTGGCGGATGATTGGTCCGCTTCGTGGGGGACGGACGCGCGCTGCCGCTGGGGTACCAAGCCAGCCCAACGTCTTCTACGTTGGCCAGGTCAACGGTGGAGTTTGGAAGTCGGAAGATTACGGCAGGACATGGATTCCGATCTTCGACAAAGAGTCGACGCAGTCGATTGGCGCGATCGCGGTAGCTCCCTCCGATCCGAATATCGTCTACGTCGCAAGCGGCGAAGGCCTTCATCGTCCCGATCTTTCCGTAGGCAACGGAATCTACAAGTCCACAGACGCTGGCAAAACATGGACTCATTTGGGCCTCCGCGATGGTCAGCAGATTCCTGCACTCGCCATCGACCCTCATGATCCGAACAAAGTCTTTGCTGCGGTGCTCGGACATCCTTACGGCCCTAACGAAGAGCGCGGCATCTATCGTTCCACCGATGGCGGTAAGAATTGGACCAGGGTGATTTGGAAGGACCAGAACACAGGTGGATCTGACGTCGAGATCGACCCATCCAATTCTCTCGTCGTCTACGCATCAATGTGGGAAGTCCGCGAAGGCCCATGGGAAGATGGCAACGTCTTCAATGGATCGGGTGGGGGCCTCTTCAAATCGACCGATGGCGGCAATACATGGCATCAGCTCAAGAACGGGCTGCCGAATGATCTTTCCCAAATCTACGTCGCGATCGCTCCCAGTGACTCGAACCGTCTCTATGCCACGCTCGCAACAGCCTCTGGGAAATTGAACGTATATCGCTCGGACGACGCGGGCTGGAGTTGGTCTCAAATCACCGATGATCCACGGCCTTCAGGTCGCATCGGAGGAGGGGATCTGCCGATTCCTCGAGTCGATCCGAAAAGTGCCGACATCGTCTACGTCGCGAGCACAGTCACCATGCGATCAACCGATGGCGGCAAGACATGGTCAAGCTTCCGCGGTGCGCCGGGCGGCGATGACTACCAGAATCTGTGGATCAATCCAAACAATGGGAACACCATTCTTCTGGTCAGCGATCAGGGGGCGATCGTCACTGTCAACGGCGGGGCTTCCTGGAGTTCCTGGTACAACCAGCCTACTGCTCAGCTCTATCACGCCATCGCCGATAATTCATTTCCATATCGCGTCTGTGCGGGCCAGCAGGAGAGCGGTTCAGTCTGCATCTCCAGCCGCGGGAATGACGGCGCCATCACTTTGCGCGACTGGCATCCCGTCGGCGTTATCGAGTACGGTTACGTCGCACCAGATCCATTGAATCCGGACCTTGTTTACGGAGCAGGACGAACGGAAGTCACGCGCTTTCACTGGTCCACGGGGGAAGTGCAGAACATCACACCCATCCCGCTGCGAAGTGCGAAGTACCGCGCGAATCGCACCGAGCCTCTGATGTTTTCACCGGTCGATCCGCATGTTCTTTACTACGCGGCCAACGTTCTCTTCAAAACCACGGACGGAGGAAATACCTGGCAGACGATCAGCAAAGATCTGACGCGCGAGACGCCGGGAGTAACCGAGAGTGTCGGATCTCTGGCTAACAAGGGCGTTGAAAAGCAGCGCGGTGTCATCTATTCGCTCGCTCCGTCATTCAAGACGCTCACGACTTTATGGGCAGGTACCGATGACGGGCTCATCTGGATCACCCGCGACGGGGGCAAGAACTGGACCGACATTACGCCGAAAGAATTGACTCCGTGGAGCAAAGTGACGCAAATCTCCGCTTCTCACTTTGACGAGCAGACCGCGTACGCATCCGTAAGCAGGTTCCGGATCAATGATCAACGTCCTTATCTCTTTCGAACGCGCGACGGCGGAAAAACCTGGGCGTCGATCACTGCCGGGCTCCCGGATGTCGGGCCCGTGGACACGGTACGCGAGGATCCCGTTCGCAAGGGTCTGCTATACGCTGGAACGGAGAACGGCGTCTGGGTATCTTTTGACGATGGCGATCAGTGGCAGTCTTTGCAGCTCAATCTCCCACACACTTCTATGCGGGATTTGTGGATTCATGACAACGATCTGATCGTTGCGACACACGGGCGCTCATTCTGGATTCTCGATGACATCGCGGCGCTTCGCGAGATGTCAGCCTCAGTTACGAATTCGGCGCACCTGTTCGCCCCGGCTCCCGCTTATCGCGTTCCGCGCAATACCAATACCGACACGCCACTTCCGCCGGATGAACCTGCGGCAGCAAACCCTCCCGATGGCGCACCCATCGATTACTATTTGCCCTCCACTGCTCAGAAAGTCTCGCTTGAGATTCTCGATGCTCAAGGACGTACGGTTCGCAAATATTCAAACACGGACAAGCCAGAGATCAGCGAAGAAGATCTCGAAAAGCAACTCATCCCCTTATACTGGGTTCGTCCGCACCGCAGTCTGTCGACCGAAGTTGGCATGCATCGATGGATATGGGACCTGCACTACACCGCTCCCGCAACTACGCGCCACGAATATCCCATCGCAGCAATCCCGCATGACACGCCCCGCTATCCGCTGGGGCCGACAGCGTTGCCAGGCACCTACATGGTTCGCCTGAATGTCGACGGTAAATTATCGACTTTATCGCTGACGGTGAAGATGGATCCGCGCGTGAAAGTGCCCGCCGCAGATTTGCAAAAGAAATTCGAGAGCGAAAAGAAGCTGGCTTCGATCATTTCAGAAACCGCGCAAGCGTCACTGCAGGCGGGATCGCTTCGGGCGCAGATCGACAAGATAAACCCGGAAACCGCTTCTCAAGCTAAGGACGCGATTCTTGCTTTTCAGAAAAAGCTGGACGCTGTTCTCGGCGGCGGTGGCGGATTCTTTGCGCCACCTTCCGAAGAGATAACACTTGCCCGAGTGAGCGGAGCCGCGGCAACTCTTTACCAGCAGATATGGCAAGCCAATGCTGTCCCGACGTCGGTTCAAGTCGCGGCGATCGAATCCACGAACCACGACAGCGCCGTCGTCTTGAAACATTGGGACGAATTTAAGGCTTCCGAGTTGCCATCGCTGAACCAATTGCTTCGACAGGCGCGGGTTCCTGAGGTTGCAATTCAGCCCGACTTCAACCAGGAAGACGCGGACGTCAACGAAGAATAAGTCGCTGGCATTAAGGATCAAAGTTCTTCGACAGCTCTTTGCAGAGCCGTGGCGATGTTTTGCGGATCGCCGCCCTGCGGAAACCCTATTGGCTTGCCAATGCGCACTTGAATTTTGCACGGTGGCGCAAACTTCTTTCCAGCTTTTTTGAACTCGAACAGTCCATCGATCCGCATCGGCAAAACAGGAATGTTAAGGTTTTGCGCGAGTAGTCCGATGCCGGAACGGAAGGCTTTCATTCTCCCATCGGTCGTGTGATGTCCTTCCGGAAACACAAGCAGGTTGTAGCCACGGTCGACAGCCTGCCCAGCATATGCGAAGCTGCGCCGGAAACCTGCCTCTCGGGGCAGAGGAAACAAATTCAAAAGTGATGTCCCCAAAAGCCATTTGAGGCGGTCATAGATTCGTCCGCCGACCCATCGCGTAGGCGGAGGCGTGCGGAGCGCTTCCAGCGCCTCTCCACCAGTAGCAGTCGCCAGTCGATGGCGGAATCGTGGCGGCAGCGCCGTGAGGATGAATCCGGGATCCACATCACCGATATGATTCGCTACCACGAGCAGCGGGCCCTCTACCCCCAGCAGATTCTCGCGACCGATGATTCGCGGCCATCCCAACAGAAAAATGGCTGGACGCATCAGCAGATAGTGTGCGACTAGTCTTGCCCAAGTGACCGGCCACCCCAGTGCCCATGCTGGATAGTGATAGCCGGGTGCAACTTTCGTATCTCCGCGCAGCGCTCGCTCCAGATCACCCAAAGTACGCACCGCGTTGAACCGTACTTCCCCAAGATCGACCTGATATCGATCTTCAAGCGCGCCCAGCAATTCCACGCGATCTAGCGAAGCCAGCCCCAAGTCTGAATCGAGAGTAGCGTCCTCCCGCAGACTGCCTACCGGGCGCTTGGTGACACGCGCAATCATCTCCACGAGCGGCCCTTGCGCATGATTGTCAACGGACTCGTCTTGCCGGTGCATTTTCGCCCGTACTGATTCCGCAATCGCATTTCGCTTGGGCTTGAACGTAGATGTTCGGGGAAAGTCTTCGTCAGGCCACTCGACCCAAACCCTCATCCGTTGATATTCCGCCAGTGACGCGTTGGCCCGTCGCACTGTCTCTTCAATTTCACCGCTTCGGAGAATCACGACAGCACAAGGCTCAGCATTTCCGTCGCGATCGGCTCCCACAACCACGCAATCCTTCACTTCGGGCTGTTTCCGCAGTGCCGCTTCAAGATCTTCGGGATAAACGTTCATGCCTGCGGGAGTAACCAACACCTCCTTCTTGCGCCCCTTGAAGTAGAGATTGCCGTCTGCATCGAGCGCTCCAAGATCGCCGGTGCGATACCATCCACCATCACCGGAAACTTCGGCGCTGCCGGTCCCTCCCCAGTATCCCGACGTGACACCGCCGCCACGCACCAGAATCTCACCGTCCGCTGCCAGCTTTATTTCGCGTCCAGGAAGAACTTTTCCGACGGATCCTTTTCCCAATCGAAATGGGTGATTTACACTGACGAGCGAAGTTGTTTCAGTCAGTCCATATCCTTGGATCACCGCGTATCCGACCCGCCCCCAGAATTCTTCCGTATCGGCATCCAGGCTGGCTCCTCCGGCTATAAACGCCCAGAACTTCCAGCCGAACTGTCGGCGGACTGCACGAAAAATCCACCACCTTCGCAGAAAATGTTTCTCGCGAGCGTTGGCAAATTTATTGCGAAACAGACTGGTGCCTCCACCGGCCTCGATGTCGCTCTCAACTTTTTGTTTCAACGATTGCAGAACACGTGGCACGCAAACAAGGACGGAGACACGCTCAGCATGAATAGTCTTGACGATCTCCGATGGCCGTAATTCTTTCTGGAAGATCACCGTTCCGCCAAGTAGTGGCGGTAGAAACATCCCAAGAAATTGCCCAAAAACGTGGCTCAGGGGCAACAGATTCAGAAATCGCAATGGATGCACGAAGCGCTCATATCTCAGATATCCGCGCATCTCTTTTTCCAAAGGAGCGATGTTAGCGAGAACGTTCGCATGCGTAATGACGACGCCTTTGGGCTCGGCCGTCGTACCTGAAGTGAAAACGATCTGGAGGAGGTCTTCCGCTTTGGTCGTAATTGAAGGAAGTGAACTCCCTGCGTCCGGCAATCTCTCCGCAAAATCCTCAAAACACAAAATCGGAAAATTTTCGCTCTGGACTTCCCCAACGTGCACTCGCGATAAGACGAGTAGCTTGGCGTCGACTTTCCGGGCTACTCGTAGCGCAAAGTCTGCCGACGCGGCTTGGTCCATTGGAACAACTCCGGCACCACGGAGCGCGCAGCCGAAGAACGACGCTACCCACTCCGCACAATTCTCTCCCCACACCATCACCCGATCGCCTTTTGCTACTCCCCGTGTGTCGAGATCGCGAGCGAACCGCGAGGCAAGGACGAAAACCTCGCCGTAAGTGAATGATGCGGTGCGGTAGCCGTGCTTTTGACGAAATGCAACCTCAGACGCGTGCGCCTGAAAATGTTCGAGGAAGAAGTGCGCGAGCGATTCAATCATAAAAGGCGTTTCACCCAATTAAGAATGCAAATTCGCAAACCCACATCAATTCTAGTGAATTGTGCCTCACGATGAGCCTCTGCGACTTCATGAAGGGCGCGAACGAATCTCAGCAACGTATGCATTTCATCCGCAGATTGTGTACTCTGGCTCTCACGCATGCGAGGGGTCGTCTTAGCAAAAGCATCTATCGTGATCGTCTTTGCCCTCCTGTTCATTATCGGAGGGTGCGATCATCCAACTACCACTGGAGGCGCCTCGAGCGCTCCTACCTTCGCAGCACGCCGCCATGATCTCTCGCAGGATGAAGCCGCCGGTGGACACACCCTTCGGAAGCATGTAGGCCGTACTGATGCCGACCTTCGTGAACGACTCGCTCGCGAGCGAGACATCTCCGCAGCGTCAACGTGGAACGATCGCGTAAGCGCTGAAAGCGCCATCGGAGCCGCCATCGCCGACCAGACCGCAAAGATTTCCCGCTGGCTCGAACGTGACCGGCATCCAAACTTGGTTCTAGACTACGACGGAGATGCTGCACATCCTTTCGGACGGACACTGCGTCGCGGCGAGGACAGTGTCGAGCCCTGTGCTCACGCTGTCATTGTCCTTAGGTGGGATGGTGCGAATACCTACCACGTTCTAACCGCCTATCCGGAGTGCCACGCATGACGCACCCAAAGGATCCCGCGAAGGCTCAATCCTCGGCAAAGGCCCGGTCAGTTTTTTCAGAAGCCGACTTTCCTTCGCTCCGCAGATTCCTTCGAGGATATTTCCACCAAGACATGAAAGATGAACACGGCTCGGCGGAAGGAGCGGTGAGACAATTCTGTCAAGACGCCGACGAAGACGAGCGCTCCGTTGTAGCTAAAGAGTGGTCAGAGTTTGTGCACAAAACGAAGTCGCAATCTCAAGAACACATCAACCAAATCCTCACGGATCAACTGGGTAGCTCGTACTCCTTATCCTCGGAAGACCTTGCAACGATCACCGCAATCCTGCGAGAACCGCGAGTACGCGATTAGCTCTGCCCTACAGTTCAGATTCTGGAAAGCCGCCCACGGCCTCGAAGCCCGACGCTGCCTCGTCTTTGATTTCAGACTCGGAATGGGGCAGCCAGGAGGCGGAACGGCAGCGTGATGCCGAGGTAGATCACCTCCAATACGCCGTGGACCGCGACCCCTACGATGCGGAAAGGCAGCAGCAACAGCCAGACGAATGGATATGCGATCAAAGCGAGTAATGCCAGAGGCCAGCAGAGCACGAACAGAAGGCACCAAAGCAAGAACGTAAACATGGCGGAGACCTCCTTCTAACCAGAGTTACGTTGGGCAGGAGCGGAATGTTCCATGGATTTAGCCTGCCCGTCGGAGGATGGCGTCGATAAAGTCTGACTTCGCTTTGGTGTAAGCATCCCGGTCAAGATGAAATTCGCGGACCAATTTTCGCTTCAGGGCTGCGTAAGCCGCGGCATCTTCGTGATTCGCACGGAGATGATCTCGGAACGCGATATGCCGAGAGAATTCATGCGAGCCAGGGGAGCATACATACAAGTGTTGCGGGACATCGTGATACGGGGCTTTGAAAGCGTCGCGTTCGGGAACCCCAAGATTTCCTTGATGCTGATATCCCAAAGCTGCCAACTTTGAAATTGCGAGTGACATGTCCGTAGAGTTCTTCAAGAGAATGTCGACATCGATGGTTGGTTTCGCAGCCAGGCCAGGTACAGCCGTGCTTCCAATGTGCTCAATGGCGGCAGTCAGTTCGCCCAGAGAAGGCGCAATCCGTGCCCGAATTTTTTCAAACTGCTGGGGCCAAAGTGGGTTGTAATCCTCGATAACGATAGGGCCTGTCATTCGAATTGTTTGCGAAAGCTGGCAAGTTGTTGTTGAAATTCGGCGACTTCGGCACGCAGATCAGAAACCTCAGACTCGAGCGCTGTGACACGTTCGGCAAGCGGGCCCGAGGCGCCAGTCGGGGAAGCGGGTGCTGCACGCGACACGTACGATTGCTCTGGAACGTCTCCCGAAAACAAGTGCGTGTAGCGGGCTTCCTTTGTCCCCGGCTGGCGCGGAAGGATGCTGACCAGAGGGGGTTCCCGTTGAGCCAGTCGATCGAGAGTGGAAACGACGTCGTCGAGCGCGTCGAAGTGATACATGCGATCGGTGCGGCCGCGTAGCTCTCCGGGCGTTTGCGGTCCGCGAAGAAGCAGCACGCACAAAATCGCAATTTCACGACGATCGAAGTTGTATACCTCTTGCAGGCGATGCTCGAACTTGGTGACACGACTGTCAGCGCCGCCGGCTGGCCCTGCAAGACGCTTCTCCTGCAAACCGGCGAGCGCTTCGCGGACGTAGCTCTCGTCGAGCGTCATCACTGGCTCGCGATTGTTCTTCTGATTACAGGCATTGACCAGCGCGTTTAGCGAGAGAGGGTAATAGTCTGGAGTGGTGATGTCTTTCTCGATGAGCGAGCCGAGGACCCGAGTTTCGATGTCGCTGAGAATCACGTGGGGTTCAATTGTGATTTTAATTCATGAGAGTTTTGAGAAGCTACGCTGGAGGACCTTCACCACAAAGGACACGAAAGCTCACTAAGGAAAAATGATCAACATCCCACCTTCCGCTCTACCATGAAAGGTGGGGTATTCCTCAAGTTCGCTCTAGAACAGTGCGGTGCTGCGGCGCTTCCAGGTCTTGCCTTTATCTTTGGCGATGTTCTCCATGTCGGCGACGTAGGCTCCGGCTTGCGTGAGCACATGGTGGAGATCGTTGCCGATGCTGATGAAGGTGAATCCCTTGTCCAGAAATTCTCCGACGCGCGATGTACCGAACAGGAACAAGCCGAGGATGACGTTGTTCTTGCGAGCATGCTCGACCAGGCTCTTTGTAGCTGCATCGAGTTCGGGAGAAGTGTACATGTGCGGAAACTCGTACTTGTTGTACAAGCCCATCGACATACACAGGTCATTCTGGCCAAGGAAGAGAATGTCAACGCCGGGAACGGCGGCGATCTCGGCAATGTTCTCGATACAGGAAGCCGTCTCCACTTGCAGGGCAACTATGCCTTCGTTATTCCAGTTGCCGGCGTAGCCGAGTAGCCCAGCCTTGTTCATGCTGCGCTGCGGAAAATAGACAGAACGCGTCCCGATTGTCGGGTATTTCATACAACTGACGGCCTCGCGCGCTTCCGCAGCAGTATTAATATAGGGAACGAGAACGCCGTCGGCACCCATGTCAAGAGCCTGCTGTGTTCCGGGTCGGTCGTCGTACCCGCCAACTCGCACGAGAGATTTCGCGCCACCATTGGAGATTCCGCTGAGCATAGCTGAGAGCTTTTCGTAGCCCATCGGGCCGTGCTGGGTATCGACAAGCAGCCAATCGTATCCACTGTGCGCGAGTTGTTCGGCGACAGTCGGACTGTGCGCGTTCAAGAAGAGGCCCATCTTGGGCTGTCCGGCGCGCAGTTGCTTTTTGAATTCAGATCCGCTGAGTGCGGGATCGGGCATGATTGAAATCCTCCTTGCAATTGAATTTCGTAGTCTATCGTATGCGGTGTCATGCGAGGACAAAGCGCGTCAATTTTTTGCGGCGTGACCCGGGGACAACTGTGCGCGAACGTGGTATGTGGTCCGGGGCGGATCTCGAAATGACAAGATCAGGCCGTACGCCTATATTCGTTTGTTGAGGGGCTTGATATGCGTTTGATTTTGAACTGGGTGCTGAGCGCAGTGGCCGTGTGGCTAGTGGCGCAGATTGTGCCGGGCGTCCACGTGAATGGGGCAATGGCGGCCCTAGTTGCGGCCCTCGCAATTGGCTTTATCAATGCGACGATCGGTTTCGTTTTGAAAATGATCACGCTGCCACTGACCCTCCTCACCTTAGGGCTGTTCTGGCTGGTAATCAACGCGTTGATGCTGGAGCTGGCGTCGGCAGTCGTTCCAGGATTTGAGGTTCACGGATTTTTGGCTGCTTTTTTGGGAGCGATTGTGCTGAGCTTGGTGAATGTTTTGTTGAAGGCGATTGTGATGCCCGGAAAGAATGGGCACTAGTTTCCGGCGCTAGCTCTCCCCTTTAGTCTTCTAGCATGTCTGAGATTTCATTCTGGTCATCATGCCTTCTCTCGTTTACGGGGCTTTAGGGATTCCCAGTCCTCGTTAGTTAGCGCCTTCCCTAGATTGCTGAATTCACCTGCGCCTTGAAGAAATTCCCCGCCATCCATACGAATGACTTCCCCGTTGATATAGCCCGATTCATCACTCACTAGAAATGCCGCGAGATTGGCGAACTCTTCGACGGTACCAAAGCGATGAAGCGGATTGCGGTCGAGCGCAAGCGCTTCGAGTTCCGGGCGAGGCAACACACGCGAGAAAGCTCCCTGCGTGGGGATGGGGCCGGGAGCGATAGCGTTCATTCGAATTCCGCGATTCCCCCATTCAACCGCAAGGCTGCGAGTAAGCGCCTCGACGCCGGCTTTTGAAACGGCGGACGGTACGACATATGCTGAGCCCACCGGCGCGTAGGTCGCGGAGATGCTCAGCACCGTACCCGGATAAGAAGATGCAAGCCAGCGACATCCGCACGCCATCGTGCAGTGAAGAGTGCCCATCAGAACGATGTTGATCACCGATTCCCAGGCACGGGGTGAGAGCTCCTCAGTTCGCGCAATGAAGTTTCCTGCGGCGTTGTTGACCAAGATGTCGATCGGGCCCTCGCTCCAAATGGCATCAATCATGGCTTCCACTGCGTCTAGATTACGCACGTCGCATGGGATGGCATGGATGAGCCCTTTCGGCGTAAGTTCGGCGGCGGTGCGTTCGAGGACTTCCTCGCGGCGTCCGCAGATGTGGATGCTTGCGCCCAGTTCTAGGAAGCGCTGGGCCATGCCCTTGCCGAGGCCGGTGCCTCCTCCGGTGATGAGGATGCGCTTGTCTTTCAGAAGGTCATTTCGGAACATAAAAGATTCGGACTGGGAATTTGCTGATTGTGTGATTAAAAACCGAGGTACCTATTGCCAGGCCGCAATCACTAAATTACACAATTACTCAATTCCACCGTCAGGTTTCGCTCGATCATTATCACAGGCCACGCGGAAGCCATAGTCGGCATATTGGAAATTCGGTGGAATGCTCGACCGGGCGGAACATCGACTCACCTTGATGTGATGACGCCAGGATCCTCCGCGGGAAGATTTGCGCGCAGGCTTCATCGCACTTTGCTCAGGACCCTGTGGATTCCGGTCAGGCGACACTGCATAGTAATCTCGGGTCGTACCAGTCGCTGCACCATTCGTGAAGGTTGTCGCCGATGTCATACAACCCGAAAGCGTTCGAAGCATAATGAGCGACCTGCTCCGGGCCGGTTTGCCAGCGCAGCGCGTAATCCGGCAATAAATGAGGCGGATCGTCTCCCCAGGAAAATTGTTTCTGCTCGAGGCCGCCGCGAGCGGCGATCTCCCATTCTGCTTCAGTGGGCAAACGATATCCGCGTCCGCTCTGCGAACGAAGCCAATCGCAATAGCAGCTCGCCTCGCGCCAGGACACACCAGCGACCGGTTGTTCGGGATGGTTGAAGTGTGGATCTTGCCAAAACGGGGGTGCCGGATTATTGGTGGCACGCAGAAAACAGCTGTATTCAACGTTGGTTACTTGGGTGGAGGCGAGGTAGAAAGCGTCGATCCATACTCGATGGATTGGGCGCTCGCAGTCCTGTCCTGCGTCGGATCCCATGAGAAACCAGCCTTCCGGAATGGCAACCAGCGATGGTTGAAGAGCGCGCTGTATGGTTTCCGGCTGTGCTGGGGTTAGCGTCATGAAGAACCCGAATTCGCGTCCGCGCTTCGATTTTAGCAGCGCGAACCGGACGTCGCTTAGGGGTGGAGATTGAGAGGAGAGGAGTTTCTAGTTCGTCCGAACGCCCCGCCGAAGATGGTGAACGACTTCAGAAATATCATTCTCCTGAAACAGCCGTATGGCGGCAATGCCCGCGGCCCCTGCTTCAAGACAGGACTGGGCGTTAGCGACGGTAATCCCGCCAAGAGCGAGCACTGGAATTTGGACTTCGGTTGCTTTCCGTAATGAGGCCAGGCCCTTGGGAGCAGTCGCGGGAAGATCTTTTTTCTCAAACACCGGCGCGAACACGGCGAACGTGGCTCCGGCCTCTTGGGCCCACGCTACTTCTTCTGGCGAGTGGCATGAGACCCCGATAAGTGGAGATTCTCGCGAGCGCGGGGCAGAAGTGCCCGCCGCCCACTTGTGCCACATTGCTTTCACTTCTTTCGCGGAAACATCATCGGAGCGGAGATGAACTCCATCAGCTTCGACCGCAAGGGCCACATCCGCGCGGGAGTTGATGAAGAGTTTGGTGCGAGGCCTGCTTTCTGTAGATTTGACTTCGGCGATGGCTCTTACTACGTCGCGAGAGAAATATTCCAGCTCTCGAGTCGACAAGTCCTTTTCGCGAAGCTGGATGTAATCGATGTCAGCGAGGACTGCTTCCCGGATCTTTGCCAGCAGACGTTCGCGGCGAGCGTTTTCATTTCCTACAAATGCCTTGCGATCGGTGATGTAGTAAAGAAGACAGCCTTCAGCCATTGCCTCTCAATTCTCAGCTTTCAGCGCTCATCTTGGATCTTTGGTGCTCTCCACGCCCTGTGGGCGGCTACGGACGCGTCTTTGCGATTTCAGGTAAGACTTCTCCCTGATTTTTGGGAGCGCCGCCAAGATGGTGCTTCGTCAACCCTTCGCGCAGAAATTCGAATGCTTCTTCCGGATGGTCCGCAAATTTGAAGAGACTGACATCCTCGGGCGAGACGGTCCCCGCATCGACGAATGCCTGAAAATTCAGGACGCGATGCCAGTACTCGCTGCCATAGATGACGACCATTATTTTCTTTGCCAACTTATCGGTCTGGGCGAGAGTCAGAATCTCGAACAACTCATCCATTGTGCCGAACCCTCCGGGAAAGATGACCAGTCCTTTGGCAAGGTAGGCGAACCAGAACTTTCGCATGAAGAAGTAGTGAAACTGGAAGTTCAATGACGGCGTGATGAACTGGTTCGGATACTGCTCAAACGGGAGTTGAATATTGAGGCCGATGCTCTTCCCGCCCGCTTCATGAGCGCCGAGATTGGCGGCCTCCATAATGCCCGGGCCTCCGCCAGTGGTCACCACGAAACGATGACGGCGGGCCGGAATCTGAATCGACCATTTCGTGAGCATATGAGCGAGTTGCCGGGCGTCCTCGTAATAACGCGCCATATCGACCCCAGCGCGAGCCCGTTTGAGATCTTTCTCGAGTTGCTCGGGCGGCGAGGCGACGTTGTTCTGTTCGACAGTCGCGAGATACTTTGCGGCATCGGTGCTTCCCTGAAAGCGTGCTGAGCCGAAGAAGACGACGGTGTCCTGGATCTGCTCACGCCGGAAGCGCGCCAAAGGCTCTTGATACTCCGCAAGCATGCGAAGAATGCGGCCGTCAGGGCTATTAAGAAAGGCTTCGTTTTCGTAGGCGACGGGGGCGGATTTGAGATGTTCAGTCATTTATGAATCAGGTCCTTAGTAGCGAATGGCTGCAGGAGCGTTTGCTGTATTGCTCGATCAGGGTGTCTATTGACTTGAAGGAAACGCGGGCGAAACCAGATAGACTTGGTCCCTGCCCGGCTTACACCGCGGAAGTCAACCAGTCTCGACGACCACCCGCCTGCATACGGAATGGAAGTCTCTCACGCTAGTGTTGTTCGTGATAGTGCAGAGCCTCCCAGAAACCGATCCATATGTCGAGCAGGCCCAAGCCGCTGCAGATGCCACGGAAAAACCCGTTAGCAATAATGGACCGGAGAGAAGGAAACGAGAGCAAAAGGTAATTGTCTGTCCACTCCGGAGTCCAGGGCAGAATGATCAGCAAAACACCGGCGACTGCGCTGATAAGAACAAACAGAAATACCGAGGTACGATGCAGCCAAACTTCTACCGCATTTGGGGAATCTAGGACGGCGCTCCTCTTGTCGGTCTGGGATGCGTCCTCTGGCGGCTTCGACGAAGCGCCAAAGAGCGGGTTGGGATCAATCATTTGATGCGACCCCGAGAGTTCCGGCCCCAGGATGGATGCGAGATAAAGGTCGGCGGAGCGCTGCCGGCGACGCTGCAGCGCAATTTGGCGGACGAGCCATCCGGCTATTCTACGACTTCAGAGCCTTTATGCGCTCGGCGACGTCCCGGTAATCGATGTTGCTGCCGTAGACGTCCATGAAATGCTTGAGTGCCTCGCGCTTGTCTCCGGAGCTTTCGTAGGCCGAAGCGAGTTCGTAGTTAAGAGCAACGCGGGTTTCGCCGTCAATACCATTGACGCCGAGCGCTCGTTCGTACCAGCGAACCGCGGCTTCAGGAACACCCTTCTCGAGGAAACACTGCGCGAGCCAGGTGTAGGTCTGCATAATCTGCGGGAACGCATGTCCGCGGTCGAACGACTGGCAAGCTTTCTGTAGCTCGCCGATCGCTTCGTCGAGCAAGCCCATTTCGCGGAAGGCGATTCCGAGATTGTAGTGCGTCTCAGGGTCTTCATCGGCGGACGCGACGTCGGCTTCGAGATCCTGCTTCAACTCACCAAACATCGCAGCGAGATCAACCCCCGTGTCTTCGCCAAATGGAGAACTCCTGGCGGCGGAACTGGGGTGAGCGGGCATGGCAGCGATCGGCGGCGGCTGAGGCACGCTGACCACCGGTGCAGTCCACGCTACCGAAGCTGATGGAACTGGTGGAGCGACAATCGCGGCCACAGGCGGCGCAGGAGTGAACTGCGGCACGTGCGAAGCCACTTGGTGCGCGGGCGATGCAGATGCGGCGGCACTGGCAGCCAGAGGTGGCGCAACTTTCGGAGCCTCGACCGGAACTGGTGGCTTCTCAGCAGCTTTAGCGGCCGGAGCCGGCAGTTCGGGCTCCGGGACGGGAGCTGCTTTCAGGAAATCTTCGCCGAGGGAGGCCTCGATGTCGGCAACGAATTCACCCAGAACTGCAGCGGGCTTCGTTTCCGCGACCGCTGGCTCGAGCTGCGACGCAAATGGGCGCGCAGGCTCCGGCTGGGCAGGTTGGGCGACGGTTCCGGGCAGGAAACTGTCACCCAATGAGGACTCGAGATCGGTGACGAAATCTTTGAGAGCGCCCGCATCTGGCTCGTGCTCGACTGCGGCCGCGGAAACTGGCGGCGGTGCTGTAACGCGTACCGCCTGGACCTTTACGGGTTCAACCTGTGCAACCGGCTCCGGAAGTGCCGGGGCAGGCTCGGGCTCGACCGAAGCTTCGACGACGGGAGTTTCCTGTACCGCTACAGGGTCGGGCTCAACGCCCAAGGTCTCTTCGATCGCGGCAGGAGTTTCTTCAACAACTTCGATCGAAGGAATGTCGTCTGCGGACAGCTCTTCGACGACGGGCTCCACAGTAGCTGCTTCTTCCTCGGCAGCGGCAAGTGTGGCGGCTTCCACTTCAGCGCGGAGTTCCGCTAGCCTCGCGTGGTGCGGGGCCTGCGTCTGAAGCTTGGCCAAAGCAGCCATCGCCTGGGCGGCCATGCTGTGATCGAGATAGAAGCGTATTTCTTCGATTGTCTCGTCGGTCTTGCTCACCTCGACCGGTTCGGACTCTGGTACCGCGACAGGCGCGATCTCAGGAGCTTCCTCCGAGGATGCCCCTCCTCGACGGCGATGTCGCCATCCCACTCCGACGACAGATCGATTTCTTCGGTGTCGGACGAAGCCTCAACTGGAACAGGCTCGATCGTGTCAGCCGATTCATCGACCACTACGAACTCAGGTTCGGCGGTCGGCTCTTGAGCCGCAAGCCATGACGGTTGCGCCTCGACTTCCTGATTCGATTCGCTTTCGACGACAGGAGCTTCCTCAGGAGATGCATCGATCGTGAATTCTGGAATTGAGGCTTCTGGCTCTGCAATTTCGGCTTCTGCAACGACCGGTGCAGCCGCCTGGATCACGATAGGAGCATCCTCTGTCGGAGCGACGGCTGTCGAGGTCGAAGATCGTTCTTCGTAGCGCTCAGCTAACTCACCATAGCGCGTCGCTTCTTCCGGATATTCCGCTTCGGAATAAACTCGCTGCAACGTTCGGCAGCAAAGGGCGGCTTCTGCAAATCGCCCGGCGCGAGTGTGCAAAGCAGCAAGGCGCTGGTTGATTCGCAGATCGCTCGGAGCCAGTGGTAAAGCTCCGGTGAGCGGGCCAAGCGCCTTGGCTGGCATGTTGTAAGAGATGAAGAGCTCGGCGTCGGTCAGAGCCGAGCGAATCGAAAGAGCAACTTCATCGGAATAATGCTGGTGAACCGAAGGCGCGGTCGCCTCAAGATCGTCGAGGAGTACCACTGCTTCTTCCGGCGTGATGAGCTTACTTCCAGAGGTGCCGCCAAGCTGGCTGACGACCTGCTGGTAATTCTGCATATGCAGGGCGTTCTGCGGCTCAAGCTGGGCCAGTTTCTGGTAAAGATCGCGAGAGCGCGCCAGGTCTCCGGATTGAACGCTGGCGTGAGCCAGAAGTTCCATCACCTCGCTGACGTGGGTCGTCTCTCCGGCCTTGTGAAACAGGTCGAGAAGCTTTTGCAGCGAGTCTGGATTGTCGCGAACGTGGCCGATGATCGTATGCAGGCTATCGAGAACCTTGCTGGAATTCTCCGCCAGCAGCCGCTCGGCGTGCTGATCGAAAACCTGCAGCGCATTTTCGTATTGGCCAGCCTGCATGAGTGCGTCGGAAAAGCTGGCAATCGCCGCAAGATCATTGTGAACGGACAGCAACTTGTTGGCGATGGTTCCGGCTTCGGAAAGCTGCCCGGTCAACAGGTAAGCCTTGAGAAGGTCGCGCAAGCCATCCGGATTCGAATCGATATCAGCGACCTTTTGCAGGACAGTCACAGCTCCGGCGGCATCGCCGGACTCGACCATATTCTTTCCCTGCATGAGCAGCGCATATGTGTTGCCCGGATCGAGAGTCAACATGCGTTGCAGAACTTCTTCGGCGGGGCCTAACGCTCCCTTGGCGCGCAGGCTTTCCGCAGCAGCTGAGAATATTTGCCAGGCTTCATTCTTCTTTCCCAGGCGTACATAAACTTCCGCGAGACGGACCCGCATGGGGCTGTTTTCGGGATCCATCTCCAGAATCTTCTGGAAGATGCGAATGGCGTTCTCAAGCTCGCCAGATTTCAGAAATTCTTCCGCGACTTGAAGATACTGAGCGCGGGCATCGTTAAAAAGACCTTGCTGGGTGTAGAGTTCGGCCAGCTTCAGCAAGCTTTCAAGCGAGGGCGCAAGCTTGCAGATCTTCTTGTACATCGCGATGGCTTTGACCGTGAAACCCTGGCTGGCATAAGCATCGCCAACGGTCTTGAAGCACACGGTGGCCTTCTCGGTTTCGCCGAGCCGCGAGTATAGATCGCCAACTGTATTGGTGACGGTCAGATCCTTGGCGTCATTCTTGAGGATCTTCTCGTATTCGGAGATGGCATTCTGCAGCTTGCCCTGCTGGACATACTTCTCCGCACTGGCGAGAACCTTTTGCTTGTTGAAGCCGAACAATGCCATAAGAGCGCGAACTCCAGAGCCTGGTCTTGACCTAGAACCCGATTGCGTTGGATTGCTCGTCGGGTACATGCCTCGGAGGTCATCTCACAAATTGGCGGATGGACCTGCCGGACAAGGCCAATTGTACGTCTGGACGTCACGAACCGCATGGTTACCAAGGGTTACCGAAAGGGAGTGTACGACCGGGTTACTAATGGAACCGGGTGCGCGAGCAATGAGGGCGGACGGGGAAACTATGTGAAATTAGGGAGGACGAGTGAGCCAGAACGCATCCTCTCCGTATTCGCTGCTTACCGTCCCAGGAAGTGCTCGAGCGCTTCAAGATCGCCCTGCGCTAGGCCCATATACTTCTTGGCTTTTGCGGCGTCTTTCTGCTGGAGCGCAGCTTCCGCCTTGGAAAGATTTGCTTTCATGTCCGCCTGCTTCGCAACGATATCCCCGCGAAGACCGTAGCCCGCGCTGGTCTGCTGTTGCTGTAACTGATCGAGGCTGCTATTGACGGCGCCGGCGCGAGAGGAAATTTGTTGCTCCTGATCCTCGACTTCTTCCAGCTCGGCGGCATTGCTCAAAGACGCAGTACCGGGAGCTCCAGCGTTCTTACCCGCCATGGATGTAGCGGCGGAACCTGTCGCCATGCCGGCTTTAACCGCGCTTTCCGCTTCCCGCATGGCTGCGTTGACCATTGCACCGGGATCAACTCCCGGCACGGGATTTTTCTTGGCTGGCACCGCATGAGGTTGGATTGGCCGCGGAGCAGGCGGTGGAACGCTGGCATTCTCCTCCCCCGATGCGCCCTGCGAAGTCGGAGCTGTGGGCTGAGGCAGCGCTGCGGAGCCTGTCGAATCCGTTGAGGTCGCGGCAGAAGGAGTCTGGGACGTTGTGTCCGGGGGAGTAGCCGGTTCGGGCTGCGGCTCGGTCGAATCCTGTTTCGCCGGTGAAGTCGTGGCCTGGGTCTTGCTCATGCGAGGCACGTAAATCCCGGCCACTACCAATCCGGCCAAAACGATCAACGCTCCTAGCGTCATGTACAGCCCCCGATGGCTGCTCGGGTTGGGAGGAGGCATCGGCACGATCGGCGTCACGGGCGGCAACGGAGGGACTCGCGTTGCAGCCGCTACCTGGGGTGTTGGCGTTGGTTGGCTGACCGGCAATGGCGTCGGCACATTCAAAGTCGCGGTCGCGGAATCTGGAGAAACTGCCGCCATTCGTGGCATCGATAGCGTGGCTTCGGTTTCGGGGTCGACGTGAACGTTGCGCAACGCGTTGCGGAAGGCCTCAGCAGTCTGGAATCGCTGAGCCGGGTCCTTAGAAATCGCCATCAAGATGATTTCGTTCAGAGCCGGCGGAAATCCCTGATGCAGTTCGATCGGCGGTCTCGGAACCTCCTTCACATGCGCGGCCATGATGGAGTAGTCGCTGTGCGCCTGGAATGGTCGTTGTCCCGTTACTAATTCGTACGTGGAAATTCCAACCGAATATAGATCTGACCGCGCATCCGTCGTTTCGCCCTTCACTTGCTCGGGGGACATGTAGCTCAACGAGCCCAGCGTGGTTCCGGTCATGGTAAGAGATCGGTCCTCGCCAGAACGGGCAATGCCAAAATCCATCACTTTAATTAGGCCCTGAGGCGTCAGGATGATGTTGGCGGGCTTGATATCGCGATGAATTACGTGCTGCCCGTGCGCATAGCTCAGGGCATTCAAGACCTGATCGATGTAGTTCAGCGTGTCGGAGACGGCGATGGGTCCTGAGCCCAGACGGTCGGCCAGCGTCGTGCCTTCGACGTACTCCATGATCATCACGAGCTGGTTGTCGATGGTGAGAGCTGTTCGAAGGGCGGCGATATTTGGATGATTCAGACTGGCCAGGAGCTTGATTTCGCGCTGGAAGCGGGCTGCCAGCTCCTGCCGTGTGGCAACATCGGGCAGCAACACCTTCATGGCTTCGATACGGTCGGACAGGACATTTCGGACCTTGTAGACTCGTCCCATACCCCCGCTACCCAGTTCACTGAGAATTTCGTAATCGCCCATCCGCTTGCCGACTTCTTCGCTCATAGAGAATCCTTCTCGAATTGCCGCAAATTTGGGGAAGCTCGCCTGGCCTGAATGTTTGAGGATCTCGCCCCGATTACGATTCTGTGCCTGGGGAGAACAGGAGTTAGGGACAGTGCTTCAGGAAACAAGGGCTTGCGCCGACCGCAATTATCTCGTCCAGAGCCTTGCCGGTCAAGGATTTGTGCTATGCCGGAATGTACGGTCTTAGGGTCGAAAGGCTCTACCCCACCACGGCGGAGTTGGACATTGAGTCCCACCTGGTACGCGCGACATTCAACTTGTATTTGGCGTTATTAAGGTTCTTAGCGGCTTTCCCTTGAATATCCTGCCAGCCCGGTTGCCCCGGGTTACGGGCGCGAAGGACATTGAGGTTGGTTTCTGCCTCTCCCGCATAGAGAAGGGCGGCGCCCATGTTCTCCGCGACGATGTGGTCGATGCCGTTCGCACGTTGCGTCGCGAGGCTGAAGTCCGCTGAGAAAATCTTGATCTCGTCTGGTAGATGAGGAAAGGTGTCGGAGCCGATTCTTTCAAGCCAGTCTTCGATCGTATGCAGCGCGACGCGCAGTTGCAGCGCCACCGAACGCACATCGGACGTTCGCTCCTGTTCCAATTGCTTGCGCAATAGAGAAAGTGTTTCGGCGGCGATTTCCGCCTGGCGATTTGAGGCGTCTACTTGCGCACGGCTGGCGTCCGCCTGGCGCTTGGAATGCCACGCGTAGTAAATGTTGACCGCCGCGAGAACGACCACCAGCGCCGCGTTTGCGACGGCTGCGTAGGCCATGACTTGATTTACGGTGAGTCCGAAGGCTTTTTCTGGCATCGATAGTTTCCGTGCGAAAGTATAGAACGGCATTCGAGTGAAGATAGAGTGCCGTATGGTGGGCCTGCTCCCGGAGGCTCGCGTCTAGTACCAATATGCTATGGGGACGTGGGCGAGAGTACGTGTATTTTTCCAAGGATCGCTACTGCCCTCAACCTGGAGGAAATTCGATGACGTGGATTCAAACCGTTTCACTTTCGGAAGCTGACGAGAAACTACGGCGTGCAATCGAGGGTGAAAAGTCGTTCTATCCGAAAGAGTACGCCTTGCCGGTTCATCCGGATCGCTTCCGGAGCATCTTCCATTGTTGGATCGCACACTCTAATTCCTGATGCGCTCTACTCATGCATTCAGTACCTTCGGCGCTTTGATGTCGCCAGAGTTGCCGCTCGAGAGGCGACAGCACGAGATGATCGCGACCATGGTCTCGGTGACTAACCGGTGCGTGTATTGAATCGAATCGCACGCAGAGTTTCTGCGTAGGGTGACGCTTGATAAAGGCCTCGTAGAGGCACTGGAGGCTGACTACACGACGGCTCCGATCACACCGCAGGAGCGCGTCATGCTCGACTACGTCGTCAAATTGACGAAGGATGCTACCAAGGTATGGAAGGATGATATTGAAGGACTGCGGAATGCGGGCTTTGATGATCGGGGAATTCTGCAGATCACATTGATCGCGTCGTGGTTCAACTACATCAATCGCGTTGCGGACGCGCTCGGAGTTGGCCGCGAGTAGACCTCGCTGGTTTATCTCGACGTTTGAGCACTGGTTCGAACGTAGTGCGTCACTGACCGAAGGTGTTGCAATCCTTCATGTCGCCGGAGCTGAAGCCTTTTTGGAACCAGTCCATTCGTTGCTGGGAGCTGCCGTGAGTAAAAGTTTCAGGATTCACGGTTCGCCCCGCCATGCGTTGCAGCCGATCATCTCCCACAGCCGCGGCGGCGTTCAGTCCCTTCGCGAACTTCCCCCGGATCCAGAAGCTTCCGTTGATCAGTGGAGTGTCCCCAGATGCCCGCAAAGCAGTCGGCTTGCAATTCGAGCCTTTCGGAAAGCTGGTTCGCTTCCCGGGGATTTTGCTGTCGCGCCTGTTGAACTTTTTCTTCGACTCCGATGATTTTCTGCACGTGATGCCCCAGTTCGTGCGCCAGCACATAGGCTTGCGCGAATTCGCCTGGAGCGCCAAATCTCTCTTTCAGTTCGTCATAAAACGCGAGATCGATATAGACTTTTTCATCCTCCGGACAATAAAACGGACCACTCGCCGATTGCGCCATTCCGCAAGCTGAGTTGATGCGGTTGCGAAAAAGGGCCAGTTTGGCGTGGCGGTATCGAGCACCTTCCTGCGACAAAATCTGTGTCCAGGTTTTCTGCGCGTCATCGAGGACGAATGAGACGAATTGCACCAGCGGCTCTTCCTTCTGATCGAGAGCGGGATCGCGCTGGGTGGTTTGGCGGGGACTGCTGGCGCCGCCGAATCCAGCCAGCGCCAGGAAATTTCGATGGAAAACAAGACTCAGCACCAACAGGAGAAGGAAGCCGCCGATTCCGACGTGAATTCCTCCAAAGCCTCCACCGCCGCTTTGGCCTCGATCATCCTCGATATCGTCACTACGTCCACCGGGTGTCCAGCGCATGAATTCCTCCTATGAAATGCTCTCAATGAAGCGGACGTTGAGTTTTGAAGAGATACAACAGCAACACGAACGGTGCGAGAAACAGCAGGCACATTATCAGCGATACGCCGATGACGAACAACCAGTCTCGCCAGGTGTGCTGCTTAAGCGACTGCTGGTCACGGATCAGGAGATTGTAATTACGGCGGTTGGCCTTCCATGCGATGTGCGCAAGATCGCCGATGATCGGGATCGCTCCGAGCGTGTCTTCAATCGCGAGGTTCACCATCATGCGAAGCACGGTGATGCGCGCGGCTCCGCGTCGCCACGCAGACACCACGATGAAGAGAGAGGCTAAGGCGGCAAGAGCATCCCCAATGCCGGGGATTAATCCGATCAGCGCATCAAGCCCGAAGCGGATTCGTGTTCCAGGAATTACGAAGCGGTCATCCAGCCAGGTCGCAATCAGATTGAGTTGTTCGTCCGACGCTGGCTCGCTGACCGCAATTGAGCCAGGCTTCTGCGGCGGAAGAATTTCGCCTTGGATATACGTAGGTTTTCCCATTAGGAGAACGTTAGACGACCTGGAACACTCACTGGTTGCTCCTTAACGCTGTTTGACCCCATTCACCTGTCATGCCGCCAGCGAGCGAAGCTGCCAATCATCTGCAGCCCGAGGCCTCATCCCTTTCCTGGCTCCGCCGGATTGGTGTAGCCTTCTAGGAAGCCCGACCTTGCCGGAGGACGCAATGCACCGCCGCGAATTCCTTGTCCGCACCGCAACCGCCGCCGGGATAGCCTGGCTCTCGTCCAAGTCTATTCTCAACGCCATAGCCGAGCAGACGCTTTCCAAGAGGTTCGCCGCTTCGGACATCGTCACTCTAGGCCATACCGGAATTCAAACCAGCCGCCTGGCAATGGGAACTGGCACCGTCGGCTCGGGACATCATTCGCATCAGACCGCTCTCGGAGTTCAGGGACTCGCCGATCTCCTGCGCAATGGATACGACCATGGACTTCGCTTCTTCGACGCTGCTGACTCCTATGGCAGCCATCCTCACGTCGCGGAAGCCCTCAAACATGTTCCCCGCGACAAAGTCACCGTGCTCACGAAGACGTTTTCCCGCGATGCAGCCAGCGCACGCGCCGATCTCGACCGCTTTCGTCGCGAACTGGGCACGGATTACATCGACGTCTGTCTAATTCACTGTGTGACCGAAGCGGATTGGACCGATCGCTACCGTGGCGTCATGGACGTTCTCTCCGACGCCAAACAGAAGGGAATCATCCGCACACATGGTTGCTCCTGCCACACCATCGGCGCCCTGCGCGCGGCAGCAAAATCGCCATGGGTGGAACTCGATCTGGCCCGCATCAACCCAATCGGCGCAGAAATGGATGCCGACCCTGCGACAGTAGTGAGTGTTTTGAAAGAAATGAAAGCGGCCGGAAAGGCCGTCGTCGGAATGAAGATTCTCGGTCAAGGAGCGCTTCGCACGCGGCAGGACGAAGCGATCAAATTCGCTCTATCGCTCGGGATCCTCGACGCATTCACTATTGGCGCCGAAAGCAAGCAAGAACAAGAAGACCTGATCCGCCGGATCTCAGCAGCTTAATGAAACAAGGAAGTCAGTTCGACGATAAACGAACAAAGTGGCTGCCCCATTCCGCCCGAATTTCGTAGAGTGGGGTACAGCTTCGAGCTTCAGCCCGATCCCCAGCCTGGCAAAGATGCGATCCAGCCCCATACAAAACCGCCACATCCCACTCCGTTCAAAACCTTCGTAACAAAGTAGTTCGCTGGCCGTCCATCAACAGATATGGGTACTCGCATCTCGATACTGATGTCTGTGGTGTTCTTCGTTTGCCTGGTGACGCACAGCCAGACTCCTTCCACGCAAGCCGTCCTCACCGATGCAGATGAAGTTCGCATCGGCGGTCTTCTCGCCGCGAAATTTGCAGAAGCAGAAGGCCTCGAGCCCACGCCGCAAACTAAGAAGATTGACGAGTACTTGCAGAAGGTGACCAATCTTCTGGCGGCGCACACGAAACGCAAGCTCCCCTACCACATTCATTTCGATTCCGATCCCGGATTCAAGAGCGCCTTCGCGCTTCCCGGAGGTGAACTCTTCATCGGCGCTGGCGTAGTCGCCATGATGGACACCGAAGATCAGCTCGCCATTGTTCTCGGCCACGAGATGGAACATGTCGACCTGAATCAATGCCGCGATCGGCTCATCGAGGAGTTGTCGAAGCAGCACCTTTCGCCTTCAACGGCAGATCAGCTGAAGTTTGAACCATTCCTGCCCGGCTACGGACATGATCGTGAATTCGCTGCGGATCGTTACGGGGTGAAGCTAGCCGCTGAGGCTGGCTATTCGCCTCAGGGCGCAGTCCGACTCCTCAACATGTACGTGATTTTAGGGCAGCAGATGACCCACACTCAGAGCGAAGCAGAGAAGAACTTGAAGGATCGTATTGCGCAGATTGAGCAACTGACCACAGAAGAGAAACTGCCGACACCGAAGGAGAGGGATCTGGCACTGCCTTAGTCGCCGTGATCCATGTGGGACAATTGGCTCGGCTGCCCGGCTTGTAGCGGGGTGATATCTAGCTCTCCATCACCTTCAGCCCCGGACTCACAATCAACCGCGCCTCAGTAGCCCGCTGCACATCCTCCGCAGTCAGGCCCGGCGCGATCTCTTCCAGCATCAGCCCATCTTTCGTCACGCGAATGTACGCCATCTCGGTCGCAATCGTGTCGACTACGCGGACACCCGTTAGCGGCAGCGTGCACTTCTTCAATATCTTCGGAGCCCCTTCCCTTGTCGTGTGCTCCATCGCCACTACCACGCGCCGCGCTCCCGCAACCAGATCCATCGCCCCGCCCATCCCCTTCACCATCTTGCCCGGAATCATCCAGTTCGCGATGCTGCCGCTCTCATCGACTTCCATCGCTCCCAGCACGCTTAAATCGATGTGTCCGCCGCGAATCATTCCAAACGAATCTGCACTCGAGAAATACGAAGTGCCAGGCATCTCGCTCACGGTCTCTTTCCCGGCGTTGATCAAATCCGGATCCTCGGCTCCCTCTACCGGATACGGACCGATCCCGAGCATCCCGTTTTCCGACTGCAGCGTGACCTCCATGCCGGCGGGCACGTAATTGGCGATCAGCGTCGGCATACCAATGCCGAGGTTCACATAAAACCCGTCGCGCAACTCCTGCGCGATCCGCTTCACGATTCGCTCGCGCTTATCAACATCTTTGCCAACTTTATTCATGATTGATTCTCAACATCAAAGCAGCCATCTTCCCACCATGACTACTCGGTAGCGAGTGCTCGGCACTGACGACTAGCTCGCCTTCCGCACCGTCCTTCTCTCAATCCTCCGCTCATAGAGTTCGCCCGGGAAGATACGCTTTACGTAAATCGATGGAGTATGGATCGCGTCTCCATCTAGCTCGCCGGTCTGCACCAGATGCTCGACCTCGGCGATCGTGACCTTTGCCGCCGTAGCCATCATGGGATTGAAATTCCTGGCGGTCTTTCGATAAATAAGGTTGCCCTCGCGATCGCCCTTCCATGCCTTTACAAAAGCAAAATCGGCAGTAAGTCCGCGCTCCATCAGATAGGGACGGCCATCAAACTCGCGTGTTTCTTTTCCGTCCGCCACAATCGTACCGACGCCAGTCGGTGTATAAAACGCCGGAATGCCTGCGCCACCGGCACGAATGCGCTCCGAAAATGTTCCCTGTGGAACCAGTTCGAGCTTGATCTTCCCGTTCAGCACCATCTCTTCCAGCAATTTGTTCTCGCCCACATAAGTCCCGATGTGATGCACGATCTGCCCAGCCGCCAGCAGCAGCCCATTCCCCACACCATCAATTCCTACGTTGTTGCTGATGGTGTGCAGATTCCGCGTTCCTTTTCGGGCCAGTGCTCGGATCAGGTTCTCGGGCATACCGCACAACCCGAAGCCACCAATCATGATGGTCGCTCCGTCAAAAACGTCGCGGATGGCTTCTTCCGCATTGGCCACAACTTTATTCATAGCGAAGAAATTCTAAATGAAGATGATGTTTGATCGCCGATGCAGCGCCATACTCCCGCTGAGCCTGCCAAAACGGGGAAATTGTGGAACGTCTGGATTCCACTAGCTGCGCCCCTTGCGCCCAAGTTGCCCGTTCTCTAGGCTCTTCTTCGGAACGCTCTTCCGCAGCGCGTGCGCTTGTTCAAACTCCTCCGCCAACTGCCGCGTCGCCAGATTCTCCCGAATATGCGCCAGCCTCTGCTCCACTTTCCAAAGCGCATCCGCCAGATTTTTCTGGTTGCTGATCGCAACGTCCCGCCACATCGAATATGGACTCGCCGAAATCCTGGTCATCTCTTGCAGCGCGCGGCCGCCGGTAGGCAGCAGGGGAGCCTCCTCCCCAAACTCTTCGACCAACGCCGCCGCCAGCGCGGTCGACATCATCTGCGGTACATGGCTGATCCAGGCGCACAGTCGATCGTGCTCGTCCGCTGGCAACATTGCCGCGCGAGCTCCGATGAGGTCAACAAGCCCCGTGAATTCTGCGACTAGTCCTTCATTCAGGTTTTGCTCAGGCAGAGGAGTGAAGAACCAGACTGCTTTTTCGAACAAATCGGCGTCTGCGTAATCAACACCGCTCCACTCTTTGCCCGCCATCGGGTGCCCTGCCAAAAAACGCTTTCCCGCGGACTTTCCGAACACTTTCTGCGCCTGCTGCACCACGGCCGATTTCGTGCTCCCAACGTCCGTCAGCAAAGCTTTCGCCGGCAGAACGACGCCGACGCGCTCGATCAGATCGATGATGCCGAGCACAGGAGTCGCCAGCACCACGACTTGGCTGCCCCGCACCGCATCGCCCGGGTTGGAGATGCCCTCGTCGATGGCTCCGCGGTTCCGCGCCTTCTCAAGCGTTGCTTCACGATCGCAGCCCACGATCCGGCCGGCAAACTTTCGTTTCCGCAAAGCGAGCGCTAACGATCCGCCAATCAGCCCGGTTCCGATGATCGTGATCTGCCGAATTGGCATAGACAAATTAAGTGACTGCAGAATTTTGTAATTGAGTGAGGGAACGACGTCGCTCTGGTATCTAAATCACAGAATTACCAAATTTCCAATTGCACATTTTCTTAATTACCCGATTTTCCGTCCCACGGCCGGCGCAATCATCCTCAACTCATCCATGAGCTTGCTGAATTGCTCCGGAAATAGCGACTGCGCCCCATCCGACATCGCTTGATCCGGATTGCAATGCACCTCGATCAGCAACGCATCCGTGCCCGCTGCCACTGAGGCGCGTGCCATCGGTGCAACTTTATCTCGCCGCCCGGTCCCGTGTGACGGATCAGCAGTCATCGGCAAATGAGACAGCTTATGGATGATGGGAATCGCCGAAATATCCATCGTGTTGCGCGTGTACGTCTCGAAGGTCCGGATCCCGCGCTCGCACAAAATCACATCATAATTTCCACCGGCCATGATGTATTCCGCGGAGAGCAACAACTCTTCAAGCGTCGCAGCGATCCCGCGTTTCAATAACACAGCCTTGCGCACCTTCCCCAACTCGCGTAGCAAGTTGAAATTCTGCATATTGCGCGCGCCAACCTGCAAGATGTCGACATAGGGAATCATGAGTGGGATTTGCGATATCTCCATAACTTCGCTGATCACCAGCAAACCGAACTTGTCCCCCGCCTCGCGCAGCAATTTCAGCGCCTCTTCCCCATGCCCCTGAAAGGAGTACGGAGAACTTCTCGGCTTGAAGGCTCCGCCGCGCAACACCTTCGCCCCGGCTTTCGCCACCGATTCCGCAGTGGAAAAAATCTGATCGCGCGATTCCACCGAGCAAGGGCCGGCCATCACGATGATTTCGTTCCCCCCAACACCAATTCCATTCGCCAGCTTCACTATTGTTCCTTCGGGACGGAAGCTGCGCCCCGCGAGTTTGTACGGAGAGCTGATTCGGTGCACTTCCTGCACGCCTGGCAACAGTTCAAGGTTGCGGATATCGAAATCAATTCCCGCGCCAACCGCCCCCAGCACGGTCATTCGCGCCCCGGTCGAGCGGTGTACCTCGAATCCTATTTTCACTAGGTGTTCGATGACCTGCTGAATCAACGCTTCATCCGCGCCTTCCTGCATCGCCACAATCATAGGGGTCGCCTTTAGCTTTCACCTGTCGGCTATCACTCATGCCCGCTCACCTGAAGCTGAGAGCTGACGCCGAGAGCTATTCAGTCGTTAACTTCCGAATCCAACTCGGTCTCCGTCTCAGACGGCTCCGTCTTCGTCACAATCTCTTCTTTCTGGATATTCCTCATCACATCAATAATTCGCTCGTAAATTCGAACCAGGTCCCGTCCGTGCAGGGGCCCCGGATTCGTTTCCTGTACATTGGCAAACACAATCCGCTCCCGATCGGGTTCATAGATGGGCATCGATGTATTGCGTTTTAATTTTCCGATTTCCACCGCCGCCTGCGCGCGCTCGCTCAAAAGCGCGACGAGACGGCGATCCAACTCGTCAATTTTCGTTCGCCAATCTTCAATATCCATAAGGACTCGCTAAGTGATGCCCAGCCACTTTGGGCAGACTGCCCACCCACGCGGTTTTCGTAGGGTGGGATTTTACCCGGTTCCGCAAGACGCTCACCGCGCCAATGCGGCCGGATGAGACCCGAGACCTGTCAGCCTCCTCACAAACTCCCCGACGGCCTCCGCCTCGTGTCCGCGATTCCCTTCAACCGTCTGAACAATCGCACTCCCGACCACGACCGCGTCCGCAAACTCTCCTACCTCCGCAAACTGCTCCGCATTCGAGATCCCGAATCCCAACGCGATCGGAAGCTTCGTCACACTTCGCAAACGCTTCACCAGTTTGTGCGCATCGTCCGCCAATTCCTGACGCTGTCCCGTGACTCCCGTTCGCGACACCGCATAGATAAAGCCGCGCGACGCATCCGCAATCTTTTTCAGCCTCGCATCCGGACTGGTCGGCGCCGCCAGAAACACCGGGGCAAGATCATTGTCCCGCATGGCCCGCAAATAACTCCCCGCTTCCTCGACCGGTAGATCGGTCACCAGTACGCCATCTACACCCGCAGCACGCGCCACCTTGCAGAACTTCTCCATTCCCATCCGCAAAATAGGATTGAGATAGGTAAAGATAATCAATCCCGTCGACTGCGCCTGCACTCGCACTTCCGCCGCCAGCGTCAACACCTGCGCCAGCGAAGTGCCGTGCTTCAACGCCCGTTCGCTTGCCCGCTGAATCACCGGACCATCGGCCACCGGATCGCTGAACGGTACTCCCAGTTCAATCACATCCGCCCCGGCTTCGATCGCAGACAGCACAATGTCCCGCGTCGTCGTGAGATCCGGATCCCCGCAAGTCACGTATGCCACCATCGCCGGCTTTTTGTAAAAAGTGAGAGGCATAGATGATCTTGCTTTCGGATGTGCCCTTGGTGACTAAAAGATATTCGCTGTTACTTCGTGAAACTTCGTATCCTTGCTGGTAAATTCTTTCCGCTCGTGCTCGTGACTCTTAACTGCGAACGATTCCCCTACTCAAACCTGAGGTTTTCTCGCAAAATCCCGACATCCTTATCGCCACGCCCCGACACATTCACGATCACCACGTCGGATTTCTTCATTCGAGGCGCCCGCTTGATCACCTCAGCCACCGCGTGCGCCGACTCCAGCGCCGGGATAATCCCTTCCGTCCGCGCCAGCACCGTCGTTGCCTCCAAAGCTTCCGCATCCGAAGCCGGCAAGTATTCTGCCCGCCCCGCGTCGCGCAACGCCGCGTGTTCCGGACCGATCGACGGATAGTCCAACCCAGCCGACACCGAATGCGTCAGCGCAATCTGGCCGCCCAGATCCTGTAGCACATACGAATACGTTCCTTGCAACACGCCCGGCGAGCCTCCCCGAAAGCGCGCCGCATGATCGCCCAGCGCTTCGCCACGTCCGCCGGCCTCGACACCGATCAACTGCACTTTTTTGTCCTTAATAAATTCGTAGAACGCGCCGATTGCATTCGACCCACCGCCCACGCATGCGATGATTGCCGCAGGCAGTCTGCCTTCGGCTTTCAAAATCTGTGCCCGCGCCTCGCGGCTGATCACCCGATGAAAATCGCGTACCATCGTCGGATACGGATGCGCCCCCAGTACGCTTCCCAACAAGTAATGGGTTGTCCGGACGTTCGTGACCCAGTCCCGCATAGCCTCATTAATGGCATCTTTCAAAGTGCGCGATCCCGACGATACTCCGCGCACCTCCGCGCCTAGCAACCGCATACGGAATACGTTTAGCTCCTGCCGGCGCATATCTTCGGTGCCCATGTACACCACGCACTCGAAGCCCATCAGCGCGCAAACTGTCGCGGTCGCCACGCCATGCTGCCCTGCTCCCGTCTCCGCGATCACGCGATGTTTCTTCATTCGCTCAACCAACAATGCCTGTCCAAGGCAGTTGTTAATCTTGTGCGCACCCGTGTGCAGCAGATCCTCGCGTTTCAAATAAATCTTCGCGCCGCCCAGCTTCTCCGTAAGCCTCTTCGCATAAAACAACGGCGTCGGACGCCCCGCATATGTCTTCAACAGCCCATCGAGCCGCGCGCGAAATTGCGGATCTCTCTTCGCCCTCTCATATTCGCGCTCAAGTTCGTCGAGCGCCGCCATCAAAGTCTCGGGGACGTAACGTCCGCCGTAGACTCCGAATCTTCCAGGCTCGATGGAAGTCGGTTGCGCCACCCTACGCGGTTTTCGTAGAGAGGGGATTTTGACTTTCGCTGTCCGCGGAACAGTAGCCATACCTAACCAACCTTCCGATCTATTTCGCGCACGGTCCGCACGAATGCCCGCACTCTCTCAGGATCTTTCTTTCCCGGCGAAGCCTCAACACCCGAGACAACATCGACTCCCCAAGGCCGAAGAATCTCGATGGCACCTCCAACGTTGTCGGGCCGCAATCCTCCTGCGATCACAACGCGTTGATGAAGACTCAATTCTTTGACTGCATATGCAGCCTCGCGCCAATCAAAAGTATTGCCTGTCCCGCCGGGACGCTCGCCGCTCCCAGAATCCAGGAACAGCGCGTCAAACATTCCCACTGGACGCTCGCCGGAAAACCCTGCCACACTTTTGCCATCCTCTCCGAGAAACCACGCCATCGGGAACGCGGCATAAAAATTGTTACTTACTCCCGGGGCCCGCGCCTGCAGTTCTCCATTCTCAGGATGATGGTAAGTCAGCATATACATCTGCATAGAATCAAGCTCAGCCGCATGCGCGGTATCAACCGCATTCTCTAGGGATGCCCCGGCAAAGACGCCCACCGTCTCCACGCCATCCGGCAACTTGCCGACGATTTCCTGCACTGCTTCCACGGTCACGCACCGCGGACTCTTTTCATAAAACACAAATCCCACCGCGTCTGCCCCGGCGTCCACGGCAACAAGCGCGTCCTCCAGATTCGTTGTCCCACAAATCTTCACCCAAGTCATAAAAGCACCAGCTACTTATCAGCCTTAGTTGATACTGGGGACTGAGTACCGAGTACCGGGTACCAGCAGCTCCTGCAGAGCCGCTCCCGGAGATGCGGCCCGCATCAACGACTCCCCCACTAAAAACGCATCGTATCCGGCGGCCCGCAATCGAGAAATGTCTTCCGCCGAATGAATCCCGCTTTCGGCAACGCGCACAACTCCATCAGGAAACTTTGACGCCAGCGCAAACGCAGTATCAAGGTCGACGTTGAATGTCCGCAGATCGCGTGTGTTCACGCCAATCAGATCGCACCCCGCATCCAAGGCCCGCTGCAATTCTTCGCCGTCATGCACTTCGCACAAAACATCGATCCCCTGCAGCTTCGCTTCGCGCGCTAACTCAATCAACTCCGCCTGCGCCAGCGCTGCCACAATCAACAACACCGCATCAGCCGAGTTCGCTCTCGCTTCAATGAGCTGAAACTCGTCGACGATGAAATCCTTTCGCAGGCACGGAATGGCAACCGCTGCCGATGCCTCTTGCAAATTCCTGAGAGAGCCCTGAAAAAACTCTTCGTCCGTCAGAACCGAAAGCGCCGCGGCACTCCCATGTTCCAACTCCTTCGCCAGTTCTGCCGGACGAAAATCCGCCCGAATCAGTCCCTTCGACGGAGAAGCCTTCTTCAATTCCGCAATCACCGCAGGCCCAGTCAAGCTCCGTGAAAGCAGCGCCTGTCGAAACCCTCTCGGCACGTGCGACTCAGCCTTAATTACGAGCGAACGAAAATCCGCAGCGCGCTTAGACTCCGCCACTCGCGCCCGCGTAGCCGCAATAATCCTGTCAAGCACCGCAGCCATAGAGAATCTTTTGATTATAAGGGAGCACTGAGATTACAAAGTCTCCGGAAAGCCCCGTCAGACAAAAGCTCCGGATGTCCAGCTGCCTGCCCTGTCGAAGCGGCATTCGGCGCGAGAGTCTACCGCCAGCGTGTTCCAGGTCCGGGAGCCTTTGCCGGAACCAGATTTGCACTCGCTTAGGTGAACTGAATTCTCACCTTGAGCGGTGTTCCCACGGTGGAGTTTGCGTCTCGCAAAAAACGCTTACTTAAATATTTCGCCTACTTCTTTATAGGGCTTCTCCATCACCGCTGGAAATTTGATCTTCTTTGCCTCTATCCACTGCTCCAGCAAAGTTCCGCCATACTTCGATCCCGCATCCGGATCGGTAGCATATGCGGGGTCTCTCTGTGCCTCTTCCAGCGTCACCATCGTGAATCCCCTCTCTTCAAGAAGCTTCAACGCGTCAGGGAGAATTGTGCTGCTGAAAGCTCCGAGATGAAGCAGCAGCACGTGATTGATGTCATGTCCGTAAACAAGTTTCGCTAGATCTCGACCCAGGTCCAAGTACGAAGATTCGATGCCGAGATAACTCGACTTCAGCCATGCAATCGACTTCGCGTCGTTCTTCGCTACACACCGCGCATAGGCGCTGTTCCATAGGTAATCCTCCCAATCCAGGGTCACCTGCGCCACCCGATAGCCATGCGCCTCCAAGTACGCACGCACCGCTCTCCGCTTCTCCACCGTGTCGCCTTCACGCAAGTAGGGAAACCGCAACCAGTGCCAGTTTGAATCCTTTTCCGACAACAACTCAAGAGCAGGTTCGTTTTCTTCGATCTCACGCTCGAAATCTTCCGCCGAATTCGCGTTCAAATCCAGATGCCCGTACGTATGACTGGCGAAGGGCTCTGCCGCCGCCCACAATTTCAGCGCCTCAGCCGCGTCAGGATTTCCCTCCAGCCTCTTCGCATTCACGAATCCATATGTGGGTGGAACATGCGACCCTTTCAGGACGGCCAGCGTATCGTGCGTAATCTGTACCCGCGTAACACCCGGCGGCAGATCGCCATTCAACGGCAGGTCATCGAAGGTAATCGCAACCTTCTGCGCAGATGAAGTTGTAGAGGCAGAAAGAACAGCGGCCAATAAGGTGAGGATTAATCCCGGACGAAGCGTTCTCATGTCGAGAGTCTACAAGACGAGGATGGGGTCCCTACCCTACGCGGTTTTCGTAGGGCAGGGAAGTTGATCATCAGTAGCAAGAATGCTGCAGGAAAAGTCTCACTGCATTCCCAACGACGCCTTCACAGATTTTCCATACTCCCGCGCTTTATCCAACACCTTCGGCTCGTCGATGGTCAGCAACTTTCGGTTCTTCATCACCACTCGCCCGCCAATGACGACAGTCTCCACATCGCTTGCCTTCAGCGCATACGCGATCTGCGCATAAACGTCGTACATGGGAACCGCGTTCGGTTCATCGAGACTGATCAAAACGATATCCGCTTTCTTCCCCGCCTCCAGAGATCCGATCTCCTTCTCCATATGCAGCGCTCGCGCTCCATCGATCGTCGCCATCTCCACGACGGCCTTCGCATTCAGCGCCAGTGGATTCATCTTCGTAATCTTCGCCAGCTTCGCTGCCAGGTCGATCTCCTCCATCAAATCCATATCGTTATTACTGCCAGCCGGACCATCCGTCCCGAGTCCTACCGCCAAGCCCGCCTCCCGCATCTCCGGCACCGGAGACACGCCGCTCGCGATCATCATGTTGCTCGACGGATTGTGCACACATCCCACGCCTCGCTGCGCCAAGGTCTTTCGGTCCGCTTCATCCACAAAGATGCAATGCGCTCCCACCACATCCGGGCCCAGAACTCCGAGGCTCTCAAGATATTGCACCGGGGACATTCCATTCTGTTTCTTGCTGTCCTCCCACTCCTTTTTCATCTCTGACAAATGAATCAGAATCGGCGCATGATACGTTCTTGCCAGCGCCGCCGCATCCTGCAACGTCTTTTTTGAGCACGTATAGATTGAATGCGGGGCCGGTGCTGCATGAATCAGCGGATCGCCCTGCCATCTCTTGAGAAATTTCTCTGTGTAGGCGAGCATCTCCGCTTCGCTCTTGTTATCCGGCGCCGGAAAATCAATAAATGTCTCTCCCAGCACTCCCCGCATTCCAGCCGCTTTGGTCTCTTCCGCAACTGCATCCTCGAAGTAATACATGTCTGCGAATGTGGTAACGCCTGACCGTATCTGCTCCGCCGCCGCTAGTCGCGTCCCCCAACGCACGAACTCTTCATTCACGTTCTTCGCTTCAGCCGGAAAGATGTACTTGTAAAGCCAGTCGTTCAAAGTGACGTCGTCATGAAGACCGCGGAACAACGTCATCGGCACGTGAGTGTGGCCGTTAACGAATCCCGGAAGCACCAGCCCACCATGCGCATCGATCGACTGCGCGGACTTGTAACGCCCGTCAATCTCCGCAGTCGGACCTACACCCACGACAGAGTCCCCGCGCACCGCCACGCTGCCATCCTGATAGATAGTCCGATATCCATCCATCGTGACCACAATGCCGTGACTAACGATCAGGTCCACATCCTGCCGAGCCTGACCTGACACCAACGAACCAGTTCCAAAAAAGATCAAAGCGAAGATAAAAAGAAATCTGCAATTGCTCATCGAGCCCTCAACAGTCTGTGGTACCCCTTCTCCACCCAACGCGGTTTTCGTTGGCGAAACTCCACTCCTAAAGATCCTTCTTCTCGGCCTCAGCAATCACCGAATCCGGAACCGGTTTACTTCGATAAATATTGAAGTCCTTGACACTCCGTAACGAAAATGTCGGCGAGCCGGCGGTAACCGCGGCCTTGATGCGCCCGAACTCCGCTCCCTCCACATCCTCCAACACAAACGCGGGCCGCGCATCCGGCATCACCGTCTCCACCTTGATCGCGTGTACTTCCAATCCGCGCACGTGCCGGATGAAAAATCCATGCGCCGGCATCGTGCCAAACATCGTTGGCTCTGGATAATCTTTCTCCTTCTCCGGCAACTGAAGCTTCGCATCGCTAAGCGTCCCGCCCCCCTGATGAACAATCATCATGTCGCTGATCTTCACATCCTCAATCGGGTGACCAGGAATTCCCGCCAGAATCGCTCCAATCTTCGGCAAGGCGGCGTTGATGCATGTGATGTTTCCCAGGATCACCCGCCGGATCACTCCCACCGGAACTCCCGCGGGTCCTCTCATTCGCGCTCCAAGCCGCATAAAGAACGGAGCGCCGACAATATCCCGCATTGTGATGTTCGTGCAGGTCACATCCTCGATCACAGCGCCGTCCACGCTCTCAATGGCTAATCCATTGCAGCCATCGAACACGCAGTTCGAAATCGTAATGTTCTTGAATCCCCCATTCGATTCTGTTCCGAACTTGATTCGACCTGTTCGCGGGACCTTCGTATCAGTCGGAAAGCGCTTGTAGGTCGCGTTGAGCAGTTCTCCTTCCTCGAAGCTGCCCGCCAAAAGGCAATTCGTGATCGTGACCATCTCGGTCGCACGCGCATACCCCAGCGCGAACGAACTCTTTAGGCATATCCCGTCATCCCACGGAGAGTTCACGGTGCAGTTCGAAACCCGCACGTTACGGCAGCAATCAATGTCCATGCCGTCACGGTTGGTATCAATCTTGAGATTGTCGATCGTCAGGTTGTCGACGCCGGTCGCAAGTATCCCGAAGTGCCCTCCATGCAGGATCGAAAAATCGCGCAGTATCACGTTGCGGCAGTTCTTCAACGCGATCGCTTTGTTCGCCACGCCGGGATGTTCGGCAATCGGTCCCGCGCCCCATCCCCGACTCAATCCCTTTCCCCAGATCAACCCAGGCCCAAGAATCGAGACATCACTGAGTCCTTCACCCCAAATCAAACTGTTGCGCCAGTGGTTGTGGCCGTAATCCTGGTATTCCTCCCAGGCCTGCCTCGGCTCAGCTAAATCGTATCCATGAGCACTATCGGTCGCGGGATCGGCCGCCACAATCGTCGCGCCCTGGTCGAGGTAGAGCGCAACTTTGCTCTTCAGATGGATCGCGTAACAAAGATAATTCCCGGCACGAAGATATACCGTACCGCCGCCATTTCCCGCCGCATCGTCGATTGCCCGATTGATCGCTGGACTATCGATCGTCTTTCCATCACCCGTCGCGCCTGCGGCCATCACGTCGTAATAAATCGCCCGCGACTTTGCATTTCCGGTCCCAGTTTCGTTCTGAGCAAATGCCGGGACATTTCCCAGCAGCATCCCTGCAGGCACGGCTGCAATGCCACCAGCAGCGCTAAGAAATCTCCGCCGCGAATTCTCAGATTGCATAGGTGCTCCTCAAACGTAACGCCAGAGTGACCGCTCACTGTGGCGAGGCTCTTGCAGCCTTGCATAAGACAGCACAACAAATAGAAAAACGCTTTGAAACCTTACCGCTCTCCAACTCTCCTCAAATAAAATAAGAAGAACTTCTCCGGATCAGAATCTAGACACACCTGGGCGTTTGCCGCACCCGGTTCCTCCCGCGTAAATCCCTTCTCGTCCACTCGTATGTGCAGCGCCGTCATCGGACACAGTTCAGGCTTCAACACAAACGCCATTGCCATTGGATCAAACAGCGTCGGCGTCTCCTGTGCCCACATGTGATACAGGATTGCAAGTTGATCGGTCACTGGTGTGCCCCGCGTAAACAGAAACGCGCGCTTCACTTCGTCCAGCTTGAGTTGCGTGGAATCCAGGGGCATCACATACAGCGGAACGCCCGCTGCAAACAGCTTCTGCGCCGACTTTACATCATTCAGAATGTTCCACTCCGGTGAGGGCGGCACCGTCTCGTTGTACCCAAATTCGCCATATCCGCGTCGCACTGATCCCCCCATGATCACTACTCGCTTCAGCTTGCGGAACATCGCAGCATCTCGATCGATGACCTCGCCCACGTTCATCAGCGGACCGATCGCTACCAGCGTGATCTCTCCCGGATATTTTTTGATCTCTTCAAGAATAAAGCCCGCTGCGTCTCCATGCGAACTCTTCGCGAAGTGCCCACCATCTCCATAGCGCCGCTGTGACATCGGCGTCTTTCCCGTTGCCTTTCCGGCGAATACCGGGATGTCCGCCCTGCCCACCTCGCCCAAAAAACGGTCCACAATCTTCGCGCGCACCTCGGTCTCGGCAAACGCGGTCGTCACCCCGAGAATCTGTACCTCCGGGCTTTTCACCGCTAGCGCAAGCGCGAAGGCGTCATCCACGTCATCGCCAATATCGGTATCAATGATGACCTTTTCCGGCGGATGCGGAGACTGCCCCAACACCATTCCTGGCCGGGCACAAATCCATACCGACAGACCACACAGCAACATCAGCGAGCGTCGTAGCCTGCAGCCCACGCCTCCCATTCACAACCTCCTGGCGACCTTACCTCTGTGGAGGCGACTACGATATCGGAAAACAGGTGTTCGTGGAAATCCGCGCCATGACAATGGATGCACGTTGTCAATTGTTGCGAGGTCAAGCCGCGTTATGCCGTGATCTCGAGCTTCCCGCAAGGCTTTGTGGAATTCTCGCTTGACAGTCCTTGGGCGCTGGGTTCAGACTCCGGTTACTGGATAAATTGCACGAAGACGTGCGATTTCGTCCGACGCTTCACTCGATTTCGCAGTTTTCTTCGCCGACAATCAAGACGGGGATTCTCGGCAAAGCTATTTCCGCTCCTCCCCCAACTGGAGTGACCTCAATCGAACTTCCTGCGACCTCATGGGAGACTTGTCGCTCATGCGGCGCCAGCGGAAATCGCTCGGCACTTTGCGGGATCCAAAATTAACAAACCCAGCTTCTGTGAGAGGAGTTTTCTTCGATGCAAAAGGTTCTGTTCGCCGCCATTGCGGCACTTCTACTAACCGGCGCCGTGTACGCTCAGGATGACGATCTGGACTCCCTGGATGGTCAAGTTGTCCACGCCACGCGGGCACTCGGCACCGTAACCTCCAAGTCCATTACCTGTAAAAGCGGCGGAGTCACCGGCGGCACCTGCCAACAGTTGACGGTCACATGTCCAGGAGTCGCCAATGTGTTCGCGTATATCAAGACGAACACTCCAGTGAATCCCCTCGGCACCGTTCTCTGGGGAACTGGCACCGACGGCAACGGCCTTTACGACGCCATCTTCACGTTTGGAAAAACGGCTGTCCAGAACGTCTTCAACGCCGGATTCCGTACCGTCCAGATTTCCTTCGGAACTCCATTTAACACCGCGCAACCGGGTGGTTGGGTGCAGGGCCCCGGAGGCGTTCTTGCAGGAGCCTGCCGATGGGCCACTGTCGCCAACTACGTTTATACGAAGATCCAGAACAATAGCGCCAAGCCAATGTGCGCAACCGCCAACAGTGGCGGTGCAGGTGCGCTCGCCTACGCGCTCTCGCAGTACGGCTCCAACAACATCATCTCCATGGCCGAAATCACCAGCGGTCCTCCCACCGCACGCCTCGACTGGGGATGCATGTGCAAGCAAGGTAAGATGAACACCTTCTGCGGGAAAGGAATGGTCGGTACCTGTTTCGGCACCGTCGACGCCGGAGTTTGGGATCCTGCCTATAGCCCAAACGCCTACTGCTCCAATGCGGTGAAAGGAACTCCGCCTCCCGGTGGCTCTACCTTCTTCCTGAACGATAGCGTCGAAGCTCCGGGCGCCGTTTACAACTTTCCCAAGACGTACGTCAACGTGGTCTTCGGCGGCACCGACACCAGTTCCGCCATTCCCATTGGCCTTGATTGGTACAACAAAATCACCAGCAGAAAAGAACAAACCTGCGTGGCAGACGCTCCTCACTCGATTCCGAATGTGCTGGACGGTGCCACCCAGATCTCCAACGACCTAATCGGCCTCTGCAAAAAGCAGTAAGGCAAAGCCACACGCGTTGTCCCACCCTTGTCGCGCAGTTTGCGACAGGGTGGGATTTTTTAGGTTTAGGGAAGAATGAAAGGACTTAATTTTCAGCGGAGGATGCGACGTTTCGATTGAAGAGGCTCTCAACCAGCGCGATTTTGGTAGGAAGCATCTGTAACGTGTCCCACCACCCACGGCGTGTCCAACTCCCCACGGCCTAACCAATTGCCCGCCTGATCTAACCCTCGATGAATCAACGTTTTCCCCGATGGCGGCCCCTGTGCACTAACTCAAGTCGCCGTGACCCGGCAGGAGGCAACCACAATGAACCGCATCAACGCCATTCGCAACATCGCAAGCTCTGTATCCTGGGGAAAGAACATCGCAGGCGACATCAACGCCTACGTCTTCGCCGTTGTCCTGATTGTCTGCGCCGTAACCGTCGGATGTTCCAGCGATAAACCAAAACCCGTATCTTCCAACTCTCAGATTCCAGCGGTGCAGCCCTCTGTGCCAGCGTCGGTACCGGCGCCCGCACTAACAACGCAGGCCGACAACAAGCCGGCACCGAAAAAGCCAGTCGTTCGCAAGCGGCCCGCCACCGTGAACTATGCGGACAAAACTTCCGGCGTGACCTTTGAATATCCGCGCCGCTATGCAATCGAGACCGGTGACGCAGCCTCGCTGCTCGTCGCGTCCAACCCCATCCCGATGAACTTTGTACAGCCTGGTGGAATCGCGCTCGCCGCCGTTGAACTGCCCGAGACCAACTACATCAACACGGACTTCTCGTCCGCATACTTCAACGTGAGTGTGAACAAAACGCTTAGCGCCGATCAATGCAGGGAGTTCGCTGTCCCGCAAGTGAAGTCGGTTGCAACGTCCGAAGCGCCGTCAACGCAAGTTGATTCGAAGGAATCAACGCCCGCCACACCCACCAACGGCTCCGAAGCGAACTCTTCTCCGGATGCTAAGACGAAGACCAACGACCTCGCGTCCAAACTGATGATTGGAGATATGGAACTGCGCGCCACCGAAGCCGTCTCTGGTGAGGGCACGCGTCAGAGCGATTCCAAGTACTTCCACATTTACCAGAATGGAGCCTGCTACGAATTCGCGCTCAACGTCACCACTGACGCATCCGAAGAAGGATTAGTGAAGCACGTCGACCGCGACAAAGTCTTCACGCGCCTCGAGCAGATCCTGTCGACGGTGAAGATCAACCCGGTAGCTACACCTGAAGTAGCCAGCGAAGGTGCGGCACCCATGACCCAATCACCGGCACAGTAGTGGAATAAGTAGTAGAGATTTTGCCCCACCCTTGTCGCGGCGTATGCGAAAGGGTGGGGTTTTGATTTGAACTAAGCGACTAAAATCAGGCCGCCTTCAGCCTCTGGCTGGCCTGCCGATTCACTGACGACTCCGCAATCTGTGACAGTTTGGCATCAGCAGCTTTCTCTTCGTTAAGCGTCTGTTCCAGCAATTGCGCCGCATCGCTGAATCCCAACTGCCGGGCGAACGCGACCAATGATCCGTACGCAGCCATCTCGTAATGCTCTACTTGATTTCCCGCAACGATCAACGCGGCATCCCGAAGCGGCGATCCATCTTCGGTGGCGTCGATCATATTTTCCGCCACGTCGGTCATCTCGTCGATGATGTCATTATCCTCGGTTTTGGCGCTCGCACCGATGATGCCGAATACTTGTTCCACGCGCCTGACGTGAGTGCGAGTTTCCTCGAGATGCTGTTCCAGCGCGGTCCTTAACTCCGCCGAAGACGCAGCTTCGATCATGCTGGGAATGCCTTTATCGGCCAATTTCTGCTCGCAGTCGTACGCGTAGCGCAGGCCCGTTTCAAAAAGTCCTTGAAGATTTTTAACTTTCATTTCGACCTCCTTTTGTGGGTGATGAATTCAGATTGTGTTAAAGGTGGATGCCAAGTGACACACAGCGCGGAGAGTATGTAGTTCAGATGAACTTGCGCCACATCACGTTGCCATCAATCCGACGGGATAAGCACTCCCGGTGGTTGACGCAAGGGCAATGTGCTCAGCCAATAACCCGTAAACCAGAAGCCAAGCCGCGAAGCTCCCTCTCGTGGCCTTCGTATTTCCTACGCGGATGAGTGTCGTCATAAAATGTGTCGATCAACTCGGACTGAGGAGGAATCTATGTCAGCCGTGACCCTCATCAACTGTTTCGAAGTGCCCGCAGGACGAGAAGACGAATTCTTCGCCAACTTTCAGCAAATCAACGCTCACATGCGCGCGAAGAAGGGATATATCTCTCACAAGATGCATCGCTCTCTTGCTCCCGACGCGCGCTACCGCTTCATCAACGTCGTGCAATGGGCATCACTCGAAGACTTCAAGGCTGCGCATGACAGTAACTTCCTGGCGATGGTGAACCGTCCTGAGTGGGCGGACTTTCGTTCGACCCCCGTGGTCTGCGAAGTAGTTCACGAAGGATCTGCGGGTGCAACAAAAGTTCCGTATTCCGAGCAATCTTTTTCCTCTTCCTCCGATAATTAGGGCGATGCTCTCCGTGCATTCGAATAAGTGTCCCGTTTGCGCGGGAGCATCGCGGCTCGGGCGTGAGGAGGAAACATCCATGCGAGTGAATAGCGGTGTCAATCCGGCCAACACTTTCGCAACCGACGATCCGGGTACATCGGCCCAGACTCCAGCGGGACCACAAGAAGTCCCGCAGACAATGGACGCGCCAGTGACTCCCTCATTCGAACAGGGCAAGCGCCTCGAAGGCCAACTCGATGCTTTCATGTTCCGCAGCCACCTTGGAACGGCCCGCGATGAAGCCGCCAGCGCAACTCAAGGCGCGAGCAACGCGCAGCCAAATTCTGGGGCGTCGCAGTTTGTGGGGATGCGCCTCGGTGTCAACAATTACGGCGAAGAAGTGCGGGTGAGCAAAGAGGTCGGATCTCCGCAGGGATACGACGACCGGCTACAGGCGATTTCGGTTGCGCGCATGTCAGGAGCCGACCCCGCAGCGGTCCTCCAGGCCCACGACGGAAAGTGGCATGCGGTGAAGACCACCGCGAACTTCGCCGGAGGATTGCAGGCTGCGGCCGATACTCCCACGCTCGCCGTCGAAGGCTTGCCTTCGTCAGCCAAGATCAACGAAGTTGTCAGCCAAGTGAAGGATCTGCGCGCTGAACTAAAAGATGTCAACCGGCAAGTCGGAGAACTGAGCGTCCAGGGAAAATCCATCCCATCTGATCTGAGAACGAAGATCGACCGCCTCGCCGAAGATCTTTCCCACGCCGAGAAACAACTCGGATCGCTGGTGTTCGGCGTTCCCGACTCCGAGATTCGTCTGAATCGCTCAAACAGCGACGACAAACCGGACGTCATCAACATCGATTTGCCACAGAACATGCCTGGAGCAGGATCCGAACGTTTCGACATCGGAAATCTGAGCGGGCGTCCGACGTTTGCCATCAGCCTCGACAAGCTCCAGAAGCCGAGTGAAGCTTCAGGAACGCTCTTCCACGAGATCTCGCACATCCAGGATTCGAAGCTCGCGCAGCAGTGGCTCGGAAAATACCGCCAGGAAAAGACGGGCTTCGGCACATCGCCCGACGACCTGAAAAGCTTTCGGGACTGGATCAAGACGAAGAAGGGTGGACAAGAGCTCCAACAATGGCTGGCAAAGCAACCGGGACTTTCGAAGGCAGATTCAGAGGTGGTCGCGGACGCGGCTGCGGGCGCGAACGTTTCCACCGAAGCACGCGCGTATGTCCATTCCACCATCACCGCGATGCGCGCCGGAGACTTTGACGCAATGAAGGATCAACTCAAGAGCTACGCGCTCGCCATCAAGAAGGGACAAACCACAAATCCCCTCGATGGGTCGGAAACTCTAAAGACTCTGACGCAGGAACTTCGATCGGCGTTCAAGCAGATGCCGAAAGACGTTCAGGACAAGTTCCGCGCCGCAGTGGCCGAAGCGAAAGCGGTCAACCCGAACGCGTGGATTTCAAAGCTGGATTTCTCGAAGTAGGCGTCAACGATTGTCGCGCGGGGCTTCCCGTTTTGGGAATCGTGCGTGGGATCGGAGGTATCCCCCCTCCCCCTCGGTTCTCTGTAATCAAAGAGTTAGCGGAAAATCCACCAAAAATCTATGGGGCACAACAACTTGCGGGCAAAATCTTGAGCCGCAAGCACTTAGCAGGCTACTGGTCCTGCTTCGACGCTACACGTCGAGTATGAATGGTTTTGAAAGACCCAGTCAAGGTTGGATGAACATCATCGCTCTGTGGAAAACGCCAGTCGGAGTTGTGCTCACAAAGTACGAACAGCGCCCTCACTGAAGAAACTTATGGTGCTGAGTCGCGCGACGTCTGCCTGGCGAGGAATTCAGATGATTTCCGGGAGTGCATTAGATCCTTCGTTGCAGAGCCAGCTCAGGATGCCATGGGCAATCCGTTCTTTGATCCCGGAGCCGCGCCAGATTCCGCCTTTCCTCTTAACTCGGTGACTTCCATCACTGTTCACGTTCCCGGCGTCATCGTATGCTCCCTGGATGAATCCCTCCTTCTCCCGCCGAACTTTCCTTGAGACTTCAATGCTCGCCTCCGCAGCTCTCGCGGCGCCGATTCATCTTGGGGCGCGAGGCATTCCATCCGCTACGCCGCCGAAACCTGCTTTTCCGATTGCGGACTATCACGTGCACTTGAGCACCACGCTCACCATCGACCAGGCAGTCGCACTGGGCAAAGATCGCAGCGTCCAAATTGGCGTTGTCGAGCATCCCGGAGTGAACGAGAAACTCAAAACCGACGCCGACCTGCGCGAATACATCGATATGCTTCGCAAGTATCCCGTGCGTGTCGGTATTCAGCCGATCTATCCGGGATGGTCGAAGAGTTTTTCGAAACCCCTGCTCGACGAACTCGACTACGTCTTGATGGATGCCATCACCCTGCCTAACAGCGATGGCACGTCCCTCGCGACTTGGCAAATCGACACGCACGTCGACGACGAGGGAGAGTTCATGACGCGCTATATGGAATTCATTGAGCACGTACTGACGTCGGAACCGATCGACATTTTCGCGTGGCCGACCTTCCTCCCGGTCCCGATCGCGCGCGAATACAAGCGCCTGTGGACGGGCGCTCGGGTCGACCACATCATCGATCTGGCGAGGCAAAAGAAGATCGCGATCGAGATCAACGAAGTCGCGCATGTGCCGGACGAAAATTTCATCTTGTTAGCGAAGAGAGCGGGACTGAAATTCACTTTCGGGTCCGATTCGCGCAACCAGAACGCGGCGCACTTCTATTACTGCTATCAGATGGCGCAGAAGTGCGGACTCAGTGAGTCGGATATGTGGGTACCGAAGAAAAAGTAGACCGTTCGGCGCGATCAAGATCTTGAATTCGGTTGCCCATCCTTCCCCGCGCTTTGTTCCCAAGAGCGTGCCCGAGCGAAGTCGAAGGGACGGCCAGTCCCTAGGCCTTCCTGATCGTCACATGCGTGGCATTTTCGCCGGGCACTGACTCGGCTACTCGATATCCCATGCCGTGTAAATCCAGCCCTGCAAACAGACTCTCTCCTTCGCCCAACAACACTGGCGAAATCGCCAGATGCATCTCGTCGATGTCACCTGCCACGAGGTACTGCCGCACCGTGGCCACGCCGCCGCCGATGCGCACATCTTTGCCGGCCGCCGCCTGCTTCGCCTGTTTCAACGCCGACTCGATGCCGTCCGTCACGAAATAAAACGTAGTGCCGCCCTTCATCTCAATCGGCGCGCGCGCATGATGCGTCAGCACAAACACCGGCACGTGATACGGAGGCTCTTCGCCCCACCATCCCTTCCACGAATCGTCCGGCCAGTCGCCTCGTATCGGACCGAACATATTCCGCCCCATAATCCATGCCCCCACGTTCTTGAACGACCGCGCGGCGAAGTCGTTGTCGACACCGGTCGTGCCGCCGCTCTGCCGGCCCATTTTCTTGAAGACCTCGGTGGGGAACAACCACTTGGGAAGCTCGGTGCCGCGAACGCCCAAAGGATTTTTCAAATCCTGCCGGACACCGGCGCCAAATCCATCAATCGAAATAAAAAGTGCTGCGACCCTAACCTTGGACATTAATACTCCATCTTGGAATCGAACCCTGCTTATCTTTCAACTTAGCACGTTCTCCAACGCAGGATCGCGACACTACGCCGCGCGTGCTCGTGTTTTCGAACGGAGCGTGCGAAAAGTGATCGAATACCTCATCTGCTCGACGGCCGGAATGCTGTGCTGCCAGTCAGATCGTGCCGGACCTTGCATCGTATAGATCGACCGCGGCTCCAGGAGTACAGAGATCAGTCTGCCAGGCAATTTATAAGGCTTCAACCGCATCCGGCATACACTCCCGAGCGAGATGCCGATGATGATTCCAAACTGCGGCGCATCGCGATGCCATCCGATGGGCGTGCCAACCGAATATTCTGACACCATCGCGTGCACGATTCCTTCGGCCGCGACTCCGGCAAACGCTGCTGCCCTCGCGCGGATATCAATCAGAAACTCCGGAATCGCCGGTACGGTCCCCCGCTGCTCTCTGGTATTGATGTCGTAATTCACGCCATAGCGAACGATGCGGCGCTTTGCCGTGTATCCGTGATAGTCGTAAGCCGCGAATTCGAGCCCGCTGAAGATGCGCAACAATTCCGATTCTTCCGCCTCGGACAGAAAGCTGTCGCGGTAAAGAAATCCCTGAGGGATTTCGTCAGGTGGAGTAAGCCTGACAGCAGTCATAAAAGGTAGGGTGCGCAGCGGAAACGTAGAGTTGTCCGACCGGGGTGCCCCATTTTCGCACGCGGTTTTGGCGCGAGGCGGACACCTGGGAAATTAGGCACACATTTTCGATCGTGCAGTCACAATTCTGTATTCTTATGCCCCAACTACCAAATCCGAAACATTCGCAATGGCGGCATTTCGCGGGCTGGGGCGCCCGCGCCACATTACCAATTCATGCCAGGAATTTCTTCAGCGGCTCCCAGTAGTGGGAGTGCCATCCGGTGTCGAGGTGGTCGAAGTGTCCTTCGGGGAAGCCGGTGTGGTCGAGAATGATCCGAGTTCCTGCGTCGCTCCCCTTGAGGTCGAACTTGACCAGCGAATAGACACCGTCGGGAAATTCTTTCGACAGGCGCCACGCCTGAACGATCCGCTGGTTCGGAACCAGTTCGACATTACGTCCTACGACCAAGCCGGCGAACATGGAGAAAGTCCCTCCCGGCTTCGGATCGATCTCGGCGGCTGAGCCGGAGAACGTGGTGAAATCTTTCGAGCTCAGGAGCAATTCGTAGATGCGCTGCGGAGATGCCTTGTAATCGACCTCCTGATGAAGCGAGGTACGGGCTTTGTTCGCAGCGGTGCTGGGGATGGAGGCCATGACGTTGTCTTGGCTTTGGGCCCAGACGGCGGTAGTTATAAGTTGGGTGGAACACGCGACCAACAATCCAGTTACTACCTGACGTCGCGTCGTATAAGGCAATTTAGCGGGCCCGGAGTTGGTCTTCATCGCAGCTCTCCTTGGCAGATGGTTCTAACTTTGTGCGGACGGTATATGCGGAGGCATTATCAGTCTGGGAAGGAAGGTTGTGCAAGGAAGATCGTTGAAATCGGGGCTGAGGCGGGCGGTGTTATGTTTGACGTTTCTCAGGCGCAACGGAAGGCGCGATCTTCGCCGAAAAATCTTGCTTGCGCCGTTAACAGACCTGCGTCCATATAAGACGCGCCGAAGACAAAACCGAGACAGCCGCGCGTTGCGATAAGTCGTATCCTCAGCTATTAGCTCCCGACGATAGTACTCGCTCGCTCTATGGTTACTGATGTTGGCTGGCAGCCTGATACCAGAGGTCCGTATCTGAGGGGAGTCTGTGGCTGCTCTTAGACGGGAACCTCCACAAAAAGGAAAAGGCCACATTCACTTGAGAAGTGGCCTTTATTTATGCCGGCAACGACCTACTCTCCCACACACTTTCGCGTGCAGTACAATCGGCCCAGCGGGGCTTAACTTCCGTGTTCGGGATGGGAACGGGTGGATCCCCCGCGGTATGATTACCGACGTCTTTAGCAGCTTTTAGCTATTGGCTCTTGGCCATTAGCTTTGTCCGTGCCGAAGCACTTATCTGTGCTCATCCCTCGGCATCACGGCGCTGCAAACTTGATTCTCCCGACCTTCACTCAAACGCCCGAACCCAGCGAAGCTGAGCCAGGAGCTAAGAGCAAAAAGCTAGGAGCAGAATTCTCAAAGATCGTGAGGACGAAACCTCACAACTGAATAGATTGGACGGCTTACTTTCATCTTGCTTATTTCCGATTTCAGCCTGTCTTACATGGCTTGCTTTCTTGCGAAAGGCGTCGGCGCACAGCTATTAGTCTTGCTTCTCAGTCGAACAGGTTCGAACAACTTCCAAACAAACATCACCGATTCCAGTTCAGATTCGAACTGAAAGCGGCAACTGAGAACTAATAACTGTTTTCTGCACCGAGTAAATTTTATGGTCAAGCCGAACGGGCGATTAGTACTGGTAAGCTACACGCATTACTGCGCTTCCACCTCCAGCCTATCAACCAGGTAGTCTACCTGGGCCCTTCTTATCCCTTAAGGGTTGGGAGATCTCATCTTGAGGAGTGCTTCCCGCTTATATGCATTCAGCGGTTATCACAACCGAACTTCGCTACCGAGCGGTGCCATTGGCATGACAGCTCGAACACAAGAGGTTCGTCCATCCCGGTCCTCTCGTACTAAGGACAGGTCCTCGCAAATCTCCTACGCCCACAACAGATAGGGACCGAACTGTCTCGCGACGTTCTGAACCCAGCTCACGTACCGCTTTAATAGGCGAACAGCCTAACCCTTGGAACCTTCTACAGCTCCAGGATGCGATGAGCCGACATCGAGGTGCCAAACCGGAGCGTCGATATGAACTCTTGGCTCCGATCAGCCTGTTATCCCCGGCGTACCTTTTATCCGTTGAGCGATGGCCCTTCCATACAGAACCACCGGATCACTAAAGCCTACTTTCGTATCTGCTCGACTTGTAGGTCTCGCAGTTAACCACGCTTATGCTTTTGCACTCGTCGGCTGATTTCCAAACAGCCTGAGCGTAGCTTCGCGCGCCTCCGTTACAATTTAGGAGGCGACCGCCCCAGTCAAACTACCCGCCTTACCATGTCCCTCTCCCGGATTACGGGAGTAAGTTAGAACCACAGATCTCGCAGGGTGGTATCTCACCGTTGGCTCCTCCAAGCCCGAGAGCCTGGAATCAAAGCCTCCCACCTATCCTGCGCAGCAAGGGCCATAGTTCATGGTAAAGGTATAGTAAAGGTGCACGGGGTCTTTCCGTCTAGTTGCGGGCAACCGGCATCTTCACCGGCACTACAAGTTCGCCGTGTCAGTCGGCAAGACAGTCGCACTTTCGTTACGCCATTCGTGCAGGTCGGAACTTACCCGACAAGGAATTTCGCTACCTTAGGACCGTTATAGTTACGGCCGCCGTTCACTGGGGCTTCAGTTCGAAGCTTCACCTTGCGGTTGACCTCTCCCTTTAACCTTCCAGCACCGGGCAGGCGTCAGCCCCTATACGTCGTTTTCGACTTTGCAGAGACCTGTGTTTTTGTTAAACAGTCGCAGTGCGCATTTCGCTGCGGCCTCTTCGGGCTTGCACCCTAGTGAGGCACCCCTTCTCCCGAAGTTACGGGGTTATATTGCCGAGTTCCTTACCAACTGTTCTCACGAGCGCCTTTGGATATTCTCCTCGTCTACCTGTGTCGGTTTGAGGTACGGTTCCCTTATATTCTCCTTAGAGGTTTTTCTTGGCAGTGTGGAATCGGCAGCTTTCCTCCATACGGAGTACTGCTTTGCGTCTCAGTGATAACTTCCTCGCGGATTTTCCTACGAGAAACACCTTACACGCATCGACCGTTATAGCCATAGAACGGCCTGCTTATCCTACTGCGTCACCCCATCGTGATAACGAAACAAGGGAGGTCCGGAATATTAACCGGATGTCCATCGGCTACGCCTTTCGGCCTCGCCTTAGGGACCGCCTGACCCTGAGCGGATTAACCTTTCTCAGGAAACCTTAGACTTTCGGCGCGGAGGGTTCCCACCTCCGTTATCGCTACTTATGCCGGCAGGGTCTCTTCTCAACCGTCCAGTAGTCCTCTCGGTCTACCTTCAAACTGTTGAGAATGCTCTCCTACCACGCATGGCTGTTACACCATGCATTCGCTGCTTCGGTAACAAGCTTAAGCCCCGTTAAATTGTCGGCACCGGACCGCTTGACCAGTGAGCTATTACGCTTTCTTTAAAGGATGGCTGCTTCTAAGCCAACCTCCTGGCTGTCTGGGCGTTCCGACTTCCTTTCCCACTTAGCTTGTATTTTGGGACCTTAGCAGGCGATCTGGACTGTTTTCCTCTCGACGACGAAGCTTAGCCCCCGCCGTCTGACTCCCGGATTGGTTGTTCAATGGCATTCTGAGTTTCGTTGGATTCAGTAAGCTGGAAAGCCCCATAGTCCATCGAGTACTTTACCACCACGACAAATCATCCGAGGCTAGCCCTAAAGCTATTTCGGAGAGAACGAGCTATCACGGAATTTGATTAGCCTTTCACCCCTACCCTCAGCTCATCGGAGCTTTTTTCAACAAACACCCGTTCGGCCCTCCAGTGGGTGTTACCCCACTTTCAGCCTGGCCAAGGGTAGATCATCCCGCTTCGCGTCTATTCCTGCCAACTCAAGCGCCCTATTCGGACTCGCTTTCGCTGCGGCTCGCTTTCGCTTAACCTTGCTGACAAGAATAACTAGCCGGCTCATTATGCAATAGGCACGCGGTCAGACTTTCGGCTTGCGCCGCATAGTCCTCCCACCGTTTGTAGGCACACGGTTTCAGGTACTATTTCACTCCCCTCGCAGGGGTTCTTTTCGCCTTTCCCTCACGGTACTGGTTCACTATCGGTCAGAAGCTAGTATTTAGCCTTACGGAATGGTCTCCGTAGCTTCCCGCAAAGTTTCTCGTGCTCCGCGGTACTCAGGTATCGGCTTCGAGTTCAGTTCGTTTTCACCTACGTGGCTATCACACTCTATGGCCCCTCTTTCCAGAGGGCTTCGGTTAACGACTGAATTGGTAACTCTACTGTTGCCGACCCTACAACCCCTGCTTCACCCGAAGGTGTTACAGGTTTAGGCTGTTCCGATTTCGCTCGCCACTACTCTCGCAATCGAGGTTTCTTTCTTTTCCTCCTGGTACTGAGATGGTTCACTTCCCAGGGTTCGCTCGTGCGTGACTATGGATTCATCACGCCGTACGGGGGTTTTACCCCCGTGGGTTTCCCCATTCGGAAATCCCCGGATCAAAGCCTGCTTGCGGCTCCCCGAGGCTTATCGCAGCTTGCCACGTCCTTCATCGCCTGCTTCTGCCAAGGCATCCACCATGCGCCCTTAGTAGCTTGACCACAAAATTTACTCAGCACACTCAAATCGGCTTCTAGCTATTGGCTTTTGGCCTTCAGCTAAAAACAATCCCGAACACGCCGCTTAAATTCTATGGGCCTAAGTTTGCCTGCTCATCGCGCGCTCAAACGCCTGATCAAGCTGTTTCCACGCACACCAGCAGGCTAATTATCAGGCACTCATAAAAATTTACGTTCGCCTTGTAATATTGCCCAATCTATTCAGTTGTCAAATATCGTCCTCGCTGGCCTGCTCAACTTAAGTCCAGCTACCCGCGTCTGCAGGTATGGGTCTTACTCACTCCGGAGTCGTGCAAACTCCGGAACTCCTCCAACCCAATGTTCGGCGCCAGGCAACTCTCTTTGAACCGTGATACGGAATCGGTTGTTGCGTGACGCCCAACATCGGGCTGACATCTTCGAAATGGTGGAGCTGACCGGGATCGAACCGGTGGCCTCCTGGTTGCAAACCAGGCGCTCTCCCAGCTGAGCTACAGCCCCTTGAATGCTTCAACTGATCTGACGACTTGGTGGGCCTGGGTAGACTTGAACTATCGACCTCACCCTTATCAGGGGTGCGCTCTAGCCACCTGAGCTACAGGCCCGGTTTCTTGCCGAAACTCCCGGAGCTCAACTTACTCTCAGCTTTAGCCATTAGCTTTAGCCAAACCGTTCCGGGTTTAGCTACGAGCCAAGAGCTAATAGCTAAAAGCTCGATCTTATTTCGAGGACAAGGTTGAACGTGCGCTCCAGCTAAGCCGGAGCTGACCATCATGCGAACGAAAGACGTTGCAAGCAACGTCCCTACGGAACCCGAATCGATGATTCGAAGATCCATAAATTCAAGAAAGAGAGGTCTGAAACGAGGCTCCCATCCCATCCCCAGGTTAGTGGAGGAGGACGGGGTACATGGCAACATCCCACGCGCTCTCGATCGCTTGCGCGAAAGAGTGCTCCATAGGAGCGGGCGTGAGTGCCATGACGTTCTCTCTTAGAAAGGAGGTGATCCAGCCGCAGGTTCTCCTACGGCTACCTTGTTACGACTTCACCCCAATCATGAGCTGTACCTTGGAAGGCTGCCTCTCTTGCGGTTAGCACACCT
>CAVQHO010000010.1:760000-1187476 GCA_963712365.1 uncultured Acidobacteriota bacterium
TGCTCAGCATCAGGGCGAGCGCGGCGATCGCTCCAAGAAGCGCGACTTCGATGCGCTGCATGGCTAGCGTCTTTGCGAGCACGTCCTGCATCCGGTAGAAGCCAGAGAAAGGCAGCATGGGATCGACGCTCGAGAGCGCACGTTGCATTTGCCCCGTCAGGCCTTCGATAGGATGAGCGGTACGAACGATCCAACTCGGCTGGAACCAGACGTGAAGCAACGAGAACTGGCGGGCGTCCATTTGTGCGGCGGGGACATACATCGTCTCCTCGGCTGATAGAGGGGCGAGCGCGTGCATTCCAGGAGCCATGGCCGCATCCGCCACTACACCCACAACCAGCATGTCTTTGTCCACGTGGTGACCAACGGCCTCACCATGGAAAAATTTGCGGGCGAAGGTTTGATTCACAATGGTCACGCGCTGGCGACCGGAACCATCCTCGTCGGTGAAAGCGCGGCCTTCTAGGACCGGGATCTGCAGAGCGGCAAAGTAATCCGGAGTGATGTAAACGTCGCCAGTTACAATTTTCTGACCCACTTCCGGACCGTCATTGATCTCAAGTCCGGCATTGGTGAGAGCGCGCTCGTAGGGCAGACTCAGGCCGACAGCGGCTTGGGTCACTCCGGGAATCTGCCGCATGGCCGACGTGCTGTTGTCGAGGAGCTTTCGAAATGTAGCTGCATCGTGATATCGAACGTTGTCGAGCGACGCACGGGCGGTCATCACTCCGGCGGCATTGAATCCCGGAGGCAGAGTTTGCAAATGAATCAGGCTGCGCACCAGCAGGCCGGATGCCGCCAGCAGAACGACGGTCAGGGTCATCTCGCCTGTAATCAGGACCTGGCGCAGACGTACGCGGTCGCGACCGGTTGCTCGGGAAGCGATCGCCGAGCGCAGGTCAAACTTGCGCGTCGTCAAGGCGGGAAGCATGCCGAATAACACGCTAGTTGCGACCGAAAGGATAAGAGCAAACAGAAGCACTCCGCGATCGAGCGAAACGTTGGCGACCGGCAGGAAATGTTCCGGGAGCAGCAGGAGCAAACCGCGGAGGGCAATAAAGCCGGCGCCCACTCCGGCCGCCCCGCCCGCGACGGCCAACACCAGGTTCTCGATCCATAGTTGTTTCTGAATTCGCCAATGCGAGGCTCCGAGCGCGAGACGCGTTGCGATCTCAGGAGTGCGCCGCAGGACGCGGACCAACGTCAATCCAGCAAGATTGGCGCAGGCGATGAGCAAAATGAATCCTGCGGCCAGCATCAGCGTGAGAACCTGCGGACGAAGGGGATCGGTTTCGCCTTTCTGAAGCGGCACGGAATAGTACGTGACTTGGGCGTCGGGATTGTCCGACAGTTCGTATTTATTTGTACGTAGCGACCAGACGCGATTGATTTGAGCGTCAGCCTGCTGCCAAGTTGTTCCATCGCGCAGCCGGGTGATGCAGTCAAAGTTCGTGCCCGCTCCCTCGCCTGTGCGACTTTCTTGAATCGGGGTGTAGAGGTCGGCGTTGAGCGGAGTGGTGGCGCCGTCTGGCAGAACACCGACAACCGTGTAGGCCTCTCCTTTCAGCAGGACCGATTGCCCCAGGATGCCGCGATTCCCACCCCATATGTTCTTCCACAGACCGTAGCTGAGGATGACTAGCTTAGGCCCGTTAGGAAGATCTTCTGCTTCGGAAAAATTGCGCCCGATCACGGGTCGGATGCCCAACACGTCGAGATAGTGAGCGGAGATACGTCCGGACTGAACGTACTGGACGTGGGATGAGGACTCGAGGTTCACGCCCGCGGGCCGGATAGCTGATATAGCCGAGATGAGCGCAGGGACCTGGTCGCGCAGCAGTTCCCACTGCTCTCCGTCGACGTGATGGCGCTCATCTCTGGGTTGGGTTCCTGTGATTCTCGTGTAGATTGCGCCCATGCGCTCCGGATGGGGATAAGGGAGACTTTTGAGCAGGAGTGAGTTCACCAGGGAAAAAATTGCGGTGTTTGCGCCTACGGAGAGCGCGAGGGTGAGTATCACGGTTGCCGTGAAGCCGGGATTGTGGCGAAACTGGCGAAAAGAGTAGCGAATATCGTGCACGAGAGATTCAAAGAACGGGAGTGTATTGTGGTCGCGGTAGGACTGGGTTGTAGCCTCAATTCCGCCGAGTTTGAGCAGGGCTTGGCGGCGGGCTTGTGCAGGGCTCATGCCCGAACGGACATTGTCATCAACGTGCATCTGGAGATGCGACTCGAGTTCCTCGGCAAAGGCCTTGTCTTCTGCCTTGCGCCGGCCGAGTCCGAGGAAACGAACCAATAGGGCACGAAGTTTTCTCATACGGACTCCTTGGGTGATACGAAGCGGCCGACTATGGCAGCCGCCTTTCCCCAGCGCTGCGATTCTCTTTCCACCTGGCGTCGTCCGGCGCGTGTGAGCTTATAGAAGCGTGCGCGGCGGTTGTTGTCAGAGACGCCCCACTCGGACGCGATGTAGCCTTCTTGCTCCAATTTCAGCAGGGCTGGGTAAAGGGTGCCGTACTGCACGATCAGTTGGTCTCCACTGATCTGCTCGATGCGACGGGCGATGCCGTATCCGTGCAAGGGCCCCATCGATTCCAAGGTTTTCAGGATCATCAGAGCAAGAGTGCCCTGCCAAACGTCGTTGTCCCCCACGCGCCCCCTCCTCTTTGCAACCAATAGGACAGTCTATATGACGTATTGGTTTGCAATAGGTGAGCACGGAAGACACGCTATGGTGGAGAAGGATCGTTCGCTGCGCTGAGGGATGACGAGAGGGGGGTTACTTTTTGTTTTTCTTGCGGCGCTTGGCGGGCTTGGAACGCTCTTCGTCGAGCACGGCGAAGTTGATCTTCTTCTCGACCGGGTCGATGCGGTCGACGATCACTTTCAACTGTTGGCCTATGCGATAGATCTTGCGCGAGTGCTGTCCGATGATTTCGCGAGTGTTTTCGTGGTAGGTGTAGCGGTCGTCGATCAGAGTGTTAAGCGGCACTAGTCCTTCAACAAAAAGTTCGGTCAACTCCACGAAAAATCCAAACTTGGTCACGCTCGTGATCAGGCCGTCGTAGACATCTCCGACGCGGTCCTGCATGAATTTCACTTTCTTCCATTCCATGAGTTCGCGTTCGGCATCGTCGGCTCGGCGTTCCGATTGGCTGGATTCTTCGGCGATGTCGTGGAGTTCTTCGAGGGAAATCGGCCCTGAGAGCGGCACATGATCTTCGCGATGAGCTTTGTGGTCGCGGCGTTTGGACCATGGGGATGGCGGGTCATCAGGGCCTGAAGGCCCTTCTCTAAGGGTTTCGGACGCGGCCCTGAAGGGCCGCTCTTCCACCTTTCCCGGGTCGCCCCTCAATGGCCGCAAGACTTCTTTAAGAATGCGGTGGACGATCAAATCGGGATAGCGGCGGATCGGACTGGTGAAGTGAGTGTAGGTTGGGGCGGCCAGCGCGAAGTGTCCCAGATTTTCTTCCGAGTAGCGCGCTTGTTTCAGCGAACGCAGCATCAAGTAGCTCAGAATTCGTTCTTCCGGCTTGCCGGCAATTTTCTCGGTGAGCTTCTGGTACATGCGCGGCGTGATGTGAACTTCTTTGGGGATCTCGATGTCACGCGTGCGCTTGCCTGTGCCATAGTTGGCGCGCCGATCCGTCTTCATCTGGACGCGGTGAATAGGCAACGCTCCCACGCCGAGCGAGTACCCGAAGGTAGCAGCAATGGTTTCGAAATCGTAGACGCGCTTGGCATCAGGTTTTTCGTGAATCCGGTAGAGGCTGGCGATCCGGTGCGACTCGAGATGGTGCGCGACGGTTTCGTTGGCCGAAAGCATGAATTCTTCGATGAGGCGATGAGCGATATTGCGCTCGGAGCGAGTGATGGACTTCATTAGTCCGAACTCGTCGAACTCGATGACAGGCTCGGGAAGATCGAAGTCGATGGATCCGCGACGCTCACGTTTGCGGCGGAGTATTTGGGCGAGGTCCCGCATGCGTTCGAAATTCTCGACCAGCGGCGCGTAACGCTTGCGAAGGGTCTCGTCTCCTTCAAGAACGGCGTTGACCGCGGTGTAGGTCATGCGCTCGGCGGAGCGAATTACACCTTCTGCCAGTTCGTAGCCGACGATTTCTCCGCGGTGATCGATTTCCATGACGCACGAGAGCACCAGGCGATCGACTTGGGGACGAAGGCTGCAGATGTCGGTGGAGAGTTCGAGCGGAAGCATGGGCACGGCGCGGTCGGGAAAGTAAACGCTGGTGCCACGAAGGCGTGCTTCCTGATCGAGCGCGCTGTCGGGCGTGACGTATTGGGCGACGTCGGCGATATGAACGTGGAGTTCGTAGTTGTTGTTGGGAAGAACGCGGACCAGGACTGCGTCGTCGAAGTCGCGCGCGGTTTCTCCGTCGATAGTCACGATAGGAAGGTCGCGGAAGTCGCGGCGGCGATCGAGCTCGCTCGAGGGAATGATCGCCGGGATTTGCTGCGCTTCTTCGAGCGTCGGCGCCGGGAAATGGTGCGGCAGATGAAACTTTCGAATCGTGATTTCGACGTCGACGCCAAAGTCGCCTTCACGCCCGAGGATTTCGATGACTCTGCCGCGAGGACTTTGCGTAGCGGACGGCCAGTCAGTGATTTCTACGTCGACAACGACGCCTTCGAGATTCGACCAGTCTGCGTGGCGATCAGCTTGTTCGCCGAGGACGCGATCTACGGATTTTTTCTTCGACTTCTTGTGAAACGCAGTTTTGCCTTCCTGAGAATCTCCACTTTCCTCAATCTCGGTCGCGAGTGCCTCAACGGCTGCGAATCGTGGAACTTCCTGCCCTTCCGGGATCACGATCTCCTGCGTGATCTTAGTGTCGATCGGCGTAACGTAGTTGCGGCGGCTGCTGTAGTGGAATGTGCCTACTATGGTTGCGTTGGCGCGGTTGACGGGGCGGACAATGCGTCCTTCAGCGCGGCCGTCAGTGCGGAAGTTGGTGATGTCGACCAGCACTTGGTCGCCGTGCATGGCATTGCCGATCTGATGAGGCGGGATGAAGATATCGCCCGAGAGCTTCGACTTCAGTTGCGGAGTCAGCGATTTTGAATCGGGGATCACGAAACCGAATCCGTCGCGGTGCATGGTGAGGCGTCCGGCGATCAGGTTTTTGTCAGCGGCAGCTTGGGGTAGAGCGTAACGCGAGGAGTCGATCGCGATGAGTTGTCCGGCCTTCACCATCTTTTGAAGATGTCCGTCGAGCGCGTGCCGTTCCGCTCCGTGCAGACCCATCTCGCGGACTAGCTGCTTGTATCCCGCCTGGTGCTTGGCTTGCCGGGCGATGTGTTTGAGGATGGCGGCGTCGGAGAGCATTTGGCTGGTCGTCAATTCAGTATAGGGCTTTTGGCTTTTGGTTCTCGACTTCGTTGACTTGAACCTATTGCGGTCCTAAGATGCTGCCGCACTGCTTACTACTGCACAAAGGAAATTTATGGACTTCACGCGGCGAGAGATGTTGCGGGGCATTTCTGCGGGCACAATCGGGATCGCGGCCGGATCGAGTTCATTTGGTTCCACAGTTTCTAGCAGGGCGAGCACGCCGGGCATTCACTGGCCTGAGCCATTGGGCAGTCCTGTTACGGAGAGCCTGCGCCCGGTAATCGAGCACTCGCGCGATGTCACCACCCATTACGACAAGATCGTCGAAGTCGCCGGATGGCTCGCCTATGAAGATTTGCCGCTACCGAATCTCGCGGTGCCCTTCGGCATGGAGAAAACTCCGGACTGCGCGATCGATTTCATCATGGTGGGCACGGTGATCGATACGGCGTTCACTGACTTCAGGACGCATGTGAAGTTTCAGATGGACTATGCGGGCGAACATCATTCTGATTCAGACGCGCTGTTCGCGTGCATGAAGCGGGCGATGGACAACGGCATTCCAATTCTCGACGGAAAGTACCTGGCGAAAATGACGCGCACCGACATGGAAAAGGTATTCGCCGGAAACATTGAGATGCCGATGCTCGATGAAAAACTTGCCCTGCTGCACGAAGCGGGCGCGATCCTGGCTGCGAAGTACGATGGACGATTCTATAACTTCATCCAGTCCTGTTCGCCAAAGCTTTACGACAACGGCAAGGGGCTGGTGGAGAGACTCGCGGCAGAGTTTCCGCGGTTCAACGACGTCAGCCAGTACGACGGGCACGAGATCAAAATCTACAAGCTGACGCAGTTGGGATACTGGCAAATTTATTCCGGCCTGCACGGCACAGGTGCATTCAAACTAGAGGATCCGCAAAAGATGACGGCGTTTGCCGACTACATCGTGCCGGTCGGCTTGCGACTCATGGGGATGGTGAGCTATTCGCCGGAGCTTGAGCGGACGATCAACACGTATCAGATGATTCCGCGAGATAGCCGGCAGGAAATCGAGATTCGCGCGCATTGCCTGTATGCGACAGCGTTACTGGCGGATGAGGTGAACAAGATTCGTCCCAAGGATCAGCAGATTATTATTCCGCAGATCGATGCGCGCATGTGGACCCATTTTCATACGACGAGTTGGCCACATCATTTAACGAAGACGATTATGTACTAGGGTTTGGCTTTGGGTAGGCTTTCAAAATCTTCAACCACTAAGGATGCTTCGGGTTCACTAAGGAATGCAACACCTGCGCAACTTTAGGCGCCGAATTGGCGTAGGTGATGATCCGGGTGCAGGTAGCCAAGGCGCATGTAATCGCGGTGGGACATGGGTCCGAAGAAGGGGTGATGGGGCCAGGGGAAATCTCTGGAAATGTTCGCGAAGTGGTCCACCAAGATTGTGAGTTGGTGGAGGTCGCGGGCAAACTCGATGGGTCGAGTGCCGTCTCTCTCCTGATCCACCTCTGCCACAGTCTTTACACCCTTCGGCCACGGAATGGGCGCCCACAGAGCGACGCACTTGAGAAGTTTGCTGGGATAGGGCGAACCGAGGGGCGCCCCTGGGATCTGGCCACTGTAAACCTTATATCCATCACTCAGATGACAAACCATCTGATGGACGGACATTTTCCCCCAGAGGCGGTTGCTGTCGGGACGAAGTTTTTCCAGCCGCGCGAGGATTTCATCCTTATCGCACGCGTGTCGCAAGCTCTTCACATCACTAACCTTTGGAGTTTGAAAAGTATCTTTGCTCCAGAATTCTGAGATGGTGCAGTTCGTGGCCGGCGGTGGTGTAGGCGATGGCGCGGACACTGACTTCATTGTTATTGGCGGTGCCGCGGCGCTGCCACGCCGGCTCTTCAAGATTGCGGAAAAGAGTCAGAGTAGCGCGGCGCACTGCCATATAGTCGTCGATGAGATCACAGAGCGGACGCTTTCCGAACGGTCCGTTGCGAACATAGTCGTCTTGTTCGAAGCCTTCGATGGGAGTGCGGTCACCACGCGAGATTCGGAGGGCACGATAGGTGAAGATCCGCTCGGTATCGCTGACGTGACCGAGGAGTTCTTTAACGGTCCATTTGTCGGGTGCATAGCGAAAGTCACCGGCGGAATCATCGCGTCCGGAGAGCAGAAGAAGCATCTGGCGGCGCTGTGACTCAAGCGCGCCAAGAACGTCGTTGCCGCTGACGAGCGAAATATAGCGGTCGTAATAAGGAGCGTACTCACCCGGCTCTGGTCGGGCGACGGTTGGAGTGACGACGGCTGACTCAGACATGAATTCTCCAGTTCCGTAAAGAGTTTTGCGTGGTGATCCCTGGGCTGGGAGACAACGAAGGTTTCGATAAATCTTCGTCCTGAAAAGGATAACGCCTGGAGGCTGTGAAAGGGTACGGTGAAGAAAAAAATTCCGGGAATCGTTACATGGAGACGAGCAGAAAAGACCAGAGAGCGCGCGGGTGCGGAGCAGGAAGAAGCGGTCATGCGATGTCAAGGAAACTGCACGATGCGTAGGTTACCTTCGTTGCAAATAAAGGGATTTCCACAGCACCCAATTTGGGACGCGGGAGTACAATTCGCTTTGGTCACGAAAGTGCGGCCAGTGATCTTCAATTCCAACAAGGAAAGGAATAAGTTATCCCATGTGGAAGCCCACGAATCAGCCTCAGACCCCTGGCCGTCCGGCGGAGCCGGAGAGGCCGACCCAATCTACACCGAGTGCGCCAGTGATGGCGTCGAGTGAACCCGCCGCTCCTCCCCGGCCAGTGACGACCACGACCGCGGACCAGGCAACGATCGGCAAGTCGCTCGTGATCAAGGGCGAGGTGACCGGATCCGAATCGCTTTATATTGACGGACGGGTCGAGGGTTCCATCAATCTGTCGGGAAATCGTGTTACGGTCGGCCGCAATGGAGTGGTAGCCGCGAATATCAATGCGCGCGAAATCGTCGTGCTGGGAAAAGTACGCGGGAATCTGACGGCCAGCGATCGCGTCGACATCCGCAGCGATGGTTCGCTGACAGGTGACGTCATTGCGGCACGCATCTCGATTGAGGATGGCGCGTTCTTCAAGGGCGGAATCGACATCCGTAAGGGTGGCCAGCCGCAGCAGCAGAAGCCGAACGGCGAAGAGAAAGCCGTGCCCGCCGGTGAGTCGGCGGCAGTCGGAGCCCGGGCGTAAGTCCAGGCTAAAAGAGTATTGGCGATCTGGCGGGCACCTTAGGGTGCCCGTTTCGTTTTACTGGCGAGTGATGTCGGTCTTGGGCCCGCGAGCGCGACGGTCAGTTCATGATGATCTCGCTCGGGATGTGAGCGACAAAGACGCGGAGCTTATTTGGGAGGACGTTGTTGTCGTATCGAAGTGCCTGAAAATCTAGTTCTTCGCGGGAATCTAGCGCTCGAAGCCTGCCGCCTTGTACAGCGATCACATAGGACCCAGCCGACACACCACAAGCTACAGCCGAGAAGACCGTCCGATGCAAGTGGTGGCACCACCGGAGCAGCCCGTCATCAGTCCAAGCGGCCGCGTAGAAATCTGCCATGCGATCCTCAAGTCTCAATATGAGAACTTTCTAATAACTCCGTCTCAAAAGTGATACGCCATGAGACAAGAATCGCACAACATAACCTTAGTAACCTTGAAACCGGCTGGCAAAGCCCTCGCAGGACAAGCGATCCAAAGGAGCAGCCACTATAAAGAATTTTTGCTACCGATGGGCAGGATCGGGGGAGCTTCTTCGAAGTGGGATTCGGCGGTGTCAAAGACCTGGTTAAGTTCCCCAACTAGTTGAGAAAAGCGATCATGATCGGACTCATTCGCGATTGCATTGCAAAGCTCTTTGATCCGTCGTTTTGAAGTTTCATCAAGCACGCGCCTACTCTCCTTTGTCCGGAGAGCGCTCGTTGGCAGAAGCGGCTTTAAAATCAGCGACTCGCTGGCGAAGAATTTCTATGTGCTCGCTCAGCGCCTTCTGCAGTTCCACGCACAAATGATTCAGCTCTCCGTCATCATGAGTTGCCGCGATGCGAGCACAAAGTTGCTGAATCCGTTCATCTAGTTCGCGTGGCACTAATCCAGTTTCGCACCGGGAAGGAACTGTAGGCCATACCGTCCAGCCCTGATAGCCGGGACACGGGTTAGCTGTAAAGTTTCGGCGCGGTCTTAACACTGCTGATCAGTTCGCGTGAGTGGCCGACTTATTCCACCAACATGCAATCGCCGTAGGAATAGAAGCGGTAATTGGATTTGACCGCATGGTTGTAGGCTCGGATGACATTTTCTTTTCCGCCGAGAGCGGAGACCAACATCAGCAGCGTGGATTGGGGTAGATGAAAATTTGTGAGAAGCGCTTGCACAATCTGAAAATTGAAGCCGGGATAGATAAAGAGATTTGCGTCTCCTCTTTCGGCGGCTACTTCGCCGTTGTTCCGCAGTGCGGAGAATTCGAGCGTGCGTACCGTCGTGGTGCCGACAGCGACAATTCGGCGTGACGTACGACGCGCATGGTTGATGCTAGCCGCCGCTGATTTTGAAATGGAGTAATTCTCCGAATGCAGTCGATGATCCTCGACGCGTTCGGCGCGAACCGGCTGAAAGGTTCCGAGGCCGACATGGAGTGTGATCTCGACGGTTTCGATACCACATTGACGGATACGGTCGAGGATCTGAGGAGTGAAGTGTAATCCGGCAGTGGGCGCCGCGACGGAGCCGCGCTCTTGCGCATAGACGGTCTGATAGCGCTCACGATCCGCCGGCGAGTCGTCGCGATTAATGTAGGGCGGAAGCGGAACGTGACCGAACTTGTCGACTGCTTCGAAGAAATTAGCGACCGGCGCGAAGCGAATCCGCCGCTCGCCGAACTCGCCACGGGAAATAACTTCGGCTACGAGTTCATCGCGTTCGCCGAACAACAGTCGCTCGCCGACGGCAATCTTGCGCCCGGGACGAACCAGGCATTCCCACTCATTGGGATCTTGTTTCAACTGACGAGTGAGGAGGACTTCGATTTGCCCGCGAAGGAATTCACGCGAAGTAGGATTGTCCGGACTAAGAATCTGCGCGGTAAGCCCGGTGCGGCGACCGTATAAACGAGCGGGAAACACTCTGGTGTTGTTGAAGACGAGAACGTCGCTGGGCTGCAACAAGGCAGGAAGTTGGCGAAATTGGCGGTCTTCGAACGTCCCGGTGGAAGCGGAGAGATGCAGCAGACGAGAAGCTTCACGGTCAGAAAGCGGCTCTTGGGCGATTAACTCCGAGGGAAGATCGTAGTGAAAATCGGAAACTAGCACGAGTCACAGAGTACAAGGAAAAAGGCCCAATCCGCGCGGCGTATCAGCGCGAAATAACAGAAGATTTTCTCGAAAATAGCGTTGTATCGGCCACTCCGAGGCTGGTAGTATGCGGGTGCGAATAGGGTCTGCAGTTCACTATCCTGCCTTAAGGGTATTCATGCCTACGGAACGCAAACATAGGGAAGAAATCGTTCGATATGGGCGTATGCTGCACGACCGGAGCTTCGTCGCGGCGATGGACGGGAATCTTTCCGTACGGCTCACGGGAGACAGAATCCTGGTAACGCCGACTTGTTTGAGCAAAGGGGCGATGAAGCCGGCGGACATGGTGATTGTCGATCTGGAAGGCAAGCGAATATCCGGGAAACGCAACGTGACCAGCGAGATCGGCATGCACTTGCTCGTGTACCGGATGCGTCCTGACGTGGAAGCAATAGTTCATGCGCATCCTCCTACGGCAACGGGATTCGCAGCGGCGGGAATTCCTCTGACGGAACCACTGGTCTGCGAGGTTGTGATGGGGTTGGGCTGCATCCCCTTGGCTCGGTACGGAACGCCTGGAACCTCAGAACTGGCGCAGACTTTGGAGCCATTCGTTCCCGAGTACGACGCGATCCTAATGTCAAATCATGGCGTGGTGACCTACGGGGATACTCTCGAACATGCATATATGAAGATGGAGACAGTGGAGCATTTCGCTCAGATCGCTCTCGTCACGCACCTGCTGGGGCGACAGCAACCGTTGAAGGAAGTTGATATTGAGAAGTTGTTGATGGCGCGAACGAAGTACTTCGGAGCGAAGATCGCGTCTGCGATGCCGCTGCCAAGGGCTCCGCATAAGAACTAGTTCTGACCGGGGCTGAAGCCCCTCCCCCTTATCTGATCCTCTTCGCGGCCCTGAAGGGCCGCTCTTCCACAGTAACGATCCCCACCTTCTGGCATGGTCCTCGCCCTCTTTCTCCTCGGACGCGGTTCTGTCCTGCTCCTCGCACGCGGTTCTGTCCTGCTGTTTCCTCTTCGTGACCACCTTCCAAGGGGCGCGAAGACGCCCATGACAGCCGGCAAGATGCTGCGCTACGCGTTTGCTGCTACTTCCGATAGTAGACACCTGGCTTTGGCCACGAGGCTGCTGATCAAACAGTATCCAGCACCAGACCTTGGTTATTCGCCGCCGATGCGGAATCGCAGTCCGGCGCGAAAGTTGATTGGCAGCGCGGGGTAGCCCACAACTTCGTTGTACCGGCGGTCGAGAGCGTTTTCGACGTTGGCGTAGGCGGTGACGCGATGGTGGACTTCGAACCATCCACCGAGATCGGCTCGGATATAGCCTGCAGCATGATCGATGCCGAATCCGAGGAAGTCGGAGTCGGGTCGGCGACCTATGAAGCTTCCACCCAGATTCGCTCCCCAGCGATTTCCCAGGTAAGAGACAAGTATGGTGGCGGAATGCTTCGGACGTCGCAGCAGGGGGGAACCCGCTGCGTTGATAGGATCGCAGAAGTTGGCCGGGGTGCAGAGCGGAGCGTCGAGAATCTGCGTGGAGGTGTAGTTGTACGACGCATCGAGTTCGACGTGAGTTTGTAAGCGGCCGCGCAGCTCGATCTCCGCACCGTGCGCCATGCTGCGGTTCAGATTGAAGAACTGACCCACGAAGGTCGGTGGAATGGATTCGAATTCAATTTGATTGCGGAACTGATTATTGAAATAGACCGCAGACAGCGAATAACGGTTGCTCCAGAATCCCTGCTCGATTCCGGCTTCGAAAGCGTGATTCTGCTCCGCCTTCAAATCCGGATTGGGATTGGTGAGGAACGTTCCGGTAATTCCGAAAGATTCTTCGAAGGTCGGCTCCTTGATGCCTTCGGCGTAGGAGAAGCGCAAGCGTGTTCCGGAGAGCCAATTTCCGCCATGAAGAGCAAGAAAGGTGGCGGCGATGCGAGGGACGGCGCGATTTCCGAAGCTGGGATTGTGTACGAAGCGAACGCCTCCGACTACAGAGTAACGCCCGCGAGTAATGCGTTGCTGGATGAAAAGATCGTGGTTCAGGCGGACGCCGCGGGTGAGATCGGCGCCGATGATCGGGTTACCGAAGTTGTCAGTGGTGAGGAACTGGGAGCCGAAAATTCCGTTTTCGTCTTCGAACTGATATCCGAAGCTGGTCTGGGCCCAGACGCGAGGCGTGTAGTCCGCCTGGTAGAAAAGACCGGCACGGTTCGCGTGCTCGGCATCGAGGAAGAAACAGTCCGCGAAGTTGAAGGCGGCGGGATCGCACCCGCGATCGGCGACGTCATCCTGGTTCAGCGTGCGGTGATTGTATTCGAAGCCTTCGAGTCGATGCTGCCAGTGGGATGGTCCGGTGATAGTGAGTTCGGCGCTGGCCAGAAGATTGTTCTGACGCGCGCGATCATCGATGTCCGGTGGCTGAAGAGCGGCGCCGTTGAAGTTCCATTCGCCGGGGATGCCGGTCCGATTGTTGGAATGCCGGACGCGCAGGCGGAACGACGCGTAGTCTGTCAGCCGAACTCCGGCGTTACCGCCTTGCAGGGAGTTCGAGTAATCGTCGTTTACACCCAGCCCCTGGGTGTTGAACTGGTCAGCGAAGAAGTTGTAATCCCAGATGCCGTGAGCGCCGGAGAGCGAAGCAAATCCGTGGGCGGTATTGAAGTTGCCGCCGTCTGCGCCGAAGCGGAGTTCAGGCGTGGTGGAAGTTCCGGTACGAGTGAAAAGCTGGACGACGCTGGTCATCGCGTCACTGCCGTAAAGCGTGCTTTGCGCGCCACGCAAAAATTCAAGACGATCGGCTTCGCCGAGTGGCACGGTGCCGAAATCGAATATCCCGCCGGGCTCGGTGACGGGAACGCCATCGACGATCACTTTGTTGTAGACAGAGTCGCCGCCCCGAACGAAGAGCGAGGTCAGGCCGCCACGCTGTCCAGAATTGCTGACGACAGCGCCGGGAAGAAAACGTAGCGCATCAGATTCGGCGACGGGCTGCATGGTCTCGAGATTTTTTTGTTCGAGAGTGGAGATGCTGGCGCCGGTCGTATCGGCTGGAACGGGAGTCCGGGTTGCGGTGACCACGACGGTTTCTGAGGCCGCGGCAAGTCGGAGACGAACGGTGACCAGACCGCTATTGCCTTCTGGCACGTCGACGGTAGCCGAAGCGAAGCCGGGAGCAAGGACTTGAATCTGCCATGCTCCGGAAGGCACGTTGCTGAAGGTGACTTCCCCTGCGGCCGATGAGGTCGCACTCCGGACGCTGGACTGCGCGGCATCCGAAGTAAGCAACACATCGGCACCGGGCACCGAGGCAGACTGAGGATCCACAACTTTGACGGTGAGGTCAGCCGCAAAGGCCGATATCGAGAGAAACAGAAGACAAAGCGAACTGACGAATCTGGGCATTCCATCCTCCTTGTCACGCGAAAGAGGTTGAGGTTGACGGATTGCGCCGGTCTCCTGACTTCGCGAGTGAGGATGGTGTTGCCATCCACGGCGGCCTAAGACCTTCCCAAAGTATCTCTAGTGGTCTTAAGCGATGTCCTCGCTTACAGTTGCGCGGCAGCGCGGGATTTACACCCGCTTCCCTGTCTTCGCCAAGCGGCGAAGACGCGCGTTCCGAATAGGTTTCCAAAGAACATTTACAGCGTCCGACGAATTTAATTGGTGACGAACAGGTCCGTCAACTGGGCCTCATCTTGCAGTGCAGGAAAACGGAGCGCTAACGCCTCCATTTGCCAAAAAGATAGAACACGATGGAGAGAATAATACTCAGCAAAATTGAGGTTGCCACGGGGAAGTAAAAGGTCGTGTTTTTGCCGCGATAGACGATATCGCCGGGCATCCGGCCGAGAGGAAGGTTCGTGCGTCCGAGAAAAACGAGGATGCCGCCCACGATGATGAGGACGAGTCCGAGGACGACCAGCAATTTTCCGAAATCCGACATTTCGTTCGGAATACGTACAGGAGTAATGATGAGTCTTAAAAATGATGAGTCTTAAAAATGATGAGTCTTAAAAATGATGAGTCTTAAAAATGATGAGTCTTAAAAATGATGAGTCTTAAACCAAACGCGGCATCTTCGAAACATCGGCGAGCGGAAGACATGCGCCGGATGGCCGCGAACACTGTATTCTAGAACAATCGCGACTGCCCTCGTCTCAACCAATCCCCCGGGAGGTTCTCCTTCATGTACTCGCCCAAGTCAGTGGTAGCCCCGTCATCTTTCTGGAGTTTATCAGCGATTTTCTTGCTGGCTCTCTCGTGCGGGCCTATGGCTCAATCGCAGGATGTATTGACCTATCACAACAATAACGCCCGCAACGGACTGAATAACAAAGAAACTACTCTCACGCCGACGAATGTGAACTCCGCATCGTTCGGCAAGCTGTTTACGCTTCCGGCTGACGGACTGGTTGACGCCGAACCGCTGTACGTTTCCGCTGTAAAGATTGGAAGTGTGACGCACAATCTTCTGATTGTCGCGACGGAGCACGGGACTGTATATGCCTATGACGCGGACTCAGGCGCGAGTTTGTGGCACGTCTCCACTCTGAAGTCGGGCGAGACTACATCCGACAATCGAGGATGCTCGCAGGTAACGCCGGAGATCGGGATTACATCAACGCCAGTCGTGGTGCGTCCGAAGACCGGCAATCCGGTGGCGTACGTGGTGGCGATGTCGAAGGACGGTTCGGGAAATTATCATCAGCGCCTGCATGCGCTCGACGTGACGAATGGCGCGGAGTTGAAAAAAGGGCCGGTCGATATTTCAGCGAAGTATCCAGGATCGGGAGACAACAGTTCGGGAGGTTCGGTGATTTTCGATCCTGGGCAATATAAGGAACGCGCAGGATTGCTGGCGATCGGAACGACCGTGTACTTGGCGTGGGCCTCGCATTGCGATTTCCGTCCTTATACGGGATGGATCATGGGCTACAACATCAACACACTGGCGCAAACCTCGGTGCTGAACGTCACTCCGAATGGAAATGAGGGCGCGATCTGGAACTCAGGGGCGGGCATGGCGTCGGACGGAGCGGGTAACATCTTTTTGCTGGACGCCAATGGAGTGTTTGACACGAGCCTGAACTCATCGGGCTTCCCTGGCCAAGGCGATTATGGAAACGCATTCCTGAAGCTGTCGACAAAGTCAGGACTCGCCGTCGCTGACTATTTTGAGATGGACAACGAGTCTCAGGAAAACAGCAGCGACACGGACTTGGGATCGGGCGGCACGTTGCTGATCACACAAAAAGATTCCGCGGGAAAAAGCTGGCCGCTCGCGGTCGGTGCAGGCAAGGACTCGAACCTCTACGTAGTGAATCAAAACAACATGGGCAAATTCAATTCGACCAGCAACAACGTGTATCAGGAATTGCCCGGCGCACTGCCGGGCGGCGTGTGGGCGATGCCTGCGGCTTTTAATGGAAATATCTATTACGGGCCGGTTGGTTCGCCTCTTCTGCGATTTCAATTCAAAAATGCCAAGCTTTTGACTGCGGCGGTGGCGAAGAGCACGAACTCTTTTGGCTATCCGGGAACTACTCCGAGTATTTCGGCGAGTGCCGGAAAAAACGCGATCGTGTGGGCGACCGAGAATACGAATCCGGCCGTCTTGCACGCTTACAACGCGACAACACTCATCGAAATCTACAACTCCAATCAGGCTGCCAACGGACGCGATCATTTTGGCAGTGGGAACAAATTTGTCACCCCCATGATCGCGAATGGGAAAGTCTACGTAGGAACGACCAACGGCGTCGGAGTGTTTGGGTCGTTGGCTAAGTGAGACGGGCTGCATTACGGTGAGCTGACGGCTTCGTTCGGCTGTCAGCTTCTCTGTTTTGTCTCTTGGCTCTTGGCTTTTCCCGTCCGACACCTTGGCTTTCTTTGCATTGCAAAGTACTTGACAATTCACTGTTCTCTGGGTACGCTTTTGCTTATGTTTGAGCCGAAGCCGCACCGGATCCGGCGCTTCCGTCGCTCGGCGCGATCGCTGTCGTGGGATAACGGCGGGGAGATGACTCCCGACGTAGCCGACGATTTGCGGTTCATTCGCGACACCATGGAGCGATCCGCAGCATTTACTGCCGTTTCCGGGTGGGGCCAAGTGTTGCTAGGTGCCACCGCCATCGCTGCCGCTGTGCTCGCGGCGCGGCAGTTAACTTCGTTCGCGTGGCTGCGAGTATGGCTGGGCGAAGGTCTTCTGGCTGCAGCTATCGGGCTGCTGGCGTGCACCTGGAAGGCGAACCGGCGCGGACTGCCGTTGTTCTCCGGTCCGGCTCGGAAGGTTGCGCTTGGGCTCGCGCCGCCGCTGGTGGCGGGCGCATTTCTTACCTTCCTCCTATTTCGCTCCGGCTTCCAATCCGCGTTGCCCGCAGCGTGGCTTCTGCTGTATGGAGCAGGCATCATGACCGGAGGATCGTTCTCAGTTCCGATCGTGCCGGTGATGGGCTTGTGCTTCATGCTGCTGGGCGGACTGGCGGTTCTGGGCCCGGTAGCGTGGGGAAACTGGTTCCTCGGCGCCGGATTCGGCGGGCTCCACATCATTTTTGGATTGCTGATCGCGAGGAGGCATGGTGGGTAGAGCAGCATCAGCACACAAAGAGAAAGCGCAGCCGCGGGCTCATTCGCATGCGCAGAGCCCGGTTCGCGAGCATTCAGCGAAACAACCTCCGGAGTTGCCCGAACTTGACCGTTTGATTCACGAACGCATTCGGCTCGGAATTGTGAGCGCGCTGGCAACAAATGATTCACTCAGTTTCAACGATCTCAAACGCGTGCTCAAGACCACCGACGGCAACTTGAGTGTGCATGCGAGAAAGCTCGAAGAGGCGCAATACATCTCGTGCGTGAAGTTCTTTGAAGGGCGAGTTCCGCGGACTGAATATCGATTGACCGCTACGGGACGAAAAGCTCTTTCTGAATACCTCGATCAGATGGAAGCCTGGATTCGAGTGACGCGAGATCGGTAGGCAAAAATTTTTTTTGCTTTTTGCTTTGCAATACAAAGTGGATTGGGGAGAGTCAACATCTATGTGGAGTACTCATATCGCGAGCAACATGAACTTCCCTGCCCCGCTAGCCGTCGTAGGATTTCTGGCAGCGGCTGGAGGATTGTTCGTGGCGCTCGGGGCTGCACTGATCTTCGGGTTCGCGCGGAAGCCGAAATTCGCTCGCATCGCACTGGTGACGCTGGGAGGCGGTGCCGCGATGTACCTGGTGCTGCTCCTGGCCTTTTCGGCAAGCAGCCGCGAGGTGGCGCTGGCACGCGGGCAGGAGAAGTATTTCTGCGAGATTGATTGCCATTTGGCATATTCAGTCGCCGACGTGAAGACGTTGGCCGGCGAAGGGACGATGAATTACACGATCACGCTCCGGACACGCTTTGATGAAACAACGGCATCGCCCAGTCGGCCAAAAGATGCGCCGCTCACTCCGTCTCCGCGAGCGGTTGTACTGCTCGATGATGCGGGAAGGATCTATGAACCGGTTTCAAGCTCAGGACATTCGCTGATGACCCCGCTTCGTCCGGCTGAGTCTTATACAACGCAGGTGGAATTTCGCGTGCCGGGCAGTGCCGGGGGATTGCGGTTGTTGGTGAATACGAGTCCGGCATGGCCAGATCATGTCGTGATTGGGGACGAGAATAGCTGGCTGCACAAGAAAACATATTTTTCGTTGTAAAGTGGAATTGCGGAAAGCCGGAAGGAACAAGGTTGGACTGGAAACAAAACGGAGTGAAAATCGTGCGAGCCGGGGAGTTCGACAGCAACACGCCCCAAACGCCTGGCATGTCGCGAGCTGCCGCCATCACGAACGCGCGTACCGGGGCAAGCAAACTGTGGGCAGGAACCGTAGTTGTTCAACCTCACGCTAGGACCGCTCCGCACCATCACGGCGAGCTGGAAACGGTGATCTACGTCGTGCGTGGCCGGGCGCGGATGCGATGGGGTGACCAGCTGGAATTTTGCGAAGAGGCTGGCGCGGGCGATTTCATTTATGTCCCGCCCTTCGTTCCCCATCAGGAAATTAACGCTCTGCCGGATAAGCCGTGCGAAGCGGTAGTCGTCAGGAGCGGTCAAGATCCCGTGGTCGTTAATCTCGATATTGAAAGTCCTGAAGCGATAGAGGAGAGCGGCGGAGAAAAGCCGTTTCATCCGCGCCGGTAGGATTGGTTGCGTAGGGGCTAAACCGCTTCTCTTGATCGCCGCTGATCGCGGCCTTTTCTATGTTTAATCTCATCTATCTGCCGCAGCTCCAGGAATTTGATTCGACTAAGTTAGACGCCACATCGCTCGGCCGTTAAACAGATCAACGACTAAGCCCGCAGACACTCGAGGGAATCTCCAAGCCTCCCATCAGCGCGGCTACACTCCCAGAGCTTTTTGGATCTCGGCGGATATGGCGGCGGTGAGGGATTGCATTTTGGATTCGGATTCGGCTTCGACCATTACTCTGGCGAGGGCCTCGGTGCCGGAGTAACGAACTACGACCCGGCCACTGCCGTCGAGTTCGCGCTCTGCCGCATCGATAGCAGACTTGATCGCGGGGACCTGGTTGAACGGAACTTTCTCGCGGACGCGGATGTTCTGGATCTTCTGCGGAAAGACTTTAAGATCGCCGACCAGTTCGGCGAGCGGCTTGCCGTTACGAACGATTACGTCCATCAGGCGGAGGGCCGTCAGCAGTCCGTCGCCCGTGGTCGAGTCTCCGTCACGAAAGATGATGTGGCCGGACTGTTCTCCGCCGAGCGTCGCCCCGGTTTTCAGCATTTCCTCGAGCACGTATTTGTCGCCAACGTTGGCGCGCAGCATACGAATGCCGGACTTCTTCAGCGCGATTTCAAGCCCCATGTTGGACATCGTGGTAGAGACGACAGTGTCCGCTTTCAATTTGCCTTGATTTTGAAGGTCCCTGGCGGCCGCAAGAAGGACGCCATCGCCGTTGACGACCCGCCCTGCAGCGTCGCAGAAGAGAGCCCGATCCGCATCTCCGTCGAAGGTTATGCCAAGATCGAATTTGCGATCGGATGCGGCCACCGTTTTCCCAAGGGTGTCAGGATGCAAAGCTCCGCAATGTTCGTTGATGTTTTTGCCATTGGGAGAAATATGGATAAAGGTGGCCTGGATATTGAGCGTGCGAAACAATTCAGTCGCCTCGGCGGCCGCCGCGCCGTTAGCGCAGTCGACAAGCACACGCAACAGGCTAAGATCCGACGTAACGCTGGACGCAAGCGATTTGATATAGGCATGGCGGAGATCGGCCTCTCCGGGAAGTGATGGCCGGGGAATCTTCAAAGCGGTGTCGTCGGCCGATCCCGGATTTTCGAGCAGGGCAAAGATTTCTTTTTCGATGGCGAGCTCACGCGCGTCGCTCAGCTTGAACCCGTCGCCGGAAAAAACTTTGATGCCGTTGTCAGTCCAGGGATTGTGCGAAGCGGAAACGACTACGCCCGCGGCCATCTTCCGGGAACGCGCGAGATAAGCGACGCCCGGCGTTGTGATCACGCCGGCGCTGTGTACATCGACGCCGACAGCAGCGAGGCCTTCAGCGATGCGATCGGCGATCCACCTGCTGGACTCGCGGGTGTCCTGGCCAATGAGGGCTTGAGGCTTGGACACGCTGTGCATCAGGTCGTGCCCGAGTGCGCGACCGATCAGGTACGTACTCCGGGTTGTCAACGGGAATTGTCCCGCGACGCCGCGGATACCATCGGTGCCGAAGAGTTGACGTTGCTGACTCATCTGGATTGAAGCGCTGACAAAAGAACAGCAATTATAAGGAAAGAGAGCTGGTCTGTGACTAACTGTCCAAACTTTAAGGGCTTAGTGGGAAGTCGATGTTCCCATTTTCTGAACGATGACGGTGACGTGAATCGTAGTTGACTGCTCGACCTGCACCAATGGATCGGGAACATAAGCGTTGGTGGTGAAGTTGGCAGTCCCACGCGTGCCGGTCGCATCAATGGTATCGGTATTCACGGTATCGATCTTCTCGACATGACGGCGCGGACCGACAATGGTGAGGCGAGGCGGGTCGGCATCCACCCGGACAATCTGTTCTCCTTCTGCGAAAGTGCCGGTCACCCGGGGATGGATCGCAACCTCGCGCGTTAATCGAGTATCGAAAGCGAGCCGAAGCTGGCTTGGAACGATCTGCATCACGGTGACTTCTCGCGGATGCCGAACCTGGCGGGCGGTGAGCTCGAAGGTTCGCTCTTGAGGAGTGGTTCCTCCAAGGTCGAGCTCCGCCTGAACCTCATTTGCCCTGAGCTGGCGGATGATCCGCTCGGGACCGCGCACTCGAATTTGCGTTTCAGGAATAAATTCGGAGCTGAGTTCGAGATCAACCGGTACATTTTGGAAAACAATTGGGGCACGAACGGCCACTTCGGCCGGTTCCTCGTCACGAGAGATGGTGAACCACAGTCCCGCGGCAAGCAAGAGAGAGACGATCTTCAGGCCGAAGTTGTGAACCACGTAGCGCTTGAAGAGGGAAATCATGAGCGGGGCTCCGCGCAAGCGCCAGGTTCCGCCTTTCGTTGGGCGGGTTCGATCAATGGAGAATCGAGCGCAGCGTCTGACTCGTCGTCTATGGTTCGAGCAATGGAGGTGGGTAGCGGGACGGGAGCGATACGGCGTCGCAGTTCGCTTCCGAGGCGGGCTCGCAGTTGTTCCACGGTGAGATCGCGTTCGATATTTCCACCGAGGGCAAAACTGATGGCCCCGGTTTCTTCCGAGCAGATCACGGCGATGGCGTCTGTTTCTTCAGTGATGCCGATGCCGGCGCGATGGCGGGTTCCAAGCTGCGTTGACAGGAGAGGGTTCATCGAGAGCGGAAGGAAACACGCGGCGGCGGCAATTCGATCCTTCTGTACGATCACAGCACCGTCGTGGAGTGGCGCGCTGGGACGGAAGATGGTCGCAAGCAGATCATAGGAGAGTCGCGCATCAAGAGGAACTCCGCTCTCGATATGAGTACGGAGACCAATCTCACGCTCAATGACAATGAGAGCTCCTGTCTGGTGCTGAGAAAAAAGATTGGCTGCAAGAACGATGTCGTCGTACGAGTCGTTGTCGGATGAACTTGTTCGGAGAAAGGTGAAGCGGCGGCCGAGATCGGCGAGGACGTGTCGAATCTCCGATTGAAATACGACGATGAGCGCGAAGACCAGATAAGGCAAGAAATGGCTGACAACCCAGTTCAGCGTGGTAAGTTCGCCGACGCGCGCGAAATAGAATGTAACTGCGACCACCACCAGCCCGACGAGCATCGGGACAGCCCGTGTACCGCGAATCATCATCAGAACCTGATAGATCAGTAGGGCAACAAGGAAGATATCGAGTGCGATCCAAGCACCTTGTTGCCAGGATGTGATGATCGGTAACAAACGAGATCTCGCTCCTCAAGGTCGAAGGTCAGGAAATCCATTGTAATGCAGGGATTCCGGACCGGCCTATTGGCGCTTCTTAGTAACCTCAGCTTCGATCTCCCCATGAGAGAGGCGGGCCGAGATAGGGCTGCCTACGCTGACGGTTCGAGCGTCTTTGAGCAGCTTTCCGTTCGAGTCGAAAATCAAGGCGTATCCACGATCGAGAATGGCCAAAGGCGAGAGCGATTCGAGGGCTGTTTGCAAGCGCTCGCTACGCACTTTATGTTGCAGCAGGACATTGCGCATCACGGCTGCGAGCGCACTTGTCCGGCTATTGATCTCTTTGCGCATCCCAGACAACACCAGACGAATATCGTAGTGGCGCACGGCGGCCGAGGTGGATTCCCAACGGCGGCGAAGCTGTTCAAGGATCTGGCGCTCGGCAAGCTCCATCCGATGCGAGAGATCATCGAGTTTCTGCTGCCGCTGGCGAATCAATTCCATCATGCGGGCGAAAGCGCCGTGCTGCGCCAGATCAGTAAGCGCCTGCCGATACATCAGGAGGCGATACCGCATCGCGCGGGTGAGTCGTTCCTGAAGAGCGTAAGCCTGTTCCTCGATCTCCTGACGGGAGCGGATTACAAGCTCGGCTGCAGCGGAGGGCGTGGGAGCGCGGAGATCGGCAACAAAGTCGATGATGGTGAAATCCGTCTCGTGCCCTATGGCTGAGATGACAGGGATCTTAGAGCCAAAAATGACGCGAGCGAGTCCTTCATTGTTGAAGGAGGCAAGGTCTTCGGCGGAGCCGCCGCCGCGAGCTACGATGATCACATCGACGGAAGCGTGGTGATTGAAGTAGCGCACTCCGGCCGCAACGTCCTGCGCCGCCAAGTCTCCTTGAACCTGCGCCGGAAAAATCGTCACGTTCACGGAGTGGTGACGTCGTTGAAGAATATTGAGGATATCGCGCAGGGCGGCGGCCTGGGCCGAAGTGACGATGCCGATCCGCGATGGAAGAGAGGGGATCGGATTTTTGTGCTCGGCGGCGAAAAGACCTTCAGCTTCGAGCTTAGATTTGAGCTGTTCGAACGCGAGTTGGAGCGATCCTGCGCCTTTGGGCTCAATGTATTCGGCGGCAATTTGTAGTTCACCGCGATCCTCATAGATAGTGACGCGACCGCGAATCACAACCTGCAAGCCGTCGGCGGGACGAAAGCGTAAGAGGCGTGCTGACGAGCGGAACATAACGACCTTGACCTGTGCGTTGCCGTCTTTCAGCGTGAAATATAAATGTCCGGATTCCGGGGCTCGGAAGTTGGAGATTTCGCCCTCCACCCAGGCGTCGGAATACTCTTTCTCAACGTGGGTGCGGACAGCGGCAACGAGATCCCGAACCTTCCATACGCGACGCTCGGGCGCGCGGAAGTTGAAGCCCATCTGATCGGAGAGAGAGGACACTTACGGCAGTGTACCGCACGGACCTTTGGGAGGAGCAGACGTTCAGAAAGCTAGAGCCCCGCCGATGCCGCAAATCGTGCGCCAACGACGGGGCAGGGTTTCAGAAACTGGATCAGTTGAGGCCGAAGTGGAAGACATCCGCGATCTGGAAGTTGGCACGGTTATAGAGCACCAGATTTCCACCGATTACTACGTGGACATAGTTTGGAGGTGGAGGCGGCAGCATAACTTCCAGTTCGCGCGGACACGGCTGCGCATGCAAGCGGACTTCAAGAGGCAGAGGCTGGCTCACGACCAGACGCCGCTCAAGACCGGGAGGCAGGCGATCGCGCTTGGCCAATCCCGGGGGCAGATGACGGTAGTGGGCGCGATACCACTCATGAATGTCGCGATCGTGGTCACGGTATTTCTCATGTCCGTAGGCGTGCCCGTGGCCTTCGTGGTGCTCCTGGTGCCAGCGATCATGATCTTCGTGGTCGCGATCGTGTTTGTCGTGACCGCGGCCGTGATCTTGCGCCGCGGCGATGGTCGTCGTCAATGCCAACGACAAAGCTACCGTAGCGCCGGCGCGGAACCAAAGTTTCAGGGACATTACTCCTCCTTGGTCTGGCTAAGAGAGGAGAGTATCGGATGCTAGCGGCGTTCGACAGATTACTTAAGGATTGGCATTTCGGAGGGCGCACGGCACTGACCTTTGTTCGTGTCTGCCCGGCCGGAAGGCTGCTTCCCAGCAACAGCCAAGACGGTGGTGCGAGCTTTTGTGGCTATAATCCTTTGGCCATGGATTTCGAACAGAAGATCACGGAACTGAAAAGGCGGAATCAACTCGCCGAAGATGGTGGCGGAGCGAAACGGCGTGAGCGTCAACATAAAGAAGGAAAGATGTCGGCGCGCGAGCGCATTGAGTTTCTGCTCGACGACGGTACCTTCGAAGAGACGGACAAACTGGTCACGCACCGATGCAACGACTTCGGGATGGCCGAGCAGAAGATTTACGGGGATGGCTTCGTCACGGGTTATGGCAGGATCGAAGGGCGGCTAGTCTACGTTTTTGCGCAGGACTTCACCGTCTTTGGCGGATCCCTTTCCGAGGCTAACGCAGGCAAGATCGTGAAGATCATGGATCTGGCGGCGAAGATGGGGGCTCCTGTCATTGGATTGAATGACTCGGGCGGAGCGCGGATTCAAGAAGGCGTGATGTCCCTTGCCGGATATGCCGACATCTTTCTTCGAAACACGTTGTATAGCGGAGTCGTGCCGCAGATTTCGGCGATCATGGGGCCTTGCGCCGGAGGAGCGGTTTACTCTCCAGCAATCACTGACTTCGTGATGATGGTGAACAACACGTCGTACATGTTCATCACGGGGCCCGACGTGATTAAGACCGTCACGCATGAAGAGGTCACGAAGGAACAGCTCGGCGGCGCGATGACACACAACGAAACCTCGGGGGTGGCGCATTTTCTAGCGCACGACGATGCCGAGTGCCTGTCGATGGTGCGCGAGCTGCTGGGTTTCATCCCATCGAACAACCTGGATGAAGCGCCGCGCAAGGTCTGCACCGATCCTCCTGACCGCGCCGACGCCGCGCTGGACAAGGTCGTTCCGCTGCAATCGAACCAGCCCTATGACATCAAGGACGTGATTCATCCGATTGTTGACGATGGATATTTTTTCGAAGTACAGGAACACTACGCGAGAAATATTGTTGTGGGATTCGCCCGGCTGGACGGTCGATCGGTGGGAATTGTGGCGAACCAGCCGGCGATGCTGGCTGGGACGCTGGACATTAATGCCTCCGTGAAAGCAGCGCGGTTCGTGCGCTTTTGCGACTGCTTCAACATTCCTTTAGTGACGTTCGAGGATGTCCCCGGATTTCTGCCCGGAACTGCACAGGAGTACGGCGGAATCATCAAGCATGGAGCGAAGCTGCTGTTTGCTTACGCGGAGGCTACGGTACCGAAGGTCACCGTCATCACGCGGAAGGCCTATGGCGGCGCGTACTGCGTGATGGCTTCGAAGCACATCCGAACCGACGTGAACTACGCGTGGCCGACCGCCGAGATTGCGGTGATGGGACCCGAAGGTGCGGTCGACATCGTGTACAAGCGCGAACTGGATGCGGCGGGAACGAAACGGGATCAGGTGCGGCGGGACAAGATCGATGAGTTCCGTGACCGGTTCGCCAATCCTTATATCGCCGCGGACCGCGGGTTCGTCGATGCCGTGATTCAGCCGCGGGATACGCGCAAGAAATTGATCCAGGCGTTGGCGATGCTCGAAACCAAACGCGAGAAAAGTCCGCCGAAGAAACATGGGAATATCCCGTTGTGAACAGCCTGAGATGAGAATTATTGAGACCTGATCGTGAGGTTTGCCCGATGCGCATATTTGCTCTCGCCGTATTTTGTTTCCTCGCTGCTCCCTTAGTCTCACAAGACACTTCGAACTGGCTCGTGGCGCTTCCCGAGGCAAAAGATTATGTGCAGAAGCGGGCTTCCAGCTACGATCTCAGCGGGGGGAATGCGGACGCTCGGCCGCTTGCGCCAGGCGAAACGCTCACTCTGCTAGACGCTGACGGGCCGGGACTTGTGAGCCACGTGTGGTTCACGATCGCGAGTGATGATCCGAATCATTTAAAGGCGATTGTCCTGCGGATGTATTGGGATGGCGAGAGCACGCCGAGTGTTGAAGCTCCGGTTGGAGACTTTTTCGGGCTGGGTCTCGGTGATTATCACCTGTACCAATCGACTCCGCTGTCCGTAGGCTCAGACAAGGCCCTCAATTGCTTCTTCCCGATGCCCTTCCAGAAGCATGCGCGCATGACGGTAACCAACGAAGGTGCGATCAAGACCGACGCGTTCTATTTCAATATCGATTACCGCGCCTACAACAAGCCACTGCCGTCGGACTCGCTCTATTTTCATGCGCAGTACCGGCAAGCTGCTCCTAATCACGGATGGACGAATGAATGGAAATCGAATGGCGACATGGATGGAAAGAAGAATCTCAACGGCGATGGTAACTACGTTTGGATGGAGGCGGCCGGCCGCGGACACTTCGTCGGCGTGACGATGTCGGTGTTGCAGAATCAAGATAAGTGGTGGGGCGAGGGTGATGACATGTTCTTTGTTGACGGCGAAAAGACTCCGTCGATCAACGGGACCGGCTCGGAAGATTATTTCTCAGGCGCGTGGGATTTCGGGGGACATTCGTTTGCATACGCGCTGTTTGGCGCCCCGGTGGTTGGACAAGAAGTGGCAGGCGGGCGTTCTTCGGTTTACCGATTTCATCTGGATTCGCCGATCACGTTCACGAAATCTTTGCGGGCAACGATCGAGCATGGCCACGGCAATCATCGCTCGGATAATTTCTTCTCCGTAGCCTACTGGTATCAGAGCGAGCCGCATGCGGCGTTTCCGGCGATGCCCGTGCTGGAACAACGAATCCCTCGGATTTATCCCGTTGGCGGGCCAGGAAATGCTGGGAAATAAGAATTCATCGATAGTCCGCAAAGGAAGCCAACGTGGATGAAAGCGCCAAGCCAGGAAAAGACTCGCGTCACTACGACGCCAACTATGGAAATTTTCAGACACACCTCTACGCTGAGATCCGCCGCGAGGCATTCGGAGAAGACATCGGGCAGAGCAGTTGGATCACGGCAGATGAGCAGGATCGATTCCTGGGACAGTTGGCGTTGGGAAAGGGCAAGAAACTTCTGGATGTAGCGTGCGGAGCTGGTGGTCCAGCGCTACGAATTGCGGAGAAGACCGGCTGCTCGCTCGTCGGTGTGGATATTCATGAAGACGCCGTGTCGGCGGCGAAGGCGCTGGCGGCCGAACGCGGCATGGCGAACCGGGCCGAATTTCGCACAGCGAACGCCGCGGAGCGCCTGCCGTTTGGCGACGCGGAATTCGATGCCGTCATCTGCATCGACGCCATCAATCATCTGCCCAACCGGACACATGTTTTGTCGGAATGGGCGCGAGTAATGAAGCCCGGCGGAAGGCTTTTATTTACCGATCCCATTACCATCACGGGGCCGCTCACGAAGGATGAGATTGCGGTGCGAGGCTCGATCGGATTTTTTCTCTTCGTTCCCGCCGGATATGACGAGAGGGTCATCGCGGATTGCGGGTTGAAATTGACGGTGCGGGAAGACGTCACGCAGAACATGGCAGACCTGGCAGAGCGACGCCGCACTGCCCGAGAATCAAGGGCAAAGTTTTTGCGTGAGATCGAAGGGGATGACAGCTACGATCATCAGCAGCAGTTCTTTGAAGTTGCCGCACGCATCGCGAAGGAACGCCGACTGTCGCGATTTCTTTTTATCGCGGAAAAGACGCGCTAACCTGCGCGCAGCGTGCCTCACGCGGGGAAGGTTGGCCGGGGCTAAAGCCCTTGATCCTCGGAAGACTTTCAGGCGGAGAACCGAAACGCAGGATGCGCTTCGGAGGAACCGGCAGAACGCCGGCGCGATTGGTGCTCAAAAATAAGAGAGTTCCGAGGTGGTGTGGGGTCCATTCGTCTCGGCCAGTAGCTCGCTTAATGACCCTTGCTCGACCTGCTTTCACTGTTTCCCTTGCGGGGACCAGCGCGCGATCTTTGCTTGGGCTCCGGGCTCACCGCCAACCGGATAAACCTACCCTACGCCTCGGAACTCTATCCTGCCTTCAACATTTCTTCTTCGTTCGCCTCGACCAGCGCTTTGCTATAGACCCTTACTTGCCCTCCTTCGCCATCTCGCGATTTCGAAGGTGACTTCGCTTGAGCCCCGGACGCCGCACCAACCGGAAAAACTTAAGAAGCTGTCAAAGAACGATCCTGTTGTACTCCTTCTATTTTTTACGTCAACGAAAAATGCGCGTTTGTAAATACGCGTGTTTTCAATCGAGTGCACGCCCTTCACAGGCACGTGACCGAATTTGGTGCAGCCGATTGGGACATACCGTCAGAGGCCGCGCCAAATGCGGCATTTCTGGCTGCGGCGAGCTGGCATTGCGATTTGATGCGGGGTCGGAGACGGCGAACTCGTAGTGGAAATCGGGCAATTGCCCTGTCTGGCGGGGAGTCTGGGATTGTTTGGGAGCGACTCTTTCGCCCCTACGGGGTTGGTTGCCTCTACTGCGGCTTGACCCACAGCTTGCTCCGTGGGCTGTTTTCTTTCACCGCTTAGCGGCTGCGGCGACGTGAGATGTACGTGTGTGAACTCCAGCCGGCGATCACTGGCATTTGATTTGTGCTGGCAGTTCAGGCGACTTCAATTCTCTCGTCTACAAGTTGCTTGTCGGATTCGTCAGTGCCCGATAGTTCGAAGGAATTGGTGATCGCTGCGCTTCCTTTTTGGACAGCGGTAATTACGTAGGAACAGCCGATCCAGTGGGCTTCCTCATGATCGGTCTTCGACCATTGGGCGGGGTGGTCCGGGTGGGAGTGGTAGAACCCTACAATATCTTCACCGCGATCGCGGCCCTCACGCTGGATGCGGACCAGTTCCTTGGGATCAATGTTGTAGCGATTGTGGGCGGAATCGGTGCGAGTGTTGCCGCAGCGGGCCGTGGTGGTAACGGCACGGCTGCCGTCCTCTTCGAAGCGGCCGAGGAGGATTCCGCAGCATTCGTGCGGATAGGTTTCTTCGCCGTGATGCCGGATTGCGTCGTAATTGGTGCGGGAAAGTTTTAACATTTGTGGAATTGGATATTCGGGTTGATGACTTCAGATTGAAGACTTGGGATCAGGAACATTTTCAATCTGCCTGAGATCAATAATCTGAAATTTTTACCCTTCGCTCCAGAAGCGCTCGCTCAGGTATTTGTCGCCGGAGTCGCAGAGGATCGTGACGATCACCGCTTCCTGATTCCTCTTCAAAGTCAGGTCCCGCGCCACTTTCAAGGATCCGACTACGGCGGCCGCCGCAGAGATTCCGACTAGCAATCCAGCACCTCGGGAGAGCTGGCGTGCCATCGCGTAAGAATCTTCAGTAGAGATCTCGATATTTTGGTCGGCCAGGCTGGAATCATAAATCTTGGGCACGATGGCGCTGGCCATGTGCTTAGCTCCTTCGATTCCGTGAAACGAAGAATCCGGCTGAAGCGAGATGCATTTCACCGAAGGATTCAGCTCTTTCAGACGGCGCGTGGTGCCGACAAATGTTCCGCTCGTCCCCAGCATGGAGACGAAATGAGTGACGCGTCCCTGCGTCTGGTGCCAGATCTCGTTCGCGGTCCCCTGGTAATGCGCTTTCCAGTTGGCCTCGTTCGAATATTGGTCCGCATAGAAATATTTATCCGGATGCTGTGCCGCAAGCTGGCGCGCCATACGGATCGCCCCATCCGAACCGTCTGCTGGATCGGTATAAATAATGTTGGCGCCATATCCCTGGAGGATCTGCTTGCGCTCGCGCGACACATTTTCGGGCATGCAAAGAGTGACGGGAAATCCTTCGGCCGCCCCGAGCATGGCGTAGGCAATGCCAGTGTTGCCGCTGGTGGCGTCGAGAAGAATTTTGTCAGGATTTAATAAACCCAAGCGACGGCCTTCGGAGACGATGTTGGCGGCAGCGCGATCTTTCACCGACCCGCCCGGGTTGTACCACTCCGCTTTACCCAAAAGTGCTACGCCGGGAAGGTCGCGGGTAACCGCGTCGAGACGAATCAGAGGTGTATTTCCAATGCGTTCGATAAGGCTGTGGCCGAGCGTTTCTCCTAGGCCTGAAGCAACTTCCCGAGGGCCGGGGACTTTCGCTGCGGAGACTGCTGCGATTTTGGTGGATCCGAATGTCATGCTTGAACCGGAGCGCCGTGACGAACGTAATGTGTTATGTAGCGAAAAACACGGTATGTAGTATCTTGCTTAGATGAAATAGATTCGCCTGGCGATGCAACGCCTGTAAAGTTACGCCGGTCTTCATAATGAGTGCATCCTAATTAGCGGGCACTGCCGGGGCGGATAGGAAAGGTTAAGTACAGCAATGGCCAAGACAATCGAAGCACGAACTTACGAGGAAGCGCTAGCGTGGGTGCGCGACAACGGGTTCGACGTCACTGATGCTCCCGGTACAAACAGCCGTGTTTTCCTGAGGAAATACAACGTATCGGCAGCCATCCAGAAGGACGCGGAGGATGGGGTCAAGATATTCGCTTATCCGGGATACCTGATTGGGAGCGAGATTTCGAAGCTGGTGAACAAAGGCTATCAGCAATTTTTGAAGACCTCGAAGAATGAGGTGCCCGCTACTGCTGACCAGTTGAAAGCATTGCAGACGTTCTCGGAGGAGTTGAAGCAGGCTCTGGGACTGCCAAGCCTGTACAACGAGTCGCTCGGAACCGTGAGCGAAGCGTATCAGTACGATCGAGTTGAGAACCGCGATAAACCGGAAGTGGACCGGCCGAAGCGTCCGTGGGAAGTGGCTGGAAAGCGGGCGGTCGCAGCAAAGAAGGGTCGAGCGTAGCAGGCGTCGGTCGCCGCCTCATTGCAAACCATGCGCCCGTTTCGCGGGCTGGACAGCCGGGGACGGCCCTACATTAGTCCCAAACTTCTATTCAAATTTTTCACATTTCTCTCTGACTATCGATTGACACGCTCACTCTCGCTCGCGGGGCGGACGAATGCGTCCGCCCCTACACGGACTTAGCGGGCTCCTAACAGAATGTCTATGGTTAGCTGGTCCAGTCTTTCGTAGGGGAGACGCTTCTCGAGGATTGCGTCTTTGTCGAAGACGTGGTTCAGCAACGCTGCTGAGCCCTTTTGCGAGTAGCTTCCTGTCGATGGAACTTTGGGCGAGCCTCCTGAAATTTCTTTCAGGATTGCCTGAATTTCCTTGTCCGCGTTCCAAATCGCAGCCTTCTCTTTCAGGATGACATACGTGCGCATGCAGCCTCGGGCGAAGTCCTTCACTCCTTCGTAGTCCTCGGTGCGATAGGCGTGGGCGTCGAAGTGACGCGGGCCGTTATATCCGACGTCTTCGAGGAATTTCACTAGCCAGAACGCGGTCTTGGGATTCGCTGAGCCGAAGCGGAGATCCTGATCATAGCGGCCCGATACCTGGTCGTTCAGATCGATGTGGAACAGCTTGCCGGCTTCCCACGCTTGTGCGACGCCGTGCATGAAATTCAGTCCGGCCATCTGCTCGTGCGCGACTTCGGGATTTACTCCGACCATTTCCGGACGATCGAGGGTGGGGATGAATCCGAGATAGTGCCCCGTGGTCGCCATGTAAATGTCTCCGCGAGGCTCGTTGGGCTTGGCTTCGAGCGCGAATTTGTATCCGTACTTTTGAGCGACACTGTATTCGCAGAGATAGTTCACGGCCTCGCGCAGGCGCTTGACGGCTTCGTCGGCACGTCGGCAAGCGTCGGTCTCGACTCCCTCGCGGCCTCCCCAGAGAACGAATATCTTGGCGCCTAGTTCGGCTCCCAGATCCATGGCGCGCATGGTTTTCTGAATGGCATAGGCGCGAACCTCAGGATCGTTCGAGGTGAAGGCACCGTCACGAAAGACGGGATGGAAGAAGAGTGAGACGGTGGCCATGGGAACCACGACTCCGCTCTCCTTGCATGCCTTCTTGAACTCGCGGACGATCCGATCGCGCTCGGACGGAGTGGCGTCGATGGGCACGAGGTCGTTGTCGTGCAAGTTGACACCCCACGCTCCGATTTCACCGAGGACCGACACGATTTCGTTTGGAGGAAAGGTGTCACGAACCGCGTCGCCAAAAGGATCGCGGCCACGATTTCCCAGCGTCCATAAGCCGAAAGAGAACTTGTGTTCGGGCTTCGGGCTATAACTTCCGTTCTTCTTGCTCATCAGATTTCCCTCTTTAATATTTACGGTTTGAATTATTGAGATTCGTCGGGCTTGATTGCCGGCGGAGACGTAGCCATCTTCCCTACCAGGCTGTCGGCCTTTTCGTGCAACTCGCGTACTTTATGAAGTTCTTCTTCAGCCTCGGCGGTTTTGCCCTGAGCCTGGTAAAGACGGCCCATTTGATAGTGAGCGTCAGGCTGGTTCGGTTCCAGAGATATGGCCTTCGAGAGATACTCCCCAGCCTCTTTATAGTGTTTTTGCTGGAGCGAGATTGCACCCAAGTCAACGTAGGCGACCCGGAGGCTGCCGTTCGCCTTTATTGCCTTTTGGAGCGGGGGGAGGGCCGCATCGGCGTCGTTGTTCTTCCAGTGGATGTCGCCGAGATATGCGAGGGCCTGGGCATGATTCGGGTCGAGGGCCAGTTCGGCCTCAAATTCCTTGCGAGCTTCTTCGTATTGCTGCGTCTTCCAGAAAAGGTAACCAAGTCCGAAATGGAGATTGGGCTCCTTCGGAGAAATCCTGGCAGCGGCTTGAAACTCAGCAATCGCTTCTTGAGTGCGTCCGAGGCCATCCAGCGCTTCGCCCATGAGAACGTGCGTGGGAGCGGAGTCGGGACTCTGTTGCAACAACTGTTTGAACTCGTTCTCTGCGCAGTCGAGCTTCTTCGTCCAGAGGCAACTCTGGGCAAGCATTTGATGAAGTTCAGCATTGCCCGGATCGGCTTTGCTGGCGCGTTCCAGGTATTGGGAAGCGATGTCGAATTTCTTAGCGCCGTAGTAGCTCATGCCGAGTAGCGTCTGAGCTTGCGCGTTGGAAGCGTCTGCAGCAAGTACTGATCGAAAGGCAGTGGCGGCACTGTTGAAGTGGCCCTGCTTGAATTCCGCCAGGCCTAGGTTCAATTGCAGACCGGGCATTTTGGGATTCAATTTGAGGGCCTTGCGATAGGCGGCCGCTGCTTCATCGAGTTTTTGCTGCCTGGCCAGATCGAGTCCGAGGTTAGCGAAGGCTGCTGCATCGGACGGATCGCGCACTGTGACGGCTTTCCAGGCTTGGGCAGCATCCGCCCATTTTTGCTGTTGCTCTAGCGCCATAGCGTCCGAAGGGGTCTGTGCCGGCGCGGGAAGAGTCGACCAACCGAGCAAGGCAAGGACAACGAGTTCCGAAAGACAAAACCTCATGCTCTGAATCAGCTTATCGAACTCCATCCAGCCCGTAAACGTTTACGAGTCGCTTCCAAAAAAAATTAGTTACAAGGAAAACCCCGCTCGCGTATTCGAACCGCGAGCGGGGTAGAGGGGTCACCAACATCGACTAGAAGTACAGCTTCAACCCAAGCTGAATTTCGCGTGGGTCATGAGCCGACGTAACCGCACCGAAATCACCGTTAGTGAAGGTGTTGCTGACGTTGTTGAATTCGGTGTGATTAAACGCGTTGAAGAATTCCGCGCGGAATTCCAGTTTACTTCCACGGGCTTCGCTGAAGACGAACTGCTTGAACAGAGCCAGGTTCCAGTTCTGGCGGCCGGGACCACGGACGCTGTTGAAAGGCAGGTTGCCCCAGGTTCCAGCCACGGTTGGGGAGAATGCGGAAGAACTGAACCAGCTCTGCACAGTCTTCGGATAATGAACGCTCCCATTTACGTTGGGCCGATTATCCGCATTGGGAATGATGCTGCTGATGTTACCGGTGCCGTCAAGCGAACCCGCGCACTTGACGGGATCGTTGTTGACCCCTTGGGCGCAGTTCTGAATACCGCCTTCCGAGATATGGATAGGCTCGCCCGTTTGCAGGCTGACGATTCCCGATACTTGCCATCCACCGACCGTCGACTTCAACAGCTTGTTGGAGCTGTTTCTCAGGAGGGGGATGTCATAGATGAAGTTCACGAAGGCGATTTGCGTACGATCCAGGCCGGACGGGCCATTGTCGTAGTGCACATCGTAGGGGTTATCAAAGTTATTCAAGTCGCCGACGCCATTGTTGCCCGTGGCAGGATCGATCGCCCGAGACAAAGTGTAGGCTGCCTGAAGAGTTAGGTCACGCCGAAGTTGGCTGTGAATCTGAGCCTGGAAGCCATTGTAGTGCGAGCTCTGTATGTTCTCCGTCTGTCTGATGGAGTGGAACCCTAGATACGGAACGCGCAGGTTGTAGTCAGCGTTGTTATTCGCGAACAGCGTGGTGATGTCGGCGGAGCCCGGAAGGTTGGTTTCCTGGTACGCGTTCTGGTTCCGGTTCTGATTGCCAACGTACTGGAACTCCAGCACAGTGCGGGCAGAGAGAGCGCGCTGCACGCCAATACTGTACTGATAGCTGAGCGGCAAGTTGTTATTCACCTTGTCCAGGCCGGTAATGCTAGCGACCGTGATAGGTGCAACGAGGGGTTGACTGTTGCTAAGTTGCGTGCCGGGATTTTCCAGTTGAATGTTGCTGAAGTTAATGTTCGTGCTGAACGGCACGTTCGGGCCAGCGTTGTACATATCGTTGCCCTGGATGCGTTCATACATCATGCCGAAACCACCGCGGAGAATGGTCTTGCCTGATCCGGTCAGATCATAAGCAAAGCCAAGGCGAGGACCGAATGCGGCCCAGTGATCGTTGACCAGCCCCTTCGGGACTCCAGGAGTCTTTCCGGGGATACCGATACCATTCAGATAGAACTGGGTACCCGCCAGAATCGGATTCGGGCTGGTGCCCAATCCGGGGCTGTTGGGTGCAATATTGTTGCCGGCCGCGTCAGCGAAGATCGGAGCGGCGGCTGGATCATACAGGCCTGGATAGAAGTTGCCCATCCGGTTGTTCGCCTCATAGGTATGCGGTACGCCGTCCCAACGCAGGCCCAAGTTCAAGGTCAGGCGATTGTTTACGCGCCAGTTGTCCTGCGCATATGCAGCCCAGGAAACGTTGTTCCACTTACCACTGTCTTGTACGGCCAGCTCGTTGTAGCCCGAAGCCGTGCCTAGCAAGAAGTCCGCGAAGTCATTTCCGGTGAAGTTGTTATTGAAGGTGAAAGAACCCTGCGTGTTGCCGAAGAGGTCCTGAACCTTCTTGTAAATCGCCCAGCTACCGCCCATTTTGATTTGGTGCGCACCCTTGGTCCAGGAAATGTCATCGCGGATCTGATAGTCATCCGCTTTGTTATTCCAGGGCCAACTGGCGTTCGTATAGTCCACGTTGTTGTAACCGGCAAGGTGGATTTCCGGGATGCGGTCGAGATTGTTGGGTCCGCTGAAGATACGGTTCGAGGTAAATCCGCTCGGACGCGCGATCAGGTTACTCGGCAGGATGGCAATTTTGTTGCCGTTGGCATTGAACGCAACTTCGTTCAACAGCGTCGGGCTAATCATATAGGTCGTGTGGATCACATAACTGTAGGACGGGTTGCCGAAGGTGTTGCTGGCGGTTGGGACGTTGTCCCCGCTCCACATCGACGTTCCGAAGTTCTGCGCGATCTGCTCTCTGAGGTAGTGCCCGAACACGGAGAACTTGCTGCTGAACTGATGGTCAACGCGAACAATCTCTTCCTTCACGCTGGTGGGAACATTATTCCCGCCTTGGAAGACCGGGTTGCCGCTGCCGTTCACTGCGTTGTTCGCTGGGAAGATGCCAGCGTTAAGCAGAGCCGTTGCGTTGGGATCGATCATGCAGGATGGGATTGTATTGTTGGGGAAGGGGCTACCCTGAACGATACCCGCGGTGCGGCGCCGCCGGGGCAATTTCTAAACAAGTATGCAGGGTCGACGTTAGCGGCCGATGGAACGTTGGGCGCGGGGCCTCCCGACACGTCGCCGCCGTACCAAGCTGTATCTGGGCACGGTCTGGTTCAGCGTCTGGCCCTGAATCAGGCGGCGCCACTCCATGTTGTAAAAGAAGAACGTCTTGTGCTCTTTCTTCCAGAAATCAACTGGACCGCCGACGTTGAAGCCGAAAGTGTGGAACCGAAGTTCGGCGACCTTTTGCGGAGCCGGGTTGAAATAGTTGCGAGCGTCAAGCGCGTCGTTGCGCAGGAACTCCCAGGCGCTGGCGTGATACTGCTTGGTTCCGGACTTGATGACAGCGGTCATCGTGGCGGCTGAAGACAAACCGTATTCAGCGCTGTAGTTGGAGGTCATCTGGCGGAACTCGGCGATCGCATCGAGGGAAGGCATGACGTCGGAACCACCCGCGCCGCCTCGATCGCTGCTCTCGCTGCCATCCAAGAGGTAGAGGTTATGACTCTCGCGCATGCCGTTGAAACTGACATTGGCATCGCCGCCGACAGGTGTAGGGATCTGGAAGTCGCCCTGGCCGCTGGAAGCGCCGGGGGTGAGAGAAATCAGCGAGTACATGCTGCGCCCGTTGGTGGCGAGCTGCGTCATCTGCTGTCCGGTAATGACGCTGCTGACTTCGCCGGTATCGGACTGCACTGCGATGGCGGCGGCCTCGACGGTGACTTGCTCTTGCGCGCTGCCGACTGTCAGTTTGAAATCGATACGGCTGCGGTCGTTGATCTGCAGCGTGATATTCTGTTGCTCGGCAACTTTAAATCCCGCAGCGGCGGCTTTCACCGTGTAGTGACCGATGCGAAGATCCGGGAACGACATACTGACCATCGCCGCTGGTGGTCAGCGCTCGGGTAAGACCGGTGTCGATGTTTGTGACGGTGATGTGAAACGTTAGGAACCGCGGCGCCACTGGGGTCGGTTACTGTTCCGACGATGGTGGCTTCCTGTGCCAGGGCCTGCGCGGCGAATAACAGAACCAACGCCGCAAGCAGAAGTACCAGGCGAAGGTCGCAGCGCTTGAATAGGCCGAGACTCCCGGCATTCGTGGGCGAGAGGGATTTCATTGTGCCAGCCTCCAAAAGCGATAGGTAACGGGTGTCCTCTGGGATGGGACAAACCCGAGCTCCGTGAACGTTTACGGAGATACATGCATCTGTAAACCTTTGTCAAGAACAAAATCGATATCCTAACGGCATTGGAGAGATATTGAGCCTGTAAACACGGGCGTGTTTAGGGAGTCGACCATCAGTCCTAGGCCAAGCTAAAGTGAAACTCGCTTGTTTCTCACACTTTGAAATCCCGGAAGGATGCTTGGTAGTGACGAGGGTGGCATCAGTGCAAGTTTCTGCAGGGTTAATTTTCTGGATTCCAATCCGCGCTTTTTTTGCAACGCCAGCGGATAAAAAGTGTCGGGAGCCGAACCCCAACGCGTTAGATTTTCCTTTTCGGGTGTCCCAAAATCAGGAAAATCGTTCGATTAGCGGATGCACGGGAGAAACAGAATCCCACGCGTGCTCCTCCAATCCTTGACCCTTCCCCGGCGCTGTGCTAAAAGCGACGGTCGACCGTAATCGTTAACGCAGCCCAGAAAATCGAATTTTCCGAGCTTTTGCTGGCGGCCGATTTGTGCGAGCAGCAGAGGAGGATTCTCATGGAAAACTGCACTCAAAAAGTATTGCGGTTCATCCTTTTCTCTTTGGTTTTAACCGTCACTTCAGTTGCACAAAATAGCGGCAAAGCCATCTACCTTGATCCATCCCAGCCGATCGACGTACGCGTGGATGATCTGATCCATCGAATGACGCTCGAGCAGAAGGCTTCCCAGTTGGTTAACCAGGCTAGAGCAGTCCCAGATTTGCAGGTCCCCGCGTATGACTGGTGGAGCGAGGCTCTGCACGGCGTGGCCAACGCCGGGACCGCAACAGTTTTTCCGGAGCCGATCGGATTGGCCGCGACGTTCGACGACTCTCTCATTCATGAGATGGCGATCGTGATCGGAACGGAGGCGCGCGCCAAACACAATCAAGCAGTCCGGGCTGGTCGGCGGGACATTATGGAAGGGCTGGATTTCTGGTCGCCAAACATCAACATTTTTCGCGATCCGCGATGGGGACGCGGCCAGGAAACTTATGGAGAAGATCCGTTCCTGACAGGACGAATGGGCGTCGCGTTCGTAAAGGGTTTACAGGGAGACGATCCGAAGTATTTGCGGGTGATTTCGACTCCGAAACATTACGCGGTACATAGCGGCCCCGAACCCTCGCGGCACAGCATCGACGTGAAGGTTTCGAAGCATGACATGGAAGATACGTATTTGCCCGCGTTCCGCGCGGCGGTTACTGAGGGCAAGGCGGAATCTGTGATGTGCGCCTACAACCGCGTCAACGGAGAGCCGGCATGCGCGAACACATTCTTGTTGAAGGATACGTTGCGAGGAGCATGGAAATTCAACGGGTACGTCGTCTCTGACTGTGACGCTGTGGTCGACATTTTTCAGGGCCACCACTTCACCAAGAGCCAAGCGGAGGCCGCCGCAATTTCGAACAAGACCGGCATGGACAACGAATGCGCAGACTTCTTTACCGTCACCAAGGACGATCATGACTACAAGCCGTTCGTCGATGCGGTGAAGCAAGGCTTGCTATCGGAGGCCGACCTCGACGTGAGTCTGAAACGGCTGTTCACGGCGCGCATGCGGCTGGGCATGTTCGATCCGCCGGACATGGTTCCGTATGCAAAGACACCTGATTCGGAAATCGACAGCGCCCCCCATCGTCAACTGGCGCTCAAGACAGCACAAGAATCCATGGTGCTGCTGAAAAACGACGGTGTCCTTCCTTTTGGTCCGAGCGTTAAAAAAATCCTGGTAGTGGGACCACTGGCGGAGTCGACCGAAGTACTACACGGAAATTACGCGGGCACCGCTTCGCATGCAGTGAGCGCGCTGGAAGGAATTCGTAAGCAGTTCGGAGCGTCGCAGGTGTCGTATGTTCCCGGAACAAACTTTTTGCGGCCAGAGGTAGTGATTCCGACGGCCTCATTGGCGACCGACGACGGGAAGGCCGGTCTCAAAGGGGAATATTTCGCGGGGGACGTCAGCGGCAGCGCACAGGTTACGAGAATCGATCCCGGTGTCGATCTGCAACTTTTCCACCCCAATGCTCACGCGATCGCACCTCCGGAGGGTATGAAGGATTTCTCGGTTCGGTGGACGGGCTTTGTCATTCCAGCGGAAAGTGGTCAGTACAAGATAGGCCTGGTCGGATCGATGAACCGCATGTGGCTCGATGACAGGATGATCGTCGATGATCCTGTCCTGCATGATCCCAATCCGCAGATGGCGACGATGGAACTGGTGAAGGGGCACCGCTACGCGGTCAGGGTAGAAAGTATGCGCGGCGGGTTTGGCACAAGGCTGGTATGGCTACCGGTAAACGCGAATCCAAGCTTTGAAGCTGCCGAAGCAGCGCGAAAGGCAGACGTTGTCGTCGCCGTCGTCGGCATTACATCGCACCTGGAAGGCGAGGAGATGAAAGTTGATCTTCCTGGATTCCGAGGTGGTGACCGCACGAGTCTCGCGTTGCCTGCGGAAGAGGAGGCCATGCTGGGTGCGCTGAAAGGAAGCGGCAAACCGCTTGTCGTTGTGCTGATGAATGGAAGCGCGCTCGCAGTGAATTGGGCAAACGATCACGCCAACGCCATCATTGACGCATGGTACTCGGGCGAGGAAGGCGGGACGGCAATCGCTCAGACTTTGGCGGGAGCGAATAATCCTGCCGGACGGCTGCCTGTGACGTTCTATAAAGGCGTCGAGCAGCTTCCGGAATTCGAAGACTACGCGGTGAAGAATCGCACGTATCGCTACTTCACGGGAGAACCGCTCTATCCATTCGGTTATGGTCTGAGCTACTCGACTTTCGAATACAGCGGCGCCAAGTTATCGAGTGCCTCGCTGCAGGCTGGAATGCCGGTGGACGTCGAAGTCGATGTGAAGAACACCAGCAAGCGTGAGGGCGACGAAGTAGTGGAACTCTACATCAGCTTTCCTAAAGTGGCCGGCGCTCCGCTGCGGGCTCTTCGAGGATTCTCTCGCGTTCACCTGGGTGGAGGGGAGCAGAAGCACGTGAAGTTGACGCTCGGGCCCAGGGATCTGAGCTATGTGAACGAGGCAGGGGATCGGCTTGTATCGGCGGGCGATTACCTGATCACCGTTGGGGGAGGACAGCCAGGAACTTCAGCTGCGCATGCCGAAACCCACCTGGTGATCCAAGGCGAAGAGAAGTTGCCGGAGTAAAATAGAAGCGGCATATTCACTGCGCCCACATGACACGTTGTTCTGTTCGCTGCTGTCTAGCTGCACTTTTTCTTCTTATCATCGCGAGCGCGCCTCATCCGGCGCGCTCGCAGAGCACCCAGAAGCCGGCCTCCTCTACCGCACCAGCCTCGGCCGCTAGCCCGATTCAATTCGCATTTCAGCCGATTGACTTCAAACTCGATAGCGATGAGACGCCGGAGCGCCACGCTCCGGAAACCATGGCTGGGGGCGTCGCTGTTTTCGATTACAACAACGATGGCAATCTGGATATCTTTTTCACAAACGGAGCTGACCTAAAAACGTTAAAGAAGAATTCTCCGAAATATTCCAATCGGCTATTCGAGGGGGACGGTAAAGGACACTTTACAGACGTCACCGAAAAGGCGGGACTGGTTGGCATTGGATATGACACCGGCGTGGCAATCGGCGACTACGACAACGACGGCAACGAAGACATATTTGTTGCAGGTGTTTATCGAAATACGCTCTATCACAATAAGGGTGACGGTACTTTCGTTGATGTCACCGCGAAATCCGGCTTAAGTCAGCCGGATTCAGAATTCGGACCTTTGTGGTCGGTCGCCGGAGCCTGGGTCGATGTCAACAACGACGGCCTGCTAGACCTGATCGTCATCAACTATCTGAAGTGGAGTTTTGATCAAGAGCCTGTATGCGAAGGTTACGGGCATCGTGATTATTGCCATCCGAAGATGTACAAGCCGACTCCGAATCAACTCTTCATCAACAAGGGTGACGGCACGTTTCGAGACGCATCGATTGAAGCAGGGTTTCGCGCGCATCCTGGCAAAGGCATGGGGATAGCACTTGCGGATTCGCAATTGAGCGGCAGGATGGATCTGATGGTACCGAATGACAAGTTGATGAACTCCTTCTTCGTGAATAAGGGCGGGGGCAAATTCGAGGAGGCGGCTTTCGAACAGAATCTCGCGCTTCGCGAAGATGGAGTTTACATCTCCGGAATGGGCGTCGATTTCCGGGACATCGACAACGATGGCTATCCGGATATTTTTCTCGTCGCGTTAGATGGCGAGACTTTTCCTTTGTACCGCAACACTGGAAAAGGAAGTTTCGTCGAGGTGACTCGCGAGAGCGGATTGACGAAGCTGTCGTTGCCAATGGCAGGCTACTCTCCGAATATTGCTGACTTTGACAATGACGGATGGAAAGATATTTTCGTGTCCAGAGGCCACGTCCAGTCGTTGTTATCGGCTCCGAATTTGACCATCGAGCAGCCGAACACAGTCTTCAGAAATCTGGGGGGGATGAAGTTTTCCGCGTTGACCGCAGAGGCTGGTTTCTCGAGCCAGGCGCCGTCGCGCCATCGAGGGTCCGCCTATGGTGACTTTAACGGCGACGGCAAGCTGGACGTCGTCGTGACCGCCATCAATGCGCCGGGTGAAGTCTGGATCAATCAAAGTCCGGAGAAAAATCACTGGATCGAATTCAAGCTGCAAGGCACCAAAAGCAATCGCGATGGTATTGGGGCCCGGATCAAGGTGGTGACGAAATCCGGCGAACAGTACAACCACATGTCAACCAGCGCAGGTTATGCGTCGTCGAGCGCTGGGCCGGTGCATTTCGGTTTGGGCTCGAATGCCAGCGTGGATGCGGTGGAAATTCGGTGGCCTTCCGGAATTGTGCAGCAGATGAAAGAAGTGGCTGGTGATCGGGTGGTAGCTGTGAAGGAAACGGAAAAGTAACAAATTCAGGCGAGCCTAGTGCACTACAGCCCGCGGGGCTCGCGTTACGTAATCCCGTGCAAAGCTGGGTAGATTTTTCTGTACGTCTTGTACGCAGTTTGCATCGTGGAAGAATCCTCAGCCCGCGGCGCGATGCGTTTGGCAACCCGGACTACGGCGTCGCAGGCTTCCTCAACTGACTTCCAGCCTCCCGCACCCGTTCCCGCGAGTATTGCCGCTCCGTACGCCGCGCCTTCTTCTGCTGCGACGATCTCTACCTCTCTCCCGTATACGTCTGCCTGAATCTGTCTCCACAAAGAGGAGCGAGCGCCACCGCCGCCCAAACGAATCGAGGTGACCGGGATTTTCATTTCATCGAAGATTGTGAACGAATCCTTAAGGCTGAAGGAAACGCCTTCCATAATTGCGCGAATCACGTGGGCCCGCGTGTGAGAGGCCGTGAGCCCGAGCAAAGCTGCCCGGGCATTTGGATCGAGGTGCGGGGTACGCTCTCCCATCAGGTAGGGTACCCAGAAAGCGCCCTCGGATCCCGCCGGCGCTTTGCTGGCTTCCTCTGCGAAAACGTCGTAAGGATCACGGCCATCCTTCGCTTGCACACCGGGCGATGAAGCGCCAAATTGATCCCGATACCAGCGGAGGGACAAACCTGCGGCTTGCGTTACACCCATAACGTGCCAGCGACCGGGGATTGCGTGACAGAAGGTGTGAAGCCGGCCTTGCGGATCCATCGCCGGACGATCGGTTGACGCGAACACGACGCCGGAAGTGCCGATGGTGGCACTGACTGCGCCCGCCCGCGCGATGCCCATACCCACGGCCCCGGCGGCCTGATCACCCGCTCCTGCGATCACAGGTGTTCCCACGCGAAGGCCGGTGGCCTCGCCTCCAGCGCTTGAAACCTTGCCGCACACTTGCGGAGACTCGAAAAGGGCGGGCAGAAGCGTCTTGTCAATTCCCGTCTTCTGGAGAACCTCGTCGGACCAACGGCGATTCGCTACGTCGAGCAAAAGAGTGCCGGAGGCATCCGCCATGTCGATGGCCCGTTCTCCGGTGAGACGGAAGCGCACATAGTCTTTCGGCAGCATCACGTGAGCGACGCGATCCCAGTTTTTGGGCTCGGTCTCACGAACCCAGAGAAATTTAGTGAGGGTGAAATTCGTGAGCGGAGGATTGCAGGTGAGGCTTATCAGATGCTCGCGACCGAACATCTGCTCTAGTTCCTGACTCTGCGCCTCACTGCGCTGGTCGCACCAGATGATCGAGCTCCGCACGACTTCGTCCGACTGATCGAGCAGCACGGCTCCATGCATCTGGCCAGAGAAGCCGACGCAGGCAATATCGCCGGCAGCCATTGTTGCGGACTGCAGTGCTTTTTGAACAGCGGTGCCGCAGGCCTGCCACCAATCGCGAGGATCCTGCTCAGCCCATCCCGGCTTTGGGCTGGCGAAATGCTGATGGTCTGCAGACGCGGAGGCAACGACATTGCCTTTTGAGTCGATGACAAGCGCGCGTGTACCTCCAGTGCCTACGTCGATGCCTAAATAGTTCATGATTTATGAGGGTGCTGGAATGTCATGCGAAATCTTCTGCGAACTCCTGATCGAAATCACGTCGTGGCCGGGATTTCTCGTTCTGCGCTTCGTGTGACTGACGTCGCAAGAAGAAATCGAGGTTGCCGCGCATAACGAGATGAGGCGCCAACGCAACTTGATGAGACTTCTGCGTCCCTTCGGCCAAGTACTCGTGTAACATGCGAAGCGCCATCTGCCCCTGCGCGCGCGGACGCTGATAGATCGTCGCCACAACCGTTCCAGAACGTATCTCCGAAACGAGATCGGGAAACAGATCCGTCGTTATGATGGTAAGGCGATCGATCAGGTTTGCGTCGCGGGCCGCCTTCAACACGGGGATGGACGCCTCCGTCGTCACGTAAATTCCAGCCAAGTCGGGATGCTCTTCAAAGAGTTTCCGGCATTTGCGATAAGCCTCATTCTCTATGTCGTGATCTTCGATCGGTTTGAGCAACTGCAGGTTGGGATAGAACGATTTCAGAGTGGATTCGAACGCAGCATATTTTTCTGCGTGCTCGGTGATCGCCATGTCAAAAACCGTAATTGCAATCGACCCATGCCGCCCGGCGACGAACCGACCCATCAGGTCGGCAGCGATGGACCCACTGGCGAGCGTATCGACGGCAACGATTCCGAGGCGCCCGCTGTTAGGAGCGTCAGTGGCTACGCAAACGACAGGGATATGGGCGCGGGCAGCTCGACGGACGAACGGCCGAAGTGTCTGAGGGCTGCTGGGGAAGATGATGATGCCGTCCACCTTCTCCGCCATAGCGGCTTCGAGAGCCTCTTTTTCGCCCTCACCCAAGCGGGGGCAAGTACGAAATTCGAACTCCACATTTTCGAGCAACGTCGAAGACGCTTCCTCGCGAATGCCAGCGCGCACTTCATCCCAGAATGAGGTTGTGCCTTGCGGGGTATTAATGGAGATGCGAAGCGTTTTTCTTGACGACAGAAAGCGTGCCGCCAAGTTCGGGCGGTAGCCGAGGGTTCGGGCCATCTCCTGAACCTTAGCTTTTGTTTCGGAACTCACGCCGGGATTGTCGTGCAAAGCTCGATGTACGGTGCCGATCGACGTGCCAAGAGATTTGGCAATGTCGCGAAGCGTGGTGGGTTGACTCATTGTGTTGGCCGGCGTCGTGGCGGGCCGTACTCCCAGTGCGCAATTACCCGGGAATAAACCCTTTCCCGGAACCGTAAACGTTAACGGAAGTTGGAAGATTGCGCAAGGTGATGGACTGACGTCACGTCGTAAGGTCATCGGGCTGGATCAACTAAGAATGCGGAACGCTCAACGTTCTTTCTGGTCCGGAATTCCAGAGAGATGCAGAATCCAACTGCAAATCGTGTCGCGCCAGATGTCCGCCTGTTCGGCTTGATATTGGAACCGGGCCAGAATATCCCGATATCGTTCGTCGTCAACGTGGCCTTGCAGGAGCTTCCATTCGCCGAGGAAAGCACGAGCGCGTTCGGCTCCTTCGAAATGCGTATCGTAGACATGCTGAACCACGGTCTTGCCGGATTTCAAAACGTAGGTGTACGGCACGTGATGAAAGAAGAGAAGGAGTTCGTCGGGACAATTTGAGAGCGATTCGTAAAGGGTCTGCACCTCATCCGGATACTGGCCGATGTAGCCTGTACCGGTCGCGATCGTGCGATCCATTCCAATTCCCTTTTGATCGGCACGGTGCCACTGTCCCCAACCATTTCGCTCAGAGGAGTCGGGACCGGGATCATAATGATTGCCCTCTATGTTGGTTAGCGTCCCTGCGCCAAGCGTTCCCGTGTACTTCTCGTAGGTCGGCCACGAAGCCAGCTGCAATTCATTGACAGTCTTAACCACGAGCGGATCGTTGCCGAATGTGAGGCGTGTCCACTCGTCCACGATCGTCTCTGCGCTGAGAGTTGGATCCCATGCGAGGCGTCCGAACCCGTACAGGTTTGCCATTGCCAAAGGGCTGCCTAGCCAATTCGAGTCCATTCCGACATTTGCTACTCCGACGAACCCGCCAATCGGACGGTGAAAGAGGCGCCCGGAGACGAGATCCTTGACCAGCGCAGGACTGCCATCGGCGCGCATGTCGAAATCTAAAACCTCCTTCCACATGGGGACGAGGAAACATAGGTGTTTTTGCTGACCCGTGTACTCCTGCGTGATCTGCAGTTCGATCGATTCGTTGGTGCGACTCAATCCTGCAAACAACGGCGATGCGGGCTCGCGGACCTGGAAGTCGATCGGACCATTCTTGATTTGAACGATGGCGTTGTCGTCGAATGCGCCGTCGAGAGGATGGAAATTGTCGTAGGCGGCCTTCGCCCGATCATTCTTCAGGTTGCGCCAATCGAGATGGTGATTGTAGACAAAGGCGCGGTAGAAAACGATGCCGCCGTGCGGCTTGAGCGCTCGAGCGATGACGTTCGCCGCATCGGCGTGAGTGCGCCCGTAGGAAGATGGGCCCGAGCGGCCTTCGGAGTCTGCCTTCACAACGAAGCCGCCGAAATCGGGGATCTCGCGATAGATCTGATCGACTTTCTTCTTCCACCATTCAGCAACCTTCGGATCCAGAGGATCGAACGTGTCGAGGCCACCGACCACTTTGGGACTGCTCAGGTCTACGGACAGAGAAAGTTGCACGGCCCACGGTCGGAATGCGTCGGCGATGCGACGAACCTGCGCCAGGAATTTATCTTCAAGAACGCCCGGGGCGGCGTTGACGTTGTTGATGGTGCATCCATTGATGCCGACGGAAGCGAGCAGGCGTGCGTACTGTCCGGCGCGCGTTAGGTCTTTGCGCACTCTGCCGTCCTCGAAAAAAACCGACGGCCCCCCATACCCGCGTTCGATCTTGCCGTCGAGATTGTCCCACTGATTCACCCACCGCACGGGAGCATAGGGCTGCTGGAACATGTTGACGGTGGCGATATCGGCGCCGCGAGCAAGGTGGCTGAGTAACGAGAAAACTGCGTACAAAACTCCGCGGTCGTTTGTGCCCGTGATTACGATGCATTCCGATCCGTGGATCTTGGCCCGGACAATCCAGAAGGCGTCCGGCTTTATCGTCTCAGGAGCCGACAAAGACGGAGAGACCTTATGCAACTGCTCCATGGTGCCTAGTACGAACGAGCTCGCGGCCGGCTCGTCGCCCGAAGTGAGGGTAATTCCGGTCACGCGTTCGATACCTTGAATCAGTTCTGATTTGGCACTCTTCAGGACGATCGAGTCGCCGACCAGCACCACATTGCGCGGTATCGATTGTCTTCGAATTGAGTCTGCCTTGAGAGGCGTATATCGCAGCCACGCATCGATCCTGGATTGTGAGTTTGAGCGCTGGGTGAAAGCGGCGCAACAAAGCGCGATGAGAAAAATTCTTCCGGCGGTTTTTAATGGAAGTGCAGATTTCATTTTTGTGCTAACGCAAAGGCGATGATCGTATTGCCGCGAAGATGTGTGCCACTTTCGATTTTCTTCAACAATGACGATTCCTTGTCGTCCGGGTCGGGAATCATTTCGCAGAGACTGATCTGTTCCTCGGTAGCGCCTTCAAAGCAAAGCTCGCAAACGCTCAGGCCGTCCTCGGAATGAACTGGGGGACCGAACACGCGGCAAGTCATAGGCCGAGATTCATAAAGCTCACAAAGTCCCGTTTTTGGATCGAGCACGGGACACGGTTCGTCATTTGCGAAGCCCTCAAACCGAGCACTGGCATCTTCGCTCTCGTCTAGAACGCCGGTAACAGCGTTCCCGGGAAACTCGCTACGAACGCGTGCGACGTATTCCGCAGCGCGATTTCGGATCGCCGCAGCTCTCGCGGGCGCAATCGAATTGAGGAGAGTCAACCCGCGCCGCAACCTCAATGCGTCAAGTTGATTGATGGCGAATGCTCCGACACAGCATGGAGTGCAGCCCGGATGACACGTGAGCCAATTCCCGCTGCGGCGGGTTGTGTCCGCCAAAGCAGCGTCGACGATCTGAATCAACTGCTGATCGGCAGCGATGGGGAAACGGAACGACACAGCTTGAGGATAACGCACGTTGGGTTCACACAATAGTCTGTGCGGAAATCGCTGCTTTTATGTTCGTACGATCGCGAAGACCGTGGAGAAAACATCAACGGCAAGAATGATCTTTACGATGTGATTTTTGAGTTGGACTATCTCCGTGTATTGCTCCACAGTGTTTGTGCCAGTCTGCAAGGTTGCAGACAGCAGTCAAGCGTTTCAGTTTGATTCCCCACGAATGGGTCACCGTCAGTTCATCTGACCGAGTCGCTAACAAATTAAGAATGCACTCGCCGGGAAAATCCGGTCGACGCATACCTATCTATCCGTGAGGTTGTGACATGGCGATCAAGAAAACGACTGTGAACCTTCGAACTGTTGCCGATCGAGCAGGGCTTGCACCGTGTTCCGTCTCGGCCATTCTGAACAATACGCCCGCATCGCAGGCCATACCCCAGACTACGAAAGATCGCGTGTTTCGAGCGGCTGCGGAACTGAACTACAAGCCGAATTTGTGGGCGCGATCGCTACGCACGAAGCGGACTCGCATGGTCGCGGCGGTGGCTCACGATTTCGGTCGCGGTCCCGTTGCGCGCGTGATAGCCGGAGTACAGAGCGGCCTGCATCAGAGGGGATATCTGCTGGCATTAGGAACTCCTGACTTCGAGGACGCCAATCATGTTTCCGCGCAATTTCAGCAGAGGGGGATTGAAGGCGTGATTGCGATTGAGGCGGCGGTGCCGACCCATATGGACTTGCCCGTAGCTTCAGTGGCTCTGGATCATGCCTGCCCGATGGAGACATTATCCGAGGACGCACATTTGCAGCTCGCGGCTCTGGGCGAATCAGCAGCGGAGACAATCATCCGCCAGATCGAGAATGAGACTGCGTCGCGGCGCATGAATGTCTGCCCTAAGCTTCCAGGCGCAGTTTTTAGTTTGGCGGTGCCGGCAATGAGAATCGAAGTGGATGCCCGCGAAAGCGTTTGATGGCTTTTGCGAGAGAGTGAGTTTTCAAGGTAGTACGGGCGTCTGCTCGTTTCGCCTCTGCGGGTTGCCTTGGTTTGTCCCAGCCCATCCGAGTTAGTGATCCGATCCGGTAGGTCGTCGTGCGCTGCGTTCTGCGATAAACAAACCGCCGAAGTTCGTTTGGGATGAATCGGTATTGTCCAGGCGGACGTCGCACAACTCTCCGATCAGAGTTCCTGCCCAGCGATACACATTGTTTTCCCGAACCAACTTGCGCATACGCTGCATGCGGATTTGTTTTTCCTCGGACTGCATTTCGAGCGCTGCGCGGATTGCTTCCGCAGTCTGATCGATGTCATACGGATTCACCTGAAGCGCATCGAACAGTTCCCTGGCAGCCCCGGTGAAGCAACTGAGAATCAGCACGCCGCGCTCGTCGCGCCGGGCGGCGACGAATTCCTTCGCCACCAGATTCATGCCATCATGCAGCGAGGTTACAAGGCAGAGATCCGCCGCGCGATAGTAGGCCGCAACTTCCCTATGACTGTGCTGGCGGTTGAGAAGAACGATGGGCTTCCATTGATCTGCCTGGAAGCGCCAGTTGATGCGGTCCGCTTCCGCCTCCACCTCGGCTTGCAAATCGTGATAGCGCTTGATGTGAGTTCGGCTGGGAGCTCCAATCTGAACGAAGGTAAACACTCCCTGATAGCGTGGGTATTTCTCCAGGAATCGTTCGATTGCGAGGAAGCGCTCGAGAATCCCTTTGGTGTAATCGAGACGATCCACGCCCACACCCATGAGGGCCGCTTCTACGCCGAGCGACTTCAGCAACTGGGCGCGTTCTTCATAGGCCGACTGGAGCGGAATCTCGGCCGGAGAATCCATGGGTTCGACGCTGATCGGGAATGGCCGCAACGTGCGTGCGGTGATCCAGTCGCTGCACGGAGGAATGGTCCCAATCGATGCGCGACTCCAGAACTCGGTCAACCGTCTGCAAGAAGTTTGTGCAGTGCGCCTGGATGTGAAACCCGATGAGGTCAGCGCCCAGCAGGCCATCCACGAGTTCGCGCTGCCACGGACAAATACCGAAAGCCTCCGGATTCGGCCACGGGATGTGCCAGAAAATCGCGAGACGGGCATCCGGCCTCTTCTGCTTGATCATCCGGGGAAGCAACGCGAAGTGGTAGTCCTGCACGAGCACCACTGGGTGCTTCACATCTTCCATCTCTTCGAGCAGCGCATCGGCAAATTTACGATTGACTTCCTGGTAGTGTTGCCAGTCCGCCGCGCGAAATAGCGGACGCGTATGCGCGATGTGGCAGAGCGGCCACAATCCTTCATTCGAAAATCCGTAATAGTAGCCCTGCTCTTCTTCTTTGGAGAGCCAGACTCGCCGCAGCGTGTAATGCGGATCGTCGGGGGGAACCAGCAGACGATCATGCTCGTCCACCGCCTCCATATCGGCGTCGCCGGAACCGTGCGCGACCCAGGTTCCGCCGCAGGCGCGGAGGACAGGTTCGATTGCAGTGACCAGACCGCTGGCCGGCTCGCTGACTTGTATCGTCTTGCCGCGCCGCATGTGAATGTAAGGCTCGCGGTTCGCGACAACGAAGAGCTTTCCGTCTTCGAGGCGAGCGCGAACGTGCACCGCCAAGACGGTCGGCGGTCCAGATCGACTCTCCTGTAACGCGAAGCCGGGCTTCCAGTTCGGCGGCGGATCGGGCGGTATTCAGGTTTTCTGCAAGCGTGGCCGCCTCGCGCACGAGTGGACGGAAGAGATCAAGATCCGGTTCCTTGATGCGCGTCGACATCGCGCGCCCGGTGCGAAGAGCACGCATCCAGCGGGCTGTCCGTGCGATCGGACCCGCGATGCTCCACCGCACGATAAGCAGAGTGATCAAGACAATCAGAATGACGTAGACAAGGGCGCTGAGGAAGTTCTCGCGCCAGATGCGAAGGCTCTCGGACTTTATGTATCCCGAGTCGTGAACGATTGCCAGGCTACCGATCAGCTGGTCGCCATGGTGGAGCGGCAGTGCGTAGATGTGCACCGACGCGATGCCGATCCGCAGGAACGCGTGGGTGTCGTGATCTTCCTTTGAGGGAGTCGAGGACGATTGCAGGTGCGCTCTCCATCAGCGGCTGCAGGTTCGTAGTGACCGCTACCGGATGACCTTGGGGATCATAGACAGCTAGACCCGCAAGATGTTCGCGGTTGGCGAACTGCTGAACCGTCTTTTGCAGCGTACGCGTCGCGTCCGTCCAAGATCGCGCTCGACATTGCTTGCAAGACTTTCGCCCAAGAACTTGGGCGCGGTGATCGAGATCTTTGCGGAGCCCCCGGGCCAAGACATAGCTTTGATAGTACGAGGAGCACAGGGAGACAATTGTGACGCCGATGATCAGTGAGATGATTAGCCTGGCGCTGAGCAATCGCATCTACACGTCCTGAATCCGAGATCTATTGGAAGCTTAAAACGCCGGGGACAATCCGACATCAGTTGGCGAAGCTACCGAGTGGAGCAATGGTCCGTTGTTCACAGCACAACCACAGGTCATGCAGGAAACGCACTGCCGAGCCGCTAACCCTGCACTAGCAAGCTGTGCAACGGCATCCCGAGAACGGATGCCGAATCATTTCAGAGGACGGGAACTTATAAAAGGTTGCACACGGAGTTCCGAACGTCAAGTCATTGTTTTCAACGACTAGGAGCGAGTTTCATGGATTCAAGCGGGTGTAACTTTTGCCGGCGAATCTCGCATGTGCAGAACCATACGCAGTACCTGCTTCTAGCTTCCAAAGCAAGGTAGCGATCGAATTTGGTGTCAACGAGAGTTCGGCTGTCTTTCCCCGCCTGGCTCAACGTAACGGTCTTCGCCTCTCCGGCGTTCGTGACTATCAGAACCTTTTGTCCGTCCGGATTTTCGAAGGCTACGTGCTCAATGCCGGGCACTTTGCTGTCAGATTGAAACCGGCGAGCTCCTCTTTTTACGTTGCGCGAAAAATGCGCGAAGGCCCAGTATTGACCGCTGCGTGTGATCTCTTTGGTTTGCGAATGAATCGTCACCATTCCGCCGCAGGGGAATGGACCGATGTTGGGCCGGCCCTTTTCGTCCAGCGCCAGATTCCATCCGGTGATCGCCTGGCACCAGTTGCGAATAGCCTGGCTGTAGGTCTTTCCCCAGTTCGCCCAGTCAGTGGCGTAGTCGGAGGCGTGATAGTCCGGGCCGCCTTCCGTCCAATACATCTGGGCATCGGGATGAGCGTCGTGGGCCCTACTCATCATCTCGGGTGTGCCGACGTATCCGTGAAACGCGATGGCGTTGCAGTATTTGCGAAGATCGGGATCGTCGAGTTCAGCGACAGCGCGTCCCCATAAGTTGTAGTTGTGATCGAGAATCCAGATCTTTGTGGAGAGACCATTCTGTTGAAGAACTGGGCCGAGATGATTTTTCACGAAGCCGATCTCGTACTCCTGCGGCCATGAGCAAGCAGGCATTCTGCCGTCCTGATCGGTGTCAACTTCGTTCTGCACAGTCACAGCCTGAATCTGCACTCCTTCGGCGGCATATGCCTGCAGGAATTTCAGGAAGTACAACGCATACGGCGCAAAGAAACGCTGCCGCATGGAACCGCCAAGCATCGAGCCACCTGCCTTCATCCATCCCGGGGGACTCCATGGTGAGGAGAACAGGAACAGGTCTGGATTCTGTTTGCGTGCCTGTCGCAGGATGCGGAAGAACGTAGGCCTGATCGTGAGCGATTGAGAAACGCTTCATCTCAGGGTCGGGATCGCCCTCGTCATAACTGAACACCTCGGTCGAGTAATCGCTTGCCCCGATACAGGTTCGGCATACGTTCAGTCCCATCTGTGACGGGTCAAATAGTTCATGAAACAATTCATCGCGGGCAGGCGCTGAAAGCCGATTGAAGGTATAGCAGGCAGCATCAGTAAAGGCTGCGCCGAATCCGAGCATCTCCTGAAATTTTCTCTGAGGATCGAGCGCGATAGAGTTTTCCGCCGCCTTGTTCGAGCTACGCCATGCCAAGGGGGCTGCTGTTGAATAGCGCAGCGTACCGCCCGTCATGCGCACCGTGATCTCTGCGGATTGTGGCGGCAACGGCGATGTCGAGGTCGTGGAGGCAAACTCGCTGGCTGCCGCGGCAGCCATTCCCACGGCTGATAATTTCAGAAAAGTTCGTCTGCTCTGTTCGCTCGGCACGCGGTTCTCCTGGCAGTAACTCAACGTTGTGAGTATATTGCGAACGATCAGGAATTTCAGGGAGCATTGATGAGAACAACTGGGCGGCGCCCAAAATGGTACGGATTGATCGCTGTCGTTGCGCTGTCGGCATGCGCGCTGGGACAAACAAACCCGCCGCAGGCGACTCTCGCTGGATGGAATCTCGTCTGGAGCGACGAATTCAACGGGCCGAACGGTTCTGCCGTCGATTCGAAGAAATGGGTTTCCGAAATCGGTGGCAACGGATGGGGAAATGATGAACTGGAGTACTACACATCGCGCACCAAGAATGCGTTCCTCCAAGACGGGAATTTGGTGGTCAAGGTATTCGCGGAGAAGTACACCGGAACCGATGGAGTCAGTCGAAACTACACCTCGGCGCGACTGAAGACGCTCGGTAAATTTTCTCAGACGTACGGACGGTTCGAAGCACGGATAAAAATCCCCAAAGGACAAGGCATCTGGCCGGCGTTCTGGATGTTGGGCGCCAACATCGACAAAGTCCCATGGCCCGATTGCGGTGAGATCGACATCATGGAAAATATCGGCAAAGAGCCATATCTTGTGCACGGCACAATCCACGGGCCCGGTTACAGCGGGGGAAATGCCATCGGAAAATCGTACGCTCTCTCCGGCGAGAGGAAATATTTCAACGACTTCTATGTTTACGCCGTGGAGTGGGAGCCTAATACGATACGTTTCTATGTAGACGATCAACTCTACGAGACACGCACGCCGGCCGATCTGCCACAAGGTGCGAAGTGGGTATACGACCATCCATTTTTTCTGCTGCTCAATGTTGCAGTGGGAGGAGGATGGCCGGGAAATCCAGATGCATCGTCGGAGTTTCCACAGACCATGCTTGTAGATTATGTTCGGGTGTACTCGAAAAAAGCAGCTTCGTCCGGACCGAGGAACTGACTCGTCTGTCGCAAGGAGAATGCAAGTGTTTAAGAAGATTCTTCTCGTCCTGGTAATCGCGATTTGTCTGCTACTCGTTTTTGCCGCAACCAGGCCCGGTACGTTCCATGTAGAAAGGACGACCGCGATCAAGGCGCCACCTGAGAAAATATTTCCGATGATCAACAACTTTCATTCCTGGGCTGCCTGGTCTCCTTATGAAAGCCTCGATCCCGCCATTAAGAAAAGCTTTTCAGGGGCTGACAGCGGTCCAGGCGCTGTGTATGAGTGGGAAGGAAACAGCAGAGCTGGTAAAGGTAGAACCGAGATTGTCGAGTCAATCCCCGCGTCGAAAATCAAAGTCAAGCTGGATATGATAAAGCCGATCGAGGGCCACAACGACGTCGAGTTCACGTTGCAGCCGAACGGCGATACAACCAATGTCACATGGGGAATGAGCGGGAGCAGTTCGCTTATGGTGAAGGTGGTTGGTATCTTTATGAACATGGATAGGGCTGTGGGAAGCGATTTCGAAAAAGGCCTATCCAACCTCAAAACGATTGCAGAAAAATAGGAGAAGGAATGAGTAAAGTTCGAGTGTTAGTCGGCACGCGAAAGGGTGCGTTCATACTGACATCTGATGGCAAGCGGGATAAGTGGGGAGTCAGCGGCCCCCATTTTTCGGGATGGGAGTTGTACCACCTCAAGGGATCACCCGCAGAGCCAAATCGGATTTATGCATCGCAGACCAGCGGATGGTTCGGGCAGGTGATTCAAAGATCGGACGACGGCGGCCAGACGTGGTACCAGCCGGGAACGCCTCCGGGCGAGAGGGCATCAGCCGAGGGCATGCCCAAGGGCGAGAGCAACAAGTTCGTCTACGACGTTACATCAGAAACTGGCAAGCCGCTCACGACGCATCAGTTTTACGATGGCACTCAACATCCATGGGAGTTCAAGCGCGTGTGGCATCTGGAGCCTTCACTTACAGATCCTGACACCGTCTATGCCGGAGTTGAAGACGCTGCTCTGTTCAAATCCACCGATGGAGGACAGAACTGGAAGGAACTGTCGGGACTTCGCGGCCATGGCACAGGGCCAAATTGGCAGCCGGGAGCCGGCGGGATGTGCCTGCACACCGTGATTCTAGATCCGGCCAACCCAGATAGGATTTATATTGCGATTTCGGCTGCAGGCGCCTTCCGTACGGATGACGGGGGCAAGAGTTGGAAGCCCATCAACAAGGGTCTCCATTCGAAGTACATTCCCGATCCAAACGCTGAGATTGGACACTGCGTGCACCATGTGGCAATGAATCCCGCACGACCGGGCGTCCTCTTTATGCAAAAGCATTGGGACGTAATGCGCTCTGACAATGCCGGTGATCAGTGGACAAAAATCAGCGGTAATCTTCCGACGGATTTCGGATTTGTTATCGATATACACGCGCACGAACCCGAGACCGTTTACGTGGTGCCGATCAAGAGCGACGGCGAGCACTTCGTGCATGAAGGCAAGCTGCGGGTGTTTCGCAGCAAGACCGGCGGCAATGAATGGGAAGCTTTGACCAAGGGACTGCCGCAAGAGAATTGCTATGTGAACGTCTTGCGGGATGCCATGGCCGTCGACACCTTGGACAAATGCGGAATTTATTTCGGAACAACTGGCGGCCAGGTGTACGTCTCGCCCGACGCAGGCGACTCCTGGTCCCCGATCGTTCGCGATCTGCCTGCCGTCTTATCAGTCGAGGTGCAAACACTGCAATAGCGATGTCGCCGGAGTGCCCGCAACGAGGCGTCGGTCGTTTGGTTCCGACGGAGAAGTTTGACCGCCGTGACGACGGTTGCTAGCGGTGCGCGAACGTATTCAGGAGAAGACATGAAACGAATATTGATTGCAATCGCTGTGTTGTTGTCGTTGGCAGGAGCCGCCACGGCCCAAGATAAGCAGCCGGCAGCCAAGCGCACAGATGGCTCGGCAGCGATCGAAGCAAACGTGCGGAAGCTCTGGGATGCTTTCAAGAAAAAGGACAAAGCTACTCTTTCGGCCTTGCTGGACGACGAATTTCGACTGTTTGAGGAAGGGCTCACGACGTTCGGTGACAAGAAGTCAGAAGTTAACGCCGTCGATGAGTACGATCTTCTCAACTACACACTGAGCGACTTCACGATTAAGCCTACTGGTTCCAACGCGGCGGTCGTGACCTACATGGTTCAGTACGAAGGAAAATCCGGCGGCGAGAATCTCAAAGCAAAGAGCGTTTTCGGCGAGGTCTGGATTCGCGCTGGCAACGACTGGAAAGCTCTTTATATGCAAGAAACATACGTGAAGTAAGGTGAGATCGAGATGTCAGTAGCCATTCGAGTTGAGCTTCCGCAACATCTTCGTACCCTGGCGCACGTCGGTCACGAAGTAACCGTCGACGTGCAAAGCCCGGTCACGCAGCGATCCGTGCTCGACGCTATCGAAGCAGAATATCCAATGCTCCGTGGTGCGATTCGGGATCACGGTACCTTACAGCGCCGCGCGTTTCTAAGGTTCTTCGCCTGTCAGGAAGATCTGACGCACGAGTCTCCCGATGCCCCGTTGCCGGATGCCGTCGTATCGGGGAAGGAACCTTTTCTGATTATTGGCGCGATTGCCGGAGGTTAGTTCAATTTACCGCGTTCGCCGATGAAATCCACGCCCTTCGAAACGGCCAAGGCTGAGGCAGCCTATCTAACTTTTTCTCCTCAGAAGACTGTTCGCCCTCGCAGCCCTTCTGCCTTCTGAAGATTAATTTTGATGCCAGTGCATCTGCCATCCGAGGTAGCGGGAGGCCGCCTCGTGAACCGCCGCGGCGGTGGTCGAGAAATTTGCCGCCACGTGATGCTCGAACCCGTTTTCGCAGATGTAGTGCAAGAGTTTCTGCAAGGCCGGAATCTGCACGACTCCCACGCCTCCAAACGTATTTAACGAATCTTCTGTAAATTTACCCTCGCCCACATAACCGCGAATAACCCCGGCCGTGTCGTCGGTCGAGAATCTCGCGAAGCTCATAGCGCCAGCTTTGACGCGGCCTACGACGGTGCCGAAAGTGTTGTCTTTGCCCACAGTTCCCGCAATAATTTCCTGGAAATCCATGCGGACATCTTTGAAGAAATGCTTGGGAAGATTGCTGCAATGGAAACAGACCGCTTTGTCGGGGTCATCACCGTAATTGTTGTTCCAGTCGAGCAGAGCGCTTGGAGTCTGCGAAGCCAAGGCGAGCGCATGCATGCTGAGAGTACCGCAGACATCGACTTCGCAGGCAGCTGGAAAGAGGTTGTTGCTCATCATGCTCATGATTGTGCAGGGCACGACACCGAAATACTCTTCCATAGACGTCCAGCACTGTACCGCGCTGACTCTCAGGTCGGTCTGCTTCATCCATGTGTCGATGACATAGCCGAGCTTCGCCATCTTCACTAACGCTGCATCGGGAACTCCTCCGGTCGTCACATATTTTTTGATCTCCGAAAGCTTGCCCTGAACGCCGGAATCATCGTCTTTCAATTTCGCGATTCGTCCGAAGACCTCCGACAAGTCGAGGGTCTCGGTGGAGATGCCAGAAGCTTCGAGCAACTTCTCGCTGTAACGAACGGTGTTAAAAGCGGTCGGGCGCGCGCCGATGCTGCCGACGCGCAGATTGCGCATCCCGTTGACGACGCGACAGACCGCGGAGAACCATGCCAGGTCGTTTTGAAAGTCGTCCGAGTCGGGGCTTACGGTGTGCAGGCGGGTGAGCGAATATGGAATTCGATATTGGCGAAGGTTGTTGCAGGCTGACATCTTTCCGCAGAAACTGTCGCGGCGATGCAGGATCGTCATCTTCGAAGCGTCGTCGGGAGTCGCCTGAATTAACACTGGAACATCAAGCCGGGCGAGGCGCATCGTGTCAGCGATGGCGCGCTCATCCCCGAAGTTGGGCAGCGAAACGATGACACCGTCGATCTTGTCGCGATTTTTCTGAAACAATGCAGCGCAACGCTTGGCTTCTTCGTGAGTTTCTACGGCGCCGTGCTTGCTGTCTTCTGGCCCGAGCACAATGGAATCCACGCCCGCTTTGGAGAGCGCCTTAATCATCTCTTCGCGGCCCGCTTTAGCAAGCAGGTCGGGGAAAAACCCACGATTGCCAATGATGACGCCCATCGTCATCTTCTTCTCAGACATGTGAACGCTACTCCTTAAGACCGCGACTAGGTCAGGAATTACCAGCCAGACGTGCCCGTTCCTTTGCAGGAGAGAAGCGGAGGCAGAAGAACAGTCCGAGCACGAGCAAAATGCCGCCCCACCAGACATTGGCGTGGAGGTTATACAAAACTACCTGGGTTGCAGGAGGAGATATCAGCTCGTAAATGCCCGTGGCGCATATCACCGCTCCATTCACCGCGAGTGACAGACCGATGAAAAACCAAATCGATAAAGATCCACCGGATTTCATGCCTTCCCCCTACCAGAAGATGATTTGCAACACGATGAACACGACAGCGACAACCGTGCCCCAGAAAACAGGACTGTGGAAGACGGACCCTTTTTCTTCGTGTGGAATCGGCGTTAGTCCGTAGACCAAGTCTCTTAGTTCCGAATCAGGCTTGGGCTTAGTGAGAAGGCTCACGACCACCGTTACGATCACACAAATCAGCCAGCACCATAGGGCGCGAAACATGTTCTGCGCCTGATCTTGCGCCTGAGACGATAGGGCTACGTATTTAACGGCAGCCGGATCGACTTTGACCCAGGCATACATGCCGACCGAGGACAGAGTTCCAGCCAACAACCCAGTCCATCCACCGGCCGGAGTTGCGCGTTTCCACAACATGCCGAGAATGACGGTGCCAAACAGCGGTGCGATGAAGAAGCTGAAGAGCGACTGGACATAATCCATGATGCTCTGCGCATGCATGACCAGGTAGGCGGTACCAATACTGACCACAACTCCAAGGATTGTGACCCAGCGGCCCATCTTCACTTTTGACTCGTCCGACGCATTCTTGTTGATCAGAGCGCCATAGATGTCATACGTCCAAACGGTAGTGAAGGCGCTGACGTTGCCAGCCATCCCGGACATGAAGCCGGCAATCAAAGCGGTGATGCCAAGGCCAAGGAGTCCGGGTCCGCAGTAGCGTGCCAACATCAACGGCAGAACCTCGTCGTAGCCATGAAGACCCTGCGCCTGTCCTTCGGGAGACCATGCAAGGTCGGCAGGTACAAGCCGCAGCAGACTTCCGGTGTGCGGATCGCGCAACAACGCCAGACCCAGCAAGCCCGGGAGAATAACGATGAACGGCACCATCATCTTGAAAGCCGCGCCGATGATTGGAGCGAGTTTGGCGGATCGGAGATCTTTGGCTGAGAGAACGCGCTGCACGACCAGAAAATCGGTGGTCCAGTAACCCATCGAGATCACAGCGCCCAGACCAAAAACAATCCCGACCCAATTAATGCCCATGGGATTGTCGGTGAAGGTGCCAAGGGTTGACCACGCATGAGTGTAGGCGTCGGGGTTGGCTACGTGTTGCTCGGTAAGATTCTGCAGGATTTTCGCCTTCATCCCGCTCCAGCCGCCTGCCTCGATGAGACCCATGATGGGGATGAGCAAGGCGCCCGCCCAGATCAAAAAGAACTGCAGCACCTCGTTAAAAATTGCCGAGCGCAAGCCGCCGAGCGCCACGTAGGCAGCTACTGTGACCGACGACACCAGTATGCTGGTGTTCATATTCCATCCCAGCACCACGCGCATCACGACCGCCATCGCGTACATGTTGATGCCGCTCATCAGCACAGTCATGAATGCGAAAGAGATGGAAGAGATGGCCTGGCTGCCGGGTCCGAAACGAAGCTTGAGATATCCGGGGACCGAGTGCGTCTTGCAGATATGGTAGAACGGCATCATCACCAGTGCGAGGAACAACATCGCGGGGATGGCACCAATCCAGTACCAGTGCGCGGCAAGGATTCCATATTTGTAGGAGTTGCCGGCCCAGCCCATGAGTTCCAGCGATCCCAGGTTCGCTGACAGGAACGCGAGTCCCGCCACCCAGGCAGTCATTTCGCGCCCGGCCATAAAAAAGTCTTCGCCGGTATTGGCCTGTTCTTTCAAGTACAACCCAATCGCCAGCACCAGTCCGAAGTAGAAGATGATGATGACCAAGTCGACTGCTGAAAGATGAACGAGCGTGGGAGTAGTGAGCAGCAAGAGCGCAGGATTCATTGTGTCTTGACCTGTCCGTAGTAGGCGTTGCGACCGTGCTTTCGCAAAAAGTGCTTATCGTGCAGTTCACGAGGAAGCGATTCCGATTCCGCGTTGATCGCGAGAGTGTGAAGAGCCATCTTCGCTACATATTCAAGAATTACGGCGTTGTGCGCCGCCGACGACGGCGTTGGACCCCACGCAAAGGGCGCGTGCCCGTTGACTAACACAGCCGGGATTGCGTCGGGATCGTGCCTTGAAAATGTCCTGCAAATCGCTTTTCCTGTCTCGAGTTCGTAATCCCCACGAATCTCTGCGGATGTGAGCTGATCGGTCACCGGAACCGAACCGTGGAAATAGTCGGCATGGGTAGTCCCGAAGCATGGAATCGGCTTGGCGGCCTGGGCCCAAGCAGTCGCGAATTCCGAATGGGTGTGCGCCACACCGCCGATGTTCGGAAACTGCCGGTAAAGTTCGAGATGAGTGGGAAGGTCCGAGGACGGGCGGAGGTCGCTTTCGATGAGCTTACCGGCAAGGTCGGAGATCACCATGTGGGCCGGCGTAAGATCTTCGTATGGAACACCGCTCGGCTTAATCGCCACCAGGCCTTCACTTCGATCGATTCCACTCGCGTTCCCAAACGTGTAGACGACAAGTCCGCGACGAACAAGTTCCAGGTTTGCCTCGAGCACCTCTTCGCGAAGTTTTTTGAGCAGCATTGGGAGAAAGCAGGTCCTGCAAAGCAAAGTTTGGCCCTGGTGCTGTTGTACACGTAAACGTTTACGCAACGGAACATTAAACGGACGTGGCTTCGATTGTCAAAGCGGATGCAAACCAGGTTCGCGCAAAGGGTCTGGCGCGATGGTACCGACCGCCAGGTGCCTCTCAAATCTGGTAATCGAGGTCATCCATGATCCTTTGCAAGGACTCGGATATAGGTTCTTGCCGAACTTCTGCTCCTTCGAGTTGTTGCACACGCTGCCGAAGTTTGTTCACCTCGGTAGCTACCGAAGCCAGGGCTTCAGACAAAGGATCGTTGATCTGTTTCGGATCGGTGATGACAACCCTCTTGCCCTCGCGGAAGACGATGTGACCGGGAACGCCGACCACCGTCGAATTTTCGGGTACGTTTCTCAACACTACCGAGCCGGCACCGATGCGGCAGTTCCTGCCAATGGTGATGTTGCCGAGGATCTTGGCGCCTCCGCCGATTACGACATTGTCCTCTAGCGTGGGGTGGCGTTTGCCGTGCTCCTTGCCGGTGCCACCGAGGGTCACGCCCTGGTAGAGAGTAACGTCCTCGCCGATGATAGACGTCTCGCCGATGACGACTCCCATGCCATGATCAATGAACAGACGCCGTCCTATCTTCGCGCCCGGGTGAATTTCAATTCCGGTCAGCAGGCGCGCTACTTGAGACAACCAGCGAGCGGGAAGAAACAGCCGATGATTCCAGAACCAATGATTGATCCGGTAGCACCAGACCGCGTGCAGCCCCGCATAGCAGAGCAGGACCTCCAATCGCGATTTCGCAGCGGGATCGTGCTCGACCACATTGGACACGTCTTCGCGAATCAGTGAGAAGAAATGCGGCATGTCAATTGGATCAAGCCGGAAGTTCAACCGTGGGGAGCTTCAGCGCTTTCTCGCGAAGTTCCTGAAACAGGATGCTGCTGAGATAGCGCTCGCCGAACGACGGCAAGATGACGACAATCAATTTGCCGGCATTCTCCTGGCGACGGGCAACGTTTAGCGCCGCTACAACGGCCGCGCCGGACGAGATTCCCACGAACAATCCCTCTTCCACTGGAAGCCTGCGAGCCATGGCGATAGCTTCATCGTTTGTGACGGTGACGACTTCGTCGATGTAGTCGCGCCGAAGAATGCTGGGAACGAATCCGGCACCGATCCCTTGAATTTTGTGCGGCGAGGGTTTTCCCCCAGAAAGCACAGGACTGTCCGACGGTTCCACCGCTACCGCCCGGAACGACGCCTTCTTGGGCTTGATGAATTGGCATATGCCAGTGATTGTGCCGCCGGTGCCAACGCCGGACACCAGGATGTCGACTTTGCCATCAGTATCGTTCCAGATTTCAGGGCCGGTGGTTTCGAAGTGAATCTTCGGATTGGCGGCGTTGTCGAACTGCTGCAGCATGTAGCCATTAGGATTGCTCGCAAGAATCTCCTTCGCTTTCAGGATGGCACCGGTCATTCCGCGCGGGCCGGGGGTGAGAATGATCTCCGCACCGAACGCCAACAGCAGTACGCGACGCTCCAGACTCATGGTGTCTGGCATCGTCAGGATCAACTTGTAACCTCGGACGGCTGCCACAAAAGCAAGGCCGATTCCGGTGTTGCCGCTAGTCGGCTCCACCAGAATTGTCTTTCCGGGATGAATTTTCCCCGCGCGTTCCGCCTCGAGAATCATGCTCACGCCAATCCGATCCTTTACGCTGGACAAAGGATTCTGGCTCTCGAGTTTCGCAGCAACTTCGGCCACGCATCCTTCCGTGACTTTGTTCAGGCGCACCAGCGGCGTATGACCGATCAGTTCAGTAATGTTGTTTGCGATTTTCATGGCCGATGTCTTCCTTTCCGCATCGATTCGGGATTCGATCGTGACGTACGATTATCGCTCTAAAATCAAGATCGCGAGATGAACGGTATTCGAGGACCGCCATCTACGTCGTTTCAATCTGCACTTCGATCGAACGCGCGAAATGCTATCCAGAATAGTAGAGCGAAGAAGATTGACAACTGTTAGATTTCTTTGCAAAACTCCTGCAAGCCCCCAGATGAAATTGGATCGCAGTCTATCCTCACGAAGCGTCAGGCTGAACGCCCTGTTCTTTCTCGTCAACGCGGGCAAGCTTGAGGCGGGGCTTTTGCTGGCGTGCTAGACACGTTCTTCCCCCTGGAACGTCAGAACGAATTCACAGATCTGAAGGAGAATCAAAATGAAAGCGATCCGCTATTCCACCGTCTTGATTGCGATATTCGCAACTGCTCTGGCTGTTGCCCAGACCTCAGAGGGCCGCATCCTTGGCACGGTAACGGATCCGACGGGCGCTGTGATCCCGGGGGCGAAAGTCTCAGTCACCAACATCAAAACAGAGATGATCCGGCAACTTGTCACGACCAGCGATGGGACATACGTGGCTCCCAATCTGGACCCGGGGACGTACACGGTCACGGCGGAAGCGCCCGGTTTTAAGAAGGCGGTGAGCACGCAGTTCACACTGGAGGTTTCGCGAGATGCGCGCATTGACGTGAAACTGCAGACAGGCGCGATCACCGAGATCCTGCAAGTCAGCGCAGAGGGATCGTTGGCCGACACCACGAACACGACTCTCAACGGCGTCCTCTCGAATAAGGCGATCGAAGAGCTTCCAGTCCAGGGCCGGGATTTCCAAAATTTGCTTGAGTTGCATCCGGGAGTGCAGCGCACTCCAGGTGGCGGGTTTCACTCCGTCACGTCAAACGGCAACCGGCCCGACGACAACAACTTCTTCATCGACGGCGCGGACGATAACGATGTCTACTACGGCGAAACCGTAATGAACGAGGCCGGGATCTCTGGAACTCCGGCAAGCTTTCTTCCGTTAGACGCGATCCAGGAGTTCAATACGCAGGAAAGCCCAAGCGCTGACTATGGCGTGAAGCCGGGGCTCGTCATGAACATCGGAATCAAATCCGGAACGAACGACCTGCATGGATCCGCTTACTACTTCCATCGCAACGCGGCATTTGATGCCCGCAATTATTTCAATCCGGCTCCGCAGCCGACGTCCGCGTTGCTGATGCACGAATTTGGGGCATCGCTGGGTGGACCGATCATCAAGGACAAGTGGTTCTACTTTGTGAACTACGAGGGGATCCGCGACAAGGTTGGAAACCCGGGCGTTACCGACAGCCCGGTGACTGAATCTCTCGCGAGCCGGATGGGCGGGATCGCCAATTCCGACGGAAGTCCGAATTCGGCGCTCTACAGCGTTCCGGATGCGCTTGCCTATTTCAACGATCCGACCAACGTCGCTTACTGCCAGGACAACTTCGACTCCTCTTCTGCCTGTGCAGTGAACCCGCTCAGCGACCAGCTGAGAGGCCTTTTTCTGCCAAATCCAGGATTCACCTCCTCCCAAACTGATCCCGCAGCCATCAACTTCGATTTCAACAATCAAAATCGGGGAGACAACCTGGTCGCCAAGACAGATTTCACGTTGAGTCCCCATCATCTGCTGAGTGCTCGATTTATTTACGGGAACACCAACCAGACCGAGGAAGACGCATTTCCTCTTCGGCCAGAATGGCTCTCAACGACTAGCCCGATTACAAAAGTGTTTGGCGTGGCGCTGGCTTCGAACCCAACTTCCGCATGGTCCAATGAGGTTCGCTTCAGCTTTAATAGTTTCAACGAGGCAATCGCTCCGGTCGATCACACTGTGAATCCTACGAAATATGGGTTGACCACCGGAGTTACCGATCCGCGTCTGTTCGGATTCCCCCGGGTAAGTGCAGGATCAGAGTTCGATTACATGGGCGGAAATTCGAGCTGGCCGCTTTACACGACTCCGACCACAACCTATAGTTTCTCGGACACTGCGTCGTATACACGTGGGCGGCATACAATTCGGTTCGGGGGAAATTTTCGATTCGGAAATGTGGATTATTTCCGCGCAGGCAACGGGCGCGGGCGCGTCGATTTCCGGGAACTCTATCAATTTCTGAGCGGAGACGTGCGTCGCTGGCGTTTTCTGTATGGAGATCCATCCCGGAAGGTCAACCAGAAATCGATGGGATTCTTCGTGCAAGACGACCTAAAGGCGACAAGAAATCTCACATTCAATCTCGGTTTGCGGTACGACATAACAACCCCGATCAAGGATTCACACGATCTTCTGGCAAACTATGCACCGAACTCTGTCAGCGGGTTGCTTCAGGTAGGCCAAGGGCTTGGTTCACCGTATCCGACCAACTACAACAACGTGTCTCCGCGAGTTGGGGTCGCGTGGGACGTTTTCGGAAGCGGAAAGACCGTGCTGCGCTCCGGGTTTGGAATGATCTTCGAGCAGCCGTCCATTCGAACTTTCATGTTTAATGGCGGAGGACTGAACCTGAATCCCAGCGGCATCGCTTACGAAGACATCAATGGCGTGCACGCTCCCACCGGGACCATCTCTTCATTCTTGCAGATTTCGAGCGACGGTTCGCAGATTAACTGGCTCGAACCAAACCAGGCTCCAACCATATTTCCGAATGCCGGTGCTGCGGGAAGCGTGTGCAGCGTGGACAGCCAGTGCGATGTGTTTGGTGTGGATCCGCACCTGAAGACGCCTTACGTTATGAACTGGAACGTGAACGTACAACAGGAATTGTCGAAATCGACTCTGTTGCAGATTGCATACGTGGCGAATCATGGGGTCAAACTGTATAGCGTGACCGACATTAACCAGGTGATCCCGGCTTTCGACACTAATAATTTTCATCACCATGATGAGACAATTGGCCGGCCACTCGCAGCAAATTGTCCGGTGAATGCCAGTTATGGCGCGGGACTTGGCGGTCCTTGTTTCCCGTGGATCGGATTCCTGCAGTTCCTGGGCAATCGTTCAACTTCAAACTACAACTCGCTGCAGGTCACGCTGACCAAGCGGTATTCGCACGGGTTGTACCTTTTAGCCGGGTATACCTACGGCCACGCGATCGACACCGCGACCAGCAATCTGGCTGGCGTTCCCCCGGACAGCAACAATTACAACGCGGAGCGTGGGAACGGAGACTACGACATCCGGCACCGCTTTACGCTATCGGCCACGTACGATTTGCCCTCGCTCAAAACAAAAGGGCAGATGCTGGAAGGATGGCAGCTCACAAGTATCTTGAATCTCCAGAGCGGCGAACCGTACACGTTAGGCGACTTTGAGAACGATATTAGCTTCACGGGCGAGTTCAATGACCGGTGGAATTTCACGGGCAATCCAGGAGACATTCATTGGTCCTCGAAGACACCGATACCCTTCTTCGATTTCTCGGACGACGCTCACAGCAATCCTGCGTGTCTCGCGCAGGCAACGGCAAACGGAACGGTCGACAACCTCTTGTCCTACGGTTGCTACCAGCAAGGCAGCGCCGTTATCACGCCACCGGCTGACATGACGCAAGGCAACATGGGCCGGAATCTCTTCCGTGGACCGAGGTTCGTGAATTGGGACATGTCGCTGTCGAAAATGTGGAAGTTCAAAGAGAGAGTGAGCCTGCAACTTCGCGGCGAGGTATTCAACATCCTCAATCACGCGAACTTCGACGTTTTCACTATGAACACCGACATCGGCGTTCCCGACAACGTGGGCACAGTCGTGTTCACCCCGGATGTTGCCGCATCGAATCCCGTCATCGGATCGGGTGGTTCACGGCATATTCAGCTGGGGGCGAAGATCATCTGGTAGGTCGTGACAGGGCGTGCGATCTCGAAAACTGAAAAGGCGGACGTCCAGGAATTAGCGGTGGGACAATCCGTAGCCTACCGCTCCGGCAGATCCTCCGAGATTCATCAGTGAAACGGCGCGCTCGAGTTTGTGGTGCCCGGTTTTGTGGAAGAAGTAACTGACGCTCATCACACCGGCAGTTTCGCCGATAAAGTTCACAGCGAGTCCTGCGGTAGAACGGCCGAACATACGCACGACTGGGTTAAGTTCTTGTCCCCCGCTCTGCAGGTTCGCGCGAGTGACAGCAAAGTCTGCACCGTTCATCACCGCGGTTGCGGCGAACAAAATCCGATTTTCATTGTCCCAGAAACGATGCTGCATTTCAGCGTGCGAGGGCCTAGTGAACAGCGCGGTCGACGGTGCTGATGATGTCGGTATCGGGGACTCTGGAAGAGGCCCCTGGGCGACAGAGACGTCACACAGAAACATGCTCGAGAAAAACGCAAGCGTACGGAAGAGAGAAATCTTCGATGTCCGTGGGAAGGTCATAAGTGTCCGTCGTAAGGCCGGACACTTGAAAGAGGGCAATCCAGACACCACCGCATGGTAGCTTTGTCCACCGTAAACCCCCTGTGGTCTTGCAGTTACATCTTTCCTCTCATTAGAATTCCATCCACTGTGCAGAACATTGCAGGTCGCGGACCGGCGTTTTGCTCCCTAACGCCGGTCGGCCTCACTTCTTGAAAATCGCGCCGCCTTTCATTACGAAGCTTACGTTGTTTAGCGCCGATATATTCCCTATCGGGTCGCCAGAAACAGCGATTATGTCTCCCCAGTAACCAGCCTCCAGGGAACCAATGTGACCTTCCCATCCAAGCAACTTCGCGCCGTTCAGAAGATCCGCCTGAAGAACGGCGACCGAAGACATGCCGTATTTCACCATGAGTTCCATCTCGCGAGCTTGAGTACCGTGAGGAAACGGCCCGACATCCGACCCAACAGCGAAAGGAACGCCCGCGGCAAGTTGCTTCTTGAATTCCTGGATTTTCAGCTCGATCGTCTGACGCTCATGGGCAGCACGCTCCGCCGTAGCCGCATGCTCGGCAAAATATTCGAAGATTGCGAAGGTTGGAACGGCGAAAATCCTTTTCTCTTTCATCAATCGGATCGTTTCATCGCTCAACTGATCAGCGTGGTCGATCGAGATCACTCCGGCTTGAGCGGCATATAACGTCCCCGGCTCGCCGGTGGCGTGTACTGCGACCTGCCTGCCGACGCGCGCTGCTTCTTTTACAGCGGCTTCGAGTTGGGCCTCGGAATATTGATATGGCGTGGTAAAACGTCCGTTCTGAACAGAGTCGGCGCCAGTCTCGTAAATTTTGATGAAGTCGGCACCCTCCTTGAACTGTTGGCGAATTACGGCGACAAGTTCTTCGGCCGTGTTGGCGTAGTCGGCGTTCGGCAAAACGTGTTGCGCAGGGTTGTATCCGATTGCATCCTCGTGCCCACCGAGGATGTTGACTGCATTTCCGCTCACGCGTAACCGCGGACCAGGAATACTGCCCGAGTTGATTGCATCCCGAACCGCTGAGTCGGCTGAGCCGGCACCCTCGGTTCCCATATCGCGCTCGGCGGTGAATCCCGCCATCAGATCGGCGCGCGCTGCAATCGTGGCCCTGATGGTGCGCTCAGGCACAGACTCTTGGACGGTCTGAAGATCTTCTGCCCCGGGATGAAGGAACAGATGGATGTGCGCATCGATGAGCCCTGGGAGGAGGGTTCGATCACCGAGGTCGATGACTTCGGCATCGGCAGGATGCTTGACCGACGTTCCAACTTCTGCAATGCGCTCGCCCTCTACGCGCACCTCACCGGGCTGGATAATCTTCCCGGCCTTCACATCCAGCAGGCGGGCCGCACGGAGGACGATCGGATGAGCCGTCGGTGCGGTCGACTGTGCAATCAAATTGAGGAAAAACGCGAATGGGCAAAGAGCGATGAAGAACCTGCGGCGCTGGGTCATATGGGACGCGATGGTAACACTGTGAATTCCGTGATTCCAGACGGCTTGTCGCGAATTGGTGATTTGGATCACGTGTCAGAGTGTGATGGGTCACGACCCGAAGTCTCGGAGCTCTGCAAAACTGAAAATTCTGATGAATGAATACGGGGTTCTCTACAACCGAAAACGCGTTCTCATCGCTCTGATTCACTCCGCGATCTTTCTGGGAGTTGCAATGCACGGCTTCGTTTCACACAAAGCAGGTGTTTTCGGCCGCCGGGGCGCTATCGCTGATTTCGCTTTGCTCGCAATTTATATTGTTGTCGCAGCGATACTGTCGTGGGTCGTAAGCATTTCACGGTGCCTGGTGGAGCGATCCTACTTCGCTCTTTGTGTGAGCAGCGTGACGTTCGCAGCCATGCGAATCATATTCGGGGACTCGGCCGTTCCATTTGCCCAATATCTGCGGTTCCTTTCGCTATGTTCCGCGGTAGCGATCGGAGTCGTGCTGCTTCGTGTGTATTCCACGCGGGCGCAAGAACTGCCCAAATAAAATGCCGCCCGGCAGGGCGGCATCGTCATCCTATACAGCCACCTTCGTAACGGAGTTTGTGTTCAGGACAGGAAAAACTCCTTGGTGATGGTGGCCCAGTCTTCATCCGGCATATGAGCGGTGAGGTCGTCTACGGCGACGCCGCCATCCTGCGCCAGGGCGCCTGCGAGCGCGGGCATCCGGTTGCGAAGCTGCAGGGCAGCGGACTCGGTCCAGAGGCGAGCCAGCGTTCCACCGAGCAGGTTCCGGAAGTTGATCTTCGCGTCGGGAGCCTGCACCGTGACAAGCCATCCCTCACCGTATGGATCCTTGCGAGCGAGTTCCGGATTTCTGGCGGCTGCGTCGTTTACATCCGTGACGGTTCCTTCAATTGGCGACACCATATCTACTGATTTGCCGTCGCGCAGGATCGTCCAGATTTTCTGACCTTGACGAACCCATCTCCCTCGTTGCGGCAAGGAGATGCTTTCGATCTTTCCGACTAGCTTCGAGGCAAAGTCATCCATTCCGATGCGGACCATTTCGCTACTCTCGCTCAAGGCCCAGGTGTGGCCAGCATGATAGCGAAGGTTCGACGGAACTTCGAATCCGGCAACTAGCGCGGGCATGCGCGGGGCGGCTACACGCGCAGCAGTTTGAGGGGCGACTTGCTTCGAGACCCGTTTGTGACCCCTTACGTAATCGATCATTAAGAAGATTGCGAACGTCAGCAACACCATGATGACTGTCATAACCCACCTCGCGTCGAGCCTCGGCTCTTTTTGGTAGCTAACACAATTGGCTAAAGGCAATCGGTCGGCCAATATGGAGCAGACAACGCTATCGTGCGCGGATGAGGGAAATCGGACTTCGAATCAGCGAGTTAGCGCCGGCTTCAGTAATGGCAAACGATCGATGTCGCAAAACGCAGCATTCGTATTCGATGCAGAACACAACTCACAATCAGGACCTCGCGTCGCAGGTAGCGGTGGCATCGATCGAAAAGATCAATATTGATCGCCACTTAGAGGTTCTCAAATCCTTGCTGTATTTCTCATCACCCACATGATGCATAGAACAACGGACTTCACAGTTGGTGCTGCGGCATTGCTCCCCATTGATTAATGTCACGTTCAAAGGTGATGAAGGTCACGGATGAATCACGCCGCATTGTTGAAAATCTTAACTGCGGAAGCTGCTGGATTGTGCGACAGCGTTCTTCGATGCAATAAGCAGCTTGTGTGAATCCGGATCCGGGCCGGTGGTTACGACCGTAATCGACACTCGCCCTTCAGTTGGAGTTTTCCGGCGTACTCCTCTGCATCAAGAGTCGACGCCGCTGGATAAGCCATGAGCAAAGCACTTTTGTACGACTCGACGACCTGTATCGGATGCAGACAGTGCGAGCAAGCGTGCGCCACACAAAACGGCTTGGCCTATGACAATACGGTTGCCGGTGAGGAATATCAGTCGGCGCACAAACTCACAACCATCGTGACTCGAGGCGACAAGTTCATGCGTCGTTTGTGTATGAATTGCGCAGATCCCTCCTGCGCCTCAGTCTGCCCCGTCGGAGCGCTCCAGAAGACTGCCCTCGGCCCGGTAACCTATGACGCTTCCAAGTGCATGGGCTGCCGATACTGCATGGTGGCCTGCCCGTTCAGTGTTCCGAAATACGAATGGGCGAAGTTATTTCCAAAAGTTCAGAAATGCACGATGTGCCCGGACCGGGTCGCCAAAGGAAACCAGACTGCCTGTGCCGAGATCTGTCCGACAGGAGCTACCAAATTTGGAGAGCGCGACGAGTTGATTCGGGAGGCTCAGCAGAGAATTCGTGACAATCCCGGAAAATACGTCGACCATGTTTATGGGATCGATGAAGTAGGTGGCACTTCTGTGCTGCTGCTCTCGGCAGTTCCCTTCGAAACTTTCGGATACCGCGCGGACCTTTCCAAGGATCCACTACCGATGCTGACGTACCGAGTCCTCTCACACATCCCCGACTTCGTGCCGCTCGGAGGGATGATGCTGGGCGGAGTCTGGTGGATTACGCATCGCCGCGAAGAGGTGGCTGCAGCCGAAGCGGCAGAGCAGAAGTCGAACAAAAAGAATGGATGGAGGCGATAATGGCGCGCTCGACGCTATTTCGCCTGACCTTCTGGAAAGTCATTTTCGTGGCGCTGATGATCGCTGGCGGCTATGCCACGTTCCTGCGCTTCACACAGGGCCTGGGTGCATCCACCAACCTGAATGACCAATTTCCCTGGGGAATCTGGATCAGTTTTGACGTGCTCTGCGGCGTAATGCTGGCAGCCGGAGGATTCACACTGACAGCCGCGGTCCACATTTTGAATATCAAACGGCTGCATTCCATCATCCGGCCGACAATCCTGACCGCATTTCTCGGCTATGTACTGGTTTGCGCGGCGCTGATGTTTGATCTTGGCAAGCCCTACAACATCTGGCATCCACTGGTCATGCGCAATCCACACTCAGTGATGTTCGAGGTCGCGTACTGCGTAATGCTCTACACCACCGTTCTCGCGCTCGAGTTTTCTCCGATTGTGCTGGAGCGCTTCCACATGGAGAAGGCCTCTCAAGGTGGTGCGGCGAATACTGATTCCGCTCGTGATATTCGGTGTAATCCTTTCTACTCTGCACCAATCTTCCCTCGGCACCTTATACCTGATCGTGCCCGAGAAGCTTCATCCTTTCTGGTACAGCCCGTTGCTGCCGGCATTTTTCTTCCTGTCGGCGATCGCCGTCGGTTTGGCGATGACCATCTTCGAATCTTCATTGAGTTCCAAGCATTTCGGATTGCAACTCGAGTTGCCTGTCCTGCAGGAATTGGGCAGGGTCCTAGTGGTAGTGCTCGGGGTGTACGGCATTCTCCGCTTCGAAGACCTCGCAAATCGAGGAGCACTCAGGCTTGCCTTTCACCGCGGATACGAAACGTACCTATTCTGGCTTGAGATCGCGCTTGCGATAATCCTGCCGCTGATTTTGCTCTCGCAACGACGTGTGCGTTCGAGCGCCAACGGGCTGTACTTTTCGGCCGTGCTGGTTGTACTTGGATTCATCACCAACCGGATGAACGTCAGCATTACCGGCTTCGAAGGCTCAACGGGAGTTCGCTACTTTCCCAAGTGGTCGGAGTTGGCAGTCACCGGAATGATCATCGCGATGGGTTTCGCCCTGTTTGGACTGGCAGTGAAGTACCTGCCCATCTTTCCCACAGTCGAGGTTCCCACGAGTTCATTGGCAGACGCGGAAACCAGCGTTGCGAGTGCGTCGGTGGTACTCGAACATGCCGGAGACTGAATCAAGACCGTCAAGCTGGCGACAGCTTACCCATAGCCTGAGTGCCAAGCTGAATGTGTTACTGCTGGGCGCGATGCTCCTGATATTCGCCGGGCTCGGATACCTGAATGTCCGCCTTCACCGGCAGCACCTGGAACAGAACACATTGCTCAGCGCTGAGCGCATCAGCGATGTGATCAAGCATGGAACGACTGACTACATGCTGCGAAACGACCGGCAGGGACTCTACCAGTCCATCCAAACTATGGCGGCAGAGCCTGGGATGGAGAAGATCCGGATATTCGATCAGGATGGGCGGATCACTTACACGACCGATTCGGCCGAGCAAAGCCGGGTTGTAGATAAGACCGCCGAAGCTTGTTACGCCTGTCACTCTCAATCACAACCGTTGGCGCGCGTGAATCGTCCTGACCGGTTCAGGATTTACCGGAGCGCTTCCGGTACGCGCGTACTCGGAATTATCACGCCAATCGAAAATCAACCCGCATGCTCGAACGCTGCCTGCCATGCGCATCCCGCAGAACAAAAGATCCTCGGAGTTCTCGACACTAATCTCTCCCTGGCTAAAGCCTGATGTACAACTCGCGCAGAGCACCCGACGCATGGTTGGCTACACGGGCTGCGCCTTGCTGCTGATCGCAGCGCTCAGTTCTCTGGTGGTATGGCGGGTTGTAGGTAAGCCTGTTAGAGATCTCCATCGCGGAACGAAACATCTCGCCGCGGGAGATCTCGGCTTTCAGATCAGAGTGCACTCTGCGGACGAAATCGGCGAGTTGGCTCGCTCGTTCAACGAGATGAGCCGCGAACTGGAATCAGACCATAAAGAGAAGGCCGCCTGGACTCACACACTGGAACAGAAGGTTGAACAGAAAACGAACGAACTGAAACGAGCCCATGAGCACGCGTTGCACACCGAAAAAATGGCTTCCATTGGAAAAATGGCGGCTGTGCTGGCGCACGAAATCAATAATCCGTTGTCGGGCATTCTGACCTACGCGAAGCTGTTGCGCAGATGGCTCGACAAAGAGGCTAACGGCCATCAGCTTGAAATCTGCGAGTCGCTTGACCTGATCGCCTCCGAGAGCCGTCGGTGCGGAGACCTCGTCAGGAGCCTTCTGACCTTCTCCCGCACGACGCCGATGAATCTGCAATCGACAAACCTGAATCAGGTCGTCGACCGATCGCTACGACTGATCCAGCATCAATGCGATCTCGCCGGCATCCATGTGCAAGTTCAGATTGACCCCGCCTTGCCTCTGGTGCAATGCGACGGCGCCCAGATCGAGCAGGTCTTGCTGGCCCTGATGATGAATGCCGTAGATGCGATGCCGCAAGGCGGAAATCTTTGGATCACTGCGTCACGTGCGGAGCAAAATGTACGCCTCGTTGTTCGCGATGACGGCAGCGGAATACCGGCGGAGATTCTGCCGCGAATATTCGAGCCCTTCCTGACAACCAAAGAAACAGGGCGAGGCGTCGGGCTCGGGCTCGCCATCAGTCAAAGCATCGTCGAACGCCACCATGGAACCATCGACGTTCAATCTGCGGTTGGTCAGGGTACGACATTTACGCTGACCCTTCCATACGGCAGTGATTTGGAGTCGGCAGTGTCGGATTCCGTCGAACACGTCCCGGCGGTTGCCGGCAGGAGGTAATCGCTCGTGGAAACACACGCTAAAATGCTGATCGTTGACGACGAATTAAGCGTTCGCGATTCGCTCGGCAAATGGTTTCGCGAAGAAGGCTACGAAGTCGGGACAGCGGAAAGTGCCAGCGAAGGCCTCACCCGCATGGCAGAGGGTAAGTGGGACGTCGCCCTTCTCGACATCAAGATGCGGGGCACTGACGGCATCGAACTGCAACGGCGCCTGCACGAACTGGATCCTGACCTGATCGTGATCATGATGACCGGATATGCCTCGGTCGACACTGCCGTCACGGCGCTTAAAAATGGAGCCTACGACTATGTAAGCAAGCCGCTCGATCCTGACGAGATGGCTCACCTGGTTAAAAAAGCGCTTGCACATCGCAGGGCTGATAAAGAAAACATTCGTTTGCGCGAAACGGTGGCGGAGGCGACGCACCCCGGCGATCTTGTTGGTCGAAGCCCTGCCATGCGAAAGGTGAACGACGCGATCGAGACGGTCGGGCCTACCGACGCAAATGTCCTGATTACGGGTGAAAGCGGCACGGGTAAAGAGCTAGTGGTTCGAGCCATCCATGCCGCTAGCCTACGCCGTTTTCATCCCCTGGTAGCGATTCACTGTGGCGCTCTGACAGAGACACTTCTCGAAAGCGAACTCTTTGGCCATGAGAAGGGAGCGTTCACCGGCGCGCAATATCGCAAGAAGGGGAAATTCGAGATCGCCGAGGGCGGAACTGTATTCCTCGACGAGATCGGGGATATCAGCCTGAAGACGCAAACGGATCTTTTGCGCGTACTTCAGGAGCGCGAAATTACTCGAGTGGGAGGGAACCAAGTCATCAAAGTGGACTTCCGATGCGTAGCCGCAACCAACAAGAATTTGGAAGAGATGATCGAAGTGGGCTCATTCAGGCCTGATCTTTTCTACCGGCTCAATGTATTTCACATCGAACTACCGCCGCTCCGCGACAGGCGCGAAGACATACCCGTGCTGGTGGAACATTTCATCCACAAGTTCTCGCTGGCAATGAACAAGCAAATCGCGCGCATTTCGGCCGACGCCCTCCAGCAATTGCAGCAGCAGCCTTGGATGGGCAATGTCCGGGAATTGGAGAACGCGGTAGAAAGGGCGATGGTCGTCGCACAAGATTCCGAGCTTCGCGAACAGGACTTCATCTACAAGCAGTCGACGACACCGGCGACAGCAAAAAGGAGCCTGGATGAAATCGAACGCGCCCACATCTTGCGTGTGCTTGAGGAATGCGGCGGCAATCAGAGCCGGGCGGCCGACGTTCTCGACATCGATCGCGTTACCCTGCACCATAAGTTGAAGCGATACGGGTGGAGTCGAACTGCGGCTGGGATCAAGAATTAACGTTGGCGGAAGCGATCTTCCATGGGATTTGTTCACCTCCTCCGAATCGGGACCACTGAAGTTTCTCTTCTCGAATCGTTGCGCGAGACCATCCCGCGGATATTGCCGGTGAGTTGCGCGATACTCCCTTTCGATCTCGATCCCGCGTTCGCGTATCACCCGGAACGGCAGCAGTTCCACTCATCCGAACTCCTGCAGCGGATGCAGCAACTCGTCAGGCCGAAGGATTGGCGCTTCATCGGTATCGCCGATGTCGATCTGTACATACCCATCCTGAAGTATGTTTTCGGCGAAGCCCAGATGGGCGGTCCTTGTGCGGTGGTGTCCACCTTTCGCCTGAGGCAGCAGTTCTATGGGCTCGAGCGGGATGACCTCGCAGTCAAGGGGCGCCTGCTGAAGGAGTGCATCCACGAATTGGGGCACACAATGGAATTGCGCCACTGCGAGGAGGAGTACGACTGCGTCATGGCATCTTCGCATGCAGTCGAATGGATCGACCTGCGGCGCAGCGAATTCTGCCCGAATTGCAATGCCCAAATCGCAGCCGCTTTACGCTGACATCACAAACCCGGCTTCCCGTAGTACACTTTTCGCCATGATGCCACGACGCACAATATCCGCTTACTTCGTCATCTTGATACTCGCCCTAAGCACTTCTCTTTTCTCTCAGACAAAACCAACAAAGCACAGTTCCGGAGTGCAGCAGAAGCCTTTTGGCACTCAGGACGGGAGGCCCGTCACTTTGTTCACGCTTACGAACTCTCACGGCGTAGAAGTGCATGCCATGAACTACGGAGGAATCATTCTTGCGATTAGGGTTCCTGACCGCAAAGGACAACTTGCGGACGTCGTTCTCGGCCATGAAAACATGGAGGGGTATGTTCCCAATCCTCCATACTTCGGAGCGATCGTTGGCCGCTACGCGAATCGCATCGCCAATGGAACTTTCACTCTCGACGGAAAGACTTATACGCTCCCGAAAAACGATGGGCCTAATACCCTACACGGTGGAACCACCCGCACATTCGATAAGGTGGTCTGGGACGCGGAACCGCTCAAGGGTAAAACCGGAGTGGCATTCAGTTATCTAAGCAAGGACGGCGAAGAGGGATTCCCAGGAAACTTGAAAGTCAAAGTCATCTACACCCTCACAAATACAAATGAATTGATCCTGGATTACGAAGCAACGACCGACAAGGCCACGCCGATCAACGTTAGCCAACACAGCTATTTCAATCTCGCTGGCCAGGGCACTGGGGACATCCTCAACCACGAAATCATGATTAATGCAGACCGATTCACACCGGTCGACAAGAATCTGATTCCCACCGGCGAGCTTCGGCCGGTCAAGGGCACACCTTTCGACTTCACGACTTCGACCAAGGTTGGGGCTCGAATCGACGACAACTACGAGCAACTCACCCTTGGCCACGGCTACGACCACAACTTCGTCCTCAATCGCAAAGGCGCAGGACTTGTTCTTGCCGCGCGAGTGACGGAGCCTACAAGCGGCCGGGTGCTCGAAGTTTCAACGACGCAGCCGGGAGTGCAGTTTTACACCGGAAACTTCCTGGATGGAACGATTACGGGAAAAGAAGGCCATGTGTACAAGCGCCGCTACGGCCTCTGCCTCGAGACGCAGCACTTTCCGGATTCGCCGAACCATCCTGACTTTCCCAGCACGATCCTCAAGCCGGGCGAAACCTTCAGAGAGAAGACCGTATTCAAGTTCTCAGCAAAATAGATGCATACAATCCAGGAATTCACTCAAAGGGGAATCGCTCATTCCCCTTTCAATTTTTCCAGGAGAGCCTTCTTGACTTGCGATTGATGAGCTGGCGTGAGTTTCTTTGCCAAAGAAGTCAGATAAAACGTGTCGATTGCCATCTGCCCTTCAGTGTCGATCAGCGCGATTTCGATATTGCACTGCTCATCCGAGAGGGCTGAAGCGATACGGTGCAGCAAACGCGGGCGATCCTGGGCAATCACCTGCACCAGCGTACTGGTTGACGAGCAAGCGTCATCGAATTCAATCTTTGTTTCCACTTTGACTTTGGCGATCGCGCCTTTCTCTGAGCGCTGCCGATCGCGCAGCATTCTATCCAGGTCGGCCTCGCCGATTAGCACGCTAGCTACGCTTCGACGGAAACGATCCCACTCGGAGAGATTTAACTCCAGCGTTCGAAAGCGATCAGTGAAGAAGATCGTATCGACGACCGTTCCGGCCTGATTGGAGAATGCGTTAGCCTTAACGATGTTCATGCCCCACGCCGCCAGCACACCGGCCAGCTTGGCGAAGAGAAATGGACGATCTCCGGCCACTAGGGTCAACTCATACCAATGCCGGCCTCGGCGTAGCTCCACCTGCACAGGGTCCCGACCCAGTTCCTCAGCCATTTGGAGATGCCGCATGACCTCTTCGGCGGTGTGAACCAACAGATAGCGCTGCGGAAAGCCTTCCAAAAACGCCTTGAACTTGCTGCCGGTCACGGGAGCGAGAGAGCGTAGCCTCGCCAACTTTTCGTCGTTGATATCCGCGTGCACGCGCTGGTCGGCACTGCGGTTGAGATAGTTTTCGGCTGAAATGTAGAGTTGCCAGACGTTTTCAGCTTTCCACGGCGTCAGGGCTTCTGGATTTACAGCTTTGATGTCAGCGTATGTCAGAAGACAGAGCATTTTGAGACGCTCGGGTGTTCCGATCTTTTCAGCGAATGCCGCGACGGTGGCCGGATCGAAAATGTCTCGCCGCAGCGCAGCCGACAACTCAAGGTGATTCGCAATCAAGAACGCGACTTCGGACCGTTCCTTCGGATCCACATCCAGACGATCCATCGCGCGACCGGCCACGTCGAGACTCGCCTCGACGTGATTGCCCTCGGATATGCCCTTTCCCGTGTCATGCAACAAGAGCGCCAGATAAAGCAGCTCGGGATTCTCCAGTTCACCGAGCAGTTCGGCGTAGTGCTTGCCCCATTCTGATTTCGATTGCTACGAGCCGATGGAGGCTCTCGATTGCTAGAAAAGAATGCTCGTCGACGGTGAAACGGTGATAAAAATCCCGAACGACCAGCGAGTCAATGAGCTTTAATTCCGGCAAAAGCAGGGTCAGCAGCCGGAGAGAGTGCATCGCTCGAAGTGCGTCCGCGGCATGCGGCTGCAAGAGCGTTTCCTGCAGATACAGCCACAGCTCCGCTCCACGCGGAGGTGTTGAGGCGAGTGCCGGCAATGCCTGCTCAATCCGGTATTCCGTTGTGGCGCTTAGCTTAAGCCCGTGATGCGCCATGAAGTGAAACAGGCGCAGGAGCACTTCGGGATCCTGCAGAGCCGATGGTTGCTGCAGAAAGATCAAACCATCTACAACGGAGAAATCGGGAGTGGTCAGTCGGGATCGCCAGCTCTGCACCTGGCGGTATAGAGCGGACCACGCTTCTGGAATTTCTTCCAGGAGTTGGGTAACCGTGCGCTGCACGGCGCGGGCGTGACTGAAGTAGATGCGCATCCAGTCCGCCGCAGAAAGGTCTTCCGAACCGGACGCTCCGATCTTCTTAGTTGCGGCTTCATCCTGAGCCTCCCAACTCAGCGTGTTGTCATCGCGGCCGTGGCGATAGTGCAGAAAGCAGCGCGCTGACATCAAGAAATCGATAGCAGATTCAAGTTGCCTTCGGACAGGAGCGCGCAGGGAGCTGGCATCGGGCCAATCGTGAAGCTTGTCCATGGCGGAGATTAGCGCAAGCCAGTTTGCGACATTGCAGTCGCGCAACCCCCCGGGTGCTTCTTTAAGATTTGGTTCGAGATGATAAAGAGTAGAGCCATGTTTTCCATGGCGCTCGCGCGTAACCTCCGCAAGCCCTTGCAATAGCGGCTTCGACTCGCGCATCACGACTTTGGGAATCACTTTGTCATGGAGACGGCGAAACAGGTCACGATCGCCGACAAGATACCGGCAATCCAACAAAGAGATGGTGAACTCGGTGTTTTCGGCGTCGTAGCGATCACACTCCGCAAGAGTGCGGGACGTTGGGCTCAGTTTGAGGCGAAGATCCCACAACTCCTGGGAGAAGCGGCGCACCGGATCTTTGAACGACTGCTCCGTATCTCGATCACCATAGAGGAACAGAATGTCGACGTCCGAGTAAGGGAACATCCAGCCGCGCCCGAAACCTCCGGTGGCCACTAATGCGAAATTTGTGGGCTTGGCTTCGTCCGGCGAGATCAGGTCCCGCCACAGGCGCGAGAGAATATCGTCGATCAGTTGGGTACGCTGCGCTACGGCCACCCGGCCGTTTCCGGTCGCCTCGAATTCGCTTTGCACTCGGGCGGACTGGTCGACTATCCACCCCCTTAGCTCGTCGATTAATGAGGACGCTTCCATCGTGAATGTGATTCTCCCTGCGGCGTCAGCCGAAGAGGCCAATCACCATCGCAAATCTGATGCTCCGGTCGCGTCCCGGCCTTCCAATGCATCGCGCATTGGAGCTCCAAAGGCTCTAAAGGGCTCCTTCACCGCGCTCGTCATTTCGAATGCGTATTGCCTCGTCAACTCGTGAACGAAAAATCTTGCCATCACCAATCTTTCCCGTACGTGCCGCCGACAAAATCGCCTGCTCCGCCTTCTCCACTAAAGCGTCGGGCAGCACCATCTCAATTTTTGTTTTGGGGATGAGATCGACACTGTATTCCCGGCCGCGATATACCTCCGTGTGTCCCTTTTGCCTTCCATGACCGCGAACTTCGAGTACGGTCATCCCTTCCACGCCGATTTCCTGCAGTGCAGTCTTAACCGCTTCCAACTTGGAGTTCTGTATGACCGCTTCAATCTTCGTCATGATGTTTGCAAGTCCTGTTGAGCATTTTTCAATCGGCGGCTGCTAAGCCGATGCTTCCCAATAGTAACCTTCTTCTCCATGCTGGGAGAGATCCAGGCCCTGCACCTCTTCCTCTTCTGGGACGCGCAATCCAATAGTCACGTCCACGAGCTTGAGAATCGCGAGAGTGCCGACGATTGCGAGCGACCACGAGATCAGCACTCCTACAGACTGATTGAGCAGTTGATGCGCATTTCCTTCCATCAGCCCGGATGGCAGGACATTGCCCTGCGAGTCTTTGAAGATGGGATTCACTACGCTTGTCGCGAAAATTCCGGTGAGCAGAGCTCCCAATGTACCGCCGGCTCCGTGGACCCCGAATGCATCGAGCGAATCGTCGTAACCGAATTTCGACTTCACGATCGCTACCATCCAGTAGCAGAAGACTCCCGCGATTAGGCCGATCACGAGAGCGGCCATCGGTTTCACGAAACCTGACGCTGGAGTGATTGCAACAAGTCCGGCGACAGCCCCGGAAATTCCTCCAAGGACACTAGGCTTTCCGTTGCGAATCCATTCTGCTCCGGCCCACCCGATTGCGGCCGCTGCCGAAGCGAAGTGCGTGGCGACGAACGCGCTTGTGGCAAGGCTGCCCGCACCCAATGCGCTGCCCGCGTTGAAACCGAACCAGCCCACCCAAAGCAGGCAAGCTCCAATAAAACTGAGTACAACGCTGTGCGGCGGCATCGGCTCCCTGGGATACCCGACCCGCTTACCCAGATACAAGGCGCAGACTAGCGCCGAGACGCCTGATGTGATGTGAACAACTGTTCCGCCCGCGAAATCCAAAGTCGGGAAATGTCCTCCCAACGAAGCGTTCAGCAGCCCACCCTTCCCCCACACCATGTGAGCCATCGGATCGTAGACAATGATTGACCACAGGATCATGAACGCGAGCATGGCACTGAATTTCATTCGCTCGGCGAACGCTCCGGCAATCAGACCGGGAGTAATGATCGCGAACATGAGCTGGTACACCATGAATGTTTGTGCCGGAATAGTCGCTGCGTAGTCCGCGTCTGGAGCGGTACCGACACCTCGGAGGAAGAGATTCTGGAAGCCTCCAATGAAACTGTACCCTTGTCCAAAAGAAAGGCTGTAACTGAAGAGAGCCCAAAGAACAGTCACGACCGCCATGAGAGCGAAGCTCTGCATCATCGTGCCGAGGACGTTCTTCTTACGCACGAGCCCGCCGTAGAACAGGGCAAGACCAGGCCCCGTCATCATCAGGACCAGGGCTGAGCTTGTCAGCATCCAGGAATTGTCGGCGGAGCTTTTCGCATCGGCAATCTGCTGCTCAAGTTTCGTCAGGCGGGCACTGACATCGGTCGACGGACTCGGAGCGATCGCGCCTGCTTGTGCAACGACGGGCACCGCAGAACTCAACAACAAAAAGACCGCCCCCAAGAGGGTAATCAATCGTTTTCCGTTTGGCACAGAGCTTTACTCCAAGGCGTGGAAGCCCAGCATCGCGAGCGCTATTTAACGACGCCTCACTGTAACGTCCAGTAAGGCCCCCTGGAAATCGAAACTATTTATCGTGGCTATCAGGTTTTGTTATCCAAAAACAGCGGACGGCTGGCCCGAAAGTCGCGTGATAGCTGTCTACAGTTGGTACGGTCAACCCTACGTACAGGGTTCTGCCTATAGCCTGTACATTGAAACCCTGAGACAATAGGGAACCGCGTCTCTAAGACGCAATTCGGGCACTGCGTGTGCCTTGGGGCAATCAGGGAGGGTTCTGTGTCAGGAGAAAAAGTTAAGGCTACGACTACGCTTCCAGGTAAGGTGGAAAAAGTAATCAGCCCGCATCCCAGTTCGGGCGAGCCAGAGAAAGCCCAGATCGGCATCGAGGGAGCAGATCACCTCTATCGGGAAATCCGTGTGCCGAACCGGCTCACAGATGCGGAAGGACATAGAGTTAAATTGAAAGAAGGCGCCGAGGTCGAAGTTACGATCGAGGCCGACGCAGTGGTGACTCACGCGGCGAGCACCCCCGACAGAAATTCTCGCCAGCGTTCCTGAGTACAACACGCACAGAATTTTGCGCCTGAAATCTGAAGCCCGAAGCCTATTTGGTTAAGCTTTTCGGCGGCTCCGGCGGAGCAGCTGGCTTGACGAACTTCGCATCGTCAACGGGCACGTTCTGCTGTAGTTCGCTGAGCTGGATCGTGAAACGTCCGCTCGGCCGAGCTAACGTCCAGCGATAAGGCACTTTCACGCCATTTGCATCGCGATAGTCCGCGTAGTCGATTTGTGTCGGCAGCCAGCCGAGCGCCGTTTCTCCATAACGCACAAGTCGGACTAGAAGTCCTGATTGTTGATCGAAGTATAGGATGATTGGGGGCTTCCCTTCACGCTGGCCCGACACAACATTTACCTGCTGATCGCCGATCTTTTCCGGCTGTTCGACGCGTAGTTGGGTGAACATTTGCTTGAGATGTGAAGGTAGGTGCAAGTCCGCATCGATAGCAGCTCCATCCAGATCGCTTCCGTGCATTTCGCGCACAGGACGTCCTGGAGCTCCCAGCCAGCCTTCCTGGCCATTAAACGCTGTGACGCTATCGCCTTCGGGCAGATGAGCAAATGAAATCCGATTGGAAGGATCTTTCGCATAAATGTCGATCGGCGACCGACTTCCCTCCAAAATCCATAGTGCCCTTCATGACGCGGGTGCTAACCTTGTCGATTGCCGCAGCTCCCCCGGATGCCTGCACATATTTTTCCAGGAGCTGATCGCCGGAAGGTCCGGTGGGCTGCTTCGAATCTTTCGCTTCCCCAGCCGAACTGGGCATATTGAGTGGTGTTCGGTTGGTCTCTTCAGCCATCACCACCGGTATGGCGGCGGGCTTTGCATTGCCGCGATGGCATGAATAGCAGGTCACTGCGCGATGCCCGTCGAAATTGTCTTTGTTAATGGCGAACATCATTTCCATCATCTTCCGGGCGATCTGCTTGGGCTTCTTGTCGTCCTTCTCAAATGCTCCTTGCACATGGCAAAAGTCGCACTCAACCCCGAGCGAGGCTGAAATGAATTGCATCGTTGGGAACAATTGGTCGGCGGGTACGCCCTTCAGCACCTGAATATTCTTGAATTGCTCTTCTGCCTTCTTTATCGCAAGCGGACTGGGGATGCCTGAGAGCTGGAAGGCTGCGAGGTTCGCGTCGGCTGAGCTTTTATAGCGCCAATAAAAGAGACGCTCGCTGCAATCACGAACACGCTGGCCGCAACCTGGACTGGTCTGATCATCCATCTACCTTTCATTTGAATTCGAGAGTTTACCAGAGCGCGACACTAGGGCTGATTGCTGTAAATATATTTGCCCGAAATCTGGGCTACCGTCACGCGATTAGGCAAAAGGTTATCGACCGTGGCTTTCAGCTGCGGAGGCACGAACAGGAAGACCCGCCCGGTCGAGCCCCACGCTTTCACGCAGATCCGAATCCGTGAGATAGATTTTCGGGGCGTCTGGAAATGTGGATCCAAACCACATCGACGTCGTGCGACCGTTCACGAGCTCAATCGGACTCTGCAAATAAAACAGCAGAGAGGAGCCGAATGCCTGATCGCCATAAATCATGACGCGATCCTGCGGGTGTTCTTGCGCCGCGATCCTGGTCGCCAGGTCTTTCGATGACAAGTATGGACCGAACCTGCCCAGCGCGACATGGGCGGCCACCAGAAAAATTGCCATGCCCAGTGCCAGTGTCCACGTCGCTGCGTAGTGGCGGCGCTTGAAGCGAAGAAAGAAAGAAATTGGAAATGCAGTCAGCAGAGCTATCGCCGCCAATATCGCCGGTAGCCGTAGAGCTGCAAACGATGCGTAGCTCAGGTCAAGCATGTGGGACGTGGACAACGTGTCGGTGTCCATATCGTGCGGACGCCAAAACGTTCCCTATGTCAGGTTCGAATGGAAGCTATCCTCGATTTCCAGAGAAGCGAGTAAAGTGATGCCCGGCGGCCACTCCAACGGCAGCAATCAACGAGGACGAAACGCGTAGCCATCCTGCCTCCCGTGCCATCATCTCTGCGTTCGCATCGGGCGATGCCTTCCGCCAGCAGCATCAGCAACGGCAAATATGCTGGGAAAGTGTAGTACTCCTGGTTGGTCGAGATTGCAAAGAAGACAAGGACTACGCCTGCGAGAACCCAACACAGCAGTCGGGTACGCCCGGTGAAATCGATTGGCTGATCCTTTCGAGTCTCGATAGCCGTCCGAATCATCGAGGGAAGGTAAAACTCCAGGGGAACAACCAGACCAGATGGAGCGACCAATACAGTGCCCAGGGAAGCTTGTTGTAGTCTCGCGGATAGCGCTTGCCTAAGAAAGCGAAGGAAATGTTCGTTGACGAAATAGAACCAGAAGAAACCATGTCCGCTCTGCCCGCCCGTATTGCGAAGCCCGGCGAGAATATGCCAGGGCGCAGCAATCACCAGGAACAGCGCCAGCCCCGAAAAGATTCGGAATTGCCGCCATCGACGCCAGTCGCCAGTCAGCGCCAGGTAAATGAACGCGGCCGCAGCGGGAAAGGCGATCGCAATCAGACCCTTTACCAGAACGCCCAAGCGCCATGCACGCGTATCCCGCGTACCAATCGCCAGGCGCTTGCGGTGCGATCCAGAGCGGTCAGCCAAAAATAAAGGCTTGCCGCGATCAACAGGCTGAGCAGTACGTCTGGAATTAGAATTCGGGTGAACAGAAATACTCCGGCGGCGGTGTAAACAAAAGCTGCCGCGTAGACTGCGACTCGCGTCGTCAAACGCTCTCCTCGACCATACGGCAGCGAGAATCCCGAGCAGCATAACCGACAACGCCATGGGCAAGCGCGTGGCAAATTCATTGACTCCAAACAGATGATAGGAAGCGGCAACGAGCCAATATGGAAGTGGCGCCTTCTCCAGATAGCGAACGCCATTAACGTGGAGCGTGACGTAGTCGCCAGTCACGAACATCTCCCGAGCCGCTTCCGCGTGTGTACTGTCGGCATCGTCAAGCAATCCTGGGGAGAACAACGACCGAAGAAGACGGAAAAGAAAATGAGGGCGAGCGCGCAATAAGAAGCAATTCCTATCTTTTGCGGTGAGCCAGCTTGCTTCTCAGGAATTGATTGCGTGGCAGTGGGGATAGCGCTCAATTTGGGGAACCCATACAAGTTTTACAGATGAAACACTTAACTCGCAAGGGGCGGAAGCCGGGGATTGCAAATGCGTTCAATTCGGCTGATTGTCTTCGGGAATCGAGGTGCCTTCGCGATCAAAGAACTTGACTTATCCATGGCGGCAGGAATCGCGACGTCGAAGAATCCGACCATCATCTCGTCGGAAGTCTGATCGCCCCAAGTCACTGTCCGGTGAGGATCGGGATTGTGCGGGTTGTTGGCCGAGTTGTCGTACCAGGCAATCGCTCGGAGCTTCGTTCCGGCCTTGAGCAATCGCGGCTCCGCCAATCGATAACTCAGCTGCCAGTGGAAGTGGTAGTTGACGCGCAGCAGCACTTCAACGCTCCGATCGTCATGAACAATGTCGTATTCAAATCTTTTTCCCCGGAGATGCATGTGAGGGAACAGGCTCAGCAGGGTGGCATCGTGTGGCAAAGTCCCTTGTACCTCCACGCGAAAGTCGTCGGCTCCCGGCGGAATAATGAGCGCATGATTATTCAGTTGAACGTGATAACTCTCTGCTGCGGACGGTTTTTGGCAAACACCAAGCCTAAGCTGGTCTGATCGCTGTCGGCGGTCCCGTTTGTCGTGTAGTGCATCTGGAACACAAGATCGGAACCGGCCGGAACGGATTTCGCCATGCCATCCGGCCACTCGTCAGGAGAACTTCCCGGCGCATACACCAGCAGCAGATCAGTAGTAGTCTCGTGAGCTTCGCGACTGGTCTGCGGATCTTGCAGCGCAGACGCTGTAAACGGCTCTCCTACAGGCGCCCTGCGCAGCCATGAAGAATCCGGTGGCCGGATGTAAACCACGGCGTGATGCACATGCGCCGGACTCCCTGCCCGAAACTCGGACATCTGCACCCACCGATTCTCGGCGAAGTGGGTGGGCACGATTTCGTAGGTGTATTCAACCTCGCCTGCAGGCAGGAATCTTCACTGCCTTGCGGCATCTTCACGACCAAGATCCGGGTTCGGTATGTTCCATCCCTCCGCCCATTTTCGCGGAGGCGGAGAATCACGCGCGTCGCCAGCTGGCGCACCAGATTGAGCCCATGCCGAGATCGCGCAGATCTGTTGTTCCGTGAGCGATGAGTCGTTGGAAAAATGTCCATATCGCGGATCGGCGAACCACGGGGGCATCATTCGCATCTCGCACCGCATGCCGAAATGGCGCCTGCCCAAGGACGGGTTTGTTCGTACGTCACCAGCGGCATGGGCGCAACTTCTCCCGGGCGATGGCAACTCTGGCAATGGGCCTGGAGGATCGGCAGTACGTCTTCGTAGAACGTGGGTGCTGCGGACGCCTTTTCGGGCCTGGACGGGTTCTTGACTCTGCATCGCACAGAGCAGCAGAACCATGGACAGTCCGGCGACCGTGATGCCTAGCCGCACCACCGACGCTTTCGAAATTGCAGCGTGCAAATGAGATGCGCAGTGATAGACTCCGTTTTCTTCTCATATTTTGGCACGCTATCCATATCGCGCACCGGTCCGGTTCGGCGTCAGCACTGACCGTGCGCGCTGTTAACAGCATATTCTCAGCAAAAGTGCTAAATTCAACAATTCATGTCAGCCCCAAATTCCAGCTTTATTCGCGCCTGCAAGTCTCAGCCAACGGATCACACCCCGGTTTGGTTCATGAGACAAGCTGGACGCTACATGCCCGAATACCGGGCGGTCAGGAAAGAGCATTCATTGCTGGAAATCTGCAAGAAGCCAGCGCTGGCTGCCGAAGTCACAATTACTGCTGCGGAGATCCTGGGCGTTGACGCCGCGATTATCTTCGCGGACCTGCTGTTGCCGCTCGAGGTCATGGGGCTGCCCTTTCACTTCTCGCCGAACGAAGGCCCGGTGATCGAAAAGCCCGTTCGCTCGAAAGAAGACATCTCAAACCTTCGAACCGACCGCGCTGCCGATCTCGGATACGTCTCCGAAGCAGTCTCTCTCGTAGCGAAGCACTTCGCCGATCGTGTTCCTGTCATCGGATTCTGCGGCGCCCCGTTCACGCTCGCCAGCTACATGATTGAGGGTGGCGGCTCGCGTAATTACGTCCACGCGAAGAAGCTAATGTACAAACAGCCCAAGGATTGGGACGCGCTGATGAACAAACTGGTTGCTGTCACCAGCGCATATTCGGCGGAGCAAGTTCGCGCGGGAGCAGACGCCATTCAGATTTTCGACAGCTGGGTGGGATGCCTCAGCGTTGAAGATTACCGTCAATACGTTCTGCCGCACGTTACAGGCATGGTGAAGACCCTGCAAAAAACAGGTGTGCCCATCATTTATTTCGGCACTGACAGCTCGACGCTTTTACCGGCAATGAAAGAGACTGGAGCCGACGTGATCGGGCTCGACTGGCGAATTCCACTTGATGAGGGTTGGAGTCGTCTCAATCATCAACCTGCAGTGCAAGGAAATCTCGACCCCGTCCTTCTGTTCGCAGATTGGAAAGAGTTGAAGTCTCGGGCAGAACACATACTTCGGCTGGCCGCCGGGCGACGAGGGCACATCTTTAATCTCGGGCATGGAATTCTGCCCGAAACGCCGGTCGATAATGTGAAAAGACCTGGCGCGATTTGTTCAGGAACATGACCCGGCCCGTGGGCCGGAAACTAGAAGCCGTGCGCAATGAAGCGAGTCGCAATCATCGGCGGAGGGATTTCCGGTCTAGCCGCGGCTTATGAGCTTGAAGAGAAGCAGCGCAGCGGACACGCCGTTGATTACGTCCTCTACGAGTCCTCTCCGCTCCTCGGCGGCGTTCTACGAACCGAGGTGATCGATGGGTGCGTGGTCGAAGCAGGCCCGGACTCATTTGTCAGCGAAAAGCCATGGGCATCTGATCTCTGTCGCGCGCTCGGCTTGGGCGATCAGCTCATCGGTTCGAATGATGCTGACCGAAAAACCTACATCCTGACTCGCAGACGGCTGGTTGAAATGCCGGACGGCCTGATGTTTATGGTCCCGACGAAGATCCTGCCGACGGGGCTTTCCCCTTTGTTCTCGTGGAAAACGAAATTGCTGATGGCGCGTGAGTTGTTTCATCCGCCACATTCGGTCGAGCATGATGAATCCGTGGCATCGTTCGTCCGGCGACACTATGGTGCGGAGATGGTCGATCGCCTGGCTGACCCCTTGCTCTCGGGAGTCTACGGAGGAGAAGCCAAATCCCTCAGCGTTCGCGCTGTTCTGCCTCGATTCGCGGAGATGGAACGAAACCACGGAAGTTTGGGCCGCGCGATGCTGGCGGCGCGCAAGAAGGCATCCTCCAGCCCGCGCAAACCGGTCGTTCCGCTGTTTACCTCTCTCAAGAATGGCATGCAGCACATGGCACGGAGTGTCGTCGACCGGCTCGCGCCTGCCTCATTGCGAACCGATTGCCGCGTAGAGACTATTCGTCGTAAGGACGAAGGTTGGGTTGTGTCTACTGGCGCAAATTCAGAGCAGTTCGATGCGGTGGTCGTCGCAACTCCAGGCCCCGCCGCGGCCAGCCTGCTGCGCGCGGTGAGCCCCGAACTTGCCAACGAACTCGATGCAGTCGGATATAGCTCATCCATCACAGTGGGGCTTGGCTACGATCAGCGGGTCCGCAAATCCCTGCCGCCGGGGTTCGGATTCCTCGTGCCCCGCAGCGAAGGCCGGCGACTTCTGGCAGCGACGTTTGTCCATAATAAATTCCCGCATCGCGCTCCCGGAGACCGTGCCTTGTTGCGTTGCTTTTTCGCTGGAGAAAATGCCGAGGACGTCTGGGCATTGAGCGACGAGCAAGTTGTTGCGATCGTGCGGAGCGAGTTACAAAAAATTCTGGGACTGCGGGGGGAGCCTCTTTTTGCGCGAGTGTATCGATGGAAATCTGCGATGGCTCAGTACGGGGTAGGTCATCTGGAGCGCCTGAAAAGAATCGAGGAGTTGGCTAGCCCGCTTGTGGGCCTGGCGCTGGCGGGAAATGCATATCGCGGAATCGGAGTGCCGGATTGCGTCCGCTCTGGACGCGAGGCGGCGGTGAAGCTCACGTCGGAGTTGCAGCCCTCTGCGACTTAAGCCGCAGCTGGACCGGCCATACTTACATCATTGACGCGATGCATGCCGGCGACGGGTAATCGCACGCTGACTGATGTCCCATGAGAATTAGACGAAATCTCCAGCGTGCCGCCCAGTTGGCGAAGTCTCTCGCGCATTCCGCGAATTCCAACTCCCGGCGTCCCTGTCGAAGCCATCTCCTCTTGCTTCTCGATGGGTATCCCTTTTCCTTTGTCCTGGATCTCGACAATCACTTCGCCCTGCCTCTGGCGCACTTGAATTTTGGCGACCGGACTTCCGGAGTGTCGGTGAATGTTAGTGAGGCACTCTTGAACGATGCGGAAGATAGCGGTTTCCATCTCACCGGGCAGCCGCTCCAAATCTTCTGGAAGGTCTAGATCAACCTTGATCCTGCTGCGTTGGGCGAATCCATCCGTATACCAGCGAATTGCCGATGCGAGTCCTGCTTCATCGAGCAAGGGTGGGTGCAGCAGATGCGAAATTGTACGGACTTCTGTACTCATCGACCGGACCAGGCCCTCACTGTCAATCAGAGCGGCCGTAATCGAACTGAGCCGTTCAACGTCGCTACGAACCACCGATAAGTTCATAGACAGCGCGGCCAGCGTCTGGCCTACGCTGTCGTGCAACTCTCGAGCGATGCGTCTGCGTTCGTCATCCTGCAGTTGCATCAGGCGAGCCGACAACTCCCGCAAGTTGCGGTTCACCGCATCCAAATCTGCCGTTCTTTCTTCGACCCTGGATTCAAGCTCAGTCTGCGCTTTCAGCAAAAGATCATTTTGGCGACGACGCCCTTCGGCGAGTGCCATCACTATCACAGAGGAGATCAGGAATGTGAGGGTCCCGAACCAGTCATTTCTCGTTAGTGGCGTAAAAGTGTGAGGAGCAAATCCGAACACTGCCATTACGAGCGAAATCGCAGTGACAATGCACGCCGGCCCCACCCCGCAATACCAGGCTGAGAAACACACAGCAAGCAAGAGAATTGGATAAGCGCCTACCGTCCCACCGATCCGGCTAAGAACGGCGCACACCACCCATGCCGCCAGCGTGAACCCAAGCGCCGCCACGTAACACAACACTGGGCTGCGTGAAAGTCGAACCGACAACGAATTATTGATGACGCTCCCCATAGTCCCTTGTGACCAACCTGGCAAGCATGAGAAACAAGTGACACCTTGAAGGCATTTGGCCGCACGGCCAAGGTTCGAAAAGGCTAACGTTGATTTATGATATCAGGCTTGGAACCGCCAAAGCGCCAGAAACACAGTCACTAGGACACAGCAGCTTGGCCGGGCGCAACTTCATGAGCACGTTTGCGATGGGCGCTTTCGGCACGCCGTAGATGAGCTAAGACCAAGCGAATCTCATCGTAGGTACACTCTGGGGGCAAGACGTCTTTAAGGCCTCGCAGGCGGTCAATTTTGTCGAGTCCCACGCGATTGCAGGCTGCCTCGATGACAGCCTGTTTGTTGCGATCGATCCATGCTGGCTGAAACTCTATATCTCCGTTTTCTACCAAAGCTACGACCGAGGTGACTACGGTCCCGAGCTGGCGCCCGCGAGTTTTTGCGATCTCTTCCAGGCTTCGTCCTTGGGACAACAACTGCAACGTTTCCAAAGCGGGAGCCGATTTTTTCGTGGCTGGAGCAGTCGCTCTCGCTCCTTGGCGGTAATTTTCGAGAGCGGATAGGATACTGCGGCCGAAGATTTCTGCCTTTTTTTCGCCTATTCCTGTAATACCCAGCAATCCTTTGATGGAAGTTGGCTGGACCCGGCAAAGCTCGTGAAGAGAAGTATCGTGCAACACCACGAAGGCCGGAACACCCTGCTCCTTTGCAGTCGCTCGCCGCCACTCGCGCAAATATTCGCGCAGCTCAGTATCGCCGTCGAAATCGACTTTTCCCGAGACCCTTCCAGCTTCGGATGAGGCGACGCTTCTGGCCGCTCTGATTGGCCTCGGCGCTTCTTTCAGCCACTCTGGTGTTGCTCCGCAAACATCGCACGCCTCGCACGAAGACCATTTGGGATTCTCTCCGAAGTGCGTGCAAATCTGACGATGGCGGCACTCGTTCGCTTCCGCAAATGATCGGATGGTGCGATACCGCTGCCAAGCGCGGTCTCGCTCGGCCGAATCAATAATCTGGTTCGCGAAATATCCCAGCAGTCCGGCATCCTGTTTGCGCCAGAGCAAGATGCAATCGGCAGGATTGCCGTCCCGTCCGGCACGTCCGGCCTCCTGGTAGTACTGCTCAACTGATTTCGGTAAGGCCAGATGGATCACAGCGCGGACGCTGGCCTTGTTGATCCCGAGACCGAAGGCGATCGTCCCAACAAGAACTCGAACCTCGTCAGACATCCAGCGTTCCTGATTGCGCCGCCGTTCCTCCCCTTGCATCTTGGCGTGGTACGGCACCGCCGCAATGCCTTGCTCCTCGAGAAAGTCGACAGTCTCCTCCACCTTCGCGATTGTCGGAGAATAGACGATGACATTGCCGTCAGCGCAGTTTCGCAGGCACAAAACCAGCAATGCTGTTTGTTCGATCGTGCTGCATTCGCGAACCAGATATCTAAGATTTGGCCGATGAAAGCTTGCAATGTACTTGTCAGGACTTTGCAGTTGAAGCTGGCCCAGAATGTCGTGTCGCACATGGCGAGTTGCACTTGCGGTGAACGCGGCTATCGGACATCCGGGAAAATTACTGCGAAGCCGGTTCAATTGACGGTATTCCGGGCGAAATTCGTGGCCCCACTCCGATATGCAATGTGCTTCATCGATGGCGAAAAACGAGATTGGGATCTTCTGCAACCAGCTGAGCGTGTCGCTGCGCTGCAATCGCTCGGGCGAAAGATACAACAGCCGAAATGCACCATCCTTGGCCTGACGCAGGACTCGCGATTGCTCTTCACCCGTTAGCGAACTGTTGAGGAGAGCGGCCCGAATGCCCATTTGCGCCAACTGCGCAACCTGATCTTGCATGAGCGCGATTAGAGGAGAGATGACAATCGCCGTTTTACTTGAGATGACTGCCGGCAGCTGATAGCAGAGCGACTTGCCTCCGCCAGTGGGCATTACGACGCAGGTGTCGTGGCCTGAGAGCAGGCTCTGCACGATTCGTTCTTGCAACGGGCGGAAAGAACCATATCCCCAGTAGCGACGCAACGGCGTGAGCAGGTCTACTTCCGGGGGCATGGAGTCAGTATAGGGGTGGCAGCGAACGGCGCTGTGGAAAAGAACGGGAGATGTGGCGCATCAACTCCCGAACCGGAAGAGAGATTGAAAAATCACTTCGGCGCCTGGAGCGCGTGGGACTGCGCGGTCACGGCGACCGTGCTCTCTTCCTCGGGAATAAATAGCGCTCTTGGATAGACCTTGTGGAACGTGAGCCAGAGGAGTGCGATCACGACGAAGCACAGGACGCTGCCCTCGGGCCCGACCGAACCTCCACTTAGCCAAGTGGGGCCTTGGAGCGAGGAACTCAGCAAATGTCCGGGCGAGACTGTCCCACTATCCGGAACCGAATAGAAGAACGTTTCGCCCCAGTCCCATGAAGCGTGAAATCCGACGGCGAACCACAAACTGCCGGTACGACGAAGCGTCAGGCAAAAAAATAGTCCGATGAGGGCGGCCGCAAGCAAGCCCGGCCAGTGCTCTCCACCGTTCCGCAGATGAATTAGTCCGAAGGTGCACGACAACACGATCGCTGACGGCCAGAAGCTGATTCCCCGGGCGAGAGTGAACAGAGTGTATCCACGCAGCAGAAATTCTTCGAAAAGCCCTACTAGCAGAAACATCAGCGCCCAGTAGCACGCGAATCTCATTAAACGTGGACCGTGGAGCACGACATGGCCGAATGAGAAACCGTGCAAAGCGTAGATGGAGAACATCAATAGACTGATTCCGGCGAAGCCCCAAACTGCGCCAATCCAAGGGTAGCGTTCGAGAATTCCCCGCGGCGGCAATCCGTAAGCTTGCCACTTGCGACCCTCGATTCGCGCCAGGACAGCCGCGGGTACCACCGCAGCCAAAAAATTTCCGAGTTCTTCGAGCAACATCGACCACAGTCCGCTATAGCCGAGATCCCGATACCAGGCGAGGTCCGAAGCCAATCGTTGCAAGGTGAGAAAGGAAACAACATAGAAGGCAAATCCCCACCCGGGGCGCAGTCCGTCAGGTCCAAAGAAGAGGGAGTGTGCATAAGAGGGTGCAGCTGCCGCGCTAAAGTCAGGCCCGGACGACCGCGCGGAAGATCCTTCCGCTGATTCATCCTGTTGCTTCATTTCGAAGTCGTTCATCGAAGAACTTTTCGCGCAACTGCCTCCGACATGGTAAAACACTCGGCTCGACCTTATGCGTCCATATTTCACGAGAGAACGTTTTGGTCGCCCGCAATTCCTGTCTGGATTGCTTCTGCTGGCTTTTCTCGCCCAAGGCTTGTGGTTGATTCACCGCGAACTCAGCGGCCCCGAAGGAATGGAGAGCCGCGAGGCTATGCGGATCAGTGAAGGGTGGAAGCAGTGGAAGGGCAAGGGTATTGCCGGCGCTCCTTTTCTTGAGTCTACGGCTGAGCACATGGTTCGAGATCCTTTTCAAGATGCGGCCAGCGGCTTCGACAATGAACATTCGCCTCTGATTTATCTGGTATCCGCCGGGCCGCTCTTGATCTGGCCTCGCAATTTCGACTTTGAATCGGCCAGCTACTGGCGATGGCTTCCCCGCCTGCCTTTTCTGGCCTGCGGCCTATTCTTGGGCGCCTCGCTTTGGTATGTGGCACGCCGGCTATGCGGCAATACTGGCGGATTCGTCGCGCTGATCCTGTACTGCTTTTCGCCGTCTCTGATCCAGTCGAGCACGGTATGGCACGCCGAGCCCGAGATCCTCGCAGCATGGGGAGCGTTCGGCACGATCTTTACCGGGATAGCCGTCGCGCACACTCTCTACGCGCCGAGAGAAGTCGTGCTCTGGAACTGGCGGAGAATCGTGCTGCTCGGAATTTCGCTCGCCATTGCGATCGGATCCCAGTTCTCGCTCATCGTGCTTGTCCCGATGGCGCTGGCTTTCCTGCTTTATGTAGCTCCAGTGCGTCGAGGCGCCGGCACTGCTATCTGGATTGCTGCATGCGTCGTAGCCTCACTGTTACTTTTCGCCCTTTATTCTGCGGATAGACACGCTTTTGTGCAGAGCATGCGGGAAGCTGTTTTCTGGGGAGCTACGTGGCGAGGATTTACCGTGCCGGGAGTCTACAAACAGGTGGCACTCGAAATCGGGCGGGCTTGCCCAGCACTGGCAATCGTTTTTCCAGTTTGCATCGTGACCTACATCGCCTGGCGGAGAACTCGCTATTTTGGCAATACCGCGCCATTACTTGTCGCTGTCGCATTCGTCGTGCTCGGAATGGCTCACCCGCATGTCGCAGGAGAAGGATTCCTTCTTTCCGCGATCCCGTTTCTGTTCATTTTTGTGTCTGGAGTTCTTGCCGACCTGCTTGAGACCAGCTACCGGCCCTTGATCATGGCATGCATTGCCGCGCTGCTTATCACTTACGTAGGGCGCACGGTATACGCACTTGCACACGTGCCTCTCGGCTGAATTCGGAGTTGCGCTGGCAGTCAGACCGGTGTGAGGCCGCGGCTTTGTGATAACCGCTGAATAAGGAAATCAAAATAATCACTCATTCCGTCTCCCGTCTTCGCTGAAAGGCGAAAAATCTGCATGCCGGGCCGCACCGACTCGATACTCTTGTGAGCTGTCTCCCAATCAAACTCCACAGCCTCAGCCAATTCGTTCTTCGTGATGACCGCAACATCCGCGCTGTTGAAGATGGTGGGATACTTCAGCGGCTTGTCTTCACCTTCGGTCACCGACATCAGCACGAGGCGCAGGTTTTCCCCCAGATCGTAGGAGGATGGGCAAACCAGATTCCCTACGTTTTCGATGAACAAGAAATCGAGCGAGCCTGGATCCCAGTCCTGCAGAGCCTTCTGGACCATTGCCGCTTCCAGATGACAAAGCGTTCCCGTAGTAATTTGTTTTACCGGAGCGCCGCTACGCGCCAGACGATTGGCATCGTTTTCGGTGGCGAGATCACCAACGAGCGCTGCGACTCTGTAGTTCGATCGAAGTGCGGACAGCGTTTTCTCGAGAAAAGCCGTCTTCCCGGAGCCGGGACTGGAGACAAGGCTCACTACGAAAACCCCGGCAGCCTGAAACTGTTCCCGCAGAGCGCGAGCGATCACGTCATTCTGCTTCAGGATGTTTCGTCGAACTTCGACGAGCCGCGGTTCCGTCATTCGGCGATCTCCAATGCGAATACTTCCAACTCTTTTCCTCCTCTCACATCGATGGTTGGGGTGCTGCAATCTGGGCAGACAAATGCCTGGACCGATAGGAGAATCTTCATCGAATCGCAATGAGAGCAGAAGACGGTGACTGGAATATCCTCAATTATCAATCGGGAACCGGCAAGGGGCGTATCCAGACTGGCGGCCTCGTAGGAAAACAACAATGCGTCTTTCACGACTCCAGACAAGGCACCTAACCGGAGATGAACGGCGCCTACGCGCACGCCTCGGTCCTGTGCCTCTTCCATGGCTGCTTCCACGATCCCCATCGCTATCGAGAGCTCGTGCATATTATGTGGGCCCGACGAACCACACGATTCATGCGCTACCTATGATTTAACGCCTCCCGGATTCAGCTTGTCGAGTGAGGCTTTGTTCGATCCGACCAAAACAGGACAGGCTCTAGCGCACGAAATGCAAAGTGATTTTTTGAGGCATGTAGGAGTCGCTGCCTCCCTGCGGCATCTCGATGTGCAGCGTGCCGCCGCTCAGGGCCGCTCCATCGACGGACGAAATTTGGCTCGGGTTCCAAACGCTCATCTCGTACTTTTGACCGCCGAGCCCGGAAACATTGATGACGAGCTGATTCTTGGCGGCATTCCACGACTCAGAGATCACACGGAGACCGCGGCTGGCGCTGCCTAGAGGAGGCAGTTCATTCGCCACTGCCAAACCGAAATCTCTTCGGGTGCGAATGACAAGGTTGTTCCGCACATCACGAAGTTGGAATCTGATCCGAACATGCTGGTCGTTGCGATTCGGCTCGGCCTTGAATGGTAGAGGATGCCCGTTCAGTTCGACGCTCACGATCTCAGTCCGCAAACTGAAGGCTGGAGCAAATTCAATCCAGCATTCCCCATTCCCGGAGCGATCAGCATCGAGTGCAATGGTGTCAGCAGTTTTTCGATATTTGAAATCTACATGAACGCCGTTCACCTGAAGATTGTGAATTGCAAACGCTGTCCAGTCCGCCGGCACGTGCGGCGTGAAACTGATCTGATGATTCTCGGTTTCGGTCTGAAGTCCGAACATCCCGCGCAGGATGGGACTCACGACCATCGCAGCAGACCAGATCTGGTGGGGCGAACTGGTTGAGAACGACTGGTTGTAATCGCCGGATAGCACCTCGCTGAAATGGCCCAAAGCGCCATCCAGAGCCAGCAGGGCGTTCGAGCGCAGGTTGGAATACGCGGGAAAAGCGCGGTGATAACGATACTCACCCACCGACGCCCAACCCGTAAACAGAGGCCACACCGACCCGTAGTGATAGCCAGATCCGTCGTAAACTTTCGACCGCCGGGAGATGATCCGCATTCCCCAATCCGCCTGATGATCTTCGGCCGCGAGTGTATTTATGGTCTGGTCCGCATGATCGGCATCCGACAGACCGAACCACATCGGCACCGTCGTTAGCACGCTGGCTTCAGTTCCTTGCTGGTTATCTGGCTTGAGGGCATAGGCATAACTCTTCAACTCAGGCGACCAGTAGGCTTGATCCAAAAGCGGTCTGCCGTGATCGTATTCCGCCGAGAGCTGTTTGCTGACGTCTTCCTTTCCCAGAACGTGCGCCAGATTGGATAGCGCGTGCAACGCCTCCATGGCCAATCCTGCCTGGTAGTACTCATTTTTGACGGGAAGAAGCGGGCCCCCTTCGATCCAGCCATGTCCGACGCCCATGTTCTGCGCAAAACCGTGCGAATCATAGGTTGAACGCATAAATTGATACGCGCGCCAGAGGTTGTCCCACTTGGCATTCGCGTAGGCGACATCCCCACTCTGCATTGCGTAGTCATTCATCGCAATGATGAAAAGGGGTGTGGCGTCGGCAGACACGTAGGGGTACGGATAGTCCTTGAACCAGGGAACGAGGCTTGCACTCTGAGAAATTTCGTGCGGAACCTTGCCGTCCTGTCGCTGATATTTGCTGACAAAATCGATGGCGCTGCGCGTGGTCGCGAAATCACCTTCAGCATTGAGGGCGAAGGATGTCCAGAGTGAATCTCGTCCAAAGAACCACGCGAAGCCCGGACGCTGGCTCACTCCAGAGGTGCGATAGCCAGCTACCAACCCGGTTCCAAGGTAAGGATTGCTGACAACACCCTGAACGGTGCTGATCCTTGCCCAGTCATAAGCCTGCTGCAGCGCGGCATCAGGAAGCTCAAGACTGACGGTCTTCTCCAGGTATTCGCGGTAGTAATCGGCCGACTGATGGAGACGATCCGTCACCGAATTCAATAATTCATGATAGTGTTTCGCGGCATCTTCCAGGCCATTGACCGACGCAGCAATGACCAACTGCTTCGTGTCTTTTCCTTTTGCGGTCGCACCGAGCCGCATTGAATTTTCATCCGAAGACGAATAGTTCGTTTGGTACGCCACGTGGGCATCGGTCGCAGTTGGCGAGCCGACGAGCGCCGCAAACTTTCGAGCCTCTTCTCCAAAAACAAAGGCGTGATCCTTTCCGTCCCAGTTCACGTACGTGCCGCCCAGCGCAGCAGGCCATTCAAGCTGGAAGTCGCCGACAAAGCCGACTTCGATATCGAGAGGTTCCTCCGTCTCTGTCTCAAGCAGGATGATCGCTCCAGGCTCGTTCACAGGAACGCAGACTGTTTCGCGCACCCGGAAAGAATCTCCTGCGTACAATATCGACACCGACTCTGGCCGCACCGTCAAAGTGCGTGCCAGGCTCTCAGCCGGCAAAGCTCGGTCGCCGATGTGAAACGTCAGATGAAATTCACGAAACAGCTTTAAGGGATAGACCCACGCTTCAAACCGTCCCGTTTCATTGCCGAACAATCCTGCTTGCGTTCCGACGACGGGAAGAAACTCCCAACTTCGGATCGGTCGCGCCAACTCGAGCGGTGGCCGAGGCTGTTGTGCGACAGTCGAAATGCCACAAGAAATGCACAAGGCAAAAAACAGAAATCGAGCCAAAAGGCGCGCTCGAAGATGTGAAAAGCGAGCAACAACGGAGTCAGGATTCATCGTGGTTTTGTCGCGAATCGGAGACCTTGCCCACGCCGAAACTTGCAAAGTCGTGGTTCGCTGAATATAAGAGGTAAGAGGCGAATTCTAGCACGAGCCGATCGGGCCAGGCCGCAAACTCTTGTCTTCTTCACGCCGCAATTTTCTTCAATCACTGTGCCGGACCGCGCTCGTACTCCCGTTCGAGAGTGTCCTCGCATTGGCTCGTCCAGCATGGTTTCAGACGGCAACATCGCAAAATAACGAACCTTCAAAAGAAGCTGCTTCGCCGAGGAACGATCTTGGAATCTCGTTCATCGACGTAGGGCGCGAATCCGGCCTGAATGCGAAGACGATCTTCGGCGGCGAACACAAGAACAAGTATCTGCTTGAAACCACCGGCTGCGGAGTCGCGTTCTACGACTATGACAACGACGGCTGGCTCGACATTTTTCTTGTGAATGGAACGCGGCTCGAAGGCTTCCCGGCGGGTAGCGAGCCTACTTCTCATCTGTTTCACAATAATCGGGACAGCACATTTACGGACGTGACCCTGAAGGCGGGAGTAGCGCACGCTGGATGGGGCCAGGGATGTTGCATCGGTGACTACGACAACGACGGTTGGGAAGACCTGTTCGTCACGTATTTCGGCAAGAACGTTCTGTATCACAACAATGGTGACGGAACTTTCAGCGACGTCAGCCAGAAAGCGGGCGTCGCCGGAAACGGAAAACGCTGGAACACGGGCTGCGCATTTGTCGACTACGATCGTGACGGTCGGCTTGATCTCTTCGTCGCAAATTACATCGACATGGACCTGGCGACAGCCCCTGTACCTGAATCGGGGCCCTGTCTCTACAAGAGCGTGATGGTTGCCTGCGGGCCCCCAGGACTGCAAGGCGGGAAAAATATTCTGTACCACAATAACGGAGACGGCACGTTCGCCGACGTCTCACAAGCCTCAGGAATACTGGCTGCAAACGGAACCTTTGGACTCGGCGTCCTCACCGCTGACTTTGACAACGATGGTTGGCCCGATATTTACGTCGCCGACGATTCAACTGCGAGCGCGCTCTATCAGAACAAAAAGAACGGTAAATTTCAGGACATAGCGATCGAGGCCGGCTGCGCCCTCAGCCCGGATGGCAAGCCGCAAGCAGGTATGGGCGTCTCCGCTGCTGACTACGATATGGACGGCAATCTCGATATCGTCAAAACGAATTTCGCGGGCGACACTCCATCTCTTTACCGAAACCAGGGCGGCGCAAACTTCGAAGACACCACTTTTACTGCGGGCCTGGGCGCCCATACGCAATTCCTGGGATGGGGTTGCGGATTCTTCGACATGGACAATGACGGGTGGCCTGACATTCTCATCTGCAATGGCCACGTCTATCCCGAAGTCGAGCAATTGAAGACTGAGGCTGCTTACGCGCAGCGAAAACTCCTCTACCAAAATCTTCGCAACGGCCACTTCGCCGACATCTCGTTTCAGGCTGGCCCTGGCATATCCGATCCGCGTGCGTGCAGGGGAGCCGCTTTCGGCGATTTCGATAACGACGGCGACGTCGATATCGTGGTGAATACCGTCAACGACTACCCGCAGCTTCTTCGCTGCGATTCGAAGCTGGAAAATAACTGGATTAAGGTTCGGACCATCGGCACGAAGTCGAACCGCAGCGGGATTGGCGCCCGCATCGTCTGTACGACGCGCAATCCCGGAGAATCCAAGCCTCATCAGCAGATCGACGAGGTGCGAAGCGGTGGCGGCTACTTCTCGCAGAACGACCTGCGCGTGCACTTCGGCTTAGGCAAAGCTGAAAAGATCGACGTGCTAGAAGTTCGTTGGCCGAGCGGCCAGACAGACACGATGAAGGATGTAAAGGTGAACCAACTCGTCTACGTGAAGGAAGGCGAGGGAGTTTCCCGCACCATGCAGTTTCCGAAGAAGAGTGCCAAGTAGGATTGCCCTACTTTTTCGGACCGGCGTCCACGGGCGCCCCTGTACCCTCGGTCAGCGTGAGAACTTGATCGACGCGAGGGATGGAGAAGTTCTCCTTAGTCCCATTCGGCCACCGAACTTCGATCGAGTCGATCTTGTCGATCTTGCCCAGTCCAAAGTGAACACGCATGTCGCTGTTTGAGATGTAGCTTGAGCCGCTTCGAACCTCGTCCACAAAGACTCGCGACGTCGTCTTAACTCTAATTCTTGCCCCGATGCCGTCTCGATTCGACTTTGTGCCGGCCGCATGAATCGCCAGCCAGTGATTGCTGTTGCGGACTTGATTCACTAACAAGCTCGGAATCGCATTCATGTTGCTGATCACCGCTGACATCCTGCCATCGTTCCAGAAGTCACCCACAGCCAGTCCCCGGGATGAGGCCGGTGTTGTAATCGAGGTGCCCGCAGAGGCAGAGATGTCGCTGAACGTTCCGTCGCCGTTATTGCGAAAGAGAATTCTCGGCTCTCTGTAGTTGCTGCCTAAATGTTGGCTGTCGACCTCGGGATAGACATGGCCGTTCACAAGCAACAAATCTGGCCATCCATCATTATCGATATCCATAAACATTGTGCCCCAGCCGAGATATTGCGTGTAGAGGCCGAGACCCGCGGCTGTCGTGGCATCGGTGAATGTACCGTCCGCATTGTTTTTGTAAAGAGTCGATGTGTCGTCGGAGAAATTCGTCTTGAAAATATCGAGGTGGCCATCGCCATTGAAATCGGCGATCGCGGAACCCATGCCCGCCTGTTCACGCCCGTCCTCGTTAAAGGCAGCTCCCGAAGTTACGGCCACGTCGGTGAATGTGCCGTCATGGTTGTTTCGGTAAAGAATGCTCGGCGTGCTGTCACACGCAATATAAATGTCAGTCCAACCGTCTTCGTCAAAATCGAGAGTCGAGACGCTGAATGCGTAGTGGCCATCGGTGCGGTCGATGTGTGCTTTCGTAGTGACGTCTTCAAAAGTTCCATCCGGCAGCCCGTGGTACAGAATATTCTTCGAGCCGGAAAGGCCTCTAGGCCCGCACATCACTGGGACGCCCTTCCAGATGCATGTGGGCCGCTCTCCCGGCGCCGGCGCAGTGGAAAGATCGAAATCCACATAGTTCGCCACTACCAGATCCAGGCGGCCGTCACGGTCGTAGTCGATGAATGCACAACCGGTGCCCCAGGATTTGCCGGAGCCGGCAACACCAATCTTCTCCGCAACCTCTGAGAACACTCCATGATTGTTGTGGTAAAGCCGGTTCTTGCCGTAGTAGGTGACGTAGAGGTCTTCCCAACCGTCATTGTCATAATCCCCGACGCACACGCCCTGGCCCCAGCCAGTTCCGGAGAGGCCGGCCTTCACCGTCACGTCGGTGAACGTGCCATCATGGTTGTTGCGGTAGAGACGATTCGTGGGGCCTTGCCCGGCGGGAAATCCCTCAAGGCGTGTCCCGTTCACCAGGAAGATGTCTAGCCACCCATCGTTGTCGTAGTCGAAGAGGGCGACCCCGTTGCCGGTTGTCTCGATGATGTATTTCTTTGTGTCGACGCCGCCGAAAATATTCTCCGCCTTGAGGCCGGCTTTCTCTGCAATGTCGACAAACGTCGCGATCGGCGAGGCAACTGCCGTTGGCTTCGCCTGTTGCCCAAATAGTAATGGCCGCCCTGATAGGCACTGGTTCGCTAGGAGCGCCCAGAATAGGAAGGAGAAACGAATTCGCATGAGCCCTAGTTGATGTTAGGAGGGCGAGTGAAACCGGTCAAGCCAAGGTGGGTTACTTAGTGGCCAGCGCTTCCGCTACGCCGACATGAGTATCCGCCCCGCCGTAGTAGAAAAGAAAGCGATTAGCTTTTCGCAACATTCCTTCGACAAAGACAACATTCGGCACTTGGCCTACCTTTTCCCAGTCTTTCTCCGGAATAAACACTGGCTCTTCGCTCCTCCAGATCAATTTCCGCGGATCCTTCCGATCGAAGACCGCCACTCCCGTGCGATATACAAGCTTGTCATCCGCGCCGTTGTAAACGAGCACGATTCCGTCATCCGTGACGATAGGAGACGGGCCCGGCTCGGCGACGCGTGAGTCGAATTTCTCGGGTCTCACAGGAAGCACCGGGATCTGCGTGGCCTCGGTCCAATGTATTAGGTTGAGCGAATATGCCAGCCCAGCCTGGTCTTTGTTGTCAGCACTTGTCCCCAGGAAATACATCCAGTATTTCCCGTCAATCTTTTCGGGAACGATTGCACCCGACTTTGTCCACTTCACATTCCAGTTTCCCTTGTTCGCGGGAATGATGACGCCTTTGCGATTCCAGTGAATCAGGTCTTTCGAAGTCGCGAGACAGAGCTGCGCGTCCTTTTTGTTGTATCCGGTATAGGTCAGATAGTAGGTGCCATCGAATTCAACGAGCCTTGGATCCTCTACACCGCCGTGTTTTTCGTAATCCGCCTCGGGGCTCAGCACGGGCTCGGCGCGTCGCGTGAAATGCATGCCGTCTTTGCTGACAGCAAAGCCAAGGCGTGATGTGCCTTGCTTGTCCTGGGCACGATACAGCATCACGATCTCGTCGCCGTGCGCAATCACGGCCGGATTGAACGTGCCAGCAGACTCCCAGGTCGAACCTTGTGGCGAAATGATCGGCGTATCGGAAAGCCGCCGCCAACTTCCGTATGGAAGCCGCTGCGATTCCTGCGCGCCAATGTTGAGCGCCAGAACGGCCAGCAATATTGAAGTCACGCGAGCGAATCGAAGTGTACGCATGATCATCCGGATCGTCGAGTAGAGTAATGATCCCCAACAAAAAACGGCAGGGCCGACCCCCTGCCGTTCTTAAAACTTCACGCCGAACTATTTCTTGTTGACCGCTTTCTTCAGTTCGGCTCCAGGGGTAAATTTCGCGACCTTGCGGGCGGCGATTTTGATCGTGGCGCCAGTCTGTGGATTGCGGCCGTTTCGCGCCTTCCGCGCTGAAACAGAGAATGTGCCGAAGCCTATCAGGGCTACTCGATCTCCTTTGCGGAGGGCGGAGGTAATGCTGTCGACTGCGGTATCAATAGCGGTCGTGGCCTGCGCTTTGCTCATTTCACATGCGCCTGCGATCTTGTCAACCAGATCGGCCTTGTTCATAGTCTCTCCTAGCAGGTCTCTTTCGTTCCCAGCCTAAAACCGGGAGGAATATTGGCTGTAGCTGAGTTGGGAAACCTGACCGCTGGTATTGTGCTCCCTCCTCTCAGAATGTCAACTGTGAAAATCCGCGCCGGAAGCCTGTTCCGCAACCCCCGCCGCCGTAAATGGGCGGCTGGAGCCTGTTTCGGCGACCTCGTGATTGGTTTTCCTCCGCCTTCCACAAAACAACCCCATCGTTCACAGAATGTACACAGGCAGTCGGGTATTGCGACTTGCAAAAAACCGGCTTCGGGGGCAAAGTCGAAACAGGACTTTCGAGCAATTAGGAATCGTTCAGGTGACCAAGGCTCTAGTAGAAATTTGCCCTCTTTGCAACGGCTCCGGCTGGAAAACGGCCGGCGGCGCCTCAAACGGCGTCACCAGCGCCAACGACCGCCGCGTCACCCGCTGTGACTGCCAATTGCGCGCGCGATCCCAGACTTTGCTCGAAGCCGCCCGCGTTCCCCGCCGTTACGAACATTGCGAGCTGACGAACTACGACACAGACTTTCCAGGCGCCCACCCATCCCTTGCGGACGCTCACTTCGTTGCGTCGAATTTCGCGAAGCGGTGCGATCCCCGCGGAGACAAAGGCCTGCTGATCATCGGGAAGATCGGGACTGGCAAGACTCACCTCGCGGTTGGGATCGTGAAAGAGTTGATACTGAATCGGGGCATCGCGTGCCTGTTCTACGACTATCGCGAGCTGCTGAAACAGATCCAGAACTCGTACAACTCAACTGTGCAGACGACAGAGCTTGATGTTCTTCGACCCGTGTTCGAAACCGACGTTCTTGTGCTCGATGAGTTGGGGGCTGTAAAGCCGACCGAGTGGGTGTGGGACACGGTAAGCTTGATCCTGAACACACGCTACAACGACAATCGAACGACCATAATCACGACTAATTTCGAGGATCAACCGGCTGCAGGCGTCTCCGGATCCGTTTCGCAGATGAGATCGGCCACACGCAACGAAACTCTCGGAGATCGCATTGGCGAGCGCATGCGTTCGCGCCTTCACGAAATGTGTCGCGTCATCACTCTTGATGGCACCGACTTCAGGCAGAAGTTCCGAAGCGCGAACTTCCGCTGAGGTAAGCCACCGGCGACAGCGACGGCATTCTTCGCATTTGAAGACCTCCGGCCCGCGTTCTGCAGATCGTTCCAATAGAATGAGCGTGTGTTCTCGGAGCATCTGAAATTCGGTCCCGAACGCGACGAGGAAGTTTTCGCCTCCGCTCCAGCGAATCCCGCCGTATTCCTGTTGCGCAGTGACGATCCTCGGGCCGAACCCTATGTCAGCAAGACCGCCAATCTGCGCCGTCGTCTGCAGCGGCTTCTCGGACCAGTTACAGAGCGCACGAAAAAGCTGAACCTGCGCGACCGCGTTCGGTCGATCGAATTCACTCCGACAGGCTCTGACTTCGAATCCGGATTTCTTCTCTACCGAGTTCTGCGAGAGGCTTTCCCGGAAACGTACCAGAAGCGTTTGCGTTTCCGCTTCGCTCCATTCGTGAAGATGCATATCGAAAACGAATACCCTCGCGCTTCTGTCACCACACGGCTCGGCAGGCTAACCGGGCGCGCGCTGTACTATGGCCCATTCGTCTCCCGAGTCGCTGCGGAGAAATTCATGAACGACTCACTCGACTTCTTCAAGATGCGGCGCTGCATCGATGATTTGCATCCCGATCCAGCATTTCCCGGCTGCATCTACTCCGAGATGAAGATGTGCCTGGCTCCGTGTTTCAAAGGATGCACAGATGCCGAATACGCTGACGAGGTAAGGCGGGTGCAGACATACTTCGATTCCAGCGGAGAGTCACTTTTGCGGGAACTGGCGCACCAGCGCGAAGCGGCGTCAGAGTCGCTGGCGTTCGAAGATGCGGCGCAAATTCACACGCGAGTCGAGAAGCTCCAACCAATAATTTCCCAACTTCCGGAAATCGTACACCGGCTGGATCAACTCTCCATGCTGATGCTGCAGCCCAGTCACGTCGAGGGCTCAGTCTCATTTTTCCGATTTGCAGCCGGACAAATCTCCGGCCCGCTCCAGTTCGGCATACAGGCTTCGGAACACGCAAAGTCTCAGTCGATGGAAGCCCGAATTCAGCAAGCTCTTGCAGAATTCCCGCAGCCGGAAAAGATTTCGGCAATGCACACGATGGAGCACGTCGCCCTGTTAAAGCGTTGGTACTATCGCGGAAGCCGCGTCGGAGAGGTCTTTTTCGCTGACGCGAAGGGCGAGCTGCCGATGCGGCGAATCGTGCGCGGCGTCTCGCGCGTTTATCACGGCGAGAAGCCCGAAGGGGACACACCAACGGCGCTCAATCCCGCTCCCAGTGCGTCGCAGGAACCGCCGGCGGCGCTGTAGCTGCGGGATCTTACCGCCACCGAAGTTGACACTCTTTCATTGACGACAGATGCAGATTCACCCTAAGATGGCTCGGCATCAACGTTGTAGCAAGCCACCCTGATTCCTTCTATTCAATGATCGGCCAAACCGTTTCCCACTACCGGATTATCGAATTGCTCGGTGGAGGCGGAATGGGTGTCGTCTACAAGGCCGAAGACACCTTGCTGGGCCGCTTCGTCGCTCTGAAGTTCCTTCCCGACGATGCATCCGGCGATCCTCAAGCTCTGGAACGCTTTCGGCGGGAAGCGCGGTCTGCTTCGGCTCTGAACCATCCGACATCTGCACGATCCATGAGATCGGCGAACACGAAGGACACGCTTTCATCGTGATGGAATGCCTGACTGGCCAGACGCTGAAGCATCTGATCGATGGCAAGCCGATGGAACTTGATCGATTGCTCGTCGCTGTCGATTGAAGTGGCGGACGCGCTCGAAGCTGCGCATGCGAAAGGAATCGTCCATCGCGATATCAAGCCCGCGAATATTTTCGTCACCGATCGCGGACACGCCAAGATTCTCGATTTCGGTCTGGCGAAAGATAGCCCGCGCCGCGCGTCCCACGAGCGGAGATTCGCAGACGATCGCCGACTCCGCGAATCTCGACCTCACCAATCCCGGAACAGCCGTCGGCACGGTTGCCTACATGTCGCCGGAGCAACTGCGCGGGAAAGGAACTCGACGGCCGCACGGACCTGTTCTCTTTCGGCGTTGTGCTTTACGAGATGGCGACCGGCGTATTGCCGTTTCGTGGGGAGACCTCCGCCGTCATCACCGAAGCGATTCTCAACCGGACGCCAACGGCGCGCAGTAAAGCTGAACGCTCGATCTTCCCCTCAAGCTGGAAGAGACGATCAACAAAGCTTTGGAGAAAGATCCCGATATGCGCTGCCAGAGCGCCGCTGAGATGCGTGCCGATCTGAAGCGCCTGAAGCGCTCGATGGACTCGTGAGCGAATCTCCGTAGTGTCGCCGGGAGAACCGGCCTCCTCCTCGTCATCATCGCGACAAGTCGCCGTTCCCGCTTCAACAGAACCTCCTCCGCGACGGAAAGTCGGGGCACTGATTTTCGCTTTCGGCGTTGCTTCTTGCTGCTGGCGTTGGTCTTTTCGCCGGTAAACAATATGTTCTCCGCCGCGCCTCCGGAGCCTCCACTTTATCGGCAGCTCACATTCCGCCGTGGCAGCATTCGCTCGGCCCGCTTTGCTCCGGACGGGCAGACGATTCTCTACAGCGCCGCGTGGCAGGGTAATCCCGTCGACGTGTTCACAGCGCGCCCGGAAGCTCCCGAATCGCGATCCATGGGTCTTAGCCGCACGCAGCTCATGTCGGTTTCTTCGACCGGCGAGATGGCCGTATTGCTCGACAGCCAAGCGCGATCGGCACCTGGGTCACCATGGGCACGCTGGCTCGCGCGCCTCTGGCTGGAGGCGCGCCGCGCGAAGTACTCGAGCAGGTGCAGTGGGCGGACTGGTCGCCCGACGGAACAGGTTGGCTCGTCGTTCGCGACTTCGGCGGCATGAACCGACTGGAATATCCGATCGGCAAGCCGCTCTATCAGACTGGCGGATGGATCGGCCATCCCCGCATTTCTCCCAAGGGCGACCTCATCGCCTTCGCGGATCATCCGCTGCAAGGCGACGACAGCGGGGCTCTTGGCCATTGTCGATCATGAGTGGCACGAAGAAATTCTCGCCAAGGAAATGGTTCACGATTCAGGGCGTGGCCTGGTCTCCCGATGCGAAAAGAGATTTGGTTTACCGCCAGCAAGTCCGGCACCGACCGCACGCTTTACGCGATCACTCTGGATGGCAAGGTGCGGACCATGGCTCGCCTGCCCGGCGCGTTGATGTTTCTCGATATCGCAAAGGATGGCAGGGTGTTGCTGGTGCGCGCCAGCTGGCGGCGCGAGTTGATGGGCTGTTCGGTAACGATGGCAAGCAGCACGAACTTTCGTGGCTGGACTACACCTATCCCGCTGAATTATCGGCGGACGGAAAGACGTTGCTGTTCGATGAGGAAGGCGGCGGCGGATCGCTCGCATTATTCCAAATCGAGCGGGCTACACGTACGCGCGTTTACATTCGCAAGACCGATGGCTCACCGGCGGTTCTGCTTGGCGAGGGCGGCGCACTCGCCTTGTCTCCCGATGGCAAATGGGCGATCGCCGAAACCCAGGACTCGCCATCACAGTTCAAGTTGCTGCCGACTGGCGCTGGACAATCGCAGAGATCTCACGCATGACACCATCAATCACAACTGGGCGCACTGGTTTCCTGACGGCAAGCGCATCCTGTTTTCCGGCAATGAGCCCGACAAAGGAGAAAAGCTTTACGTCACCGAAGTCGATTCGGGCAAGAGCCGAGCCGGTCACTCCGGAGGGCGTGAACGGAAACACGTTCGCGATCTCTCCGGACTCGCAGTCTGTCGCGGCCATCGGTCCGGATAAGAAGGGATATCTGTATCCGATCGACGGTGGCGATCCGCGATTGATTCCTGGATTGAATCCCGGCGAGCAGCCGATCACATGGGCTCCGACGGAAAGTCACTCTACATCTATCAGCCCGGAGAACTTCCGGCCCGCGTTTTTCGAATCGATATTCAAACCGGCCAGCGCACCTTCTGGAAAGAACTCATGCCTACCGATCCAGCAGGCGTGGAGAATATCGGGCCGATCCTGATGACAGCCGACGCGAAAACTTGCGTCTTCGGATACCACCGCATGCTCGCGGACTTGTACCTGGTGGAAGGTCTGAAGTAGCGCATTCGCGTTGCATTCTAGCTGCAAACGAGACCGATACAGAACGCGCTCGCGTGAGGCCGTAGACGACATGAATATCGCTCTGACTCTCCCATCGATTCGTGCGGTCCACAAATCGCGCACTGCTGATACCGGGCTCGAGATCCCAATCTCATTCCAGCGAGAAGCCCACGTCTTCAGTCGCCTCGCCCAGATTGAACACGGCCACATATTGTTCACTCTGGTCGCGAACCTTCGCCTCCCAGACCCGAACGTTGCCCTTCTCCAGCGCTTGATGTCCGCCGTGGCTGTGTTGGTTTACGTCGAGAACTTCTTCATTCGTGATGAGCGCCGTTGTCGCCGCATCGTTGCTCGGCAGATCGCCGCCGAAGATCAGAGGCGAGCGGAAGATGCTCCAGAGCGTCATCACCGTCTGCTGCTCATCGGGCGTGAACTTGGTGGGCGCGCCTCCGCCTTCTTTGCTGGTCACGCGCAGTTTGCCGAGCGGGAGCATGTCCGCGTCCGGCCAGGTGTCGTTCTTGCCCACGAACTGCGCCCAGTCGCGCGTGAAATCGAACTGCTGCCGCAGCAACTTCCAGTCGTCCCAGAAGTCGTCGGAGATGCGCCACATCTGCGCGTACTTCTCGAAGAACTCCGCTTCAGAAAGGGCGCCGGACCGGGCGAAATACTCAGCACCATCGGACGCCCCGTCTTCCGCATCGCCTGGCTCAGAGCCTTCATCTCCGCCGGCTGATACAGGTGGCTTCCCATATCGTCAGCCTTGATGAAGTCCACACCCCACGACGCATACAGCTCTGCGATCGAATCGTAATAGGCCTGCGCACCGGGCTTGGTCGTGTCGACGCCCCACATGTCAGGATTCCAGCGGCATGCATTGTCTTTGTCGGCGACATCGGCGGCGTGATATGACGTGCCCTTGATCGGAAGATTCTTCTCGACGGCCTGCCGCGGAATGCCGCGCATGATGTGGATGCCGAACTTCAGTCCCTTGCTGTGAACATAATCGGCGAGCGGCTTGAAGCCCGCGCCGTTTGCGGAAGAAGGAAACCGATTCACTGCGGGCATGCAAACGTCCGTACTCGTCCATCGTCAGCGGCGCGCCGGGCTTGTAGTCGTGCCCCTGCGCGTTGGGCTCATACCATTGGATGTCCACGACGATGTACTTCCATCCGTATTTCGCGAGATGCTCGGCCATCCAGTCGGCGTTGGCCTTGACTTGTTCTTCGCGAACAGTCGTGCCGTACGAATCCCAACTGTTCCAGCCCATGGGAGGAGTGGGCGCCGGAGTCGATTTGCGGCGGCACAGCAGCAGAGGCATAGAGAGCGAGAAGACAGCGAGCAAGACCAAAGATGCGCGAGCACTTCATGATGCGCATTGTAAGCGCGAGCAGGCGGACCGTTACCGCAAAAAAATAAGGGCGGCCATGGTGGCCGCCCTAAGGTTCTATTGATCTGAATCCGCGTAGATCCGTGGCAAAAGAGTTCTAGATATCCAGGTTCTTCACGTCCAGCGCATTCTCTTCGATGAACTTGCGCCGTGCTTCGACGTCTTCACCCATCAGCGTGGTGAAGATCGTTTCGCACTCGGCAATATCTTCCAGCTTCACCGAAAGCAAGCGTGCGCCGTTCGGGATCCATCGTCGTTTCCCACAGCTGCGGCGCGGTCATCTCGCCCAATCCTTTGTAGCGCTGGATCGTGAAGTCCTTGCGCCCTTCGTTGATCACGTAATCGCGAAGCTCGCGGACGTTCGTCTTCTCCACGACCTCGACTTCCTTCTTCGCTTCGCCGGCTTGCAGCGGCCTTCTTCTCCGCCTTGTCGCTCAGTCGGATTCCGCTTCGCCGTCTGCGCCATCGCCATTGGACTTGCGGGAGCAGCCTTGGTCAAGCGTCTCGACGACAAACGGCGGCTCCATGTAGGGCTCGATCTGCTTGAACTTCGCGATCAGCTGCCGGCACTCCGCGCTGGAAGCCAGCTCCCAGTTGATCACGTGCTCGGCGCCGTGCTTGTTGACGAAGCTCACTTCCCAAAGGTTGTGTTCTTCGTCGAATTTCGACTCGACGCTTTTGAAGCCTTCGTCCTTCTGCAGCTTCTTGAGTTCTTTTTCCAGCCGCTCGATCTTCTTCGGCGGAGCTTTCTTCTCGCCTTCGAAATCCGTGCGCTTCGCCAGATCGAGTTTCGGAATCAGTTCGGTGACTCGCTCGTTGCGCACGCGCTTGTCGAGCTTCTCGAAGAAGCCGAGATATTCGTCGAGCACGGCCATGAACCGCGCCAGATCTTTGCCTTCGAGCTTGGCCGCGCCTTCGCCGTAACGGACTGATCAGTCCATCGGCACGCGCGCTTCACCATGACTTTCACAAACTCGCGCTCGTCCTTGATGTACTGCTGCGACTTGCCTTTCTTCAGCGAGAACAGCGGCGGCTGCGCGATGAAGATGTTGCCGCGCTTGATCAGGTCCTGCATGTGCCGGAAGAAGAACGTCAGCAGCAGCGTACGGATGTGGCTGCCGTCAACGTCAGCATCGGTCATCAGGATGATCTTGCCGTAGCGAACCTTGGTGGGATCGAAATCATCCTTCGCGATGCCGGTGCCCAGCGCGGTGATCATGGCGCGAATTTCTTCGTGCGCCAGCATCTTGTCGTAGCGCGCCTTCTCAACATTCAGAATTTTTCCCTTGAGCGGCAGAATCGCCTGGAAGCGGCGATCGCGTCCCTGCTTCGCGGTGCCACCTGCGGACTCGCCCTCGACCAGGAACAATTCGCAGCGATTCGGATCGCGCTCGGAACAATCCGCCAGTTTGCCCGGCAAACCTCCCGAATCAAGCGCGCCTTTGCGGCGCGTGAGATCGCGCGCTTTGCGGGCTGCCTCGCGTGCGCGCGCCGCATCCACTGCCTTGTTGATGATCTTCTTCGCGACCGTAGAATTCTGCTCGAAGAATGCTCCCAGCCGCTCGTTCACGAATTGGGTGACGGTTCCCGCGATATCGGAATTCAGCTTGCCTTTGGTCTGTCCTTCAAACTGCGGCTGCGGCAGCTTCACGCTGATCACAGCGACCAGTCCTTCGCGAACATCGTCGCCGGTCAGGTTTTCTTTCACATCTTTGAACAAGCCCATCTGCTGCCCCGCGTAGTTGATGGTGCGGGTCAAGGCCGTGCGGAATCCGGAAAGATGCGTGCCTCCATCAATTGTGTTGATGTTGTTGGCGAAGCTGAAAATCGTCTCCGAGTAAGCGTCGTTATACTGCAGGCCAATTTCCATGTGGACGCCATTGCGGTCGTCCTCCATGTAGATCGGCTTATCGTGCAGCATTTGCTTGCCGCGATTGAGATGCTTGATGAACTCGGCGATGCCGCCGTTGTATTTGAACTCTGCATGCTTCGGCTCGCCGGTCTTGGCATCGGTCGACCGCTCGTCGGTGAGCGTGATCAGCAGTCCCTTGTTCAGGAAAGCTAATTCGCGCAAGCGCTGCGCAAGAGTGTCATAGTTGTATTCAGTCGCAGTGAAGATGCTGCGGTCTGGTACGAAGTGAACTTTCGTCCCGGTCTTCACCTTCGCGACGCCAGTCTTTTTCAGCTTGCTGGTGGGTTCGCCCTTCGAATACGTCTGTTGCCAAGTTGTCGCCATCGCGCCAGATTTCCAGTTCGAGATCTTCGCTCAGCGCGTTGACGCAAGACACACCAACGCCGTGCAGTCCGCCGGAAACTTTGTATGTTGACGAATCGAATTTTCCGCCGGCGTGCAGTGTGGTCATCACGACTTGCGCCGCAGCAACTTTCTCGCCATCGATTTCCATGTCGTCGACAGGAATGCCGCGGCCGTCGTCGATCACAGTGATGGAGTTGTCGAGGTGGATCGTGACTTCGATCTTGGTGGCGAATCCGGCGAGCGCTTCGTCAACGGAGTTGTCGACAACTTCGTACACGAGATGGTGCAAGCCCAAGTTCGCCCGTCGATCCGATATACATCGCCGGACGCTTGCGGACAGCTTCCATCCCGCCGAGTACTTTGATCGAATCGGCGTTGTAGTCGCTGCTGCCGTTCCGTTTCCGTTGATCGGCGTCAATTTTCCGTTTTTTAGTTTTGGTGTCAGTGATGGGAGTATTAATCTCTTTGGTGGCCATTCCGCTCCGCGAAAATGTCCTGAATTATTCTTGCGAACGCCTGCGTTAAACCTGGAACTTGGCTGGAAATTGCGGCTCGATCCGTCGCTCCTTGAAGTGCTTCCAATCGACTTCAAGTTATTGAAATTGCAAACACTTAGGATCAACTGCAACTGTAAAGATTATAGCATAAATTCGTGCTGTTCGCAGCTCGCCGATAGGCGCCGAATCGACTCAGTAACGCCGATCTGCATGTCGAACAGCATATTATGGTGTGGGCGCATAAAAAGGGCGACCAAATGGCCGCCCTTCGATCCCTCAGAATTAACTACCTAAGCCGTAGCTGGCCTTTCGCCACCCTTGGCTCTTCCAGGCTGTAGATCGGGCTTAATCACATGCTGTACGCCATCGTCAGGCTTGTTTGGCGGTGGCTGAACCGGCGGAAGCTCGTTGCCTTCAACCAGCATCTTGATTTCGTTCGCATCAAGCACCTCGCGCTCGATCAAAGCGCGCGCAATTCGCTCCAGCATGTCCCGATTGTCGGAGATGATCTGCCTAGCAGTGCTGTAGCCGTTACTGACGAGCTTGCGAACTTCCTGGTCGATCTTGATGGCTGTGTCTTCGCTGTAGTCGCGATGCTGGGCGATCTCGCGTCCCAGGAAGATCTGCTCTTCCTTCTTGCCGAACGTCAGTGGTCCCAGTTCGCTCATGCCCCATTCGCAGACCATCTTGCGAGCCATGTCAGTGGCTCGCTCGATGTCGTTGCCTGCGCCGGTGCTCATCACATTGAGGAACATCTCTTCCGCAATGCGCCCGCCCATCAGGATGGCGATCTGCGTCTCGAGATAGTTCTTGTAGTAGTTGTGCCGGTCGTCGGTCGGCAAGCTGCATCGTAACGCCGAGAGCCATGCCGCGTGGAATGATCGTGACCTTGTGCAGAGGATCGGAGTACGGCATCTTCGCCGCAACCAGCGCGTGTCCAGCCTCGTGGTACGCCGTATTCTTCTTCTCCTCGTCGGTGAGCAGCAGCGACTTGCGCTCCACTCCCATGAGCACTTTGTCTTTGGCGAGTTCGAAGTCGTAGTGCAAGAACCGCCTTGCGATTCTGGCGCGCTGCCGCCAAGGCCGCTTCGTTCACCATGTTGGCCAGGTCCGCGCCGAGAATCCCGGTGTTCCGCGAGCCAGCACGGAGAGATCAACATCCTCGGCAAGAGGAATCTTGCGGGTATGTACGCGCAGAATTTCTTCGCGTCCACGCACATCCGGACGGCTGACAACAACGCGGCGGTCAAAACGTCCGGGCCGCAGCAGAGCCGGATCAAGCACGTCAGGCCGGTTCGTCGCTGCCATCAGGATGACGCCTTCGTTGGACTCGAAGCCGTCCATCTCAACCAGCAACTGGTTCAGCGTCTGTTCGCGCTCGTCATGTCCGCCGCCCAAGCCGGCGCCGCGGTGGCGCCCTACCGCATCGATTTCATCGATGAAGATGATGCAGGGAGCATTCTTCTTGCCCTGCTCAAACAGGTCGCGGACGCGGCTCGCGCCCACGCCGACGAACATCTCAACGAAGTCCGAGCCGGAGATCGAGAAGAACGGAACATTCGGCCTCGCCGGCAACCGCGCGGGCCAGCAAGGTCTTGCCGGTTCCCGGAGGACCGACTAGCAGCACGCCCTTAGGAATGCGTCCGCCAAGCTTCTGGAACTTCTGCGCCTCGCGCAGGAATTCGATGATTTCGCGAAGCTCTTCCTTAGCCTCTTCCACGCCGGCTACGTCTTTGAACGTGACTTTCTTCTGCTGCATCGAGAGCAGGCGCGCCCGGCTCTTGCCGAACGACAGGGCTTTGTTTCCGCCGGTCTGCATCTGGCGGATCATGAAGAACCACAATGCGCCTAGCAAGATCAGCGGAGCCCAGGTGCCTAGCAACTGCAAAGGAAGCTGCCACTATTGCGTCGCGGAACGTGACTGTACACACCCTTGTCATGCAAGTTCTTCAGCACTTCCGGCGTGAAGTAGTTGCCGGGAGCAGTCGTATGGAACGCGGAGTTCGTCGCGGAATTTGCCGCGAACCTCCATGCCGTTGACCGTAAACTCGCGAATGTTGTTCTGATCGAAGTCACTCATGAACTGGGTGACGTTTAATTCGCTTCCTTTTGACCGTCCCGAGCGCCCTTGACCACTTCCCACAACAACAGGGCCGAAACCCCAATGAGTAACCAGAACAGAACGGTCTTTACAGTTGAGTTCACCTAGAGGACTCCTAAAATTCGACGCCGTCTACATCTAATTCCCGAGCCGCCTAAGGCATTAGATGCCCCAGTGCGGAAATTTGATTGGCAAAATCCTGCGCCTTATTCTACATTTTCTCGGGCGAAAACGCTCGCTCGTAGATTCATGACTTAAGTCACGGGAGTTCTTTGGTTTGCCGCCGCCAGGAAGGCCAGATTTCGGTCGGTCTGCTCCGACCGCGCCCAGCCCGTATCCGACCAGAAACGTCTCATCCACCAGAAATCCGAAATAGTCAGGCTGTAACGGCACCCGACGCGCCGACTGCCGGTCGAGCAGGGTCGACCAGTTTGACAGACGCCGCGCCCCGGGCCCGGAGATCGCTCATCAGGAACTCGCTCGTCATGCCGGAATGTACAAGTCCTTCTACCAGCAGGATATGCTGTCCCTTGATCTCGGGCTCGTGGCTGAAGAAAATCTCCATGACGTCTCCGACTGACGCCTGCGGTTTGCTGTATCTCGGCTTGATGAACTGGCAGACCACCGGTACGTCCACGCTTCGCACCAGGTCCGCCAGGAACATGAATGCATTTTCCAGGACTGCCAGCATCTGAATCGGTCTGGCCCTTGTAGTCGTCGGAAATTTGACGACCCAGTTCCTTCACTCTCTTCTGAATCTGCTCGCTGGTGATAACTTGACGAAGGGGCGGGACTCGCGAACCGTTCATTCCATCGTGTGCCTCCGGGCACGCTATACGGCCGGACGTTCCTGATTTATTGGAAAGGCTGCACTTCCACCACAATCGCTGCGAGCCCCGCTTTATGCCGAAATTGCCTGGGCGGAAGGAAGTCCCGAATCCAGATAATTTCCTGCTCACTTTCGATCACCGGCCACAGCGCGCGATAAGGCTGAGGCACGTGGCGCTCCTGCAACAACTCTTTGATCTTCTTGGGGGATTTTGTATGGTCCGGCCAGAAGCGGTCTCCCGGGCGCCAGTTCCGCACCCGTAAATGTCCGGGCAAGGAATCCGCATCCAGAAGGTGCTGTGGATTATAACCCGCCGTTGCATCCGCCGGAACACGCCGGACCTCAATCGTTACGCCAAGCTCTGGAAGAGCCAACTTGCCTGGGACTGAAAGTTCGTACTCGTAGTCGCGATGCGGGGCGGGGCCCCTCAAATCAGGAGTTACGAAAACAAGATGACTTGGCTGCCGCAGGACTTTCCATCCGTAAGGTAAAGAGATCTCCCGGCCATCACCATCGCCTTGGCCAAATCGAACTACCGCGTCCACGTGCTTGAACTCAAGAGGAATGCCGGCATGTTCCCCCACCGCTTTGACTACCCTCCGTTGTACTGCCAGCGGCTGACTCAAGAACCAGAGCCGATCGACGAGTTGCGTCGGCGACAAGCCATGTTGCGTTGTCGATCTTCGTCTCAAGGTTTGAAGCGTCATCAAATTTCGAAGGAACGCTTGCAATCTGGACAAGAGCGCCGCCTTCCGATGAGGCTTGCGCCCATTCCGGCTCTGACCATTGAACTGCGGTGCCCATCCATCCAGCGACTTCGTTATCCCAGTAGTCTTCCTCGCCCTGCGCAATGTTCGCCAGTTCGGCCAGATTCTCGGCGACCGACGGATTGAACTCCTTCTCAAGCAGCGGCACAAGCAGCCTGCGAATCCGGTTGCGTGTAAATCTCTCATCAAGATTGGTTGCGTCTTCGCGCCAAGTTTGGTTGATGTCCCTCAGATACGCCTCGAGTTCCCGCCGGCGCACTCCCAGCAGTGGGCGCATGATCTCGCCGCAGATTTCTTCCTGGTCGTCTTCGACGGCAATTCGTGAGTGAATCCCGCCCAGTCCGCGAAGTCCAGCCCCGCGAATAACCCGCATCAGCACCGTCTCCGCCTGATCATCAAGCGTATGCCCAGTAGCGATCTTGTCCAATAGCAGGGTGTCGGCCGGTTGGACACCCCGCGAAGCGTCGGCCTTGTGCGTACCAGAATGATCTTTGGCTATGGAAGGCTCTTGCGAAGCAGCGCCAAGCGAGGGAGGTTTCTGAAAGGTTGCGGCCTGAGCCGAGCGAAGCGAGGATGGTTCGTAAAAGGGCGCGGCTTCAGCCGTGCCCTTAGGCACTACCGAGTGACTGGGCTTTAGCTCCTGAGGTTCAGACCCTTCGCCGAGGAACCGCCGAAAAAAACCATATCTCAACTCCCGCGCCGCCGCCTCCAAACTGAGGCGCGCGTCGGCCGCGTACCGCGCTGCATCACCCTCGTCCGCATAAAATCCTAGACCATATTTGCGAGCCACGCCCGCGACAAACCGCTCGTCACCGTCCGACTCTTCCCCGCGCAACTTGTGATTGAAATGAACAATGCAGAGAACAATCCCCAACTCCCCTCGAACCTCCAAAAGCAATCGCAAGAGCGCCACCGAATCGATCCCACCGGATACGGCCACGCCAACGCGGTCTCCAGCCCCCAGCAACTCCTCCCGCCGAATGTGGTTGAGCACGCGTTGCGCAAGCGGATGCACGCCAACATGTTACAACCCAACTCCTGAAAAGATGAAAGGGATGAGTCCGCCAAGACCATCCCTAAGATTTCTCCGCCGCGTTGTAAATTACAGCCCGGAACTCTTCTCGGCGATCAGCCTCCCAATTTTCTCAACGAACTCCGTCGCCGGCATATCCTCAGTCTTCTCTTTGCCCCGCGTCCGGACGTTCACCTTCCCGGCCTCGGATTCTTTATCCCCGACGACTAGCAGGAACGGCACCTTCTGCATGGCATGTTCACGAATCTTTGCGTTCATCTTCTCGTTGCGCGCGTCGACTGCGACGCGCACGCCGATTGCCTTGAGCTGAGACGCCACCTTGTTGGCATACTCCGCATGCCGCTCGCTGATCGGAATCATCGCGACCTGCACCGGAGAGAGCCACACCGGAAACGCCCCGGCATAGTGCTCGATGAGCACACCGAAGAATCGCTCCACCGATCCGTACAAAGCGCGATGCACCATCACTGGCTGTTTGCGCGATCCGTCTTCAGCGACGTACTCGAGTTCGAAGCGTTGCGGCAGGTTGAAGTCGAACTGTACCGTCGATAGCTGCCACAGGCGTCCGATTGCGTCTACCAACTTGATGTCGATCTTCGGCCCATAAAACGCCGCTTCACCCGGGATAGTCTTGTACTCAATGCCAAGCTTTTGCAGAACTTTTTCCAACGACTGGGTTGCGTGATTCCACTGTTCTTCACTACCCACAAAACTCTTTCGGTCATTCGGATCCCAGGTAGAAAGCTCCGTCTGGAATTTGTCAAAGCCAAAATCACGAAGCACATCGCGCGCGAATTCCACGCAGTCGGCAATTTCGACTTCAATCTGTTCGGGCGTGCAAAAAATATGAGCATCATCCTGCGTAAAGCCGCGAACCCGTAGCAGTCCGTGCATAACGCCGGACCGCTCATACCGATACACCGTGCCAAGTTCTCCGAGGCGAACCGGCAAATCGCGATACGACCGCAACGAATCTTTATAGATCAGGATGTGGCCCGGGCAGTTCATCGGCTTGACGCGGTACTCGGCGTCGTCGAGTTCCATAAAATCAAAGAAATTCTGCGCGTAGTACCCTTCGTGGCCCGACGTGAAGAAAAGCTGTCGCCTCATGACGTGCGGCGTGTACACCAGCGAATACCCACGCTTCACGTACTGATCGCGCATCCAGTCTTCCATCTCTTTGCGGATGATCCCTCCCTTGGGATGCCAGAAGATCAGACCCGGCCCGGCGAGTTCCTGGATTGAAAACAGATCGAGTTGCTTCCCGAGCACGCGATGATCTCGCTTCTTCGCCTCTTCCAGGCTATTCAGGTACGCATCGAGATCTTTTTTCGAGAAGAACGACGTTCCGTAGATGCGCTGCAGCTGCGGGTTCTTCTCATCCCCCAGCCAGTAAGCGCCAGCAATGTTGAACAGCTTGAATGCCTTAATCTTTCCCGTCGACGGGATGTGCGGACCGCGACAGAAGTCGGTGAATTTGCCGGTGCGATAAATAGAGATCTTTTCGTCGGGCTTGGTGAACTGTTCAATGAAGTGGCATTTCATGAAGTCGCCGTCCTTCTTGAACTCCGCGAGCCCCTGGTCGCGCGGCAAAAATTCCCTTGCGTAGGGAATGTTCTGTTGCACCAGTTCCTGCATCTTCTTCTCGATTTTTTCGAGATCGTCCGGCGTGAACGGGGTCGGACGATAAAAATCGTAAAAAAATCCCGTCTCAGTGGCAGGCCCGTGGCCCAGCTTGGTCTCAGGAAAAAGTTCGAGCACCGCCGCCGCCAGCAAGTGCGCCGAAGAATGCCTATAGATCCCCAGCGCCTCCGGATCTTTATCGGTGATGAGCCGGAGATCAGTGTCTTTGTCCAACGGACGCGTTAGGTCAATGAGATTGCCGTTGGTTTTAGCGGCCAACGCTGCGTCGGCCAGACGCGGACTAATCGACTTCGCAATATCCAAGGCAGTCGTGCCTTGCGGGACGTCCTTCACACTCCCGTCCGGGAGCTTCACATGAATGCTGTCGGCCATAAGTAGGGTCCTGCAGGATGATTGAATCTTTCAGTCTAAAGAAGCGAGTGAGGAGGGTCAAACAGGGTTAGGGGTTGTACCTTTCGGGGAAAAATTCGGCTACCCCCCGCCACAGAGCCCGCCGGGGTTGGTTTGGACCGCCGGGCCGCTCGCGCGGTCTCGGGGCGTGCGCAGGGGAGCGAGGTACTGAGGTTGGGCACGAGAAAAGAAGACGTGAGCGTGCCACGCCGGCGAAGGTTGAGTCGTCGACGAGGTAAATTATGGAATTTTGGAAGGGGGGCTGTCGCGGGTTGGATGAATTTCAGAAGTAAAATCCTTATAGGATTTTAACGACCACGTGCGAGGGGCGAACTCCAATTCCACGTGAATTAGGAAACCAACCATCACGTATGCATCGGACTCCGACCCTCTGAACTTTTATGTCATAGCACACACCTTCGCCTTCGTTTAGAAGTCGTGCCGGCGTGCATTCCGCATAAAGTCCGCAGGCTCTCGGCTCATTCTTGTTCTCAGGTATCTTCGACCACACTTGGACACGTGTGGCAGTTGCGACATATTGGTATCCAACCGGGGGCTTTGGTGCACACGGCCTGTAATAGCCCCATTCTTTTCCTCTTCCACTCGCATAATAACTGTAGGCATAATCTCCTTCAGGAGGCAAGGTCGGCGTCGAAGGCACCACATAGAGCACGTCTATGTGGCCCAGTTCTTTCCAATTTTCCATCAGGATAACCGATGGTAGTTGTCTCAAGTTGCTCAGCCCCAGGATGCTCAGTTCGAGAACTTTTTCGACGTGAGGAGCTAACGTCGTTCTTGTACTAATTCTTTGATCGGGATCGCGCCAAAATGCCAGGATCCCGTCGCCCACGCTGAATACATCAACGGAAATTCTACGATTTGATTCGTTTCGGACCATAACTTCGCGCTGAAGACGTTCTCCCTCGCCTAAATAATCAATTTCGATGACAGCATCGTGCGCATTGAGACTGATATCGTTCAGACTGACTGATAGGGGTGAAGAGGGGTGTGCAGTGGGGTGTGCAGACATACCGAAAGAAGCGGTGCAAGAAAGTGATAGCAACAGTGCTTGGATCTGTTTCATTGGCCTTCTTTTATTTCTTATACTCCACGCACTCAAGCGGACCGTCCGGCTGCTGCTTTGCCCATTTGGCGCATTCGTCGTTATTTCCCGGGACACCTACCCCTCCGCTCCCCGGTTTTCCCCCACTCCCCATCCCGCCAACATTTCCCACTGACCCACCACTTCCAGCTCCCCCATTGGTATTACTTCCCCCTGACGAATAAATCCCCTCACCTTGCGGATCGCGGTTCTTATCAGTTTGAGACTGGCTGTTTCGCTGGATCTGGCTGACCAGATTTTGCCCTTCATTCTGCCTTGCAGTTTCATCCCGCCGTAGCACCTCGTTTTTTTGTGTATTCCAAAGACCCCACATACCGACTCGGACGCCGTATGAGAAGGCCGCGGGAATGGCTGATTCTCTGTAGGACAGCACGAGCGTGCCGAAGCTCTTGAGAAATCGCGCGTCCTTTCTCTTCGAGATAAGCATATCCATATTTGCCAGCAACCTCCGGCGTCTTCGTCATCACTGACCGACTGAGCGCGAACACCTTGCCTGCCTGCCACGGATTAAGCTGTGTGTCGTTGGTTATGAAATTCGTCGCTGTCTTTGCGGCGTTATCAGGCGATCCAAATGTCATTCTGGCGATTGCTTTCGTAAAAGTCCTCAATTCCTCCTCTGCAGGTCCCTCTGGAGAATAGATTGCGAGTACCAGGTCCTCGGCCATCTTAAGAGAAGTTTTAAACTTCTCCCTTTCGCTTTCTTCCATTGAGACCGCAACACCCATTTGCACGGAAAGCACGGGGCCTGAGCCAACTGCGTATGTGCTCGCGACACGATCGGTGGTATTGCTCGTTGCGGGTTCACTCCTGAGAGTGTCGCTCAATGCTCGAAGGGAAATGTATTTGATTCCTGGTTCTCCGGTGGGCAATAAGTAATCTTGAGGTTCCAGTTGCCCAAACCTGTTGAGAAGGTCAATAACTGTTGCCTGATCCGGTCGAAGGAGCACCTTACATGAGGGTGACTGGGAACAACTCAGACGGTCCGAAGAAAATTCATAATTGGGCGTTCTAAGATCGTCGTCCCAGATTTCCGAGACGGCACGCACGGGCATATTGGACAACTTGTACGATACCATCGGCTGTTTAATCACCGCTCTTGGCGGCAATTTCTCCGACACCGTCAGTGAACTGAGCGCGGAGGTTGGAAAACTGCACTGTGGTAGCTCCAATACGATGATTCAGCACAAACGAATCTATTACTGTGGCCGGTGTATCTAAAATGAAGGAAGAACGGGAGAGTGTCCCGCTTTGGAGCGGCATCGGGCTTATACCTACCTCACCCACAAACACTAGGTCGTGAGCCACTAGGTCAGTTGTGATGTTTAGCTCTCCCCACGCAATGTGGGCTCCGTTGATTTTGCTGTTGGGGACCTTGATACTTAGCCTACCTGTGGGCCTCTCTCCATCGTTCGATAGCGTCAAATCCGCCCCCTCAACAAATACCGTGTCCGTCGAATTAATTCTGACATTCCCACCTAAAATCCGGCGAAAGGTAACATTCGTTAATCTGAGAGTGAGGTGCGACAAGATTGCTTTCGTCAGTCCTCTTTCGTTCCAATACAAGATCGCCACTCAATTCACCACCAGGGGATGTACCGGTACCGTCGGCCACTGTTCCGACCACGATAACCTCACCGTTCGGCCCCAGCTCATGCAACGTGACGATCGTGCCCTTTCCCAGTTTCAAGGAGTCGATCACATCGCGCGCCTCTCCGATGCACCGGTGAGGCGGTGAGCCCGGCATGGCAATCGTGTAGACGGAAAGCTTTGACAGCGAAATCGATCCTGAATCGAGTTTCCCCAGCTTCTTGTAGCAGTCCTCGCGTCTCACGCCATAAGCATCCAGCGCGGACAGAGCGAGAATCATCATGTAGATTAGCTTCAGTGGTCGTCCATCCGACATTTTGCTAATTCTCCAAAAGGACATCTCATTGGACATGACTGGAGGGTGGGGAAAACTCAGATGGTTTCGCCTTTCCACGACTTGTAAAACGAATACGACGGGATGGTAGGTCTCGATAATTGTGCTGTCAACAACTAAAGCCTAAGCTAGGGATACTTTGCGCCTTTTGTTACAAGCAGGAGGTTCAGCCTGAGTAAACCGTCCTATTTCTCGTCCCAGTTTTTCAACTGCGTCTGCAAGCTTTTCCCTCGTGCTTGGGTGGACGCGTTCCCCTCGGAAGAAACGATCAACAGCATGTTGTGACGCTCCGGATTCCCGTCTGAGCAATTTCTTTGAAAATCGTCCTGCTCTAAGTATCAAGGCCGCATCTTCGGGTCTTGTGTTGGCCGTTTTTCGAGGATGATATTTGACGGGTCCTCCGTTGTCGATGACGCTGATGTCTTCACCTTCCTGCGATTTTCGCTCAATCTCCTTTCCTATTGGGATCAGTGGACTGATGGCTTGAATACGACGGCGCAACAGAAGTCCCCGCGTGTAGGGATTACAGGACTCTCCGTCTGGGGAAAGAGATTTGTCTTCAGGATGAAGGAAATGACGCCATGTGATGCTAGAGAGAGTTTGTGGCGTAAGAATTCTTCCATGGTATTCGCTTCCTAGCTTTACTGCTTCCCCGCTATGAATCTCTGTGTATTCCCTCGTTAACCATTCCCCTGGATTTTTACTGGCGGGTGCGACCAACGTACATTCCGCCGAGAGGTGGCTGAGTATCGGTGAAAGAGCGAAGTTGTAAGGCTTGGCAATTTCAGGATCACGCTTCCTCAAAGCTTTCAGGACATTCGGAGTTGTGATCCGTACACGCATCATGGCAGGCAAATCGTCAAACCATAATTGGCTCGAGATGAGCGCGTTCTCGGGGTCTTTGTCACCTTTGAAATGATTACTTAGGAGCCGCTCCCACACCTCCACGATCCAGCGGGGATAGTTGGTTTCCTGATCTTGGCAATCGACTGGCTTATAACGGGTGCGCTTGTCCGGAACGTACACGACTCCCAGGCCGTGTTCGCTCGGCTTGATGATTTCTATCTTGTCCCTGTTTCGTGTGTAAACGACGTAGCGCTTGGCGGACACTGCGAGTCCGTACAGTTGGTGTTGCTCGGCATTACGGTTGTAATTGCTATCCTCAACTTTCAGAATGTCGGCAACGATATTCGTGTCGTACGGATTCAACGCATTCAACTTCTCGCAAATCCCTTCCACGTCTACCCAAGTCATCGCTTTGATAGCGCGCGTTCTGTCTGCAAGTTTGTGTTGGCCGCCTGGACAGGGGTACGAGTCCGCCTCTTTCGGACGCCACAAAGAACATCGAGTCCGTGTCCGTCAGTAGGTACGTTCCGCCAAGATCCTTAGCCATGCGCTCCAAGATCGCCAGCATCAGGCGACCACCGGCGGTGATCAACGCGGCTGCCGGAGGGAATTGCCATCTGCCGGGACGTTCCACGACAAAAGTTGTTTGGTCAAACTTGTACTCGCCTGAAAACACGTCCAGTCGCTTCGCGTTGTTCTTTCCGAATTCCTCTTTGTTCAGCTCCGCGAAAATCCCGTAGAGCGCATTGGCGATAATCTTCAAAAGCAAATAGTGCGGGTGCGATTTAGGTAGATTCTTTCGTTCCTCAATGACGATGCGAAAGAAGTCGTCGGTGGTGGGGTCGATTGTCCTGTTACCGATGGTCGTCGGCTTCATGCCTTTCTGAACGCCCTGAGGAACAATCCTGAACGCTTCTATGATTTGAGGCGTAACCCCTTTCGCTAGCCTGGCTGCTCCCAGGTCGGGACCTGCATACCAGATCGGCTCCGTCGATGTAAGCGGATTCAATCCGATGTTCGTTTCACCCGTCTCGCTGTACATAGCACGAACTGGAAGAAGGTCTCCCGCTGGCTTCACTGACGCAAAGAATGCAAGCCGAGGCCACAACGAAGGATCAAGAATCGTCTTCGCGTCGATACCATCCAGAATCGTGCGTGCGTCTTCGGTACAGTTCTCTACTTCAACTCGTGCCGCCATTAACATCGGCCACAACCGGAGCAGCCCAGCAACAGACGGATATTCTGAAGTCGTGTCGCAGACGACTATTGGTACCTCCTCGTGTCGAATCCGAATTTCGCTGCGGCCACCGTAGTAAGCCTGCATGCACTTGCCCAAGATGTGGTCGGGTAGCTGGAACTTTCGCGACGGCTGCTCAACTTTCATCTTGTCGAGAAAGGCCTTGGTAATACTGGCAGCACTCATGGCCCGTTCGGGCGCGAGGTCGATCGGGAACCCGTCATACTCTTGTTTCATCGCGTTGAGTAGGGCAACCGTGCGCTCTGTATCGCCCCGACCATAGACCAACTCTTTCTCGCTTACGCGTCCCGTTGGCTCGTGGTCGATTTTCCCCTCAAGTCCAAACGAATTGAGGAATCCCTCCAGAGTCATATGTCTGTTGCGTAATGCCCATCCCAAGACGGATAGATCAAGGAAGCGACCACGATAGACAGTTCGGTTATTTGGATCACCACCGGCAAAACTGATGAACGCTGATCGAGAGTCCTTCGGTTTAAGCCTTAGCTTTGGCTTGAGCTTGTCTGGTTTGCCATGGTATCTCCAAAGAACCATCGACCATCCGGTGTTCTTATTTCGAGCCTCGCGATATTCCAATGCCAATCGGCTGAGGTCAAACGGTGCATTGAAACAAACTATGACCGCGCCAGCCTGAACAGCCGTCCAGAATTCGCCGTCTACAAATTCGGTCCGCGATTGCACGAGAATTTCTTCTGGGCATCCGTGTTCGACATCGGCCCTCTTACCTTTCGCGAAGTTTTGAATCAGAGTGATTGATTGCGAATCGAGGGCATCGGCATACACAAGCCCCTCCTGCTGGCAAACGTAGGTGTCTCGCTTCCGCTCACAGAATCGCCACCAAAGGAAATTGAGGTCCTGCCGGATATCAGTCGTGGTTTCGCAATCGAATACAAGTGCGTAGTTAGCCCATTTGTCAGCGGGCCTCCCCTCGCCATCTTTACGGGGTTTCTCGTTCTTTACGCGTGTGTGAGAGCGAACGAAGACTGGTGTGGGCTCTGCCGGGCTCTCGTTTATGGGACGTTTTTCTTCAGCAGGTCTATCGTGCATCAAGTCCGTCCGACGGATGCGCGGCAACGGGCATGTCGGACAATGATAACGCTTTCGCTATGCGTCGAAGAGACGCGGCCCTCGCCTGAGAAGCGGCAATGAGCAGCTCGATGGGTGTGTCAGGCGTGCTCTGCAACATTTCTGCCTGAGATTCCTCGTCTTCAGCCATCAATAGTAAGTAGCGTGCGGTGCTTTTCAGAATCTGAGCTTCTTTTACATCATGTTGACCGTTCTTGGTGAACCCTTTGATATCTCTACTGGCTTCTAACTTCCGATGGCAGTTTCGGCAAACTACTCTTTTGAATTTCTGATCCAGTTCATCGCGTAACTGGATGATCTTCTTCGAAACAAAATAATTCCGTTTCAGAGCAATAGAAACAGCGAGACGGGTACCCCAACTGCTTGCGACGCATCTCAATGCGCCGAGCCCGCGCGATGGGGTTAGGATTCTTCATGCGGCCACGTCAGGACTAACGTAAAGGCTATCGAGGTTGGCCGAGAAAACCCGCGTGCGCGAATGATGAGAGGCTCTCGCGAAGTCAGCTGATGAGATGCGTGACCACCTATTGTCTTGCCGCGAAACTGGTCCAAGGCGGACGGAGGTCGTCGTCCCTGCGAGCACTCGAATGAGCGATCGCGCGGTGTTGTCCGGCAAGTTCGCGTTGACGGGAGCCGCGTGCCTTTACCACAACGTGGCCCGTAGTTCGATAGGATTTCAACGTGCGCTGAATAGCCGTCGCTGGCTTTTACCCGAATGCGACCGCCGGGTCGATCCTGAGCAATCGCCTCCAGGCAGGAGTTTCCGGATTGCTCTGACCGTTGTTCCCGCCGAACGCGTGCGGCTGCGGAAAGCGAGTTCAGCCTCGCCGCGTGCGGAACCGGTTGATAGCGGCAAGGCATTTAACTCTGTTCTCCTTGCTGTCGTAGAGGTCAAAGGTCGCGACTTACGCGAGGGGTTGGAGCGTGTAGTCTGAGACTTCCGTTTTCTTGGCATTGTGCTAATTCCTTCCATTGATGTGATTGCCTACATGACTGCAGTCGGCATGCCACGAAATCGACGTAAGTATAAGACACAAACATGACTTAAATCATATTCTCTGGCAGAATCACGGAAGTGGAGAGCAGGTTTTCTGGCAGTCGAGCAGGAGACGAGCTAGAATTTACTGGCGCTGAAAAACCTGCTTTCTCGGTAGCGCGTCTGCAGCTAGGTTGAACCGCCTCACGGTTGCGCGTGCGAAATTTTTGCAGCTAATGAGAAAATTTCTCGACTGGTCGTATGAATCGAAAGCCAAAGAACACAACTGCAGGTCGGCCTACCATCGACAATCAATTGCTCATTGCTCAGAGGAACTTGCATTCACGATATGCTTTCTTGCTGGTGGGGCGAAGTCGGTTGGCAACTCCCAAGAGCGACCACGAGAGAGCAACTGCGGGAAGCACTCGGGCCCTTGAAAAATCATGCTGACAGAAATCGGATCAATCGTTTCTTGCTTGAGAGTTCGGTTTCCGCAAGGGCTGAAGATATTCGGGAAGGAAGAGAGTCCAACGGGCGCGCAATTACGAAGATTTACGATACTCAGGAGAAACAACGCTCGTGTCTTGATTTGCTGAATCGAAGCGCAAATGGCTTTAGGCCAAGCATCTTCAGAGCAGGAGCCAGCAGTCGAAGCAGAAATAGCTAAGCTAACAAGAGGATTTCGAAGCAGGCGAATCAGAAATTATCGAACTGGCACGTAAGGCGCAAGGAGATTTCCAGAAGGCAGCTAGATCAATTGGAAGCTGGCTTTGCGCAAGATGAACTCTTGATGTTTATCGACAAGAGATTCATCAAAGGGAAATATGCACACAATCCACGGAATCTAGCTGATGCGATGGCGGGGCTACCGTTTGCTTATGGTGTTTACTTCGTGGGTGTTTGGCAATCGTATGCTCGATGTTCCAAAATTGAATGTCCACCCCATCCTCGGTTTCAGTTATTCGAAATGATCCAATCTGTCTGGAAGAAATCCGAAAAGGCAAAATCGACCTTTATTAGAATTGTTTCAACAACAAATCAGTGCATTACCGAAACATAAAACGATAAAGAATATCGATCCGATGACCGGAGGGGAATTTGAGCAGAAAGTTGAGAATGGATTTCGATCTTGGTTATTGAATGACTTGCCGATTTGGAGACTGGCGATTGAGAAAAGCTTGGAGTCTTCGGTTGGACGAAGAGCGCATACCGTTCCTTATTTGCGCTAACTTCACTATCGTGCAGAGAGACCCGAAAACATCTGTTCTCCTCGTTTTGGAAGCCGCTGAGAAAGATCAGTGATTAATTAAAAGCGTTAAAGCTTGTATGTTATTGATATAAAATGAGATAAGACAAAAACGAGGCCTGCCGACTGTTGATCAGCAGCCGACAAGCTCTAACCACCATAGGAGGTATGCTCCAAATGGCAGCTACCGAAGACCGTAAGCCAATTCCCGCATTCTCACAATTCCGACGTTGATGTGCCGATCCCGCGTCATGGCGTAGTGCACTCTTTACGGCTACGGCATCCAGGTCCGCGTAGATCGCGGACATCTGCTTCTTGAGGATGGCATCGGGGCGGACCGACGGCGGTACCGTCTTTCGCGTGTTGGTCATGGCCTGAAACGCCTTGATCGTGATCGGCTCTGACGGAATGGTTTCACTCGCAGCGCTGCGATGGCTGGCAGATCAGGATGCTAGCTTTTGTGATGCTCGAACGCGATGGCTCTGTGCTGGCTACGACAGGTCCAGTTCGATCTTCAGATATCGAAGCTCCGTCGTGCGCAAGCGCTAGCTCGCATCCGTCTGGCGCTGCCTTGCGTATCACGCGTGAACTGATCAGCCAGAAAGATTGCGCGGACAGGAGCGGGTTGCACGAAACAAGCTTGTTCGACACAGCCACGGCTGAGACGATTGCTCGATTCAGTGCGGAAGTACCTACCGGCCGACAGCATCGCGACTGATACGGCTGATCGAGGCCCAAGCAGCCCGCGCATACTGGTCAGCATGGAGCACATTGCCTATCACATTTCCCGAAGAATAGACATCTGCCGCGATTCCCGATCACTGGCTTAGCTTCGGAGCGCGCATCTCGCCGCTGACGGGGTCACCGCGTCTTGCCGCAAATCCTGCCGAACGCGATTCTAAACTATCTTTATGCGCGTGCTCGAATCCGAGAGCCGACTTGCCGCTGCTGAGCTAGGGCTTGATCCAGGCCTGGGTGTCTTGCATGTTGATACGTCGGCTCGTGACAGTCTTGGCTTGCGACCTTATGGAGCCGTTGCGCGCCCAAGTAGACGCTTACGTATTGGACTGGATTACGCGGCAACCACTTAAACGGGAGTGGTTTTTCGAGCAGCGGGATGGCAATTGTCGGCTGATGGGATCGTTTCGCTGTACGTCTATCGGAAACCGCTCCGATTTGGCGTCGAGCTGATAGCGCCGATTGCGGAGTGGGTAGCTCGTGCGTTTCTGGTCAACAATACGAAGGCCCGATGCTCCGCTCGCCACGCGGCTGACTCAAAACAACAAACGAGAGGCAAAAGGCGTTCAAGCACAAATACCAAACAAGAGAGTTCCGCCTCAACCAAATATTTGTGCGGACTGTGGAAAGCTCATTGCACGAGAATTCAAACATTGCAGAGACTGTGCATTGAAAAACTCGACAGCATTCTTGATTGCGGGAGCACAATCAGGTCGGGTTGCTGCACAAAGTTTCAGAGCGAGGACGCATCGCAAAGAGTCAAAGCGGCGGCACGATCTTGCCCGACACAACTGGTCTCCTTCAGATCAGCCGTCTTGGCTTACCGAGGAAACCTATGTAAAACAGATTCTACCCAAGTTGAAAACAGTTACGCTTTCGGAACTGCTTCTGCGATTGGTGTCTCGATTCCGTACGCGTCCGACATTCGAAAAGGCAAGCATCGACCGCATCCACGTCACTGGAAGGAGCTTGCACAGTTAGTGAAAGTACTGTCCGATCCACTGTGAAGGTGTAGCATCTCTTACGCAAGAGCCTGATATTCGCAATGAGATTAGAACGGTCGAATGTAGAGTTCGCAATTTGGCGGAAAAAGGTAGATAAATCACTTTTAGAGCACAGCGGAACCACCGTTCCCGAGTGGGCTTGTCGAATGTGGGGACTCAAGCGACTTTATAGTGACATCACGAGTCGCAAGGATTCCAGGTCAGAAGCTTCGGTTACCTTCAGAGGGATCAAGTACGATGCGTGGGTGACCACGGCTCCTCACGGACGACGCAGCCCCGCCTTTCGGTTGTGGTACGACAAAGCCCTTTCGTATGAACTGAAACGCGCTTTTGTCATGAGCTACATGCGTTCACTCGAAGGGTCGCTTAAGAGCGATTCTGATCGAGAGCAACAGATTTCTTTCTGGGAGTTCCTAGACATTGAGTTCGATCCGCAGAAGCGAACATTTCGATTTGTTGCGTACTATACAGTGCTGCCTAGCTTTCCAAACCTGTTCAAGCGTCTCGTCGGTTCTCCAGCGTTGCGTCGGATTGAGGACGAGGTACAGGAGAAGAAAGAAAACCGTATTCACAAACAAGATTGGAAGCCACGCACAGAACTTGAATACGAGCTAGGGGCTATGAACGTTATTTATATGTTGTACGACGCCAAGGCAAAGCTCTTTTACGTGGGCGAAGCAGAGAGTCTCGTAAAGCGGCTCTTACAATTGCACACTTCAATCCCGGACTGGGATTTCTTTCGATATGACGTTCTCCCACAGGCGCTGGCGCCATATCGAGTCGCGATTGAAAGAATGTTGATTAGGGATTTCGCTGCGATCTTAAAGAACAAACGTGAAGTTCCACGGCACGATCTTGCTGGCTGCTGCTTAGCAAATGACAAGATTGATCGTTGAAGCATAATGAGGCACCGACACACATTGATGGCGCTGGTTGATGTTCTCTAAAGGTACGAGAGTAAAGAGCCGCCCGGATCAAAGGCAATCCCGGTAACCTCGGGAGGCTGACTGTAAGCTACATGGCTTTGCGCGGACTATACTATTTGATTTCGGAGGCTTGCAATGGGAGTCATTTCGTTCCCAGGTAGAGGTACAAAATCGGCTGGAGATGCTTTCGAAAATCGAACGCCTTCAGGACAAAGCTTCAGCAGCGATCTCACATGTCCTTAAAAGCAAGAACATTCTTCCTATAGCAGTTGGCAGAGAAGTTCCCCCTGATCAGTCACGTGCATCGATTACGACTACTGCGCTGGCTGCTATTCGTCTGGCGCGAACTAGTCAACTGAAGTCTTTTCTGAAGCCGTTTTTCCTGGAATGCCAAAAACGGGTGACCACAAAGCGCAAACGGGGGCTCTCTTCGGAAACGTTCGGAGAGAATAACCCTATGACAGCTTCCTTCGTGGCGCTCGCGCACAAAAGATATAGGCGCGAAGATAGTGCCGCTTTTGATTTTTCGGTCGAAATATTGTTGGCCTGGCTAAAAAAGCCCGACGTAAGCAAACCAATGCACGGGTATCCTGTTTCTCTGTGTGCCGAGGTACTTAGTGGTTTTGCCGACTTCTCAGATGCGAGCACGAAAAGAAAGGCGAGGGAAGCGCTCAATCGAATCGCAAATTGGGCCCAAGGCGAGGTTATGGAGCAAATTACGCATTTCCACAGCCTGCATATGGCTTACTTCGATGTCGGAGAGTTGGCACTTACAAATCTCTTAGCTTGTGAACTTGACACGCTGTTTTGGCGGAGCCCTATCACTACAAACGCGTTGGCGATCGCGTTCAAGTGCCAAGCGGAAGACGGTATGTGGTATTCATCCAAGCCATTTTGGCATGTTTCAGGTCGAGCCACGATCCTCGCGAGCTGCCAAGTCATGTCAGCTGTTATGGAAATCCTTCGCCATCGAACTGATTTATTCAAACAATACGAGCAAAAGGTTTATCGATACGTGGCTTGGCTTGAAGACAGCTCCTCAAAAGTCGCCCTAGGCAATACATCGATGTTCGGCTGGGCGGCAGAGGCAAGTCCGGCGAGCGATCGGATTGACATATGGATAACACTAGAGAATATCAAGGTATTGGGTGACCTTAAGACTCTCATTCACCGGCTCAACAGACACGAACTGCTCCGTCGATCAGGACTCGTAGTAAATTGGAAGCCCATTCGATGGACGAAGCTCGTCCCCCAGACCTTTCGATGCCAGCTGATGTGCAGCTAAAGACTCAACTCACAAGATTCTTTATCACTCCATGGAGAGACGACAAAAGCCTGGATCGCTGCTCAATCGTTTTGTACGGTCCACCGGGAACTTCCAAAACGACAGTTGCTGGAGCTCTCGCGGATGCAATCGGGGGTGAGAGAAAACCATGGCCTTTAATAACGATTGGTCCCGGTGACTTTATCGCGGGCGGCGAGCAGATGGCTGAGATTAATGCCACCAACATCTTTCGGGTGCTAATGGAACTGAAGAATGTTGTGATTCTTTTTGACGAAATCGATCAACTGTTATTGGAGAGGACGCCCAATGCTGGTGGGGGAGCGCTTCAGTTCATGACTACCAGCATGCTCACCAAATTCCAGTCGCTAAAGAACAAGAAGCAAAATATCTTCGTCTTGACGACCAATCGATTCGAAGATCTCGATGTCGCTGTCAAACGAGCAGGAAGATTCGATGGACACATTGCAGTTATGCCGCCCGACTACAAAGCCCGAATAGAAATTCTGTCGTCTTTGATCGGGAAATACGACGAGAAACACGGCACCGCCTTCGCGAACTTGATGAATAAGGATGATCTGCAAAGAATCTCCATCAATGCCGCCCTATTTACGTATCCTGAGCTCGAATCCGTCACGTTGAACGTTCTAGAGACAACCAACTGCAATGCCGGTTGCGCGGAAGTTCGCGACAGGCTGATCGATGCAGCAAGAACGTATACGAAGGCTACTGGCTTTGAGGCATACCTGAATAGACCAAAAGCACTTCTGGAAACAAGTGCTCTTTTGAAAGCGATTACGCGGGCCGAGTACGCAGAGATGCAAGACGTCGACAAGAGCGCTCTGAAAACGCTGTCGCACAAACTGCTGGCTAGTCAGTACTCGGATGGCGTTCCGAGCTGGCTGCTTGAGTCAAAGAAGAGCGTTAGAAAATTGCCCGCAACCGGCCCCGATATCCGATCCAACAGAGACAAACACGCGCGCGTCAAGACCGAAGTCCCTCAGCACCGACGAAAATGAAACTAACGATTCTCGACCTGCGCCGGCGACTTGCGCGTGTGGAACACTATTCAGCGCAGAAATCTTCACGGAGAAACTATCGGGGCTGAGAAGTTTCGCAAGACGGTGAGCGTCAACGATGGTGTCGTTGACCCCTTCGAGTAGGAGGTAGTTCACCACCACCGGTCGGCGGTGAGTCGACGCGAAATCCTTGCAAGCGTCCAATATAGACATCAAAGGCGCTGCCGCACTTGCGCGAGGCATTATGAGCTGGCGCTGCGGGTCAGTACTACCGTGGAGAGACAGCTGCAGGTTTAGCTCAACGCCAGGAATATCTAGCTCGGAGTAGTTACGAATTTTCTCTGGCAATCCGATGGTCGAGACGTTTAGTGAACACAGACCCGAAAAGCGAATTTTGGCTGAAATGATTGCGTCGGTAAGCTCCTGCAAAGCAAGCAAGGGCTCGCCCGTACCCATAGCCGCCACTTCGAAATTCTGATCAGACCATGTAGAGTCCGCGGATACAAAGCTGATCTGCTCCAAGATTTCAGTGGCGCTTAGATTCCGTAGAAATGGTTTAGTGCCGATTGCGCAGAAAGTGCAATCGAAAGGGCACCCGATTTGTGTTGAGACGCAGATCACCCTTGTTACCCGTCTATAAGGCAGATTCAGGGAGCAGGCCTCGTAAGCAGTGGTTTGCTGTGCGCTAAAGGTGTGCTTGACAGTTCCGTCAAGACTCTCTTCTCGATGCACCGGAGGCGCTACCAGCAACCTCGACATAGCTTAAGCTCTCAACGCGATGAATTGTCGGTCCCGTCACTAGGATACGCTTGAGTCGTGCATTTTGCAGGTTCTGGCAACGCAATCCCCGCACGTCCGGGGTCAGGACTCGTTGCTGTGTCTGCTTCCCGAATGCTCCCGAACTAGTCTAGCTCCCTTTCAACTGTAGGGGATAAGGGCAATACAACTCATTGAGGGTTAGCGGACTGACCGACCGAGGTCGATGGCTCTGGCGGTTCTTTGAGGACTGGAAAATTCGCAAACTCCGTCTTTATCGCCGCGATCTCCTTGCTGATTTCAGGCATTGGCCTCATTTGCGCGGGATATGTTTGTTCGTGGCTGTAAGGTATGCCCTGCTCTTTCATGGATTCCAGTACAGGCTGCGGTGGGCCAGGCGGTCTCACGCTAAAGTTCATCGCATTGTAGAAAAAGTCGCGCTCCAACCTCTCGTATTTGCGGAACAGCGCTTCCCATTCTTCAATGCGTTCGCTTGGTACGAACCCCACGCCGAATCTGCCCCTCTGCATGAAGCGGATTTCTGTCTTTAATCCGCAACCATCCACACTGGACTTCACCTTGTAGATAACGTAAGCGGCAAGGATCGCGAGAGAATCCAAACTCGGATAGCGCGGATATAGACGACTGAGTAGGCTGTCAGCGGCTGGCTTGCCAGAGCCTATGCATTCGAACAGAGCCGAATCAGTGACCATCGTTCGATCAACGGACCAAAGCCTGCCCATTTCTTCATGCGTAGCCGCAACGAGAAGCGAGTAGTCAGGAACATTGTCGTCTTGAAATTTGCCAACGAATGGCATTACATGATCGTTATAAAAAGAGCGAGCCGTCTCTTTTATGGCCACTTCCAATTCATCGAAGTTTCCTGCGAAACTCTGGAATTTTCGGGAAATTTCCTGAGATGCGGCTGTTATGTACTGCGAGTCTCCGGCTCCTGCAATGCTTATGTTTCCGAGCGGGCTTAGACGAGAGAAGCTGATAATCTTTCCAGATTCAACCTTCTCGCCACTTCCATAGGTTTCCTGAGTGTCCGTTGCCGTGAGTAACGAGAATGCCCCTGACAGATGAATCGCGATTGTCATGCCACGCCTTTTGGGACGCCGCTCAGGTTCCGGTCCGGGGAATGGGTGCGGCTTAGGTTTGTCAGTATACCGCCCCGTCGAAAAATCGCTCGCTATCATCCTTTCTCAACCAGCGGAACTCCGCCATTTCTCTCTCGCGCACGCGGGCGGGGGCGGCCCAACCAACCCCGGCGGGCTCTGTGGTGGGGGGTAGCCGAATTTTTCCCGAAAGGTACAACCCCGTCAAACAGGGTTAGAAACGCCATCTACAAACGGAGGGTAAGGCCCACCCAAGCCGTCTTTGCTTGGGTGGGAATTTAGCTCGCCTCTGCCAAACGAGGATCATGAAACTCGACCTTGCTCGGATTTAGCGAACCTACCTCACGTCTTTCGTATGCGTTGCGATGTACCATTTGTTCCCGAACGCATCTTTCACTCCGGCATTTCGATCGCCGTAAGGCTGATCGGTCGGCTCTTGGAACGATGTCGCCCCAGCGGCGAGCGCACGCCGATAGACCGCTTCCATGTCCGGAACATAGACGTAGAACATGGCATCCATCGACGCGTACTTGCCATGCGCCTCCCCCATCTCGATAACCGAATCGCCAACGCGAACCACCGCGTGATGAATGACGCCATCCGGGGATGCGTACTTCACGACTTCTTCCGCCCCGAATCCACGCTTCAAGAAGCTGATCAGAGGTTCGGCGCGCAGCGGGTGCAGATACGGATTCACAGTGTGAAGCCCTTCCGGTACGACACCCTTTCCCTTGTAGGTCGCGATATACCAATAGTTCCCTGACGAATCTTTCACCGTCGCCGACCGCTCGCCGTATTCCTGATCGCGCGGCTCGTCGATCGACACCGCTCCCGCTGCCAGCGCCTTAGCGTAAGTAGCGTCCGCATCCTCAACGTACACGTGCAGCGCATTCGGTTGCATTGTGCCGGGGAAGTCACGCCCCTTGATGCCCCCACCTAACATCAACGTCGAGTCGCCAAGCTTCACCTCGCCATGCACTCCGGTTGGCATCACAGCTCGAAACGATTCTTCGGCTCCGAATGCCTGCTTCACGAAATCGATCAGGGCCTCGCCATCTGCTGCGACCAGGTACGGAGTCACCATTCGCAAACCACGGGGTAGCGTAGGCACTTGCTTACCCGGCATACGTCCGCCTTCCGGACCGCGAGTCACTCCCTCCATTCGTCGATGCATCTCCTCGACAGACATCTCTTCCGTAACGGTAAACACATTCCACGTGTAGCCGAAAGGATCAGCCAGAAGCACGTCTCGCTTCCCATAAAACTGATTTTGAATCGGACGTTTCACCTTCAAACCTGCGGCAATCGCCTTCTCGGCGAACGAATCGACGTCGTCCACGCCCACAACCATCTGTACCGATGAAGCTCCCAACGTCTCGGCGCTGAAGCGTCCGCCTTGCGGCCACTCGTCGGAAAGTATGATCACGGAATCGCCGATGGCGATTTCGGCATGAGGAATACTTCCGCCTGCCTCAAATCGGAAAAGTTCCTTTGCGCCGAGAGCGGTCTTGTAGAACTCAATCGCCTTGGATGCATCCTTGAATGACAAGTTGGGTGAAGCAGTTGTGCGAACAGCAGCTACGGGTTCAGCAACGGTGGACATAAGTTTCTTTCCCTCCAATTCCGATTTCAATCGTGCCTTGAAATTCGCATTCGGCAGATTGCGCAATTCCGCCGCGATGCTCAACAAGGGCCCGACCTCGGTCTCCGCTTTGCCACCCTTCGCCCGGCCAGCAGGCTTATGGTTCTGCGTCGACAACATCTTGTCGATCGCCTTGTTCAGAATTTCTACGTTCTTTGGAGCGTCATTTCCCGGGTTCAGAGAGCGCTTAGGCATCGGCACCCTCCATGCGCGCGCGCAAATTGCTCACCGCGCGAAACTGTAACTGCTTTACAGCACCTTCGCTTTTTCCAATCTTTCGAGCCACCTCTTTGATGCTTTTCTCCTCGACGAACCTTAAAACAACCACTTGCTTCTGCTCAGCCGGTAAATCGTCGACCAGCCGGAAAAGCGTGGCGCGCCTCTCCACCGCCTCAATTTCCTTGGGGCTTACTTGCGCGAGTTCAATCTGACTCTCATCCGACACCTCGCGACCGGAACGCTGCCACCGGTCCGAGATCAAGTTCGCTGCAATCCGGTAAAGCCAAGCGGAAAATGGTATGCCTCGCCATTCAAAGCGCTTCAGATTCGCCAAGGCATGATGAAAGACTTCCGCAGTCAGGTCTTCGGCCTCCGTACGATTTAGCACGCGGCGTGTTATGTAGGCGTAAACCCGGTCGAAGTTCATTTCATAGAGGTCAGCAAAGCGGGCAGGGTCGTCCTGCGCAGCTTCCACCAGAAGCCGCTCGTCCACCTCTTTTCTCAAAGCCTTCAACGATTTCTCCGCGGTCCAGCTTACATAGGGTAAACTGCCCTGCCAGTAAAAGGTTACGCTGGTTAAATCGAAGAATTCATCCCCTTTGGCTATGTCGAGGTGGTCGGTTTTGGCATCAAAATCTGCTCTGGTCGGCAGTAATTGAGAACCGGATTCTGGCGTAAAAATCTTCGATCGAGGTGGACAGTGGAAGCAATCACCGGAGTATTCAAGACACGAGAAGGGGCAGAGCGCGCCGTGACGGCTGCGCAGACAGCCGGAATTCCAGCAGATCGGATTACGTTGTTAACTCCTGGATCCGTCGACCAAGTTGACACCGAAATGAAGTCCGTCGCTACCGACGCGACCGAACAGCCGGGTATGGGAGGAGCGATCGGAGCATTGCTCGGCGGCGGAGTCGGGCTCACAGGTGGATCGCTCTTAATGGCCCTGGTGCCGGGCGTCGGTCCAATCACCGCCTTTGGATTACTTGGAACCGCGATCCTGGGCGCCGCCGGAGCCACGATTGGCGCGACCACCGGCAGCAAGGTGGAAAGGGATTCGTATAAAGGCCTGCCAGAAGACGAGATATTTGTTTACGAAGACGCCCTGCGGAAAGGTCGTAGCGTAGTCGTGGCGCTGGCCGATGACGGCGACTCCGCCTCCAAGGTCCGCGAAGTTCTCGACAATGAAGGAGCAGAGTCAGTCGACGCCGCCCGCGAGCAGTGGTGGATTGGTCTGCGCAGTGCCGAAGAGACGGGCTATGCAAAAACGACCAGAAGCTTTTCGGAAGACGAGAAGTTTTTCCGGCTCGGCTTCCAGGCCGCAATGCATGCCAAGACTCGCTGCATGGAGTTTGATCAGATTTCGGCCGAGATGAACGCTGCGTTGGAGGATGTTCAGAAACAGTATCCAGATGCCCAGGTCGAGGAGCCTTTCACGCGCGGATACCGCCGTGGACGCGAGCACTATCAGCAATTGTGCAACGATACGAAACGAGCAGCCTGACTCGAAACCGAAGGCCGTCAGATGTCTATTACGGAGCCCTAGCCTAAAGCCTGTAGTACAGATCTTCGACGGCCTTCTGAACTCTTGCGGAAAGCGCTTCCAGATCTTTCATGGTGAGCCCTGCCGTTGAGATCGGATCGCCTACTCGCATCTCAAGGGGGCGAGACTTGATGTGGAAAGTGTTCATGGGCAGCAGTTCGTACGTTCCGACCAGTGCGACCGGAACTATATCGACCTGAGCCTTCAGAGCCAGGAAGAAAGCGCCCGGCAGAAAAGGCTTGATCTCACCATCGGGTGAGCGACCACCCTCAGGAAATATCACCAGAGGCAGCCCTGCCTTAAGCCCTTTCAGCGCCGCGCGAATGCTGCTGATCGAATGCGATGGATTCTGCTGATCGATGCAGATTTGTCCCGATCGCTTGAGCTGCCATCCCACCACCGGATACGCGAGCAACTCCTTCTTGAAGGCGATACGAAATTGAAATGGCAGATTTACATACAGCACGGGGATGTCGAGAGCAGAAGAATGATTGGCCGCGTAGACGTGAGGCTTCGATGTGTCGACCCTGTCAAACCCGGTAACTTTCACCGGAGAGACTATCGTCTTCATGATCAGCCACGACCATGTTCGCGAGAACCAATGCAAGCGCCGGCCGCTTCGATCGAACATTCCACCAGGTAGGGCCAATATCCCCAAAATGAAGGTGTAAGCCCAGATCAGCGGGTCGAAGACGAGATAGGAACGTAAGCGGCTCGCCCATCCATACTTCTTCCCGGAAATCTCATGCGGACTGCGGCGTTCAGGCCGAAGCGCCTGCGGTTGCACCCCGGCAATGGCGGGACGCTCGTTCTCGACCTGCTCTACAGATGAATTCAAATCCCGCACAATTCCATTCTAGGGGAAAACGCTGGCAATTCACGCGTGCAATTTAAGGTACTGCATAGCTTCTCCGACTAAATAAATCGACCCCGTGATCACGATTGGCACTTTCCCCTCCGCCAATACCAAGGCGCGCTCGATTGCGGACGCAACCTGGGGCGCGATTTCAATTTCGCCACCGGTGCGCGCTGCCGCTTGACCGATTTCCTCCGGCGTCGCGGATCTGGGATTTTCTGCCTGCGTGGCAACCACACCGGACGCAAGGGGAAACAATATTTCCGTCATCTCCGCAATCGCTTTATCGCGCATCGCTCCGAAAACAAAAATGACAGGACTATCCTCATAACGCTCCGACAAGGCCGCGCGGAGCGCCCATGCTCCCGCTGGATTATGGGCCACATCCAGGATGACCTCGGGACGGCCGCTACGGGCAGATTCGATCTGGAAGCGGCCGGGCCAACGCGTCGCGCGAATTCCCATCTCAATCGTGTCCGGAGTGATGCCTGCGAAACCCTTCTTCTCCAATTGTTCAGCAGCCGCGATGGCCAGCGCAACGTTTCGCAGCTGATGACGGCCGATCAGCGGCGTCTCTACCAAAATCTGTTTGCCCATCACCTGCAATGGATAGCTATACATACTCCGCGGGTTCTTCTCTGTGCCGTTTCCCTTGTGCTCAGGCGACGTGAGGTACTGCGGGCTGGCCGGTGACACTGGAGGTACGTACGGAACTGCACTGATGCCAGTCGCATTCACGTCGAGAATTGTGTTTCCGATAACGTCGTTAGCCTCTGGCTGTTGGGGAAGCGTTACCACAACGCCGCCCGGACGGATGATCCCGGCTTTCTCTTTCGCGATCTCCTTAACTGTGTTTCCCAGAAACTTCTGGTGATCAAGCGAAATGTCGGTGATGACGCTGATGAGGGGTTCGACGACGTTGGTGGCGTCCAGTCGGCCTCCCATGCCTACTTCGAGCACTGCGATGTCCACCTTCTCACGCGCGAAGTAGGCGAAAGCAATCGCCGTCATCATTTCGAAGAAGCTCGGATGCCATGGCAGACTTTGTCCTTCGACCAAACGCACGGCGACTCGATCGAGGTCGCCATGAAGAGCCGCAAAGTCGGCATCACTCACCGCTTCTCCGTTAATTCGGATTCTCTCGTTGATGCGCACCAGATGCGGCGAGGTGTACAGACCCGTCTTGAGACCGGAGGCCTTCAGAATCGAAGCTAACGTCGCGGCGGTAGAACCCTTGCCATTCGTTCCCGCAATCAGGACGCTCGGAAAACTTCGCTCTGGATGGTTCACGGCTGCCAGCAATACCCGCATGTGTCCCAGATCGAACTTGTTCGAAGGCGTATTCGCCAGTTCGTGTCCGAGGGCGAACATGTTGGCTACCGCAGATTCGTACGACATTGCCAGCAATCCATCCAATCAGATTTCAGCAGTGTTGTCTGAGCAGGTTGGGGGCGCACTTCAAATCGTTCCGGCGCGGCCTGAAGTGGCCCGTTTACGCCGCCATGAAATCAAGCGACCTGGAGATGTACGGCTTCAATTGCTTGCGCGGCACCACGGCATCAAGCATCCCGTGCTCCAGCAGAAATTCACTGCGCTGGAACCCGGGCGGAAGCTTCTGCCGAATGGTCTGTTCAATCACCCTCGGACCCGCGAAGCCAATCAGCGCGCCCGGTTCAGCAATGTTCAAGTCGCCCAGCATCGCGAACGAGGCAGTCACGCCTCCAGTCGTGGGGTCGGTCAAAAGCGATATATAGGGAACTTTCGTCTTGTCCAGTTTCGCAAGCGCCGCCGATATCTTTGCCAGCTGCATCAGGCTGATGACGCCTTCCATCATTCGCGCCCCGCCTGAGGCGGAAACAATAATCAACGGAGTCTTTGTGTCCGCCGCGCGCTCAATGGCACGCGTGATTCCCTCCCCCACCGCCGCCCCCATGCTTCCTCCGATGAAGGAGTACTCCATCACACTGGCGATTACGGGACGACCCATCAGCTTGCCGTGCGCGTTGATGATTGCATCTGAAAGGCCGGTATCCTGCTGCGCTTGCTTGAGCCTTGAGGAATAAGGCTTGAGATCAACAAACTTCAGCGGATCGGTGGACGAAATATCGGAGTCGAACACCTCGTATTGATTGTCATCCAGAAGTTGGGCCAAACGAGAGCGTGCATCGATACGAAAGTGCTTGTCGCACTTGGGGCACACGTTCAGATTCTCTTCCAGATCTTTTTTCCAGATGATCTGACGGCAGCCCTCGCACTTCACCCATAGCCCTTCAGTGCGGACCTTCTTCTCGCCTGAAGTGTCGAGTTCTCCGGATTCGCGTTTAAACCAAGCCATAGATAGTCAAAGAATCTAAAATGTGAGTACCAATTGTCGCATTCAAACGGTTTCAGTCAGTACTCTATGCCTCTTTGCGCCATGACGCCTTTTTCGTACGCATGCTTGACCTGGCGCATCTCCGTAACGGTATCGGCGACCTCGACAATTGTGGAGTGCGCGTTCCTGCCCGTCAAGATCACATGCACCATCTCCGGCTTCTTTTTCAGGCACTCAACAACTTTCGCCGGATCGAGCATGCCATAACTGATCGCATAGTTGATCTCGTCGAGGACGACAAGATCCCATTCGCCGGATTGAATCGCCTTCTCGGAATCGTTCCACGCCTCTTCCACCATGCGAACATCGTCAGGGTCAGGTTTTTCTGCACCGACCTTAACGAATCCGCGGCCCATCTGCCTCATAACGAACTTGTCGCCGAAGGCTTGAACCGCATCAAGCTCGCCATAGTGCCATGAGCCTTTGAGGAACTGCAGCATCAGGACGCGCATGCCCTGACCAACTGCACGTAGGGCGGTTCCCATTGCGGCCGTCGTCTTACCCTTACCAGGGCCAGTGTTTACGATGATGAGACCGCGACGTATGTCACTCATGCTTTGCCGGAGGATTGATTCTACTAGAATGAGGGACTTCGCCGTCGTTGACAGCCGTCCCATTGACGGCGAAGTTCGTGTCCGGTAGTGGACAACTCGTCCCACGGTGGACAAGCGACACAAACATGTAACAGCCTCTCGGGTTTGCATTATCAACGGTTTGCGACGGAGCGATCGTGGAAGGGCAGTTGCACTTCGTACATCAAGCACCGGCCAAAATGGGGCATCATTCCGAGGGAGTGCCAAGCGGAGCATCGCTTATTTTTCAATTTAATTGTTAATGGAATGCCCTCGAGTTCAGTCTTCACTTCAGCGAAGCGTTTCTATCCAGCGGGGTCTCATCGGTTACCGGCATGAAAAGAAATCTTTACGATTTGCGAATTTTTCCACGGAACTCAAGCATCCAATTTTGCGTAGTGTCGGTCAGGCGGATCTCTGTCCCCTCGCGAAATGCGGAGGTCTCATGCTAGGCAACAAATGTGCAGTGTTACTGTCATGCGTGCTCGCGTCTGTTCCCGCCTTTGCAGCGCAGCGCGTATCGGTGCGACCGAGGACGGCGTCGATCGACGCCGGAGATCAGGACACGATTCGTGAAGTTATCGAAATGGAGCGCCAGGCGAAGGAAGCTAGTCTTCGCCGCGACGCGGAATTTCCGCAGCGGACGTTAGCGGATGACTACGTCGCGATCACCCCGCTCGGGCAGGTGACGACGAAGAAGGAAGCAATGTCGGCGCGCCGAAGCGGCCAGCTTCGTTACGATACGATCGATGTGAGCGACATGGTCGTTCGTCTCTATGGAGACACCGCAGTCGTGACTGCTCGCGCCGATGTGAAGGGACATCAATTGGGCGAGGACTTCAGCGGTCCTTATCGTTACACCCGTGTGTGGGTTCGGCGCTCAGGTCACTGGCAAGCAGTGAGTTATCAGGCGACAGTGACGCAGTAGACGCGAATCATCGGCTCGCCTCGCAATCTTCACTTCATTCCACTTGCTACAATGAGACCCTTTGTTGGGGGTCACGATGTTCTCGTCCAGAACGTTCCGCCGAATTCCTGTGTCTATTGTGTTGCTGGCGTGTTTTGTTCTCGCGCCTCGCTGGGCCAGTGCTCAAAGCAACGCACTATCCAACGAGAAGCGCACACAGATCGAGGCTGCGGTGGCGAAATTCATGGCCACGACTCATGTGCCTGGACTTTCTGTCTCGGTGGTCGAGGACGGAAAGATGACGTGGGCGAGCGGATTCGGCTTCGCGGACGTCGAGAATAATTCGCCTGCTACTGAGCACACTCTGTTCCGATTGGCTTCGATCTCGAAACCTCTCACAGCTACTGGTGCAATGGAACTTGTCGAGCGCGGGCAGCTTGATCTGGATGCTCCGGTTCAGAAGTATTGTCCAGCATTTCCCGAGAAGTCAAAACCGATCACCACGCGCGAAGTGATGGGGCACCTCGCAGGAATTCGGCACTACAAGTCAAGCTCGCAGGACGATCCGGAGTTAGGAAACACCAAACATTTTGACAATCCGATTCAGGCAGGCCTGGATTTCTTCAAGAATGATCCGTTGCTCTCGGAACCTGGGAGGCAATTTCACTACTCGACACAGGGCTACACAGTTGTGGGTTGCGTGATCGAAGGCGCGTCCAAAAGCAAGTACACCGACTTCATGCAGCGGAATGTCTTCACGCCAGCGGGAATGGAACACACGGTCGTCGACAACCGCTTTGCGATCATTCCGTATCGCACACGCTTTTATCAGAAGACGAAAACCGGATCCGTGGAGAACGCGGACTTTCTGGACGCGACCTACAAGATTCCCGGCGGAGGATGGCTCTCGTCAGCTGAAGATATGGCGCGATTCGAAATTGCTATTCTGGACGACAAGCTGATCAAGCCTTCGACCCGCGAGCTGATGTGGACTCCACTCAAACCGCTCGATGGCGCGAAAGACGAGTACGGACTTGGCTGGGGCAACGGCGAGGAAAACGGCATTGCTACGGTTGGTCACACTGGCGGACAGCAGGGAACGAGCACTGCTTTCGTGATTGCTCCGAAGCAACGTGCGGGAGTCGTGGTGCTTGCGAATATGGAGGACGTTGGGCCGCGCGATCTAGCGGTTGAAATTCTCAAGATTGTGATCTCGGGGAAGTAGCGCGGAAGAGATGTTCAGTGTCCCGTGTGATAAGGATGTCCTTTAATGATCGTGAAGGCTCTATAGATCTGCTCGAGCAGGACGATGCGGGCGAGTTCGTGGGGAAGAGTCATCTTGCCGAGTGAGATCACGTGCTCGGCTTTGGCTTTGATCGTTGCGTCGAAGCCATCCGCTCCGCCGATCGCAAACACCAGCGGGAGCGGATTGCGGTCCTGATAATTCTGCAGGAACTGGGCAAACGCCTGCGACGAAAATTCCTTCCCTTGGGAATCCATCAGAACCAGCGTGCATTTGCCGTTTTTCGCAGACGCGCCGAACCTCGGAAGTATCTCGTGCTGCGAACGAAGGACGACGCCTTCAGCAGGAACGTAGCGTGAGATGCGCTCGAGGTAGTCGTCTGTCAGGACGTCAACCGCTTTGGTCTTTGTCTTTCCGATCCAGGCAATCTTGATTTTCATGCTTGTGTATTTGGGTCGTTGTACAGCGGGGAATTAATTTTCTGACAACTTGATCGAATTACCTGACTTTCCCGTTTTGGCACGGAGTTTACCTTTTAGTGCTCTCCCACCCCCCTCCCCCTCTGATCTCTGGAATCAGAGACTTAGCGGCAAACTGACAAGTAATCTATGGCCCTCAGCAGTTTACGGGCAAAATCTTGAGCGACAAGGAGTTACGCTTTGCAGGCTCGATTTCGGCCGGTCCGCGCGGCGGAGTTATCATCGGGCTTTTGAGCTGTGGATGACAAGGTCAGACGTCACAGGTGATTGTGATCGCTGTTCAGGTTCCACCCAGAAAGGCGCCTAGGGTGGGCGGCCTACCCTGCTCTGTCGAGGCAATCAAGAACTTCAAAGCCACAAAGTCGATGAAAAGTCGGCCAGGAAAATGCTGCCCTACGTCCTATGCTGGCTGTGGTGCGGGAGGAATATTCGGTGGCGGCCAGAGATTTGAAGTAGCGAGTGCCGAATCACCTGGTGGCGGATATAGGACCAGGCTTAGAGGCCGATAACGAGGGGCGAAGAAATAGATGGAGTAGGCAGGGAAAAATACGATCGCGGGAACCGAGATCAGCGCGATGATATAGAAGAAGATGGCGAACAACACGCAGCCTGCTACTACCGCGGCAGTGATCGTGAAGACATTCCACTCGAGCCCTGCACTCTTTCCGGTCATCACTGTGACCACTGCCACCACGATTGCTGGAACTGCAAGGATCAGACCCAACAGGATCGTGGCGATCCCGATGACGATTCCCGCGCCGATGGCGAGAACAATCTTCATCCCGATGTAGATGGCGTAGGCGCTCTTCTCGGCATTCATCATTATCCATAATCTCCGCCAGCCTTCGACTGCGCCGATACTTTCGAGAGCCATTTGCGGCACAACGAAATCCTTCGTCAGCACTTGCACCAAGGCGGAAGCGATGACGAACAAGAAGAAGACTGCGAATGTAAAAAGACCAAGAAGAATGAGCGGGGCCAAATGCTGGCGCGGCTGGTTGAACCAGCCCATGGCAAATGCGAGAGCCGCAGGTATCCCCAGGAGGATGACAGAGGCCACGATCGTGACAAGCAGGTATCCCACGTGCCAGAGGAAATATTTCCAGCCCGGACTTTGCCGAGCGGTCCAGCTTCGGCGAATTTTGCATTCCTTCGCTAAGACGCTATCGAAGAGAACGAACCGCATGACGCTGCTGACGTAGAGCATCACGACCACGAAGATGAAGCCAGTCACGGCGACAACGCCGATCAGCGCTGCTAGCAGGACGGGATCGAGGTGGGGCAATCCCTGAGCCACGAGGTGGCGGGACGAGCCGCCGCCTTGGTGCGGAATGTTGAATCCAGACGGAAAGTTGACTCCGCCGCCTGATCCCATTTCGCCGGCGAGAAGGCCGACGATGGCGAGGCGTGTCCATTGGCTGAAACGGAACGGTTGGATGAGTTGTCGTTTCGTGTGGCCAAACGCAAGAGTGATCGTATCGACCGCAGAAATTGGCAAGGTGGCTTCTAGCCCTCAGCAAAAAGGTACTGCGAATCGAGATAAGGGGCAAATCTATTTGTGGTTTCCGGCATGGCTAAAGCCATGCCCTGATACGAATCCGCCATAGAGCCATGGCGTGATTCGGAGCGGGACGATGGTGCAATTCCCTAATTCGAAACGGTCCGCTGCAGCGCCGGGCGATGCTATTCGTAACGGAGGGCTTCTACAGGATCCAGTTTGGAGGCGCGCATTGCGGGGACCATGCCGCTGATTACTCCGACGATCAGCAGGACTGCGGAGGAAAGCAGGACGGTCACCATCGAGATGCGAAGGTGAATATCGGCTTGGCCGGACTCGTCTTCGAACAGCGGACCCATCAGCGGAAGCGTTCCGACAGCCCACGCGATGAAGAAAGAAAGCGCCACGCCGATTGCGCCTCCCAGAATCATGATCAGCAGAGTCTCGGCAAGAAACTGAAGCTTGATGTGGCGCTTGCGCGCGCCGAGCGCGCGCCGTAGACCGATCTCGCGAATGCGCTCGTCCACGGAGACGAGCATGATGTTCATCACCCCGACACCACCGATGCCGAGCGTGAGTGTGCCGATGAACGTCAGGAGCACCTGCAATCCAATGGTGAGGGCATCGATGACAGGACGGAATTCATCGCGCCCGAACATTTGGAATGCTTTCGGATCGGTCGGCGAGAAGTTCTGCCGCGTTGCTACCGCGGCGAGAACCTGTGCCATCGCTTTCTTTTCGTATTGGGGAGCGATCGGCTCAAAAACCATCACCGCCGCATAGCGCGTATTCCACAAATCCCCGGCGGCTGAGTAGGGGATCCATGACGACTGGTCATCGCTCGAGAAGTAGTTACTGAGCTGAATCTTGCGGGCCATCACGCCGATGACGGTGAAGCGCACGCCGGAAACCAGCACCGTCTCACCAACGGCGGGGCGTCCGCTGAAGAGCTCTTCTTTCAGACGTCCGCCGAGGAAGATGACTCGACGGCGTTCCATCTCATCTTCCGCGTTGATCCACCGGCCTTCCAGAGGTACTTCGTTGCGCATCTCGCCATATTCGGGACATACTCCGCGCACCGGCGCTGTGCCGACGAGGCGATCGCCATAAGCAATTCCGGGGCGGCGGACGGTTTCGAGACAAGCGTGCTTCACAAGCGGGGCGGTAGCCTTGACCATGTCGAGATCTGCTTGTTCAAGCACAACTTTCTTGCCCGCACGTTGTCCGCCCGGCTGTTCGCTGGTCTGCTGAGGCCAGCAGATGACGACGCTCTTTCCGAATGCATCGAAGCCGTGGACCAAGACACCGCGGAAGCTGCTGCCGTAGGCGATAAGAAGAGTTACGGTGGCGATTCCCCAGACGATTCCGAGCATCGTGAGGAAGCTGCGGGTCAGGTTCCGCTTAAGAGCCACCCATGCTTCGAGAATGATTTCGAATAACATTCGAACGAAGTCTCTTCACCACAAAGGACGCCAAGTTACACGAAGGAAACTAATCGCTTACTACGCGTTCATCCTCCAGCCTCGTAGCGCAACGCCTCGATCGGATCAATGGAAGCGGCGCGGCGTGCGGGATAGAGAGCCGCACCGACTGCAATCGCTCCGAGTAAACCTGCGGCAATGAAGCCTGAACTCCAACTCGGAATGAGTCCGGCGAAAAAGTCAGGCATGGGCAGCATGTTGACCAACGCGCAAAATCCGAAAGCGACGCCAAGGCCGATTGCCCCACTCAGCAACGCAATGATCAGGGCCTCAAAGAAGAACTGACGAAGGATGGTTCCTGCAGGAGCTCCGATGGCCTTGCGCACTCCGATCTCGCGCGTGCGCTCGCGAACGGCAACGAGCATGACATTCATGACTCCAATGCCACCCAGCACGAGAGTGACAATTCCGACGGCACCGAGGAAAAACTTCATTCCATCCGTCATGGTCTTGAAGGCTTGAGCCTCCTGCACGGTATCCCAGATCGGACAAGCCTCTTTGTCGTTGGGATCGTAGCGATGCATACGGGCAAGAGCAGCACGCACTTCGTGTTTGCAGGCTTCATGTTGTCCCACAGAGCGAGGTGTGACCAGCAGTTGATCGAAGGTCGAACTGGTTCCAGGAGGCTTGTCAGGAAAATCACGGCGCATCGCGGCGAAGGGAAGAAAAACTTTGTTCACATCCCAGCCGTCATAGCTGGAGTCCTGCTTCTTCTTCGCCATCACACCGATTACCGTGTAGGGAAAGTCATTCAGGTAGACGGTGTCGCCGACAGGATTGCGTCCGGGAAACAGCTGCTTGGCCGCATCGGAGCCGAGGAAAGCAACACGGCGAGCCTCGCGCATATCATCCCAGTCGTAGAAACGCCCGGCGCCGACATCGAGACTTCGGATGTAGGCAAATGGAGGATAGGATCCGGTCACGGTGAGGCGCAGCATTGTTGAAGTTCGAGTGGGTTCGAACGGTGTCTTGTTCGAGTTCTGGAATGGCGTGCTCACAATCCGGAGACTCGGCTTGCACGACGGGGACATCCTCAGCATCCCAGTGGATGACGCGTCCGGCGTGAGTTCCACCGGCCTGGAGACTGGTGCGTCCGTGAAAGACGATCATGACGTCTTTACCGAGATTTCGGGCCTGCTCTTCCTGTCCTTTGCGAAGGCCCTCACCGGCTGCGACCATCAGCACGATGGAGACGATGCCCCAGGCGATGCCAAACATGGTCAGAAAGGCGCGCAGTTTGTGAGCCCAAAGCGTACGAAGTACGTCGAAAATCAAGTCTTTCAACGTCATGACAGAGGTTTGGACGGGGATGCGCGGAGAAGGTAACCCCTATGTCCTGAGGGTAGATACGCAATGGGGACCAAATTTGTTGCAGCAAAATGCTATTGAGTAGCGGGGTGGAGCGAGACGGCATCCTGCAACCATTCATGAAACTTGTGCAAGGCCAACTCGCACTGCAGGCGATGACGCTCTTTGCGGTCGCGGACCTTGTGGTCCAGGGGAGGGAGCAGATCGAAGGTGATGTTTGCGGGCTGGAAATTTTTCGCGTCGGACCGGGTCACATAATGAGTGAGCGAGCCGAATGCGGATGGGCGCGGAACCGGATGCAGCGGGAAGTCTTGCGCCAACGAGGCGGCATGCATGCCAGCCAGCAGTCCGGTGGCAATCGACTCAACGTAGCCTTCGACGCCGCAAATTTGTCCGGCGAAGAATACGTTCGGATGGTGCTTCATCTGCAACGTTTCGGATAAGAGCGCGGGGGCGTTGATGTAGGTGTTGCGATGGATCTGACCGTAGCGCAGGAATCGGGCATTCTCGAGGCCCGGGATGAGACGCAGTACGCGAGCCTGCTCTCCGAATCTCAGGTGATTCTGAAATCCCACGATGTTGAAGGAGTCCGCCCGCTGATTTTCCTGACGTAATTGCACGATCGCGTAAGGCATTTTGCCGGTGCGGGGATCTCTGAGTCCTACGGGCTTCATGGGACCGAAACGCAATGTGTCGCGGCCACGCCGGGCAATCTCTTCGATGGGGAGACAGCTTTCGAAGTAGTTCAGTTTCTCCCAATCTTTCTCTTCGACTGATTGCGCGGCGACGAGCGCGGCGTAGAACTGAGCGTACTCGGGCTCGGTCATTGGGCAGTTGATGTAATCCGCGGAACCCTTGTCGTAACGGGCAGCCATGTAGACGCGGGACATATCGATGGAATCGGCCTCTACGATCGGACTGATCGAGTCGTAGAAATAGAGGTGGGGACTGAGGGGACCGGAATTTTTGTTTGCGGGATCGGGCGCTTCGCTCAAGCGGGCGATCTCTGCGGCGAGAGCGTCGGAAGTCAGCGGACCGGTGGCGATGATCGTGATTTCGCCAGCTTCATCGATCGTGCTGACTTCTTCGCGATGAATCGTAATGTTTGATTCGCGTGAGATTGTTTCGGTCACGCGAGCTGCGAAGGTGACGCGATCGACGGCGAGAGCGTGGCCGGCTGGAACGGAGCATTCGCGCGCAATCTGCAGCAGCAAGGATCCCGCGCGGCGCATCTCTTCCTTCAAAAGCCAGGGAGCGGTGTTCTCGCTGTCGGACTTGAGAGAGTTCGAACAGACCAGTTCAGCAAAGTCGGAGGACTGATGAGCCGGGGTTGAGCGCACGGGACGCATCTCATAAAGGTCGACGCTTAAGCCACGACGAGCACATTGCCAGGCTGCTTCTGATCCAGCGAGGCCTGCTCCAACGATCTTGACCGCTTTTGTCATTGTTTCGATATCCACCAGAGATTGGGTAAGTAGTTTATCGCCTTGTTTGATCGGGCAACGGTGGAAGGGGCAAATCCCTCGTGGATTTTCGAGTTAGTACATCCGCTTGTTAAACTCGGCTATGCCTTCCAACTCATTTGACCGCTTCTCGGCTCACAGCAGCGCCAAGCACTCTTCCGAATCGAGGGAGAATCCGCCTGAGCATTATCTGATTGCGCATAGCGATGGGGGAGCGCGGGGAAATCCGGGGCCGGCCGGATACGGCGTCGTGATTAAGGATGAAACGGGCCGCAAAGTTGCGGCATTGAGTGAATATCTTGGACATCAGACGAATAATTTTGCGGAGTACCAGGGACTGATCGCTGCGCTGGAATATGCAATCAAACATGGACCGAAAGCGCTGAAACTTATCAGCGATTCGGAACTGCTGGTGCGGCAGATCAAGGGCATTTATAAGGTGAAGAATGCCACGCTGCAGGATCTTCACGGACGCGCCAAAGAATTGATCGCTCAACTAGAGTGGTTTTCGATCGGGCACGCGCTACGCGAGCACAACCAGGAAGCCGATCGACTGGCAAATGACGCGATGGATAAGGGCATGGGGAGAAGGGTTGCGTCAGCGACTGCTGTGCCGCCGCTTCAACCATCTGCTCAACAGGAATTTGAGGGGATCGTGCGGGATGGGAAGATCGAGTTGAAGGGTGACCTTCCAGAGGGAACGCGGGTGCAGGTGCGGGTGAAGAGATAAAGAGTTGGACCGGGACCCCGATCAGGCTGCTTTCGACGTGACGGGCAAGCTTGCGGCGACCGTCGTTCCTGCAGCGGTGGATGAGATATCGAGCGTGCCGCCGAACCGGCGCACGCGTTCTTTCATTCCGAGGATGCCGACACCGCGACGTGCATTCTGATCCGTTAAACGGGTAGACGCCAAGCCTGATCCGGCATCGACAATCTCAAGCAAAACTTGATCGGCATTGCGGCGGACACGAATCAGCGCGGTTTTGCTTCCAGAGTGTCGGTGGATGTTGGTGAGGGATTCCTGAATCAGGCGGAACATCGTGATTTCTAACTCCTGAGGCAATCGACCAAGGTCCGCAGGTAGTTCGAGCGTGACGTCCACGGAACTGCGGTTCGAGAAACCTTCGATGTACCATTTCACCGCCGACGACAGGCCCGCTTCATCGAGCAACGGGGGATGGAGCAGATAAGACATGGTCCGAATCTGGCGGCTCATTTCATCCACCACTGACGAGGTATCGTCGATCACGGCGTCGGCGGCGGGGTTGAGAACGTGCTCCGATTTGAGGCGGGCAAGATTCATCGTGAGGGCCACGAGCAGCTGGCCGGTGCTGTCGTGAAGCTCCCGAGAAATCCTGCGACGTTCCTCGTCCTGGGCCTGGAGCAACTGACTGGAAAGATCCTGAACCTCGAGGCGCTGGCGCTCAAGCTCGGCGGTGCGCTGATGAACCCGGCTCTCCAAAGTCTGGTTGATTCGCTTCAGCTCTTCGCGAGCCGCTTCGGCTTCGGCGGCCTGGCGTCTGGCCTCTCTCTGCGCCTGACGCATGCGTAACAGCGCCTTGACTGTAGCGAGTAGTTCAAGCCGGTCGACTGGTTCTGAAAGGTAGGCGTCGGCACCGCCCTCAAGACCGCGCACGCGGTCTCCAGCTTCGACGAAGGAAGCGGAGATATGAAGTATCGGAATATCGCGGGTTGCCGGATCATCTTTGAGGCGTCGGCAGATTTCGTATCCATCCATGTCGGGCAAGTGGATGTCGAGCGTGATGAGAGCAGGATTGCTGCGGGCGAGTTCCAGCGCTTCGGTTCCGGTGCGCGCCTCGATTACCTCGTAACCCCCATCGCGGAGATAGCGCGCGAAGGAATATCGAATGGCATCATTGTCGTCGACTGACAGGATTCTTAATGTAGAGTCTTCCGGCATCGAGTCCTATTCCGAGGCAACCGGCTGATTGCTGGCACGGGCCACGTATTTTAACCCTGCTTTTTGAAAGGCTTGAGAGAATCTAGAAGCCGCGAGCTCGCGTGACCCCATAATGCTTTTCGGTATGACATCGATTGCGCTACGCAAAAGAGAATGATCTTCGCCCTCAAGCGATTTTGACGTGTAGATAATGACCGGCAGTGCATTTGTTGCCTCATCCTGCCGAAGCGTTGCCAGCACATCGAACCCCGTCATATCGGCCATGGTCAAATCAAGCACAACTAAGGTGGGGTTGTACTCACGGATCAAGCGCAATCCATCACCGCCCCCGCTTGCCTCAAGCACTTCGCATTCGCTATCAGCCAGCAAATTCTTAACCAGGTATCGCGACGTGACATCGTCATCAATGATCAGAACTCGCGGTTTCGAGTTCGGCATTGTCAGCGCTTCGAGCTGATTGAGTAGCCAGATCCTATCGAGAGGCTTGGAGTGGAAGCCATCCGCCCCGAGCGAGAGCGCCTTGTCGCGGTTATCGACAACTGTAACCACGTAAACGGGAATCGCATTGGTTGCCGGATCCTGCTTGATGTCGTGCAAGAAATCCCATGAGTGCTCGCCCTGCAACAGGACGTCGAGGACAATAGCGCGCGGCCGGAAGGAATGCAATGCCGCGCGGGCCTCAGAGATATTGCTCGCGGGTATGACCTGGAATCCACTGCCATTCAGGTATTTTTCGTAGATGAAAAGAGCTTCGCGATTATCTTCGACCACGAGAACCGGGATTCTGTCTGCATCCAGTTCACGCTTAACCTCGGGAGCGTATACAACTTCAGTCTGTCCGCGGAACGTGATCGGGATTACGGCGGTGAAGGTGGAACCCACGCCGATCTCACTGGTCACGTGAACATCGCCGCCGAGCAATTGCGCAAGCTTTCGAGAGAGAGGAAGACCAAGTCCTGACCCCTTCGCCACTTTCTGCAGCTTGCCGTCAATCTGTGTCCACTCCTGGAAGATGCGGTCTTGATTTTCCTTGGCAATGCCGATGCCGGTATCCGATACGGCGAAAGTAACGGCGTTCTCCGGGTGGCGCGAGACGCTCACTTTTACTTCGCCACGCTCGGTAAATTTCAGCGCATTCGAGATGAAGTTTCTGAGAATTTGCGAAACCTTTCCCTCATCGCTGAAAATCTGGATCGTTTCGCTGGGATCGTCGAACACCAGCTTTACAGACGAATTCTGGGTGAGCAAGGGGCGCAACATGCCTCGGAGGGCGGCGAAAAGCGTGTTCACGTCGAAGTTACTGGGACGGATCGTGACTTTTCCGGCCTCAACCTTCGCGAGATCGAGAAGGTCGTTCACCAAGTCGGTGAGATCCTGAGCAGAGCTTTTGATGAACCGGACTTGTTTCTCTTGTTCCTCTGTGAGTTCTCCGTCGAGACGATCGAGAAGGATCTGACTCAAGGCAGAGATGGAATTCAAGGGAGTCCGGAACTCATGACTCATATTCGAGAGGAAATGGCTCTTGAGTTCGGAGGCTCTCTGCAGGAAATCGGCCCGATCGTCCAGTTCAGCATAGAGCGCGACCACTCCGCGATTGGTCTCATCCAACTCACGGTTCAGTTGCGCTAATTCCTGCTGCCGGTCTCGTAGCTCATCCAAAGTTCTCAGCAATTCCTGATTTTGCTGTTGCAGTTCGTCGTAAGCATTCTGCGGAACCTGAAGCTCGATACCGGACAGCAGTTCATCCAGTTCTTTTTTTGAGAGGCCAGTAAAACGAGGGAGAAGATTTTTGCCGATTGTGACTTTTGTTCCGTTCGAAGTCGTGTCGACTGCGAAGGTATCCATCAAACGGCGCGCTCCAATCAAGCCCAAGCCCATGCCTGTCGGAGAAACATATTTGCCGTCGAGAATCTCGACGATTTTTTCGATTCCTTGTCCCTTGTCGCTGACGATGATCCTCAGCGCGGCCGCATTCGGGCCGGTATCGAGGTGAAACTCCACGATGCCACCGCCAGCATATTCAAATGCGTTACGCGCGATTTCGGATAGTGCCGTCGCGATCCGGGTCTGTACTTGTGAGTCGAATTTGAGCGCGGCGGCGATCTGGCGTGCGCGCTGGCGGACGAGCACGACATCATGCTCTCGCCGGATTTCCATTCGCAACAGATTCAAAGTGACCATGACACCTACTCAAAATTCTTTGCAGCTAATACGGTCACGTCATCGCGTTCGCGCTCAAAATCTCGATAAAGAATCGCGGCGATTACGCTGGGGTGCCTCTGAGTCAAGCCGGGATACTGACTTAAGTCCCACTTGGTTCCCAATCCATCGGAGTGCATGATCAGGATGCTGTCAGGCTTCCAAGGAACGGTGAATTCCTGGATCTTCTGCATCTGATGCCCGAGCGTTCCGTTGTGACTCGCGATGCCTCGCCGGCTTTGCGAATCAAGGACCGTGCACGAGATATTGCCGATGCCAGCAAAGACGAGTACGCCTTTTTCTTTCGAGACAGCCGCGATTGCGCCTGCAGCACCCCGTGTTTTTTTCAATGCATCATGGCAGTCGCGCAGAATCGTGGCTGCCGAAGTCGCATGCGATTTGTTCAAAACTCTTTCCGCTTCGCGAGCTGCTTCGGCTGCAAGAACGCCGTGCCCGAGGCCGTCGACAACCATAAACAATGAGGCGTCTGGCGTGGGTTTCGTTCCCCAGCCATCACCGCACTCGGTTTCACCTCGTATTGCCTGCGAGATTACTCCGAGCAAAAACGAATTGGCGTTTGGAAGTTTGCCTTGAGGCCAGAACTCGGCGAACACACAAGTGCCTCGACCTGATTGTGAGTAAAGATCAAACCTGGTAGCGAGGCGCCGTACGGCACCAAGGCCGTTGCCCGCCGTGCCCGATGTGGAGTAACCATCGCGCAGGGCGGACGAAATGTCTGAGATGCCAGGACCCCGGTCCAGAGAGATAATCCGCAAGCCACACTTTCCATGATGTTCGACGATCTCCCAAAGCATCCTGCCAGGGCTGGCGTGTTTCACCAGGTTCGTAGCCATTTCTGTGACAGCGATGGCAACTTTCCCGCAATCAGTCTCGTCCATTCCGATCTTTTGAGCGGAGGCCACGATCGCGCGGCGAACATCACCCGCATGTGACTGATCGGAAATGTCCTTTCTCGATTGGGCCAATGTATTGTCTCTACTTCCACCGAGTGATTGAAATTTTGGTGCCTTCGCCCGGACGAGACACGCATTCAAATTCATTTACCAACCGTTTGGCTCCGCCCAAACCAAGTCCAAGGCCGGAGCCGGTGGTGAAGCCATCGCGCAAGGCAAGGTCGATGTCAGGAATGCCGGGTCCCTTGTCCTGGAAGACAAGTCGAATTCCGAGACGAGGGCCGTTGAGAGTCACCAATTCCATCTCGCCACCCTTACCGTGAATCAGAGTGTTGCGAGCGAGTTCGCTTGCGGCGGTAACGAACTTAGTCTGATCGACCAGGGTGAAGCCGAGTTTGGACGTGGTTTCGCGCACACGCCGGCGCACGGCAACGACGTCCGCTTCGGAAACCACCGGCATGGTTTCAGTGGAAACGACTGCCATATAGAGTTTCCTTGTAACCATCGATGGAGTCGCGGAGTAACTCCATGCCTGCGTCGACGTTCAGGGCTGTACGAACTCCTGGCAGTGACATGCCAAGTTCGACGAGAGTGATAGCAACGGCAGGCTGCATTCCGACCACAACAGTTTCGGCATCCAGCACGCGAGACATGGATGCGATATTCCCGAGCATCCGTCCAATAAAAGAGTCGACAATCTCAAGGCTCGAAATGTCGATCAAAACTCCCTTTGCTCCAGTTTCGCTGATACGATTTGTCAGATCATCCTGCAGGGTCAGTGCAAGCCGGTCGTGCATATCGACCTGGATGGTTACGAGCAAGAATTCCCCCATCCGCAGTATTGGAATCTTCTCCACGCGATTCCTACCTTTCTCTTTCTTCTTGTCGTGATTCCTTCTGCTGCCGGATGAACTTGAAACCAGACCGCTGAAGCGCTACTGCGAAGGCATCCGACAAAGTGGCTTTCGTGGTGACATCCAGCAGATTGATTCCCAGATGAACGATTGTTTGCGCGATCTGCGGACGAACACCGCTGATGATGCAATCAGCGCCCATCAAACGGGCGGCTGTAACCGTCTTCAGCAGGTGCTGAGCAACGACAGTGTCAACTGTAGGAACTCCGGTGATATCGATGATCGCAACCTTTGAGTTCGACTGAACGATTGCCTCTAGCAGAGACTCCATGACAACTTGAGTGCGGGCGCTGTCGAGTGTCCCGATGAGCGGCAGGGCGAGGATGCCCTCCCAGAGCTTCACCACGGGAGTAGAGAGTTCCAGCATTTCCTCCTGTTGGCGGCGGATCGTTTCTTCGCGAGTCTTCAGGTAGGCTTCCGTCGTGAAGAGGCCAAGGCTATCGATCAACTCGGTGGTGGTCCACATTTCATCGGCCATAGCGGATGCATCCTTACCTAAGGATTCGCGAATGGCGGTAAATAGGGGTTGTTTAATCGACATCACGAACGTGGCAGTATCTCGGGCAGTGAAGCCCTGCAGGGCGCGAGTCCTGGAAGCTTCCGACAGCATGTCTCGAAGAGAGTCATAGACCGAAGATTGGACATTTCCGCTTTGCGAAGTCGCCTGCGCTAAAAGCCCTAAAAACTGGTTGCACTGCGATTGCAGCTCCGAGTCTTTCATCAAATCGCTGCGGCGGGTGGTGCCTGACATGCCGCGCATCCATCCGCTGAGGATGCTATCCCGGTGCTGGGAAATGATCGAACCCAAGCTGGTCGTATTTTGGTTTATAGACGTTGCCATTGAGTGCTCTCCGTAAGTGATTGAGTGAAGGAAACCAGTGTAAGCCGCCGATACCCCGCCGGGGCCATTCCATGATGGAAGGGGCTGGGATTTCCGGGATTATAGCGGAAAAAGTAGGGCGTGCTGACGGTATCCGGCCGGGTATTCGAGGCGAGAACCCAAAGCTTTACACCTTGTTATTTGTCGCTCCTCGCGAGTACTGCAAACCGAAATTGTGCAACCAGGTCCTGATAGGCCGTTGCATACTCCCATGCACTGTTTCTTAACACTCAATTGGAAACGTGGACGGCGAAGCCTAAATCGACGGTTAAGGTTCGCACCATGGAGGCATGTAGTGAATAGGAAGATTTACCTATAATCGAAGCTCTTGTAAGGAAAAGCCTTACGGAACTCGCCATCGCCTCGCCGTCGGTGCATAATTCTGAACCTTGGAGCCTAGTTCCATGCCGGACGCAACGGAAAGGACGGAAGGCACAATTCTGTGCGCCGATGACACGGAGGCGCAGAGGTACGCTATGGCACGGGTGCTTCGGCGCGCGGGGTTTCGCGTGATCGAAGCGAGCACGGCCCGAGGAGCACTCGAGTTGAGCAGCACCGGACCCGATTTGATTGTGCTCGATGTGAACCTGCCAGATATGAACGGGATCGAGGTTTGCCGGCACATCAAGTCGAATGAGTCGACATCGCGCATACCCGTGCTTCAGGTATCCGCAACGCTGGTGAGCACGGAAGCGCGAGTCGCGGGTTTAGAAGGAGGAGCGGATGCATATCTTGTTCAACCGATCGATCCTGACGAACTGACGGCGACTATTCGCGCGTTGTTGCGCACTCGCCGGGCTGACGAAGCGCTTTGGAAATCGCAGTTGCAGTATCGATCCTTTTTCGAGGCAAACCCTCTTCCGTGTTTGGTGTTCGACTCGCAGAACTTGGCGATTCTTGCGGTGAATGCGGCGGCGGTCCAGTTCTATGCTTACTCCAGAGAAGAATTCGTAGGGCTGTCACTGAGTGATGTGTTCGCTCCACGAGATCAAGAGGCGGTGTCGGCATTTCTCACGGAGCAAGCTCCGTGGGCGGTTGCACCCAATTACCAGCATCGGAAGAGGGACGGGAGATCGGCGGACGTCGAGATGATCTGCGCTCCGCTGGAGCTGAATGGGAAGGATGTTCGTCTTGCGATCGTGCAGGACATCACTGAGCGTCTCGCGTTGCAGGAGGCCGAAAAAAACGAAGAGATCCGGGGACTGTTACTCGAGCGAGTTTTGCAGGCTCAGGAAGATGAACGGCGCCGGATTGCGCGCGAACTGCATGACGAAGCGGGACAGTTGATGACGTCTCTGTTGGTGGGCTTGCGGACGTTGAGCGACGTTCGCCGTCTCGCAGACGCCAAGAGTCAGGCTATACATCTCCGAGAGATCGCCTCGAATGCGATTGCGGAGTTGGGCAGGCTTTCGCGCGGTCTCCATTCGAGCGTCCTCGACGATTTGGGTTTTGAAACTGCACTGCGGCGCTATTGCGATGATTTTTCTCGAGCGCAAAAAATCCTGGTCGACACGAAATTTTGTGACAATGATTTTTCCGGTTACAGCCGCGACGAACAGCTCAATCTGTACCGCATTGTGCAGGAAGCTCTAACGAACGTGGGGAGGCATTCGCGCGCGAAAAATGTTGCGATACAATTCCATCGCCTGGGCGACCAGATGGAGCTTACGGTGCGGGACGACGGACGGGGCCTGCCGTCCGGATACGCGACGTCGACGTCCACACGCGGCCATCTCGGCATTGAAGGTATGCGGCAGCGGGCGGCTATTCTGGGGGGCAGTCTGCAGCTCACGTCCAATGCCGATGCCGGACTACTACTGAGCCTGCGAATTCCGGCGAAAGATGCCAAGCGCCCGGAAGCGGTGGTGGTCTGAACATGACCAAGAAATCAAAAATCCGGATACTCATCGCCGACGATCATGCGATCCTGCGGGCAGGATTGCGGATGCTGATCGATTCGCAACTGGACATGATGGTCGTCGCCGAAGCGCAAAACGGCGACGAGGCCGTGCAACTTGCCAGAGAAACGTCGCCGGATGTTGTGCTGCTGGACGTGACCATGCCGCAACGAGGCGGCCTGCACGCCATCAGTGACTTGGTGAAGGGAAATCCTTCCATTCGAATTCTTCTTTTGACGATGCATGAGGAACCTGCGTATTTACGCACGGCGTTGGCGGCTGGGGCGAACGGCTACGTGCTGAAGAAGAGTGTCGATGCGGATTTGCTATCTGCGATACGCGCCGTAAATAAAGGACGCACGTATATCGATTCCGAGCTGGCTTCGAATCTGCTGGAGTTTGCGCTGCCTGAGCGTGCGCGGAAAAAGGCACAGGATGTACTGAGTGATCGGGAGTTGCAGGTGTTGAAGCTGGTTGCAGAAGGCTTCAGCAGCCGTGAGATATCCGAGCAGCTATACATCGGCGTTAAGACGGTTGAAACCTATCGCGGTCGGTTCGCGGAAAAGCTGGGACTGAAATCGCGGACTGACATCGTTCGCTACGCGCTAGAAATCGGCCTGCTAAGTTCCGAAAAGTTTAGCGCGCCTAAAAAGGTGTGAGACTGGCGCTTCCCTTCAAGTGGTAGGCATTTTTCCGGCAGTTCAATCCGAAAAGCAGCGAGTGGGGTCCGTTCGACAGATCGACAAGTTCTCTAAGAGAACTGTCCGAAGGTGGACAGTCAAATCTCCTACCGGACAGAAGCGCCTCGCGATCGCTGTTATGTTCCGCCCTTATCTCTCGCTGATTCAACTGATTAGACTGTTGGACGATTGGCGCGGTACTTGCCAATCCATCTTCGAATGGATATCGCCCGCCCAGAATTTCGAGAACGCAAACGCCGCCGCCAAGTCATCATCGGAGCTGTCGTCGCAGTTGTTGTCGCAGCCCTCACATTCGTCGTTTATCGACTGAGACCAGCCGCCCCAAGCGTGGAACGCGGGACCGTGTGGACGGACTCGGTGAAACGCGGCTCCATGCTTCGGCAAGTGCGGGGCATCGGATCGCTCGTGCCTTCGCAGGAATCGGTGCTGCAAATCCCTGCGGAGACCGAAGCGACGATCGTACGAATTCGCATGCTGCCGGGTTCGCTCGTAAAGCCCGACACCGTACTACTCGACATGAGCAATTCCCAAGTCGAGCAGGCAGCGGTGGATGCGCGCCTGCAGTGGAAGGCCGCCGAGGCGGAATATCAAAGCCAGCGGACGAAGCTGGAAAGCGACCTCATGCACCAGAAGGCGAGCGCAGCCACCGTCAAGGCGGATTACTCACAATCGCAATTGCAATCGCAGACGGACAAGGCCCTCTACGATCTGGGCGTTATTTCAGGGCTCGCTTACAAGAATTCGAAGGGAAAAGCCGACGAACTCACGATCCGGAACGGGCTCGAGGATCAGAGCCTGGCGAGCACACAGAGATCCATCGATGCCCAGTTAGCCGGACAGCAAGCCAAGGTAGAACAGATGCGGGTATTGGCGGAATTGAAACAAAAGCAGATGGACGCGCTCAAGGTTCGCGCCAAGATCGATGGCGTTCTGGTGGAACTACCGCTGCACGTTGGAGAGCATGTCGCACCGGGAGCGATGCTTGCCAAAATCGTCCAGCCGAATCACCTGATGGCCGAACTGAAGATCGCCGAGACGCAGGCGAGAGACGTACAGATCGGGGAGCCGGCGACGGTAGACACGCACAACGGCGTCGTCGCGGGCACCGTGATGCGAGTCGACCCGGCCGTACAAAACGGAACGGTCACTGTCGACGTCAAACTAACAGGCGAGTTGCCGCGCGGGGCACGTCCGGATTTGAGCGTAGATGGAACGGTCGATCTGGAACGGCTGGATGACGTGCTTTACGTGGGGCGGCCCGCCTTCGGGCAAGAGAACAGCACGATCAGTCTTTTCAAGCTCGAGCGCCCGGATGGACCCAGCGAGGCTATCCGCGTGCCGGTCAAAGTAGGACGCGCGTCCGTGAACTCGATTCAGATTGTGGAAGGGTTGCACCAGGGCGACACCGTGATTCTTTCGGATATGTCGCGCTGGGACAACACCGACCGTATCCGGCTCCAAGAATAAGAACAAATTTCTTAAGGCGAGGAACACATGACAGAAGCAGCTCTGCCACTGATCCAGATTTCCGATATGACGAAGGTCTTTTACACCGACGAGATCGAGACGCACGCGCTCTCCGGCGTTCATCTCTCGGTCAACAAGGGGGAATACGTGGCGATGTCCGGGCCATCCGGATGCGGAAAATCGACGCTGTTGTCGATTATCGGATTGCTCGACACTCCGACCGGCGGCAAATATTTCCTCAACACTAAGCCGGTTGAAAACCTGGACTTTGCCGAGCGGGCGCGGATTCGCAACCAGGAAATTGGGTTCATCTTCCAGAGTTTCAATCTCATCGGCGATCTGACTGTGTATGAGAACGTCGAATTGCCCCTCACGTACCGCCAGAGAATGCCTTCGCCCGAACGCAAGACGCGCGTGATGGAAGCGCTCGAACGCGTCGGCATGGCGCACCGCGTGCGGCACTATCCGTCACAACTATCAGGCGGTCAACAGCAGCGCGTCGCTGTGGCCCGCGCCCTGGGCGGGAAGCCATCGATCCTGCTGGCTGACGAACCTACCGGAAACCTGGATTCACGAAATGGCGAGGCCGTCATGGAGCTTTTGGCGGATCTTCATCGCGATGGCGCCACTATCTGCATGGTGACGCACGATCCGCGCTTTGCCAAGCATGCGCAGCGGGAAGTGCATCTGTTTGACGGCAAGGTTGTAGCTGAAGAAGAGCTGAAGAAGTTGATGGCGGACGTGCAGGCATGAACGGCGTCGTGCAGGACTTAAGCTTTGCTCTGCGTCAGATCTGGCGCAGGCCGGGATTTTCGTTGGTCGATAAGCTGATCCTGAAGTCTCATCCTGTACGACAGCCCGAGCAACTTTCTTCTCTTTGGAGATGGCTCGGATGCGGGGCAACTCGATTCCACTGGCCCGGGCCCTCTGGACATCTTTCCCTACGATTTTTACAGACAAGGCGAACAGCAACACGATCCCTTCCAAAGTGAGTGCGCGACCGGTGAAGGGAAGATAGATCTGATGGTGGCTTTGCGCTACGAGTGAAATCGATGGAAACCGCACTTCAGAATATTCGATACGCCATCCGGCAATTGCGGAGATATCCCGCATTCGCATTTATCGCCGTCATCACGCTGGCTGTCAGCATCGGCGCCAACGCCGCCATCTTTTCGCTCGTGGAGCAGGTACTGCTCCGGCAACTGCCGGTCACAAATCCTGACGAACTGGTCATGTTGCAATATGCGGGTTCGGACACCGGTCACTCGAGTTCGTACGGAGGAGATGATCACCTGTATTTTTCGTATCCGATGTATCGCGAGTTGCGTGACCGTAACAGCGTGTTTTCGGGAATGCTGGCAATGTTTCCGGCGCAGGTAGGAGTTCAGTGGAAGAATGCTTCGACGCTGGCAACGAGCGAACTCATCACCGGCAACTACTTCTCTGTTCTAGGTGTGAAGCCTGCGCTGGGACGGCTATTTGTTGACGAGGACAGCAAGACGGACGGATCCTCTCCCGTCGTGGTTCTTAGCAACAGCTATTGGAGAAGCCGTTTTGCCTCCGATCCGCATGTGATTAATCAGAGCATTCTGGTCAACGGATCGCCGCTGACAATCATCGGCGTAGCGCAACCCGGATTCGACAGCGTAATTTCCGGCATCCGACCCGATTTCTTCGTGCCCATCACGATGAAGGCAAAGATGACGCCATTGTGGGACGAACTTGAGGATCCCCGATCAAAGTGGCTGAACATAATTGCGCGATTGAAGCCGGGGCTCAGCGTTAAGAATGCAGAGGCTGGAATCAACCCCTTGTGGAAAGCGTTGCGCGCGAGGGAACTTGAAGACATCAAAACGAAGAACCAGCAATTTCGCGAGCGATTTGTCGCAAAAAGCTATCTGACGCTGCTTGACGGCTCCAAGGGATTTTCACCGCTTCGCGAATCGTTGCGGATCCCTCTGCTGATCTTGACCGGGATGGTTTCGCTGCTGACATTGATGGCGATCGCAAACGTTGGAAGCTTGTTGCTGGTTCGAGCTGCGGGCCGCGTGCGGGAAATGTCGGTTCGCTACTCACTGGGTGCGACCCGCGTCAGAGTTCTCGGCCAATTACTCGTGGAGGGACTTGTTTTGGGCCTGACAGGCGGCGTATGCGGTCTCGTGGTCTCGCCGCTTTTGACGAAGGCGCTGATCCACTTGATTGATCCGGGAACGAGCGGCGCGAACTCTCTAACCACGACGCTCCATCCCCGACTTTTGGCATTCTGCTTCGCCTTGTCAGTTGTCGCCAGCCTGTTGTTCAGTCTTGCCCCGATTATGCAGTTTTACCGCCCGCGCATCACTCCTGCCCTGAGGCAACAGACGGGAACAGGAGAGTTATCGGATTCCAGATTCCGCCGGCTCACTGTGAGCGCCCAGATTGCGCTAAGCCTGCTGCTGCTGGTTGGAGCGGGGTTGTTCAGCCGCACGCTGCGAAATCTTAAATCTGTGGATGTCGGTTTTGTGACAGACCATCTGGTCACCTTTCAACTCGATCCTCACCTTGCGGGTTATCAGTCAAGCACCATCGCTTCACTGTACAAACGACTGCAGGAAAGTCTTGCGGCTCGACCCGAAGTGCAGTCGGTTGGCATGACCGACGATCCAGTACTGGCAAATTCCGATAGCACGTTCTCCATCGACGTCCCTGGCTATCAGCCGCAAGAAGGCGAGCGGATGAGTATCGAATGGGAGCATGTGACACCGGATTATTTCTCGACACTGCGAATCCCCCTCGTCGCGGGACGCGCATTGAAGGACTCGGACGTTCCCACGTCGTTGAAGGTTGCGGTAGTAAATGAGAACTTCGTGCACAAGTTCTTCGCCAGCGACCTGGATGCACTTGGCAGAACGTTCTCAGTGGGCAAAACAAATCAGCCTCTGCAGATCGTCGGTGTGGTGGGAAACGTCAAGCACCGGAGTTTGCACGAGAATAATGCACCGATCTTCTATTCGCCGATTTTTCAGGATCTGGAGCCCGGGTCTGTGGCGGTTTATGTTCGGAGCCGCACCGCGGACGAAAGCGCGGCCCAAGCGATCCGCACTGCCGTGAGCGGAATAGATTCCAAGCTAGTGGTCGATTCGCTCCAGTCCATGAATAAAGAGATCGACACGACGCTTTCGTCAGAACGGGTTCTCGCGTTTCTCGCAGCAAGCTTCGGCGTTGTTGCCGTTTTTATCAGTGGAATCGGCATCTACGGCGTGCTGGCATACACGATTGCCCAGCGCACGCGAGAAATTGGCGTTCGCATGGCGCTTGGGGCAACCCGAGGAGCCGTGGTCGGCATGGTGTTGCGTGAAGTTCTGACGATGACGGGCTGGAGCATCGCGGCCGCCGTACCACTTTCAATCGCGCTCGGAAGTCTCGTGAAGAGCCAGCTTTTCGGAGTTTCTTATCGCGACCCTGTAACGCTGGCAGTCGTCGTTGTGGCGATTGCCATCGTCGCACTGCTCTCCGCCTGCATTCCGGCAGGCCGAGCGGTGCGCGTGCAACCTGTAACTGCACTTCGCTATGAGTGAAGGGACTAACTATGACGGGTCTACTGCAGGATCTTCGATATGCAATCCGACAGCTGCGCCAAAATCCGGCATTCGGGCTCACTGCCATCCTCATTCTGTCACTCGGAATCTGTGCCAGTGCGGCGCTCTTTGCATTCGTCGATGCGGCTTTGATTAAGCCGCTGCCATATGCGGATCCGTCGCGGCTCGCCTTCGTGACCGAGAGTGTTGCGATGATTCCGCGCGCCAATATCTCGTACCCGGACTATCTGGACTGGAAGAAATCGAATCAAGTTTTCCGCACGTTGGATGTGTACAACGGCACCGGATACCTGCTCAGCAAAGAGGGCGGCGCAGAACCGGTGGTAGGGGTGAAAGTGAGCGACGGATTCTTCCGCACGCTTGGAATTACTCCCATGCTTGGGCGTGACTTTCATGACGGTGAAGACTTGCCGGCGGCTCCCTTCACGACGATTCTCAGTTACGGAACGTGGCAGAAAAGATATGGCGCCCGTCCCGACGTGGTGGGTCAAAGTGTGACGCTCAACGGCGTACCCCACACGATCATCGGAGTGCTGCCGCAGAGCTTTCAATTCGCCGAACGAGGAAGCGCAGAATATTGGACCACGCTTCACGCGACTGACTCGTGCAGCGCGCGCCGCAGTTGCCACTATCTCGACGGCATCGGACGGTTGAAGGACGGCGTGTCCGTCGAGATGGCAAGGGCCGACATGAAGTCGATTGCCCGCCAGTTGGAGCTGCAATACCCGACGGATAATCGGGGACAAGGCGCATTCGTCGCACCTTTGTCGGAGGTGATGGTTCAGGATATACGTCCGGTGCTTTTGGCTTTGCTGGGCGGTGCAGGTCTGCTGCTCGTAATCGCTTGTGTGAACGTGACCAGCCTGTTGCTGGTTCGCTCAGAGAGCAGGAAGCGCGAGATCGCTGTACGCGGCGCTCTTGGAGCGTCACGCTGGAGGCTGGTCCGGCAATTTACAGCCGACGGATTTGTTCTGGTCACTGCAGCGGTTCTGCTCGGATTGATCGGCGCGCAAGCTGTGATCCGGATTCTGTTGAGCATGCTCTCCAAAGACGTTTTGGCGTACATGCCGTATCTCGATGGACTCAGCTTGAACATTCATACACTCGGCTTCGCCGCCTTGCTGTCGATTGCCGCGCTGATCCTGTTCTCTATCACGCCGGTCGTACGGTTGCCGTTGCGGGAGATTCGCGCAGGTCTCGCGGAAGGAGGACGTGGATACGCGGGAACGATGTGGCGGCGCTTCGGGTCGAATCTAGTCGTAGTGGAACTTGCGGTTGCGGTTGTGCTGCTCGTCTCAGCGGGATTGCTGGGTAAGAGCCTTTATAACCTGCTCCATGTCGAAGTCGGATTTCAGACGGACCACCTGGCCACCATCAGGGTGGCGCTTTCCGAGACAACATACTCAAAGGACGCACAATTGGTAGATGCGGAACACAAAATTCTGAGCCGCATTGACCGTTTGCCCGGCGTTCAGTCCGCAGGACTGTCGAGCGTTTTGCCCGTCAGCTTCAACGGAAATACCACATGGATACGTTTTGTTGGGAAGCCTTACGGCGGCGAACACAATGAGGTCAATCAACGAGACGTTAGCCCGGCGTTCTTTGCCACTCTGAAAGCGAAGCTGCTGAAGGGACGATATTTCAACGAAAACGAAGACGGGTCGAAGCCTCGCGTTGTGATCATCAATCAGCAACTCGCCCGGCAATATTTTCCCGGAGAGGATCCGATCGGAAAGAAGATCGGCGATACCGAACTTTCTCCGAAGTCGATTTGCGAGATCGTCGGTGTCGTGGAGGACATTAAAGACGGCTCCCTCGATTCGCAAATTTGGCCCGCCGTTTACTACCCATTTGATCAGAGTACGGACACGTATTTCTCACTTGTGATTCGAACCTCCCAGGCCGAGCAGTCCATTCTTCCGGCGGCGGTGGCCGCAATTCATGAGGTCGATCCTGGAATCGGGACCATGGATATCACGACCATGAGTAACAGGATTAACGACTCGCCCTCGGCGTACATGCATCGATCGTCAGCGTGGCTTGTGGGAGGCTTCGCCGTGTTGGCACTGCTTCTGGGCGTGATCGGGTTGTACGGGGTCATCTCGTACTCCGTCAGTTGCAGGACGCGAGAGATCGGAGTGCGAATGGCGCTCGGAGCACAGAGAGGCTCGGTCTACCAACTCATCCTGCGGGAAGCCGCGTGGCTAGCCGGATTCGGCATTGCGATCGGATTGCTTGGGGCGGTGGGTGCGGCGGCAACAATACGCGGCCTGCTGTTTGGTGTTCAGTCATGGGACATCTCAACGCTGGTTGGTGTGACCGGAGTGCTCGCAGTCTCGGCACTATTCGCCAGCTACATTCCCGCAAGAAGAGCTGCCAGCGTAGAGCCGACGGAGGCTCTGCGTTATGAGTGAAATGGGCTCTGCGGGTTTAGCTAATCGACTTCGAGTGCTACAGCAATAGAGATCGTTACGAGTAGGAACTCATGACTGGATTGTTTCAGGACGTTCGGTTCGGGCTGCGTCAATTGCGCAAGAGCCTGGGATTCACCGCTGTCGCTACCTTCACGCTTGCGCTGGGGATAGGAGCCAACACAGCGATATTCAGCCTGGTCAGCGGCATCTTGCTGCGACCGCTTCCATACCCGCATTCGTCGGAATTAGTGAGCGTGACGGGCACTTATCCCAAGGGCGCATTCTCCGCAATGCGGGAGCAAATACACACGATGGAGGTGGCGGCTTACGCCGAAGGACACGAATTCAACCTCACACATGTGGGAGACCCCGTTCGGCTGACGGGAACCGCAGTGTCCGCTGAACTGCTGTCAGTTTTAGGAGTACGCGCCCAGCTTGGGCGAACTTTTGCTTCCGGCGAAGACGCGCCGGGCGCCGATAGCTTTGTCATTTTGAGTCACGATTTGTGGGAGCAACGATTCCACAGCGATGCGACGATCATTGGCAGGACGATCGAGCTTGAGGGCGTGGGTCGCCAGGTCGTAGGCGTCATGCCGGGGGACTTTCACTTTCCTTCCGCTAAAACGCAGCTCTGGGTTCCTTTGCATAACGATCCCGCGAATCCAGCGACATCCTGGGCGGGAGACTTTATGCCTGTCATCGGCAGGCTGCGTCCCGGCACGACCATTGTTCAGGCCGACGCAGAAATTCGGTTGTTCCAGTCGCATGTGTTTGCGTTGTTTCCGTGGACGATGCCGGCGAGTTGGAACGCCGACGTCAGCGTCGTCAAATTGCGCGATGGGATGGTCGCCGATGTGAAGACACGCCTGCTTCTGCTTCTGGGCGCCGTAGCGCTCGTCTTAATGATTGCGTGCGCGAATGTGGCGAACTTAACGCTGTCTCGCGCGGCGACTCGCGAAAAGGAGATGGGGATACGGTCTGCCTTGGGAGCACCGCCGGCGCGGCTTGTGCGTCAATTGCTCACCGAAAGCGTGCTGCTCGCGATGCTCGGCGCCGGGTTGGGCATAGCTCTGGCCGCCGGCGGACTCAGTGTTCTGAAGACGGCACTGCCTTCGAATACACCTCGACTGCTGGATGTTCATCTCGATTGGCGCGTATTGATATTTGCGGGCGGACTTGCCGTTCTGACCGGCCTGGTTTTCGGGCTTGCTCCGGCACTGCAGTCGTCCCGTTCTCATCTTTCGGAATCACTCAACTCTGTGGCACGCGGCGCCGTGATCTCGATCTCGCGACAGTTGCGAGGTTCGCTGGCGATCGCCGAGGTGGCGCTTTCTGTACTTCTCGTGATCGGCGCCGGACTGTTGATCAGAAGCTTCTGGGCGATCTCGCACGTCGACACTGGTTTCCGCGCACAGAAAGTGCTGACCGCGCGGATTACTCCGGATGAGACATTCTGCAGCGACACGCAACGCTGCCTGGCGTTTTACCGAAGCCTGATCGACCGAGTTCAGTCGACGCCAGGTGTGAATCGCGCCTCGCTGGTGAATACTTTGCCTCTGGGCGGTCGCGTCGCAAAGCGATCATTCGACCTTGAGAATTTTTCGATTGCGTCTTCGACGGAGACTCAACCACTTTTCTGGCTGGATATCGTGACGCCAGACTACTTTCGGGTGATGCAAATCCCGCTTGTATCTGGACGATGGTTCACGGATGCGGACGCCGCAGGAGGGCCTCCAGTCGTCGTCGTGACGGCATCAACCGCTCGAAAATTCTGGCCCAACTCTTTACCCGTCGGACGCCACGTGCGTTTTGTCGGCGAGCACGATTGGCGAACGGTGATCGGTGTCGTAGCCGACGTCAGAGCCTACGATCTGCAAAACAGCGAGCCTGGATTCATGAAAGGCACGGCATACGTCCCGTACTCGGCGCTATCCACTCTGGAGGATGGCCGATTGCCATCCGAAATGACGGTTGCAGTGCTCATGAATGCGGACGATCCGAACGCTATCAATGTGCTCCGCGGCACGCTAACCGCTTTCAGTCCAGATGTTCCTATAAGTGAGATACGGACGATGCAAACGGTAGTTTCGGAGGCGGCTTCGACTCCAGCGTCAACCACAATCCTGTTTGCGACATTTGCAGGGGTCGCGCTCGTGCTTGGCGTTGTCGGCATTTACGGAGTTCTGTCTTTCCTGGTTGCGCGAAGGAGAAGAGAGATGGGCGTGCGGATGGCACTAGGCGCGCAGCGACGGGATGTTTTGCTGCTGGTAATGAGAGAAGGCGGAAAGTTTTCGCTAGTTGGCATTGGGCTTGGCGTTATCGGGGCGTTCCTGCTGGCGAAGGTGCTGTCCACTCAGTTGTACGGCGTGAGTGCGCTCGATCCAATGACCTATATTTCAGTGTCTTTGCTGGTTGGCCTGGTGACCCTGGCCGCTTGTTACGTTCCGGCGCGAAGGGCAATGCAGGTCGATCCGTTGGTTGCCCTGCGCAACGAGTAGACAAGGAAGACAAGTTATGACGGGAATTTTTGGTGACGTGATTTACGGATTGCGCCAACTTCGCAATCATCGCGGCTTCACTGTCGTAGCGGTGATCACCCTGGCGTTGGGAATCGGATCCAATACGGCGATCTTCAGCAACGTGAACGCGCTGATACTTCGCCCATTCGGCTTTCCGAATCTGGATCGCGTTGTCGCAGTATGGGAGACCGCGCCGAAGCAAGATGCCACAAGCGTGAAGGCCGCGCCCGCGAACTTCCGCGACTGGAGCGAGCAGGCGCATTCATTTGAGCAACTCGCCGCCGTTCATGGGTGGGACGCGAATCTGACGTCCGAAGGCCTGGCTGAAAGAGTCGAGGGATACCGCGTAAGTCCAGATTTCTTCAGCTTGATTGGCGTGGACCCACAACTCGGACGGAACCTCGGAAAGGCTGACTTCGAACAGGGGGCGTCGCCGGTCGTCATCGTCAGCTACGGATTCTGGAAAAAGCATCTCGCGAATGATGCTGCGATCCTGGGCAAACCGCTTCTTCTGAATGGCCAGAGGTTCACCGTTGTCGGCGTGGCCGGTCAGGAAGCGACGTTCCCGGCAGGAGCAGAGGTTTGGACGCCGCTCAATCTGTCGCGTGAAATTGCGAACCGCGCGGATCATTATTTGACAGTTCTGGGAAGGCTTCGGAAGGATGCATCGATCAAGAGCTCGGGTGCCGAACTTCAGGCAATTGCAAATCGACTCGGGCGCGAATTTCCATCAACCAATGAAGGCCACGGCGTGCGCGTCGTTAGTCTCGCCGAGGATGTCACCAACGGTACGCGACAATTCGTGCTCGTGCTTATGGGAGCGGCAGTGTTTGTGCTGATCCTGGCATGCGTCAATGTTGCGAATCTTCAGTTGGCCCGCGCCTCAGGACGACAGAAGGAAATTGCCGTGCGTGTTGGTCTCGGGGCGAGTCGATGGCAGCTGATCCGGCAGTTGCTGGTCGAGAGCACTCTGTTATCGCTCATTGGCGCGGCTGCCGGAATCATACTTTCGAGTTGGGGGATGGGACTGCTTCGACGCGATATTCCGCCCATCATCCTCGAACACGTTCCGGGCCTAAAGAACGTTCAGCTTGATCTTCGAGTGCTGGGGTTCACGATTGGCGATTGCGATTGTCACCGGCATTCTGGCGGGACTGGTTCCGGCAATGCGTTTTTCAAGATGTCAGGCGGGCGATGTGCTGAAAGAAAATTCGCGCGGCGCGACTGCCGCCGGCGCAACAGGCAGCATTCGCTTCATGCTGGTTACATCCGAGATCGCGCTGGCGTTGGTTCTGCTGATCGGCGCCGGCCTGATGGTTAAAGGGTTCCGCCATCTTCTGAACGTGGAGATGGGATTCGACCGCTCGAACGTGATGACGCTGCGAGTGTCATTACCCGAAGCCAAGTACCAGACCAAAGACCAGATCCTTGGTTATTACGACCGCGTGTTGCGGGATCTTGGAGCCATTCCCGGAGTTCGCTCTGCGGCCTGCATCACGAGCTTGCCCTCGGGCTGGTCATGGAACTGGACCGAATATAGCGCCGAAGGCGCGCCCCCTGCTCGTGCTGGAGATACGCCCAGCACAATCTCCCAGGTTGCCTCGCCCGATTTGTTTGCAACGCTGAAAATTCCGGTGCTGAGGGGACGCGCAATCTCGCCGGAGGATACGCGAAGTTCTGCGCCGGTGGCGGTGGTCGGCGAGAGCATGGTCGAGCACAACTGGCCAGGACAGGATCCGATCGGCAAGCACATCAGGCTCGGCAATCAGAACGGACATGAGCCTTTGAGGCAAATCGTGGGCGTTGTCGGCGATGTCCGGCCGAGCGCGTTCGATGCACACCCGAATCCGACGACGTATGTTCCGTTCACACAGGTTCCATCGTCGTCGACTGCGATTGTCGTTCGCACGGCAAGTGATCCCCGGGACTATGCCGCTCCGATCGCAGAACGGCTGCGACAGATCGATCGGGACACTCCGGGGTACGACGTGCGCACTCTGGCGCAGGTCGTATCTGACAACGCCAGCGGCGTGGAATCTTCGGCCAAGATGATGTTTATCTTCGGCGTTATCGCTCTCACACTGGCGTCGGCGGGAATCTTTGCGCTGATGGCCTACTCGGTCGCGCAGCGCACACACGAAATCGGAGTTCGAATCGCGCTGGGAGCACAGCGCTTTGATGTTCTGCGCCTGGTTGCTTCTTCGGCTGCAAAGATGGCGGCGATCGGTCTCGCAATCGGGCTGGTGTTGTCCACGTTCCTGGCCAGACTGTTGTCGAGCGCACTTTACGGCGTGGTTCAAGTGGACACTTGGATTTTTGTCATCCTCACGATCGTGCTGGCATTGGTGGCAGCATTGGCCGCGTATCTTCCTGCCCGTTGGGCTACCAAGATCGATCCCATGACCGCGCTGCGCTATGAATAGGAGACTGTGATCATGTTGACAAACATCATGCAGGACCTGCGCTACGCCTTGCGGCAACTGCGCAAGAATCCTGGGTTCGCCGCAATCGCAGTCATAACGCTGGCGCTCGGAATTGGCGCGAACACAGCCGTCTTCAGTGTGGTCGACGCGGTCATGTTGCGTCCACTCCCTTATCAACGGCCAGAGCAGTTGATTGAGGCGCAATCGATGAATTCGCGTAATCCTCAGCCGACGGCGATCTGCTATCCGGATTTCTTCGACTGGCGAGCACAAAATCATACTCTGGATCATCTTGTTTCTTATCATGACAACCTGTTCACGCTGACCGGCCTGGATCGCCCGATACAGGTCGATGCGGAGGTTGTCTCATGGGATCTGCTTCCCGCTCTAGGCGTGCGCCCTGAGCTTGGCCGAGGCTTTACCCAGGAGGAGGAGAAGGCGGGAACGCGGGTCATAGTGATCAGCCATGCGCTGTGGACCTCGCAATTTGGGAAGAACGAAGCGATCTTGGGGCAAGCGATTCGTCTCAGCGGCGACCTCTACACGATCATCGGGGTGATGCCGCCGAACTTCCGCTTTCCCATTACCCGCCCGTCGAATGCGGTGTGGACGACGCTCGCATTGGACGACGACCCAAAAGATCCTAAGTCTAACGTTAAGAATCGCGGGTCTCACTTTCTAAATGCATTTGGACGATTGAAGCCGGGAGTTACCGTCAGCGAAGCAAACCAGGATTTGAACGGAATCGCGCTCAATCTGGCAAAGCAATTTCCCAATACAAATACCAGGCATGACTCGGCGCGAGCTATCAACGAAGTCGACGCGCTACTTGGGAGTACACGGACAGCACTGCTCGTCGTTCTCGGGTCGGTAGGACTCGTCCTTTTCATCGCATGCGGAAATATCGCGAACCTGCTGCTGGCCCGAATGCGAGAACGCCAACGCGAGATTGCTTTGCGATCGGCTCTAGGGGCGGGTAAGAGGAGGCTTGTTCGTCAATTGCTTGCGGAGAGCCTGGTTCTCGGCGCTTGCGGTGGACTGGTCGGCTGCGGCTTGGCCTTTCTCTGCACTCCGGCGATGCTTTCGCTGATTGGCGACAGTGTGCCGCGTGCAACAGATGCGGGTGTCGATCTGCGCATGCTGGCATTCTCAGTCGGGTTGTCGATGGCCTGTGGAATCATTTTTGGAATCGTGCCGGCGCTGGCCGGATCCCGAACCAACCTCGTCGAGACTTTGAAAGAAGGCGGAAGGAGCGAGGTGTTCGGGCGCGATTGGCTACGATCTTCTCTCATCGTAGGGCAAGTCGCTCTCGGTCTGGTGCTGGCCGTTGCTGCCGGACTATTGATCACCAGTTTCAAGAGGTTGCTGCAAGCTGATGACGGCTTTAATCCCGCGAACCTGACGACGCTCTATTTCGAGACACCTGACAGCCACTACAAGGACACACGGTCACAGTTTTACCGGGAGTATTTCAACCAGCTAAAGGCTCTGCCGGGTGTTCAGGCCGCGTCAGGCGTAATGATCTTGCCGATGACCAACGATGGCGCAGTGGTCACATTTGAGGACCCCGAGCATCCGACGTCGGAAGCGTCGCAACCAAGCGCAGATATTACTCCGATCACTCCCGGATATTTCGACACGATGCATATTCCCATGTTGCAAGGGCGGGATTTTTTGGAGCGAGATCATTCCAAAGCTGCGCAGGTAATGATCGTGAATCGAGCCTTTGCAGACAAATTCTTTCCAGGCGAGTCTGTATTAGGAAAGAAGTTGAAGCCGGGGGCGAGCAGCGGTCCCAGTGGACCGCCATGGCGGGAGATCGTGGGAGTGGTGGGCAATATTCGGCTGTCGGCCACTCAGCGGGAACTCAGACCAGCCATGTATGTGCCGGCTGACCAACTCGAGGGATGGTGCTGCGTCTACTCAATCGTGCGCACGTCGCTTGATTCCCACAGCCTGGCGGCAAGCGTGCAGCGAATCGTGGCATCGATGGACAAAGACATTCCCGTCACGCAAGTTCGGACGATGAAGGAGCTGATGTTTGTTCAGCTGTCGGAATCACGGTTCGCCATGATCCTGCTTAGCACCTTTGCCGGTATGGCGATCACGCTCACCGTCGTCGGGCTGTATGGAGTTATGACGTATTCGGTGACCCGTCGCAGGCGCGAGATTGGCGTGCGCATGGCATTGGGGGCGCAACGAGGCTCTGTGTTGAAGATGGTGCTGCAGGAAGCGTCCATCCTGCTTGGCGTTGGAATTGCGATAGGCGTGGTTTCCGCACTGGGCTCTGCGTCGGTTTTGCGGAGCATGCTTTACGAAACGAAGTCTCGCGATCCGTACGTGATGATCAATGTGTGCATCGCGGTGGCTATTGTCGGACTGGCGGCGGCATATATCCCGGCGCTACGCGCAGCCCGAGTCGATCCAATGGTGGCGTTGCGCGATGAATAGGACTCAAGAATCGGAGATTTGCAGATGATTGAACTCAAGAATTTAGAACGCAGTTACAAAACGGCGGCAGGTCAGACCTGGGTACTGCGCCGGATCAATCTCGACATCCGCGAAGGTGAATTCATCACCATCATGGGACCGTCTGGTGCGGGAAAATCTTCGCTGCTGAATGTTCTCGCTTTGCTGGATGACAGCTGGGAGGGGGAGTACTGGTTTCGGGAGGAGGGAGTTCACCAGATGAAGCGCAAGCAGCGCGCTGAAGTGGCGAAACGGAACATCGGCATGGTTTTTCAAAGCTATCACTTGCTCGACGACCTGACTGTGCAGGAGAACATCGACTTGCCTCTGTCGTACAAGGACATCCCGCGGCGCGAGCGGCAGAGCCTTGTCGCCGATACGCTCGATCGCTTTCAGATCGTGGCGAAGAAAGATCTTTATCCCAGCCAGCTTTCGGGCGGACAGCAACAGCTTGTCGGAATCGCGCGGGCCGTCATTCACAAGCCTTCTTTATTACTGGCCGATGAGCCGACCGGAAACCTTCACTCCACGCAAGCCAAGGAGATTATGGAACTGTTTCGTGATCTGAATCAGCAGGGGACGACGATCGTCCAAGTCACGCACTCAGAGGTCAACGCGGGCTATGGAAACCGCACAATACAACTGAGAGATGGATGGATGGTGGGAGATACATCGAATCCGGCACTCACTCAACCGGCGGAGGTCAGCGCATCGTGAGTTCGATGGTTGAAAAAGTCGTTAAGATCGGCGCAATCTCAGCGGCAATGTCGATTGCCGTAGCAGGCAATCTTTTCTGTCAAACGCCGGCTGCCGCTACGTTGCCACAGGAGCCGGCGCAGGCTCCGGCTCATTTGAATTTCGAAATGCCGAAATCTCATAACCCGCTGAATGCCTATATGCCCGATACCGTGCCGGAACCGATGCTCACAAATTCTGCCCGCATCGATCAGCTGGTTCGAGACGGGAAGCTTTATCTGTCGCTCAAGGATGCGATCGAGCTAGCGCTCGAGGACAATCTTGATCTCGCCATCGCTCGCTACAACCTTCCGATCGCGAAGACCGACATTCTACGTACGCAGGCTGGCGGATTTTTCCGCGGCGTCAATACGGGCGTTGTTCAAGGCACTCCAGGCGGCGGCGTCGGCGGTTTTGGAACCGGCGCACCCGGCGCCGGCGCCGGTGGAACGACTGGCGGAGCAGGCGGAGCTGGAGCGGGCGCATCCGGACTCGTTCAATCGACACTCGGCGCGGGAACGGCGGTTTCATCCTACGATCCGTTCATCAGCGTCAACGGCGGCATTGAGCATCAGACCTCGCCGTTGGCTAACCAGCAGATTTATGGTGTTCCATCACTGCAACTGAACACCGCGCAAGTGAACGCACTCTTCACCCAAGCATTTCCCACCGGGACCAGCATCAGCGCCACCTTCGCGAATGCGCGACAATCCACGAACAGCCCGTTCTTCAACCTGTCGCCGTCGATCAACTCGACCTTTCGCTTCCAAATTCAACAGGAACTGCTTGCGGGCTTCGGCTTTGGCCCAAACCTGCGCTATCTGAATATTGCCAAGAACAATAAGAAAATCTCTGACATCGCATTTAAAGATCAGGTAATCGCGACCGTAACGCAGATCGAAAACATTTATTGGGACCTGGTCAGTGCTTATGAGCAAACCCATGTGAACGAGCAGTCGTTCTCATTCGCACAGCAAACGCTGGAGAACGCGAAGAAGCAGTTACAACTCGAGAGCGTTCCGGCCATGGACGTTATGAGAGCTGAGGCCGAGGTGTCGAAGCGCGACCAAGATCTAACCGTCGCGCGTACCAGTCTTCAATTACAAGAAACGCTGATGAAGAATGCGATCACAAAGAGTTTGGACGATCCTGTCCTGGAAGCAATGCCGGTTGTGCCGACGGACAAGATGGACACGGCGACGATTCAACAAACTCACGCGATTCAAGACCTGATTGCGGAGGCGAAACAAAATCGTCCTGACCTTGCGGAATCCGATATCGACCTTGTGAACCGCCAGATCAGCCGTCGGGCGGCGCGCAACGCCTTGCTGCCGACGCTGTCGCTTGTAGCATTTTATGGTGGTTCTGGTTTGGCCGGGCCACTGAATCCGATCTACAGCCTGGGACAGAATGTTTCGAACGTTCCCACAGATTTCGGCGGAGCTCTGCAGAACACGTTCAACAATTCTTCACCGGATTACTATGTTGGCCTGAATCTGGCGATACCGATTCGCAATCGCGTGGCGAAAGCCGATCAGTTCCGGTCGGAACTGGAATATCGGCAGGCCGAGTTGCGACATAGAACAATTGAAAAAACAGGTGCGGATCGAAGTGCGCAACGCGCAGTATGCTCTCGACCAAACTGGGGCACGAGTCGAGGCAGCGCGGAAGGCGCGCGATCTGGCACAGCGCACATTCGACATCACCAAGAAAGAACAGGAACTCGGGTCAGGTTCGAGCTATCAAACCCTGTCCGCGCAACGCGATCTGTCTCTAGCGGAATTAGACCTGGTCAGCGCTCAAACGATCTATCAGAAGGCGAAAGTCGAATTAGATCGGGCGACCGGGACGACGTTGGAACATAATGGCATACTGATTCAGGATGCGATACGGGGCGCGGTCTCTCACTGATTCGTAACGATATGCCGACAACAGTCAAAGCCGGGGATACAGAGCTACAGCCATTTCGCAGCGAACTCAAGGGACAGGTGCGCATCCTCGCTGCCGACGATCAATCTCACATTCTGGAAGCTCTCGATTTCTTGCTGCGCCCGCAGGGATATCGTGTGGACAAGGTTTCGAGTCCGGCGGCGGTCCGCGACGCGTTGGCGACTAACTCGTACGATGCGATCCTCATCGACCTGAACTATACCCGCGACACGACGTCTGGACAGGAAGGCCTCGATCTGCTGTCGCAGATCGTTTCAGTCGATGCGACGGTTCCGGTCATCGTGATGACCGCATGGGCAAATGTGGAACTAGCCGTGGAAGCGATGCGGCGAGGCGCCCGCGATTTCGTTCAGAAGCCATGGGAGAACGAACGCCTGGTTTCGATCCTGCGAACACAGGTCGAACTGCATCGTGCGTTGCAACACGCGGCCCGACTCGAAGCCGAGAACCGCTTGCTGCGAGCCGAAGGACGGCCCGAATTTCTGGCTACGGCTCCCGCTATGCAGTCGGTGCTGGACACGATCGCCCGAGTTGGGCCGTCTGACGCCAACGTGCTGATTACCGGCGAGCACGGGACGGGAAAAGAAGTGGTCGCTCAGACTCTTCACGCATTGAGCGGAAGAGCGTCACGGCCGCTGGTGGCCGTGAACACCGGGGCTATCCCCGACGGAGTTTTCGAAAGCGAGTTGTTCGGGCACGTGAAGGGTGCATTCACGGACGCGCGTACCGACCGCATTGGCCGGTTCGAGTTGGCCGACGGTGGAACGATTTTCCTCGATGAGATCGGCAATGTTCCGTTACGACAGCAAGCGAAACTGCTGCGCGTGCTGGAGTCTGGCGAGATCGAACGCGTGGGAGTCATCGCGTTCACGCCGCGTAAATGTCCGGGTTCTATCGGCGACGAACAGCGATCTTCCGGCAGCCTGTGCCGTCGGACAGTTTCGCGAAGATCTTCTGTTTCGGTTGAATACCGTGGAGATTCACGTTCCAGCGCTGCGAGAGCGCCGTGAAGATATCCCGGTTCTGGCGGCGCACTTCCTACGCGGTATGCGTCACGATATCGACGGCCTGTACAGAGATTTGATCCGGCAGCCATTCAGGCGTTAAAACAATTCTCGTGGCCGGGGAACGTGCGCGAACTGGAGCACACGATCGAGCGGGCTGTGTTAATGTGCCGAACGTCGGAAATTCAACCGGCTGACTTATCACTCACTTCGCAACGGAGTCAGAGCCAGAATCTTGAGGAACTGAGCCTGGAAGCGGTTGAAGCTGTGCTGGTTCGAAAAGCTCTTCAGCGTTTCCAGGGGAACGTAAGCCAGGCCGCAGAGGCGCTGGGGTTGAGCCGCGGCGCATTGTATCGACGTATGGAGAAATATGGGGTCTAGCCCAACCGGCCCAAAAAGTTCCCGACCCAAAAAGCGAGCCCGGCTTCTCTACGAAAATCGAATCAGTCTCTACTCATTTCTGGTGGCGTTGCCCGGACTCGCCGTCAGTGGCGTCCTGATCTGGATGCAGCCTTGGACAATTGAATCCCGCGTAGCCTCGCTAGCCGCCGAGGTGTTTGTCTGGTGGCTGTTTGCAATCGCGTTACAAGAACAGACGACTCGGCCATTGCAGACTCTTGCCAATGTAATCGGATCTCTGCGGGAAGAGGACTATTCCTTTCGCGCGCGAAACGCGGTTAGCGAAGACGCCCTCGGCGAGTTGTCGCTGGAAGTGAATGCCCTGGCGGACATGCTTTCCGGCCAAAAGGTTCGCGCGATCGAAGCGACTGCACTGTTGCAGCGCGTAGTGGACGAGATCGACGCGCCGTTATTCGCCTTCGATCCTAATTCTGTTCTGCGCCTGGTCAATCCCGCGGGCGAGCATCTTATGCGCCAGATGAGATTCCGCATGCTTGGCCGCACGGCCGCCGAACTCAATCTGGAGCCGTTCCTGACTTCGGACAATGAAAGTGTCGTCGAACTCAATCTGAGCGATTCGCAAGCTCGCTGGCTTCTGCGGCGAAGTTCCTTTCGGCAAAACGGGGTTCCGCATACGCTAGTTGTCCTATCGGACGTCAGCCGCGCGCTGCGCGAAGAGGAAAGGCGCGCCTGGCAGAGGTTGATCCGCGTCCTTGGCCACGAGCTTAGCAATTCCCTGGCGCCGATCAAATCGATCGCCGGAAGTTTGGGGTCGCGAGTCTCGTCGACGGCGATGGAAGCTGAGGTCAAGAGTGACCTGCAGCGAGGTCTCGAGATTATCGAAGCCCGTTCCGCCTCGCTGCACCGCTTTCTGGAAGCGTACCGGCGACTGGCCCAGATGCCTGCGCCTGTGTTGAAAGAAGTCAGGCTTGCTCCGCTCATTGATCGCGCGGCGGGACTTGAGACCCGGATCAAGGTATCCGTGCAGCCCGGCCCCGATATCGTGTTTCAGGCGGATCCCGATCAACTGGAGCAGATGCTGATTAATCTCCTCCGCAATGCGACAGATGCCGTCCTTGAATCATCGACCTCGTCCGATGAATGCAAAGCTGGAAACTCCGCTTCCGGAGCGCAAAGAGGTGGAAGTGCAGTGGAACGCCGATCCCGACGAAGTGATTCTGGTGATTAATGACAACGGACCGGGCCTTCTCAATCCATCGAATGTTTTTACGCCTTTTTATACGACGAAACCCAATGGAAGCGGCGTAGGACTGGTGCTATCGCGCCAGATTGCGGAGGCCCATGGAGGGCGAATAGAAATTGGCAATCGAATCGGAGTTCGAGGCTGCGCCGTACGAGTGGTGCTGCCGAGATCGCGGAGCGCGACTGCTCCAATTCCACGCAATCTCTGATTGGCTTGTCGGGCACCCGCCGTAATTCTCGCTTAAGCGTTGGCCCGCATATCACTGGATGTGCCGCCTGCGGCCGGGACATAGCATTTTTGCGTATAGTCCATCACCATGCGGTCCGCGTTGAAACGCCATCCCAAGGTGCGAATCGTACGCTTCATGCGTTTGATCCATCCTCGCGGCAAGCCGTCTCGATCGCGCTGGTAGTACAGAGAGATGACCTCGTCCCGCAGCGTTCGTAGCAGGTCCTCGCCATCGCGCGCATCGTGCACGTTCATGTTGGAATGGGTGCGGCCGGTGCCGATCGCAAAGCCGTTCACACCGTCGAAGGCCTCAGCCCACCAGCCATCGAGAATCGAAAGATTCAATCCGCCGTTCAGGACGACTTTTTGACCACTCGTCCCGGACGCCTCAAGAGGGCGGCGGGGATTGTTCAACCAGACATCAACGCCCTGCACAAAGTGGCGACCGACATTGATGTCGTAGTCTTCTACAAACACAAACTTGTCACGGAACTTTGGATCGCGCATCAGATCTGCGATCTGTTGCAACACTCGCTTGCCCGGCTCGTCGAGCGGGTGCGCCTTTCCGGCAAACACAAATTGGACCGGGCGGTTCGGATCGTTCACCATCGAAGCCAGCCGCTCCATGTCAGTGAGAATGAGGTTGGCACGTTTGTAGGTTGCGAAACGGCGCGCGAAGCCTATGGTCAGGGCATCCGGACTCAGCACGCGTTCGAGACGCAGTAAGACATCGGCCGATTCGCCACGGCGTTCGGCCTGCTCCACAGCCCGGCGGCGGACAAATTCGATCAACTGGGATTTCAGGTTGAGGTGAGTTTCCCATAAGCTCGCCATCGTCGACGTTCTCGATCCCCAGCCAGGTTTTGGCTTCGGAGCCGCGCTGCTGCCAGTCCGTGCCGAGGTGGCGATCGTAAAGGCGGAACATTTGTGGCGCGAGCCACGTGGGAACGTGAACACCGTTCGTGATGTGACCGATCGGCACTTCATCCTCAGGCTTACCGCGGAAGAGGCCTGTCCACATCGCGCGAGAAACTTCGCCGTGCAGAGCAGAAACCGCATTCGCTCGCCGCGAAAGCCGAAGCGCGAGAACCGTCATGCAGAACGATTCATCGGGATTGTTGGTGTTTTCGCGACCGAGACCCATCAGGCTTTCATGCGATAAGCCGAGAGCCTCACGCAAGGGGCCGATGTGTTCTTCGACCAATTTCGCATCGAACCGGTCGTGTCCTGCCGGAACAGGAGTATGGGTCGTGAATACGACTTCGCGAGACACGCGTGGAACCGCCGCGTCGAAGCCAATGCCCTCGTCTTCCATCCGAAGTCGAATCGCTTCGAGCACAGCAAACGCACTGTGACCTTCGTTGAGGTGAAGAACGCCCGGCGAAATGCCGAGAGCCTTCAGTGCACGCAAGCCACCAACACCGAGCAGGAGTTCCTGCCGGATACGGATGCGCAGGTCGCCACCGTACAAACGGGACGTCAGTTCACGATCCTCGGGAGCATTCCCCGGAACATCGGAATCCAGCAACAAGAGAATGCGGCGTCCTACTTTTACTCGCCAAACCTTTGCCTGAAGCAGACCGCTTCGGGTCTCGATTTCGACGACGACTGGCCTGCCGTCTGTGCCGATCGCAGCTTCCATGGGAAGCTGATTTACGTCAGTCTTGAGGTACTCCTCGCGTTGCCAGCCGTTGATGTCGAGACGTTGCCGAAAATATCCTTGACCGTAAAACAGGCCGATGCCCACCAAGGGAATATCCAAATCAGAGGCGCTCTTGATGTGGTCTCCAGCGAGCACTCCCAGGCCGCCGGAATACACGGGCAGCGATTCGTGCAATCCGAATTCAGCGGAGAAATAAGCTACGGGATGTGGCCGCAAAACACCGGCGTGCCTCGCGCCCCAGGTGCGATCGGCTTCCAGATACTCAAGCATTCGACGATAGGCGTAGTTCACGCGGCTGTGGAGCATGAGTTCGGCCGCGCGGGTCTCCAATTTGGACAATGGCATTTCGGACAGAAGCGCCACAGGATTGTGATTCAACGCGCTCCAGCGAGTCGGATCGAGGTCAAGAAAAAGGCTGGCCGAGTTGTGATCCCAACTCCACCATAAATTTCGAGCAAGCGCCCAAAGCCGCTCCTGCAGCGGCGCAATAAAGCGGTCGAGATTGCGAGCTTCGCTCACGACTGGGGCTACCTGAGAGGCGGCCTCGGTCAACATCTGAATCTCATCACTGCTGAAAACGCGTGCTTCGATTGTCTGGACGACAAGCACCCCTTGCAGAATGCCGCGATCGATGATGGGAACTCCCAAGAAAGACTGGTAGGCGTCTTCGCCAGCATCCCGGAAATATTTGAACCGAGGATGATTCTTCACTTGGCTGACTGCGACGGGATGCACCAATTCTGCGACAAGACCTGTGAGGCCTTCGTTAACCGCCATTCGCAGATGACCGATACACTCACGCCGCAGACCGACTGTTGCGGCGAGCACAAGATTGGCGCGATCGGGCTCGAGAAGATATGCGGAGCAAACATCCGTGCGGAATCTCTTGGCAATAAGCGCGACAAGGTTCATCAGCGTTTCCGCTGATTGGCTGCCATCTGGAGCTAGATTGGCGATTTCCTCCAGTGTCAGAACGCTTTTGAACTCGTTTGTTTGCGCGGCTTGATCCACAGCTGCTATCTCATATCCGTCCAATTGCTTAGCCAAGCCTCCGTTTCAGGTCTTATGGTTCTGCTCTTGATAATGTTGCAATCAGGAGGGGTGCCACCATTGTACGGGGAAGACGTTGAAATGCGAACGGGCCATCGATCGAAAATTGAAATCGATAGTCACTTGATTTCTGAGTATCACATCTGGCGGCCCGAATGTTTTCCTGAAGAGCAAATCGCTTGATTTTCTAAAGTTTGCGTGCGCTGCCCGGCAGGAGTAGAGTACAAAAATCCGATATTCAGACTGCGGCAAGCGAGTCAGGGGACCGAGGTCTGCTCCCTATAAATCCGCGATTCCGACTTCGTATTAGTGATCCGACCATTTTGATGAGACCATTAAAACCCGTCCTGAACGAAGTTCATTCCATCAAGTGCGAGATGGCGGCCGAGGTGCTTCGCACGTCGGGCCTTCTGCGACTGCAGGTTTCGGGATGGAGCATGCTGCCCACGATCTGTCCCGGGGATCGCTTGATCATTGAGCGCAGCGTTCGGGCGGAGTTAACTGAGGGCGACATCGTGCTGGTGAGTCGAGACCGCCGGCTGTTTGTCCACAGGTTGTTGTCAAAAGGGGTGGAAAGTGCCGAATTCCAGACGCGCGGGGATGCCATGAGGACCCCTGATCCGCCAGTGGGCGGCGCCCAAGTGCTCGGACGAATATCCTATATCTTGCGAAATGGCCGATGCATCGAACCGCAAAGGACGCTGAGCTTGCCCGATCGGGTAGTGGCGAATTTTGCGCAGCGATCCGGGATAGCAGCCCGTATCATCGTCGGTATACATAATCTGCGCCAGAATGTGCCGAGCCAAACTACATAAAGGCGAATTTCCCTTGGGACCGTTGAGTTCACAACTCGAATTGTTAAGTCTCGTGATTGAAATCGGCGACATGCCCGTTCGAGTCAATACCACGGATGAGAATTTTCTCACCTTGCTTCGAGATCGGTATACGGGCTACGTGCGGGAATCTGGTAATGCTGAAATCGAGTTCGACGTCGAACTGATGCCTCAACCCTTTCAAGAGCGGGATGCGGATGTCTGCGTACGGCAGCAGAACGGTCGTTGGACGTTGGAGCGTGGCGATTTCTTCGCGGAGTGGTATCCAGAGCAAGGCCGCGGATCGATTCGCCAGACGGCAAACCCTTACTCGATCGACTCCGTTCTGCGAATCGTCCACACATTGCTGCTTGCCCGGCAAGGCGGTTTCCTGCTGCATTCGGCGAGTGCTATTCGAAATGGCAAGGCGTTCCTTTTTGCCGGGGTGTCGGAGGCTGGCAAGACGACGATTTCACGGCTTGCCCCTCCCGATGCGACATTGCTGACCGATGAGATTTCTTATGTTCGCAAGAGCGATAACGGATACACGGCCTTTGGGACTCCGTTCACCGGAGAACTGGCCAGGCTCGGCGAAAATGTGTCAGCGCCCGTGTCCGCTCTTTATCTGCTGGCGAAGGGATCGCGGAATGAGATCGAGCCGATCGCGCCCGGTGAGGCCACGCGCGGACTTCTCGCGAATCTTCTTTTCTTTGCGGAGGACGCGGAATTGGTGCAAGCTACGTTCAATTCCGCTTTTGAGTTTGTTAGCCGCGTGCCGGTTTTCCGACTAACATTTGTTCCGGACGCGCGAGTATGGGAGCTAATTGGATGAGTAATTTGTATCTGACACGCAATCCTCGGGTCGCGGCGCGGAGTCTCGAAGGCGAGATGATGATCATGTCCGGCAAGGACAGCACATTATTTACGCTGAACGAAACAGCCACGATCCTTTGGCAGTCTGCGGATGGCAGTACCCCTTTGCAAAAGATTGTGGAAGAGCGAATTTGCACGCAGTTTCAAGTCGAGGCCACGACCGCTTTGCGTGACGCTGAAGATCTCGCTCGCGAGCTGGCCAGCCACCAGATCCTGCAGATTTCCGAACAACCGATTCAAGGTTCGGTAGAAGTCGCTGGAGACTGTCGATGAGCGGTCTTCTGGAGGAGATGACGTCGAAGGCCTTGCGTTTGAACATCCCTCTCAACGTACAACTCGACCTTACCTACCGGTGCAACGAGCGTTGCGTTCACTGTTATCTCGACCACCACGATCATGGCGAGATGACGACCGCGGAAATCAAGCACTTGCTCGACGAGATGGCGGACGCCGGCGTTTTCATCCTTACGCTGAGTGGCGGCGAGATTTTTCTGCGCAAAGATTTCTTCACGATCCTGGAATATGCGCGCCGACTGATGTTCTGCGTGAAACTGAAAACCAACGCGGTATTGATCCGGGAACAAGAGGCTGCACGGTTGCTGGATCTTGGGGTTGAGTCGATCCAGATCAGTATCTATTCGCATCGTCCTGAAGTACACGATTCGATCACTCTCATTCCGGGCTCTCTCAAAAGATCGGTGGACGCAATCCGGTTTCTCAAGGCCCAGGGCCTGAAGGTCATCATCGCGAATGTGCTGATGACTCAGAACATGCAGGACTATCCGCATGTACGGGCCCTTGCCGCGGAGCTCGGCGTTGAATGCACACTGGATCCGACGGTCACGCCGATGATGGACGGTGACCGATCTACAGTAGGTCTCGGAGTCGGCCACAACGAACTGCGACAGGTCTTCCGCGATACTTCGCTGGTTGGCGATGTCGAAGAGTTTTGTGCGATTCCGGCAGGCCCGGATGGAAATGCGATGGACGCTCTCCCCTGCAGCGCGGGACATACCGCCTGCTACGTGTCTCCGTACGGCGATGTTTTTCCATGCGTCCAATTCCCGTTGCCGACTGGGAATGTTCGACAACAGCGATTTGCTGATATCTGGCGACATTCGGAAAAAATGAACGAAGTACGCTCGATTCGGCTGCGCGACCTCACCACCTGTTCTTCATGTTCGCACGGTTCGAGTTGCACGCGCTGTCCCGGCTTGGCATACATGGAGGGGAACATGCGCGGACCGTCCTCGCAGGACTGCGAGAAGTCGTTCGCCAGAACCGGAGTGCCCTCCGCGAACATGCTCGCTAAGAAACAGGCTGCCAGCAATCTGGTTCAGATTCGACCGACGACAGCTAGCGCAGCAACCAGCGCGATTGCATAATTCATTCTTTTTTCTTAGTCCTGGGCCAAATGGATCCCTTCACTTCCAAGCTTGAGGCGGAGTGGTCTCTGCTGCGAGCATCGTGCGCCACGGATCTGACCGCGCAGTATGTAGAGGATGTCCGCGCCGCACTGCGATCGTCCATACAGTGGCCTCTTTTGCTCGAACTGGCCGACCGGCATGGATTGCAGCCTCTCCTTTTTAAGCTTCTAGCCAGCGAAGAAGCATCGGTCCCGGCTGCCGAAATGAATCATTTACGGCAGTATTACCATTCCAACCTGCATAAAGCGCTGTTCCTTGCCCGCGAACTGATCCGAGTGGTGGACACTCTCAGCTTGGCTGGTGTTCAAGTGCTTCCATATAAAGGACTGGCACTGGCAGAAATGATGTATGGCGACATTGCGCTCCGGCAGGCAGGGGACATCGATGTTTTGATCCGCGTGGATGATGTCTCGCGGGCCAAGTTGACGTTAACGGAGCTTGGTTACGAATCGAAAAGTCCTTTCTCCGCTGCGGAAGAATCTGCATACCTGCGATCAGGCTACGAATCTTCTTTCGATAGCGCGCTGGGCCGGAACCTTCTCGAAGTTCAATGGGCGATTCAGCCGCGATTTTATGCGGTCGATTATGAAATGGGTCCGGTATTTCAACGCGCGACGAGTGTGACGGTGGCCGGCCGGTCGATGAAGACTCCTTCGGCGGAAGATCTGTTCATCATTCTCTCTTTGCACGCGGCCAAGCATGTTTGGGGACGACTAATCTGGCTCTGCGACATCAGCCGGGTTATTGCGTCTCCAGGGCTGGATTGGAACTGGATCGGATCACAGGCGATCTCACTGGGCGTCGTTCGCATCTTGAGAGTCACTCTCATAATGATCGAAAGGCTCTTCAACATTAGTCTGCCGCAACCGGCAGAAGCCGCGCTGCCGAACGATGCGGCGTCTGCACAACTGGCGGACGAAGTCCTTGTGATTCTCGACAGCGGGAGAATCTATGACGTTGAGTCGTTCGACTATTTTCGACTGATGCTGCGACTGCGCGAACGGGGAAGAGATCGGATGAGATTTGTCTCGCGCCTGGCACTGACACCCGGACCTAGCGAATGGGCCAGTGTTCGCTTTCCTGAGGCACTGTTTCCGCTATATCGAATCGTTCGCCTCTCACGGTTGGCCGCAAAGCTGGTTCGCGCGTAACGCCGCCCCTAAAAAGTGACGCTTCCGCTACTCAACCGGTGGACGCGGAGGTCATTGCGTGCTGTTCTCGCTTCTTCGTTACCCAAGTCTGAAAGTAGAAACCGAGCATTACGACACATCCAAAAAGAGGAAGTAATAGTCCAGTTTTGAGCGATCCCGAGCGGTTGGACCAGACTCCAACCATCCAGGGAAGGAGGCCGCCGCCGATGTTTGATAGTACGAACATAACGGAGCCTAAGCCGGGTGAGGCTGAGCCAAATTCTCTCGATAGAAACGCAATCGTAATGGGATAGACGGAGGACAGTCCTAATCCGGCTGCGCAGGCGCTTCCCAGTACGGTGCCCGTGCCGTTCGAAGTCAACAGACCCGCCACTCCAACACAAGCGAGCAACAGACCTCCACGAACCAGCGTGACCTCGCTGAAAGTTTTCAGAAGAAAAGGAGCCAACAGCCGTCCGATCATGAGTGCCGCGTAGAAAAACGACGGGGCAATGAGCGCCACGCCGGTAGTCAGTCCGTTCAGTGTCTTCGCATAAGAGGCTATCCATCCACCGAAAGCATTTTCAGTCCCCACGTAGAGAAAGAAGAGCATCGCCAAGCCGATGAGGGCGGAGAGCTTTGCGCGCACTCTGGGCAGATCGATCCATCGCTGGCCGGTAGTCAATGCGGCACTCCGGGAATAGGTGGACATGAACGTCATACCCACCACTATCACTACGGACAAGACCGCGACACATCTGAGAAAGAAAGGAATCGCCTGTGCCCGCACAGCTGCCGCAATCAGAAAAGGACAGGAAACAGCACCCGCGCTCCATGAGAAGTTCAGCCAGTTCAGGGCGGCGCTACGATGCTCTGTGTTCACCTCAGCTACCAGCAAATTGGCCGCGGGCACGGAGATCCCGAGCCCGGTTCCATAGAGGGCGATGCAGGCTATCCCGAATGCTCTTGGACCGGTGAGGAGCAGCGCCAACCCTGCAGCGATCAAGATCAGGCCACACTTGATGGCGAACTGAAATCCTCGCCAGGACACGATCACACCCGAGAGGGCGACTGCACAGGTGGAAGCGATGTATTGAGCCGTGAATAATGCGCCGGCCTGCGAATAGTTCAGCGACCAGCGGGCTGATAGCGAGGGCAGCATCGGTCCGAGCAGCACCGTCGCGATACCGATTGGGACGAATGCAATGCAGGCAGTGATCGTGAGCGATCGGGGCGAGGCGGTCGATCCGTCTGTCTGGGACATCGTTGGAACCTGAGCGATTCTAGGCGACGGCTTGCCGGAATGCTAGGGAAGGCAGGGTGACTGCGCGGTGGACTCCCTCACGACCAGCTCAGGCTCAATCGCAATTTCAGATGGATAATCTTTCTTGCCTTCGATGCGTTCGAGCAAACTCTGAGCGGCTACCTCACCCATCCGGCCGAGGGGTTGCCGGACAGTGGTCAAGCTTGGACTGTGGAAGGCAGCGCCTGGAATGTCGTCGAACCCCATAACCGATATGTCTTGCGGGACACGCAATCCTTCTTCCTGCAGCGCACGAATGGCGCCGATGGCTGAAATGTCGTTGTAGGCGAAGAGTGCCGTGAATTTTTTTTGCCGGGCCAGAAGTTGCTTGGTGAAGGGGTAGCCGAGCATCGGCGTGGGATCATCTGTGCTGATTTGCATCGTCAAGTCAGGATCGATTTCCAGCCCGATCTGCAGCGCCACCCGACAGATTGCGTCCCAGCGATCCTTGGAATCGGAGCTGACCGGATTGCCCTTCATGAAGGCGACACGCTCGTGCCGCAAGCTCTTCAAATGATTGAGTGCCAGGGTTGCCGCCTTCTCATGGTCGAGGACGATGTTGGTGACGCCCTTCAATTTCTTGTGACCGGCGATAGCGACGGTTGGGAGAAGAGGCGCTTCCTGCACCGTCGTATCGACGGTGATGATGCCTTCCACTCCACGCTCAGACAGCAACTGGGAATATCGAGACAAGAGCACGGGGTCGTGACGGTGCACCACAGTGAGGAAGAAATAGTCCCGGCTGCGCAGATACTGTTCGATACCGCTGATAATGGGCGAACTGTACGAGTCACCAATTTCTTCGGCGATGACGCCAATCGTGTAGGTTCGCTTGTTTCGAAGAGTTCGCGCAAAGAAGTTCGGACGGTAATTGAGTTCCTTGGCGGCCGCGTGAATTCGATTCTTGGTGTCTTGCGGAATGGAACGGGCCGACGGCGAATCGTTGAGAACGGCGGACACGGTTCCCGGGGTAAGCCCGAGATATTGAGCGACCGCCTTAAGAGTGACGACTTCAGGCTTTTGGCCAAGCTTCTTTACTTGTGCCATCTTCTTTTTTAAAACGATTTAGCTGAGGGTACGTCGACTCACACCATGGTGATTCTACCAAACGATGAGCCACTCAGTGCGCCAGCGGGTTTTGACTTCATCTTCCTTCACATCATTTTTCAAGCCGACGCATAGCGTTCGCTATTCGGCTTAGAACCGCTCAAAGCGAAGTACAGAATGTACAGATAGCAGATCACAGGCAGAAAGAAAGCGTGGTGAATACCGATATGATCCGCGATCCAGCCCTGTGCAACAGGGATGATCGCTCCCCCCACGATGGCCATGATCATGATTCCGGACCCATCGCCGGTAAGCGGACCAAGCTCGGCCACGCCCAGCGTGAAGATACTCGGAAACATGATCGAATTGAAAAAGCCCACGAGGATGATGCTGTACATCGCAACGTGGCCGTTTGTCAGCATCGAGATGGCAACGAGGGCCGCCGCACAGACTGCGCATAGGCCGAGGAGTCCGCCTGTTTTCACCTTCTGAAGAAGGGCCGAACCGATGAAGCGTCCCACCATCGCTCCACCCCAATAGAAGGCTACGAAGCTGGCGGCGACTTTTTCAGTGAGGCCGCCAATTTCCGGCTGTCCGAAATAGTTGACCAAGAAACTGCCAATTGAAACCTCGGCGCCGACGTAAACGAATATGCCAATGGCACCAAAGATCAGGTTCGGGTGTTTCCAAATGGAGTCGGTGACCTTCTCTCCGACCTTGTGTTGAGCATGTTCGATTTTAGGAAGCTTGAAGCTTCCAATCGCGATGGCCAGTATGACCAGTGCGATCCCAAGGCCGACATAGGGCATTTTTACCGTAGCCGCTTCATGCAACCGATATTGTTGCAGGGCATCCGGCGCCAGCGCTCGGACCTCGTCGATATTTCTGGGCAACCGTCAGGATGAACAATCCGCCGAAGAACGGCGCGAGAAAGGTTCCCAGCGAATTGAATGCCTGGGTCAGATTGAGCCTACTCGAAGCAGTTTCCGGCTTCCCGAGCACGGTGACATATGGATTTGCCGCGACTTGCAAGCAGGTAATCCCGGCGGCAAGAACAATCAGCGCACCAAGAAAGAGTGGATACGAAGGAACACTGGCAGCGGGCACAAACAAGAATGCACCCAACCCCATCGTGAGTAATCCCAGGACCATGGAGCGCTGATAGCCTAGCCAGTCGATGATCCTCGCCGAGGGTAGAGAGAAGATGAAGTAGGCCCCGAAGAACGCAAACTGAATCAGCATCACCTTTGTGTAGTTGAGGTCGAAAATGGACTTCAGATGTGGCACAAGGATGTCATTCAGGCAGGTCAGAAAACCCCACATGAAAAACAGAGTGGTCACAGTTGCTAAAGGAGCGCCGTAGCTTTGTCCGGAGTTCGAAGTGGTGACAGAAGTAGAAGTGCTGGGGGCAATTGCCATTGAGCTTTTCACCCTAGGACATCATGAATGCAGCAACGCGACATCATACATCGGCGGTATAAGGTTTGCTTACCTTTCTTGTCAGCATCACCCAGGGCTCGACCCTACAAAATCGATTCTCTAGTTGCCAGGAATGGGAATGAAGAGAACGAGTTTGGGTCGGTTATTCATACCGCGGACGTGTCGTCGCGACCCGCCGCTTTGCGGAGCGGAGGGCAAATTTATCCTTTGCATAGGTTCGATCATGCATGAATTACCTGATTGACTCGAATCATCTTGCATAATAATTGTAAGTCTTGAGTGTGCCAGATCAAGTGCAGTCTGAATCCCTCCGCTCACCTTCCATCACTCCTTCGGGCCGCCGCCGGTCCCGGAAGTGGCGATGGCTGGCCGGCCTCGTCCTCGCTTTTCTCGCGGTTCTTGGTATTGCAATCCGAATTGTAATTTCCCGAGCCGAGCCGATTCTTCGCACCCGCGTTATCGAGACGCTGTCTGCACGATTTCAAAGCAGGGTCGAACTAGGCGAGATTCACGTCTGGATCTCCAACGGCGTTCATGTCGACGGCAAAGGACTGCAGATTTATGGACTGACGGATCCGAATCCGTGGGAAGCCGGGGTTCAACCTCTCTTCGAAATCGGCGAGTTTCGCTTTCAGGTCACCGTTCGAAGCTTGTTTCGTGAACCCATGCACGTCGACACGGTATATCTGAGCGGACTGATCATGAACATCCCTCCAAAAAAAGACCGGAAACAGATGGGTAAGTTTCACCGGACGGGAGGAAAAACCAGCATCATCGTGGACCGATTCTCGTGCTCGGATGCGGAACTGCTTATCAATACGGATAAGCCAGGCAAAGCGCCGCTGGAGTTCGATATCGGCGATCTTCGGATGAGAGATGTCGGCCCGGGCCAGCCCATGCGGTTCGAGGCAAAACTCGTAAATCCCAAGCCAGTCGGTGACATCCAGTCGTTTGGAACGTTCGGACCGCTGGATGAAACAAGTCCGCGGGACTCGGCGGTCCAAGGCGACTACTCCTTCACCAATGCCGATCTGAACACAATAAAAGGAATTGGCGGGATACTGTCGTCCACAGGCCACTACTCCGGGACCCTGGGACGCATCGAGGCTTCGGGTACAACGGACACACCCGACTTTCAGCTGGACGTGAGCGGTCATCGAGTGCCTCTTCATACTGAGTTCCACGCCATTGTCGATGGAACGGACGGCGACACCTATCTGGAACCAGTAAACGCTCGTGTTTTGAATTCAACATTTTCGGCAAGAGGCAAAGTCGTGCGGACCACGAATCCGCAGGGACACGATATCGAATTGGACGTTCTATTGGGTAAGGCTCGCATCGAGGATTTACTCAAGTTGGGAGTGAAAACGGATCCAGCGGTGATGTCGGGAGTCGTGAAGATGAAGACAAAATTGTCGCTTCCCCCCGGACCGGCGGATGGTCAGCGACCGTATCGGCCTGGTCGGAAGTTTCTCCATTCCTGCCGCACATTTTTCGAATGACAAGATACAGACCAAGATTAATGGCATCAGCCTGCGTAGCCTGGGGAAGCCGAAGTTGGCCAAGGACGCGGCTGACATTGATGTCACATCAGACATCCATGGCAATTTCGTCTTGAAGCAGGGAGTGCTTACCTTTTCGCTGTTGCATTTTTCAGTGCCCGGGACACACGCGGACATGGACGGGCAATACACGTCTGGACGGCAAAACATTCGACTTCCATGGCACTCTGAAACTTGATGCCAAGCTCTCGCACATGACGACGGGTTGGAAATCCATCCTGCTGAAGCCGGTGGACCCGTTCTTCGCGAAGGACGGCGTCGGGACCAAAGTTCCATTCAAGATCACCGGTACCCAATCCGAGCCTCATTTCGGCTTGGACTTCAATCATAAGGGCCCAGATCCTGCGGCCGACTGAACCCACGACGCTTTAGTCACTCTTACTAAAAAGCGGGAAATCCATTACAGCATCCGGGGTATTGTTTGCTCCCGCTTGGAAAAATACTTTTCGAGATGAACTCCAGTGAATGCCCGCTCATTTCGCTGGTTATCCAGCAGAGGAGGAAATTAATGCGAAAAGATTCATTGCGACAACTGTATATCGATGAGCTGAAAGACCTATATAGCGCTGAGACCCAACTGGTAAAGGCTCTCCCGAAGATGGCCAAGGGATCGACTAACGACGAGCTACGGCAAGGTTTTGAGGAGCACTTGCGCCAAACCTCCGAGCACGTATCCCGATTGGAGCAGATTTTTGAAAAGTTGGGTGAAAAGCCTGGCGGAAAGAAGTGCCTGGGCATGGAAGGCTTGGTGAAAGAAGGCGCTGAAACCATGGCGGAGAAATACGCCGACCCGGTCATGGACTCCGCGATCATCGGTGCTGCGCAGCGCGTAGAGCACTACGAGATCGCTGGATACGGAACGGTTCGGGCAATCGCCGAGCTTCTCGGTGAAGATGACCACGTGGAGCTGATTGAACAAACGTTACAGGAAGAAAAGGAAACTGATGAAAAGCTGACTCAACTAGCCGAACAGATCAATGCTGAGGCGAAGAGGGCGCGAGCGAGGACGAGGAGGAGACCGAAGTGCCGGAAACCCGCTCGCGCTCGGGCAAAAACTCCAAGCGCGCCGCATAAAGCAGTCCCGTAGACATGAAAGGAGGGCGACCAATGCCCTCCTTTTTTTCCCATACAAAAAGCCAAATACCTTAATCACCTGATACCTGCATCCGGATTTTCCGGCAAGCTATTTGCAAACTGGCTCGACGTGCGGAACCGTTCAACGAAATGTCTATCTCGCCGCGAAAGACACTTGAACTTATGAATCAGCTTGCTCGAATCTACTTCGACCAAGAACCTGGCCAAACTAGTTAGTGAACGCGCCCATGGCATACCCTGTACCACGCCGCACTCTTTGAAACCGACCGGACCAAGGTGCCACAACGAATTGCGGAAGCCGAAAACGCAATTCTGGAGCGGAGCAAAGAGCTGTTATGGTCGAGACGGACCATATCGAAGAGGAACTAGTCCTGGACGACGCCCTGTATGCACTTCGCGCTCTGCGCAATCGCATGTTTCCCGAGCCGCAATGAGCCTAATGGTCTCGGTGTCTCAGCGGAGCGAAGGGGCAGGGATTCGCCGTATAAGCCTTAGATCGATGTCTTCCTACAGTAAGAATTGCTCCCATTTCCCGTTGCGTACAGCCCTGTATTGTTGCGAACGGACGGCGTTCTAGAGTGCTGGTATCAACTTTAACAAGTAGAGGTAGTAACTCTCCCATGACCAGCAAGCCTTCGCAGCAATCGGCTCCGCCAATTGGAAACCTGAAACGTTCATTCGAAAACGCAGTACGCGATATTTACCACGTTGGTTTGACGGGCAAAGCGTCACAATATCGGCGCCCTATTGTTCAGAGGGCTGGCTCATCTGTTCCCGGAGTCTTCCTTAGGTGCAGAGAAGAGGGCTTTATCAGATGCGGCCGCCGCTCTTGCGCGTTTGTGGAAGGTCGCACCGCATTCGGTGCGGTAGCTTAAGCACAATCTCTCCAGGTTTAGACGATTTAGAGGGGCGTCAGACTGCCCAGTCAAAGCCCTCATTGAACTCCGAGGGTCTGAATGGGAGGGATGTCGCAGTACGGAGTGGCTTGCGGCGCTCTGAGAATTCCCCAGGCAAAAATAGTCGGGGAGAAAAAATGCTCCAAAGTTCCATTGCGCAGAACCTTGGAGCATCATTAACTCTAGCTAGACCGCGTTAGACGGCTTTTCTCAAGGTCTCGGCGCTTTCCGATCCACGTTGGACGGCGGATTCACCCGAGCACGTATTACAAGCGGCCACAACTTCCTTACGGCGTTCGCGCAAACGACTCTGGAACGTGTCCCAGCGAGCGCCAATTCCAACGGCGCTATTGCTAATCACAACTGAGTCCGTACCCGCGGGCACAGCACGCTCCGTCACGGAAGATGCCGCTCGAGAATCGGCTGCAGCCGAAGTTCGACTGCCTGAAACAGAAACTGGTCCAGGTCTAGCCGAGGTGGGCAGGCCGTGTGCGTCCGCTGCGGCTCGCTCGGACTCAATATTTCCGGTGGTTTGCTGAGTCGTCGGAGTGATATTGCGATCAGTTTCAGCGCGGTGCATTACCGGATCCGCGACCCACTTGGACCGGAAACGACCTTCGTAGTCGGACCACTTGTTGTCAGAGTCCAGGTCAGACTCGTTATATGGCGGGAAGCTTTCGACTTGCTGCTTTAGTCAGCGTCGCCTCAAAATCATCCTTGTGTTTTGCCGAGGCACGCAGTCCATTCGCCGGCACGGTAAATTTCTTGGTACTGAGCCATCCGCCGGTATCGACGACAACATAGCTGATGTCACCGGTGGAGTGATTGAAGATCACGTCATCAATCTTTCCGAGATTTTCGTCATTCACACCGTATAGATGCGAACCGCGGATATCTTCACCGGTCTGGGTGACTGGAACATCTCTTAAGATGCCGTAGTGTGACATTTTTCCTCCATTGATCGTATTTTGAACAGCGATAGCTGTTCCGGTTGACGCTCTCTACTGTCAGATTCCAGTATTGGTTCGCGAAACGGGCGGAACAATCGGCGGTTCACTGTAGTGCGGAAATCGGTCTCGTCAGATTTGCCCGGGAAGGTCAGGATCGGGTTCGCGCACGGGAACGTCCGGATTCTCCGGCGGATCGATGGGATCCTGGATCGGAGGAGGAGAAGGTTCTGATGGCATGCGTAATGAGTACTCCCGCGGCTGATTCGGTTTGCATGACGTTCAGATGCCAACCAGCGGCGAAGGGAAGTGCGGCAATCGGAAGTTTACCGAGACACACGCTACGCGGAAGGAAGGGCTAGCCCTGAGCTTTGGCTGAAGAGACCTTAATTGTGTTGCCATTAAGAGCACCGATCACACGAACACGCTGTCCGGCCAAAGCCTTAAGCTCGACCAAGTCTCCCTCAAGGACGTAGACAGCATCGCCGCTAAGAAGCGCGAAGCTTGCGCCACCATGGACGCAGACTCGAACACATACCTCGGCGTTCTGGTCCACCTTTGTGGAATGTTTCGCTCCGCACTGGGAACAAGTGACCATTCCCTCAAAGGTTTTTTCTGACGGTGCCTGGCTTATCCGACTGGAATTGGGCTAACCGGCGCGGCACTTGGGTCGCCATCGAGAGCTCCGGCGAACGCAGTGAATGTTGCCACCAGCAACGCAAATCCGAAGGCGACAGCAACGCCAAACAATAGAATTTCAAGCCAGAGCCGGTGAACTTTCATTTGAGGACACTCCTCACTGCATTCAAGGAAACACTTCAAACCTTGCCGGATAGAAGGATGCGTGCAATTGACCCACCATTTCTAACCCCCTTCAGCTGCCGGATGTTGCTGAAATACAACGGGATAGTTCGACGGCGAGTGGACGTCGAAGTCCATCGATCTCAATGGAGGTAGGAAGTACTCGGCAAAGGGCCGCTCATCGGCAACCCTCAGGCTGCCGCCGCTGCGGCCCTCAGAAAATTGAGGCTGGCGGCCTCACTCGCGCCAGTACTTCGCAGCAGCTTAATGGCTCCGTCTGCCTTAGCATCTCCTTCGCACGAGACATAGATCAAGGCCCCGACATCGGTGAGTTGGTTACCCAGGCGCTTGGCGTCGTGTTGGGAAAATCCCAAACCAACGAGAGTTCGCGAACCGCGCGAGAGCGAAGGCGAATTTTCATCGTTGATGATGGCTTGCAGGAAAGTGTGGGAACGAACAAAGAAGCAGATATTCGGAATGACAACAGCTCCGAGCGCCGAAAACCATTCAATTGCGCGGGCAGTAATTGCCGTATCTTCACGATTCCGGCCTTCGAGAATGCCACCGTCCGCGACCGCCGCAGCATGAGGATGAGCCGGCGAAAGCACCATACAAATGTTCGCGTTTCTATATCCCGCGTCGTTTAGGGCACAAACGACGTCCGGAAGCGCGACATGGCGTGGATAGAGGCCGTACGCAGCTGTGGAGTTGGGGATCATAGTGTGTCTCCGGTGAAACAAGAACGGCGGGATGTGACAATGGTACGGTGTGCAGAGCTCGCAGACACTAGGGTGAATTTGGTATTCGGCCCCGGCGAAAGTAACCGGTCTGAGGTTTAAGAGAGAAGCTCTATTTTCACCACGTGAATCGTGCCCCCGCCCCGCTCCAGACTGCCCACGACCTTCACGTTCTTGTCCTCATACTGTTTCGCATTCTCGGCACCCTCAAGCTGATAGGAGGTATTTCCGGAGACTTTCAACACGTACGTTGCGCCATCTTTGATTATCTTTCCCACGAAGGATTGGACGGCAGGTTCAGCATTCTGACCTGGAGCCTGTTGCCCTTGCGGATCGGCCTGAGACTTGGAATCCTGGTCCGGTTGTGGGACCGCAGTATCCGGCGGCGGTAGCGGCTGAGGCGCTGGTTGAGGCTTTTGAACTCGCGACCACGCGATAAGTTCCCTAGGCGCAATGGCGTCTTCAGGAAACGGGGAGGAAGGAGATCCGTCTTGTGCAAGGGCGAACGCCGCTCCAGCGGATAGCACGAACGCAATCAATGCGTATTTGCGGATCATGAAAACCTCCATTGGTAAATCGAGTTGAACGGCTTCGCTCCGTTAACCCAACCGCGAGGTCGGACGGGACCGTCTACCGTCGAGAAGGTCCAACACCGGAACTCCGCGGCGCAGTCTCCCGGGGCGTTCGCTTTTCTGGAACCGAGCGATAGCCAGGTCAACCGCAGTTAAGCCGAATGCAACGACGCCAAACACGATTGCCATCTGCGCAAGATGCACGATGATGCTGAGAAACAGGAACACTAGAAGAAATACGCTAAGCGCACGCAGCATGAATGCCACCTCCTAGCGAACGAGATGAGGCGAGAGATCCCAAAGCTGAGCCAGTGCACGCGCAGCATCAGTGACGGCGCGTTTTTGCCGCGACTGTTCGTCGATACGAGGCATGATTGGAATAGAACGCCTCTGCGAGCGGTTAGGTTTCGCGATGCCGGCTGTATGGATCGTCGCAACGGCCTTTTCGAATGTTACTTTTTGATCGGCGAGTGACGCGTCTTGCAGTTTCGGTACGGTTGCCATTTCTCTGCCCCGGCCACCGATCTTAGGGTGCAAAGCCGACCCTGAAAATACAAGAAACTACTTGGGGGCGTCGAAAATATTGCTTATGGGAGTTGCATGCTCGGTCGCACTTACGGCCAGATCTGAGGAGATGCACCCCAAAAAGCAAATGGCAGGGCCGTCGGCGACGGCCCTGCCAGAAAACTGCTAGCGTTAGCCTCTCGATCGGCGCGCGGCTTCGCTTTCATTCTCTTCGGTGTCCGGATCAGACTCCGCCCTTTGTGGAGGCTTGGAAGAAACCGAATCATTCACAGCATCTTTGGCTTTTCCCCAAGCGTTTTGAACTTTGCCTTCAACCTGTTTGGCGGCGCCTTCCGCCTGCGTCTTCGGGTTATTGGTCCATTCACCCGCCTGCCGTTCCACTCGTCCCGCTACATCTTTCACTTTGCCTTCGACGCGATCTTTATTCATGTTCGATTCTCCTTCAATGAGATTCGCCATCGTTCATTTTGGCTATTGCGTTCGTCCGCAGCGCCGCAGACATCAACGAAACCACGGGCCGGATTGTACGCAGCTGAGATGACTTCGCGGGCGAACGAGTTTATTGCTATCTCGATGCTCCAGAACGGCCCTGATCTCTGAATGCAACACCCCAAGTCATGACTAGACCGGATTGCGACCTTGAATGATTCGCACCAAGACCGCGATGATCGCTAAGACCAACAAAATGTGGATAAATCCGCCCAGGGTATACGAACTTACCAATCCGAGCAGCCACAAGACGAGCAATATGACCGCAATTGTCCAGAGCATGCGTAATTTGTCCTTTCGCTTATTCGGGCTAACTACGGGACAAACCTTAGCAGGAGGGAAGGAATCGTCTATACGGGGAAATCCTTACGCATAAAGTGCAATCCATTTAGCACAAGTTGTTTATGATTGATAACATCTCCAGACGTAGTCCAGCCCTCGTGACTAAAAAACCTGCACGATGCCGTTCCGCACGGCATAACGAGTAAGATCCGCAACGGAGTGCAGGCCTAGCTTGCGCATGAGATTTGTGCGATGCGTTTCTGCAGTTTTTACGCTGAGATTCAACGTAACCGCGACTTCTTTGCTGGTTTTTCCTTCGGCTAACAACTGGATAACTTCCCGTTCTCGAGCGGTCAGTAATTCGCCAGAACTATCATCTTTGACGGCATCATTGTTCTTCGTACTGCGTTCGAGGAAGCCATCGAGAACCATCTGACTTACCCTGTTGGTGAAGAATGTCCTCTGAACCTGCAACGCTTCGACAGCAGCGACCAAATCTCTTCCGGCATCCGATTTGAGCAAGAAGCCTCTGGCCCCAGCGCGAAGGACCTCCCGGACCACGTTGTCGGAATCGTGCATAGTCAAGATCAGTATTGGAACATCCGGAGTTACGGCCAATATCTGGCGCGCCGCTTCCAATCCATTCAAATTTGGCATGCCAATATCGAGCAGGATCAGATCGGGAGTCTGGCTGGCGGCGAGTTCGACCGCTTCGCGACCATCTTTCGCTTCGGCACACACTTGCCAATTATCGTGACTCTCCAACAAGGCGCGAATTCCACGCCGTGCGACCTCATGATCGTCAGCAATGAGAACTCGAAGCAACGTCGCCTCCTCGCACAAAACTGCTTCAGGTATAACCCTTGCGGCAGGTTAGTCCTCGCCCGTTCACACTTCGTAGACGATGATCAAGTCATTGCACAAAGACTGCCAAACCCGAAATTCCATACTTCTCAAGTGCTTCTATCGCAGAGTACCCAAACTTTCGTGTAAGTTTTTCCGCATCACCTAGGCCCGATAATCACAAGTCCTACAGTATTTCCGGTACGCCTCTCTCGCCTGAATCTTCGCCGCCACAAAACGAAATTGCATCTAAGGTCCGCGGGAGGTTCGGGTAATGGTTCGCAAAGCATCTATGGTCAATGTTGGCTGGCTCATCGCGCTGCTGGGAATCTTTATGTTTGGATCCCCTCAGATCACCTTCGCGCAAAATGCATCGTCGCCGCAACAAAACTCCGAGCCCGCACCTTTGTACAACGACGACCCAATGTCTCTGCCCCCGCGAACGGCTCCGACACCCGCCTCTACGGAGGAACCTGCGCAGCCCGGTTCGATCAAGCCGCTTTCCAAAGACGGAACTTCGGACGACCAGGGGAGATTCGTCTTCAAGAAGCAGGTGCAAGAAGTTGTGCTGCACGCAACAGTCGTCGACGAATCCGGGCAGCCAGTCACCTCGCTTGATCGAAATGCTTTTACCATCTATCAGAATGGACAGCCGCAGCCAATCACTTCATTCCGCCGCGAAGACGTTCCCGTTGCGATCGGTATCGTGGTGGACAATTCCGGGTCGATGCGTGATAAGCGGGATAAGGTCAGTCATGCAGTGTCGAACCTATTACAGGCGAGCAATCCACAGGACGAAATTTTCGTCGTCAACTTCAGCCAAACGCCATATCTCGATCAGGATTTCACGTCGAATGCCAATCTTCTACAAGCCGCTCTGCACCAGGTGTCAAGTCGCGGGAATACGGCTTTGTATGACGCTGTCGTGGCCTCGGATGTCCATCTGAGAAACAACCCACGCCTCGAGAAGAAAGTGCTCCTGGTAATCACAGATGGGCAGGACAACATGAGCCGGGAAACTTTGGATGGTGCACTGCGCAAGCTGGATTCGAACAAGGGCACGACCGTTTACGCGATAGGCTTGACCGATTCTGGATTGACTCGTGCTGGACGAGACGCGCTTCAAAGGCTCGCATCGGAGACCGGAGGGGTCGCATTCTTCCCGAGTACGCTTGAGGACGTTGACAGCATCACGAAGGCAGTCGCGCGCGACGTGCGAAGCCAATACACTCTCGCGTTCAGCCCTGGAAACAATGTGGGACAGGGCTACCAGCGAATCAAGGTGGAAGCAAAGAGTGGATCACGCAAGCGGCTAAGCGTCCGGACGCGGGATGGGTACTATCCTGGCGAGACGCTTCGATAGAAGCCTCTCAAAGACCAACATCCGTTGTTAGCCGTCTCGTTTCGTTACGCAGCTGTCGGACCCGCCGGGGTCTTCGGGGGCGGCGGCAATTCAATCTGGATGAGATTGTTCTTGATGGCATAGACCACGAGATCGCGAATCGAGTGGAAGCTCAACTTACGCATGATATTGCTGCGATGAGTCTCCACCGTTTTGGTGCTGAGATTCAGCAGGGAAGCTACCTCTTTTGAGCTATTGCCTTCCGCCAGCAACTGGGTGATCTCGCGTTCTCTGGCCGTCAGTGTAGGAAGCTTGGGCGCTTCATTCCGAGAAACGGTCTGCCCTTTCTCGAGGAAGCCGGCGAGAACCAAGTCGTTTACTCGCGGCGTGAAGAACATACGCTTGTTCTGCAAGGCCTCGACTGCCGACACCAGATCGCGGGCCGCGTCGGACTTCAACACGAAACCTCTCGCACCGGCATCGAGCGCCTCGCGGATTACCTGATCCGAATCGGTAATCGTAAGAACGATTACTTTGAAGTGCGGATCGTGCTGCAGCAACTGGCGCGTAGTATCGAGCCCGTTCAGATTGGGCATGCCAATGTCGACGATGACGACGTCGGGATTTAGTTGAAGCGCTTTCTCCACCGCCTCGCGGCCGTCGCTGGCTTCTCCGCAGACTTCCCAACCCTCATGTTTTTCCAGAAGAGCTCGCAATCCGCGCCGCACGATTTCGTGATCATCAGCTAAGAGAATTCTGAGTTTCATATATTCGTTGCCTCTCGAGAGCAAAGATAGACTGCAGGGTTCAGCCGAATCTCAACTCAGTTCGGGAACATTCCGCCCATTCAGAGCCGTGAACACTCGATGTTGACTGACGGCCTCGACGGCCGCTAATAGATCTCTAGCGGCATTAGATTTCACTACGTATCCGCGCGCCCCAGCCTCAAGCGCCTCTCGCATCATCTGCGGGGAATCATGCTGGGTGACAAACAAGATTTCTAAAGCAGGTGACTGGCGGCGCAACAAGCGACATGCCTCCAAGCCATTCATCCGCGGCATGGTCACATCCAGAACCATGACGTCGGGACTCAGATCCTTTGCTTTCTCGACCGCCTCTGCGCCATCGGAAGCTTCTCCAATAACCTGCCAGTCGGAGTGACCTTCCAAAAGAGTCTTCAGGCCCTGTCTGACAATAGGGTGGTCATCCACCAACAGTATGCGAATTGTCATTCCGTTTCAGTTCCTTTGAAGGGAGACCGACCAGACGATTCGCCACATTCTACCTCTTCACAGATGTGACAGCCTGACCAATTGTCCGAGAGATTCCCCGCACATTATTCCTGAGCGTGGGCACTGGGATCCGCTCTAATGCACGGTTCGAGGCTATATTTGGTAACTTTTGCGTCCAATACAGAGAATCCTGTATTTAGCTTAGATCTGGCCTGAATGGCTCACGCTATCTGATTGGCGGGTATTAGCGGAAAATAAGTGCGGTCGTGCAGAAGCACGTCCACGGCCTCAACGATGGATCCGATGTCCTGCTTTGCGCACGCGCCTCTCACCCCGGCTTGCCTCGCGGCACTCGCCAGCTGGCTGGAAAGGTGAAGGGTAACCATCAAAATCGGAATTTTAGGGAACATCTCGGAAATTTGCCTAGCTACGTCGATGCCATTGAGATCCGGCATCTGGTAGTCCAAAATTATGAGATCTGGGGGCGATCCGAGGACTTGGTGTAGCGCTTCGGCCCCGGTTCGAGCCTCGCCGCAAACCTGCCATGACTCTTGCTGCTCGAGAATCGCGCGTAAGTAGCGGCGGACTGCCGGATTGTCGTCGACGAGAAGTATGCGAGTCACGTGAAACCCTCAGCTCAACAGATTAGTTGCACCTTCCGTTTGTCATAAACAAACGGCATCCACGTGCCCTGGAAAGACCTCACCTGGAGCACGCGCTCGGGAAGTTTTGTAAGTCATTTCCTGGTAACGCTTTCCCGTCCGCGCACTCTGACTGTGAGTCAAGGTTAAGCAGCTGAACACATCTAGGCAATCCTGTGAAACCAGTAGAACTAGTTTCATCACCCACCTTTTGCAGAGGCGCCCTCACCAGATTCCTTTGTCACTCCCGGTGATCTTTTGTTCTACTGCAGCCGCAGTGGCTAACCCGGGAAGCAGGCTCAGACGGAGCCCGTTGTGGATCTCTCCATTTTGCAATAGCTTGCGAAGCTCTGCCGCGTAAAGAGCGATGGAGTGGGGGACGATTGGAACGCGAAGGAAATTTCGCCGGTAACGAACCTTTTCCATCCCGAATTTGGCGAGGCGGGTCACGTTGTCGGGCAGATCGACACCGTGGCCGCGATAGGCAGCCACATATTGGGAGACGATTGTGAGGTAGGTGGCCACACCCTCCCACAATCCAGCCGCGGACGATACCGAGTGAAGGTAATCGAAATTGACCAAGCGCCCGTCGATCAGGCGCGCATTGTCAGCAATATCGCAGAGCCGGATGTAAAAGTGGCGATACATCCTTTGAAGCGTACTGATTACAATTCGATCCTCAGGAGCAGGCACTCGGAATTCCCGGTCTTGCAGATGAATGCGCTGAGCCCGGCGCCATAGGGAACGAGTGACGGCGGTTTGTTCGCCGGTCTGGCCCAAGCGTCCGACGTGTACCTCAACTAATTCGGGCAAACCCGGAACAACAAAATTCCATTTGTTCGCAAGACGATCTCCCCAGCTCCGCTCTGCAACGACGGCTTTGAAGCGTTGGTTCATTGCCTCAATCAGCAATGTGGGGGATGAGTCCGCGTAGAGATCCAGGTCACTGCCGAGATCGGGCCAGTGATCGAGCGACTTGATCACGATAACGGGACAGCCAGAACTTTCGAGCTCCGCCGCGATTTGGCTCAGAAAGCCTAAGGCGGTGCGAATTCGTTCTTCCTCGTCCTGAAGGGCGGCGGATACCCACTCCGACTCATCGCGCATACCGCATTCGTCGAAGATCCAGCGTAGCGGAGTAAAGCAGCGGACGAGGGTGTGGTTCGCTGTTGCAAGGTCTTTGAGTTCCGCCAAATCGGGTTTCCCGAAACTCGCGGCCAGCTGGATGGTGTGCTGAGGATACTGAGTGCCCGCATCACCTGCCAGAGGATGGCGAGGGACATCCAAGGCATCCGCAAACAAGATTTCAGACAGCAGCTGAAGAGACTTGGACGAATCGCGAATCGGCGGCACCTTGCCTCCACTTTTGAAGATGGTTTACGTCCTCTTTCTGGATTCCCAGAGAACAGCCCACTACCTATGGCGACCCGGCGACTGGACTTCCATTCTGACCGCACTTGGCGTAGTTCAGCCGTTCAATGGCCGTGCCCTCTTCGTAATCATTCCAGGTCTCAATCATCAAGAAGGGCAGCGGGTGCGATGAGTCGAAATAACGCGTATAGAGGTGGAGCGTATCTTCAAAGGTCTGCCCACACCTGGTCTGCATGTGACGGTTCAATCCCCACTTCGCGGCAGAGTCGTCAAATCCGGGCCAGGCGCCTCCGACTGTGATCTTATCGGCGTGTTTGGTCCGCATCTTCCGGTAGAAGTCCTCCAGGTATTGCTCCCCCCAGTTGCTGCCGTCAGGGGTCCAACCTTTTTGCCCAGGCTGCACCCATGGATAGATTCCGGCGAAGCTATTTGCGTATTGCGCCGGAGGCTCATCTTTATAAAAAAGCAATGGAGGCGCGTCCCACCGGCTGCAGTGCTCCACAACACGGTTCCAGTCGACGTGCCCCTGCTTGGGAAAGATGAAAATCATGGGCCGGCCGTTGTAGGTCAGATACGCTCCACGGTGGGGCGCTTCGGGACCGATGTAAACCCTGTAAGCCTCGTCTAACGAGGCGATCGCGTCGTCGGTCGCCTGCGAGTCGTCGTCTTCAGGCTCGTTATAGAGAAGAGCGACCTGGAAATGGCTGTCATCCGCCGCCTCTTGCAGAATGGCGAAATTTCGATTCGAAAAAGGATTTGTCTTCCCGTACCAATCCACCACAAAAGCGGACACACCCATGTGGCGTGCCTGCATAATTTGTCGGCGAAGAACCCCGGGATCGTAGCTGGCGTAACCAACGTCCATGTGGACACGGTTACCGAACCAAGGCATGTAGACGGCGAGCAGTCTCGGTCCATTTCCGGGGGCTTGTAAATTTTGCTGAGGAACCTTATGCATTCCTGGCGTGGTGCAACCACTACCTACCATGAAACATGCAATTGCCAGAAATAACAGCCGTTTCGACAAAACGAGGCTCCATTCACGTCACCGTTACTGAAAATTAGATGCGCGCTGGTTTTGGGCGGTTGGCGTGATGCCAGGGTCAGAATTGGGGTACCGCTTGCAGTTGCCGTATCACCCATCGGTCCGCGGCAGGAGTCATCAGCACCACGTAATGCACGACTGCATGTTCGTTATGAATCGGCCTTTCGCCGTCAAGAATCTGCAGATCGTATTCCGCCGTATCGTGCAGCTCCATCAGGTCACCTTCGGGAGCATAGAAGACGGCTTCCAACTTATGACTTTGATTTAAGTACCGCGACGTCAGTCCTTGGCGCCGTTGATCAGTGACGGCAGCGTGCAGTCCGTCACTCGCATTTCCTTCGAATAATCCGTTTAGCATCGCCGTTGAGTTTGATTCCAGGGCTTGCGAGAGGCTCGTCCATGCGAACTTGTAGTCGCGGACGACGCTCCGTTCCGTCAGGCTTTCAACCGCGCGCGGAGTAGCCTTCGTGGCATTCAACGTAACCTGCGGAGCATCCGCTGCGAGGCAGTGGAGCGACATACCGAGAGTGACGGCAATCAGCCACGCTGTGGTGCGGCTTACGAATCCGATGCGCGGGCGGGCGGGGATGCTCATCGACCATCTCCTAAGCGCAACTCATTTCCCAGCACGACTCCCGACGCTGCAGACACGACCGCAGAGCCCGTTGTCGCGAATTGCGCTCGGGCGATGTCCTGTTTGATCGGGGCATCCACGGTGCTGATCTGAGCTCCACTACGGGCCGTGAACGTGACGACTGTTCCGTCCGGAACCGGATTCCCGGCGCAGTCGCGTACAGGATCGGTTTCTATCGATATTCCCTTTGACGTGCGCTGCCCCTTGATCCGCAGGTTGCACGGTTCGGACGCAACTAGCTGCACCACTCTTCGGACTGAAACATCATTCAATGAAGCTGTGATCTGGAGCGATCCGGCGCTCTTGGCTGAATTCGTGCGAAACCACGCAATCCCATTCTTGGTCTGCAGATTGCGATTCTCAGGAGCGATGCCTCTTGCGGAAAGAGCAATGTTAACCGCCACCGGACTCAACAACAAATTCTGAAAGCTATCGAAAGCCACGGCGACACCGCTGATGGCGTCGTTCTGTCCAACCGGAACTCGCGATGGATGCGCAAGAAATGTCAGGCTCGCCGGCTTCGCAGGGGCCACAAAGAAAGTGGCGCTGCTGCAAGCCATGGAACAAACAATAGCGACATAACGTCCGGAGTTTTTTACTTCGTTGGCTTGTATCTGGACGTCACTCCCAAGTTGCACTTGGCGTTTCACTGAAGATGCTGGTCCCATCAAATAGAACGTCGCCGCGCCGCTTCCAGTGGTCGCGAGAGAAATCGCCTGACCGGCAATCGCTTCACGCGGCGCGCGCACAGCTGCATCCTGAGCGGAGGCCGACGCTAAGAGAAAGGGCGCGATCAGCGCGATTCCAAGCCATGCTGCAGCTTTACGACTGCTGCAGAGTGTAGTGATTGACCACGACATGAAAGTTTTGCACCTTCCCGACTAGGGATTTAGGAAGCTCTACAGCGAATGCTTCGGTAGCCTGTGGTAGCAAGGCTTGCTCGACGTAACCATCCGACACCCAAACCACTTTCCCGGTGTTGTCATAGAAACTTGCGATCACGTGAGGGATGTTTACTGTCTGGCCGCTTTCGTTCAGCAACTCACCACGCAGAACTGCGTGTCCCTGCGCATCCGCATCGATCTTCTGATTCATCACGCCAATCACCGGATCGGACGAGGCGGGAACGAGCGATGCCTTTACATCCATGCGGACGTTCTTAACCTTCGCTAGATTGATTCGAGGAAAGTCGATGCGATAAGGCGACACCTGCTTTGGCAGAAGAACGTGGACGATCTTGTCGAAACTGTTCTCGTCATCAATCGCGTTACCCGATGCGTCAACCAGCGTTGCATTCACATTCACAAAAGCTGGAATCGTATCTTCGTTGACCACCTCACCCATGACCACGGAGCCCTCACCGGAATCCACAGCATTCATGGAAACGATGCGCACTCGAGGGCCATCGACGTTGCGGGCACCCCAGTCGCTGCCTCCGGCATTTCCAGACACAAGATCCCATCGCAAATAGTTAACCGGAATCAATTGGGCCGGCACGTTGGCTGGGGGAGCCTGATCCCAAACCACTTTCCAGCTGTCGCCGCGATGGACGAGATGAAAGTCCCGAACGTCGTCGACCGGTCCGACAGGAGTGGACCACTGCAAGTGTGCGCGCATCTGGGCATCTGAGTTCGTCGCATGCAACGGACGAGCTTCAAATTTTTCCAAACCCGAAAAGGCCCGCAAGCCACCATTCGCGCCCACCCATTCTCGCGTAAATTCTTCTTCGGTCAGGCTGCTGTTGGTTCGTTCCGTGCTGGAGAAAGCGCGGCTCCAATTTCGTCGCTGTACATTTGTCAGGAAATTGGCAAGACCCTGCTCCGGGGTATTGGCGCTCTCGCTGAATCCGGGCAAAGCGGAGCCCGCCGCTACGCCCATTGTTCCGGTGGAACGCCCACCATGCACTCCCGCCACTACCAATAAAGCGGTCACAATGAGAATGAGAAGCACGAGCGGAAGAGTTCGTTTCATTTCGGTTCCTCAGGCAACATAGTGCGTTTCTCCCAGCTCCTCTTTCACGGAGAGAGGAGATTCCGCAATCCTTCGGGAACGCCGCCTGGAGGGCAGAAATAACACGAGAAAAATAGCAAGGACGCTCGCGCCCACTGGCAGAGTGCCCCACATCAGCCCCATCCATGCTGGAGGAATAGCGTCCGACTCGATCCTGTGAGCCGGGGGGACGTCATCCTTCGACCACGCGGTGATGTCGCCGTTGTTGAAGCTCTCAGTTTTGCGCCATCCTGCGAACGTCAAAAGCGGCTCGTAATAACGATCATGAACGAATATGAATCTGAGTCCGTATCGGTTCGCGTGTTCAAGCATCGCGCGCAGCGAAGCCATGCCGGCGGAGCCATAGAACTTGGCATTGGTAAGCTGGGCAGACCCATAGCTCGTCATCTCGGGCAGCAGTCGCGCCGAGTTGTAATCGCCGTCAACACTGCTAGCGTCGGTGTAGGTAGACACCTTGGCTAGTTCACTGCCGAAGCCCAGTGTCATGTACCGGAACGTGTCGTGACCGTCACGATTCAGAAAAGTGATGACCGGCTCGACATTCACCGCTGCGCTGGGGCGATAAGGGTTAGCCGTGAGCCAAGCCAATGCCCCGCCGATGGTGGCAACCGCCGCGACGGCAAGTCCAACTGCGGCCTTCGCCTGGAAACGATCGAGCAACTCAAGGGCGAGAACACCCACGATCGGCATTGCCATGAGCGTGGCCCAGAAGGTAAAGCGTTCAAACGTCAGAATGTCGAATGCGCGGCCCAGGACCCACCGAGGCAACGGGGTCGTACCGCCAAGGCCAAAAATAAAAGTCAGCCAAAAACCTATCAGTAACGGCCGCAAACGCCTGTCAGCAGCGCCGCGGAACAAAATGAATGGCAGAGCAAGGATCAAGGCGCCATACGGAACAACAAAATAATTGATGCCGATGATTGAATTCAGCAGGAAGTTTGATCGGCTGTCGTGCGGGATAGGGATCTGATGAATCGGGTGCCGAAGCAACGTGACCCAATAGGGCAGAAGAACGATTCCCACGCCGACGCCGACAACTACTGCGAAGGTCGCAGCTCTAGCAAAAACCCTCCCCAGCGAACCTCTGGTTCGTCCGTCCCGGGCATCCTGCAGCGCAAGCCATAGCACCGGCCCGGCAAATAGAACGGTTCCGAAGATTAACGTCACATGGTGTGCGGCTGCAGCTGCAAGGCTTACCACCACACCTTTTAACAACGAGCGAACGGAGCCTTCCGTCGACCAGTCAAAGAAATATGGCAGTGCATTCAGATATAAAGCCGCAGACGTTATCGTTGCGAGCTGTCCAGCCTGGTAGGTCAGGAAGGCGAGAGCTCCAAGAAACACGCTTCCCAACGCAGCGTACGATGCCGCGCGCTCCTCAGCCCAGATTCTAGCAAAGCGATACACGCCAACCGGCAACAGCATGATCGCGATCAGTTGCACGATCATGTAGCCCATTTTCAGCCCGGTGACCATCGAGACGAGCGCGATCCACTGATGAGTGAGCGGAGGGTAGGTCGTCTGCGAGAAACCTGCAAACCATTTCTCATTCCACGGATTGAACCAATGGTGCGCGTAGTGCGACGCAAGGAAAATGTGGAAGTTCGCGTCGAACGATCCCGCCGGCAGTTGCATCAGCAGCAAGGGCCCGTGAATGGCCAAAGCTACTAAGACGATTGCCAGCAGCGGAATTGGACGAGAAAAGCTTTCAGGTCGGGTCATGCGGTGCGCTCTGGTGATTTCGCAGCCTCATGAGATTCAAAAGAAGGCATGGGGGTTTATCCCGAATCTCGCTATCCGCCTCAGTCCGCGCGTTTTATCCAGATGCCTGTGGAAGCGTTTCAAGCAAACTTGAAGGCCTCGGCAGCATCTGAATGAGACCGCCGGGCCCCTCGGCCGCGGACTTGTTCATTCGATTGAGTTTATTTTTTGAGGGCGTGGTGACGACGTGAAAAGCCAGAATCCGCTCACTAGCTTTTGCCTTGCCATGGCGCTTGCGCTCCCCTCTATCGGGGCAGCGCAGACCTATGACGTGGGAGGAGCCTCGCCGGATCCGGGCCAAAAATCCAAGCCGCAAAAAAGCGATGACGCTCAGCAACAGAACAAGTCGGACTTCAGCTGGGGCGCCGGCATCGACGTAGCCCGCCAAGCCCGTGCCGCACAAGATGCACTAAAGAGAAATGACTACGCTGCTGCGGTTTCGTACGCGCAGCAGGCAGCGAATTCCGCGCCGCAAAATGCCGAACTTTGGTTTCTCCTCGGATATGCCGCCCGTCTCAACGAAAAATATTCTCTCTCGGTTGACTCTTACAATCGCGGGCTGAAGCAACAGCCAAACTCGATTCGCGGACTGGCCGGACTCGCTCAAACCTATGCCAAGATGGGTCGCGTCCAGGATGCGGAGGAACTGCTGCGACGAGTCGTCGATGCCAATCCGAAGGATGCGAACAGCCTGCAGTTGGCGGGAGAACTCCTACTCGCCAGTGATCCGAAAGCTTCGTTGACGTTTCTTGAGAGAGCGTCTGCGCTTCAACCTTCGCCTCATAACGATCTACTGATTGCGCATGCATACGATCGCATGGGCCAGCCCGAAGAATCCGCTCGATATTTGAACCGCGCCAAGAGCAAAGCTCCGCACGACCCAGAAGTTCTGCGCGCAGTCGCTGGGCAATTCCGTGACCAAGGAAAGTACGACGAAGCCATATCGACTCTGCAGTCGATTTCGACGAAGAACCTCAGACATCCAAGCCGAACTTGCATATACCTACGGACTCGCAGGCAAACAACAGGAGTCAGCCACTCTCTATTCGCGCCTTGCCAAGTCTGCGAAGGGCAATATTGGTTTCAACTTGAGTGCCGCGCAGGCATGGGTCGTGGCCGGTCATCCAGAAGAGGCTCAGCAGTTCCTGGATACAGCCAGACAGATTGATCCGAACAACTACCGGCTACACGCGATTCTTGCCGGCATCGCAGATGCTGAGAATCGCACATCAGACGCGGAGCAAGAATACAAGACGGCTCTCACCAATTTGCCTCCCAATGCTGCCGAGGGGCCCCTCTATCCCATCGAACTTCGATTGAATCTTTACGAGCTGTACACGCGCGAGAGTGATGAGATGAGCGCGAAAGATCAGCTCGCGTCGGCTTTCCTCACAATTCAGCACGTGAATGTCTCCGAAGGAGCGCGGCCCGAAATGTTGAGATTAAGGGCTGCAATTGAATCTGCTTCTGGCGATCTTGAATCCGCCAATCGTGATCTGAAAGAGGCGCTGGCATTGTCACCGAACAACGTCAACTCGCTCACAAACTTCGGCAATCTTCAATGGAAGATGGGCCAGAAGGATGCTGCGCGCGAGACATTCACGAAAGTTCTGGAGGCCGATCGTAACAACCGGCAGGCGTTGTCGGCACTCGGCTATCTTGCCAGGGACGCCGGAGACTCAAAGCTTGCGGAGTCATACTTCTCCCGTGCGATGGCGGCGCATCCCAAAGATTTCGCGCCTTATCTGGCGCTCGGCGACCTGCATACTGCCGAAGGCAAGTTCAAGCAGGCGGGCGCGGACTACGAAAACGCGTACCAGCGGATGACGTCCAATCCATTGATCATCGCGGGCGGCGCGAACGCTGCCATGGAATCTCACGATCTGAATCTCGCGCAGCGGTGGCTGCAACGAGCTACGCCAAAGATGAACACCAGTCCTCAGGTGCAGCGCGAGAAGGAGCGGTACCTCACCTTCAAAGGACAGTACGAGGAGTCTGCAAAGCTGGGATACAGCGTCATCGAGAAACTGCCACACGATCGCGAAGGAGTCGTTTACCTTGCCTATGACTTGTATTACTTGGGACGACTGGAAGAGGCGCTCGCTCTGGTAAAAAATATGAGCCGGTGATTCCGAACGATAAGGATCTTCCGCTCATTGCAGGAAACGTTTATGCACATAATGGGACCGCAAAGCCGCCCTCGAGAATTTCACATTAGCGCTGGAACGCGATCCGAAAATGGCCACGGGCTACGTGAATCGCGGCTTCGTGTTGAACGATCTGCGAGAGGCAGAAAAGGCCACTCAGGATTTTCAAATTGCTCTCAAATTGCAGCCAGACAACGGCCAAGCACATCTCGGACTAGCTATCGCGGACCTGCAACTACGCCGTCCGAAACCTGCACTCACCCACCTGGATGCTGCGCAGAAGATTCTCGGCAATTCGCGACCCATGCACCTGGCTCGCGCCGAGGCATTTCGCCAGGAGCAGGATTTCCCCCATGCCGCTGGCGAATATCGAATTGCTTTGTCCGAAGATCAGAACGATCTGCCGACCGAATTGGCTTATGCTGATTCGCTCTACCGTATGCGGCGCTACGACGAGGCCACAGAGGCGCTGAATACAGCTACCAAATTGTCTCCGTCGGATTCCTCGATTTACGCATTGCGCGCACAGATTTATGCCAAGCAAGGAAAGCGGGACGAGGCACTCCGGGACATCGAATCGGCCGAACGTTTCGGCGGAAGCCGGGTGGAAACTTTCACCGCCACAGGTGAAGCGTTCCTTGCCTTGGGCGATACAAACTCGGCGATGCAACGATTTCTCCCGTGCTTTGGACATTCCGGGAGGAGATCGCATCGGCATCCGCTTGTCGATAGCGCAGATCTTCTTACATCAGGGACACTTCGAAGAGGCCGAACGTCAGATAGCACTGGGGTTTGCGGAAGCGCGACTATCACCAACTTCTGCCGGTAAAGGGCGAGGACTTTGCCGAGGCGGGAAATTTATTTCTCGCGATGCACAATTTCGATCTTGCCGAAACATATTTCAACAAAGCCCAACTTCCGGCGCCAATCGCCGGACCGTCGTACTGGGATTCACGAATACGTATCTCGCCGAAGGCAACACTGCAAAAGCGGGCGTTACGCTCGCGCATCTCGGTCCAGCCGATGACTATCGTGACGATTACGACTACATGATGGCGTCCGCTAATCTTTACCGGCAGAAGCAAGACCCGCTGCATTCATTGGCAAGTTTCGCCCAGGCCAGCACGGTCGCCGGAGACGAAGATCAGGGCATCGCTGAAACTTCACAATATGCGGCTGCGGACCAGGAAGGCAGACCGATCACCAACAACTTGAGCGTAGTTCCGGAAGCACACTTCGGGCCCGTTCTCGAAGACATCAATGTGTACACGCTAGACGCGAAAATATTGAAGGTTACGAATCCGGCGATCTCTTCCCCCTCCCGCGGCACTCGTTTCAGAGCCTTGCCGAATCTCACTATCGCGTTCATCTCGGTAACCTCCCAGCCATCACCGGCTTCGTCGGCGAGGCGATGACTTCAGGACGCCTTTTGTATCCGAGCGTAGGAACCGTTCAGGAGCGTCACACTTACGACACGATCCTGAATGGCGGTATCAGCCCGGTTCTTCACTTCGGCCAGAATTCCATCACGTTTCAACGGCGGTTTGCAGTTCACCGTGCGACGCGACACGATTTCGCCGGTGTTTATGAACCAGAATCTGTTCCGCCAGTTCCTGTATCTGAATACGAATTCTTTCTTCAATTGGGTTGCAATTACGGGAAGCGCTCAGCATGAGACTGGCCCGTTCACCGACCAGAACCAGCACTCTCGTGACCTGTTCGCGAATATCGAATTTACTGTCGGGCGACCTTGGGGAAGCACATCGCTCATAACCGGATACTCCGTTCGAGACCTGCTCTTTCGTCCGACCGTGCAGGAGTATTTCAACACCACGTCGTATGTGGGAGTGCAGCACAAGTTTGGACGGCGGTTAACGGCAGCTATCCTCGCCGAAGATCTACGCTCGTGGCGCGTGCAAACCACGCAGTTCGCCATCGCCCAGGCGCTGCTTCCAGGCGGCCGATTTCGACTTCCGTGCAACTCCGCGATGGAGCGTCCAAGGTTCGTTCGTAATGTCGCGAGGGATGGGTTATCACGCGTACGACAACGCCCAAAGTGAATTTCTCGTGTCCTATACGCGTGCACTGCACGGGAATATCACCGATAACGGGGGAGAAATCCCCGTGGCGTACCCAATGCGTTTTTCGTTTGGAGTTCGGCAACAAACGTTTTACGACTTCCCCGGATCGAGTTCTGGCAGAAGTACCGTCCTGCCGATTGTGCATTTCACGCTGTTTTGAGGTAACCCGCGGCACCGGGTCATGACAATCACGGGGAAAATCCGAATCAAAGATTCGTATCCCAGCCATCCGTCAAGAACTCCGAGGATGCAAGCCAAGGCCTTGCGCCACAAACTTCTCGGAGGCAGCCTGACGCTGCTCGCCGGATCAGGCCTCGTGGGTGTCACCAATCTCATTTACAACGTGGCGACAGCGCGCTTGCTGGGGCCGACCGGCTTCGCTCATGCAACGGCCGTTTACACGCTACTGATGCTCGCGTCGGCCATCACTCTTTCCTTTCAAGTAGTCTGCGCGAAATACGTGGCGAGTTGCGTCACGATCGAAGAGAAGCACGCTGTATTCGCCAACCTGCACTTGCGATCTTGGATTGCCGGAACCGGCCTTGGATTGGTCCTGTTTCTGTTCAACGGCGCACTCGCGAGGTACCTGAACCTGCCAGATCGCAACCTGATCTCCTTGCTCGCCATCGGAGCCGCGTTCTACATCCCGCTCGGCGTGCGACGGGGATACATACAGGGAACTCATGCGTTCACAGCTCTTGCCATCAACTTCATGCTCGAAGGACTCGTGCGTCTGGGAGGCGCTTACCTGCTGATCGAGATGGGGTTAGGTGTCCGAGGCGCGGTTATGGCGAGTGTTCTAGCCGTGGTTGCTTCTTACTTACTGGCGAAGCCCAGCCCCGGATTCCGGTCATTTCAAGCTTCCGAGCATTTCGATCTCGTCCGGTGAAGGGCTGCAGGCGATTGTGTTCTTCGCTGGGCAGGTCGTGATCAATAACTTCGACATTGTTTTGGTAAAGCACTTTTTCACGCCTGATCTGGCTGGAATTTACGCCGCTGTATCGCTGGTGGGACGGCTCGTCAATATGTGCGCGTGGTCGGTTGTAAACACCATGTTTCCGGTGTCGGCTGCAACGCGATCGAGCGACCGCGAGGCCCGACCTGTGCTCTTCATGTCACTATTCCTCGTTTTTGTGATTTTGTCCGTACTGATTCTTGGCCTGTGGGCAATACCGAGTGTTCTTATGGAGAACGCTGTTCGGCTCCCATTTCGAGCTTGGACATATAGGCGACCTCGCTGCTCTCCTGATTTTGTACGCGATCACCACGGGAATTTATTCTCTCAGTTCCGTGATAATCACCTATGAGATGTCGCGCAAAATCGCCAACACCAGTTGGGTGCAACTGGCTTTCAGCGGCGCCCTCGTACTTGGCATTTGCCTGTTTCACGGCAACCTGCGCGAAGTGATTTTCGTGCAACTGGCGTTGATGATCATATCTGTTTGTGGCGGTAGCGTTGCCTCTGCTGCGTCGCGAGATCGCGCCGGACGAAGATCCCTCCTATGGCAGCCTACGCGTGGTTCGATCGATGAGCGAGTCTGAGGTGATATCGGAATTTTTGCGGAGCGAATTCCATCATCCGGAATTCGAGGAGTACCGCAAGGAATTCGAGAATGTTGTCGAAAAGCCGAATCTTGAAAGCGACCGCGAGAACGCGCTGCGACGGGCCCTGTTATTTCTGCGTCGTGGTGCCATGTGGCGGGAGCTGCCGCGCGATACCAAGTGGTACAAAGTTGAACTTAGTCAGATAGATTTGGAGAGAATTCGCTTCTTTCCGCGAGCGCAGTGGCGCCGCGTCGCGGAGGGCAGTTTCTATTTCACCGACATGGTGGAGTCTCTGCGGATCAAGGGCCACGAGGCTCCCGAGGACGAGTTCTTTCAGAAGCTTCGCAGGCTCAGCGGGCCGGTGCGTGACGGGACCGCCAATCCCACGGTGTTATTGATTGGGGTCGACGCTAAGAGTCCGCTCACGATACTGGATGGCAATCACCGGATGGCGGCTGCGATGCTGGCCCAACCGCCGGCCACGCTGGACACCTTTCAGTTTATTTGCGGGTTGTCCCGCACAATGACTCACTGCTGCTGGTATCGCACCAACGTAAATACGCTGTCACGCTATCTCACCAACCTTGTGCGTCACCTGTTCTACGATCCTGAATCAGATATAGGACGCCTCGCCGAAATCGATACGTAATTCGCTATTGAGTTGGCGGAGCGGTTTCCGGATCGGCCAACTGAATGGACTCGTCCACGACAGTATTGTCGCGCCGCCGAAGGACGGCGGGCTCATTCTGCCTCTGTAAGCTCTCGCGCTCTCTGGCCACTTTTGTATCGACGCGGGTAGTGTTGTCTTCGGCTATGGCGTCAAGCTTTTTCCCCTCCGCTGTGCTTCGACTGGCGACCCCGGCCACGGTTGAGGCTCCCATGCTCTGACGTGCACGCGCATAGAAGAAATTCGCGGTCTCGCGATCTCCCTCCATCTCCGCAACATATCCAATGTTGTTTTGGGCGAAGGCATTGTTGGGATCGAGTGCGTAAGCTTTTCGAAACGCTTCTTCAGCGGAGTGCAGATCATTTCGGTTCACTGCCGAGACGCCGCGAAGGTTCAATTGCGCCACCTGCTCGGCCACGTCGTTCTGATGCGCTATATGGTCGCGCAACTTCTTAGCATTCTCCGCTGCCATTTGGCTAATCGGGCGCCCGCGCCACGAAGCGCTAGTGGTGACCACGGCTGTCTCCGTCGGTCCGCTCTTTGCAGCTTTGTCAAAATAAGACAGAGCCTCTTCGACTTCCCCTTCCATCTCTTTCGCCGAGCCCATATTGTTCAGGGCGAACACATCGTTGGGATCTTCCTTCAGCGCGCGTTGCGAGCAGCATGTCGGCTTCGGCCGCCCGGCCTTGGCCGAGCAACCGCACAGCTTCGACGTTCAGGTGGTTCGCTTGTAGGGGTTCGGCTGCAACCAATAGCGCCTCTTTCATAGGCCGCCCCTCGAGTCGCCGCGAACTCGCAACATCCACCACGGCATCGCTGGGTTGAGACGCCGCCAGCGCGTAGAACTTCTGAGCTTGCTCGAGTTCTCCCTGGAGTTCGGAAACGTATCCTAGATTGTTCAGAGTAAATGCGTTGTCCGGATCGAACAGGTAGGCTTTGTAGAACAACTCTTCCGCCTTCTTGAAGTTGTGCTTGCGAACGGCTTCCACCCCGTCGCGGTTCAAACGCTGCACCGGCGTGACGATGCCCCGTCGCGGGATCGTTATCTTCAGATCGCCTGCATCCGCGCGAGTCGGCGCAAGGGCGGGAAATGCTGCCAGCAAGAGCGAAGCAACGACAGCTTTGGGGACCATAGCCATAAGGTGATGAAAATGCGCCTCAGCGACCTAACTTCGATGCCAGACGGCCATCATTGTTTGCCGAAAGATAAGGGTAAAAACCCTCAGGGTAAAGATAGGGGCCTACGCAGGGCACGCCGTCGGCATCCAATTTGGCGATGAAATCCGTCATTCAGGTTCGCTCTGCGCGGCAACTCGCGGTATTGGCGCTCTCTGGCCTCTTCCTCACCACCTACTCGGTGGGCCAGTCTCCCTCCGGAACGTCGTCGATCGTGTCCCCTGCACCGCATAAGCCCGCAGCTGACAACGCTGACTCTGCTGCCCTAGATGTGCCCGAATCCTCGGCTGGGTCTGCGAACATCAATGTCGATCCCGCCAGTCTCTTGCCCGACTTGCCTGCAGTTTCAACGAAAGATACGACCCTGATCGGCGGGACTATTGCGCATGTGGACCGTATCCGCGACCGCCTGAATTTGGCAGTGTTCGGCGGTGGAAAAGTCACTGCAACGTTCGATCCTCGTACGAAGGTTTACCTCGGCGCGAATGAGGCTACAGTCGCTGACTTGAAGCAAGGGGATCGGGTCTATCTGGAGACCGTTCTGGACGGCAGCTCAGTGTTCGCGCGTGCGATCCGTGTGAAGGGGGCAACTTCGGTTGCTGAGAGCCAAGGAACAGTTTTGAGCGCGAGCAGCGATCATAGTGAGTTCACAATGCGTGACAAAATCTCCCCTGAGCCGATTCGCATTCAGTGGGATGCCTCGACGAAATTTGCGGAAAATGGCCGACCCTCAAACGCCAGCTCAATTGTTCCAGGGTCTCTCATATCAGTGGTGTTTAGCCCACAGAATGATGGTCATGGATTGGCTCGTGAAATTTCCGTTCTGGCTGTACCTGGAAGCAAGTTCACATTTGTAGGCGAAGTCACTCACGTCGATCTGCGATCAGGGCTTGTCGTTCTAACTTCTTCCACCGACAACAAGACGTATGAGATTTATCTCGATTCTTCTATCGTGCCGGACGAGAACCTACACGCCGGAGCTGTGGTCACAGTGCTCGCGAATTTCGAGGGCTCTCGTTATGTGGCACGCAACCTGACAATCGATCATGAGAAGAAGTAGTTCATTAGATCTTGGTTCGTTATAGCTGGGTCGAGGTTCCCCAGCCATCTATGGTTCCGATTCCACCCTCAAATAAAGGGCCTGACGCCAGGGCTGGCGTCAGGCCCTTTATTTTATTTATTTGATAGGACCCCTCGATCACTGAAGGGCGGCGGCGTTACACACGCCGTTGGTCGGCTGGGCAGGAATGTTGGTTGGAGGCGTTGCCCAAGGAACATTCACAAAATCGAAGAATTCAGTCATATCCATCTGCGCAGCGTCGCGCGCGGTCGAGCGGATCTAGTCCGAATCTGGTTTCGATCAATTTCAGTATTGCCGTGAAGTCGGCCGGAGTGTGCGAAACATAATTCTTTCTCGTAAATGGAGAAACCACGATCAGAGGTAGGCGGTACCCCGTGTAGTTGAAATTACAGTTCGGCGCACTGGGAAAGGCGCTGCCGGGGCTACAGACATCGTTTGGCTGAAGATCGATTGGAGCAATCCCATCCGGATTCGCGGCCGCGATGGGAGGCACGTGATCGTACAGTCCACCAGGCTCGTCGTAGGTGAGAATGAAGGCCGAGTCTTTCCACGATGGGCTACTCATCAGAGGATTGATAAGGGTAGAGACGTATTCGGCGCCCGTCTGGATGTCGGTGCCGGAGTTTGGGTGTTCGTCGCGTCCGGACTCATACCCCGTTTCAATGAATGAGACTGACGGCAGCGTTCCGGCTTGCACATCCGTGAGGTATTGCGAAACGGGCACAACATTCGAGGGCAGAGCGTTCGGCGGAGCGAATTCTGCGAACTGCGTCAGGTATGTGCAGGGCCCCGAACCCGTCGACGCACCTTGCGCAATTGCTCCGCGTGGATGTTGCGCATCCGGCGGCGTGGTTGGGCAAAGATCGTCACTGTAGTAGACCTTCCAGGTCACTCCCGCTTTAGTCAGCGAGTCAAAGATCGTCGGCGCCGTGAGGGGAGCATTGTCCGCAGCATTCGTTCCCGGCGGATATGCATATCCCTGCGAGGTGGCAGCGAACAAATACATGCGATTGATCTGCGTCCGATCCAACGCCGGCGCAAACCATTGATCCGATGTCGCGAAGTTCGACGCCATGGCGTAATAGTAAGGAAGATCGTCTCCGTTGTAATACCCCATCGCCCGGATACCGGCTGTATCGGTGTACTGGGGAGTTGCGCCGCCCGCATTTTCGTTGATTGCGAAGTTGGCGGCATTCCACACGAAGCCATCCATCATTGCCGTCGTTGAACTTGGATCATGAAGGTTCCAGTCCAGATGGCTTTCCTGCCATGACGGGCTCAGGTTTTCGACGCATTGCGTCGCCACGTGAAACGCAGAAACCTGCGTGGTGCCGTCAAAGCTGGGATTCGTCGCCGTCGGAGACATGACCTCCAGAGGCTGCGCCGGAAATCCATTCGCAGCCCAATAGGCTGGAAGTTGGGAGAAATAGTTGTCGAAGGAACGATTCTCCTGAGCCATGAAGATGATGTGGTTGATCGACTGAATCCCTGTATCCGGCGGAGGGGTGGATAGAAGATCCTTGTTGAACACCTTGGCATCCTGACCACAGAAACGAGAGTGAAACAATTCCTGTGAACAAAGATGCCCGGACTCTTGCGTTGAGGGCCATCGATCCACCTATCCTTGGAGACGAACAGAATTAGAAGCCCAGATTTGATGACTTCTGCCCACCGAACGTTGGCTCCCGAGTGACCTCGTGAGCGCTCCGTTTTGGGGGAAACGCCGCATAAACACAGTGACTTTAAACCCAATCTGCGGCGATGGAAGCCAATCCTCGGCGGATGAAACACCACTAAAGTGGATGGCACAGAAGTTCGCGAACTAACGTTACCTTCCGCAAAACGACACTCGCCAAATAAGATGCTCCGGTCCCAGAAAGTCCCAGAGTTCAGGCTGTGAGGAATCTACAGGCTTGCGTGCCTCCCTCCAGTCGACTCAGCAAGCCCCGGTAACTCCGCTCCTGAGGGCAGATGTGTCGAAAAAATCTGTGTGCTGTATTAGTGCTCCTGTTCACAACAGGAGTATGCGTGGCGGGAACATCCGTCGTACCCACAACCACCCTGAAAGCGCTGACCGCAAATAACACGAGCGCGGCCAATAGTTTCCTCTCTCAAACCAATGGCAACACGGGTTCTGGCAACGTCAGCAAGACCGATGTGCATTCGTTGCTCTATGCTGGCGCCAACACAAAGGTATACGCACATCTCATGCTCTGGTTTGGCGGCACGAACCACATGAACGTCGGATACAGTTCGACGGATCCAGCCCAAGTGCATCGTCAAATCAACGACATGATCAGCCGCGGCATCAACGGCGTCGTGATCGATTGGTACGGAACCAACAATGACATCGATAACGCCACCAAACTCGTGATGGCTGAAGCCGAAACACATCCGGGCTTCACCTTTGCCATCATGATCGACCAAGGCGCAATCCAGTGGTATTCCTGCAAAGGATGCACTCCGCAGCAGGCACTGGTGGCCGATCTTCAATACATCGAACAAAACTACTTCACTTCGCCCGCGTACATGACGTGGGAGGGGCGTCCCGTCGTCACCAACTTCAACGTCGATCTTTCTTATACGGTGGACTGGAAAGCAGCGAGTGCGGCGCTCTCGATGCAACCCCAGTTCGTATTCCAAAACAATGACGGCTTCGGCCACGTTCTGAGCGACGGAAGCTATTCCTGGGTGATGCCCACGCAAGCCAATTATGGCCTCACCTATCTGGATAGCTTTTACACGATGGGTTTCTCCTTCGGTGCCGAGCAAACCGTTGGAGCGACATACAAAGGTTTCAACGATACCCTCGCGCCCTGGGGCTCTCATCGCGTGATGGGTCAACAGTGCGGCCAAACATGGATGCAGACATTCTCGGAAATCAATGGCCGGTTCGATTCGGGCAAGCAACTTCCAGCACTTCAACTTGTCACATGGAATGATTACGAAGAAGGAACGGAGATCGAGTCGGGCATCGACAATTGCTTCAGCCTCACGGCGTCTATTTCAGGATCATCTTTGAAGTGGACCGCGAAGGGCGATCAGAGCACGATCGATCACTATGTCCCCTACATCAGCACCGATGGACAGAATCTGATGTCCTTAGGGAATGTGGATCCGGGTAGCAATTCCATAAACCTATGCAGCTTCGGTTTTTCCAACGGGTCCTACAGCACGTACGTGCAGGCCGTAGGGAAATCTTCATTTAAGAATCAGCTGTCCCCGAAAGTTAAGGTGACTTTGAATTGCAAGGGGACGGCAACGGCTGCGGACTCACCTATCGACGACACCAGCGTCGCTCGATATCGCTCCGGGCGGCACCGGAAAGCTGACAGTCCTGATATCGCCCGGCGCCAGCTCGTTCGATTCAGACGGTGGCATTGTCGTGCACGGGATTACCATCGAGTTGGAGTTGTTCCTTCGCGCCGTCATCCGTCACTCCCGGTTCGGACGGTGCGAGCTCCGAGTTGACTGTGATCGCGAACTCGGTCGTCTCCGCCAGTCACAAACAAGGTCGCATTTTTTTCGCCACTGGTCTGTTGGGCATAGGTTTTTTCGGCCTGACGCTGGTCGGGAAGTGGGATAGAAAGCGGATCGCGGCTATTTTCACGATCTGCCTTACTACCATCATGATCGTTGGGAGCACGTCGTGCGGCGGCAGTTCGATCAGGACGATCAAGGCTGCTACTCCGCGCGGCCCAGCAACTACGTCGTCAGTGTGAACGGAAACGCTGGGGATACCAATGTTTCCACGCCGTCGCGATTACCGTTAAGTAGATTCAGATCAGAGAAGCCTGTTCTCAGGGCTGTTCAGCACAGAGGAGCGCCGCGTCCACGCCAGGGAATTTCTGGTCATGAGTCGCAGGATGAGTGATTTCGAAGGAACCCATCGCGGCAAGCCTGCGAACTCGTGAGACGTGGCGCAACGTCTGTACTCGTTGTTGAAGCTCAAAGTGTCGAAGATATTTTTGAACGACATTCGGCATGGTCATTCGCAACGCGGATGCAGAAATTTTGCGTCGCCATCTCTCGTTGCTTGTCCTCATTGTCCAAAAGACTCAGCAAGCAGTCGGCAAGACCCTCAGCGTCTCCAGGCGGATGAAATTCGATAGCAAGTTCTTCGTCTTGCGCCATTTGTCGAAAGTCGGGAAGATCCGCACAGACAATCGGCACCCCGTAGGCGCAGGCCAGGTGTGCGACGCCGCTACATCCTGTTGACGAGGAATAAGGCATGACGGCTACACTGCAGCTCTGAAAAAGGTCGCGCAGATTCTCTTCGGCCACGTAGCCGCGGAACTCGATTCTGGGGTCGCCTGCGCATTGCTGCTTCATCGACTCGGTGTAGCCCTGCGCTTGCGGATGGTCGCCCACCAGCCACGATCAGCTTTGTGTTCGGTGACTTCTCAGAAAGAACTCGAAACGCTTCAATCATCAATTCCAGGCGCTTGTACGTTCCCCATTTACCGAACGCCAGAATGCGGTGGGGATTCCCCCGCGCAGAAAAGTCAGGCAATTCCGGGCGCCGGGTAAGAATTCCGTGCGCGCGCAAGTGAACATTGTCGCGGCCATACTTGTTGTTAAGTATCTGGCGATAGCCTGGCATTAAAACCGATACCGAATTCGATAAGCAGGAGCATCTTCGTCGCAACGGTGCCGGCCGTCCGGTACAACCTCTCGTGTCGGATCCCAGCATCTTTCAGTTCCACAGTGTCCATCAGGTGATGAAGCGTTACATGGGTATAGCGTCCACTCAAGCGAGCCAGCATGGGAGTGAGAAGCCCGCTGAAGGCAACCACTGGGTTGCGGCCGAATGTGCTGAAGAGCAGATTGAACCAGACGACGTCGGGCCGCACGGAGTCGAAGCGCTTTCATCAGACGAATCACGCTCCCCGGATCGTCGAATGACCAGCAACGTAGAACGTAAATCCATCCAACTCGTTCGTGTCCGGGGAGATCTTATCCGCCAGAACGGTGAGGTTCAAAAATGGATTTCGCTGCAGTTCGCGAGCGATATGAAACCCGTATTCGCTTAATCCTCCGGTACTTGGAGGAAAAGTGGTTACCAGACAAATATTCATTCATCTCCCGTGCATGAGCGGTACAAGATTCGATGAAGGTTATCTTGGAGATGTTGCAGAGAGGCAGAAGATAAGGAGTGGTTGATTTACCCTACAGATACACTCGAACGCTCTTCTTTCACGCGCTGAATATCCGCAGGCGAGGAAGCCGAGTTTGCAAGCAATTTGCTGTTCAGAGCTGCAGTGATTGCCTCTGCCGTGCTTTCGATTCTCGCAGGCGGGAGCACTATCATTGCCGTCATTGTGGCGATGCTTAGGTAAGCATTCCGGTTTCGGCGTACGAAATTCAACGGGTATTCGGGCTTTCGAGTAATTGCATCTTCAGGTTCCGCATCCAGCAGGAAAGCGAAATCGGGAAGTGGGACTATTTTCAGCAACATCTGAGCAAACTTTTCTCCAAGCCAGAATCGAAGCGGAAGATTTGCAAGCTCATCGTAGATGTATCTGTCGAAAATGATTACATCAAATTTGGATGCGATGTTCTGTCGCATAAAGCGAAGCTTGATCGCGTCCAAGGTGTAAAAGCAAAATCGCAGCAAGACGACATACCATGCCGTGACATTCTTGTCGCGTCGCCGGATCGGATTACTGGGGCTGCCGACGCCTCGATCGCCTCTGAAGACTTTGTGGCTCATCCTCTCGCGCCAGGTGCGAAGAGCGACTACATCATCCCAAAACGAATATAGCCTGTATGAATAGCGGTGCTTCGAAAGATAGTCGCGGAGAGCGTCAATCTGCGTGCTCTTGCCGGCGCCATCGATTCCTGAAAAGCTGACGGTGATCATGCGAAATCCGACGATGGAGGAGAGAGAATTTAGAAGCCCTAGTGCGCGCCCGGAGGCTTGCTGGAGGTGCCGGCGGTCAAGGCAATCACGGTGCCCAGGGCTGCTGCCCCACCTACTATCGCTCCCACTCTTATAACGATGGTACGCACACGGCGCTGCTTTCCCGGTGCAATCGCAACTCCGGCAGGCTGGGCTGCCGTGATTCCTCTCACAGCTGGGCCCTCGGCCGCTGCAGTCCCAACCGGCTGTTCAATCTTCTGCTCTTGGGGCGTTGCGTTAGGCGCTGAGTTCGACTGCTGCTGAGAGGCGGAGCTTGAGCTTGACGTATTGTCGGACTGCGGGGCCGCTGATTGAGATTGCAGCCATGCACTTCCTGGGCTGTCGGGAAGTTCAGACTTAGCGGTAGTGTCCCGAGCAGAATCTCCAGTAGCCTCTTGTGAAACGATGGAGGGCGGTTGGCCCGAGTCGTTAACGCCGATATCCTGGGCTAACAGAGGCGCGCCCAGAAGGAGCGCACACCCCGCCAACAGAACGATTCCTTTTTCGAGAACTAGCATCGAGTGTCCGGCGTTGTCAGCTAGCCTGCTTGAGAGTTCCGAACTCTCCAAAAACATTGCTGTACCACGGAGCATCTTGCGCTGACGCTTCTACCGAAACGGCGTTGAAACTACGCACCGCAAGTTCGCAGGTTGAGAAAGTTTCGAAAACGCGTGCGACGCGCATAAGCTCGAGAATTACTTCGGCCTGTGGTGAGAGCGAAGCGAGTTTCAAATCGCCATCCCGCTTCAGAGCCTCTTCAAGGCACTGCAAAAGGGCTTCCACGCCAGCGCTGTCCATCGTCCGGATCTGCGAACAATCAAGCACCATTCGCGGGCGATTCGCCTCAAGAAGAGGTTTTACCTCTTGCACGAATTTGCTCACTGCTCCCACGTTTAACTCCTCCGGAACTTGCATCACTAAAACGGGCCCGCTGGTAAGCATTTGATTTACCCCTTTTAAATTTTGACTGCTCGACAACCAATGCTGCAGTGAAAAAAACTGATTCCTCGATTAATTGGCCGAAGCCGTTCCAGCGGATCCAAAATCCGTCCACACGTGACGACTGATTCCCGTGAGCGAGTTATTGGCGCGCATCACCGCAGAATCCGCGATCTCGATCAGTACTCCACGATGCAAGTTCAGCAGACTTCCTCCATCGACTATAGAGTGAGACAGTTCCAACCCGATTCCCACGTAAGTATTCGCTAGGACCGAACTGTCCTCGACCACAGTGCCGTAGTCGACATGAGAATTCCGCTCCACGTTGCTGCAGCGAGTAATAAGTGCCTGTCGAGCAATCGTGACAGCAGACCCTATAAAAATAGGAGCGACCACGCGCGCACTTTTTGCAATCTGCGCGCCTTCGCCCATCCAAACGCCCGGCCGAACTTCAAATCCGCGGGGTCTCAGACGGCAATGCGCATTAAAGCTATCCACGATCAGCCGCCTCAAGTCTCGACCGCCATTTAGACGATTAACATAACCCCGTACCGGATAATTTGTTGCTGGCAGTCGGTGCAAAACGGCGAAAAGGTCGGACCCCTCTGGAATTTCCGCGGGGTCTACAACCCATAAATTCAACGGTCCTTCTTCGTCAAAGGCGCGCACGACAGGCTCTCCGTTGTCACGATGGAACTGAAACACATCCGCCGGATCAAATTCTATGTACGCGCTCAAACCGAGGATTAAGACCGCGTCGGTACCACTCGTCTTATGCTCGGCTAAAGCTTTGCTTGCTCCTGCCCACAGATCACCCGGCGAGAACAGCACCACCTGGGGAATCTCGGTGAATCCATCTGCGTCCGTCAAAGTCCCTGAGAAGACGGTGATCGACTCCAACCCACTGTGTACCAGCGTATCGATCGTTCGGCGCACGACCGACTGCCCTAGGACTTCCACGCTAGCCAAGGCGCTTGGTCGCACAGCACTTCGCAACAGCCCCGTGGTAGAGTTCACTGGCTGAATAGCCGCCTTCTCCTCTTCTACTATGACGATTGCTTTCGGCACTCTGTCGGCATCCTTCGATACTTTTGCGTTTCAGTGAAAAGGCTTCTATCGCGCAGTCGCCCGCATCAACGTCGCGGATCCATTCTTCGCCGAACGGCGACGGATACGAGTCTTCGGGAAGAGCAACGTACGCATCTTCAACTTCGCCTTGTGCAATTGCGATTTAGAGTTGCCGATTGAACAATCCAGGAGTTGCGCAATCTCGTGATGTTGATAACCTTCCACTTCATGGAGGGCGAAGATCGTGCGGCAGCCTTCGGGAAGCTCTTCGAGCGCGCGACGCAGAGCGATTCTGTCAACAACACCGCTCAAATCGGGGTCGTTTTTTCCAAAGTCGCGATGCAGAGAGGGAGACTCGGGATTGACGGGCTCGTCGAGTGAAACCGTGGGAGGAGATTTCCGGCGGCGAAGCTTCATCAGGACTGTGTTCACAGCCACCCGATACAGCCAGGTGGAAAAGGCGGCGTCACCTCGGAATGAGCTGACGGTGCGGAACACTTGCAGGAAAGCTTCTTGCGTCAGGTCCTCGGCTTCGGCAACATCTTTTGTCATCAGAGGCAGACGGAATAAACACGGTTCTTATGCTGCTGAAAAAGGGTTGCAAAGGCCTGCTCGTCGCCTGCTTGTGCGCGCTTCACCAGATTGATCTGAGAATCGTCACGTCCTTTTGCAGCCGATGATGGGATGACATTCGCTTCTGTCGCAGGTATCGCACAGGTCGCCACGGTGAACTCTCCTTCACTTTCCGGAAAGTTCGCTCGCAGTAGGAATCGGCGAACAACTGCAGATTAAAAAAAAGCAGCCAACCCTTCTATCGGGTCACATCTGTAAGGGGCCTCAGGAGACGCTGTAAAGCTCTCAGTACGCGTCCTAAGGGAGTGAGATTTGCCAAGAAAGCTCGAAATTCACCTACACTTGGGAAAAAAATACGGTGCGATCGACTCGCACCGTCAGGGATGATACGGATTGACAAACCTGCCTCAGTAAAGGTGGAAGTCAACTTCGACACTGATTTGCACATCGACAGGCTTACCATCTTTGAGTGCAGGCTGAAAACGCCATTGCTTCACCGCTTCGACCGCCTTGGCATCCAGCCCGAATCCGAGTCCTCGCGCAACACGTATATCGCGAGGATGGCCTGTCGAGTCGACGATGAGCCAAAGTACGCACGTACCTTGCTTCTTCGCCCTGCGCGCATCTTCCGTGTAATCCGGATCAGGAGAAGAAACCGCCGTTGGAGCAGAGATTCCGCCACCAACTTTGTAAACTCCACCGCCGATCCCGCCACCACTGCCGGCGCCAATCCCCGGGCCGTGTCCGACGCCAGCGCCGCCGCCTGAACCCGATCCAATACCGCCGCCCGATCCCGGGCCATTGGATGGAGGTGCCGCGGGCATGACAGCCGCAGAAGACGTGCCGATATTCGGCATGTGATTATTCTGCGACGTTGATAGTCGGCGGTGCCACGACAGTCGGCTCGACTGCCAGCCGGGGGTTCGATTTCTCATCACGATCGCAGGTGGGGTGATCTGTTGCAGTGCAGCCTTCGGCGGATGTCCCTTTGGAGCTGGAATAGGGTCTCGATCACCGCCACCACCCCCTCCGCTGACCACCGTTTTTGCGACACGGCAACGCGTACGTTTCCGGGGAGGGAGCGATAAGCGTCACAGTTTGCCGGGGCTCAGCTGTTTGAACAATCTGGTGGCCACAAAGATCCCGCTCGCTAGCAAACCAATCAGTGCAACATGCACGATGGCGGAAACAGCCAACGCCATTGGCACGGTAGTTGTTGTACTGCCCCCAAATTTCATCGGGCGCGTGGGATGCTCGGCGAGCCGCCTCGACGGTCATTCGCGTGGCACGCGGACCATAACGATAGGCATTCATCGCGCGGTAAAGGCATTAGATTCAGGGCAGACTCCCACTCAGGGCAGCATTTTGATGACTCGACATGCGCTACCTCACAAACGTGAAACAAGGTTCATCTGCAAATAGATGCAGGAACACAATGCTGGGTTTCTATGCGGAGATATTCCAGCATTAATGAAACAGGCGACTTTTGTTTACGACGCGTCATAGTTGGCACTGACAAATAATTCTCGCTTCCACTTCAGACAACTAAAAAAAAAAATGGTGGGATGAACTTGTTCCACAAATTACCCACCACAAAATGTTGTGACCGGCAAACACGACTCCCGAATATCGTTCACAACCGGCCAGCAAGAAGTAGGACGATGCACCACCACAACGAACAGTCCCAATCCTCCACTCGGGTAATAACCCCAAGATCGGCTGTACGGCCAAGTTGGCAACGCACCGAGAAGCAGTAAAACCAGAACCACCATCAGAATCGTATACATGTAGTCTCTCCTGTTGATTCGGTTTTGAACCGCTATTCGATCGGAAGTTGCCGGCACCTTCGGTCGACGAGCCGGCTCACATTGCTATTCCGATGCAATCGCTGGTCCGGTTCTGTTCTGAGCTTGTTTCCTTGCTCTGTGCCGAATACTTTCGAACGGTGGCCAGGAATGGTGCGCTCGATCGCATTCGGACGAACTTTTCCGCTAAGGATGTCATGGAACGGCTCAAACTTGCCGTACAGCAATCGGGTTTCGTCTTTATCCTGCGTTAGCGCGGCGCCGCTGAGATCAACGCCAGCGAAAAGTCCGCGAGCGCGAGAATAAGTCAGCACTTCCGAACGCATCTTGATGTCCGTGTCCGCTGCGGCATCGCGTCCGACCGGGCCGGCAGCCGCGGACGCATCAGCACCAAGCTTGAACTTACTCGACAGCAGATGGTCCATGCCTGACTGGTTCATAACAACCATAACGAGGTCGATAGCCTGTCCACCAAGCTGCAGACCCCAGCTTCCACCGGTGATCGTGATCGGAGCAGGAGCGCTCCATCCTTTCTCAGTGCGGCAGGTCGCGACACCTTTGCCGTGATTTCCGCCGAAGCCCACCGCGATCTTCACCATGGATGGAATGACCGCGATGCATTTCGCGCCGCTCATAACCTTATCTGGGATCGCTTTGTCCGGGGTGCCCATGACTTCTTCCAAAACTTTCGAGGAGGCATCAAGTCTCTTTGCGATGTCGGACTGATCTTTATCATCCGCCGCCCAACCCGCTCCTGCTAACAACGAACAAATGCTCAGCACCAGGAGACCTCTTTGATAGATCTTTCTCATCAGTTTGTCCTCATTCTCTCTGTGCTCCACATGAGCACCTGCTGCTAGATTGCGAGGTTAAGGTATATAACCTCCCCTAATGAAGGCCTATCAGGATTTGTCAGTAAAGCACCAGGTTTCTCTCCCGAGATTTCCCCACTATGAGGCCACGAAACGCTCAGAATCTAAGACTGCCTACAGTTTTCAGGGTATTGTGATCGTTTAAGGGCGCGTCTAGTCTGCAATCTCTACTCGACACAACGCCCCCCAAGCGGGTGCCGGTCCTCTGGGACGGGCTGGCACCTGCTCCTTCAAAACACCAAATTCCTACAGCGAAATCGCCGTTCATATACAGGCTGGCGCGGATATGGGCGTGTTTTCAACGCGACTACTATGAAGCCGATTAACAACTCAGAGTGGAGGGGAACTTATGCTTTATTGGGCATTGGTATTCCTGGTAGTGGCGTTGATCGCTGGTGTGCTGGGGTTCACGGGAATTGCAGTTGCGTCAGCAGGCATCGCTAAGATTTTGTTCATCGTTTTCCTGGTGCTCTTCGTGGTTTCCCTGGTGGGACACCTCATGAGAGGTTCGGCAGTTCGCTGACAGGAACGCTAAATCAGGTACAAAAAAGGCTCCCGCAAGGGAGCCTTTGTCTTGCCTTCGTAAATGAAAACTTTGCGAAGAGGCTCGCTAGACCAACGAGCCTTTGAATGTAGCACGCACGCTACTTGGTGGACGTCGCCTTCTGATGCTTCACGTCGATCTCGTTTACCACCTGCTTGACGTTGGGCACTTGTTGCGCCAGCTTTTCAACCGAAGAACGCTCACCCTGTGACGGAACAGTCCCCTTTAAAGTCACCACGCCGTTCTTGACGTCGTAAGAGACGCCGCTCTTCATGTGGTGCTGGGTCAGCGCAGCGCTCAGATTCTTATCGATCCCAGAATCTAAATCTGAATCAACTTTCTTGGCGGTGCTCTCATCTCCATTCGGCCGTACGCCAATTTCATTGGAAATCACTTCCCCGCCGGCAATGGATTTGGCAATCGACTCGGCGCGAGTCTTGTCATCAGGATTCGCGACTTGTCCTGTCAGCGTCACGACACCTTTGTCGCGATCTTGGCTGACGCTCACGTCATTGTATCCAGCCTGATTTAGCGCATTCCGGACGTCGCCCGTTACATCAGGCGCCTTTTGTTTTTCGGAGCACCCAAGTCCTACTGTTACGGCAAACAGCATAAGCAGCAGCGGCACCAGTTTGGTTGATTTCATTGATTCTCCTTTAGTTTTCGCCGATCGACGCCAACCCGAGAGTGGGGACGATCTGACGTGACCAATAAGCTTTCGGTACAAGCTTGCGGACACATGAGTTCCGTCGCAATCAACGGGAATCCCTATGCTCGGTAAGATTTGCAGGTATGCAGAAAGAAAAACGCTCGCGGGTGGGTAGGGACGGCTTCCAAGTCGATCAAACTGCAAAGGCTCGACGAGGGCCGCCGTGTGCAGTCACTCCCGGAGAAGGGACCTTACCCGCCCGCAAGCTGTCGAGAGTGAAGATATCAAGCTCAGACGCTGTCCGGAATCAACTAAATTCCTGAACGGATCTCGACTCCCCTAGGGAAAGTTCTGTACTTCCTGAGTAACTTCACCACCAACCAGAACGTGCGACCCAAAACATCACCGGTTATTCCCCTCGCCGCATCCAATGCACATCATGATGCCTTTAAGTCTTCAAGCAGCATGGCTTTTGATTCTAGGAATTCCCGTGGCTTGCGTGGCCTGGACGGTGACGCACGAAGAAGTTTTCCGCGAGCCGCGGCAATACTGTCAGAAAGAATGTGCCCGTGCCCGCAACTTTGTGCGCAGGAAATTTTTCTATTTGTTCACTTGTGAGTACTGCTTCAGTCACTACGTTGCGGCAGCTTTCCTGGTCATCACTCGCTTCAAGATGCTTTATCCGGACTGGCGGGGCTACATGGTCTCCCTTTTCGCTCTCGTGTGGGTAGCGAATCAGTATATGAGCATCTACAACCGATTGCGTCTGGACATCAAGCACGAGCAGGTTGAGATCAAGGCGGACGAAACAAAAGTGGACCGGCTGAAGGCGGCTTAGTTTCTTGCCATCATACAATGACAGGGATTTTCATGGACTCGTAACGCTTCGCAGGAATCACTACTTCTACGATCGTTCCCGGGTTTGCATTCGCCAGTCGTAGACTTCCTCCCAATTCAGAAACCCGTTGGCGCATGCCTCCGATCCCGATTCCCAGCCGGTCCGGACGGAGTTGCAAGATTTGGTCTTCGAGCCCTTTACCGTCATCGCGAACAGTGACGACTATGCTCCCGTCTCTTTCCACGAGAGTGACCATACCGTTTCGAGCTCCCGAGTGACGAAACATGTTGGTCAGCGCCTCTTGAACGATGCGGAAGATCGCCGTTTCAAGTTCCGACTTCAGTCGCCCCAAGTCCGACGGCTGAACTTCCAGGCGCACTTCAATTCCACTGCGCTCCGATAGTCCTTCCAGAAACCATCGCAACGCCGAGACAAGTCCCACTTCGTCGAGCAGTGGAGGGTGGAGCAGATGTGAAATCGACCGAACCTGCTGAATCGCGCGGTCTACCAACTGGCTTGCGTCGATCGATGCTTGCTGCATTCTCGGAGACGTGTTCTTCGAAAGGATTCCGTCGAGAATCATCTTGGCTGCAGCAAGTTCCTGGCCCAAACCGTCGTGAATTTCGCGGGCAATCCGCCGGCGCTCCTCGTCCTGCAAGGTCATCAGGCGGCCAGACAGCCGCCGTAACTCTGATGTGCGGCTGTCTACGAGACGTTCCAATTCAATCGCATTGTTTCGGATTGACTGCTCCAGCATCTTGCTATCGTGAATATCAGAACACGTTCCGTACCACTTTAGAATCCCGCCCTCCGCGTCTCTAAGAGGCACAGCGCGAGCACGGAACCAACGATAATGGGAGTCCGCTCCTCTAATTCGATATTCCGATTCGTACATCTCGCCAGACTGCACGCATCGAAGCCAGTGCTGCAGACTTTCTTCTTTGTCTTCTGGATGAAGATATTCCAGCCAGCCTAGCCCCGTAGCTGATCCGGTCGGCGCTCCGGTGTATTCGTAAAAGCGGCTGCTGATGTAGTCCCGCTTACCATCAGCTTGACGGCTGAAAATAATGTCAGGAGCAGTTTGTACAATCGCATCAAGCTCCTGATTTTTCTGAGCCAGATCATTATTGAGCTTCTGCAAATCGATAGCCTTGCGCTCAAGCTCACGCGTCCGTTCCGCTACCCGTTCCTCGAGCGCTATGTTGAGACGTTGAAGTTCGAGCTTCTTCCGATGCAGCTCCGCGAATACGCGCACCTTTGCGCGCAGAACATCGGGAACAATCGGCACCGAAAGATAGTCAACGGCTCCGTGCTGGTATCCCTTTAGGCGATCGAGGTCAGTCAGGTGAACGGCAGAAATGAAGATGATAGCTGTCTTCTGAAAACGCGGATGTTGGCGAATGATTTCGGCCAACTCAAATCCGTCAATCTCGGGCATACTGACGTCCATCAGCACTGCCGCAACATCCATCTTCAACAGCTTTTCCAGCGCGTCTTTGGCGGACGTAGCCTTGATGAGGTTCTCACCCAGCTCGGCGAGGATCGCCTCATAGCTGAGCAGTTTGCCCGGCTGATCATCGACCATCAAAATATTTACTTTTTCGTCGACACTCATCAGTCGATTTGCCGCTTACCGCAATCTGCCAAAGTTGACCCTTCCTGCAATCTCAAGCGCTCACATTTGTAGCTTTATCGGTGGAGCCACATGCGTAACGCCGACAACAGCTGCTCAGTATTTACAGGCTTAGCCAAATATTCGGAAGCGCCGGCTTCAAGGCATTTTTCGCGGTCGCCCTTCATCGCTTTCGCCGTAAGAGCGATGATTGGCAATCTGCGGAACGATGCATTCTGTCGGATCACCTGCATGGTTGCGTACCCGTCCATCTCGGGCATCATGATGTCCATCAACACAATCGCCATGTCCGGTGTCGACTCTAGCATCGAGATTGCTTCTCGACCGGTACCGGCCGTCAACACTACCATCCCACGCCGCTCAAGTACGCTGCTGAGCGCGAAGATGTTCCGCATATCATCGTCAACGACCAGCACCTTCTTTCCCACAAGCGCTTCGTCGGAACGGTGCAGCCGGTCCAGCATCCGTTGTTTTTCCACTGGAAGGTCAGCGACCACGCGGTGCAGAAAAAGCGCCGTCTCATCAAGTAACCGCTCCGGAGACTCGACGCCTTTAACAACGACGCTACGCGCCAGGGTATGCAAACGCGCATCTTCTTCGGGCGACAATTCCTTGCCAGTGAAAACGACTACTGGCAAGTCGGCGACCTTGGGAATATCTCGGAGGCGCTCGAGGATATCGAAACCGGTCATGTCAGGGAGCCGCAAATCCAGAACAACGCAGTCGAAAGCTTCGCGTTCCACGAGTTGAAGAGCCTCCGCTCCGGTAGCGGCGACGATCACGTCGATGTCGTCGTAACCAAGAAGTTCGCGAATGCTGAGTTGTTCAGCAGGGTTATCTTCCACAATCAGTAACCGCTTGCGACGTGGAGCGGCGTAAACCTTGATACGCGAAAGAGCCGACTCCAGCTCCTCGGGACTTGTCGGTTTGGTTACAAACGCAAATGCACCCCGAGCAAGTCCGTGATGGCGGTCCTCGTCGAGCGTCAGCATCTGCACGGGTATGTGACGCGTCGCCGGATCCTGTTTCAGGTGATTCAAAATCGTCCAACCCAGCATGTCCGGCAGAAATACATCCAACGACACGGCCGTTGGATGAAATTCCCGGGCTAACGCGAGAGCGTCGGATCCACGCAACGCGACCAGCACTTTGAATCCCTTGTCGCGCGATAGGTCGCAGAGCACACGCGCGTAGTGCGGATCGTCCTCCACAATCAGCAGGACCGCGTCCTCGGGCTGCAGGTTTGCGCGATCGTCTGCAATCTGCTCCACGGGGCGCTCCGAGACGACGATCTTCGAGATCTGTAACGGGGAGGCCGTCAGTCTCAAATCCGCTGGATTGAGTCTCGAGGCCGACGGCCCAACATAGGTCAAGGGCAGGTAAAGCGTGAACACGCTGCCTTGCCCTGGAGTGCTTCTCAGCTGAATCTCGCCACCCAGCAAGCTCGCGAGCTCACGGCTGATCGCCAGTCCCAGGCCAGTTCCGCCGTATTTCCGGCTGGTGCTGGCATCGGCCTGTTGAAACGCTTCGAAGATAATTCGCTGCTTGTCGGGCGCGATTCCAATACCTGAATCGGCCACTTCGAATGCAACAACAGAGGCGGCCCCGCTCAGAATCGGATGATCCTCGCTCCATCCTTTCTGTGCGACGGACACTGTCATACGCACAGTGCCTTGCTCTGTGAACTTGAAGGCGTTTGACAGCAGATTCTTAAGAACCTGCTGCAGGCGTTTGGAATCGGTAACCAGGCTACGCGTGAGATGCGGATCTGACTGCACATCGAACATAAGCCTGCGATTCTCTGCCTCGTGGCGGAAAGGCCGTGCCACCATCTCCAGCAGATTCGCAAAAAATACTTCCTCTGCCTCGACTGATACCGTTCCGGACTCGATCTTCGAAAGATCGAGAATGTCGCTGATCAGGTTCAGCAAGTCCGTTCCCGCCCCGTGAATCGTACGGGCAAATTCGACCTGTTTCGGCGTTAAGTTGTGGTCGGGATTTTCGCTGAGCTGCTGTCCAAGCACGAGAATCGAGTTCAACGGAGTTCTCAATTCGTGCGACATGTTCGCAAGGAACTCCGATTTGTACTTCGAGGTGAGGGCGAGTTCTTTCGCTTTCTCCTCGAGTGCGCGGCGCGCCTGCTCGATTTCCTGGTTCTTCCGTTCAACTTCGACGTTCTGTTCTGCAAGCTGTTGTGCTTTTTGTGCCAACTGCTCGTTCGTTTGCTGCAGTTCTTTTTGTTGGGTCTGGAGTTCGGCCGCCAGCTGCTGCGACTGTTTCAACAGGCCTTCGGTCTGCATCGTCGCTTCGATACTGTTGAGCACGATACCGATGCTGGCTGTCAGTTGTTCAAGAAACGCAAGATGAGAGGCCGTGAAGTTGTTCAGAGATGCCAGCTCAATGACGGCCTTCACGCGATCTTCGAATAGCACCGGCAGCACGATAACGTTCTGCGGCACTGATTGGAATAATCCAGATCGAATTGGTACGGTCTTGTCGGGAAGGTCCGAGATCAACATGCGGCGCTTCTCCGCCGCCACCTGACCTACAAGTCCTTCGCCGATTTTCAGCCGCCGGAGATGGCCGCTCTCGCCGTCATCGGCAAAGGCTGACAACAGCACCATGCCTGCGGAATTCTCCGTTTCCATCTGGTAGATTACGCCCTGTTGCGCGTTCACCAACGGGGCCAGTTCGGAAAGAAGCATTCGGCCTACCGTCGCCAGATCGCGCTGACCTTGCAACATACCTGTGAACCGCGCCAGGTTGGTCTTAAGCCAATCCTGCTCCGTATTGCGGTCAGTCGTCAGACGGAGGTTATCGATCATCGTGTTGATGTTGTCTTTGAGCTCCGCGACTTCGCCGCTTGCTTCGACCTGAATCGATCGCGTCAAGTCGCCCTTCGTCACAGCGGTTGCGACCTCTGCGATAGCGCGGACCTGATTGGTAAGGTTATCCGCCAGCAGGTTGACGTTGCCGGTGAGATCCTTCCAGGTTCCGGCAGCGCCCGGCACGTTTGCTTGTCCACCCAGCCGGCCTTCAACTCCGACTTCGCGGGCCACAGTTGTGACCTGATCCGCAAATGTCGCCAGAGTTCCAGTCATGTTGTTGATGGTTTCCGCGAGCGCTGCTACTTCGCCCTTCGCGTTCACCGTCAGCTTCTGCGTGAGATCGCCGTTCGCAACAGCAGTAACAACCTTAACGATTCCTCGCACCTGTTCTGTCAGGTTCACTGCCATGACGTTGACGTTGTCGGTGAGATCCTTCCACGTTCCCGCGACGCCCGGCACCTGAGCTTGCCCACCGAGTTTGCCGTCTGTTCCGACTTCGCGAGCGACGCGTGTCACTTCGGCAGCGAACGCGTTGAGCTGATCGACCATCGTGTTGATGGTGTTCTTCAACTCGAGAATTTCGCCCTTTACGTCGACGGTGATTTTTCGTGACAAGTCACCGCGCGCCACAGCCGTCGTTACTTCAGCGATATTCCGAACCTGCGCCGTCAAGTTGCCTGCCATGGCGTTGACTGAATCCGTCAGATCCTTCCATGTGCCAGCCACGCCAGGAACGTTCGCCTGTCCGCCAAGCCGGCCTTCGGAACCGACTTCACGGGCAACGCGGGTCACTTCAGCCGCGAACGATCGCAGCTGTTCGACCATCGTATTCAAAGTCTCTTTCAGTTGGAGAATCTCGCCGCGCACATCGACCGTGATCTTCTTCGAGAGGTCGCCGGTCGCGATAGCGGTCGCCACTTCCGCAATATTTCTGACCTGGCCGGTAAGATTGCTGGCCATGAAGTTGACGTTGTCGGTGAGATCCTTCCAGGTACCGGCGACGCCGGGCACTTGCGCCTGGCCGCCAAGTTTGCCATCCGTTCCGACTTCGCGAGCCACGCGTGTCACTTCGCCGGCGAATGCGTTGAGCTGATCCACCATCGTATTGATGGTGTTCTTCAGCTCGAGAATTTCGCCTTTCACATCGACCGTAATCTTGCGTGACAAGTCACCACGAGCCACAGCAGTCGTGACCTCAGCGATGTTTCGGACTTGACCAGTCAGGTTACTGGCCATGAAATTCACGTTGTCGGTGAGATCCTTCCACGTTCCAGCGACGCCGGGCACCTGCGCTTGGCCGCCTAGCTTTCCGTCAGAACCAACTTCGCGGGCCACACGCGTGACTTCCGCGGCGAACGCGTTCAACTGGTCGACCATCGTATTGATGGTCTCTTTCAGCAACAGAATCTCGCCGCTCACATTGACCGTGATCTTCTTCGACAAGTCGCCGCTCGCAATTGCCGTGGACACTTCCGCGATATTTCGGACTTGTCCCGTCAGGTTGCTCGCCATGGAGTTCACGGAATCGGTCAAATCCTTCCACGTTCCGCCGACACCCGGCACCAGAGCCTGACCGCCGAGTTTGCCGTCCGTGCCGACTTCGCGTGCCACGCGCGTCACTTCAGATGCGAACGATCGCAACTGATCGACCATCGTGTTCATCGTGTCTTTCAGCTCGAGAATTTCTCCCTTCACGTCTACTGTGATCTTGCGGGACAGGTCGCCGCGAGCCACGGCCGTTGCCACTTCGGCGATGTTTCGAACCTGACCGGTAAGGTTGTTCGCCATGAAGTTGACGTTGTCAGTGAGATCCTTCCACGTTCCCGCGACGCCAGGCACCTGAGCTTGCCCGCCAAGCTTTCCTTCCGTACCGACTTCGCGGGCGACGCGTGTCACTTCGCCAGCGAACGCGTTGAGTTGATCGACCATCGTGTTGATGGTGTTTTTGAGTTCGAGAATTTCACCCTTCACATCGACAGTGATCTTGCGGGACAGGTCGCCGCGGGCGACTGCCGTCGTAACCTCAGCGATGTTTCGGACCTGGCCAGTCAGGTTACCGGCCATCGAGTTGACTGAGTCGGTAAGATCCTTCCACGTTCCGGCGACGCCGGGCACGTTTGCCTGTCCACCCAAACGACCTTCAGTACCGACTTCGCGCGCCACACGCGTTACTTCACCAGCGAACCGGTTCAACTGGTCGACCATCGTGTTCAAGGTTTCTTTAAGCTGCAAGATCTCGCCGCGCACATCGACCGTGATCTTGCGCGACAAGTCGCCGCTCGCAATCGCCGTCGCAACTTCCGCGATGTTACGGACCTGACCAGTCAGGTTGCTGGCCATGAAGTTCACGTTGTCGGTGAGATCTTTCCATGTGCCGCCAACGCCGGGCACCTGCGCCTGCCCGCCGAGCTTTCCTTCTGTTCCGACTTCGCGCGCCACACGCGTCACTTCACCAGCGAACGCATTCAATTGATCGACCATCGTGTTGATGGTGTCTTTGAGCTCCAGGATTTCGCCCTTCACGTCGACGGTGATCTTCCGGGACAAATCGCCGCGGGCAACTGCGGTTGTAACTTCTGCGATGTTTCTGACTTGCGCCGTAAGGTTTCCGGCCATCGCATTTACAGAGTCCGTAAGATCCTTCCACGTTCCGGCAACGCCAGGAACAACCGCCTGTCCGCCAAGTTTTCCGTCAGTACCAACTTCTCTTGCCACGCGCGTTACTTCAGACGCGAACGAACGCAACTGATCCACCATCGTATTGATGGCTTCTTTCAGCTGAAGAATTTCGCCTCTGACGTCGACCGTAATTTTTCGGGAGAGATCGCCGCTCGCGACGGCCGTCGCAACCTCTGCAATGTTTCGCACTTGGCCGGTGAGGTTGCTGGCCATCAGATTGACGTTGTCCGTAAGGTCTTTCCAGGTACCGGCCACGTCAGGCACTTGCGCCTGTCCGCCGAGTTTGCCTTCCGTTCCCACTTCGCGCGCAACACGCGTCACTTCGGCCGTGAAGACGCCCAACTGCTGAATCATTGTGTTAACGAGATTGGCCGATCTCAAGAACTCGCCTTCTAACGGTCTGCCATCCACATCGAGCCGGACTGTCTGCGTCAGGTCGCCTTGCGCCACAGCGGCAATCGCGCCCGTCACTTCTGCTGTTGGACGCAAAAGATCTTCAACAAGGGTGTTGACCGAGACTTCCATCTCGCCCCACGCTCCCCTGAACTCTGGGAAACGAGCACGCTCTCGCGTCCTTCCCTGTTTGCCGACCGCCTGGCCGACACGTTTTAGCTCTTGCGACATATGCTGGTTCGCGGCCACGATGTCGTTGAAGGTGTCCGCTACTTTTCCCGCGAGCCCTACCCATGTGCCGGGAAGGCGAACGGTAAAGTCCCCGTCCCGCATACTTTGCAGGCTCAAAAGAATTACAGAGAGGTCAAGCGACTCGGCAGGAACCTTGGACTTTCCGTTACGCCCGGCCGCTGGCGGCGCTACCGGGTCAGCCGTGTTCTCTGGGATCTCATTCAATGTGGATGATCGTTTCATTTCAGATCTCTTCCATGGAGACGGAGACTTGCTTTGCCGCCGCGTCGATGGTGATGCATTTTGTGGAGTGGGAAGTGGAGCTCGCGCCTACATGCGACGGAGACAATACGCTCATTACGCGCCCAGTGACTTAGGAATTTGAATTCCGACCCCGCGAGGAACAAGGCAGCTCCTCAGCCCCCGGTCGGAGGTATCAGCGGCTATTGGAGCATGATCGCCGATGCGAGGCCCTAAGGTATTTCCTGTAGAAAATGCGGATGTCCCGCCCCTCGCGCCTTATCGGCAACTCAAATTCACGCTCTGCAAGCCGGCGGGCCGCCCTAAGGTTTGATCCAAGACCCCCGCAGAATTTTCTTCAGTTGCCCCCGCGCCCTCTGCCCGTAGGCACGCTGCCATCACTAGCGTGCGCTTAAGCCTCGTGTGTACAGACATTTCCTCTCTTTAGGTAGAGACGAGACCTGATAGTCATGCGGCCGCGATGAAAGTAGGTTTAGCTGGCCGACGTTTGCGATTGCGATTCGAAAAATCTGGAAACTAGATCGTCCAGTAGCTACTTCGGCCCTACCGTAGCACGAGGAAATTAAAAGGAGGGTTCACTGTGGCAGGGAAAAATACTGCTGTGTTTGGCATCTATCCATCGCTCACGAGCGTGGAAATCGGTGTAGACGAGCTTAAAGCCGGCGGTTTCAGGAATACGGATATATCCGTCCTTTTCCCCGAGAATGCAGGAACCAGAGATTTCGCTCATGAAAAAAACACGAAGGCGCCCGAAGGCGCGACGGCAGGCGCTGGAACCGGGGCTGTCATAGGTGGTGCCTTGGGTTGGCTAGTTGGCATCGGAGCGCTGGCGATACCCACATTTGGCCCATTCATCGCCGCAGGCCCAATCATGGCCGCTCTCGCAGGTGCGGGTGTTGGGGGAACGGTGGGCGGCATCACTGGCGCACTCATCGGATTGGGAATTCCTGAATACGAAGCCAAGCGCTACGAGGGCCAGGTTAAGGACGGCGGCATACTCCTTTCGGTTCACTCTGAGGATTCTGATTGGACCAGGCGGGCAAAAGACATTCTCAAGCGAACCGGAGCCCAGGACATCGCATCTACGGGAGAGGCAGCCGTCGATGAACCGACAACGAATGTACGTCTCAGGCCAGCGGGATAGATTATTCTGCAATTTACATTCGGGGCTATCGGCGGTAACAAACTCTCCGGTACCCCGAATTTCTTTGTCCGCTGAAATGAAATTCCAGAGGAGGTAGGCGTTGGTTCGAACAACGAATCTTTCGGCTTCGACTTCTTCGTCCAGCGCAAGTGTGATCATCGCCGTGGCGGCGACCGTCGCCATCCTCTATTACGGCCGCACCATCCTCATACCCATCGCGCTTGCCCTGGTTCTCAGCTTCCTGCTTACCCCGCTTGTCAGCTGGCTGCAAAAAATCCGCCTGGGACGAACTCCCTCAGTGCTTATCGTTTTGACGCTCTGCTTCGCCGCGGCCGGGACGATTGGCTGGGGAGTTGCCGGCCAGCTTTTGGAAATTACGAGTCACGCCCGCGATTACAAGGTAAATCTCGAAGACAAAGTTCACGCTCTCCATTCCCATAAGAACGCTCCCATCGTGCAAGCAACCGCTACAGTCCAGGAGCTAAACAAAGAGTTAGCCGTGGCGCCTGCGGCCGCTGCCGATGCGGCGAGGAATAGTAAGGACGGAACACGCAACGCGCATCCCATCGCGGTGCAAGTCACCGGACCTCCGCCCAACCTGGTTCAGAATCTACGTGATTTCCTGGGCCCTCTCGCGGGCCCGATTGAGAGCGCATTCCTGGTCATCATTTTCATGGCGTTCATGTTGATCAACCGCGAAGACTTGCGGAATCGGCTCATCAGGCTCGGTGGCACGGGACAGCTAACGATCATGACCCAGGCGCTGGAAGATGCCAGCGATCGGTTGAGCCAGTATCTTCTTCTGCAGTTCGTGGTAAATGGAAGCTATGGCTTGTTGTTTGGCCTTGGTCTGTTTTGGATCGGAGTTCCTCATGCCTTGCTTTGGGGAGCGATGGCAGCCATGCTGCGCTTTGTTCCCTACGTCGGCACCTGGATTGCGGTCGCATTCCCGATGGCGATGGCAGCCGCTGTTTTCCCCGGGTGGAGTCAGTGTCTGCTGGCATTTGGCCTTTTCGGGATCCTGGAACTGCTCGTTGCGAACGTCATAGAGCCGTGGCTGTATGGATCCCACATTGGTGTTTCACCGTTCGCCATCCTTGTAGCCGCCGCATTCTGGGCAACGCTATGGGGACCGGTCGGACTGATTTTGTCGACTCCTTTGACGCTCTGTCTGATTCTGGTCGGTCGCTATGTTCCCCAGATGAGTTTTCTTGAAGTATTGCTCGGCGACGACCCGGTGCTCACTCCGCAGCAGGTGTATTACCAGCGCCTGCTGGCCATGGATTCGGATGAAGCAAGAAATGTCGCGAAGAAATATCTTGAAGACAAGCCCTTGGAGGATCTCTACGGATCGGTTTTGATTCCCGCCTTGCGGCTCGCTGAAGAAGATCGCCACAGCGACGTGTTGGGTGACAAGACGAGCGAATTCATCTCGCAATCCACAAGAGAATTGATAGACGACCTGAGCGAGTCCGCTAAATCGCCCCCGGAACCGGAACATGAGACGCCACGACAAAATGATTCTTCGGCGTCGCGATTTACTGCCGCTAAGATCGTGTGCGTGCCCGCTCGCGACGATGCGGACGAACTTGTGGGGATGATGCTGTGTCAGCTGGTGCGTCGTGCGGGAAACGAGCAATGCCGATATCTCCCAATCGGCGCCGTGGAAGATATGCTGGAACAAGTAGAACGCGGGGAATATCAGATCGTCTGCGTATCGGCCTTGCCGCCATTCGCCGTAGGACAGGCTCGCTCCCTGTGCAGGCGCTTACGCGCTCGCTTTCCAAAAATAGAAATTGTGGTGGGGCTCTGGGGATTTGCCGGCGGTGTTCCTAAAGCGCAAGAGCGCGTGGGGCCATCGTGCACAGACGCCGTCTGCACCAATCTGCCGGAAGCCTTGCTGCAGCTTCGGCGCTTATCCGAACTGCAGCCGGACAAGAACGTCTCCACTGACAAGCACAGCGAAGAAACCAGCGTAGCCACTCACTAGCGCCAGAAAGGGCACCAGCACTGAGCTGATGCCCTCATCGTAACGCCGAACCTCGCTATTTATTTATTCGGCTGTCTGGGTTCGGACCTCTGCGGCGGCGCCTGACGTGGCTCGGACCGCTGCGCAGGCGGTGCCTGACGTTGCTGCATCCGCTGTTGCTCCTGCGATTGGCGCTGCTGCAGTTGCTGAGTTTGCTGTTGATGGCGTTGCTCAATCTGCTGCTTGCGCCCCTCGTCCGCATTGCGCTTCATCAGCTGCTGGTGATCTTTCTCCTGTTGCTGCTGCAGCTTCTGCCGCGCCTGGTCTTGCTTCTGTTGAAGCTTCTCTTGTTGCTGTTGGTACTTCTTATCCAACTTGGCATTGCCCGTGTTTGGCGCAGTCGCAGGCTCCCTGCGGGGCAATTCGTTGGCATGGCCGAAACTGGATGGGCGATTCCCGTTCTCCGGAGGATTACCAGTCGCCGTTCGAGGAGCGTTCCCCCCACGATTGGCGGGCGGATTGTACGGTGCCCCAGCTTCACGAGCAGGAACTGCATCGCGTCCTGAAAACTGCGCCGGACGAGCCGTCGCCGCCACAGGAGGTCTGCCGTGATTTTCGGATGCTCGGAGTTGCGCGTTGCCTCTGGCCGTCTGCAAATGCTGCAGTTGCGCAGACGCCGGCGGTATGTGCCGCTCACGAGACGCCGCCTCTTCCTGAGGAGTAGGCCGCCGGTTAACTCCGCCATTTCCGCCGTTGAAGCTGACCCGGTTCGTGCGGGTACTCGTGTTCACGACGGTTGTGTTGTAGACGTTGTGGATCTCAGTGACATTGATGTTATTCACTGAACGGTTATAGAAGAACCGACCGCGATCCCAACGGCCTCCGACGAATCCGTCGCCGAAATAGCCGAAGCCGTAATCAATGCCGCCATAGAATCCGACCTGTGGTCCCCAATAACCATCGTAAAAAACGAACGCTCCATCCACCCAGGCCCAATATGGAGGCGTCCAGAGAACCTCGACTTGGGGAGGCATTACCCAGGTTCCGGGAACCCAATAATAGTCGTTGTAGTCCGCATCCCACGCCCAGTATCCCGGCGTCCAGATGTAACCCTCGCTCGGGCAAAGAGGCTGTTCGTAAACGGGAAGAGCGGGTGGGCCGAACGTAACAGAAATTCGAAGTTGAGCGAACGAAGCGGACGACAAAACCAATACCACAAACGCGAAAAATACCGCTTGAACGGCACGCTTTTGCATTAGCTTTCTCCTCACCGACTTTTAGGCGCGAACCTACACTCGAAAAACTCGTCAGATCTACACTCGGAATGCTCAGGTTGAGACGGCAACAGATCGCATATATTCAGGCCAGCGGACCTTACAATCAGACGGAGCAGGCGGGACTAGAGCGCAGACAACCGCTCTCAGGGTGGATAAAACTGAGCGATGCCGAACTGGTATCCGGCATCGCTACTATTTTCCGTTGTACTAGCGGACCACTTAAGGTCAGGCCGCGCTTCTTCCCATGACAAAGTGAAGGATGAGGGAAATCACCGCGAATACCAACAGCAGGTGGATCAGACCGCCTGCAACGTGAAACACGGTGAAGCCGCCGATCCACGCGATCAGCAAAACAACGAACAAGATTGTCCAGATACTCATGTTTTTCTCTCCTAAATTCGTGATCGGCGTAAAAGAGCGGGATTTCGTCCCACCGCGCCTAGTGTATGAAGCTATGCGAGCCGCGACCTGTTGTCAGTAACGCGAATCTCGTATCCGATACCGTAAATGTCTGTATACGCACCAGATATTGTGCGCATGCCTTTCTTGATTACGGCCATCAATCTGCAAAATTCTAAGCGATTGGTGGTAATGCCAAGCAACTCTGGTCTACTCTAGGCAACTAACAGGGGCTGTGAGTTTCACGTCGTCAGTCTGCGAACGTCCTATACATGACGCGAATGCTATCTCAAGCTCGACACGCTTGGTTCCCTCTAATTCTTTGCCTTGGCCTCCTCACAGGGCCCGTCTGCAAATCGTCAGCATATTCCGTTCTGTCGCACGAACAGATTGTGGACTTGGTGTGGAGGGATGATCTCTTGCCCCTGATCAAGGCGCGTTATCCAGGCGCGACCGTCGAAGATCTGAAGCGGGCGCATGCCTTCGCCTACGGCGGCTCGCTCATACAGGACATGGGCTACTACCCGTTTGGAAATAAGTATTTCAGCGATCTCACTCACTACGTTCGCAGCGGAGATTTCATCGTGAATCTGGTGAATGAAGCCGGCACTCTGGAAGAGTTCGCCTTTGCGCTCGGTGCCTTGGCCCACTATTCAGCTGATAACGTGGGACATCCGACCGTAAATCGAGCGGTCGCGCTGGAATTTCCGAAACTGCGCAAGAAGTTTGGGAACGAAGTGACCTATGAAGAAAATCCCAAAGCGCACATTCGGACAGAATTCGGCTTTGACGTTACCCAGGTAGCCAAGAACCGGTACACGTCGGACCGCTACCACGATTTCATCGGGTTTGAAATATCAAAGCCGGTGATGGAGCGGGCGTTCCTCGACACGTACAACATCCCACTGTCTGATGTGCTTCCCAAAGAGGACTTAGCGATTGGAACTTTCAGGCGCGCTATCAGCCGCGTGCTGCCTGAGATGACGAGGGTCGCGCTGCTTGCGCGAAAGAAGGAACTCGTTACAGAAACACCAAATTTTAACGCTCGAAAATTTCGCTACTATCTGTCGCGCGCAAACTACCAGCGAGAGTGGGGTAAAGGATACCGGCAGCCGGGGTTTGGAACGAAAGTGTTGGCGTTTTTCCTCCGCTTTGTTCCGAAGGTAGGACCATTCAAGGCGCTCGACTTCAAGATTCCGACGCAACAGACTGAGGATTTGTACATAGCGAGCGTCAACCGAACTGTCGAAAACTATAAAGTGCTGATCGCAGAAGTCGAAAAGAAAAAACTCCACCTTGCCAATATGGATTTCGATACCGGAAGAAGCACCAAGGCGGGGGAGTATGGGCTTACTGACAATGCTTATGCCCGCTTGCTTGATCAGCTGGCTCAAAAGAATTTCACTTCCGTGAGTCCAGCGCTCCGCGACAACATTCTCTCCTTTTATCAGGACCCTAACGCGTCGATAGCTACCAAGCGCAACTCCTCTGCCTGGTCAAAGACGCAGGATGAGTTGGAGAAGCTGAGAGCTTCAACGCCCGAAGGCCCCGCGGCACCCCAAATTTCGGGAATCGAGTAAGCCGCTGCACTCATTCGCCCCAACCTCTTCTTCGATACAGGCAACTAAATACGCAAGCAGCTCCTAAACAAATCGGGTGCGCCGAGACGCGCACCGAAAATGGAGGACTATTCATGGCAGACGATATGGAAAAAAACCGTCAAAGTGGACAGCAGACTAATCAGCAGGGCAACCAGTCTGGTCAGCAAGGACGAGACAAGAGCGGACAAACCGGCCAACAGAGCGGTCAGACCGGACAGCAGCAGCAGAAAAAGAGCGGCGGCGAGAACGAACAGGACAATGAGAATCTCGACCGTCAGCGTAAGGCTTCGTAGTAGTTTGCCAACTGAGTAGCATCGAAGTCCCGGGTTAGCCCGGGACTTTTTTTACGAAGAGCGCCGGACTGCCTTTACCTCTCCGCCTTCCAATTCGTCAACCCATCCGATCGCGCGATTGCTTGTAGAATTGAATGAGCAAGTCGGAGCGGCGTAGGCCTTGTCTTTCCTCGAACAACTAAATCCGCAACAGCGCGAAGCCGTCGAAACTACCGAAGGGCCAGTGCTCATCCTCGCGGGCGCGGGAAGCGGAAAGACTCGCGTCATCACCTACCGGATCGCGTATCTCATTGAGCAGAAAGGTGTAATGCCAGAGTCCATCCTGGCGATGACCTTCACCAATAAGGCCGCATCGGAGATGGCGGATCGCGTCGACAAGCTTGTCGGCGGACTGAGTATCGCCAAGCCCGTGATCTCCACATTTCACTCCTTTTGCGTGCGGATGCTGCGGCGCGACATCGAGGCCATGCGCATTCCTTCCACGACGCCTGGCCAGAAACCGATCGGCCACACGAAGAATTTCGTCATCTACGACGAGAGTGATCAGCAATCCGTCGTCAAGTCGTTGATGAAGCGCTTCGGCATTGACGACAAGCAACTCACGCCGCGAACCGTTCTATCTCGAATTTCGTGGGCGAAGAATCACATGCTCGATCCGCAGGAGTTGTACTTGCAGTCAGCCGATCCGAAAACAGAGCGGATTGCGCACTTGTATGAGGAGTATCGGAAGGAACTGCGGAAGGCCAACGCGCTTGATTTCGACGACTTGTTGCTGGATGCCGTGCGGCTCCTGAAATCCGCGCCCCAGGTCCGGGAATACTACAACCGCAAATTTCAGTATCTGCTCATTGACGAGTACCAGGACACAAATCGCCCACAATACGAACTCATGCGCATGCTGGCTGGAGAGGGTCACAATGTGTGCGCCGTGGGCGATGAAGATCAATCGATCTACTCTTGGCGCGGCGCGGACATTCGAAACATCCTCGAATTCGAGAAAGATTTCCCGGAGGCCAAGATCATCCGGCTCGAACAAAATTATCGCTCCACCCAGAATATTTTGCAGGCCGCTTCCTCCGTGGTGGCAAACAACGTTCGCCGCAAAGGCAAAAACCTTTGGACGTCGCGGCAAGGCGGCACCAAGATCGGATACTACGAAGCACCAGATGGTGAGAACGAAGCCCTCTTTGCAGCCGACTGGATCGCTCGCTACGTGAGGGAAGCAAACGAACGAGGCGATTCTCCCCGGGCAGCCGTGCTCTACCGCACCAACTCGCAGTCACGTCTCTTTGAAGAGGGGATGCGTCGTTATGGGTTGAAGTATCACGTCGTGGGCGGATTTTCGTTCTACGAGCGCGCCGAGATCAAAGACATGATCTCGTATCTCAAGGTGATTCAGAATCCGGACGACACGATTTCCCTGCTTCGCGTCATCAACACTCCCGTCCGCGGCATCGGGAGAGGAACCATCGATATCCTTGAGCGGCTCGCATTGGAAACCGGCTTGTCGTTGTGGGGCGCAATCGGCGAAGCGATTAAGCGTCAATTGCTGCCTCCACGCGCGCTCGCCTCCCTGAAGAGTTTTCAGCAGCTCATTCGCGATGCCGCAGGCGATGATGGCCGGAAGCTTCGTGGAACAACTCGATGAGAGTGCTGCCGCGTCGGAAGCGGAATCGCCGCGAAGATATCGCGTTTGATGAAGCGTCTCTCACGTCGTCTGATGATGTCAGTGAGGATGCGACGGAGTTCGACCCTACGGAGTTCGGGAATTTCTCCTTCGACTTCGGAGCCCACGATCAGAATAACGGCAACGGCAACGGCGAGCCAGATTCGATCCCCGAGGCTGAGACAGAGCCGATCTCGCAGCCAGAAGCGCCAATGAATTCGAGCGCGTTCCCCAGCTCCGACTATCAGCACTGCAGATGTCCTGAAATTCCTGATCGACCGCACCGGCTACATCAAGGCAGCTCGAAGAAGAGGACACGCCGGAAGCTTTCTCGCGCATCGAAAACCTGCGTGAATTGGTCAACGCAGCCATGGATTCTCGCGACCGCGCCGAGACGCTTGATCAGTTCCTCGATCATGCTGCCCTGATCGCAGATGCGGACGACTACGACGAGCGGGCCCAGATCACCTTGATGAGCCTGCATGCGGCCAAGGGGCTGGAGTTTCCACTCGTATTTCTCAGTGGACTCGAAGAGGGACTGTTCCCCACTCGCGTACCATGCTCGTCCCTGAAGACATAGAAGAAGAGCGACGCCTGTGCTACGTGGGAATGACCCGTGCCATGGATCAGCTGGTCCTGACACGGGCTGTCTATCGCCGACGATATGGAACAGAACTTCCCGAGGCGAGCGTACCATCCAGGTTTCTGGAAGAAGTACCCGGACCGCTGCATCGAAGAGTTGGGAAACGCTCGAGCCCGTGGGACGCGCACGTCGCTGAGCCCAGCCCGCACGAAGTCGCGACGAGTATTCATCTCACTACTCATACGAAGATGAAGATCAGAGCACATCCTGGCACGCGGGCGACGCGGCGAAGCGATCGACTGCTTCCGCGAAACCGACAGTGGCAGCTCGTCCCTACAATTCGATCGAGAACATTGCCGAGTTTTTCGCCAGCCGCGGAAAGAAGTTTTCGGTTCCAAAGGTGCGCGGTCGAAGAGCCGACCGGGAAGCGCGGATTCCGTCCCGGACAGAAGGTCCGGCATCCGAAATATGGCGAGGGTACGGTCTATCAGCGCGAAGGAGAAGGCGAAGAAGCGAAGATTACGGTACAATTTCCACGCTTCGGCTTGAAGAAACTGGTGGAGAAGTACGCCCAGTTGGAGCGAGCGTAGTCTGGCAGTTCTGCGCTGCAAAAGTCTCAATTTTCAGAGAAGATTTGATGCGTACGGGTTCATGGTGTGCATCCCTCGTTTTGGGCTTGCACAGTCAGTAGCAACAGATTCAGAGAAAGAGGATAAATACATTCGTTCATGGCAAATACAAGCAAACTCAGCAAAGAAGATCGCAAGAAAACCAAACGCACCGCACGCAAAAAGCGCAAAGCGGAAAAGCCATTGAAGCCGCGTGACTACCCGCGTGGTTCAAAAAAGCCGAAGGTAAAGAAGTTGGCGCGCGGTCAGGCGAAGCGGTAAGAAATAACGGGCGAGCGGTTGACCTCGATTCGTCATGCTGTAAGCCTGGCGAACTGCAGGTCGACCGCTTCTTCCCATCGTTAGCCACGCTAGCTAGGAGAACCAGACCCTTTGCCCGAACCCACAACCTCAGAGCCTCCTTCCAATAAAGTCATCCGCACCTCAGACAGCCAGCTTTTTTGCTGCAAATCGATCGACAAGCTGATCTCCGACTCGGAAGATCCCGAACGAAAACTAAAGAAGACTCTGGGCCCAGTCTCGCTGACTGCGCTCGGCATTGGCGCGGTCATCGGCTCCGGCATCTTCACAGTCGTCGGCACTGCTATCGCCGGTCAGAAATTCGATACCTCTTCCATCCTGAATGCGCCATTGCTCGATTACATGGTGCGGCATCACGCCACGCTCGGGCGACCGGGTGCAGGACCGGCATTGGCCTTGTCGCTCGTTCTGGTTGCGGTGGTTTGTGGATTCACCGCGCTTTGTTACGCGGAACTGGCCTCCATGATCCCGATCGCCGGTAGCGCGTACACCTACACGTACGCAACGATGGGCGAACTGATCGCGTGGATCATCGGCTGGGATCTCATCCTGGAATATGCCGTCAGCAACATGGCAGTGAGCGTCGGCTTCTCAGCTCACCTGGTCGACATGCTGGAGTGGTTCGGCCTTCGTCCGGCATTGCGCTGGATTTCTCCGGCCTATCTGCCAGCGGGAATGTCGGATCTGAAGGGCAACGTACTTTACGCTTCAGGCCTGCATTTCGGCTTCAACATTCCGGCATTTCTCGTGGTGATGTTTCTCACCATCATTCTCGTCCGCGGAATTCGCGAGTCGGCCAAGGCAAACAACACGATGGTGATCCTGAAGATCGCCGCGATCCTGGCCTTCATCATCGCGGCATCGCATTACATCAATCGCGACAACTGGCACCCGTTTGCTCCCATGGGATGGTCCGGAGTTTTGACCGGCGGTTCCATCATCTTCTTCACCTACATCGGCTTCGACTCGGTATCGACAGCGGCGGAAGAAGCGAAAAACCCCCAGCGTGATTTACCAATCGGCATCATCGCCACTCTGATCGTATGCACCTTGCTTTATATCGGCGTCGCAATTGTCTTAACCGGCGTCGTGCAATTGGCAGTCGCTGCTCGATGACGCTGCTCCGGTCGCAAACAGCCTGAAAAGGCTGGTCATCAGCAGCGGCTCGAACACCTTGCGGTGGGTGGAACTTGGGGTTCTGTTCGGCGCGATGATGGGAATGATCTCGTCGTTGCTTGTGTTTCAGCTCGGCCAGGCGCGGGTCTGGTTTTCGATGTCGCGTGACGGATTGCTGCCCAAGCTTTTCGGACGAGTTCATCCCCGCTTCCGTACTCCGGCTACTGCGACTTGGATTGCAGGCTTCGTCGTCGGAATTCCTGCCGGCATTCTCGACATCGGAACGCTCTCCGACTTGTCGAATATCGGGACGTTATTCGCGTTCGTGCTGGTTTCTATCGGCGTGATTATTCTTCGCTATCGCGATCCCGGACGCCATCGAGGTTTCCGCGCCCCCGGTGGAATTGCCGCGCCTGTACTGAGCGTGATGTTCTGCGTCCTGCTCATGTCGGGATTGCCGATCCTCACATGGCTGCGATTCTTCGCCTGGCTCGCTCTCGGACTCTTGATCTATTTCATGTACAGCCGCCACCGAAGCGAGTTCGCGCCCAAATAATCGGCCGTCGACCCGAACACGATCCGGTGTCTTACTTTTTCCAGTTGGCGACCAGAAACAGGTAGCGGTCGCGCTGCTCATCCTTATGAGCGGCTGGCTGTGTGTCGAGGAACATCACCTGAAAACCATCGGATGACGAATACTTCGGCCACTTCGGCAATCCCGGCCCGTTCGGATCGCCGCCACGTGCGAAATTGATCCAGTACTTCTGCATCAGTTCGCTGAGTTGACGGTCCTCCGGGCGCCATGGGATTCCTGCTTTCGTGTCCAACTGACCAAAAACATATTCAATTTCAGCCGAATGATACGCGCCGAGCTTCGGTGCTTTCGGATCGGATGCCGGCGGTGCCAGATCAAACCGGTAACGGTATATCACTTGCTTGCCCGTCTTGCTCTGCGACTCCATCCAGTCCCATGTCGAAAGTGAGATGAACGAATCACTCGCGAAGTCCAGCGCCGAACGCTGCATGTGTTCGTCAGTGTCAATGGGATACAAACGCAGGAATTCGTCCGCCTTGTCGCCAAAATCCTTTTGGGCATTCGCTTTCATACTCTCGGCGGTGGGTTTTTGCGGAGAGAAGGCAACTTCGAAACTTCCTTCGTCATGGTTCCACCCGGCAAGTAGTGGGACGTCGTTCTGCTTACCTGCGGCGAAGATTGCAGGAACAGACTCAGGCAGAAAATATCCGTCGATGTCCGGACCAAAAGTGAATGCATCGGGGCCGGGCTTGCCGAAAGTTTGCAGAAGCTTCTCCGCGGGAACCGCGCGAAGCTCCGCGAGTTTCGATACTCCCAACTTCTCGCTGACCGCTTTCGTGTCCTTCTCCTCGCGCACCGCCCGCGTATCGAAGGAAAGGCCACTCCTTGAAAACGCCGCTCCACTCTCTCCGATCGCCTTCTGGAAAAGGCCCTTCGCAAGCGGCGACGCCATCTGAGCGCTTACGGAAAAGCTGCCTGCACTTTCTCCGAAAATCGTGACGTTGCCCGCATCACCACCAAATTCCGCGATGTTATCGTGAACCCACCGCAACGCAGCCAGTTGGTCCAGCAGTCCGTAGTTCCCTGCCGAATCTCGCCCAGATTCCTTGGCCAACTCGGGATGCACAAGAAACCCAAAAACGCCCAGGCGGTAGTTCATCGAGACCACAATTACTCCCTGTTCCGCCAGGTGAGTACCGTCCTGCCTTCCTTCGGAGGTTGAACCCGCGACGAATCCTCCACCATAGATCCACACCATGACGGGGAGTTTTCCCTTCGATGAGCCGGCGGGCGCCCAGACATTCAGGAAAAGACAATCCTCGCTGCCGGTAGCGCCGCGGAAATTCATGTCGCCGAACACATCGCCCTGCAGGCAATACGCCCCAAAATCAGTGGCTTTGCGCACTCCGCTCCATTTTGCAACCGGCGCAGGAGCCTTCCATCGCAGATCGCCCACCGGCGGAGCAGCGTACGGAATTCCGAGGAACGCACGCACAGTGCCGATTTTTTTTCCTTCCACCGTGCCTGATTTGATCTTCACCTGTGGCGCCGACGACTCGGCAAAAATGGTGGCGGACATCAGCAGGAGTACGCAATTTGCTAATTTCTGAAATATCCCTCGACGCATCGATTCCTCCGTGATTCGGAAACACCGGATTGTAACGGAAACAATTGTCAACACGAAGCTTCCCACCTCTCGCAAATCTCTACGCTGCCAACTACAATCGGAAATTATGTCTGTCGCAGTAGAACGAACGCCAAACGCCTTCATCCGTCAGCTTCCTAAGGCAGAGTTGCATTTGCATCTGGAGGGAGCCGTCGACGCGACGACACTGCTCGAATTGCGCCGACGTCATGGAGATAAGGCCACTCTTGCGGAAACTGGAGCGCTATATCACTACACCGATTTTTCCAGCTTTCTGATGGCATTCAAGGAGGTCAGTGCACATCTGCGTGGGCCCGATGACTTCGAACTTGCCACGTACCGGCTCATGCAACAACTGAAGGAAGGAAATGTTCTGCATGCGGAAGTGTATGTCGCCGTGGGCGTATGTCTGTACCGCAAGCAGGACTTCGACGCCATCTTCGAAGGGATGGAGCGGGGCCGGACTAGAGGGGCACGTGACTTCGGAGTTTCGCTTCTTTGGATATTTGATGCGACTCGGCATTTCGGTGTGGAAGAAGCACAGCGAGTTTTCGAATTGGCCGTGCGCTACCAGAGCAGGCATGTGGTGGGTGTGGGCATCGGCGGTGACGAGCAAAAAGCTCCGCCGGAACTCTTTCGCGGCGTTTATGGCTATGCCGAGGAACATGGACTTAGGCTGACGGCGCACGGTGGCGAGACCGGACCGGCAGAATCAGTTTGGGGCGCGCTGAACCTGCATGCCGAGCGGATCGGCCATGGACTTACCGCTGCGCAAGACCCAGACCTGATTGAAGAACTCGCCTATCGGCAGATTCCGCTCGAGATTTGCCTGACCAGTAATCTTCGTACAGGCGTGTGCAAATCGATCGAAGAGCATCCCCTGAAAAGCTACTTCGAACAAGGAGTGATGGTGACGTTGAATACGGACGATCCAGCACTCTTCGGCACTACGCTCGCTCGGGAATATCAGCTTGCACAAGACACCTTTGGATTTACCGACGAGCATCTACGTGAACTGGCGCGTAACTCGTTCGAAGCCTCATTCTTGCCCGCTGACAAGAAGCTGGAGCTGTTAAGCCTTTTTGATGCAGCCGTAGCGAGATAACGTTCTTCCCGAGATGAGCGGGATAAGGTCGACCAGAAATTAATTCGCAGATTGATACCAACATGCCCGTCCAGACCATTCTTCAACTTGGCAACCCGATTTTGCGCGACAAGGCTGTTCGCGTCGCTGATTCCTCCAGCCGTGAAATACAGGAATTGGTGCGCGACCTCGGCGATACTCTCGCCCACTGGCGAACGTCCACCGGCTATGGCCGCGGCATCGCGGCTCCGCAGATCGGCATCTTAAAACGCGTCATCTTCCTCAAATTGCCAGGCTCCGAACCCTGGCCTTTCATCAATCCGGAAATTATCGGCAAGAGCGAAGAGAAGATCGTCGTCTGGGATGCCTGCCTCAGTTTCCTTTCCATCTTCATGCAGGTAGAACGGCATCGGACGGTCACGGTGCGTTATCAAAACTTGAACGGTGAAACTTCTCAAATCGAAGCAGGCGATGAGAATAATCTATCGGAACTGCTGCAACACGAGATCGATCATCTCGATGGCATCCTCGCAATTGACCGCGTGGTCGATCTGAAAACCATCTGCACCCGCGAGGAATTTGAAAAGCGGTATCGCGATTCAAGTCCGTATGCCACCGGTCCCGCTTCAATCAGCGCCTGAACACGATCCTGGTCCTACTGAAACGCATGTTACACATCGGCATCGTCGCGTGCAGCACTGAAGGAGCCGCTCTCTGCTATCGCACCATCTCACTCGAGGGCGGACAGATTGTTGGAAATCACGATCACCCGGAAGTCTCGCTGCATTCATTTCCTCTCGCGCGGTATATGAAGTGCATCGATGCGGGGGATTGGCCCGGAGTCGCGGAATTGATGCTTGGGTCAGCCGACAAACTCGCCCGGGCGGGCGCAGATTTTCTAATCTGTCCGGACAACACGATTCATCAGGTGTTTGATCTTGTCGAACATCGTTCTCCCCGCCCCTGGCTTCACATCGCGCGCGAGGTGGCTAGGGAAGCACAGCGACAAAAGTTCGCGCGATTAGCCGTCTTGGGAACGCGATACCTGATGGAAGGTCCCGTCTACCGGGAGATATTGAAGTCGGCTCAGATCGAGTGTCGCATTCCTCGTTCCGAGCAGCGCGAGCGCATCAACCAAGTCATCTTCGACGAACTGGTCAACGGACAGATTCTTTCCCGATCTCAGGCATACTTCGTCGAAGTGATCCGCGCCATGAAAGATGAGGGCTGCGACGCCGTGGTGCTTGGCTGCACCGAAATCCCTTTACTGATTACACCGGAATCATCGCCGCTGCCTACGCTTGATTCCACGCGGTTGTTAGCGCGAGCTGCCGTCCGCAAGGCAGTTGAGACCTGATGGCTTGGAGCTTCGCAATACATCAGATATGGAACAGCACCAATTAACGTTCCGCGTACTTGCTGGCTCGTACGCCGTCACGCGGCACGCGCCCACCGCACCGGTTCCGGACTGGGCCGATGACGGAGAGTTCACATCCGTCACGCGTACGGCTGAGGAACTGTCAATTGTCTGCCCGCTTAAAAACTGCCCCGGCAATGGCAGCGCGTTGAAGCGCTGGACTTGCCTGAAGCTGGAAGGGACATTTGAATTCTCCCTGACGGGCGTGTTGCTGGCCTTCATTCGACCGTTGTCCGAGAATCAAATCCCGATTTTTGCGATCTCAACCTACGACACGGACTATGTGCTGATCCCCGAGGAACGTGAAGGCGACGCTGTGATGCTGCTGCAGAAGGCCGGGTACGTTTACCGCGGATAGGTGGCACACGGGGAATTGACTGATTCTCGCGGTTGCAAATTCCAGCCACTTAACATCGCAATCCTGCCGAACGCTGTCACCCTTCCCATAACCAGAGCCGGCATATGTTGTAATAGAGGTTACTGATTCATGCCGACTCTTCTCACTAAACTTCGTCGCCGCGCCAAAGCTGTACACCGAAATATTCGCGGCGCGCAGATGGCGGCCAGCGCGCTGGCTTCGACCGACCACCCTTTGCTCGCTCACATCATTCCCATGCGGCGATGCAACCTGGCCTGCACGTACTGCAATGAGTTCGACGATTTCTCCAAGCCGGTGGCAATTGAAGAGATGTATCGGCGCATCGACAAACTGGGCGCTCTGGGTACGTCTGTCGTGACCATCTCCGGCGGCGAGCCGCTGATGCATCCAGAACTTGACGACGTGATCCGCCGCATCCGCGCGAATGGCATGATCGCGGGCCTGATCACCAACGGATACCTGCTCGTACCTGAGAGGATCAAGCGCTTGAATCGCGCTGGCCTCGAATGGTTACAAATTTCAATCGACAACGTAAATCCGGATGAAGTTTCGAAGAAGAGCCTGAAGGTCTTGGACAAGAAGCTGCAGTTGCTCGCTGAATACGCGGACTTTCATGTGAACATCAATTCCGTTGTCGGCGGCGGGATCTCCCATCCTCAGGATGCGCTGGTGATCGGAAAACGCGCCGTCGAACTCGGCTTCACCTCGACGATTGGCATCATCCATGACGGCAGCGGACAGCTGCAGCCTCTCGGAGACGAAGAACGCAGGATTTATCACGAGATGCAGGCTCTGGAGAAGAGCAGCTTCACGCGCATCAATGCGTTCCAGGACAACATCGCCAAAGGATTACCCAACGACTGGCGATGCCGCGCCGGGGCACGATACCTCTACATCTGCGAAAACGGACTCGTTCATTATTGCTCGCAACAGCGCGGCTATCCTGGAGTTCCGCTCGAGACTTACACGCGCGAAGACATACGGCGGGAATACCTGAATGAAAAATCCTGTGCGCCAAACTGCACAGTCTCGTGCGTCCATCAAGTATCGATCTTCGATTCGTGGCGCGCCCCACAGCGCCCGGACTCGACTGCTCCGGGCATGCCGTCGGGCGACCTCGTTCAAATCAAATAGTGCATCCGTATCGACGACCTACTATTTTTTCGGCTGCGCTGTCGGCGGAGTAATCCCGTTGGAACGCAGGTACATCGCTGCTGCGGCATAGTGATCAGCCCATCCACTCGCCAGGCCCAACGCTGCCATCGCGCGCGGAAACTGCCGCCCTCCGAACAGTTCGACCTGGTCGCCAAGCTTCGAATCGTCCATCTTGCCTAGTGCTTCGCTACAGAATGCAAACGATGCTTTGACTGCGGCGAGAAGCTGATCTTTCGACTCGGTGTCCTTTGGCTCATCCACCTTCGGAGCCGGGACGTCTGCGGCCTTAGCGCACAGAAAATTGTTGGAGCTTGCGATGTGGGCAGCGAGGTGCGCGAATGTAATCTGGTCTGCCGTGGGCTTGAAAGAGAATTTGTCCGCAGGCATGGCTTCGATCGCGGAGACGGTGTTACCTTGCGAGCGCTGCACGAGCATGCGCAAGGATGTCGCCACGGGATCTTTGGTCGGCGCCGCACCCGCACTCTTGGCTGTACTCGCAGTCTGGGCCACCGACACGGTAGCACAGACGAAAAGAAGACTGATAACAAGATTGATTTTCACGTAATCCTCCTGAGGCCATCAAGAATATAACGGCTTCTGAAATCCGACCACCGCCACTCGTTGCAATAGCCCTCAACACTTGCTCGATGTTTGTTGTTGCCGGAATTCCTCGTGTAACAATAGCGCCGATGCACGCTTCAGCCATTCCGGCATTCTTGTACGGCACCGCGTGGAAGGAGGAAAGGACTTCCACGTTAACCGAGCGCGCTCTTCGAGCGGGATTCAGAGGGATCGACACGGCCAATCAACGAAAGCACTATTTCGAAGCCGCCGTTGGACAAGGACTGTCCGCCGCGTATAACGCGGGGATCGTCACCAGGATAGAAGTTTTCCTGCAGACGAAATTTACATACCAACGGGGACAGGATCACCGCTTGCCCTACGATCCCGCAAGCGCCTTTGGAAACACAGGTCGCTCAGTCGCTCGCAAGTTCGCTGGAGCATCTCGGCAGCGAGTATGTGGACAGCTACGTTCTGCACGGCCCATCGTCCTCCGAATGGGCTGACGCCGATAGCGAAGTATGGCAGGCGATGCAGAAGGAGCGCGATGCAGGACGCGTCCGCCTGCTCGGAGTGAGCAATGTATCCCTGGAACACTTGGAGCGAATGAAAGGCATCGGTCTGGAGCTGCCCGCCTTCGTGCAGAATCGGTGCTTTGCGCAGCTGGGATGGGATCGCGACATTCGATCGTTCTGCGGCAAACATCAGATTACTTACCAGGGATTCTCGCTACTCACGGCGAACCAGGAGGTGGTGAACCATCCTCCGCTAGTTGATGTGGCGAAGCGGCTGGGCATAACGCCGCCGCAAATGATATTCGCGTTCTGCGCGCGCCCTTGGAATCGTGCCGCTGACTGGCACCTCCAGCGATGAGCACATGAAAGAAGATCTGGCCAGCGCAGAAGTGTCCCTCCCTGCGGAACTCGTGAAGGCGATCGAATCGATCGCCGGCTAATCCAGCGCTTTCGGAGTTACCCCATGGTCGCGAGACCTGAGGTGATCAACTTGTAGGCCAGATACCAGCCAATCACAATCATGAGGGCCGTCGAGCGTTTGACCTTGCTGGTACAGGCGTACCCGATTGCGGTCAGGATGATCGTCCAGATCGTGAGAACGTCAAGCGACGAGGCCATGCCTCGGATAAACTTTCCGGTCGTGTCCGGGTCAAGGTAGTACGCAAGGTTAGTCCCCACGGGATTGTTTATGTCGAAACCTTCCGGGTTGACGCCTGCAAAAAGGGCGATGCTCCCGAGAATCGCTCCTATGACTCCGGGGAGGCCGGCATAAATCGTGATCGCATATGCCTGTCCGAATGTGGTTTCCGCCCCCGCTGCGACTTTGAACGTTGCCCAAAGAACGACCGTCGAAATCAACGAAAAGAAAAGAATCAGCAACGGGCTTCCGTAACCGAATCCCTGGATGATCTTGCTGGAGATCTGCAACTGCTTTTCCTGCTGGTCAGCCGGCAATTTGTCGAACTGGTCCGCACGCTTCGAGTGCGCGATCTGGTTCTTGCTGATCTGCTCGAAGGTGACTTGTCGGGCGATCGCGTAAATGAATACCAGGGAGCACAGAGAAATCAGGAGCCACGGCGCCCACCAGCTCGCGTTGCGGCGAATATCGATGAAGGTCTTCGACGGCGCGATGAACGTGTCGATGATGCGCTCGGCTTGAGACAGAGCGGGAGGTTGTGATGGTTCTGGTGTAGCGGGGATCACCGGCGCGGCAGCCATGAATTATCTCCTTGCAAAGTTTCGAAGGCATTCTAGACGCGTACGGAGTTGCTGCACAAGCGGGCCGCGGGGTTCTGCGTGGTGCATTCGTTTGCGGTCGCGAAGAAACAGACGCATTCGTCCGACTATCGGAACGAGAGCTCTCACCAGTCGCCTTTCATTCAGGGTCAACTCGTTTGGCTCATCGGTTTTCGTTGCTTCGAAGTTGCGCTCAGGCTTACGGAGGGCTTTCGCTTTGTCGGGATCGATTCGGGGTTTCCAGCGTTCGAGAGGCGCGAAGGCTGGGGCAGCCTCTTTCCTGGTGATGCTGAGGTCGTGTAGTTGTGGGGTGCGACGGTTGTGGATTGGTGGGGGAGTGCGCTGCGTCCCGGTACTTCTGGTGCCGCTTGAACAGCCGGGGGCGGCTGTTCCGACATGGGTCGTGGCCGGACGAAGGGATTCGGCGATACGGGTCAGGTTTGCTCGGATCTCCGCTTTGCCGTCTTGCTCTTGCTTAAACTTGGCCGCGCTTCGTTTTTCAGCGGCGGAGAGAGTGCGGTCTGGCGGGATCGAGGCTGCGGGCGGGAAGGCATCTTCTGTTTGCTCGTTTGCAGGTTGCATTACTTCCGCCGGCGTTTCCTCTTCTGCCGGCAGTGGCACAGCGGCTTCGCCGCTGGGGCGGACGAATGCGTCCGCCCCTACACGTGCATATTCCGGGATCTCTTTTACCGTGTCGCTGGCGTGGATGTCGAACTTCACGCGGCGGGCGTTCTTCACGGCGATGTGCAGGGCGCGGAGGATCAGTTCGGCGCGCTTGAGATCGATGGTGTTGCGCATGAGCGCGTTGATGACTTCCATCAGCGAGGACTGGATGGACTCTTCGTCCTCAAGGATGGCGATGGGGTGAAGGCGCGATTGCGGCGGTTTGCGCACGCCGCGGTGGGCGTGCTGGTGGAAGTAGCAGAACTGCTCTCCGCGAAGTGAAGGAGAGGCGCAGCGTACGCCGGTGACTTTGATATGAGTGCAGGTGGAGGATGTAGGCATAGAAGTCCTGTTCAGTATTTTTTGATAGTGAGTGCGTAAAATCTTGGCTTCATTGGAGTTAGGGGCGGAGCAGAGGACCATGTCCGCGTAAAATCTTGGGAACAAAGGGTTTGTAAGTAAAATCTTGCGAACAAAGGAGTTAACGGAGTCTTTGGAGAGAGGAACCAGCTTCGATTCGGGAATCCAGGGGTCGGGTTCGGCTTGCAGCTCTCGGCTACCGGCTTTCAGCTTGTGGCTGTTGGTTGGCTTCCGGCTCTCGGCTTCCGACTTCCCAGGATGTTGCGAGTGCATATTTCCAATTTGGGCTTTTTGGAAGCTTCGAGTAAAGGTTGGATGTCACAAGTTGCGGATTTATTTTTCTGTGGAAAAGTTCAGGAGGTCAGACCTACGACTGAGGGTTGAGCTTCCCACCCTACCGTCGCAAACTGCACGACGGGAGGGTGGGGCCTGACCCGTCATGAACTGCCCCACTCAAGCCAAAAGCGGGCCGGAATAAGCCACCCGCCAAGAGCGGCTTGAATGGGCCACTTCTGGTGGGCCCGATTACGGCTCCAGAGGCAACGTTGGCCTCAAAATTTGCGCGTCGCGCAAGGGTAGGCTGCGGCCCACCAATGACTTGAGGAAAGCCTTCTGTTCTTTTCCAAATCCTAGTCGCGAAGCCTCGCTTTCGTCGAGCCTCCTGCCATTAGGATCAGTCCAGGCCTTCAGCAGCCCTTGAATTCTCGAGAGCACCGGGTTATAGATGCGATCTGTGCGTGTAAGGAGAATATGTCGGCCTTTTTTCGTTTCGGCCAAAAGGGTGAGTAAAGCAAACGCGCCGAAAAGAACATTCTTGGGAACAGCGGCGGGTTCCTCCGCCTTCTTCTCGACGCGTCTTGATCGAGGACTTGCATCATCGAAAACAAAGCTATCAATATCGTCCAAGCTAGGAGGATCCCACGGTTGGGGTAATCGGAGTAGCGCCTCTCCGATCTTAGCCAATAGCGGTGCCTCTTTTTCCAGTTGTTGACCAGTAAGGTTTTGACGCAGCGTCAATCCGATGAGCCATGAAACGATCGGTACGCGAGCCGCGTTAAAGACTCGGAGTTGCCTTCGTCTGAAGATCGCTTCAATACCATGCCAATTTATCAGTTCGTTAATATCAACGAGTTTCGCCCAGACACCGTCGATGGCTAAGCCTAGATCTTCCGCCGCCACCTTTCTTAGTTCCGTCACATAAGTATTGACTAGCCCCGCCGCTGTGGCTTCCCAGAAGCTTATTGAGTCGTCACTAGGGCGTCCTTCTAGCATGTGTATCGGAAGGGTTATGTGCATAAGCAGTTCTAGGACTAATGCAGCCTCATGTTGTTTCGGACCCTTGAGAGTTCGATCCGTGTACAGAGTGATGGCATCAGCTACAGTCGTACGGTTTTCTGCCGCTGAGGATAGCAGGGCGGCACATAATCGTTCTCGCTCGCGTGGATCACTAAGTTCCATTTGCCGATCGGAAGTCCCGAGAGTGTGGCGAATGCAGGCGTCTAGGCAATCATTGGTCACATTTCGGCGAACCGACGGCGTAGGAACCATAAACCCGAGACACCTAGCGGCGAAGTCAAGAAGATTCCATGAGGCTCTGGCTTCAACGGGCTTTGCGGCGGACAGGAGCCCTGTTATGAGGAGGTCTGAGTCGCCTTGGAAACCCCTCCCTTTCAGCTGAAATGCCAATTGCGCTACGGTGTCCCACTCTTGTTTCGCAATGTGCGGATTCAGCATCTGAGCTAGTTCTTCGGGTGTCCGATGCGTCTGTACAAGGTTGACGGCGGTGAAGTACTCGAGAAATGTGCGGTGGGTGAACTGGTACAGTCGTTCGCCTCCGCTCTTCGTCCCGGTATCGGTGAAGACCCATGCTCGCCCGGTGCAGAAGTCGATGAACTGACCTGCCGCGGCCTCCGCTTCCGCGGAGTCATCGAAGCACCACTGCAGAAGGTATTTCTTCGCCTCTTGTATCAGACTACTTTGAGGGACACCGCCTTGCAATTTTTCGTCGTCGTAGATCCAGGACGCAAGGTGGTTCATCGCTGGTCTGACGTGAGCCTCGATGGGTAAGGAAACCTGTATTCCTCGCCGTTTGTCCCATTTCTCAAATAGCATTTCAGCACATTTTCCGTAGACATCGGGACGATTGCGAGGTATGGTGCCCTCTCCGCGGTAGATGGTGCACATCAGAGCAAGCATTAACGGGTTGGACGTGAGGTCTGTAACTATTCGACTTTCCGACAGAAATGAGGCGGTTTTCTTTTTTTGTTCTGCTGAGGTCAGGTCGGAGCTAGTGGCGAACCACTTCTGTACATAGCTTTCGATTTGGGGTTCCGAAAATGGAGCAAGACGAAAGATCTCAAATCTTTCTTCATCAAGCGGGGCTTGGTCGTATCCGACTTCGCGGGATGTCACGATAATTGGGACGGATGGGTATAGTTCTGCGAAAAGCTCGACATCATTGCTGATTTTTTGTCGGTCACTAGTATCGAGCAACTCATCCAGCCCATCAAACACAACAAGTGCTCTTCCATTCAGTAAGAGGTATTCGAACGCTCCGGATGGAGCAGCCAGTTGGTAGTCGGAATTTGACGTTAGTTCGATGAATTGGAGAATAGATAGCCCGTGAGATTTTTTTTCGGAACCGTAGTCACGGAGCACTACTAGAATAGGAGTTAATTCCCTTCCCGCAGCCAGTCGCTCGGAATGCTGTGTCGCAAGGTCGTGGCAAAGTTTTCGTGCAAACGTCGACTTACCGCCGCCAGGGTTACCGAGAATGACAGCCCGATAAATGCAGGATAGGAAATTGCTAAAAGTAGCTCCTGAACCTTCCCCTTCTTGATCGTGTGGGTGAAATTTGAGGGCACGAAGAGCTTCTCGATCGGCACCTTCTTCGATCCCTCTAGATTTGGCGGCGTGATGTGCTTGTTCGCGTTTCCAATCTGCCTCCGGAATTGTTTTTCGAAGTCCTTAATTCTTTCCAGTTTAATTTCAATCGATTGACTGAGGAACGCGAGGTTAGCGGTTATCGAGGCTAGCTCATCAAGAATTAATCGGTTGTCCGAAGTGATTTTCACCGCCAGGGCTGATACTGATCCAGTACTTAGGGCAGCATTGAGCGCCCGGTCGCAGGTTGACTTGAGTGAGTCAAAGAGTTGCTGCTGAGATCTTCCGAAACAGCGTTGGCGTCCTCAAGATGTAGGGCGAGCAACCGCTGGAACTCCTGTCGTACATCCGGGAGGTACGCGTCTCCTGCCTTAGTCAGTTGGGTGGAGAAAATTTGCCGGAGGATGGATTCGACTTCCGGCGAGACAAGAAAGCTTCTAACTCTGTCAGGGTAGCCCTTCTGCAGTTGAACAAACCTTGAGGTGCAGGCAGCAGCTTCTTGCAACGTCTGCCCCACTTCCACGTTAGCACTGAGTGCCTTTTGAATGTTCTTGAGCGCCTTTGGAGTTTCTTCGTCCTCAAAGAGCACGTGAGCAAGAAGTCCAGTGAGGACGTGACCGATCGTTCCAGTAAGAACTTCACTTAACGCCATCTTATTTCTCGCTTCGAATCAAAAAGGGGTCCTACGGCATAAGTGCCGCGGGACCCCCTCCCTGACGGCGTCCTTTGTACATAAATAAGTGGGTAAGTGGGAAGTACACGATCGTGGTGTTCTGTGGCACGGAATGGGTAGGCTTTGCTTCAGACTTCAGTCTTCGGACTTTGGGATGGATAAAGGGCAGCGGCTTGGGCAGAAGTCCAAGACTGCGATGGCTCGGGCGATGACGATCTCGATGGGAGACTACGGAGCTGAACTTCCCCACTGAAGCTAAACCCGCGTTGAATGGCACCCGGTCTTTCTCATCCCTACGTTCGGAGTTGAGGTGTGGCTTCGAGGAGGCTGCGGGTGTAGTTATGGGCGGGATTTGTTGCGACACGTTCCGTATCGCCAACCTCGACAATCTTTCCCCGGTACATGACTGCGATCCGAGTAGAGATGTAGCGCACTACCGGCATGGAATGGGAAATGAACAGATAGGTCAGACCGAAGTCGCGCTGAAGTTGAGCCAAGAGATTCACGATTTGCGCCCCAACACTCACATCGAGGGCAGACACGGGCTCGTCGCAGACGATGAATTTAGGCCGTAATGCCAACGCGCGGGCAATTCCGATGCGCTGGCGCTGTCCGCCAGAGAATTCGTGGGGATAGCGGCTGCGAACGGATTCATCAAGGCCGACGGCGCGAAGAAGCTCGCGTGACTCGCGAACGAGTGTCTTTCGGCAGAGCATCGCCGGGTTCACTGCCGCCACGCCGCGCCGTGCCGTGGATGACGAGCGGTTCGGCAATGATGTCTTCAACACGGTAGCGAGGGTCGAGCGATGCGAAGGGATCCTGAAAGATGATCTGCAGGTCGCGCCGGAGGGCTCGCATCTCGCGACCGTTTGCTGCAATCAGGTCGCGGCCTTCCAGTTGGATCGATCCAGAGGTGGGTTCGATCAGCCTGAGGATGAGCCGTCCTAACGTGCTTTTACCCGAACCTGACTCTCCGACCAGACCCAGCGTCTCGCCAGCATGAATGTCGAGCGACACGTCATCGACGGCGCGAACCTCGCGGCGCGACTTTCCGCCAAAGGGAGAGTCGGGAGGAGAAAAGACTTTCGTCAGGTTGCGTATTTGAATCAGCGGCAAGAAGCGATCCTAACTTAAGCGGGAGAGAGGATTGTGCAGATTCTGTTGCACGGGCAGATTCTCGGGATCCCCGCGCCAGTAGCTTAGCCCGCAGATATAAGAGGTACGGCTGCCAAGGCAGCCAGCAGGCCGACGAATTTCCAGCGGCTGAAGTGTTCTTTCAGTACCAGTCGAGCCAGAAGGACGGTAACTGCGGGATATAAGGATGTGATGACGACAGCTTCGTCGAGGCGGCCGCGCTGGCTGGCATAGATAAAGAGCGTGCTTCCGATGATGTCGAAGAATCCGGCAAGCGTTCCCAAGGCTAGTGCAGGACGGTCAAGCTTGATGGGCGCGCGAGTCACTACGACCGCCACGGCGGTTGCGGCAAAGGATCCGATACGGGTGATGGCGGCGATCCAACTGGCGGAGCCGCTTGCCTGGTGGACGCAGAGGTAGAACCCGGCAAATCCGATTCCGGCCAGAGCGGCCGCCGCGACGCCTTTTGGGCGGCCCGCCTCGTCGCTTTCCTCTTGAGGTTCGGGACGAGTGATCAGCCAGATTGCCATGACGGCGAGGATGAAGCCAGCGACAGACCATCGACTGGGAGCGCCTTCCAGAGCGACATCCACCATCGTCGGGATGGCGGCGCCCAGCAAGGCCGCGATGGGAGCGGTCAGGCCCATCTGTCCGGCGGCCAGGGCACGATAGAAAATTGCCAGTGAGAATCCGCCGGAAACTCCCGCTGCCAGTGCCCAGGCGATGCTTGTGCGGTTGGGAAAGTCTCCATGTTGCGCGAGCGCGATCACCAGCATCAAGGCAAACGCGCACAGGTGCGAGAAGGCTGTGAAGACGAAGGCGTTGGCTCGTTTGGATGCGTATCCGCCAGCGAAGTCGGAGGTGCCCCAGATGAATACGGCGGCGACCGAATAGACGGCGGGCGCGAATTGAGTGAATGATGACACGCCGGACGAGGGTACCATGTCGATTTACGCGACGCGCTTTGCGGGAAGATGATGCGACCTGTGGCATTCGCGGGCGAAGGCGCCCGCGCCACACGAGACGCCTGCGCCACATGGGCTGGTCTGTTAGAATTTTCACAAGCGTACGTGTGAAGATTTAGGCTAAGGCATCGATTTGATCGAACTGGCACCCTCCATCCTTTCGGCTGATTTTGCCCGACTTGGCGAGCATGTACGTGCCGCCTGCGAAGGTGGTGCAAGTGTCATCCATGTGGACATCATGGATGGACATTTCGTTCCGAACCTCACGATCGGACCGCCGGTTGTGAAATCTCTGCGCAAAGTGACGAAGCTGCCTCTGGATTCTCATCTGATGATTGAGAATCCCGACGAGTTCATCCCTGTGTTTGCCGACGCGGGAGTTGATTGGATCTCGGTACACCAGGAAGCTTGCCGGCACCTGGATCGAACGCTTCACCTCATCAAGAGCCATGACTGCCTGGCGGGGGTGGTGATCAATCCGGCGACGCCGGTGGAGACCTTGTCTGAAGTGCTCGACATTGTGGACTACGTGCTGGTCATGTCGGTGAATCCGGGGTTTGGTGCGCAGAAGTTTATTCCCTCGACGTTGCACAAAATGCGCCGTTTAGCGGAGATCAGGCGCGAGCGCGGGCTGAATTTCCGCATCGAGGTGGACGGCGGGGTCGCGCTAGATACGGTTGGCGAGGTGGTGCGGGCCGGCGCAGAAATTTTGGTAGCAGGCAACGCTGTGTTCGGCAGCGGCGATCCAAAGAAGAATGCCGAGGAGTTGATGAGGGTGGCTACCGAGGCAGCACTCCAGAAAGTCTAGAAAGTCCAATTTGAGGGGCATTGCCCCCGGTTGTCCGGACCAACGATCCGGAATTACAAAATAATTTCCGAGGTTTTATGTCACGTCGAATTTCGATGATCGCTGCGCTGGCGACTTTGTTGGCGATAACGGCCGCTTGCACCAACAAGAAGTCGGTGAATCCGTTGGCCAACGTCGGCTCAAAGCAGCCGGACAAGGTTTTGTTCGATAAGGCAATGGAAGCGATGCGTCACAACCGCTTCGACGTGGCACGGCTGACGCTGCAAACGCTGATCAACACCTATCCGGATTCCGAGTTCATCGCTCGCGCCAAGCTGGCAGTGGGCGACTCGTGGTATGCAGAGGGTGGGACGGCGGCGTTGGCACAGGCCGAACAGGAATACAGCGATTTCGAGATCTTCTTTCCGAACATGGTGAATGAAGCGTCCGAGGCGCAGTTGAAGATCGCGAACATCCATTATCAGCAGATGGAGAAGGCGGATCGCGACTACACGCACGCCAAGCGCGCCGAGGACGAATACCGCAAAGTGGTTCTGCAATATCCGGACAGCAAACTTGTTCCCGAAGCCAAGCAGAGACTGCTCGAAGTGCAGGAAGTGCTCGGAGAACGTGAATTCGGTATCGGCAGGTTTTACTATTTGCGGCAATCGTATCCAGCGTCCATCGCGCGCCTGCAATCTTTGGTGGAGAAGTACCCGCTGTACAGCCGCGCCGATGAGGCATTGTTCCTGCTGGGCCAAAACTATGAAGGCCAGATCACGCGCATTCGAAGCGCGCCCACGTGCGATGCCCACAATCTGCCGCGTGGATGCGCGACCGAAGAGGCAAAATCGAAATACATCGGGGAACTGACTAAGAAGGCGTCGGAATCGTATGACAAGATCCTGACTCGATATCCGATGATGGATCGTTCGGAGGACGCGAAGAAACGGCTGACGGCTTTGCATCAGGCGATACCGCGTCCCACGAAAGGGGCGGTGGCTCAGAACAAGGCTGAAATTGCCAGCCGGAACGAAACCACGATGGCTCAACGATTCATGGGCCTAATCAAGAAGGGCCCGGACATGGCGCGCGCCGCTACGGTGGGTGAACCTCCGCTGGTTGATCCCGAACCAGTGGCAGCCACGACGGTTGTGCGCGGCGAAGCTTTCGCAGCCGCTGGCCTGAATGAGAAGACCGGTGCAACGATCGAAATCGTAAAGCCCGACCAGCCTCCGGCGCCGGCGGTTACTCCCGCGGGTGACGCCACTAATCCTCCGACCGGATCGCCTTTTACTGCGCCGGCTGCGGGTAGCGCGGCTACGCCTGCTGCTGATCCGAATGAGTTGAAGCCGACTGCGCCGGCTGACTCGAACTGAATTGAAGCCGATCGACAACGGCGCCGACCCATCGTTGCCACCGCCCGCTCAAGTGAACGAGATTCAGCAAGGACAATCGTCGTCGGCGAGCGCAGCTTCCGACGATTCTGCACCGGCGTCGGATCAGGATCTTTCCAGCAGTAAGAAGAAGAGGAAAAAAGGTCTGAAGAAGGTGGTCCCGTTCTAGAGTTCGCACGATAGGCACAACGGGCGATTACTTTCGATTACACGGGGCGGCGGCTTGCAAGTGGTTCACGCACAAGATGCTGGCCAGTGGTAACGTGTTACTTCCCTTTTAGATCATTGACTTGGGTTGAGGCTCAGGTTACCTTCGCGATATCTCCCCTCATCAGAGGAACCTTTTGGCCAGGAAGATACTGCTTGCCGACGACAGCGTGACCGCCCAGAACATGGGGCGGAAGATCCTCGCAGATGCGGGATACGAAGTCATCACGGTTAATAATGGATCGGCGGCGCTCAAGAAAATCGGCGAGCAGAAACCCGATCTCATCGTTCTTGACGTCTACATGCCGGGCTACAGCGGACTTGAAGTCTGCCAGCGGCTGAAAGAAGCCGCGGAAACTGCCCGTATTCCTGTTTTGCTGACCGTTGGGAAACTGGAGCCATTCAAAACCGACGAAGCCAAGCGCGTCCGAGCCGATGGTTACATTATTAAGCCTTTCGAAGCCAGCGAGTTGCTGAGCGCTCTCAGCAAATTGGAAGACAAGATTGTGCCGCGGGCCGAGACCTCGAAGCCCGGGCGTTTTGCCCGCGCCACCGCCGCCATTGACGAAGCCAGAAACGAAAAGGCCGCACCAGCAGATTCAGGATGGAAGAGCCGGATTTCGTTTCCATCGAAGAAAAAGAATGAAGTGCCGGTGGAAGCAGACGGCGACGATCCGGCGATCTACAACGCGGTGAATAAGGATCTGCGGACCGTGGTGGATCATTCGCGCTCCGAGAAGCCCAAGCGGGTAGAAGAAGAGAGCGTCGACCTGGGAGCACTGGCTCCCGAAGGATTGCCGAAGGACGTTACGCCGGAAGAGATTGCGGCGCTGGCTGCTGCTGCGGCCCAGGTCCAAGGCAGAATTCTTGAAAACAAGGCGGAGGAGTCCAGAGAAGCGGCTGCAGCGGCCGTCGAGGAGCCAGTCGGAATTGCAGATTCCAGCGAGAAGATTGAAGCGGTAGAGGGGCCGGCGGTGGCAGAGAGTTCTTCGTTGCCGGTTGCTGAGGCCGTCGCTTCTGACGGCTCATTCGAGAAAGTGGCTGAAGTCGTTGCAGCTACCGATGATTCTGAGAAAGCCGACATTTCCGAACCTACGGTGGAGGAGAGCCGGCAATCCAGCGAGCCAGCAACCATGGCCGCACTCGTTGCTTCGGATTCTCAAGGTTCAAGACCGCATTGGACGGTGGTTGCCGTAGATCTTGCTCCCGAAGACTCGGGCGTTTCTCTCGAGCATGAGATGCAGCAGGCGTACGCGGCTTTCGCTGCCTCCCAGCCAACCGAAGTGACATCTTCAAACAGTGATGCAGCGGCGGTGGTCGAGTCATCCGGCGGCAGCGAGATGGCTGCGAGCGAGTCGGAGGCGAAAGTTGAACCCGACTCAACCGTAACGGCAGAAGTAGTTGCATCAGCGACGGAAACGCTCAGCACGGAAAATTCTGAGGCTGCGGTTTCGGAATCATCCGAGACTTCGGTCGTCGCGAATTTGGAATCCGAGGCTTTGAACGACAGCGAGCCTGCGCAGGAAATAGCCAGCGAAGTCACTCCCGCCGAAATTACTTCGTCAGGCCCGTCTGCTGTTGAAACATCGCAGGTAGCGGGTGAAGAGTTTGCCACGCCTCAGTCGGAAGACAAAGTCTCTGGAGTCGCGGTTGCGGAGGCGGAAACGTCGGAGCACCATGCTGCCATCGAGAATGCAGAGCCTGCTGTCGCGGGTTCTGAAACGTCTGCAAACGTCGTGGAGTCGGGATCCGGGGAAAAAGAATCTGATGTAGCAGCGTCCACCGCCGCAGCATGGGCGAACTGGCGCCGTAGCCGTCATTCCGGGGAAGCGGAGCCGGAGCATCCTGCTGAGCCTGAAACTTTTTCGAAAAACGCGATGGCAGTAGCTGCCGGAGCGGAAAACACTCCGGAAGAAGCGGCCGTAGATTTCGCATCGGACCCGGCGATCGCCAGTATCGTCGATAGCGTTCTCGCCGACCTTCGCCCTAAGATCGTCGAAGAGATTTCCCGCAAGCTTGGCAAGAAGAGATAACCTCCGCCCGACGAAAATTCCCGCGCACCCCGTTCAGAATTTAATTCAGAAACATTTGTAAGTTGCCAACGAGTCCACAGCATGGGCGAGGGAGCGGTGCTTGTGTCCATTCTCCGCGAGAACGGTGCGCGTTAAGGAATCGAGTCTTTTAGCTGCTCCAACGCCTGGTCCGCAGCGGTAAGCCGGATTAATCCTGATCTGGGTTGGTCAAGATCGAGAATTGCGTCGACGGTAAGAGCTACGGCCGCGGCGTATAAAAACATATGCATGCCGCTTCGCTTCTTTCGTCGTGCCATCGCGTAGCCCGCCAGTAATCCACTCAACAGAGCGACGCTCACCAGCAGCAACAGGATCAATGGAGGAAGGTAGGTGTGAAGTGCTACGGCTCGGGCCGTGGTGACGTCCATCATTTGATTGAGTGCTGGCACAAGAAGAGGGAGAGCGTCGCTACTCATCTCGTGACTTGGGGAAGTCACCCCCGCTTGCCATATTTGCTTTTGTATTTGCGCTCCGCGTGCGAGTTCCCGATCTAAGGCGCGCTGGTCGCCGAGATTCTCGTAAACATGCAGGCGCGATTCGAGATACTGGCGGAATAGTCGCCGCATCTCCGGCTGAGCCGTCGTGGGCAGGAGGTCCAGGCGGAGATAGGCGTGCTGATCGCATTCGCTTCCTCGACGATCAAAAGGCGTCGGGTGTCGAACCGTGAAGTGGCACCGGCGAAACTGAACCCCAGCAGCAATCCGAGAAGAGCAAATACGGCGGCTTCGATTGCGCCAATTCCCTCATGAGCATCGTCGGCATCTTTGGATCTGTGCCGCCGACCCAGCCGAAATCCTGCCTCGAGACCAAGCAGGATGCCGATGAACAAAGCGATCGCTAGTAGGAACGCCCATCCCGCCGTCATGGGAAGACAGTCTATACGAAACAGCCAGGTCGGAATCCAGGCAGACGCCGCTGAATGGAAGTTAGGTTCCTGAGCGTAAGGGCAATGTTACGCCAAGCATTACGTCGCTATAGAATGACGCTGCTCCCACGACCGTCTTCCGCTAAGGGCTAGTTGGACTGGGTGGAAAGGATCAGACCATTTCATCGAAAAAAGATCAGCCGCAGGCGCGTCTGAGATATCTCCTCTTCAGTATCGCTATTGGTTTAGGTCTCGTGCATGCATGGCTTGGTCGTGCTGTGCTGCATGACATAGATGGCGTCTCCTACTTGGATATGGGAGACGCATACCTACGAGGCGATTGGAAGACAGCCGTCAACGGTCTTTGGAGCCCTCTATACGCATTGCTCCTCGGGAGCGCGCTGAAGGTCGTGAAGCCATCCATTTCCTGGGAGTTTCCTCTCGTCCACATCGTCGGTGTGGCCGTTTATGTCGGGGCGCTACTCTGCTTTCGCTTTCTCTGGACCGAGTTCGGTTGTGTGCTTCGGGAGAGGTCTATCTCTCAACAGGACTCTTGGGCAACTTTTCCCGATTGGGCTTGGCTTCTTCTTGGCTATTGTCTATTTCTGTGGGTTTCACTACAGATGATTAGCGTGGTCGAAGAAACTCCGGATATGCTGGTTGCGGCAGTCGTATACCTTGCGAGCGCTTTGTTGCTGCGCATTAGCAGGGACCACACGCGAATCGGCACATTCTTGGTGTTGGGCCTGGTCTTGGGGTTGGGGTATCTCGCCAAGACAATTCTGTTTCCGTTATCATTCGTCTTCCTCGCAGTCGCAGCGTTCATAACGTACAAGCGACAGCAATCCCTTGCTCGCCCCCTGGTTGCTGTTTTGGTATTCCTTCTCACAACAAGTCCACTCCTGATACTTCTCTCGCGAGCGAAGGGCAGGCTAACGTTCGGAGATTCGGGGAGGATTAACTACATCTGGCACGTCGATGGAGTGCCCCGACTCTACTGGCAAGGGAACTACCCTGGATCAGGAATTCCTATTCACCCCCCTCACCTCATTCTTGCCCAACCTGCTATCTACGAGTTTGCCGCTCCTTTCGCAGTCACGTTCCCACCTTGGTACGATCCCTCGTACTGGTATGAAGGGATGCACCCGCACTTCGATTTGAAGAAACAGGTCCGCGCTATCGTCGAAGCGGCTGGCATATACCATGGGTTGTTCCTCAAAACTGGAGCTGCGTTCGTAACAATCAGTCTGACACTCCTGATCTTGGGGGGATCGATGAGGGATATTGCTGGTCGGCTGGACGTCTTGCTTCCGGCAATCGTACCCTTGGGGCTGTATGCTCTCATTCATGTTGAGCCGAGGTACATAGGCTCATTCATTCTTGTCTTTTGGGGCGGCGTACTATGCCAGCTGCGGCTTCCGAAGAGTGAGTTGTCCAGCCGTTTACTACGGGCCTCCACATTCGCGATTGTGGTTATCTACTCCGTTGAATTGTGCCTCGGGGCTCTCGGAGCAGCAGCCAGTGAAAAAGATCTTGCCTCCGGAATGCGAGAAGAAGTGCAAGTCGCACAAAGCTTACGTCAGTCCGGTCTACGATCAGGCGACCAAGTTGCAACAGTCGGGGGGGTGTCTGCGATGGTATGGGCGCGATTGGCGAAGGTCCGGATCGTTGCCAATTTACCGGAAGACGGAGATTTTTGGTCTCAGGAATCTGATGCCCGATCAAGAACTCTTGGTGTATTTGCGACGACCGGAGCAAAGGCCGTAGTGGGGGTTCCTCCGTCGGGCGCAAACGATGGGTGGATCAGACTTGGTCAAACTCAGCATTACCTGTACACACTACCTGACCGTAAGTAACAGGCCTCTATTCAAGAAGTGGTCGCACATTTCAGGCTCAAAACGGAGCGTGCCGAAGATAAGGCCGTAGCCGCCAGTCGGAAGCCGAGCAAAGGCTAGAAGTTCCTCATCCGTTCGACGAATCCAAACCAGCCTGTGAATTGGTTCCGCGCCGTGCCCCAAATCAAATGCGCGCATGAAGCAGCAGGGAGCATTTTGCCATCTGTATATACCAACCCCGGCCACGTTTGACCCTTCTTTTCTCTGGCCTGTAAGATCAGAAGAGCACTCAGCATTCAGCATTCAGCGGTCAGTTGAACGGAGTTCGTGATCCGTTTCGACTGGGTGATTGCTGGCGGCTGAGTGCTGACTGCTTCTATGCCCCGCGAACTGCCCAAAGCGTATGAACCCGGCGCGATTGAGACGCGCTGGGCCGATTACTGGATCAACGAAAAGCTGTTTGCCGTGGCTACTCCGCCTCCGGGTGAGACGCGTCCTGTTTTCACTCTTCTGCTGCCGCCCCCTAACGTAACTGGCCGTCTTCATATGGGCCACATGCTGAACCAGACGCAGATGGACATCATTGTGCGCTGGCACCGCATGCGCGGGTTCATCACGTTGTGGCTGCCGGGCACCGATCACGCCGGCATCGCGACGCAGATGATGGTGGAGCGACAACTGACGCAGGAGGGCAAGAAGCGCCGCGACATGGGCCGCGAGAAATTCGTGGAGCGCGTGTGGGAGTGGAAGAAGTTGTATGGCGGCGCAATTCTGGACCAGATGAAGAGGCTGGGAGCCTCGGTCGATTGGAGCCGCGAATATTTCACGATGGACGAGAACCTCTCACACGCGGTGCGCGAGGTGTTCGTTCGCCTATATGAAGAAGGACTGATCTACCGCGGGAACTACATCGTCAACTGGTGCCCGTGGCACGAGACCGCGATCTCGGATCTCGAGGTGAAGCACGAAGAAGTGGCGGGGAAGTTGTGGGAGATTCGGTATCCGGTGATTGGCACCAAGGAATTCATCACCGTTGCCACGACGCGCCCTGAAACCATGCTGGGAGATACCGCCATCGCCGTCAACGCGAAGGATGAGCGGTACACGCTTCTGCAGGGAAAGAAAGTGTTGGTGCCGCTGATGGGGCGCGAAATCCCGATTATCACGGACGAACTTGCGCAGCCTGAATTCGGAACGGGCGCGGTGAAAGTCACTCCGGCGCACGATCCGAATGATTTTCAGGCGGGCTTGCGCCACAATCTGCCGCAAATCAACGTGATGGATGAACACGCGCACATGAACCAGAACGCCGGTGTTTACGCGGGCCTGGACCGGTTCGAAGCGCGGAAACGCGTGTTGCACGATTTGCAGGAGCAGGGATTTCTCGTCGCCGAAAAAGATTACAAGCTCGCGATCGGAAAATGCGAGCGCTGCGGCACCGTCGTCGAGCCGCGGCTGTCGGAGCAATGGTTCATCAAGATCAAACCCTTGGCTGAGCGCGCCAAAGAAGCCGTTGAGAGCGGCGAGATCACGATCGTTCCCGAAAACCACCGCCAGGTTTATCTGAACTGGATGAATAACATCTACGACTGGTGCATCTCTCGCCAGTTGTGGTGGGGACATCGCATACCGGCATGGACGTGTGGCGACTGCAAGGAAGTGATCGTAGCCCGCGAAGCGCCCACCAAATGCACGAAATGTGGCAGCGCGAAGCTGGAGCAAGTGCCCGATGTGCTGGATACGTGGTTCTCATCCGGACTGCTTCCGTTTACGACGCTAGGATGGCCGGAGAAGACGCGCGATCAGGAAGTTTTCTATCCGACCACGCTGTTGATCACGGCCTACGAGATTCTCTTCTTCTGGGTGGCACGGATGATTATGTTCGGGTGCCACTTCATGCAAGGACACGAGCAGGATCCGGCAATCAAGGCAGCCAGCGGTTGGGCGCAGAAGAAGAATGACAGCGTGCCGTTCCGCCAGGTCTACATTCATGCGCTTGTGCGTGATGCCGAGCGGCAGAAAATGTCGAAGACCAAGGGGAACGTAATCGATCCGCTGGAGATTATTGAGCGCTTTGGCACGGATGCGACCCGCTTCACGCTAGCGGCGATGGCGGCTCCGGGAACCGATATCGCGTTTAATGAGGCGCGTACCGACGGCTATCGCGCATTCGCGAATAAAATTTGGAACGCCGCCCGCTTCATGTTTATGAACATGGACCGGATCGGCTATCAATCTCGCCCGGTCGCTCTGGGAGAGGATTTTAAAACTGTAGGCATTCCGGATTTTCAAGCAGCCACACTTGAGGACCGCTGGATCCTCTCGCGTTTCAACCGCGTCGTGTCGGATGTAAATGACGCGCTCGCGACCTATCGCTTTCATGAAGCGGCGAATCGCATTTACGACTTCTTCTGGGGCGAATTCTGCGACTGGTATCTCGAACTGATCAAGCCGCGGCTCAATGTTGAAGACGGCGGCGACAAGGCCGCGGCCCAGCAGGTTTGCGCTAATCTGGTGTCATTGTTCGATGCATCGTTGCGCTTGCTGCATCCTGTAATGCCGTTTATCACCGAGGAAATCTGGCAGGCGATGAACGATGGGCGGTCGGCGACAAAATCGATCGCACTTACGGCATATCCGCAGGCGGATTTGAAGCAGTACGACCTGGCGGCCGAAACTCAGATGGCGATTATGCAAGACCTGATAGTGAACATCCGGAATGTTCGGGCGGAGCTGAAGGTTGAGCCGAAGGTCAAGGTCGCGATTAGCATTTATGCCAGTGAGCCTGACATTCGAGCGATGATCGAACAGAATCGCGGAGCGGTCGAGCGATTGGCAAACGTCGAGGCGATCAATTTCACGGACGATTCCCTGGCCAACTTGACCGGCACGCGCAGTACCGCGCGATTTGACGTGCATGTGATCTACGAGCGCAAGATTGATGTCGCTTCGGAATGCGAACGGCTCAAGAAGGAACTCGACAAGTTTGAAAAAGGAATTGGCAGCGGCCAGAAACAGCTGGGTAACGAACAATTTCTGGCGAAGGCTCCGGCTAACGTGGTGGACAATTTGCGAAAGCAGCAGCAGGAATTGTCTCTGTTGAAGGAAAAGACAGTCAGCAAACTGAAAGAGTTGGGCTGCCAGTAGAAGGCTGCTGGCATGGAACGCTGATTTCCGGCAGAAAGCTCTATGGACTGGAATTCAAGAAGGCTTACCGCAATCCTCGAGAATGCTCTCCTGGAGGACCGGGCGACACGCGATGCGACCAGCTATGCTTGCATCGATCCGAACCAGCGTGCGTCGGCGACGATCCTCGCAAAGGAGGATTGCATCTTGTCGGGAATCGGATGCATCGCTCGTATCTTTGACGTGTATGCGGCGCTAGACGGGGCTGTGACGGCGCATTACGAAGTCACAACTCATCCTGAGATCTTCGACGGGGTGCGATTGCACAAAGGACAGTCGGTGGCCGTCGTCAGGCACAATGCCCGGGTTGTTCTGTCGTGCGAACGGGTGATTCTCAATTTTCTGCAACGGATGAGCGGCATCGCCACACTGACGCGTAAATTCGTTGAAGCTGTCGCTGGAACGAAGGCGCGCATTCTGGACACGCGAAAGACCGCTCCTGGCTTGCGCGTGGTGGATAAGTACGCTGTGCGCTGCGGTGGAGGGCAAAATCACCGGCTGGATCTTTCCGACGGCGTCCTGATCAAGAGCAACCACATCGTTCTGGCCGGCGGCATCCCGGAGGCTCTGGAGCGGGCGCACCGCAACCGGCGCGGGTCTCAGCCGATTCAAGTTGAGGTTCGTTCCATGGACGAACTGGAGCAGGCTCTCGCAGCGGGCGCGGAAGGAATACTTGTCGACAATATGAGTCCGGAAGATGTTCGGCGGGCAGCGGAGCGCTGCGCGCGTCCTGATGCCGGACAACCCAGCGCGTCGAGTTCCGGTTGAATGCTCCGGCGGAATCCGCCTGGAAAATGTGCGCGCTTACGCCGAAACTGGCGTTGACTTTATCTCGGTAGGCCAGTTGACCCACTCGCCCAAGGCCGCCGACTTGAATATGCGAATTGTGGTCGCGTAATTGTCGTTTCGCCTCGATTCGCAGATAATTCCCGCATAGCTAAAAGCAATCCAATTCGACCACGCAATTCTGCGCGCGCGGCAGCGGCAGATTCGTATCAGCTGCAGCCCACCGATCTTCGTCTTGGACTCATCGTGCGGTCCCTGATGAAGCATGCGACGGTGGTGATGAGTGGAACGAAGATCGCCGAGGATATTTCATCCAATCGCTCGGAAGTCTGGCGTTTGATCCAGCAACTCCGTGGGCTAGGCGTAGATATCGCTGGACATCCTGCAACTGGATATCAACTGCGCTCGGTTCCCGATCTGCTCCTTCCGGAAATTCTTCGGCCCATGGTGCGGCGGACGAGCTTCGACGCAGATCTTCACCACTTCTACAAGATCGGATCGACGAACACGGCAGCGATGGCGGCCGCAGCAGAAGGCGCTCCGCATGGAAGCGTGTTCCTGGCTGAAGAACAGACGGCCGGGCGCGGCCGTGGATCGAATTCATGGCAGTCTCCTCGATCCACGGGAATTTATTGTTCCGTAATTTTGCGACCATCGCTACCGCCTTCGGACGTGCTGGCGCTATCGCTCGCCGCAGGGCTGGCGGTGAGTGCGGCGATTCAGAGCGTAGATCCCGATGTAACTCCCGATCTGAAGTGGCCTAATGATCTTCTGATTGGCGACAAGAAGGTTTGCGGCATTCTGACGGAGATGAACGCAGAGGCGATCCGCGTACGTTACATCGTCGTGGGAATCGGCATCAACGTGAACCAGGAGAGCTTTCCAAAAAACCTGAACGCTACATCGCTCCGACTTGTTACGGGGAAAGTATGGTCGAGGGTGGAACTTGTTGCCGCTTTGCTAAAATCGCTCGACGCTGAGTATCACGGGCTAGTCGAGAAATCCCAGGCTCACGAAGACATCCTGCGGCGGTTCACGGAGAATTCTTCGTGGGTAAAAGGGAAGAAGGTCCGCATCGAAGAAAATGGCCGCGCCATGGAGGGTGTCACGGAAGGCTTGGATGCGCGCGGATTTCTGCAGCTTCGCACTCCTTCAGGACTGCAGACAGTGTTGAGCGGCACGGTACGGGAAAGATGAAGAACGGGGAACGGCTACGATGTTGCTAGTAATCGATGTGGGCAATACGAATACGGTACTTGGCGTTTTTGCTCGCGCTCCTCAAATATCCACTGCCGCGCAGGACGATGCTCCAGGGTACGAGCGGCTGGTCGCCAACTGGCGTGTCGCCACGTCACGTACCAGCACTGTCGATGAATATGGAGTTCTGTTCCGCAACTTGTTTTCGATGGCTGGCCTGGAGTCGAAGGGTATTCATGGAATCGTAGTCTCGTCGGTGGTTCCGCCGCTCGATCCGGTACTTCGCCAGGTCTGCGAGCGGTACTTCAGTTTGCGTCCGTTATTTATCGAGCCTGGCGTAAGGACCGGAATGCCTGTTCAGTACGACAATCCCGCCGAGGTGGGGGCAGATCGAATTGTGAACGCCGTTGCTGCCTTCGATAAATACGGTGGTCCGTGCGTGATCGTCGACTTCGGTACCGCAACGACATTCGACTGCGTTTCTGCGAAAGGCGAATATCTGGGGGGAGTGATTTGTCCGGGGATCGGTATTTCCGCGGACGCTTTGTTTGAGCGCACCGCTCGATTGCCTCGCGTAGAGATTCGCAAACCCGCTCGCGTGATTGGCTCGAACACAGTCGGCAGCCTGCAATCCGGGCTCTACTATGGCTATCTTGGACTGGTGGATGGAATTCTCGAACTGCTGATGGCGGAACTTGGAACAGAAACTCAGGTGATTGCAACCGGCGGTCTCGGCCCGATGATCGGCACCGGATCGAAGTTCATCAAGAAGGTCGACGAGTCGCTGACTCTGGCAGGCTTGCGCATCATCTGGGAACGCAATGCGGTGACGAGGAAAGATTCGGACCCGACGAAGCCTGACGCCAAGTCGTCCTCCAAAGCTGCGCAGGAAGAATCAGAGCGGACAAACATCCGGTACGAACCCGTCTCCGCGCGCTCACCGCTAGACCGCCGTGGAAAACTACTTCAACTACTTTACGGAAACTGAGGAGCGCTATCTTCAGCGGCGTGGTGGCGGCTTGCTGCTTTCGACGTTGGATTGGGCCCTCATCGAGACCTGGAAAGACGCGGGCATTCCTCTCGAGGCGGTACTTCGCGGCATTGACGCCGCATTTGATCGATATGATCAGCGACCCTCAAAATCAAAAAAGGTGAACAGCCTGGCCTATTGTTCGCAGGAGGTGCTGGCTGCGGCCGAGGAAATGAAAGAGGCCGCGGTTGGCGTTGCCGGCGGCTGCTCCGCCTGAGAAAGGTAAAGCGCCGGGGTTCGAGCCAGAAGCGGTTTCGGCTTTCCTTCTTCGGAATGCCGACTTGCTCGAAGCTGCGAAGTTTCCGCAGAAGGGCGTGGTGCCAGCGACGCCGCCTATTCTTGAAACCGCTCGAAACCCTTCGCCAGCTCGCAGCCGATACGAAGAGCAAGACACTGACAAGCCTCGAGGATCTTGAGCGACGCTTGACTGTTCTGGAGGACAAGCTCTTCGCCATCCTGCTCACTTCGACCGCGGATGAAGAGCTTGTGATAATTCGCGCGGAAGCTGACCGCGACCTCTCTCCTTACCGCCGCAAAATGTCAGGATTTCAGATCGACCAGCTTCAAAAACAGTATCTTCACAAAAAGCTGCTTGAAAAATACCGGCTACCCCGGCTTAGCTTGTTCTACATGTGATTACCTGTGGCTCAAAAGTTCGATGTGCTGATTCTCGGAGGTGGAGCGGCCGGACTCATGTGCGCGGTCGAGGCGGGCAAGCGAGGACGCCGGGTCGCGGTGCTCGAACGCGCCGACCGTGTTGGGAAAGAAGATTTTGATCTCGGGCGGGGGCCGATGCAATTTCACTAACCTGCATTGTCAGGCCGGAAAACTTCATCTCGGCCAACCCGCACTTTGCGAAGTCTGCCCTCGCGCGCTACACGCCCGCAGACTTCATTGCTCTGGTTGAAAAGCACGGAATCCCTTATCACGAAAAAACTTTGGGGCAATTATTCTGCGATCGCTCTGCTCGGGACATTCTTGCCATGCTTGAAAGCGAGTGCAAGGCAGTAGGTGTGTCGATCTTCGTCGGGGTGAACATTCGAGAGGTAACCAAGTCCACGGACTTTCTGGTCACCACGGCAGCGTCCGATTTTCAGGCGCCCGCGCTGGTAGTGGCAACGGGAGGCTTGTCCATACCAAAGATTGGAGCGACGTCGTTTGGTTACGATATGGCCAGGCAGTTTGGGATGAAAATTCGAGAACCCCAAGCCTGGACTGGTGCCGCTGTTGTTCAATCAAGAAGAATTGTTCGCGGTATCGCGATCTCGCGGGGATCTCAACGGAAGTGCTCGCATCGGTTCCCGGTCAGGTATTTCGCGAAAAGATGTTAATCACTCATCGCGGCCTCAGCGGTCCGGCCATTCTCCAGATCTCGTCATACTGGAATGATTCCCGCGAGATTCAGCCTTGACCTTGCGCCCGACCGGGAGATTGTCACGCTATTTCACGATCCGAAGACGCCACGCGATCTTCGTACGATGAGCATCGAATTGAGAAAGGCCTTGCCCCATCGCCTTGCGGACCGCTGGCTAGAGTTGAATGCACCCACTTCCTGGACCAACACGGCGCTAGCGGACTTTGAGAAACACATACATTTGTGGAATGTCCAGCCTGCCGGAACGGAAGGATTTGACAAGGCGGAAGTAACTGTCGGCGGAGTCGACACCGACGAGCTTTCGGCCAAGACAATGGAGTCCCACAGGGTTCCGGGATTGTTCTTCATCGGTGAAGTGGTAGATGTGACCGGCCATCTTGGCGGTTTTAACTTTCAATGGGCATGGGCATCGGGTGCGGCCGCCGGCAGATCTTTGTAATTCCACTTAGAATGCGTTCTTGCAGATATCAATCGAAAAACTGATCTATGGGGGCGATGGACTAGCCCATCTGCCAGCGGACGCTTCGGGCCGTCAGAAGGCAGCCTTCATCCCGTTCGTGCTCACTGGTGAAATGGTCGAGGCATCGATCCGCGAACAGAAGGCTGGATTTGTTCGCGCCCAACTCGACAAGGTGATCGAGCCTTCGCCGAGGAGGATCGAGGCCCCCTGTCCGTACTTCAGGCGTTGCGGCGGATGTCATTACCAACATGCCGACTACGATCACCAGCTCGAGATCAAGAGAGAAATTCTGCGCGAGACGTTGCGGCGCACGGCGAAGATCGAGCTTCCCGTTGATATACAGCTTCATCCTTCACCGCCGTGGAACTATCGCAATCGCTCTCGGCTCCAGATTCGGACCACCCCCGAATTCGCCTGTGGCTATTACAAGCTTGCCTCACATGAACTACTTTGCATTGAACAGTGCCCCATCAGTTCGCCGCTTCTGAATCGCGGTATTGCGATGCTCTGGGAGAATGGCCGTGCAGGGAAAGTTCCGCAAGGCGTGCGCGAAGTTGAGTTTTTCGCCAATGCGAACGATACGGAGCTGCTCGTTGAGGTGTCGTGTACGAGTGAAGTTCGGCGGGCCGCGGCTCGTGGATGGGCGGAAGATTTGAGGACTTCGATGCCGGAGATCGCCGGCGTGGTCGCCTTTCGCGAGACTTCTCCGGCTACACGGCATACGCCGGAAAAATTTCTTACATCCGGAGCGGACCACCTTACCTACACAACTCAGCGAAACTCCTACCGGGTCAGCGCCGGATCGTTCTTCCAGACCAATCGCTATCTTGTTGACGAATTAGTGAAAATCGTCGCCGCAGGTCAATCTGGAGAGATTGCTGTGGACTTATATGCGGGCGTCGGACTTTTTTCCACAGCCTTAGCTGGTGACATCCATCACATCGTTTCTGTCGAGTCGTCACAGACATCCTCAGCTGATCTTTCTTACAATCAGACCTCGAATGGAGAGGCGGTCCAGGCCACCACGGAGCAGTACCTGGCCCGTTGGAAAGATTCGGGGCGAGTTGGGAAGGGCACGGTCCTCCCTCATAATTTTCATAGGCCCGACCTGGCGGTGGTGGACCCGCCCCGAAGTGGCTTGGGAGAACGCGTGGCGCGAATGTTGGTGACCTTGGGCGCGCCACGCGTTGTTTATGTTTCTTGCGACCCTTCTACCTTGGCTCGTGATCTGGCGGTACTGCTCAAAGCGGGCTACCGTCTCGAGCAGGTTCATCTGGTCGACTTGTTTCCGCAGACCTTCCATCTTGAAACCGTTGTGCACCTGGCTCGCTGACGCTCTCCTCATTCGATCTTTATTCGCGCGACGAATCTTTCTTCCATCCGGCGAGCGCGATGGAAGCTTCGGCGCAGCGACGCGCACGAACACGCGGATCGGGTGGAAAGATGTATGACTCCATACTCGCCTTCTGCCGCTCGCTATAAGCCACCGCGACAACCGATGTTTTGGGCAGCCCTCGCCTATTCAGCCGGAATTATTTTCGGTGCCAGCCAGTGGCGTCCCGCCGTGTGGTGGATCGTCAGCCTAACTTTCTTCGTTGGGGCTGCGGCTTATTTCACAATTCGACGGGCCCGATTGGGGTGGGCCGTCGTTTTAACGGCCCTGTTCTTCGCCGGAGCGCTACATCTTCAGATCACGAAAAGCTCGCAAGTTCATGATAGTCACATTCAGAGGTTCGCCAACCACGAGAAAGTACAAATCATTGCGCACGTCGCCAGAGATGGCCGGCGTCAGCCTGGTAGTTTCGGCGAAGAGAGACAGACACTCGACATTGAAACCGAACAAATCGGAATCGCCCCGGATGCCGCGGCCGTACAGGCCGGAGTCCGCCTCAGCATTTACGGTCAGCGGTCGGATGATTGCGGGGCCGACGGCGCAGCGAATGAACAGACGCCTTGTCCAGGGATGCGGCTATTTCACTATGGAGAACGCATCCGGCTTGTTGCCAAGTTGAAATTGCCTCGCAATTTTCGCAATCCGGGAGCGTTCGACTACCAGCAATACCTTTCCGATCGCGGCATTGTTGCCCTGGGATCGGCCAAGTTCCAAGATGTCGAATTGCTGGAGGGCTTCTCTGGCGGTCAGATTTCCAAGTGGGGTGGCCGGGCCCACCGCGCGGTCATCGCGAAGGTTCACGAAATCTGGCCTCAGAATGAAGCTGCTCTGATTGACGCAATGCTGATCGGTGAAGACGCATTCATCGACCAGGACACACGCCTCGATTTCCAACGGTCCGGAACTTACCACGTGCTCGTGGTTTCAGGAATGAACGTCAGCATTCTGGCGATGCTGGTGTTTTGGGCCTTGCGCAAATGCCGGATACCTGAGATTCCAGCGGTTCTGCTGACGGTTGCATCGTGCATCGGCTACGCATTCATCACGGAAGTCGGCGCACCGGTGTGGCGCGCGACCTTAATGTGTGCTGCCTACCTTGGGGCGCGCCTAGTATTTCGTCAGCGGGCAATGATGAATGCTCTAGGTACGGCAGCCCTCGGGCTTCTTGTCTTCGATCCGCGTCAACTCTTCAGCGCCAGCTTCCAAATGACATTTCTGTGCGTGTTGATCGTCGCGGGCATCTGCTTGCCAATACTGCAGCGCACAACCCAGCTTTACAAGAAAGCAACGGCAAATTGGTCCTCTAAGGACTACGGGGTCAAGCTGCCGGCGCGCGTGGCACAACTCCGTGTTGATTTACAGCTGATCGCGGGCCGAGTGAGCCGCTTCCTCGGTGAGCGCTGGTCTCAGCGTCTCGTTCTTGGATTTGCCCGGTTCTCGCTGAGTGCCACAGAACTAATTTTTATTTCGGCCATCATGCAGGTGGGGTTGGCTCTGCCCATGGCCTATTATTTCCACCGCACTACCACGGCTGGCCTGCCGGCCAACCTTATCGTCGTCCCCCTGACGCAGTTGATGATGCCCGCTGCCATTGCCGCCCTGGGCTTGGGGTTTGTGTCAGTTGCGCTTGCCAGAATTCCTGCTGTGCTGACGACCTTCGCCATCGACGGCATCGCCGGGTCTGTTCACAGGTTGGGCGGAATGCGCATGTCAGACTGGCGAGTGGCTATGCCGCCGCTGTTCATGATTGGTTTGGCTGTGGTCGCGCTGATCATTGCAATCTGGTGCTCGCGCCTTCACGGTTGGCTGGTGGCCGCCGGACTCGCACCGATCCTTCTGGTTTCGATAGCGCTCGCGCTCATTGCTCCCAAGCCACAGACTCGGCCGGGCGTGTTGGAAGTGACGTCCATCGATGTCGGTGAAGGCGATTCGATCCTGCTGATCACGCCGCAGGGAAAGACGCTGCTGGTGGATGCAGGGGGGCCCATCGGTCCCGGAGGATCCCAGCTTGATTTCGGGGAGGATGTCGTATCTCCATATTTATGGTTCCGCGGCATCTCGCGTCTGGATGCTGTTGCCATTACTCATGGTCACTCGGATCACATCGGCGGAATGCAGTCAGTAATTCGAAATTTCAGGCCGAAAGAGCTGTGGGTGGGTGTAATGCCACCGAGTGGCGCGCTCGAGCACGTGATAGCTGTGGCCAGAGAAGACGGCGTGAAGATCGTAAGGCACTGGGAAAAAGACGAATTTGATTTCGGAGGAGCCGATGTCCGCGTGCTCTTTCCTCCGAGCGACTGGCAGATACGCGACAGGCCGCAGAACAATGACTCCATGATTTTGCGCGTGAGTTACTCGGACACTTCCGTTCTGTTGGAAGGCGACGCCGAAAAAACAGTCGAGCGCCGCGTGGCGGCGATGGAACATCCAAAAGCGAATTTACTGAAGGTTGGGCACCACGGAAGCGCAAACGCAACCACGGCGGAACTGGTGGAGACTGCGCGCCCGGAATTCGCCATCATCTCGGTGGGTCTGGGAAATCCATTTGGGCTGCCGCGCATCGAGACCCTTGATCGCCTCACGGGTGCCGGTACCCAAGTTTATCGAACTGACCTCGATGGAGCCGTGAGCTTCTATCTCGACGGCCGGAGCGTCACGCCTTCTGTGGCGGCTCTTCAATAGCGGCGATCTCCGCTGTTGCATCTTCATCACTATCGTCGGGCACTGGCGTTTTATTTTCTGCAATCAACTTTTTAGCGGTCTCTGCGTCCTCCTGGCGAACCAGGATGACCATTCCGCCAAGCCCGGGGAATGCATCCTGGACGAGCGATGTAGAGGTAAGGTCGCTATCGATCCCAGCCGACTCAAGAAGGCCCTTCACAACGAGGGCTTCCGACTCTTGCTCCGAGCCGAACACTTTGACTAGTTTCTCGTTCGGGTCAGGACGTTGTTGCGAATCGGCGGAGGTACGCTCGTCGGCCATGAAATCTCCCATTCCGGGTCCGGCTCTTGAGCCGAATCCCTAACAGCAAAATTTTACTCTCGTAGAAGGTATGCTTCGGCTCCGATGCTGGTTTCGAGGCAGAGGTTTGCTGGAAGGTCCGTCCATAGACCGAACTTGTGGAAGGGCAACCGTGGAGTTATTGCTTTCAGGCCAAAGTCAGGCAGAATGAGCGGAGCGATTGCGCAACGGCTTGGCACGGCGAGTCATCCAATTTGTGTGGGACAAAAGGGGACAGCATGAACATCCAGTCAGCGGGAAGCCGGGAATCTTTCCCTTTGCCAGAGCAGGATGCCCGCGAACGCCAAGATGAAGCTCGAAAGATTCGCCGCCTCCAATTGATGATCAGCATGGTGATGTCGGTGATTGGCCAAGACCCCAATCTGACGGTGGAGGAAGCAGCAGAACTGGCTGCCGGAGCCAAGCGCGCCGCACTCACGATGTTTCCTGACAAAGAACTTGCGTACGATCTGTTGTACAAGCCGCGCCTGCAACGGTTGATTCGGGAACGCTTCCGGCTCCAGTAGACTACTCGTCTGCCACAGTGTTCTTGAGGACGCCGACTCCGTCAATTCTGATCTCCATGTTGTCGCCCGCAACCACGGGGCCCACACCCGAAGGGGTGCCGGTCGGAATAAGATCTCCGGGATAGAGCGTCATTGCCTGCGCGATGTACCGGATGATCGTATCCAACGCGAAGATGAAATCGGTGGTGTTGCCCTGCTGTTTCAGCTCACCGTTCACTCGCGTTTCCACTGCAACGCCTTTCCACGGATCGATTTCATCGGAAACAATCGGACCGACCGGGCAAAAAGTGTCGAAGCCTTTGGCGCGGCTCCATTGTCCGTCTTTATTTTGCAGGTCACGCGCGGTCACATCGTTCACGCACGTGTATCCCAAAATGTACTGCCGGATGTCTGCGTCCGCTGGTGGTTGATAACAGCTTTTTCCGATAACAACACCAAGCTCACCTTCGAAATCCACGCGGCTGGAAATTCTTGGACGCCGCACCACGCCACCAGGAGCCAGAAGCGCCGACGTAGCCTTCAGAAAGATGAGCGGCTCCTTGGGGACCTCGTGTCCTAGCTCAGCGGCGTGCTCGCGATAGTTCCGACCCACGCAAACAATCTTAGACGGCCGCACCGGCGCGAGCAGCGCGGCACCCTGAAGCGGAATGGCGTCGATTCTGCGTGTACGAAGGCTTTCCAGATCACCATCAGCCTGCTCGGGCGGAGTCAGGAGGAGCCGCACGATTGCATCTTGACCACCTACCGGCTCGACCAGGCCGTACTGCGCTTCCCCGTTGTGTTGAAACCGGCAGTATTTCATGTGGAATATCTAAACACATCCGCAGATGTCATCGCTCACAATTGGAAACTATTTCGCGAGAGCGGAGGGCTGGATCGCGCAATCCGCGGGTTCGCTCACGGGATTGTCTCCGTCGCTTCCTCGGAATGTGCGCTTTCGTTGCCCCGTGAATCCACCGCAGTAACGGAATACGCATAACGCTTCGCGGGTTCCACACCTCTATCGCGATAAGCCGGCGCTCGAAGTGGTTCGGTGTTCACCTTAGCCGCGGGCTCACCCTCATTACGCCGGTAAACGTTGTAGCCGGCCAGGTCTACATCAGACACGGGCGCCCAGATCAGGTCGACGAAGCGTTGCTGTCCGGGGCCGGACGAGACCGCCTGCAAGCCGGAAGGTACGCTTGGAGGGAAGACGTCGTCCGCGAAAACTTTCGCTGGCGGCGTGTCATCGCTCTCGACCTCCACGATTTTTTTTCCAGGTTCGGAGAACTGCGTGACAGAGTCAGCATGATACTCGTACCTCTTCTGCCATTCGATCTCTGAATCGGTAAAGGTGAATTCTGAATCGTTCGTGTCCGCCGGAATTTCCCCCACTATTGTCGGGGGTTGGCCTTCTTCGCTTCGATACAGCCGGTACATGTGGCGTACCGAGGATGCGGCAGAGCCGGCTTGACCGTTCCACTTGATAACGACGCCCTGCGCCATCACCGTAGCTTGCAGGTTCGTTGGCAGGGGTAGCGTGCGAAGCAGTGAAACGCGCACCTGATTTGAGACACCTGCTCCCCGGCTATCGCGGTTAAGAACCTCGACGGCATACGTCGCGAAAGCCGACGGCGAATCACTCTCAACGCCCGTTGGAAGAGTGTCTGTGTACAGACCAAGTGCTTTTGTTTTCGTGGTTACAGGCTGAGTTGGAGCCTGGACAGTAATCTTTCCCACCGGCACACCGCACTGGGAAAGCTTCACGGCGATTCCCCGGCAAATCTGGGTGGGCCCCAGCTCATGAATCGATTGGCGATCCGTGGTCACTGTGGGGACTGTCCAAGTAAGAATGACTCGGTCGCCTTTGCGTCGGGCACGAAGATCCGACGGAGGTTTCGGCAGTTCAAGCGATGGAGGCTGGGGCGGCGCGACCGTCGCGCACGCCGTACACAGCATCACTGCAGCGAGAATCCAAAATGGCTTCAGCTGGATTCGTTTCATGCGGAAGGAAACAGCCTAACAGAACATTCCTGCGGATCGAGCGGGCGCAGGGCGACCGTGTCGCACAAAGATCTATGCGGCCAGCTCTTTTACCGCTTCGCGAAATATTTTTGTGTGCTTGTCGACGTCCTCCACTTCGATCTGCGGGCACATCAACGCCATATTGTGAAAGGGCGTCAGCAGAACGCCTCGATTCATGGCATAGAGATGCATGAAGCGCTCGAGTTCGAAGTCCATCGCCTCGTGAGCCTGACCGCCACTCTTAGGCTCCGGGCCAAACATATATTCCGCGCGGCATCCAAGCTGGGTTACGTGCCAGGGAAGTTCCGCTTCCGCGATAGCTTTTTTGACGCCCGCCGTCCAACGTTCGGCCATTGGGATCATGCGGTCGAACGCTTCCTTGGTCAGAACTTTGGTCAGCGTCGCACGCATGGCGGCAAGCGAGAGAGCGTTACCGGCAAGGGTGCCACCGATCCCTCCAACATCGCAATTTTCGAGCTCCTGCTTGGCGAGGATGCGGTCGGCGACCTCTTTCGAAAATCCGTAGGCCGCGCCCGGAACACCTCCTCCGATCGCCTTGCCAAACACAATAACGTCCGGATCGAGATTATGTGCGCGGGTGTAACCGCCGGGGCCTGCGCAAATCGTATGCGTCTCATCGATGATGAGCAGCGTACCGCTGTTTCGCGTTAGCTTTCGCAGCGCGTCGTGATATCCGGGCTGTGGATGCACGATGCCGACATTGGTCATAGCCGGCTCGGCGAGCACGCACGCTACATCGCCCGCTGCGAGGGCTTGTTCAAGACCGGCCAAATCGTTGAACTCGACGACTTTCGTTGTAACTGCCGGATCGACGGACGGCCCAATGTTGCCGGGCCTCGCACCTACTACTCCGCCGGCGCCGATGCTGACGATGGTTTCGTCGACGGTACCGTGATAACACCAATTGAATACAAGGATCTTGGGGCGCCCGGTAATTTGCCGAGCCAGCCGGATCGAGAATCGGTTCGCGTCGGTCGCAGTGAGTGCAAATTGCCAGTAAGGAAGATTGAATCGCTTCTGCAATTCTTCGGCGACTGTGATCGCGTCTTCCCCCGGAAGCATGAGGGTGATGCCGCGACGCATTTGTTCTTCTGCTGCCTTCACGGTCGCGGACGGGGAGTGCCCAGTCATGGCCCCGGTATCTCCCAGACAGAAATCGATGTAGCGATGACCGTCGACATCGAAAAAATGAGCGCCTTGCGCCTCGCGCACGAATGGGGGAAAGGCGCCAGCCCATTTCACCATCCAGTTCATGGGCACACCGCTCAGCAGCGATTTGCTGGCGCGATCAAATAGAGCCTTTGATTTGGGATGCTCGTCCACGAACTTCTTCTGTTCGCGTTGCATCAGAGTGTGCAGGCGGGCGCGGTCGATCGTCTTCATGGCACTGGGTTATCCGGAACGCAGGCTAGGATATCAGGCGTATTCGAGATTCGGACCACCCTTGTCGTGGTCGCGGCGGACTGGAGAGGCCACAAGGAGCGTTGCGCGCGTTCCTCGGGTCTCCTGCCAGCCGTCGCAACAGCAGACGGACTGACTAAGTGGCGGGCTTCTCAATGCCCGAACCAGGAACGGTCGCCGACGGGCTGGGAACAGATACGGAGATCGTCGTCACGGGCGCAGATGCTGGTGCAGCCTGACGTGAATATGCAGCGCGCTCGTCCCACTTGCCGAAGATCATTTTTCCTGCGGTCGTCTGCAGAACTGAGGTCACAGAAACGTCGATGGTCTTGCCGATCATTTTGCGCGCGTTATCGACCACGACCATCGTCCCGTCGTCGAGGTAAGCGACTCCCTGGTTGTATTCCTTGCCCTCTTTCAGGATGAATACGCGCATGGTCTCGCCGGGCAGCACGATCGGCTTGAGAGAATTGGCCAACTCGTTGATGTTCAGCACCTCGACGCCTTGAAGCTGAGCAACCTTATTCAAATTGAAGTCGTTAGTGATGATCTTGCCTTCATACACTTTTGCAAGTTCAATCAGTTTGAGGTCAACTTCTCGAACGGCGGGAAAGTCGTCTTCGACAATCTGGATCTGGAGCGTAGCGACCTTCTGCAAACGCTGCAGAATATCCAGGCCGCGACGTCCACGGTTGCGCTTCAGGGAATCGGCCGAGTCGGCGACCAGTTGCAACTCACGCAGTACGAATTGCGGAGTCACAATGATGCCATCGAGGAAGCCGGTTTCGGCAATGTCGGCAATACGGCCGTCGATGATGACGCTCGTATCCAAAATCTTGTAGCTTTTCTTGCCTTGCTTCTCGCCGCCGAAGACTCCGCCCAGAGCTGAGAGGTTGAGAAGGTCGCCCTTACTCGCTCCTACGACTAGCCCTACGTAAGCCATCAAAAGCATGACCATGATCTGCAGGAAGCTCTGGTTGTTTCCCGCAGGCACACTGCTGCGGATAACCAGAGCGAAAAGATAAGCGCCGCAGATTCCGAGGATGCTGCCGATGGCGGCCCCGATCAGCCGTTTAAGACTGACCGCGCGGAGCTTCCATTCGAAGACAACGATGGCAGCGCCTATCAAGGTGCCAACGCCAGCGTCCCAAAGGCGCGGCAGGGTGAAAGGATCGATGACGTAGCAAGTGACGGCTACAACAAGTACAAAAAGAAGGCGAACAAAAATGATATCCACGGTAAACCTCCCCGCGGATGCAGATCTACCCCGCTATTGAAGGTGATGCACCCGTGCCCTTCCACGCCGCCCCCGGCGGGAACAGGCCTTTCGCAAACGGGGCGCAAGAATGTAGGGGAATGAAGGCGCGCCCCGTCCGGCCACAAGGGGCTTGGCCGGATCGTCACAATTACGAAATGAGTATATACCCGCCAAAAGGCACTGGCGAGAGGGTCTCGCAAGCGGGTGTCGCGCCTAACGAAGGGAAGCGGAGTGAAGAAACGCGCGAGGCGGTACGCATCGCCTACAGCCAGTTCACACCCGTACTTACAGCAATCACCTTGCCTGTCCGGCTTACGGGATTGGCATCCATATTCAGGATCGCGATTTGCTGCAAGCAGATCGCTCGGCCCGTAGTAGTCCGTTCAAGACCAACTTGGAGGATATGATGCGAGCTTTGCGATTTACCCATTTAGCGTTTCTCACGATTCTAGTCTCCGCTTCTGGATCTCTCTACGCACAGGACGGAAAACCTCAAGAACCCAAACAACCACGTCAGGAAGAAGCTCGGCCCGAATCTCGCCAGGATCAGATGAATGAACCTCGCGATAACCAGATGAAGCCCGCGCGGCAAGACGAGGCCAAGCCTTCTAAGCAGGATAAGAAAGAGCAGAAGCAGGAAGAAAAGCAATCGCACGAGCAAATGAAGCAGAACGACCAGATGAAACAAAGCGAGCACATGAAGCAGAACGAACAGGGGAAGGACAATCGTCAGATGTCCGCTCAGCAGAATTCCACGGCGCACGCGCGCCCTGCCGGCAAGAGCGCCCACATCCCCGATGACAAATTCCATTCGAATTTCGGACGAAGCCACACTGTGAAGGTGCAGCGCACTACGGTCGTGGAAGGCCAGCCGGGCTTCGTTTATGGCGGATACAGTTTTGTGTTCGTCGATCCTTGGCCCGCTGAATGGGCTTATAGCGACGACTGCTACGTCGATTACATCGACGGTGAGTACTTCCTGTTTGATCTGCTGCACCCCGGAGTACGCATAGCGCTCTTTGTGGTGGAATAGCTGTTGACGACCAGCGCAGTTCATGGGCCCGCGGGACAGGATCGATGTCTAAAGTCCTGACTCAGCGGGCCTACCGTTCTTAAGCAGCCCGGAATCACTGACTCGTCCGTTGAGCGCTGCTAAACTTTCCATATGAAAGCCCTGGTTCTTCTGAATCTCTCCGGTCCTGAAGCACTGTCCGTCAAAGACATGCCGGAGCCGACCGCCAAAGATGGTCAGAGCGTAGTGCGCGTGAAGGCGGGCGGACTTAATTTCGCAGACTTCATGACGACCAAGGGCGGTTATCCGGGAACGCCTCCGCCCCCTCTCATCGTCGGTAGGGAATTCTCAGGGACTGAAGAAAAGACTAATCGCCGCGTGATGGGATATGCCCAGTGGGCCGCGTTCGCCGAAAAGATAGCGGCCTCGCCGAACCTGCTATGGGCGGTCCCGGATCACTGGAGCGACGAGCAGGCAGCGGCTTTTCCAGTGAACTACTTCACGGCCTATCTTGGATACTGGCAAGCCGGCCTCACGGGAAACTCTGTCAACCAGACCACTGCTGCCCGCCGTGTTCCGCGCGTTCTGATCCATGCGGTTGCCGGGGGCGTAGGGACCGCGGCCGTGCAGATTGGGCGTCTGCTCGGAATCGAAATGTATGGCACATCGTCTTCCGATGAGAAGCTTGCCAAAGTGAAGGAGCTAGGTTTACAGCACGGGATCAATTACAAGCAACACGACTACGAAGAAGTTGTAAAGAACCTGACGCGCGGAGAAGGTGTCGATGCCGTATTCGAAATGCTGGGCGGTGATCACACCGCCAAGAGCCTGCGTTGCCTGCGCGATTTTGGGCGCGTGATCCAGTACGGAACGGCGACGGGCAAGGCACCCAAACTCGACGTTCGAGCCATGTACGCCAAATCCGGGATGGTGCAAGGCCTGTGGCTTACCTACCTGACACAACGAAAAGAAATCATGGACCCGGCATGGCAGCAATTGTCGCATTGGATCAGCGAACAAAAGCTCACTCCCCAAATCGGACACGTCTTTCCAGTCGAGCAAGCGCTCGACGCATACAGATTGCTGGAACAAGGGAAGAACTACGGAAAAGTCGTGATCAAGATCAAAGACTGATGTGCAGCGTCAGCGAGAAGCCGTCATTTTTCAAACACCCAGGTTTCACTCACGACAAAATTCGCCGTGGAACACAAGGCGATCGCGATGGCGTTTGCGGCCAGGTAGTTCATCTCACCAAGACCCACCATCACTTTCATCAGGGCCAGATTCCCGAGAATTGAAACTGCTCCGGTCGTGAAATTGAACCGCGCCAACCTGCCCAAAGAATCACGCCATGAACCCTCGGCGCGGTCCGACCATGTGAATTGCTCATGCCAGACAAAGTTGTGGACCACCGCTGCCTCTACCGCGATCGCAGTCGCTGCCATGTAGTGGAAATCCAGAACGCTTCGGAGCAAGAGCAGCGCCCCAAATTGCACGACGATTCCCATTCCGCCGACAGAGTTGAATTTGATCCATCGCAACAGCATGGAAGGTGAGGCCTGACCTGCTACCAAGGGGGAGTTCATATTTAGATTCTTTCCTGGCGATAGAGTCGGACCGTGTTCTGCAAAGTAAAGACAACCACCATGAACCCCATGCCTATCAGTCCAATGAGACCGCCGACATCGAACAGACGGTAGCTAGTTCCGAAGAGGTGCACGACCGGCTTCCAAAAGAGAGCCAGGTTGCCAACGGCAAGCAAGATTCTGAGTTCGGTTGGACCGAATCGCCAGAACGAAAGCCGAAACTCGCCAAGCGCGTGTGTTGCCAGATACGACTGGATCGAGAGCATGAGAAATGCGATTAGCAGACCGATCGCGATCCGGGGATGCATATATCCCGACAGCGCCAGACCTCCCATCAAGGCAAGGGCTCCAAAGCTGTCGACCATGTGATCCACATAGAATCCGTAACGAGGACGCTGGCACTGGCGAACTCGTGCTACGGTCCCGTCAAGAGAGTCGCCTAGCCAGTTCAGGGCCAAACAGATGATGACCCCGAGCAACGCGAGGCGATTCCAGGCGGCGAGTGCGTAGCACACACCGGCCCCGACCTGAGCCGTGAGGCCTAACAGGGTGAGATGATCGGGGCCGATTCGTTCGGGCGTGCGCGCGGCCAGCCAGAGAAGAGCACGCTTCTCGGCGGCCGAAACCCAACTTTCCTGGACTCGCAGCGTCTCGGAAAAAGGAAGCAGTCGGCGTCGTTTCGCAGGTGTCCGCAGGCTGGCGTATTCGCAAATTTCGTTCATGGCTAAACTGCAGAGCGTCCAACTCCTGATATTAGGACTGCGTATCCGCTTCCGGGGATAAATCTCTTCCAAAAATGTCCGATCTGCAATGCATTGGAAATCAAACTGGGGTCATCGTATAACTTATTGAAAACAGGGGCGCAATAAGGAAATATCCAATGCGAGGAGGGGGCTACCGAGCTGCGGCGCTGATTGAATCCGACAATTGCTCGACCGACCACTTGATCTGGTCTGAATTCAGTATGGCGGGTGGGGCCAGTAGCAGGTGATCCCCGTGAACTCCATCTACGCTACCCTGCATCGGATACACGAGCAGGCCGCGTTCCATCGCCTTTGCGGCCACGAGGGAAGCGTAATTTTTTTCCGCCGGATAGGGCTGTTTGCTGCCTTTGTCGGCGACGAATTCTACGGCCCAAAGCAGTCCGATACCGCGTACATCTCCGACCGACTCCGCTTGCAACAGATTTTGCAGCGCTTGCTTGAAGTTTGCGCCCGCGCTTCCAGATCGACTGTCGTCCGCGGCCTCGACGAGCCTCTTTTCCATTAGATAACGGAGCACAGCGCGTCCGGCCGCCAACGAGATGGGATGTGCGTTGTAAGTGAAGCCATGCAGGAAGGAACCGGAGCCCTCAGCAATCGCATCTACCACTCTCTTACTCGCGATCACAGCCCCGAGCGGCGCGTATCCGCTCGACAGACCTTTGGCGGTGATCAGAATGTCAGGGGCAACTCCAGAATGCTCGACGGCAAAGTTACGGCCTGTGCGTCCCATGCCCGTCATGACCTCGTCAGCGAGAAGCAGCACGCCGTGACGCTGGCAGATCTCGCTGATGGTTGCCAGGTAGCCCGGAGGGGGCACGACGGCACCGAGCGTTGCTCCGCTAACGGGTTCGAGGATGAAGGCTGCGGCTTCACCGTGCGAAGCCTCAATCGCACGTTCAAGCTCGGCGGCATATTCCTGTCCGCAATTGCGGCAGCCGTCGCTGCAGTCGAACGAACAGCGATAGCAATATGGCGCGCCGATGTGAGCGGACTCCTTCACCATGGGCAGATAGATTTCGCGGCGCCGCTTGTTACCCGACACTGACAACGCTCCGAGAGTTGAACCGTGATAGCTCTGCTGCCTGCTCAGCACCTGGTAACGCCGTGTCTGCCCAATTTCGATTTGATATTGCCGCGCGAGTTTCAGAGCGGTCTCGATCGACTCTGATCCACCGGACGTGAAATAAACGGCGCCGCCTTGGAAGTGGCCGCCCGCGAAATTCAGCAATTCCTTCGCATATTCCTCGGCCACTTCGGTCGTGAATTGGCTGGTGTGAACAAACTCGAGTTTCGCCGCTTGCTCTTTCATTGCGGCCGAAATTTCTGGTACGCCATGGCCGATGAGATTGACGGCAGCTGATCCTGCGAGGTCCAGATATTGCTTGCCCGCGCTATCCCAGACGTACGCACCCTCAGCGCGCACGGCGGAGGGAAAGTCCTTGCGGAAGGAGCGGCGTAACACCGAGGATCGGGTTCCCGATGAAGTGAAAGCGGGCACAAGCGATTATCGCACTCCCCGATTCCTGTTTCGGCAAGCGCATTGCCGGGATGCGAGTCGATCAACACTGGCCGTTGGAGATTCCGATAAGATTGAAACCTGATCAGGTCTCGATGACAAAACTGCTGCGTTTTTTCCGACCGTCCCACCAGCATACGGCATTTTCCGCGACCCTACTCCTGATCACCGCAGTCATGCTGTCACGCGTAATCGGCTACGCGCGCGACGCCTATATCGCATGGGCTTACGGAGCCGGAGGCGCTACCGACGCCTATGTCGCCGCTTTCACACTTCCGGATTTCCTGAACTACGTGGTCGCCGGAGGCGCAGCATCAATCACATTCATTTCCATTTACACCCGGTTCTTGGCAGAAAAGCGGACTGAAGACGCTAAGAAGACATTTTCGATCATCATCACGGTGATGACAGCTGTGATGATCGTGGGTACGGTCATCACGGAGATTTTTGCTCCGCAATTCGTCCGTTGGTTCGTAAAAGGATTCTCTCCAGACAAGGTCGAACTGTGCGTTCACCTGACACGCATTCTTCTGCCGGCGCAGATATTCTTTTACGTCGGCGGCGTCGTTTCGGCGGTTCTGCTTTCTCACCGGCTCTTCCTTTTTCCGGCTTTCGGACCGTTGATTTATAACGTCTTCATCATTCTCGGAGGAGTACTGGGCGGCCGGCACTTTGGCATCGCATCATTGGCGTACGGAGCGCTGATTGGAAGTTTCGCGGGCCCCTTTCTCGCTAGCGTCATCGGGGCGATACGGATCGGAACCGGATATAGCCCCTCATTCGACATCTCCAACTCGGCCTTCCGTGAGTGGGTGAAGCTTTCTGTACCGCTGATGTTGGGCGTTTCGCTGGTGACGGCCGACGACTGGATCTTGCGCCACTATGCGGCGAGCGGAGTTGGCGACATCACCCGCCTAACGTTCGCCAAGCGACTGTTCGCCGTCCCCATCGCCGTTCTCGGGCAAGCCACCGGGCAAGCCTCTCTTCCGTTTTTTGCTCGGCTATTCAGTGAGAAGAAGCTGAAAGAATTCGCGAACACGGTAAACGATTCCGTCTATCGCGTGTCTGCCGCTTCGCTTCTGGCAACAGGATGGATGATGGTAGCGGCGCTACCGCTCATCGACCTCGTCTACCGACGGGGTAAATTTCTCTTCGCAGATACTCAGACGAGCGCCATCTACTTTTTCTGGTTTTCTCTTTCACTCGTATTGTGGTCCGCGCAAGGTCTCTATGCACGTGCCTTCTATGCTGCGGGGGATACGCTAACCCCAATGATCGCGGTCAGTGTGATCACGCTGGCCTCAATGCCCGTGTATTCAATCCTGTTTCACACATTCGGCGTCATCGGCCTGGCTTGGGCATCCGACATTGGGATTGGCGTCAACCTTCTGGCGCTGGCTGGACTTCTGCACTACCGTCGGTTGGTTTCCGTCGCCGACATGCGCTGGAAAGAGCTAGGAAAAGCCACGTTGATCGCCATTGTTGCGGGAGGCATAAGTTTTGAAGTGGCAAAGGCTATACCCTTGGCCGTGGCGGGACAGGGGAATCGTTCCGCGGACGTAATGCAGTTGGCTTTGGTAACTGTGACGTGGGCAGCGGCCGTTGCTGCTGGATTGTGGCTGCTCAAATCAGAATTGCCGCGTGATCTCCGCCGTCGAAAGGGTGCGGTGTACCCCGCCGTCGCGCAAGGCGAGAGCAAGGAAATCATGGGGGCCGGCAGATGACGCAAAGGCCGCCAATTGCTGGAGGCGAAGGTTGTTGCGAAGGCGAAGGTTACTTCGACGGAGCTATACTTTTACTCGGAGCGGATCATGATCACAACAACGAAGACAGTCCCCATCCAGCGCTTGGTTGAGGAACTTCGCCAGATGCCATCGACCATGTTCGATAACGTCGAGCCTCTGCGGCGCTTTTTGCAGGACACTCCCGTTGATCCCGAATCACTGTCGACATACCTGAACTGGGACCGCCAGCATTACACGCGCAATTTGATTGATCGCACACCGCTGTATGAACTGATGGCGATTTGCTGGGAGGTTGGACAGTTCAGTTCCGTGCACAATCACCGCGATCAGAACTGCTGGATGGCCGTTCCCATCGGCCGTCTTCAAGTGGAAAATTTTCATCTCGTTCACCAAGACCTCGAAGGCGGCAGTTGCAAGCTGGAACCTCTCAACATCGTCGAGATGAACGTCGCGCAACCGTGCGCGGTCAATCCGAACGATCCTGTTCACCGCGTGCTGAATCCGAAGGAATTTAACCAGCGCGCTGTAAGTCTTCACGTCTACTCGCGTCCCTTCGACACGTGTGTTGTGTATTCACCCGAACAAGGCACTTGTGGGGAGATCCAGCTTCATTTCAATACTATGTTCGGAAAGTAAGGGAGCCTCGATTGCCGATCTTCTATCGCCGTAATCCCGCTGTGATGATGATTGCAATCGCTATCCTGGCCACTGCGGCATGCTCGAAGAAGCAGCCGCCGTCTCCTCAGTCCCAGACCACCGAGCCGACGCCTGACCGCGAAGCGCCCACGCCGGCTGGTACCAGCAAGATTGTCCTGGAAAAATCTTTCAGCGTAAAAACCTCGTCATCCTTCCCTTTTGAGATTCCCGCTCACATCTCCCGTCCGCACCTTCACGGCATTTTCCAATCATTTGCAGGAAAACTACACGGCGCATCGGATGACACGGCCAACATTGATTTCGTCATCCTGAACGAAGAGCAGCAGAATAACGATGCCACCGGGCGGCCCAGCGAAGCTCTATTTTCTGTGGAAGGGTCCCATAATCAGGCGATTAACTTCGACTTTCCACCTTCGATGAATCAGCCCGTGAAGTACTACCTTGTATTCCGCAATGCGGACGGAAATAAGAGCGGCAAATTCGTCGAGGCGAACTTTCGCGTCGACTTCTAACCACGCAACCCCTGCTAAACTAGCCTCTTGGCCCCTCGCAAGAAATCATCGGCATTGGCTGCCACCGCCGACACCGTGGACACGCCGGTCCGCAACACGAAGCAGCCCGTTCCTGCACCAGCACAGTCGCAAGGCCGCATCTTTCTGATCGACACGATGTCGTTCATATTCCGCGCCTACCATGCTATGGCGCGCCAACGGCCCATGTCGACAAAGACAGGGCTGCCCACTGCCGCGATTTATGTCTTCGTGAACATGTTGCGCAAACTGCGCGACGACTTTTCTCCCGAATATCTGGCCGCTGTCTTCGACGTGGCAGGGCAGACTTTTCGCGCCGAGCAGGCGGAGGCCGTCACTTCAATCCGCAAGTTCGACATCAAGACGCAAACTTTCACCGAGATCGAGTACAAGGGTTACAAGGCAAATCGGAAAGCCATGCCTGAGGACCTGGTGCAGCAAGTGCCTTACATCCGCCGGGCTCTCGAGGCCTATCGCATTCCGATGATCGGAGTGACGCGCTTCGAGGCCGACGATGTCATCGGAACACTGGCCCGCAAGGCGACTGAATCTTCTTATTCTGTCTACATCGTGTCGAGCGACAAAGACATGATGCAGCTTGTGAATGATCAGATCCACATCCTCAATCCACCAAAAGATAACCTCATCTGCGATGCCGCCAAGGTGGAGGAAATTCTCGGAGTTCCACCCGAACGCGTTATCGATGTGATGGCACTCCGCGGTGATTCGATCGACAACATTCCGGGTGCCCCCGGGATCGGCGACAAAGGGTCCGTTGAAATCATCAAGCGCTTCGGAACTGTTGAACAGGCACTTGATCGCGCGTCTGAAGTTGAAAGAAAGACTTATCGTGAATCTCTTCTGAACAATCGCGACACCATTCTATTCAGCAAGAAGATGGCGACGATTGATATGGATGTGCCAGTTGAGCTTGACGTGAACTCCATGCGCGTCGGCCAGCCCGATGTCGATGCCCTGCGCTCGCTGTTCACCGAGCTTGAATTCACATCGTTATTGAAGGAGCTGCTTCCGGTAGTCGAGGTGAGTGAAACGCACTACACAGAGGCGCAATCCGCCGATGATGTGGAGCAAATTTTGCGAGCAGCCGATGGAGCATTCTTCAGCGTCGCTATCGAGAAGCAGGCGGCGGACGGAGACGTGGAGACGGAGGGCGAGACTGAAGAAGCCGACGCCCCGGATGCTCAGCTTTCGCTCATGGGCGGCGCCATGACCTTGCCCGCTCCGGAGGTCGCGCCCAGACGGCTTGCAATTTCCTCAGCGACAGGCGTTGCCGTCACCGTGAAAATTGATTCGGGCCAGGCAGCCGTGAAAGTACTCGCGGCGCTGAAAAATCCCGGCCTCCCGAAGTCCATTCACGATTACAAAAGCACGCTCCACGCCATCGCCGCGACGAATCTCAAGATCGAAAACGTTCGCCACGATCCGATGCTTTATTCTTACCTTCTCGACCCGACCTATTCGTCTCACCGTCTATCGGACGTGGCTTTACGCCGCTTCAATCTGAACCTCGCAGGCGAACTGGCGGAATCCGCCGACATCACGGGCAGGCTTACATCGGCTTTGCAGGCCGAGGTGGAGCAGGCGGGATTGACTCGCCTCTACGAAGAGATCGATCTTCCTCTCGTGCACGTTCTTGCGCGCATGGAACAGGCTGGCGTCAAGATTGACACCGCTGCGCTGGCGAAGATGTCGGTCGAACTCGAGCGCGAAATTTCGACCCAGGCGAAACAAATCTATGAAGCAGCCGGCATGGAATTCAATGTCGGCTCGCCGAAGCAACTCGGGGACGTACTCTTCAACCGCATGAACCTGCCCAAGCCGGTGAAATATGGCAAGGGCCGGATGATCTCGACGGCCGTGGATGTGCTCGAAGAACTGGCGGAGAATCATCCGATCGCGCGCATGGTTCTCGACTACCGCCAGTTGACCAAGTTGAAGTCGACCTACGTGGACGCTCTTCCGGTCCTCATCAATCCCGCAACCGGGCGCCTGCATACCACCTTCGGGCAGACCGGCACCGCGACTGGCCGGCTTTCTTCGGCGAATCCAAACCTGCAGAACATCCCGATTCGAACCGAACTCGGTCGCGGCATTCGCGCCGCTTTCATCGCCGAGCCCGGCCACGTTCTGCTGACAGCCGACTACTCTCAGATCGAACTGCGGCTGCTCGCGCACTTCTCCCATGACTCACTGCTGGTTGAAGCCTACCGCCGGGGTGACGATGTCCACACACTCACCGCTTCCCAAGTCTTCGGAGTTCCGCCGTTGATGGTCACGGCCGACCATCGGCGCCAGGCGAAGGTAGTGAATTTCGGTATTGTGTACGGGCTGTCGCCCTTCGGCCTCTCGCAGAATCTTGGTATCGAACCGAGTGAAGCGAAACAGTTCATCAACGCCTACTTCGAAAAATATAGCGGCGTGCGCGCGTTCATCGACAAGACGCTCGAAGAAGCGCGGCGCGACATGAAGGTCAAAACTCTTTTCGGGCGCGTTCGTCCGATCCCCGACATCAACAGCAAGAATTCGAACCAGCGCGGGTTCGCCGAGCGCACCGCGGTCAACACTCCGCTTCAGGGAACGGCCGCGGACCTCATCAAAATTGCGATGATCCGGATCGACAAGGCCCTTCGCGAGCAAGGATTGAAATCGCGCATGACCCTGCAAGTACACGACGAACTGGTATTCGAAGTCCCCGAAAACGAGCTGGATACGATCCGGCCTCTGGTCCGCGAGCACATGGAAAAGTTTCACGAGTTGGCGGTCCCACTGCAGGTTGAAATGGGCGTCGGTCCAAACTGGCGAGACCTGGACTAGTCCAATCCATTGCTCCAAGCTCGATCCCACGGTGGCGCTGCGATTGCTCGTATGCCAGCGACGAGCACAGCTATGCACGAGATCTTTCGAGTTCGTAGACAAACTCGTAGCTGCTGTTCTCTACGCTAGAGATGACAGTGCAGGGAAGGCATGAGAGTGGAGTTCGTCATCGAGAAAAAGATACCCCGCGGCCAAGCACTACGATGAACAAAAGGCTACCGATAGCGCCGGCTGCTATCCACCCTGCACTGCGCTGAACTGGGTCCCTTCGCTCTTCTGCACCGACCGTCCAATTGCGCATCATGCTGGGCAGGCTCATTAATCCTGCGTTAGCTCCGAGCGTCGACGGCAATGCAGAAGCAATAACGTAGAACAATCCCGCGGGATTCAGTACACCTGCGACCAGCGCCAGCAATCCGTCAGTGAAATATGGTGTCCAGCAAAACAAGCGGAGCCTGGCGGAGCCCTCGCCTCGGCCGTGAAATTGTTTCAGCTTGGCTGCAACCACGAGCATGGAGAGGTAGTAGGTGGCCGCACCCAGTATGATCAACCCGGCGCGCCACATCCAGTGCGGTTGCAAGCCACGAATGACCGCCGTCCAATCTCCGAAATTAGCGACACCAGAGAATAAGAAATACCCTGTACCGGTAAACAGGTTTCCCGCCAATGCAAGAATAAGGAAGTAGAAAGCGGCGGGCTTGTAACGCCGGGGCTTGAGCAACAGGAGCCAGAAGATTCCCGCGAAAATGAGATTCACTAGCGTGCCACTCGCCGCAATCCATCGCGAATCGATGTCACTTTGGAGGGCCACGGTGCTCATCGTGAGTTGGCGAGCGCCGCTCAGCCACGCTGTGACTCCGTGGCCTAAGCCCTCGTGCAGGACGTCCTGAAGAATGCAGGCCAGGGCTGAAATTGCGATAAGGGTCGGCGGGTCATCCTTGGAGGGCACGGCGGCCATGTCGCCTCTTATAGCACACGCTCCGCGATCGCCATTGCTGATTGTCTTTATCTATGTCCTTCGTGGTTAGGGTAGGCGGACGGATGTGTCCGGCGTTACTTCCGCCTGCTCCGTTGCGCGACGGTGGTGTCGAGAGTCGCAGAATGGCAGAAAAAAAGGCACGGCCGAAGCCGTGCCAATTTTGAATACCTATCTTCTTTTCGCTCTGTGCGTTCTCTGCGTGCTCGGCGGTGAAAAGAGTTTAGTCTCTCACTCCATCCATAAACGCTCGCAACTTGCGTGAGCGCGAGGGATGGCGCAGTTTGCGCAGCGCCTTGGCTTCGATCTGGCGGATGCGTTCGCGGGTTACCGCGAAGCTCTGCCCGACCTCTTCCAAGCGTGTGCTCGCTGCCGTCTTCGAGGCCGAAGCGCATCTTGATGACTTTCTCTTCGCGAGGGGTCAGCGTGCGCAGGACCTGTCCTGTCTGGTCCTTCAGATTCACGTTGATCACCGCTTCCGCCGGCGAAACTACTGCGCGGTCCTCAATGAAGTCGCCCAGATGTGAATCTTCCTCTTCGCCGATTGGCGTTTCGAGGGAGATCGGCTCTTGTGCGATCTTAAGCACCTTGCGCACTTTTGCGACCGGAATATCCATGCGCTTGGCGATCTCTTCCGACGTCGGTTCGCGTCCCAGTTCCTGCACAAGCTGACGCGAGGTGCGGATCAGCTTGTTGATCGTTTCGATCATGTGCACCGGGATACGAATCGTACGCGCCTGATCAGCAATCGCACGGGTAATGGCCTGTCGAATCCACCACGTGGCATACGTCGAAAACTTGTAGCCACGGCGGTATTCGAATTTGTCGACGGCCTTCATCAGTCCAATGTTGCCTTCCTGAATCAGGTCGAGGAACTGCAGACCGCGGTTGGTGTATTTTTTCGCGATCGAAACCACGAGACGGAGGTTGGCCTCGATCAGTTCACGCTTGGCCTGCTCCGCATCCATGTCTCCCTGGATGATCTCGCGCTGCGTGCGCTTGAGTTCCTGGAACAACACGCCGGTTTCGAGTTCGAGCTTTTCGACTTCGCCGCGAATCGCTCGCGACTGGCGGCGATATTCTTTCTTCTGCTCTTCGCTGCGGGTTGCATCTGCCTTGCGTTCGAGGTTCGTGGCCTGGCGATCGAGCGAACGCATGCCGTCGACCGTCTTGTTGAGGCGTTCGATCAGGCGCTTGCGCTCGGCATTGGTGAATCCGAGCTTGCGCACGGCGATCGATGTCGCAACAATCGCCCGTGCCAGCTTCCGGCGCGCGCGGCGATGATCTTTCGGCTTCTTCGTCTTCGATACTTCGTGGAATTTCTCTTCGAGGACCTGGGCCTTTTTGTAGAGCTTGGCCATGTCATCGATTTTTCCGGTGAACTCATTCAGGCGGTTCTGCAGGATCTCGTCAGTGATCTCTTCTTCATCGAAGGTCACGACTTCCTTGATCGAGCGAACGTTCTTCTTGAGGTCTTCTCCGAGAGTGAGCAATTCGCGGATCACGATGGGTGATCGCGAAAGAGCTTTCAGGACGCGCAGTTGTCCGCGCTCGATGCGCTTGGCGATTTCGACTTCGCCTTCGCGCGTGAGCAGCGGCACGGTTCCCATCTCGCGCAGGTACATGCGGACGGGATCATTGGTTTTTTCCAGCGCTCCGGGGGTGAGGTCGAGTTCGACATCCTCCCCTTCTTCCGATTCATCGAACTTCTTATCGAGTCCGGCGGAAGGCAGTTTCGGGCCTTCGAGGACATCGATACCTTGCGTACCGATCGTTGTCAGCAGATCGTCAAGGTCTTCGGGACTGTGCACGTCATGCGGTATGAGGTCATTGACCTGGTCATACGTGAGATATCCCTTTTCTTTTCCTGTGTCGATCAGCTTTTTTATATCGTCGTACTTGTCGTCAAGAGCCAAAGAGGTGTCCTTAAACTGTCAATTCCGCTCCACAGGAGCGTGTGGTAAAGTTCCGAAAAGGTGGGAATGTGGGTTCTAGCGGGATTGTGCGCTTAGCACAAACCTGTTGAGTTTAGCACACAAGTGCTTACCCGTCTATCGGTTGCCCGCTTCAGACTCCCGCTTCCGGCCGTTATCTGTAGAGATCCTAAATACTTAGATGGCTTCGAAAGGCTTTTTGTTTCAAGCAGTTTTCGAAGTTTTCAGCCCTTGTTCCGCCAAGCTCGGATCGCGCAGCGCGCGGCTGATGCGCTCCAAGTCCTGCAACAAATCTTTCAGACGCTCGCGGTCGCCTGCGAGGCCGGGCTTCTTCAGTTCGCGCTGCACCTGTTCCTGCCGGCGCTTGAGGTGAATGCGCCGTAGGGCGCGCACGGCCGCCTCGACGATCTCCGCGGTGAGTTCCTCATCCTCTTTCAGAAGGATCGACGCGAGCATGCGGCGATCGCTTTCGTTCGCCGGAACTTGCAGTACATCGGCAACTTCGGGCCCGGCATTTAGCAGGCACTCAGCGAGGGATTCTGTGGCAAGACCTTGATGCAATCCTTCGTTCTGCAGAACGAAGTGTGCCTGGCGCGTGGGATCGAACTCTTCTTCGGCTCCGTCGCGCGCGGAAATATGTTCGGCGGTCGACTGGATCTGTCGCGCCGAAGCCAGCGCGCGAATCAAGACTTTTTCAGCGTCGGTGACTTGCGCCTCGGCGGGAGCTTTCACCGTGGCCGCGGATCGTGTGGCGGCGGTGTGACGCAATTCCTGGCGCAGCACCGACGAATCAATCTGAAGTTTTTGCGCAACCTCATGAGCGAGTTCATCGCGAATGATGCGGCTCGGAATGCGTTGAATGTGCGGCAAGAGATAGTTCACCGCGCGGTGCTTGCCTTCGGCGCTGCGGACGGGGAACTGTACGCGGGCGCGCTCGATCAGATAGTCGAAATATTTTTGTGAATTGCGCAGCGCGTCGCCGTAAGCTTCTTTGCCTTTGCGGCGAATGTACAGGTCGGGATCGAATCCTTGATCGAGCGACAGGACTTTGATCTGAAATTCTTCTTCGATGAGCAGGCCCAGCGTGCGTTCGGTGGCCTTGGCCCCCGCGGTGTCAGGATCGAAGTTGACGACGGCGTTCTTGCTGAAACGCGCGAGCAGCTTGGCTTGCAGCTCGGTAAACGCTGTGCCGGAGCTGGCGATCACGTTCTGAAATCCTGCGGCGTAGACAGAGATGCAATCCATCTGACCTTCGACCAGAATCGCGTAGTCGAATTTCTTGATCCATTCTTTGGCGAGATCGAGATTGAACAACACGCGGCTCTTCGAGTAGATCGGCGTCTCGGGAGAGTTCAGATATTTCGGTCCAGCCTTTTCGTCGGTGGCGAGAGTACGTCCGGTGAAAGCGATGACTGTGCCCGGCGTCGCTGGTGATAGGAAACATCACCCGATTGCGGAATTTGGAGTACATCGTGAGTCCCGAGTCGCTGGTCCCGAGTCGCGAGCTGGACGCAAGATCCCTCGACTCCGCTCGGGATGACGATGTGGGAGTGGCGCCCGCTGCCTGCTCGGTACTCGGGGCCCGGGGCTCGGGGCCTCGAGGTTTCTTTCCACGAAAACAATCCGCTCTCGCGCAGGGCATCTTCGTTGAATTCATCTTTCAGGCGATCACGCAGCAGGAAGCCGGAATCGGGGGCGTAGCCGATGCGGAACTTCGCGATCATCTCCTCGTTCAGTCCGCGTCCGGTGAGGTATTCACGGGCGCGGGCGCCTTCGGAACGGCGCAAGCATTCCTGAAAGAAGGCGACCGCACGCTCATGGATGTCGAGCAACTGTCCGCGAAGACGGGCTTCCTTGGCTTCGCCGGGCGTAGAGTAGCTCGCTTTGGGAAGGGCCATGCCGAGTTTCTGCGCGACCAGCCGAACGGATTCGGGGAAAGTGATGTTCTCGATTTTCTGGACGAAGCTGAAAACGTCCCCGGAAACACCGCAGCCGAAGCAGTGATAGAACTGGCGCGTGGCATGGACGGAGAACGATGGCGTCTTTTCACCGTGAAATGGGCAGAGGCCGGAATAGTTTTGTGCGCCGGCCTTCTTCAGCTTGATGTAGTCGCCGATGACGCGGACGATGTCCGCCTGCTGTTTGACCGTGTACGCGAAATCGCCGGGGTTCGCCATTCGGTTCTTAGACTTCGGACTTCAGCCTTTGGCTCTGGCCTTTAGCTTCGAAGCGTCAGGGCCACACACTCTCCGAAGGATTGTGAGCCACAAAAGCCTGAGTTGAATATACCGGAGGGGAATTTGCTGTGAAGAAGCTGTGGAATTTGCAGAATAGTGGTTGAGCGTTGAGGGAAAAAGGCTGGCGGGTGGATGTTCAGCGGTTCCTCCAGACGGAGTCAGCGCCGGGGTATTTTCGAACGCCCCTCCGGGGCTGCGTTTTTAAACTCCGTAACACGCCTCGTCGACATGAAGGCGATCTTTGGCAGAATCTTTATACGCTCCGAGAAAATGCCAATGACTTCTCAGTGGTCGTGTTCCTGATTTGGTTTTACTAATTTCGACGCAGAGGGGAAACGGCAATCTTTTTTTTCGAGTAACTCATTCAACTCTTCAACCAACTTCGTGAATTCCGCCTGATCCTTTTCAGCCGCGATCTGCGTGCATAGCTTCGTCATTCTCTCTTGTTCCTCTGTAGTCATCGCTCGACCAGCCCCTGCTGCCTGAGATTTCGCGTGTGTTTTAGCACGGGCGCCTCAAAGTGTTCAAGACAATAGATTTATGTACGCTCTCGCACAAAGCGAGGGAGTATTTGCGACACGATCTGCTTGTCCCACGGGTTCGGGGCTTCATCTTTAGAACTGACGCGACTTTCTCCGGCCCTTCTTTCGATCCTTCGGATCTCCTATCCTTGCTCGCATGACGCGTTGCTCTCGTTCTTGGCTAGAGCAAAGCAAACGACGGGCTTGGACGGTAGGCTCGTACGCTGAAGGGAAAGCGATTTCGTCGACTCCCTAGTGTAGAATTGCTGCTGAAAGCCCCTCCGCTGAACGAAGAGCGGTGCCGCACGGCACGCAATCGGCGGATCTTCCGAGTCGGGACGTGGCTCAGCCTGGTAGAGCACTCGCTTGGGGTGCGAGGGGTCGGCAGTTCAAATCTGCCCGTCCCGACCAACATATTCCAGATGCTTTCGCAAGATTTCTTCCAGCCGGTAAAATTTGAACGCATTGCACAGCGCACGCCAAACTGGACGTAGCTGCTTCGTCTCATCCACCGGCCGAGCTGCGGTGACTCAAGAGTCGCTAAGGAACGATTTTGAAGACGATTCCGTTACCCAGGTTACGGCCACCCTGGAAAGTAGTGCCAAAGACAACCCCCTCGCTGTTTACGTACAGGCGTCCGTCAGGGTCTCCTCCGTCGGCGCCAAGTACGAAGTTGTGAAGAATTGTCTCTGTTCCTGATGAATCGAGTTTGTAAACGACTCCCCTAAGATCGGTTCCACCGCTCAGAGTTACGCCGTAGAGATTTCCTTCGGCATCCCGGGCGACCGGGCCAGAAGGATCGGAGCCATCCGAATGCAGTCCCGCGAAGGAGTGGAGGATCGTCTCATTTCCCTGTGTGTCCAGCTTAAAGACGGTCCCGGAGCCGAAATCGCCGCCCCCACTGGTGGTGCCAAAGAGTATGCCTCCCGGACCGAAAGAGAGACCGCCGCCTGGTCCCGTTCCGTCCCTTGCGAAGGAGCCGAAACTGTAGAGGAGGGTTTCGTTCCCGAGAGGATCAATCTTGAAGACTGTTCCTTCCCCCCAGAACCCGCCCGCTCCTGTCGTGCCATAAAGATTCCCTGAAGAGTCGACTATCAACCCGCCAGACGGAAACCCGCCATCGCCGGCGGCATTGAGTGGGCCAGTGAACGTGTGGAGCACCGTCTCATTTCCATTGGCATCGATCTTGAATACGGTCCCGCACCCGCCCGCGGCGCAGTTCAGGTCCCCACCGGCCAAAGTGACACCATAGAGAACGCCTTTCCGGTCGCGCACAACGTTGCTTATGGGACTTCCTCCATCGGCTTTCCCGGTGAAGGCATACACGACCGATTCGTGGCCAGAACTGTTTATCTTGAACACGGTTCCAGCGTTGGAGAGACCACCCGAGACGGTCGTTCCGTAGAGATTCCCCGCCGCGTCTCGAATCACTGGCGCCTCCGGGTTACAGCCATCATTCCCGCCCAGGAAGCTGTAGATCGATGTGAATTTGCCAGATTGCGTGATCTTAAAAACGGTTCCACAGCCTACACTCCCACCGACGACCGTCGTGCCGTATAGATTTCCGTCCGAGGCGCGAATTAGTCCGGAATCCGGATGCTCGCCATCGGAAACGTGGAACGTGTGAAGCACGGTGAGAGTTTGGCTGAAGGTGAAGGAGCAGAATGCAAGAACGAAATACAGGCTTGCAGAGGCGGAGCGCCGAACGAACGCAATTGAAAACATCAGAGTCTCCTTGACTGGCGAATGCGCAGAAGTGATCCAGGGCCGGAGCGAACAGGGAGGGTGAAGAGCAGCCATATTATGTCAGGCTGGGCCGATTCGCAAAGTCAAAATAAAACGTGGGTCAGTGATCAACAGGCAGGGGTTAGTGGGGTGCAGGCAGGAGTCCGGGTACCAGGAAAAGATCGACAACCGTCTGTCAGGGGCGTCCGACCCTCTCTAGAGTCTGAGTCGTTAAACTGCCCCGCTCAAGGCAACAACAGCTTTGAATGCTCACCCCTTCATCATGCTCCTGCATGGTTGCGACTGAACATACAAGGCTGGCCAGGAAGCGTAGTATGGAAGTGTCTCTTCTAAGCATTGTTCCGCCAGCAGTATAGGCGACGGTTCCTTGCAAAATCAGACTGCATTTGGTCGCGCAAGCAAAGGAGCCTCATGTCCAACATTCCCAATATTCGCTCAGCCGCTTTCTCTCGACCCCCTGCGCGAGACGAAGACGGAAAAGAATTCACAAATCCTATTTTGCGCAACCTTCGCCCGCCAGAATACGCCCAACTGGTGCCGTTAATGGAGTATGTGCACTTAAGAATTCATCAGGTACTGCACGAAAACGGAGACACTATCAAGTCGGTCTATTTCCTGAACGACGGATTGAGTTCGGTGCTCACGACTCAGCCTGATGGAAAATCTATTGAGGTCGCATTAATTGGCAAAGAAGGTTTCATCGGACTGCCGATTATCAATGGCTTCAAGACTAGCGCGCTCAAGATTGTGGCCCAAGCGGATGGGAGTGCGTATCGCCTGGAGGCAAAAGGCTTAGTCAAAATTCTTCCTCAGTGCCCGCAACTTAGTCTAGATTTGCAACGATTTTCGATGATTTTGGGAGTGCAGAGTACCCAGCTGGGAGCTTGCAACCGGATGCACAGCGTAGTGGAACGGCTGGCCCGGTGGCTGTTAATGAGTCAAGATCGAATTGGCGGTCGAAAGCTTCCTTTGACACAGGAATTTCTGGGACAGATGCTCGGGACTCGCCGGGCGAGTGTGACGCTGGCAGCAGGCTTTTTGAAAAAAGCAGACCTGATTGAATATTCCCGAGGAAGCGTCACGATTCTGAGTCGCGAAGGCCTCAACCGGGCGGCGTGTAGTTGCTATGGTCAAATTGAGCAACAGAATAAAAAGTGGCGGAATGAACTCAATTAGGTCTGGCCAAAACCAAACGAGGAAGCAGCGACTTGGCTTCGAGATGGATCACCGGAGCGAAATCAGAAGTCATCCAGTTATTTCGGGCTCAGGTGATTGGTGAGCACTATTGAGCGAGGAAAATCGGGCGCAGCAAACGCGCATTGATTGCGGGCGAGCGCTGTTTGGGCTTGGTCAATCATTTGTTTTTCGCTTTTTCCGTTTCAATTTGTTTTCCTGCTTCGCAAGCAACTCATCCGCGATACGGCCCTCGAACTCATAGGGCGACATCAACGCAGCGTCCTCAAGCTTTATCTTGGCAAACTTGGTTGCCTTCGGTTTTGTTTTCTTCTTCCTTGCCATCCAGACAGTTTCAGCCAATCAAAAGGATCTGTCGGTCCGGTGACGTACGTACAGGCGATCCAGAGCTTCACAGCTTTTACGAGATTGGCGTTTTCGATCTTATGTGCGTACCTAAACGGACATACAAAGAGGGCAATTCAGCGTAGGATCATCGCAGTCTCTTCAAGCATCGTTCCGCCAGCACCGTTTGGCCACGGTCCCTTGCGAAATCAGACTCGCAAAGGAGCCGTTGATGGCATCCAGAGTTTTCTCGTCCGCAGCTAACAAATCCGACAGGTCTCCGACAGATGTAGACGGCAAAGAGATCAACAATCTCATTATCAAAACTCTTCGGCGGAAAGAATGTGCTCACTTGCTCCCGCTGTTGGAGCATGTTCGCTTGAGACTTCACCAGGTATTGCATGATGGCGGCGACACTATCAAGTCTCTGTACTTCTTAAACGATGGCCTCGCTTCCGTGCTTGCAGTTCAGCCTGATGGAAAAGCCATCGAAGTAGGGCTCATCGGCAGAGAGGGATTTGTCGGGACACCCGTGCTCTTCGGATTCAAGACCAGCGCGCTGAGAGTCGTGACGCAAGCCGATGGCACAGCCTATCGTGTGGACGCAAGTAGTCTTTTGAAGATCCTTGCCGAGTGTCCTGATCTGCAGGCCATGCTGCATCAATTTTCGTTGATGCTTGCAATGCAGACAACGCAACTGGCAGCTTGCAATCGCCTGCACAACGTCGTTGAGCGGCTGGCGAGATGGCTACTGATGAGCCAGGACCGTGTTGGCGGTAAGAGTCTTCCACTGACGCAGGAATTTTTAGGACAGATGCTCGGGACCCGCCGAGCGAGCGTGACCGTAGCCGCTGGAATACTGCAAAGGGCGGGGACGATTGAATACTCGCGAGGAAGCGTGACTATTCTGAATCGGGAAAAGCTGCAAGAAGCAAGCTGTACTTGTTACGGCCTCATCGAGGAACAGAAAAAGAAGTGGCAGAAAGAAGCGGAATAGTAGTGCCCCGCAACGGCACTTATTCCGTACGAAGCCGGACAGACAGCTTGCCCCAGCCGGAGTAGCCTCCAGTAAATTGTGCCGTTGGAGGTTGTAGTGGCTACTCTTAGCAGAACTCCCAAGATTTGCTGGATATGCGGAATGATCGTCTACCTGGAAGAATGCAAGGTTGACGCTAGCGGATTGCCCGTTCACGAGGATTGCTACGTGACGAAGTTGAAACTTGTGACTGGCAAGCAGTCGTCTGATAGAAAGCCGACAACCCCTGTGAACTATCGCAAGCCCCGGTAACTCGTCCACGAAAAATCCTGATATGTACGATTGCGGACCGACAAAGTGTTTGTTAGTGCATAGACTTTTTGTTGTTGTCCCAACTTAGTGACAGAGGCACGTCCCAGGTTGGGTCTGATGAATAGCCCTGAAAGCCCCGACATACGTCGGGGTTTTTTATTGCAGTGAGGTTGATGCTTGGATTACGGAGCGGACAACCGTTGCAATTGCTTCCTGCGTGCAGTGTTTTTCTGGTTAAGTCCGTGCACTGATCGCGGGCACGGACGCGAAGAACTCTTGTTCCACTCCGCTGAAATAATGCGCCAGCACGCACCGGCGACTGGAGGCCTGCAGGCCGTCGAACTCGCCGCCCTGGGTCACATGGTCCGGCGAGAAAGTGCCAAGGGAGAGATTTGGCAGCCGTCCCAGCGAAAGCCACAACGCGATCTGCTCGATGATCCACTCGTTGGCAGAAGGATAGGGAAGCGCGTCGGCGCGATCCTTATCTGTGATGGCATCCATTACTGCCGGATGAATTCGAGGATCGGACAGCTCAAACTGATGCCCGGATAACTCTCGGCCGCATAGCAGACGCCAAGCCAGATTGAGATATGCCTCGCATAACGGGCCCAGCTTTTGCCCGACGCCGTTATTCAGCAGGCAGACTCCGGAGTTGAATGGGGGGACGTACCGCACCCTCTCGTTGCCGGCGATGTATTGAAGCATGAGTTCGTCGACGTGCTTCGGCTTGTAGCCAAGATGGCTTCGGCGAGAACTGGGCTCTTCTCGCGCGTACCAGTCGGCGGTCGCATACCGATCAAAGAGCAAACTTACATCGCTGAAGAAGAAACTATCGCAATCGAGGTAGAGGAGTTGGGTCACGGATTGAAGCGGCAGATTCTGCAAAGCGAGGAATTTGTGGAACGTGGGGTAGAGAGCAAGGATGGAGCCGTGCGGGTGCAAGCGCTGCAGAAAATCCTTATAGTCTCCGAGGGATTGGACGTGGACATTCCATCGTTCGGCCTCGCGCATTAGCTCGTCGCTAGCGCCGTTAAACAGCAGCAACCACACCGGAACCGACTGGTTGTAGATGCGCAGGCTGCGGATGCTTTGGATCCACTGGCGTTCGCGACTATCCTCGGGGAAGTTGGCGAGAGAATAATAGACGAGTCTCACGCTGCTCCTGGCGCTCCGATGGCGGGTCCGGCCATTGGCATGGGTACAAACACAATTTGAACGCGTAATGTGCCAAAGGGCAAGAGGCGCAAGAAATGCCGAATACTTCGGACGGCAATGTGCAACCGCATCGTCTGGACTCCGGTCGTCATTCTCAATGAGATAATTCCATAGCACGTCTTCCGGGGGCTATGAAGCGGCACGTTCTGCTATACGGTGTGCTTGGCGGCGCTTTGATTGCTGCGCTGCAGTGGACCCAATATCGATTTCTGGTCATTGAACATTCGTTCGAGATCTATGGTGGGCTGATTGCCGCAACCTTCGCAGCTCTTGGCATCTGGCTCGGACTCAGGCTGACCAGGCCCCAGAAGATTGTCGTTCAAGAGGTACAGGTTCAGGTTCAGGTTCCGGCCAGCCAGACTTTCATCCCCGACGAGAAACGGCGGGAGCATCTGGGCATCACCCGGCGCGAATTCGAGATCCTCGAACTGATCGCCCAAGGCATGAGCAATCGCGAGATCGCCGAGAAACTGTACGTCAGCGAGAACACGGTCAAGACCCATTCCAGCCGGGTGTTCGACAAGTTGGGCGCTAAGCGGCGCACCCAAGCCGTGCAACTCGGCAAAGAACTCGGCCTTCTTCCCTGAGCTGCTCCTTCGAACGCGTAATGTTCTGGCCCGGTAAGGCGCTTGGCCTGGCAAATACGCGGGTGACCTGAGATACGAGCCAGTCCGCTTACCAGACGCGGCAGCGGTTCTGGTTCACCATGGGCGAGCCCGCCTTGCAGTGAAACGCTTCCTGAAATTGCGGCATATTCGAAACGACTCCGTTGGTGCGGTACTTCTCAGGAGAGTGCGGATCAACCGTGGCGCGTAATCTCTTGGTTTCGTCGCGGGACTGTCCGCACCAGCTCTGGCCGTAGCCGACGAAGAAACGCTGCTCGGGAGTAAGTCCGTCAATTGGCGACAGCTTTTGGTTCTTAGTGTCCGCTTGCCATGCCATATAGGCGAGCATCAGTCCACCGAGGTCGGCAACGTCCTCACCCAGGGTCAATTTGCCGTTGATCTTGATGTCGTCAATGATGGTGTACCCGGAATATTGGTCCGAGATGCAGCTGGCGCGTTTCACAAATTCCTTTCCATCGTCCTCAGTCCACCAATCCCTGAGATTGCCCTGGGCGTCGAACTGGCGGCCTTCGTCATCGAATCCATGCGTCAATTCGTGGCCAATGGTACCGCCGGTATCGCCGTAGTTTGGCGCGGCATCCGAGTCCGGATCGAACGCTGGAGGCTGGAGAACTCCCGCCGGAAAATTGATGTCGTTCATCTGCGGGTTGTAGTAGGCATTCACCGTGGGAGGAGTCATGTCCCATTCGCCGCGGTCCACGGGTTTTCCGATTTTCGCCAGTTGGCGGTTGAATTCGAACACTCGCGCGCGTTCCACATTCCCCAACTCATCCCCGCGAACAATTTCGAGCTTGCTGTAGTCACGCCACTTGTCGGGATAGCCGATCTTGTTGGCCATCCCATGAAGTTTGACGATCGCCTGCTGCTTGGTCGCGGGGGACATCCAGGGCAAGCCGTTGATGTCCTGCTGCATCGCGGCTTCGATCTCGGTCACCATCTTTAAAGCCCGCTGCTTGGATTGCGGGCCGAAATATTTCTGAACGTATGCCTGGCCCAGGGCCTCCCCCAGGTCGTCGTCCACTCCTTCGGTGCAGCGCTTCCAGCGAGCCTGCAATTCCTCCTGCCCGCGAAGCGTCTTGCCATAGAAGGCAAAGTTTTCATTGAGGAATGGAGACGCGAGGAAAGGTGCATCGGCATGCACAAGATGCCAACGCAGATAAATCTTCCAATCGTCCAGATTCTCTTTGGCGATTTCTTCGTTCATTGTCTTGAAGTAATTCGGAACTGCAACATTCAGGCTGGCCAGCGATGGAATGCCCACCTTCGCGAAATAACTGTGCCATCCGAATTCCGGAGACAGTTTCTCGAGGTCGGCGCTGGTTAGCTTGTGATCGAGAGACTTGGGATCGCGACGCTCTACCCGTGTCATGGATCCCTTGGCCAATGCTGTCTCGATCCGCATCACCGTTTGGGCTTCGGTTGCCGCGGTATCGGAGCTGTCGCCCAGAAGCGTGAACATCTTTTGCACGTGAGCAACGTAGGCCTTGCGCAGTTCCTCCGACTTAGCGTCTTCTTTGAGATAGTAATCACGATCCGGCAGGCCAAGTCCACCTTGGTCCGCATCGGCAATCACCTGGTTAGCGTCGCGGAAATCCTGGATCGAGTCGAAGCGGAAAAGCACGTTGGTATGAATCATCGATGCCGCGACATCGGCAAGATCCGATTTCGAATTGAGTTTCGCGATCCGCTCCAAGCCCGGCTTGAGGGGTTCCGCGCCCTTGCCGTCGATGGCTTTCTCGTCCATGCAGGAGGCGTAGTAGTCACCGATCTTTTGATTGACTGCATTTTTGCTTGAGGTCTGGGCCGATGCTTCTTCCAGAATGCTTCGCAGGCGCGCCAGATTCTCGTCTTGCATCTTTGAGTAAGTGTCCCAGGAAGATTGGTCGGCAGGAATGGGGTTGTTCTTGATCCAACCTCCGCATGAGTATGTGAAAAAGTCGACGCATGGATCGGCATTGCGATCCATCGATGTCACATCGAGCGCGGGAACATGCTTGGGCGAGTTCGATTGCTGAGCGTGCACCAGGAGTGGGAGGCATGCGATCGCCAGCGCGAACAGGTAACGTCGAAGGAGTGCCATCTTGACCTCTTGAATAGAAGTTAAAAGTGCGGGACCCAAGACTATAAGCCGTGACGGACACACGTACCAGCGGCGGAATTTTCTAACTCAGCTAAGTTACTCGCAGTCAGGTCGGTCTGAAGAGATCAGCTTTTCCGGAGATGTATTGAACCATCGCCGGTACGAATGGTAAGCGGGCTGCCTCCGCCGTTGATCTTCCCATGGATCTCGTTTTGCCGAAGATTGCCAGAAGTTGTCACGGGCATTTCGAGATCGATATGCCCATCACTGGTTCGCAGGTCAACGTCCGCTGCCAAATCTCCCGGGACTTCCAGAGATACGCTGCCATCTCCGGTTTCGAGTCTCCAACCCGCCGCAAGAGACGAGCCTGCGCCCGCGCGAACATCTACGCGACCATCGCCGGTCTTCACTTCCAGTTCGTCAAAGCGCCCATTCGCCTCGATATGGCCGTCGCCAGTCGTGGCATGAAGCTTCCCGTCGATTCTGTCCACTCGCTCCGAGCCGTCGCCGGTGTGCAAATCCATGGCGCCCTTCAAGCCTTCCACTTCAATCTTGCCGTCGCCGGTACGGAGGTTGACGTTTCCTTCGCGCGGCATTTGGATCAGCACATCGACCCTGTGCGAACGCCATTCGACGTTGAAATTATGGTGCGGATATCGCACGTTGATTTCTACAGAATCTCCGTTCTGCCGCTCTTCCACGCGAATGCCGTCCTCGCCGATCTTGTAGCGCGTCGTGATGACTTTCGCTTCGATAGTGTTCTGATCCCAGGTGGTAACACGAATGTTGGCATCCGAGGTTTCGACGCGAAGGTCGGCTTTCCCGCTGACCGTATATGTTTTTGTCCATTCATCGGCACGGGCAGGCAAAGCAGCCGCCGCAAACGTCAGCAGAACCAGACCCAAGTGATTCATTCGAGATCGTTTCATGAGATCCTCCGGCGGGTAGACACACCTTCACATCCGCCTGTTAGACGTGATTACGGCAAAAGCGTGAGACCGGTTCCACCGAAATTACTCCCCCACTGGTTCGACATAGGCCATGCGGATCAACGTTCGTTCGGAAAACGGCAGATACAGTAACGCGGCGCTGACTGCGAACGCCGCCCCCAAACCAATTTTCTGCATCAGCAAGAAAGGGGCGACAGCCCAGAGTTGGTCCAATCCCAAGACAAAAGGGAAGAGTTGGCGAAACTTCTCTCCCAGCCGTTGATAGTCAAAACCGATGCCTGAAATGAGATACAGCCGCAAGGGGATCCCCACTCCGGCGGTGACAAACACAGCCGCCTCCAATGCCACCGACGCCCACGGAGGCAGAAACGAATCAGCAATGCCTTCGATCGAGTGCAGATGAAACAGAGCCGCCAAATAGAAAGAGAGATACATGACTTGCGTGAGGGCGAAGAGAGTCCGGGTCAGAGTGCGGCTCGGTATCGGGACTTCGAGTTCGGGGTGGAGCCTCTTCCCAGTCGGTGAGGGCTTCTCGAGTATTGGACTCTGCGGCGGTTCGGGCGCCGCCATAACCACAGGCTGCTCATTTCGGACGGGAGCAATGAAACGGTAGCCACGTCGCGCCAGCGTTTCCACATACCTAGGATTGGACGCGGAATCCCCGAGCGCCTCGCGCACCTTATTGATTGCCGTGTTCAGGCTGTGGTCAAAGTCAACGAACGTATCCGACGGCCAAAGCCTCTGCTGCAATTCTTCGCGCGTGACGACCTCTCCTGCGCGCTCCAATAAGAAAGTCAAAACCTGAAACGGCTGTCCCTGCAAACGCAACTTCACACCGCTCTTGCGCAGCTCTCCCGCGACGAGATCGACCTCATACACCCCGAACTTCGCGATCTTGGCTTGATTTGGAGGAACAGCCATGGACGACGCGTAGTTTAGCATCGGCGATGGACCGATCTCAGCCCTTCGATCCCCTAGGTGGCAGGACTACAATGTCGGTGTGTCTCCCTCAAAACCAGAGAAGGACTCGGGGAAGCTCCATCAGCGTCACGCTGTATATGCCTCGGAGACGACGGGTCTTCTCTTGATTGCAACGCTCTTGTTGATCCTCACGCTGATTCGCTACTGGCACTACATCAATTGGAGCATCCGCTGAACGTGAGCTTGCACGCCGGAAGCTCGGCTGAGTCCGAACCCCTGCTCCTTGTCATTCTCGGTCCCACAGCCAGCGGCAAGACGGCTTTGTCGCTGGCAGCTGCCAAACGTTTCGAAGGGGAAATCGTTAATTGCGACTCTGTGGCAATGTACCGCGACTTCAACATAGGCACAGCAAAGCCGAGTCCAGTCGAGCGGGCACAGGCAACTCATCACCTTCTTGATTTCGTTGATCCCGCGCAACCCGTTACTGCGGGCGCGTATGCACGCCAAGCGCGAGTTATGCTGAGGGAGATCAGCAATCGCAATCATTTGCCCATTGTTGTCGGGGGGACCGGGCTTTACTTGCGCGCTCTACTGGACGGCCTATTTCCAGGGCCGGAACGTTCCGAGGAGTTGCGCCAAAGACTTCGCGAGATCGCAGAACGCCGCGGTTCCGACCATCTGCACCGCATATTGCAGCAGCTGGATAAGACGACTGCTCAGAACGTTCATCCCCACGACTTGCCCAAACTGGTCCGCGCTGTCGAGGTTTGCCTGAGTTCACGCACAAAGATGTCGGACCTGTGGCAGAAAGGACGCGATCCGCTTCAGGGATTCCGGATTCTGCGTTTGGGCCTTGATCCTGATCGGACTGCGCTTTATGACCGCATCAACCATCGCGCCCAGCAGATGTTTGACTCGGGACTCATCGAGGAGACGCGCGGACTAATCGAAAAGTATGGGACGGACGCCCGGCCTCTGGCGTCGCTTGGATACAAACAGGCCGCGCAATTCTTGCGCGGAGAAATAAGTGAGGGGCAGGCCTTGCAATCATCGCAGCAAGGACACCGCAATTACGCCAAGCGGCAGATGACATGGTTTCGCCGCGAACCGGACGTCATCTGGCTCAAGGGATTTGGTGACGACGAAGCGATCCAGCTCGAAGCGCTCAATGCGATTTCGGCGGCTCGTACTGACGCTCCGGCCAGGCCTCACTAAGGAGTCCGAACAATTGGGTTACGCCGCACCGGGCGGGCCGAACCATGTAGTCAACGCCGCATGCAGGCCATCCGAGGATTGTTCACCCACCCAGGCTACGTATCCGTCGGGCCGAATCAACACGGCAGTGGGAGCCGAGACCGTGCCAAGATCCGGGAGCTTCCAAACCCCAACGTACTCGGCGTCGATCAATTGAACCCGGTCCCCCCACGCAGTGATGTCGAGGCTGCCGGGCTTGTTCAGGTTGAGTACGACCGGACGGGCATCGTGCAGCAGGGTAAAGACACGCAACGGACCGTCGTCTGTAACCAGGTCGAGATCGGGCATACGGCGACCGAGCAGCGGATGTCCCTCGCCCAAGTCGTAGCGAACACCCAGACCAGACATCTCCGCGGCCAACCGCGTGCGCGGATCGTCCATGCTGAGGAGTTCAGCAACGATGTCGCGCAAGGCATTTGTGCGTTCATCCGGGCGAAGCAGCGCGACTTGCGCCATTGTGTTGCGGAGCACGCGTGCGGCGACCGAATGGCGCTCGGCATGGTAGGTATCGAGGAGGCTGTCCGGCGACGTTTCCTTAATTACCTGGGCCAGCTTCCACCCCAGGTTCACTGCATCCTGAACACCGATGTTGAGGCCTTGTCCGCCCGTGGGGTAATGCACGTGTGCGGCGTCTCCGGCCAGCAGTACGCGCCCTTTGCGATACGAAGCTGCCTGGCGAGTCATGTCGGTAAATCTCGAAATCCAATTGGGACTGTGGACCCCGTAGTCGCTTCCGTATGCGGCGATGAGTTCCTCGCCGAGATCCTGCAGGGTGGGTTCCCCGGTCCGGCCGAGGCGGTGTTCGGTCAGCAGGACGCGAACTAGCCCTCCATTCTCCATTCTGCTTAAAGAGTGGATGCCGGCGGCGTCGCGGCGCAAGCCCCATTGAGGCTCCTCGGCCAACTCGACCTCGGCGATCAGGTTGCTGGTTGTTGGATCCCAGCCGGGGAACTCGATGCCGGCCGTTTTACGAATCAGACTGCGTCCGCCATCGCAGCCGACGAGATATTCGGCGCGAACGGACTGGCCGTCGGACAGGTTCACATCGACGCCGGTATCGTCCTGGGAGAACCCCGTAATCTCTCGTCCGCGATAGATTGGCACCGACAGCTCGTCAATCCAATCGGCGAGTATGCGTTCGATGTGGTTCTGGCTCAGGGCGAGCCCGTAGTTGTGCCGCGTGGGAAAGTCGCCGATGTCCAGACGGATCCACGCGAACCCAGCAACCTGGGCCACCTTTCCCTGCGATATGAACCGGTCCGCGATTCCGCGCTGATCGAGAACCTCGATCGTGCGTGAGTGCAAACCACCCGCGCGCGAGCCGATGAGGTCCTGGTTGGGACGGCGTTCGACAATGGCGACATCGACCTTCGCCAACGCCAACTCGCCCGCTAACATCAGGCCTGTGGGTCCTCCACCGGCGATCACCACAGCATGCTCGCTCATTGGCACCCTCCGGTTAGGGTCCGGGCCACGACGACACGGACCAGCTCCGCCAGTTCCCGCAATCGCACCGCTTGAAACACCAGCAAATCAACTCCGGCGTGCGGATAACACGTCGACAGCAACACACTCATTTTTGACTCCAATCTTCGTAAGTCCTCGCTTCGTCGGCGATTATGCGGCAATGCCTGTGGCTTGCCGCAAGCCCCCCAATGCGATATAAATTAGAAGTGGGGAGAGAGTAGAAGCTCCTTTTTTCATCCTCTGCGGTAAACGGAAAATTTCCGACAAATCCCGCCGCAAATAGCAATATTCTCGACTACAAGCTTCGCCTCTTCGCCGCACGCGGGTCCTAAGCCCCTTTCCTTCTGCTATCGTTCCTGCATGCAGAAAACACTTAGTCTGTTATTGCTTTTCTCTAGCCTCGCCTTGCCTGTTTTCGCCAAGGATAAGTACCAGCCTCTCCCTGTTCATAGGGATCGCAAGGCCGACAAATGGGCGGAGAAAACTTTAAGCAAGATGACGGTGGAAGAGAAAGTTGGTCAGCTCTTCATGGTCTGGTGCCGGGCTAGTTTTCTAAATGTCGAAAGCCCCGAGTATCTGCAGCTTCTCGACGCCATGAAAACGTACAACGTGGGCTCGTTCGCGATGACGGTGCACGTAGACGGTCCATTTCTTTTGCGAAGCGAGCCCTACGAGGCGGCGGAACTCCTGAACCGCCTGCAAAAAGAATCGAAGCTGCCTTTGATCTTCGCGGCCGACTTCGAGCGCGGCGTCTCTATTCGCCTTATGGGGGCGACAAACTTTCCGCATGCGATGGCGTTCGGCGCTGATGGGAATGCAAAGGATGCGCAGGACTTCGGTCGCATCACTGCCGAAGAGTCGCGCGCTATCGGCGTGCATTGGAATTTCTTTCCTGATGCAGACGTGAATTCGAATCCTGCCAATCCCATCATCAATACGCGTTCATTCGGAGAAGATCCGAAGCAGGTCGGCGATCTCATTTCCGCGTACATCAAGGGCGCCCACGAGGGCGGAATGCTGACTACGGTGAAGCATTTCCCTGGCCACGGCGATACCGCAACTGACTCTCACTTGGGTGTGGCTAGCGTGAGCGTCGATCGAGCTCACCTCGAATCGATTGAACTCCCGCCCTTCCGGCAGGCGATCAGCGCCGGAGTCGATTCGGTGATGGTGGGGCACATGACGGTTCCAGCGCTCGACCCGGATCCCAACCACGTCGCGACCATCTCTTCGAACGTCGTCACCGACCTCCTCGAAAAGCAGCTCGGCTTCAGCGGAATCATCGTCACCGACGCTCTCGATATGGCGGGGCTGACTCACCTCTTCGCGAACGATATTGGCCGCGCGGCGGTTGAAGCCTTCAAAGCCGGAAATGACCTGCTGATCATTCCGGCCGACTTGCCCGCCTCCTTCCGGTCGATGGTGAAAGCTGTTTTGTCGGGCGAGATTTCAGCTGAGCGGTTGGATCGCTCAGTCCTTAAAATACTCAAAACAAAAGCCGCGCTTGGGCTCAACGATGTCCGCGCGGTCGATTTGGAGACACTCTCAAATTCCGTGGGCAAGCCCGAAAACATGGCGATCGGACAGCATGTCGCCGATTCCGCGATCACCCTGGTCCGCGACAACGGCAAAGTTCTTCCTTTGAAATTCAAGGGAACCCCCAAGGCCGGGCTGCCGTATATGACCAAAGAGGAGACCCACAACCAGACGTTGGCTGTGCTCTTCTCCGACGACGTGCGATCAGAATCGGGGCGTGCCTTTGGGCGCGAGTTTCGCGCTCGCATACCAGACGCACGCGTGATCTACGTGGATCCGCGAATCGCCGCCGGAATGACCGACGAAGTCTTACGAGCTGTGGACGAAGCACAGGTGGTGATAGCAGCGATCTATGTAATCCCGTCAGCAGGCAAAATGGGGAACTCAGTTGCGATGGCGGATGCTACCGGCACGCTCTTGCAACAACTACTGGAACACGCGGCTCCAAAGACGGCGGTGGTAGCGATGGGAAATCCGTACCTGGCCAGCGATTTTCCGAAGGTCGAAAACTATATGTGTACGTTCTCCAATGCAACGGTCTCTGAAGTGGCCGCGGTCAAGGCGCTGTTCGGTGAGATCCCGATTCAAGGACATCTGCCAGTCACTATTCCGAATATTGCGGATCGTGGAGCCGGGCTGCAGCGCCCTGCTCAACTCGCCAAAGGAGGAACGTCCCATGCACACAATTAAATCCTCGGCACCGGTCTGCGGTTTAGTGCTAGCCGCGGCGGCTTTGTTCTTCCTACCTGCGTGCAGTTTGAATGTTAAGAAGGGACAGAACGGCGAAGAGAAACAAGTTGACATTAAAACTCCCGTGGGCGGTATTCACGTGCGTAAAGCGCCAGATCCGGAGGAAGTAGGCATTCCGATTTATCCTGGCGCCAAGCCGAAAGACAAAGACTCCAACGGCGATGACAAAAGTGCCAACGTGAATATCTCAGGCTTCGGTTATGGATTGAAAGTCGTTGCGCTGCAGTATGAGTCGAGCGACGCGCCCGAAAAAGTTGTCGCCTACTACAAAGATCAACTGAAAAAGTACGGGAACGTCCTCGTCTGCCACACCACTCACCTCGATGTTGACTCAGACATAAAAGATCACGATTCCTCGCACGAATTAACGTGTGAAGGTGCAAAGGGCGTCAACATTGAACTCAAAGTAGGCACGAAAGAGAATCAGCATCTCGTTGCGGTCGAGCCAGAAGGAGAAGGTTCCAGCTTTTCACTGGTCTATGTTCGCACTCACGGCAAAGACGCCGACATCTAGGGCCACGTCGATAGGAGGATTTTTATGTTTCGCCCCCTGGCACTCTCGCTTGTATTTACGACTGCGTTGACCATGCCTCTGTTTTGCCAAAACTCGGACTCGCACGACAAGAAAATAGACATCGAGAGCCCGGTCGGTGACATGCACATCGGCGCTGACGCGGATGCGAAAATGATCGGCGTACCGCTTTATCCAGGCGCGCGCCCAAAGGCCGGTGACGACAACAACAAGAACCAGGCCAATCTCAGTATCCTGACCGAAGCCTTCGGCATGAAGCTGCTTGTGGCCAGCTACGTTTCAAGTGATTCTCCATCGAAAATCCTCGACTTCTATCGCGACAAGCTAAAGAGATATGGCAAAGTTCTGGAATGCCACTCCGACAAGCACGGCGGCGACGTCGACATGCATGACGATGACGACAAGGATGCAGGCAAGAGCAAAGAACTTAAGTGCGATCAAAAATCGGGCCCAGTAACGGAGCTGAAAGTCGGGACTGAAGACAACCAGCGCGTGGTCGCTGTTGATCCTTCCGACTCGAATAAGGAGACTACCTTTGCCCTCGTTTACGTGCACACGCGAGGCAAGAAGGGCGAGATCTAGCCACCTGCAGCGACCGGTGGAAGGCGTATTGCTGCAGCGCGCCTTGCTTCTCACCCTCGCTCTGCGTTAATTTCAGGCGTGCCCTCTCGATCTCGTCCCCGGTAGCGATGGAGCAACCCTGTTATAAGTGCGGCCAGGCGGTAGAAGAAGGCAGGCCCTTTTGCCCTCACTGCTCCGCTCCCCAGATTCGTGTGCTCCTTCCAGAGCCGGAACCCGCTCTCGGTACTTTCGCGGAAGCCATCGCTGCTCCCAACGATCGCGTAGACCTCCCCGCATCGCAAACTGTTCCCGTCCTGGCTCTGCCGATGCAGTGGTCACAGGCGTTGAAGCCATGTGCCTTGGCAGCGGTGGTGGCATCGCTGTTGATGTACCTTGGGCTCAATCCTTTCGTCGCAATGTTCTGCGTCGGCTTTCTCGCGGTCCTTTTCTATCGTCAGGTACGCCGCGAAGCCAACATCAGGGCCAGAACTGGTGCGGCGCTTGGATCACTGGGCGGGCTCCTATGGTTCGCCATGTCCGCAATTCTCGAGACCTCGCTTCTTCTTATCACCCATAAAGGTGGAGAGCTTCGAGCGGAATTGTTATCGAGAGTTCAGCAAGCAGCGTCGCAGACGACCGATCCCCAGGTGCTCGCAATTTTTGACCGTTTCAAAACACCCGACGGTCTTGAGATGTTGATGCTGATGGGAATCATCTTCGCGCTCTTCGCATCAATCGTCCTCGGAGGACTTGGCGGCACGGTTGCCGGGTCGATCTTCAAACGCCGCCAGCCCTGACATTCGATCAGCGTGACCAGGACCCTTGCGGCAATTTCCGCCGTCCGCGTATGATGCACCGTTTGCACTTTTTCCGATGAATCAGCCCACTCGCGGTTCACTACTCGGGATTGAACATCTCGAGACAAAGGATATCCTCGGCCTGCTCAAACTGGCCCGCCGGATGAATCCGCAAAAGCCGGCCCCGCTTTTGCGCGGAAAGCGGATTTTTCTTTTGTTTTACGAGGCCTCGACACGCACTCGTACCTCATTCGAAGTCGCCGCAAAGTCACTCGGGGCCATGACGGTTCTCGTTCAGTCCTCCGGATCCAGCATCGAAAAAGGAGAGTCGGTCCTCGATACTGGCTACACTCTTCGGGCGGTGGGTGCCGACTGCATCGTGATGCGCCACCCTTCGGCAGGAGCGCCACACCTGATGGCCCGCCATCTCGATATCCCGGTCATCAACGCCGGCGATGGAATGCACGAGCATCCCTCGCAAGCACTGCTCGATGCCGTCACGATTCTGAAACACAAGAAATCACTGAACGGTTTGCAGGCGACAATCATCGGCGACATCTTCCACAGCCGCGTCGCTCGAAGTGCTTGCCATCTCTTGACGCGCTTGGGAGTGAAGCTGACTCTGTGCGGTCCGCCCGAATTTGTTCCTGATGTAGCCGCCACTCTGGTGCCTGGCTTGCGAGTAACTCGTCATATTGAAGACGCACTGAGGGGAACGGATGTGATCATGCTTCTGCGTGTGCAGTCGGAGCGCTTAGCTGGACAAAAGATCCGCCTTCAGGACTACATCGCCCGATATCAAATGACGACGGCTCGCCTGAAGCTGGCAAAGCGGGATGCCATCGTAATGCATCCCGGCCCCATCATTCGGGGCCTGGAATTGACGGCCGAAGTGGCGGATGGGCCCCAATCGGTCATCGTTGAGGAAGTTCACAATGGAGTACCCACGAGAATGGCGATCCTGGCCCGAGCCCTAGGGAAAGCGAAATGACTTTCATGCTCTGTCATTCCCATACAACCAACGAATTTAAGCACGCAGCGTGGTGCCGTAATGAGTAAGGGCGAGCAGAAAAGCGTCCTGATCAAGGGCGGCCATCTCATTGATCCCGCCGCTAAGATCAATGCCCCGATGGACGTTTTGCTGCGCGATGGACGCGTTGCCGAAGTTGCTCTCCCCAACAAAGTTCGTGGATCTGCCGACGAACAATTTGACGCTCGCGGGCTGATAGTTGCGCCCGGATTCATCGATCTTCACGTTCATCTTCGCGAGCCTGGACAGAGCCACAAAGAGACCGTCGCGACAGGCACCGCGTCCGCCGCAGCCGGAGGATTCACTTCGGTTTGCACCATGCCCAACACCGCGCCCGTCGTTGACACTGCGGACTGGGTAGCGTGGATTCGCCATCCCGATAGAGCAGCTGTCGTGAATGTTTTTCCAATTGCGGCAGCGACGTGCGGCAGTCTCGGGGGCGCGCTCACCGATTTTGCCGCGCTGCAGCATGCTGGGGCCGTAGCCGTAACTGATGATGGCAAGCCCATCCTCGACGACGAAGTTATGCGTATGGCTCTGCGCCTCGGCGCCGAATTGAATTTTCCTGTCGTTCAGCACGCCGAGGACACCCGCGTCACCGAGAATTGCTCGATGAATGCCGGACCAACGAGTTTCCGGCTCGGCCTGCGTGCGATGCCGGCATCGGCAGAGGCAACCGTCGTAGATCGCGACGTGACCCTCGCCCAACAGATCCCCGAGTCTCGACTCCATGTGGCGCACATCTCGACCTCCGACGCTCTCAAAGCCGTGCGTCGTGGCAAGCGCGCCAAGGCGCGTGTGACCTGCGAAGTCACCCCGCATCATTTCGTGCTCATCGACGAGAACGTTGGGGAATATGACACTAACTTCAAGATGAACCCCCCGTTGCGCTCGGCCGCCGATCGCGAGGCTATCCTCGCCGCGCTCGCCGACGGCACCGTGGATGCCATTGCCACCGATCACGCACCTCATGCCGCGCATGAGAAGCAGGTGGAGTTTGAACGCGCAAGCTTCGGGATTACCGGCCTCGAAACAGCGCTGGCGCTAGCCATTACCCACCTGCATCGCGAGCACAAGATTCCCCTCACGCGCATCGTCGAGCTTTTTACCACGGGTCCAGCGTCAGTATTCGATCTGCCACACCGTGGCTCGTTGGCACGCGGTAGCTTCGCTGATGTGACGATCTTCGATCCTAAAAAGCGCTGGACCTTTGACACCACCAAATCGCATTCACTGTCGCACAACACTCCTTTCGATGGATGGCAGTTCACCGGTAAGGTCATTGCGACAATCGTAGGCGGAAAGTTCGTATATCGCGAAAGTTGAACACGGGAGGAACCATGCAGCCTGTCGTTCGTGGGATGTGCGCTCTTTTCATTTTTTGGAGTTTCCTGTCGGCCACCTCGTGGGCACAGACAAACGCTCCGACCTCTACAGCGGTCCAGACAGCGCCAGCGTTCGATGTGAACGCTGCGGTGAATACTTATCTCGCCAAAATGCCTGCCGCGCAGCGACAGCGCTCCAATGCGTACTTCGAGGGCGGGTACTGGCTTCAATTCTGGGACTTCGTTGTGACCATCTTTATCATGTGGCTGCTGCTGCGCTTCCGCCTTTCCGCGGGTATGCGCAATCTGGCCCAACGAGTGACGCGATTTCGGGCGCTTCAAACGGCTATCTACTGGATTCAATTCATCATCGTTATTTCGATCATCAACTTTCCGCTGACCGCCTACGAAGGCTATTTCCGTGAACACAAATATGCGCTCTCCAATATGAGCTTCGGCGACTGGTTCCGCGATCAACTCATCGGGCTCGCGGTGCTTCTGGTGCTTGGCTCCATCCTGATGATCCCGCTGTTTGGCGTCGTGCGAAGACTTCAGCGAAATTGGTGGGTCTGGGGCGCTGCGGTGATGCTAGTCTTCCTTGCCTTCGTCGTGCTTATCGCACCTGTCTATATTTCCCCACTATTCAACAAGTACACCACGGTGCAAGATCCCCGTATCAAAAACCCAATCCTAAGCATGGCCCGAGCGAATGGAATTCCTGCGACCGATGTTTACGAATTCGATGCGTCGCGCCAGTCGAATCGAGTCAGCGCAAACGTCAGCGGATTTGCCGGCACCGAACGGATCTCTCTCAATGACAACCTGCTGAAACGCTGCACGCTCCCCGAGATCGAGACCACCATGGGTCACGAGATGGGACACTACGTGCTCAACCACGCTTACAAAGGATTCGTGATGGAGGGTGTTGTTCTCGTGATCGGATTCGCGTTTCTGAACTGGGGACTGAAATTCCTTCTCGAGCGCTATGGGGATGATTGGGACGTGAGTAGCATATCCGACGTAGCGGTTTTGCCCGTTGCAGTCATCGTGCTGTCTGTATTTTTCTTCGTCACCACGCCGGTGGGCAACACGATAACTCGCACCATGGAGTTCGAGGCCGACATGTATGGACTGAATGCGGCACGTCAGCCCGACGGCGAAGCCAATATTGATTTATTGCTTGGGGAATATCGGAAAATGGAACCGGGCCCGGTTGAGGAATTCCTTTTCTTTGATCATCCGAGCGGCAGGACGCGTATCACAGCAGCCATGCGATTCAAAGCAGAGCATCCGGAAACGGAATCAGCAGAGGAAATGGCGCGGCCAATGTTTGATTCGAAGTGATATGCGTTCGTAGGACTTAGCTCGCCAGCACCTTCATCTGCTTGCCGACTTTCTTAAGGACTTCAAGAGCCTGCTCCAATTCACTTTGCGTGTGCGTCGCCGTCATGATCGTGCGAATGCGCGCTTTGCCTTCCGGCACGGTTGGAAACGCAATACCGGTACCCAGCACGCCCTCTTTGAAGAGTTCGCGCGAGAAATCCATCGTAAGCTTTCCTTCACCAATGATGATCGGGGTGATTGGAGTTTCGCTGGCTGGCGTCGCCTTGCCACCGATATCAAATCCCAGCAAACCAAGTTCTTTTTTCCAGAACCGTGTGTTCTCCCAAAGTTTTTCTATGCGTTCCGGTTCATTTTCCAAAACGTCGAACGCCGCGATGCACGTCGCCGCAACCGACGGCGGATGGGAAGTCGAGAACAGGAACGGTCTCGCCCGGTGGTAGAGAAAGTCGATCAAGTCCCGAGTACCGCAGACGTATCCGCCGAGGGCTCCAATTGCCTTTGAAAGAGTGCCGACCTGAATGTCGACTCTGCCATGCACAGAGAAATGATCGATTGTGCCGCGTCCATTTTTTCCGAGGACTCCAGAAGAATGCGCGTCATCGACCATCATGATTGCGCCATACTTTTCGGCAAGATCGCACAGACCAGGTAACGGGCCGATGTCACCATCCATCGAAAACACGCCGTCGGTGATCAGCAACTTTTTCCCCGGCTGATCTTTCACGCTGGCCAACTGCTCTTCGGCGTGAGCAACATCCTTGTGGCGGTAGACCAGAATTTTCGCCTTCGAAAGCCGCGCCCCATCGATAATCGATGCGTGATTGAGGGCATCAGAAACAATGAAATCATCCTTTCCAAGCACCGCGGAAACCGTTCCCGCATTCGCGGCGAAGCCCGACTGGAAGACCACGCAGGCTTCCACGTTCTTAAACTTTGCGATCTTTTCCTCCAGATCCATGTGGATTTTCATCGTGCCGGCGATGGTTCGTACCGCGCCTGACCCGACGCCGTACTTTTTGTCGCCTCGAGTGCCGCCTCGCGCAGCTTCGGATGCGTGGTCAGCCCCAGATAATTGTTCGAGGCAAGATTGATGACTTTCTTCCCGTCGAAGGTGCACAACGGCGCTTGTTCGTCGTCCAACACGCGCAACTTAAAGTGCGTTCCCTTCGCCCTAAGCTCATCGAGCTGGCTCGTAAGATAAGAAAGCGGATTGGTACGGGTTGCGATCGTCATGATTTTCAGGATCCAGCCTAGCAGAAAATTATATGCGGATTCTTGGTGGCCGATGCTGGCCTCGCAGAGCCGCTTCATGCTCTCGAAGAATTCCTTCTCGCCCTGGGTCAGGATGTCGCTCGACCCCAGCACGAGGGTTACTTCGCGGAGTAGGGGCGGCGACTGTTTGATCGGGATCCAGTCGCCAGTGTGAGTGCCGTCGTACACCACTCTCTTCAGACAGAACGGGGAATTTGGGGCCGGGATCGCCTTGCAACCCGCGGAGAAACTCGCGTACGTGCTGTACTCGCGTGATGTTGCCGAGAAATTCTGATACCAGCAGTCCTTCATGTTCGCAGGCTTCCTGCACCCATCTGTCGTGTGCTTCCCACTCTTGGTCGGTGGGATCGCCGCTCAATGACGGAGCATTCGACTCATCCCAAATAAGCCGTTCGGGGAAAGGATGGGGCTTCTTCGCCTTTCCATCGCGAATGCACGTGCAACGTACGTAAGCGTCGAGACTCATTTACTCTGCTCTTATTGGATGCGGATGCGCCGGCCGGCGCACCTCAACGAACTCCGTTCGGGTACACCAGGATCTTGCTCGCCTCTCCGGTTTTCAATCGCTCCATGGCGAGCCCGAAATCCTTCATCGAGATACGATCGGTGATCACCGGATGTAAGTTCAGTTTGCCGCTCTTCAGCAACGCAGTCATCTGATACCAGGTCTGGTACATGCGCCGCCCGTTGATACCCTGAATCGTCAGTCCCTTGAAGATGATGTCTTCCGAGAAATTGACCGAGATCGGTTTGGATGTCAGACCGAGAAGAGATATCCGGCCGCCACGCCGAACAATGTCGAAAGCCGTTCGAATCGAATCGGGATGGCCTGCCATCTCCAGGACTACGTCCACACCAAGGCCACCGGTCTTCTCCATCACGATGTGATTGACATCTTCCCGCGAGGGATTGAGAACGTGATCTGCTTGCATCTCGCGCGCCACACGAGCGCGATGCTCGTTAACTTCAATCGCAAATACGGATGTCGCACCGACCGCTTTCGCGACGGCAATCGAAAACAATCCGATCGGCCCACATCCTGTAATGGCCACCGTCTTCGCGGCAATCTCTCCCGCCAGCACCGTGTGCACTGCATTTCCGAGCGGATCAAGGATCGAAGCGTAGTCCGTCGGAATCGCGGGATCGAGCTTCCATATATTCGATTCCGGAATCACCACGTACTCGGCGAACGCTCCATTGGCATCCACGCCGATGATCTTCACTTTCTGGCAGATGTGGGCTTCGCCGGTGCGGCATTGCAGGCATTTGCCACAGGCCACATGCATCTCGGCCGAAACGAAGTCGCCTTCCTTGACGCTGGTGACTTCGTCGCCGAACGCAGCCACTTCGCCACAGAACTCGTGCCCGGGTATGAGCGGAGGATGAATCCGGTTCTGCGCCCAGCGATCCCAGTTGTAGATATGCAAATCAGTACCGCAAATGGACGCCACCTTCACCTTGACCAGCACGTCAGTGCGTCCGAAGGCAGGGAATCTTTACCTCGCGGACGTCGGCGCCCGGCGCCGCCTCCGGCTTTGACCACCGCCAGCATTGTTCCAGCCATGATTGCCACCTATCGGATACGATGCCAAAACTTACTCAAGCACAAAACGTATGATTTTAGCACCGCAAACCATTCCAACCCTTGTGGCAGTTGCGGAGAAAACACGAAAGCCGGCGCTTTACCGACGTTGTCAAAAGTTTGCAAAAAGCGCACAGCCCGGCGTTGCGACGTAACTACGCAAACCGCCGCACCGTCCGAACGCATCGAACCAACGCCGGAAGAACGAGGTGAAAGCTTTGACTACTCGACTACGCGCGATCGTCGTGATGTTCAGTTATCTCTCGCTGGTGGCAGTTCTGTCTGCACAGACTGTTGCGGTGCACTTCAAGGAAGGCCTCATTCACGGATTTCTCTCGCTTAGCACGTTGGAGGGAGATCCTATCGCCGCAGGGGACCTTACGCAGGTCGCCCACGGAAATCAGGTCACGAGCCGTTTAGTCTTCCATTTTAAGGATGGCTCCTTGCAGGACGAGACTACAGTTTTCTCGCAGCGCGATAGTTTCAGGCTGATCTCTTACCGGCTCGATCCAGAAAGGCCCGGCATTCAAGAACGCCAGTGAGATTGCTGTATCCACTTCAACCGGACAGGTCACCGTCCGTTACACCAATGACAAGGGCGAGGAAAAGGTCGAGACCGAGCATATGAAGTTGCCGCCGGATCTTGCGAACGGGCTGATTCTCACGCTACTGAAGAACGTTCGGCCCGGAGGTCTGCTCCCGAAATTATCAATGGTGGTGCCTACGCCGAAACCTCGCATCGTGAAACTCAACATCAGTTCCGCGGGAACCGACCCTTTCGCGTTAGAAGGCTCAAAGCGTGAGGCTGTCCACTACGTCATCAAGGTGGAAATCGGCGGCATCGCAGGAGTGGTCGCACCCTTGTTGGGCAAGCAACCACCCGACGCACACATCTGGGTACTCGGCGGCGAGGCTCCGGCGTTTGTAAAGTCGGAAACTTTGTCGTACATGGGCGGTCCCGTGTGGAGAACAGAGCTTTTGTCGCCCGCGTGGCCGAAATCTAGTGAGGTCAAAAGCTCCGCCGCTGTGAAGCCTTGATCAACGCGCAGCCCCTAAAAGACCGTACGCCGAAAATAAAGCTTCACCTCTTGGCCTTCTCGAGCGCCATTCGATTGAACTCTTCCGACTTGCCGCGTGGAACGCTTAACGTCTTCCATTCATTCGATCGGAAATGCTTTGCGAGTAGGACAATCTGTCCGATGTGCTGTGCATAATGCGCGATCTGCCGGTTAATGGCTTGCAGTACGGTATGCGGTTCGCTGCGAATCGTAACCCCGCGCATGACGTCTTGGGGCTTAAGGGGATCGATCGCTGAGAAAACGCATTTCCAGCCTTCTTCCCACCATTGCAGGACATTGGCGCGGGTAGTGGAACCGGTAATTTCAAATTCCCGGTCGCGCTGCCTGTCCGGCTTCTCGCCGTCGCTGGTCAGAAAATCGGTGAAGCGCGATCTCATATTCCCTGCCAGGTGCTTCACCAATATTGCGACCGAATTTGTTTCCGGATCCAGGGTGACGAAGAAATCCTCGTCCTTGAGTTGCGCCATCGCGCTTTCCCCCATTTTTTTGTGTCCGCGCAGTTGGCGTCGTGCTTCATCGAGATAATGTTGGCTGACTTCAAAAGGCATGCGGTTTTCCTCACAATCATTTAACGACAGGCTCCTAAACTATTCCTCGGCGGGCTTTCCCCAGCCCCCGCCACCGGGCGTTTCGATCCTGATTTGTTCGAACTTCCGCAGGCGAGTGCTGAACTTCCCAATCATCTTTTCCATCGATCCGTCACGGCGTTTGATGAACGCTGCTCCTGGCGTTCCGGCCGATCCGCCCTCGAGTCCCCACGGCCCCATCGACCGGCGATCGGCCAACAGGGTCACGTCACAATCGGTGAGAACTTCAATCTCCCGCACGATTCCCTCGCCTCCGCTAAACAAACCTTGCCCGCCGCTATTGCTGCGCAGCGAGTAGGAGCGCACTCGCAGCGGATACGCATGCTCCAGCGCCTCCGCGGGTGTGTTGAGCGAATTTGTCATGTGCGTGTGTACGCCCGATACTCCCGGTTTCCCGGGCCGGGCTCCCATCCCGCCACCAATCGTCTCGTAATAGGTGAACGGCTCGCCCGTCCTCGGATCGATGCCTCCGATCGTCAGATTGTTCATCGTGCCCGAAGCAGCCGCTGGAATCCGCCCTGGAATCGCCTTCGCGAGTGCGCGGAGCAGTACGTCCACGATGCGCTGTGACGTCTCCACATTCCCTCCAGCAACCGCCGCTGGAGGCCGCGCGTTCACGATACTCCCTTCGGGCGCAACCACCCGAATCGGACGCATGAGCCCCGCCGTGCCCGGAACATCTTCGGCCAGCAAGCAACGAAATACGTAGAAGCATGCCGAATAGGTGATGGCGAAAACCGCGTTGACGCTGCCCTCAACCTGCGGGTCGCTCCCTTCGAAGTTCACCGTAACCCTATAGGCTAATTGCCCTTCGCTAGCGATGTTGTCACGGCGTTGCTTTTTCGGCGCCCGATCAAATCGAATGGCGACTGCAATCTTCACTGGACGGTCGTTGATTCCATCTCCATCCAGATAATCTTCAGACCGGTACTCGCCCGCGGGAACACTCTTCACAAACGCGCCCATCAAATCTTCCGAATAGTCCAATAACTCGGCCGCCATACGCTGCGCCCGATCGGCCCCATAACGCGCGCAGACCTCGCGCAATCGAGTCGCTCCAGTATGACAAGCCGCAAGCTGGGCTCCAAGATCTCCCTCGCGTTCCTCCGGCGTGCGCACGTTGTTCAGCAGCATCGCGAGCACATCGCGGTTCATTTCGCCGCCCTGTATGAGCTTCACCGGAGGTATCCTCACGCCCTCCTGGTAAATCTCGCGGCAGAGCCCCATGGAGCCTGGATACATTCCTCCTACGTCAGCGTGATGAGCCCTCGACGCGACGTAGAAGTCCGGCTTATCCGCCTCGCGAGGTCGTACCGAACGCACATATACCGGTGCAACCAGCGTGATGTCCGGAAGGTGCGTTCCTCCGCGAAACGGATCATTCAGCATCACAACATCGTCAGGATTCATGCGCCCTGCGTCGATTGCGGCGCGAACCGAGAGCGGCATCGATCCGAGATGCACTGGCATGTGATCGCCCATGGCAATCACCTCCCCGTCTCCATCGAACACCGCGCAGGAGTAGTCGCGCCGCTCCTTGATATTCGGGGAAAATGCGGTTCTGCGAAGCGCGGCGCCCATCTCTTCTGCGATCGAGTGGTAGAGGTTCTTGAAAATTTCCAGCTCGATTGGGTCGCGACGCATCATCGGATATTAGCAGCCGCAGAATCTCTTCTCTTCGTGGTCACGAATGTCTGCGACTCGGCATTAAGCGCGGCCGATCGCTGAAATGCTCCTGCTGGCGGTCCAATCCTGAAATTTGCTGTCCGTTTGACAAAATTCTATTGACACTTCTGCAATGCTGCCGCAATATCTTGAGTTAAAGGATCTTCGCCTACTACAAATAGGGTTGGTCTTTCAAGTTAAGGGCTCAAGTCGTTCACCCCTTGCAAGGGAAAATCGCTCACGGAGGCACCTTCATGGCAACGAAGAAGAAGGCAAAAAAGAAGAAACACTAACCGCCCGCGAGACGAAATCTCGCGCATACGTCGATTTTCAACGAGCCTCTTAGGGGAAGCACCTCTTAAGGGGCTTTTCAATTTTTCGCCGCCTACTGAAGCGACGCGCGAAATAGGATTTGCTGCCATCCCCCCAGCAATGAACTCCGGCTTTGCCAGCCACATCTTCTTCCCGAAGCAGTTATCTCTTTTAGACCGCGCGTGGAATTTTGTTGTGCCTCGCCAGACCTGTGTCAAAATAAGCGCACACATCGGCTACAACTGGTCGGCTCTACATGAAGGCGAAGAAGAAAAGTACGGGCAAACACGGGCACGAAGTCCTGATACCCGACAAGCTTTACTTCCGCATCGGAGAAGTCGCCTCGCTCTGTCACCTTCCGGCTTACGTACTCCGTTTTTGGGAATCGGAGTTTCCGCAACTAAAGCCGGTGAAGAGCAGCACCGGCCAGCGCATGTACCGCAAGCGCGACGTCGAGAGCGTACTGCGCATCAAGCAGCTTCTCTATGAGCAGGGCTTTACCATCTCGGGTGCACGCCAGCAGTTGCGTTCCGAGACCAAAACGGACAAGACGCAGTCCGCGATTCCATTCCCGACGCAAGGCACTCAGGAAATCCTGCACATCCGCCAGGGCCTTCGCGAGATCCTTGACCTGCTTTCCGCTCGCCGCACCGGCTGAGACACGGCGGGCGCGATAGTCGCCATCACATCTTCAACATCATTCTGTGAGGGTCGACTAAGCTATCACCTGGTCCACGCTCCAATTTCGTCGCTCCACGATCGTCGGCGGTTCGTAAGTCTTCCCGCGCGCCAGCCGTCTTTCCTCCTGACGGGTGGTCCACAGAAAGACGGGCCCCAGCATCACCGGAATCATTCGCGAAACGAATCCCGACTCACGGCCAAACTCCTGCCGCAGTCCTCGGATTTTTTTACTGACTTCTGCATTCACCTTCCTGAATTGCCACTCCATCGCCCAGAGCGCTGAACCGTAGACACCACTCAGGCGATACATCTCGCGAGTGAACCGTTCGCGGACCCGCGCATCCGGCCAATCCTTGTAACGTTGCCAGCCTGCGAGCAGGGTTCGCGACATGCGGTAAAGCGATGGCCCATTCAACTCGAAATCCCGCCAAAATGCCCAGTCGAGGATTCGTTTCGAATCGTCCCGCGAAATCGCCGCGTGTTGAAAGTTGAATTTGAATTGTCCGTGGACGTCGGCGTAGTCCACGCCCGACAGCAGGCGTTTTTGGTCCGACATTGACTGGTACAACGGGGTGCCGGGCACCGGAGTGTAGAGCATGAACTGATGGAAGTCGGTGTCATGCGAGATGGCATGCTCGATCTCCGATTCGATGTTTTCCGGCGTGTGATGTTCGAGTCCTATGATCGTTGAGCCTTGCACTCGGATACCATGCTCTCGCAGTTCGCGAGTCAGTTGCCTGGTATCCGTGCCTTGCAGCTTGCTGTAGCTGGACCGTGGTGACTCCAACCCCATCCATAGCCAGGAAACACCCAGTTCCACCAGTTCCTGCATTGAATACTTTCGGATCGCATTTGCGGAAGCAAAAACCGACATCGTCCAGCTCTTGTGCGCTGCTTTCATCCGCTCGAGCAATCCCATCGCGCGGTCGCGATGGAGAAGAAAATTCTCGTCCATCACGAAAAACGAGTGAACCTTAAGTTCCTCTTCCATGCGGCTCATGACTTCAAACAGCTCGTCGCCCGTCTCGAAGAAGTTGACGAATTTCCCTTTTCCCCCGAAAAAAGCCGAGGTCGTGCAAAAGTTGCATCCCATGGGGCAACCGACGGACGGGATGATCGTCGCCGCTGTCGCGCCTTTGCGTTCCGGAAGCCGTATACCTATAATGCGCGTTTTCATCCCTGACACGATTGCAGGATGCCGGATGGGTGCAGTCTCGTCTTCTCCGAGATAGCGCCGCATCCATGACACACCTTCGCCACGCACAATATGATCGGCGTCGATCAATTGCTCGATGTCCGGGATCGCCGCAACGTGCCCGCCCACGACGATCGTCGAACCGGGCGAGAGTTGGCGCGCCATCCGGCACATTTCTCGGACCTTTCCCACATTCACGATGATCGACGAGATTCCGATGACGTCGTAATGGTGCCTGGTGATTTCGCGAGCGAAAGCCTCCTGCGAAGGAAAGTCGAGTACCGTACAAGGCGCTGAGATATTCGACTGGATTAGCATGATCCCCCAGGAACGGTGGAACATGCGTAGCGAGAAACTGCCTTGGGCGCGCGTGACCTGATTGTGATAAAGCTCCATCGGGTTGATGGAGCGGCTGCCGAACTCGTCGTCTTGCGCGTACGGTCCGAAAACCGAACTCAGCAGAACACGGGCTTGAGTTCCTTTAGGATGTTTCGCAGGACTATTGCTTTGGGTGGTGCCGGTGTTGGGATCGACGTCCAATTTCTTTCATCATCCGTTTCCCCCCACATGCCGTTGATACCATCCTAGCTGGAGGCGGGTCGGCATATGCGCGCGTCGGCCAGAAAAAACAAAAAGATTACAAAGAAGGGGAACCGATGCGATCGCGCTGACCATTTCGATGCGCCAGCTTGAATCGTGCTCATCATCTAGCCTAGAATCGCTCGCCATGCCTTCTGAGCCGTTTGAAGTCGACCATGTCGATACCGGGGTGCTGAGCCTGCGTGGTCCTCTGACCATGGAGCACGTTAGTTCCTTTCTCAACGCCGTCCGACGCGAGAGCGCTCCCACCATGATCCTTGACTTGTCTGGTGTGCCGTATCTCGACTCGTCAGGCTTGGGATCGCTGGTAAGCGCCTGCACTTCATGCACGAAATCAGGACGCCGGATGGCGCTCACAGGCGTGAACAAGCGAGTGCTCAAGGTTTTGGAGATCACCAAGGTCGAACAGGTTTTTTTGATGTTTCCTACGTTGGGTGATGCCATCGAGGCATTCACAAATGCCGGCTCCGCCTAGCAGGCGCGTGTGGCTTCTCTCGCGTCCCGGCGACCCTGCTTGCGGGGAGTTGTTCTACTCAGATAACAGGTTTCTTTCGCGGACGACGTCGTTCCGGCTGCCTTGGAGGCAGCAGCGATTCAGGGAGAGTCCCAGTAACAGGAAACTGAGAGCTAGGCGACGCGTCCGTTGCCGGACTTCTTCCCGCTTACGGCGTTAACCGCATCCAGACGAATGCGAGTGATCCTCGCCGTTTCCTGCACCAGATCTGTGGTGAACTTTGCTCCATCCCCCGACATCACTGATCCCGCGGCCAGAGCAAATCGTAGCGCGTCTGCCTGGTCCTCAAAGTACAAAACGACCTGTCCTGCCATATTTACTTCTCCCTGGGCTGGAAGCCCCCGACTCACGTGCGCAGTCTGCATACGGAATTGGTCGTGAAAGATCGATTTCCGACAAAACGATAGTGCTCTGCCGGAGGGAACAGCCGAAGCTTTGTAGAGATTTTCCAAGGGTATTGTCTTAAGTCAAAGTGATTCTTTTGGTTCCATGAACCCCTAGCCTGTTCAAAACTCTCCAAAACCGAGTTCATGCCGGGTCCATCGCGACCAACCGGTGGAGAAATCTGCCTTTTGAGCTATCATCTTGCTCGAACGAATGGGCGCGCGACTCATAACCTACGTTGTATTCGGACTGCTATCGGCGAGTCCTCAGGCCGCCTCAGACTCCGGGTTCGTAGGCTCATGGGAGGGAGAATCGAAGTGCATTGTGGCAGATTCTCCGTGTAAGGATGAGCATGCACTCTACCGTGTCTCCGCCGACAAGCAAGCACCCTCGCAACTGAAGATCGATGCCTTCAAAATCGTCGGCGGCGCTGCCGAGTTCATGGGAGCGCTGATGTGCCAACACGCAAGCGGAGCATCCGACTTGAAATGCACCGCGAATACGCCCAGGCACGATGAGTGGAAGTTTCACGTCGAGGGCAACACGCTGAGCGGCACACTAACCCTCGACAATGGCGCGACCTTATATCGGAGGATCTTGCTCCACCGATCAACCTCAAACGTAAGCCCGAAAAAGTAAAGATGCCCGTCCTCATATCCATGCTGCGCGGAGTCAACGTTGGTCCGCACAACCGAATCAAGATGGACGCCCTTCGTGCCCTCTACGAGACTCTAAAGTTCGAAGATTGTTCCAGTTATGTTCAGACCGGCAACATAATCTTTCGCACAAAAGCGAAGAATACGCCGCAGCTGGCTTCGAGAATCAAGGATGCTATCGAGAAGAGATTCGACTGCCGTACCGACGTCATCCTTCGTACAACCGACGAGCTGAGGCAAGCGATTGCCGCCAGTCCTTTCTTGAAACGGCGCGACCTCGAACCCGGCAAGATTCTGGTTACATTCTTGGCGGGAATGCCGGCTCCTGGAGCGGAGGCAACCTTGAGCGCTTTCGATTCCTATCCGGAAGAATTGCATCTGAAAGGACGAGAACTCTATATCTACTTTCCGAATGGAGCCGGCAAATCCAAATTGCCCTGGTCGAAGGTGGAGAAATTTCTGAAGGTCACAGGCACCGCTCGAAACTGGAATAGCGTGACCAATATGCTGGCGATCGCGGAAGAACTGGAAGGAAAAGGCTGACTGAAGATATCTCAAGATTACAGAAACGCAAAACGCCCGCTAGACGTCCAGTCCAATCGACCGCATCAGCTCAAGTCCGTTGCTCTTGGTCACAACACCGTCGCGTAATGCGTAGTCGAATGTGATCTTCCCATTAGCAAGCTCGTCCTGAAAATGGACGTTTCGAAGATGACCGCCAAGAACGCTGCCAATGTTCGTAAGCGCAAGGTCATGCGTGCTCACCATCCCGATCGCGCCTCGATCGACCAAGGCCTTCACGATGCCCTCGCTTCCGATCCGGCGGTCGTTGGAATTCGTCCCCTGCAACAGTTCGTCGAGCAGAAATAGCAGATGTGGTTTTTTCCCCGCAAAATCCAGGATCTCGCGCAGTCGTTTGATCTCGGCATAGAACCGCGAGCTTCCTTCTTGCAGTGAATCATTCACTCGGATGCTGGCTCCGATCTGAAGAGGCGTCATCCGAAGCCGTTTCGCGCGCACCGGGCCACCCGCCATGGCCAGCACAACATTGATCCCCACGGAGCGAAGCAACGTGCTCTTCCCCGACATATTCGAACCACTTACCAGCAGAATTCGCGTCTCTCCGCTGATAGTTACGGTGTTGCGGATACACACCGCCGCCGGTAGAAGAGGATGCCCAATTTCTTCGGCATCGAACGACGCCTCTCCATCTAAGAACTCTGGAAAGGGATCTTCCGGATGCTCGAAGCTGTAGCTTGCCAGCGAAAGCAGGGCTTCCATCTCTCCAACCACCGCCAGCCATCTTCGGACTGCCTCGCCATGTTTCCGTCGCCAACGCTCAGCCGCAAACGCAACCTGCACCGAGTACATCAACGGAGCGTCGATGATGCGAACAAATACGTTGTGCCGCGAATTGATGAAGTCAACCAGATTTCTGAGCTTCGAGATTGCTCGCGAGGCAGTTTCCCCATTTGACAGAAGTTCTTGTTGCAAGCCTTGTAGCTCTGGTCCGCGAAACGTGTGCTTCTCAAAACGCCCCATCAGTGCCGATAAAAGTTCCAGGTCTCGAAACGCATGCTCGGTTCCATGGAGTGTCTCGTCCAACTTCTTGCGGACCAAGTAGGTAAGGATCGCCTCGACCACGACGACAATCACGAAGGGCGTGACCATTCCCTTGACCGCCCATATAACCGCCGCGGCGACCGCCATCGCTCCCAGGCATGGCGCGAGCCACGCCATCCATTCGTGACCCATTCGTTCGCAAGCTTCGGCCCACGTGACCAGCTCGTTCGGATGCACCCCGACCTTTGCATCTTCTCCGAGCACCGCGAGATCTTCGCGCAGATCGATCTCTTCCCGGAGTTCTCTGATTTTAAGTTGGCGATCTGGGATCTCTTCCACGTTTGTCGGAGCGAGCAACCATCCAGCCAGCGTCTCTTCTCCCATTCGCGTGCGGGCCACCGACATCAACTGAAACAAGCTAGCGTCGCCAAACAGGTCCAGATCTGCGGAGTAAACGTGATGCGGGTCGGCAAATCGTTCGCCGGTCTCTCCACTGCCCGCCCAACGATCTTGAACGCGCGCCAACCCACGTTCATAAAATGAGACCGCACGCTGCGCCAGATCTTTCGCTCGGAGAACTTTCGAGTGCCAGACCGCAATGCCGCCAAAGACAATGATGGGCGCGGCGATCCACCATCCAGACAGAAGACGAGATCCAAACGCCAGCCATGCCAGCACGACAACAGTTGCGGCCAGCGCAAGCCTCACATTCCCAAGGCGCACATGAATTTTGTCGAATTGGGCAACGCGTGCCGCGCGCACAACGCGGCGCTCATCGTATTCTTCGGAAGGAATCACTCGCTCAAAATGTAGCAGGTAGGACTCATCATGAGATAGAACGCTTTACTGCGCGCCGGCTTCCAGGCCGCCAAACAACACTGCCCGCATCGAGATGCTTCCGAAATCGAAGCCCTCATACGGATATGTCACATCATCTTTCTCATCCGTCGCTCCCGCGCAATAGAGCAGAGGCAAATAGTGTTCGATGCTGGGATGCGCAGCGGCTAACAATCCTTCGCCCCACTTTTGCGGGGAAGCCAGCGTTTCCGCATCATGCGCATCAACCGCATTCTTCACCTTCGCGTCGAACTCCTTCGCCCAGTCATACGCGCCATGCGGATCGTTCCAATCGAGGCGCCCCAAGTTGTGCACAATGTTTCCACTTCCCAGAACCAGGACGCCTCGATCCCGCAGAGACCGAATCTCCTTCCCGAGTTCCAGATGCGCTTTCAAAGTTTTGCGATCGTCCAGGCTCAGCTGAAACGCTGGCACATCCGCTTTCGGATACATGTGCCGCAGAACGCTCCACGACCCGTGGTCCAGTCCCCATTCCTCGTCCGTTTTTATCTTCGGATCAGCCGCCACTTTTCTGGCCTCGTCCGGCGCGCCCGGTGCCGGATATTGCACCTCGTACAGCGGTCGCGGAAATCCGTAAAAATCATGGATGGTTCGTGGATGTTTCGCCGCCATCACCTGGGACCCGGATGTCACCCAATGTGCCGACACCACGCAAACAGCCTTCGGCCGAGGCAAACGTTGGCTCAACTCTCCCAGCGCCCGAGTGAACGCATTATTTTCGATGGCGTTCATCGGAGACCCATGCCCGATAAACAGTACCGGCATCTTCACAGCAAAACTCCTCTTGCCGCGCAAACGGCGGCACCCCGCATACACGGACGGCGTAATTAGTTTGATTAGAGATAGAACAGAAGGATTCCGCGCCCTAACGAAGGCCCTAAACCCTACTGAAGGTCAGCCTTGTCGGGATTGTAGTAAAAGCGGAAACGCAGAGCGAGGTATGGCCCCGTGAACTCGCCCGGCAACGGAGGAAATGGGTTGGAAGCCGTAATCCCCGCCCAGGCAGCGCGATCCAGCGGGTCGTCTCCCGAGGTCGCGATCAACTTCATCCCGGCGACTTGTCCGTTGCGCGTGATCGCGAACTCGATGGCGAGCTTGCCTTTTTTGCCCATCAAAGCAGATTCAGGAATTGCGCGGTACCAGTTTTCTTTGACGTCGTGCAGGATGCGTTGCAGATAAGGCCCAAAATCTACGCCCTGCGTATCGCTCAGAATGTCGAGCGCGCCGTACTGCCGGCCTCGCGCCCCGGTGCCTAATCCAAAATCGCCTTCCTGCCCGCCGCCTCCACCCCTGTTTGCCGCGGCTTGCTGTGTCGCTTGGGCGATCGCCGATCCGGCAGTCATCGATCCGGAGTATTTGCTGAACGAATTGTTATTAGCTTGCGGCGGCGTCTGCAGTTGCGCGTTCTGGTTCGTTTGGAACTGTGGACGTTGCGAAGACTGCTGCGCCTGCTGCTGTTGTTGCGGCGCAGGCTGGCTCTGCGGCATCGCCTGGGGCGGTGCGGTCGCTGCTTGCGGAGTTCTTGGACCTCTCATCCCAGGAGCGCCCGGAGGCGGCGTGGCCAGCATTTTCCGCAATTCCTTGGGATCAAGCTCAGGATGCTTCGCGGTGGCGATGCGGTCTTTGTCAGACCTGACGTTCGTGTTGGGCTTCTGCGCCGGCTTCTGCAGATCCGGAGGCAACGCGAGGAACGTAACGTCTTTGTCGCGGTTGGTGTTTACCGGCACAACCACAGCCGTATGCCATCCCACAACTTTTTCAATCAGCGGCAGGTTCCACAAGACAATGAACACGATCAAGTGAGCGATGATCGAAATCCATGCCGCTTCTCTCCGCCGCGAGCGCGACAGGTCGTCCTGAAGCTGGATCAGAAGGTGCGGAACACGCGCATCCAATTCGCGATACGCTGTTTCCCAATCAGCCGTGTCATATAGACCAAGCTGTTCTGCCTGTGGCTTCTCCGGCGGAGCAACCGGATCTTGGAATGGGATTTGCGTGATCGGCATGCGCTGCTTTAGATGCGTCCGCCTGTCGTTAGAAACGAAATACACTCTCGACGTTGCATCTAGCTCTCTGGAAGACAATGCAATCGCGCGGTGTGCACAGCCGGGTAGTTCTTATTTTCGCATCTTTCTGGCGATTCCGCTCCCTCACAATTGGTCAACGACTTCGGTGTGTAAACATATGTAAAAGAAGCTCGAATGAGCCTCGTGAAGAAAAGAATCTGCGGCACAATTTGGTGGTTTCGACAACCGGCACAGAACAGGACTTCGGCTATAGTCAGACGACCGGCGCGCTGCGGAAAGCCTCAACCCGTATGCGGACCTTTCGCCATGCCGGACAGCCCGACTTTCTTTCCGTGCTCCCGGATGGCCGCCACGATCTCGAGAGCCAGCGCCAGGGATTTCAGCCCATCCTGGAGGGGGACGATCGGCGTCGAGCGCTCTCGCACGGCGTGCAGAAACGACTTTAGCTCTGCGTGCAGCGGTTCCTCAGACGCGACGGCAGGCTTGCTCACACCGATTTGAGGATTCACCGACGGATTTTCTGGCGAAGCGCCGTCAGCTCCGACCGAAAATACCAACACCTCTTGCCGTCCGTAATCCAGCGAGACGTACTGGCGCGGCTGAAAGAATCGTAATTTCCTGACGCGCTCGGTCGAAACGCGGCTCGCCGTAAAGTTCGCGATGCACCCTGACTCCATTTCAAGGCGCACATTCGCGATATCTACCTTTCCCGACAAGATTGGCAGGCCGACCGCTCGCACTTCCTTCACGGCGGATTTCGAAAATGCGAGCACGATGTCCAGATCATGAATCATCAGATCGAGAACAACATCTACATCCAGCGAACGAGGCGTGAAGACACTTAACCTGTGAACTTCAAAGAACATCGGCTGCGTGAGGATCGGCAACGTTGCCCGGACCGCGGGATTGAAACGCTCGAGATGGCCCACCTGTGCGATCCGCTTGTGGTGCTGGGCGAGCTCAACTAGCTCCTGTGCTTCCGCCAGCGTCGCCGCCAGCGGCTTCTCAATCAGCACATCGACTCCAGCTTTCATCAAATCGCGCGCAACAGGCAGGTGATGCAGCGTCGGAGCGGCCACCGACGCTGCCTGAAGTTCGCTATGGGTGGTGAGAATTTGCTGCACCGATCCGAACGCTCTGCATCCAAATTCGCGCGCAACCGCGTCAGCTCGGCTGAGGTCTGGATCGACTACCCCCAGCAACCTGACCGGCTCTCCCTGCAGCTCAAGTTCTTTGTAAATGCGCGCGTGGTTGCGCCCGAAAACGCCTACACCAACTACCGCGACGGAGATCGGATTGTGGATTGGCAGGAAAGATTCTCGCTGGCCGGTTGCCGCTGGAAATTGTAAACGCAATCGAAACAAAGAGCATCTGGACGGATGCGATTACGGCGTAAAAACGACCAGATGGTTTCGTTGTACCTTAGTCGATCTCAGAAAGGAACTCGCTGCTTATGCGGACCATCGCCCTGCTCACCGTTTCGAACGTCTTCATGACATTCGCGTGGTACGGACACCTGAAGTTCCGCAATGTCCCATTATTCAAGGTCATCTTGGTGAGCTGGCTGATCGCTTTTTTCGAGTACTGTTTCCAGGTTCCCGCAAACCGCATCGGATCCTATGAATTCAGCGCAGCTCAGCTCAAAACAATTCAGGAAGTCATCACCCTGACGGTATTCGCAGTCTTCTCAGTCCTCTACCTAAAACAACCCCTCCGCTGGAACTATTTCGTAGGCTTCGCCCTGATAGTGGCGGCCGTAGCCGTTATCTTCAGAAAGTAACTCCGCCGGCCCTACCCACCGGAATGGCGAGAATTCCGCCGGCCAGAGGCGGCGTCTCGTCGCCGCAACAGAACGGACAGGGCTTATTTCGCGGAAAGATGTTACGTGGAAGAGCGGCCCTTCAGGGCCGCGTTAAGGTATCGAAGGGGTGGGGGCTTCAGCCCCTGATACAGCCTACTTCCCTGCGGCCTTCTTTAAAATCGCGATCTGACCCGCGTGATACAACTCATGCTGCGCGATCCCGTGAAGCATGTGAAAAAAGTCGTACCGCTTGCCTGGCACCCGATCGCGCAACCGTGAATCCGGAAGCGCCACCACCGTCTTTACCAGCTTGTCATGAACTCGTTTCGCATCGGCAACAGCCTTTCGCCAGGCCGCTTCTCTTGGAAGTGGCACCAGCGGAAAATTATCCGTCCCTGTCGGCTGCGATTTGGTTCCCGCCAGCCGTATCAACGCTACCTGATCCCACACCGCGACATGCATCAACAGCTCCCATATGCTGTGCACATTCGGAATTGGACGGGCAGCCGCCGTCGCCGCATCAATATCTTCCAGCAACTCCAGCATCGAGGGTCCATGCCATGCCGCTCCATAAAACGCTCGCCGCAACTGATCGGCAATACCGCTGGCCTCGGAAGCCACGCCCGCCTTCGATTTCATCCAGCAACTCCTTCCGCGACGATGGCAATTCCACCGGCATCCGCCGCATCGACAACCTTCTGACCGTCAAGCAGCAGACACTTTCCCGCATCTACTGAGAGACATGATGCACCTGCCTTCTGCATCGTTTCGATGGTCTTCACCCCAATGACTGGAACATCGAAGCGCATATCCTGATTCGGTTTCGCGATTTTTATTACCGTCAAGTCGCGGCTGAGTGTCGAAGCTTCTTCGTGCAAGGAACGCATAATGTCCCCGGCCCGTTCGATGGTGGCGTCTGTTCCTTCCATCGCCTCCACCGCGACACAGGCTGTCTCAGCGATCACCACTGTCTGCCCAATGTCGTGCCTGGCCAACTGACCAGCAACGGCACGCCCATAGACAATGTTCTTGCGCTCCTGATCGGTCGGTTCGCGGCGCGTCAGGACTCCCGCCTTTACCAACAGCGGCTCGAGCAACGACGTTGAATTCTCCAGCACAATGCCTTCATCAGCTAGCACCTTCGCTACCGCTCCCAGTAATGAGTCTGTGTTCCGCGTCGTGAGCGAAAGCAATAACTTGGCCAGCCGCCAATCTGGACGGATGCTCGAGAAAATCTGCTTGTGCTTCACCTGGCCTGCCATCACCGCACGCTTCACGCCCGCGCCGCGGAAGGTCTCAATCAGTTTCGACAACTCCCCAAGTGAGAGCCAGTGCACCGAGATCGCACCGTGGGACTCAATCTCAGGAAGAGCCTCTTCCTTGATCGCGGCTACAACCACCTCGTACCCCTGCGCCCGCGCCGAGTCCAAAACAAGAAATGGAAACTTACCGTTGCCGGCGATGAGACCAAGGCGCTCCATGAGGGTGGCTCGAGCTAAAACAGCCGGAAACCAGCGCAACCTTCGCTGGTATCTAGCCGCGGCTCTACTTAATAATCCCCCGCTCCGACGATTCTATAAACCGAATCAGCATATCGACGTCTTCTCCGCGCTCGCTCTCTGACTTCAACTTTTTCAGCGCTTGGGACGTATTGAGCTTTGACGCGAGTAGAACTTTATATGCGTGATGAATCTTGGCAATGCGTTCTGGTGTGAACCCGCGCCGTTGCAAACCCACCTTATTCATCAGGTAGGCGTGCGTTTCGCGCGCGGCCGACGTCATCGAAAATGGAAGCACATCCTGAGTGATCGTCGTTCCCCCGCCTATATAGGAATGTGCGCCGATCCGCACGAATTGATGCACCGGGCACAGCGCTCCAACCACGGCGTATTCCTCCACTGTCACATGTCCGCCGAGGGTCGCGCCGTTTATCAGCATGGCGTTATCGCCGATCACGCTATCGTGGCCGATGTGAGCGTAGGCCATGATCAATATGTTGCTGCCAATCTTGGTCAGGCCTCCGCCCTTTGCGGTTCCACGATTGATGGTGACGCACTCACGAATCTCGTTATGATCGCCAATCTCGAGTCGCGTGGGCTCACCTCTGTAAGTAACGTCCTGGGGAGCCATCCCGATGGCGCAAAAAGGAAAGAAGCCATTGTCCTCTCCTATTTTCGTCGGGCCCTCGATCGCCACATGCGAAACCAGGTGGCAACCTTCGCCCAGTTCCACGTTTGCGCCGATCACGCAGTAGGCGCCGACTTTACAGGAGTCGGGAACTTTCGCTTTCGGATCAATGATGGCCGTTGGGTGTACGTTCATGGAAGCAGTCGTTGCCGATTCATCCGAGGACTTTGAATCGCAAAATTTGCCGTGCGTTTCTCAGCCGTTTGGTGAGGCGCTCTGGATGTGGCGCGCGACCTACGTTTCCGAGTCGGCTCCATTGCTGGATCCGCGCCCTCGAGAACTATCGATAAGCTGGCAGGAGACCATCGCCTCGGCTACCTTTGTGCTTCCGACGTAGGCGTACCCCTGCATCTTGGCCGCTGTCATACCCGGAACCTCGCGCCAGCCCTTTAATTCCACCTCGAGCCGCAACTGATCTCCCGGCCCAACTGGCTTGCGAAATTTCGCGCGTTCAATTCCGGTGAACACCATCACCTTGTCGCTGCGATCTTTGACCTCAGTCAGCAACAGTGCGCCTCCGGCCTGAGCGATCGCTTCTACGATCAGCACTCCCGGCATGATCGGCAACCCGGGAAAGTGTCCGAGAAAAAATGGCTCATTGATCGTGACATTCTTGATAGCAACGATGCGCTCTTTGCGCTTCAACTCGAGCACCCTATCGATCAGCAACAATGGGTACCGGTGCGGCAAAATCTTCAAAATCTCGTGGATATCGAGCCCGATCTTCGCTTCCTTCGGCGTGGCCTCCGGCACAGGGCTGCTGTCATTCATAGTTCGTCTCAAACGGCGTGAAGATTATACTGTACGGCGAGTGGCCCATTTCTCGCTCGCATGTGCCCGAGAAGTGGGCATTTTATCGACTGCCGGAGATTTCATGGCTCGAAACAGAAGTTCTCGCAGCATCGTCAAAACCGCCGATTCTATCTGGTTCGATCGCCTGAAATACTTCGAGTCTCGCCTGCCCGCTCTCGTCCAGAGCATTCGCGAATTCGTCGAGATTGAATCCCCTAGCGATAACAAGCCCGCCGGTGATCGCATGGGATCGATCCTCGCGGACAAATTCGAGTCCCTCGGTGGACGCCCCCGCATTCATCCAGCTACCGACTTCGCCGACAATGTGCAGATCGATTTTCCCGGACGCGAAAACAAGCCGGTTCTTCTTCTCGGACATTTCGACACTGTCTATTCGATCGGAACCCTGGCCGGCATGCCGTGCCACATAAAAGGCGATCGACTTCACGGTCCAGGTGTGCTCGACATGAAGTCCGGAATCGCACTGATGTTTTACGCCATCGAGGCGCTAAAGGCTTGGCACGGGACTTTGCCTCGACCCGTCACCGTCTTTCTCGTGTCCGATGAAGAAGTGGGGAGCCATTCCTCGCGTGCCATTACCGAATCACTGGCGAGAAAATCCGCCGGAGTGTTGGTACTTGAGCCTGCCGCCGGACGAGGCGCGGTGAAAACAGCGCGCAAAGGAGTTGGAGAATATTTCCTGAACGTGAAAGGGATTGCGTCTCACGCCGGACTCGATCCCGGCAAGGGTCACAGCGCCATTGTTGAACTCTCGCGCCAGATCACTGCCATGTCCAAATTCAACAATCTGAAACAAGGCATCTCCGTGAACCCGGGGATCATTCGCGGAGGAACTCGCACTAACGTGGTCGCCGCCGAGGCCGAAGTAGAGGTCGACGTCCGCATCAAGCAAAGAAAACAAGCCACCGCGCTCGATCGCAAACTTCGTTCTCTCAAGCCCTTCGATAAGCACTGCAAGCTTGCCATGGAAGGCGGCATCAACCGCATGCCGATGGAAAGAACTGCCGGAGTCGCCGCGCTTTACGAAAAGGCGAGGGCAATTGCAAAGCAGATTGACTGGGATCTCGAGGAGGCCGCCGTCGGCGGAGGTTCCGACGGAAATTTCACCGCCGGAATCGGTATTCCCACGCTCGACGGCATGGGAGGTTCAGGCACGGGTGCGCACGCAGTACACGAGCACATCCTGATTTCAGAGTTGCCCCAACGAGCTCTGCTACTCGCCGGAATGATCGAAAGCGCCTAGCGGCCTGCTAAAGAGCCGACGAGCAACAGCGCAACTGAGTACCGTTTAGAGGCGTAATCCGCGGTCGAACAGCTCACTCTCCTAATTTAAATACCAGGAAGTAATCCATATTGTCGCCCTTCACGATGTCGTTCTGCTCGACAAGTTTGTACCCTGCTTCTTCGGCTTCGCGAATCACAACGTCGCTTCCAATCCCGTGATCCGATCCATTTCCATTGCGATCGATAACTCCGACCTTTGCTCCAGGACGCAGTGCCGCCCGCAGATTCTTCAGCAACTCCACCGGACGCGAGACCTCGTGATACGTCTTCAGCAACAGCACGGCGTCCACTGATCCTGCAGGCAGCATCGGATCATCCGGCTTGCTGAGCACCGTCTTTACATTTGAGAGCTTTTCTCTTCTCGCACGCTGCTCGATGTACCGCGTCGCTTCCGGATTGATGTCCACCGCGTAGACCAGACCTAATCCGCCAACCCGCTTCGCCGCTCGCACGGTGAACCAACCCGATCCCGCTCCGATATCGGCAACAGACTTCCCGTTCGTGATGCCCAGCGTGTCCATCACTCGGTCGATCTGCAACCGTTGATCCCGGCCCGGAGTTTCAAATATCGACAAATCACCTTTATATGGATCGCTCGTCTTTCTTTGCTCTTGTGCGGTCGCGGGAGCCTGCCCCCAACATCCAACACCACTTCCAAATCCCGCTACCAGAAAACCAGCCAGCACGATCGGCCGAAAATTCAGCATCATGACCTCACATAGCCCAGAGATAGACTTACCATCCTCGCGTTCGTAACCAGCCTCTGTGGCATTAAGATGCATCCTCTTTGACTCCCTGCCCGGGGTAGCCTAGAATTTTCTTAGGCCAACATTGCCTTCGTTGGCGCTTGATGATTTCAGGAGGATTGATCCGTGGGCGGCAAAATTGGGATTACCGAAATCATCATCATCGTCGCGATAGCTCTGCTTCTGTTTGGGCCGAGCAAGTTCGCATCCCTCGGCAAAAGCCTTGGAGAAGGTATCAAGAACTTCAAGTCGGCAGTAAAAGAAGACGAAGAAAAGAAGGACGAAGAGAAGCACTCCTAGCTTCACGCCTTATCATCCCGGCCGATCACTGATTTCTGTTTCTTTCCCGCAGCATCCGATACACCATCGCCACCGGCAATCCCACCACGTTGCTGTAATCGCCTTCAATCCTCGGAATCCATCGCGAAGCCCTCCCCTGGATCGCGTATGCTCCCGCCTTATCCATCGGCTCACCGGTCGCAACATAATCGAGAATCTCCTGATCAGATATCTCGCTCATAGTCACCAGCGTGGTTTCAGACGCAGTCGCCACAACCGGTTCTTCACCACTCGACGCGACCGTTGAGCGCTGAGGACCGTGTGCTGAGTACTGGGTACCAGGCCCGGCCACGCACACGCCCGTAATTACGTGGTGCGTTTTCCCGGAGAGCATTCGCAGCATTCGCGCTGCATCCTCGTCATTCGCGGGCTTGCCAAGCATCTCTTCTCCAACCACCACAATCGTGTCCGCCCCCAGCACCACATCTCCGGGACGGCTCTTTGACACGGCCAGTGCTTTTTGGCGAGCCAGCCGCTCGGCACAGTCGCGCGCAGCCTCACCAGGCAGCGGAGTTTCATCCACATCCGCCGGCTGCACGGCAAACGAGATGCCCGCATTGCTGAGAAGTTCCTGGCGTCGTGGCGAAGCGGAGGCGAGAATCAACATGCGACGGATTCTATCGGAGACGCATCCTCATCGCTCGCTGACCAGCTCGAGACGATTCCCGAATGGATCCGAGATATGGCTCCGCCGAACTCCGGGAATATTTTCATCCAAATTCACACTAACTCCAGCGGCACGCAAGCGTGCGGTTAACCCCTCATAGTCGACGCAGCGCAACGCCGGGTGCGCTTTCTTCGCCCCGCGAAAATCGGCCTCCACTCCGAGATGCACTTGCACGCTACCACTCGCGAACCAGCAACCGCCGCGTCGCGCCAACTCCGCAGGCTTTGTCATCTCCGTCATGCCCAAAAGATCGCGATAAAACTTGCGAGCAGCATCCTCCTGTCCAGCCGGCATCGCAAGCTGCACATGATCGATCGCCGAAAAAGGATTCTCTCCCATAGAACAATCAAAAATTGAGTGCTGAGTACCGCGGACCGAGTATCAAGCACCTACCGATTTCCCACCGACCCACGGACCGACTCAATCAGCTTCGCCGAGTCATAGCCCACGCCATTCTTAAAAACGGTTTCGACATTTTCGATGTCATTAATCTTCTTCGACGGATCGCCCTGAATCACCACCAGGTCGGCCTGCTTGCCCGCTGCAATCGTACCGATGCGATCAAGCTCACCCAGATACTGCGCCCCGTTATACGTCGCAATGTGAATCGCCTCCACGGGCGTGAATCCTGCCTCCACCAGCAACTCTACCTCTCGCTGGTCGCCGAACCCGGCCAGCACTCCGCCCATGCCGGTCGGATCTAGTCCCGCCAACAAAAGCCCTCCCGCCTTGGAGAACGCATACTCAAATTCCATCTCCTTCTTAAATGCATCTGGCCATGGCGACACGTCGGTACCGTAGCGCTTTTGATTCGCAGCCGCGTCGCTCGAGCGCAATCTTCTTTCCAGCAACAGTGCCCGTGCATCCGCCGAGAGCGAATCCAGCACCCGCGGCTGCAGCGTGGGACGTCCCGCAAAACTCCCCATCTCAAACACCGGTAGCGTTGATGTCATAGCAACGTGGCGCGCGATCAGATCAAGAATCATCTCCTGGACCGGCCCCGCCTTCACGTTGAGCTTCGCCATCAGCACAGGATCTTCTTCATCCTTGCACTCTCCCTGTTTCCGGCCCGGGACGAACTCGGAATCCACCATCAGTCCGTGCTCCAGATCGTCGATCCCAAGGGCCGCTGCTTCGCGAAATCCGACCGTGCATAAATGTCCGGTGACTTTTGCCCCGCGCTTGTGCGCCGCCGTGATTGCTGCCGCAAGCTCATCGTGCGTGATGAACATATACGCCTTGAAATTGTCGACACCCTCGTCGAGCCAGTAGTTCACCGTTCGCGTGGCGTCGTCGGGTCCGGAAAGTTGATGCAACTGCACCGCCCACGATCCGGCGCCCTCGAGATACGGCCCGGTCACATGCATCTTCGGACCAGGCATTGAACCCGCTTCAATCGCCTTCTTGATCTCGAGATCCGTGTAGGGCTCGAGCGAACCAGTCGTTCGAATCGTGGTGACGCCACCCGCGAGATACAGCCGCGGAAAGCTGTAGGCCATCTCTCCAAACGATCCCGGACCGACGGGATAGAACATATGGTCGTGCATCCCGACCAGCCCCGGAATCACGGTTCGTCCACGGAGATCCAGTACCTGCGCCTCTTTCGGCACATTCGCCGATGAAGCGTCTCCCGCGGAAGCGATCTTTCCGCGAGACACAATGACGGTCTGATCTTCCTTGGGAGCCGATCCTGTTCCGTCGATCACGCGCACATGCGTAAGGGCGATTACCGGGCTATCCACTTTGACGAATGCCCGAACCTCTGGCGAAATATTCTGCGCTGTCGCCATCGAACAACAACCAAGCAAGATGCCAAGCAATTTCCGCATAGGTCCTCCGAGGTAGCACCTTTCCAAGAACGGCAATCTGAAATTCGCAACGGCGATAACCCAGTTGTGAAAGTCAGGCAAGCGAGAGTAAATCACACAAAAGTTAACGACAAGCATCGACGTTCGGAGAAATTAAAAGATAGCCTCAATGCTTCGTGTCTTTTATGGTGAACGCTCTCCCAACCGGCGAGACCACGCCAGCCACCGCTAAACCGCCTGTTAGAATCAAAGATCAGCCATACTTCATGGACGCCGCCTTAATCCGCAATTTCGCAATCATCGCGCATATCGACCACGGCAAGTCGACGCTGGCCGACCGCCTGCTCGAGTTGACCGGATCGCTCACTGCACGCGAGATGCAGGCTCAGGTCCTTGATTCTATGGACCTCGAACGCGAACGCGGCATCACCATCAAGGCCCACGCCGTCCGCATGATGTATACCGCGCAGGACGGCAAGACTTACCAGTTGAACTTGATCGACACTCCGGGCCATGTGGATTTTTCCTACGAGGTGTCGCGATCGCTCGCATCTTGCGAAGGCGCGCTGCTCGTCGTGGACGCGTCTCAAGGTGTCGAGGCACAAACGCTCGCCAACTCGTACCTCGCCATTAATCACGGCCTCGAGATCATACCCGTCATCAACAAGATCGATCTGCAAAGTGCCGACATTCCTCGCACCAAGGAAATGATCGAGGGTGCTGTCGGTCTCGACGCCACCGACGCCGTACTCATCAGCGCCAAGACCGGACAGGGTGTTCCCGATGTGCTCGAAGCTATAGTGAAGCGTGTTCCGCCTCCGAAAGGGCTGCCCGAAAACCGGCTCCAGGCGCTGGTTTTCGACTCGTGGTTCGACGCGTACCGCGGCGTGATCGTGTTGGCCCGCGTTTTCCAAGGAACTCTCCGCAAGAACCAGAGAATTCGTCTGATGTGGAACGGCACAACCTTCGACGCTGAGACTTTGGGTGTGCTCACGCCTAAACCGGTCGAGATTGATCAACTTCAGGCCGGCGAAGTCGGATTTATCGTTGCTAACATCAAGAATGTTGCCGACACCAAAATCGGTGACACCATCACCGACGACACGAATCCTGCCATCGAGCCTTTACCCGGCTTCGAAGAAATCAAGCCGATGGTTTTCGCCGGGCTCTACACAGTCGACGCGCACGAGCACACGCAACTTCGCGAGGCGCTCGAAAAGCTTCGTCTGAACGACTCGTCGTTTTTCTTCGAGCCAGAGAGTTCCGTCGCCCTGGGGTTCGGCTTTCGCTGCGGTTTCCTCGGGCTGCTTCACATGGAGATCATCCAGGAGAGGCTTGAGCGCGAGTTCGGGCTGGACTTGATCACCACCGCTCCTGGGGTGCGCTACAAAATCACCAAGACCGATGGCGAGTTGGTTGAGATCGACAACCCGTCTCGCTGGCTCGATCCGAGCGAGGTCGCGAAGATTGAAGAGCCCGTCATCCTGGCTACCATACTCACCAACGAAGAGTATGTCGGTGGAATTCTGGCGTTGGTCGAAGAGAAGCGTGGGAAGCAGAAGACTTTTGAATATGTGAGCTCGTCGCGCGTGATGCTGCATTACGAGCTGCCCTTGAACGAAATCGTTTTGGACTTTTACGATCGCCTGAAATCCGTTTCCCGCGGATACGCGTCTCTTGATTACCATCTCGCGGGCTATTGGGATTCGCCCATGGTCAAGCTCGACATCCTCGTCGCCGGAGAACCAGTCGATGCCTTATCCATAATCGTTCATCGCGACTTTGCTTACGATCGCGGCAAGGCACTCGTTTCGAAGATGAGGGAACTGATTCCTCGCCAGATGTTTGAAGTCCCCATCCAGGCGTCAATCGGAGCGAAGATCATCGCCCGAGAGACGGTTCACGCGATGCGCAAGAACGTGTTGGCCAAATGCTACGGCGGCGACATCAGCCGTAAGCGCAAGCTTCTGGAAAAACAAAAGGAAGGCAAGAAGCGCATGAAGCGAATCGGCCGCGTCGATATTCCTCAGGAAGCCTTCCTCGCAGTCCTGAAAGTCGGCGAAAGCAGCAGCAACTAATGCTCTACGCAGCGCCATTGCGGGCCGGCGGCCTACCCGAGGAGCCGAAGGGTCCCGCTGGCGTAGCGGCGTTTCATCACGTAAGAAGCAAAAAATAACCGGAGTAGGTTTTAGGATTCAAGTGTGAAACCTGCAACTCAGCCACCAGCAACCTCTGCACTTCAACCATCCCAACTATGGTGTATTCTCATTTCCATCATGCGTACAAAACTTACAAAGTTTTTCCCCTAGTGGTCTTGCTCGCCGCTTCGCCGCTCTTCTCCCAGCAATCCAACAGCAACCGGAAAGCCGGAAGACACTGAATTTTACGAGCCAGTTCCCAAGATCGTGACACCTGGTGCGACGAACTCGGCTCCGCCCTCCGACGCCATCGTGCTGTTCGATGGCAAGAATCTCGACCAATGGGTCTCCGTGCAGGACAAGTCTCCAGCGAAATGGACTGTATCCGGCGGCATCATCACGGTCAACAAGACTGCGGGCAACATCGAGACCAAGCGCAGTTTCCATAACTATCAGCTTCACATCGAGTGGAAGATTCCCGAGAGCATTACCGGCAGCGGGCAGACCCGCGGCAACAGTGGCGTATTTCTTGCTTCGACGGTGCTGGGGACGCCGGCTACGAGTTGCAAGTTCTCGACTCCTACAACAACAAGACTTACGTGAATGGTCAGGCTGGCAGCATTTACAAGCAAGGCATTCCATTGGTGAACGCCAACCGGAAGCCCGGCGAATGGCAGACCTATGACGTTGTCTGGACCGCTCCGACTTTCAACGACGACGGCTCTGTGAAGACTCATGCTTTTGTCACCGTCTTCTTCAATGGGGTGCTCATTCAGAATCACTTCGAACTGCAGGGAGAGACGCGTTACATCGGCAAGCCGTTCTACAAGAAGTTCGATGGAGCGCCAATCAAGTTGCAGGCCCATGGCGATCCGAGCGAGCCGATCAGTTATCGGAATATTTGGGTTCGCGAACTGCCTTGATTCTGCGGGGTGGACTAAATGGCAGATGGCTGGAAGGGCATTTTTTGAACCACCGAAACGTTAAGTCTTCAAATCGACAAAAACGCTGCTTGATAGCGAGCTTTTCGATACCAGGACCTTCCCGGCCTTGGGAATCCCTTGAAAAAACCGTTCAAATTTAAAGTTTTGATACGTACAAATGTGCAAATCTCAAATACGGAATAAACGCAACCGCTAAGTTCGACGGCGAATGTTAATGCCCGATGAAATGAATAACTGGTTACTAGTCATGAGTTTATGTGTTGAGAAAGCACCGTGGTAGAACCGACCGATCGGTCACGCGTCCGAAAAGGTTGAAACGCGGTTTTCAATTCCACAAGCTTTTCCACAGAACGGCCGCCCACGAGGATCGCATCCCGCAAACCTAACTTCTTACAGTACTTACCCTAGCTCGTACAGTAAATCCTGTATTACTCTTCCGACGCAATTCCACCCTCCGCCAAAGACTCAAAGCGCGTGCAATGCTTCAAAAAGGCCATCCTCACCTTTCCAATGGGTCCGTTACGTTGTTTAGAAATAATGATCTCTGCGCGTCCCTGCAGCTCAGGATCATCCTGCTTGTAGACCTCTTCGCGGAAGATGAACATTACCAGATCGGCATCCTGCTCAATCGATCCTGACTCGCGCAGGTCGGCGAGCTGCGGACGATGATCTCCGCCTCGAGACTCCGGAGCACGGCTCAACTGGGAGAGCGCTATCACAGGGACGCTTAGTTCCTTCGCCAGCGCTTTCAGGCCACGCGAGATCGCCGAAACTTCTTGCGTGCGGTTTTCAAAACGCTTCCCACCCCCCGACATCAACTGCAGGTAGTCCACAATGATCAGGTCCAGGCGGCCTTGTGCTTGCTTCAGGCGCCTCGCCTTGGCACGCATTTCGCTCAGGGAAATTCCAGGGGTGTCATCGATAAAAATCGGAGCATGCGCCAGTTGCTCCATCGCGCGTACAACTTTCTTCGTGTCGTCCTGCCATAGCGACCCGGTGCGCATCTTATGTGCATCGACACGTGCCTGCGAACACAGCAAGCGCATCAACAGTGCTTCGCGCGACATTTCCAGCGAGAACACTCCCACCACCTGCTGGTCTTCAATCGCGGCATTCTCCGCGATGTTCATCACGAAAGCTGTCTTGCCCATCGATGGCCGGGCCGCAATGATCACCAGGTCGGATCGCTGCAAGCCGCTCGTCATCTCATCAAGATCGGTATAGTGCGTCGCCAGCCCCGTAATACGTTGCCCGCGTTGCAGAAGCGCGTCGACCGAACCGAACGTCTCGCGCACGATTTCCTGCACGCCCATAAAACCGCGGCCGATACGCTTTTCCGAAAGCTGGAAGATTGCCGCTTCGGTGTCGCTGAGAACATCTTCCGCCGCATCGGACTGGTCGCTCGCTCTCGCGATCGCCGTATTCGCGGCTGAGATCACGCCACGCAGCAGAGCTTTGTCGCGGACGATCTTGACGTAGTGCTCGATGCTCGGACGATCGGGAACGCCCTCGACCAGGCTCGACACATAAGCGACGTCGCCGATCGGTTGCAAATCCTTGTGGCGATCCAGTTCCTCAATCAACGTGATCATGTCGATGGGCCGCGAAGATTCCGCCAGATCGACCATCCGCGAATAAATGCGCCGATGCGAATCGAGAGAGAAGTCTTCGATGCGCAAGTGCTCCGCCGCCTGGTTGTAGGCGAAGTTATCGAGCAGAATCGCTCCCAAAATGGACCGTTCCGCCTCTACGTTCGCGGGGAGTGTGCTGATCGCGTATTCAGAGGTCGCCAAAGATTTTTCCCGGTAAAAAATTTTGTGAAGGAGAACCGAACACTAAACTGCAAACAGGCTGTGAATGGATTGCACCCTCGTGGAAAAAGCAGCATGAATAAAAAATTGTTGGCATGAAAAAACAAGGCAATCTAATTCAGATGATAGGCGAATAAAACACGAAATACAATCTTGGTGTGGAAGTGGGGTGGGAAGTAGAATGCGGCCCGGGGGCCAGCCACCCCCGGGCCGCATTATGCGTGGTTTCCTGAGCTGCCTCCGTCACCGCGGAGGCGGTGCAACGTTTCGCTTCAGCCCGACAGCGCTCGTAAACGAACGCCACTTTTGCCGACACGGTGCAGGCTTCGTGATCTCGCGATCGCGAATCCAACAAACGTTGCTGTGGTCAGCGGTCTTGTTCTGCTCCGAAAAGCAGAGTGGAGATTAGGCCGCTACGCCGGTCTGCCAGCCGCACTTTCGCGCGTATCTGGAAGTTTCCCCATGGCAATTCTCTTTCGAGCATCGCCGGCTGCCACTGGCTCTGCCGCAATCATCGGGCGAGCCCAGGAACTCTCACGTTTCGCTGGACACACTCTTAACTAGAACGTCGTGGCCCGCAACGACAAAAAGACATCCCATTGTGAAGAAACTGTGGACGACGTTGTTTCTTTGTGGAAGGCAGAGGAAAACTAAGATTTAAATTCCGCTGCGGTCTTGCGATTTGTGGCCTCTCAATAGACTTAGACGTAGTGAAAGGAAGACTTTACGAGAACTCTTTTGACCCTCCTTCGACTGCGCTCGCAGTACCATCTTCGCTTTGCGTGCGATGACCATTAGCAGGGCTCGTACAATGCCAGGGGAGAATGCAATGTCCAGATTTGCTGCGCTGTTGCTTTTCGCGGTGTCGACTTGCTTTGCGGCGGCGCCTTCACACGATCGCGAATTTTGGCGTGCCATCGCGAAGGATCAATATGCAGTCCCAGTGAACCAATCTGCCGATGCACTCGCTCCTGAGTTGAGCGCGATGCTGGCGTTGCCAGATCCTGAATTGCGCGACGATCTGGCGTATTCCGTACTGGCTCGGTGGATTTACCGCGACCGCTTTTCCGTTCCCACACTGATCGCGCTAAGCGATGAATGGCGCGCAAATCTGCAGAGTGGGATCGGTGAGGCTGGAACGAATTCAGTGCTGAAGAGGTCGTTTTCCGCGCTATGCCTTTCAGAGTTGGCGAAGCGCGAAGCCAAATCTCCTTTCATGGGTGCAGAGCGCTTTCACAGCCTGGTTGCACAGGGAGTTGCGTACCTGAACGCCGAGCGCGATCTTCGCGGATACGATGCGCATCTTCACTGGATTCATGCGACGGCTCATACTTCTGACCTTCTGGCTGCGCTGGCGAACAGTCCGCTGCTGACAAAGGAAGAGGCAGACAACATCCTTGGCGCGATCGACCAGCGCCTCGCCACTGCCAAAGACGTTTACACGCAAGGAGAGCAAGATCGTCTGGCAGCAGCGATCGTCTCAGTGATCCGGCGAAAAGACTTCGACGCGCCGAAGTTCGAGCCTTGGCTCGCGCACCTTCAGGAAGAAGATCGCGACGTTTGGAACGGAACGACGGTCGAAGGACTGTCGCGATTTCAAAATCACAATTACATGCTGCAGGCGTTGACAGCTCGATTGTCCTTGCCGAACACTCCGCCAGAACTGGAGAGGCACAAAGAGGAAGTCATGAAATTGCTGGCGTCGAGACTCGACTAAGCGGTGATGAGCGTCGTCAGCAGCTTGTGAAGTGACGCGCAAAAAATATTTTTCCGGATCTGCCTTTTCGAATTTCCCGATTTGGCACTTATTGAACTGTCCGAGGTATCCCCCTCCCCCCTGGTGTATTGGGATCATAGAGTTAGAGGGAAATGGTTGAAAAATCTATGGGGCACAATCAGTTACAGGCAAAATCTTGATCTCAAAGAACTTAGTCGCCAGAATCTCAGAGGTCGCGTTCCGAAACGGGACGCCTTGGCGTCGCTGCCGACCGTTACGGCCTCGGTGATGATCGCCGATCGCGGTTGTGAAGCACAAGGTCAGATGTCACACGCGGGTGTGCAAAACTGCTTCTTTTCAAAGCGGGGACGGTGACAGGGCAATTAAGATCCCGGCCTCGACGAGCTGAGGCCGGGGCCTCGGTTCAAGCCGCGATAGCTGCGGTCGCTTTGAAGAATGTCAACAGATCACGATTGATTTCGTCTGCGTTCGTGGTCGGCATCCCATGCGGAAAGCCTGGATACGTCTTGAGGGTGCCATGCTTCAAGAGCTTGATGGATTTTGCACCGCTACTCTCGAATGGGCAGATCTGATCGTCCAAGCCATGCTTCACCAGTACCGGGACGTCGATGCTCTTGAGATCGTCGAAAAAGTCGGATTCAGATAAGACTTTGACGCAGTCGTATTGAGCCTTGGCAGCCCCCATCATTCCCTGACGCCACCAGTTGTCCCGAATGCCCTGCACGACTTTTGCCCCGGGGCGGTTGAAGCCATAAAAGGGCATGGTGATGTCCTGATAAAACTGCGAGCGATGGAAGGCCGTACCGTCGCGGAGCTGGTCGAATACGGCCAGAGGAAGGCCATCGGGGTTCTTGTCCGATTTAAGAAGCATAGGAGGAATGGCGCTGATGATTACCGCTTTGGCGACTCGTCCTTTGCCGTACTTTGCGACATACCGGATCACCTCGCCTCCTCCGGTGGAGTGACCGATGTGGACGGCATCCTTGAGATCAAGGGTTTTGACAACGGCTTCAACGTCGGCGGCATAGGTGTCCATATCGTGCCCGGTGGCGGTCTGCGTGGAGCGGACGTGCCCGCGGCGATCATGGGCAATGACGCGGTAGCCATGACCGAGAAAAAACATCATTTGGGTATCCCAGTCGTCGGCCGAAAGAGGCCAGCCGTGGTGAAAGAAGAGTGGTTGACCAGATCCCCAATCCTTGTAGAAGATTTCCGTGCCATCTTTGGTGGTGATGCTAGGCATGATTTTTTTCCTTTCAGGTATTCTTTTTGCGCGGTTTACTTGCAGGTGATAGGGCTATTGACGGTGGGTGATTGGAAGAATGATAGCAGCGCTCTCAAAATGTTGTCCAAGTTCAAAGTTGAGGCACAGCAAAGTTCGGCAGGCTTGGATGAGCTGTAGGACTCCACAGTCAACGAATTGGCAATACCGTGCCAAGATGCACGGAAAAGGCTACTGCATTTGGGCCGTGAACGATTCCTTCCTCACACAGTTTCGTCGCATTGTCGCCTCCACCCTCAAATTCTCAATGAGTGGAATCGCCTGATTTTCGTCAACCAGCGTTCTGATGGTGCGAACTTGATAGCATGAACTTTCAAAGGAGCCAACCACTTTGACTGATCAGAGCTTCTCCATCAGACTCAGCAACACCTGCAAGCATCGAATCAAGGTCTACTTAGAGCCATGGGGCGAGGTCTACGAATTGAAATCAAACAAGAAGCTACAAGTGGATGCTGTTGGTCCCATCGGCATAGCCCCGAACAATATGCTGGAGATTCAATCCTGTAAGGACGGCATCGCCATTTGGGGTTGGGGTGGATCGGGAGTGACCGTCCATGAACCGGAAGGTCAATGAGTGTAATCGCCTGTTAACGACAACCGTCATGGGAGTTGCCTGCGACTCGGCGTAAAGTGCTGGCTCCAAGTGACTCTGGTGATGGATAGCTTAATTGAGACAGCTCAGAATCGCTGCCCGTTCGGCCACGCGGAGGGTTTTATCGTGAAGTCCATTCATCGGGCCACTTGGATGGTAGCGGGTCTGCTCCTATCGGCTAGCCTGTGCGCGCAGCAGTCAACGCTGACCGCCGACCAAATACTCGATAAATATGTGGAGGCGGCAGGAGGGGCTCAGCAGTTCTCTGGGATCAAAACATGGTATGAGACATGGGAGGTTACGGGTGATCTCATGGATGTTCATCCCGCGGGACGGTCGCCCACTCCCGTCAAATCGCATGGGAAAGGGAGATTTTACTTCAAGGCGCCGAACTTGAGGGTTGAGTGGGTTCAAAGCGATCAGAAGCAATTCACGGCAGGTCTCGGCTGTGATGGCAAGAACTCCTGGACATACTCTCCCTTGCTGGGAATGCGGAAGCAGAAACCGACGGCGGACAACAGGTATCTGTGCCGAGAAGGCATGGGCCCTCTGCTGCCGCTGAAACAAAGTGATGCACTTCTGGGATCGATGATGCTTAGCAGAGGTAAAACGAGGCTTGAGTTGAAGGGGCAGAAAGAGGTCGCCGGACGGGCGACTTTAGTCATCCGCGCAGAACTTCCGGACCAACCAGCGTGGGACTTGTACGTGGATAGTGCGACTTACTTCCTGGTACGTATTGAACTACTTTCCCGCTGGACGCACCCGATTACGCTCTTCTCCGATTACCGCGAAGTGGCGGGCATCAAGGTGCCGTTCCATATCGAGACGCACGACGATTACGGCGATAGGGTCATCAAGGTGCACGACGTGCAAGTGAACGTGCCAGTCGATGATCTGGTTTTCCGCAAACCAAATCACTGAGTGGGATGCACCAGGCTTGCGACAAAAACTAGAGTGCTAGTGGTTGCTTTTGAAACATCCCCCGGACCACTTATCATGCGGCCAAAACGTGTAATTCGCCTTTTAGCATCAACCCACCACATGAAAGCGTTCCACATACTCGGCTATTTGGTTGCCGTTCTCTTCACTGCGTGGGCATCGTATATCTTTTTTAAGGGGAGCATGACGGGTGCCCCTCCGCTGTACTCTCACGGATAGTTCCAGCGGAGTCTGCACTTCACTGCTGGGATAATCTTCGGCACTTTAACCATCGCCGGGTGTCTGAAGCTGGCCGGAAAATGGTAGCGAAATGGTTTTGAGTGAAATCGCCTGATTAGCGACAACCATCGCTACGGCATTTAGTTATACTGGGCCCGTCATTCGGGCAAAGAACACTGCCGTGAAGAGGCTCTCAATACTTCTATTGTGGTGCGTCTTTGCCTGCGGGCAGAGTACCCCACTTCCATCCGCCGAGAAGGAGGTCCCCGATCCCGGTGTTGGAGCGCCCCGCCATCCCCTTGGGACTATCGACATTCTTAGCGACACCCAAGGTGTAGATTTTGGTCCGTATTTGAGACTCATTCTGCCAACAATCCGACAGAATTGGTTGCGTGTGATTCCGGGTCTCTGCGGAGACCAAAAAGGGAAAGCTGGCGATTGAGTTCGCCATCAAAAGAGAAGGCAGGGTAGAGAACTTGCGTCTCGTTGCTACTTCCGGCGATGCAGTTCTTGATCGTCCCGCGTGGGACAGCATCACAAGTTCAAATCCTTTTCCGCCTCTTCCGAGCGAGTTTACAGGTCCGTTCCTTGCCTTGCGCCTTCGTTTCTACTACAACCCGGACAAACGCGATCTCACAGTCATTAAAATCAGTATTTCGGTCCCACATAAGTTACAGATTCCGACTGGGGACTCGGAGATAGTGACAGCTACAGTGAAAGGAACCGAAGAGAAAACCGTGGAATGGAGAGTCACCGGACCTGGATGTTCCGGGATTGCTTGTGGCGAGATGAAGGGCGATCTTTACGTTGCCCCTACTATTCCCCCAGAGCCACCGGTAGTGACTCTGACAGCGGTCTCCAAACGTGATCCTACCGTTCAGGCTTCCATTACGGTGACTATCATTCGCCCTACTCCCTCGCACTAGCCACGCTTGGGACGCAAGCTGTTGCCAAATCGCCGTTTCACTCATTGACGGTCAATGAGTGATAACGCCTGATAACGGCAGTTACTTGCCAACCATTAGAAAACCGGGCACGATTCCTTCAATATGCAATTCGAATATGAAATTCCAGTTGAGGAGTACTCTGCTGCACAAGTGCTGTATTACAAAGCGTGGAGCAAAGGACGAATCTTCAAGCAGGCGGTTACTTATATCGTGCTCGGATTATTTTACGTACTCATTGGAATTGCCAGATGGGCACCAGACTGGCCACCCATTTTGGTGTTGTTCACAGGAGCATTGTTTATTTACTCAGGAATCGCCACGCTGTTTCCGACCCGCCACTATCGTCGTTACTATTTTCAATCCGATTTGGCTGGCAAGAAATATCACGCTGAAATCGACCAAAGCGGATTCTCGGTTAATGGAGACGGCTGCAATTGGCGCGTTCTGTGGACGGACGCGACGCACAAGGGTGAGGACAATCGCGTTTTCATGTTCTCCGCAAAGGGCACTATTTTCATTTTCGGTAAGAAGTATCTGACCGTCGAGCAACAACAGACGCTACGTCAGTTCGCGGCTGCACAGTGACATTGGTGAAAAATCGCCATCACACATCATCGCCATTCCGTCATAATTCAAGGGGTACGGTTCCATTTCGATATGCGGAGTTCTACGATCTTACCCGCCTAGCCGCTGAATGCCTCTCGTATAACGCTATAACCGCCCTCTTCTGTCGGACAGGGTCTTCGTAATTATCCCAGTCAATCTTGGATCATGGAGGGTTGATGTGCTGGGATCGGCTTTGAATTTCTTTTCCGAAGCCCGTCCACAGAAGATGGTCGGCGAAAAATCGCCATATCGCCCATCCCATGCGTGAGGCCGAGAGAATGGCCTAGAATTGACGCTCATCTTAGGAGCTACTGCAATGAAAAGCATCTTTGGCAAAGCCACCCTAGCGATCGTCGTGATTTTTGCTTCTAACGGTTGGCTCCTCGGCGCACCAAACGGCAGAGGGTCGTCCATTCTGGAGCCGGAAGCGGGGGCATTGCTCGGACTGTATTACGGTGCGGGTAATCTTGGCGAGACCACGGCGAAGGTCGGGCGGATGGCTCCCGTCCACCTCACTTACTACGCGTGGACTGACGACTGGACGGGCACCGTCACCAAGGCAGACTTGGCCGCTGGACGCATCCCATTGGTCAATTGGGAACCCCACAAGATCGACTTCACTAAGATCGTCGACGGAAGTCTCGATGCCACGATATCAGCGCGCGCAAAGGGTTCCAAAGCGCTGGGGAAGAAGTTCTTTCTCGATTTCGCCGCGGAGATGAATGGTGACGAGGCGTGGAGTGGCAACAATGCGCCCTTGTACATTGCCGCTTATCGACATATTCACGATATTTTCGTTGCTGCCGGCGCTACTAACGTGATCTGGGCGTGGTGTCCAAATGTCACAGACATCGACGGCGGTAACAAACATACGATGAACTATTACCCAGGCGATGCTTACGTCGATTGGACCGGAGTGGACGGGTACAACTGGGGTACGACAAATGGCGGCTGGCAAACCTTCCAACAGGTTTTCAAGGACATTTACCCACTCCTTGCAGCCAGGAAAAAGCCGATCATGATTGGAGAAATGTCCTCCGCTCAAGTGGGAGGAGACAAAGGCAAGTGGATCGATGAAATCATTCCTACTCTCCGCGCGAGTTTTCCACTTATCAAATGTGTAGTGTGGTTCGACATCAACAAGGAAGCCGACTGGCGTATCAGTTCGTCGCCTGAATCGGAGGCGGCGTTCATTCGCCTGGCAAGAGATCCTTATTTCCGCCACGGGGTAAGCGGGAGCACCACTGAAAACTGAATGTCTGCGTTTGCAAATGGCGTAACATCGCGATCTCACTCACGCCGGGCTAATTTACAATACCTGATTCTTACTCCTAAACTTTCCAAGCTGTGACGAATTCACTAATACATTCGTTAGTGCGATACTCCGCGGTTCTCGCGTTCGTGTGCTACGTACTAATCCAGGCTCGCAAACCCGATCGATGGTTTGGCAGGATTTTCGCGCGAGCCATGAACAAAAGTCACTATGGGATGACCGCGTGGGGCCTCGGTAAGGTGACGATCGAAAGCCAGTACCACATTCTGGATGTCGGATGCGGCGGTGGCCGCACGATCGAAAAGCTGGCTGAGCTCGCGGGCGCCGGCGTCATTTATGGCATCGACTATGCCGAAGGCAGCGTCGCTGCTTCCCGCGAACACAATGCCAGCCTCATCGAAGCTGGGCGCGTCGTCATCCAGAAGGCGTCAGTATCCCAACTGCCGTTCCCTGACAACACATTCGATCTGGTGACGGCTATCGAAACCCAGTACTACTGGCCTGATCTCAAGGGAGACATGCGCGAAATTCTGCGCGTGTTGAAACCTGCTGGAAGACTCGTCATCATCGCCGAGATGTACAAAGGCGGCAAATACGATCGTCTGAAATGGCCCGTGATGTGGTTGTTGCGCTCCTCGCATCTGAGTGTGACCGATCATAGAGAACTGTTCGCGTCTACCGGCTACGGGAATACCGAGATATTCGAGGAAACTAACAAGGGCTGGATCTGCGCCACGGCGACTAAGCCTGCGAAATTGTGATCCGCAATGGGAAGCTCTAAGATGCGGTTGGTGTCGAATAACCCATAACACTTATCTTCCGATTGCTTTTATTTGTCTCGCACGGGTCTGCCCCAAAACGAGGTCCCATTCTAAACATCGCAAGAAACACGATTTCCTGAATGATCCGCTCGGGGTCAATGTCAGGCCTTGTTTGTCAGTGCTGCGCGAATTCTCTGGCCCACGATCGCATCCTCACCGGGCTGCAACATCCACACACCTACCACCAGCGTGTTCGCGTCCGCCGGGATGCCCTGATTCGGCTTCTGCCCAGTGTTCGGATTTAGTTCGATCGAAGGAGTTCCGTTGCGCAATGTCTCAACGATTTGCGCAGTCGTCATGCCGGTGACCGTTGGATCAAACCGTATCAGCAGGTGTGGAACATGATTCGCGATCTTCGGTACCACCGTCTCCGTTTTCACCGAAGGGATGCCCTTCATCGCATTCGCAATCAGGTCGGCGCGCTTCTGGTAGTCGCCCTGCATCGATTCTTCGGTGTGCGACAGCACCCAGTCGACTGCGGCAACCATGCCGACAATCTGCTCCTTCGCGACCTTCATGCCGCGTCCCACTCCGTCTCCCGGATTGTTGTTCGCATGGGCCAGATCCGTGAGAACTTTCCGGCCAAGCAGCAGCCCCGCGTTTTGTGGACCGCGCATCCCCTTGCCTCCGGAGAAGGCCACCAGATCGAATCCCATGCCGGTGTATTTCCATAGATTCGAAATCGGAGGCATGTCCGCCGCCGCATCGAGATGACACGGAATCTGGTACTCGTGCGCGACGCGAAGCCACTCTTCACGGCCGATTTGCGCGGTCGCTGCCACTCCATCTTCGTCCTCGGCGGCGTTGAAAAAATTCGTCATCACTGCATTGCCCGCGGCGCAGGCGCGCTTGTAGTCATCGAGCGTAACCACTTCGGTCACCCGCGCTCCACATAGATAGATTGCGCGGTCGTATTCGTAGCGGTGCGCACGCTGCACAATGACCTGGTTCTTCATTCCGTCAATCGCCTGCGGCATGTCCAGAATGTTGGCGTTGTTTGAATGTTGCAGGCACGCAGCTGTTGCCAGAGTGATCGCGCCCGAGGCCCCCGACGTCACGACCGCTCCTTCGCACTTCAGACGCCCGGCGATGTATTCGCCCGCGTTCTGCTGCAAATCACGCAGCCGCACCGGATGCAGCGCCGCCTTCTGCACTGCCGCTAGAACCTCCGGAGGCATACACGCTGCCGTCAGCGTTGTGTAAGTCCCAGCCGCGTTGATAATCGTCCGCACGCCCAGCTTCGCGTAGTAATCCTCACCCTCTGTCACTGCAGGGGGAGTCATAACGGATGAAAGATCGCTGGCGGACGAAACCAGCGGCGCCAATCCCAGACCCGCGGCGAGCGAGCTAGAGAAGCGGAAGAAGCTGCGACGGGAAAACAAACTCTGTGAGGACCGAGCCGATGCTGACATGTGATCGCTCCTGGTGCGCGGAAATTCGGCGAACAAATTCTCGCATGGAAGTTCTCTGCCGGGAGGAGAGAATTCGTCTCCGTCGGGCAATTCTTGAAAAGACTTCGCTGCGTTTTTGAATCGTTCTAAGTATAGGCGTCTGATTGCACGTACAAGCGGGGAGGAATTGCACCTTGACCGGATACTAAGATATCTATATAAAGACAGCTATATATGGCCAAGACCGATGCTCTGCAAGGTTCACTCGATTTGCTCGTGCTCAAGATATTGTCCCGGCGACCGCGACTGCACGGGTACGCCATCATGACTGCGATCGCCAATACATCCGGTGAAGTGTTGCGCGCAGAGGAAGGCTCGCTCTACCCGGCGCTGTACCGGATGGAGGAAGCGGGCTGGATTCGCGCCGAGTGGATCAAGAAAGACAGCGGTCGCCGCGCCCGCATCTACGAACTGACTGCGGCGGGCAAGAAGCAATTGGGCGCGGAAGAATCGCGCTGGCAGTCAGTCAGCCTGGCAATCAATCGGGTTCTCCGGGAGGTGTGACATGTCTATGTGGTCACGTATCTGGAATGCCCTACGCGGCGAGCGCCTGAATCGCGAGATCGATGAAGAATTGCAGTCACACATTGACGAAGCCATTGCTCTAGGGCGTGATCCGAAGGAAGTGCAGCGCGCATTCGGCTCTACGCTGCATGCACGCGAGGCCAGTTACCGCATACGCGCTACCGGATGGCTCGAGTCGCTTCTCTCCGACGTAAGTTTTGGCTGGAGGCAGCTATGGCGTAACAAGGTCACGTCCGCGGCCGCTGTGCTTTCCCTCGCTCTCGGTATTGGCTCCTGTGTCGCCGCGTTCCGTCTTATTGACGCGTTGCTCTGGCGTCCGCTGCCCATTTCCGGTTCTGGCAGCCTTTATGTCCTGTCCCGCAAATTGATCGGTCCCGAGGGGAAGCCCATTGAGGACAGTTACTGGGCCACGCCGAATTTCAACCTCATGAGCAACGCGGTAAAGGATCAGGCCGACCTCATCGCGATAAGCTCGGCCGACCGCACGGACATCACGTGGTCCACCGACGACGACATGGAAAAGGCCCACGTGGTATACGCGTCCGGCAACATGTTCGCGCTCTTCGGCCTTGAGCCCGCGCTCGGTCGCCTACTCGCTCCCGCTGATGACCGCGGCCCCGGTCTCGCTCCCTATGTGGTCCTCTCGTGGGATTACTGGAATCACCGCTTTGGTCGCGATCCTCATGTCCTCGGCCGCTGGCTCCGCATTGGCGACCAGACATTCGAAGTCATCGGTGTCGGCCCTCGCGATTTCACTGGAACCGAAAAGGGAACCGTCACCGATCTCTTTCTCCCTCTCGGCATGAACCGCTTCGCCACCCGGGACAACGTCACCTGGCACCGTACCTTTCTGATGTTGAAACCCGGCCTGAACCCGGCCACTGCCCTTGAGCCGCTGCGCCAGCATCTGTCTGCTGTCAGCCGCGCGTTCGAGCTTGATTGCTCCACGTGTTTACGGGGCATGACGCCGTCGACGATCGATCGCTATCTCAATAAGACCCTCGTCTTCAATCCGGCCGGCGCTGGCATATCCGATCTCCAGAAGGAATATCGCCGGTTACTTGGCGTCCTCGGTCTGCTGGTCGGTCTCGTCCTTCTCATCGCCTGCGTCAACGTCGCCAACATGATGACCGCCCAGGCTGCTGCGCGCGCACAGGAGATGGCTCTGCGGATTTCGATTGGGGCCGGCCGGCGTCGCCTAGTCCAGCTCATCCTGTGCCAGAGTGCGCTGCTCGCCCTGCTGGCTTCCCTTCTTGGCGCATTGTTTGCGGCGTGGTCGGCGCCGTTTGTACTGAGCCTTGTCAGTCCGCCCGACAACCCTGCGCGGCTTGCCCTGCCCGCCGACTGGCGTGTGCTCCTATTCGGTTTCGCGCTCATTATTCTCGTCGCTCTGCTGCTTGGTTTGCTTCCTGCTCTCCGTGCCTCTGCCGTTCGGCCCGTCGCTGCCCTCAAAGGCGGAGAAGATCCGCACTCGCCGCGCCGCATCATGCGTGGGGCCATCGCGCTTCAGGTCGCCTTCTGTGTCCTGGTCCTTTCTCTGTCTTCGCTGTTTGTCACGTCCTTCCAGCGCCTGCAGAACCGACCCCTCGGCTTCTCCACCGACCGTCTGCTTCTGCTTGAAACCGTTGCCGGAAAAGGCCGGCTCCCCGCGGTCTGGAATCAAACTGCCGAGGCGCTCCTGGCCGTCCCGGGGGTCGACTCGGTTGCGATCTCGGGCTGGCCGCTTCTGGGGAGGATCCGCATCAACAGCGACATCTCCGTCAACGGCGCACCTCATAGTCCGACTCCCGCCTGGTTCCTGAACGTTTCACCGGGCTGGCTTTCGACGATGAAAATCCCGCTTGTTTCCGGCCGCGACTTTGGCTTTGAAGACAGATCGCCGGGAGCCGCTATCGTCAACGAAACCTTCGTCAAGACTTTCTTCCCCGGCCAGGATCCGATTGGCCAAACCTTTGAACGCGGTGCCAACGAACCCATCAACAAGATTGTCGGCGTCATCCCCGACACTCCTTACAGCGATCTGCGCGAGACGAACCAAGCCATCTTCTATGCTCCCTTCGAGGAAACCGACGAGAAGTCCGCCCCTAAAGCTGTTGACTTCGCTACCTTTGTGATTCACACCGACGCTCAGAATCCGCTCGCTCTGGCCGGCTCTCTCCGCCAGGTGATCGCGCAGCGCCACAACGGCCTTCGCGTCTCGAACATTACGACAGAACTCGATCTATTTCGCGGCCAGACCATTCGGGAGCGTCTGCTCGCGATGCTCGCTGCCTTTTTTGCCGCCGTCGCGCTGCTCCTCGCCGGCATCGGACTCTACGCTGTTCTCAACTACTCCGTGCTCCAGCGCCGCCGCGAGATCGGTATCCGCATGGCGATTGGCTCGAGTCGTGCCGGCATCGTGCGCATTGTGACTGTGGATGTTTTTCTGCTGATCGCGCTCGGGGGCTGCGCGGGGGTCGCACTCGGGCTCGGCTCGGCGCGCTATGTGGAATCGCTTTTCTACCAGGTAAAAGCAACTGACGCGGATATGATCGCTTTACCCACCTGTGTCTTTTTGATCACCGCGCTCATTGCCACACTTCCTGCCATGCTTCGCGCGCTGCGCACGGACCCTACCGAAATCCTACGCGCGGAATGAATGTGGGGAAGCTCATTCGTGGCTCTTTGGCTCGACGCGATGGAGATGGAGGGTGGTAGACGGCTTAGACGTTCAGGTCCACCAGCGTCGCACCTCCGCCTCCTTCGTTTTGGGGGGCTTCTATTACTGACGCGACGTGCGGATGCTTTTGAAGCAGTTGGCGGAGAGCCTTGCGCAGGATGCCCATGCCGCTGCCGTGAACTACGCGGACGCGGGGAAGGCCAGCGAGGAAGGCGCGGTCCACGAACTTTTCCACTTCGCGCGAGGCGTCATCGACGGTCTGGCCGATCACGTTGATCTCGCCGGGAACGTTCGCGTTCTCGCTCTCGAGGGACACCGAGATTCCTCGAGCTCGTGCTGCTTTCACCGGAGTATCGCTCGCGTTTGGGGTGGTGATCACTTCGGCGATGTCGTCGCGCGCTATTTTCATCTTGAGCGCGCCCATTTCGACTTCAAAGTGATTGTCGTCGATCTTGCGTGAGATGCGCGCGGAGCGTCCGGTGGACTTCAGTTTGACCGTGTCACCTTCAGAGACATGCTTCACGATTTGAGGCTGGGCGTGCGGATCGCCTTTGTCAGCTCCGCTTGAATGCGCGACGACCGTTGAATCGAATTGCTCGCGAAACTCGCGGCGCATCTTGGCAATCCGGCGTTCGGCGTCCTTTGAAAGTTTCTGCGCTGCGGCCCGGTCTTGGACCGCGTTGACGGCCTCGCGCGCATGATATTCGAAGTCGCGCAACAGGCTGTCCAGTTTCTTCTCCATCTCGCGGATTTTGACCTGCTGTTCTTTTCGACCTTCGGCGGCGAGATGAGATTTGTCGCGCTCCAATTCGGCCTCGCGCGTCTTGAGGCGCAACCGTTCGCTTTCGGCTTCGCGAAGATCGGCATGAAGCTTGTCGAGAAAGTGGCCGACATCACGTGCCTGGGTCCCGAGCTTGGCGCGAGCGCTTTCGATGATGGCTGGATTTAATCCCAGGCGCTGCGCGATATTGATGCCCGCCGATGCTCCTGGCACTCCGACTTTGAGTTCGTAAGTCGGCTGCAGCGTGATCTCGTTGAACCCCACGGAGGCGTTGAGAACTCCGGTGGTATTCGCTGCGTAGACCTTGAGGGATGTGTGATGCGTGGAGATGATGGTCATACAGCCGATGCGGCCGAAGTGCCCGGCGATCGCGACTGCGAGCGCTGCGCCTTCCTCGGGATCGGTGGCGGAGCCGAGTTCGTCGAGCAGAACGAGTGATTGCGAGCTAGCTGTGCGGGAGATGAAGTCGATGTTGGTGACGTGGGCGGAAAAGGTCGAGAGATTCTGTTCGATCGATTGGTAGTCGCCGATGTCCGCGAGCACGGCGTCGAAGACCGGAAGCTCGGCGCGATCCGCGGGCACGGGCACTCCGGCCTGCGCCATCAGGGCGAGCAGTCCGACCGTTTTCAGCGTGACCGTCTTGCCTCCGGTGTTGGGCCCCGTGATGATGAGCTGCCGGCGTTCGCCTTCAAGTTCGACGGAGACGGGGATGATCGAGGCTCCCTTCGCTTTGAGATTTCTCTCGAGTAGTGGGTGCCTCGCATTGTGTAGAAGGATGCGGGCCTTGACCGGCAAGTCGAGCAGGCTGCCCGCCCCTTCAGGCTTTGACGGCGATTCAGCTGCGCTCGCTTCGCTTGCCTGGGACAGACGAATGCGTCCGTCCGTACTTAGTTTCACTTCCACGCAGTTGTAGTCTTCGGCAAAGCGCGCTTTAGCGAACTGCAGTTCGAGTTCGGACAGGACATCGATGGAGCGAAGAATGTCCTGCGACCTCGTTCCAATGCGCTGCGTCATCTCGAGCAGGATGCGATGAATCTCGACGAGTTCTTCTTCAAAGAGACGCACGAGTTCGTTGTTCTGCTCAATCGTCTCCATCGGCTCAACGAAGACTGTTTGGCCGCTCGAGCTTGCTCCGTGCACGACGCCTTGCACGCGGCGCTTTTGTTCAATCTTGACGGGAATGACGAAGCGCTCGCCGCGGATGGTGATGAGTTCGTCCTGAACCGTGCCACCTTCGGCGAGGTGCCGGAGATATCCACGGAGTGAATCCTGAATGGTGCGGCGTTGCTTCTCAATGTCGCGGCGGATGCGGGCGAGTTCGGGCGAAGCTTTGTCTTCGAGCGTGCCATCGGGCTGGATCTTGTTTCGGAAGGAGCGAAGAAAGTCGGCGAAATCCGCGATGCCGGACGATAGCGAATGAACGCGCTTCCATTCGGACCGCATGGCTGCGGGAGGATGCGAAGCGATCTCGCGCCATTCGGAAGCGCGGTCGACAACGAGAATGACGTCTCGAATCTCGGTGGTTTCGAGAGCCACGCCGCCTATGCGAGATTTTTCGACGAGAGCGCCAGCGTCAATGAGCCCGAAGAAATCGAAACGTCCACCGACGCGGCGGAATTCGCGAATCTCAGTAGAAAGCTGCTGCTGCCCTTCGATCCAGTTCGCATCTGTCGAGGGAGCTAGTTCAGATATCCGGCCTTGTCCGAGGGGAGATGAGGTGTATCCGCGCAGAAGTTCGCGAAGCGGCTCAAATTCGAGCACACGCGAGGAGCTGTTCTTCAGTTCAGCGGACATCGAGATTATGTTACAGGAGTGGCATTTCGGGATTTGGGCCAAAACCCGTTAAGACTGGGGACGCAGAGGTCCTAGTGGCAATCTGCTGTTGGAGACACCATCTTACTTCCAAAACTTTTGACCACTAAGACCACGAGCTTCAGGAAGGAGACCAATTTTCATTGAGAGTTTTGTATCCGGCTAGACAGATGCAGCGGCGCCCTGGGCAATGCCTTCAACCATGGCTGGAAGGCGAACCAGAAACAGCGCGCCACCTTCGGGTTGATTTTGGCAGGTGATTTGTCCACCATGATCCTGAACGACGCCGTACACGGCGCTGAGGCCGAGGCCGGTTCCTTTGCCGATGGGCTTGGTAGTGTAAAAGGGATCGAAGACGCGTTGAGGATCGCGGATTCCAGGGCCGCTGTCGGAGAACTTCAACACGATCTCGGAGCCATGGCATTGCGAAGAAATTTCCAGAGTGCCGCCACCGACCTCCTCGAGTGCGTCCATTGCATTCTCGATGATTTCTACAAAGCCCTGAAAAAGCTGGTTCGCATTGCCGTGAACTCGTGTTGCATTTTTATCGATTGCCAGCTTCACCCGGATCTTCCCGGCCGGTCGGCGTGCTTCAAGCATTTGAGTCGCACGCGCGAGGAGAACGCCGAGATCAACTGGCGTCTTCTCTCCGGGCGCCTGACGAGCGAAACTTAGCAGGCTCCCGACCAGGTCGCGCGTGCGACGAGCCTGGTTTACGATCTTGCGGATGAGCGTGTTCTGCTCCTCGGTCAGCTTTTCCTTAGTCCAAAGCTGCTCCGAGTATTCCATGATGGCGTTGAGAGGATGATCGATCTCGTGCGCAGCGCCCGCGACAATGTTTCCGAGCGAGGCTAGCTTTTCTTTTTGGACGAGCTCATTCTGCAGAAGTTTCTGGCTCTCATACGCGCGGCGCGAATCCTGGAGCAGGGACATCAGGACCTGATCCTGATGGTATTGACGGAGGAATACGAATCCGCCGAGGACGAACATGGCAGCGAGGACGGCGAACACACGAAAAACGCGAGTCTCGGTCTGGGAATCGTCGATCAAGGCGGCCCACAGGCCCATCACCGGCAACGAGAGAATCGCGAGCATGGCGAGATGGGGAACGATTCTCTTCCACAAGCGGTGCAGATTGAAATCGACGCTAGTGAGCTCCCATTCGCGGGACGACCATGCAGCGGCGGCGATCCACACGATGGTTGCGACCAGCGGAACATCATAGAGACTGCCCGAGTAATAGGTCTTATCGGTAGCGGCGCGATCGAGGAGCTGTGAGTTGATGGCGTAGACAACACTGGCGCCAAGCAGATGAGCGTAGAGCCGCTTCCAGCCGCCTGAACTGGTCCATGTCGCGAGAGCCAACACGCCCAAGAGCAGGGCGTTTTCCAGTCCAAAGAGCCGGTCGTAGCTCACGTTGTACAGAGGTTCGTTCGAAATGACGTACTGGTGCGGAAAGACGATGAAGGCGTAAAGGAAGATCCACCATCCCAGCAACATCAGGAAGCTGATCAGGCTGAGAAAGACTTTTCCTTCCTTCTTGCGAAGATCAGGCCGCCACGCGACTGCGGCAATCATCGGGACCGTGTGAAAGAACAATATGATGTCGAAAAAAAATGGGTCGGGGATCGGGCGATGCAGTACGACTTCCCATACGGTCCAGGCAACTTGATTGGTGATCCATAGCGAAGATCCGAACGCCATCAATGCCCAGAAGCTGCGCTGTTCCTTGGGTTGCGACCAGGCGTTTTTAAGCGCCACCACCAGGGTGAGCAGCATGAGAAGAAGACAACCGATATCAGCAAACGCAGTGAGCGCCGGCCCCTCTCTAGAGAGAAGAGATACTGCCGCATAGGCCAGAATGATTCCGGCCGCTGCGCAAAACCAGCGGTGGCGTCGAAACAGACTCATCCGGCCTCATTCTATGAGACTTATTCGGGGAATCCGAGAGCACAACGGAATACCGGTGATTACTTTAGTCACACCTCCGGTCGCAGAGACCGTGCAGGCCAGCCACGCTGCTGAGGAACTGGGCCCAAACGGGGATTTCTGTGAGCGATGCTTTACAATTTGGAATGACAGGTTTTCACCTGTCCTGGTGACAGCCATGGCATTTCCTGTAACTCGCCTGCGACGCCTGCGCCGAACCGCTGAACTACGAAACATGGTGAGTGAAACCCGGCTCACGCCGGATGCGTTTGTCTATCCCATGTTCGTTTGTCCGGGCGAAGGAGTGCGCAAGGAAATACGGTCGATGCCGGGAGTGTTTAACCTTTCTGTGGATGAGGCCGTTCGCGAGGCGCGAGATGTTCATACACTGGGCGTGCCTTCAGTCATCCTATTTGGGTTACCGGATAAAAAAGATGAAATCGCGACCGGTGCATGGGCGGAGAACGGAATTGTGCAGCAGGCGGCGCGCGCCATCAAAAGCGACGTGCCGAACATTGTGCTGATGGGCGACGTCTGTTTGTGCGAGTACATGTCCCACGGACATTGCGGAATTGTGAAGGCTGCGCCTAAATCGCTAGGAGCGGCAGTGGCTGCTCCTCCAGCGGCGACCGGGGAATACGAGATCGTCAACGATGCGACGTTGGAGTTGCTGGCGCGAACTTCCGTTTCGCTGGCGAAGGCTGGGATAGACATCATCGCGCCCTCTGACATGATGGACGGACGCGTGGCGGCGATTCGAAGCGCGCTGGATGCGGCAGGGCTGCTCAACACGCCGATTCTGTCGTACGCGGCCAAGTTTGCGTCAGGCTTTTATGGACCGTTTCGTGAGGCGGCTGATTCCGCCCCACAGTTCGGTGATCGCCGCTCGTACCAGATGGACGGCGCGAATCTTCGCGAGGCCATGCGCGAGATCGAAGCCGACATTGAGGAAGGCGCAGACATGATCATGGTAAAACCGGCGATGCCTTATCTCGATGTGATCGCCGCGGCTCGCGAACGCTTCGACCTTCCGCTCGCTGCCTATCAAGTATCGGGCGAGTACGCGATGATTGAAGCGGCGGCGCGCAATGGCTGGATCGAGCGCGACCGCGTAATGATGGAATCTCTGCTCAGCATTCGGCGCGCAGGAGCGAGTATTATTCTGACGTACTACGCAAAGGAAGCCGCCCGGCTTCTAGCGTAATCACGATGGCAAGTCGTAGTTAACACGGCATATCAAGCTCCGATCCTTGTTTCGATGTGCAACCCGTTGCACACGGAGACGCATCTACTCTTGGCCTCTTCGTGAAGTTGAATAGACCTCGGCGGTCCGTCATTGGGCCTTATCACTTTTTTTGCGCCGGGAACAAGGATCCTGTGTAATGCCCGGTAGTCGCTTCGCTGTAGAAGCTGGAATGAGCCATGCTAGTGCCGTTCCGGCGCTCCCATCATTTTTCATCATCGGCCCGCCCCGTACCGGAACGAGCTGGCTGCATAACGTTCTGAGCCAGTGCGCATGGCTGTCGCACCCCACCAAGGAAACGCGATTCTTTGACAAGCACTTTGATCGCGGGCTTGCCTGGTATCGATCTCACTACCGGCGAGCGGCGGGCGAACGTGCCGTCGGCGAAGTGGCTCCGACTTATTTTGCATCCAGCGAAGCACGAGAGCGCATTGCAGATCTGATCCCACAGGCGAAGATTGTGTGCACGTTTCGGAATCCCGTTGATCGCATCATCTCGCTTTATCGGCTGAAGCGTGCGTACGGATTGATTCCTTGGGGTATCGAGGAAGCGTTGACGCTTGATCCAGAGCTGATGGAGTCGAGCCGGTATGCCGTACACCTGAAGGCTTGGCGAAAGACATTCGGCTCCCAGGTGTTGGCGACGCTGCACGACGATATTCAGACCGACCCTCAAGGCTATCTAAACCGGCTGGTGGATTTTGTAGGCGTCCCGAGAATCAAGCTGGTTCCATCGCAAGTGCGGCGCGTTTTGACTTCCGAAGACATGACGGAGCCTCGTTTGTACTACCTGACCCGCGGCGCAGCGATGATGGCGGATTGGGCGAAGAAGCAGCGGCTGGATTCCGTGGTATCTACCGCGAAGAGAATGGGCGCGATGAAGCTCTTCGTGGGCGGCGGGAAAGCATTTGAGGATCTTTCCGACGAGCAGAAAGAGAAGTTGCGGGAGCAGCTTCGGCCCGAGGTGGATGAGCTGGAGCAACTGCTCGATCGCGATTTGTCTGCCTGGAAATAGAGCGAAACAGGCTTAAGAATCCAACTCAACAAGACCCACACTGAAGCCGCCGCCTGGGCGACGTCGGTGTGGGCCATCCTTCACTGTTAGTGCTTCGGAGTCAGATCGCACGCGTGGCGAACCTGGTCCATGTTCAGGCCACCCGGAGTAAATTCCGCAATCTCGCGGCCGTTGCGCGTCGGTAGCGCTACTTTGAAGACCTGCGCGCCCAACATGCCGCGCGTGGTGCCTTTGTCCATTGAGAGGAAATGTCCGCGAACCCAGTTCCACCCGTGATAGGAGTGGCTGCTGTCGATGCGAACTTCGACTTCGAGTTGAGGCTGGCCCCAGAATCCGGGACGATTCGGAGGTGGCAGCCGGACACCGGGATTGAAGTCAGCCAGCTTGAGTTTGCCGTCTTCGCAGTACAGTTCGATGCGAGGCTTGTAATCGGGATCTTCTTTAAAGTAGTTGTCAGCGAGGAGTTCGAAGCGAACTTTTTTGACGGCGGTCATCTTGTCGACGGACTGGTATTGCACCCATTTTCCGCCGGCACTGATGCCATCCTGCTCATCCTGATAAGGGCTCATGGTGCGCGTTTGTGCGAATGCCGAAACGGCGCAGGCTAACGTGACACATACCAACGCTGCTTTCACCGCGAGGGAGGTCGATTCAGTTTGACGAGAGGGGCGCGATGCTTTCACAGTGTCCTCCAGGTACGACTTTCATCATTTTGAACCCGGTTAAACAGTGAAAAGTTGCACGAATGGTACTGCGGTAACCGTCAGCGAACGTCGATTTTGAGGTCCAGGTAGACCTGAGAGCGGTCATCGAACTGGCTGACCGACTTGGTGTCGCTCTTCTTGCCCTTGTATTGGGCGTAGACCTCGTAGTCGACTGCGGCTGAGAGCGCCGGAAACCGGTATCCGCCGTCGGTGCCAACGATGTAGGTTTTGACGGTACGATTGCGTGTATTGGTGACGTATACCACGGCATCAACCAGCGGATTGTCTTGGCCGTCGAGAACCTTGCCAAAGACCAGGCGGCCGACCACTTTTTCCTTCTTATCGGGGGTCGCGCCGGAAACGGCGGACAGGCCAACCAGGACCAAGCAAACGGCGACTACAGCGGTGATCACGGAGCGGTTGTGATTCATGCTGTTTTTATTGTCTCATGACGAGACAACCTCTCAATGAGTTAGATGCAGTCCCGTGTCCTCACGTTCGTCATTGTAGATATGGACAGTTACCTCCTGCAGAAGGCGGAGGGGCTTGCCGTCGGCAGGCTTTAGATTCTTGAGATCCGCAGTAAGAATGTAGTCGGACTCGCCTGCTGGCACCCGCTGGGCGAACTCGCCCAAGTGATCCGAATAGACTTCCCACTTCGGCTTCTTGTCTTTGGCGCGGCGGATCTTCACGATAACGCCATAGACAGGGTGATCATCCGGTCCCCACACGGTTCCGGCGATCAGCGCATAAGGGCGCTGCCTGGACTTGTTCGCGGCATGAAGGCGGTATTCGGAACTGAGGCTTGGCAGCAGGAGCAAAGCGAGCAAGATTGCGGTAAGGGCCAGCTTCGCGTGAAGCCGGCGACGTCCATCAAGAGTAGTCACCGTCTTCGCTTTCTTCTTCCTCATCGTCATCTTCTTCGTAGCCTTCTTCCACGGCTTTCAATTCCAGCGGAGCGGCAGTAACGACTTCGAAGTCAGTTCCGCATTCGGGGCATGAAATCACTTCGCCCTCGTCGACTTCTTCTTCTTGCACATCCAGGTTTGTTTCGCATTCGGGACAAAGCACCATAACGCCTCCTACGCCTATTAGAGCCTCCTGATAATATTTAGATTCTCCACGGCGGTTGGTCAAGGGGAAGCGGCCCTGAGCCGCGAGATTTTCCAAATAAAGAATCCGTACCTTTCTACTGTATTTTCCCGATGGGGGGTCCCCTGGCATGAGAAATGGCTGGCGAACAGCGGCGCTATTCGTCATTCCGATGTTGACGATGGCCGCCTTCGGTACACAAGTATGTTCGGCGCAAGCGGCACAGGCGGAAGTGGCGATGACCGCGGATACGAAGATCACAGGCGCATTGCAGCAGGTTTCGGCGGAGCGCATTCGGGCCAATATCGAGAAGCTGGTCAGCTTTGGAACGCGCCTTACGTTATCAGCGCAGGACCCGTCGTCGATCGCTGCGGGACATGGAATCGGGGCGGCGCGCGAGTGGATCAAATCGGAGTTCGAACGTTACTCAAAAGACTGCGGTGGATGCCTGGAAGTGAAGTCTGATTCCTTCATCGAGCAACCTGTCGACCGAATTCCAAAGCCTACAGAGATCACCAATGTTTATGCAGTTTTAAAGGGCACAGATCCGGAGAGAGCGAAACGGATCGTGCTGGTGACAGGACACTACGATTCGCGCAACAGCGACACGTTCGACACAAACGGTAATGCTCCGGGGGCAAACGACGACGCGAGTGGAACATCCGTCAGCCTGGAGTGTGCGCGCGTCGTGAGTAAACTGAAATTTCCCGGCACCATCATCTTTCTGACCGTAGCCGGGGAAGAGCAGGGCCTGAATGGAAGCCACCACTTCGCAAAGATGGCGAAGGATCAAGGCTGGAATATAGAAGCGCGTCCTGAACGACGATATCGTCGGCGGAGATAAAGGAGAGCAGCAGGATCATTCGGTGATCCGGGTATTTTCCGAGGGCGTGCCAATTGCGGCAACTGAGCAGGACCTGCACGGGATTAAAGGGCTGGGTGGCGAAAGCGACTCCAAATCACGTGAACTGGCCCGCTATATCGCCGATGTGGGACGAGGCGTACAAAACGAGTGTAAGGCCGATGCTGGTTTTCCGGCAGGACCGTTACCTGCGCGGAGGAGATCACTACTCGTTTATGGAGCAGGGATTCCCCGCAGTACGGTTGACCGAATTCCGCGAGGACTTTCATCATCAGCATCAGAATATGCGGACAGAAAATGGGGTCGAGTATGGCGACGTGCTTAAGTTCGTCGACTACGATTATGTTGCCAACGTGGCCCGGCTGAACGCCGGAACGCTGGCGTCGTTGGCGTCGGCTCCGGCGCCTCCTGCAAATGTGCACATCCTGACTAAGAATCTGGAGAACGATTCGACACTGACTTGGGAAGCTTCTTCAGGAGCTGAAAGCTACGAGGTTGTGTGGCGTGCGACGACGAGCCCGGAGTGGGAACATCTCCAAAGCGTGGGGAATGCGACTCGCGCGACACTGAAGCTCTCAAAAGACAACGTGATCTTCGGCGTTCGGGCGATGGACGGTGAGGGGCACCGCAGCCTGCCCGTAGTGCCGGTACCAGAGCGCTAGGCGGGTACGTCGGCTGAGCGAGTAGAATCAAGCAGAGGCAAATCTGTGCGGCGAACCGGCGAACCGATGACGTTGAGCTTTCCACCGTTCACCCGGGCGGTGGTCTGGCTTCTGGGAATCAATACAGGTATTTTCTTGCTGCTGGAGCTTCTACCGCTGTTGCGGCTGGAGACCGTCGCAGCATACATCGGTCATTATTTTGGTTAACGCCCGTCGACGTCGTTCATGGCTGGATCTGGCAACTGGTTACCTACAGCGTTCTGCACGCCGGGCTGATGCACCTGCTTGGGAACATGATTGGCCTTTGGATGTTCGGATCGGCCATCGAAAGTGCGTGGGGCACGCGGCGTTTCCTGGAACTCTACTGGTTAGGCGTGGTCGGCGGAGCGCTGACTACCGTGGCGCTCTCGTATTCTCACCTGCTGGGCGATCCAACTCGGGCGACGGTCGGCGCGTCCGCGGGAGTCTTCGCCATCCTGATGGCCTTTGGCATGTTGTTCGGGGACAACGAAATCATGATGATTCCGTTCCCCTTCCTGATCAAGGCGAAGTATTTCGTCGGAATCCTGATCGTGATCACGCTTGCGTTCGCCATGAGCGGCGGCGGTCAGGTCGCCTACGTGGCACATCTGGGCGGATTGTTTTTCGGTTATCTCTACGTGAAGCGCGGGCCCAAGGGCAAGCTGGTGAACGTCGGCTTCTCCGAGAGATACTTCGGCTTGCGCAATTCCTATTACCGCTGGAAGCGGCGGCGGGCGGCGAAAAAGTTCGAGGTCTACATGCGCCAGCATGACCGTGACGTCCACTTCGATGAGCACGGAAATTACGTTCCGCCAGATGACGATCCGGGAAAAGGCAATGGCGGGTCGAAGTCGGGATGGGTGAACTAGGGATTAGGTCTCAGGTTTAAGGGTTTCTTGAGTTTCAACGTTTCAGGCTCTGCAGCGCTCAGGATGGGAGCGCGAAGAAATTGTTGAAGTCTTTGAGAATCTCGGCAGGAAGGCCTTCCTTTTTTGCTTTCCCTTTCAGGCCCAGGTCGTGACCGGCGCCTTCGACTGCGATCAGCTTCACCTTGGCGGGGATCATCTTGATTGCTTTTTCGACTTCGGCGGTCGATCCGAAGGGATCGCGTGTGCCGCTGATGAACAGAGTCGTGGTGCGGAGGTCGGGCAGATGCTGAGTGCGCTGCTGCTCCGGTTTGCGCGGGGGATGCAGCGGGTACGAGAGAAGGAGCAAGCCCGCGACCAAGTCTGGTTCTTCAGCGCAGAGCATGCTGGATTGGCGACCACCGTAGGAGTGGCCTCCGAGAAACACCTTTCCGGGGACAAGTTTCTTCATCTCCAGGACGGCGTTCTTCAGACCAGCGCGATCGCGAGCGGCGGTTGCCGGGCTGGGAGGCCCGAAGGATCTCGACTGGCGATACGGCAAATCGATGCGCAGCACGGTGAAGGCGGCGTCGGAGAAGGTTTGCGCCAGGGCGACTAACAGCGGCGCTTGCGCGCTGGATCCCGCGCCATGAGCGAGAATCAATCCGTCGCCGTTTGGACTGGCTGGAGAGTGCAGCCATCCACGGACGGGTGGGTCGGTTTCGCGTGAGAAGGATTCCGGCACAGGACTCGTTGGCATCTGTCAGTCGAGTTTACGCGGAAAAGATTGCAGCGAGCGAGGGCGCACTCCACAATCCGCGCTATTCATTACACTTTTACTTCAGTCAGCGTTTCGTAGACCTTCACAATTTGGATTTCATTACCGAGGCGCGCCCAGCAGCGCAGCATGTCGGGATCTTCCTGTGCGGAGCGACGACACTCTTCCGATTTCCAGTAGCGCAGAAAGACGTAATGAGATTCGCGATCGCGGTAGAGGATGTCGCGTCCGTAGCCCTTAGCCGCGACGATGGCGGTCAGTTGACGGAAAGTGTCGAGCGCCACAATCTCCATGTCCGGCAGCGGTTCCCATATGGCCACGGAGAGGATCTCCAGCGACATAGGCAGGGATTATAGCTTGCGCCGCGAAGAGGCGGCACGCTTCTTTGCATGCGGCTTCTCAGGATGCACGATGCGCTCGGCTTCTTGTGGGGTCACCACGTGCAGGCGCATGAGGTTAGTGGAGCCCGAGGCTTGCCGCGTTCCGGCGACTACGCCGAGAACGTCCGAGGGCTTGAGCAGGCCGCGACGGACCAGATCCTGCTCGGCCATGGTGACCATCTGCTCCGCGGAACGCGCCTGCGGACAGCGAACCGGGTGCACGCCCCAATAAAGATTCATGCGTTGCACGACCGCAGCCATGTGAGTGAAGGCATAGATCGGGGCCTTCGGCCGATACTTCGAAATCATGCGAGCGGTGTTGCCAGTCTCAGTGAAGATAGCGATTGCGCCCATAGGCAGGTCTTCCGCCGAGTGCGCGATGGATTCACATATGGTCTCGGCGACTGACAGGCTGTGATGTTCACGGCGGCGACGAAATTGCACGAAGTCGCCCATATTGCACTCGGCTTCGACGACGATCCGAGCCATGATCGCGACAGACTCGCGCGGATATTGGCCGCTCGCGGTTTCGGCTGAGAGCATAACGGCGTCGGTGCCATCGAAAACAGCGTTGGCTACGTCGCTGGCTTCGGCGCGCGTAGGCCGCGGATTCTCGATCATTGATTCCAGCATTTGAGTCGCGGTGATTACCGGCTTGCGCCATGCGGCGGCTTGACGAATTACGTGCTTCTGGATGACCGGAACTTTTTCCGGTGCCATCTCGACGCCGAGATCCCCGCGGGCGACCATGACGCCGTCGGCAACCTGAAGAATCTCTTCCAGATGATCGATGGCTTGCGGCTTTTCGAGCTTCGCGATTACGGGAACGTCGCTCTTATGCGAGGCGATGATCCGCTTCACTTCGGTGACGTCTGCGGCAGTACGCACGAACGAGAGAGCGACGGCGTCGACGCCATGATCGAGACCGAACTCCAGGTCCTTGCGATCTTTGGGAGTGAGCGCGGGAATCGACAATGCGATCCCGGGAAGGTTAATCCCTTTGTGCTCGCCGAGCATGCCTCCGTTGAGCACGTCGCAGAGAACATCTTTGCCGCGCACACCGCGAACACGGAGTTCGATCAAGCCATCGCTCAGCAGAATGCGGGCGCCCGGACTGACTTCTTTTGCGAGGTCAGGGAATGTGGTCGAAATGCGCGTTGCATTGCCGGGAACCTGCTGCGGAGTGATGGTGACGACGGAGCCGGTCTTGAGCAGAACGGACTCATGCTTTTCCAGTGGCCCGGTACGAATTTTCGGGCCTTGCAGGTCTTGCAGGATGCAGACCGTGCGCCCTTCGCGGGCGGCCGCACGACGAAGGCGCTGGATGTTGCGAGAGTGGTCTTCGTGGGTTCCGTGGGAGAAATTGAGACGGGCAATGTCCATGCCGAGACGGAGCAGTTCGCGCATGGCGGCTTCGTTGTTGCACGCAGGGCCGATAGTGCAGATGATCTTGGCGCGACGCGTCGCGGGTGCAGGTACACCTTCGGCAGCGGATCCTTTTGTCTGTTTCAAGTTGTCTCGCACTCGAAAAGGAATATCGGTAGGTTACAACACTCGTCGGGACCAGCCAGACCCCGGGGCTAAAGCCCGGTTCTTATTCTTCGTTCCAACGCGGCCCTTGAAGGGCCGCTCTTGCAAGGCGCTTTCTCGCTCTCGACCACTTCTAGCTGCACGGCGGCCTACGCTTTCGTTGCGCTGATCGCTGTCAGTTCTTTCCCCAGCATGGCTCGTGGGAACAGGAGGGCGTTGAATTCGGCGCCCACCAGCACCACAAGAGAGATCATATACATCCACACCAGCAGGGCCATGCCGGCGCCGAGCGAACCGTAGATCGTAGCGAAGTCGCCGAAGTGCTGCAGGTAGGCGCGGAATCCGACAGTGACAGAGAACCACAGAAATGTCGCCAAAACCGATCCGGGGATCACGCTGTGCCAGGGTTGCGTGCGGGGAACCGCATTGTGATAGATCAGCGCGATGACCGAGATGGCCGTGAGGGTGGCGATCGCCCAGCGGATCATGCCCCAGAGCAACAGTATGTAAGGGCTATAGTCGGAGTCGATGTACGGCAGCAGGCGGGTTTCGAATTTGCTGCCAACCGCCACGAGCAAGGTGGCAAAGGTCATCGGTGTCAGGGCGAACACTACAAGCAGGAAGGCGATGAGCCGTTCCTTGACCAGTCCCCAGGTCTTTGGCAGTTCATAACAGCGGCGAAAGCCTTCCATCCACGAGATCATGACACCGGAGGCGGTCCACAGCGTGATTAGGGAGGTTGTGAACAGAAATCCGCGGGGATGTTTAGCTCCCGATCGCAAGTAATTCAGAACGGTGCTGCCGCCAGCAGGAAGGATGCTATCGAGCGCGTATGAGATCTCGCGAAGGTATGGAGCACCCTTGCGCCAGTTGGTAAGGCTGGACCCAACGATGAGCAGGACTGGAAAGAACGTGAAAATCGAGGAGTAGGCCGAGGCTTTGGCGGTGGCAAATGCGTCATGAACGAACGCTCGCCAGAATGAGGCCCGCAACAGACGTAAGAGTCGCAGCATGCGCTGCTCTAGAGTAGGGTCTGGAGGCTCCACGCGCAAAGAGGCAAGTTTGCGGGGTTCCTCAAGATGCAATCGCTGGGGGCTCGCGTGCATTGGTCGTTAGATGACAGCCGAAACAAGATCGGGGGCGACGAATCGCCCCCGATACTTACTGTATTGACTTACTCCGCCGCCGGCAGTTCCGCCGTGAGTTCCTCGGTCTCGCCCTCGTGCCGCATCATTTCGAGAGCGCGCTCGGCCTCTTCGTACGCAGCCGAAACTTCCGCCTGTACCTTGGCGGCAGCCTCTTCCATTTCTGGCGAGAGGCGCACGTTGCGGTAGTACTCCATACCGGTTCCGGCAGGGATTAGGCGTCCGACGATGACGTTCTCTTTCAAGCCGCGCAGGTGATCGACCTTGCCGTTGATGCTGGCTTCGGTGAGCACGCGCGTGGTCTCCTGGAACGACGCCGCCGAGATGAACGAGTCAGTCGAGAGCGAAGCTTTCGTGATACCGAGGAGCAGCGGCCGTCCAGTAGCCGGCTTGCCGCCCTGCGCAATCACGCGCTCGTTCTCTTCGCGGAAGGCGAACTTGTCGGTCTGCTCTTCGAGCAGGAACCGGGTATCGCCCACGTCCTCGACCTTCACCCAGCGCATCATCTGCCGCACAATCACTTCGATGTGCTTATCGGAGATGTTCACGCCCTGGAGCCGGTAGACTTCCTGGATTTCGTTGACCAGATAAGCCTGCAGCTCTTTTTCGCCGAGGACAGCCAGGATGTCGTGCGGGTTGAGCGGGCCGTCCATGAGCGGTTCGCCCGCCTTGACGCGCTCGCCTTCCTGGACGTTGATGTGAACGCCGCGCGGAACCGAGTATTCCTTTTCGGTGCCGTTGTCGGCAGTCACATAGAGTTTGCGTTGACCCTTCGAAACCTCACCGAACTTAACCGTGCCATCGATTTCGCTGATGACCGCAGTCTCATGGGGCTTGCGGGCTTCGAACAGTTCGACCACGCGCGGCAGACCACCGGTGATGTCTTTCGTCTTGGTGGTTTCTCGCGGGATCTTCGCCAGCACATCGCCCGGAGTTACGGTGTCGCCATCCTGAATCATCAGGTGGGCTCGCGAAGGCATCAGGTAGCGCTTGCTTGACTTGCCCTTGATGACAATTGCGGGTTGCCGCTTCTCATCGGGAGAATCGCCAACTACGTGACGTGACAGGCCGGTGACTTCGTCCACTTCTTCGTGGAGTGTGACGCCTTCCTGCAAGTCCTTGAACTGCACCGTGCCGCCGATTTCCGTGAGGATCGCGAAGGTGTACGGATCCCATTCGACCATGACTTGGCCGAGCGTGACCGGATCGCCGTCGTTGACTTTCAACTTGGCGCCGTACACGACGGAGTAACGCTCGCGTTCGCGGTTCTTCTCGTCCACGACCGCGATCGAACCCTGGCGGTTCATTACGACCAAGTCGCCCGACTTGGCTTTGACCGTCTGCAATCCGATGAAGCGTACGACACCGTTGTTCTTGGCGTCGAGGCGCGACTGCTCGGACACTCGCGAAGCCGTACCACCGATATGGAAGGTACGCATCGTGAGCTGCGTTCCAGGTTCGCCGATGGACTGCGCCGCGATGACTCCGGTAGCTTCGCCGAGTTCAACGAGACGCCCGGAAGCCAGGTTACGGCCGTAGCACATCACGCAGACACCGCGTTTTGATTCGCAGGTCAGCACCGAGCGGATTTTCACGCGCTCGATACCAGCTGCCTGAATCGTTCCGGCGAGGTCTTCGGAAATTTCCTGGTTGATGTCGACCACAACATTGCCGTCGTAGTCTTTGATTTTCTCGAGTGACACGCGGCCAACGATACGGTCGCGCAACGGCTCGATTATTTCTCCGGCTTCGACGATACCCTGCACGTAGATGCCGTCGACGGTTCCGCAGTCGTACTCGCTGATGATGACGTCTTGCGCGACGTCGACCAGCCGGCGAGTGAGGTAGCCCGAATCCGCGGTTTTGAGAGCGGTATCGGCCAGACCCTTACGAGCGCCGTGCGTCGAGACGAAATATTCGAGCACCGTCAGACCTTCACGGAAGTTGGCCGTGATCGGGGACTCGATGATTTCGCCGGAAGGCTTGGCCATCAATCCACGCATGCCGGAGAGCTGGCGGATCTGCTGTTTCGATCCTCGGGCTCCGGAGTCGGCCATGACGTAAATCGGGTTCATCTCGCCTTCTTTATCGCGGCGTTGCATTTCACCGAACATCTCGTCGGCCACTTTTTCAGTGATGCCCGACCAGATTTCGATGACCTTGTTGTAGCGCTCGCCGTTGGTGATGGCTCCGTCCAGGTATTGCTGTTGGACTGCGACCACCTGCTTTTCAGCGTCCTTTACCAACGTCTTCTTGCTGTCCGGAATGACCATGTCGTCGATGCCGATCGACAAGCCTGCGCGGGTCGCGAACTTGAAGCCCAACGACTTCACTTCGTCGAGCATCTTGACCGTGACTTCGAGCGCGAAGCGAAGGTAGCAGTAATTCACCAACGCTCCGATGCCCTTCTTCTTGAGCAGGCCGTTGATGTACGGCATGCCTTCGGGCAACTGATCGTTGAGGATTGCGCGCCCGACCGTTGTGTTGATGAACGCACGGTCCACCTGCACGGGATCGGTGTGAATGATGTCCTGATCGTCGTACGCGGTGGTCAAATCGATCAACTCACCCGAATAGCGGAGGCGAATCGGGCTGAGTGTTTCGACTTCACCGGCGTCGAGCGCCATCAGAACTTCTTCGATGTTGGCGAACGCACGGCCTTCACCCTTCGCACCGGGCTTTGCTTTGGTCAGGTAATAAAGACCGAGAACCATGTCCTGTGTGGGCACGGTGATCGGCTGGCCGGATGCCGGAGAAAGGATGTTGTGCGAGGCCAGCATCAGCACGCTGGCTTCGACTTGCGCTTCCGGAGACAGCGGAATGTGGACCGCCATCTGGTCGCCGTCGAAGTCGGCGTTGAATGCCGTGCAGACCAGCGGGTGAATCTTGATGGCCTTGCCTTCGACAAGCACCGGCTCGAACGCCTGAATGCCGAGACGGTGAAGCGTAGGAGCACGGTTCAGAAGAACCGGGTGATCCTTAATCACTTCTTCCAGGATGTCCCAAACGATCGGTTCCTGCTGCTCGACCATTTCCTTGGCTTGCTTGATGGTGGTGACGTTGCCCGTCTGCTCGAGCCGGTGATAAATGAAGGGCTTGAACAGTTCGAGCGCCATCTTCTTAGGAAGACCGCATTGGTGCAGCTTCAGTTCTGGACCGACGACGATGACCGAACGTCCGGAATAGTCGACGCGCTTGCCGAGCAGGTTCTGGCGGAATCGTCCCTGCTTGCCTTTCAGCGTGTCAGAGAGCGATTTCAACGGACGGTTGTTCGCACCGCGCAGAACGCGGCCACGACGCCCGTTGTCGAAGAGGGCATCGACCGCTTCCTGAAGCATGCGCTTTTCGTTGCGCACGATCACTTCCGGAGCGTGCAGATCCATCAGCTTCTTCAACCGGTTGTTACGGTTGATGACGCGGCGATACAGATCGTTCAAGTCAGACGTTGCGAAGCGGCCGCCATCCAGTGGAACCAGGGGGCGGAGTTCCGGCGGAATGACCGGAATTACGTCGAGAATCATCCAGTGGGGCTTGTTGCCACTCTTGCGGAAAGCCTCGACGACTTTCAAACGCTTCGCGTACTTGAGCCGCTTTTGCAGCGAGCTCTCGTTCTTCATTTTCTCGCGCAGTTCGGTGGACAGGCCGTCGGTGTCGACGCGCTTCAAGAGTTCTTTGATCGCCTCAGCGCCCATCATGGCCTTGAATCCGGCCGGACGATACTGCTGGTCGAGTTCGCGGAACTTCGCCTCGTCCTTAATGACCTCGCGATCTTTTACCGGCGCATCGCCAGGTTCGACGACGACGTAGGCTTCGAAGTAAAGAACGGATTCGAGATCACGCAGCGAGATGTCGAGCAGGTGCCCGATGCGGCTGGGCAGTCCTTTGAAAAACCACACGTGCGAGCAGGGCGAAGCCAGCTCGATGTGGCCGAGACGCTCACGGCGGACTTTCGACAAAGTGACTTCGACGCCGCACTTGTCGCAGATCACTCCGCGATGCTTCATGCGCTTGTACTTGCCGCAGAGGCACTCCCAGTCGGTGACCGGGCCAAAGATGCGGGCGCAGAACAAACCGTCGCGCTCGGGTTTGAAGGTTCGGTAATTGATGGTCTCGGGCTTGGTGACTTCGCCATGCGACCAGCTCCGGATTTTCTCCGGAGAAGCCAGACTGATACGAATGGCGTCAAAGTCCGCGATCACATTTGCCATTTCGAATGGGCTCGAACGAAACAAGGTGTTCCTCCGCTTCCTGCGGATCTAACGCGTCCGCTTACGGAGCTCTTAAACAAGTACTCAGTACCCGCTACTTGGTACTCAGTAAAGCCTCGCCTCTTCATGCGGCATTGAGCTCGTATGCCGCCATGGCAGTAATTCAAAAATCTCTTCGGCGTCCTCAGTTCCGGTACTCGGCTCAGTCGCAACTGAGTGTGAGTACCGGGAACTGAGCACTGCCTTAGTCTGCTGCTGCGCTGGCAGTCGGCTTTTTCTCGGTCACCTTGATCAGTTCGACGTCGAGACAGAGCGACTGCAGTTCGCGGATCAATACGTTGAAGGATTCCGGCACACCGGGCTCCATGGCAGCTTCGCCCTTGACGATGGCCTCATAGATCTTGGTTCGGCCATAAACGTCGTCGGACTTTGCCGTCAGCAGCTCTTGCAGGATGAACGCCGCTCCGTAGGCTTCCAGCGCCCAGACTTCCATTTCTCCAAAGCGCTGTCCGCCGAACTGCGCTTTGCCGCCCAGCGGCTGCTGGGTGATGAGCGAGTACGGCCCGATGGAACGAGCGTGAATCTTGTCGTCCACCAGGTGCGACAGTTTCAACATGTAGATGTAGCCCACGGTGACCGGCTGTTCGAACTTCTCTCCGGTCATGCCGTCGCGCAGGTTCGTCTTGCCCGAGGTCGGCAATCCGGCGTGTTCGAGCAACGCCTTGATTTCACCTTCCTTGGACCCGTCAAAAACCGGCGATCCCATAAACACACCCTTCGTAAGAGTCGGAGCTACTGCTTCGAGTTCTTCGTCGGTCATGTCGGAGATGATGTCGGCAAGTTGCGAGTCCTTGAACAGGGCCTTCAACTCGCGACGAATCGCCTCTGTGCGCGTGTTCTCTTTCAGCAGGTTCGTGATCTTCTCTCCGAGGACAAAGCCGGCCCATCCGAGGTGGGTTTCAAGAATCTGTCCCACGTTCATACGGGAAGGCACGCCGAGCGGGTTGAGGACGATCTCCACGGGCGTTCCGTCTTCGAGGTACGGCATATCCTCTTCGGGCAGAATGCGCGCGATGACGCCCTTGTTACCGTGACGGCCGGCCATCTTGTCTCCGACACTCAGCTTGCGCTTCATGGCGATGTAGACCTTGACCAGCTTGATCACGCCCGGCGGCAGTTCGTCGCCCTTGGTGAGTTTTTCTTTCTTCTCGTTAACGATCTTCTTGAGCACGTCGATTTGGCGCGAGGTCATTTCCTCGATTTCGTCGATCTGCTCGTTGACTCGCGGATCCTTATCCGCATACTTGATGCGCTTCAGGTTACGGGTCGAGATGCGCTCGATTTCGTCGCGCGTCAAGATGTTGCCCTTGGTCAACAAGCGCTTGTTGGTGCGCTCGTCGTGAAGGTCAGCCTGGACTTCCTTGCCGCCCAGGATGTTATCGAGACGCTTCAACCGCTCGTCGGTCAGAATTCGGATTTCATCCGAAAGGTTCTTTTCCAACTTTGCGATCTGCGTGCCTTCGATGAACTTCGCGCGCTCGTCCTTTTCCTGGCCTTTGCGCGAGAAGATCTTGACGTCAACGATCACGCCCTCGATGCCCGGAGGGCAGTAGAGGGAAGCATCGCGCACGTCGCCGGCTTTTTCGCCGAAGATCGCGCGCAGCAGTTTCTCTTCCGGCGTAAGCTGCGTCTCGCCCTTCGGCGTGACTTTGCCAACCAGAATGTCGCCCTGCTTGATGCTGGCGCCGATGCGGATCACGCCCGCTTCGTCCAGGTTGCGGAGCATGGACTCGCTGACGTTTGGAATATCGCGTGTGACTTCTTCCGGACCCAGCTTGGTGTCGCGTGCTTCGATCTCGTACTCCTCGATGTGAAGCGAGGTGTAGTAATCGTCTTTCACCATTTTTTCGGAGACGAGAATCGCGTCTTCGAAGTTGTAGCCGCGCCACGGCATGAAGGCCACCAGAACGTTCCGTCCGAGCGCCAACTCGCCGTGATCGGTGCAAGGACCGTCCGCGATGATCTCGCCCTTCACAACGCGCTGCCCCTTCTTGACTACTGGCTTCTGGTTGATGCAGGTGTTTTGGTTAGAGCGCTTGAACTTCGTGAGCTGGTAGATATCGCTACCGACTTCACGCGACAACTGTGTCGGGTGATGCTCGCCTTCCACGCGCACGATGATTCGCTCGGAGTCGACCGAATCGATAATGCCGTTACGGCGGGCAAGAACCACGGCCCCTGAATCGCGTGCCGTGACTCCTTCCATTCCCGTACCAACAATTGGGGCCTGTGCGCGCAGCAAAGGTACCGACTGCCGTTGCATGTTGGCGCCCATCAGAGCTCGGTTCGCGTCGTCGTGTTCGAGGAACGGAACCAGCGAAGCGGCAACCGAAACGAGTTGCTTCGGGCTGACATCGACGTAATCGACTTCCTCACGGCTGACCAGCACAAAGTTGCCGGCCTTGCGGGCATTAACGAGTTCCGCAACAATGCGTCCCTTATCGTCAAGTTCCACATTGGCCTGTGCAATCGTGTGGCGGTCTTCTTCCCAAGCCGAGAGATAGAACGAGAACGGCTCGATCAGCGCCGGCTTCTTGCGTTTTTCTTTCAGGTCGTTATTGATCTTCTCGATCTCGTGCTTCTCGATGTGATCTCCGACTTTGAAGTCACTGTCGCCGACATTGACGATGGTGACGTAGTCGATGACGCGTCCACCCTTGATCTTGCGGTAGGGCGATTCGATGAAGCCATAGTCGTTGATACGTGCATAGCAGCTCAGCGACGAGATCAGTCCGATGTTCGGACCTTCCGGCGTTTCAATCGGGCAGATACGGCCGTAATGCGTCGGGTGAACGTCGCGGACTTCAAATCCAGCGCGTTCACGCGACAGACCGCCCGGCCCAAGAGCCGAGAGACGCCTCTTGTGCGTAATCTCGGAGAGCGGATTGGTCTGATCCATGAATTGCGAGAGCTGCGACGATCCGAAGAATTCGCGGATCGCAGCCATCACAGGCTTGGCGTTGACCAAGTCGTGCGGCATGGCCGTCGACATTTCCTGGTACACGCTCATCTTTTCCTTGATGGCGCGTTCCATCCGGACCAGCCCGATGCGGAACTGATTCTCCATCAACTCGCCGACCGCGCGAACGCGGCGGTTGCCGAGGTGATCGATGTCGTCCACCGCACCGATGCTCTTGCGCAGCTTGAGCAGGTACGCGATCGTAGCGTAGAAATCGTCCGGATCAAGCGTGCGCTTGTCGAGCGAGGTCGCTTCCTGGTTCTCGAACAGCTTGATATTGAACTTCAAGCGGCCTACGCGCGAGAAGTCATACTTGCGCGGGTCGAAAAACATTCCGTGAAACAACGCTGTCGCCGTGTCCAGAGTCGGCGGATCGCCGGGACGCAGCTTGCGGTAAATCTCGATCAAAGCCTCTTGCGGAGTCTTGATTGCATCGCGCTTCAGCGTCTGGCTGATGACCGTTCCCACATCGTCGCGCTCGGGGAAGAACAGGTTCATCTCGACCACGCCGGAATCGAGAATCTTCGAAACCTTGTCGGCCGTCACCTCGGAGTTGGCTTCGAGCATGACTTCGCCGGTGGTGGTGTCGACAACATCGCCGGCAGTCCACGCACCCTCGAGGTCCGTCAGATCGATTTCGATCTCGGTGATCTTCGCCTTCTGGATCTCTTTCAGCACCGCGGCGTTGATCTTGCGGCCGGAGTGCGCCAGTTCCTCACCAGCCTTGTTCTTGACGCTGCGCGCCAGCTTCATTCCCAACAGGTTCGTTGGCTTCTCGCTGGCCGGATCGAGCGTCCAGTAAAGCTTCTTGTCGCGGACTGCGATTCGATCCGTCGTGTAGAACGACTTCAGGATGTCCTCTCCCGAGCGAAGGCCGAGGGCTCGGAGAAAGATCGTGCCCAGAAACTTACGCTTGCGGTCGATGCGGACATACAGCACGTTCTTCTGGTCGTACTCGAACTCAACCCATGAACCACGATAGGGAATGATCTTTCCCAGGAAATACGTGCGGTTGTTGGCAGTCTCGAAGAAGACGCCAGGCGAGCGGTGCAACTGGCTGACGATGACGCGCTCGGTACCGTTAATGATGAACGTACCGTTCTGCGTCATCAGCGGAACGTCGCCAAAGAAAACTTCCTGTTCTTTGATGTCCCGGATCGAACGGTTGCCAGTCTCTGCATCCTTGTCAAAGATGGTCAGGCGCATCGTGACCTTCAGCGGAGCGGAGTAGGTCATGCCACGCTCTTCGCATTCGGCCACGTCGTACTTCAGCTGCAGGCCAACCGGGTCGCCGCACTTGTTGCAGAAGTCCGGAGTGTTGGCGTTGTACGTGCCGCACTTTCCGCAGAGAACCTCTCCCGGGTGAAAGGGATCGGTGATGACGGTGTTGCCGCAATTTTTGCAAGTGGTACGGAGGTGATGCAGTCCCTTGAGGTGACCACATTTGCACTCCCAGTTACCAATGGCGTAATCCACAAACTCAAGTTGTGATACGTTGCGAAAATCGGTGATCGGAAAGACGGATTGAAACACCGCCTGCAAGCCGCCGTCTTCGCGCTCGCTGGGAAGCTTGTCCATCTGCAGGAAGCGATCATAAGAACGCTTCTGAACCTCGATCAGGTTCGGGATTTGGATAGTGGCCGGTATTTTGGAAAAATCAAAGCGTTTACGGAAGGCATTTGTCATCGTTAAGAAACTCCCAATCTCACGCGCAGCCGAAGGCCGCGCTCAAACCGCGGAATGTGTTGGCGCTTATCGCGCCGCGGGACCTACATAATGCAGAGCCAGAACGAATTTGAACCTAAAAGACGACGGGGCGCCCGCAGGGACAGTGGTTCCCGCTGACGCCAACCAAGGCGTTTTGCCATTCTAAATTTGAACTCTTTTCGCGCCAGTTCTTCGGCCTGTTTCCGCCCCGCCTGCCCGCGGAGCAGCGTGCCTTAAACTTCCCTCGCGAGACTCGCTCGCGCTCGAGTGATACCCAGGAAGCGACGGTTATATAGATGCTAACACCGCCTCCCAGGGTTCACAAGTAGGAACGTGCAAGATAATCGATTTTGCACTGATTCTAGTGCGCTTGGCCCGTTCGTGAAGCGAACCCCACTGTCCGCTCGCCCCGCAGCGCCGCTGAGAGGCTGGCGGGCAACAGTGCCCGCCCCACATGAACCGTTATTTTACTTCGACAACAGCGCCAGCATCAGTGAACTTCTTCTTGATCGTCTCGGCCTCTTCCTTGGAAACGCCTTCCTTCACATTCTTAGGCGCTCCATCCACCAGTTCCTTGGCTTCTTTTAGGCCCAGGCTGGTGACTTCGCGAACGGCCTTGATGACATTGATCTTGTTGGCACCGACTTCCTTCAGGACGACGGTGAATTCGGTCTTCTCTTCCGCCGGGGCCGCTGCTGCCGCACCACCGCCGCCACCCGCCATCATCACGGGAGCCGCCGCCGCTGCCGATACACCGAGACGCGATTCCAGCTTCTTCACCAGTTCCGCCGCTTCCAGAAGCGACAGCCCTACGATTGACTCTTCCAATTGTGCGAGATCTGCCATGTTGATTCTCCAGTTATTTAGTCTCTTCTATTTTCGCCATCGGCAAGCCGGGTTTCCAGTGCGACCAGATCCTCTTCCTCGCGCCAGACCAACGTCTGGAAAGGACCGCGCAACCCCCAACCTGCTGATAACCAAACTTTTAGTGCATCGAGGGATTGGGTATTTTGTAATCGGGTATTTGGAAAATCCCTGTGCAGCCGGGCTTTCAATTACACGATTTCTCAACTTTACAATCACTCAACACAGAGCCACGCTAGCGGGACGGATGAACGCTTCCCGCCCCCCCGCAAGCTAGGCTTCCTTAAACTTTTTCTGCTGGACTGCCTGATCGACCACCACCGCGAGGTCTCGCGGGACGGCGTTCATCACAGTCGCCAAACGTTGCGCCGGAGCATTGATCAGGAACAGCAGCTTCGAATAGAGCTCTTCCTTCGAAGGCATGCTGGCCAGTGCTTCAATCTCCTTAAGGTTGATGACCTTGCCTTCAACCACGCCAATCTTGAAGGTGAACTCCGGCGTGTCCTTGGCGTACTTGGTCAGAGCCTTTGCCATCGCGACGGGGTCGCCGGTGGTGTAAGCGATTGAGGTGACGCCCGCCAGCTCCTTCAGCGCGCCCTCCACCCTGGTGCCCTTGGCCGCTTTTTCGGCCAATGTGTTTTTGACAACCTTATATTTCGCGCCCGCGCCGCGCAGAGTCTTACGCAGCTCGTAGTCCTGGGCCACGGTCATCTTGGTGTATGTCGCCACGACGATATTGGAAACATCCTGCAGGTCCTTACTCAGCTTCTCGACCTGCTCTGTCTTCTTCGCTTTCGTAACCGCCATAATTCAATCCTCGAAATGATCTTGTGTAGGACGGACGCATTTCCGTCCGTCAGGCGCTTAAGCGCCACGTTAAGCCTTGGCAGCCGTTTCGATCGGCGTCACGTCCAGAGAAATCCCCGGACCCATCGTCGAACTCAGGTAGCAACCCTTGATGTATTTGCCCTTGGCTACGGACGGCTTGGCTTTGATCACGCTGGTGATCAGAACCGTGGCATTTTCAATAAGCTTGTCAGGCGAGAACGAAATCTTGCCGACGGGGCAGTGCACAAGTGCGGTCTTGTCGGTGCGGAACTCGACTTTACCGGCTTTCACTTCCTGCACGGCCTTGCCCACGTCAAAGGTAACGGTTCCAGTCTTCGGATTCGGCATCAGGCCCTTCGGTCCTAGAACTTTGCCCAAGCGTCCGACGGATTTCATCACATCCGGCGTGGCGATCAGCGCGTCGAAGTCGGTCCAGTTTTCCTTGGTGATCTTCTCGACCATCTCTTCGCCGCCGGCAAAATCGGCACCCGCCGCTTCGGCTTCCTTAATCTTGTCTCCGGTCGCGATGACTAGAACTTTTTTGGACTTGCCCAAGCCGTGCGGCAGAACAACCGTGCCACGCACCATCTGGTCAGCGTGCTTGGGATCCACTCCCAAGCGCATCGTGACCTCGACGGTTTCATCGAACTTGGCAAATTTCACTTTCTGCAGAAGTGGGACGGCATCCTGCAGAACATAAGGACGCTGCTCAACTGCGGCATGCGCCTTGGCGATGTTCTTTCCTTCTTTTTTGTTCATTACTGCTCCTTGTCTCCCACCGCTCGACGGTGAATCGAAGAGCCGTGGTCTTTTTGACTGTTAACCTCAGGGACTAAATCCCGTTTCAGGCTTGCCTAAACGGAAGCCGAGCCCTTCCACAAACCTAGCCTACGACTTCAATTCCCATCGATCTTGCTGTACCGCGGACGCTCTTGATGGCCGTCTCAACCGATGCTGCATTCAGGTCAGGCATCTTCTGCTTGGCGATGTCTTCGACCTGCTTCAGGGTGACTTTGCCGACCTTATCTTTGTTCGGCGTGCCAGATCCCTTGGCAATGCCAGCAGCGCGCTTCAGCAAGATTGACGCCGGAGGCGTCTTGGTGATGAAGGTGAATGAGCGGTCGTTATAAACCGAAACCACCACCGGGATGATCAGTCCCTCCATCTCCTTCTGGTTGGTTCTGGCATTGAACTGCTTGCAGAACTCCATGATGTTGATCTGTGCCTGGCCGAGGGCCGGGCCCACCGGGGGCGCCGGAGTGGCTTTGCCCGCCGCAATCTGCAACTTGACGTAACCTGTAACCTTCTTTGCCATGATCTCTCTTCCGTTGGCAGCGTGAGTCTAGGATTTTCGGCTCACAATCTGCGAATTATCTTCGAGACCTGCCCTCGGGGCTAAAGCCCGGTCTCGTTCGGGCCACAAAACCGGCGCTGTTGAAGTCGCACCGGCTTAAGAACAATTGCCAAATCACAAAATTCCTAAGCGACCTTCTCCACCTGGTTGAACTCGAGTTCCACCGGGGTCGATCGACCGAAGATTGTGACCATAACCTTCAGCGTTTCGCGATCTTCATTCACTTCATCGACGACACCGGTGAAGCTGGCGAAGGGGCCTTCCGTGATACGCACTGTTTCGTTCTTCTCGAACTTGACCTTGAGCTTTGGCTTCTCGCGGCTATCGGCAACTTTGTAGACGATGTGTTGCACTTCTTCGTCGGAGAGCGGCGTAGGCTGCTGTCCGGTGCCTACGAATCCAGTCACGCGAGGCGTCGATTTCACAACATGCCAAACGTGATCGTCCATATCCATCTCGACCAGCACATAGCCGGGATAGAACATGCGCTCGGAGGTGTACTTCTTGCCGCCGCGGACTTCAGTTACGGATTCAGTCGGGATCAGCACCTTGCCGATCTTCTCCTGCAGTCCGAAGGCGGCGACGCGCGATTCGAGAGACTCCTTCACCTTGCGCTCAAATCCTGAATACGAGTGGATGATGTACCACTTCATATTCGGATTGCGTGGTGCTTCGCTGGCGCCGGCAGCGCCCTCTGCGCCGGGGGCCTGAGCCTCGCCTGCGCTGCTGGTTGCTGCTTCGGTTTTTTCTTCGTCCTGCATAGTGGGTGCTTCTTTTGGACTCATTGTTTAATCGCTATCGCACGCTTTTAGACGTGCGTTCTGAATGCTCTGAATAGGGCAGTCACGCCCTGCTGAATCACGAAATCGATTACCCAGAAGTAAAGGGCGAATATCGCTACCGTGATCACTACCACCGTGGTTGTGCCTCGGACTTCTTTCCAGGACGGCGCGGTCACCTTGCGCATTTCGGTGCGCACGTCGTTATAGAAGTTCCGTACCTTCTCCGGCCACGACTTCATCCGCTCGCCAAAGCTGCCACCGCCTGCTGCGATTGCCATTTTCTTCGTCTCGACTGACATCACTACTCCTGGCTTGGCCCTTCTCTCCAAAAACTGGCAGGGGCGGAGGGATTCGAACCCCCAAGTTCGGTTTTGGAGACCGACAGTTTAACCGTTGAGCTTACGCCCCTGTATCCATTTGGTAATTTTGCAATCGAGCAAATGGGTAATTTGAAAATCGCTCGGTTTAGAGGCTTTCAATTGCCCAATTACTAAATTTCTCAATTGCCAAATTTACTTAACTTCTTTATGCGGCGTGTGCTTACGGCAGCGGGCACAAAACTTCTTGAACTCCAACCGTTCGGTCGTCGTCTTCCGGTTCTTCGTCGTCGAATAGTTCCGCTCTTTGCAGTCACCGCACTGTAATGTCACTATTTCTCGGGGCATCTCAACAGCTCCTAACCTTCTGGCTGTCAGCTCTCAGCTGTCAGCTCTCACTAAACCTATGTCATGCCATCTAGCGCTGCCTTTTCTGAAAGCTGACGGCGGATCGCTGACAGCTTCTTTACTGCACAATCTCCGCGATCGCGCCTGATCCTACCGTATGTCCACCTTCGCGGATGGCAAACCGTAAGCCCTTCTCCATCGCCACCGGCGTGATCAGTTCGATCACCAGTTCCACGTTATCGCCCGGCATCACCATCTCGGTGCCCGCCGGCAACTCCGCCACGCCCGTCACGTCCGTCGTTCGCAGATAGAACTGCGGACGATATCCCTTGAAGAACGGCGTATGCCGCCCGCCTTCTTCCTTCGTCAGGATGTATACCGTCGCCTTGAACTTGGTGTGCGGCGTGATCGATCCACCCTTCGCCAGCACCATGCCGCGCTCCACATCGTCCTTGCCAATACCGCGCAACAGTAGGCCCGCGTTGTCGCCCGCCATGCCTTCGTCCAGCTGCTTCTTGAACATCTCGACGCCGGTCACCACCGTCTTGCGCGTGTCGCGGAAGCCGACAATTTCTACTTCCTCGCCCACCTTCACCTTGCCGCGCTCGATTCGTCCCGTCACCACCGTGCCGCGTCCCGAGATCGAGAAGATATCTTCGATCGGCATCAGGAACGGCTTGTCCAGCTCGCGCGCCGGCTGCGGCACGCTCTTGTCCACCGCTTCCATCAGCGCGTCGACCTGCTTCTCCCACTTCTCTTCGCCGTTCAAGGCTCCGAGTGCGGACAAGCGGATCACCGGCGCGTCGTCTCCCGGGAAGCCATAGCTCTTCAGCAACTCACGGACTTCGAGTTCAACCAGATCCAGCAACTCAGGATCATCCACCGCGTCGCACTTGTTCAGCGCCACAACAATGTAGGGCACACCCACCTGGCGGGCCAGGAGCACGTGCTCGCGCGTCTGCGGCATCGGACCATCGGTCGCCGCTACGACTAAGATCGCACCATCCATCTGCGCCGCACCCGTGATCATGTTCTTGATGTAATCGGCGTGGCCCGGGCAATCGACGTGCGCATAGTGCCGGTTCGGCGTCTCATACTCCACGTGCGCGGTGGCAATCGTGATTCCGCGCGCCTTCTCTTCCGGCGCGTTATCGATCGAATCAAACGACCGGAACTTGATGTTCGGATTGTGCTTGGACAACACCTTCGTGATCGCCGCCGTCAACGTCGTCTTGCCGTGATCAATGTGTCCAATCGTCCCTACGTTGCAGTGCGGCTTTGTCCGTTCAAATTTCTCTTTCGCCATAACCGTCCTCAGGGGCTAAAGCCCCAGAAATGTTTTCCACCTTTGTGGCACGGCTGAGCCGCACCCTGATACGACCTTGGATCGCCTGCAAGAACGCTTCGTCAGTAATATTGATAAAGCTTCTTAAACTTGTGTCGCAATGCGACGTCAACGCCTTCCAGCTTCGACAGATAAAACTCTCGAATCTGCGCCTGGTCAGAAACGGTTAGCGCCTGGTACAGGTGCTGCGCGTTCAGGCCCGTCTCGCCGAAGCCTTCAAGAACCCGTTGTGCCAGAATCGCGTCAAAGTCGCGAACGCGAATTCCTTTACGGTCCAGCTGCTTCAAAAACTGCTCGGCCTTCTCGGGCAAGAACGCGTGTTGCACGGCCGCTTGCAGCCCGGCGAACTCTTGCTGCTTCTCAACCTTGATCGTAGCCTGCTCGAAAGCCATGTTCTTCATGTGGAGCGGACGCTGTCGCCCGTGTCCTGCCTCAAAATCTGGAGCGGGAGACGGGAATCGAACCCGCGACCAACAGCTTGGAAGGCTGTGACTCTACCACTGAGTTACTCCCGCCCTGTAAATCAGCTGTCAGCTTTCAGCCTTCAGCTCTCTGCAAACCGCAGCGGCTAAAGCCGCTTTTCGAGTTCTCATCAACGGCATGGCCGAAGCCAAGCCCTGCTACAAACCTTCCGGATCCATCGCGCCGATACGGCCTGCCGAATCCGCGTTGCAACGATTCTGGAGCCGATGACCAGGATTGAACTGGTGACCTCTCCCTTACCAAGGGAGTGCTCTACCAACTGAGCTACATCGGCTCGCAACAGCCATCCGCCTTCAACGAAATCACTTTACGTCGCTCTCGCCGTCTGGATGCATGATGTCGCCACGCCGCATCCAGCTCTTGAAGGCGAACAATCCAAGAATCACCAGGGTCCCAGCTCGAAGCTTCGGATCGCTGATCGTCGTCCACGCCAGAACTCCAAGAATGACGTACGCGACGAGAGCTGCTACAAGGCGATTCATTTCTCTACTAGTTCCTTCGCGAAACACGCTCAGGATTTCGCCGGCAAGTTTCGATCCTCGCTATCACTCGGACTCACACCTGCTAAACGGGTTAACTCTGGTGCACAGGGAAGGATTCGAACCTTCGTACCTCGCTAGGAGGGACAGATTTACAGTCTGTTGGCTTTAACCACTCACCCACCTGTGCAAAACCTCTCGGGCGATGCGGCCGTTTTGCGCTCCGGCAGACCACCATCTCCAAGCCCACGGAACGCGCGCGCGACCCGCAGACCAACACAGCAAAACTTCAATTTCGCAAAACAGGGAAACCAAGGCTCGCGCAAGAAACCGCGAAGATCACTGCACGCCGGAAAAGTACCGAATGGAGTGCGTTGGAAAAACCTGTTGCGCCGCTAACCGAGTCCGCCGTCCGCCGGAAAATTCGTCTTGCTGTCGTTCTCTGGAGCTGGCGAAGGGATTCGAACCCCCGACCCTCTGATTACAAATCAGATGCTCTACCGACTGAGCTACGCCAGCAATTCTCGGGAATCCTGCGCCTTCGCGCGAACGGATCCCTCGGATCCCTTCCGAATGTCCGGGACAATTAGTTAAGTTATCACAACGAGAATCGGAGGCGCAACAAGCCCGCCCGGCGCCCAACCTCAGGCCGTCCCCTTCCGCTCCTTTCAACGGCCTTCGGACTTATCAGTCCATTCTCCCCTAAAATTTTCCTTCCCATAGACGTTCGAGTGGTGTACGTTTGCTCACCTAGACGATCGAGTGGAGAGTCCCGCGTGGCTGAAGGTAAGACGACAAGTACCGAAATGGTGCAGGGAACTCTTGACATGCTGATTCTCAAAACCCTGGTGACAGGACCCGCGCACGGTCACACCATCGCGCATGTCATCGAGCACACTTCGGAGAGCGTTCTCGAAGTAGAGCAAGGATCGCTGTATCCCGCTCTGCACCGCCTCGAGCACCGGGGATGGGTTGTCTCGTATTGGGGAACGAGTGAGAACAACCGTAAGGCAAAGTTCTACAAGCTCACGGCCGTCGGCAAAAAGCAATTGACCGCCGAAACCAATCGCTGGCGGCAGGTGGTCGCAGCCATCGGACGCATCCTCGGCGAAGTGACGGAGTAGCGGACGCCATGCTGAATCTCAAACGGCTGATCGGACGATCGGAAGAAGATATCGAACTCTCAGGGGAACTGGAGTCGCACCTGGCCCACGAGATCGATGACAATCTCACCCGCGGAATGAGTCCCGAAGAAGCGCGCCGGCGTGCCCTCATCAAATTGGGGAATCCACTCCGTATCCGCGAAGAAGTCTGGGGGACTAATCGCGTCGCGTGGCTTGAGGACACTTGGCGCGACTTGCGTTATGCGGCGCGCGTGCTGGCGAAAGCGCCGAGTTTTACGCTGGTTGCTCTGCTCGTGATGGCCCTTGGCATCGGGGCCAACAGCGCCATTTACAGCTTCCTCGACTCCTTGCTCTTGAGTTCGCTGCCTGTCTCGGATCCCGCGTCACTGGTGGTCATCAACTGGCATTCCAAGTCCGCGCGCGAGCAAGGGCAGTCGGACTTCGTTATGGAGAGTATGAGCGGCGACGTTGAGGACGACTCCAAGTTGGGCTCGGTCAGCGGAATTTTTCCCTACACGGCGTTTGCGGTGCTGCAAGACAGTGATGCGGTCTTCTCTGATGTCTTCGCCTATGCCGATGTTCGGGGAGTCCGTTCTCTCAATGTCTCGATCAAAGGTCAGGCGGAGATCGCCCACGGGGAACTGGTTTCGGGCGATTACTTTCATGGTCTCGGCGTTGTGCCCTCCGCAGGCCGCCTGATAGTCGCGGATGACGATCGAACGGGCGCCGCTCCAGTGGCGGTGGTCAGCTACGCGTACAGTGAAAAACATTTTGGCGGCGCCGCCGGCGCAGCGGGGCAGGAGGTGCTGATCAACAATCAGCCTTTCGTTGTGGCTGGAGTCGCTCCACCGGAGTTCTTCGGCGTCGATCCCTCGGCGGCCCCCGACATCTACTTACCGATGCATGCGAACCTGCTGCTAAGCGCGAACGATCCCTTTGGATTCAACGCCGCAGACTACCTGGACCAGCATTACTACTGGATGCAGGCAATGGCGCGATTGCGTCCCGGCGTCACATTGGCCCAAGCCCAGGCGCAGCTCGCGCCGAGATTTCACCAATGGGTTGCAGCCACCGCCAAGAATGACGAGCAGCGCGCCAACCTGCCGGAGATTTTTTTGCGCGAGGGAGCAGGCGGCTTGGACACGCTGCGACGGCAGTTCTCGAAGCCTTTCTTTCTGCTGATGACCCTGGTCGCATTCATCCTCTTGATTGCATGCTCGAACGTCGCCAACTTACTGCTGGCGCGGGCTGCCTCGCGCCGGCGGGAAATCGCGGTCCGCTTGAGTGAGGGGGCAAGCCGCGGGCGGGTCATACGGCAACTGCTGACCGAGAGTGTCCTTTTAGGCGCCGCGGGAGGCGTCCTCGGAATTCTATTTGCGATCTGGGGAATTCGTCTTCTGACCGTGATGCTGTCGACGGATTTGAGCCCAGCGATGCTCCATGCACGACTGAACTGGCACGTACTCGCGGTCGCCGCCGGACTCTCGCTACTCACTGGCATCCTGTGCGGACTTGTACCGGCACTGCAGTCGACCCAAATGGATCTTGCCTCTGCCCTGAAGGAATCGCGCACAGGCCAGCCCAAGCTACACCGATCGCCGTGGCGCATCAGCGTAAGCCGGATTCTGGTGGTAGGACAGATTGCTGCCACCTTGCTGATGCTGGTGGCGGCGGGCCTTTTGGTGCGTACGCTTTCCAACCTGCAATCGGTGCATCTCAGGATTTAATCGCGAGAATCTCCTGCTATTCCAGGTGGACGCGCGTCAGGCGGGACACAAGGATCCCGAAATTTCCGAGTTCTATGCAAAGCTGAGGACGCAGTTGGCGGCAATACCCGGAGTGCAAAGCGCCGCGATGGCGCACGGCTCGCTGATTGGCGGCGAGGACGGAATGCCGATCAGTACGGTGGGCGCCCCACCGGGGCGCGACAACCGATTCCTCACCGTGGGTCCCGGATTTCTGACCACGATGCAGATTCCCATTCTGGAGGGCCGCGACATTGAAGAGCGGGAACGTCCCGGCTCGCAACCCGTGGCGGTCATCAGTGAAGAATTTGCCCGGATCAACTTCCCAGGTCGCAATCCGCTGGGGCAGCACCTCATGTTGTGGAAAGATTTTGAAGAATCGAAGCTTGCACGCGACATGGAGATCGTCGGCGTCGCGAAAAATGCCCGCTACGGTAGCCTGAAGCGCGAAACCCTGCCGGTTGTTTACTTGCCCTATAACCAGGGTTTCCCGCCACCCGACGAGTTGATGTTTGCCCTTCGAACCTCAGGAAACCCGCTCGATTTCGCGGACTCGGCACGGCAAGTCGTCCACCAGGCGGATGCGCGACTGCCCGTTTCCAACATAAGGACGCAGAAGGCGGAAATCGCCGATCACATGCACGAAGAAACCGTACTGGCCGAACTCTGCTCGGCGCTGGCGTTGTTGGCTCTGACGATTGCCTGCGTTGGCCTCTACGGCACAGTCTCCTACACGGTCGCGCGAAGAACCGGTGAGATCGGCGTTCGTATGGCGCTGGGCGCGAGGCGAGGGCCCGTGGTCTGGATGGTATTGCGCGAAGTCATGCTGCTGGCTGCGGCGGGACTTGTAATCAGCGTCCCAATTGCTCTCGGAACGTCAAAGTCGGTCCAGTCTTTCCTGTTCGAGATGAAGCCAAACGATCCGCTGGCCCTCGGGGTGGCTGCGACGGTTTTGCTGGCGGCTGCACTGGTGGCTGGATTCTTCCCAGCCCGGAGGGCGTCACGCATCGATCCGGTCACGGCTCTGCGGCATGAGTGAAATTGCGGGTCAGAGTGCTATCATTTCACTCCTGACCGCATTTCATGCGAATTAGACGCTCTCTCCCTATCGCTCTCGCGGTCGTCATCGTTGCCGCGACGGTTACGCTGGCGGTCCAACTCCGCAAGCAGGCTCCTCCTGAACCAGCCCGCCTCTTACCCGGAGCCGACGGCTTCCTCTACGCGAACTTCAACTGGATCCGGAAGGCCAGCAACGGCAAGCCCCTGTTTCCCGTCTCGCATGATGCGGAGTACGAACGCTTCATTCAGGAAACCGGATTCGACTACGAGCGCGATCTCGATGCGGTAGCGTTCGCGGTGCACTATCCGGAGAAATGGCCGGGCGGGGGCACTGGCGGGACGGCGCCGGAGCCACGCTTCTCAGAAGTATTCATCGGGCACTTCGACACAACCAGATGTCTCGAGTATCTCAGGCGCACGGCGAAGTCGGTTGAGAACTACGGCTCGGTCGACATTTTTACGATCCCGATCTCAGGGCGAACGGTCCGCATTGCCATGCTCGGTGTTGATATCGTCGCAGCCTCGAACCATGATGATCCGGCGGTGATCCGCGGCATGGTCGATCGCTCCCGCCGACTGGCTTCACCTTTTGGCGGACCGTCTTTGCTTAGGCGGTATTACCGCAGAGTGCAGCTTGCCAGCCCTGTCTGGCTGGTGGCCCGCGTAGAGCCGACAGCGCCAGAGTTCGAAGGATGGTCGAGCGTCTTCGCGAAACCCGCAGACCTTGTTATGTCTGCCAGTTATAACCCGCTCCATCTGCCCTTGCGCTCAGGTGTGCTGCATGTGAGGGCCGAGGCTTGGGCAGCGTCGGACGACGATGCCCGCAAGATCACGGACAAGCTCAATGTGTTCCTGGCGATGTTTCACAGCGCCGAAACCTCGGTCGGCTCGCCGGGCACTGACGCGGACGTCAAACAGGTTTTCGACAGCCTGCAAGTTCGGCAGGAAGATAGCCATGCCGCAATCTCCGCGACGCTGCCTGCGGAGTTCTTCCGTAAGCTGGTGGACTCGCCCGAACAACTGTCGCCGATTGCGCCTACTCTCTCGCAAGACGCGGCCCCTAAACAAGCGCCAGCCAAAGACGCCCCAGTGAAACCCAAGAAGCCAAAGAAGTAGGCAGCGACCTTGGAGATAGTTGACGGCTAGGCTGCAACTAAATCCAACACCGGACGTCTTATTTTCGTCCTCCGAATCCAGCAGGTACAATAAAGGACGAATGTCGAGCAATCCCACTTTCATCGCCGCCTTTTTTGCGGGTCTGATCTCATTCCTGTCGCCATGCGTGCTTCCTCTGGTTCCAGGCTATGTTTCCATGATCTCCGGCGTAGGCGTCGAGGAGCTGAAATCTCCGCGTGCTCAATTGATGCGGCGCGTGATGGTGAATTCCATCGGATTCATCCTGGGATTCAGCGTGGTGTTCATAACGCTGGGGGCGATTTCGACCGAGGTCGGTCAACTCGCCGCGCGATACAAGCACACGCTCTCGATCGTGGCGGGCGTCGTCATCATTATTTTCGGAATTCACCTGACTGGAATTTACAAGATCAAGTACCTATATACCGACGCCCGGCTTCATAGCGTAAAGGGAAGCAGCACGCTGATCGGCGCTTTTGTCGTCGGTTTTGCCTTTGCCTTCGGTTGGACGCCGTGCCTGGGTCCGATTCTCTCGGGCATTCTGGCGGTCGCCAGCGAGCAGGACACGCTGGTGAAAGGTATCCTTCTTCTAAGTGTCTACTCCCTCGGGCTGGCCGTTCCGTTTCTGATGACATCACTTCTGATGGAGCGGTTCCTGAAGTTTTACAGCCGCTTCCGGTCGTACATGCACGCGCTGGAAGTCGGGTCGGGCGCGCTGTTGATCGCCCTTGGAATATTGCTCGTCCTTGGACGTTTCACACTTATCTCGAGTTGGCTATCGTTCCTTAATCGTTTCGCACTGTGAGGTCTTGGATCTATGCCTATTCCTGAACAACCCGGCGGCACGCCAGAGCAGCCGAACCTCGGCGGAAATGCCAATTTTGAAAACGGATCCGTTCCACCGCCCCCACCGAGTAGCCGGCGCAATCCGCTGGCATTGGTCGTTGTCGCCGCGGTGGCCGCTGCCATGCTCTATTTCGGCTTCCACATGGCTCGACGGTCAGGACCGGAGGCGCCGGCGATACTCGGCAAGTCCACGCCTGCTCCTGATTTCACTCTCGAGTCACTTGACGGCAAGAGCCTGAAGCTGTCGGATCTTCGGGGCAAGGCCGTGGCTCTGAATTTCTGGGCGACGTGGTGCGGACCATGCAAGATCGAAACGCCCTGGTTCGTCGAGATGCAAGCGCAATATGGCGCTGAGGGCCTGCAAGTCGTCGGAGTCGCGATGGATGACTCTGGTAAGGACGAGATCGCCAAGTTTGCGAAAGACATGGGAGTCAACTATCCCGTCCTGCTGGGGAAGGAGGCGGTAGGAGATGAATACGGCGGAGTTCCCGCGCTGCCGGAAACATTCTTCATCGGTCGGGACGGCAAGATTGTCGACAAGATCATTGGACTGAAAGGTAGGGCCGAGATTGAAGATTCGATTAAGAAGGCATTGAACACGACGAACGCCAGTACCGCCGCACCTCAGCCCCTCTTGCAGGCTCAGAACTGACAATAGGTAGCGTCCGATTCCACGCCTATAGTTGAACGATCTGAGGGCTACTTTAATCCAATGACCTCACACCTCCGAATTTCGGCGCTGCTGCTGGCCCTTGTAGGATCAGCTCTGGCGCAAACCAGCAAGGCGCCTTCGGTGTCGATGGCTCCCGTTGGGCTGGTGTCGGCGCAGCGAGCGGCGCAGACGAAAGTCACGCTCAATTTTCGGGTGGCCTCCGGATTTCATATCAATTCGAACACGCCGAAATCCGAGTTTCTCATTCCCACTTCGTTGAAGATGGATCTGCCGACCGATATCATTCTTGGCAAGATCGACTATCCCGAAGGCAAAGATTTGACTTTTCCGTTCTCGCCGGACGAAAAGCTGAACGTCTATAGCGGAGACTTCGACGTGGACCTGATGGTCCATCCGCTGCGTTCCGTAACGCCGGGAAAGTACGTCATGCACGGCATCCTGCGCTACCAGGCCTGCGACAACGCGCAATGTTTCCCGCCAAAGGCTCTTCCGGTCAGCTTTGAAGTGAAAGTGGTGAAAGAGCCGCCCACACCACGCAAGAATCCTGCACAAAGTCCGCACATCCATAACTAGGCTTCTCCTCGCGATTCCGTTTCTCTGGCTTTGACGAATCTCCTCCGCGTCTTTACCATTTGCGCGATGAAGCGACTGCTGCTCTGCCTTCTCCTTACTCTTACCGCGTGCTGCCACGCACAGATGTCGTTTCCCTCGCTTCTGATCAATGACGTCACGGTCATCGATATGAAGGGCGGGCCGCCGCTGCCGCACCGCTCGGTCATTGTGCATGGACATCGCATTCTGGCGATCGTCGGTCCAGAGGAGAGCGCGAAGGCGCAGCGCGTCGACGCATTCAAAGTCGACGGCAAAGGAAAGTTTCTCATTCCGGGTCTCTGGGACATGCATGTCCACATGGTGTTCGGAGACTGGTTTCCTCGCGGAAAAGAGGTGACGATCCCGCTGTTCATCGCGAACGGAATTCTCGGCGTGCGCGATATGGGCAGCGATCTTGAGGCGCTTCAGCAGTGGCGCAAAGAAATCACCGCCGGCACTCTGATCGGGCCGCGCATCGTGATGTCGGGCCCGATGCTCGACGGGCCGCAACCGCGCTTTCCAAGTTCCATCGCGATCAAGACGCCCGAGGATGGACGCCGGGCCGTTGACGACTTAAAGAAGCGCGGCGCAGATTTCATCAAGCTGCAATCGCTTATCCCCCGCGATGCGGTTTTTGCCATCGCCGAAGAGGCCCGTAAGCAGAACATCCCCTTCGTCGGACATGTACCCGACGCAGTTCGCGCTTCGGAAGCGTCGAACGCCGGGCAGAAAAGCTTTGAGCATTTGATCGGAATTTTCGAAGGCAGTTCGCCGCTGGAAGATGAGTTCATCAAAGGAAAGAAGTCCGAGGGACAATTTCTTTCGACGTACGATCCGAAGCGGGCAGAGACTTTATTTGCGCTGCTGGCGAAGAATCACACCTGGCAGTGTCCTACGCTGGTATGGGAACGCGGCGGCAATCTCATCGATGAAACTGATTTCGCACACGATACGCGGGCTAAGTACGCACCGGCCTACTGGAAAGACGTGACCTGGAAGCGCTTCACCGAACAGATCGTCCACGACTTCAATGTCGACGATCTCGCGACGCGAAAGCGCTTCGTCGAGAAAGAACTCGAGGTCGTGAACGCGATGCATCACGCCGGCGTTCCGTTCCTCGCGGGTACCGACACTCCTCCCGGCGTTTACGTGTTTCCGGGGTTCAGCCTGCACGAAGAGCTCCAGCGCTTTGTTGCTGCAGGATTCACACCGATGGAGGCCCTAGAGACTGCGACGATCAATCCCGCGAAGTTTCTCGGCATGGACGACAAGCTGGGAACGATCGAGCAGGGAAAGCTGGCGGATCTGGTGTTGCTCGACGCCAATCCGCTCGACGATATCCGGAACACACAGAAGATCGCTGGCGTTATCACGAACGGCCGGTATCTCTCGCGGAGCGATTTGGACAAAATGCTGGCGGCAGCTGAAACCGCGGCGAAAGCGCCGTAGCGTGCGAGATTTAGGCCAAACGCTCATCCTTCGGTAGCGCATTGGCGAGCGCGAGGATGCATCCGCTGTACAACAGCGTGTCACCGAAGTAATTCATGCCTTCGATCTTGGCCCCGAGATTCGGGTCCGACGATACCGCAAACACCAAGGGCACGTACACGAACAGGACCAGCAGGAAGATTTCACCGCCCAGGTAGGTTGCGGCGGTCCGCGCCTTCTTTCCCATGAGAATGAGAACTCCGGCGATCAGCAGAAACGCGCCGGTGAGATATCCGATCGCAGTACGCGCCGGAATCCACACGGGCGTCAGCTTCTCCAAGGGAACTCCGGGCAAATGCTGCGGATGCATGAAGTGTTCGACCGCAAAAAAGATTACTACGGCCGAAATAATGATCCGGCCAAGCGTGATCAGTGGGTGCCCGCCCGGTTCGCGTCCCGGGCTCAGCCGTGTCCGCGAGAGCGCCCAGGCACCCGCCGCAAAAGAAGAATCTCGCACCGCGACGGCCCAGGCAAATCGGTCGTGCGGATTCTCCATCACTCTCGGAATATGAATGGTGAGAACGAAAATGAAAATCATCAAGCCCAGCAGCGTGCCCGACCAACGAGTCAGCACTCGGGTCGCGATGCTCAGAGAGGCAGCGAGTAGGGCCAACCCGACAAAGTACGCCCAGAAGAGATGCCACGGAATCCACGCCGGCACCTGCGCCGTGATGAACTTCGCCGCTCCCAGATGCTCGGTGCCGAAGATCGCAAGTGGTACTGCGATGCACAACCGGTTGAGGGCAACGATTTTTTCTGATCCCCGCGCCTTCGTTACGTCGGGCCAAGTGGTCGCTGCGGCAATCAGAAACGCCACCATCGCCGCCACGTAGGGCCAGAGCACAAGGGGAGAGATCGCCAACAGAATGACAGTTGCAAGCATGAAGTATCAGCCGATCAGGTAAGAAGTCGGAGCTAACCTTTACTACCCTGTTTCTTTTCGACTCTGGCCCAGGTGTCTTTCAGCGCGACCGTTCGATTGAATACCGGGGCACCGAGCTTCGAGTCGGGATCGGCGCAGAAATATCCGAGCCGTTCGAACTGAACCCGGCTGCCCGGTGCGGCGTTAGCCATCGATGGCTCCAACTTTGCATGCGGGATTATCTCCAGAGAATTGGGGTTCAAGTAGTCGAGCACATCCTTACCATCTTCGATGTCACCCAGATTCTCTTTCGTGAAGAGATGTTCGTAAATCCGCACCTCAGCATTCACGGCATGCGCGGCCGATACCCAGTGAATCGTAGACTTTACCTTTCGTCCATCGGGCGGAGAGTTTCCTCCACGAGTTTCCGGATCGTAGGTGCAGTGCACCTCCATTACCTCACCGTTCGCATCTTTCACGACGCTCTGGCAGGTAATGAAGTAGCCATACCTCAGACGGACTTCGCGTCCCGGGGTCAAGCGGAAATATTTCGGCGGAGGCACTTCGCGGAAGTCATCCTGCTCGATGTAGAGCACGCGAGAGAACGGAACCTTTCGGGCACCTGCGCCCTGGTCTTCCGGATTATTTTGTGCGTCCATTTCTTCAGTCTGATTCTCCGGGTAGTTATCGATCACGACCTTCAGCGGATGAAGCACCGCCATCACGCGCGGTGCCCGCTTGTTCAAATCCTCGCGGACGAAATGCTCGAGCATTGCTAGTTCAACGATTCCGTTCGTGCGCGAGACGCCCGCAGCCGACACGAAATTCCGGATTGCTTCCGGCGTGTATCCTCGGCGCCGCAAACCCGACAGCGTTGGCATTCGCGGATCATCCCAGCCGCGAACGGTTTTCTGCTCGACCAATTGCCGCAACTTCCGCTTGCTCATCAGCGTGTAAGTCAGGCTGAGGCGGTCGAATTCAATCTGCTGCGAGGGAAAGATTCCAAGCTGTTCGATGAACCAGCGGTAGATCGGCTGGTGGTCGGCGAACTCGAGCGAACACATCGAGTGCGTGACTTTCTCCAGCGAATCCGACTGACCGTGCGCGTAGTCGTACATCGGATAGATCGGCCACTTGTTTCCCGTCCGATGGTGCTCGGCATGCAAGATGCGGTACATCACGGGATCACGCATATTAATGTTGGGTGACGACATATCAACCTTGGCCCGCAAAACGCGTGAGCCATCAGGGAACTCGCCGGCCCGCATGCGCTCGAACAGATTGAGATTCTCTTCTACCGAACGGTTTCGGTAAGGGCTATCTTTCCCAGGCTCGGTCAGCGTTCCCCGATACTTACGAATCTCCTCCGCCGTCAGATCGTCGACATAAGCCTTGCCATCTTTTATTAACTTGATCGCCCATTCGTAGAGCTGATCGAAGTAATCCGAAGCGTAAAAGAGTCCGTCCCAGCGGTAACCGAGCCACTTCACATCCTCCATGATGGAGTCGACGTACTCGGTATCTTCTTTTTCAGGATTCGTGTCGTCGAAGCGCAGGTTGGTGTGCCCGTGGAATTCGTCCGCGAGGCCGAAGTCCAGGCAGATGGCCTTGGCGTGGCCGATGTGCAGGTATCCATTTGGCTCGGGAGGGAACCTCGTCTGCACGCGGCCTTCGAACTTGTTGGTCTTCTGGTCTTCAATAAGACGGTCGCGGATGAAATTCGAAGGACGGGACTCGGGCGAATTATTCTCGCCAGTCGCGGCCTCTGCGGTTGAAGAAGTCATACTTTGATCTTACCGCAAAGAAAAAGAAGCACGGGGAGCCCGACCAGCTGTCCGTGCCTCATATCCATGAACAAAAGATGCTTCGCTCAGATGATGCGAGCGACCGCGGGTATGCGGCGCAACATCGCAGTAGCCCCCCAGCTGAGCAGGATCGTTCCCAGAGTTACCAGCAAACCTTTGGCAAGCGCGGGTAGGTTGGCATTCAGTAGCGCCAACTGCAGCCAGCTTACGAACATGTAGTGGATCAAATACATTCCGTACGCATTGGCCGTCAGGCTATCGAAGACTCTCGCCCGCGCGTTCGCAAACCGCACAAACACGGCGAGAAAAGCGAAGCTTGAGGTCGCGCAGGACAGAACAAACGTCAGGTCACTCGCAACTTCCCAAGAGCGTACACCCGGATGGGCGGTCATTGCTGCGACGCCGATTCCAGTCGCCACCCCGAATGCCAGCAACGCGCCGATCGAGCACAGCAGCGAGCGTCGCGCCAATTTTCCGGCTTTGGCCAGCAGTCCTTCGTTCAGCCCGCACGCACCAACACCGGCACCGAGCAAAAAATAGAGCAAGTAGTTCAGGATCCGGCTCGTCTGGAAGGTGAACGGACCAAACACGCTCCATCGGAACGAATTGAAAATCAATTCGAGCGGCACATAGGCGAGCGTAGACAAAACCAGCAGCATCAGGAAAAATCGGCCCGGCCTGCGATCCGTCCCGGATGCGATTGTCGCAATACGATCTCCCCATTTCGGAATCGCCACAAGAAGGACGGCCGCGACAACGTCGAACGCGAGGAGCACCCATACGAACCAGGCGGGTCCAGTGGGCCAATTTCCAAGCGACATCCACTCATGCCAGAAGCCGTCCTTCGCGCCGGTCTGCAGATAGGCCGGGTAGTACGCGAGCGGGGCTACGAGGGCTGCGGCCACGAGAAAGGGTATGCCCAGTCGCAGCGCACGGTCGCGAAGGAATTGCCCTGCGCCTTTTCGCTGCAAACTCGGCCACACAAACAATCCCGATAGAAAAAACATCAGCGCCATAAAAAACATGTCGTTGAATCCCGCGAACAGCGCAAACACTGTCGAGTGCTGCGCATCGACGATAGGGAACGCGCTCCACCAGCGAGGTATGGCAACGAGCGAAGCCTGGGGCGGCGGTGCGAAAGGGTGATACGCCAGCACGGCGTGATGAGCCACCACGAGCAAGGTGATGAATGCCCGAAGGTATCCGATGGAAAAGTTGTAACTGCTGGAAACCGGCTTTCGGGTTTCAGTCGTACGTACAGGTTCAATAGCTAATGCGGCTGACATGGCTGGTTGCTCCAATCGTTGATTGAATTTGACGAACGAGGATTCCCTACGTCGTGCCAGCCACGGCCGGCTCGACGACATTCGAACGGGTTCACAATTGCCGGAGAGGCCTTCTAGAACACCTGCAACGATGCAGACTGCATCGCGAGCGAGGTTCTTCCTCGGATATGCCGGATCACCTTCCACGTCTGGCTTACGGCAGCGATGGACAAGCCGATCCAGACTCCGGCCATGCTCAGAAAGATCGACGCATTAGCGATCGTCGCGACGTGCATGTAGTGCGCGGACTCTGTCAAGTTAGATACAGGTATGACAAACGGCTGCCAAGCCCCGGCAGTCATCCGCAAAGCCGCAGTGATCATGAAGTTCAGCAAGATCAGCGACAGGGCCGTCTGCAGCAGTTGGCTCCATAGCGGAAACCCGTTCCACTGCGGCTTCGACAAAATCAGCGCAGATCGAACTGGAGCGATCAGAGACAGCGCCAGGATCGGATAATAAAAGGTGTGCCACATTGGCGCCGCCTTCAGGAAGGCCGCCGCTGGCCCGAGGATCAGCATCGGAGAATGAACGACCAGCAGCAGCCAAATAAGCCCGATGATCCCGAACATCAGTTCGCAGGCAGTCTGCAAGAATGATGGCCGGTCTTCTTGCTTACGAACAGGCGGCAGGCTCTTTGGATTCCATTCACTCTGGATCCCGACAACGGCATGCGTATATTCCAGGATCGCAAACACCAGAGTCACAATCCCGGCAGCAATGAACATTCCTGACCAGAGATTTCCCAGCGTCGTCACCACGGCGGCGCCCCAATCGCCGTTCGCATTCGCCAGGTTTACCGGGCCAAGAATGAAGATGAACACGGGGAGCAGTATCCATAGCAGCACCATCTTCAACACGAACCAATACACGGGAAACAGGGCGGGACCAATTAGGTGCTGCTTCGGCGCCAGCCGTTCCGCTACCGTAATCGGACTGCCGCAGCGCTTCAGGATCGCAGACACTTCTGCGTCGTTAAGGGGCCGGCCTATTTCTTCTTCCTTCTCGTCGACCTGCGATTGAAGATCGTCGGCCAGCTCGGCGACCAGGTCCTGTTGAGCCTTCGGCATCCAGAACCGCACGGCTTGTAGATAACGCTCGATGAGTTCCATTGTGTTCTCCTAGACCAATCCATTCAGCACGTGCGTTTGTCCGCCTGCGCTTGGCCGACGACGAATCAGGCGACGGAAATGCGGCACGCAATACCAGGCATAGACAGCGCGCTCACCAACAGATAGCCCCACAGCCAACTCAAGATGCCCCAGAGGATGCTGCCGTTAAATACGAGCGCAAGGTGGCTGTAATGTTCGTTCGCTCCATCGCTTGCGACTACATAGGGATAGGCCTTGATCATCGGATATTGCAGTGCCAAGCCAACAATGTTCACAAACAACCGGGACACCGCCAGGACCCCAGGCCACTGCGGACGCGCTAGATTGAGGGCGCGCTGCCCGGTTCCGATCGCGAACAGTAGCAATACTGGCAGATAGAAGCGGTGCCATGGCGGCGCCAGCGCCAGGTGTGAGGATGCCGATCCGAAGATGAGGCCGGGAAATGTTGGCACCAACATCCACCAGATCGTGAAGGCTGCCCAGATCGCCAACCCTATGGCGGAGTAAGGCCGGGGAACCGGAATTAGGGGCGCCAGTTCAGCCGGCGGATAGTACCAGGGCTGCGGAGATTTTCGCCGGGCCAGATTCAGAATGGTGAAGATCAGAGTCACGACTCCAATCTGGATGTAGACCGGGCGGAGCAACGCAGAGAGCCGCACCGGCTCGTGAATGTACAGCAGGACTCCCAGAGTAAGTAGGACGGCGATCGAAAGATTACACGCAAGAATGATCAGATACATCGGGAACAACTCGGGGCCAATCAGCTCCCAGCCGATGGTCAGGCTGCGCGAGTTCTCGCGGTAGCGTCGCGCCACGATCATCGGATCGCCCTGCTCTTTGAAGATGGCCATTTGTTCCGCGTCGCTTAGTCGGCGCCCGAGTTCGGCCTCGCGCGATTCCAGCTGCGAGCGGAGCTCGACCGAGAGCTCGGCCACAATGTCGTCGCGCTGGCTCCGGGGAAGGTAGCGCCTCACCGCTTTTAGATAACTGTCGAGAAGTTCCATGATCTTGACCTATGCCTCTTGAAGAATTCGTCCCAGGGACGCGTTGATGCTTTGCCACTCTTTTAATAGCTGCTCGAGAACTTGTTCGCCTGTTGGCGAAAGGCGGTAGAAGCGTTTGTTCCGCTTGTCCTCCTCGCGCCACTGGCTGACGAGCAGGCCTTGGGTCTCGAGACGGCGCAGCAGGGGATAGAGGGTGCCTTCGTCGATCTCCAGTCCGTCGTCGGCCAGAGCCTTTCGCAGGGTGTATCCGTAGCGCTCCGTCCGAAGTTGAGTCAGGACCGCAAGGCTCAAGCAGCCGCGGCGGAGCTCGAGTTTTAGGTTCTCGAAGACCTCGACCGTGTTGGTACCGTTCGCCATATAGTATGTGACATACACTGTACGTTATACAGTATAAGCTGTCAAGGACATTTTAATAGGGGTAAATGATGGCTTGGATTTGCGTAAGCGACTGATTGATAAGGACTAGAGGCGCTTAAGGCGAAGCGCAATCCCGTTTCGAAAGGCCGGAGATTTCATCGCAACGTCTCCTCCTTTATGGTGCAGCCGCTCCGACTTGACGATTCCGGTCAGCACGTCGACCCAGACCACCTCATAATCTCCGGCAGGTAGGTCGAGCATCATGTCGGTCGGACCATCGCCGTCCAGGTAGACCGCATGAACGCCCTTCGAGGACGACAACATGTGGGTGATGACCCCGTCCGCGTGCTTCACAGTTTTCGCGTCGGGAGCCATTTCTACGAGCGGCAGGTCTTTGAGGAAGTCGCTCAGGATGCGAAGTCTTCTCCGCAACTCAACACTTCCGCCGCCCGGTCCATTCGGCTCAGTATCTTTCCCGTCTTCGTGTCCGACGCTGAATGAATAGTCGAGATTATCGAAGACGCCGCCGCCGGCGAGCATGAAGTTCCAGGCTTGCCGCGCGTACTTCTCGTCCTCGGGGCCCAGAAATCCCGTTTCGTCGTACGACAACGCCCTCCCCAATCCGTAGTTCAGAGACGCAGCATCGGCGAAGGCGTAATGGAAGTTGAGCACACTCACTCCGGGCAACACGCTGCGCACGGGATAAAAGAAGTTGCAGCAGTTCTGCGCAATCAAATGCCGCTGCTGAGAAGACGCATTGGGCAGCGCGCTCTCTTCGCTCGTGATCCACTCGGCCACGCGCGCCTGCCAGGCCATCGTCGCGTCATCGGGCAGATCGATCGAGTTCGGATACTTGTCGCGGCCGGTGAACAAATACGGATTCACCACGTTCGCCAGGACGGGACGATCTGACCACGGTTCGTTCGCGATTTCAAAAATCACATTCGGATGTGCGCTTGCCTCCCGTACCAACTTTCGCGTGTAGCGCTCCTGATACGCGAGGATGTTACCGTTCTCGAGCGTGTTGAATTTCTTCCAGTCGATCTCATCCGTCGAGTTCACATTGTTGTCCTGCTTGAACGGCGAAAGATTCCACTGCACATCGGCATACTGCGAAGAAAATAAGGTGATCTCGACCACCACACCGCGCCGGTTCGCCTCTTCCAGAAAGTCGTGCAGGCGATTGAAATATTCGGGATTCCATTTCGACAAATCGAGCTTGTTGCCGCCGCCCGCGTATCCGGCCGTATCACTGCGTGCCCATGGAGCCACGAACCTACCGGGCGCGGGAGCAAGGTCGTTCCGCAGTATGCCAAACGACTTTGCCGGCAGCTCCACGTAAGAACCGCCGAACAGCCGCGTGTAGTTCATCCCCTCCGCTTCGAGCGTCTGCAGGTATTTGTGATAGTCGAAGTCTCCATTGAACACTGCGCCATAGTGCTCGCCGCTGCCGATCAGCGCAACCGCCTTGCCGTGAAACAAAAAGTAATGCGGATTCTGAGGATGCAGCTGGATAGGAGTATCGCCCTTGGACTGAGCGAATGTTGCGATAGAGATAAGGACAAGTAAGCCAGCGGCAAACAAAGCGAGGGTGCCCCACCTCCAGCCGGCTTTGTTGGAAGTAGAGATTTTGCAAAGACGCCGGCACTCAGGTCCCATCACTCCTCCACTGAACGGGACCCATGATACTCGCCATGAAGTTCGAACCGGGCAGAGAAAGTCGGCGCAAGAAGAGGCGCTATCGCGGAGTTTGAGGGTGACGGGGTTTTCCGTTCCCTATGACCTGCTTACAGCAGCCCTGGCCTCATGCTTCATACACATTCTAGAGGCGTATCTACAATCACTGCTCCGGAGCCAGCTTTGTGTTCGCATGAGGCAAATCGAGACATCTTGGGAATAGTTCGCACTAGCAAGGAGAAAAATGTATGAAGCGCACTGTTCTGTTCATCCTTCTCATGGCCGCGCTCGCAGTGATGGCCGCTTCGCAATCAACTCCAGTTTACAAAGAGACAATCATCCACAATTTCGACCATCGTAACGGGGATTACTATCCGAGCGGCGGTTTGTCGATGGATCGGTTCGGCAATATCTACGGCATGGTCGAAAAGGACGCCAATGGCGCGCTCTTTGAACTCACTCAGGACAGTTCCGGACACTGGGTTTACTCACTCCTATGCGATTGTGGCGGTGCCATTTCTAACGGCTATCTTGCGATGGATGCGTCGGGCAACTTATATGGCACGGACGATGTTGGTCAGGTTTACGAATATTCTCCGGGGCCCAGCGGATGGAGTGGAACCCAAGCTTACGTCTTCGGTATTGGCGGCACAAGCCCAGTGATCGTTGATGCTTCGGGAAACGTATACGGGATAACCAAGCGTGGCGGTGCCTATGGAAAGGGATTCGTCTTCCAGTTCTCACCAGTTTCGGATGGAATTTGGACGATGTCGCATCTGCACGACTTCAACGGCACCGACGGCGCGGTTGGGATGAGCGCACTCGGGGTAGGAGCGCTCATCATGGATCGGTCTGGAAACCTCTGCGGAACAACGGACCAAGGAGGGTCAAGCACGCAATGCGAGTCCGGCTGTGGCGTTGTCTTCGAGTTGACGAATCTCTCCGGCACATGGCGAGAAAAAGTACTGCACAGCTTTTCCGGCGCTGACGGTATGAACCCCTCCGCCCAGTTGTTGATGGATTCCGTTGGAAACCTGTACGGCACAACAGCGTACGGCGGCGTGTATGGCGCTGGTGCGGTATTCAAAACAAGCTTCACTAAAGGAACGTGGCGCACAAAGACTATCTACAGTTTTACGAACTCCAATGGTGACGGAGCATTTCCTAATTCGCCTTTGATCATGGATGGAGCTGGAAATTTGTTTAGTACGACCACGTCCGGCGGTAGCGCCGATGGTGTGTGCTCGACTTCGCAGTTTTTGGGCTGCGGTACTGTCTTCGAGCTGAAGGCAATGAATGGAGCCTGGAAGGAGACGATCCTTCATCACTTCACGGGCTTGGCCGACGGTGCATTCCCCGCGGGAATTCTCCTTGGCCGGGACGGAGCATTGTATGGAAGCGCCCAAGGCGGGCGATTCGAAATGGGTCTCGTCTATAAACTCTCAAGAAAGTAGCGTGCCAGAGCAGAGTTGTTCAACTGTCGCAAATCAAGCCATTTCGCTCATGGCCGCGCATGGCGCAGCCGGGCATCTACTCGTGCCGCAGCGCTTCGATCGGATCCAGCCGTGATGCGCGGAACGCGGGGATCATCCCACTGATCAGTCCTACCGCTCCGAGAATCAAAGTCGACGCGATCAGTGTTCCTGGAGCGATGATCAGACGGATATCTCCGGCTTCGCCGTTTTTCGCGAAGGCGCTATACAGTGTCAGCCTGCCAACGGACAGCGCCACAATGTAGGCGAGAATAACTCCCAGCAGCCCGCCGATGAATGTGATGGTCAACGCCTCGGCGAGGAACTGCATGAGGATGTAGCGCCTCTGGGCTCCGAGCGCCTTTTGTACGCCGATCTCGCGAGTACGTTGGGTAACTGACACCAGCATGATGTTCATCAGGCCTACTCCGCCGATGCCCAACGTGAGCGTTCCGATGAATCCCATGAGGATCTTCAGGCCCAGGGTGATGATCTCGAACTGGTGCAACTGCGTCATCAGGTTAAAAACGCGCACTGCCTGGCGATCTGACTGGTTGAACTTGTGCTGGGTCGACAGAATGGTGCGAACCGCCGGCTCGATGCGTTCAAACTCGGGCGTCTGGAAGTTGAACCAGATGGTGTCGAGATAGTGGGTGTCTTTCAGGTCGCTCATCGTCGTGAACGGGATGTACACGACCCGATTGATATCGTCATTGCCTTCCTGCATCTTCGCCGCCAGCACGCCTACCACTTCGAAACTCAGCCCATCCAGACGGATACGTTCACCCAAGGCGTTGCGTCCCGAGAAAAGCTTGTCTTTCGCCTCGGCCCCAATGACCGCGACCCTCGCGCGTTGGACTTGGTCTTCCATGTTGTAGAAGCGGCCTTGGTCGAGTTTGAGCGAGCGAATCGAATAAACATTTGGGTCGTTGCCACTGGCGGTAAAGGTAAACACCCGGGTGTCGTACTGCACGCTCGACTGCTTGTCGACACTGGGAGTGATGTGGGTAATCTGCGGCAGATTCGTGGCCAGCGCGTCCACATCTTCTTGCGTGAACCGGATCTGCACGCCGGACTTCTGTCCGCCTGCCTGCGTTGAGGTCTTTCCTGGGACCACGATCACCAGCTTGGTGCCGAAGTTCGCGAAGATGTTCGCGCACGCCTGTCCGAAGCCATCGCCGTAAGCGAGCAGCATGACAACCGTCGCAATGCCCCAAGCCATGCCAAGCATGGTGAGCGCCGTGCGCCGCCGGTTATGGCGCATCGCTGTGTAGGCTTCGTCGAGCAGATCTTTGATCATCCCGCTACTCCGACCGCAGCGCTTCTACCGGCTGCAACATCGCTGCTTTGCGCGCCGGGTAAAGCCCGGCCACCACCCCAGCCAAGGTCAGGCTGCCGATCGCCAGCATCGCCGACATCGGAACCAACTTTGGCGGGTCGAATCCCTGCGGACCCTGAACTCCGCCCATCAACGCCATGAGGCCGCCGGCGAAAGCTAAGCCGAGCAATCCGCTTCCCAGCGTGAGCAACATGCCTTCGAGAAAGAAATGAAAGAGGATATTACGATTCGTCGCGCCAAGAGCTTTTCGGAGACCGATCTCCTGCGTGCGCTCGCTGACGGCAACCAGCATGATATTGATGACGCCGATCGCTCCCAGCGCCAGCGTGACCATGCCCACTGCCCCAAGAAACATGTTCATCACGTCGAAGATCGTTCCGACCATCTTCGATTCCTGGATGGAGTCCCACTCGTCGAAGGCATTCTGATCGCTGGCGTCGAAATCGTGATTCCGGCCGATGATCTTGTGGACATCATCGCGCGCGATGGCGTGTTCTGCAGTAATGTGCGGCTGGTATTCCACGAATGAAATGGAGCCCTGATGGTTCTCCCCCTTGAGCGGATACAGAGTCGCCATGACCTGGAAAGGGATGTAGCCACGCATGTTCAGCCACATATTGTCGCCTCGGCCGAGATGCGGCATGCTGCCGACGACCTCGAACCGGGTTCCGTTCAACAGCACGAATTGCCCCAGCGAGGGACGGCCCGGGAACAAGGTCTTCAGCAGCTCGTTGCCCAGGACAATGACATTCCGGCGCTGCGTTCCATCTAACTCGTTCAGCCAGCGCCCTTCCTTCAGGGGCAGAAAACTGATGTCGTTCAGTTGCGGCTCGACCCCCAGGATCTCACCGCTGCCGGTGGCAAATTCGCTGACTTCGCGCAGATCGCTCCTTGAAATAATCGGACACGCATTGCGCACATGGGCCGCCTGCCGAATATCCAGATAATCCTGATAAGTAAGCAGATATGTCCGCGCAGAATTCATGTTTCCCTTCACGGACGGCGCCCGTCCTGGGAAAAGAAACATGATGTCCTTGCCGAATTCAGAAAGTTCGCGTCGGTTGCCCGACCGGAAGCCTTCGCCGACTCCAACCAGCAGCAACAGGGAACCTACCCCCCAGGCGATTCCGAACATGGTGAGGAACGAGCGTAGCTTGTGCGCCCACAGGTTGCGGAAGATCTGCGCGAATATGTCCAGGACTGTCCGCATTATTCACCTCGGGAAGCTGTGGCGCTCGCTATAACACGGACGGTCGGCAGACCCGAATGTTTACAGTTCGGCAAAAGAAAAATCTTTCCCGCTGTTGAGTGTTACGCAGACTTGGGCCCGTAAGTTCCGGCGTTTTCCCTACTTACTACCCTTAGACACCGCTGAGAGGGTCGGGGATGTCTCCAGGTTCAGGCTGAACCCGCGCATTCTAGCCCAAAAAGACTGCGGTCCGGCACCGGCGCGCGAAACGCCAGGACCGGACCGCTCTACTCGTACGCTAACTTTAAGACCTACGCCTTGCTCAGAGCGAACCCAGAAACGCCAGTAGGTTGGCGGAGTCCGTCGAGTTCAGCCCTTTGTACTTGGTGAGAACGGTCGCCGCTTCTCCACCGTGGCGCCGGATTGCAGCATCGATCGTCTTTGAGCCGTTGTCGTGCATCAGGCCGCCTGCTTTGGCCAGGACGTTCGACAAGCCCCACAGCGGGGCGCTGCGCCACATGGTGAGGGACGCTTGCCCGATCCCATGCGGCTGGAACGGAAGTCCGCCGGAGTCGCCTGTCCCAAGATCATGAAGCAGGAAGTCCGAATACGGGCTGAAGGTTACGTTGCTCAATGACGGGATGACCCCGGTCTTGCTGCCATTGGTGGTCCGAAGCGTAACATTCTGCTGCGTGGTAAAGCTTTGGATGTGGCAGATGTTGCAGCCGATGGTGTTAAACACCGTCTCGCCTGCCGTCGTCTTTGAGGTTGGGGGTGCCGGTGGAAGCGGCGCCAGCAATGCCTCGAACTGAGTCATCTTGATCATGTTCAGCTGGTTTGGATCCTGCGGCGAAGCTTTGTCCGGCTGACAAGAGTTTGGGAAAGCCAAACCCTGCGGCAGATGCTCGTTCGGATTGAACTGACCCGCATCCCCGAACAGGCTGTTGCTGGTCGTGATTCCCAGCTCGTTGAACTCGGCGTTGGCGTTGAACTGGAAGAGCGAAACCGCATCCAGCTTCGAGCCGAACCGTCCAGGACGGATGACTCCGTTCTCGTCGGGAACCATATTCGCAATACCAGTGATGCCGAACTGCTTGCTAACCCCAACGTTAGCCAGGATCGAAGCATCCGGAATGTTGTCGATCAAGCCAAAGCCGAAAAGCTGCGGAGAGCGCAGCAGGCTGACCACGGTTGCATCTTTCGGCACGATCTCGTGCGGTAGGTTCTGTGCGGCGCCTCCACCTGAAGCGGCTAATCCAGATTTTGTAGCCGTATAAGTAAATGTCGTGGTCGTCGGAACGCTGACGATCGTAAATGAGCCGTTATATCCCCCAACCGGTACAGCCAGGATCTGTACGGTCTGACCAGTCTTGAATCCGTGCGCGGCGGTCGTCGTGATCGTAACTGTCGTACCCGATTCGATCGCGCCACCGGTAGCAATCTTCATCTGATTGCAGGTCGGCAAGGTTTGGAAAGTTGCGTTGGAAATACCGTGCAGGACCGGCCCACCTTCATTCTCCGGGAAGGTTCCGTTCCCATCGAGATAGTTGAATGTGTTGTCGGAATTCCATTTGCCGAAGCGCGTGCCGGTAGTGATGCTGGTATCGCCGGCCGTTCCAGTTAGTACGTTCGTCCCCGTACCGTGGCACGTAAAGCATCCGGTCTTAGTAGAAACCGGTCCAAGTCCGCGGATCGGATCCCACTTGATGACAAAGTTTCCGTATCCCCCATTAAACAAATTTGTAAGGCTTGGTGAAAGACCAGCCAAAGGACCCCCAAACTGTCCGACCGTCGGTGGCGGTGGCGGTGGTGGCGGGCAGGTAGGGCACACAGCCCCTACTTTCTTTGCATAACGCGCAGGTATGGCGATCACGCAGAGAGTGGCCAGTAGGCAAAGCGCAAGTGGCGCAATAATGCGTTTCATAGGACTCCTATTTTTTAACTTCTTGAATTGATTTCTATTCCTCGCGAAGGGGAGAGAGCGCGAAGAGGTAGAACAAGTGCCCCGGTGGCCCTGGGTTCTGAACCGTCGCCGAAAGCTCGGCGACTCACAACTCAGCAACTTACTACTTGGCCCTGCTAGCTCGCAGCTTGTTCCTCGAACATGGGCGTTGTCAAGGTTGAATCTTTTTGCGCATTGTGGAAAACCGCATCAGCGCACCAATGGAACGCACCAGAAGAATGTACGGGACAAGCTAACATCAGTCATGAGTGAGTATGTAACGTGTAGGTGGGAGTAGTGAGTCGTCGGTTCTTCGAAGCTCTGGGGGATATCTTGGAAGTCACTGAAGATTTGACAGAAGTTAGTACAAAAAGAAACGGGACCTTCCTCCCCCGAGTAGGGCCCCGTTTCGCAGCCGCAAATACTTAACGGCCCCTTCAGTTTTCAAATTTAGACCAGGGGACCGTCCGATGAAAATGGTTCGAACGTGGTAAGGACCCCACCCCAACGTGGTACAGGAAAGCCATAATGAACCTTTTTAGTTAAGGGCTTGCAGTCTGTGTAGCGTGGAGCGCATTCGTCCGGGCCGGCCGCAGTTCGTGGTCTCCGTTTAAACCACAATCCAAGCTGAAAAAGTCGCGGCGGTCACCCTGACTGCTGAACCAAAAGCCATCCAATCCGCTTGGTCTCAATAAGAAAACGACTGTATCTCCAGATCGTCGGTGTTAGGCCCATCCACGAATCCGGTTCTCTTGTTGGGATTGATCGCGATATGGACCGGAAACACGTTCCCCTCTCCGAAGAAGCTCAGCCCGTCCACGGATTCTACGAAGTTCCCTTTCGTGTCATACACCTGGATACTGCTACCGCTCCCGGTGCTCGAAAACGGCTGCGCCACCAGAAAGAGCTTATTCACCGAGTCATAAACAATGTGTTGTCCCGCGAACAGCGAGTTCTCGTCAGCGTTCGGCAACCGGTGACTTACGCCCTTCTTCGTCGCCAGAGTATAGAACTGGACCGAAGCGTCGAAGGATGTCGTCGTGCAGGCAATCCCGTCCTGCGGATCGACTGCAATTCCGTTGATCACTCCCAGGCCAAGTCCGGTGAACTTGCTAAACTTACCGGTCGCCAGATCCATCGTTCCCACAATCGGGGGCACGATGAATTGCGAATTCTTTTGGTGTCCAAGCACCACCCGATTTTTCACGTTGTCGTAAGCGATGACCGGGGGTTGTTCAAAATTGAAATCCGTGTCGAGCACGGCGAACGTCTTGCCGAACGTATTCGCCGCCACATTGGAACTGAACACCACCGGGCGCCGGTTTGTGCTCGTATCCACCGCATACACTGCGACGTTCGGGCTTCCCGCTGCGCGACTCACCTCATTGATCACATGGGCCTGATCGATGGGTGGTGTCCATGGTCCCGTAAACTTTCCCGCGCTCAGCGATTTGACCAGGTTGTAAGTCCGCTGCACGTTGAAGGTGCTGATCACATGCTCGCGCTCGATAAGGCCGACCGAGTTCGAGGTGATCCCTAACGTCACGAAGTCGTCCTTCGTTTCCGTCTTGGAGACTATTTTGAGAATCTTTCCGGTGGCAGGGTCGAAAGTTTCGACAGCCGCCGTGATAGTTCCATTCGGATGCTCATTGGCCTCGCTCAAGATCCCCGGCCCGCCGTTTGGATCGATGTCGAATCCGAAGATGATTCCACCAAATTGGGGGTGGACAATGATGTTCCCGGGGCCTGCTTGCGCATTTGCATCTGCGCTCTGCGCCGATGCCGGCAGGTCCGCGGTTATGCAGACGAGAGTTAGAAGCAACAGTGCAATTCGAAGCGGTAAGTCCGAGATGATTTTCTTCATGATTGCCCCTGATGGCTGGAGTCTCTGCGAACGGCAAGCGCAAAGTAGGGAAGTAGCCTAGATTCGGAGGCCTGGCGGGGTGTCAGGAAATTGTAAAAATAACGAGCAATATCGATCTTCTAGGCACGCTTCGCCCATTGCGAAGAGAAGCCGATCAGCCCCAGGATCGGACCCGGCAACAGCGCCCAGACGACGTCGACGCCCCAACGGGCAAACAGCGCCGTAGTGGCTGCGATCGAGATCATCGTAATTCCGAAGCCAATCGAAATCTGGATTGCCAGCGCACCGCCCACCATGTCGGGCGGACAGCTTCGGGCCGACAATGCCGAGAATTGCGGCGAATCGGCGACCACACTCGCTCCCCACACGAGGAACAGCACTAACAACGCATTGGCCGACAGAACGCGCCAGCCTAACGCGAATGTGAGACAGCACAACCCCGAAAGAGCAAGTGATGTCGCGGCAACGCGAGCGCTCCCCACCCCTTCGCTGAGCCGCCCACCCAAAACGCTGCCCACCGCTCCTGATGCAATGATGGCGAAGGCCAGCCCGGGCAAGCTAGTTTCATGCACATTCATGCTGACCGACGTACGCACAATCAGCGACGGCACGATCGTCCAGAAAGCGTAGACCTCCCACATGTGCCCGAAATAGCCGAAGGCGGCGGCCCGAAAGTCGGGCGATGCGAACGCGCTCATGGCTCGGTCCGCGCTGACGCCCGCCACCTTGCGCCGCAGGCTGAGATGAGGGCCGTCCCCGAGTGTGTAGATCAGAACGGCTCCCACTAACGCCAGAACTGACGAGCTGAGAATGACGTGCTGCCACTTCCACGCCGCTCCGAACAATCGCAGGGCGTGCGGGAGCGCGGTTCCCACCGTCAGCATGGCAACCAGGTACGCCATCGCGGATCCCGTTCTCTCTGGAGCCCACGTCACGATCAACTTCATGCCGATCGGATAAATTCCTGCTAGCGATATGCCGACCAGAAATCGGAAGACGGCTCCGCTTGCAACCCCCGTTGCCAGCCAGGCGAAGCCAGCATTGAATATCGCGCCCAGTACCGCACTGAACACAAAAATCTTGCTCGGTGCGAACCGGTCCGCGAGCCCGGTCATTGCCAGGAATAGTGTCGCCAGGATGAAGCCGAGTTGCACCGCATCGGTCAGAATGCCGATATCGGCAAAAGTCGCTCCCCATGCCTGCCTTAAATCGCCCGCCGCACTGTTTGCGCTGAACCACAGCGATGTCCCCAGAAGCTGGGCAATCGCAATCGTAGCCACCGGACTCAATCGTGACTCAGGCACAATGCGCGAGTTTTCGAAGGCTTCCTTCATCTAGCTACGTTTGCGTTGATAGTTCTGAGCTAAGAGGCGTCGTGTAAGTGGTCGCTGTTCCGCTGAGGCAGGTCTCACCGTTTTGATTCCGAACCGACACCGCGATCGTACAGATCGGCTTATCTTCACGAACCGTTGCT
>CAVQHO010000011.1:0-1230462 GCA_963712365.1 uncultured Acidobacteriota bacterium
AACAACGGGTGACAATCCGCTAAATTGGTTCGTCATCGCAAGATCGAGGTTCCCGTCGGTGTTAAACTCCGCAGCTTTAATATCGGATATCGGCCCTCCGAGCCCGTTCACAATTTCTGCCGTTCGAAAAGCCGAACGTTCCATTCCCGCTGCCCAACAGAATCACGGCCGAGTCATTGTTGATCAACCCCACAGCCAATCCCATATGACCACTGTGAGTGAAATCTCCGGGCAGTAATAGGTCCGGTATAAGGTCAGCCGAAGTCATCAAATGGCGGGCTTGGCACCCGCATCGGGAGAACTCGACGCCGGAACAAATGTGCCGTCGCCGTTTCCTGTGAATACATACAACTTTGTAACCGCCGTGATGGCAAGGTCCGGCCTGCCGTCTTCGTTAACATCACCGGCTATCACGCAAGCGGCCCGAAAATCTTTAGCGGAGAATTCGGGGCATTCACGAAATTGACTGTCGCCTGCGATGCGTGCACCGGGAAGTACACAACGTTGGACCGTCCACCGCCCGGCGCCGGATTCGTGACCGTCACCGAAGCTGTCCCGGCACTTGCCACGTTCGCTGCCGGGACGATCGCGCTCAGATGCTCGCTGTCCACAAAAGTTGTCGCCAGCGGAGCATGATTGAAATCGATAGTCGCCCCGGAAGCGAATCCCGTACCGCTCGCATGCAGCGTGAAAAGTGCGCTGCCGGGTGAAATGGCCGTCGGCATCAGGGGCTGGTTTAGCCATGGAACCGCATTCGCTGTTGTCGCGCTCGAATCGATTCGAATGCTCGTGAACCCGTTGTCTACGCTCACGCCGGTCGCATCAGTTGCCAGCACATCAAAGGCCCAAGTGCCGCCGCTCGTCGGGGTCCCGCTGACCGTGCCCGTATTGACATCGAGGGTCAGTCCGTCAGGCACCGATCCGGCCACTCTCCACCCGGTAACGATCGGCCCGTTATACACACTCCACTGAAAAGGAGCGGTGCCGCCGGTAATGGTGATGATTTGGCTGTATGGTTGGCCGACTGATCCGTTGGCTAACGTCTGAAACGGAATATTCGGGAACGGGTTCACCGTGATCTGCACCGAAGCGTTCTTGCTTGGTCCGCCGCTGCCGAGGCTGTCACTGTAACCTGCGCTGCGCTGGTGAGGAGGGTGTTCGGGGAACTATAAGTGACAGTGGATCCCGTCGAATTGCTGAGAGTGCCCGGACCAGTCAGACTCCACGAGATTCCCTTCGACGCCTTGTCGTTCATAACGGACGCGGTGAGGGCGACCGTGCTGCCCTGATCAATGGATTGGGCTGCGGAAGGAGAGACGGTTACCGAAATTGGCGGCGACGGACTGGAACATCCGCCCATGATGACGATCGTTACGAGGGCACCGAATGCCAGGCTGCAAGGGCCCATCCGGGACATGTTCCCTCCATATTTCTCGACACAGCATCTTACTCCGCCTGTCCAGTACTGCGGTGATCCTACGCAAATCTGAGTTATGTCCCACCTCACTGAAGCTTTTCCATGCACGGCGACTCTTATGTTCGAAGCAGATATGAGTTCTTACGGAAGATTGCGTGAAGGGTCACAACCTTAGTGATACTTTGTGTCCTTTGTGGTGAATGCTGTTGAACTCTACCTGACGAAACCCGAGACCCCTACGATTATGCGATCCTCAGCCGATATGGACACCGTGTCAGATATTCAGATCAGACTGGCTCAGCCCTCGGATTGCGACCAACTGGCAAGCATGCACGAAGCACTGTGGCCCCGCACCTCTTCCGAAGAACACGCCCGGGAAATCACAGCGATTCTCGCAGGTACCTTTCCTCTGACGATGCCACTTGTCATTCTGGTCGCCGAGGCAAGAGATCGGAACTTAGTTGGCTTCGTCGAAGTGGACTTGCGCTCTCACGCGGACGGTTGCGACCCGGTGCGCCCCGTCGGCTACATCGAAGGTTGGTTCGTTGCTCAAGACTACCGACACCAAGGGATAGGCAAGAAACTTGTCAAGGCTGCGGAAGATTGGTCGCGACGCCAGGGATGTCTCGAGATCGCGTCGGATACATGGATCGACAATGAAGTGTCGCAACATGCGCACGAAGCGCTGGGATACGAAGTCGTCGACCGCTGCGTGCACTACCGAAAAACACTGTGAGCTACGCTACTGCTGCAACTAGATGGAACCCCTTCCATCCGCCTAGTTTTCGAGCTCGAGGTCGAGCTTCCCGTCGCCGTTGAAGGTCCAGCGCGACGCTCGCAATTGGGACGTTGCGACACCGTAAGACCATTTTTCTAGTTCTTGTCCCCAAATCCGTGATTGCGTCGGCACACCTTGTAGTAACGCGGCCCTTCCGTATTGTCCACCCGATGTTGTACCGGTTTCAGCGTTCGCAGGCCGGCGTAAATTGATCTCAAATCCTCCTCACTAAGATTGCGAAAGAATCCCCCCGGCATAGTGTTCGACAGCCGCCGCGCTTTAACCGTTCCCGTGCCAAGTGCGCTGACAGCGCTCCCCGTACCCTCTGCTAAACTACGCCCGCCATGAAGACGTCACTCATTCGCACTCTTTCCTTGATACTGCTACTGACAACGCTGGCGGCCGCCCAGGAAGTCATTCCCTTGTACACCGCCACGCCTCCAGGATCTACCCAGGGAGACTATCCGGAGAAGCAATACTTCTCGAAACTCTGGAACACCGAAGTCGTCTCCAATGTGACCAAGCCGACCCTCACAGTTTTCAGGCCCTCTGCTGAGTCGAGGAACGGCACTGCTCTGGTGATCTGCCCGGGCGGCGGGTTCATGGCGCTTTCGATCAATAGCGAGGGCATTGACGTCGCCAAATACATGGCCGCGAAAGGCGTGACATCATTCGTATTGAAATATCGGCTTGCACACACTGGCGACGACGCCACCCAGGAATTTACTGCGCTGTACCAAGACCAGAAAAAATTTCGCGAAACTGTCGGCCCGGTCGTTCCTCTAGCTGTCACAGATGGATTAGCGGCAGTCACTTATGTTCGGAAGCACGCCTCGGAATGGGGCGTTTCTCCCGACCGTGTTGGCATTATCGGTTTCTCCGCCGGCGGAAGGGTCGTTTCCGGAGTCGCCTTCCGCTACGCGCCTGAAGGCCGGCCTGCGTTCGTGGCGCCGATCTATACAGGCGGTGAAATATCGAAGGACGTGCCCGTCCCCGACGATGCTCCACCAATGTTTTTGGCAGCCGCGACCGATGATCAACTCGGACTCGTACCGTCGAGCTTAGCCTTGTACGAAAGATGGATGAACGCGCATAAATCGGTAGAACTCCACATATACGCCAAGGGCGGTCATGGATTCGGAATGCACAAGCAGAATATTCCAACGGATCATTGGATCGAACGCTTCACCGACTGGATGGACTTAGAAGGCTGGCTTAAGAAGTAACCATCGCGACTTCACTTCAGTGTATAGCTGTTTATGAACCCATCGCAGCAAGCGCGGACGAAACCGAAAACAAGAAGGCTATAACTTCGGGTGTGCGGCGAAGAAGTTCCACAGAATTTCGCTCGTCGTAATACCCGTTGTCGAATCGAAAGCCGGATTGTAAGGCGCCTGCCCTTGAACGTTCATAGGAGTCGTTGTCCAGCTGTGGTCTCCGCCGATCAGTTTATAGAACTGGACCTCGGTGCTCCCGCTGCAACTCGAAGCCTTCTTCTCAACCACCGGACTGATATTTCCTTGTAGGTCGCACAAAGCTGACTGCACGTCAACGCTTGAACAGCTGTTCGCCGAAGCTCCTGACCAGTAGTTAAAGGAATCGTCCTGCGACGCATCCAGCCTGCTTCCGCAATACATCACGGTCGGATCCTGATCGCCGTGAAGCATCAGAACTGAGACCGGACCGACTGCTGCAGGCACCGGTGTTGGAGTATCGCTCGATGCAATCGCGCCTTCCACGGCCGCAATCGCCGCGACGAGATCGGAAAGCTCTACGCCAAGCCGATGCGACATGAACGCACCGGACGAATGGCCGGTAACGAAAATTTTCTTCGGATCCGGCCCTACGCTCGCCTGCAGCGTTGTGATGAGCTGGCGAAAGAAGCCCACGTCATCGGTGAAGTCGTTGAAGAAGTATGCCCAATCCGTCTGGCCGGTGGTCGCATCGAGCGAGCCATCCGGATATGCCACCGCAAATCCATCTTGATCAGCTAGCGTGCTGAACTTGGTCGTGCTTTCTATCGCTAGTCCGGTGCTCGCAGTCCCATGCAGAACAATGACGAGCGCGCCCGTGCTCTTCTGGAAGTTTGCCGGAACGTGCAGCAGGTAAGTGCGAGTCACGCCATTCACTAGTAAAGACTCGCAGGTGGTCCCCGCCTGGGCGTTGCAGGGCGGGCCGCCCCCAGTTCCCCCACCACCGCCTCCCGTGCCAATCGTGCTTCCTCCGCCTCCACAGGAAAGCATGAAGAGGGAAAGTGAAATTATGAGCAGGGTGCAGTAAGAGGATTTCGTCATCGCGAAGGTTTGGATGCTTCCGCTTCTGGAAAAGATGGTGTCTGACCTGGGACCGATTTCCCGCTGGATCCCGTGCTGCAGGCCCAAAAGCAATTCTACACTGCGAGGGCTGAAATCGAAGCAGCAAAGGACTCTGCCAATTGTGTGCCGCGATCCGAAAGCCTTGACAGACGCCAGAACTCGCGGATCGTCGGGAGTTTGTGGTACGCTCCCTGCGTCCGTTCGCCTAGGAGTATCCTCATGCTTAGTCGACGCGCCCGATTTCTTGCGCTTTCCCTTCCTTTATTTTGGTCCGCCATGGCAATCGCTCAAGTGATGAGCGTGCCCTCATCGGGTTATGGAAACATCGGCAATAGCAGTCTTGGCATTTCGAGTTCACCAGTTGGAATCGGCCTGATTTCTGCCGAGCAGATGACCAACAATATGTACAGCATTAACACGAACCGCCAAAACCGCGTCATTGGCGAGGCATCGAGCAGTGAAATTTCGAAGCTCGACCTCAAAGCACCTTGGAAAGCGAGGCGCGAATATAACAAAGGTTACCAACTGCTGATGCGCAAGGATTTCATGAGTGCGATCGAGCACCTTTCGAAATCGACCGAGCTGTATCCGAACTTCGTTGCGGCACACAATGCTTTGGGCTCCGCTTACCTTAATCTGGGAAAGAATGATCAGGCGCGATCGGAATTCAGCAGCGCCGTCGCACTTGATGATCAATTACCAAACTCTCATCTGAACCTTGGGGTTGCGCAACTTGCGTTGAAGAATTATCCAGCGGCAGAAGAGTCTTTGAAGAAGGCGTCATCGATCGCTCCCATGGATTCTTCACTGCTTCGCGCCAAGGCTTATGGCCAGTTCATCAATAAGGACTATCCGGGAGTTCTAGCGACCACCGATGAAGTTCACCGGCGCAAGCACGAAGGCAATGCCATTGTTCATTACTATGCTGCGGGTGCGTGGCAGGCCCAAAGCAATTTCGCCCGAGCGCAGAACGAGCTGGAGACGCTTCTGCGGGAGGATCCTAAGTTCTCCGCGGCGGATCAGGTAAAGCAACTGATGGAACAACTCAAGGCCGACCAGGCTGCGCAGGGCAGCGACCATCAGGCAGCTACGCTTACGGCAACGTTTTCATTCGCCCCTGGCAAACAGCCAACGGCAGAGGAAGCCAGCCGGCACGCTCAGAAAATTATGCAGGACTTCAGGGAAAAAACTGAGATTGCGGAAGCCGAGACTTCCGAGGGTACGTCGCCATGTGAATCCTGCACCACCACCGTGGCAGAACTATCCAAGACGGCGCCCGAGCGGCGCACTCCCTCTCGCGCAGGTGGCCCGCTGATGCCGGACCTAATTATGCACGCGAGTGTTGATGAGGTCGCAGTGTTCTTCGCGGCGACCGATCACGGGAGATCGGTCGCGGGTCTCACGGGGAAAGACATCGTGATTCGTGACGATGAGCAACCACCGTCGGCGATACTCGGATTTCGAAGCGAAGAGGAGTTGCCCTTGAGGCTGGGGCTGGTCGTTGACACGAGCGACTCGGTCTCGAGTCGCTTTGCGTTCGAGCAGGCAGCCGCCTCCAGTTTTCTGAAGAGCTCTGTGACTGGGAAGGACGATCTGGCATTCGTCGTGGGAGTAAACAACGTCGTGAGACTGATGCAGGATTTCACGGCGGATCAGTGTGCGATGTCGACCGCTATCGACAAGCTGGTTCCCGCAGGAGGTACCGCGCTGTGGGATGCGGTGGAATTTGCAGCCGACAAACTTGCCAGCCGTCCTGAAGCGATGCCCGTTTCGCGGATTGTGGTGGTTGTCAGCGATGGTCAGAATAATTCGAGCATTGCCTCGCTCAAAGACGCTGTCGAGCATGCGCAGCACGGCGAGGTTGCTGTCTTCACCGTGAGCACGCGCGATTTCCAGAACGATGATCCGTCGGCAGTGGTTGGTGAGGATGCGCTGGAAACTCTGTCAAATCTCACAGGTGGCGCGGCGCTTAAGCCCGGTTCTCTGCACCGACTCAAGGGGAGCCTGGCGGATTTACAGCAACTCATCCGCGGACGATACATGGTGTCTTACAAGCCAGCGTCGTTCCAGCGAGACGGACGCTACCGGCCTATCGAAATCAAGGCCGAAAAAGATGGACACAAGATGAAAGTGTTCGTCCGCAAAGGCTATTACGCGTCGATCGAACAGCCTACCGCACAATGCGTTGACGCCCGGCGCTAGCGTGGACAAGTGTGGGGTTATGAGGCCCGCTCGCTTCACGGCTTCTTTTGTTTCTTTTCCGACGCAGCAATCGCCTTTCGAAACTGCTCCACTGCCGGGACGTTCGGACCCTTCAGCGCATCTTTTCCGCCATAGCGCCAGATCGCGACGCCGTCGAGGGCGTAAGGCCCGCGACCGCGAAAGACCTCGAAAACATCATTCGCACGGCCGATCTGTTTTCCGATATGCGGGCCAGTATGTACGGGCGCTCCCGGATCGCTGCCGATGGGGAGACGCCCCTGCTGCGCACCGATGCCGATATTGCCCCTCCCGGGTTGCATGTCGCCGATTCGCGTATCTGACGGCCCGGTTTCGACGGTAGGAGCCACAATTTTTCCGGTACCTGCGCGAATCGCTATAACCAAGTCAGACTCGCCCTCCATTACCAGCGAGAATCTCCCCCAGGATTGCAATGCAAGCTGGACGACTTGTTGCGCTCTAGCGTTTGCCATTGGATCTTCGAGTGAGTTGCCGGCCTCGGGGCTGAGCACGACCCGAACTGTACGCGCCTGCAAGACGTAATCGGGTAAGTCGCCCTTGTCTTTGTTCTTATCTTTGGCAGACGCCAACAGTGAAAGGGAGAGAACCAGGAAACAGGAGAATCGGAAAGTCATTTGACCTCCTAACATCTACATCGCGGGCTTTGGCGAAACTATAGCCCACATTCATTTACTTTTCGGCTTACAGCGCTTCGAGGAAATCAGAGCCAGCGGCTCTATGCCAAAGCCAAATTCAGGTTTCCGATGGCCTCGTCGATCTCGGCCGAATTCTTGTAGCCGACGGTTACGCAATCGACGCCGGCGTTGACAAAGGCGAACTTCATCGCCTTCTGACGATCTTCGCGGTTGAAGGTTCCTTCCCCCGCCAACTTCATGCTGATCACGCCCATTCCTTCCTTGCGGACCTCCTTCACATGCGCCACCACTTCGGGAACATTTCCCGTCTCCGACATGTCCGGGGATTCCGCGTCCATACTCTTGCCTTTGTGATTCATACGAATCATCGCAACTTCGAGCCACTTATTTCCCGGCACCCGGCGCAACGCGGGCAGTCCGTGAACCGATGCGCCGTGGCTGACGACAACCTTCTTCGACTCAGCTTCGAGAATCGCATCCTGCCAGCGGATCGAGTCGGTAGGCCAACTCTGGGTATGTTGCCAGTGCAGTAGCATAATGTCGAAGTACTCAGTATTCGCCAGCTTGCGCAGCTCGTCGAATTTTTGCTGTGCATTCACGCCTTCGCGAGTCGTCACCTTCGACATGATCTGATAACTGTCGCGCGGAATACCCTTCAGAGCCACACCCAGCATCTTGTGCATCTCGCTATAAGATTCGGCGGTCTCAAAGAAACGGATGCCGTGATCATAGGCATAACGCACCAACCGCGTGAATCCATCTTGCCCGAGTTCTCGCTGCACCTGGCCGCTAAAACTTCCCGTCCCGAATGCCAGCCGGGTTACTTTGACGCCCGATCTGCCTAACGTCACCAGATCGGTGGCCGTTCGACGTTCCGCGATTACTGGGACATTTCCGGCAATCGCAAATGTCCCCGCTGCAAGCCCGGTTTTCAGGAATTCACGTCGAGTGAAATGAGACATCTGGACCTCCACAAACCGCGATTACTGCAATGTTATCAAAAGGTGCAGAAGAGCTGATAAGCTCCATAATCGCATCACTACGAGTCGTTCAGATGGCAAGCGCTCCGATTCCCGAAGGTCGAGTCTCCGCCCGCGTCGCCTTAGTTGAGGAACACATCCGCCTCGAAAACGCGCACGATCTCGAAGGCGTCATCCGCACGTTTGGGGACTCCGCGCGTTACGACGACGAGCCATGGGGCGAGCACCACGAGGGCCGCGAAGGAGTTCGCAAGTTCTATCAGCAGCTCATGGGAGCGATGCCCGATCTTGTGATTGACGTCCAGCATCGCTACATCACGGCCGACGCCATCCTCGTCGAAGTCGTCATTCGCGGCACGCATCTCGGCGCGTGGCGCGGCCTGCCGCCCACCGGACGCACCATCCGGTTCCCGCTCTGCGGCGTTTACACCTTCGACCAAAACGATCGCCTCGCCGGAGAGCGCATCTACTACGATCGCGCTACAGTCCTGCGCCAGCTCGGAGTCTTCTACGAGCCTCAGAGCGCATTGGGCCAGTTCTCCACCCTGGTGACTCATCCGATCACCATCGCACGCGCACTTCTGCGAAGAGTCTCCGGCAGCGCAAAAAGATAGAACAATCTCAATTAGGTTTTCCTTCGTGAACCCTCGTGTCCTTCGTGGTTGAAGATTCCGTTGCGAAAGTCGCCAAGGAGTCAAATGCAAAGGGGCTCCCCAACCCTTGACCGAAGCGATAAGATGCTGAGGAGCGATCGAGGAGGGACCATGAGCAAGGAAATCTCACGCAGGCAGTTTCTTGAGAACGTCGGACTCGGTGCCGCCGCAGGCAGCAGTCTCCTCTTGCTGAAAGATGTCGCTGGAGCGCTACCTGCCTCCAACCAAATTCCCACACGAACTCTCGGCCGGACCGGCGCAAAGGTTTCCATCCTGGCCTTCGGATGCGGCAGCCGCTTCCTTATGTATAAAGAGGAAGATGCCGCCACCGAGATTCTCAATCGAGCGATCGATATGGGCATCTCGTATCTCGACACGGCGTACGCCTACGGGGATGGCGCCAGCGAAACGCGCGTCGGGAAAGTCATGGCGTCACGCCGCAAAGACGTCTGGCTGGCAACAAAAATTCCCGATCGTACTCGCGATGAATTTATGCGCCGTCTGGAAGCCAGCCTCAAACGCCTGAACACCGATCATGTGGATCTCGTTCACATCCACAGCCTCGGACAGGAAGACGATCTTGCCAAGATCGAAGCCCCGAACGGCGCGATGAAGGGCCTGATGGAGGCCCGTGATCAGAAGATGGCGCGCTTCGCCGGCATGACCAGCCACACTAACGGGGCGGTCATGGCCAAAGCCATCGAGCGCCACGATCTCGATTGCGTGCAGATGGCGCTCAATGCTTCGCGTAATGGTCGGTTCGAGGAACTGGCGCTTCCCGCCGCCAATGCCAAAAAACTCGGCATTATCGCGATGAAGATTACGGGGCAGGAATTTCTGGTCGGCGAAGGTCCGGGCAAGGCAGACATGAACTCGCTGCTTCGTTACTCGATGAGCCTTCCGGTCACGACTGCCGTCGTCGGAATGCCGCGTCCAGAGATGCTCGCGCACAACATAGAGATCGCCCGAGGTTTTTCTCCGCTCAGCGATCAGGAAAAGGACCGCCTGCGCCAGCAACTGGGCTCATCGCGGGAAGGGCTTGAGAAAAAACTCGTCGGCCATCTCGACGGACCAACCACAAATCCGGAGATGTTTTTGGCCTAGCGCAAACGCGCGGAGCAGTCGCAAGCGCTATACCGCCTAATGAAGAATCCAGTTCGGCTCCTCCTGCATGTACCGGTTCCATGGGTGTTTGTGCTTTGCTATCTGCTCGGCGTTGCGCTCGAACATTTCCATCACACCCCCGTTTCCGCTCTCGGCGATAAGCTTGCGTTGGCCGCTGGCTACATACTTTTCATCACGGGCGCGATCATCGCAGGATGGGGACTCTTTCTGTTTCGTAGCGCTGGAACCACGACGGTGCCCGGCCGACCTTCCGCGCAATTTGTAAGGTCGGGTCCTTATCGCTTCACGCGCAATCCGATGTATGTCGGACTCGCACTCGCCTATCTCGGCGAAGCCGGGCTTCTGCGGCAGGCTTGGCCGATCGCCACGTTGCCTCTTGTCCTCGCCTACGTCAACTGGATCGTCATCCCCGTCGAAGAAGCCAAACTCACCCAAGTCTTCGGCAATCAATACCGCTTCTATAAAACCCAGGTCCGCCGCTGGCTCTAAAGCTCGTGTAACCACGCCCGAACGCATTCGACCGTCCCGCGATGGCCAAGCCGAGCGGCCCGAAAGCTATAACTCATACCTACGCAACCCCGACAGCTGCAAGAGAGTCAGCCAAACAAATCGTGGATTATTAAATAAGTACCGCCGCCACAAGCGCCGCGGTTCCTGCCACACTCGAAAGATCGACGTCAGACCAGTATTCAGCACCCACTCAGGAGCCTCACGTGTGGTGCCGCTCAAAATATCAAAGGCTGCGCCCACGCCAATCATCAACTTCACCGGAAGCCGATCCTGGTACTCCGCCATGAATCTCTCCTGCTTGGGCGCACCGAGGCCGCACCAAAAAACATTTGCACGCGTCGCTTGGACCTGCGTGATCAGATCTTTCTCCTCATCATTTGTAAGTCGACGAAACGGCGGAGTGTAAGTGCCCACGATCTGAAGTCCCGGAAACTTCTTAGTCAACTCCTCCTTCAGTTTCTCGACCACACCCGGCCGCCCGCCATAAAGAAAGTGCCGGTATCCCTTTGCGACCGACTTCCCGCACAGCGCCAGCATCAAGCGTGGGCCATACACGCGGCCCATATTTCGATGCCCGTGATACTTGCCGAGCCACACGGTCGGCAGGCCGTCCGGTGTGTTCAAGAACGCGGAGTTCAATATGGTGCGATATTGCGAATCCTTCTGCGCTTCGATGATGCCTTGCGCTCCGCTCACGCAGATGTAGCCACGCTCACCGCGATCAAGTAGCGTTTCGATCTTCTCCAGCGCGCTATCCATCGTCAGCACACTTATACCCACTCCCAGGATATTTACCCGCTCGTGCCGCGACGAATTTATGCCTGCATCAGACACTCTGTATCGTCCCGTCTAGATTCCTTTAACTCTGCTCGTTACAGGATCCCGCCTGATCCAGCACTGCCGTGATCGCGATCTCACTATCAGTCCGCGGGAATTGCGTCCGTGATTTAAAGGGGCCGCGGCCTCAGCCGCGCCGTCACCGTCCCGGATCAGAGCGGCGTTAGCTGTTGAATCCTCACACAGCGCCCACGCCCTTCACAACCACCGGAATCGTCCGCGCCAGAATCGATAAATCAAGCCACAATGACCAGTGATCGACGTAACGGAGATCCAGAAGCATCCACTGATCGAAGGAAAGCAGGCTGCGTCCGCTAATCTGGTAAAGACAAGTAATTCCAGGCTTCACCCTGAAGCGCCGGTGATACTCATTTTCCGGAAAGCTCTCGAGATCTTTAACGGTGAGCGGCCTGGGCCCAACCAGGCTCATGTTTCCAAGCAGAACGTTGAATAACTGTGGTAATTCATCCAGGCTGAATTTTCTTAACACCCTTCCAATCGCAGTCACGCGCGGATCATCTTTCATCTTGAACGCCGCGCCACCAGTGTCGTTTCTCAGGAAAGAATCGCCCAAATACCTCTCCGCGTCCGGAATCATTGTGCGGAACTTGTATATCTTGAATCTTTGTTTATTCAGGCCGATTCGATCCTGAATGAATAAGACCGGCCCGCGCGAAGATAACTTGATGGCGAGAGTAATTACGATCAATGCGGGAAGCGACGCAGCAAGAAGGATAGCCGCCACCATAATATCTACGCCGCGTTTGATGGCATGGCTCAAGAAAAACTCGGCGGTGGCGATGGCGGCTGGCGCCCTCTCCTTCAGCGAACGCATCTCGTTGAATGGCGGGATGTTGCTGGCGCTATCAGCAGAGCATCATACTGCACCGGCGCTCGCCCTCTGCAATGGCACTTATTTACCATACTGCTTACTTTTGTAAAGTCTGTTGAAATGCCCATTTGAATGTGAGATTATTCCTGCCTCCCCTCGCATCATCCTTAGATCTACTGCTTACATGATTTTTGTTACGCACGGAGTTATCTCGCCCTTCAGCAGCGACCGCATCAGTCATGGGCTGTGCCTGCCCACATCTCGAGCAGCGTTGCATCTTCAACTCCGCCGCGAGAAGTATGTGCCTCTGGCACAGGCCATCGTCGGGCAAGGCGATGCGCTCACCATCGACGACGCAACTTACGCCGGCTTCGAACTCGCACTGCTCGCCCGCCGTTACGGACATGCCGTCTCATGGTTCGTAAATGGCAGTCACGTAGAAGACAAAATCCAATATTTTCCATTCCAGATTAGTTGCATGCTCGATGACACGAACGTCACCGAATGCAGCTTCGACGGAAATGCTTTGGAGTCTCGACATCAAGGCAAGCCGCCGTGCTCTCCGCGCGCGGATCAAGCAGATCTACATGAGCATGCGATCCCAGAACGAGATCACGGACCTGATCGATACTCTTGCGAAATGCCTGCGGTCCGAATCAACCAACGCGGAACGCGCCCTGCGCACCGTGACGGCCACCGAACTTGCCCGCGCCGTCCTCGCCGGCGTCGATTTGCAAAATCACGGATGGAGCCATCTCAACCCGCAGCTTTTCACGGAGTCCGAGCGCGCCGCAGACATCAAACAGAATGATGGATATCTCGCACTTTTCCGCCGCGAGATCACTCCCGTTTTCGCTCCCGCGTTTGGACAACGTGTGCTTCTGCCGTCGCCCGGCCACTTCATTCTGCTCGCGAACCGCAGCCTCGCTTCCGACTACCAGGATGGAAACGTCCTCAATCGCAGCGATCTCCTGTTGACCAGTAATCACGAGAACCGGCGGGCTGATCTCACCTCGGTTGAAAAGGATCGTCTCGCGGCGTAGCAGTCCCGCGTATGTCAGCCGCTAACGATACCCGGGTAAAAATTGCCATACTCGGCGCAGGCCCTACAGGTATCGGAACTGCATGGCGCCTCTCACGACCATCTCTCCATCTGCGTTCAATAACTCTGACCGCGACGCCACGGAACGTCCGTTCGTACTGATTGACGAATCCCTCATTCCCGGAGGTCGCGCTGCTTCTTTCACTACGCCCGAGGGATTCACCTTCGATTACGGCGGACACGTCCTCTTCCCGCACGCAGAATATGCGGAATTCATCTCCCTGCTCGACCAGGTTATTCCTGCGTGGCATTTGTCTACTCCGATCCGCGGCGTTTGGCTTGGGAACCGCCTCATTCCGACGCCGGTCCAGCGAAATATTCATCGCCTTCCCTTGCCTGCGTTGGTGGAGTGTTTATGGGGACTTCTCCGCCGTTCCCCGACCGCCACCAACGGGTCCGAGCCGAGCCTGCAACAATATCTCGACGAGCAATTCGGCGAGCCACTCACTCGCCGCGTGATGGGACCGCTGAATCGCAAAATGTGGGCCCATCATCCGCAACACCTCGGCAGCTCCTGGTCATCGCACCGCAGCGGATCGAAAGAGCGCAACATTCCCGAGGTAAGCGTGCGCGGCGTGCTCCGCAATTTCGTCTTCAATCGCGACGAGCCTGGCTGGGCGCACTCCGCGCTGGTTCGCTATCCCGAGCAAAGGCGGCATTGGCGCCATCTGGCGAAATATCTTCTCGCTGCTTCCAGGCGATTCTCACCGTCTCGGGTCTCGCGTCGTACGGTTGAACACAAACGAACAAGCGATATGGCTGGATGACGGTTCCGCAATCCATTACGAACACCTTGTCAACTCGATTCCTCTCGACTTATTTCTGCGCTTGCTCGAAGATCGTCCGGATCTGCAGGCGCGCGCCAACGAATTCAGTCCTGCGAAAGTTCAACTCTTCGGCTTCGGTCTGCGCGGAACGATGCCCGAAATGTTGCGCGGCGTTCATGCCGTGAATTTTCCCGAGTCCCACATCCCTTTCTGGCGCGTCAATTTTCCTTCAAATTTCTCTCCTAATAATGTTCCTGATCCCGGCACCGCATATTCGATCCTCTGCGAATTGAGCACCCACCCTAACTCCGCCACGAAACACGATCCCGCCGAGATCGAAGCCACACTGCGACAAATCGGATTCATCGGTCCCGCAACCAAAGACATTTCAATCTTCTCCGCCGAACTCCAACACGGATACCCCGTCCCTTTCGCCGGACGGGATAAGCTTCTCAACGAGATTCAGGCTGAACTCGAACGACTTCACATCTACAGCCGCGGCCGCTTCGGTGGATGGCGATACGAAGTTTCCAATCAGGATCACGCCTTCATGCAGGGCGTCGAAGTTGCCGACCGTCTCCGCACCGGCAAGCCCGAAACTACCTACCGCAAGACCTGGTAACTGCAATCGTTCGGTCGGCCCGATACCTTGCGCTAAATCAATTTTTTAACCATCAGCCACACTCACGCTGAGACTGTATGCTCCAGTGGAAAGACTCTGGAGGCCGCCAGCAGCCGCGTTCCGCGACGTTCGTATTCCCTCTCTGCTGCAAAAAATAGTTGTGCTTCCAACAATTCGCTGTATTATGGTCCCCGCTTTTTTACCTGTCCGGGATAGGCTGCCTTCCGCAATATTCAGATTCTGTCCGGGATCATGTTTCCAATCCACAAATAGGAGAAAGCATGAAGTTGCGCTCATCTGTCGCAAGGTCGTTGGTGTGTTGCTCCATCTTTGCATCGAGCATTTTCGCGACAGGGCAAACCCGCCGCGTCGTCGTCCCTCACGCTGCCGGAGTTACGCCTCCACCGGTTCACCTCAAACATTCCGCAACTCAGGCCGAGGTCGTGCCCGCGGGTGCAACCTGGACAAAGGCAAAAAATGCTCCTGCCGTTTCCGTCGGTGCCATGCTCCTGCTCACCGACGGCCGCGTCCTTGTTCACTCCGAACCAAACTGTAACGGATGCACCGGCGACTACAACGACTGGTACACGCTCACGCCCGATAACACCGGCAGCTACGTCAACGGTACATGGAAGCAGGTTGCCTCGTTCCCGAGCGGATACGACCCGCTCTTCTTTGCATCCGCTGTTCTGAAAGACGGTAAGGTCGTCGTGCAAGGCGGAGAATACAATTGCCCCAATTCAAATTGCTCGGCCGTCTGGCAATCTCTCGGCGCCATCTACGATCCGGTCGCCAATAAGTGGACCGCCACACTCCCCCCGCCAACAGCAACATCGGCGACGCGGAATCTGTCGTCCTTGCGGATGGAACCTGGATGGTCGCACAATGCTGCGCCATCGGATTCGGCAACAGCAATGCCCCCGTCTACTACACCTTCAACGAGAGCACGCGCACCTTCACCACCAAGTCGAACGCCACCGACGGCAAGTTCGATGACTTCGACGAAGAAGGATGGACGCTCCTTCCCAACAAAAAAGTTTTCACCGTCGACGCCTACACCAGCAACACCATCCTGACCGGCACGAATTCGGAACTCTACGATTCATCCACCAACAGCTGGACCACGGCTGGAAGCACGATCAAGCAACTTTGGGATTCCGATTGCAACACCGGTTACGGCAGCTTTGAAGTTGGCCCCGCAGTGCTTCGTCCGGATGGCACCGTCTTCGCGACAGGCTCCAGCGATTGCGCTGCCGGTCACACCGCCATCTACAACTCCACCAACAATACCTGGAAGGCCGGACCCGACTTTCCTAGCGGCAACGCTGCGAACGACTCGCCCGCCGCTCTGGAAATCAACGGCAACGTCATCGTCGAAGCCAGCCCCTTCAACGGCACGTTCAGTTCTCCCTCGAAATTTTACGAGTGGGACGGCACCAATCTCACCGCGATCGCAAATCCGCCGAACGCCACCAACACATCTTCTTTCGACGGGCACCTGCTCGTGCTGCCCAACGGACAGATCATGTACACCGACTATTCGAAGGACGTTGAGTTTCTCACTTCTACCGGAACCTTCACCCCTTCATGGCAGCCCACCGTCACGTCGATCAACAGCACGCTCAGCACCGGATCGACAGTCACCATCTCGGGAACTCAATTCAACGGACTCTCTGAGGCCAACGCCTATGGCGATGACTTTCAAGACGCCACCAACTATCCTCTCGTTCGCATCGTCAACAACGCGACCGGCCACGTCGTCTATGCCCGCACACACGATCACAGCACAATGGGTGTGGCAACTGGTCCCACAGTTGTATCGACCACCTTCGATGTTCCGTCGAATACGGAAATTGGAGCCAGCGAATTGTTCGTAGTTGCGAACGGCATTCCGTCCGCAGGAACACCCGTCACTATCACCGGTGGAAGCGGCCTGACGCCCACCACGACGGCCCTCGCCTCCAGCGCGAATCCGTCGAACGTCAACCAGAATGTAACCTTTACCGCCACCGTCACTCCGGTCAATTCTCCGGCTCCCACGGGCACGGTCTCATTCACCTCGAATGGCGCCGCAATCTCCGGATGCAGTGCTGTCACCCTCGCCGCAAACGGCACGGCGAAGTGCACCACCAAGTTCGCAACGTCTGGAACCTTCTCCATCGTGGCGACCTATTCCGGCGACTCTAAGTACCAAGGCAGCACCAGCACCGCGCTCTCGCAAGTTGTGAACGGAGGAACCGGCACCACGACCACGAAGCTTGTCTCCAGCAAGAATCCGTCGGTCGTCAAGGTGTCAGTGAAATTCACAGCAACCGTCACTCCAAGCACCGCCACGGGGACAGTGAAGTTCACCGCGAACGGAAACACCCTGCCCAGTTGCGGAGCGGTGAAACTCACTGCCGGCGCCGCCTCTTGCTCCATCGCATTTCCCAAGACCGGCACCTTCTCCATGGTTGCCACCTATTCGGGCGACAGCAAGAACTCGGGCAGCACCAGCGCAACTCTCTCTCAGGTAGTCACCGCGCACTGAGAGAAAGTTGGAAGCAGCAAAGTAATCGTCGAGACGAACGCATGACCACTTCCGGCCGCGAGTGCCGGAAGTGGTTTTTTTATCGAAGGCGAAGAAACTTACTGTCCATCCGCGCCGATCTTCCGCACAACTTTTCCTGTCTCATCCAGAAACAACAAGCTCGGCGTTCCCTCGTTCGACACCTCCATCACAATCCGTTTCTTTCCGTGCGCATCCATTAACTCCACCGACGCGCGCCCATCCTGGTTTCGTCCGACCCATATCCGCCTGTTCTCGTCGCTCACCACGAGTCCCGTGAATCGGTCTGATTTGTCATCGACCCCTGCAAGTTGAACGATCTGGTTCGCGCCGTACTTGTCGAACGACAGACTTCCACCGGAATCGATTACTTCTCCCTTCTCATTCTTGTGGCCGCCGAAAATCAGCCCGCCATTTTCCGATCCCTCATCGTTGTAGAAAAGCATGCCCGCCTGCGGACGATCCACAGGCGGCGATTCCTTCCCATGCACAATCACGCCCGGCAGTCTCGCTTTGTTGGAAATTACCATCCTTAACGTTCCATCCGGTTCCACCACATTGATGCGATGCACTTCAATCTCATCAAACGATTCTGCCCGACGAGAACTGGATCCGCTGAGCAGCACAGCCCCGAACACAGTGCTCACGACCGCCGAATAAATCACCAGAACTTGCTGACCCGACCATTTCATAAATGCTCCCTCCTCTCCGGCTCGAACAGGTTACCGCATTCGCTGTATATGCAATCCCACAGCGCAGCGTAGACTCAGGAAACTAATCTGCGTGGGGCGACCCTCATATTTTGCACAACGTCTAAGTAAATTTGGGCGAAGTGTAGGACCCGCTACTCGTCTCCGTAGGCTCACGCTCGCTGAGCACGGTCCCTCTATGAGTTTGCCCACCCTTCGGATCCAGGTCGTCGACGACAACGAAACTGTGCGTCGCAGTCTTTGCGCGTTCTTGAAATTTCAGGCCGATATAGAAGTGATCTGCGAGGCCTCGAACGGCGCCGAAGCCATCGTCCTGGCAAGACACTATCGTCCGGACCTCATCCTGATGGACATCACCATGCCGACAATGAACGGTTTCGAAGCCACCAGGGTCATCAGGAAAGAAATGCCGGAGATTGCGATCTTGATGGTGAGTCATCACGAGTCGTCAGCGGTAATGCAGGAAGCCCTGTCAGCCGGAGCCGCTGGATACATCGTCAAAGACGACATCACCCGCTGCCTCCTCCCCGAACTCCAAAAGCTAGCCGCCAAACGAACGGCCTAGCCCGAGCCCTAGAGCCTCGCAGCCACAAAGAAGACGAAGCAGGAAAAGAAGAAAAAGAAAGGGCAGGACGGAGGAAGGGTGCCCCATCTCTTGCCGACCTTGCCGGAACTGCCGATTCCCATCGCGAAGAATCTTCCGAAGGGTAAGTACCCGAGCCTACTGCAACGTGATGACAACCTTCGCCCGGGCGTGGCCCTCTTCTACGTAACCCAGGGCGTCGCCGGTTTCAGTCAGCGGGTAGCGTCGGTCGATCACTGGCGTTATTTTTTTGGCCTCGATAAGGGCGCAAAGGGTTTTCAGATCATCCCTCTTTATTTTCGCAATGAAGAATCTGAACTTCTGCTTCGCGAACAGTGACCACGCAAATGCTTTCGACAATCGACCAAGCACCGCCGAGATTGATTTCGGCGCTCCCGCCATCACACACCTGCCATTCGGAGTCAAAATGCGCCTCATCGCTGACAACGGGCGGTTCCCCACGTTATCAAGAATCAGGTCGTAACGCTGGCTGTCCTGAGTGAAGTCATCACGTGTGTAATCGATGACCCTGTCGGCACCGAGGGAGCGCACCATTTCAACATTCTGCGTGCTGCAAACGCCGGTGACGTTGGCCCCAAGTGATTTCGCGATCTGCACAGCAAAGGTGCCGATCCCGCCCGCTGCGCCGTTGATCAAGACCTTTTGCCCGGGCTGAAGGTGTCCTTTGTCGCGCAGTCCCTGCAAGGCGGTAAGCCCCGCAATCGGCAGAGCAGCGCCTTGATCGAAGGCCACGCTTTCTGGCTTCGGAACCAAATTGGCTTCCGCGGCACAGGCGTATTCAGCGAAAGCTCCGTTGCCAACGCCGAGTACAGCATCGCCTGGCTTGAAGTGAGTTACCGCCGCGCCGACCGCTACTACCTGGCCAGCAACATCCACGCCGGGCCGTTGCCTCTTCAGCCGCCAGTCGAGCGGATTCACCGACGCTGCGCCAACCCGCATCACGACCTCATTGTCCTTCGGCACGGGCTGCCCGAGGTCCTCGATTTTGAGGATCTTCCCCGACTTGTTCTTGGTGTAGACGGCGGCTTTCATGTGAGGTGAAGAGTAGTCGGAATTTGCCCAGACCGATATGACGAAGATCACCAGCATCGAACGATAAGTGCTGTGGCGATTTTGCAACACTTATCGGGGACGGTGCAGATCCTGACTCATCCGTCGTTCAAATGTCGACTTCAGTCCAAACAGCACGCAGCATTGACTCCCCCCACTTCCGCGCGTATCGTCGCCTCGTGAAACGCCTTACCGCATTCGTCTTTCTTTCCACTCTCGCCTTAGCCCAAAGCGGTGCAACTTCCAAGCGGTCACCGATCTGCCCGCTCTCTGAGGCCCAAACCCAAAAATCGATCGAGGCTTTCTCTAAGATTGCAGCCACTTTAATTGGGGAGGTGCGCTGCTCAAACTGCCACGGTGGCGTGAATCCGTACATCCAGGGAATTGGACAGGATCCCGAGGACCCAAACGCTCCTCCGTCAAAGTTCGAACATGAGGGCGGAGTAATGTCTCGAGAACACGCGAAGTCTTTGGATGGCACGCCCCTGGTAGACACAGAGTGCCAAGAGTGCCACAGCAAGATGGCCAAAAGGACCGGTGGGGGCGATTCCATCTGGATGCTTGCCCCCAGTTTTCTTTCTTTTGTCGGCAAAGACGCGGCGACCCTATGCAAACAGATTAAGAGCAGCAGCCGTGACGCCAATGATTTCGAGGGTCATCTCAAAGACGACAACGGGGGCAATAATTTCGGCGGCACGGCTTTCAATGGCGACCGCGGCCTGAATCGCGCCATTCAGGACGGCACCATTATTTACACGGAAAAAGAAGTCCCGACCATGAAGCCCCACATTACCCACGAGCAACTCGAACAACTTGGCAAGAAGTGGGTCGCCTCCACCGGCGGCGAATTTCAAGGAGACAAGGACTGCGGCTGTGAGCCCGCTCATTACGCTATCCGAATGTCCATATTCAATCAGACCAACCTCATTCCGGTTCAACGCACCAGCGTCATGCAGCCACTGGATGTTCCAATCGTATTCAAAGATGAGGGCACCTTCAGCGGAGACAGCGTCGCTAATTTTCAGGCGGCCGGCACCGCGGCACCGTGCGTGGGTCAAGGCAGCAGTACTCTCGCATTCCACATCTCGGGCCTGGCGATTGAGACATCCGAGAAGCAATCCATGCACTTTCAAATCGAAACTTCATCGCCGACGGTCTCGAATGCGACGATTCATTGCCCAGTCATCGGCGGCATCAACACGCGAAACACGACTCAACAGAAAATGGCATTGCCCTTCGATTTCAAGGGCGACGTCGGAGAAGCATTCGACTACCACATGCCCGCCATACCCGGTCACACTTCAACTTTGCACATGGAGATTGTGAAGCTGGCTGAACCGCAAAAGTAGCCTAGTCCCGTTGCAGAGCGCACAAGATTCCAGTCCACAACAGCTGTTGTCGTCGTTGACGACGAAACCACTCGTCAGCATAAACTTGCAATTTGTTCCGTCTCTTAATGAGTGACGCATTGAAACCTTCTGCCTTCATTGCCGCGAGTGCCGCCGTCATGTTGTTTCTGGGGACCGTGCATCTTGTGCACACGATTGCGGGAATCAAGCTTCACCCTCGCGATCCGGATCTCACTTCTAAAATGATGTCGGTAGCACCCGTCATCAGCTCCCAAACCACGATGTGGCGGGCGTGGATCGGTTTCAACTTTAGCCACAGCCTCTGCCTTACCCTCTTCGGCTCTGTCTATGGATACCTTTCTCTCCGTCACAGCTCGTTCCTGCTTCAATCCTGGTTCTTGCTCGTCGCGGGGCTCATTTTGCTGCTGAGCTTTGCATCGTTGGCGAGGGTGTACTGGTTCAATGTGCCATTCCGCGGCGTCTTGCTCGCACTCATCCTCTATGCCGTTGGGTTGGTCCTCAACCTCGCATAGGGCTTGCCGTGTTTACGTTCGCCTTCCCACAATCTGCAAAAAGGGAGCTGCCATAACGCTTCGGATGCCGGATAATCGCCTTGCCTTCCCACCTGATGACTGATAAGGTACGCGCCGCCCAGGTTGGAGAATCCTAATGAAGGGATACGTTGGATTGAGGCCGAAAGTGGGGCGACCTGTTCCACAAATCGACTTCTTGTCGGATTTTACTGGCGGGAATGGGGCCGAAGAACGACTTAAGTCCCACCGAGTTCGGAATTCGATTCCCTGCTGTGAGTCGCAATGAACTAGGTCGCGGCGGTTTGTCACTGAAACCTAAAGAAACGTTCGAGCATAGGGAAAACCCGATCCCGATTCCACAAATGAATGAGCAGTGGCCGTTTGATGACGTGAAAGGGTCCTTAAAGTCCAAACATTTTCCACTAAGTAACTAGTGAGGTTCGGGAGAACTTCAGCGCTTAGCTCTCAGCATCTCGACCACCCGCTCATAATCATCAACGGTCGAGTATTCGATCACAATCTTTCCCTTGCCCTTCCTGTCCCGGATCCTCACTCGCACTCCCAACATCCGTTCCAGGTCGACCTGGGCCGCCCGCACATTCGGATCGACCCACCGCGCTCCGCTGCTCTTCCTTTTTTCCTGGCCCGGCATGTCGGGCAGCGCATCGAGCATCCCGTCCATGCGCAAGACCAGCATCTCGATCTGCTCGAAATTCATTCCCTTCTTCACCGCGTACAGCGCGGCCTCTGCGATACGATCGTTGTCGCCCAGCTTCAGCAGCTCCTTCGCCTTCGCGAAGTTGATTTTTTTCTCCGCCAGCAACTGCATCACTTCGATCGGCAGCTTCAGCAACCGCATGTAGTTTGCAACCGAGACGCGCGACAAGCCCACACGTTCCGCAATCTGCTGCTGCGTCAGTTGAAACTGGTTGCTCAATACGCGGAATGCCTCAGCCTGCTCCAGGGGGCTCAGATCCTCGCGCTGCAGGTTTTCTACGATCGTCATCTCCGCCGCTTGCTGAAGCGATACCCTCCGCACCAGCGCCGGAATATGCGTCTTTCCTGCCTTTTTCGACGCGTGCAATCTCCGCTCGCCGAGCACCAGGATGTATCGCCCATCCTCCTCATCCGACGGACGCACCACGATCGGCTGCACTACTCCATTCGCCTTGATCGAATCCGACAGCTCCTCAAGCGCCTCGTCGTCGCCAACGTAACGGGTCTGAAATGGATTCTTATCGATGTCGGTGATCGCGAGATTGATCACCAGATTCCCGGGGATGCGCGAGTCCGCCTGCGCCATCAGCTCAATGGCAGTAGCGCCCTCCGGAACAGGGGCAACAGAGGATGAAATATTCGATGACGCAGCAGTAGCGAAATCGGGTGAAGAAGAAGATGGAGAAGAGGGGAATGTGGAAATCGCCGACGCCCCAGACTGTCCTTCCGAGCCAGCGGACGAGGCCTCGACACTCGGATCGGCAACCGCCCGAATGTCACCTTTAAGCCGCTGATCAACGGGAGCATGAACGGGACCACTCGGAACCGGATGAGCGGCAGCCGCATTCGCAGGCGGCGCAGAGGGAGCCACCGCGCGCGGTCCAGGCAGCAACGAAGCTAGCCCGCGCCCAAGGGCCCGTCGCTTCTCTATCTTCTCTTTATCCTTATCCTTGTCGCCCGTTTGGACAGTTACATTTCCCGCCGTAGCCGTATTCGTCATCGATGTCCTCGTTGTTCCTCACTACCTCGAATGCCCATTACGCAAAGTGCGTGCACCTCATACCGCCACAGAGCAAAGTCACATCCTGCTTGGCCCCGCCCACCTAAGGGGCGAAATCCCCCAGATCCTTGTCATGCTGGGTGAAGCGAAGGTCTGCGTAGTCCGCTTTGTCATACATCGATACTCATCAATCTATTACATAGACGATCATCGATATACTAAGCGGTCTTATCCATCTCCTCCGCCACAGGCATCTCCTCGACAGCCGCGTCTGGCGCGGCTTCTGCCGCGACCGGCTGCTCAGGCTCAACGACGATCGCCGATGGCTGCCTCTCAATGATCTCCTTGGCCAGCCGGATGTAACTCTCCGCACCTTTCGATCGCGGATCGTATACCAACGCAGCTTTGCCATGGCTTGGCGCTTCAGCGAGCCGTATGTTGCGCGGCACCGTCGTGCGGCACAGCTTGTCACCAAAGAAATTTTTGAGTTCAGCCATCACTTGCTGCGCCAGGTTGGTGCGCTCGTCCAGCATGGTAAGCACCACACCCTCGATTCCCAGCGTAGGGTTCAGCTCCGCGCGGATACGTTCAATCGTGTCCAGCAGCTCGCTGATTCCTTCCAATGCAAAATACTCACCCTGCATCGGGATGAGCACCGCATCGGCCGCAACCAGAGCGTTCAGGGTGAGCAAGTCAAGCGCCGGCGGACAGTCCAGCACGATGAACTGGAAGCGATCGCGCAGAGGAGCGAGGGCGTCGCGCATGCGATACTCGCGCGACTCTGCGTCCACCAACTCGATGTTGGCACCGATGAGGTTCTTGTGCGCTGGAATCAGCCAGAGCTGTTCAAGCTCTGTCGTGAGCAGCGCCTCCTCGCCAGAGGCAGCGCCAAGCAACAAATGATAGGAGCTGACGCGGTCAGGATCCTTGGCGAAGCCGAGGCCGCTCGTGGCATTCGACTGCGGATCGCAGTCGACAAGCAGCGTGTTCACTTCCGCAGCCGCAAATGACGCAGCCAGGTTGATGGCGGTCGTAGTCTTCCCCACGCCGCCCTTCTGATTGGCAACAGCGATAACGCGTCCCATTGAGTTGTCAGGAGAACCAGAGCTAGTCGCAGCATAACGCATTGAATTTCAAATGCAATGAAGATTAGCAACGCATTCGCATAATCTTGTGCAAAAACAGCCGAAATGTTCCTGCAGGAACAATGCAGAGCTCTATGACGCGAGTAAAACCTAGACCCCAACGTTCCTGCAGGAACCTTTTACAGGTTTCCCTGAGCAGCCATGATGACAGGCGCCGTTGGGCTCGACGCGATCCGCCAACGATAGCGCTATCGATTCATAAAAGTGTTCCTGCAGGAACAGTCGTCACAGATCGCGTGGCGCGGCACAGGTGCGAATTGCCATTGTGCGCCAAACGAGATAGCCGAGGCCCACAGGTTTGGCAGGGGCTCGCCATTAGAGCGGTCGATTTAAAGTTCCTGCAGGAACACTCTCGTTCCCATCGCGCGAACGGGTGCTTGGGCGCGAGTTAATCAACAGTCGCTGGAATATGAGACGGCAGACCGACCGAGAGAGCGGCTCGCTTTATTAGTGTTCTTGCAGAAACACTATCGCTGGCGCAAAAGGTGAGAATTGTTCCTACAGGAACATCCTCTACCCCTCACTCAAGGTCGACTTTATTCATCTTCCAACCTGAACGCCAGGCTAATCCAAGCGCTTCGTTCCACTTTTAACTCATTCAATGGCCAGAGACAGCCTTGATCTTTGGCTATTTCCAACATCCATCCCACTTTATGCAGGAAGTTTACTAAGAGGGCACTTGCCCTGTCGCTTTGCTGGCGACGATCAGGCAACGGGACTCAGAGTCTGGCAGGGGGATGGGCATCTTCGTATTAAATTTGGACAGCAGGCTTTCGGCCTGCGAGATTTGGCCTGCGCCTATCAGAAGGGCCAGACGACCTCCCGGGGCTACTAGCGACATGGCTGCGGGGAGAACCGTCTGGAATTTTTCAACCGCACGCAGAGTGACCACATCGAACGAGGCGGCGGGAAGCGTTTCGGCACGCACGGTTTGTATATCGATGTCCGTCAATGTAAGGGCGCGGCTGATCTCGCGGAGGAAGACGGATTTCTTTTGATTGGACTCAATCAGTGTCAGCGAGATTTCTGGCGCCCACAGCTTTATCGGGATGCCCGGAAATCCCGCGCCGGATCCCACGTCGGCAAGACGCGTTTTCACCAGCTGTTCCGCGGGTTTTAAAGGTGCCTCGCTGGCCGGGAACAAGTGGCGAGCGGCAAACAGGCTCTCGCCGAAGTGTCGCGTTACGATATTTTCTGGATCGCGGATGGCCGTGAGATTCATACGCGCGTTCCAGCGAATTAGCATATCGACATATATCGATATACTCGCAAGCAGGTTTTTGGCGCCGTCTGGAAACTCTTGCCCGACTCCTATGTACGGTAGCAGTAACTTTGCAATGCGATCCGAATCCACGGTGGTCGATTGTAGACGGTTGCGAAATCGCCAACCATGATTTCATGCCCCGCGTTCGGCGAAGGCCACCACGCGCCGGTTTTCACGAGCCGACAATCAAACAGCCCTCTGCACGCCCGAACGTCAAATGCTTGTAACATTCAGCCGGGATGAACGAGGTAATTGAACACTCTTTCGCGCCTTTGCATCTAACCTGTAAGTCGCCTCGGCCGCGTAATTTGGGCTAGGAATAAGAACTTCAGACGCGCGGCTTTCGATTGCGGGACTGGGCACATAGACGAAAGTGCGATTGACAGTTGCTCTGCGACGATGCATGGTCTAACCAGGGAGCTTGGGGAACGCAAAATCTTCAGGGGTGACAGGGGTTTCTGATCCTTTACGCAGCAATTGATTGGCGATCTATGAAAACTGGAAGGGGCACCTTCAATACGAAATCTGCATCCCAATCGATTATGAAAGCCACGAATCGGGAAATCTTTGACGAGCAGTACCGCGTTCTGGAGGCGGAGAGTCAGAGCCTTACGGTTCAAGGCGTGCGCAGCGGGAAGGTGTTGACGATCATGAATCACAATCCCGAGGTGCCGTTGAAGCCAGAGGAATATCCGCCCGGCAAGCTGATTGCGCTCAGCGACCCGTCCAGCTCACAGGCGAATTAAAGCCAGGCTGGTAGATCACTCTCCGCAATTAGTTCTCGCGGAACACTGCATCTTCGTTTAGCATGCGACCCGCCGTTCGGGTCCACAAACCGTTTGCCTGCGCTCGAATAACTACCGCTTCACTTCGAGCATACCCGCAATATCCGGCAACCGGCCGGGAACGGACTCCCGCCCTTGCATTGCTCCCCCTGCTTCCTCGAGTCAACTTCAGATTGGCGCGTGACTTAGTTCTGCATTCTTTCTTAGCGGGGCCAGCCGCGTCTGCTCCAGTTCATCGCGATAGAAAGTGTTATAGGTGTCGAACGGGATCAAGCGGCCATCGGGGTGCACGATGTGGACGCACGTTTTCTTTACGCTGCGTACGTCGAAAGAATGAGCATCGATGAACTGCATGATGATCACGCGGAAGACGTTCTCGTATGTAATCGCATCCGGCACGAATACCTTCGGAAGGCAGCAGAGCAGTTCCCGCAAGGTGCCTGCGCTTGATCGTGGAGAATGATTAGTCCCAAAAAGCTTGAACAGATTGTCGCGGACCGCGGGATCCTGCTCGTACAAAATTGTATTTGCCGCCCCGTCTATCAAAACTTCTGACGGGATCATGCTGGTTAGCGGGATTACTTTGCCATTAAGTTTGAGCGCATAAGCGATTTCAACGAGAACGAGACCGAAGATCAGTGCTCCGACGATGGTCTTGCCGCCGAGAAGGTAGCCCGGGTCGCGAAGATGTTGCAGAGTCTGTTGCGGGTCTTCCAGCCAGAACAAAAGCTTGGAGCCGAAGGCCGCGCCGGCGACTGCCGCGGCGATGGCGGTCCAGCGAAGTGGGGCGATGATGGGATCTCCGAAACGGCGGCGGAGGCGAAGGTAGATGAGGAACGCGACGACATAGGAAAGAGCTTCGAAGAAAAGATGCGGATGGATGGAATAACGGCCGATATGAAGGTAACCGGGGAAGGTGACGGAATGGGATGCTGGGTCGATGGGGAATTATAGAGGGGAGTCGAGAACGGGCGCGAAGTGGTGGGTCGAATTCTCCGGCATTCGCAGGTGCACACTTCCTTCACGTTGCTCTTAGCGGCCGTGTGTCCTTTTCTACGGCATTGAGGTACAGCGCTTCGTAGTCCTTCGACGGCTTCGCCCTTCTCAGGATGACACCGGGGTGGTGAATAAGAAGGAAGATGAAACTATCTGTGGTTACTATCTGATGATTACTATCGATCGGTGCCTCGCTACTCTCGGAGGGACTGACGAATGCAATCTTTGCCTCCGCTGTTTCCCCCTCGTTACGCTCCGACGTGCTCGAACTTTGGTCATTTGATTCGGCTCATGTCAGAAACCACACTGTAAGAATGAAAAAGCAACTAATCTGTCTCACTTTCCTTACCGTTTCTTCGGTTGTGCTTTGTGCGCAGGATAAGCCCCGCGTGTTCGTCCAGGGCAAAGGGTCGCAGGACGTGACCAGCTCAGGATCGGAAACTGGCGGAAGGCATTGGGGAGCATGGGGCTCTAGCTCAACCATGGATGCTCACGACGAAGGAATGGAAGTCACCAAGAATTTGCAGAAAGACTGCACGGGAATCATCGTGACGCTGAACCAGTCGAATGCTGACTACACGGTCATGTTGAATCGTGAGTCGAAGAAGAATCGTGGACTTCTTCGCAGCAACAGCCAGGTGCAGGTCGCGAACCATGATGGCGACATCCTTGGAACCAGCGCGACCCACACGGTCGGGAACGCCTCGAAGGATGCGTGCCAGCTGATCATCGCCGACTGGCAGACTCACGGACGCGCTCCGGCAGCGGCAGCGCAGCCCGCGGGAAATCCGGGAGTGCTGAAGCCGGCCGGAAGTCAGATGGATGCTCCGCAGCAGCCTGCGCAGCTGGTAACGATTTCTGCTCCGACGGCTCAGACGGAAGTGGCTCCCGCGGCAGCGGAACCGGCTAGCACCCAGAGTCTTGGGGACGCGGCAAAGCGCGCGAAGCTGCATGCGGCTTGCCTGGAGCTGGCGAAGGATAATCCTAGCGTCACCTGCAAGTAAGCTGGACTACTCTTAGTTGCTTTTTCGGCTGGGGTCGGCGGGGGCGCCGACCCTGGTTGCTTGTGCATCGGCTTTTGGCTATTGCTTCCGTGATTTTCCTGGTTTTGTCTGCAATGCTTTGTCTGCCATCTTGTTCCCGCATCAATCTCCTTCGGTGATGAAGTTCCTCGCAGGGACCCTTCTACCCTACTCAGGACATCCTTTGGCCTCGGCCCCTACACGGGCGTCCCACTTCCTTATATTCTGTTTGTACTGAAAGGAACGATATGCCCGAACTTACTGGAGTGCAGAAGCAGTACATCCTTCACTGGGGCGAAATGGGAACGCGGTGGGGAATCAACCGAACTGTCGCGCAGATTCATGCGCTGCTGTATCTCTCGCCTAAGGCGTTGCCCGCCGAAGAGATCGCAGAGACGCTGAGTGTGGCGCGGTCCAATGTGAGCACGTCGATCCGCGAACTGGAGACGTGGGGCATTGTGCGTGCCGTGCACGTGCTTGGCGATCGTCGCGAGCATTACGAATCGATGAAGGACGTGTGGGAGATGTTCCGGCTGGTCATCGAACAGCGGAAGCGCAGAGAGATCGATCCGACGCGCGAGATTCTGCGGCAATGCCTTTCCGGTCTCGATCCGAAAGAATCCGGGGCCGACTACACGCGAGAGCGACTGGAGGCGATGGCCGGGTTTTTCGAGGCCGTCACCGAACTCTATGACCAAATGAAGGCGCTGCCCACCGGCACGGTGAGAAAGCTGCTGAAGATGGGAACGAAGGTTAGTAGGAAAAGAAAATAACACTCTGCTCTCTCCCATCGATTGGATTTAAGGAAACCTGTACACTATTGTCGCCGCGCTGGGGATGCATCAAGATTGTGCGGGGTAATTTCGTACTCCATAGTCGTACATCACAGTGGGAACAAAGCCTTCCAAGTCTTTTCCTCGGTCCGAGGATCCTCTCATCGGATTACAGAGTACGCACGTCCCGGATATCGCAGCGCATTCTGATCGCGAAACTGAAATCAATAGTGAACTGCGGCGACTGAATCGTGCACTGCGTATTTCCAGTGCGTGCAGCCATGCTCTGGCGCAGGCCACGGGCGAGCAGGCTTTGCTTAACGATATCTGCGAGATCATCGTTCGCGTGGGCGGATACCTGATGTCGAGCATCGGATATGCGGAGCATGATGAGGAGAAAACACTGCGCCCGGTGGCGTGCGCGGGACACGACAGCGGATATCTGGAGAAGCATCGAGTTGCGCTGGTCCGACACACCGGCGGGGCGCGGTCCTGGTGGAACAGCCATCCGTGAGAACCGGGATTGCGCGTTCAGTGACATCGAACACGAGCCGTCATTCGAGCCGTGGCGCGCGGCTGCGCTCGAGCGTGGCTACAAGGGCGTTCTGTGCATGCCGCTGCGGACCGCGGGGAATCCTTTCGGCGTGCTCGCGATTTATGCCGGATATGCGGGCGCGTTCGAGCCGTCGGAAGTCGACTTGCTGAGCGAGGTCGCGAACACGCTGTCGCTGGGAATCACGGCGATCCGCTCTCAGGAACAGGGAAGGCGCGCCACCGCCGCGTTGCTCGATGCGGAAGCGAAGTACCGTCAACTGGTGGAGCAGGTTCCTGCTATTTCTTATGTTGCCGAAGCCGGTGCGCAAGGACGCTTTCTGTATCTCAGCCCGCAGGTGGCGACGATCCTCGGATTCCGTCCGGAAGAGTGCATGGCCGATCCAGCTTTCTGGTGGGATCACCTGAATCCTGAAGATCATGTCATCGCGCAACAAGAAGATACGTGGGAGGAGGGCTGCCCATTCCGCGTCGAATACCGCATGCGGCGGCAGGACGGGCATGAAGTCTGGCTGCGCGACGAAGCCGTGGTGGTGCGCGATCCGCAGACCGGAAAGCGCCTGACGCGCGGAATGCTGATCGACATCACGGAACGCAAGCATGTGGACCATGCGCTGCGCGAGAGCGAGTTGCGCTACCGTACGTTCGTCGAGCAAAGTTCGGAAGGAATTTTCCGGATGGAATACGTCCCGCCTGTGCCCTGCGCTTTACCGATAGAAGAGCAACTGAGTTGGGGGCACAAGCACGGCTACATGGCGGAGTGCAATGACGCGATGGCGAAAATGTACGGGCGCGCGTCGGCGCAGGAGCTGATCGGCAAGCCGCTATCAGACTTTCTTGTGCTTAATGATCCGATGACGCGGGTCTTCATGGAAGATTTCATACGCGCCGGATACCGAGTCACCGACCAGGAGTCACGGGAGGTGGACGCGCAAGGGCAGAGAAAAATCTTTCGCAACACCATGGCTGGCATGGTGATTAACGGCTACTGGGTGAGGACGTGGGGCATCACGCGCGACGTCACCGAGCAGATGCACCTCGAAGAGCAGCTCAGGAATGCGCAGCAGATGGAGGCTATCGGGCGGCTGGCCGGCGGCGTGGCCCATGACTTCAATAATATTTTGAGCATCATCATGGGACACGGCGAATTACTGCTCGCCTCGGGCGTTGATGACCGTACGAAGAATGGGTTGGAACAGATTCGCCGCGCGGCATTGCGGGCCGCATCGCTCACGCAACAGCTTCTCGCTTTCAGCCGCAAGCAGGTACTGCAGCCGAAGGTTCTCGACTTGAACGGAGCCGTCGCCGACGTTCAGAAAATGCTGTCTCGCGTGATCGGCGAAGACATTGAGCTGGTCGCTGTGCTGCATCCGTCGTTGATGCCGGTGAAGGCCGATCCCGGACAGATCGAGCAGGTGCTGATGAATCTCGCCATCAACGCCAGGGATGCGATGCCGCAAGGCGGCAAGCTCCGGATGGAAACTTCGAACGTCACGATCGGCGCCGATCAGGCGCGCGATCTCGATCTCGAAGCCGGACGCCACGTGATGTTGGAAGTAACCGATACCGGCACGGGAATGGATGCGGCAACGTTGCCGCACATCTTTGAACCATTCTTCAGCACCAAGCCGATGGGCAAGGGCACGGGACTTGGATTGGCGATGGTATACGGGATCGTCAAGCAGAGCGGTGGAAGCATCCAGGTACAAAGCGAATCGAGAAATGGGGCGAGGTTCAGGATTTATCTGCCCGCCGCCGAGGAGGCCGTCAAAATTCCTGCATTCGACCGCGCCGGGCAGAAGGAAGCCGCGGGCGGTAAGGAAACGATCCTCGTTGCCGAGGACGAACCGGATTTGCGCGAGCTCGCGCGCATTTTTCTTGAGGGCTACGGATACAAAGTGCTCGAAGCATCGAATGCGGAGCAGGCGATCCGCATCGCCGAGTCGTACACGGATACGATCCATCTGTTGTTGACCGACGTGATCATGCCTGGGATGAGCGGACGCCTGCTGGCTGAAAAGATTTTGAGCAAACGCCCTCAGACCCGTGTCGTGTACATGACTGGTTACACCGACGACATGGTGGTGCAGCATCGCGTGCTCGAGCCCGGTGTGAGATTGCTGCAAAAGCCTTTCGACAAAGTTGAACTCGGGATAAAGGTGCGATCGACTCTGGATGGCGAATAGCCTCGCATCCGAACGTTCCAAGCCCGGTGCTTGTAGAATTCCTTCAGATAACTTTTTGATAGACACAGCAGGAGGAGCGCGGAACTGTGGGGACTGAAAACAAAATTTGGGTAACCCTGAGCGGGCTGCCGTTAACAGTGCAGCTGCAGTGGCCATTTCACCAGTCGACTTCAGGTGCGGATTTCTGGGTGCTGCATGGCGACATCCGGCTGCAAGGTTCGGAGGGGCTGCATGCCCCGGTCGCGGTGAATCTGTCGCAGACGGTGAAGGAAATCATGCCGTCGCTCGACCCAAAGGATGCTGAGGCCCCGGTGATCAACGCGCTGCGGAAGGAAGTGGACAATCGGCAGATTGAATTCTTGAAGTCCGGGAAGCTGCTGCCTGTGGCGTTTTCGAGTCGGCATTACGACTTCAAGCGACAGCAGTGGGTCTTCGGCAAAGCCACGGACGATGCGATGGCGGAGTTCATCGAGAAAAAAGTCTTCTGGGAGACCCACCTCAATCAACCCGGATCCGATGGCGTGCGAGTGTGGCTCGGCGATCCGGCGGAAGCGCAGTATGTGCAGACAACTCCGGCGCACCTGGTTGAAGTCGCTTGCCGGCTGGTAGGCGGGCAGGGATTGCTTCGTATCGACGGAGAGTTCGCACAGGCGACGGCTGGTTTGATGAATCAAGCAGAACGATTCGAGAACGCGCGGCGCGCGGGTGTGGAGGAGTTGGAAAAAAAGCATGCGTTCGAACGAGGTTAACGGGCGAGATTACTCCATCCGTTCAACCCATTGCGCGCGCCATGCGGGCGCCTCGAATGGATCCGCAAAGTACTGTGTTTCCCGTGCGACCTTATTGCCCTTGAACTCCATGATGCTCACGGTATAGGACGGCTTGCCGTCATAAGTCAGGGTGAATTCGGTGATCCAAAGATCACCGCCGCCAATGATTCGCCGGATTGCAAATCGCTTTTTGCTCGGCTGAGTGGCGCGTTGGATCTGTATATTGCCTCGACCGCGGATGCGCTCGCCTGACTGCGGATATTCCAGCACAGCCTCCTCGTGATAGATCCGGTGCTCGATTTCAAAATCGCTGGCATCCGATGCCGCCCAATGCTGGTCTAGCGCCGCACGTATCACTTGATCTCGCACTCCAGAATCCCGCGTGTTCTCTTGTTGATCGCTCATCTTCAAGCCTCATTTTCGACAGTGAGCAAAATGCTCTCGGAGAACCGGCTAACGATCAGGCTAACAACAGCGGAGATTGAGTCGCGTGCGATCCGAAATTCAGGGCTGGCAGGCGCCGAAGTTCTGCGACACCTTTTTTATTTCCCATTCCAGCGGCTTTTGGGCGCCAGTAGATTTTGCTCGCTTGCCCTGCAACTTCACTCTGTTGCCCGGCTTGATATCCGTCACATCGCCAGACAGGGCGTAAGTTCGGTGATCCTTTTCATCACTGACCGTCATCGCACTTGGTCCGGCGTTGACGCATCCTGTAATTGTGCGCTTTTTCGAGTAATGAAATGCCACAATGGCGATAACGGCCACTCCCGCTGCCACCCCTACAATTACACCGGCGATTGTCCCGTTGCTCACGATTTTTCCGGAGTGCTGCGCTTCCGCAGGTAGGCAGAGAACGAAACTAACCGCGATGATCAGAACTACCGAGAGTATTTTGAAAAGCATGCCGTTCTCCTCTTTGCAGAAAGTTCCCGGCCCATTCTCTTCACGGTTCGCGTTCCGAGTGTGTAGCCTATCGGACAGGCACGTGAAGATCGAGAACCAACAGCGTTCTCGCAACTATGAAGACTCCGTTGCTGGGCGCAGCCACACGCTTCGCACTTACGCAGCAACATAGTCGCACAAAGAACGCATCGAACAGAATCTATCGAGTCGTTCCGTCACGTTCAACATCAACAAACGAAAGCCGCTCGGTTCGCGGTAGGGTGAAAGTCTTGGAAAGATGGCTCTCCGTACGCACCGGATTGCGTCGAATCGTTTTCTGTCTCATATTCGCTACTATCGGCGCCGTTGTCGTGGCAGCGCAATCCACACCAACGTTTATCCCTGTGAATGACGCGGAGAAAGATTCCGCTCAGGCTTCATCGAAGCCGCAAAAGAGCGACGATAAAAAAGATGAAGCGGGCAATCCAGAGCAAGGACATCAGGGAATCGCGCACCAGGCGCTGAACAAGGCGCGCGACTGGGAGAGCGGATGGTTCACGGGAGACTATCTTGAGAAAGGCCAGCCACGTTCACCGCTCTCGTCAAAAGAGCGGCGGCAGATTTATCTGCAGCAAACGCTGACGCGGCCCGGCGATTACGCCAAACGCATGTTCGGGGCCGGCATCGATCAGGCGCGCGGAGTTCCGAGGTGGCAGGGCGGATGGGGCGGCTACGGCGAACGCTTCGCGTCGCGCGAAGGACAGTTCATCTCCGCGAACACGCTCGCGTACCTGGGGAATGCGGCGATGAACTACGAGCCACGCTATGACCGGTGCAATTGCTCGGGCTTCTGGCCGCGCACCCGTCATGCCATCATGCGCAATTTTTTGACCTATAACGGCAGCGGGCAGTTGCGTCCGCAATGGGCGCTCTATGGCGGCTCGCTCGGTGGCGGACTCATCGCCAGCACTTGGAAGCCGGACCATCCCGGCCCATGGACGAACGCAACCTACGCCGTGATCGGACAGGCGGGCTACGGAGCGCTGCTGAATTTCTTTGTTGAATTCGCGGCGGACATCAATAAGAAGATCGGCGCCAAGCAAAAGAATTCCGGCAGATGACTTTGAAATCGACAACCAGAATGCAAACGCTCTCACCACCGAGGGCACCGAGCAATGCAAAGACAGTCGACTGCGGCCTTCAGGCTGCTTTCGGCTTTCGCCCTGTGCGGGCGAAGACTGCGCCTACTGTGAGAAATGACATCAGCGAAACAATGCCCAGCGAAATCACGCAGTAGATGCACCACACGCCGAGAATATGCGCTTCAATGTTGGCGAGATAAAGCGAGAAGATCAGTCCGGCAATTGTGGGGACGAGCAGCAGCCGATAGGCGCCCATGAACGCGAGGATCGCCATGAGGATGTAGCCTGCAATTCCTACCGTAGCCACCGGGATCGGCCCGAGCATAGCGTAACGGCTGTGGTTGACTACGCCGCAATCCCAATGCTCGTTGATGCTGCACGGCGAGTCTCCGTATTCGCGATAGTGCTCGCGAAGGGCGAGTGACGATACGACTATGCCGAGCACTGCCAGGATGAGCAGGACATATTTCATACGCAGGTTCCTTCCTTACCGTCTCGCTGAACGTCTCATGGCGCTGGGACCAACACCTGAAGTTGTTTGATGCGCGCTGCTACGACTTTTGCGAATTCGCAGCATCCTTTATTAGATCAGAAGCCTGCCAGTCGCCACCGTGATACCACGCAACAATCTTGCGGTCCGGACCGATCACGGCGGTGCTGAGATTGTGTGTGATCAATCCGCCCTCAGGTTTTACCGTAAGGGCGAAATAGTCGGCAATCTTCTGGAGATCGGCCTGCTCGCGGTACGACGAACTCCCAGTTACGAAACATGGCGGCATCGTGAGTGTGCGCGACCGAGAACGCATATTCTCGCAACACCTTTGGCGTGTCATGCTCGGGATCGAAGCTGATGCTGATCAGGTGAGCGTTGGCAAGCGATGGATTCGTCCCAAGCTGCTTGTAGACTTCATCGAAATTGCTGCTCATGCGCGGGCAGAAATCCGGGAAAGGACATCGTGTATAGATGAATGTCACCAGCAAGGTTTTGCCGCGGTAATGCGCGAGCGAAGTTGGCTTGCCGTCCTGGTTGGTAAATGTGAAATCCGGCACGTCTTCGCCCGTAGCAGGCATATGCAGCTCACCGGAGCCCTTGGCCGGCGGGGCTTTGGCGTGACCGGTGACCTTCAGGTTTTCCAGCCAGAATTCCGAAGGCTCATCCTCATTCTTCGGAACTTTCTCGACTACGACTACGTCCGCGGCGATGGAGTCTCCCGGGGCGAGCTGCCGCAGTTCTGACGCGGGCTTGATCTTGTACGACATCGACATGGGATCCATGAAGTCGGGAACGTTGTCGCCGTCGATGAAGGCCGATTCAGACTGTGCGTCGATGGAGATGATCCTGCCAGTGAAGTGATATCGCTTCATGTTCGTGCCCTTTGAGCGATGGCAAGAGCTTACGAGTATAGCGAAGCAGAAGATGATGAGGACCGCGCCGATCTTGGCTGAAGTTTTCACGTTGTAACACTGTAACTCTTCATGCGATGGGAGTGCCATGCGGATTGGACCGAGTTCCATTCTTTGTATCAACTCCGCTCCATGCGGTTTATTCACCCCGGCTTCGAGTACTCGCTGACGGCAAAGGCGGCGGGACGGGCGCCCGGCCAAGCCTTCGGCCCCTTGGATTTATTGCAACCGCATTAACTTTTCTTTCTTCCTCTGGATTCTGGTTCTTTCTTGTGCCATCCTACGCGGTCCTGAATTTCTCCGGGAGACGCTAGACATGGCATGCAATCCTGAAGTTCTGAAGCACGTTCCTTTATTCGCATTGCTCGATGAAGAAGAGAGTGCTGTCCTGGCCGACCAGGTGGAGGTCAGGGAATTCAAGCCGCGCCAGAGGATTTACAAGATCGGTGACAACAACGGACGCGCCTACGTCGTGGTGTCGGGACGCGTGCGGGTATCGACTGTCGATAATGAGCACCAGGAAGTCATCGTCGACGAGCCGACGCACGGAGAATTTTTTGGCTTCGCGTCGATGCTCGAGCAGACAGCGCATCAGACGGAGGCCACAGCCGTGGACGAAGCCGTTTGCATTGAGGTGGACCGCCATGACATCGCGGTGCTCCTGCAAAGAAAGCCTCTCGCGGGCATGGATATGCTTCAGGTCCTGGGGAAACAATTTCACGCCTCTCAACAGCTCGTACGGCTGCGCGCCATTCGGCATCCGAACGAGGTGATAGAGAAGGATGCGACCTTCGGCGAGCGCGTGGCAGACGCCGTGGCGGGTTTCGGCGGATCGTGGAGGTTCATTATCAGCTTCACACTCGGCCTCTTCTTCTACGTAGTAATCGATTCCCTGATGGGAAAGCGCGGATGGGATCCGTATCCGTTCATTCTGCTGAACCTGTTCCTCTCAATGTTGGCTGCGCTCCAGGCGCCGGTCATCATGATGAGCCAAAACCGTCAGGACACGAAAGATCGGCTGCGCGGTGAACTCGATTTTGATGTGAACCGGCGCTCCGAGTTGGAGATTCAAGGGCTCGCTCGCAAGCTTAACCTGATGGGCGAAAAGTTAGGAGATGTCGAGGAATTGCTGCGCGAGACTCTGGGACAGCGATAACTTCGAGAAATCGCGGCCACGGGAAACACAGGGACATTTCCCGTCCCAAATTTCCGCCTTCTTCTAGAAATGAAATCGGTATTTCAGTTCCACGAATATTTCGCGCGGATTATTCCAGTGAAATCCTCCGAAGGTTTCGCTGTTGTCGAGTTCTACACGACGGTTAGCCGCGTTAAGCGCGCTCAGTGAGGCTGAGAAGTTTTCGCCGAACTCTTTTCCCACGGTTAAGTCGAATGTCGTGTGCTGTGGCAGATAGTCGCCGGGATACGGCTGACCGGGGAATCCGTTCAGAAATCCCGATCCGTAACAAAGGTTTGTAGAAACGTACGAACGCCAAGGCAACGTAACGTCGCCGCCGACATTCAATGTATGGCGCTGGTCGTGATCGAGGACTCCGAAGTCGAGCGTATCGAAATCAGTGAGGCCCCCGGTGATGGCGCCGCCTCCTTGCACGATCTGGTTTGAATATGCGAGGTGGAGTTGCGCGCGGTGGGCGAGGCGCGGCGAACGCAGCGTAGCCTCCCATCCACGAATCAGAGCTTTCTGAATCGTTAAAGGGAAAAACAGATTTGATTCTCCGATGACTTCGTGATCAAAGAAATTGTCGACCCGCGTGCGGAACGAGTCGACATCGAGGGTCCATCCACGGTAAGGAATGGCGACGCCGAACTGAAACTCTTCATCGCGCTCGCCAGGAAGCGTGACGAATCCGCAGCCGCTCTGGTTGCACAGATCGATTAACGATCCTGAGGCGGTGACCAGCGGCGGCGCTTGGTAGTAGTGACCATAGAAGCCGCGGAACGTCCAGTTCAGCCGCGGGATCGTGAGCGCCGCGCCAAAACGAGGGCTGATTGCGTTTTCCGAAAAACCGCTATTACCCGCGAAGTGTGTCGGACGCATGCCCGCAGTGAGGGTCAGCCAGGAAAACGGCTTAAACTTGTCGTCGAAGAAGAACGCCGTCAGACTGCCATTTGGACGCTCGACATCGGTGAATGGCAGATTGCCGCTGCCATCGTTGAACACAGCGCCGAAACTTTCGCGGTTGGTCTGATAGAAGCTGTAGACTCCGGCCTGGAAATTATTCTTTGCAATGTTCGCGCTGAAGCTGGCTTGCCCTCCGGCGTAGTCTGAGCTGCGATCCTGCGTAGCGGCCACCGGAGTATCGGTCAGCGGGCTCGAATAATTCGCTGAATTGTGGTGATAAAACGGCGACAGGGTCAGCAGTGACTTCGAATTGAAGGTATGTACCCAGGAGAAATTCACGATCGCGTCGGACTCATGATCGCTATCGCGAAGCCCGATGCTGGGAAATTGTGCCGAGAAATCATTCTCGGGAATGTCCGCGTTCTCGATGTCGTTGGGAAATGGATCGTAAGGAATCTGGTAGAAGTCGCGGCGCAGCGAAGTCGTTAGGCGAAGCTGGTTCGAAGGATCGGCGTTGAAGATGAACGAACCGAAGCCTCCGTAGCCGTTGGCGGCATCGTGTACCACCTGCGGGATGGGCGTTCCAATGCCCAGGTTGCTGCGGTTTCCATTCACACTGGCGTAGTAGGCGAAGCGCTGGGTGTGGCTGCCAAAGCTGAAGCCGTCGTTCGTCTGATAAAAATTGCCGGCGCTCAGCACGAGCTCCGCCTGGCGGTTGCGCTCGAATCCGGTGCGCGGCACGACATTGAAGACGCCGTACGTGCGGTCGCCGAACTCCGCGCCGTAACTGCCGCGGCTCACCTCGAGATAGTCGATGTCTTTGGGATCGAACTGCGGGCCGAGATTTGACGCGATGTTGGTGTTGGGAACTGGAACGCCGTCGACCAGCCAGCTCGTCTGGTGTCCTCCGCGAATGTGTAGTTGATCGTGAGTGATGTAAGAACCTGGCACGAAGTCGGTAATCATCGCGAGGCTATTGGTGCGCGCCGCACCCGGGGTTCGCGCAAGTTCCTGACGATCTACAACGGTGGTCGGGGTAGCTGTGTCCGTGGGCGCAGCCTCGAGCGTGCTGGTAACGTCGACCGTCTCTTTCGTTCCCGCCACGCTGAGCGCGAAGTGCAACACGGGTTGCGAACCGGAGATCACCATCACGTCCTGCCGGCTCTGCTCGAATCCCACCCCGGCTACCGTAACGACATATTCTCCGAGGGGCACGGCGTTGAAGATGAAGTTGCCACCTGGATCGGAGTTGACCGTGGAGGACCAGTCCGAGGCCTTGGCATGAATCATCACCATCGCATTCTGTACGGGCCGGTGCTGCGGATCATGAATGATGCCGCGCACCGATCCGACGACGGACGCGATGGCCGACAGCGGCAAGATCAAAAGCACGAGAAGAAACTGAAAGCGCGACGAACGCATGCGATCTCCAATGACATTCGGGCATGGCTGCAGCGCGAAGCTGAGCCGCCTGTGGCCGGATAAAAACATGGCCTCCGCACGTGTGCCTACGCGTGCGGGTGGCTGAATTGAAATGTCAGGCAACGGAGACTGGCGGAGGTGCGCGTGCTGAGCGGGATGACAGGAACTCGGCAAGAGAAGCGACATGATCTACATCTGTGATCGACGCGGAGATTGCGAATTCAGCGAGAGCCGCGATCGGAGAACGGGGCTGCGCGGACTGCGATGTCGTAACTGCCCGCGAACAATTCTGGCTGCAGCACGATCGGCTGCTGATCGAGAGGCCTTGAGTTTCGGCGGAACTATGGCATTGATGCGCAGACTTTCTGACGCAGCAGGCATGGGGTGAGGCAGACGTCGCCGCCAGCGCTAGCGGAAGAAAGTTTCCAGCAAGCGCAAAAAGCAGCAGAAGTCTTGCGGTCAAACGCTGCATGTTTCTTGGTTGAAACAGAACCCCCCAAGGGTATTTCGAGCATAGAACACAAGTTCGGGGCGTGCAACCAGCGGCGACTCGCCGATGTCAAGGAGATGTAAAAACATTTGTGAACACGTCGCGATGTTGCGGCATCGCGCGCTGGGCCTCCGATTTTGTTGTCAGGGTGTTTTGACGTGGTCGGGAATTTAGGGCCGCTTGCAGTGTGGCGATCTTTTCTGCTGCATCGACGTGCTCGGCTGTCGTGGTCCCTCGAAGCCGCATTAGCATCGCTACCGGTCCGAAGGGCGGACGAATGCGTCCGCCTCTACGCAACACTCGCAACTTCGGTTTCTAGCCCAGGCCCTCGCCGGTATTCATCCAGCGCGCACACTCCGGGCCCAACTCGCGCACCGTGCGGGTCTCGTACTCGGCGCATTCTTCGGGGGTAAGAATGTCTTTCCAGCAGCCGTTCACACCCTTGTTGATGAACGTTCCGCCGCCGCCTTCCCAGATGGTTCCTCCGAGAGGAGCGTACTTTTCGGCGTTGCGCTTCATCCAATCGAAGGAGCAGTACTCCAGGATCGCGGGCCAGCGGGACTCATCGACTTTGATGTTCAGAAAGTCTGCGATGCGGCGGATCTGCCCAGGCATATCCTGCTTGAGATTGTTGAAGTGAACGAACAGGACATTGGGTAATTCGCGAATTGCCCACCACGACCTCATGTTGTCCCAGAGCGACCAGAACGGATAGCCGTCTTTTTCCATCCAATCCCGCCAATACTGACGGATATCTGCGGGAGGCGGTTCAATCGGAGGACCCACGCGGCCGGGGGTGTCGTTTAACAATTCGTACCACTTCTCATTTGCGTTCGCGTGGTGGTTATACATGCTCCACATCACGTCGCGCGCATCGCGGGCAACATAGATGTATTTCACCTTTTCGGAAAAGACGAGCGCGTCGACGGGTAGGTGCGTCTTCAGGAAGCGCCGGTGAGTTTGCGCTTCGACCGCGGGCAACTTAATGTGTTTGGGCGGAACCCGCAGATCGATCCAGGGTGACATCTCCGCCACGGCGATGTTGGGATCGCCGCCGAAAATTAATTGGCCGACGATCTGCTGGGTCCAGGTAGTGCCCGCCTTGGCGTAAGAGGCGACGACTACGTCGTCGTCGCGAAATTGAAAGTCATTCCAGACGGTCGAATCGAAGTGATGATTGTGAAATTCCCGAGTCTTTTGAACAGACGGCATGCCAAGCCTCCCCAATAGGCCGGAAATATTTCTACCACGAAAAAGGCGCAGGGGAAAAGACTCAACGGCCTAAATGCCGCGCCGATGGCGGTTTGCAAACCCTCAGTGGCCAGCGAGACGGTTCAAGCACGGCCGGTGATCTTGGCCCACCACCAGCGCACTCCAACGAAGAGGAATCGCCAATCGTGGAAGAATTCCGGAGGCTTTCCTTCGAAGGCGTGGCCGATGAATTGAAGAATCCATCCGATTGCGAACAGCGAGAGCGCGGCAATCCACAGTCGATGGTAGAAGATGCTGGCCACGAAAATACCGAGTGAAAGAACGATGGTGGGAATACCGAGCGTGTGGCAGAGCCGGTTCACCGGGTGCTGGTGGCTGCTCGAATACTGCTGGATCCACTGCTCGCTGGTGCGGTGGCCTAGCATGAGGTGAGGATCATACACCTGAATTGGGGTTTGGTCGGGCGGCGGCATTCCGTTGAAACAGCCTTTGTCGAATTTTGGGAACCTTCCGCTCGGCTTCGCCTGTGCGGGACGGACGAATGCGTCCGTCGCCACACGAGCGTTGCCGGCTTACCCTCGCGCTACGTCGCTTCCCATTGCCACCGATCGAAATCCTGGCGCAGCTTGCTCTTGAGAAGTTTGCCTGTCGCGGTGTGCGGCAGTTCATCGACGAAGACGAACGCATCGGGCAATTGCCAGCGCGCAAAACGCTGCGAGAGGAAACTGCGTAATTCGGAATCGTCAAGCTTGCAACCGTCTTTCAGAACGATTACGGCCAGCGGTCGTTCCTGCCACTTGGGATGCGCCACGGCAATAACGGCAGCTTCTTTCACCGACTCGTGCGCGACTAGCGCATTTTCAAGATCGACCGAACTAATCCACTCGCCGCCGGATTTGATCAGATCCTTGACGCGGTCGGTGATCTTTACGTAGCCATCGGGATCGATGCTGACGACGTCCCCGGTGCGGAACCAGCCGTCGGCAGTCCAACGATCGCCCGGGTCGAGCTTGAAGTAGCTGCTCGCCACCCAAGGACCGCGAACATGCAACTCGCCGACAGCCGTGCCGTCCCACGGAATTTCGCCGGAGTCGCCGACGGCCCTTACGTCGATGAAAGGTGAAGGCACTCCCTGCTTAGCACGAAGAGAATAACGCTCATCGTCGGACCAACTGCTCCATGTGCGGCTTAAGTGCGCAGACGGTGGCGAGCGGCGCGGTTTCGGTCATGCCCCACGGCTGAATGACGCGCACTCCGAGCTTGTCGAAGCGGCGGAACATGGACTCGGGTGCGGCGGATCCGGCGACCACGACACGCAGGCCTTCAGCCAGCTTCCAACGGCCGGGATGACAATCCAGGGCATTCAGCACAGCCAGCCAAACTGTGGGAACTCCGCCAGTGAGGGTGACGCGCTCGCTGTCGAGCAAATCGAGAAGAGCTTCAGGTTGAAGATTGCGCCCCGGAAAGATCTGCCGCGCGCCGGTCATGGTGGCGGCGTAGGGAAATCCCCAGGCATTCGCGTGAAACATCGACATGGCGGGAAGAACGGTGTCGTAACAGCTGAAATGGAGTTGATCGGGTAGCGCAATCGTCAGCGAATGCAGCGCGAGCGAACGATGCGAATAAACAACGCCCTTGGGTTTGCCGGTTGTGCCCGAGGTGTAGCACATGGCGGCCGGGTCTTCTTCGGAAAGCTCCGGATAATTGGGCTTGCCGTTCGACTCCGCGAGAAATGCTTCATAAGACGAGCAGCCTTCGGGAATTTCACACCGCCATGGCTGACTACAAAGACACGCTCGAACTGAACGTGCGGCGCGGAATTTCTCGAACACGTCGAGCAACACGTCGTCGACGATGAGAAATCGATCCTGCGCATGGTTGACGATGAAAGCGATCTCCTCCGGATGCAGTCGAAGATTCAACGTATGCAGGACGCCGCCCATTGCAGGCACGCCGAAGTAGGCCTCGAGGTGCTCATGCTCGTTCCACATCAATGTGGCGACGCGGTCTCCTTTGACCAGGCCGGCACCTTCGAGAGCTGCGGCCAACTGGCGAGAGCGCCGATGCAGATCGCGGTATGTGTAGCGATGGCGCGTGCCGTCGCAGCGGGCGGAGACAATTTCGACATCAGGGAAAAGCTTCGCCGCACGCTCGAGCATGCAGGTCAGCAGCAGCGGAGACGACATCATGGTCGACTTCACGCCAAACCTCCCGATTGTTGGCCAGAACGAACCGCCGCCGGTTTTGCCGGGCGGTGACGGAGGCCCAAGACTTCGAATGGCGGGGATTATAGCTCTGTCGGGTCGGAAGCGGGTTCACAATGTTTTCCCGGCGGTTGAGGCGTTTGCTGGCCGCGTGATAGCATCCTTTGTTTTGGCAGGTACGTCGGTCTGGCCTGATATGCCCTCATCCTCTTCATAGGCCATCTCCTTGCCACTCCTGCCTGAAGGAGCTCAAATTGAAAGTCTATTCCGGAGCAAACATCAGGAATGTCGCGATGGTCGGCCACGGGCATGCGGGCAAGACCTCACTGGTTTCGGCCATGCTTTACACCTCGGGCGCGACGCAGCGCCTCGGCCGTGTCGATGACGGCTCATCCACCACCGACTACGACGAAGAAGAAATCGCCCGCAAGATGTCGATTACGACCGGTGCCGCGGTGGTCGAGTGGGGCACGACCAAGATCAACATTCTCGATACTCCGGGCTTCAGCATGTTCGTTCACGAAGCCAAGATGGACCTGCCTGTTGTTGATGCCGCCATCGTGGTGGTCGATGGCGTGGCCGGCGTCGAAGTCGTAACCCAGCGCGTGTGGAATTATTGCGAAGAGTACAAGACGCCGCGCCTGATCGTGGTGAACCGCATGGACCGCGACCGCGCCGACGCCGAGCGCGTCCTCGAATCGCTGAGCAATGCCTTCGGGCGCGACGTGATTCCGATCGAATTGCCGATCGGCGCTGAAAAGAATCTGAGCGGCGTCATCGATCTGGTCCGCATGAAGGCTTACACCTACGAGCTTGGAGGAAATGGCAAAGGGAAAGAGACCGAGATCCCCGCCAACCTGAAGGAACAGGCTCAGGAAGCGCACGAGCGCCTGGTCGAGCTGGTCGCCGAGGGTGATGACAAGTTGATGGAAAAGTTCTTCGAAGCGGGCACGCTCGGGGAAGAGGATCTGGTCCCGGCGCTGCACAACGCGATTCGTGAAGACAAAATTTTCCCCGTGATCTTCAGCTCCGGACTCGGCAACATAGGCGCCGACCGCATCATGGATTTCATCGTCGACTACACTCCAGCGCCGTCGGAGCATGAGTGGGTGCAGGGAGAGCCAGCTGGCGGGAATGGCGACGCCCCCAAGCGCCACGAAACCGACGAAGAGCCGGTCTCGGTCTACGTATTCAAGACGGTGTCGGATGCATTTGCCGGACGCATCTCGTATTTCAAAGTTTTTTCAGGCGTATTGAAGAACGACGCGACGCTGCATGAACTACAGCCGCGGATCGCAGGAAAAATTCGCACACATCTCGAGCATGCAGGGAAAGACGGCGATCCCGGTCAACGAGCTGCACGCCGGAGACATCGGAGCGGTCGCGAAATTGAAAGACACGTTGACCGGCGATACTCTCGGCGATAAATCCGCGCCCATTCAATATCCGCGCGTGAAGCTGCCCGAGCCCGCGATCACTTTTGCCATCGAGCCCAAGAGCCGCGCCGACGAAGACAAGCTCGGCCCCGGCCTGCACAAGCTGATGGAAGAAGATGCCATGCTGCGATTTTTCCGCGATCCGCAGACGCAGGAATTTCTGATCGCGGGCACGGGGCAGCAGCACATCGAAGTCGTGGTCGCGAAACTCAAGAAGCGATATCACACCGAAGTGGTGCTGAAGGCTCCCAAGGTTCCCTATCGCGAAACGATTCGCGGCAAGGCCGACGTGCAAGGCCGCCACAAGAAGCAGACCGGAGGCCACGGCCAATACGGCGACTGCAAGATCAAGATGGAGCCGCTTGCGCGTGGCGGACAGTTTGAATTCGTCAACGATATTTTCGGGGGCGCGATTCCGAAGAACTACATTCCCGCCATAGAAAAAGGAATCAAGGACGCGGCCGCTCGCGGATATCTCGCCGGGTTCCCGGTGGTCGACTTCCGCGTCGTTCTCTATGACGGCTCGTACCACGACGTCGATTCCAATGACATGTCGTTCCAGATGGCGGGCCGCATCGCGTTCCGCAAAGCGATGGAGGTCGCGAAGCCCACGCTGCTCGAGCCGGTCATGAACGTAGAGATCACGGTTCCCGACGACTTTGCCGGATCGATCATGGGAGACCTGAACAGCCGCCGCGGCCGCATCCAGGGCATGGACAACAAGGGCGGCAACACGGTCGTGAAAGCCGAAGTCCCGATGGCCGAGATGCTGACCTATGGCGTCGAGCTAACGTCGATGACCCAGGGCCGCGGCAGCTTCAATATGGAAATGCACCACTACGACGTCGTCCCGGGACAACTGCAGGAAAAGATTGTCGAGAAGGCTAAGGCGGCGCGGGGCGAGGTGAAGGAAGAAGAGGAGTAGGCGAGCATCAACAGCTCACGTCGAATCACATAAATTCAGGATTTCTGCGTCTGGCTGTGGTCAATGTATTTGCAGTGATACTGCAAAATCTTTCCCTCTTCCATGGAGAAAAAATCGGGTGTAGCATCCACAGTCGCAGTTGATTACGCCGTCCCACCATCCCTCAGGCGTAACCGGAATTGCTCTCTCCAATCGCTCCACTAGAGGTGATCGATGTCCACTCAGGCATCTGAACTCTCCGCGTCTTTTCACGACATAGTAGTTCCATCGTTTAGCGGATACGCCGAACCATCGGCTCTCGAAGGCGTCAGCTTTTGGCCAAGGGTCGCCGCACGCCTAATCGACCACGTGGTGCACTTCAGCCTCCGGCGCGTCACCGGATACTCTTTCGGGATCATGCTACTTGTGGCATCCGGCGGGCCCGGCCACGTGCCACGATCCATCCTTCTCAGGCTACGTCATCCGGGTATCACGGATTTCTTATTCGCGATCCTTGGATACCTGGCCTACCATGTGATCTTCTCGGCCGTTCATGGAAGCAGTCTCGGCAAGCGCATGCTCGGCATGGTCGTTCTCCAGGAAGATGGATCTCCATGCCGATTCAAGGGCGCTTTGATCCGCGAACTGGGCTACTACGTCGACGGCCTATTCTTCGGAATCATCGGCTACACGGCGATGCAAGGCAGTGTGCAGCAACAGCGCCATGGCGACGAATGGGCACAAACAGTCGTCTGTAAGCGCAACCAGGTAGCTCCCGAAAAGCTTCAGGGTTGGGGACGCTTTGCAGTCGCTCTCGTATTCGCATGTGCGGCAGACGCGGCTCTGGGGCTGATCGGCCTCCTATTGATCATCGCGACATAACTTTAAAAACTGGCTGGGAATTGCGCGGCAACCCGATCTACCCGGGCGCCCGCTTGCCCCTTTGTCCGTCGTCTCAACGTTATATAGTGTTTCAAAACAGTCGTGCGCATTCCAATCCCAGCATGTGCTTCGAGGTTATGATGAAGTCAATCCTGTTCGTTGCCCTCGCCAGTCTTGCACTTACCGCATTCGCCTCCGCCCAGACGCAAACCTTCACCACATCCGCAGGGCCGGTCAAGATCACGCCGCTGAATCATGCGAGCACTTTGATCGAAGCTGGAGGGAAGACGATCTATCTCGATCCCGCCAAGCCCGCGAAGCTCGACGCCACTCCCAAGGCTGACCTCGTTCTGATCACCGACATTCATGGCGATCACATGGATCCGGATTCGATCAAGGCGGTCAGCAAGGATGGGACAGAAATCTTCGCGCCACCTGCCGTCGTGCAAACCGTGACCACCGCGAAGCCGATCGCGAACGGCGAAACCAAGCAGTGGGGAAGTTTCTCGATCGAAGCGATCCCGGCCTACAACCTGAAGCGCGGACCTGCGGCTGGCAAGCTCTTTCACGACAAAGGACGCGGCAACGGATACGTCCTCACCTACGGCGGCAAGCGATTTTATTTTTCCGGCGACACCGAAGGCGTCCCGGAGATGCGCGCGCTGAAAAATATCGACGTGGCATTCGTCTGCATGAACTTGCCCTACACCATGCCGCCTGAAGAAGCCGCTGACGCCGTAAAGGCGTTCCATCCGAAGGTCGTGATTCCCTATCACTATCGAGGATCTGATCTGTCGGTATTTCAAAAGGCACTGGAGGGAAGCGGCATCGAAGTGCGACTGCTGGAGTGGTACCCGAAATAACCGTGCCGATGGTTGACGCCGGCGGACGAATGCGTCCGCCGCTGCACGGGCATTGCTGGACGGCGGATCGTGGGCGCTTGCGTGATCACGAGCTGACTTACGGAACCATTGCAATGTCGGTCATGGAAAAGTCCGAGACCTTCGCCAGAAGAGGTTCTGCAGTTGATTTCGCAAGTGCGTAAGCGAAACAGTCTCCGTAGTTGAGTCCCGCTCGATGTCTGCCTTTGCCGTATCTGCGCCAAGCGGACCGGGCCAAATCCACCTGCTCAGAATCAACCGGCACGACCTGGAGATTCGCACGCACCACAAACAAATCGAACTCCCGGCCCGCCGATTCGCCTTGACGCGCCTCCACAACTATTCCTGTCTCAAGCAGAGTCGCCGCAGACACAAGTCGACTGTCTGCAGAGGTGATAGCGTCGAGAAACTTCTGTCGCTCCGGCTCCGCGAAGAAGATGGCGGCCAGCGCTGAGGTGTCAATCACCATGGTCGCGTGTTAACCGGGAAGGCCGTTGTCGTCGTAGCCGATGATTTCCTCTGGAGGACGAGGATCGAGCACGGGCAATTTGTCGACCCGTTGCAGAATGTCTTCAAGTTGATCCCTCAAGATGTGACTCTTGCGTTGGCGCTTCAGCCTATCGAGACGCTCAGCCAAGGACTTTTGGATCGCCTCGGTTAGCGATTCGCCAGTCTTGTCGGCGAGTTCGCGAGCCAGACGTTCAGCCTCTAAACTCTTTATATTTATTGCCATACAGTCTTGATTATATCATTATAGATAATTTTCTTTATTTATATATTACGAGGCTTTAAGCGGTGGCATGGCCTTTAGCCACCCCGGACGGATGCATCCGGGGCTACAGGAATCGCGGCGGACTTCGATATGAACAGGCGATGCGTGATTACCCGACAGAGCGTGGCAGATGAACAAATTGCGCACTTTCGCATTCCGTTCTACTATCCCGAGGAGTGGTTACGGCCGCCGACAATCCCGATTTTGACCCTAAAGGTGAGCGACTCGTATCGGCCGCGCCTGTCGGGGACGATTCCTCGTTCGAGCTGAAACTCCGTCCGCAACGCCTTGCGGAATTCATCGGCCAGAAAAAGGTCAAAGAAAACCTTGCCGTCGCCATCGAAGCGGCCAAGTCGCGCGGCGAAGCCATGGACCACGTTCTGCTCTACGGACCGCCTGGGCTCGGGAAGACCACGCTGGCCAACATCATCGCGAACGAACTGGGCGTGCACTTCCAGCCGACCGCTGCCCCCCTGCTGCAGATCAAGGGCGACCTGACGGCGATCATCACCAACCTGCTTGAGAGGCAGGTACTGTTCGTAGACGAGATCCACCGCCTTCAGCCGGTTCTCGAAGAGTTGCTGTATTCGGCGCTGGAAGATTACAAGCTCGACATCATCATTGGGCAGGGCCCTTCGGCGCGAACCCACACACTCGAAGTCAAACCATTCACGTTTGTCGGCGCGACGACTCGCGCGGGATTGATCTCAGCCCCGCTGCGCGCACGGTTTGGAATCGTGCTGAGGCTGGAGTTCTACACACCGGAAGATTTGCGCGTGATCGTCGAGCGCTCAGCCGAGATCCTAGGCGTAGAAATTGACGATGCCGGCTCGATTGAGATTGCCAGCCGTTCGCGAGGAACTCCGAGGATTGCGAACCGGCTGCTGCGGCGCGTCCGCGACTTCGCCCAAGTGCGCGGGGCGGGCAACATTGACGAGCCGACCGCAAAGGCAGCTCTCGAAATGCTGGAGGTTGATCGGTACGGTTTCGACGAAGTCGATCGCCGGCTGCTGCTGACGATCATCGAAAAGTACCAGGGCGGGCCAGTCGGCGTGAACACTCTCGCCGCGGTCCTCGCCGAAGAACCCGACGCGATCGAAGAGATCTACGAACCTTTCCTGATGCAGATCGGCTTCCTGGATCGCACCCAGCGCGGCCGCGTCGCCACGCAGCTAGCTTACGAACACTTCGGAATTACCCCACATCGCCGGCAGAACACGCTTTTCTAACTTGCGTTAGAACAATCAACCACAAAGGACACTAGGGTCTACGAAGGAGAACAACCCTCGCCCTCATCACGACCTTCATCGACACTACCTTCGTGAAACTTCGTGTTCTTCGTGGTTCAGGCTTTGTGCTTCGTAACAAATACACTCTTTCTGTCTCGTGTCGAATTAGTGTATCTTGCTCACTTCCACGGAATAGGGGGCCGCGGAGGAGTGGGGAGCTTTCCGTTTGCGTCGAGCCTTGGGTCGATTCGTTCTTCTTATTAGGGCGTTGCCGGTCCTTGGCTTAATTCTGCTGTGCTTTTGCTGCTCTTCTCTCAGCGCTACAACACAGGTTCCGCAGTCCCAGGATTCAGCCAACGCTCCGCAGAATCCGCAGTCACCTCAAAAGCCCAATCCACTCCCGGAAACTCCGCCTCCTGCCCCGCCACAAGAAGTTGCACCTTCGAATCAGGAGCCATCCCCGTCCGCGCAGGAGCCTGAGCCTCCCATCAAGAATCCGAAAGTCGAGGCGGCGCCGAAGCCCGCGATTGAGCCTCCATCGGTGACTGTTCCCCGTCTGGAGCACCCACCCACGCTGGACGAATTCCTTTCGATGAAGCCTGAGGGCGAGACGGCGCAGCGCATGGTGAAGATCACTGACTTCACCCAGCGCGATCCCCACGATGGCGAAGCGGTCACCGAGCCCACCGAGGCCTACCTGGGATACGACCAGAAAAATCTCTACGTGGTTTTCGTCTGCTATGACGATCCTGGCAAGGTGCGCGCCCGCATGTCTCGCCGCGAAGACATCTTTGATGACGATCAGGTCGAGATCATGCTTGACACCTTTCATGATCGTCGCCGCGCCTACGCCTTCCAGACCACGCCGCTCGGCGTTCAGTGGGACGCCATTTGGACCGAGGCCTCCCGTGAAGAACAAACACAGGGGCACTTCGACACTTCGTTCGACACCATCTGGGATTCGCGCGGCAAGGTCACGGGCCATGGATTCGTCGTCCTCATGTCGATCCCGTTCAAGAGCCTGCGCTTTCCCGCCACGAAGTTCCAAGACTGGGGAATCATCCTGTACCGTGGCATCACCCGAAAGACGGAAGATTCCTTCTGGCCGCATATCTCCTACAAAGTCGAAGGACGCATGGGCCAGGCCGCCACGCTCTACGGGCTCGAAGGAATCTCACCGGGACGCGACATCGAGCTGATGCCCTACAGCGTGCTCCGCGGATTCCGGGCGCTCGACACACGTGACTTCAGCAATCCTTATTTTCAGAAGGCCACTGCGCAAGGCCAGCCCGGTATGGACGCAAAGTTCGTCTTTCGCGATCACTTCACGCTCGACCTCACCGCGAATCCGGACTTCAGCCAGGTCGAGTCCGAAGACCCACAGATCACCGTCAACCAGCGCTACGCCGTCTATTTCCCGGAGAAGCGCCCGTTTTTTCTGGAGAACGAAGATTTCTTCCGCACGCCGATGAATCTACTATTCACGCGCAACATCGGTGATCCCTCCGCCGGAGTTCGCCTGACCGGAAAAGATGGCCCGTACTCCGTCGGCCTCATGACCGCCGACGACCGCAGTCCCGGGCTCGCTATTCCCGATTACTTCCCTCTCTCTGACGTTCGTTCGTACTTCACCATCGCCCGCGTCAGCCGCGACATCTTCAAGCAATCGAGCGTGGGTGCCCTCTATACCGACTGGGAGTGTCCCACGACCGGAGAGTCGAACCGCATCGGCGGCGTCGATACCCGGCTTAAGCTCAATCCCAACTGGACCCTCGACGGCCAGGCTGTCACCAGTTCGAGCACGATCCTGGGCAATTTCTTCAGTCCCACGTATTCCTCCAATAATTGCGAGGCGAACTATTACCCCTTCAGCTCGGGCAATCGCGGCAACGACAATCACTACGCCGGACCCGCCGAACGCCTTGAACTGCATCGCGACGGATTGCACTTCACCTACGACGGCATCTACAACGACATCAGCCCCGGCTTCGTATCGATCCCTGGATTCATTAATCGCGTCGATATCCGCGAGACGGTGCACGAAGCCGACTACCGCTTTCGTCCGACCAAGGGATGGATCGTCGATTGGGGACCATCAATCGTGGCGCGCTACGATTTCGACCATACCGGACTCAGGCTCGACACCGACTACATTCCCTACTTTGTGATTCAGGGTCGGGGACAAACGCTCATTAACCTGCGGCCGTATGAAGAGCTGCGCGAGCGGCTGCGTCCGCAGGATTTCTGTTTCTATGGTTACTGCTCATCAACTCTGACTAATCAGGATTTCCACGAGCGCATGAGCGGAGCTAGCATTCAAAGTGGCTACTTCAAGAAGGTGACATTGCTCGCCAGCTATTTCTGGGGCGATGCCGTCAACTTCGTAGCCGCGCCATCCGCTACGCCAGGGCCGTATAACCAGCCCTTCGTCGCACGCGAAGATAACGCCCAGGTCAGCCTGACCCTACGTCCGATGAAGCCGTTGAAGATCGAAAACACTTACCTGTTTGAGCGCCTGCGCAGCACCAACAACGCTTTCCTGTTCGCGCAATCCGAAACTCCCGGCGCGGGACGAGGCATTTTCAACGACCACATCCTCCGCAGCAAGATCAACTGGCAATTCACTCCGCAACTCTCGCTGCGCCTGATCCTGCAATACAACGCGCTTCTCGCCGGCACTCCGGGAGTCGGTTCTCCATACACCTACCTTCCGACGTCACGGCAGTTCAACGCTGACTTCCTCCTGACCTACCTGGTCCACCCCGGAACGGCGATCTACATTGGATACAACAGCGACCTGCAGAATCTCAATGTAGTCCCCGCTACTCCCACATCCCCCGGCTTCGTCACCAACATTCCCCGCGGCTATCTGAACGACAGCCGCCAATTTTTTGTGAAGGTTAGCTACCTGTTCAGGTTCTAGGTAAGGTCCTGTTCGTCAATTCCACAAATACAACGCCTGTTGGAAATTCGTCGATCCTCTCTGTATAGTTTCCGAACCATGCCGAACCTCGACCGACGAACGCTGCTCTACTTCTTTGGAATTGCCTCGGTAACGCCGCTGCTGCGGGCGCAAACACCTGCGACCGGAAAAGTCACGATCGCCAAGCCCGGAGAAAGCCGCTTCTCATTCGCGACAGCACAGCAAGCAAAACTCTCCCCCTGCAAACTGACCTCGGAGGACAGCGGCGGTTCCTGTTCCGCCTTCGAGCTGAGCGCCATGCCCCAGACCGGACCGTACCAGCACGTGCATCATCGCGAGGACGAGTGGTATTACGTGCTCTCCGGCGAATTCCTTTTCAAAGCGGGAGGCGAGGAGCACACTCTGCCGGCCGGCGCCACCATCTGGCTGCCGAAAGGGATCCCTCACGTCTGGGCGAACGTCAGTTCTCAGGAAGGCAAGCTAATTCTGGTCTGCCTGCCCGGAGGATTCGAAAAGTTCTTCGACGAGATGGGTCGTGAGATGGCGAACGTGCACGATACGGCCGGCGCAGAAAAAACTATGAAAGAGGTCATGGCAAGGTACGATATGGAGTTGCTGGGACCGCCGCTATTCAAGCCCCTGCGGGCGATGCACTAGGGCGCGGGTTTCATCGGGACGCGGTCTTGAAGTTGAATCGAGCGTGATCACGAGTGGAGTGGAGAGAAGTGGTCTGACTCGGGTTGGTGAGCGTAATGGCGATTTCTCACCAATCTGAGCAGCTATGATATGTGATTAGCCAAAACTGTATGGCACATCCCGATCTAGACGGACTGCTGAACACGCTTCTTTCCGTGGCTCAGATGTTGCTGACGAAACAGGGCGAGTTTTTACCGATTGGTGCAATTGTGTTGTCGGACGGTGAAATCCGACACGTCGGCGCAAAGATCGAGGGCGACGATTATCCGGGGTCGCAGCCGTTGCTCGAACTTTTGATTGAGTATTTCCAAAAGGAAGCCGCGAAGGGCACGCTGCGCGCCGCAGGAATATGTTATGACGTTCTAACCGTCCCACCGGGCAAGGACCAGAAGCAGGACTCAATCTGTTGTAGTCTTGAGCATTGTCTTGGTGAAGCTGTCAATGTGTTTACGCCTTACGTCAGGACAGCACACGGAAATTTCCGGTACGACGAAACCTTTGCCGCGAAACGGACACCCCAGTTCTTCTGCAAGATACCCCGCTGTTAATTCACGACTGTCGTAGGCAGGCGATAGCACTCATTAACCGCTGGGCTGTTCCCGGCATCAGACCGCGACTCAGCGCTACGCCAACTAAGACACTCATTCGCCTACAGATATTGGACTGGCGGCCCACGCAGCGGGGGCCCATCGCGGATTGCCGAATCCTTCGGCCTTCCGGTAGAATCAAATGACCCGAATCGAGGTAGACCCAAGATGAAAGCAGCTATCCATCCTTCTTATAACGAAGTCCGCGTGCATTGTGCCTGCGGCAACACATTTATGACGCGCTCGACCCACAAGGGCGACATCGGCGTTGAAATCTGCTCGAACTGCCATCCGTTCTTCACGGGCAAGCAGAAGCTGATGGACACCGCCGGTCGCGTGGAGCGCTTCCGCCGCAAGTACGCCAAAGCCGAACCGGCCAAGAAGTAACGGTCTCGCGGACCAACAGAATCAAGCCCTCGCTCCGGCGGGGGCTTTTGCATGAAGGCTACAATAGAGAATCGTGCGCAAGTTCTGGGACAATTCGACCTCATGTGGCGCGGACGCTCCAGCCCGCGAACTGAAGCCCGTCCCAAATACGCTTCAAATCGGATCGATCACCCTCTCTCCCGCCACCGTTCTCGCGCCAATGGCTGGCGTCACCGACACTGTCTTCCGCCGCTTCATTCGTAACCTCGGCGGATGCGGCCTCATCATGACCGAGTTCACTTCGGCCGATGGAGTCCTGCGCAAGAAAGATCAGAAGGCCAAGCGCTATCTTCATTTTTACGAGGACGAACATCCAATCTCCGCACAACTGTTCGGCAGCGATCCTTACGTGATGGCTGAAGCCGCCAAGATGGTTGAGGGATTCGGCTTCGACCTCGTCGACCTCAATCTCGGGTGCCCCGCGAAAAAAGTTGTGAAGTGCAACGGAGGCTCAGGCCTTCTGCGCGATCTGCCCGCCATCGGAAAAATATTCGAAGCAGTCCGTGCCGCAGTAAAGATTCCGTTCACCGTGAAATTCCGCGCCGGATGGAGCGAGCAAGAGATCGTCTGCGTCGAACTCGCCAGGATGGCCGAGGATTGCGGCCTGGCGGCCGTCGCGCTGCATGCGCGCACGCGCGAGCAAGGCTACAGCGGTCAGGCCAACTGGGAGTGGATCACCGCCGTGAAAGATGCGGTGAAGATTCCCGTCATCGGCAACGGGGACATTCGCACGCCGGAAGACGCGTGCGCCATGGTCACGCAAACCGGATGCGACGCCGTCATGATCGGCCGCATGGCCCCGAGCAATCCGTGGATCTTCCGCCAGATTGAACAATATATTTGCGGTTGTTCAGGGGACGCATTCGTCCGCCCGGTCGAGCGAGGCGAGACCTGTGAATCACCTGACTTCGGGCGAGCGCTCTCACCGCCTCCGGCCGCCACGGACGAACGCGGCCGTGGCTACTCAGGATCTCTCTACGACCACCCCTCTGAGGCCGACCGCTACGAAATGATCCGCACCTACTTCCGCATGCTGATCGAAGAAGAACTGCCCGACGCCGTTGGCAAGATGAAGCAATTTGCCTCGTGGTTCACTCACGGCGTCCCCGGCGGCGCGCACCTGCGCAAAGAAATCTACGAATCAAAAAGCGCCCCGGAAATTCTGAGCCGCGTAGAAACCTTCTTCGAAGCCAGGCTATACGCGGGCGCCGCCCAATGCGGCGCGGACACCCTCGTCCGCGAACTCTAATCAGAAAGAAAGGCTCATGCAGGAGCTAGGCATTCGTCCTGTGCAGCGCCTGACTTCGGCCCCAGCGTCCCACGGCTTCCGGCCGGCCGCTGACGAATGCGTCCGTGGCTGCACGGATTTACTCACTGTTCCCGCTGCACGCGCTCCAATATCGCTCGCAACCGCTTCCCTTTCGCTGGATTAATCATCTCAGCGAACCCCACTCGCCCTTCCAAATACGCCCGAAACGCCGGTCGTCCTTCGCGATTTTGACTCTCCAAGCCGTGGCGAACGCAATTGGTCAGCACAGCCTTAAGACGATCGAAGTCTGACCGCGGAGTGTTCAGGCGCTGGTTTGTCACCAATCCTGCCAAATGTTGACGCACTCCCTGCCGCATGATCCGTGTCTTCTGGTGGTGCACCCTGAATCCAGCCTCCAGCAGAATTGCCGCAACGTGTATCGCAAACCGTTCCACACGTTTCTCGAATTGTGCATCGCCGGAGAAAGCCAGATCATCGGCGTAGCGCGTGTAGTCTGCGCCTGCGGATTTTGCGAGAGCACTCAGGCGGCAGTCCATTCGATAGAAGGAAATGTTCGCGAGCGCTGGCGACGTCGGCGCTCCCTGCGGCAAATGTGATCTTGCGTATAGCCTGCGGAGCTCACCTAGTCTTGCCGGATCGAGACCCGGTACAACTTCATTCCAAACGTTTAGAGGGACAGCGTTTGTGCAAATACCTCCCAGAAGATCGGCGACCTTCTCCGGATACCCCAATGTTCGAAACAGGTTTTGAATTCGAACTCCGCCAAAGGTAGGAAAGAAGTCGCGCAGGTCCATTCGGAGCACGACTCGACGTCCAACGTGCAGCGCGGCAAACGTCTTGATCGATCGGCCTTTTACAAATCCGTGGACTGCGGAATGAGGCGGGACCTGCTGCAAAATCCAAAGTAATATTTGACGTTGCCGGTCCTTGAGACGCGGCTTCGGTGCTTCGATCACACGGACGCTGCCAAAACGCTTCGCGAGAATTCGATAGTGATAGTGGCCTAACCGATCATCGCCGCCTTTGTAGCCAATACCACGCAGGTCCGCTAACCATCGCAACTCCGTTGGAGATACGCCGAGCCATTTCGCAAGATCTCCGGTGGATTCAATCGCAGGGAGGCCCCAACCCGCAGCCGCAGAGACGGGTCGCATCCTCTCGGCACCCGTCGAGCCTTGATGGACAGAAAGTTCATTCGAATATTTTGAGCGTGCCCGCTGAAATTCCCGATCCGCGCTGAGGAAGCGAACCGCGTCACGATGTCTGGGACGCGTCGCAGCAAATTCTTTCAGATAGCGCGCGATGAGTGGCCGCAGCCATCGCCAACGTCTTCCCAGAGTCTGGCTGCAACGATCGAACAGGAGTTCAGGAGATGATTCGCCGGCAGTCAACACCCGCGCCAGTGCCTTAACAAGAAGAGCGTCCTGCATGGCAAACGAACGATGGAACGCTTCAACGAGTCTGACCCTGCGCGAGCATTACTGCGCCGGAGCGCAGCATCGCTCATGCGACGAATATTCCCGTTACTTACATCACCCTGGGGTAACCCCAGAGAAGCAAGCCGAGCCCAAAGGCCGGCCTAGCTAGGCTTGAAGCGTCCCACCGCGCGGGCAACACTATAGCAGTTCCGAAGGGTGCAGGACCGGACGCAGAAGGGCCCCTCATCGACGTTCGGGGATCCGCTCTGTCGGGCGACAGCCTGACCTGCGACGCTAGCAGCCAACGTCCTTAATCGGCCTCCGGCGCCATGGACGAATGCGTCCGTCGCTATACGGATTACGGCAGCACTGTCACAGCCACCCGCGCTCCCGGATGCCTGTCGTTGAACAGAAAGTAGCGGCCATCGACAAACTCGATGTAGGTGTTGTCGTTGTACGACCATCCGCGCGGCCATGCTTGCGCGATTTCGAAGTTGTAGCCGCCATAGGCAAATCGCGGACGCCCTTCCACTACGTTTACGTGCCGGATCGCAAAATGATGTTCGCGCCCGAAATGCTCCCGGAAATGTTCTTCCGAAATCCTGTGGTCTTCTCTTCGTTCCTGGTGCTCGCGACGCTCATCATGCCGAGCCTCGTGCCGCACTTCTTTTCGCTCGTCTTTCCGCTCGTCACGATGTTCGTCCTGGGCCACAGCGGTCATGGCCGCTCCCAGCAGAAACGAAGCACAAATTCCTCCCACCACTGCCAATCGCTTCATGAATACCCTCGCTTAGGATTTTTTCTGGAGACGCGGAGTGCGCCGTCGCATTTTGAAATCGATGCGATAGCTTCCAGATGCCACCACGCACTGGACAGTTGCTGATAAGCGAATTTCTGACACGCGACCGCGCAATTCCGTCAGTCAAATTACATAGACGCGCGGAAACTTTACACTTCTTTTCACAACGGAAATGAAATCCCAAGAATCGAGCGATAGCTCGAACGGACGCGAGACACAGCTAAACCCTCGGCCTTCGACGGCACCAGACGAATGCGTCCGCTCTACCCCAGCGCCGGCTTCGCTACCATCTTTCCCAAGCCGCCGTCTTCGATGTACGCCCATGGCGTCGTGGGATCGTGAGTGAATACCGTCAGCCACTTCTCCGGAATCGCCTGCGCATAATATTTCTTCTTGCTCTCGATCGTTTGCAGCGGAAAAAGATCGAATCCCATTCCCCATGTGAGATCGATATGCGACGAGGTCGGCATGAGATCGGAGATATAGCACGCTGTCTTGCCGCCGCTCTCGACGATCACCGCCTGCATGTGCGCAGTGTGGCCAGGAAATGTCTTCACCGAAATGCCAGGGACGATTTCTTCTCCATCCTCAAGCAGTAACATCCTCTCGCTCTCGACCAGCGGATCGTAGTTGTCCGAGATAAAGCTGATCGAATCGCGCTCGCTGGGACGCTGCGCATACTTCCACTCTCCCTCGGGAGCAAAATATCGCGCGCGCGGAAACGTCGGCGCGATCATGCCGTTCTTGTCGCGGATTGTGTTCCATCCGCAATGATCGAAGTGCAGATGCGAGTTGATGACGATGTCGATGTCCTCAGGGCCAACGCCCGCGCCCGCCAGATCGTCCAGCAGCTTCGCCGGCTGTCCGTAGAACTTCACCATCCGATCGGGCAGCTTGTTGCCGATCCCGGTTTCGATAAGAACAGTCTCTTTCCCCGTGCGCACCAGCAATGAGTTCAGCCCCGAGATGATCCGGTTATTGTCGTCGGACTTCATTTTCCGCGACCACATCACCTTGGGAATCACGCCGAAAAATGCACCGCCATCCAGTGGATAAGTTCCGTCAGAAAAAACGCTGAGTTCGAAGTCGCCAAGCGTGAGCCGCTGCATAAACCTAGTCTGCCACACCCACCCATGATCGGAGTGAGGGTTGCGCCGTGAGGTGGCATCCAGTCGTGGTTTGCCCCTCGCATCGTTGTCATCCTGGGACCTGCGTTTTTTCCAGGCCGAACGATTAATGCATTTTCCGCCAGCGGAGAGGGCTGAAGGGCTGCAGCGGGCGTTAACGCGAAAGTTATCAGATATCCACAGCCGCATCTCCAAATCGTGTGACATCTGACCTTGCGCCGCGATTTTGATTTCTGGCATTCTGCGTGACGGCGACGCCGTGGCTCAGGCCGATCAAGCCGAAATGCCCCGGCTAAGTCTTTGCCGCTCAAGATTTTGCCCCCAAGCCATTGAGCGCCATAGATTAAATGACGATTTGCTCCTAACTCGATGATTCCAGAGATCCAGGGGGGAGGGGGGATACCCTCTTTCGTGCTAACCTTTCCCATTTTGAAACCGACGATTCACCGCGTTTCGAACAAAAATCCACGATGTTGGCCCTCAGAGCCTGCCTGAATCCCTCAAGCATCTAATAGTTATAAGTTAATTAATACCGGGAGAAAGATCATGATACAGATACGTTCTGCCGACCAGCGCGGTGGTGGAGACCACGGCTGGCTCAAAACTCATCACACCTTCAGCTTCGCGGACTATTGGGATCCGAAGTGGATGGGATTTCGTTCGCTGCGCGTGATCAATGAAGATTGGGTCGCGCCTAACAACGGATTCCCAACGCATCCTCATCGCGACATGGAAATCATCACCTACGTTCTCGAAGGCAAGCTCGAGCACAAGGACAGTCTGGGAACTGGCTCGGTGATTTTGCCTGGCGATGGACAGCGCATGACCGCAGGCTCAGGCATTCGTCACAGCGAGTTCAACCCCTCGAAGACAGATTCCGTGCACTTGCTGCAGATTTGGATTCAGCCGGAGAAAGCGGCGCTGACTCCGAGCTATGAACAGAAGTCATTTCCGGAAGAAGAAAAGCGAGCGAAGCTGCGTCTGATCGCGTCGCGCGATGCCAGCGATGGCTCGGTCAAGATCAACCAGGACGCGAAGCTGTACGTCTCGCTGCTCAAGGCTGGTGAGGAAGTCACACACGAGCTGGCTGCGGGACGACACGCCTGGCTGCAAGTCGCACGCGGTGCAGTGGAATTGAACGGGAAGAAGATGCAGCAGGGAGACGGCGCGGCAATCACCGACGAAGAAAAGCTGACCATCAAGGGCAGAGAAAACGCGGAAGTTCTGCTGTTCGATCTCGCTTGACGTCCGTTAGAGATGTCGCGATTTAGCGCGCACGTAAAAAGGGCGTGAAAGCATTTCCCGATGCTTCCACGCCCGATTTACTTTCAACAACACGGCTACGGCGAACGAGCCGATGAAACTCTCTTAGATCATGGTTAGCACCGCTCGGAACCGAGCACGTCCGCTGCGCATCTGATCGAAGGCTTCAGCGGCTTTCGCCAGCGGAAAGCGTTCAATCATCGGCCGAACTCCGCTCAGGGCGCTAAATTCCAACGTGTCCTGCGAATCGCGAGCGGTTCCCGAAGCCCAACCGTGGATCGACTTGGTGCCGGGAATGAGTTGCAGCGGTGTCACCGAAAGCGATTCCATTCCCGCGCCAATGACCATCAGGGTTCCGTTCGCAGCCAGTCCATCGACCAGCTCCGACATCGACTTCGAATCCGGAGCAGTGGCGATGACGACGTTCGCTCCGCCCATTTTCTGCAAGGCTTCCGCCTGCGGACCGGCACTATTGTCGATGTATGCGTGTGCTCCGAGTTTCGTCGCCAGCTCTTTCTTATCCGCGCCGCGACCAATCGCGACGGTCCGAAAACCCATCCGACGTGCATATTGAATGCCGAGATGTCCCAATCCGCCGATTCCCTGCACAGCGACGAGTTGTCCAGCACGCGCTCCGGAGTTGCGTAACGCATTAAAGACCGTAATTCCAGCGCACATAAGCGGAGCAGCTTCGTCCGCAGGAAGATCGTCAGGCATCAGCGCAACGGCCTCGGCCGGAACGATCAAGTATTCAGCGTAGCCTCCGTCGAAATGAATGCCGGTGATCTTCTCGAACTTGCAGTGGATGAAATCACCGCGCCGACAAGGCTCGCACTCGAAACAATGTCCGCCATGCCAACCAACTCCAACGCGCTGTCCCGTCTTCCACAACGTTACGTCAGGACCGATCTTGTCGATGCGTCCGGCAATTTCGTGACCGGGAACACGCGGATATTGAAGGCCCGGCCAATATCCCTCTTTCACGAGTTCATCGCTGTGACAGACGCCACAAGCTTCGACCTTGATGCGAACCTGCCCTTTCGCGGGCTCTGGAGTAGGCCGATCGACAACTTCGAAGTTTCCGCCTGCCTTGCTGACTTGCACTGCTTTCATGGAGAGTCCTCGTATCGTTTGAGAATCCAACGTGGGAAATGAATGTTGTGCGGTTTGCTGTTCTGCAATAGATCGAAGTGAGCGGTTGAAGGTTGCAAGAAATGTCAGCGCCAGAGATCAAGCCAGCTTGCGGAGTGCCTGCTCGATTCTCTGGAGCGTTTTCTCTTTGCCTAAAACTTCGAGGGTCTCAAACAGCGGCGGAGCATTCTTCCTTCCACATACGGCGACTCGAACTGGCTGAAACATCTGTCCGGCTTTTACTCCAAGTTCTTGCGCCGCCGCACGCATGGCCTGATCGAGCGGATCGTGTTTGAACTCGACACCTGGCAGAACACTGTGCGACTTTTGCAGGACTTTCGCCGCCATCGCGGCATCGCCCTTTTGCGGGATCAACTCGGCCGGATCGTAAGGTGGCAGCTGATCGACGAAGAAGAAGTCGGCTGCAGTCAGGACGTCACGAAGCAGCTTAATGCGCTCGCGGATCAGCGGCGTGATCCGCAGCATCTTTTCGGGAGCGACGGAAAAGCCGGACTCGCTCACGATCGGCAACAGGCGCTGGCTTAGGTCTTCGATGGGAAGCGCGCGAATGTGTTCGGCGTTCAGCCAAACCGACTTCGGATCGAACATTTCTTCTGGAGTCGTAGCCGGCTCCTTGAAGTTCACCACAGCGTTCGCGCGATTGATTCCTTCAAGCGAGAAGGCGTCAACCAACTCCTGCCGGCTCATCTGCTCGCGATCATTCTTCGGAGACCATCCCAGCAGGCACAGGAAGTTGATGAAGGCCTCGGGCAGAAATCCCGCATCACGGTAAGTTGTCACGCTGACGACTGGACCATGACGGCGTTTCGAAAGCTTGGTGCCATCTGGCGCGACTAACAGAGGCAGATGCGCGAATTGCGGCGGCGTGTATCCAGCGGCCTGAAAGATCAGCACGTGCTTGAAGGTATTCGAAAGATGGTCCTGGCCTCGGATAATGTGGCTGATTCGTAGATCGGCGTCGTCCGCGCACGAAGCCAGGTGATACGTGGGCATGCCATCGGAGCGCAGCATGGCGAAGTCTTCAATGTCGACGCCCGCTTTGACTTGCTCGCCATAAACCGCGTCGGTGAAGCGAACAGTCTCGTCATTTCGCGGGACCCGGAAGCGCAACGCGAAGGGCTCGCCAGCGGCGGCGCGGCGATCACTCTCTTCGCGAGACAGTTCTCGCATCCCGGGGTTGAACAGCCACGTGCCTTGCGCGCCCGACTTCTCGCTGTCCCCAGTATGCGCGGGGGTGAAGTCGCGATAAGCGAGGTCCCTGGCGAAAATCTCGTCGGCCATCTTGCGATGGAGAGCGCCACGCTCGGACTGCTTATACTCTTCGTCCCAGGTCAGGCCCAACCACTTCAACCCCTCGAAGATCGAACTCACCGACGCATCGGAGTTGCGTTCAACGTCAGTGTCATCGAGCCGCAAAATCATGGTCCCATGATTTCTACGGGCATAAAGCCAGTTAAAGATGAAAGTACGAGCGCTTCCAACATGAAGAAAACCGGTAGGTGAGGGTGCAAAACGCACCCGCAACGAAGATGGGTTTGCGGAAGTCGACATAGGTTAAGGCGGACTTTAGATGGTACGGGCGCTTCCCGCCAGCGTCAAGCCGCACAACCATAACGATTTTGCATGCAACTCGATGAATTCAAAAGAAGTCCAAACACTAAAGTAACCTGAATACTGTTGTGTTTCAGGGATCGGTGTGCAACGATTGGGGCACTGTTTCCCCCCGAAACTGACCTTACCAAAGGTTCGGTCAGAGGTGTCTCCAACGACCCTATGAACAGTGTCACCATAACTTCCGTCTTAATACCGGGATTTGTTTCCGCTCTGCTGTTCCTCGTATTCACATACCTGTACGAGCAAAGCCGCCAACAATATTTCCGCGCGTGGCAGTTTGCCTGGGCTGCGTATTCGCTGCATTACATTTTCGATTATTTCCCGGAGTCATCCGTCGCCTTTTTCATCAGCGAGTTATTCCTGGTGGCGATGGCGTTATGCATCTTCGTCTCGACGCGCATGATGCGCGGTCCGGCGCAGCCGCGGTGGTATGACGCGGCGGTCGGAGGCACGGGAGTCGTCCTCGCACTGCTGACGCTGCGCGGACACATCGTCAACGGCGCGTTCCGTACGAACGCGCAGCCGGCGATCCGCCTGGGCCTTGGACTTGCGGTGATCCTGCTTTATTGCTCGCTGGTTTTCCTGCTCAACGGGCATCGACGCCGCTCTCTCGCGTTTCAGGTGCTGGCCATCGCACTTGCGCTATGGGGCGTTTTGATGGGAGTAGGACAGCTGCAGAATCCGGTGATCGAAACCTTCGGCAATGCAAGCCGCTTATTCGGGCCGGTCCCGCAGATGCTGTTAGGCATCGCGATGGTGATGGTGCTGTTTGAGAATCAACGGAACGCCGTGCAGGAAAATACGCTGGCGTTGTCGACGTTAGGCGTCGATCCGCGGCGGCTGTTGTTCGCCCAAGACCTGGTTCCGAGCATGCAGGCAGCGCTAGGACGATTGCGTAGCGCGCTTAACATGGATTGCGCAGCGATCATCATCAGTGAACGCTGGCGTGGTTTGTTGCCGTCGGTTCAACAGGGCTTCAGTGACAACTTTGTCGCGGAAATGGAGCGCACCGGAGCGGGAGACTACGTTTCGGATCTCGCGTACCGAAGAAGCGGCATCCTGATCGCGCAGAATTTGCCGGAACTGGCGGAGCCTCTGCCGGTGTCTTCAGTGGGAACGTTCGCCGAATTCCGGCGGATCATGGCCGCAGCGGACGTGGAGCACGTCACGGCGGTAAACCTGCAGACGCGCGACCATAACTTCGGTGTCATCCTGTTTCCCCACGCCGAGCGACGCGCATTCGGGTCGTCGGGCCCGCACCTGATGGTTGGGTTGACACTTCAGCTTGCGCTGACGCTTGAGAATTACGTTGTCAGCCACGATGCGCACCGACGGACCAAGGAATACGAACTCCTGACCGAGATTGGAAAAGCGATCAGCTCGCGGCTCGATCAGGATGAGATCCTGCACACGATACAAGTGGAGTTGGGCCAGATCTTCGACACCAGCCACTTTTATATTGCGTTCCAGGAACCGGAAGAGATTCGATTCGATCTTGAGGTGCGTGACAATCGCGTGCTTCCAAAACGCAAGCGCGAGATTCGCAATGCATTCACCGAATATGTGATTCGCACCGGCGAGCCGCTGTTGATCCGTTCAGATCTTGAAAATGCGCGGAAGAAGCTGGGAATTTTGCATGTGCCGCAGCGACCGGCGAAGTGTTTGATCGCAGCGCCCATCTTCATGGGCAACAAGGCGTCAGGAATCATGGTAGCGATGAACCCTGACCGGGAATTCGTTTTCGAACAACGCGATCTTGACGTGCTCGTCACGGCGGCAGGACAGGTGTCGGTTGCAGTGGAGAATGCGCGATTATTTGCCGAAGAACAACGGCGTTCGCGCCAGCTTGCATTCCTGAATAACGTGTCGCGAACTGCGATTTCGAGCGACGATCCCGTGCACATGCTCGGTCAGATCGCCAGCGAGATTCAGAAGAATTTCAGCTTTGATCATATTGGCATCGGCCTGCTCGACTACGGAACCAAGGAAGTAGAGATCAAAGCCGAAGCGGGCGCGACCGCGCATGCAACCGGAAAACGAATTGCTCTAGGCGTCGGCATTCTCGGGAGAGTTGCACGAACCGGCGAACGAGCGCTGGTGCAGAACGCCCTGCCAGGAAATCTTACGGGCATTCTGCCGGACTCTCGCGCGGTGCTGTGCATTCCGATCACGTATGGGGAATCTTTACTCGGCGTTTTGAACATTGAGAGCCGGAGCGAGAATGCATTTCTGCCGCAGGACGTACTAATCTTGAACACGCTGGCCGACTTGCTTGCTACGGCGCTGCACAATGCGTTCGTGTTTCAAAAACTGCAACAACAATCCATTACGGATGGTCTCACCGGTATCAAGACGCGCCGATTCTTCTGGGAGGCGCTGTCGGCCGAATGGAAGCGCGCATCGAGATCTGGACGTCCGTTCTCGGTTGTGCTCATCGATCTGGACAAGTTCAAGGAAGTGAACGATACGATGGGGCACTTCGAAGGCGACCTGGTGCTGGCTCGCGTGGGGCGATTGCTGGAGCAGAAATCGCGGCAGTCGAACGTGGTCGCCCGCTATGGCGGCGACGAGTTCATCGTACTGATGCCGGAGACCGGCGCGGAACAGGCGCAGGTTCTAGCGGAACGTTTGCGGCAATGGCTCGCGACCGATCCCATGCTCAGCGAGCACAGCATCACCGGAAGTTTTGGCGTTGCGAGTTTCCCGATGCACGGGTTTTCTATCGAAGACATCATCCGCGTTGCTGATGCGGGAATGTATGTCTCGAAGCGTTCGGGCGGAAACTCAGTTTCGACGGCGCAGGAATTTGTCGAAGGCCAGGACTTCGCGCGCCAGCGCCAGCAGATTTCGGCGTACATCGAAGGTTTTTTGCAGCGCGAGCGCATGGGTCCCGAGCAACTCGAAGAACTGACCAGCACCCTATACAAGCTTTGCGGCGGGGACGAGAGCTGCAACGTTCCGCTGCTGAAGGAAGCGATTGAGTCATTGAGCCGCGCGGCGGAGTCGCGAGAGATGCAGATTTCGGGGCATGGCGACCTGGTAGCGCGATACAGCGAAGTCATGGCTCGTGCTCTCGGTCTCGCGTCGGACGAGACGACCGACTTGGTCTATGCGGCACGCGTCCACGATGTGGGGAAGATTTTTGTCTCAGAGCAAATCCTCAACAAGCCAGGGCCGCTCACTGAAGATGAATTCTTTCAGCTTCGCATGCATTCACACGTGGGCGCGGAGATCGTAGGGTCGATTCCAAACTCAAGGATGATGCGGGAGGCCATCGAACATCATCATCAGAGGTTTGATGGATCGGGATATCCCGATGGTTTGCAGGGAGAGGAGATCCCGCTCTGGGCGCGGATTATCAGTCTGGCGGATGCTTACGCCAACATGGTGACCGAACAGTCGTTCTCGTCGGCGCGCACTCCGGAGCAAGCTCTCGATGAATTGTCGAAGATGAGTGGCACGCGCTTCGACGGTATGCTGGTGCGATTGCTTCTACGCGGATTGAAGTCGGAGCGCACGGCCAGCTCGGGAATGTAGGTTCTGATCCTCAATATCTTGCAGCCTCGCTGCAATCGAAAAGATCACTACACTTCAGACACGATTTGAACTCACGTAGCCCGCATTGCAGATTGCGAACGTAGGATCCCTCACGCCGGCTTCGCCGCCATTCAGGATGACAGCCTGTTAGCAACACTTGACTGGGTCGTGCGCTATGCGGTGCGCTCATCTCAAGGTGCATCGGATTGAGTAAACTGGTCTGTTATGGGAATTCCTTTATCGCTCTCTGGAAAGGTCGCGCTGATCTCGGGTGGATCGCGGGGCATTGGGGCCGCTACGGTCCGCATGTTTGCGGCTGCGGGCGCCAAGGTTGCATTCAGCTATCGCAGCGCAGAGTCGCAGGCTAATGCGCTCGCAAAAGAGTGTGGTGCGCAATCCTGCTATCCGATCGAGTGCGATCTCAATTCTCCGCAAGCGGGGCGCTTGCTGGTAGGAGCCGCAACAAAACATTTCGGTCGCCTCGACATTGTTGTCGCCAATCACGGAGTCTGGCCGGTTGAGGATGTTCCGATCGAGCGCATGCCCGATGAGCAGTGGCGCTCGACGTTGTCGGTGAATCTCGACGGCGTCTTTGGTCTGGTGAAACATGCGGTCGCGCAGATTAAGTCGCAGCCTCGAACGAATGGACCCGCTGGACACATCGTGTTGATTAGTTCAACGAGCGGCCAGCGCGGCGAAGCGTTCCATTGCGACTACTCCGCCTCGAAGGGTGCGATCATCAGCATGGTGAAAAGCCTGGCATCGGAACTTGCGCGAGACGGCATCTACGTAAATTGCGTTGCTCCCGGCTGGGTTGATACGGACATGAGCGCAGACGCTCTCGCCGCTCCGGAAACGGGCGATCAGATACGAGCGACGATCCCGCTGGGTCGAGTCGGGCGTCCGGAAGAGATTGCTGCGCCAGTGCTTTTCCTGTGTACCGAGCACGCCGGATTCATTACCGGGGAAGTATTTAACGTAAATGGCGGCGCTGTACTGGTGGGCTGAATAGGGCTGTTTTGGGCCACAAAAATCAGGCTTTCTGGCTTGCATCAGGCACTTTTCGTGCATCCAAGCAGTGTGAGGAGCCTTATCGCTGCGGCAGAAAACCCACGAAAAACGCTACAATCTGATTGCGCGCGCTCACTCCCTGAATAAAGATGAAAGTGTTCTTCCCGATCCTGATTTTGGTGTGTTCGGCATGTTCCTATGCTTGGGAGCGGCCCGAAGTCACAGCCATTCAGGACGCTCCGCAGAATCAATCTCAGACGCCGACTCCGGGCACGCCTTCTGCGCCGGCGGATAACCCTACTTCCGGCAAAATCTCTACGGAGAAGGAAGCGAACCAAAACGCTGCGAAGGCGAAAACAATCATCGAGCAGGGCATCGAAGCGCTCGGCGGGCAGGCGTACCTGACGATTCGGGATCGCGAGATCCAGGGACGCGGCTACGGATTTCACTCTGGCCGTCCGACAGGCAGCGGCGGCGTCTTCTGGGGCTTCGCGGAATTTCCCGACAAGGAACGGGTTGAACTCACGAAAGAGCGCGACATTGCTGAGCTGTACGTGGGCAACAAGGCATGGGAGATCACGTTCAAGGGTCCGCACGCGATCGAGCAAAAGGATCTCGACGAGTACCTTCGGCGCCGACGCTTCTCGCTCGAGACCGTGCTGCGCACATGGGTCAACGATGGCGGCGTCGTCATGCTTTTTGAAGGCAATGCGATCGCGGCCCAGCATTCCGCGTCTCGAGTGACGCTGATCAACTCCCAGAACGAGAGCGTGACACTGTATTTCGATACTGAATCGCACCTGCCGGTCAAGAAGACGTTTGAGTGGCGCGACCCGGTCGATCGCCAGAAAAATCTCGAAGAAGAAGTGTATGAGAACTACAAGGCCGTATCAGGAGTGATGTTCCCATTCAACCTGACGCGCTATTTCAACGGGGATATGGCCAATCAGCGCTTCCTGAACTCTGTGACGATCAACCAGGGACTCGACCCCGCCATGTTCGATCCTAACTCCGGCTATAACCCCAACAAACCCGCCAAGTCGGGCAAGCGCTGAGTTCCCGTAGATAACAGAAGATTGGCGCTCATCCGAGGATCAATCCTCGCATGTACCTGATTTGCAAACATTTGTTAGGTCGTGTAAAGATCGGTCGCGTTGCCAGATTTCGGAAGTTTACGCCACGGACTGTGGCTTTTCTGCCACAGACGGATTTCTGCGTCGCGGGTTAGGCTATCTCATACAGAGTAACAAGCCATCCCTTTTGACTCACGAGCAGACAATTCGCTCGACGGTAGAGTGCAGCGGCGTCGGCCTTCATAGCGGAGCGCCGGTGTCGATGCGGATGCTTCCTGCTCCGTCGGGAACCGGCATTGTGTTTCGCCGCACCGATCTCGATGGCTTCGAAATCGAGGCAGTGAGCCGCAACGTCGCGCGCGTCAGCTATGCGACCAGCTTGATGAAGAAGGGCGTGCTGATCTCGACGACCGAGCACGTACTGTCAGCAATCATCGGCATCGGCATCGACAACGCAATCATCGAGCTCGACAATCTTGAGCTGCCTATCCTCGACGGCAGCGCGAAGCCTTTTGTAGAGATGATTCAGAAGGCGGGCGTTCGCAAGCAGCGGAAACCGCGAAAGTATCTGAAGATCTGCCGCGAACTTGAGGTTCGCGAGGGTAACAAGTTCATCGCAGTTTATCCATCGGACAGATATTCAGTTTCCTACTCAATCAATTTCCCACATCCACTTATCGGCAAAGAGACATTCCAAGTAGAACTGACGAATGGCAGTTATCTGAAGCATGTGGCCGGGGCACGCACTTTCGGATCACGCGAAGATGAGCAGGCAATGCGTAACATGGGCTTGATCCGCGGCGCTTCGCGGGAGAATTGCATCGTCCTGACGCGCGACGGAATTGAGAACGGACCGTTGCGATTCGCAGACGAGTTCGTTCGTCACAAAGTGTTGGATTTGGTTGGAGATTTGGCGCTGCTGGGAAAGCAATTACTGGGCAAGGTCGTGGCAGACCGCGCCGGGCACGCGATGCACACGGCGCTGGTGTCGCGCATCCTGCGTGATAAATCCATGTGGGAAGAAGTCACGTTCCCCGGCGAGCAAGCAGCAGAACCATCCACTCACAGCATCGAAGCTGCCGCCGGAAACTCTCTCTAACGATTTCCTCAACTCAATCTGCCGGTTCACACGGAGGTTCTGCCGGATCGTTTCCATCCAGATTGATTGGCTGCTCTTGCAGCAGACGCTCGAGTTCCGCGCGTCCCTGACTGATTACGGCGGCAGCGAACTTTCGCGCCGACTCCTGCCGCTCGCTTGATAGTTCTTTCACCCGCATGTTCAGCAGCGGAACATCGTTTTCGAAATATTGCAGGGTTCTTTGCATCTTGGCGATGCGGAAGCTATGCGTAGCCATATGTAAATCTCCAGGACTATGAGCGTGCCACGGAGAGAAGGACCCCGCAAAGTTCAAAAGGAGGTTCCCGCTTACTTAGGCGTTGAGTGGGAATTATTCTTAATCGCGTAAGAGCTTTGACCACAAAGGACGCGAAGTACCACTAAGGATTTGAGGATCCAGGAAAGTAGTTAGTTTTTCGAGCCGCTCTCGACTGTGGCCAGGCGTTCTTTGGCTCCCGGAAATTCTTGCTCCATCCGCTCGTCGAGCCACTTTTCGAGCTTTTCCTGGGAATTCTTGGGGACATTATGAAAGCGGAAACCAGCCAGGCCCTTCATGTTGCTCCATGCGACTTCGGATTCGACTTCCATGTGAAGGGCGGAATCAGGTAAGGAAAATTTTAGAAGAGGCGCCGCGCCCTTCGGCAGGGCTTCTTTCAGCATCAGGGCTATACCACCTTCGCTGATGTTAGTGCTGGTCGCGACTAGCGTTTTGCCTTCTTGCACGACCTGCACGCTCATCTTCACCGGCTCGCGGAAGTAACGCCGGCGCTCTTTCAACATGAAATTCAGGGCGGCATGGAAACAGCGGGATGCGTTGAGTCCGCTGATGGGTTTCTGCAGCACAAAATTGGCGCCCATGCCGAAGGCTTCCTGCGTAGTCGTTTTCTTTCCGTTGAGCACCGCAAAGGCGACGGACGTCCGGTTGCTGGGCGTGTTGCGCAGGCCCTCAAGCAGGGCCAGACCGCCGTTGAGATCGTCGCAATCGACAATCACGGCGTCAAACTTGTCGGACACCAGCATGTCGGAGCCTGCCCGCGCTTCCTGGCAGAGCTCTACGTCAATGGACATTTTTTCGAGAGTAGGCCGCAGCACACGGACTAATTCCGGGTCCCGACTCAGCAGCAAAGACTCCAACGTCATGCAATGATTGTAGGAGGCGGACGCTTGCGTTCGGTAGTAACCAAGGTCTAGGGCCCTCGGTTGGCTCCAGTTCGGTATTTTTTCGCAATCGCCAACCGTTTTGCGGATACATCGCGCAAGAGAACAGGCGAATGCAACATCTTGTTTTACTGTCGCTGGGGTCGAACATAGAAAATCGCGAGGCTCATCTGAGAGACGCGATCGCGCGCCTGGCTGCCTATGGAAAGGTTCGCGCAGTTTCTTCGTTCTACGAGACGGAACCGGTGGAGTTCATCGATCAGGAATGGTTTTTGAACTGTGCGGTTTCTTTCCAAACCTTAGAGGCACCCGATCAGCTCATGGCCAATTTGCTCGGAATCGAAGAGAAGATGGGGCGGCGCCGCGTTCAGAGTAAAGGGCCGCGCATCATTGATATCGACATCCTGCTCTTTGATGAGATGGTGATCGACTCCCCCGAACTCACGATTCCGCATCCGGCCATGGATCGCCGTCGTTTTGTGCTGCAGCCGCTGGCCGAGATTGCCGCGGATGTGCTGCATCCGGTGCTGAAGAAGAGTGTGAAACAGCTTCTGGACGACTTGCCTGCCGGGCAGACCGTGCGGCGGGTCCGGTGACGACCTGCGATAGGCGGTTGACGAGTACGACTACAAGTTACGGGATGATGATCCGGCTGCCGGCGTCCTGCGGCGTCACGAGCGCGGACTCTTTCTCGGGAAATTGCGCATAGAGGAATTCGACGAAGGCGCGGGACTTCGGGCGGCCGGAAGTTCGCCCGTAGCCCAGCCGGAGCAGGAAAACGAGCGCCTTCAGAACGTCGGAATCGCGGAGCGTCGAGTAGCCGACGTGCTTCTGCTGCGCCTCACGATACTCCTTGATCATGTTTTCGATTTCGGCGGCGGCGCGTCGTTGAGATTCGCTCGTCAAGGGCGGCTCGTAGTGCAGGCCGGAGTTGAGGCGGCGCTCATACGTTGTTGCCAGCATCGAAAGGGCCCCAATCAAATCCTGATCGTGCAAGCTGTGATCTGCGCGGGCGGCCTTCGCTAGCGCATAGGTCAGTCCCATCAGCAGATGCTCTTTTTCATACATGAACTGATCGGAAAACTCGACCTGCAGAAACAGTCCGGCGGGATCGATCTGATCGGCGGAACGCGGCTTCTCGCGCTCGCGAGCCTGCCTCAGATAAGGGCACTCGGTCGGGCAATCGAGCGTGACTTCGCGCTGTTCACCGCAACATTGGGGACAGATGCGTCCGTGCACCGCGGGACAGAAACGCTTTTCCTTTCGAATTTCGCAGATGACGCAGGTCAAAACAGTCCTCTTTTCTAATTATTGCATTGCCGGCGATCGGACTCGTGAGATCAGGACTTCCATCATGCACAGGTGGAAGCTTGACGGCGTCGGTAGTGCAACGAGAGAGGTTTGGCTGTGACTCGCATCACATGGGGGTTACCACGCGGATACGCATGGAATGCCTGTTTTGGTATCGTCGTGAGAGGAAACACCTGTAAAGACGGGGCCTTCCGCGAGCCGAAAGTATAAAACCCTCATAAAATAAGGTGTTTTTCCACAGCCGGATGGATATAAGATACCCGCGCTGGTATTAAAACGATTTTTTCGAGGAGGAAGTATGGCTTCAGGTTTGACCAAAACTCAGCTTATTCGGCAACTCGCCGAGAAGACTGAGCTGCCCAACAAAACAGCGGCGGCATTTCTTGAGCATCTCGCCGACACAGCGATTAAAGAGACGAAGAAGAACGGCATTTTCGTGGTTCCCGGCCTCGGACGCCTGGTAAAGGCGCACCGTAAGGCTCGCGTCGGACGCAATCCGCAGACGGGCGAACCGATCCAGATCAAGGCAAAGACGGTCGTGAAGTTCCGCGTCGCCAAAGCCGCGAAAGACGCGATCGCCCCCAAGAAGTAGTTTCTTTCGAATTTGAATCGAAGGCCGGCTCCGGTCGGCCTTTTGATTTTATGGTGAAAGCAAGGTTTCAAGGTTTCAAGGTTTCAAAAGCAGGCTCATGCATTTTGAATCGTCGCCCTGTCTTATTAAAAGTTTAGACTTCGCTTTATGCTCAACTGGATCGTTATCGGAATCGGCGATATCACTATTCGCCGCGTCATCCCCGCAATTCAAGCCGAGCCTCGCAGCCGCCTGTACGGTTTCGTGACGCGCGATCCCGCGAAGGCCAAGCCTTACAATGCTCGCGTCTTTGCGACGCTCGATGCTGCGCTGGCTGATCCTGAAGTTCACGCAGTATATGTGGGCACTCCGGTCTTTCTGCACGCTCCGCAGACCATTCAGTCACTTCGCGCCGGGCGACATGTGCTGTGCGAAAAGCCGATGGCGATGAACGAAGCCGAGGCGCGCCTCATGGTGCGAACGGCGGAAGAGACGGGAAAGACGTTCGGAGTCGCGTACTACAGGCGGTGCTATCCGAAAGTGCAGCGCGCGAAAGAACTGCTCGCTGCGGGGGTGATCGGAAAACCCGTGTTCGCCGAACTGACCAATCATATGGATTTCGACGGTAGCGGGAATCGCGGATGGCTGTTCGATCCAGTCAAATCAGGCGGCGGTCCGCTGTTCGATATCGCGTCGCATCGCATTGACGTCCTGAATTTTCTATTCGGACAGCCACAGCGAGTGACAGCACAACTCTCGAACGTGGTGTATCACTACGCCGTCGAAGACAATGCCACCGCGATGATCGAATATGAGAACGGAGTTCGCGGGGTTGTCGACGTGCGATGGCATTCGAAGGTGAACCGCGATGAGTGCCGCATCCGCGGGACCGACGGCGAGATGGAGATGTCACCGCTGAATGGGCCTGACCTAATTTATCCCGGAGGCCGGGAAAGTCTGCCTGTGCACAGCAATGTGCATCTACCGACAATCGCGAATTTCGTGGATGCCATCGAAGGCAAGGCGCAGTTGCTGGCCAGCGGCGCGTCTTCTTATTGGACGGATTGGGTTACCGAGCAAGCTCGCAAGAAATAGGGACCAACTCCTCTTGCCCTCCTGCTGAACTTCTCTAGTTGTGGAAAATGCTTTCAACCACAAAGGACACGAAAGTTCACGAACAAAGTCCCTCTTCTTGCGTCAGACGGGATGTCGACACAGTTCATTTCGCATATTCGTTTTTCACGACTTCGCCGCCCTTCATCACGAACTTCACGCGCTCCAAGGTAGTTACGTCTCTGGTTGGATCGGCATCCACTGCAGCGATGTCGGCCCATGCTCCCGGTTCGAGGGTGCCGACTTTCCCGGACCACCCCAGCAGGTCGGCGGCATTCACAGTCGCTGCCTGAATTGCCTGCAAGGGCGTAAGACCGAGCTTCACCATCACGGCAAACTCGTGTCCGTTCATCCCGTGCGGATAGACAGCGGCATCGGTGCCGAATGCGACTTTCACTCCGCTGGAAAACGCGTGGGCAATATTTTTTCGCGCGGCAGGGATCACGTCCCGCGCTTTGGCCAGCAATGGCGGAGGCAACCGGGTGAGTCCGGCGTTATCAATCATCCAATCGCCGAGATAGAGAGTGGGAACAAGATAGGTGCCGTGCTCCTTCATGGCGGCGATGGCAGCGTCGTCGATATACGATCCGTGCTCGATGGAATCGACCCCCGCCTCGGCAGCCCAGCGAATTCCTTCTGCGCCGTGCGCGTGCGCGGCGACCTTGCGACCTAGTCGATGCGCGTCGGCAACGATCGCTTTCATCTCTTCGAGCGTGTACTGCGAGTGCTGCGGATTGTCACCGAGAGAGAGGACGCCGCCAGTCGCACACACTTTGATGACGTCCGCACCGTATTTGATGTTCTCGCGAACCTTGTGCTGAACGGCGGCAACACCATCGGCAACGCCGTCATCGGTAGCGTGATATTCGAAAGGCAGCATGTTGTTATCGCAGTGTCCGCCAGTGATGCCCAACGCAGGGCCGCTGGCGAGAATGCGCGGTCCCGGCACGTCGCCGGCATTGATGGCGTCGCGCAGTGCCACGTCGGTGAATTTGCCTGCACCCACGTTTCGGACGGTGGTGAAGCCGGCTAACAGCGTAACGCGAGCATTTTTGGCTCCTATGAGCGCCTCGCGGGGTCCGGAGATGGCCAGGGTTTCGTAGCCGAACTCCGGATTCATCGTCAGGTGGGTATGCGCATCTATAAGTCCGGGCAGGATGGTTGCGTTGGGCAATTCGATACGCGCGGCATCACCGGCACTCGCCTGCGCCGCAGGTCCGACGCTGACAATCTTTCTGTCTTCGATGACAACGATTTGGTCGTTGAGAGTCTTGCCCGATTTCACATCGAGGACGTGGCCAGCGTGTACTGCCACGCGGCCTTGCGCTTGGGCGACTCCATGCAATTCCGCCAGGGTGAGCGCAACCGCCAAGAGAGTTCCACACACTTTCTTCGTCATTCAATTCCCTTTCTTAAATTTTTACGTCAGGGCTAGCGGCTTGTGTCGATGAGTCAGTGACGCGATCTATCGAGTCCCCAGACCGTTCCGGCATCGACTGCAAAAAAGATGATGAGCAGCAAGAGAAGCGGCAAGGTGTCGAGCCGTGCTCCGAAGTAATGCCAGATCGCGACGCCGTGTCCGGCGTCCCACCAGGACGCCAACGTCAGGTTCAGCAGAAACAAAATCCCAACAACGCAGGCGATCCGCACCCACAATCCGAGCAGGAATGAAATTCCGATGAGCAGTTCGATGACGCCGACGGCGTATCCGAAGAATACGGCATGCGGCACAACGATTCCGGAGAGTACGGGCCGGTAGAAGCTGACGGCGGTCGTGTTGATGTAGTCGTGCAGATAGGTGGGAAATCCGATATGGGCGAAAGCCGGACCGGCAACTTTATATTCGCCGAAAAACAGGAAGAAGATGGACGTTGCAATGCGAACTACGGCGATCGTCTTATGGGAAGAATCAGGAGCCATCAAAAGAAATTGCGTGAGCCTCTGGAGGCGATTTTGCTGCGACGCAAGCTGCGCTCGTGCGAAGCGGGCATCAGCCCTTCACGTCCTAGCCTCCTGGCCCGTCGTTCGAAACGTACTGCTCAAGCGCATCCAACTGGTGGCTCAAGTCGTCTACGCGCCACTCCAGAAGATTTCGGATTGAAAGCATCCCAAGCAACTTGCCGTTGTCATCGGCAACGGGAAGATGCCGGAAGTGGCGCTCAAGCATGATGCCGAGTGCCTCGCTGGCGTTCGTTCCGCGCGTCGCCATTTCGACCGGAGTCGTCATGAGCTCGCGCACCGATGTGACCTGCGGATCCATACGGCTCAGCGACAGCTTCCGAAGAACGTCGCGCTCGGTGAAGATTCCCGCGACGCGATATTCATCATCCACGACGGCGACTGCGCCGACGTGATAGTCAAGCATCTTGTGAATGGCATCGGCAACGGAAGCTTCCATTCCCACTGCCGCAATCTCCCGGTCGCACAGTTCCAGCACGCTCATCAAGCACCTCCACCGGCGACGTGAAATCCTGACACCGGTTTCGACCGACTGATCTGGACTGAGGCATTATGCTCACGCTGGAGCGCTTGTCAAGGAAATTAGCTGTAACCGGGTTCGGATGGCTCCCGGCAGGCTTCTGATGTCGAATGCGCTGGATATCATTTTAAAAAAGAGGATCTGATTTGGCTATTTCTGGCGAAAGACCTCTCCGTTTTTCATCACGAACGAGACACTTTCGAGCTCCTTGACGTTCTGCAAGGGATCGCCTCTCAGGGCAATGATGTCGGCAAATGCGCCGGGAATTACCGACCCGATCTTGCCTTCCATCTCCAGCATCACGGCCGCGCGCGAGGTTGCGCTTTGAATAGCATCCATCGGCGCCATCCCGAGGTCCACCATGCGCGAAAATTCCTGAGCGATAGGCTCAGTCCAGGGGATTCCGCCCGTGTCGGTGCCGAAAACGATCTTTACTCCGGACTTGAGTGCCTTCTTGAAGGAGACTTCGTGGGTCGAGGCTCGGAGGCGGTCGCGGCGGCCGTCCGGTGTATCGGGCGCGGCCCAATCGGTGTAGTAGACACCGATGGTCGGAACGTACCACGTTCCCTGCTTCAACATCTGCGCGATGGATGCGTCGTCGAGATCGAGGCCATGCTCGATAGAATCGCATCCGCCATCAAGCGCGCGATGCAAGCCGATGCCCGTGTAGGCATGACACGCGACCTTCTTGCCCCATCCGTGGGCCTCGTCGACGACGGCTCGCAGCTCTTCCACGGTCAACGTGGGTTGAGCCATCAACTCGCCGTTCTTTCCGACCCACGAACGATGCGTCATGTAGACCTTGATCCAGTCGGCACCGTGGTCGAGCTGCTCGCGCGCAGCTTTGCGAGCTTCCACTGGTCCGTCGACAATCTGCGCGCCCTTGGGCATATCGAGTTCCGGTGCGTACCCTTCCAGCTGATAGCCGCCGGTGGTTGAAATGGCGCGAGTCGCGACCAGAAGGCGAGGGCCAGGAATGTATCCGCCCTCGATCGCCTGCTTGATGCCGATGTCGCCGTAGCCAGCGCCCTCGGTCTCGACATCGCGCAGAGTGGTGAAGCCTTGTTCGAGCGCGCGACGAGCCGCTACGGTCGCTCTTGCCGCCCGGAGCGCGAGCGGCGCGGTCAGGATGTTGGCGTCGTAACCTCCGTGTGCCGGATCTTCCCCCTGCAGAAAGATGTGCGTGTGCGAATCGATGAGGCCAGGGAGGACAGTTTCCTTCGAAAGATCGATCACCGGCGCGCCAGATGGAATTTTCGCGCTCGCCGCATCGGAGACGCTCTCGATTTTGCTTTCGCGCACAACGATGACTTGATCATGACGCGGCTTGTCGGACTTGCCGTCGATCAGAGTTCCAGCACGTATCACCGTGACTCGTGCGGGGCTCGATTGTGCCGGCGATTGGGCCATGGCGACGAAGGCGGTTACGACGAAAGCGGCTGAGGCAAGAAGTTGCTTCACATGACCTCCGGGGATCGCGACTTGAACGTCCCAGTCGCATCTTCGAGCGGCAAGGATTCTATACTCTGAGCGATATCAGCGCACAGAGTTGTGGAGTTTGGAGAATCAAGGCGATGGCTGAACATTCAATTCCGGAGTCTCCTGTAAAGGTGCGCGTCGCGGCGGAGAACGATGCCGAAGCGCTCACGGTGCTCGTCAACGTCGCATTTCGCAAAGCGGAATCGTTCTTCGTCAACGGTGATCGGGTCACAGTAGAGTTTGTTCGCGCCAGCCTGAAGAAGGGAACGTTTCTGGTCACAGAGAGAGAAAAGAAATTGAGCGGCTGCGTCTATGTTGAACCAAACGGAGAGAGGGCTTACCTCGGATTGCTATCTGTTGATCCAGAAATTCAAAGATCGGGAATCGGTTCGAAGCTGATGAATGCGGCGGAGGATTTCTGCGCAAAGGCGAGATGTCGGTTCGTCGATCTACGGCTCGTCAACCTCCGGAAGGAGCTGCCAGGCTTCTACCGGCGACATGGGTATGTTGAAACGGGCACGCTCCCATTTCCTGAAGAAATCGTTACGCGCATCCCGTGTCATTTTGTGCAGATGACGAAACGGCTGGGCTGAGATCAGGCCACCACTGCGTCGGCCTCGATCTCAACCAATATCTCGGGCGAGATGAGCGCGGCGACCTGGATCATCGATGTCGCTGGCCGAATATTTCCGAAGAACTCGCCGTGCGCTTTGCCTACTTGCTCCCACTGGCTGATGTCAGTGACATAGATGCGGGTGCGAACTACGTCTTTCATGCTGGCGCCTGCCTTGGTCAAGGCGCTTTCGATGTTCTTGAGAATCTGGATCGCCTGCGCGTAAAAGTCTCCGATGCCCACGATATTTCCGTCCGCCCCCGTTGCTGTTGTGCCGGACACGTGGACGTACGATCCCATTTTCACCGCACGAGAGTAACCCACGATTGGCTCCCATTTGGCGCCGCTCGAGATATTCTGCCGCTGCATTCGATTGTTCTCCTTGCAGTGAATTCTATCGCGAGCGAGACCTATCTCTGGGCTGTGGCTCGTTGCGAAACAGGTGCGACCGGTCGAGCGCGTTGTCATTGGCAGCCAGCTTCGCAGACTGCCAGCAATTTTTCGGAAAAGTCGCGGGGCCGTTACTCTCGCGGCACCGGCCTTGCTACAAGATTCACTGCACAACTCGAAGAGAGTACGGCACCTTCTAACAGATCAGCAAAATGAATCTCTCCAATAAACAAAAGTCACTTGCGTTTGAAGAGAGAAGTGAGTTATCTAATGACGCATGTGGCTGAAACTCCTTAGTTGGCGGGGAGTTCAGGGGGCCTTCACATGATTGAGGAATCGCATCCGCTGCAGCACCTTTTTCAGGATTTAGTTGGGCGGCACTACGCAGAAGAAATTGGCATTCGCGATCCGCAGATTGTCGCCTATGTTTCTCATCTACTCGCAGAATTCTGCGAAGCCGATCAACTGTTCAAGATTCGCAATTCCTCTAATCGCCCGCTCGATGATGTCGGAGAGATGCTGATCGAATCGGATCCAGTTTACGGGCCGGCGCCGTCGTTCGATCGCGAGCGTCAAGTCCGAAAGCACATCGGCGATTTCACTCTCTTCTTCGCTGGCATGTTCCCTGAAAGCATCAACCATATGCGTTTGCGCCGCCAACGGATCGAGAACCTTGTCGATCTGGTGAAGGCCGGCAAGGAGAGTTACTACATCGTTTCCAAGTTCGAGCACTTCGAATACGCGAAAGTAGCGCCCCTGTTCGCCAGCCTGTCGAAGAACTTCGAGGAATGTGTCTACGGGCTGAACATGGTGAAGAACGATCTTCAGGAGATGCAACATCCAATCGTGCGCCGGACGGATGAATTGATCATGTAAGTCGGCCGAAAGAGTTTTTCAGATGCGCAAGTCTGCTGCGTTTCCCATGCGGTAGAAACTCAGGGCGGCGCTTCCCTGCGCCAGATGCCGGAATCTCCGCAACGGGCCAAACTCATGGCCCGGATCGAACTTCTTTTCGTGCTCCACAATCACCACCGACATTGCCCATATCAAAGAAGAGTCGGCAAGGGCGCTAAGAGTCTTCGCGTAGACCTCTTTCATCCGGTAGGGAGGATCGATAAAGGCAACGTCGGCAGCCACACGCTGCCTCTCCATACGCCAGAATGCCCTCGGGAGATCTTCTTCCAGGATGTCGAAACCGTCCTTTATCCCGAGGCTCTGCAGGTTGGTGCGGATCATTTTCGCAGCCGACGGCGAGCTTTCGACGAAATGCACTTCCTTTGCGCCACGGCTCAAAGCCTCGATGCCGATCGCTCCGGTTCCGGCGAACAGGTCGAGCCAGACACTCTGTTCGAGAGCCGCCGGATTGCCGGCCGTCAGCACATTGAACAGCGTCTCGCGCAAACGATCCGAAGTGGGCCGTATATCCATACCGCGCAACGAAGACAAGGGTCGACTCCGATATTTTCCTGCAATCACTCGCATGTCCCTCTGGTCCTTGGATGCCGCAATCACTATATCTATGCATGTAGAATAAAAGCAGCGAATCCGTTATGCGAAGCTGGTCCATCCCGGTTGGACGACTGTTCGGCGTCGATGTGCGTGTGCACCTCACATTTCTGATATTGCCGATGTTCGTTTTCTGGACGGAGTACGCGGCAAAAGGATCGGCGAACGGCCCGCGTGATCTGGCGTTGTGCGCCATCATCCTGGCATGTGTGGGTGCTCATGAAGCGGCCCATATGCTTGCTTCGCGTCGAGTAGGCTTAATACCCAAGGCCGTCATTCTTCTGCCGATCTCCGGCGTCGCGCTCTACGAAGAGCCCCGCCTCGAAAAACAGCCCGCGGCTCTCTTCTGGAAGCGTGAAATCTGGCTGGCTGTTGTGGGACCGCTGATGAACCTTGCGCTGGCAGGCATCTCTGTGGCTGTTATATCGGCCAGCGGCAAGGGAATCGATCTTTGGAAGTGGCCACTGCTGCAAGCGTCGCAGCTGGCGAAGAGCGTGGTTTGGGCCAACCTATATATTGCGATTTTGAACATGATGCCAGCTTATCCCCTTGATGGGGGACGCATCGTGAGAGCATTGTTTTCGCGCAGGACCGATATTTCGTCCGCAACACGCCGAGCGGTCTCAATCAGTACCGCGATTTCGCTGGTCCTGGTTTTCGCGGGACTGTTCAGCGACAGCTGGCTGACGATGGTAGGAGTGATTGTTTTTTCAGCGGCTCAGCTGGAAGAACGCGCTCTGGTTTTTCAATCCGTCCTCGACAACGTTCGCCTCGACGAGGTGATGCTCACGGATTTTGCCACGCTTTCCCCCGCAGATACGCTGGAAGATGCGCTGGAAAAAGCGGTGCATTCGCTGCAAGATGATTTTCCGGTCGTGCGGGGCAGCGATATGGTGGGCGTGATCTCGAAGGGTCGGATACTCGACGCATTGCGCGCCGAGGGGAATGGCTACGTGCAAGCGGTGATGAACAAGATCTTTGATGTGTCAGTCCGGCACGATTCGCTGAGTTCGGCCTTCCGCAAGCTCACTGCGCGAAGCTCAAGCATTATCCCGATCGTGGAAGATCAACGCCTGGTCGGCATTGTGACGCTCCAGAACCTTATGCACTCGATGGCGCTGCTGGCCGAGAGCCGCAAGCTGCGGCGCGACGAGCTTCAATCGTAGTTCGCCGCTAGAACAGGCGAACTGCCTTTGCGGTCTGCACTGCGGGAATCTCCTTCAACCTGGCTAACACTGCGTCGGGGACGCAAACGTCGACGTGCACGACCGCTATCGCTTCCCGCCCTTGTTCCTGCGTGTCAGCGCTCCTGCGTCCGAGCGAAAAATCAGCGATATTGATCGATTCCTCACCCAAGATAGTGCCCACTTTCCCAATCACGCCTGGTACGTCGCGATTGCGCATGTAGATGAGGTTGCGCTCCAGTGGCGCTTCCACGTCGATCCCATCCACGCCCAGTAGCCGCGGAGCCTCTCCATGCAGCACGGCTCCCTTGGCCATGTGTTCCTCGGCCGAACTCTTGACAAAGATTGAAAGAACGCTGCCTGAGCCGCCGGAGCTTTTCTCTTTGTGCGATTCGAAAACTTTCAACCCGCGCTCGTTCGCGATGGTCGCGGCATTCACCAGGTTCGCCTTCTCCTCCAGCGCCTGATTCAAAATCCCTTTGATGGCGGCGTTGCGAATCAAGTCGGTCTTCCACTCGCCGATGTGGCCGCTGTAGCGGATGGAGATCTCCTCGAGCGAGCCTTCCGAGACATGAGCGAGAAATGCGCCCATACGTTCCGCGAGAACGATGTAAGGCTGCATCACCGCATACTCCTCCGCGGAAACGGACGGCACATTTACGGCGTTCTGGATTACGCCATGCTTCAGGAATTCCTTCACCTGGCACGCGATCTGCACGCCGACAGCCTCCTGCGCCTCGAATGTCGATCCTCCAACGTGCGGGGTAAGAACGACATTCGACAACGCGGTGAGTGGCGAGTTCTTCAGCGGTTCTTCGATGAAAACGTCGAGTGCTGCGCCTGCAACGTGTCCCTCCTGAAGCGCGCTGGCCAGATCGCACTCGTTCACCAATTCGCCGCGAGCACAATTGACGAGCCGCACGCCCTTCTTCATCTTCGCAATGGAAGCCTGGTTGATCATGCCTGTCGTCTGAGGAGTCAGCCCAACATGCAGCGTGATGTAATCTGCGGCTGAGTACACATCCTCAAGACTTGCCAGCCGAATTCCTTGATCCTTTGCGATGGCGACGGACACGAAAGGATCGTGTCCCATCAACTCCATGCCGAACGCGCGCGCGCGACGTGCCACTTCCATTCCGATCCGCCCCAAGCCAACGATACCCAGCGTCTTGCCGCGCAGTTCGGTGCCTTGAAGCGACTTCTTCTCCCACTTGCCTGCGTGCATGAGAGCATCCGCACGGCATAGATGACGAGCCATGGCCAGCATCATGGCGAGAGTCTGCTCCGCGACCGCTACGGCGTTGGCCCCGGGCGTATTCATTACGGCGATGCCTTTGTGCGTGGCGGCATCGAGATCGATGTTGTCCACGCCAACTCCGGCCCGGCCGATCACGCGAAGCTTGTGGGCGTGCTCGAGTAGTTTGGCATCGGCCTGTACCGCGGAGCGGACGATCAGCGCATCGGCCGATTCGAGATGCTCCGGCAATTTCCCATCGAGCTGATCATGCGTTAAGACGTTCCAGCCGGGCTCCTGCAATTGGGCCACGGCTGACGCCGAGATTTTTTCCGCGACAATAATCTTCACTATGGGTGGCCCTTCTTGAATGAAAGGCCGGCATTCACGCTGCCGGCCTTTTGATTCTCGAGATGATTCTATTTGGAGTTAGCAGAGTTGGTGTCAGTCTGCTGCACTTGCGTATAGCCGGCCGGAATTTCAAACAAGCTCGCATCCAGACTCTCTTTGGAGTAAGAGAGGACCTCAGTCTTCATGTCCATCATCGAACCGGGGACTGGAGCCGGTGCAGGGATAGCGTTGGGATCTTTCGCGGCCTCGTTCTGCTGCTGCTGTTTCTCTTTCTTCTTGCCGAACAGACCGCCGATGCCCTTCGCGATCGCATCTTTCGGGCTGGTGGGCGTGCTGTCGTTCGAGGAATTCTGATTCTGTGCCGGTTGACCGGCGGAATCCTGTCCCGCAGTTTGTCCGGTCTGACCGTTAGAGGCCAATCCGAAGCTGGTGAATTGCAGCAGCGGCATTCCGTCCATTTTGATCGCGTTCTTGCGGAACTCTGCAGCGGCCTCGCCCATCTGCGCATTCGACATCCCCATGGAGCCTGGCAGCCAATTTATTTCCTTCGCCAGCTTCACGTAGAACTGCCGAACCTCTTCGTAGCCAGGGATCGTCCCATACCACGAGTCTCCCGTCATCCACATGGAGGAATTAGATTTCTCAAGATCGGCTTCCGTCTTCGGGTCGGTCGACTGAAACAGCATGTCGACGCGCATTTTTACTTCTTTGACCGGAAGATTCATAACGGTGCCGGTTTGACCTGTAGCGTGCATGTCAAATTTCGGTACCATCGTCACGCTTTGCTTGTCGTCTTTCTTGGGAACAGATTTCGTCTGCTCCTCCTTCGCTTTCGCCTGAGCCTGTTCGATCTGCTGCTTCATTTGATCGAAGGTAATCACGGAGTAGGTTTTCTTCGCAGGATCGATATGAACAATGCGGCGCCCGTCGAGATCGACAATCTCAACTTCACCCGTCGAGTGCTCGGTGCGCAAGCGATTGCCGTGCACCATGGTGGTCGAGTTCTGAGGCTCATTGGCCTGCCGCGCGGCCTTGCTGAAAACTCCCAACGACTTCGTGACGCCAGCCAGCGCGCCTCCGGTTATCTTGCTTTGCTGTGTGTACTTGAAATCGGCCCGGCTCGTACCCGCCGTCACCACGCTCACCGCCGCAATTGCCAACACCGACCGCAGTTTCAAAAGTTCCTCCTGAGTCACTTCAATGAATGTGAAAGTCACAGCTAAAACGTTTCGTCTCGAAAAACGCTTGAAGCGAAATCCGTTCGTGGATGGCAGCGTCGGGCCATCCGGGGGAACTTAGCTGGCGCTTGGAAGGGTGAAGTCGGCGTGCTTCTACGTCTCTTCCGGCCAGATTCCAGGCGGCTCTACCGAGCAGACACGGCCGCCTCGGTGCTGCGTGCATACACTTGCTGTGCTGCCCGAACCGCCGCTCCGTATTCGATATTCTTGTCGGTCACGCGAGCGAGCACATGCTCCAGCGCCCCAAGGATTCCGACCGTATCCAGATAGTCGTAATACCCAATATGGGCGATGCGAAACAGCTTGCCCTTCATCTCGCCTTGTCCGTTCGCCACCACCGCATCGAACGATTCGCGGAACTCTTTCACAATCTTGCTGGAGTCGACTCCATCCGGGGCACTAATCGCGGTCAGGGCGGCGGCCGGGGCGGATGCATACAACTTGAGGCCAAGCGCCTTGGCTCCGGCACGTGTCATCTCCGCACACTGCTCGGCGTTGTTGACGAGTTCTTCGCGCCCTTTTGCAAGATCACCCTTTCCCATGCTCCGCACGAACTCGAGCGCGGCACCAAGCGCCGCAAAGAGCGACGTGGCCGGCGTATAGGCCGTTTCCCCCTTAGCCGCGGACTTCCTCTCTTTTCGAAGATCGAAGTAAAAGCGCGGCGAAGTCGTAGTCTCCATGCGCTTCCAGGCACGCTCGCTAACGGCACAATATCCCAGGCCGGGAGGCATCATCAGGGCTTTCTGCGATCCGCCAATGATGACGTCAATGCCCCAGCCATCCACATCGAGATGAGTTGTGCCGAGGCCAGTGATCGCGTCCACCACTAGCAAGGCGTCATCGCCCTGGGCGCGCACAATTTTCGCGATGCCTTGGACATCGTGCCGGGCCCCGGTAGAACTCTCGGTCGCCTGCACGTACACCGCTCGCACATCCGGAGTGATGCGGCTGCGAACCTCGTCCAGTGAAAAAGTCGTTCCGTACGGCACACTCAATACATCCACATTGCAGCCGAAGGCTTTCGCGAGGCCGGTCCAGCGTTCGCCGAATTTTCCAGCGGTCAGCACCAGGACTTTGTCGCCGGGCGAAGTGAGATTGGAAACCGACGCTTCCATCACACCCGTGCCGGACGAGGCCAGCACCAGAACGTCGTTGCTGGTTCCGACGAATTCCTTCATGTCCGCAAGGACACGTTGAAACAGCGCCTTGAAATCAGCAGTGCGATGATGTGCGGTGAACGCCGCCATGGCGGCCTGAGCTGCAGGCAGCAGAGGCGTTGGCCCGGGAGTAAAAAGGCGATTTTTGTGCAGCATGAAGGCAATCCTCAGGACTAAGATGAGCCAATAGTTTATAGGAATTGCGCACGATCAGCGCATCGATGGCGGGGATAAACGATCCTGCAAGAAATGAAACGCCCACCCATGTCGCAAGATTTTGCAACAGGGTGGGACGGATTCAACCTGTCGGTTACGCGATTTTCTACGAGGGCAGCTTACAAGCGGAACAAGTCAGCGCGCAGTCTTCGATGCAAGCACTTCGGGCTTGTCAATTTTCGGAGGTGACGCTAGCAGTTCGTCGGCCTTGGCGAACAATGCTTTGGCGATCTCTCCGTTCAGGTGAGCGTTGCGGCCGTTTTCGTCGTTGAATGTATCGAAGATTCCATACTTTCCAGGACCCATCTTGATCGCATACCACGTCACGGTGCCGGTTTCGCGCTCCGCCAAAGGTTGGGCGGACTTCAGGAAGTCTTCGAGTTCTTTTTCTTTTCCTGGCTTAGCTTCGAGCTGAGCCCAGATGGCTACTTTTCCCATGGTGATGCCTCCAGAGCATCAGATGCAGCAAAGCCGGAATTGAGTCAGGGAAATCGTTCGATATTGGTGAGGTCATTACAGCCCATCGAGTGCCGTCTATAATCAGCTCATGCCTCTAGTCGATCAGATTCAGAAAGACATTGTCACCGCGATGAAAGCCAAGGAAGAAGCGCGGTTGTCGACGCTTCGCATGGTGAAGAGCGCTTTGCAACTAAAGACAGTCGAAAAGATGTCGCCCCTCGATGACAAAGAATCGCAGGCGGTGCTCGCGACGCTGATTAAGCAGCGGAAAGAGTCGGTCGAGCAGTTCACCAAGGGGGGCCGCCAGGAAATGGCGGACAAGGAAGCGGCCGAGATCGTAGTGATCGAATCTTACCTGCCGAAAGCAGCGAGCGACGACGACATCGCAGCCGGAGTCAAGACTACCATCGCCGAGATGGGCTCACCCGGAATGAAAGATATGGGCACGGTCATGAAGAATGCGATGGCGAAATTCAATGCCGCGGGAATGCGCGTCGACGGAAAGACCGTAAGCGATCTGGTAAAAAAAGAGCTTGCTGGGAAATAGCTGCTCAGGGTTAAAGAGTCCGACCTGGATAGAGTTCGGACAAAAGTGTCCGCGTCTACTATTCGGTTCTATAACCAGGGGCGCTAGCTGGCGGCTTGTTCAGTTGGAGCGGGTACGGCGGTCTTGGCATGGGAGCCGGATGCTGCTTCGTGACGCGCTAGATCAAGGTCAGAGTTCAGCGCATCGAGAATTACCATCGGAAGCTCATCGCCGAAACCGTCGAGTTCGTCTTCACTCCAATTCCCGTTCAAGCGCGTTGCGCCGGTGATGTCCTCGGGAAATGCTTGCCGGAAATCGCCCTCGCGAACCAGAATGTCACCGATCTGACGGCCGGTATGCACGTCGTAAATGCGACGGCTGGCTTGTCCACGCGAGTTCGTCAGGCAGAGAAAAACTTCACCCATAGCCAAGAATTCGGGACGGTGATACCACGCTTGTGATGCGTCGATCTTCGGGTGATGGCGCTTCGCGCGATTCGACCCCGGCTTCTGGTCCACCAGCTCGTCTTTGGGATTGAAATATAAGATGCGCTGGCAGGAGTCGCAAACGACCGTCTCTTTGCCGGACCGGACGTCATTGTAAGTCTGCGGGCGCAGCATGACCTGGCAGGCCATGCATTTGTGATCGCGAACTTCGGAGATGCCGCTTCCACGGAATTTGGAAACGCGCTCGTAGTGCCGTAACAGATCTTCGCGTACGCCGCCGCGAAGCTGGTCGCGCTTGGCTCGCCACTCGGACAAAAGCTTCTCGTCTTCCGCCGTCTTTTGGCGTGCTTGCTCTTTCTCTTGCTCGATCTCGGCTGTCTCTGCTTTCAACTCGAGTTGCGCAGCCTTCACTTCCTTGTCGCGCGCGTCTGCATTCACCATGAGTTCAAGGATCTTGTCTTCATTCGCGGCGATTTCTTTTTCCGCAAACTGGATCTCGTGCAGCAAGGCTTTGTACTGATCGTTGGTTTTTACGTCGAGCGACTGGTCGCGATATTTTGAAATTTTGCCGCGGAGGTCGTTGATCGCGGTATCGAACTTGCGACGGTTGGCCTCATCGGCCTTCACAGCTGTCTGGGCCTTGTCCAATTGCGCCTTGGTGCCCGCAAGCTTTTGCTCAATCGCGGAGACGCGCTTCGGAAGTTCGGCAACTTCGTCCTGGAGACGGCGGATTTCCTTGTCCGTATCCTGTAATTTCAGCAGGTTTTCTATTTCGGGGAGCATCCGGCTGGTTCGATTCTAACACGCGCGGAAGCCCGATTTTACGCGGATATTCGATTCTCCGGAGCGTAGCCCTGGATCGCCGGAACGCCAATTTCACCTCCGTGCAGTTCAAGCCTCGTGCGGTGTACACTCGTTCGTTCGCTTCTGGGTCCGCTGTCATCCCTCTCCTGTGAGGTCGATCTGTGAGAAAGCTCGCTCCGCTGTCGTGCCTTGTTGTGCTTGTGCTCTCCAGTTCTATTTTCTACAAGTCCGAAGCGCAGACCACTCCTACCAAACCATTGACCGTCGACGAAATATTTCAGCCCGGTGGGCTTACAGGGCGGGGTCCCGAGACCGCGGAATGGAGTCCCGACGGGACAAAATTGTCGTTCGTACAACGTGACGACAAGGGCGAGAAAGGCGAACTCTGGTACGTGGACGCCGCCACGGGCGAAAAGAAGATACTGGTTAGCGCCGCCAAGCTCGCGTCGCTCGACACCGACGTCAACAAGGTCAAGAATGAGCGGGAGAAAGAACGGCTCACCCGATATCACGTAGCGGCCTACCTATGGGCTCCTGACTCGAAACATCTCATGTTCGATTCGCAGGGCCAGCTCTGGTTCTATGACCTGACATCTGAGACGGCGGTGCAGTTCACGTCCGCCAGTGATCCGAGCGGCGATCCGAAATTCTCCCCGGATGGGAATCACGTTGCCTATGTGCGCAAGCACAATCTGTACGTCCGCCCGATCTCGGGAAAGGACGAGAAGCAGCTGACTCACGACACCGGCGATGACCTTCTGAATGGCGACATAGACTGGGTCTACGCCGAAGAGCTCGGCGTGCGGAGCAACTATTTCTGGTCTCCGGACGGCAAGCAGATCGCCTTTCTCCACATGGACGAGAGCAAAGTTCCGACCTATCCCATCACGGACTGGATGCCCACGCATCCTGTCGTCGACCAGGAGAAGTATCCGAAAGTCGGCGATCCGAACCCCGTGGTGAAGCTCGGGGTTGTCGACGCGGACAAAGGGAAGGTGCGGTGGGTGTCGCTGACCAGCGACGAAGATACCTACATTCCGAGATTCGGCTGGGTGAGCGAAGGAGTGATGTGGGTGGAGGTGCTGAATCGCACGGAAGACAAGCTCGACTTGTACTTCGTGGATTCCAAGTCCGGCAAATCGCGGCTGGTGCTGAGCGAGTCGACTCCTGGGGCGTGGATCGACTTTGAACATCTCGAAGTTCACTTCTTCAAATCGAAGCCACAGTTTCTGTGGCCGAGCTGGCGCGACGGCAACATGCACGTTTACCTCTACAGCTTCGATAAGCAAAATCCCATGAACGCCGACGCCAAGCTGGAAAGGCAACTGGAGCAGGGCGATTTTCAGGTGCTTGGAATCGAAGGCGCGGATGAGGCTTCAGGCACCGTCTTTCTCTCCACGAACAAAGACGATCCGCGGCAGACGCATCTATATTCGGTGCAGCTCGATGGATCCGGGCTGAAGGCGATGACGACGGAAGAGGGGCAACACTCCGCCAATTTCAGCGATGACGGGAAGCACTACTCACACACGTATTCCGGTCCTCAATCCGCTGCGAGAACAACCCTTTGCGCGGTTGGCGGGTCGTGTCACGACGTTTGGAAGGCGCGGGACGAGATTGCGGACTATGGCTTGCGCTCCCCCAAATTTCTGGATTTCAAGGCCGACGATGGAACCGTCCTTTATGGCCGCTTATTGTTGCCGCCCGACAACGCCGGTGGCGGAAAAATTCCGGTCATCATAAATATCTACGGAGGCCCCGCGGCACAGATGGTGGTGAAGGGTGTTCCTAATGCCTTCGATGAAATCCTGGCGCGCAAGGGATTCGCGGTTTTTGCAGTCGACAACCGTGGAACTCCGGGACGCGACCGCAAGTTTCAGACCGCGCTCCGTCATGAATTTGGCGGAATCGAACTTAAAGACCAGCTCACGGCGCTCGATCAGCTGCTAGCGCAATATCCGCAACTCGACAAAGACCGCATAGCAATTTGGGGATGGTCCAACGGCGGATCAATGACGCTATATGCCATGACGCACTCCGAGCGCTTCCGCGCGGGAGTAGCAGTCGCGCCTGTGACGAACCAGATCAACTACGACTCGATCTACACCGAGCGGTACATGGGGTTGCTGAAAGACGACAAGGAAGGCTACGAGCAATCCGACGTCACGAAGTCAGCCGACAAGTTACACGGTGCTCTGCTGCTGGTGCACGGCACGAGTGACGACAATGTCCACTTTCAAAACAGCATCCAGATGATCAACGCACTGATCAACGCCGGCAAGCAATTCCGGCTGATGATCTACCCCAACAAAACCCACAGCATCTCGGGAAAGGATGCGCGGGTGCACTTATTCACCATGATCGAGGAGCATTTCGAGCGAGAACTGAAATAGCTTAACGGCAAGGAGGACGGAGCTGCGAGGAGCCCGCTGTTCTCTGCACGAGGCAGCGATTACTTCGAGGACTTTTCGGACTTCTCAGTCTTCTTGCTGCTCTCTTTTGAAGAAGAGTCCGATTTCTTGTCTTCCTTCTTCGATTCCTTCGAGTCCTTGGAATCTTTCGAGTCTTTGCTCGAGCTGTCGCCGCCGCTACTGCCGGGACTGTTGGACTTCTTAGCGTAGTCAGTAACGTACCAGCCTGAGCCCTTGAACTGCACGGCGGGGGCAGAGATTACCTGCTCGACGACTCCGCCGCACTCGGGACATTTCTTGAGTGGCTTATCGGAAAACTTAACGATTTTTTCGAAACGATGGCCGCACTTTTTGCAGAGATATTCGTAAAGTGGCATGGGTTGAGACGGTTGGTAACTTCTAAGGTTCTTATTGATTCTAGGGGCGATTGCTGCGCCCGTCAATTTGCGGGGCGACTATCGCGAGGACTTCCGCTGTATCGCCTCAGCGTCTCTGGGAGACCTCGAGAGCAACCATTTGGGCGCGGTTTTGCGCCACGCCGCCTGCAAAGCCTGCTGCATGGTCTCTTTTCTTACCGACTTCAGATGAACGCTGGTCGCTCCACGGCGTCCCCACGTGCCTTTCACAGGGACGAAAGCTTTGGGATATTCCTGCGAAAAGTTATGCTGATCTTCCGGCGACAGTTTGACCATGCCTCGCGTTTTGTCGGGATAACCTAGCGTGGCGAAAATCTTTCCGGCTACCCGAAAATCGGGATGGTCCATGTGTTGCCGCTCTTCGGTCTCGGGGAATGAGAGCGCGATCTTGCGAAAATTGGAGGCCGTCATGCAAACTCCTGCGGTTTACTTTAGATCAGTTTGAAGCAACTATTACGCTCCCGCAGCGCAAGAGAAGAGGCTGCAAAGAAATAGAGTATTAGGTCTGGTAGTTTCTTTTCTCCTGAGTAGACTTAGTTCGCTTTTGAATTAGGGCAAGCGGTAAATCTCCGACCCCGGTTCCCTCGATCCGGGGCCTTTTTTTCGCTTCGAGACTTCGGCCGCATCTCCCTGCCGGACCTTATACCTGAAAAACTGGGTGATAGACTTCGCCCATGAGCGATGCTTTGAGAGTGCCGGCACTCTACCTGGTGGCAACGCCCATCGGCAATCTCGAAGACATTACGCTGCGCGCGCTGCGCATTTTGAAAGAAGTCGACATCATCGCCTGCGAGGACACCCGCCAGACTCAGAAGCTGTTGAACCACTACGCGATCTCAACCCGGACCACCAGCTACCACGAACACAACGAGATGACCCGTTCGGCGGAACTCGTGAAAGAGATGCAGGAAGGCGCGAGCGTTGCGCTGGTCACCGATGCCGGGATGCCCGCGATCTCAGACCCCGGCTATCGGCTGGTTACCCTGGCGATCCGGCATCACTTGCCCGTGATTCCGGTGCCTGGCGCGTCGGCATTCGTATCTGCGTTGGTCGCTAGCGGCCTTCCATCCGAAAGTTTTTGCTTTCACGGATTTCTTCCGGCAAAACGTGGCGAGCGGCGCGCAACGTCTGGAGAAGATCAAGGATAACAGGAGACGCAGGCATTCTACGAGGCGCCACATCGTATTGTGGAAGCTCTGTTGGATATCGCTGAGATTCTCGGTGAATCCCGGCACGTCGTGGTCGCGCGTGAGCTAACAAAGGTGCATGAAGAGTTTCTGCGCGGCCGTGCTGGCGATGTACTCGCTAACCTTAAGCAACGCGAGACCGTGAAAGGCGAAATCACGCTGCTGATTGCGAAAGCTGAAGACAACACGGAAGAGAAGTCGCAGGGGACGAGCCGCGCCAGCGTGCGTGAACGCGTCCAACAGCTTATGTCGAGCGAGAATATCGACGAGAAAGCCGCGCTGAAACGGGTTGCGAAGGAACGAGGAGTATCTAAAAGCGAAGCGTACCGCGAGCTGCAACGAGATAAGTAGCTGCCACATTGCATCCAGCCCACCATTTAACATGGCAGCATGCCCCCAAGTTCGCTTCCCGAGGTTAAGGTCTCTGACTCGAGGCATTTCTCGTTTAAAGTCCGGTCACGTCTGGGTCTACCGTTCCGATGTCGAGTCCGCCGATCAAGTCCCGGCTGGCGCTCTTGTCACAGTGGCCGACCATCGCGGAAAGCCTTTCGGGTCGGCTCTCTACTCCAGCTCTTCGCAAATTGCCATTCGTCTTATTTCGCCAGATCCGGTGAGCGATCTTCCGGCGCTGATCCGAAAGCGGGTCTCCGAAGCCGTCGCATACCGCAACCGTTGGTGCGCGACACCAATGCCTACCGGCTGATCTTCAGCGAAGCTGACTTCCTTCCCGGACTCATCGTCGATCGCTACAACGACATCCTCTCGGTTCAGATCCTGACGCAAGCGATGGATACGCGCCTGTACATCCGCGACGCGATCGTCTCGCAACTCGCCGCCGAGCTGAAGCCCGCGTCGATCTTCGAACGTGTTGATCCTCGCGTACGAGAACTCGAGACACTTCCCGCCAGCGAATCGCGACTGCTTGAGGGAACTCGTACCTCCACCACATTCGCGATGAACTCGGTACAGTTTCACTTCGACGCTCTCGAAGGACAAAAGACCGGCGCATTCCTCGACCAGCGGGAGAATTATGCCTCCGCTGCCTCGTACGCAAAGGGAGACGCCCTCGACGTCTTCTGTTACCAGGGAGGCTTTGCACTCCACCTGGCCAAGTCATGCTCCCGAGTGACTGGCATCGACAGCTCCCGCCCGGCGCTCGAAGTAGCGGACCAGAATGCCACCCTGAATGGCCGCGACATCGAATGGATCGAGGCCAATGCCTTCGATCTGCTGAAGGACTACTCAGCCGCCAATCGCCGGTACGACACAATCGTCCTGGATCCCCCAGCCTTTGCTAAGGGCAAACGCGATCTGGATGCGGCATTGCGAGGATATAAGGAACTCAATCTCCGAGCCCTGAAGATGTTGCGGCCCGGAGGTATGCTCGTCACCTGCTCGTGCTCCTACCATGTCAGCGAGGTGAGCTTCCTCGAAATGCTGGGTAGTGCTTGCGTCGATTCCTGTCGGACGATGCGGCTGCTCGAGGTCCGAGGGCAGGGAAAAGACCACCCGTCCTGCTCAATGTCCCCGAAACCAGCTACCTGAAGTGCGTGATTGGGACCGTAAGTTAATGAAAACACAACATGATCATAGTTATTGACAATAACTCACTCACATTTTATGATTCTTTTGCGTAACGAGCAGCGTCTAATAGCTAGAGACCGAAGACGACGCGAAGTCGATCGGTCCTAATAAATTCCGATTCAATCAAATTTCTGGAGGATATATAGCCATGACCGTTCTGACCCGTTTCGAGCCATTCCGTGAATTTGCCACCCTGCAGGACCGCATTAACCGCGTGTTTCGCGATTCCTACAGCGGCTCAGGCCAGGAAGACGCTTTGACCACGTCGAGCTTCGCCCCGGCCGTCGACGTCTACGAAGACGAGCACAAAATCTCGTCTGAAGATCGAAGTGCCCGGGATTGACGAGAAAGACATCGACATCCGCGTTGAGAACAACACCCTGACCGTGCACGGCGAGCGCAAGATCGAAAAGGAAGAGAAGGAAGAGAATTATCGCCGCGTGGAGCGTCAGTATGGCAGCTTCACTCGCAACTTCACCCTGCCCAGCACCGTGGACACCGAGAAGGTCTCGGCGGACTACGACAAGGGCGTCCTGAAGGTCAGCTTGCCCAAGAAGGCCGAAGCGAAACCCAAGCAGATCAAAGTCAATATCGGCAGTAGCAACGCCACCGAGAAGACTCTGGAAGGCAAAGGCCCCGGCAAAGCCGCCTAATCGTGAAAGAGTGGTGCTTCAGCGCCGAGATCAGGCGAAAACAAATGCGGGCTTTAGCCCCTGAATGGGAGGCGGCAGAGGTGACCGCCTCCCTTTTGTTTTCATCCTGAAGGACAAAGTGAAGGACCTCTGTATTTCGCCGTATCGCAAACATCCTTCATTTCGTTGAGAATAAGAATAGAAAACCAAAGAGGAACCACCATGCCAATCCGTTGGGACAAGTTTACAGTAAAAGCGCAGGAAGCCGTGCAGCGAGCGAACGAACTCGCCTCCGAGCACGGCAATCCCGAGTTGCAGCCACTCCATTTGCTCGCCGCGCTCCTCGAAGATAAAGAGGGCATCGTCCCGCCCGTACTCGAAAAGATCGGCATCGGGCCGCAAGCCGTATTGAGCGAGGTCTATCGCGAGCTTGAGAAGCTCCCCAAGGTCTCAGGCCAGGCGGCCCAGGCGAGTCTGTCAAATGAGGCGAGCGGGATTCTGGAGCAGGCTTTCAAGGAAGCGTCGAATTTCAAGGACGAGTACGTTTCGACCGAGCACCTGCTGCTGGCGGTCACGCATCTGAAGCGCGACATCGCTCAACAGATTCTCTCGCGCCACGGCGCGACGTATGACGCAATCCTAAAGGCCTTGACCGTCGTTCGTGGATCGCAGAAAGTAACGGACCAGAATCCCGAAGCGAAGTATCAGGCGCTTGAGCGTTATGCCCGCGACCTGACCGAACAGGCTCGCCGGGGCAAGCTCGATCCCGTCATCGGGCGAGACGAAGAAATCCGCCGAGTAGTGCAGGTTCTGTCACGCCGCACCAAGAACAATCCCGTGTTGATCGGCGAACCTGGTGTCGGCAAGACTGCGATCGTGGAAGGGCTGGCGCAGCGCATCATCTCCGGCGACGTGCCTGAAGTTCTGAAGAATAAGCGTGTCGTCGCTCTCGACTTGGGAGCGATGTTAGCCGGAGCCAAGTATCGCGGCGAATTCGAAGACCGGTTGAAGGCCGTTCTCAAGGAGATTGAAGACTCCCAGGGACAGGTCGTCTTGTTCATCGACGAACTGCATACGCTGGTTGGAGCGGGAGCCGCAGAAGGCGCGATCGACGCTTCCAACATGTTGAAGCCCGCGCTCGCTCGTGGCGAACTTGCGTGCGATCGGCGCGACCACGCTGAACGAATACCGCAAGTACATTGAGAAAGATGCGGCGCTGGAACGTCGCTTCCAGATCGTCTTCGTAGGCGAGCCAAACGTCGAAGATACGATCTCGATTCTCCGCGGCCTGAAAGAGAAATATGAGGTACATCACGGCGTCCGGATCAAAGATTCTGCAATCGTTGCGGCCGCGACGCTATCGCACCGATACATCTCCGACCGGTTCCTGCCGGACAAGGCCATTGATTTGATCGATGAAGCGGCGGCATCGCTGCGCATTCAGATCGACTCGCTGCCGACCGACATCGATCAACTTGAGCGAAAAGCTACGCAGCTCGAAATCGAGAAGCAGGCGCTGAAGAAGGAGGATGACGCCAACTCGCGCGAGCGCCTGGGGGTCATCGAAAAAGAACTTGCTGAGATCCGCGAGAAGGCCAATACGCTTAAAGGCAAATTGGAAAAAAGAAAAAGACCTTATCGCGCGCGTCCGTGCCCTGAAAGAGCAGATCGAGAAACTCAAGATTGACGAGCAGGCCGAGCTGCGCAAAGGCAATAACGAGCGCGTGGCGGAGATCCGCTACGGAAAGATTCCCCAGGCTGAGCAGGAACTTGCCAAGCTGAGCAAGCAGATGGAATCGCAGAGCGGCGTCCGCATGCTGAAGGAAGAGGTCGACGAGGAAGACGTCGCCGGCATTGTCTCCAAGTGGACTGGAATTCCCGTTTCCAAGATGCTCGAAGGCGAAGTCAAAAAGCTGGTCACGATGGAAGAGCGTTTGCGCCAGCGCGTGATCGGCCAGGACCCAGCGCTGGAGCGGGTTGCTAACGCGATCCGACGTTCACGGGCAGGTTTGAGCGATCCTAAGCGCCCGATCGGCTCGTTCATTTTCCTCGGGCCAACCGGCGTGGGCAAGACCGAACTTGCACGGGCGCTTGCTGAATTTCTGTTCGACGACGAGCGGGCGATGCTGCGCATCGACATGTCCGAGTACATGGAGAAGCATTCGGTCGCACGCCTGATCGGCGCGCCTCCGGGATACGTCGGCTACGAAGAAGGTGGACAGCTCACCGAGCAGGTCCGTCGTCGCCCGTACGCGGTTGTGCTGTTCGACGAAATCGAAAAGGCACATCCGGATGTTTTCAACGTTCTGTTGCAGATGATGGACGATGGCCGCCTCACTGATGGCAAGGGGCGCGTGGTCGATTTCAAGAATACGATCATCATCATGACATCGAACATCGGATCGCAGCTTCTGCAAGCGGAAGGAATTCATTCCGATGCGGAATTCGAGATGGCGGCGCAACAAGTCCAGACTCTTCTGCACTCGCACTTCAAGCCTGAGTTCTTGAACCGCGTGGACGACATCATTGTGTTCCATCCGCTCGGCAAGGAACAGCTGGTCAAGATCATCGAGCTCCGCCTCGAAGACGTTCGCCGGCTGCTGGCCGATCGCAAGATCTCGCTGGAACTCACGGACGCTGCGAAGGACCTGATGTTTACGCAGGGCTACGATCCAAACTTCGGAGCGCGCCCATTGAAGCGCGCGATCCAGAAGCTGATCCAGGATCCGCTCGCCATGAAAATCCTCGACGGCGAGGTGCTGCACGGCGATCACGTCATAGTGGATGCCGACAAAGCCTCCGGCAAGATGGCCTTCGAAGTCAGCAGGCGCGTGGGAGAGAAAGAGCCGTCGAAGACCAAGCGCTAAGAGCATTGACCACAAAGGGCACGAGGTAACGCGAAGGACATCCCGCTGGGGAAACTCCTTTCGTGATACTTCGTGTCCTTTGTGGTTTAAACGCCGTTGATCCGTACCGGCGGGGCAAGGGTTTATGATGTTGGCCGACGAGGCCATACTCAATGCGCAATCTACTGTCGCTTGCAATAGTCACGCTGCTGGTTCAATTTTGTTCTGCCCAGGCTCCTATGAAATGGAAGATTCACGACCTCAATCGTCCTACTCCTCCAGTCATCGATCCCGGAACGGCGAGCACGCAAGACTCTCCGGGGCGTCCTCCATCTGACGCAGTCGTTCTCTTCGACGGTAAGGACCTCTCGCACTGGGTCGACAAAGACGGGAACGCTGCCAAGTGGAAGGTTGAAAACGGCTACATGGAGGTCGACTGCGAAGACCGGTAACATTTCAACTCGCGATTCTTTCGGAGATTGCCAGCTTCACGTCGAATTTTCCGAGCCGTCGCCGGGTCACGGAGAGAGCCAGGAGCGCGGTAACAGCGGCGTGTTCCCGATGGGGCTATACGAAATTCAGGTGCTCGATTCCTATCAGAACAAGACGTACGCCGATGGCCAGGCCTCGGCGGTCTATGGGCAATATCCTCCGTTGGTGAATGCGTCGCGCCCTCCAGCGCAGTGGCAGACCTACGACGTCATCTTCCATCAGCCACGCTTCGGCGCCGACGGCAAGGTCACGCACCCGGCGCGCATGACGATTCTGCACAACGGAGTTCTGGTGCAGGACAACGTCGAACTGACCGGACCGACGGCGCACGGCGAGCGGCCCCCCTACAAGAAGCATGCGGAGAAGCTCCCGCTGCAGTTGCAGGATCATGGTGACCCGGTTCGTTACCGCAATATCTGGATTCGCGAGCTGCACGAATAGGAGCCGACCTGCCATTTCGAAAAAGTTTGCGCTCGAACGGATCGCCTTTAGGCCTTGGCGTGGAATGCGTCGAGCACCGCGGGAGCCTGTGTGACATACCATCCCACGGCGACGCGAATCGCGATCTGAAGACCGAACCAGAAGACAGGTAAGCCAAGCTCCGCCATCGAAATGCTCGGAACCAGCGAGGCTACTCCAAGCGCCAGTACCACAATCACCGCCCAGCGCGCCCAGTTGTGTAGACCAAATAGTCCCCACCCTACCAGGGCATAACCGGCGCCAATGAGGAGCGCCATGTACGGTCCAGCGAGTTCCAGCCCATACATAAAGCGTCGTCCCGCCATCATGGAAATTGTTCCGGGCGAAAACAACAGGATCGCTCCGACAATCCAAAGATAGATTGCGATCGCAACGAAGATGAGGCCAATGATCGTGATTCCGGTGGGCCGCGGGTGCGATTGATTCGATTGCATCATTTGCTATCCGCGCACTCTAACAGATGCCTGCGGCGCAGTCGTTACGATGCTTATGGCCCGGGCCATACTTGACGCGAAGTACTTTATATTATAAAGTGCGCACATGATTGACGCCGACGAGCCGTTTCTTGGAATCATCTCAAAACGCTGGATCCCTACGGAAATGCTCCATGCACCCACTCTTGATCCACTGGAGACGGTGTCTACAGTTCAACGACGATATGCGCTCCTGATCAACCCGTTCTACCCGAAGGATGCTCACGCCAGCTTTGGCAAGCACGTACTCACCCCGACTCTCGCATTGACCAGCTTCGCCGCCACCACGCCGGAGCACTGGCATATCGACTATTGGGACGAGAACCTGCTCGACGGTCGCCCGCCGTATCGCCCGATGCCAGAGGTGGTCGGGATCACCGTCCATCTGACATTCGCGAAGCGTGCATTCCTGCTGGCGGACTGGTACCGGAAGCGCGGATCTAAAGTCATCCTCGGCGGATTGCACGTCTTGTCGTGTCCGGATGAATGTGCGCCTCATGCGGACGCGGTTGCACTGGGAGATGGAGTGCAACTGTGGCCCCGTATTTTACGTGACGTCGAAGCCAGCAATCTTCAACAGCGTTACGTGGCCACGTACGAGAATGACTATCGTGAGGATCCCGCACCGCGGCGTTCGATCCTTCCGCGGCGCAGCTTTCTTACTACAACGAGCCTCATTGCTACCCGGGGATGCCACAACCGCTGTGGATTCTGCTATCTCGCGACCGAGGGCTTGCGTATGCCGTACCGTATGCGCGACCCGCAGCAGGTAGTGGATGAGTTCCAGGCCGACGACCAACCGTACGCGGTGTTCGTCGACAACAACCTGGGCTCGCGTCGCGACTACCTGCACGCGCTATGCAAGGCCATGCGGCCACTGAACAAAATATGGAGCGCGGCGGTCACCATTGATGTCACGGACGATCCGTCGTTGATTCGCAACATGGCGCTTGCTGGTTGTACTGGAGTATTCATCGGCTTCGAATCGCTTTCCGACAGCAACCTTTCCGAATCCAACAAGAAGACGCCGAAAACGTCCGACTATGCGCGGCGCGTCCAAATGATGCACGACTATGGCATCCAGGTGAACGGATCGTTCGTACTCGGTTTCGATCACGACCGTAAAGATGTCTTTGCGCGAACGGCGCAATGGGTTGAAGAAAACCGGCTTGAGTGCGCGACGTTTCACATACTTACGCCTTATCCCGCCACGCCGCTGTTCCGGCAGATGGAGACGGAAGGAAGAATCCTTCATCGCGACTGGACGCGCTACGACACGGGACATGCGGTGTTTCAGCCCAAGCATATGACCCCCGAGGAGCTCGAGCACGGGTATGCCTGGATATACCAAAGGCTCTTCTCGCATGCCTCAATCTGGAGGCGACGACCGACGCAATGGCAAGCCGTGCCGCTATATATTGCGATGTCCTATCTGTACAAACGCTCGAATCGGTTCTGGCATCTGCTTATCAAGCACGATCTCGTGAACCCGGTGTGGAAGCCGCTTGTCGAGATGACACGGTGGCGGCACGTGCGCTATCGTCGTCGCCTGGCTCGGGAAGAGCTGGCGGCCGTCGCTCCCGGCCAGGTGGTTTCAGCGGGAGTTTGATGTCATCAGGCAGCGCGCGTTGGCATAGTCAAATGATCGATCATGAAATCTTAGTCAGCGTAGCGGGGCAGATGATGAGCGGCCCGGAGGTGGTCCTCGCAGATCGCCGGTCACGCGTCACGCGAACAGGTACCCGGAGATTTCGGACCGTAAAGTTTCAGATCGAGGGCAGAGAGTATCAGGCGATCGAGCAGAATGCGGAGAAGCCGAGTCGTTGGGGAAAGCTGGCGCGTGAAGGACACCGCGTCGTGCAGGTGCGCGACCTGCAATCAGGAAAGTATGTGGCTGCGGTGGTCGACGAGAAAGTAACCGAATATTCGCGGTGAACTTCGGTTGGCACGCCACGACCTTTTTTTGTTTAGCTCGGGGAGCCGAGCAGGTCGATCAGACGCTGCTTCAGCTGTGGCGAAGCCTTTTGTTGCTTGATCCATGTCAGCGTTCCGTCGGGAACTTTCGCTCCTGCCTTGATAAGCAGATCGACCACTGGGACGAAGTCCAGTCGATGATTGTGGAAGGCGCACCACAGCGCCTGGCCCAGGGCGGTGCCATCGTAGCAATTCAAGGCTTCGAGATTGGCACCGCGAGCGAGCAGCAGGTTGATCGTCTCCAACTGCGCTCCGACGACAGCGCAATGGAGGGCGGTCATGCCGGTTCCTGCGTCGGTGTGAATGTTCGCACCGCAGCTGATCAGAAACTGCACTACTGCGTTGCGGCCATATTCGCAGGCCCACAGGAGGCCTCGCTCCATCTGCGCGCGCGTCGCGGGCAGGATCAAATTTCTGTTCGCATCGAAGAAGCCTTGAACCTTATGGATCAATCCCAATCCGGCAGCCGCTTCTAGATCGACGGGTGCTCCACGCTGCGAGAGAAACTCCGCGGCGCGGAGTCGTCCGTTGGCGAGTGCGGCGTTGACGATGTGCATGCCGCGATCGTCTGTCTGGGTGAGAGAAGCGCCACGCCGCAGCAACAAGTGAAGCAACGCTTCCTGAACGCCTGCCTGTTCGGGATGAAGGCTCGTCGCGGTCAGCATCAGCGTGTTCGCGCCTCCGCCGTAGACGTCGGCTGTGGCATTGACGTCCGCCCCGGCGTCGAGAAGCAATGTCGCGATCGCAACGATGTTCTTCGGCGTCCTCTGGCGATAGCTTTCAATCCCGTTGGCCGAAACGTAGTGCAGCAGAGTGGCGTGATGCTCCCGGGTCGAGCGGGCACGGATGCAGTCGGGATGCGCGCGGAGCAAGCCTTCCAGCGTACTGATATCGCCGCTAACGATGGCTTCGACGGCGCGCTCGAAATGTGAAGCAGCCGTATTGTCATGCTCCAGCGCCTCGAGATGCCTGGCAAACTTCGGCCAGCTGTCGAATCCTTGCGATCGTGCCAACACGAATTGTGCCTGAGTCAGCGCGAGCTTTTTCGACTCTCCTTTCTCCCGGCGCGTGAATTCAACAAGCTGATCGATCCAGCGATCCGTCTCGACCGGAAGTTGAGGAGTCATTGTGACATTCGCCAACTCCACGAGCGACTCAATCCACTTTGCAACCCACGCGCGGAGAACTTCCGGATTGCCAGCGTTTGCGGCCTGCGCGAGATCCTTAGCCAGCTTTTTGTATTGTTCGAAATTCGGATGCGCGGGTATTGGAAGGGCGTCTTGCGGATTGGGAAACATACGAAGCTCCTTTCAAGAGCATGCCTGGAGTCCGCACGAATCAGGCTGAAAGAAGGTTCGTAGCCGGTAGCGCTGGCGACGCCAGCGCTACATCAAACTGTAAGGTGGGCACGGCCCTTTCCGCGGACTGGAGGCGCCCTTCGCGCTCGCAGCTCAGGATAGGGTTTTCAACCCGGGGAGTCAATCAGAGAACGGCCTCGGATGACTTCATCCGAGGCCACATGTTTATGAGCGGTTCACCAGCGCCATCATGGCCTCGGGATAACGATCTCCGGCAGCCACATCGGCCGGGAACACTTCATCGATCTTGACGAGATCTTCTTTCGTCAGCTTCACGTCACCCGCTGCTGCATTCTCTTCCACATACTTACGACGCTTGGTGCCGGGGATCGGCACGATATCGTCGCCTTGCGCGAGTACCCATGCCAGCGCCAACTGCGAGGGCGTGCAGTGCTTCTCTTTCGCGAGTTCTTCCACCTTGTGCAACACGTCGAGATTTTTCTGGAAGTTCTCGCCTTGAAAGCGCGGACTGGTGCGCCGGTAATCGTCCGGAGCAAGATCTTCGAAGCGGCGAAACTGCCCAGTGAGAAATCCGCGGCCGAGCGGACTGTACGCAACAAAACCGATTCCGAGTTCGCGGCAGGTGGCGAGAACATCCACCTCCGGATCGCGCGTCCAAAGAGAGTATTCAGTCTGCAACGCCGCGATCGGATGAATCTTGACTGCACGCCGCATAGTATCCGGCCCAGCCTCGGAGAGTCCGAGATAGCGCACCTTGCCCTCCTTGACGAGCTTCGCCATGGCGTCTACGGTCTCTTCGATCGGCGTCTTGGGGTCAACGCGATGCAGGTAGTAGAGATCAATCGTCTGCACGTCGAGGCGCCGGAGACTGCCTTCGCACGATTGCCGGACGTAATCCGGCTTTCCGCTGACGCCGCGCGCCCCTGGGTTTTTCGGATCGCGCACGATGCCAAACTTGGTGGCGAGCACAACCTGATCGCGCTTGCCCTTGATGGCGCGCCCAACGAGCTCTTCATTGGTGTGCGGTCCGTATGCGTCCGAGGTGTCGAGGAAATCGATGCCGAGTTCCAGAGCGCGGTGGATAGTCGCGACAGACTCAGCGTCGTCGCGCCCAGAGTAGAAATCAGACATGCCCATGCAGCCGAGGCCCTGGGCGGAAACCTTGAGGCCGCTGCGACCGAGATTACGGGATTGCATGATGGCTCCTTACAGACAAATCTGGCGGAAATCTTCGTTATAGATGCCGAAATCCGCGCGAGGGTGCAGCAGGGCCCGAAGGGCAAATGACAGGCGGTCAGTCTCTCACGAGGATTCTGCATTTCCCGGCAGAAGTCACCTCGCCGATACGTACCGCAGCCACGCCGCGTTGATTCAATGCCGTCACCAGCTCTTCCGCATGAGGAGTCGACACGAGCAGCCCGCCAGCAGTCTGCGGATCGTACAGAACGGTGCAAAGGTCTTCCGGGATGCCGGGCTCGTAGTCAACGATGCATTCGGCGAAGTCCCGATTATTTTTCAGACCTCCGGGCACATGTCCTGCACGAACACAATCGATTGCGCCTTCGAGGATCGGCACTTTCTTCGCATCGATTCTGATCGATACATTCGAAGCCAGCGCCAGTTCCCTCGCGTGTCCGATTAATCCGAAGCCCGTGATGTCAGTCATGGTACTGATCGCGAACCCGCCGCTCGGCGTCACGCGCTCGGTGCCAGAAGTCTGATCCGGATGGCCTGAGCCGGCTCTCCCGCGAATCCTCTGTGGATCGTCACCCGTGATTACCTCTGCGGCATTCTTGTTGAGCGTGGTCATCGATGCGATCGCGGCATCGATCCAGGTTTGCTGAGCTTTCCCTTTCTTGATCGCCGTCGAGATGACGCCGGTGCCCAACGCCTTTGTAAGGATCAGGCCGTCGCCAGGCTTCGCTCCATTGTTCGCATAAATCTTTTTCGGATGGATTGTCCCCGTGACCGAGTATCCGAATTTCGTTTCTTCATCGCGGATGCTGTGACCGCCAATGATCGTGCATCCCGCTTCCATCATCTTCGAAAGTCCGCCAGCCAGGATGCGTTCGAGAATCTCGATGTCCGCCTTGTCGGGGAAACAAACGAGCGCAAGCGATGTGAGGGGCCTGCCTCCCATCGCATACACGTCGCTCAGCGAGTTGGTGGCGGCAATTTGCCCGAACGTATAAGGATCGTCCACGATCGGGGTGAAAAAATCCACCGTCTGCACCAGAGCCTGTTCCGGGCCGATCAGGTACACTCCGGCATCGTCGGCGTGATCGAAGCCGACCAGAACATTAGGGTCATGTTGCCGGGCTAATTTCCCAAGCACCGTGTCCAGCACCGCCGGACTCAGCTTGGACGCTCAACCCGCGGCTTTAACAGACTCCGTCAAGCGGAATGGTTTCGTTTCAGGCACGGGTCAATTGTAGCGGAGCGAACAACCTTCGTTTCTGCAACCCCAGAATCCTTAACCACAAAGGACACGAGGTTTCATGAAGGAAGATCGATCGCTATTTCACTGTGACATCGGTGATCGAGAGGTCGGGATACTGGTGGTTCCACTGTGCGGAAATGCTGTCGAAGGTCAGGCGGAAGGGCATCGTCTGGCCCGGAGCAAGCGGAGCCACGTTGAGATCTACCGGCTCAAGATAGGCTCCATTGGTTCGCACTACTCGCAACGGAAGTTCTTCCCGCTGGGCAAGCTGGCCCATGGAATCTTCAAAGTTCACCTGCACCATGATGTGAGTTACGGTCTTGTCGCCGGTGTTGGCGACGGAACCATCGATATAACTCACTGTCGCTCCGATGAAGTTTTCGGCAGCGCTCATTTTGAAATCGGAAAGCTTGAGCTTGGCGATGTAGGGCGAGGGAGGCTTCACCGCTTTGGGCGGTTGGCGAAGGAGGAGGGCTGCGGCCAAGCCGATCCCAATGACGACCACAACCGCGATCATGATAATCATCCGGCTGGAATCGCGTTCTTGCACCGAAGACGTTGGCTGGCCGAGGGTATCCATGAGGCGATTGTAGGACGTCGGGATTTAGTTGTCGATTTTCGAGCGCGCTATTGTATTCCCGCTCTGGATCAAGATCCTTGGGTTAGCGAGAGGCCAGCAGTTTGATGGCGTTATCCCGATAGACTCGCTTCAGAATATCGTCGTTCAGTCCGAAGCCGTACAGCGGCCAGTGATACCCGAACTGTTCGGTTTCGTAGAAGTGCTCGTCCTGCGACTCGAGGATGCGGAAAGTCACGTGGTACATGTTCAGGTCGAATCCCATGTCGGTCCCGTAGACGAGACGATCCGAATATTTCTCGTAGAATTTCGCGGCAAAGCGCGGGATGGGCGCGGTCTCCGCGTATCTAGCGGAAATGTCTGCATGCAGGTTTGGATGGCGGTCGAACACTTCGCCGAGATGCGCCAGATCGTAGTCGAGGTTAGCGAGGTGGCACGCGACGAACGTCGTTTTGCGATGGCGCGCGACAGTATGCTCCAGAATCTCGACCATGCCTTCAAGCTTCACGATGTTCGGTTGGTTGTCGAGGCGCCATTCAAAGGCGTTCATCAAGCCGTCATTGTGCTTGTCCATGGACTGGTACATCCAGATCGGGTCGGCGACATGAAGGCTGATGGGCATGTGCAGCTCGCCGGCCTTCTCCCAAATCGCATCCATGCGCGCGTCATCCGGGTGCATCCCCGGCGCTTTGAGTTTTCCGGATTGCAGACCCTTACCCTTGTCGTGGATTTCGCCGATACCGCGAGCCCCTTTCTCGTGACAACGCTCCAGTTCCTGTACGGCGTGCGCGGCGAAATCAGGCTTGTCGTAGCCCGTGAGGTCAAGGCCGCACCACACCTGAAAGCGATCCGGATACTTTGAATATTTCGCGTAAGCATCATCGAACTCTTTGCCGGTCGCCATGGTCAAGATCATCGTCTTCTCGACATTGGCCGAATCCATATTTTTGAGCCACGTGGTGACCTCGGTGTCCGTCTTCGCATAGGGATGCGAATGCATGTCGATGATCGGGTACTTGGCTTTCTCGACCTTCGTGACAGGGACTTTATAAATCGAACGCGGCCGGTAGTCCTTCAAAAGAATGCTATTGGGCGACGATGCTTTGGCCGCAGTGGTGGCAGGTTTCTTATTGTTTTCAGCGAAGCTGGCGGAGGGAAGCGCGGCGGCTATTCCTGCTAGGTTTGTGTACTTCAGAAAAGAGCGGCGATTCATAGGATCTCCCTGTGGTGAAAAGGAATGTCTAAACCTTGGAGCGCCTTGAGCGCAAGAAGCAAGTGCAGTTCTCACTCTGCGAGAAACCCTTCAGCACAGAAGAAATGGAGAATACAGGGAAATCGTATTCGAGAACAGACGTGCCAGAGAGAGTGGGCGTTTCGCGGCGAATGGGCGGAAGAAAATTTAACGGTCTCTAGCGATGGCTGGAGTTCTGATAAAAGCTACCAGGAACAGCACGCCGAGCAGGCCGTCGATCGCGACCAGGAACAGGTCCGACGGATGAACGCGATGTTGCGTGTACAGCACAATCATCGCTACAACGAAGCTGAATTTTTCGAGGACCGCTGGGATCATGATCGGGCGTAGCCGGACCGGATCGCGCGCGATGACGAAAAACGCGATCTGCCACGCCAACCCTACGCCTACAAATCCATAGAAAAATCCGGGATGGGTGATGGCGGGAGGATCCTGCCGGCCAATCATGTCGAACATGAAATAGAGCGGGGTGAGAATGACGATGCCCCAGGCGAAGGCGACGTAGAAGATGATCTTGGCGAATTTCATCCGTGTTTGCGTCCAGCCGAAGTTTCAAAGTGAAAGACGGCCGAGCAGAAAATTAAGACCACAACGAAAGTCAATACTTCGCGACGCTCGCCTTCCCTTCGCTTCGGGGGCCTACACGAGCTTATTCGCCGCCTACCGTAAGGCCCTCGATCCGGATTGTGGGACAGGCAACCGACCCGCGGAACTCCAAATCGTTCGCGATTTCCGCAATATTGAAAAACAGCTCTTTCAGATTCCCGGCCACCGTGATCTCTTCCACCGGGAAGGCCAGCTCGCCGTTCTGAATCCACATACCGGATGCGCCACGAGAATAATCTCCCGTCACAAGGTTCGCACCCTGCCCGAGGAATTCTGTGACGTAAAGGCCTTCCTTAATTCCAGCAATCAGTTCCTTCGGAGTCTTTGCTCCCGGCTGCAGGAAATAATTCCCCGGGCCGATGCCTGGGGTTCCAGCCAAACCCCTCGACGCGTTGGCGGTCGTCTGGAGCCCGAGCTTTTTCGCGGTGTAGGTGTTCAGCAGATACGACTTAAGAACTCCATTCTCAATCACGATCGTGCGCCGCGTCGGAATTCCTTCGCCATCAAAGGGGCTCGTTCCGAATCCACCAGGAATCGTCCCATCGTCAATAACGTTGACGTTGTCTCCAGCAATCTTTTCGCCGAGTTTGCCGGCCAGGAATGATGCGCCACGGTAGACGGAATCTCCGTTAATGCCCTCGAAGATGTGTTCAAGGATCGAAGTGGACACCATGGGGTCAAAAACGATCGGAACCCTGGCAGTCTTCACTTTCTTCGCCCCAAGACGCCGAAGCGTACGCTCGGCCGCCGTCCGTCCTACCTTCTCTGGAGCGTCGAGCTTCCTCAACGTGCGCGAGACCGAATACCAGTAGTCGCGCTGCATCGCTCCATCATCCGTTTGTGCGATTGGCACAGCGGCCACCGAACAGTAAGAACGCGCGTACTCGCCAACGAATCCGTGGGAATTCGCGAGAACTTTGTGGCCGGTGGCGGCATCGAACGATCCACCTTCAGAGTTCTTAATGCGGGGGTCGAAATCGAGCGCGGCCTTTTCGGCGCGACGGGCGTAATCGATGCGGTCAGCACCCGCCAGCGAGTAGACGTCCTCGTGATACAGATCGAGATCTCCGGAAAGCTGCCCTAGCTGATCGGCTGCGGGGATTCCACCAAATGGATCTTCGGAGGTAATCTTCGCGAGGGTGAGCGCGGAGCTCACCATGAGGTCGAGGCCCTTGGCAGAGAAGTCACTCGAATAAGTGCTGGCCGCGCGCTGCCCAAAGAAAACGCGCACGCCGATCGACCGCGAGCCGGATTCTTTCAGCGTTTCGACCTGGCCAAGGCGGACGAGAGTAGAGAATTCGTCACCTTCGCGGACGACGCATTCGGCGGCCGTAGCGCCGCCCTTCATCGCTCGTGCCACGATATCCTGGGCGACTTCGCGAAGATCGGTTTGCACTTTCGGATTTTTTGTTTCCAGTTCAGTTGGCATAGAAAGTCTTTAACCACAAAGGGCACACAGCTCTACGAAGGAAAGATGGGGACCTTTTGCGGTGGAGGGACGAATGCGCCCGTCCATACGCAAGCTATTGCATGAACCCGCCAGGGTCTTTTCTTGCAGTGCCGCCGACGGTCAGGCGATCGATTTTCAAGGTTGGAATGCCCACGCCTACCGGGACCGCTTGCCCGTCTTTGCCGCAGGTGCCTACGCCTTCGTCGAGCTTCAGGTCATTGCCGACCATACTTACTCGCGTCAAGACGTCAGGGCCATTACCGATTAGCGTGGCGCCTTTGATCGGAGCTGTGATCTTTCCGTCTTCGATCATGTACGCTTCGCTCGCCGAGAATACAAACTTACCGTTGGTGATGTCGACTTGGCCTCCGCCAAAGTTCACCGCATACACGCCGTGCTTCACCGAACGGATGATATCTTCAGGATTGTCTTGCCCCGCCAGCATGTACGTGTTCGTCATGCGCGGCATCGGGATGTGCTCATAGCTCTCACGTCGCCCGTTTCCGGTGTCGGCAATTCCCATCAGGCGTGACGAAAGCTTGTCGCTGAGATATCCCTTCAGAATTCCCTTTTCGATCAGAACGGTTTCCTGCGTGGGCTCGCCTTCGTCGTCGACGTTGAGCGATCCGCGGCGCCATGGCATGGTCCCGTTGTCCACGACCGTGCAACCTTCGCTGGCTACACGCTTGCCGATCAGACCGGCGAATGCAGAAGTTTTCTTGCGATTGAAATCGGCTTCGAGTCCATGCCCGACGGCTTCGTGCAGAAGCACTCCCGGCCATCCCGGGCCGAGGACAACTTCCATGTCTCCGGCAGGCGCCTCGCGCGCGTCGAGCTGAAGAAGCGCCTGACGCGCCGATTCCTTGGCAAAATACTCTGGATTCTTATCGCTGAAGAAAAAGTCGAGCGCTACCCGCCCCCCGCCACCGGACGAGCCGCGGGCAGAATTGGCAGGAGTCTTCGCGATGCACGAGACGTTCATCCGGGCCAGCGGTTGAGAATCCTCGGCGAACGTTCCATCGGATGCGACTACCAGGATATTGCGGAGTTCATCCGCATAGCTGGCGCGGACTTCTTGTATCCGAGGATCGTAGGCGCGAGCCGCTTTATCAGCCCGCATCACCAGTTCGACCTTGGCGCTGATCTCGGCGTCAACCGAAGGCAGCGTCACGGGATAGAGGCTCCGCGCGGCAGTCTTCTGGAACCCGGTGACAGTTGTCTTTGCCGGCGCACTGGCGATCAGGGCAGCCGTGCGGGCAGCGTGGAGGATGCGCTCCGAAGAAAGATCGTCGGTGTAGGCATACCCGGTACGCTCGCCCGAAACAACTCGGACTCCGCACCCTGCGGAGATGCCCTGTGAGGCCGATTTCACCATCGACTCGTCGACCATCAACGAGGTCGACGACAGGTACTCAAAATAAAGGTCGGCGTAATCGCCGCCAGCCGAGAGCGCTGCTGCCAGATAGCGCTCCAAGTCATGTTCGGTGAGACCGTAGTGCTCAAAGAAAAAGCGGGCTTTATCGTTAATCTTTTCCACGTGTATTAGATGCCTCCGAGCTGGGTACGGACTCGAAGGCGCTCCTTCTTGAAATTCCTTCAAATCTCGCTGTCGTACAGCCTGCGCTACTTTCTCGTAGCTTTGATTCGTCGCAGTGAATCCTGCTTTCTAACGAATTGGCGAGGATTCCCGCGGGCCGTTCCCCAGAGACCAGAATGGATGATAGACATTATCCCACACGCCATTAACCACCGTCCCCCGTCGTCCTTCTTTCCACAGCCTCTTCCATAAGATGGTCACTCGTCACAGACGGCGGTTCCCCACATGTGGACAATCGGGACGTGACCCCTGAGTCGCTAAGCCGCACCGTCGAAGAATTCCTGTCAGAAGCCTCCGAAGCCGTTGTACTCGAGGATGGCGCTGTCGCCTTCGATTTGGGCCAGGCGAAATACTCGATATCCGGCGAATACAACAAGTGCCTGCTCCATCTATGGTCCGCCGAGCGAAATACGGTACGCCGTGTCCTAGACGCCGAAATCAAGGGTGCGACCCTGCGCCTCGCGGTGCTAAAACTGGGGCAGACTCGACCTACAAAACTGGAGATTTGCCGCAACCGTGACCGTCGCTCGCCCTCAGCCAAGCGAGCGGCGCGCGCGAGTTACGAGCACAAGCTGCGGCGAGCGATCGACCGGCATTTCCCCGGATTCACTATTACCCGTCTCACCAGCGCTGTGGACCTGGGGAAATCCTTCGGTCCCATCTATGCCAGAGGCCTGCTGAAGCAAGGACAGACGGCGTTCGCTCTCCTGGGAGTGAATGCGTCCGAGTCGCAAGGCTCCATCGACGCGTCGCTGACCTTCGGCATTCTTTGGCTCGACGTTTGCCGCCAAGCCTCGGCGGGACGAATGCTGGTGGAAGGCCTCTTACTGTTTGTGCCATCGGGCTGCTCCGGCTTGGTGCGCGAGCGCATGGCAAATCTGAATCGAGCCGCTGCCAAATGGAGACTCTTCGAATTTGACGAGCGCCACGGCGCCGTTGTGGAGATCGATTCGACCGACCGCGGCAACGTCGCGACGAGACTTGTCCACGCCATCAATGAGGCCGCCGCACAAGAACGCTTCTCCGAGTCGATCACGCGGATTAAAGCGATCCTGCCAGCCTGCGAAGTCGCGGTCCTTTCGCCAGCGGAGATTGCCTTTCGATGGCGCGGCCTGGAGTTCGCGCGGGCCTCGCTTCACCGCCGAAGCCGTGACGTTTCGCACGAAGCAGGAAATCCGGTTCGGCGTAGGGGCAGAGGAGCGTATCTTGGACGATCGGAACTGGACGCTCTTTCTGGAACTGCTAACGACGCTGCGCAACTGCCGCCACCCTTACGGACCGCGCGGTGAGCGCCTGTTTCGCATGCATCCTGAGCGCTGGCTCGAGTCTCTCGTGATGACCGACGTGAGCGTCATCGACGAGCGACTTGAGCCCGAGTCGGTGTACTCGCAGGTTCCGGCGTTTTCAGCCGCGGACCGCGCGATGATCGATGTTCTGACCCTGACTCGTGAAGGTCGCCTCGCCGTGGTGGAATTGAAAGCCGATGAGGACATCCATTTGCCGCTTCAAGGGCTGGACTATTGGGCTCGCGTGCAATGGCATCAAGCACGCGGAGAGTTCCTGAAGTACGGCTACTTCGGAGGCCGCGAGACCTCCCCGGAATCACCGTTACTGTTCATGGTAGCCCCGGCTCTGCGCGTGCATCCATCCACCGACGTGATCCTGCGCTACATATCACCGGACATCGAATGGGCCTTTGTCGGGATCGACGAGCGATGGCGAGAAGAAGTCCGCGTAGTGTTCAGGAAACGAAGCAAAGTCCGAGAGACTCGTGGAAACTTCCTGTTGCCCGTCGCGAAACGTGAGACCGCGATGCAACGCGCTACCCCTTCCAGTCTCCAAGCAATCGCCGGACATCCACCAACTGCCCGACATGATACGCATTATGGTCGGCGACCAGCAGCGCCTCGCGCAGCACAGTTTGGCCGTCACCTCCTTTGATCGCCGCGAACAGGTCCGTCTCAGGATTCGACACCAATTCCTGCATCGACTTTAAATCGGCGTGGAACTTCGCCACACTTTCATCCCATGCGCCTTCGTTCGGGGGTTGCGCGTCCTTCGGCCAATAGCCTTCCGGCCATTTCGGGGACTTGTGTTTCGCGTTGCGGCTGAATTCCAGGATGTCCCACTGTGCAATGCGCAGATGTTCAATAAGCATCCATGGAGAATGAGGAAAGTTCTCTGGCTTCACCCCTCGCAGTTTGGGCGGAAGTCCTTTGATTGCGTCATCGAACTTCGCATGGGCGCCACCGCCTTTCAGAAGGTCGACGAGATGTTCGCGAAGTAAATCCGTCTGATCTTTAGGCATGAAATCCTCTGGGAATGAACTCTTGAATGATCGGTTGGGTTAGATTCGTAACGCAAGCCAGAGGATGCGGCTCGTACGACAGGGTCAGGGTTATTTCCCGATCGAGGCGAGGCGCCTTTCGATCCCGCTACCCACGCTGCCCCGTCGAAGGCAATGCTGATCGCGTTCCAAGCGCTGCCAGCCGGCATCTTCGCGCTAACCCGCTGATGCTCGGATGGCGGCTGCACATCCAGCACCGAATCCGTAGCGACCACAAATAGTCGACCGGCCTCCGAGTTTTCGGCCAAAGCCTTGGTCTCTGCGCGCGAAGCGGACTGCGATCGTATGCTACCGCAGAAAAATATTCCTGCGGATGTACCGCCGAGAGCGTCCACGTCGTACCGCCGTCATTCGTGAACGCGAGATTCGAGCCATCCTGCCTGGGCTGCTTGTAGTCCCCGCCAGCTACAACGCCGTGGCGGGCGTCGCGAAAGGCGATCGAGAAGATTCCAGCCGACTCAACGCCATGCACGATAGGCGTCTGGAAGGTCCGCCAACTTGCGCCTGCATCAGCAGAATGGAATACGCGCGCGACTTTCCCGCCCGTGGCGAACCAGACGTTGGGATCGCTGGAAGCCGGTGTCCCCGCCGAAGCACTATCTGGCCCAAGAATCGCGATACAAGTGTTCGAAGCCGCGAACGCGCCCTCCCCTTCCAAAGCCTCCGGCATCTGTGCTGTGGAGATAGGCGCCCAAGTCTGGCCGTCATCGGTTTTGAGCAGCTCGAATTTCAACTTGCCGGATGCATCCGGGATCGGATCGCCAAGCAGGAGGCCATGCTTACGGTCCCAAAACACCATGGAATCGAAGAATCCTTTGGGATTGGTGTTCTTGTACTGGGCTTCCCAGTGCTGCCCAGCATCGCGTGTGTGGTAAATACGCGATTGATCTCCGGGCCCCGCGGACATCAGGAACGCCTCATCCGCAGAGAAAGCGACAACTGCGCGAAAGTCCAGCTTGTCCGCGCTCCGGGACATGGCTCGCCTTCCAGTTCCGTCCACCGTCAACCGTTCTCAAGTACGTGCCGTGGGTCCCGCTGGCCCATGCCACGCAGCGCGGAACAGCGCTCACGCCTCGAAGGCTTTCCGTCGAATCCGAATTCTGTACGCGCAGCTGGGATTGGCGGCAGAACGCTCGCCGCGAGAAGCAGCCAAAGCGAAGCTGGGACATGCAGAACCTTGCAGTTTTGCGAGACTGGCGATGCTCCGCAATGAATCTCGATCGTTCAGCGGAAGGAACACACTTCTTCGGGACAGACACGACGCAACACACCTTCATTTGGCGTTGAAGTCAGCGAACGATGCAGTCTTGCCTACGTAGATGCGCAGCGTGCATCGCGATCCCACGTGGGCGAAAGCAACTTCAAGCGTTTCGGAAGCCTGGTCGACCTGGGCCGACTCCATCTGCGCACGTGCAACATCCTGCTTTTCATCGTAGGCGGCACCAGGAGTTACGTTCTTGTTAACAGCTAAGGTCCAATGCCCCGGCCTGGTATGGGATACACCGAATACGCCCCGATCGGGATCAATGAACTTCCCAGGCTCAGCTGTGCTTCCGTGAAGAGCGTCATCGGAACACCGCCGGGTGTCCAAGGCTTGCCGTTGGTGATCCTCTCCTTGTTGGCGGGGACAGGGATGTATCGAATGTAGACCTGGCGGCCATCCTCGAGATTGCAAGTGGTGGTGGAAGTGGGAGCGCTGCCGGATTGGGCGGCAAGCGCAGGAGTCAACAATAACGTTATGAGTACAGCTCTCCAGACAATGGTGGCGTGCATGATTTGGAAAGCCCTCCGCGCAGAAGTGTATAGCCGGAGGCACTTTTGGGAAAGACCTTTAGAGTGCCCTGGCCTTTCATCACCCAAAATCGGTGTCGTTCGGCATGGGTCTTTGGTGACGTTTATCGCCATTCGACCCGTTGCTACCGTTCTTGCAGGCACGGCAGCTATGTGCCAAGTGAGGATGGGGTATCAATGTCAAAACCAAAACTTACAATTCTTTATGGCGAGGGCGATGAGGATATTCTGGCGAGCCAGGCTCCAGCGATGGAAAAGGCCGGGCACGCAGTTCAGCAGGCCATCGGCCGCAAGGGCGTGGATGAAGCCCTGAAGAAGTCGAAATTTGACCTGGTGGTTCTGGGAGCCACCTTGAGCCGCAACGACCGGCATCACTTGCCCTACATGGCCAAGAAGGCCAGTGCCGACACCCGGATTCTGGTCCTGCACGCCGATGGAACGCGGCATCCCTACGTCGATGGATGCACCGACACCGGCGCGAGCCTGGAAAACGTGCTCAACAAGATCGAGAGCATGAAGAACGCGGCGGCAACTCCAGCAGCGGTCGGAGCAGCAGCAGGAAAATAAGATTTGCCTTGATCAGATTGCCATTCCTTTGGGCGGCCCCCTGGCCGCCCTTTTTTCATATTGAATTTGATTTCGCCGATCGAACGGCGAACGCAGTTGGGACGCCCTTCCATCACGCGGCCAGTCCGTCACTCAGCCTTGTTCGCTGTGGACAGGAACAACGCGGTGTAGAAACCAGCAAGGTTACCCGGTGGGATGGCACGGACGATTCTGACTGAATGGTCCAGGTGAAAAGGGGCTCATGGATCGAAAGTGGGAGAGATGAAGTCGCTTCTACTCTCCAGCCTGGCGGAATCTAGAGAGTAACAAGTGGGTGATGTGGGCGAATTTTCTTCTCCCGTACGCTTGCCCTGGTGAGAACCGTACCTTCGGGTGGGACTTTTGCGCGTGAACATGGGCGAAATACGCTCGGTTCGCCCGCTGAGACTTATGGCAACGTCCTGGGCGTTGGCTTTCCCGCCGGCTTGTAGTCCTTCGGATACACCACCAGGCACCGGCGCATGCCTTCACCCTCGCTCTCCGTATGCAGATCAGATTCATCACGGAGCGCCAGATGAACGATCCTTCTCTCCCGCGACGACATAGGATTGAAGTGATACGGCGCTCCCGTCTTGCGTACTTTCTCAGCCGCAACGGTGGCTGCCATCCGAAGTTCCTGGATTCGCTGGGAACGGTGGTTCTGACAATCAAACGATATCTTTTCGTGCTCGCCCGAAGGTAGCCGCAGCATCTCGAGGGCAAGCAGCTCGAGCGCGCGAAGCAGTTCCCCGCCACGATCAAGCAGCATAGCCGAATCGGGCCCCGTGAAATCGACAAGGATATCCGGCTTCTCCCAATCTCGATTTTCCGGAATGGGAGGATCGACCACAATCCGGTATTTGAGGTGCAGCCCCCCGTGGGTGACAACGGCCTGCAGGAATCCATTGATCTTGTTAGCGGCGGCGACTTTATCAGAAATGGTCATAAAAACGGCTCTTGGCTCTTGGCCTTTAGCTCTTGGCGTTTGCTTTCAGCTTCTCGGATTTCTAATCTCCCTACGACTGCACCGGCTCTGGCCGCCTGTAACACAAAGCTAAGAGCTAAAAGCCAAGAGCACAACGGCGATGTTCGGATCACTTATCTTTCTTCCTGGCCCTCTTGGCCAGCATCTCGCGCATCTCCCGGCCTAGCGATGTGCGGTTCATCACCGCTTGCTGCGCGATCGAAATCAGGTTGCTTTCCGCGTAATAAAGGTTCAGTCCTGCGGGCAGCCGGAAGAAAATGAAGCCCATCATCAGCGGCATCATAATGTTCATCATTCGTTGCTGCGCGGGATCCATGCCCGCCTGCGGCGTCATCTTCTGCGTGATGAGCATGCTCACCACCATGAAAATCGGCAACAAGTAAAGCGGGTCTGCCGCCGAAAGATCACGAATCCAGAGCCAGTGTGCATGCCGCAGATCAAGCGCGACCGATAGCATCTTGTAGTAGGCATAAAGAAACGGCAACTGGATCAACATCGGCAGGCAGCCGCCTGCGGGGTTTACTCCCTCTTTTTTATAGAGGGCGCTGATCTCTTCGTTCATCGCGGCCTTCCGCGGATCACGGAGACTGTACTTCTTATATTTCTCCTGGATCGACTTGATCTGCGGCGCAACCCGCTGCATCTTGAGCATCGACTTCATCTGCGTAATTCGCAACGGCAGCAGCGCCAGGCTGATGATTAGGGTCTGCAGAACAATCGCCCATCCCCAATTGGAGATGATGTGGTGATAAGTCCACTTCAGCCAGATGAAGAGGGGCTTCGCGATCAGGCCCCAGATTCCGAAATCCACCAACCCGCTCAGATCATTGTCGGCTCCCGAAACGCCGGGAACGGGGATTTTCTGAAGCACCTCAAGCTCTTTGGGCCCAACGAAGATTCGCTCAGAGATGGGTCCGTGCAGGTTCCCGACCGCCGCGCCCAGTACTTCGACTGTGGCCTTTTCTTTCTGATCTTTTTGTGGATCGCGCAGAATCGATAACGGATTGCGCAACGTGATCATTGACGTCGACGCGGGATCGTCCGGTATAAATACCGCCGCGAAATACTGGTCGGTAGGGCCGGCCCAGTGGAAAGGTCCAGGCAGCGTGGCTCCGCCGCTGATCTTCTTGGTGGGTAGGCGCTCGATGTTTTTGTTGAATTGGTAGTCGATCGCGGACGCCGCGTAGAACGCAGGCGTAGTCTGATCGCCGAATCCGGATGGCCAGGCGGGAAGCGCCGGGGCCGGCTTGCCCTTATACGTCACGCTCGCCTCGACAGTAACGATGTAACTGTTGTCGAAGCTCAATTTCTTAGTCACCGAAATAACGTCGTCCGAATATTCGAACGTCACGCTGGTTGGAGCGGTTCGCCTGCCTTCGGCGGAGCTTACGTACATTGCCGAGGCCAACCGTCCACGCAGGTCATCGTCATACGCCCACAATGACAGCGGGCGTCCGAATTGCGCAGCGGCCGCTTGATCCACCAGGTCTAGCGGTCCGTTCTCGGCGTCGTTGTCATATTTCTTCAGGATCCATGACTTCACTTCCGCGCCACGATTCGTGAAGGTGATGCGATAGAGATCGTTTTCGATGACGGTGTCGGTCTCGGCTCCGGCCTGTTTGCTCACGCCAGTCGCTGGAGTGACAACGGATGGCGGCGCATTGGTTGGAGCGTTTACAGCAGGCGCGGGCTGCGCTTGGGCGGGCTGGTTCTGCGGGGCCGCCGGCGTTGGAAAATACTTCTTGAGCAGCGGCTGGGCTAACAGCATCACCACAAACGTGACCAGGAAAATCAGGAGCAGGCGCTTCTCGCCGCCGGGCTCTTGTTGAGGATTTTTATATTCGGCCAATTTGTTTTGAGTTCCTCAGATTGCACGCTGCTGTGGTTCGCTCGTCAGTGTCTGATCTGCGACGGATGGGCTGGGCACCACGGGATCGTATCCACCCCCGGCAAAAGGATGACAGCGCATCAGTCGAATCAAAGACATCCAACCCCCGCGCAAGGCGCCAAATCGCTCCACTGCCTCCATGGCGTACTCCGAACATGTCGGGACGTAACGGCAGGCCGGCGGGAACAATGGGGAAATCGCCCATTTGTAAGCCCGCAGCAACTGAAGCACAACGCGTTGAAATAAATGGCGCATGCAAGAACGACTGGTCTGCTCTTGATGTTTACTTTCCCTTCGGGCAACCGCCCGCACTAGACGCCCCGCGTCGGAGAAAGCTTCTTTTCTATCACTACGAAGGCTTGACGGACTTCGTTCAGCAACAACTCAAAATCCAGGGTGAGTACCGACTTCTTCGGATTAATCACCACATCCGCATTTGGCGTCTTTGTGGGCCTCGTCAGCCGGACCGCCTCCCGCATGCGGCGCTTGATGCGATTCCGTTGAACCGCGCCTCCCAGTGCGCGCCCTACGGTAAACCCGACGCGCAATCCCGGAGCAACCTTGGGCTTCCATCCGGACAAAGCTTCATCGGGACGCAGCCAGTAAAAAACTGTTAGCGACGCCGAAAAGCATCGTCGGCCCTGCTTATAGACGCGTTCGTAATCCGAGTGACGCAAGAGACGCCCGCTGCGAGGGAAATTTGATTTCCTCGCTGGCTGCCTGACACTCTTGTCCGATTCTTCGGGCACACTGGTAATCACAGTGCCTTCAATACTCTTGTTGAATGCTCACGGGTTCGCGGATGATCCGCGGCACACGGGACTATTCGCGGAAACCAGGCTTCACTGAGACCCGCTTGCGCCCCTTGGCGCGGCGGCGGGATAAAACCTTCTGGCCGCCCTGGGTCTTCATGCGCGTGCGAAATCCGTGCTTCTTGGATCGCTTGCGCCGGTTGGGTTGGAATGTACGCTTCGGCATGAAAAGTTCGCTGCTCCTGACTAGTTCGACGGTCTTGGGACAAACTGAAAGTATAAATCAGCGAAGGCTTTCGTAACAAACGGCTTGCAAGTGGTGGCCCGTACCCCTCCTTTCGGGCAAGAACCCGTTCGGCCAGCCCCGTCGCATTATTGCGCGGCTGCGCAAGGTCAAATGTCACGGCGATCGTGTGGAAAAGCTGTGGAGTTCTATAGCGAGGCAACTTCATTGCGCGCTCTGCGCGCACCTGCGGACGAATGGGTCCGGAGCTACATAAGCTATTTCGCACATTCCACAGAACCTGGGATTTCTTACGCGCGCGGCAGGGGGCCGTGCTGAAAGTGGTATTGAAGAATGCGAGCTGCCAATGCTGGGCTTAGCGCGCTGCCGTGCGGGTCGATGGTGCGAACAACTTCACCGCGGCAAACCACTTCGGTTCCGGATAAACCGGCAATCTCGGCCGGGAGGACGAGATTGATTTCGACCTGGGAGCTGGGCTGAATGCTTTCGTTGGCCTGGAAGAGCATTCCAGAGCGGCTGATGTTTTCGGTCGTTCCGTCGTGCCATTGTTTCTCGCCGAGACGCCGATACCGAAGAGGCAAGTGAAGCTGAAAGCGTTGTGCGCGTGTCGGAGGCGCCTCCTTCACGCGGACTGCGGGTGGTGGTTCTACCGATTGCAAAGACATGGCGACCTCCGGGGGAATAGGCGTTGCGTCGAGCACTTCGCGCACTTTACTTTTCAGGTCACGAAGGTTGAAGGGCTTCTGGAGGAGGCGAACGCCGGCATCCAGCGTGCCGTTGTGTCCGATTACATTCTCTGTATATCCGGACATGTACAGGATTTTCACGTTAGGGCGAATTTCTGAAATGCGCTGTGCCAGTTCGCGGCCGTTCATGCCGGGCATGATGACGTCGGTCAGCAAAAGGTGAATCACGCCTTCATGCGCGACTGCGATCTGCATAGCGACCGCTCCGTCAGCCGCTTCGATGACTCTGTATCCCTGCTTTTCGAGATATTGACGCGCCAGGTAGCGCAGGTTGGCTTCATCTTCGACGAGCAGAATCGTTTCGTTGCCCGGCTCAACTTTCTGAGCCGCGACCGGCGTTGCAATCTGGGCCGCACTCTCACCCATGGAGGCAACACGCGGCAGGTAAATTTTGAATGTGGTTCCGCGCCCGACCTCGCTGTAGACCCAGATATAGCCGCCGCTCTGCTTCACGATGCCGTACACCGTCGATAGGCCAAGACCGGTTCCCTTAGGCCCCTTGGTGGTGAAGAAGGGCTCGAAGATGTGGGACTGCGTATCGGAGTCCATCCCGGCACCGGTATCGGTGATCGAGACCATGACATAGTCGCCGGGGCGGAGCGGACCGTGAACGCGGGCGTAATCTTCATCAAGGGCGGCGTTCGCGGTTTCGATCGTCAGCTTGCCGCCGGAGGGCATGGCGTCGCGGGCATTGACGGCCAGATTCATGATGACCTGTTCGATCTGTCCACCGTCGGCGCGCACGGGCCATAGATTCTTCGCAGGAACCATGACGAGATCGATGTCCTCGCCGATCATCCGATTGAGCATCTTCAGATTTTCAGTGACGATATCGTTCAGGTTGACAATTCGAGGCGCAAGCATCTGCTTGCGGCTGAAGGCGAGAAGCTGGCGGGTGAGCGACGACGCGCGTTCGGCGGCGCTGGCAATTTCCTGGGCGGGCCCGCGGAGGTGAGGCTCTGCACCGAGACGCTCGAGCAGGAACTCAGAGTATCCGGAGATCACCATCAACAGGTTGTTGAAATCGTGTGCAATTCCTCCCGCGAGGCGGCCAACCGCCTCCATCTTTTGAGACTGGCGGAGTTGCTGTTCGAGCGCGCGGCGCTCCGTGATGTCTTCGGCAAAAAGTTCGAAGACGACGCCTTCCTTGCGTCCGTTTGAAACGGAGCGGCCGGAGACACGCACGACGGTCGTCGTCCCACCCTTCTTTTTCCACTCGGCATTCAATCCCTTGAACGGCTCGGGGGAGCGCAGAATGTCCGCGAGATCGAACCACAGATCGCCATCCGCGTAGAGGCTGTAGATGTGCTGACCGACCAAATCGTTCGAAGCATTGAGACCGATTAACTCGAGGAATGCCGGGTTGGCGTCGAGGATCTTTCCAGTGGAATCGCAACTGCAGATTCCGTAGGGGGCATTGGTTACCAGCGAGCGAAAGTTGAGTTCCGATCGACGAAGGCTCTCTTGCGCGGAGCGCAATGCGGCGTTCAGCCAGCAGATCAGCATTGCGATAAAGAAGAAAAGGGACAGGCGCAGGATCGCGGTGCGGAGCTGGTCAGGAGTATGCTTTCCGACGAGCGAGAAGTATGCGCCCACGGTTAGCGCGAATGAAGTTGCGACGAGGCCTGGCTTCCACCCACCGTACCAGGCGCTCACCATCACGGCGACGCCAAAGAGCGCAAGGCGGCTCTCGGAGACATCGGCGAGCATCACAGTTGGAATGAGAGCGAGGGCAGTGCTGAGGACAGCTACGCCGTAGCGCAATATTGGCGCACGTGCGGCGGGGATGCGAAGTAGGGGGAGGGTTACTCGCATGTCAACCATAGTAGTTCTAAAACTGCAAACAAAGATAGTTACAGCAGTTCATTAGTAAACGGCAATGGAGTCTTTTCTCTGTGTCCGTTTGTACGCATCGAGAGTGTACGAAAGGACAATCGCGAGAACTTCCAGCTTGCATCTCGCGACGCGAATCTGGACACTATCCCGGATAACAATCGCATGAATATCGGACTTTTCGGCGGGACATTCGACCCGGTGCATCGCGGACATGTCGCGCTTGCGCACTCAGCGCTGGAACGGTGCAAGCTGCACCGCATCTGTTTTGTTCCGGCAAACATTCCCCCACACAAACAGCGACAGCCGCTGTCGCCGTTTGCACACCGATTCGCGATGCTGGCTTTGGCTACGGAGTCGGAGAAAGCATTCGTGCCTTCGCTGCTGGAGGCGCCCGAGGAAGGCAGCGCGAGCAAGAAAGAAAAGCCGAACTACACGATCGACACGGTGCGTCGCATGAAGCAGTCGTTCAAGAACAGCGACAAACTGTATCTGTTGATCGGAATGGACGCTTTCGCTGACATTGCTAAGTGGCATCAATGCGAGGCGCTGTTCCGCGAATGCGAATTCATCGTCGCCTCAAGGCCGGGATTCTCACTGGCGGATGTGGCGAACGCTCTACCCGAAAAACTACGACCGCGGGCGGAAGTCATGAAGCCGTTTCACAAGCAGGCGCCGAGCGGAGAATTGGTGCTGCCGGGAGTGAGGATTTATCTGCTCGACAACCTGAACCAGCCGGCATCGGCGACCGTGATCCGGCAGGCGGCATCCGCAGGAAAGCCGATGGGGCGGTTCGTGGAGCCCTCGGTCGCAGACTACATAAAGAAAGTGGGCTTGTATCGCTAGCGGCCGTTGCCCGTGGCGCCGCAATCGGGAGCGATGCATCTGTCGGTTACAATAGAATGCGCCTGAGCGGGGACACGATGCTTTCAGGCTAACGATCAAACAGGAGATTTCATGGCTCAAAATCACTACGTGACCAAGACCAAGCGGAGGCAAAAGAGCGGGAAGCGGAAAGATCCTTCTGCTGCGACCATGGCGAAGCTGCGGGAATTGGCGGCAGCGGACGCAAAGAAATCCAGCAAGTAAGAAAGCCTAGCTGGCGCCTTTCGATTGGCGAACGTCTTTGACTTTTGACCACACGAATACTGAACACTGCGGACTGAATGAAGAAAACAGAAATCAAGAAACAAGTCGCTGCTGCCATACAAGCCTGCCTGGAAAAGAAGGCCGAAGAACTCAGCATCCTGGAAATGGAAAAGGGGTCGGGAGCGTTTACCGACTACTTCGTGTTGTGCAGCGGCACGAATCCGCGCCAGGTGCAGGCGATTGCGGACGAAGTGGAGCTACGGCTGAAGAACGCTGGAATGCGACCCACGCACGTCGAAGGGTATAACCAGGCCGAGTGGGTGCTGGTCGACTACGTCGATTTCGTTGTGCATGTGTTTTCCGAAAAGGCGAGGAAGTTTTACGACCTTGAGCGGCTTTGGAAGTCGGCGAAGCGTCTTGAGCCCTCGGACCTGAAAGCTGCACCGCGTCCCCGCAAAGCTGCAACGAAGACTGCCTCTCCGAAGAAGAAGCGCAAAGTAAAAGCCTAGCTCGTCTCAGCCTGCGAAGAATCAGATGCGCAAAGAAAAACGCCAGACCTCAAGGTCTGGCGTTTGTCTATATTCGAAATCGTGAGATTGCGCTGCGTCTAGGCGGCGCGTCCCATGACGGGTTGCGTGCAGTGCGAGCAACGCTTCGCCTGAATAGGAATTTCGCTCATGCACTCGGGACATTGCTTGGTGGTTGGATCCGCCGGCTTCTCGCCCCGATGCATCCGGGCGATCAGCGCATTCACCGGGAACGACGACAAAGAAGTAGATTGCGGCCGCAATCAGCAAGAAGTTGATCACCGCCGTCAGGAACGCGCCCCATGGAACTTGGACAGGACCATGCGCTCCGCTAATCGTGGTGCCGACCGCGATAAAGTCCGGCTTTCCAACCGTCAACGCGATCAGAGGCTCAATGAAGGACTTCACTAGCGAAGTGACGACACCCCCGAACGCGGCGCCGATGACGATACCAACCGCCATATCCACAACGTTTCCACGAAGGATGAATTTCTTGAAGCCGTCGAGCATAAGTAGCCTCCGAAATTGAAGTGGGCCAACTTTAAGGCAGGGAAAGCGGCTGGTCAAGCCCAACGGACGCCTCGATCGGAAGATGGAAGAGCCGGTCGCAGACGCAACACTAGTGGTCGGTTTTGGGGGGGTTACAAAAACGATGCAGCGGAGGTGCTACATGCACTTGCGGCAGTCTTTTCGACTGCATCAATCGTGTATGACGCCGTCGGGTTCTTCGGAGCGGCTGCGCCTCTCCTCAGGATGACAGGGTTTGCGGAGATTTCCCTCGCTACGAGGAACGCCTTTCAGATCCGCATGGGCATAACGATATAGCGATACTTGTAATCGTCGCCTTCTGCAGGGCGCAATTGGCCAGCTGATTGGGAATCCTTCAGCTCGAGCCTGACTTCGGCCGTGCCAGCGGCCTTGAGGAACTCGATCAGGTAGGCTGCGTTGAAGCCGATCGTGAGCGGCTCACCGTTGTAGGAGACTTCCAAAGAATCCTCGGACTCGCCAGCCTCGGTGGATGACGCCGAAATCTTGACCTCGCCCTTTTCCAAACGCAGGCGCACCGCGCGCGAACGCTCGTCGGCAAATTGAGCGACGCGAAGGATTGCGGAATTCAGTTCGTCGGCGTTCAAGGGAACAACCTTGCTGTTGTCCTTGGGCAGCACGGCTTCGAAGTTGGGGAAATTTCCAGTGAGCTGGCGGGAGGTCAAAAGGCGCGATCCGATTCGGAAGAACAGCGTCGATTCGTCCTTGGCGAACTCGATCGTGTCGGCGTCGGTAGAGTCGAGGAGGGACTTCAACTCATCCATGGCCTTCTTCGGGACCAAGGTCTTCATCTCGCCGGAGACGCCGTCGAACTTGCCGCCGCTGCGTTCACAGTGTGCGAGGCGGTGTCCATCGGTTGCGACCATGGTGATGGACTCTGGCTTGAGCAGCATCAGCGCGCCATTGAGCGTATAGCGCGACTCTTCGTTCGAGATAGCGAAACCTGTGCGGGCGATCAGTCCACGCAGGACCTGAGATGGAATCGTGATGGCGCCGGCGGTCGGGAACGCCGGAAGGCTGGGGAAATTGGATTTCGCCATGCCGACCATCTTTGTGTTGGAGCGGCCGCAGCGAATGCTGACCCAATGATTGTCGAGCAGCTTAATGGTGATGTCGGCGTCGGGGAGCAGCTTAACGTAATCATGGAGCTTGCGCGCCGGGATGGTGCACGATCCTTCTTTCTTCACCTTCGCGCCGCAGGATGTACGCAGGCTGAGATCGAGATCGGTCGCGGTGAGCGAAAGGCGGTCTCCGGAGGCCTCGAATAGATAGTTAGAAAGAATTGGAATAGTGGTCTTGCGCTCGACCACACCTTGCGTGGCAGTGAGTTCACGGAGCAATTCTGATTTGCTGACCGTGATCTCCATAGTGCCCGCGGCAACGGCGGCTTCCACCGGCATAACGTCCGTCTCCCGAAAACGAAACTTGCCGTGCTACTTCTGGTACTACCTTATATCAAATGCAAAACCTATAAAACCAGTAGTAACAGTAGGCGATGCGGGAGAAGTGGAAAACTTCCTTAAGTTGCCTACTGCCAGTAATTTCTGAGGCCAGCCCTCATGTTAGAAATCGGTCCCATTTGCTTCGGAGACCGCACTCTATTTCAGACCTTAATTCGATTTCGACTGCGCCTTGCACAACTTCCACAGGCGGTTCACAGCGACGTGAGTGGAAGACTGTATTGCAAAGTGGAAAATGCAGTGGAGAGTGCGGTTCATCCGCCTAATTGCTCAGTCAATTTATTGATGAGCCTGTTCAAATCTTTATCGTTCTTGCGCACTTCTTCAATCTTCTCGACCGAATGCAGGACGGTCGTGTGATGCTTGCCGCCGAACTGACGTCCGATTTCGGGCAGAGATGCTTCGGTCAAATGCTTAGCCAAGTACATGGCAATCTGGCGCGGATAAACGATCGCCCGAGAATTGTTTTTTGCCTTGATCTCGACCAGGCGCAATCCGAATTGTTCTGCGACCATTTTCTGAATGGACTCGATGGTGACCTTGCGGGCCTGAGAGTCGATGAAGTTCTTGAGAACCTGCTGGGCGTAAGGAAGTGTGATCTCGGCGCCAATGAGCGACGAGTGAGCGACGAGGCGGATCAGGGCTCCTTCTAGCTCGCGGACGTTTGATCGAATGTTTGAAGCGACGTAGAGGGCTACGTCAGTCGGCAGCGTGACTTTTTCCTGCTCCGCTTTCTTCTGGAGAATCGCGACTTTGGTTTCGAGATCGGGCGGTTGAATGTCGGCGATGAGGCCCCACTCGAATCGGCTGCGAAGGCGATCTTCGATCTCGGCCAATTCTTTGGGAGAGCGATCGCTGGCGATCACGATTTGTTTCAGCGACTCGTGAAGCGCGTTGAAGGTGTGGAAGAACTCTTCCTGCGTGCGCTCTTTCTGGGCGAGGAACTGAATGTCATCGATGAGGAGGACATCGACTCCGCGGAACCGATCGCGGAAACTCGTCATCTTGTCGTAGCGCAGCGAGTTGATCATGTCGTTAGTGAATTTCTCGCTGGATACGTAGCAGATGGCGGCCTGCGGCATGCGCCGCTTGATCTCGTGTCCGATGGCCTGCATCAAGTGCGTCTTACCCATACCGACGGGGCCATAGAGAAACAAGGGGTTATAGGCTTTCGAAGGGCGCTCGGCGACGGCTTGGCAGGCTGCGTGGGCAAACTGGTTTCCGCTGCCGATGACGAATGCGTCGAAGGTGTAGCGCGGATTGAGTTGCGCGGCTCCATCCCAGTCGAAGCGCGATTGCGAGGGATTAATGCTGGGTGCCGACAAGCCGCCATCATGGCGCACGGGAGTCGCAGCTGGATCATCTTCTGGCGTCACGAACTTTACATCGTTGAAGTCGAGACCCAGAACGTCGATCGCTTCCTGAATCAAGTCCGCGTATTTATCGCCGGCGTGACGGAATTCGACAGTAGGAACACGAACGAAGAGGATGCCGCCACTGGAGTGACTGTAACGAGTCGGCTTGAGCCAAGTGTCGTATGAGTGCCGATTGATTTTCTTTTCCAGCGCATCGAGGATCCGCGCCCACGGATTTGGTGAGAGAGTTGTGCTAGGAGCTGACATATATGAAGTTTTCACCACGCGGCGCCCTGGCGGCTGGTCGATAAGCGCCTGTCTAAGACTGCCGTTTTATGGAAAGCTGAAACAGTTAATTCTACGCGAATGCGCTGGTTTTTCGATGCACTGCTGCAAATGTTGATGAAGCCGAAAAAGCAGAACCAGTCCGGCATACTAGCACAAAAAAATTTCGTGACGCAGAAAACTTCTGGCTGATTTTTTTCGTGATGTTCATTCATCTACTGAATCCAATGCGCTGTCAAGTACCGCGTCTATAACTGCCGCGGAGAATGTGCAGAAGCGCGATGGGTTTCAAAAATTTCTGATGTGAGAGAAGGTTTGCCGCGCGAAAAATTTGTCAAACACGAAAAATTCTGGCTTCAGGGTTTGAAGTCGAAGGACATTGACACACTTCGTGACTCACCTTCCGATTCGTAACAGAGAAATCTCGGGACGCATGTGATAACGATCACAAATCAAGAAACGCTCAGTCATTCCAAGCAACGACAATTCGATACGGGACTTGCGCAAAGAGGCGGAGACAATGTCGAGGCGATCATCTCCGAGGCCGAGACACCAATGAAGAACTCGAATCATCTCATCCTGGAACGCGGTCCTTGGGATGCTAGTCCGCAAGTTCTTTGAAATCCCGTAAGTTATTCTGCGGTATACATTTTTGCGCGATTTTCTGCCAAGTCGAAGAAGTCCAAGCGATCTCTGATGAAACGTCAGCGTTACTCGCTAGACGGCTTCTTTCAGAGCTGCTTCTCTAAGCTTTTGAACTTCTTCTGCAATTGCGAATTTCAGCTCCTCAATCCCTTTGCTCGTGACTGCGGAGATCTCGTAGAGCTTCAGCTTGTGCTTTTTGCAATAGCGCTTTAGCTTCGCAACCTTGTCTTTGTTTGCCACATCAATCTTTGAAGCCACCATAACCATCGGCTTCTCTTCAAGATGCGCGCCAAAGCTGGCCAGCTCATCAAGGATCACCGCAACGTCTCGGTCCACGTCGTCGCGCCCGCTCGCATCGGAAACATCCACCAGATGCACCAGCAGCCGCGTTCTTTCCACATGCCGCAAGAACTGCGTGCCTAAACCAGCTCCGGTGTGTGCGCCCTCAATCAATCCAGGAATATCCGCGACCACGAAGCTGACTTCATCTTTCGCATCGCCGACTGCCACGACTCCCAGGTTCGGCTGCAATGTCGTAAAGGGATAGTCCGCAATCTTCGGTCGCGCCGAAGAGATGCGCGAGATCAATGTCGACTTTCCGACGTTCGGAAATCCAACCAAGCCAACATCGGCTAGCAGCTTGAGTTCAAGGCGATAGGTATGTTCTTCGCCAGGGCGTCCCTCTTCATGTTCGCGCGGAGCCTGATGCACCGACGTCGCGAAGCGCGCATTGCCGCGTCCGCCGCGTCCGCCGCGCGCGATCACGAACTTCTCGTCAGCACGGGTAAACTCGAAAGCCTTTTCTCCGGTCTCGTCGTCGTACACGATGGTTCCGACCGGAACCTTCAGAAGGACATCTACACCCTCGCGTCCGGTCTTGTTCGAGCCTTCACCGTGACGTCCGCGCTCGGCCTTGTGTTCCGGATTGAAGCGGAAATGCACGAGCGTGTTGTGGCGCTCGCTCGACTCCATGATGATGTCGCCGCCTTTGCCACCGTCTCCGCCGGAAGGTCCGCCGCGCGGAACAAATTTCTCACGGCGAAAGGCCATGCAGCCATTTCCGCCGTCACCAGCTTTTACGCGGATTTTAGCCTCATCGATAAACATGGTTTCCTTGCCTACAAGAGAAAGGCCCCGCTGGAAGCGAGGCCGATGAGTCTAAAAGCTGAGTGAACGGGACAAGCCCGCTCCACATCGCCGTTAGTTCGCTTCGATCGGTTCGACCATCACAAATTTGCCCATCGATCCTTTGTTCAGGAACTTGATGCGGCCCGTGATTTTGGCGAAGAGCGTGTCGTCTTTTCCGCGGCCGACATTTAGGCCCGGCTTCACGCGCGTGCCACGCTGCCGGACGATGATGGTTCCACCCGGTACAACTTGTCCTCCGAAAGCCTTGAATCCCAGGCGCTGCGCATTGGAATCGCGCCCGTTTCGTGATGTTCCCTGACCTTTTTTATGAGCCATATTGTTTCCTCGAAAAGTAGCGCCGGCGTCTCTGTCCGGCTTAAGTTATTTCTTCTTGCCGGATTTCTTTGCGGCCTTCTTCGGAGCAGCTTTCTTGCCAGCGCTCTTCTTGGCCTTGGGTGCTTCGTGCTCCTCCGATGCCGCCTTCACCTTCTTCGGCTTTGCTTCCTTCTTCGGAAGTTCAGGAGCCTTGAAACTCTGCCCGCCAAAGGCGATCTCGGCGATCCGTACCGATGTGAAAGCCTGGCGGTGCCCTCGGAGCTTCTTGTACTGCTTCTTGCGCTTGTAGTGGAAGACCAGGATCTTCGCGCCGCGGCCTTCGCCGACGACTTCGCCGACCACGCGTGCATCCGACTGATTTCCGATCTGACCTTCTTCGCCGGAAACCGCTACGACAGGGAACTCAACCTGACCGTCGGTGCCGTTCGCAACTTTCTCTACCCGAATCACATCGCCGGGCGCCACCCGGTACTGCTTTCCACCGGCGCGGATAACCGCGTACATACGTTTGCCTCCATCTAATGTCGTTGAAACTCAGCCCGCATGGACAACCTGATAACGGACCCAAAGCGCACACGGGCGCTTTCGAAGGGCTTTGCTGAAGTTCTTTGCTTGCTGTGTTTTCCGCCACGGCGCTTCAGCAGCGCAAGGCAGGCGTTCCCAGAACGGGTCGGCGAGTACAGGCAAACCCAATCATTGTAGCGTGCTATATGGAAAGCGGTCAAACAGATACGCAGAATCGCGATGCAGTGGTTTTTCGCTTTGGTCTGTGCGAGAATTCCGCCGGATTTTATGGAGGAAATATGTTGAAGCGCGTTCTTACCGTTTCTCTATGCCTGGTGGCTCTCACCCTGTCCGCTCAGACCAAAAAGTCTCCGATGAAGAAGTCATCTGCGGGAGCTGCGCCTGACAAAGCCTATCTGCAGAAAATCTGGGACGGCTGGTCGACCCTCGACCCTGCCAACACTGCCAAGTTCTATGCCTCGGGCTCGCACACTTTCTTTGATCTCGCGCCGTTGAAATATGGCAGCTGGGATGAATACGAAAAGGGCGTGAAGACCGTACTCGCCGGATACAAGAGCGCGAAGTTTACCGTCAATGACGATGCCGCGATTCACCCGCATGGCGACCTGGTGTGGGCGACGGCGACCATCGCCGAGCAGATGACGACCAAGGCCGGGAAAGTGGAGATGGGAAATTTCCGCTGGACGGTTGTCTTTGAAAACGAGGACGGCAAGTGGATGATCGTGCACGAACACGTCTCCGCACCTCTCTCGTAAGATCGCGGTCCCGGACCGGCGTACTTCCGGGAAGCACTCTCCAATTGTTACTGCCGCGCTATTGTTAATACGCTTTCCAGAAGAAGTAGATCGTCATTCCTGCACCGACCAGCACCACGAACCATCGGATCCAGGTCTGCGAGAATTTCATCGCGTAGTGAGCCCCAAGGTATCCGCCCGCTATGGCGCCGACGATCATCACGACGCCCTGCTTCCAATAGACGGCGTGAGCCAGGATGAAGGTGACGACTGCGACACCATTGATCACAAATCCCATTACGCTCTTCAGGGCGTTCATCGCATGGATGTCGGTCATGCCGAGTGCGGCGAGCATCGCCAGCATCACGATGCCCATGCCTCCGCCGAAGTAGCCGCCATAGACTGCGACCGCTAGCTGGAAAAGAGTGGCAGCCAAAAGCGCTTGCCGCGAGGTTCCGTGATCGAGTACTGAGCCGCGCTGTCCGGCCAGTTTCTTGCCGAATGCAAACAACAATGTTGCTCCGAGTGTGAGCCAGGGCAGCACCCGCATGAAGGTGTGCGCCGGAGTTTTCAGGAGAAGGAGTGCGCCAAACAATCCGCCGATCAGGCTTGCAGTCAGAAGAGGAATCATGGTGCGGCGGGGAACATCCAGCCGATTGCGGTAGGCGCCTCCGCTGGCCGCGGCTCCAGTCCACAGGGCGATCGTATTCGTGGCGTTTGCCGGTATCGGAGGAACGCCAACTAACAGGAGTGCTGGAAAGGCAATGAAACTGCCTCCGCCCGCGACCGAGTTCAGGGCCCCGCCCAAAACACCGGCAAAGAAAATCAGGAGGATGAAGTGCAGGGTCAAGCAGTTAGATTTACCAGAAACAGGGACGAGCCGCTATCTCAGTACATTTGATGACCGTGCCCGTCTGACGGAAGACCTCTATGAAAAAAGCTTTGCTTACTCTCCTATTGCTCGCTCCAGTAGCTTTCGCGCAATCAGCCGCCAATCGGCCCAACCCGTGTACAGCACCGCAGCAGAAGCAATTCGACTTTTGGCTGGGCGAGTGGGATATCACGTGGCCCTCTCAAGGGGGTGAGACACCTGGTCACGGCACTAACAACGTGAAGCGAATCATGGACGAATGCATCGTGCAGGAGAATTTCGTTAGTCAGGATGCGTCCAACTTGCGCGGCACGAGCGTCTCGGTTTACGACCCACGGTCGAACCACTGGAAACAGACGTGGGTCGATAACCAAGGCAGCTATCTTGATTTCGTCGGGGAATACAAAGATGGACAGATGATTTTGCAGCGCCAAGCGACTGGCAAAGACGGCAAATTATTCTTGCAGCGTATGGTCTGGAAGAATATCAGTTCGAATGAATTTGACTGGAGCTGGGAGTCTTCGGAAGACGATGGCAAAACCTGGCAGGTGAACTGGCCGATCCACTACAAGCGAAAGGGGTGACTTTCGTTGGCCAGCCCGTCTACTGATTGCTGAAGTATGTTCCCTGGATGCTGCGGTGGTGGTGAATGACGACGTAGGGTCTCCTGTCGGCTTCGTGGTCACTCAGAATGACATCGGATTTTCTTATCTGGTGCATAAACGGACATTACCCCTGTAACGGTTACTGCACCCATTTTGCCGGCGAAACATCCGTATCCTGTGTGGGTTTGTAATCACTGACACGGGGGACATCATGTTTCGTAATCGTGCACTTCATATAAGTCTCGTCAGCATGGTGCTTTGTAGCATGGCCTGGGGACAAGCCCAGAGCGCGCCACCGAGCGGTCAACAAAGCATGCCCGGGATGGACATGTCTCGCAAAGATGCGGGCATGGGGGACAAGGCGGATACGGAAGCGGGAACGAATGCCATGCACTCCATGGAGGGCAGCATGGACATGGGTCCTCACATGAAGATGACGGCGCTGCGTCCTCTTCGACCGGGAGACGCTTCACGAGCGCAGCAGATCGCAGAAGAGGCGCGGAGGGCAGCGGAGAAATATAACGACTATCACGTTGCGCTGGCTGAGGGCTTCAAGATATTTCTGCCGAACGTTCCGCAAAAGATGTATCACTTCACGAACTACGCTAACGCAGGAGAGGCGGAGTTCCGCTTCGATCCTAATCATCCAACCTCGCTGTTGTATGAGAAGCACGGCGAGGACTACAAGCTGATCGGTGTCATGTATACCGCTCCCAAGCATTCGACCGAAGAAGAACTGGATGCGCGGGTTCCGTTGAGTATTGCGCAATGGCATGAGCACGTGAACTTCTGCTCGGCGCCGGCCGGCAGGAAAACGGAGATGCTGGCTCCGAACTCTCCATTCGGATTGCACGGTTCGATTCACACGCAGGAAGCCTGCGACGCGGCGGGCGGAACATTTCGCCCGGTGATCTTCAACTGGATGGTGCATATCTATCCCTTCGAAAAAGACCAGGCGAAGATATGGTCCGTGGAGCGACAGCACGGCGACAGCGACTAACTGGGCCGACAAAGTTCTGAATCGTTCGTCATTACTACTTCGTCAAAGCCGCAGAGCGCGATCCCGGTTACTGGGTTGCGCTCGTCGTGCGTATGCCTACACAACACAAAACACGTCAGTGATGTTCCTAGCTGCTGGGACAAACAGCTATGAAATTTTGCTATCGGAAGGATTTGCTCCACGTCCAATCATCACGGCGACATTGAACGCAAGCATGGAACTTCAGCGGCGTCGATGACGTAGCTTACTAAGGAAGAAAACGCCGGCGCAGAGGTGGCGCTGGCCTGTGGGATAGAGATTCATTGCGGGGTCTGGGGATTTTCTCACGCTCGGTTTGGCGGCCCAGGTGAGAGAACCCCCATCGCAGCAGTGCAAGCTTGTGACTTGCATGCTCAACCCCGGCGGCAGCATTGTAGGCGATTCGTGGGGAAACTCAAGCGTTTTCTCACGCCCTCGCGAGCCGGGCCGCCCTAAACCGTTTCCCGACGTATTTTCGGGAAAGAAAAAAGGAGCAGCTATGAAGTTCGCGACAATTTCCAAGACTCTTTTGATGGGTACGGCTCTACTGCTTGCTTCAAGCGCCTTTGCAGCCACAAAGGCGAGTCTGACGCTGCAAAACCCGACCACTGTAAACGGTACCAAGCTGAAGCCCGGCGACTACAAGCTGGAGTGGGAAGGAAGCGGGCCGGCGGTTGAAGTCAGCATCATGCAGGGAAAGAATGTGCTGGCAAAGGTTCCGGCGAAAGTAGTGGATCTAAGCTCACCTGCGTCGAACAACGCAGCCGTTCTGCAGAAGAAAGAAGATGGGACTAACACGCTGGCAGGAGCACGCTTCGAAGGCAAGAGGTTTGCACTGGAAATTGGCGAAGCTGGTGACAAGATGCAACCTGGCTCGAGCAAGTAAGCAGTCGCTGTCGGAGGCGCAAGAAAAAGGGAGAGAACTCATCGTTCTCTCCCTTTGCCATTTCAAGAATAATATCCGATCTAGTTTTTGACCGTCATGGCATCGGAATCAACCGCCTTTTTGCCGGTAACGCCTTCCAGTCCGGCCAGAATCCCACGATATTCGTTCTTGTCGCATTGCATTGCGAATCCGCCCTTCTTGTCTCCATCAGCCCATGTGAGACCGATGAAGTGCTTCTTCCGCGGCGCCTGAAGGCGTCATCGATTCTGTATAAGTGCGGCATGGCTGAAGCCAGGCCCTGATACGAAGCGGCGCCTGAGGCAAGCAATGCGCTGAGGCGTGTGGTGCACGAACGTAAGTAGTGTTCTGCTGCGAGCGGTGTGGCGAGGCGAAGTGGCGCTGATGCGAGCGATGTACTGTTGCTAAGTGACTCGCTAATCCGAACCTTTGTTCTGATTCGAAGCGATGGCTTGACACGTACGTTTGGTCCGTAGGAAATGTGAAGGGAGCGCTCGCGCGCTCCCTTTCTTCAATTGCGTTTGTGACAGCCTAGTACTTCGGGACTTTCGGGTCCACACGATCAGACCATGCAGTGATTCCCCCGGCAAGGTTGTGAACTTTGGTGAAGCCGGACTGCTGGAGGAACTGCACTGCTTTTGCGCTGCGTCCACCCATCTTGCAGTGCACGACGATCTCGCGGCTTGAATCGAGTTCATTGACGCGCTTCGGCAGATCGTTGAGCGGAATCAGATATCCGCCAAGATTGCAGATTTGATACTCGTGCGGCTCGCGTACGTCAAGGACGAACAAGTCTTCCTTGGCGTCCAACCGGCGTTTCAGGTCTTCGACCTGAATTTCAGGAACTCCGTTGCTCACAGTCTTCTCCTCACCACGAATACCGCAAAATTCGTTGTAGTCTATCAGCTTGGTCACGGTAGGATGAGTTCCGCATACCGGGCAATCAGGATTCTTGCGAAGCTTCAGCTCGCGAAACTTCATACCTAGCGCATCGATCAGCAGCAGGCGTCCAATCAGAGGATCGCCAATACCCAGAATGAGCTTGATCACTTCGGTGGCCTGCATCACTCCAACAAGGCCGGGAAGGATGCCCAGCACTCCGCCTTCAGCGCAGGATGGCACGAGACCCGGAGGTGGCGGCTCGGGATACAAGCAGCGGTAGCAAGGGCCCTCTTTGGTCGCGAAGACGCTTGCTTGTCCTTCAAAACGGAAAATTGATCCGTAGACGTTCGGCTTACCGGTGAGAACGCAGGCATCGTTAACGAGGTAGCGGGTCGGGAAATTGTCAGTGCCGTCGGCGATGATGTCGAAGTCGCGGAAAAGCTCGAGTGCGTTCGAACTGTTCAGCATGGTGTCGAACGTCTTGAGGTTCAGGTAGGGATTGATACCCTTCAGCTTATCGGCCGCAGAGTCGAGCTTCTTCCGTCCAACGTCAGCCGTGGAGTGGATGATCTGGCGTTGAAGATTGGTGTAATCGACGACGTCGAAATCGACGAGACCGAGAGTGCCCACGCCGGCGGCAGCAAGGTAGAGGGCGAGGGGCGATCCCAATCCTCCGGTGCCGATGCAAAGAACGCGCGCAGCCTTGAGTTTCTGCTGGCCGTCCATGCCGACCTCGGGCATTATCAGGTGCCGCGAATAGCGAAGAATCTCATCTTTATCGAGTGTCACTGGAAGTTCTGCGGTGGTAGCCATAAAGTCCTCGTTTGATTTACGCCTTGCTGGGATTGAAACGGCGAAAGACGCTAGCAACAGGAAGGGCGACACATACAACAGCGCATTGTATCGGCGGGCATCGCGATCAATATCTTCAAATCCGGGCTACGCATGTTCGAATCAACCTGGCTTTGCCAGACCTGAGTCAGGCTAGATCAGGCCGCCAGCAATGGACGGCACAATCGAAATGTTATCACTATCCTGCAGGGCCGTTGCCTCTTTCTGGAGGTAGCGGATGTCTTCGTCGTTCACGTAGAGGTTGACGAAAGCGCGCAACTTGCCCTCATCGGTGTAAAGGTGTTTACGCAGGTCAGGATGCTGCTCGACCAGCGCGGTCATGGCTTCGGCGACGGTGCTGCCCTGAACGTCGACCGAGGCCTGTTTGCCGACATACTGTCGCAAGGGCGTAGGAATGTGAATCTTGCTCATAGGCTTACTGTAAGAGATGCGGCGACCATAGGGCAAGATTCAGGGTTCCGGCCCTCGGCTATCACCTTCCGTCACTTGTGCGATGTTTCGGAGGTCGTCCGGCAATGGGCGTATTGAACGCTCGCTCTGGGCTTTTTCTGCCCCTCGCAAGCTACTTATCTCGTCGATGGGGCACTCTTACAATCGGGTGGGGGAGAATATTCATGACGATTTTTGATCCGACGCGTGCGCGGGTGATTGACACCGGAGGCCACGGCGGCAATGTGCTTCGCCTGGTCGGCCTGGGAATTATTGCGTTCCTGCTGGTGATCCTGGTTCTGAGCTCGGTAACTCGGGTCGGCACGGGCCACGTTGGCGTGCTCACTCTATTCGGCAAAGTGCAAACCGGCGAAACTCTGGGCGAAGGCATCCATCTGATTAGTCCACTGAAAACGAATAATGAGCTCTCCGTTCAGACACAGACGCTTAAAGAATCGGCCAGCGTTCCTTCCAGCGAGGGTCTGATGATGAGCCTGGACACTTCGCTCATCTATCACCTCAATCCCGACCGCGCTGCTGAGGTCTTTCAGAAAATCGGATCGGATTACGAAAACGTGGTCGTTGAGCCCACGTTGCGATCGGCGATTCGGGAATCCACGGCCTCTCACACCGCGAACGCCTTATATACAGGCGAGCGTGAGATGGTCGCCAAGCAGATTTACGACCAGGTAAGTGCGCAACTTAAGGAGCGCGGGCTGACGGTTGAGAACGTGCTGCTGAGAGACATCCAGTTGCCTGCGACGCTCAAGGCTGCGATCGAAGCGAAGCAACAGGCCGAACAGGAGTCGCTCGCGATGAACTTCCGTCTGCAAAAGGAAACGCAGGAAGCACAACGGAAACGCATCGAAGCCGCCGGCGTGCGGGATTTCCAGCAGATCGTGGCGCAAGGGATCACACCGTCGCTGCTGGAATGGAAGGGCATTGAGGCTACCGAGACGCTGGCGAAAAGTCCAAACACGAAGGTGGTCGTGGTAGGCAATCCGAAGAATGGTCTGCCCTTGATATTGGGTAGTCAGTAATTGTTGGTACTGCGTCCGTGACGCAAATTCGACTGCATTTGGTGCCTGCTAACATTGGGTGTGCCTTCGCTGCTCGACATCCGGCATCTGAATATTTCTTTCGCTGCGCAGAACCGCGTGGGAGTCGGCAACTCGCCCGTGGGGGTGGCGGCGGTCCGCGATCTGAGCTTCTCTATTGCGCCCTGCGAGGTGTTGGGACTGGTCGGTGAGTCAGGATCTGGAAAGTCAATTACATCGCTCGCGGTCATGCGGTTGCTGCCGTTTCAGGCCAAGGTTACAGGAGAGATCATTTTCACCGAGCGGGACGGGGCGTCGCGCGATCTTTCGTCAGTCAGCGATGAACAGATGCGCCAACTGCGGGGATCGAGCATTGGCATGATTTTTCAAGAGCCGATGACGGCGCTGAATCCCGTGATGCGGGTGGGAGACCAGATCGCTGAAGCTGTCACCGCTCATCATTCCATCTCCAGACTGGAAGCCGGAAAAAGAGCGGTGGAGGCGATGAATGAGGTCGCTATCCCAGATGCGGAGCGACGCGCGCGAGACTATCCTCACCAGCTGTCCGGCGGCATGAGACAGCGGATCATGATCGCGATGGCAATTGTGAACCGGCCGCAGTTATTGATCGCGGATGAGCCGACGACGGCGCTGGATGTAACGATCCAGGCGCAGATTATCGAACTGCTCGCTGAGCTACGTAGGAAGTTCGGACTCGCGATGCTGTTCATATCGCACGATCTGGCCGTCGTGTCCGAGGTGGCTGATCGTGTTGCCGTGATGTACGCCGGGTGCCTCGTGGAGTTGGGCCGGAGAAATGACATTTTCAAATCGCCGGCGCATCCCTATACGCGAGGGTTGTTGCATGCGGTGCCTGATTTGAAGACCGATCGATCGCAGCCACTGCGGACAATTGAGGGCACGGTGCCACCGATTCATGCGATGCCAACGGGATGTGCGTTTGAACCGCGATGCGAATTCCGGATTTCCGAATGCGTTCGAGCGCTGCCGGCCCTGGTTGAAGTGGCCGCAGGACATTGGGCGCGATGTCCGGTGGTGAACGCTAGTGAGTTCGTTCCAGCTGGTCCCGGTTGATCAACAGGAGCAGGAAGAAGAGCACCAGGACGGCGAAGCCGGCATACAGGCCGTACTCGGAATAGACGCCAAGCCAGGGCTGCACGAAGAAGGTCGGGCCTCCCCTCTGGCGAATCGGATACGAGTGAAAATCATCAGGCTGCAAAGGTGACCATCGAGGAATAGAAAACGAGGCCGCGAGTTGGAGGAGTGTGTTTACGACAAGAACGCCCGCGAGAATCTTGGCCCAAACAGGCGTGGAGCCTTTGAATTGCCATCCCACGTTGCGGATTTTACAACGGCGCCAGCCGCAGGATACGCAAATCTGGAACTCGGCTATAATCGGCAGTTTGTCCGGTGATTCGTGCGCATATTGTTGCTGAGCGACATTCACGCCAATCTGGAAGCGCTTGATGCTTGTCTCGCCGCCGCTCCATCATTCGACATGGCCGTGAACCAGGGGGACATCGTCGGCTATGGCGCCAGTCCAAACGAAGTCACCGATCTGTCGCGCGAAATGTGCAAAACGTTCGTGCGTGGAAACCATGACAAGGCTGCCACGGGATTGATGAGCCTTGACGATTTCAATCCGATGGCAGCAGCCGCCGCGATGTGGACGCGAAACGAACTGAAGCGCGAAAACCTTTCCTGGCTTCGGGACTTGCCCGGAGGGCCTGTGTCGTTGCCGGAGCTACCCGATGTGCAGTTTGTACATGGTTCACCGAGCGACGAGGACGAATACGTGGTTTCGCTGGGCGATGCGCTGGCGCCGCTGATTACCTTGACCAACTCGCTGACGTTTTTCGGGCACACTCACCTGCAGGGCGGATTCTTTGCGAATGGATCATCGGCTGATGGGTTCCGTCCGGAATACAAGACTGTGGGACAGGCAGAATCGGTGCCGTTGCACTTGAAAGACGGCGCACGATATCTCATCAACCCAGGTTCCGTGGGCCAGCCGAGAGATGGTGATTGGAGGGCTGCCTTCGCTCTGTTCGATACCGAGGCAAATCTTATCCATTTCCACCGAGTCCCATACAACCTCAAAGGGGCGCAGGACAGGATCTTTGAAGCGGGATTGCCGGCCCGATTGGCCACCAGACTCGCTGTCGGCCGTTAGACGGCTGATTAGAAGGTCCGCGCTGATAACCTGAATTGTCGTAGCGTCGACTCTGAAACTTTAATCTTATGCGCGGAGGATTCATGGCCCGTATTGCCCTGGTTGCACCAGAAACAGCGTCCGATGATGTGAAGGAAATTTACGAGAAGGTTCTCCGCGGCAAGCCGGGGAACGTGCAGAAAGCACTGGCGCACCGTCCGGAAATGCTCAAAAATTTTCTCAGCTTTTATTCCACGGTGGGACGATCGCTGGATCGCAAGCTGTACGAGATGATTTACCTGCGAGTGTCGCTGATCAATCAGTGCCGGTATTGCACGCAGCATCACTTGGCTTCGTCAAAAAGAGTGGGATTGACTCCGGAGAACTGGGCGGCGCTCAAAGCAGGAGATTATTCGAGGTTCAGTCCGAAAGAGCAGGCGGCGCTGACTTATGTCGAGAAATTGACAAAGAGCCCGCGCGATATCAGTGACGCGGATTTCGATACTTTGAAGAAGAATTTCTCGGAGCCGGAGATGGTGGATATTCATATGCTTGCCGGACTCGCCAACCTGACCAACCGATTCACCGATCCGTTGGGACTAGAAGTGGAGTTTCCCGAAGAAAATATTTGAGGTTTAGAGCGGCATCTGGGTGCTTGCCGGAATTCAGAGTATTTCCCGCGCATCCCCGATTCTACGGGTCACGCGTTCGCGATCAAGATACTCAAGTAGTGGGATCGCATATTTGCGGCTTACACCGGTTAGCTCTTTGAAGGTCGAAACGTCGATTTTCGGCGTTTTGGTCTTCTGCGAAATCACGGTTCGGCACAGGGTTTCGAGCGCCGTTCGGTGAAAGACGAGCTGTTCGGAAATCTTGATCAATACCTTCTCACGAAGCAACAGAGTTACGATTTTCTGGGCGCGAAGTTTGTCGATTTTTAGTCCAGCAAGCACTTCGCTTAGTGCAGGTACCTTTAGGCCTGTTGAAGCGAAGGCCTCTTCGATCTGCTTCTTCGATTCTGCCTCTTCATCTTTCAAAACCACACCGCGGCCGGGGAGGCGCACTAAGTCTCCATCGACCTCGATCTTCCGATCCGAGGCGAGAAGATTCAGGGTGGAGGGGAAGATCTCAGCAGACGCCCTCACCAATTCACGCAATACTTCCTTGGCGACGCCTGGCATCAGCGGGTTTCTCTGGTGGAATGAGGCGACGCGTTCGACGATTGCCTCCCGGAGCGCAGCGAGGTGCGCAGCATTGACGAAGATATCTGCGATGCGTGAGATCCGATGGTTTCTTATGGCGGAGGAGAGGCCGTTCTCGATGGCCGCTTTCGTCATACCCGTTTCGGCGATCAGGCGGGCTAGGGCAACTCCTGCCTGGCCATGGCGCGCCACTCGAGATTGGAGGATGGCTTCAACCGAACCACCGTTCACCGCTTGCAAGAATGGTTCAAGTTGCTTCGCTCGCGGAGCGGCAAGGCCGTCGAGCACGGTGCCACCGCCGATCGTCACAACCGGCGAAAACTGCCGGATGATGAAACGGTCTCCAGGCAAGAGCAACGCAGAGAGAGGCATCTTCATCCGCGCAAACGCTTCGGCGCCGGGACTTAGTTGCTTTATCCCATGAAGAGTGATTTCGGCGACAGTCTCCATCGTGTTGGTGTGGAAGTGCACACGGCTTCTCTTCTTCAAGGCCCGCGGAGCTGACGGCAACAATGAAAGGTGAACATCCAGAAGGCGCGTTGTCTGGAATGTGGCTGCAGGTGCCAGCGTCATCCCCCTCGATAAGTCTTCGATGGCGACGCCGGCGAGGTTGAGAGCGGTGCGCTGGCCAGCTGTGGCTTGATCAGCGGCGCGTCCATGGACCTGCACGCCCCTCACTCTGACGTGTTGTCCGGCGGGAAATACTTCCAGTTCTTCTTCACGGCGGATTGTGCCCGACATCAGAGTTCCAGTGACGACGGTGCCGAATCCTTTCATCGTGAAAACGCGGTCAATCGGCAATCGAGGGAAGGCCTGGGGATTTCTCGGCCGCAGGTTGGCCGACGCTGAGACCATTGCAGCCTTAAGATCATCGAGCCCCGCACTCGTCAGAGAACTCACGGCCACGATCGGCGACGCAGGCGCTTCCAGAAACGTGCCGCGAAGGAACTCCTCGACTTCGAGGCGCACTACATCGAGTGTCTCAGGATCCACGGTGTCCGACTTGGTGAGCACGGTGATTCCGCGTTGCACGCCGAGCAACTTCAGTATGTCGAAGTGCTCGCGAGTTTGCGGTTTGATGGACTCGTCAGCAGCGATGACGAGTAAAACAAGGTCGATGCCGGCAACTCCGGCGAGCATGTTTCGCACGAAGCGTTCATGCCCTGGAACATCGACGAATCCAAGATGAAGGATCTCGCCGTTGGCAGCGGGCAAGTTCATGTGCGCAAAGCCAAGATCGATGGTGATGCCGCGGCGCTTCTCTTCCTGAAGCCGATCTGCATCGATGCCGGTCAGAGCCTTAACCAGAGCCGTTTTCCCGTGATCAATGTGTCCTGCGGTGCCGACGATGATCGACTTCATACGACGAGAATCGTAGCAGGTAAGGCGCGATCCGTGACCGCTGAGAAAATGGACTCGGTCAGGCCCGGCTCGCTATTCGATGCGAAGCGCGTTCATCGGTTCGATGCTGGCTGCGCGTTTTGCCGGGATAAATCCTGCCAGAGCAGCAAAGGCGGAAAGCACCAGTACCGCGACGGCCAGCGTTATCGGATCGTAGGTGCGAACGCCATAAAGCTGGGTTGACATCAGTCGACCGCCGATCAGGGCAACGGGAATTCCGATCCCAAGGCCAAGCGCGACCAGAAGAAGCGCCTTCTTCAGAACGAGAACAATGACGGTTCCGCGGTTGGCGCCTAAAGCCATACGAAGCCCGATTTCACTGGTACGACGTTCCACAGAGTAGGCCGTAATCCCATAAAGTCCGACGGAAGCCAGAACCAGCGCGAGCAATCCGAACAGGCCGGTGAGGCGAGTGATCAGGCGTTCCTGATTGAAATTGTCGGCGACTTGATAATCGAGCGATTTGAAATCGATGATCGTGAGGTCAGGATTGATATTCGCAAGAGTGCGGCGAGCCATGGATTCGAGCGACGAAGCTTGCCCTGAGAACTGAATCGTGACCGAGTTCGGAAACAAGGACCGGCTCTCGGCGGTAACCGCACTGTGTTCCTTGATGCTCGTGTTCAACTGGCTCAGCGGGCGGAAATACATCGGACGAAAATCTTCACGGGGATTGTTATATTTCGCGTCGGCAACGACTCCCACGATCTCATAGTCGCCGGCGTACTTTTGATCGAAGGTCCCGAAGTGATGGCCTATGGGATCTTCCTTGGGAAAAAACTTCTTCACGAATGTTTGATTGACGACGGCGACCATGCGGGAAGTGGCAGTATCCTGTTCAGTGATGCCGCGTCCGCGGATGATGGGTTGGCCAACGGTCTCGAAGAAATGAGGGCTGACCCTGTCCCACGAGGAACCGATGTTGTCTTCCGGACCGGGAGCAGGGCGCCCTTCGATGCGAACCCCTTCACCCCAGTTGTTGCCTTCCAGCGTGCTGTAAAGAGCGATGCCCACGCTCTTCACGCCTGGCAACGCGGCGAAGTCTCGCTCGAGTTGCTGATTGAAGGCTCCGATGTGCTCAAGATCGTAACCGGCACCCATGGGGTCGAAGTGCAGCACATAGCGATTCGAGGTGGTTAGGCCGAAGTTTTGTTTCTCCAGATTGCGCAAGGTTTTGGTCATGAGGCCTGCGCCGACAAGAAGCACGAGTGACAGCGCCGCCTGTAGAACGATAAGCACTTTTTGCGGAAGCAAGGAGCGATCGCCGGTGGCGCGATTCAGTCCGCGTAGAGCTTCGGCCGGATCTGCGTGAGAAGAAATCCATGCGGGGACGATCCCGAAAATAATGCCGGTGGCTAGGGATAAAAGGAAGGCAAAGCCGAGAACGACAGGGGAAGGACTGGCGTGGATCGGCATTTGGGTTGCTTCGGGGAAAGCCAGATTGAGAATCATCCGCGCGCCGGCATAAGCGACGCCGATTCCGATGATGCCACCGGTCACCGAGAGCAGAAGACTTTCCATCAACACCTGGCGGATAAGTACGGATCGTGCTGCGCCTAAGGCAGTGCGGATCGAGGTTTCGGCGCGGCGCGCTGTGCCCTTAGCCAGCAAGAGATTAGCGATGTTGGCGCACGCCACCAGCAGTACCAGGGCGGAGATTGCGACAAGCAAGTGGAGGCCATTGCCGGTTTGTTGCTGAAGGTTCTGAATTCCAGCGCCTCCAGGGACGACCACGACGTGCTGCTTATGAATCTGCGTATCGCCTCCGTTCGAAGTGTAGGAGGGCTGGGTAGCAAGCCACTGACGCAGATTGTTAGAAATCTTGGATTGAAGTACTCCCGCGGTGACGCCCGGCTTGACGCGGCCGAGAGCGTAAAGCCAGTTTGTGTCTGGCTGTTTGAGGAGGCTGGTGCGGCCCTCAAGCACAGGCTCGACATTGAGTGGGATCCAAATAGCGGGCGGGTTTGCATCAATTCGATCACCATAGAAGCCGGGGGGCGCGATGCCGACGATGGTGACGGGCTGGCTCTGGATGTAGACGGTCGATCCGACCAGTTTTGGATCGCCCGCATGCGAACCCTGCCATGCGGCGAAGCTCAGGACGGCCACCGGTGCCGCTCCCGGGACGTCGTCCGATGGAAGAATCATCCGGCCGGCGTATGCGCCAAGGCCGAACGTCGAGAAGTAATTGCCTGAGACGTATTCGGTGCGCTCCGACTTTGCCGCCGCGCTCCCGACCCGGATGTTCATCATATTGCGGCCGGACTGAAAAGCGGCGAGCTGCTCGAATTCGGGAGTCGCGTCCTGGATGTGGCGGTAGAGCTCGTAGGAAAACAGGTCGAAGTCGCCGTCGTCGTTCTCGTAACCACCGTTGACACAGCAATCGTCGCGATCGCCAATGCGATAAAGCGTCGCAGGATTCGTCACGGGCAACGATTTCAGGAGGATCGCGTGAACCAGCGTGAAGATCGCAGTATTCGCGCCTATGCCGAGCGCGATCGTCAGGATGACGGTGGCGGCGAAGCCGGGAGACTTGCGGAACTGGCGGAGGGCGAGCTTCACGTTAGTCATGGTCAGGATTATGGACGAGGGAGAGGGCGAACGGAAAGCAGGCGTGTGGGGAGAGATTTGGTGGTGGGGCTGAGTCGTCAGCGTGAAGCAGCGTGGAGTGAGGGACTGGAAGAAGCGAAAAGCCTCTCGCTAACGCGAAAGGCTGTTCTGGGGAGGGATGTCGGGCTAGGAGCACGCGGTCCCGAAATCTGATCTGCCGGGTTTTATCGGGGCCTAAAGCCCGGCAGAATGTTGGGTTGACGCGGCGTTAAAGCGCCGCTCTTCCACTTGTTGAGCGCTTCTTTCAGGCTACTTCGTAAGCTCTTCGAACGAGTTACTTCGGCTGTTGGGCTTGGTCACCGCTCATCATGGGCGCTCCGCTGTTGCTGGAGAGCTGCTCGAGGTCATTCTTCAGAAGGCTGACTTCGACGCGCCCGCCACTGATGCGCTTCGACTTCGCGGTGTCATCCGTCGACGCCGGTGCAGGGGCGTTGCCCATGCCGACGAGGTAGATGCGGTAGACCGGAATCTCGTGGTTAAGGACGAGGTATCGGACGACCGACTCGGCCATCTTTTGCGACGTCGTGATGGCAGTCTGTCCTTTGCCCGACGAGAAGCCCTGAACCTCGATGATGTAGCCGCGCTGACCCTTTACGCCGCCAGCCATCTGGTCAAGGGCGTCCTTCGCGTTCTTGCTCAGAACGGTCTGGCCGGGGCGGAAGCGGATTTCGGTCTGGTTCGAGGCCTTGTACTGGTCGATGTTGCTGACTACGCTCTCGACGTTTTGCACCTTGCTGGTAACCTGCTGTGCCGACTGCTGCGCCTGAGTAGCTTTATTGCCGGCCTCAATCGCGTGCTGGTCGGCTTCGCTGGCCTTGTCGGAGGCGAGCTTGATTCCAGCCTGGGCGCGCGAATCGGTGTCTTTGATGGCCTTGCCGTTCGACGAGGTCAGCTCATCGAGCTCGTTGACGCGGTCACGAATCGGCTCGGTCTGGCGCTGTACATACTTTTTGCGGGCGAAGGGATTCACACGTCCCCAGAACCCTTCGCGCGACGGGGGAGCCAGAGGAGCCTTGCCAGTTGCATTGGCAGAGCTATCGGTGGAAGTCGACTGAGCGGCGGGCTGGGCCTGATCGGTGCTAGACGAAGTTGTCTGCGCGAGGACCGGCATTGCAAGAATGGCGGCTAACGGCAGGGCGACGATGAGACGGTTATTCATAAGTTACTTCCTCCAAGGTTTGGTGGAGCGTTGACGCTCCACACCGACACACCAGTTTGGTGTGCTTAAAATCTAAAGTTGCGCCTAATCTGTAAGGAAAGCTAGCAGGTTGCTGAGCCGGCCGGCGCTGACGCTACGCCAGGCCTTAAACTCGAGGCGTCCGTTGCATCGGCGCCATTCGTTCTATTACATGTGGGATGCCAAATCGAGCCTGTAGGTTCTCAGGCTAAGCACTTGATAACTATAGCTATTGTAATCGCCCCGCAGGCTAATGAAAGGCACAGAGTGAAAAGGGAGGGTAATTTTGGCGAACCTGATATAAAAACTGCGTAGAAACCCGACCAGGTTACCCGGTTACTGAGGGTTAGAGAAGCCGTTTGTTTTCAGCAGATAGGATTAGTTAGAAGCGCAAAAGAGTGCAACAAGGAGGCAATTTGCTCGCTGATATTCCAGGTAGATTTCGTCAGAGTATCCGCGCAGGAATTGTGCTTCTGTCGTGCGCCTTGGCTCTTTCCGCGGTGGCGCTGGAGGCCGGTTCTGCGGAGCCATCTTCGAAAATTCCGGCCGAACGCGCCAAGCAGTACGCGGATTTGTCTGTGAAATGGATGCAGGAGTACTTGCGGATCGATACGACGAATCCGCCCGGCAACGAGGCGAAGGCGGTTGAGTTTTACAAGCGGATCCTTGACCAGGAAGGAATCGAGAACCGTTCATTCGATTACGCTCCCGGGCGAGGCGACTTGTGGGCTCGCCTGCCGCAAACGACAGCCGCCGCAAAGCGTCCCGTCATTTTGCTGAACCACATGGATGTCGTGACAAGCGACTCCACGCACTGGAGAGTACCGCCATTTAGCGGTGAGATAAAAGACGGCTACATCTGGGGACGCGGCGCGCAGGACATGAAGGATGAAGGCCTGGCGCAACTGATCGTGATGGTGATGCTGAAGCGCGAAAAGGTTGCGCTGGACCGAGACGTGATTTTTCTTGCTGTCTCGGATGAAGAGGCTGATGGCAGCGGGACGGATTGGTTTATCGGTCATCAGAAAGAGCTTCTTGGAAATGCTGAGTTTCTGATCAATGAGGGCGGCGAGAATCTGCTGGAAAGCGGCAAGGTCAAGTACGTCGGCGTCGACGTCGGGGAGAAGACAACCTACTGGCTCCATGTCGTCGCGCATGGCCGCCCGGGACACGGGTCGAGGCCCAATCCGGATTCGGCGCCCAATCGTCTCGTTCGGGCTCTCGACAAAATACTTGCGTATCGCACGCCGCTGCGAGTGCTGCCGGTGGTGGATGAGTTCCTGCGCGACATGGCTCCTTATGAAGGACCCAAGGAGGCAGCGTACTATCGCAACGTTCGAAAGGCGGTTGAGGACAAGGAATTTCAGGAACATGTCGAACGGGACGAGTCGTTGAATTTTCTGCTGCGCGACACGATTTCGCTGACCATGATGGGCGGGTCGGGGCAGACCAATGTGATCCCCCCGGAGGCGTGGGCGAATCTCGATGTCCGGATTCTTCCAGGGGGTGATCCGAAGGCGGTCCTCGAAGCGTTGCGTAAAGTAGTTAATGATCCGAATGTGACGGTCGAGCCCTTGAACGCGGAATTTCGTGTTGCCAACTACTCAGGCACTGATAACGCTTTGTTTGCCGCCATTCGGGATGTTTCCGGGAGCTATTTTCCGGGGACGCCTGTAGTTCCACACATCACCAGTGGCTACACGGAAAACCAGCGATACCGACCTTTGGGGATGGTGGCTTATGGATTCAATCCATATACAGCGACCGACGAAGAAGGAAATACGGAGCATGGAAACGATGAGCGTATCCGCGTGGACGAGGTGAGGCGCGGGCCCATGATTTTATTTGATGTTGTGAGCAAAGTGGCCGGTAAATAGGCAAGTTTATATGCGACTGCATTGCTTGCGGACAATTGACTAAATCGAGCCGCGCCAGATCAGACAGCCGGGGGCGGCTGTCTCCACATGTTCTGAGATTGCGAACTCAGAACGAGTTATTATTGCGCACGAGTGAACGTTGCTTGCCAGTTTGGTTCCCAGTCTTTGTTGTCTAAAGAGAATGCCTGCTCTGTCTTGAATACATTTTGAGTGATATTGAAAAAAATGAAACGAACGAAGACGCTCTTTTCTCCGAGGTCTTCCTGATCGAAGAACTCTCCGCGACCGTTTGAGTATCCGCCGATCGTTGGAGGCATGGACAACGCCCCGTCATTGCTGTTGGCCCAGTAGAGGCGCCACTGATGCGATTGCGGATTGTAGAGGCGCAAGGTGAGTCCTTCGATGTGAGTGTCTTTATTTCCCACTTCGAGTTCGCCGAGATTGGCGCGTCCATTCCAGAGCTTTCGTACGCTGGACGTGCCGTCATATTCGACCCATGTGTTGGATCCTGTGAGTGGATGTTGCAGACGCTTTAAGTGGGCCTTCCAGTTTCCGAATTCAAAGTCAAAATCGTGCTGTGGATCGTGACCCGATGAAGAAGCATCGAGCTTCGGCGTGCTGGATTCTGCCTGAGCCTTGAATTCCTCCTCGCTGATGCGGGTCTGGTCGGTGATCCAGTTGACCTCCCAGCTCTTTCCCCCATCATCTGAGAATGATTGCTCGAAGTGGGCGGTGGTAGGAGTAATTCGCGACCAGATAAAGCGAAGGTAGATTGTGCGCCCGTTGTAAACCTCCTGATCGTAAAACTCACCTTGACCGTTTTCGAATTCGCCGATGGTAGGTGTGCCAACAATCCCATTGCTGGCATTCGCCCAATAGAGGCTCCACTGGTGGGATTTTGGATTATAGAGACGAAGAGTGAGGCCCTCGACATGCCCCGAGGAACCGGTGGTTTCGAACTGTTCAATCTCCGCGCGTCCACTCCAGATCTGGCGCGTGACGGTTGTTCCGTCAAACTCGTTCCAAGTCGTGGAACCCGTCAGCGGGTGCAGCAGCCGCTTCAGATGAATTTTCCACGTGCCTGCTTCGAAGTCAAAATCATGCTGACCGTTGTGATACTGCCTCGGTTTCACGGCGGCTTTAGGAGTATCCGAGTCCGCTTGTGCGCATACTAGCGTTGAGAACAATGCGAAGAAGATGGCGATCGTGAGTGCAAGAGGCGCAATTCGTTGGGGACTAGTCATAGATATTCTCCGCTGGGCTGCTCAGTGTGCTTTTATCTCGTACAAATCGCCTGAGACTGCGCCGCACTAAGCATGGCTGGATATGTGGTAGTTTGAAATATCCACTTTCGATGTTTTTGACGATACCGCTTTCGAGGGCTGGGATACCGCTGTTCGGACAGGTCTATGGGCAGTTGCGAGAGGCCATCCTGTCGGGCGCGCTTCGAAGCGAAGAAAAACTTCCTTCCACGCGGGACCTCGCAGATCAACTCGGGGTTTCAAGAACAGTTGTCTTGCTGGCGTATGACCAGTTGCTCGCGGAAGGGTTTGCAGTCGCCCGTTCTGGATCTGGCACGTACGTATCAGGGGCTGTTCGGATGGACCACGCCGACCGCGCGCAAAAGAGTGTGAGACTGCGCCAATCGCGCTTTGGATCGTCTGCGGCAGCGGCGTGGGCGCGAATGAACTTTCCGCAGGCGAAGCCGCGCTCGCTTCCTTACGATTTCGCTTATGGAAGAAGCGACCTGGAGAAGTTCCCCTTTGAGATGTGGAGGCGCCTGTTGTTGCGCTGCGCGCGCAGGGCGCCGGTTTCGGAACTCGACTACGGCCCCGCCGGCGGAAGCAACGCCTTGCGGGAAGCAGTCTGCGCCCACTTGCGACGATCGCGAGCCGTGGTTTGCGATCCAGGGCAGATCACAATCGTGAACGGCTCGCAGCAAGCGCTGGACCTGATTGCACGGGTGCTTATAGAGCCAGGAGACCGGGTCGCGATCGAGGATCCAAGCTACCAGGGAACACGGGAGATCCTGCTTGCGGCCGGCGCAGAGTTACTGCCCATTCAATTGGATAAGGACGGCCTGGACCTGGGGAAGCTCGCTCCGGGGACCCGAATGGCTTTCGTCACACCTTCCCATCAGTTCCCGACCGGAGCCATCCTGCCGCTGGCGAGGCGGCTAGCATTACTCAAATGGGCCAATCGAACGAATGCCGTAATCGTGGAGGATGACTACGATGGCGAGTTTCGTTACGGAGCCCAGCCGCTCGAGTCTCTGCAAGGCCTGGATCGTGAAGGCCGCGTGATCTATATCGGCACGTTTTCGCGGACGGTTTTTTCCGCGTTGCGCATCGGCTATCTCATCGCTCCGCGAGCCCTGGTGCGGGCGTTTACAGCTGCAAAGTGGCTGTGCGACCGGCACACCGCGACCCTTGAGCAGGAGACGCTGGCTGAATTTATTTCCTGCGGGATGTATGAACGATATCTGCGACGCGTTCGCCGGAGAAATGCGGCTTGCCGGAATGCGTTGATGGACGCGATCGCCGAATATCTGGAAGATCGCGTCGAAGTGACCGGGGACGGCGGAGGAGCCCACGTAGTGCTGTGGCCGCAGCGACGAATCACGGAAGAATCCGTGCTTTCTGCCGCGGCCAGCAAGGGAGTCGGCGTATACGGAATCTCCGGATACTTCATGAAGAAGTCGCCGCGAACTGGAATCATGCTCGGCTACTCGCGAATTCGAGAGAATCAGATTCGCGAAGGAATCCGCAGGCTGAGCGAAGTGCTATAAGGCGGGGAAATCTAGGTGACGCAGTACTTGTCGTATTGATCGAGGATGAAAGGATCGGTCATGCCAGCGATGTAATCGCAAACGATCCGAGGCAGCGATTCCTCTTTCGCCTTTTCCTGGTAGTTGGTGGGCAGGGCTTCGGGATGACTCATCCAGAATGAGAACAGTCCACCAACCACCCGTTCCGCTCCATCTTTCTCGTCGGCAAGGGCCGGACTGAAGTAGAGATTCTGGTACAGAAAGTCCTTGCTGCCTTTGCGCTCCGCTTCGACTGTGGGGCTGAATGCAGCTAACCGGCGAGGATGGCGACGAACATCTTCTAGAGTCCTGATCCCAGCGTCATCAACTTGTTTCTGCGTATTCCTTATCAGGTCGTCGACGAAGCGATTGAGCACGCGTTTGACGGTCTCGTTGAATTTTAGTTTGACCGGCGCGTCGGGATAAATCCGGTCCACCTCGAGGAAGAAGCGCTCGAATACCGGAATGCCTCGGCGGATCTGATCGAGCAAAAGGATTTGCGCTTCGAAACCATCGTCCAGGTCGGCGGTGTTGTAGGCGATCTCGTCGGTAAGGTCGATGAGCTGGGCCTCCAGGGGAGGCCGCTGGTCGAGCAGATATTCGGCTAGTTGCGGATAGTTTTCGCCTTTGTAGTCGTGGGAATGCTTGATGATTCCTTCGCGGACCTCGAACGTCAGGTTCAGTCCTCGGAATGCGGCGTAGCGCTGCTCGAAGTCTTCCACGATACGCAGGGCATGCAGGTTGTGCTCGAACGAGAGTCCGTGCGCGCGCATGCAGGTGTCGAGAGCCTTCTCACCGGCATGGCCGAACGGAGTGTGACCGATGTCATGTGCGAGTCCGAGAGCCTCCGCAAGATCGACATTCAGATGAAGCGCTCCGGCGATCGTACGGGAAATCTGGGTGACCTCGAGCGTGTGAGTCAAACGATTGCGGAAGTGATCGCTGTAGCGCCGGGTGAAGACCTGGGTTTTCGCTTCAAGCCGACGAAAGGCTCGAGCGTGAATTACACGGTCGCGGTCGCGTTGAAAGTCGTTGCGGTAGGGATGCTGGGCCTCCGGATATCGACGTCCGCGGGATTGCTCGGTGTGAACCGCGTAGGCGGCCAGCATGGCTGAAGCATAGCAGAGAGTTGATAGCCAGATCGTTAGCAACGGCCATTCAGCAGTTAACATTTAGCTACTGTTATCTGCAAAGTAAAATAAAAATCGAACGGGCCGGTTAGCGCAGCTTGAGGCGCATTTCGTTACTGATTTCGAATCCGAGCGATTCGTAAAGGGGCCGTCCATCGTCGCTGGCGTGAAGCGTGACACGCGCGAATCCCTCCTTTTTGCACCACGCAATCATCGTTTCCATTAGACTGCGCGCGATTCCGCGACGCCGGTAGCCGGGCTCGGTGTAAACGTTCAGGATCGTGACGCGGCGGCATTCCAGATCATACGGATGGGCAGGCCATGCACTGATGACGACGGCGCCTCCGGCGATGACACGTTTAGAGTCTTGCGCCAACCACGCCCGAAAGAAACCACCGGGGATTGCTTCCTGGAGATAGTCCGAGGTAAGGCTGGCCATCTGATCGAGCTTGGCAGCGTCTGCGTAGTGCATGTCAGCGTACATGCCGCGCCGAAGGCGGAGGATCTCGGGGATGTCGGCGAGTGAGGCTGCGCGAATCGCTATGGAAGTGGCGTTTGGAGCCATGCTGGAGTTTAGCAATGGCTTGACTTGGGGGCGAAGTAGGTTCCAATCCAAGGGCGAGACACCCTCGGGACAGCCGGCAAATCGCCGGCGCTAATCTTTGGGCGCGGAACTTACTGCTTGGAGCTGTCTTCTTTTGCTAGCTTTACTTTTGCCGCGTCCAACTTTTGTTGGACTTTGGCGAAAGCGTCGCTGTCCTGCTCTGCGGGGACGGTCTTATTCCATTCCTGGACAGCGCGATCCCAATGCGCGGCGGCGAGCTTGAGGCGGCCGGTCTTCTGATACAGATCACCAAGGTGTTCCTGCACCGTCGGATCCGATCCCATGTGGGAAGCGGCTTTGTTCAAGCTTTCTTCCGCCATGTCGTACTTTCCCAGCTTGAAATACGCCCAACCGAGTGAATCCAGATAAGCCGGATTGTTGGGTTCAAAGGTCAACGCCTGCTTAATGAAGTTGAGCGACTCGTCAAGCTTTACCCCACGATCAGCATTCATGTATCCGAGATAGTTGAGCGTGGCCGCAGCTTGGGGATCAGTCGGCGGAGTCGATGTGAGCACCTTTTTGAACTCGACTTCAGCCTGATCAAACATTTTCTGGCGCTGATACAGGTCGCCGCGCAAGAAAAGGACGTAAGCTTTGTCCTCGGTCTTGGTGGAAAGCTGTTCTGCCTTAGCCAAAGCTTCCAAAGCGTCATTCCAACGCTTGGCGCGCGTGTAAATGATTCCGAGCCGAACGTAGGCATCCCGGTCTTCAGGACCGCCTTTGAGCATGGAACGGATGTCTGCGGCCGACTTGTCGACTTCGCCCATGTCGGCGAGCTGAGCGTCGAGCACCATGCGCAGATCGCGATCGTCAGGCAGTTTCTGTACAGCTTCTTTCGCGACGGCAGTAGCCTGAGGCCATTGCTTGGCTTCGCGATAGGTGTCGATAATTTCCTGGTAGCCGCTGCGAGCGTTGTCATCACCCAGCACAAGCATTTTGCGGAATGTGTCGACAGCTGCGGTGTAATTTTCCTGGTCGCGATAGATCATCCCCAGGCGTTCAATAAAGATCGCCCGGTTATTGCGGTCGGCCTGGCTTGCGCCCGAAGTTTCTGCCTTCTCGGTCTTTTTCAGCAGTTCCTGGAGAAGCTTGGTTGCGTCGTCATAGCGTCCTTGCGCTTGATATACGGCGGCCATGCTGTAAGGGACGTCCATGGTGTCGGGCACGAGGGTGTCGGCGCGCTTCAGGTTTTCGAGCGCCAGATCGTACTTTGCTTGACGACGGTAGATTTCTGCGATCCGGATATAAGTCTGCGCATCCTCAGGATTCGAGTCGGCGATGACTTTGTACTGTTCTAACGAGGCTTCGAGCTGCCCATCGTTGAGGTAGTTCTCGGCCAAGCCGCGGATGGAGTCCAGATTGTCACGGTCTAGGACCACCGAGTGCTTGTAGGCGTCAATCGCGCTCTTGTAGTCCTTGCGTTGTTCATACGCTGCGCCCAGAGCGGAGTAGAGTTTGGCGGAGCGGGCAGAATCCGGAATCGAGCTCAGCACCTTCAGCGCGTGATTGGTGTCGCCCTCGTCTGTGTAGAGCATGGCGAGGGTCGTTACCGCTTCTTCTGAACTAGGATCGATCTTGATGGCGGTCTTGAGTTCAGTTTCAGCCTTCTGTAGGTCATTGTTGAGACGGTAGAGGCGACCGAGAAGGAGGTGATCGTCGACGCTGTCGGGCTCGAGCTTCACGATCTGCTCGTATTGATCGATCGCGAGCTTCAGGATGTTGTCGGAGCCATTGCCGCCGGGCATGTCCCCCAGAGAACGAAGGTAGATGCGTCCCAGAAGCTTATGGGCTTCGAGGTTCTTGGGGTCACGCTTGATGATGTCCTGGGCTTCTTTGACGGCGTCTGCGATGCGGCCGGTCTTAACGTAAAGTTCGGCAAGAGCAGAGGTCAGGAATTCGGAGGAAGGATCAGCTTCGATGGCAAGGCGATATTCCTCAGTCGCCTTCACGGCCAAGTCGCTGCGCCCGTAAGCCGTGACCATTTCTTCGTACATATGCGCCAGGGCGTAGTGATAGTACGAGGCAGATTTGTCTACCTTACGCGCCGGGGCCTGCGTAGCCTTCGTGTCCGTTTGAGCGGGTTGAGTCGAGCCCGACGGCTGGCTGGTCTGACCGACAGCGGCAGCGCCCGCCAAACTTATCAAAATAAGGCAAAAAATTCTATTCATCCTGGACCTAACTGCGCTTGAGGCGCGTTTCCGGAGCGTCAATTTCTTGGATGCAAACCCGCTGGGGGAAAGGTGCTTTTATTCTACCCCGAGCAGCCTTATGGCGAAAGAAATTGGATGCGCATTGAATCCAAAAGTACAGGGACCGTCGGTAGCGTCAAGTTCTGTCAAGAATCCCAACAAAACTGATCATCTTGGCGGTTTCCGGCGGTCAAACCACTTTGCGCTAATGTCGGAAGTGGCGAACGCCAGTGAAGAGCATCGCTAGACCGAGGCGATCTGCCGCCTCAATCACTTCTGAGTCTCGCTGCGAGCCTCCGGGCTGGATGATGGCGGTGGCTCCGGCTTTGGCGATCTCTTCGACTCCATCGGGAAAGGGGAAGAACGCGTCGGAAGCGGCGACGGTTCCCTTGAGGGGGAGTTGGGCTTTCATTGCGCCGATTTTGGCGGCGTCGACACGCGACATCTGTCCCGCGCCTACCCCAACCGTCTGGCCATCCCGGGCATAAACGATGGCATTCGATTTCACATGCTTGCAGACCTTCCAGGCAAAGAGGAGAGTCCGAGTTTCCTCCGCTGTAGGGGAGCGTTTGGTCACGACCTTTAGGTCAGACTCCTGGAGAGAGTGCAGATCCGCGTCCTGTACGAGCATGCCTCCGGAGACGTTCTTGAGAATCCATTTTTGCTTGGCGGCTTTTACCTCTACAAGACGCAAGTTTTTCTTTGAAGAGAACTTTGCCTTGGCGGCTTCATCAAACCCGGGAGCGGCAATCACCTCGAGGAAAAGTTTGTGCATCTCCTCTGCGGCGGCCTCGTCGATCGGGCGATTGACGCCGATCACTCCGCCAAAGGCAGAGACTGGATCGCATTCAAGAGCCCGCTGGTAGGCTTCAGCGAGGGTCTTGCCCGTGGCAGTCCCGCACGGGTTGGTGTGTTTGATGATGGCGCACACGGGTTCGTCGAATTCTTGAGCAAGATCCCACGCCGCTTGTAAATCCACGATGTTGTTGAATGAAAGTTCCTTGCCCTGCAGTTGTTTGGCGTTAGCAACCCCGGTGTCAGAGCCGTCCGAATACATCGCGGCTTTTTGGTGTGGATTCTCTCCGTAGCGCAGGTCCAGAGTCTTGGTGAAAGAAAAGCGGAGAATATTCGGGAATGCCGCTTGTTCTGGTCGAGACTCAAAAGAATCGGGGCTGATGCGCTCCAAGGTGGAGGCGATCGCAGAATCGTAGGCGGCGGTCGTGGCAAAGGCTTTTTGTGCAAGCTTCCATTTTGTCGCGTGTGAGAGCGCGCCGTCGGAGCTGGCGAGCTCGGTGGCAATGGCATCGTAGTCGGCTGGCGAAATGACTACCGCTACATCCTGAAAATTTTTTGCCGCGGAGCGAATCATAGATGGTCCGCCGATGTCGATATTTTCGATCAGCTCTTCGAACTGGGTGCCCTCTTTGGAAGCAGTTTTCTCAAAGGCGTAAAGATTAACTACCACCATATCGATCGGGGCGATGTTGTGTTTCTCGACCGCTGCAACGTGTTTTGGATCTCCGCGGCGGTGCAGGATCCCGCCGTGCACCTTTGGGTGAAGAGTCTTCACACGGCCATCGAGCATTTCGGGAAAGCCGGTCAAGTCCGAAATGTCCTTGACTTCGATTCCGGAGTCGCGGAGAAGCTTGGCGGTGCCTCCGGTCGAAATGAGTTCGATCTTCTGCTCTGCGAGTTTGCGGGCAAACTCTACAAGGCCGGTTTTGTCGGTGACGCTGAGAATGGCACGCTGGATTCTGGCTGGCATGAGGTCCCTTAAGATGAGAAAACTCTGAAAGAGCGACCAAAAATTCTACCAGCAAAATTCGTTTCGCCACGAAGGACACGAAGGCCACAGGGAGTGACCGACGCCATGTCGGTGATTTGGGGACGGGCCCTAGCTTTTCGCTTTGGCTTTCAGCTTGACCTGTCCGTCGGTGAGTTCTACGGAGTATTCGACGCTGTCGCACTTGTACTGCTTGCGGATCTGTTCTGTTTTCTTCTGAACGAACGTCGTGAAGGAATCAATGTTGCCCGAAACATTCTCGCCAGCTTTTTTCTTCGCTGCCACCAGCGTGTTGTAGAGGCGTTCGACCTGTTCGCGCTCCGCCTGGTCGACGCTGTGCAGCGTGAACGGCTGCGAACCGGCAGGGGCGGCGCCTGCTGCGGCAGCTGCCGCCTGACTGACGCCATACACCGGATGATGCTGCGGCTTATGCTCTTCTTCCGCGGAACGAACTCCCTGAACCGAAAGAAGCGCGTCCTGCGGGCGGCGATAGCCTTCTTCCCGGATGCGGGATTTCTTTCTCCACAAGTCGCTATACAGGGCGTATCGCTGGGCCATCTCGTTGTAGCGATAACGTTGAGAGAAGTTCATGCGGCCGCCGTCGGAGAACTTACGCAACAAACTAAGCACCTTCCACTCGACGTCGGCGGGCGGGCGCTTAGTGGGATTGCTGAAGAAAATCTCGTACTCAATTTTGAGGCGGCGCAATTGTGAGTCGAGAAGGTTCAGTTCTTCGTCCGTTGTCACAGGTCTCTCCAAGCACAGTTTATTGAGCAAGTGCGAGGAACGCGAGGTATCTGTCGGACACGAACGGGAGTGTACGAAAGTAAGTCTATGTTGATCAGCCGCGGGTCAAAGACTATTACGGTTCAGATTCTAGAAGGCACTACTTGGATGAGTTCGACGCCATTTTCTTCACCATGGCGAGGACGAGTTTGCGGTCGCTGTCGTTAAGACTGGTGGAGTAACGCCGGATCTGGCTCAGGAAGCGGACTTCGTCGTCTGACAACTGGGGCAAACCTTTTGATCCGTTGCTGTGACCTGGCTCCGAGAAAAATTGCGACAGCGGAAGCTCCATCGCGCCGGCGATTTTAGAGAGCGTATCGAGCGATGGAATCGTGTGGCCGTTTTCGACCCGCGACAGGTAGCAGCGAAGAAGCCCCGTTCGCTTTTCGATGTCGCCCTGAGACATACCTTTTTGAAGCCGGTAGTTACGGATCGTCTCGCCGATATTCATGGTAGGGAGCATTTCAGGATGGGCCATAGTAACCAGAGCGCCAACTTCTGGCAAGTGGGAAATTTGTGCCATTCGACACCCGATAGTGCCATACGAAACGCGCATGCCTGTGAGCAAATTTTTGCGACTATGTCGGATTACTTATACGCTGTATAAGTAAGATTGTTGCGCGCTCACGGCCTCGGATACAGGCTTGTGCAGGCCGATAGAGCCTTGCATCACTTCGTGAGGTTTGCCGCCAGAAATTCAGTCGTCCGCCGCCATGCGTCGGCAGCATCCTCGGCGCGGTAGCCATCTTTGTTGTTTGGATTCTCGAAGGCGTGACCAGCATCGTCGTAGATCTTTACGTTTATTTTCTTACCCATCTTGCCGAGGGCCTCGGCGAACTTGTGAACGTCGTCGGGAGTGATGCCACGATCCTGGGCTCCAAATAGCCCAAGGATCGGAGCATTGATTTTCTTCAATGCTTCGGGATCGGTAGCAAGGTGTCCGTAGTTGATGACGGCCGCGGCAAGCGCCGATTCCTGAAGAGCGACGTCGAGGGCGTAGCCTCCACCCATGCACCATCCGATGGAGCCGATGCGATCTTTTTTGACGTTGGGCTGCACAGATAGAAATTCGAAGGCCGCATGAAGATCGCGTTTAGCGCGGTCCTCGGGAACTCCCCGCATGATCTCGTGTGCCTGATCGGGCGTAGTCGCAACTTTGCCCCGATAGAGATCGACAGCGAGCGCGACATAGCCCTGATCCGCCAGTTTCGATGCCTGCTCCTTCACCCAATCGTTCAGTCCCCACCACTCGTGAACCACAAGTAATGCGGGGAATGGTCCCTTTCCGGACGGTGTGTATACGGTTGCGTGCACGGTTTCATCGCCGCTCTTGTAGGTGACGTCCTTGCCGTCAGCGGAAAACGAGGTCGCAACCAAAAGCAAGAGAATGAACGCGACGAGCGCAGTCTGCTTCATAAGGGAATCCTCTCGAATGGTGCGCGAATATTCTTATCGAACTCGAGCGAGTATTACAACGGCAGTTCCATGTAGAGGGCTCCGGCCATTGGATTGGAACAGTAAGGAGCGATTTCACGGAAGCCAATTTTGCGGTACATGGCAACGGCATCTTTCATGACGGGCTCGACTGTATCGAGCCGCATTCTCTCGTAGCCGATTATTCGAGCTTCAGAAATGATGTGGTCCACCAGAATGCGTCCTAGCCTCTTTCCCCTAAACTGCGGACGGAGATAGAGTCGCTTCATTTCGCAGGTGGCGTCGTCGAGTTTGTGGAGAGCCACGCATCCGGCTAATTGGCCTTCGTATTCCGCCAAGTAGAGGCGTCCGGAGGGCGGAGCGTAACCGCCGGGAAGTCCTGAGAGTTCCTTATCGAAATTCTGAAAGCACAGACTGAAACCCAGAGATTGCGCGTACTCGAGGAAAAGCCTGCGTGCTTGCTCGATCTGGCTGGGACATTCTGCCTGGTAGATCCAAAGGCCTTTCACCGCCGGGCTAGCGAAGGCCGCCGAGGTGCATCTTGATGAAGCAAGCGAATCGGATTTCATTTCCATCAGCCTTCTTGATTATGGCATTCGCGGTGGTGAGTTCGTCACGCTACCCCATCAGCATGCCGCCGTTCACGTTGAGGACGTGGCCGGTGATGTAGGACGCTTCGTCCGAAGCCAGGAACGCGACGGCGCTGGCCACATCTTCGGATGTACCCACGCGGCCGAGGGGAATCTGCTTCACCGCGCTCTGTTTGAATTCGTCGCTGAGAACGGCAGTCATAGCTGTTTCGATGAACCCGGGAGCCACTGCGTTGCAGGTGATGCTGCGCGATCCCACCTCGCGCGCGATGGCCATCGTCAGGCCGATCAATCCTGCCTTCGAGGCGGAGTAATTTGCCTGTCCCGCTTGCCCCATTTGTCCGAAAACACTGGTCACGTTGACGATTCGTCCCCATCGCTGTTTGAGCATCGATGGGATGATTTGCTGAATGCAAAGGTAAGCGGAGGTGAGATTGGTTTGGAGCACGGCGTCCCAGTCGGCGCGCTTCATTCGCATGACGAGTTGATCGCGCGTAATACCGGCGTTATTGACCAGAACGTCGACTTTGCCGAATTGCGCTATTGTGGCTTTGACGGCGGATTTGACTTGCTCCTCGTCTGCTACGTCGAGAGAGATCGCATGCGCTTTGCCGCCTTCAGCGGCGATCTCGTTAACCAGTTCATCGAGCTTTTCTTTGTTTCGGGCGGCAACTACGACCGATGCTCCATCTTTGGCGAGCCTAAGGGCGCAAGTGCGTCCGATGCCTTGCGATGCGCCGGTGACGAAGGCGACTCGTCCTGATAAGGACATGGAGATTCTCCCGAGTAGTTCTCTAGAGTTTGCTGTGAAACCGTGAATTATACCGTCCTGTACGGTTATTCAATGTGCCGCAGAGGCCAAATGAGAACCTCGAGCTTGCGGGCAAAGAGTAACGAAGGGGCGGTGTCGGGCAGAGAGATGCCTCCAGCTGCGGCGACTGTGTTGACCTCGAATTCGCCTTCGGCGTCTTGCAGGGGCCAGGGTTGATGGTGAATCTCGCCGCGGTACACCTTGTTGCGGAGAACGGTGTAGAGACAATAGCGCTCCGTCAGCCAGTGTTCGAGTGAGCCTTTGTCGCGCAACTGAACAGGAGCGACGGCACGATAGCGTCCGCGAAAATCGGCGGGTGCTTTGACCCGACGGGATGAATAGTCAATAGATCCATCGCGATCGTCAGATGACATTTCTGCCTTGAAATACGGGAGGTGGTAAAAAGCTCGTGCTGCCCATACGGCAGGCATATTCGCGGCATCGAGACTAAAGAAATAGACACCCGGCTTGCCGCTGTGGGAAACATACGTCCTTAGGTTCAACTCCGGAAATGCGGAGAGACCGGGCAGTCGTGGGAGGAAGTGACCGCGAATGGCGCTCATGTGAAATGGGACGACGCCCACCCAACATTGGTCCTCGAATGTGTCGAGCGTCAGCTGTGCAGGAACTAGCGGACGCATGGCGTCGGAGGGCACTGGCCAATGTGCGAAGAGCAGGTCGTGCCACGTTTGCTTCATCACCCATGGACCCGGCAGGCAGAGGCCACGGCCGATGAGCTGTTGACTGAAGAATCTGATGCACGGAATAGTCTCGCTTGAGGCGGGTGCCAGTATCTTTTCTGTCACTCATTGCGCATTCACAACTCTGCCCATTAACATTCGGACACTCATGCCTCAGACTATGAAGAATGAAGTTATCGTAATGCCTGACCCTTCCAACCGAAACATATCGGCGGCGGATTCGAATACCGGCGGTTCCGGAAATCGTTCGCCGACCAAGGTCGCCACTGCCGAAAACATTGCTCCAATCGAGATGCCGCTGGCTGGCGACCCCCCGACGGAAGTTTTTGCTGTTTTCGGAGTTGAGCCGGAGATTCAGGCTTACGCGATGGCGAAGTATTCGCGCTCCGCGCTGTCGATGAAAGAATCGTTGCGGGAGATCAGCTCACAGAAGGCGGAGAAATTCCTTAATACATTTTATTTTCAGTATGGACACCGTTCGATCGCCGACCTGGCGCATATTGCGCTTGCGATCGAACGCCTGTCGATCCTGGCTGCAATTGAACTGGCGGACGAGCAAAGGTGGGATGGGCAGGAGCGCTCGACGCGATATCAGGATTTCAGGAAGAGCGGTTATTACACTCCGGATTTCGGTTCTGACGAAGATTCGCGGAAGTTGTATCGCGAGACGCTGGACTTCCTGTTCGTCGAATACGATGCGCTTTCGGCGCACATGACACAGTACCTGATCAATATCACGCCGAAGCCCGCTGACATGAAGCAAGAGGCATACGAGCGCACGCTCAAGGCCCGGGCGTTTGATATCACGAGGTATCTTTTGCCCCTCGCCACCAACACCTCGCTGGGCGAGATCGTCAACGCGCGGACGCTGGAGACACAGGTTGCTCATCTGCTGTCGCACACGCATAAAGAGGTACGGAGCCTGGGCGAATCACTGAAGAAAGCGGCGACCGGCGCGGCTTACAACGTGAACGCGGAATCCCTGCAGGATTTGGTTTCGCAGATCCGGGCACTCGATCCGAAGTTAGGCGCGCGCGCGGAGCAGGAATTAATGCGCGAGGTTAGAGTCGCGCCGACGTTGGTGAAGTATGCGGATCCGAATCCATACGAAATGGAGACACGGCGCGAGCTGAGCCAGGCTGCGCGAGAGCTGATGGCGGGTGAACCAGTGGCTCCCTGCAAGGCGATCGTCGACCTGCTGGACGAAGAACCTCTGGAGCTTGAGATCGCGACGACCTTGTTGTACGAGCACTGTCACTATTCGTACCGGCAGATCCGGCAGGCTGTGCAGGTGGCGGGCGAACGGCGTCGGCGCGAGATCATCGATCTCGGCCTGCGGCACCGCGGTAAGTATGACGAAATGCTGCGGGGATTTAGGGCGGGCCAGCAATTCCGCTTCGATATCTTGATGGACGCAGGCGGATTCCGCGACATGCACCGCCATCGCCGATGCATACAGGTAATGCAGGGCTTCACGACGCAGCACGGGTTCGAGATGCTGTTGGACATAGAAGACGCGGGCGTCCGAGGCCGGTTCGAGTCCACAATGCGTCGAGTCCAATCAGGAGTAGAGAAGCTTGCGTCGCGGAGTACCCCAGAGGCGGAAGAGAACTCACAGTATGCGATCCCTTTGGCGTACAGAAAGCGGGCGCTCTTCAAGATGGACTTTGCCGAAGCAGTTTACATCTCAGAGTTGCGAACGACACCCGCGGGCCATATTTCGTATCGCAATGTGGCGTACGCGATGTATGAAGCAGTCGCGAGGAAATATCCGGCGTTGGCAAAGTATTTCCGGGTTCATGACGTGACGGCCCCGGTAGATCTCCTGCAGAGGTGACGAGCGTTTCGGCAAAATGCATAGGCCCTCCTCCCCAACAGCGGGAGCCCGGGATGACTGAGGTGAGCAATAGCGTTTATCAAGCTTGCATCTGGTTCCGCTTTGGCACCTTCCACAGTTAATTCTTTAGGTTCGCCTTTTCTTCGCTTCAATTCCTATGTATAATCCGGCCATATTCACAAAGCAGTCGTAAAAGGAGCCACTTCATGGCAGACGAGCGGGGCAAGGCGATCGAACTAGCGGTATCGCAGATCGAAAAGCAGTTCGGCAAAGGATCGATCATGCGTCTGGGGTCAAAAGACGCGATTCTGCCGATTTCGGTGATCTCGACCGGATCGATCTCATTCGACGCAGCGCTCGGTGTTGGCGGGTTTCCACGAGGACGCGTGGTCGAGGTGTTCGGACCGGAATCGTCGGGCAAGACTACCATTACCCTGCAGGTGATTGCCGAGGCGCAAAAGACCGGCGGCATGGCCGCCTTCGTGGATGCAGAACATGCACTTGATCCTGGGTATGCTAAGAAATTGGGCGTGGATGTCGACAACCTGCTGGTTTCGCAGCCTGACTATGGCGAACAGGCACTGGAAATCACCGAGGCGCTCGTACGGTCGAACTCGATCGACGTGCTGGTAGTGGACTCGGTGGCAGCGTTGGTGCCCAAGGCTGAACTTGATGGTGAAATGGGCGACAGCCACATGGGTTTGCAGGCCCGGCTGATGTCGCAGGCCTTGCGAAAGTTGACTGGAACGGTCTCAAAGTCGCGTACTTGCCTCGTCTTTATCAACCAGATCCGCGAAAAGATCGGAGTGATGTTCGGTAACCCGGAAACGACGACTGGCGGCAAGGCATTGAAGTTTTACTCGTCAGTGCGCGTCGACATCCGCCGTATCGCGGCGATAAAAGAGGGGGACGTTGTCATCGGATCGCGTACGAAGGTGAAGGTGGTCAAGAATAAGGTCGCCCCTCCATTCCGAGATGCGGAATTCGATATCCTTTACGGCGAGGGCATCTCGCGCGAAGGCGATCTGCTCGATCTGGCGGTGACTCACAACATCATCGATAAATCCGGTTCGTGGTTCAGTTACAAGACTGAACGTATTGGCCAGGGCCGCGAGAACGCCCGCCAATTCCTGAAGGACAATAAGGATGTTATGGCGAGGCTGGACGTAGAAGTGAGAAAGGCCTTGGGCCTCATTGCTACGCCCGCTCCGGTGGCTGCTGCGACTCCACCGACCAACGGGGCGGCAGCCCGGGTGACCACTATGCCCAGTGCTCCGCCGGAGCCAGTGAAGGTTCCGATAGCCGCCAAGCGCTAAATTTGTGCCTCCGGGCGCGGAGTCGCTTTAGCGGACTGCGCCCGGCTCTCCCTCCGATGTTCTATTCTCTCCGCAAGAATTGCCATTGATGCGTCTGCCCGCATAAAATCTCTTCATCGCTCCATACTGCGGAACCTTGCTGTTCCGGTGAGGAACATTGAATAAGGGTACGGCTATATATCCCGGGTCGTTCGATCCGCCGACGAACGGGCACCTCGATTTAATTCAACGAGGAAGCAAGATTTTCGAAGAGCTGGTGGTATCCATTCTGCGGAATCCGGAGAAGATTCCGATGTTCAGCCTTCCGGAGCGTCTTGAGATGCTGAAAGAATTGACCGCCGACTTGGGCAATGTACGAATTGATACCTTCGACGGTTTAATGGTGGAATACGCGAAATCGATCGACGCCATCTGCGTGCTGCGAGGCATCCGGGCCATCAGCGACTACGAATACGAGCTCCAGATGGCGTTGATGAACCGCAAGCTCGAGCCCACGCTGGAAACGGTATTCATGATGCCTGCCGACAAATACTCCTACGTGAGCTCGCGGCTGGTCAGAGAGGTCGCGCAGGCGGGCGGTCCAGTGAAGGGCTTGGTGCCGGAGGTGGTCGAGCAGAAACTCAGGCAGAAATTGGAACCCGCTTACAAACTAAACGAAGCAAGGGTAGCCGAAGTCTTCAGGAGAAAGAAGAAGGCTGAAGTTTCCAGGAGAAGGAAGAAAGTATGACTACGGCAACGACGGAAGCGCTCAGACTGACGAACCGAATCAATCGAATCGAACCTTCTGCGACGATGGCAGTGGTAGCGGAAGCGGACAAGCTGCGTTCCCAGGGAATCGACGTGGTCGATTTCGGCGCGGGAGAGCCGCATTTTTCCACACCGCAACACATCAAGGATGCTGCGATCGCTGCGATCGAAGGAAATTTCACGAAGTACACAGCCGTTGCCGGAACTCCAGAGCTGCGCGATGCGATTGCACACCGCCATAATGTCGACTTTGATTCCGACTATCGACGCGAAGAAGTGGTCGCATCGACCGGCGGGAAAAATGCGCTGTTCAACGCCATTCAAGTGCTGGTTGATCATGGCGACGAGGTTATTCTTCCGGTACCGTACTGGGTTTCGTTCAAAGACATCATTCGATATGCAGGCGGCAATTGTGTCTTATTGGAGTCTGATGAAGCCCAAGGATTCCGGGTTACGGCGGAGATGGTATCGCGGCTGATAACTTCGCAGACCAAAGCCATTATTCTGAACTCGCCATCAAATCCGTCGGGTGCGGTGATGAGTCCGGAGGATATGAGCGAGGTCGTGCGACTGGCACACGAGCGCGGAATCTGGGTTCTCTCCGACGAGTGCTACGTCTACCTGAACTACACGGGAAAGAATTTTTCGGTGGGCGCGCTGCGCGAATATAAGGAGCGGATGGTTATCCTTGGATCGTTGTCGAAGACGTACGCGATGACCGGATGGCGGTTGGGATACGCCATGGCTCCGGCAGCCGTCATTAGCGCCATGGCAAAGTTGCAAAGCCAGTCAACTTCCAATCCAACATCGATCGTTCAGAAAGCGGCTGTCGCGGCACTCAACGGACCTCAGGAATGTGTTGAGCAGATGCGTCGCGAATATATCGAGCTTCGCAACCACGTTGTGGGCGGACTGCGGTCCATACCGGCCGTAACTTGCACGATGCCGGAGGGGGCGTTTTATGCTTATCCGAACATCTCCGCATTTTTAGGACGAGGTGGGTTGAAGTCCGCGTCAGACGTGGCTGGGCGGCTATTGCGTGAGGCGCATGTAGCGACCGTGCCCGGCGAGGGGTTTGGTACGACCGAGCATATCCGCGTGTCGTACGCTACATCGAAAGCGGAGTTGGATCGGGGACTCGCGCGGATGCGCAAGTTTCTTGGCGCAGTTTAGAGTTTCGGGGCAGAGAGGTTAGTTCGGCAAAGGCCGTTCTGTTTAGTGGGCGGTCTTTTTTGTCGGCTGAAGTTTTCGAATGCAGAGTCTCTATCCATTTCTAATGCTCCCGGCATTCGATCCGCGGCCCTGGGGAACGCAAGATCTATCTCCGATTTATCCGAATCACAAATTTACCGAGAAGATCGGCGAGGCATGGCTTAGTGGAGACGGTTGCAAGGTCGCGAACGGACCCGTCTCCGGGATCACACTGGCCCAACTCAGCGAAGAGCACCAGCGCGCCTTGGTCGGCGACGCGGCCCGCGACCCAAAGCGATTCCCGTTACTGCTGAAATTTCTCTTTCCGCACGAAAAGCTTTCAGTACAGGTGCATCCAGACGATGCGCAAGCCCTGCGAGTCGGACAGCCCTGGGGAAAGACTGAGTGCTGGTATGTTGCCCATGCGAAGCCAGGCTCACAGGTTGGACTTGGTCTTAAGTCAGGTGTGACTGCGGCTCAATTGGAGGCGGCGATCCACGAAAATCGCGCAGAGGAAGTACTGAACTGGATCAATGTCTTTACGGGCGACATGATTTATGTTGCCGGCGGAACTGTCCATACGCTAGGGCCGGGATCGGTTATCGTGGAGACTCAGCAGCAGTCTGACACTACGTATCGTTTGTACGATTACGGGCGTCCTCGAGAGTTGCATTTGAAAGATGGGTTGGCGGCGGTGAAGGCGAAAGTGAAGGCGGGCAAGGTGCTCAGACCGGCACCCGAGCAGATGGGCGGCAACCGGCATGCGTCGCTGATTGAGGCTCCGTATTTCGCTGTCGACATGTTTGAGGCGAAGGATCCGTTTCAGCTTCAAACGCTGGACGATTCAGGAAAAACATCTGTGCAGATTCTGGTTGCGGTGGAAGGCGCCGGGGTGGTCGAGGCCGCAGGCATGCCACCGGTCACGCTGGCGAAGGGAGATGCCGTTGTGATTCCTGCGTCCGTGGGCTCCTTCGGTATCCGGCCTCAGTGGTCTCTGGAGTTCCTGCGGGCGTATGTGCCCGGAAAAACACTACCAGAGCCCGAGACGAGAATGTAGCTTCGGTTTCACATCGTTGGTCCGTGAAAACTTCGTGTCTAAAGAGTCAAATTTCTATCCCGTAATTCTTGCTGGCGGGCGCGGTACGCGGTTCTGGCCGCTGAGCCGACGCCGGTGCGCGAAACAACTGCTAGCTCTCGACGGCAAGCAGACGATGATTCAGCAGACCGTGGCACGATTATTGCCGCTCGCTCCGGCGAGAAAATTTTGGGTTGTTACGAATGACGATCTGAAACGGGCCATTGCAAAGCAGCTGCCCAGGCTGCCAAAGGCGCACATCCTCGCCGAGCCCGTTGGAAGAAACACGGCACCCGCCATTGGTCTGGCTGCATTCTTGCTGCTTCGCGAGAACCCAAAGGCAGTGATTGGTATGTTTCCGTCAGACCATGTGATCGCTGACGAGAAGCGGTATCGCGAAACCCTGGAACGTGGAATGGAAGTCGCGGCAACAGGTCCAAACATCGTAGTGCTTGGTATCCGCCCGAATCGCGCGGAAACCGGCTATGGGTACATTGAGGCCGGCGGATTATTTCAGGGCGACGCGCTGCACGTCCGCCGATTCACGGAAAAGCCCAATGCCGAGCGCGCGGCTGAATTCGTCGCCGCAGGTAATTTCTTCTGGAATAGTGGCATGTTTCTGTGGAGTGCGCAGACCTTAGCGGATGCTTTGCAAGAACATTTGCCAAAGACCGCGAGCCTGCTCGAAGAAATTGCAGAATCCTACGGCACACGAAAGTTCCTGGCGACCTTCAAGAAGGTTTATCCCAAGTGCGAGAACATTAGCGTCGACTATGCCGTGCTGGAGCCGCGTTCCGCCAAAGGCGAGCACGAAGGGAACATCTTTTGTCTGCCCGCCGATTTCGGATGGAATGATCTGGGATCGTGGACTGCACTGCATGAGCACCACACTGCAAGAAGTACTCCTCCCGAAGGCAACATGGTGGCGAGTTCTGGCGTATTCCTGTTGAATGCGCGCGGCAACTACGTGCATGCGCCCGGAAAATTTGCTGCCTTGGTCGGCGTTAGCGATCTCGTTGTAGTGGAAACTTCAGACGCGCTGCTAATCACGACGCGCCAACACGCGCAGGATGTCGGCAAGGTAGTGAAATTTCTCGATGAGAAGAAGATGAACAAGCTGACGTAAAGTGCGGATGAGTAAGGCCGCTGTCGTAATAGGTGGGCCGAAAGCTGAATGGGCAATTCCTTTACACATGGCGCAAGAGATTAAGTTCGGGACAGATGGCTGGCGAGGCGTCATTGCCGACGATTTCACTTTCGACAACGTGCGGCGTGTTGCGTTTGCGATTGCCTCGTACGTCTTGAAGTACGAGGATGCGAAACGGGGAGTCGTGGTCGGCTACGACGCGCGTTTCGCATCGCCCCGCGCCGCACAGCTCGTCGCGGAGGTGATCGCGGGCGCCGGAGTTCCAGTTACGCTCGCCAACGACTACACTCCAACTCCTGCCGTTTCCTATGCAGTGAAGACCCAGGGCAGAGCAGGCGGAGTTATGGTTACCTCGAGCCACAATCCCTGGAATTGGAATGGCATAAAGTTCAAAGGCAATTTCGGCGGCTCGGCTACCCCGGCGATCATGAAGAAGATCGAGGAAGAAATGGCGGCGGGGGCTACGCCGGCGGGCAAGAGAGCGGCGATAGAGCAGGCCGATCTGAAGAAAGACTATATCGCTGCGGTCTGTGCATTCGCTGATATGGACCTGATTGCAAAAACGAAGTTCAGATTCGCGGTCGATGCGATGTATGGATCCGGTCGAGGCATTCTGGCAGGAATTTTCGCTGAACGAGGAGTGCAGTGCGTCGCCATCCGTCAGGAACTGAACCCACTTTTTCCTGGCATCAATCCCGAGCCGATTCAGCCGCATACGGCGTTGCTGCAGGAGACGGTGATGCGGGAAAAGTGCGACGCTGGTTTGGCAACTGATGGCGATGCCGACCGCATTGGAGCCGTTGCCGAGGATGGCACGTTTGTCGACTCGCACAAGATCTTCTGCGTGTTACTGCGATGGTTGCTGGAGCGTAAGAAGTGGCCCGGTGATGTTGTGCGGGCTTTCAACACCACCCGCATGTTGGACCGGATATGTGCAAAATACGGCCGCACGCTGTATGAGACATCGATCGGGTTCAAATATGTTGCCGATCTCATGATGGAGCGCGACATACTGATGGGCGGCGAGGAATCCGGTGGTATCGGATATGCTCGCTTTCTCCCAGAGCGCGATGGCGTTTTGAATTGCCTGCTGCTGGCCAATGTGATGGCCGAGGAAGGGAAGCCACTCGGTCAACTTGTTGCCGACCTTCAGCGCGAGTTCGGGCCGCATTACTACGGTCGGCGCGACCTGCACATTGCTGAAGACGTAAAGCAGGATGCGATAAAACGTTCGCGAGCGGAGAGCACGCAGTCGCTCGGGCGTTACAAAGTATTGAAGAAAGAGACCATGGACGGCGTGAAATGTTTTCTCGACGCGCCCACAAATGGAAACGGTGCCGAGGCATGGCTACTGTTCCGCGCGTCGGGCACCGAACCGCTTCTGCGTCTTTATAGCGAGGCTTCCTCGCCTGACTTGGTGGACGACATACTGGCAACCGGAGACGCGTTCGTCAAGAAGCCTTAACCGATTGTCGAGAACGGACAGTCCATAATCTCGCTCCATTCAAAATGACGAACGTTCCAATTTCGGCGCAGACCGATAGCCCTGAGGCTCATCGTTACAACCTCGTCCGCCGGTGGTTAGGAATCAGTGACTTTGCCTTCGGATTCGTTTTTTTGGTCGTCCTTCTGGCTACGCGCTGGTCCGATCGTCTTCGCGATTTGGCCTACCATTGGGGATTCCAGACTTATTCACTCTCGCTCTTTATCTACTTATTTCTGTTGCTCGCGATCAGCAAGTCTCTCGGTATTGGATTGGACTATTACGGATTCCGGCTGGAACGCAGTTTCAAGCTGTCGAACCAAAAGTTCGCCGGATGGGCATGGGATCAGGTCAAGGAATTTGTTGTTGGACTGGTCATTGGTGGCATTGTTGTAGAACTGCTCTACTTCACGATCCGCCAATGGCCCCAGCGCTGGTGGTTGCTGGCCTGGGCGCTGTGCATGGGGCTGTTCATTTTATTAGCGCAACTCGCGCCAATTGTGTTGTTTCCCATTTTTTACAAATTCGAGCCGCTCGACGACGAAGAACTCCGAAGGCGGTTGATTGTGCTGAGTGAGCGCGCGGGAACACGCGTTCGCGGTGTCTATCGCTGGAAGCTATCTGAAAAAAGCAAAAAGGCAAATGCTGCTCTGACCGGCTTGGGCAGTACCAGGCGGATAATCTTGTCGGACACGCTGCTGGACAATTACACACAAGACGAGATTGAGGCTGTCCTCGCTCATGAGCTCGGTCATCACTTCCACCGTCACATACTGAAAAGTATCTTCGTGCAGGCAGGAATCACTCTACTGGGATTCTGGGCGGCTAATTGGACGCTTCACTACGCTGTAGATCAACACATGTTTGAGGAGCTTTCGGACTTTGCGAATCTGCCTCTTTTGGCGCTGGTATCTGTAGTGCTGTCGCTTCTGCTGATGCCGGCGATGAACGCGTACTCCCGATTCAATGAACGGCAAGCGGACCGCTATGTATTTGAAAGTACGTCAAGCGTTGTGCCCTTTATTTCATCGATGAACAAGCTGGCAGAACAGAATCTCGCGGAGCGAGCCCCGTCAAAGTGGGTAGAGTGGCTCTTCCACTCTCACCCTTCAATCTCCCGTCGTCTGGCTTCAGCAGAAGACTGGGGACGAACCCAGGACGCGCACACTCAGGTTTGAAACCGTGAACATACGATTTGGAGTGGCCTGCCTGCTCCTCTCAACGATGGGCGGCGCTGCGGCGAAAGACCTCACGCGGACATGTGCGCAATGTGTGGAATGGAATAAACCTCAAAAGCCATTTCGCATATTCGGTAACACTTATTATGTCGGCACCCACGGGCTTGCCTCGATTCTGATCACCTCACGCGGGGGGCACGTCCTTATTGATGGTGCTCTTCCCGAATCAGCGAAGCAGATTGCCTCCAACATACGATCGTTGGGCTTTCGAGTCGAAGACGTTAAGGTCATCGTGAACACCCATGCGCACTTTGATCACGCCGGGGGCATCGCTGAGTTGCAGCGGCTCACGGGAGCACGAGTGCTGGCCAGTGAGTGGAGCGCCAAGGTGATGAGCAAGGTTGGAGTTGGGCGAGGCGATCCGCAAAATGGATCGCTTAGTCCGATTGCTGCGATCAGGAATGTGCACACCCTTCTCGACGGAGAAGCGATCGCCTTAGGAGACATTTCGCTGGCAGCGCACTCAACCCCGGGCCACACCCCAGGCGGCACGAGCTGGACCTGGAAATCGTGCGAGAACGATGTTTGTCATGAGATGGTTTACGCCGACAGCCTCAGTCCGGTCTCAGCTCCCGGTTTCAGGTTCACAGACAGCCACGAGTATCCGCAAGCGCTCACCGATTTCGAAAAGAGCTTCGCATTTCTGGAGAGTACGCCTTGTGAAATTCTACTTACGCCGCATCCGGAGGTTTCCGCGCTATGGGATCGGCTTGAAATGAGAGAGAAGGGAGGCGGCACCGAAGCACTCATGAGTCCCGGCGCCTGCCGGAACCTGGCGGAGCAAGGCCGCGGCCGCCTGAGGGATCGGCTCGACTCAGAACATACGAAGCAGGGCGCGAAGCACGACTGATCTCGCGTTACGGTCAAGACTGCCGCAAAATCTCTTTGACTCGCTGTAAATCTTCTTCCGTGTCTACACCGATGCTGTCGTGCGGAGTTTCTCCAACATAAATCGCGATTCCGTTATCCAGAAATCGCAGCTGTTCGAGCCGCTCACTAATCTCGAGCCGAGATTCCGGTAACTTCACGAACTGATCTAAGGCTGACTTGCGGTAGGCGTAGAGGCCGAGGTGTTTGAAATATTGTGGCCGTACTCCGTCCCGGTCGAACGGGATGGTGGCGCGGGAAAAATATAAGGCGCGACCATTGCGATCCGCCACGACCTTGACACCATTCGAATTCGGAATATCAATTGCTGCGGCCGGGGTCATCAACGTACCGACGGTAGCTGCCGAATTCTCCATGACTTGCAGCAGCGACGCGAGTTGTTCCGGCCGGACGAGAGGCTCGTCCCCTTGCACGTTGATGTAAACGTCAGCCTCCTCTCGGCAAGAAATCTCATGAATGCGCTCGGTTCCGCTGCGATGAGACGAAGAGGTCATCTGCGCTTTCCAGCCACCCCTTTGGCACGCAGTCATGATCTCTTCGGAATCAGTCGCAACAATCACGTCATGAAGAAGAGGCGAGGATCGGACCGCCTCGTAGACGACTCCGATCAAAGGTTTGCCGCCAATCTCACGAAGCATTTTTCGCGGCAAGCGCGTCGAAGCCAAGCGGGCGGGAATTACGGCAAGCGCTTTCATTTCGTATATCGAGTTACTTCGCAAGATTGAGTGCGGTGGCATGCGCCGGTTGATACATACCGATCTTGCCTCCGCTAGGCAGCGAAATATGGGTCAGCCTTCCCCACGGAGCTATCTGCACATCTGTGCAACTGACTTTCTTCGATTTTAGGGAGGTCATCATTGCGTCGAGGTCGTCGCACATCAGGTAGAGTACGGCTCCCAGCAGATCATCGCCGGCATGTTGCTGAGAGAAGTCGCCGTCCACTGGGTGAATGGCGGCTTCAGCGGGAGACACTCCGAAAATCATCCATCCATGGCCAATGTCGACAAAGGGAAACTCTAAAACATCGCGGAAGAACGCGCGATCGGCTTCGGGATCCTTGCTGTAAAGCAGAAAATGGGAACCGATAATCATGCCGCAGAGTATATCCGGCGGCTGCGGTTTGACCTATTTTGAATGCGCTCTTAGAATCTATGATTGGACGTAACGCTCCGACAGGCTCGTTGCATCCATCCGGCGAAAGCGTCTTTCCAGCCAGCACAATTCCCTTTCGCAGATCCTCAGCCAGTGGCGGCGTAGCTCAGGTGGCTAGAGCGACGGTCTCATAATCCGTAGGTCGTTGGTTCGAGTCCAACCGCCGCCACCACATTCCAAGGGCAGTAGATTCCAACCCTAGTCTAGATCCTTCCCGTGTAACTTCCCCACGCCCTGCAGGCACCAACGAAACTCGTTCTCGGTCCAAGTGTGGCCATCATTCATTCAACAACTCGGGTCGACGATCGCTCCGTTTAGAGTCGCCACTCGCAACTGCCACTTGGAAGAAAATTGAAGTGGTTATATCAGAATTGTGCGAAATGGGTATTGATGCCGACCACATAAGGCTTCAATGTGTCAGACCAGCGAGCCGTGTTCTCCAAATTCGCTCGCCATCTGGAGCCGTGTCCATGAATTCGAAGTTGACCTCAATATGCTTTGTGCGCGCTGTGAAGAGTGCCGCTTCGGCTGCGTACTGGTTCCGTCTACGATCTCTATTCCTTCTGGTCCTGGCTGTAGCCGGTATTGCTTTTTCAGCTCTTGCTCAGCAGGCCACAATCGTCGGCACGATTACGGATCCGTCCGGAGCGGCGATGCCTAACGTTGACGTCACCGTCATCAACATCGAGTCCAACGCGGTCAAGAAAATTCAGACCAATGCGGACGGCCAGTACGTGATACCGGACTTGAATATCGGCCACTACACCGTGAAAGCCGAAATGGCAGGGTTCAAAGCATCGGAGCGAAAGGGAGTGGTGCTGCAAGTCGGTGATCGCGATCGCATCGACTTTCAGATGCAGGTTGGCGGGGCGCAAGAGACGGTTACCGTCGAGGCCAATCCCGTGCGAGTTCAAACTGAATCCGGTGAGCAGAGCAATGTGATCACCGGGCAGCAGATATCGCAGCTTGCGGTGAGCGGACGCAGCATGTACCAGCTCGCTGCGTTGGTGCCTGGAGCTTCCAGCCAGATCGGCGGGGGCGGCATGAGTGCCGGAGTGGTGAATACTCCGGTAGGCGGGGACGCAAGCGTGGAATTCAACGGCATGCGCCAGAACCACAATATTTACCTGCTGGACGGCGGAGAAGATGACGATCGCGGTGGCGCCGGCGGGATGAGCATCGCGCCTTCGAGCGATGCGATCGCGGAATTCCGCACGCTGACCTCAAACTACAGCGCCGACTATGGCCTGTCGTCGGGCGGCACCATGACTATGGCTCTGAAATCCGGAACGCAAACGTTTCATGCGTCCGCGTGGGAGTTCAATCGGAACGATGCGTTTGACGCGCGTAACTATTTCAACCCCGAGCCACAAAAGGTCGCAGAACTCCGGTTAAATGTTTTCGGGTTTAACGTCGGCGGCCCGGTAACTCTCGGGAAGTTCTACAACCCTGAGAGGAAGCGGACTTTCTTCTTCTACAACATGGAATGGCGGCGGTTGATTCAGGGCGGTCTCACGAATCAACCTGTACCGGACGCCTCTACCTACGGCGGAGCATTTGGCAGCACTGTAATCAACGTTCCAACCGCCGCTGATGTTTCCGCGAGTGTGCTGGCTCGAAATTGTCCGGGAAGCATCCTTCCCACGGGAGTGGTTCAGGGCTCACCGTTCCCGAATAACACTATTCCTGCCTGCATGATTTCGGGCAATGCGACCGCATTGATCACCGCGGGTATCTTCCCGGCTCCGAATACGGTGGATGCTAGCGGCAAACCCACATTTATCGGAGGCAATAATTCGCCGACGAATTTGAAGGAAGAGGTCGTTCGCATCGACCACAACTTTACGGGCAAGTTCTCGATGTTCGGTCATTTCATTTCGGAACAGGTTTCGCAGGGATTTGGAGTAAGTCAATGGAGCGGCGCGAACGTTCCGACAGTGGGCGATACTTTCGGCAATCCTTCGTACAGCGCGGTGCTGCATGCGACCTACGCAATCAGTTCGACTTTGCTGAATGAAACTTCATTCAATTACAACGGCAACCGGATCAATATTGTGCCGTTCGCTGGTTCAGGCTTGAGCAGCCTTGCGATTCCGGGTGGCTACGACGCGACCAATTCCCGGCTCTTCACCGGACCTAATAATGACAACCGCATTCCTAACATCGATCTGAACGGATCAAATGGCTCGCACTTCGAAATCTCGAATTGGCCCTGGCACAACGTGGCGGATGACTATCAAGTCCGCGATGACGTTTCGTGGACCAAGGGTTCGCACCAACTGAGGATCGGCGGAAGTTGGGCGCTCTATAAAAAAGTTCAGGACCTCTTCGGCACGACGCAAGGGGCGTTCAACTTTGACGGCACATTTACCGGTAATGACTTCGCCGATTTCCTGCTCGGCGACGCGAAGAGTTACAACGAACTCGCCGTGCAGGATCACGGCTTCTGGAACAACGTTTCCTGGGGCGCCTATATTCAGGACAACTGGCGTGTAAATCGCAAGCTGACGCTAAATCTCGGCGTGCGCTGGGACGGCGTGCCGCACACTTATGAAGCCAACAACCGCATGGGAAACTTCTATCCGTCGCTCTACAACCCTGCGGATGCCGCGATCCTGTTGGCGGACGGAACGATCAGCCCCTCCAGTCCCGGGCTAGGCACGAGTCCGAACCCGATTCTCGCGGGTGTTCCTCTCTACCTAAACGGCATCGGCACACCAGGACATGATGGAGTTCCGAAGGGTTTGGTAAAGGATCACTGGGCATCGATCGGTCCGCGCCTTGGCTTCGCTTACGATCCCACCGGAAACGGTAAGACGGTTGTGCGTGGCGGTTTTGGCATCATGTACGAGCGTATTCAAGGCAATGACATGTACAACGCAGGCCCGAATATTCCCTTCAGCCTGAACGTGACGAATAACAGTGTCACCTTGGAGAATCCCAACATTCTGCTAGCAACGGGCGTGGCCGCTGCTCGGCCGATCAATCCTGCAAGTATCGCCGGACTCGCGATCAACCAGTACAAGCAACCCGCCAGCTATCAATACAGCATTGGCGTACAGCGTCAGTTGAATGCCAAGTCTGTGCTGTCGATTTCTTACGTCGGCAACCAGAATCGTTACCAGAACAATTATCGCGAGATTAACTTGCCGAGCGAGAGCTACCTGCCCGCGCTTATTGGAGGCGCGCAGTATAACAACGCGCCCGGCCTGCCCTATCTCGGATACCACTCGATTAATCTTTCGACAAACGAAGCGAACTCGCACTACAACTCTTTGCAATTGGATCTGACCTCACACGTACGCGACCTTACTCTGCGCGCTTACTACACACTGTCGCGCACCATCGATCCCACCACCGCGGGTAACGGAGGCGGCGATCTCGGCAACGTCTCCAATCCTTACCTCGGATGGAAATATGACGAGGGACCGAGCGGTTACGATCGAACCCACAACGCTGCCGTCAATTTCATCTATGACATTCCGTTCCTGCGAAATAGCTCGAACCGCTTGCTGAAATCGACAATCGGCGGATGGGCAGTTTCTGGAATCGTCACGATGACCTCCGGCCTGCCGATCAATCCGCAGCTCACAGGCGGACAGAGCGGCAACGGGTTGCCGAATGCCACGAACCGCCCCGATCAACTAGGCAGTGTGTCCTATCCGCACACAGTCGGCCAGTGGTTCAACACGGCTGCCTTCTTAAGCCCGGCACTTGGTACTTGGGGAAATGCGGGGCACAACTCCCTGCGTGGTCCGGGCCGCGACAACTGGAATCTTTCACTGTTCAAGAGTTTCGTTATCAACGAAGCCCGCGACAGCCGCTTCGAGTTGCGCGCGGAAAGTTTCAACACCTGGAACCACACCGAGCTCGACCAGGTTAGCAACGCTCTAGGATCCAGTAATTTCGGACAGGTGACATCCGCCTTCGATCCACGAGTTTTCCAGTTCGGGGCGAAACTTTACTTCTGATCACGTGTCTAATTTGCAGCGTGCCCGCTCGCTCTGGGATGCGAGCGGGTGCATTTTGTTTCCGATTGACTGAAGGCCAGAATGAAAACACACAGAATGATTCGTGCTGTTGGAAGCCTCCTCGCTAAACTCTCTTCAATGCCGCGACCTGTCTCGCTGCATGCGTTGATGCACATGGTGCCTGTCCTGATCGTCTTTTGTCTCGGAGCGTCGACTGGAAATAGCAGGCCCCTTCACGCTGCGAGCAGTCCGCCGGCCAGCTCCAACGTTCAACCTGTACTTGTCGAGTTGTTCACGTCGGAAGGTTGTTCGAGTTGTCCCCCTGCAGACGAGTTCGTGCAAAAGTTGGACACGTTGCAACCGGTACCGGGCGCACAACTGATCGTGCTGAGTGAGCACGTCGACTATTGGGACCACGACGGGTGGAAGGATCCCAGTTCCTCGCATGCGCTAACGGAGAGGCAGGGCAGCTACGTGCATGCTCTCGGATTGAAAGAGGCGTACACACCACAAGTCATTGTGGACGGCGATAGCGAGATGCGGATCAACGACGCGCAACAAGTTGAGAAAGTCTTTCAGCAAGCGGTTACAGCGCAGAAACTTCCCGTGCGTATCGGAACGGTAAGCATCGACCAAGTGAATGCGGGTCTTCTGAAGGCTCACGTTGAGGTCGACGCCAATCCCGACAAACACAACGCCGATGTCTACGTGGCGATTGCCCTGGATCATCTGGAGTCGCAGGTCCTGCACGGAGAAAATGGCGGACGGCACTTGACGCACGTAGCTGTCGTCCAACAAATCACCAAAGTCGGCAGGCTGGAAAAGGGGAGACCTTTCGCAGCGGACGTGCAGTTGAAGGTCAAGCCAGGCACAGAGTTGAACGAACTTCGGGTCGTGGCATTCGTGCAAACGCCGGGGCCAGGGAAGCTACTTGGCGCCGCCGTGTGGAAAGCCGCCCGTTGATGGACCACCCTGGAATTTGAGGCGGATCATTCTGGGGAAGATAATGGCCGTCAGCCAAGTGGTTGTCACCAGCACCTTCTTGACATCGTTTATATAACGCCACTATGTTCGCTGGTGAATGAAAAAGATCTCGTCCGGGATTGTGCCGATCATCCGCATCGATCGTCGCGCACGTGAACCGCTGCACCGTCAGATCTATAACGCCTACCGTACCGCGATTGTCGAGTGCGCGCTTCGGCCTAAAGACCGAATTCCTTCCACTCGGACGTTGGCGTTGGAACTCGGGCTCTCGCGCATTCCAGTCTTGAACGCCTACGCGCAGTTGCTGTCGGAGGGTTACTTTGAAAGCCGCATTGGTGCGGGGACAGTAGTTTCCAGCACACTGCCGGATCAGACTCCGCCACCTCTACGATCTCACGCGTCCACGAGGGTCAAGCCTGGGCCACGGCGCGTCTCTCGCGCGTCTCTCGCATTGCCCTCCATGCAGGGAATTCTGCCGTGGCTGGGAGGGCGTTTGGGCGCATTCAGCGTGGGGCAGCCGGCACTCGATCATTTTCCGGTCAAGATATGGTCAAGGCTTGTTGTGCGCCGCAGCCGCAGTCTGAGCATCTCGTCAATGCACTACAGCGATCCCATGGGCTCGCGAGATTTACGCGAGGCGATCGCGACCTACCTGAGGACGGCGCGGGGCGTGCGTTGCGAGGCTGACCAGATCATGATTGTCAGCGGCTCGCAACTGGCGCTGGAGATTGCGACCCGTGTTCTACTCGAGAGGGGCAGCCGCGTGTGGATGGAGGAACCTGGGTATCTTTTCGCGAGGAATGTCTTCGCTCTCAACGGCTGCCGGATCATGCCCGTTCCAGTTGATGACGAGGGACTTGATGTCGCCGAAGGTGTTCGTCGATGCCGCACCGCCAGAGCCGTGCTCGTGACACCGTCGCACCAGTATCCAAGCGGGGTGACGATGAGTGCCTCGCGACGATTGCAGTTGCTTGACTGGTCGCAGAAATCGGGCTCATGGATCATCGAAGATGACTACGACAGCGAATTCCGCTATGACAGCATGCCGATCGCATCATTGCAGGGACTCGATCGCGGCTCCCAAGTGGTGTACATCGGGACGTTCAGCAAGGTATTGTTTCCTTCTTTGCGCCTTGGCTATCTTGTAATTCCTCCCGACCTGATTGAGCGCTTCCTATCGGTGCGATTGACCATCGATATAGGACCTCCGACTTTTTTGCAGACGGTGCTTTCGGACTTCATCCGGGAAGGGCACTTTTCCCGCCACATTCGGAGGATGCGACAGCTATATCGCGAGCGGCGGAGTGCGCTTTTCGAAAGCATCAAAAATGATCTAGATATGACCGTCGATGTAGCGGGAGAGCAGGCTGGCTTGCATCTCTCGCTCACCCTTCCACCGGGGCTTCGTGACCAGGAGATTTCCCATCGCGCTGCACGTCATAGACTGTGGCTCGCTCCGCTCTCCACCTGTTATATGGAGCACCCGGCTCCGCAAGGATTCATACTGGGGTTCAGCAATACTTCGACCGCGGAGATCCCGCGTGGAGTGAAAAAGCTGAGCAAAATCCTGCACTCGAAGTAAGCCTTCATTCGTCGAGGGAGTTCCTTTTCAGCGATTGGCCATAAGAATCTGCGGAAAGCGGATATTGCGCTCCCGTGTGTTTTTTCGCAAGATTGCGCACACCGGAAAGTTACGCTCTCAGTCCAGCTTTGTTCGTGCGGCGCTGACGGCGTCCCGGAAGGGAGTTCGAAGATGCGGACGGTCGCGTTAGGTCACACGCTTTTTGCAATCGGTCTTGCCGGAATTGGCGCACTTAGTCTTGGCTCTGGAGATTTCGCTTACACATGGCAACCGGTGCCGGACTGGGTGGTATGGCGGTCGGGGCTCGCTCATATCTCGGGCCTGCTTTTGCTGGCGGCGGCCATTGGGATGCTGGTGCAGCGCGTGGCGCGTACCAGCGCTCTGGTTATGACCATCTATCTGGTGAGCTGGATATTGTTGTTGCAATCGCCGCGCGTGGCGCGTGCTCCCGCAAGCGTAGGATCGTGGCTCGGTTTTTCAGAGAACCTCGTGTTGATCTGCGGCGGATGGACGCTATTCATGGCACTCTCGGGACCAACCCGCGACTCAGCAAACTGGTTTCTATCCTCACCGCGCGGCCCACGATTTTTGTTCGGCGCTTCATGCGTGGTCTTAGGTCTCTCCCATTTCACTTACGTCGATGCGACTGCGGCTATGGTTCCTGCGTGGCTGCCGGACCGTTTAGCTTTTGCTTATTTAACTGGCTCGGGGCATCTGGCAGCCGGTATCGCAATTCTGGTCTGTGTTCTTCCGCGCCTGGCGGCAACTCTCGAAGCGGCCATGATCAGTTCGTTTGTGCTGCTGGTCCACATTCCTGGCGTCGCTACGGCTCCCACGAGCCGCTTGCAGTGGACCATGATGTTTGTGGCGGCGGCCCTTGCGGGATCGGCGTGGATGGTAGCCGCATCGCTGAGAGAGTTCTCATGGGGCTGGGCGCAAAGACCTTTCGCGAGCCGGGTCATCGCCGAAGCGGCTCGGAACACCAAATAAGACACACCACAGAACCGGAAGGTCAGCCAGTTCACCGCCGTTCAGCAATGATAGAGATCCCAGGCACTCCCCAACCTTTCGTCCAACTCAGATGTTTCTCTGGAACGAGCGGCTCTGCCAAAACGCATCGCTACCCACGATCCAGCCGCGGACATGATCCCGAGTGACATGACCTCCCGACGCGGGTCGCGGCGCCCATGACATCAGACTGGGCATAAATCACTGCGGCTGGGAGCTCTTGCGCTCCGCGGAATAAGAGAGTTGATATAGCCTTGTGTCACGCCGCGTTTTGGATGACGGCTACTGCGACGGAGTCGACCTCTTATGCGCAAGACCATTTCAACATCATCGGCCATCCTCCTTTTACTCGCATTGCTTGTACCCTTCGCGTGGCCGCAAGCCACCACGGCGCCCGTTACCTCGCGGGCACCGAGTGTCGCCACCGGGAGCCGAGGCGTGGTTGTTTCCGGCAAGCCTGCCGCTACCGCAGCCGGCATCAAGATTCTGGAACACGGCGGAAACGCCGCCGATGCAGGCGCCGCCACCCTATTGGCTCTGTCCGTAACTTATGTAGGCGCGTTCTGCGTGGGAGGAGAGGTCCCTATCCTGGTGTACAGCGCCGACCAGAAAAATGTGAAGCTGCTTGAGGGACAAGGAGAGGCGCCTCGCGACCCCCAGGCAATCGCCTGGTACATGCAACACGGAATCCCGGACGGTGACGTCAAGGCAGCCGCAGTACCCGGCACCATCGATGCGGTCGTCACCCTGCTGAAACTTTACGGAACCAAGAGCTTTGAAGAGGTCGTGCAGCCTACGCTGGCCATTCTGGATGCTGGGGGCCCAAGCTGGTATATCGACACCGGTAGTGACAAGAGGATCGAAACCGGCATCAACTGGCAGGCCGATATGGCGGTGACCTTCCGGAAATTGGTCGAGTCCGAAAGGGCTGCGAAAGGTCCGCGCCAGCAGAAACTGCAAGCCGTCTCCGACCGCTTCTATCGCGGCGACATCGCCGAGGCCCTGGAAGCGTGGTATATCGAAAAGGGCGGCTTCCTTCGCAAGCCGGATTTGGCCGCGCACAAAACCCCCGTCGTGGACCCGCTCAAAACCACGTACCGTGGCTACACGGTTTACAAGGCCGGTCCGCTGACGCAAGGTCCTTATCTCTCACAAACGCTTCGTCTGCTGGAAGGCTTTGACCTGAATAAAATGGGCTTCAATTCGGCGGACTACATTCATACCGTGATTGAAGCGGAGAAACTGGCGCTGGCGGATCGCGACGAGTACTACGGCGATCCGAACTTCGTGAAAGTGCCGATGGAGCAGTTGCTTTCCGATCAGTACACCGAAATGCGGCGCAAGCTGATCGATCCAAAAAAGGCATCCCTCGAACTCCGCCCGGGCGACCCCTACAATATGAAACCGACCAAACCGCCCACCATTACCGGACCCTGGCATGGAGGAACCACCGTCATGTGTGTGACGGATAAATTTGGCAACGTCGTCGCGGCGACTCCGAGCGGGTTATCGAGCACAGCCGGCGTGGCCGGACGCACGGGCATCATTCACGGAAGCAGGCTCAGCAGTCTGAATGCGTTTGCGGGAACTCCGAACGTCGTCGAACCCGGCAAGCGACCACGAATCACGTTAAGCCCCACGCTTCTTTTTCGTGACGACCAACCCGTCATGGCGATCTCGGTAGCAGGCGGCGACCAGCAGGATCAGGCAGCCATCCAGGTCATCCTCAACTACGTCGACTTCGGGATGGGGCCCGAAGAGGCGTTCAAGGCGCCGCGCTTCGCCACTGAACATTTCATAAGTTCCTTCAGCCAAGACCACGCGAGCCTGGGCAGCCTGTCCGTACCCACAACCCTACCCGAAGAAGTGCAGGCCAATCTAAAGGCTCGAGGCCACCGGGTTACCGTCGGTCGTGGCGGGGTGGGCGGGGTGGGGCTGATCGGCATTGACCCTAAGACCAAGCAGGCTACCGCCGTGGGTCCCGCCGCCGGCAAAATGGAATAGTTCTCACCGATCATCGGCTTCTGCCTTGGCTGAAGCTTCAACGGCTATTCCGACGCTAACAATCAAGACTTGTCAGCATTGCCATGCATCCCTTTGGCGAATATTGGAAACTAAAGAAGCCGAATGTTGGCAGTACTGTCCGCCGAAGTCTGCTCGGCGCATGGAAAATTATAAGGAGAACCTCCGATGCTCGAACGGCTGCTCCTACCGGAAAACCACGCCATTGCAATTCTCATGAAGGACCATGACACCGTGAAGGATCTCTTCGACCGCTTCGAGAAGTCCGAGTCGCCTGCGGAAAAAGAAAAGATCATTGCCCAAGCTCTCACCGAATTGAAAATCCACGCGGTGATCGAAGAAGAGATTTTCTACCCGGCTGTGCGCAAGCATGTAGGAAAAGATCTTATGAACGAGGCTGACGAGGAGCACCACGTAGCTCGCGTTCTAATCGCAGAGCTGGACCGCGACGGCCGTAGCAATGATCACCGCGACGCTAAGTTCACTGTGTTGTCTGAGAATGTGCGGCATCACATTAAGGAAGAAGAGGGCGAAATGCTGCCGAAGGCGAAAGGCCTCGAGATGGATTTCGAAGCTCTCGGCCGTCAGATGCTTGATCGAAAGAAGGAACTCAAGAGGGGCTCAATTCCGCCTGACGCGGAGCATGCGATGGTCGCCGCGGTCAATGGAAAGGACGACACCCCAGCGGCGGCAGCGCGCCGGACATCCTCCAGGCCGACGGTCTCGGGGAACAGCCGCAAAACCATAAAAACCGGTTCGGGATCAAAGGCCAGACGTAGCGCTTCGGAGCAGCGAAAACCAAAAGCGGGCGTCAGGAGAAAGGTCAAAAACCCCGACCGGAAATCTGCCTCCCGCTGAGCCGAGGGATCGCGTGCGGCTTGGGCACCCATACTCCCAGTTGCAAGATCGGAGCAACTGCGTCCGGCACAAAGACTTTCGAATTCCTCCCTTCGGAATCTTCGATCGTAATCTGCCACGAAGATTGCTTTCACCTACCGCTTTCGCTTAACGTCTGTACCAACTCAAGAAAAGCATCCAGACGCTAGGATCGAGATGCAACTTCGGGGGAAAACCGCTGTCATCACTGGCGCCGCCGGCGGCATTGGGCGAGCCACAGCTTTGCTCTTCGCTCGCGAAGGTGCCGCGGTTAGCATAGTGGACCTGAATCAGGAACTTGGCTGCGCGCTTGCCGACGAAATCTCCCAGGCCGGAGGTCGGGCGATATTCGAATGCGCTGACGTAACCTCTGCTGGCGACTGCCGGCGCGTGGCCCAACGCGCTTGTCGCGAATTTGGCGGCATTCACATCCTCTTCAACAATCCAGGGATAATCCGGCGCGCCTCCGTGTTGGAAATCAGTGAAACGGAGTGGAACGCAGTCCTTGCGGTCAATGTAAAATCCATTTTCTTGATGTGCCGCGAAGTCGTACCGATCATGGCTTCAGCGCAAGGTGGTTCAATCATCAACACTGCCTCCGGCTGGGGACTCGCGGGGGGAGCGCGGGCTGCTGCTTATTGCGCCTCGAAGGGCGCGGTCGTTCTCATGACCAAAGCGATGGCGATTGATCACGGACGACAAAACATTCGCATAAATTGCATCTGCCCCGGTGACACGGATACAGCAATGTTGCGAAGCGAGGCGCAGCAGCTGGGCGAATCGGAAAACCGTTTCCTTTCTGAGTCGGCGAAGCGGCCTCTCGGCCGTGTCGGCAAGCCAGAAGAAATTGCCCAGGCGGCGTTGTATCTTGCCAGTGATGCAGCATCATTTGTGACGGGAACCGCGCTCGTGGTGGACGGTGGCGGGCTGGCGGGGTCGGGATAGAACATGCGGCTCGAAAACAAAGTCGCCCTGATCACCGGTGGAACCTCTGGCATCGGCGAGGCCACCGCGATTCTCTTTGGTAAGGAAGGCGCGCGGGTGGCAATCGCGGGCCGCAACGAACAGCGCGGCCGTGACATCGCCGACAAGATCACGCGGGACGGTGGCCAGGCCATTTTCATTCGCACCGATGTGCGTAGCGCCGCGCAGTGCGTCCATGCGGTGAATGAGACAGTACGCGCGTACAGCAATGTCGACATATTGTTCAATAATGCTGGCGTATTCTTCCCACATACGGTAGTCGATTGCACAGAGGAAGAGTGGGACCTACAGCTGGATGTGAATCTGAAAGGCACTTTCCTGATGTCGAAGGCGGCGTTGCCGAGCATGATTGAACGGCATTGCGGGGTGATCATTAACAACAGCTCCGGATGGGGGATTGCAGGCGGTGACTCCGCCGTAGCTTACTGTGCTTCCAAAGGCGGCGTTGTACTTTTGACGAAGGCGATGGCGATCGACCACGGGCCCCAGGGAATTCGTGTGAATTGTGTTTGCCCCGGGGACGTAGACACGCCGATGCTTCCCGAAGATGCGCGGATTCGCGGTTTGAAGTGGGAGACTTATCTCGCGGGCTGCGCGAACCGCCCTTTGGGACGCATCGGTACTACGGAGGAAATCGCGAAGGCCGTGCTCTTTCTAGCATCCGACGATTCTTCGTTCATGACGGGAGCCGCACTGGTCGTTGACGGCGGTGGCCTCGCCGACTGAAATTTTCTACGACGTCGGAACGAATACGAAATTCACTTTCATCCCACATGGCCGACAACACGGAGACGCGAAAACGCAGCCAGTCTGAGCGCTGGTTCGCGCGCGCACAACAATCACTGGTTGAGGGGGTGAACTCGCCTTCTCGTGGCGATGCCGTCTATGCTTCCGGCCCGATTTTCTTGGAGCGCGGCCAAGGTTCGCACGTGTGGGATGCCGACGGCAATGAATACATCGACTTCATGATGTCGTTCGGAGCGCTGATACAAGGCCACGCTCATCCCGCTCTCGCTAAGGCGGTGTCCGAAGCAATGGCGGAAGGTTCTCACTTCGCCGCCGCAACTTCGGTGGAAGTGGAGGCAGCCGAGAGCTTCCGTCGGATGGTGCCTTCGGCCGAGGTCGTACGCTTCACGAATTCCGGCAGCGAAGCGACGATGCTCGCCTTGCGTCTGGCCCGCGCTCACACCGGGCGGAGGAAGTTCTTGAAGTTTGAGGGACACTATCACGGCTGGTATGACCCGTACCTCTTGAACGCGCACAGCCACTCTCCGCAGCAACTGGGCCCAGTCGAGAACCCCAGCCGGCATCCGGACTCCGACGGTATTCCGACTTCCGTCTTCGATGATGTAGTGTTGGCGCCATGGAATGACGTTGCCACTCTGGAAAAGATATTGAAGCAGCACGGACACGACCTGGCCGCCGTGATCACCGAGCCCATCATGGCAAACATGGGTTGCATTCTTCCGCGAGATGGATACTTGCGGCAGCTGCGCGAGCTCGCGCACCAATATGGCGCGTTGCTGATCCTTGATGAAGTCGTGACCGGCTTTCGCTATGCCCGGGGCGGCTGCCAGGAGTACTACGGCGTCGAAGCTGATATCAGCACGTTTGGGAAAGCTCTGGGCGCGGGGTTTCCTGTAGGCGCGGTGGCGGGATCGCATTCGATTCTCGGACGCATGCGCTGGAGCGACCACATGGTTCTGCACTACGGAACTTTTAACGGGCACCGTCTTACGATGAAGGTGGTCGCGGCAAACCTGGCGCTCCTGTCCTCCGACGATACTTACAACAAGTTTCACGCGGTCGGCAATGCCGCCGTCGCCGGACTCCGCTCAGTATTTGAACGACACCGGATACAGGCGTTAGTGCAGGGTTTTGGACCGATGTTCCAGATTTATTTCACCGATAAGGACGCCATCCACGATTACCGTGACTATTGCAGTCATGTGGATACCAACCTCTACTCACGGTTCGTCCATCGGCTACTCGACCGTGGGATCTACATGACGCCGTCCAACGGACTGCACTGGATTATCTCGACGGCGCACACGGATGCCGACGTACAAACGTTGCTGCGAGCGGCCGACCAGGCCTGCAATGGATTGTCATGAAGGCCACGGTCTTTCTTGGTGGCGGACGAATCACGGGCGCCCTCATAGCAGGATTGCGGCTCGCTAATTACGACCAGCCGATCGTCGTCCATGACCGGCATCCTGCAAAGCTCCAGCAACTCAAGCGGCGGCACGACGTAGACATCGAAGGGGACCTGCATCGGGCGGTAGAGATCGCAGGCACGTTGATCATCGCGGTCCGCCCGGACTCCGTCCGCGAATTGCTGAACCAAATTGGAGCGCGTCGTAGCAGTCGTCCATTAGCAGGGGTGAGCTTGGCAGCGGGTATCCCTATCTCCAAGCTTCAGGTTGGCCTGGGACAACGGGTGCAATGGGCACGGGCCATGCCTAGCCCGGTATGCCGAAATGGCCGAGGACTAACGGCCCTCACCTTCAGCCGAAAATTTTCCAACGCTGGTCGCCAAAGAGTGCGGCACTTGTTCGCATCCGTGGGCGAAGTGCTCGAGATCCCCGAGAGCCGGTTCGACGCCTTCACCGTCACCTATTCGAGCAGTCATGGATATCACGCTCTCGCAGCACTGATCAAAGCGGCGGAAGCGATTGGCCTAGATGGCAAGACCGCGCGCATCGCCGCCGCTCATGCGCTGGCCGACGGTATCGCCTCGTGGCGCGATGGCCATCTGTCGCTCGAGAGTTTATTGGGTGAGGCCGCTACTCCCGGGGGGATCGCGGCGGCGGTCATGACGTCACTCAATGGAGCGGGATTTTCCAGAATGGTGGCTGAGAGTTTGCGTGCCGGCCTTAAGCAAGCTCGGAGAAATTTCTAACGGCGCTGAACCCTAGCCCCCGAGTGTCAGCAGACGAATCCCCAAATCTAAGAGAGCCGCTCGCGCATGTCCCATGGTTGTTATTTCGGGAGCCGGAAAATCAGCGCGAATACGTTGCGTTCGTTGAGTCGGCTGGATAAATCCGAACAGGGGAGGAATTTGAGCCGACCGTTCAGCTCTGAGGAAGGTCCTCGGTGAGAGGCCCGAGTTCGTTGCCGTTCCGAGCAAGAGTGAAGATAGATAACACCCGAGGAAGGGAAAGAAGCAGAGAGCTTTCGCAGGCCTCGGGTCATGCCACTACCGTCCGTCGTTCTGTTTTTGCAGATCAGATCGTCTGACAGGAAGAAGGGCTGCGAGGATGCCGGTTGAGCAAGTGCTACAATTTGTGACCAGCCGAGGGACTTTGTCGCGACAATTGAGCTTCGCAGGATAACCCTGTCAATTAAGAGGCTTGCTCGATCGGATGTGACCGACACCCTGTCGGACTAGAAACTGGGTAAACCAAACGAGCTTTGGCGCAGCTGCGCTCCGCGATGTCCCAACCCAATCGAATTGGAAATTACCAGATACTGGAAGCCTTGCAATCAACCGGCAAGCTGCGGTCGTATCGAGCAGTAGATCCATCCGGGCGCAATGTTGTTTTACAGGCTGTCGCGAAAGATTCCCGAGACAAAGATGCCGCAAAATTGATTGTTGGCCTCAAGCGTCAGGCAGACCTGTCGAACAAACTCAAGCATGGAGGGATTGTGGAGGTTTATGGATACGGCGAGGATGCCGTAACTGCTTTCCTGGCTTGTGAGTTCGTCGAAGGATGCAAACTGCAACCACGGTTACGGGTTCCGATCATTGACGCCGGCAGCCTGATCACACAGCTTCTGAAGGCGCTTGAGTACGCTCACACACAAGGGGTTTTGCACCTGAACCTCAAGCCGTCCAATCTGGTCCTGACAAGCAAAGGGCAGCTCAAGATTACAGACTTCGGCGGGCCACAAGGCGGAACCCCCGATTCCGCGTACAGGGCGCCGGAACAGATCAGCGGAACAGAGGTCGATCAGCGTACTGACGTTTTTTCTGCAGGAGTTTTTTTTTACGAGTTGCTCACCGGAATTCAAGCTTTTCCCGGTCCGCCTGAAGCGCTAGCCGATCAAATTCGGCAAGGGGTACAGGTTCCTGCCTCACAAGCAAAACCCACCGTCCCCTCCATTTTCGATCGGGTGTGCGCAAGATCGCTAGCCAAAAATAAAGATGAGCGACCGTCGAGCACACGACGATTTTGCGAGGAAATATCGGCGGCTTACGTTGAGGCTTTGGGCGAGTCACCTAAAGATTTAGTCTCAAATGGAACCGCAGTGTCGGCGTTTCTGTCGTCGATGAGAACGGGATCGAGGAAATCTCGTACGAAGGAAGCTTCGCTGAAATCACAGCCGGCGGCTCCGCCCAAGGCCGTTCAGCCATCGTCTTTTCCTGCCGACACCCTGCGAAGTGTGGAGAAGGAACTATCACCTTTCCTGGGCCCGCTGGCGCGGATCGTTGTGAAGGAAGCTGCGTCGAAGGCTAGCGATCTGAACATGCTTTACGAACTCAGCTCAGAGAGTCTTGGAAATGATGAAGACCGCAACGCATTTCTCGCAAAGCGCCCTGGTGTCAAAAAGTTCGATGCGAGCAATCGATCTTCAAAAGACCTCGATGGTATCGAAACGGCGACTTTCCATGACTTGACTTCGGACGACCTACGTCCTTCGATTTCTAGCGCGAAGTCCGGACCACTCCATTTGGAGTTGTCCCGTCCGAGTACGCTTGTTCCCTCGCACCTTAAAAATCCACCACCAAGTCATGATCCAGGTCTGAACCGGCAGCCCTTCATAGAAGATGCCAAACCAGCGCCGTCAATCAGCGATCAGTCCAACGCTCGCGATCGTTTGGCTCCGCCAAAAGCGGCTTCTGAAACCAATGTCGTGGAGCGACTGGAGAACCTACTTGGTAAACAGCCAGAAAGCCTTGCAGGATACCTGTTGGAGAACCCTCCTGCGATCGACCGAGTTATCTATGCGTTTTCGGCCTCGGTTGAAGCGTTGATCCGGCTGTACGACGCAAATGGAAAGACCGACGGCTTGGTGCCGCAGAACATTCTTTTCGACCGCCTCGGCAAAGCGGCGATTCGCGTAGCATCGGCGACATCGATCCGAGGGACGATTGTGGGCGCGGTAGGGAGCCCTAGGTATGCGGCTCCGGAGATGCTCGCCGACAGAAGCGCCACTGGAGACGTGACGCCGAGAACGGCTGACATTTACGCCCTGGGATTCATGTTCTACGAGATTCTGCTCGGACGCACTCGCTTTGCGGCGGCGTTCTCGAACAAGAGTGATCTCGACTGGCTTCGCTGGCACGCCGACACGACCAAGACCGCGCCGACGCTGAAGTCCCAATTGCCTGATACTCCTACAGCCCTATCGGATCTCCTGGAATCGATGATGGAAAAGGACTTGGGAAAAAGGGCTTCAGATCCGGCCCTCGTGCTTTCCCGGCTCAAGGCTGTCGCACAGCAAGCGAGTCGGACTGTCGTGACGCCGGTCCCACATACTCCGCGTGACGAACCTGCAAGTGAGGATTCGTCCTCTCATCAAGAAGAGGCGAATGGAAAAACCAGAGCCCTTGTCATCCTAACCATCGTGCTCCTGCTGGCGGCTCTGGCTGTGATGGCATGGCGTACCCTGAAACTCCACAAAAGGCTCATTCTTCCAAGAAACGAATCTGCAAAAACATTCACTATCAAGTCAAAAGACTAGTTGCGCGAGTCCGACGAGAGCACCCTCCTATCGCCGGTAGTCTTGATGGAACGTGCTTGTAAAAAGATTCACTAAGGTTTGCTAGGGGAGCAAGGTTTGTAGGAAAATGTCGCCTCAGGGATGTGGGGAGCCGATTTCCCGCCTGCTATCGCAAACGGGCGGGTGCACGTGTCAGCAGGGGCCTTCTCTCTAAAAGACTAAGACTTATCAGGAATTCTCAGGAGCATCATGCGCCGCTGCGCGCTGAGTGTCTTGAGGAAACAATATTTCCCATGCCACTAAAGAAACCGATCAAGATTGGTAAGTACGAAGTCGTCGGCCTTCTTGGTAAGGGTGGCATGGGGGTTGTCTACAAGGCTAACGACCCGCTTCTAGGACGGTCCGTCGCCATCAAAATGATGACGACTCTGGACTACGTCGACAATCCAGATCTACTTCAGCGCTTCTACCGCGAAGCCCAATCGACCGGCAATCTACACCATCGGAATATCGTTACCGTCTACGAACTCGGAGACCACGAAGGCAGTCCTTACCTGGTGATGGAGTATCTGGAGGGCGAGACACTGGATGCGGTTATTCAGTCGAACCGGTCGCTGCCGCTGCTCGACCAAATCAACTTCATCCTCGAAGTTTGCGACGGACTGACATACGCGCACCAGCGAGGCGTGGTTCATCGCGATATCAAGCCCGGCAACATTATGGTTTTGAAGGACAGCGGCGTGAAAATCGTCGACTTCGGAATCGCGCACATCGGCAATAGGACTGTGACGCGCACCGGGCAGCTACTCGGAAGTTTGCCTTACATGTCGCCTGAGCAGATCAGCGGCAAGCAAGTGGATGCGCGAACGGACATCTTCTCTCTGGGTGTCGTGTTCCATCAGTTGCTGACATCCCACCTGCCTTTCGAAGGCGAAACTCCGGCGGCGACTCTGCTCAAGATCATGCACGAGCGTCCGCGACCGGTGGCAGAGTACGATCCGTCGTTTCCTGCGGAAATCGACGAGATCATCTTGCGGGCTTTGGCGAAGGATCGCGAAGAGCGTTATTCGTCGGCGCAAGATTTCGCATTTGATCTTGTCCAAATTCGATCTCGCCTCCAGGACCAGGTCGTCGAAGAACGTCTGAACGAAGCGGAATTGATGCTCTCGCGTGAAGAGTTGGTGAAAGCTCGGGACAAGCTTTCTGAAGTGCTCAAGATTGATCGCCACAATACGCGGGCGGTGGAGCTGTCGCGGGCCACGCAGTTGCGCATACAGCAGCAGGAGGTTGGGGCGCAGGTGCGGCAACTGCGCACTCAGGCAGAAGAAGCTTATCAGAAAGAACAGTTTGTCTTGGCTCTGGATCTGATCCAGAAGGCGTTTTCTCTTCATTCGACCGATCCAGACCTTCATCACCTGCGCTCGAGCGTGCAGGAGGCAAAGGCCAAATCAGAGAAGTTGCAACAGTCTGTAAGCCGAGCTGAGGCTGCTTTCGAACACGGAGATCTGGATTCGGCCATGCACGCGGTCGAAGAAGCCTTGTCTGTAGCGCCAGACGACGTTCATGCAAAGTCGCTTCACCGCATGATCCAGCGAGATTGGGACCAGCGAGCGCAACGCCGCCAAGCGCTCGACCTGATCGAGGAGGCGCGAAAAGAATTTACTTCGCGAAATTTTACTCTGGCGATGGAAGTTCTCCGCAAGGCCGAGGCTATCGATCCTGATACTCCGCAGCTCCGCTCTTTGATCGAGACGGTGCAAGCTGCGCGAGAGCAGGAGAAGCGGCGCAAAGCTTTAGAGGCCATAAAGAAGGACATCGAAGCGAATCTGGACCGGGACGAGTTTCAAGAAGCTCATGCGCGCGCAGAATCTGCACTGCAAGATTTTCCGGAAGATCGCGCACTGCAAAAACTGAAAGATCTCGCTCATAAGCAGAGGGTATTCGCCGAACGCAAGCACTTTGTGGAAGAGCAGGTCTCGCAAGCACGTAGATTGCTCGATGCAGGGCGCGCTACCGAAGTTCTCGAAATGCTCCAGTCGGCTCGCGACAAAGTTGGAAGCGATACGCAACTCGACTCTCTCATGAGCGTCGTTCGCGAGACGCTGGAGCGACAGCGCGTGGAGGCGAAGAAGCTGGAATTTCTGCGCCGTGCGAAAGACCAGTTGCGCCTGAAGCACTACGCGGATGCGATCCAGACGCTTCAAACAGCGCAATCACAGCTCGGTAGTAATCCCGAAATCGATGACTTGCTGCAATTCACCATTGAACAGCAGGTCGCGGACACCCGAAGAAGGATCGCCGACGAGGCCTCTGAGAAGGCACAGGCCTTCGTCCAAGAGGGCGATTATGAAAAAGCGGTGGAGATATTGGAGGCCGCTTTGCGGGACGCGCCCGACGAGGAACTGCGTCTCATCCTTGTACAAGCTCAGCAAGCCGTTGCTGATAATCGAAACCTGCTGGAAGACGTGCTGGCTAAGAGCGACAGCATGATCAAAGGCCAGAGGCCAGCGGAAGCTCTGCGCTATCTTGAGTCGCAACCTAGGGCATTCTCGCGTGACGCGCGTTTCGTCGCATTGCGCACCAAAGCGCAACAACACAAGGAGCGCCTTCAGCAAATCGAGCAAGTCCTCGAAAAGGCACGAGCTCAGGTTGCGCGAAGTGAATTCGATTCCGCAAGTTCAACGCTTGAAGAATTTGTACGACTCCATGGACGCACTCCGGAGGTAACGAAGTTTCTTGCTGAGATCGAACAGAAGCAAGCTCAGGCGGTGGCCGAATCTCTCGAGCAGGCGCTGAATGAAAGCCGCGCTTTGATGAGCGAAGGCAGGCCAGATCGGGCAATCGAGCGGCTTTCGGCCGTGAACACAATCGTGGGAAAAATTCCCCGGGAGTTAAGCGATTCGCTGCAGGCCCTGCAGCAGGAAGCGTCAAACGCACAGGCGCGCAAGTATCGATCAGAGATCGATCGGATGATGAGCGAAGGCGCGCATTCCGATGCGGCTTCCATTCTGAAACGTGCGCTGGCGGAATTTCCGCAAAGTCGAGATCTTCAGCAAGCTTCGAAAACACTCGACCAAGCTGTGCAGCGCCGAGTTGACGCAGAGAAGCTGCTCGAGGCCGCCCGAAGTCTGTTCAGCAAGAGAAGCTGGCGCGAAGGAGCAGATGTTTGTCAGCGGATTGGATCTCTCGCGACGCGTGATGCGATCGTGCGGAACAAAGTGCTTGGTTGCGTAGAATCCGCTGCATCAGCAGCTGCGGATCAGGATTGGCGACATGCAGAGAATTTATTGCAGACTCTTTCGCAACTGAATCCCAATGCGGCCGTTCCCGATGCCATTCAAGAAAAGATCGTCCGAGCGAAGCGGGAAGAGTCGATCCGTGGATTTATCGACGAGGCAAAACGCAGACAAGCGCAAGCTGGTATTGAAAACGCGCTGGGCGTGGTTTCGACGGGGCTGGAGCAATTCCCCGCCGATCATCGTTTGCTGGAGCTGCACGACTCACTGCGTCGGGCGCTGAGTGAAAAAGAAGATCTCGTCCGGCGGGAGCGGGAGCGCAATGAAAAGGAGAAATATCTTGCAGATGTCGAGGGACTCGTAGGGCGCGAGTCCAGTGCGGACGGTCGCGTGCAGATCCTAGAAGAGGCATTGCGCACGTATCCCTCGCTCGCTAGCCTCCAACAAAGTCTGGCCAAAGCGCGCGAAGTTGCGCGCAAAGTTTCGTCGCTCGCCACCGACGCGCAAACTCAGGAAGCCTCGCATGATTACGAGGCGGCGATGCGATCATGGGCGGGCATCGCCGAGCTCGGCATTGCGCATCCTGATGCAGAGATCTCAATTGCCCGCCTGCGGAAATTGCAGGAGGACGCTCGGGCCGCGAAGAAGGCGGCCTGGATTGCTTCAGTTCGAGAAGCCCTTGGCAAATTCGATCTGAATGGTGCCAGCTCCCTCTTGACGGACGCTCTGCGTGAATTCTCGGGCGACCCTCAATTAACGGAACTGTCACTGAGTCGGGACAAATTAATAAAAGGGCGGCAAGACGGGCTCTCGCTGCTGAGCAAGGCTAATGGCGAATTCAAAGCGCTACGATGGAAGAGTGGCGCCGAACTGATCGAACGCTCGCTGCAGGCGGCAAGCGGAGATCCGGCGATCTCGGGTCCTGCATTCGATGCAGCGCTGCTAGGTTGCCGACAGGCGATGCCCATTAGCCTTCAGGAGTCGCAAGTGCTCCTTGAGCAGGCCGCGACGATGCGACCGGACTCGACTGAGGTCGCGAAACTTCGAGATGCATTGGGACGGCAGGCGCACGAGCAGCTCATTAAGCGTCGACTGGATGAAGTTAAGGCCGTTGCGCAAAGCGGAGACAGGCAGCGTGCGCTGAGCGAAGTCAATTCTGCATGTTCGACTTTCCCAGACGAGCCTGGATTTCTCGCGCTCAAGCAGGAAATTGAGCGAAGCATTGAAGCCGAAAGGAAGACTCAGGAAGATCGCAGCCGAAGAGCCGGCATTCTGGACTCTATCCAGAACTTGCAACGGCAAGGAAATCTTTCTGCCGCGTTTCAAAAAGTCAATGAAGGACTGCAGGCGTACGCAAGGGATCCACAGTTTCTCGAGATCAAACGCTCCCTCGAAAAATCCATTCGCGATCTCGAAAAGCAGCGGCACCGCGAGGAAAAGCAGCGAGCAGCGCAGGTTGAGCAGGACCGGAAGGCTCAGCGACAGCAAGAGCGAAGGCGCGAGGTAGAACACAACAAGCGCCGGGTGGTCGAGGCCGCCCCCACCGCAATTTCCTCGGCGAAGCCCGCTGCTCCGTCAAAGCAACCGCTCATGCTGTACGCTGCAGCCGGAGTCGTATTGGCTGCTGCACTGGGCGGCATGATTTGGAAGGTTTCGCGCAACGCCCCCGGCCCGCCCTCAACAACCGCTGTCGCGGTACAGATTAAGACCACGCCTGAAGGATCGACGGTTCGCAGCGTAGAGTCTGGCGAGTCATGCGTTACCCCAAACTGCTCTTTCAAATTGACGCCAGGGCCCCACGATTTGCTATTCGAACACGTCGGCTACCAGTCGTTGACAAAATCTTTCTCAGTCGATGCTAAAGCGACGAACCCAATTTCGGTTGCGCTTGTGCCCTTGCCGCCCACGAGTGAAGTGGCAAGCACCAAGACCTCGAAGCCGGAAAGCGCGCGATTAGAGGTCAAGAATGCTCCACCCGGTGCGGAGATAGTCCTAGATCAAAAGCGAATTGGCAGGACGAACCGCCAGGGAACATTTGCGAGCGACGTGGTGGCGGGGAATCATCAGGTTCAGCTTTTGTCACGGAATCGAGAACAGTCTCCGCTGCAGAGAGAATTTTCGAGCGGCAGCACGGTTGAACTCACAGGCAACGATTTCGCTCCGGCGAAGCAGTCCGCAGTGACAGCGAGCCTCAGTGGCGATCAAAGCGAATGGCAGCGAATCAAAGATTCGCAAGACATTCAAGCGGTGGAGAGTTTCATGAAACGCCATCCTGAGGGGGCATTCACCAGCCAGGCTCAAGCGAAACTGGAAGATCTGTATTGGGCAAAAGCGTCCGGTAGCGGGACGAGTGCCGGTTACGGCCAATACCTTGAACAGTTCCCGAACGGTAGGTATGCGCAACAGGCGCATGACGGAGTTGCGGACCTTGAATGGCGTGGGCTCGAAAACTCGACCGACCCGAACAGCCTGCAGAATTTCTTGCGAAAGTATCCGTCGGGTAGTGACCACGACAAGGCTGTCGCGAGGCTGGATGATTTGAGTTGGCAACGAACGGATCAGAACGATGTGTCGAGCATCCGGACGTACATAGGAAATTATCCCGAAGGACGCCACGCCGCTGAAGCTCGCAAGAAAGTGGATGACCTGAGCCGGCTCGCTACCGCAGTCCGCCCAACCACGCCTCGGGCGACGGATGCTCGACCCGCCGACACTCGATCCGCTCAGCCGTCGGCAGCGGATGACAATAAGGCGATTTCCGCGGTTTTAAGCCAGTATCAACACGCCTATGAAGCGAAGGATGTGCAAGAACTTCAGACAATCTGGCCCGGTATGACAGGGGTGCAGATCAAAGGTGTGGGCGACTTCTTTCGGCAGGCCTCGAATCTTTCTTTGCAGTATCAGATTACTCAGATGGAAATCAATGGAGACAACGCCACCGTGAGGTTCACTCAGACGCTGAAATATGCGGTCGATGGAAAATCCGGCAAGAATTCGGCGAAGATCCTGATGCAATTGAACCGGGCTCAAGGTGGAATTTGGCGAATCAATTCGATTCGCTAGAAAAATCTCTAGGAGGCTTTATGCAGCGCGTCGCTCGTTTGTCCAGCTTGCTGTTTATAACAGTTGGCGCCACCCTGTGCCTGGCGCAGGGGCCGTGTCCTACACAGATCTCAACCACCGCCAGTACCACACCAACGCGCTCCGGCAAGCTCATTTGTCTGGTTCCTCAGGTGTATGGACCGGGAGGACTCGTCGGCACCAATCACGGTGGCCCCTTGAATCCTACCGGTCAATTTTTGCACGAAGTGCATTTTACGAATTCGGCCCTGCAAAGTCTTGTGCCCTTGAACGCCGAAATTGGTACCCAGATCAGCCAGTTGCCGATCACTTCCCCGGTGTCGGGATTCGTTTTCTCATTCAACCCATCTCTCGGAGTAGTTTCGCGCCAGACGGAAGGTTTCGGTCCGGTGCTTACCGAACGCCCGGAGACGATCGGCAAGCACAAGATCTTTGTGGGATTCGCTTATCAGTACTTCAATTTCGACAAGGCGGACGGGGTAAACCTGCACAACTTCGGCGCCGTATTCCAGCACGAACATGAATCGTGCGGGCCTCCGCTAACCTGTGTGAATGGTGAACCGGTCTTTGCACAAGACGTCATTGCAACCCAGAATAGACTTGACCTGAAAGTGCATCAATTCGTGGGTGTGGCCACCGTCGGCGTTACCGACCGGTTTGACTTGTCGGTGGCGATTCCGATTCTGCAGGTTCGCAGTGGCTTCAACTCCGGCGGAACAATCGAGAGCTTCGAGACGAGTGCTGATATTCCTGCTTGTTGTGTGCACAAGTTCGATCCTACAAGCGCCCAGATTCCGAACCACGAGACGTTCATGTCGAGCAGCAGCGCCGATTTCTTTGATGGCAAGTCTGCCAGCGGGATTGGCGATATCGTCGTTCGAGGCAAGTACGAGGTCTTGAAAGGCGAAAAAGCCGGCCTGGCTGTTGGAGCGGACATCCACCTGCCGACTGGGGATGAACAGAATTTCCTCGGATCAGGAACCTGGGGTGTACGGCCGTTTGTGACGGTTTCCTATGCCGGCAGGATTTCGCCGCATGGTACATTCGGCTACCAGCGAAATGGAGACTCAGTCCTTTCAGGCGACATCACCAACGATACGAAATCGCATCTTCCCGACGCGCTTACCTATAGCGCCGGCGTTGATATCGGGGTGAATCATCGTCTGAGCGTGACGGGAGACTACATCGGGCAGTCGCTGATCAACTCAAAGCGAATGTCGAACGTCACCTTTATTGATGCTGGCGGTACTCCACACGCTGACCTGACTTCAACCACAGCAACGATCAATCAGGCATATATTTCTGTCGGCGGAAAGCTGAATCCCATCGGCAAGTTGCTCGTGGTGGCGAACGTGCTTTTCCAGGTGAACGAGGCAGGATTGCACTCTAAGCCCGTTCCGCTGATCGGTCTGTCGTATACATTTTAGCTTTCGGGGACTTGTGAGAGAGACACACACAAGCTGGAACGCCAGGCGAAATATAGGCGATGTTGAACGGCACAACATCGTTCAATCGGAGATCGAGGGCGGAGTGTTTCTACATACCCTGCCTCAACACACTGTCCTCGAAATCGAGACTTCAAATCGGTGCTACACCGCGGAAGTGCTGGGGCACGGAGACATTCTGATTTCGGGTCATCCGCGATACTGTCCTGAGCCTGTTTTAGTAGCGGTGGCCGGCTCGACTTGGGGAGGTTCCTTGCTCAAGGTCGATTTCGTGGGGCGGGGCATGCACCTGGAGTTTCATCACCCCGACTACGATGCCCCGATCGTCACATCGCGTATCCGGGATATCCGAGAATGCCCGCAGCCTGGCTCCCACGCTTAGGCGCGTGAGTCCAAGGTTCGTAGGACCGATTCGAGCAAACGATGGTCCACCCTTTCCTCTGCGATGCGGTAATCTAGGGCTTTCCCGCTCGGTGCTACAATTTACCGCTCAATCTGCGGATCCGATTAACACTAACCGTTATCGGATGACGATGAGAGTCTCTCATCGGAATGCCGGAAAGCTATCCTATGCGCGGTACGACATCGCATCCAGAGCGGCTCGGGCGTTTTGAGATCGTCGGAACTCTTGCGAAGGGACGCACTGGAGAAGTCTACAAAGGGGTTGACGCGGTTCACCACCGAACGGTCTCTCTCAAGACCGTGCCCATCCAGCGCCTCGAAAAATACGGTCCGGACACGGTAAAGCTGTTCGAAAGCGAAGCCAGAGCCGCCGTTAAACTGCAGCATCCAGCCATCGTGCCTGTCTATGAGTACGGCGAAGATCAGGGACTGGCCTTCATCGCCACCGAGTACATCGAGAGTCCCGGCCTCAAAGGACAGACGAAGATATCAGTCCCGGATGCGGCGAGCCTCATCACACAGCTCCTTACGGCGCTTGACTATGCACACGAGCATGGCGTCGTGCACCTTGAGGTTCAGCCGTCGAACCTTCTGTTGACGGAAAGAGGCGTCCTTCGAATCACAGATTTTGGCATCGCCAAATTGGAGCCTGCTAACGCTTGTTACATGTCGCCGGAGCAATTCATGGGCAGGCCGGCGGATCGGCGCTCAGACGTTTTCTCCGCCGGTATTATCCTTTACGAATTGCTGACCGGAGTGGCTCCATTCGCCGGGCCCTCAGACACGCTCATCGCCCGAGTTTGCGACCATCGGCAGAGCGAAACGCCGGTTTCCGTGGTCAACACTCAGGTGCCTTCCTCATTCGATCCAGTTTGCGCCAAGGCGCTGGCAAAAGCCGTATACGACAGGTATGCGACGGCGCGATCTTTTGCCGATGCTGTGGCAAGCGCATTCTGGGCCGGTTTAGGGGTAAATATCAGCGCGGCCCTGTCAGCGGAAGGTGTCGCCGCTCTTGCTGGAACCTCCGCCCGGTCGGCGGGCGAAGTAAATCCGACACCAGTCAGGAGCACTAGCATCCCGATCGCTGAGAGTCGTCCAGGGGCTGGGTCACACGGAAGAGTCGAGATCCCAATGCCGAAGCCCGATCCGTCGAAGGGAGCCTCCGCATCAAAGTCGGTTCTAAATCCTGAAATCAAAGTGCCAAACAGCGAATTGAAAGTTGCGCCAACGCCAAGCCCCAACACAATTCCCAAAGCAAGTCCAGAAACGGCTTTTAAGCAAAATTCTGTTGAACCGAATGTGGGGGCGACTAGTCCCGCCAATGGGACGACAAGCTTGGCAGACTTTCTGAAAGAAACTCCTGCGGCGATTCAGACGATTCTGTCTCCATTTGCCAGAACACTGGAAGCGCTAACCGCGATGTACGAATCCAGTCACAAGAGTGCGGTGCTGTTTCCCCAGAACATCCGGTTTGATCGAAGGGGGAAGGTCAGCATTAAAGTCCAGGAGGCAAGCACCCAAGCTGACGCCACAGTGCTCGGAGTTCCTCGCTACGCTGCTCCAGAGATGTTTACCGAAAAAGCGAAAGGCGACGACAAGACGATTGCCGGCACTCATGTCTACTCCCTCGGTTTTATGTTTTATGAAATTTTGTTGGGGAAGAATCTATTCGCAGCCACGTTTCCGAATCAGCATTCCGACCTCGACTGGTTACGCTGGCATTCCGAACTGGAAAGCAAGGCGCCGGCGGCGAAGACTTTGCTGCCCGACTGCCCTGCAGCGTTGTCCGATTTGATCGAAAGCATGATGGAGAAACACGCCGAGAAACGGGCAACAGATTTAGCTGCGTTGCGCACTGGAATTCTTTCGGTGGCTCAACGGGCAAATCGAACCGTGATGATGGTGGCTCCAAAGGCTGCTCCTGAAACGCCAGCCGTTGCGCCGTCCCCGACCAAGCGCAAGTCGGCAGCCAAGTCGAACTTGCTTCTCTTCTTGATTCTTGCAATCGCAGGCGGGCTCGCGGTCCTGTTCGTTGTCTACTTCTCTCATCTTCTGAGATAGCCTGCGAGTATCCTCCGTTGTTGCGATCAGCCAAAGGGAGAGTTCATTTTTTCGCGAGAAGTTCTTTCGCTTTGCTCAGCTCAGGGCGGGTTGAACTCGCTCCGGCGCAGGATTTCAAAAGCTGAGCGTAATAGTCGTTCGCATCAGTGTGTTCTCCCGCGGCGTCGGCCGCCCGCGCCGCTCCGTAGAGTCCGTTAAAACGGTTCGGATTGAGCTTTAAATCAGTTCGATATTCAGCCAGAGCCTGTTGCGGACGATTCGCATCCAGCAGTAGATCCGCGAGCATTTCACGGGCGGGGATGCCTTGAGGTTCGTCACCGATCTTGTCATTTTTGTCGGCAATCCCTCTAAGCAAATCGATGGCCTTGTCGTTCTCGCCCTCGGCATGCAAGATCCAGGCCTCAGCTTCCTGATAGTCCCTTATGATTGCCTCAGCGAGAAAAGTCTTCTTGTCCGATATCGCCTTTTGGCGAATGCTCTCGATTTCGCGGAGGTTCTTGTGCGCTTCGGCCAGATTCTCAGAGCGTGCAGCGCCAATGGCGCGAGCCCAGTAGGTAATCTCCTGATCTCCGGACAGTGCCCCGGGTACCGGCGTTAATGCAGCGGCATCGGACCAATGATGAAGTTCGAGATTGTAAACGGCCGGAAATTCCGAGAGAGCTGCCGTCTGAGGATCATAGTCGGGTCCATACATCGACTGCATTTTCGGCATCACTTTGATTTCATCGATTATCTTCTGAGCTTCGGCCTCGCGTCCGCTTTGCATATATGCGTACACCAGAAAGCTCATCGCGTGAAACTGATGACCCTCGCCCCCCATCCCCATCGCCGCGGTCTTTCGCGTCGCTTCGACTGAAGCCAGATTGGAATCGATGTCATCCTGCCAAAGCCCAACTCGGGCAAAGATGTGAGAGGGCATATGCAGGGCGTGTGGCGCAGCCGGAGCCACCTTCGCGTAGCGACGGGCCGCGGGGATCCCAAACTGCGCGAGCTGCGGCTTGTCATAGCTGTGGATCAGATAGTGGGCTACGCCAGGATGATCGGGCTCGACGGCGAAGAGCTTCTCCAGAATCGCTGCGGCCTCCTTACGGTTCGCGAAAGTATCGTCATTGTGTGGCTCGGAAGCGAGAAGAGACAGAGCATAGAAGGCAGCTGCTTCGTGGTCGTCGGGATAGGTGTCGTGCACTTTCTTCATCGCATCCGAGTAAGCTTTTGCACGGACCGAATGATCGGAAATCCCCGGGTTGTTATAGAAGGCTGCAACGGCACTGATAAATCCCTTCTCCCGCGGAGAAGTGCTTGCCTCGAGAGTGCGCGCCGCACGCACCTCCTGCGCTCCGTGAGCGATAACCTTTGCAGACGGGTTATCCCAAAGCTGGTGCCAGATGCTCATGGCCGATCCCCAGTGAGCCATGGCGCACTTCGGATCTTGCTTCGCAATATCGCCAAATTCTTTTTCAGCCTCTTCATACCAGAAGGAATGCAGCAGCGCGACTCCGCGTGCGAAGGGCTTTTGCACTTGGGGGGTGCAGGAGACAGGAAAGTGCACCGTGCCGAGTTGGGTCTCAGTCAGATTCTCGTGGTGGTGATGATTTTTATCGTCGTCGGCCCACAGACCGGTGAGCAGGCTCAGAAGCAGAAGTACGCATGCAAGATATTTCATCAGCCACCTCGGCGAAGTGCGACCAAATTCTAGCAGCTGACTCCAGATTCGAAGTCGTGAGAGGTGTTTGAGACTCCCCAATGTGAGATTTCAGGCTATTTTGCAGAATTTTAGCGCCAATCAATCCACTCTATCGCGGCGACGCTCCAAAATGCGACAATAGAAACTCCTTCCCATGGCTACCTTTTTGACCTCTGCTTTTTCTCCGGACACGCTCCGGCAACATGGCTTGACCGCAGATGAATACGAGAAGATCAAGCAATTGCTCGGCAATCGCGAGCCTACACTGACTGAACTCGGGATTTTCAGCGTGATGTGGAGCGAGCACTGCTCCTACAAATCTTCCCGCGTGCATTTGAAGAGACTGCCGACACGGAGCAAGCGCGTTCTTCAAGGACCTGGGGAAAACGCAGGCATTATCGATATCGGCGATGGATGGGCCTGTGCATTCAAAATTGAATCTCACAATCATCCGTCATTCATCGAGCCCTTTCAGGGAGCGACAACAGGCGTTGGCGGAATTTTGCGAGACATCTTCACCATGGGAGCGCGTCCTGTTGCGGTGATGGATTCCTTGCGATTCGGCCCGATCCGAGCGCCGCGAACAGATTCCTCAAATCAGGCGAGCGCTGCTCATGCGCAATCGGATGTGACTTCGAAGGAATTGCATAAGAATCACTCCGTGATGGATGGAGTTGTCGCCGGCGTCGCTTCTTACGGTAACTGTTTCGGTGTACCGAATTTAGGCGGTGAGACGAAGTTCGAGCCATGCTACTCCGGCAATCCGCTGGTGAATGCGTTCGCGCTGGGACTGGTGAAGAAGAATGAAATCTTCTATGCGCGTGCTGCGGGCGAAGGCAATCCGGTGATCTACGTCGGTGCTAAGACGGGTCGCGACGGAATTCATGGGGCTACGATGGCCAGCGAGGAATTCAGCGAAGCCTCGGAGGCGAAGCGGCCTAACGTTCAGGTCGGCGACCCCTTCCTCGAGAAGCTTTTGCTTGAGGCCTGCCTTGAAGCAATGCAGACAGGCGCCATCGTCGGCATTCAGGATATGGGTGCAGCCGGACTCACTTGTTCCACGTGCGAGATGGGCGGTCGCGGCGGTGTTGGGATTGAGATCGAACTGGATCGAGTGCCGCAACGAGAAACCGGCATGACTCCCTACGAGATCATGCTGAGCGAATCCCAGGAGCGCATGCTGCTCGTCGCGCAAAAGGGCCGGGAAGAGGAAGTGTATCGGGTCTTTGAGAAGTGGGGTCTCGATGCGGTGGAGGTCGGAACCGTCACGGCCGGCAACCAACTTCGCGTTTTAGAACACGGCAAGATTGTGGCCGAGATTCCAAATGCCGCCCTCACTGACGAGGCGCCTGTCTACAAGAGGCCTTTGTCGCGATGGGAGCCTCCCATATCTCGCGAGAAGCCAGGGCATATCCGATTCGCAAGCTCCGGCAACTTCAATCACGCGTTGAAGGATCTCCTAGCGACTCCGAACATTTGCGGAAAGCGTTGGGTCTGGCAACAGTATGACCACATGGTGCAGACAAACACGGTCGAGGCACCGGGTGCAGGTGATGCTGGCGTCATTCGGATAAAGGGCGCGCAACACGGGCTGTCGATGGCGCTCGATGGTAACGGCAGGTGGTGCTATCTCGATCCGAAACTTGGAGCGATGCACGCGGTCTGCGAAGCAGCGCGCAAAGTCGCATGCTCCGGCGCGACGCCGGTCGGCGCCACCAATTGCTTGAACTTCGGAAATCCTGAGAAGCCTCACATTATGTGGCAGTTCTCTCAAACGATCGATGGGATCACCAAGGCCTGCGAGGAATTGGAAATCCCTATTACCGGGGGTAACGTAAGTTTTTACAACGAGACTCTGGGAGAGGGAATCTATCCGACTCCAGTCCTCGGGGTGGTGGGGATTCTGGACGATGTTCATAAGGCATCGAAGATGCAGTTCGCAGCACCCGGCCGCACCATTGTGCTACTGCGAGCGGGGGACGCCGGCGACTTCACCGATGCAGAAACCGAGTTTGGATCGTCAGAATATGCCAAGGAAGTTCTCGGGACATTTTGGGGGTATCCTCCGCAGTTGGATCTCGAGAAAGAAGCAGCCCTCCAGAAGGCGATTGTTAGATTGATTCAGGACGGGCTCGTAGAGTCTACACATGATTGCGCTGAAGGCGGCATTGCGATTTCCTTGGCCGAAAAGGCATTTCCGGCGGGAATTGGAGCGAAGGTGAATCTGACCTCCAACGGTTTGTTTGCGGAGTATGTGCTGTTCGGGGAGGATGCGACCCGAATTCTGATCTCGTGCGACCCATCGAACCTGAAGAGAATCAAAGAAGTCACGGAGAAACACGGTGTCTCAGCTGAGGTGATCGGAGAAACGGTGGCTGAGACATTTGAAATTTTGATCGATGGAAAGTCCTGCGTGTCTAGTACGGTAAGCGAGTTACGCGAGGCCTACGAGGCGGCGCTGGAATCCGCGCTGAAAACCGATCCAGAGCTCGTGACGGCCGATTGACGTTCGACGGCTGCGAAACGCGCTTCACAAGTTGTAAACGGCAAAGGGCGATTTCAAATGCAGATTCCTGACAAGTTTCACGACGAATGTGGCGTAGTAGCAATCTTTGCTCATCTGGAAGCGGAGAAGCTGGCATACCTTGGCCTGCACGCCTTGCAGCACCGCGGTCAGGAGTCGGCGGGGATCGTTACCTCGGACGGCATGACTTCGAGAGCGCACAAGGCGATGGGCTCCGTAGCCGACATATTTACCGAAGAGACGCTTTCCAAGATGCGGGGCACCATCGCAATTGGCCACACCCGCTACTCCACGGCGGGGGATTCCGCCCTGCTCAATGCCCAGCCGATCCTTGTGCAATCGAACAAGGGATCAATCGGCGTGGCTCACAATGGAAATCTCGTTAATGCCACGCAATTACGCGCGCGGTTGGAAAGCCAGGGATCGATCTTCCAGACCAACAGCGACACAGAAGTCATCGTTCATTTGATCGCTTTATCGAAGGAGCAGACGCTGCCGGAGGCAATGGCCGACGCGCTGCGACGTGTGGAAGGTGCTTTTTCGCTGGTCATGATGAGCAACGACCGCATCTTCGCGGTTCGCGATCCGCGAGGTTTTCGCCCACTGGCAATGGGGCGCATCCCGGCATTAGAAGGTCAAAAGCACGACACAATCGTGTTTGCGTCCGAAACTTGCGCTTTCGACCTCATCGGCGCTGAATATATTCGAGATGTGAAGCCCGGCGAGTTGGTTGTCGTTGGGCCAGAGGGTGTGAGTTCTCGCTTCTACTCCACAGCTGCGCCGCAGTCGAGCTGCATCTTCGAACACGTCTACTTCTCGCGTCCTGACAGCCTGGTTTTTGGGCGCTCGGTCCAAACAAGCCGCGAGGAACTGGGACGGCAACTTGCGCGAGAGGCTGGTGTTGAGGCTGATCTCGTGGTGCCAGTCCCGGATTCAGGAGTCACAGCGGCGGTAGGCTATTCAGCCGAAAGCGGAATACCGTTCCGTTTTGCGCTGATTCGAAATCATTATGTCGGACGAACGTTTATCGAGCCGAGCCAGAGCGTGCGTGACTTCGGTGTGAAGTTAAAGCTGAATCCTGTTCGTTCGCTTCTTGAGGGCAAACGCGTGGTACTCATCGACGATTCGATAGTCCGCGGTACGACGAGCCGAAAGATCGTGCGAATGATACGTAATGCCGGAGCTACCGAGGTCCACATGCGAGTGTCGTGCCCCCCGACAATCTCGCCGTGTTACTACGGAGTGGATACGCCGTCACGAAACCAGCTTATCGCGGCGAACAAGTCCGTCGATGAGATCCGCGACTACATTGGCGCCGATTCGCTAGCTTACCTTTCTCTCGAAGGATTGAAGAAGGCGTGCGGCGAGGGTGAAAAGATTTCGTATTGTTCGGCATGTTACACCGGCAAATATCCGACGGACATAATCGACGTGGAAGAGATTCAACCCGCAACAGCGCGTCGCTGACTTAATCCTTCAGGCGTAGAAAAGGGCAGCCTTTCGGCTGCCCTCATGATTTGAGTAACCTAATTCTGTGAGTGGGCGACCGCGTCAGGATTGCCGCGATTCGTCTGATTCTGAAATGCTCCGACGAAGCCGGAGTTCTGATTCAGGAAGTCGGTCGTCAACTGGTCATAGTCCCCCATGTAAGCGGGATTGATGAACAAGTCGATGCCGTGCGTCGGAGCAAATGCCGCCATACCGATGTCGCTGTCTGAGAAACTGGTGCCAGAATTGCCGGATTCTCCGCAGTGCCGTCGGATAGCGAAGTTCTCGGCATCAGCGCGCCGGTCATACCAGCAAACACCGACGACGCCACGTTTATCGACTGCTACGCCCGATTGATAATGATCGTGACCGCTTCCCGCGGAAGGTTGGCTGTCACTATTCACCTTCTTCGGACTTGATCCCCAGGTCTTCCCGCCATCGAACGATGCACGAAGGAAGATATCGTCGAAAGCGTAAAAGCCCTGAGTAGCCAACGGATCGATTACTTCTTTGTCGCGACCGTCAGACCAGGTGATGTAGATCGCGCCGTCCGTTGAAGTTCCTGAGTGATCGACGGCCATCGACATGTCCAGAAAATCGCGAAAGTCTCCCTGGAGCGAGAATGAATCACCACCCGGTTGAATGTTATGGTCAACCGTGACCGGTGTAGTGAGAGTTCCCTGGTTAAAAGTGGCGATCTGGATGCTGCGCGGACCCAAGGGGAAGTTGTTTCCCAGATTTATCCAAGAGATATAGACAGTTCCTTTGGAATCCACAGCTAGTTGAGAGCCCTGTACTGCTGCCGCTCCGCAAACCTGCTTTACGACGATAGGCTTACTCCACGTCGCGCCGCCGTCGGCAGACAGGACAAACTCGATTGCAGTCCGGATCGGGAAATGGTCGCCGCAGCTGTTCTTCTTAGAAAAATCAAAATCAGTGTACGAGACGAAAATTCTATTGCGATGAGTTGGATCGATGGTTGACCAAGGCTTATCGAGCAAATGACTGAAGCCGTCTTTCGCGACCGCCGGGACTGGATCGCCCCAAGTCTTGCCGCCATCGGTGGAAGTATTGATCGAGATAGCAGCGAACGGATCGCCGCTGGCATCGTCGTAGTCGAAGATCTGAGTGTAATAAAACGTGTTCGGGTCAGAGCAATTGAGTCCAGGGTCCCCACCGAGGAAGTTGAAGGTCGTTGGGCCTGGGTTAACAGGACCAGCGTCCGTGAACGTCGCTCCGCCGTCCGTCGAATAGGAGGAACCGCTGAACGATTGCCCTCCTGTTCCCGTAAAGAAGAACGGAGTTTCGAAAACGCTACCGGAATCGTTAAAGCCAACGACTACGTTGTTTCCACATCGCGCGGTGGACGTTTCACTCTGGGTGAATCCGCCGAAAGCAGAGAACGCAACATCGGTCCTCGGATTTGAAACGCGAGTCACTCCAGCGGTGGGCGTAGACCCATCTGCAGCGAGAGTGTTCGAGATCTTGGCGCGTGCGACAAACGAAGGATCAGCTAGCCGCATCCCGTAGGCCTGCCAAACGTCTGCGATTCTTCCGATGTTTGAGTAGCCGTCGAGCATCAGTTGATGCGAAGGAGGAAGTTTGTTGATACCGGACTTTACCTGTTGAAGAATTTTATTCGTCGCGGCAACCTGATCGACCGAAAGTTGCGCCACCGCAAATGAGCAAGCGAATATCGCCGTTGCAAACGCTCCGGCAATGAAGTTGCGAGCTTTGTGTGAGTTCATCGAGCGTTGTCTCCTTGTTGCCGACCGACCTGATCGGATTCGTTTCGTGGACTGTGGGCAGACTTGTACTGTTGATAGGCGTACTGAGTTGGGTAGTATTAGGCCCCCGATTCCAGTTGGTGTCAAATGAAAACACCCAGGAGCGTTCACGTTCACGTACGCAAGATGTTGCACACTCGACGCGATATAGATTTTAGAGGCGTCTTCGTGATCACACCAACGTTCACATTGGCCTTCGCGCTCGAATGACGCGTGGGAGCGACTGAAGGTCGTTTACAACGTCGACGTCAACCCAGCCAGCAAACATTGGCCGCACGAGTTCGAGAATTGTGCCGCTGATCTCGATTGCCAGCCATCCCCCAGGATTCAGCATCGTGAATGCTTGCGGGATGAGACGCGCGATGACTTCGATCCCACTCGGGCCGGCAAAGACTGCTGTTCGTGGCTCGAATTTGCGAACCTCGAGCTGCACTTGATCCTCTTCGCTCTCGCCGACGTAAGGAGGATTCGACGCAATGATGTCGAAACCAGCAGCTAGGCCATTCAAGAGATCCGTTTCGTGAAATTGAATATTGGGGTCCAGTTGAAGACGCACAGCATTTGCCTGAGCGATCTCAAGGGCAGACGGAGATATATCGGTGGCATGTATCTCGGCATGGGGAAGTTCTTTCGCGAGTGCGAGCGCGACGCAGCCGGAACCAGTTCCGATATCCGCAATGCGAAGAGTAGGGTTCTGCAACTCTGGCCGACTGGGCGGATGCCGATTTAGCCCAGCCTCCCCTGTAAGCTGAAGCACCGTTTCGATCAGATGTTCCGTCTCTGGCCGCGGGATGAGAACAGCCGGGGTGACGATGAGATCCATACCCCAGAATTCCTGATGTCCGGTGATATATTGGGCAGGAACTCCGCTGGAACGCTTTTTCAACACCGCATCAAAGCGGAATTCCTCTTCGCCGGTCAGCTCTCGTTCGGGATGGGCGAATAGATAAGCGCGATCGCAGCTCAAAACAAACATGAGAAGCAGCTCGCCGTTTAGCCGCGGAGATGGAACCTGGTTTGCAGTCAGCGTCGCAATCGCCGAGGCCAAGGCTGGCTTGAGTCGCACGGATCTATTTCAACACACTGGACGTGCGTGAGTTATACGGCTCGCGGATTGCGACGAATAATCTCCGCATTCAGAACCGTAGCAAATGCCACCCACGCAGCATAGGGGATGAAAGCAGCGGCTGCGGCGGAATCGACCTTCCCCGCAGCGGTGATGTACGAGAAGATCGTGCCTTCCAACGCAAGCACGTCAGCAAGCGCCAGGGTAGGCCGGTGCTGCCCGAAAAATAATTTTGACCACTGCGCATTCTCCGCTAGTTGGGAGATCCATAGTCGGAGAGCAGCGTTGCGCGTGCGGGACGGAGCTGCGCTCCAGATGCGCCATCCGGACCAGGCGATAAGGGCATACAGCGTAGTCCAAACGACCGGGAAAACCTGATCGGGCGGTGTGAAGCTGGGTTTGTCGAGCTGGGCGTACCACAAATCGCGACTGCCCTTGCGGCTGTATCTGGAGCCGTACCAAGCGACGCCCGCCGTCGCGAGCCCGAACCCCGCCAGGGCCAGAAGCGAGCGAGATCTTCTAGCTTGCATACCGCTTAGGTGACACCCGACATCTTTAGGTTGTCAACCGCAAGAATTAAACGACGGTAGCAGTTTCCTGTTTCAGCTTTTCAGATTGGTAGTGCGTGATCAATGCTTCGATGAGTGGCTGAATCTTGCCGTCCATGACCGCGTCGAGTTGATGGATCGTGAAGCCGATCCGATGGTCGGTGAGGCGATTCTGCGGGAAGTTGTAGGTGCGAATCTTTTCGCTGCGATCTCCGGACTTCACCATCGATCTGCGCTCTTTTGCCAAGGCTTCCTGCTGCTTCTCCATCTCGATCTCGTAAAGCCGGGCACGCAAAACGCGCATGCCTTTTTCGCGATTTTTGATCTGCGATTTTTCGTCCTGACAGCTGACGACGGTGTTGGTAGGAATATGGGTGATTCGAACGGCGGAGTACGTCGTATTGACGGACTGTCCACCAGGACCGGACGAGCAGAAAGTGTCGATACGCAGGTCCTTGGCTTCGATCTTGATGTCCACATCCTCGGCTTCAGGAAGCACGGCAACTGTTACGGCTGAAGTGTGAACCCGGCCCTGCTGTTCGGTGGCAGGTACTCGCTGCACGCGATGAACGCCGCTTTCGTATTTCAGCTGGGAAAAAACGCGATTACCCTCGATGATCGCGATAACTTCCTTGAGGCCTCCGACCGACGATTCTGAGGTGGAAAGCACTTCTACCTTCCAGCGCTGGATTTCCGCATACCGCGTGTACATACGAAAGATCTCAGCAGCAAAGAGTGTAGCTTCGTCGCCTCCGGTGCCGGCACGAATCTCAAGGATGACGTTCTTCTCATCGTTCGGATCTTTCGGAAGAAGCAAGACTTTTAGCTCTTCCTCCACACCTTTAATCCGCGACTCAAGTTTGCTCAGCTCTTCCTGAGCGTAGGAGCGCATTTCGGGATCTTTCTCGTCAACAAGCATGGCCTTGCTATCAGCGATTCCTTTTGTCAGATCTTTGTACTCGCGGTATTTTTCAACTATGCCTGCAATCTCAGCATGCGCCTTAGCAGTCTTTTGATACTTCGAGGAGTCGTTGACGATATCTGGAGACGCAAGAGCGCTGTTCAGCTCTTCGTATCGGGCTTCGATCTGATCGAGTCTTTCAAACATTTGGGATCACTCCGTAACCACGCGTTACGCTTGAGTCTCTGTTCGCCGGGCACCTTAGGATTCGGCGGATGCGACGGACGCATCTCCATACGGCATTGTATTGAGATTGGAAGTCGAGCAGAAGTATTCGCGGCGGGGCCGCTAGGCAATCACCAGTTCACCGCCGCGCTCTTTCTCGAGCGACATGGCGTGATTCAGGGCCACGATGGCGCACTGAGCCTGCTCATCGGAAGGGGGCTTGGTCGTAATTCGCTGTAGCCACAGCCCGGGCGCGGTAATCAGCGCAAAGAGTGAGCCGCGATGTTTGGCGGCGAATCGAATGATCTCATACGAAACACCCGCAATCACCGGCAAGTAGAACGATGCGCGACGCGAACCGTGCCCAAAATGTCGTGTACGGCACAAGCATGTAGAAACCGATCGAGATCAGCATCACCGTCATCAGGAAGCTCGTTCCACAGCGGGGATGGAAAGTCGAGTACTTCTGGACCTCCGCAGCTTCTAGTGGCTTGCCGTCTTCGAATGCGAACACTGTCTTGTGCTCGGCGCCGTGGTACTCATACACGCGGCGAATATCCTTCCACAGCGACACACCCCAGATAAAGAGTAGGAACAGCGCCAGGCGAATTCCACCATCCACCAGATTAAATACGATGCGTCCGCCGAGAGCAGGATCAATCCTCTTCAACTCTGTGGCTGCCAGCAGCGGGATGTACTTATACATAAAGATGAAGAACGCCAGGGAAAAAATGATGTTCACGGCTGCTAACCAACTACTGATGGTGGCGGCTTTCTCGCTGGATTTTGAATTTGATGAGGGGCCACCGCTCTGTGTTTCTGACTCGGTCACAGTGCTCTCACTCTTACTCCCCTGCGGTTCTTGCATGATTTCTTCGATGGCAACATTGGCTGAAAAACGCAAGGCTCGGTATCCGAGCGTCATCGCATAGCCCAACGTCATCACTCCTCGCACGATAGGCCATGCCATCCATTTGTGTTTTTCGGAGGGACGATCGAGAGCCTCGGTCATGGTTACAACTTCACCGGAAGGCCTCCGGCACGCGATAGACCAAGCGTGCGGAGAACGCATCATAACGCCTTCGAGGACGGCTTGTCCGCCGACAAGAGTTTCCTCTCCGCTCTCCAGAGCAGGCAAGAGTTGAACCGCCACAAAAAACCGAAGATAGTTAAGGAGACGCACGACTACTTAGATGCTCCTGAAGTGGGCACGACGCATCCTTAAGACTATCACAGGTGCGGAGATGAGACCGTCCAACTTTACGCGCTAAACCGAAGCAGTTGAACGGCTTACCTGCTTTCAAGTGCGTTTCTGGTTCGGTAAGTGTTTTCGTTCGAGGGATCTTTCGATGAAGAAGTTTAGCGCGGCCTGTGAAGCCATTGCGGGCACGACCAAAAAGCTGGTCAAGACCTCGGTGGTCGCTGACTACCTTCAATCTCGTGGCGGGGACGAGTCTGCGGTTTCGGCGATTTTCCTCTCAGGTCGCCCCTTTCCCATCTGGGAAGAAGCCACACTGCAAGTGGGAGGACGATCGTTATGGCGAATCGTGGCTGACCTCGCGGGAAAACAGGAAGCCGATCTCACTGCAACTTACCGGCGGCTCGGCGACCTAGGAGCGGTCGCGGGAGAGCTGCTTTCAGATCGGTCAGGGAGCGATTTGGGGATTCTTGAGGTCGAGCGCGAATTCCGGCGGGTTGCAGCCACCCGGGCTCCCGCCGACAAAGTTGCAATCATCCGTAGCCTCCTGGCGCGAGCAAGTCCCTTGGAAGCGAAGTACATCGTAAAGATCATGACCGGAGATCTGCGGATCGGACTTAAAGAAAGTCTGGTCGAAGAAGGAATAGCGAAGGCATATTCCGCCACTTCGCAGGAGGTGCAGCGCGCGAACATGCTTCTCGGGGACCTCGGCCAGACATTACGGCTGGCTGCCAGCGGGCGCTTGGCCGAAGCCAGGATGCGCCTTTTCCATCCCTTGGGTTTTATGCTTGCGAGCGCCGTCGAATCGACAGAGGAAGGCTTAAGTTATTTCACCGAAGCTGCGGTCGAAGACAAGTACGACGGCATTCGCGCACAGGCTCACATCTCGGGGAGCCAAGTAAAGATTTTTTCCAGGACGCGCGACGAGATCACCGAATCATTCCCTGAGCTGCCGCCCACCTTGGCAGGATTACCGAAAGACGCCATTCTCGACGGCGAGATTGTTGCCTGGCAGTATCCCGCACGCCTCGAAGGTACAACTGTCATCGTAGACGAAGAAGCTTCCGAGGCGAGCGAGGCGAAGGCAAAACAGTTGGGCTCGGTGCGTCCCTTCACTGCGCTGCAGCAGCGCCTGGGTAGGAAGAAAGTGAGCGAGAAGATGATACGTGAAAATCCGGTTGCATTTCTGGCCTTCGACATCTTGTATGTGGGTGGTGATTTGCTGATTGACCGTCCGCTGAAAGAGCGAGCGCGCATCCTGGACTCACTTTTGACAGAGCCGCGTAAAATGTTGGCCGAATCCATGGTGTCAAATCACAATGCACAGGGATCATTTTTTTTCGAGCCAGACGTCGGCCGAGAGTTGCCAGTCGCCGGAAGCATCATCAGAGCCCCAGTATTTCGAGCGGAGTCGACGGAGATACTTGAGGAACTGTTCGTCGCAGCTCGAGGCCGGGGCAACGAAGGTCTCGTAATTAAAGATGTATCGTCGCCTTATACGCCCGGAAAGCGCGGCAAGTCATGGCTCAAAATGAAGCGCGAACTGGCCACGCTCGACGTCGTCGTTACCGCAGCGGAGTACGGCCATGGCAAGCGCATCGGCGTCTTAAGTGATTACACCTTTGCAGTGTGGGACGGCGATCGACTCGTCAACATTGGCAAGGCTTATTCGGGCCTGACCGATGAAGAGATTGCAGAAATGACCAAGTGGTTTCTCGACCACACCATCGAAGATGAAGGATTTCGGCGCAAGGTTGAGCCGAAGATTGTGCTGGAAGTGGCTTTCAACAATATGATGCGCTCGGATCGCCATGAGAGCGGATACGCTCTGCGGTTTCCGAGGATCATTCGCTTGCGAACTGACAAGTCCGCGGAAGACGCAGATACAATCGAAACCGTAAAAAAGGTATTTGACTCACAGGTAGCGGGCATCGCAAACATCTGACGCACCCTCAGTGGCTGTGGTGTTGATGTTCGGAGGTATCGGCAACAGGAATGACACAGCCATGCGCGACTTCGCAGATGGCATGTTCGAATTGGATTGTGGTGTGGTTAATGTGGAAATCGTGGAACAGACGCTCCTTAACATCGCGCAAAATGCGCTCGCTTACCGAAGGAGGAATATCGGCGATCGATACGTGACACGAGAGAGCATGCGTTTCGCTCCCGATACTCCAGACATGGAGGTCGTGAACATCGTTCACCCCCTCTACGCGGCGGATAGCGGATTCAATTCTTTCTAGTTTCATCCCCCGTGGTGTTCCTTCAAGCAGGATGTTCAGCGTCTCCCGCACAATACCGAAGCCAGACCACAGAATTAAGACTCCAATACCGACAGAGAGAGCCGAATCGATCCAGTAGTTGCCCGTCGCCATGATCGCCCATCCACCGGCGATTACAGCAGCCGTTGAAAGCGTGTCACCGACCTCGTGCAACAACGCGCTCCTTATGTTTACGTCGCCCCCAGAGCGATACAGAAGCAGTGCAATCGCTCCGTTCATCACCACTCCGGCACCTGCGACCCACATCATGATGCTCGCCTGCACATGCTCCGGGTGCTGAAGCCGGCGGAACGCCTCATACAGAATAAAGAACGAAACTACCACCAGGGAACTGGCATTAACCAAGGCTGCCAGGACGCCGGCGCGGTGATATCCGTAAGTCTTAGTGGAATTCGCCGGGCGAGACTGAAAGTAGACCGCGACTAGAGAAAGCAGGAGAGCGAGGAAGTCGGAAAGATTGTGTCCCGCTTCCGACAGCAAAGCCAGGGAATGAGAGCGGATCCCCGCAATCACCAGCAGAGCGATATACGCCAAAGTCACAGCCAGCGAAACCTTTAAGACACGCGTCGGGCCGCCTGAATGGTGACTATGGACGTGCATCTCCTAAGTGTACGGTCCCGCGAAGGGGCCTTCAAGCATAGTCAGCACCGCCGGTCTCGTCCCCGAAGAGATATCTGTTACGAACAGAGATCCGCAATTGGAAAGTCCTGCTCTGGTCCTTTCGGCCGATGGGGTGGCGCTGCGATACGACCCTCTGCTCCTCTTCTCCACCGTTATCGGCTACCAGATTGCTGGAACAGCGGCAGGAGTTCCCGAGCATGGACGAAATTGTTAAAGATTTTCTTATCGAGAGTGCAGAGAATCTCGACCGGCTGGATCAGGACTTGGTGAAGCTGGAAGTCGATCCCTCGTCCAAGGAACTTCTCGCGAGTATCTTCCGGACGATCCACACGATCAAGGGCAGCTGCGGGTTCTTAGGTTTTGCCCGTTTGGAAAGGCTCGCGCACGCGGGGGAAAGCCTCCTGTCTAAATTACGCGACGGAGAGTTGACGCTGACTGCTGACATAACGAGCGCATTGCTGTCGATGGTTGACGGCGTTCGTCAGATGCTCGCCCAAATCGAGAGTACTGAAAAGGACGGCGACGACGATCATGCTGCTCTGATCGGACACTTGACTGAACTTCAGAATGGCGGCCAGACACCAGCAACGGAACACGCGGCGTCTTTTGTGTCGGCGTCACAAGGCGAGACATCCGCCCAGGTGCCGCCAACGGACGATGCCCGTTTGTCGGAAAAGCCAGATCCAATAAAGATTGGCGGAGTTCTGATTGAACAGGGCAAGATCCGTCCCGAAGATTTGGCCAGCGCTCTCGAGCTCCAGGAACTGGGCCGCCGCAAGATCGGAGAGATTCTAGTTGCGCAAGGAGCCGTGCGTCCTGAAGACGTCGCGGCAGCACAACAAGCCGTGCAGCTGCGCAATCCTGACTCCCCGGTCGAGACCATCCGAGTCGGTGTGAATTTGCTGGATCGGCTTATGAACCTCGTGGGCGAGTTGGTGCTCGCTCGTAACCAGCTGCTTCAGTTCTCGAACAGTACGCAGGACACGGCATTCCAAGCCGTATCGCAGCGGATGAATTTGATCGCCACAGAGCTGCAGGAGGAAGTGATGAAGACCCGCATGCAGCCGATCGGCAATATATGGAACAAGTTTCCGCGGACTGGTTCGCGACCTCGCTCTTACCTGCGAGAAAGAAGTCCGGCTCGAAATGGAAGGCCAGGAGACCGAGCTGGACAACACCATTATCGAAGCAATCAAGGACCCGCTGACTCACCTGGTTCGCAACTGCATCGACCATGGCATCGAGACTTCCCGAGACGCGTAAGCAGGCAGGCAAGGAGCCGAGGAGGGCCTGCTGAAACTGCGTGCTTTCCACGAAGGCGGCCAGGTCAATATCGAAATTATCGACGACGGTGCGGGTCTCGATGTGGAGAAGATGCGGCAGAAGGCCATCGAACGAGGGCTCGCTTCCTCGCAACAGGCGGCGCGGATGACCAGTCAGGACATCTTCAACATGATTTCGCCCGGTTTCTCAACCGCCGAGACGGTCACCAAGGTTTCGGGTCGAGGCGTGGGCATGGACGTGGTCAAGACCAACATCGAGAAGATCGGGGGCACGGTCGACGTGCAATCAGTCGCAGGGCAAGGGTACGACTGTTCGCATGAAGATCCCGCTCACGCTGGCGATCATCCCGGCGCTGATCGTCACAACCGCCGGCGATCGCTACGCCGTCCCTCAAGTCAATCTTCTCGAACTGGTGCGCCTTGAGGGTGAACGCGCACGCGCTGGGCTGGAACAAGTAACACGGCGCTCCTGTCTATCGCTTAAGAGGACGATTGCTGCCTCTGATGTATTTGAAGCACGAATTGAAGGCTGATATCTCGGCAGGGCGGTCGTACGCGAGGTTGCGAGTCGGGAACCAGAGAATCACGGCGCGACAGCAACAATGTCAACATCGTGATGTTGCGGCCGATGACCGGCAGTTCGGATTGGTCGTGGATGAGATCAACGATACCGAAGAAATCGTTGTAAAGCCGCTTGGCAAACAGTTGAAAAGCATCAACGCATATGCCGGCGCCACCATCATGGGCGATGGCCGGGTCGCGCTGATTCTCGATGTGCTCGGGTTGGCTCAGCGCGCCAACGTTGTAAGCGGAATTCGAGAACAGGTTTTCAACGATAACGATCCGCTCCTGCCCGCTACTACCACGTCGCAGAGCGGTCGAAATGCTTTCCTGCTCTTTCAATACGGCGAAACAGGCCGTATGGCGGTAGATCTAGGCCTTGTCGCCCGTCTCGAAGAATTTCCAAGCAACTTGATCGAAGTCGCTGGAGACCATGAGGTCGTTCAATATCGCGGACAGATCATGCCGCTGATTCGGGTCTCGGAAAAATTCGAAAGTTCGCTGCGCAAACGGGTGGAAACATCGCAGGACGCCGTTCACGTGGTGGTTTATTCCAATAAGGGCAAGAGCGTCGGGCTCGTGGTCGATCGAATCCTCGACATCGTTGAGGAAGGCTTCGTGATGCAGCGGCAGACTGGCCGTGAAGGAATTCTGGGTTCGGCGGTGATCCAAAAACGCACTACGGACATTCTCGATGTGCCTGCGCTCGTGGCGGCCGCGAATATAAGTCAAATGCTTGATCAAGCGTAACCAAGGAGCGCTTTACATGGCGAATACCCAGCAGTTTTGTACGTTCTTCCTGCAGGAGCAGTGTTTTGGCGTTCCAGTGGAACAAGTTCAAGAAGTTATTCGTTTTCAGCAAATGACGCGAGTGCCGCTGGGACCGCAGGTTGTCCGCGGTCTCATCAACTTGCGTGGGCAAATCGTGATGGCCATCGACCTTCGCCGCCGCTTCGATATGGAAGAACGGCCCGAGACCCAGCTTCCGATGAACGTGGTGGTTCGGACTGAGGACGGCGTCGTCAGTTTTCTGGTCGATGAGATTGGAGACGTCATTGAGGTCGAAAAGGAAACGCTGGAGCCTCCTCCCGAAACGCTGTGCGGACCTGCTCGTGCGATGGTGGTCGGAGTTTACAAGCTGCCGCGCCAACTGCTTCTCGAATTGAAAATCTCCAGCGTAATCGCAATTCCCGGATCTCAAAAAGAATCGGTGATGACACAAGTGTGAACGTCATATCGAAAAATCGCTTGGTGCGAACCAGTAAATTTACGTGGCGTGCCGGGGCGAATTAATTTTGCGACTTGAAATCTTTAGAAGAGAAAAAGGAAAAAAATCATGATGAACATCCAGAATTTGAAAGTGGCAACGAGACTCCGGTTTCTGGTAGGCGGAGCTGTTCTAGGTTTGGTCATTCTATCGGTTGTTGCCTATTTCACAATCGAGAAGGTTAAGGTGGGAGGCGAAATTGATTCCGAGATCACTTTCAACGCCAACTTGACTGCTGAAATTGTGCCGGCGGCACTAGATATAGAGCGGGTGAGATACGTAACGTTAAAGATGATGGCTGACGACCCCAAAGACTACCCGGAGGATTTCGCGCTCTTCGAGGAAAGAGCGAGGGCTTATTCCGACGCCAATGAAGAGTGGGGAAAACGGCTGCCGGATGGCAAGCTGAAAGACTTGGTCTCAAACCAGGGTTACGAAGCCGGCAAGGAATACATCGGAGTCGTGCGGAGTGAAGTCATCACCGCCCTGAAAGAGGGAAATCGGAAAAACGCGCTACTGGGACGAGATCACGCTCGGCCGATCGTGACGCGCTCCCTGGAAGCGACGAAACAAGCGTCGCAATTGGCACAAGCAAAGAAGACCGAACTCGAGGAAACCGGTAAGAAGAGTGTGACGCTAAGCCTTTCCATTCTGGTCGGCGCCAGTATCCTCGTCAGCGTCATTATTGCCATACTCGGGCTTGCGATTGGAAAGGGTGTCTCTTCTGGCACGGATGCGGCGGTGCGGTTGGCGAAAGCGATCGCGGCAGGGAACCTGCAAAAATCAGACGGGGCACTGGGAAGCGACGAGTTCGGCGACCTGTTGCGTGCGATGAATCAATCCATCGACGCGGTCAACGCGTTGGTGAAGGACGCCAACACACTTTCCACGGCCGCGGTCGATGGCAAGCTTTCGACACGCGCCGATGCCAGCAAACATGCCGGAGACTTCCGCAAGGTAGTCGAGGGCGTCAACGCCACATTGGACGCCGTTATCAATCCGCTGAACGTGGCCGCGGACTACGTCGACAAGATCGGGAGAGGGATCATCCCTCCTAAGATTACCGACAACTACAACGGCGATTTCAATGTCATTAAGAACAATCTGAACGCTTGCATCGATGGACTTGGCGGGCTCCAGGAAGGCACAGAAGTTGCCAATAAGATGGCAGTGAACGACCTCACTCGGCGAATGACCGGGAAGTATATCGGGATATTTTCGGATCTCGCGACCGGCATCAACTCGGTTCAGGAGCGATTCACCCACCTGGTAGGCACAATCTCGAAAGTGGCGGAAGGAAACCTCGAAGATTTAGCCGAGTACAAGAAGATTGGTCGGCGGAGCGAGCAGGACCAGATCATTCCATCGTTCATTCTTATGATGTCGAATATCCAGGCGCTCATCGCAGATGCGGGGATGTTGTCCAAGGCTGCGGTCGAGGGCAAACTTGCGACCCGCGCCGATGCTGCGAAGCATCAAGGCGACTACCGGAGGGTTGTGGAAGGTGTCAACAACACGTTGGATGCTGTCATCGGCCCATTGAACGTTTCCGCGCGCTACGTCGACGACATATCAACCGGATTGATCGAGGCGAGCGAGATACTGCAATCGATGGCTGAGAACGACTACACGCGCAGGCTGTTGGGATCGACCAAACGCGTAAAAATTACGGATACGTATAACGGCGATTTCAACACCATCAAGAACAACCTGAATGCGTGCATCGAGGCATTGGAGGCAGTCGGAACAGCAACGAACAAAACTGCCGACACATTGCAAGAGAGCATGAAGTCCATCGCGCAAAATGCCCAGGCTCTTTCCAGTTCTTCCCAACAGCTTGCCGCTACTAGCCAGCAGATGAGTGGAAATGCAGAAGAGACGTCCGCCCAAGCTAATACCGTCGCGACCGCAACCCAGCAGGTAACTACGAATCTGAACAGCGTCGCTACCGGTGCGGAAGAGATGACTTCCACGGTGCAGAGCATCGCAAGCAACGCGGGTGAAGCAGCCAAGGTCGCCGGCGATGCAGTCAAGACTGCAACTGACGCCAATGCCACTGTTGCCAAGCTCGGCGAGTCGAGTGCCGAGATTGGGCAAGTCATCAAGGTCATCACCTCAATCGCGCAGCAGACCAACCTTCTGGCGCTCAACGCCACGATCGAGGCAGCTCGCGCCGGAGAAGCAGGCAAAGGATTTGCGGTGGTTGCGAATGAAGTAAAAGAACTCGCCAAGCAAACTGCGAAAGCCACCGAGGATATCAGCCAAAAAATAACGGCGATCCAGGACGACACCAAACGTGCCGTTGAAGCCATTGGCAGCATCACTGGAGTCATCAACCAGATCAACGATATCTCCAGTACGATCGCAACCGCAGTCGAGGAACAGAGCGCGACCACCAACGAAATGTCACGCAATGTCCAGGAGGCCGCAAAGGGTTCGGGCGAGATCTCGCAGAATATCCAGGGCGTTGCGACGGCGGCCGAGAGCACAACGCGTGGCGCGCAAGACACGCTGAAAGCTGCACAGCAACTTACGGAGATGGCAACTCAGCTGAGCGCCTTAGTCGGGCAGTTCAAACTGGGGGATGCGGAAAACACCAACTCGGGCGGATCCAAAACTCAGGCGAAGTCTCGCGCTGCGCACAGCGGGCGTTAAGATTCGACATCGGATGAGAGTGACGACAATCCGCTTCTCGCCGTCGAGGGAGCAGGGCTCTTGATTCAGGCCACGAAAAAACGCGTCCTACTGGTGGACGATGCGGTAGTAGTTCGCAAGGCGCTTGCTATTGCGATTGCAGCAGATCCGGACCTGGACGTCGCCGGAACTGCGATGAACGGCCGCATCGCCCTGGCGAAATTTCACGATGTTGAAGCCGGACATCGTCCTACTCGACATCGAAATGCCCGAAATGGATGGACTGGAGACCGTTCGCGAATTACGCAAGATCGATAGTCGTGTTCCGATCATTATGTTCAGCACGCTAACCGAGCGAGGCGCTGCCGTCACCTTGGAGGCTCTCAGTTTCGGGGCAACGGATTACGTGACCAAGCCGAGCAACGTAAACGGAGCCGCGACTCTGCAGACCATCAGTGGAGAGTTGATTCCAAAGATTCGCGCTTTGTGCCGTCTCCCCGAATTAAGAGCGAGCGCAGTATTCGAGCCGAAGAAGGACTATTGCCCTCGCTTCTTCCTCCGAAGCCAAGGTTGTTCGTGCCCGCCCAGGTGATCGTCATTGGTGTTTCTACTGGCGGCCCCGACGCGCTCGCGCAAGTTGATTCCCCAGTTGCCGGCGGATTTGTCGGTTCCAGTCCTGATCGCGCAGCATATGCCGCCGATCTTCACATCGATGCTTGCGGCTCGCCTCAGCTCAAAGTCTGCTCTGCCGGTGAGGGAATGTAAATCGGGCGAACAGCTTTCGGTCGGCTGCGCATTGATCGCGCCGGGAGATTTTCACATGGTCGTGCAACAGGACAATGGAAACGTACGCGTCAATACGCACCAAGGTCCAAAGGAGAATTTCTGCCGCCCCTCGGTCGATGTTCTTTTTCGGTCGGTGGCGAGCGTCTATGGGGCCCGAACTCTGGGGGTTATTCTGACTGGAATGGGGCAGGATGGCCTACGAGGATGCGAGATGCTGAGAGCGCAGGGCGCGCGCGTCTATGTGCAGGATGAAGCTAGCAGCGTGGTATGGGGCATGCCGGGATTCGTTGCTCGATCTGGGCTGGCTGACAAGATTCTGCCCTTCAAGAGATCGCCCGCGAAATCGTGCGCGCGACGACGCTGCAAGTGGCGGCTGGAAGGTAGTCCTGAGCGCGCTTGCGCGTGAAACTAGGTCTTGGTGAGGCTATCCAGGTATCGCTGGTTATAGAAAGAAGTTGTTTTCTGCACAAATTCAAGAATGCGGAACATGCGTTCGCGTCCTTCTCGATTCATCTCGCGGAACTGCACCGCCAAACCACTGCCTGGATCCAAGCGGGCGACAACGCCATCTGCGCATAGGGTCGGATCATCCATCGAGAATCCCAGCTTGATTTTGCTTCCCGCCGACAAGATCGTGCTGGTCTCGACATAACAGCCGCCGAGACTGATGTCGGAGATATTGGCGAACAGCGGTACACCCCCTTCCTCCATCTGCACTTCGATCGTTACCCGGCATTTTAGGCGCGGGTGAGACCGCCGATCCTTGTACGAAAGCTGCTTCTGCTTTTCGAGATACATCCTTCGATCTGCTTCGGCGAGGAGTTGTTCGGCATCCTTGCCATCATCCGGGTACAAGGCCCGCCCAACGCTCAGAGAAAGAATCTCTTCTCCGCAGACTTCGCTTCCTGCTTGACGGGCGAGGATGCGCATCTGCTCTGCTTTTTTCCCTGCTGAATCGGCATTGAGTCCTGGCGCAATCACAACGAACTCATCGCCGCCCATCCGCGCTACGTAGTCGTATTCGCGGCAGCTATCTTTCAACGCCTGTGCAAAGAGCCGCAGCACCCGATTGCCTTCGAGATGACCGAAGCGGTCATTGATCTGCTTGAAACCGTCCATATCAGAAACCATGACGGTCAGAGTCGAGTTGTCGCGCTTGCATCGCGCCAGCTCGCGATCCAACTGCAGGAACAGTGATCGAGCGTTCGGCAGACCGGTCAGATAGTCGGTGATAGCGGAATTCTCCGCTTGCTGATACTTCAGAGCATTCTCGATTGCCAGGGCCATCTTTCCGCTGACCGCCAGCAGGATGCGCAAGTGATCCGAGGTGAAGGCGTCGCGCTCACCGCGATAGAGAGCCAGCACGCCGATCACGCCCGACACGCCTTCTAGCGGCACGGCCAACGCTGAGCGCAACGTGCTGAATTTCGATGGATCGTTCAAGTATCCCGGTTCGACCGAAGGATTGCCATTTACGATCGGCTTGCGATTGTGAGCGACCCAACCGGAAAGTCCCTGCCCCACCGGTATCCTCAGAGATGAGAAGAGCCGGTAGTTGTCCCCGTTCACATATTCGGGAATCAGTTCATCTTCGCGCTTGATGTAGATCGTGATGGCATCGTACGGAACCATGGGCTTGAGCTTCACGGAAAATACCGACAGTGTTTCTCCGAGACTGAGTGAAGCTCCCAGATCCTGGCTAAGCTCGAATAGCGATTGGGCTTCCTGCCGCGCGGCAGCGATGGAAGACAAGAATGTGTTTTCCCGTCCCGCGTAATCCTGGGCCAGACGTGTTTTCAAATCCTGCAGCAGGCTCGAGGCCGCGTTCGATTTTTATTCCCGTGGAAAGAAGAGCGTTCGGATCCTCCGCCGATTTGGCAACTGCCAGATGCTCGAGATGCTGGTACCTAGCGCTTGCAAGATTTCAACAACTTTTGGATCGAAGGACTTGACCGGACTCTGCGGCCAGCTTCTGCATCACGTCTTTCATCGGCAGAGCGCGACGATATTGCCGGTCGGAAGCAAGCGCATCCAGATAGTCGACAGCCGACAAGGATGCGCGCGCCGATCGGAATTTCTGCGCCTTTCAATCCCATCGGATAGCCCGAGCCATCCCACTTCTCGTGATGAGCGCGAACGATCGGAACCACCGGATAGGGAAAGCGCACGCGTTCCAGAATCTCGGCTCCCACCAGGGTGTGGATCTTCATCTTCTCGAACTCTTCCGGAGTCAGCCGTCCAGGTTTCGAGATGATGTGTTCCGGCACCGCGAGTTTACCGATGTCATGCAGCAGAGCGGCGGCGTGCAACGCCTCGAGTTCCGGGCCGCTCACGCCGATTTCTTTTGCGACTTCAATCGCATAGACCCGAACCCGCTGCAGATGTTCGTGCGTGGTGTGATCTTTGGCCTCGATGGCCAGCGCAAGCGCTTCGATGGTACGCGAGATGCAGGTTTGCCATCTCCTCCACGTGGCGCTTTTCGTCTTCCAGTTTGCCGAGGTAGAGACGATACGACCTATAGATCAGATAGACGGCAGGAAGAATCAGGAGAGATGTTTCCCAGTTGAACTTCTGATTCAACCAGGCGATGACTGCCGGCGATGCCGGCACCGACAAGGTAATAGGGAAAGGACCAGAAATAGCAGTCGACGAGGATTCGGTTGAGCGGTCGACGCTCGGTCAGCGAGATGACCGTCGCGATCGAGCCCGCGTTCGCGATGAAGTAAATCGTCGCCGCCAGCCCCAGCAAGAACGGGCCGGCTTCCACATCATGACAGATTCATCAGCCGGATGGTGATAAGCAAGATATGCGAGCGCAGTGGAGACGCTGCCCGGCGCAAACGTTAAACGTAACCTGTATCGCTTTTGGCCGATCCGGATAAAGCATTGGGCGACCATCGAGATCGCGCCCAGGATCAGCGTCTCGGTGAAGCTGAGCTCGAGAACGCCGACCAGAATGAAAAGAAAATTCACCGACAGCGTGCCGGTGATTCCGGGCAGATTTACTTTCAGCCGCGATGCAAGGATCGCGATGCCAAGGTAACAGATGAATTCGGCGATGTTTTTGCTGCTCTGATGAATGCCGCCGTAGACAAGCGTTGCCAAGCCCCGATGATGACCATCGAGCTGATAAACAGTTTGGCCGGCAGCGACAGTCCTCTCCACGAGCGAGAATGCTCCGGCAGACCGATAGCGATGCTGGTTGCGCCAGTCATCGTATAAGCGGCGAGCTGTGGGAGATGCAGCCCGACCTTCCATAAATATCAGCTAAGGCTATTTAGAAACAATGATTTGGAGGATTTTCGCGAAACTTCGGTAACCTCGCATGGAACTATCCGGGGTTGACAAGCGTGGGATCATTCTCCGCTCGGCGAAACTGCACTTGAGGACTGACTGAATGCGTGCGCCCATCGAGGAACTTTGTGGAAGGACTGATCTGGCCTAGCTTGGCGTTTCTTGCTGCTGAATATCGTCCGCTGCTATGCGCCGAACCCATTTCTTTACAATCACTTGTGACGCCTTCCACGGTGATCCGCAAAGATGGCAAAACGGTGACCTTCGCGGTCCACGGTTTCATCGAATTCAAGTCGCTGGCTGAGATGTTCCCTTACATTGACGCACAACTCGACGCTGGCATTCGAGTCCTGCGTTCAATGACGAGGCTCGCAAAAAGCTGCGCCGAGAACTTCTGCGCCGAGGAATCGAGAGCCGAGTCATCTCCATGCTGGATGAGCGTCCTTTGGAGACCCTGATCACCCATACCCGGGCCGAACTTCCGGAGGCGCTCCACAAAATCAAGGAGCCAATTCCGGAAGGCTACGTCGAGGCGTTTCTCGAAGTGCAGGAGAAATGGAAGCATTCGTCTGAATTGCTGGAGCGCTTCTCCATCCATTCCAGGCCGTGTCTTGTCTAACTGGTATCCGATCGAGGAAGGAATCCAACTGTACGGCGCGACGTACGATTCGACAGAGCACTTTTGGCAAGCCGTGAAATATCATCCCGACGTAACGGTCGCCGAGATAAAGGCGTTGCTGGCGGACATGGAGACAGACGGAATGGGCGTCATGGCTGAAGCGCTTGGACGACGATCCGAAGATTTATCTGCCGCAATGCTTATGCCGTCGAATTTCTGCGCCACAACCTGACGCAGAGATCGCTTGCGATGGTTTCGGGATGAACTTGATAAGCAATCGATTGGGCTCTGAAGAACACGCGCGCGCCATCCCAGCAACGCATCCGCCAGCCGTTCCGATTTACCGCCTACGAAGAAAAAGTGTTGTGGGGCGATTTGGCTGACGTCTTTCATCTGGTTTACATCTATTCGTTGCCAGCCGATCCGATTCGACAGACGCTGGCTGCGAGGCATTTCGATGGCATCTATCTTGAAAATCGAAAGTTGGGATTTATCAGCGAAGAATTTCGCTCTCTGATGCTCGAAATATGGAAAGTGAAATTTCTGAAGATGTCGAGATTCAGAGAGGTCATCGCTTCTATTCCGCAGGAGATTCGCCTTTCACATTTCCTGAACGATGGCGATTCTCCCGACATTCCCATTCCGATTTACGTCGGTTATCTGAATCAGATTCGCGACATGGCGATCGCTCGAAAAGCGGACTTTAGACGACCTCGAAACAGGCCCGCTGAAATTACACCGACTGAGAAACGCCATCGTCAGCCAGATCCGCGATCGCCATTGACAGCCGCGGTCGCAGGTACCAGAGGCTTTTCCGCGCCGCATGGCCACGATTCCGGTGCGCACCATCTCCAGCACGCCATAAGGACGCAAGACCTCAAGCAGGCCGTCAATCTTATCTTCTGCGCCCGTGATCTCGATAGTGAGCGATTCCGGAGCGACATCGACGACTCGCGCGCGAAAGACACTGGCCAGTTCCAGTACATGTGATCGGGCTTCGTGCGTGGCGGCCACCTTAATCATCGCGAGATCGCGCACGATCGACGGCTCGTTGGTGATGTTCTCGACCAGCAGTACGTTCACCAGTTTGTACAGATTCGCTTCGATCCGGCGCGCCTGGTCCTGATCGGCGTCAACCGTGATCGTCATGCGAGACACTTCAGGTTTTTCGGTGCGTCCGACTGTGAGCGAATCGATATTGAAGGCTCGTCGACGAAAGAGCGATGCCACGCGCGTCAGTACGCCCGGTTTGTTTTCCACATACACGACGTAAGTATTCAGCATTTTCTTTACTCGTCCGCCGCCGTTTCGACAATCTTGCTGGGCCGTCGAATCATTTCATGCAATGCTGCTCCAGCGGCAACCATGGGATAAACCGTATCTTCCTGCTCCACCTTGAAATTGATGAGGACCGGACCATCGTGTTCTCGCGCTGCCCGCACCGAGGGGACCACCTGCGATCGTTCTGTGACGGTCATGCTGCGAATACCATAGGCCTCTCCCAGCTTCGCGAAATCAGGGTTCAGCAACGGAGTTGCGGCATAGTTCCGCTCGTAGAAGAATTCCTGCCATTGGCGAACCATGCCAAGAAATCCGTTATTGATGATCGCGATATTGACCTTTAGTTTTTCCTGCACGATGGTGGCGAGTTCGCACAAAGTCATTTGGAAGCCGCCATCGCCAACCACAACCCAGACCTCGGCTTCCGGTCTCGCGACTTTTGCGCCGATGGCGGCCGGCAAGCGCAAAGCCCATCGTTCCCAAACCGCCGCTGGTGATCAGGCTACGAGGCTTCTCGTGCTTGTAGTACTGCGCCTCCCACATCTGATGCTGTCCGACATCGGTGACGACGACAGTCTCCGCGTCCCGGGTCTCGCGCCATAGATCGTTGATGACGTGCGCCGCATAGAGATGACCGCTGTCGGGCAGATTCTGAATATCGCGTACCGCCGAATCGCCCTTCAGCTTGTCGATGAAATCCAGCCACTCGCTGCGATCGATCGATTCCACTCGCGGCAGCAGATCGTTCAGCACATCGCGGAGATCGCCAACCAGTGGCGACATCCACTTTCACGTTCTTGTTAATCTCGGCGGGATCGATCTCGATGTGGATTTTCTTCGCGTTGGGGGCGTAGGTTTTCAGATTTCCCGTTACCCGGTCATCGAAACGCATTCCGAACGCGAGCAGCAGGTCCGCTTCTTGAATCGTGTGGTTCACCCATGCTTCGCCGTGCATGCCCATCATTCCAAGGTTGAGAGGATGTGCCGCGGGGAAAGCTCCGATTCCGAGCAGCGTCAGCGCGACCGGGACTCCTGCTCGTTCGGCAAAATCACGCACCTCGTTCATCGCGCCCGAGATGATGATGCCGTGGCCTGCAAGAATCACCGGCCGCTTGGCATTGTGAATAAGTGCCAGCGCCTCCTCGTATTCCTTCGGAGCTGGCGACAGGTCAGGACGATATCCCGGCAATTGAGGCTTCGCAGCTTCCCAATCAAACTCGCACGACGTTTGTTGAGCGTCTTTCGTGATGTCGACCAGCACAGGTCCAGGTCTTCCGGAGCGGGCAACATAAAATGCTTCGCGAATCGTGCGCGCCACTTCGTTGGCATGCGTCACAAGATAGTTGTGCTTCGTAATCGGCAGAGTGACGCCGGTGATGTCAGTTTCCTGGAAGGCGTCGGAGCCGATGAGTTTGCTTCCGACTTGGCCCGTGATGCATACGATCGGCGATGAGTCGAGCATCGCTGTTGCGATCCCGGTGACCATGTTGGTAGCTCCGGGACCGGAGGTCGCGACGGCGACTCCGACCTGGCCGCTGGCGCGCGCGTATCCATCCGCCATGTGCGTCGCGCCTTGCTCGTGGCGCACCAGTATGTGATGAATGTTGCTGTGCTTGAGCGCATCGTACGCCGGCAAGAATCGCGCCTCCGGGATATCCGAAAACGTGTTTCACGCCTTCGCGCTCGATGCACTCCCACAAAATGCCGGCTCCGGTCATCGTCTTGCCCGTCGTCTTCTCGGCCATACTTCTCCTCATTCCGGTTTTCCTCTCAAAACACAAAACCCGCCGAGCCAGCGATTCTGGCGGGCGGGATTCTAGGGAGCTTGTAGCTTTCTTCTCTCTCAGCTCGCGGTTCCCTCCACGCCGTTGCGGATGTAAAGCCGGTACCCGAATCATCACGGCACGGATTCTTTGCGAATACGGTCTGCGCATAACTATTTGAAATGTGATGAGATGGTATCGAAGCCAACCACAGGCCGCAAGCGCAAAAGTCAGGACGTCTGGCTTCGCTTTTCCGAATAGCGAACTGTTACGTCTTGCATATCGACGGTCGCTTGTGCGACGTTCTCAGGCTTCCCTAAATCACGCCAATAGTACTCGTCCGCGCGAAATGCACGAATGCTCTCTCCTTCTGCGGCAAGGCGAAGATATGTATCAATGATTGAGAAAATTCCTTCTTCCGACATCGTCGCCAGCAATCGCGGAGAGATGACGTGTATCCCGGAGAATGCCAGGCCGCGCATCTTTTCTGCTGGCCGAACAATTCATCGTTCTTGTCCGCGGCCGCGCTCGACGTCCGCAAAGCTGGTTTTGCTGATCGAACAAAAGATAGCGGGACGTCTCTCGCTCCTGTACCGCCAGAGTGGAGAGGGCACCGCTCTCAGTTGTGAAATACGAGCATCTTACCGAGATCGATGGTGCTCAGCACATCAACGTTATGGAGCACGAAGGCTTCGTCACGGCCGCCACCCGTCTGAAAAAACCAGGCCGCCTTCTTTAGTCCTCCGCCGGTGTCGAGCAGTACATCTTCGCGCGAAATTTCAATCTGCATGCCGAAGTTGTCGTTCTTCCGAAGATACTCGAGCACCAAATCGGCAAAATGATGAACGTTGACGATGACTTCTCGAATATCGAAAGAGGCGAGCCGTCGCAGAGTGATTTCGAGCATAGTCTGGCCCGCAACTTCCACCAGCGCCTTCGGACGATCATCAGTAAGCGGCCGCAAGCGCGTGCCCAGCCCGGCCGCCAGAACCATCGCCTTCATTTCCCGGCCTTCTCCGCCTGTGCTTTCTCAGCCTGCATCGATCCAGTTCGCGGTGAGAAACCATGACATCCACACCGGGCCGACCGCGCAACCGCTTGGCTACATTTTCAGCCAAATACACGGACCGGTGCTGGCCGCCCGTGCAGCCAAACGAGATCATAAGATTCTTGAATCCGCGCTGCTGGTAATTGGTGACGCTGGCGTCGACCAGCGACATCACACTGGCGAGAAACTGGTGCACGCTTTCCTGCTGATTCAAATACTCAATGACCGGCGCATCGCGTCCCGTCAGCGTTTTGTAACGCTCTTCGCCGGCCGGGATTCGGCAAGCTGCGGCCATCGAAAACAAACCCTCCGCCATTTCCGCTCTCGTCCTTCGGCAGCCCGCGATGAAACGAGAAACTGAAGATCCGAACCACCAGATTGTCCGCATCGGTCGCCAGGCTTTGCAATTTTTCCGACGCCAACATGCTGTGGAACGCCTCCAGCAGTGTCGGCAGTGCTATCGGCAGGGTTACGTTGTGCAGCAGCCAGCGCAGATTTTTCAGTGCGTAAGGTACGCTCTGCAGAAAATGGACTTTGCGCTCGTAGAATCCGCGAAAGCCGTACGCTCCCAACGCCTGCATGATGCGGACGTAGACGTAAGCGTAGTAATGCTGCATGAACTCTTCACGCTTAACGTCAACAAACCCTGGAGCGCTACTAGATAATGATCGAGGAGTTGTTGCCGCAGTTCAGGCGGCAGGTCCGCCTTCGCATCGTACAGAAGGGATGCAACGTCGTATTGCAGTGCGCCCTTGCGCCCGCCCTGGTAGTCCAGGAAATATGGATGACCGCTCGTGCAACATGACGTTGCGCGACTGGAAATCCCGGTAGAGGAAATAGTCGCGTGGCGCGCTCAGCAGAAACTTCGTGAGCCGGCTGAAATCGTGCTCCAGCGCTTGCTCGCTGAAGGGGATACCTGCTAGCCGGAGAAAATAATACTTGAAATAATTCAAATCCCACGAGATCGATTGCCGATCAAAGCTTGCTCGCGGATAGCACACCTTATAGTTCAGATCGCGGCTGGCCTCGACCTGAAAGCGCGGCAGAATCGCAATTGTTTCGCGATACGCTTCCACGACCGGGGGGGCGATATGCTCCCCCTGCCGATTCTTCGACAAGAATTCAAATAGAGAGGTGTCTCCCGAGATCTTCTTCCAGATAGGCGCCATGATCAAGATCCTCGCCATAAATTTCCGGGACAGGCAAGCCCATGTTTTCGAAAATGTCGGGAGAATTCCAGAAATGCCGCATTTTCCTCGCGAACTCCGTAGAGGATGCCGATGGCGTTCGTCCCGCCGCCGCTAAGGCGGATGATCTTGCGGCCAGATCCGCCAAGTTCGCCCTGTACGGGCTGCACCCGATCGCACGGGCACGTGAAAATGCTCTTCAAACAAGTTTTTCAGTACGTCGATCGGGTCGGTGGCCATTCGAGATGGTGATTCATGTCAAAGATACCATCGAGGGCAGTGGCGCCACCCGCAAGGCATCACGGTGCGAAACAGCTCGAGGCGTGGAATGACCTGGGCGGCAATGCAGGGCCTTTGTCTGGCTGCCAGGAGCGGCTAGGCGGACTTGCCGCCCACGCTCCACTCAATCGCGCGCTGAACCAATTCACGACCGCTTCGCAGTGACAGCTTTTCCTTGATGTGCGCCTGGTACGACTCGACAGTCTTTACGCTGATGTGCAGGGTATCGGCGATTTGCCGGGTCGAATGCCCTTCGCCAATCAGTCGGAACACTTCCAGTTCGCGGTCCGTCAAGTCCACTACCGATGCGGGCTGGCCGGAGGCTCGACTCCCAATGTAACGCTGAACCATACGATCAGAAATCCGCTCGCTCACATAGATCTCGCCATTCAGTATGCGTTTGAGCGCGACCAGAACTTTTTGGGTTGCGTCTTGTTTCATCACGTAACCGCGTGCTCCGGCTCGAAGCGCCCGCTCCGCATATATGAATTCATCGTGCATCGATAAGATGAGGATAGGAATCTGCGGATAGCGCGTTCGAAGTTCCTTCAGAAGGTCGAGGCCATCCGGCCCACTCAACGAGATATCTACAATCACGATCGTTGGTTCCGCCGCTTGGATTGTCTGCAAGGCAGCGCTAGCGTCCTGCGCCTCGCCGCAAACCATTAGGTCAGGTTCTCCGTTAATCAGAAGGCCTAATCCATACCGCACGATAGGATGGTCATCAACCAGAAACACTCTTTGTTTCTTGACTGGCCCGGCACTAGAACCCATCTCAACCCCTCGACCTTGCCCAAGGCGCACCGCTGTATTCATACGAACGGTGCGCATGCAATTCACCAGTATCTCAATCGCGCTTATTGTTATCTAAGTCTGCAGGTAGTGTTGCTGCTTCTCTGGGCCTGACCCGAGTAGTCAATTAAAACCCATCATCTCATCGGGCAGTCAGGGCCGTAACAAAGAATAGCGAAAATCCCCGCGATCCATAGGCACATTATTAATGTGCGGAAACGTACAAATCAAGGTGGACTGCGCAGACAGGGACTTATGGCATCCAGTAAGTCCGAAGGCCCGTAGGTCCCCAGATATAGACGCCTTGTTGTGTGCGAATTCAGACTGCGCGCTACACGCTTAGTCCAGGTCGGAACAGCTGACACTAACAACCAGTTGGGCGATCACCTTACTCTGTTCGATAACATGGCCGAAACCGATTCGCAAGTCATCCTTATCGTGGAAGTGTATGCACAGATGGCGTTGCTATTCCGACCGGTGGAGGGCGTCAACCGGCGACTCACGGTGTACCTTCAGTAGTAGACCTGCTTTTGCTGTGCGCCAGCACGAACACATCTTTGAATTGTTGTGAAATGGAAAATCACGGACGAAACAGATAGCTGACCTTGACGAATATCTGGCTACCCGTGCTCAATCCGGGCGTTCCCACTCGCTGAATTGCGCTGCCGGTGAGGCGTAGGTTCTCAAATTGATTCGAATATCCCACATAGACGGCCGTGCCCGGATTTACCGTGTAACTGAACAGGAAGTCGAGGCCGATCCGTTTGGAGCGTTCAATATCCACCAGCGCGGGATTCGATAGTACGGCGTTGTAATCGATGATCGTCCTCAACGCGAACCGGTTGGTGAACTGATAGCTAACTTTCGTCCGCAGAAGATGATTGTTGAAGATCGAGCGCGAAGTTCCGGCAGGACCAATTCCCGGTATCGTATGGAGTTCATCGAAGATGTACGTTTCGCTGGCCCGCAGCCGTCGGGTAGGCCGCAGCGTGATGCCGGCGTCGGCGTCTGTAGAATTCGCCAGGAATGGCAATAGACCTGGTGCTGGGAAATAGTTGATGTTCGTGCCGCGCGTGTAAGATGCGTCTATCGAAGCCCAGTCGAAAACTTCGCTCGTCAGATATCCATAAGTCGCGTTCTGCCGAAATGGCAGATTCAGGAAGCGTTCGAACACTTCAGTTCTCCCGCCGGTGACGCTTGTCGACCGCCTAAGGTTGACGGCAAAAGAGGAGTCAGCGGACCAGTCCTGCATTTGCCCGGTGTGGTCCCAATCTATTGACGTCAGGAGGCTGGGACCGAAGCTGACGACCGGCCCGTTCTCAGGGCGCCATCGATAGTTCGTGGCGTTCTTGAGAAGCCGAAGATCAACTCGCGGGATAAATCCGAGATCGGCCCGAAAGCCCTCACTTCGATCGCGAAATGTGCTGTCAGAAGTTAGGTGCCGTCCGACCTGTGAAACTGTGGCCAACAGGCTGTGACCGCCCGTTTTCGATCCGTCCAGGTCGTGTGCGAAGGAATGCACGCCCTGAGCCGTGACAACCCAGTTCGGATTCAGCTTGATCCTGGAGTCGACCGATATCACACGATTTGAACTTGAACCGAAACTGTACTGCGAGAAGAATGCGCCAACAGTGGATTCTTTACCCACATCCCGCTGCACCCGCGCGACGCCAATGTGAGCGCGTCCGGTTTGATCGCCTCCCGACAACAACTGGCTGGCGGAGCGGTCATCGATCGACAGCAATCCGAGCGTCCATCCAGCGGCTTTCCCGGTGATACGCGCCCCAAACTGAGGATCGACAACCCGCCGCGAAAAGAACAAGGTTTCCGGAGTTTGAAAATAACCGGCGCTCTCCGTGAAGAACGGCCGTTTCTCAGGGAAGAAAACCTCATAGCGCTGATTAATCGTGACCTGCGGCTCGTCGGATTCCACTTGGCTGAAGTCCGGATTCGCCGTGAAGTCAAAAGTGAAGCGATCGCGAAGAACGTATTTCGCGTCGAGTCCGCCCCGAAATTCATAGGTGGTATGGAAGAATGGTGTGGAAGTCCCAGCATCTAAAAATCTTTGACGGCTTCCAAAAACGTACGGGATGAGTTGGAGTCCACGCCCGGACTTTAGGTCCATGAGCGCACCCAAAGCGGCAAATTGCGGAACATAGCCGTCAATCCGCCGGGTGAGGTGTGGCCAAGTGTCTGATTCGTTGTTCGTCGGAATGATGCGCCCGAAGGCGATTCCCCAAGAGCTCGCATCCCCGGAATGGAATCGCAGGCTCTTGAAGGGAATCGCCATCCAAACGACGTAGCCGTCGGCAGTCCTTCGGCCCTCTGACCGCCACACAGCCTCGAAGCTGAAATCCTCGTCCTGGCCTTCGGTGATCATTCCGTCCATCTGCACACCCAGCGGATTCGCGATGAACTCGTAAGCGTGCCGTCCATCGTGAAAAGTATCCAGCATGAAGCTCACTGTCTCATCGCCAGTCAGATCATCTCTTCGGCCGATATGAGCCCGAGCACTTCCGGCAACATCCTTACAAACGAAGATCGCGTAGATGTTGTTCTCGTCGTGCGAGACATACGCTGTAGTTGGAGAAATCGCGGGCTCCCCGTCATAAGGATCTCGTTGCCGGAAATCGGATATCCGGAGTTCTTGTGGTCTCTCGCGGCCATCGAGATAGTCGCTAAGCGTGGGTGCACTCAGAACATTCGGAATAGCAAGATCCGCTGTGCTCGTGGCGGCACTGTTTGCGTGAACGACTAGAGCCGCATTCAAGAGCACGATGGCGATACTTGTGTATCGAACGAATTGGAACCGTGATTTCATATGGGACTATCAATCAATATCTGAATGGAATGAGTCTTTGGTTGGAAAGGTGACGGCCTCGGGAGGTACGTCTCCCGAGGCCTTTGATGGCTACAACTTAGGCAGAGCGCTCCATGAGCTTGTGGCCCTGTCCGTCCTTGCCCTTGTCGTCATGCCGGCGATCTTTGCCGCGATCATCGCCCGGCTCTTTTTCGCGAGCAACGGTCTGGAAGGCCTTGTGGTTCTTTCCGTCCTTGCCCTTGTCGTCATGCCGGCGATCTTTGCCGCGATCGTCCCCAGGCTCTTTCTCGCGAGCAACGGTCTGGAAGGCCTTGTGGTTCTTTCCGTCCTTGCCCTTGTCGTCATGCCGGCGATCTTTGCCGCGATCGTCCCCAGGCTCTTTCTCGCGAGCAACGGTCTGGAAGGCCTTGTGGTTCTTTCCGTCCTTACCCTTGTCGTCATGGCGGCGATCCTTACCGCGATCGTCTCCGGGCTCTTTCTCGCGAGCAACGGTCTGGAAGGCCTTGTGATTTTTTCCGTCCTTGCCCTTGTCGTCATGCCGGCGATCCTTGCCACGGTCATCCCCGGGCTCTTTTTCCCGTGCGATCAACATGCTAGATGCGGTTGAACCCTGGAGGGACAGCTGATTGGAGTTGGAAGCCGGCGCTGTTGCGGTAGCACCTGCCATCGTCGAAGCCGCGATGGCCATTCCTGCGGTCAGAGCAAACATTTTAAAATTCAAGGTAATTCTCCTTTTCTTGTGGTTTCAGTCTTCCTGGCCGCCAGATTGCCAGGTGCCTATTGAACTGAGGCCTTGCCGATTCGTTTTCGGTCTCTGTTCGTAAAGCTGAGACACGGCGCCGCGAGCCTGCGGAACAGATTTCTTTCGAAAGATTTTTGTTCCGCCAGCCTCCTTTAAGGTGTCCTAGTCAACGCAGGGCGGAAATCGGCCAAAGATTCGCCCCGGAGACTATGAATGTGTGACTCGATTTCTGCCGGATTCAACCTTCATTTCTGGCCAGGCTCTATGGCGGAACGCCAGAAGAGTGGGGCCAAGTCGGTTGCTATAATCGGGAGGATGCCCCTCGAAAACTTTTCCGACGAGGAGCTCGCTTCGCGTTACCGGGACGCGGCCAATACTGACGAAAGCGAGCTTTGCATCAATGAGCTTTTTAAACGGAACTATTCACGGGTAGCCCGATGGTGCCTTCGATTCGTAGACGATCGCGAGGCAGCTGCTGACCTTTCTCAAGAAATCTTCACCAAGGCCTACCAGAATCTGAAGTCATTCCAGGGGCAATCAAAATTTTCAACTTGGTTGTTCTCCATCGCACGCAATCATTGTCTTAATGCTGTGCGAGCCAATGCAAGGCAAGCGACTGAGCTTAAGGCAGAGGTCGAGGAGGATTTCATAGGAGCGATTCCCGACCGGGGCGCAAGCCCTTACGACAAGGCAGAGCGCGAGTCATCGGCCCGCATGATTTCGGAACTCCTCAATAAAGGACTGGATGAAACGGAAAAGATAGTTTTCACGCTGCACTACGGCGAAGAAATGCCGCTGGACGCAATCAGCCGCATGCTGCGACTCGAAAATCAGAGCGGTGCCAAAGCCTATATCGTTAGCGCGAAGCGAAAACTTGCCCGGCTGGTGCAGCAGCTCGAGGCACGCGAGAAGCGCGCAGAATTATGAGGACGCCACGATGATCGATCGATCTACATTGAAGACTGCTCTGGCCAAGAAGCAGGATTGTCTATCGCTGCAGGAATTGGAGCAGCTCGCTGACAATCCGTTGCAGCAACATCCGCACCTCGCCACATGCTCGCACTGCCAGGCTGAACTGGCGATGTTGAAGGAATTCGAAGAGAACACTCCCCTTCCAGGCGAGGGCGCGGCCGTGGCTTGGATCAGCGCAAATCTCGAGCGTCGCCTGGACCAGATTAAGAATCCGTCTGCGGGGCGAACTGATGCCGCCTCAGGCAGTTGGTTTGCGAGATTGCTTTTCGTGGGCAGCGCGAGATGGCTGGCACCCCTTGCCGCTTTGGCCGTCATTGCAACCGCCACAGTATTCGTACTGCGATCTTCCAAACAGCCTGATCTGAACGCGAGGCTGGGGTCGGGTCCGGTAATTTACCGATCACAGGAAGTTGAAATCATCAGCCCGGAAGGAGATCTGACGCAGGCACCTAAGTCATTGCAATGGAAGGCATTCGCGGGGGCAGCCAAGTATAAAGTTGAAATCATGGAAGTTGACCATGCCCAGCTCTGGTCCGCTTCTACAAATTACATATCTCTTACAATCCCCGTTGCCACACAAGCTAAAATGCTTCCAGGTAAACCAGTGCTCTGGCAAGTCACCGCGCTGGATTCGCAGGAACGGACGCTCGCCGTTTCTCAAGTAAAAAAATTCTCCGTCTCAAGAAAGTCAGCTGTTTCTAATTAGCGGATTTCCGCCTATCGAGGGTTCCTGTCATGGGACAAGTGCGTCAGAATTTCAATTGGGTGTTGCGATCTTGCGCGTTCATAACGTTAGCTTTAACCGCCATCTTAGGTGCGGCTCAAGAGGCTGCGCCGGCCCCCTTTAACGGGGTCAGCCTTTCCGTTCAAAGCCCAACGGTGCCCCCCGGCGGCACCCTGCAAGTCCAGGTTTTCGTTACCGAGCCAAACCCGATCCTAAAAGGGCGTCAAGGCATGAAGCTTGGGTCGGTGAAAGGTGCGCTCATTCCTGCGGCACTGAGTTCCGACGCGACGCTTGCTCCTGCGGCGATCCTCGGCTCTATCCGCGACGCAGCCGTGTACAGTCCGACCGGCGACGCCGATGGCATCGCAGTGGGTAAGAATGGCAACACGCAGCTATTCTTCAATTCTCCGCTCACAACTTTTGGCACGGAGCTCGATACACCGGTCATGACGATCGCAGTCCCTGTGACCACCGGAGCGAAGGTTGGACAAACCGTGCCCCTTACCCTTGATGCCAGCAACTCGCTCTACTACAGTCCCGCTTCCAAGCTATACGCCGTAGAACTCAAGTCTGGAACGATGACGGTTGGTGGCACTATGTCAATCTCAGATGTAACGCCCGGCGGCGGCACCGTTCAGCCCGGGAAGATCATTTCCATTAAAGGCGTCGGTTTCGATCCCTCCTGCCAGGTCGATATCAACGAGGCTAAGATTGCGTCGACCGATTACATCAGCCCGACTTTGATTCATGTGACGCTCTCGCAGGCGTTCGCCATCCGTGGTAGCAGGATCCGAGTCACAAACGGCAACAATGAGAAAGTGACCTATTATCCTTACCAGCGCTCCACTGCAGTCGGGAAGAGCACTCACGCATTAATTGCTTCGAGCATGCCCTTGTTTGCGCAAACGACCTGGAAACTCGGTTACTTCCATCCAACCCTGCAAGGGACCATTTTTACCGGACTCGCATTGCAGAACTTGAATGCTGTGAAGGCGAATGTCGTTCTTCAGTTGAAGTCCAAAACTGGCAGTCTGCTTGCCACAAAGAACATCACTCTTGGAGTTAACTCCAGCCTGACGCGAAACCTGAAAGAACATTTTCCGGGAGCATCGCCTGCTACCGGAACGAGCGTAAGCGTTTCTTCCGATCAGCCCATTCAGATGCTGGGGATGCTAGCTGATGACAGCACGAGTATTGTGCTGCCGATCGATCCGACGACGACCCCGTAGAAAAAAACAGTAGCTGGCGAACGAGATGCCGGCCAAGAACGCCAACAGGAGCAACGCTATCTCTCCCCAGGAAAGTACAAAAGGGACAGGCGTTGCTCCATCGCCGTTTAGCACGAATGCAGCCCACACTCGCGGATCGGACACCCTCGAGCCGGAATGCAAAAACTTAAGCTTCGCCAAGCGGAGAGCTTCCGCTTTAGGCTGATGTTCGCTCAACGCAAGGTAGTAGAACTGCTTCATGAACTCTGCCGTGACCTCATCGTCCACACGCCAGAGTGCCGTCACTGATGAAGCCGCTCCCGCCGAAAGCAGAGCCCTGCTGAACGCCTGTACGCCTTCACCTCGAATCATCTTCCCGCGTTCCGTATCGCACGCAGAAATTACCGCTAAATTCACGTTGCTGAGATTCAAGTCGTAAAGTTCCCGCAAGAACACATAGTCGGAACCGGCATTTCCTGCCTCCGGTGAAAACAGCAACCTGGAGTTTTCCGGATTGTCCGCATCGGCGAACGCATGTGTGCTTACGTGGAGCAGCAACGCCCGATTCGAAGTCAAACTTAGGAAGTCCTTCTTCAGATCATTCGCCCCCAGGAACATCTCCTTCCGCCCGCGGACCAGACGCGCTACGCTCAGGATCTCCTTTGACGAAAACGGCAGAGGCTGAGTCCCTTGCTGCGCCGTCGCGTCGTCAGCCTCCAAATCCTTGATCCCGCCTGTGCGGGGATCCCCGAATGCTACCAACTCATCTCTCCAGGGGAGTTCAACACGTCGATTCCTGCTAGATCGAAAGAGAAGTGCCGCCGTCGGCAAATACGAGATGTTGTACTTTTCTATTAACGGTGAGTTGCCGTCGCCGCTGACCAGGTCGAAGGGGACATAGCTGATCCACCCGTCGGGCACGATCAAGAGGTGGTGTATGCCCTCGAACAATTTCGGGTCAGCGGGGAGGAGGCTGTCGAACATGCGAATTTGCTCTTGCCAATTCCCGTTGAGGTCGTCCGGGATGCCGTCGAGATATTTGCGGATATTCCCGAACTCGTACGCAGAAAATTTCTTTACGAGCATTCCAGACTGGCGCTTCGTGCACCACACCAAACCGACCTGAGCTCCGGAAGTCCAGAACTCCAACAGTGCAGTCCCCTCCGGAATTCTGCCCTGCGTTAACTTCATCGTTACGGCTTGATCCTGCGAATCGCTGCCCTTTGTGCCTGAACCATCTCGTTTCTGCAAGCTGTCCTGAAAATTGCGCGCACGGCTTCGCTCTAGAAAAGAGAATGCCTCTTCGGCATCATTCCGATGCATTAGCAAGCCGATCAGTGCATCGTATGCCTCACGCTTATCCGCGAAAAATTCCGACCGGAGGGCGGCCAGCTGTAGCTGGCTGCGCGTCTTCTCGATGAGCGCGATCGCCTCCCGATAATCACTTTCGGCGCGGGACAAGTTCCCCATCTGCTCTTCGATACGGCCGTCACCGTAAAGGGATTTCCATTGTTCTTCCGCGGTACCCAACTCGGCGGCCAATGATTTCGAAGCCGAGAACTCTGATCTGGCATTTGCGAAATCTCTCGAGCGGAATAATGTTTCCCCGAGATAAAGATGAGCTTGCATCTCTTCCCGCCGGTTATTCGCCTTCTTAGCCAGAGAAATCGCTGATCGAAAGAATTGTTTTGCCTGCGCAAAGTCCTCCATATCGAGTGCGTAGACGATCCCGATATTTTTTGTGACTGTCAGTTCTCCGCCCGCGTCATGCTGTTCCGAATAAAGCTTTTGCGCCGCTCGATATATGTCGAGGGCTTTATACGGGTCCCCGAGCCTCCGATAAAGAGCGCCCAGGTTTGCGAACAAATGCGCACGATCGTCGGCCGTGAGATCTTTCGACGATTGCTCCACTTCCCGATAGATCTGCATCGCGTGTTCATAACGCCCGAGCCGCTGATACAGAGTCGCCTGATTGAAACTTGTGATTTGTCGCCAGTAAGGACTCCACTTTGCGGTAGGCTTCTGGTTTACCAGCGCCATTGCGTCGTCGTAGCGATGTGACGCCTCGGAATATCTTCCGGGGTAGTAATAAGCGCTGCCCAAGTTGTTCAGCACCTGGACTTCATTCTCAAAATCCTGACCTTGTCGGCTGAGCGACAGCGCCGTCTCAAGCGTCTGTTGCGCTGTCGTATAGCTGCCAGTCTGGATCTGCGCGATACCCTCGTTATTGAGCGCGTGAGCCTCGCCGCTCGAGTCGTTTAGGCGGTGATAGGTCTCGGCCGATTCCCTGGCATACTCAATCGCGCCTTTATAGTCGCCGGCGGCTGCGCTTGTTTTGCTAAGTCCATTTAGCGCGAATCCGAGCTGAGGCGATATCGTGCGCCCACGCAACGTCGCGACCACCGTTTCGTAGATCTTCTTGGATTCGTCTGTGTGTCCCTGCTCGAAAAGGTTGGAAGCTTTCTCCATCTGCCGATCAATCTCAGACTCGTTTCCGCTTTGCGCGTAGAGTCCCGCGGCGGTGCTCCAAAAGGTAAGGAAAAGCACAGCCAGAGTGCGCTTTTTCATGTCAGCCCATTGTATGGGATGCACATTTCGAGCTTTTCCATTCAGCGGGATGTTTCCCATCGCTTCTTCTTTTCCGATTCCGCCAATGTTCAGAAGCCAATCTGCCGCGCTCGGCATCCTACGCTCGATGGGACCAGTAGTTCACAAAGTCGCGGTGCAGTCCGCGAGCGCAGAAAGCTTAATTCAGGCAAATTCACGGAAGTGGATTTTGGCTGCGACGATTCTGGGCTCCAGCCTTGCATTTATCGACAGTACGGTTGTCAACGTGGCTTTGCCTGCTCTTCAATCAAGCTTTCAAACGACCGTGGCCAACGTGCAGTGGGTCGTGGAATCGTATGGATTATTTCTTGGTGCGCTCATCCTGGTCGGAGGATCGCTCGGAGATCTATTTGGCCGCCGGCTCGTCTTTGTTATCGGCGTGGCGACATTTGCTCTAGCCTCGGTCGCGTGCGGCTTTGCTCAGAGCATCCATCAGCTCATCATCGCCCGAAGCCTTCAAGGAATCGGCGCAGCATTGCTGGTACCCGGAAGTCTTGCCATCATTAGTGCCTCCTTTGATGAAAAAGGTCGCGGTCAGGCGATCGGAACCTGGTCAGGCTTTACTGCCATCACCACCGCCGCTGGTCCCGTCATGGGCGGCTGGATGGTTGAGCACTGGTCCTGGCGGGCAGTTTTCTTCATTAATATCCCACTGGCGTTCGCCGTCATCGGCATCTCCCTCTGGAAAATCCCGGAGAGCCGGAGTCATGTCGCAAGGCGAGTTGATTACCCAGGCGCTCTGCTAGCCACACTCGGACTAGGCGGGGTCATTACAGGGTTCGTTGAATCAGGGACCTTGGGATGGAACAACCCACTCATCTACGGGACCATAACGGCCGGCTCGGCTCTATTGATTGCGTTCGTCATGTTCGAAGCCAGGTCCGAAACGCCCATGTTCCCTCTCGGCCTTTTTCGCTCGCCGAGTTTCGCGGGCACGAACTTGCTCACTCTGTTCCTTTACTCCGCGATCGGAATTTTCTTCTTCCTATTCCCTCTGAACCTCATCCAGGTGCAACATTATTCGACTACGGCAACCGGAGCGGCCACCCTCCCTCTGATCTTGTTGATGTTTTCCTTCTCCCGTTGGTCTGGGGGACTAGTTGCAAAGTATGGCCCGAAGCGGCCATTGATGATCGGACCTGCGATCGTTGCTTTGGGATTTGCGTCCTTCGCTATGCCTTCGGTCGGCGAGCAACTATTGGATATCGTTTTTTCCTGCCATGCTCGTGCTCGGATTTGGGATGGCTGTGACCGTTGCTCCCCTAACCACCGTCGTCATGAGTTCTGTGGATGAGGATCGCGCCGGTACGGCCTCAGGTGTCAACAATGCCGTGGCGAGAGTGGCGGGAGTATTGGCCATTGCGGTGCTTGGAATCGTGATGATTGAAGCTTTCGGAGTGCGGCTCATCCACACTTTGGCAGGCCTCAACCTTCCTGGCGATATCACTAATTCCGTCCTTGCGAATCGAAGCAGGCTGGGAGCTCTAGAGGCACCCGCCGGCCTGGATCCCACCTCTGCCTTGGCCATCAAGCACGCGGTCGGGGAGTCTTTTGTTTTCGGATTCCGGTTAGTTATGCTGATCTGCTCCTGCTTGGCTGTGGCTAGCGGGCTCGTCGCCTGGAGAATGATTGGCTCGCGCCGCACCCGATCGGCCTGAGGTCACGACAATTCGAAAGCTGACCGGCGAACCAACTTCATATGGAAAACGCACGATCGGCCAGGCGACCCAATCTCTAACCTGCAGATGTCTTCGACCTGTAAACTGTCTCGTTTTCGGTCAACATTACGCTTGCCTCCCGATGGAGTTGGTGTAAACTGAACCACGCCGAAAGTGGGTCGGCTTGTGGCGTTGCCAGGCATTCATCCTGGACTCAAGTTGCAAAGAGTAGCGTCTCCTCAAGTTTCAAACACCCGTCTTCTGATTCCGCGTTTAACTGTCCACTCCTGTTGTGCATGGACTTAAACCAGAAGCGGTCGTGGAGCGCGACGCACCTGCCGCCTTTCGGGGTAAAAGAGACATCCTTTTTCGTTTGGGGCTCAGGTAGAGCAGCGTTCAATGGGAGCGGAAAGCATGTCGCCGCCCAACTCTATGAAGCAGACGAATGCCAAAGAGTACGGTCAGCAAACCTCTGTACGGGCTGAGGCTGACAAGCTCATTGAGGCGCACATTTCGTATTCACATGCGATTGCTGCTGAGGTCATTCGCAAGCTCCCTCCCGATCTCGAAAGAAAAGACATTCAAGGATGGGCTGAACTGGGCCTGGTCGAAGCGGCACATTCTTTTGACCGTACCCGCGGCGTACAGTTCAAGACCTTTGCCTACTACCGTATCAAGGGCGCGATCTACGACGGATTGCGCAAGATGGGCTGGTATTCCAAAGGTGTGTACCAGCAGATGCGCTTCGAGATGCATGCGAACGAATACTTGCAGGACGTTTCCGGAGAGGCTCCCCGCGTCGGCTCAGCCGCCGCTCAGCTCCAGGATCTGAAGGATATGACATCAAACTTGGTGAGCTGCTACATGCTCTCCCTGGATACGATGCCTCAGGAGCCAGAGGACCACAGCAAGCGCTCTGCGGAAGAAGAGGTAGTCAGCGCTCAACAGAGCGACAACCTGCGCACCTCTCTGGCCCAATTGCCGGAAACCAACCGCCGGGTCCTGGAATATTGCTATTTTGAAGGTTTGACACTGGAAGAGACGGGGCGCAAGCTGGGTCTGTCGAAGTCCTGGGTTTGCCGCCTGCACGCGAAGTCGCTGGAAATGTTGCGCCAACAGTTAGCGCGCCTCACCGCGCCCAGAGTTGGCCCCACCCCCGCAACGTTTCCCTCGCCCGTCCGATAATGTGGTTGTATGGTCGACCCAATCGCCAAAGCCGGAGCCGGTAAAGTTCTAGACGTTGTCGGGGGGCAAGATAAACCCGCCCCTGCTAAGACCGGCGAGTCGAAATTCGATCGCGTGCGCGCCGACGTGCAGGACCGTGACGCCCAGCGGGTAGAAATCCCACCGGAAGTGAAGCAGATTTCCATGCAGAAGCAGAAAGCTATGGAAAAGGATCTGACCACCCGCCTGCAAAAAGGAGCATCTCCTCACCAGATACTCGACGCGAATATGAAGAATGCGAAGGTGAACGTTGATAACCTCACCAAGAGAATCAACGCCTTGCCGAAGACGCCGGCCTTCCAGCCTTTTCGCGATCGCCTTGCGAGTATTGACACGCAGTTTCAGGATGCGGGGAAGTTGATGAACTCTATCAAGGGCGGAGAGAGTCCTCAGCAGCTTCTCAAAGTGCAAATGAGCATGTACCAGCTTAGCGAGAATGTAGAACTGATGAGCAAAGTCGTGGACCAGGTGACATCCGGGATGAAAAACATCCTGCAAACGCAGGTTTAGGATTGCAAATCGAGGGCAAATTGAGCCGGCTAAGAATTGTTGAGTCAATACTTGTATTGGGCTTGGCGTTTGTACTTTGCGGTTGTGTTACCCACGAGCTCCAGACTGGGCTGAACGAGCAGGACGCGCAGGAGATCGTCGTCCTGCTGAACGAGAACGGCATCGACGCATCCGCGGCGAAGGCTGCAAGCGAAAAAAAGGGCGAGGAAAAGTGGAGCGTGGTCATCAAAGGCGGCGACCAGAATCTCGCTCGTGCATGGCGCGTTCTTCAGGAAAATGGCCTTCCCCGCCAGAAGGATCATGGTCTTGAAGATGTCTTCTCCAATGCGGGGATGATTCCAACCGCAACCGAAGAACGGGCACGCCTTCTGCTCGGCACCTCCGGAGAAATCAGCCGCACGCTGAAATCTGTAGACGGTGTCGTTGACGCACATGTCCTGGTTGTCATGCCGGATAGCAGCCCCATCCTCGACAAGGCCGATCGTGTCCCGCCAACCGCGTCAGTGCTCATCAAGTATCGCGGAGATGCGGCGCCTCTATCGGACGAAGACGTAAAGAAGTTGGTTGCGCGTGCGGTTGAAGGTTTACAGGCGGAAAATGTTGCGGTGATCTACAAGAAGATTCAGCCGAAACAGACGATCGACCACAGCATGATACCGATTTTGGGAAATCAGGAATTCTTGTTGGCTGCGTTGGGCCTTTTGGCTCTATCGAGCGTGGGTTGCCTCGCGCTTGTGGCGAAGAGCCGGTGGCAGCGATCAAAGATCGAAAAACTTCAGCGACAAGTCGAGGGTCTCAACGCCTCCGGTGCGCTGGTAAGTTCTTCGGCGCGATAACTAATGTTGCGAGGACCACGTGAACCTCGAAGTGTTCTGCTATCTAGGACTGCTCCGGTTTCCAGAGCAGATTGAGCCGTCTCTCTCGTTGCTGCCCAATGCCGAGAGAGACCGAGCGGTCCAGATTTTGGCGGAACTCAAGCCTCTTTCTAGGAACGAATTGCTGCAAAGATGGATGAGGCTTCGCGAAGACGAGTATGTCTCGATGCGGCGCGATTTCTATCGCCGCGTCGGACTTAATCTGGGGGAATTGCCGCCCTCTCTACAGCCTTGGTGCATTTCGTGGTTGGCGGATCAAAATGGATGAAAAGATTTTCAAATCCGATGTCGTGTTCGATAAGGTCGTAGGCTCCACTCCGAAAATCCTGAAGCGCGAAGTATACGATGCGACCCGCGAGGCCCGCGACGTAGTCACGCAAGCCCAGGAGAAGGCAAAGCAGATAGTCGAGGAAGCGACACGCGAGCGGGACAAGGTCCGCGAGCAGGGCCGTCAGGAGGGAAACACCGAAGGATTGGCGGCGTGGAATGACATCTTGATCCGCTCACGAAAGCGTTCGGACGAGTTGATCAAGAATTGGGAACAGACGATGTTGCAGCTATCCGTGCACATCGCTCGCAAGATCATTGGCGAAGAGTTGAAGCAAAATCCCGACACCATTCTGGCCATCGTGCGCGAAGTCATCAAGGGAACACGCACCGGGAAAAGTCTCGCCATTCAGGTCAATGACGCCGAGGCCCAGTACGTGCGCGCCCAAGTCGACCGCTTGAGGCAGTTCCTGGGTGGTGGCAGCGACATAGAAATTGTGCCTTCCAGCAGCATTCCTGCTGGCGGCTGCGTCATCGAAAGCGAACTTGGAATCATCGATGCCCGGCTCGACACACAATTGAAGTGCCTCGAAGAGGCGCTGATCCGCAACAGTTCCCCCGACTAGAGACCGACGACATGGCCAACAATGTTGCCGAAATTCGACAATACCTGGATCGAATCGAACGCACATCGTCCGTGCAGGTTCGCGGAAGAGTGAAGGAAGTTGTTGGCCTGGTGGTGAAGGCGGCTCTTCCCGAAGCCTGGATCGGTGAGTTGTGCCTCATCAGAAGTCCGCGTTCTCCTGAACCAGTCAAAGCGGAAGTCGTCGGATTTCGCGACGGCGATGTCCTGCTGATGCCCCTTGGAGAACTCGTCAACGTCGGTCCGCATAGCGAAGTTGTACCGACGGGAAACTGCCTTACCGTGAAAGTCGGCGACGCATTGCTCGGCCGCGTGCTCAACGGCTTAGGCGAGCCTATGGATGCCGAATTCAAAGGTCCTTTAAACTGCGACGAAGAATTTCCTGTCCTCGGCTATCCGCCAGATCCCCTGAAGCGTCAACGCGTCAGCAGGCCGATCACTCTGGGTGTCCGCGCTATTGATGCTGTGTTGACTGCCGGCGAGGGCCAGCGCATCGGCTTATTTGCGGCGGCCGGCGGCGGCAAGAGCACCTTGCTGGGCATGATTGCCCGCAACACCGAGGCCGACGTCAACGTAATCACGCTGGTTGGCGAACGCGGCCGTGAAGTTCGGGACTTTATCGAGAATGACCTCGGTCCGGAAGGCATAAAGCGATCGGTCATTGTTTGCGCCACTTCAAACGAGTCTTCAATGGTGCGTCTGAAGGCCGCTTACGTGGGTACTGCCATCGCCGAATATTTCCGAAACAAAGGATTGAAAGTCATTCTTATGATGGACTCGGTTACGCGCTTTGCGCGTGCCCAGCGTGAGATCGGCCTTGCCTGCGGAGAGCCGCCGGCCCGCGCCGGATATACACCTTCCGTCTTCGCTGAGCTGCCTAAGCTGCTGGAGCGCTCAGGAAATTCCGACAAAGGATCGATTACCGCGATCTACACCGTCCTGGTCGCTGGCGATGACATGAACGAACCGGTCGCCGATGAAGTTCGTTCCATTCTGGACGGTCACATCATCTTGTCTCGGGAGCTTGCCGCGCGGAATCATTATCCTGCGATCAACATTCTCGAAAGCGCCAGCCGCGTCATGGGAGCCGTCACCGACAAAGATCATCGCAAGAGCGCCGGCGCGCTGCGCGACGCTCTCGCCACCTACAAGAAGAATGAAGATCTGATCCTTCTGGGTGCGTACAAGACGGGTGCGGACAAACGCGTCGACAATGCCATTTCCAAGATTTCCGCCATCAATTCATTCCTGAAGCAGGCAACCGATGACAAGTCAAACTTCGCTGGTTCGCTAGAAAATTTGAAAGAAATTTTTCCGCCGGGTGAGAACTAATGGCGTCTGGATTCTCATATCGGCTTGAGCCCCTTCTCGAGCAGAAGGAAGAGATCAAGAAAGACGCCGAGCGCGAGCTGGGTGACTCACAGAAAGAACTCGAGAACCAGCAAGCCACGCTTCGTGACCTGCAGCAGTTCTTGCAGGCACTAGTGGAAAAACGTCAGCAGATGCGCCGCGAACTGGTCAGCAAGCCGGCCGACGGTGTCGCCCTGAATGCGATGAAGGTCCAGGAGCGCGTCGAATACGTAAAGGCGGTAGCGCTGCAGATCGAAGACGCACAGGGCGACGTCAACTCGCAGCGTAGCGTGGTCGATCAGTGCGAGGCTCGTGTCCAGGAAGCTAAGAAGCAAGTGCAAGCCGCCACTCGCGAAGTGGAGATCCTCCAAAAGCATCGGGCCAAACAGGAAGAGCGCTTTATCCGCGAGTTGCGTGAGAAAGAAGATTTGGAACTCGATGAGATCGGGAACGTCTTGTACATGACGAGGAGGCGTTCAATATGAGAATCAGCGACACTCAGTCATCGAATAACGACACAAACGTCAAGAGAGACACGCGGGATAAAGACACCGCCGAAAATTCCAGCTTCTCGAAGATGTTGGCCAAAAAACGTGATGTCGGACAAGATGCGAACCAGTTTCAGGGTAGCGCGAAAGGCCGGCAAGGCGACCAGGATCCCTCTACGTTGGACCTCATGCAGCAATCGCCCGGACTTGAGTCATCCATGCAAACCGCGCCCGTCGAAGGTAAACACATTGTCGCGGTACCGCCCGAATTGCAGCAGCTAGTGCGTGAGATTTCGGTTGCCGTCAACGCCCAGGGAAATAAGGAAGTACAAATTGAGTTGAATTCCAACACGCTCAAGGGGTTGAATATCCGAATCGAACGCCAAGCGGAAGGCGTCTCAATTCAGTTCCAGAGCACTTCCGATCAGGTTTCTTCGCTATTGCAGAAAAATCTGCCAGCACTGACCCAGGGACTCAACGATCGTGGGGTAACCGTTTCGACGATCGCTGTTTCCGGCCCTAAGGAAATCGCTCGCTCCCAGGATTCCAAGGGTCGCTCGAACTTCGGCAATCAGAGTGGACGTCAGGGCAGGGGACGCTAGTGGGAGTTCGCTTGGGCTCAGAACCACGGTCAATGGTTCGCTATCGTTTCGAGAATTTGCCATCACTCTCCCGGAACGAAGTTCGCCTGTGGAACTGGTATTGCCGTGCTGCTCCGAGCCAACAAGATTGGCGCGCCTGGGTCGCGGACATTTTCGGACATCTTCTCGAAAAGCCGGAGGGCTATCAGATCCGGCTCATCCAAACTCATCTCGTCGACACGAAATTCGGCGAGAAGTCTCTCGAATTCGGATCCAAGCAGGAAATACTCCTGGGCCGCCAGGCTGACAATGACGTGGTGCTCTCGGCCACCGCGATCGCCAGCAAGCATGCTCGTCTCTTTGTAAGAGAAGGCCAGCTCTACCTCGAAGATCAGGGGGGCCAGCTAGGTACTTATCTATGGGACACTCGCCTTCCCGCCCGCGAGAAACAGCTCGTCCGGCTCGGCGACCAGTTCACGGTCTTTCCATACCGCTTCCGTGTCCTTCTCGAAACGCATTGGGCGCCTGAGACCGATATCAGCCTTAGTGATTGCACCCTGCAACTCTCCAGTTGCACAGATTACAAGCAACAAGCGCCCCGCGGTTACTCCGCATTCGCTATCGAGGCAAATCCGAGCGGCGAGCGAGCCTTCGTTCATGTTAGCCCTGCTTTTCTCGAAGCGCTTCGACAGCGCGCCTTCTTTCCCCTTGGGCTTGGGGTAGCGTCCGCCGTCCCATCGGATGAAACATTCCTCGGCTTCATCCTCTACGCCATTCTGGAGCGCCTCAACAGGAAGCTGAAATTTCCCATGCGCTTTACCTTTACAAGAGATGCGAGAGGCGGAGGCGCAGATAACCCCCGCGGTGTTTCGCTGAGTTTTGCCGTCCGCGTCAACGACTCAACCGGGGATTTCAGAGTCTTTCTTCCCTTCGGATTTCTCAATAACGGCGAAGGCGACATGAACGCTGCGAGCATCGGCGGCTTCAGCAGTATCGTGTGGCCGATGCCGATCGCGGCTGGATTCGTCGACCTGTCATTCGATGAGATTTCACAGCTTGGCCTGGGTGACATCATCGTTGCCCAGCACGCCCCGGCGATCCTGTTCCCTAAAAACTTCAGCCAAGGCTGGTCCATTACTGCCGATGGAAGCAACTTCGTAAGGTTCAAGATCGATAAATATCTTGAGGGAGGCTTATCCTTGCCAAACGGCGCTGACGACACAGCATCTCTGACCAGGTCGGCGGTAGAAGCCCTGCCGGTACGGCTGCACGTGGTGCTCGCGGAGAAAGAATTCACACTGGCTGAAATTCAGTCCTTCAGCCCGGGATCCGTGATCGAACTAAATGCCTCCAAAACGGAGCCGGTGCGCTTACTGGTGAACGGTAAATTTCTCGGCGAAGGCGAACTTGTGGAAGTTGAGGGGAACCTGGCGGTACGGGTGCTGAGTTGGAGAAACGGCTGATGATTATCCTTTGCTTGGAACCGGCTTCCAGCGTCTCCGATCAACTGGGATCAATCAATTCGCAGATCGTTCAGTACATCGAGGTGCTGTGCGGTCTCGGCGGCGTTCTCGTATTGGCGTACCTCACGCTTCGCGTGGGACTGCCTTGGTTTTTTGGAACTCGGAATCGCGCCAACGGACCAATCGAAGTTCTGGCTCGCTACGGCCTCGAACCAAGAAAGAGTCTGTATCTCGTGAAGGCTGGATCGCAGGTGTTCCTGATTGGCACGGCTGAGAATCAAGTGGAGTATCTCACCGCCGTCAACGATGAAAATGCAGCTGAGATTGTGAGATCAGTGAGTCAAGCCGAGCCGCCTGGTAAGGAGTTTCGGCAACTCTTAAGCCGCTTTCAGCGGGTTGGAAAGGCCGACTGACATGCGCAAATGGCTTGGCGCGATGAAGGGCATTTTTCTCATCGGGATGCTCGTGTGCCCCGCGCTCGCGACCGCCCAGACTGGCGGCCCAGTCGCCAACCCTGTTGTGATGGTGATTGTGCTCGGGGCGCTCGCGCTGGCTCCTTTCATCGTCATCATGTTGACTTCCTTCGTGAAGATCTCTGTAGTTCTATCCATCCTCCGCAACGCTTTGGGAACCCAGCAGGTCCCACCGAATCAGATCATCACCGGTCTTGCCTTCGTCCTCACCATCTTCATCATGGTTCCGGTGGTGCGCCAGATGTACGACACCGTAGGCTCGGTAACAAATTCGAAGGACATTTTTTCCGAGGCTAGCGTCAAAAGCATTTTCGACGCGAGCAAAAAAGCCAAAGAGCCTTTACGTCATTTCTTGTCCAAACATGCTCAGGCCAAAGATCGCGCACTCTTTATGGACCTTGCCGTAAGGCTGGAATATAGCGCTGCAGAGAAGCCGCAGACTTCAGCTCCTGCTGCTCAGCCTGCCGCTCCGCCCGACACTTCCGCAACGCCTGCCCCCGCTCAGGCTTCCGCCGTACCGGCTCTATCGTCTCCACAGACGGGCAAGACCCCTGCCCGGCCGAATGTCGACGTGCCACGGCCTGACAAAGAAGATTTTCAGGTTCTCATGCCGGCCTTCGTAACGAGCCAGCTTAAAGAAGCCTTCGAAGTCGGCTTTCTGATCTTTGTTCCGTTCATCGTCGTCGACATGGTGGTCGCGAACATCCTGCTGGCGATGGGAATGCAAATGCTTTCGCCCAGCGTAATTTCTCTGCCGTTCAAGCTGTTGCTGTTCGTTGTCGTCGATGGTTGGTTCCTGATCGTGCGTGGACTCGTACTGAGCTACGTCTAGAGGAGAAGGCTTTGAGCGTCGAGGCGATCGTTCGGATATTGCGGGAAGGGTTGATGCTCGTGCTGTTGCTCTCGGCTGGTCCTATGCTGGCCAGCATGCTCATCGGGCTCGTAATGAGTATCCTCCAGGCAACCACTCAGATTCAGGACCAGACTCTGAGCTTTGTCCCCAAACTTGCCGGAGTATTTCTAGCAGTAGCCATTCTTGGCCCGTGGATCCTTGCCCAGTCTGTGCAGTTCACCGTGGTTCTCTTCGAAACGATACCTTCGGTGCGCTAGGGAATTCCGCCATGCTAGCCGCCCTCCAGCACATTCTGGCAAGTATCGGATTCCACGATGACGTCGGCACTTTCATCGTGCTCTTCGGGCTCGTTGTGACTCGCCTTGTCACCGCCATTACCCTCACGCCATTTATGGGCGGTAAAGCCGTCTCTCCGCAGATCAAGGTTGGATTCGCCGCTTTGATAAGCATTTTAGTTTTTCCGACACTCGCGCCTCACTTGAATGCCGGAGAACTCAGCAGCCTGCGCGTCATGTGCCTTCTGGTAAAGGAAGGGGTGATTGGATCCACGATCGGCTTCCTGTCCCAGATCATCTTTCAGAGCGTCCAGATGGCGGGCGCGACTATGGATTACTCCCGTGGCATGAGCCAGGCTACCTTCTTCGCTCCTCAGCTCGAAAACAACGTCTCGTTGCTCGGCCAGCTGCAACTGCAGGCTTCTCTCGTTTTGTTCCTGGTCCTCAACGGACATTTGCTCTTTTTGCGCGCGTTAGCGGGCAGCTTTCAGAAAATGCCTCTGCTTGATTTCCCCCAATTCAGCGGGGGAACCATGGCTGCGATGGAGCAGATGGCTCGCTACACGGGAGACAGCTTGCAAATTGCGGTGCAACTGAGTGCACCAGTTCTGCTTGCTCTGTTCCTTGTGGATGTGAGTTTCGGAGCCATAGGGAAAGTTGCATCCGGCTTGAATGTGCACCAGGAGAGCCAGCCGGTAAAGGCTATGTTTGGCCTGGCAGTGTTCCTTCTTGCGCTGTCATATCTTGTAAGCCGTATGCCCGGTTACTTTGCAGGAATGATGGACCAGATCAGGCAGTTCATTTTGCATATTTCGTAAGCAGGTATTTTAGAGGTCAGTAGATGCCCGGCGAGAAGACAGAACAGCCGACACAGAAGCGCCTGAATGAATCGCGGAAGAAGGGTGAGGTCTTCAAGAGCAAAGACTTCAGCCAGGCTCTGCTGTTCATGACCGCGGCGGCTGTACTCACCGTTGGCGGGCCCACCTATGTTTCCGAGCTTGGCGGGCTCATGACCCAGACGTTTCAGCCCGCCGTATTGAGCGGAAACATGCAATTGAGCCAGATGATGAGCCGCTTCGGATATGCGGCCTCCAAGTTCATGCTGCTTACAGCCCCATTGATGGCGGCGCTCATGATCGCGGCCGTGGCCTCGAATTTCGTCCAGGTCAAAGCGCTCTTTGCCCCGGAGGTCATAAAGCCGAAATTCGACAAACTAAACCCGGCGAGCGGTTTCAAAAACATCTTCTTCAGCTCTAAGACATACATCGAGATGCTCAAGAACCTTGTCAAGTTCGTCGTTGTCCTATGGGTCTTGTACAGCTCGATCAAGAACGGCCTGATCGATATCGTCCCGACCGTGGGAGTGCCGCTGATCCAAACTGCAAAGCTGGCGGCTCACCTGATGTCGAATATCTTGTTGAAGGTCGGCGTCGTCTTCGTCATCCTCGGCGGAGCAGACTTTGTGATCCAGAAAAAGCTATTCACCAAAAAGCTGATGATGAGCAAAGAAGACATCAAGCAGGAGTACAAGGAGCAAGAGGGCGACCCGCATGTGAAGCACATGCGCCGGCACTTGTTCGAGCAGATGATGCACGAGAGCGTCGCCCACAATGTCCCCAAGGCGACCGTCATTGTCGCCAATCCCACGCACCTTGCGATCGCTCTCCAATATGACGAGAAGAGTATGCAAGCTCCTCAGATAACGGCGAAGGGCCAGGATTCGATGGCGCTTCGGATCATCGATATCGCAAAGAAAAACCAGGTTCCCGTCGTACGGAACATCGGGCTGGCGCACAGCTTGTTTGATCTCGAAATCGGACACGATATTCCCGAAGATCTCTATGAAGCGGTGGCCGAAGTTTTGAACTTCGTCTACCAGTTGGCCAATGCCAACACCTAGGAGGAATTATGAGAGTTGATTACACCCTGCCGTCGCTGGAGCCGGGGAAACTGCCGGAACTTCCGGCGTCCGTGGAAACCGGCGTCTCGTTTCAGGAGCAGCTACGCGGACCAGTGACCGACGTGCCGGTGAGCTGGCAGCGGGAGTTGAATCTCGACGCTCGTCCCCCGGACGCCACCTATCTCGAGCCCCCCCCACGCCCTAACACTCTGGAGATTCGCGACGCGGAAAGCGAGAGAACGCGCTGGCGCAGTATGCTTACGAAACACGACAAGTTGGCTGCGAGCCCTCCCAGCGGGTCAAATTCTCACCCGGCGGTGCGTGTGATGCTCGACATGCTTATGGACATGCAACAAACCGAGGATTCGATCGTTTCGCAGAATTCTTCCGTAACGCGGGGTTGAATATGCCGGAAATGGGTTGGACGTCCGAGGAAATCTATTTGCTGGCCGATCGAGGCTACGCGTTCTACCGTCAGGGCTGCTATCAGGAGGCTGGCATCATTTTCACTGCCCTGGTCGCACTCGATCCCACGAATGCCTATTGCCGGACCGCTCTGGCTGTTCTCTGCATGGCTACCGGAAACACTACAAGAGCCGTTGAGGAACTGACGTTCGTGCTCCACAACAATCCCGCTAACCACGCCGCACGCGCCCGGCGTTGCGAGGCCTATTGCGAAATGCGCAGTTGGGATAAGGCCCGTGAAGATCTTGAGATCCTGCGCCGAAATGGCCAAGGCCGCTCTGTTGAAAGGCTAGTCCGTCGGATGCGGGCGGCTGGCGCGCCCGGTCGCTAAAAGAACTTAGCAACTTCCCTCTGGCATACCCGATAACTTGTGTGAATTGGGACGGCAAATCGGCCCAAGATCTGAGAAGGGAAGGAGGCACAACATGGGAGACGTAATCAGCGGAGTAGTGAACGGTGTTGAGCAGGCGGTGGGTGGAGTGGCCCAAGGGGTAGGAAGTCTGCTTTCAAACCCAGCAGTTGACACGATCGCCGGAAGTCTTGTCGGAATGCCCGAACTGGGCTCGTTGGCCGGTATCTTTGGTGGACTGACGCAGGCCGGTGGAGGTTCACAGGGCGGTGGCGGAGGGCTTCTGGGCGGTCTTGGCGGGTTGCTCGGTGGACTGCCAGGTATCAGCAGCGGGTTCCCTGGTTCCTTGGGAGGAATCATCAACAATCCTCTGGGCGGCCTCGGCGGAATCCTTGGACAGGGTGGATTGGGTGGAATCTTCGGTGGCGGCGGTCGGTGCAGCCGGTGGTGGAGCGACCGGTGGGGCTGGAGCTGCGGGAGGCGCCGGCAACCCGTTCGGAGGCTCCTTCGGTGGTGGCGATCCAACTTCGGGTTTGGGCCAGATGCAGGATTCGATGAATCAATCAATGCAACTGCAGCTGCAAATGCAACAGATGATGATGCTGTTCCAGGAATTGAGCAAGGAAATCAGCCAAATGGGCGAAGCTGCCTCAACCGCAATGCAGAACGTCCACTAAACATTGGCGACCAGCCAGATATATCTTAAGGAGGATACGAGAATGGCACAGCAAGTGACCGCGGCTGATTTGGTAAAGCGAATCGAAGCCGGCGAGCAGCCAGCCCAGGTGCTGGGCGTAAACGAAACTCAACTGAAGTCCATCGTCGCACTCGGCTACAACAAGTACCAGCAGGGCAAACTCGACGATGCCAACACGATGTTCCGTGGTGCGGCAGCACTGGACGCCAATAACTACCTGGGTTTTGCCGGAGCGGGGGCAGTAGCGTTGGCCAGAAAGCCGGCGGATCTTGAGGCGGCTTACACGAACCTGTCCCGAGCCGCAGAACTGAAGCCGGACGACGCCAGCATTCAGGCGAACTTGGGCGAAACCTTGCTTCGGCAGGGCAAAGTGCTAGAGGCCAAGGAGCATCTGGAGAAGGCGTTCGCGCTCGACCCGAACCACAAGGATCCGGGAGTCAATCGTGCCCGCGCCTTGGTCAGCGGAATCGACGCGATCATCCAGGAAGCTCAAAGACGCAAGGAAGCCGGATTGGCGAAAGCAAGCTAGTAACCAGCCGGTTTATCGAATCTGTGCCGGACGCTCAACGGGGGGAAGATGAGCGTCCGGCGCAGATTCAGTTCTGCATTATCTTCTTGAACTCAGATGGTCGATATTCAGGGATATTTCCTCGGAATCAAGAAAGAGATCGCTGGGGGGAACCTTCAAGGGGTTCTGACCCGCTTCGCTGACTTGATCTTGGTCGCCATGGTCGGAGTCATGGTCGGCCTCATGATTATTCCCCTCCCGACTTTTCTGCTCGACATCTTCCTGACCGTCAACATCACGGTGGCCGTGACCATCCTGATGGTGTCGATCTATATCTCGGGCCCCATACAGATCGCGTCGTTTCCAACGCTGCTCCTGATCACCACCCTCTACCGGCTGTCCCTGGATATCGCAGCCACCCGTCTCATCCTGCTCAAAGCCGATGCCGGTGAAGTCATCCGGTCTTTTGGCATGTTCGTTGTCAGCGGCAATTTCGTAGTGGGCGCCGTCATCTTTCTGATCATCACCCTGGTCCAGTTCATCGTCATCACGAAAGGCTCGGAGCGTGTCGCCGAAGTTTCGGCGCGTTTCACCCTCGACGCAATGCCCGGCAAGCAGATGAGCATCGATGCCGACATGCGCGCCGGAATCATCGATTTCCAGCAGGCACGTGCTCGCCGTGAGGGCCTGGCTCGCGAGAGTCAATTCTACGGCGCGATGGATGGCGCTATGAAGTTCGTCAAGGGTGACGCCATCGCCAGCATCGTCATCACCCTTATCAATATCGTCGGCGGATTAATCATCGGCGTTGCGATGAACGACATGACCGTCATGGATGCGGTGCAGACCTATTCCATCCTGACCATCGGCAATGGCCTTGTGTCGCAGATTCCCGCCCTGTCTGATCTCGATTTCCGCAGGTATGGTCGTAACCCGTGTCGCATCCGAAGACAAAGACGCGAATCTCGGCAAGGATGTCGCAGGACAGATTCTCGGCCAGCCTAAAGCAATCGCTGTTGCTTCGGGTTTGCTCACGATTCTCGCGCTGATTCCCGGACTGCCTAAGGTCCCCTTCTTTATCCTTGCTGGGGTCACCGGATCGCTTGCTTACGGCCTCTACAAGGCGCAAAGCATCAAGGTTGCTGCTGCGGAGCAAGTCCAGCAGCTGGCCGCTAAATCCGGAGAGGATCCACAGATTTCTCTCACGCTTCCACTCGTGCTTCAGGCCAGCGAAGCGCTAACGCCGTACGTCAATGTGGACAGCGAGGAGGGAAAGAAGTTTTTTGATCGGCTGGTTGCGATACGCAATGGCCTGTACTTCGAGTTAGGAGTCATCTTTCCTCCGATTCAGATCAAGGGCAACATGCCCGGAGAGCCCGGAAGCTATACGATCTGGGCGAACGAAGTGCCGATCGTCAATGGCCAGGTTCGTCTCGATGCCGTTCTAGTCAGCGATTCGGCAGAAAATCTCTCCGTCTACGGCTTTACCGGCGAGACTACCGCGAATCCCGCCACTGGCAAGCCCGCTGCGTGGGTTTCGCGCGATCAGGCTGATCGCGCCCGCGGCGTCGGTTATCAGGTTTGGGATACTCCCGATGTTCTTCTGCTTCACCTTGCAGACTATCTTCGCAAAAACGCTAAAGAATTCATCGGGCTGCAGGAAGTTCAGCGTATGGTCACCGCTCTGAAAGGACCATATCCCACGCTGGTGGAAGAGACGGTGCCAAAAACAGTCTCTCTCCAGACTCTGACCGAAATATTGAAGAGACTGGTCGAGGAAGGCGTTTCGATCCGGGACCTCAAAACGGTTCTTCAAATTCTCTGCGAGTGGGGAAGGATTGAGCATGAAGTGCTCGCCCTCACCGAGCAGGTGCGAGTTGGACTAAAAGCTAAAATTTGCTACCAGATTTCGCAGGGCCGTCCGCTGTTGTTTATCTATCGCCTTGATCCGGAGTTCGAAGAGATGTTCCGCAACTCAATCCGCCAGAGTGCAAGTGGTTCTTACCTGGCGATGGATCCCGCGATGAGCCGGCAGGTACTGGACGCGGCTAGGGCCCAGATCGGCGATCTGCCGCCAGGAGCGCAGCGCCCGGTCATTGTGACCGACAGCGAAATTCGCAGATTTGTAAAACGACTTCTGGATTTTGGAATTCCTGATGTGACGGTCCTCAGCTACGATCAGCTCACGCCGCAAATCAACTTGCAGCCCTTGGGGATGATTTCTCCTCCGGCGCAGGCTCAGATTGCGGCGAATTCTTGAGCGATCGTGGCACTGAGCAGGTAGCGCGTAGGTCTCGGGTGAGCATGGAGAAACTCCGGCTCACTGCGAATCCCGCATTGCTCAGTAGTTTTTGACTGTGGCTTTGGTCGAAAACATGCGTGGCCGTAAAAGGCGGAGAGTAAGTGGTAAAGATATGACGGAGCAACTCATATCCGGCCGCGAGATCACCGCTCGAGCGGAGATCGACGAGTTCGACGCCGTTCGCTGCGCCAGGGAGAGCAACCGCATAAGCTTTGAGCGTGTCTCGCTCGAATGCTCCGAAGAATTGCATGCGGGAAGCGGCGTGATTCAGGAAAGCCGGTCGCTGCGTCCAGTGGAAGCGTTCTCCGTCGGGAATCACGAAATGCGTAATAGCAGCTACGTCGATTTTCTGAATCACGAAGCGAGTGTCAGCGGCAGGCAAGGCCACCGACCGGGCTTCCATGTCAAACAGATCGAATTGCGGCGCCGCTTGAATGAACCGATATCGGCGCACCGGACGATCCGGTACGGAAACGCCGTAAAGTATGACGTAGCCGGCTTCGAAGAGGCGTTCGCAACAGGCTTCAAAGAGGCTCTGAGCGATTTTTCGAGTGCGAAACTTTGGAATAGTTCCCCAATACAGGATGTACGCCTCACGCGAATCGGGATCCGTGCAGGCAAGAATGATCGCTGCGCCTTCGCCGTCGACATACCGGATCAACGAGTGAGTGGAAGAGAAATTCCAGTATCCCTGGAGAGACAGAAAGCTGAAGAAGTCGAGATGATACTCGAGTGACGTTCCATCCGAAGACCCATTCATGATTCGAATGGCATCTGGGATGGTTTGAATGCTGATTGGGCGCAGATCGTCCGACATCAGAAACGGATGATACTACAGACCCAACCAGAGACAGAGAGGCGGTAACTCATGAAGACCGTGCAGAAGACGCAGCCAGTTCCGGGATCAAAAGATGATGTCGGTTGGCGCCATTTTCCTCAGTTCGAGAAGTTACTCTCTTCGGAAGAGCCGCAACCCCTGCTGGGTAAGGTTGAAAAAACTTGCCGCCAGCTTGATGGCATCATCAAATCAGGCGCCGGCACAGACAAGGACCGCGCCAAGGCAGCCATGATCGCTTTCGGACGCTCACTGGATCTGCTGCGAGCTTTAACCGATATGCGGAACAAATCCGTCGAGCAAAAATAGCAACATCTGTGGCCAGGTCACGATAATCTAGTTAGGAGGCGAACTCCCATGGCAAACTTCAACAGCATTTTGAGCGGCGTTGGAACTCCTAACTACAGCCTCGACCAGATCGTGCAGGCTACGCAGCCTCAACCCCAGCCAAGCGGTTTCCGACGGGTGTTGGGCGGTATTGTTGGTGGCGTTGGCAATATGTTCATGCCGGGCATCGGCGGGCTGATTGGGAATGCCATCAGCGGCACGAGCGGGGGCATCAATCAATCAGGCTTGCTCGGCGACAGTATGAAATTTTTGCAGTTGCAGCAGCAGATGAGCGTTGAGCAAGAGGCTTTTCAGGCTGTTTCTGCCGTGGTGAAAAGCCGGCATGATTCGGCCATGGACGCTATTCGTAACATCAACTAACTGCTGGATCGACAGGAGTCGGGAAATGACAGCGAAGTGGACGATCGCGCCCTCCAACGATGAACTGGCATTTCTGGTTGAGTCCGGACTTATTTATCGCGACGCGAGCAACTTTCAGGCGGCTCATGATGTCTTTACAGGGGTGAAGGCCCTCTACCCCAATCATGATTTCCCTGAAGTTTTTCTCGGAACAGTGGAGTTTCAGCAAACTCACTTCGATGCCGCTGAAGCTCACTACCGCCGCGCGCTTGAATTGAATCCGCGTAGCGCGTTTGCTTACGCCCATCTCGGGGAAGTTTTCTTGTTTCGGAAAGACAAAGAGACAGCGCGCACTCACCTTAAAACGGCCATGTCTCTCGACCCTCTCGGTACTTCCGGAAAGTTAGCTCGTAGGCTGCTTGAAATGACGGACCGTGTGAAATTCTCGTGAGCAGAGCTCGTTATGGCTGACATCAAGCCGACAGGAAATTTCGGCCAGATAAATTATCCGTCCGCCGATCAGGCTGGCGACGCCAAGCCGAATCGAAATTTCTCGGTTGTCCAAGGACCTCCGGATTCTTCGACTACAGGTTCGGTGTCTTCGCCGTCTGAAGGCCCCAAGTTCAGCAAGGCCGACCTTCAGGATCCTGCGAAGCTTGATCAGTTAGTGCGATCTTCCGCTCTCGAAATCGTCAATTCACAGACTGCATCGACGCCACTTTCAAGCGCGCAGAAGCAGCACATGAGCGACTTCATGGCAGAGGATCCGATTTTCCGTCAGCGCATCGAGACCTACCTGCGAAAGGCCTTGCCCTAGACGATGGATATTCTGCTCTCGATCCGGGCCAAAGCCGACTCCACTACTCGTGAGGTCCGGTCTTCAATCGGCGACGGATTAGTTATCGGCCGCGGTGCCGAGCAAGGAGTCCTCCTCGACGGCCCCGATCTCTCTCGCGAACACCTGGTTATAACTGCCGAAGGAACCAATCTTTTCCTCACGGATCTGAGCAGCAACGGTACTTGGCTGAACGGAACTCGGCTGAACAGATCGGTGAAGACTCGCATCAGCGTTGATGACCTGATCGAAATTCCTGGATATGCCCTGAACCTCAAATTCGCCGATCAGCCTGAAAAAGTGGCTGCCGCCCCGGTCCCTTCGCCTCCTCCCCCGCCAGCAGCCGTGCCAGAACACGTTGCTCCGCCTCCGCCGTTACCGTCTGAACCCAAAGGCCTGCTGAGCCCGGTGTTTGGTTTTCTCGGCTCCTTCAGTTTTATGGAGAAAGCTTTCGTCGTGGTAGGTCTGGGGGGATTGTTGCTGCTCTTTGCCTACTTCGGTTCCTGAATCCGACACTCTAGCTCATAAACATCTTCATCTTTGCGATTAGTCCAGCCATCATCGCGACTACGCCAAGTAACGCGTTGTACTCCCGATGTTTCAAATACAAGTCCATCGAGAATTCGCCTGATTCACCGGATTTCCACGGTGAGATTCTCGGGACGATTCTCGGGACGCCACGCGCGTACTCCTCAAAGTCTGCGAACTTATCTCTGAGGAACGTTTCTTCCGAGCGAATGACCGGCACATAGATCGCGAAGAACATGAGTACAAGCAGAACGCCCACCCACCAACTTCGCGCGGCCACGGCAAATCCGATACCGATCAGTAACGATCCCAGATAAAGCGGATTCCGCGTATACGCGTAAGGTCCCGAGGTGGCAAGTGCCTCATTCTTCCGAACGTGTCCCGATGCCAGCGCGCGAACCAGAAGCCCGAGAACGACAAGTATTCCGCCGATTGCAAGGAAGCGCCATGTAGGTCGCGCGAGCCAGAAATACACAATCGCAAATAGAAATCCCAGCGGTACTCGGATGCGCCGAGCGATCTTCGACCACTCAGTCATGCGCAGCCTCAGTCCCCGCCCGATTGATCATCTTCCGGGAGGCATCCACGACGGCATCGACTCCGATTTCGAGCATGCCTTCATCGGGTCGTGGATTGCGCGCATGCGTGGTCGGACTGGCAGGATTGCGTAGCACGATACTCCGCGTTCCGTACGGCCCGTTGCGCTCAGGATCGGTCGGTCCAAAGATGGCCACCACAGGAATCTGCAATGCCGCGGCCAGGTGCAGCGGACCCGTATCGCCCCCGACGAACAAACTAGCCCGTCGAGTCAACGCAATCAACTCCGTGATCGAGCAATGAATGGCCTTTGCGCTCCCGCCACCGGCATCTTCGACCTGCCGAGCCAGATACTCTTCCCCTGGCCCGTAATTCACGATCGACTTTATGCCACAAGAGGCCAGCGCCCGCGCCACGTTCCCATACCGCTCAGGGGGCCAGCGTTTTGCTCCCCATCCCGCTCCAGGGTTAAGAATCAGAAATCTTCCTATGCCAGCGTCCGCAAGTTGGCGCCGTATCTTGCTATCTGCCGCATCGTCCTTAGGAAACTGAACTCGTGCAACCGCAAGTTTTCTCTCAGCCACGTCCGACACTACGGAAAGATTTTGCTCGATCACGTGACTGCCGTTGGGAATCGTTTCTCGGCTGTACCACAGACTGGCCGGGATTTCTCGCGGCTGTGCCGATCCGTAAATCACCGGCGCACCTGACCATCGTGCCAAAAGAGCCGATCGAATTGCCCCCTGCAAATCAATCGCTACGTCGTAATGGACCGCCCGAACGTCATTCCATGTGCGCACGATCCGCTCGATAGTTGGCAACGTGAATAAGGATTTCCGCCACCCGGCAAGCTTGACCGGGTGTACCCAATCCGCCAAAGGGCGTTGCGCGGATCGCGGTCCGCGAAGCGGTGTGCCCGGCGCACAGAGAAGTTCTGCCCATCTTTCCTCAATCAGCCAGCCGATCATCGCGCTCGGAAATGCTTCTCGCAAGGCTTGCGCCGCAGGCAGTGTGTGGATCACGTCACCCATCGCGCTGAGGCGTACGATGAGCAGGCGCTCCCGCTTGGAAGGGATACCGATTCCGATCAAGATCTCCTCGGCAAAAGGCGCGTGCGGATCATCTCGCTGGTAGAGTGATTTTTCGGATCGCCGACAATCTCGATGCGTCCGCCGTGTTTGGCCATAGCGTCGCGCTCCGGAACTGAATCGGCCGTGTAATCCGTTCCCTTAGCCTGAATGTCCGGCAGAATCTCGTGGATGATGGCTCTTACGTCGAGCTCCGGAAAGATGACCACGGCATCGACATCCAAAAGAGCGGCCACGATCTCCGCACGCTCTGCCTCGGGCATGATTGGACGCCCTTCGCCCTTCAGCGCGCGCACCGACTCATCTGAATTGATGGCGACTACCAGCTTGCCGCCGAGCGCTTTTGCTCCGCGCAAATAGCGTACATGACCTACATGCAATAAATCGAAGTTGCCGTTTGCCAGCGTGATTCGCTCTCCGGCTCGCCGCCATTGTTCCACGCGCTGGCGAAGCTCGCTCCGGCTCAGAATTTTGCTGTCGTCGCTCAATGAGGTCTTGTAGAAGGCGGCGTCTGCTCGATGGCATGCATCAACTCTTCGCGCGATACCGTCGCCGTGCCCCGCTTCATGACTACAATGCCCCCCGCGTAGTTCGCGAGTTGCGCCGCTTCCTCTGTTGTAGCTCCCGCAGCCAAAGCAGCGGTAAACGCTGCAATTACCGTATCTCCTGCGCCCGTAACGTCGGCGACCTGGTCTGATCCGAAAATCGGCAGATCGATTGGCTTGTGCCTCTGGTCGAAAGCCACCATCCCGTCGCGCCCTCGTGTAATCACCAGCGACTGCAATTTCATGTGGGCCATCAACTTCTCGCCCGCTACCAGGAGCTTCTCCCAGTCCTGCCCGATGCGCATTCCAAGCGCCTCTTCGACTTCCGGTTCGTTGGGAGTCGCTGCCGTCACCCCCGCATACTGCAGCATCCGGTAACGGGAATCGAGAATGATCGGCACCGTTCCCAGCTTGCCCTTTTCACGCAGCGTGCTCACGATGGCCGGAGTCGCGGCACCGTATCCATAGTCGGAGACCAACAATGCATCGGACGCGTGCGCGTAGTTCCGTGCCGCTAAATAAAGTTCTCGCGTCAGATGACTGCTTGGCGCCTCCGCCGGCTCACGATCAACTCTCACCACCTGTTGCCGCGACGTATGGGTCATCCCGGCAAGGATTCGCGTCTTCGTGACGGTGGTATAGCTTTTATCCTTTAGGACGCCGCTCACAGGAATCTTCTTGTGGCGGAAATGTTTCAGCAGCAGCCGACCGGCCTCGTCGTCTCCAACAATTCCCACCGGGAGCACGTTCACTCCCAAATCTGCCAGATTGTTGGTCGCGTTCCCGCCGCCACCGGGCATAATCGTTCGCTCGCGATGCTTCAAAATCAACACTGGAGCCTCGCGCGACACACGAGATATCTCCCCAAACACGAACTCGTCCGCGACCAGATCGCCCAGCACAGTCACCGTGATGTTGGGAAACGCCTCGACAATCTTCCTAAGACGCTCCGCTTCTTTCAAATGCTTGGTCATCGGACAGTAGATTCTCTCACGGCATCACGCAGCGCCTGCTTCCGCTAACGTTTTCGACAGTCCGCGTAGCGAACGCAACGAGGCGAGTCTCAAGCCCAGCCTCACGATCTCACTTTCCGCTCCGCGATCGTCCGCAGAAGGCAATCAACGGCCCCAGTACCGTCTGTCAGCTCCATGCGCACCGGCACAACGGACAAAGGCTCAAGAGCCGAGAGATATCCTCCAAGATTCACAGCATCTTTTTCAGTGGTAACAAATCCGCCGGCCTCGCTTTGCCGCCTCAATTCGAGCAACTCACGCACGTCCTTCTCATCGTAAGCATGATGATCGCGGTAAAACGCCTGCGGCAACCGGCTCGATATGTGCCGCTCGTAATTGCAAAACAAAACTTTGAGGTCGTGCGATACCGCAAAAAACGATTGGGCGCGCGGGTACATTTTTCGGATCAATCCCCCGCCGCACCCGCCAAATGAGCTTTCCATCAAGGGGAAACGACTCCGCCGACGCTCCACTGGCGAGCACCACTGCATCGGCACGCCGCAACGAGTCCAGCTTCTCCCGCAATCTTCCGGCTGGAAGCAGTCGGTCGGTGGCATCCTGCGGCGTAACCAGCACGATGTCAAAGTCGCGGCCCAATCCGCGATGCTGAAAGCCATCATCTAGAATGTGCAACTGCGAACCAAACTTCGACTCGGCGAAACATCCTGCGGCATACCGATCCTCGCCTACCACGACCTGCGCTTGAAGTTTTCGCGCAATTAGCAACGGCTCGTCGCCGAATTCCTCGCGAATCCTGCCTGGATCGACCAACCGAACTCCACGGCTCTTTCTACCATAGCCCCGCGATAGCACATCGAACTTCACGCCACGCTTCTGAAGCAATTCTCCCAGCAGCATCACAAACGGAGTCTTGCCCGAACCGCCAGCCGAGAGATTACCTACGCTGACCACCGGGCCCTTCAACCTGCGCACCGGCAAAGTGCCACGGTCGTAGAGTCGATTGCGCGCTCCAACCAATCCGCCGTAGATGATTCCGAGCGGATTCACACTTTGCGCGCCGCCGATGCCTTGTGCGCCTCTCTATCCTTCGCAATAGCAACGTCCGTATCGCCTCTAACGTCCGAGATGTGGCGCCCATTTGTGAAAGGATGGTCTCTTTCGCGCGCCGCCCTAGCGCGCGTCGCTCCCCATCATCAGCGAGAAGATGCATCAGCGTGAGCGGCAACTCCGACAGGGTGACGACTCTCACTGCGTCACGATCTCTCGAACAGTCCGACAATGTCCCGGAAATTTTCCGTGTGCGTGCCGGTGACAATGGCAACCCCATGTTGCGCGGGCTCGATGATATTGTGTCCCCCGCGCGGCACGAGGCTCCCTCCCACAAAAGCAACATCCGACAAGGCATACAGCGCTGACAGCTCTCCGATCGAATCGACCAGGAATACTCCGCCGCCCAGCGGCTCTCCTTGCCAAAGAGATCGCCGGTGCAAGCGAATATTCATCTGTTGAATCAGGATCGCAACATTGTCGAATCTTTGCGGATGTCGCGGTGCCAGCATCATCACCGCATGCGGATGGCTCACCAGCACGTTCTCGAACGCCTTCAGCAGCGGCGCTTCCTCATCGTCGACGGTGCTGCCACACACTAGCACCGGCCCTGCACCCTCGGCCGCCAGTGACCTCCGAAGCTGCTCGACGATAGCCGGCGGAGCAGGCAGATTTACGTCGAACTTCAGGTTTCCCGTCACTTGTACCCGGCCCGGATCCGCCCCAATCGATTGCAACCGTTGAGCTATCCTCTTCCGTCTGCGCCAGGAACAGGTCGACATTCACCAGCATTCTTCTTCAACGCCCATCGAAAACGATCGTATCTCGGCCACGATCGGTTCGAAATCCGCGCATTGACCACGACTATTCGCGCGCCGCTCGTGTGCGCGAGTCTAAGAAGATTCGGCCAAAACTCTGTTTCTGCAAGAACTATCATCTCCGGCTGCAATGCCCGCAAGTATCGACGGATGGCGGACGCAAAATCCATCGGGAAATAGAAAACATTTTCTGACACCGAATTGCTTGCGAGCTAGATCCTGCCCCGTATCGGTCGTCGTCGAAACCACAACGCGGTGTCTCCGGAAAAGCTTTTCGCATCTGGCTGACCAGGCCACTAATGGCGAGTACTTCTCCAACCGAAACCGCGTGAATCCAGATCGCGCGTTGTCCGTTCAGGGCGGCAGTTTCAAGTCGCGGTGGAACCCGTCCGATTCGTTCTGCAAACCCGCGGCGGTACTTGCCATGGCGCAGGGCCTGATACAGCCAATACGGCGTCGTCAACACCAGGGCCAAGCCGAGCGCACAACTGTAGAGGAAGTAGGGCAATCGAAGTCATTCTAAACTGCGCCGCTCGGCAAGCGGGACGCTCCTCGCTCTATAATTGCCGCATGCAGCCATTCTTGCCGATCGAGTTTACGCATCGCAGCCTTGACGCTCTGTGCTGCGTGCATTGTTCCGGCAGTTATCGCGTCGAAAAACTTCGTAAAGCCGGAAGCGAAGTCTGCCATCAACTATCCCGCTCACGATTTTCATCGAGACGAGCAGGTCGCCATCGCCGCCGATCCCTACGACTCGGTCGAAAAGGCGAAACTCTTTTCCGTAAACTTTGCTGACCACGGATACCTGCCGATCTTTTTCATTGTCACAAACGACGGCGACCAACCCATATCGATCTCTAATATTCGGATCACGTTGATCACGGCAAATCGCTCGAAGCTTACCCCCGTAACCACTGATGATCTCTACCGCCGCCTCACGAATCCGCAGTCCAGTACGCGCCCTAGCCCCATTCCGCTTCCTCACAAAGTGAAGACTGGTGTCAGCAAGAAAGAAATGGACGAGATCGAGTCTTCCCAATTCGCGGCCAAGGCCGTCGAGCCTCACTCGACTCAGTCCGGATTTCTTTTCTTCGACATCGGCGGAATCGGTTCGCCCCTGCGCGGAGCCAACATCGACATCACTGGAGTCGCCGATGCCAAGGGCTCCGAGTTGATGTACTTCGAAATTCCCGCTGACAAATACCTCGACGCGCCAAAAAATCCATAGACACGTTAGGCTCTCCTTAGTGAACCTTCGCGCCCTTCGTGGGCAGAGCTCTAAGCCGCAAGCCGACATTTATAATCGACCACCTATGGCAACAGCCGAGACCTCAATCGCTGCGCATCCGAAATTCGAGCCGGTGATCGGCCTTGAAGTTCATGTACATCTTCTAACCCGCACGAAGATATTCTGCTCGTGCTCGACCCGGTTTGGGGCACCGCCGAACTCCAATGTCTGCCCAGTGTGCCTGGGTATGCCGGGCGCCCTTCCTGTCCTCAATAAGAAAGTGGTCGAATTCGCCACGCTGGCCGCGATGGCCCTGAACTGCCGCATCAACGAGGCCTCGATCTTCGCCCGAAAGAATTATTTTTACCCCGATCTTCCCAAGGGCTATCAAATTTCGCAATACGATAAGCCGCTTGCCGAGTTCGGCTACATCGAAATTCCCGCCGCCTCCGGCAAAAAAAAGATTGGCATAACTCGCATACACCTCGAAGAAGACGCCGGAAAGAGCCTGCACGAGGGCTTCCCGGACTCCGACGAAAAGACGGCGATAGATCTCAACCGCGCCGGCGTTCCACTGATCGAAATCGTCAGCGAGCCCGAAATCTCCACTCCCGACGAAGCCTACGAATATCTGACACGCCTGAAGGAGATCATCCTTTACACGGGTGTTAGCGACTGCAACATGGAAGAAGGATCGCTCCGTGCCGACGCCAACGTAAGCGTGCGTCCTCGCGGTCAAAAACAGCTCGGCACCAAGACCGAAATCAAGAATGTCAATTCCTTTCGCTTCATTCGAGAAGCGCTGGAATATGAAATCGGCCGCCACATCGACGTGATCGAATCGGGCAACAAGATCACGCAGGAGACTCGCCTCTACAACTCGAACGAGGGCAAGACCTACGGCATGCGCTCCAAAGAACAAGCTCATGACTACCGATATTTTCCCGAGCCCGATCTCTTACCGCTGATTGTGGACGACAAATGGAAAGAGGAAATCTCCGGCGCTCTGCCCGAACTGCCCGAGGCTCGCCGCGCCCGCATGGTCGCCGATTACGGCATCACGGAATACGATGCCCAGGTCCTGACTTTTTCAAAATCACTTGCCGACCAGTTCGAACAGGCCGCCAAGGCTGCTAAAAATCCGAAGCGAGTGGCGAATCTCGTCCAGGGCGAGTTGATGGGACGCCTGAAGGCCAAAGCCATCTCGATCGAGCAGTCGCCGATCTCCATGGCCGGAGTCGCGGCGTCCGCCGATCTGGTGGAGTCCGGAGCCATCTCCGGCAAAATGCTCAAAGATCTCTACGATCTCAGTTTCGAACGCAGCAAGGATTTCCCCGCCGTCTACGAACAAGAAGGACGTCCCCAGCAATCCACCGATACGTCGGCGCTCGAAAAAATTGTCGACGAAATTCTTGCCGCTAATCCTAAGCAGTTGGAGCAGTATCGCGCCGGCAAGAAGACTATGCTCGGATTTTTTGTCGGCCAGGTTATGAAGGCTTCCAAGGGTCAAGCCAGCCCGCAAATCGTCAACGAACTGCTTCAGAAAAAGCTGGGCTGACCGTCCTAAACACAATCGGACAATGGGTTTCGCGGGTAACTTAAGTCATCTAAACGTCAGACTTTGACCCCGATATCATGGACAGCAGGCTTCTTGCGAGGCCTCCACCGACTCACATGAAATTTAAATTGGATCGTATCATCAGCATTGCCACGCTACTTGCTTCTCTGGTCGCCATCTTTCTAGTGCTGAAAAGACCGACGCCCGTGGCCAAACCGCAGCCGGCCGCCGCAGTCGCAGAGCACGCGCAATCCTTTGATCAGAAAATGGCTGACTTCCAGCAGGCCACCGGGCAGGTCCAGTCGAGCAGTGCCTCCACGATTACCAAGCCCGACGCCGGTCAGTCTTCTCCCTTCTCTTCTGTCGCCAAGCCCGAAGTTCACCTCAACTCCGACGAGATCAGTGCTGTCCTCTCGCAATCTCTAGGAAATGCCGGAGCGGCTGGGCTCACTCCCGACACCAACATTGGCAGTAGCGCTCCGGCGATTAAAGATCAGCAAGTCAGCTTCGATGGTGATGTCGTGCATGGCCAGTTTCTTACCGAAGTCGCCGGCAAAGATGTCTGGATTACGGTCTCGGGTCACCTCGGCGACAAAGATGGCTACGCGACGTTTGATCCCACGGAATTCAAGGTCGGAGACCTCAGCGTTCCGGTTTCCCTCGTCAATCCCGCGCTCCAGAAAAAACTCTCCGAACAGCGTGACCGCCTCAAACTGCCCGACGGCGTCGGAGATCTGAAAATAGAAAATAGTGAATTGGTAATGCAGGGAAAGTAGGAAACTTGAGACTTTAGAATTCAGTTTGCAGATTCAGACCATTTCGCCGAATTCCGATCTGCAATCCACATCGTCCTCATCCCACTGAAAGCCGGTTCTCCGCCGCCACCTTCGCAAACCATCGACCCGATTCCTTAATCGTCCGTTTCTGAGTCTTAAAATCCACGTAAGCCAACCCAAATCTCTGGCTGAACCCCTCAGCCCATTCGAAATTATCCAGCAGGCTCCACGCGTGATATCCGCGGACATCCGCTCCTTCGCTCGATTGCTCGCGACAACGCAGAAAGATACTGACGATGATAGTCAGTGCGCCGCCCATCCCGGATCACGCCGCTGGCGTCTGGCCCATCGTTATAAGCACATCCACTCTCAGTGATTTCGATGACCGGGCGGTCATAGTCCCGCGTGATTCGCATAACCATCTCATACAACGCCTTCGGCCACACCTCCCACCCGATATCCGTTTTCGGTCCCTTCTGCCCTCCATCCATCTTCACCGGGAACAGCCACTCCTGGGCGTGCGAGAAGCGCTCCATCGTTCCAGGCGACGAAGCGATCGTGCGGTAGTAAAGGTTGATGCCGATGAAATCAAGCGGCGCGCGCGTCTTCTCCATATCCCCCGCTTTGATGCGCATCGCTGTTTCAGGTAAAAAAGTTAACGCATCGGAATAGCGCCCACGCAGCGCCGGATCCAGAAACCACGTATTCGAAATGGCATGTGCTCGGTCCGCCGCAAGCCGGTCTTCCGGAGAATTTGTCGCCGGCTCGCAGGGAGACATGCTCAAAGCGCGTTCCCACTCGCGCTGCCGGTCGCACGGACTTCATCGCCCGAAATCCTTCACCCTGCGCAACGTTAACAACGTGCGTCGCTCGCAGGAAATCAAGAATGCTCTTGCGCCCGGGAGCATGCGTGCCTTCCAAATATCCCAGATCGACGAACGCGTCCGGTTCGTTGAACAAAATCCAGTCGGATACCCGATCTCCGAGCGAATGCGCCATGAACTGCACGTAATCACTGAAGCGGCCCGCCAGTATCGCGATTGGGCCATCCCCCCACATCCTCAAGCGCTTGCGGCAGATCCCAGTGATAGAGCGTTACCAGTGGCCGGATGTGTGCTTCGAGCAGCGCATCAACCAGCCGGCTGTAGTAATCCATGCCGGAGGTGTTGGCTGCTCCGGATCCAGAAGGCTGGATGCGCGGCCACGAAATCGAAAAACGGTAACTATTCAAATTCATCGCCCGCATCAACGCTATGTCTTCCCGCCAACGATGGTACGAGTCGCAGGCATACGTCGCCGGTGTCGCCATTCCGGATTTTGCCGGGACTGTGCGCGAACCGGTCCCAGATCGATTCGCCCTTGCCGTCTTCGTTCCACGCTCCCTCGATCTGATAAGAAGCCGTGGCTGTTCCCCAGAAAAATCCTTTGGAGAAGGTCGCTTCCGAAAAGGTAGAAGACGGTTCGGACGCTGCCGATGCAGCCGTTCCGGCCTTGGAAGAGCTACACGACGCGAAAAAAGCCGGCAGCGACACTGCCGCGCCTGCGCCAACAAGATTGTGGAGAAATTGACGACGGGTCGGACGCAAGTGGACCAGCGCTCCCTTACTAATTTCCCGGCCGCCTGCTCAGTTGTGTTTTACGAACTTGTTGTTCTTCTGACCGGTCAGAGAATTGTAAAGCGTCTCTATAAAAGTGTCCTCGTTCACGAAGTCGCCCGAATATTTTTTCCAGGGTGCAAGAATTTTTGCTTGCTTCATCTGGTCCAGGCTCTTGTGCTGCTTAAGCGCCTTTTCCACGGCCTCACGCGTTTCTTTCAGCATTTTGATGTATGCGCGAACGTCTTCCAAATTTGACACCGGACCATGTCCGGGAATGACCTTCACGTCCGCGGGAACCTGCGCCAGCACTTTCTCCACGCCGTCGATCATTCCATCAATGCTTCCGCCGCTGTCCACGTCGATGAAAGGGAAGCCGTAGGTCACGAAGTCGTCGCCCATGTGCACGACATTCGACTTGGGAAAGAAAATGACCGCATCGCCATCCGTGTGCCCGGCAGGAAAATAAAGTGCGCGAATATCTTCGCCGTTCAGGTGCACCGTCACGTCGTGATCGAAAGTAATGATCGGCAATGCTCCCTTCGCAGCCGGCTTGTGGTCCGAAGAAATCGAGCCGCCGTTTCCGCCTTTCCCGCCCTCCTCCAGCCGTTTGCGCACATTGTCATGCGCGATGATCGGCGCCTGCTTCTGGAAGTATTCGTTTCCGCCAGTATGATCGCCGTGATAGTGCGTGTTGATGATGAAACGTACTGGCTTGTCCGTGATTCCTTTCAGCGCAGCCTGGATCTTCTCGGCTAGCGGTGCAAACTGATCATCGACGATCACGATGCCATCATCGCCGACCGACGCCCCGATATTTCCGCCGGAGCCTTCCAGCATGTAAACGCTGCCGGCTACTTTAGTGACCTTGATCTGCACTTTGCTGAAGTCCTCATCTTGCCCGAATGCAAAGAGGCAGCCAAACAAAAGAATTCCACTCGAAAGCGCAAGTCGGCGAAGATTCACGATAAGCTCCCCAAGAAAGAGTTTCGAAGAAGAAGTGGAATGATACACGGTCCAGCCGAGCCATTTATCAAGCGGAACGATAGGAGCCGCACAGACAGTAGCGTCAGCGCTATACGGCAGGCTGAAAGACTGGCAGCGTTTACAACATGAAGGTGGACCTACTGCGGATTCAAGCTATCAAACGCCTTCCACAATTTGTCGGCCGTAGCTCGATATAAAACCCACCCAGTCCCTGCATCCGTTGTCTTGCGAAACAGCAGCTCGCCCCGCCCATCTCCATCCGCGTCTACCGCGTCAATCAACTCGAGCCGCGGATTTACATCAAGATGGAATTTGTCGGTTACTCCGTAGTAAAGCTTATGGAGATTGTTGTAGATGTCCGGATACGCCACCAGCAGTACCGAATACTTGCATCTCGGCGTCCGACATCGGAGTGCGGCGCTCCCGGCGCCGGTTGAGGCATATGCGCTTCTGCGCTGAATAATATGACTGGTTGATTTGAATTCCACAGATCGTAGGCGATCATCTGCACATTCTCAAAGATCGGTTCTGGCTGTTTCATCGCCTTCTGTGCGGCAGTCGAGCGCACCGGCTCTTGCGCTGATTTGCGCCTTTGCCCTGGCAGCAACGTAGCTCCGGACTTGCTCTTTCGCCAAATCCATCATCTGCTTCCGCCGGTCTCCCTCTTCGCCTTTGAGCCACTCGAACGTGAACGAACGTGGCATCGAGACCGATGCATCCGAAATCGCAGGAATCAGCTGCAACCTTCCTGTTTGCGGCGGCGGACGCTTCTACTACTTTTCCATCCTTGCCGGACGGCGCTGCTGCGCCAGGCTTGCTGTAGCCGGGTACGTCCTCATCTGCAAACGATTCCGCAGGTTTTCCCCGTCTCAGCACCGGGCGGTTTCCTTCTCGCGCACCGCTGTCGGAAGCCGGAACATTCGCACGCGTGTCTGGTTTCGCTTCACCATCTTTTTTTTCGGATGCAGGTGGCCCTGACGGAACACCGGGAGTCTGATCCTGACCCGGTGCGGGAGATTTCGGTGGAGGCGCGGAGGCAGGTGCTTCACTCTTCGTCAAACGGGGTGGCCCATCTCCATTATTCGTCGGCCCGTCGTTCGATCCCGCTGGAGTGCTCGAGGACGGCGTCTTTCCCGCGGCCGGAGCGCTGTTCGCAGGAGGTGCAGGTTTCGGATCGCGAGAAAGCCGCGGTGGAGGCTCGTCGCCCGGATCGATGCCCGACCGGCGCGCCGCCAGCTTTCTCAGGCTTCGACGGAGCCTCCGTGCCCACTGGACGCCACGTTCCCGTTCCCAGCCACGGAGGTTGCCCGTTTGGTGAGTTGATATGCAGGGCGCCAGCCACCGTGAATAGCCCCAGTGAGTTCCCTGACCGTTCGCCCTCATAGACAACTCCAGTGTCGAGCGACATCGGAATTGGGTCGGCCTTGTACGCGGTCGCATCCCAGAATTTTCCGTCGATCAGAATCGCAATCGGAACCAGCGTGGCCTTCCCGTCCGCAGCCAACTGCAGCACACCGAACGCGCGTGGCCCGGCATCTTTCTTGCGCGGGCCCTTGCGTTCACCCACCGGAATCTGCGGACGCTCCTCCTGCGCGGCAACCGGCGTCACCGTGCACGCAAGCACCGTTGCGATCGCCATCACAGCGCAGCAAATGCGCCGGTGTAGAATCCCTGTGAACGCACTGGGCGCCACAGCGACGCCACTTCCCGCGCTCGACTTCGTTTTTCCCGGAGAAATCCCCATGAAGGTCAATGATAAGGCTCCCGACTTCACTTTGCAGGACGAGAATGGAAAAGAGATCGCGCTGAAGTCTCTGCGCGGCAAGACTGTAGTCCTCTATTTTTATCCTCGGGCCGATACTCCCGGATGCACCATCGAGGCCTGCGAATTCCGCGACTCTTACAAAAAGATGCAGAAGACCGGCGCCGTGCTGCTCGGCATATCCCCAGATACGCCCAAAGCTCAAAAGAAATTTCAGGACAAGTTCACTCTGCCTTTCACCCTCCTGGCCGACGCCGACAAGAAAGTCGCAGAAGCCTTCGGAGTGATGAAAGAAAAGAACATGTACGGCAAGAAGGTTTGGGGTGTGGCCCGCACTACCTTTATCATCGGCCCCGACGGCAAGATCGAGCATATCTTCGAGAAAGTTAAGCCCGAAGGGCACTCCGAACAGGTCTTAGCCTATTTGAAAGAGTCATCGAGGGGTGTCGCATAGCCGTACGGGATCACCCGCTGTGGCAAGGCGCGGGAACTATCCCGCAGCCGGCCTCGTATCATTCTGTAGTCGCGTTTGGGTAGCCCGCACAGGAGAATCGTCATGCGCACTCCGCTTCGCTCGGTAGCAATTCTAGGTTGCCTGGCACTCTTCGCCGCCAGTGCGTTTGCCCGCCCTGCAGCCGCCGATCATGGGACCATCGTGATCACTTTCAAGGATGGCCACCATGCCACCCTTGCCGCCGGCGAAATCACCCGCATCGATCTCAAAGGGGCCAGCATCCTTTACAACGACGGTCACAAGGAAAAAATCACCTCCGATGTCGAACGCATCGAGTTTTCTGAGTCTGGCATCACCGCGTCAGCGCCCGGGCGCAATCATTTCATCGGTAAGTGGGAGGTCGGTGAAGGGAACGGCGGCAAATTCTTCATCACTCTTGAGTCGAATGGCAACGCAAAGAAGAGCATCGGTTCCGAACACGGCACATGGACCCTCGTCGACGGCGAAGCTCACATCGCGTGGGATGACGGCTGGCACGACGCAATCCGCAAAGTCGGATCCAAACACGAAAAGGTAGCCTTCGAGCCCGGCAAGAAATTCACCGATGACCCGTCCAACGTCACCGCTGCCCGCAACACCGAGCTGAAGCCGATCTGATACGAGTAGGAACGGCCAGCGTTTGTCAGGCGCCCAAGCAAACCGAGGGCCGCGTCAGGACCGGTTACCATATCTTCGATGCCCCGATCGCACCCCGATTCCCCCCTGACGGCAGTCCCGGTAGATCGTGAATTCTTTGCACGAAATCCACGCCGCGTAGCCCGCGAACTGCTCGGGAAAGTCCTCATCCGCCGCTCTGCCACCGAGAATCGATCCGCCCGCATCGTCGAAGTTGAAGCCTACCTCGGAACCAACGATCCCGCCGCCCACTCCGCCGCAGGCAACACGCCCCGGACCTCCGTTCTCTTCGGACCTCCCGGTTACGCCTACGTTTATTTCATCTATGGCAATCACTATTGCCTGAATGTCTCCTGCGAACCCGTCGGACGCGCCGGCTCCGTGCTGTTTCGCGCCCTGGAGCCTCTCACCGGCATTGAGGAGATGGCCGCCGCTCGTAAGATCGAGATCGCCTCTGCCAAAGACTTGCCCCGGCTTACCAGCGGCCCCGGGCGCCTGTGTGCAGCTTTCTGCATCACCCGACCTCGGGATAATGGCTGTGATCTGACGTCTTCCAAAAGTGCTCTTTGGATCGGTGATGACGGTTTCCAACCTCGCGGAATCGCAACCAGCCCCCGCATCGGCATTACAAAGGCTGCCGAGCATCCGCTCCGATACTTCCTCTCCGGCAATTCCTTCGTTTCAGGTCCGAAAAAAGCTCGTGCAGCTTGACCGCCGGGTGTAGACTGTCCCCCGGGTTTGGAGAGGCTGAAAGCCTTGCTGGAAGCGGCTTTCCGTCTTACCTCTCCTCTGTGGGGAAGTCTTACCGGCAAAATTCCGCAACCTGGGTAGGATTCCGAACATCTCAAATTGTAGGGAAGTTAGTTTAGTAAGGAGCCTTCGCGTGCCTGCTCTCACGCGTTCACGAACTATGTTGTTGGCTCTTGTCTCGCTTCTTTCCTGCCCCGTCTGGGCAGCCGAAGGTGGCGTCGCGACTCACCTCGCCTGCGCCTCCTCCTTATATCGTCGTCGGATTCGTTGGCGGTTTTGTGCGCCATGACAATCCGAATCAGGGGCCGGTACAGTTCGCCAGGCGCACCCAGAGCGCTCTCCCTCGGAATTCCTACGTGCATGTCTTTGAGAATCGTCACCGCAAGACGGCTTACAAGATGATCCTGAAATTGCTCGATGGCGATCGCAACGGGATGCTTAGTGATCGCGAAAAATCGCAAGCCCACATCATCCTCTTCGGACACAGCTGGGGAGCCTCCGCTGTCGTTCTCCTTGCCCGCGAACTCGATCGCGTCGGTGTTCCCGTGCTGCTGACAGTGCAAGTCGACAGCGTCCGCAAGCCCTGGCAACACGACGAGGTGATCCCCGAAAATGTAGCCGCCGCAGCAAATTTCTATCAGCCGCACGGAGTCATTCACGGACGCTCTTCTATCCGCGCTGCAAACGATGCTAGAACGCAGATCATTGGAAACTTCCGCTATGACTACCGGGAGTCGCCCGTGAAGTGCGAACTGACCTCATGGTTTGATCGCACCTTCACTCCCGACCACATGCAAAGCGACTGCGATCCTCACCTGTGGCAGCAAGTCGACACCTTAGTCCGCCAGCGTCTCCAGCCCCAGCCGGAATCGATAGCGTCCGCGCCCCAGCCCTGAAGCGCACAAATTCCTTCGCGCAACTTCGTCCCCATGCTGGTTAGATCTTCGCAACAGGAGTAGCAAAGCCGAAAAGCGCAAGAACCCCTTCGCGCAACTTAGTTCCCTTAGTGGTTAGACCTTCGCAACAGGAGTGGCAAAGCCGAAAAGCGCAAGAATTCCTTCGTGCAACTTCGTGTCCTTAGTGGTTAAAGGTTTTGAACTAGCGGCCTCGCGATCAACCCAAGCCGATCTAGATCAAAACGTTGTCGATCAATCGCGTGCTGCCCACATAAGCAGCCACGGCCACAAGAGCCCCGCCAGTGATGGCTTCCACCGGATCCAAACTCTCCGGATCCACCACCGCAAAGTAATCCAGCCGAACCGCCTTCTCTCTTGCAACTTCCTCTCGCCCAGTCGCGGTGAGCACGGCAGAAGCCTTTTCTCCCGTATCGGCCAATTCCTCTACCCGCATCAGCGACCTATGCAGGACAAGCGCCTGCTTTCTTTGTTCAGGGGTGAGATAAGCATTCCGCGAACTCATGGCCAACCCATCTGCTTCGCGAACAATCGGGCAAACGACGATCTCGACCGCCATATCCAGATCCTTCACCATTCTCCGGATGATCGCGACCTGAGCCGCATCTTTCTGTCCGACATAGGCGGAGTCCGGCTCAACCACATGAAACAGTTTTGCGACCACCGTCGTCACGCCGCGAAAGTGTCCGGGACGCGAACCTCCATCCAGTTTCTCGCTCAATTTTTCCACGTTCACCCAGGTGACCGCACCAGCCGGATACATTTCTTCCACGGACGGTGCGAACAGTATTGCGACTCCCTCTTTCTCTAGCAGTTCGCAATCGCGCTCAAATGATCGCGGATACTTTGCCAGATCTTCATTCGGACCAAATTGTGTCGGATTGACGAAAATCGATGCCGCTACAACATCGTTTGCCGCGCAAGCCGCGCGCACCAGCGACATGTGACCCTCGTGCAACGCTCCCATCGTGGGCACAAAGCCCACTCGTTTGCCCGCGCCGCGTCCGGCCCGCGAAGCACCACGCATCTCGTCGATTGTTCTGTAGATTCTCAAGAAAGGTTTTTCTGGGAATCGCGCAATTCCTTCGGCAACTTCGTGCCCTTAGTGGTTCAAGCCTTTTAGAATTCCCCGGTTATGCGGACGGTACCCACTTCACAGCGATATGTGCGCTCTCCAGCAGGCCTCCGACGATACCTTTATTCCGCCGGATCGCAACTCGGTCTTGCTCCGAACTGACCACTCCGTTCTCCGTCGCTGCCACGACGCGACCGTAAGGCCAATTCGACGCTGGCAGTTTCGCCAGCGTCGGAAGCAATTCATCCGTCTTCAAATGGATTTCCGCGTTATCGGCGGCGTCGAGCAAGGCCACTCCGTCCGTGCGGACAATCAAATAAGGGTTCTTCCAGCTCTTTAGATTCTTGAGTTGTTGGTATTTGGTTGCGTCCGCTACGGGGATTGCCTGTAGGACAGTCTGAGGGTCAGGCGTTGTAGCCGCGCTCTCATGGGAACAAGCCGCAAGCGATAGACTTGCCATGAGTACCGCTACCAGACGCGCCCCAGGAGAATTCACCAGCCGCAGTTTACCTCACCATTATGGGCACGTCATTCTTGGCGGCCCATATCAGCGCCACAAACCACCCGATAACGCTCCAGCCAAGGAATAGGTTCAGTAGAAATATGGCGAGCGTGTCGCGCTTGTTCCTTGCCAGCGCAATGATGGACGGCAGGAAATACAGCGCGAGCGGAACCCCGAAACCAAGACCGAAAAATGGGAAGAATGTTGCAAGCATTTTTGGCTACCTCCTTGGTTAGCCGAGCACACCGTTAGCCCAGCACCTTCAGACGCCACCCATCGGCGTACAAAGCGACCCATTGTTTCAAGATACGTGAAACCATACGCCCCGGTTCCGTGAAGTTACCGCCCCATCGCCCGCTTCCGGGCAAGCACGGTCTCCAATCCCGCCTTCGTTTCCTTCGGCAGGTGATACGACTCCTCGTCCGACGGATACTGGCGTGACCGCACATCGGCACGAAACGCCTGCACCGCCTGCGAGATCAGCGCTGCCGCGTCCCCATATCGCCGCACAAACTTCGCCGGAGGCCCGAATGTCAGGTGCAGAATGTCGTGAAAAACCAGTACCTGACCGTCGCATTCCGGGCCGGCGCCGATTCCGATCGTAGGCGTGCTCACTTCGGCCGTAATCATCGCCGCCACTTCCCGGGGAATGCCTTCAAGATAAAGGCAGGCCACTCCCGCTCGATCAAGCGCGACTGCGTCCCGCATTAACTGTTCAATGCCGCTTAGACTCTTCCCCTGGACTTTGTACCCGCCCATCACGTTGACTGACTGAGGGGTCAGCCCGATGTGCCCCGCGACAGGAATTTCAGCATCGATGATGTGCCGGATCAGGTCCGCACGCTTCTCCCCGCCCTCAATCTTCACCACCTCGGCGCCACCTTCTTTCACGAACCGGGTGGCATTCACCACGGCATCGCGATGATCCACTTGATAAGAGCCGTAAGGCATGTCGGCGATCAGCAATGCCTGCTTCACCCCGCGGCGCACAGCCTTCACGTGGTGCAGCATCTCGTCGACTGTGACCGACAGAGTGTTCTCGTAGCCGAGCATTGTCTGCGCAAGCGAATCGCCGACCAGCACCATTTCGACGCCAGCCTCATCTACCAGTCGCGCAGCCGAGTAGTCATACGCAGTAATGCAGGTGATGGGCTCGTGTCTGAATTTCTGCTCCCGCAGAGAAGCGGTAGTGATCTTCTGTCCGGTCCCGTCAGGACGACGAAACCCGATTGGGGTCAAACTCATCTTGTCCTCCAGTGCCCCTCCACCTCTGGCGGATAGAGCCTGTCCGCACCTTGAACTTGGCAAGTTCAAGAATGCTCAACCCATTCTAATCGCAAACCACTCTGGATTCCACGAAAACCGTATGTAGCAACCGCCCTAAGTAGCCCTTTGTTTTATATGGCTTACGGCAATAAATGCTCAAGCACTGGCAGCGTCCTGCCCGCCCAGCGGAAGGAAGTACTGCGTGCCCTTGATTGGTTCGGTCACCTTCCGCAACAGCTCTTGAAGATCTTCATTCCGATCGACGAAATCAATATCGGACGTATTCACAATCAATAAATCCGAAGACGTGTAGTGAAAGAAGAAATGCTCGTACGCCTTTACCACTTCTTCCAGATACTCGTCACTCACCGCCTTCTCTTCCGCAGCATTCTTTTTCTTTAGGCGCTTTTTCAAAACATCAGGCGTGGCCTGCAAATAAATAACGAGATCGGGCGTCGGCAATTGCTCTCGAAAATGATTGTAGTAACGGTTGTACGTGTCGAGTTCCTGATCGTTCAGGTTCAGACATGCAAAAAGTTTGTCCTTCTCAAAAATAAAATCTGCCACCACGGTCCTCTGCGATCGCGGACCGAGATCAAGCGCATGTAACTGCTCAAACCGCTGGACCAGATACGTGAACTGTGTCTGAAATGCCGCTCCGCGTTCCCCGTCATAAAAAGAAGTGAGGAAGGGATTCTCCTCCGGCTCGGTCACCCGTTGCGCATTTAGCCGCTCCGCCAAAATGCGCGCCAGCGTGCTCTTCCCAACTCGGATGGGACCCTCCACTGCGATGTACCGGGGAAGCTCGAAGAGATTTGCCATGAGATCGGTAAGAAATTCTGAATTGGCAGGATATCTCGGATGCGTGCAAGTGGCAATTGCGCGAAAAGTTAATAGCAAATCACATTTGCCATTCAGCGCAACGAAGAGTCCTGTCGTCCTGAGGCGAAGGCGCTGAAGGTCACTATCGCCATGCCAGCCCGTGCATCAGCATTGCTCCGAACGAGCGAAGGACTGCCAGCTCTCCGTCACTAAGCGCAAGGCTTTCAAAGAGGAAGACGGCAGCAACCACCAGCCATGACCAACTCGATTTACAATCCTCGCATGCTCGCAACTCTGCTGGCCGGAACCGCCGCTGTCGGCACGATCGCGGGCGCGGCTGGCTATCAGTCCATGGCTCCCACCGGACAGTGGTACGGCCGCACATTCATCGGTCTACCGCGCGGCACGAAGCAGATCGCTTTCACCTATGACGACGGACCGAATGACCCACACACCTTTCATCTTCTTGAGGTTCTCGGCCGCCATGAAGTGAAAGCAACATTTTTTCTCGTCGGACGTTTTGTCCAGCAGCGGCCCGACATCGCGCGCGAAATCGTTAATGCTGGACATATCATCGGCAATCACACCTTCAGTCATCCAAATCTGATCTTCAAGAGTGAAGCAGAGATCCGCAAAGAACTCACCGGCTGCCGCTCAGCGCTCGAAGACGCGACGGGCCAACACTCGAATTTTTTCCGACCACCGTTCGGAGGCCGCCGTCCCGCAGTTCTCCGCGTCGCTCAAGAGCTCAGTCTTAAACCAGTGATGTGGAATGTTACCGGATACGACTGGACCGCACCGCCAGCGGCACAAATCGAAGCGAAATGCGCGAAACAGATTCGAGGTGGCGACGTCATCCTCCTCCACGACGGAGGTCACAGGGGCATGGGTGCCGATCGATCCCAAACAGTTATAGCCACCGACCACTTACTCTCACGCTACAAACAAGAAGGTTACGATTTCCCCACGATCCCAAAAATGCTGGCGGCGAATCCAGCTTGAAACTCGCACAAATTATCTGTCTAAAATCAGTGCCCTATTTCCCGGACCGATGTTGTCGGAAAGAGGTATTTCAAGGCATGGATGTGTGAAGCAGAAGATCTACGAAGGCAATCTTTGGGGGATGAGAGGGGTTGCAACTAAGCGGCAAGCCACTAAACCGCAGGAGTTCCTGTGTGACCCGGTGTCCTTTGTGGTTGAGTTTTTAGCCGTAACTCAGCTCTTGCAAACAGCAAAAGCCTTCTTCGAATTATCAATCGTTCGCTGCACATCTTCCTCCGTGTGCGCCGCTCCAAGAAACGCCGCTTCATACTGCGAAGGAGGCAAATACACTCCGCTATTGAGCATTCCCCGGAAAAATTTGCCGAACGTCTCCGTATTAGACTTTGCCGCCGAATCCCAATCTGTCACCGGTCCTTCCTGGAAGAACCACGTAAACATCGATCCCACTCGGTTGTGAGATAGCGGAATCCCCACTTCCTTTGCGGCAGCAGCCACGCCATTCACCAGGTGGCCACTCAACTTTTCCAGTCGCGGATAGATCTCTCCCTTGCGATCGCGCAGCTGTTTCACCATCGCGCATCCCGCCGCCATTGCCAGCGGATTTCCCGACAACGTCCCTGCTTGGTACATCGGACCAAGCGGCGCCACCAAATCCATAATTTCTTTCGGGCCGCCGTACGCGCCTACGGGCAACCCTCCCCCGATGATCTTCCCAAGCGTGGTCAGATCCGGCTTGATGTTGTACAGTTCCTGCGCTCCGCCATATGCGACGCGAAAGCCGGTCATCACTTCATCGAAAATCAGTATTGAGCGTTCTTTTTCTGTGATCAGCCGCAATCCAACCAGATAATCATCCGCCGCCGGAACGCATCCCATATTGCCCACAACCGGCTCCACGATCACGCACGCGATCTGATGTTTGTATTTTTGAAATGCGTGCTCCAGCGCGGAAAGATTGTTAAAGGGCAGCGCCAGCGAAAACTGTATGAACTCATCGGGGACGCCCGCTGATCCCGCAATGCCCAGAGTCGCCACGCCGGACCCGGCCTTCACAAGAAGCGCGTCCGCGTGGCCGTGATAGCAGCCTTCAAACTTCACAATGTATTTTCGTTTTGTGTAGGCACGAGCCAGCCGGATGGCCGACATCGTCGCTTCGGTCCCAGAACTTACGAAGCGAACCTTCTGCATGCTCGGAAACGCACCCAGCACCAACTCAGCTAAGTCCGCCTCAGACGCCGTCGACGCTCCGAAGCTCGTCCCATTGCACGCCGCTCCGACAATCGCGTCGAGCACTGCCGGCTCTGCGTGTCCAAGGATCAGCGGTCCCCACGATCCGATGTAGTCGATGTACTCGTTTTCGTCCGCGTCCCAAATGTGCGATCCCTTGCCGCGCACGATAAACGGCGGATCGCCGCCAACCGCGCCAAACGCCCTCACCGGAGAGTTCACTCCACCGGGGATCATGCTCTCCGCGCGTTCTTGCAGGCGCTTCGATTGCTCGGTTTTTCGCGTTGAAGTAGTCGGCATCAATTCCTCTCTTTGCCGAGAAAGCAGAAGTCCTGTAGTTGCAACCGAATACTATAGCAGCGCTCCCAGTCCCAGAATTAATCAGATATTCATCGTTCTGCAATCGCAACGCAATATGCCGCCAGTACCCTCAGTTCATCAAGTTACCCTTCTAACCGGGAGGGTTTAGAGGACAGTTTCGGGGGCTCCGGACTGTCCTTTTCTATTTCTACAAAAAGCCTTCGCGAAGCGAAAGACCTCTACACCTCCAGCCGCCATACCCGCGCCGAGTTCGCATCAGGAACATGTACGGTTCACTCCAGGTGTTAACCACGATTAACTTCCGCAGTATAATCACCCACAATGATCACCGTCTCCAAGGAAGACTACCTCAAGTCCATCCTCGAAGCCGAAACCGAAAGCGAAGAGGTCATCTCTGCGCGTCTCGCGCAGTTATTGAAAGTCTCCCCGCCCGCAGTGACCATGGCACTCCGCCGCCTCAAGAAAGACGGCCTCGTCCGCGTCGAAAGCAGCGGCGAAGTTCGCCTCACTGCCGAAGGACGAAAGATCGCCCGCCGTCTTACACTCCGCCATCACCTCATCGAACGCATGTTGTCCGAAATGTTCGGCATGGAGTGGTGGAAGGTTCACGACGAAGCCGAGCGCCTCGAACACGCCGTCTCCCCAGACTTCGAAGCGAAACTTCTGGCGAAGCTCGGGTCCGGCGGAGCCTGTCCCCACGGCAACCTGAGCGAGATGGAAAGTTCTTCCAGCCGTCGCCGCCGAGGCCTTGTTCTCCTGGCCGACGCCGAACTCGAGACGAACTACACTGTCAGCGGAATCTACGAGCGCGATCGCGGGCTCCTTGAATTTCTCGAGCACCGCGGCGTTCGTCCCGGATCGAAGCTGCGCCTCCTCGAGCGCAACTACGATCAGACCCTTACCCTCTCCACTCCAGCAGGCACAGTCTCCTTAGGCCCCGCAGCCTCAGAAAGAGTCTGGCTTTCTCAGACCCGTGCCAAGCGCTGAACGGCCAGGCTATGAAGTGCCCAGCACTGAATAAAGGAAACTCTGCGGATTTCGTATGTAAAACGTGACGCCCCCGAAGCTCCCGAAACGATAGATAATCATCCCCGTGCCCCAACTGGAAAATTTTCGCCTCAAGGTTTTCCGCGCCGTGGCCGAGCACCTGAATTTCCGCAAGGCCGCCGAACATCTCTTCCTCACACAGCCCGCCGTCACACTACAGATCAAAGCTCTCGAAAATGATCTCGGCGTTCGTCTCTTCGATCGCGCGACTAACCGCGTAACCCTAACCTCCCAAGGGATCCCTCCTTCTCCGCTATGCCACGAAGATCGCGCAACTCACCAACGAGGCCGAGCAAAAGCTCTCCTCCACCGACGGCCAGTTCTCCGGAGACCTCTCCCTCGGCGTCTCCACCACCATCGCCCAGTACGTTCTCCCGCGCCTGATCGGTGCCTTCGTCGACGAGCATCCCCGCGTGCAGCTCTCCCTGCACAGCGGTAATACTGAAGAGGTCGTGCAATTCTTGCTCGACGGCCGCGTTTCGATCGGACTCATCGAAGGTCCCGCGCGCCAGCGCGGAGTTCACACTGAGCCTTTCATGCGCGACGAACTCGTCCTTATACTGCCGCCCGGCTCCGACTCCGATCCAATCTCCGCGCAGCAACTGCTCTCTTTCAATCTCCTGATGCGCGAGCAAGGTTCCGGCTCGCGGCATGTTGTTGAGACCGCTCTTGAGAAGTCAGGGATCAGGCTGAAATCGTTTAAGACCGTCATGGACCTCGATTCCACCGAAGCCATCAAGTCAGCCGTCGAAGCCGGACTCGGCATCGGTTTCGTCTCCCGCTGGGCCATCTCGAAGGAATTGGAGCTCGGTGCGCTGAACACCGCGCAGGTTCGCGGACTCCAGATCGCGCGTCACTTTTCTATCGTTACTCCCGCCGGTCCCGAGCAGCAAGGCGCATCCGCCGCATTCCGCCTGTTCGCCATCGCGCGTGGCCGATTGCTCTCAGGTCCGCCGCGCCGATTGCGTGCTCCGGCCCGCAAAGCCAATAAGCTGGACTAATCGCCAATTGAAATTGCTGCTTGGACGCAGCTCTGCCTGCGGCTCCACACTCTTCGTGTGGACAAGCGCCTCTTCTTCATCGGGTTGATTCTCGCTGCCAGTGGCCTGATCTCCCCGCCATTCGCCCTGCTCGGTGGTCTCATCTTCGGCCTCATGCTGAGCCATCCGTATCATGCCGAGAGCAAGCAGCTTTCGAAATTTCTCCTGCAGGCTTCAGTCGTCGGACTTGGTTTTGGCATGAACTTACACGAGGTGGTCCGCGTCGGGCGTTCCGGATTTTTCTACACCGCCATGAGCATCACCGGTGTGATGCTTGTAGGACTGGCTCTCGGCTATCTGATTCACGTCAGCAAGAAATCATCATTCCTCATCGCAGCGGGAACCGCAATCTGTGGCGGGAGTGCCATTGCAGCGGTCGGCCCCATCGCCGACGCCAACGATGAAGAGATGGCCGTTTCGCTTGGCGCCGTATTCATCCTGAATTCGATCGCGCTCTTTCTCTTTCCCGCAATCGGATTCGCTCTCCACATGACGCAATCGCAGTTCGGACTCTGGTCGGCCCTCGCCATCCACGACACCAGCTCCGTTGTCGGCGCTACCGCCAGATATGGCGCGTCCGCGCTCGCCGTCGGCACTACCGTGAAACTCGCCCGCGCCCTCTGGATCGTGCCTCTCTCTATTGCAACCGCTCTCACACTCAAGAGCAAAGCACGCATCCAGTGGCCCTGGTTCATTCTCTTATTTTGTTTCGCCGCCCTGCTTAACACGGTGCTCCCGACTTTTGCGCCCGAGTTCGGCGCGCTCAACCATCTCGGCCGCATTGGACTCACCGTTACGCTCTTTCTGATCGGCACCGGCCTCAACAAGCAAACGCTGAGAAAAGTCGGAGTACGCCCTCTTCTTCAGGGCTTGACACTTTGGATCATCGTTGCAACCTCGACCTTAGCGCTGATCTTGATGAACTGGATTCACATCTAGCAAGCCGGAAAAGGTTCATGACAGTGTTTTGAAAGACACTTCCTTGAAAGGGAGCGGCTCAATCCGCACCGCCCAATGCGGCAAAAACAGATGCGGCTTTAGCCGCGGAGGTCTCCAGCTTCCTTCATACAAAGCGATGTTTCCCGAGACACCGCCCGCAATCGTTACTGCTTCAACTCCCCGGCCCAATTGGTGACCAGCACGAGCGGCGTCGGAACCGTGTCCGGAATCGTATTCAAAATGATTCGCTGCCCGTCAGGACTCACATCGTACGGCGTCCCCACCGGAGATGTGTACGTCAACGGAAACAGAGAGTGCAGCGGCGATATGTCGAACTCTTCGCTCTTCATATTTACCGTGGCGGCATACATCGTCAGGTCCGTCGCCGTGAACCAGATCTCCTTGCCGTCTCCGCTCCACGCGGGAAACGTTCCTCCCGTTTGCGATACCTGCCATCGCCCTTGGCCGCTGGGGAAATGCGTTACGTAGACTTCTTCCCGTCCTGATTCTGTGGAACTATACGCCAGCCATTTTCCGTCTGGAGATAGCCGGGACTGCACGAGTCGGGCTGGAGACTGTGGTGCAGGTACGACCGCGAATGACTTCTTTTCGCCAGTCAGCGTCATTGCCCAAACCGCGATTCCGGTCGGACCCTTCTGCGACGTATAAATGAGGTAGCGCCCGTCAGGAGAAAATTGCGGCGACAGCAATGTCGCTGGCTCATCTGGGGTCCTCAGGATCTCTTCTTGTCCTCCTCCACTCGCATTACGTACCCGAATCGTGCTTCCCGTGACGACCGTACTTCCGTTCTGCCGGATGTAGACCACACGTCGACCATCAGCCGACCAAGAAGGTTGAAGATGCGTCGCGCCTCCGAACGTCAGTCTCGTTCGCGATCCTTTCACCAAGTCGATGACCCAGATGTCCGCTTGCGGATCTCCCATTGCTACCGCCAGGCGCTTGCCATCTGGCGAGAGTCGCCCGGCGCCCTTGTAAAATCCCCGCTCCGCCACTTTTCCCAGCGTGTTTCCTTTTCGGTCCATCCAATACAAGTCGAGCCCAAGCGTCTTAACTCCAGGTTCGTAAATCAGGAGTCCATTCTCGCTCGCGGAAAAGGTGGTGTGCCACGTACCCGAGTCGTACTCCACGGCATTCGCCACCAATATCGGATCCCCCGACACGGCGCCGGTCGTAGCATTAAATTTCTGCGCCAACAATTGTGACTGCACGTGATACAGCAGATATCCCGACGCGAATTGCGCCTCTGAATCCGAATCCAGCACATGTTTGTACGAACCATCCGCGAGCGAACCGAAATAGATGCCTCGTTCGGTGTCGCCGGAATGGCTTGTCGCAAAAAACAAGAAATGCTTTCCATCCGGAAGAAACTGCGGCCAACGATGCGTGGTGTGCTTGCCATTCTCGAACTGCGTCAGCCGCGTCGGCGTTCCGCCGGCGGCGCTGATCCGCCACAACGTATCCCGATAGTCCGGCTCGAAGATGATCTCGTTATCCTGGTTCCATGCTCCGCCCCTGGGGTTCGGGGAGTCCGCCAGGATCGTTACGGGTCCGCCCGTGGCCTGCACTTTCTTTAAATGAGCGTCACTGAAATAACCAATCCACTTTCCATCGGCCGACCAGAAAGGGAACGAGGCCCCTTCCGTCCCTTCAAGCCTCTTCGCTGCAACCTCTCCCAGGTTTTGGACCCATATGGATCCCCGTTCCTTCGGCGATCGCGCGCAGAAAGCTACGGCGGTCCCTTGATTGTTAATCACTGCAGGACCAGAGAAGTCGCCCGTGAAATCAAAGTTCGTTTGCTCCGGCGGAGGCAGAAACGATCGCATCGTTCGCGCCGGTTCATGCACCCGCAAAGTTGACCACACAAGTAGCCCCAGCAAGACCGCTGCCAGGGCGGCCCACGCCACATGCCAGTACCATCGTTCTGCAGGTGCCGCCCGCTGCAATGCCGCCGCACCCGCACCCGATCCGCCCGTAGCGATCCATTGCAGTTCGCGCCCAACGTCCGCGGCGCACTGCCAGCGCTGTTCTGAATCTTTCTCCAGGCATCCCCGCACCACGTGATCCAGTCCTGCAGGAGCCATCGGCAGCAACGATGAGACCGGAAGAGGATCTCTCTCCAGCACCGCCGCCATCGCGCTCGCCGCCGTTTTCCCCTCGAACGCGCACTTACCAGTCGCCATTTCGTGCAGCAATGCGCCCAGCGCAAAAATATCGGATCGCGCGTCAGCCTCTTTGCCCTCCACCTGCTCCGGCGACATGTACTGAAACGTTCCCACCACGGTGCCTGCCGCCGTCAGCGGATGGCTCCCCACCGGCGTCGACATTGTCACCGTCAGGCTCGAGGAAGACTCGGTTCGCACCACGGCCGTCTTCGCCAACCCAAAATCCATCAGCTTCGCGCCCGTCTTCGTTAGCATGACGTTACCTGGCTTCAGGTCGCGATGCACCACGCCGCATCGATGCGCCTTCTCCAGTCCTTCGCAAATTTCGATGCCATGCTTCAGAACCTGGGCCATCGGCAGCGGACTCCTGCATAACCGGTCCGCAAGGGTCTCGCCCTCCAGGTACTCCATCACGAGGTAGTGAATGGAATTTTCGTGCCCGACGTCGTAGAGCGTGCAAATGTTTGGATGGTTCAGAGAAGAAATTACTCGAGCTTCACGCTCGAAACGCTGTTGCGCTTCCGGATCCTTGGAAAGATGGGAAGGCAGAATCTTTACAGCGACAATTCTTTCCAACCGCGTATCCAGGGCGCGATACACCTCACCCATTCCGCCCGCACCAATTGGCGACTGGATCTCATATGGCCCAAGCTTCGTACCGGCGGCAAGCCCCATGGCGAGCCAGAATTATATTCCACCTCGCCGGGACGGACGTATTCGACCGTTCGGCAGGAACAGCGAGTCTTCAGATCAGCAAAGTGAGGCGGAAGAAAAAGATCAAAAGCGCGCGCCTCATTCTCGGCCGATTTGCTGGAAAGGGGCCGAAGCGGCGAAGTCAGGCGCCCGGAGGAAAGAACAATGAAAAATAGTTAACTATAGTTAACCCTTCATGCTGTACACTTATTAACATCTATCTGCTGAGGCAGATTCCCCTGGGGACGACTTGAACCGCTCGAATGAACCCGTGCATCCCGCTATACCAGTGCCGGGGCACCGGGACCCATCGCATCGCGATGATCTTTCTCTCTCGAACATTCACAGCTCAGTTGAGGTTCCCCATCACGAAGCCAGTTTTTGGCAACAATGGAAGGCGTTCGTCGGCCCAGCCATCCTTGTTAGTGTCGGATACATGGACCCCGGCAACTGGGGCACGGACCTTCAGGGCGGCGCGCAATATAAATACGGGCTCCTGTGGGTTGTGGGTCTCGCCAGCGTCATGGCGATCTTCATGCAAGTCATCTCCGCGCGCCTCGGGGTTGTGACCGGAAAAGATCTCGCGCAGTGCTGCCGTGACTGGTATCCCCGCTGGACTCGCTGGCCCAACTGGCTGCTCAGCGAAATCGCTATCGGAGCCTGCGATCTTGCGGAAGTTCTCGGCAGCGCCGTCGCGCTCAATCTGCTCTTCCACATCCCTCTCCTGTGGGCGGTCATCATTACCGGCCTCGACGTGCTGCTGCTTCTGGCCTTGCAGAACTTCGGGATGCGCACCATCGAAGCTGTCGTCCTGTTGCTGGTCGCCACCATTGCGATTTGCTACTTCATCGAAATTTTCGTTCTTCCGCAGACGCGTCCGCAATTCCTCGAACTTGGACACGCATTCCTGACGCCACGATTCCGCGAGGCCGGCATGCTCTACGTCGCGATCGGAATCATCGGCGCCACTGTAATGCCGCACAACCTTTACTTGCATTCGGCACTCGTGCAAAGCCGTCGCCTGCAAAAGGACGACTCTTCCATTCGCCGTGCCCTACAGTTCAACACCATCGACTCCACCGTCGCTCTGACGATCGCATTCTTCGTCAATGCCGCCATCCTTGTTCTCGCGGCCACCGTATTTTTTGGAAAGAGCGGCGTTGCGGTCTCGGGTGGACGCTTCGTCGCATTCAACGCCAGCAGCGACTGGATTCGCGTCGCTTACCTGACACTCGCCCCTCTTTTGGGCACTACCGTCGCGAGCACTGTCTTCGCCATCGCCCTTCTCGCCGCCGGGCAAAGCAGCACCATTACTGGAACCCTTGCTGGCCAGGTAGTCATGGAAGGCTTCATGCATTGGCGCATCAAGCCTTGGGTGCGGCGTCTGATCACGCGCGCCCTCGCGATCCTGCCCGCTGTTCTTGTCATCAGCCTGCGCGGCAACGACAGCGTCACCGACCTGCTCACTCTCAGCCAGGTCGTCCTCGCGCTTCAGCTTCCCTTCGCCATGTTCCCGCTTCTTCATTTCACGAGCTCTCGCAAGCGCATGGGCATTTGGAAGAACGGACGCTTTCTCCTGATTGCAGGATGGGCCAGTGCTATTCTGATCACCGCCATGGACGTTTATGGCCTCCCGGACTCCGTAAAAACTGTCTGGCAGCTTATCGGCGGTGGATAACCATTCACATTTGACCGACGGAGGCGCGCGGCAAGCACTTATGTACGACACGATCCTCGTCACGCTTGATGGCACGCCGACCGACCGCGCCATCATCGAACACGTGAAGCAGCTCGCCAGGCTCGCGCACAGCCGCCTCGTCCTGCTTCATGTCGCCGACGGATGGGCTGCCCGTACCTATGGCCCGGATGCCGTCAGCGCGGAAATTTCGGACGACACCGCCTACCTGCATCGTGTGCAGGCAGAGTTTCAAAGCGAGGGTATCCCTGCCGAAGCCGAACTCGCTTACGGAGAGCCCTCCGATCAAATTGTCAATTGGGTGAAAAACAAAGGCTGTGACTTGGTGGCCATGAGCACCCACGGCCATCGCTTCCTCGCCGACATCTTCCTCGGTGAAACCGCCACTCGTGTCCAGCACCGAGTCAGCGTCCCAGTCCTGCTCCTTCGCGCAAAGTAAACCCCGAACTCCACAAATCAAACTAGTGCCATCGTCCCCAGGCGGTCACAAATACGGCCTCCTTCGCAAATAAGACAATCAAATGCGATCGTCGCGGGAAAAATTGGGAACGTGCTGGTGCAGGAATCTAGTACGGCCTCGAGGGATACCGCATACTATTCTTCCGTTCCGTCTTCAGCATCTTCCGCTCAGCTTTTTTCTGAGCCTTCGCATATTTCTTCTGTGCCTTCTGCTGCTTCCGCTCCTCTTTGGTAGAAGCCTTCGACTGAGACCCCGGCTTTGAATAAACCTGCGCGTAGCACGGTGCGACAAAAGCAGTACTACAACCGGCGAGAAGAAAAACCAAAAGAATTCGTTTCATGAATGTCACGGCTTTCTAAAATTTTACAGCATCACCGACCTGTATCGTCGCCAACACCTCTCGAAGAACGAATCAGCCGTAATCCTTTGCACGAGAAAGCCCGGGATTTTGACGTGAAGCCGAGTCGTCGACACGAAATGAAAAGCGGGAAAGTCCTGTCATCGCGGGCGAATCGAAGGATTCATGCAGTTTGGCGCGCCCGCGAGAAAAAATCGGGCCGTCCAGGCTGAATGGGGTTTCATCTCTCGACAAGCTCTCAAACGCCTCGCTCTACGCAATTTCCACCGAACGAATTACACTAATAAGTTGCGATCTACATAGCGCCACGTCTGTCCGCGCAATCATCCCTTCCAAGGAAGGCACATCATGTCAGTGAACACCTTCAATAGCCGTTCCATCCTCAAAGTCGGCAGCAAAGAGTACGAAATCTACCGGCTCGACGCGCTCGACAAGCAGGGCATCTCCACCAGGCACTTGCCGTTCTCCCTGCGAATTCTCCTGGAAAATCTGCTCCGCACCGAGGACGGCCGCAACGTCACTAAGGAGGAAGTCCGCGCGCTTGCAAACTGGAACAGCAACTCGAAGCCCGACAAGGAAATCGCCTTCACTCCCAGTCGCGTCCTCCTTCAGGATTTCACCGGCGTCCCCTGCGTCGTCGATCTCGCTGCGATGCGCGATGCGATGAAACAACTCGGCGGCGACGCGACGCTTATCAATCCTCTGCAGCCTGTTGAGTTGGTTATCGATCACTCTGTACAAGTCGACGAGTTCGGAACCGCGAACGCATTCGAGATGAACGCACTACTCGAATTCCAGCGCAACAAAGAACGCTACTCGTTCCTCCGCTGGGGGCAAACCGGATTTCGCAACCTCGCCATCGTCCCGCCCGACACCGGCATCGTCCATCAGGTGAATCTGGAATATCTAGCGCGAGTCGTGTTCGTCAACGAAGCGCCCGGCAAGCGCACCGCCTACCCCGACACCCTGGTAGGCACCGACAGCCACTCGACAATGGTCAACGGGTTAGGTGTCCTTGGGTGGGGTGTTGGTGGCATTGAGGCTGAGGCGGCGATGCTTGGACAGCCTGTCTCTATGCTGATTCCTCTTGTTGTCGGCGTGAAGTTGACTGGGCGTTTGCGCGAAGGCGCGACCGCGACCGATCTTGTTCTCACCGTTACTGAGATGTTGCGCAAGCATGGTGTCGTTGGAAAGTTCGTCGAGTATTTTGGTCCTGGACTGCGCGACTTGTCTCTTGCCGACCGCGCGACGATTGCGAACATGTCTCCGGAGTACGGGGCGACGTGCGGAATTTTCCCAATCGATAAAGAGACACTGAAATATCTGAAGCTCACCGGACGTAGCGCGGAGCAGATCGCGCTCGTCGAAGCCTATGCTCGGGAGCAGGGATTGTTTCACGACGACAAGACACCGGAAGCTCAGTACTCGGAATTGCTCTCGCTCGATCTTGCGAGCGTAGAGCCGAGTCTGGCGGGTCCAAAGCGCCCGCAGGATCGTGTGCTTCTCTCGCAGGCGGCGGACTCATTTCAAAAAGCGCTGCCGTTGCTGCTCAAACCGCGAACGGCCGCTGCGGCAGCGATCCCCGCGGTTGCTCCAGCGACGAAAGATCGCTGGGAGGCGGAAGGTGGAAGTCCGACTGCGGTCGGGGTCGAAGATCCGGCAGTGCACGAGCATGTTCCGGTCTCAGTGAAGGCTTCGCTGAAGCACGGCAGCGTCGTGATCGCGGCCATCACTTCGTGCACCAACACATCGAATCCTTCCGTCCTGATCGGCGCAGGACTACTTGCGAAAAAAGCTGTCGAGAAAGGTCTCACGGTTCCGCTGTGGGTGAAAACATCTCTAGCTCCGGGATCGAAAGTGGTTCGCGACTATCTCGAAAAAGCGGGGCTGCTCGCATATCTCGAGAAACTAAAATTTCACATCGTCGGCTACGGATGCACCACGTGCATCGGAAATTCCGGACCGTTGCCCACGGAAATTTCCGAGGCGATCGACGACAAGGAACTGGTGGTTGCTTCCGTTCTCTCCGGAAACCGTAACTTCGAAGGCCGCATTAACTCAGAAGTGCGGGCCAATTACCTGATGTCACCACCGCTGGTGGTCGCGTTCGCGCTTGCCGGCCACATCGACATCGACCTGCGAAAAGAGCCGCTCGGCAAGGGCAAAGATGGAAAGCCCGTGTATCTCGCGGACATCTGGCCGAGTTCACGTGAGATCGAAGAGTCCATGGAGCAGTCGATCTCTTCCGATATGTTCTCGAAATCCTACGGCGAAGTGTTTCAGGGAGACGAACGCTGGCGCGGCCTCGCAATTCCCAAAGGCGAAACGTACGCGTGGGAGACCGACTCCACCTACATCCGTCGTGCTCCTTACTTCGACGACATGACGGTGAAACCGGCGCCCGTCTCAGGAGATCAGCGGATGCGCGCGTTCTGGCCGTTCTCGGCGACAGCGTAACCACCGATCACATCTCGCCTGCGGGATCGATCAAGAAAGACAGTCCCGCTGGAAAATATCTCCAGGAGCATGGGGTGAAGCTCGGCGGACTTCAACTCTTACGGATCACGCCGCGGGAATCACGAAGTGATGGTGCGCGGCACGTTCGCCAACGTACGGTTGCGCAACAAACTGGTCGCGTCCGAAGGCGGATATACCCGCCACCTGCCGACCAACGCCGAGATGTCGATCTTCGACGCGTCGGAAAAATATCGTGCTGCCGGCACGCCTCTGATCATTCTCGCCGGCAAAGAGTACGGCTCAGGATCGTCGCGTGACTGGGCGGCGAAAGGCCCGGCTCTGCTCGGCGTGCGCGCCGTGATCGCCGAAAGCTACGAGCGCATTCACCGCTCGAACCTGGTCGGCATGGGCATCCTCCCACTTCAATTTCTGGCCGGACAGAACGCCGAATCGCTCAAACTGACAGGAGAAGAAGTTTTCGAGATTGCCGGCATTCAAAGGATCGTCGAGCGTTTCGCTGCCGGAAGTCAGGTGAAAGTTCGTGCCACGGGCGAACGGAAACACGACTGAGTTCACTGCGCTGGTAAGGATCGATACTCCGCAAGAAGCGTTGTACTACGCGAACGGCGGGATTCTGCAGTATGTGCTGCGGCAATTGCTGGCGACGAAGCCACAGGCAGTCGGAGTGTAGGCGGAGGCTGACCTCGAGAAATTGGGGTGGGTCAGGCAAAGTGCAGTTTCGATCCCCTGCTTCAACGCTTTCTGGCGTGCCATAGCTCTTGTCTGGATTGTCCCAGCAGGCGCCAGGCTTCGCGGTAGCGTTCGTATTTGTAGCGATCATGTCTGAGCGTTGTGATTGGGCAGAGCGTTATTGCGATCTTCACGGTTGGAGTCAGGAGTACGGATGCCGGGATCAGATACCAGACCTGCTCGGGGATCACGTACATAGCGAACATGTCGACCTTATCCACCGAGTACGGTTCTTCGACCAAGTAGTTGCGACGGAACTGGCAAAGGTATCCGTCGCCGTTGCGCGCGCTGCTGGACTTCACCTGGACACGGATGAGGCTGCCGCGCTCTTCTATGCCGACGTCGTATTCAAGCGTTTCGCCAAAGGGCTTCAGGACGTGGTATCCATGCAAGGCTGCGGCTGCCATGAATAGCAGTTCGACCCATTCACCGCGCTCTTTGAAGCTTCTGAATTTTTCCCATGGCCTGCTCTTCATATCCCTGTTTGCCCAATAAAAAAGGCGCGACCCGTGGGCCGCGCCTTCGTTTTCCTGAGATTTACTCTCTAATTCCAGAATAGCAAATTAGGAGGGGTAATCTGGACATTTTGGAAAGTTTATATTTCCAACAGTTGCAGATAGTTAGCTTTGTGGAGGGGTGTTTTGCCCCTTGACAAGATTTTTTGGGTGTCGAGATCCGTACCTCCACTAGACGACCCTATCAACGTTCGAGCCTCAACCTCGGCGCTCGAACCTCACTTATGGCAGAACGGGCCGAAAGCGGGGCATCCTTCTGTCATCCCAACATTGGCGTAAGTCGTGTGAAGTGAGTTGTTGCTCACGGGATCTCAGAGACCGAGCAGTGTTTTTACGGTGGAAACCAAGTCTTGGCTTTGACATTTTGAGATGACTTTGGTGACACCGAAGTTCGGAGCCTCGATCTCGAGATGCCGTGATCCGTGGAGACTGCAGAGCACGATGCGCGCGTGGGGTAAAACCTGGGAGATCTTGCGAGCCGCGTTGAGCCCATCGAGCACGGGCATCGCGAGATCGAGGATGATGAGGTCGGGATCAAATGCGATGGCTTTGGTGAGGGCCTGTTCGCCATCGTCGGCTTCAATGAATTCAAAGTCGGCAGCTGTCTCGAGGAGAGATCGAAGGGCGGTTCTAACGTGCGAATTATCGTCCGCAATCAGGATCCGACGGCGCATAAAAGAGATTCATGACCTGAAGGATCGCGGGCTACTGATTGCGCCTTCGCAACGAGTGTTTGATGCCCTACAAAGTAACTCACTCCTAAAAGTGGCTACATACAGCAAAATCTGTATCCGTTTGCGGGATTTCGATGCCACAAGTACCGAAGGAGTCGCAGGACTTGAAACCGCGCAGTGGCATCTCAGGGACATCCGATGCGAGATGGGAGGCACCTTTGCGAAAGAGCAAACGAACGAATGTCTCTGTCAAAGAAAATCCGCTGCATACCGGCGAGCGGACGAACGGTGAAGGAAAACCAGTTTCGAACGCGATTCTGTTGGCGATACCTGACGAAGAATTTCTTAGCATAAGAACGAAGTTGCAGTTCGTGGAATTACCACAACGCCTGATTCTGAACGAGCCTCGAGAAAAAGTGGAAGATGCGTACTTCCTGAATTCCGGAATGGTGTCACTGGTATTCGAGACAAGGACTGGAGAGACAGTTGAGGTTGGCGTAATCGGGAACGAAGGTTTTGTTCCGGTGTCGATTGCCGCGGGATTGCGGCGAAGCCCGCACAGATCGATCATGCAAGTGGGAGGCGCGGGTTTCAAGCTAAGTGTGAGCGAGCTGGATGCGGCGCTAAAGAGTTGTCCGCAACTGAAAGAGATTTTGCACCGATATGGGGCGGTTCATGGGCTGCAGGTGGCGCAGACTGCCGGCTGCAACCGGCTCCACGACCTGGAGCAACGGCTTGCGCGCTGGTTGTTGCTGACGCAGGATCGCGTGGACTCGGGCCTTCTAAAAATCACGCATGATTTTCTGGCGACGATGCTGGGGACGGATCGTCCCAGCGTTAGTCTTGCGGCAGGAGCGCTGCAGAAGAAGAAAATCATCGAGTACACGCACGGCGCAGTTCGGGTGTTGAATCGAAAGAAGCTGGAGAGTTCCGCGTGTGAGTGTTACAGCGTGATTCAGCAGTTTGACGCAGAGATGGCGAAGTAGCGCGAAGCTCTATTTACGTACATTTCGCGCTTGTTGCAGCGTCGATATTCGAGAATACCCACTTTTCGGCCGACGGAAGTGGGCGTGCGCGGATTGCATCTCACCATTCTGTACTGTCGCTTCTCAGAATTCGACGTGAGCGCGGAAGGAGGGGACTGTGACCGGTCCGCGATCGCGGTTGTAGCCTGGATTGTTGATGTGTTGCAATCCGGGGGCTAAATAGATTCCGCGCCACACGTGGACCGTGTAGTAGGACTCGAGAATATTCTCGCGAGCGTAGCTAAGGGTTCCGTCACCTAGCAAGAAACCTAAGCCTCCGGCGGCGAGATAGTTCTGATGATCCTTCTTAATAGCATTAGAAACGAAGGCGACACCGGCGCGATCCTGCTTGCGACGCCACCATATGCCGTTCGCGCCGAGCCCGGTGCAGACGGTCTGATCGACTTCTGTGTAGGCAAATGATTCTGTCTTGCCGCTATTCCATCCAACGCGCCCGAAGGCCGTGACATATCCGGTCAGATTCTGCTCAATGTTGAGACCGAAGCCGTACTTGCGCGTGATCCGCCAGGGATGGTCCGTGATGTCGGGAGCAATTTGTTCTTTGGAAGCCCTGACAACCTGGTCGCGGTAGATTCCCATGTTGGCAGCATTGGTATAGGCCAGTACGCGAATGATTCCCGGCTTGCGCGGGATGAGTCCGCGGCGAATTTCGAATTCGAAATTCTCGGCATGGACCTGCCAAGGTTTGTAATCGAGGTCGATACCGTTTGCGACTTTGGGCATCAATGCTTCGCCGAAGCGAAATCCCCAGTTGCCATCTTCGAAATCGAGAACGGCTCCGACAGTGTAGCCGCGGGTGTCGGCAGCGTAGTCCCAGGCGCCGTTATTGTCAGTGGTCCAGTTAACGAATTGGAAATGAGTATCGGACCCGACGGAATTGATGTCGAAGAAGTCGGGCATGCTGAACTTGCCGATGCGAAATTCGAGGCGCCGGCGCGGGAGTTCGTCGAAGAGTGAGGAGGCGTTGCGCTGGTTCTTGATCTTGTCAGCACTGAGGGAGATAACCGCGTGATACATACCGCGACCGAAATAGGGAGCCTTGCTGAGGGAGGGATTGCGGACGATATCGAGGTTGGTATCACCGGCAAGACCGAAGCCTGTGCTCAGGGCGGAGCCTCCGGCCTCTTCGATATCGACGAGGATTTCACTCGAGTTGTTGAGGCGGACACCGGTGTACAGCGTGATGAGGCGGGAAGTGGCTTTGTCGTAATGAGTGCCGAGACTGTGCGTTCCGCTGTAGAGTGCGGGAAATTCAGGATGAGCCTGAAAGATGAAGTTGGATTGAGCCGATAACCAAAAACGCGTGTTGGTGGAATGTGGGAACAGAGATTCGGGATCCGCGGGAATGGGTTCAGGATTCGGAGCAGGGGGCCGGTTGTCCTGTTGGGACATGACGGGCACGGCCAACACGCAGCACAGAGCTAGATAACGAAAGAGGAGCATGTATATGTTAACCCATATTAACTGATTTCATTAAGGTAGATTAACTAGATCTGCTAGTTTCTTTTGAGGATATGGAAAAAGCGTTAATAGAGTGTGAATAGGCCGGGAAGCTCAGGGAATACGCCGTTGTTCTCAGAAGGCCCGAAATCGGCACTTCCGGCAAAATCGGCCGGGGAATTCTGGATCATGTTACTCGTTGGTCGATTGTTTTTCGTACCAATCGCGCCAGGCCGGAGGATCGTTGGGAAGGCGCTGATGCGTGATGTCTCCCAGGGCCTGGAATGACCATGCGCGGGTCTGGGCATCGAGCGACGGGTCGTCCGTATAGGTAAGCAAGGTAGGGATGGCGGTAAATCTCTGCTCACGGGTGAACATGCCAGACTCGGCCAGTCCACAGGCGGCGCGCTCGCGCACGATGGGCGAACTGTCGTCGTGCATGGACTTCAGCAGAATCCCGATGGCCGGGTCGGATCCAGCAAGTGCGAGACCCTCGACCGCCCAGCGGCGTGAGTCTACGTCGGAGTCCGAAAGACGACTGCTAAGAGCCTCGACGGCGCGGCCGGGTTCGACGCTGCGATTCGCCATCAATCCAAGTGCCCAAAGGGCCCAAATTTTTCTGTCATGATCTGGGGATTGTGACAGCTTCAGCACGTACTCGAAGCTAGCGGGATTCTTGGCAAGGCCGTAGGCTGCGAGTTCGACCTCGACGCCGGATTCGCGAACGCGCATATCGTCGGAATTCAGCGCGGCCGCGGTGAGGGTGGCGATCTGAGAATTCCACGGACCTTACCGGGCCATCCACTGACGCGCGAAGAGATCTGCTCAACCGCGCCATCGGAATGACTGACCGCGAGTTCGAGCAAACTTTCTGCCTGGTTTTGAGGATTGAGACGGTCGATCTTCTTCGAGTTTTTCGCGGATGCGGGCTTCCCGGCTCGAGGGGAAAAGGAACTTACGAAATCACTCCAGCGAAGGTTCGACTTGCCAATCACTCCGGACAGAAGCGCCGCGAAAAATTCCAATGAAGACGGCGAGGATTTGTGCGGGCGGCATTCCGGGTTTCTTGCGCACATTTCGCGGTGGCCCATTAGCGATGCCCTAAAGCCCTGATATCGGTCCCGGGCCCAAGCGTTCCGTAATCGGGAGTTGGCCGCAGACGCGGGTCGGATGGCGGTGTTGCACCTGCGGCAGATGACCGGAAAACGTCCATATAAAGAAGTCTAGGAGGGTGAGCAAAATACGGTAAAGTTACTTCAGTTCAAACACAGAGTAGTTTGCTTCAACAAATCTCAGGCGCGGGCGGAAAGCCAATTCAGCGCCCGATTGCAGCAAAATCGAGGAGATCTTATGTCAAATAAATTCCATGGGTGGCTGTCCGCCATCAGCTTGTCGCTTGCGTCGGTGGCGTTTTCGCCGCGGCTGGTCCGGGATATCACGTTCTGAAAACTTACAAAGTTGGCGGCGAGGGCGGGTGGGACTATCTAGTGAACGATGCCAGCGCACGGCGGCTTTATCTTCACGGGGAACGCATGTATGGTGCTCGACTCGGATTCAGGCAAGAGTGTTGGGAGATATTCGCGATACGCCGGGTGTGCACGGGATTACATTCGCGCCAGAACTCGGGCGGGGATTCACCAGCAATGGCCGCGAAGGAACGGTCAGCATCTTCGACATCAAAAGCCTGGCGACTAGCGAGCAAAGTGAAGGTCGGAGAGAATCCCGACGCGATTCTTTATGATCCTGCCACGAAGACGAGTGTTCACATTCAATGGGAAGAGTCATGACTCGAGCGTGATCGATGCGGCGGGCGGAAAGGTGCTGGGAACGATCCCGCTCGAAGGCAAGCCCGAGTTCGCGGTCAGCGATGGCAAGGGCGAAGTGTTCGTCAACATCGAGGATAAGAGCGAAATCGAAGCGATCGATCCGGCCAAGATGGAAGTCAAAGCGAAGTGGCCGTTGGCGCCGTGCAAGGAGCCCAGCGGACTAGCCATCGACCGGAAGAACCGGCGGCTGTTTTCGTGGCTGCGACAACAAGATGATGGCGGTGGTGGATGCCGATAGCGGGAAGGTAATCGCGACTCCTGCGATCGGCGAGGGCGTCGACGCCACCGCGTTCGACGATGAGACCGGACTGGCGTTCGCGTCGTGCGGGGAAGACGGAGTGCTGACTGTGGTGAAAGAGGAATCCGCCGACAAGTTCACGCCGTCGAGAATGTAAAGACCCAGAGGGAGCGCGGACCATGGCGCTGGACTCGAAGACTCATAATGTATTCGTTGTGACTGCGAAATTCGGCCCGCCACCGGCGGCGACGGCGAATAATCCGCACCCGTGGCCATCGGTGGTACCTGGATACTTTTGTTGTCCTGGTCGTTGGTAAGTGAGGCGAAATTCGTGGGGAGACGAAAAGATGCGGGGCAATCCGCGCCGTCTTCTACGTTACTTCCCGTATGCCAAGGCTCAGCGGCAGAAGTTACAATTATCGGGTTTGTCAGACTGCCAGAAAGAAATGAACAACTTCCCATGACCAATGAAAGTTCGTAAAGCCGTTTTCCCAGCCGCCGGCTTGGGCACTCGCTTTTTGCCCGCCACGAAAGCACAACCGAAAGAGATGCTGCCGCTCGTCGACAAGCCCATCATTCAATACGGCGTCGAAGAGGCGATGGCGTCCGGCTGCGACCAGATCATCATCATCACGGGACGCGGCAAGCAGGCCATCGAAGATCACTTCGACGTCAGCTACGAACTCGAGAAAATGCTCGAAGATCGCCGGAAGACGGACCTGCTGAAGATCGTGCGTTCGATCTCCGACATGATTCATATGGCATACGTCCGTCAGAAAGGAAGCGCTCGGTCTCGGGCACGCGGTGCTGATGGCGCGGGAACTGGTCGGCGATGAGCCTTTCGCGGTGCTTCTGGCCGATGATGTGATTGACATTCCGTTCCGGCGTTGAAGCAGATGGTGAACGTATTCGACGAGAAGCAGTGCAGCGTGATCGCGGCGCAAGTGGTCGAAGGCAAGATGATTTCTTCGTACGGAGTATTCGATGCCCAGGCGGTGAATGGATTCAACGGCAGGCTGTTCGAAATCCGCAACATGGTGGAGAAGCCGAAGCCCGAAGAAGCGCCATCGAATCTGGCGATCATCGGCCGATACATTCTGACTCCGGCGATTTTCGATTGCCTGGCGAAGACGCCAGACCGGGGCTGGCGGCGAACTTGCAACTTACCGACGGCATGCGCATGCTTCTGAAGCAGGAAAAAATGTATGCGTACGTGTATGAGGGGAGCCGCTATGACACCGGCGACAAGCTGGGATTTCTGAAAGCGACCGTGGAGTTCGCGCTAAAGCGAGACGATCTGGGCGGGCCTTTCCGCGAATATCTGAAAGGCTGACTCTAGAAGCTGTAGTCGATTGTAGTCGCGCCCGGGGACTCGCGGCATGTCCCGCAGCGACTGTGCGGGCACGGCAATGTCGTCCCGCTTCTAGTGCTCTACAATTTCTTCAGCTTCTTCGATTTCTCTTCCACGCCACGGGCCAGCTTCTCTTTGTGCGCGTGAAGTTTCTTGGCGATTTCACGCGTCGGACAGACCGAGCATCTGCGCGGCGAGAATGCCCGCGTTGGTTGCTCCCGGCTTGCCGATGGCGACGGTCGCGACTGGAATCCCCGGCCGGCATCTGCACCGTGGCGAGCAGGGAATCCATTCCATTCAGCGAAGTCGAGGGGATCGGGCACGCCGATGACTGGCAGAGTAGTATGCGCGGCGATGACACCGGCGAGGTGGGCTGCGCCGCCGGCGCCGGCGATGATCACGCGGATGCCGCGTTCGGCCGCATTGCGGGCAAAATCGGCGGTGCGGTCCGGCGAACGATGCGCCGAGGTCACGTCGATCTCGTAGGCGATACCGAAATCGTCGAGCGCCTTCGCCGGCCTCGCGCATGATCTCCAGATCAGAATCACTTCCCATCACGATTGAAACCAGTGGCTTGCTCATTGATCCTCTCTCAAATGAAGTTCTGATAGTTTCTTGGTCACGACTAGTTTAAAGAACTATTTCTTCAGTGCGCGGGCGGCAATGTCTTTGCGGTAGTGCGCCCTTCGAACGAAATCTTCCTGCAAGCCTCATAGGCGCGGTCGACTGCCGTCTCAAGGTCGGCGGCGCGGGCGGTCACTCCCAGACGCGGCCTCCCGCCGTGTAGTAGACTGCCGTCCCGCTTCGATGTGCCGGCGTGAAAAACTTTCACGCCTTCGACGGCGCTGGCTTCCTCGAGGCCATCAATTCGTTTTCCGACTTCAAAGGTTCCCGGATAGCCACCCGACGACATGACCACGCAAACCGAGGCGTCCTGCGACCACTTGAAGTCGTCTTCGCTGACGCGTCCTTCGATCGACGCTTCGAACCGCGTCGATCAGATCGCTCTCCAATCGCATCAGGATGGGTTGGGTTTCGGGATCGCCGAATCGGCAGTTGAATTCGAGCACCATCGGGCCGCGCGCGGTCATCATGAGTCCGCAATAGAGAACGCCCTTGAACGGCGTGCCCTCGGCCTTCATGCCGGCGACGACCGGTGTGGCAATGTGATTGACCAGCCAGTCCCGCATCGGCATCGTCGACGAAGCTCCTGCGGTGGAGTAGGCGCCCATGCCGCCGGTATTCGGACCGGTATCGCCGTCGCCGACGCGCTTGTGATCCTGCGCGGCGACCAGAGGGGCGACGCGTTCTCCGTCGCTGAAGAGCAGGAATGAAAGCTCGTCTCCGGTCAGACATTCTTCGAGGACAACGCGGGCGCCGGCGTCGCCGAGCATCCTTCCGCTGAGCATTTCGGCCGCGACGCTGGCCGCTTCTTCCTTGCCCTTGGCGATGACGACGCCTTTGCCCGCGGCCAGACCGTCGGCTTTCACTACGACGGGCAGGTGGAAGTGCCCCAGGGCGTCACGGACCTGCTCGATCGAGTCGCAAATTGCAAAGTGAGCTGTCGGGATGTGATGGCGCTGCAGAAATTCTTTGGCAAAGCTCTTGCTCGATTCGAGTTGCGCGGCCGCTCTCGTGGGACCGAAGACGGGCCATCCTCGACGATTGAACTCGTCCACGACGCCAAGGGTGAGAGGCAGTTCCGGGCCGACGATCGTCAGGTCTGGCTGCAGGCGAACGGCGAGCTCAGTGATCGCATCGAGGCTTTTCAGGTCGGCGGGAAGGCACTCGGCTTCGTCGGCGATGCCGCCGTTGCCGGGAGCGCAATAAAGCTGGGAAACGCGCGGGGATTGCCGCAGCTTCCACACCAGCGCATGTTCGCGCCCGCCGCCTCCTAGGACCAGAACTTTCATAGCAGAGCAAATCAGGTTAGGGGTTCATGGTTGAGGCTGTCAAACGCGGGGGAGTATCAGCGGTTTTTTTCGTGGAGGAATGGCGAGGGCCGAAAACCCCACTTCCGGTAAAGTTGGCGCGGAAGTGGGGACAAGCTAGCATTTTCGCTCTTACAACTTTCGTTTATGCGCCGTCCGTGGAGTGGAGGACCCGGAAGGTGTTGCCACCATTGGACCAGACCAGAAGCAGTGCGTCCTGACCCTGCGGTACGCTCGACAGGGCTTGTTGCACTTCGCTGGCGGACTGGACTTTATGGCGGTTTACTTCGAGGATGATGTCACCCTGCTGAAGTCCGGCGTTATCTGCCGGGCTGCCGGGCTGCACCTGCTCGATCACAGCCCCCTTGATTTCACGCGGAGCCTGGATTTGATCGCGCAGTTCCGGAGTCAGATTTCCGAGACCAACTCCCCAGCGGGCTTTGCCTTGCTGCCCTTCACCCGAGCGGGATCCGGAATCGGCGGACCGATTGCCAAGATCCTCAAGCGTGACCGGGACCTGCATGCTCTTGCCTTCGCGAAGAACCGTGAGTTCGATCTTCGTGCCGGGCTTGTTTTGACCGACGATGACCTGGAGTTCACCGGAATCAGTGACTTTCTGGCCGTTGATCTCGGTGATCACATCGCCAATCTGGAGACCTGCTTTGCCTCCGGGAGAGTCGGCGTCGACCTGGGTGACGACTGCTCCACTGGCGTTGGTATCATCGAAAAACTTCGCGTTTTCCGGCGTCACGTCAGTGATGCCGATGCCGATACGTCCGTGGCTCACCTTGCCATCGCGAATGAGCGCTTCGACAGTTGGCCGAACGATCTGGGTCGGGATGGCGAATCCCATTCCTGAGAACGATCCCGAGGGAGAGATCAGGAACGTGTTGATGCCGACAACTTCACCGCGAGCGTCGACCAGCGGGCCACCGGAGTTGCCGGGATTGATGGCGGCGTCGGTCTGGATGAATTGTCCGGGCTTGCTGCGATCGGTAGGATCGGGATTCGCGCGATTGAGCGCGCTCACGATTCCACGCGTGACAGTGAAGCGGAATCCGTAAGGATTGCCGAAGGCCAATACGGTCTGACCCTGGCGGAGTTGCTTCGAGTCGCCCCAGGGAGCGCTGGCGAGATTGGATCCGCCCTCCACTTTGATGACTGCGAGATCGGTAACGGGATCGGTGCCAATCAGCTTCGCCTTCATGATGTGACGGTTGCTGGTGGTCACGCGAATATCGACGGCTCCGTCGACGACGTGATTGTTGGTAACGATGTATCCGTCGGGCGAGATGACAACACCGCTTCCCATGCCATGCTCAATCTGAGGCTGGCGTTGCCGCATGTTCGGGCCAAAGAATTGTCCGAAGGGATTGTTCTGGCCGAAAAATTGTTGCATGTCTTCGGGAGCCTCGCGTCCGGCTGTCTGCGGCTTCGTTTTCGAAGTGACGGTGACGTTGACCACCGCCGGCGTGACATGCGCGGCTAGGGTCTCCATCGCTTTGTCGAGCGACAACAGCGCGCCGACGCTGTCGACGTCGAGCGGAGGCGTTGAAGGAGCTGCCTCGGCAGCGCGTGCTGCCGCCGGTTTTGCAAATTCATAGGTTGAGAACGAGGCGGCCATTGCTACAGCGAGCACTGGCAGGGCAAGGCGCCGCGTCCACTTTTTTGTGTTTTCGTTCCACCACTTTGCTGCATTCATTTCAGTTAAGTCCTTTCGATATTGTTAAAACTAATTCGTTAGTTATTCGCGTTACAGGTTGATTGTTTATTTACATTTCGTTGTTCCTAAATTTTCTTACGCTGGAGTTTTGTCGGTGACCGGGTCGGCGACGTAGCGTACGAACATTAGGCGGAGCACCTGGAACTCATAGCCCGCTTGCGCGAGGGTGTTTCGCAGCGCCCTGGAAGAAAACAATAAAAGTTTCAGCCACAGGAACCGGCGCTACGTCGATCTTGGCGAGGTGGACAATTCTGCCGGCCTTTGGCCTCAGGATGACGCGATGCGCCGCGAGCTGGTTGTTTATGGAGCATCGTAGCGCTGACGCCGGGGTCGAAACATACTTTGCCGGAATGATCTGCGGATCTTCGGAAGACTGCTGTGCCGATGGGATGGCCGGGATCTGATCCTGTGAAGGATCTGATGGTGATTTCAGGGCATGAGTTTCGTGGGCAGAGTTTGCAAATGCGATCAACCGGGGAGCTCGCTCGGCGAAGACACGGCGCAAGCAATGGCGAAACCGATCACGAGTGAAACGGCAGGTTTCCATCCGCGGGGATTTGCTCTTGGCCGGTTCACGTCGAGAATCTCGGCGACGCGCGAGGTCGTTTGCCGAAGTTTTCCGACAGCGGCCTGAGCCAATGCAAGGCTGCGCTGAACGAAACTGCGCTCGGCGAGATGCGCCAGGCATTCGGCATAGGCTCGCGGGCTCGCAGTTTCGGCGACCACGGCATCATCGCATGCGATCTCCCGCTCCAGTGCGGCCTTGTTCTCGATCCACCAAACTGCGGGGTGGAAGAAGAAAAGCGCCCGCACAAGTTGCTGCGCGAGGTTGGTCCAGTCGTCCCAACGGTACAGGTGAGCAAGCTCGTGCAGCAGAATCTGATTCAAGTCAGTGGGTGAAAGCTCTCGCATCGCCCACTCCGGGATGACGATCGCAGGCTGCACTAGTCCCAGCGCGGTAGGAACGCGCACCTGCTGTGACGTGCAGATCTCAACTTTTCGAGAGAGCTTCGTGCGACGCAAAGTTTCCTGCAGAACCTCCGGCAATTCAGACTGGCGGAGCGGCGTGCACTCTTTGCGAAGAGCGTGAAGATGCCAGACGGCGCGAGCCAAACGGAGCAGGAAGTATCCCGAGATCAGGGCCCAGGCTAGAACACATAGAGAGCCCAGGAATCCGGCAATATGAACGCCGCACGATGAATGACTCCAGGGCCGCTGGTCTGCAGAGAAAGACTTCCAACGAGCGGTAGAGCGGCGATGGCGATGAGAGCTGAAAACCAGATCGCGAATCGCATACCCGCACTTTGGCGACGGGCGAGGCGGTACATGATCGCGGCGAAGGCTGCGACCAGAGTTCCCTCGGCGAGCGAGTCGACAATTCGAAGCGTCGAATATTGTGCGATCGTTTGGAGTTCGGGTGTCATCGAGTCAGTTACTTTGTCCTGTCCAGAAGATCCCGCAGCCGCTGCAACTCATCGGGATCAATGCTTTTCTCTTCCAAAATATTCAGCACCAGCAGTTCGTCGGAGTTCCCAAAAAATCGGCTGACGAGGTGGCGAACTTCGAAGCGCGATGCATCCTTGCGATCGACGCTGGGCGTGTAAACATGAGCGCGCTTGTCTTTCTCGTGCTGGACGTAACCCTTTTTTTCCAGAATGCGAACAATGGTCAGCACGGAGTTGTAGGCCAGCGCAGGCTGTGCGGGCAGGGCCTGGAGAACTTCGTGCACCGTGGACGAACCGCGGTCCCAAAGAACATTCATGATGCGCAACTCGGCTTCGGTCAGGGTTGCGGACTTGCTGCGGGCCACGGATCCTCCTTGCTATTCAAGAGACGAAGCAATGGGAAAAAGGTCAACTAATTTGTTAGTTGCATGGAACCGCCCACGCGTTGCCCAGGCTGGCCCGGCTATTCCATGTCTAGTGAAATCAATCAGTTAAGAGACTGATGACGGACCCCCGAGACGTCGCGCCACAGCTGGATCGTGGTGCCGATCTGTTCGAATGGGCCGGCCTGACCGTAGAAGGGCCGGCCAATGCGATCGACGCGCCTTAAGAGCCAGCCGAGCGAAATGTGTTCCAGCGCCAGATGAAGGAGTGTCTTACCGATAGGCAGGAGAAAAGCCTGGACGGAGTAGCGGACGGGGGATCAGCCGGATTCCAGAAGGGCTTTTCTTTTCTGCAGAGCATTGATGTTCAGACGAACAACTGTGAGGGAACACACGCAAAGTCGTGCTCCGGCTTACGGAGATGAGCAGGAGTTTTTTGGAATCCTGTAAACCACGGGCCAGTTACGAAATATTCCGGACGACTGAGACTTCTATCGAAGAGGAGGCGCCGGCAAAAAGGGAAAACAAGTCATGAAGTGGTTGATCATTCTTTCTGCATTTTTATCTACGCTGTCGGTAGCCCAAAATCCGCTCGGCAAAGTTACAAACATTCAAACGGTCGCGTGTCCTTCGGGATTTGCAACAGGCTCATCCTGCCAGCACCTGACGATCGCAAGCTGTGCCAACACAAATGACACGGGCGTGACGATTGGAACGAAGACGGCGCCGGCGTCAAAGGGAACGATCGTGCTGTTCAACGGATCAAACGGAACGCGGCCGATGAGCGGACCTTTCGTCAGAGATTATTCCAAGTATGGATTCACGGTGATCGATACGATGTGGGATCCGCCGGGCTGGGAGGGCACAGGACAAACGGCGAGCATACTCGCCGGAGCATGCCGTCCGGCGACGTTGTTGAGCTATCTTTCGCAGAGCGTGAAGGGAGCCTTCTGCGGACAAGGGCACAGTGCCGGGAGTTCCGCGCTGGCGTACTCGATGTCGCACTATGGCATCGACAGGCTCGATCATGTGGAACTGCTGTCAGGGCCGGTGATGTCGGATCTGCAGCAGGGCTGCGAAACGCCGCTCGCGCCCCCGGTCACGATTGTGCCCAGCAACGGCCCGGTATTTACTAACGGCCCTCAGTATGTAAACCAGTTCGTCGCTGCCGTAAGTCACTATACGGGCCAGGCCTGCCGTCCGTCGGGCACCACTACAGAGACGCAGAATGCGGAATGGCTAGCGCAGTCGATCGTGCAGCCGGGCGCGGTGTTGAATTTTCCCAATACTGGTATTTCGGGATGGGTATGCGACAACGGACTGAACAATTCCGCGGCGCAGGGCGCGATCTTCTATTCGTCGCTGCAATCTCCGTACTCTCTGACTCGCGTATCCGGGTGCATGGGAAGCGAGGGCGTCCAGCAGGGAAACACTCCGCAAGCGGTGAAAGGACAGATGGCGGTCGAGCAGGATATGGAACTTTCCTGCATCGCCCGACACTAGCCTTTTTTGCGGGCAAGGGATTCGTCTTCCGGATGCTGGTCTTCAAATCCGGAAGACGAGTTGCCCTTCTGAGTAGTTCTTTCCTTTCAATAACCTGCGAATACGTGATTTCTAGATGAACTTTCGACTACTAACGCGAACGAGTGATCACGCATCTGTTCCAACGACGACCTGGAAGCGATGGCGGCTGGATGGTGGGTTAAGTCAGCGTTCTATCGCTTCGAACTGATGGGAAAACTCCGGGCAACCGTCGTACCAACAGCGCGCTGAGCCCGGAACGATCTTTGAAAGAGTGTGTTACTGGTCCGCTGGATAGCGCCCAAGGCGCTCGGTCCGCAACGCGATCCGTAACTCTCTGCCGGCTCTGATGCCGGCGTCAGCGCTCACTTCGGCTAATCAAGCTTCCTCGTGCGGAGCCCGCAGAGCTGTCGCGCAATTTCGGCAGCAGGGCTTCGAAGGGAAGCGTGTCCGCAAATCAAATAAAGGAACGTGCTATGAAATGGCTAGTTACGGTAATTGTTTTTCTGACCACAGCCTCGTTTGCGCAAAATCAATTGGGGCGCGTCACTGACATCCAACCGGTTGCATGTCCGTCAGGATTCGCGTCGGGCTCGTCGTGTCAGCACCTGACCATACAGAGCTGCGCGAACACGTTGGATGCTGGCGTGACGATCGGCACCAAAGCGCCTGCGGGGTCGAAGGGGACCATTGTTCTTTTCGCCGGGTCGAACGGCACGCGGCCGCTGGGAGGAGGCTTTGCCAGCGACTACTACAAAGATGGATACACGGTGATCGATACGATGTGGGATGCACCGGGATGGGAGTCGACTGGACAGACGCCGAATATCCTGGCGGGTGCATGCCGCCCGGCCACGCTGATCAACTATCTGTCGCAGACGGCGAAGGGCGCCTTCTGCGCACAGGGTCACAGCGCGGGCAGTTCCGCGTTGGCTTATTCGATGACCGAGTACGGAATCGATCAACTCAATCACGTCGAACTGGTGTCAGGGCCGGTGATGTCCGATCTGGAGAAGGGGTGTGAAACACCCGACGCACCGCCGATCACCGTTGTCCCCACGAATGGCGCTCCTTATATGAACGGTCCGCAGTACGTGAATCAATTCATCACGACGATCAGCCACTACACGGGCCAGAATTGCCAGACGCGGACGCCAACGCCGCAGACTGCAAACCAGTCATGGCTGGAACAATCGATCGTGCAGCCGGGGGTGTCGCTCAGCTTCCGTACTGGAATTTCGGGATGGCTCTGTGACAACGGGCTGAATAACTCCGCAGCCCAAGGGGCGATCTTCTACTCGGGACTGCGGTCGCCATATTCGCTGACCCGCATCTCGGGCTGCGTGGGCAGTGAAGGTGTGGGGGGAGGAATCACGCCGCAAGGAGTGAACGGACAAATCGCGGTTGTGCAGGATATGGAGTCTTCCTGCAAGACGACGAAGCGGTAGCACAGTCCGTCGCACTTCGACGGTTCCCGGAAAACGTGGAACGGCCTCGTTGACGCGCAACTTTTGTCAACGAGGCCGTGAGCGGAGCAACCATTCACCTCACTGGTAGGTGAAATTCAATTTGTCTACGAACACCGTGTAGTCGGACTGTTGGTAATTGCCGTCCATCTGGTAGTTGATGGTCACGCCATACCATCCGGGAGCCGAGTAGGGAGCGTAGGTCCAGTTTAGGGTATGCGTCACTCCATTTAGGGTGATGGACTGGTACTGCAATTGATTGCTGGAGGTGCGCGCTACCTGGATCACAAGGTGATTCCAAGCATTCTCAAGCGGATTGCAGGCGATTCCGGTTCCAGTCCATTTCTTCTTAACGTTATCCCATATATCCCATTCGTTCCCACCGGCGATACGGCATTCGTGTCCCCAAGTGAAGCCGAGTCCGTCGAAGAACTGGTTGATATCGAACTCGAGCGCTTGAGAGGCTCCGAGATTGCTTCCCCAGAAATAAATATCGTAGGTAAAGTTGTGGAGCGTGGGCACGAGGGTGTGACCGGAATCGGGAAGACCCTGCGATGAGAGATCGCCGATGAGGTGATTGTTCCAGAGAACATCCGAGTAGTTCATATTGCCGCCGATGTTGAACTGCGTCGAGCTCCCGGACATGGTGGGCGACTTCACTTTCTGATACATAGCCCAAGTGGTGCCGGGTCCACTGGGAGTGCAGCCCTGGCAGTCAGCATAGGTTGGAGGCTGTTGCGCATAGCCATTCCATCCTCCGCTACTGTGGAGATTGGTGAAAGTCTTACCGGAGGAACTCACGGTGACAGTGACCGGGGCGGTGGATGACCCTCCGCATTTGTCCCATTCCTGAATCGTGGTGTTGTAGGTCCCCGGACCCAGAGTGAGGTTGGTGTTCAAGCTGGCGCCGTTTACTACATAGGCCAGCTGCGAGGGAGCGGTATAAATTCCCATAGACGCTACGCCCAACGAGCAGCTCGTGGTTGCTGTAGCCGAGAAATTCACCGGGGAGCCGACCGAGCTGTTGCTGCCTGGTGCAGTCACGAATACGCCGGTCTTGCCGGAAGAGTTTACGGTGATATTGACCGTCTTGGTGGAAGCGCCGCCACAATAGTCCCACTCCTGAACAACCACGGCGTAGGTGCCCGGGTTGAAATTCAGGTTGGTGTTGAGGCTGGCTCCGCTCACAACATAGGCGAGTTGAAAGGGCTGCGGGTAGATCCCCATCGAAGCGACGCCCTTGGAACAGCCGGAAGCCGTCGCGGTGGCGACGAATTTAACTGAGGAGCCGACGGTGCTATTACTCGTGGGGCTCGTGACGGTGACACCGGCGAAGGCAGGAGCTGCGCAGACGAGGCAAGAAAAGATGGCCATTGCGAAGTAGGAAGGCTTCATGATCGTAAACAGTTCTCCAGGCTGAATTTTGATTGAGACCCATTAAGGGCCTGGAAACGCGGATATTCCTGCGGCCAAACCTGCGGAATACCTATTGGGTCTTACACGGCCGCCATCCCTAAGCGATCACGGGAGTTAGCGGAACGTTGAGCGGAGTTAGTCAACTCTATACAGCGTTCACCTGAGTGTCAAAGAGAAAAGCCTGTTATAGGGACACAGGAGTGCTAAGCCTCCGGGAAAAACTCGGAGACTAGTATTGCGCCTCGCGAAATGAGGGCAACTGGGACTAGGCGGACTTCGGCGCGTTTGCTTCTTTTAGCTTGGCGATGCGTTTGGAGAGGATATCTTTTGCTTTTTGAAGCTGCGAACGACGCTTGGCCGTGAGGCCGCGTCCGGCGCGATTCATGAAGTAATTGAGCATGCGCATGCCGGAGGCAGGGCCTTTCGGAGAGACACGCTTGGAGGCGAGAGTACGAGCGATTGTCGCCGCATCCTTTGTAAAAAGTCCGGCGGGAGGGTGGGTCGAGTCCGTTTTGACCTTGGCCACCCAGCGCCGGGAACTTGATCCAGCCGGCTTCGTTCTGCGGCTAGTGGTGTTTGAAGTATTGGACTGCTTTTTCATGGGATTCTGCTGCCCGGCGGCTTCCGAAGGTTCCGAGGTTGCGCCGCTTCCCCGTCTTCGCGTCTTTCTTGCGTGAGTAGAGGCGATACTGTCCTGATTTTAATTTTCGAATCATGGGGTTATCTCCGAAATTAGCTGGCCTTCCGGGTCCGGCTGGCCTTCATTGCGGAGTCGTGACGCTCGCTCGCGCTTCGCTTACGCGCGGCCGTCCGGCCCTGTTGAGAAAGAGCGGAGGTCGAGGCAGCGGAATGGCCCTTCTTTTTGAGCGCACGACTGGTAGCGCGGGAGCGCGTTGCCGAAGGTTTAGTTTTGGTATGGCTATGGCCCACTCGATAATCACGGTCCGCTTTTTTAGCTGTGTCCTTTGAGGTCTTACCTTTGCTCGGAGCTTGAAGTTTCACCCCGGCGCGGCGAGCTTTCGACAGTCCAATGGCGACGGCCTGCTTGGTCGAGGCCGCTCCATGCTTACCTTCGCGGATGTGGTGGATTTCTTCGCGTACGAATTCTCCAGCTTGGGTACTGGGAGACTTGCCTTCCCGCTTATCTTCACGAGCGCGTTCTATAGTTTCTTTGTCGGGCATGCGGACCTCCTTTGGAAAGACTAGTATTCGTCACCCCCCGGCGGGGATAGAAGATTTTCTGTATGACAATTTCCGAGTTGCTGTAGAGCTAGATCGCGTGATCGGAAGCGTTATGCGGCGTCCGTAGCAGCGGTCTCATTGCGCCGTTAGGCTGACTTTATCGAGCCAGACGTTATAGGGCTCCTGTTGTGAATTGCCATCCATCTGAAAGGCGACGTCGATCTCTTCCAGTGTCCAGTCGGGCTGATTGGGGTAGTAGGTATCGACGTTGTAAGTCTGGTCGCCGACCGTCAAGCTGATGTAATGGACCTGATCGCCGACGCGCTCGACATCCCACACGACATGTGTCCACGTGTTCGCGGGGAATGGTGTACAGGGAATGACGGTAGGTTTCCATCCATTGACGTCGTCCCATATATCCCATTTGCCTGAGCCATTGAAATTGCACTCCGATCCCCAGACCCAGCGTTTCCCGCCATACGTTTGATTGATGTCGAACTCTAGGGCCTGTGAGGCGTTGGGATTGTCGATGTAGAAGTAGAGGTCATACGTGAAGTGGCTCACATTGTTTCCACCCGCGATCGCATTGAAGTAAAGCATGTTGGAGTACGGCGTGGGGCCGCCCATGGTGAACTTGGCGGAGCTGCCTTCAAGCGCGGGCGCGGTCTGGTTCTGGACGATAGTCGAATCAGCAGTTCCCAGGCCAGCGGCGCAGATTTGTCCATCGCGCCCAGAGCCGGCCGGGAAGGTAGCCGAGCATGACTGCCATCCAGGCATTTCCTCAATAGAACTGATCGTGGTCGAAGATTGAGTGCTGACGGTTACGTTTGTGATCGTCGCCGATATGTATCCCTGATTGTCTTCGGCCATGACTTCAATTGCGTGCTGTCCCGGGCCGACGAAGATCTGCGTGTCGATCGAATTCGTGAAGGTGAAGTAGACGGCGAGTTGATCGACGTAAACGCGCATGAAGAAGATGGGATTGGTTGGGGAAGCGGACGCGACTACATGGAGGGGCGACGTACTGCTGACGCCTTCGCTGGGGCTGGTGACGGTGAGTGGGAAATCATTCGATCCGATGGGTGGAGGCACCTGCGCGGGCGGCGCCGGAAGCGGACTTGTTTGCGGAGACCATGTGATGGGAACCGGCGGCGTTGATGGATATGTTGGCTGCGCAGGCGGGGGCGGGGTGGATGGAGTGCTCATGCTGGAATTGCTGTTGCCACAGGCGACCGATGCCGCGACGAGCGAGGTAATCATGATCAACGATGTCCACTTACAAATAGCTTTATGAACACACAGGAGCACGGAGAACGAACTCATACCTTCGAGACCTCGACCTTTTCTGCGGAGAAATGAACCAGCGGCTAGCGGGAACGGCTGGAAATGCAAACAAAGCGGCGAACACCTGGCAATTAGCTTTACTTTAGGAAAATCTGTCCACCCACCTCAATACGGCTCTCACCGTACGAGGGCGGTCTACTACGAGATAGTCTTGCCGGGCAAGCCGAGTTGTTCCAGATGAAGCAGCATGTCGGCAGGATCGGAGTAGATGCGGAAGGCGCCGGCACGTTCGAGTTCTTCCTGTCCGTAGCCTCCGGAGAGGATGCCTACGCCCAGGGCACTCTTTCGGCCGGCCGCAAGAAGATCCCATGCGCTGTCGCCGACCACGATGCAATCCTGAATGGGAACATTCAAACGCTGCGCGGCCGTGACGAAGATATCGGGCGACGGCTTGGCCTTCTCGACATCATCGCCAGTGACGATTTCCATCCGCGATGGAATTTTTAAGAGTTGAAGCAATCGCATCGTCGCTGCGCGGCCTCCCGTGGTTGCGATTGCGATCTGAATGTCGTGCCTGGAAAGGTGCCTTAGTAAATCATTCGCGCCGGGCAAGGGCGAGAGGGCGCGAATCTCTCGGTTGAAGAGAGCATCATGCACCTTCTCGAGTTTCTCCACGTTTATTTTCTTCCGACCGCGGACAGTTTCGCGAAGCAGTTCGGGCAAAAACGATTTGCCGCTCATACCGACGCGGCGGTGCAACTTCCAGGCCGGAATAACAATTTGTGCGGAGCGAAGAGCCCGTTCCCATGCGATCACATGATGGTAATTGCTATCAATGAGCGTTCCGTCGAGATCGAACAGCACGGCGGGGAAGCCCAGACGCTCGCCATTCGCTTTGGTAGTGCGGCTTGAATTTTTACTTTCTGAGGCCATTCGATACGACTTCGCTCCTATATCTTGCTGAACCTTTGCCATTAGTGCGATCGCAAAGCTTGGGTGCGCAGCGGGAACAACGGGTTGCGGACGATCCACAGCAGGATGATTTCTTGGACCGCCAACCAGAATGCCATAAAAAACATCTCAAACAAACCGAGGTTGCAGGGGCAGTTGCGCTTGCAGGCGGCTCCGTTCGAAGCAGCCACTTTCAACAATGCTGAAAACTCCATGCGTATGCCGCAAGGAGTATTTTAGAGAGGAGCCCCAATTGAATGCGGATAGCACAAGTTGCGCCACTTCATGAAAGCGTTCCACCCCGGTATTACGGAGGCACTGAAAGGGTTGTTTCGTGGCTAACGGAAAAACTGGTCTCTCTGGGGCATCAGGTCACTCTATTTGCCAGCGGAGATTCGGTCACGAACGCGCATTTGATCGCGGCGTCAAAAAAGGCACTTCGACTGGACTCCAACTGCGTCGATCCTCTGGCACATCATGTTCTGATGGTCGAAGAGGTATTCAGTCATGCGAAAGAGTTCGACCTCATTCATTTCCACATCGACTATTTGCATTTTTCACGCAGCCGAATCGAGAGTGTTCCCTGCTTAACGACGCTGCACGGCCGGCTTGATATCCCCGACCTGGTGCCCCTGTACAAGGAGTACCGCAATGTTCCGCTGGTTTCGATTTCCGACGCTCAGCGAGAGCCCCTTGGGTGGGTCAACTGGGTAGGTACAGTGCCGCATGGGATGCCTGCGAGCACGCTAGCGCTGGATGACCGGAAGGGCGACTACCTAGCATTTCTAGGCCGCGTTTCGCCAGAAAAGGGAGTAGATCACGCGATCGAGATCGCGATACGCTCGGGCATGAAATTGAAAATCGCGGCGAAGATCGACCGCGCGGATCAGGCATATTACGAGAGTAAAGTAAGACACCAAATGGATCATCCTCTTATTGAGTTTGTGGGGGAGATTGGAAACTCCGAAAAGCAGGAATTCCTGGGGAACGCCGCGGCGCTGTTGTTCCCAATCAACTGGCCTGAACCTTTCGGACTGGTCATGATCGAGTCGCTGGCATGCGGAACGCCGGTGATCGCTTACCCTTTAGGCTCAGTACCTGAAATCATTCCGAATGGAGTCGCAGGATTTCTGGTTCACAACGTCGAAGAGGCAGTGGAAGCGGTCAAGAGGATCGACGAGATCGATCGCTCGAAATGCCGCAGCCACTTCGATCTTAACTTTACGGATGCGAGTATGGCGGCAAACTATCTTAAGATTTATCAAAAACTTGTTCATCCAAACTCGGCCTCGATATCGGTCGAAGAGGGAGTGTTGAATTGGATGGAAGTGGAATCGCAAACGCCCAGTACTACATAGCGACCACCGCCTCCCGGGCGGACGATCGAGCCCGGGTTCTCAAGTACGGAAAGATATTCTTCGTGTTTGACCGGCTCGGGGACGTGCAGACGTCCGGCATGGGCGAGGAAGGCCTGTTCTATGACGGCATGCGCTATCTCTCGGCTCTGTCACTCGACCTTTGGCATGCACGACCTCTGCTGCTGAGTTCGACGGTAGCTACCAACAATTTTTTATTTACGGCAGACGTGGCGAACCTCGACGTATTTCGCGAGGATTCGATCGCGATCAATCGCGGTGTCCTGCACCTGGTGCGATCGAGATTTCTGTGGCGCGATTCCTGTTTCGAAAAACTGAACTTCGTCAATCACGGGCTCGATGATCTGGAGATCCCGGTAAGCATCGGATTTGATGCAGATTTCGCCGACATTTTTGAAGTTCGGGGAACGGAGCGCGCAAAAAAGGGGCGCCGCCTGGAAACTGAACTTGGCAACAACTCAGTCACCCTTTGCTATGAAGGACTGGATCACGTGGTACGCGAGACACTCATTGAGAGTGATACAGCCCCGATTCACAAATCTGAGACAGGGTTCGAATTTGAGGTGAGCCTCCGCCCGAAGGAGAGCATGACGCTGCAGTTGGAATTTTCGTGCGATCGCCCGCGCGCTCATAAGTTTTTGGGTTACGGCGAAGCGTTATCGTCGGCGCGATTTGAACTGGCGGGACTGGCGAAGGGGTTTCCGCAGATCACAAGTTCGAATTCGAGATTCAGTGATTGGATTGCAAGATCGCTCTCGGACTTGGAGATGATGATTGCGGGGAATCCTGAGACCGGGTATCCGTATGCCGGCGTGCCGTGGTTCAGCACGGTCTTCGGACGGGACGGCATCATCACGGCGCTGCAAACTCTGTGGCTGAATCCAGAGATTGCCAAGGGAGTGCTTGAGTTTCTGGCGTCGACGCAGGCGGAGTCGTCCGACCCAGTGGCGGACTCGGAGCCGGGAAAAATCTTGCACGAGATGCGTCGCAGTGAAATGGCCGCGCTCGGCGAAGTTCCTTTCGGCAAGTACTACGGCAGCGTGGATGCGACTCCACTGTTCGTGATGCTAGCGGGAGCATATTTCGACCGCACCGGCGACCGCGTGTTCCTGAAAAAATTATGGCCCCACATTGAGCGCGCACTGCACTGGATCGATGAATACGGCGACGTCGACGGCGACGGGTTCGTGGAGTACTCACGCCATTCGGGTAAAGGCCTGGTGCAACAGGGATGGAAGGATTCGAACGATTCGGTCTTCCATGCGAACGGTAAGATTGCAGATCCTCCAATCGCTTTATGCGAGGTGCAAGGTTACGTTTATGCGGCAAAGATTGCGGCCGCGAAACTAACGCGCGTTTTGGGAAACGTGGATCATTGCTGTGAGTTGGAGCTACAGGCGGAGAATCTGCGCACATCGTTCGAGGAAAAATTCTGGAGCAACGATCTAGGGATGTACGCCTTGGCGCTTGATGGCCACAAGGCCGCCTGCAAGGTGCGCACATCGAACGCGGGACACTGTCTGTTTACGGGGATCGCTTCCCAGGAACGCGCACGGCGGGTCGCAGAGACTCTGATGGCGGCAGATTTCTTCACGGGATGGGGCATCCGAACCGTGGCGACCACTGAATCGCGATATAACCCATTGTCGTACCACAACGGATCGGTGTGGCCACACGATAATTCGGTGATCGCAAGCGGCATGGCGAAGTTCGGATTCCGGCAGATGGCGGGACAGATACTCCTTGCCCTACTCGACTTAAGCGATGAAGTAGAACTTCATCGATTGCCGGAGTTGTTTTGCGGGTTGAAAAGGCGTCCGACGGAAGGCCCGACTCTGTATCCGGTGGCGTGCTCGCCACAAGCGTGGGCGGCTGCCGCGCCATTTCTGATTCTAGAAGCTTGTTTAGGTATCACGGTGCAGGCCGAACGGGGACGAATCATCTTCGACGGGCCATTTCTTCCGGAAGGAATTCCGCAGCTTTCCATCCGCAATCTACGCTGCGGGAAGTCGTCGGCGGATTTGCTGCTTGAGCGCCGGGGCGATTCGGTACTCGTTCACTGCGAGAGCAAACCGGAAGACCTGGAGATTGTCACTATCGTTTCCTGAAGCTCTCCTCGCCGCGAATGACGCCCGATCAAAATTGCTTGTGATAGCGGCCATCGATTGAAATTCCGCCCAGTTGATCGCGCTGCACACTCACGGACCAGCGCTTGTTGATCTGATATTCCCCTTGCACAACCTCGCTACCGGGCTCCGACACATCGGTAGAGAACGAGAACAAAAGATTCTTCGTGACGCGCTGCTGAATGGCTACACGAGCCGAAGGATTCTGGTTGCCACCCAGAGTTGGATCGATCTGCAGACCCGAAAGTCCCGCGAGTTTTTGCACGCTGCCTGCCACTTGTCCGGCAACCTGAGAGGCGATCATTGAGTCGGTACTCTGGCTGCTGGCAGCTTGTTCCTCTGTCGTTTTCCCTCGCGCCACGAGATTGATGATGTCCGCTGTCGGTAAGGGAGGATCCGAGACGTATGCGGTGGTGAGCTTGTCGAGCGGTCCCCGCATGGTCAGCGTCAGGTTGTACTGCTCGATAGTCGTGGCGACCGAGACGTTCATTACCGGATGAGTTTCGTTCGGGTTGTCGAAGGTGATGACGCCGCGCTGCAGCTGGTAGCGAACGTTGCGATAAAACAGTTCGCCTGAGGTGAGCGTGGTGCGTCCGGTGATTACGGGATTGGCGGCGGTTCCGCCGACTTGCAGCGCCACTTGTCCAGCGATGCTGATCTGGGAACTGACGGCGTTGAGTCCGGATTGCGTTTGCGCATTGATCGCGAGCTTGATCGTGTCTGCGAACCCTGGCTGCGAATAGGTGCTGCCGGTACTAAATTGATCCGCGAATTTTGACAGATCAAAGTCGGGAGTAAAGGACAGATTGTCGAGAAGCACGCGGCCGCTGAGAGCGGAATCCTGGGCGTTACCGGCAAAGGTGAGATTGGCATCTAGCAGCGAGCGGAGGCCGTCGGGATACCGGAGACGCATCGACTGTCCCTGCAAGGCGAGGTTGAACTCGATGCTGGGCTTGTAGGTAATGGATCCGCCAACGGTGATGGGACCGCCGCCGATCTGGGCCGTCATCTTGAGAGACTCCAGACGATTGTCGCCGATGTCGACGGTTCCATTCAGTTTATCGATGCCGACCGGGGCGTCTTCAGGAATTAACGAGACATTGTGGAAATTGAGTTGACCGTCGATGTTGGATCCCGGACGAATGGACGTCGAGAGCGACATTCCCGGAACTGGCGAGCGTAGGAGCGAAAATCTGCAGAATACGAACGTCTACCGAACCCTGCGCTGTAAGGGTGGGAGCGGATGATCCACCGATAGGAATTCGGCCCTGTGCGCGCAGAGATGTGCCGGTCCCACGAATCTCGGCGGGCTGCAAGTTGACGACGGAGTCTGCGTAGTCGGCGCGTATCGGTTGCGCAATGCCGATCTCGAGTGTGCGGTAGGTCGCTTTCAATGTCGGGATAGTAACGTGCGCTTCAAGCTTCGTCTTGTCTTTCAACGGGCCCTTCAATGTGGCATGCAATTCAGATTGTCCGTTGAGTTCGGGTGGGACGCTGGGGGCGTAGGCGGCGATCAGCGGAGCAAAAGGAATAGCACCGGTGTCGATTGCCGCGTCGGTCTGGTAGTCACCGGTCGAGATTAACCGTTCCGCGAGCGTGGATCGAGGCTTCTGAAACTTGCGAATCGACATTCAGATTGGCGACGTGTTCCGCGACTTTCACATCTGCTTTGAGATTCGAAATGGACTTGTCGCGAACGGAGAGCTGTGGGAGTTGCAAGGACGCGACTAACTGGGGATTGTCGATTGTCCCTTCACCATTCGCATTGAAGCTGACCGTACCGTCGATGCCAAGATTCTTCTGCTGCAATGTGCGGAGTTTTTGCAAGACCAGAGCCGGCGCATTCACCTTTGCTTTGTAAGCCTTTGTTTTGGGCGTGAATGAAACATCGGCATCGATGGCGCCCGCCGGAGCCGCAACGCGCAACGTGGAAACGATTGTGTCGTTTTCAGTGTGGAACTTTGCGGAGAAATCTTGAATGGGCTCGCCATAGGCACGCGCGTTGGCGATCTGCGCGGAGCCTGAGCCGGAAGGTTGAAGCTGGGATCCCTTGAAATCGATCTTCGAGGAGAGATTGCCGCTGACCGGAAGATTTTGCTTGGCGAGCGTAAGCAGATCACCGATGCTCAAATTCTGAGCATCAAGATGAGCCTGGATAGGGTTGGCAGGGTGGTACGCCCAGTTCTTCAGCGCGACGTTCGCGGTGAGATCCGCGCGCCCCTGACGAGCATTAACGAGAGAGGCGCTAGTCACATTGACGCCAGACGGGTTCGCTTGCATCGCTACGCTGGCCGTCTTCCACTCGCTGCCTTCGACCTCAAGATTCTTCGCTTCGAGTTGCGCAGTGATGTTGGGTTTCTGCATCGATCCGCGCACGATGGCATTCACTGTCGCAGACCCGGAGACGGAAGGCGGCGGCGTTTGCGATGAGCCGAAAGAGGAGGCAAGCGAGACGAGCTGATGCAGATCGCTGGCGACTACCTGAAGCTGAAGACTGGAGTTGTTGCTGACGGTGCCTTGCGCAGTGAGCTTCGGCGGACGACATCTGGATCGAAGTGTCGCGCAATTCCACGGTCTGACGTCCGCCATCGTAGGTAGCGTGAATGGCTCCGTTCACTGGAACGTCTTTCGCCGATGGGTTCGCGCGACTGCTCGCGACGGCTTGAACGAAAAGGTCGGAGTGCGCCCGTAAGTTACTCGATCGATCCCTTCCAGGCGGCATCGGCTTTGCCGCGGAGACTTCCGGAGAGTGCGGCTCCGGGAATTTGTTGATTGCCGGCGGCCCGCTGCAGCTCTCTGAGCGAGATCCCATCGAGAGTGGCTTGGACACTCGATTCCGGCGTCGTATCCAGGTGCTGCATTTTCGCTTCGGCGCTCAGTTTTCCGCCGAAGGATTCCAGACTCAGATTCGTCACATCGAGATTGCCATTTGCGAGGCGGTAATTCCCGCGCAGGTTCTTGACGTCAACCCGTTCGGCCGGATGCGACGGCGAGTAGCGTGCTGCTGGCGATCTGACCGTCGATAGAGACTGCTCGAAGGGCAGGCTCGATTGCCAGATGGCTGGTAACGAAGTTTGCCGCTCAGCGAGACATCGCCCGCCGGCTTCACCGAAGGAGAGAGCGCCGCAAAGTCTTGAGTGTGGATGCGTATCTGATAGTCACCTTCTGCTACGGGATTCGCATAGTTCGAAAGCCGCGCTCGCAGTGTCACGTCAGACGAGCCGATCTGAAGGACGGCGGGCTGCACTTCCATCCCGTTCGGAGTCGCGCTGAAGTTCAGATTCAGATTGTGCGGAAGTGGCGAGTAGTCAGCATATTGAAGATGCCCATTTTTATAAGACAGTTCACCTGCGTAGCGCTTGGCGAGAGAATCGAAATGAATGTCGGTGCCGAGTTCGTAGAGATCAGCTGCTAAGCGGAGTTTTTCGATCGTTGTAGTTCACCTCGCCGTTGATCAACTGGGCGTGCTCGACGCCGAGATCGAAACACACTGGTGCTGCTGCCGGTGTTCTGACTTGGAGGAGCGACGGGCAAGTTGTTTTTGCCGTCGGCGGTCACGAGAAGGTGAACGACGGGATGCTCGATGAGCAGTCTCGCGGAGCGTTACCTTTCGGTGCAGAGCCGAGATGATCCTCAGACTTACGGTCAGCTTGTCGGCGTGTAGCAAGGGTGGCTGATCGGAGAGCTCGGTACCGTGTACGGTGATGTTGTAAAGGTGGGCTGTTAAGGCACCGAGATTGAGATCGAATCCGCCGATTTCGGTCCGGCCGCCAGTCGCGGAGTTGGCCTTATCGACGATCTCGTTGATGGCGAAGCGTTGGAAGCTGCTCGTCTTCAGGTACAGGTATCCGCCGACCGCTGCAATGATTAATAGGGCGGCCAATCCCGCAAACATCCATCCGATAATCCGTTTCCATTTCATAACGACCTCAGAAGGCCTGACCGACAGTGATGTAGTACTGCGTGGGATTAATCCCGGGAACCGGATTCAGATTGCGTCCCAGGTCAATGCGGACCGGCCCAATCGGTGTCGCATAACGCAGGCCGATCCCTATAGTGTTGGTGTAATTGTCGACAAAATTGCGAAAATTGATGGCGCTATAAACATTTCCGCCGTCGTAGAAGATGACTGCGCCGAGCGCTTTATTGATGTGAGTCGGAAAGCGCAATTCAGAATTAAGGATGAAAAGCTGCCGTCCCCCGACAGGTACAGTCACATTGACGCACCCAGACTGGTCCTGCAACACATTGCAGAAAGGTACCAGCCGCTGAGGCCCGGCCTCGTTGATGGGGAAGCTGCGCAGCGTAGTGCCGCCTCCGGAAAAGAAGAGCTGGCTAGTGGGCACGAAACTGCCTGCAAAGGGCGAGGCCAATCCCAGGCGGATGCTGTTGGCGAAGACCATGGAATGAACCGGCTTGTAAAACGCGTACTGTCCAAAAAGCTTTGCGAAGTTCGCGCTGGAGCCAAGACCTGTGGGAGTGAGACTGAAGTCTACCGTCGAGAACATTCCGCGATGGGCATCCAACGGCTTATCTCTCGTATCGCGGATAATCGTGGCCGAGAGTGTCGACAGGCGCACGCTGCGATCGCGATCCAGAACGAGGTCGGGAACAAGCAAGTGCGAAAGCGCCGTTTTATTGAAGTCGTAGCGAAGCTGCAGGCGCGTATTGCTCTTCCTGCTGATCTGACGTTCAACCTGGAACGACAGGTCGCCAAGAGTTGCAGTGAAGAGAGGATTCTCGCTGTTCCGTTGCAAAGAAAAACTGGTCAGAGACTGCCAATTTGATCCGATGAAATGTGGTTGGTTGTAGCTGGTGAGAGCTTTCTGATCGAGCCGCGAGAGAAGAATGGAAGCGCTTGCAGTCTCGGCGAGACCGCGCATGTTGCGGCGAGTGAACTCGACGAGACCGCGAGGACTGGCGAATGTCGATTGGCTGGGAGCAATCTGGTTGCCGCCAAGTCCGATGGACCCACCGCCCGGCAAGGCTACGGTACCGGTAGGAATGTTTCCGCCGCGATGGGAGACCTCGAAGCCGAAGCCGTAGGTGAGTTCGTTGCGCTTGGCTTCGTGAACTTTCACAAGCGCCATCTCGTCGGTCTGATCCGTGATGGGCTTTCTAGGTCCCACGCTCGACCAGTCGAAAATTCCCAAATCGTACAACTGGCTTTCTGATTCGAGCAGTTTTCTTCGCCGCATAGGCGTTTCCGAAGGGAGCTGGGCAGTCTTCACGATCAGCGATTGCCGGGTTCGCTGCTCGCCCAGATAGACGACTTCACTGACGCGGACGGTCTGACGTTCCGTAATTGTGTACGTGACATTTACATGCTGCGGATCGGCGGGATCGCGAGCAATCTGAGCCTTCACGTCGGCATTCAGATACCCGCGATCGAGGTAGGTGGCTGAAATGCGATTGCGATCCTCGGCTAGTTTCCGTGGCGAGAAGGGTGCGCCCGCCCTAAGCTGGAAGCCCTTTGGAGCCGTGAGCTGGCTGTACTCGACGTGATCGTTACCTAATACCTGAACGTCGTGCACAACTGTCTGCGGGCCTTCCACCACCTCGAAGTCGACGTCGACTTTATTGTCGCGCGCGGAAGTGCGGGAAGTGACTTTGACATCTTCGAAGCCGCGATCGCGATACAACGACTCGATATTGCCTGCACTCCGTTTCAGCAACTTCTCGCTAAGGCTGCCGTGCGTCCAGATATGAGATCTCTTGACGGCGACCTGACTGATAAGCTCGGCTTCCTCAACTTTGGAATTTCCGTGGAAGCTGATGCGATCGACCTTCTGCTTTTTTCCGCGGTCGATTTTGTACACGATAGAAATCTGGTCGGGCTTCCTCTGGAACTCGGTTGTTACCTTGACGTTGTTGAACCCCTTTTTTTGGAAGTAGTCGACGAGATTGCGCTGACCTTCCTCAACCAGGTCCCGGTCAACGGTTCCTTCGGAATAGATAGGAATGAGCTTCTTCATTTGCCGGCCAGCGAGGAAAGGAATGACCGTGAGCTTGGCGCCTACGGTGCGGATATCGACGACAGGCCCAACTTCCACCTTGAAAGAGACAGCTACACGGTTGGTGGCGGCGTCGTATTGTGGAGGATTTTCCTTAACGCTGCTGGCAAAGCGGTGCTGTTTGGAAAGAACGCGCTTCATCTGCGTTGTGGCCGCGGTGATGCGTGAAGGAGTGTAAGGCTTGCCCGGCTTCACCAAGGCACCGGAGAGACGAGCGCGCAGGGATTGCATGGAGTGAAGCAGCTTTGCGTTTTCTGGTTGATCGGGACCGTCGATCCGGACAGAGGCGATCTTGGCGCGCTTCCCCATATCCACTTTGAATGAAACGTTGACGAGCTCGTGAGCGTCATCGATTGCTATTTCCGAATGCACGGAGGCCTGAAAGTACCCATTCTTTTGAAGGAAGTTCTTGAGTGAGTTTTCAGCGACTGTGATGCGGGACGGATCGTATGGATCCTCGTCGGAAAGGTTCACAACCTGCAACAACCGAATGTACGAATAGCGCTTGACCGCGCCGGGGAATTCAAGAACTCCGAGATAGAAAGATGGCTCAAGCAAGAAACTGACCCGGAGTCCGGTTACGTCAGGGACGACTTCAACGCGGACCTCTTTGAAATTGCCGGCTTTCTTAAGAGCATCCGCGCTGGCGTCGATTTTTTCCTGAGAATAAGGAGTATTCGCCGTTTGCGTCACAAGAGGAAAAAGCGGCGAGAGATCGCGATGCGGATTCGCCAGGAGAGAGACCGCGCTAACGTTCTGCCCTTTGTATCCAGCTTGCGGAGTTCGGGGAGCAAGTTGAGCAAAAGAAATCGTTGCGCCGATCAAACAAAATGCAACGAGCGACAAGCGCATAGTTGGGACACCGAACCCATTCCGAGCAAGCACAAAGGCCTACTTCATTCTGAAATCGTGAAAATTGGGGATTGCAGCGCCCCAGCCAACTTGTGATGCGATTGAATCGACGGAAGTTGTCGGGATTGGAGGTATATGAAAACCCCGACGGACGGCAGCGAAAGTCTACCCAGAAAAGCTCGCAAATCTCATTCAACAGCACGGGTCACGCGGGTGGTTCAGCCGCGGTTCGAGACCATACCCTGGAATCAAAAATGCATCTACTAGGCGTCACATTTTCGCTGGGGGAACCCACGATTGGACGCTCATCATGATTGGACGCTCATCGAAGAAACGCATTCGTTACGCCGTGGTCGGATTGGGGCACATCGCGCAGGTGGCAGTGCTACCCGCATTCGAGAACACTGGCAACTCCGAATTATTCGCCCTTGTCTCGAATGATCAGAAGAAGCTAAAGCAACTCGGCAAGAAATACGGCATTGACCACGTCTACTCGTACGACGACTACAGCCGCGCGCTATCGAACGTGGACGCCGTTTATCTGGCGGTGCCCAACCACCTGCACCGGGAATATGCCGTTCGCGCGTGTGCCGCGGGGGTGCATGTTCTTTGTGAAAAGCCGATGGCGGTGACAGAAGAAGAATGCCGGGCAATGATTGAGGCGTCGCAGCAAAATCACGCCAAACTAATGATTGCGTACCGGCTGCACTTCGAGGCCGGCAATCTCGAAGCCATTGCTTTGGGGAAAAGCGGAAAGCTGGGGGATTTGCGGATCTTCACCTCTGAATTTTCACAGCAGGTAGCCGACGAGAATGTTCGCGTGACCGAGAGCTTGTCGCAGGGCGGCGGACCGCTCTATGACATGGGCGTGTACTGCATCAATGCGGCGCGGTACTTGTTTCAAGCAGAGCCCGCGGAAGTTGTGGCGATGTCGGCATCGAAGCCAGAGAAGCGATTCTCTAAGGTGGAGGAAATGATGTCGGCTGTCCCTGCGATTCCCGAGCGACCGGATCGCGACCTTCACATGCAGTTTCGGAGCGTCGGATATGAGCCGCTATACCTTGCTTGGGACAAAGGGAGCACTCACCGCCGATCCGGCATACGAATATGCCGAAGCGATCAAGCATCAGATCACGATTGGCGGAAAGACGAAAACAAAAATCTATCCGAAGCGGGATCAGTTTGCGGCGGAGATCGCCTACTTCTCCGATTGCATTGTTGAAGGACAAGGAACCGGAACCTTCCGGAGTCGAAGGGCTGGCAGATGTGCGAATCGTGGAAGCAATTCAGCGCTCCATCAGAAAGAGGGGCGCGGTCTCGCTGCCGGAATTCTCGGTCGGCAGAAGACCGACGTTGAGGCAAGAGATTCATCGGCCGGCGCATGGAAAGCCCCAGCTGGTGGATGCGCGTCCGGCTTCGAGAGAGGCTGCCTAGTCGCGACACAGCACTGATCGTGGCAGTACCTCGGTGGCTGGAAAGCTTTGCTGCTCGCGGTTCTGCAGCGCCGAGCGGAGAGTGCGGGGCTGCCAGCGAGGGGCACCCACGTCGTTCGTGAGAGTCAGGCGGCTTCTTCGTTACGCTTGCGCGGAGGGACGTCGTCCGGGCGTCCGTACTCCTGGTGCGTGTGCACCGGACGTTCCGGATGATCCGCGGCATCCTCTGCTCCGTCGACGATAGCGGCTTCGAGTGCCTGATCCGACTCCGCTAACTCCTCCACCGATGTATCGCTTGCATCTTCGATCGAGGAGAGTCCTTGCGCGTCGCCGGACTGACCGGCGCTGTCAATGCCGACCTGTGCCGGATCATCGCCAAGTTCATCCAGTTGGGCTTCCAAGTCGCCTTTGAGTTCGGGGGAGCGCTCGTCGAGGGGATCGTCTTGTGGTTTCATAAGTTAATCCTATGCAACTGTATCGCTCCGAGGGTGGACTTCTCATCCGGTCTTCGCTGTATATCGGTGGCTAGCGTTGCAAGCCTGTTTGTGATTGGCGCCAACTACTTGCCCGAGCTAATCGTCAAAGGAAACTGCGAAGAGGAAAGACATCCGTGTGGATTCGTGTCGCGTGACCGAAGGCCTGCCACGGAGTCGAAACGGAATATGAAAGAAATTCTGATTCGGTTCTTGATCGGTGGTGTTTTGGTCTCGCTGTTCGCAATGCTGGGCGACGTTTTCAAACCAAAGAGTTTTGCCGGATTATTTGGGGCAGCGCCATCGGTTGCGCTTGCGACCATCGCCATCACGATCTCGAAAAGCGGCGCGGCTTATACCAGCGTCGAAGCCAAATCAATGATGGCCTCCGTTGTCGGCTTGTTTGTTTACACCTGTTTCGTCAGCTGGATCATGAGCCACCGGTCAGCCGGTGCGAAATCCGTGACTCTTGGAGCTCTCGGGCTGTGGGCGTCGGTTACGTTCGGGCTTTGGACTGCTTTGTTGAAATAGTGATGCAAGTAAAACTAAATCTCTCGGTCCTCAAAGAAACTAAGTGGCATCAACTGGCCGTGCGATTTCTGTGTGGAGGACTGGCGACCGCTGCCGCCGGCGTTATCGCTAAGAAGTTTGGTCCCGGCATCGGAGGACTCTTTCTCGCGTTCCCCGCAATCTTCCCCGCAGGTGCGACGCTACTCGAAAAGCACGAGAAGGAAAGAAAAGAGCGTTTGGGAATGCATGGATCTATAAGGGCGAGAAAGGCGGTGGCCATCGACGCAACAGGCGCTGCAATGGGAAGCATCGGGCTACTCGGATTCGCGTGGCTCATGTATCGCTTCGTGGAGAACGCTCATCCCTACGTTGTTCTTTTGATATCAACCGCAGCTTGGATGTTAATTTCTCTAGCGCTATGGTTTGTTCGACAGCGCATGTGAGGGATTTTCGCGCGGTGTTGCACTTATTCGCTACGCGAGCGTGGAGATCGCTAGTTTCGCAGCGTGGTAGCCACACATCCCATGCACGCCTCCTCCCGGAGGCGTTGAGGATGAGCAGATGAAAATGTCTTTTGCCGAGGTCGCATAGTTGCGCCACGTCGGGACGAATCAACATCTGTCGAAAGTCGAGGCTGCCGCCGCTGACATCGCCACCGATGAGGTTCGCGTCCATGGCTTCGAGGTCTGCAGGAGAGAAAACGCGGCGCTTGAGGATGCAATCGCGAAATCCCGGAGCATATCGTTCAATCTGATCCTCAAGTCTGCTTAGCATGTCGAACGTAGAGCCGTTAGGCACGTGACAGTATGCCCATGCGATGTGCCTGTTTTCTGGAGCACGCGTAAGGTCGAACAACGTTGGCTGCGAAAGCAGGACAAATGGACGTTCTGCGTGTTGTCCGCTGCACACGGTCGCCTCAGAAGCGGCGATTTCATCGAACGTTCCTCCCAAGTGAACAGTCGCGGCCTGACGACATTCGGGCGCCGTCCAGGGAATTGGGTCGCGGAGTGCGTAATCGACCTTGAACACGCCGGGGCCGTGGCGATAGCGTTTCAGATTTTTTCGATCCGATTCGGACAGCCGATTGCCCGCAAGTTGAAGGAGTTGACGGGGTGTCACATCACAGAGGGTCAGATCATAGTTCGGCAGCGCGGAGAGATTTTCAATTCGAGTTGAGGTGGTCACCGTTATCTCGAACTCTGACAGACAGCGACAGAGCGCGTCGGTGATCGACTGAGCGCCGCCTTGCGGGATCGGCCAACCGACCGCATGTAACGCAGCTCCGAGCAGAACGGCGGCAGCCGAACTTGCCGGTTGCTCGAGTGAAAGGAAAGAATGCGCCGCAATTCCTGCGAACAAAGCTCGAGTGCGCTCGCTGCGGAAACGTCGGCTCAAGGTTCTTGCGGAAGGCAGAGAATTCAGTCCGAGCTTCGCCATGAGCAACGGATGGCGCGGGTAGAGCGATGAGAGGGCGGAGCGCTGCATCGGCTAGATCATTCCAACGTTCGGAGAATGGGCACATCAGCTTTCGCCAGGCGCTAGCGTCTTCTCCTAATGAGGAATCGACTGCGCTGAGATCTTGCTCGAGAATCACTGCGGTGCCGTCATCCAGCGGATGGGCGAGGGCGGCCGGCGAGTGGATCCATTTCAATCCCCGCTTTTCGAGAGAGAGCGACGAGAAGAAAGGAGACCCGATCGCAAGTGGATGGACGGCCGATCCGAAATCGTGATGGTAGCCGGGCAGCGTGAGTTCGAGAGTGCGGGCTCCACCTCCGGGCTGCGGCTCGGCTTCGAAGACATCAACTCGCATTCCCGCTTGGGCCAGCACAATCGCGGCTGAAAGGCCGTTTGGACCGGCGCCGATCACACAAGCTTTGCGGCTCAAGCTCGATCTCCTCCGCAACGTCGAGCGGAAAACACTATCAGTCGTTAGATGTTCCGGGACACGAATCAATCGCTTCTCTCGATCTCCAGGTGGGCCATTCGACGGCATGGACTGTGCCATCATCGCCGCGCTCAATGGTAGGAGCATAAAGCCCGACGTATTGGCGGCGCCACCATCGGCCACTCTGGCGCTTCTCTGACATGGTCGTAAACCAGTATTGCCAGATTACGGCGCGAACCTGTCGCGGCGGATGCTGCGGAAACGGATTGCCGGCGAAAGAGACAGCACATCGCGGTCATTATCGAAGCAAGCGTACCTCAATCTTGGGCACGATCGGATATTCCCGCCATGACCCCAGCGAGGCGAACCAAAGATTCCAGTCGAATCGCGGCTGATATGGCGCGTAGATACCCGGCGCCTGCGCAAGTTCCTGAGGCTTGAAGCGAAATGGATACGCAGTCCATTTGTTCCGTCATCGGATCCTTGAAATTCGATTTCGTAGCGGCCGCGCGTCATGATCCCAAACAGGCCATATCGATTCGCGATGCGGAATGGATCGAGCGCCACGATGGGAGCGCGTGGGAAAAGGAATGGTCGAGAACATCGCGAGCAGTTGAGCGGTCGTCGACGTAAAAGATCCAACTCAACATCAATGTGCTGCGGACAGCTTCACTAAACGAAGCATCGTGCGTAACGTGCCGGGATGCTTTGCCTGTTTCAGCGCGTGGGCTTGCGCGGCGAAGGCGGGCAAGGATCTTCCAACTCACAGGCAGAAAACGTCGCAGGAAACGATCGTCGAGCAGAAGGAAACCCAAAACCAGGACCAGGTAGTTGAGGAAGGTGTAGTTGGCAGTGAGAATGACGCCGATCTCCCACGGCGTGACGATGAAGAAAGCAGATCGATGCGCCAACGGCGCGGCAGAAACAACATCCATACGATCCCCAACTCAAGTGCCAGTGTCGTGATAGGCGGTCGCATGCGTGAAACCAGTGCGGCAGATGCTGCACGTACCAGCCGATCCAGGTGGGCAGAGGGCCATCCTGATAGTAGTTATCCATCGCGGTGAAGTTCCGCCACTCTGGATCGCCGCCCGCGAGTTTGGCGACCCCGGATTCGAAGTAGATGCGAAACCATTCCCATTGAAATAGGAACATGCTGGCGCGGGACGGTGGCGAGGCGAGACCCCAGCCGGGACGAAATCCTGGCGGAGCATAAAAAAGTGAGATAAAGCCGGCCTCGAGCAGCATGCCGTCAGATTGGTAGCTGGAAAAATCCTGTGCGGCGCTGACGAAGGAGAGAAAGCAGACGAAGCATATGAACAACATTCCGCGGGGCCAGACATTGAGGCCAACAAGAGGGATGCGATCAAGCCGACCCAGCACACGGCGATCAGCATGTGGGTTCCGGCGGAGAACCAGAACAATGTTGGCGCGAACCACAAGCCGCGAAGGTGGCTGAGCGAGTGCGCGACTGCTTCCAGATATTCGTTCGCCGGAAGAATTCCTTCCGGACCGATGAGGCCGCGAATCTGAAAGACGAGCGAGCAGAAGGCAGAGAAATAAATCAGCCCGAGAGCGCGAAGAAACAACCATCGCGGCAGATACCTGTCGGTCGGCGCTTGAGCGGATGAAAACAACCAGCGAACTCTATCGAGAGAAGTCTTCGTGCTCATCGCCGCCGTCTGTGCCTAACAGATGGACGTTGCCTTGATGTCCGACCTAGGTGGATGCCGCGAGGATCGACATACACCCGGTCCGCTAAGAGTGAGATGCCCTATTTCGATCGACCGGCAATGCGATTGCGCCAGCGATAGAAGAAAGGAATGCCCGCGAGGATCACGAGCAATCCGATAGAGGAACGCACCGGGCGGACCATCCACAAATTGAGGGTGAGAGCGACGGCTGCGAGCAGGAAAATCAGTCGGCGTGATCGGGTAACCCCAAACACGATAGGGACGAAGCAGGTCAGGTTCCACGCGGCGCAAACGCAGCAGGGCGATCGCCATAAGCGCAAAGAAGATCCAGACTGCAAATACAAAGAGCGAGTAAAGCTCCTCGAACGTTCCCGTCAGAGCAAGCGATGTTGCGACCGTCCTAGAAAAGAAGCGAGCCGGTGGGAGCGTGCGTAGAAGGATGCAGGCGTGCCGTAAATCTGAAAAAGACGCCATCCCGCGCCATCGCGAATGGAACACGTGCACCAGTCAGGATCACTACGTGCAGGGCTCCAAGAGCGGACAATGCCATCGCGATCGTCAGCCACACGGCACCGCGCGAACCGGCAAAAGATTGCACCGCATCGGAGGCGATGTGGGGAGACATGGTGGCGACAGAGAATGGGAGCACGCGGAAGTAGGTGAAATTCACAAGCAGGTAAAGAGCTCCGACGACCGCCAGTCCCAGCAGGATGGAGCGTGGAATATTCTTCCCCGGGTCTTTAATTTCTTCGCCGAGATCCCCGAGGTCGTTGAAGCCGTTGTATGCCCACATCGCGGGAACTAGTGCGGTAAGCAGAGCGCCGAATGTTCCGAGACCGAGCGAGGTGCCCATCGAAATCGGCTGAGCGGCGATGCGTCGCACCGAAAAGTAATCCTCCAACTATGATCAGCAACACAGTAAGAATTTTCAGTGCCGTCATGAGGACTTGGATGGCGCCACTCAGTTGAACGCTGAAATAGTTGACGCCTGTCACAATCACGACGACCAGCGCTGCAAGTGGTTGCGCTGTAGTGAAATTGAAATCGTAGCTGCCGATGTGAAGGGTGAAGAGCGGAGTCGCGACTACCGGAAACAGAAAGCTAAGAAATCGTATGAATCCCGCTGCCAGCCCTGCCATTGCGACGGGACGATCGAGGAAGGAACTCATCCATCCGAAGAGAAATCCCCAAAGCGGTCCGAGAGCCCGGCCAAGATAAACGAAGGGTCCGCCAGATTTCGGGAACGCGGCGCCTAGCTCCGCGTAGCAGAAAGCACCGAACAAGACGATGATGCCGCCGAGGATCCATGCGGCGATGACGAGCGCGGGCGAACCGGCGACCCGTGCCATGTCGCTTGAAACAAGAAATACGCCAGTACCGATTGTGTCGCCGATGACAATGGCCGTCGCTGCCCAAAGGCCGAGGCCGCGGACCAGGCCCGAGTGTCCGGATTGCAAATGTGAATCGTCTGGCATCAGAGAGGAATTCAGAGGGTACTCGTCGCGCGATGCCGGGTCAACCGGGCAGGCTTTTGGCAGCGCGGCCGCTTCCAACAGGTTGAACCACGGCTCAGGCCGGCGGACGTATGCGTTCGCCATCGAACGTGCTGCGTGCGACGGTTCAGTGGATCAGTGGTCGGAGTTGCCCGCGTGCGCGTATCATCGAAGCCGCCATGAGCATTATGAAACTCATGCTGAGTGAATTTGCGTGGAACGAGCACTATCACGTTCCGGAGATCGAGAGGATGCTTACACCTGCTCTCGTGATCTATCCGGAGGTCATTGAGACGAACATCTCGCGTACTCTGGGACTCATGCAGGGCGAGGTAAATCGGTGGCGTCCGCACGTTAAGACCGCGAAACTTAACTACACTTTGCGCAAAATGATCGAGCGCGGCATAACGAATTTCAAGTGTGCCACGACGCTCGAACTTCTGCAGGCCTGCCGCAGCGGTGCGGGGGATGTTCTTTTGGCCTATCCGGTGATGGGCGCGAATGCGCGGCGGGCGCGTGAGATCGCGGCGGACTTCCCGAACGTACGCGTCGGTGTGCTTGCCGAAAATGAAGAGCAAGTGCGGCAGTGGCGGGGAAGTTCCGTCCGGATTTTTTTGGATATCAATCCAGGGATGAACCGGACGGGGATCGAAATATCAGAGAACGAGAAGATAGTAAGCCTCATTCGCGAGATACGTGAGAACGAGCTAGTGTTCGGCGGATTGCATTACTACGACGGTCACTTCGGCGGCTTCGAAGAGAGCGAGCGCACGACGGCGGCTCACGCAGGCTACGGGCGCCTCGTTGATTTGGTAGACGAGATTCGACGCTGCGGATTTGAAACGCCGGAAGTGATCACTGCGGGGACTCCTACTTTTCCAGCATCACTATCCTTTTCGGGATTGCGCAACCGCGAGTTCGTGCATCGCGTGTCGCCCGGAACGATTGTGTATTGCGATGCGACCAGTCTGGCGCAACTCTCCAGCGAATACGGCTACGCCCCGGCAGCGATGGTACTGACCCGCGTTGTGAGCCATCCCCGTTCAGGCGTCATCACTTGCGACGCAGGACACAAGTCGGTTTCCGCCGACGCAGGAGTTCCGACCTGCGTGGTCATGGGGCATCCGGAACTCGATCCGCAGTCACCCAGCGAAGAACATCTTCCGATGAAGGTCGCGGAGAGGCATGAAGGTCCTGCTGTCGGGGAATCATTACTTCTCATCCCGCGACATGTCTGCCCCACGGTGAACAACTTTGATTGCGCTCTGCTCGTGCGCGATGGACGCATCGAGTCTGTCGAGGAAGTTTCGGCGCGCGGCCGCGAAGCGCCACTGCAGAATCAAGGAAGAGTTGCATTCTTTGATAGGGCTGTTACCACCGGTAGGGAATAAAGGGAGATGCCATTGCGCAAATCAGTTCTATTGTTTCTATCTTCATTATTGTTCGGCGTAACAACTGTGTTTGCCGCGCCGGTGCATCTACGTTGCGAGTACTTGCAGAATCCTCTTGGTATCGATCGAAGTGTTCCTCGTTTGTCGTGGCAGAGCGACAACACCGAGCGAAATTGGAAGCAGTCGGCCTATCAGATACTCGTGGCGAGCACGCCTGACGGCTTAAAGGCCGGCAATGCAGACGTCTGGGACAGCGGACGAAAAAGTTCGGATGCGTCCGTCAACGTCGCGTACCAGGGACCGACGCTAGAATCGCGCCGGCGCTACTACTGGAAAGTTCGCGTGTGGGATGCAGCGGGAAAAGCCTCGGAGTCAGCGGAGTCCGCGTGGTGGGAGATGGGGCTGCTGCATCCAGACGATTGGAAGGCAAAGTGGATTGCCTGGAAAAACCCGGGGGCTGAAGCGGACCGAGAAAAGATTCGCTGGATTTGGCTTCCGGGGCAAGATGCAATGTCCGTTACACCGAAGACAACTGCCAACTTTCGACTGACCGCAACCCTGCGGCAGAAGCCAAAGAGTGCCGCACTGTTTGTGGCCGGTCGCGGAGATTACGTCGCGACTGTGAATGGACATCCAGTCGGCGGCAAGAATCACTGGAACACCTTTGATCGATTCGAAATTGCTGATGAGCTTGTGGTTGGCGAGAACGCCGTCGAGATCGCGGTGACTGCGCCCGATCCGCCTGAAGAGGGCCCAGATGCTGCGAAACCGCCGAAAGCCGCGGTGGCTGCACTGGTGAAGATCGTATCTCCTGACGGCAATGTGCAACGCTTTGCGACGGATTCAAGCTGGAAGGCGCGCGTCGGAGGAACTGAAACCGAGTGGCAGCCCGCGAACGTCGTGGCGGAATTATCGGATGCCAGGCTTGGAGATCCCGGACCACTGCCCGAACCGGCGGCTTATTTACGGCACTCGTTTCAGGTTTCGAAGTCAGTGCGTTCCGCAAGGTTGTACGTGACTGCCTTGGGCAGTTATCGCGTCTCGCTCAACGGAAAGAACGTAAGCGACAATGTCCTAACGCCGGAGTTCACCGATTACCGGAAGCGAGTTCTGTATCAGACCTACGACGTCGCGCAACTATTGGCGACTGGATCGAACGCAATCGGCGCGATTCTGGGAGACGGATGGTATGGCAGTCCATTGACCTGGTACGGGATTCATTACTTCCGCTTGCCGGACCGTTTTCTCGCGCAACTTGAAATCAGTTATTCCGACGGCAGTCACGATTCAGTGGTCACTGATGAAGCTTGGAAGGCGACGCCATCGCCCATCCTTAAATCCACCATCTATGACGGCGAGAGATACGATGCGCGGCTGGAACAGCAAGGCTGGAACAATGCTGGCTTCTCCGACTCGAACTGGTCGTCAGCCATCCTCGCAGACGCTCCGCAGATTGCAGTTTCAAGTCAGATCGATGCTCCCGTGAAGATTGTGTCCACGATCGCACCAAAGCACATGACGGCCCTGCCCAACGGAGCTTATTTGTTCGACATGGGACAGAACATGGTGGGCTGGGCGACGTTGAAGGTCAAAGGCTCCGCCGGAACCAGGGTGAGACTACGATTCGCGGAAATATTAAATCCTGACGGAGAGATTTATACGAAGAACCTCCGCAACGCCGAAGCAACAGACTCCTACGTGCTTCGTGGAGATGGAGAAGAGACCTTCGCTCCGCATTTCACTTTCCACGGATTCCGTTACGTTGAGGTCACAGGCTATCCGGGAAAGCCGTCTCTTGGCTCAATCACCGGCAACGTCGTAAGCAGCATCAGTGGAGATCCGGTCGGTCGCTTGCAAACATCCAGTGATCTGGTGAATCGCATGTGGTCGATCGGCATTTGGGGACAACGCGGAAATTTTGTAAGCGTTCCCACCGACTGCCCGCAACGCGATGAGCGGTTGGGATGGATGGGAGACGCGGAAGTGTTCTGGCGAACCGGAAGTTACAACTTCGACATCGCCGCTTTCTCGCAAAAGTTCATGCAGGATGTGGTGGATGCGCAGAGCAAGGCGGGAGCATTCTCCAATGTGTCGCCAAACGTTCTGGTGCAGGAGGGAGAGTTTCCCGACGAAAGTGCGCCAATGATTGGCGCTCCGGGGTGGGGCGATGCAGGCGTCATCGTTCCGTGGACGACATGGGTGCAATATGGCAACGCCGCAATGGTGGATGAGAGCTGGAGCGCAATGGATCGATGGATGGAGTTCATCCAGCGCCATAATCCCGACTACTTGCGCAAAACTGCAAACGGATTCAATTTTGCGGACTGGCTGGCTCCGGACGAGAACACAGATAAGAGCCTGCTGGCGACTGCGTACTACGCGCTCATGGCAAATATGATGTCGCAAATGGGGCATGCCATCGGCAAGGATGGCGAAGCGAAACGATATGACGATCTGTTTCAGAATATCCGCAGCGCGTTTCAGAAAGAGTATGTCAAGAGCGATGGACAAGTAGGAACGGGAACGCAAACGTCTTACGTGGTCGCGCTGTACACGAAGATGGCGCCTGAGTCGCTCGAGCAAGGAATGGTTGATCGTCTGGTGAAGGACATCGAGACGCACAACAAGCACCTCACAACTGGCTTCCTGGGAACGCCTTTTCTTCTTTTCACGCTCTCCGATCATGGTCGAACCGATGTTGCGTATCGTCTTTTGCTGAATGACACGTACCCTTCGTGGGGATACATGCTGGCCAAGGGCGCGACAACGTGGTGGGAGAGATGGAACGGAGATACGGGCGATCCGTCGATGAATTCGTACAACCACTACGCATTTGGATCGGTGATGGCTTGGGTCTACCGATATGCTGCCGGGATCGACACCATGCCGGAGGCTCCCGGGTTTAAAGAAATTGTGATTCATCCCCGATTGGATTCGCGCATGACGGCAGCCCGGGGAGAGTACGAATCGATCTACGGCAAGATTGTCAGTGATTGGAAAGGAACTCCAAGCGGACCGTTTTCTTTGCGGATCACGATTCCACCGAATACTTCGGCGAAGGTGTTTCTGCCCGCGATTCAGGGAAAGCACGCGACGGAAGATGGAAAGGCGATCGACGCGCCGGCCCAGGACGGGCTGTATACGCTGAAAGTTGGGTCGGGCTCGTACGTTTTCGAGGTGAAGTGAGGGCCGGAGCGTTGAGGCGTTAGCGATGCGGGCGGAAGTTGTAAGTCCACGAGACGCCTACGAACGACTTCAGGGGCACTCCAACGATTTGTTCCGTAGCGTCGGTTCCCGGCGCCAATGCCAAAGTCTCGAGTGTCTGGCCGGTGTAGCCCTTGGCAACGAGAGAATTCAGAGCGAGGTCAATGTGGCCCTCGCGAAATGAACGAGCCAGCGAGAGTCGAAATTCTTTGACTGGCCCCGCGGTAAAGCCATCACCAAGCGGTTTGCGGCCGACTAATTCGTACTCGGTGGATACGCGTAATCCAAGCGGAAGGCGATTGACGACACCGGTCAGGCTCCATATCAGCCTCGGAGCCTCGGGGATATCTGCGCCAGTCATTCGATCGGTTGCAGTCGCACGCGCCCACGAAGCTTGCAACGAGCCGAAAGAGAAGTATCTGCGCGCTGAGAGTGTCAGCGATCGAATGAGCGAAGGGCCAACGTTTTCTTGCAAACCGGTGTCGGCGTCGATCTTGGCAAGTTCCTGGGCATTCGTAACTCGCGCCAGTGTCATGCTGAAGTCGATTCGCTGAATCTCCTTATCGACGATAAGCTGCATCGCGTTTGACGGAGCGATCACGGTCGGAATTCCTGAACCGGTTCCGATTCGCGGATCGTTTGTATGGAATGCCTTTCCGATGCTGAAAGAAACCTTGGGTAATATTTTTGAATGAGGAGGAAGGATCGTCAGTGTTCCCTTGGGAAGCGTTATCGCAGCAGACTTGTGAAAGGAATCTCCTGGCACCATCTTGTCCACATTGTTGATTTCTACCTCCTCTCGGCGGAGGCCCACGTCGTAGTGAAAATGGCTACCGAGACGTCCATCGAGTGAAATGAAAGGCGCTACGAACCCGAGTGTGATGTCGTTACTTGCGACGGGTTGGAACACGCCGTCTCCGTCGGCGTGAGAAAGATCAAGATTTCGCGGAGCATCGCGACGAACATCTAACCCAGCCTGGATTGAAAGGGAGTGAGTCGGCGTGCAGAGATAATTGGCATTCCCTCCGCCGACAGTGCGGGATTCACTCTGGCGAATCAGACCATCGCCGAAGTTCGAACGGAGATCCAGACCGTAGGCACGAAAGAATCCCGAGAACTGAAACTGATTTTTCTCGCTAAGTTGCCATGTGTCGGTGGCGACGAACAGCCCGTTGTGGGTTTCGTCCTGCTGGCGTGAATCGATCGTGTCACCGGGGATGGACACATCAGTGGGGATCAACCCCGGCAGAAAGGAGAAGCCATAGTAACCGCCACCGAAAATCGAAAGCTGATGTCGGCCGAATACCAATCCACGATAGCCATTGGCCTTGTATTGACGCCGATGCTCAGGCCGATCGAGCAGACCATTTCCTAACGCAGTTTCGAGGGCGAGCCACGCCATCGTTTCCGGATCTGCGGGGCTCCAACCAGTTACGACGTCAACATCGTGCCCGTCGGCCGTGAACTGCGTAAACGGTTGCAAGCGGCGACGAAGGCCATATGAAACTCCGGCATTGACGGCATTGTTGCCTTCGCGCACGTTGAATGCGCCTGAATCGGCTGCCGCTGAACCGATACTATTCGAGATGAGCACATTTGGGTCGGCATAACCATTCCCGTGCGCATTAGCAGGCAGATTGTTTGGGACCAGAAAGTCGCCGATCTTAAAGAACTGTGCAATGGGCTCGCCGTGATCTCCCGCGACCCCCGGCGCAAAGTATTGCGGGGCCTTAATGCCCCCTGACGCCGTTTCGACCGGCAAGCCGGGGATCGAAACCGGCACGCCAGGATGTCCTGGGTTCGAGTCGACAAGATTCTCGCGCAGGAATGTGCGTTGGGACGGATCGGGAGTCTCTAGTCCGGGCGTGACTCCAACGACGGTTACCGCCTGCTGCGAAACTACAGTGAGGAACTTCAACGTCTCGCGTTGATCGCGTCCGGCGAAAATCGCAATCTCCTCGGATACTGGTTGAAAATCGGAGGCTTCGGCCCGTAATTGGTAAATGCCGGGTTCGACAGATTCGAATTTCAGCCGGCCCTCGCCATCCGAAACTCCTTTGCGCACCGATTCCGACGAAGCCCGTATCAACTTTACGGTCGCAGCTTGAACTGCGTTGTTCTGCGGATCGAAGATGGTGACCGCGAGCGATGATCCTACTTGCCCCCGCAGCGGGGATGAGACGCCGAGCAGCCAGAGTAGGAGGCCGAAGCCGACGAACTGCAATCGTCGGCCTCGTCGTACCCGCGTAACGGTGGTCTTGCTTCTAGTCATGACGTCGTCTGAGTGGACCTACCGGGCGCTGTCAAGATTATCCAGCAGCAGGGTCGCTTGTTCTGATCCCGTTGCATGAAGTGAGGCCGACATCTTGAGGTATCGCTCAGCTGCCGCATGATCTCCCAGGCGCAAGGCGATCTCTCCGGCATGGGTATAGATTTTAGCGTCCCTGACGCCCACCGTCAGGGCTGTCTCAATCTGTTTGCGAGCTTCCTCGTCTTTGCCGTTCACGTGCAGAGCCCAGGCATAGGCATCGAGCGTGTAAACGTCGTGTCGCCACGCATGTTCTTGTTCCGCAATCTGCAAAGCCTTCGCGGGCTGCTTCGCGTAGTCGGCGTAGTAAAAGATCAACTCGCGATCCGAGTTGTCCTTCCGAACAGATTCGAGGAGCGATTTCTTCTCAAATTCGGCGAAATCGCGGTCGGCATCAGATTCCCGCTTGGCCAGATGCAATGCTTCCGCCAAGTCGTATAAATTCTCCGCGTGAGAAGCGGCCTCGTACCGCTGCTGCAGCAGCACAACGGCTTCATCGTAGCGTTTCTGCACGATCCTGACCTTGGCAAGATTACCCAGCGCGTAGTGATAGCCGGGGAAAATGATCAAAGCCTGCCGCAAGATGTTTTCAGCTTCGTCCGTCCGGCCTGCGATAAATCGCAAATGGCCCATCTGGCTGAGAATCCAAGCTCGGTCCTCCGTCTCGGTAGGCGGAGTCGCTTGAAATGCCATGTCCATCAATTCGTATGCGCCATCGATATCTCCAAAAAGTTCTCGAAGGTACGCAGCGCGTGTCATCCCCGGAAGATTCCCCGGCCGAAGATTAAGCATCCACTGCGTGGCCGCCTCGGCATCGCTGTAGTTGCCCAGCTCCGCATTGGCATCGGTAAGAAAGCCGTACAGCAGCACATCATCGGGGATGCGCTTGTTGAGAGTCTTCGCAGCCTCGAGTGCTGCCGGGAACTCGTGCCTGCCAAGCAGCAGCCATATGTGAATCTTCTCTGCCTCGGGGTTGTTTGGCGAAAGTTCAAGAGACTTTTTCAAGGCATCTTCCGCTTGCGTGTAGAAGTTGACATCGGAAGTTTCGCGCGCGCGGCGAGACAACGCGATCGCGAGATGGTTGTAGCCCGAGTATTGGGAAGGTTTCTTCTGAAGTTCCTGCCGGGCATTCGCAATACTTTGCTCCGCGGGCGAAAGCTTTATGGCGTCGCTCTGTGCGATAGCGAATCCGGCGAGACTTAACACGATCATTGCCAAAGTGTTTTTCACGATGCTCCTCATTTCGGCTGAAAAGTGTGGCCGCCGTGAAGCAGCGGCCACTCCTGATTACTGGACTGGGCAAATGCCGTCGGGCTGACCAGAGCAACCTGCTTGGCCGGGACCGATGTGAACCGAATTGCGTCCACTGTTGGCGGGCATCACGTATGGGAACGTGGCGCCGTAGCCTTCCGGATTGAACTGCACTCCATCGCCGATGGCGGTGCCGAATTTCGTGCCGTCCACCAGAATGCCGGCGACAGCGCGTGCTGCGATATCGACAACATCATCGATTGGACGACGTCCATTCGGGAAGCCAGCGAGATCGCCTGCGACAAATCCCAGGCGCTTCTGGCTGCCAACGGCGGTCGGAGGTATGCCTGTGTTCAGCCGCAGGAGGTCGGCGATGGGGCCAACGTCCTTCGGACCGCAACCCGGGCAGATCGGAGCCTGATACTGCGCCAGAATCAGAAGATCGGTACGCGGCGCAGGCGCCACTGGAATACCGATCGAACCGAACACTGTTGCCAACACGGGATTCAGAACGAAGTCTGCAAACTGAGCGTCGTTTTTTGGATCGTCCATGCTGAAACGGTCTTTCGAGCCCGTTCCGATAATCAGCTCGTTGACTAGAGGATTGCCTTCGCGTTGCACCTGCTGAAATGCGCCTAGATCCTGTTCTGGATTAGGGGATCGCCGCACGGTGATCTTGTGGCGGGAGGTTGTGCCATATGTTCCGATCACAGCCTGTTTGTCGGTGGCAGGATGAATCTTTCCATCCACTGTCAGCAGGGCGATCGGTACTTCGAGCACGATAGAGTTGACGTTGTATCCCGCAACAGCATCGGGAGCGTAGTTGTGCGTATCGTCGGCGTCCTCTGCCGCCGGCAGAACGCCGCCGACTCCCATTCGAAAATTCAGAGAGTCGAACGCAGCGCCCAAATCGATATAGAAGGGATCGTCCACTGTTCCGGCAAATACGCGAATGTTATTGCCAAGATCGTAAAGCCCCTGACTGAACAGTGATTGATAGTCCGGCATGGTCCGCGGCCCGACGTTCGACGGAACAGCGTAGAGCGTCTGGTTGCAGCTCAGGCACGTGACGTGTCCATGGCGAACCATCGACACCGTGTAGCTCTGGCGAAGGCTCAGGCCCTCAGAGCCGGTTCCTGATAGCGATGTGATGGGAGGAAATCCGGCGGCGCCACCGACAAATCCGGTAAACACCCCGGGCTGGCGAATCTCGGTGTTGAATCGGAATTGGAAGGTGATGTCTTCCACCCCGTCCCGATTGTTGTCGATCTTCATCTCGTACAAGACATTCGGATCGAATGGGAAATAATTGGGACCGTTTGCCGGTTCGAGGAACGGGTCGACGTTGAGAATCATCGTGACCCGGTCGGGATGATCGTAGCTGACAAACGCGTACCAGTCAGTCACGTCGGCTGTGCGATCTAGGGCAGTGATAGGGGCCTCCCGGTGGCTTGACGCGAACACGCTGGAAGGAGCCAGCATGAGCAGGGCCAAGGCGAGGGCGACCACAGACTTCATTTGCTTCATGTTATTTACCTCTGGGAGTGAGTTGTGACGGGGCCGGGACGGAATCACGAGGACGATGCTGCTGTCCGCTGTGCATCAGAGCGGTTCCGTCTACAAACTCAAGTACGGAGGTGGCAGACAAACGGATTGGATTGGGTAAAAACCAACTCCAGGAAAGTTGGGCCGTGGAAGAAGGTGGCTATTTCGATTGCGCGTCAAGTGGATATTGCGCGCTCAAACGCGTGGGTTCAACTTGGGAGAACGATCCTTTTCGTTTTGGATCTTCTTGAATGTCTCGCATTCGTCATTGTGTGGAGTGCCCGAACTGCCGAACGCGATATCTTTTGTCGTTTCGCCGGTATGGGAATGGCTCGTATCTGGTGTCAACTCTCATCGGGTCTGTCGAGGAGTATTCGCTCTATTGCTCGTGCATCGGAGCCGGCGTAGTGCGCTGGAAGTCGCGGGAGACGAAAGCCTATCAAGTTTCAAAGCAAGCCTACGATCGAGGCTACGGAAGTCCGGACGAAATTTTCCCGATGTTTCGGAAGTCAGAAACTTCCCGGCCCTTCAATGCCAGCGGCATCCTGAGCGGCTGGACTGGGATGAGACGACACAAGAAGTCGTTCTAGCAATCGCGTTACTGGTTGACGCCGCTGGCCATCATCCCACCGTCGACCACGAGAAGAGTACCTGTCACATACGAAGACGCATCGGATGCCAGATAAACCGCGGCCCCGACGAGCTCCTGCGTCTGACCGAATCGTCCCATCGGTGTTCTGGTCAGAAACTCTCGCCCACGTTCGGTGCTATCCAGCAACTTGGCATTCAGGGATGTTCGAAATACTCCGGGCGCAATCGCATTTACAAGAACACCGTGCCGAGACCATTCCACAGCCAGTGATTTGGTCAGTGCGCCCACGGCGGCCTTACTTGCGCCATAGGCAGCTACTTCAAAGAGAGCAAGATTTGTGGCGAGAGATGCGATATTGATGATGCGTCCGGATTTGCGTTCAAGCATGTGCTTGCCGAACACCTGGCAGCCGCGAAGCGTGCCGGTAAGATTCACTTCCATGATTTCTTCCCAGGTCGATTCAGGGAAGTCGAGCGTTGGCGCTTTTTTCGTAATGCCCGCGCAATTTACCAAAACGTCGACCTTGCCAAATTTCTCTAAGACGAGATCGCGAAGTTTCTCGAGCGATCCGCGGTCAGCGACGTTGCTGGTAATCCGTAGCGTCTTTCGTCCCTCGGCTTCGATTTGCCCGGCCACCTCATTGACCTTGGCTTCTGTTTTTGAGGAAGCGACCACGTCCGCACCAGCCTGCGCAAGCCCCAACGAGAGCGCTGCTCCGATACCCGAAGTCCCGCCAACCACGACCGCAACTTTTTCCGTCAGATCAAACAAAGACTTACGCATGGAACAGTGACAACCTACCTTTCTTCAGGAACGCGCCTGCTGGACGACGGCGATATACTTCCGCGCGTTTTCAGTGATCGCTTCCGGCTTCCCGTTTTTCAACGCTGAGATATCGACGAGGTCGGAACCCACTCCGAGAGCAAATGCACCGGCGCTCAGGAATTCCGCGGCGGTCGAAAGTGATACTCCTCCCGTCGGAATCAAATCGATTTGCGGCAGAGGCCCACGCAGCGCGGCCAGATACTTCGCGCCTCCAACGGCGCTGCAAGGAAAAACTTTCACCACATCTGCGCCTGCTTCCCATGCGGTGACGATTTCCGTGGGGGTGAGCGCCCCTGGAATGATCGGAACCGAATAGCGCTGGCAGAGTTCAATAGTCTTCACATTCAGCGCGGGACTGACAATGAATTGAGCACCAGAAAGGATGCAGGCGCGAGCCGTTTCAGGATCGAGAACAGTTCCTGCTCCAACCAGTACTCGCCCTTGAGAACTCTTGACCACGGCTGCAATCACCTCGATCGCACCAGGAACGGTCATCGTGACTTCCAGGACGGGAACTCCGCCGGCCTCAATTGCAGCCGCCGCGGCGATGGCTGCTTCGGCTGAAGGCGCACGCAAAACCGGCACTAGGCCGACTCTATTGATCTGCTGAAGAATTTGTTTCTTATCCATTATCGTTGTACTCGGGCCGTCCCGCCCTTCATGACCCGCTCGACTTCCGTAAGAGTGGCCATGGTCGTATCGCCCGGCGTGGTCATTGCAAGCGCGCCGTGAGCGCAACCGCAATCAACAGCCCATTGCGGACCACGTCCAGAGAGCAAACCGTAGATGAGGCCAGAGGCGAACGAATCTCCACCGCCAACTCGGTCGAAGATTTCAAGGTCAGGCATCGATCGTGCCTCGTAGAAATCGCCTCCGCAATAGCAAATGGATCCCCAATCGTTTCTTGTAGCGGTCTTGGCTGCGCGCAACGTCGTGGCCACAACTTTGAGGTTCGGATACTTTTCGCCGACCTGTTTCATCATGCGTCGGAAGCTTCCTGTGTCGAGCTGAGAAAGATGTTCGTCAGTGCTTTCAACCTTGAATCCGAGGGCGGCGGTGAAATCCTCTTCGTTCCCCACTATCACGTCGATCAACGGAGCCAGTTGAGAGTTGACTTCGATTGCCTTGGCGTGACCGCCAACCGCCTTCCACAGCGACGCACGGTAATTCAGGTCATACGAAACGATCACGCCACTGCGATGTGCGGCCTCCATGGCTTCGCGTGCCACCTGCGGTGTCGTGTCGGAGAGGGCGGCAAAGATGCCTCCCGTGTGGAACCAGCGCGCGCCTTCGGTGGAGAAGATTTTGTTCCAGTCGATTTGTCCGGGCTTCAATTGTGCGATGGCGGTATGGCCGCGATCGGAGCAGCCCAGAGCCGCCCTGACTCCGAATCCGCGTTCGGTGAAGTTGAGGCCGTTGCGTACCGCGCGGCCCACGTCGTCGTAAGGCACCCAAAGTAAGTGAGAGAGATCGACGCCGCCTTGCAGCATCAAATCTTCGACGAGCCTACCTACAGGATTGTCGGCAAGCGCCGTCACGATCGCAGTCTGCATGCCAAAGCAACGCCGCAGTCCACGAGCAACGTTGTACTCACCTCCGCCCTCCCAAACTTGAAACTGTCGAGTGTTCGAAACGCGTCCATCGCCGGGATCGAGGCGGAGCATGACTTCTCCGAGACTCACCAGATCCCAGCGGCAATCTTTTTTCGACTTCAGAACCAGCGGCGAACCAGTTTTCATCCTGTGAAAGGCAGACCCACACGCAATATCGGTCAACAGCGAGCGCCTATACAATACAGGAACTAACCCGCCCAACGCATTCGCCCTTTCGTGAAAATATGCCGCCCGGTTTGACACACCGTACATCGCGAACGTAAAAAGGCTGCGCTTGCAGGCGCACGCCAATATCCTCGCCGTGAAGGCGGATTGCTACGCCGCTGCAAAGGAGTGTCGCAATGTCCATGACACGAAGAGAAGTCTGTTCGCTGTTGCCCGTGTTGTTGCCCCTGGCGGGACACCCTGCCTTTGGGGTGCAAAGCGAGACGTTGCCGTCGGCCACGTTTGAGTTCGACAAACTGCCAGTGACGACTCACGAGAAGGCGGAGTTCCGAAACATAATGAAGGGGAAGCTGGCGACCGGCGAGACGGTGGAGGTGCACGAATCGAGATTGCCGCCAAATGGCGCTCCACATCCACCTCATCACCACGCTCACTCAGAAATGTGGCTTATCCGTGAGGGCACGGTCGAACTGACGATCAATGGGACCAAGTCCGTCATCGGTCCCGGCGGGTTGGGCTTCGTACGCTCCAATGAGGAACATGGAATCCGCAATATTGGTGCGACCGCCGCCAACTATTTTGTGGTGGCGATCGGGCCGGGAGCGGACTCGTAAGGTCGAGATTTTAGCCGCGATGAGCGTCGCCGATTATGCCGTTAAGAACCGACGAAAACAAAATCGATGCCAGGACTGGAGACTCCAGTGCGAGTGAGGGTTTTCGCGCCGGCGCTGCATCGGAGACTCAGGCTTCCTATCTGGCGCTGGCTGCGTCATTCTTTTCGATGTTTTGTGTCGTCGGCCTCGCTCTTTGGGGATTGCCGTTTTATTACGATTTCATGGTCCGAGAATTCGGCTGGTCGCGAACCCAGGTCACGTCCGGAAACGCGCTCAGCAAACTAGTCGTCGGACCCGCTTTCGGATTCATCGCAGGTTGGATCGTCGATCGTTTCGGGCCGCGGCGCATGATGATCTTTGGAATTCTCGTTGCTGGCCTGGCGCTTGTCGGATTGGGAAGCATATCGACGCTGCCCTGGTTTTATTTCTTCTACCTGTTCAACGCGCTCGGCTACGTTTGCGGAGGCCCGCTTCCCTCGCAGGTGCTCATCTCACAGCGCTTCGCGGCATCCCGCGGAAAAGCGATGGGGCTCGCATACCTCGGAATCGGATTTGGAGGTGCAGCAGTTCCATGGATCACATCGTTTCTCTACACGCGGCTCGGGTGGCAGGGATCCTTGCGTGTACTAGGCGTCATCATGATTGTGGTCGCGCTTCCGTTTGCGTTGGCGGTGAAAGAGACGCATGGGACAGAAAGGGATGACCCTGCTGCGGGGACCGCCGAGGTCAAAAGTGCATTCAAGACATTGTCGCTTTGGTTATTGATAATCGGAAGCATGTGCTCGATCGCTGCAGTAAGCGGCGCGCAACACAATCTCAAACTTCTGCTCAGCCTCGATCGTCAGTATGCGCAGAATGCTTCTGCGCGGATCGTGTCTTTGGTGCTGGCGTTCAGCATTGTAGGCAGGATCCTTATGGGTTGGCTGGCAGATCGCATTGCAAAGAAGTATGTGATGCTGCTGATCTATCTTCTTGTAGCAGCGGGAATTCCGTTCTTGTTTCTGAGCACGAATCCGGTTGTGTTGTCGCTCGCAGCTGCGGTATTTGGTATTGGGCTGGGCGGCGATTTCATGATCATCCCGCTGATGACCGCAGAGATATTCGGCATCAAGATCTTAGGCCGGCTGATGGGGGTCATCCTCACGGCTGGTGGCGTGGCGGAGGCGCTCTCGCCAATGTTGGTCGGGCACCTGCGGGACGCGAGTGGAAGTTATCAAAGCGGCTGTGTGGTTCTGGTCGCGCTTGCATTGCTCGGCGCTGCGGCCGTAGTTGCCCTGCCGAAATCCAGGAAACTCGCATGACCGCGCAGCCGATCGTGCGCGTCGCAAGCCTGAAGAATGTTGACAGCTTTCATTCCCATTTGTCATTTCTGGGAATAACGATACCGTGCGATAAGCAGATCGTTACGGGGGAGAAATCTCCGCTACGGCAACCTCTCACGTTCGGGCGGCTCACCATACGAAATCGCATTGCGGTGCAGCCGATGGAAGGATGGGACGGAACAGCGGACGGAAATCCGACTGAGCACACGATTCGACGATGGCGTCGATTCGGCGAGAGCGGAGCGGGACTGATCTGGGGCGGGGAGGCTGTTGCCGTAACGCACGAGGGACGCGCGAATCCGAATCAACTCGTGATCGTCGAGCACACGATGCAAGGCCTGGCGCAACTTCGAGAGAATTTGTTGCAAGAGCACCAAAAGGTTTTTGGATCGAAGCTTGCGCCGGTGATTGGGCTGCAACTGACCCATTCCGGACGCTACTGCCGCCCGAATGAACAACATCGAAACGAACCGGTGATTGCTTATCACCATCCGATTCTCGACCAGAGGCTGCAGCTTCCAGCGGATTTTCCTGCACTGACCGACTCCGACATCGACAAGATCGTTCAGGAGTTTCATCGCGCCGCCGCTGCAGCGGACAAACTTGGATTTGATTTCGTGGACATCAAGCACTGCCATGGATATCTGGCGCACGAATTTCTTAGTGCGCATACGAGGCCCGGGAAGTACGGCGGGAGCTTCGAAAACAGAACCCGGTTCCTTCGCGACGTTGTTCAGGGCATACGCGCGATCGCACCGCGATTGGAGATTGGCGTTCGAGTCTCGGCGTTCGATACAGTGCCGTTTCGGCCGGAGCCGAGCGATCGCACTGGTCAAAAGCAAGGAACTGGGGTCCCTGAGGACTACTCAAAATTAATTCCGTACAGATGGGGATTTGGTGTGGATGCGAACAATCCGGCGCAAATGGATCTCAGCGAGCCCGTGCGCTTCCTCTCGTTGCTGGAGGAATTAGGAATTCGGCTCGTGAATATCACGGCGGGAAGTCCTTACTACAATCCTCACATTCAGCGCCCCGCGCTCTACCCTCCTTCGGATGGATATCTTCCTCCCGAAGATCCGCTGATCGGAGTGGCCCGCCAGATGGAGGCAACACGGAGATTAAAGGAGAGATTTCCCAAGCTGATTCTTATGGGCACTGGCTACAGTTACCTGCAAGAATTCCTGCCCTTGGTCGCGCAGGCTGCCGTACGCGGGGGATGGACCGATCTGATCGGGCTAGGGCGGATGGTGTTGTCTTACCCCGATATACTCTGGAACGCATCTGAGGGCAAACCGTTGGATCGCAAGAAAATTTGCCGCACGTTCAGCGATTGCACGACGGCGCCACGAAAGGGGCTTCCTTCAGGCTGTTATCCACTGGACGACTACTACAAGGATTCCACGCTGGCACAGCAACTCAAAGTGTTGAAGGGCTTTCGGCCGCGAGGGGTCACTGAGTGAGAGAGGCTCTAGTCCAAAACTTGGTATGCGAGTGTGCGGTACGATGACACCACTCACGATCGATGCTTTGATCGGTCTGAAGAAGCCTCGCCGCAAAGTGCAAGGCATTGCTGCCGCATTGCTTCCTTTCGACGGGTCGGGGACGATCGCGGTCGAGGCCTTTCAGCGGCACCTGTTGGCCACGCATGGTGCAGGATTGATGAATGCCATCAACATGGATACCGGTTACGTGAACCTGTTGAAGGGCTCAGAGAAGCAGCAGGTGTTGGGTTGGACGCGAGATTGTCTCGGAACGAGCGTGCCATTCGTTGCGGGGGCCTTCATTGAAGGCCAGAGCGGTGACGTCGTTACGCTTTATCGACGACAGATCGATGCGATCGTTGCCGCGGGAGGCATCCCGATACTGTTTCAATCGGCGCGATTGCATGGCGAACCTCCTGCAAAGAAAGCCGAGAGCTACCGAGCGATATGCCAGGGCTATCCAGAAGTATTGGCGTTCGAACTGAGCCCCAGATTCGCTCCCAATGGTGAGATCTTCGATACGGAAACTTTCAAGCGAATTCTGGAGATTCCCGAGATTAAGGGCATGAAGCACTCTTCACTCGATCGACTGCTGGAGCTCGAGCGCCTTCAGGTTCGCGATGCGCTTCGCCCGGACTTTCGCGTCTATACAGGGAACGATCTCGGCATCGACATGATCGAATACGGCTCCGACTATCTGCTGGGCCTGGCAACGTTTTCTCCTGAGAAATTCGCCGAGCGGGATCGATTGTGGCAGGCAGGAGACCCCGGCTACTACGCGCTGTCCGACGCTCTTCAATATCTCGGTAACGTTGCGTTCCGAGAGCCGGTGCCGGCGTACAAACATTCTGCCGCAGTTTTCCTGCACCTGACAGGCCGGATACCTAGCGATCTTGCGCATTCCGCCAGCCCAACGCGGCCGGCGTGTGAAAGAGAAATTCTGAAAGATTGCGCCGTCAGGTTGGGACTAGCGACCAGCTGAGAAAATATGGAGCGCGAGCCTCAGTCCGATCTGGAAATGCGCTCCGCGCAAGAGCCAACGGCATCCGCGACTATAGCTTCACACATCGGCCGCTTCCGATGGGTCATCTGCACACTCCTTCTATTTGGGGTAACGAAGAACTACATGGACCGACAGGTCCTTGGCGTGCTGAAGACGACTCTCCAGCACGAATTCGGCTGGAACGAAATTGATTACAGCAATCTGGTCTTTGCGTTCCAGGCCGCATATGCAGTGGGGATGGTCGTTGTCGGCAGAGTGGTTGACAGGCTCGGAACGCGACTCGGCTACGCTCTCTCGATGATTTTTTGGAGTCTCGCCTCGATCGCCCACGCCGCTGCTGGATCGTTTCTGAGTTTCGTCGTATTCCGGTCCGCGTTAGGTCTCGGCGAGTCCGGCGTTTTTCCCGCGAGCATAAAGACCGTCGCTGAATGGTTCCCGCAAAAGGAGCGCGCCCTCGCTACTGGGATCTTCAACGCCGGCACAAATGTCGGCGCGATTCTCACACCGCTCATCGTGCCGTGGGTCACGATTCACTATGGATGGCGGATCGCCTTCGTTGCGACGGGATCCCTTGGTTTCCTGTGGTTGATCTTTTGGCTGCTGCTATACCGTAAGCCCGAAGAGCATCCACGATTGTCGAAACGAGAGCTGCAATACATTCTGAGTGATCGTCCCATAGCGCCGCCGAAAACCAAGTGGATCAAATTACTTTCTCATCGCCAGACTTGGGCCTTCGTTGTCGGCAAATTCATCACCGACCCGATCTGGTGGTTCCTTTTGTTCTGGATCCCGGATTTTCTCCAGCGCAATCACGGACTCAAGCTGATGCAGATTGGGATCCCGATCATGGTCATCTATCTGCTCGCCGACGTTGGAAGCGTCGCAGGCGGCTGGCTCTCTTCGTGGATGATCCATCGCGGGCACAGCGTCAACGCCGCCCGCAAGACGACCATGCTCATCTGCGCCGTGAGTGTCGTGCCCATCGTCTTCGCGTATCGCGTCGAGAGTTTGTGGGGAGCGGTTGCACTGATCGGGCTCGCCGCTTCGGCGCATCAGGGTTTTTCGGCCAACTTGTTTAGCGTCGCGTCTGACCTATTCCCGACAGAGGCAGTTGGATCGGTCGTCGGAATCGGCGGCATGGCCGGCGCGATCGGAGGGATGTTGATGGCAAAAATCGTAGGCTATGTCTTACAGTGGACTGGCAGCTACATGATCCCATTTCTGATCGCAGGCACCGCTTACCTGCTGGCGATGACGCTTCTACACGGATTAGCCCCGCGCCTCAAGCCAGCCGACATCAAATAACTTTTCGACCGGCGGCGCGATATATCTCCTCAATCAGCGCAATACTGCGGCGTCCTTCGTGTCCGTCAACCTGGGGCGTACCATTTTCCTGAATAGCGCGAATAAAATCCTTCAACGCTGCCTGATGTCCTGAGAAATCCGTTACCACAGCTGAAGCTGCGTTTTCCGCCTCCTTCGGCGAGGGGGCGACAGTGGCGTTGCGATCCCCACCGTTTAGATCGACAGCGACGATACGGTCATGCTCGAGGATGATCGTGCCATTCGTTCCAGTTACGATGATCCGGCGCGGATAGCCGGGGTACGCTGCTGTTGTCGCCAGAATCGTGCCGGTCACTCTATTTTTAAATTCAAGAAGAGCGACGGCCATATCTTCGCCTTCGATCGCATGCAAGACGGTGGCAATCTTAGCCTGTACACGATCCACATCTCCGAACAGCCACAATAAGAGATCCACTGTGTGAACGGCCTGATTGATGAGCGCGCCACCGCCGTCGAGAGCGAGCGTGCCTCGCCACTTCGAGCCCACATAGTATTCGGGCGCCCGGTACCATCGGACGCTCGCCTCGAATAGAAGCGGCCTTCCAATGACTCCATTTTCGACGTGGCGTTTCAGTCGGGATATATCCGGCTTGAAACGATCTTGGAATATCACGCCGAGTTTCACGCCGGCATGGTCCGCGGCTGCGATGAGTTGGTCCGCGTGTTTTGTGGAGATATCGATCGGCTTTTCTGTAAGGACGTGGAGGCCGCGCCCCGCCGCGGCTATGCCTTGAGCTGCGTGCAATCCCGAAGGACTTCCGATGATCACCATATCCACCGGTTTGTGGTTCAAGAATTGATCGAATTCGCCGTAGGGCGTTCCGCCGTAGGTCTCGCACAATCGCGCAACCTTTTCCCCGTTGGTTCCATAAACGGCAGAAATATTGACGCCCGGTAAAGCGGCGGCCGCTCGCGCGTGCGTCTCGCTGATGTTCCCGCCACCAATCAGTCCAATGTGGATCGTCATGATTTGTAACTACATTGGGCCCGCCTTAACGGCGCGAATATATCACGCGTAGAATTTCGGATAGGGGAAAACAGGCGAAGTTTTTCGTTGTCGAATGTGGTATGTGGCCGCCGAAGGGTGCAGAATAGATGCACAGCGAGTGGGTCGAAACGCAGGTGCGCTATGAATGAGAAATTGAATGAAGTTCTTGACACTGTAGACAAGGGCGTCTCCCGGCGCAATTTCATTAAAGGCGTCATTTGCGGCGGCGCAGCCGTCTCCTCCGGCGGATATCTTTTCCGCGCTTCCAACATCTTTGGGCAGTCGGGTGACGCCGGCGACCGTCTCATCACACTCAACGTGAATGGCCAGCAGCGGCGCGTAGACGTCATGAAGCAGGAGACGCTTGCCTGGACTCTGCGTTACAAACTTGGCCTCACGGGAACCAAGCTGGGATGCGATCGCGCAGAATGCGGCGCGTGCACCGTGCTGATCGATGATGTGCCGCAATATTCCTGTTCCGTGCTCACCCACACTGTCCGTAGCAAGAAGGTGGTTTCGATTGAAGGCCTGGCAGCGGCGGATGGCACACTGCACCCGGTGCAACAGGGAGTCATTGATGAACAGGGATTCCAGTGCGCATTTTGCATGTCGGGGTTCATCATGTCGGCTGTTGGATATCTGAAAACGAATCCCAATCCCACGCGCGCCGAGTTGGCCCACGGCATCTCCGGAAATCTATGCCGCTGCCAGGACTACGACAAGATTCTCACTGCAATGATGCGTGGAGCAGAAAATCTGAGGAAGGGGAACGCTCATGCCTAACGAGTGGAAGCCCAACCAACAAAAATTCGGCTCGCAGTACAAGGTACTTGGCAAGGATTACCCGACACCCGACCTTTATGCCAAGGTGACGGGCAAGTCGAAGTACGCCGAAGATTACCGCGCCGAAGGAATGTTGTTCTGCAAGTTGCTGCTGAGTCCTGTAGCTCACGGGCGGGTGAAACGCCTCGATCTGAGCAAGGCGCTTGCCATGCCGGGCGTGAAAGCGATCCTCACGCAAGATGATCTTCCCGCGCCTGCCGACAGCGTGACCGACCTCGGCGCTGTCATCAAGGCTAACCTTCAGGGCGAGAAAGCCCTGACCAACGAACCTCTATATCAGGGAGAACCAGTGCTTGCGGTCGCCGCCGTCGATGAACTCACGGCCGCTGAGGCGATCGAAAAAATTGAAATCGACTTCGACCATCTACCCTTCGCTGTCGATCCTCTCGACACCTTACGGCCGGGCGGACCAAATCCGCGAGTCGAAGGGAATGTATGGGTCAAACAACCAGCTCCTCCTGCCAAGCCTGGAGAGAAGCCGAGTCCTGCGCCGCCGAAAGTCGGGGAACTAAAGTGGACCACTTCCGATTTTGCGGAGCTTAAACAGGGCCGCTTGCCCATGGGCAAGCCTCAAGACGAATGGAGCTACGGTGACGTGGAGGGCGGTTTCAAGAACGCCGCACTCGTGCTCGACGAAACCTTCGCCACTCCTGACACGAGTCATCAGACTCTTGAGCCTCGCACCGCCCTCGCCTATTGGCAGAATGGAAAAGTATTCATTCACATGGGTACGCAGAGCACAGTCCAAACGCTCGCGGGCCTGGGCCGTTGGCTCAACATGGATCCGCAGCAAATCGTACTCATCAGCGAATACACGGGAGGCGGGTTCGGCAGCAAAGCAACGGGTTACATCTTCGCGATTATTCCCGCGCTGCTGGCGAAGAAGGCGAATGCTCCAGTGATGATGCGAATCAGCCGCGAAGAGGAGCATTTTATCGGACGTGCGCGACCCGGATTTCAAGGACGCATGAAGGTCGGATTTGCGAAGGACGGTCGTGTAACCGCAGTCGACATGTATGCCATCTGTAACAACGGGCCTTACGACGCCGTGGGCGATGTCGGCGCGTCGGGTGCCATCGTTTCACTTCTATATCAACCGCAAGCAATGCGCTGGCGCGGCGTGACAGTCCTGACGAACACGCCGCCGCGTGGACCGCAAAGTGCACCGGGCGGAATGCAAGGCATCATCATGATGGAGCCTCTGTTGGCAAAGGCCGCGCGAAAGCTGTCGGTTGACCAAGTCGAGATTCGCAAGGTCAATAGTCCTGAAGGCAAAGCTCCGTGGGGGCCAGAACGTGATGGTAAGCGGGCGCACTCAACCAGCGCCTTCTTGAAAGAAGCCTTTGATCGAGGTGCTGAACAGTTTCACTGGAAGGATCGAATCGCGCAGAAGAAGCGGAGCGGAACTAAGGTGCGTGGAGTTGGAGTATCTACCAGCGGATTCTTTGCGGGATCCACCGGATATGACGGACTGTTCTTGATCAAGCCGGATGGGCGGATCGCGATTCAGTCCGGAATCGGAAACCTCGGTACCGAATCCATCAGCGACGTGCATCGTGTGGTGGCTGAAGTGTTGGGCGTGCCTTGGGAAAAGTGTGACGTAGTCTGGGGAAACACCTCGAAGAACCTTCCATGGACATGCGTTTCTGGAGGCAGCCAGACGACGCATGCAATGACGCGAGCGGCACATGCCGCAGCCATGGATTGCAAAAAGAAGCTTCAGGAAATCGCTGCGAAAACTCACGGTGGCACTCCGGAGCAGTACGAGGTGGCGAACGAGCGTGTATCGCGCAAAGGCGGCGGCAGCAGTATGACGCTAGCACAGGCCGCGCAAAGGGCCATCCAACTCGGAGGTATTTATGACGGGCACGAGGCTCCGCAAGACGTCAACAAATACACCAAGGCGTCCATCGCTGCGCTGGCTGGCCAAGGCCTGATCGCTGCCGCCAAAGATAATTACCCACACGACGGGCAGTCGTTCTCGTATGTCGCGAGCTTTGCCGAAATCGAGGTTGACCTTGAGACCGGCAAATACTACATCACCGATTTTCTGGCAGTCGCCGATGTGGGAACGGTCATTCATCCGAAGGCTCTAGGCGGGCAAGTGCTCGGCCGCTCAATCCTCGGTATCGGGCACGCACTCGGGCAGAACTGGGTATTTGATCCGCAGTACGGTCACACGGTTTCGAGGCGCTTCTATCACACCAAGCCTCCCACGATCCTCGACACTCCGGTGAATATGCAATGGGCGGCACTCGATATTCCTGATCCGGAGACGCCGGTCGGCGCACGAGGGATTGGCGAGCCTCCTGTTGGCGGCGGATGCGGCGCGATCCTTAACGCATTGTCGGACGCTTTGGGCGACGAAATTTATCGCAGGGCTCCAGTCACCTTGGACACGATCCTGACTTCTCTCGAGGCAGGACGGCCCATGCAAGATCCGTTGACAGCATTTATTTAACGTCGACAGTCGGTTTCGGTGAACGGTTTGACACGAATGATCCTGACAGCAACAACCTGAAACGGAGAACAGTATGGCGGTAATTCGAGACGTGATGCCGGCCTTCCAGTTGTTTCAGCCGAGTTCCATTAGCGACGCGCAAAAGCTTTTGGAACAGCATGGCTCCGATGCCTGGATCATGGCCGGAGGCCTTGACAGCTTCGACTGGCTGAAAGATCGGATCAAGAAGCCGAAAGCGCTGGTTGATTTGAGCGGGATCGAAGAACTGCGCGGCGTTCGACCGACTTCGGACGGAGTCGAGATCGGCGCGATGACCACTCTAACCGAGGTGGTTCGTCATCCCCTCATCAAAGAGAAATACGGGTTGCTCTCGCAGGCGGGGGAATTGGTTGCATCTCCGCAGATTCGCAATCAAGGAACGCTCGGTGGCAATGTTTCGCAGGACGCGCGCTGCTGGTATTACCGCGCGGGTTGGCCCTGTTATCGAGCCGGCGGAAATATCTGCTATGCCGATACACCCGTCGGTCGAAATCGCGAACACGCCATTCTGCACGCCGAGCGATGTGTGGCCGTCAATCCGTCTGATACTGCGCCAGCTCTCATCGCGCTCGATGCAAAGTTTGTGGTCCAGACTCCCAAAGGCCAGCAGGTTCTTGATGCCGAGGATTACTTTGTAGGTCCAGACCTCGACATCACTCACATGAATATCCTGAAGCCTGGATATCTGCTGACTTCGATTCGTATTCCATCCGCGTGGGCGGGTACTCAGTTTTATTTCGAAAAAGTTCGAGATCGCAACGTGTGGGATTTCCCCCTCATGAATGTTGCGTCCGCCATCAAGCTTTCGGGCGACTCCATTCAGGACATTCGGATCGCAGTCAACGCTGTCGCGGCTCGGCCGCTGCGCCTCCGTTCCGTGGAAGATTCCGTACGTGGCAAACAACGCAGCTCATCCACTGGCGAGGCTGCCGGCAAGCTGGCAGTGCAGGGAGCCGTTCCGCTGCAATTCAATGCTTACAAGATTCCGTTGATGCGAAATCTGGTGAAGCGTGCCATCAGCGGAGTGCAGGAGGCAACATGGGCATCATAGAGTGGGCAACCAGTCCGCTGGGCCAAAGTGTTCCCATTCACATTGCGTGGTTCCTCATCTGGGTGGCCCTGATCACAGCCATGGTCTTTCTCGTGGTGCACGCAATTTACATTCGCTATTTTGCCAAAGAGAAAGTGTTTGCAGGCGGCGCTTCCGAACTGGCGCCCTCGCAATTGCCGAAGCGCATTCCCCGTCACTCTTTGGCTGCTCGTGCTTTCCACTGGATCATGGCTGCTGCCATGCTGGTGCTATTGTTCACGGCGTTTATGCCCAAGCTGGGTTTCCAGTTCAATTGGGTGACTTACCACTGGATTGCAGGAACGGTACTGACCATCTCCATACTCTTTCACATGATTCATGCGACGTTCTTTTTGGATTTCTGGTCAATCTGGCCGGATCGCACTGACCTCGAAGATGCATGGAACCGTACGATGCGTTTCTTTGGAAAGACGGCATCGCTCCCGCGCAAGTTCGCAAAGTATCCGATTGAGAACAAGATGTACCACGGGGCAGTAATGCTCACCGGGTTGGCGGTCATCGCGACCGGCATTTTTATGATGTCGCGTGTCCGCACGATTTTCTTTCCCCGCAATCCATACTTGTTTACGGACATGACTTGGGGCCTGATGTATGTGTTGCATGGTCTGGCTGGAGTTGGCCTCATCACGCTCGTGATTGTGCATGTTTATTTTGCGGTTCGTCCCGAGAAATTGCCGATCACTGCATCGATGATTGTCGGTTCGATGAGCCGTGAATTTTATCTGAAGGAGCACGATCCCAAGCGTTGGGTTGTCGACAGCTTGCCGAATGCGCAGCGAGGCATGTCCGATGGCGATTGAATTTCTGGAGCGATGCGACGCCATTGAGGAATGCTACGAATTTATGCTTGCTTACGCGGGCCAGGGTTTGCCCAGCGATGAAGGCAGCAGCTCTGGAAGTCAAATCCGCAACTTCCTGCAGCGAGCGGCTCAGGCACTGACAGGTCTCGCGAACAGCTATGCATTGGCTGTGACCGAGCATCAAATCGAACCATCTGGTCGGTATCAGGCCTTCGTCGGTGTGATCGATCGCGATGCAGGTGATTCACTGGCAGCGATTGAACTGGTGCTTGCGCAACCCTCGATCAGCTCACAGCTCATCGACAATCTGAACGCCTCGATTCATTTGCGGGCGCTGCTCACAGATCTCTTCCTCGTCGGTGAAATCCTGAGAACTCGCAGTCAGAAGGTCGGATCCGCGGCCGATTAGGTGGCGGCTCGAGATTCTGTGAACCAAATAATCTATTGTCTGCAATTTCCTACAGCAGATGCTTGAAACCGCTCAGCGTGAGCGGGACGGGTTTCGGCAACGTTTAATCGTCCCGCGAGTCCGGTCTTTCTAAAGATTGCCGATAGTACCAGAGGTGAGCGCCTTTCAATCTTTGCGGTCGAGGGCCCCAGACCCGGAGTCAGGCCGGAAGATCGCCCTCTACAAGCAGGTACTGCTGGCCGCAGCGTTTTTCCTGGCATTCCTCTGGACTGACGGATCTTCGGCTGCTTCCCAGCACTGGGAAGGGGCTCCACCCACTTACCTGCCTTCAGGCCTGATCGTTGCATTGTTGCTGTTCGGTGGCCCGATCTATGCACCATTAGTGTTCGCGTCCGCTCTAGTGGCCGCCCTGCTTAACTACCATCGACACTTCTTCGGTTGGTGCGGCTTGCCAGGGATCCTCGCCATCTACATCTGGTATGTTGCGGCCGCCGCGATGCTGAGGCGACACTGGCGGATCAATCCTCGATTATCCGGCGTGCGCGATGTAGGGCGATATGTGCTCGTCTTTCTTACAGCCGAAGTCTTGAGCGCGACCACGGGGATGCTGACTCTTCTAGGCGACGGTTACATCACCAGCAACGACAGCCTGAGAACTCTCATGGATTGGTGGGCCAGCGATTCGATAGCGATCCTCACGTTTTCACCGTTCCTGCTCGTGATCATCGCTCCTCGGATATCTCACTGGATGGGATCAACGACCGGCCTTTCCTCTCTGATTTCATGCCGTGACGCCATTTCCAGAAGTGATCTTCTCGAAATCTCGGGCCAGTTCGTTGCCGTAGCGGCCGCCATCTGGCTGGTGTTTGGCTTTGCTCCTGCGATGCCGTATCAGCCTCTGTATCTGCTGTTCATCCCGCTAATCTGGGTGGCGGTCAGGCGAGGACTGCCGGGAGCGGCGTTGACCACATTTGCAATCAATCTCGGTCTTACTGCTGCCGCCTGCCTAACACGGGTACCGCGCGGATCTCTGCCGCGGTTGCAGTTGGCAATGCTGACACTCGGCTTGACAAGCCTGTGTCTCGGCGCCGTCGTGACGCAAGGGAAGCGTTCCGAAAGCAAACTTCGACAGAGCGAAGCGGGTCTAAGAGAGGCCCAACGAGTGGGCCGCCTGGGGAGTTGGGCCTTTAACCTGAAGACCGGGCGGGTCACATGGAGCGATGAACTCTATCGCATACTGGGCTTCGATCCCTCTCTGCCGCCTCCTGTGTTTGCGCAGCAAGAAAAAATACTTACCAAGGAAAGCTGGCAGCAACTAACGGCCGAATTTGGAAAAGCTTTGGTGACCGGTGGGGCCTTCGAATTGGAACTGGAGGTTGTTCGTCATGACAAAGCCACAGTCTGGATCAGGATTCGCGGCGAGCGCCAGCATAGCGCTACGGGCGAAGCAACCGGTCTGTGCGGGATTGCCCAAGACATAACGCTGAACAAACACGCGGAGAAGCAAGTTCAGTTTCTGGCTTACTACGATGCTCTGACCGGTCTGCCGAATCGTATTCTGCTCAGCGACCGTCTAACCCAGGCACTCGCAAGCGCTCGCCGTCGAGGTGAGAGCATCGGCCTTCTATTCCTTGATCTTGACCGTTTCAAAATTATCAACGATTCGCTCGGTCACTCGATCGGGGATCTTCTTTTGCATGAGGTTGCGACCCGGCTGAGGGAGCAGACCCGTGACCCTGACACAGTGGCCCGGATCGGGGGAGACGAGTTCCTTATCGTGCTGAACGGAATTCGTGGCAGTTCGGACGCGGCCGCGGCCGCCCAGCGCATCATCAGCGCGATAGCATCGGAGTTTGTCATCCAGGGACGATCGCTAAAGATAAGTTGCAGCCTCGGAATCTGTGTATATCCAGAGCACGGTGAGGATGCCGAGTCCTTGATCAAGAATGCAGACGCGGCGATGTATGGGGCTAAAGAAAACGGCCGCAACCGCTACCGGTTTTTTACCAAAGAAATGAACGCCCACGTGATCGAGCGATCTACGTTGGAACGCGGTTTGCGCACGGCGCTCGATAACCAGGAATTGTTTTTGATGTATCAGCCGCAGGTTCACATCGAAACTGGAAGGATCGTTGGACTCGAAGCGCTCCTTCGCTGGCAACATCCTGAGTTGGGATCTGTTCCTCCCGACAAATTCATAAAGGTCGCCGAGAATAGCGGCCTTATCATACCGATCGGCGAATGGGTCTTACGCACTGCCTGCCTCCAGCTCCACGAGTGGCAGCAGCAAGGATTGCCTCCCGTCTGCATGGCCGTAAACGTCTCAGCCATACAGTTCAGGCAAGAAGGCTTTCGGGAGATGATCAAGAAGATCTTGCGAGAGTCGGATCTGGCTCCTCATTTCTTAGAGTTGGAATTGACGGAGAGTCTTCTCACGAAAAATGCCGACGTCGTCTTCGCTGTTATGCAAGATTTGAAGGATATGGGTTTGAAGCTTGCAATTGATGACTTTGGCACCGGCTACTCCAGCCTGAGCTATCTGCGGCAGCTTCCGGTCAGCAAACTCAAGATCGATCGCTCCTTCATCCGCGATGTTGCGACCAATGCCGATGCCGCTGTCATCGCAACGGCCATCATCAGCCTGGCGAAAGGCCTGAACCTGAAAGTGATTGCTGAAGGCGTTGAAACAGAGGAGCAGCTTGCGTTTCTTCAGGCACGTCAGTGCGATGAAATGCAGGGCTATTACTTCAGCAAGCCGCTCCGCATCGAAGATGTAACTTCAAAAGTGGCAGGCCATGCCGATTTAGCATTCGCGGCGGGCACCAATCAATAAGACGTAGCCGGGAATCCGAATCGCATCACCATATCTCAACGCGATCCTCAGGCTTCAGAAATAGTTTGTCAGCCGGTGTGATCTTGTAAGCCTTGTACCAATCGCCGACGTTGCGCACGGTGTTGCTGCGATATTGTCCGGGCGGGTGGCTGTCGGTCTTGATCTGGTGGCGCAGCGAATCCTCGCTCTGGATCCTCCGCCATCTTTGGGCGAACGCTAGGAAGAAGCGCTGTTCGCCAGTCAAGCCCCCGAGCACTACCTCAGGCTTGCCTCTCACTGAAAGAAGATAGGCGTCATGTGCCACCAAAAGGCCAGCGAGGTCGGCAACATTTTCGGTCTGGACCTGCTTGCCGTTAAGGCACAAATCGGGGAACGGACAATATGCATTGAATTGTGCCACCAGCTTGACCGCTTCCGCATCGAAGCGAGCTTTGTCGTCAACGGTCCACCAACTGCCGAGGCGTCCTTTATCGTCGTAGATGTTGCCCAGTTCGTCGAAGCTATGACTGATTTCATGCGCCATACCCGCGCCAGCGGAGCCGTAGTTATAGGCGGCATCCCGCCCGCTATCAAAATAAGGCGGCTGCAAAATCGCGGCCGAAAAAAACTCAACATTCGGGCTGAACATGATGACTGCGCCGGGCACGTGCGGATTGATGGGCCACGCGACGGGGTCGACCGGTTGAGTCAGCTTCGCCAAGTTGCGCGAGCGGTTGAATGCTTCTGCCCGGCGCATATTCCCCAAAGCGTCCGCGGGGTCAACCTCAAGGGATGAGTAGTCGATCCACCTATCCGGATAGCCGACGATGATCTCGAGTGTTCCCAGCTTTGCGAGTGCCTTGCTTTTTGTTTCCGCAGACATCCACTTAATGCTCGAAATACGCCCGTGATATGCCGTGATCAGATCCGCGACCATGGCCTTAGCTTTGGCTTTCGCTTCAGGTGGAAAATACCGTTGTGTATAAAGTTGGCTTACTGCTAAGCCGAGGGCTCCGTTCGTAGCGGCGATAGCGCTCGCGTCCCGGTCGGGCATCTGCTGCGCACCCGACAGGACCTTCCCAAAGAAGTTGGAGTGTTCAGCATCAATTTCTTTTGGCAGGGCGGAGGCGTAATGGTCGATCAGATGAAGCTTGAGATAATCCTTCCAGACCTCGACTCTTTCACTACCAACGAGCGCGGAGACGCCAGTTACTGCCGATGGTTGCCATACGATGAACGCCGATTGGTTCGCGAGCCCCGCTGACTTGAGGTATTCGCCCCAGTTCATGCCAGGCGCTTTGGAGTCAAAGTCGCCGCGCTTCCACGGATTGTTTTGCTTGAAGACGTCCGCGGCCTCGGACTCCGGTGCATGAGCTTGCGCGATACGAACTTCAAGAGACATCACATTTGCAGCTCGAGTTTCCGCATCCGCCATTCCCGCCATCTTCAAGGCCGCCGCAATATGTGCCTGGTACTGGGCACGAAGTTCCGCCATCTTTGGCGATTGGTCGAGGTATGTGTCGCGGTCCGGCATTCCCAATCCACCCTGCCAAATGTGCGGAAGATTATGCTCCGCGTCCTCGAAGCCTTGGTTGATCCACACTCCGAAAACGTGATCAGCGTTGCTGGTCAGCCCGTCCACTTCGCTGTTCAACGTTGTGCCGAGATAAGCTGACAGCGATGCTGGGTTCTTGATGGAAGCGATGGAGCTCATTTCATCGGCCAGTGGCTTCCAACCTTTCGACTCGATAGCGGCCTCGTCCATGAAACTGGTGTAGTACGCGCCAACCTTCTGAGCAGCACCGTTCGCGGCAGGATGAGCGGCGGCCGCCTCACGAATAAGAGCATTTACACGATCGCTCGTTCTCTTGTTCAGGATTGCGCGCGTATCGAACGTGGATTGTCCGGTGGGTATCGTTACCGTCGACTCCCAACCCCCATTCGCATAGCGATAAAAATCGTCGCCCGGCTTGACGGCGTGATCGATATCCAACAAGGGGTCATCGTCGCTGTGAGGCGTGCCAATCGAACTGACACAAACCGCTGAAGCGAGAATCGCGGAGAATGCAACTGCTTGCCAAGAAGTCATGAGAGCTCTTTCAAATCGAACCGAACACCGCAGGCCGAGCGTGCGGCTCAAATCCGGAGCCCGCACCATGCAACGGCAAATCGTGACTAGCCAGCAGGTCGGCCTGCAGAAGTGCGCAGTGGTGACGATAAACCAGCGATGGCGTGCCTGATAGACGTTTGCGGTCCTGTGTCCTCTTCGTCTCGCAATGCGGTCCAAGCGTCTATGGATTCACTGAGCGAGAGCGATGATTATCGGGGTTATCATGCTATTGATAGACAAAAATCGGATTGGAAAAACGAAACAATGAGCCAAATAACTTCTGATGCATTGGTCTTCTTCGGGGCAACTGGCGACCTTGCCCATAAAATGATTTTCCCCGCTTTGCAGCGATTAGCAAAACGCGGTGAACTCAACATGCCAGTCATCGGTGTGGCCAAATCAGGTTGGACGCTGGAACAGCTCCAGCAGCGTGCAAAAGACGGCATCGAGCAAAACGGCGGGCTGGATTCCGAGGGGTTTTCCAAGCTGACTAGCGTCTTGCAATACATCGATGGGGACTATGCGGATCCGCAAACATTCCGTCAGTTGCGTCAACACCTCGGGAGCGCCAAACACCCCCTACACTATCTGGCGATCCCACCCGATCTCTTCAGTGAAGTGGTTAAGCAACTTAAGTCATCGGGATGCTCGAAGGGCGCGCGCGTCGTAGTCGAGAAACCTTTTGGGCACGATTTGGATTCGGCTCGGACGCTTAATACCACGCTCCATACAGCCTTTAAAGAAGATGATATTTTTCGAATCGACCACTACCTCGGCAAGAACGCAGTCCAGAATATTCTGTTCTTCCGGTTTGCGAACGCCTTCATAGAACCGATCTGGAATCACAAATACATCGAAAGTGTTCAGATCACGATGGCCGAGGACTTTGGTGTCGCGGGCAGAGGAGCGTTCTACGAGCAAGCTGGCGCGATGAGGGACGTGGTTGAGAATCACCTGTTTCAGCTGCTTAGCAATATTGCGATGGAATCTCCCACAGGAATGACCAGCAAGAGGCTAAGAGACCAAAAAGTGAAGGTCCTCATGCAAATACGAACCCTCCAACCCAGCGACGTGGTTCGAGGTCAGTTCGATGGATACCGGAACGAAAAGGGCGTCGACCCTGGTTCCACCGTGGAAACATACGTGGCATTGCGTCTCAATATCGACTCGCGACGTTGGAAAGGAGTACCGTTTTACATCCGTGCGGGAAAGTCCATGCCCGTGACCGTGACCGAAGTTACCGCCACACTCCGGCAGCCGCCCGCAATCTTTTCTGACCATCCGCCGCAGCCCAACTACCTGCGATTTCGTGTCACCCCAGAACTTGTCATAGCGATTGGGGCGCTGGTAAAAACTCCCGGAGACGAAATGATCGGAGACCCGGTTGAACTTGTGGTGGACCAACCTTCTGATTCGGCAAAGATTCTTCCTTACGAGGAGTTGCTGGACGACGCCCTGCATGGTGACTCCATGCGGTTCGCCCGGGAAGACTATGTCGAAGAGGCCTGGAGAATTGTAGGACCCGTTCTTGGCAACACGACACCAGCGCATCCGTACAAACCAGGCACGTGGGGACCGGTCGAAGCCGAAAAGCTTGCTGCACCAAACGGAGGCTGGCGAAATCCTTCCTGACAATGAACCACAGAAGACACATCGCAGCGATAAAAGCGCCCGAATCATTGGCGAAGACTTTCGCAGTGGCAGATTCGTTGTAATTGTTATTCGGTGGTCGGTCAGCGACGGTACTCTTCGTCGGCGACGTGTTCCATCCACTCAACAACTTTGCCGTTAAGGCTTTCCTGAATGGCGATATGCGTTACGGCGGTTGTTGGCGTGGCGCCGTGCCAGTGCTTTTCTCCAGGCGCAAACCATACAACATCACCGGGGCGGATCTCCTCAATTGGCCCACCTTCACGCTGAACCCAGCCGTATCCCGCCGTCACAATAAGAGTCTGGCCCAGGGGATGTGTGTGCCAGGCAGTTCGTGCGCCGGGTTCAAACGTGACACTGGCACCGCTGACGCGCGCCGGTTCAGGTGCCTTGAAAAGAGGATCGACCCGAACGGTTCCACTGAACCACTCTGGATTTCCTTTGGCGGAAGCTTGAGATCCAACTTTTGTGATTTGCATCAGTACTTCCTCTTCTATTTTGTGGTGCGGTTTGTTTGTTGGTTGCGCTTCTCGATTACGTCTTTGACGACTGGCAAAGCTGAGAATGCGTTTGGCCATCCGGCATAAAAAGCTAGATGGGTGACGACTTCTCCCGCCTGCTCTTTCCCCAGTCCGTTATCCATCGCCCGGTTCAGGTGGTAGGTGATCTGAGCGACGTGGCCGGAAGCGATCAGCGCGCTCACCGTGACAAGACTCCGATCTCGCGGGGCAAGGTCTGGTCGAAGCCACAAATCGCAGAACAGAATATCCGTTGTGTACTGTACGATTCCGGGCGCGACGTTGCCGAACTGCTGTTGAACGTTGGTGGCGCGTTTCGCCTCAGACTCCTTGTCGAGCGCGAGAAGCGACGGCGAGGCAGCAGGAAGCTGATCGCTCCCGATTTTGCGCCGGGCAAAGACATCTTTCGCAACACCAATTGCGGACATGGCGTTGGCCCAGCCGGAATAAAAAGCGAGATGTGTGATCAGTTCAGAAATCTCGCGTGGTTTAACACCGTTATCAAGAGCGAGGTTCAGATGGTACTGCATTTCAATCGTCTGATCGCGTGAGATTAGAGCGGCGACGGTAACAATGCTGCGGTCTCGCTGTGAAAGACCCGGGCGTTTCCATAATTCAGCTATTGTCCCTTGCGCATACTTCTCCAACGCCGGTGCCACGATTATCGTTTCATTGCTTACTTGCATTATTTCGATTCCTTCCGTCTGCGGTGTGATCATCCTGAGGCCTTGGCGCTGTGATCAGAGAATCGGATGCGAGCATCGCAGCAACAAGTCAATTCGAATTTCACGAAGTCACAGGTCCTTTTCGTCGTACCCGGGTTTCTTGTAGAGCTTGCCGGAGTTGTTTTTGATGTCGGGCTTGTACACCTTCTCGATCCAATCTTTAGATTTGACTTCTTCCAGCGCCACGGAAACAGACTCCTCTCCATAATGCAGAATCTCCGTAATGGATTTGGTGATTGCTTCCGCCAGACGGGTCTTCTGCTGCTCGGACTTACCTGGCCACAATTTCACGATCACATGCGGCATTCTTTCTCTCGATCACCATCCAGTTTGTTTACTTGTTTCCATTCGGGAACAAGAGTGCTTTGATCGCGCGGCGCTCGTCCATTGCGCGGTAGCCTTCTGCCACCTGATCGAGGGGGAGCACTAGATCGAACACCTTCCCTGGATTGATCTTGCCGTCCAATACAAGCTTGATCAGGTTGGGCAGGTAGCGGCGAACCGGTGCAGGACCGCCGTGAAGGCGCACCAGCGTATAGAACAGCTGCTCTCCGCCTAGCGCGAGATCATGCGGTACGCCGACATAGCCGATCGAGCCTCCGGGACGCGTGGACTGGATCGACTGCATCATCGATTCCTGCGTGCCGACGCATTCCAGCACAGAGTCGGCGCCGACGCCTTTCGTCAGTTCCTTGATGCGAGCTACGCCGTCGTTTCCACGTTCGGTCACGATGTCAGTCGCTCCGAACTCTTTTGCGAGCTTCTGTCGATCGGGATTGCGGCTCATCGCGATGATCCGTTCCGCCCCTATCTGTTTCGCGGATAGCACACCGAGCAATCCCACGGCTCCGTCCCCTACAACGACCACGGTTGAGCCTGGCTTTACGTTCGCCGCATCCGCTGCGAACCAGCCCGTCCCAAGCACATCGGAGATGGCGAGCAGACTGGGTAGAAGATCGTTCGACGGATGTTCGGGCAATGGAACCAGCGTGCCGTCAGCCCAGGGGACGCGTGCGAACGGCGCTTGCGCTCCGCTCATGAATTCGAGATTCACGCATCCAGACTGGTAGCCGGCCCGACAATTCGGACACGTGTTATCAGAAATACAGAATGACCCAATCACGAATTGTCCGGGCTTCACGCTTTTCACCGCACTCCCGACCTCCTCGACAATCCCGCAATACTCATGTCCCATCGCGGTGGGCTCGGTCGTGCTTTGGATGCCGCGATAAGGCCATAAGTCGGAACCACACACGCAAGTTGCGGACAGACGAAGGATGGCATCGGTGGGCTTGAGGAGTTTGGGATCCTCACGCTCTTCGAAGCGGATGTCACGTGGTCCATATAGAACTGTTCCTCGCATTGTTTTCTCTCATTTCGAGTTGTGCTCGCTAAAAGCACAACGGTATTGGCGCCTAGCGACCCGTTAACTGCTCCTGAACTTTCGGATAGCGTGCACCTTGAATCGTGATGTGTGATGAGGCAGTCTCGATTGAACGCAGATCCTCCGAGGTGAGTTCGAGGTTCGCAGCTCCGATGTTTTCTTCAAGTCGATGAAGTTTCGTAGTTCCCGGAATGGGAACGATCCAGGGCTTCTGCGCTAGCAGCCATGCCAATGCGACCTGAGCAGGGGTTGCCTTTTTCTGTTCAGCGAACTTGCTGAGTACATCTACCAATGTCTGATTCGCGGTGACATTTTCTGCGCTAAAGCGCGGGACGGTGCTGCGGAAATCCGTGGCGTCGAACTTCGTGTTTGCGTCGATCTTGCCGGTGAGAAAGCCCTTACCGAGAGGGCTGAAGGGAACAAATCCTATCCCCAGCTCCTCGAGAGTCGGCAGTACTTCCTTCTCGGGTTCGCGGAACCAGAGCGAGTATTCGCTCTGCACAGCAGTGACCCTTTGCACCGCGTGGGCGCGGCGGATCGTCTTTGCTGCTGCTTCAGACAACCCGAAGTGTTTGACCTTGCCTTGCTGGATCAATTCCTTTACGGCTCCCGCTACGTCTTCAATCGGCACATCCGGATCGACGCGGTGCTGGTAATAAAGATCGATGGCCTCCACTCTGAGGCGCTTGAGTGAGCCTTCGACCACCTGCTTGATGTGCTCGGGCCGGCTGTTTAAAACGCTCCACCTGTTCGTGTCCCCTGCAGCGGGCGCCCAGCCGAACTTAGTCGCAATCGCCACCTGCCCGTGGAAGGGAGCGAGTGCTTCGCCCAAGAGCTCTTCGTTTGTCAGTGGCCCATATACCTCGGCGGTGTCAAAGAACGTGATGCCGCGCTCTACGGCTGCGCGAATGAGTGAGATCATCTCCTGCTTGTCTTTGGGAGGTCCGTAGGACCAGCTCATTCCCATGCAGCCCAGTCCGATAGCCGAGACTTCAAGATCGCTTTTTCCAAGATTGCGTTTTTTCACTGTTGTGTTCTCCACCTTGCGCTAGTAGCGCTCCCAAACCACGCGCCAGTGTTCACTCGGGTCCGCCGACGTCACGGTGAGTTGATTGCCTGAGAGCTCGTAAACCCGCTTCAGATCCTTGCCGATGAGTGTTCGCACCAGTGCGCCATCCACGTGGAATGTGAACGTGCGGGAGTCGTCGATTTTGTATCTGCCGAATGAGGCTTCGTATCCTCCCTGCGCGTAGTCGTTGCTGCCCCTCTGGTTCCGGTACATCACCTGGACGGACACTTGACCGCTGGCACTGAAGACGAACAACCCCGTACAGTCGGCTATCTGAACTTTTCCGTCTGGACCTGGCTGTTCGAGCGAGACCAGCCGCCACGCTCCGACGAGACGGCCCTCGACATTCCGATCCCCACTTTGATGCGCGCCTTTGACCTGCGCCGACATCGAAATTGATGTGGTAGCAAAAACCAAAATGACTATGCCAAGCGACAGCAGTTTTCTCATCTTTCAGCTCCGGTCCCCCGATTCTTCGAGGCGGTGATTATCTTCTCTAACAAACTTAAAGAGTCCGCTCATCAGAGCGGTAGCCTGATCCTGCCGAATGCTTGCCTATTCGTGTCGCTCTACCATGTTTCGTGCACAGGGTATCTCCGGCTGCGGTACTCTCAGATTGGTTAAAGGAGGAGTAGTGAAACACGCTCCAGACCAGACGATCATGAAGAAGAACGCAGCGTCAGCAGCACTGGAATTACGCGCAGTACTGGCGCGCAAGATTGCTGCTCACACTCTCAATGCAGGACCACAGCCAACTGCGGTACCTGGCCTCACTCTTTACCGGCGAATCTCAACAACGCCCTGCTACCCAGCCACCTACGAGCCAAGCCTGAACATCTTTGCTCAAGGCCGAAAGCGTGTGACGCTGGGCCGAACTTCGTACTTGTGCGACGGCACCAAATTCCTGTTGAGTTCCGTCGACGTGCCTGTTGTGAGCCAGATCGTCTCGGCGAGTGAGGAAGTGCCTTTGTTATCCATGCTGCTCAAAATCGATATGAAAGTGGTGCGGGAAATTATCACGGAAGAGGAATTCCATTTCGATGAAGGCTCGCCGCAAATGGCGGGTATCGCGATGGGCGAAACAACCGTTGAGTTACTGCAGCCGTGTTGTCGTCTCATAGATCTACTCGACTCTCCAGAGGACATACCGTTTCTGAGCAGCTTGATCCATCGGGAAATCGTCTACCGACTCCTTCGAGGTCCTCAAGGGGATCGACTTCGCGCGATAGCCACGGTCGGCGATCAAACTCAAAAAACCGCAAAGGCAATCGCTTGGCTCAGGACGAATTACGCCAAGCCTTTGCGTCTGGAAGCACTCGCAGAGCTGTCCCGCATGGGGACCTCCACACTGCATCATCATTTTCGTGCCTTAACGGCGATGAGCCCAGTCCAATACCAAAAGCAGGTTCGGCTACAAGTCGCCCGCGATCGAATGCTGAATGACGGCCTTGATGCGGCGACCGCAGCTTTCGAAGTGGGTTATGAAAGCCCAAGCCAGTTCAGCCGCGAGTACAAACGCTTCTTCGGTCAACCACCAATGACGGATGTCAAAGCCAGCCGCCAACTCGGCTCCACAATCGCCGAGTGAAGCGAAGGACAACCTCGCTGTCTCTGGATGGTCGGCCAACCGGAAGCAATCGGACTCGGACATCCTGGCGTGGTCAGATCAGCAAGGAGAGATCGGTTCGAAGAGCTGCTGTCAATCGAATTGCATTTCTTTATCACGCCACTGTCGCTCGATGTTTGACGTCCAGATCCTTTGACCAGCAGCACATGCGCCTTTACAAGGACGTTTTGCGATTCACCGTCGCGCTTTGACCCATGTAGGACATGGATGTCTCGGAAGCAGGGATCGTCACTCTCGCAACAGAGTGACGGTCTGTGCCTGAAAGAACACCCCCAGACCGAAGATGAAAGCTGTAGTCACGACTGTGGAACAAAGCGTTCGGAATGTCTTTGTACTTTTTGAAATCGCCTCGCAACAGAATTGCCCCCATGAAGACACAAGAGAAACTGGGCACGAGAGGCTCGCTATGCCTTGACCCTCTACGCCCATGCATATGCGGGATTCACACGTAGCCGTGCGGAGCATCATTTCCGTCAAAGTGGTATCCGTGATTTCACCTTTTCCTCAATGTGGAGCGGTCGATGATTTTAGATCCCCGTAGAATTGAATGTCGTAAAGCGGGCCCGTCGGCTGCGCGCACAGAGCCGTGAGGAATTCCGTGTTCAATCCTTAACTGCTCACTCGGAATTTCACATTGCTCTTGAGCGTTCGGCTCGGAGTGGTCACTTCGACGGTGCCAGTCGTCGCGCTCGCGGGAACCGTCGTCGTGATCTCAGTGTTCGAGACGATGGTGAAGGTCGCGGCCGTGCCGTTAAACCTGACGCTGGTAGCGCCGCTGAGTCCATTTCCCAAGATGATGACCTTCGCGCCTACTGGACCTGAAGGACCCACCGTCTGGATAAATGGGCCGAGTCCGGTGGACAAGCTGAAGACTGTGCCACAGCCAAAATTACAAACGGTGTTCCCGCCATTAACGGTTATTCCGTAGAAGATCCCGTTGGTCGCCCGAACCAGGTTGCCGGCCGGACCAACGCCGTCGGTGCAGTTCGATTTAGTGCAGAAACTATGAAGCGTGGTGAGTTTGCCGGGTGTGGTGATTTCATAAAGGTTCCACATCCGGTGCCACAATCGGCGGTGTCCGCTCCTCCACTCTGAGTCGACCCGTAAAGATTTCCATCCGTCGCCTGAATGGGGCCCTCCATTTGGGCTCTCGCCGTCGGAGCAGTTGGCCAGTGAGCAGAAGTCGTACAGCGTCGTGAGAGACCCAGCCGGTGTCATCGCGAAGAGCGTTCCAGAACCTCCGACTCCGCCAATGAGCGTGGAGCCATATAACTTTCCGTTGGCCGCTTGTATCTCAATCCACGCGAGTCAAGCGCTGTCACGGATTGAATCCGCGATCTGGTTTGACAGGCCGGGAGACTCGGCGTTTCGCCCTGAGCTGAACGGGTTGATCTCGTGAAATATGTAACTAACCTCGATAACTGTCAAGGTGAAGAAAACTGCACGGATCGAAAGTTTGATGAAAACAGACGGGAGAGAAGGGCCGTCTCCGGACGGGAAAAGTTAGAACCGTGGATGGCGACGGTGGGTAACTCGACGGGAGAAAAACTTGATTACGAAAAACACGAATCCAATTAACTCCACGGGCCTTCTCCTGGAGGGAGGCGATTTCACTCATTGACCAGATGATGACTGTTATCGCGATTTATCAAAAGTCGTCCGTTGTTGGTAATGTGAGATGCCTTAAGGTGTCGTCGTCGTGGGTGCGTCGACAAGGGCCTTCCAGTTGCCGCCGGCTTGTTTTCCCCAGACGACGACGTATTTGGCTTTGACAGTTTGGGGCTTTCCCTTCTTGTCATTAAGGGTCATCTCGTATTCTCCAGTTTCGTAGGCGAGATCGCCGGAGCGTGCAACTTCGACTTTGGATGGGGCGAAGGTGAGGGCAAAACCTGGCAGGCCCAGCATCCCAGCGCAAAGCTTCTGTACCGCCTCCTTTCCGCTGGCAGCGGCGGTGCTGGGTGTGAACATCTCGGCCGTGTCGGAATAATAAGAAGTGGCCTTTGCCAGATCCTTGCTGGCTATGGCCTTCACCCACTCCGCATCAAGGGAGCGAATGGCCGCCTCGTCCGCAGCGCGCGTATCGACAGAAGCGGCTGGCTGACCAGTCGGTTGTGAAGCAGTGTTGCATGCAGTTAGCAGGGCTAGAATCGCGAAAATCAACGCACAAAGGCGAAGGCGGAACATGAGTTGTCTCCTGGTCTGTCTGGATTTCTAAATGAAATGTCATTTGGGGACGTCGTTGTCTTGGGCGGCCACGGAAGTATACAACGCACCGTCCCTTGAGGATGGTTTGCTGTTTTTCGGCTCGCACGTTTGGCGCTCGGATTCACTGTGGCAGGAGTAATCAGAGACCCGGAAATCTAGAAGGGGGCCTCCGCAGTCAGTCTGATGGCTGAAAAGCACCACCCTGGTGAACCCCTGCCACCAAGGAACTGATGACGGCCATTCAGCCCCGAGTGACCATGTCTGTTCTACCCTCCTCAAATCAGGCATTTAAGACGGTCGCCACAAGCAGATCGATATTGGCATAGGAATTGCGAGTCCCACATAGAACCCGCGCGAGCGCAAATTTTTGTTCATTGGTAAAAGCGCTGCAGCGATAAATGCTGCGGCTCTTGAAGGAAACTGCAGTTCTTTGAACAATCCGGTGCGGTGGGACTTATGGAGAAGATCAGAACTTAATGAACAAATTGACGTGGGAAGGGGCTTACATTCAAGCCACGTTAGAAGTGGATAAACTGAAAATGGGCGCGCGGGTTTCCGAAGCTCGAAAGGCTATCTTGCGACAGTTGGAAGGTTCCCAGCATAGCGCCGAACATCGCCCCGAGAAAAGGAGAATGGAGATTGCTCTGAAGAATCTAGATGCTCTCGAGAGAGAGTCTCGAAATTGGTAGATGGCTCAGGCGGCGCGAGAAGAAAGCATTCTTCTCATCGCTTCGAGCACATCGTCCCCGAATCCATTCGCTTTGCAAAAGACGCATTGAATGCCCACTTGCTGGGCCTGCTTCCCTACACCCACGGATTCGTGCATAGTAAACATTACGATTGGCATACCGGGAACTATCGTCAGTATTTCGCGTGCGGCATCTAGGCCATTCATCACAGGCATTGAAAGGTCAAGACTGACGAGGTCAGGTCTCAGCTGGTCCACCATTGCGACGGCAATCTTACCGTTCTCTGCTTCACCACAGACTATCCAGTCGGTATGACTTTCGATCGAATGGCGAATAAGGCGACGGATAGTCGGGCTGTCGTCGACAATCAAAATCTTAGTCGCCATCGCACAAATCGATGAGCAATTGGACTGCCCGCTTGGAGAAAAGGTTGTTGCTTAAAAGGTGAAGCCAAGGACTTCGATAAGGAAGGTTAGAACTTTCTTCCGGGAGCAGCAACGCCGTGATTCACCGCATGAAGCTCAGCTTCTTTACGATCCCGACGGTCTGCGGCTCCTGGGCATGCATGACGCTCGGGTTTGCCGTTTACAGGACGACGTCGGGCCGAATGCGGCCATTGGCGGCCAGAACGACGGGGAAATATCGCGGGCCTTTAATGGTCTGCACGCGTTTGGTAAGGTTGACTTCGCGGGTCTGGGTATTGGGCAGTGGGACTACCTCCGAACGAACTCAGTATCCCGGTAGGTATCACCCGTTTAGAAATAACTGATAACAATAGCTATGGCGGAGAGGGAGGGATTCGAACCCCCGGTACCCTTTCGGGCACGCCGGTTTTCAAGACCGGAGCCATCAACCACTCGGCCACCTCTCCGGATCTCATTCAGCGATCGCAGGAGTTCTCGTTAGTTTACATCAGAGCGATGAAGGTTCGTCACTGAGCGCACCAGCCCAAAGGCCTTGGAATGGAATTCCATGACTTCCGCGAAGTGCGACAGAAATATGCAGGCTGTGGTCGCCGGGATAGGCGTGATATTCGTGCTTCACATGCTCTCGTTCGAATTCCTCGTGTAGCTCCGCCGCGCCTTTTTCGAAGCCATAATTGTCGTTCTGCCCACAATTGAAATAGATCGCAATTTTCCGCAGTCCGGCGGCATTCTTCTGCGCCAGCATCAACGGATTATTTTCGTTCCAGTGCCGAACGTCGATAGGCTTGCCGAACACCGGAGCCAAAACACTCAGAAGCGGCACACCAGTTTGCAGATGCAGCATCGAGTTCTCTGTGGAGAATCTGTCATCAACGCGGCGCACTGCGCGCTCACCGCCGAAAATAGTTCCGGATGCGCGAATGCAAAACGCAACGCACCGTAGCCTCCCATCGAAATCCCGCTGATCGCGCGTCCTGCGCGTGCCCGGCGCGATGCGGTATTTGCCTTCGATATGCGGCATGAACTCTTGCAGGAAAAAATCGCTGTACAGTACCGATCCATCGGCCGAATTGACATAAAAGCTCCGCCGCCCTCCGGCGCGACGATCAGAAAGTCGCCCATCTTATGCTGCTTGCGCAGGTCGTCGAGCAGCGTCCAGCCGCCGCTGTTGAAGAGCGTCTGTTCGTTGTCGCCCAATCCATGCAGAAAATAGAGAACAGGATATCGCGCCGGCGGATGCTCTGTCGCGCCTGCATCGTATCCCGAGGGCATATACACGCAATAGTGCACCGCTCGTTTCGAGGATCTTGCTGTTCAGAGCGCTGCAATCGATTCGGCTTTGTGCCGTGCGCTGTACGCCGCCATCAGTAGCAAACATGAATGGCCAGCGCATAACGCAAAACTGAGCTGGATGATTTCATCGAGTCTTACTCGTAGCGGAGCGCCTGCACCGGATCAAGCTTTGCCGCGCGACCTGCCGGATATAGGCCTGAAAGCAGGCTGACCACGAACGCAGAAACCGATCGCCAATGCCACCAGCCACCATGGCACCGCCCAGAAATGTTCCGGTGGGAGGGATTGACGCTTCAGATAAACGTTCGTGCCAAAATTGATCACTTGCCCGATAGCCCATCCCAACAGGACTCCGACAACGCCGCCGAGGATTCCCATCGCGCCGGCTTCAGCGAAAAACAATCGCTTTACGTCTCTATCGCTGGCGCCGATTGCTTTCATGATGCCGATTTCTCGCCGCCGTTCGAGGATCGCCATTACGAGCGTGTTCACGATGCCGATCGAGGCGACCATCAAGCGCCAGGCTGCCGAAGATTCCCAGGAACGCGTACAGCACCGCAAAGAATTGCCGCAGGCCGCGGCTCGCGTCGAGAATCGAGAACGTGGTGAACCCCATCTTCTTGATCGCATCCTCGACCGGCTGCACCTGAGAAGGATTTTTCACCCGCACGCTGATCGACGAATAAACCGGCTGATCGCTCGCCGCACGCGAAATCTCTCGCAGGTCGGTCGGCTGCATAACATGCAGGTTTTCCGCAAGCTTCAGGGGAAGAAATACTCTTGGCCCGAGTCGGCCCACGCATGCTCTCCGGATCAAGGTCGGCTACGCCGACGATTTTGAGCTTCTGTTCCCGTGAGATCACCGAGTACGAAGCTCCCGCCACATCACTGTCTGATGAATCCGACCGCAACGGTACCGAAGGAGCCGGACTGGTCGCCCGCTGCGCATAACGCAAAATCAATTCCTTGCCGAGCAAAGGTTTCGCCAATTCGACAACCCCGGGTTCCGGTGCGCCTAATGCTGGAGTCTTACCCAATAACTCCTCGGCGAAGGATTTCTGCAGAATCGCCTCTGGCGCGGTATCCGACGAAAAGAAGCCCCCCTGCATTCCTTCAAACGCGTCATTTGATTTCGACGACTGCGGCAATGCCGAGACCATCGTCAGATGCGGCTTGTCATCCAGACGCAACTCCGTGACGAAACGAATATCCGGATATGCTTCGCCCACATTCGGTATTCGCTCGATCTCTTGCCTTGCTGCTTCATCGAGCACGCGGCTCTGGCCCGGAATAGGGCCAGTACGCTCTTCCTCACGACCCATCCCTCGCATATCGCGCCGTGAAGTGACCACGACCGTATCGAATAGTCCGGACTTCACCAATCGCCTTGACGCCATCTGCTGAAGGCCGATTCCAAGGGACAACATCGCGACCAGGGACGCCACTCCAACGGAGATTCCGACGGTCGTGAGCGAGTTTCGTAGAAGCGATTCTCGGAGATTGCGCAGCGCAAGTTCCGTCAAGTCAGGAATCTTCATCGCCGGCCTCCATCCGCTGGCTGTTCGATCAGCGGAACGTGCGGCTGGTCGTCTACCAATTTGCCGTCAGATAAAAAGACCATGCGCTGGGCATAACGTTCAGCCAGTGCCCGCTCGTGCGTCACCATCACCACCGTCATGCCCAACTCGCGATTGAATTCGCGGATCAGGTTCATGATGTCAGTTCCGGTATGGCTATCAAGATTTCCTGTGGGCTCGTCGGCGAGAAGAAGTTGCGGACGATTGATAAGCGCGCGAGCCAATGCTGCTCTCTGCTGTTCTCCGCCGGAAATCTCACTCGGCCGATGGTCCAATCGAGCGCGCAATCCGACGCGTTCGAGTGCGGCTCGGGCCATGTTGTCTCGCTTGCTGCGATCCACTTCCGCGAAGCGCAAAGGCAATTCTACGTTTTCAGTCAGCGTCATGCTCGCGATCAGGTTGAAGGTCTGGAACACCATGCCAACAACATGCAATCGGTATTTCGCCAGGTCTTCACGAGAAAGCGCGGCCAGATCGCGGTCTTGAACGATGACGCTGCCCGAAGTCGGGCGGTCCAGGCCGGCGACCAGGTTCAGCATCGATGACTTGCCCGAACCCGAGGTGCCCAGCAGAGCTACAAATTCACCGGAACGTACCTCAAGCGACACGCCGTCAAGAGCACGCACCAGCGTGTCGCCCATTTTGTAATGTCGATGAAGATTTTCAGCTCGGATTGCAAGAGTATCTCGCGCGGCAGCAACAAGGGGAGCGATCGTCATGAGCTAACGCATCTCTCCCCGCAAAACCTTCAGAGCATCGCCGGCTTTGACGTCGCCGTTCTTTCCACTTGCACCGTTGCCGTTTACTGCGACCGCATCGCCTTCTCCCGGAGCCAGGAAAAGATTCTCTTCCACGCCATGCTGGCGTGTATACAGATCGTAGTAACGGCCTCGGGCGGCGTAAAGTTGAGAATGCGTTCCTCTCTCGACGATCCGGCCCTGTTCCATCACCATGATTTGATCCGCTCGGCGGATTGTAGAAAGCCTGTGGGCAATGACGAATGTTGTGCGTCCCTGCATCAGGTATGACAAACCTTGCTGGATCATCTGTTCCGACTCCGAGTCCAAACTCGAAGTTGCCTCATCAAGAATCAGAATTCGCGGCTCCGCCAGGATGGCTCGGGCAATCGAAATTCTCTGCCTCTGGCCGCCTGATAGCTTCACGCCGCGTTCGCCGACGATGGTGGCATATTTCTCCTCGAAAGAGTCGGCAAACTCATCAACACGTGCAATGCGGCACGCTCGCATGATCTCTTCTTCCGTCGCGTTCGGACGGGAGAACGCAACGTTATCGCGAATCGTTCCATCGAATAGGAACGACTCCTGCAGAACGACTCCGAGCCGCGTCCGGAATGAGTCCAGCCGCACTGTGCTCAAGTCAACGTCATCCACGCGAATCGTTCCCTTCGTGGGCGTGTAAAACGCGGAGATCAGCCCGATCGTTGTCGACTTTCCGGATCCCGAAGAACCTACCAGTGCAGTGACAGTCCCAGGCTCCGAGCGAAATGAAACGTTGTGCAAAACCTCGTGTGCTCCGTCATAGCTGAAACTCACATCGTCAAACTCAACCAGCCCGACAATATCGGTCAGATTCTTAGTGCGCCGAGGATCTTGATCTTCAGGTCGCTCTCGCATGATCTCCTGCGTGCGCTCAAGTCCTGCGAGAGCTTCAGTAAGCTGCGTTCCGATCGAAACAATCTGCATGATGGGCGCAACCAGGAAGACGAGCAAAAAGTTGAATGAGAAATAGCTGCCGGGACTGAGCGTGCCGGCGGACATTTGATGACCGCCGATATACATCGTCGCGGCGCCCACCACGCCCAACAACACGCTGGCCGAAAGACTCATCAACGACGTAGCCGTGAGCGTTCGCATTACGTTGTCCAGCAAACGCCGTACGCCGCCTGCGAATATTTTTTCCTCGCGCGCCTCCGCGTGATAACCCTTGATTACACGAACGCCGCCCAGCGACTCGGTAAGGCGCCCGGTAACCTCGGCGTTAATCTTGCCTCTCTCGCGAAAGATCGGACGAATCGTCGCGAATGCCTTGTTCAGCGCCAGGGCAAAAAAGCCAAGAGACCCGACTGCGATCAAAGTCAGAGGCGCGCTGATGCGCAGCAATAACACCAGCGCGATCCCGCCGGCCAAGATCCCTCCGGAAAAGTCGACTAGGCCAGTTCCCAGCAGATTGCGGACGCCTTCCACGTCGGACATGATTCGCGAAACCAACGCGCCCGTCTTGTTTGCGTCGTAGTAAGCGACTGGCAATCTCGAAATATGTGCCTGCACTTGCTCGCGAAGATCGGCAATCAAACGCTGCGCCGCCTTCGAAAGCAGTTGCGTCAGCGAGAAGGAGGTCACGCCCTGAATCAGGGTCGCGATCAGGACAGAAACAACGAGAGGTCGTAGCAGCCCATTCTGATGTTTGCCGACTACGTTATCGATCAGGAACTTCGAGGAATATGGCAGAACGAATCCGGCCAGCTTGTTAATCACCATCAGCAGGAAGCCGAGTGCAAGAAGCCCACGCCGAGGCCGCATCAGGGTCCAGACCTCCGGCAAAACAGCTTTCAAACGCTGAATCTTCGGAGGTTTCTCGGCTTCTTTTGCTGGAGAACTCAATCTGTTGTTTGACTCCCTGGCACCCCGGTTGGCTTCATTATTAATGCATTGTCACACATCCACGCTCTGTCCGCGCCACCGTGCGCTGTGACATCGGCCATCTCGCCGTTGTATCCTCGGGGCGTGTCCCGCTCGTCTCCGCCGGAGCGTTCGCTGACCCTCGGCCTTCTGCTGGGCCTTATCGTCACCCTGTCAGCCGTGGTGGCGTACTCCGCCTATATCACCTGGCAAGTAACTGGCCTCCGCAAGCTGCAGACCGAACTTGTTGACCGCAACCGTAAGGATTCGCTGCAATTGTTGCGGATTCAAAACGACCTCAACCTGCTCGCGGTCGCTATGCGTGACATGGTCAGCAGTGATGAGCCTTATCCGTTGACTGCCTGGTCCGCGCAGTTTCAGCGGATTCGCACCGACTTGGACGATGCCATGCGACTCGAAGCCACCTTCGCGGCTTCCGGACGCACTCCCGAACAGAGCGAATTTCTCAGTCGCTCGTTCACCCAATTCTGGGACGCCGTCGACCGGGTCTTCGCGCTGGCGCAGCAAGGCAAGGAAAAAGAGGCGCGCGAGCAGATTCAGCTTTCTCTACAAGAAAGGCAAGCCGCCCTGAGTACCGCCGTAGCGCGTTTGCTGGTGCAGAACAGTGAGAATGAGGAGCAAGCCGGACAGCGCATCGTGCAAATTTACGACCGCGTCCGCCGCCAGGTTTATGTGTTTCTTGCCGCAACGTTGCTGGCCATCCTGCTCAATGGCTTGTCGCTCATCCGGTGGAATCGACGACTTTTCGCCCGGCTCGCGGAAATTTCCGAACGCCGCAGCGAACTTGCGCAGAAGCTGATCTCGACGCAAGAATCAACCCTGCGCTACATCTCTCGCGAATTGCACGATGAATTCGGACAAATCCTTACGGCCGTCGGATCGATGCTTCGTCGCGCCGGCACGCATGCTCCCGAAGGTTCATCGCTTCGCACTGATCTCCAGGAAGTCTTGCAAATTGTGCAGACGACGCTCGAAAGCGTGCGCAGCCTCTCGCAAGCATTGCACCCTGTCATGCTTGATGAGGCTGGACTTGAGAGCACGCTCGACTGGTATATTCCCACCATAGAAAGACAAACTGGAATTGCCATATCCTATGAGAAGCGCGGAGAGCCTTTTGCCGTCGAAAGTGGCGCTGGAGTTCATATCTACCGTATCTTGCAGGAAGCTCTCAACAACGTGACGCGGCACGCCAATGCGAAGCAGGTCTGGGTAAGATTGGAATTTTTATCCGAGACACTGGAACTGGAAGTCGAAGATCATGGAACCGGTTTCGCTGAACGTCCCAACCGGCGTGGGATCGGACTGGTAGCGATGCGTGAGCGCTCTGAATTGATGGGCGGCCAGATTGTTTTTTCCCGTCCGCAAGAAGGTGGAACGCTGGTGCACCTCACGGTGCCAAGGGAGAAAGCAGAGTCTTATGGAAAAGAAGATCACAGTCTTGCTCGTGGATGATCACAGCTTGGTGCGTCGCGGTTTTCGTCGCATGCTGGAAGACGAGGCCGACATGCAAGTCGTTGGAGAGGCAGGAGACGGCGAAGAATCGATCAAGCTCGCGAAAGAATTGCATCCGCAGGTTGTCGTCATGGATTGCGCTCTGCCCGGCATGAACGGTTTGCAGGCCACACGCAAGATTATCGAAGACTCTCCGAATACTGCCGTCCTCATGCTCAGCATGCACACGGAGAGCACTTGGGTGCGACAAGCCGTGGAAGCAGGCGCAAAGGGCTACGTTTTAAAAGATGCGATGGACTTGGAACTTGGGGCGGCCATCCGCAAGGTCGCTGCTGGCGAGACCGTATTCGATCCCAAGGTGGAACAACGATCCGTCTTACGGGGTGAACGTAGCACAGCTCTCACTCAGCGCGAACTCGAAGTTCTTCAGATGATCGTCGACGGAAAGTCAAACAAAGAAATTGCGACCGTCCTCGACCTCAGCGCCAACACGGTTGCCGTTCATCGAGCGAACATCATGAATACGCTGGGAATTCACAAAACTGCGGAGTTGGTCGTATATGCAATCCGCGCCGGGTTGGTGAGCGTTCCGTGAATCGGCGTTATTTTCTTGGAGGACTTGCCGGCCTTGCAGCATGGCCCTCCGTATCGAGCCTGCACGCTCTTAATCCGCCGGCATCGCCCGGTCCTGGGTTTCGCTTCGCCGACGTCACCAGTCAGGCCGGTATTCAGTTCAAGCACAACAGCGGCGCGTTCGGAGGTAAGTTTTTGCCCGAAACGCTCGGATCAGGATGCGCATTCCTCGATTACGATCGCGACGGCTGGCAAGACATCTTGCTGATCAATGGCGCCGACTGGCCCGGCCACAAGAAAAACCACACGACGCTCCGTCTGTACCACAACAACGGCAACGGGACCTTCACCGACGTAACCTCACGCGCCGGTCTGGACGTCGAACTCTACGGCATGGGCGTTGCCGTCGGTGACTACAACAACGATGGATTCCCTGACATTCTGGTCACATGCGTCGGCCAGAATCGATTGTTTCGCAACACCGGCAAGGGAACTTTTATCGATGTGACTGTCGGTGCCGGACTTGGCAAGCGTGAGGGATTCAGCACGTCCGCCCTGTGGTTCGACTACGATCGCGATGGATTGCTCGACCTCTTCGTTTGCAACTACGTGAAGTGGTCGCCTGAACGCGACGTCTTCTGCAGCCTTGACGGGAAGCACAAATCCTATTGCACGCCCGAAGCCTATCGAGGAGAAACATGCTGGCTATTCCACAATCGAGGAAACGGAACTTTCGAAGACGTCACTGCGGCCAGCGGAATTTTCGACAGCAGTTCAAAATCGCTCGGAGTGGCTCTCTTCGACGATAATCGCGATGGATGGCCTGATTTGCTCGTTGCCAACGACACGCAACCAAACAAGCTTTACCGCAATCAGCAAAACGGCACCTTCAAAGACTATGCCGTCGAGGCCGGACTCGCCTTCAGCAGTGAAGGCAAGGCGCGCGCGGGCATGGGGGTCGACGTCGCCGACTTCGACAATTCCGGTTCATCCCGGCGTCGCCATCACGAACTTTGACAACGAAATGATCGGCTTGTATCGCTCGAGCGGGAAGTCTTTCGAAGACATTGCTCCGCAGTCTGGAATCGGAATCGCTTCGCGAAATAGCCTGGGATTCGGTTGTGCGTTTCTCGACATCAATCTCGACGGCTGGCTCGACTTCGCCGTAGCTAACGGACACATCGACGAGACCGTTCGCAACATTCGCGGCAACGTCGGGTACGCGCAGCCGCCTCAGTTATTCCTGAACAGCGGAAAAAGCAATTTTCGCGATGTTGCCGCGGATCTGGCCGGAGGATTCGATCAGCCCAAAGTCGGCCGCGGACTCGCCTATGGCGACTTCGACCGTGATGGCGATCTCGATCTCCTCATCACAACCAACAACGGGCCGGCATACCTCTACCGCAACGATCAACTTGCAGGAAACCGCAGCATCCGCTTTCGCTTGGCTGGGACTAAGTCAAATCGCGATGCGATTGGCGCAGTCGTCCGTGTTTTCACGAGCGGACTCACTCAATCCCGTACGGTGAAGGGAGGATCCAGTTATCTTTCACAATCTGAACTCCCACTCACATTCGGATTGGAAAAGCGTGACCACATTGACCGTGCCGTGATTGACTGGCCGAGCGGACGAACGGAAGAATTCGAGAATTTATCGGCGGGCCGGTCTTACGATTGCACGGAAGGAAAAGGGATTACACCGTCGGACGGCTACTGACGACTTCGCGCTTATTTCGACACGGTTCCAGCGCTTGCGACGTCAATCTCCACGGTGTCGTTCACCCGCAGGAACAACGTGCTCGGATTTTTCATGCCCCATTTTTGATACGGGATCGTGAAGTGAACGGTCGCCGTCCAATGATCGGCGTTGGTCTCAACCTGCGCTGGCACAGTAATCTCACGATCCGCTCCATGAATGTTGAACATGCCATGAAGCATCACTGAAGATTTTCCTTGCGGCGCGACGGAGCCATCGATCCGATCGGGCTTGAACGAAATCTCCGGATAGCGCGCGCTCTCGAGCACTTCCTTGTGCATCTTCCGGTCCCGAACGCCGTTGCCGGTGTCTCCGCTGGTAGCGTCCACAACAATCTCGCCCGAAACCTTTCCGCCAGGCTGAAGTTGGAGCGCAGCATGCTTCAGCTTGAAATTTCCATGCACGGTGTGCAAGACATCGCCTAAGGTGAACTTCACGGACGTTTGTGTGGGATCGAACTGGAATGCCTGATCTTGCGCCGGCGCAGACATGCATCCGGCGACCAAGAATGCCAGGATTGCCGACACGAATCCGTATCGGGGAATACGCTTGAAAGCCCCGATGCGTTTCTCATCTTATTATGTAGTTAACAGTCCCCAACCCAGAGTCAGGCCATCCCAAACGAGATCGCGTGGGGGCACTGCTCCAACGTGTAGAGCAACCAATCTTCGAAAAATATCCGGACGACGCTGGAAAACTTGCAGGGTGCGATGCTGCAATCGTGGCCTCCCATCCAGTGTCAACATTAGGCGTGCCATGGCCCGCGGCCGGATAGAGAGTCGCCGATGCTCAATCTGATAGCGCCGCAGATCCGCCGCTTCAAGACACTCCGCCAACACCACAGCCTGGTTGAATGACAGCCCAAGTCCTTCCCCGGTAATGGCATCAACTGTTCCCGATGCATCTCCAATCAGGGCGACGTTTCGGCGCCAAACTCTCTTGAGCTTGCGATTGCCGGTGAGGGCTCCACGCTCAGTGGATAAGATCTTCGTCCCTCGCACCCGCTCATATAAGGCCGGAAGCCTCTGTAGATTCTCGTCTAGACGAAACCTGGGATTTCGCGAGGCGACAGCAACGCAAACCTGCTCTCGACCCACACCCGTTGCGTAGCCTTGGCACTCCGCTCCCCAGTGGACCTCCATGTGATCAGTCCAATAATCAACACGGAAGTGTTGCCGAAAGGCGTAGCGAAGTTGGGGACGCGCCTCCGTCTCGATCCCTGCCCAGCGCCGCACGCGCGAATTGGAACCATCAGCGCCCACGATCCAGCGAGCGCCGATGAATTTATCGCCGAGATGGACTCCGTTTTCCGAGATGCCGGTGACAGATGTCTTCCAGAGCAGATTGACGCCGGTCTGGGCAGCTCGCTCGGCCATGATGCGATGCAGTGTCGTACGTCGCACCGAAAGCCCCCGACCGCTATTTGGGAAACTAGCGTCCGCGGACAGCGGTGAACGTAAGAACCGGATCCCTACGAATGGATATCCCTCAGACATCGACAAATGAATTCCGAGACGTTCAAGGGCGGCCAAGCCGTCAGGCATCAGCCCTTCACCGCACGCCTTGTCGATTGGTGGTTCCGCGCCGTCAGCAACCGTGACGTGCATTCCTCGCTGGCGTGCTGCGATCGCTGCGGCCAGCCCCGCCGGTCCTCCGCCAATAACGAAAACATCTGTGGAAAGCAAGGCCCAACCTCACCACTTCAAAAGTACGAGTTCGGAACAAAAGCCGGGACCCATCGCCGCCAGTATTCCTAGCGTTCCAGGCGCAGGTCGCCGGTTTCGCATCACATCCTCAAGAACTACGAGTACCGACGCGGACGAAAGGTTCCCCACTTTTTTCAGACAATCCCACGACGCATCGAGCTGCCCATTGTGCAGATCGAGCGCTTCGGCCGTTGCCTCCAGCACCTTCGGACCGCCTGTGTGCAGCACCCAACTTCCAATGTCACTTCGTTTATGGCCGTGATCCGCGAGGAAGGTATCCACGCCTTCGCCCAGATGTTCGCGGATCAATACCGGAACTTCCGGCGATAGAGTGATGCGAAATCCCCGTTCGCTCACGTTCCATCCCATCATCTCTTCCGTCTTCGGATAGAAGATGGATCGCGTGGCAACGATTTCCGGACCATCCGCTTCCACATCATCGCCAACGACAATGGCTGCCGCGGAACCATCCGCAAATAGTCCGGACGAAATCAAATTGGCGACGGAAAGGTCTTCACGCTGGATCGTCAACGAACAAAGCTCCACTGACACCAGCGCCGCAGTTTGCGATGGATACGCCCGCACATAATCCGCGCAGCGAGCAATTCCGGCAGCGCCCGCCACGCAGCCGAGCCCGAAAATCGGTACGCGCCGGATGTTCGGCGACAGCCCCATCCGGTTGATCAGCATGCATCGATCGAAGGACTGGAGATCCCCGTCACCGATGTGAAATACAGTGCGCCCAATTCACCACCTTCGCGCCCGGCATGGTGCAGAGCGCGGCACAGCGCCTGTTCGCCGAGATCCTGGGCCACTTTAATCCAGACGTCGTTAGCTTTTCCCCACGTGTCCATCTCGTTATATTGCTCTGGCGGCATCGCGAGATGGCGGCCTTCAACCGTAACATTGCGGTGAAGGCGCGCGAGCATTTGTGGGTTTCGCAGACGGTCTCCCCAGTATTCTTGCAACTTCTCGAGGAGCACTTTTTGCGGATAGTAGTATTTCGGGAAGGCGCTGGCAGCGCTGGCAATTTTCATGTTTGTCGAATTTCACGCCTGCGTGGTGTCAGCGCCACCACCCGCGGGACTCTTGTGACCAAAAACTTAGATGACTCTGCGCTATGTGCGGTTGTACTCCGGACAACTCGCCGCATTGGAGCTATTCTCCCGGTTCCCCGGTTTGGTTTGTCACGTAGTTGTTAAAAAAATGTACCGGAATCGTCCGCACTTCGGGCGAATGCCGGTGCTGCATATTAACTCAAAAAGAGGAATGGCGCTCTAAGAAGAGCGCCGCGCTCGCGTCCTGTTTTGACGCATCTGCAATATATGCCGGCTATTTCGATTCTCAGTCTATGGACTAACAGCAATGGAACCTGGCGCGCCCGAGGTGTATGTCGCGACAGAGGTCAGAGTTCCCGTGCTGCCATCCAGGCTCAGCGATTGAATAGATGAGCCCGCCTGGCTTCCTACGAACAGGAATTTGCCACTCGGATCGCTGGCAATAGTACTAGGCCCGCCGCTCGTTCCGAACGGGGAACTGGTGAGCAAAGTAATCGCACCATCGCTCCCGATCGAGTATCCCGCGAGATTCGTTGATGCCTGATTCGCAACGTAAAGGTATTTTCCAGAATTGTCGACGAGCAAACTGGTCGGAGAGGCGAAAGATTCTCCTACCGGCGAATTTGAAAGTTGGGTCAGCGACCCATCTGGGTTGATCGTGTATTCAGAGATCGACGGGTTCGTGGTGTCTGCTGTGTACAAGAATCCGCCGCCCGGAGCGATCGCTAGTGCTACCGGTTGATTTCCCGTCGTGAATGGCGACCCCGCAATCGGCGTAGGTCCAATCACGCCCTGATTCACGGGAAACGCCTGGATGAAACCGGGATTGCCCGCGTTCGTAACGTACAGAGCGGATCCCGAGGGCGACAGCTTCATGTTCAGTGGAGTAAGTCCAATCGCGAAGCGAGTTCCTACCTGCGTCAGAGTTCCGCTGCTCTGGTCGATGGAAAACGCGTAGATATCGTTGGAACCCACGTTTGCGGCATAAAGAAAATTTCCGCCCGGATCCAGTGCCAGCAACGTCGGCGAGGTCCCCGCAGCCGTTTGCGGAGTCACCTCGGTCAGGCCACCGCCGTCGGCGATGCTGAACAGCGAAATGGTGCCCGAGCCGGAATTCGCCGCATACAAAAATTTCTTCGACGGATGTACCACGATTGCGGCCACTGCGGATCCCGCTGAGATAGGACTTCCCGCCAGTTGCGTCAATGCGCCGGCATTCGGATCTTCGCGAAAGGCGGCAATCTGGTTTGTCGACGGAAGCGCCGCATATACATAGCGGTTGCTGCTTGACGAGCTACAACCAAACCACACTGCCATGCTTGCGCAAACCAGCAACAGAGCCGCTGCTCTCTTCACCATCCGTAACTCCTCATGGAATTTTTTACGAACGAAAGCCTGGACTTCATCGGACCGATCAGTCCTGTTGGACGAACAGTCCCACTCAAGTAGTTCTACTCGAAGCCACTATCATACGGGACAATTGGTTACCCGCGCATCAGCCGCACATCCAAAGCCGTGCGATGCGAAAATGCTTTCGTCAGGTTGCACCACGAAAAGGGATGCTAAGTGATGGCGACGCTCGCGTGTGCTCTCGTGTCCTGTGATTAGTAGCTTTGAGTCGTTGGCCAAGGTTAGTGTGCTGGGCTGGGACGCGGCGTTCCGGGAGAAGATGTATCGGGCAGCGCTTTGTCTTCGCCGCCCCGGAGAGCGAGGCGTAGACGGTCAAGATACACATACACAACCGGCGTCGTGAACAGTGTCAGCATCTGGCTGACAATCAAACCACCGACGATCGTGATGCCCAGCGGTCGATGCAGTTCTGAACCGACACCCGTTTCCAGTGCCAATGGTAATCCGCCAAACAGCGCAGCCATCGTCGTCATCATGATTGGCCGGAAGCGAAGAATGCAGGCGTCGTAAATCGCCTCCACGGGCTTCTTCCCCTCGTTCCTTTCCACCTCGAGCGCAACATCGATCATCATGATGGCATTTTTCTTAACCAAGCCAATCAGTAAGATGATCCCGATCATACCGATCACATTCAGTTCGTTATGCGTCAGAAGCAATGCCAACAACGCTCCCACGCCGGCAGAGGGGATGGTGGACAGAATCGTGATGGGATGGATGTAGCTCTCATAAAGCATCCCCAGCACGATGTACACGGCCGCCAGAGCGGTAAAAATCAGACACCAGCATGTTCGACTGTGAATCTTGGAATGCTGCCGCGGTGCCTTGAAAGCTGGCCGTGATCGTCGGCGGAAAACCGATCTCGCGCTCAGTTCTCTGAATTGCATTGGTCGCCTGTCCCAACGACACTCCGGGCGCCAGATTGAACGAAATCGTCGCCGATGGAATTTGTCCCTGGTGATTCACCGCGAGCGGAGTGTTGGACGGCTCAAAGTGAGTGAAGACCGCAAGCGGTATCGCCGAGCCTGTGGTCGATTTCAAGTAGATGTTTTGTAGTGCTTCCGGAGTCTGTTGGAACTGGGGTGCTACCTCCATCACTACGTGATACTGGTTTAGTGCCCGGTACATCGTGGATACTTGCCGTTGACCAAACGCATCGTACAAAGCATTATCCAGAGTTTGTGGCGTGATGCCCAGGCGGCTCGCCGTATCACGATCAATCACCAGCTTTGCCTGCAGTCCCTTGTCCTGTTGATCGGAGTTCTGGTCCCGTAGCTCTGGGAGTTTTCGTAGCGATTGAAGAAGACGCGGAGCCCAGCTATTCAGTTCGTCTATATCGGCGCTCTGCAACGTGTACTGATATTGTGCGTTGCCGAATCGGCCACCGATTGTCAGTTCTTGTGCCGACTGCAAAATCAACGCCGCACCTGGCACCACAGCAAGTTTCCCGCGCAGTCGATTTATGACGTCATCCGCCGACGGGTAGTGGCAGGACTCCCAGAAATGTTGTTTCTGACAGTGCCCGCGCGCCTCCAGCGGTTTCAGCGCCAGGAAAAATCGTCCCTGATTCAGCGCGGTATTTCCACCGGTGAAACCAGCCATGGTGTCAACCGCCGGATCCGCCATTGCGATTTCGATGTAGCGGCGCATTTTCTCGGCCATTGACTGGAAGGAAACATCCTGAGCTCCGATGACGGTGCCCACGATCCGCCCCGTATCCTGTTGTGGGAAAAAGCCCTTGGGCACCTTGTAGTAGAGCCAGCCACTGAGAATCGCGACTGCGATCGTTAGAGCTAGCGTTAACGGCTGGTACCTCAGTACCCACTTCAGCGCGTGTGTGTAAGCTCCAAGCAAGCCGTTGAAAGCCCACTCGCTGGTCCGGTAAAAGATGTTGTGCTTGTCATCGCCCTTTGTCGCTGTCCGCAAAAATTTTGCGCACATGGTCGGCGTTGTCGTTAAAGAAACTATCAATGACACGCCGATTGCGATACTCAGAGTGATCGCAAACTCGCGAAACAGTCGACCTACAATCCCGCCCATCATAAGCAGGGGGATGAACACTGCCACCAGCGACGTGCTCATCGAGACCACCGTGAATCCGATCTCTGACGCTCCTTTGAATGTCGCCTGTACCACATCCATGCCCCGCTCGACGTACCTGGTGATATTTTCAAGAACGACAATCGCATCGTCGACCACGAAGCCGGTCGAAATTGCCAGAGCCATGAGTGACAGATTGTCGAGGCTGTAGTCGAGCAGGTACATCACGCCGAACGTGCCCACGAGAGAAAGCGGCACCGCAATGCTAGGGATGATCGTTGCACGTACACTACGCAAAAATACAAACACGACCAGGATCACCAGCACGACCGAAATCAGCAGCGTCCGCTCAATGTCTTTGACCGACGCCCTTACCGAAGTTGTGCGATCCATCACAACTCCCAGCTTCATCGCAGGCGAAATTGAGGCTTGAAGGTAGGGGATGATCTTTTGCACGCGGTCGACGGTGTCGATGATGTTCGCGCCCGACTGCCGGAAAATCGCGAGCATGACTCCCGACTTGCCATTGATCAATCCAAGTTGCCGTCGATCGGACACCTCATCGGACACCTCAGCAACATCACCCAGTCGCACTGCCGCGCCGTTGTTGTATGCCACGATTAGAGGCCGGAATTGATCCGCCGTGAATAATTGGTCTGTATCGGAGAAAACGTACGCTCGGCTGTCATCCGAAACTTTGCCCTTCGGGCGGTTGGCGTTGGCTGCATTCAGCGCATTGCGCACCGTATCGAGGCCGATTCCAAGCTTATTCAGCAGAGTGGGATTCACTTCGGCTCGCACCGCGGGCTGCGAAGACCCCCACACAAAAACTTGGCCGACGCCCTGCACCTGCGATAGCTTTTGTGCAACAACGGAATCCGCCGCATCGTACATCTGGGGCACGGTTATCGTGTCGGAAGTCAGGCCCAGCAACAAAATGGGCGAGTCTGCCGGATTGACTTTGCGGTAGCTGGGATTGCTCGGCAGATTTGCGGGAAGCTGGCTGCGTGCTGCGTTGATCGCCGCTTGCACATCGCGCGCTGCCGCATCGATATTACGGTTCAAGTCGAATTGCAGCGCAATGCCAGTGCTGCCCAACTGGCTCGACGATGTCATCTGATTGACCGCCGCAATGCGCCCGAACTGGCGCTCCAACGGAGTAGCGACGGCCGATGCCATGGTCTGCGGATCACCACCTGGCAGGCCCGCACCAACGCTGATCACAGGGAAATCCATCTTCGGCAGCGAGGCTACTGGCAGGAAAGTAAACGCCAGAATGCCCGAAAGCAGCAACGCTGCAGCCAGCAGCGATGTGCCGATGGGACGCCGAATAAATGGAGTCGAGATACTCATCGTCTTAGTCTGCCGACATTGGTTCGTCGCGCGGAATGGTGTTGCCCACCTTGTAGCGCGAGAAGCGCTGCGCCAATCGATCAAACCACAGATAAACGACCGGGGTCGTATAGAGAGTCAATAATTGGCTGACCAGCAAGCCGCCAACAATCGTGATGCCGAGCGGGCGCCGCAATTCCGCGCCTGTACCTGTTCCAAGCGCCAACGGTAGTCCGCCGAGCAACGCCGCCATCGTTGTCATCATGATCGGCCGGAACCGGAGTAAGCATGCCTGGTAAATCGCTTCCTCGGGCGCTTTATGTTCTTCGCGCTCCGCCTCCAGCGCGAAGTCGATCATCATGATTGCGTTCTTCTTTACAATTCCGATCAAGAGGATGATCCCGATCAACGCCACCACCGTCAGGTCGTTGCCAGTAATCATCAGAGCGAGAATTGCACCCACTCCGGCCGACGGCAGCGTGGAAAGAATCGTGACTGGATGGATGTAGCTTTCATAAAGAACGCCGAGCACGATGTACACCGTGATCACGGCTGCAAGAATCAAGTAAGGCTCGGAAGCCAGCGAATTTTGGAATGCGGCGGCCGTTCCCTGGAACGACGCGTGAATGCTGGCCGGCAGCTGGATATCCTTCTCGGCTTGCTGGATTGCTTTGGTCGCGTCTCCCAGCGATGCACCCGGCGCAAGATTGAACGACAGCGTTACGACAGGGAATTGTCCCTGGTGATTCACCGCCAGCGAAGCGTTGGTCGAACTCATGTGAGTGAAAGCTGAGATCGGAACTGGAGCGCCGCTGGTGGCCACTGTGGCTCCGTTTGCGGTTGGCGCGCCCGAGTTCTGCGTCACAGTGCTTGGCCGTATGTAGATATCACGAAGGTTCGCCGGAGTCTGCGCAAAATTGGGCAGCACTTCCAGCACAACGTGGTACTGGTTCAACTGGGTGAAGATCGTCGAGACCTGCCGCTGCCCGAACGCGTCGTACAGGGTGTTGTCGATTGCCTGCGGGAAGATGCCCAGTCGCGAGGCCGTATCACGGTCGATCGCGATGTTGGTCCTCAGTCCGCCGGTCAGTTGATCTGTTGCTACATCCCGTAACTCAGGCAAAGTCTGAAGCTTTGCGACCAACTTCGGCGTCCACTGCGCGAGTTCTTGCGCGTCCGCGTCTTCTATCGAGTACTGGAACTGCGTCCTGCTCACTCGGTCTTCCACCGTCAGATCCTGCACCGGCTGCATGTATAGAGTGACGCCATTCACCTTTTCAAGCTCGGGCTGCAGCCTGCGAATGATCGCGGAGGCGTTACTCGACCTCTCATCTCGCGGTTTTAAATTAATCTGGATGCGACCTTGATTCGGCGTCGTATTTGTTCCGTCGACTCCAATGAACGATGAAAGGCTGGCGACGTCTGCATCCTTCAATATTACTTTCGCCAATTCTTGCTGCCGTTCAGACATCGCGGCGAACGAGACGAAGTCAGGCGCCTCAGAGATCCCAAGAATCACTCCCGTATCCTGGACAGGGAAAAATCCTTTCGGGACGATCACATATAGGAACAGCGTAAGGACGAGAGTGCCGAACGTCACCAGAAGCGTCGCCGTCTGGTGCTTCAAGACCCATTTAACGGTGCGCCCGTAGAACGCGATGATCCGGTTGTAATAGTCCTCCGTAACTTCGTAGAAGCGTCCCCTCTCTCCTTCTTTTCGATGCTTGAGCAGTTTCGCGCTCATCATCGGCGTCAGACTAAGAGACACGGCTGCCGATACCAGAATCGTGACGGCTAGAGTCACCGCGAATTCCCGGAACAGCCGTCCGACGATGTCGCCCATGAATAGCAGCGGAATCAGCACGGCAATCAATGACACGGTCAGAGAAATGATCGTGAATCCGATCTGGCTTGATCCTTTCAAAGCCGCGTCCAGCGGTGAGTCACCAGCCTCCAGGTAGCGATCAATATTCTCAATCATCACGATCGCGTCATCCACAACGAATCCGGTCGAGATCGTCAGCGCCATCAGCGTGAGATTGTTCAGGCTGTAGCCCAGCAGGTACATCACGCCAAATGTTCCGATCAGCGACAGCGGCACAGCAACACTAGGAATCACGGTTGCCGAGAAATTTCTCAGGAAGAGGAACACCACCATCACCACGAGGCCGATCGATAGCATCAACTCGAATTCAACGTCTTTCACCGAGGCTCGAATCGTGGTCGTTCGGTCGGTCAGGATCTGCACGTGGATGGCAGTCGGTAATCCCGCTTGTAGCTGCGGCAGGAGCTTCTTGATGCGATCGACTACGCTGATGATGTTGGCGCCCGGCTGCCGCTGAATGTTGACGATCACTGCCGGCGTCAGGTTCATCCACGCTGCCAGTTGATTGTTCTCAGTGCCGTCGATCACGTTCGCCACATCGCTCAAACGAATTGGAGCTCCATTGCGATACGCGATCACCACCGGCTTGTACTGCTCGCTTGAAAACAGTTGGTCGTTCGCACCGATCGTGTAGGACTGCCTTGCGCCGTCAATCACTCCCTTGGCCTGATCGACGTTCGCCTGCGCCAATGCAGCCCGCAGATCTTCCAGGCTCAAGCCGTAAGACGCCAGTGCTGTGGGATTCGCTTGGATTCGTACCGCTGGTTTTTGTCCGCCGCTGATTGAAACCAGTCCGACCCCCGGCAACTGTGAAATTTTCTGGGCAAGCGATGTGTCCGCTAGATCCTCGACCTTCGACAGGGGCAACGAGTCCGACGACAGCGCCAACGTCAGGATCGGCGCGTCCGCGGGATTCACCTTGTTGTAGATCGGAGGATTTGGCAGATCGGCGGGAAGATAGGTTGATCCGGAATTGATCGCCGCCTGTACTTGCTGCTCTTCCACGTCAATGTTCTGGTCCAGTCCGAACTGCAGCGTGATGACCGAACTGCCGAACGAACTCGTCGACGTCATCTGGCTCAGGCCGGGCACCTGCCCGAACTGCCGCTCCAGTGGCGACGTCACCGACGATGCCATCACGTCCGGATCCGCGCCGGGGTAGAACGTCACGACCTGGATCGTGGGATAGTCGACTTCAGGCAGCGCGGACACCGGCAGTTGCATGAATGCGACCAGCCCGACGAGCAGAACTCCGACCATGAGCAGCGTGGTTGCTACTGGCCGGAGAATAAATAAACGTGAGGGACTCATGAGGCTGATCTACTGTCCGCCGCCGGAGGGAGCGCCCGATCCCGTCGGCTGCGAAGCTGAACCGCTGGCGGGGTTGTGCCCAGTATTTCCAGGTCCCGCGTTTGTGCTCGGAGAGGTGTTACGCGGCTCGATGTGACTGCCCGCCTGCAATTTGTCCTGGCCGTCGGTGACGACCATGTCACCTGCATTTACTCCGTTGCTGACGACGGTGATGTCGCCCTGGGTCAACGAGATCGTCACCGGCTTATCCTGCACAGTTTTGTCAGGATTGACGGTATACACGAATGTTCCTTGCGGTCCCCGCAAAATCGCGGCGGTGGGGAGCACCGTGCTGTTCTTTCGCGTCTCCAGCAATAAGTCGGCGTTTACAAACTGGTTAGGCCAAAGCTTGTTGTCCTTGTTGTCGAAGACCGCCTTTAGCTTTGCCGTACCGGTCGTCTGATCGATCTGGTTGTCAATCGTCAGCAATTTTCCCGTAGCCAGCTTGTTTTGATCGTCCCGGCTGAACGCATCCACTTCCAACGTGCCTTGGTGCATATGCTTTGAAACATTCGGCAGCAGATCTTCGGGAAGCGTGAAGATGACCGCAATCGGCTGTAACTGCGTCAGGATTAACATCGGGTTCGCATCTGATGCGTGCACGATGTTTCCCACATCAACCTGCCGGAGCCCAATCCGTCCGTTGAAAGGAGCGGTGATGTGGCGAGTAGGTGATGTTTAATTTCGCGCTGTTGATCTGCGCCTGGTCGTTACGAACCGTTCCTTCGAGTTGGTCCACTAGCGCCTTTTGCGTATCCACCTGCTGCTGCGCAATGCTGCCCGAGGGGATCAGCGCCGTGTACCGTTCCAGATTTAACTTGGCGTCGCGCAAGGAGGCCTGGTCGCGAAACAATTGCGCTTGCAATTGTTCAACCTGAACCTCATAAGGCCGCGCGTCGATCTCGATCAGCGACTCTCCCTGATGAACGTCCTGCCCTTCGCGGAAGTTCACTTTCATGATCTGCCCATCCACTCGGCTCTTGATGTTTGCGGTGTTGAACGCAGTAACGGTCCCCAATCCGCTCAGGTAAACCGGCACATCCTGATGCTGGACCTGCGCAACCGCCACTGAAACGGCCCGCGGAGCCGCGGCATGCGCGTTCTGCTGTTTGGAGTCGCTGCCGCTGCAGGCGAGAGAGACCATGAGAATTGAGATAAGACTGCTAAGAAAGATCGCTCGCGCAATATTCGTTGCGTTCGCGTCTGTTTTACAGGGATCGTTCATAAATTAGGGATTAGCCCGCCGCCATTTCCTGACCCGGACATTAAGGTCCAAGTATTAGACGTATGTATTCTAGGCTCGGTTGGTGCTCAACTCTTGTCGCGGAAGCACGGATTTGCGTCTGTAAGCGTGTGCGTCCCGAAAACGATCCTGAGAGCGTCGCGCTAAGCGGACTTCCTGCCCTCTCAAGGCGCGCTAAATATCGCGGTGATAGCGCGAAAACGAATGGAGTCGGTTGGCAGAACCTTGCCTCTCAAGAATCAACTGCCCCATAGGCATGGGTCAAGGACTGCGACCGTGTTTTACATTTCTTTACTCGCGTTGACCCTGCTTTTACCCAGGGCTTACGATTCGATCGGAGCCTCGACACAAGCCGAATCCGCCAGAAAAGCCGCCAAATTTGGTCCAGCGCATCATAGACCTCAAGACACCGCAACACTAGGGCTGGGAGAAAGGCGGCGCTCAGGAAGCGCGGAGGGTCGAAGGAACCGCATGCCGGCTTTCATAGGCGGCGATCTCCGCATCATGCTGCAAAGTAAGCGCGATGTCATCGAGTCCATTCAGCAGGCAGTGCCGCACGAAATCATTAATCGGAAACTTTGCCCTGAATCCCTGATCATCGCTTACCTCACACTTTTCAAGATCGATCATGACCGTGTAGTTGTCGATCTGCTTGGCTCGCTGCATGACCGTCTCTACTTCATCGTTCCGGAGTTGGACGGTGAGGAATCCATTCTTCGTGCTGTTGTTCGCGAAAATATCCGCAAAAGATGAGGAGATCACAGCGCGGAATCCGAAATCGGCGAGAGCCCACACCGCGTGTTCACGCGATGATCCGCATCCGAAATTCTTGCCTGCCACCAGGATGCTGGCGCCCTCATAGCGCGGCTCATGGAGAACGAACTCCGGATTTTTTTTCCCGTCCGTCCCAAAGCGCCAGTCATAAAACACAAACTGCCCAAAGCCGGTCTTCTCGATACGTTTCAAAAACTGCTTCGGAATAATCTGGTCCGTATCGACATTGACCCGATCCAGCGGTGCCACCAGCCCGCGATGCACAGTGAAAGGTTTCATAATTTCAACTCGTATATCCGATGAAACGAAACCGCGAAACGAAAGGAGAGAAGTAGAGGGTCCGTTTCGTCCGGTCCGTCTACTGGAACTTCCAATTTCGTATGTCCGTAAAGTGCCCTTCAATCGCCGCAGCCGCCGCCATCATCGGACTGACCAGGTGCGTCCGCCCTCCGCGCCCCTGCCGCCCTTCGAAATTCCGGTTGCTGGTCGAAGCGCATCGCTCGCCTGGCTTCAAAATATCGGGATTCATTCCCAGACACATCGAGCATCCTGACTCTCGCCACTCAAATCCCGCGTCCTGAAAGATGCGGTGCAGCCCTTCCTGCTCCGCGGCCCGCTTCACCGTTTGCGATCCCGGCACCACCATCGCCCGCACCGTCGAACTCACGCGATGTCCCCTTGGCTACCCGCGCCGCGGCGCGCAAATCTTCAATTCGCGAATTCGTGCACGAACCGATGAACACTCGATCAATCTCAATGTCTTCAATCTTCCGTCCCGGTTCGAGCGCCATATACTCCATCGCTAGTTCCGCGGCGCGGCGATCCGACTCGTCGAGCCCTTTTACTTCGGGCACGCGTCCCGTCACCGGAGCGACCATCCCCGGATTCGTTCCCCATGTCACGAACGGACAGAGCTGCGCGCCATCGATCTCCACTACTTTGTCGAAAATCGCTCCCTCATCCGTAGGAAGACTTCGCCACAGTTCGAGAGCCCGATCCCACTCATCGCCTACCGGGGCGAAACGCCTGCCCGCGACGTACGCAATCGTCGTCTCGTCTGGCGCCACCATCCCTGCGCGCGCACCCGCCTCAATGCTCATATTGCATAGCGTCATTCGGCCTTCCATGGAGAGCGCAGTCACAGCGGGCCCGGCATACTCGATGACGTAGCCGGTAGCGCCATCGGTTCCGGTCTGCCCGATGATTCCGAGCGCAAGATCCTTCGCCGTCACGCCATCCGCAAGCCGTCCGTGAACGTCGATCTTCATCGTTTTCGGCTTCTGCTGCGCCAGGCACTGCGTCGCGAGCACGTGCTCGACCTCCGAGGTACCGATCCCGAAGGCCAGTGCGCCGAAAGCGCCATGCGTGCTCGTGTGGCTGTCGCCGCACACGATCGTCATACCGGGCTGGGTAATCCCAAGTTCCGGGCCGATTACATGAACAATGCCCTGGTCGGGAGAGTCCATATCAAACAGCCGGACACCGAAATCCTTGCAGTTTTGTTGCAGGGCCGAGATCTGGCGCGCAGCGATCAAGTCCGTAATCGGCGTTCCACGTGGCTCCGTGGGGATGTTGTGATCGACAGTAGCAACGGTGCGGGAAGGCTGACGCACCTTGCGGCCGGCGGCGCGAAGTCCATCAAATGCCTGCGGAGACGTAACTTCATGCACCAAGTGCAGGTCGATATAAAGAATGGGTGACCGCCCTGCCGGCTGTGCCACCAGATGCGAGTCCCAGATTTTCTCGAATAATGTCCGTGCAGCCATAAGTCTTTGGTATGCAGATGAAACTGTGTCTAGTTAGTTTTTCATAGCCCATCGAACTCAGCAACCTAGGGAAGCATGAGCCGACCCACGAGAGAGGGCTAACTTTCGCGGGTGCCAATTTCCGGCCCGATCTTCTCGACTGAAGATGTCCATCATGCTGCAACGCAGAGTTCACTTTATGCGCAGAAATGTCTTCGACCATTTTTCTCTTGACATAAAAACTACACAAGTAGTAGTAATGCATACATCGATAGGAGATGATCCGGTGCCCGAACCCAAGCTGGCCAAACTGGAGTTAAAAATCATGGAGATTCTCTGGACCGAAGGCCAGGCCTCCATTCGCGAGATTCAGGAGGCCTTTCCCGAGAAAGACCGCCCGGCCTACACGACGGTCCAGACCACGGTGTACCGGCTCGAAGCGAAGAAGGCTGTCCGCCGCGTGAAAAAAGTCGGCAACTTCCACATCTTCGAAGCCTCCGTCTCACGCTCCGCCGCCCAGAGACGACTGATCGATGAATTGCTCGCTCTTTTCGGTGGCCGTTCGCAACCTGTCATGGCTCACCTCATCGAGTCGGGCAAGCTCACGCTCGCGGATGTCAAGGAAGCCGAAAAGACGCTTCGCAAGTTGGAGAGAAGGGATGGCCCGCAATGACCCCGAATACTTTGTCGGTCCTCTGGACAAACATCGCTCCGTCATTAGGCGATCATCTGTGGCAGTCGACTCTTTTCGCCGCCGGTGCGGGCCTGCTAACCCTGACGTTGCGCAAGAATCATGCGCGCGCACGCTACGCCCTGTGGCTCACTGCATCCATAAAATTTCTCATCCCCTTCTCGTGGCTGGTTGCACTCGGAAATCGCTTGTCCTGGCTGCGAACGCCGGCGCCATCAAGCATTCGCCCTGTATACGACGGTCGAACAGTTCAGCCAGCCATTCACGCCGAACAAGCTGTCTTCGCGGCCGCTCCCGCTGTCAACCTTAGTTTCACCCATTGGATACCTACCGTCCTGCTCGCCGTATGGTTCTCGGGCTTCGTGGCTGTGATTTTTCTATGGTGCCTTCGCTGGCGCCAGATCTCCCGGGAACTTCGCGCGGCAATCCCGGTGGTCGAGGGACGTGAAGTCGATGCTCTACGCCGGGCTCAGCAAGTCACGGGGCTTCGAAAAAACGTTGCGCTTCTCCTGTCTCCCGCAAGGCTTGAGCCGGGAATCTTCGGCCTGTCCCGGCCAGTGCTGGTCTGGCCCAAAGGTATTTCGCAACATCTGGAGAACGCGCACATGGAGGCCATACTCGCCCACGAACTCTGGCATGTCCGCCGTCGTGACAATCTCGCCGCCGCAATTCATATGGCGGTCGAGGCCACTTTCTGGTTCCACCCAATGGTCTGGTGGTTGGGTGCGCGCCTCGTGGACGAGCGTGAGCGAGCCTGCGATGAACAAGTGGTCGAACTCGGCAGCGAGCGTCAGGTTTACGCCGAAAGCATTTTGAAGGTTTGCGAATTCTGTGTGGGGTCACCGCTGGCTTGCGTGTCGGGAGTCACCGGGGCCGATCTGAAGAAAAGGATGGTCCATATCATGTCTCACCATGTTGTCAGCAAACTGGATTTCAGCAGAAAGCTTCTCCTCTCTGCCGTGGCCGTTCTGGCCATCGCGGCACCGGTTGTATTCGGCCTGGTGAAAGCAACTCCGGGATTAGCGGAGTCGAGCGCCGTAAGGACTCCCACCGCGGCCAGTTCGCTTGAGTCGGTTTCCATTAAGCCCAGCGCGTTCTCTGCTGACAACCGGCCGAACCACAAGGTTATGCGGATCAAGATGATGCATTCCCCCGAAGGCTTCGTCGCGGAAAACATCACTTTGAAGGCTCTGATCCAGGAAGCCTACGGCGTCCAGCCCAACCAGATTGCCGGCGGTCCCGAGTGGCTCGACTCTGCGACTTACGACATCAACGCAAAAGTAGACAAGGCCGAGATGGACAAGATTAGCCCCAAACAGCGCATTGCCGAAAGCCAGCGGCTGTTGCAGGCTGTCTTGGCAGATCGCACCAAGTTGGCCCTCCATAGTGAAATGAAGGTGCTGCCGGGCTACGCCTTGCTCATCGACGAAGGCGGATCGAAACTGCAACTTTCAAAGAATCAGGACGAGCCTAAACAGCAAACCGACTATTCTCCGAAAGGGTCAACGGAAGCTCGTAGAGTCGTCGAAGGTCATCAGATGATGATGAAATTGCGAGACGATCAGGTCGTCGCTTTGTCGGCGGGAGGAATCACGTCCGATGAATTCGCTCGCCTCCTTTCCCATCACCTCGGGATCGCGGTGACCAATCAAACCGGCCTCAAAGGAAATTACGAATTCAATTTGCAATGGACCGATCCAAATCCAGAATCCAAGAACGCCGACGCCGATGCAACCGACGGTGCGAAAGCCCCTGATTCGCTTGTCAATGCCATCCGCGATCAGCTCGGCCTGAAATTGGTCCCCGAACAGCGCCCGATGCAAGTCTTGGTGATCGACAACATCGAGAAACCGTCGCAGGACTGATCTGTCTCGGGTCTTCACTTCCCGTCAGTCTTCAGCGGGAAGTGAAGACTCTTCCACAGCCGGCTTGTGACATCTGACCTTGACCCCGCAAATAAATCAGCTCATCATCGTGAAGGCGCATGTGGTGCAGAACGCTAACCCAAGTAGCGGCCTAACCCCATTGTTTGCAAGAATTTGACCTCTAACTCCTAGGCGCTCAAGATTTTGCGAACACATTTTGTAAACCCCGCGCTGCTCAAGGCTTTTCAAGGTGGGGAGGGGGAGGGGGACCCCAGCAGGCCTTACCATTCCCGAAACGACACCCACAAAATCCTCTCAAAAAGCCGATTTCCCAGGAAAAATTTTCGACAGTTTTCCACATCGATAGTTTTGGGAACCGAAGATGACGCGCAGTCAAGGTCGATGCGCCACCGTGACAATTTGGCGCAACCATGACACGAGCAAACGCGAGCCGCAGGAGCAAACGGGAGCAAACGCGAGCCTGCAGGAGCAAATATGAGCCGCAGGAGCAAACGTGGAAGAGCGGCCCTTCAAGGGCCGCGTTGAAGATGTTTTCGGGAGTGGGCTTTAGCCCCCGCTATTTCGGACGCGTAATCGCGCCCTGCGATGCTGACGAAACCAGCGCCGCATATTTCGCAAAAACGCCCGTTGGGTATCGCGGCTCCGGAGCCTTCCACTCCGCCATACGCTGCCGCAACACATCGTCGCTGATCTCCACTTCGAGCACTTGCTTCTTCACGTCGAATCGGATGATGTCACCGTCGTGAACGCCCGCAATCGGACCACCAAGCGCAGCCTCCGGAGAAACGTGCCCCGCCATCAGACCGCGAGTCGCGCCGCTGAATCGTCCGTCGGTGAGCAGAGCGACAGATCCGCCCAGGCCTTCGCCGACGATCGCAGCAGTAACTCCGAGCATCTCGCGCATTCCAGGACCCCCTTTTGGTCCTTCATTCCGGATCACCACAACATCCCCAGCTTTAATCTTCTTCGCCGTGACCGCGGACATGGCATCTTCTTCGGATTCGAAAACGCGCGCCGGACCGCGATGCTCCAGCCGCTCATGTCCGCTAATCTTCGCCACGCAACCCTCTGGCGCAAGGTTTCCCTTGAGAATCACGAGCCCGCCCGTCGCCTTTAGAGGTTTCTCCAGAGGAACAATCACTTCTTGCCCGGGAGTTTCGACTGCACTCTCAGCCTCTGTCGAGATCGTCTCGCCACTAACGGTCTTTGCGGAAGCATGAAGATACTTGCCGCTCATCAGGCGTTTCGCCAACAAGCGAATGCCACCCGCTCGATGCATATCCGCGGCAACAAATCTGCCGGAAGGCTTCAGGTCGGTCAGCAGCGGAGTTCGCTCGCTGATCGTCTGGAAGTCGTCGATCTCCAGCGAAACTCCGGCTTCGCGCGCGATTGCCAGCAAGTGCAATACGGCGTTGGTCGATCCCCCGGTCGCCGCGACCGATGCGATCGCATTCTCGAACGCATCGCGCGTCAGAATGTCGCGCGGCTTCAGTCCCTTTTGCAGCAAGTTCATCACGACCTTGCCGCAGTCGAACGAAATCTGGTCCTTCTGCGGATCCATCGCGGGAACGCTGTTGAAGCCCATCGGTGACAGTCCGATCATCTCCATCACGGTCGACATCGTGTTCGCCGTATATTGTCCGCCGCAAGCGCCCGCGCCCGGACAGGCAACATCTTCCAATTCCTTCAATTCGTTGTCGCTCATCTTGCCCGCGACATTTGCGCCGATCGCCTCGAATACATCCTGGATTGTGACGTCCTTGCCTCGATAATTTCCCGGCGCGATCGTTCCACCATAGAGCACCATCCCCGGAAGATTCAAACGCGCCAGAGCCATCGCTGCTGCGGGAATCGTCTTGTCACAGCCCACCACACACACGACCGCGTCGAACATCTGTCCGCGGCAGACAAGTTCGATCGAATCGGCGATCAATTCTCGACTGACGAGCGACGCCCGCATCCCATCGGTGCCCATCGTCTCGCCGTCAGAGATCGCGATGGTGTTGAATTCCATGGGAGTTCCGCCCGCGGCGCGAATTCCTTCCTTCACCTTCGCCGACAACCGGCGCAGATGAAAGTTGCACGGCATGGTTTCGATCCATGTGTTGGCAACTCCGATCAGCGGACGGTTGAGATCGGCATCCGTGAAGCCGATAGCTTTGAACATCGCCCGCGCGCCCGCGCGGTCGCGACCTTCGGTGATTCCTCGACTGATGTGTTTGAGATCCATGGTGAAGATTGCTCTCCGGACAGATAAGTGTTGATGAAAACCTAGAAGCATAAACCACAAACGACACAAAGTTACACGAAGGAAGTCGGTTTAGTTCTTGCGCTTCGCGGTAAATGCCTTACGAACAAAACAAAAATGGGGAACCTGTCTGCAAGGTTCCCCCAGTCGCATGACGCTGCCCAGAGTCGTCATGCTTGCCCAACTGTTTCCCAGCTGAACCTACGCGCGTGCCGCGGCTCGCGCTTCCTCGACCGCCACGCCCGCCGGAGGATGCGCGGACGTCCACGCCTGCGCTTGCACGGTTCCTACGTGAATCACGTCCGCAATCGAGTACCACTCGCGATAAAGCTGTCCGACCTGCTTCTGATTCACCTCGAGCGACAACGTAACCCGATGATCACTCTCGACCGGTTCGGCATGCACCGTGGGCAAATCAAGTGCGCGCCGCGAAGCCGCGTTCAGGATGCGCATCAGCGTTCCCTGTGTATTACGATATCGAATCTGAAATTGCATGATGTCTCCTGTATACCCAAATTCGTTGTAGCGGCGACTGGCGCAACTGGTCGCGTCTTACTGCGTAGGTTCTTCTTCGAGCAACATCTCTGAGAGCGCGGCTCCTGCAGGCACCATCGGAAAGACGTTAGCTTCCGGAGCGCAATCAAACACCAGCAGTTCGGGTTGCGACGATTGCAGGAATCGGTCGATCGTGTCGCCCGTCTCCTGCGACACCGGAAACTCCCGCATCGCGTCTTCCTTCAACTTGAAGCTGTGGATCTTATAAGCCTTCGCAATGTCCACGAAGTCCGGATTGTCACTGAGATCGGTCTCGGCGTAATTGCGTTCGTAGAACAACTGCTGCCATTGCCGCACCATGCCGAGATACTTGTTGTCGATGATGACCATCTTCACGGGCAGCCCAAGGCGATGTACCGTCGCGAGCTCCTGAATGTTCATCTGGAAGCCACCATCACCCGATACACAGAGCACGCACGTTCCCGGTTTGGCGAGTTGCACGCCAACTGCTGCCGGCAACGCAAAACCCATCGATCCTAGTCCGCCGGAAGTGATGAATCCCCGTGGCGATGAAGAACGATATCGCTGCGCGGCCCACATCTGGTGCTGACCTACGTCTGTCAGAACCACACTGTCTTCGGGCAGGCGGCTAAACAGTTCATCGAGAAAGCGGATGGTTGGCTGCGCCAAGCCGCGTGGATCGAGTTCGCCACGCTCCGGTCCGCAAGCTACCGCTCGCCACGCGCTGAAATCAGGAAGCTTGTGCAGCCGCAATTCCGCGTGGAATGCGGGGATCGTATCGGCTAAATCTCCGATCACCGGCAATTCACAGGCGCGAACGCGATCAAGTTGCGCCGGATCGATCTCGAAGTGAACGATCTTGGCATGAGGCGCAAAACGTGATGGATCGCCCGTGACGCGATCATCGAGGCGCGCTCCAAAAACCAGCAGCAGGTCAGTTTCATGCAACGCAGTATTCGCGGCGCGCGTCCCGTGCATTCCCACCATGCCTAGGTAATAAGGCGCTTCCGGCACAACAGCACCAAGACCGTGAACCGTCGCGAATGTCGGAATATTGAGATGATCGAGAAGGCTACGCAACTCTGGAATTGCTTCGGAAAGCTTCGCGCCGGCGCCGACGAGCGCGACGGGCTTCGACGATTGTTGCAGCATCGCCGCGACTGTGTCGGTAAATCCACCCTCGGCCTTGGCTTCCGCCGGACGAGCGTGGGGCGTGAACTTTACCGGACCGCTGAACTCCTTCTTCGCCTTCAGCATGTCCGTGGGAATGTCGATGACCACCGGCCCCGGACGTCCGCTGCGCGCCCAATGAAAGCCTTCGGCGATTGCCTCGGGTATTTCGTCAATCGTGCGGACGAGCCGACTCCACTTCGTGAGCGACAGCGTCACACCAAAAACATCCGTCTCCTGAAAAGCGTCGGTTCCAATCAATGCGCTCCGTACCTGGCCGGTGATGCATACGAGCGGCACTGAATCCATCTTCGCGTCCGCGATGCCCGTGACGAGGTTCGTTGCGCCGGGGCCGCTGGTTGCCATGGCAACGCCAACTTTGCCGGTCACACGCGCATAACCTTCCGCTGCGAAAACCGCGCCCTGCTCATGCCGTGTCAGGACGTGGCGCACTCCGCTTCCATCGAGCGCATCGTACAGAGGCATGATCGCGCCGCCCGGGTAGCCGAAAACCAGATCTACGCCTTCGGCCCTCAGACACCGCAGAACGATGTCGGCTCCCTTAAGCATTTACCACCTGTTTGGTTGGAGGCTGAGGAGCGGCTTGTTTCTTTCCATCTTTCGGCAGCCAGCTCATCATGCTTCGCAGTTGAGCGCCTACGATCTCGATCGGATGCTGCTTCTCTTTTTCCCGCAGCACGTTGAAGTTCGGACAGCCCGCCTTGTTTTCAGCGATCCACTCTTCTGCGAACTTGCCCGACTGGATGTCGGCCAGCGTTTTCTTCATTGCCTGTCGTGTAGCGTCGCCCACGACTTGCTCACCGCGAGTCAGATCTCCATACTCTGCCGTATTCGAAATCGAATAACGCATACGCGCCAATCCGCCCTCATAGATGAGATCGACGATCAGCTTCACTTCGTGCAGGCACTCGAAGTAGGCAATCTCGGGAGCGTAACCCGCTTCGACCAGCGTTTCGAATCCCTTCTTGATCAGCGACGTAAGGCCGCCGCACAGAACCGCCTGTTCGCCAAACAGATCGCTCTCGGTTTCTTCTTTGAAAGTCGTCTGCAGAACGCCAGCGCGTGTGGAGCCGATGCCATGCGCATAGCGAGAGCCCGAGTTCATGTGCTCGGCCGCTCGCATCTTGCTGAATCGCCAGCAATGCGGGAACTCCGCGCCCCTCGGTGTAAACCCGGCGAACCAGATGTCCGGGGCTTTTTGGAGCGATCATCACCACATCGACATCGTTTGGCGGGACGATCGTTTTGAAGTGGATGCTGAAGCCATGCGAAACGCCAAGAACTTTTCCGGGATGCAGATACGGCTTGATGGACTTCTCGTAAAGCTCGCCCTGAGTCTCGTCCGGAGTCAGGATGTGAATCCAGTCCGCACGCTTCGCCGCCTCGTCTGGCGCCACAACCACCATTCCGTCGGCACGTGCCTGCTGGGCGCTGGGCCGATTAGGGTCAAGGCCAACGATAACCTTGTAACCGCTGTCGCGGAGATTCTGGGCCTGGGCGTGTCCCTGGCTGCCATAACCGAGGATTGCGATCGTCTTGTCCTTCAACGCCTCCGGACGAGCGTCGCGTTCGTAGAAAATTTTGACCACCAGTGTGCTCCTTACGTTGTCTAACAAGGCGAAACGGGCCTTGCTTACCGGGGATGGGACTCGATCCGGACCCTAAGGCGGGAAGAACGAGGCCTTGCAGCATACCGACCGGTCGGTCGGTTATCTGGAAATGCTACCTATACGAAATTCCAATGTCAAGATCGAATTGTGGTGCGAATGTCGTCACCGCCCAAGTCGCCACACTTAAAGACATCGCCGATGGAAAATTCAAAACCAAAGATCCTTACCACTAGCGCCTCGATGTTTCACGAAGTGAACCCACGTTCTTTACCTTCCCTTTGTTGGCTTTCCAGCGATAACTGTTTAACATGACACGCGATGCCCAGAGAAACATTGGTGGATTCCCGTCAGGAAATCCTGCGGACGGCGGCGCGCCTTTTTCAGCAGCGCGGTTACGACGCCACCTCCATGAATGATGTAGCCGGGGCTCTCAAACTCAGTAAGGGTGGCCTCTACCACCACTTTCAGAGCAAAGACGAAATTCTCTTCGAGATCATGAACCACGCCATGGACCTCACGCAGGAGCGCGTTGTAGATCCGGTGCGCGGTATCGCGAATCCTGAGGAACGTCTTCGGGCGCTGATCCGGTTGCATATCGAGGTCGTACTGAGTCCGCGCGATCGCGAGATCACCGTCATGCTGCACGAAAACCATCCGCTGCCGCCCACGTTGAGGCGCCGGATCAATACTCGCAAGAAGGAATACATACACTTCGTAGAAAGCCTGATGGCAGAAGTGCAGCGAGGCCGCCAAGGAAAGGGATCTGTCACCGCGCGAGCTGCAGCCTTCGCTCTGCTCGGCATGATCAACTGGATTTACCAGTGGTACAAACCAGAAGGAGACCTGCAAACGCATAACCTCATCCCTCAATTCACTGACTTCGTTTTCGGAGGGCTCTTCGCGTGAAAACGGCGTTCGAAGAACTCACTCAGATTGATAAGCAGCGTGCCGAGGGTGGCAAGTTGTACCGTGAGTTCCTGCGTGTGCCGTCGATGAGTGCAGGACTCTACGTTCTGCCTGCAGGGGGGACAGATCCCCAGCGGCCCCATCACGAGGACGAGCTCTATTACGTGGTGCGAGGCCGCGCCCGCTTTCGCGCCGCTGATGAGGACAAAGCCGTTGCCGCCGGGTCAGTCCTGTTTGTTGCTGCCGACGTTGAGCACAAGTTTTATGACGTGGAAGAAGAACTTGCGGTCCTGGTCTTCTTTGCGCCAGCGGAGAGTTGAATGGCTTCGTCTCAACGCATCGAACGGAAACCTCGCACACATACAACAGAAATCCCAGCAAACGATGTCATCCTGAGAAGGGCGCACGTCTTCGCAGGACCGTGCGACGCCATGAGCATCTGAGCCGTCGACAGGGTCGCCACGGTACATGCCGCGCGCCCATCCCAGCCACGTCATTCACAGTCGAAACACACTCTTTCGGTTCGTCGCGTCGGTTTCGCCGCACTCGGGATGAACGTCGAGCAAAGCGAGAGATCCGCGCATCTAGCCAGCTTTCTTCGCCGAAGGCTTCGCAGAGGGAATCCAGTAAACCTCTTCCTTGACCGACGCTCTCTCGACGAATCCCCGCCGCTTCAGAATTGCCTTGCTGTGCTCGATCATCTCCGGATGTCCGCAAAGGTAGGCGACCGTATTGCTGGCGTCGAGTTCCCAGTGATCGGCGTACTTCCGCAGAATGTCGTCGGCGCGCCCGATTTCGCCCGACCAGTCCTGATGGTCCCAAGGCCGGCTTACCGTCGGAATGTATTTGAACCACGGAAGTTGTCTGTCGAAATCCGCGAGTTCCTCTCTGTATCCGAACTCCCACGGTCGGCTCGCTCCATTCAACAGAAAAAGTTGATGCGAGCCGTCGAATCGCCCCTCTTTCCAGTCCTTCGAAAGAGTGCGCACGTAACTGACGAAGGGAGCCACCCCCGTAACGGTCGAAATCAGAAGATGATTTTTTCGGCCGTTCTGGGTCTCGAGCACAAATTTGCCCTTAGGGACCTTGCGCATCAGCAACTCATCGCCGGGCTGGAGCTTGTGCAGCAGTGGCGTAAGAGCACCCTCGGGCACAAGTTCAAAGAAGAACTCCACTTCGTCCTCTTCCGGTGATGAAGCAATCGAATACGGGCGCTCGACGCGCTTGCCGTCCTGCTCAACTCCCAGGGTCGCGTATTGTCCGGGAACGAAATTGAATTTTGCGTCGCCACGGACGCGAAACATCCAGAGATCGGGCGCAAAGTCCTCCCGCCGCGTGATTCGCACCCGATAGAAGCGGTCTTCCAGATAGGATGGGCTGCTCCTCAACCGCGCAATGCGTTCAGGTAGTGTTTCCTCAGCGCTCACGATCGCAAGCCTCCGCTCGTTCCATACTGATTGGATGTTTCCGATTGAAGCGCTGATTCGTGGAAGACTCGCAAGAAGCCGAACCCTCTCTCCTGCGCATTTCGGTTGCGACATGCTAGCGGGAATCGTTCGATTTCGGAAGAATAATTTCCGGCGGATTGGTGATCAGGGGCAAACGAACTCAGCGCACCGGAGAAGCCTGCTCCACCGAGAGCTGTTCGAGAACGTTCCGCATGGTTCGCAACACTTCTTCGGCAGCGGTAGCCTTCAGAATAAATTTCAACATCCCGTCCGGAGTGAATTGTGCGCCCTTCTGGCTGGAAACAAAACGGGCCAGTTGCTCGGGATTTACTGCGGCACTCTGGCGGAATTTGAACGTCACTGAGTCGCGCTTGCGCTCGATGGCATTGACCCCCACCCGGATGCAGACCAGTTTCAGTGACGCGTAATCGAGCAAGTTCCGAACCGCGGGCGGCGGAGGCCCGTAACGATCCTCCAGTTCCGAGGCAACATCAGTGAGCTGTGATTCGGTCTCGACGCCGGCAACCCGCTTGTACATTCGCAGCCGCTGGTTCTCCTCGGGAATGTAGTCCGCGGGAATGCGGATATTCAGGCCGAGGTTGAGCTGCGTCTCAGCTTCGTCGGGAGCAGACTCGCCCTTCATCTCGCGTACCGCGCGATCAAGCATCTGCGTATAAAGTTCGAAGCCAATAGCCTCGATGTGCCCGCTTTGCTCTCCGCCGAGCAGATTGCCCGCTCCGCGCAGTTCCAGATCGAGCGCAGCAATCTTGAATCCCGCACCGAGATCCGAGAATTCCTTCAACGCAGCAAGCCGGCGTCGGGCAATTGGTGTCAGTTCGATTTCGCGCGGAATCAGCAAATACGCATAGGCTCGCCGGTTCGATCGGCCAACGCGGCCTCGCAACTGGTATAGCTCGGACAAGCCCAGCCGGTCGGCGCGGTTGATGAGGATCGTGTTGCACAACGGGATGTCGAGTCCGTTCTCGATGATCGTGGTGGCCACCAGGATGTCAGCTTCGTGATGCATAAACTTCAGCATCACTTTTTCCAGCTCGCCTTCCGACATCTGCCCATGACCGACAATTACGCGCGCTTTCGGGATGAGTTCCTGCAGTTTGGCTGCAATTTCCCAAATACTGTCGACCCGGTTGTGCACAAAATAAATCTGTCCTCCGCGATCGAGTTCCTGTTCAATCGCAGATTGAATCAGCTTATCGTCCCAACTCGCGACTACGGTCTGAATGGCCATGCGATCTTTCGGCGGCGTTTCGATGACGCTCATGTCGCGCAATCCGACGAGCGACATGTGCAACGTCCTCGGAATCGGCGTGGCCGACATCGTCAGCACATCTACCTGTTTCCGCATCTGCTTGATGCGTTCCTTGTGGCGCACGCCGAAGCGTTGCTCTTCGTCGACGATGAGCAGGCCAAGGTCCGCAAATTTTAAGTCTTTCGACAGGATGCGGTGTGTTCCGATAAGAATGTCAATCTTTCCGGCTTCCGTCTTCTGCAGAATTTCTTTTTGCTGCTTCGGGTTGCGGAAGCGGCTGATCATCTCGATCGTCACCGGGAAAGGACCGAAGCGCTGCTTGAACGTTTCGTAGTGCTGGAAGGCAAGAACAGTCGTGGGTGCAAGCACCGCGACTTGCTTGCTGTCGCTGATCGCCTTGAAAGCGGCGCGCATCGCGACTTCCGTCTTGCCATAGCCGACGTCGCCGCAAAGCAGCCGATCCATTGGCTGCGTCGATTCCATATCGCGCATCACGTCGGCAATCGCCTGCGCCTGGTCTTCGGTTTCGTTGAACTCAAACGTATCTTCAAATTCGCGGACGAACTCATTGCCTGCTGGAAACGAGTGACCGGTCGCCACCTTCCGCGCGGCGTACAGCTTAAGCAGTTCGTCCGCCATGTCCTTCATTGCCTTGCGGACTCGCGCCTTCGTCTTTGCCCAGGCTTGCGTCCCGAGATGACTTAGCGCAGGCTTGGCTCCCTCGGACGAACGATATTTCTGGATCAGGTCAAGACGCGTCAGCGGAACGTACAGCCTCGCGCCCTCCGCATACTCGAGCAGCATGAACTCGGCGTTTCCGTCTCCCTGGTTGATCTCCTTCAATCCCTGGTATTGCCCAATGCCGTGCTCGACGTGGACCACGTAGTCGCCGACCTGAAGATCACGGAAGTCCGAAAGAAAAGCGGAGACCTTCGACTTCTGTCGCTGGGGGCGAGAGGCCACGGTGTCCGATTCATCGAACAGATCACGTGCGCCGAAGATGGCGAGGTTTGCGTCGGGAAAGATGACGCCGTCCGGTACGTAGGCCTTGGCTAACGTCGTCGTGTGCACTTCACCGGCAAAGTAACTGGTCTCGTCGGCGTAGCTTTCGCCACCGCGCGTGCGGCTGCCAAGTTTGAAGCTGACGTTGTATTCGGTGAAGATGTCGGCCAGTCGCTCGACCTCCCCCGTGTTCGGCACCGAGAACAGCACCTGCTTCCCGGAAGCAGTTAGCTTCTGGACTTCCTCCAACATGGCTGGTACTGCGCCATGAAAACGCGGCGTCGGCTGCGTCAGAACAGTGACGGATTCCGTCTCGTCCCCGCGCGCGATTCCCAGATGCTCCACATCAGCCCCCGTAAGCATCGCCGTCTTCTGCCACCAGCCTTCTGGCGGAAGGTACAAATCATTAGGACGAACGAGATTGCCTACGCCACTGCGCTCGTGAGCTTCCTCCACCCGCGTCCAGAAGCGGTCGAACTCCGTGCGCAGCAAGTCTGGCTCGTCGAGAAGCACCGCCGCATTGGGCAGGAGATCGAACACCGTTCGGTCGGCTCCTGCGACAGGAGCGTAAAACTCCCAGCCCGGAAACACCGTGACTCCCCCCGAACGAACTGCGGCCTCGACGATCTCTTCGTTGCCCGTGATGCGCTTGCCTGACAGCCTGGTATGAATCGCGCCGAGCAGCTGGTCGCTCACCGGAGTTTCGGTGAGCGGCAGAAGCAATGCTTCGTCAATCGGGTTCGACGAACGCTGCGAGGTTGGGTCGAATCGCCGGATCGATTCCACTTCGTCGCCGAAGAATTCGACACGCACCGGCCGCTCATCTTCTGGCGAGTAAACATCGAGGATGCCGCCGCGAAGCGCGTACTGACCCGGCATTTCGACCACATCCGCGGAGTTGTATCCAACCGTATTGAGGTGCGCGAGCAGGTTGTCGAGATCGAAGGACTCCCCACGCCGCAGAGTGCGGGCAAGGTCGGTGTAGTATTCCGCTGATCTCTGCAGAATTGCCGTCGCCGCCACCGGAGAAACGACAATTGAGGCTTTTCCCGTCGCGATCTTCCACAAGGCAGTGGCTCGTTCTTCCTGAAGTTCCGGATGTGGCGACAAATTCTGGAAAGGAAGCACGTCGCGCGCCGGAAGGGCCACGACCGATTCGGGATCGCATGCGGATGTCAGCTCGCAGAATCCCCGCAAGCAGCGGGACGAAATCTTCGATCGGTGCGATTGTCGTTGGCTACAACAATCAGCGGCCGTGCGGCGGCCCGCTGCCACAGCACTATCAACAAAGCCTTCGCAGTCGGAGAAACTCCAGACACACCAATGCGTCCCGTGCCCTCTTTCAGGTGGGAGGCAACACGCAGGAAGCCGGGAAGCAGTTCAACGTCTGCGAAGAGTTCGCGGACGAAGGGAAGCAGCATCGCATCTCAATTCTAACAGGCCGAGCGGACCTCAGCAGTCATCGCCTCGGTGACGATTGCTTTCACTTCGTGATCCTTCGTGGTTGAAGCTCTTGATCGTAACGAGCTCAGAAAAGTTTAGAGCAGTCAGCATTCCCAATTTCAAAAAAGCGTGGGCTAGGGGGCTTTTCGGCCTTGTACTGTGAGCTCCGCTTCGCCGGTCACATCCGACAGGGTGACATGTAGAGCACGCTGCTTCGGATCGTAGGTCGTCTTCAGCGGATAGGTGCTGCCCGAGAACTTGGCTTGCGCGCTGGCCGACGGCCAGTCGTAGACAACCACCTCAATGATCTTCCACCACGGCGAGAAGATCCTTCGCGCGCGTGAAACTTCAAACGCATGACGTTCGCGTCGGACTCGCAACTGAGATTCTGGCGGAGATACTTTCCTCGTTGATAGTCGAGGGTATGTCCATCGTCGAGGTACAACGACCCGCTGCATCGCGGACCTGGATAGACACGAAGTTCCAGCGGGCCACTTGGCGTTTCGTCTGTGCTCTGAACCAGCGGCTGAAACGGCAGAATGCTTCCGCCACGAACAAACACCGGAAGCGTATTCAAAACGGGATGAGTCGCGCGCGGCCACTGGTACGTCGTCGTACCACCGGTCTTCCCGATATCGTTTGCTACAACATCGATGGGCGGACCGTGTGGCTGTGGGGGCATCTTTTCGCCTGTCCAGAAATCGAACCAGCTTCCTTCGGGGTAAGAGATCACATAGTCATTCGTCATCTCTGCAAAGGGCGGAGGCGCAATCAGCAGACTTGGTCCGAGCATGAACTCCGTGTCGACGCTGTCGAAGCCCGGCGAATTTGGAGCGTAGATTTCCGGGAACTCCAGAAACACTGGACGCATCAGTGGAAGCCCGGTGCGTGACGCCTCATCGGCGAGCGAGTAGAAATAAGGCAGCAGCCGGTAGCGCGTCTCAATGTAACGTCGGCGGACCGCCTCTGGCTCCACTCCATTGGCCCAGATCTCGTGAGGGAGACTTCCCTTCGTCGCGTGATCGCGGAAGAAAGGTGAGAACGCCGCCACCTCAACCCAGCGTGTCAGCAGTTCCGAGGACGGCGATCCGTTGAACCCGCCCACATCGGCGCCCACAAACGGAATTCCGCTGATGCCCAGGTTCAGGACCATCTGCGTCGCCAACCGAAGGTGATTCCAGGTCGCCGAGTTATCTCCCGTCCACGTGAAGCCGTAACGCTGTCCTCCAGCGTAGGTGGCGCGAGTCAGCACAAACGGGCGCTCGTCAGGCCGCAGTTTCAGAAGCCCTTCGTACGTCGCCCGCGCATTCTCCAGACCGAAGACGTTGTGAATCTCGGCATGCGTCGCGGTGCGCGCAGCGAATCCCGGCTCGTCAATGCGATGCACTGTATTCAGCGGCATGGTCTTACCCGGCCCATCGAAAACGGACGGCTCGTTCATGTCATTCCAGAAACCGGCGACGCCCTCTTTCGCGAATTCCTAGTAAAGCCCCCCCCACCATTCGCGCGTCTGCGCTCGTGTGAAGTCCGGAAATACTGCCGGGCCCGGCCACACCGACTCCAACAAACTCACTGCCATCCGAATTCTTCACAAAATGATCGCCGGCATGCCCGGTGTCGTAAGGGAGCGTATCCCTGATTCTGCACGTGCGCGATATGGAGATCAGTGATGTTCACCAGATGGAAATGTTGTTTCTGCAGATCGGTAACAAGCCTGGAAAATTCGGAAAGGTTTTCGAATTTACCGTGAAGGGTCGATTGCGATCCTGATAATCGATATCCAGATAAACAACGTCGGAAGGAATCTTGTCTGTCCGCAAGCGGCTGGCAATGTCGCGCAGTTGCTGCTCCGGCGTGTAGCTGTATCGCGATTGCTGGAAGCCCAGCGCCCAAAGGGGAGGGAGCGGCGGCTTACCTGTCAGATAGGCGTAGTTCTCGCACCACCTGCTTCGGGGTCGGTCCGTAGATGAAGTAGTAATCGAGGGGCTCCGCCCTCGGCCCCGAACGAATAAGCGTCACGCGCAGATTTGCCGAAGTCAAACCACGTGCGCCAAGTGTTGTCGAGAAAAATTCCGTAGCTGCGTGTCCCATTGATAGCGAGAAAAAATGGAATGGACTTATACAGCGGATCGACCGATTCCTGAGGCCCAACGTCGGTATTCCACAGTGTGTACGCTTGCTCGCGGCGATCGAAGGCTCCTGTCTTGTCTCCGAGCCCGAAATAATGTTCTCCGCCGGGCATCTCTTTCGAAACGACGAAATCGCTGGACTTAAAACTTACGGGCCGCCCGGCCGCGTCCGAGCAAATAGTGTTGCCTGCTAGATCGCGGATGACCAGCCGCAGAGGATTCCGCTCCACCCGAACATCGAGCGCTGCTGTGCGGAATCCGGCATACGACGGATCCTGCGTGGGCTGCACATCGATCGTCTTGTTCCGGGCCTCGGCCAGCACAGCCCACGATGCATCTTCCCGAAGGTTACTCGAAGGCGCGATGCGCACCCGAATAACGTCATCGCGCAATGCCGTAACCTGCATCGTTCGCTGAACTTGTTTGTATGTGAAGCCCATCCCGCACCGCTTCAGCATTGGTGACAGCATCGAGAGTGATGCTCTCCTGAAACAGCAACTGTCTGCGCAACTGTTATGACTGAAAATCCCAGCAGGATGGCAAGGAGATGAAGCGGAAAACGCCGGTCCAAAAATGACATCAGTGCACTCTTTCCCGAAACATTTCTGACTAGAGCAGCAACATGATACCAACGCCAGCCCTCTGCTTCGCGCCGTTCCGAATCGATTTCGCTTGACACTCGCCCTCATACGATGTATTTAACCGTATAGTTATTTAACCATTAGGTTCATTACAAACATGGGCGACCGACTAAGTGAAACCTTTGGAGCTCTCGCCGACCCAACCCGGCGGGCAATTTTGGCCCGGCTGGCCTCGGGCGAGGCTTCCGTGACAGAGTTGGCTGAGCCATTTGCGATGAGCATGCCTGCAATTTCGAAGCACCTGAAAGTACTTGAGCGCGCCGGCCTAGTCGTGCGCGGACGCGAAGCCCAATGGCGTCCGTGCCGCCTGCAAGCGGCGCCGCTGCAAGACGTCGCCGGTTGGGTCGAGCATTACCGCCGTTTCTGGGAAGAAAGCTTCGATCGCTTGGACGAATACTTAAAAGAACTCAAAAAACAAGATTGGAAAAATAAGGAGAAGAAGCATGTCCGGAAGCAACGCAAGAATTAACGCCGCAGACGAAACTACAGACTGGGATCTCGCCATCACGCGCATGTTCGATGCGCCTCGGGATATTGTCTTTAAAGCCTGGACGGATCCAAAGTCCGTTGCTCAGTGGTGGGGACCGAACGGTTTCACCAACCCGGTTTGCGAACTCGACGTTCGCGTCGGCGGAGCGATTCGGATCCACATGCGGGCTCCAGACGGAGTCATCTACCCGATGGCGGGCACCTTTCAGGAAGTGGACGAGCCCAACCGCCTCGTCTTCGTCAGCAGCGCGCTCGATGCCCAGGGAAACTCCATGTTCGACAACCTCAATACCGTTATCTTCGAAGAGCGCCGAGGAAAGACGGCGATGACGCTGACTGTACGTGTGATCAACAAAACTGCCGTCGCGGATCAGTACCTCAAGGGAATGGATGCTGGCTGGTCTCAGACTCTCGATCGTCTCAACATTCACCTCAATTCGATCCACGATAAAGACAGGAAGGGAATGCATTTGGCGAAGAGCGAGTCTGAGAGCACCGCTGATCGCGAGATTGTTACCACTCGCACCTTTGATGCTCCCAGAGAGCTTGTCTGGAAAATGTGGACCGATCGCGAGCACGTGGCGCAATGGTGGGGACCGAACGGCTTCACCACCACTATTCACGAAATGGACGTAAAAGCCGGTGGCACTTGGCGTCTCGTCATGCGCGGTCCGGATGGTCGTGACTACAACAACCACATCGTCTACCAGGAAGTGCGCGAGCCGGAGAAGTTGGTGTATGAACATCTTCCCGAGAAGGGATCAGAACCGGTTTCCTTCGTGACCACCGTAATCTTCGCGCCGCAAGGTAACAAGACGCAGGTATCGGTGCAGATGCTCTTCCCATCGGCGAAAGCGCGCGATCATGTCGTCAAGACTTACGGCGCCATTGAAGGGCTGTCGCAGACGCTGGGCCGTCTCGAAGCAAAGCTCGCTTCGATCCGCCAAGCCTGAAAGCACAAACCGCGGGGATGTAGCCAGCCTGCATCCTCGCCCCATTTCACAGAGGTGAATCAATGGCAGTTCCTGTTTCCAAAACTGCAGTGTGGACGGGGCGCGTACTGAGCGCGATCCCGTGTCTGATGATTCTGTTCGGCAGTGTCTTGAAGTTCATGAGAGTGCCGTCGGTCACCGAAGGCTTCCTGCGCTCGGGACTGTCTGAGCGTCTGATCCTCCCCGTCGCTCTAATCGAATTGACCTGCGTTGTGCTCTATCTGATTCCGCAAACGTCTGTCCTGGGCGCCATCTTCATGACCGGTTTGCTTGGGGGAGCAACGATCACGAGCCTGCGAGTTGGCGACCCCACGTTTCCGGTTCCCGTGATTCTTGGAATGATGGCCTGGGGCGGACTTTTTTTGCGCGATGCGCGTTTGCGCGCGCTGATTCCTCTACGAACATCGCAGAACGACACGCGTCCTTAGCGAAATGGATACCGATCCTCAAACACCGATCAGACATGGGCAAGGTTCTCTTCAAGTGGGCTGGTAAATCAGCCACGAAGTAGCGGCCGCGTCAGGCACGTTGGACCGCCGCTTCCATTGATGCAGATTTCGCTTCCAGGAAAAGTGCGGACATCGAACCCTTGGCTACGCAATCTGTCGTTGGTCTTGTGATTTTCTTCAATCGCGAGCAATCGCTTCTCGCCGAGAGACAGTACGTTGCAAGCCAGGGTGTCGCGCTCCGAGTAATCGATCTCGATGAAATCAAAGCCGCGCGACGTTAAGAGTTCGACCGTCTCGACGGCGAGCCACGGAAGATCGACAAGCGCGGTTCGCTCATCCAACAGACTGATCAGCGACATCAGGTGAAGGCATTGCGAGGGGCCCGCACCATAGGGTAGCGGAGCGGAAAGTACATCAATGCCGCGCGGACTGAGCAGCGTCCGCATCTGCTCGATCCCGGCGGCGTTGGTTCGATATCCGTGTCCGATCAGCAACGTCTTGGAATCCAGCCAAAGAATATCTCCTGCCTCACTGGAACCTGGATCTGTGATCTCCCCGAACGTCGGAACTCCTATTCCCGCAGTAAAGGCGGCGTGCTTTTGGCCCTCGATAACACGATTCTTTTTGCCTGGACGCATCGTAATCAGCCCGAAATCAGTCGTGAGCGACGCATCGTGGGTGTAGACAGCATCGAGCGACAGCGCCGGCGAAGGCGGCAGGTCGATGACTTCAGCACCAGTTCGCTCCAATTCAAGTCGCAACCGTTCGTGTTGTGTCTTCGCTATTGCGAACTCAGGAGCATGATGAAAGCCCAACTCGCGCCACTGGGAAATTCTCGACGGATCGTTCCATCCGGCAGCCGTCGGAGTGCAAATCAACACGCGATCAAGCCGCCTCACCATCGAATGCCCATTAAACGCCAGCCCACTTTGCGAAATTGAAGGCACAGTACCTCACACAATCAAAAGTTAGAAAAGAAATTCGATTCTAAGTCAAACCCGTACCTCGAGGATGGAGCGGCTTAAGAAATTAACTAAAGGAAGTGAAGGAGGCCTCTGTTGTAGCGGATCGGAAAGCGAAAAGCCCCAGTAGTGGCGAAGGATTCAGCCCACGGCGCAAGCCGTGGGTCGCGGTCCGGAAGAAATCGCAAGGCTCGGCGGGACGAAAAAACGGAACCTGCTCTAAAATTCCTACTGCACTTCTGTCTGCAACTCCTCTTCGGCTGCAAACGAAACATGATCCTCTGCGGACGGCAGAAGGTCCCGCATCGCACCCTTTCCTTGATTTCCCTTTCGATGAAGCCACTGCTTGAGATGTTTGCGTGCAGGCGCCGACAGCTTGGTGAAGAACAATCCAGCACGGCCTTGGTCGCTCGCCCAAACCACGTCGGCATGGCCGTGCAGACTAATGTCGGTACCCGGGAGAACGCATCGGAACTCGACATTCGCGCTCATCGGAATTGCTTCAGTGGCTTGCAGAGCAAGTCCGTGCTCGCCAATGTCGATGCTGACCGCCGCAGTCGTTCCCGTTTCAAGCTCCAGGTAAACCAGCGTCTTCGTTTCGCAGCGCGTAGACCTGCGGCGATTCGATTTCTTCGTATTCCTGCCTTCTTTCAGTGCCTCTCGGATAAGCTCAGACTCGAGCGGCCGGTACAGAATGCGACTGGCGCCCGATTGGAACGCCTGTCCAGTTCCCGGCCACGCGCGGCTCGCTACCGCAAACAATGCGGGCTTTTGTGATGGCGGCAACAGATTCGCCATCCGGACGGCTTCATGACCGCCCGGCAGATCGAAGTCCACGATTAAGGTAGAGCAACGGCCGCCAATCACCAGTTCGAGGGCGTGTTGCTGTGAACGGCACTTCACCAGCTCGATGTTCATCTCTTCGAGCACGGCTCCCAGCGTCTTCAGGGATCTTTCGTCCTGACAAAGCACTGCGGCAGATCGTTGCATGAGCTACAAAGTACGAGCCCGACGCACTCGGGTAAATGTCACACCAGTAATCCAACTCTCGGTTACCGAAGCCCTCTATCGATTTACGCAAAGTACTTGACACGTTCTTCGGGCTCACTGGGAGGGCGCGCTGCGTTTGCCGCTGTATAATAAAAAATTGCGCTTATGAGCACGAAACGACTGATTCGGTCCACCACGGTTTTGTCCGTGCGACGTAACGGAAGTGTGGTCCTGGCAGGTGACGGTCAGGTTACGCTGGGAGAGTCCGTGATTAAACATACGGCGAAGAAGATCCGCCGTCTTTATAACGACAAGATTGTCGCGGGATTTGCGGGCTCCACGGCCGATGCGTTTACGCTGTTCAGCCGGTTTGAATCCAAGCTGGAGCAGTACCATGGAAACCTTGGCCGCGCCGCAGTCGAACTGGCCCGGGATTGGCGAACTGACAAATTTCTCCGGCATCTGGAGGCGTTGCTGCTGGTCAGTGACAAAGAGCAAACCTTTCTGCTAAGCGGACAAGGCGACGTCATTGAACCGGACGGAGGGATTGCCGCCATCGGCAGCGGTGGACCTTATGCGCAGGCCGCAGCCCAGGCTCTAGCCGATCACACACAGCTTCAGGCCCGCCAGATTGCCGAAGAAGCCATGAAGATTGCTGGCAAGATGTGCATCTACACGAATGACAAAGTTACGATTGAAGAACTGTGACGAGATCGGACCGGACGTGCGTGGGAGCCTGCGAAAACCCGGTTCAGTCTATGCTTTGGCTGCCATAGCTTTGATCGCAATCTGATGCTTTATGTCCGAAGTGCACTTTGTGGTCAATCCGCAGACTCCGCAGCGGGCGAAGAAGTTGCCTCCCAGCGGAATGACGGGAATAAAAAAGAACGTGAAGTATTTTTTTGTTTCGACTATGGCGTGCATCGTTGGGCGCACACATTTCGTGCACGGTCGCTCCTGCTGTGCGATGCCCTTTGCTTTGGTCCGTACGCCTACGAGAAAGAACATGTTCGCTGCCCCCTTCAGAAAGTTCTAGGTGACCAGCGAAAACGTAGCATCGCCCGACTCGGATTGAAGCAGTACGTTGGTGATACGACTATGGTCAGAAAGTAACGATTTCAATGGCAATCTATCTACCGTCGTCCGCAGAAGAAGAACAGCTTGCGTTGGATGAACTGACCCCGCGCGAGATCGTTGTTGAACTCGACAAGCACGTCATCGGTCAGAAGGATGCAAAGCGTGCCGTGGCCATTGCGCTGCGCAACCGTACTCGTCGGCAAAAATTGTCAGCTGAGTTGGCGGAAGAAATCATCCCAAAGAACATCATCATGATAGGTCCCACTGGCGTCGGTAAGACTGAAATTGCCCGCCGCCTGGCCAAGCTGGCGAACTCTCCGTTCCTGAAAGTCGAGGCTTCAAAGTTCACCGAGGTCGGCTACGTCGGACGCGATGTCGAATCGATGGTCCGCGATTTGGTTGAGATCGCAATCGACAACGTCAGAGAAGAAAAGCTTGAGGACGTAGCGGACAAAGCGGAACTGAATGCGGAAGAAAGGCTGCTGGACATCCTATTGCCTCCTTCACCTCCGCCTCGAACGGACGGCACGACGGCCACCGCTGGCGGAGTGGTGATCGATGGCAACACTTCGCTCACCGAATCTTCCAGCCGCACCCGCGAAAAGCTTCGCCAGCAGCTTCGTGAAGGCAAGCTCGACGATCGCACGGTCGAAATAGAAGTACGGGAGCGCAACTTCCCATCCTTCGAGATCATGACTAATCAGGGCGTCGAAGAGATGGACGTCAATATCAAGGATATGTTGCCCAACATCTTCGGACAGCGCACCAAGAAGCGGAAGATGAAGGTCAACGAGGCATTCGAATACCTCATCCAGGAAGAGGAACAGCGGCTGATCGATATGGATCAGGTCACAAGGACTGCGATCGATCGTGTGGAAAACGCTGGCATCGTTTTCCTCGATGAGATCGATAAGATTGCCGGTCGCGAAGGTGGCCACGGTCCCGACGTATCTCGCGAGGGTGTGCAGCGCGACATTTTACCGATTGTCGAAGGCACTACCGTCAACACTCGTTACGGAATGGTTCGCACCGATCACATCTTGTTTATCGCCGCGGGCGCTTTCCACGTTTCGAAGCCCAGTGACTTGATTCCGGAGTTGCAGGGACGCTTCCCGATTCGAGTGGAACTTCAGTCCCTGACTATGGAAGACTTCGTAAGAATTTTGACGGAGCCGAAATCGTCCCTGGTGAAGCAGTACACGGCGTTGCTCGAAACGGAAGGCGTGAAGCTCGAATTTACTCCCGAGGCGCTCGACGAAATTGCACACTTCGCGTTTCGCGTTAATGAGAGCACGGAAAACATCGGTGCACGACGATTGCACACGATTATGGAGCGTGTGCTTGACGAGCTCAGTTTCGAGGCTCCAGAGAAGAAAGGCCAGCAGGTTACGATCGATGCTGACTACGTGCGTAAGATGCTGACTGACATCGTCAAAGATCAGGATTTGTCGAGATACATATTGTGAGGAGCGCTTTAGAGTCGGGAGTCGCGCAATCCAGATAGCGCTCGATTGCACGGAGATTTGAACTCCTGATCATCCCTGTCATGAAGGTGATTGTCATCATTCCCGCCGCAGGCCTAGGGACCCGTATGGCTCCCGTGCCCAGCGCGATGGATGCGAAGACCAAAAAAACTCACGCATCGAAGCAGTTCACGGATCTGGCAGGAACGCCGATCCTGATTCACACGCTGCGAAAGTTCGCGGGCGTGGACGAGGTCAGCGAGATCTGGATCGCGTTGCGTGAGAATGAAATCGAAAGCTTTCGCGAGCGCCTGAACAAAGAAACCAAAGATGTTCTGAAGAAAAAGGTCAACTTGGTGGCCGGAGGCGAGCATCGTCAACAATCGGTCGAGCACGCGCTCAACAAAATTTCGGCCGAGCCCGACGATATCGTTCTGGTGCACGACGCGGTTCGTCCCCTAGTCACGGCAGAGATCATCCGCAATGTGATCGAGGCCGCAAAGAAGTATGGCGCCGCCATTGCGGGCCTGCCGGCGATCGACACCGTGAAACAAGTCGAACGTACCTCGGACGGCGCGATCATCAAAACCACGATTCCACGAGCAGGGATTGTGCTGGCGCAAACCCCGCAGGGCTTCCGTTACAGCATCATTAAAAAAGTGTTCGACGAGGCTTCTGCCGATGGATTCATGGGAACCGACGAAGCGTCGCTTGCCGAGCGATCAGGCCACAACGTCTCCGTCGTGATGGGCTCGCCGAAAAATATCAAGATTACCAATCCTGGGGACGTGGAATTGGCGGAGTTTTACCTGAAGAAGTAATCTGTTCCCGGCCTCATTCACCCTAAATGGCGAAGACCAAGAATCAGGGACCTCAAACTCGCATCGGTTACGGCTTTGATTCACACGAGTTTCGGCCTGGCATTCCGCTAAAGATCGGCGGCATGTCTCTCACGCACGATAAAGGTCTCGGCGGCCACTCGGATGGAGATGTCCTGCTCCACGCCATTACTGACGCGCTTTTAGGCGCGATGGCCGCGCCTGATATCGGTGCCCTTTTCCCGCCATCAGATCCCAAATGGAAGGGCGCCGACTCCGTGATTTTTCTGCGCGAGTCGCTTAAACGAGTTCACGATGGCGGATACACCGTCGCGAATATCGACGCCAGTCTGATCCTGGCCGCTCCAAAGATCGGACCTCATGCCGCTTCGATTCGTGCGCGCGTCGCTGAACTTATGGGCATTCCCGTCAACTGCGTTGGTCTGAAAGCCAAAACGCCCGAGGGACTTAACCTGGAGCACGCCGCGATTGCTCAAGTCGCTGTGCTGCTCGATAAAGCCGCGAAACCTCGCCGCAAGAAAAAATAACTGGCCGGTCTACGACACCCGGCATCTCAGCCCATTCCTGCTACCCACTCGGCCTTTGCTGGTATCATCCGCTGCGAACGGAGGCCTCATGATGATTCTGCGAACGCGTTTCGTCGCTTCTGCCGTGGTCTTAACAATCCTTGTTTGTGTCGCGGGCGCACAGCAATCCGCACCCAAAGCACCGTCGAACGTGGAAGTACCCACGATCGCGCCGCGGGACGAAGATGTCGCAACCATCGACGGCGTAATCAAGGCGTTTTACGAAGTCATCTCGGGACCCGCCGGACAAGCGCGTCAGTGGTCGCGCGACCGCACTCTTTACATTCCAGATGTACGGTTTGTCGCCATGTCGGAAGACAAAAGCGGCAAGACGCGCGCTCAGATCGTCAGCCACCAGCAGTTCGTAGATGATTCCGACGCGATACTGATGAAGGACGGCTTTTATGAATCAGAGATCCATCGCGTTACCGAAAAGATCGGACACATCGCGCACGTCTTCAGCACCTATGAAAGCCGACTGAAAGCTGATGGACCCATCATCGCTAGAGGCATCAATAGCATCGAGCTGTTCTATGACGGAAGGCGTTGGTGGATTGCGTCCAACATCTGGGATGATGAGCGTCCTGACAATCCCCTGCCCGCGGAATACTTGCCGTCCAAATAATTTTCTGGCACAGGACGACGCGCAGTTTATCGAACAGCAGCAACCAGGGCGCGAAAAAGTTCGAGTGAACTCCCACCGTCTTCGATGGAGCGCTCGGGATGCCATTGCACGGCAACAACAAAATGATCTGGCGAAGTTCCCTCGATTGCTTCCACGATGTCGTCAGCTGAACAGCGCGCCACCAGGCGCAATCCCTGCCCGATCGCGTCAGCGGATTGATGATGTGAAGAATTCACCGGAAGAAGCAGCGCGGCATCGGGAGAACTTGAAGTTCCTCCAACTCCGCTCGCTGGTGCTTCCGAAGTTCGCAGTGGCTTGGCGACGATCCCGCCGAGAATTGATTCCGAATCAATCAGCACCGCGTGGGCGACCGCGACCGATTTGCCCGCCTCGTGATTCACCTTGTCCCGAGTCTGATCAGGCAGAAAGTCAGGAATGTGCTGAATCAGCGATCCGTTGCGATAGACGTTCAAACTTTGCAGTCCGTAGCAAATTCCGAGGATCGGCTTGCGATGGGCATAAGCGTCTTCGAGTAGGAGGTTATCGACTTCCTCGCGCCGCGCATCCGCGGTCGCCGTGTGCACCGAGCGTGCCTGATCGAAGCGCGAAGGATCTACATCAGCGTTGCTGCCTGGCAGCAGGATCGCGTCACACCCTTTCATCACTCTTTTCAACGTATCGCCTGCCAGACCTAGAGCCACTCTAACTGGCTCTCCGCCAGCCAGAGTTACGGCGCGTTCGTATTGCGGAATCGCGCGCTGGGAGTAAGCGTGATCCGTTGAGTGAGGCATTGGGATTGCGATGCGAGGTGGCATCCGTTAGCTCAGCCTCTCGATGGCGGTGAGACGCCGCGCTTGCCGGTAGTGTTGAATCTCCGACACTAGGCTGGCGATCAGGATGATGCATGCGGCAATCAGGGCTGCCGGCAAGGCGAAGTGACGGTACGCAATCCGCATATCGGGATGCACGCCCCGAATCGCGGACGCAAGCAGCGTCCAAAGAAGTGCGATGAACAAGCTCACGGAGAATGTCAGCAGGGTACCGATGAAAGTCACCAGCAGCGCGCGGACGGGAACTCCGTACCAGCGCGGCGAATGAGAGACAGATGAGGCTGACATGAGCTACGCTCGGCGTTTGTAGAGGATCGAGAACTCGAATCCGGAATTTGCAGGAAACAATTCGGCGACTTTGCGCAACCGTTCAGCCAGCGCCGAGGGGGCCAGCAGCGGGTAGTCGCGCTCGCGAAGATCGTAGTAGTCGACGTCCAGATAAAGTGAGAGCAGGTAAATCGAGATCGTGTCCGAGAATGTCGCCTGCAGGTATTCAGTCTTGTATCGCTCTGCGTCGGGACCGTTCGCTGTTGCAAGCTTGCGCGCCTCCCATGCATCCAGCGACGTTTCGCCACGAACGCCGGCTTCGACCTGACTCCAGGCCAGTTCGCTGAATACAGACGAAACTCCGGCGCGCTCTACCAGCGCGTGTCCCACGTTGATATAGAACTCGAACGCCACTGAAAACTTGTCGTCCATCAGGCGAGTGGAGATGAAGACGCACTGCGAATCGCCGAGGTTCAGATTGCGGTGGCACACGGCGTTGTCGCTGAGCGCAACATCGTATCGATCGGCGATCACCGTTTCGTCCCCCTGACTGACTGTCAGCGGGACGAAATAATAGGCCTTGCGTTCGAGCGCAGTGGCGACGCGGGTCGGCACGGCTGCGACCATCCGTTCAATATCGAATGAGTTGAGCGCGACTTCACCGGAGAAGGCGTAGCAGATGCCGTTTGGTGCCTGCGAAACTGGACTTGTGCGGACGACTTCGGCGGGACTGCGAGTTGAGGCTTGGGCTGCCTGAGACATTTCGGCTTTCATTCTACACACCACCGCGAGGGCGAATCGCCGAGACCAATCTGAGGCAACGCAACAATTAGATTTTCGTATGGGCGAGCTAAAATATTGAAATTAAAATGGTTAGCAGGCAGATCGGGGCTGTTTGCCTCGCAAAATCTTGACAATAAAGGGGTTACTTGCAAAATCTTGAAAGTAAAAGAGTTAGCATGCGTGCGCGACGTTGAAGTCTTTAAGCGCTGAACGAAATGGCTGCGGACGCTGAGACTTCGGGTGGTCATTTGCCTGAGTGTCTATTTTAACAATTTGTAGATGTTCCATGGCTGGAATGGAGCTTTTATTTGATTCGCTTTGCGATTCGTTCCGCGAGTGGGCGGGCGTTTGCCGGTTCAGAGGCATTGATGGCACGTGGGGATACAATCATCCGTCCATGACCGTTACCGTACGATCATTCGCGAAAATCAATTTGGGATTGCGCATTGGCGAGCGCCGCGCCGATGGCTTTCACGAATTGCAGACGGTCTATCAGACGATTGGGCTGCACGATGTTTTGCGCGTGGGGGTTGAGCGCGGCTCTGGCGTCGAAATTCGATGTGCGGATCCACGAGTGCCCAAGGACGAATCCAACACCTGTTTCCGGATCGCTCATCTCGCGATGCGAAGCTTGCGCGCGAAGGGCCGAGTGGTGATTGAGATCGAAAAGAAGCTTCCGGTGCAAGGCGGCCTTGGGGGGGCTTCGGCTAATGCGGTCGGGACCTTGTTGGGGCTGGAGCGTGCGCTTCGCAAGAAATTAACGTCGTTGGAGCGGTTAAGAATTGCGGCGGAGGTGGGTTCTGACCTCCCGTTGTTTCTGGTGGGCGGAACGGTGTTGGGTGTAGGGCGGGGCGAGCAGGTATATCCGCTGCAGGATCTGCCGGCGATGGCGTGCGTGGTGGTGACTCCGGATATTGGAGTGTCAACCCCGAAGGCATTTGCGGAGTGGGATCGCAGGCTCGGGCTGAAGCCCCGTTCAATACCGGATAGTAACGCGGCCCTGAAGGGTCGCTCCTCCAGTAGGAAAGCCCTTGGAAAATTGACGATGCCTGCGGGCTCCGATAGAATGAACGGACTTGGTCGTGAGTTGTCGGCATGGCTAAGCGAGCTGCACTCCAGTGCTCCTTTTGGAAGGGGCCAAGCTGAGAATCCACTTCTCGAGCTTGTCCGGGCTGGGATCAAGAACGACTTTGAACAGGTCGTCTTTCCTGAATATCCCGAACTGCGTGAAGGCAAGCATGCGCTTGAAAGCGCCGGCGCGAAGTACGCGTCATTGTCGGGCTCCGGCTCTACGCTGTATGGGCTGTTTGTATCGCAGACAGCAGCGGCGCAAGCGGTCGCAAGGCTGCAAAAGCGTGGTTTGACCGCACGGGCGACATCGACGCTGACTCGTGGGAGTTATTGGCGGCGGGTGGTGGGCTAAGAGCTTATCAGGGGCGTTCGGATTTGCTCCCATGGCGCAAAGGGTCGTCGGCAACACGGGTGGGCGGCAAGAATTTTTGATTGTTGATTTGCAGTTGTTGATTGAGAATGGAGTCCCCTTAACCGGGGAAATCAACAACTGACGATCGACAGTTGGTTTACTGGGCCGTCGACTAATGGTAGGTCAAGTGCCTTTGGAGCACTTTGTCTAGGTTCGAATCCTAGCGGCCCAGCCAAAAAATAGTACTCAGTACCCGGTACTGAGTAGAACGGTAAGACTTGAAGGCCAGGAGCCCATCGATAACCATGGCTACTTTAGTCACGCCGCCCGATAAAGCCGAGAAGGTTGAAAAGAAAAGTACGCCAGTGACCGACGACAAGTCCGAGCGGAAGCAGCGTCCGCGTGTGGATGACAAGTTCAAGATTTTCAGCGCCACGGCGAATGAGCCACTGGCGGATGAAGTGTGCCATTTTCTCGGGATGCAGCGCGGACAGGCGCAGGTCATGCGTTTCGCTGACGGCGAGTGCTACGTGCAGATCCAGGAGAATGTGCGTGGCGCAGATGTTTTTGTAATGCAGCCGACGTGCCGTCCAGTGGACGAGCACTTGATGGAGTTGCTGCTGATGATCGATGCGCTGAAGCGCGCGTCGGCGCGGCGCATCACGGCGGTGATTCCGTATTTCGGGTATGCGCGACAGGATCGGAAAGACAAGCCGCGAAGCCCGATCTCGTCGAAGCTGGTTGCTGACCTGTTGACGACGGCGGGGGCAAACCGGGCGCTGATTGTCGATTTGCACACGCCGCAACTGCAGGGATTTTTCAACATCCCGGTGGATCACTTGTTTGCTTCACCGGTGCTGGTGGATCACTTCCGCAAACTGCAGTTGCCGAATCTGACGGTAGTTTCGCCGGATGCGGGAGGCGTGGAGCGCGCGCGGTTTTTCGCGAAGAAAGTAGATGCGGCGCTGGCCATCGTGGATAAGCGGCGAGTTGAGATGAATGTGGCAGAGATCATGCACGTGATCGGAGACGTTCACGGGCGTACTTGCCTGATCATCGATGACTTGATTGATACGGCGGGAACGCTGGTAAAGACGGCGGCGGCGTTGAAAGAGAACGGCGCAACGGAAGTGTATGCCTGCGCTTCGCATGCTGTGTTGTCGGGCCCGGCGGTTGAGAACATCCGGAAATCGGTCATCAAGGAAGTTGTGGTGACGAATACGATTCCGCTGAATCCCGAAGCCGACGCGGCACGAACGGAGAAGGGCGGCAAGATTTCCGTGCTGTCGATTGCGGGACTGATTGGCCGGGCGATCCAAGCCAATCATGAGGAGACTTCGGTAAGCAAGTTGTTCATTTGAGCGATCAAGCGGCGAAACGCGCGGGTGGATTTCGGGCGCGAGCCTTGTGCTCAGTGAAGAAATCTAAATACGTAGATAGGAACTGACATTTATGGCGACTGCATTGGAAACGAACGTACTGGAAGCACAACCGCGGGATCCGGGCACAAAGAATGACGCGAAGCGCGTCCGGCGTGAAGGAAAGATTCCCGCCGTGGTTTATGGCGCGGGCAAAGATTCCGCCCCAATCACCGTCGATCCGAGGGTGGTCACCCGAATCTTGAACTCAGAGACGGGGCATAACACGATTTTCGATCTGACCCTGAACGGCGAGAAGACGAAGGCCATGATTGTGGATTGGCAGTATGAGCCGATCAAAGGCCGGCTGTTGCACATCGATCTGAAGCGCATCGCGCTCGACAAGGTGTTACGCGTGAGCGTGCCGATCTTCCTGGTTGGCGAATCGGCCGGCGTGAAACAGGAAGGCGGCATCATGGAGCAGATGCTGCGCGAGGTTGAAATTGAGTGCTTGCCGACTGACATTCCGAGCCACATTGATGCCGATGTAAGCCAACTGACCTTTGGGAAGGTGCTGCGCGTTTCGGAGCTTCCACGCTTAGATAAGGTGAAGATCCTGACGGATGCGAACCAGCCGGTGGCCCACGTGACGTCGGTGAAGGAAGAAGTGGTGGCGACGCCTGATGCAACAGCGGCGGAAGCGGCAGCTCCGAGCGAGCCTGAAGTTATCAAGAAGGGCAAGCAGGAGACCGATGAAGAGGGAGAGGCCGGAGCAGAGAAGGGCGAGAAGAAGGAGAAGAAGTAGCTGCACGGGCCGAAGAATTAGCCGAGCTTCGTCGGTGGAGGGGCGAGAAGCCCGTCCCCACAGAAGACGTGGAGTGAGGAAGCGAACCTGGCGTGAAACTGATTGTTGGACTCGGCAATCCTGGAATCGAATATCAGTTTTCGCCGCACAATCTGGGATTCCTGGCGATTGATCGAATCGCGGGAAACTTGGGCGTGGAAGTCAGAAACCGGCAATGCCGGGCGATGACGGCCCGAACAGTGATCGCCGACCAGATGGTGTTGCTGGCTAAGCCAGAGACGTTCATGAACCTCAGTGGGCTCGCGGTGCGGGAACTGCTTCGGGAGTACGAAGCGGCGCCAGAGTCCGACTTGATCGTGCTTCAGGACGAGTTGGATTTTCCGCTGGGTACGTTGCGGATTCATACGCGGCGGAGCTCGGCGGGGCACAACGGAATCGAGTCGATTATCGGGGCGCTGGGCACGCAGGATTTTCTGCGGATCCGGATTGGAGTGGCTCCCGAGCGCAAGGTCGGAGATGGGGCCGAGTATCTGCTGGCTCCGATGCGCAAGCCGGAGCTGGCAGTCGTAGACGGAGTGCTGGATACCGCTGAAGATGCGGTGAAGATGATTTTGAGGGAAGGACCGGCAGCGGCAATGAACAGGTTTAACCGCAAAGAGCCGGAGGATAAAGAAGCGAGCTAGCTGTACTTGTGGCCTTCTGAAGCGAGGTAGCTCGTTGAAGCACAGCAAGAGCGCCTACTACATACTTTGTTCGCTGCAAAAAAATGCGGCGATTGGGGTGGCGCGCCGAGGTCCTTTGCGAGAGAAAGTGTCTTGCTCAGGACGATAACTTTGGATTTGGAGATAACGAATGAATCGTACTTATGAGTTGATGTTCATTGTCCGGCCGGATATGCAGGAAGAGGATCTGGACAAACTGATTTCGATGCTGCAGTCGGTGGTGCCATCGTCGGGCGGGACTGTGGTTCGTGTCGACAAAATGGGCAAGCGCCGGTTGGCGTACACGGTACGGCGCTTCCACGATGGCATTTACGTGCTGATGGTGGTGGAGGGCGGCGGTCCGGCCATCCACGAACTGGAGCGGCGTCTGCGAGTCACGGAACCGGTCATCAAGTTTTTGACGGTCCGCGTCGACGAAGAGCAGAAGCGGCTGGACAAGATCAAGAAGTTGCGCGACTCGAAGAAGAAGGTCAGTGCGCAACCGGCAGCGGCCCCAGCAGCACCGGCAGCTCCGGAGCCCGCGGCGGCTCCAGCGGCAGAAGCGCCAGCTACGGCGTAGTTGCCATTCAGCAGTCTGCGCCCATATGCGCAGGCTGAACGATCGCCGGTCGGCTCAATACTGGGCTGGCGAGATCAACAGATTAGTGTCGCGGTAGGTGCGACAAACATAGAGGAGAGTTATGGCTGACGAGACAAAAGCACCAGAGCAAGCGGCGGCTCCAACGGAGAGGCCGCGATCGGATGGCCCGCGTCCGGGTGGAGATCGTCCGAGATTTGGCGGCGGTGGACGCGGTCCGGGTGGACCTCCGCGTGAGGGCGGCGGTGGCCGAAAATTCTTCCGGCGCAAGAAGGTTTGCAAGTTCTGCACCGAGAAGATCGAAGACATCAATTACAAGGACTACCGGCTGCTGGGACAGTTCGTGGCGGAGAGCGGGAAGATTGTGCCGCGCCGTTTGACCGGTGTGTGCGCTCCGCATCAACACAGACTGTCGTCCGCGATCAAGATGGCGCGGAACATCGCACTGCTGCCGTTCGCGGGACGAGCGTCATAACATCGCTTTCAGCTTCAGTCGTCAGCCCTGAGTTCTTCATGCTCGGAGGATTGGCCTGAAGCTGAGAGCCAAGAGCTAACAGCTTAGAGATTGGAGTTATCCATGGAAGTTATTCTGAAGGAAGATGTAGCGAAACTAGGATCGCGCGGCGATGTTGTGAAGGTTGCGGAAGGGTACGGGCGCAATTATCTCTTGCCGCGCAAACTGGCGATTCAGGCCAGCGACAGCAATAAGGCGGTGATCGTCCAGATGAAGGCCGCTGCGGTGCGGCGTTCCGCCAAAGAAAAGGCGCAGGCTGAGGAACTGGCGAAGCAGTTCGATGGTGTGTCGCTGGGGTTCACCCGCAAGTCGGGCGAAAACGATCAGCTCTTTGGCTCAGTAACGTCGGGCGATCTGGCAGATGCGCTGACGAAAAAGGGCTTCAACGTCGATCGTCGGAAGATCCAATTGCACGAGCCATTGAAAACCCTGGGCGAGTTCACCGTGCCAGTGAAGCTCCACAAGGATGTGACCGCGCATTTGAAGGTTGTGATCGAGAAAGAAGCGGCAGAGGGGTAGGAGCGGATCTGTTCGCCGGTCCGGTTGCGCGCCTTGGTGGCCCCCGAAGGTCGAAAGCCACCGGGTGGGACACGGTAGAGTGGCAGTTGCTTCACAAATAGTGCATTTGCTGTGCCAAAACGGCGACCCAAACTCTGGGTCGCTGTTGTGTTTAGCGTCTAAATCTTTGTCCCAGAAGCACCTAGCTTGGCCAAAATATCCCTGTAGAGCCTATAATTCCTGCTCACGGTTCTGTTGATTCTCCGTCTATTCCTGTGCAAGCCCGGATGACTATAAGGCCGGGCAGGTAGAGGACATAGCGACAATGCCGGCCGGTGTCTGGGCTATACCATTTGCGGTTGGCGGACGGGCCCACTCGAGTGAGAGTGAGTTAACTGAGAGAGTCAGCAAGACCGACCCCGTGCGGGGCCGAATGGCTGGGCAAGAACGCCGAATCGATGACACGATGTTGATCCGCGAAGCGCAGCGGGGAAACCGCGCCGCCTTCGAGGAACTCGTTCGTCATTACGACCAAGCCGTTTTACGGCTGGCGCTACATCTCACCGGGACCGAGCAGGACGCGCAGGACGTCTATCAAGACGCCTTCCTCAAAGCCTACAAAAATATTGGCAGCTTCCGTTTCGAGTGCTCTTTCTACACATGGATCTATCGGATCGTGACGAATCTGTGTCTCGATCACCTGCGCAAGAAGAGTGTTCGCAAAGAGGACGCGCCGGTCGCGAAGGATTCCGACGGCGGGGAGTATGACCTGCTAGACCAGGTGCCCGACGCGAGGGCCGGAGCAAATCCTGAGCGCGATTTGATGCGGCGGCAGCTAGGATCGCGAATCGCGGGAGCGCTCGAGAAACTTACACCACGCGAGCGCATGGTATTCGAGTTGAAGCATTACCACGGATTGAAACTTCGGACCGTGGGAGAGATTTTGCATACGACGGAAGAGACCGCGAAGAACACTCTTTTCCGGGCCACGCAGAAGCTGCGCGGGGCTTTATCTGATATGCGGTAGCAGTTGAAATTGCGTGGCGAGGCTTCGGCCTTGCCGGACGGCCGAAGGCGGCCGCCCATAAAAGTGATGAAGGTGCAACGATGAAGTGTGAATGGGTTCGAGAAAATTTCGTGCTTCACGTTTATGGCGAACTGGCTGACGATGCCCGCCATGAACTGGAGCAACACGTGGCCCGCTGCGCCGATTGCGCGGCCGAACTGAAGGCGGAGCAGGCGTTTCATGAGCTGCTGATGCAGGACCGGGCTGCCGATCCAACTCCGAACCTACTGGCGGCCTCGCGCATGCGTCTGCAAGAGGGACTGGAGACCACGCAGCAGGGCAGTTTCTGGAGCCGGCTGGCGTTCGATCCCGCGAACTGGCTACGACAAATGCGGTTTTCTCCGGCACTGGCTTCGGTGATTCTTATTCTCGGATTTGCAGGCGGTATTGGAGCAACGTACAAGTTTTACGGGCCTCACAATTCAAACATCGCGTTACTTCCTCAGGGCAACCCAACGACCAGCGGTAATCCAGCCGAAGCTTCCATCGCAGCGATAGATTCCATTACACCCATCCCAGGCACGGATCAGGTCAGCATCAAGTACAACACCGTATCAACCCAGGAAAAGCAGGGATCGCTTAACAGCCAGGACATCCAGCAACTTCTGCTTTTCGCAGCTCGAAGCAATTACAACTCGGGAGTGCGCGTGGATTCGGTTGGTTTGCTCGCGCAACGAAGCAGCGACACGCAGGTGCGGGAGGCTTTGATATACGCGTTGCAGAATGACACCAATCCGGGTGTTCGCCTGAAGTCGATCGACGCCCTGGGAAATTATGTGAAGACCGACACGAATGTTCGCGATGCCGTCCTGCGGGCGCTAGTGAACGATGAAAATTCTGGCGTGCGAATTGAAGCGCTGCGTCTGATTGAGCCGGTGAAGGCCGACGGAAGCGTGCGGGGCGTGCTGATGGCGTTGGCTGCGAAGGATTCGAGCCAGTACATCAAGTCGCAGGCTCGGACCATGTTGGCGCAGTTGCCGGAGATTGATTAGAGAGTGGGATTCGAGTTTGAGGTTTGGCGAGAGGTGAGGTGAATCATTTGAAACGAGCGCTACAAATCGTCGGGCTGGCGGTCACGCTGGCTCTGCTTACGTCGCTGGCCGCGGCGCAAGAAGCAAGGGTATCCCGCGAAGGGGGGGCATGGGGTCAGGAGATCACCGGCTCACTTAGCGCGGTGAAGGTTCTTCGGGTCAAGGTTGATATGGGCACGGTGGTGGTTCGGGGCGGGCAGCAGCAGGACATCAGTTATGTCGTTCATACGAATTTCGGCAATTCTTCGGAACAGGACGCTCGCCGCCAGTTTGAGCAATTCAAGATAAGTGCTTATGTGAAGGGTGATACGGCCTGGATTTTGGGGGACTGGCAAGGAAGTAAGCGACCGCGACATTTTTCTGGGCAGTTCAACATCAACGTCCCGCGTGAGATAGCTCTGGTGAAATTAGAGACTGACGGAGGAAGCGTAGACACCACCGGCATTGCCGGTCGTGTGGAAGCGGAGAGCGGCGGAGGTGGGATCCGGGTAGATGACATCGGTGGAGGTGTTAGCGCCGAGACCGGGGGCGGATCGATCGACGTCGGTACGGTGAGCGGTGATCTTGGACTGCACACCGGAGGCGGTTCGATCGCAATTCGACAAGCGAACGGCAAAGTCATCGCGGAAACCGGTGGCGGGAGTGTGGACATTCAATCCTGCGCCCAAGGCGCGACCATTGAGACCGGCGGCAGCAGCATCACCGTAAGCCATTGCAATGGCAAAGTGAGAGCATCAACGGGCGGCGGTAGCGTGGATCTGAGCGATATCGGCGGCCCGGCCGAGATCGAAACCGGGGGCGGTAGCATTCGACTGAAATCAGCAAAAGGGCACGTGCATGCGGAGACGGGCGGAGGCGGCATTGAACTTTACGGAGTGCCTTCGGCACGAGCGGAAACCAGTGCCGGCGGCATCACGGTGAAGCTAGTGAACACGGGTGGAGAACGCCTGGATTCGGATCTGGAAACAGGAGCGGGTGACATCACGCTGTACATCGCTTCTGATCTTGCTGTGAATGTTCGTGCCAGTGTGGATATGGGCAATGGACATCGGATCACGTCGGACTTTCCTGAAATTCATCCACGTACCGAGGGCGATCAGTGGAACAAAACCCTGACGGCTGACGGTGCTCTGAATGGCGGAGGTCCAGTTGTTAAGGTTCACACTTCGAGCGGCGACATCTGCATCAAGCGGGCAAGTCGCTGAAGCGGTGTCCGGTAGACCGCTAAGATCGATTACAACGATCAGCTTTAGATGAGTCTGTTGAGGCTGGGGCGAGACGCAAACGCCAGTCATTGCGTCCGCGAGAACAGATCGAGGAAAACAACCATGCACAGACAAATGGCAGTTCTTGGTGGAGTGATGCTGTCGCTCGTCGGTCTGTCGAACGGGGCGCAGAACTGGACGGTAGATCAGCCGGCACATCCGTGGGTATTTGCGAGTGAAGATGGGGGAACGACATCTTACCTGGGCGTGGATATCGCTGACGTCACCACGGAACGTCTGAACGCTCTCAAGTTGAAAGAGGAGAAGGGCGTGGAAGTGACGATGGTCGACCAGGATGCTCCGGCAGGCAAGGCGGGCATTAAGGAACACGACGTAATCCTAACGATGAATGGAACGCCCATTGAGAGTGGAGCGCAGCTTCGCAGGATGATCCACGAGACGCCTCCGGGCCGCGTTGTAGCGCTAGGAGTGAGCCGTGAAGGTCAGCCGTTGACGTTGAAGGTCCAGTTGGCGGATAAGCACAAAGAGTTTTCTTTTGTCTCACCCAATCCGGACGTTCACGTCAAAATGCCTGACTTCCGGATACCCGACATCGACATACCGTCCATGAACATGGTGGTGGTTACATCCTCCGCACGCAGCGGACTGATGGTCGAAAACATCACGCCGCAGCTGGGTGAATTTTTCGGAGTGAAGAATGGAAACGGGGTTCTGGTTCGTTCCGTGGAAAAAGGAAGCCGGGCCGAAAAGGCGGGCTTTCGAGCGGGCGACGTGATCGTGAAGGTGAACGCACAGGCGGTGCACGATACTAGCGATTTTTCGCACGCAGTTCGTTCGCGGAATGGTGATTCGGTGAATGTTGGACTGATCCGCGACAAGAAGGAACAAAACCTGAATTTGTCGCTCCCCGCCCGCAAAGAATCGAGCGACATGTTCGAGGAAGAGAGTTTAGGAGTTGAGCCTTTAATCGAAGCGGAAGGTTCGCTCCAGATGAGCAAACTGGAAGACGAACTCGCCAGCTTGCGGCCACAAATGCAACTCGCAGCGGATGAATCCCGTCGAGCGGCACGGGAGTTGCGGGACGGACTGTGCAAGGAGCAACGGCAGATTCGGCAGCAAAGCGAAATACAGAAGAAGCAACTGAAGAAGGATCTGGAGCAATTGCGTGTGAAGTTGTCCAGAATGCGCGGAGAGTGGTTGTAGCGGAGATCAGTGGCTGCCCGAAGCAGCACTTGCTACTCGGGCAAGAAAGACGCGATTGCGCCCCGCCTGTTTAGCGGCATAGAGGCCGCCATCCGCTGCATGCACCAATTCATCCCTGCTTCTGCCATGGGCGGGAAAAGATGCGACTCCTGCGCTGATCGTAACCGTCCTCGGAAGACCTGGAAATTGCCATTCGGCGACCATTTTGCGCAGTTTCTCAGCGATCGCCAGCGCTTGATCCTCATTGGTCTGAGTCAATAAGATAGCGAATTCTTCTCCACCGTACCGGCAGACTACGTCGATTTTGCGGACCTGTTGGTGGAAGATGGACGAAACCTGCCGCAATACTTCGTCGCCCAACAGATGGCCGAACTCGTCATTCAGCTGCTTGAATTTATCGATGTCGGCGATGATGACCGCCATTGCGGTTGAGTAACGCTGGGCACGCTCGATCTCTTCCATAATTCTCAAATCGAAAAAGCGGCGGTTGAAGATGCCGGTTAGACCGTCCAAATATGCCAGTTGCTTAACGCGCTGAACATAGTGAGCGTTTTGGATGGAATTGGCGCAAATGTCCGCTACCGATTCGAGGGATTGCAGTTCGTTCTTGTGAAAGGCATTTCGTTTCGAGCTGTGCAAGGTCAGCACGCCATGCGTCTGGCCGAAGGAGATAAGCGGAATGCTCATCCGAGAAGAGCATTCTTCAAATAGCCGCGGCGAAGCTGGAGTTCCCTGAAGATCGTTCTCGATGACGGTATCGTTGCTGGAGATCACGTCACACCAGGGTTGCTGGCTCCCCGAGAATCTTCCCGACGGCGGGAAGCACGGGGTCATGGTTCCATGATGAGCGCGCAACACCAGATCATTCTCATCGCGCAGATAGAGGGATACGTGCGAAACCTGAAATGACTGTTGGATCACGGAACACGCGCGAACAAGTAATTCTTCCAACTCCATCACTGCCGTGCTCTGCTGGGCGATCGCGTTTATGGCCTGCAACTGTCTCGCTTTTTGCCTCTCCTGAGAGTACAGGCGGGAATTTTCGAGAGCGAGAGAGGCTTGGTTGGAAAAGAGGCGGAGCAACTCGATGGTCTCGTCATCAAAGTGAGCAAGGCGGTCGCTCTGACAATCCAAAACTCCGATGACTTCGTCCCGAACCATGAGGGGAATCGCCAGTTCAGAACGCGTCGACTCAGCGGCGGATACATAGCGCGAATCCTGGCTGACATCGGGGGCGTATATGTAATCTTTCTTCAGAACCGCGGCGCCGGTAATGCCTTCTTTTATCGAGAGGCAAACTTCGTCCTTACCGAAATCCCAACCCACCTGCGAGCGAACACGGAGCTGTTGTGCGTCGTTGTCGAGCAACAAGATAGCGACATTCGGCAGGTGAAAATGCTCGCGGGCGATGGCCAAGATGCGGCTCAGCACCTCGTCCAAGTCAAAGGTCGAGAGCACAGCCTGGCCCGCCTCATATAGGACCGCGTATTTCAGCATTCCAACGAATTCTATCGTTGTGGCAGGTAACCTCCGATGTTCCGAAAGTAACTACTGGGAAATGTTTTTGGGAATCAAGTTAACGCCATTTGCGGGCTGTGCGAATCAGGCCATAAGCAACCAGGCAAAACCAGAAGTCGAGGATCATGCCGAGGTCCATATGAAGTGGGCGATGGCGCGCTGCGAGGGGAAGGGAAGGCGCGAGCAGAAAGTACACCACATTTCCGAGAATGATGGACAGAAGAGCTTGGAGGAAATTGGCGGACACCAATGGTTTAGACACCGAATTGCGGCCTCCGGGATTTCGAAGTCTTCCCGAAATCGCGCCGATGGTGAAGGGATTTCCGGAGGACCACCGTTTGGGCCCAAGCGACGCCTGGGCTGCTCCTGCTATTCTTTCGGTGCTCTCTCCGTTCGCCGGGTTGCGAAGACGGTGAGCTAACCGGAACCTCGCGAGCATGCTTGAACTCTCCACGCCGGTCCAATATGTGAAGGGCGTCGGTCCGCGCATTGGAGAGGTTCTCGCCGCCAAGGGAATCCGTACCGTAGGCGAACTCCTCAATTACCTTCCTTTCCGATATGAAGACCGCCTGAACCCGCGAGGGATTGCGGAACTGCGTCCTGGTGAGATGGCGACGGTGGTTGGCGAAGTTCGAAGCTCGGGCTTGTTTCGCACGCGAAAGATGCCAATCTTTCAGCTTACGGTGGGACAAGGACGCGCGAAACTGCGTTGTCTCTGGTTCCATGCAACGTATCTGCAAGGCAAGTTTACGGCGGGGCAGATGATTGCGCTGTACGGGAAAGTTGAGCAGGACCAGCGCAGCCGCGAGTTGCAAATTGTTCAACCAGAATTTGAAATACTTGGAGATCCCAACGACGCAGGTGAAAGCGCGGTGGAGGCGAAAGCCGCGCAATCGCTCGAAATCGGACGAATCGTCCCGATTTATGAGGCAACGGGAAAACTTACGGCTCGCTGGTTCCGCAGGATCATCCGCACGGCACTGGACAATCTGACGCCCGATCTGCCGGACCCGATCCCGGCGGCAGTACGTTCACACCTGGGTTTGATCTCTCCGCGAGAGGCGCTTTGGAACGTTCATTGGCCTGAACCTGGCGAGAGCCTGGCGAGTCTGCAATCGTTTCGAACAGCGGCACACATCCGGCTGATTTTCGACGAATTGTTTTTTGTCGAGCTCGGACTGGAATTGAAACGTCGTCAGCAGAAGGCACAGACCGGGATTGCATTCCAGCTCGATGATCGCGCCAGAGGAGCGATACGGAAGATTTTGCCGTTTCATCCCACCGCGGCGCAGAAACGGGTGCTGAAAGAAATCGCGGCGGACATGGAGAAGCCTTATCCCATGCGGCGTTTGCTGCAGGGAGACGTGGGATCAGGGAAGACGATTGTTGCGTTTGAAGCAGCGATCATTGCGATTGAGAACGGGTATCAGGTGGCACTGATGGCGCCGACCGAGATCCTAGCGCAACAGCATTATTTTTCTGCGCGACGGATTCTGGAGAGTGCTGGTTATCGCATCGTGGTGCTGACAGGGTCGCTGGAGGCGGATCGCAAGCGGGAGATTCGACGGCACATCGCTCAGGGGAATGCACAACTCATCATAGGCACACACGCTCTGCTCGAAGAGAAAGTGGAATTCGGCAATTTGGGGCTGGTGATTGTCGACGAACAGCACCGGTTTGGCGTGATGCAAAGGCTGAAGCTGATGAAAAAGTCGGGTGACGAAAATCCGCGAGCCACGCTAGATGTCGTCGAGTCGGAGGAGACTGCTCCTGAAGGTGAGACGAAGCGGGCGGGCACGGAGCCTGCGGAACCCGATGTCCTTGTGATGACGGCGACGCCGATTCCGCGCACGCTGGCGCTCACACTTTATGGGGATCTCGACTTAAGCGTGCTGGATGAGCTGCCGCCGGGGCGTACCCCGATTGTGACGAAGTGCGTAAGCGATGAGCAGTCTCTGAAGGTTTGGGAGTTCCTACGCAAGCAGGTGTCGGCGGGACATCAGGCGTACGTTGTGTATCCGGTGATTGCGGAAAATGAAGAAAGCGAACTGAAGGCGGCCATCAAGATGTATCGCGAGATGACCGGCCGCATTTTTTCCGATCTCAAGGTGGGATTGCTTCACGGGCGCCTGGACGCGGAGTTGAAAGACCAGGTCATGAGGATGTTCCAAAAGGGCGAACTTAACATCCTGGTCTCGACGACTGTGATCGAGGTTGGAGTTGATGTTCCAAACGCCACGATGATGGTGATTGAACATGCGGAACGGTTTGGACTCGCGCAGTTGCACCAGTTGCGCGGCCGCATCGGTCGTGGCGCTGCGAAGTCTTACTGTGTGCTGATGACTGGCGGGCAAAGTTACCGAGGAGGGCCAGCGCAGGCTCGACGCTATGGTGGGAACGAACGACGGCTTCAAGATCGCCGAGCTAGATCTAGAATTGCGCGGGCCGGGTGAGTTCTTTGGAACGCGACAGGCTGGTCTGCCGAGTTTTCGGGTGGCAAATATCATTCGCGATTCTCAACTGCTGGAAGCTGCGAAGTTGGAAGCTGCAGCGGTCTTGGCCGGTCCAAACTCGGAAATCTCTGCAGACGAAATCAGTCGAGCGCTCGTGCAGATGCGCTCGCGGTGGCACCACACCTACGGACTTGTAGAAGTCGGCTGAGATCACATCACAAAATTGCTAGTATGGTTGGCAGGATACGGTCTCCGAGTGGGCGTATTATTTTGCGAATTCAACTGTGGTGCCGGCCAAAAGAGAACCCATTGTCGGATGGCATGAGGCCGGCTTTTCTGCTTTTACTTTCCGTCGCGTTCTTCTCCGCGACCGCACATGCGCAGTATCTGGGATACTCCTTTAAAGCGAACCCAAAAAGAGGCGAGCAGCTTTATAAGGCGGCTTGTACGTCGTGCCATGGCAGTGATGGGCAAGGTGCGCCGAAATCGGTAGCTGGCTTCGAACCGCCGCAAACGTTTCCGGATTTCAGCAAGTGCGATCAAACGACGCCGGAGGTAAACTCCGCATATAAAGCGGTGATCACACATGGTGGTCCGCACCGCGGATTTTCGCAGATCATGCCTGCGTTCGGACAAGCCTTGAGCTCAGACGAAATCGACGATCTGATCGCATATCTGCGGCACTTTTGCCGGGAAGAGCGGAAGTGGCCTCGGGGAGAGCTCAACCTACCTCGGGCGATAGTAACGGAGAAGGCGTTCCCCGAAGATGAGGTCGTGCTCTCTACGGGGATCAACGTTCAGGGCACGCCGGGAAATGAAAGCCACGTCATCCACGAGCAGCGGTTTGGCGTGAAAAATCAGATTGAGGTGGATGTACCGATCCAGTTCCAGAATCAGGATCACGTTTGGTATGGCGGCGTGGGTGATGCCACGCTGGCGGTGAAGCGCGTGATGTATTCCGACCTGAATAAGGGATCGATCATGAGCTTGCAGGGGGGGCTTCTGATTCCAAGCGGAAACCGTTCTCGTGGCTTTGGCTCAGGCACCACGACGTTCGAAACATTTGCCGCCTTTGATCAGGTTTTCCGAAGCGACACTTTCATCCAGACACAGTTTGGAGCGGACCTTCCATTTCACACAAGCATCGCCCCTCAGTCCATATTCTTTAACACCGCGATTGGTCAAAGCTTTGCATCGGACCACCGTTTAGGGCGCCTGTGGTCCCCGATGGTCGAATTCCTGGCTGCTCGTGATCTGACAACCGGCGCGAGAATGGAGTGGGATGTTCTGCCGCAGTTGCAAGTAACGATCAGTCGGCGGCAGCATATCCGTGGCGATATCGGACTACGAATTCCAGCGACAGAGACGGCGGGTCGGCAGAAACAGCTTGTGTTCTACCTGCTGTGGGACTGGCAGGACGGCAAATTTACGGAAGGCTGGTAAATGGCAAGGCGTATTTGTTTGTCAATCTTGGTGGCTGTCGCGCTGCTGTTCTTCTCACAACGAATGAGAGGTGGTGACGGTCACGGAGGATTGAAGCCGGAGTTTCAGACATCCGACCGCTGCTTTGCCTGTCACAATCAGCTGACAACTCCGAGCGGTCGCGATGTTTCGATCGGGCTATCGTGGCGGTCGAGCATTATGGCGAATTCCGCGCGAGATCCGTACTGGCAAGCCAGCGTGCGTCGCGAAACCATCGATCATTCGCAGTTGACCGAAGATATCCAGGACGAATGCTCCGTCTGCCACATGCCGGTCGCGCGCTATGAAGCAAAAGTAAAAGGACAAAAAGGGAAGATCTTCGATTTCCTGCCGTTCGATGCTGAACCGAAGAAGTCTTCGGCAGCGGCAGACGGTGTGACCTGCTCTGTGTGTCACCAGATCAGCAACGAGAAACTCGGAACGCGCGATAGTTTCAGCGGCGGATTCGTGATTCATACTCCGGCCAACAAGACCGATCGGCATGAGTACGGGCCATTCGACGTTTCACCCGGCAACCAGCGCATCATGCAGACATCTACGGGCGGGTACCAACCTACCGCGGCAGAACATATACGCGATTCCGCTTTGTGCGGAACATGCCATCAGCTCTACACGACGGCGCATGGTTCTGACGGGAAACCAGTCGGCTATCTGGCGGAACAGATGCCATACCTGGAATGGCAGCACAGTGACTATCCTGCGAGGTACAGCTGCCAGGGGTGCCACATGCCCGAGGTGAACGAAGGGGTCGCGATCAGTTCAGTCCTTGGTACGCCTCGCATCGGCATGCATCGGCATTCGTTCGTTGGGGCAAATTTTCTGATGCAGAACATGTTGAACCGATATCGCGACGACCTAAGCGTCGCTGCGCTGCCGAATGAACTGACGGGCGCGGCCGAAGAAACGACTTCGTTCCTACAGTCGCAGGCAGCGCGCGTGGAGATCCGGGACGCCGCCGTCGTTGATGGCAGATTGGAGGCGGAGGTCGTTGTAACCAATCTTTCGGGACACAAGCTTCCCACGGCGTATCCGTCGCGCCGCGTGTGGCTTCATTTTTCGGTTCACGACCGCGAGGGTAAGGCGGTGTTCGATTCCGGATCGCTGAACCCTGATGGTTCGATCGCAGGCAACGACAACGACATCGATCCCTCACGTTACGAACCTCATTATCGCGAAATCAGCAGCATCGATCAGGTGCAGATTTACGAGCCGATTTTGAAGGATTCGGAGGGCCACGTCACGACCGGCTTGCTTTCAGCCGTCGGCTACATGAAGGATAACCGGATTCTTCCCACGGGTTTTGACAAGGCAACTGCAGAGAAGGACATCGCCGTGCAGGGGGATGCAGCCGCTGACCCTGATTTCACAGCCGGCTCAGACAGTGTGCGATACAGCGTCGCTCTAGGAAGCGGGAACGGTCCGTTTCGTATCGCGGTGGAAGTTTTGTACCAGCCGATCGGATTTCGTTGGGCACACAATCTCGCTCCGTACAAAGCTGCCGAAACTGAGCGCTTTGTGCGCTATTACGATTCGATGGCAGCCAGTACGGAGACGGTGTTGGCGCGAGCCGAAGCAGTTCGCTAGTTCTATGCTGTTTCGAGAAGAACCGCTGCCGGGGCTGGATCCGATCGACCTGTTAAAATCTAAGGATGGCAGGCGCGTCCCAGCTTATCCAAATTGAGTTGAGCCCACCACCCCGTGCTCCCAAGCCGCAGTGGCTTCGCGCGAAGGCTCCGGTTGGAGAAAATTTTCACAATCTGAAGAAATTAGCGCGTGGGCTCGGACTGCACACGGTTTGCGAGTCGGCACAATGTCCCAATATCGGAGAATGCTGGAACCACAAGACTGCGACATTCATGCTGCTGGGGGACATCTGCACGCGTCGCTGCGGGTTTTGCGCCGTGCCAAAGGGACGACCGCAGCCGATTGACTGGGAAGAGCCGCAGCGGGTTGCAGAGGCCGTAGCCACTCTCGGTTTGAAGCACGCCGTCGTAACGAGCGTGAACCGGGACGATGACAACATCGGCAGCGCCCGCGTTTTTGCTGAGACCATTCGCGCAATTCGCGAGCTGACGCCGGATTGCCGGATTGAAGTGCTTATTCCGGACTTCCAGGGCTTGGACGAGTCATTGCGGATAGTGTTGGACGCGCGGCCGGACGTTTTGAATCACAACACCGAAACTGTCCCCCGGCTTTACCGGGCGGTGCGGTCGGGAGCGCGTTATGAGCGTACGCTGGCGCTTCTGGAAAACGCGAAAAAGATTTCTCCCGCAACGGTGACCAAAAGCGGAGTGATGGTCGGTTTAGGGGAGTCGAGCGAGGAACTGATCGAAGTGTTTCGTGATCTGGGCACTCGTGGTGTCGACATTTTGACGGTGGGCCAGTACCTGAGGCCATCCAAAGATCACCTTCCGATCGCGCGTTTTTACGAACCCGCCGAGTTCGAGTATTTGCGGGAGCAGGCTGTGCGTTTTGGATTCCGCCACGTGGAGTCCGGGCCGCTGGTTCGATCGAGTTATCATGCGCACGAGCACGCCGACGCCGCTGCAAATCCGCGGGCGGTGTCTTAGCTTGCTGCGGACGAGTCTTCCTGCCATCGTCGTCTTCCAGAGTGATTCGCAAGAAAGAGTGACTACCCCCATCGAAGAAATTGCCATTCAGAGGTCACCCCTATGGTGACGATGCTTCTGCTGGTGCTGGGCTTCGTCGCCGGCCTATTAGGAGCGTTGACGGGGATCGGAGGCGGAGTCATTTTGACGCCTATCCTGGCGTTGCATTTCGGTATTCCCATCCGGCAGGCCATCGGCACGAGCTTGGTTGCGGTGATCACGACGTCGGCCGCCAGTTCCTCGGTTCACCTTCAGCGACACACGACAGACATCCGTTTGGGAATGACGCTTGAACTGGCGACAGCGCTGGGCGCGGCAGTCATGGCATATCTGGTCGGCTACTTCAATCGGAATGCATTAGAAGGACTATTTGCCGCATTCCTGCTTTACAGCGCCATCACCATTCTGAGCAAAGGCGGAAAGGTGAAAACTGAAGATGGCATGCCAATGCCGAACGGAGCGATGGAAATTCCTCCGTACGAACCAAAGCGCTATCCGCTGGGCCTTTCGGCATCATTGGTGGCAGGGGCGCTGTCGGGTCTTCTAGGAATTGGGGGCGGACCGATCAAAGTTCCCGTGATGTACATCTTCATGGAGGTTCCGCTGATGGTGGCGACTGCCACCTCGAACTTCATGATTGGTGTGACAGCGGCTGCCAGCGCGATGGTCTATTACCGGCGCGGCGACATTCTTGTCCAAGCAGCCGCACCCCTTGCAGTCGGCGTCTTCGTGGGATCGTTGCTCGGAGCACGTTTCGCTCCTCGCATTCATACCAAGATCGTGGTGTATCTGCTGGTCGGAGTGATGTTCTATCTTGCCGGTCATCTGGCAATTCACTTGTTGCGAGGTGGGATGTGAGCCAGGTACGAGAACCCGCATTCGATCGAGCCGTCGCGCTGGTTCTGCGCACAGGAGCGTTCACATGTTTCTTCGTGATGCTTGCCGGGTTGGCCTATGGGATTTTCATGAAAGGGCGGGTTGCAGCAGACATCGAACGCGTGGGTGTCCTGCTGATGCTGGCTACGCCGGTGGTGCGGGTCATCGTTTCCTGCTTCTTATTTTTTCGTGAGAAAGACTACAAGTATGGATGGATCTCGTTTGGAGTACTGATGATCCTAGTGCTGGGCTCGGTGTTCGGTATCGGAGAACACTGAAGTCAGAAGATGTGGAGCTTGATGCTCAAATACTTCTTTGGGTTCTCGCGAACTGCTTTCACCAGCGCCCTGGTTTCGACAAGCATATCGTTGGCATTGTTGTAAAGGGTTTCGTCTTTGAAGAGCTTTCCTGCTGTTCCCTGGCCGGCTTCGAGTTGCGTCGTCAGTTCCGAGAGCTTCGTGACTGTAACGTCGATCTTCCTGGCGAGTTCGTCGTCTTTCGTCAGCTTGCCTAGTGTTCCTTTTCCGGCGTCGATGTTGTCAGTGATCTTCTTCAGGTTCGTGATGGTGTCGTTGGCGCTGTTATACAAAGAAGGATCCTTCAGGAACTTCCCGGCGGTTCCTTTTCCTTGCTGAAGATCGTCGATCACTCCATTCATCTTGTCGAGGGTGGCGATGAACTTGTCATACGCGTCTCTGCGGCTGATTAGCGCTCCCAGGCTGCCTTGCCCGTTTCCGATGTCTTCCACGATTTTCTGGAAGTCCGTAACCGTTGCTGAAAACTTGTTGTACAGAGTCGGATCGTAAATCAGCTTGCCTAAAGATCCCTTGCCACTTTCGGCGAATGCCAGGATGCGGTCGGCCCGCTTCAGAAGGGCGTCCATATTCTGCAGGGTGCTCTGGCTGGCGCGTACTACCTGGTTGAAATCCGGATGCACTTGAGTGGGAAGAGTGTCGCCATCCTGCACCGGAGGCCCGACTGCCTGAGAGCTGTCGATATCGAGATAGGTTTCGCCGAGAACACCAGCCGTCTCGAGCGACGTCATCGAATCGCGACGCAGATTGAAACCAAACTTCGTGCTGACTTTGACGGTAACTTCGACCGGCGTGATCTGCTTGTCTCTGTCGGGCACGACGCGAATCAGAGTTACGTTACCGATATCAACTCCGCTCAGGCGTACGGGCGCTCCGACGCGCAATCCTTCAGCATTGTCGAAATATGATTTCAGCTTGATTCGCGGAGTGAAGAGCCCTGAAGTGCCAGACATGAGGAACAGAAGAAAGCCGAGGGTAATGCTTGCAACGATGACTGTGATCCCAACGCGAAGCTGCGACCACTTGAGCTGCTTCTGGCTAGGCAAGGGCTTTCCTCATGGCTCCAGCGCAATTCTTATTGCGAAGGAGTACGACGCAGCTGAAATTGCAGGCTATCACCTTCGGCACGCCCATCGCTGAATCATAACAAAACCGGAGCTTTACTCACCGCCGAAGGACGCAACAAAGGCACCGTCGGCAGCGCGATAAGGTAGGCGGCCGCTCCGCAGGCGAGCGTAACAGTCAAACCGAACTGAATTGCGATCACCATTGCCATGACCGATCCTAAGACGCTGGCTGCAGCATTCATGGCCCATGCCCACTCCACTGCATTGTGAGGCGCCGAGGCAAGAGCGCGAAGGCCGGTGGGAAACGGCATCCCCATGACGAAGCCTAAAGGGATAAGAAGAATTCCGCTGATGATCAAGCGGAAGCCAAAGTCCATGCCGACCAGCGCCGCTAGCCGGCTAGGAAGGAAGACGACGTAGGCCAAGAGTGTGACGATGACAAGGAGGAGCGGAACCCATCCCATCTCAGCCTTAGGTATCCAGATACGCGAGAAGAGACTGCCGGCACCGCTCGATAGCATCAACAGGAAAATCACTACGGTCAGAGCGTATGTGGGATGTCCCAGAAAGAGTACAAAGCGCTGGATGAAAGCGATCTCAACGAGAATGTATCCGAGGCCGATTGCCACGAAGTAAAGAAGGGGAATCGGGGACTGGTGAGTTTGACCGCGGCGCAGGGCGAGCGGAAGAACCAGAAAGGCGAAAACCGCCAGCACTGAGATCAGCAACACGAGAAGCAGAACCATGACTCCGAGATTTACCTTCCAATCGACGCCGTGATGAAGCCCCTGTTGATGCAGGATTTGCGCCGGCTTCAAAGTAAAAAAGAAAAACGGCGAATTGTCGTCAACCGGGGCGACGTTGTAGGCGTAACTTCGGGCGAAGGCGTGAGGATCGTTGCTCAGGATGAGATTCGAAAATGGATTCTGACCGGGTTCAGACGGAGAGTACAGAGATTTCAACTCAGAGTAGCTGGCGAAGTGCTTGCCAACAGCGACTTCTTCTTCGGAAGTGAAGCTAGTTTTCTTAGCGAGAACGACCACCGGAATACCATCTTCATTCAGCAATCCCTGAGATGCGACGACGAAATTGCGTGCCGGATTAGCGACGCCGAGTTGATGCAGTGCTTCCATGGCCACGGATACGACGCGCAGAGCTTCGCGGGGCTCACGAAATTCCCACCGCGTGATGGCGATCATGCCATCGGGCTTCAGGTGATCGAAGTATTCGCGAAAGGCGTCTACTGTGTAGAGATTGTTTTCGCTCAGCGCGAATGCTCCTGCAGCAGTGGAGGCCCATGTATCGACGAGCGTCATCTGGACAACATCAAACTTCTGGCTCGTGGAACGGATGAAAGAGCGGCCATCGGTGAGTTGAATATGAACATCTGGACGCTCGTAAAGATGCTGAGAGTAATCCGCGTAGCGGCCGCGCATGATCGTGTTGGCGATGATGGGATTGATTTCGATCCCGGTTACGCTCGCGCTGCCGTTCGCCACAGCGCGAAGTACGTCGACCCCTCCGCCGGGACCGATGATGGCGAAGTCTCCATGAGGTCGCAGGACGTTAGCCAGCGCTGGAGGAGCAGCCATGAGATTGTGCTCCCATTCGGTGCCTTTCCAGTGCGATAAGTCCGCATTCATGATGTACGTGGAAGCATCCGCATCGATGACGATCACTTTCGCCTGATTGAGGCGGTCCACCTCGACACGAGAGAGGGCATTCCATCGCGCAAACTCGACCCACGCCGGATCGCGGAACATTCCTTTTGCGTACACGACATCAATCAGCCGTCCGGAGTGATTGGCGGCGATCAGAGCGCACAGCGCTAAAGCGATCAATCCGGCGTTTCGACGGCGGGAGCGAGATTCGGCCCACACTATTGCCGCAACCGCCAAAACAAATCCTGCGGTGATGATCACGTTTGGACCGCCAAGCCAGTTCAATAGTGGGACGATCGCAAGACACGCGAGCGCGCCGCCCACAAAGGTCGGCGCCATAAAGCCTAGGAATACGGGCGTTTTCACGGGCGAACACTACGGAAAACAACAAACCCACAAGGAAGAAAGGGACAGCAGCTGACAAGTAGAGCAAAGAAAGGCTCAGAAAGTTCTTGCCGGTTAGATTGAGCGCAACGGGAACGTGCAAGACAATCTGGAGAACAAGAAGCACGATGACGGAATTCGCCAGGCATATCCGCGAGGCGATCTTGCGCGTAGAAACCTTGACGAGTCGCGGCTTAAGCACGTACGCGAACACTCCGCCTGCGCCCAGACCGAGAAGGGCGATGGAGATGGAGAGAAACGCGAAGTGATAGAACAAAACAACAGAGAAGAGTCTAGTCAGGGAAAGTTCGAGCAAGAGCGCGGAGAAACTCGTGAGGGCCAGCGCCGCAAGTAAAGTTCTTTCCGAAAGTTCCGGCCTGCTCGTGCTTGAGACCGGAGTGGGGGCTATCACAGCCATCATTGGATTGAATGCGTCAGTCTAGCAGATAGCGCGCGCAAACCGTTTGGCCGAGCAGCGGCGGATAGCGAACTAATTTTCAAGAATGACCTGGGCGATTGCCTGCTCTTCAGTGTGAGAGATCGATAGAGCAACGTTCTTTACGCCGAGCTTCGCGGCAAATTCTCCCGCCTTGCCATGAAATGTCATGGTTGGACGTCCTCCGGGCATGCGGGTGACCTCACAGTCCCGCCAGCGTACGCCGAAGTTCCATCCCGTGCCTAACGCCTTCATCGCTGCCTCTTTCGACGCAAAGCGAGCGGCGTAACGTTCAACCCGGTTGGCCTTGGAGTCGCAATAACGCATCTCGCCAGCCGTGTAGATTCGTCCAAGAAATCGCTGTCCAAAACGTTCGATGGCTTGCCGGATGCGAGGAACTTCGGCGATATCAATTCCCGTGCCTACGATCATGTGATCTCCGCAAAGAATCTTACAGCAAGCGGTCGCCACGATAGAGCAGGCGGCCTTCGACCATGCGGGCTTCGTTCGTCACCTTATGTAGCTTCGCTGGGCCGGGGCCATCTATGTGCAAGACTTCATTTCCATGGGCGACAAGCCAGTCGGAAACGAGCATGCGGTGGCATCGGAAATAGACGCGTTCGGCGCACATGTAGGCCGTTCGAGATTCTTCAGCCAACGATATGAGTTCCGCCATGGCATGCTCAAACTCAGGAGTGAGCATGTAGTCGGCGTAGTTGCGGAAACTTTTATTGCGCAGCGCCACGTTCGGCGAGTCTTCGAGAATTGCCTTGCGATAGCCGCCCAATGCTTTCATCCACACGTAACGGATTTGTGCGGCAGGCAGGGTTTGATCCAAAGAATTCCGATTGAATTGCGGCAAGCGGCGTGACATCGGAAATGCGCGGACGTCTACTAACGTCTTGATCTGATGTGCTTGCAGTGCTGCGATCAGGTCTTCCAGAGGGCGTGTCGAATGGCCGATGGTAAAGAGTGTTGCCAATGCTTGTTCGATGCGGAGAACGGCCTAAGCGATGCGAGTAAGGGCGTCGGCGAGTTTGAGATCTTGTTCAGGAAAAACGGTACGTAAATCCAGAAGGACCCTTCCATCTTCGACACGGGCGATGATGGGCGGATCGGAGGCACGCAGGTGGCACGATAGTTCGTTCGCGCTGAGATCAGCATGACTTAGGGCAACGAGTCGCGTGGGAAGCACAGAGGATGGCGCAGCGCCTCCGCCGATCACAGATTGTCCATCGATGATCTCAAGCTTAAATTTCTGTGAGAACTGAGCCACCTTATCCGAAAGTGCTTCTGCGCGGGCCGCGATCTCGCCCTTCGTCAGGCCCATCATTTTCAATGTGAGGATGGCGTTGCGATCCTGCTTCAGGTAGGCAAGGAGGGTTGTTTCGAGAGCGGCGTAGATAAGCTTGTCGACGCGTAGAGCGCGAAACAAGGAGTTGGATCGCATCTGCGCGATGAGGTCAGAGCGTCCGGTCAGAATTCCCGCCTGGGGACCGCCCAAAAGCTTGTCGCCGCTGTAAGTAACAACGTCGACTCCAGCGCGAAGGCTGTCAACAACGCCGGGCTCACCGTCGACACCGAATGTCCTCAAGTCGACGAGCGCGCCGCTTCCTAAATCTTCCATCAGCGGTATGGATTTCCGCCGAGCGAGGTCAACCAGTTCGTTGATGGATGGTTGCTCGGTGAAGCCGGTAATCTCGAAGTTCGATCGGTGGACTCGAAGCAAGAGCCGCGTGCGGTCAGTGATAGCGTTCTCGTAGTCGGCAGCGCGCGTCCGGTTTGTTGTGCCGACGTCGCGTAGGGTCGCGCCGGATTTGGCCATCACATCGGGGATTCGAAACGATCCTCCGATCTCAACCAGTTCTCCGCGTGAAACGATTACCTCGCCGCCTTCCGCCATAGAGTTCAGAGCCAGCAGCACGGCTGCGGCGTTGTTGTTGACGACGATGGTGGAAGCATCTGTGATTTCGGAAAACAGCTTGCGGAATAGACGGTCGACGTGCACGTCACGCTTGCCACGCTCTCCAGAGTCGAGATCAAATTCCAGATTCGTGTATTGACTGGCTGTTTCAACAACGTGCGCTAGAGCTTCTCCTGCCAAAGGAGCGCGACCAAGATTGGTGTGCAGAATCACCCCAGTAGCATTGATCACAGGGCGGAGATGATAGCTGAGGAGATTGCGGAGTTCCGAGTCGATGGCTGCGGGAAGGCCGTGCAACGCAATCCTGAGAGATGCGGAATCGAGAAGTCCGGAAGAAATCTGTTCGCGGAGGCGTGCAAGGACGACGCGAGTGGCGTCACCGACTGCCACAGAGCCGTAAGATCGGACCGACGTGTTGAGCTGGGGTGCGCGAATCAGTTCGTCCACCGACGGCAGCTCGCGAAAGAGATCGATGTTTTTCATGTCTCGATAGGTCCCGAATTATCCCATGTGGAGCTGAGATGGCGGCTGTCACCTAGAGTGTGTGCAGATAAGCCAGCAAATTCTCCAGGTCCTCAGAGCTTAATTTCTGACTGTAGCCCGGCATCTCTTTCCGGCCTAGGCGCACGATGTCGGTAACGCGCTCATCGTTCGCCGGCAATCCGCTTATAGGGAGGTATCTGCGCTGAAAGATTCCCTGAAGGCCGGGGCCCTTCTTGCCACGGGTGGAATACGGCTCGTGGCAGCGGTCGCATTCGGCATCATAGATCTTCCTTCCGGCAGACTGTTGAGAATTCAAGCCGAGTTCCGCATCAGATCTTCGGCGTTGCACATCGCATGCTGCGGAAAAGGCAAGGGACAACAGCAAGATGCCGGAGACGCAAAGAATCGCATATCGTTTCGCGCTTGACCGCGGGATTAAAGTTTTCAGCCGCAATTGCGGTAAACCTCCTTCGGCGCGAATCTGGTAGAGCGACTTACTAATGATAAAGTAAAGCGTTCTTCAGCTCATCGAATGACAGTGATCATCAAGCGCGTGTATGAATCGCCAAGGCGAACCGACGGCTTTCGCGTGCTGGTCGACCGACTTTGGCCGAGAGGTCTGAAGAAAGAGGCAGCTGTTCTGAATGAGTGGCTCCGAGATATTGCCCCTTCAAACGACCTCCGGCGGTGGTATCACGCAAACGCGGATCAATGGGCGTTATTCCGGCGGAAGTATCTGGCCGAGCTGTTTCAGCCGGAATGCGAGGAGGCACTGGGCCGACTGTACGAACTTTCGCGCCAGCGAAAACGGCTCACGCTGCTGTTCGGGTCAAAAGAGATGATCCGAAATAATGCGATGGTGTTGAAGGAACTACTTGACGGAGTTCGCAAACCTCCCAAGGGCACTGGCCCCTCCACGGCGCGAACCGCGAATTCTCGCCGAACAGCGATCAGGCGCCGCTAGCGCGTTCAACCTCAGAACTTTCAGATTTATTCCCTAGTGTCGTGTATCTGTAGGCACCGGAGGAGGGCAAAACTGCGCGTGGCGATGATGAACATGCAAAACGGCGAAGCTATGACCTCGAGTAGAATCGTGTTCGCATGAGGCCAGTTTTCCAATGGAACATCGGATCGCGGTCGCTTGAGTTGGGTAAGCGCACGCTGATCATGGGTATCGTCAACGTGACGCCCGACTCCTTTTCTGATGGCGGGCAATTTCTGGATCGCGAACAGGCACTCGCACATGCGGAACGTTTGCTCGACGAAGGCGCTGACATCATCGATATCGGTGGGGAATCGACCCGTCCTGGCGCGAATGTCAATGTCGCGCGGTCCACTCACTCTGACGACAAAAAAAATGCGAGCGCAGGAACCAGGCTTGCGTCGTCTGCTGCGGCAGTGAACGCAGACGAGGAACTCGAGCGAGTGATGCCTGTTATCTCCGAGTTGAAGAAGCGGCGTCCGACCGCCGTGATCTCCGTAGATACGTACAAGGCTGCGGTTGCGCGTGCAGCGGTGGGCGCCGGTGCCGAAATTGTTAACGATGTCAGCGGATTTCGGTGGGACCCGCAGATGGCCAAGTCGGTAGCGGATCTCAAATGCGGAGCGGTTCTCATGCACATGAGAGGACGTCCGGAGGAATGGAAGGACTTGCCGCCAGCAGGCGATGTCGTCCTCCTCATCAAACGCGAATTGAAAGAGTGGGCAGAAAAGGCGGTGCTTGCGGGGGTGCGACGTGAGCGCATTGTTCTCGATCCAGGTTTGGGTTTTGGTAAGAAGTTCGACGAAAATTATCCCTTGATCGCCCGTCTTGGTGATCTCCAGTCTGCGGGGTTCCCGACCTTAGCGGGTGCCTCGCGAAAATCCTTCATCGGGCGAACACTGGCGAAAGAGGGCAAGGATGCTTTGACCGGGGAACGGCTTTTCGGAACCTTGGCGGCAGAAACGGCCCTCATCCTCAAAGGAGCGCATATCATCCGAACCCACGACGTCAAGGCTTCATTTGAGTCGGCGCGCGTAGCGGACGCGATCTCGCGCGCTCACTAGCAGCCCGATCAATCTCCGAATATTTTATTGCGACGAAATTCCGACACTCTATTTTTCCTGTCAGTCCTTCACGCCCCGCGAATCACCATCCCGGCAACGCAGGACCTTGTTTTGGCTTCAGAATAAATGTGAGCGCTCCTGAAGCTATCGCCACTCTGACATGGACCCCCTTTTACTAATCTCTAGCGATGCGCGTGTAACCGTCCGAAGGCCGGGGAATTTCAATCCTGAAGGTACTTGTGTCGTCTACTGGATGCAGCGTGCGCACCGTGGAATCGATAATCCTGCACTCGATGTAGCCGTTGAGGCGGCGAACGTCCTTAAGAAACCGGTTGTCGCGTTTCTCGCGCCCATCCCCTTTTATCCGAATGCCAACCTGCGTCATTACCGATTTCTCAACGAAGGGATAGCCGATATCGCTGAGGCGTTGGAGAAACGAAATATTGGTTTCGTTCTGCGAAGGTATCCCCAGCACAGCCTGGTTAAGTTTTGCGATGAGGTAAAAGCCGCCTTGGTCGTCGGCGATGAAAATCCGATGCGTGAGCCCGAGAACTGGCGGCGCATCGCGACGAAAAAGTTGAAGATCCCTTTGTGGACGGTGGACGCGGATGTGATCGTGCCGTCGGTGCTGCTTGAAAAAGCCCAGTACGCTGCGCACACGGTCCGTCCGCGACTGCAGGCACAGTTAAAGACCTATCTGGTTCCCCCTCAGAACTTGCGGGCTCAGGTTGGATGGAAGAGGCCAGTTGGGCTGGAGTCTCTCAGTGCGGATGTCGACATCACCGAAGGTTGGAACGTTGATCGATCGGTCGAGCCAGTCTCGAAGTGGCGGGGAGGAACGTCCGAGGGATTGCGTCTGATGCACCAGTTTGTGAATCTCAAGCTGCGCGGCTACGGAACACAAAGGAACAAGCCCGAGACGGATCATACAAGCCGCCTCTCCCCATATCTGCATTTCGGGCATATCAGTCCAATCGCCCTGGCAATAGCGATTCAGAACGCCGAAGCGCCTGCCGCAGATAAAGAAGCATTCCTGAACCAGATTATTACGTGGAGAGAATTGTCGGTGAACATGGTCCGGTTCAATCGAAATTACGACAATTTCGAGTGCGGAGAACCGTGGGCGCATCGCACGCTGGCGAAGCATGCGAAAGATCCCCGTCCAGTGCTCTACACAGAGAAGCAACTGGAGAACGCGGAGACGTACGATGATCTGTGGAATGCCGCGCAGATGGAGATGGTGCAGAAAGGGTGGATGCACAACTACATGCGCATGTATTGGGCAAAAAAGATTCTGGAGTGGAGTAGAACGCCGTCGGAAGCGCACCGCATCGCCGTGTGGCTTAACGATAAGTATCTGCTGGACGGCCGCGATCCCAATGGGTATGCGGGGGTTGCGTGGTCGATTGTCGGGAAGTTCGATCGTCCGTGGTTCGAGAGAGCCGTCTTCGGGCAGATTCGATACATGTCGGGCGCGAGCACAGGAAAGAAGTTCAACAGCAAGGAATACATTCGACAGAATCTTTCGGTACCGATGTTCTAGGCGGTTAAGGTATCTTCGAGGGTGTCAGAATCCTTTAGTCGAGTCGAGCAGGATGGTCACCGGGCCTTCGTTCACGAGTTCGACCTGCATCATCTCCTGAAAGCGGCCTGTCTCACATCGCACACCGTTTGTCTTAATGTGCTCAACGAACAATTCGTAGAGTCGTCGGGCCATTTCTGGCGGAGACGCATCGTCGAACGACGGACGCTTCCCGCGTCTGACGTCACCGTATAAAGTGAATTGCGAAACTGCGAGAATGCTTCCGTCAACGTCGCGTACGCTAAGGTTCATCTTGCCGTTTTCGTCCTCGAAGACGCGAAGGCCAAGGATTTTCTCGGCCAGATAACTCAAATCGGCCTCGGAATCCGTTTTGCCTACTCCCAGCAGCACAAGGAGTCCTACACCGATGTCGCCGGTGACCGATCCATCCACCGTTACTCTCGCTCTGCTGACTCTCTGAACCACGGCCCGCATAGGTATTGGCGAATGTCCTATCAAGTGAGCGACGAATCGCGGCAAGCGACATGCCTGCTGCGATTGACCCCAACAAGCGGGAACTATTAGGATTCAAAGGTGCGATCCCCAGTTCGACCTAGCGTTGCCGGGAGTGTCACAGCCCTGCCTTTACACTAATTCGCCGGGACCATTACACTACACACTTGCCTTTTTTCGTACTGTAGTGCGCGAGTCGTACAACGTTTTTCGAGGGCCAGAGACTAGACCAGCCGCGATTTCGCAACTTTTACACCAGAATTCAAATCTAATCGAGCCAAGCGAGGAGACACATGGCAGCCGTTGACGAGAAGGTAAAGCAGATTATCGTGGAACAGTTGGGAGTGGATGAGGGCGAAGTGACATCCAGCGCGTCGTTTGTCGACGATCTGGGCGCAGATTCGCTGGACACTGTCGAACTGGTCATGGCGTTCGAAGAGGCTTTCGATATCGAGATCCCCGACGAGGACGCTGAGAAGATTCGCACCGTGCAAGATGCTGTGGACTACATTGGCAAGCACGCGAAAGCGGGGAAATAGTTGGGACGCAGGGTCGTCGTTACAGGCCTGGGCTTGATTTGCGGAGTAGGGAATTCCACCGAAGATGTTTGGAAGGCCCTGCTCGCCGGCAAGAGCGGTGTATCTCGCATTACCAGCTTCGACGCGAGCACTTTTGCCTGCCAGATCGCTGCCAGTGTCAGGGACTTCGACCCACTGAACTACGTTGAAAAAAAAGAACTGAAGAAGATGTCGCGCTTCATCCACCTGGCGATTGCCGCATCGGACGAAGCGATGAAAATGTCGGGTCTGAAGATCACCCCAGAGAATGAAGAGCGAGTCGGCGTCCATATTGGCTCGGGGATCGGAGGATTCGACATTATCGAGCGCGAACATAGCGCGCTGCTCGCCGGGGGACCACGGAAGATTTCGCCCTTCTTTATTCCCGCGGCAATCGTCAATCTTGCAGCTGGCCAAGTCTCCATGCGCTTCGGAGCCAAGGGCCCCAATGAAGCGACGGCCACCGCATGTACCACAAGCGCGCACTCGATCGGAGATTCTTTCCGCATTATTCAGCATAACGATGCGGACGTAATGATTGCTGGCGGCGCCGAGGCTGCGATTACTCCGATGGGGGTCGGCGGATTCGCTGCTATGCGTGCTCTTTCGACGCGCAATGACGATCCCGAACGTGCCAGCCGCCCATGGGATCAAGGTCGAGACGGCTTTGTCATTGGAGAAGGGTCGGGCATCCTGATTCTAGAGGAGCTCGAGCATGCCCGGAAACGCGGCGCGCACATTCTTGCCGAGGTCGCAGGATACGGCATGTCCGGCGATGCGTATCACATGACGCAACCCGCTCCGGAACATGAAGGCGGATTTCGCGTGATGCGAAATGCCGTACGGGATGCCGGAGTTACACCAGATGTCGTCAGCTACGTGAATGCTCACGGCACATCGACTCCGATTGGCGACACATTGGAGGCTCACGCGATACGAAACTTTTTCGGCGAACGTAAAGTCGCGGTGAGTTCCACCAAGTCAATGACGGGTCATTTGCTTGGCGGCGCCGGAGGTTTGGAAGCCGGTATCACGGTATTGGCTTTGCGGGATCAGATTCTGCCGCCTACGATCAACCTTGAGAATCCTGAGCCGGATACAGCCGGGATGGATCTGGTGCCAAACCACGCGCGTAAAGCCGAGCTGGAATACGCAATGTCAAACTCGTTCGGCTTCGGCGGCACAAATGGTGCTCTTCTCTTCCGCCGCTGGACCGAATAGTCTCCTCCGTTCTATCGAAACGTCTCACGAGAAAAAGAGAACGTCAGGCTACGCTCACCTGTGGTTTGAGGATCGTAAGGCGCAATCCTTGGTACCAAGCTACGCTATTACTTCTGCGTCCAAAGGCCGTGCGTTGAAATTGCGAGCGCTGCAAATGCCGTTTAGCGAGTGGCTTGCGGGGTAATGTACCTTCACGTAATTTCGTCCGACCGTAATGGCCCTTCTCTACTCGGGATGTTGTCCTTTGGGTCGTTGCCACACTCCTGACCCTATTTCACAATTGTTTTCGAAAGTTGAGTCTTTCCCCCCTACTTTATGGATAAAGCTTTCGCCGCCACGCTCGCTCCTATGCCGATCACCCGCAAGACCGCAGCTCGTGCCGCACTGGTCGGCTTCAATGAGCCGCATCTTGCGTTGCTTTCGGAGTGTTTCCGTCAATTCGGAATCGAAACCGTGCCCGTTTCCAGTCATGCAGCCGAGCGCCTCGGCAAAGAAAAGTTCGAGGCCTGCGTGTTGAGGCTCACGAGCGGCGCAGAAGAAGTGATGGAAGCCGCCCGCGGCTCCCGCTCTAACAGCCGATGTGTGATTTACGGTGTTGGTGGCAGCGCACAGGAGGCCATGAAGTACTCGAAGTACGGCATCAACGCGATGTTCCACGAACCGCTGGAACGTCCCGCAATGCTCAAACTTGTACGCGCCACGCGGCTGCTGGTGCTCCATGAATTTCGCCGTTACGTCCGCATACCCGTGCTAACCGAGGTATCGATCATCGGTGACGGACGCCGAGTGAGCGCGACCAGCATCGAAATGAGCACGGGGGGCATGTCGCTGAAGAGCGTCGAGGACTTTTCCATCGGGGCGAATGTGGAAATTTCGTTCGCCTTGATGACATTGCCACGGGTCAACCTGCGCGGGGTCATAAGCTGGAACAAGCCGAAGTCACTGGGCGTGCGGTTCGATGCAAACGACGAGCGGAGACTCAAGATCAAGACCTGGATCGATTCGTACATGGAGAACTGATCCTTCTTGAACAGGGTAGTCCGCCGGTAGACGCTTACCCGACACTTTTCTTCCTGCCGTTACAATGACGGTGTGCCCTCCACGACAACATCGGAGACGGCGGCTCGCGAACCAGCATCCGGACCGCGTCGCTGGACTCTGCGCCAGCGGATTGTACTGAGCCTCATTGTCTGGGCTGGATACTGGTTTATCCGGCTGCTCGGGCCGACACTGCGGGTCAGCGTGTCCTATGAAGAAGGGGCGCAGAAGACGCTGGATGAACGTCCACTCGTCGCCTCCTTCTGGCATGAGTGCATGATCCCTGCCACTTATCTTTTCCGTCACATGGGCATTCGGGTGATGAGTAGCTTCAGCTATGACGGCGAGTACATGGGGCGCATCATCCGGCGATTCGGCTTTGTCGCGGTGAAAGGATCAAGCAGCCGCAATCCGGTGCGCGCCTTGCTCGGCCTGCGCCGAGCGCTCGAGGACGGATGGACGGTCGCGTTTACACTCGATGGACCCCGGGGTCCGCGTCGCACCGTCAAGCCTGGTCCTGCAGGGCTCGCGCGATCGTCACGGGTTGCGATGACAGCATTTCACGCTGCGGTCGACAAAGCATGGGTTCTGCGCAGCTGGGACCGGATGATGATCCCGAAGCCTTTCTCCCGCGTGCTGGTACGAGTCAGTCAACTGATGCCCGTCTCCGCCGATGGCGGCGATGACGATCTCGATTGCTACTCCGCGCAGTTACAGGAAAGCCTCGATCGCGTTTGTGCGTTCGCAGAAGCGAACGTCAATAAGGTTGGTGAGCTTGAATTTCCATACTACAAACCCTAGTGAACCGTTGGGAAGGGATGATGAAAACGAACGAATCGTTGTTGCTAATGGCAGTCATGTTGGGATTCGTCGCACAGGGTTTAGCGCAGGAGAAACGAATCACTGCGCGCGACATTGTCGCGGCGATCCAAAGCCAGGTTGGAGTGGAGTGGAAAAAGGAGACCGTGGACACGTTCAAAGCCGGCAATCCCGATACCCCTGTGACTGGCATCGCCGTGACCATGATGGCGACCATGGACGTACTCCAGCGAGCTTCGTCCCAGGGGCTCAATTTTGTTATCACGCATGAGCCGACATTCTATTCGCATTTGGACACGCCGGAAGGCCTCCCGGAGACTGATGCAGTCTGGGCCGAAAAGCGAGCCTTCATCGAAAAGCACAACATGATTGTCTGGCGCTTTCACGATCATTGGCACATGCGCAAGCCTGACGGAATTGAAGTCGGAGTCGTCCGCACGCTGGGATGGGAAAAGTTCCAGAGGCCGGATAATCAATATTTGTTTGTCATGCCGGAGACGACGCTCAGGAAACTCGCTGCAGATGTTGCGAAGAAACTCGATTCGCGAGTTGTGCGAGTGGTTGGCGACCCAGACATGAAGGTGACTAACGTAGGGCTCAGTCCCGGGGCGGCCGGTTTCGAGCGCGAGACACATGCCTTGGAGCGCGATGATGTACAGGTGTTGCTCGTGGGTGAGACTCGGGAATGGGAGACCGTCGAGTACGCCGCGGACGCGGTAACCGAGGGCCGCAAGAAAGCACTGATCGTAATCGGGCACATTCCCAGCGAGCAGCCGGGGATGGAGGAATGTTCCCGGTGGGTGAAGGGATTTGTTAAATCAGTACCCGTGGAATTTGTACCGGCAAAGCAGCCATTCTGGCTGGCGACTGAGAGCAAGTAAAGGCGAACTGCAGTCTGCTATTCGAGCGTTGAGCCCAGTTGTTGATATCTATATTTCTTGCCGTCCCAGTAGAGAACAGAAGAAGTATTTTCGCCCTCGCCGATTTCTTCCATGTAAACGCCCAGCACGGTCTTCTTCTTGAGAGTTAGGCGTTTCACGGTCAGAGTTTTAAACGGAAGATTGATAAGCAGGAATTTGCCTTTCGGAGTTTCTGCCTGCCAAGCGTCGGTATCGCCGCCGTGAACGATCAACAAACTGACGCCGCGTCGGTCGGGCGCGTCTGACGCGAAAGTGGAAGTAACCTTCACATCGCTGTAACCCAGGAACGTATCGTACGGATCGGCGACGATGAAGCTGTATTCATCTTTGTCAGCCATCGGGTTCTTGCATTTGGCGGCGATTACGAGGTCGTCGATGCCATCCCCATCAAGATCCGCGACAAACTGCCGCGGTCCGGCCAGCACCGAACAGTTATCGCCAAATTGTTTATGAATGTATTCGTCGGTGACCGTCGGCGATGGCGACTTCGCATGGGCCGGAGGCGGAGGAGGCTGTTTCTTCGCATCGGCTGCAAGTGCCAACGCGCAAGTGAGGCTGAACACGCAAGTGAGGAGAGCTGTCCGGTGCGACATGAACTTACTGTAGACCCGTTCTGTGCACTTCGGTAGAAAGCGCAGGTAACGGAAGTAATAGCAGCAGGGACAGGCTAACGTCGGAAATGCTCCCATCCGGCTGGGCGAAGAGGACGAGCGATGCCGTCGGAGTTTGTGATTGTGATCTGTCGGCGACGCGTAATCTCTCCGATTTCGGTCAGAGGGATGCCATCCACCAAAGAGGGAAGACGCTTGCCACGAGGAACGGTAAACAGAAGCTCGTAGTCCTCGCCGCCGTGAAGGGCAGAGTCGAGAGGGACCTCTCGTCCCGGATGGCCAACCCGGGCTCGGGGGATCAGGTCCGCTTCGATATTTGCTCCCACACGGCTCTCCTCGCAGATGTGTGCCAGGTCGACCGAGAGTCCGTCGCTGGTATCGATCATGGCAGACGCAAGCTTCTTTTCGCGAAGCATGCGTGCAATCTCGATGCGGGGCTCCGGGAAGAAGTGGGATGGATACTCGCGAGGGTTCAGTTTGGTGCGCGGTTGCCGCCTCATCTTTCCGATTGCTGCGGCCGCTCCGCCGAGTTCTCCGCTTACATAGACTCGGTCCCCGGCCTTGGCGCCCGAACGCACAAGCGCTCTGCCTTTTGGAACGGCCCCTACAACTATGATGTCGGCCATGATGCCTGTTGGAGACTTCGCGGTATCTCCCCCGGCGAGAGGCGCCTTATATTTCTTGGCGAGCCGTAGCAGACCTCTCAGAAACGATTCCACCCACGTTTGCCCGACGTTGCTTGGCAGCGCAAGGGAGAGAAAAACTGCTACTGGTAGACCACCCATGGCTGCGATATCGCTAAAGCCTCGAGTGAGACAGCGGTGGCCAATGGACTCGGGGGAGTGCCAATCTCGGCGGAAGTGGACTCCTTCAAGGGAGAAGTCCGTCGTCACCAGAATGTCGTCGCTCGAGCGAAGTCCAAGCACAGCGCAATCATCCCCAATGCCAGTCCGGAGGCTCGGAAAGCTTTGTCCAGCGTGGGAGCGCGGGAATAGTCCGGCCATTGCCATCCGACGGATTTGAGAAATCAAGGATCGTTCGGGTAGGGGCATGTGGGATTACTATACCGCCCGGTAATTTTCTGTAAGGCCGTTGCCTGTTACCCGCCTTCCGTAACTGTCGACCTCCCCTTGGCGTCGTTGACAGGGGGAACCCAGTTTGTTACCGTTAACCAGTCATTCACAACCTTTGGCCGAGCTAAGTGCTGCAGTTGGTTGGCATTGCAGAGAGTAGAAGGTTTTAATCTCGGTCACAGTTCTGGTTGGCGCGGGCATGCGAGACGAGTTTCCTTTCCCAAGATTGGAATCGCATCCCTCAAAAAAATCAGTCAGTCCGAACGGGCTTTTTGCAACTAAGTAGTCGTGCCCGAAATTCCGGACCTGGTGCTAAACGAACTCGAGGACGAGGATTTGCAGAAGCGCTTCTACATCCTTTTTGTGGCCCGCGGTGACGACGGGCAGCTTCGCAAGATCTCAATTCCCGTGCATTACCTTTACGTGTTCGTTGTGGGCGCCGCGATTGGATTTCTTAGCCTGACCGGCATCGCCAGTTCCTACACGCGAATGCTTCTGAAGGTCTCCCAGTTCAATCAGCTGCGCACCGAAAAAGATCAGCTTAAAGTCAATTACTCGCGCCTTGAGAAAGTTGCGAAAGAGCGCGATGTACAGGTTGCCTCGTTAGGGTCGATTGCTGGCGAAGTCTCTGCACTTTACGGTTTGAAGTCTGAGCCGACCCTGGTAACGGCGACTTCAGAGCAGATTGAAGACGCGGATGTAAGCTCTTCGATTGATCAGCTTCATGCTTTACGGACCTCAGCTTTGTCTGGCGCCACGATGGTTGGTTTGACCATGGGACTAACCAGAAACGCTACGACCGCGGACTGGGCTAAGGCGAACTCCGCTCCGAATCTGTGGCCGGTCGAAGGCCAGGTGACGGGAAGCTTTGGAGAGCGGATCGATCCGTTTAACGGTGAAGGCGCATTCCACAGTGGCGTAGATATCGGCAGCAACTACGGAGCCAAGATCATCGCTCCAGCGGATGGCGTGGTGACGTTTACCGATAGCATGGGCGGCTATGGCAAGGCCATCATGATCAACCACGGAAACGGAATCAGCACCCGTTACGGACACCTGTCTGGATTCGCGGTGACAGCTGGGCAACATGTTCACCGAGGCGACATGATCGGATTTGTAGGTGCCAGTGGCCGATCAACGGGACCGCATCTTCACTACGAAGTTCGAATCAATGACACGCCCGTAAATCCCTACAAGTATCTCCGCATCACCGTGGCCAACAGCTACGGATTGAGCACCGGCAGTTAGACCCCTTCCCGGTCACACTTTCCATCCAAGACTCGAGATAGTCGCCGCGGCGCTCGCGATGGTCACGTTTGATCGGTTACTGCGGTAATCGGATCAAACAAACAAGCGGTCCGAATCTGCCTGCGACCCGGCTAACATAGCAAGAAACCCTCCCCCCAAATCATGCGCGGCGATCGAGTGCCCGCGACTCGAGGATCATGGAGAACGGTGACGCAAAAAGGTTCGGACGGTATGAGACGATTGGCGAGCTAGGCCGTGGCGCCATGGGCGTGGTCTATAAGGCCCGCGACCCTCAAATCGATCGTCTGGTTGCGGTGAAGACTGTTTCGTTGTGGGGCCAGGAACCGGAGGAAGAGAAGGAATTCCGGCTCCGTTTCATGAACGAAGCGCAGGCCGCTGGGCGTCTCCACCATTCCGGAATCGTCGGCGTGTTCGACGTCGGCGAGAATCCTGACAATCTCGACCCTTACATCGTCCTGGAATATGTGCAGGGAGAATCGCTGCATAGAATCCTGCGCGCGAGAAAGAAACTGCCGCTTGAGACGGCAGTCCAGCTTGCCGTGGAAATCGCGGATGCCCTCGATTACGCGCATGCCCAAGGCGTAATCCACCGTGATATCAAGCCCGCCAACATTCTGATTACGCAGGATGGTCATGCGAAGATCGCGGATTTCGGAATAGCAAAACTGAACCTCGCTCACTTCACGGTTCCCGGACGCGTACTGGGCACTCCGGCGTATATGGCTCCTGAACAACTCAGCGGCGAGGGCGCAGACGGGCGCTCAGATCTGTTCTCGTTGGGCGTGATCTTGTACGCGATGGTTACGGGCCATTCTCCATTCCAGGGAAACAGCGCAACGACGGTCTGCTTCAAGGTCGCAAATCGCGAGCCAATCGCTGCGAGCGCTCTGGACATGGCACTGCCTCCGGAACTGGACATGGTGATTTCGCGAGCCATGGCGAAGGATCCTGCCCAGCGTTACCAGCGCGGATCCGAGTTTGCGGACGATCTCAAGCAACTACAGCAGCCATCCAAGCAGCGCTCCACAACCACGTCGCTGCAAGCAGCAGCTGCCACGGGTACCCGATCTGCATTCGCCCAAGGTGCAGCCACGGGCGTTGCGACGGCTTCGTCTGAAAAGGCGGTAGAACAGGCTGAGAAGGTTGTGAATCACATCCTCTTCAAAGCTCCAGTGCGCGACTTGGTGCTCGGGGCGGCAACCATCGTTTTGCTGGTAATTGTCGGAACGCAGTCGAAGATGCTGGTGAGCGCGTCCAAGACGACCGCGAACTCCGCAGATTCGGCGATCAGCCGTGCGCCTGTGAGCGGAACTGATTTCGCAATTCCGGCTAAAGATCCGGTTCAGCCGAGGCCCGTTCAGGCCGTTCCGGTTCCGAGCGAAGCGCCAAAGAAAGTTGCCGCGAAGGCGGTGCGGCCCAAGCCAACTGCGATCGCCGAGTCCACGCTTGATCTTGCGGTTCAGCATCAATTCAAGGACGCCACTCTGTTTGTTTGGGTCGATGACAAGTTAATCCTTACGCGGCCATTGCATGGTGGCGCGCAGAAGAAGCTGGTCGTATTCAATGGCATTCGAGGAGTCGATTCTGAGAGCTTGAAAATTCCGGCGGGAAAACACCTTCTGCGATTCCGAGCCTTGTCGACCGATAAGACCGTTGACCTTTCGAAGACCGTATCGGCTGAATTCGTCGAGGGGGACACAAAATCGGCTCAGCTCACCTTCGATAAGCACAACAGTGCTATGCGGCTCACTTGGGAATAGACGAAATGCGACGCGTTCGTCGCGGAACGCTTTAAAAGTTTTCGAGGCGGGATCTACTACCCAAGGTCGAATCGGAGCCTATTGCCTTAGGCCCATCCAATTCTCTGAAACCACCAACGAGTTGCCGGGATTCTGCGGATCGTATTTCACCGACGTGTGAAGCCCGAGCCGGCAGGAATGAAGGTTGATCCACTGTCGCAAATAAGTCACATCCTGGGAACACTCATAAGAGACACCAGCGACATCGTATTTGTAGATGAGCATGGTTGCTGCGTGATGGTCGTTGGCGGCCGCGAGTTCCTGGACATCAATGACGGTTCCGTCGGTGATGCGGCCGGAGCTTTCCAGCCAGACTCGACGTTCGCGCTCGAGCTCCTCAGCCGTCTTCGGTTTCCGGCGTAAAAGGAAGTACGCTCCGATCAGGGCGGCTCCGCCGCTGATCACCAAGCCATAAAGTCGAAGCGAATCCATAGAGGAAGATGAAGTTGAAGAGTGATGAAGTTCACTCTCAGAATAAGCGGAAACGAGGCCGCGCGAAAGTGGTTCTGAGGTTACGGAGGTGCCGGGATCTGTGAAAAACTTTTTTTGGGAATTGAAGGGTGAGTATTTAGGCTACTTGCTCTGGCTGCAAACGCTTTTGCTGATCAGGTCGGCGAATCCTCCTTCCGGAGACTTGCCGAACTGGTCGTCGTGCGTTGCCTTCTTGCTCACCACAAAGCGTCCGCTGCGGTCGCGAGAGTAAAACCATTGCGTCGTTGGAGCGACTTCGCCGTTGCCGCAGTTGAATTTCACGCGGGCGCGCATCTCGACAAAGGGACCACCCTGAGGAAGTTGGGCTGGTTCTTTGTATTCCACACGCACCAAAGCTGTGCGTTGATTGTTCTTCAGAATTCGAACGGAACTGATCGAGACTTTGTCGCCGTTTCCGGTCTGGCCGACCGTGCGCCAGTCTCCGGCAGCTAGAACCAGGGTCACGACGAGCACAGGCGTGAGCACGATCGCGATAAGAATAAGAAGGGCTTTTTTCAATTCTTAGCGTCCCAAGCAGACTGCAGCCCCCTACTGTGGGGTAAAGGTCCGAATCTGTCAACTAAGGTGTTGAATTTGGCCGGTTCGGCATGACCCCCATGGTATTGTTGAGGAGATGAGCGCACAAGCAGTCGGACGGATGGAAACCATTCATTCCACGAAGTTTATGTCTCCAGTGGGTCCGCTTTTTCTGGCGGCTTCCCGGAACGGGCTGGTTGCACTTGAGTTCGATCGGCATGTACTTGGGAACCAGACGATCCGTCCGGCGGCAGCCAAGGCTAGCAAGATACCCGAGCGGTTTCAATTTGAAGAGTCGCCTCTCGAAATGGAGTCGTACATCCGGGAGTTGAACGAGTATTTTGGAGGCACGCGCCGCCAATTCGGGTTTCCCCTCGACCTTCGTGGCACAGATTTCCAACTTGAATGCTGGCGGGCCTTGCTGGCGATTCCGTTTGGGGAGACTCGAAGCTATGGAGATATCGCGCGGGCGGTCAACCGGCCACAAGGATTTCGGGCTGTGGGTATGGCGAATAATCGGAATCCAATCGCGATCGTGGTCCCCTGTCATCGCGTGATCGCGTCCGACGGCACCCTCTGCGGCTACGGCGGTGGACTGGACATAAAGCGGAAGCTTCTGGAACTGGAAGGCGCTATCAGCGGTACACTCGCCGCATAGCAATCGTGCAGAGTAGCTCGCTCGGGCACTTTTCAATGTACTAATACTTCGGCGAGGATCAGAGTGGTGAACCGGTCGTCCCGACGACGTTGACTAGTACGAATCCAAAAGCCTCCGCGTTGCGCAAGGCGGGACTCTTTTATCTCGTCTTCGTGATGTTCTCCTACACAACGGGCGGCCCGTTTGGCCTCGAAGATATGGTAACCACTTCGGGACCCGGCATCACCCTGCTTTATCTTTTGGTCCTTCCCTTCTTCTGGTGCATTCCAGTATCTCTGGTCTCCGCGGAACTGACGACCGCAATGCCAGTAGAAGGAGGCTTCTACCGTTGGACCCGTGCCGCGTTCGGCGATTTCTGGGGATTTCTCGCAGGTTGGTGGAACTGGTCGGCATCGTTCCTGTTAGGAGGCGCTTATGCCGTCCTGTTCACGGATTACCTCTCCTACTACTACCCGCGCATGACGTGGTGGGAGCACTATCTGATCTCCGTGGCTCTGATCTGCGTCCTGACGTGGATCAACGTTCGAGGGATCGAGATGGTCGGCCAGGTTGCGACCGTGCTCGAGATCTTCATCTTCGTTCCAGTAATCATCATGATTGGCGTGGCGTTCATGAGATGGAATCAAAATCCATTTCATCCGTGGGTTGTTCCGCACCAGCCGACCTTCAAGGTATTCGGAGTTGGCCTGGCGCTCGGATTGTGGCTTTACTCCGGATATGAGCAGCTTTCGACGGTAGCGGATGAAGTTGAGAACCCGCAGAAGGCGTATCCGCGTGCACTTGCGCTGGTTGTGCCGCTGTCGATCGCGGCGTACTTCCTGCCTACACTCGCCGGACTTGCTTCGGCCGGCAATTGGGAGAAGTGGCACACAGGCTTTTTTTCGGATGCTGCTCGCATGATCGGCGGCCCATGGCTGGGCACTTGGATGACGCTGGCTGCAATGGTGGGAAATGTCGCGCTGTTGAACAGCACGATCCTCACGACAACCCGTATGCCTTTTGCAATGGCTGAGGACGGTTATCTCCCACATGGCTTGACGCGCAAACATCGAAGGTACGGAACTCCGTGGCTGGCGATCGCCGTATCTGCGGTCATCTACGCTCTGCTCGCCTGGCAGAGCCTGGGACAATTGATTTCGGTTTATATCTGGCTGCGCTCGGCCACAACCGTCTTGACGGTGCTGTCGGCATGGAAGTTGCGCACGAGCAAGCCGGAGTTGAAACGATCGTTCACAGTTCCAGGTGGCCGAGTTGGATTGCTGTACGTTGTGGGTGCGCCGGTGATGATGGCAGTCGTGGCGCTATTGGGAGCCGACCGATTCGCGACCATTGGAGGCCTGATAGCTTTATTGATCGGTCCGCTGACTTATGCGATTGTTGTCGCGGCAACCTCTCAGAAAAGAGCTCGCCTGGACTAGCCATATGGCCGCGAAATTTGGTGGCTTAGAGCTAGGTCACCCAATCCAGGAACTTGTACCATGCACCGGCAAAGGGCAAAAACCAGGGCTTGCCGTTGTACAGTCCAAGCGGCGCACCAGGGAACGGGATTCCGACGAACGGATTCTCGGGATTATCTCCAGCCAACAATTCCGCAATCTTCTGGCCCTGATAGGTGGCCATTGCAACCCCATGGCCGGCGTATCCAACTGCGTAGTAGATGCCATCCATCTGGCCTGCATGCGGCATGATGTCGAAGGCGAAGTCGAGAGTCCCTCCCCAAACGTATTCGATCCGTGCATCCGCCAATTGTGGATAGACGCTGACCATGCCTTTTCGAAGAATGTCCGCGCTTTGCCGAACCGTCTGATCGTTTTCGGGGAAGAACGCAGCCCGGCCGCCGAACAACATGCGTCCATCCGGCGTTAGGCGGTAGTAGTAGAGATAGTTCTTCGAGTCGTAGATCATCCGATTGCGGGGGCTCAGTTCCCGGGCGAGTGCCGGAGGCAAGACTTCCGTGGTGATGATGAAAGAACCGATCGGAATAATCTTCTTCTGCAGAGTGGGAGTCGCCGGTCCCGTGTAGCCGCTGGTTCCGACGAAGACGTCATGTGCCCAAAGCGGTCCACGCGTCGTGGTCAGCTTCCACCCTGTCTCTCCGTGACGCGACTCACGATCGATCGCCTCGACCCGGGCGTGCTCGAAGACTGCTGATCCAGCCTTCATTGCCGCGCGGGCGAGTCCAGCTACGTAACGAGCGGGATTGCATCCGGCGCTGATCTCATCGACCATGCCTCCGAAGTAAATGCTGGAACCGATCTCGTGACTTAGTTCGCTTTTTGGCACCACCCGCAGTTGGTGGTTGAACTCCACTTCGATAATTTCGGCCTGTCGTTGATAGTCGTCGAAGTGCTTTTTCTTACACGCGACTTCGAGGTGTCCGCAGCGGGAGAATGAGCAATCGATCGCCTCTTCGCTGACGATTTTTTCGACACAATCGAGAGAGTCGAGCGCGGCGGCGTACATCCTGCGGGTGAGTTCTCGACCGTACATCGAGATCAGCTTGTTGACGCCCAATTTCATGCCCGTGAGGACCATGCCACCATTGCGCGAACTCGCACCCCAGCCGATGGTTTGGCTCTCGAGCACGGCTACACGGGCTCCGCGCTGAGCCAGCGTGCGGGCGGCGGAAAGACCGGTGAAGCCGGAACCGATGACCGCGACGTCCACAGTTTCTGGCAGGGGCTGAGAGGCCTCCGTGGTTGGAAAGTCCGTGGTGGTGAGCCAGAAGTTGTGTTCCTGTAATGGCATGTCGAAGGCTCGAGAAAAGTCTTAAGACGAAAGAAGTAAACAATGTTCAGAATGACCGAGCATTCTAACGTAGGCCTGCGCGATGGTACATGTACTCCAGTTCGTAAGGCTCCCTCGATTCAGACCACCTCGGTAATCTTGCTGCGGTTACTCGGGCCTCCTAGTCTGGAAACATGGGACTTCGCTGTTTTCTGTTTAGCTCAGATCAGGGAACTGTCGAGTCGATCGGTCACATATTGACTGGTCTCGACATCGAAGCGGAGTCGTGCTCAGAAGCGGTTGCGGCGGTCGGCAAGATCGCGAATTCGGTATTTCAGATCGTGATTGTCGACTGGGACAAACAGCCGGAGGCATCGCTGCTGCTCTCGGCGGCACGAGAACGAAAAGCCTCGGAGCGCGCAGTAACGCTGGCGATCGTCAGCGACGACTTGAGCTTTCCGAAAGCTCTGCAAGCCGGGGCGAACTCCGTGTTGCGAAGGCCGATCATAGCCAGCCAGGCACGAGATACCCTTAGGACGGCACGGGATCTACTCCGTTCAAAGCGCGACCCCTCTTCACCGTCGACAAGTAAACCGGCGGCAGGCGCCGGGGTGAAATCGACCTTCCCATTGAGCATGGAAAGAGGGAAAGAACCAACTTTGCGGGCGGGGGAGTTTTTGCACTCAGCGCCAACGACACCGGGCGGATCCTTCGAAACGGAGTCTGACGTTTCTGGAGCTGATCATCAACCGATCCTCGAGCCGGTGAATCCCCTTAAAGATTTGGAGCCGGTTGCGGCATCCGTCATGACGGAGCGAGCGCCTGATAGCCTTTCGCAGCCCGGAGATGAGCCTCGTGGACTGGAGTGGTATTTGAAAGCACGCGGAATCGCTCGCCAGAGTGCGGTGGCGCAGGCCCCTGCTGCGGTCCCTGCCTCATCTAGCGTGAAGCCGGAACTCATGGGTTGGGAGCAGGCCTCTTCGCCCACCCAGAGCGCGGCTTCCGAGAGCGCGCTCTCGGCGCGATTGAAAGTACAAAGCTCGAGTGGGAACGAAGAAAAGAAAGAGGCAGAACTCTTTGCGTACATCGATGGACAGTCAAACGGATCGGAAGAGCCCAGCGAGCCGCGTATGCGACTTCGCATGGGACCAATCATCGGAGCTCTAATTCTTGCGGCCGTTGCAATTTCAGCTGCTCCACATGCTCCCTGGCATCCTCAAGTACGAGCGCAGTGGCTGCGAGGTCAGAAAGCCCTGCATGCGTGGCTGAACCCGCAGCCGCTCACTCCAACGCAAGCACCTCCCTCGCACGAAAACTTTGCTCGAGCCGGTGACGAATACAAGCTACCGGTGGTGGAGACCATCCCGGACGCGACTACCGATCCATCGCAAATTCGAGTCGTCCCGGTGATCGACCCGACGGCAAAAAGGCCTACGCCGGAGGTGGGAAACGCCGGGCAGGCACCCCAACAGCCGGAAATGAACAGCGATCCGTTCGATCCTCCGAAAGACCCGGGAACTCAGAGCGTCGTGGCGCAGGACCCAACGAGCGCGGCGCTATCGACTCCTGCGACGACAAAGGCCTCGGTCACGCCGACGATTACCCCGGCTCCGGTAGCGGTGGCGCCGGCACAGCAACTTCCTGAGACAGCGCCCGCGCCCATGCCAGTGGCGCACATTCAACCGCCAAAGATCCAGCGCATGCAGCTTTCGACTCCAGGCAACATCCCATCCAGTCTGAAGTCGCAGATGGCTTCGGCTACTCCTGAGGCTGGCGGAAACAAAGCGCCGGAAGCAGCGCTACCCTCGATCGAGCCAGTTGCTGTGGCGGAAGGAGTCGAGCGTTCCCTTTTACTGGAAGAGGGGCCATTGAGTTATCCCGAAAGTGCAAAGGGCCAGACCGGAACGGTCATCCTGCAGGTCTCGATTGGACGTGACGGGGCCGTGCAGGACGCGAAGTTCCTGCAAGGCTCACTGGCGTTCGCGCGAAGCGCGATTGACGGCGTGAAGCTATGGAAGTTCAAGCCATATCTGATGAATGGCCGTCCAGCTTCTGTGCAGACCTTGCTTACCATCCACTTCAAGCCATCGGCATAGAACCTAAGTCGTTTGTTATGTTCCTCTCGGTTTTCGTCGCTCTGTTGTCGGGATAGTGGGGCACGGGGAGCCGCGTTACCGACGGGGCACAAATCGAGCAGCCGAGGGGGCTTGGCTAGCATCTAGAGATATAATGGAATGAGTTCCATAGTTTCCTTCCATAGAGATCACAACCGAATGTCCATGAAGACCAAAGCAGCGATTCTCGTCACCTCTTTTGCCGTGCTCCTGTTCGTAGTCGTTGGATCGATGGGCGGCGTTCACGCTTCCTCGAATGACGGCTCCTACCGTCAGCTACAGGTTTACAGCGAAGTGCTCTCCCGCGTGCGAAGCGAGTACGTCGAAGAGCCCAACATCCCCAAGGTGACGGACGGCGCGCTTCACGGACTTCTTGAGTCCCTGGATTCCAACTCGAGCTATATGTCCGCTGAGGCCTACAAAGCATTCAAGACGCACAAGGCAGAGGGTAAAGCGGGCATCGGCGCCGTGGTTTCGAAACGCTTCGGGTATGCCGCGGTAGTAGCAGTGCTGCCCGGCTCCCCTGCGGAAAAAGCAGGGATCGAGGCGACGGACATTTTCGAGGCAATTGAAGGACTCAGTACTCGCGAAATGTCGCTGCCCGAGATACGAAACCTACTGGTCGGAACGCCCGGATCGACACTGAACGTGCAGGTTGTCCGCGCACGCAAGGCGGAACCGCAGAAGGTGGTAATTACACGAGACGTGGTGAATGTTCCGCCGGTGACCGAGAAGATGATGGAGGACGGCATAGGCTACGTCAAAGTTGAAGCCCTCACGAAGGGCAAAGTGCAGGAAGTCGCGGCCAAGGTGAAGTCTCTTGAGAAGTCGGGGGCAAAGAAAATCCTGCTCGATCTGCGGAACTGCGCAGAGGGAGAGGAGGCGGAGGGTATCGCCGCGGCAAACCTTTTTCTGAATCACGGAACGATTACCTATCTCCAAGGGCAAAAGTATCCGCGCGAGCCATTCAACGCTGAGGCCGCAAAGGCGATTACCGCGCTTCCACTGGCCGTTCTAGTAAATCGTGGCACCGCTGGAGCTGCGGAGATTGTTGCGGCTGCAGTTCTCGAAAACGCACGCGGTGACGTGATAGGGGATAAAACCTTTGGAGATGGATCGGTCCAGAAGACGCTTGATCTCCCCGACGGTGGCGCATTGATCCTGTCGGTCGCCAAGTATTACTCGCCGAGCGGCAAGGCTATCCAAGACACAGCCATCACCCCCAACGTTGTTATTGCCGATGTGGCGGATGATGCCGGCGTTCCCGAGGAAGAAGAGACGCCAGCTACTCCTCAGGAAGATGTCAAACCGAAAAATACGGTCGACGATCAACTCAATAAAGCGGTGGAAGTGTTGAAGAGCCGCAAGAGCTAACGATTCTTTGCAATGCGGAAAAAAGGACGGCCTTGGGGCCGTCCTTTCATTTTTGGAATCGATCGTTAGAGTAGCGTTCATCGCCGGGTGCTAGGCTCGCAGTGTGTGCATCGCAGTCTTTAGTTGTGGCGTTCTGATATCGTACCCGTGTAAACATCACTACCCTGGAGCTTTTCGAAAGCCACTCAGCGCATGGAGCCAACTACCCAGTCGTTCAGCTCAGTTTCGTTCCTGCTCCTCATTTCTGTTCTTGCTGTCCTAGTCGTCTATCGAGTTTTCCGCCGGCTCAAGACATCCGCGTCCGCTCCCGGGCGTCTGGAGTTTGAGATTGAGCAGCTCGGTGGCTTCAACTATGCGCAGTTAATCATCATCAGCGTCCTGAGTCTGTTCATCGAGATGCTGATGATTCGCTGGGTTTCATCCGAGATAAGAATATTTGCCTACTTCAAGAACTTTGTGCTGGTCGCTTGTTTCCTCGGATTCGGTCTGGGTTGTTATCTCTGCCGCCGCCGTATTCAGCTTATGGCGTTGATTACTCCGCTATTGCTGTTGACGGTCATTCTGAAGGCGCCAATCTCGCCCCTACGACGTAGTCTCGCCGACTTGCCACATATGCTCGGCGCGAGCGTCGAAGTTCACGTCTGGGGAGTTCCCGCGCTGCCGACCAGTTGGACTGGGATGCTCCTCGCTATGGCGTTCGTTGTCCCTCTGTTTGCACTGATTGCCACGGCATTCATCCCATTCGGTCAACTCGTAGGGTGGTATTTGGAAAACGCCCCGAAAGGGGTCACGGCATATAGCGTCAATGTTCTGGCCAGCCTCGCAGGAATCGCCGCCTTCACACTGCTCTCTTTTCTTCATCAGCCTCCCTGGGTCTGGATGCTGGTTGTTGGGATTATCTCCATTGGCGTGTTCTGGAAAAACGCTGCCGGGCGCAACGTGCTAGCCGTCGCGTTTCTTGTATGCGTAGTGTTGCTGGCGATCCCCGATCATCGCAACGCGACAACGTATTGGTCGCCCTATCAGAAGCTGACGATTCGGCCGATTCTAAACGACGGAAAGCTCGATGCCTATGCGCTGACTACGAATGATTCTTTGTACCAGACGATTGTGAATCTCTCTCCGGATTTTGTTCAGTCCCATCCGGACGTATTTCACCGTCATCCGGTTGAGTGGAATTCGTACAACATGCCTTACCGTTTTTACGCTTCTCCGGCTTCGGTGCTTGTGCTCGGGTCGGGGATGGGTAACGACGTTGCAGCAGCGCTTCGGAACGGGGCCGGAAGAGTTCAGGCTGTCGAAATCGATCCTCTGATTCTGAAGCTGGGCAAGGAGTTGCATTTCGAACATCCCTATCAGAACCCTCGCGTCCACGTTGCGTTGAACGACGCCCGAAGCTACATCGAGAACAGTCACGATCAATTTGACATCATCGTTTTTTCGCTGCTTGACTCCCACACGACAGCGTCGCACTTCACCAATATCCGTATCGATAATTATGTGTACACGCGAGAGGCGTTTCAGAGAGCGCGGCTGTTGCTAAAGCCAGACGGCCTCTTCATTGTGAAGTTTCAGGTCGACAATCCGTGGATCGCGTTTCGACTGCAGAAGTTGATGCAGGAATCGTTCGCCCAAAATCCGATTCAGTTTCAGACCGACATCGGAGGGTATGACAGCTCAGGCCGATTTTTTGTCGGCGGGTCGGCGGAACGGCTCGCAAAGGCGGCGGCCGATCCGGCCCTGGGTCCGTACCTTGCTTCCCACGGCAACATGCCGATGCAGATGGCAAGCGTCACAACCGATGATTGGCCTTATTTTTACCAGCATGAGCCTGGATTGCCGATCAGCGTAATTCTTGTATCCGTTGCTGTGCTCATAATTTTTGGATGGTTTCTCCGGCAAACGAGTGGCGAAGGCGGCCGCATCGACCTGCACTTCATGTTCCTGGGCGCAGGTTTCATGTTGCTCGAGGCTCAGATCGTTAGCAAGATGGCACTTCTCTTCGGAACCACCTGGGTTGTGAATGCGGTGGTGGTCTCGGAGCTGCTGTGTTTGATCGTGGCGGCCAACCTCGTGTACAGCGCCTTTCCACGGATTCCACTAGCAGCAGCGTATGCGGGTCTCTTCCTCTCGCTGGCGGTGATGTTTGGCGTGCCTATGCAGAAATTGTTTTTTGAGTCCTGGGCGCTGCGGGCACTTGTAGCGACGTTGGCTCTGTGCACTCCCGTCTTCTTCGCCGGCATCATCTTCATTTCGAGTTTTGCGCGAGCGGGATTTCGAGGAAGCGCTCTCGGATCTAACCTGTTCGGGTCCCTCCTGGGCGGACTGCTGGAGTCTTCATCGCTGTGGCTCGGATTGAAGTCACTAACTATTCTCGCGGCTCTTCTGTATGCCGGATCCGCAATCTTCTTGAACAGGGTATCGGCCGCGGATTCTGCCAAGGGTTCGGACAAAGTTCCCACTCTTGCTTCTCAGAGCGGCGATTGATCGCTTATCAAAGGGTATTCTCGCGGGCCTCGTGACCTTAGTGGTAAAGCTTTGGTGTGCGTAACAGAGGCAATCGCGCCGCTGCCGGTGCTATCCTGAGCTTTACTCTCCATGAAATCTCTCTACGAAGATCTTCCATCGGTGCAAATCGGTGGACGTAGGCTTGTCGGCCGAGTCCTGTTTGGCCTGCTGGTACTGATTTCTGTGCTCGTGGGAGCGACGGCGGGTTTGGTGTTGGTATACACCACCGACCTTCCGCAGGTGGATGCGCTCGAAGCCTACCGGCCGAGTTCGATTACCCAGCTCTATGACGATCACAATCGCGTCATTGGCTCATTCGCCCTGCAGCGTCGAGTTGTGGCCAGCTACGAAGACTATCCACCGGTTCTGCGAGACGCTCTGGTTTCGATTGAAGACAAAGATTTTTATCGGCACTCCGGAATCAATTTCTTCCGAATTGTGGGAGCTGCGTATCGCGACATTGAATCGGGAGGCAAGGTGCAGGGTGCGTCCACGTTAACGATGCAGCTTGCACGCAATCTATTTCTCTCTCCAGACCGCCGCTGGCAACGCAAAGTACAGGAAGCGATGCTGGCGATCCAGATCGAGCGTCGCTTCACCAAACCGCAGATTTTCACCCTTTACGCGAACCAGATTTTCCTGGGACACGGAGTTTATGGGTTTGAATCCGCGTCGGAGTTTTACTTCAGCAAACCAGCTAAGGATCTGACGCTCGGTGAAGCTGCTTTGCTGGCAGGCCTACCGAAGGGCCCGACCGTCTACTCGCCGATCAACCATCCCGATCGCGCACAGAAGCGTCGCAATCTCGTCATCAACGCAATGCTTGAGGACGGAAAAATCACCGCCGCACAGGCCGATGTAGCACGTTCGGCCCCGCTTGAGCTTCGCCTGGCGCACGACCCCAATTCACTGGCTCCCTACTTCGTCGAAGAAGTTCGGCGCTATCTTGAAGGGAAGTACGGTACCGATCAGGTTCATGAAGGCGGATTAAAGGTGTACACGTCTCTGGACGTGGACTTACAAAGGGCCGCTAATCAGGCTGTGCTCGACGGGCTGGCAGCATACGAGCGCCGCCATGGTTGGAAGGGGCGATTGGAAAACGTCATCGATGAAGGCGCCGTTCCTGAAAAATATTTCAATCCCGATTGGGATGACGACCTCCAGGTTGATGGCTACGTTCATGCGCTCGTGACTTCGGCGGGTACGGGAATTGCGACGCTTAAATTCGGGCGTTATACGGCGGCAATCGGACAGACCGACGTTGCCTGGACCCAGCAGAAGCTTGCCAGCATACTCAAAACCGGCGACGTGTGTTACGTGAAGATTTTGTCATTGGGCGCCAATGGTGCGGCCCGCGTCAGCTTCGAGCAAGATTCGGGTGGGCAGGCCGCGCTTATGGCCATCGACAACGCCACGGGTGGAATCCGAGCGCTCGTGGGTGGCCGCGATTTCAATGCTTCCAAGTTTGATCGGGCCACGCAGGCTTTCCGTCAGGTGGGCTCATCGTTCAAGCCTTACGTCTACACGACCGTTATCGATGGTGGCGCCACTCCGGATGACACAATCCTTGATGAGCCGGTCAGTTTCGAAACGCCATCCGGCGCTTACACCCCGCATAATTATGATGAGAAGTTTGAGGGAATCATCACTTTGCGGCGCGCGCTCGCGCAGTCGCGGAACATCCCGGCGTTAAAGCTCGCCAACAAAGTTGGTATTCGAAATGTGATCGACTACGCGGAGCGCTTCGGAATTACGTCGAAGCTACCACCCTATCTGCCAGTTGCGCTCGGATCGGCCGAGATAACACTGCTTGAACAGACTGCAGCTTATAGCGTTTTTCCGAACGATGGAGTTCGCGTGACGCCGCGGTACATAACTCGCGTTACGGACTACGAAGACCGCGTTCTGGAAGAGGATTTTCCCGATGTGAAGGATGTCATTAGCGAGCGCACTGCTCGAATCATGACATCCATGCTGCGCGAGGTCGTTTTGCACGGTACAGGAGTGGCGGCTGCCAAACTGCCGTTCCCAGTGGCTGGCAAAACTGGCACGACTAATGATTTTACGGACGCCTGGTTCGTGGGGTTCTCACCAACGATGACATGCGGAGTGTGGGTCGGCTACGACGAAAAAAGATCACTAGGCGCAAAAGAGACGGGAGCTCACGCGGCTCTTCCTATCTGGATCAATTTCATGACGCCAGCCATGGCAGGTAAAGATCCTGGCGACTTCCAGCAGGCACCCACCGCTCCCCATGTGATCGCACAAAAAGTAGACACACCCGATGCGGCTCCCGCGGCTGAAGAATCGCATTAAACCAATCGTAGTCCGGACCTCTTCCCGGTCGCTGTATCCGGCAGGTACATCCCTCCCTCGACCTTTAGGGAGTAATCGTTTTACCATCGCGCGTGAGGATGAAACTATGCGGAAAGTCTTCTTCCCTGGTCTTTTCTTGTTGTCTCTGATCCTGATCGGATATCCCCGTGTGCAGGCCGCCCCAGAAGAGGCGTCTGCGGTAGAACGCGTCTTGCGTACTCAACAAGATGCTTGGAATCGTCACGACCTTGACGGTTTTATGGCCGGCTATTGGAATTCTTCTGAGCTGACATTTTTCTCAGGTACTAAACAGACCAGTGGGTGGCAGGCGACGATCGAGCGCTATCGCACCACCTACGGCAGCCCGGGCCATGAGATGGGAAAGCTGGAGTTCTCCGGACTACGAGTCGAGATGCTGAGTCCGGACTCAGCGTTTGTGCGCGGTGCATGGCATCTGACGATGCCGGACGGGAAGACTCCGCACGGTCTCTTCACACTGATTTTCCGCAGGTTCCCCGAGGGCTGGAAGATCATTCACGATCACACATCGGCCGCAGAATGATTGGTCCTGCCGCAAATGGCAGTGATCATGTCCGAGATTGACCAGTTTACTGCTTTACCCAATGCGAAGATAAGACCTATGAATCTCGCTCACAAGTTCATCGAATCCCCTATTGGGAAGCTGAAAGCGGTTGCGAGTGATCAAGGCCTAATGGCCATTTTGTGGGAGCACGACAATCCTCGAAGGGTTCGGCTGAGCGATTCAGCTAGGAATGATGAACACCCTGTTCTAGTCGTAACGGAGCGTCAATTAGGCGAATACTTTGCCGGGAAACGAAAAGAGTTTTCGGTAACACTGGACATGCGCGGTACAAAGTTTCAGCAAGATGTATGGCAAGCACTATGTGCCATACCGTTTGGCGAAACCAGGAGCTATGGGCAACTCGCGCGAGAATTGGGAAATCCGAGAGCGACGCGGGCAGTAGGCGCGGCGAATGGAAGAAATCCTATATCCATCATTGTGCCATGTCATCGCGTTATTGGATCAACCGGAAATTTGACTGGCTTTGCGGGAGGCCTCGACGCGAAAGTTTATTTGCTCAGTCTTGAGGGCAATCCTCACTGGGCCCTTAGAGCCTCTACGGGATCGACTCCCATCGCGCGACGGGCAGGAATGTAAGACGCGATCATCGCGGCCGACGTCATCGCCACCACCGCAAGAGTGAGATTCCAAGGGTCAAACGGACTGACCCCATACAAGATTGACGACGCGAGATGGGCGACGATGAGAACGATAAGAAATCCGATGATCTCCCCGACGACGACGATGCCCATTGCTTGCTTCACGATCAACCCTAAGACCTGACCTCGGCGAGCTCCGACGGCGATGCGAATTCCAATCTCCCGGGTCCGCTGAAGAACGGAATACGAGATCAGCCCGTATAGGCCCACAATCGCTACCAACAGAGCGAGGGCCGCGAAACTCACAAGCAGAATGGTGCTCGTTCGCCTTACTGTCACCGACTGCGTCGCAAGCACGCTCATAGGCGTGGCATCAAAAATCGGCTGATCTTTATCTACCTCCCAGATCGCATTCTCGGCGGGCTTGAGCAGGGATGCAGGATCCCCTGATGTGCGGATCACAAACGCAAGCAGTGCGGATGGCGCCTGCCGGAGCGGACGAAATAGATCAGCATGTTGCTCCTCCTCAGGACCGAACGAGTTCATGTCGGACACTACTCCCACGACCCGCCACAGCTCTGGATGGTTTGCATCTCCCAGATCGAGCATCTTGTTCAGAGGATCCTGGCCCCCAAAATAATGACGCGCCAAAGCACTATTGACGATGGCTACGCGCTCAGAGCCAGATCGGTCCAAGTCAGTAAAGTTGCGGCCTTTCAACAGCCTCGCGCCCATGGTTGAGAAGTATTCAGGTGTGACGACCCGGTTGTCGGCCGTTGGCTTATGTTCTTTGTCGACGGCAGGCTGGCCTTCAATCGTGAAATCAGCAGTTCCCCAGAAACCGGACAAGGGCAGGAAATTGGTGGCGGCTGCTTGTTCCACTCCGGGGAGCTTGTTCAGACGATCCGTAACGTTCTGTGCGAAGTTGCTCTGCTTATCGGGTTCTTTATCTGGGTAAAGATTTGGTGGAAGGAATACCTGCAGACCCAACACTCGGTTTGGCTGGAAACCTAGATCCTGCTGGTACACATTCCTAAAACTCTGGATCATCAATCCGCCGCCCGCAAGCAACACGAGGGTGAAGGCTATCTCGGATACGACAAGCGCCCGTCGCGTTCTGGTCGAGGACAGGCCGGAACTCGACCCTCGGTACTCCTTCATCGCGTCGCTGGCATCGGTCTTTGCCACAAAGAAAGCAGGAACGGTACCGAAGAGCACACCCGTAAGAATCGTGATCCCCAGCGCGAACGCAAGGACCACAGCGTCGATAGGGAGTGCTTCGATTCTGGGAATGCTTAGATTTGCGACGCCATTAGGGAAGATCGAGAGTAGAAATCGAGTACAGAAAACTGCAAGAACCACCCCGACCGCTCCACCTATCATGGACAGCGTTAGGCTTTCACAGATGAATTGGCGAACGATGCGGAAGGAACTCGCTCCGATTGCGACGCGGAGCGACACCTCTGCCCGCCGCCCGGCGGCTCGCGATAGCAGAAGGCCGGCGATGTTGGCGCACGCAATGATCAGAACGATCCCAACTGCACCCCATAACGCCAGGAGAGGTGTCCGGATGTCGCCGGCGATCTGTTGGGTGAGAGGCTCAACCCATGTCTGTTCGCCGGCGTCAGTATCCTGGTGCCGACTCGCGATTTGTTTCTCAAGAAGGTCCATTCGAGTTTGCGCGTGAGAAAGAGAGACGCCTTCCCTCAAGCGCGCAAGCACGCGTATGTATCGATGATCGTAGTCACTGCTGACCGCAGTTGTGGTGAGAGGCATCCACAGTTCGGTCCGTGCGGGAATGTTGAATCTCGCCGGCATCACGCCGATCACGGTGAAAGGCTTGGCGTCGAGAGTGATTGATTTCCCAACGATTTCTGGATCGGCATGAAATGTCGTTCGCCATAGTTTTTCGCTGAGGACGGTCACGTTCGTGCCGGCATCGGCTTCCTGATCCGTAAAGGTCCGACCCAAAATCGGCGGTACATCCAGCAGCCGGAAGTAGTTAGCCGAGAGGGAATAGCCCAGGACAAACTTCGGAACTCCCGCCCCGGTAAGGGTCACCTCATTGTCGGATGAGGAGGCCATGTCTTCGAAGACGTCGTTGTGGCGCTTCCAGTCGGTGAAATCTCCGGCAGAAACCGGAAATTGCTTCTCGCCGCGGGAGGGGTTGCGTCCCCAGATCATCACCAGTCGATGTACATCTCGATATGGCAGGGAGTTCAGCAGAACTGCCCGAACGACCGAAAAAATCGAAGTGTTCGCTCCAACCGCTAAGGCCAAAGTCAGAATAGCGACGGCTGCGAAGATCGGATCCTTACGGAGTTGTCGGAGGGCATATCGAAAGTCTTGCAGTATTCCTTGCATGCGCACCTCGCTCAGCGCAAGGGATTGCTAGCACCCCAGCCACTGTACGGCCTTCCCAATCGCAACTTTGCCTCCAACGCACACAGACTAAGACAGTGAAAATAATGAGGCTCGCAATGGCACATAACCAAAGCCTCGCTGAAGATGTCCAAATCGGGAACGCGATGTCCAAGGATGGACAGGTCTTATCGCAGCAGGATCGAACGTAATGGGCGTTAACAGACGAACGCGCCCAAAGTTGACGCCAATATTCGCGAGCTCCTAGCCGAGAATGCACCTCATCTAAACAATCCCCCTCGTTATATACTCGACATCAGTCAAGAGCGGTGTTGGGGCGTTGGGAGCCGTTCTCCTCCAGGCGACACATGGAACAACCGAAAAAGCCGGGCGATCCGGTTCGGGGAGACGCCAAAAACCAGGCTGGCATTGGTCTTTCCAGTGGTAGCGGCAGTACGCCTTCGCCTCCACTCGACTCCGACAGCCCGACCCTCATCGACCTACCTCAACAGCTTTCCGATTTAGCAAATGCCCCAGATCTCGACGCAACTTTTGTCGATTCTGACGCCACCATGGCGGATGTTATTCCGCGGTCGAAGCAGTCTCCCGCGGTGCGCCGTCAATCTCCGCGACCCCAAGTCACAACGCCAATGCTCGAGCCCGGTGACGTTCTGGGTCATCGCTACGAAATTCTCCAGCTTCTCGGTGAAGGAGGCATGGGTGCCGTTTACAAAGCTCAGGATCGTGAACTTGACCGCCCCGTCGCTCTCAAGCTGATTCGTCCAGAACTGGCTTCGAGCCCGTCGATGCTCGCCAGGTTCAAACAGGAACTCCTGCTTTCCCGCCAGATTACGCACAAGAACGTGATCCGGATTTACGACCTTGGCGATGCGGACGGCGTGAAGTTCATCACGATGGAGTTCGTCGAGGGCCGGGATCTCCGATCGCTCATCCAGGAGAAAAAGAAATTCTCTCCCGAAGAAGCCATACGGATCATGCAGCAAATCTGCGAGGCGCTGGATGCATCACATAGCGTAGGAATCATCCATCGAGATCTGAAACCGCAGAACATCATGCAAGAAGCGGGTGGCCGGATTCTCGTCATGGACTTCGGACTCGCCCGCACCATGGAAGGCGATGGAATGACCCAGACCGGTGCGCTGGTCGGCACCATGGAGTATATGTCGCCCGAACAGGCTCTGGGTAAGGATCTGGATCAACGCTCCGACATTTTCACAGCAGGCCTCATCTTATACGAACTACTGACAGGCAAGATGCCGTTCAAGGCGGAGAGTGTTTTAGCGAGCCTGATCAAGCGCACACAGGAACGGGCCGTTCCGGTAGGCGATCATGACAGTACCATTCCGGGCGCGCTGAGCGGCATCGTGAGTAAGTGCATGGAACGTGATCCCACTCTGCGCTATCAGAGCGCAAAGGAATTGCTAGTCGACATGGATTCGTGGCAGGGCAAGCGGGCGGCCGCTACGCTGGGATTCCATGCCGGACGTCAAACCTTGGGGGCAAACAATTCCATGGCCCATGATTGGGGGCGTTCTTGCCGTGCTAGTGCTGGCCATTGTCGGATACTTTTTTCGCAGTGCACTGTTCTCGCTTGCGCCTAAGAAAAGCGGGGGCCCGGTCTTGTCGCTCGCTGTGATGCCCTTCCAGAATGCATCTGGCGATGATTCTCTGGACTGGCTCGGACCCAGCTTGGCGGACATGTTGAGTACGGATATTGGCCAATCGTCCCATCTGCGCACAGTCTCTTCGGATCGAGTCCAACAAGTTTTCCACGATTTGAGAATCACTTCGAACGCGAGTGTGGACTCTTCGACTCTGGGACGCGTCGCAGAATTTACGAACGCCGACACGCTTGTCTGGGGCCGTTACACGCGCTTGGGAGATCAAGTCCGAATCGATGCAACGTTGCAGGATCGAAAACACAATCGTACCGTTCAGGTTAAAGCGGAAGCTGCCAGTCAGAAGGATATTTCGGGTGCTGTCGACCGCCTTGCCGAATTAATTCGGCAAAACTTGTCGCTTACGCCCGACTTAGTGAAAGAGTTGAAAGCGCAATCTTTCAAGCCGACATCGACTTCCGTTGAAGCGCTAAGGGATTACAACGAAGGTCTCCAACTTCTGCGTCAAGGAAATAATCTCGAAGCGCAGAAGCGTCTGCTGTCTGCAACCAATGAAGACCAGCAATTTGCCGAAGCCTACTCTCGTCTCGCAGAAGCTTACTCGGCGTTGGGCTATGACAACGAAGCGGAGCAGTCGGCACGACGTGCGGTCGAACTGAGCCAGGGACTTCCGCTGGCTCAGAGGTACTTCATCGAGGCCAGCCGAGCCCGGATCGCAAACGACAATCCGAAAGCGATTGCGGCTTACCAGAATCTGGAGAAAAGCTTCCCAGACAATCTTGATGTGCTATCGGCGCTGGGCAGCCTTTACGAGGATGCAGGCGACTTCGAGAAGGCACGTTCGTTCTACGGAAAGGTTCTTCAGGCCGATGGAAAAAATATCGACACGTTACTGGCGATGGGACGGGTGGAGATCAAGGCAGGAAATCCTCAGCAAGGTCTTGATCCACTGGATCGAGCACGTCATCTTGCCATCGATGTGGATAATCAGGAGCAGCAGGCGCTAATCCTGCAAGCGACCGGCATCGCGTATCGGCTGATGAATAAACCAGCAGAAGCGCTGCGAAATTATCAGGACGCGTTAGCCATCAATCAGAGGCTCGGGCAGAAACGAGGCGTCGCCGCCGGTCTGGCAGAGATCGCGCAGGTACAGCTGATGCTGGGCAAACCCGATAAAGCTCTGGCTTCTTATAACGAAGCGTTGAAGATTCGCAAAGAGATTGGGGCCAAGAAAGAAGCGGGCGACACGCTTATCGATTTGGGCAACTTCTATCTCGACCGCGGGCAGCCCGACCAGGCGATGCAGGCATTCAAGGAGTCTTTGCAGGTACAACGCGATGCGGGCGATGAAACGTACCAGAGTTTGTGCCTGAATAACATCGCCAACGCGTATTCGCTGAAAGGCGAATTTGAGGATGCTCTTACCTATCTGCAGCAGGCGCTGCAAATACGCGAGAAGTTGAACGTTCCAGGAGATATCGCGCAAACATCGCAAAGCCTGGGAACAGCATATGCAGCCCTGGGTCAGTACGACGACGCAATGAAGTCGTATATGCGCGGGTTGGATTTGTACCGGAAGTCCGGCGACAACCAGGGTGCAGCTGCAATCTCGCGAAGCATGGGATTGATCTTCGAGACTCAGGGCCGGATCGGTCCGGCCATTGGAGCACTGCAAGAGACCGTGAAGACACTTCGCGCGAACGGGGATCGCAGCTCCAATATGGCGGAAGCCCTGAACGATCTCGCCGATGCGCTTGCCATGGGTGGGATGGGCTCGCAGTCCGCCCCGCTGATCTTGGAAGCACAGGAATTGGCGCGTGGGTTGAAAAACGAATCTCTACTCGCATCGATTTTGAACAGTCAGGGCGACGCGTACTTCTATCAGGGTGACCTCAGATCTGCGAAGGGGTCCTATGATCAGGCGGTTCGGATGGCCGCACGCACGTCGGACAAGGATCTCGCCCTCATATCGAGGTTAAACGCGAATCGCCTGGCGATAAACGACGGAAGATCCCGCGCCGCTGCGGCAGATCTGCAAAAGTTGATGCAGCAGGCCGATTCGCAGGGCCGTAAATATATTTCGGTACTCGCGTCTACGTTATTCGCTGAGGCGATGATTGCCGGGGGAGGGCAGGTACCCGCACGGCAAGAGCTTCAACGAAATCTCGGAAAAAGCGAGAGACTTGGGACACGGCTCGAGACAGCCCGTATCCATTTTTTACTCGGCAAGACCCTCCGGCTCAGCGGAAGCACTTCGGACGCACGAAGCCAATATCTCCAGGCCAAAAGCTTGCTTGATGAAATTGCGAAGGAGCAAGGCGCCGAGCACTTACTCGCGCGCTACGATCTGAAGCCGATCTACGACGAGATCAAGCAGTTCACTAATTAACAGCGCGGCAAAATTCATCACGCAGATGGTTGCTCCGTCATTCTTTGATTAAGAATGATGGCTCTTCGATACGGACTGCGGGATCAGTGTTGGCTAGTGATCGCCTCCGCCTTTGACCGTAAGCGTCACCGTCGTGCTGTGAACCAGGGTGCCTTTTCCATACGACCCGGTAAACGTCAGGTAGAACGTGCCGTGAGAGCAGTTCTTATTCGGGCTTATCGTTACGGTGGATTTCGCTGTTCCTCCCAGGGTGATGACAGACGGAGAAATCGAACATTGGGAATTCTTCGGATTGCCCGAGCAACTCAACGTCACCGATCCCATAAGACCGCCTATCGGACTTACGGTTATGGTGTACACCGCCTTATGACCAGACGAAATTGTTTGAGAAGTGGGGCTCGCGGTTATAGAGAAGTCACCCACGTTTACCTGAACCGAGGTCGCCGTTGAACTTGCTGCGAAGTTTGAATCTCCGGGATAGCTCGCAGTTACGGTACGAGTCCCGGCGGTCGCAAAGATGATCGAGCAAGCACCAGCTGTTGTGGATGCTGAGCAGGTCTCTCCAGTGCTGGCGTTTACCGTAACCGTGCCCGTGGGCGACGTCAACTGGGTAGATCCGACCACTTTGAAAGTGATTATCGCCGGGTTATTCGGCAGCACCGGATTCGGAGAGACCGATGTGATCGTCGTTGTGGTCGTCGCTTTGTTGACCACGAGACTCACGGTTTTCGTTACGGTGGAATAGGTAGCGGAATCATCGGCGTGAAGGTCACCGACAAAGTCTGCGTTCCCACCGAGAGAAATGCGCCTGCGGCGGGAGAATATACAAATGTTCCCGGCACGTTTGCCGTGGCGTTCAGCTGAGCCAAACTGAGCGCTGTCCCATAAGTAATTGGCGCCGGAGTTGCCCAAGTAACGCTCGGAGCTGTTTTTCCGATCGTGTAGGTCACCGAACTCGCAGGGCTAGCATTGCCGACCAGATCCTGCGAATTCACGGTAAAGGTGTGTGTTCCAACAGTGTTGTCTACGGTCGTTGTCAACGTCCCCGTGTTCGCTGTCGGCGGAATCTGTGCACTCCCAGAAGGACCGCACAGCACCACTCCTGACCCTCCATCCGAACAACTGTAGGACGCGGTGACAGTCTGACCGGCCATCGGTGATGCCGGGGAGATGGTTGGTGCGGTGATGACTGGAGCCTTTTTGTCGACCTCAAATGGGCCGAAGGATCCTTGCGATGGCTGCGGTGCAGAACTATTTCCCGCGACATCTTTCACGATTATGGGCGCGATCGTTGCACTGTTCGTTTCCGTTCCCGCCGGAACAGTTGTTTGAACTGCGAATGAAGTCGGCCCAACCAGTCCGGAACCTCCCTGATTGTCACTCGCAGTGCAGGGGACTGCTACATCTGTTGCTTGCCACGCAAGCGCTGGCGGAGTGCAAGCAAGCGTTGGCGCCGTGAGATCAAAGTTGATTGTGAAGGTCGGCGTGGACGTGCTTACGTTGTTGCCGCTATTCGTTACCGACGTTTCGACGGTGCTTACGCTATCCGTTGCTGCGTAGGTGATGATTGAGGTGCCCTCAGCACTTCCCGGAATCGAGATCGATCCGGTAGCTCCATTGATCGTGCCCGACGACGGGCTCGGAACATCGGCGCCAGTGATCGAATAGTTGATCGACGTCACTGTTGGCAGCGAAGAAGGAGGGTGGTTGTTGTTGCTCGGCACTACATCGATGCTATTGAAGGTCACACTGACTGGACCATTCGTCCATCCATTGTTCAGTGCCGGTGACGTCGTGATACTTGTACTGGGTTGCACATTGCCAAGAATCGGAATCAGGATCGAGTTGAAGTTCTTCGTGCCTCCCGTACTTTTAACGGCGTCGCCGTTGATCCCGGTAAAGATGCTGAGAAGTCCCTTGCACGTGTTGTCGGCGGCTGCTCCACAGTTAAGTGCGGTGTCTTTGCCCATCACGTAGCCAGGGGCGATGATCGGTTTCTGTGAAGGATCGAGGTTGTAAGTATTCGAAACCTCGATGACTGGATTTGTGGTGGTCAGGCAATTCGCGCCCGAGGGTGTTGAATTTGTGGGAGTGGTGCAGAGATCAGTGGTGATCACACAAGAAAAGTGGCCATTACCTGTGTCCTGATGTTGGCAGGTGCTGCCCTGAAAGGGGGTGTTGCTCACAAGATCCGAAAACGTTGGATCCGTTATCGCCTGCACCGTTCCTTGCATGAACACGCCCTGGAACGCGTTCGATGGCAAGCCGCTTTGGGAATAGTCCGTTGCAGCAGTCAACTCGGTGGTGTAGTTGAAGTTGGTAACGGTGGGTTGGAGAGGCTCATTGATTGTGATGGGCGAGAGTGGCCATTGGCTGAACGTCCAGCTCACAATGTCGTTGTTCTCCACCGACGACCCTGTTGCTGCGGTAAATCCTATGTAGGCGTTGCTTTCACTCGCCAGATTGAGTTGCTGCGTGATGTCGAGTGTGGTCTGCAAAATGAGGGTACTGTCAAAGAAAACACTGAGGTTGTTGCAGTTGGAAGTGCAATTCCCCGGCGGCAGATAATTGACGGTGATCGTGTGGGTCAGAGAATCCGTCAGAGAAAGGCCGGAGGGCAGGCTCTTCAGAGCGAGCTTCGCCGGACTTCCGCTAGGACAGATGTAATTGTGGTCTGCGCTGTTTGGGGAAAGCCCGTTGCCGTTGATCGGGCCGCAGCTTTGCACCGCAACGTGATTCCCGTTAGGATCGCCGAAATCCGAGTTCTGGTGAGAATCGAGTTCGATGGCCAGGCTGTTCAGGATCGCGTTGCCCGCTCCGCTCGCAGTCGAGATGTCGTTGTTCCCGTAGGCCAGATTCTGACCATTCCCGGTGTAGCCAAGAGCTCCCGTTCCCGCGGGATCATTTTGAATCACAAGGGCAAGGCCATCCGCAGGAAAAGAGCATTGCGAGCAGGAGTTTGTCTTTGAAATCTGAAACTGGAACGCAGTCGTGAAACCGGTCGAGAGCGGTTGTTGAATCTTGAACCAAGCGGAACCGTGCTGATTTTGGGTTGCGGACGTCAATCGCAAAACTCCGCCGCTTGTGACCTGGGGTTGGGCAGGAGAGCCATTGGTGAGGACCTGACATGCAGGCGGCGGCGTTGCACTATTCGCGCAGACATTGCTGGACGTAAATCCTCCAACAGGAAAATCGAATGACTGTGCAAATGTCGGCACTACGATTAGAACTGGAAAACAAACTAACGCCAACACGCAACAGAACCACAGTTTCCTGCGCATACCGATTCTCCGTTCGCCCGCGAGCAGTCGCGGAATCGCCTTAAGTTTTAATTGTTTGCGGGATCTTTCGGGCCGGCAAAACCGGCTTCCACTACGACTGCTGCGGCTGCTTCTACATGGGGGAAGACTACAAAAACAGCCGACGGCCATTGTCGACTTAGACTTCCAAGGTGTCAAGCACAAACCCTGTGTCAGGCGCGGCATTCCGGTCGCCGCGCTGGGCGCGCTGGAATGGAAATTGCCAGAGTTAAAAGCAGCTTGCCCGACTTCGGTTAGGCAATTTCCTGCACGCTGCCGGTTGGTGCCCCGAACGAAGAGCCACCGTGCCTTCTCAATGCGAAGAGGGCTTGGCGAAACGCCCACGGATGATTGCACAATCTCAAGACGGATTTGGCAACGAAGTACTCCTTGACACCCGAAAGTCGCGAGCGCAGACTCGTCGTTTCGTCGGAGCCGACCATCCCAGATGACCGGCCGTCTGAAGCCAGCAGTTCGTTCGCTACGTTCTTGGGCAACCAAGTAAGAAAAACCGTCATGCAAAGTTTTGGTGACGTTCCCGTATCGCAGTTCGCCTCAAGCCTCGCGCGGGATATCGCCGCGAGCGCGCCCGCCACCGGAGCAGGCGAAACGAAGCCACATGCTTCTATTGCGACCGACCTTATGGATGCGTTTGATGGCCTGACGCAATCGCAACAAATCGCTCTGGGACGTTCCTCGACGAATTCTGTTGTTGCTCGGATTTCACCGTTTTCTACGCCGACAGTTCCGAGTGAAAACATGATGCACGCCTTGAAAGAAGCGGTTGGCGCTTTCAACGAGCTTGTGGGTTATAAGCAGAGTGTTTTACATCAGCTCACCTCGTTGGTTGGTGATCAGCAACCAGGCCAGGTTGCTGACCAGCAGAATGCTTCCAATCTCGTCGACAAGCAGCTTTCACAATCAGGCCACGCTGACCAGAGTTCTCTTGAGGACCAAGGGGTAAAAATGTTGGATGAGTGCGCCAGATTCTTCAGCCTCTTGCAGAGGTGCGTGACTGACAAGCAAAACCTGACAGCTAAAGCGCGAGACGCGCTTTCTTGATACGAGTCTAGATGGCAAACGCTAACATTTTGATAGTCACGACCGGTGGCGACCTCGCGAGATATTTTGGACTCACATCAGTCCATATGCATGCTTTCGCGGATCTCGGCTTGCAGCTGTTTCAACAGGGCCGGATGAACGACGCTGCGATTATCTTTCGCGGCATGATCTCACTAGATGACCAGTGCTATCTAGGGCATGCCGGTTTGGGAGCTCTTGCTTTGGAGCAGAATACAGCGGATCTGAAAACTGCTGTTCGCAGCCTAGAGCTGGCCGCCCACCTTACTCAGCATGATCCGAACGTGTATGCAAATTTTGGAGAAGCTTTGTTGCGCTCGGCTCGATTTGAACAGGCTGCGGCTGCTTTCAGACGCGCTCTCGATCTAGACCCGCAAAGAGTGAATCCAGGCACCAAGCGCGCGCACGCCATCATCTGCGCCATCCCCCTGATTGCTGGAAATTTGAGTCACAACCGCTTGCTGGTTGACGAGCAGGTCGCACCGACGACTACGGCGCCGGATTGATATCTTCTAGTGCGCGGACCAAACTTTTGATGAAAGAATCGCAAGCCCTGCTGCAATTCCGCCAACTTATGTTGGACTGTGGCATGCCCGCGTTGTTGTCTCCTTGGACAGCAGTCGGCTCGCGGTCGCCCTCAGACTCTGATCCAGAACGTATGCGCACTCAGCAAATCCTCTTTCAGCTTCTAAGCCTCGGGAAGCCGGTCGAGTACTCTCGAGTCCGTCGCATCCTTTCGGATGAAGTCATCAGCGCCCTTGAACACGAAGCCATCCTTCGGCGAGTTAAAGATTGTTTTACTACTGGGGAATATCGACTTGTCTACCACCTCGGTCTATTTCTCTTCTGTCATTCCACGTCCTCTCGGGCCAAGTTCTACTACGGTACAGACTCCATTGCGCTGAGTCGCATGCTGAATCCAACGGAAGGTTCAGTGCTTGATCTCTGCGCCGGGGTTGGTGCACAGGCTCTGTATTCCGCCCGAACCGCATCCTCTGTGACTGCCGTCGAACTCGAGCCATCCGCCGAGGCAGTATTCTGGGTTAACGCAGCAATGAACGGATTGGGGGAGAACATCAAATTCCTTTGCGGCGATCTGTTTGAGCCCATTGCTGCAGGTAGGTTCGATAGGATTTGTGCCAACCCGCCGTTTGTGCCGGCTCCTGCGAATCTACGTCTCCCGCTTTTCGCAGGGGGTGGAACTGACGGGCTGGACATCGTCCGCCGAATACTTCAAGGGCTGCCGCAATATTTATCGCCCACGGGACAATGTCAGATCATCGCGGCTGCCCTCGGAAATTCGCGGGGGCCGGATCTGTCGAGCCTGCAGGGTCTGCCAGTCAGCCCAAGTCTCCGAATCGAAGTGTCCTGTTATACCTATGATGTTCTCTCCGATCGAAGGTTGGCGTTGTTTGCTGCGACGGCTTTACAGTGTGGTGGCACAGGCAATGCTCGCGAAGAATACGCTGCCCACTTTCGCGATATGAAAGCTACCCACCTTTACTACTTTGTTCTGACGGCGGGCTTCGCATAGATCAGAATCAAGCGTGAACGCAATGTTTTGGTCGATCACGCACGATTCTCCAGACCGCCTTCTTGCGGTGCGTGCCTCTGCATGTGCCCACCTTCACTCAATGCTAATCGCCGTTCTTGGTCGAAGTGCGCGTTCTATCTTAAACGCTATTCTGATTGCGTCAGCGTGTATTGTGTATCATCTACTGGATCCACGGAATGTGGCACTCTGAAAGCAAATGAGCAAACACTGCGTATTGGTCACCGGATCTTGCGGACTGATAGGCTCAGAAGTTTGTGTTCATTTTCATCATGCCGGATACTCGGTGCTAGGTGTCGACAACAATCAACGAGCAGTTTTTTTCGGACCTGAGGGCGACACTTCCTGGTCGTTGCAGAGATTGCGGCAGGAGATTCCTGGTTATCAGCATTACGCAATCGACATCAGGGATCGCGAAGCCATCCTTCGTTTGGTCGAAAGCTCAAGGCCGACCGTGATCGTGCACACCGCTGCCCAACCCTCGCACGACCGTGCCGCCGAAATTGCATTCGATGATTTTGATACGAATGCTGGTGGAACGATGAACCTACTGGAAGCCGCTCGCAGATGGGCGCCGGAGTCTCCCTTTATTCACATGTCCACCAACAAGGTTTACGGCGATGGGCCGAACAGGCTGGCTCTCGTAGAAAAAGAAACGCGCTGGGACTATGCCGATCCTGAATATCGCTCGGGAATTCCCGAGCACTTTTCAATTGATCAATCGCTGCACTCGTTGTTTGGTGCATCCAAGGTAGCTTCCGACGTGATGGTGCAAGAGTATGGTCGCTATTTCGGAATGCCTACTTGCGCATTGCGCGGCGGCTGTCTGACCGGGCCTAATCATTCTGGTGTCGAACTGCATGGATTCCTTAGCTATCTGGTTCGCTGCAACCTGACTCACAAGGAGTACAAGGTTTTTGGTTACAAGGGGAAACAGGTCCGCGATAACATTCACTCCGAAGATGTCGCCAGATTCATGCTCGCATTTGCCAAGAATCCGCGGTCAGGCGAGGTTTACAACCTGGGCGGCGGATTGGAGAATTCTTGCTCGATTCTGGAAGCATTTGCCTTGACGGCCGAGTGTTCCGGGCAGAAACAAGCCTGGACATATGTCGAGACGAATCGTATCGGCGACCACATCTGTTATTACAGCGATTTGAGAAAGATGAAAGCTCACTATCCAGAATGGAATATTACTAAGAGCCTGAAGCAGACCATCGCGGAGATTGTGGAGTCGTGGTCGTCCAGACTCGTCGAAGCGCGTTAGCATGAAAGTGCTCATATCAGGCATTTGTGGCTTCGTTGGCAGCCATCTCGCACGGTATCTAATCGAGTCATTCGACGATATCGCAATTGTCGGGATCGACAATCTCGCGAGATCAGGAAGCGAGACGAATAGGGTCCCCCTTCTGCGTCTCGGGGTAAAGATCCAGCATGGCGACATCCGAGTCCCAAGTGACGTGGAAGCTCTTCCCGCCGTAAATTGGGTAATTGATGCCGCAGCCCAGCCCAGTGTCTTGGCTGGTCGTGACGGCAAGACCAGTGTTCGGCAGCTGCTGGAGCACAATCTGGTCGGCACCATCAATCTGTTGGAGTACTGCCGCAATTCGTCCGCCGGTTTCATATTACTTAGCACCAGTCGTGTCTATTCGATCCCAGACTTAGCGAAATTACCGCTACGAGTGCAAGGCTCGGCTTTCGTTCTTGACCAACAACGAGCCCTTCCCGCCGGCGTTAGTAGCGCGGGTGTAGACGAGTCCTTCAGCAACAAGGCGCCTATCTCCCTTTATGGAGCAACTAAGATTGCTTCAGAGCAGCTCGCCCAGGAATTCGCCGCAGCGTTCCAGCTGCCTGTGTGGATCAACCGTTGTGGAGTCATGGCTGGAGCTGGCCAGTTTGGTACAGCCGAACAAGGAATCTTCTCGTACTGGCTGCATGCCCACTCGACGAGGCGTCCCTTGCGATACTTGGGCTATGGCGGTCAAGGACATCAGGTCCGGGATGCTTTGCACCCGCGCGACTTGGCAATGATGGTGGATTTTCAGCTGCGCAGCGGCCGCGGCGGCGATATCCTTAATCTATCCGGCGGAATTGCGAATGCCATGTCCCTGGCGCAGTTGACGACGTGGTGCAACGCGAGATTCGGCATCCATCAGCCTATTGCCGACGGGTCCGAACGTCCTTACGATATTCCTTGGCTAATCCTAGACTCGAAGAAAGCCCGTACTACCACGTCTTGGGCACCCTCTATGGGCTTGAAGCAAATTCTCGATGAAATTGCAGATCACGCCGTCGCCAATCCAGATTGGCTCGATCGGTGCGGCGCATGAACTGTGTACCCCATGCTGACCCAGATCTTAAGCTCTTATCGATCGTCATTCCGGCGCGAGATGAAGAAGGTTGCATCGAGTCAACAGTCGAGCACCTGCATTTGGAGCTGCGACTGAATGGAATCAAGCACGAAATTATAGTGGTCGATGACGGTAGCACGGATCGGACCGCTGAGATAGTTACATCTCTCGGCCAGCGTGTTCCCGAAGCCCGGTTAATTATGAATGGTCCACCGCACGGTTTTGGACGCGCGATAGAGCGTGGCCTGCGAAGCATGAGTGGCGATGCGGTTGTGATCATGATGGCCGACGAATCAGATGATTGTCGAGACGTTGTCCGCTACTGGAGCACGCTTAATGAAGGATGGGATGCCGTTTTCGGGTCACGCTTCATGAAGGGCGGCGGCGTCATCGACTATCCGTGGTTGAAATTGCGGATCAACCGCATGGCAAATCTATTCATCCGAATCCTGTTCAGAGTCTCTTTGAATGACACTACCAATGCATTCAAAGCCTATCGGCGAAAAGTGATTGAGGGCTGCCAGCCACTCTTATCCGCCCACTTCAACCTAACCGTCGAGATGCCACTGAAGGCCGTCATCCGTGGATATTCATGGACCGTCATGCCGATTACGTGGCGTAATAGAAGGACAGGCGTCGCTAAGCTCAAAATTCAAGAAATGGGAAGCCGTTACTTATTTATCTGCCTCTACTTATGGTTGGAGAAATACCTGAGTCGTGGTGACTACAAGAAAGTGCAGTCTGAGCCCATCGCGAGCCCGTCGACGAATGAATACAAGAGCGTTCGATAGCTCACCGTTGGCCAGTCTGCAATCCGCAGCTAGTGTCCCAGTGCAAGACTCCTGCCGAAGTCGGCGATTTCGTCATTGAGAAGATATCAAGATCATTTAGGAAGCGAGTATATTCGCTGTTCGATCGCCGTGGTCAAAACTGCGCGCTCAAATTCAGGTTCGTCTGGCTTGTATTCCGCTACTTTCGGATCGATCGTCGGAGAGTTCCGTCCGGGATTGCGTTTGTAATGGTCCAGACCAGAAAGGATCATCCCACGCCGCATTGATAAATGATTGTGTGCACTGTAGTCAGCCACAATCAATACCCCGACCGTCAGCAAGATGCAAGTTGTGTAGAAACGTTTTCTGCCAACGTCTTTCATGCGAGTAGCCAGCAAGTGGTTGATGAATGAGTAACAAAAAATAATTAAGAGGATCGAATAGATGCTATATCGCGATTCGATGGTGCCGCGAAGCCATCCGACCAGGACGGCAGTAGCCAAAATCCACAATGTGAAGTAGAACGTCACTGGTTTGGTCTGTTCGAAGCGGAAGTAGACAGCGAGACCAAAAACGGCAAAGATTGCTATCCCCATCAAGGCCGCGGGCCAGCGAGATGGAATCGCGCATCCCATAAAGGCGAAAAGGTATCCCACCTTGACGATGTAGGAGGTCGTATGCATCCTCTCAAAGGACACATGATACGGGACGTAGTGATACAGGTAGGCGCCAATGGGCAGCAGAAAACTGAAACACCAGACTAGAGAATCGGCAATAGCTCGTCGACGTACAAGCATCAGCATTCCTATGGGCGCCACGAGGAATCCATTCGCTGAAGAGAAGGCAGACAAGATGCCGGACGCGCAACCAGCTAGCAGCAGAGTCCGACTAAGAGGAACTCTTGAAGACAGAAAATAGATAGCAAGAAAACTGAAGAGAATAACTGATAGATTCTGCAGCGCAGGTGCTGCCCAATTGAGCGTTTCCCAGTACGTAAGCGAGAAAAACAGCAAACTGATTGGCAGAAATTCGAGGAGTTGGTCATTCATTGACCCGTGACCTGTTCGATACGTTAGCCAAAGAAGATACGCGATCGGCAGCAGCAGTAAATTGCCGAAGACGACTAAGGCTGCGAAATCCAGGTGGCCAGCGATTTCTAATTGTGCTGCGGTAAGCAAGTGGACGAATACGAGCTTGTAATCATTGTTTTGAGTGGTCGCTACGCGTATTAATTTTGCTTCTAGAGAAGGTAGCCGTTGATAGCCGCTTGCGAACTCGAGGATCACGGCATAGTCGTCTTGATAGGGGACAGAAATCCTCTCCTTGTATAGAAGGCCGAAGGCCAAAATGGCTGGCAGAAGCGCGGCAAGGACCAAAATGGCAGTATATGGATGTCGCGGATCTGCGACATCAGTCGTCAGCTTCCGGCTATTTTGAGGAACCATGCTGCCTTGATTCGGAAAACTCTTGATGAGAAGACGGAAAGGTATGATAAGCCCCCGCCCTTGCCTTTACAACAGGTTGAGGCGGACGTCTCCCGTTAGAAATGTTTTGGGCGGCTCAGCAGGGACTGCCCAATCGCCGAGAAGGCTGGAAGCCGTTTTATGCATCGATACTGGCCGGTCCGCGTTCATCGTTTCGCAGAGGGCGGACGAGCTTTAGCCGGGCGGCAGATCCCGAAAATTAGGTTTAGAGCAAATCGCTGGTGTTTCGATCATCAGCCGGTTCGATCCGCACCCTCAGGGCTGCAACGTGCCTTTCAGTAATTGAGGTTGCGATGGCGCACTGACAGTAGCACTGTCCTCTGCAGTAATGAATACATCGAAGTCTTGGTTCGAGACAGTGCTCTCGAATTGTCCTTCGAGGTGATCGTTTACTTTCAGAACCCCCTGGTTCTGGGGCTCCTTCCCCCGGGATTGTGTCCACACTACATAAGTCTCTTTCGCGGGAGTCAGAGCACCCGGCTTAGCCAAGTGATTCACCTCGATTTTGAGGCGCAAGTTTCCATTCTTGTCTTTACTGACATGCGCTTTCCCCGCGGCCGCAGGCACACTAGGATCGGCAGTCAGCTTCACGTCTGATCCCATGGCAAACAAACTCAGGATGAAGAAGGCACAAACTACTAATACGGCAGCTCGGGATTTCATCTAATTCTCCTCGTGTTGACCATTCGGTTATAGAGATGCGTTCGCTGACAGCGCGGTTGGACTGATCATTTTGCGTTTCTGTATTCCAATAGGGGTCTCAGGTCAGAGAGTCAGTCACGGCTCCGTATGGTCAGCATCCGGCCGTTGGATCTCTATCCTGAAATCTATCCGGTCATTTCCTTTGGAGGTTGGCTGTAGTGCCGTGCAGTGCAGTTCGATTTCGTCCCCAACTTGAAGTTCGTTGACACCAGCCGCCTGCATTGCCATTTTGAGTCCGGTCAAATTGCCTAAGGCCACTTCAGACGTTTCGAGACCGTTCACCTGCACCGGTTCCGATAAATCCAGCGCATAGCATAGACCGTTGGCGCTCTCGAACTTCCGTAACACTCTTCCGGAAATGTTTACGCCTGGCCGCCAAAACTCTGCCCCCAAAAAAGTGCCAGCAACGTCATTGGTTTGCCCTTCCAGTCTCGCCATCATGCTTCCAACCTCCTGAACCTGTTGCCGATGTCCCTGTGATTACTTTATTTGGCGTCGCTCGCAGATTCCATCGGGGATAGGCAGTAGTAGGCAGACATCGGTCTTGTCGTTGTGGTTTCGCGAAATCGGTGGACGGATGCCGTCCGGAGCGCAGATCAAAGGGTCCTCATGCAGGTACAGATGTGGGAAGCGGCGTCGCTGTCGTCCGTGAACTGGTACGGCTGTCGCCTATTCCGCGACTCGCAGGCCAGACGGGTCGATTCGAATAAACGTTTGTCGTTGGCTGATTTTGTGGTGCGGGACAGACTCGCGATGCTTTGCTGATTCGATATTCGTAAACAAACCTGAAAAAACATTAACTTGATGTTCACAAACGCTTCATCTCGCCTTCATAAAATCCGCCTTGTTCCGTACTAGCGCAAATCTCAGCTAGAAACGCCACGCATACATGAGGCTCGGCGTCTGCATCCGCGCGGCGTTTCAGCCCAGTCAAGGATCAGGGAGAAAAAGAAAATCATGAAACTCCGACTGTTCACAATTCTTCTACTAGCTGGACTCACGGCGAGCCTTTCTCCTGGCATGCTGGTCGCCCAAAGCGGTCGAGGAATGATCGTCGGCCGGGTTCTTGACTCGAGCGGAAGTGTACTGCCGGGCGCAGAAGTTAAAGTCGAGCCGAAGGCGGTATCCGCCGTCACCAACGGCCTTGGCGAGTTTTCGGTGCAAGATGTTCCACCAGGAAGTTGCACGGTGACGGTCGACTACGTAGGTTTTACACCCTTCACCGAGCACGTCGAAGTCTCTGCCGGGCAGACAGCGCATCTCGACGTAGTTCTGAAAATCGCTTCCAAGATTGAGGAAATAACAGTCTCCGCCGGTCGCGCTCATGGTGAAGCCGAAGCGATTAACCGCGAGCGCACCGCCGACAACATCCTGCAGGTCCTGCCCTCCGAAGTCATCACCAGTCTTCCGAACGAAAATGTGGCTGACGCAGTCGGCCGTCTTCCAAGCGTCACACTGGAAAGGGATGAAGGGGAAGGGAAATACGTTCAAATTCGCGGAACCGAGCCTCGCCTGACTAACCTTACGATCGATGGCATCAACGTTCCATCGCCAGAAGGAGGAGTCCGCCAGATCAAGCTCGACACGATCCCGGCTGACATCATCGAGTCAGTCGAAATCAGCAAGACCCTGCAAGCAAACCAGGACGGAGACGGTATCGGCGGATCTGTGAATCTAAGAACCAAGACTGCCGGAGATGAGCCTACGATTTCACTAAGCGCTCTTGGGGGGTACACGCCGATTCAGACGGGACGCGCGATGGACCAGTTTTCGGGCACATTCGGCCGCCGGCTCGGCGCAAGCAGGCGCTTCGGCATCCTGCTCGGAGGAACCTACGACTACAACGGTCGCGGCATTGACGACATAGAACCAGTTCCTGACGCTGGCAGTTTGACTCCGTCTTACACCAACATGGATATTCGCGAATACCGATATAACCGCTATCGGTGGGGGATGGGGGGCAGCGCCGACTACAAACTCGGGGAAGCATCGGGAATTTACATTCGAGGCTTGTACTCGGACTTTAAGGATTATGGTGATCGGTGGGTCTACAGTCTCAACGCGGGAGACGTGCCAGGATACGGCACCTCCGCCCGTCGTCCCGACTATGCAATCTCCAATCTCGTCATAGGCGGTCACCATTTATTCAGCCGCTCATGGCTGGCATGGGACGCATCGGTAGCCCGGTCCCGCCAGATAGACTCCGCCGGCAATCCGGGTGCGGATTTTTCCTACACGGGCTCCGGAGGAAATTGTGCGTCGGTTCCGGCTACGAATCCAAATCTTCCGCAGTGGAGCCCCGGTTGCTTCTCCGAGGCGTACGATCCCACAAACTTTGCCCTTGCAGAGATCGATACATCGCACGGCCAAACGGCGCAACTAAATCTCCTTGGATCGGCGTCGTACGGGAGGAGTTATCACTTAGGATCGCATCCGGCCACACTTGAGATCGGGGGCAAAGTTCGCAACGCCCACAAGTTTGATGACTCTTTTTCCGATGCGTTCACCCCAAATGGAACGCTGCCCATGACGCAGTTCATCGGCAGTTTCCGAAACAACAACTACTATGACGGTAAGTATCCGTTTGGACCGACTGCCGACTTCGCCGGAATCACCCGATACCTCAACTCCAACCCGAATGCGTTCACGACAAGTCTGGGATCACCGTATACCAACGACGGAAACTTCGACCTTGTGGAGCGTGTGTCGGCTGGCTATCTGATGAACACAGTCGATTTCGGACGATTCCGCCTGATTGCGGGCGTTCGAATTGAGGGGACGCAGATCGACACTCTGAGCTTCGATGACGACACTAATTCGTACTCAGTGCGCGGCAACGGTTCCTATGTGGACGTGCTCCCAAGTGCGTCGTTGAGAATGCGCCTAACTCAGAATTCCGGCTTGCGGGCCGTTTACGGTCGCGGACTGGCGCGACCAGATCCCCAAGACTTGACCACGGCCGTTTCGTTCGACGGAGTCAACACCTGGTCGATCGGCAATCCCGGCCTTAAAGCTGAATACGCAAACAACTACGATCTACTTTATGAGCAATACCTGAAGCCAGTGGGGATGCTTCAGGCGGGTTTTTTTTACAAAGATCTCGCAGACCCAATTGTGCAGACGGTGTTTAAAGCGACCTCCGGACCCTATTCCGGTTTCTTTGTTCAAGAACCTGGAAACGCAGGTAGCGCCTATGTACTAGGATTTGAGGTTGCTTACATCCAGCATCTGGGATTTCTTCCCGGGCCTCTGAGTGGAATTGGTATCTCCGCGAACTACAGCTACACGGCTTCACAAGCGCGTGGTCTAGCCGGTCGATCAGACCATCCGGCTCTGTTGCGCCACGCTCCGAACACATGGAACATCAGCCCTACTTACGATCGTGGACGACTGTCCTCTCGACTGGGTCTTTCTTACAACGGTCCCAGCATTTTCGGTTACCAATACACTGATGGGACTGCTTTCGGTCCCAAGGGCCCGGCGGGCGACAACTATCTTTATCCGCATTTCCAGGTCGATGTGCAGGCAAGCTACCGCATTTATAAAAACCTCGACACGATCGTCTACGGACTGAATCTCACCAATGAAGTCTTCGGCTTTTACAATGGCAGCCCACAATATGTAGTTCAACGCGAATTCTACAAGCCCACCTATGCGCTCGGATTTCGCTGGCAGCCACGCCCAGAGTAAGCTCGGCGATTTCCAGTTGCTGTTGAGAACTCAGGAGGCGAACCGAGCCGCTCGTCTGACATTCAGGAAAATTTCACCTAGCGTCACTAAGGTCGATGGACGGCAATGAATCACCGCGTTGAGAAAGGTTCGGTTCATAAATGGCTCATACTTGCTGAAGTTGCGGAGTTTGCTTCGGTTAACGATTGTTGTTTTCGTTTTTCCCCACCTCAGCTCAGCTCAGAGGTCAGAACTGGGAGGTTATTCGGTTCTCAAGAAAATTCCGATTGCCGGCCAAGGAAATGGGGACTATCTGACTGTGGATGAGCAGGCACACCGTCTCTACGTTTCTCACGGAACGCAGGTAGAGGTGTTAGACACCGACTCTCTAAAGTTGATGGGCAGCCTTCCAAACACACCCGGAGTGCACGGAATAGCCATCGCGGCAGAACTCGGGCGGGGATTTGTCAGTAACGGACAAGCAGCCACCGTCACGATTTTCGATTTGAATACCTTGAAAGCCATCTCGGAGGTGCCCACCGGCCAAAAGCCCGATGCAATCATTTTCGATCCGGCTACATCGAAGGTGTTTGCTTTCAACGGCGGAAGCAATAGCGCTACGGCGATCGACGCCGCGACGGGCAAGGTGATGGGAACCGTCAACCTCGATGGAGGACCAGAATTCGCAGTGGCCGATGGCCGGGGATTCGTTTTCGATAATCTCGAAGAAGAGAGTGTTGTCGTTAAAATCAATTCTCGTGAGCTTAAAGTTGAACAGCGTTGGCCGACCGCTCCTTGCGCGTCACCGAGTAGCATGGCTATGGATCGAGCCAACCGCCGTCTGTTTCTCGGATGTCGAAGCAAGGTGATGGCGGTAATGAACGCCGATACGGGGCAGGTCATAACGACAGTACCCATTGGAGATCACGTAGATGCCACGGCTTTCGATCCGGAAAGCAAGCTCATTTTCAACTCGAATGGCGAAGGCACGATTTCAGTCATTCACCAAGACAGCGCGGACAAGTATTCATTGGTAGAAACCGTGAAAACTCTGCCCCGTGCAAAGACGCTGGCTCTCGACTCCCGCACGCATCGACTTTTTCTGTCGACTGCGGAAAATGGCCAATTCGAAGTGCTCGTTGTTGGGAAATAGGCATTGCCCATGTTGAGCTTTAGTCAAACCAAGTCGCAGTATCGGAGCGTTCATCGTGTGGGACGCCTCTTTGTGGCGTTCGCGATACTGCTCGCGTTGGTATCTTGCTCTCGTAAATCGGCAGCGCAGAAAGGTCCGGCGGATCTTCATCTAGAAATAGCAACTCCGTTTCGCTTCGTGGCATATGGTGACACACGTTTCCACGATGTTGAAGATAGGGAAGCGGCTAACCCTGCGGTTAGAGTGGCTTTAGTTCAGGCTATCGCTAACATCAATCCGGGATTTGTGTGTTTCACGGGAGATATCGTCTATAACGGGTTTGATGCGAGGGATTGGGACGTCTGGGACACGGAAACGAAGGTCTGGCGCGACAAGAAGATTCCAATTTATCCTGCTCTGGGCAATCACGATCTGCACGGCGATTTGAAAATTGCCTTGCAAAACTATTTTCGGCGCTTTCCCGATTTGCATGACAGTCGATATTACTCAGTCCGAGCTTCCAATGCCCTGATCCTGGTCCTTGATAGCGCTCTCGATGAGCTGGTCGGCCCTCAAGGTCAGTGGCTCGCCAACGAACTGGATCACGTTCCGCCAGATGTGCAATTCGTCTTTGTGATGGATCACCATCCGCCATATACGAGCTCTTCAGATGACAAGAAATTTGGTGGTGGGCACTCAGCGAGGACCACGGAGCTAGCTTTGGCAAAGGAACTCGAACGGCGCCAGTCTCTGGCTCGTTTTCGCATCGTGGTATTTTCTGGGCACGTTCACAACTACGAACGTCACGAGCATGGTGGCGTCACATACTTTGTCACAGGCGGGGGAGCGGCACACGCATATCCAATTGAGCGGAATCCCAACGATCTTTTCCAGAGCAAAGAGATCAATTACCACTATCTCCTAGTTGAGGTTGATCAACAGCAGGCCACTGTCACGATGAATCGTTTGGATTTGAGCACCGGAAAGGCTCGCTGGTCTCAGCCCGACTCGGTTAAGATAAACGTCCCTCCGACCCAATCCGCTCAACGCTAAATTTCTTACTTTGTGTCTGGCTAGCTTCGCGTTCGCTTGCGAGCATCGGCGCATGAATAGAAGAAACCGGGGTCCCCAGATATCTTTGGGGATTCAATTGGTCGGTTGTTGGCGTTTCGCAGGAATCTAACTTCGACATCACCTTGTGGTCTGCACTGTTGAGAGTGCTCGATCTTTGATGACGGAGGCAGGTAGCCTGATAGGAAAAGCATCTTGAAGAGTGCGTCTTCAAGATGCTTCACGATCCAAAAAACCACCTAAGAATGGTCCTATTCGAACAGTCCCGGGAGAACGGGGGTCTCCTCAACACGAACAGAACGTAGTAATTTCGTGTCGATTCCCAAGGATTGTAGAATAGTGGGCGCGACTTGAGCGCTAGTCAGCGGAGTCTTCAACGTGCCGGCTTTCATTCCAGGCTTCGAAACGATGAGGCTTACGTTTGTGTCTCCGAAGCTGAATCCTCCGTGTTCCGCATTCTTCTTTGTTGACGTCGTGTAGATCGTGCCGTAGACAGGTTGAACGATTATGTCAGGAGTGCGGCTATCGACCGCAGGACCGTTGAACTTCAGTTTGATTTCTGCTCCGGCCATAACCTCCTCGATGAATAGCGCGTTTGCGTTGCTATTCAAGTAGTCTGTTGCCGCTTTCGTCTGGTTCTGATCTCCAAGCCAAATCAGCGCGATGTCGTCGTCCTGGACTAATCCACATGCGCCAGTGGTGCAGGCCGCCGCTTTGGCAATGGCAATCGCCCCGGGATTCGTTCCAGCATCCGGCAGAGTGGCCACCAAGTCCGCGAAGTGGCCCGGTTTGTTTACCTTCACCGGGTTGATCGGGGACTGACCGTGCTTTGACGTGACTACGAACAGAGTCGATTCATAGAGTCCTTGTTCTTTGAGGGCACGGATCATTCTCTCCAAAGACTCATCCGTTTTTCTAAGAGCATAGCTAAGTATGGGCGTAGGTGTACCTTCGCCATCGACATAGCCTCCGGCCTGCCCAGTAAACGTCGAGTCGTCGGCACAACTTCCGTCCGAATTGTCATTCGCGAGTTTCTGACCCACGCTCACTGCCTGAAAGTTCATTCCGAAGACCATCGGCACAACACCTGCTGGGGAACCATCGTGCTTCAACCCGTGGATCTGGTTAACAATAGCCTTCACCTTCTTCTCGTCGTTTTCCACGGTACATACGACGCTCAGGGTAGCGTCGAAGCCATCGGCATTTGTAATTTCTGGAGTGTAAAGATCGTCGACTCCATTGCCCGACGGACCGTTTACCAGGTCGTATGCCGGGTGCTTGTCGGCCCAAGCCGTGTATCCACCATTCTCTTTCACTACTTCGAAGAGTGTGTTCGTCCTCAGAGCATTGTGTGGAAAAAACGGGACACAATGACCTTGGGCATCGATGTGTCTCGGCAGCTTGGTCGGATCAATTCGATTAAGGGATAGGCCGCTGGCGTTGTACAAATCGATAGTTTCATCGAAGATCATGCTGTTGCCAGGCGACCCACTGCAAGTCGTGTTTGTCGGATCGAATATGGTCCGATCGTAGCTGACGTCATAAAACAGCCCATGGCTGACAGGCGAGCCTCCCGTGACCAGCGCCAAAAGGCCAGGAAACGAATCTGAATTCGCCGGGGTACGCACGTTGCTATACGTTACGCCATGACTGGCTAATTCCGCCATTGCCGAACTGGGATGACCTGCGATGAAGTTCGAAACGTCGAGCGCATGCAGACCGTCCACACTAATCAGCAGTACATGTTGGGCATGTTCGTGACTCGGCGTAGATGCTGCAAAAACGATCGACCCGGTACATAAAATACAAATCAGAGTCAACACGAAATTCTTAGGGTTCACGGCAATCTCCTCGAAATTTTAAGAACCAAAAGTGAGTAGATGCCTGGCTTGTTAAGGATATGTGAAGGGGACGTTAATATTACCTGAAGGAAAGCTTTTACAGAGATGACTAGCGCTTCTGGAGCAATAGTCTCTCTTGAGGAACAAAAACCCTCTCCCGCGGGAGAGGGTTGTGAGTTAGGCACGGTGCTTAGTCGTCGTCGTCCTTGGTGCTTCCACAATTCTTCATTGTACGCTTCCGTACAAATAACCCCGGCGATTGCCACGGCGGTCTCGCCATTCAGAATTCTTTTCTGGATCCGCCCGTAGATTCATTGTCACCTAAATGAATTTCTGCAGACTCGCTCCGACGAACGGCATAGCTACCTTCGGCACTAAGGCGAAGCATGAATAGGTATTACGGTGAACCTTGTAGAACTGCCGTTGTCGTTAACGGAAATGCACTGCGGACGGCAACCTTGTCGAAAGTTAACTCGACTAACGATTGGAGTTGGTAGGTAGTCCTACCAAACGATTGTTTTGTTGAACCAGCCATTAGGAGGCGAGGCACAGTCACATGGACAGATTCGGTGGCTTGTTAGCCTTCATTCCAATTTCTTTTCCAACGATTCAAGAGAATTCATTGGGACTGCTTGGACGAGACGTCCGATCCGATGGCGAGCTTATTCTCGTTAGCAAGCTTGTAGGAATGCGAGGCCGTAGGGTTTCGGTCATTTCGACGGTTCTCGCATTCTTCGTTCTCATCCTTGCAGGGTGCGGGGGTTCGTCCCCAAATGCGTCGAATGGCGCTGCAGGAAACAAACAGGCGATTGTCAGCATCGTTTCTAAGCCTTCACAAGTTCTGGCTGGAACGACCTTCCAGTTTATGGCAACCGTCGTAGGTATATCGGGTGACCCAGGTGTTACTTGGGCAGTTCCGACTCCGAATGGCGGCAGCATTGACGCCACCGGCCTGTATGTCGCCCCCACCTCTGGGACCTTCCCCATGAGTGTAACTGTTACCGCAACGTACCAAGCTGCCCCCGCCGATACCACGTCGACAAGTTTTACGGTCACGCAGAATGGCCAACACGGAGTCGTGACTATCACCGCCATTCCGTTCGAGCTTGGAGCCGGAGCGAACTGGCAGTTCAATGCCACGGTAGCCGGTGCCTCCGACAATCAAGGTGTGAATTGGACGGTGGCGACGCCAGGTGGTGGAACGATCGATTCCACCGGTCTCTACATCGCTCCCACTTCTGGGACATTTCCGCTGAGTGTGTCGGTCACGGCGACGTCCCAAGCGGATGCAAACGTTTACACCACGTCGAGCTTCACGATCGCGCAGAGCGATCCGTTGGGTAGCGCTACAGGAACGGCGATTACTTGCCCAACCTTCTCCGGAGGGCTCACGGGGGCAAGTTGCTATCGGATCGACACATCATGCCCTGGAGTTGCCGACTTCTCGGCCTATTTGAAGGTTAATCAACCGGTTTCGACGCCCGTAGGAACCGTACTGTTTGGTACCGGCACCGGCGGGGCCGCGCTGTATGACAACGACCCCCTGTTCGTTGAAGGAAGCACGAACGGCGGCCTGACGGTTGTCCAGTCTGTGCTGAATGCGGGGTACGCAACGGTGCAGGTAACATTTGGATCGCCGTTCGCTCAACAGCCGAGTGGTTGGCTGACAGGCCCCGGAGGCGTTCGCAAATTGGCCTGCCGTTACGCCACGGTCGCACAATGGGTCTACCAAAACATCCATAAGTCAAATACCAGTGCTCCACTTTGCGCTACCGGCAACAGCGGTGGTGCGGGTGCGATTGGATATGCATTGACCGACTATGGAATGAATTCTATTTTCTCAATGGTTGAGGATACGAGCGGCCCTCCGATGTCACGTCTCGACCAGGGATGTTTGCCCGCTTCAAATGTAGCGTGTGAAAAACAGCAATTTACCTGTAACGCAGGTGGTCCCGCGCAGAATCTTTCCGTATGTTATACGCCGGATGAGGCAAAAATCATTGACACCGCCTACTCTGAGCCCGTTTGTTCGAATGCTGTGAACGGCATTACACCACCGAACGGGCTGTTACTGTCGGACAGCATCCTGGGAGGAATACCACCAACATTCGCAAAGACACGCGTGAATGTCCTCTTGGGCGGGCAGGACAATTCCACCGCTGTTGAACAAGCGCTTTTGTGGGTAAATTCAGTTACCAATACTTCCAAATCGCAAGCCTGCGTCAGCGATGCTCCTCACCCTATTCCATCTGTGACCGATGGAGCCTCGACCATCGCAGCTGACATCCAAAATCTTTGTAAATTGCAATAGTCCTCGCGATGGCCGCGAGAGATTTCAAGGCGGTCTGAGAGCAGGCAATTGTCCCGGGTCATCGCTGAAGACCGCTTTTCATTAAACGCGATCCTGCAGGCGCAGTCCACCGCCTATCGCAGAATCTCGACAAGATTCTCCCTATCGGCTCCAATGTCGCTTATGACGACGGATATCGGCTTTTACCTAAAGAGAGCGCTCTAACGCCACAGAAATTCGATGCCGCCGACTTGCGGTTCCAGGCGATCCTATCTCGATCGCATGTTGTCGCAGGCCTTCCCTGGGCTTTTCAGCTCAGCCTCTGCCGCCGGAATTGAAACTGACCGACCGGAAGATTATTGAGTGGAATCGTTGCAAGGAACGATCCCGCCAGTCCGGTTGCCGGGGGCACATCATAGAACGGGGCAGTTGCATTGATGGGCTTGCATTCAAATTCGTATATTCAGAAGTGAATGACGCGACATGCTGTCCCGCAGAAAGGAACATTCTCGGCGATTTCATCGAGAGCGAGGAAGGGCCGTCGAGGTTTTCGTGGATCGTATTGTCGTAGATCTGAGCATGGGCGATAGCTGTAGAAGCGCAAGCGAGAATAAAAGTGCGGTTGGCCTATAGGATGTTGGTGGATGCGATTCCAAAATTGCACATCGAAACGACGCTGGCACAGTTGATGAACGTATGTCACATAATGCAGATCGACCCACGGACCGGTGTGAAATCCGAAAAGCGGTAACCCGTTCTTCGATTCCCGCCCCGCGCCGTCACTCTCCGGTCTCAACAGAACCTAACTTGCTGGGGTGATGTTCTGGTTCACACGGAAAAAGTTCGTTGGGTCGTACCGCCCTTGCCCTTCATCCTCGTGAAGTTGCCGTTAGCCGCCTCCCGCTGAGGTCGACTTGGGTGACAGGTATAGGCCCGATGATCCGGGAGTCTGACATGGCAAAAAGGGCTACTCGCGAAGATGGCTCAGCAAAATGACATCGCGCTTCGATTGTCCGAGCGTCATTAACAGATGCTCGTGGTCAGCGGTCCAGCTGAAATCAAATATCTCGCCGGAATTGAAGTGAGTGAGCTTTCTTGGTTTCAAGGTGCTCAATGATTGCTCCCAGATATTGGACGCACCGTTGCTCGTGAGCACGTAGTGTAAAGCCTTTCCGTCCGGCGACCATCGGAGCGTTCCCAGGAAACCAGGAACCTGGAATTCTTGGGTGGCGGTGCCTCCGGTGGACGGAATCACCGCCAGCGCCACAACGGGAGGAGAGTACTGCTGATAGGGATACGCAAGGTACTTGCCGTCGGGGGAAACGACGATGTTCCCAAACAATGTGTCACCTAGTACGTCGGCGATTTCCGAAATCGATCCGTCGACCAGGGAGATTTTGCGGATTTTTTGGGGATGAACGCCGTTCATGTAATAGGCAAACTCTGCGTCCGGAGAACAGGCAGGAGACAAAATGTCTCCACTGGTTAACGCCGTTTCGTTCGAACCGTCAACTGCCTCTCTGGTTAAGATTTTCTGGCCATTCTTACTCGTCACAGCCAGCAGAAAACGCCCGCATGGCTCAATCCATTCCGGATTACTCAGGGACCTGACAGGTATTAAGTTAGTACCGTCCCCATTCATGATCCAAGCGCTCCCACCTATGGCTATCAATCTTCCGTCCGAAAGCTCGCGCGCCTGGTACAAAGTCGGCTCTCCGGATGTGACTTGGGAGGGGTGAAGGAGATCCGTGGCTCTAGCGATCCACAAATTCGACACCGCTCCATTCGCGATTACCGCGAGTCGCTTGCCGTCTCGGGTCAAATCAACTGCTGAGTCGTAATCAGTCAGATCGTTGGTGACGCGGCGTGCTTCTCCTGACGAAGTGGAAACTGTCCAAAGCTGTCCCCTATGCGAGTTGAGGTCTTCTAAGGTGACTAAAAGTTCCCGGCCGCCGTCGATCCAGAGCGGACGTCCAATCGCGCCCTCAGAGCTGTACAGTTCAGTCTGGGTTGCCTTCGACAGGGAAATGAGATACAGAGCGAACCGACGCGCTTGTCCGGTCAGATGCGCGGAAACCGCTATGCTGTCGTTCCTCGGCGACCACGTAGGCCCGCTGTCAAAAACCTCATTTCCTGCGACTGTGGCGAGCAGGTGATCACCACTTCCATCGACATTTGCGACGCGTACTTCAGAGATTTTGCGACGTGGATATCCGCGGGTGTACACCAACTGCTTAGCATCGGGCGAGAAGCTGACCGCAGTATCTGCATCCCGGATTAATTGTTCGACAGTTCCTCCCTCTGTTGGAATTCTGCACAGATAGCCGAAGACTGGATTGGTTTTCTCCGAGCGCACAAAATAGAGAAAATGCTCATCAGGAGAGAATTCCATGCCGCTGAAGTTTACGGTGTCGGCCGTGAGAAGTTGCGTTTCGTTTCCAGAATCTATTCGCTTGAGCCAGAGGCTCTGCTCCAATCCTTCATCCCTGGCATAGGCCAAACGCAGTCCGTCGGGAGATATCGCCATCTGACGAACCTTCCCATTGTTTGTTAATTCCGTCACTTCCACGTTCTGGAGATCGACGATGGGCGGGCGAGAGAACTTGTTGTATTTGATCAGAACTAGCGAAGAAACCAAGGGAAGGGCAACGAACAACGAGTACCAAAATTTTCGGCTGCGGGCCGGCTGATTGCTGGAGTGAAAACTCGTTTCCGCCCGGCCGTCGCTATACTCTTGCGCGCCAGTCGAAGCGGGAACTGCCGTCCCACCAGCTGGAAGATCACCCAGCCCAATTCCTTTGCCGGAAACAGGAGCAATAAACCGGTACCCTCGGCGGGGTATCGTTTCAATGAAAACAGGTTTGTCTGGTGAATCCCCGAGTGCATAGCGCAACTTCTTCACGGCAGTGTTCAGGTTCTTGTCAAAGTCGACGTAAGTACCATTGGGCCACAGTCGACGCTGCAAGTCCTCTCGTAAGACGATCTCTCCGGGATGCTCCAGAAGGAGGAAAAGAAGTTGAAGGGGTTTCTCTTGAAGATGGAGCAGCGAACCGCGCTTAAATAGTTCGCCGGACTCGCAGTCCACTTCGAAGGTCCCGAAAGAGAGTCTGCCTTGCCGCTGGCCTGCAACTGCCACACCCTTAACCCCCCGCGCGTTCCGGGAAGTCTAGCACTTCTTCAAGCCCAAGGAGAGAAGTTCACCATCTCGCGTAACCCGAACAATCTGCTCTGGTTCCTGGTTCACGAAAAATTCAGCAGAAGTGGGTTTGACGTAGCTACGGCTGCTGAGCATGATCTGCCGCAAGACACAGCCAGAAATGACCAACTGTTAATGCGCTACATAGCCGGGGACTTCGCACTCCAGGTTTTCCCCACCTGCCAAGTGGCCTAAAGCGGAGGAAGAAATATGAACGCCAGAACCAATCTCTTAGCTTCTTTGACCCTAATTACGTTTCTGATCCTAGGACTGGGCCAAGCTAACGCCACCTTCTCGGGGAAGAATGGTCGCATCGCATTTGTGCAGTTCCCGGATATTTTTACGATGAATTCGGACGGCAGCGATGTCAGACAGCTTACTAACCTCGGCCCCGATAGGTTTGCATTCTGGGAATCTTGGTCACCTGATGGAAAGCAGATCGTGTTCAATGAATCCAGCTCCGCTGATTTCCGTTTCGAGCTCTGGCTGATGGACGCGGATGGCCGTAATCAGCATGCGCTTCTGGCAGAGGCTGACTTCCACAACGAGGGGCCGAGCTTCACCCCGGACGGGAGCGCGGTGATTTTCACACGTTGCCGGCCGGATCTGCCAGAAACTTGTGCGCTTTATCAGATAAATGTGACCGGCGGGGGGCTGACCGCGATTACTAAATACGAGCTTGGGATTGGGGAGTGGCGCCCAAAGTACTCTGCTAGCGGATCGCTCGAATTTCAAGGCACTGGCATAGAAGGGATCGGGTGCGCGCTTTATCTCCGCGGTAATTCCGTATCAAGTCAACGCCGTATTACACCACCAGCATTATCGGCGGCCACGCCGGACTGGTCGCCTGACGGCAAGAGGATTGCCTTTTCGACGCATTGCGATAATCCGCAAAACGAAGAGATCTGGGTTGTAGAGGCCGAAAGCCATTCACTGCATCGGCTCACGAGAAACGGAAACGATTACTTCGCAGGACCGCACGATCTCAGTCCCTCCTGGTCGCCAGAGGGCGATGCCATCGTTTTTCAGCGCGTCGCTCCTGACTTATCGAGTTCCAGTATCGTCATCATGAAACCCGACGGGACCGGCAGCAAGACGCTACTCACATTGCGACCTTCAGTAAGAACAAACAGATCTCTCGACAGCAGAATCCACGCACTCAGTCCGGGAGCGACAAAGCGTCGACTCAAGGAGATCGAAGAAGGCGGTGCCTTACCGCAGTGGGGTGTGGCACCACATTAGCAGATCTTAAAATCCTTGTTTCGCCACGTAGGTGCATATTAGAAGGAGGAGTTTATGCAGTCATCATCGCGTCGTGCGTTCTTTTCGGCTTGGTTCATGGCTGGACTCACGTTGTCTCTTTTCAGCGCTCCCGCCAGCGCCACCTTCGCAGGCAAGAATGGCCGTATTACCTTCGTTGCAGATCTGACTGGGACCTTCCAGCTCTACACTATCAATCCGGACGGCAGCGGTCTGTTCCAGGTCACGAATCTACCGCCGACGAGTAACTCCACCTGGTTTCCGGACTACTCACCGGATGGAAAGCAAATCGTGTTCTGTCACGACATGACCGGCAGTCTTGAGCTCTACGCGATCAATGCGGACGGAACCGATCTGAGGCAACTAACCAAAATTGATGGGACCGACAAGTTGTTTCCCCGCTGGTCTCCCGACGGGCGTCGGCTCGTGTTATGGCGCGGTGAAGGCATTCTTGAGGCGATCAGCCTAATGGCATCCGATGGTTCAGGAGAGATTCGAGATTTGACGCGGGACCCGTGGGATGTTTACCAGCCGACCTTTACTCCGGACGGGAGACATATTCTGTTTGGAAGTCGGCAGGGGGGTCTGGTTTCGGCAATCTGGATCATGAATCTCCATGGCACGGATAAGAGAAGGCTGACCAAAGCTCCGATCGAGGCCGGCGGCCCAGATGTTTCACCGGATGGCAAACATGTGGTTTTCTACAGTCGGCAGAACACAGTGCGGCCGGGTCATGTTTTCGTCATGAATGTAAATGGAACCGGAGTTAAACAATTGACTCATGGAGGACTGACATCGTTCTTCCCCACTTATTCACCCGATGGGAAAAAGATCGCTTTCGAAGGAGAATCACCGGGTAGCGCAGACATTTTTACGATGAACGCAGACGGGTCGGACATCACGAAAATCACAAACGATCTTGTACAGAACTGCGGTGGCAACTGCGTCATACCTGACTGGGGCGCAGAGCCGGTGGATTGACCGGCCTGTAGAGCCTTTCGAATGGCCGAGGATGGTGTCTATATACAATCGTCGGCCAATCGGTTGTTGATTCTACGACATTCATGCGAATGACCCTGCCACAATTGCTGGCGTGGCCATTCTGCTTACGCTAGTTGCAGTCGCAGCTTGCTACATCCCCGCCCGCCGCGCCATGCGCGTCGATCCCATGGTCGCGCTGCGATAGGAATAGCCCAGCCCGCGACGCCCCTCTTTTCCGCCGAAGAATCGCGCGCAGACACCTTGAACATTTTGGTGAAATTCCCAGCCTATATTCTGACGAGCAAACATAAAGTCACTGACGAAACGAGGCGTTGACACTCATTGAGACTGGCAAGCCTTTCCTCAATGTGTGCAATCGGGGTATTACGCTAATAAACGAAATGGCATTGGATGTAAAATTCGGGCAGAGGCCTGCTTACAGGAGTTTGTGTGAAATACCTGCTGGTTATTCTTTGCTCACTTTTTGTTCTCGCTGCTGTTGTAACGACGCAAAGTTTTGAATCGCGGGTTGTGAAGTTGGAGTTCACCAGCAAGGTGTTCCACAACACACGCACTCTTCGAGTACTTGTTCCTCCCGGTTATTCCGACAGGCAAAATGTCCAAAAGCGATATCCGGTTTTATACCTCAATGACGGGTATGCGGTGTTCGCGCATTGGAACGCCGAGGACGTCATGAACAAGCTCGTGCAAGCACGCGCAATTGAGCCCATCATCCTAGTCGGAATCGACAATGCAGGCGAGCGAGGGCGCGCTAACGAATATTTGCCTTATGCCGACGATTCGATGCAGCCGCCGTTGCCCCATCCCGAGGGTCAGTTATATCCAAAGTTTTTGGTGGACGAAGTCATTCCATTCATCAATCGGAAATTCCGCACCAAGACAGACGCGGCCAGCACTGGTCTGGGCGGCGCGTCGTACGGTTCCTATATTTCGCTCTACACGGCTACACAGACGCAGGGCGTGATTGGCAAGCTGCTGTTAGAAAGCACACCGTTGTACATCGCTGATTTTCGCATCTTGGACGACGTGCGTAACGCGAAAGGCCTTCCTACCCGGGTGGCCATTGAGGTTGGCTCCAAGGAAACCCCCGATGACCAGATCAATCAGCATGTCAGTGAAAATGCGCGGAAACTAGAGGCCGCAATTTACGACGCCGCCCCGAAGTCGCAGACCAGGGTGATCATCGAACCAGGTGGTGAGCACAATTCCGAATCGTGGAAACGCCGCCTCCCGGATGCGCTCAGATTCTTGTTCAACGAAGATTAGCAGGGCCCCATTCTTTGTCTGATAACGCATTAGTGTTGAAATCAGATGGGATGCGAATGCCGGTCTCCGGACGGGATGAGGAGTACGCTCACAAGTTAAGAAGAGCAGCGGCTGAAACGAAGACCGAGGGAACAAATCGCTGCTCGGAGTGCGAATGCTGCACAACGACGGCGATCTCTCCAGCGGGAGAAAGACCTCGTCTCATGACACACGAACAACCTGATTTGACTCTGACCGGCGTTCTCACGGAAGGCGATGGCGCTAAATGAGGGGTGATGAAATTAATGGCGATATTAAACAGCCATGCGACTTCAGCATCGATTTCGGAAGCCGCACATATAACTTGACAACGTCTGCCTTTGAGCGCACTGTTTCGTCGCATGTTGTATAAAGCCTCTTCCTAGCGGACCTGTCCTCCCCTTCCTAGGCTCTGGCTTTCGAAGCCGAATTGGGGCCTTACAAGTACAAACTTATTGAGAAGCGCGTCAGACTCAGCGCTGCGTCGTCCGACGTGTGTTGGAACTGTCTGTGGGCGTGTCCGCGTGGGTGGGAACACTATGAACTCAGTCACAAGCATCGCAATCACTGACGTAAGAGAGGAGAACATCATGAGGCAAGGAGCACAGATTCGTACACTGTTTCTGCTGTTGGTGGCGATTAGTGCGGCAGCTCAATACGCGGAGGCAGTCGATCTTGGCGTGAATTGCAACAAGCACGACTCTATTCGCCGGGCTCTTCATGTGCTCGCGCGTAGCAATCCGCAAGGGCCGAACACCATAACCGTTTTTGGCAGTTGCAAAGAAAACATAGTAATTCAAAGTATGGATCGACTGACCTTGATTACCAACAAGGGTGCCTCGATCACAGATAGCTCCAATGCAAGCTTAGCGGTCGTGGATATTGAGGACTCGCACAGCGTGACCGTGCAGGGATTCATCATCAACGGTGGCGCCCAGGGGATCTTATGCAGCACCGCAAGTGTGTGCTACCTGACCGGCAACACGCTTCAAGGTCCCGACAGCGGGTTTGGTGTGAATGTAGTGAGAGGCTCCCGTGCGTTTCTTGAAAGCAATGTGATCCAGAATTGGGCCCGCGGGGCATTCATCGACCATAGTGCGGAAGTGTTCAGCAGCAATGACGTCATTCAGGGCAACGGAGGGTCAGCAATAGTAGTGATCAACCGGTCTTACTTCGAATCAGTCAACTCCCACCTTGACAACAACGGTTTTGGCATCGAAGCGGGCGGGAGTGGCGTGTATATCGGTGGCGGAACTATCAGTGGCAACAGTACCGATGGCATAAGAGTACTTGCCGCCTCGGAAGCGATCTTTCAGGGGCCGACAATCACCGCCAACGGCGGGTTCGGTGTCCTGGTGAAAGACGGCTCTTTCGCGGGCTTCCTCGCGGCCAGTATAACGGGTAACCTTAGTGGCCTGGACGTAGACTGCGAGCCGCAATTTCCGATCGCGAGCCTTGTCGACCGAACAGGCGGAATCACAAACTGCGTCGAACCTGCCGCGCCGGCACAGCAAGAAAGCATGAAATAGTTTCACAGGGTCAAAGCAAAATCTGGCCGCCCGCGCGCTCTGGGCGGCCTGATCGTTGCAGGATATGGAAGAGTTGAAGCCGCAAAGCTTTTGGGGATGAAGCACGTTCCGACGACTTGCCTGGATACCCTCAACGAAGATCAAATCCGCGCTTACATTCTGGCGGACAATGAGTTGGCCGAGAAGGCTTGGTGGGATAACGCGATCATTCAGCCCGGAAAGTTTGGACTCAACCGGACAAATGTCTGGCGCTATCTCGGTGTGAATACCCTGTCTCGATCAGGAAGTGATGGCCAATCTGTTGGCGCTACATCCAACGGTCAAGTACCGCGATGATTGCAGATGCGATCTTGGACTGTTCAGCCCCTGGCGACCTCGGAGGAGCCGCTTTTCGGCTCCGGGTTCCTGAACGCTCGTTTCAGGAAGGCCCCGCTTCCAGAAGACTACGATCACGTTGTCCGGCAGAAAGCACCAGTAGCCGTTGAGTATGTCGGGTGCTTCCAGTCCTGGAGTTATCTCGATTCCTTTATGATCGCGTCCGCAGCGTTGCCGGCCACGACCCAGCTTGCCGACCCCGCAACGACGGCTTCATCCTCAAACCAGAGGAATCCGAAGTCGTCGATGCACTCCGGAAAATCCGGCTTAATAATGATGTATCCCGGAATCACGGCACCCGGGATGTAAGCGTTGTCGGCGCGATTGTTGCTGTACGTCATCGTCTTCGAGACCGTGCCGACTCCGGCTACATACGAAGTGCTCGATACCGGGTGCGTGCCGAGAATGTAGTTGACGGCGCGAAGTGTGTATTCGGGGCCCACGAGATCCGGAAACGTCTTGTGCAGGAAATACATTCGGATGGCCATGTCCACCACGGCGCCCGATCCGCCCCAGGTGCCGAGGCTCGGGGGCACGCCGAACGGAGTCTCGTCCAGCCGCTTGTCCAAACCCGCCATGTATGTCTTCACCGCTTCGCGCATTTGATCTTTCGCGCTCGGATCCAGATACGGCAATGCCCGGACTGCTTTCCAACCATTGAAGTCCATCTGCTCGGGAGTGATCATCTGAGGGAACAATTCCTTCAGGCGGGACTTGTAGGGCTCGGCACCATTCGTGGCGATGGTCAGTTCCAGAGCCGCGGACCAGTCCATGCCGACGAAAGATCGGCTCCGGCCGGAGCCAGCGGGCGGAGCTGCCGGAGCGCCTGGCGCGCCAGAGTTTGTTGGCGTACCCGAACTGCTCTTTGGCTTACGACCTTGCGCGCCAGAGACCATACCCTGAGACGCAGCGAGCACACCACCTGCGGGAGCCTCTCGGTCTGGCCCGGTGCTTGTCGGATACAGCGTTGGATTTGCCGTCGTGTCCTTCCATGCTTTGATTGCGGTCTCGAGACAGTCTTTCGCTAATGCGTCGTCCCAGCCTTTCAGCGTATCCGCCGCTGCAGCCAGCGCCGCAATGGCATTCCACTGGAAATACGGATTGTTCGTAGTGAAGATCCAGCGATCGTCCGGCTTGCCGGAGTAATCGCCCTTTGTTTCGTTCGGGCCGAGCTTCGGGTCGTAAATGCGGCCGTCAGTTTTCGACGCTCCGTCGCCCACCTGTGTGTACTGGCGCAGATCTGGCTCGTGGGTGCCGCGGATGGCGTGGCCGATGTTGTGAAACTGCGCCAGGATGAGCAGTGCGCCGTGCTTGACTTGCTGCACCGTATCCGGCACGCCATCGGGACGGTGCATCTCAACCTCACGGGCGGCTTCATCCACCGTAAGCTCGTCGTACTTGAGATTGAATTCGCGATACGCCAGAGCGAGACTCTGAATCACGCTTAGCTGCGCAGGCTCCTCCAGGTCGAAGTCGCCGGCATCGTACCAGCCGCCCACATTCATCCCGGGATGTGATCGCCGCCTTTGTATTTCCCGTCGGTCGCTGTGGACTGGTTCCAGCCGTCGAATTGCTCCCCGACGACTGGCGCCATGCGGCCATCATCCAGGTGCGAAGCGCCATGCCACATGCGGTAGCCTTCGCGAACGGAAACGTGATCCATCTGCGCCGCAATGTGATGGTCCAGGCTGTCTTGCCAGATGTTGGCGTAAGCGTCCTTTGCGATGGGGAAGGGCGCCGTACGCTGGTCTCCGTACTCGATGACATAGAGGCCGGGGTCCTTCACAGGGGTGAAGTCGAATTTCGAATAGACGTAACGGAGCCACGGAGTTGAATCCGTGATCGGGCCCTCGAACACCTGCTTGTAAGAGCCGTCTTCCATCAGGCGCAGCACTCTGGCCGTCTTCGGGGCGTTGTACTTCGGATCGAGTTCGAGCACCGCCACCTTGGAGAACCCCGGCGCATAACCGACCTGGCTGTGCGCGATCACGGGCGGCCGGGTCCAATTTGGAATGACGTCTGGCCTAATGTGCCAGACGATCGCGCCGGTGGTCTGGCCCGAAGGGATCAGCGAACGCAACACGAACCAGCCATTTGGTGCGCGGTCGCGTCCGTCGAACAACATGAGAGCGGACGTATCCGATACTACGTTCACTCGGGCCAGCGCGTCGTCGACACCCAGGGTGATGCTCTTGCCCTCGGCGAACGGCAACGGCTGCGTGTACCCCTTGGCCTTATCCCAGTCTTCAAGGTAATACGCCTTTTTCGGCTCATCCGGAAGGGACAAGACCTTTGTCATGGGATCGTTCGGCGTACGCGGGAAGATGCCGGCTTTGGTTCCGTCCACCAAGTAAGCCTTGCCCATGTAAATCGAGGGCAGGAACTCGAGGTTGAAGCCCGCGCGCCCCGCCAGTTTCTGGGGCAGCGGCTTGTCGAGATTGATGCTGACCTTCACGCCGCCTGGCTCCGCGGCCACTTCCAGTGTGTAACTGAAGTCAAAGGTTGGAAAAGCCAGGTCGGCGCTGAGCCGGTTGTTCGCTTTATCGGCATGGCGATCTTTGAGAGTTGCCACCAGGTCCCACTGCTCGGGCGTTGGCATCAGGCGCACGTCGCCGTTGGTGGCGATGCGCTGACCGTGGAGAATCATCTCCATGGCCGTGTTCTTTTGATCCACAAAAACGGGATGGTACGTGCTGTCGTAGAGAAAAATGCTGAAACCTTGAGTATCTAGGTAATTCTTGTCGGTCACCTTCATGGCAAAATCGGTGCCGTACAAGCTTGGGCGAAACGTCAGGGCAAGGAGGAGGCACACTATGAATCGAGAGAGCATAGGCTACGATTAGACTACTACTCCTTTGGCGAGAGCCTGAATGATAAGCGCACAGCCAGAGCCCGTTCATTCCCGTGGCGGGGTTTGGGCCCATCGTGAAGAAGTCCGCCGCCCGTCACCCGTCGAAGAGAAGGTCAAGTCTGCGTTCGCCAAACGATCGATTTGTGATCGCTTAAGCTTCGCCTTGGAAGGTTGACGAAGTCGGACTGCGGTTCTGAGCTCCGGATTAAAAGGGCGGATGGAGATGCGCGGAATCCATGGCGGTCCGTTCTCTTTAAGGCGACCTGGCTCCCGAGAATCGCGAAAATGGCCCTGAATTCGCAAATCCTCAGGAAAGCAAGAGCAGAAATTCTCTGCAGTCCAGACTGCATGGCGGAGAGGGAGGGATTCGAACCCTCGGTACAGGTGTTAGCCCGTACAACGGTTTAGCAAACCGCCGCATTCGGCCACTCTGCCACCTCTCCGACCTTGTGAGTCGAGTGAACTTCCGGCGAAGTTTCTCAACGGCTGTTCCGTGTTTCGAACAGCGGACGGCTTCCTGGTGCGCCGTTCTCAGTTGCGATATTACACTACCGGCGTATAACCGGGCCACTTCAAACCGGTTGCGGAAGATTGGCCTCGAGAACGGCAACAGACTAATGTCGATTCACCACGTGCGATGAAGACCGGCGTCTACTGAAAGTACTCGGCACAAAGTCTCCACGAATGTTCAAGTCCAGTCTGCTTCAGTCGACTTCTATCGATCCCAACCTCAACGAGAGCCCGGCCTCAATCCTTCCAACCGCCCCAGCTTCAAAGGCATCGCAATGCAGACACTAAAAGGATTCCCATGGGTGACTCGGTCCTTCATACTGACGAACAGCTGGCTTCGATCTGGAGTCTCGGTGGCCTTACATGGCGCGAATTGGGACGGCGCGTGTGGGGTGGAATCAATCAGAACGACCTTCTAAATCGAGGATACGAACTAGCCTATAACTTCTTGTTCGCAGTGTTTCCTTTGCTCTTTTTTCTCTTCGCGCTTCTAGGGATATTCGCCTCCGAGGGTGGAAGGCTGCGAAACGATTTTTTTGCTTACATCCAACTCGTTTTGCCTCCCGCGGCATTTCAAATCCTGTCTCGCACGATCGGAGAGATTACTGCCAACGGCGTGGCCGGGAAGCTGACGTTTGGGCTTGTTCTGGCTCTGTACTCCGCGTCCTCGGGGATGACTCAGTTGATATCCACTTTGAACGCGGCCTATGAGGTTCACGAAGAACGGTCGTGGTTGAAGGTTCATGCAATCTCGCTGGGATTGACCCTAGCCATGTCGGTGCTGGCGATCGCTTCATTGTTTCTGGTTCTTGCGGGAGGACAGCTAATCAATCTCGTCGGGCAGATATTGGGACTTCACACCGCGGCGGTCGTTGTTGCCAAGCTCTTACAATGGGTGCTGGCCTTAGGATTCGTAGTGCTGGCATTTGCAGTGGTTTACTACTTCGCTCCCGACGTCGACGAGCAGCACTGGTATTGGATCACTCCGGGGTCAGTGATAGGAGTCGCTTTGTGGGCCGTTGCTTCCGCCGGCCTCCGGGGGTATCTGCATTTTTTCAACAACTACACAAAGAGCTATGGATCGCTCGGTGCAGTCATGATCTTGATGCTGTGGTTTTATGTGGCTGGACTAGCGGTGCTAATTGGAGGGGAGGTGAACGCCACGATAGAGCACGCCGCCGCGGAACACGGTCACATCGAGGCAAAAGAACCAGGACAGAAGGCTGCGTAGTTCTCCTTCGGCGTAATAATAGAGAGTGCGCGGTCTAACGAAGCTTTCGATTCTCCCGATCTGGCTGGAGTGGAAGCTCCCAGTTTTTGGCCGAGACGTGCCCCGCTCGAATCCAGGCGAATCGTGTGAGCAGAGAACCTGCGATGGAACTTCGCGCCGCCCATCGGCGCAAAGATGCGGCACGTTTCGATGAGGTGAACAAACTTGCAGTTCGAAGGGCTAGAGGCAATGGTCCAGAAAGAACACCACCGGAGCGTGTAAGCAAACCGCTGCTGCCCTTTTTCAACGGGTCCAGATGCGCATGAGAGCGGCTTTCAATTCGTATGCCCTCCCAGGTTTCAAAAATGGCAGCGCCGAAGCCAAGGGCTTGAAGAGCGCGGCTCTTTTGATGTCCCATCAACTCGAGGATTCCAACAGCAGTGCCGAGACCTGAGGCGGCGAAGTGTAGAGGCAAGTCTGCGGCATTGCGGTTCCAGACAGGAATTGTGGTCGCCCCAATCAGCACGCCCGTGTAGTTGGAGAAGGGAAGACCCAACGCAAGAGATGCTGCTTGCCCCGCGTTTTCCATCACGCGGACGGGGAGCGATGGGCCGTATCGCTCTCGCAAGAATCCAGCAAACGCTGTTGCGATTGCGGCGCTCGAAAATCCAAGGAGCGTCCAGACCCCGACGGACATGGGGCTTTGCGGCTTGAAAACCCTTAGCATGGCGAGAAAGCGTTCAGGCCGCCCCAGATCTGCGATCAAAAGTGGCGGAGAAATGATCGAACCGGCTGCCGCAACCCAACGAGCGTGGTGCACTAATTTAGGTTCGGCGCCTGTATATTTCGCGATCGCGCCGATAACGGCAGCAGCTCCAGCAGCACCTCCTACGAAGAAGTAAAGCGGGATCTCCCAGGTCCAGGGCGGTTCCTTCAGTAGTGGAATTCCGTAGTAGCCGGTTTCTGGAGACGCCTGCGGGAACGCAGCACCGGTTGGACGTTGACCCAATATCTTAAGCTGGTTTTGTCTTTCGGCCTCAACGCGAATTTCGTCCAACCGGTTCTCGCGCTCGAATGCCAATGCGCCTGAATCACTGACATGAACTGGATCACTCATCTCGAAGAGGTCTCTTTCATAAGAAATGCGAGCAGAGTGCCGCCAGCGAGCAAGCCCGCGGCTAACGCCGAGGATCTCCAGCTTTTTTTCAGATACTGAGTCGGCACAACGGGGTTGGCGGGCAAATTATAAGTGCATGGATTCCCTCGAACGATGAACAATGCGTGGGTGCCGCGAACGCTGGTTTCCGCAGAATCGTAGAGGACCGCGTCATTCATTCCGCGTTCGTGCAGATCGTCTAGCCTCTGTTGCGCCTCTTGTCGAAGGTCGTCGATCTCGCCGAACTTGATGGATTCCGTCGGGCAAGCTTTGGCGCATGCCGGTTCCAGGCCGACCTTCTGTCGGTCGTAGCAGAAAGTGCATTTAAAGGCACGACCATCCTTTTTGTTCCGTTCGACGACGCCGAACGGGCAGGACGTGACGCAATATCCGCAGCCATTGCAGACATCGGGCTGTATGAAAACACCGCCGAATTCGGTTCGAACGATTGATCCTGTTGGGCAAGCTTCCAGGCAACCGGCCTCTTCGCAATGTTTGCAGACATCCGATGAGAATGTCCAGGAGGCTTGCTCGGCTGCATTCCCGCCCAGACCCGGGACCGGAGCTTGTTCCACAAACTTTACGTGTCTCCAACTTGACGCTCCGAGCGTCCCAGTATTGTCGTACGAAAAGCCGCTCCAGTTAAGGCCGTCCTCAGCGATGCCATTCCATTCTTTGCATGCAACCTCGCAGGCTTTACATCCGATGCAAAGCGTCGAGTCAGTCAAGAAAGCAGTTACGCTCATGCGCTTTTTCCCATGACGGCGGCGAGCTGCTGCAAATCATATTTGCCGCGCGAACGCCGGCCTGGAGTCACATTGCAGACCAGTGCCTTCGTTTCCATGATTCGCACATTCGGCTCTTCACTGATCACAAGCAAATCATTCACGACATCGCCTGTGACATTTCCCTTGTATCCCCAGTGATATGGAAGTCCCACTTGATGAACCATGCGGCCGTCAATAAACAGTGGTCTCATCCTAGAGGTGACCAGAACTCTGGCTTCGATGATCGCGCGCGGCGTCGTAATCATCGCCCATCCTTGATGTTCCAATCCCAACTCGTCGGCAAGTTCGGGAGAAACTTCGGTGAAAAGTTCCGGCTGAAGCTCGCTCAAATGCGACAGATGCCGTGACATCCCGCCCGCGGTGTGATGCTCGGTCAGCCGGTACGTCGTAAGGATGTAAGGAAACCGCGAATCGTCGGCTGCCGCATAAGGATTGTCTGGCCGCTTCTTGCGATCCGCCGCCGGATTGGATTGCTGAGAATAGAGAGCATTGCTGACGATAGACTCAAGAGGCTCGTAATGCGTGGGCAACGGGCCGTCTTTCAGCCCGCTCGGAACATATAACCACCCGACGCCGTCGGGATGCAGAGTGAATGGTCGTGCACCACCAAGAGCTTCCGTTCCTTTCCCGTGTTGAAGATTTGCCGGAGCATCCGGGGCCATATCCTTGTCATAGTCCGGAATATCAAGACCCGTCCATTGACGTTTCGTATCATCCCACCAAACCAACTTTTTCCGTTCACTCCAAGGCTTTCCGTCTGGCCGGGCCGAAGCGCGGTTGTAAATGATGCGGCAGTCGTTGGGCCACGAAAATCCCCAGCCATGTCCGAGCAAATCTTTCGAGTTCCTTTCGCGAGCGCGATTGCGCCCTGCCTCGGGATAGACACCGCAATAGATCCACGCACCACAGGCTGTCGAACCATCTTCCTTCAGGTCCTTTATGTGCGCGAGTTGTTTCCGATCTGCGACGGTGAACCCGTTGATCTCTTTGAGAACATCTTCTGCACTGGGTTCCTCAACCGGGCCTTCCAATGAATATTCCCAAGTGAGAGCCTTTAATCCAACGTTTCGGTTCCGCGGATCCTTGTGAGCTTTGGATTTGAGACGTCGTCCGAGATGATAGATAAACCAAAGATCGCTGCGGGCATCGCCTGGAGGATCGACGGCCTTTTCTCTGAACTGCAAAAGGCGTTGCGTATTCGTAAATGTGCCCTCCTTTTCGGCCGTTCCCGCCGCAGGAAACAAGAACACCTCAGTTTCGATCTCGTCAGTCTTCAGTTCGCCGCGCTCCACTTCCGGAGACGCGTACCAAAAAGAAGCTGTCTCAGTCTCGACCATGTCGCGCACAACCAACCATTTCAATTTTGCTAAGGCTTTTCGCTCCAGTCGACCGTTCGAGGCGCCCACCGCGGGATTTTGGCCCATAACGAATAGTCCTTCCATCTTGCCTTCCGCCATGTCCAGCCAGTATCCGAAATGTGAATGATCTCCAGTAACTTTAGGAAGCCAATTGAAACCCCAGTCATTCTCCTTCCGAGCGCCTTCGCCGTAGTACGCCTTCATCAGACTAATAAAATATTTGTCGAAGCTTGCCCAGAGCCCGGTTCGAGAACGATGCCGCTTAATGTAATCTGCGAGGGTGCGGGAGTCTTCTTCGAACATCGGCATCGGAATATACCCCGGCAGGATGTCGTACAACGTGGGGATATCCGTCGACCCCTGAATTGAGGCGTGCCCTCGTAACGCCATGATGCCGCCACCCGGCCGGCCGATATTTCCAAGGAGAAGTTGCAATATGGCCGCAGTTCGGATCAGTTGGACGCCTTTCGAGTGCTGGGTCCAACCGACCGCATAACAAATGGCGCCGGTCCTTTCAGGACCTGACGCCGAAATGAAAGCTTCCGTCGCCTTCAGGAATACATCTCGCGAAATGCCACAGTATCGTTCCACCATCTCGGGCGTGTATCGCAAGAAATGCCGTTTGAGAACTTGAAAAACGCATCTTGGGTCTTGCAGAGATGGATCAGTCTCAAATTTTGCGGCGTCTTGAGCCTCGCCGCCGCGGTCCTTGGCATGACCCCCTCCTGCTGACGAGTGCCCGGGCTTCTGGTCAGCGCCTTTGCTTGGAGATCCGCGATAAAGCCAGGTTTCGGGGTCGTACTTTTGTTTTTCGGCGTCCCATCCAGAAAAGAAGCCGTCAAGATCTTCCGTGTCACGGAAGTCGTCGCGAAGAAGGGTACTCGCGTTGGTGTAGTGGGCTACATAATCCCGAAAGTCTCTATTGTTCTCCAGTACGTAATTCACCATGGCACCGAGGAAAATGATGTCGCTGCCGGCGCGCAAAGGAACCCAGATATCGGACATGGCGGAAGTCCGAGTGTATCGGGGGTCCACATGTATGATTTTGGCGCCTTTTTCCCGGGCTTCCATCACCCATTGAAAACCGACAGGATGGTTCTCAGCCATTGACGAACCCATAATAAGGATAGCGTCGGCATTGCTGAGGTCCTGTTGGGCGGTGGTAGCGCCGCCTCGTCCGAACGATGTGCCCAGACCGGGCACCGTGGAGCTATGTCATATCCGGGCCTGATTGCTTACGCACACCATACCCAGTCCGGCGCTGAACAGTTTCTTGATGAGATAGTTTTCTTCATTATCGAGGGTAGCTCCTCCAAGATGCGCCATTGAAGTGGTTTGCATCAGCGGAGCGTCTTCTCGATTCTCCTCGAAGGATCGATTCCGTGTGTCCCACGCACGTTCAGCAACCATCTCCATTGCTTGGTCCAATGGGATCGTTTGCCAAGCCCGCGCGAACGGAGCTCGATACAAGACGTTCTTGAGACGGCCCGGATGTGTGTGTAGCTCATATGTATCTGCACCCTTGGGGCAAAGATGGCCGCGGGAGATTGGAGATTGGGGATCGCCTTCGATCGAGACCAGCTTCCCAGCTTTGTGGAAAACGAGTTGGCCGCATCCGACCGCACAGTAGGGACAGATCGAACGAGCTACGAGAGCGCCCGAGTTCTTCGGACCGAGGTTGTGAGTTCGATCCGTCATTGACTCCGCGCCGGTGCCGTCCGCACCAGTTCGGATCTGTTGAATGAGGGGCCAGCTAGAGATGAGTCTCTTTAACACAGCGTCTCCGGCATTTTTAGGACCGTCCCGTAAATATTGTGAAGATTCTCCACAGAGAAGTGCGACCCTTACGGTACGCTCTCAGCTACTCCCAAATGTGTCAATCATCGGATTGTAATCCCCAAGCGTCCATACCCTTTTTCGAGTAAAACCGGACTCGAACGCGGCCGGAGGTTCAGGCCTCGCGCTTATTCGACGCTTACAGGCCTTTCTAAGTCCCAATACCGTAGTCGAGGGATGGAATAGGAAGCGGGAATGCAGTAACAACATGGTGTCGGATTCTAACGATTTCCAAAACAGGAGGAGCAAATGGTGAAACGTGAAAGGGCACAGAACTGGGTAAGGTTCGCTTTGAAATGCGGTCTCCTTGCTACCGATGCAAGCGTCTGGGAAGCAATGCACCATTTGCTGGACGAAGGATCTGGAACGATGCGGACCGCGTTCCATCGAGCTGACAAGCTCGGCGAAGAGCGTGGTTCCCGGAGATCGTGGTCTCATAGCTCGACGCTGCTCATCGGTCTCGGAATCGGGGTCGGCCTAGGTCTGCTATTCGCTCCTGTGTCCGGGGAGGAGGCACGCGATGCCATCCGAGATACAGCTTCGAATGTAAAAACGAAAGTGGGAGATGCTGCAGCTCGGGTTGGATGGAGAAATTCTCCGGCGGCCAGAGACTATGCGTTGTACGCGAATTGACCATTCCACGGACGAATGGACCACAAGCGTTCAGTTGGCGAGTTTAGAGATGTGCGCTATCACGACTCAGAGAGGTTTTATATGAAAACACCATTTCTCATCGGCCGAATCTTGTTTGGGGGATTTTTCCTTTACAACGGCATCAACCATCTGAAGGAAAGAAAAAAAATGGCGCCATACACAGCCTCAAAGGGTGTGCCTGCGCCTGAATTGGCTGTTACGTTGTCGGCGGTGCCGCTCATCGTGGGGGGCAGCAGCCTATTGCTAGGAATCAAGCCGAAGTTGGGAGCGATAGCGATTTTAGGATTTCTGGCCAGCGTATCGCCGATCATGCACGATTTTTGGCGGAATCAAGATCCAGATGAGCGCACCAACAACATGATTTCATTCATGAAAAATGTCGCGCTTGCGGGTGGTGCGCTTGCTCTCATGGGTGTGGAGGAACCGTGGGAGGCCAGTGTCCCAGTTGGACAGCCCACTTTCTCTGGCAGGATGCGCAAGATTGCTCGCAGGGCGGCTTAATCGCGCCACCGCGATCACCTCGGGGTCCGGTTATTCAATTCTCCGACCTAAATCGAAGGCTTTCCATATTCCTGTTCGGGTTTCGTAACGCAAACCTGTCTCTGTGTCACCTCTCTCAAAAGTCGTGGAGAATGCCATCAATACTGAGGGGGAGAGGGCGTTGGATCCGGATGGCTGTCGTACGTGTGGGGGTTCTGGATACATTGCGAAGCCAGTCGACCTCAATGGGAAGGTCGAGGGCGTAGCGTTTATTCGAACGAAATGTCCTGCGTGCGCCGGTACCGGCCGGAAACGCTCAATCTCACCGACGACCACAAGCTGACCGCACGGCTTGTGGTGTTGCGAAACGTGCAGCGCCGGACCGTCATACTTCCCGTCCTAAGGACGACGGTCCGGTGGCACGATCCGGTCTCACGCAATTCCTGCGATCCGCGGTCCCGCCCGCCTTTTGGCCGAAGCAGTCTCCACGCGATTTCGTCCATTGCCTTTGGCACGATAGAGCGCCTTGTCCGCCGCCTGCATGACGGTCTCCGAGTTTGAATTTTCGGTCGGCGATGTCGCCACTCCGATGCTGACCGTCACAGAAAGACCTTGCGCAGACCTTTCACGCGAGAGTTGCCGGATTGCGTCGGCCTTACGACGACTCGCGGGAATTGTACGTTGACTTCTTCTCTCCGGCCCGCGCGGGGACTGACGGCGGTCATCCCCACGCAAATGGAATTCCGATGATTCGATAACTGCTCTCAACTGTTCAAGGTGATCGATCACTTCTGGTGTGGTTTTTCCGGAAAACAGAATGATGAATTCCTCACCGCCAAACCGATAGGCCTGTCCCCCGCCGGTAACTCCCGACAATTTGCCCGCAACCAATTTCAAGACCTGGTCCCCGGTTTCGTGACCGTATTTGTCATTGAAAAGCTTGAAATGATCGATGTCGACTACCGCTATGGAATAAGGTTGGACCAGGTGGTGCAGTGCTTCGTTGAACGCACGGCGGGAGGGTAGGGCAGTGAGTTCGTCGTGATACGCGAGAAGATAGGAGTTTTCAATGATTGCGATGTCCAGAATGCAGGCTGATGTCGCGAAGTATAGCGTCGACCCGTATGCGGACCTGATCTCGTAGAGAGAGAGACCAAAAGCGAAAAAACACCAGAACAAAGAGCTGTCCACAGGTCGCCGGGTAATCAGAAAACGAACAACCAGGAAAATGCCTGCGCCGGCGAATGCATAAAAAGAGTAAGCGGGGAACAAACTCGCGGTTGCGAGGTGATGAGCCTGGGAGTGTAGGGGCTGAACACCCTGTGCGCTGCGCCCGAGCACAAATACTCCCACACACTCCACAAATGCAAGAAATGCCGCAGGGCTGATCGATGAGAGCGAAAGCCCCGCTTCCCTGATAAAGGAAATCAGGACGACGTTGATTGGTAACAGAACGCTGATTGCTTGAATTGTGGTCAGTGCAGACGGCTCGAGCAGATGGCCACGTCCAAAGGTTTGTATAGCCTGTTCGGATAGGAGCAATACACAGAGGGCGAAGAAGATTCGGCGTGAGTGAAATCGCCAGGCCAGCAGCATTCCGCCCAGCAGCGCACAGTAGGAAACGAAACTGATTGCTGGAGGTGTCAGACTCGGCCAACCAAATGAACGTATTACAACAGCCGCAACGAGCAAGGCTCCGCCCGGAACGAAAAACGACCTAAGCGTCCCTTTGCTCCAGATAGGCACACTCCTCCTGAGAAATCCCCCAATTGAATTATCTCCAGTGGGCCCTCTGGGCGGAATTGTCCGCCGAGGTTCAAGTCGGCGCCAGAAGATCTGTTGCAATCGTGGTTTCGCATTCCCAATTCAAATAGCAGTTCCGAATGTGAAACCACGTACCTTGGTTTCCTCTCAATTGTGGCTGAGTCTGAACCCGTTCTAACTAGACTGAGGTTGTTTGGTTAAGGATGGTTCACATTTATGCGAATTCTTATAGCAGAAGATGACGAAGCGTTAGCCCGATTCGTTCGACAGGGACTTGAAGGGGAACGATACAGCGTCGACGTCTACTCGGACGGGGAGCAGGCCCGCGCAGCCGGTCTCGAAGCGGAATACGATATTGCAATCCTCGATTTAAACCTTCCAAAAATCGACGGTGTGGCAATTCTCCGGGAACTGAGGATCAGAAAGCCTTCCCTGCCAGTTCTCGTTTTGACCCAACGCACAAAAGTTGAGGACCGTGTTCAGTGCCTAGATATGGGTGCGGACGACTACCTGAGCAAACCCTTTTCGTTCAGCGAGTTATCCGCCCGTATACGGGCGCTGCTGCGGCGAAGCCATTTGCCCTCCGAGTCGGTATTGACTGTAGGCAACCTGAAACTCGATCGCGTGCAGCGGTTGGTAGAACGCTCCAGCCGCAGGGTTGAACTTACCGCGAAGGAGTTCGCACTTTTGGAATACTTGATGTGCAACGCGGGAAGGAAGGTGACGCGTTCGATGATCATCGAACACGTCTGGAACCTCACGTTCGACACGACTACGAATGTTGTCGACGTGTACATCTTCGGCAGATGGCAAAAGATCGACTCGTTGCGCGGAGCGATAGTGGGGCTGGGATTTCAGCGCGTCACCGATATCGCCATGTCATGCGGCGTACTCAATATGACACCCAGAGACGGCGGAGGTATTGATCCTGTCATCTTCTGGGAACACTCGCTCGGATGCGCTCTTGTCAGTCGTCATTTCGCAAGGAAAATCTCTTTTCCCGATCCCGGGAAAGCCTACCTGGCAGGTCTTCTTCACGACTTGGGAATCATCGTGAATCTCTGGATGCTGCCAAAGGAGTTTCAGGCAGCTATCGACGTTGCGCGCGAGCGGGGAATCCCCTTACATGAAGCTGAACAGGAAGTGCTCGGATTCGATCACTGCGAAAGTGGGCGACTGCTGGCCGAGCGTTGGCAACTATCGAAGGACCTTCAGGAAGTAGTGTCCCTACATCACACAGGCCTGGAGTCGGGCAAGCATGCCGGTCTTGTGGCTGTCGTCGAACTGAGTGATTTGTTGTGCCGGATGCGAGGATTAAACCATGGCTTCGTCGAGAATCGGCAGGTCAATCTTCTGGAGCAGAGTGGGTTTGCCGTGTTGTCCGAGCAATGCCACGATTTGAAAGAGTTCGACTGGGCGCGTCTGACGTTCGAACTGGACTCCTACATGGACGAAGTTCATTCCCTCGTTCGCGCGATATATCGAAAATAAGAGGTCCGGAAATCCCGCTAGGTGACGCTACTTTAGCTTTTTGAGAATGGTGTTGTTCGGATCGAGCACGATCCTGTGAACTCCGGCAGGCGCCGAAATCTTGAACGACGATTCTTCTCCATCAGCAAATACTCTACCGAGCAACATAGGTTGCTTTCCTCCGCTGACACCATAAACAGGGACAGAGGTTATCAGCTCCGAAGGCGCCTCTCGCTGCAAGATCGTTCCCGTTACGGTGGATCCGTTTGATCTGGGAGCAAACTTCACGTTCTTCAGTTCCAACTTCGGCAATGCTGTGCCGTTAATCCATCCATCCAGGAACCAATCCAGCGAATTTTTTCCCTCAAATCGAAGCGCCGGAGGAAGGTCTTCGGCAAAGACGTCTACGAGTTCCTTGGTGCTGATTGTCTTCCCCTCGTAGCGCTGACGCAGCCTGCGCAACGCTCGTATGAAAGGCTCATTAGCGCTATCTCTAGGCGCAGGTGAATGTACTGCTCCCGTACTTGCCGCATCATTCAGCATATTTCGCAACATGTGGAATAACCACGTTCCACGTCCATAGCTGATCGCTTCGTACCCTTCGGGCAGACGCGATGACAGCAATCTGGTTCCCAAAGTGACGGGGCCGGCGTCCTCAGCAGATATGCCGTCTTTGTTCTTTTCGAGCAAATCGCGGCGGTACTTCTCCATGACCTCGTTGAAACCGGCGGGATTCTTTTCCTCGAGCATCATTAACGCAGAATAGGTCGCCAATCCTTCGGAAAACCACTGATCGCGGTAACTACTCCAGCCAATCAGGTCTCCCCACCATTGGTGTGCAGTCTCGTGAGCCGGAATCGACCTCTGGATCAAAATCCGGTATGGCTCGAAACGAAGTTGTTCGCGTTCTCGATCCGTTAGAAAGGCGTATGAGGAAAGGAAAATCAGCCCCGGCCATCCCTGGCTATCTCTGCCCGGCATCTGGGTGATTGCCAAGTGACTATAAGGAAAGGAGCCGAAACGCTCCGCAAAGAATTGAATCGCTTCGGCTGCGGAATCGCTTACTTTGACCGCGTTTTCTGCCGGAGACGGTGTAGAAGGGACGATCACTTGTGGCGGTCGCATCGCCGCAGGATCGTTTGTAGTAGGTGACACAACCTGAACGTGGCCCGTCGGAAAATCGCGTTCTACGCCCTGCGTGGCATAGGTTTCCACGGTAATTTTCCCAGCCCGAGCAGTCGCCTCGCGATACTTTCCAAGATTGAACCCGGCAAGTGGGATAGGTCGATCCGACACCCAACGCGAAATCTGATGACCAGTGCCTGACGACGTCCGCTCCGGGCGCGCGGACTTCCCGGTTGCTAGCAAAGTCCAATCCTGAGGGTAGTTGAACTCAAGATCGAAGTCCGCCATTTCCATACCGCGGTTCGGATACCAGGTTCCGCGAGCCCCCACATAGAGCAACCCGTTGCCTGCCTCAGCCAGGACCTCACCTTCATAAGTAAATTCCAGGGTGATCTTTTTCCCCGCGCTCTCCGCCTCCGGAAGAATCACGGCGACAAGATCGTTCCCTCTACGCGACAGCTGCGAGCCCTCGAGCGCAGGATTGTGAATGAACTCGATGGGCTGATCCCCCAGCTTGACTGACTCAATCTGTAGGAATCGTGACAATTCGAACAACAGTGTACGAGCGCCCCCGTGACGAACTTCGCATTCCAGACGCGCCACCGCATGGATCTTGGGCGGTAGCACGTCGGTGGTGATTGCGTACCGACGTACTGCGATCGGGCTTTCGCTTTTCTCGGTCTCCGGCAGCGGTGTGCGATCTACGTTGATCGGATGCGCCGCAGCCGGCCGATGTGGCGAGAATGACGACCAAACGTCATAGTACGTTGCACCTTCTTCAGACGTCTTCACCTGCCCAACTTGAACCTGCTCGGCTGCGGTCGAATCGAAGTACAAGTCAAAAACGCCCAGCTTGGTTCCTTGAAGTCGGGCGTGAAGAAATCGGTCCGCATTGTTATCGGCGTGATCGGTAAATTTTCGATCCTCAGATGCAACGCCCTCCGGAAGCATTCGGCCGAAGGTCATGAGCATGCGCATAGCATCGCCGCTGGCAAGATTGCGGACGGTCGAATTCCACTGGTCGACGAATTCTTGTTTGTTGGTCGTCGCTCGCAAGTCGGGGCGCAGTTCGGCTGCGGCGTCATCGTTAAATCGGAAGTATGCAGTCGCGAATCGCTCTTCCAGAATAGCCATTCCGGTAAACAGGCTCATGGATCGACGTTCGACAGAGTTCGGAGGCGTGAGAAGAATCTCACCATCGCCTTCGAAAAACGCTCCCGTGATTCGGCCCATCACATCCTGAGTGAACCCGATCGTTCCATCATCGAGCGCTATTTGAACGCCGGCACGATTGAGGGAAGCACCTCGTACCTTGTACACACGGTCGACATCGAGCGATGCCTGGCTGAGTTGTAAATAAAGGGCCTCCGCCGGTCGTTTGACAGGCTCTTCTCCGTGGCCCGGTGTGCCCATTGGAAAAAAGGCAAGCAGGGAGAGCGCAGTACCGAGGATTCGATTCGTGCGTAGTACCTTCGTCACCTGAGATTAGGAGTTGCGATTGCTAGAATGCGCCTGAATGCGTGTTCGTGTCATGTTCTTCTCGGTATGTCTCGCCGCCATCGTGAACTGCGCGTTGGCCGACACGATCCATTTGAAGAATGGCCGAGCAATTGTCGCCGATCGCGTACGCGAAAATGGTAACCGCTATGAGTACGAGATCGGCGAAGATTCCTACGCGATTCCCAAAACATCAGTAGACCGGATCGACGCCAGTGGCGTACCTACCCACGGCTCCGGCAATTCAAGTACGCCCGATCTTTCCGACTTCACACCCCCAAACAGCCTAGCAAATGAAGGTGATCTGGTAGGCAAAATTGTTCGCGACGGCAAGATAGACGCCGATGCCGTCGCCATACTCGAGAACAAAGGAAATCCCGAACTAAGCGCCACGGCCGACTTCATCGCGGGCAAGTTTGAATTTGATCACGGCAACATCGCTCAAGCGCGTCAATATTTTGAGAACGCCTTGCGATTCCAGCCCAATAGCTCCACAATCCTTGTGTATTATTCCGCGCTTCTGGTGCGAACTGGCAACGCTACACAAGCTTTGACTTACGCGGAGAGAGCGACAAAATCTTCACCGACTTCGGCGGATGCCTTCACCATGCTGGGGTATTCGCAGTTCGCCTCCGATCACACCAAGGAAGCGATCGCCTCATGGAAGCGTGCTCTCGAACTGCGCCCCGACGTAAGGGTGCAGCAGCTACTTGTAAAGGCTCAGCGCGAGCAGAATATCGAAGCCGACTTTTCACAGGGAGAGAGCACTCACTTTGTCCTGCACTATGAGGGAAAGCAGACCACCGATGCATTCCGATCGCAGATCATCCAGGCACTCGAAAGCGACTATGACGATCTGGTGCGTGACCTCGGTACTCCTCCCCGAGACAACATCCTGGTAACTCTGTACACCGAGCAGGCTTTTTTCGATGTCACTCACGCTCCATCCTGGTCCGGGGCCATCAATGACGGCAAGCTTCGCATCCCGATCCGCGGTCTCGGATCCATGACACCAGAACTGGCGCGTGTACTGAAACACGAGCTCGCGCACTCCTTCATAACTCAGCTTTCAGGAGGGCGTTGCCCCATGTGGCTGCACGAGGGCATCGCTCAATTTCTGGAGCCCCGTAGCCTCGGCGGTGAAGGTCGCCAGCTATCAGCTCTATTCAAGATTCAGCGCAATATTCCGTTGAATGCACTCGAAGGCAGTTTCATGAACTTCTCTGGAGTGCAGGCGTATGTCGCGTACGCCGAGTCCCTTGCCGCTGTGTCCTATATGAATGACACCTACGGCTTGAGCGATGTGCAGCGGATTCTGCAGCGTATCGGACAAGGAAATTCCGCCGAAGCAGCATTGCGCGCCACCATACATTCCGATTATGGTCAACTGGAGCAGGACTTAGCCCGATATCTCTCAGACCACTACGGCGACTGATCTTCTGGCCCGTTCGAAGAGCGCGAATCAGGTTTGCCGCCAAGCTTCTCTTGTGCTACTTTCGCTTTCTGTCGCCCCACCATGCATTCTCTATTCAGCTCTAAAAATCACGAGGTGGCGCCTGCAATCGAGCCTATTCCGACGGTCTTTCCTACGATCGTCGGCGCTGATTTGTCAGCAGCATTCGTCGGAAAGCGAATCGCAGGTGACTTTTACGATTCCATTCGGGTTAGCCCTCAACGGGTTCTGGTGGGACTGCTCGATGTGGCGGGACTTCGGCACGACACACGAAAAATTGCGAGCGTCGCGCAAGGCATATTTCGCACGTTTGGCCCTGAATACTTTTCGTCCGCAGACGTAAATGAGGCCGATGCAATGACGGAGCTAACGCTTCGAATCAATCGCGGACTAATTGAAACCGCCGGCGTGATTTCGTGTCCTGCGTTTCTTGGCTGCTATCACGAGATCTTCGGAACGCTCTGCTATGCGAACGCTGGCCACACTCCTGCTCTGGTACGCGACAGTAGTGGGATTGTAGAGCTCACTTCAACGGGCCTCCCTCTAGGTCTCTTTTCTCATGCAACAACCGAGGCACGAATGGTGGCGCTACAAAACCATGCCATCCTGCTGGCGGTTTCTCGAGGAGTGGTAGCTTGCGAAGGGCAAAACGGTTCATCCAAGGACGAGTTTGGCCTGGAAAGAGTGAAATCTACTCTCCAGGACGCCCCCGCCGTCGATGCTAAAACTTTGTGTGCATTGATCTTGAGGTCGGTAGCCGATTTCAGCGCCAAAGTGCCCATGTGCGACGATCGAACGGCCTTGGCCCTTGTTCGTACGGCCTAATTGAACTCGGCCAACTTCTATCCCTGCGGACGCGTCCAACCCAACATGCAGAGTCATCGGCGGCCCACTAAGTAGTAAACTAAGGATGTCGCTGCATTCCGTCGTATCACTCAATTTCAGGATTCAGGTTCCACGAAGTATATGAGAAAACTTTCGCTGATTGCCGTCGCAGTTTCATGGCTTCCCGCTCTTTGTGCTCTCTCTTCCGGTCAGGTGGTGGAGGAGATAATCGCTCGCGTGAACAATCAGATCATCACGCGGTCTGAGTTCGCGCGTAGCAAAGACCAGCTCAAGGAGGAAGTCAAGCAGCAGGATGCGGCAAATGCCGACAAGCTTTACGGAGATCGCGAGAAGGACGTTTTGCGCGACCTTATCGATCAGCAATTGCTACTAGATAAAGGCAAGGACCTCAGCATCACCGGCGATACTGATTTGATCAAGCAGCTCGACCAGATGCGCAAAGACATGAAGCTAGATTCCATGGAAGCGCTCGAAAAAGAGGCGGAAAAGCAAGGCGTCTCGTGGGAAGATTTCAAGCAAACGCAGCGCAACCAGATCATCACCCGCAAAGTCATCGGTGAAGAGGTTGGACAGCATCTTGCGATCACGAAAGAGGAAGAGCAGAAGTTTTACGACGATCACAAGAACGAAATGGAGCAGCCAGAGTTCATTCGCCTGAGCGAAATATTGGTTGCACCGAAAACATCTGATACTGCCCCGAAGGCGGACGCGACCGGAAATACCACCGCGCCGCCTGCCGAAGACCCCGCTGCCAAACAAGCGGCCGATGCCGCCGCGCTGAGTGCGGCGGAAGCCAAGGCCAACGATTTGCTGAAGCAGATTCATGACGGCGCAAATTTCGAGGACGTTGCAAAGAAGAATTCGGATGGGCCATCCGCTGCCGACGGAGGCGTACTCGGAATGTTCAAGCGAGGGCAGCTGTCCAAACAGTTAGAGGACACTACTTTTTCCATGAAGGCTGGCGAAATCACTAACGTCATCCAGACCAAGCAGGGCTTCGTTATCCTGAAAGTCGTGGACCACCAGATGGCAGGCATACCGGCCATGAAAGACGTTCTTCCTAAAATCGACGACGCCCTCTACTACCAGAAGCTGCAACCTGCACTTCGGGCGTATCTGACGAAGCTGCGCGAAGATGCCTTCATTGATCTCAAGACCGGCTATATCGACAGCGGAGCAAGCCCGAACCAGACCAAGCCAGTTGAAACTACCGCTGCCAAAGAAACAGACGCCAAGAAGCTTGGGAAAAAGCACAAAAAACTGGGCATCCTCTGAGCGTGGAGGTTTTGCGTTGTTCTATACTCACTTTCGATGAAGGACTTCTACATCTGCGATTGTTTGCGCCACGAAAACAAGATTGTGACTTCGACCTTCGTCGTGGTAGCCAAGCAGATAAAGCCTAAAAAAACTGGGGAACCATATCTGGCTCTAACTCTGGGCGACCGAAGCGGTCAGCTCGAAGCCAAGATGTGGGATAACGTCGAAGACGTCCTGGAAGCGTTCGAACAAGATGATTTCCTCAAGATTAAAGGCCTCGTCAATAGATATAAGCAGCGCTTCCAACTGACCGTTCACAAGCTACGGAAGTTGGGCGACACCGAAATCGACTATTCGGATTATCTTCCCAAAACCACCAAAGACATAGACGCCCTCTGGAAAACACTGTCTGAATTCGTTGAAGGTTTCCGAAACCCATACCTCAAATCCCTCATCCAGGCCTTCATGGCCGATCCGGAAATCGCAACAGCTTACCGCAACGCTCCCGCGGCGAAGACTCTGCACCATGCTTACATCGGGGGGTTGCTCGATCACGTCGTCTCTCTGTTCCGTTCTTCCAATTTGATGTGCCAGAATTATCCTCAGATCAATCGCGATCTTCTTTTGACCGGCGTCTTCCTCCACGATATCGGGAAAATTCATGAGCTGACCTACAATCGATCCTTCTCGTATACGACGAAGGGTCAGTTGCTGGGACACATGATCATCGAACTGGAAATGTTGCAAGCTAAGCTCTCCCTCGTGCCCGGATTTCCCGCCGAGCTCAAGACGATGATCGAGCACCTCATCATCAGCCATCACGGTCATTATGAATTCGGCTCTCCCAAGCTTCCTATGTTCCCCGAAGCGCTCATGCTGCATTACCTCGATGACCTGGATTCCAAGATGGAAGCCATGCGTGCTCATTTTGAGCGCGAAGGATCTTTGGATGGGCCTTGGACTAGTTACAACGCTTCCTTGGGCCGCCCCCTCCTCAACACGGAGAAATTCCTGAATCCCAAGAAGCCGGGGAACCCCGAGCCTTCTTCAACCGAAGGCGCCATGCAACTCGAGGAACCTCTTGGCGATCAGGCCGCTGGCAGTGGCGAAGATTCGACTGAAAAAAAGTTCGACCTTGCCCGTCCGGGAACATAGGCGTTAAAGTTTACCCACCACAAACATGCACGCTTCAGGTACCTGTACTTCATCGGTTATTTCTGGAGGCTCCAATGCGTTCACGCCTGCTTCTCTTCACTCTTACCGTCTATCTGTCCTTTGCCGTGCTCGGTTGCACCAAGAAAGCTGAATCTCCCAACGATTCGAGTGGAGCGGCTACAAGTGACAGCGCTGGAAATCCTACCTCCACCGACGCACAAGGAAGCGCGCCAGGCGGCAGCATGGCAGCTGCGTCGCCCGAGCGGAAAGAGCGTCAGGAGGCGAAAGAGATAAAGAAAGAGCCCATCGTAGTACCAGCCGGTACGGCGATCACGATCAACCTGGGCTCGTCGCTAGGTTCCAAACTGAGTCAGGCTGGGCAGTCTTTCTCAGGTACGGTCGCCAAAGACGTTACGGTCGGAGGAGCTGTTGCAATCCGAAAGGGTGCGCCCGTTTCAGGCACGGTTGCTGATGCTAAACCGCTAGGGAAGTTCAAAGGGGGAGCCGAACTGCAACTGCGACTCAATTCCATCAGCGTCAAAGGTGTGGACGTGCAGGTCCAGACAACACCGCAGGTCTTCTCCGCGAAGGGAAAAGGTAAGCGCACAGCAATCCTCGCAGGAGGTGGCGCGGCGCTCGGTGGAATCGTCGGCGCCTTGGCGGGAGGTGGAAAAGGTGCAGCAATCGGACTGGCTGCAGGTGGCGGCGCCGGAGCTGGCGGAGCAGCGTTCACGGGAAACAAAGATATTGTTCTTCCGGTCGAATCTGCGGTCAGCTTTGAGCTTTCCCAGCCGTTGAAGATCAATCGCTAAAAGCCGCTGTTTTGCGCGCAGGTGAAGGTTCGGTTCATATCAGGGCATCACTTCGCGATGCCGTGAACGGTGGAATATCCATCGCCTTAAGCGATGCGGCTCTCGCAGGCCTTCTTCAAGATTATGCTCGACTTCAGCATCTTCGACATCCTAACCTTCGATTGTTACGGCACTCTGGTCGACTGGGAAGAAGGCATTCTCCGGACCCTCCGTACCATCCTTTCTTCGCACAACAAGAAAATCGACGACGCAGACATACTCAAGCTCTACGGCGATTTTGAACAGCAATTGGAAGACGGAGACTTTCGGCCATATCGAGAAGTGCTGAGTCTCGTAGTTCGCAAGTTCGGCGAGGAGTGCGGTTTCACCGCCACCGCTGAGGACGAGGTTTCCTTACCGAATTCTCTTTCCACGTGGAAGCCTTGGCCAGACACCGTTGCCGCCCTCCAGAATCTCAAATCGCATTTCCGCCTGGCCATCCTGTCGAATGTAGACGACGATCTGTTCGCTGCCACGAAGCCACAGTTGCGCGTGGAGTTTGATGAGATCATCACGGCGCAGCAAGCTTGCGCGTACAAGCCTTCCCCGAAGGTTTTCCAAATGGCTCTCAGTCGCGTCAACGTTCCGGCCTATCGGATTCTCCACGTCGGACAGAGCATTTTCCACGATGTCATTCCGGCGCAGAGCTTGGGGCTTGCGACGGTGTGGGTGAATCGTCCCTCTGCGCGACCGAATGTCGGCGCAGTAAGAGCGGCGGCTGGCAAACCTGAACTCACGGTTACCAGCCTCGAGGAGCTTGCAGCCGTTGCGACTCGAATGTAGAGAACGTCGCGCGACGAGCATTGCGCGAAAGGCCCACTAAACTAAAGATTCACGGGAAGCTTAACCACTCGCTTTTGGATGGCCCACATAACAAGTTCTGCTTTGTTGTGAATTCCAAGCTTACGCATCAGATTAAACTTGTGAGCATCCACGGTCTTCACACTAAGTCCAAGAATCGTTGCTGCTGAACGAACCGTTCTTCCTTCAGCCAGCAACTTCAACACCTGTCGCTCGCGGACGGTCAACACTCGTTGCCGCGGCAGCAGTTCCTCAGTCGGCCATTCGGCGGGCGGTTGCCTGCGCGTATCGCGGCGCAAACTAACCTCAGCCACCGCAGTGCGCTTCACCATGGCAACCAGTTCCTCAGCCGAAGTTCGTCGGATGACGTGCTGGCTCCCTTTGTCAGAGCCATCGTCGGCGACACCGTCGCCGTCATCGTCAGTCAGGAAAAGTATTTTGCTGGTGGGAGACTCTTGCTGGATCAGGTGCTCCGAATGATCGGGCTCACACTCGAAGATATGCATGTCGGTGATTACGACATGCGGTCGATGTTCAAATACTTGACGCAATGCCTCGGCTGCATTTCCAGCCTCCGCCACTACCTCGATATCGGGTTCATCCTCAAGCAGACGCCGCACACCTTGGCGGAGCAGCACGTGATCGTGCACCAGGGCGCATCGGATTTTCTTATCGTCTCGAATCTGTGCGTGAGGACACACAGGCGCTCCTTCGTCGCGGCCAGAGACATTGTGTAGCGGCGCGATTTGGACCTAAACCACAACTGAAAACCCCAAACGTGAGGCTATTGTACCTTCTTCATGCCGCGGTTGTATTGACAAAATCCAGGCCACGACGGTTCTTCTGCTAACTTTTCCGAATCTGCCCCGAAACCTTCTTTATCAGTCCTCATCAGGTACAATCAAAAATTTATGCTTCGATACTTCACGGCAGGAGAATCCCACGGCGAAGCGCTCGTAGCTTTTCTTTCGGGGATGCCCGCCGGACTAAAAGTCGATCAGGCCTTTGTCGATCGCGAACTCTGGCGTCGTCAGCAGGGCTACGGTCGTGGCGGCAGGATGAAGATCGAGCGCGATACGGCTCACATACTTTCCGGAGTTCGCCACGGCATCACCATCGGTTCACCGATTTCACTGGAACTGGAAAATCGCGATTGGAAGAACTGGCAGGAATCTCTACCGGTCGAGGCCGGGGACGTCAGCAAGCACAAGCGTGTCGCTTCGCCTCGGCCTGGGCATGCCGATTTGGCAGGAGCCCTGAAATACAATTTCCGAGAAGCTCGTTACGTCCTTGAGCGCGCATCCGCGCGTGAATCTGCTGCGCGAGTCGCTATCGGCGCCTTGGCCAAACTGTTGTTGCGCGAGCTTGGAATTGAAGTTCTGAGTCATGTGGTGGCTACTGGAAGCGTCACGCTGTCTGAGCAAGTCCCGTGGGAAAAAGTGCACGCCTTGCACTGCTAGGGAAGACGTTTTGCTTAACTGCGCAGATGCCGATATCGAGCAGCAAATGAAGGGCGAAGTGGATCGGGTCTTGAAGACAGGCGATTCATTAGGCGGTGTTTTCGAAGTAGTGGCTCACGGCGTTCCTCCCGGCCTCGGTACCTACGCTCAATGGGATGAGCGGCTCGACGCCCTGCTCGCCGCTGCGGTGATGTCACTTCAGGCTGTCAAAGCAGTCGAAATCGGAGCCGGGGTTGCGGCGTGCTCTTGCCAACGGTTCCTCTGTTCACGACGAGATCGGATACGCGGCGAAAGCAGGATTCACCGCATTCTCCCGGAATCACAACAACGCAGGCGGCGATCGAAGGCGGAGTTTCCAACGGAGAAGAGATTCGCGTACGCGGCTACCTCAAGCCGATATCGACTCTCCGTCGTCCTCTTCAGTCGGTGGATTTCTGCCAGCCGTGAACCCGTGAAAGCTGCCTACGAGCGCTCTGATGTTTGCGTAGTGCCGGCTGCCGGCGTTGCTGCCGAAGCAATGGTGGCACTGACGATTGCGCGCTGCGCGCTGGAGAAATTCGGCGGCGACTCCGTAATCGAAACCGTAAGAAATTTTCAGGGCTACTGCGAGCAACTCAAAAACTACTGAATGATCTATCCCATCGTGAAGTTTGGTAATCCGGTCCTCGAAAAGCCGGCGGAGCCGGTAACGGTCTTCGATGCAGAGCTGCAAAAGTCTGATCGAGGATATGTTCGAATCAATGTACGCAGCGCATGGTGTCGGCTTGGCGGCGCCGCAAATTGGGATCTCGAAGCGGATCGCGGTCATCGACGTGACTTTCAAAGAGGATCCTAAGGCGCAAACTGGTGCTCGTCAATCCGGAGATCATCCATACAGAAGGTAAGCACACTCAAAGTGAAGGCTGTCTGAGCATCCCCGATTTTCGCGAAAACGTGACGCGTCCCAACAAGGTCACCGTCCGCGCTCAGGACGCGAAGGGAAAATGGTACGAGAAAACGGGTGAAGAATTGCTCGCCCGCGCGTTTCTTCACGAGACGGATCATCTAAACGGCAAGCTCTACATCAGCCATCTGAGTGCGCTCAAACGTGACCTGATGAAGCGAAAAATCCGCAAACTGGTGAAAGCCGGCGAATGGTAGGAACACGCCTTTTCGATCGCTTACGGTCGCCGAGAGCGCAAGCAGTACAGGCAATTACAAATAATGTCCCTGGATCTCGTTTTCTGCGGTACTCCGCGATTCGCCGTTCCTACGCTTGAGAAACTGGCTCGCACCGGATTCCGCATCCACCTTGTCGTCACGCAACCTGACCGGCCGAAAGGCCGCGGCCTCACGATGGTCCCTTCTCTTGTAAAGCAGACTGCTCTTGATCTAAAAATTCCGGTTACGCAGCCTGAGCGCATCAAAACGAATAACGAACTCCGCGCGCAGCTTTCTGCGATTAACCCTCAGGCCATTATCGTAGTCGGCTACGGCCGCATCATTCCTCAGTGGATGCTTGATCTTCCCAAATACGGCAACATCAATCTCCATGCCTCGCTCCTTCCCAAATATCGAGGCGCCGCTCCCATTCAGTGGGCGATCGCCAATGGAGAAACTCTAACGGGCGTCTCAACGATGCGAATCGATACAGGGCTCGATACCGGCGACATCTTGTTGCAAAGTGAGCTAGCTATCGGCGGTGAAGATACTGCCGAATCGATCGCGCCCACCCTGGCCGAACTTGGAGCCGAATTGATGGCAGAGACGTTGCACGGACTCCAGGCCGGAACGATTCAACCGCGCCGTCAAGACGATTCACAGGCAAGCCTTGCGCGCATTCTCAAGAAAGAGGATGGCCTGGTAGATTTCAATCGAAGCGCCGTAGAAATCGTCAATCAAATTCGGGGATTCCAACCCTGGCCAGGAGCCTATTCGCGATTTCGCGGAAAAGCACTCCAGATTCTAAAGGCGAAGCCCGCAGCCGCAGACATGACCTTTCCACCAGCAGAATTGAGTATTCGAGAAGGGCGACTGCTTGTCGCCTGCGGTAATCACACATCTCTCGAACTCTCGGAACTTCAGATCGAAGGCAAGAAGCGCAGCTCCGCTTCCGCATTCATTCAAGGGTACCAACCGAAGACCGGTGAAAAGCTAGGCTAGATCCTCGGCCGCACCCTACAATTTCAACGAATGGCTGTCTCCCCAGCGCGCGCTGCTGCATTCGACATTCTAAAGCGCGTCGAATGCGATGCCTCTTACGCTTCCGAACTCCTGCATTCGCACGCCTATCAGCAGCTTTCTGCCGCGGATCATGCGCTGACCACCGAGATCGTGATGGGAGTTCTTCGTTGGCGCTCAAAGCTCGATACTGAACTTGCGCAGGAATCTGCTCAGCCGCTCTCCAAGCTGGACATAGAAGTTCTGCTTGCTCTTCGCATCGGGATCTATCAATTTCGATGGCTTGATCGCATCCCTGCACGCGCGGCACTCTACGAGAGCGTTGAACTCGTAAAGCGCGCTCGAAAACGCTCCGCAACATCATTCGTAAACGGCGTGCTACGAAATATTCTGAAGCGACCAACAGAGAAAACGGAGAGTCCCGCCGATCTTTCTTCCCCTGAGGCGCTGGCGGCCGCCTTTTCCCATCCCCGTTGGTTGGTAGAACGTTGGTCGCAGGCGTATGAGTTGTCGACAGCTCGGCAGATCTGCGTCTACAACCAAAAGGTTCCGATCACAAGCATCCGCCTGCGTGATCCGGCCGCTCAGACTCAGTTTGCGACGGACGGAATGAGCATCCGACCTGGAACACTCCTATCGTCCGCGCGCCAAGTCGATGTCGGTGAACTTGCAGAATCAGAAGCGCTTCGCATGGGGCAAGTTCTGATACAGGATGAGGGATCGCAACTGGTCGCCGCTCTCGTCGGACGCGGATCTCGCATCCTGGACTGCTGCGCTGCACCGGGCGGAAAGACTTTGGCTATGGCGGACCGCAGTCCGCAAGCTTTCATAGTCGCTATCGAGCGACACGAGCACCGCGTGCGATTGATGGCGAAGCTTGCCCATCGCGCGCATCTTACTTCTCCTTCACAATTGTCAATCGTCGCAGGGGATGCTCGGCAGATGCCGCTCTCAGCCGACTTCAATCGAGTGCTCGCGGACGTACCTTGCTCCGGTACCGGCACGATTGCTCGCAATCCAGAGATTAAGTGGCGGCTCAAAGCAGAAGACCTACAGAAATTCCACCAACTGCAGGTCGGAATCCTCGCTTCAGCATTGCAGCACGTTGCCCCACGTGGACGCCTCATTTATTCGACCTGTTCACTCGAACGCGAGGAAAACGAAGACGTAGTTGGAGAAGTGTTGCGCGCCAACGATCGCTTTCGGGTGGTAGATTGCCGGTCCGAACTCAACCGCCTTTCGGCGGACGGTGAGTTGATCTGGCCGGAGCCCGCTTCGCTGGTGCAAGGATCCTACCTACGCACAATTCCTGGAATCCAGGAGTGCGATGGTTTCTTTGCCGCGATCCTCGAGCGTAAGTAGGTCTTCCAGACTGGCAATCGCAGCGGCGAGCTGAACCCCTACCTCACTTGAAGATTTACCATTGTCCCGGCGATGACTTTCTGTCCGGCCGCAGGCGTTTGCGACACGATGATGCTTGCGGGTGATGGTTGGGCGGGGGTTTGCGGCGGAGGTGGGGTCGAATTATTCGCGCTGGGCAAACTTTCAGCAACAGGGGCGTTCGGGACTGACACTGCTACATTCCCCAGTCGGAAGCCCGAGTCGAGCAACGTCCGGCTCACGGTGCCCAGCGGTTGTCCGACAAAACTGGGCATCACAAAAGCCTGTGGTTCTGCGGGTGACGTGATCAGCAGACTTATTTTTGGAGCAAGAACCTGCGTCGCATTTGCAGGAGGACTCTGAGCCAACACCTGATCGACCGGTATCCCCGAAGTCTCCACTTGCGCAGTGGTTGCGATCTCAAGACCGCGTCGTCGAATGTTCAAATCCGCTGCGTGCTCGCTTTGTCCAGTCACATCCGGAATCGCTACCCGCGTCGGTCCCAGACTCTGCGCAACTCTAATTTGCCATCCCGGCCTCACCTTTGTTCCCGGCAGAGGTAGCTGCGACATAATCCTGCCTTCAGGAACTTGCTGGCTGTAGTACTGCCGTTCAATCGACATCTGCAAGCCTGCGACCGCCACCGCTTTCTCAGCTTCGGCGGGAAGAAGGCCAATCAGCGTAGGAACTCCGATCTCCTGCCCATGAATCGCGAATCGCATTGCCGTCAGCGCCGACACGATAGCGACGATAACCAGCACCAGCGCCAACATGAGAAATCGGAACGTTGCCTTCATTTAATTTACCGCCAGATTCGCGTGTGCTTGCCCCGCATCGTCTCCCGCGTTAAGCCTTTGACCACAATAATATACAAAGATCGCCGACACCGATGCCTCCCAACTGACATTGATGCGGTCTAATGGAGAAGAACCGCTCGTTTAGGACAGCATTATGATTGATTTTTTGGAGTATCATATTTGTGTGCGCCACTCATTACTGGCACCGGTCCTGGCTCTCAGTTTGATTGTCGGCCCCGCCTTTTTGGTACAAAACAGTCAAGCCCAGATCAACGGTGCGCCCGCATCTGTAACGTCACCGGGATTTGGTGGGCATTCGATCAACGGAGCGCCCTCAAGTGTAACGTCACTCGGGCCACGAGGATTCTCCGCACCGCATTCAGGAGTTACATTCTCTTCCAGATCTCAGGTTCCGAACCGGTCCGACGCTCCTCATCACCACCATCGTTTATCGAACTCCAACGTACCCTTGTTTTATGCCTATCCGGTTCCGTACCCCGTGGATGAGGGCGCCCCTCAAAATTACGCCGACGAGAGTGACACCGAATATCAGGGCGGCCCAACAATCTTTGATCGTCGCGGTTCCGGTGAGAGCTCTTACGTGCCTCCTGTGAAGGATGACGACTCCTCCTACACACGGAGCGCAACGCCCGCCGCCCCTTCCGAGCCCGAGCCTGCCGGCGATCCGACCCTTCTGGTGTTCAGAGACGGCCACAAGCTCGAAGTAGGGAACTACGCGATCATCGGCGCGACCTTATTCGACCTTACCCCCGGACATTCGCGCAAAGTACCTCTATCCGATCTTGATCTCGAAGCGACGCGCAAACAAAACGACGATCGTGGCGTCATCTTTCAATTACCGGCTTCTTTGCAACAGGCAAACTGAGGTATGAGTAGAGTCGCTTTTATCGCGCTTTTTGCCGCTCTTGCTCCCGCAGCCAAAGCGCAAAGGTCGCCTGCACCACCAGGCTTTACAGGTCTGGCTGCCGCCTCTCACAGTGCATTTGGGCAGTCGACAGGTTCATCCGGATTCCTTCCTGTCTTTTTCGATTCGGCGTACCCCGGCTACTTCGCCGCGCCTAGTTATCCAGCAGTAGTGCAACCTCCCATAATCCTGGTCGAATCAGCGACTCCGCCTGCTGCTGTGATCGAACGTGCGCCAACACCCGTTCAGCCCCTTCTGATCGAGCTGCAGGGAAATCGATATGTTCAACTGAGCGGCGAGAATGAATCAAGTATTCAGCGTATTGAGGAAGAGAAGCCATCGAAGGCGCTTCATGGACTCGCGCTGACCTCTCAGAGTTCCCCCACGAACCAGCGTTCGAACGTGCTCCTCGTGTTCCGGGACGGTCATCGAGAAGAAGTTTCGAGCTATACCATCGTGGGCGGCGCGTTATATGTAGGCGATGATGGGCACGCGAACGATACTTGGAGCAGGAAGATTGAGATGTCCTCGCTCGATCTGCCGGGAACCCTAAATTCCAACCAGTCTCGAGGTATCCACTTCCACTTCCCAACTGCTCCGAACGAAATCGTCGTCGGGCCTTAAGGCTCCGATGCCTTTACGTAGGACCTACGCGGCAGGTGCGAGGACTTCTTCCCTTTCCTGCCTGCTTCTGTTGTCTCGAAGCCGTAGGACCGGCTGCTCGATGAAATAATACGAGCCACACGCAAGTCCAATTGCCAGGAGCATGAAGTACAACGGCCGCGGACGAGTTCCGAAGACAAAAAGCTGCTGCCACAAGTAAAGGCTGTAGCTGATTCGCCCGAGCCACACGACGGGTGTCAGATTGAGGAACCCATAGGGCCTACGGACCACGTGGAGGAGCAGCCCCGCAATGCAGGCATGCATCAATGGCCAAAGGACAAACAAAAGCACCGGCGTGATATGGAATCGTAACAGCCCGACATAGATCGGAACGAGTACGACCGGCAGGGTCATCAAGGCGGCCCCTACAGTCTTGATCTTGGGAATGCGATCCGCGTATATCGCGAGCAAGCATCCGAAGGCGAGAATGTCCGCTACCGCAGGAAAGGTTTCGTCTGCCCTCCCGTGCAATCCCAGAAAGTGGCACAGTACGCGATAACACGGCGCGAACGCCACGACTCCCAGGAGAATCATCCCTCTTCGCCCGAACCATCTACTCAACACTCCAGGCCACAAAAAATAGAATTGCTCTTCCACGCTTAGCGACCATAGGTGGCCCAGATACCAGGGATGAGTGGAATCAAAATTAGTTAGATATAGGGCTGCGGCGAGCATGTGATACACGCTCGTTTGCTGCCAGAACACCGCGAACACACCGCTCATAAAGACGATCGATGCTGGGAGAATTCTGTATGCGCGCCGTTTGTAGAATTCCGATAACTCGATCTTGGATGTTCGCCCGTGTTCTTTCAGCAGCAGTGTGGTGATTAGGTATCCCGAGATTATGAAGAATATGCGCACTCCAAGATTGGCGAATGCACCTGCGACATCAGAGTGATATCTCAATTCTGCCCAATGCCCCAATACAACCAGTGAGATGGAAATAGCCCTTAACCCGTCCAGTGACGGAATCCGATTCATATGAGTGGGAGCCTAGCAACTCTGCGTTCACCATTCAGTGACCAACCTCTGATCCGTGAGGAATTTCTGAGGGCTTTCCTGTCTTGGAACTTCTTAAGTGCTGTCTCAAAAGCGTCAACGTCAGACCCCCGCTTCGGCCATTCCGCGTGATATAATTGAAGCAGTTCCCGGGACATGTAACATCCTGTAGATCCAATTAGTTACAAGCTTTAAAGATGCGCCTTGCTATCCTGCGAACGATTGGTTCGCTGCGGCGTTTGATGGGCTGATTTTCGAGAATCCACGAATGGCTGACGAACAAAATCCTGAACTTCCTCTGACTCCTCCTCCCGGCGGCGATGGCCCCGGTGCGTTGAACATTCAACCGGTCAACATTGAAGAAGAGATGCGACGGTCGTATCTCGACTACTCGATGTCGGTGATCATCGGGCGTGCGCTTCCCGACGTCCGCGACGGACTAAAGCCCGTCCACCGTCGCATTCTTTTCACGATGCAGCAAATGGGGCTGCAGCCCAATCGCGCGACACGAAAATGCGCCCGCATCGTCGGCGAAGTTATGGGCAAGTACCATCCACATGGCAACCTCGCCGTTTACGATGCTCTTGTCCGGCTTGCGCAGGACTGGTCGCTCCGCTACCCGCTGATCTTCGGTCAGGGAAACTTTGGATCTGTCGATGGAGACCCGCCAGCAGCCGACCGGTACACCGAAGCGAAACTTGCCCAGGTCGCCACCGCACTTCTCGAAGATCTCGATAAGGAAACAGTCGACTTCCACCCGAACTACGACGGCAGTGAAATCGAGCCTGACGTTCTTCCTTCGCGCATACCAAATCTTTTGGTCAACGGCTCCGACGGAATCGCCGTCGGTATGGCCACCAAGATTCCGCCGCATAATCTGACCGAAATCGTCGATGCCACTATCACGTTGGTGAACAATCCCAACGCTCAACTGGCGGAGATTCTGAAATTTGTGCAGGGGCCTGACTTTCCGACCGCCGGACTCATTCACGGACGCGCCGGGATCTTCGAGGCTTACCGCACAGGGCGCGGCCGATTCATGATGCGGGCCAAGGCAAGCATCGAAACGTTCAGCAAAGACCGCGAAGCCATCATCGTCACCGAAATTCCGTACCAGGTGAACAAGTCAGTCCTGATCAAGCGAATCGCGCAGTTGGTCAACGACAAAGAAATCGAAGACATCTCCGACGTGCGCGACGAAAGCGATCGAGACGGTATGCGCATCGTGATCGAACTCAAGCGCGGCGCAGAACCTCAGATTGTTCTTAACCAGCTCTTTAAGCACACGCAGATGCAAGAGAGCTTCTCGATGATCCTGCTCGCGGTGGTCAACGGACAACCCCGAGAGATGGGGATCATCCAGACCATCAAGTATTTCATCGAGCACCGCGTCGACGTAGTCCGCCGCCGCACCGCCTACTTACTTGCCAAGGCTAAGGATCGTGAACACATCCTCGAAGGGTACCTCAAGGCTCTCGATCATCTCGACAACGTCATCACGATCATTCGCGGCAGCGCGAACCGCGCAGACGCTCGAGAAAACCTGGTCCAGTATTTCGGCGGTAAGAAGATCGACATCAACGTTTCAGGCCGTGCGCCGAGGGTCGATCCAGAGAAGCCCTTCACCGCGAAACAGGCCGACGCGATCCTCGAACTGCAGTTACACCGCTTGACCAAGCTTTCGATCGATGAAATTTCGAAAGAGTTGGGCGAGGTCCGCAACAACATCGCCGAATACGAATCCATCCTCGGGTCCGAGGCGAAGCTGCGAAAAGTCATCATCAAAGAGCTGGAAGAGGTAAAGAAGCTCTACGGAGACGCCCGCCGCACGCGCATCGAAGACGAAGCTGCAGAGATCGTCCTCGAAGATCTGATCGCGGACGAGCAGGTTGCCGTCACCGTCAGCCACTCGGGATACATGAAGCGGACGCCGATCTCCACCTACCGCATGCAGCGCCGTGGAGGCACGGGACGAACCGGCATGAAGACGCGCGACGAAGATTTCGTCGAGCATCTATTCCTTGCGTCGACACACGCCTACATCATGATCTTCACCAACAAGGGCCGCGTGTACTGGCTCAAGGTATATGAGATTCCGGATGTAAGCGCCGCGGGCAAAGGTAAGCACATTGGTAACCTCGTCGGGCTTGCAGGCTGGCGAAACCGTCAAGACGATGCTGGCAGTCCGCAATCTTGAACAAGAGAACAAGTACATTTTCTTCGCCACCCGCAATGGCCTTGTAAAGAAATCTGAGCTACGTGAATTCATGCACGTGCGCTCGAACGGCATCAACGCCATCGGAATCGAAGAAGGAGACGAACTGGTCGCTTGCCGCGTTACCGACGGCAACCAGATCATCTTCCTCGCCTCGCACGAAGGCATGGCGGTCCGCTTCGACGAAAGCCACGTCCGGCCCATGGGACGCGGCGCGTACGGAGTCTGGGGTATCGACCTCGATAAGAACGACTACGTCGTCGGCATGGCCACCACTACCAAGCCCGATGCTCCTGCGCCACCGAAGGAAAAAGTCGAAGGCGAGCCTGAAGTGATCGACGTCGCCGTCAAAGGATCTCTCATTCTCTCGGTCACCGAAAACGGCTTCGGCAAGCGCACCGCCGCCGAGGAATACCGCCTCACCAACCGCGGAGGCAAAGGCGTTATCAACCTGAAGACCACCGAGCGTGTCGGCAAGGTGATTGGAATCGCACAGGTCGACGACACTTCCGAAGTCATGTTGATCAGCCACTACGGCAAGATCATCCGCATGGACTCGACGACCATCCGCGAATCCGGCCGAAACGCACAGGGAGTTCGTCTCCTGAACATGGAGCCCGGTGACCGTGTGGCTGCGGCGGTGGTCATCGCCCCAGAAGCCGACCCAAATACGGTAACGGCAACGGCACGCTGATTCAGTAATGATCGTGTAGGGGCTGACGCATTCGTCCGCCCCGGCGCGAAGCGCGGATGGAATCCCGTCTGAAGCACGAGCCAGCCGGAAGTTTTTCGACTGTGCCATCGAGTGAACGAGCGCCTAGTGGATGTTCAAATCCGCGTAGTGGGCAAAGCTCGAGAGCGCTACCTGGTCGTTTCCGGGTATGTAAAAGCCAAACTTGCCAAGACCTAGATTCGCGCCGGGGTGCGTCCAGCGATCCAGGACAATCCAACTGTCACCCTGCTTGAGCTGATGGAAGATTTCCGTAGAACTAACACGGATTTGCAGCGTGCGAAAGCTTTTCTTGTCACCTTTCTCAGGCACTTTGATCTCGTCCGTTTTTCGCCGTTTCGAATGACGGTGCGATAGAAACTGCTCTCGTCCATTTGGAAGAGGACGTAGTTTTTCGGGTCGCTGTAGTTGAGCACCCACTGCAAGAGGTGACCCTTGGCAGGCATCGCGGAAAAAATAAATGTGCCCGATGCAGGAACGTCACCGTACAGAACGAAGTCTCCCCCTCTGCGAATGAAAGAATCTTTCTCGCGCTTCCACGCGCTTGGGTCATCCCACTTTGACATGCCGTTCGGAGCGAGCGCCAGATCTAAGGTCTTGGATTGACCCGCTATAACTTCGAGCGTCGACGACCGCGTCACCCTCTCTGCGGTTCGCGTTGTGAGTGTGTAGGTGCCCCCGGCAAGGTCGAGCGGAACTCCGCTGCTGACAACTTTCAGAAGATCGCCTTTCACGATTGCGACTGTTGCGTCAGCCGGCGTAAACGTAATTTGCAATTCTCCGGGAGCGGTTTCCAGCACGGCATCTGCAGCCGAGAGAGCTATCGTTCCGCCGACAACGAAGTGCTTCTTGAACTGCCGAGTCTGGAATCGCTCTTTGCGCAGTTCGACGGTATGGTCTCCGGGAGTTGACGGTCGAGACTGAAAGGGTGCCATCGGTCTGAATGGTGCCGACGACGGTTTGATCGATGAGAACCTGTAGTCTCCGGAAGGCCCCCCTGGATGCTTAGCGAGGCTGCGCGAGGTTGCGGCTGAACCTTCGGTGGGAGGCCAGGTTGAAGACTAAAGACAAGCCTGGCCTCTTCGCCTCGGCGAATTCGGACTCTCTGTGGGGGAGGATTCTGAAAGCCGTTCTTCGAAACTTGCACAACGTAGTCTTTGAAATCGAGGTTTGGCACCTGCAACAGGCCGCCTTGGGTGAGTTGCGGCTGAATTGCGCCATTGAGAAAAACTTGCGCGCCGTCCTGGCCGGCAACGACGAGGAGCCTGCCCGTGTTATGGCTGGCCTGCGTGGGAGGTTGATCATTGGCGCTGGCTTTTCCGGTTGTGGCATCAGATAAACTGTCCAACGCGGGGGAAGATGGCTTTGCAGTGATCTGTTCGGTCGGCGGAGCTGGCGCGCCCGGCTCAGAGGCCACCGGGGTCGTGACGGCCGGAGCAGCAGCGCTGGAAGGGCCTGCAGGTACCTGTGTCATTGGCGCAACGGAATGTTTTCGTGTGAAGAGTAAGGTCACCGCGATCAATACGATCGCGGCGATCGACACAAGGATCAGCGCTGTGTACGTCGATCGCGTGTGCGACTTAGCCTGTGACGACGCGGATATAACTTTCTCTGCGGTGCACGATCGGGTATCGCGGTTGGCTCGGGCAAGGGCTGCGCTGCCCGAGTAGCCGGGACCTCATGTGGCGGCATAATGCTGGGCGTAAGTCTTGGAGAAGGAACCGGGCTCGGCGAAATCTCACCGGTATCGGTGCCTGAGGTATTTGCCGTGCCAGCCCGCGGGACATGAAAAATCACAGTCGCGCCCTTGCTGCGCGGCGACGACTGCGAACCATCCTGCGGCACCAATCCCAGCCGGTTCAGAAGGCCATTGGCGATGGACAACATTTCTCCGTCGGTCCAATACTTAGCGGCCATCGCTTGGATGCGCTCCGCCAAAGCTTGTTTTGCAGCGACGTCCGCAGTCGCATCGATTTCAAGCTCCATTCGCCGCAACTCTTGCAGGTCGCCACGTCGAGCCTGACGCCGCCGCGCGCCCTGATCGCGCTGGATCGCATCCTGAATCTGCAGCAACTTCGGATCATCGGGATGAACCGCCAATCCCTCTGCAACCCAAGCCAGCGCGCCGAACAGGTCGCCAGAGGTCTGGAGCTTGCGCGCCTGTGTCACCCAGTCCTCGGCAGAACTGTTCTCTTTCTGTTGGACGATCAGGCTTTGAACTGTTTTGGCCGTCGGATGAGCGGGATTCAAGGCGAGCGCCTGATTGGTCAGCGTCTCAGCTCCCAGCCAATCGGTTTCCAGAATGGACTGCGCGTGCTCCACGAGGGCATTAGCCAGAATGGCGCGCGCGAGAGAATTGCGCTTGTCTAGTTCGTAGGCTTTGAGCAACAGTTGAATTGCTTCGGTAGACTTCCGCTGCGCAAAAAGTTCCTGGCTTTCGGTGATAAGACGGTTGGCTTCGGCATTTCGCTTGACCCCATCATGCGCCAGCCTGTCCAGTTCAGAGAGTTCCGCATCATTAGGAAGCTCCCCGGCTGCACCGCGCAGAAAGTCCAGCGCGCGAGAGTAATCTCCCGACCGCAGACAAGCGTTGACCTGCTCAACGAGCCGCGTTCTGGATTCAGTGCGGTTTGGCTGGTCGGGTCTATTCTCCAAGTGCTCTAACCCCGTTCAAACCACGATGTCGTTCGCAAGATGCTACGAAGGATCTCCCAGTCGTTCAGCGGAAGGCGAACGCCGTATCCTCATTCTCGCTATGGGGACCTGAAAATCTTAATTGATCAGGCCGAAAAGGGTAGTGTCCGACAAGTTGCGCCGTCAGCGGTGTTCTTCCCGTGATCGTGTAGATGCGGACGCATTTGTCCGCGGCGCGAAAGCGTCGCGGGTAGGCTACTCAAGCTTGACCTTGGCTTGAGCGGAATGATTCTGTGCCTGGACAAATTTCTATCAAGCCGTTGCCGTTTTCTTGCCGTCCATCCGATTCGATCTTCGCGCGTGCCCAAACGGATGTTTCTTCGTGACTTGGCTCACTCGCGACTGTGATTTTCATCATCGCCCAGCGACAGCAGTCGAACGATTGTGGACGTGTTCGCATCCGCGATTTCCCCCGGGAGTTCATTTCAGCAAGATCGCGGAGACCAGTTCGACTGCCGCCGCACCGCACTTCGACGCGACGAAAAAATTCTGAATCAGCGTGAGTGCCACTATCGGTCACGCTAGTGGCTCTTACTGGCCGGCGCCGTTCTCACGCGGCACGCTTCTCTACAGCACGATGAATGTCCCGTCAGACCATATCCGTGACCATCGCATTCGCTTACAGGTCCTGAGCCGATCGATGAATCATGCTGACTTGTAGTGCGCACTTCAAGGAGACCTCCAGTGAGTCACATACATGCTCCTAAGGATAATCTGCTGCAAGCTCTTTCTCTTTTGGTCACCATCCTGCTGATAGGTCTGATGTCTCCACAAGATGGACTCGCGCAAAGCCGATGGCCCACGCCGCGTTTTGGGGCACCTGTTTCTGACACGCTTGCGACTACAGGCGACTTCTACGTCGCTCCTAATGGCGACGATAGCTGGCCGGGATCGATTGTCGCAGCCATTCCGAACCGTCGATCGCGCGCGACTTGCGGTCCAGGCGCTGAAAGGGCAGGTGAGCGGCAGAACAATCACGGTCTTCATCCGGAGCGGAACTTACTTTCTACCCGCCACTTGGACCTTCACATCCCTTGACTCCGGTAATGCCAGCACACCGATCGTGTATGCAAACTATCCTGGCGAAGCGCCTGTGATCAGTGGAGGCCAGCTCCTGACTAACTGGGTGGAGAGTTCGAACGGGCGCTGGCAAACCACCTTGCCGTTGGGAACCTACTTCACCCAACTATGGGTGAACGGTGTCCGCCGATATCCCGCGCGCACCACGCCGAACGGCTACCTTTACATTACCGGTGGATATAGCACTACAGGGAGCACAACTACGGCCAACCAGCTCTCCTACGACGTCCCTCCCGCCGGCGGTGTTCCGGCGAACCATGGCGAACCTTGGCGATGTGGACCTGATCGTCTTTGAAGCCTGGAACGTCTCCCACATGCGCATCGCTTCCGTGAACACAACTACGCGGCGCATTGTCACGACGAAAACCTTAAAGAAGACTGGCTCATTCCGGCTTTATTCCTGGACACCATTTCCTGCTCGCCAACGTAAAGGAGGCACTCAAGCAGACCGGACAGTTTTACCTCGACCGCCCCACTGGCACGTTGACCTACATCCCCGAGGCCGGCGAGGTGCTGGCCAGCGCTAACATCATTGGTCCCCGACTGCAGCAGATACTGACGGCAAGCCAGCTGAGCTACGTCACTTTCCGGGGACTCACTTTCGCCCACAGCGACTGGCAGATACCCACGCGATGGTTACATCGGCAAGCCAAGCTGATTCCACTACTCCGGCCGCGATCAGCGTGAGCAACTCTACGGGAGTTATGTTCGAGGGTGACACCATAGCGCATACCGGCGCTCACGGCATTGAATTTCAGGGCTCCGGTACGCCGGGCGGTTCCTCGCCCTACCTGGCGACATTCCAGGATGGGCTCGTTTACGACACCGGTGCGGGCGGTATCCGAATAGGTGGGAAAGTTACGACCTGCAACACCGATCGGCGGTGCCGCAATACCTGTACGTCGGAAACAATCTGATCATCGGGCGGCGGGCGGGTGCTAGCGCGAAGCTATGGCATCGGGGTGGGAGATGCCCACCACATCACGGTAGAGCACAACGACGTGTCCGACTTTTACAATAACGGGGTCGGCGGTCGGATTCAACTGGAGCTACTCCTGCAATTGCGCCCACGATAACATCGTGCAGTTCAATCACCTTCACCATTTGGGTCAGGGCGTGACCAGTGATTTGGGCGGGGTCTACTATCTCTCCGGCTTGAATACGGGCAACATGGTTCTGAACAACAAGGTTCACGACATCAACCACGATCCGGCCGGTTACGGAGGGTGGGGTATTTATACGGATCAGGGCGCGATGGGAGTGCTGATTGAGAATAACCTGGTGTACCGGACCAGCGACGCGAGCCTCCACGTGAACTCTGCGTCAACCGCACCAATCAGTCCCACGCCTCCGAACCTATTCAAGAACAATATTCTCGTGTACGGCGGCATGGGAGCGATGGCTCGCCACAATGACACAACATTCCTGTCGTTTCAGTTTCAAAACAATGTTTTTTTCTATGACAAATCAACGACTCAGTATGGCTACTGGTATTGCCAGGGCAAGACGGTCTGCACCGACTACTTCCAGTTCGATAACAATCTGTACTTCGACAAAGCGGTCAACGGGGGACAGCCGGGAAAGCCGTTCTTCAACACGCCGTATGCGGCAGTCAATTCCGTAGAGCAGCCGCAGATAAACTGGCTAGGCTTCGCGCAATGGCAGGCGCAGGGAGAGGACGTGCATTCGCTGTTTGCCGATCCTCTCTTCGTTGATCCTGCAACTGACGATTACACGCTTAACGCGAACTCGCCCGCGTTCAGTCTGGGTTTTCTTGCCTTCGATCCCAGTCAGGCCGGACGGTTGCCAACGGCCACCTTACAGGCTCCGGTGGTCGGCGCCGGTTATCCGTCGCTGCTGACCGGCGTGTTCGTGATGTCCCCGAGCGCGGACGCGACCTATACCAACCCCGTGCAGTTCATAGGTTACGCAACCGGCTCCGCGCCGATCACCTCGATGCGGATCTATCGTAGACGGAGTCTCGAAATACAGCGCGTCGGCCAACTCACTTCGCGCTTCATTGACCCTCAGTCTTGGTACGAGAAATTTGGTGATTCAGGCCTGGGACAGCAACGGAAAGATCTATAAAAGATCCGAGACGATCACGGTGAAGTAGCGCGACGAGGATTACCCTAGCAGCCCGTTGTTCAGGGCTGGTTCGCAGGCTCTCAGGGCAGCGCCGTCGTCTTGAAAGGCACGATTTGACGGCACACCTTAAATTTTGAGAACGACGACTTCAGGGCCGCCTTCAGTTTTGAAAGGGTAGGACTTCAGTCGTGCCTAAAGCTGGGACGGCTTTCTTGAAATATCGAGTTCCACTACGGGCAGCTAGCCAAAACGGTGGCGGCATGACTGCCACCACTGGCGAAGCCGCTGATGTGAATCTGCGAAGTCGGATGCCTCGGCAACCCGGTCGCCCAGCGCCCTCACCCGAAAGCATGATTTCCGCTCCATCCCTGCAAAATCATCCGAAAGGATGACGACATTCGGCCCAGTTAGGCCGTATCGTGACTCCATTCTCACTCGCATCAGGAGCGTCATATGAAAAAGACTGTCCTCACCTTCGGCCTCATCGCGGGCCTCATTATCTCCGTCCTCATGGGCGGGTCTCTCCTCCTTGCCGACAAGATCGGCTCCGGCCACAGCATGATTCTCGGCTATACCATCATGGTGGCGTCGTTCCTGCTCATCTACTTCGGCATCCGCAGCTACCGCGACACCACGCTCGCAGGTCGAATCTCCTTCGGCCGCGCCTTCGCCTGCGGCATCCTGATTACGCTCATCACCACCGTCTGCTACGTCGCCATGTGGGAGGTCATCTACTTCAACTTCATGCCCCACTTTATGGACGGCTATTTCGCCGCCCAGATCCACAGGGTCCAATCCGCCGGACTCGACCCCGCCACCACCACCGCGCAGGTCGCTGCCATACGGCACTCTCAGCAGCTCTACCAAAACCCCTTGATCAACATGGCCTACACCTTTATCGAGCCCCTCCCCGTTGGCCTCATCATCACTCTGATCTCCGCGGCCATCCTCCGCCGCAACTCCCCGGTCAGACCCGCCGGCGCTTCCGCAGTAATGACCACATAAAATAAGGTCGGGCCCGAACTCCCCACCTTTGCGTCTCTCAACCGTCAGACTTTTCCCCGGACTTATCTGCTGGCCAATCGTATGGGGCCCTCCGGCGCCTACGTCGCGTAGCTTTCGATAGCCGCCCTCAATGGTCTTGCATCTTCCTTCTTCTGTCCGGGCGTGCAAACTCTTGCCAACTCGCGCTGCTCTTCTTGAGCATGTGCCACGCTTCGCGATAGCATTCATTGCGGTGCTCGCCTTCTTCATCGGATTTCGACCGCGCACAGCATCGCCATGACGAGTGTTGTTTGCCCAACGGTAGTACCGGCCAAATCAGGTACCAGGGGCCTCTGTCATGAATTCCAGCTTGATCCCATCGCCGCTTTGTTTGTAACTGGTAAATCGTTCCCCAATGGTTCATTGCTCCTTACGTAGTCCTTTTGCTTTGACCGCCCTAACGTCTTGCCGCCATCTTTCACTGTGGCCCAGACCGTTGCTCATGTAGGGACGGACGCAGTCGTCCGCTGCGAGCGAAGCGAGTGCGACACGAAACACCACGCCGGGGATTTCGGACGAACGAGAGTCGAAAGGCGAACTTTGCAGGTGAGGTTCAGGCAAAAGAAGGGGCGCGACCAGAAGTCCGGCCCTGATTTCTGTCTATACGTCCAGAATATCAAATCGAAAGGGTAGCGTGGACAAGGCGCACCCCTTAATATTTACCGTATTTGTATGGAGTTAGCCCGACCGTCCGCACAAATTTCCATCCTGCTTTAGGGAGACCAAGGTTCCTGCCCGGCTCATCGCGCCGTTGCGGATCGCCTGCCAATCGGAGTATCTTTTCTGCCTTGCTACAAAAACCGTCTCCGCTCCGCTACAGCGGCTTTCTCGTTTCAATCCTTTCGCACTCTCGGGGTGAATTTATGCATGACAGGCTTTTGCGCCAAAAATCTTTCAGCATCCTACTGCTTCTTTCCGTCGTCATTCTGATTGCGGCCGATAGCACCCCGGCGCCTCCGGTCGCGAAGAAAGTTCCGCAGGTCACCGAGGTTAACGGACACAAAATGGTTGACAACTACGCCTGGCTCCGAGAGAAATCCAATCCTGAGGTTCGCGCTTATCTCGAAAAGGAGAATGCCTACACGGACGCGATCATGAAACCGACCGAGCCCCTGCAAAAGAAGCTCTATGACGAGATGCTGGGACGCATCAAGGAAACTGACGTTGAGGTTCCCTACAGAGAAGGCGACTTTTTTTATTACACGCGGACCGAAGCCGGGAAGCAGTACGTCGTCCACTGCCGCAAAAAGGCCAGCATGGATGCGCCTGAAGAAATTCTTCTCGACGTGAACGAGCTCGCCAAAGGGCAGACTTTCATGATGGTGGCTGCGTTCGCGGTCAGCCCTGACGGCAACTTCCTGGCGTACAGCTACGACAACACGGGGTTTCGGCAGTTCAATCTCGCGGTGAAAGATCTGCGCACCGGGCAGACCCTCGCCGACCATGCTGAGCGTGTTGGGTCCGTAGTGTGGGCGAACGACAATCAAACGATTTTTTATACGCAAGAGGACGCGATTTCGAAGCGGCAGTATCAGCTCTACCGGCATACCGTTGGATCGCCAGGGCCAGATGCGCTCGTGTACCAGGAGCCTGACGAGCGCTTCACGATTGAAGCCTACAAAACGCGCAGTGATGCTTTCATCTTCCTCGTTTCACGCAGCCACACTACGACCGAAGCCCGGTACATTCCGGCGAAGCAGCCGACGGAAGAATGGAAGATTATCGAGCCGCGGAAGCAGGGCGTGGAATATTATCCCGACCACAACGGTGACTCGTTCTATATCCGCGTAAATGACACGGGCCGAAACTTCCGGCTGGTGAACGCTCCGGTCACAGATCCGGGAAGCAAGAACTGGCACGAAGTGATGGCGCACAACGCCGGGCATCATGGTCGACGACGTTGATTTCTTTAAGAATTTCTGCGTCGTCTACGAGCGCGAGACCGGCCTGCCGCAGATCCGCGTCATCGATCTCCGCAATGGACAGTCGAAGCGAATCTCGTTTCCCGAACCGGCCTATGCCTCGTATCCGTACATCAATCGCGATCTACGACACGACCGAGTTCCGCTACGGATACCAGTCGCCGATCACGCCGCCGTCGGTGTTTTCCTATGACATGGAAAAGGGAACATCAACGCTGCTCAAGCAAAAGGAAGTTCCCGGCGGGTACGATCCAAAAAAATATGAGGTCGAGCAGATCTACGCCGTGGCCTCTGATGGCGTGAAGGTTCCGATTTCCGTTTTGCATCTGAAGGGTGCGAAGCTCGACGGTACGGGTCCGCTGTATCTCTACGGCTACGGCTCGTATGGAATCTCCATCGACATGTTCTTCAACCCCAACATTTTCAGCATGGTGGATCGCGGCGTCGTGACCGCCGTGGCGCACATCCGCGGCGGCGGCGAGATGGGCAAGGCCTGGCACGATGCCGGCCGGATGATGAACAAGAAAACCACGTTCACCGATTTCATCGCCTGTGCGGAAGATCTCGTGAAGCGAGGCTACGGATCGAAAGACCGCCTCGTCATCGAAGGCCGAAGCGCCGGAGGATTGCTCATGGGCGCCGTGCTGAACATGCGTCCCGACCTTTTCAAAGCGGCGATCGTTGGAGTTCCGTTTGTCGACGTGATGAACACAATGCTCGACGAGATGTCTCCCGCTGACGGTCGGCGAATTCGAAGAGTGGGGAAATCCCAAAGAGAAAGCTGCCTTCGACTACATGATCACCTACTCGCCTTACGACAACATCGAGGCGAAGGCCTATCCCAACATGCTGGTGAAAACTTCTTTCAACGATAGCCAGGTCATGTACTGGGAGCCGGCGAAGTACGTAGCCAAGATGCGAGCGACGCGCACGGATCACAACATCTTGCTCCTGAAAACGAATCTCAGCCCTGCGGGACACGGCGGTGCATCGGGCCGCTACGATCGGCTGAAGGAATCGTCATTCGACTACGCGTACGTCCTCACGCAGATGGGAATACACAACTAGAATTCGGAACTCGATTGCGCAGAGGTTAAATGACGCCGGCTCGTAGCCGTCGCAGAAAATCTTCGCCCTCGGTCTTTGCTTGTGCGAGCGTGCGGGGCTGGTTGCGGAATTCTAGCTCAGCCTCCTGCAGCATGAGATCGACTGCATCTTTAGGCTTGAACCCTTGTGCAATCAGTTTCCGGATGCGGGCAGTAAAGGTGTCGTCGTTCTCGCCGCTCAACCGCGAATGATGTTCTGAACATTTGTGATCGCGGAATTTTGACGCGGCCAGGCGATCGTATGCAGTCTTAGCTTCCGGATCACTCAGCAATGCTGGGAGAGGATAGTTCCACTCACACTGGGAACACGTCCATCCCTGGAACGAACGGTTGGTCGTCCAGATAGATTCGCGTTCTGTGCTGCGTTGTTCCACGAGCAGAATTAAATCCTTGGCCCATGAACTCACTTCGCGAAAAAGTAATCAAAGGACTTAACTGCAGTAAATTCGTCACTCCTCACATCAAAAACGACATATAGCTTGGTTACGTGCAGGATGTCGTGAACTTTTTGGTTAGATTGAGGAGCTTTAGCTCTCCGCCCGCGTTGCGGACTGTGGTGTAGCTGCCTACGAGTTCGCCCACTCCGGAGCTGTCGATGTAGTCGACAGCGGCGAGGTTAAGAATGATCTTCTTCTTTCCTTCGGCGATCAGGCCTCGGACAGCGTCACGGAGTTCGCCGATCTCATCGCCCAGGACGACGCGCCCTTTAATGTCGAGGATGGTCACATGGCCGACTTCTCGGGTTCCGATCGCAAGAGGCATGGCCGCTGGCGGGAATGGTAGTGCTTGCAGAGGAGCAAGTCAACGGACGTTGCGGCCGACGAGGCTAGGAGTGAGCGCCTTGCGGCCGGGAGTCGAGTTCGAGCATCGGGAACGATGCTTTGTCTCGAATTTCTTGAATCGGCGAAGTAATGATCGGCGTCGGATAATGAGGATGCCTGAACTCGAGGTGCATCCCTCGGCCGACGTATTGCAGCTTGAGCATCGAGCCGCCCCAAGTCGATCCGGAAATCGCTACTTGCACTGGCTCCGGGCAAAACTGAGGATGGCCGGAAATTAGTGCTTCGCTGCCTCCAAGCAGGACGGCAGTGTAGCAGTGATGCAAGGTTTGGATTTGGAGGATGGTCGAGGGAGGAAGATCATTCAAAAATACGCCGCCCTCAATTTCCGATTGGATGATGCTGCTGTTGACTTCGTCAGCCAGATTGGGGTGCGGGTTAAACATGCGGGGGACCGGAGATAAGCGTATCGGGTTTCACAGGCTTGAACAAGAGCCCTTTCGCCCTAAACCCACGCGGAAGGGTATGACCTTTAGAGGTGCGAAGTTCAGTTCGGGTTGCAGCATTCCGCCGCCTATTGTGTCGATGCTAAGTAGTGCCTCTTTGGAATCGGGGTCGAGGTCCTTGAACACCCGAAGCCTGTTAAAATAAGACCTACAAGGGGTTCTAGTATTCATGCCAGTACCTGTTTCTCAAATGTGGACCGTCGCGAGCTATGTGCTTCGTCAGAAGCTAGCCAGGCGTAAGCAATATCCACTTGTCCTGATGCTGGAACCGTTGTTCCGGTGCAATCTGGCCTGCGCTGGATGCGGTAAGATCCAATATCCAGCTCACATCTTGAAGAAGGACCTGACGCCGGAAGAATGTTTCCGCGCTGTCGATGAATGCGGCGCGCCAATGGTTTCAATCCCGGGCGGTGAGCCGTTGATGCATCCTCAGATCGGCGAGATCGTTGAAGGCCTGGTCGCCCGCAAGAAATATATTTACCTTTGCACCAATGCACTATTGCTGAAAGAAAAGATCGATCTTTTCAAACCCAGCAAGTATTTGACGTTCAGCGTGCACCTCGACGGACAAAGGGAAGAGCATGACTTGGCCGTTTGCCGCGAGGGCGGCTACGAAATAGCCGTTAATGCAGTTAAAGAAGCGCTCGGGCGAGGCTTCCGCGTCACGACGAACACCACGCTCTTTGATGGAGCGAACCCGAAATCCGTTCGAGCGTTCTTCGACGAAATGATGGAACTTGGCGTGGAGGGCATGATGCTCTCCCCGGGATACTCTTACGACAAAGCTCCCGATCAAAAGCATTTTCTGGGTCGCGCCCGCACCCGACGAATGTTCCGCGCCATCCTGTCGAACCGGAAAAAGAATTGGCAGTTCAACTTGTCGCCCCTGTTTCTCGAATTTTTAATGGGGAAGCGCACGTACCCATGCACGCCGTGGGGCATGCCGACTTTCAATATCTTCGGCTGGCAGAAACCCTGCTACCTGTTGCAGGACGGATACGCCGAGACGTTCGCTGAACTTCTCGCCACCACGGAGTGGAACAACTACGGCACAGAGTCGGGCAATCCGGCGTGCGCAAATTGTATGGTACATAGCGGATATGAGGCGTCCGCCGTTAACGCGACGTTCAGTTCGCTGGGCGGATTCCTTGCAACTGTAAAAGCTACTCTGTTTTCCAGGTACAACGACAAGCAAGCTCTTCGAATGCTGGATGAGCCGCAGGCTCCGGTGAACCCGTTGATCCAGATCGCCCCAACAAGCGACAGTTTGCAGGAAACTCGCGCCTGACGTTGGATAGTCACCGATTCACACTTCGGAAAAAATCATGACAGGCAAAGAAGCCGGACATATCGATCACGCTTCGCCGGAGAGCACCCCTCAACATGTGGCGGCGCCGAATCCTGAGGCCCTGGAAGTTGCGCCCGGGACTCAGCACGAGAAGCTGGAAGGCTGGATTCCCTCACTCGCATGCGATGAGGATCTGCGGCAGGCGCTTGAGAAGGCGTTTGACTACCGCGGGGATATCACCATCACTCGCAAGGATGGATCGAAAATCGAAGGCTATCTTTTCGACCGGCGCTCGGCTCCGAACCTGAAGGAGTCTCTGGTTCGCCTCTATCCGAAGAGCTCTGACGAAAAGGTGGCTATACCTTACTCCGACATCGCGGCACTTGCTTTCACTGGTCGCGACACCGCGGCTGGCAAGAGTTGGGAGGCGTGGATGAAGAAGTACGCCGAGAAGAAGGCCGCCGGTGACAAGGATCTGAGCCTCCATCCGGAATCTTTGGACTGATCCCGGCCCGCTCAGGATCAACCCCTGAATCCTTTCCAGAAATTAGCCGCTCTTCCTCTGTAGGAGGCAGTGTGGTTCATTCCATTACCGTAGCCGCCTTGCAAGATCGCCCTGCAGGCACATTCCAATTTATTGACGTCCGATCGCCATCGGAGTTTGCTTCCGGTCACGTTCCCGGAGCGGTCAACATTCCCATGGATCAGATCGAGAGCCGCCTCGCTGATGTGCGCTCCGATTGGGAGATCCTCTTGATTTGCCAAATGGGGAAGAGAGCGCGCATGACCGCCGCCCTGCTTGAGCAATGTCGACGCGACATTACAGTGCTTGAAGGTGGAACGAATTCCTGGGTAAAGGCCGGGTTGCCGCTTGTGGCCAGTGTGAAGAGCCGATGGTCACTTGAGCGTCAAGTCCGCTTCGCGGCAGGCTTTTTTGCTCTGGCGGGTGCGATCCTCGCCTTGTTCGTGAACACGCATTGGCTCTATTTGTGCGGCGTGATCGGGCTCGGCCTGGTGTTTGCCGGACTAACAGATTTCTGCCCGATGGGGGAAATCCTGAGCAAAATGCCGTGGAATTTGAGCCGACCGTGCAAAGTGCCGACTGGCGAAGTGGAGATGTCGAAACGCACCCAGTGATCCTGAATACAGCATTGGCGTGGCAGTGATGACAGAATCGCCTTGGTGAATCGAGAAGCACCATTGGCGGGCCGCGACTTTGACGCGTTGACTCGCGAGCATAGAGATGCCGTCTACCGGCAAATGGTGCGGGTCTGCGGAAACCATGAAGATGCAGAAGACGTGCTGGTCGAGGCTCTGACTAAAGCCTATCGGCATCTCGATCAATTGCGGGATTCGGCCGCATTCCGGGGCTGGCTGGCGCAGATCGCGAGAAGAGTTTGCTGGCATCTGAAAGAGCGGGAGTCGCTCTTACCTCTGCTCCAGCTCTCGGCGCTTGATGAGGGTGGCAGAGAGCTCCCCGGTAACGAGCCCACTCCAGAAACGCTACTCGCCCGCGAACAGATGAAAGAGTTCCTGGATAAGGCAGTGGCAGAACTGCCGCCTCACTATCGAGCAGTCTACCGGATGCGTGATATCGAGGAGCAACCGGGTGACGAGGTCGCCAAAGCGCTGGGGATTTCCCGTGCTGCGATGAAGTCGCGGTTGCTCCGAGCCAGAGAGATAGTTCGAATTCATCTCGACGCCGCTTTCGCCGGAAAGGCTTAAGTAGAAGAGCTTGAGGAGGGTTTTATGGAAGTCACAGTTGAGCATCTCGGTGCGGTGCAGTTTGAGATCAAAGCGCGCCAGCACAGCATCGCGTGCGATCAGCCGCCGGACGGTGGCGGATTTGACGAAGGCATGACTCCACCAGAATTGCTTCTGGCGTCACTTGGATCCTGCGCTGCTTTCTACGCGGCTCAATATCTCCGCAAGTTCAAACTGTCTACCGAAGGCACTCGAGTTCGGGTCACGGCGGACAAAGTGAAAGACACGGTTGCTCGCATCGACAACTTTCGAATCGAAATCGAAACGCCGGTGGAGCTCACGGAACAACACCGCGCAGGAGTAGAGCGGGCCGTGCACCACTGCCTGATTCACAACACGCTGCTCCACCCGCCGAAGATCGAGATCGCTTTGAAGGAGTTTGCAACTGCATAAGGTGAGTTGCTTACGCTATTTCGGGCGCGATGTAGCGTGCGGGGATGGTCCGAATTCAAGCCCATCGATCAATCCTTCCACTTCATCTTCGGTCCCGCCGATTACAGTGATTGATATCGCGTAGCTGTGGTCAAGCATTGCGAGAGTGGATTGATGAAGCACTCGCGATCCAACGTCCTTGTGGAAGTCTTCGCGCACCAGGTTTTTCGATCCCACTGCGATCTCATACGGCTCTTCGTCGGCGGTGAAACCCTGCGCTTTGGCGATCTCAGTGATCGGGCCGAAATATTGGATGGGCTCCTTCAATCCTGGATAAGACGCTGAGGACTCAGCGGCAATCAGGATTGAGGCATTGATGTCTTCGCCCCGAGCTTCGGGAGGACGAGAAAAAGCTGCCAGTAAGACTTCAGAGTGTGATCCGGGGTCGATCGCAGGCTTTTGGCCGGATTCCGGCTCGTCAGGAGCGTTCATTTCCTCGGTCCGCAATACCCATCCGGCAGGGATTTTGCAGGAGAGTCGCAGCGTGTTGTTCCGGTAGACGCCATTGAGGATGGATCCGGGATCGATGGAAACCTTATCGGGCGATGTCGAGTGCGCATTGCGCTTTGTAGAAGACGATGTTCCTGCATTCTGCGCGAGAGTGAGGGATGAAGCCAGCACCATGATGGCAGCCAAATCCGCTGTCCAGCGGACCATTTTGAATCGCCGATGTTGAGTTGCCCGAGGCATTACAAGTCCTGTTGGAACAGAGTGCAGCTACGTATTTCGCGCTTTGCTCTTTATCCAGATCGGGGTTCCGACGAAGCCAAAGGCGGCGCGGATCTGATTTTCCAGGAAGCGCTGAAATGCGAAGTGAAGCTTGACGTTGCGATTTGTGAATAAGACGAATGCCGGCGGGGCGACCGACGCCTGTGTCATATAGAGAATCTTTACGCGTCTGTTCATGGGAACCGACGCACGCTCAAAATCTACATGTTCAAGGAACTTGTTCATCTGCGACGTGGTCACCCGCTTTCGACGCTCGTTCGCGACTTCTTCGAGCAGCGGGAAGATCTTTTCCGTGCCAGTGCCAGTCTGCGCAGAGATGAAAACGATGGGCGCGTAGCTCAAGAATTTGAGTTCGTAACGCAGGCGTTCTTCGTAGGCGGAGCGATCTCCCGGCCGCTTAGTTTCACGCATTCGTTCGGCCTTGGTCGGTCTGCCAGCCTTCTGTTGCCCGCTAATCATCAGATCCCACTTGTTGACGACGACAATGATGGAGCGACCGCTCTCGTGTGCATAGCCGGCAATCGCGGCATCAAGTTGGCTGACGCCTTCTGTAGCGTCGATGACGAGCAGGGCAATGTCAGCGGCTTCCAGGTGCTTGCGAGCCATGACGACCGAAAGTTTCTCGGCCATCAGATGTGTCTTGCCCTTTCGACGGATGCCCGCCGTGTCGATAAAGCGAAATTTGCGTCCGTTGTGCTCGACTACTTCATCGACGGCGTCGCGCGTAGTACCGGGAATCGGCGAGACAATCGCACGATCCGACGACGTCAGACAGTTGAGCAGCGTCGACTTGCCGACGTTGGGGTGCCCAATGATTGCAACTTTGACTTCCACGGGCGGCTTCTCGTCGCTGTCCTCCGCGGCTTCGTTTGCCGCTACTTCCTCGGCACTCTCCCTTTCGTCGATGGCTGAAGGTGGAGGCAGCATTTGTATGACGCTGTCCAGCAGATCGTCAATGCCGCGGCCGTGCTCGGCGGAAATGGGAAACATGTCTCGAATTCCCAGACGATGGAAGTCATTGAGCAGAGAAGATTGCTTTGAGGAATCGACCTTATTCACCGCCAGAAACAGCGGCCGATTCGCCTTTCGCAGCAGACGGACTAGTTCGAGGTCCGGACCAGCGAGTTCCGAGCGTCCATCTACAACCATCACGATCGCCGCAGCCTCGCCGAGTGCGACGCGAGCTTGCCGGTAGATTTCCGAAGGAATCAGATCCTTCTCTTCCGGAAGAATTCCACCGGTATCGACGATGCGCAAGCGGCGGCCGCCCCACTCTGTATCTCCATACAGGCGGTCGCGGGTGATGCCAGGTTCGTCGCCGACGATGGCACGCCGCGACCCAACAATCCGGTTGAAGAGCGTGGACTTGCCGACATTGGGCCGTCCAACGATGGCGAGGGTGGGAACGCCCGCCGCGGTAGTCTCAATTGTGTTCGTCGAGTTGTAGGTAGGCTGCGTCACAAGTGATTGCCGACAGGCGGGAGCCGTCCTCGGTTGTCCGCCGTGCTGGCGGGGTGCGATGCGAAAGTCCCGGAATGGCTATTATAGAGACTCCCGTGACTTCAGGTTCCCAGCCCGCATCTTCCGCCTCTGCGACCGGCCCGGCTTCGAACAGCAATCAGGGGTCTCTGTACCAGTTTTTTGCGCCCGGCGGATTACTCTCGAGAACTCATCCTGCGTATGAGTTTCGGCGGGGACAGTTGCAGATGGCACAGGCGGTCGAGCAAGCACTGGAGGAAAAGCGGCACCTGATCGTCGAGGCCGGTACTGGCACCGGAAAAACTCTGGCATATTTAGTGCCGGTGATTCGCTCGGGCAAGAGGGTCATCATCTCGACCGGAACGAAAAATCTTCAGGAGCAGCTCTTCTACAAAGACATACCTTTTCTGGAGCAGGCGCTGCACGGCGATTCATCTACTGGCTCAAAGTTATCTGTCTGCTACATGAAGGGCCGCAACAATTATGTGTGCCGCAAGAAACTTTACGACCTTACCGACCAGCCCGTGCTCAGCGGATTGGAAGAGATCGAGCAGTACCGCGCTATCGCGGCATGGGAAAAAAACACGGCCACCGGGGACCGCGCCGAGCTGGCCGAGTTGCCGGAGGCCAGCTTACTTTGGCACAAGCTGGATGCGCGCTCCGATACATGCACCGGGCAGAAATGCAGTGAGTGGGAGCGGTGCTTTATCACCGAGATGCGGCGGCGGGCGATCGAGAGCGACATCATCATCGTCAACCATCATCTGTTCTTCGCCGACCTTGCGATCAAATTACAGGCCGAGGGGGCGCCCGACGCTGGGATTTTGCCGGAAGCGGCGGCGGTAGTTTTTGACGAAGCGCATGAACTGGAAGACGTAGCGGGAAATTATTTCGGAATTTCAATCAGCAATCTGCGCGTCGATGAACTTGCCCGGGATGTCGAGAATTCGATGCAGCACCATCACATGCTATCCGCTTCGCTTTCGGGGACCGTAGGTAGCTTGCGGGACCGCGCTCAACTGTTCTTCTCGCTTCTGCCCGCCGGTGACGGACGCTTTGCGTTCGAGTCGCGGCGAGAATTCCTGGAAGAGAACGGGGACGAATACTCCGCGTTGAATCAATGCCTGACGCGGCTGGCTGGAGAACTGGATGCCTTACCGCAAAAGCCGGAGGAAGTGTTCAACTTCGTTCGTCGCGCGCAGGAGATACAGGTTCAACTGGGTTTCGCCATGGAATCGGACGATAGCAACACTGTGTTTTGGATCGAGCGCCGAGGTGGCCGTGGCGGGCCTCGGGATAACTCTCGGAATCAGAGCGGTCGAAATGGCTCAGGTTCCGACGTTCTCTCCCGCAGTCGGTACACGTTCCTTCAGGCTACCCCGATCGATGTAGCGCCAATCCTGCGCGAGTGTCTCTGGTCGAAGCTCGAGTGCGCAGTCTTGACGTCGGCCACTCTTGCCGTCGGAGGCCGCTTCGAATATATCCGGCAGCGATTGGGGGTCGAACACGCGCGCGAGTCGGTCCTGCCTTCGCATTTCGACTACGAGAGCCAAGCCGTGCTATATGTGCCGCCAGATCTTCCTGATCCGCGGACTCCACAATTCACGGCGAAAGCAGCGGATCGAATACGCAAACTACTGGAGATCACTCGCGGGCGCGCTTTCGTTCTGTTTACAAGTTATGCGCAGATGAACGACGTCTATCAGCGCCTCCTGGGAGAGATCGAATTCCCCATCCTGCGGCAAGGAGATGCGCCGAAGACTGCGTTGCTCGAAGAGTTCCGCCTCACGCCAAACGCAGTACTGTTCGCCACTTCTTCGTTCTGGCAAGGTGTCGACGTGCAAGGAGAACAATTGAGCTGTGTGATCATCGACCGGCTACCCTTCGCGGTTCCGAGCGATCCGGTCGTTGCGGCAAAAGTCAAAGCGATCGATGCTGAGGGCGGAAACGCGTTCTTCCAGTATCAGGTGCCCGCTGCGGTGATCACCTTGAAGCAAGGCTTCGGACGGCTGATTCGCTCCTTGCATGATCGGGGTTTATTGGTTCTGCTCGATAACCGCATACTGAAGAAGCAGTATGGCCGCGTCTTTATCGACAGCCTGCCGAACTACAAAAAGACGACAGACGTTCGAGTGGTGGAAGAGTTCTTCGGGGTCGGGCCGTGAAAGTCCGCGCCGTCGTTCAGTAACTGACGTCTAGGCAAAACCTCTACACGTATTCGTGTTCCGCTTTGCGGATCGCCTTGTAGCGCTGGAATGACTTCTTGTCGTCTTCGAGTTTCAAGGCTGAGCGGATCGAGGTTCCACGGAACGTGTGAGCCAGCATTTTGCGTCCGTTGGTGAGCACGAACCAGGGGTCGTGCCGGAGAACTGCGGGAATGTGCTTCGTTTTCATCCAGCGCCCGGCCTTCCAGCACAGGTATTCGACCTCTTCGGCTGACAGGTGCTTGGTGCGAACGACGGCGGTGGTACCGTCATACTCTTCGAAATTTTCGTTTTCGATCAGCCCTTGGTCCCGGAAATCCTTGGTCATAGGTGTGCGCGGATACGGTGTGGGATGCTGGATGTAGGGCCAGTCTACGTAGCGTCGGGCGAATTCGAGGTTGGCTTCGATCGACTCGCGGGTGTCGTCGGGATTGCCCACGATCAGGCCGCCCACCACGAACATCTGGTTGCGATGCAGGTAGTCGATTGCTTGTAACGTAGCATTGCCTGTGCTTCGTCCATTCTCGCGAGCAGTGTTTTTCGCCGAAGCACGCAGAAAGTCGAGATCACCTTCCAGGATATTCTCGATACCCAGAAAGACGTATCGAAATCCGGCGCGCCTCATTAGCGGCGCGAGTGTCTCGCCGTGGTTCGCGATGGAAGAGGTCATCGCCTGTACGAAGTAATCTATGTCGTTCAACCCGGCCGCGATGATGGCTTCGCATAGAGCTTCAAAGCGCCGTACGTTCAGCATGATGTTGTCGTCCACCAGGAAGATCGTGCGGGCGCCGTGATTCTGTGCGTCGCGGATGTCGGAAATGACGCGATCGAAGGAGTAGGTGAAGAAGTTTCTGCCGCGCATCTCAATGATTGAACAAAAGCTGCAATCGTAGGTGCAGCCGCGCGACGTCTCGATCACGTCTACTTGGCGCCCGAGCATTGTGTAGCCGTTTAAGACCCGCGTGGCCCGCTTCGGCAGGCGAATCTCGTTCTCTTCAAGACGATGAGGGGCGCGCGCTGTGTTGTGTACCCAAACATCACCCTTCCGGAAGGAAAGTCCGCAGACCGCTTCGAGCGGCGCACCATTCTCGATCGCTCGCAAGAGGTCGCGGAAAGTGATTTCACCCTCGCCTCGAACAAGATAATCGATCCTAAAGTCCTCGTAAGCTTCCGGAGCGAGACTTGGATCGTATCCGCCTACCACGATTTTAGTGTTCGGCTTTAGCGTGCGAACCAGTTCGATGAGCCGTCCTGCAGTGCGCCGCTGGAAGGTCATGATCGACATTCCAACTACGTCAGGATCGATATCCCTAATCAGCCGGGTAACAGTTTCGCGCACATTGCCCTGGACAAGAATGAGATCGGCAACGGCAACTCGATGATGGGGATCGATGTTGCCGGCAATCGAAGTCAATCCGCCATTTGGCATCCTGATCGCCAAGGAAGGCATGTGCTCGAACGAATCGGGCATTGAGAGTAGCAGGACGTTCATAAAATGATGTCCCTTCGTGAATGAATTCCCAGGAATCGAGAGTGCAGAGAAGTGGCAAGATTTTAGCTTAGATGTACGGCAAAACGCGAACGATCCTCCCATTCACTCAATGGGGCGGGCCGACTATCGGACGGATCAATGATGGGACCAGACGAAATCTACTTCTGCGATTCGGTTGCTTCACCACGTGGCACAACTTGTACCTGAATGCCCGAGGGCTCTTGCTTACTGTGATAGACGCGCTCAGTAGCCTTCACGAAATCGGCTGGTTTAGCATCAGGGATCTTCACGAACGTTTGCGGATTGCGATCGGTTAGAGGGAACCAAGAACTTTGGACCTGAACCATGATCCGATGTCCACGCCGGAACGTGTGATTGATGTCAGGCATCGTAAAGTTAATCTCTTCGATCTTGCCGGGAGTGAAGGCCTCCGGCTTCTCAAAGCTATGGCGGAACTTTCCACGAAATGGCTCGCCACGGACGAGTTGTTGATATCCGCCGATATTGAACGGCGGGACAGGCACGTCCTTTCTGGGCTTTTCGCGATCGTCAGTCCGAGGCGCGTCCAGCTTGCTATCGGGATACTCCGCTGGGTAAACGTCAATCAACTTCACGTCCCAATCCGAATCTGCACCGCTGGTAGAAACGAAGAGCTTCGGGGATATTGGCCCGGCGATCGTAATGTCTTCCTGCAGGACCGGTGTCTGGTAGGTCAAAACGTCAGTTCGGCTGTCTGCAAAGCGCTGATCTGACACCATGTACTCCTGCGGCACGTCCAAGCCGGCATAGCTGACGAACGGTACCGGCTTTGCAGGATCGCTGACGTATTCATCGAACGACTGCCCGTCTGTTGAAGGAGCTTCGAAAGAGAGATCTCCATTGGCGCTAAAGAACAAGGTCTTCTTCTCGACGTTCTCTGGAGGCCACGCGGTATACCGTCGCCAAACGTTGGTCCCCGTTTCGAATACGTATGCTTTAGGCAGCTTGGCGTCGATGGTGCCCTTTAAATATTGCTCAAAAAATGGAAAAAGAATGTTCTTTCGGTAGAACTCTCCGGTACTGGACCTGAACTCGATGCGTCCAAGATGTTCGCCGTCGTATCGCGCCCAGCCGCCATGCACCCACGGACCCACTACGAGCGAATTAAAGATTCCAGGATTATTCTTCCCGATCGAATGGAACGTCGTGAAAGGGCCCTGCAGGTCTTCTGCATCAAACCAACCGCCGACAGTGAGGACCGCGCAATGAATATTCTTCATATGCGGAGCCAGGTTTCGGGCCTTCCAATAGTCGTCGTATGTGTCGTGGCCGACCTGGTCATCCCAAAGTGCACTTTTACCCTCGAGGTATTTCTTCAGGTTTGATAGTGGCCCGGTCTTCAGAAAGAACTGATAACCGTCTTTCGTGCCCCAATCGAACGGCACGGAACCCTTCGGCGGGAGTTGCGGATTCTCTTGCGGCTTGAACTGGCTGTAGAATCCAAAATTAGCCGCAAGCATGAAAGCGCCGCCATGATACGCATCGTCTCCCATGAAGAGATCCGTCATGGGCGCCTGAGGGGACGCTGCCTTCAACGCGGGGTGCGAGTCGATGATGCTCGCTGACGTGAAAAAGCCCGGGTAAGAAATCCCCCATATTCCAGCGTTACCGTTATTGTTTGGAATGTTCTTGAGGAGCCAATCGATGGTGTCGTAGAGGTCGGTGCTGTCATCCACATCCTGCTTCGATTTCTTGTTGTCGATGTGCGGACGCATCTCAATAAACGTCCCCTCCGACATATAGCGGCCGCGAACATCCTGGAAAACGAAAATGTACCCGGCCTTATCGAAGTCCGGAGACGGTCCAAGGAAGGGTCGATAAAAGTCCACCCCATAGGGCCCGACACTGTAGGGTGTGCGGTCGATGAGGAAGGGATACGAGTGTGAGGTGTCTTTCGGGACATACACGGCCGTGAATAGGTGCACGCTATCCCGCATCGGAATTCGGTATTCGTACTTGGTGTAATGCTCTTTCAGGTCGAACTCCGGTGTTTCAGTCCGACCCTGCGCGAAACAAGCATGTGTCAAAGATCCCGTGCACACAATAAGAACCAAAAGACTTCGTCGTATCATTTCCTCTCCGTTTATCAATAAGCGCGCTTAGGCAAACTACATTCGGTGATCGAATGGCGTCAAGCACGGTCAGAACAGGGCGCAAGCGGTACAATATTTGTTGGACTTTTAGCGCATTGACGTTGTGCGCATCGTTTGGGGGATCATGTTCGAAGTCACGGTAGAAGACACGTTTGCCGCAGGTCACTTCCTGCGGAACTACAAGGGCAAGTGTGAGAATCCGCATGGTCATAACTACAAGATTCGAGTGACCCTGGCGGGAATCGAACTCGATAAGGCGGGGCTGCTGCTTGATTTCAAGGACCTGCGCGAAGTGATGAGGCACGTGATTGAGCGTCTGGATCATCAAATGATCAACGAGATCGAGCCATTCACCACGATCAATCCGTCGGCGGAAAATCTTGCGAAGTACTTTTACGATGAGTCGAACAGCCGATTGCAGAGCCGAACCCAGGGCCGCGTTCGGGTCAAGGACGTAACCGTATTTGAAACCGATACGACCACAGCAAAATATAGTGAGTAGATTCTTTCTTGGCAGCGTCTGCGCTGTCGTTGATGCAAAGTAAAGACCTGCGACGACTGAAGCAGCAGGCTTAAGTTCGCCCATGCAAATCACTGAAATCTACAAATCGTTGCAGGGGGAGTCGACCCATGCGGGTCTGCCGTGCGTGTTCGTGCGACTGACGGGCTGCAATCTCCGCTGCACGTGGTGCGACAGTGAGTACACGTTCCAGGGCGGTCGCCGGATGAGTTCCGAAGATATTTTGAGTGAGGTCCGGCACTTGTCTCCGGGCGGGGGCCTGGTTGAAGTCACAGGCGGTGAGCCCATGCTTCAGCAGAAGGAAGTCGTACCTTTCATGCAGCGGCTGATCGACGCGAACTACACGGTCCTGCTGGAGACAAGTGGTGAACGGCCGTTGCAGGAAGTTCCGCCCGAGGTCATAAAGATTGTCGACGTGAAGTGTCCGGACTCGGGGAAGGCGGCACCTTCTGCCTTCAGAACCTTGAGGTTCTCACTCCGCGTGATGAGGTGAAGTTCGTTCTAAGCAGCCGCGACGACTACGACTATGCAGTCGGCTTGGTTCACCGCCATAGTCTGGCGAGACGAGTAAATGCCGTCCTTTTTTCGCCAGCGTTCGATAAGGGTGCCACCGGGGCTCGCGACAGCTCCCATTGTCTGCTCGATCCGCAAATGCTTGCGGAGTGGATGATTGCCGACAACGTTCCCGCCCGACTCGGACTCCAACTGCACAAGTTCATTTGGGATCCCGCGGTAAAGGGCGTGTAGCGATGCCGGTTTCTACCAAGTCGCGTGCTGTCGTCCTCCTGAGCGGCGGAATGGACTCGTGCGTATGCGCCGCGCTGGCGGCTCGGAACCACGAACCGGCCGCCCTGCACATCAGTTATGGGCAGCGGACGGAAGAACGAGAGCGGCAATCCTTTCTCGCGATCTGCCAGCGTCTCAAGATCCACGATCGCCTTATGATTCGGAATGAAGCGCTGGGGGCTATTGGCGGATCTGCGCTGACCGACAGTTCGATCGAGGTACCGTCTTCTGAGATGGTGGGCAAAGATGTTCCTGTCACCTACGTGCCGTTTCGGAACGCCCACTTTCTGGCTGTGGCTGTGAGCTGGGCGGAAGTGCTAGGTGCGGAGCAGGTGTACATTGGTGCCGTCGAACCCGACAGTTCCGGCTATCCTGACTGCCGGCCGGCTTATTACGAAGCGTTCAATGAAGTTGTGAAAGCCGGAACCAAGGATGGTCGCATTCGGATTGTCACGCCCTTGATCGCGATGCGGAAGGCGGAGATCGTCCGACTCGGCCTTGAATTGGGGGCACCCTTGGATTTAACGTGGTCATGCTACAGCCGTGAGGATCGCGCCTGCGGAGTTTGCGACAGTTGCGCACTTCGCTTGCGAGCGTTCGAGACTGCTGGTTTAGCCGATCAAATACCTTATGCGGCGAAACAGAATTGACGAAGCCGTGTTTCCATTGAAGGGGAGTATCGCTGTCAGATTCACGAGCCGCACTTGCTCGAACGTCTTTTGCCTGGAGGCAAAATGAAGAAGCATTTCGCAATCATGATGTTTATCCTACTGGCGATTGGGCTGTCTGTGCCGCCCGCCTTCGCCCAAGCGTCCGGAACGGTAAAGGGTACCTGCAGAGATGCAGATGGAAAGCCGATCGCGGGAGCGGTTGTCCTATTTGAAAATATGGACAACGGGCAGAAATATCCGCTCAAGACAAATGGCAAGGGCGAGTACTTCTCTTTGGGACTGACCCCCGGAAAGTACAAGGTCACGCTCTTCCGGACTCCTGATGATCAGAAGGCTAACAAAGAGCTATATCACATCAATGGCTTTCAGGTGCAGCTCGATGAGAACGTTCAGGACATCGATCTGAAGAAAGAGCAAGAGAGCGCTGCCAAGGGTCAGGGGCTGTCCCCCGAGCAGTTGAAGCAGATGCAGGAGCAACAGGCCAAGCAGCAAAAAGAATCCAACACTGTAAAGTCCCTTAATGAAAAGCTGAATGCTGCCAAGACCGCAGCGGATGCCGGAGATTTCGATACTGCGATCGCGAGCCTCAATGAAGCGAACCAGGTGGATCCTTCGCGCGACCTGGTGTGGTTCAAGCTAGGCGATTACTACCGGCTTTCGGCAGCGAAGCAGACCGACTCGGCGGAAAAACAAAAGCGTTTCGGCTCGGCGATCGAGTCTTACCAGAAGGCCATCGAACTCAAGAAGGGCGCGGCGAACGACAAGGACCCGAGTGCGGGCAAAAACCTAGCCGCCTATTACAACAACCTCGCCGAGGCCTATGCGAAATCGAACAAAGTCGATGATGCAGTGAAGACCTATGAACTGGCAGCCCAGGCAGATCCTACCAGTGCCGCTCAGTATTACTTCAATACCGGCGCAGTACTGACTAATGCTGGAAAGGTCGATGACGCGCTGGCCGCTTTCGACAAGGTGATCGCGGCTGATCCAAACCGGGCCGACGCATACTACTGGAAGGGCGTCAACATGATCGGCAAGGCGACGCTTCAGGGAGACAAGATGGTCGCTCCTCAAGGGACGGCCGAAGCGCTCCAGAAGTATTTGGAACTGCAGCCAAGCGGCACCTACGCAGATCCGGCAAAACAGATGCTCACCCAGATCGGTGGGTCGGTCGAGACAAGCTTCGGTAACAAGAAGAAGCAGCCGAAGAAATAGCTTCAATCAATACAAGTACTTACGGGTACGTCAAAGGGGCGGCTAGAGCCGCCCCTCTTTCGTTTTGTTGCATAGGGTTACGAAGGACCTTGCACTTGCTGGCAGTCGCGCAACCGTCTGTGCCGCGCTAGAGTTAGGTAGCGTTTCTCCCAACTGTGGTGCGTGCGATTCCGGTTAGCGAGGATGAATGGCTGCACCAACAATTGCTCCGATAACTGTTGAACTTGAAATTCCTGCATCGAGCGGACAAATAGCCACTCCTGCCCTGCTTGGCGCAATGTTGCGTGCGGCAGAGAAAATCAGCGATCTTATCTTTTCGCCTGGGCGCCCGCCGCAGGTTCAGGTGTACGGGCAAATGATTCCCGTACAGGTCCCCGGACTGACATTCCTGTCGGCCGATGACACTAGACGGATCGCGGCCGATCTGATCGGGGACAACAAGCAAGCCATCACCACGCTTCGCGAGCACGGGGCTTGCGATATCTCTTACGGGATGCCGGGCTTGGCTCGATTCCGCGTAAATATCTTCATCCAACGCGGTAGTTGCGCGGTTGTGATGCGGGTTATTCCCACCAACATTCCGGATTTCGATTCCCTTCGACTGCCGAGCCAGCTGTCTGATGTCACGAAGCTTCGCGATGGAATTGTGCTCGTCACTGGACCAACGGGGTCAGGAAAGTCTTCAACGCTGGCCGTGCTACTCGATAGCATCAATCGCGAAAAGTACTACCACATCATCACCATCGAAGATCCCATCGAATTTCTGCACAACCACAAATGCTCTACGATTCACCAACGTGAGCTTCACAGCGATACTCCGAGCTTCGCGCACGCACTCCGCTCCGCGATGCGGCAGGCTCCAAAAGTGATACTCGTAGGAGAAATGCGGGATCGAGAGACGATCGAAATTGTGCTAGAGGCTGCGGAGACAGGGCACCTCGTCTTCTCGAGCCTGAATACCATGGATGCGTCGAAGACGGTCGAGCGGATCGTGAGTTCCTTTTCGCCGTCCGAGCAGCAATCCATAAGGGAACGTTTTGCGAAGTCATTTCGCTACATCATTTGTCAGCGCCTCATGTCGAAGGCAGATCGAAGCGGACGGGTGGCGGCATTTGAAGTATTGAAGGCCAACGCACGCACGCGTACTTGCGTTGAGAAGGGCGAGCATGAAGACAACACCCTGCTCGATGCCATGAAAGCTTCCGAGCCGGAAGGCATGCAGCATTTTGATGGCGAAATCGCCCGGCTCGTGCAGGACCGGGTCATCGACCTCGAAACTGGTCTAACTTTCGCCAGCAATCCGGCGATGCTGGGACAGGAGCTTGCCCGATAGCTGGCAGGCTTTCGCAAGGGTCCCTCTCAACCGAACGCTTGCTCTATCATCCTTGCATGTCCGCTTCTGTGATGCCCCCCGCTATTCTAAGCTTTGAAGATGCCCGCCGCGTTGTTCAAGAACACACCAAAAAAATCGTGTCTCCGCAAACGGAGGCCGCTGAATTGCTGGACTGCGCCGGCCGCACTCTGGCAGAGAACATTCTGGCAGATCGCGACCTCCCCCCTTTTCCACGGGCTACACGTGATGGTTATGCCGTTCGATCGGCCGACCTGGTATCCATTCCCAGCACGCTACACGTGATTGGTGAAGTCAAGGCCGGGGAGAAACTCGAAAACATTCCTAGCCTTACGGCGAGTGGGCAGGCCGCCGCGATCATGACCGGAGCTCCTGTTCCGGGCGGCGCCGATTCGGTCGTGATGGTTGAGTTCACCAACCTTCATGAACAGACCGTGGAGGTCACACGCGGCGTCGTCGCAGGAGAAAACGTAGTCCCGCGCGGCGCAGAGGCGGTAAAGCGGACGATCCTTGTCCCTCGAGGATTCAGACTGAACGACGCTTCCATCGCGCTCGCTGCTTCGGTCGGACAATCAACGCTGCAAGTCTACAAAAAGCCGAGCGTGGCAATTTTGACTACTGGCGACGAAATCGTGAATATCGATACGGAGCCGGGCCCGACACAAATTCGAAACTCGAATGGATACTCACTCGCCGTTCAGGCAACGCGCGCGGGCGGAATTCCGGTGCTGTTGCCGATTGCGCCGGATGAACCCGGGATGCTTCGAAAGCTGATTGAACAAGGCCTCCAGTCAGACCTGCTTCTCCTTACCGGCGGGGTCTCCATGGGACGCTACGATCTGGTTAAGCAAGTGCTATCTGAATTGCATGCGGAATTCTTCTTCACGGGCGCGAAAATTCAGCCAGGGCGGCCGGTTGTGTTCGGCAGGTACTCCGCCGACAGGAGTAGTTCAGACGCAAAGTCCACGTACTTCTTCGGGCTTCCCGGTAATCCTGTCTCGACCATGGTCACATTCGAACTGTTTGTACGCCCTATCCTGGAGGCTCTGGCGGGTATGACGCCGCGCGCGCTAACATTCGCGAAAGCCAAACTGAATAGTGAGATCCGGGTAAGGCGCGGCCTGAAGCGATTCCTTCCCGCCATGATTTCTGGGGAATTTGATGATTGCCGAGTGGAACTGGTCCGATGGCAGGGCTCCGGAGACGTTGCGGCGACTGCCCGAGCCGATTGTTACATTGTCGTGCCGCCTGATGTGGAGAGGATTGCAGCAGGGGAGTTCGTATCTGTGATGATGCGTTGATCGGTCATCTTCAGCTTCGGGGCTGTCTACTGGTATCCCATGTAAGATGGTTAAAGAATCAGTCTTCGCATGCCAAAAAAACTTTCGCACTACGATCGGGCTGGGCGTGCCCGCATGGTTGATGTCTCCGGAAAGAATTCGACAAGGCGCGAAGCGGAAGCCAGTGCATTCGTCGCGGTTGGACCGGAAGTTCTCGCATCAGTGCCAGCTAATCCCAAAGGGGATCCCCTGGAAGTCGCACGTATCGCCGGAATCATGGCCGCTAAGCGCACCTCCGAACTGATTCCAATGTGTCATCCCTTGCCTCTCTCGTTCGTTGATGTGGCTGTGCGCGTGTGCGAAAATGGCCTCGCCATCACCTCGAAGGTTACGACTACTGCCGAGACAGGCGTCGAGATGGAGGCGATGATGGCTGCCAGCGTAGCCGCTCTCACGATTTATGACATGTTGAAAGCCGGGGACAAGGGCATCGAGATCCGAGAGATCGTCCTCGAGCGCAAAAGCGGAGGGAAGAGCGGGGAATATCGACGGAATAAGTAGATCCATGCCTGACAACGTCAAACTACTGGTGGTCGATGACAACCCGATGGTCCTGGGGATGTTGCAGCAAGCTCTGTCGCCACTCGCGCAGGTTACAACGGCGACCGACGCAGCGGATGCGCTGCTGAAGGCGGTCGATGATACTCCCGATCTGCTGGTCTGCGACTACCGGATGCCCGGCATGGATGGCCGCCAGCTTGTAGAAAAGCTCAAGAGCCGTCCGGCCACCGCTAACTTCTCGTCGGTGCTCATGGCCAGCAAAGCCGACATCGTGGAACGACTCTCACCTCAAGATGCCGCTGACGATTATCTGGAGAAACCTTTCTATCTGAAAGATGCGACGCGTCGAGTGAAGCGCATGATCGACCGTATTTCTCTGGAGAAGATGGCGAAGACTGCTCCCTCCGACGGCGTGGTTCGCGGCAATCTTTCGCAGATGAACGTGATCGACCTCATGCAGTCTCTTGAGATGGGCCGCAAGAGCTGCAAGCTCTCGCTGAGTAACGATGGCGATCGATGCGAAGTCTTTTTCGCGGAAGGACAGGTTAAGCACGCAACGTATGGCTCGTTGGTCGGCGACGAAGCCGTCTTCAAAGTATTTGCGCTGGACTGGCGGAAATTTTCAGTTGGATTTCGAGGGAAGACTGATAAGCAGACTACCCAACTCAATACGCAGGGACTGTTAATGGAAGGCTTGCGCTTGCTGGATGAGTCGTCCAGGGATGGGGGTGCAGAACCCGAACCCGCTCCAGTGCCTGCGGCAGAAGCCGCGGCCAGCGTCCAGAAAGCGCCTCCCCCCGCCCAGGCCGTAAGCGCGACGGGAAGAAGAGGAAGACGTCCTTCTCGATGGCTGAAACGGAGCGAGCTGATAACGCAGCAGTTCTTACTGTCAGCGATTCCTCCGCTCGCGGGACGCGGCAGGATCGATCTGGGCCTGCTATCTCGGATCTCCTGGCACAGCTCCATTTCAGACGTTACTGTGCACGAAATCATTCCTGACGATCCGATCCAGATTCGAAATTCGTTGATCCGCCTTCACGCGAAGTTCGCCTCATCGTAACGACCGGAGGGACAGGCATCGCTGCGCGCGACGTCACGCCTGAAGCAACAATGGCAGTTTGTGAACGAATTTTGGACGGCGTCGTCGGAACGGATGCGAAGCGAGGGATCAAAGAAAACTCACCTTGCCGCTTTGAGCCGGGGTATTTGCGGAACAAGGGGCAATGACTCTGATCCTCAATGTGCCCGGAAGCCCAAGTGGAGCAGTCGAATCATTGGAGGCTGTTGCGGCACCTTCTCCCTCACGCCATCGAACTGCTTGCTGGAAAAACCGAGCATAGCTAGTCGCTAAAAATAAGTCTGCTGGCTAGTTCTGTTTCCCGGACCTAAGATCGCCCTGCCGGGCAGTACATCAGGAACAATCTTGCTGTCTTCAATGACGAATTTTCCGCCGACAAGCAACTCATGAACTCCAATGCTAGGCTCCATCGGTTTTTCAAACGTCGAGCGGTCGCTGATCGTTTGTGGATCAAAGACGACGATATCAGCGTCCGCGCCTTCCTGCAGTCGTCCTTTACTGTGAGCGCGAGGAGTGGAGCGCTCCAGCATCTGTGCAGGCATCAGCGTCATCTTGCGGAGTCCATCCATCAGAGAAATCGTTTTTTCTCGCGCACATACTGCGCGAGCACACGAGAGTAGGTGCCGGCGTTTCGCGGATGCCCTTCGGCTCCATCACTTGCGATCATGATCAGTGGATTCGGAATGAGTGCGTCCACGATCTCTTGCGTACTGGCGAAGATCAAGACCCACTGCTGGGTTCCGGAGTTGTGCAACTCTTCGAAGCGTTGCTTAGTCAGATGTTCCCCGGTCGACGGGAGCACGAGATTGCTATAGTCGATTCCTAATTTCTGTTGCCAGCCTTCATTGAACAGGGCTGAATTGACCGCGGTCATGCCCGCAATGTATGGATAAGCCTCGGTGGTGACGTCGAGACCGTGCGCGCGCGCGCCCTGAATCAAAGAGATACATTCAAGCGAATCCTTCAAGCATGTGCTGTTGATGTGAACGATATGAAGCGGAGCGCCTGTGATTGCGGCCGCTCCAATCACTTCTTCAGCTGCCTCGATTGCTGATCCCGGCTCGATTCGCCCGGCGCTGCGCATGTGTGTATATACGGGCAGTTTGCGCTCAGCGGCAACGCGGAACATTTCGATAACTTCGAGACGCGTTGCGCCCGGAACATACTGGATCCCCATTCCTACGCCGAGCGCTCCTGCATCGATCTCCTCTCGCAGTCGTTGCTGCATCTTCTGTATTTGCTCCAGGCGATGCGACCGAGTCGGTTGCCGGACCACTTTTCGGAAGAATCGCGCCATCGGGCAACGGAGTACCAAATGCGAGAGAACGCGCTGCGAGATGGCTTGCCGTTGTTCCGTAGTTGATTAAAGAACGACCTTCTTTCGGATTTCAGGAATTTCGCAACATCCGCAGCCCCGATCTCCATTTCGAGAGCCGTGGTGACGCCATCGAACGCCTTCACTCGCTGGCTGGCGATCTCCTGGGCGTGTTGATGCAAATCAATGAACCCGGGCGCTACCACGAGTCCTGCAGCATGAACGACGCGCTGTCCTTGCAGCGGAGATTTCGCAATCTTCGATATCTTTCCCCCTGAAATGCCGACGTTCCGAACGCCATCGAATCCGGTTTCCGGATCCATAACGCGCCCGCCCTCAAGTACCACGTCATATTGTTGGGCTGCGACAATCGTGCTGGTCAGAAGAACGCAGGAGAATAAGAAGGTTCGCATGAGATCCTCGAGGACTGCGATGATAGCAGGGCTGCTCTAGCCGACTTGCGGTTCGGATTGAAGCAACCACCTGACTGACACCTGATTTTGCATCACGTACACTAGCAACTTCCCTTGAAGACGATCGGCCACATCTTAGCGCAATACACCGCTTGGGTCCTCGCGATGATGAAAGCGCTTGGGATCTGGGGTGTGTTTGTGATTGCGTTTGCTGACAGTGCCCTGATCGGCATGCCAGTGGATTTCATCATTGCTACATATGTTTACCAGGATCGCAGACGAATCCTGCTTTACGTGGCACTGGCGGCATTTGCGTCCGCGGTAGGAAGCATCCCGTTATACCTCATCGGCTACGCTGGCGGAGAGAAAGTTCTTCGGAAACGGATTTCTGAAGAGCGTTTTCAGAAGATCCATGGCTCCTTTGAGCGCCATGAATTCTGGGCCTTGATGTTTCCCGGAATGCTGCCGCCGCCATTGCCTTTCAAGATTTTTGTGCTTGCGGCTGCGGTGTTCGAGATGAAGTTCTGGGACTTTCTAATCGCAATTTTCCTGGGCCGATGTGTTCGTTTCTTCACCCTATCCGTGCTGGTGCTCTACTTCGGACCGCAGATCGTCGGCTTGATCGGAAAAGTGTTCAGGCAGCACTGGATACTGGCATTGAGCGTGATCGTGGGAATTGCGTGTCTGGCGATTCTATTGAGATGGATCAGGAAGGCGAAGTCAGAGAGTAGAGACAGTTAACGGCCCTTCGCCAGCCAGAATCAAAAATTAAAGGCGCGGCCGAAGCCACGCCTTTTCAGTTTAATGAAGAGACTAATCGTTACGCTGCGGCAATGTGATCGCTTGAGTGCTCAAACCAGCGCGGGAGCATATGGACCAGAACCGGAGTGCCAAACATCGCCAGAGAGAAGAAGATATCGCTTTCGAGCGTTCCACGGAAGAACGGCAAACCAGCGGTATAGGACATCATCAAGCCGGTGAATCCACGGGGATACATCTCAGGCCAAGCGGCCCAAACCGCGAAATTGCTGATCACGAAAAAGGAGACGGAACTGGCGAGAGCCGCTCCGAGGACGCGCCAGAAGCCGGACTTTTCCCGCAAGGTGGTGCCTAACAGCAGTATCGCGGCGTACCAAACCCACGTGACGAGATGGTCCCATGAGAAGACAAACGAGTAGATATATTTGGTCAGTACGACGTCAGTCGCCGCGAGAAGCAGGAACGGCACCCACATTTGACGGCGTGAACCACGCGCTCCGAAATACAGCAGGGAAGCTGCGAGCGGAGTGAAATGCCAGGCATGCGGCAGGAAATTAAGCGATCCTGCGAACGGCAGGAAGCGTACTCCGATAGCCAGAAGGACGAATAAATATGGGAGCATGATCACCTCAGAACGAGATCTTATTGTGTGCGCTGGGGGCGGTTGCGTCAAGGGGAGGCTGGAAGATGTGACAATTTTTGACAGCAGCCCAAATACCCCGGCGCAGGGCGTCAGGCTTCAGGCGCTGCCTTCGGCGCAAGGAATTAGCTGTCGGCGCCCGATACTGCCATCTTCAAACACCCCTCAAACTACAAAGGACGACGAAGTTCAGCGAAGGCCAACTTTTCGAGCATTAGCTTCCATCGTAAACTTCGCGTACTTTGCGGTTAAGAAGCAGTTCCAGAGCGCTCAATGCTGGTCAGGTTCAGGCACCACAACCTGCTTACCCGCATCGCCGAAGACATCTCCAACCACGTGCAGATTTCTGTCAATTTTGACCGCCGCCCCTAACACCCGCCGCCGCCCGCGCCCACCCAGTACGTTAGAAACTGCAACAAAACGCAGATCTTGAAAATGTACGATCCAGCCATCCTCGGGAGCTTGCAAGTCTCCGCTTCTGTAACGGGGTATTTCGCCCAATCAAGATAGACACGCCCTAAGTAGGATTTTTTGGCGGCAAGAGTGACTGGCGTTTCCTCGAACTTGTAGCGAATTTCGAGCTTTCCATCCGGATCGACCTCCGGTGTGAGAGAGTCCACCTGAGCGAGCACAAAAAACGAGGAAGTTTCGACAACGCCGTCCCATCGAAAAGGATTGACCCAATGCGGATATGCAGAGGCCCGGAGCGGCTCGGCGTCATTGTAGTTACGCGCAGATAGTGCGTTGACCGCTAGCCGATGCTCGTAGTCCCTGACGGCCCACATGCAGACGACGCCCAACAACGCGAGGGTCGCGGCTACTTGTCCTCGCGGCTTTTTTGAACCTGCTCCGATTTCTCTGTCGATGAGACCAAACAGAGATGGGCCCACCAAGCCAACGAGCAAGAACAGAAACATGATCGGCTCAAAGATAAAAACGATATCCCACGAATACCATTTCTCGGAGAATGGCCAGAATGGCCTGACTCCGTAGTTGTTCGTGAAATCGAGCAGGATGTGACTCAGTCCAGCGATGCATGCGTACAGAAAAAGCACTCCCCAACGAGGAGGAAGGTCAGGATTGTTCGTTCGTTTCCCGCGAAGGCGCCAGACAAGGTACGACAAAGCTGACAACCGCGATCGCGTCGAGTGGAACGCCGAGGAACGAATGCGTAAATCCGCGATGATGCGCGAAGTTGAACGCTGCGCCCTTGAAACGGCCGAGGATGTCGAGGTCGGGAGCCTCCGCAGCGAGTGTCAACGTGAGGGTTGCAAGCCCGCTCTTGCGATTGAGTCCGGCACGCCCCAGACAGGCTCCGGTCAGAAAATGTGTGACGGGCTCCAAGCGATGAAGTGTATCGCACTGAGCGGCGCAATTTTTGGATGCAGAACAAAAGTGGAAAACAATCGATCTATCGCGAGGGAGCGAGCAGTGTCAACGCATCGGGGACGACCGTAATTTCAGCGGGAAGGGTTCCGATCAGTTCTCCATCAGCCTCAACATAAATGTTGGATTTTTTTCCGGGGGCGGAATCTCGGAATAATTGCAAGAGACACTTCTGGGCGAATGCCAGTTCAACGCCGCGAAATTTCCACGATGCCCCCAGAAAGCTCTTCGTGACGTACGCGAGATAAGTCAGGCGGCTCCTCGTGTGGCAAAGAATCAATCGCAAGTCGCTGCGGTCAAGCGAAGCTCCGGGAGCGAGTTCACGGATGACTCCACCGAAGTCGCGAATGCGGACAGCCAGGAGTTCGGTCACATTTGCTTTTTTTGTAAGGCCAGAACCGGATTCTGAGTACTCCGCAGAGAACCGGGTCATGGGATAAGAGAACCACATGTGCCAAGCCTTGGTATAGTAGGCGGCCATTCCAAGTTTCTGCTTCACCCCGGTCTGCAGTTTGTAGAACAAGTGAGCGTCCACTCCGATTCCGGCGGTGATCACGAAGTAACGTGCGGAGACGCGACCCTTTCAAGTCGGGGCAGGACACACGGCCTAACGCGATCCGCCGAGGTTTTCCTTGAAGGGCAGCTTTCGCCGCAGCCGTCAGGTTACGCGGGATTCGAAGGTCGTGAGCGAGGGCATTCGCCGTCCCGATCGGAAGTATGCCGAGAACAGCCGGGGAATTAGCCAGTATCTGGGCGATGTTGTTGACCGTGCCGTCGCCGCCACATGCGAAGATCGTGTCGCAACCCGCCGAGACGGCTCGCTGGGTCTCCTCGGCAGCGTGTTCTCGGGATTCTGTAGGGATGAGTTCAGCTTCGACTCCGCCGCCGGTCAGCACGTCGAGCGCGGAATGCAGATCTTTTTGGCGTTGCTTGCTCCCGCCCGAGTCCGGATTGTAGAGCAAGGCGGCCTTACGCATACCAGTTCGAAACTGGATTGTACCTGAGAGCACGCCCACCGCAGCAGTCAGCGAACGCCCCACTCCCACATGCCGAACATCGCTTTTTGCGACAACGGATGCCCGACTTGCCGCGCCAGCATCGTGATTTGTCCGCGATGGTGGGCGTCGTGAGCAATCAAATATCCGATAAATCCCGCAACGTCCGGGCGGAAATTCCTGATGCGGCCATCCCCCTCTAGCGCGTTCTTTATCACGTCGCTGAGAGCCTTGCGACTCGTCTCTAGTGCTTTCAGCGCTTGTGTTGGGGTTACTGTCGCGCGATCGAGTTGATCCGGCACCTCCTCCGCCCTGGAAGCCTTCAACCACATCACGCGCACATTGTGCATGTGAGCCACGATCGCAGCGATTGTCCGCCCTTTACCATCGGGCGGCTTTTGCATCCACGCCTCAGCGGGTAGGTTCTCGATCATGTAACTGTTGATGCGATCGTTGACCTCGAATGCATTCAGGATTGCGGAAGGCAGCCGGGCGCCGAAAGGCTCGGCATTTGCGACTAGTTTTGGGGACTTAGGCATCTTGTCTCTCGTTGGCGATTGACTTGGCAGGGGCTTCAATTTGGCATAAGCTTGCGACACTTGCAAGTGCGTCCCAGTCCACGACGTGCTTGGTTTTTGGGGCTTCGTACACCACAAAATAATGCGGGAGGATCAGATGAAAGATCTGGCTCTGGTTCTGTGCCTTGTTGGTTCAAGTTTTATGGCTGCAGCGCAAGATCATGCCATGCACGCTCCGGCTCATGCCGTGACCCTGGTGAACGGATTGGGGGACCTCCACCATCCGGTGTCCACCCACAACGCAGAAGCGCAGAAGTTTTTTGATCAAGGTCTACGGTTCATTTACGCCTTCAACCATGATGAAGCCGCCCGTTCCTTTCAGCATGCTGCCGAACTGGATCCGAAACTGGCAATGGCCTATTGGGGTGTCGCCGAAGCGGTTGGTCCGAACTATAACGATCCCGCGGATCCCGATCGATTTAAGCACGCGCACGAAGCCGCGCAGAAGGCTGTTGATCTGTCCAGTGGCGCTTCGAGCAGCGAGAAGGCCTACATCGAAGCCATGGCGAAGCGATTTCCGGCCGACGCCAACTCCGATCTGAAAAAAGCCGCCGAAGAATACCGTGATGCGATGCGGCAGGTCTCGAAGGAATTTCCCGACGATTTGGATGCCGCCACTCTGTTTGCCGAGTCAGGCATGAATTTGCATCCCTGGGGACTGTGGCACCAGGACGGCACACCGCAGGAAGGTACCGAGGAAATCGTTGCGACTCTTGAGTCGGTCATTCGTCGCGACCCGAACCATCTCGGAGCCATTCACTACTACATTCATTCCGTCGAAGCCTCGAACAATCCTGAGCGGGCGCTGGCGGGAGCGAACAAGTTGGCAACCCTCGCACCCGGCGCCGGTCACATCGTTCACATGCCCGCGCACGTCTACATCCGTACTGGAGATTACGAAGCTGCGGTGAAGTCGAATGAGCAGGCTGCCGAGGTTGATCGTGCTTACATCAAAAGCTCGGGGGCGCAAGGCATCTATCCGATGATGTACTACAGCCACAATCTGCACTTCGTGGCCACTTGCGGGGCGATGAATGGCCGCTACGCAGAAGCCCGCAAAAATGCGGATTTACTGGTTGCGAACGTCGGAGCGCACGTTAAGGACATGCCGCCGCTGGAAGGATTTATGACGATCCCCGTAGCGGTGGAAGTCCGATTTCATCATTGGAATGAAATCCTGAAGATGCCCGCACCCGACCCCGCCATGAAGACGGCAACCGTCTTCTGGCACTTCGGTCGCGGGCTCGCACTAGCCGGAACCGGCAAAATTGCGGAGGCAGAGGCGGAGTACAAAATCGTCTCCGATGCCGAAGAGGCGACTCCTCCGGATGTCATCTTTCAAATGCCCATCAACAACAAGGCCAAAGACATCCTGAAGATTGCAAAAGACGTCGTCGGAGCGAAGATTGCCATGGCAAAGAAAGATACCAGCGGCGCCATCGCGATGCTCCAGGAAGCCGTGGCGATTCAGGACAAGCTGAATTACGGCGAGCCGCCAGACTGGTTCTACCCGGTGAGGGAAAACCTCGGCGGGGCGATGCTGGTCAGCGGGGATGCGGCGGGAGCCGAGAAAGTCTTTCGCGAGGACCTCCAGAAGAACCCACGGAATCCCCGATCACTGTTCGGCCTGCACCAGGCGCTCGTGCAACAGAACCGTGACTACGACGCGGGATTCGTTCAGAAGCAGTTTGATGCGGCGTGGAAGGGCGGGCCGCATACTCTCAAAGTCGACGACTTGGTTTGAACGAGAGACCCTAGGGTTTATTCATTGACGCTGTAAACGTATACAGTTACCGTAATCACGGCCTGACTGGCCGGATTGGGTGCGTCCCAGTTCAACCCCCTTCCGATCTGCAGATCCACACAAGTCCCAGGCCGTTACCAAATTCCTGCCGCGGTCGCGGGGTATTGCTAGGGGGAAATCCGATCATGAAAAGATGCTTCGTTGTGGTGGTAGGGTGTGCGTTGCTATGTATCTCGAATCCGGTGTGGGCTCAAGTAAAGTTTCAACAACTCCAGAGTCCGATTCAAACCTGGTCCAACTACGCTCTCTCGAAGAACGGCAAGGTGATGGCGGCCAACATCGGCGGAGAGATTTTCCGTTGGACCGCCGAGGATGGGTTTGTCGATTTGGGCTTGGGAGACATTTTCAATTCCTCCATCGGTATCTCCGCGGATGGTAATACGATCGTATCCGGCCGCCCCGGTCCCGACGGCAACACGAATCCGGCAATGTGGCAACGAGATACAGGCTGGGTGGATCTGGGTCATCCCGCTGAAGGATGCGTTCTCGACGCCAGTTGGGGTAGCGCCTGGAGCGTCAGTGGCGACGGTTCTGTCGTAGTTGGACTCGCCTGGTACTGCCCGGGAGCCGAAGGTTTTCGGTGGACCAAGCAAGACGGTATGGTGGGTCTAGGTTATCCAGTCGGTGCGAGCAGCCGCGCAACCGCAATCTCCGCAGATGGGTCGATGATCGTGGGATTCTACGAAGACCCTGTGCAGGGCTTCCGCCGTCCTGTCCGATGGATCTCAGGGAGCACGGATCTTTTCTTAGGCCAGGACATTCCAGGAGAGGCGATCGCCGTCAGCTCCAACGGATCGCGGATTGTCGGACAGGCCGCAGACAGCACAGGGAACGGCCGCGCGTTCTACTACTCGCCCAGGAGCGGCTTGGTGCCGATGGGAGTCCTGAGTGGAAATACGACGGATCAGAGTGTCGCCACAGGGGTCTCCGATAACGGTGTGGTGATTGGAGCCAGCATCGACACTTTCACTTTTTTAAGCCAGCCCTTTCTCTGGAGCTTCAAGACGGGCATGCACCCGTTACAGCCAGCCCTAACGCATAACGGAGCAATTATTCCTCAGGGCGTGACGCTGACCAACGTATTAGCGATCTCCGCGGATGGATCTACGATTGTGGGACTCTGGCTGGATGCGAAATTCAACCAAGGGCCATTTATCGCGCACATTCCGGCAACCGCGTCCCTGAAGTAGCGGGGCCGTGCCAGGGAGGGCGGGTGCGGGCGAAGCGACAATCTCAACATCTCGTGTAGGGCGGACGCCTTCGTCGGCCCCGCGAGCGAAAGCGAGCGTGCCGCGCCACGACCCGAGAGTCGCAGTCAGAAGCGAAACGCGCCGGTCGAGCCCATACCTCGTCCGCTGGCTCCAGCCACGAGCAGAAAGTCCCTACGGCCTTCGGCCGCCACGGACGAATGCGTACGTGGCTACACGACGCGTCGCCGAATATAATTCTTCTCGCATGCCCGCCGTAAAGGATTCTGAAAAAAAGATCGACGCTCTGCGCGAAAAGATCCGTAAGCACGAATATCTCTATTACGTTCTCGACAATCCTGAAATCTCCGATCTCGATTTCGACAAGTTGATGAAGCAGTTGAAGGACCTGGAAGCGGAGAATCCTTCTCTTGTCACGCCGGATTCTCCGACCCAGCGCGTTGGCGGCAAGCCTCGCGAGGGATTCATCAAAGTCCGGCATTCCTCGCCGATGCTCTCGCTCGACAACACGTACAACGAAGATGAGCTTCGCGATTGGGAGCGCCGCGTCCACGAGCTCAGCGGGCGCAAGGACGTCGACTATGTCTGCGAATTGAAACTGGACGGCATGTCTCTCGCTCTGGTTTATGAGGACGGCAAGCTTGTCCGCGGAGTCACTCGTGGGGACGGCTCAGTCGGCGAAGACGTGACTTTGAACGTTCGCACCGTACACTCGGTCCCGCTTGCGATCGATAAAGCGAAATTAGAGAAGGCCGGGATTCCCGCCGACTTCGAGACAAGAGGCGAATTGTTGATGCCGACCGCTGCTTTCAAGAAGCTTAACGAGGAACGGGAGAAGAATGGCCTTGCCACCTTCGCGAATCCCCGCAATTTCACCGCAGGAACGGTGCGCCAACTGGATTCGAGCATCACCGCTCAGCGCCGCCTGGACTTCTTTCCATACATTCTTCTCGCTAACGGTCGAACTTATTTTGACAATCATTCCGACACGCTGGGCGCCCTCGAAAAAGCAGGTTTCAAGGTCAACTCCCACCGCAAGCTTGTTCACTCGATGGACGAGGTCTGGACATTCATTCAGCAATGGGAAGGGAAGCGCGAATCTCTCCCATATGAAATTGACGGAATCGTCGTCAAGGTCGACCGCACAGGCTTGCAGAACGAACTGGGCTTTACTGGCAAAGCCCCGCGGTGGGCGATTGCATACAAGTATGCGGCGCGAGGCGGAATCACGAGGCTGGAAGACATTCGCATTCAGGTCGGACGTACTGGAAAGCTCACACCTGTAGCGATGCTATCTCCGGTAGCGATCGGTGGGACCACTGTCCGCAATGCCACACTGCACAACATGGACGAGATTGAGCGTCTGGGCGTGAAGATTGGTGACTGGGTCCAGGTAGAGCGTGGTGGCGACGTCATCCCGAAAGTGGCAAAGGTGGTCGACGACAAAGATCATCCGCGCGGCACAAAAGAGTTCGTGATGCCCGAGAAGTGTCCGGTGTGCGGAACCAAGGTCGTTCGGACCGAGGGGGAAGTCGACTACCGATGTATCAACGCCAGTTGTCCGGCGAAGCTGCTCGGCTCGATCCTGCATTTCGCCTCGCGCGGCGTGATGAACATAGACGGCATGGGCGAATCGCTTGTTGCTCAATTGATTGAACGTGGACTGGTTAAGAATGTAGCCGACATCTACGACCTCAATAAGAGCGCTTTGCTCAGCCTCGAACGCTTCGCCGACAAGTCTGCGCAAAACATACTCGATGAGATTGAAAAATCTAAACACCTGCCTTTGGAGCGCGTCATCTACGGGCTCGGCATTCGGTTTGTCGGCGAGCGCACGGCGCAGTTTCTGGCGGAGCATTTCGGCTCGATGGAAGATATAGCGAATGCGAGTGCCGAAGACTTGCAGAGCGTCGAAGAGGTCGGGCCGCGAATCGCAGAAAGCATCGCTGAATTCTTCTCTATTCCCGCCAATCGGAAGTTGGTGGACCGACTCCACGCAGCAGGTCTGACGCTCAAGGGTAAGAAAAAAGAACGCGGCACCAAGCTGGCCGGCAAGACGTTCGTCCTTACCGGCACTTTGGCAAAATTCACCCGCGATGAGGCGAAGAAGCTCATTGAGGACGCAGGCGGTCGCGTTTCGGGCTCTGTAAGCAAGAAGACGGACTACGTCGTCGCTGGATCTGATGCCGGATCGAAGCTCGACAAAGCCAAAGAGCTGGGCGTCGCCGTGATCGGCGAAGACGAGATGCAGAAGTTGGCCGGATAGCTACCACACTCTGAGTCATCGCGCGCGAGAATGTGCCAGTGCAAAGGGACGCTCGAAGCTCAGGTAAAGAATGACCCCATTTTCCCCTGCGGACGGTCCTGCGCCGATCGGCGCCGCAATCCCGGGAACGATCTGCAACCCATGATCTAAATTGTGAGCCCAGCGAATGCCTGGGCTCACGTATACATCGTGCGATCGGATTGTTTTTGCCGGAGCTACCACACTTTCACTTGAAGTCCACAACGTCTCAACCAGAAAGTTCAGCTGGGGCCTCGCCAGCCACACCGTCGACTGTCCGAGATTTACTCCGATCGATCTGGCTGCGTCGCCGAGGGGGTCTCGAGCATGGGGCACCCAGGTGGTGCCGACGTTCCAATGGGACACCAGGTGCCTCGAATGCTGGATGCTGACCGGCAAATTGATTTGCAGGCCAAGCCCGCCCGAACCTCGCCCGAATGCTTGATCCCCTGTAGGAAACAGCACCGACAATCTGGGAGCGATCGCCAGCCTGGTTTCACCGCTACCGATCAGTTGATATCGGTAGTTGAATGCGGTGTCGGCCCACCCCGCTCCGGAGCCGGTGAAGCTCCCGGCATGTGTCGCGGCCAGGGTGACACTCACCTGATGCTTGTAGCTTCGCCACGGCCATTCGTCAGTCTGCGTATACACCCAATCGTGGCGGTTCGTCAGACGTTCGAAGGCGCTGGTGTGTTGGATGATGCCGTCTTCCTGGTTGTAAGCCTCCTCGATCAGAAAACTGTTGTCCTGGATCGGCCCCGATGGTTTGCTCTCGCTATGTTCTTGTCCCTGAGCGCTGAGCAAAGTTGCAGCGAAGATGGAAGCAGCTATTAATGCCGAAAAAGCGAGGTTTAGACGATGCATCACGGCCAGCTCCTAAATGAAAATGAAATTCAATTTCATTTAGGAGATTAGAGATCTTCAGGGGAGGCCCGTGTGATGGGCATCACTTTCCAATGTGATCCAACGGGAAATGCGGAAACTGCGCTGATCTTGATGCAGATTCAAAACTTACTTCAATGCGTTCCGCATCTTCTCCCAGGTCACATCCAAGGTCTCGGGCAAAATTCGCGTCTCGCCGACTACCGACAAGAAATTCGCGTCCGCCACCCATCGCGGCAACACGTGCATGTGGATGTGACCGGCGATGCCTGCTCCAGCCGCTTTGCCGATATTCATCCCCAGATTGATGCCATCCGGGCTATAAAGCGCACGCAAAACTGATTCCATCCGCTGCGATAGTTTGATCATTTCATTGGCGGCGTCGAACGGCAATTTACGCAATTCATCCAGATGCGCGTACGGGACGACCATCACGTGGCCGGGGGTGTAGGGATAGGCGTTCAAGATGACGAAACAATGCTGACCGCGATGGACGATGAGCGCTTTGGCATCATCCATCTCTTTCGCAGCTTCACAAAACACACACCCGGCGCTTCTCTCGGTGCCTGAAACGTACGCGTATCGCCACGGCGTCCACAGGTAGTCCATAGCAGGGCAGGTTAGCAGACCGCGGCAGGCTGGGGAAACCGATCTCCGTTACAGAATCTCAGCATCCATCCAAACGCTAGTGCATCAAAGATGCGAGAGTAGTGGTGCCGCAGTGCCGAGGGACAGTTCGAAATTGAGTCAGTTGGTTGCTGATTCGAAAGTTGAAACAATCCCGTAACATGCGCGGGCTTTGCTGTTTGACACTGTTCGCGCACGGTTGCTATAGTCGAAGAGTTCCCATTGGACGCGGGTTCTCTGTAATTCGTCCGACAGCTGGGATTGTAGAAGCTCACTCGCCAGGGTGAGCCCACCACAACCAAACGTCTCATCCAGCAGTCCGCAACGCAGGCCCCGCATCCGATCATCAGAGAGGCATAACCTTGTTCGAAGAAACCACCGCCCCCCATTCCGACTCCACATCAACCGTTGTGACCGAACCCGAGCCAAACGCGACTGAACAGCACGCGTCCGAAGAGAACGATTCGTCGGACTTTGCCGCGTCAGACGCCTCCTCTAGCGAGGACAAAGGCTCCGCTGGAGAAGATTTCGCCTCCGCGCTTGAAACCTTCACAACCGAAGCCGAAGAAGCAGTCAGCGAAGACCGCGTTATCAAGGGTACGGTGCTCAAGCTCACCGGCACCCACGTCGTAGTCGATATCGGCGCTAAGTCGGAAGGGATGCTCGCCACTCTCAGAAGTGCTCGATCACGAGGGCAAGCCCAAGTTCAAGCCCGGCGATGAGATCGACGTCATGCGCGACAAGGGGGAGGTCGAAGAGGGCTACATCCACCTCTCGCACCAGAAGGCGCAACGCATCCACGCATGGGAAGAGATCGAGAAAGCTTACAACGAGAAGAAGCCGATCAAGGCCATCGTCATCGACCGCATCAAGGGTGGCCTCACGGTCGATATCCACGGCGCACGCGCCTTTCTCCCCGGCTCCCAAGTGGATCTGCGGCCTGTGCGCAACCTTGACGGCATGAAGGGCCAGACGATCGAAGTCGCGGTGATCAAGCTCAACAAGAAGCGCGGCAATATTGTCGTGTCTCCGCAAGGACCTGCTCGAAGGCGAGCAGGCCGAGAAGCGCACAAAAACGCTGGAGCACCTCGAAGAAGGATCGGTGCTCACCGGAGTGGTGAAAAACCTCACCGAGTACGGAGCCTTCGTGGATCTCGGGGGGCTCGATGGCCTGCTTCATATCACGGACATGTCCTGGGGACGCCTCACTCATCCCAAGGACCTGGTGAACGTTGGCGACCAGATTCAAGTCAAGGTTCTGAAGTACGATAAAGACAAGCAGCGCGTATCGCTGGGATTCAAGCAACTCACGCCTGACCCTTGGCTTGACGCCGAGCATCGCTATCCAGACGGGGCGCATGTCGGCGGCCGCGTCATCAGCGTGACTGACTACGGAGCATTCGTTGAACTGGAGCAGGGAATTGAAGGCTTGGTCCATGTCAGTGAAATGACATGGTCGAAGCGCATGAAGCATCCCTCGAAGCTCGTCAATGTTGGAGATCAGGTCGAGTGTGTGGTGCTTAACGTCAATCCGACCGAGCGTCGTATTTCTCTCGGTATGCGGCAGTTGGCCTCGAATCCGTGGGACTCCTTGCATGAGAAGTTCCCAGTCGGGATGACCGTCGAAGGTCGAGTCCGTAATCTCACCGACTTTGGAGCCTTTATTGAAATTGAGGACGGTATTGACGGCCTGGTTCACGTCAGCAATCTGAGCTGGACCAAGCGCGTGAAGCATCCTTCGGAAGTCCTGAAGAAGGGAGATCGCGTAAAAGCAGTAGTTCTCGCGATCGAGCCTGATAAGCGCCGTCTTTCACTCGGCGTGAAGCAACTTCAGCCCGATGTCTGGGAGTCGTTCTTCGCCGCGCATCACATTGGCGACGTGGTTCACGGCAAGGTCTTGCGTGTCGCGGCATTCGGTGCGTTTGTCGAAATTGCTGAGGGCGTCGAAGGCCTCTGCCACAAGTCCGAAGCCACCGACGAAAACGGACAGCCGCTGCATCTTGAGCCAGGTCTCGAGCACGACTTTAAGATCATCAAGATGAATCCGGAAGAGAAGAAAGTCGGTCTCAGCATCCGTGCCGTCGGCGAAGAAGCCTCGCGCTCGGAAGTCGAAGCGTACAAGCAGCCAGTCTCAAGCACCAGTTCGACAATCGGTGAGCTGATCTCCTGGAAACGCGCCAGCAACGAAAACAACTAAGTTTTAGTGTTATAGCTAGCGAGGCCGCCTTTTCGAGGCGGCCTTTCCCTTTCCTTAGTGAAACTTCGTGTCCTTCGTGGTTCAAGCTTTTGCTCGTTTTGAAGCTCTAGGCCCGCCTGTTCTAGAATCTAAAGTTTGCCTTCACTCATCTCTTCCTACAGAGGACGACCTTGCCCGACACAATTTACGACGTAGCCATTATCGGCAGCGGACCTGCCGGATACACCGGAGCTATCCGCGCCGGTCAATACGGCCTGAAAACGGCGCTTATCGAAAAAGACGGATTCCTCGGCGGTACCTGCCTCCACGTCGGCTGCATCCCGACGAAAGCTCTGCTGTTCAACGCTGAGCTCTGGGACCACTTGAAAGAAGCGAAGGAATTCGGCGTCGAAGGTGTCGACGACCGCAAGCTCAATTGGGCAGCAATTCAGGATCGGAAAAATAAGATAGTCGCCAAACACACCAAAGGCCTTGAATTCTTGATGAAAAAGAACAAGGTAGAAACCGTAAAGGGCTATGGCAAGCTCACTGGCCCCGCGCAGAACGGTGTTCATACGGTAGAGGTAACGCACGAGAACAAATCAACGCAATTGAAGGCGAAAAACGTAATCCTGGCGACAGGATCCGAGGCCCGTATGCTACCCGGTCTCGAGGTCAGCGACCGCGTGCTCACCAACATTGAGATCCTCAGTTTGAAAGAAATGCCGAAGTCGCTGGTGATCGTGGGCGCAGGCGCCGTAGGAGTTGAATTCGCATCGATCTATCGCTCCTTTGATTGCGAAGTCACGATCGTGGAGATGCTCCCACGTCTGGTTCCAGTGGAAGACGAAGAAGTCTCGCAAGGAACTCGCACGCGTTTATCGCAAGCGCGGGATCAACTTCCACACCGGTGCGAAAGTCGACAAAGTCGAAAAAACCAAAAGCGGCGTAGCCGTCACCATCACCGTTGACGGTAAGCAACAGAAGATCGACGCAGAAAAGATCTTAATCGCCGTAGGACGCAAACCCCGCACGCAAAACATAGGTCTCGAACGGACAAAGATCAAGCCCGACCGCGAATTCATCAAGACGGATTCATGGATGCAGACTGCGGAGCCCGGCGTTTATGCCGTGGGTGACATCGTGCTAGGAACTCCACAACTCGCACACGTTGGCGCGATGGAAGCCCTGGTCGCCGTGGCCAAGATCGCCGGCAAGCCTGGAAAACCGATCAATCCTGAGCACATCCCGGGAGCAACCTATTGCCATCCCGAGATCGGCAGCGTCGGCTTGACCGAAACAAAGGCTCGCGAAGCCGGATATAACGTGAAGATCGGCAAGTTCCCATTCAGCGCTAATTCCCGCGCAAGCATCGTTGGTCAGCACGAAGGATTCATCAAGATCGTCTCCGATGCGGACTATGGCGAGATTCTAGGAGTTCACATCATTGGCCCGCAAGCCACCGAACTCATTGCCGAAGCCGTAGCCGCCATCGAACTCGAAGCAACAGTCGAAGACCTGGTTTGGACGATTCACGCGCATCCCACGCTGGCCGAAGCGATGTTAGATGCATCCAACAGCGTCTATGGGATGGCTATCAACGCTTAGAAAAATCGGTAATCAGGTGATTTTGTAATTGAATTTTCAGTCAAATGAGGACTTTGACTGCCGAGCGATTTGCAAATTACCCAATCACAAAATTACTCAATTACAAAATTGCAAAATGATCTCCGTCGTCCAACTCGGCACACTCGACTACGCGATCGGATTCCGCTTGCAGCAGCAACTCTGTCGCTCTGCGGAAAGAAGGAAAAATCGGTGACGTGCTTCTCCTGCTGGAGCACGCGCCGGTAATCACGCTGGGCCGCAATGCAACGGCCGCGAACATCATCGCTTCGCCGGAAGTCTGCTGGCACAACGCGGAGTCGAACTCTTCGATTGCGATCGCGGTGGCGATGTCACATTTCACGGGCCTGGCCAGATCGTTGGTTACCCATCTTCGATCTCCGCGGATTCTCCGTGTGGGGCCGGATACACGCCACCCGGGGGAGTCGGAGACTCTCGCTTCACTTCGAAAACGCTGGGCGTAATCGAATTTGTTCGCCGCCTGGAAGAAGTCCTGATCCGAACCTGCGCCGACTAATGCGATCCCGACCAAACGAATTTCAGGCCTAACAGGAGCTGGACGTATCCCGGAATTGCCCATGTAGGGGCGGACGCATTCGTCCGCCCGGTCGAGCAACGCTCGACAAAGAATGCCGAAAGCAGCACATACTCGAAGTTGGAAGCGGTCATCCGCTGAAGCCAAACTAGCCGCCATCGGCGTCCACATCTCCCGCTTCGTCACCTCTCACGGATTCGCGCTGAACGTAAACACCGACCTAAGGTTCTTTAACCTGATCGTCCCCTGCGGCATTACATCCAAGCCGGTAACCTCGATGCAAAAAGAGCTAGGTCGAGAGCTCGATCTCAACTCCGTAGCCGAATCGATTTCACGCAACTTTGGAGTGGTATTCCAGAGTCAGATTCTCTGGGTCGATACCCTGGATGCCCTACTCGGACGCACCGTCGGAGTTCCGCTGAAGACTCCTTCAGAGTTCTTACGCATGCACGATACCGACGACAGCTGTAATCGTCTAGGCTGGAATTTGTGAGATGGAAGGCGGCCGCTTACTCGCCGGTTTTCGAAGTGCCCTTGCCAGCCGATAGGCCGGGAGAAAACTGTGCCGTGAGCGTAAGCGTCTCCCTGAAATCCGTGTGGCCAGGATTTCCCGTCCATGCTTACACCCGCCTTCTGACTGCCGGGATCACGGAACCGCTCGTCGAGTTTCAGATCACCCGATCGCGCGTCAAAGTTCAACATGAATAGCCGATGCTCGCCATATTCACCTGAGTTCAAAACGATGCGGCGTCCCTCAGAATCTGCAGAAATCCAGTGCGGCGTCTGCTTCTCATCGAACGTGATTCGCGACACTTCTCGGATATGTGCGAGATCCGAGATGTCATAACTCGCAACCGCATGAGCAGAAAATAGAGACTGAATCCAATAGTGGCCGAGTCGCAATGGAACCGCACACATTTCTCCGTCAAAGGTTTTCAAATGCCTTATCGAAGGCTGGGCCGTCGCGACACCATCGAGTTCATACAATCCGCAATAAAACGTGTGAATCAGGACAGTCTTCCCGTCTGCCGAGCAGTAGCGGCTCTCCCGGCGCCTGATGTTCCGATCCCGCGCGGTCCCGGAGGAAGCACGATCGTCTCTCAGCAACTTCAAGTCAGAGAGTCTCCAGACTTGCACGGTTCTCGTCTCCCCGTCACTCTTGAAATGCATGGACGTATTGGTGCTGACCACGCGATCTAGCGACGGAACCACGACCAAACTGTACGGACGAATGAGTTCGCCTTTCGCTGTCGCATCCATAGCGCTCCCGCTCCGGATCAGACCTTCCGTGACCATCGAACTCGACCAGTCCACCGCCGTCGGACTTTGGCATCGTGGCCGCCACGGATATTGAAACGTTGCCAAGGCGTCACCATTGGCGAGCCGAACATAAGTATGCGGATGCATGTATCCATCGAAATCCCCGAAGGAAGTCGCCAAACCCGGATGCAGCGGATCTCGCAAATCAAACAGCATGGTCCGGCCGCTCTCAAAGGCGTTCGCCAGCAGGAATCCGCCCTCCGGCATCTCCAACTCGGTATGGTGTGGCGTCCCGCTCGGTCCGGGCACAGCTACGGAGGCGACAGCTTGACCGTACGCGAAGAAGTTAGTCCGCGTCCAGAACAGCGAGGAAGTCTGTGCCCTTCGCCCCGTCGGCCCCGGCCCAGACGAAAAGATAGGGATGACTTTGCGCAACCCCAAAGCTCGGAGCAGAAAAGAACGGCGATCAGCAACAAAGCATTTCGCATAGATGCACATTGTTTCCACCCAAACGCCAGCTGTCAACAGCCCCTCGATCGACCTGCTCTAGCCGTTTCCCCCGCACTCGCGATACCATCAATGGTCGCGCATCGCTTCGCGCCGGTCTCAATGGCAAACAAAAACTCCCAGTCCAAAGCAAATTCAAACGGTCACCGTCCGCGTAACGGATCACGAGCAGCAAGGCTCAAACGGGATCTGGACGTGCAGACGGTACGTGTCGGGAACGGCCAGCCCTCGGCCGATTGATCGAGCGCTCGGCACTTTCTGCCGGCGAGCATATCCGCACCTACTCGATCCCCGATTACCGTCTCGAGCATCCGGACTTCACCGTTCATCAATCCATCGAAAAAGGGAAGGACGGTGCCGAACAAGTTCGCTACGAAGTCGAAGGCAATCTCGACGCACCGGTCCCACGAATTCGCGACTCGAAATATCTCAGCAAGCAGCAGGCGATCGAGATTTACCGCTTCATGCTGCTGAATCGCAAAATGGAAGTCGCGCTCGAGAACCTCTACAAGCAGGGAAAAGTTGTCGGCGGGGTCTACTTCGGCCTCGGTCAGGAAGCGTGCTCTTGCGCCTCAGCCTACGCGCTGGATCAGGACGACTGGTTCGCCCCCATGATTCGCAATCAAGGATCGCTTCTCGTACGCGGATTCCGCGCTTCCGACACGATGATGCAATACATGGCCAAGGCCGATTCGCCGACCAAGGGCCGTGACGGTACTTCGCACTTCGGCGACATCGATAAGCGCAACATGGTCTCGCCCATCTCGATGCTCGGCGATCTCATCCCCGTGCTTTCGGGAGTGGCGCTCGGCGCGCGTCTGCAAGGCCGCAACGTCGCTGTCATGACCTACATCGGCGATGGAGGCCAATCCACCGGCGTCACCTACGAAGGCATCAACTTCGCTGCCGTGCAGAGTCTCGGTCTCGTCTTGTTTGTCGAATCAACCTGTGGGCCTACTCCACGCCGTCAGAAATGCAATATCGCTGCAAAGATCTCGCCGAGCGCTCCATCGGATACGGCATTCCCGGCGTAATCGTCGATGGGACCGATGCTTGTCAGGTCTATGACGCCGCCCACGAGGCCGTGGAACGCGCTCACCGCGGTGAAGGCCCTACGCTGATCGAAGCGAAAATGATGCGCATGAAGGGTCACGCCATCCACGACGCGGCCGCCTACGTTCCGAAGCCGATGTTCGATTTCTGGAAGAAGCGCGATCCGATCGCCCGCTTTGAAAATTATCTGGTGAAAGACAAAAAGTGGCTGTCGCCAAAAGAGAATGAAAAGCTGATCGCGGAGGTAGAAGCGGTAATCGAGGCGGAACGAGAGATCGCAGTGAACTCTCCGATGCCTACGCCAGAATCAGCCGAAGGCGGCGTCTACTGCGAAAGCGGATGTCACGAGATCAAACCGAAATACGCCATGCCCAAAGTGAAGAAGGGAACTAGCGGCTACAAAGCAACGGAAGCCGCGGTGCATTTGAAGTAGCGGCTGTATGCGTTCCCTCGAACTGAGGAATAGTGTTCAATGGTCAGAGACATCTTGCATATAGTCATGAAACACTCCGCACATTGTCATCCCGAGCGAAGCGCGATGATGACCAGAGCGAATCGTTTCGCGAAGTTGAGGGACCTTGCGTTCGCTTTTTTGAAACCGCAGTAACAACTTCAACGTAAAGCGACAACCTATGCAACTCACTTACCTCGAAGCCATCCGCCAGGGAATCTGGGAAGAAATGGAACACGATCCGACTGTCTTCTGCCTCGGCGAAGACATCGGCATCTACGGCGGCGCATTCAAAGTCACAGACGGATTTATCGACCGCTTCGGTCCCGAGCGCGTCATCGATACGCCAATCGCTGAGTCCGCCATCGTCGGCGCGGCATTTGGAGCATCGCTCACGGGCATGCGCCCCGTCGCCGAATTTCAATTCATGGATTTCATCGGCTGCGCATTCAACCAGATCAGCAACATGGTGGCGAAGACTCACTACCTCTGGGGAGCTCCCGCCCCACTCGTTCTTCGCGGGCCCAGTGGCGGATATGTTCACGGCGGTCCGTTCCACTCCCAGAATCCCGAGATGTGGTTCGTACACAACCCCGGACTCAAGGTCATCTGCCCGGCCACGCCTTACGATGCGAAGGGCCTGATCAAAGCCGCTATTCGTGACAATAATCCCTGTCGTGTTCTTCGAACACAAATATCTCTACCGCCGGATCAAAGAAGAGGTGCCCGCGGAAGATTACGTTGTTCCTATCGGGAAAGCTCGAATCGCGCGCGAGGGCAAAGACTTGAGCATCATCACCTACGCGGCGATGGTGCATACCGCGCTGGAAGCGGCCGACATCCTTGGCAAGGATGGAATCGACGTCGAAATCATCGATCTTCGCACCGTCTCTCCACTTGATCGCGAGGCGATCGCGCAAACAGTGAACAAGACCAACAAAGTAATCATTCTCCACGAGCACTCCCGCACCGGAGGTCTCGCCGGAGAAATCGCCGCCATCATCAACGAAGAAGCTTTCGACGATCTCGACGGCCCCATTGTTCGCATCGCCGGACTCGATTCCGCAATTCCGTTTTCCCCGCCGCAGGAATTGCACTACCTGCCGAAGGTCGAAGACGTGGTTCGCGAATCACGCCGATTGAAAGCCTATTGAACGGTACTCGCATATCAACCGCTCAGCGAACAACGAGTAACGAATTCTGCATTCCACACTCTTTATAGAGGGATTGCCGCTATGCTCCATCCGGCGCCTAACAGAAAAAGCTCGCTTGGTTCGGACTATTCTTTCGGGGTTGTGCGCGATGCTCGCAATGAAGATCCGCTATTGCGGGTTTCCATGTTCCTAACTAGCATGCAGCCCAGCGCTTCTGCCACAATACCTTCGGAGGCCTCATGGGAAAATTATTCCTCGGTGTTGTCATCACAATTGCCGTAGTCATCTTGGCTGGCCTCGGTTTCGCCATGCTTGGTTTCTTACCGACCGCCGCCAACGTTCCGCCCCCACATTTCGAAGCCCATCTGGCAATGAGTGCCGTCGACGCATCGATGGACCGCCATGCTCCCCGGATTCCCAATCCCCTGACGCCCACAGATCAGAATCTTGAAGAAGGCATGAAGCTTTACACCATGAATTGTGCGCTTTGCCATGGAAGCCTCGATCGCAAACCCGCCACGCTGGCCAACTCTTTCTATCCACCTCCGCCGAACCTGGTCTCCGATCCTCCCGAGGATCCGGATTGGCGAATCTTCTACACGATCCGTACCGGCATTCGGTACACCGGCATGCCCGCATGGGACAAGACTCTCGAGGATCAAGACATGTGGAAGGTTACGATGTTCCTCTCACATATGGACAAACTTCCGCCCGCTGTCCAGGAGTACTGGAAAACGAGTTTCGGCGTCCCTCCATCCTCGGATAACGACAAGAAAGATTCCGATAAAAAAGAAGAAAAGCACGACCACCACTAGTCGGGAATCACGCCTTCGGATATCGCTCCGGCTGAACGCTGAACTCAAAGAATGAATCGTGCAGGGACCAACCCCGAACAACAGGGATCCATGCAAACGGCAGGTATGAACTTAAGTGAAGATCGACCTTTTATGGCCGCGTAGCCATTGATCGTTTGTGGCGTTAGCCCCGGTGCCATCCACCCGTTATAATGGTCGGTTGCGCCCCGCCCTCCTTGCAACACCGTGGGCCTCATGGAAGGAAAAATGCCGACTGACATCATCATGCCCCAAATGGGCGAATCCATCGTTGAAGGCACAATTACTAAGTGGCTCAAAAAGCCAGGCGACAAGGTTCAGCGTGACGAACCTCTTTTCGAAATCTCTACGGATAAGGTCGACGCCGAAATCCCTGCGCCAGCATCAGGAGTGTTGCAGGAAATTAAAGTCACGGAAGGCACGACTGTAGGAGTCAACACGATCGTGGGAACGATCGCAGTCGATGGCGAAGCCGCGGCGGCCAAGCCCGCTGCCCCTTCGAAAGCTGCAGCACCCGCGGCCGCTCCTCCAAAAGAAGAGAGAAAACCCGTACCAGCGCCGCCACAGTACACTCCGGCTCCGGCGGCTGAGGAAACTCCTGCCGCCCAGCAAGACGAGGAAGCTCGCTCGTCGCCACTGGTTCGCAAGATCGCTCGCGAACACGGCGTCAGCTTATCTCAGGTTTCCGGCACCGGACTCGGCGGCCGCATCACCAAGCAAGACATCATGCAGTTCATCGAAAGCCAGGGATCTGCGCAACCGGTTTCGACTTCCGCACCTGTACCTGCTCAGCCCGCAGCCGCCGCTCCGGCCCCGCGCCCGGCAGCTCCAGCTCCCTACCCAGGCGATCTTGTGCCCATGACGAATATGCGCAAGCTGATCGCCAAGCACATGATCGAGTCGCGCCGAACCAGCGCGCACGTTCACTGCATGTATGAAGTGGACTTCACCCGCATCGTCAATTTGCGTGCCAAGCACAAAAATGGATTTGAGCAACGTCACGGCGCCCGTCTCACTTTCATGCCATTCTTCGTCCGCGCCGCGGTCATGGCCCTTCAACAGTGGCCGATCCTCAATGCGACGATCGAAGGCGACAACATCCGCTACCACCGCAATATCAATATGGGCATTGCAGTCGCCCTCGATTGGGGTCTCATCGTTCCCGTCCTGAAGAATGCCGGCGATCTGAACTTCCTCGGCCTGCAGCGCGGCATCTCCGACCTCGGCGAGCGCGCACGCACGAAAAAGCTGAAGCCGGAGGATGTTGAAGGTTCCACCTTCACCGTCACCAATCCCGGCCAGTTCGGAGCCGTTTTCGGTCTGCCTATCATCAATCAGCCGAACTCCGCGATCATGGGAGTTGGAGGTATTACCAAGCAACCCATGGTCATCACGGATAAGGACGGCACCGACTCCATCGCGATCCGTTCAATTGTTCACTTGACGCTGGGCTACGATCACCGCTTGATTGACGGTGCCGTCGCCGACCAATTCATGGCGCAGGTGAAGAAAAATCTGGAAACGTGGAGTGAAGACGTAGGGTAGCTTCGGGCATCCCGGATCATCTTGGGCAGAGCGAACTACCTATGGATTCGACTGCGGCGCCGCAGGCGGCCAGCCCGTCATTCGCCTTGGCCCATGCGGATGCATTCATGCAAACCACCACTCCGTCGATTATTTGAGAAATCCCGTTTTTGAATTGCTCGGGCTGGACGATTTCTCGAGACGCGATCGCGTCTGACATCGCTAGTGCGTTTTGCAGAAACATCATTGCCGCATCTTTTTTCTGCGCTCCCGATTTGCTGGCGTACATCCCTTCGATCCCGCTCACCAAAGAGGGAATGAAACCAATGGCGCGTAATAAAATGTTTACGAAATTCATGATGCCTCCTCGATAAATTCAACCTTTGCCAAACGTTAAAGCTTGTCTGATTCACTTCCGTACGATCATCTTTTTACTCGCAACATCGTGCGCCTGGATTAGCCCCTTGATCTCGTTCTGTCCCACGCGCAGTTCCCCAAGTTCCACTTCCGTTCGAATCCTACCCTCGGTGTTCGTTGCGGCGATCTGCTCCAAGCGCAGGACGCGAGCCTTCGTCGACTCAAGTTCACTGTCTTGGCGTGCAGAGTTTCTCGCATCTTGGATCACGTATCCGCTGAGCGACAAGGCGATTGCCCCCAGCGCGATCAGAGTACGGCTATCGAATTTCAGGAGTCTCTGCTCCCGCACTGCCTCGAGTTTCGCGGTCCATGACACTTCGAGACCCCGAGCGAACTCCTGCATCTCCGCGAGCCGGTCCAGTACTTCCAGCTGAAAATCTTTTGCCGTGTACGGCACTCCTGTCGCGGATTTCTCCGCATTCCGGCTCCGTTGCCTGCTCAATATCGTTGTTTCGCTCATGACGCCGAGTTCGCCCGACAATACAATCGGTCCCAACATCGTGCCGCCCGCTGTCGACAAAAAGTTGCCTGATCCCACATTCGCCAGGCTCTGATCGACATACCCTTTCGTCGCCAGATCCGAAGAGGTGATTGGCGTTGGAACTGATGGAGAACTAGCGAACGTCTTCGTCCCCGCGATCGTCTCCGACCCGTTTAAGTGGACGACATTACTGTTGTCGGCCTTCCCCGCAAGTACAGAATTGACGTACTGCATCGACACTGGCTGCGACGCGAAGCCTGTTCCCGGCGTAGCGCGTACCGTCGCGAGGCTTGCTGGCGACGTGTTCGGAACAAACCAGTTCTCGCTGCGCACTTGTCCGGGGCCAAGCTGGTAGACCACCGTGTAATAAACGCCCGCGGGTGTCGCATCGGCATTCGGCACCAACGCAACGCTGAGCGCGCCACTCGCACCCAGCGTCACGTTGGCGGTGCCCGCGGCTACTGCAGTCCCGCCTGCAGTCACAAATGGTGGCCACGTGATAATCAAGGTCCCCTGCGCCGTAGTTCCATCTGCCATGTACACGGTGTCTGCCACCGTTGTTTTAGCAGGAGAATTCGGCGGAGTCGCTCCGTACATCGGAATCAGTAATCCGGAAACCATCAGCACTGCCGCCATCGCCCAATGAAAAAGCCGCCCCATAGGGCGGCTACCCGCGTAACACATAAATTGTCCTCCAGCAGTGTTTCTCTATCAGCTCTGAATATTCAGGGCAGTTGCAGTGTCACACTAACCCCTGCGTTAAATGTTCTCCCAGTCAATGCGTTCCATCCAGAAACTTCTCCACGCTCTCCACGTAGACTTCAGCGAAGTCCGCTACCGGACGTCTGCCTTCAATTAATTCCATCGCGTCGTTCAGATCCCATCCCATCGAGCCCAGTAACGCGAGTGCCATCATCGGTGCCCGATGCACGCCTGCAGCGCAATGAACGAATATCTTCGCGTCCGGCAATTCCAGCGCATCTTCTGCGAACTTTACGCCGCGCCGGAATAAATCGGGCGGCTTCAACTCAAAGTCATCGTCGGTTGGATTCCACAACACTTCGATGCCATGAGGTTTCGCCAGCGGCGTGTCATCAAATTCAATTTGCATGTCGATGATGTGAGTGATCCCTTCCTTCGCGACCGCCGTCATGTTCTCCGGATTCCAGATACCGCCACCCACCGCGATGCGCTCCGTCAGCCACGTGATATCCATTCCCGCTTTTCGACGCCTTTCCTGCTGCCCGGTCGTCTTCATTCGCCGGACCTGCTTGCTCAAACCCTGGTCCGGTTGCTCGACCATAGAATTCTTTGTCCGGGCGCCGATCCAAATCGATATCCCGGGTTCGCCCAAGCCTCGCCTCATTCTACAGAAACCAACTCGCCCGCTTGCGAGGCATCTTCTACCTTCTCGCTTTCGGTTTCGCTCTCGGGATCTTCCTCCGCCTGCTTCATCTTTGCGACTTTGGCCGGAATCACCATCGTGTCTTCGTCGTACTGATCTGCGACCACCGGACTCTCAGGAACATTCAAACGCCTCAACAATGTCTGCGCCAGGCTCTCTTCGTGCTCCGTCGCCTCCCTCCCATCGTTTGAAGGTGGATAGATGCTGGCTACCTCCCACAAAAACTTGACCGTCGCCAGTTGTCCCTTCTCGCCTTCTCCAATCACTGCAGTAGCCATCTTGCTCGCGTGTGTCTTCACTAACTTCGAGATGTCTTTCAGTACCTCGGCCGCAGGTTTCTCTTTCCCTCGCGGAGTTAACCTCTTAGCCCCTGTTTTCTTTACCGTCTTCTTACTTTTCTTGCCCTTTTTCTTCATCATGAGTCCCGACATCCTGTTTCGCCTATCTGTGAGCTTTCTCTGCAAAAGCAGAAGGCGCGCCACGTGGCGCGCCCTCTGTAGAAGTAAAATTGTTTTTTCTTACTCTCTAAATCCAGAATATCAAATTGACTGGGGTAAAGTGGACATTTTTCAAAATTTATTTTCGCCGTCTTCACAATCACTTACGGCAAATTCGCCCTCAATACCCCCTTGACAAGATTTTTCCCGAATCGAGACTAGGCGCTCTAACAATCCAACTTCGAGCAGAATTTCACTTAGCATGTCGAGAGCGAGTGGAGTCAACCGTCGCACGGTCTTCTCATTGCACTTTAGAAGTTTCGCTGTCTCAAATCGATCGTGCTCCTGCAAAACATGCCGCCCGATAAGTTGTCTTGAGAATTCATCCAGTCGATTCAGGCAGTTCTCCATGTCATGCACGAAGATTACCCGGTCTTCGAAAGTGACTACGGTGTAAGTCGTCACCTTCGCACGAAAGAATTCTCGTCCCAGTATGGACGGCAACCTTCCCGTCTCGATCGAGTACTGCATATACTTCCGCAACATCGAAACCGTTCGTGTGCGGTAAATCTTCCTTACGCGCTCATGTTCCCAATCTTCTGGGCTTACCTCTATCTCTGGATCCAGGCAAAGTTGCGAACTTTGCCCCTCATCGGCAGCCCTTTCCTGCTCATCCGCCTCCGCTGCAATCCATTCCACGTGCGTCATGCCACACCTCCGACCGCTTCCAGGTCCGATGTGTCATCGGGAAGTTTCGCTCCGAAATCATCCCGCATCACGCTTCGCTCGCGAACTGGAAGTGCCGCGCTCCCGGTTCTTTTTCTCCGCGGGATCGGCAAATCCGCAATTCTATTCTGGCATTTGTCGCAATATACTCCCGCTCCACCTTCTCGCACCCACAGTCCTCCGCAATGCTCGCAATATTTCAGTTCTACGCGTATCAAACTGCTTGTCTTATCTGTATGACTGCCTTTCATGTAACCTCCAAAAAAATCGAATAAGAAATCAGACTTCCGACCTCACCAGAAAACAAAAAACCCTGCGCAGGATTCCCGGCGACTTAGGAACCTACGCAGGGCTCGTTTCTCTTACGATGACCTGCTTGGATTATTTAGTTTTATTAGTGCAGCAACCGGACAGTCCACTACTCCGCAGTTGCAGCGGAAATGGACTACTCTTTCAAATTACAGCCTCGCTTCTAAGTCTCGGGCTCGCTTGTCATTCCGCGCCCGCATTTCCGCGCTGGCTGAAATAGCCCTCTTCGTATCCCGACTTCAAGACGCGCCCGTTCTGCATCACGACGCTCACCTTCCCCGTGAAGCGAAGCGACAAGAGCAAATGCTCCATTGACGCCGACAAGACTTCGGCCGATTTCACTTTCCTCCTGAACTCCCCGAAGTTCTTTTCTTCATTGAAGCTTTCCGAATGACCTGCCATGTCATTTGTCATAGAGCTGTTTGGCCCCTACGATGCGGCGATCTTATAGCTTATGAAATTTTCCGGTCAAGGTTGGATGGACATCCGATGCCTGTGGAAAACTTTCTGCCTGAATTCGCTCTTCCTCAGCCTCGCGTCCGCCAGCCTCATCTTCCTGCAACTCTCTGGAACGAAGGCCATTACAACTCACTCCGCCTCGATCGCAAATGCGAATTCAATATGTACGCTGTTCTGAAAAACGATAATGCGCCCCTCTCTTTAGGCGGAGTACTCCCGAGATTTCCGCAGGCATCAGTTTCGAAGCTGGAGTTCGAATACCGGAAAAGCGTCCGTTGAAGGGACGACAGAGGTTTTTAAATCGAAGCGAAGAACGAATCTCAAGCAGCGAGGCGTCCGGGCAAGAATAGACCACGAAGCTCCGCCTCAACCACACACTCAAACGCAAAAAAGCATCGGCGGCATCCCGTCGTCGCTTAATTTTGAGAAAGTATTTGCCTCTACTATTTCAAGTCCGCCAGATCTGCCTGTAATTCCGCGGTGCTGAATCCCTGAGGCGTTGTCTTCTTTCCCGTCAGATAATCCTTGCTGAGAATGGCATACGCTTCGTCGCAGTATGCCTCCCAGAACGTCCAGGTCATCACCTGCAGTGCGCCCCATGTAACAACGGTTACTCCCCGCGAATCGTACGCCACCACTGGAATCGCGTGTCCTCCCCACGAGCCCGGCTTCCCGTCTCCCTGGAGCCCTCCGGGTGGCACCGACCACGGCTGATGGTTCTGTATCTGCGCCTGCGCGCTGATCGGCAACTGCACGCCGATGTAGCATCCTTCGAAGATGAATACGGAATCCATCACGTGGTTGTGATTCGAGGGTTCAAGTGCGACATACGCCCCAATCTTGTGGCCGGCGATACCTGTCTGTCGCCAATAATTCAGTACGTCGATCTCCACCGCTCCATTGTCGTTCGCTCCAGTCGTCGGGTTATAGCCCGTGATGGCCGAATACGCGGCGACAATTTGTTTGTCCGTCGGGGTGGCCATCTTCTTTCCCGCATTCGCTGTCCATTCCATGATCAGGTGCCCGGCGGCAGCACAGGTGCAATCACCTATCTGATCGTTCTCCATCATTCCCCACTTCGTGACCTTCGTCGTCAGACTGAATGACGCGGGAGGCGTCGGAAGCGCATGCGTCGTATAGGAAGCGAGCAGCAGCGTTCGCGGATCGTGCCGCGCCATCCCCTTCCCTAGCTTCAACTTCATCGGATCGACGCGCGTGGGGTCGTTGCGCATCGCTACGTCCTTGCGAGAATCGGGCAAGAGATAAATCCAGCTTTCTCACTGCCATGTGGATGCTCCTTCAGGCGAGTCGTTGCGGGACGAGAAACCACAAGAAGAGAATGCTCGGAAAACCTCTTCGCTAGTCTCCCGAGCATTCCCTCTGTGATGCGATCAAGAACGGGGGAAGGGAATTTCGTTGAAAATACTAAATCGATCTTCGAAGGTAAGAACCTGTCGACGGTTATTGTTACGAAACCCGAACAATAGGCTCCCTAGCTATCCCCCGCGAAATTTAAAACTGTGCTCTTTGCTTCTTAAACTTCGTGCACTTTGCGGTTAGAGAGCACTGCACGAGCAATCATTGCGCGGCGGGTAGGCCCATCTTCTTCACAATCTCCTGGTAACGCGGCTCCGAATGGATGAAGTCAAATTCCGGTTCATTCCGCACGAAGACCAGCCGCGGTGAACGTTCCCGGTACGCCGCTTCCAGCAATCTGAGCGTCTCCTCTTTCTGTTTCGCGAGGCCGCTGACGAGTGCCAGCCAATATGGCGAGCGGTATCCGTGCGCGTGAGCCTTTGCGTCACTCAACCGCCACTGGGCGACCGCTTCATATCCGCCCATCTCAAATGCTTTCCTCACAACCGGGACGATTTCCCTTTTTCCGGCAATGGCAAATCCCTCTTCCAGTTGCTGGACCGCCTCTCGGTCACGGCCTGCAAAGCGGTAAGCGTCCGACAGCATGAAATAAAGTCCCGCACTCGTGGGATCCGCTTTTGAGCGAAGGAGAAACTCAGCGATGGCCGCGTCATACTGACGCATGTGATAGTAGGTGTAACCCAGCGCCCATGGCCGCACGAAAGGATCAATCTCCATCCCGCGCTTCTGCTCCGCCACAGCTTCAGACAGGCGTCCTGCAACCGTGAGCACATAGCTGTGAAGGTGGTATGCCTCGGCATTATTTGGATTTAGTGCGATAGCAAGCTCGGATTCGGACTCCGCCTTCGTCCAGTCCCACGCTCCGAACAGGTACCATCCGGCGAGTGCGTTATGCGCGTCCGACAATGAACCATCAAGTGCGATGGCCCGGCGAACGTCTGACTCCCAACTGGGCCTAGCCTCGCCCGGAGGAACTTCGCCAGCTACTGCGCGTAAAGCGTAGTAGTCAGCCAGGCCACTCCAGGCCGCGGCGTAATCAGGCTGCAGACGGATCGCCTTCTCGAAATTCTCCCGCGCGCTTTCGTTTTTTTCGCGGAACCAGAAAAAACGCCCGTGCAGATATGCGTCATGCGCCTCCGGATTGACATAGCGCGGTCGCTCGGACGAAGAAATCGCAACCTTCACCTCTTTCGCGATCGTTTGGGAGAGATCGGAGGGCAAGGTAAATGCCTGATTAAGATCGCGATCATAGCTCTCCGTCCATACGTGAGTATTGTCGGACACCCGGATCAACTGAATTGTCATGTGAATCCGGTCGCCTGAACGCATCACCGATCCTTCGAGAATTGCATCCACTCCCAGTTCCTGGGCGATCTCGCGAACCGGACGCTGAGCATTCTTGTATTGCATCGCTGAAGTTCGCGATGTCACCCGTAACGAGCGGTTCTTCGCTAACGCAGTGATCAGTTCCTCCGTCATTCCGTCTACGAAGTATTCCTGAGAGGGATCGCCCGAAAGATTTTGTAGTGGTATGACCGCCAGCGAGTGGATTCCCGTCGAAGTTGCAGCTCCCCCCATGCTTCGGAAGAGGCGCAGACTCACCAGGCACACGACAATGACCGACAAAGCCACCGCCGCCCACCACCATCGCCAGTTCCGAATGTTTTGTTCGCTTACCGATACCTCAGGAAGTGCCCGCGGAATATCTAAAGCAGAGGCCGCAGAGACGGACTCTTTGGTCGGCTGGGCCGCCGGGGGGCCCGAGCCATTCACTTTCGTTCCGTTCGGCTTTGCCCATTCGACCGACCCGACAAAGCGATAGCCGCGTCTGGGAACGGTCTCGATCCAGTGAGCTTTCTCCGCCGTGTCCGAGACGCTCTCACGCAAACGCTGGACGGCGGAATTTAGGCTATGGTCGAAATCGACGAAAGTATTATTTGACCAGAGCGTGCTGCGAAGTTCTTCCCGGGTGACAAGTTCCCCCTGACGCTCCATCAACAAAATGAGAATGCGAAGGGGCTGCTCGCCCAACTTTATCCGAATGCCATATTTCCGCATCTCGCCTAGCTGGGTGTTCACTTCGTATGGGCCGAAGCGCGCCACGGCCGGGGATGAAGTCAGCTGAGTCATAGAAACCCCGGGGAAAGACAAATGGACAACAGCGGAGAAGTTGCCGAAATTCTGCGCCTTTGCGCTTTTCCTGTCAAGCCGCTGGACCGGGAAGCCATGCCCTTTCAATTGTTTGCTCCGTGATCTGCAAATGACTCAGTTGTGACGCGAGATACCTTGCGCCGCCTATCGGGCGGGTGCGATAACTTCGCTCCCGGATCAATTCTGATCCAAGGAGATTCCTATGACATCTCATCCCAGGACGGGGAGACATTTTCTTTTGATGGGCGCGATTGCTCTGGCCCTTTCGCCAGCTCTGCTGGCACAGACGGTAACAGTTCTCGCAACTGGCCTTAACAATCCTCGCGGACTGAAATTCGGTCCCGACGGAAACCTCTACGTGGCCGAAGGTGGCATGGGTGGGACCGCCACCACGGTGGGTGTCTGCAATCAGGTTGTGGCACCGGTCGGACCCTATACTGGCGGATTCACCGCCAGGATCACGAAGGTCGCGGCAGATGGGACGACAACAACAGTCGCCGACCATCTACCTTCAAGCCAGACCTCGCCCGCCCTCGGCAACTCGACGAGCGGAGTGGCGGACGTCGCTTTCATCGGCGACAAACTCTACGCACTTCTTGCCGGGGCAGGCTGCTCTCATGGCCTCGCCGGTACCGCCAACGGCATTCTTCGCGTCAATCCAAATGGATCCACCACCCACATCGCCAGCCTGGAAGCGTTTCAGAGAGCCCACCCGGTCGCGAATCCCGAACCCGATGACTTCGAACCCAGCGGCACCTGGTACAGCATGGTCGCGGTGAACGGAGCCTTTTATGCCGTCGAACCCAATCACGGGGAACTCGATGTCGCCTGGCCCAACGGAAACATCAAGCGGATCGTGGATATTTCGAACATCCAGGGCCATATCGTGCCAACCGCCATCGCCTACGACGGCCACGACTTCTTCGTCGGCAACCTCGACACCTTCCCCATCAAGGACGGTTCGTCGAAGATCATGAAGATCACTCCCGACGGAAAGCTCACCACCGTCTACATCGGTTTCAGTGTCATCCTCGGGTTGGCCTTCGATTCACAGGGACGCTTGTACGTTCTTGAGAATACGACCGGCAATCCCGGACCGACGCCCAATACGGCGAAGATCCTGCGGGTCGACGGCAAGAACAATTACAAGACGGTTGTCGATGGTGCGACCACCGCACTGTCACTGCCGACGGCGATGACCTTCGGGCCTGACGGCAACCTGTACGTATCAAACTTGGGATTCGGCCTCCCCCCGGACGGAGAAGGCCAGATTCTGAAGATCACTCTGACGAATTAGTAACAGCCACCGGACCGCCAAGTGGTTTCCCCACTTCTTGCTCATCAACAGGAGAAGTGGGGATTTCTCATTTGGAGCATCATCCCCCTAGTCTCGCGATGGCCACTCGTAGGGAAACAGCTTCCCGGCGTCTTCTGGAGCTAGTTTCACTCCTGCCAGTTCGGCAGCGCGCGCCAGCGCCGGATCGCGTCCGTTGGCTAGGTCCATCGCGGTAGGTAAGATCGCTTCATCCGGGGTGATTCCGACATGCTCCAGGCTCTTGCCATCACTCATGATCAAGTCTGCGTCGGAAATGTCCTCGCCGTAGAAGAAAGCAAGGCTGCCTCCCATTTGATTCGAGTAGAAATGGGATTCCATTACGCTGCCGGAAGTGTGATCCCCTAAAACGACTCCGCGCTTTTCCAGTTGGACGACGCGAGCCAGCAATTCTGCTGCAGATGCTGACTCGCTATCGACGAGCACGATCAACTTACCAGTGAACACATTGTGCTGCGGCTTTGCCTCGAGGGGCTTGTTCTCCTTTCGGCCAACGCGATCCGCGATCTTGATAGCGTGGTCGAACAGACCTCCTGCAATGTACTTGAGTGTTTCGGTCGATCCTCCCGGGTCGCCGCGCAGATCGAGAATCAAAGTTTTGTGTTTCCGAGCCCTCCCCATCATGCCTGCGACTTCTGCATTGGTGAAGAAGAAGAACGGAATCTTCAGAATCATAGCCTCATCGCCGAGTTCCACGGACCGCGCGTGCATCTGCCTAGCCTCCTCTTCCCAGTCGCGCTGGGGGACGTAGCTCAGATCGGTCGGCCTTTTACGAGTCGTAACGTCCGCCGTGACTTCGACTTCGCGGCTCTTTCCATCCGGGGGTATCTGCAGCAATAGTTTGAGGGACGCTTGCGGGCGAAGGGTTTCGAGGATGTATTCCATCTTCCAGAGCGTGTTGCGATCGGTGAGCGAGCCGTTGATTGTCAGCACTTCGTCTCCCGGCTTCACGCCTTTTTTATCGGCGTCGGTATTAGGGCGGATCCGGGTGATGTAGCAGCGGTCGCCAATCATCTGGTATTGCCAACCGTAGTAATAGCGGTGACGGCGTTCTGGAGGGAAGAAATTCGTGTGCGAGTCGTGCAGGCTGTCCATCGCGGCGGCGATGTATGAGATCGCCATGTTCATCGACGTCGCTTTGTCGATCTGTTGCTTGGCCTTCACGATCGTGGCATCCCAATCGACGCCGTGTAGGTTCGGATCGTAATAGTGCTTGCGCACATCGTTCGCGGCGACCTGCAGCATGTCCTGCGCCTGGCCACGCTCAAGGTTGGTCATCTCCTGCGCTTTCGTGAGACTTGCCAGAGCGGCGAAGCAAGTGGCGAATAGTAGCCCTCTCACAACAATGCTTTTCTGAGGCATGAAGGTTCTCCGATCTTGGGAGGAAGGGGGCGATCCAGAGCGCTTCGTTGTCCGCGCGCTGGCAGGGACACGGCACGAAGATACAACTGACTGCGGAGAATAGAAAGTTAACTATTTTGCTACTGAGGGCCTCATCCGGCGAGCAGCGATTCGAATCAGATCCAGAAATCCCGGTGAGTAGTGCCGACTCCGGCCGGGGCGGCGAGAGCGTGTTGGCCGATGCTTGGCTCGACGCGGTTTCGTCCCGCATTCTTGGCTTGGTACAGCGCAGCGTCAGCCGCTTGCAGCAATGTTTCAATACTCGCGGCAGCATCGGCCGTCGCGATTCCCAGGCTGAGACTGACCTGCACGCTTGATCCGCCAGCCATGATGTTGCATCCCGCAACGTGTACCCGAACGCGCTCTGCCAGTTCCCACGTCTCTGCGATTCCGCAACCGGGTGCGACGATCAAGAATTCTTCTCCGCCGTAACGTCCCACGGAGTCATAAGGACGGACCACCGCGGCGATTCCGCTCGCGATGATGCGCAGTACGGTATCTCCGGCGGCATGTCCGCGGCTATCGTTCACCGCCTTAAAGTGATCGACATCGATCATGATCAAGCCAACAGGGGATCGGTCCCGCTCGGCGCGCAGCAACTCGCGTTCGAGAATTCCGAGGATGGCTTTTCGGTTCCAGAGGCTGGTCAACCCATCACGGGAGGCTTCGCGGCGCAGCGCTTCTTTCGCGAGGATCAGCCGATGTTGTGTCACCAATAACCGGGCGCTCGAACATACGAACGAAAAGAGCACGACGACCGCTGCCAGACCAAGACGGTCACGCGCGATGCGCAGCGACATGAAGAGCACCAGCAACGGGTAAATCAGATAGAAAGCTTCTGTGAAGATTCGTTTCTCGTGAACCGGAGCCTCAGGAGAAATCTCCGGAGCTTCCACTTGTTTCCACGAGACCGCGATGAATGTTGGAATGACCAGCAGCATGCTCCACAGCAGATCGAACCACTGTCCGGTCTTCATCCCGCTGCCCGGTCCGTAGTAGTAGAGGGCGTCGACAAATCCAGACAGAGCCAGGAAAATACCCATGCGTCCGAAGAGCACACGCACATCGCGCGAGCGGTTCACGATGGAGCGCAGAATAAACGCAGTGGCGACCACGCCATAGCCGCCAAAGTAAGGAATCCACACGGTGTGCGAAAGCTCGGCCGGAGTCTCCGCCTTCGGTATGTAATAGAAATACAGATAAGCTGCAATGCAGACCAGCACGCCTTGGCCAAAGTCGAGGGCCATGAGCGCGTCGAGACGCCCGGTTTCATGCTCGGGATCGAGGAACAAAGCCATCGCCAGCGGCGCGAACCAGAAGGCAAATAGCAGGTTCGCCACCGGCATGATCACGGGCGCGACCGCAATGTCGTTGTAAACGCCAAGAGCCTGCGCAATTATCCAGAGCAGGTAAGCAGCGGCGGCAAGATTCCAGAAGGCGCGCGCAATTCCCTCGGAGCGGCGGCTGGCGTCAGCCAGTGCTGCAATCAGCACTCCCCCGAGCAACAACTGAATCGCATCGGACAGAACCGGTCCACCGCTCGCCGTACCGAGCAATGTAGCCACACCGATGTGCATAAGCCACAACACTGCGGCGGCTGTCACGAAAATGCGTCTTCGCTTCAAAGCGAACCTTTCGAGTCGACTGTCTACAGATGGCCTTGCGGGGGATCCGACCGGTATGCCAAAAGGCCTAACAGCCTGAATCCGCACGATTCGGGCCAGTAGACTTATTAGTATGATTTACGGAGACCGGCACTTCGAGTGCCCATAGTACCGTGACTGTCGATTACTGTTAAGACAGAATTAACCCCAATTGCTGAGAGTTCTGCTCAGGATTTCCACACCTTTTCCAAGGTCAGCGAGCTCTGTAGTCGAAAGTTGTGCAAGCTGCAATGCGAGTGCGTCAATGCGCATCTGCCGGCCCGTCTGCAGAAGCTTGACACCCTTTTTTGTTGCGTAAATGCGCATTCGGCGCGCGTCGTCGCGGGTACGCTCGGCGTGAACCAGCCGGCTCTTGGCCAGGCCTGCGACGATTCGACTCATTGTCGGCGGCTTGACCTGTTCGGCCGATGCGAGTTCACCCAATGTTTTCGGGCCTCCGAAGACCAGCACGGAAAGCGCGGACAAGCGCGCCGGACCTTCCCCGGTGGCGACATCCTGCTTGCGCAGCCGGCGAAGAAGGTGGATGGCGGCGGAATGCAGACCATCGGCGATGGCCAGAACGTCGGCAGGAGTGGCGTGCAGCGCTTTGAGTGGCGAGTTCCTGCCGGGCGATTCCTGATTCATGCGCTTGACTTAGGCTGGAAAATATAGTTAGCTATGCTAACTAATTTCGCGATGGAGATCAACATATGACTGAGGCGAATGGCGGTCCGGGGATTACGCGGCTGGGGCAGATCCAGGTTCGAACCCACGATGTCGAGCGCGCTGCGGACTTCTACGAGAAGGTTCTAGGACTGAAACTGCTGTTCAAAGCCCCTCCAGGACTGGCGTTCTTCGATTGCGGAGGAGTACGTCTGATCCTTGACCATCCGGAAAAGCCTGAGTTCGATCACGCAAGCTCGATCTTGTATTTTTCGGTGCCCGACATCCAGGCCGCCCACGCAAACCTCATCGAAAAAGGCGTCCGCTTCGAAGACGAGCCGCACATGATCGCTCGCATGCCCGATCACGACCTCTGGATGACATTCTTCCGCGATAGCGAGGACAATGTCTTAGCGCTGATGAGCGAAGTGAAGCGGTAGGGGACAGGAACCAAGAGCCAAAAGCCAAAGGAAAGCCGCCAGCCTTTTTCCATTGCCAAAGAGTAGCCAGGGAAGTCAGAATCCCTAACGATGAGCCGCCGAGACAAGCGTCCTCTCCGACATGCCGATGGATCTTCTTCCTCAACTTACGCCACCGCGTTGAGTGATAGCGCGTCTTCGCATGCAATGAGCGCGCATCAAACGAGCGCGACTCATCCCAGCCTGAGGCCGGAGCAGTATTTTCATTGGCGCGGCGGCGAGATCACCAGGCTCGAGGCTTTTTGCGATGTGGTCTTCGGCTTTGCGCTAACCCTGCTGGTGGTATCGCTCGAAGTGCCGCGAAACTACGATGAACTGGTCGTCGTGATGCGCGGATTTCTACCCTTTGCAGCGTGCTTCGCACAGTTCGTGCTGATCTGGCGGATTCACTACCAGTTTTCACGACGCTATGGATTGCAGGATCCGTACACCATCTTCCTGAATCTGGTGCTGCTGTTTCTCGTTCTCTTTTATGTATACCCATTGAAGTTTGTTTTCAGCCTGGTGTTTTCACAAATCTCAGGAGGCCCTACCGGCGCGGATATCACCGCGCATCAAGGTTCGATGTTGATGCGCATCTACGCACTGGGTTTTATGGCGGTGTTTCTGCTGTTCGCCCTGATGTACACTCACGCGTACAAGCTGCGCGAAGCGCTGGGACTGGACGAGATCGAGTGTTATGTGACGAAGATCTCGATTCAACAGAACTGCATCATGGCAGCTGTTGGCGCGATTTCGTTCCTGCTGGCGATCAAGAATCCCGGGTGGGCCGGATGGTGGTATTTCGTTTTAGGCCCGAGCCTGGCCATTCACGGAACGATCACAGGCAAGCGTGCGCGCCTTCTAGCGGAGAGAACGCGTCCCGCGTAGTTGGTCTGCCTCTCCTCGAATTTCCAACCGTCTGCCTCTGCTATCATCGCTAACGGAGTCATCACACGTCGTCATGTGCACCGCACACTTCAGCCGGTTGGAAGACCTTGAAGACGACGATATTCCCGTATTATCCGGAAGAGGAGAAGGAATCATGGACGAAGTTCCAGCCACAGGTTCAGGCCATTCGCGCCGCAACGAAGACATCGCACTCGATCTCATGAAGTTTGTCGCAATGACGACTGGCTATGGACGTACCACATCGACCGGCGTGGGATTTCAGGGCACCGGTTCGGCCGCCAAGCCCGAAGACTACGCGGATAAGCTGCTCGAACTGTACGGCAGATGCCTGGGATCTGTTGCCGGCAAGAAATAAGAGACACATTTTGCGTCTACGAGGAATCTGTCCTTAAGGTTTTCAGTTGAGCTGATCGTTCCAGGGAGATGGCGATCGAATCGGAGGTCAGCAGAAATCAAAACCGCGCCCTTACAGGCGCGGTTCTTTTTTGCGGGGGAGGCGCTCTTGGCCAGAGTAAAGTCTAACGACGTCGTTTTCCTTTTTTCTTCGCAGCTTTCCTGGCAGGCGCCTTCTTGGCTTTTTTCTTGGCAGCCTTCTTTGGAGCTTTCTTCGCCGGTTTTTTCTTAGGCGCGGGTTTCTTCTTGGGTGCAGGCTTCTTTTTCGGAGGCGCTTTTTTCTTGGCGGGTGCCTTCTTTGCCCCACCACCACCTCCGCCGGAAGGTGCCGTTGGTTTGGGAGCCGAGGGCCTTGGGGCTGAGGGCTTTGGAGCGGGCGGCGGAGCTACCGGCTCCTCTTCCTCTTCCGCCTCAGGCGTTCCCGTCCCGGGCTCTTCTTCCTCTTCTTCTTCCTCTTCGAAGTCTTCTTCGAGCGACTCGCTATATGCGCCGCTGTCGCCGAACTCTTCTTCTTCGTCACGTCCGTAGAGCGTGGGGTCGTAGAACGTCATTGCTCCTCCTGATATCAGTGGCGGCCGGGGACTGGAATGTGCGCCCTGGCTGCGGGCACGAGAGAATTTAAAAGACCACCAAAACTACATTGCTGGAACGGCGGGCGATTATAGCACGCGAATCAATGGGGCCTGCAAGGACCGCAAGCACAGAATTCAACTATTTGGGTCTACACAAATACCCGAAAGAAGAAGCTGGAAAGAACTCTCTGCGATCTCGGAAGGCGCTCCTCCGCCTCTGGTCCCGGCCCGTAGGATCCCCACTATGGGGAAGAGTCCGCCGGTTTCGCAGGGTGGGTAGCCTTAGAGAAATTTCGCAAAACTCAGCTGATTTGGAAGCCACACTTTTCGAAGTTTTGTCATCTGAAAACCAGCCGAGACGACTGAAAGATACGTGTTTTTATGCGAAATCGACGCTTAACCGACCGAATCAAGGAACTATGCGAGAGGGTTCAGGATCACACTGAGCCACAGTGGGATAGCGTCCTGCGTGAGCTTCAGACAGCCATTCAGGAGCATACCCAGCGACTGTACAACCTGAGCGCCGCGACGGTCTTGGCGGGAGCCCCAAACTCGGTTCGGGAGAGGCGCCGCGACACCGATGATTCCCGTGAGAGTCGCAGTATCCGGTTCCTGGTGTGTGGCAGTTTGAAGGGCAGAGGCGGACCATTTTCCCGGCCTTCGCCACCGCAGGATTTCGAGTCCCGAGAAACCAGGAGCTGATCGCCTCGCTTTCGACTAGCCAAGCCTTCGGGTGACAATGCCCGGCCAGGCACTAAGCCTGAACCGGGCGTGAAAATTTCTAACCTGCAATTACTTCAGAGACTTTACGTGGTCCGCGACCGCCTTGATCTCTTCTTCGGAAAGTCCTGCAATGGGTTTCTTGTGCGGCGGTTTCTTCGCGTCATTCCCCTTGGTCAACATGGCAACGATGTCGTCTGCACTTAGGCTGGTACCCTTCAATGCTGGACCGACCTTGCCTTGTCCGTCGGCGCCATGGCAGATACCGCATTTTGCCTTGAAGATCGCGGCGCCGTCGGCGGCAAATGCTGAAGATGCCAGCGAGAGTGCCACCGCGACAAGCAAAGTTAATACGAACAGCCTGCTGATTCTCATGAAGTCACTCCTTGCAGTATGTTGAGGAATCGTCCTCGCACGCGATTGTACTGCCAAGAGTCAAGGAAAACGAAGTGCTAAAGCCGACGATGTCTTGTCATCACGGGCTTTCTCGAGGCCCATGTCATCGTGAGAAAAAGCTCATGCTCTTCTTCCACGCCAGCGAAACGCATAAGCTCGTCGCTATGCTCCGAATGACAGGCGTGAGGATGGTGGACGGTCGCACTCACGACAACGGTATTTTGAGTGAGAAATAAAAATGAGCCGCTCTAGCGAATGAGCGGGACGACCAGGATCATGCCGGGATGGATGACTGCGACGTTGCGGTTGTCGCGCTTGATGGCGGCGACGGTGGTGCGGTAGGCGTTCGCAATGGAGTAAAGCGTCTCGCCGGATTTCACACGATGCCGAACGACCGATACTTCCTCTCTGTCATTCATGCGATCGATCTGGGACGATTTGGTCGCGGGCGGTTTCGCGTTGGCCGTTTCGGTCTTCGGGCGCTTAGATTTGCTTGCGCGGGACGAGACCACTTCGGCGTCGGGTGACGTTGGAGATATCGGGAGGTGCAGCGCCAGCACTCTGCGTCCCCGAAGGCTGTCGCTGTGCAAGCCATTCCACCGGCGGAGCATCTGCGCTGAAACACCAAAATTGTCAGCGACTGTCTCGACCGTATCTCCCTTGCGGACTTTATATCGCGTGATCCTGCGAGCGTAGGTCGCAGTGTCGACTGCGGCATGCTTGCCCGGAGCCACCGGAATCACCAGCTTTGCATCGGCTGGTAGCTCCGTGCCGTCCAGATGGTTAGCTTCTTCGATCTGCTTTGCCGTCGTGTGATACGTGCGGGCAATCGACATCACGGTGTCGCCCGAGTGCACAGTGTGATAGCGCCAGGAAAGCCGCATATCAGGCGGTATTGAGGCGATCGCGGTCTGGTACTGATCTTTGGTTCCGGTGGGGATATGGAGCTGGAACGATCCTCCACGGGGCGTGGTCAGGCGCAACAGGCTCGGATTGAGGTCCTGAAGTTCGCTGGCAGTCGAGTTGACGCAATCCGCAACCAGTCGCAGGTCAACCGGATAGTTCACGGTAACGGTGTCGTAGTCGGAAGGATGCTCCATGGCCACGGATTCAAGCCCGTACTGCGACGGGTTTTTAGCCATGATGGTGACGGCAAGGATGATCGGAACGTAGTTGCGCGTTTCTTTGGGAAGGACGTTTCGGTTGTAGAGTTCCCAGAAGTCGGCGTAGCCGGTGCGCTTGACGGCGGCCTGCACGGTGCCGGGGCCAGAGTTGTAGGCGGCCATGGCGAGATACCAGTCGCCGAACTGATTGTAGAGATCTTTCAAATGGCGAGCGGCGGCGCGAGTGGATTTTTCGGGATCCTGGCGATCGTCGACCCACATGTTATGCGACAAGCCGTATCCGCGTCCGCGGCTGGCCATGAATTGCCAGATGCCGCGGGCTCCCACGCGTGAAACAGCGAGAGGGTGAAATCCAGATTCGGCTTGCGCGAGATAGATGAGATCTTGCGGGACGCCTTCTTGCTTGAGCGTCGAAACGATCATGTCGTGGTAACGGCCGGAGCGGGAGTAAGCGCGCTCGAAAATTCCGCGTCCACGATTTGAGAAGTAGGTGATGTAGCCGGCGACCTGGTCGGTCATCATCAATGGCAGGTCGGACCGCGTGTGTTGAATCTCAGCCTCGGCCTTGGCTTTGGTGCCGGCGTCCGCCGATGGAGCGATGCCGTTGGCTTCATCAATCGGTGCGGGCTCAGCCTTCTGCTGGGCTTCCTGCGCGCCTTCGTTTTCGGCCTGGGTTCCACCCGGATACAAGCCGTTGACGCCAGCGACGATGCGATTGAATTCCTGTTCGAGGCGCTCATCGGAGCGCACATCGAAGTTGCTGCCGAGCAAGTCGTTCAACGCGTTGTCGAAACTTTCCTTGGCTTCGTCGGTCTTGCCGGCATGGTAGGCGTCGACGCCGGCCTGATATTCCTTCTCAACGCGGGCAATAAGGTCGGCCACCGCATCGGACGAAAGAGGTGACGCCTTGGCAGTTTCATCCGCAACGCCCTTCGGAACTGGAGCCTCTTCCTGCCTCGGCGATACTTGTGCCTGCACTGGCTGCGATGCCACGACCGGAGCGGGCTGCGCCTGCGGCTTCAAGGCCGGAGGATTCGCCGGCTTCGCCGCGACTACATGGTTCGATGAATGGCACCCGGCGACGGCGACGGACAGGGAAGCCAGCAATACGGTTCGAGCATAGAGGCTGACTGATCGCATGTTCTCTATGAGATGCCGGGCCTTTCCCTGAAGGTATTTGCGGAGATTCTAACAAAAATCGTACCTGTGATAAGAGCAGCGGTCAATCACGGAAGGCAGTCGAGACAGTTACTTTAGGTACGACAGGTACGACGCTTGCACGCACCTTCAAATGTGTCGGTCATCGTGAGCGAAGTCAAGGGATCCGGAGGGCTCGAGCGTCGGTATTGTTGCGGAAAAGGACGAACATAACTTGAAAACTTCGTCAAATAAAGACAACGCGCGGACGGATGCTGCGCGCGGGGACGCCCACGTCACAGCCGACTGTAGTTGCCTTTGTCATCCTTCAGCTACGTTGCTTCCGAATGACAAAGGCTGACTTGCAGATGCAGATGGCGGGCTTGGATTTAGCGGTGGGCGATGACTGCTGAGTCGTTCCACCGGCGCTGTATCGATCGGAAAGCGGCTGCCTGATAAACCGCCGCCAAGCCAACCAACACATAGACAATGGCCGACAACGTGGACACTTCACCGAATTTCATGCCGAACAGTGTTGCGACCAGATCGAAATGAGCGACTCCAACCAGTCCCCAGTTGAGGCCGCCTACGACCAAGAGAATCGTTGCGAGAATATCCAATGTTTTCATATTTCCTCCGTCATAGCATTGGATTCTTGGCTTTAGGGGAAGTCGGGGAGAAACAGGTCCGAGACGCAAGTCGTGTGCAGGCCAGTCAACACGTTCAAACTTATTTGAAGATAATGAAAACCATCGAGAACTCGCGGTTAATGGCTGACCACGATCTTGATCTCGAAAAGCTTGGGCCAGAGCTTGCCGGTAACGAACAGCCGATCATTGGCGGAATCGTACGCGATTCCGTTCAGGACGGCGCCGTTTCCTTGAAGTTCCTGCTTGTCGACGATGCCGTTCAGATCGATATGTCCGAGAACCTTACCCGACGCGGGAGAGATGCGAATGATTTCGTCGGTTTGCCAGATGTTGGCGTAGATTTCGCCGTGAACGTATTCCAGTTCGTTGAGATTCTGGACCGCTTTGCCAGATGCGTCGACGACTTTGAGCCTGCGCGTCACGCGGAAGGAACTCGGATCGAGGAAGCGTAGCGTGGATGTGCCATCGCTCAGGATTAGCTGTTTGGCGTCGTGCGTGAGTCCCCAACCTTCTCCTTCATACGCGAGCGTGTTGATCTGGCGAAAGCTGAAGCGGTCATAGATCAATGCTTTGTGTGACGTCCACGTGAGTTGGATCAGCGTGCTGGCCCAATCGGTCAGACCTTCGCCGAACAGGTCGGGTGACAGCGCGTGATTTTGCAGAACGTTGCCGGTTAGGAGGTCGACCAGGCGCAGCGACGAGCGGCCATTCAGTCCTGTGCTCTCGTAGAGATGACCATCAACGTAGATCAGTCCCTGAGTGAAGGCTTTCGGGTCGTGTGGATAGGTGTGAACGATCTGATAGGTGTCGGTGGCCGCTGGCGCTGGAGATGTTGCCGTCGTGACGGCGCCGACAACGCAGAGAAGCAGCGAACAAAAAACTGAGGGGCGGAGCATGAGCAGCGATCCTCGTTATCGTTGCAGCGGCAGTAGGTATGTCGGATTATTTTTGAATGCGCTGCCGAAGACCTGGCGATCGGCCTCGCGCATATCCCAGGCAATAATCGACGACGGGGTGATTTCAATCGTGACGTCGTCCCATGCGGAGAACACCGGGCCGACCTTGGGGTCGGCGATTGCGGCCGGGCTCATATATTTGGCGTGAATCCTGGAATTCAATTCCTTGGACGCGTTGCCGCTCAGCATTTGCGCTGTGCCGATGAGAGTGATGCCGCACGACGCGGCCGGATCGCGCGAGTCGATCATGAGCGACGCTTTTGGATTGGATTGCAGGTTCCGCGCCTTGCGGCTGCGCGACGCAGTGGCCACGAATACCTTGACGCCATCGAACCAGTACCATACCGCGACCATGTGGATGGAGCCATCCTGATTCTGGCTGGCGAGCGTCGCCACATACGTCTTTTCAAGGAACTGCTTCACCAGTGGATCAGAGAGAGAGGTCACTTGAAATCCTCCTGCGCATAACCTGCGTCAGACTTTATACGCGCCAGTAGTCCGGGCGCCAACTCTGGATCGATTTCTTGATTTCCTTGCGGGTGAGTTTCTCGTCGAGCGCGCGTTGGACCAATGCAGCGACTTCCGCGTCGGATGCGAAACGCAGTCCGCAGAGCTGGTCGATGGTGAGTTCGGGAATCCGCGAGCGCAGCGGCTCACTAAGAAGCTGCGACAGGCGGAGTCGCTCTTCCAGCCGGATGACGCGATCCTGCACCTTGAGGGAATACAGGCGCTCCTTAAGGGTTAAAACTATCACCGCCACCGCGAGAACGATCAGCAGGAACGCGTGCAGGTTGTCGCGGAAATCGCTCTCACGGAAGTGATAGACGAAGTGGATGAGCGACAATACCAATCCCAAGGCGAAGACCGGGATCAGAAAGAAGTGAAAGGGCGGATCAAAGCGTCCGTGATTTTCGAAAGTTTGTGGCTGCTTTTCGGCCATCGCGGGCCTCCGCGTTCAAAGGGAACGAGCAAGTGTAGCAGCAGAGGAGAGATTGACGCCGGGGAGACGTCTGCACTGATTTTGCGCAAAAATGAAAAGGTACGGAGAGTGATCTCCGTACCTTTGCCATGCTCGCAAGCTGATTACTTCAGGGCGAGCAAAACTTCCTGAGGAGCGGTTACGTTCTCGGCTTGAATTTCCGCTTCCGCCTTGCTCTCGGGGATTCGATATTCGCTATCGCTCCCCTGGATTTTGATGCCTGTCAGGAAGTACCGGTCGCCGTACTTGTGAAACACCAGGGAACTCGTGGCAGAGATCTTCTTGCCGTCTAGTCCTGGCATCACGAATTGGCTGGTTTTTGTTTCAAAATTGCGAACCAGCAGCGTTGCTCCAAGGGTGCTGCCGCGTTCCACTACCACGGTGCCCGCTGGAATAGTTTTCTGTCCCACCCGAAAAGCGAACGGCACTTCTGTGACAAGCTTTTGGCTTTGCCCCAATTGAGCCGTCGCCAGGAGGGGAAGCATAGTGACTGCGATGGCGAACATTTTCGATGCGAATTTCATACATTTATCCTCCAAATTTGTTTTTCTTCCATCGGGGAAAGTGAATCGATCTTGAACCGACGCGCGTCAAACGTCCATGGAGAGGATCTGAAGCGAGATCAATTGATCTGAAGAAGCTTTGCGCATCCTTGACAGGCCCCCGGGGGCGGGGAAAAATTACGAAAAAGGGCGTTGCTCGGTGGAACAAAAGATCGTTCGATTCGACGAGTTCGAGCTTGATTTCGGCCGCTTCCAGCTATTTCGCGGCGGAAAGTCGGTGCGTCTGGAAGGGCTGCCGCTGCAACTGTTGTTGTTCCTGATCGACAACCATCGTCAACTCGTTTCGCGACAGCAAATTGCGGACGCACTCTGGGGCAAAGACGTCTTCGTGGACGTCGAACAGGGAATCAATACTGCCATCCGAAAAATACGCATTGCTCTGGGCGATGATCCGGTCCACCCGCATTTTCTTCAAACCGTTGTAGGGCGAGGTTATCGCTTCGTCGCGAAAATTAGTGTCGCCGGCGACGGCGGACTTCCCCACAACGAAGTGGAGTTCAAGATTTCCGCTGAGGAATTCGGTCAAGCCATCATGGCGGCGGCAGGACTCGAGCCGAAGGAATTCATCACACCGCCGAAACGTCGCGCCTCCTAACAAACACTTCGCTGTTGTTGCGCCGGTCGGAAAGAAGCTCACTTCCGGGCGCTATAATCCAGACCTTGCTATGGGCTTAGCCGCGGGCACAAAACTGGGTCCGTATGAGATTGCCTCTCCGCTGGGAGCAGGCGGCATGGGAGAGGTGTATCGCGCCCGCGATACTCGCCTCGACCGGGCAGTAGCGATTAAGATTCTGCCCGAACATCTGGCGGCGAAGCCGGATGCGGCCGAGCGTTTCGAGCGCGAGGCGCGAGCCATCTCGTCACTCAATCATCCGAATATCTGCCAGCTTTATGACGTGGGATCGCAGGGCGGCACGCGATACCTCGTGATGGAACTGCTGGACGGCGAAACCCTCGCCGACCGCTTGCGGCGCGGACCGCTGCCAATCGAACAGGTCTTGCGCTATGGAGCTGAGATCGCGCGAGGGCTGGCTGCCGCGCATCGTTTCGGGGTGGTGCATCGTGACCTGAAGCCGGGCAACATCATGCTGACCAAGGCTGGCGCGAAGCTGATGGACTTCGGACTGGCGAAGGGCATGGCCGCGTCGAACCCTATCTCAGCAGAGTTGACGGCTACGATGACCAGTCCGCATCCGACGCCGCTGACCACGCAGGGAACGATCGTCGGCACGTTTCAATACATGGCCCCGGAGCAGGTCGAGGGCAAAGAGGCCGATGCGCGCAGCGACATCTTCAGCCTGGGCACGGTGCTGTATGAGATGGCGTGTGGGAAGCGCGCCTTTGATGGAAAGACGCTGGTCTCAGTCGCCGCTGCGATTCTCGAGAAAGAGCCTGAGCCGATACGAACCGTTCAGCCGTTGACGCCTCCGGCGTTGGAAAGACTGATCCGGAAGAGCATGGCGAAGGATCCCGATGACCGCTGGCAGAATGCGTCGGACCTGGCGAGCGAATTGAGGTGGATCGCGGAGGGTGGGCAAATATCGGGAACGGATGTTGCTCCGAGTGCGACGAAGAGCCGGACGAGCGAGCGAGTCGCGTGGATTGTTGCCTCGCTCGGCGTGAGCGCCGCGCTGATATTCGCAGGGCTGCACTTTTCCTCGCGTGAACCGAAGCCGGTCGTGCGCTCGCAGATCGATGCTCCCGGCAAGGTGCAGTTCAATTTCGTCGGCGATAACAGCGGGCCGCCGGAGATTTCACCGGACGGGACGCGGCTGGTCTTTTCAGCGAAGGTGGATGGGAAAGCACTGCTCTATCTGCGTTCGATCGGAAAGTTATCGCTGGATGCATTGCCTGGAACCGAGGACGCGGTGTTTCCTTTCTGGTCACCGGATAGCCGGTCCATCGCGTTCTTTGCAGGCGGAAAGTTGAAGCGCGTCGACATCGCAGGCGGGCCGGCGGTGATTGTTTGCGATGCGCCGCTTGGCCGCGGCGGCGCGTGGGGAAGCAGCGGCATCATCTTGTTCGCCCCGCACTTCAACTCGCCGCTATTCAAGGTCCCCGCTTCGGGCGGAACTCCGGTTGCGGCGACCAAGCTGGATGCGAAGTTCACGACACATCGTTGGCCGAACTTTATGCCTGACGGAAAGCACTTCGTCTATCTGGCGGCAAATCACAGTTCACCCTCGGGTCCGAATACCGCGTTGTTTCTCGGATCACTCGACGGGAAAACACAAGAACTTATGGCGTCGCGATCGAATGCGATCTACGCGTCAGGATATTTGCTCTACGTTCGCGACAGCACGCTGGTGGCGAGGCCGCTGGATTACAAGTCGGGACAGTTCACCGGGCAGGAGACTGTGCTAAACGACGATGTGCAGGTGGACGCCAGCGTGTGGCGCGGATCGTTCACTGCATCGGATGAGGGAACGCTCGTCTACCAGCCAGGAGCGGCTACGACGGCGATGACGCTGTCGTGGCGCGATCGCAACGGCAAGGAGACTGGACAGGTATCGGTGCCCGATTCCTATCACCAGATTGAACTTTCTCCGGATGACAAGAAGGTAGCCGTCAGCCTTGGCGAACCCCTGGCGGCGCTGTGGACCCTCGACCTGGAACGCAACACGCGAACCCGGCTGACATTTGGGAATGACAACGACAGCAATCCGGTGTGGTCGCCGGATGGAAGCCGCATCGCATTTACGCGTGGCGGTGGCGTTGCCAGCGAAGGCGGGCTGGTGCTTCTGTCGAAGGCATCGAACGGTGCGGGTCCGGAAAAACAAGTACTTCAGTTAGATCCGGCGAATGGATTGCAGCAAGCTCTGTATGACTGGTCGCCTGATGGACGATACCTGATGTTCCGAACCGGAACGACCGCAATCGGGACTGGTTTTGATTTGTGGGTGGTACCGCTGTTCGGAGACGGCAAGCCTTTCGCGTACGAAACCGCGGCTGGAGATCAAACGCTGGCGCAGTTCTCGCCGGACGGTCGTTGGGTGGCGTATGTCTCGACGGAAACGGGGCGCAGCGAAATATTTGTGGCTCCCTTCCCGCCGAACGGGGCGAAGTATCAGGTTTCGACCGAGGGAGGAACGATGCCTCGGTGGCGGCGGGACGGCAAGGAATTATTTTTCGGCGGACTCGGCAGCAGCCGGTTGATGGTTGCGTCTGTGAGCGGGAAGGGTCCTAATTTTGAAGTGAATGGAATCCATGCGTTGTTCGATACCAACAACTTGTCTCCGAACATAGCCAGCGCGCAGTATGACGTAACGGCAGATGGGCAACGCATCCTCGCGATAACGACCGGCGATGCCGGGACGCTGCCGCTGACGCTGGTGCAGAATTGGACGGCGGAACTGAGGAAGTGAAGTCAGAACGCAGAAGGTAGAGTTCAGATTGAACTTCACGACGATGTCTTTTGCGCCGGTCGATTCTGCACGCTAGATTCTAAGATCTGCAATCTAGAATGTGAATTGAATGTTGAAATCCCCTTATCTCGCCTGTGCTGGAATCCTTCAGGCCGAGAGTAGAATCCAAGGTCTTCATGAAAGCTATTCAGGTTAAGCAACCAGGTGGGCCCGAGGCAATGGAGTTGGTGGAACTGCCCGTTCCCGAGCCGAAGGCAAATGAGGCGGTGGTGAAACTGGCCGCTTCAGGAGTGAACTTCATCGACGTGTATCACCGCGAGGGACGATACAAGGTGCCGCTGCCGTTTACGCCGGGCCAGGAGGGCGCGGGCGTAGTGACGGCGGTGGGGAAGGATGTGAAGGAGGTAAAAGTTGGCGATCGTGTCGCGTGGGCGGGACTGCTCGGCGGATATGCCGAGTACGCCGCGGTTCTCGCGCATCGTCTGGTGAGAGTGCCTGACGGTGTGAATGATCAGCAGGCAGCGGCCGCGATGCTGCAAGGAATGACTGCGCACTATCTGGCGCACGACACCTATCCGCTGAAAAAGGGAGAGACGGCGCTGGTGCACGCTGCTGCCGGCGGCGTGGGATTGTTGTTGACGCAGATGGCGCACAACATTGGCGCGCGCGTGATTGCCACGGTTTCGACCGAGGAGAAGGCGAAGCTGGCGAAAGACGCCGGGGCGGACGACATCATCCTCTATACGAAGTCCGATTTCGAAGTGGAAACGAAGAAACTGACCGGTGAGAAGGGCGTTGACGTTGTTTACGATTCGGTAGGAAAGACGACATTCGACAAGGGCCTCAACGTATTGCGCCCGCGCGGCATGATGGCCTTGTTCGGAGGATCGAGCGGGGCGGTACCGCCATTCGACTTGATCGCCTTGTCGACGAAAGGCTCGTTGTTCCTGACGCGTCCAACACTGCAACACTACATTGCGAGCCGCGAAGAGTTAGTGGCGCGGTCGGGCGCGGTACTCGGCATGATTGCCTCAGGAAAACTGAAGCTGCGGATCGAGCATACGTATCCGCTGGCGGAAGCGCGGCGGGCGCATGAGGAGTTGGAAGGGCGGAAGACGACCGGGAAGCTGCTGCTGATTCCGTAGCGTTGCCGCCCGTCGTCAGCGAGAAGGCGGGGCCTATGCATTTGTTGACGGATTGTCGTCGCTGAGAGTGCATAGATTCTTCGGCGCAAGACTGCGCGTTGGGACGACACTTTTCTTCGCAGGGTAGGGAGCAGGATCCACATCAAATGAGAGCGATACGTGTTTCGCGTGCTGGCGGGCCTGAGGTTTTGGACCTCGCGGAGATTCCTATTCCCGAGCCCAAGCCTGCGGAAGCCGTGGTGAAGGTCCACGTTGCCGGTGTGAATTCAATCGATGGGCAATTTCGCGATGGCAGCCTGCGGACGCCGCTGCCGTTTGTCCCCGGACAAGAAGGTGCGGGTGTCGTCTCGGCGGTCGGTGCGCAGGCGAAATCATTGAAGGTTGGCGATCGCGTTGCGTGGAGCGGGACGCTGGGAACCTACGCGGAGTATGTCGCGGCGCCGGAAGAACATCTCGTTCCCGTGCCCGATCCGATTTCAGATGATCAGGCCGCCGCCTCTATGATGCAGGGCCTCACGGCGCACTACCTAGTGAACGATGCGCACAAACTGAAAGCTGGGGAGACGGCGCTGATCCACGCGGCTGCCGGCGGCGTGGGCTTGTTGCTGGTGCAGATGGCGGGGGCGGTGGGGGCACGGGTGATTGGAACCGTGTCGAGCGACGAAAAAGGAACGCTGGCGCGCGAGGCAGGCGCGGATGAAGTCATCGTTTTCACGAAGCAGGATTTTGAAGAAGGAGTGAAGCGGCTAACTTCCGGCAAGGGCGTTGACGTGGTCTATGACGGCGTTGGCAAAGACACGTTCGAGAAAAATCTGAACGTCATGCGCCTGCGCGGAATGCTCGTGCTTTATGGCATGTCCAGCGGGCCGGTGCCGCCGGTTGATCCCGCAAAGCTGTCGGAGAAAGGATCACTGTACATGGCGCGAACTACTCTCGCGCACTTCACCGCGACGCGAGAAGAACTGCTGGCGCGAACCACCGCGCTGTTCGGCCTGATCGAACAGGGGAAGCTGAAAGTGAGAATTGCAAAGAAGTATCCGCTGGCCGAGGCCGCGCAAGCTCATCGGGATATGGAAGCGCGCAGAGTTGCGGGCAAGTTGCTGTTAGTGCCTTAGGGTCAGTTTTCTTTCGACCTTATCGGAATATCCTGCGGCGTTTTTGAGAATGCCTTGCTGCTTTCGTGACCGTGACTGCTGGTTTGGGTCCTTCGCTTCGCTCAGGATGACATGTTTTTTTTAGATGTTTGTTGGGATCTACTCACCCCGCACTCATTTCCTCGAATAACTGCTTACATACTTCGGAACGCTTCTTCCCGCATCCAGCTTTGGATCGTCTATCGGTTCTCCCATCGTGACTTCCAGAGGCACGACTCCCGCCCAGGTGGGGAATGAATAGTCCTCTTCGTCGTCGATAGGGGGACCGGTGCGGACCTTGGCCGAGAACTCGGTGATGGGCAGGCGAAGTACCGACGTTGCTTTCAATTCGCGTTCGTTGGGTTGGCGAACGTCGTCCCAACGGCCGGCGATGATGTGCTCGGAGAGCACGCGCAACGCCTCAAGCTTTTCTGCCGGATCGTCCACCAGAGTGGCTTTTCCGAGGATCACGACGGAGCGGTAGTTCATCGAGTGATTGAAGATGGAGCGCGCGAGAACGAGTCCGTCGAGCAGGGTGACGGTCACGCAGATCTGGATGCCGTCTTTCATATGCCGCAACATGCGGCTCGCGGCCGATCCGTGAATGTAAAGGTCTGAGTCCTTGCGGCCGAAGGACGTGGGAATCACGAACGGCTGATTGTCGACGGCGAAGCCGACGTGACAGAGGAATGCTTCGTCGAGGATTCCGTAAACGGTTTCGCGGTCGTACACGCCACGATCTGGTTCGCGGACGACACGGGTCCGCGAAGTCGGCATTTCATGTTCGGACATTTGGGAGCGGGCTCCAGGCAAGCGCCAAGGATGGAAGTAAAGTTGAGTTTAACATTTGGCTCTCAGCTCTCAGCCTTACGCTTGATATCGATCTTCTTTGTACACATTGGCGAAGACCGCTGCGACGATGATCAATACCGCTGGCGTGAAGATGCTGGCTTCTGGGCCTACGCTGCCGCCGGTCAGCCATGCTGGGCCGGTGAAACTGCAGTTGAATAGGTTGTGATAGGGAAGGATGCCGCTGTCGGGAACTCCGTAGAAGAAAGTCTGGCCCCAGTCCCATCCGGCGTGGAATCCGACTGCCCACCAGAGACTCCCGCGGCGTTTCAGAAAAAGACAGAAGAGCAGTCCAAACAGCACGACGGATGCCAAGCCAGCTTTGCTTTCGCCCGGGTTGCCGGCGTGCGCCGCGCCGAATAACGCTGACAGCAAAATCGCTGAGGGCCAGAAGCCGATCCCCGTGGTCAGCGTGAATTGCAAGTATCCGCGGAAGGCGAACTCTTCGGCGAGGCCTACGATCACGAATGCTAGCGCCCACGCCGCAGTTGCGGAGACGATCGTGCTTCCGTGGATGGCGAAGCCGGTGAGGTGGAATCCATGAAACGCGAAGATCCCGAGCAGGCAGCCGCCGATGGACAGGAAGCCTATTAGCGTGCCGATCCAGAAGTCGCCTCGGAAGGCGGAGCGGGCAGGGAGTCCGTACGCGCCGAAATTGCGGCGTTCGATCTTTGACATGATCAGAGCCGGAATCGCGGTGCAGAGGAAGATCGCGGCTTCGCTGATACCGAGTCCCTGGGGAGAGAGCTGTGAGATTGCGAACTGGGCGCGCCCGTGAGCGATGAGCGCAACGCCCCCGACTAATACGAGAACCATTGCGCAAACAAGCGCGAGAAAGATCACGACACGCCATCCGGCGCGGATACCGTTTGGGCCACGGAAGAAGTTGTGTTGCGGTTGTGCAGAGACTTCCGGCAGTGCGCTAGGCGGGATTAGTTCGGAGTCGGGCATTGTTTATGAGAGTGCGAGTCAGTGTGCAAAGCGGGTGGCAGCGCTTCGGTTGATACAGCATCGTTGTTTTTTGGAGGACGTTAGGTCCTTCGCTTCGCTCAGGATGACACTACCTCTTAAAGACTACTGATCAACGCTTTCACGTCTGCAACTTGCTCCTGCGTACTACCAGTTAATTTTCATTGCGAACTGGAACTGGCGCGGATCGTAGGCTGCTGTGGCTTGTCCGGCGTTGGTGAAGAGCGGGCTTACGGCGGCCACGTTGTTCTTGTTTGCGATGTTGAACATGTCGGCGATCAGGTCGAGGCTGAAGCGCTCGGTGAACGCGATGCGGCGCGAGACGCGCATGTCGCCGAAGGCGGTCCATGGAGTGATTCCCGCGTTGCGTCCGAGATTGCCGTCGAGTTGTAGAAGCGTTGGAACAGTTCCGCTGGCGATGAAGCCGTTGATACAGGGTTCCTGGAAGGTGCCGCTTGGCGAAAACTTCGAGCTCACTACCGCTCCGCAAGCGGGATCGACGGTCGTGTTCGGACGGCTGGTCAGCGACGAGAGCTGCAAGTTGTCTCCGCTGCCGGTGAGGATGTTGAAGGGACGACCTGAGGCGATTTCGAGTAAGGGAGCGAAGGTCCAGTCACTCAGCATCTTTCTGGCAAATCCGCTGCCGCCGACCTTTCCGGTTTGATAAACGCCGCTAAAGACGAAGCGATGACGCTGGTCGAACAGCGAAGTCGAACGATCGACTTGCGGGAAGTAACTATCCTGCGGCGTTAACGTCGACTGCAGATCGGTGGAGTCGTCGATCGCGTGCGAGTAGGTGTAGGAAGCGAGGAACTCGTAGTGTCCGCCAAAGCGCTTGCGAAGATTCGCGCTGAAGCCGTGATAAATCGAGCTGCCGTTCGAGTAGTTGGCATCCATGTCTCCGAACGGGACGCAGCCAGCGAAGGCCGGTGCGGTGCCGCAAGTGGCGTTGAATCCGGGAAGGCTGCTGACCGTGGTAATCGCCTGCCCGATGCAACCGAGTGGATCGCCGACTGAAGCGTAGGCTCCGAGGATTGATGGATTCAACCCTCCGGGCCGGAAGAAATTCATCAGCGCTGCGTCATTATAGGGGAAGGGCGAGGTGGGCGAACCGCCGGGGCTGCAGCCGCTGACGGTGAACGGGCTGGCTGGCGTTGGTCCACCGGCAGCGAGTGCGTCGTAATACGCGGCTTGAAAGTTCGCGACCATCAAGTCGCCCCGAATGGTGTTGGCGTTGATCGGGCGGTTGAGGTGGCGTCCGCCATTGAAGTTGTAAGCGAGGCTGAGGGCGAATCCTTTGCCGAGATCACGTTCGATGGTGACGTTTGCCTGCTGAGCGTACGCGTAGACGAAATTCTTGGCCTGCGGATAGCCGAAGGGCTGAAATCCTAACGGCTGGAAGGTCGAAGGATTGAGGTAGTTCTGGTTGAGAAAGACTGACTGCGGGAAGTTCAGCGATTGAAAGCGCTGCTCATTGGGCAGGTATCCGAGAGCCGCAGCGGTGGCGGGATTCAGCGTGGCCGCACACGGGTTCGCGAGGCTTGGCTGGTCGATGGGCAATCCCTGAAAAATCGTGATCGCATTCAGGTTGCTGGGCTGGCCGGGGCCACTACAGGTTGAAGTTCCCGCGAAGGCGAGCTGTCCGCTGGAAGATCCGTCGGAAGCATCGCCGAGGAAATAAAGTCCGAGCAATGGATGGTCGTAAAACATTCCGTACGACGCGCGCACGACGGTCTTGCCATTCCCGCTCGGGTCCCACGCGAGGCCGATGCGTGGCTGAATGTTGTTTGCATCCGTCTGAATTCCCTTTTGCAGTCCGAGCAGATTGTAGGCAGGGAGCGCGAGTCCCTGCGGAGAGCGGAACTTGGGAGGAATCTCGACGTCGTAGCGGAGCCCGTAGTTCAAAGTAACCTTTGGAGTGACGCGCCAGGAGTCCTGCCAAAAGGCACCGATGGGAACATTGCGGAAAGAGTCGCTGGGAGTTCCGATGCCCTGGATGAAGTCTCCGGGCAATCCGGCTCCGTAGGATTGCACAGCGGAAAGATCGGGAAAGTTGGGAAGAGCCCCGGGATTCGGGTTGACAAATCCCAGGCTAGACGAGCCGAAGGTGCCGAAGTCATAGACGCCGCCGTAGTTCACCGTGAAGGTGGCATCGAGCGGGAGGTAATTGAAGTCGGCCCCGAACTTCATATTGTGACGTCCGACGGTCCAGGAGAAGTTGTCGGAAACCTGATAGCGCTGCTCGGTGCGCTGGATGAAGGAGTACGGCTCGCGTCCGAAGTAGGCCACGCCAGTGATGTTGATGGCTGGATCGGAACCTGCGGGGATTTCGGTGTTGTAAAAGTAGGAAAGTCCGCGGCGTGCGTATTGAAAGCGAAATTCGTTCACCTTGTTCGCGCCAATCGTCCACGTGTCCTGAAAGACTCCGGCGACATCGCGATAGGTCTGCTGCGAGGTGCGCGAGAAGGCGTTCTGTCCGAAGGGCTGATCCTGGCCGCTGACTTCAATGCCCGTCACGGTGCTGGGGCTGACGTTCGCACGGAATGAGAGACGATGATTGGACCCGATGTTGTGATCGAGGCGGAGCGAATAGAGGCTGGTTCCTTCAAAGACAGGGAAGTTGCCCTCTTGCGAGACCAAGGAGTGGAACGATGCCGGGATCGGGCACGGCGGTGCGGCGCAGGATGTTGGAAATCCGGTGACGCCGGGGAAACCGCCTGTGAGACCGAGAGGCCACTGTCCGTTAACTGCCATCTCGGATGAAGCGCCGACCAGTGCGAGATACTGCGCCACTTCTCCGCCGTAAGCCGGACTTGCTGCCGCGGTTGCCTGGACAACCGGATTGGAGATGAAACCAATCTGATCCGGAGTGAGTTGAAGGCTGATGCTGCCTCCCGGTGCTCCGAAAAATGCCGAAGTGTCGACGGGGGTCAGTCCGAAGTTGCCCTGTCCGATGCTGGAGAATCCGGTTTCGTGACGGCGTGTCACTTCGTAGGAAAAGAAATAGTAAGTCCTATCTTTTTTGATTGGACCGCCGAACGCGACTCCGGCCTGAACGCGCGTGTAAGCGGGATCGGGTACCGTGCTAAACGGGTTCACTGCCTGAAAATTGCGATTGCGCAGATAGCCGAAGACATCGCCATGAAATGCGTTGGATCCCGAACGGGTGATGATATTTACAACACCTCCGGCGGCGCGTCCGTATTCCGCCGCGTAGTTGTTGGTGATGATCTGAAATTCCTGAACGGCCTCTTGCGAAACCGTCGAGCGCACGCCGTTGACCGAGTTGTCGGTGGCGTCGGCGCCGTCGACGTTGACCAGATTTGAACGCCCGCGCTGTCCGCTCATGTTGAGGCCTGAAGTGGGAGCGGCGCCGGTATTCGGTGCGTTGTCGCGAACAACTTGGGAATCGGTGAGCGTGAAATTGATGTAGTTGCGTCCGTTGATGGGGAGGTTGTCGATGCGGCGTTCGCCGATGGTGTCGGTGGTGGAAGTGCGAGAGGTCTCGACCAGTTCCGCCTGCGAGCTGACTTCGATAACTTCTTTTCCTCCGGCGACGGTGAGCGCCACGGGCAACTCGACCAGGCCACCAACCGTCACGGAAACTCCAGTGCTCTCCACTCTGGTGAATCCCGTTGTGGTGACTGTCACTGTGTAAGTGCCGGGAGGAAGTAAGCGCGCGTTGTATCCGCCTTGGCCGTCGCTGGTGGCGGTGCGCTCGAGGCCCTTGGCGACATCCTGCACGGTCACGGTCGCGTTGGTGACGCTGTTTCCGCTGGGATCCTTGACGGTAATGTGCAGGTCGCCGGTAGCGGCTCCGCCCTGCGCAAACGCGATGGCTGACATCAGCACGACGCAAAACGACACCAGGAAAATTTTCGCAGTGCGGATCATATGGATCTCCCTTGGACTCGCGAACGCGAGCAGACGGCGGGAACGCTTGCTACGGCACATTGCCGATGCACTCACTCGATGGTTGGACAGCTTTGATGCCCGGTGGTTTTTATAACAGAACCATGCTTGAAAACAAGTCAGCACTCGGTGACTGGGTATCGGCTGGATGGCTGCGGGAAACTTGCTTCGGGGAAGAAATGCAGATCCTTCGCTGCGCTCGGATCACACTCGCTAGAGCGTCATCCAGTTTGGGACGGTGCTGGCTGGCGCTCTTCGTTCTCGTGCCGGCGAAAGCAGGGCGTCCCGCCTTAGGAGATACGAACCGGGGACGTTGGGTTTTTCAGCCTGCCGAGCAGCATGGCTGAACCACTTAATCGCTGGTAGCCGTCGAGAATTGTCCTTCCCGTTGCGTCCGAGTGCGGCCACATCCACGCCAGACCGATGCGAAACATTGCGTAGGTGGCGTTGGTGCGCAATAACTGCGCGTTGCCGATTAATTGCTGGGCCGCTTCGGCTGTTTCAGGTTCGGCGTTCGCCAAGGCAGCGTTTCCAATGTCGATTAGTGCGGCGGCATTTCGAGATGCCGTCTGCACATAGGCCATAGTCGCAATCAGACGCCGGCGCTGTACGACGCGGAACTCGCCAGCGGACAATTTCTGGCGCAGGTACTCTCGTTCCGCGGGATCGATGAGATTGCGGAAAGCTTCGACGTCGAGAGGTTGGACGGTCAGCGCGTCGCTTGATCCTGGAGAAACTTGGAGGCTTCGCTTAACGGTGAGAGTTAAGAGCAAGCCCAATGCAGCAGCAGCGACGATGACGAGAATGATGGCCAGTATCATTGATGTATCAGACGCTCCAATTCACGATTCCATCTGCTGAGCACTTCTGCGTGGTCACCCGGTACGATGCTGGGAATAGTCTTTACGGGTTGCTCTGGTAGTTTCGGCATGCGACTGTTAATTAGGACGTGCGATGAAGACTTGCTTGGAACCAGCAAGTAGTAGTACCAGAGCAAGACGCAGGCATGGAACGCCGCCATAGTGACAAAATCTATGTAGTAACGGGTCGTGTTCGACAGTCCTGCATTCGCAACGACCCCCCATCCAGCAAGCTGGAAAGAGGCGGAGATGCTCAATCCCAAGGCTATTCCGAAACTCGGCCGACGCCACCTCAAGTGAAAATAGGCGGAGAACATGAAAAGAGACGCCAGCAATCCGCACTCGATCAAATAGACCGTTTGCTCGAGCAGGTGCACTCCAGAGATGATGCCAAAATTCCCATCTTTCGGCGCGTACGCTGCGGCGAGCGCGGCCGCGAGCGTCAGCAGCACGCCGACAGCTCTAATAGAAATCTTTCCCAGCTTGACAATGGAAGGATATGGTCCGAAAACTTGACCGAAGATCTCGGCGATAAGAACGAATTTCAGTATCCCTTCGAGACCAACCTTCACCCAGTCGGCCAGCCAAAATGTTAGAGCGCTTAGAGATGGGAGAACGTCCGCCAAATAAACGGAGAATTGAGCTAAAGAGCTAAGAATGGCGAATGCGATAAACGCGGGGAAGTGCTGTCTTGCACCTCGAGCCAAGAGCAAAATGCCCAGAAATAGGAGCAGGACGTTAGGCGCAAGCCAGAGGTAATGCCAGAGAATTGAATGCGCCTCAAACATAGTGAGAGGGTTGCTAATATAGCCGGAGAACTGGCGTCCAGCAAAGCCCAATCATTTCTTGTTCCGTTTTCGTAAGATTGGCGAGTTTTCATTTCACTCGCCAATCTCAGGAGCACAATATGATTGAGACGCTTTTACGGCTTGCACAAAGTCTTGCCGCAATTGGTGCTGGTTGAGCCGCCGTCGGCACGGACCACGGTTGGGATGACGAGGGTGTTCAGGAATAATACGGCCGTTCCGAGCACTAGTAGCAAGCGTTTCATGATTGTTCTCTCCTTGTGACTGCGAATTGGAACGTGATAGTTTCATGGCGCTGGCGCAGTCGCAAAAGTGTCTTCAAATGTTTAAGCGTTCGGAATTCGTAACAACATGACCCTCAAATCTGCCCTGCAGGACGTGCGCGAAACTACGTTGGCGGCGGTTTCTGGCTTGCTCGGGAAGCTGGCCTATCTCGGGTCACTGCGCCGCATGGCGGGGCGTTACCAGCATTGGGGCATGGACGCAGTGCATGGTCCGGAGGCAGCGGAACGGGCGCTGAAGGCGGCACACGTTGAGGTGGTGACGAACGTGTTGCGAACGCCGATTGCGAATTTGTTGGAAGACGTCGAAGTATCGCGGCGGGATTTGGGAGCGGATGCTCCGGACTTTGTTGAGGATATGCGCGATCACATCAGTGAACTGCTTCCGCCTGGAAAGCAGGATTCACCGTCAGCAACGCATCTCAGTTCAGTGCTGCTTGCCCTTTTGAAGTTGGAGAAGAATCGAGAGGGCGCCACTCGGTCAATCTCATAGCGACTCCGACGACCTGGCCGAGAACTTCGGCTTCTTGTGGGTGGCGAAGGATTCGAACTGGAACGGGAGAAAGAGGATGTGGCTGGAGAATGATCTCTTCCCGGCGCATGCTGCACCAACAACAGGTGTGGCCCTCGCGCGTTTCCACGAAGTAGATGGGGCGTTCGTACTCGGAGCGCCACGATCCTTCTATCACGCGACTGCGCGTCTCATCGACCTGGACAAAACTTCCCGGAGGCAAAATTGGATACATGGTGAAGTCTTGCGTGCCAACGTATCCGTAGGTGAAGTCGCTGTTGGCGAATTGGGCGAGATAGGCGATCGGAACCAGGCCCCACTGCTCGACCATGCGGCCGAGATTGGCGGTGCGCTTCTCATCGAACCCGGGATCCATGCGGACTGGCACCTGCACCGAAGAAAGTCCGGCGAGCGCATCCGACACATGCGACTTCGGAGGCGACACGAGACCCAGATCAGCGGTCATGTTGTTCAAGTCGACGCCGTACCAGGACATCAGCTCGCGGAGATCACGCCGGTAAATTACAGAGAGCGTGTAAAGGCGATAGATGCTGGGCAGAATTCCCTTGGTTTCGATGTCGGAAAGCCGGCTTGGAGGGATGGAAAATTCTTCGTTGTGGTAGCGCTCCGCGATGCGCGCGCTGGAGTTCTCGACGTCGCGCATAGTGAGGCCCAATTTTTCGCGCAAGGTGCGGAGACTTTTTCCGGCGGGTAGCACGCTGGATTACCTCCAAAGCAGTCCAAGAATAATACCAAACGGGTCGCTGTTTAAGTTTACGGCGAGAACAAAATTTCATTGTGGTTTATCTTTGTTACGTTTTCCGAACAGGCGGCATGCCGCGCTGGGCAAGAGAAGAAGACCGGTCGGGTGACTCATCCTCGCTAGTGGCGCTAGTGCCGAACATTTGCTGGGTGCGGATATCTGTCCGGATTTCGTAACAACGGAGCATCTCGTGCGTCCGCTTTCGCAATCCTCCCAAAATTTCTCTTTTCGAAGCAGTAAAAACACTGCCTATCCCACCTGTAACACCGGCTGGTAGCTCGCCTATCCCGGCGGAATCAGCGTTGTAACCGCATGACAAATGTCACGACCATTGCGTGATGGTTGGCACTGGCGGCAGCGCGCCGATTGCAAGAACATGCCATCACTGCACGGGAACACATGAACCCGTCAGAGGCACGAGAGACGCGGGTGCACACACGATGATCGCGGCGATGGAACGATCTATGAGGGTGAGCGAAAAAAGAAACGACCAGGTCGTAGCCAGCCTGGATGGCGTGAACAAAAATTACGGAGATATTCGCGCGCTGTGCGGAGTGGATTTCCGCGTTCACGCCGGAGAAGTGGTGGCACTGCTCGGACCGAATGGCGCGGGCAAAACCACTGCGGTGAAGCTGTTGCTGGGATTGAGCCAACCCAACACGGGAAAAGTTCGCGTTTTCGGAGGTGACCCCACGAATCCTGAAAACCGGATGCGCACCGGAGCCATGCTGCAGGTTGGACGCGTGCCGGAAACGTTGCGGGTGCGCGAGCACATCGATCTTTTTTCTTCCTACTACCAGAAGCCGCTGGGCACGGCGGAAGTTCTGGCTGCCGCAGGACTGGAAAAATTGAGCGCCCGAAAGTTCGGCGATCTCTCGGGCGGACAAAAACAGCGCGTGTTATTTGCGCTGGCGATCTGCGGGAACCCTGACTTGCTGTTCCTTGATGAGCCGACTGTCGGACTCGATGTGGAAGCACGTCGCATGTTGTGGGACCAGATCCGGCAGCTAGTCAGCTGCGGTAGAACAGTCCTGCTGACGACGCACTACCTACAAGAGGCCGATGCCCTCGCCGATCGGATTGCAGTAATCAATAAGGGCGAAATTATTGCGCAGGGAACTCCGGCGACGATCAAAGCGCAAACGGCGGGCAAGAAGATTCGTTGCGCGACAAGCCTTGGGATCGCGGCGATCCGGCAGATCGCTGGCGTAACGGAGGTGAAGGAAGACCGCGAGGCAGTTGAAATTCATACAGGTGTGGCCGAGCCCGTCGTCCGTGAGTTGCTGGCGCGCGATGCGTCGCTCTCTGGGCTTGAGGTTACCAGCGCAGGATTGGAAGAAGCATTCCTCGCGCTGACGCACGATGGTTCAAACAGGAATTCCAACTGATACGACGACGTCGAAGGAGATTCAGATGAGCACGGCAATCATCGCATTGAGCAACCCGCAGGTGCAGCGTTCGGCGCAGCACACAGCAGCGATCTACTTAAAGGAAGCAAAGTATGAATTCCTCAAGAACCTTCGCCTGCGCATGTATACCGCGTCGGTGCTGAGTTTCCCAATCATGTTTTACGTTTTGTTCGGGCTGGTACTGAATTCCAAAGAATCGATTGGAAGCATGCGGGTGCCTACGTACCTCATCGCCACGTATGGAACCTTTGGAGTGATGGGTGCGTCTCTGTTCGGAACGGCTGCAGGACTGGCGTCGGATCGCGGGCTCGGATGGCTGCAGGTGAAGCGCGCCAGTCCGATGCCTCCTTTTGCTTACTTCGCGGCGAAGGTAGTGACGAGCATGATTTTCAGCGTGATCATCGTACTGGCACTATTCACGCTCGGAGTTACATTGGGCGACGTGCGCATGCCCGCCGGGGACTTCGCGCGTTTACTCGGAACATTGGCAGCGGGGTCGCTCCCGTTTTCTGCGCTGGGACTCGCACTCGGATATTTCACCGGACCGAACTCGGCTCCGGCAACAATCAATTTGATCTATCTGCCGATGTCCTTCTGCAGCGGGCTGTGGGTGCCCTTCATGTTCCTGCCAAAAATTGTTAAACACATTGCGCTGGCCCTGCCGCCTTATCACTTGTCGCAGTTGGCGCTTGGAATAGTCGGCGCGGGAAGTCACGAATCGAACGCGACGCACTGGGAAGTGCTGGCAGCATTCACCATGATCTGCCTGGGTGTAGCGAGAATCGGATTCCAGCGCGATCAGGAAAAAATGTACGGATAGTGCTGCCAGCTAGAGCACTTCACCTGGAAGATACCGAGATGAGATCACAATGAGCGTAAACGCAAAGAAATCGATAGGTTGGACGATCGTGCTGATGCTGTTGGGAGTGGTCGCTCTCTATGCAGGGATGGAGTCGCTGATCCTGCTGATTCCGGCAGCTACCTTGATATGGTACACATCGAAGCCGTTGCTGCGGACTGGCCGGAATTGACAACGGGGGCGAGAATAGAGGCATGCCGCTGATGTCGCTCGAACAGACAGAGGGTCATGAGAACGGAAGTCCGTGGAAGCTGAAGCCGTGGAACGCGATCCTCACGGATAAGGACCATGGGTGGAGCCCGCTACTATGGGTTCTTTACCTCGGGTTTTTCTTTGTCGATCCGATTTTGTCTCATCCGTCGTGGAAGATATGGCTCGCCGACGGAATTGGCGCAGCGGTATTCCTCGTTCTCTATCTGGGATTATTCGCCATTGAAAATCCGTATGCGCTGGGACACATCGCAGGGATGGTGCTGCTGGGCGTGGGGTTCATGCGCATCAACGGCGGTGCGTGCACGTTTTTCATCTATGCGGCGGCGATGCTTCCGTTTTGCGTCGAATCGCAAGCGGCAGCCGCAGTGGGCCTCGCGATTGTTGGAGGAATCGGCGCGATCACCGGATGGGCTCTTCACATCAATAATTGGAGCCTGTTCTATTCCGCGCTGTTTCCGGTGATCATCGGAGCGGGCAACACTTTTTTCGCTGAGCGCAACCGGATGAACCGGAAGTTGCGCAAGGCGAATGAAGAGGTGGAGCACCTGGCGAAGGTCGCCGAGCGCGAACGGATCGCGCGCGATCTGCACGACGTGCTAGGGCATACCCTTTCTGTCATCACGCTGAAATCAGAACTTGCGGGAAAGCTTCTGGATCGAGATCCGGAGCGGGCAAAAAAAGAAATCCACGAAGTGGAAGAAATCTCGCGGCAGGCGCTTTCGGATGTGCGCGATGCGATTCGCGGATACCGCGCGAAAGGCTTGGCCGCCGAACTGGCTCAAGCGAAGTCCACCCTTGAAACTGCCGGCCTGACGGTGCAATGCGATGCCTCGACAAGTATGAAAATTCCTGCGATGCAGGAGAGTGTCCTTTCCCTTGCCGTTCGCGAAGCGGTGACTAACGTTGTCCGCCACGCACAAGCGAGTTCGTGCCGGATGCGCCTCGAGCAGCAGAACGGCTCGTGCCGCCTGGAAATCCACGACGATGGGCAAGGATTTTCGACGGTCGAAGGAAACGGGCTGCGCGGCATGCGGGAGCGGGTTGAGATGCTGGGCGGCACGCTTGTACGCACGAACAGGTCGGGCACGATGCTTATCATCACGTTGCCTCTGCGAGAGTTCGCGATGAAAGAGGAAGGGCAGGAAGCGTGAATCCTCTGACGAAAGAAGGGCTGAGGGAATATTCGAAGCAGGGCCGCAAGACGATTCGCGTTGTGCTCGCGGAAGACCAAGGCATGGTACTTGGAGCGCTGGCGGCGCTGCTCGAGATGGAAGGTGACATTTCGGTAATCGGCAAAGCGCGCAACGGAAAAGAGGCATTGGAGTCGGTAATCGCGCTGAAGCCCGACGTTTTTATTACGGACATCGAGATGCCGCACATGAGCGGGCTCGACGTCGCAGCAGAGTTGCAGCGGCGGAAGACGGGAACGCGGGTGGTGATTGTGACAACGTTTGCGCGTGCAGGATATTTGCGGCGAGCGCTTGAGGCTGGGGCGTCAGGATATCTGCTGAAGGACATGCGCGCGGAAGAGCTTGCCGACGCCGTGCGGCGCGTACATCAGGGACTGCGCGTTATCCATCCGGAATTGGCGACGGAGGCATGGGCCGAGATGGATCCGCTCACGGATCGCGAGCGCCAAGTTCTGCGTCTCGCGGGTGAGGGTATGGCTAGTGGGGACATCGCCGGTGAATTGGGATTGTCGGACGGCACAGTACGAAATTACCTTTCTGAGGCAATCAGCAAACTCGGTGCCAGCAATCGCGTCGAGGCCGCGCGGATTGCGAGAACCAAGGGCTGGCTGTAGTTTCTGCCTAATTCCTTCTTCCATTTATCGCTCGAGCAGAACGAAGAAAAAGCCACTGCCAAAGCATTACTGCGAGTTCAGCGCATTCTGCCCCGTCGACGAGTAGAGAGAATGCCGCTCACCTGACTAACACCGCGAGCGGGCACGAGATCGTTCGACTCCGCTCAAGGATGACAGGAAGGAAGCGGCTGTTGCGGGAAGGTTGAGCGACGAGCAGTCTAGTTTTCGCGTACGACGCCGGCTTCCTGCTTTTTTAGGGTTTTGTAGGCCCACGCCATGCGCGGAGTGTTGTGGGCGATGCCGATGTGGCCGGCGGTGTTCAGCACGATGATGCCGCCATGTCCGTTGACGCGTTGCTTCAAGTAGTTCATGGCTTCTTGCGCTGACCACTCGGGCAAATTCCCTGCGGAGATGCGGTCGGCGGTCCACTTGGCAAGAACGAGTTTCATGATCGGCTCGCCCCATCCTGTGGTCGATGCCGCTGCGCTCTCATTGTCGGCGTAGCAGCCGCACCCGATCAGGGAAGAATCCCCGAGACGTCCGGGAGCCTTGTTCAGTGTGCCGCCCGTGGAAGTGGCCGCTGCGATGTTGCCATTGCGATCTAGCGCGATCGCGCCCACGGTATCGTGAGAGATCGTAGGATCGTGGTCAGCGGGTGCGAACAGATCGTTTCCATCGGGCTTTGAGTTCGATTGCGTGGCCTGGTAGGAGCGCAGTCTCGCAACTTCGCGAGGGACGATCAGGTCTTCGTTCTTGCAAAGCGGGACGCCATGTTCAGCGGCGAACTTTTCTGCGCCCTCGCCGACAAAATAAACATGCGGGCTCTCGCTGAGAATTTTGCGCGCGGCGCGCACGGGATTGCGCAGATGCTCGACACACCCGACGCCGCCGGCGCGGAGCGAAGCGCCGTCCATGATGAGGGCATCGAGTTGAACTCGTCCATCACGATTTAGAAAGCTGCCACGGCCGGCGTCGAAGGTCTCGTCATCTTCCATGATGACGACCGCTTCCTCGACGGCATCGAGAGCCGAGCCACCGCGCTCGAGGACGTGCCATCCCGCAATCAGCGCGTTAGAAACGCCGTTGATGTGGGCGTCGACCATATCGTCGGGCATAGCCCAAGCGCCACCGTGGACGACGAGAACGGGATCAGTCGGCAAGGAGTTTCCTTAGAAGAGGTGGTGCGACCGGATAGGATAACAGGCGGGCAGATACGCTCTCGATTCGAGGGGAAAATGCCTTGCGGCATTCGTGGTGTTTTCGGCTTCTGCGGGTCCTTCGCTTTGCTCAGGATGACATGGTTTTTAAGAGTAAACCTTGGGGTGGCGTATTTCCTTTTTCCTCGTCATCTCTTTCGGAATGCTCAGGCACGCCGACTTCGCCTGCTGACGGACGAATGCGTCCACTAGTACACAATCTCTACGCGGCTTGACTTGGGTTCAGGGCTGCTGGCGGGTCTTGAGTTCGGGTCCAGGTGTAGCGCATGCGGTGGATTACTGTGATCGTGCTTAGGACCGCGATCACCCATAGAACTGGAGCCATGCGGTTAAATAGCGCTCCTAAGATCACGAGAACCAGGCGCTCAGGGCGCTCCATGAATCCAACCCGGCACGAGCCAATCAAGGATTCTGCGCGCGCGCGGGTGTAGCTGACCATGATGGCGCTGACCATTACGAAGGCGGCCAGGACTACGAAGAAGAAACGTCCGCCGCGGGCGTAGAAAACGAGCAATCCTAAGAACTGGCTGGCGTCACTGTAGCGGTCAACAACCGAGTCGAAGAATGCTCCGAAGCGGGTGACGCGGTTGGTGGCACGGGCCACTTGTCCGTCGACCAGATCGAAGAAGCCGGAGAAGATGATGACCAATCCGGCGTAAATGAACATTCGTTTTTGATTCGAGGCGTTTGCGGATCCGAACAGGATCGCGGCCCAGGTGTTGACCACCAATCCCATAAAAGTGAGGACGTTGGGATTGATACGGGAGAGGGCCAGCCAACGAACGATGGTGTCGAGAAGGACCCCGCAGGCGCGTCCGAAGGCGCTCGTCCATGACGCTGTCATTGCGTCTTTTCCACCGGGCTGTCGGAACCGTCTTGCATCATCAGGGATATTTCACTCGTCTCGGCGAGCACAGTCAAGCTTCCGCGAACGTCAACTTACAGAAACGTCAACTTCAAAAAACTCTGACCGCAAAGGACACTAAGTTTCACTAAGGAAGATCTTAGGCCCGGGACACTTTTGGTTCTTCGCCAGCCTCGTCGTGGATGGTGCTGAGCTTGAGGATTTCGAGTTCCCGCTTACCGTTGGGAGTGACGACAGTCGTCTCGTCCCCTACCTTCTTATTAAGGAGCGCACGGCCGATGGGGCTGGTAGTCGAAATCTTGCCGGCGGCTACGTCCGATTCCTCGCTGGTGACCAGCTTGTACTCGACCTCTTCCCCCTTGGTGTTGTCGTAGACCTTGACCGTCGATCCGAGGCCTACCTTGTCATGGGGAATATTGTTCATGTTGATCATGGACAATTCCGCCAGACGCTTGCCAAGCTGACGTACGCGTGCCTTGACGAACTCCTGGCGCTGCTTTGCCATGTGATATTCGGCGTTTTCGCTGAGATCGCCCAAGGCCGCAGCCTTCTTAATTTCTTTGGGAAGCTCGTGGATCAACTCGTGTTCGAGCGCGTTGATCTCTTCCTGCAGTTTTCGTTTGATAGCGTCTGTCATTTGATTTAATGCCGAGTACTGGTGGCCGGGCTACAGCGAGGCTCCGGTCATTATACGCCCGGCCTGCGGAATAAGGCTCAAATCGAGCTTTGGGATGGCCGTCCTTGTCCGAAAAAGGAAGTCGACAATCGGTCGTTTCTGTGGAGTCCACGGCTGCGGAAATGGTTGCCGGTGTTGTATATTCCAAGGCCGATTTTCGAATATTTCGAGGAGAACAGGAATGTCGAATCAATCCAGCAATTTCCACGCTGATTCACAGAGACCAACCCGTCGCTGGCTGCGGACGGTGCTGGCGATCTTTGCGGGATTCGTCGTAGTGGTGATTCTGTCCATCGGCACGGACGCAATTTTGCATGGCCTGAAGATTTATCCCGTTCTTGGGCAGGGCATGTCGGATGAACTCTTTGCGGGCGCCACGGCTTATCGGACCTTGTACGCAATCATTGGCAGCTATATCACGGCACGACTTGCGCCCGATCGCCCCATGTGGCACGCGATGGTAGGAGGAGTTATCGGATTGATTTTGAGCATCGTGGGAGCGGTGGCAACGTGGAAACATACAGAAATGGGGCCACACTGGTATCCACTAGCCCTGGTGGTCACTGCTTTGCCGGCGGCGTGGCTGGGCGGGAAAATTCGAGAAGTGCAGATTTTGAAAAAAAAGTACTAGCTTGTCGAACTTGCCGCTCCTGGTTCGACGTCTGAATAGAGCGCGGATTAAGAGAATTGCGATCCGGCCGAAATCAAACAGAACAGGAGATCAAAGTTATGCGGGTCATGGTCATCGTAAAAGCAAACAAAGAGTCGGAAGCCGGGGTTTTGCCGAGTACAGAATTGCTGACGAGGATGGGGAAATACAACGAGCAGTTAGTAAAGGCGGGCGTGATGCTGGCCGCGGATGGACTGCAACCGTCCTCAAAAGGAAAACGAGTTCGGTTTTCGGCCGAGAAGCGGACGGTGATGGATGGTCCGTTTGCCGAGACGAAAGAGTTGATCGCGGGCTACTGGGTCTGGCAGGTGCGCTCGGTGGAAGAGGCGGTGGAGTGGTTGAAGCGGGCTCCGTTTGACGGCGGAGAAGAGGTGGAGATTCGTCCAGTATTCGAGGCAGCGGACTTCGGCGAAAACATGACCCCGGAATTAAGGGAGCAGGAAGAGCGGTTGTCAAAGCAGATCGCAAATAAGAAGTGAGGGAAGTGGATGAGGATTGGGTTCAAAAAAGAATCCGATTTTTTTACCTCGGTTGTCGACTTTGCGATTGCTGGTTCGACGTATTCATAGAGCACGGGAATTCGAAGGCAAAAGCCATCGAGTCCAGCCCTAAAAACGAATTCTATTCAAGGAGAGAAACGATGAGATTTCTAAGCATTTACAAGACGGCGGAAACGGGTACGCCATGCTCGGAACAAGAGATGGCGGTAATGGGCAAGCTGATCGAAGAGGGAATGAAGGGCGGCTGGCTTCTGGCGACCGAAGGCTGTCTGCCCAGCGCACTGGGCGCGAGAGTTCGGCGGTCCAGTGGCAAGATCAATGTGACGGACGGTCCGTTTACCGAGTCGAAAGAACTGGTTGGAGGATTCGCGATCCTGAAGGCGGATTCGAAGGAAGAGGCGATAGAGCTCGCCCGGAAATTCCTTCAGGTTGCAGGAGAGGGCGAGTGCGAACTGCGCCAGCTTTACGATCCGAACTGCGCGGACCTCGGCAACGCACGCAGTAACGAACGCGAAGTTGCGCTCAAAGCATGATCGTGATGTGATCGGTGGTAGTGGAAGCTGCCGAGACACATCGCACGATTGAAGCTGTTTGGAGGATGGAGTCAGCCCGCGTGATCGCCGGGCTGACTCGCATCGTTCGCGACGTCGGCGTGGCCGAAGAACTCGCGCAGGATGCGCTGGTAGTCGCGCTGGAGAAATGGCCCGAGGTGGGCATTCCAGACAATCCCGGAGCCTGGCTGATGGGCACCGCGAAGCATCGCGCGATTGACCATCTTCGACGCGGCACTATCGTGGACCGCAAACATGAAGACCTAGGCCGGGAGTTGGCCGAACGGGAGATGCAGGTTCCGGACCTTGCGGCTGCCATGGACGACAACATCGGTGATGACATGCTTCGGCTGGTGTTTATCGCGTGCCATCCCGTGCTTACGACTGAGGCACGAGTGGCGCTCACCCTGCGCTTGCTGGGCGGGTTGACTACTGAGGAGATCGCGCGCGCCTATCTGGTGCCTGAGACGACGATGGCTCAGCGCATTGTGCGGGCGAAGAAAAGTCTCTCGGACGCGCATGCTCCCTTCGAAGTACCTCGCGGCCCGGACTTTACGGCGCGGCTCTCGTCGGTGCTGCAGGTCATCTATCTCATTTATAACGAAGGATATTCGGCGACCGCGGGTGATGACTGGATGCGTCCGGCGCTGTGCGAGGATGCGCTTCGCATGGGGCGCATTTTGGCTGAACTGGTGCCGGATGAACCCGAGATTCACGGACTAGTGGCGCTGATGGAGATTCAGGCATCGCGCGCGAAGGCGCGAGTGAATGCCGCGGGAGAGCCGATCTTGCTACTCGATCAGGATCGTGCGCGATGGGACCGACTGTTGATCGGACGCGGACTCACGGCGCTAGGTCGTGCGGAGAAGCTTGGGAAGGCGAAAGGTCCATACACGATCCAGGCTGCAATCGCGGCGTGTCACGCGCGGGCCGTCGCGCCGGGGGATACGGATTGGGCACGGATCGTGGCGCTGTATGGCGATCTCGCGAACATTGAGCCATCTCCGATTGTGGAGTTGAACCGCGCTGTTGCCGTCAGCATGGCCTCGGGTCCGGCCTCTGGGCTGGAGTTGGTGAATCGGTTGGAAAATGATCCAGTGCTGAAGGATTACCATCTGCTGCCGAGCGTTCGCGGGGATTTACTGCGAAAGCTTGGACGGATGGACGAAGCTCGCGCCGAGTTCGAGCGGGCGGCTTCCATGACCCGCAATGCGCGGGAGCGCGAATTGCTGATGCAGAGGGCGCGAAGTTGCGATCCAGGGTAGGCGCGCGGTTTCGCCTTCGCTTGTTTTCTGACAGTTTTTGTTTTTGCCAGGATGAGGATCTCTCGCACAGAACTGTCATCCTGTGCGGAGTGAATGTGGAGCGAAGCGGGGCATTCGCGGAGTTGGAGGGCGCCTGCGCGGCTTACATGTTTCAGATTTTGCTGGAATTCTCTCGATGCTCGCAGTTTCGGGAGAATGCCTGGATTCTTTCGCAGTAGTGCTGCCGGTGTTGGGGTCCCTCGCTACGCTCAGGATGACAGGGTTTTGGGTTGGCACTGCGTCTCCCAGGTTTTCAATCGTATTTCCCCCTTCAGAGTGCGGCTAGAGATTACTGGCGTAATCTTCCGCGTGTATTTTTCGTTCCGGATGGAAATGGGTACGTCCTACCATCGGGAGTATGCGCAATAAATATGAGGAAGCATCGGATCTGAAGATCCGCTTGTTCTTAGCCGCAGTCACGATCGTGGGCATGATCGTTCTCGCGGGCACGTATCGCGGCGTGCGCGGCGCGGCGTCAGGTCCGGCTCCGCGCGTCACGGCGATCACGCAAGTTACGCATGACGGATATCGCAAGACGAACGTGCTCGCTGATGATTCCCAGCTTTTTGTGAATGAGTCCCCTTCGGCCGAGCGCGTCATCGCCAAGGTCGCGTTGCCCGGATCCGATCGGTCGATCGTAACGAGCCCCTTCTCGAGTTTGCAGGCTTTGGATCTTTCGCCCGATCACTCAACGCTGTTGGTTTCCTCGAAGTCGAAGTCCGGAGAAACCGAATTCTGGACTCTTCCCATTGGCAAAGGATCGGCTGCGCGGGTGGGCAACCTGTCGGGACGCGATGGGAGCTGGTCAGCGGACGGAAAGCAACTCGTCTTCGCCAAAGGTTCCGCTCTATACGTGGCGAGCGCCGCGGGAGCGCAGGCGCACCAAATTTATTCAGCAGAGGGGGCGGTGTTCGCGCCGCGCTTTTCGCCCGATGGACATCGCATTCGCTTTACTGTCAGCAATACTGAGCTGAACACAACTGCATTGTGGGAGGTTGCGCACGACGGCTCGAATCCTCATGCAATGCTGGCCAATTGGCCGTTGAAGTCGACAGGTTGCTGCGGAAGCTGGACGGCCGATGGTCACTACTACATTTTCCAGGCCAGCCAGACTCTGCCCAATACGACCACCGTGGTGACCAGCTTATGGGCGCTGGCGGATTCGAAGGATGAGAGCGCTGCGCCCGGCCAGATCACGGCTGGTCCGATGTCGTTTGGAAATGCTTCGGCGTCGCGCGACAACAAGAAGATTTGGGCGATTGGGGTCCAGCCCACGGTCGAAGTTGTGAAATACGAAGCGAACAAGAAAAAATTTGTGCCCTTGATTGCGGGGCTGTCAGCTACCGATGTTGACTTCTCGGCTGACGGAAAGTGGATTACTTACGTTTCTATTCCGGAGGGAGCGTTGTGGCGGTCCCGGACGAATGGTTTGGACCGGCTGCAACTCACCCCGGGCACGGAGCGCGCTGCGTTGCCGCATTGGTCGCCGGATGGCAAGCAGATCGCGTTCGCCAGCATGAAAGAGGGCGGGATGTGGAAGCTTTCTCTTGTTTCGGCGAACGGCAGCGATTTGCAAGAGATGCTGCCCGAGAACGGAAGCCAGATCGACGCCAACTGGTCGCCGGATGGCAGCCGCATCATGTTTGGAGATTTCAATCACGACACATCCGGGCTGAACATTCGCATCTTGAACTTCAAGACACACAAGATCGAGACGATTCCCGGATCGGATGGCCTCTTCAGCCCGCGATGGTCGCCGGATGGAAAGCATATCGCCGCACTCTCGCCCGACAATACGACCCTAATGCTTTTCGATTGTGAGTCGAAGAAGTGGTCGACCTGGTTGAAGGAGACAGCAGGGACGGTGAGCTATCCGGTGTGGTCGGCCGACAGCCAGTATCTGTACTTTGATGATCTGGTGAATGATGCGGAAGCGATCCGTCGGGTGAAGATTGGAGGCACCGAGACTGAATTGGTCTTCGTGCTGGGAAGCCTGGAACGGTATCCGGGCGTGTTGGGCCCTTGGAGCGGACGGGCTCCGGATGGCTCGTGGATGTTTGTACGGGATCGCAGTACACAAGAGGTTTATCAGTTGAGCTTGGAACTGCCGTAACGGGATTGCGAGGGGATACGAACATGTTGAAATTCGTAGACGCAACCCGCCAGCCACGACGAGGCGGGCTAGTTCTTACATTGAGTTTGATCGCGCTGTGCGGGCTGTTTCAAGGATCGCTCGCCGCGCAGATTTATGACACCAACGCAGAAAACCGGAAAGTCGTGAGCAGAATCGACCCCGATTATCCGGACGCCTTGAAGAAGCTCTACATCGGCGGCGTCGTGCGGGTGGAAGTATTGGTCGCGCCCAGCGGAGCGGTGAAGAGCACGAAGCTGCTCGGGGGAAGCCCCATTCTTGGCCAGTCGACTATGAAGGCGCTGAAGCAGTGGAGATACGCGCCTGCCGCTACTGATGAAACTTTAACGGTGAAGGTGGAGTTCGATCCGCACCGCTAACTCTTCGGCGTCCGACTAGAAACTCGAGAACCGCTTCACCACCAAGGACACGAAGGTACACTAGGGAAACGCCTCGCTTCTTTTTCACTTCTCTTCAGATCTAAGTTTCCCGTTTGCACTTTGCTACGATCATGGTGATGTCGTCGTGCTGCTCGTTGGAATTGAAGCTGCGTACTTCGTGGGTGATGGCCGTTAGGGAATCCTGACAGGGAGCTTCGCGGTGCTCGCGCAACCTGTCGATCAGAGAAGTTTCTCCAAACTCCTCTCCTTGGTCGTTGTAGGCTTCGGTGATGCCGTCGGTGTAGAGCGCCAAGGTGTCTCCTGGCTTAAGCTGGCATTCTCCGATCGAACAATCCCAATCGCGAAATAATCCTAGTAATGTGGCGGTGGAATCGAGACGCTCGCACGAGCTGTCGGGCTTGAGCAGCAAACCGGAAAGGTGCCCACAATTAGCGTAGCGGAGGCGGCGGGAATCGTCGTCGTAGACACCGAAGAACAGGGATGCGAAGGCGCTGTCGATGGTGTTCTCGTAGAAGAGACGGTTCACCGAGCGAAGAAAGGCCTCCGGCTGAGCAAGCGCCAGTGCACCTTGGCTGCGCAGATTTGCCTGGAGGTTTGCCATCAACAGGGCGGCAGCGATTCCTTTTCCGGAGACATCGCCGATTACGAGTCCAAGTTGCCGCTGTCCGAGATCCAGGAAGTCGAAGTAGTCGCCCCCGACCTGCCGCGCCTGTAGGCAAAGGCCGGCGTACTCCAAGGTCTTTGCTTCGGGATGAATCTGCGGGAAGAGGCGCGCCTGCACTTGCTTGGCAATTTCCATCTCTTGCGCGACGCGACGCTCAGTCTCGTGTTTCTTTGCGAGGGCCAGACGTTGCGCTTCCACTCCGCGCGTGAGTTCGTCGAAGCCGGCGAGTCCGAAGGAGTTGCCATCAAGATCTTCAAAACGCGTGAAGATGCCGCCCCAAGCCGGAGTTTGCGGAGGGAACTGGAACTTCACCCCGCGCGCGTTCCATTCCTCGTACTTGGCCGTGACATCTTCGGTGAGGAAATAAATGTTGGTATCGCGGCCGAGTTGCTTATTCGGGTCTGCCTCATCCCCCAGGCGAAAGAGGGCAAGGTTGGCGCTGCCATCAGGTGGAGCGACTTCAATCCATCGGCCACCTGGAATCTCTTGATCGACCACCAGTCGGAATCCCAGTTGATCGACGTAGTAGCGCAGGCTGCGCTCCTGATCGCGCACGAAAATCATGATGAAGTGCAGGGATAAATATGGGTCCTTCTCGTCAAAACGCAGAAGGTGACGGTCCATGCCGAAGGGAAGAGGGGTGTTGCTCATCGAGCAAAATTATCAGGCGCGGCTCGGAAGTAGAAACTTTCAGGCTTGGAATTCTGAGGCTTCGGGGAACCGGAGGTTGCACTTGGCGAGGGTAAGGGTGAGGAGTTCTTCCACCTTAGCCTCTTCACAATTCCGAGCCATGGCCAACTCACTGACAAGCAGATAGCGGGCCCGCTCAAGCATCTTCTTTTCACGGAAGGATAGCGGCTTGGCTTGGTGCAGCGCGATGAGGCTCTTTAGCACTCCGGCAACTTCAAGAAGGGATCCGGTGCGCATGCGCTCCGAATTTTCTTTGAAGCGATCTTTCCAGTCGCCATTGCTGCCGTTTTCGCTAATCGAGAGCAGGTCTAGCACTCTCTGAACCTCTCCATTTCGGACCACTCGCCTGAGTCCAACGCTCAACGCGTTTTGACAGGGAACCATGACCTTGAGGCTGCTGGCCTTGATATGGAGCAGGTAAAACTTTTCAACAGTGGCTCCGACGGAGCGACTGCTGATCTGCTCAATGACTCCGACGCCGTGATTGGGATAGACAACTTTGTCGCCGATGTGGAAATTCAGATCCATACCACTCATATTCGGGCACCCAGAAGGCGAAGGGGTTCGTGGAGAGAAGTCGCGACTACTCTATTCATGCTACTCCTCGGCAGAGGCGAAAAGCAAGGCGGGACGGGCGATCCCGGGTTAAGTGATTGCATGATCGTGGGTTATTAGTGTGAGCCGACGTACAGCGAGTGCGCGGATAGTGTGCTTGCCAGAACGTCCAGCGAACGCGTGAGCTAGGTTTGGCGGCTGTCCATCCAGCTTTGAAGGATGAGGGTGGCAGCCATTCTGTCGACTGCTCTGCCTCGCTTCTCGATGGAAAGATCTGTTTCGCGAAGCAGGCGGTTAGCTTCCACGGAGGTCAGCCGTTCGTCCCACAGGTGGACCGGCAGTTTGAAGCGCTTACGTAGTTCTTCCGCGAACTCCTGAGTCTTTCCTGCCTGGATGCCTTCCGCGCCACTCATGCGAAGAGGCAAGCCCACCACGATTTCCTTCACCTCGTATTCGCGAATGACCCGATTCAGATGCTGGAGATCGTACTTCTTGTTCCTGCGATGGAGGGTATCGATGCCCTGAGCCGTGATGCCGAGGGGGTCCGAGACGGCCACGCCGATACGGCGAGCTCCCACGTCGAGGCCGAGCACACGAGGCTTGCTGCTCTCTTCAGGCACGGGGGGATTATAGATGTCTGCCTTCTGACTTCGGCCTTTCGACGTCGGCCCTCCGACTTCGACCGAAGCTGATTGATGCATTAGCAGTGTCTAGCGGCGTTCGCTTCGAGACCGGATGGTTTCGAGCAATGCATTCAACATTCGTTCCGCTTCGGAAACAAACACCGATGACTGAGTCGCCTTCCGCCCGACGCCGACTTCTATCGACTCCTCATTGCCTTGCGATAGGCTTCCACGTTCTTATTGTGCTCGTCGATAGAGCGAGCAAAGCGGTGATGTCCCTGCGCGTCGGCTACGAAATAATAGAAGTCGGTTTGGGCTGGATGCATGGCAGCCTCAAGGGAGCCGCGTCCGGGATTGCCGATAGGGCCGGGCGGCAAACCTGCGTTGCGGTACGTATTGTACGGAGACGCAAAGCTCATGTCTGCGTGGTGGAGCGCGCCTTGGTAGGTTCCCGCGAGGAGTTCCGCATAAATAATGCTCGGATCGGCATCCAGCGCGATCCGCTTTGAGAGCCGGTTGAAGTAGACGCTCGCCACCATCGGACGCTCTTCCGGGACCGCAGTCTCTTTTTCCACGATCGAAGCCATGATTACCGTGCGTTCAAGCGGAGTTACATTTCCGATCTCGACGATGCTGTGCGGTTCCGCAGCTTCCTTTGTCTGGATGATGACGAAGCCGCAGGCGTGTCCGGCTTGCGTGCTTCCGGTTTCGACCGCTCCGCTCTGCGCCGCGGTGGCGGCGGTCAAACCAATCTGCTTTGCCACCGATCGAAATTGGCAGACCATGGCGGCGGCCATCTCCTGCATCGTCATCATGCGGGAGAATTGATAGGTGTCGGGAAAAAGGTATCCCTCAAGGGAAGTCGCATTCGGGGCGATGTCGGCGATAAGCTCCGTTTCGGAGCGGACCACTTTAAGGAAGTCGCTTGCGGAGCCGAGCCCTGCGGATTCAACGGTGCGGGCGATATCAAACATCGTGAAGCCTTCAGGCACGACCACCGTGTGGAAGTAGACGTCGCCGCGCCGCAAGCGCTTTTCGATATCGATGATGTTGGCGGGCTTGTCGAAAAGATATTCGCCGGCCTTGAGTGAACGTCCGCGATGGAAGTACTGCCAGAGTACAAATGCCTGTGAGCTTCGGATGACGCCAGCGGATCTCAATTCGGTGGCGATGCGCCGTGTCGAGAAGCCTGGGCGAAGCATCACGAACTTTTGAGAAGAGGGCGTTACGGGCATCATGAGAGCCCAGCCCAGCCATCCTGCAGCACCGAGAAGAGCAATGAAGAAAAGCCAGACGATTTTGCGCACGGTACGCAACAGTTTAGATGATGGGATGCACCTTCATGCTTGACGAAGGTGATACGGCTGGTAAGGAAATTGAGGTGTGATCAAGCTGTCTGCCTGAAACGCCTCCTATTGAAGCTAGTTTGGTTGTGAAGCTAGTTCCGGTCGAGAAGCTAATTACTAACCCGCACCCGAAGAATCAGGGGGCGAAGGGTTTTGAACCCTTTTCAACGCGGTATACTCAAATCTTTCTGGAGGCATCTCTATACCTGCATGAGGCGCAGCTCGCGTTTTTGGGCGGTTATTTTATTGGTCGGCGTACTGCCGACGACGGGCTGTCTTTTCCGCACGCGTGCGGTCGAAGATCAGTACTCGAAGGCACCCCTCAAAGAGACCACGCAACGCGGTTTGATTGACATGGTCAATCAACAGGCCGATGCGATTCAGTCGCTGAAGGCGACTGTAGACATCGACAGTTCCGCGGGCGGAATCAAAAAGGGTAAGGTCACCGATTACAAGGAAATCCGCGGCTATATTCTGGCGCGGAGGCCTGACTGGCTTCACATGACCGGCCTGATGCCATTTGTGCGAACGACGGCGTTCGACATGGTCAGCGATGGACGGACTTTCAAGCTCTGGATTCCTCCAAAGAACAAGTTTGTCATCGGGCGGAATGAGGTGAAGACTCCGAATGCAGATCAGCCAATGGAGAGCATCCGTCCGCAAAATATCTACGAGGCTTTGCTGGTCCGACGGATCGATGACCAGACCGAGGTCGCGGTTCTCGAAAACGGCTATGAAACTCTGCATGATGCCAAGGGACATCGCGTCCTGCAGGACGATTATGAGTTGACTGTGATTCAGAAGTCTGGAGAAGGGTGGCGGCTCGCTCGCAAGATCATCTTCGGCAGGACCGATCTGCAGCCGCACCGGCAATTTATTTACAGCGAAGACGCCAAAGTGGCGACCGACGCTCATTACGCCGAGTATAAGGATTTCAACGGTATCAGCTTCCCGTCCCGGATCGAGATTTACAGGCCCGAAGAGGAATATGACCTCAAGCTGAATATGCTGAAGGTCGAGATCAATATTCCGTTAAGAGACGAGCAGTTCACTCTGGCGCAGCCTCCGGGCGCCGTAGTTGTACATCTTGACTCGCCCCAATCCAGCTTGGCCGCGCGGCCTGCTATCAAGTAAGTTGTATCAGCAGGCATCCACGTTCCTTTACTGGTCTCACTTCCTATGATGAACAAGATGGTGGTTGCCAATCTCGTGCACCGACCGACGCGGTCGTTGATCACCACGAGCGCGATCGCGCTCGAGGTCGCAATGATCCTGTTGGTCGTGGCGGTCTTCTACGGGTACTTGACGGGATCGAAAGAGAGCCAGATGGGTGTGGGCGCGGACTTGATGGTGATGCCGCCGGGATCCTCAGCTCTGGCGGGGATGTCGGGTGCGCCGATTTCCGTGAAGGTGGGCGATGTGTTGCGTCGTGTTCGCCACGTGACCGTGGCCGCGCCCGTAATCTGGGCCTTTAGCCAAAAGCCGCTCGAGATCGTTTATGGAATCGACCTGCCGACATACGACAGTCTTCCACCAAAATTCCGATATCTGTCCGGGGGGCCCTTCGAAGGGCCTAACGACGTAATCGTGGACGACTTCTTTTCCGGCATGAATCACAAGAAGGTCGGTGACACGATTGAAGTGCTGAACCATCCTTTTCGCATTTCCGGCATCGTTCCCCATGGTAAGGGTGGGCGGAAGTTCCTACCGCTAACGACCATGCAGGACCTGGTCGGTGCCGAAGGTCGCTGCTCGGTCTTCTACGTCAAGCTGGATGATCCATCCAATACCGACCAAGTAGATAAGGCGATTCAAGAGTTGCCTGGGATGGGCAACTATGCCGTGCGATCGATGCAGGAGTATCTGTCGATGATGACGGCTGACAATCTGCCAGGATTTCAGGTTGCGATCGAGATCGTGATCGGTATCGCCATTATTGTGGGCTTCTTAGTTATCTTTCAGGCGATGTACACGGCGGTCATGGAGCGCACGCGCGAGATTGGAATTCTGAAATCGATGGGGGCCTCCAAATTTTATATCGTCAATGTTGTGTTGAGAGAGACGTTGTTGCTTGCCGTTGTAGGAATCATCGTAGGCATTCTCCTTAGCCTGGTGACAAGGCGGGTGATCATGTTTGAGCGTCCGGTTCAGCGCTTGTATTGGAGCAATGCGTGGGTGTTGCGGGCAACCGTGATTGCGATCGTGGGCGCGCTGGCAGGGGCCTTGTACCCGGCATTCAAAGCGGCGCAAAGAGATCCGATTGACGCATTGGCCTACGAGTGATCCTGGAAGTATTCTCCGCGGGTTCCTCGTTCAATTTCATACCCGCTCGGATCGACATTTATAAGTGCGTGCCCCCGCAGGGGCGTGGCGCCCCTCAGGCGATGTTCCTTTGATCGAACACTACAGATCGAACACTACATATGTTGGATAATCTTGCGCGTTGTAGACCGCGGCAAGGTTCGTTCCTTTGTTAACGTGACGAGCTCAGAGTCGCCATGAAGTGGCAAGCCTGAGATCACGTCAGGGAGTCGAGTCCCAGTCCCAGAGATCTCTTCGAATTTGGGCCAATCCGGACTACTTGGCCTGAGCTAGAAGAGGTGGACTCGCAGTAACATAGCGTTGACAAGAGTTTGCACGGTACGCTATCGTAAAGACTTTGGTGGTCGTGTGGTTGCCCGCCTGATGGTCCTGGCGTCCTCGTCGGGAGAATCAACGAGCGGTCTTCTTTCGCAACTTTTATCAATCTGGGAGAGTTTATGTCTACCTATTTCCCCACAGAGGGGGAAATTGTGCGCAAGTGGTACGTCGTGGATGCTGACGGGCAGACGCTCGGGCGCCTGGCGTCACAGGTGGCGCGCATCCTCATGGGAAAAGAAAATCCGCGATATACGCCATTTATCGACACTGGCGATCACGTGATCGTGATCAATGCGGAGAAAGTTCGCACCACCGGAGTTAAGGCGGAGCAGAAGCAATATCACCACTACACCGGGTATCCGGGTGGACTGCGGACCGAAGATTACAACAAGCGGATCGTGCGCAAGCCGGAAGCAATCATCGAGGCGGCCGTGAAGCGCATGCTGCCCAAGAACAAGCTGGCGGCACATATGTTGTCGAAGCTGAATGTGTACCGGGGCGACAAGCATCCGCACCAGGCGCAGAAGCCGCAGGATTTCAAGTTAGAAGTGCGGGAGTACAAACCGCGGAAGGTCGCGGTTTCGTAGCGGCTGCATTGTTATTTTCAACCGTCATCAGGTTCCTCGCGCCGGCTTTGGCGCGGCTCAGGATGACATGGTGATTCAAGCAAGGGCTAAAAGCTTAGGAGCTAGAAGCTAAATGGCAGAGTTAGTTCAATACTACGGAACGGGACGCCGCAAGACGGCGATTGCCCGTGTTTATCTGCGTCCTGGAAACGGCGATTTCAAGGTGAACGGACGCGCTTTCGATGAATACTTTGTCACACCCGCGCAGCGCTCGGCGGCGAAAGCTCCCCTGGCGTCATCGGATGCGGCTGCGTCCTTCAATGTGATCGCCAGTGTTCTGGGCGGCGGCGTACGCGGACAGGCCGATGCGGTGAAGTTGGGAATCGCGCGTGCATTGATGCAATTCAATGCCGAACTGCGCAAGAAGCTTAAGGCCGAAGGATATGTGAGCCGTGACTCGCGCGGGAAAGAGCGCAAAAAGTACGGACAAAAGGGAGCTCGCAAGCGCTTCCAGTTCAGCAAGCGCTAACTGCGTGCTGTGGGCGAGTGCCGAGGAATTGAGTTCCTTCGCTTCGCTCAGGATGACAACGTTTTAGCTGAAAAGCTGATCTTCTGAAAACTGGCAGCTAGTTGTTGAAAGCTGACAGCTGATTTTAAGGTGTTCAATTCTTCTCGTGCCTCGCGGCGCGGGGACGGGAATGGCAATCGGCAAGAAGTGTGCGGTTGTCGGATTCAGTTACCAACGCTTATTGCTGGTCTGAGTACCGAGAAGACTGCAACTGACTTCCGATGCAGACTGACAAAGGAGAAACGTGGCTACCATCACCATGAAGGAGTTGCTCGAGGCGGGTGTTCACTTCGGGCACCAGACGAAGCGCTGGAATCCCAGGATGAAGGAGTTCATCTTCGGAGAGCGGAACGGGATCTATATTATCGATTTGCAGAAGACGCTGAAAATGTTCAAAGAGGCGTCGAAGTTTGTACAGGATCTGGCGGCCGACGGCAAGATTGTGCTGTTCGTGGGTACCAAGCGCCAGGCACAGGATGCGATCGCCGAAGAGGCGACCAAGTGCGGCGGCTTTTACATCAATCAGCGCTGGCTGGGCGGACTGCTCACCAACTGGGTCACCGTGCAGAAATCGGTGAAGCGGCTGAAAGAACTCGACGAGATGGCCACCGATGGCCGCTACGAGTTGCTGCCCAAGAAAGAAGTCATCAAGCTCGAGCGCGAGCGCAAACATCTTCAGGCCAATCTGGCCGGCATCAAGAACATGAGCCGACTGCCTGACGCGATCTTCGTGATCGACTCGAACAAAGAACAGATCGCGGTGCGCGAAGCGCGCAAGCTGGGAATCCCCGTGGTGGCAGTGGTGGATACCAATTGCGATCCGACCGAAGTGGACTATGTAATCCCTGGAAACGACGACGCTCTGCGCGCTATCCGGCTGTTCACGTCGAAGATTTCGGAGTCGATTGCGGAAGGCGCGCAATTGATGACGGATAAGCAGGTTGCCGATATGCAAGCAGCGACCGATCGGGCTGCGGCTGCTCAATCTGCTCCAGAGTATTCGGAAGAAGCGAGCGCGGTCGACGCTTCCGAAGACATCAGCATGGAAGAAGTGCTGGGGCCGGGAACACACAAGAAGCCGGTGGCAAACGAAGAAGCCGACCTTCCGAAGGTCGAAAGCCAGACGGTTTAGGAGCAGTTCTCAGTAGTTGTCGGCAGATGCCAGTGAAAACCCGGGCTTTGGAATTTCAGACCCGCGCGGGTAGTCCGGCGCGGGTTGGTTTTTGTATGAAAGCCACTGGATGCATATTTTGGGCTGGTGCATCGTTGCTGCTGTTGGCGCATTGATCACAATTAATGCCGCCTTCATGTTGGTTTCTCCCGAAGCTTGGCTCCGGCTGCCTACTTGGATCTCGGCAAAGGGTACTCTGGCGGGAAAGAAATATATGAAAGGCTCCGGCGCACAAGAGATCCGCATCACAGGAGCGTTAATTCTCGGAGTGACCGGTTGGGTGTTGTACGACGTATTTTCTAAGTGAGAAAGAAAACGGAAGGGTACTGCAATAATGAGTGCATCGACAATGAACATTTCCGCAGCGCAAGTGAAAGATCTCCGGGAGAAAACCGGAGCACCGATGATGGACTGCAAGCAGGCACTAACTGAAGCCAAGGGCGACATGGAGCAGGCGGTTGTCGTTCTGCGCAAGAAGGGCGTTTCGGTCGCGGCCAAGAAAGCGACGCGGGTTGCCAACGAAGGGGCGGTGGCGAGCTACATTCACGCCGGCGGCAAGATTGGTGTGCTCGTCGAGATAAATTGCGAGAGCGACTTCGTGGCGCGCACTGACGACTTCAAGGAACTGGTGCACGACATCGCGATGCACATCGCGGCCAGCGATCCGAAGTACGTCCGGAAAGAGGATGTCACCGCGGCGGACTTTGCACGCGAGAAGGACATCTTTCTGGCTCAGGCGATTGCCAGCGGCAAGCCCGCCAACATCGCGGAGAAGATGGTCAACGGCAAGATGGAAAAGTTTTACGAGGAAGTCTGCTTGCTGGAGCAGCCTTTCATCAAGGATCAGACCATCTCGATCTCGCAGCTGATTGCCTCGAAAGTCGGCAAGCTGGGCGAGAATATCGCCGTGCGGCGCTTTGCCCGGTTCAAGGTGGGCGACGCTGGCGAGACCGTAGCGACCACCAAGCCTACAGAACCGAAAGCCGAATAGTTTACAGGCGCCCTTCGGGGCGCCTTTTTAGTTTATGCTGTCGGAGGCGCGGGCGGACCCACGCCGATGCCGGCAAGATTCCGGCGCTACTCATGACTACTGCTCCTGCCTTCCAACGTATCCTTCTCAAAATATCCGGCGAGGCTTTGGCGGCCAATCAAGGCTTCGGCGTGGAATCCACGCGCATTCACGAAATTGCCGCCGAACTCCGCGATGTTCATAAACTGGGCGTGCAGTTGGCGATTGTTGTTGGCGGCGGAAACTTTTTTCGAGGTGTAGCGGAGCAGGCCAAGGAGATGGACCGGGTTTCGGCTGATCACATGGGAATGCTGGCAACCGTGATCAATGCGCTGGCGCTGCAGGATGCTCTGGAAAAGCAGGGAGTATATACGCGTGTTCAGTCGGCTATCGAAATGAACCAGGTCGCAGAGCCGTTCATTCGGCGGCGAGCTATCCGGCATCTGGAAAAAGGCCGAGTCGTGATTTTTGCCGGCGGCACGGGAAATCCGTATTTCTCCACTGATACGGCCGCTTCCTTGAGGGCAATGGAAATCAAGGCGGACGTGATTCTGAAGGCGACCAAGGTCGATGGAATTTATGATGCCGACCCGATGAAGGTGGATGGCGCGAGAAAGTTCAGCCAGATTACTTACATGGACGTGCTGAAGCTAGGACTTAAGGTCATGGATTCCACGGCGATTAGTCTTTGCAAGGACAACGATTTGCCGATTGTCGTGTTCAATCTAAATCAGCACGGAAACATTAAGCGTGTGGTGCTGGGCGAGAAAATTGGGTCTATGGTGTGCGCTTGAAGCGACAGCGACAGTCGAAGCGATAACCACAAAGGGCACGAGGGTTCACGAAGGTCACGCTTTCTTCGTGTTGCTTTGTGTCCTTCGTGGTTTGCGGCTTCTAGGCATACTGTTACGGGTTTATAATTTTGCGTTTTGAGTTGCAACGAGAACGGAGCTTAAATGGCTGATTCTGGATCGCTAAAAGAGATTCGAGGGCAGTTGAAGACGCGTATGGAGAAGGCTGTCGAAGATTTTCGCAAGGCGATGGCGGCAACGCGAACGGGACGCGCTTCTGTGCACATGATGGACGGGGTCACCGTTGATTATTACGGTTCGCAGATGCCGCTGAACCAGATTGCCCAGGTGCACGCTCCTGAACCTCAGTTGATTACGGTGCAGCCGTTTGATCCATCATCCCTGCCTGCGATTGAAAAGGCCATTCGCGGTGGAGATTTGGGACTCAATCCCATGAATGACGGTAAGCTGATCCGCGTTCCCGTGCCGCCTCTCACGCAGGAGCGCCGTCAGGACATGGTGAAGCATCTTCATCGCGCACTGGAAGAGCATCGCACGGCGATTCGCAACATCCGCCGCGACGGGAACGACGCGATCAAGAAGGCTCTGAAGGACAAGAAGATTACGGAAGACGAAGAAAAGCGATCGCTCGAAGAAATTCAGAAGCTGACCGACGACGAGATCAAGAAGATGGAAGAGATGAGCAAAGCAAAAGAGAAGGAAGTGCTGGAGTTGAAGTAGCGCCTTTCCGGACTCGACGTATTTCGCCCATCAGCTTGTGTCTTCTCCAACGGACTGTCCCGCATTCACAGGACGCCTCCCATATAATCAATGTGTATGAAGACTGTGGTGCATGCCGCCTGTCCGCACGACTGCCCCGATGCTTGCGGGGTTTTGATCACTGTGCAGGATGGGAAGGCCACGAGGATCCAAGGCGATCCTGAGCATCCGGTGACGAGGGGATTTCTGTGCGCGAAGGTGGCGAAGTATCTAGACCGTGTGTATTCACCCGACCGCGTTCTTTATCCCATGCGAAGGATTGCTGCCAAAGGTCCGGATGCTGGCGCAGCGGTCACAGGCGGGAGCGCCCCACCGCTCACGATCTCGCCACACAGGCTGCCACACAATCGAGTTCAGGTCTGGCGGCGCATTTCATGGGATGAGGCGCTTGACGAGATCGCTTCACGCTTTCGCACGATCAGCCGCACGCTTCGGAAGCGAAGCGATTCTTCCCTACTCCTACGGCGGCACCCTCGGAACACTCAACAGCGGGTCGATGGACCGGAGATTCTTTCACCGGCTGGGAGCGTCGCAACTCGATCGCACGATTTGTTCGGCCGCAGGCGAGGCGGGCCTGAAGTCGGTTTTGGGCGCCAAACTCGGGACAGAGCCGGAGCAGTTCGCACATTCGAAATACATCATTGCGTGGGCATCGAACATTCACGGGAATAACGTGCACCTGTGGCCTTTCATCACGGAGGCGCGGCGCAAGGGCGCGAAGCTTGTAGTGATCGATCCCTACAAGACTCGAACTGCCGAATGCGCGGACTGGTATTTGCCGATCAATCCTGGAACCGATGCGGCCCTAGCGTTGGGAATGATGCACGTCATCATCGGCGAAAATCTGCACGACGCGGACTATGTTTCGAAGTACACGCTGGGATTCGAACAGCTCCGCGAGCGAGTGAAGGAATATCCACCCGAGCGCGTGTCCGGGTGGACGGGAATTGCAGCGGACGATATTCGAAAGCTCGCACGCGAATATGCGACAGTTCGGCCGTCGGTGATTCGCTTGAACTATGGCGTGCAGCGTTCGGAATACGGAGGAATGGCGACGCGGGCCGTCGTGATGTTGCCGTGCATCACTGGATCGTGGAAGGAAGTTGGCGGTGGATTGCAGATGTCTCTGAGCGGCGCTGTCGATTTGAATGGCGCGGCGTTGAAGCGGACCGATTTGATGAAGTCGGCGCTCGGCCGCGAGGCGCGCGTTATCAACATGGTCGAACTGGGACGGGTTCTGAACACTGTCGATGATCCGCCTGTAAAAGCTCTGTTCGTCTACAGTTCAAATCCAGCGGCGGTGTGTCCTCAGCACAATGACGTTGTGCGCGGGTTGAAGCGGCCGGACCTATTCACCGTTGTACACGAACAATTCTTCACCGATACGACGGACTATGCAGACATCGTGCTTCCGGCGACGACTTTTTTCGAGCACAAGGATTTGCAGAAGGCGTATGGGCACTACTATCTTCAAGTTTCGAATCAGGCGATTGGGCCGCTCGGAGAGTGCCGGTCGAATGTGGAGATGTTCCGCGCGCTGGCGGAGCGCATGGGATTTGAAGAGGAGTGCTTCCGCGAGAGCGTCGATGACATGATCGACCTGGCGTTGGAGTCGAAAGATCCGTGGATGGAAGGGATGAGCCGGGAACGGCTTGAGCAGGGACAAGCTCGGATCAACTTCTCGGCCTCGGGCGCTGGGCGCTCGGCTTCCAATCCCGAAGACGGTGCGGAGCTTCGGTCCGTTGAACATCCGTTGGCGGCTGTGTCCGCCCAGTCCAGTTCCTCCGCAGTGTCCGGCGCGCCCACAACGATCCTTACATTTCTCCCGTTCGCCGAGGGCGGATTCCGTACTACCTCGGGCAAGGCTGAGCTTTATAGCGAGGAATTGAAAAAGCAGGGATTGGATCCGGTGGCGGATTTCAAGCCGCCGACGGAATCCCGACACGGAAGGAAAGATGCAAGGCTTCCGCTCGAGTTGTTAGCGCGTAAGGCCGACAATTTCCTTAATTCAACGTTCTCCAATGTGCCAGCGATGCAGGAGATGGAGGAGCAGGGCTTGCTCGAGATTTCCGCTGCCGATGCCAAAGCTCGCAATATTGAGAATGATGACCGCGTTCGAATATTCAATCATCGTGGCGACATGCTGCTGAGGGCAAGAGTCGACGGCAAAGTTCAGCCGGGTGTCGTTTCAGCGACGTTGGCTTGGGCGAAGATGGCCCCTGGTTTCCAAAGCATTAACAGCTTAACCTCAGAAAAACTTACCGACATGGGCAACTCGGCCACGTTTTATTCCGTCTTGGTTGAGGTGGAGTTATCCCAGCGCAAGATCCAGGATCGGGAATCAGTTGCCAGCGGCCGTTAACCGTCCAACTGCTTTAGCAGAAATCACTTCAAAGCAACCGGATGATCAGCATGTCAGAGTTGCAACTTGGACGCTTATCGCTGCACTACCGTATAATTGCAGTTTTCTTACATCCCAGAGGCTGAGGTCGTAGCGATTCCTTTTCGCTTTCACACGGAGAACCTTGTTGTGCCCAAAGGCGCCCGCAGACGCGGAGCCTTGCCGGGGGCATCTCCTTCATTTCAACGGTTTTCCCGATTAAGGGCCGTGTCCCGCGTCTGGGCCTTCGCTTCCTTATGGATCGTTCTTTCCCTGCTGAGTTCGGGCCTCGCCTGGGGACAAACCGACGTCATTTCAGAGATCAGCGTTACGGGGAATCGCCGCATCCCGGCCGATACGATTCGAGCTCGTATTTTCACGAAGGCGGGCGACGTCTACGATGCAGCGTCCCTCGAGCGCGACTTCAACTCGCTCTGGAACACTGGCTATTTCGAGGACATCAAGTTTTCCAGAGAGCAAACGCCCAAAGGCTGGCGGATCATTGTGCAAGTCAAGGAAAAGCCTACTATTCGCGAGATTAACTACGCCGGGCTCAGTTCCGTGTCGAACAGCGATGTGCTGGACCGGTTTAAGCAGGACAAGGTCGGCCTGGTGGTGGAGAGCCAGTACGATCCGACGCGCATCAAGAAGGCAGAAGTTTCAATGAAGGGACTGCTTTCCGAGCATGGACGCCAGTTTGCAACGATCCGAACCGAGGTGCGGCAAATTCCACCGGCTGCGGTCGGAATTACGTTTGTGGTGAAAGAAGGACCCAAGGTTAAAGTCGGAAAGATCAAGTTCGAGGGAAACCAGAACATCAAAACGCGCGTTCTGCGGTCGGCGATGAAGAACCTCAAGCCGATCGGCGTGCCCCATTCGATCTTCCTCGAAAATATTCTGGCCAAGACATACGATGCCACGAAGCTCGAAGAAGACACTGAGCGTGTCCGCGCCGAATACCAGAACCGTGGATACTTCAAAGTCGTGGTGAACGATCCCAAGACGCAGATCCGCGATACCGGCCACAAAGGATTTCACATTCCACTGCTGCAATCCGGTCCCGGCAAGCGTGTGGACATCACGATGCCCATTGCCGAGGGCGATAAGTACCGTTTGGGCAAAATTACTTTCAAAAACAACAAGGCCATTTCTAATACTGCCGCCCTGCGAAATCTGATCCCTTTGAAAGATGGCGACGTCTTCTCTCGTGACAAGATCGCCAAGGGCATCGAGAACCTTCGCAAAGCCTACGGCGAATTCGGTTACATCAACTACACCGGCGTTCCTTCCACGACCTTTGACGATGACAAGAAGCTGGCCTTTCTCGAGTTCGACATCGATGAAGGAAAGCAGTTTTACGTACGGCGCATCGAATTCGTGGGAAACACCACGACGCGCGATAAGGTTATCCGCCGCGAACTGGCCCTTGAAGAAGGTGGAGTCTACAACTCGCGTCTGTGGGAACTCAGCCTATTGCGTCTGAACCAGCTCTCTTATTTTGACCAGTTAAAGCCGGACGATCCGAACGTAACCGAGAAGAAACTCGACGAGAAAAACGGGCAAGTCGACCTGACGCTGAAGGTGAAAGAGAAGGGCAAGAACAGCATCGGGTTAAATGGCGGCGTCAGCGGCCTTGAGGGGGCGTTCATCGGATTGAACTACTCCACCAATAACTTTCTCGGACGCGGCGAGACGCTCCAGGTACAAATCAGCTTGGGGAACCTGGCACGCAGCGTACAGTTTGGATTCACCCAGCCCTACATGTTCGACCGGCCATTGCAGTTTGGATTCTCAGTTTTCGGGAACAAGATAAACTTCGACCAGGCCCGCCAGCTCTCAATCTTCAGCGGACAAAATTTGAATCTGCCCAGCGCCGTTCTGCAGAACCTGCAGAACTACTCGCAGTCCAGCGTTGGTTTCACGACATCGTTGAGCTATCCGCTGCGGCGTTCGTTTAAGCGACTAGGCATTACTTACTCTCTAGATCGATCCACGTTGCTGCCACTAAGCACGGCGTCAAAGACTTTGTTTGACTTCATCGCGTTCCGTGGGATCTCCGGACCAAACGCCGTGAACGGAATTATTACCAGCAAGATCTTCCCGAACTTCTCATTCAACACACTGGACAGCGGAATATCGCCTCATCACGGGCATCAGATGACGTTGGGCGCGGAGTTTGCCGGCATCGGGGGAACTGTTCGTTCCATCCGGCCGATTGTGCAGTACAAGCAATTCATCCCCGTGCAAAACCGGCGGAATGCGATCGGTTTTACGCTCAACGGATCGTATATCAGTGGCTACGGCGGCCTGGTGGCTCCTCCGTTCCAGCGTTTCTATATGGGCGGCGAGAACGATATCCGCGGATTCGATATCCGCTCCGTTTCCCCGGTCGCATTCCTGCCTAGCTCGAATGTGATTACGCTGACGAACCCGGATGGAACCCCTGTCCCCAAGAATCCAGCGAATCCGAGGCAAGGAAATTGGACAGTTCCAATTCCAGTCGATCAAATCGTCTTTCCAGGCGGCGACTTGAGCGCGTGGTCGAACCTCGAATACCGCATCACGATTGCCGGACCCGTCGCCATCGCTCCGTTCGTCGATACGGGAATCGATGCGATTGTGCGGCGCTCTCAATTGCAGATTGCCACCCAGCAGTACGAGCAAGTCGTCAGCACCCCGTTCGGTTGTCCCTCGCTGGACGCGGGATTCAATTGCACCGGCGGTAAATTGCTTAACCCGATTCCATCGCAGGATTTGCAGGTTCTCAGTGCGACCAACTGGAAACCCCGCGTCTCGACAGGACTCGAGTTGCAGATGTTCCTGCCTGTGATTAACGCGCCGTTCCGAATCTACTGGGCGTACAACCCCTGCGGTTGAATGAAAATGCGAATCCGCCGATTCCGATCACGCGCAGCATGTTCCCGGCAGGGGCGGCGGGCGACTACACATATCGGCTGGCGGTCAACTCGTTTGCGCCAAGCTTCCTATTGAGAGAGCCGCGAAAGACGTTCCGGTTCACGGTGGCCACTACCTTCTAAAAGTATTTGTGAGCAGCCGCTTCATGTATTGCAATGAGTGGTACGCGCGGGTTGAAGGCTGTGTAACTTGTTTGACGGGCCAAGAACGAGGTCACTATAATGTTAACGTCTGAGCCATTTAAGTGGAACATTAGGGAGTGGACGGCACGCCCGTATGCCCGGCGTGAAAGCTGGTGATCCCGGCGCCCATTCCGATGGCGACCGCTACCGCAGCGGAAAAAACCTCATTCAGTGCGGCCCAGCGTTGACTGAAGAAGCGATTTGAGAGCGAGATTCAAGAGACATTGTGGAACTACGTTCCAAGGAGTTCAACCGATCCAATGAAAAGCAAGTTTATGCGTATTGCCCTGGCTTTTGCTGCGACATTCACGTTTTCTGCACTAGCCCAAACCGGTAGCGCCGCCACACCACCCAAGGCGGGTGCAGCATCCGCTACTCCAACCACCAGCGCGCCTGCGGCGTCTGTTCCGAGCACTGGGACCAAGGTTGGAACCATCAACATTCAAGAAGCGATCTTCGGTAGCAACGAAGGCGCTCGAGACATTCAGGCTTTGCAAAAGAAGTTCGAACCGAAACAGGCCGAACTCAAGACGCAGAACGATGACTTGGAATCGCTGAAGAAGCAGATGACCACGCAGCAAGACAAGCTGAACGAAGAGGCGTTGGCCAATCTGAAGAAGCAGATCGAAGGCAAACAGAAAGTTTTCGATCGTTCCGTACAGGATGCCCAGGAAGAATTCGGCAACCAGCAGCAGGATATCGCGAGCAAGGTGCTCCAGAAGATGGCTCCGATGATCGTGAAGTATTCGCAGGAGAACGGATTCGGAATGATCGTGGACACATCGAAGCCGTGGCCGCAGAGCAACGTACTGTGGTGGGGCGAAGCGGTCGACATCACGAAGGCCGTGGTTGAAGCTTACAACGTTCAATCCGGAGTTCCTGCGCCGCCGCAACCTGCCGGTGGAGCTGCCGCGAAACCAGCCGCTCCAAGGGCGCCGGGTGCCGGAACAACGGCTCCGAAGCCGACGACTCCGAAGGCAACCGAGCCTCCGAAGTAGTTTTAGTCGGACACCTTGTGTGTCCAGAATGTTCCCGAAAGGCCGCGTTCCGACGCGGCCTTTTTCTTTTGCATCAGCGCGTCCGCCGTTTGTCTTCGCGGTGTCCATACCACCAAACAGAATGAAAGGTGGAGGACACTATGTTTGCCGAAAGCCTTCTTGAAACTTCGTGGACGCAACGCACCCAACGTAGCTGGACCACGCTGACTTCGTTTGCGCTGCAAGTCGTCGCTCTTGGAGCTCTCTTGACGATCCCGCTGTTACAAACGGTGGGCTCGCCGCTCGCTCGTACCATTTCGACTCCGATCACCCTGGGACGCAGTAGGCCGGCAGCGGCTCGCACGGCCGAGCCTTTTCACAGCTCGGCAGTGCAACTCGTGCCGTACACAGGCAGGCTCATCGCGCCTGGACACATTCCAAACAGGATTGATCGGGGAAGCGATACGTCATCTGAGGAACCGAGCGTCGGTGACGTGGTTGGCAACACCGAAGGCTCAGGCCCAGGCGTCGATCTCGGCATGAACATCCCCATCTCAGGCTCAAGGCCCGTTATGCCGGCTGCGGTTGCGCCGTCGACGCCCGCCCGAACTTTTCGCACGTCGAGCATGATGCAGGGTAGCCTGATTCGCCGCGTGGAGCCTGTGTATCCGCCACTTGCGAGGAACGCGCGAATTCAAGGAGCGGTGGTGTTGGAGGCGGTCATCAGCAGAGGTGGGACGATCGAAAACCTGCGTCTGATTTCCGGGCATCCGATGCTTGTGTCAGCCGCGATCGAGGCGGTACGTCAATGGAAATATAGGCCGTACATTTTGAACGAAGAAGCAATCGAAGTGGAGACGCAGATTACTGTGAACTTTGTGCTGGCAAACTGAATAAACTCGGGCTTCGGGCCTCAGACCTTAAGACTACGGACGACGGTCTCAATGGCGAAGTCGGATGTCCGAAGCCAGGAGGCAGCCGCGGGAGTAGCCCCTGCGTAACCTCGGCTTCGCGGCGGCTGCCGATATAATCGCGAAGGTGGCTACTACTGCAGAGATCTTGAGTCGCGTGGCGACGCGGCCCACATGGGCCGATGTGTCGCTTACCGCGTTGCGGCAAAACTTCCGAACGGTTCAGAAACATGTCGGAGCAGGCGTTACCGTGTGCGCGGTGGTCAAGGCCGACGCGTACGGTCATGGCGCGGTTGAATGCTCGCGTGCTCTTGAATCGGAAGGCGCGCGCTGGCTGGGCGTGACCTCGCTCGATGAGGCGATTCCGCTGCGCGATGCGGGCGTGCGAGCCAACATCCTTCTGATGACCGGCTTCTGGCGGGGAGAAGAAGCTGAGATTGTTCGTCTTCGACTCACACCAACAGTTTGGGAACCTTGGCAGATCGAATCGATGGAGGCCGCGGCCCAGGCTGTCGGCGTGGCGCGACAACCCGTCCATCTGAAAGTAGACACCGGCATGGGGCGGCTGGGTGTTGGATTGGAGCAACTCCCTGGCGTTCTCAATGTCCTAAGTGGAACGACGCATCTCGCGCTGGAAGGCCTCTCCACGCATCTGGCATCGTCCGAGGTAATGGACGCGCCTTCTGTGGCGGAGCAAGAGCGGAACTTCGACGCGGCGCAGAGGATGGTCCGGGCAGCGGGGCTCGAGCCAACGTTTGTTCACATGGCGAACACCGGAGCCGTGATCTCGCGGCGAGAGACCTGGAACACGATGGTCCGACCGGGGGTGGCGCTTTATGGGTACTATTTGCCGTTCCAGCGAGCCGGACGCGAGGTGAGCGGAGGAACGCTGCGCTTGCCGGTAAAGCCGATTCTCACCTGGAAGACCAGAATCCTGTCGCTGCGAAATCTGGCGGCGAACCAGGCGCTCGGTTATAACGGAACTTATGTGACAAAAGCTCCGGCGCACGTTGCCGTCTTGCCAGTGGGATATGCCGACGGTTACAACCGGCAGCTCTCCAACCGCGGTCGGGTGATTGTGCGCGAACATTACGCGCCGATTGTAGGACGAATCTCGATGGACCTTACCTTGGTTGACGTCACTGGAATTCCGGGCATAGGCCTGGGCGACGAGGTGATTCTGCTAGGGGCCACCGACGCCCTGAGTGTCGATGCCTTGGAACATGCCGAGCTTGCCAGCAGCACTCCATACGAAATCCTCTGCAATATTTCGAAGCGAGTGCCCCGGCGCTATCCGAGTTAGAAGAAGCCTTTGGCCTTCCGCCTCTCGCTTTCATCCTCTCCCGTCTGACCTCGATGCCGGCATCTGGGAGCGCCGGAGGCTGAAGGCTGCAGACCGGACGCTCCGCGCCTGAAGCCTGATTTTCCCTCGTCAACTGCTGATTGCTACCGTTGCCTGCACCCCCGGGGTGAGTCTGCGCTTTCCACTTGTTACACTAAAGGGTTCAACATGCCCTCTCGCTACGCACAGTGGATGTACGACTGGGAACACCGGCTGACTTCGGTGGACAATAACCGCGTCGTGCGCCCGCTGGAATGGGGCGTCGAGTGGGCGAAGGATTGGCCCTGCCGAAACGGTTACCGCCCGGGAGAGGCGCCTAAAGATCCTGAGAAGTTCATCCTTGATTACAACCAGCGCATCGTCGCGGCGAGTGACGAATTCTATTCGTACGCCAAGCCTACCGATTTCCGTCTCGAAAAGCGGGGAGTGCAGGTGTTCTCGACGCGCGAGGTTCCTGACCTCAAGCTCGAAGCAAAGGTGAAAGGGACGAGCGGCGAATTTCTTCGATTTACTTCGGCGGTCACTACGCCGTATCCGGAAAACAATCTGGTGAATGCGCGCTGGTTTCCGGCGCGAGGACGGCGCGCCGTCGTGCTGCTGCCTCACTGGAATTCCGATGCCGTGTCTTACGTCAGCCTATGCAAAGCCCTCAACCTGATGGGTATCGCAGTGCTAAGGCTGACGATGCCGTATCACGATATCCGAATGCCGGCGGAGATCAAGCGCGCGGACTACGCGGTGTCATCCAACATCGGGCGGACGCTCGACGCGGTGCGGCAAGGCGTCGTCGATATTCGCTGTTGCTTCGACTGGCTTGAGCAGCAGGGATACGACAAGCTGGGCATTGTGGGAACGAGCCTTGGATCGTGCTACGCGTTTATCGCGGCGGCTCATGACTCGCGGGCGCGCGTGGTGGCCTTCAATCACGCGTCGACGTACTTCGCGGATGTTGTGTGGCACGGACAGTCGACTAGGCACATCCGGCAGGGAATCGAGCAGAAGATCGATCTTGAGGAATTGCGCAAAGCGTGGCTGGCGATCAGTCCCATGTCATTCTTCGAGCAGTACGCGCGGTGGCCGAAAAAGTCGCTGATTATCTATGCGGCGTACGATCTGACGTTCTTGCCGGAGTTCTCGAAGCAGGTCGTGGAAGAGTTTGAGCGCCACGGGCTCGATCACAAGGTCGTCGTGCTGCCTTGCGGCCACTACACCACAGGGGAAACTCCCTACAAATATATGGACGGCTGGCAACTGCTGTCATTCTTGCGGAATGCGTTTTAGGAACCCTTCAACCAAAGGACACTAAGGTTCACGAAGGACAACCCAAGGCGTTCTTTCCGTCGTGGAACTTTGTGTCCTTTCTGGTTCAAGTTTTTTGCGAAATGGCGGGTCGCGTCTTGTTTGCGAGGGCTGGCCTGCAGTTTAGAATGGCACAATGCGGTCTGAATCACCGACAAAGCCGGGAGGCGTTACTGAATCTCGCCGCAACGGATTTCTCGTCAGCACGGATCCCGCTCTTCTTGACCTGGATGTTATTCACGGATTTCTGTCGAATTGTTATTGGTCGAGAGGGATTCAGCGGGAGCTTGTCGAGCGGGCCATCGCCCACTCATTGTGCTTTGGCATTTATGATGTCGGTGGCGAAAAATCAGCACAGGTTGGATTCGCCCGGGTCATCAGTGATTTCGCGACCTTTGCCTACATCGCGGACGTCTTTGTGCTGGAATCGCATCGCGGTCGCGGCCTTGGCAAAGATCTGATGCGCTGCATCAAAGAGCATCCGGAATTGCAGGGATTGCGGCGCTGGAGCTTGTCGACGCTGGACGCGCACAAGCTCTATGAAAAGTTCGGTTTTACATCGCCAAAGTTCCCCGAGCGATACATGGAGATACTTCGGCCGAACATCTACGACAAAGTTTAGAAACGGACCTCAATCAAATGAAGAATAGTGCGATGTACCGCCCGTTAGCCGAAAACGATCCCCAGATCGCCGCTGCGATTGACAATGAAGCACGCCGTCAGCATGAAGGGCTCGAACTGATTGCTTCCGAGAACTTCGTCAGCGAGGCCGTACTCGAAGCGGCAGGTTCGGTATTCACCAACAAGTATGCCGAGGGTTATCCCGGCAAACGCTATTACGGTGGCTGTGAGTTCGCTGATGTCGTTGAGAACCTTGCGCGCGACCGGGCGAAGCAGTTGTTCGGCGCCGAGCATGCCAACGTTCAGCCCCATGCGGGATCGCAGGCGAACATGGAAGCTTACGCCGCAGTGATTCAACCGGGGGACACGATCCTTGGGCTCAATCTCGCCCACGGTGGTCACCTGACGCACGGGCATCCCCTGAATTTCTCGGGGAAGACTTACAAGATTGTTCCGTATGGAGTCACCAAAGAGACGGAGACCATCGACTACGACGAACTGGAGAAGATCGCGGAGCGAGAACGTCCGAAGCTGATCATCGGTGGCGGTAGCGCGTATCCACGGATCATCGATTTCGCGCGCATGCGGCAGATTGCAGACAACGTGGGCGCGCTTTACCTCGTCGACATGGCGCACTTCGCTGGACTCGTAGCGGGAGGAGCGCATCCATCCCCGGTGCCGCACGCTCACATTGTCACCTCGACCACCCACAAGACTCTGCGCGGCCCGCGATCGGGCATGATCCTTTCGAAAGCTGAGTTTGGAGCGGCCATCGACAAGGTTGTATTCCCCGGCATGCAGGGCGGTCCGCTGGTGCACATCATGGCAGCCAAGGCGGTTTGTTTTCAGGAGGCCATGCAGCCTGAGTTCCGTGACTATGCTCGGCAAGTTGTGGCGAATGCGAAGGTCCTGGCTCAGACGCTAGCCGAGGAAGGCTTCCGCATCATCTCAGGCGGAACGGACACTCATGTCATGCTCATCGACGTATTCTCCAAAGGAATGTTGGGTAGCGAGGCGGAGAAGGCACTGGGCGAAGCAGCGATCACGGTGAATAAGAATGCGATTCCGTTCGATACCAATCCGCCGATGAAGCCGAGTGGCATTCGAATTGGATCTCCGGCCCTAACCACGCGCGGCATGAAGGAAAATGAAATGCGGCAGGTCGGGAAGTGGATTGCCCAGTCACTTCTGAATCGCGCCGATGTCGATGTGCTGTCGAAGGTGCGCAAACAGGTTCTGAATCTGTGCGAAGCGTTTCCGCTCTATGCCGAGCGCCGAGCCAGAGTGCACGCTGAGGTGCAAGCCTAATTCCACTGTGTTCCTCTGCACGCTCTATGGTTAAATGCACTCGGTGAAGATCGCCATCGACATCCGGCGGATGACCGAGTTCGGCGTCGGCACATATATCCGCAACATCGTTCGCACGTTGGGGCGCGTTGATCACGACAATTTTTATTTTTTGATCGGACCGCCTGTCAAGGTGGAAGAGATAGGACCACTCCCTCCGAACTTCCAGACAATTCCCCTGATCGCTCCAGAGAGATCTATCCGGGGATTTAGCGAGTTTCGCGGCGCCCTGCGGAACCTCAACTGCGACCTCGTGCACATTCCAAATCTTTTTTCCGTCCCAAGATTGCTGCCTTGCCCTTATGTGATGACGGTACACGACCTGCTGGAACACATGTCGCGGGCGCGACAGCAAACCGGATTCTGGAGTGCGTGGCATCTGCAGATGACTAAGCGGGTTTTGCGCGGCGCAGAGAAAATCTTTGCTGTATCGAATTTCACCCGCACCGAAATCGAGAAGTTGTTTGAGATCCCGCCGGAGCGGATTGAGGTTGTTTACAACGCGATCGATGAACGCTTCCTGCGCGGACACGCCGAGCCCATCCGACCGCGAACTGATCGCCCAGCGGTACCAGGTGACGTATCCGTTCCTGCTGTATGCAGGCCGCGTGAGCCCTCATAAAAACGTCGTACGCATGATCGAGGCCTTCTCGGCGTTGAAGACAGAACTGGAGAAGGATCAGGCGTATCCGGATCTGAAGCTCATTATTATTGGGGACGATCTCTCTGGTAATCCGGACCTACGGCGGACAGTGGTGCGCAGCGGCGTGCAGAACGACGTGCGTTTCCTGGGATTTATTCCGATTGAAGTGCTGCGGATTTTTTACGACGAGGCGAAAATCTTCGTTTTTCCATCACTCTATGAAGGGTTCGGGCTTCCTCCGCTCGAAGCTATGGCACACGGAACTCCGGTTGTCACCTCGAATGCGTCGTCGTTGCCGGAAGTTGTTGGGAACTCGGCGGTGCTGGTGAATCCCGAGAATGTGTTTGAAATTATGCGGGCGCTGCATCGCGTCCTCATGGACCAGCCGTTGCGGGCACGGATGAAGGAGCGCGGGTATCAGCAGGCAAAGAGATTCTCGTGGGAGATCTCGGTGCGGCGCTTGCTTGATGTGTATAGCCAAGTGGCGGAGAAAAAGACGAGTATGGCGGCAGGAAAGTCCGCTGCCGGATGAGTTCCGGCAGCCTGTTTACTTTTACCGTACAGAACTGATCAGAAGGTCAGCAGGAAAGAACCGACTACTCTTTTACCAATGGCTGTCCGGGAGACATGATCGCCATCTTTTGCAGCTTGGCTGTGAGGCGGGATTTGTCGGCGTCGGTTTTGGCGGCGGCTAGGCGTTTGCGCAACTGAACAATCTTGTCTTTGCGGGTACGGCGACGGCGAATCTCTGGCCGTCGGCTAGGTGCTGACATATAAATTCCTCACTTTGCCTGACTCGGTAGTCAGACTCTCAATTTCCAATTTAAGAGCTCCCGCAAACTATAGCAGCCGCGCTCCTTGAGGCGCAATTCAGGCGATGTTTCCTGAATTCTTCCAATTTTTAAATTCCAAAGAAACACCCGGATTGCATGCGATAACCCTCCACTGGTCACTAAAAACCACCGCTTGGGACCGAGCAATCGACTTAATTTCGGCGGAAAGTTACGCTTTTAACATTTCGTCGATGTTTAGTTAAGACCTGTATTTTCTTTGGTTTACTGAAGTTTCTTCTTGTAACTTCGCGTTCCTTCCCTGCAGAATCCTTAGCCATCAAGTCACCTCCGGTATCGATCGATTCGTAGAGGAACGGTGACCAAAGAAAACACCCGCATCGGGTGGGAGGAGTTTTCTTATGCGCTCCGGTTCACGTGTAGTCATTCAGTTGTTCGCTTGTCTGATCGCGATGAGTGCACTCGTATTGGCGCAATCAGGGACCACGTCCTTGCGCGGAACTGTTACCGACCCGACGACTGCAACCGTCTCGGGAGCCAGCGTCACCCTGGCCAATCCGGAGCGTGGATTTTCGCGCTCGGTCACCACCAACTCTGCCGGCGACTATGAGTTCCTGCAGCTTCAGCCGGGGACCTATCACCTTACAGTCGCGATGTCGGGCTTCCGCAAAATGGAGCAGAAGCAAATCCAGTTGCTCGTTGACACGCCGACCATCGTCAATCTGAAACTCGAGGTGGGGGCGACCTCCGAGATCGTCGACGTCACCGGCGAAGCCCCGGTCATTAACACGACAGACGCGTCGGTGGGCAACGCATTTAGTGAAACTCAAGTCAAGTCCCTGCCTATGGAAGGTCGGAACGTGCCTGATCTGCTTTCGCTCCAGGCGGGAGTTTCCTACATCGGCAATCGAACCGACGTCGACAAAACCGTGGACACACGGAGTGGCGCCGTGAACGGCGCGCGTAGCGATCAAAGCAACATCACTCTGGACGGCGTGGACGTAAACGACAATGCCGCCGGCGACGCTTTCACGTCGGTGCTCCCGATCACGCCCGATTCGGTGCAGGAGTTCCGAGTTACCACCAGCAACTACAACGCTGACGAAGGACGTTCGTCGGGCGCGCAGGTCTCCCTGGTGACCAAGAGCGGCACCAACAGTTTCCATGGTGCTCTCTACGAATATCACCGCAACACTGCGACCAGCGCCAATGACTACTTCGTCAAACAGTCCCAACTCGCGTCAGGAGAACCGAATCGCGCTCCGAAACTGATTCGCAACATTTTTGGTGCGGCGGTGGGCGGGCCGATCATCAAGGACCGGCTTTTCTTCTTTGCCAATTACGAGGGCGCGCGCCAGCGAGAAGAGAACAGCGCACTGCGTGTCGTTCCCACGGATGCGTTGCGTGATGGCGTGATGATGTATCAGTGCGCCGATCCCAGCGCATGTCCGGGATCGAGTGTTCAGGGCGCAAGCCTACAGAGCTACGCTGTCCCTTCGGGCTATTTCGGGCTTGCGCCGGGCGATCTCACCATGATGGATCCCGTCACAGCGGCGCCCAAAGGTCCAAATGCCGCGATGCTGTCGTATTTCCAGGGATTCCCACACCCGAACGATGCTTCGGTAGGCTATGGCGTCAATTTTTCAGGGTATCGCTTCAAGGGACCAATCGCCAAGAACAACGATTGGTACATTGCGCGTGTTGACTACCGGTTGAACCCGAGCGGAACGCATACGTTGTACTGGCGGGGTGGCCTGCGGAACGATACGCAGAATGACGTTCCATATCTACCCGGCACGCCACCGCTGCGTAATTTCGTGGACTACAGTAAGGGCTTTGCACTCGGCTATTCCGCCACGCTCAGCAATACCGTCCTCAATACGTTCCGCTGGGGATATACGCGCCAGAGCCTGGGTACTCTCGGAAACGATGACACCCAGCCGTTCATCTTTTTTCGTACGCTCAATAACAATGAGACGGGCGATGGATCCGATCTCGCCGTGGTGCGCAGCTCGAACTTCCAGCTTCCTATTCACAACTTCATCGACGACGTTTCATGGTCGAGAGGAAAACACACGCTGCAATTCGGCACGAACATCGGCTTCGCACGCCAGGCGCAAGCGAGTTTCCGTAATTCCTTCAGCCAGGGTGTAACCAATGCCTCATGGCTCGACGTCGGCGGCATGGCGACCACGGGGCAGAAGGACCACATGGATCCTGGCGCCTGGGGTTTCCCGGCGGTCTCTGACGATTTTGCCCAAGGATACGACTATCCGCTGGCCGCTCTACTCGGCATGGTCACGGAGGTCGATGCTCAGTACAACTTCCAGCGGTCGGGAGCTCCGCAGTCGGAAGGCGAAGCCGTGAAAAGGCGGTTTGCCCAGAACTACTACGAATTCTATGGACAAGATACGTGGAAGGTTCGGCCGAACCTAACGCTTACTCTTGGACTACGTTACTCGCTGTTTTCTCCTCCCTGGGAGACAAACGGACTTCAGGTTGCCCCGACCATCAGTTTGAGCGACTGGTTTAACCAGCGCCGCAATGACATGCTGCAGGGAATTCCTTCCAATCAGAGCCCGTTACTCTCATTTGACCTCGCGGGTCCCGCGAATGGGAAACCAGGGTTCTACCATTTGGACAAAAAGGATTTCGCTCCCCGGATCGCTATTGCGTGGAGTCCCGACCGCAATACGTCAATACGCGCAGGATTCGGCATGGCCTACGATCACCTGGGGCAAACCCTGCTGAGCACTTTCGATCAGCAAGGGTCGTTTGGTATGTCGACCAACCTGAGCAACCTCGCCGCACAGCAAACTCTCGAGAGTGCGCCCCGTCTTACAGACCTGCACACGATCCCCACTACCGATTACAGCCAAAATCAAATCTTCGCCAGCAGTCCTGGAGGGACATTTCCGACGCAGTTTCCACCCGACGCGTTTCAGGTCTACTGGGGTATGGATGACAAGTTGAAAACTCCCTACTCGTATATGTTGGACTTGTCTGTGGCACACCAGCTCCCACACGGCTTCGCCCTGCAAGCGACCTACGTCGGACGACTGGCGCGCCGGCTCTTGACCCAAACCGATTTGGCCATGCCGCTGGATCTCGTCGATCCGAAATCTGGACTGGATTACTTCAAGGCGATCCGGCCGCTTTCGGAAGCTGCGCGCAATGGCGTAGCCAGTGACAGCTTTGATCCGTCTTCAATTGGCGCGGCTGCCCAGTACTGGGCGGACGTTATTCAGCCGTTGAAGCCGGGCGGGATGTACACGATGTCGAACTGCACAAGCACGGGAAATCCGATGCCCACCGCGAGTGCGGCTCAAGCCATCTATGACCTTAATTGTCCTTACGTCGGGACCGTGGGAGAAACGACTACCATTCAAACACTGGATCAGGGCGGCATCCCAGACTTCAATGACTCCAACACCTTCTATCAGGGGATTGGCGCGAGTGAACCAAATGCCGGTACTCAATCTGGGTTCACGTTCCTGAGTCCACAGTTCGCGTCCTTGTACGCGTGGAGATCGAACAGTAACTCGACCTACCACGCGTTGCAACTCAACTTACGCAGAGCAATGGCCCAGGGCGTGCAGTTTGACTTCAACTACACATTCTCGAAGTCGATCGACCTAGCATCCGATGCCCAGAGAATTCAAGGCACGACCGGAGGTTTAGGCGGGCAGGTCATTAACGTTTGGGACCCGAACCAGCATCGTGGCGTTTCGGATTTCGATACCACTCACCAGTTCAATGCAAACTGGATTGCCGAGCTGCCTTTCGGGCGAGGCAAGATGCTCGGTCGTGATTCGGGAAGACTGACGGATGCCGTTATCGGTGGCTGGGAGCTTACCGGTGTGGCCCGCTGGACCAGTGGTTTTCCGGTTAGCGTAACAAACGGCGCCAATTGGCCCACCAACTGGGAGCTGAGCGGATTCGCGCAGACGATCGGAAAACCAGTGGTACACAAAACGGTTGGGTCGGACGGTAGTGTTAACCTGTTCGCCGATCCCCAGGGCGCAAATGGACTCGGCGCATTCCGAGCGCTGTTCCCTGGCGAAAGCGGCCAACGAAATACTCTGCGTGGCGACGGTTTCGCGGGTCTGGACTTGGGACTAGGCAAGCTGTGGCACGTACGCGAGTCCCAGGCGATCCGTTTCCGCTGGGAAGTTTTTAACGCTCTGAACCTGAACCGGTTCAACGTGCAATCCCTCTCTCTGTCGATTACGAACGCGAGCACTTTCGGCAATTACAGCCGCCTGCTAACTAGCCCACGTGTGATGCAGTTCGCGCTGCGTTACGAGTTCTAACCTCGATCGGAGCGGTTGTCGTTTTCGGCAGCCGCTCCGCAAGGCGATTGGCAAACTGCAAAGGGCCTACGGGGAGATCACGTTACGAGAATTCGCGGTTTACTGACCGAGGAGAGAAGAAAACTTAAGTCAGCAGAAAACAGAATTGTTTGTGGCAGCCGGACCTGTAAGCCGAATTTTGTCCTCAGGATTGCTCCTGCGGGACGGCCATTCCTCTGGGCCGAGCATTGCTGCGCGGCTCTAGCGACCTACCCGAAGGTTTGACGCGCCGAGCCGGCACGTGTTCGCAGCTTGATTCGAGAATCAAAGCCGCGGACTTCCTCCCTATTTGGTCTTGCTCCGTGTGGGGTTTGCCCTGCCCGCTGCATTACTGCCGCGGCGGTGCGCTCTTACCGCACCTTTTCACCCTTACCCTGGCGTCGCCGCCGAGGCGGTATGTTCTCTGTGGCACTTTCCGTCCATCAGGCTTGAACCTGACGTCCCGGACGTTATCCGGCACACTGCTCTGCGGAGTTCGGACTTTCCTCTCCCGACGCCCGAAAGCGCGAAAGCGGCCGTCCGGTCCGGCTGCCTACGAAACGATTATATATCCCAATCTTCGCTACCGACTTTCGGCGTGCTGGTTGTGCTTTTGGCGCACCTCTCGAGGACTAGGCTGCTAAACTTGACTCGACCGCGTATCCGCCCCATTCGGGAAGCTGGCGCCAAGACCCGGAGCCGACCTTATGAACATTGCTGAAGCCATCCGCATCGCCCTGCGATCCCTATGGGCCAACAAACTACGATCCGTGCTGACCTTGTTGGGCGTGGTGATTGGTATTGCGGCGGTGATTGCGGTCGTAACTTTTGTTTCGGGAATTCAGGATTACGTGGCGACGAAAATTTTCAACCTTGGTGCGGACGTGTTCATCATCGCGAAGATGTCGCCGATTGAAACCAACGCTGAACACTTCCTGGTGGCGGAAAAGCGCAAAAATCTAAAACTGGAGGATTACCAGGCCGTTCTGGAAGCTTGCCACCATTGCCAATATGTGGGAGCGATGGCTCGCGGCAGTGGCAAGGTGAAGCGCAACGAACAGTCGATCAGCGACACAACTATTCAGGGGATCACTCCATCGGTAGCGTCGATTCTCGATACGGATCTGACGTACGGTCGCATGTTGAACGATACGGACCTGAACAATCACCTGCAGGTGGCTGTTGTGGGCACGGACATCGTGGAACACCTGCTGGGCGGGTCCGATCCACTAGGCCAGGAAATACGAGTGGATGGCTGGACCTACCAGGTGATCGGCGTGGGGAAGAAGAAAGGTAAGACGCTTGGGCAGAGTGCTGACAACTATGTGATGATCCCTGTGACGGTGTACTTAAAACAATACGGATCGCACAATGATAGTCTTCGAGTTTGGGGAAAGGCCATGGCGACCGGGGCGCCGCTTAGCCAGGCGATCGACGAAGCCCGAGTTGCACTGCGGGCGCAACGCCATGATCGTGTAGGCGAAGAAGACAGCTTCGAAATCGAAACGAATGCGAGTCTCTTGAGCATCTGGTCCGGGCTGAGCGATACATTTTTTATGGCGACGATCGGCATTGCCGCGGTCTCGCTCGTGGTAGGTGGCATCGTAATCATGAACATTATGCTGGTGTCGGTAACGGAGCGCACTCGCGAAATTGGAATTCGCAAGGCGTTGGGCGCCCGGCGCGAGGATGTGTTGCTGCAATTCCTAATTGAGGCCGTGACTCTAGCTTTGATTGGCGGGGTTCTCGGAGTGCTGGCTGGAGTGACCGTAGCGGAAATCGTGACTCTTCTGATCGGGATGCCGTCGTCGATCAAGTTATGGGCGGTCGCGGCAGGACTTTTTGTTGCGGCCAGCGTTGGTGTGTTTTTTGGAGTCTATCCTGCTCGCAAAGCGGCGCGGTTAGACCCAATTGTGGCCTTACGATTTGAGATGTAACCAAAAACGTCATGAAGCGCAAAGACGAATTCGGCGAGATCTTCCACATGGCAACGGAAACGATCCGCAGCAACAAGCTGCGCTCAGCGTTGACGGTGTTGGGGATTGTGATTGGCGTCGCTGTGGTGATAGGCGTGTCGTCGATTGGGCGCGGGCTAGACGAGAACGTCCGCGAAATCGTGAGCAGCATTGGTTCCGACGTGATTTTTGCTTTCCACATTGAACCCTTCACCTTTGGGCGTCCGACCGAGGAAATGCGCACGCGCAAGGAACTTACCTACGACGACGCGGTCGCGATGCGCGACCTGCCGCACGTAAAAGCCGTGACCGCGGGAATCCGGTATTTTCGGCCGGAGTTGGGTGTTGGGACTTTTGCCGTGAAGTACAGAGACCGGAAAGCAAAGAACACGATTCTCGAAGGCGATCAGGCTTCTGCCAAAGAAGTGTTCGATCTGCTGATTGCATCGGGACGATGGTTCAGCGAAGTGGACGAGGAGCACCGTTCGAATGTGGTCCTGCTGTGCTCCGACGTCACCGAGGAGTTGTTTGGTAATGAGAATCCCCTGGGGAAGGAAGTCAACATTGAGGGGCAGCTTTTTACCGTCATTGGAACGGTGCAGCCAGTGAAGTCGGTGTTCGGCGGCGGCAAGAATCCTGAGGACAACAAAGTTGTATTTCCGCTAAGCACGTTGCGCAAGCTTCATCCGGAATTAAAACAGCACTGGATCAGCATCAAGGCGACTTCGCATGATGATGTTCCCAAAGCAATCGATGAGATTCGAGAATTGCTGCGACGAAGACGGAAGGTTCCGGTCGACAAGCCCGACAATTTTGCCGTATTCACTTCGGACTCGATCTCTGATGCGTGGAATCAGATTACGGGAGCGCTGTTTATCGGGATGTTCGCGATTTCCAGTGTCGCGCTCATCGTCGGTGGGGTTGGCGTAATGAATATTATGCTGGTCAGCGTTACCGAGCGAACGCGCGAGATTGGAGTGCGCAAGGCGATTGGAGCGCGTAAGCGCGATATTCTGCTCCAGTTCACACTGGAGGCCATCATGCTAACGGCGGTGGGAGGGATTATCGGCGTCACTGCCGGAGCGATTGTGGTGTGGGTAATTCCGGTGATGTGGCCGTCGCTGCCGGCCCGAATGTCTGTGTTCTGGACCACGTTCGGCTTCAGTGCCGCCGCCGGAGTGGGTCTGGTCTTCGGAATATACCCGGCGTGGAAGGCGGCGAATCTCGATCCGATCGAATCGCTTCGCTATGAATAGGTAGTGTTCCAGGTTTCCTTTCGTGAACGCTAGATAAATATTTGCGGGCATGAGCCATTCCATCGGAAAGATAATCCAGATCGTCTCCCTTCTCGGCTGTGTTTCAAGTTCTATTTACTACCTTCTATGCTTGTGGAGCGCCAGGCGCTTCCTTCAATGTCGAAAATCCGAGAGCAAATCTCTCTCTACCCATGCGTTCTTGCCGCCGATTTCCATTCTCAAGCCACTTAAGGGAACCGATCCTGACATTTACGAGAGCTTCCGCAGCCACTGTCTACAGGATTATCCGGAATACGAAATCATCTTCGGCGTGAGCGATGCAACCGACCCGGCGGTAGATTCCGTACAGCAATTGCAACGTGAGTTTCCGAAGTGCGCAATTCATCTCGTGGTTTGTTCCGAGATATTAGGCGCAAACGTGAAGGTGAGCAATCTCGAGCAAATGGCGCAGACGGCCCGTTACGAGCACCTGCTCGTCAATGACAGCGACATCAAGGTTGAAGGAAACTATCTTCGGCGAATCGTCGATCCATTTGAGGAGGAGTGCGTCGGAATGGTGACGTGCCTCTATCGCGGAATCGCGGCAGGAACCGTAGGATCGAAACTTGAGTCTCTCGGAATCAGTACAGATTTTTGTGCTGGTGTGCTGGTGGCGCAGCAGATCGAAGGCGGATTGCATTTTGGCTTGGGATCGACGCTGGCGTTTCGTCGCAGGGAACTCGATCGCATCGGAGGATTTCGAGCGGTCGTCGACTTTCTTGCGGATGATTACGAACTCGGTCGCCGGATCTCCGCCTTGGGGCTCAAAGTCGTACTTTCTGATGTTGTCGTTGAGACGCACCTGCCTGCGTACGCTCTGGGCGGCTTTTTGTCTCATCAAATCCGCTGGTCGCGTGGAGTGAGAGATGCTCGATTCGGCGGTTACATCGGGCTCGTCACGACGTTCGGATTGATGTGGGGCCTTCTGAACCTGCTAGCGGCACACGCTGCATCGTGGGCATGGGCGGTGTTATGCGCGGTCCTTGTCCTGCGAACCGCAGTTGCAGTCCTCGTGGGCAGGGCGGCCTTGGAGGATCGCGGATTGCTCACGCATTTGTGGATGATTCCGTTACGCGATCTGATTGCTGTCTTCATCTGGATAGTCAGCTTTGCGGGACACACGGTTGTATGGCGCGGACAGAAATTTGCTTTGAAGAACGGACGGCTATCGGTCGCGCCGTAGGCGAGGCAGCGACCGCAACTTTGGGGACACGAATCCATCATCAATGTCCTGCCGTTTGTTGTTTGGACCGATCGGCTATCGCTCGCCGGGAGCGATCCGTTCGAAGCGTCCGTCTGAAAGAAGACGATAACGGCGTCCGCGCCAGGATATGATGTTCCCAAAAAATCCTGCCATCCAGAACAGGAATCCCATTGCGTCTTCGATTGGCAGCAGCAGCCAGTTGGTCTTGTTTCGCAGCACCCGGGCGGAGACCATATAGGCCGCTATCGCACGCAAGGCGAATGCTGCGGGAAGGACAGGCCACCATGATGGAGAACAGGCCACGACGAGCGCTGCAATCGGCAACGGCATGGTAAACAACTGTCCGAAATATCCGACGGGACGCGAACGGCGCGTGCTTCGCGCCCAGCGCAAGCGATGCTTAACATTTTCCGAGAAGCTGGCGTCTCCGATGTGATGTTCGATCACGTAGGAAGAAAGAATAACTCCGCGCCCAGCTTCAGCGGCGAATTTGCCGATTACAAAATCTTCCGCAAGATAGTCCTTCAGGCGGTCCATTCCACCGATCGATCTAAGTGCGCCCTGTCGCGCGGCAATCGTCGGTCCGACTGCAAAGTGCATACCTTCGAGCATCCGAGCAACCAGAGCGCTACCCCAGAAATCCGTATTCATGCCTGTGGCTTCGAGTTGCGACCAAAAGCTTGGTCCAGGAACGGCGCGGTAGGGACATGTGGCAACGCCGATGTGGTGATCCTGAAATTCTGCGGCGATGGTCTTGAGCAAAGTAGGCGTGACCCGAACATCACTGTCGCTCATCACAACAAGATCGTTGGCGGCATGTGAGAGCATGCGATCGAGACTGAAGACCTTGGCATTGGAATACGACGGTTCCCCAGTGACAATCAGCCGTGAGGGGATATTCGGAAACTCTTTTTGCAATCGAGCCACAACGTCCGCGGCCGGATCAGTGGCACTGCGAACGGCGAACAGAATCTCGAAAGCGGCATAATCCTGTTCGAAGAAGGTTCGCAAATTCGACTCAAGCTCGAGGTCGAGACCGGCTAGAGGCTTGAGTATGCTGATCGGTTCACTATTGGTAAGTGCGGGCGGCTTTACGGATAGGTAATCCCTGCCCGCTAAAATCTGCAGTGCCGAATACACCGTCGATCCGCAGAGAATGAGGAGGAAGATGGCCGCCAGGATTTTTCCGGGGCTCGGGTGGAAAACGAGTAGGAACAGCGCGTATCCGGCGCCTGAGAGCATTTGAAATGAGCCCAAGGCATTATACCTAGACGGCCCCAACCTGCTGACTCGCCAGTCTTTCCGAGTTCACGCATCTTAATCGAGCGCGCCACGGATCATCGTTGACAGTTGGCGCAATGTGTATGGCTTTTGCAGAAAATTTCTCTCAAGGTTAACCACATTGTGATCGAGCACCGTCTTGCCTGCGTAGCCGGAAACGAATAGGAATTTCAGGTCCGGGCGCAGGGGCGCGAGCGTTTTCGCGAGCTCCCCGCCGCTCATGTTTGGCATAACCACATCGCTGACTACAAGGTGGATGGCTGAAGTCTGACTGGCCGCGACAGAAAGCGCATCAACGCCATCTTTGGCTTCGAGCACGTGATATCCCTGAAGGCGCAGAAATTCTGCGGTTGAACGCCGTACCGCTTGCTCATCCTCCACCAGGAGAATCGTTTCGGTTCCCCCCGGCACCTTTTTGGACGATGGAGATCCGAGTTCATCAAACAGATGCTGCTTGCTTATGGACGGAAGGTAGATCTTGAACACCGAACCTGAAGTTGCCTCGCTGTAGACCCAAACGAATCCTTTATTCTGCTTCACGATTCCGTAAACCGTTGCCAGACCAAGTCCAGTGCCCTTTCCTGAAGGTTTTGTCGTGTAGAACGGCTCGAATATGTGAACCAGATCTTCACGAGGGATGCCGCTGCCAGTGTCACTCACCGTAATCACTGCGTATAAACCCTTGGGAATGGCGGCGGGCTTATCGTGAATGTAATCGTCATCGAGATGAACCTTCGAGGTTTCAATGCGTAAGTGGCCGCCTTGCGGCATCGCGTCACGGGAGTTCGCGGCGAGATTCATCAACACCTGTTCGATCTGTAACGGATCGACTCTCACGCATCCGACTCCCGAAGCTGGCGTGAATGTAAATTGGATGTCCTCGCCAATGAGACGGGGCAAAGTTTTCGCAATGCCCGCGACGACCTGATTGAGTTCTAAGACTCGCAGAGCCTGCGGCTGCTTTCGGCTGAATGCCAGCAGTTGGCTGGTGAGTTCCGCTGCCCGCCGAGCGGCCAGCAAGATTTCTTGAAGCTTGTTCTCCAGAGAACTGTCCGCAGGCACTTCATCGAGAGCTAGCTCCGAATAGCTTGTGATGATGGTCAGCAGATTGTTAAAGTCGTGGGCTACTCCTCCCGCGAGGCGCCCGATGGCGTCCATCTTTTGCGCCTGCAGCAGTTGCGACTCGAGACGCATCCTGTCAGTAACGTCGCGTCCGTGAGCAATGAAGTGAGTGACCTCGCCGCTCGCATCACGAACCGGGCAAATGCTTTCCTCGACGTAAAAGAGTTCTCCGCACTTCTTGCGATTGGCAAGGACGCCGCGGAAAACATTTCCCGCCAAAATTGTGTTCCACATTTCCCGATAAATTTCCGGACCTTGTTCGCCCGACTTCACCAGCCGGTTTGTCATTCCACAGGCTTCCTCGCGGGTGTATCCCGTAAGTGTTTCGAAGGCCGGATTGACATATTCGATGATCCCGGATCGATCGGTGATAACCATGGTGTCAGGAGATTGCTCGACAGCCCGAGACAGTTTTCGCAGCGCTGACTCGGAGATCTCTTGCTGCTGTTGAAGCGTATGCAGCGCCAACGTGCTGCGAATCGTGCGAACAAGCGTGGCTCCATCCAATCCCGATTTCGAGATGCAATTCCAATTTCCCGCCTCAATAATTTCTGCGACGGTCTTCTCGTCGGCATCTTCCGTCAAAAGGATAAAGGGAACGGAGATGCCGTCATCATTCAATCCAGAGACGAGCCGGATGGCTGCAGCATCCCCGGTGCCATGCTCGAACAGCACGAGTCCATATGGCCTCCGCTTCAACATTGGCTTCGCTTCGTCGATCGATCGAGCATGATCAAGTTCGGCGCGAAGCATCCCGCGACTTCGTTCAAGAATCTCACGGATCAGGAAGAAGTCTTCTTCCTGATCTCCCACTAAGAGGACTAGCAGCGGCTCGGGGGAGGGGGCGGGTTTGGCAGCAGTCGACACTGATTGTGCCTCGTAACTTGTTACCATCGGAGTATTGCAATTGAAGTTTAGTGAGCAGCGCGCCGAATGTTGGTGAGCGATCTGAATCAGGACAGTAAACGGGGGTTAGCCAGGTTTCGGATTTCAAGAGAATCGAAGGGCACAAAACAAAAAATTAAATTCTTTTTACAAACTTTTGACCTGCCTGCAACTGCTGGCATGAAAACCCTCAGTTGGTCCCTATATACTGACTGCTCATCCCAGCTTCGCGCAGCCAAACCCTCCAGACATTGAGGTGAAGTATCGATTCCTGCTGACAAAAGGCCTAACATCTTCACTTAGTCCTTTCTTTTGTTAACCAATTTCTAGTTGCAGCGTCTAAGCATGCATATCCGGTCGTACCGGATTTTCTGCCACTGAATGACGGAACGTCAGGGCGGAAATTTGCGTACCACCATAACAAGCGGAACTGCGCTCTAACCATTCTGGGGGACGTATGGAAAATGGACAGAGATTCAACAGCTCTCTAAGGCCGGTCGACCGTTATGACGTCGGCCACGTGCAAGAAGTGATCCGGCAAGCACATGACGAACTGCGCCAACTGCTTCAGCAGCGCGCCGAGATTATGAAACGGATTGGGACCGTCAAGCAAACGATCTCGGGGTTGGCAAACCTGTTTGGCGACGGAGTTCTGAACGAAGAACTCATGGAACTGGTCGATCGCAAGAATAGTGGCCGTCAGCCTGGTTTCACCAAGGCTTGTCGCATGATCCTGATGGAAGCCGGACGCGCGATGACCGCCCGCGATATCTGTGATTATTTCCAGGAAAAAATCCCAGCGCTGCTGGCGCGGCACAAGGATCCGATGGCGTCGGTCACCACCGTCCTGAACCGCCTGGTCGAATATGGCGAAGCAGAAGCCGTTGTAGTAAATGGCAGGCGCGCATGGAAGTGGGTTGCAGACGTTCCATCGTCCTCACTCGTGAGCAGTTCGGAGGAGCGGTACCGGACCAACGTCGCTTAGGCGATGTTGGTCCTCGGACATGAGTCCGTTAGCTCTCGCCATTTTGCCTTGAGGTGAATATGCACGAACCTCCGGGCCTATCCGGAGATGCTTCTACTTTACGCGGGTGGAAGCAGCATTCCTTTTTCCAAGTGACGGGTCACGTGCGCGTACGAAGCCGCATGCGGATCGTGCGTGACCATCACGATGGTCTTCTGAAAATCCTCATTCAATCTCTTCAAAATTTCCAGTACTTCTGTAGCCGAGTGACTGTCCAAATCGCCGGTAGGTTCGTCCGCCAACAATAGAGTGGGATCGCTTACGATGGCCCGCGCAATGGCGACCCGCTGTTCTTGTCCGCCCGATAGCTGTTTGGGCAGGTGATGGACGCGGTCTTCGAGGCCGACGAGCTTCAGCGCTGTCATCACGTGATCGCGACGCTGTTCCGCCGATAGTTTCGTCAAGAGCAGCGGCAGTTCCACGTTCTCGAACGCCGACAGCACTGGAATGAGGTTGAACGTCTGAAAGACGTAGCCAATGTGTTCGTTCCGCCAACGAGCGGTCTGCGCGTCGTTGAAGCGAAAAATATCCTGCCCCTGGACGAGGAGTTCACCCGAAGTCGGACGATCGATGGCTGCGATCATATTCAGCAGTGTGGTCTTGCCTGAGCCTGAAGGGCCCATCAGCGCGAGAAACTCACCTTTGCCAATGTTGATAGAAACGTCATCGAGCGCCGTCACCTGAAAAGCGTCGCGCTTGAAAACTTTGCTGACACCGCGAGCCTGAACAACAGTGGTGCTCGTGGCAACGTCGGATCGTGCGACTGTGCTCATGATTGCCCCTTAATTTTAATTTTATCGCCATCTTTCAATGTTGCCGGCGCATTGGTGATCACGTTTTCTCCCCCCACCAATCCGTCGACCAACGCACCATCAGCGCGTTGGCTCGTTACGTGGACCTCACGCGCGACGGCCTTTCCGTCGTACGCGATGTAAACAATTCTCTTGCCATCTTTGTCTTTAATAGCCGTCGATGGAACGAACACTCCGGCGGGACCCTTGACGTCTTTTGGCTGCTCGTTAGCGAGAAAACGAACGGTGGCATTCATCTCTGGCCGCAACTGAACGTCGGGGTACTTACCCGGATTCAGGACCTGCACCTTCACCTGCACCGTTGCTTTTTGCCGGTTGGCTTCGGGAGATATCTGTGCGATCTGGCCGTCATATTGTTTGTCCGGATATGCGTCCGTCGTGACGACCGCCTTCTGGTTCGGGGAAAGACGTGCGAAGTCAGCTTGCGCGATGTCGAGTTCCACCTGCAGGTCGTTCAAATCCGCAAGCGAGACCACAGAGCCTTGGGGTCCGCCGGCTGCAGCGCTGGCGAATTGCGCCGTTATCAACTCACCCTTCTCAGCGGTGCGATCGAGGATAGTGCCTGTTACCGGAGCACGGATGATTGTGGCATCGAGTTGCGACTTTGCGTAATCGAGTTGTCCCTGCGCTTGGGCCAGAGCGCCTTCGGCTCTCGCCAGTTCTTCGGATCGCGGCCCAATCTTCGCAAGCTCGAACGCCTTCTGTAAGGAGTTTACTCGCTGCTGATCGGACTCGAACTTGGCCTTCGCATCGTCGAGTTGCTGCCGCGAGACTACGCCTCCCGTTGCCAGTTCTTTGGTACGGTCGAGCGTGAGCTTGTCGTTCGCGAGAGTCGCTCGAGCTTCGTCAAGATTGTGTTGCGCCTGTTGAACTTCTTCTGGACGTGACCCGTGCTGAAGTTCTTCGAGGTACGCCCGCGCATTTGCGACTCCGCCCTTGGCAGTTTCGTACGACGCGTGAAATTCCTGCGATTCGAGACGAACCAGGACCTGACCTTCTTTGACCTTGTCCCCCTTCTCAACGCCGATCCATTCGAGGCGTCCCGTCACCTTCGAGTTCACATTAATCGTGTGATGCGCGACGATGTAACCGGTGGCGGAAAGAACGGTGCCTCCAATATCGTTACTGCTGGTTTGCGCGGATGCGCGTACGACTTCGACTTCCGGTGTGTCCGACGAGAGCGCACGGTAGCCGAGCGCGACTAGCCCCAGCAAAAGGATTAGCGCGACGCCGATGACTATGTACCGTCGCGCCCAAGCGGGAGGCTCTCCGCCGTTGTCGCCGCGCTGAGATCGATCGATGCGCAGGCTTCGTAAGTCGTCGTGTTTCGTGTCAATCCCCATAAAAATGGTTATGGCTCCGTCGAAGAAGTTTCAGATGGCTTCCATCCCACCGATCACCGAGTGAGACACACTCTGGCGACAGGCAGCGAGACGCCGACACTACTATCCCCTTAGCGCCGTCAGAATATTCTGCCGGGCCGCGTGCCATGCCGGCGCGAGTCCGCCAACGAATCCCATGATCAGTGCGAAAATAATCGCCCGCACGGCCACCGTTGGGGTGATGCGCAGCGAGAACACGACTTCGCTGAAGGTTACTGCGTTCGAGGTGCCCGTCTGCATTCCATTGAAGGGAAGCATCAAGAGAATCCCGACGATCGCTCCCAGCAGGGCAAGCAACAGGGATTCCAGCACGAATGATGTCAAAATGGCGGGCTTCGAAAATCCAATGACACGCAACGTGGCGATCTCACGTCCCCGATAAGCGACCGCAGCGTACATCGTATTCATCGCTGCGAAGATGGATCCGACAGCCATGATGACACCCACAACCCACCCGATGATTTTGATCGGTGTTCCCGAACTTGTCTGCTTGGCGTAGTAGTCGTTCTCCAAAATCGCCTTCAAGTTTGAGGCGTTGATCGTCACTGACCCGGTTCTTCAAAGCTTCGGCGGAAATCGGATCGGTCGCCCGCAAATAAGCGGATGCAATAGCCTCCCTGGCGATCAAAGTCCGAGGCCATCTGATTCACGTCGCCCCAGACCTCCGACTCGTATGCAGAGCCGCCTGCGTCAAATACGCCGACCACCTGCCATGATCCTTTGCCAAACTGCATACTGTCGCCGATGTTAGCGTGAGAGAAGCGATCGCGTACAGACTTGCTGACCACGACCTCGCGCTGTCCCGTCTGGAACCATCGCCCCTCCGCAAGCTTCACCTTGGGCTCCTTGCCGGGGTCATCGGGCATCTGGCGCATCTCAAGTCCGTCGGGCATCATGCCGCGCACCGTGACGTTAACCTCGCCTGTCCCATCTTTGCGCGGGCAACACGATGACCACCACCCATTCGCCTGACGCCATGGGCTAGCCGTGGCTATCTTTCGCAATGCCGGGCAAGAGTCTGTCAGAGTCGGGAACAGCGACGCGATCAAATCCGCCGGAGAGTTCGGCCTCAGAACCTTTTCGTAGCACCAGCACATTCAGTTGACTTCCGCTGCTCACAAAAGCTCGGTCCAGCCCTGCAACCAGCGCCATCAGAAAGATCGCTGTCGTGACCGTCAGAGCGATGCCCAGCGCAGTCATGATGGTCAGGCCCTTGCGAAGCCGCAAATTGCGAATGTTGTAACTGATAGGAATCGCCATAGTTCGAACTCTTCGTCTGAACTCGAGTTCCCAACTTTGTACCCGATGTACGCAACCCGTCCACGATATTCATACGCGACGCTCTATATGCCGGCAAATAGCCGCTTGCCGATCCCAAGAATCACCGCCACCAGCAATAGCGAACGCTGCGGTGATCCCGTTAACCCGCATGTTCAACGGAATTCCCAGGCCGAGAAAACGATGCGTCAGGCCGGAAATCACTGGAATCGCTATTCCAACTCCCGATAAATCCTCCGGCGAGCGCCAGCGCGACCGCTTCACTCACAAAAATCGAAAGTACTCTGCTGCCGTGTGAAACCCAGCGTCTTCAAGCGGCAACTTCGCGCGTGCGGCTGCGGACCGACATTGCCATGGTGTTGGCCGAAACCAGCATGATGGCGAACACCACGGCTCCACAGATGCTCAGGATGAATGCCTTGACGTTTCCCAGCGAGGCGACGAATCCCAATTGGAAAGCCTTCTCGCTCTCGGTTTTGGTCTGCAGCGGGGAGTTGTGGAACATGTCGTCGATCTGTTCTGGAGGCCTCGGCGACATGATCCGCGGAATCGATCTGCGCCGCGTACCATCCCGCTTGTCCCTTGAACCAGGGGACCGCTTCCTCCAGATACTTGGCGTTAAAGTACAGCGCGTTCTGCGGAGGATCGCGGTGATAAATCGCCTCGAATCGTCAGATCGAGATTCATCGGGAAAATATTCGCCTGCAACGTGACTCGATCGCCCAGCTTCCATCCGTACTTGTCGGCGAGCGTCACGTCGACGATCGCTCCCGCCCGATCGTGCTGCCAGGCTTTCACTTGCATCGGGAGAAATGATCTTGTCCGAAGCGACTTTCAGATATTCGTCCGGATCGGTGGCCATCTGCGCGAAAAAATGCTCAGGGCGGTCATCGATGTAGCGGCCGCCGAACCACGTCAGCGGCGCCACCGCATTCACTCCGGGGACGGCTCGAATCTTCTCGCGGTAGAACGCCGGCAGGAAAAAAGCCAGCGACACTCGATCGCGAATGATCAACCGCCGCGCTGCTTCCGGCGCGACCTGATCGATGTAGAAAGATCGCCAGATGCAGATCATCATCGTCAGCAACAACAGCGAGAAACTGATGCTGATCATGGTCAGCAGGCTGCGCCGCTTGTTGCGAAACGCGTTCCGAATCACGAAACTGCCCAGCGTCATTCCGTTACCCGATATGGCGAAGGCCATCGACAATGTTGATTTGCGAAGCGTGATACGAGGGCACGGCTGCGCTGAACAATCCCACGAGTCCGGACGTAAACAGCGCCGCTGAACCAGATTGCCGGGGTCATCTTCAGTGGGAAAAAACGTCATACTGTGGCGAATGCGAAAACCCATACACCATGAGTGCACCCAGGCTCTGCGCCAATCAATCCCCCCACCAGGGATAAGGCGACTGCCTCGCTGACGAAAGCGCCAAGACCCCGCGGCGGGTGAAGCCCAGAGTCTTGAGGACGGCGACTTCCCGCGTCCGTTCGCGAATCGACATTGCCATGGTATTTGCGGAGACCAGAAGAGTCGCGAAAACCACCGCCGAACAGATGCTGAGGATGAACGCCTTGACGTTGCCCAGCATGGCCACAAATTCAAGGCCGAAGGCCTTCTCGCTCTCGGCTTTCGTAGGCTGCGGCGAATTGCGGAACATGTCATCGACCTCGGTCTGCGATCTTGCTCACGTTCGAAGGCGAATCCGCGAGAATGCTGAATGTTCCAGCCTGTCCCTTGAAGAACGAAACGGCTTCTTCCACATACTTCGCATTGAAGTAGATCGACTTATTGTCCGGGGTCGAGTGAAAGATGCCTCGCACATAAAGGTCAAGATTCACCGGATAGATGTCGCCCTGAATGTGAATACTGTCGCCGAGTTTCCAGCCGTACTTGGTGGCGAGCGTGTCGTCCACGATCACTCCCTGCCGGTCGCGCTGCCATGCCTTGACCTGATCTTCTGGCATCTGCATATCGCGGAAACTCTTGAAGAATTCTTCCGGATCGGTTCCGAATCGCGCGAAGAAGTTTTCCGGCTTCTGGTCTTTGTAAATTCCGCCAAACCACGAAACCGGAACTACTGCCACGACTCCGGGGATTGCGCGAATCTTTTCGCGGTAGAAGCTCGGCAGTGAAAAAGTAAGAGAAACCCGATGCCGCACCACCAGCCGCTGCGCCGATTCCGCACTCCCTTCGTCGAGGGAGAAAGCGTGCCATAGCGTCATCATGAAGGTGAGCAGGAGCAGGGAAAAGGCTATGCTCAGCACCGTCAGAGATGCTACGCCGCTTGTTGCGGAACGCATTTTTGGTGACAAATCGAGTCAGCGTCATCGGCGTACTCCAGGAGGAATCGGTGAACAGGGAACGGAAGGCGGCGCGCCCAAGCCCACACAGCATAGTCGAATTGACTGGTCAGCGACAACTGAACTGGAGCTGGTTTCTGCATGTCTAGCGGCCCACTTGCGATCCGGGAACCAAGGTGCTATCCATACTGTCCGCGGTCGCTTGGATCACAAGTGGAGATCGTCATCGCGACCGGATGACAAATGTCACACCTGCTTGTCCATAACAGCTATAACGGAAGATAGAAACGAAAAGTTATGCGCGAAGTTGCAGAGTTGCGTCAGGCCTCGCTGCGAATTACTTTCAGTCAAAACGCCCCTCATCCGCTGACGGCCCAAACAAGGCGGGGACCGATGCCTCATTGAGCCGCAGGTAGACGGTCAGTTGCCCCCGATGGTGGGAGAGATGGCTGAATACTGAGTCGGCGATCATGACGTGCCGAGGATTCTCACTGGCCACATGGCCGCCGACCACGAATCTCCATGGAGTCAATAGATGCTCATCGGTTGTGCTCTCAAGAGCCTTACGAGCATCGGCATGCGCGCTGTCGAGTGCACTCAACAATTCTGTACGCGATCGCCATTCCAGAGGCTTGAACTTGTGCGGCTGCGGAGATTTCAGGTCGAATTCGTCCTGATTGATCATCATCGCAATCCACGCTGGCATCGTCGCTACCAGCGAAGCGAGATAGCCGAGAGCCATCGACTTCGAATGCGGCTTCCAGTCATTTTCCCCTTCAGGTACGCGTTGCATCGCCAAACGGGTGCTGGCCACCTCACGCTCAAGTTGAGCCAGAAAAAACTCCGTCATCTTCATTGTTCATCCTTCCTTATCAAACTTCAACAGACATCAATCGGAACCCTATCAGTCGTTGAGGACAATTTCGGTCCTCAACATATGGCACAATCAAGCACATGCTGCAGACCTCAGCGAGGCTTCTCAAATTGCTGTCGCTCTTCCAGGCCCAGCGCTACTGGTCTGGAGTGCGAGCTCTCACAGCGATTGGAGGTCACGGGACGAACATTGCGGCGAGACGTGGATCGGTTGCGCAGCCTGGGATATCCCGTGCACTCCACGTCCGGAATCGCCGGAGGATATCAATTGGGTGCGGGCGCAAACCTGCCGCCCCTGTTACTTGATGATGATGAGGCGGTATCGGTGGCGTTGGGCCTTCGCACCTCGGCCAGCAGCGGAGTTACAGGTCTCGAGGAGGCGTCGGTCCGCGCACTCTTGAAGCTTGAGCAGGTTCTGCCCCCTAGGTTACGGCATCGCGTCGCAGCGCTGCATGGATTTGTCGTTCCCCTGGAAGCCCGCGGACCGACGATCGATGCGAAACTTCTATCCTTGATTGCCGGAGCCTGCCGCGACTACGAAGGAATCCGCTTCAAATACAACGATCGCGGCGGATCGCCAAGTATGCGGACAGTCGAACCACACCGGCTGGTTCACACCGGCTATCGCTGGTATTTGGTCGCATGGGACAGCGGCCGCAACGACTGGCGCACATTTCGGATCGATCGGATCGACGGAAAGCCCAAGACCTCGATGCGCTTCAAACCGCGCACGCCACCAGAAGGTGATTTCGCGAAGTTCGTTCTGAAATCCCTGTCGCAGTCTCCCTACCCTTTTCGAGCTCGAGTCACCCTGCACGCTTCTGTTGAGAGCCTCGCCAGCCGAATTCCAGCATCCGCAGGTGTGCTTGAGGCGTTGGGGCAGGATTCTTGCATGCTTCGAACCGGCGCTCATTCCCTGGAGAGCATCACGATTCATTTGTCGTTGCTCGGGATCGGGTTTAAGGTGCATGAGCCACCAGAGCTTATCGAATACATTCAACGGCTTTCCGACAGACTGAAAGCGTCTCTTCTGTAGCTGCGGGAAGGATAGCAACGCATCATCCGCGGCTTACTTTGGTAACTCGAACTGCCAACCATCCAGAGATAAGCTAACCGTACTATCCCCGGTGTGTTTCCCGGCGCAGCTCTGTCTTACAAACGACGCGCGTGCGATGGATCGGAGTCAGCAAGAATGTCGACGAAAATTGGCCACTTCGAAATTCTGAGTGAATTGGCGAAATCGCCAACGGGCATTGTTTACAAAGCGAACGACCTGGAGAGCGGACAGACTGTAGTCCTGAAAGCGATCCAGTTGAGCGCCTTCGGAGAGCATGCCCAGGCGCTGGAGCAGTCGCTATCGACCGAGGCCGAGGCCACGAAGGTTCTCAACAGCCCGAATATTACCAATGTTTACGGCGCTGGTGAGATCGACGGACAGTTCTGCGCCGCGATGGAGTACGTGCAGGGCAACAGTATCGCGACGATGCTCGCGCGCAAAGAGGGATTTTCCATTTGGGACTTGCTGGACATCGGACGCCAGCTCTGTGGAGGCTTGGACTACGCCGCTTCGCAGAAGCAGTTTCACCACAGTCTTGAGCCGTCCAAGATCATGTGCGGGTGGGACGGAACCGTCAAAATACTGAGCTTCGGCATTTCGAATGTAGGCGACTTCGTACATCATGCGACCGAAGGGCTCTCGTCGATCCTGCACTATATGTCGCCCGAGCAGATTCGGGGTGAAGCGCTGGATGAGCGTTCCAACCTGTTCAGCCTGGGAGCGATGTTCTACGAGATGGTGACTGAGCGCAAAGCATTCGATCGCGATGACGTGGAGTCGCTGCGGCAGAGCATTCTCGAAAGCACACCTGTTGCTCCGGTCCATGTGAATCCCAAGATTCATCCCATACTTAGCGACCTGATCATGAAGGCGTTGGCTAAGGATGCGGCAGAGCGATTCCAGAGCGGAAGGGAATTGCTGGACGAACTCGAAAAATGTAAGGAATCGAAGCCGACGGCGGCGAAGAAGGCCCAGGCGCCGAGCGGACTGAGGGCTCCGACTCAACCCAAACCGGCACCACAGTCGAAGATGCCGAGCCAAGGCAGCGCGACATCGCAACGGACTGCCACTCCGATGAAGCCAGCTACTCCGCCGGTTGCGAAATCAGCGCCCGTCAAACAGACGGAGAAGAAGACCGCAGCTCCTGCGCCCGAGGCCGAGGAAAAGAAGGTCGCGAAAGCAGTTTCAAAGATCAATGTACAGAAGGCGTCTGCGGCGGCGGCGGGAGTTGGATCAGCTGAGGCATCTATCAGTCCCGCAATGGAAGAACTGGACCTCACTGCAGCCTCGGACAACTTGCCCACTCAGACGATGGAAGCAGCGGAATACGCGTCGTCTTCAATGTCGTCGGCAGTTTTGGACGAGCCGGCGGTCGAAACCTTTGAACCACAGGAAGAAGACGCACCCGGAATCACGGTTGATCCGATGATGGCCGAGGGCGGACCCAGCGGCAGCTCGGGGACTAGCTTTTCGGACATCTCCGAATTGCCCCCGCTCAAGGAAGCCTATGTAGCCCCGCCTCCGCGTCCAGCGCCGGTAGAGGAGTTGCCTTCCGCGCCGGTGCCTCCAACTGTCTTCAGGGGCGGATCGACCCAAGTAGAAGAGAAGCCGAAGATTCAACCGCGGGAAGTCGCCGAGAAGGCGATGAAAGAGATTAAAGGTGTTCCGCCGAAGTTGATGATGTATTCGCTGGCCGGAGCGGCCGCGCTGATCCTGATCATCGGTATTGGCATGACGCTATACATTCACAGTCTTGGCGATGATGACTCGGGTTCGGGTCGTCCCGCCGCGACGGTCGCTCCGAAGGCGGCAACGCAAGAGCCTAGCCGGCCTGCTGCTTCAACGCCTGCGCCTGTCGAGGCCCAACCTGCAGCCGTTCCACAGCCGACAGAAGCCCCCGAGCCTGTCGCGACATCGAAGTCGACCGCGTCTTCGAAGGGGCGCAGCACCAAGAAAAAGGCAGTAGCGGCCGCACCGGCGATCATTCCGGGACAGCTCTCCGTCGATTCCGCACCTCAGGGAGCGCAAGTTCAGGTGGACGGTCAGACCGATGCGAGTTGGGTCACGCCCTTTGCGATGACCGACTTGCAACCCGGACAGCACTCCGTCACCGTGAGCAAGCCGGGATACGTCACGGATTCGCGATCGATCGAGGTGGTCTCAGGCAATCGTGCTACGGCGACGATTCACCTCACACAGCTACTGGCGACGCTCGTCGTCAAGAGCGATCCGCAAGGAGCGAACATTTACATTGACGGCAAGGATGCCGGCGCAAAGACCCCCGCGCAGATTAGTGTCAACAAGGGCCAGCATGTAGTTCTCGTCCGCTTGTCCGGCTACATCGACGAGACAATGACCGCGCAGTTTGTCCTAGGACAAACGTTCAACTTCTCTCCGGCTCTTCGCGCACTAGGCAACGTTGACAGCATCAAGACCGTTGGAAAGATGTCGAAGTTGTTCGGAGGCGGCAAGGGTGAGCCAGGTCAGGCGACCTTGAGCATCCGCACCCAGCCCAAGGGCGCACAAATTTCCGTTAATCAACACATGCTAGACAAGGGCTCTCCTGCGGATGTGCTAATTGATCCGGGCAACTACGTGGTCGATATCACGATGACGGGATATGCGCCGATACATAAAGTCATCACGGCCGAGAAGAAGGGCAAGATCGTGATCGACGAAGTGCTCCAGCCCCAATAGCGAAAAAACGAAACGGAACCGGTCGTACTAAGCATCTTGAATTCGGCCGGTTCCATTCTTCCGACCAAAACCCTTCAAATCCGGAACTGACGGGTGCTATCGCCCGATACCAGGCATCACTATCCGAACCAGCAGCATGCAAGCTGCTTTGGTCTCACCACCACATTAGGGAATTAGTCGGCTTTACGCGTTTGCAGGCTTGCTCGGCGCATTCGTAGTGCGAGATGAGTTCGAGAATGGACTCCACTTGTCGCGACAATTGGAAGTGCCACTCGTGCTTCTTGACCGCGGTCGCTCCCGAGCCAACTTCACAAGGCCCTTCCAGCCCTCGATCGCCGTCTCTTCGATGTAGGTGTGTATTGGAGTGCTCGCCAATTGAAGTACAGAACTCCCGGGAGTCGCCAAATAAGAAGAATCTGGGATGGAAGGCCATGGCTCCCCGGATCCCTGTAAGGTTATGCGGATTATCGCGACGTTACGGCTTACCTGGTGGCTACTTGTGGCACTGCCACATCCTCGAGCATGAACGCAACGAGATGATGTGGACGTTTGACCTGATTGGGGGCCTGACGAAGTTTATCTTGGCAGCTTGAAGTTGACCGTGATCTGCGTCTGGATTTCGACGGGCTCGCCATTCAGCAGATATGGTTTATACCGCCACTGTTTGACGGCTTCCGTGGCCGCTTTGCTGAGCTGCGAATCGCCACTCAAAACCTTGATGTGGGAGATATCTCCATCCTTGGAGATCGTGGCCAGCAACTGCACTGTGCCTTCGACTCTCATCCGCAGAGCATTGGCTGGATACGTCGGAGCTACCTTCTTGATCACAAGACCTTGCGACACGCCCTGAGAAATATTCAGAGTCTGAAGCATCGGCCTAACGCCGTTGGTTGAGCTGGAGACAAAGTTCGGTGGCGGCGTAACCGTACCGGGAGCGGCCATTCCTATGAGGCTTGGAGCGGGCGCATCAACGGCTGCTGCTTTCGCACGCGAAGCAGGTGCTGTTCCGCCTTTGACCACGAGCGGAGTTTCCGCCGGTTCTTCCACCGGGGTCGACTTAGTTGTAGCCGGCGCAGCTGATGCTATTGATTTTGAAGCAGGAGGCGTAAGGTGCACCGTTACGTCGGACTGATATGAATCTGCGGGTGCTGTGGACGAGCTGGTTGGCGCTGCGGGCACGGCAGTCGGCTTTTGTGCTGGCACCGGTGCTGGCACCACAGAAACCGGCGCAGGCTGAGCGCTGGGAAGTTTCGCGGCATCGTGGGTCGTAACGCGCGGCGAAACTGACGGAGTAGCTGCCGTCGAGCCTTGCCCCTGAAAGTGTGACCAGCCGGCGTAAGCTAGCGCGGCAATGACTACCGCAGCGACGACTCCCAACAATACTTTCTTGCTGCCACCCTTCGATTCCGCCTCTTCGCTCGCGCCGCCGAACGAGAAAGATGGGGCCGAGCCAACAATGCTTGCCGGTGCGGAAGGTGTGCTTTCTGCGGAAATCTGAGCGACGGCCGGTTCTGCAATCTTCTCTTGCGGCTTTTCGATAACCGGCGCCTCCACTGTGCGAGCCGGCGCAGGAGCGCTGGCGGCGCCGCTGGTGGTTACTGGCTTCTGCGCAGCAGAGATTGAATCTGAAATCGCGGGCAAAGCAGGTTTCTTGGGTTCTGGAATCGAAGCAAGAATCTCTACTGGCTTTACTGCGGCCGCGGGAGTTGGCGCGGGCTTCGGTGTCTCAAGGGCGTCGATGTCAAGAAGTTCGTCATCCTGCGGCGCCGCACTTGCAGCCGGAGCTATCGGCCATGCCGGTGCTGCTGGCGCCTTGGGCGTTGGGATGTCAATGGATTTCGGTGTCGCGACGACCGGTGGAGTAATTGGGCCGGGCCGTCTTACTGGCGACACGGGCCTGATTGGAGCCGGCTTGGGCCCGGCCGGATTCGTGGCAGAAATCGATGGAGAAGCGGTGGGTTTTGCCGGATCACTCTTGCGCAGCAGCCCGCGAGCTACGCGGACGGTTCCCTTCGCCTGCTCGATATTGATGGGTTTGGTCAGGACGAGGTTTGCGCCAATGCGAAACGCCTTAGCTACCCCTGCCTGACCCTCCACTACGGCTACGGCAAGCGACGTCTGGTTTGAGGTCGATGTGCGCGCGCTCTTGAACAACAAGGTGGCATTCTGCTCGTTATCGCAGTCCACCACGACAGCGTCGAAGTGTTGGCCCATCAGCTTCTTGACCGCAGCGAAAGGTTCGTTGCAGGACTCGACGTTGAACTCAAGCTCGTTCAGGACCTGCGTCACTGTACGAGCTGTTTTTTCATCGGGACAGAAGAGAAGAGCTTGGTAACCCATATCAAAGCCATCCTAGGTACATGGGTGAGTACCAGCAAGTTACGCTGGTAATTCGAAGGAAGATGATTTCTGTGGTTCGCCGCAGTTTCCCGCCATGCATTGTCCATGGCTTCCATCCGCTCATGTGCCGACGTAACCGCGTGATTCGGTGGCACATCGTGAGCGTCGTCGCTTCGCATACAATGACGGGCCATGCGCGTGCCTCTCTGGCTGAAGATCGCCTGGACTCTCTGGCTCTTCGTTTGGGCTCCCATTTATTGGCACCGTTACGGACCTCAAAATTTCCTTTTCTTCTGCGACATCGGAAATGTTCTGATCGGTGTCGGTCTGTGGCTGGAAAGTGCCCTGATCTTCTCGTGGGTAGCGTGCGGACTTTTGCTATTTCAAACGCTGTTCACACTCGATCTCGTTGAAACGCTCATCACCAGACATCACTTAATTGGAGGGACGGAGTACATGTTCGATCCGCATTTGCCACTGTGGATTCGATCGCTTAGCTTGTTCCACGTTGTGACGCCGTTCCTGCTGCTCTGGGCAATACGAACTCTCGGCTACGATCGTCGCGGATGGAAGTTGCAAACGCTCATGACCTGGGTCGTGGTTCCGATTAACTACTTTTGGCGGCCAGAGCTGGATGTTAATTGGGCACGAGGACTATTTTTCCACGAGCAACATACGCTGCCTGGATCAATCTATTTGCTGGGTTATCTCGTTCTGGTGCCGCTCTGCATTTACCGTCCGACACACTTGTTTTTGGTATGGCTGACGCGCCGCTGGAGTGGGGCTGTTGAGCGCAAATGATCGGTCCAATTACGTCGAACAGAGAAGCGAAGCAATCAGTCGAGGCGATCGTTCCTGCGATTATCCGACGGCTTGCGTACGGACGACTCCGAAGACGGATACTCGATCGAGCCTTTCAACGATGAGATTTCTTCCTGATGAAAATCCGGGAACGGCAACTTCTTCGCATCGCGCAATTCCGAAATCTTCTTTACAGCGGTCTCAGCCTTTTCGTTCTTCACGCCTGAATCCCGGCTCAAATACAGAGTCTGAGAGGGAAGTGCGAGCCCGCCGCCTGAGTTTTCCATCACGTCCATGACTCGCAACAGCAAATCCTCGCGAACAGCGGCGAATTCGTTGAAATCCCTCGTCAGGACGTAAGACAGAATTTCCATGCTCAGAGCAGCGCCCGCAATGTCGACCAGTCGAACACGCACGGTTTGCGTTTCGACTTTAGGGTGGCTGTAGAGCAGCTTCCGAACTTCAGAAAGCACGAATCGCACGTGATCCGCTTTGGACTCCGGCCGCAGGCCAAGCGTGGTCTTGAACAAAATCTTGTCGCGGCGGCTGAGATTCTCAAGATTGATCGTGGCCACGACGCCGTTAGGAATCGCAACCAGCGTGCGTTCTTCGGTGCGGATGCGAGTGGATCGAAGTCCGATATCCTCGACAACGCCGGTGCGGTCGCCGAAGCGGCAAACATCTCCCACTCGGAAGACTTCGTCGCCAAGTACGGAAACTCCGCCGAACAAGTTCTCAATCGTCTTTTGAGCACCGAAGCCGATCGCCAGGCCGCCAATACCGAGCCCGGCCAACGCGGTGCTCATGTTGAATCCCAGGCTGCCCAAGACGGCGAGAATGCCCGCCACAAAGATGACGGCTTTCAGAAGTCGCTCACCCAGCAGCATGAGCGAGCCCGTGCCCGCATGTCCACGGGCAAGAGCGCGCGCCCGAACGCTTCTCAGCGACCAGCGCACCGCGCGCCAGAAAAGCCAGGTAGCGCTGACAATGAGCGCAATCGAAGTTACCTGGTAGTAGTAATGACGAGGCAACAACGGCATGCGCAGATAAACGGCGCACACTTGATGCACCAGCGTTCCCATCATCAACCATGCGGGACCGGAGACTGATCGCCAAGTAGAAACTTCTACTTGACCGTGACGTTGCGCCCACCAGCGGACCGGACGCTCCAACAAGACGAGCACCAGCCATCCAAGACCTGCGGCTAGGGGAAGCGCCAGGATCAAAGCCGCCCATTGCCACAGCGGCATTCCGCCGAATTGATGTTTCACAAGCAGGCTGGGAAGTTTGCTCTCTACCTGACGCGCCTGCACCTGGTCATACAGTTCGGGAAGCTTTACAAGACTGTCGGATGAGATGAGCCATATCTTGCCGGCGCTTGGATCGGTCACGCGTACGACGTCGAGATCAATCTCTACGTCGCCAGCCGACATGGTTCCCAGCTTTTGTCGTCCTAAAGGAACGCCTTCTTGCGGAGATCCCTCGGCTTGGTTGTAACGGTTGAGATTTCCGCTGAAGGAATGATCTAGAACAAATTTCAGCTTGGCAGCAATCTGTTCTCCTTCAGCTTGCCGCTGCCGGGCATTCAGCTGAAGGTACTGATCTGCAATGCTGTAGTTCCCGTCCTGCGCAGCCTTAAGAAATCCGAGTACGGTGTTCGAGGGAGTGTTCCGGCCAAGTGGATCATTGGCAGCGGATGCGTTCGTCGAGGACGTAGGCTGCAAAGCCTGCGTTAAGGCGGCCTGTGTTGGCGATGCTGCGCTCGCAGTGAGGCAGAGTACAGAAATCAGGATGAGTTTAGGAAGAGAAGCCATAATTCTCTCCCGGACACCGTTGTGCGAGCACAAAGTGCACGGACGAGTAGATGAGTGAGCCATCATTGTATCGGAGCGGGTTGCATCGGGCATCGACACCGCCCATCCGTCACCCTCGTTTCGGACGGTAGATATGCGTGCTGGTGCCGAAGAATACCTCAGCAGACTCCATCACCGTTTCGGTCAGCGTGGGATGCGGATGGATCGACATCGCAACGTCGCTCGCGAGAGCGGCCATCTCGATCGCCAATACCCCCTCCGCAATCATTTCACCCGCGCCCGCACCTACAATCCCGACACCCATGACGCGTTCAGTCTTTGGATCAATGAGCAGTTTGGTCAGGCCTTCGGGACGATCCAGCGTGATTGCGCGTCCGGAAGCGGCCCAGGGAAACTTCGCAACTTTAACTTCGATGTTTTCCTTCTGCGCCTGAGTTTCCGTGAGCCCCGCCCACGCGATCTCGGGATCGGTAAAAACGACGGCGGGGATTGCATTTGGCTCGAACGCGACTTTGTGGCCGGCTATGGCTTCGACCGCGACTCGTCCTTCGTGCGAAGCTTTGTGCGCGAGCATAGGCTCGCCGACCACGTCTCCGATCGCGTAGATGTTGGGATCATCCGTCTGGAGCTGCTTGTTTACCTGGATGAATCCGCGCTTCCCGAGTTTCACTTTTGTATTCTCAAGCCCCGGGATTTCCGAGTTCGGCTTGCGTCCCACCGAGACCAGCACACGGTCGAATACCTTCTCTCGCTCTTTCACTTCCGGTCCTTCGAAAGTTGCACGGATACCATTGCCTTCGTCTTTAACGGAAGCGACCGTCGTGTTGAGCAGAATTCCGTCGAACATTTTTTCGAGACGCTTGTGCAGCGGCAGGACGAGATCGCGATCGGCGCCGGGCAACAGGCCAGACAGCATTTCAACCACGGTGACGCGCGTTCCGAGCGCGGCGTAGACCGAACCCAGTTCAAGACCGATGTATCCACCACCGACAACCAGCAAAGTCCCCGGAATGTCTTCGAGGTTCAAAGCGCCCGTCGAGTCCATCATGCGCGGGGTATCAAGATTTAGAGCGGGAACAATCGCAGGGCGGGATCCGGTAGCAATCACGATACGATCGAAGGTCAGAGATTCCTGCGACCCGTCGGCCTTAGTCACTTGCACCGACGTGGAATTCTCGAATGCTGCGCGGCCTTGAATGAAGGTCACCTTTCGCTGCTTCGAAAGCACGCCGAGGCCCCCTGTCAGTTTCTTGACCACGCCCTCTTTCCACGAGCGGAGTCGTGCCAGGTCGATCTTCGGCGCTGTAAATTCAATGCCCCAGTCTTTCGCCTGATGCGATTCTTCGAGCAGCTTTGCCACATGCAGCAGCGCCTTTGAGGGAATACAGCCGCGATAGAGGCAGACGCCGCCAGGATTTAGTTCGGGATCGATCAACGTCACGTGGAGGCCGAGATCGGCCGCGAGAAATGCAGCGGCATATCCGCCGGGACCCCCGCCGATGATTGCAACTTTTAGGTTTGTATTTTCGGACATGGGCTTTCAAAAAGGTTTTTACCACGAAGGACACGAAGTGACACGAAGGGAAATTTCAGCCAGTTTTGCCATGCCTTCGTGCAACTTCGTGTCCTTTGTGGTGAATGGTTTTTTATCCCTGCACCGAAAGCAGGAATGGCTGCTCGAACGCTTCGGCGATCCAGCGAAGGAACCGTGCGGCATCCGCCCCGTCGATCAGCCGATGATCATAGGAGAGTGAGAGCGGCAGAATCAGACGTGGTTCAAATTTGCCGTTGATCCACTCTGGCTCCATGCGCGATCGCGAAAGTCCCAGAATCGCTACCTCCGGGTAGTTCACGATAGGCGTGAATCCAACGCCGCCGATACCGCCGAGATTCGTGATCGTGAAGGTCCCGCCCTCCATGTCGGCCGGCGTTAGCTTTTTGTCCCGAGCCTTCTTCGAGAGCTGAGATAATTCAACCGCCAACTCGACGATATTCTTCTTGTCCACGTCACGGATTACCGGCACCAGAAGGCCGCGGTCTGTGTCGGCGGCGATTCCGATATTGATGTACTGCTTATAGACGATCTCTTCTTTTTCAATGTCGATGCTGGCGTTGAACTGGGGGAAAACTTTCAGGGCGGCCGCGCACACCTTTAGAGCGATCGCCGTCAATGTCATCTTGCCGCCGGCTTCTTCGGCTTTTGCAGCAAATCGACTGCGCAGTTGCTCCAGTTCCGTGATGTCCGCTCGGTCATGTTGCGTAACGTGGGGAATCGTATTCCACGCTTCCGCAAGGTGCTCTGCTGTCTTTCGACGCACACCGCGCATCGAGACTCGTTCGATCTTGCCCCACTTCCCGAAGTCAGGTAGTTGCGGCTGCGCAAAATGCCCAGCACGTGGCGTAGCAGCGGCGGTACTTGCCGCGGACAGCAACGATTTCGCGTACACCTTTACGTCGTCTTCGCTGATGCGTCCGCCGGGGCCTGAGCCGTTCACTTCGTAGATATCGACCCCGATTTCACGGGCCAACCTGCGGACGTGAGGCGCCGCTGGAACGGGCTGCCGATGTTCGGTACCCGCTACTTTTCCCAATTGCGCGGGCATGCTGAATGATGGAGGCGCTGCATGCGGTTGATCCGGAGGCAGGGCCTGCTGCTCAGTCTTACCTTCAGCACGAATTGCCGCCTGGAATGCCAGACGAGCCCCGTGCTGTCCGGAGACATGTTCGACAGGCGCAGTGCGCGGGCGCGCGGCAGGGGCCGCCGAGGCTCCGCCTTCAAGGGTAAAGATCACCTGCCCGACTTTGATCTTTTCGCCTTCTTTGACTTTGATGTCTTTGACAACTCCGCTGACCGAAGATGGCACTTCGACGACAGCTTTGTCGGTCTCCAACTCCATTACCGGCTGTCCCTCAGATACTTTTGCGCCGGGCGCGATCATCAGGCGAACGAGGTCACCTTGCGAAATGTTTTCGCCGAGTTCGGGCAGCATGAACTCGCTCGGGCCAGAGGAGGTCGTGGGAGCGGGAGCGATTGGCGCTGGAGCAGAAGGCGCCGCAGGAGCGGGTGGCTGAGTTGCAGGGTCCGAAGCAGCCGCTGGTGCGGGCGAGGCCTTGGCGGATTCTTTCTTGGCCGGCTTCTGTGGGGCTGCTTTCGCCTTCTTAGGTTCCGGCGCTTCCTGTTTTGCCGGAGCCGCCGAAGAGTTTCCGTCCGCTCCATCAACCGTAAAAATCACCTGGCCCACTTTGATCTTGTCGCCCTCTTTAACTCGAATCTCCTGGACGGTTCCGCTGACGGATGAGGGTACTTCGACAACGGCCTTGTCGGTTTCGAGTTCCATGACCGACTGGCCGGCGTTCACCGTGGCGCCGGGAGCAACCATCAAACGAACGAGGTCCCCCTGGTCGATGTTTTCTCCCAACTCTGGAAGCTTGAATTCAATCACCGCGTATGTTCCTTCTTTCGGATCTCATTGTTAGCGGCCGTATCTGCCGCCTGTTAGGAAATCGCTGGGTTCGCTTTGTCCGGATCAATTCCCAGTTCTTTGATGGCGCGTTTCACGAGGTCGGTCCCAACCTTTTTCTCGCGGGCCAGCGCCACCAGCGTTGCCAGCACAATGTGCTTCGCATCCACCTCGAAGAAATTGCGCAATGCCGTCCGGTTTTCGCTGCGTCCGAAGCCGTCGGTGCCAAGCGAAACAAGTTGTCCCGGCACCCACTTCCCGATACTTTCCGGCAACACCTTCATGTAGTCGGATGCGGCGATGAATGGACCCTGCGCATCCTTCAGCGTCTGGGTCACATACGGCGTCTTTGCCGTGTCGCCGGGATGCAGCATATTCCAACGCTCGCAATCGTTCGCGTCCCGATAAAGTTCCTTGTAGCTGGTGACGCTCCAGACGTCGGCGCCGACACCGTATTTCTCTTCGAGAATCTTCTGCGCCTTGAGAACCTCGAACATGATCGATCCGCTGCCGAGCAGTTGTGCGCGCAGCTTGGAGTCGCTCTTGCCCGATGCCTTGAACCGATATAGACCCTTCAGCACGCCCTCGCGAATGTTGTCGCCTGCCGGCATCTCCGGCATCGCGAGCGGTTCGTTGCCCACAGTCAGGTAATAGAAGATCGATTCCTGATCGATATACATCCGCTTAATACCGTCTTGGATAATTATCCCGATTTCATAAGCGAACGCGGGATCGTACGCATGCAGATTCGGCACTGGCAGCGCCAGCACGTGGCTGTGACCGTCCTGATGCTGAAGCCCTTCGCCGGCAAGAGTCGTGCGTCCGGCGGTTCCACCGATGAGAAATCCGCGGCAGCGCATGTCGGCCGCAGCCCAGATCAAATCTCCGATCCGCTGGAAGCCGAACATCGAGTAATAAATAAAGAAAGGAATCGTGTTGATCCCGTGGTTCGCGTAGGCCGTGCCGGCTGCGATGAATGAGCACATCGAGCCCGCCTCGGTGATGCCTTCTTCCAGGATCTGGCCGTTCTGCGCCTCCTTGTAATAAAGGAGAGTGTCCATGTCGACAGGTTCGTAGTTCTGGCCGACGCTGGAATAGATACCGACCTGACGGAAGAGCGCTTCCATGCCGAACGTTCGGGCCTCGTCAGGAACGATCGGAACGATGTACTTTCCGAGTTCGGGGTCGCGCAGCAGCTTGGCCAGCAGCCGCACGAAGACCATCGTCGTGGAAACTTCGCGGCCGTCGGTGCCCTTGTTGAACTCCTCGAAGTGCGCGTCAGGGAACGCCTGCAGAGGAGTCGCGCGCATTTTGCGCTGCGGCATGTATCCGCCGAGTTGTTGACGCCGATCCTGCATGTACTTGATTTCGGCGCTGTCGTCAGCCGGCCGATAGAACGGAGCCTGGTGCAGTTCGTCGTCTGGGATCGGAATGCCGAAGCGCGAGCGGAACATTTCCAACTCGTCTTCATTCAGCTTCTTCTGCTGGTGAGTGATGTTCTTGCCTTCACCCGCCTCGCCCAGTCCGTAACCTTTAATGGTCTTTGCGAGGATGATGCTGGGTGCTCCTGTGTGATCGAAGGCAGCTCGATAAGCAGCATGTACCTTGATCGGGTCGTGTCCGCCCAGCCGCATTCGCGCCAGCTGATCATCCGACAGATGCTCGACCATCTTGAGCAGCCGAGGATCGCTGCCAAAAAGATTCTGCCGGAAGTACGCTCCGCTCTCGACAAAGTATTTCTGATATTGTCCGTCGCTGATTTCGCCGAGTCGCCGTACCAGCAGACCGTCACGATCGTGCTGAATCAGGCTGTCCCAATCGGAACCCCAAACCACCTTGATAACGTTCCAACCGGCTCCGCGGAAGATCGCTTCCAGTTCCTGAATGATCTTGCCGTTGCCGCGCACCGGGCCGTCGAGCCTTTGTAGGTTGCAGTTCACGACGAAAATCAGATTGTCGAGCTTCTCGCGCGAGGCCAGGGTGATCGAGCCGAGCGATTCCGGTTCGTCCATCTCGCCATCACCCAGAAATGCCCAGACCTTGCCGCCGGTGGACGGCTTCAATCCGCGGTTCTCGAGGTACTTGATGAAGCGCGCGTGATAGATCGCCTGAATCGGCCCAAGGCCCATCGAGACGGTTGGGAACTCCCAGAAGTCCGGCATCAGCCACGGATGCGGGTACGAGCACAGGCCGCCTCCATCCTTCAGTTCGCGGCGGAAGTTTTGCAGCTTTTCCTCGGATATGCGGCCTTCGAGGAAGGCGCGCGAGTAAATTCCAGGTGCCGCATGGCCCTGGAAATAAACTACGTCGCGATCGCCATTTTCAGTCTGCGCCCGGAAGAAGTGATTAAACGCTACCTCGTACAAGGTCGCGGCCGAGGCGAAGGTAGAAATATGTCCGCCGATGCCTTCCTGGATCTTGTTGGCGCGCACCACCATCGCCAAAGCATTCCAACGGACGAGGCTCTTGATGCGCCGTTCCATCTCCTGGCTTCCTGGAAATGGAGGCTGCTGGCGAACCGGAATAGTGTTCTGGTACGGCGTGGTTGCCGTAAAAGGCAGGTTGATGCCGCCTTCACGACGGGCGTGCAGCGCCAATTGTTGCAGGAGACGGCCAGCCCGGTTGGGGCCTCCGTGCGAGAGCACATAATCCAGGGAATCTACCCACTCCCTGGTTTCCAACACTTCTAGGCCGTCTGTTTCGGTCTGAGCCACGTCTGGTTTCTCCGTCGAGGAATGCGCAATAGTCCATCATAATGGAAGCGCGCCGTTTTTTGGGCAGCGTGAAGCGCTTCACCGCGAAAGAAGAGGGAAGTTGGCTTTCCTTCGTGAAACCTGGTGTCTTTAGTGGTTGATCCGATCGTGGTTGATCCCATCAACCGCCTGAAGGCTCACTCGAGCCAACGAGTACAAACTACGTTTAGAATCCTAATGGCAGGAGAGCTCCATGATAAGAATCGTGCTGGTAGCGCTGGTCGTGATCGCGGCAATCCTGATGGTTCCGCGTCTGCTGTCGAGGTCGGTGACTCCAGTGGAAGGGTCCCTCGCTCCGGACTTCACGCTGCCTTCACAAGAAGGATCGACGGTCAGCCTGAAAGACTACCGCGGCAAGTGGCTGGTGCTCTATTTCTATCCGAAGGACCAGACTGCGGGTTGCACCCGCGAAGCGCACAACTTCCAGGCCGATCAGTCTAAGTTCGCGGAGCGTAACGCCGTGGTTTTGGGCGTCAGCGTGGACGACATCGACTCACACAAGAAGTTCTGCGCAAAAGAGGGCCTCAACTTCAAATTGCTCGCGGATACCGATCGCAAAGTATCGGAGGCCTACGGATCTCTCACCAATCTGGGGGTGGTGAAGTTTGCCGCCCGGCATACCTTTGTCATCGATCCAAACGGCAAGATCGCGAAGGTCTACACCAGTGTCGATCCCGCCCGCCACAGCGGGGAAGTGATAGCGGAATTGGATCAACTGCAAAAGCGCGAACAGCCGACATCGTAGCAGCTATGTAGCCCGAACGGATCCGTCCGGGGTCGCGCAAAGCGCGAGGTGGAGTCGCGAACGCAGGATTGAGAAGAAATACGCGGGCCGAAGTTTTTCGCGCCAGGAAATTCCTATCCCAAAGTGGTTCGGGCGCCTAAGCGTTTAACGTAGTCGCGCGGTTTACACTAACAAGATGGCAACGGCTGTCCGCAACGGTGTGAGCAAACCCTCCACATCGGGGCAATATCACTACCCGCCCGGATTTCAGCGAAATCTGCTCTGGTTTGCGTTTCGTAAGTTTCGTCCCGCGAACCCGATTTTCCTCTTCCAGCACCTCGTTGAGGAATACGGTGACATCGCGCACTACAAACTTGGCTGGCATCACATCGTTTTCTTGAATCATCCCGACTTCATCCGCGAAATTCTCGTCGTTCAAAACGATAACTTCATTAAAGAACGCACGGTTCAACGCACCAAGATGCTGCTGGGCCGGGGCATGATTACAAGCGAGGGCGCCGAGCACCGCGTACAGCGACAAACAGCCCAGCCGGCATTTCATCGGCAACGAATCCCGGAGTACGCGAACGCAATCGTGCGGGAAGCTGTCAGCGTGCGCGACGGTTGGGGGGACGGAGAGCGGCGGGACATCGCCATCGACATGATGCACCTGACGCTGAACGTAGTGGCCGGCACCCTGTTCGCCACCGATCTCCGCGATGAGGTGGACGAGTTAGCCGACGCAATCAATCGCATCATGGGACTTTACAATTTCCTGGTCATGCTTCCCGCGGCGGAGTGGCTGGTTCACGTTCGTCCGCCAGGGCTGGCCGCATTCGTGCGCGCTCGAAAACGTATCGACGCCGTTGTTTATCGAATGATCGAATCGCATCGAAGGGACGGCCATAACGGCGGCAGCCTCCTCGATATGATGCTCGCCGCGTCTACTGAGCGGACTGCTGCGTCTGAACGGTCGCTCCGTGATCAGGTCATCACCATCTTTCTAGCTGGCTACGAAACGGTGGCCAACGCACTTTCATGGACATGGTATTTGCTTTCGCAAAATCCAGATTGTGAACGCCGCTTTCATGAAGAGATCGATGGCGAACTGAACGGCCGAACCCCTGGTTTCGACGACGTGCCACGCCTTCGCTACGTGGAGATGGTTTTTGCGGAATCGATGCGGCTGTACCCCCCGGCATGGGCCATGGGGCGTTACGCGCGCAATGATTTCCAGTTAGGCGAGTATTCGCTGCCTGCGAAAACAACAGTATTGATCAGCCAATTTATCACCCACCGAGACGCGCGTTTTTTCCCCGATCCTCTGCGTTTCGACCCAGAGCGTTTTACGCCGCAGAACAAAGCGCGACGCGCGAAGTTCACATATTTCCCGTTCGGTGCAGGATTTCGTCAGTGCATTGGAGAATCGTTCGCGTGGATGGAAGGCGTCCTGGTTCTCGCGACTCTCGGCCAGAAATGGAAGCTAAAGTTGGCTCCTGGACACCGCGTTGAACCAGAACCTCTCATCACCCTGCGCCCGAAGTTCGGCATGCGAATGTTGGTGGAAGCACGGCAAACAGTGAGCCAAACAGCCGCATGAAGCACACGGCTATTTGTCGGCGAGGTACATTTCAGCAACGTGGCGCGTGATTTTCCCGGGGTTTGCGCCCGCCAGATTCGTCAAGACGATCACGGTCAGGCGGTCGTTGACGTAGCGATCAATCGCTGTTTCAAATCCCTGCCACGACCCGTCGTGATGAACACAGTGATGGCCATCTCTCTCTTCGATGAACCATCCGAAGCCATATCCACCCTTATTGACGCTTCCATCCTTCAGTTTGACTGGGGTCCACATCAAATCGAAGCTCGATCGCTTGAGCAGTTGCTCCGTATATAGCGCGGCGTCCCACTTCGCGAGGTCGATCACCGAAAAGTAGAGGCTTCCATCCGCCGTCGTGTTGATGGCAGGAGCGACCCATTCCTGATTCTTCAGTTCGTCCTTTTTCAGACGATATCCGGCCGCTCGGTTGGGAATGATGTCAGCTTCGTTGATGATGCGCGTCGACGTCATCCCCAACGGCCGGAAAATTCGCTCTTGTAGAAAGTCGCCGTAGAACTCACCAGTCACGCGGTGAATCAAGACGCCGAGAGTGAGATAGCCGAGATTGCTATATGCCCACTTCGTTCCGGGTGGATACGCAAAAGGTATGCCTTCGACTAGTTTGATCAGTTCGGCTTCGGTCCAGTCTTTGCGAAAATTAAAAACCTTCGGATAGTCGCCAAATCCGCCAGTGTGGCTGAGGAGTTCGCGTACCGTCACTTCCTTCCATGTCGGAGGAGCGTCGGGAAAATACTTGGTAAGCGGATCATCAAGGCCGACCTTGCCGCTTTCCACCAACATCATCACCGCGGTTGCCGTGAACTGTTTTCCCACGGACCCGGACTGAAAGATCGTTTCAGGCTTTGCGGCAACCTGAAGCTCTACGTTCGAAAGCCCAAAACCCTCGGCCCGAATAATCTTGCCGTCCTTTGCAACGAGCAACGACAGGCCCGGGATGTGCTGAGCCTGCATCTCCTTCTTCACATAATCGGAGACGGCTTCGGAAAGCCTGGTGTTTTGTGCTTGAGAAAGAAAGGCTGATGTCAACAACAAGGCTGAGATACAGCTTCGTCGAAATTGCATAAGGGTTGTGAAGTGCTCCGTAGCGCTGCTGAGTTTACAGGCAGGTGCACTTCACAACAAGTCTTGCGCGAAAGGCGAGCGATCTACTTCTGGCTGATCCCGCTAGATCGTCCAAGCGGTGAACGCCGGACCGACGTAGTGCAAAAAGAATGGCCCAACCGACGAGTCCTCCGGCGTAGAAAATTACCATCAGGAGCGCGAGCGTCGGGAAAAAGGTCAGATGCGATGCCTCCATCGGGCACAACAGGCGGATTTCCATTGGAGAAAGAGGCCTGAATCACTCTAGCTTTCTCGAGCGCCAGAACGATTCCAGCAAGAATGATCATCATCAAGACGGGCGTTGATTTAGGGAAACGAAATTCGCTTCGCATGGTCAACCTCCTTGGGGAGAACGATAGGGTTGCATGTCCCGGGAAGAGCACTCCGTAGATGTTCGCGGAGTGCGCCTTTCGCAAGCCCTGTTATTTCACGACCATAGAACACGGCACGCGCGATCGTGGAGCTGCTTCTGATTTCCGCTCGCGCATCCTCGAATACATCGAACATTTCATCGGCGAACTGTTGCCGATACTCCGCCGGATAGAGCGTAGCAGAACGCCGTATAGCCCGAACATCGTTCACCTTTCCGAGGCGGCGACCCGCAGTGCGGCCAGCTTTGTCAGGTGCCTCATGCGATCGACCTCGACCTGCAGATTGCGGCGACCAGCAGCTGTAAGGCGGTAGGCTTGCCGTCCTCGGGAGACTTCCTTCTCGTCAAAACGCTCGATCCACTCATCATCGAGAAGACGTCGAAGGGCGCCATACAGATGTCCCTGTGCTCATCACAACGCGCCCATTGCTGATTCGTTCAACATCTTTAAGGATTGAATATCCATGGCGCGGTTCTTCCGCCAGGCTCAGAAGAATGAGCAAAACGGGCTCCGTCAGTGGCAGATCGTCCATTATGTCTTTTGGCGACATGTCGTCTACCGCCATATTGCGCCGAAGCGACTGCAGTGTCAAGCAAAAGTTAATTAGTTCTATCTAAGGGGCGACGGTGACCGGTTGGCCCGAGTATTCGACCACTTTGTCAGCCTGGTCCGAAGGACTTTCGCCGATGCCGTGGTTCTCGCAAACGAACACCACGCGGAAGTTTCGCCGCTCTAACATCCCGGGGAACTGCCCTTTGCGAGCGCCGATGGTCAGTGTGTGCGCATTATCGTCCCAGTGAAGCGGGATCGTCGAGTACGCTCCCTTTTCGTAGTTGTATCCATCGTTCTCATCTTCGTATAGGGAGAAGTCTCCGTCGGCACCACCGTAAATCCTCAGCTCGATCGGATCGGCCGCCTTCTCAGTCGACCATTCCTGTTCAGGGCCAAGGGGCACGATCGATCCCGCGCGCACATAGAGTGGAAGACGATCGAGAGGCGCGATGGCATTGATCATCTGCCCACCTGTGGTCTTGCTTCCCGTCCAGAAGTCATACCAGGTCGATGCCGGCAAATAAAGTTGTCGAGTCGCGGCGTCCGGCTCCGTGACTGGGTTCACAAGGAACGCGGGACCGTACATGAACTGGTCGCCGATATTCTCGGCACGCACATCATTGCGGAAGTCCATTACAAGCGGCCGCATAGGTGTGTAACTCTCGCTCGTTGTTTTCCACGCCAAAGAATAGATGTAGGGAAGCAGCCGGTAGCGCAGGCGATCGAAATTAACCAGGATGTTCTGGGCATCAGGGCCGTACGACCACAGTTCATTTTCGTCGGGCTTACGAGTCCCGTGAACGCGCAGGATTGGATTAAACGTCGCGTACTGGAACCATCGAATGAACAGTTCGCGAAACTTGGGATCGCTCGGGCTTCCGAATACGAATCCACCAATGTCGGTCGTCCAGTAGGGAACTCCAGAGAGCGAGAAATTCAGTCCGGCCGGAATCTGCCGTCGGAAACTAAACCAATCTGAGTTGATATCCCCGGACCAAGCCGTCACCGCATTGCGCTGCGATCCCGCAAAAGCCGAGCGGGACAAGATGAACACGCGCTTCTTGTCGGAGGCACTCCTCTGCCCTTGATACACAGCCTGCGTATCGAGTAGAGGATACGCGTTCAGCACACGATCGCCACTTCCCGCTGCGACTTTGTGGCCCAGAAGGATGTTTTCTTCCTGACCTTCAGTTTCCGGTTCCGTCGTATCCATCCACCACGCGTCCGCGCCAATGCTGAATAGTCCTTTATTCACCTGATCCCAATAGAACTTGCGAGCCTCCGGGCTGGTAGCGTCATACACCGCCATCCCATCCGTGTGGAAGGGAGGCTTCGCATACTTGAATTTGTCGACGAACCATCCCTTGCTCTGCATGTAGTCGTAGTTCGTTGATCCCGGCTCGAAGAAGGGCCAGATCGAGATCATGAGATGGAAGTTCTCGGCGTGAAGTTGATCGATCATCCCTTTCGGGTTGGGATAGTTTTTATTGAAGACGAATTCGCCCTTGCGGTTCCACCAGAACCAGTCCTGCACGATGTCATCGACGGGTATGTGAAGATCGCGATATTTCTTAGCGACTCCGAGAATTTCTTCCTGCGACTTGTATCTGTTCTTGCATTGCCAGAATCCGTAAGCCCACTTGCCGAAAAGGGGCGCTTGTCCAGTCAGCTCCCGATAGCTCGCGATGATCTTGTCGATGTCAGGACCATAGAAAAAGTAATAGTCGATCACGTCGGCAACGTCCGAGCTGATGTAGAGATAGTTGGCGAAGCGGTTGTTGAAGCGGCTGCGAGAGGTGTTGTTCCAGAAAATGCCGTACCCCTTGCTCGATACCATCAGCGGAACGGCGATGTTCGTGTTGTCTTGCGAAATGTCGACCGACTCACCGCGATAATTCCAGACGCCCGCCTGATGCTGGCCCAAGCCGTACAGTCCTTCGTGCGAACCATAGATGTTGATGAAAGACTCCGCGCGGAAAGTATCCTCACCGTTCACTTTCACGGGAGTCATTCGCCGGGATGCTTCCTGCACGAGCGGCCCGCCGCTCGCTTCAGCGTAAGCGATCGCCCCATCCTTCCGCGTAACCGTGAGCTTAAGCAGGGAGGTGGCAAGCGTGACCGCATCGTCGCTCGACTGCATCGTAAATTTCGAGACGGGCCAGTTCTCCTTGGTCACAACGAGATCGGCGCGTTTGGGAAATGCAGCCGTGGGCGAATAAAGAACATGCACGACTGAGTCGGAGCAGACCTGCAGTTTCAAGGTGCCTGACCCCATAGTGAAAACGGCACCGTCCGATGTTTGTTGAACACTCTTCACCGGGTTCATCGGTGTCCATTGTGCAAAGGCACCGGCACGCAGCAGGAAAAAGCTGACTCCGAGAATAAGGACCCGTAAGTATCTTCCATTCTTCATGTAAGCCTCTTCTCCACTTGCGAAAGGACATCACCGTCGCGCCGCTTTCGTAAGGCGACTTCGGACTCTGAGACGCTTGGCCAAGGCTGGAACGAAGTCCCGGATGTAAACGTTTACGAAAGGGCAACGCGAAGGATAGCATGCGCAGTCCACTGAACTTCCAGAGGATGTGAATCTGCTTTCATAGCACCGTAGTGCCGAATCCGTCACGTTGGGGCTATTTGTGCCTGAAGATTCCAGGAGTAGCTTCAAGAGTGCTGACGGACGGGTACGAACCGAGCGGTGACGAAGCTCGAAAAATCACTATCGTGCCCGTCGTCAGTCCATGCCAGCTACGTCACCTGTCTATCGTGTGCGCTTGTCAATCGAGAGACACAACATTCAAGAGCAAGTGAAGATGGAATCAGGCGTACCACAGAACATGCGAGTAAGATCGCGCCACGACAATTCAACGACGTGTGGGTCATAGGTTTGATGTTGAAAATTGCGGTAAAGGAGAGAACTTTCGGGATTGTCGGCCGCCGTCCAGTGCACTGGGACTACTTAAGCCGCCCGGCCCGCGAATCCTTCCAGTGCCTCTGATTTGCTCGGATACACAGCAACAATCTTGTCCACTTGTGTAATCTTCAAGACAGTCTTAACGTGTCCTTCAGCGCCGGCAATGCGCAGTTCGCCTCCTGTCTCTTTCACCTTCGCAGAGCACATGACGAAGATACCCACCCCGCTACTATCGAGATGACGAACGCGCGCGATATCAAAGACGATTTTCTTCTCCCCTTCTTTCAAGAGTTCTGCGGTGAGCCATTCGATTTGCCGGCATTCCGGTCCATACACGACCTTTCCTGCTATTTCGACCAGAGTCACGTCCGGTTCGATGCGCATTCTTTCCACTTCCATCTCACGCAAATGATTCGCAGGCTCGATTGCCGACTGTTCCACTTGGGCGACGAAACGGTATCCCCGGCGCTCGAAGGTCTCAATGTAGCGCGGTCGCTCAGCCGTATCTCCCAGCGCCTCGCGCAACTTACTCAGCGCGGTGTTCAGACCATTGTCGAAATCCACGAAAGTATCTCCCGGCCACAGCCGCTGATGCAGGCTCTCGCGGCTAACTAACTTACCCGATTGTTCCAACAGGGCGGCTAGGATTTCGAAGGGTTTGCGTTGCAGATGAACTCGCCGGCAGTTCTTCCGAAGTTCGCCTGTTTCTGCGCAGACTTCAAATGGGCCAAAACGGTATTGAGGTGGGTTGTGCTCTGCAAGGGGCATAAACGCTAGAACCCCCAAATTTGTGTTTAGCTTACCACGTGAGGACAAGGCTCTATCTGCTTTTGTCTGCTAAATGCATGCCCCTCAATGGATTGGCTCTTAAGACACAGTTATGGTCCGATTATGCGGCCGTCTATTGCGACTAACTCTTATTGGAAGCAGAATGCTGCGCAGCATAAGGAGTTCAGTCATGGTTGAAAACAACTCTAAGGGGCTCATCCGAAATCTTTTCTCGAAGTCGCTGCCGGCTGCTGCCAAATTGTCCTCTCGCTCCTGGGAGTTGCTGAAGTCCTACCCGTTGTACTTTGCCGTCGTCATCATGGCTGCTTACGCACTTTGGGATGCGCGAACCCCGGTCACGATGATTGCACCGTTCCAGTTGTCCAAGAAAGAACTGCCTTTTACGGGGGAAATCGTTGCTGACGCTGTGCAGGATGGCTTGAAGTCGATCCGCACTGGAATCGAAAAGGACCAGCAGGACACGGGCTTGCGATCGTCGGACACAGGCCTGCCCGATTTGCGCAACATCCTTGTCCCAGATTTTTGGCGCGTGCAAGAGCCTCCGCGTATCACTGTCGAAATAAAAGGCGTGTCTTACGAACGTGTGCTGTCAGTCCTTCGCGCTCTGCTTCATACCGAAACCTTGGTCTCAGGCGACGTTATCGTGAGCGATAAAACGTTCATTTTGGTAGCGCGTGCCTCGGATGCAGGGCCATGGGAAACCACTCCCCGACCTACTACACCGGAGGGCTTGAGGCAGGCTAGTAAGGAACTGGCGCAAGAAATCGTTGCCGCCGAGGATCCCACCCTCGCAGGGGTTGCGCTGCTGAAGAACGGACAGATCGACGAAGGGCTGGCCCAACTTAGCCGTGCGCATAGCCTGCGGCCATCGGACGTCCGCTTGAAACTGAATCTCTGCATGGGATTCGCCGCCACCCGTCGCTACCAGGAAGCGATCGAGTGTTACCGGGATGTGTGGTCAAGTGATCGTAGTTCGCTTGAGGTCCGATACCACCTGGCTCAGGCCCATTATCTGAATGGTGATCGGGAAAAAGCCGTCGAAATTTATCGAGAGTTAGTTAAGAAAGGCTTTCGGCAGGCACAGCTCGAACTCGGAGAGGCCTTGGATGACACCGGCGATCCTGACAAGGCCGTGGCTGAGTATGACAAGTTTCTGGCGACTGAGACTCGAGACCGGAATCGGGCGATTGTTCACGTAAAAAAGAGCCTCGCCTTGGCTCACCGGCATATGCACCCCGATGCCATGCAGGAATATAAAGAGGCGCTGAAGTTCGCTCCCGGCGATGTCCTGATTCTTGTCAACCAAGGCTTGGAACTAGCTCAATCGGAGGACCTGGATGCGGGTATCGCACAGATCCAAGCCGCAGTCGAAGGAAATCGAAACTCAGATTCACTCCCATTTGCTCTTGTGCAACTGGGATCCCTACTCGAGAAGAAGGGTGATTGGAAAGCCGCAATCGAGCAGTACCAGAGCGCGGCGCAGCTTCGCTCAACCTACGTTGAAGCTCACCTGAAATTGGCGCACGCACTGGTTCACGAAGGCCATCGGGCCCCGGCCTTCGATGAATACAACAAAGTCGCAAAGCTCAGCGGCTCCGACCTCGAACGCGGATATTCGCAGATGTTTGCATATCAGTGGCTGGCGAACGAGTTGCGGAATGTGGGCGACTACGCCGACGCCGCTTCTGCGTACGAGGCGGCCGTGCGCATCAAATCAGACGACAGTGCAGCACACTGTCAACTGGCTCTCATACGAGCCCGGCAGGGGCAACTGCCGCAGGCTGTCCACGAGTATGGCGCGGCCTTGACGCTGGCTAAGCTGCAAGAACTCAACGACGCTGATTGCCTCATCATTGCGGATCACGTTCTCGATGAGTCATTCGACGTCCACAAACCGGCGCAACAGAAAGAGGCCATCGCCGAACTCAAGAACACTAAAGAGAGAATGAAGTTGGCAGCCCAGTCCGCTTCGGCGCAGTATGCCCTGCCGGTAGTTCAGGCGGCACTGCACACCGCGCCCTGATAGCGGAGGGAATAGTTCACTCAGCAGTCAGGAAGATCGGCTTGTAACCGATTTTCACGGTACTGCCCGTCAGCGAGGACTTGGTCCCCGTCAAGTCTGTCTGCATAAAGTAGTTCGAAGGATATGAGTAGTTCGAAGTGGAACAGGAGCCGCGGTTGCACGACTGAGCCGTATCCCAAACGATCTGGCCGTTGTCTACCGCGCACGTATATACAGTTCCGCTGGCAACGCAGGGACTGATGCTGTGGCCGATGAGCCAGCCTGCAACGACATCCCACGCTGTACCAGAATCACTGCCCTGCATTCCGTATGGCGGGTTGCTGTCCCAGCTGTAGACATATTGTCGTTGAATTCCAACGGCGGCCCGCAGAATGAGGGATCTCGCCGTGTATCCCGTCAGCATGTCGGGATCGGTCACCTCACCCTTCCTGACGCCGTGCTCGTCATCCCAAACCGGAAGATTGGACAAGCCAACTTTCGCGGTTTCCGCAGTGACGTCGTCGTACATCGTGAGGAACGCCTCGGGGGAGGAATTCGGGGGATTTTTCGAGCCGCGCAGGTGAGCATTTACGATGTCGAAGTTGGCTGCGCCCCCGGCCGCAACATAATTGTCGAAAAAGGTCTTCATCGTCGGACCGTGAGCGGACGGGCTGATGATCTTCGCGGCAGGATCGATTGATCGGATTATCGCGGCCGCATCTTTCCCCATACGCACGATCTGCGCTGTCGTTCCAGCAAAGTAGCAAGTGCAATCTGCCTCGTTCCAGAGTTCGTAGAAGGCAATTTGTCCTTTGTAACGGGTGACCAAGGCGGTGATGAATGCGGAGAACTTCGCGTCGCTGCCGGTGCCGTCGGAATTGACGTCCGTAGGTGCAGAACAACTGTACGGGCCGCTTGAGCCACACGGACGCTTAGCCGGAATCTTGCCTGCCCACTGTGGAGTGTCGCCGATGGTGTACAGAACGTCCATCTGCTGCGCTTGTGCCTTGCTGATCCAGTTGTCGAGCTTGGACCAGTTGTAGACGCCGTTGGATGTTTCGATGTGTGCCCATTTCACACCGTCATCCCACAGCCGGATGCTACCCAAAGTTGCCATTTGGTTCTGTCCATCGGTCGGAGGCCAAGCGCCGCCGTTGAAGTCGGATCCAAAAAATGACAACTGCACCACGTTTCCACCTGCAGATTGCGTCTTGGCAACCGCGGAATGTTGCGCGGGCTTGATCATCAAGGATGCCGCGGCGAACTTGGAAGGATCAGCGACACTGGTCGCGGTAATGCGGACAACAGTAGACTTGCTGACCCTCGGCGCATGGTAAAAGCCGCTTCGAGAGATGGTGCCTTCGGACGCAGACCACGTCACTGCGACTTGGGAAGTATTTTTAACCAGAGCAGTGAATTGCACGGCCTCCGAAGACGCCACGGACGTATTGTCGGGGGTGATGGCAACGGCGACAGCTTTTTCAGAAGCACCATCAACACTCTGTGCACGCAAAATACCTGGGCCGAATGCGAGCGCTACGAGTGCGCACGTGATCAGGGGGAATCGCGTCATAACTACAAACCCTCCAAGAAGTTTTTAGAATCAGCAAGGAATGGCCAGAGGACAAAAACAACCGAACACTCTCAAACTGAAGACGGTAGAGAGACGCCCGGATAAAGCGTGGTGAACCCTTTTAAAATAAACCAGATAACTCCGCAATTGGGCGAACGCCCTAACACAGAAGTACACGCGTTCTGATCAAGGATTCGGACAGCAGAGGAAGAGTAGCCAGCTCCCCGTGACTCATTAAGGAAATGTCGATTTTTACAGACGCCAGCGCGAATTCTGTGGAATTTGTCACACCGAGGGGACATGATGTCCGAAGAAGAGAAAGGAATGCACTCCGCCTGGAAAACTGCGGAAGGAAATCATCTCGAATGCTCTTGGACTGATGTAGGGCAAGAGGTTCGATACGATCCTTCTTGGATGCAGAGCGCACCTCCTGCTTCGGGCACTCATCTCACCCCTCTACCAGACTTTGCCTCTCATAGTCCCTTCGGCCGGGTCGCTTGGTTCCGTTGCGATAATTCAGACTAATCCCTGACGTTGGTTCGTCCTCGGACCTACGATTGAGAAGAAAGAGCCGGGGAGGCGAGGAGATGGGTGACAGCTCTTCAAAGGCCGCTGAGGATTTGGAGGCGCGGGTCGGAATCGAACCGAAACCAGCCCTAATAGAATCTGTAAGTTATAGATTCTATAAATATCCTAGAATGCCGAGATGTCGGAGAAATCGACTTCGGTAGCACAAATTAGCACAGAATGCTTACAAGGGTGGACGGCGTTCTCGCGCTATTTCGCCCAGGTTATCAACAGGGATCAACGCGTTGATTCTAATAACAATTCTCTTGTTGAATCACACTAAAGGATGTGTGCATCATAGGAGTAATCCGTGATGAACGGAGGAGGACCTGATGGTCGCCCGGCCCCAGTTGAGGGCCGGTAGTTTTTAGGGCAACCATTTTGTCCCGATTCCGGCTATTTGCCCGTTGTACTTCCTTCGATATTTAGCCCGCTTCAGAATGTCCACAACCTGAATGCCGAAGGGGGAGTTCATTTCCGTAGATGTCTTTTCGCAGATCATCGACCACATGGATGGATTGGCGATTATGTCAGTCAGTTGAAGTCCCGAAATATTCGCCTTCTTATCCTTGATCTTGAGCTCTTTGGTCGAAAGTGTTTTTTGAAAGTCCTTGAATCCTACCCAGTCCGTACCCTTCGTGTAGAGCCTCGAATATGACTCTTGCAATTTTCGATTATCTTTTTCGCCCCTGGATTCGGCCATCACATCCCCGCTAAAACCAGTTCCTAGAAGCCACGTCACATAGCGCTCCATCAACGCCATAAGACAATAGTGATAGGGGTAAGCCTGCCATACGCGATAGCGGTTCTTGTGCTCCTTCTTGTCGATTACGACTGTGATGACCCGATAGCTGCTTTCATCTAAGAGTTTCAATATCGCAGCATCAAATTCAGCGCACCTCGCTGGATCCGCCAGGCAATCAAACGGAGCTTCCTTCTTAATGATGTCAGTCCGATGCAGGATGACCTCGGTGTTCCCGAAAATTTCGGCTCTTAGTTTGTTCAATTCGTCCGTAAATTGGCCCGATTCGTTTGTAATCCGCATGATTGCGCCTGTCAGACTCAGATAGCGCTCGTTGGGATGATCGGAGAACTTCATGCTCCCATGACCAACCTCATCAATAAACAGTCGGAAGACCGGCTCCATATGTGCTCACCTTCAGCCCGAGCCTACCCGCAAACGACTTGTGAATGAATCGCGCATTCGTGGAAAACCTAGCGTGAATGAAAAAATCTTGGCTTACTGCGTGCTGTGGAGATGTGCCGCTAAGTGCCACTACATCGAAGATTCCAAAGGTCTTTGCGATTGACAGCGCTGTGCCAGCTTTTTGTGCGTACACATTTATAGGTTCTCTTTATGGAGTACTTGTGTAGGACGCGAGTTCCTTGTGGAGGGCAGAGAACACCGCACGGGGAGGGTGGTCTAAATCTCTAGAGGAGAAGCACTTGCGAGCCCGTAGTTTCGTAACTTTACATACATCAACAATTTACGAAAAAGGTAACTTTTTAGTACCTAGATTGCCGTGTGTTTCTAGAATTCCCTACTCTCAGGTACGTCTTCGAAATCCAGGAAGCCGTGACGGGCTCTAATGAGTAAGGCGGTTTTTGGCGGTCTCTATCTAACACATTTTAAAAGGCTAATTCCGCGACAAAAAACAGCTTTGTCGATGCGCTAGTTCCCATCGTTTGAAGGGTACGCTGCCCAAAAACAGAAAATGAGACCTTCGGCCGATAGCGGGATGTATCCGTCGATGCAAGACTACTATCGCTATGGGGCAAAACTGGTTCGTCATCCTCCACACCTCCAAGAGCGTCCCGACTATGGCGGGCTGTAAAATATGCGGGACCAAATTTTTCACGGATCCGAGGTTTACTTCGGACGCACTGAAAGCGGAGCAATACCTCTTTAACAAATTCCTTTCGCACAAATGCAAGTCCGGCGATTGGGAACAATCTGTACCGGTTTCACGCAAGGACGAGAAAGCTTTTTAACCCCACAGTCCCTTCTTTTACGCCATGGCTGAACAACGGCTAGTAATTCTTCGACACGTCCGAAAGGTCCCTGACCTGGCAGCGTGCGAGAGATGCGGCACGAAGTTCTTTACTCCCGCCAAATTCGCCGTTGATCCAACCGGAGCCAAGACTACCTCCTTGCCAAATTTAAATTTCATGACTGCCTTCAACCCCCGCGAAAGCGCCCTCCGCAAAGAGCGTGAATCCCGCCAAACTAAAGTAATGCTCATTCCCGCCGAGTCGTTCCATCGCGCAGCCTCGAAGCGTATGCTGTCGGCCCATGGAAAACATTCAGCTCAACGATGACGAGCTCTGCCTACTCATCCAATACCTTCATGCATGGATGATGCAGAAGTTCCGGGCCAATGAGGACCACTCTGCCGAGAGACCTCTTTCGAAAAATTACTCGGCTTTCGGAACCAAACAATCCCGAAATGCGCCGGGTACACCCTCGCGGCAGTCGGCGTCCGCGAAATGATTTCTTAACTGCCTAATCCATACGTCTACCCTACGGTATTGAAGCGCTTCTGAAGCTCCGTCACTTTCGCGTTAGGTCCAGGCGCTCCATTGTCGCTAACCGAATCCCTGTAGCGCGGCATGTATTCTTCTTGCTCCTGCCAATACTCAAGGCGCGGACGAGGACAATCCTGCTAGCTTTGCGAGCGAGTCTGCAATGCGCTCGAAAGCCGTTACTATGCGGCCCATGGTGTCGGCGGAGTCGTTCTCGTCCAACGTCAACCTGATAGGAGAGCTCTCTTCCTCCTGCTGCTCAGAGACATTAATAACGTGCGTCCTGTCAGGCAGGCGGCTAAGCGCCCTGCGCAATACAATCCAGCGCTTGCTCAATTCCGCCCATGCCATCGACGTAGTTCAGCTCATGCTGTAGAGCCGGTGTAGGTATGGGTACGGCAACTTCCGGCGCTCGTTTCGGCGGTTTCTTTTGCGATTGCTTCTTCGGCTGCCCGTTGTTGTGCTTGAAATACGCCATACATCCTCCCTTTAGTCCGTGATCGACACGGATCACATGTGTAGTAGTAGCTTTTCTATAGATACCCATTCACACCAAATCACATCGTCTATCTACTAAAAGATAGGGACCTATGTGTGACGCGTGTCGATTTCTGGGACCTTCAGCTTGCGTCCCACAATCCCACGGCGGCGTACACCGTCCGGGCCAACCCGCGTCACTTGCTTGACTCCCGGCAACGATTTCAACCGGCCCACCAACGTCCGATGGTCCGAGTTGTCCACGGAATCGTTCTCATGCAGAAACGTTGCGTAGGCCACGGAAAGCTCATCCGTTGTCAGGAAGGCTTCGGGTCCTTCGACAAGGCACTCCGCAGCAAACCGTCCTATTGGGTCCAGTTCTTCAAACAATCGCCGAGTGGCTTGGGACACGCGGGCAGGCGGAGCGAGTCCGATGGCTTGCCACTCCAGGGAAGCTTGAACCATCAGCGACATAATTCCCGGCGCTTCTTTCTTAAGCGCTTCCTCCAAGCCCTTGTCTTCTTTGGAGCCGGAAAATTCAGCATCAAAGGGGACCAGATGTACCCGTCTTCCGAGCCGCATTGTCTACTTCCAGTTCTGGCTTGTGATTGGTCGCTATAATGAGCTTGTGCGAAGGCTGGAAAGTGAACTCGCGCTCGTACAGATGAGCTCCGGCAAGCAAGTCACTACTCGCAAGATTCTTTAAGAGGGCCATGTCTAGTTGGACTTTGGCGTTGCCTTCGTTTGCGGTAGCGAGACGAGCTCCGCATAGCTTCGCGATAATCCGCCTCTGACCATCGTCTTCTTTCTCTTTTCGGCTCAGATTCGACATCCTCAGTACAGTCCCGTACTCCCATCCCATGACTCCCTGGAGCACGTTTATGAGCGTTCCCTTGCCGTTGGCTCCGGTCCCAAACCAGAACGGAAGGCAATGCTCTTTTGTGGACCCGGTAAGCACGTAGCCGCAAAAGCGCATCAGGTAGGCGGATAAGTCGGAATCGCCGAGCGTGATTTCCTCAAGAAATCTTAAGAAGCGCACGGGCTTGCATTCGGAGTTCGGCGCTACGGCTGTACGCTTCGTGACGCGATCTTCTCTTAGCATCGCCCGTAACGTCCCCGTCCTCAAATCGAGGACTTGATTTCCAGGCACGCCCAACAAAAGAGGGTCACGGTCAAACTCTTCCGCAAACTTCCATGCGGGTAGAAGCGGCTTGACCTGGTCGATGACGCCTTGAGCGGAATCGCGAATCCAGCAAGACGCGTCGGTAATCATTTTTTCCCCTTGGCTCCGGGTAACTGGTGAACAATCCGCCGAGATACGCATTGACCGCGCGTTTCAGCAGAAGATTGTCGGGGTCGCCAATGCTCCAGCGCGATCCGACCCAAGCCGCGAAGGTTCCGCGGTCGAATAAGAAAGCGAAATCTCTGGATTGCTCCGCGAAGGCTTCAGCGAGCGGGCCTTGCGCGAGATAAGGTAGCTCAGATTTAAGGTCAAATGTCATGTTAGTACCGTCGAAACTTGCCGCTTCACCTTTTTGATTGGGAGCGCCATGTCTGACGCTCCCGATTTCGGCTACAGCCGTTGTCCAGCGCTTTGCAGGAACGCGTACGCATTGGAGACGCGATAGGTTCATTCCGTACGAGGGAATGATTCTGAGATTCGCGGGCCCTCGCACAGACCCAACCTATTAGGGGTTAATAAACGTCCCGCGAAAAACTTTGAAAAAGAAGGCCCGGTCTCTTGCGGTTCCAATCGGTTCCCCGAGAACGAAGAGACCGAGCCGAGTTAAACGCAGCGTTCCCCGACCGCCGCGACTGTCTAGCTGCCCGAAGGTGCCAGGCGAACAATCGCTTCAGGAACGATCAACTTCGAGTCGCTCCGTCGAAACGCAATCACGCCCACGCCATCTTTCGCGGGAACTTGATAGCGATACAGGAAGGGTTGAATTGTTCTCAGCTTGGCGGACAACGAACTTGCTGAAGTCTCCAAAAGCCACAGGGCTGCTGATGCCTGTGAAATAGAGACCATTAGCCTCTACGTCAGACATGTCGTTGTTGATGATGACGGGATAACCGTGGAGTGTCGGCGGCGTTCCCTTTGTGAAGTCCGCATCGGCCCACAGTTTCCGCTTGTCCCCGCTGATGCCCGTATTCAGCTTGCGCAGATACTTCGCGGTTGTGTCGCTCATCATGTAGGCTCCGCGTGGCCGGTAGAGAGGCGAGAGCGCGTACGCCAAGTCCAGACAAACGTCCAGGTCCAGCGTATCGAAGCCTTCGTAGGCCGAGCACGCCGTCAGAAAGCCTTGCGCCTGTCCGCTTCCGGTTCCGCGGGTGAAACGCAAGTTTTCAAAACGGATGATGCGAGCGAGAAAGGGCCCCGACAACTTCTTCAATGATGTTGATATCGCTGTCGGTAAACGTCTCGCGGGGAATGTAAACAGGCTTCGAGCTGATCTTGTAAGCCTTCAGCGTCGGACCGGTCAACGTGGTTGGCGGCGTATCGCCGGAGACGGTTGCATCCGCTCCCGTCAATGCGGCGCCGTCAATCTGTTCTCCGCTTTCGGAATCAGAGAGAACAGGGAAGACTGTGTCCGCGCCGGTATCGGTTGGGAAGCGTCTGGAATTGTCCGCGACAGGCGAGAACTGACTATAGTTATGCTCCATCGCAGAGGCCACGAAGCGCGGAATCAGCGCTCCAGCGTCCCCACTTGGAGTTAGGTTTGCCGATGCCATCACGCCACTACGGATGTAGTGTGCGAAGGCTTGGAACTCTTCCCGCTGTTCCTCAGTTGCGTGCTGGAGGACGTTATGCAGCGAATTGCGGGAGTTGCCGCCGCGTCCGCCATTGGTTGGTAGTGCGAAATCTTCTCCTGCGTTTTCGGGTTGAGGGAGAACCGTCTCCTGCCTCGTATGCTCTCCGTACCCGGTCAGCGCGCCGATTGCGTCAATGCGCGTCGTACAGTGGTTGATTTCGCGTTTGGTGGTCTCAATCATTTGTTGCATGAGAGGAACCTCGGTAGCGTTAGGCCCCTGAGCAAGGTAGCCCTTCAGTTTTTCCTGAAGCTCCGCTCGTTCCCGGAGCAGTTCGTTTCTGTTAGCCATAAAATGTTTCTCGTTTTCTTCAGACTGATGTCTGATTGAATTTTTTTTGTGCGCTTGTGTATGAACGACTAAGCGTTAGGGTCAAGCGCAAGAGCCCGCTAGCAGAGCCCGCCCCTTTAAACTTTTCAATTCGCCTTCGCTCGTTCTCCTGGGTCCCTCTGTGTAACCGCTGCCATGAACTCAAGCGCGGCTGTGCAGACGAAGGGCTCAACCGTCCCCAAGGGCCAGACGAGCATTGATTTGTCGCACTCGAAGCGGAGTCCTTCGCCCTCGATCCAGCCGAAGACAATGACCGGCTCCCAGCCGCGAGAGGACAGCGCTTGACACGCTTCTCTATCCGGCGAATCCTCCAAGTAGAGGAGCTCGTATTCCTTCCCGCCTGGAGGCGCGACGGCGAGAGCGGCGAATGATGCGCGAGATGCGAGTTTTTCAAAGTCGGCGTTCAATTTTTCCTCCATACGGCGTATAAACACACGTAGGCCCAAGCTTCGAACATTTGACCCGTTTGTCGTTTTGGCTACCGACCGCGATAGGAGCTCGAACCTCCGTCGCGGTCTACTTATTCTCTAGTTCACGTAACGTTTCACCTCTTCGCGGTCCAACACTTCAGAAAGCCACTTGAGAGACTGATCACCTTTCAGAAAGGGATATGCTTTGATAATCCGCTCGTCTTTCTGTCGATCCCGGATGGCGATGACAAGTCCAATTGTGACCGCCTGAAGCTTTTCCATCTTGTCCAGGATCTTTGCCTCGTCCCCTGGAATCAGCTTGACGGAATACAGTCCCGATAGGTCTGGGTCAATGAAGCAGATAGCTGTCGCCGAGTCTTCAGGATCAAGACCCGAGGAACACATCTCGTTCCGTAGCCGGTCTCGAAATGAAACTGCTTCGTACAAGGCAAAGAAGGGCTTCAGAGCTCGCTCTTTGAACCGGCCGGCGGAGACTTTTCTGAAAACTTTCTGAGCCATACTCATCCTCTGAATCCCGCTCTTGAAGCCCTGCGCCCGAGCATTCGCATCTAGTGCAACCATCATCTAATCACCTTACCATAATACGCTGTTTAGTCAAGCGATTTAATCATTAAATCAGTGCAACATTCTAGCCATTTACTTAGATGTGTGGCTCGAAATAAAGTATCCAACGAAAGGAAGGAATTGGAACATGGGAAACTTAGAGAACCACCAGCAAAGTCTACGACGGACGAGTGTCACCTTCTTGCAAAACCAGTTTAGGCTGGAACATCCTCTCGCGTCTTAAACGTTGCAATGGACATTAAGACTGAAATTGGAGAAACAGACGCAGACCTGAAAAAGGTCCCAATCAGCGCCGTAGCTGCCGAGAAAGTCAATCACATAATCATCAATCACATTTACGGCGGGATGGTTTTTGTGGGGGCCAACATACCGTGAATGTCCAGAACATTACGGTAGGAAACTGGAAAGAACTAGAAAAAGCACTTTCGACGCATGGAATTGCAGAGACCGAGATTACTCAGTTGTCCGAGGCGATCGGGCATAGACGGAAAAACTCTGGGGCTCAGGGTAAAGGAATGGATAGGATGAAATGCGTCAAAAGTATGGGACCACGGGCTGAAACTGAGCACGTCTGTTGCGACAGCAGTGCTAACGGAGTATGTAAAGAAACACCTCGGGATTGCGTGAAGTGCGCTCCGTTTCAATCCCTTTACCCTGTTCAACAGAAAGCCATTTTTAAGGTCAAGATTGCCTTTTAAAATCTCAGGGATGGACGCACCAGAAATTCGATTCTTTCACGCGTAACCCGAACACAGGGATTCGAGATACGGGCGGGCAATCTCGGTACTGATAACCTTTTGTGAATTGTTAGTTTGTATAAAGTTACCAAACTACGGACTCGGGAAGCTATTGATTCTAAGAAATACCCCCCGGACCATCGTGAAAAGGTCTAAGTACGCGGTTAGTGCAGGCTTTCCTTTTCATTCGAATCGTTCAGCCTCTCATGTCGCGTTTCGGGGAAAAGAGCGCCCATCAGCACCGAGATTCGAGGCGGCTCAGAGTGGTAGCGCTTATCAAATTCCACCGAGATGTGGACATGGTCCTTATGAGGATTGACCACAACGCTGCTCACTCCAGGGACTTTTTCTAACTCTGCTAGGACGCGCTCTTCGGAAATCTTATACCTTTGCAGGCATATGTCCTTCCACATTCCACGGGGAGTTAATCGCGTCTTGGAAAGCTGGCTTGGGCCGCGTCCAAGGCTTTGAATTGCAAGGCGGACGTTTCGCAGCTCTTCTAAGATGAATTCTTGCCCAGGAACTTCTTTCTCCTCCAGCTTAGCAACGGTGAACTCTCCGAAGTGTTTTAGGAATGTCGTGTAGTTTGGGTCCGACTTTGCTTTCTCGTAAGTACCTACTATTTTCTCGGTAAGCTTTTTCTTGAAATCCACGATCTTAGAGAAGCGTAAGTCTCTTGGATATTGCAAATGTTCAATATTCGACGTATCAAACGTATAAGCCGTCTTGTCATCCTTCACTATGATCGTTGGCTTATCGAACGCAAGCCGAAGACCAAGCTCGAACATTACATTGGGATTCTTGCCGCTCACGTCACAAACAACAACGGGATTATCATACAGATTCTGGATAATTCTCTTCTGAATGATACCGACATCGTCCGCATTGCTTACAACGTTTGGCTCAAAACCAGCGTCGGATATCGACTCGGTCAGAATATCTAAAACATCAGTCCAATGAGATTCTGTACAACCGTCGATAGAGGAAATTGGCATAACGATGCCACAGGTGTCTTTGGTTTTCTCATCATGGGAACTATTAGTTTTGCCTTCTTTTGTGTTTATCTTAAGTGCCATATCAATTTGTTTTCGTCTTTCTTCTTTGCCGTCGCTAGATTATATGGCGGGATACCTCTGTCGCATAGAGATTTCGTGTATCAATTATGATTTGTCCAAGTCGCTGTGACGAGCTTATCCAGTCTGTCCTGTCGTCCCTTGACCCACTTAGCATAATGCCGCTCCGTCGTCTTAATCGATTCATGACCCAGTAGTTTAGAGACTTCCTCTAACGGCACGCCCTTCTCCAGTAGATCCACGGCAAACGTATCGCGGAGCCGATGGCTCAGCATATTTCCCGCGGACGTGATTCCAGCGGCTTTGAAGAGGGTCCGCATATCGTCCTGCCAATGCGTGACCGCGCTTTGCTCTTGTCCATTCCCCGACCAAAACACGTAGACCTCATTACCGTTCAGGACAGCGAGTAGTTCCTTCGCGATCTTCAAAGGAATAGGAACAGAGACGTGCGTCCCTGTCTTCTGCCGGGCGGTGACGATCCGATACAGCCCTTTCGGCTTGTCGAAGATAATCTCGTCCCGGCGAAGCGTGACCGCGTCTCGAATAGCAAGCCCGGACCATCGCATCAATTGAACGAGGGCCCGAACCGTAGCCGCCTTCTGAGGCAGAAACCGATGATGTCCCGAGAACGTGTCCGGGATCGTCTTCAGAAGCCGCTCGTATTCCTTCTTTGTCAACGGCAACGTCGGCGCTTCCTCGGCTTTGATCCGAGATGTTTTTGGGACCCGTTCAATCCATTTCGAGTCGAAACAGAACCGGAGGAAATTGCGTAGCCGAGCCTGTACAGCCAGACGGGTATTCGTGGAAGGGTAAAGCTCGGCCCAGGTGCTCTGATAGCTAACCAGAAGCTCCCGCGTGATTCTCTGGACGGTATAAACGCCCTGACGCTCGCAGAAGGACTTCAGCCGGGACAGCTCGCGAGCGTAGCGACCTTGAATGTCCGCCGTGAATCCCTGATTGGCTTTGTCGGCCTTGAAGACATCGAGGGCGCTCTCTAGCGATACGCCTTCCGCGGGAAGTTCGGTCGGCGTTCGGCCAGCGAGTTGATCCTCCAGCCGCCGCTTCCGGTCTTCCGCCTCGGCCCAGGACCGCGTCCCGGCTTTCCGCCTATGCTGCTTTCCCGCATGGGTCCAGCGAAGATGCTTCCGGCAATTGCAACGCTTACAAAACTCGTCTCCGGCGTACTTGCAGTCCTCGGAATGCCGGACAAAGATCGTTATGACCGGACTGGCCATAGGCCCTCCCTTTACTTGAGAGGACGCGTAGCACAGAATTAGCACAAACCCGAGACATCTTCGGTAACCAATAGAAAAACCCGCTGTTTACGCGGGGTTTTAGGCGATAAATTTTGGAGGCGCGGGTCGGAATCGAACCGACGCATAAAGGTTTTGCAGACCTCTCCCTTACCACTTGGGTACCGCGCCCCTGCTCAATACCGCAGCTTTCCGATGACGGAAAAGTCCGTGCTGCGGAGCACGAACAAGCCGGACAAAAAATTCTGGAGCGGGAGACGGGATTTGAACCCGCGACTTCGACCTTGGCAAGGTCGCACTCTACCACTGAGTTACTCCCGCTCGGCGATAAAATTATACCGCAAGCGGTGTCCGCTCGCTCCTTCCCCTCCACTACGGTAACCCGGTCAGACATGCGTTTCGCTCTACGCCAGTTCAACCTCAATCTTCTTCGCGCCTTTGTCGAGTTTTGCAATCCGGAAACTGCGAACCTGTCCGGCGCGCGCAGGCTCTATTTTCGTAGGTCCACCGCCACCCGTTTTCCAGCGCGTTTGCAACATCGAACTGAGCGAGGAAAGGTCGGCCTTCATTTCCTTCGGAGCTTCGCTCACCGGGGCCGGCAGCTTCATCCTGCAGATCGCGAAGATGCCTTCGCCGAGTTCAACCCGAGCCTGGCTGGTCGATTCGTCCACCAAACGTCCGGTGACGACGTCCCCTTCGTTGTGCTCAGTGACGTACTCATCAATGCCCGTGGGCACGAGTTGCTTCATGCTCAACTTCATCTGCCGTTTCTCTGCATCGATCCCTAAAACGAGTGCCTTGATGACTTGTCCGACGCGAAGGACGTCAGCGGGCATATTGATCCGCTTCTCCGCGCTGATCTCGCTGACGTGGATCATGCCCTCGATCCCCTCGGAAAGCTGCACGAAAGCCCCGAACTTCGTCAGGCTCGTCACCGGCCCTTCGACTTCGGAGCCAAGGGGGAAGCGCTGCGGCACATCGGCCCACGGATCGCCTAGCGCCTGCTTGAGACCCAGCGAGATTCGATGCTCGGCAGCATTCACTTGCAGGATGACCGCTTCGACGGTCTCTCCCGGCTTCACGACATCGCTGGCTTTTCGGATCTTTCCTTTCGACCACGACATCTCTGATATGTGAATCAGGCCCTCGATACCGAGCTCCAGTTCGACAAATGCGCCGAAATCCATCAGTCGTGTCACGGTGCCGCGCACTCGGTCGCCGGCCTTGTACTTGCCGGCCACCGCGTCCCATGGGTGTGGTTGCAACTGCTTCAGCCCGACTGAAATACGTCGCTTCTCGCCCTCGCTCGCCAGCTTCAACACTCTGACTTCGATCAGCTGCCCGACGGAGAGCACGTCCGCCGGTTTGTTCACGCGTCCCCAAGCAATGTCGCCGACGTGCAGAAGTGCGTCGACTCCACCCAGATCGACGAACGCGCCGTAGTCGGTCAGGCTTCGCACCGTACCGGCAACCGTATCGCCCACCTTGATCTGTCCATACAGACGGTCTTTGGCAGCCCGCTCTTCTTCCTCCGCAACGGCCCGACGATCGACGACCACATCTTCATCGGCAACATCAAGCTTGATGATTCGGCAACGGATCTCCTGGCCAACCAGCTTTTCCATCTCGGACGCTTCACGCACACCGCCTCGCGAGGCTGGCATGAATGCGCGCACCCCAACGTCGACGCTGAATCCACCCTTAACGACAGCCGTCACCGTACCTAGCACGGATGACTTGTCGGCGAAGGCCTTCTCCAGCGCGCTCCAATCCATCGGACGCTCGACCTTGAATCTCGAAAGCTCGTAGTAGCCGTCAAGATCGCGCCCCTTCACCGATACGAGAGCTTTGTCGCCGGGCTTCAGCGTTTCTCCCTGAAGCGCTGTGAGCGGCAGAATTCCTTCGGACTTGAATCCGATGTCGAAGAAGACCGACTCGGCCGTAACCGCGATGACCGTGGCTTCCAGCTGCCGGTTGCCGTCCTGCCGTGGCGCTTGACGTTTCTGAAACTGCGAGAGAATGTCGCCGAACGACTCAGAGTTTTCGGGAGCTTGTGTTTCTGGACTTTGTGGGCTAGAGGTGACTGGATCGGACATGAAGATTACAGCCTCATTGCAGGGATAGGAATTGTTAAGAATAACACTGGACCTGCTCTAAGCGGAGCCCGTGCGAGAGGTGATTGAAAAGTTCAACCATGAACGGCGCCAAATATCGCGCGAATTGTGCCTCAAAGCCTTGATTAGTGGTATTTCGTGTCTTGGTTGAAGCTTTGAGGGTCGCCGTGGATGTCTTAATGTCGACCGGAGAACGAGTCAGTGGCCGGTCCATTGCGGATCATCTTGAGGGTTCACAATCTGTCCATCGCGCATATGGATGATGCGATCACCAAACCTCGCTGCTTCGGGATTATGCGTAATCATGAGCACAGTTTGTCCCAGTTCTTCTTTGGATCGGCGGAGCATGCCAAGCACTACGTCAGAATTCTTGGAATCCAGGTTGCCGGTCGGTTCGTCGGCAAGCACGATAGTCGGCTTGTTGATGAGAGCGCGAGCCAGGGCTACACGTTGTTGCTCACCTCCGGACAGTTCAGATGGCCTGTGCATGAGACGCTTGCTGATACCGAGAAGTTCGGTGATGCGGTCAAAATAAGCCGGATCGCGATCACCATTTCCCGAAATCTCTTTCGCCATCAAGATATTCGAGCGCGCGTCCAGAGTCGGCAGCAAGTTGAATTTCTGAAAGACGAATCCAATCTTGCGCTTGCGCATCCGGGTGCGTTCGGCATCGGAAAGGGAAGCGAGGTCGTCGCCATCGAGCACGACGCTGCCGCCGTCAGCACGAGTAAGTCCCCCAAGAAGATAGAAAAGTGTCGACTTCCCGCTGCCCGAAGGCCCGACCACGCTTACAAATTCACCTTTTTGGACGTTGAATGAGATGCCACGCAGGGCTTCGACTTCAATTTTGCCCACCCGATAGGTCTTGCGCAGATTTCTTGCTTCGATGAATGCTCCGCCCATGCGTACAAGAATCTTACACGAATCGGACTTCGTGGACTCGACGCGCGAGACGCGTTTCAATCCGTTATTTTTGTCTGAAAAGGGCCGGGCGCACCACGTTACGCGGCGCCGGCGTGACTCGCGATCTGAGAGACCCCCGGATGGTGCAATCGCTTCGGTCCGCGCTTTCGAACCAGCAGCAGTCGGATGCGCTCCAGCAAATCGGCGGGCGCATACATCCCTTTGGTGAGGAAAACGTCCGCCTGCGAAGCGTGGTCGTAAATGCGCACCTTGCTCGAAATCAGAATAGCCGGAGTGTGCGGCGACACATCTTTAATCTTCGCGATCAGTTGCGGACCATCCAATCCCGGCATCGCCATATCCGCGATCACGAGGTCCACTCCCCCCTGCAGAAATCGTGTCAGCGCCTCTTCTCCCCGCGCGAAGCTTGCTACGCGGTACCCTCTGGTTTCCAATACGATTTTGCGGTGAGAAAGCGATTGTTCGTTGTCGTCTACACAGAGGATCGTCCGCTTGGGTTTCATCAGCCTTCCGTATTCCCATGACGACTACGAAAAAAAGTCTCAGGAATTTTCTTCACGAATAATTTAGGAGCGAGTGGATGCTAGAAAAAAAGCGCGACTCTGTAAAGTAGCGCCGATGACAATGGGACATTCTGGCTATTGATTTTGTGAAGAGTAAATGCGCGGCAATCTTTTCGGCACTTTGCGCGATGTGGCTTAGAGGAAAACTTCAGCGCTCATAACTTCAACCGCATTGCCTCCGACGCGAACGTTAACTATCCGGTTATCGCGGCGCGATGCGCGTACGAAAATCCGGCTCGGACGCCGCATCTCGATGCCTTGCTCAATCAGGGTTTTCTGCTCGGGCTGCGCAACGCCGTGCGCCACCATCCACGCGGCCGCACAACCCGCGGCCGAACCGGTCGCTGGATCCTCTCCGTTATAAAAAATCATTCGCGCGTGCAATCCCGCTGCGGGATCGACGGTTTCCCGCGAAACAAAATAGAAAAACTTGCCGCCAGTCCTCAACAGATACTCAGCCGCGCGCTGCGCATCGATGCGCAGCCCTTGAATAATCGCGAGCGACTTCAGAGGTACGACCGTGAAGGGCACTCCGGTCGAGACGGTCTGGATGGGGAGGGATAAATCGAAATCCTCCACTCTCAATCCTGTCGATTGCGCGACGGCCTCGCGCGCGTGCTGTTCACCAAACTCCGGATCAATCTGCGTCATCTCACCAAATGTCGGCTGGCCGTCGGTGCTTTCGAACTTCACCGGAACCTTGCCGACATTCAGCTCCAATGTGACGGTATCTGCGTTCGAGTTGCCTCGAATAGAAAATGCAGTCCCAAGCGTAGGGTGTCCCGCGAACGGCAGTTCCTCCTGCACGGTGAAGATGCGCACCCGCACGCCGCGCTCTCGCTCTATTTCCGGATCCCGCGGCAAGATGAAAGTTGTCTCGGAAAGATTCATCTCCTTCGCGATCGACAGCATCTCGCCGTCGTCCAGGCCGCGCCCATCGGAAAACACTGCAAGTGAGTTGCCCTCCAGAGGATTGGAAGAAAAAACGTCCCACTGTGTCATTGCGAATCGTCGCGAATTCTTGCGCACCAGAGCCCCCCTTGGGTAATGTCGCGGTCGTTACACTAACGATGCCCGTCGCCTCGTCGAGGACGCAGAAAAGCTATTTGTCTCTGTCAGTGCGCGTCTGTCGGTCTGTTTGACACTGCGCAACGGGCGCGCCTATCCTAGGCAACATGTCTCATCCTTTATCCGCTAGCGTCGTGTGTTGTTGTTGTCAGACGCTGGCGTGTGGGTAGGGACTGAGCAGACGTCTTCCCACCCACCCGTTACAAGCGGGTGGGTTTTGTTTTGATGCGTTTTTTATGCCGGGCCAGGGAAGGCCGACTTCGAGGACTACAAGATATTCAATTATTGCGAAGGAGATACTGATGACCACCGCGACTGCTAGTGAAACAAATAACATACCGCGCATTAACGACACCGCTCCCGATTTCACCGCCGAAACCACACAGGGCACGATCCATTTTCACGACTGGATCGGCGATGGCTGGGCCATTCTCTTTTCTCATCCCAAGGATTTCACGCCGGTATGCACCACCGAACTCGGAACCATGGCGAAACTTCAGCCAGAGTTTGCCAAGCGTAACGTGAAGATTCTCGGTCTTAGCGTCGACCCCGTGGACAACCACGCGAAGTGGGCGGCGGACATCGAGGAGACGCAAGGCGCAAAGGTGAACTATCCGATGATCGGAGATCCGCAGCTCAAGGTTGCGAAGGCCTACGGCATGTTGCCGGGCGATGCTGGAGAGAGCTGCGAAGGTCGCACTCCCGCTGACAACGCTACGGTTCGCACGGTTTTTGTCATCGGTCCCGACAAGAAGATCAAGTTGCAGCTCAGCTATCCGATGACCACGGGCCGCAACTTCGACGAACTGCTCCGCGTGATTGACTCCATGCAACTCACCGCGAAGCACAAGGTCGCGACACCAGCGAACTGGAAGCCGGGGGATGATGTCATCATCACCGGAGCGGTGTCGAACGAGGAAGCGGCGCAAAAATTCCCTGGCTTCAAGACGCTGAAGCCGTACCTGCGCACGACCTCTCAGCCGAAATAGTTGCTGCCGATCAGCAACGATCAGAATCGTGCCACGGATTCGTAAGATCTTCACATCGCAGCTACATGTGAAGAAACGACCCATCCGTGGCATTCGCTTTTGTCTTCCTGGAGAATTGCGTGCGCCGAACTCGGTGTTAGTAAACTACAGCCGCCAGTCTCAGGATGACGCCCATTTGAAACGCCATCTACAATTTAGACAAAGCCGTCCCCTTTGCATCGATTGGGAGCACGGAAGCGCATGCGGTCCGGTGATCGTCCCGGTCTTCAAAACCGGCGAATCCTAGACTCTAGGATTGGTGGGTTCGACCCCCACTCGCTTCCGCCATTTTTCAACAACTTGCAGGCAGAAAAAATCACAAAAAATCAGTCTGGCCTCTGCAATGCCATCTGAACGGCTTTGGAATGAGCCTCTTCCATCTCATTCGTCACCACGTCGCCGTCACATTCTCGTGGTCCGGATATCGCCATGCCGCATGAGTTCTTGCTGTACGGCCAAGGTCGTTCCTGCCAAAAAGCTGTTCTTAGGAAACGCTTCGGAAGTAGTGGCTGGGAGTGCACAGCGATACTGAATGCGCTTGATGCCGCCAGCGATATCTATTTTGATCGCGTAAGCCAGATTCGGATGGACACGCGACAGGATCGCTGGACACGGGGCCGAATCAGCTTGGTCGGTGATGCAGCCTCGTGTGTCTCCTTGCTAGCAGGGCAAGGATCGGCACTAGCCATGATAGCCGCCTATATTCTGGCTGGTGAGCTTCCGAACGCATGGCGACTACAGGCTTGCGTTCCAAAGATACCAAGATTTGTTAGTCCGTTCGTTCTGAAGAAACAGCAGGCTGCGTTGCGATATGCTGGTTCCTTTGCGCCCCGATCAAAGCTCTCGTTGTTCGTTCGTAATCAAATGATGAATTTGATCAGAATTCCGTGGGTCGCTAATCGTGTGGTAGGCAGCGACTTTGCGGACAAAATCGCCATCCCACAATACTGATACTGTCGCGACCGACCGTCTGGATCGGAAAGATTATCCGGGGCACAATTAGTTGCCGGTGTTGAAATGGAATGCAAAGGAAGCTAGATTAAACATTCGGCGTCGATGACAGGCAGGTGTGCGCTCTGGGCGCCATACGCTACCACCACTTCGCGAAATGCCCGACTCTCCTGTACACGAGGACGAGGTTTACAGCTTTGTCCTAGATCAGATCGAAACCGTACCTCATCTAGAGGCTCTGCTCTTGTTGTGGAACAGCCGGCCGCAGCCTTGGACTGTGGAGAACCTAGCCAAACGGCTTTATGTCTCCACGGACATCGTCGATGTACTACTCCAAGACCTAGTGAGGCGTGGGCTAATCGTCTGCGTGCCGGGCCCACCGGATGGATACCGATATGAGTCATCATCGATCGCACAGGATCAATTACTCTCGACGCTTGATTTAACCTATCGCCGCGAGACAGTCCGGATTTCGACGATGATACATTCCAAACCATCGTCCTCCGTGCGCGAGTTCGCTCGCGCTTTTCGCTTTACCAGGGAGCGAAAGTGACACCCGCAGCGATGGTTTACGTGATCGGTGCCGTCACAAGCGCAGCTTGCGCTACGCTGTTGATTCGCGGCTACATCCGCGGGAGGAAGAAACTTCTTCTCTGGAGCGGACTCTGCTTTGCTGGCCTAGCGATTTCGAACCTGCTGATTTTCGTCGATCTGGTGCTGATTCCGGAAGTCGATCTTTACCGTTACAGGCTCGCCACAGCTGGCGTCGCTATGCTTCTACTTCTCTATGGTTTGATCTGGGAGAGTGAGTGAGCATGCTCGAAGGATTTCTACTTGGCGTGATCGCTACTGCGTCTTTTACCGCAGGACTTTTTTTCCTGAGGTTTTGGAAAGCGACTCGAGACCGGCTGTTCCTTGCCTTTGCTGCCTTCTTTCTTATTGAAGCGATAAATCGAATCGTTCTGTTGTGCTTTGAACACCCGAACGAGGGTAGTCCATGGATTTACCTCATTCGCCTTCTGGCTCTCGTTATCCTGCTGGCGGCCATTCTGGAGAAAAACTATAGGCGGACTGGTTAGATGTTCTGAATGCGGAACCCGGCGTCCTTAAGACGTTATCCAGCCTGCCCACCCCTGGACAAGACAAACACATCTGTATATTTAGGTGATCTCCGAGTGAACAAGAAACGAAGAGTCTTCCCGGCCTCGCTAGCGGTGCTGGCGAAGAGCAGGTTCATTTCTTCAGAAACCAGCAGGTGTACATCGCTGCCGACTATGTGAAGGATCAAAATCGCCCAAAAATTGATTGACGAGTCGGATAGAGATTTACTCGAGCAAGACTAAAGTCCCAAACTCGAAAAGTCATGGGACGCATCGCACGAACAGCTTTCCCCAAAGCGCTGCTCACTCGTTATCTTGCCGCGAATCCTACGTGGAATGGCAACGAATGGGGACATCAGTCACGGACATGCGCACGAGTGAGTCCGATGCCCTGGTGTCTTCCAGCACCAAATAAAAACTTGTTGTGTCGGTGATGTTATCAGAGCGCTTTATATTTTCCGAGAACCGCGCAAAGTTCTTGGATTCGAGCGCGGCGCTTTTCGAATTCTGCCGATTCCTGCGCGTTCATACGGATATAAATCGCTCGATTGAGAGCTTCCCAATGTTGTTTTGAAAGCTGAGACAGTTCTTCGGCCACTTCGCTGGCCTCTTTGGCTGATGAGGAATCGGACAGATCGGGCATAGGTCTACCCTAGGAGACGCTCGGCATAATCTCCGTGATTGAAATCACACTGTGATCAGGTTAGCCAGTTGTGGCGATTTGCCTGATGTCCGAGATGCAAGAGCAGGAAGTAATGCACACCTACTGGTCCGATGCCCACCTCGACAAATCACGAACCGTTCCTTTTGGTCGCACTCGCCTGACAAACGCAATGCGATTATTGACATCGAAACAAACGATGAGCGACCGTGTCACCACCATTCTGCATGTTTCACCCGATACTGCCTTGATCAAATCCCGAACACAGGCTTTGTCGGATATCGGCTGTCAGGTAGTATCCGTATCTACGGTTGTGGGCGCTTTGTTCGAGATCAGCCTTGGCCGCTGCGGAATCTTGCTGCTCTGTCACAAGCTTGACCAGATGGGCCGGTGTACCCTCGCAGACTACTTTCATCACCACTGCCCCAATCCCTACATTGTTGCGGTCATCGCTCACAAAGACGATCATTTTCCGCCGCAAACCCATGCACGTATCCTCTTTTCGCAAGATCATGGTTCCCTCGTGCGACTCATGCGACAGCGGCTCGAGGCGGCATAACTTCAGCAGAGCACGCCGATTTTCAGGTGGACGGGGAGAGAACGCTTCAATTCCGATACCGTTGGCATCCGTCTCATGGCTAGGAATAGCAAGTCGCTCTCTAGGATTGAGGCTTCTTAAGCGTCATCGATGGGCGTACAGCTTTCCTTGTATACCCTTCCCCCAGTTCAGGACCCTATGATTGAAAATCCCCTCTGGTTGTTAATGATGCGCTGTACGTGGCACTCGCCATCGACGCCTACTACATGACTAACATCCGGAAAAAGGACGCTTTGGTCTCCGAAAAACAACGTAACTATCAAAATGTCTCTGATTGGAAATTTCATGAAGAGCCTTTTCGCTTTTTTATCGATGCCGTCGAAGATTATGCCATCTTCATGCTCGATCAAGAGGGCCGCATCGCTACGTGGAATGCCGGCGCCGAGCGCGCGAAGGGCTACACGTCATCCGAAATCGTTGGCCGCCATTTTTCCACCTTCTATTCCGAAGCCGATAGACAGACAGGAAAGCCTGCGAGACTTTTGGAGATCGCATCTAAAGAAGGCCGTGTAATGGATGAAGGGTGGCGGGTCCGGAAGGATGGCACACTCTTTTGGGCCAGTGTAACGATTACTGCGATTCGAGACCGCAAAGGCGATCTCATTGGCTTTGGAAAAGTGACGCGTGATCTCACCGACAGGAAGAAGAAAGAAGAATTGCTTCGGCAAAGCGAGGAGCGTTTTCGCCTCCTGATCGAGGGTGTTCAGGATTGCGCGATCTTCATGTTGGACGTCAAGGGCAATGTCGCAAGCTGGAATGTCGGAGCGCAACGGATTAAAGGTTATCGTCCCGAGGAAATCCTCGGGCAGCATTTCTCCCGCTTTTATCCAGAAGAGGATGTACGGGCGGGCAAGCCGCCGTGGGAACTAGACGTAGCCGAAAGAGAAGGACACTTCGAGGACGAAGGCTGGCGCATTCGCAAGGACGGCAGTAGGTTCTGGGCTAATGTGATAATCACTCCGGTTCGCAATGATTCGGGCAAATTGCTGGGATTCAGCAAGGTGACTCGGGACTTCACGGAGCGACTACTGGCTCGCAGGGCGCTGGAAGCTTCTGAGCTGCGACTGAAGGAGTCTGAAAAAAATCTCCGTGATCTGTCGCTGCATTTGTTGCGCACTCAAGACGAGGAACGAAGGAAAATTGGCCGAGAGATTCACGACAGTCTCGGACAATATCTTGCCGCCTTGAAGATGAAATTGGATGTGCTGGAAACAGCGCCGGAGGCCGCCGACGAGGCCGCCGCTTGTTCCGCCCTTCTAGACGAATGCATGAAAGAGGTTCGGACGATCTCCTATCTGCTTTATCCTCCAATGCTTGAAGAGGTTGGACTAAAGTCAGCGATTCCCTGGTATCTGAAAGGTTTTTCGAGTCGAAGCGGAATAGAGACCACATTTAACATGCCTCACAACTTTGAACGCTTGAGTCGAGATGCAGAACTTGTCCTCTTCAGGGTTCTGCAAGAAGCTCTCACGAATGTGCAACGACATTCACAGAGTAAAACGGCCGAAATCGAGTTGTGTCGCCTTACGGGTTCAGTTTGTTTGAAAATTATTGATTTTGGCAAAGGCGTGCCCCCTTCAGTCCTCGAACAAGGGCAACATGACTGGTTGGGATCCCTGGGGGTTGGGATCAGAGGAATGAGCGAGCGCTTGAGGCAACTGGGAGGATCGCTGACCCTCGCTTCGGAAAACGGTCGAACCGAAGTTCGTGCGACGATTCCGACAGGGTCGAATATCTAACTAACGGATCTATTTCAATTTTTTGATGAGGCTTGTTATGGCCAAGAAAATTCTCGTAGTTGATGATCATGAAGTGATGCGTGAGGGAATTAGGTCCCTGATTGTGAAATCGAGACGGGATTGGATCGTTTCCGGCCAGGCCTCCAGTGCACAGGAGGCGATTGAGTTGGCTCAATCCGTTAAGCCAGACGTGATCGTAATGGACATAACCATGCCAGGTGCAAGCGGACTGGAGGCTACTGTAAAGATGCGTGAGTTGGGTATGCAGATTCCTGTCCTCATCTTTACCATGCACGAATCTGAACGATTGGAAAATGATGTTCGAGAAGCGACCGCCCAAGGATATGTTCTAAAATCCCAGGCGGCTCGAGATTTGATTCTTGCCATTGACGCACTCTTGGCCGGAGGCACATTTTTTGGTCCACTTTCTCAGAACAACAAAGCAAAGCTCGATACACCCATCAGGGGGAAACTCCTGTTCAGTCTCGCATTCGCGAATTGAATGTGCCCTAGTCAGGCGAGAAGCAATCGAGTCATCTTCGACGGGCTTTACCCGAGAAACGATTTCCATTCGCTAAGCGTGATTGAGAGCTTTCTTTTCTCACGAGCAACTTTGTCTAGAGTACTTGATAGGTTGCGGCCCAAATTGACCTGGCAGGAGTTACGGTACCCGAGGAAATGGATTACTAGCTTTGCCGTTACCATGCATATCGCTCATACTCGCAACTGTTCCTCAGATGCGGCACGGCTAAGCAAGCAAGTTGTTCTAATCTCTCGCTGATTTCCTATTCGAAATATGAGAAATATCTCAAGTGGCTAACTTTCTCCCTGCTCTCCTATGCCGTGTCGTCTTTTCGTGCATGTTTCTTGGCCTCCTGTAATTCATGCGACCGCTGTTACTCATATTCGCTTAACGAAGACGTCTGACCGCGATCGTGGCGGTGCTGGGCAGGATCATCAGCGCGTACCTGTTTGTTTTTCTGGCACGCATAGAAGGAAGTGGAAGGAAGTTAGGAGCAACCGCGGCGAAAAACCGTTGCCACGTGCGCCCGGGTAGGGCCGAGGTCCAGGTTTACTGACGGTGTAGACTCAGATAAAAGCGAGGTCAATTGACTATTTCACGCACAGGCCTTCGAAAATCATCCCTGGCAGAAGGCGCAGACCTTGGCATGAAGACGGCCATCACGCGGCGTGATTTTCTGGGCTCCGCTCTGCTTGGTTCCGGAGCCGCATTGCTGGGCGGTTTCAGTCCCGCCACGTTGTTGGCCGGTTCTGATGATTTCACCGGGTATGGAGGCGTCGGTGAATACAGGACCGCCAATGGCAACACCCTTGAAGTTCTCGAAGCGGGGCATTCGATTCGCGACCGCCTCTACGAACCGCTTCCTAAGGAGATCATCGATACAGGTGAGACCTACGGCTGCGTAATCGTTGGCGGGGGGATTAGCGGACTTGCCGCAGCCCTGTTCGTCCGGCGTCACGCCGGCCCGGAAATGAAATGCCTCATCCTCGAAAACCACACAATCTTCGGGGGCGAGGCCAAGCAAAATGAGTTTCTCGTCGACGGAAGGCGGCTCGTCGCACATCAAGGCTCAGCGATCTATCAGATTCAATATCCTCATAGTTTTTTGGCAGAGTTCTACGAATCCATTGGATTGAAAGCGCCCAGACTGACCTATCAGAAATGGAGTCCGGCCGAGCCGGAGTTTCCGCTCTCTAATACTCCTTATGAAGCTGTTGGCTTGCAGCACGGGCAATATGGATTCTGGTTTGGATCAAAGTTCGGCCAAAAACCGGGAACGTGGTTGATGGACCCTCTGGGAAAGAGTCTCGAAGGAGCTCCGGTTCCAAACCAGGCGCGCCTTGAATGGCTGCGCTGGTTAAAGGGCGAATCGCAGGGAAACAAATTCGAGCATCCGAAAGTGGAAGGGGATGCGATTTCACGTTACCTCGATTCCATCACTCTGGAACAACATTACATGGAACGTTTCAGTTTGAGCCGCGAAACGGTCCGGAGTTTTCTCTCACCAGTCGAAGGCGGAGGCTCGGGTTTAGGACCTGATGCCCTGTCAGCATATTCCGACTATGCATTTGAAATGCTTCATCCCTTGCCAGCAGCGGACGGGGGTTCGGATCAGATGTTTCCCGGCGGTAACGCGACGATTGCGCGCCTGATGTTAAAGAGCTTGATTCCAAGAGCAATCGACGGATTGCACAGTGTTGATGGAGTTTGTCGAAACCGCGTGAACTTCGGGGCCTTGGACGTCACGGGAGCCGCAACAAAAGTTCGACTGTCGTCCACAGTCGTTCATGTTGAGCATGAGGGCACGGCGAGCAAGGCAAATACTATATCGATTATCTACAGGAACAATGGCAGGCTGTATCGCGTCAGGGCCCGTTCCGCCGTAATGGCGGGCGGATGTTGGACGACGAAGCACATCGTGAAGGATTTGCCGGAGACCCACCGCCAGGCATATGCGCAGTTTTATCGTTCGCCCTGCATGATGGTGAATGTTGCTGTCCGGAATTGGCGGTTTCTGTACAAGATGGGAATGAGCGGTTGCCGTTGGTTTGAGGGACTAGGCAACTATCTGGACGTCAGGAAGCTGGCGTTGACGGGCTTAGAAAATCCTACGATTGGTCCCGACTCACCGGTCGTCCTGACGTTGAAAGTCTTGTATTCATATCCGGGACTTGGGACTGAAGAGCAGGGCAATCAAGGTAGGAGAGAGATGCTCGCAACATCGTTCCGAGATTATGAGCAGCAGGTCCGTGAACAATTCAGTGAAATGTTCGCCAAAGGCGGGTTCGATGCACGGAAGGATATCGCAGGCATCATTTTGAATCGATGGGGCCACGCCTATCTAAACCCACAGCCGGGGTTCTTCTTCGGCCGCGATGGCCAGGTTCCTCCTCGTGAAATCCTGCGAAGAGCGCCGTTTGGGCGTATTGCATTTGCTAACACTGACTTGGCGGGCGCTATGGACCATCGTTATTCCATACTCGAAGCACAACGAGCTGTGGGCCAACTCCTCGACCAGGTCTTGAGCTGACCAGTACCTATAAGCGACACAATCCCTGGAGGTCAACTCTCGTACCAGTGTCCAGTACTGCGGCGAAATATCGTATAAGCAGCATGCATCCCGATGCGTATAACGACTAGGACACTCAGCTCCAAAGGAAGACAAGCTGCGGCCCCCTCAGTTGAGGCAACTTCAATCTCTGCTCCTAACATAGTCGCTGGAATCCCAATTTGCGATTCCTTCGGCTACCCCTGTGATCGCCAACTGTTCTTGGGCAAAATCTGACAGACTCGCAACGCGAAAAGTTGGCAGAACACCACGTTGAGCTAATTGAGACGCGGTAAGAATCCGATTTGATTCGGGCCGTGTCCGCTGCAACGTTTCACCATGCCCGATCACCATAGCATCGAGGCTAGGATGATTCTCCGAACTGCGTGCTCGCGGCGAAGGGGAATCTGATTCCCGCTCTCAGAGCAAAGGAAAGTCAAATGAATTCGCGTATATGGATATTGAGCGTTGCAATTTACTTATTCGCCGTACTTGCGGCCCGGTTCAGACTTCTGCCCAAAATCAAGTCACTGTCTTCGATCCGCCTTCGTCCAAGTTCACGACTTTCGATCCTCCGGGGTCTACCCTTACCGTTCCTGCGAGTATCAATCAAGCTGGCGAGATTACGGGCTACTACACCGACGCCAGTAATGTGGGTCACGGATTCCTGCGCTCCGCCAGCGGCGCCTTCACCACCTTTGATCCTCCGGGATCCATGTTCACAATCCCAGAGAGCATCAATGCGACGGGGACAATCGCTGGATTCTATTACCTGAACCCAAAATCTCGCCCGCACGGATTCTTGCGGGCCAGCGATGGAACCTTCATCTACATTTGATCCGCGGAAATCCTCACAAACCTTCCCTCTCGGCATCAATGCCGGAGGCGTGATCACGGGATATTACGTGGACAATAGCGCGAAGCACGTCCCGCACGGCTTTGTGCGCTCTGCCAATGGTGTCATCACTACTTTCGATCCTTCGGGGTCGACCAGCACGTTCCCGGCTGGCATTAACCCAGCGGGAACGGTCACCGGGGATTACCTGGACGCATCTTCTCTTGCGCACGGTTTTCTGCGCACTGCCAGCGGCACCGTCACAACTTTCGACCCCGTGGGTTCTCAGTACACTCAAGCCACGAGCATTAACCAGAGGGACGCCATCACAGGAACCTACACTGACGCTAACTTTGCAACCCACGGTTTCTTGCGTACCGCCAACGGTGCTATCACGACTTTCGATCCGCCGCGGTCGACACAGACCGTTCCAGCGAGGATCAATACGGCAGGCGCGATAACGGGCTACTTTATCGACTCGGCCGACGTAATTCACGGCTTTTTGCGTTCTGCCACCGGCGGCTTTCACTGCCCTCGATCCTCCGGGGTCAACACAGAACCATTCCTGCGGATATCAATCAAGGCGGAGTGATCACAGGACAATATCTGGACGCCAACGATGTGACGCACGGCTTCCGGCGGAGCAATTGAAATTCTTGAATAAGCGAGAGACGGTAGGCCGTCGTGGCCTTTCCCATTCCCTTTGACGCCTCTCGTCCGCTGCTGTTCAACCGCGGAACCGACCGACTTCTGCAGCTGAGAGAGACACTAAAAGATGCACCTAGCCGCCGATGGGAGCGGCCCCAGTCTACTCATCTTTTGCACAGTGCACTTGTTGCACGGCACCTAACAACTGGACATTTGAAGACGGTCTCGCTGGTTGCCTCGCGGAGGCGTCCAAGAGTTTTCAGCTGCGCTTCCGGCAGCTCCCGTATTTCTAATCTGAGGGCAAACGCCTCGCCGCCAATTCGGCCAAATCGCCCGGTGGATGATCAACGTCAGCAATTTATTTGAAACGCTTTGCCATTTAACCTCACTTACCGATAGCGGCTTAATGACTATTCCTTCGGAACGGGACTCGTACTCGCTGGAATAGCAAGCATGCTGATCTTATTTGTCGGCACCGTATCTCCGGTGCATCGCCCATAGCCGGATGGAGGGAAAGATGAATATCGAAGGTGAGCGACTAGCTGCACCAGCAACAAGACATCGCTTCGCCAGCACAACGTTGCAGCTTGTACTCGTTGTGGCAGCCCTGGTTCTATTCAGCAAAGGTAGTCGCGCTGCTACTTACAGTTGCGGAGATCCTAGTGCCGGCCATTGTTATGCCACTGCTACGTGGCAGGAAAAGCCACAATACTTCGGCACGTATGCCGACATCCTGCAAGCCCCGCTTGCCTGCCCTAAAGGCTGCAATGGATTCGTTGATGACGAGATTTGGCTGGTGGACGATAAAACCTCCGGCTGCCAAAACAACGGTTTCGGTATGTGCTGGGTAGAGGCGGGTTCCATTGCAACTGAAGATTCCAGCGCAGTTTTCTTTTGGGCCGATAGCCGGCCACTTACTTCAAGCGTGTTCAATCTGCACCTCTTGGGCGGTACCGACCCCGCGGGTACTACAGACCATTACATGATCATCAAAGATGCCCGAGGTCCGGCCGGAATCTTCCAACTGTGGGTTTACAACGATTCACTGAGCACTCTCTACAATGGCACTTCCACTAGCAACACCATGAGCGGAAACCGGATCATCGCCGGTCAGGAACTAGCCGGAAGCAACGGCGCGTCTGCCGGCACTGCCAACTTCACTCGTAACATCTGGGCGGTACAGTCCCTGGGCCCTGAATATGTGTTCTGGTACAACCGCCAAACCACCAATGTGAGCCCGACCAGCCAGAACCCGCCCTTTGGGGCATGGACGGTCAATCCGTCATCGCCTCCGCCCCGGAAGGTGGTCAATTCACGACGCATTGCTGCAGCTAGCCCGGAGAAGGAGATCACGACCATGCATCGACCAGTTCTAGCCATTCTGTTAGTGTTCGGGATTCTCGGAAGTCTAGCGGGCTGCCGCAAGCATGATGGCGACGGAGACCGCGATGACAACCAGAAGAAGCGTGCCTTGAATCCTCCCAAAGGACCCGGGAAACGTCCGCAAGGGATGGCGGCGATAAAGGCAAACCCGGGTGATCCGCAGCCCTTCTCGAAGGCTGACATAATCGCTTATTTCAAAACGCACAATCTGCCTCGAAATGCCGGCACGACAAGCCAATTCTCCGTGCAGAGTCTTGAATTTATGACAAGTGCGGAAGTCAGCAAGCGGCTTGAGGGAGTGGTGATAGGGCTCCAGGACAGCGAACGCGTCGGCTTTGTCACCCTCGTCGGCACATTTATCTTCACCGGTCCGCCGAGCGCGAGACCCGCATTCTTTCGTCAAGCCTATGCTGTATTCGACGCAGCTTCTGGAAACCTGCTTCTTGTTGGATCGCTGGGCCGCGCTGAGGAGTCCCCGAACCAAAGACAGGACAAGTAAGCTCGACTCTGACTGTGAGCTTAGATAACCGTGTATTAGGAAACTGTTTCCTGATTCAGCAAAAAGCAAGCTGGGATTCGCCAGCTGATGCTCCGATGTGATCAAGTTCAAAATCTGGTCCAGCTCCTACGGTGGAGAGTTGCGCAGCCATTTACATTCCAGCGATTGAGGGGATATCGATTGCTCGTCAGATCCGTTGAATTCGGACTGGATCGCCTGAATAACTTGGGTGAAGTCAGACCCACATGACGGCACGATCTAGTTCTTTAGGCCATCATTTCTAAAATCAGTTGCCTCCCTCAATCACAAACTAGGGTATCGAATACTTCTCGCGCACCCGAGGTTGACCCCGACTATTCGGGAATACAGTGGGGTGTGGCAGATGCATTCGCCGGCCCTGATCAGCTGCGGCACGTCTCGCCTGTTTCGCGGGCCTCCCGCACCTGAACCGCAAATCGCTGCGTTCAGGCTGATCCAAAGTCTCTCGGGCTGACCTGTCGGCGGCGCAGTTTCCGAGCATAACTTTCGTTTACTTTCTTTTAGTCCGTTTTTGCCTGACAGGAATTGAATTTGCCCGCTTTTTTTGTTTGTTTCTGCTTGCTATTAACTTCGCATTCTTTCCCGCGTGTGGTTTAATGCCTGAATTCCACAATTCCACGCTTGGGGGTATGGGATGCGACAAACTTGGGTGGTCGGTCTGTTTTGCTTTGCGATGTGTGCGATAGGGATTTGCGCAGGTCGATACGGGGGTCATTGCGGGCAGCGTGCGCGATAGCCAGGGTGCCGGCGTTGCGTCGGCCTCAATCACGTTTGTCGAGATCGACACGAACGTGACGACAAAGACTCAGTCCGACTCGGCGGGAGACTTTACGTCGCCGCCCGCTGCGTCCCGGCAACTATAAGGTGGTCGCGGGCGCCCCAGGCTTCAAGACACAGACGCGCACCACGATCACACTCAAAGTGCAGGATCGCCTGCGAATGGATTTCGACATGAAAGTCGGGCGCCGTGTCCGAAACGATGGAGGTCACGGCCGAAACGCCGACGATTCAAACTGACACATCTTCGTTGGGGCAAGTCGTGATGGGGACGCAGATCACGGAACTGCCGCTGAATGGGCGTGACTACATCCAGCTGGCCACCTTGAGTACCGGCGTTGTCCGCACCAGTTCAGGGACCAACGGCAACTCAGGCGGCAGCAGCACGGGCGGGCAGAACAGCTTCGTCGCGAACGGCACGCGCGGAACGTTGAACAATTTTCTTCTTGATGGAATTGATAACAATTCCAACGACAACGGTGGAGTCGTGCTGCGCACGAACGTCGACGCGATTCAGGAATTCAAACTTCAGACCAACAGCTATTCCGCAGAATTTGGGCGAAGCGGCGGAGCGGTGGTCAACGCGATCATCAAGTCGGGATCGAATTCGTATCACGGGACCGTGTTCGAGTTTTTCAGAAATTCTGCGCTCGACGCGCGCGACTACTTCGAACTCCCCACCGAAAAGAAGGCATCGTTCAAACAAAATCAATTTGGCGGAACGCTGGGCGGAGCGATCATCAAAAGACAAGCTCTTCTGGTTCGGGGACTATCAGGGAACGCGAATCCGGAATCCACTGAATTGGACTTCTGTGGTCCCTACGGCGGATGAACGCGCCGGTAATTTTTCGGCGGACGATCCGATCGTAGACCCTGCTACCGGCCTTCAATTCCCGGGAAATATCATTCCACAGGGCAGCATCGATCCGATCAGTCAGGCGTACATGAATCTGTATCCGGACGCCAACAAAGACAATACATTCGTTAATTTTTCCGATTGAGAAAGACCGCATTGATCAGGGCGACGGGCGCGTGGACTATAACCCTTCTCAGCGCGACCAATTTTTCCTGACGCTATTCGATGAGCAGAAGAACAGATATTCGGCCGGCGCCGCTGCCTGGGCTGGGGAACGGCGGCAATTCCAGCACCGGCGTCGGTCACGAAGATACCTACGGTACTTCGTTCGGATACACGCGTACCTTCACGCCGTCGACGGTCAATGAACTCCGCCTGGGATTCAATCATGTTCACATACGGCGCGGAGTGCCCGTCGATGGCACACAGCTTCCTCCGGCTGATCTGCTGGTGCCAGGCGTGCCGAACGATCCCCGCGTTAACGGTTTGACATTATTCGCCCCCAGCCGTTTCGCCAGGGTCGGCGATCCGCGCTTTGCTCCGACGATTCTGACCAGCCAAGAACGGCAGATCACGGACTCCCTTACCTGGTGCGGCACGCGCACACACGATCAAAATCGGAGGTGAACTGCGATGGAGCCAGTTCAATATCTCGCAGGAGGCTGCACCTCGCGGTCAGTTCACATTTAACGGCCAATACAGCGGCAATTCACTGGCAGATATGTTGCTGGGGATGCCGAGCAGGGCGAACATCTCGACCGTCATTGGCCTCTACAATCGGCAACACGTGCCGGCTCTATTTGTGCAGGACGATTGGAAAGTAACCCACAACCTGACGCTGAACCTGGGCGTTCGCTATGACTACTTCTCACCCACTGTCGAAGCCCACAACCGGCAAAGCAACTTCGACTATGCGACAGACACACTAATCACGGCAGGATCAAACGGCGCATCGGACGGTTTGGTTACCGTCGACAAAGCCAACTTCGCGCCACGACTCGGCTTTGCATGGTCGCCGACCGCTAAAGCCGAATACGGTGGTTCGAGGCGCCTACGGCATTTTCTTCAGCGGGCAGGAGATTCGGACCGCCGCGCCGTTGCAGCTGGCATACAACCTGCCGTTTTTCTATGAACCTCTCTTTATCAATGGCGCAGACGCCGGCATTCACAGTGTCGCAGGGATTTCCCACGCTCGATCCAAGCCAGGCAGTCGATCCAGGCGTAACCAGCGTAGACTCACGGTTGCGCACTCCGTACTATCAAAGTTGGAATTTCGCCGTGCAGCATTCTTTGCCGGGATCTATCAGCCTCGAACTCGCATACGCCGGTTCGAAGGGCACCCACCTCCAGGGGGTCAGGGATCCAAATCAGGTCCCGGTGCCGGGGCCCGGAGACGTGCAGCCGCGCCGCCCGCTCCCGCAATTCGGCGGATTTACCGCGATCACCAATATCGCGAACTCCAACTATAATTCATTTCAGGTCAAAGCAGAGAAGCATGCCAGCCATGGTCTCTACTTCCTGAGTTCGTTCACCTACAGCAAAGCCATCAACGATCTGCCGGAAATTTGCTGTGCCGCGCCCTTCGCGCAGAACAGTTACAACCTGGCGAGCCGAGCGAGGGCAGAGCGGACTTCGACCAAACGCTCCGCTGGGTACTAAGTTTCGACTATGAGATTCCGTTCGGCGGCAGTCATTCTCATGTCGACAATCGTGCGTTGGACCTCCTACTCGGTGGATGGCACCTCGGCGGCATCTACACTCTGGCAAGTGGATTCCCGTTCTCCGCCTATCAAAACGACGATCCCTCCAACACCGGCACGCAAGGCATACCGCGTCCTGACCAACTCAGTGACGGCAACCTGCCGAGAGGACCAGCGCACTCCCGCTCGCTGGTTCGACATCAACGCGTTTTCCGTGCTGCCGGATGATGCGTTCGCCTTCGGCAACGCGGGACGAAACACACTGGTGGGCCCTGGTCAAAATGTCTTCGATTGGTCGTTGCGCAAGGAGTTTGCCGATTACAGAAACACAGCGCCTCGAGTTCCGCGCGGAATTGTTCAATGCGCTGAATCATCCGAACTTTTCACAGCCCGATAATTTCATCGATGATGACACCGCGGGACGTTATCCAGTCGATCGCGATACCGATGCGTCAGATTCAGTTTGGATTGAAGTATCGGTTCTGAAGATTAATTTCGGGGCGAAGCGGCGAAAGGACCGGCATGGCTCGCTTGGAACTTTGGTCCATTATTGGTGGACGAAACTTCTCGGAGTGATGAAAAAATTGCGGAAACTTTCCTTCTTCTTTTCTTTCGTTATCTTCTGCGTGTTGCGTGCAAGCACCCAGACTACTGTGGTGCGTCCCACCGAAATCGGAGATGTGCTGATCAATCCGGGCATGGGGATCGAGACATTCAACCGTTTTTCCGGCAGGCGTTGAATGAGGGCGTTGTCTGGTCCGAGGTCGGCCCGGAGGCGCCGCTTTCCGATGCGCCACCGGGTACGGTGGATTTCCCTGGGTCGAGCGTCGCCTACTTGCGGTGGTTCTGGTCTCAGCTGGAGCCGGAGCCCGGACATTACCGTTGGGAAATTATCGACTCAGCGCTGGCCGAAGCACGGCGTCATGGGCAGACGCTCGGCATTCGGCTGATGCCGTATGACAATCACCATCCCCTGCCGGAGTGGTATCGCAAATCAGGCGCAAGGCGCGCCAACAAGCCCGAGGATAAGGATGGCGACATCTGGTCTCCTGATTCGGCGGACCCGATTTATGTCAGGACATGGAGCGCGATCATTACCGAGTTCGGTAAGCGATACGACGGGCATCCGGACCTGAACCATGTGGATATTTCTACGGTGGGCTACTGGGGTGAAGGATGGGGTCCTTATCTGCCGGAATGGCCGGTACAGCAGCAGTTCATCGACCTTTATATTCATGCTTTCCCGCGCACACCCTTGCTGATGAACTTTGACGAGTTGCCCGCTCTCGTGTATGGCACGAAACAGGGCGCGGGCTGGCGACTTGACTGCTGGGGCGATATGGGGCGTCCGGGGAAGAATTTTGCGCACATGCTGGATTTGTATCCGCAGCAGATCGCTCGCGGAAAACTTCAGGATGTATGGAGAACCGCTCCGGTCGCGCTTGAGACCTGCGGCGTGCCGGAATCATGGAAGCGCTGGAATTTTTCGCTGAAGCCGATTCTGGATCAGGCGCTGCGGTGGCACGCTTCGACGATAAACGTTAAGTCGAGTCATATTCCTCCGGAGTGGCAGGCCGCATTTGAGGACTTTCAGAAGCAGATCGGGTACCGATTTGTTTTGAAGAAACTGGAGTATCCCTCGAAAGTAAATCGTGGGGCGATGATGCCTGTGAATATGTGGTGGTTCAATGCAGGTATTGCACCCGTGTATCGCAATTATGTACTAGCGCTCGAAATCGGTGGCGCCGTCGTGCCACTTGAGGCCGACGTTCGGCAATGGCTGCCGGGGGATTCGATCTACGAGAACACTGTGCCGGTTCCACCCGATCTAAAGCCGGGGAAACATCGTCTGCGGATAGCGCTGCTCGATCTGCGCACGAGGAAACCTGCGATCCGCTTGGCGATTGCCGGGCGGCAAGAGGACGGATGGTATGACATGGGCGAGATTACCGTAGAATAGCTGCCCGTCAAGCGCCGAAGATCCTGCAAACCCCACCCACTATTAATACTTCTCCGAAGTGGCTATAGATTTAAACGGTTTTAGAGAGAAATGGGTGCGCTCGCTCTCGTTCTCCTGAAAGACATGCAGTCGCGTTCTTTCCTTCAATTTGAATTTGTAAGGTTCTCGAGGTCGGCAAGAGCAAATCAAGCGCTGCCATTCTGGCGAACCCGCGACATCTTCGATGTAGGCGCCATTGCTATAGGTGAGTCCGAACTCCTTCATCAAATATTGCATGTGGCAATTTGGGCATTCAACGTAAAGGCGTGTTTTCAGCATCACAGGTCCACTCGCGAGAGACCCCATCAACGAGGCCAGTTTTAGTTAAACACCAGGCGCTCTTGCCGCCTATGGCTCCAATGGTTGGTTATCGAAGGCCGATTATCGAAGTAATGTTGCCATGCTCTGCGCCTGTGATAGCGAACGTAGCATCCGTCACCTCCGATTTCATCGCGCGTTGGTGTGTACGATGGCGGACCGACTGCCGAAGATCTAAAGGCGTAACATCCGCAACCGCGGGGGTTGCGGCTTGACCATCATCCGATGTCCCTATTGCGTCGATGGCACCGCCTTCAGGCCTATGCTTCGCAGGGCTGATGGACGCTGGTTCGTGTGCTCTGCCTGTACCCACGTCACAATGCCCAATGAGCCCGGCCTTCTTTGCCAATGCCCGAACTGCCGCAAGCTGGCGGGTATATTGCCCCAAAATGGCCACGCCTAGTCGATTACATCCTGCCGCCAATTACGGCCATCCGTAACTTGATCCGACCTTGCAAAGGTTGAAGCGCGCGTCCGTCATTTCGAGAACAGAAATACGAGATCAGGCGCCATAAACTGGAACCAAGCGTTTTTCTCTAGCCGCCAGCATCGCAACCCTTCCACGCGGGCCGAACAGGATATCCGCACTAATCATTTTCTAGGAGTCTTGATGACAGCGGCTAGCGGCCGTGGATCATCACCGCACACTGTGCGTAACGAATTCGCACTTTTTACGGCTTTCAGGGTATTCAGAGCTTGAAATCGATCAGTAGCATCTTCGTTGAGAGGAGATCAGCTCAAGGTTAGTTGCTGGCTCCCCGATGGCGCGATGATAGATCGGAGAGGACGCTCCTTCTAAGTGCGCCCTTCCAAAACGCGTCGCAGATTGCACACGGGCCGGTTAAGACGTGCCGGCTCACATCACTAAACGCAAGCTCCACGCATTCAAATGAGGAAACGATTTATGGCAGCAGCAGACAATTATCTGAACAGCACGTCGAAAAATTGAGAACAATCGCGTGATTGCCTTCTTCCGAGACCGGCATGACGCTTACCAGGCGCTTTCGGAATTGCGGGATGCAGGATTCGATACTAATGAAATCGGGTTAGCCGTCGGCCGGGAAAATAGCGGTGTTTCGGATAGTTCGAGTTCGGAGACGGAAGCAACACGGGATACTTCCTTTTGGCAGAAGGTGAAGGATTTCTTCACGGGTGATCATGATGAATCCGAGCATCATGAATTTCGCGACGCTACTGCGGACAGCGGATTGTCCGAAGAGCGTTACGGGTATTACGAAGACGGCATCGCATCAGGTGGCGCCGTCATCACCGTGACGGGAACACGTGTAGACGAAGCTCGGCGCATCATACAAGATAACGGCGGTGATCTGCGGGAGGAAGGTTTCGATACCAGCAGTTCACTGGAACGTGGTGGTGTCCCGGCCAAACAGAGGACCGGCACATCCGTCTCAACCGACGTTGACACCGGCGAGCGAAATATTCAGCTTCGCGGCGAAATACTTCGCACTTACAAAGAGCGCGTACAGCGGGGCGAGGTTCGGTTGCGCAAAGAGGTGGTAACTCAGAACCAGACCGTTGAGGTTCCACTGACACGCGAGGAGTTGGTCATCGAGCGAACCGCGGGTACGGGTCAAACCGCAACTGGAGACATTGGTACAGATGAAGAGGTTCGAGTCCCGCTTTCAGAGGAGCGGGTGCGGGTAGACAAACAACCCGTCGTCACTGAAGAAGTTCGCGTCGGCAAACGGCAGGTGCAAGACAGCAAGCAGGTCTCGGATCAGGTTCGACATGAGGAACTTCGTGTCGATAAAGAAGGCGATGTGAACACCGAGGATCTGGGAACTTGGGACAGAAAGAAGAAGCCCGCAGCCTAGACGGACAGAAGTAGCTGATAAGAGAGCCCTGTTTCGGATCAGAAAATTCGAGCAGGGCTTCCTTTAAGGCGCTGCTTGCCGTCTCGGGCAATAAAATCATTTTTCGTAGAGAGCTATGTCACCTCAGCGATCAATCCATCAAGCTTGGAGAAGAGCGCCTGATTGCCCTTTCGCGGATACTTCGCCAGCGAATCGCGGAACTGAGGCAAGTTGAACAGGAATGAATCGACTCGTTCCTTGTTTAGTTCCTCCCAATAGGAACCGTATCCCGACTTCTCGAGCCAGTATGCATTGAATATCTGCTCGAATTGATGGCTAACCGGCACCGCCAAATAAGGCTTTCCGAGGTGCAGCGCTTCCGTCACGAGAGAGAATCCTGAATTCGCAATGACCGCTCGGGCACTGACCAGGTCAGAAAAAAAACCGCTGAGCGAGGGCTTTTTGTAAATGATGTTTCCCTCCGTGCCCTCCCGTCCGAATCCGTAAGCAATAAATGAACATCGGACCGCACTCAAGAGTTTGGTCAAGGCAGGCGCAGGCGAGGTCACGTAAATCAAGACGTGATTGCCCTCCGTCGGTTTAGCCGCCAAAATTTCCTGCCGCAGCAGTGGCGGAAACAGGAATGTATTGCGCTTCCGGATCGGCGCTTCGAAGAAAGAAATCACAAGATACGCGTTCGCTCGCGGGGTCATCAGCTTCGTTACGATCTTCGCCGCGGCCGCGTCGCCACGATACTTCTTTGGATAAGAAACCACCGCGTTCGTCAGGCAATGCTGATTGTCGATCGAGATGACGGGCAGGTGGCGCTTGTGGCCGATATGGCAGGTGAGCGGCTCGAAATCGGTAATCACCAGATCGATCTTTGCGTCATCGACAAGGTCGTTCAGATGCGACAAACTCTTCGACGCCTGCGGAGCCGTGATCAGATTCTTCGCGATCGTGCGCTTGTAGCGGACCCGGTTGTTGACGTACGCGAAGCGGAATCCATAGATCTCCGTGACGTCGAAATGATCCTTCAGATTCTGCAATCCGCGATCGAAAGACGCGACGTAGAGCTTGTGCCCTCTTGCTTCGAGGTGATTGAGAACCTCTTTGGCGCGAGTCGAGTGGCCCGCACCTTCGCCGTTTACCCCATAGAGAATATTAGCCATGGATTTTGCGAAGGGAGTATATCGCGATGCAAAGCCCCGCCTGCAACAATGAACTTTCTGATGCCGGCGAAACTCCGCCCTACTGCTGCGATACCGGTAACGCCACCGTATCGATAGTGCCAGGATCGTCGCGAAGTTTGATATAGAGCGTCTTGCCCTTGGGCGGCGGGATCGCCAGCGCATCCTCGACGAAGCCTTCCGGCACCGTCACCGGATTGCTGAAATCCGCGTCGGCGCTAACCGAATCCAGCAGGAACAGCTTGTCTCCGCTGAGCCTGCATTGCTTCTCGGCCTCGCAGTGGACACCTTTCAACGTCGGAACGCGCACCAGGTTGACGAGTGATTGCCAATCTCCATTGATGCCGTCGCCACTCACAGGCCGAAACTTCAGCGGCCCGAAAGCAGAAGGGCCAAGAAGCTTCATCGGATCGAGCACAGCCAGCACCGTCTTTGAATCCTGCATCGTCAGAGTACCGTCTTTGAAGCCGAGTAACACGCGGAAGGATTCGTCCGCTGTCGCAATTTCAATCTTCTCGCTTGGAGAAAAAGTCTCTGGCTCCTGCGTCTTCAAAAAGAAATTCAGACGTGCGTCCTGCGGCAATTCATCTTCACTGCCAAGCCGAACGGCGGGCGGCGAGGAAGGATAGTCGAGTTGAATACTTTTGGTAAGAAGGTTGACCGACGGGCGTTGCGCCTCGACCTCTGCCTTTAAATCGAGCGCCCTTCCATCCTTCAGCGCGGCGTGAATGACCAGTGAGTCTCCAGGATGGAGTTTGCTTCTCACTGCCATATCGGAGGCCGTCAGCCGCAGTTCATCCTGCTGATTCGCGCGCGTCAGTGTGCCGGGGTGAAAGCGAATTCCATTTACATCAAGACTGTCGACTTGATCGAGCCTCGTACCCTTCAATACAGCCTCGGAGTCGCCGGCATGTATACCGAAGCTATCGAGCCGTCCTGCCTCGGCATAAGTGTGCAGAGGAATCTCATCGACTTCTCGCAGACCAAACTTCTTGATTTGCATGACGACCGATCCAGCGGAGGCGTGCTGCAGCGGGACTTTAATTTCGATCTCGTCCGGCTTCGAGTTCTTCCATTCAGTTGGCACGCTCTTTCCCTGGCTGTCGTTCATCATCACGTCGCTCACGCAACAGGCGTCAGGCGCCTGAAGGCGAAGAGTATCTTCGCGACCAACAATAAGAGCGCTGGCGTCCTTCGATGCGACGATCCACTGCGCAGGCCGGGAAGCTCGCAGGCGGTAATGAGGTCCATCGAAAGAATGGAATCCCCAGGAACCGCGGAGGCTGCCGGTGATTTCTCCTTCTAGACTTGCGGACTGAAGAGCCTGGGTGTCGACTACGAATCCTCCGCGGATCGGATCTGGCAAGGCAGGCAGATCGATGCCCGGTCCGGATTTCTTGTCGATATGAAGGACAAAGTTGTGCGCAAGCTCAGTCCCGTAAACTAGCGGCGCTCCATCCGCTTGCAACAGGATCGATGGCTTCCCGGCGCAGAGTACCTGCGAGGAATCGAGCGCGTGCAATGGCGGTGGAGGCGAAGGACGTACCGGGGGCAGTCCGATTACGATGACCGACTTCGGATTGCGAAATGACGGCGGGTTGTTCAGCCGCAGATTGAGGTCGTTCTCCTTCGGCAGAGAGAGTGCTGGGATGTACTGGTATTGTGCGGTATGAGCCGTGCTCAGAATGCGCGCGACATCGACCACTGCCCCGATATACGGGCTGTAATACCCGCCGCGAGCGGTCGGCGTAGAACTGATCTGAGCCAGCAGATCAGACGACGGTCCTGAAGTGAGCGTAGCCACCATCGTCTGGCTATGCGCATCGTCGAGCACAAGTTGGTCCGTGTTTTGCGTAAGGCACGGAATCTGCTGCGCGCTCGGTTTATCAAAACATTGCTGGTCCAGCTTCATATTCAAGCTTCGAGCCAGCATGGTGGTATGTGCCTTCAACTGCTCCGGATCAGCGGTGTAAGTCTCGCGTACTGCCTCGAGATATTTCTCGAGACGTTGCCGGTCAAGACTGGCTTGCTCGAGGTCCTGCGCCGCGCGAACGAAAGCGCCCGGCTTGCCCCGGACCGCAGCGCGAAGTGTACTGAATGCGCCGCCAGTTTCCGGTGCTAGAAACACCAAAGCCTCTTCTGCTTCCTCCGGTACGAGGACAAAAATGCCTTCGTCGCGAACGGATTTATTCCATGTTTCAACTCGTGTGAACCATGAATCTGGCGGTGGATTGGTCGCGCCTCGCAAAAATGCGATGACCATCAAATAACGCACGGACTGGCTGTCCGGCATGTCAGGATGCACCCACAATCGGTCGCCGCCTTGAAGATTGGGAACCTGCGCGATCGGTAGCGTCACTCCCGCTCGCTGAACGCGAACCTGCACTTTGGGCCCGATCAAATCGAACGCCGCGCTATCGGCCCGGACAGCAAGCGAACACGCGGCAAATAAGAAAAGACCTATGAAGTGCCATCGCACTAATAATGAGGGTAGAAGAGGCTTTAACCGCACTACTCCCTTTCGTCCTTGATGCTTTTGGAGTTCCGGCAATTCGACCTTGTTGAACATTTTAGCGCACCGATCAAGCTGGATTCGCGGGCAATGAACCTAACAGTTTGCAAAAAAATGCAAACTTTAATTGCTCACTCGTCGAATTTCGCAGCCTGGAGAAATGTTTGGATGACGCGTAATTGGAAACGTGATACGGTGCCCAAGCACTGCCGGAATCCCCGCTTCTTATCTCAGCCCTGAGGATGTCGATGAAGAGAGTTCACCTCTGCCTGACCGCACTTTTATTCACCCTGACCTTTGCCAGTTTTGCTGCTGCGGCTGTTGAAGTCTATCCAACCGGTGTTACGTTCCAAGCGCAATCAACCGGGACGACTGGGCCCTTTCAGAATGTTACCGTGTATAACCTCGGTCCGAAAGCATTCACGGTCACCAAAGTCACGAGCAGTTTGACCGCCTTCAAAGTTATCAGTGGAACGATTCCCTTCACGATTCAGCCGAATGCTAATGAGACGTTCCAGATTCAGTTCACGCCCTCAAGCGCCAAAACGTTCAGCGGTAAGCTGACGTTCACGTTCACTGGTGCTTCTGCGCAGACCATCAACCTGACAGGCTTAGGAACAAATACCAAAGCAACCCCGTCATTGAGCGCGACGTCGTTGAGTTTCGATGATCAGCCGCTCGGAGCCAACGGACCTTCCAAGACTTTAACGGTAACGAATCGAGGCACGGTCGCAGTCAGCCTCACCGGCGTCACAATCACCGCACCGTTTACGCAAACTGGCTGGTCAGCATCGACCACGATCCAGCCCAACGCTTCATTCAGCATGCAGATCGGCTACGTTCCAAACGCTCTCGGCACGCAGGCTGGTACTCTGATGCTCACGTACAACATTGCGGCGCCCAATGGCGTGAGTCTGTGGGGCACAGCAGTAAATCCGGCCTCGCTTGGCGTCACGGCTTATCCAACTTTACCCGCGGGCACACAAGGCAATCCTTATCAGGCAAATCTGACGGCGGCAGGCGGCGTTCAGCCATACACTTGGAGCCTCTCCGGCTCAACCCTGCCAAGCGGATTGACGCTTTCCAGTTCGGGCGTGATCAGCGGCGCAATCGGATCAACCGTAACGGCTGGGAATTATTCTGTCACTGTCACCGTGAGCGATTCCTCGACGCCTCCCGCCGTCGCTACATCTCTGCAAACGCTCTCAGTCAACAAAACCACAGGCGCAAATTGCAATAACACATCGTTCAATGCCTCCGACGGTTCTGGCCCTCTGGTTCCGCTCACCGATCTCGGCACAAATCTTTATGCGGGATCCGAATCTGGCGGTCTCTATGCTGATGGCAGCAACGTGGACGATGCAACGCACGACTCTTTTGGGCGAGGACTAGCTGCCGAGATTCAACCGCTCGATAGCAACGGGAATCCCTCGTCAACGGGGAAGTATGTTCTTCTCGGAGTCGGACTCTCTGTTACACAGCAGTCGTTGAATCAGGTTTTGCCGATGGCAGCGGTCGATCCAGCTAAAAATCCCAACCTTGTTTTCGTGAATGGAGCGACTGGAGGTGGCACCGCTACGGACCTGATCAGCCAATCAGTCTTCTGGCAGGCCATGCTGAACGATTACCTTCCAAATGCGGGCGTAACGGCGAAACAGGTCGTGGCAGTTTGGTTTATGGATGTCGACGGCGGAATGAGCGGAACATTTCCCGGTGACATGACTACCTTGCAGTCGCAAATGGAAACCATCGCGCAAATGATGCTGACATACTTCCCGAACTTGAAGATCGCCTACGCCTCGAGCATCTATTACACAGGCTACTCGAACGGCGTGAAAAATCTCAGCAACGAGCCCTGGACCTACGAGTCCGGATTCGCTGTGAAAAATATGATTCAGGATCAGCTCAATGGAAACAGCAATCTCAACTTCGATCCCAGCAAAGGTGCGGTTGTCGCGCCATGGCTGGCATGGGGGCCTTACCTCTGGGCGAACGGAATGCTGCCTCGCAGCGATGGAACCGTCTGGACCTGCAACGACTTGCAGAATGACGGAACTCATCCTTCAACGGGTGCCAAGATCAAAGTCGCGCAACAACTATTGAATTTCCTGAAGACCGATGACACTTCTTCGCCGTGGTTCCTCGCGCCGGATGCCGAAGGGGGCAAATACCGGTAGAGCGAGGTTGATGCGGATCTGGAAGGATGCTCGTTGGGCTCAGCGCCCGACGAGCTATTTAAGTCGGCAACTGCAGGTACTGCTTGGCATTTCGATAGCAGATATCCTCGATTAGCCTGCTCAAAAGCTTCTCGTCATTGGGCAACTCGCCGTTCATAACATCGCGGCCAACTATGTCGCACAGCACGCGTCGAAAATATTCGTGCCGAGGATACGACATGAAGGACCGCGAGTCGGTCACCATTCCGATGAAGCGCGACAACAGTCCAACGTTAGAGAGCGCGTTGATCTGGGCCGTCATCCCCTCTTTCTGATCGAGGAACCACCACGCGCTTCCGTACTGAATTTTGCCCGCGGTCTCGCCGTCCTGAAAACATCCAATCAATGTGGCGAAGGAAAACGTGTCGGAGGGATTGACGTTGTAGAGGATCATCTTCGGCAGTGCATTTTCCCGAGAGAGCAAGTCGAGATACGCCGCGAGCGGCTCCGTTTGAGAAAAATCACCTACCGTGTCATACCCGCTGTCGGCTCCGATACGAAGATGCGCAACAGAGTTGACGTTGCGCAAGGCGCCCAGGTGCAGCTGCTTCGTCCAGCCTTTTTCGGTATCAAGCCGCGCAAAAAAAAGCATCAGAAAGGAAACGAACTGCGCGCGTTCCTCTTCGCCGATTGCGCTCCGGTTCCTTGCCTTTAGAAAGATCGCCGCGGCCATTTGATCCGAGCATGGCGTTGCGTAGCATCGGTCGAGCCCGTGATCTGATAGCCGGCAACCGATCACGTGGAACTCGTCGTGACGCTTGCGCAGCGCATCAAGCAGACTGTTAAGATCCCGGACTTCGACGTTTGCGACTTTCGATAAGTTGTCGACCCACGGAATAAATTCCGCATTCCCGATAATGAGCGCTTTGTCGGGCCGGTACGCGGGAAAAACGCGCGTGGTCAGTTGGGAATACGCAAGTCTTTTATGATATGCGAGATCATCGGTCGGATCGTCAGTCGTGCAAATGATCTCAGCCCCAAACTTCTTCGGAATCGCCTGCGCTGTCAAATCTTTCGCAAGAATTGCATTCGCATGCCCCCAGATCTTAGGAGCTGAGTTCTCGTCCAGCAGATCATTGATTCCGAAATAGCGCCGCAGTTCGAGATGCGTCCAGTGATAGAGCGGATTGCGCAACGTGTGGGGAACGGTCTGGGCCCATGCCATGAATTTCTCGTAGGGCGTGCCGTCTCCTGTGATGTACTTCTCCGGCACTCCATTGGCCCGCATCGCCCGCCATTTGTAGTGATCTCCTTCAAGCCAGATCTCGAACAGATCGGCAAAGCGGCGATCTTCTGCCAAATCTTTTGGAGGCAGATGACAGTGATAGTCGACAATGGGCTGCAGCGCCGCGTGATCGAAATAAAGTCGTCGGGCTACATCATTGGAGAGAAGAAAATTGTCATCAAGGAAGGCCATCATGGAGAGGATGTTCCCGAATGGTTCTGCTGGACGGGGTATCCACGGCATGAATATAACAGTTCTTTGCCGTAGCAAAGGACCGCCAACGCTCCATCAGTTTGGGCTGTGCCTGCCACCTTTCTGTTGCGATGAATGCGGCAAAGCCAAAGTTTTATTACACTCGTTGGTTCAATCAGGAGAGATGAGTGAAGATCAGCGACGCTAAAGTCTTCGTGTGTTGCCCGGGACGCAATTTTGTCACTCTCAAGATCTACACCGACGAAGGTGTGTTCGGCCTGGGCGATGCAACATTGAACGGACGTGAACTGGCCGTTGCGTCCTACCTGCAGGATCACCTGGTTCCGTGCCTTGTCGGGCGCGATCCATTTCAGACCGAAGATTTGTGGCAATACCTCTACCGCGGTGCGTACTGGCGGCGTGGACCTGTCACCATGACCGCGATTGCTGCAGTCGACATGGCTCTTTGGGACATCAAGGGAAAAGCGCTGAAGACGCCCGTCTACAACCTGCTCGGAGGTGTCAGTCGAACCGGCGTGATGGTCTACGGACACGCCAACGGCCGCGACATCGAAGAGACCGGCGATCAAGTGGCGAAATACAAAGAGATGGGATATCTCGCGGTGAGGGCACAAACGGGAATTCCGGGGCTTCCTTCGACCTACGGCGTCGCCGGCGATAAATTGTTTTACGAGCCCGCGGAAAAAGGACTGCCCCCAGAAAATTCCTGGTCCACAGAAAAATATCTTCTGCATGTTCCCAAATTGTTCGAGACTCTTCGCTTGAAGTTTGGAGACGATCTGCACCTGCTGCACGATGTGCATCACCGGCTCACCCCGATCGAAGCAGCGCGACTGGGAAAAAGCCTGGAACCCTATCACTTGTTCTGGCTCGAGGACGCCGTCGCCGCGGAGTTGCAGGAGGGATTCCGCATCATTCGCCGTCATACCACGATTCCGTTGGCAGTCGGCGAAGTCTTCAACTCCGTCTGGGACGCGAACATTCTCATCACGGAACAGTTGATCGACTACCTGCGCATGACAGTCGTCCACGGCGGCGGTCTTACACATTTGAAAAAGATCGCTGCCTTGGCCGAGTTGTATCACGTGCGAATGGGCTCTCACGGCGCTACCGACCTTTCTCCAGTCGCGATGGCTGCAGCACTTCACTTCGACATTTCCGTCAACAATTTTGGTATCCAGGAATACATGCGTCACACTGCCGAAACGGACGAAGTTTTTCCTCATGCTTACTCGTTCAGCAAGGGCTTTTTGCATCCAGGGGACGCGGTGGGGCTCGGCGTTGACTACGACGAGAATCTGGCGTCGAAGTTCCCGTACGAACGCGCTTATCTTCCGGTGAACCGGAAACTCGATGGCACGATGTTCAACTGGTGATCCCCGAACACTGCACAAGAAATCGAAAACAATTGCCGCAACCGCGAGTGGATTTCCGCCGCGCCGTGTTCTTATCTGACTGGCCAAAGCCACCTCGGTTGATATTGATAAGGAGCGGCAGAGTGAAAACAACGTTCATTTGTGCACTCGCACTATTTCTCGGCATACTGTCAACCAATCCTCGCGCGACGGCCCAGGATCAGCCAAAAGGGAAGCCTGCCGCGACGGCTGCGAAATTTCCGAAGTGTACAGACCCTCTTCCTGGCGTAGCGGTGCCCGACGCTCCTCACGGTTTATTCGCCATCATGTTTCCCGATCCGCATAAACAGGCTAAGACCACTGAGTTGCTGGTTCATAATCCGGTCGTGTGCGGCGCGAATTTTTATCTGGTTTGGAACGAGATCGACCGTGGTCCGAATGCGAGTCCTCGCTACGACTGGTCCACTGTGGATCAACGAATGGCGCCGTGGCTCGCCGCAGGGAAACGAGTGAACCTTGTGATGTGGGCGACCGGCTATAACGGTCGCTCGAAGGCTACGCCAGACTATGTTTTTGAGAAGGTCAATTCTGTCGAGTGTCCAAACTTCGGGCGCGTGCCGGTGTTCTGGGAGAAAGATTTTATGAAGAACTACCAGGCATTCATGGCCGCTGCGGTGGAAAAGTATGGAAGTAATCTGCAGGTGGGATACATACGATTCGGCCTGGGTGGAGGCGGCGAGACCTATCCTGCTTGCATGTTCGCGCTGAAGCGTCACGGATTTTCCGCGGGTGTCTGGCGCAAATATATCCTCGATATGCTCGACTTTGAGAAGTCGCTGAATTCGCAGAAGCAACTGATGGTAGGCATCAATTCGTTCGGCCAGCCTGAAGATCTGGGTTTTGCGGACGCGGTGGCGGAGCGGGCGATGCGAAACGGGATTGCCTTCGGAAGCCAGAGTCTGTCGATGGAGGATTCGCGCAACGAAGAAAGCGGATCGCCCTGCGCGGTCGACTGGTGCCGCAACTTTCACAAAGGCCAAGGCAAGGTGCCGCTCGAGCTACAAACTCGCAAGGCCAGCAACCCAGGTGGAGGCGGACTGGTGGGGTCGATGACCGAGCTGCTGCCGTTTGCGATCCGAATGAAAACACAAATCATCGAGATCTATCCCGAGGATTGGTACGTGGCCTACGATCCTTCGTCGCCCGACTACGAGCAACATCATGAGGAGTACCAGAAGGCCTATGAAGCGGCTGCAAAGGTGCTGGGCGGCAATTGATCGAGCTTGGCAGCCTTTTGGTTTTGATCGTCGCGCGCAAAATATTCAATTCATTGGAGTTACGAGTCTGAGATGCACTCTTGGCTCGCAAAATCTTACAACCAAAGGACTTACGGGTAAAATATTCAAGAATAAGGACTTAGAAGTGGTCGTTCGGTCGTTTACTCCTTGGCAGCTCCGTGATTTCGGCGCTTGGACCGTTACCCGAGTCAGGTGTACTCCCACTTCGAAAAGGGCGAAGGACCGGCAGCCTGTCCCTTTGACCGTCGCCGCTACTTTTTCAAGGGGTAGGGATTCGGATACTTCAGGACCGTGGTCAGGTCGATTCCGCGTACGATGCTGGCCGAGTGGTAGAACAGTCCCCACGAATCGATCGTCGAATTGTCGGGAAAGACACAGGCTTCAAGCGATTCGTCAATGCTGCCGAGCAGCACCCATCCTCCGCCTGAGAAATCCGTGGCTCCGATCTCCGCTCCGCCCAACTGGGTGCAATAGAAAGATGCTGGATTCCCATTCCCCTGACCGTTCCATGGGACCTGGGAGTAGTAGGCGAGCGCGGCGAGCGTAGGCTTCGGACTAAAAAGCGTGGGCAGGGAAAGATGGATGCGCGATCCATCGGCGGAGAGGGTGTACTGGCAGAATGACTGGACGCCCGTTAACCAGAGCCAATCCTGCTGAGGATTGTTGGTGCCAAAGACGGCATGCCGCACCCCAAGCTCGCCCCCGGTCGACGTGCAATATGCCTTGGCCGCATCGATCGAAGAAGACGCCGGTCTGGCGGCCTTGTGCGTCTGCGCCGTCAACTGCGAAGCCGATCCTGAAAGAATCAATGCAAGTCCGACTGCTGCCGCTACTCGAAAGAATCGCATCCCTACCCCCGTTTTGTTAAACAGCCCGCGAAGTCTATCACGAGGGAAAAGAAGTTCGATTTCACTCTCCCCAAAAACGCCGAGCCATGCGAAATTAGTGCATGGCCCTGGTCGTCCGTCCCTCCCCGATCCATTCCGTCGGCGTTTACACCTCTTCCCCGATCCGCAAAGGCGAACGCGTGGTCGAGTACGACGGAGAGAGAATTACTCCTGAAGAGGCCGACCGCCGTTACGAGGGCGTATCCCGGACCTATCTTTACGGTCTCGAAGATGGCAAGACAGTGATCGATGGCCACGGCCTAGGCGCTTACCTGAACCATTCCTGCGATCCCAACTGCGAAGTTGACGAGATTAAAGATCGTGTTTTTATTCTCGCGATCCGTGACATCGCTGCCGGAGAGGAACTGCTGTGGGACTATAACCTCTACGATGATGACGATCCCGCACCTTGCCACTGCGGATCGCCGAAGTGCCGCGGAACGATGTACTCTCGCGAGTGGATGGCCAAGCTGCGGCGACGCGCGGCCAGCAAGAAGAAGCAAAAACAGAATTCGAAGGCGAATCGAAAAGTTCGATCGAAATCGAGAGTCTAGGTGCTCGTAGTTGAAGTTGAGATCTTAAGGGGCCTAGCCCTAACGGGCTAAAGCCCTACCGGATTACGTCGATTTGCGGCACGAGCGAAGTGGCGCCTTTTCAAACCAGACTTGCACCAAACGCTGTCAGGATCTGGACTTAACTTTCTTTCCGTGTTCGCGCCATCCTTCGATGATCAGGTACAGGACGGGGATGAAGAACAGGTTCAAGAAAGTGGACATGATCATGCCACCGAATACCGTAGTTCCAACCGAGTGACGGCTGTTCTCTCCCGCGCCAGTTGCGACCACCAGCGGCACCACACCGAGAATGAAAGCCAAAGATGTCATGAGGATGGGACGCAGCCGAATAGTTGCGGATTGCAGCGCAGATTCGACCAGCGGAACGCCGCGCTCACGCAATTGTTCGGCAAACTCGACGATCAGGATTGCGTTCTTGCTCGACAGTCCAACCAGCATCACGAGGCCGACCTGACAGAAAACATCGTTTTGCAGGCCGCGTAACCACTGTGCTCCGAGCGCGCCCAGCAGGGCCATGGGAACCGCCAGTAGCACGATGAAGGGAAGTACGAAGCTTTCGTACTGCGCGGAGAGCGTGAGGTAGACCACCAGCGTGCCCAATCCGAACAGGATGAGCGACGTTCCTCCGGCCGCCAGTTCTTCGAGCGATAATCCAGTCCAACTGTACGAGAACCCTTGGGGCATCTTGGCAGCAAGTTGCTCCATGGCGGCAATGGCCTGGCCGGAACTGTACCCAGGCGCGGGCGATCCGTCGATCTCAGCCGACCGGAACAGGTTGTAATGGCTGATCACCTGAGGAGTGGTTGTTTGCGAGATGCTGATCAGATTTTCCAGCGGCACCATCGCGCCGCTGTCCGAGCGGACATAGAACCGCTTCATGTCTTCAGCGGTCGCGCGAAATTGCTTGTCGGCCTGCACGTAGACGCGGTAGGAGCGATTATTAAAGTCAAAGTCGTTCACGTAGGACGAACCCATGTAGACGCCCAGCGTATCGGTGATCTGAGAGAGGGGAACGTGCAGGCTCTTCGCCTTCTCGCGATCGATGGTTACGAGAAACTGGGGATCATTCGCGGTGTATGACGTGAAGAGGCGCGCCAAATCTTTTCGCTGGCTGGCCTGGCGGATGATCCCCTGCGTTGCGTCCGATAACTCTTCGAGTTTGTGGGAGGCAAGATCCTGCACGACGAACTGGAAGCCGCCGAATTGTCCCAAGCCCTGAATCGGTGGAGGCAAAGTTGCGAATACGATTGCACCGGAAATGCCAAACAGGCGAGGACGAACGCGGTTCACAATCGCAGATGCGGTGTGCACTTCGCCCTTACGCTGGGAGTACGGCTTCAAAGGTACGAAGATAAGCCCCTGATTTGCGGCAGCGCCGGCAAAACTAAAGCCCGCAATGGAGAAGGTTCCTTCTGCTTCTCCTACATCGGCCAACATGGCCGAAACCTGCTTGCCGATCCCCTTCGTATATTCGAGCGACGCACCGGACGGAGCTTGGATCACAATGATGAAATAGCCTTGGTCTTCATCGGGCACGAAGCCCGTCGGTACTCGCGTGAAGACCAGGTAGGTCAGTCCCAAGCCCGACGAAGAACATCACGGCCATGGCGAGCTTGTATCTCAGAATGTGGTGGAGCAGTCGGCGGTATCCATTCGTGAGGGATTGGACGCCGGCGTCAAACTTTCGTAGAGGCCACCATTTTTGGCCGTGGGACTCGCGCAGCAGAATCGCCGCCAGCACTGGCGCCAACGTTAGAGCGTTGAATGCTGAGATGGCGATCGAGAAGGCGATCGTCAAAGCGAACTGGCGGAAGAGGATGCCGGTCGTCCCGGGGAAGAACGCAACCGGCACGAAAACGGCGACGAGCACCAGCGATGTAGCGATGACGGCGCCGGTAATTTCTCCCGTGGCAGCCGCCGCGGCTTTATGAGAGTCGTGCTCCCCCTCTCGCATGTGGCGCTCGATATTTTCGATGACCACAATGGCGTCGTCGACCACCAGTCCGGTGGCCAGGGTGATCCCAAATAGCGTGAGCGTGTTAATCGAGAAGCCCAGCAATTTTACGAAGACGAATGTGCCGATCAGCGAAACCGGAGTGGCGATGAAGTGAATCATCGTGGTTCTCCAGTCACCTAGAAAGATGAAGATCACCAGGATGACAAGCACAATCGCCGAACCCACCGTATAGGTCACATCGCGAATCGATTCGCCCACGGCGTCCGTCGTATCGAACGCGACCTTGTAGTGCATGCCGGGAGGAAAGCTCTTCGAGAGGCGCTCGAGTTCGGCAATCGCGCGGCGATCGACATCAAGCGCGTTCGCGGTCGAGAGTTGCGTGACGCCCATGCCAACTGCGTCTTGGCCATTGAATTGGAGGTCGGAGGCATAGTTTTCGGCGCCAAGCTCAGAGTGGCCGACATCTTTTAAGCGGACCAGAGTCCCGTCGGCATTCGTCTTCAGGATGATGTTGTCGAACTGTGCCGGTTCGCTGAGTCGACCCACAGCGCGGACGCTGACCTGATACTGACTGGCCGGGTACGGATGGCTGCTGGCCCACTTGTCCGGCAGCAACTTCGACGTTCTGTTCTGAAAGGGCGGCGACAACATCGGGGGCGGTCAGGCCGCGTCCAGCAAGCCGCACGGGATCGATCCATAGACGCATGGAATATTTGCGCTCACCGAAGATGATCACGTCCGCGACGCCGGGGATGCGCTTCAGTGCATCGCGCACATAGACGTCGAGATAGTTGCTCATGAAGAGCGTGGGGTATTTGTTGTTGTCGGAGAAGACGGCGGCGCCGAAGACGAAGTTTTGCGATGTCTTCTGGGTCGTGATGCCGACTGCTTTGACAGCACCGGGCAGCCGTCCCTGTGCAGTGTTCACGCGGTTTTGAATGTCGACTGTGGCGAGGTCGGGATCGCGAGTCAGGTCGAAGGTGACGGAAATCTGGCTGGTGCCGTCGTTGCCGCTGGTCGACGTGATGTACTTCATCCCCTCAGCGCCATTGATTTGCTGCTCGAGCGGAATCGTGACTGCGCTCTCGACCGTTTGCGCGCTGGCTCCGATGTAAGCGCTTGTGACTCCCACCTGCGGAGGAGCCAGATTTGGAAACTGGGCAATCGGCAGGGTCGGAATGACCGCGATACCCGCCAGAAGGATCAGGAGCGCGCATACGGTGGCAAACACCGGACGTCGAATGAAGAAGTCAACGAACATGAAAGTCCCAACGCTACGATCAGCAGCCGTAGCTCAGTCTGCGAAATGCGAGGAATTCTAAATATGCGGCAAGATCAGTAACAGAAAAGGCTTGCCGCCGAAAGTTCACAGCTAGCTCTGCGGAATCACCGGGGCGCCATCCATCAGAAATTGCGTTCCGGAAACGATGACCTTGTCTCCAGGCTTGAGGCCGGCCTGCACTTCATAGTTATTTCCAACTGTCTGGCCGATCGTGAGAGGCTTTTGACGCGCGACGAACGATCCGCCATTTTGCGGCTCGGCGACGAAGGCAAAATATTGGCCGGCAAGACGTGACACTGCCAGGATCGGTACTTCGGGATTCTGATGTGTTCCCCACACCACGCGCGCGCGGATGAACTGTGACTGGCGCAGTGTGTCGTTGCCGTTGGTGATTTTTGCCTTCATCAGAACCGTCTGGGTGGTGTTGTCTACCTGCGGAGAGATGAAAGTGACTCGAGAGTTCGCGAGCACTTTGCCCTCAGCATCGACCACCTGCACCGGCAAGTTCATCTTTAGTTGAGCCGACTTTTCAATCGGAACGTAGACATAAGCTTCGAGGCTGCCGGGCTGATCAACGGTGGTCAAGACGGGTCGCGGTCGTCACCCGATCGCCCACGCGAACCGGCACGTCGCCAACGATCCCAGCCCGCGGCGCCATCACTTTGTAATAGTGGAGCTGAACCTGTTGCTCGCGCACGGTCGCGTCCAAGCGCGTCCATCTGGGCCTGCGCCGAATCCATGGTTGCTTTGGCTTGATCGAGATCCTGCTTGCTGACGACGCCGGCGGAAGCTAAGCCTTGCGTGCGCTCGTATTGTTGCTTAGCCCAGTTGAGGGTGGCCTGTTGCGCGGCGCGGGCGCTTTCCTGACTCTTGACGGTGGCTTGCTGCTTCAGGGGATCGATATCCATCAGCGGCGCTCCGGCCGCAACCTTCTCGCCGGAGTGGACGTAAATCTGAGTGATCTGACCTTCCACCTGCGGCATAATGACGGCGGAATCGCGTGACTTCAGGGTCGCGACATATTCTGACGTATCGTTTACGGGCGCTGGCCGGGCTTCGATCACCTTGACTGGCATTGCTTGCGGTCCAGCGGCCTGCGGATTCGCGGCGCCTTTGCTGGAGCATCCCGCTGTGACTATCGATAAAGCGGTTGCCAGCGCGGTTACGATCATTTTCCGAGATGGTTTCGCCATAAGCTTAAACAAGTTGCCTCTCTAATGTAACGCGAGCCGCGCTTAACTTGGAAGCAGCAGTCCCGGGTGGAAGCCAGAGATCATCTTCCCGAGAGTTTCCTTCAATATCTTTGCGGCGACTGTGGCGGTCATGCCCGAGATGTCCCGAACCGGGTTGTACTCGACGACATCGGCGCCGACAATTTCTCCACGAATGGAGTGCAGGTGAGCGATGGCTTCGCGCACGGACATTCCTCCCGGCTCGCGATGCGAGAGGCCAGGTGCGAATGCCGGGTCCAGTACGTCCATGTCGAAGGTGATGTAAACCGGTCCGTCAGCCTTTAAGCTTTCATAGGCAGGAAGCGCACGCATCTCCATCACTTCCACAGCGAACCTTTGAGCTTGCTCGCGCTGATGGCGATTGATGGTACGAATGCCAATTTGTACGAGACGTTTGGCCAGTCCGCTCTCCATGATCCGTGCGAACGGGCACGCGTGCGATAGCTGATTTCCGTCGAAGTCGTCATACAGGTCGGGATGTGCGTCGAAATGGAAGATGGTGAGATCGGGATATTTCTTTGCGAAGGCTTTGACAAGGGGGTAAGTGATCGAATGATCGCCGCCAAGCGATATTGGGCGCTTTCCCGCGTCGATCAGCTTTCCTACTCCGGATTCAATCGCAGCGAAGGCATCTTTCTCATGGAAGGTCAAATCACCTGCGTCTTCATAGATGCCGGGAATGCCTAAGTCCACGCCCGACTCGGTCCACTGGTTGGAGGCATCACACGACAACGCCTCGCGAATCTTTGATGGAGCCTCTGCCGGTCCGCGCATGTAAGAGGACTGACCATCGAACGGAATACCTAAGAGTATCGGGGTGCCTAAGCTTTTCATATTTGTTTTGTTTAGCCGCGATTGAATCGTACGGCTGGCCCCTGAGTCTGAGACAACGCCTTTCACTTCGGGTGAACTGTGCATATTTTTTGACGTGCGGTTCACCTTGGGTTCACGTGGCCTTAAACGGCAGTCATTAACCTCCGCAGTAGTCTCTCAGGAGGAGTACATGTTTTCATTCAGTACCCTGGCGCAAGCCAGACAGCACCTCGCGGTTGGCGTAAGTCTCTTTGGACTGATCGCCAATCTTGGCACGCCCCTTTCAGCCGCTGCTCAAGACGCCCCTACCGCAACGCCTATCAAACATGTAATCGTAATCATCGGCGAGAATCGCACATTCGACCATGTCTTTGCCACCTATCAGCCAGTTGCAGGCGAAAGCGTGTCGAACCTGCTTTCCAAAGGGATTGTGAACGCGGACGGCACACCCGGTCCGAATTTCGCAGCAGCCAGTCAGTCTTCGGCTACCGACACCAGCGACAAAGGGTATCTTCTAAGCCCATCGAACAACACTCCGTACTCTGTGTTGCCTCCGGTGTTGGCGGGTGGGTATACAACGGCTCCGTTTCCCGACGTGGCAACAGCCAAAGCTTTCGAAAACGGCCTGGCCGATGACTACTACGTTTATCTCACCACCGGCGGAACAGGGCTGAATCACGGAGATATCGACACGCGCATTCCGAACGCGGCTGCCCTGCCAAACGGTCCGTTCCAGATCACGTCGCCTACGCATCCTTACGACTCGTACGACAACAGCCCGGTTCACCGCTTCTATCAGATGTGGCAGCAGTTTGACTGCAATGTGGCCAACGCGACCAGTGCCAATCCGAGCGGGTGCAAAGGCGATCTGTTCCCGTGGGTTGAAACGAGCATCGGTGCGGGCACCAACGGCCTTCCCCAAGACCCGGGATTCACCGACACCAGCACTGGCGAGGGCTCGACTGCGATGGGCTTCTACAACGTGCTGCAGGGGGACGCTCCGTATTTCAAGTTCCTCGCCGATAACTACGCGATGAGCGATAACTTCCACCAGGCTGTGATGGGGGGAACCGGCGCGAATCACGTAATGCTAGGCACGGGTGACGCGATATGGTTTAGCGATCCAAAAGGCCGGCCGGCGCAACCACCACACAACCGACTGATCGCTGCTGGCAGCCCAAATGCCGGCGTTGTTGACGAAATCGAAAATCCGAATCCGCAACCCGGAACGAATAACTGGTATACGGAAGACGGTTACGGTGGCGGATCGTTTGGTTCTCCTTCCTACGGTGGCGGAACGTACTCCAACTGCTCGGACTCATCTCAACCGGGTGTCGCCCAGCTTACTGGCTATCTGGCCTCTCTGAGCACTCCGATTGACCCCCGGTGTCGAAGCGGGCCATTACTACCTGCTGAACAACTACAACCCCGCGTTCTACGGCAATGGCAAGAACGCCTACGGCGACATCAAGAATCCTGCCGAGACGGTGTTTACGATTCCGCCGTCGCCTCTGCGAAACATTGGCGATGCGTTGATGGAGAAAAACATTTCCTTCGCGTATTTCGGTGATCAGTGGAACGCATATCTCGCCAATCCGGATGGGCTCTACACGACTGCGGACAACACCTACTGCAACATCTGTAACTTCTTTCAATATTCGAGTTCGATGATGACCACTGCTGCCGGGCGGTCGCACTCGAAAGACACGACGATCCTGTACGACGCGATCAAAGCGAACCGCTTGCCGGCCGTGTCTTTCGTGAAACCGGACGGATGGCTCGACGGTCACCCGGCTTCGTCGAAGCTCAACCTGCTGGAAGGGTTCGTGAAGAAGGTTGTTGACGAAGTGCAGGCCAATAAGGAGTTGTGGAACAGCACTGCCATCATCGTCACTATGGACGAGGGCGGCGGGTACTGGGACTCCGGCTATATTCAGCCAGTAGACTATTTTGGGGACGGCACCAGAATTCCGACGCTGGTGATTTCGCCCTTCACCAAGCCCGGCCACATTTCGCACAGCTATACGGACCACGTTTCGATCCTGAAGTTTATCGAGGCGAACTGGAAACTGGCGCCGCTGACAAAGCGCAGCCGTGACAATTTCCCGAACCCGGTCGCGGACAGCAGTAATCCGTATGTTCCGCTCAACAGTCCAGCCATCGGCGACATGATGGATTTCTTCAGCTTCAACAAGTAGCAGGCAGAGTCAGGAAGGCATCCCCACCGGGCCGCGATTTCGGCGGCGGGTGGGGATTTCCGCGTAGGCTGACATCGCACCCTGCTCCGCCGGTGCGGTAGTAACATCGCGATCCAAAGCTCTCGCTCCCATGAATCCCCCAACGAACCCCGGCATCCTTTATTCTAGTAATGCAAATTATGCCGACTTCCAAGACCAAGAATTCAGGCGCCGGTGGCGCCGCAGTGATCAAGAGCTCTAATAACGGTTCATCCCTGAACGGTTCAAATGCCGAGCGCGAGCGAGTTTTTGCCGCATATCGCCAATTCGGATATCTCGAAGGCGACCTCGATCCTCTGGGCTTCCTGCGTCCTCGCCCTAACTCCCGAACTTGAAAAGGACGGTGAATATGCCCGCGAAGCACGCGCGATTTACTCCAGCACGATCGGCGTTGAGATCAACCATCTTTACTGCTCCGAGCGGCGTCACTGGATATTCGAGCGAATGGAATCCGAGCCGCCGCAGGAAGATCAGCGCCGCATTCTTGAACTTCTGATTCGCGCCGACATTTTCGAGCAGGTCATGCAGCAGCGTTATCTGGGCAGCAAGCGGTTTTCGCTTGAGGGCGTGACGTCATTGATCCCGCTGGTGGATGAGGTGATTGGACCGGCCTCGCAACTTGGCGCCATTGAACTGGTGATGGGCATGAGCCATCGCGGCCGGCTGAATGTCATCGCTCATGTGGCGAAGCGTCCGCCGCAGGAGATTTTTGCCGGATTTGAAGATGTCGATCCGCGCAGCGTGCTGGGGTCGGGCGACGTGAAATATCACATGGGGGCGACTGGCGAGTACGTGACGCGCAGCGGTGGCAAGGTTCACATTCACCTTGTTTCGAATCCGAGCCACCTTGAAGCGGTCGATCCGGTGACGGTCGGTCGTACGCGCGCCAAGCAGGATCGTACTGGCGAAGGCGGAACGGAAAAATATGTTCCGCTGCTGGTGCATGGAGACGCGGCGTTCGCCGGACAAGGAATTCTCGCCGAAACCATGAACTATGCCGACCTGCCGGGATACACGGTGGGTGGCACCATCCATGTCGTGGTCAACAATCTTCTGGGATTCACGACGAGTTATACCGAAGAGCATTCCACGCGCTTCGCCGCCTGCATCGCGCGCCGGCAATCGATTCCGATCTTCCACGTCAACGCCGAAGATGTCGATGCCGTTGTTCGCGTGGCGCGCATGGCGGTGGAGTATCGCTATCAGTTCGGCACCGACGTCGTGATTGATCTGATCGGTTATCGGCGCCACGGACACAGCGAAGTCGACGATCCAACCATCACGCAGCCGCTGCTCTACAAGAAGATCAAGGAGCATCCCCCGTTGTGGCAAATCTACGCCGACGACATCGGCGCGAGCGATGCCCAAGCGCAGGCTGATGCGATCAAGGCGGAATTTGAAGCCGCCCAGAAAAAAGCGGGCAGCATCAAGTTCAAGCCCATGCTGCGCGAGCTCCCGAAGTACTGGAACAAATACTTCGGGGGCACTTCACCGATCCGGAGTATGAAGTCGAAACTGGACTTCCGCCGGAAGAATTGTCCGAACTGACTGCACGCCTTACGACGTATCCCGAAGATTTCCACATCCATCCCAAGGTGAAGAAACTTCTCGAGCAGCGCGCCGAGATGGGAACTGGCAAACGGGCGGTCGATTACGGCATGGCGGAAGCTCTGGCTTTCGCCAGCCTGGTGAAGACTGGCACGCACGTCCGCATGTCTGGCCAGGATACGCGCCGCGGCACTTTCAACCAGCGCCATTCTGTGCTCATCGACATCGAGAACGAGAATGAATACGTGCCGTTGGAAAATATTGCCGCCGGGTCAGGCACGCTGCGAAATTTACAACTCCACGCTTTCCGAGGCTGGAGTGCTCGGCTTCGAATACGGATATAGCCGCGACTATCCTGAATCATTGGTTCTGTGGGAGGCGCAGTTCGGTGACTTCGTCAATGTCGCGCAGGCCATCATCGACCAGTTCATCAGCGCAGGCGAAGCCAAGTGGAACTTGCTCTCGGGCATGGTGATGCTGCTTCCGCACGGCTATGAAGGCCAGGGGCCGGAACACTCCAGCGCGCGAATTGAGCGCTTCATCCAGCTTGCGGCGAAGCACAATATCCAGATTGCGCAGCCCTCGAATGCCGCGCAATACTTCCATCTTCTGCGCCGTCAGGCTCTCCGTCATTGGCGCAAACCGCTGGTTGTGTTCACGCCGAAGAGCATGTTGCGCCATCCCGATGCGAGTTCGCCCATCGAGGATTTCACGCACAAGCATTTCCTGAACGTGATGCCCGACAACGAGGTCGGCGAAGCCGAACGCATCCTCGATCTGCACTGGGAAAATCGGCCACGAACTTCAGACCGAGCGTAAAAAGAGAAAAGACACAAGCACGGCGATCGTTTTTCTGGAACAGCTTTATCCGTTTCCTGAGCAAGAAGTCATTGCCGAATTTGATCGGCACGGCAAGAATGCCGACATCGTCTGGGTTCAGGAAGAGCCCGCGAATATGGGAGCGATGTTCAACATGCTTCCGCGTCTGAAGCGGCTCGCTGGCGATCGGCCGGTCTTGAGCGTGAAACGCAGTTCGGGCGCGAGTCCTGCCACGGGAGTGCGAAGGCGCACGAGGTCGAACAGAAGACGCTTCTGACGCTGGCCTTCACGATCAAATAATCGGTTCAACTATGGCCGACAGAACGACCGGTGGCCCATGCCTCATCATCCACTGCCGGAAGTGGAGACTTTTGCGTTTTTCGAGGCCGAAATGGTTGTCGAACTGACCAAGTCAATCCGGGCGTTCTGTCGCTGCCTTCTCTCCAGTGCCCGGTAACTTGGCCTTAGTACCTCCTCTTAGCAGGTCAGCCATGCTTTCATACGCGTAGATCGTGGGAGCATGATTCGCCATCAATCCGCCGGTATCAGCGGTCGGTCCATAGTTGCTGTGGAGGTCGCGTCCCAGCATCCGCAGCATGGCCATCAATTGTCCGCGATGATGGGAGGTGTGAGTCATCCGGCGAACTAACACCCATGCGCGCGATCGCGTCACGTCGAAGAACTTGGTGTCGGCTTCCCACCACGTCTCGTCCTCTGCTTGCAGTGCCGCCAGGCGCCGTTCGCTATCCTCGGCATATCGCCGAATGAACTCCATTCGCGTCTCTTTAGCGGGCAACGGCGGCGCGCCCACGTCAATCCCAAGCATGTTTCGGAACCACAGGTCTTCGCTCACGCATTGATGCACCATCTGCTCATGCACACTGCGTCCTCGCGGATCCCCATCGCGCGGCCTGAATCGCAAATCGTCATCGCGGAACTCGCTCCACACACTGACCACTTTGACCCGCTCGGTCGCGTACGTCTCCACAAGAAATCCATATCGCATAGCGGGAGATGTTACCGCAAGATTGTGCATCAATGCGTTGGCCTCATAGGGAAGCGGTCCTTTCACCTGTCGGCACACATCTTTCGTCCGGCAGTTCGGATATTGGGCCGCAGGGACCGCTTTGCCGACACGATTGCGATATCCGCCAGATGTTAATCTAGCTCTCCTGCCATGCCCCGCCGCTCTCAACCTCTTCGGATTGCCATCGATACGGGAGGCACCTTCACCGATTGCATCTGGTTGGACCCCGCCAGTGGAACGCTTCGGATGTTGAAGGTGTTTTCGACCCCGGCAGATCCTTCACAAGCCATTGTGGATGCACTTGAAAGAATTGGGAGCAGAGAAAATTTCGTCCTTCTTCACGGCACCACCGTGGGCACAAACACACTGCTCGAGCGGAAAGGAGCTCGGACTGCGCTGGTGACCACTGCCGGGTTTGAAGACGCGATCGAGATTGGACGCCAGGCGCGGCCCAAGCTGTATGACTTCTTCTTCGATCGTGTCGAGCCGCTGGTTCCAAGGAAACTTCGTTTCGGAATTAACGAGCGGACGGCGGCGGACGGAGAAATTCTGGACGAGGCGTCGGCGGAAGAACTGCGCGGTCTCAAAAATCAGGTCGCGAAAGCCAAGCCGCAATCAATAGCGATTTCTTGTCTCTTCTCATTCGCCAATCCCGGGAACGAAATGTTGGTGGCGCAATCTCTAGAATCGCTGTCCGTGCCGTTGTCGATTTCCCACCAAATCCTTCCGGAATTCCGCGAATACGAACGAACTTCTACGGTTGTGATCAACGCCTACTTGCAACCGGTGATGCAACGCTACTTAGACAACCTAGCGGCGCGTCTTCCGGCTTCCGATTCTCGGCTTGACGAGCCGGATTCACTTGCGAATCCGAAAGCCGGAAGCCTCAAGCTGAAATCCGCAGCTCCCCGCATCTTTGTCATGCAATCGAGCGGAGGCATTACGGCTCTCGCTACCGCTAGCCGTGAACCGGTCCGGACCGTGCTGTCTGGACCAGCGGGAGGAGTTGTGGGCGCGGTGGCGACGGCTCGCGCCAGTGGCTTCGAGCGAATTATCGCGTTTGATATGGGAGGCACATCAACAGACGTGTCGGTTGTAGAAGGCGAAATCAAGACGGCGAGTGAAGCTCAGATCGCCGGACTTCCAATCAGCGTTCCCATGCTCGATATCCATACGGTAGGAGCAGGCGGAGGGTCTCTCGCTCGCTTCGACGCCGCCGGCGTTTTGCGTGTCGGCCCCGACTCGGCCGGCGCTGATCCGGGCCCGATTTGTTATGGACGTGGAATGCAGCCCACAGTCACCGATGCGAATCTTCTGTTGGGTCGGCTTCAACCGACCCGATTTCTCGGCGGAGATTTCAGGTTGGACGTGGACCGTACCCGCCGCGTTACGCAGGAATGGTTGAAGAAACAGAGGTCAACTCTAGGCTTGGAGAAGTTTGCCGCCGGCATGATCCGCGTTGTGAACGCGACCATGGAGAAAGCTGTTCGTGTAGTTTCCATCGAGCGCGGGCGCGATCCTCGACAGTTTGTTCTCGTGGCCTTCGGAGGAGCCGGCGGCCTCCATGCATGCGATCTGGCCGAAGCTCTGGGTATTCCGCGCGTCATCGTCCCGGCGTTTCCTGGCGCGCTCTCCGCACTTGGTATCCTCGCGAGCGATGTGGTGAAGGATTATTCGCGCACCGTGCTGTCGCGAATTGGGCGCGAGATTCCCACCGTAAGTTGAACGAGCATTTCAGGGAACTGGGAAAATCCGCACGGTTAGATTTTAGGGGTGAATCGTGGCAGGGAAGTCCAGACTACCGGCGCACCGTCGATCTGCGTTATCGCGGTCAAGGGTATGAACTGAACATGCCCTTCACAAAGAATTTGCTGAAAGATTTTGAGGAAGAGCATCGCCGTCGCTATGGCTACGTCTATGCCGATCGCGACATCGAACTGGTGACGGTTCGGCTGCGTGCGATTCTGAAATTCAAACACAGCTACGTGGGAAGAGCCGTCGCGGGTCGTTCGGACCAACCTAAATCGTCAAGCTCCTCCACCGTCGAGGCTGCGGTGTTCTTCGATGGCAAGAAGCGTAATGCGAAGATCTACGCACGAGACGAGCTACGCGCCGCCGGAAGATACTGCGGTCCGGCGATCATTACCGAATACAGCGCAACCACCGTAATTCCGCCGCGAGCCACTTTCCGTGTCGACAGAGCGAGTAACCTGGTTGTTGCCTTGTAGGTTGTTCCTTCGGTGCGCCTGTGCAACGTCTTTGCCAGAAGCTTTATGCCCAATTGTTAATATCCGATGAAAATCGATGTTTGAAGCTCGCAACCCGGGACTAAGACTAGGTCCCGGCAACTGGCTTCGCTACAATAATCCCGTGAAACCAAGCATTTTTGTTGTCGAAGACGACCCCGACATTTCCCGCCTGGTTCGGCATCATCTGGAAAACGACGGCTTTAACGTCCGCATTTATCCAAGCGGAACTACAGTGCTATCCGACGCTGAACGACAGCGGCCGGCGCTTTTCATTCTCGACATCATGGTGCCGGGCAAGGACGGCCTTGAGATCTGCCGGAACATTCGACAGACGACTGGACTTTCTGCTGTTCCCGTGATTTTTCTGACCGCAAAGAGCAGCGAGGCCGATCGCGTGCTTGGACTCGAACTTGGCGCCGACGACTATATTGCGAAGCCATTCAGCCCTCGCGAGCTTGTAGCCCGCGTAAAGGCAGTGTTACGCCGCTTCGAGCGACCGTTCCCTCCGAGTCCCGATGAAGGTCGGCGAGATTGAGATCGATCCTTCTGCAATGACGCTGATGGTGCGCGGCAGCATGGTTCCAACGACTGCGACAGAGTTTCGGCTCCTCGACTACTTCGCGCGTCACAAAGGCCGGGTGTTCAGCCGCGATCATCTGCTCGACTCGGTGTGGCGCGATACTGCTTACGTCACCCCGCGATCGGTCGATGTTTATGTACGCCGCATTCGCGAAAAAATCGAGCCGGACCCAGAGAATCCTCGATACTTAAAAACTGTGCGCGGCGCGGGATATCGCTTCGAGGTTCCAAAATGAATGGTTCAGTAAGATGAGGAGAAGGTGAAGAATCGCATCTTCTTCAAGCTGCTCGCCGTTTTTCTTGATCGTCATTGCCGCCTCTGCGCTGATTCTGGACGTGATGATCGGCAACGCCTGGGAAGCTCTCTGCGCGCCGAGATAGAACGAAACCTGACCCAGAAGACTCTTCTGTTTGCTCACCGAGTAGAAATCGATCACACTCATCTCTCTCGAAATTGCGGCCGAGGAAGCCAGTGCGCGCCGCTGCGCGCGCAACCATTATCGATACCTCCGGCAAGGTGCTCGCTGATTCCGAAGCCGATCCCGCCAACATGGAGAATCACGCCAGCCGCAAGGAATTTGCCGCTGCTCTTTCGGGAAAGACGGGAGAAAACGAGCGGCGGAGCGCGCACTCTGGGTATTCCATTCCTATATGTCGCAACCCCTATCACCGGAGGCGCGGTCAGGCTTGCCTATCCACTTTCCGACCTGTCAAGCAGTCCAGGCGCAGGTGCGCCGCCATCTGATTCGGGGATCTCTGCTCGCTTCTCTCGTAGCATTGTTGATTGCCGGTCGCGTGCTCGGTATGGACGTCGCGCCGCCTGGAGCGCATCGTCGATGTCGCCGCGCGCATCGAGAAGGCGACTGCGCGCCCGAGTGGACGACTCTCCGCTCGACGAAATTGGTGCGCGTGGCCGCCGCAATCGACAAGACCGCGGAGCAGATTGAGCGTAGTTTCGCTGCTGTTCAGTCCAGCCAGCGGCAACTCGAGACTCTGCTCAACAGCATGCAGGACGCCGTGATCGCCGTTAGCGCCGACGGGATCGTCCGCTGGGCCAACCAGCCTATGGATCGACTCGTTCCGCAGCGCACCCGCCTGAACGCGCCCGTGGTCGAAACGATGCGGGATCCCGATTTTCTGGCCACAGTCAGAAGCCACCACCAGAAAAAAAAGTCGAACGTCGCGGGCCACTTCCATCGTCGCGGGACGCGCCTTCGATGTTACGGCTGCTCCGCTGCCGGATGGCGGAGCGGTGGCCGTTCTACGCGACCTTACCGAGACAGAGCGGGTCGAAAAGACACGACGAGACTTCATCGCAAATGTCTCGCACGAACTGCGCACGCCTCTTACTTCGATTCAGGGATATTCAGAAACTCTGCTGGACACAATCCCTGAAAATTCGGGCTCAACGCCGTGAATTCCTCGAAATCATTCGCAAGAATGCCGCACGCATGGCTCGTCTGACCGAAGACCTGCTGACTCTCGCGCGTGTGGAGTCGGGCGAAACGCGCTTCGAGACCGAGCCGGTGGCTCCAATCGAGTTGCTGAATGATGCGGAGGAAAGTTTTCGCGAGATTGCCCGGGCGCAAGGCGTCGACCTGAAGATCGTCGACCCGCGAGGCACAACCGGCTCAATCGACTTGTTTCCGCCTGTGCTGGCCGACAGGGAAGCGATTCATCAGGTATTTTCCAACTTAATCGATAACGCCATGAAGTACGGCCGGGCGGGCGGCCGTGTCGAGCTCGGAGCACGGGCCACCGAGCGTGGGATCGAATTCTACGTGCAGGATTATCGGTGCCGGTATCTCGTCCGAACACCTACCACGTCTCTTCGAGCGTTTTTACCGTGTCGATAAAGCCCGGTCCCGCGAATCGGGAGGCACCGGCTTGGGATTGGCCATAGCCAAGCACATCATGCGTGCCCACGGGGGATCGATCCGCGCTGAAAGCGAACTTACCCGCGGCAGTACATTTCTTTTCACACTTCCGACAGCGTGAGTAAAGGCTGGCGTCCAGCGCGCCCTGGAGCTTCCACAAAAATTCACAGGCTGTTAACCGCAAGCGTCCAAAAAATCCTATGCTTAGCCGTTGGCCATCCGATCTTATGAACGGCGAAATAGCGGCGGGGAGCCAGTTCGATCACGCCCTCGTCCGGTTCGCCCGGCGGAAAAATCTATGAGCACTGCCGTAAAAAGTCCCGATCCAGAGCCGGCTCATCACTACATCGTGCGCCGCACCGTGCAAGCTTGTCTCATGGCCAAAGAGGCTGCGGGAGCAGCCGCCGAGGGAATTGCGACCGGCTCGAGCGCACTGCTGAATTCGCTCCGGCAGCGCGAGCGCGAACTCGATACTCTGGATATGGAAATCGACAGCGGAGTCACTACTGCCATTACTGAAGTGGAACCTGAGGCGGCTCGCGAACTTCTGGCCTGCATGAAAGTCATGATCGGGCTGGAACGCATCGGCGATCTTCTTCTTAGCTTCGCCAACAGCGCCCAGTCAGTCAGTGGACGAATTGATTCCGAAGATACGCGCGACCTGACGCAGATGGCCACTATTCTCGAAAAGATGCTTACCGACTGCGGAGGCGCTTTTTCCGAGAAGGATGTGAGCAAGGCTATCCAGGTGTTGCGCGCGGACGCGGAGATGGACCGCCTGCGCAATCTCATCTTCTTGCGCCATATCGAAAATCCTGAGAACGTTCAGCGCCAAGCCAGCCTTCAAGTTATCTTCATGACACAGTCACTGGAGCGCGCGGGTGATCACGCCAAGAATCTCGCCGAGGAAGTCTGCCATTTCGTTAGCGGACACACGGTCCGTCACGTTCTGATTGCCTACGACAAGCCTGTTGAACAGATGTTTATCGACTATCTCCGCCGTCGCGATCAGCCACACTAGCGCTGTGGACGATTACGGTTGCGCCCGCGTGCCACGGACCCCGCCGCGGGGAACCCGACTCCGCATTGACATCGCCCGTAGCGACTTCTAACATCCCCGTCAAAGATCGTTCGGTCTATGCTCCGCACTCGGGGCGCGAAAAACTTTGATGAGGGCGTGTGATGAAAAATTCAAAAAATAGTCAGCAGAGCAAAAAATTCCATCGCCAGTCGGGAACTGCCAGAATCCTTCCTGTCTTCGTAATCCTGCTAGTTGCCGCACTCGGGGCGTTGGCCGCACCTCAATATGAAGACCGTGATCGCGGTTATGATCGGGGCCGGTACGGCGGGGCGCTGACCGTTTCACGCGAGAGTACGGCTCTCGACTTCGGAGGCGGCAATGGCGGGCGCCCCGCTCCTGATGCCCTGTGCGAACCAGATTCAGTGGCGGTGGGGTTCCATGTTCAGACCGGCGAATACTTCAATGAGGCATGGCTTGACTGTGCGCGTATTCGGCGCGATGGCCGCCTTGGCCGCGAGACCAGCATGACCCAGAGAACGGGAAGTCCCGGGAGGCCGTCCTGTGGGAGATGCGATCTGTCCGCCGGATTCCGCCTTGCGTGGATTGCACGGCCGCACTGGAGGTTCGATCGACGTGGCCATCGGGATGTGCAGCCCGTTGGGAGACATCGCCTCGCGAAATCCTCGTCCACGAACGCGAATGACTCGCCCGGTCTCACGGCCGGGAGCGGGAGGCCATCCCGCTGGAACGGAATGCCCGCCAGGGTTCGTGGTGACGGGATTCCGCTCCATGAGCGGCGAGTACATGGATCACCTGTGGATCGTGTGCTCAGAGTTGCGGGCCGGTCGTTAGGCACACTGCTCGTAAGATTCTTTCTTGCCAGGAACGGCCGCGACGAGCGGCCGTTCCGTCACGCGTTCTCCCCTCCGAATCAAAAGAATTGCGCCCAGGATCGCGACCGACGCTAGCACAACTCGCCACGTCAGGGGCTCGGATGCAAGCAGCCATCCCAGCAGCACAGCCACGATCGGATTCGCGTAGGTGTGCGTCGCGACCAAGGTTGGCGGGCATCGCTGCAATAACCATGTGTATGCCGTGAAGGCGACGATTGATCCGAACACAATCAGGTACGCGAGACCGAGAATGGATTTCAGAGAGACTGCAGACCAATGCAGTTCATGAAATTCGCCGGTAACGCCTGCTGCCATGAGCAGCATGACGGCTCCGCAGACCAGGGGCACTGCCGTGCGCGCCAGCGCATCCGTAGGCAGCTTCAACTTCGGAGAGATCACTACTCCGGCAGCCCACGCGAGAGATCCCAGCAGCACCGCGCCGATGCCGATCAGGCTGGTGTCTTTGGACGACAATTCTGCACCCGTCAGGATCGCCACTCCGACCACGCCACATGCCAGCCCTAAGGCGCTGATCCGGCTGATCTTTTGCTGCCGGTTCGCCCATGAGAGCAACAGGATAAACATCGGCTCCGTTGCGATCAGCAGCGCCGCGAGGCCTGAGGCAACGTGTTGCTCTGCCCAGTGCAAGGTGCCATGTCCAACCAAGAAGAAGAGAGCGCCTACGATTGCTCCAGCAATCCAATTCTGGCGAGTGGGCCTGTATCCGCGAGCGTAGGTCCAAGCCAGGAGAATTCCTCCAGCCGTGGTGTGACGGATACCGGCAGTGATCAGCGGCGGAATAGTTTCTACCGCATAGCGAATCGCGAGGTAGGTCGAGCCCCAAACGAGGTAGATCGACGTGAATGCGAGGGCCAGTTTGATTGACTCCGCGTGACTGCGCGATTTTGTTTTGGATACGAGCACCGGTCCACCTCCGATATTAACCAACACGCCATTGCGAATCAGGGCCATAATCTGGGCCGGGTTTTCGATGAACATGACATAACCGCTAAAGCATCGTTTATAGGTTAGAATGATGCTATGCTCTGCGTCCTAACTTGTCAATGCTATTTTGGTGGTTAGATAATGAGGAGAGGTCGGGATCGAGTAGCCTACATGACAACTCAGATCGGCTATGCGAGATGACAACAGGAAAGAAGAGAAGGCGCGAACCGCAGTTTGAATTGATTGCCGGAGCGCCCTGCCTGGATTTCGTCAACACCGTGGATGATCGTTTCAGCGGCGAGCCAAAGGAGCTGCTGAAGACCTATGGCGATCTGGCGCGCTTTGCCGAAGACACTGGGATCCTGTCGGGCCATCAGGTCGACCGCCTGGTGGCACACGCCATGAAAGATCCAAAGGGCGCGCAAAGAATGCTGACCTGGGCTATCCAGATGCGCGAGGCGATGTTCGAAGTCTTCTGGGCGCGGGTAATCGAGAAACCGGTACCGGCCCACGGTCTTGCAATTCTGAACAAATTTGTCCAGGATGCGGCGAGACACGCGAGTTTGGTGCCCAGCGGTGCGCAGTTTCAGTGGCAGTTTGATCCTTCGCTCACCGATCTCGATGCGCCTCTGTGGCCGATCGCGCGTTCGGCTGCTGAACTGCTTTCATCGGACCAACTGGGATTTGTGCGTACTTGCGCCTCCAAGACGTGCGAATGGCTGTTTCTAGATGAGAGCAAGAACCATCGCCGGCGGTGGTGCGATATGACAAAGTGCGGGAATCGAGCGAAAGCCAGAAACTTCTACACGAGAAACAAACAAGCCTCGCAGTGATCCGCGACGGCCGACCTGCCAGTTTTCAGAAGCTTAGGTCGTGGTCAGTTTGTGGTTCGATCCTGGATATCGAAACCATAAGTCACTAACATGCGGGCTACCTCGGGGCTCTTGATGTAGGAGAGAAACTGCTTGGCGGCTTCCTTGTTTTTCGAGGAACTGAGGATCACGCACGCCTGTTCGATCGGCGGATACTCGATGGCCGGAATTTCGACATAACGTCCTTTTGCCTTCATATTTGGCGACAGAGCGAGGGAGAGGGCAAGGACGCCGGCGTCCGCCGCTCCGGAAACCACAAACGACGCGGTCTGCGAAATATTTTCCCCCAGGACGAGTTTGTCCTTCACTTTGTCATACACGTCTTCCTTCTGCATGGCGGCGACGGCAGCTTGTCCATAGGGAGCGTGTTGTGGATTGGCAATCGCGATCTTCTGGATCCCGGCCGCGAGGAAAGCTTTCAAGCCCGAATCGATATTAATCTTCGATTCATTCGGAGCCCACACGACAATCTTCCCCTTTGCGTATGGATAGTAGCTCCCAGCTTCGGTGAGACCGGCGGACTCAAGCTTCCTGGGAAAGTCGAGGTTGGCCGAGAAGAACATATCGAAGGGCGCGCCGTTCTGAAGTTGCTGGAAGAAACTGCCAGACGACCCGTAGGTGACTTTTACTGTTTTACCGCTGCTCTGCTGAAAATGCGTGACCACCTCCTGCATCGCAAACTGAAGGTCCGCCGCTGCGGCGACGGTAATTTCCTGTGCCGCAAGCAAATTGCTTGTGGCGATTACAAGTAATGCGATCCAAAAAAGCTTCCGCATGGTGATAAACCCACTCTCAATTACTTGATATAACCGGACTTGGAAAATAAATTATCTGAAATCGTATCAGAATATAAAATGAAATGTTTCTAATCATACGCTTCACGGCCTGATAGCGCCACTCTCTACGTTACATTCCCACTGCTTAGAGGGACGTTGCCAGGCCGATCAAGACAGTCTCGTGATGTTTCAAGTATTTTGCAGAACTTTGCTAGCGGAGTGGGGTTGTGAGGCGCATGGCGTCTGCCCGATGTTCAGTTCAAGAAGGATTCTCGAGCGTACTTCCTAACGAGCGATTCGGAGTTCATCTCAAACGCAATCATTGTCGACTCGTCTCGAATGTGCATCAGCTTGATCGCGCTGAGCGCAACCGTGAAAGTCTTTGCACACTTTCGGACGCTTGGGCGTTCGTTATATATTTAGACGCCGCTTCTCAAGCAAGAAGAAAAGTTTTCGTTGCTCGCCTGAAGATCAAGATCCACTCAGCTGAGGTTTCCCCGCTCGGACGACGGATATCGGCACGGAGATCGTGATGAAGTCTTTCCTGTTTGCATTGACCCTTGGGGCATTAGTGTCGCTCACCGCCTGCGGGGGTGGGACCACCTCCACCGGAGGGACGACGCCTCCCCCGACGACCTTCACGATCAGTGCGAGCGTAAGTGGCCTGGTAACAGGCGCGAGTGTCGTGCTGCAAAACAACGGCGGGAATAATCTGACGATAAGCGCGAACGGAACGTCTGCGTTTTCGACGGCTGTCAGCAGTGGTGGAGCATACGCGGTCACCATCCTGACGCAACCCTCAGGCGAGACCTGCACTGTAGGAAGCAATAGCTCGGGCACGGCGACAGCGAACGTCACGGTTGCAATAACGTGTTCAACAAGCGGCGGTACTCTTTCGATCAGCGTTGCGGCAACCGGCATCTCCGGGGGGACGCTGGTTCTGCAGGACGCTCCTTCTGATCAGCTAACTTTTTCGAGCGACGGAACTCAGACATTCGCGACGAAGTACACCAGCGGCGGGGCCTATAACGTGACCGTTGTGTCAACACCTCCGGGCGTAAGCTGCGTTCCGAGCAACAATACGAGCGGAACGATCACGGCAAATCTGACGATTACAGTTACCTGTTCCACAGGTACAACGAGCGATACGATCAGTGTCACGACATCAGGCCTGACTGGAACGCTTGTTCTGCAGGACGACAAAGCCGATACGTTGACCTTCACTGGCGACATCACGCAGACCTTCGCTACGTCGTATGTGAACGGTTCGAGCTATTCGGTTTCGGTGAAGACGGCACCGGCGGGCCAGACGTGCGCGCTAAGCAGCAATGCTAGTGGAACAATCACATCGAACATCACGGTTACCGCAACGTGTTCGACCACGTCGACGAATCCGACGATTAGTGTTGCCGTTTCTGGCCTTATTTCTGGCGGCAGCGTGATTCTCACCGACGACAAGGGCGACACGTTGACGTTCAATTCGAACTCCACGCAAACGTTCGCCACGTCCTATGCAAGCGGATCGGCGTACGCGGTGAATGTCTCCACGCAGCCGTCGGCTCAGACCTGCACTCCGACCTATTCCAGCGCAACCATCAATGCCAATGTCACGATCAATGCTACCTGTGCGACAGGAGCGACTCGGCAACTTGGAACTGTGAGCGCTGTTTCCAGCGTGGCTTGTTCTGGAGCGATTAAGAACGGAGTCTGCCAGCAAATGACGATCGCTTGCCCTGGAGTCGATCCTGTACAAGCTTTTGTGAAAACGAATGCGCCCACAGGGACATCGATTGGAACAGTCACCTTCGGCACCGGCACCAATGGCAATGGTTTGTACGAAAGCATATTCACCTTTGGCGGCACCGCGATCCAGGATGTTTTGGACGGCGGATATACAGCCGTGCAGATTTCCTGGGGACTTCCATTCACTTCTGGCCAGCCGAGCGGGTGGGTAGAAGGGCCGGGCGGCGTGCTGGCCGCAGCTTGCCGATATGCCACGGTGACCCAGTGGATCTACGACAATATTCAGAACAATAAGGCCGTTCCCATGTGTGCCACCGCAAACAGCGGAGGTGCGGGAGCATTGGCGTACGCGCTATCGCAGTACGGGTCGAGCAACATTCTCTCGATGGCGGAAGTCACCAGTGGACCACCAACGGGCCGTCTCGATTGGGGCTGCGGATGCCAGGCAGGCGCAATGCCCGTGTCATGCGGTGCGACTCCTACTATGGGCACATGTTTCGGAGCAGTGGATTCCCCAGTCTGGGATCCCGCCTACTCGCCGTCGCTATCTGCCAACCCGTACTGCTCAAACGCTGCAGTAAACAAGGTGCTGCCACCTGGGGGGACCGACTACTTCCTCGGCGACAGCGTCGAAGCTCCAGGCGCGAGTTACAGTTTCCCTAAGACTTTTGTGAATCTGGTTTTTGGCGGACAGGACATCAGTTCTGCGATTCCCATTGGGCAGGATTGGTTTAACAAGATCACGAGTTCGCCAAAAGGGCAGGTGTGCGTTGCCGACGCGCCCCACTCGATTGCCGATGTGCCAGATGGAGCCCAGCAGATCGCCACTGATCTGATCAACAACTGCAAGTTGCAATAGCTTGCTGCAAATAATTGCGTTCGCATCCTAAATGGAGACAAATCGTTTGGGATGTGGAGTCGTTCGTTATCTGTTCCCGCCGTCTCTCCGGTTTGCCCGCGGCTCGTGCGACAATCGTGCTCGTTCCTGATTGGGTCTGCTCGATCTCGTTCAAATAGCTGGCAGACCCTCGCTGAACTGGGTCTGATTGGTTTTGTGTTCGAACAACTTTCAGACCCTTTCTGACTGGAGGATTTCTTGCGCCTTATCGCTGCCGCTGCAGTTCTTTTGTTGAGCGGGTCTCCCGCAGTTCTCGCACAAAACGTCGTTCGCTACACGACCACGAATGCCAACGTAAAGTATTTGTTTGCCACGGCGGAACCGGTTGCGCATTTGAAATCGGGAGACATTCTCGACACCAACACGCTGGATTGCTTCGGCAACGGGATCAAGAAGCCGGGCGATACCCTGAGCATGGCCAAGGGTGACAACCCGCTGGCGGGCCCGTTTTTCGTGGAGGGTGCTGAACCCGGCGACACGCTCGCGGTGAAGATTCTCGACTTACAAGTGGATGGCGATACAGGTGTGGGCGCGTTTTCCCCGGGATTCGGCTCGATCAGCGCTTCGCACTATACGCCAATGCTGGAGACCTCTCCGCTACCTGAGCGGCTGTGGTTTTATCACATCGATCACGCGGCAAATACCGCAATGTTCAAGGCGATCGATACAGATTTTTCAGTGAAGATTCCAATGCATCCTTTCTTCGGATGTCTTGGGGTCGCACCAGCGAATGGCGAGGCGAGAAGTTCGATTGTTCCGGCAGAGTTTGGCGGCAACATGGATTCTCCGGAAGCCAGCGTCGGCAACACGGTTTATTTCCCGGTTAACGTAAAGGGCGGACTACTGTATTTGGGTGACGGCCATGCAGCGATGGGTGATGGTGAAGCCGCAGGATCGGCGATCGAGGTTCCTCTGAAGGCGAGAGTACAGCTCAGCGTGATCAAGAATCGCCACATCGAATGGCCACAGTTTGAAAATGACGACGCGATCATGACGGTGGGTGCATACCGTCCGCTGGACGATGCCTACCGAATCGCTTACACCGAGCTCGTTCACTGGATTCATCGCGACTACGGCCTGTCGGAACTCGACGCTTATGAGCTTATCTCGAAAGTCGGGAAGGCACATCTGAACGAGATGGTCGATCCGAACTACGTGGTGGTGGCGTCGATACAGAAGAAGTACTTGCCGGAGAAGAAGAAACCTTAGCGGATTCGCTCAAAAGCTCACGTAATGAAAAACCCCACTTCCGGACAGACCGGCCGGAAGTGGGGCACACATTTTTCTTTATTACGCTTTAACGATCTTCTTGCTGCTGGCGTCCCATACTGCAACGGTCTTGTTGAAGTACGAGAAGTTCGCCAGGTGGCAGCCAATAGCTGCGTTGTTGCCGAAGATTTCGTTCTCGACGACCGGTTTGCGCGTGCGAACGGCATTGTAGAAGTTGGCCTGGTGGTCGACAGTGTCGCTATATCCCGGAGGAGTTGCATAGGATTCGCCTTCCGCGTCGACGCTCCACTTGAGTGCCGCCGGTTCGGGATGCTCCTCATGCCACTTTTGCAGATACTGATCGCGCAACGCTTTCGGCCAACCGAACACTGAATAGCCTTCGGGTTCAGGACGCGTGTCCTCCGGCTTGTAGCTGAGAGTGTTGTCTTTGATGATCAGCGTGCCCTTCGTGCCATAGAAGGCGATGAACTCTCCGCCTGCATTGTTCAAATTGCAGCGCAGGGTCACACGGCAATTCGGGTAGTCGTACAGAGTCTCGATGAGGTCGGGAAATTCGCGGCCGTCCTTGAAGTGGAAAATGCCTCCACTTGAAATTCCCCGCTGCGCTGGTTCATTGATGCCCGCGACGAACTGAATACCGGAGAGCAGGTGGACGAAAAGGTCTCCGCCAAGTCCCTCGCCGTAGTCGGTGAAGCAGCGCCACCGGAAAAAGCGGATCGGATCGAACGCGTGTTTGGGCGCGTTGCCCAGGAACGTGTTCCAGTCAATCGTCTTCTCGCTGGCATCGGGGGGAATGGGATAGACCCATGCGCCGCTGGGCGAGTTGCGGTCCCAGTAGGCGTTGATCGAGAAGACTTCCCCGAGCTTGCCGGAATCGTAAATCTCTTTTGCCTTCGCATAGAGCACGGAACTGACGCGCTGGCTTCCGACCGCGATGATGCGTTTGTTCTTGTGCGCGGCGTCGACCATGGCGAATCCATCTTCGACCGTGTGCGACATCGGTTTCTCGCAATAGACGTCCTTGCCAGCGGCGCAGGCGTCTTCAAAGATGTGACGATGCTGGTGGTCCATGGTGGCGATCAGGACTGAGTCAACGTCCTTGCGATCAAGGATGGTTCGGTAGTCGCGAGTGGCGGTGACGCTTGGATTGTTGACCGCTTCGCGCGCAGCCGTGTGGCGGCCGTCGTAAAGGTCGCAGACGGCGACGCACTGGATGCCGGGGACGCTAAGAGATGCCTGAAGGTGTTCACATCCGCGAACGCCGGTGCCGATAGAAGCGAAGCGGATGGTATCGCTGGGCGCAACGGGTCGCGCGGAGGCGAAAAGCTGTTTCGGTTGCAGGAGAACCTTGGCGGCGGATGCCGTTGCGAGTGCTCCGGCGCCGATATGCATGAACTGACGACGATTCACGGGATGGATTGCCATGAGTTACGGACCTCACAGTGCTGCAGTTTTTCCCTCACAGCGCGTGCGCCGGGAGCGGAATGATATATTCGCACGAATTATTGCACATCAGCCCTGCAGTTAGTAAAACGATTTTGTTGGGGGAATTCTTTTTGCTAAATCGGGAAGTCCCGCCGATCTGCGGGTTGGCTGTATCCGAACCGCTAAAGTTCCAAGAACTGTAAGACGCATGAACGGCAGGTCTTCCGCAAAACGCACGTTGAGGCAAATTGGATCGAGAAGAAATGTAAAAAAGGGGAACGAGGAGTAGGCAACGTTTGATTTGGCGGAGGACGATGCCGGAAGGAAATATTTGCGGGATAAAAATTGAAAGGGCCGTGACATTGGTTATGCTCTAGCTGCCCGCTCCTGCGAGGGAGCTTACAGCGTGGAAGCATGTACCGTCACAGCCCCTTGATGCGATCACTGCTTTCGCAGTTCCGAACCCCGACTGAACCTCGCAGATCCGTCGGTTTTTTCAGGTCCGGTCGCCCCTCGGGTCACCCCGTTTGGCTGATCACTCAGTCTACTTCGGACTGGCTCGTTTTATTGTGCCAACCCTTTCGACCGTCGACGCAAACCACCTTAACAGAGAAAGAAAAAACGTCAACGCAAACTATTGGTGCATTGATCTCGCTCTCAGCTGTGCATAATCGAAAATGCAAATGGTTGGAATGCGAGAAACTTAGTTTGAAACGATATTGTTTCGTCCTCGTTTTGCACATTAAATTTCACAGCGCCTTGACCAACTGCAACACGCTGAAAGTAACCAAATATTCGTATTGACCTTGGCGAGTGATTAAGGGCAAAGTGCAGAGTGCAGCAGGAACTGAAGTGACATCAGATCTAGTGGCCTATGTGGATGGCGGATGCCTGGGCAATCCAGGACCGTCGGGCATTGGCGTCGTGATCAGCGGACTCGCGGACGGCCCCGTCCGCATTGCCAAGTGGATTGGACGCCAGGACAACAACGTGGCGGAATATGTCGCTCTGATGGAAGCCTTACAGTACGCAGTGGCGCGCAAAGCGGAAAAGCTGCATGTCTACTCCGATTCTCAGGTGGTCGTTCGCCAGATGACGGGCGAATACGTATGCCGCAGCCCACGCCTGTACTCCCTCCATTGGACTTGCCAGAAACTAGCGCGGTCGTTAAAGTTTTCAATCTCGCACGTGAGCCGCGAACTCAATGCTGAGGCGAACTGCCTGGCGCAAACTGCCCTGCGCCGTTAGGGCTTGGCAGTCGACTCATCCCAACATGATCCCGTTCGAATCCACAATTCATAACTCCCGGTCGCATCTCAAACGCGAAACTCGTTCCGATCTCGCAAACCTCGATGACACTTTCGGGTTAGTACCTTCGCTTGCGGATGTTATTGACTCGCTGGGAGTTGAGAGTAAGACTGTTACTAACAGGCCACATCGAAATTGCTCAGCAGCGGAGAGAGCTTGCAAGAAGCAGTTCCAAACCGGGATCAAGGCGGGCAGACATCTGCGCCGGCGCGTTTTCCCGGCAAGGACGCAGGGCGATCTTTAGCCGAAGTGGCGCAGCGCGACCTTGATGCCGCGCTGCAGTTGCTCGCCGACCGCGCGCAGTACATCACCGGTGCCAGCGGCGCCGCCATTGCCCTCCGCCGCATTGGAATGAAAGACCTGCAGTGCCGAGCCAGCACGGGATCGAATGCACCCGAGCTGGGTGCTTTGCTATCGACCGAGTTTGGCCTTTCTGGAGAAAGCGTGCGCACGGGGCGTGCCCTGCGCTGCGACGACGCCGAACGCGACGCCCGGGTCAATCAGGAAGTGTGTCGCAAGATGGGAATTGCCTCAGTCGTCGTGATGCCAGTTGTGAACGATGACGAAGTCCTTGGGGTCTTTGAGCTCTTTTCCGGCAAGGCACATGCTTTCGGCGAACGCGACCTTTCTGCGGTGCGCCGTTTGAGCGAAATGGTGGAAATTGCTGTCCGCCTGGCCGAGGCGGCAAACAAACTTCCTGAAAAATTAAAGAAGGCGGAAGAGAAGGTGTCGGCGGCAACTCCCCCTCTCCCAGCGGTTCCGCTGGAGCCTCAACCAGCAGCGGTAGAGATGACTTCGGAAGCGACAGAACAGATCCTTGATTTTGATGCACCGGAGCCTCCTGCTCTCAAAATGGAAGAGCAGGTTAAATCCGACGTAAAGCTTCCCGAGGTGGCACCGGCAGAAACGAAGGTGAAGAGTCTGAGCGGAGCAGCACAGGTAGTTCCGCAGTCTGGCGAAGCCGTGCAATCAGCAAGTCAGGCACCGGTCCTCGCGGAGCCAGCGGCAGAGAAGAAAACTCTATTCTGGTCCGCGGCCGACAGCCCTGCTGAGGTCAAGGTTGAAGCGGATCAGAGCAACGTGCCGCCGATGTTGCGCTCGCTCCGGAAGTGCGAGGCGTGCGGGTTCCCCGTTTCCGCAGGACGCCTGCTTTGTGTCGAATGCGAAGAGAAGAGTTGGAAGGGGCAATTGAAGCGTTAAGAAACCCGGCGAAGGCTCAGGCCTCCCAGAAGTACGGCGTCGAATCCTCGCATCTCACTCTGGAGCTTCCACTTTTGGATTCTCCCATAAGATCCAAATCGGTATTAGCCCCGGAAAGCCTTGACAACATTAGCAACTCTGCTAAAGTTCGAAGGATGGCTGTGCATACAACGACTTCAACCGCAGGTGGCCTCAATATGAAGAATGTGTATGAAGTTCTGCGTCAAAAAGAGATGGAATTGACCCGGCTGGAGAAGGAAGTGGAGGCGCTGCGGCTTGTGGCCCCGTTGCTCTCCGAAGAGAAAGAGGGCATGTCGGAAGTCTCGAAGCCCGCTCTGGCAACTGCGGTAAACGGTCCACAATCAGCGGCGAGAATCACCGTGCCTGCCTCGCCTTCTATTCCAGCTCCTCAGCCCGTTCGAGCGGCAGGATGGGAAGATACAGCCAAGCGCTGGCCGTAGATTACCTCTTCGTCACCAATTAAGGTTTTGTAGTTCAGCCCGGGCAATGCCCGGGCTGACGTGTTTTTGCGGAAGCCTATCCTCATAAAACGAAAAGAAGGGTAAAATTGCCCCCTTTCCGGCACCATGGGGCAGACCGGGATTTCTCACCTGATCGAATTCCTAATCCCCCGTCTGAAGGAGAATCTATGGCAGGCTTCTGCGTGAACTGTGGTACTCCGCTGGTAGGGGCGTTTTGTAACAAGTGCGGAGCCAAGGCGCTCTCGGCATCTGCTCCGCTGCAGGTTCCCACACCGCCGGTCGTCGCACCGGTGCAACCACCGCCGATGGTCCAGCCACCGCCGATCGTTCAGCCAGCACCGATCACTCCTCAGAGTTCCGGCATGGGGAAGATTCTTCTTTGGGTGGGAGGGATTCTTCTCGTGCTGTTTCTGGCCGTAGCGGGCGCAACGGTTTATACCTACTACTGGGCAAAGCATAAGGTCACTAGCTACGTGTCGGCCGCGACCGGCGGATCGAGCGGTCCAGTGAAAGTCGTGCAGAGCGGCGACAGCTGCCGTCTGTTGTCGACAGCGGATCTGCAGAAGGTTCTTGGCGTCACGATCGAAAAGAACGCGGAGATCATGCAAGGTTCTGATTCAGGGTGTGCGTACTACACCAACTCCGCTGGAGTCGCTCAACTGCAACATCTGGCAATGGAGCATGCGCGCAAGCAATCGGCGGAAGCAACGAAGAGGCCCGCGCCCCAAAGCGACAATCCACTGGCGCTTCTGAAAGACGCGAATCAGATGGAAGGAATCGTCAAATCACTCAGCATGACAAGTCCACCTCCCGATGGCCAGATCTTCACTTTCACGATTGAGCGCAACTTTGGAACGGATAGCTGGTCGGGCATGAGGATCGTGGAATCGGCTGTTCCGGGATTTGAAGAAGTTTCCGGCGTCGGGGACAAAGCCATGATGGGATCGTTTGGGCATGCCTTTTACATTCTGAAGGACGACGTCATGATCCACCTGGATACGACTTTGGTGCCTGACGCGCGCCTGCGAGGCGCGGAAATCGGAAAGAAGATTATCGGCCGTCTCTAGTGCTGTCGCCTTAGCTCAAGGAACGACAATATCGCGCAAAGCGGCCAGCAGTCGATCCACTTCCTCCATGGTGTTGTAGTGGACGAGGCCGATGCGCAGGAATCCGCCGGTCTTCTCAACGTCAAGCTGCTCGGTGAGGTTCAGCGCATAGTAGTTGCCATCCCACGTAAAAAACCCGCGCTCGCCGAGAGCGGTCGCGAGTTGCAGAGGCGTGTGTCCTTCAATTCTTACGGCTAATGTTCCGCAACGATCGTTGAATCGTGCGGGATCGGTGATGCCGTAAATCCTGGCGCCTGAGATTTGCGACACTCCAGCAATCAGCCTCTGCGTCATTGCGCGCTCGTGCTCATGGATTGCAGCGTATGCCGCCTCTATGGCGGCGCGGCGGGTCGCAATATCCGGACGCACGCGGCGGCCAAGCTCCGCGATGTAATCGACGCAGGCCGTGATGCCGGCGATGCATTCATGGTTCAAGGTCCCCCACTCCCAGCAATTCGGAATCGCGGACAGTGTTTGGACGAACCTTGTACGGACGAAGTCGTTTCAGATGCTCGCGCTTGCCGTAGAGAACGCCCATGTGGGGTCCGAAAAATTTGTAGGTCGAACACGCAAGGAAATCGCAATCGATCGCAGCAACATCGATCAAGCCATGCGGACCGTAGTGGACGGCGTCGACATAAACCAGCGCGCCAACAGCGTGAGCCTGCCGCACGATATCTTTCACTGGATTGATAGTCCCAACTGCATTCGAGGCATACCCGACGGCGACCAGCTTCGTCTTCTCGTTCAGCTTTGAGGCAAAGTCGTCCATGTCGAGCGTGCAATCTTTTTCATTGATCTCCGCCCACCGCACGGTGATGCCGCGGTCTTCGGCCATGGCCGTCCAGGGAGAAACATTCGCGTCGTGGTCGAGACGCGTGACCAGGATTTCGTCTCCGGGCTTAAGCTCGCGGCCAATAGCTCGCGACATGGCGAAGGTAAGTGTCGTCATGTTGGGACCAAACGCCACTTCATCGGCCCCGCAGTGCAGAAAGTCCGCCATGGCCGCGCGCGCTTCGGCGATCATCGCATCGGTACGGCGACTGGTGCCGTAGGCTCCGCCTGTGTTGGCATTGTCGTGGCGGAGGTACTCGGAGATGGCGTCGATAACGCGCTGCGGAACCTGGGTCCCTCCGGGGCCGTCGAGAAAGGCCGCGGGATGAGCCATTCACCGTCTGGGAAAGCGATGGAAACTGCGAGCGAACCCAGGTGAGATCGATGGGAGAAAGCACGGCTTGTTCGATGGTCGACATGACAGTCCTATATTTCTACCACGACAGGGAACCGTACCCGGGTGGATTACGTTTCGTCATGTCGGCGAGTCTCTGACGATGACTAGGGGGCGTGAATGAGTAGGTTGAAAAGTGTTGTTAGGAGCCTGGCATTGTTGGAATGCCTGTTTCTAGTTCTGCCGGCTGGCAGCGCCATCGCCGCGGCCAAGGCGCCGAAGGCGCCGGGAACCTTGGTTGATCTAGGCGGCCACCGGCTGCATATGAACTGCACGGGCAAGGGAACGCCCACCGTTGTCGTGGAAACCGGGCTCGGCGATTTCTCCTTCGATTGGATTTTGGTCCAGACGAAAGTGGCAGGCTTCACCAGGATTTGTACATACGACCGCGCCGGCTATGCGTGGAGCGACCCCGGCCCCAAGCCACGTACATTTGCGCAAATCAACCTAGAGTTGCACGACGCTCTTACCAAATTAGGAGAACGCGGGCCGTTCGTTCTTGTTGGCCATTCCTACGGAGGTCCGGTCGTCAGGAGCTTTGCTGCAATTTATCCGAAGGACGTCGGCGGCATGGTTCAGGTAGACGCTGCCTTTGAAGGTATGCGAGTCGGCATCGGTGGCAGTAAGACCATGCGACTGGGCGAGGATGCGTCAGGCAAGGAGATTCCGGCGGCGCATGAGGCCATGAAAGCCAGTGACAAGCCCGCAGCGGCACAAGGACAGCCGCAAGAGAACGCACTTGATCCGATGTATAAGGCGCTACCCGACGCCGAGCAGAAGTTGCAGCTCTGGGCGCAGGTGCTGCCCGAGCTCGAAGAAGCGGAAAATAGCCAGAGGGAATGGTCCGGAGAGTACTTCGCTAAATGGATGAAGACGTCTCAGGCTGGATCACTTGGAAAGATTCCCCTGATCGTTCTCACGCGCGCAGACGGAGGATATGGAAGCGACACTGACGTTCCAGCTACGCAAATGGAAAAAGAGCGCAAGGATGGCCAGCAGATGCTGGTGCATCTCTCGAGCAACAGCAAGCAGATCATCGTTCATAGCGGGCACAACATGGAGGTGGAAGCACCAGACGACGTTACCGCGGCCATTCGAGAGGTGGTGGAGGCGGTACGCAATCACGGCCAAGTTCGCTGAGATTTAGATCAAAACTCTCCAGGGCAGGGGAGTCCGTCAGCGCGAAACGCCAACGGCTCTCAGGAAATCGGCGAAGAGCCCATAGGCTGTGGCAAACAACCCCGGATTCTCTTCGGTCACAGCCAGGCCGGGAAAAATGTCGGTTTCAAAATAAACGTAAGACGATGTTCCGAAAATGCGCGCCATCGGTTGCGTGCTCAGGACCTTCTCAGGCTTTACGCTGGCTTCCACTCCGTTTGCTGTGCGGCGAGCGCGGCAGACAAGTTTGAAAGGCCATCCGTCGCGCTTGGCAGTTTTGACCGCATTAGTCGTCAAATCCCGAATGCCTTCACGTTCGATTTGATCGAGACGAATTGGCACATCCATCAGGACAGTTACGAGCGCGGCAGTTTTCACAGCCGCATCCCAGCCATCGATGTCGTGGGTTGCATCGGTTTCGGCGACGCCGAGGGCCTGCGCCTTCTTCAAGGCTTCTTCAAGTGACAATCCCTGCTCCATCTCGCCGAGAATCACGTTCGTCGTCGAGTTGAGGATGCCGTGAAAGCCTTGCGGATGAACCGCAGGCAACTGATCGAACAAAGAAAAGATTGGAATGCCGTCCATCACCGTCGACTCGAACAGGAACCTCTTGTCCTGCTTGCCGGCCAGATCACGCAATTCCCGATAGGCGTGGACGATCGGCCCTTTGTTCGCCGTGACGGCATGAGCACCATACTCAAGAGCCGCGCGAATGTGGTCGACAGCGGGCTGCCCGTCCCGCACGTTGAGCGATGTGGCTTCGAACACGACGTCTGCCCGTGACGAGGCGAGCCATTCGTGCAGGCTGCTTTTTTCGGGAAGAGATGATGCGTCGAGAGCGGGCGCCAGCAAGGAAGCGGGGGACAATCCGTTGGCATCGGCGATCCATCCCAGGCGCCGAGATGCGATGGCAGTGATGCGAAACGTCAGTCCGTAGCGTTCGCTAAGTTCCTGCCTGCGCTCATCGAACAGGCGGACCAGCGTACGGTTGACGTTTCCGAAGCCGAGAAAAGCAAGGTTGTACGAGCGGATCGAGATCTCCTCGCCAGAGGACTAGCCGGGTCGAACATTCTGCAGCGGTGCTTGCCAGGATACGGAATTCGCGAACGCGAACCACCGAACTGCTATCCCATCACGGTCGTGTGCTCGGGCTTGATCTTGTAAACAACGCGAACTTCATCGGGCTGCCCGTAAGGGTACTTGTCTACGCCGAGATACTTTTTGGCCATCTTGTTAATGTGGTCGGCTGCGCCTTCTTCGGTGATTTCTACAACCCGGCCGCGAATTTCCAAATAGCGATAAGGATTTTCCGGATCAATAACAGCCAGCGAGACTCGAGGATCGCGACGGACGTTGCGATCTTTCTGGCGCCCCCGTGCAGAGTTGAAGATGACATGATCTCCGTCGAAGTCAATCCAGACTGGCGTAACTTGCGGACGGCCGTCTGGCATCAGAGTTCCAAGGCTGGCGAAGGCTCGCTTCTGAAACAGGTCTTTATATTTTTCAGGAATCGCTTGCGACATGAAAGCCTCCATAAAAATGGCGATGCTCAAGCATTATAGCCGCTAGTGGTGTCGACAGAGTCCGCCATGCGACTCGTCAGGGGTTTAGAATTGCGCCCGCACGATCATCGTGAAACTGGCCCGAGGCAGATTTAGGAATACCAATGAAGTCGACGAGAAGCCGTTCTTACCCGTTTACGTTTCTGACCCGTCTGCTCGTTATTGTATTTGTGATAGCCGCCGCTCACGCAGATGAGCCCGCAAAAAAATACCCGCCGACTATCGTCTTCATGACGGACTTTGGCGTGGTCGACGATTCGGTGGCACTGTGCCGCGGCGTCATGTATTCGATCATGCCGGACGTACGGATTGTTGACCTGACGCACGAGGTAACTCCGTTTTCGATCCTCGACGGCGCGCGGTTCTTATTTGGCGCGACGCCTTACTATCCCGCCGGAACGGTATTTGTTGTTGTGATCGATCCCGGTGTCGGCAGTACGCGCAAGGCGATCGTCGCGAAATCGAAGCGTGGACAGTACTTCGTACTGCCAGACAACGGATTGCTAACTCTCGTAGAGCAGCGGGATGGGATCGAAGCGGTGCGCGAAATTACCAATTCGGATTGGATGATCGGAACGAAATTGTCATCGACGTTTCATGGCCGAGACATCTTCTCGCCGGTGGGAGCGCACGTTGCGCGCGGGGACGATTGGACGAAGGTTGGTCCGGAGATGCAGGCAAAAGATCTTGTCCGGCTCGAGTTGAAGGCTGCCGTCATAAATGAACGCGGGCTCAGTGCAACCGTGATTGCGACTGACGGGCCGTATGGAAATCTTGTAACAGATATCGATGCGGAAGACTTCCTGAAGCTGGGATATCAGCGGGGTGACGAAGTTCCTTTGACCGTTGGCAACAGAAAACTGAAAATCAAGTTCGTGAAGACTTTCAGCGATGTTCCTGTAGGGGAGCCGTTGCTCTACATCGATTCGCGAGGACGCATCGCCCTCGCACTAAATCAGAATAATTTCGCGGCGACGTACTCGGTGAAACCTCCGACCTCGCTGGAGATCCCTCGGAAGTAGTGCGCGTGAGACACGCATGTGTGGGACGGACATTTCCCGCGTCGCTTTTGACGGGTGACTAAGATTTAGGCGGGAGAAACAAGAACAACATACGCCTCAACTGCTACCGACAAGGTGAGCGCCTCGCAAAAAGTGCTCAGACGAGCTTTGCGATCCGCGGGAGCACCGCCCGTAACAAGGCTTCAAACGTCGACTTCACGCGCTCTCCGGTTTCCATCACTTCGGCGTGTGAGAGAGGCTGATCCAAGATTCCGGCAGCCATGTTCGTGACGCACGAAATTGCCAGAACATTCATTTCCATGTGCCGCGCCGCGATCACCTCGGCCGCCGTCGACATTCCCACGAGGTCAGCGCCGATGCGGCGCAGATATTCGATCTCCGCAGGAGTCTCATAGCTGGGACCGAGTAATGCTGCGTATACACCTTCATGCAGAAGAATGCTCAGCCTTGCTGACTCCTCACGCGCAATTTCGCGAAACGCTCGCGAGTAAGCATGAGTCATGTCGGGAAAGCGGACCCCGAATCGATCATCATTCGTCCCAACCAGCGGATTCACTCCCTGGAGATTTATGTGGTCGCGGATGAGCACGAGGGCGCCCTGCGAATAGCCGAGGCTAATGCCCCCGGCGGCATTGGTCAGGATCACGGCGCGAATTCCCATTCGGCCGAAGACGCGAATGGGAAAAGCAACTTGCTGGGCAGAGTATCCCTCGTACAGATGAACGCGGCCTTGCATCGCAGCAACCGGCACGCCGTCACTACTTCCAACCACCATCTGCCCGGCGTGCCCGATCGCCGTCGACTGCGGGAACGACGGAATGTCGCAGTAGGGAAATCGAGAAGCGTCAGTTAGCGTATCGGCAAAGGCGCCAAGCCCTGAGCCAAGCACGAGTCCGATCTTCGGGCGCAGTGTCGTGCGCGAGAGAATCAGTTTGGCGGCAGCGTCGGCGAGTGAGAATTGGTCGGTCATCAGTTGTGCTCTAGAGATCGCCGTCAATCAAGTTGACGGCCATGGCCGTTGCGGTCCAACCAATCATATAGAAAGGTCTGGTAGAGATAAGAGGCGACAATCTCTTCGCCGAGTTCGTGCGTCTCGGTGCAGATAAAAGGAAGCCGCAATCCAGTGAGTACCGCGATAAGTGATTGCGTGATGCGATTGGGATTCGCCGCGCGATATGGATATTCCGACTTGATCTCCGTAAGTGATGCGGTCACCACCAGCAGGCTGTGCGGCATTTCGCTCATGCGCCGCAGGCGATTGACGAATACGCTGCGATTCGTGGTGAAGGAGCAGATCAAGTCGGCAAGGTCTTTTCGCTCAACGGAACAGACGTTCTCCATGCCCTCGATGGAGTAGTCGCCCAGCCGAAGGGCGCGATGTTCGATTTTTGAAAACCATCCCTTGAATCGCCAAAAGGACAGCGGATTCTGTTCGCGCGTGTCCACGATCGCAACGGGCAAAGGTGTACGGAGCTGTGTGCCCCCGCGCTCCGCTATGACGGGGAGTGGAGGGTGAGGCAAGAACGTGGCCTTCGTCCAGGCGTTGCTCCATGCGAGTGGGGCCGGGATCAGTCTGCGTTTGCGCGGCATGGATTCTTAGAGCTTCTTCTTGTATTCGGCGCGCGCCCAGCGTCACTGCTCGCGTTAGGCGCCCGCTTGATCAAGCAACTTAGCACATCCGGCTGAGGCGAATGACCAAATCACTCTGCTATCTTGATTTGGTATGCCTCAGAGTTCTCATCAACCCGGGCGGGGTTTTGCCAGCGACAACAACGCGGGAGTCCATCCAGAGATTCTCGAAGCACTGGGGCGCGTGAATCAGGGCCACGTGATTGCGTATGGCGACGATCCATACACGCGATCGGCCGTGGCGAAGTTCGAGGAACATTTCGGCTCAGGGATCGAAGTGTTCTTCACGTTTAACGGGACCGGGGCGAATGTCCTTAGCCTGATGGCGCTGAACCGGCCGTATCACGCTGTTCTGTGCAGTGACTACGCGCATATCTACACCGACGAATGCGCAGCGCCGGAAAAACATATCGGATGCAAGCTGATCCCTCTGCCTCACCAGGACGGGAAGATCAACGTCGACCTGTTGCGCCACGCATATCACGGGATCGGCGATCAGCATCATGTGCAGGCTCGCGCCGTATCGATTACGCAGTCCACCGAAATGGGAACGGTGTATCAGGCCGAAGAAGTGCGCGCTCTGGCGCAATTCGCCCACGAGCGCGAGATGTATCTCCACATGGATGGGGCACGCATCGCGAATGCCGCTGCCGCCTTAGGACAAACATTGCGCGAAGCGACGCGTGATTTAGGGGTCGACGTACTGTCGTTCGGGGGAACGAAGAACGGAATTATGGGCGGCGAGGCAGTCGTCTTCTTCAAGCCCGGGCTGAGCAGGGACTTTCTCTATCTCCGCAAGCAAGGCATGCAACTGGCTTCGAAGATGCGTTTCATCGCGGTCCAGTTTGAAGTTCTTTTGACTGATGATTTGTGGCGGCGCAGCGCCGACCACGCCAATCGTATGGCCAAGATCCTTGAAGCGGAGGTCAGAAAGATCCCCGGAATTAAGATTGCATGGAAAGTCGAATCGAATGGCGTGTTCGCGCAGATTTCCCAAGAAGCGATTGAGAAGTTAAAAAAAAGATATTTCTTCTACCCGTGGATCGAAGATGAAGGTATTGTCCGCTGGATGTGTTCGTTCGATACGACCGAAGATGACATCAAGGCCTTCGCTCAAGCGGTGGCGGAATCTTTGCAAAGTTGAACTAGCGCCGCGGAGCCGCTATTCCGGTTCGTTCAACAGCTTTCCCAGAGTCGGTTTGTACTTCTCAGGCTTCTTGTTTTTCTCGAGCACAATCTTCTCGCTCGGAGGCGCGCCTACACGCTCACGTGCAAGTTCCTTAACGGCGGTTACGGCTCGAAATCTCTTCACCTTCTTTTTCTTCATCTCGATGACTGTTCCTGTCTGCTGATGCTGCAATTCTAACGGAGAATTTGAACCACGAATGTCACTCGACGACGTTGGTTGAATGTGTTCATCCTCGTCAAAGTGGCATGGTGATTGTGCAATAATCGGTACTTGGCGCAGGACGGTCGCCGATGGATGGAAGAGCGCGATTTTTTTGACGAGAAACAAGAGAAGAAGCCCGCTTCGCTGAACTGTCCCCACTGCCATCAGTCGGCAGAGTACGAAGTGACCTGGATCGTTCGGACAAAGAAGAAGCAACTGGCAGGCCGTGCCGACGAACGCGACCGAGCTCGATTCGCGAAAGCCCGCTCCTACATGGTTCGCAAGGATGACATGATGGCCTGCAAGAATATGCGCTGTCGCAGGCGATTCGATATCTCCGGGCAATCCACCGTTATCACAGAGTAGCTGGACCGGCGTGTGCACCTCCTTCCGCACTGCCGCACCATCCTCGGGGTAATCACTGTATTTCCTTCGGCCCTTCCCACTCATTTATACTGACAAGTTTTGCCGTGGCTGGACGCAGCCGCAAGCAAGGAGTGATCCTCTTGAAGATTCTGGTTTGCATCAAGCAGGTGCCGCAAAAAGACGCGCCGCTCAAGTTGAACGAAAGCGGCACGTGGATTCGCGAAGACGTGTCTTATGAAGTCAATGAGCCCGACGCCTACGCACTGGAAGAGGCGCTTCGCCAGAGAGAGAAGCACAAAGGCGAAGTGGTTGTGATTACGAGCGGTCCCGCTCGCGCCCAGCAGGTCCTGCGCGAGGCGCTAGCGAAGGGAGCGGATCGGGCGATCCATCTCGAGGACGATAAGTTTGTTGGATTGGACGCACTCAACACCGCAAAGGCCTTCGCTGCGGCGGTCAAGGATGAGCAATTCGACCTTATCCTCACGGGCCTGCAATCGGACGATTACGGATACGCGCAGACGGGCGTGATTCTGGCCGAATTGTTGGGCTGGCCGCATGCGACCATCATCATGCAGATCGAGAAAAACAACGGCGGTATTCGAGTGAAGCGCGAGCTTGAAGCCGGATACTTCCAGTTCGTCGACATGCCGACTCCGGCGGTGCTGACGATTCAGTCGGGCATCAACAAGCTGCGTTACGCGACACTCATAGGTATCAAGCAGGCGAAGAATAAGCCGCTGCGCAAAGTGCCGATGTCGGAAGTGCAATCGGCGATTGGCGAGAACCTGCAACGGATCGAGAAGCTGTACGTTCCGCAGAAGACAAAAAAGACCGAGCATATCGAAGGTGCACCGGCAGAAATAGCCAAGAAGTTGGTCGACAAGCTGCGAAACGAATTGAGAGTGCTGTAGCGCAGCGCGTGTATTTTCGCTGGAAGATAAAAGCCAGAAGCTGAGAGCCGTAAAGTTCAAAGAGCTAACCTATGCCCGATACCATCGTAGTAGTCGTCGAACAGCGCGAAGGAAAACTGAATCGCGTTTCCTGGGAAACCATCACTGCCGGACAGGCGATCGCTGCTGCTACGGGATGGACGCTCGAAGCCGCAGTTGTAGGCGGGAGCACCGCTTCCATTGCTTCAGAAGTTGCCGGCAAGAAGGTCGCTAAGGTGTACGCAATCGAGTCGGCGAAGCTCGAGCCTTACACACCCGACGCTTTTGCCGCTGCGCTCAAACAGTTTGTCTCCAGCAAGCAGCCGAAACTGGTGCTCATGCCGCACACCTACCAGGTCCGCGACTTCGTACCTAAACTTGCAACCAGCATGGGGCGCACCGTCATCAGCGACTGCATCGGATTCAAAAATGATGGTGGCAAACTGATGTTCACGCGCCAAATGTTTCAGGGAAAACTTGCCGCCGATGTCAGCTTCACCAGCGATGGCCCGTGGTTTGCGACGTTCCAGAACGGCGCGTTCCGCGGGGATAAGGCCGAGGCAGGTGCGAGCGCGGCCCCGGTCGAGACCGTCAGCGTCGATATCGCCGATGGCGTGATTCGCAACAAGCCGCAAGAAGTCTTCAAAGAGGCGAAACAGGCCGTGGATCTTACCCAAGCCGAAATCATTGTCGCCATCGGTCGCGGCATCAAGGAGCAGAAGAACATCGACATCGCCAAGCAATTAGCTGACGCACTGGGTGGAGACCTTGCCGCGTCACGCCCGATCTGCGATTCCGGATGGCTGCCGATGGACCGCCAGATTGGGTCGTCGGGACAGACCGTTGCTCCCAAGCTGTATCTGGCTTTGGGCATCAGCGGCGCGATTCAACACATCGTCGGTATGAAGGGCTCGCGCACCATCATCGCGGTGAATAAAGATTCCGAGGCGCCGATTTTCGAGATTGCGGACTATGCCATCGTGGGCAACCTGTTTGACATCGTTCCGCCGCTGGTTGAAGAGGTGAAGAAGGCGAAGGCGGGTAGCTAGAGTCAATTTTCGGGTTTGTCTCGAAGCTCGAAACCGGAAGCTCGAAACTTTATGCTGGTTTTTCGCAAACCCATCGAAGGTGTGGAACGGCCCCAGATGCCGGCCGACGTTGTCATCGTCGGCGGTGGTCCCGCGGGAATGGCTTGTGCTTTGCGCCTGGCGCAACTGATCGACGCGCACAATGCCGCGCATCCCGACGCTCAGCTCAGCAAAGAAAATATTTATGTTCTCGAGAAAGCGCGCGAGGTCGGGCAGCACTGCCTTTCCGGCGCATTGCTCGATCCACGGTCGATGCGCGAGTTGCTTCCGGATTTCGAGAAGGAAGCTCCGCTTGACGCCAAGGTGATCAAAGAAGCGGTGTACTTCTTCACCGAGAAGTCCAAGTTCAAGTTTCCTATCACGCCGCCCTTTTTTCGCGATCACGGAAATTATGTCATTTCGCTGAACCGGTTTGTGAAGTGGCTTGGCAGCAAAGTGGAAGAGGCGGGCATCACGATTTTCACCGGCTTTGCGGGCTCGGAACTTCTGTTTGAGGGCGATCGCATTGTTGGGGTTCGCACCGATGACAAGGGAGTAGATAAGGAGGGCCAGCCCAAATCAAATTTCGAGCCCGGGTACGACCTGCACGCGAAGGTGGTCATTCTAGCCGAGGGGCCACGCGGATCGCTCACGAAGCAGTTGGTCGAGTCGTTCAATCTCGCGAAAGATGCCAATCCTCAGACATACGGCGTCGGCATCAAGGAGTTGTGGGAGGTTCCTGCCGGCCGCATCGCGCCAGGAGAAGTCATCTACACGATGGGCTGGCCGCTGACCACGCACGAATACGGCGGCGCCTGGATTTACGGATCGAAAGACAACGTCGTGTCGCTAGGATTCGTTATCGGACTCGATTATGCCGATCCGCGCCTTGATCCGCAGCGTGTTCTGCAGCAATTCAAGCGACATCCTTTTGTGACCAAGCTGCTCGAAGGCGGCAAGATGATCCGTTACGGAGCGAAGACCATGCCGTACGGCGGATGGTGGGCCGTCCCTCCGATCGCAGGAAATGGATGGATGCTTCTTGGAGACTCCGCGGGTTTCGTCAATTCGGCGCGCCTCAAGGGCATTCATCTCGCGATCAAAAGCGGGATGCTCGCCGCCGAGACTGCATTCGAAGCGCTGAAGAAGGACGATCCGTCAGCCGCAACGCTGGGCGCATATCAGAAAAACGTGGAGTCGAGTTGGATCAAAGAAGAACTTTGGAAAGTTCGCAACCTGCATCAAGGATTTGAGCACGGAATGTTTGCCGGGATGTTCCACACAGGCCTGCAGATGATTACGGGCGGGCGCGGAATGCAGGATCGCTATCCCGGCAAGGCCGGACATGAGCACATGAAGAAGTTGTCGGAGCTACCAAGGGATGGCGGCTCCGAAGCACATCTGCTGGGTCCAGCCAAGGGTGACGGCAAGCTGACCTTCGATAAGCTCACCGACCTCTATCACTCGGGCACGAAGCATGAGGAGGATCAGCCGGCGCATCTGGTCATCCACGACACGAATGTCTGCAATACGAAATGCGTGAAAGAATTTGGCAGCCCCTGCCAGAATTTCTGTCCGGCAAACGTCTATGAAATGGTTGACGATTCGAGCCAGCCGAATGGCAAACGTATCAGCCTGAATCCATCCAATTGCGTGCACTGCAAGACCTGCGACATCGCCGACCCGTACCAGATCATCACCTGGGTGCCGCCGGAGGGTGGCGGCGGGCCGAATTACGACGGGATGTAATCATCCTGCGAACGTGATCACAGGCGTGACGATAAGAAAAGGGAGAGACTTCATGCAACGTCGTTCGTTGATGTCAGCCAGCACGACCTTGTTTCTTCTGACTTTGTCGGCCTTTGCACAACAGACTCCCCCGTCAATACCCACGACTGGTTTCGCCGGGCTCGATCAGTATCGCGCCTCGCGTATCGCTGTCTTCACCGACGACTATGGACAGCTGAAGCGGTACCACGATGCCAACGCCACGCTCGGCGCTCCGGTTGCCGGCGAGAGTCGCGTCGTATTCTTCGGCGACTCCATCACCGACATCTGGAAGCTCGCAGACTCTTTTCCTGGCAAGCCCTACATCAATCGCGGCATTGGCGGCCAGACTACTCCGCAAATGCTGGTCCGATTTCGGCAGGACGTGATCGACCTGCATCCCAAAGTTGTCGTAATTCTCGCCGGAACCAACGACATCGCGGGCAACACGGGGCCCATGCGCAACGAGGACATCGAAGCCGACTACCAGTCATTCGCGGAATTGGCAAAGGCAAACGGTATTCGCGTCGTTTACGCTTCCGTCCTGCCGGTTCACAATTACACGGAGAAATCCAAAGATTTTTTCGCCCAGCGGCCGCCGGCACGAATCAACGCGCTGAATGATTGGCTCAAAGACTACTGCACCAAAAACAAAATCATCTACCTGGACTATTTTTCCGCACTTGTCGATGACAAGGGAATGTTGAAAAAAGATCTGGCCGAAGATGGCCTCCATCCAAACGCCGAGGGATTCAAGATCATGGCTCCGCTGGCGGAAGCTGCCATCCAGAAAGCTCTGAAATAGACGCGCTCCGCACGATTTTGGGCGCCAGCCACTACAATTAAGAATGTGCCCTCAGGGCACCCTCATCATCTAATGATGAGAGCGACTTCTTCAATTGCCACTTACCGACAAATTCGGCCGGCGCATCACGGACCTGCGGATATCAATCACCGACCGCTGTAACTACAAGTGTGTTTATTGCCGCACCGGCAACGAGGGCGCCCTCTACGGGGACTTGCCCTTTGCCGACTACCTGCGGATGGCACGCGTTCTCGTCGGGATGGGAATCACCAAGGTTCGGCTGACTGGCGGCGAGCCTCTGCTCCGCGGCGGGGTGGTCGACTTCGTTCGCGAATTGTCGCAGCTGCGAATTCCTAATTCAGGGCAGTCATCTTCCAACAACGGAAATGGCTATCCGCAGAATTCCGAACCGCTCGATATCGCTCTCACTACCAACGGACACCTGCTCGCGGGCCTTGCCGAGAAACTGAAAGACGCCGGCCTCACGCGGGTGACGGTTTCCATGGACGCCGTCGACCCGGACCGTTTTGCGCGCATCACACGTGTGTCCGGCGGCTACGACCAGGTTCTGGCCGGAATTCGCGAGGCTCGGCGCGTCGGTCTCTGGCCCTTGAAGGTGAACTGCGTTCTGATGCGCGGATTCAACGAAGATCAGATCATTCCGTTCGGCATGTTCGCGCGCGAAGAGGGTGTTACCGTGCGTTTCATCGAGTTCATGCCGCTCGAAGAGGATCGCAGCTGGTCCCCGAATACCGTGGTCAGTCTGGAAGAGATCCTTGCCCGCATGGCGGAGTACCGCCCGCTGGTCGAGATTCCACATGCGCGATCCGAAACAGCTCGCCGCTATCGATTCCTCGATGGCGTCGGCGAAATCGGAATTATCGCGCCGGTGAGTCATCCTTTCTGCGGGCACTGCAGCCGCATCCGCATTACCAGCGACGGCAAGATCCGAACCTGCCTTTTCTCTGTGTGGGATCATGATCTGCACGCGCAGATGCAGCGAGGAGCGAGTGACCAGGAACTCGAAGAGTTCATTCAAGGCGTCGTCGCAAAGAAGGAAGAGCGCCATCACATCGGCGAGCCCGATTTCGTGCCTGCGTCGCGAACCATGGTGCATATCGGCGGATAGCCGAATGACTATCGGAGAGTATTCTGCTTCGTGATCCCGCCCTGGACGAGTCGTCAGTGAAGATCAAATCTCTCAATCACCGCCTTCTTATCACAGCAATTTTTCTGATCGCGCCGACCTCCGCGTTGATGGCGCAAAGTTCTACATATCTCGGGTTTGATCGCAATGAATATCCGGGGTCCGCGAGCCTTCCCGTGCTGCGCCAGAGTTTTTCCTACGCGGGCTACTGGTTGAATAATCCTCCGGGCGAATCGTCAAATTCGTGGGCTGGACATCGCGCGGCCGTGCAAAATGCGGGCTTTGGATTTCTTGTCCTTTTCAATGGGCGCCTCTATGCGGAACTTAAATCGGTCGCGAATGCGCAACGCCTGGGCCGCGCCGACGCGAACAAGGCTGTAGCCGCCGCAAAGCGCGAGGGCTTTCCCGCGGCGACCATCATTTTTCTCGATCAAGAGCAGGGCGGGCGCATGCTTCCTGAGCAGAAGGCCTACATTTTTTTCTTTATCGATGCCGTCACCAGTGCCGGATTTCGTGCAGGAATCTACTGTTCGGCAATCCCATCCCCTGACGGTCAACATGTCATAACCGCTGAAGACATTCGCAAAGAAGCCGGTTCGCGGCAAATCACCTATTGGGCGATCAACGACGCCTGTCCTCCCGCGCCGGGCTGCACATTTTCCCAGCATCCGCCAACTCCGTCACAGAGTGGAATCGCGTTGGCGGAAGTCTGGCAATTTGCGCAATCGCCGCAGCGCAAGGATGTCGCGGGTCGTTGCGCCAATTATGCGCACGACGGCAATTGCTATCCCCCGGGAACCACTGCCGCGCAAGGGCTTCACGTCGATCTCAATTCCGCAACTTCGGCCGATCCATCTCACGGTCGCACTAAGTAGCCGCGCCTCGCGCTGCCCGTAGCAAGTTTCAACCGCGAACGTGGAATTTTACCCGCAGTTCATGCCTTCGCCCGCTCGTAAACCCATATGCAAACGAAGTTGCGTCGCGCGAGTGCGGGCCGCCGTCATCCCGTTGCGACGCTTCATCATATGTTCAGTACATGTAGTTCTCTCCACCTGACTCGTACCGCCAACGGCTGGGAGCCTCGTTCTCTCAGCCGATTTTTTCGCTCCCGTCAGTGGGCGCCGCTCTCCTGGATGAAAGTGCCCATGCGCTAAAATAAGGACAAACATGTCTGAACGCACATTCACCTTCGACGAAGCCCAGTCCTTGCTCCCCGTACTGGAATCCCTACTGCGGACGGCGATGACCGCAAGGCAATCGATGGAAGAAGTCGATGCCGAGTTTCAATCTCTACAACACCGCATCTTTTTGAACGGCGGAATGTTTCTTGATGTCGTTCCACTTGCCCGCCGGAAGGCTGAGCGCATGAAGGCGGAGCAGCGCATCAAAGACACACTTGCTGAAATTGATTCGATCGGCGTACAAGTCAAGGATCTCGATATTGGATTGCTTGATTTTCCCTGCGAAATTGAAGGGCAAATAATCCTGCTGTGCTGGAAAATGGGAGAAAAAGCGATTACCCACTGGCATGGCGTGCAAGAGGGCTTTGCTGGGCGAAAGCCGGTGGATCAGCGCATCACCGGGGGCAAGAAGGTAAACTAGCTCGCCAAGCCGTTGCAGCGACTGCTTATAGTCGTTTCAACCATCTCATTTCAAACAAGTTCCAGCCTCAGCAACATAGTCGGCGATCCGGTGTTTACATCGGAGGAACGTTTCACGCCGAAAGCATCAGGGTTCAGTCACAATGGCGTGACACATCCACACTGTCCGCAGGAACTCGGGACACGATCGAGGAAGGGCCATGAAAATCAATCGACCTGTAATTCGTTGGACGCTGTTGACGCTGCTCGTTGTGTCGTTCGCGGCCACGTCATTCGGTCAGATCGCTGTAGGCATCTCGGTCCGTTTCGGGCCGCCCCCAATTCCTGTGTATTCGCAGCCCATCTGCCCCGGTCCCGGCTATTTCTGGACCCCCGGCTATTGGTCATGGAATGACGATGAGGGCTACTACTGGGTTCCGGGCACATGGGTCGTTGCGCCCATCGGTTTGTTCTGGACGCCAGGGTATTGGGGCTGGAACAACGGATTCTACTTGTGGCACGGTGGCTATTGGGGTCCGCACGTCGGCTTTTATGGTGGCATCAATTACGGATTCGGCTATACCGGCTCTGGATACTACGGCGGCGAATGGCGAGGACGGAATTTTTATTACAACCGCTCCGTCAACAACGTCAGCGTAACGAACGTGACCAACGTGTACAACCGGACCGTGATCGTCAACGAGAATCACGTTTCCTACAATGGCGGTAACGGCGGAATCAATCGCCGTCCGAGCCGTCAGGAAGAAAACTGGTCACGTGAGCGGCGCAGCGGCGCAATTGAGTCCCAGGTTGAGCACGAGCGTATGGCAGCCCGTAACCGCGAGAACTTTGCGGCTCAGAATCATGGACGGCCGGCCATTGCGGCTACAGCGCGCCCCGGCGACTTTGATCGTCGCAACATCGTTCCGGCCCGCGCAGCGGGCGGAGAATACCGCGCCCCGAAGATGTCTCCGCGTGAAGCGCGTGCGGGCGCCCCGGGTTCACCGGCCGCGAGGCCTGGAAACCGCAACGATGGCTTCCGTCCATTTACGCCGCCCTCGAGAACTGGGACTGGACAGAACGACCGTGGGGGGAATCCGAATATGCGCAACAATGAAATGCGCAATCCGAACCCCCGTGTAAATCAGAACGCGAACGAACAGCGCAACAACCAGATTCGTAACGACCGAATGCGCAACGACCGGCCAAAAATAACGATCGGCCAAATAACGATCGGCCAAATAACGATCGGCCAAATAACGATCGGCCAAATAACGATCGGCCAAATAACGATCGGCCAAATACTGATCAGCGGAACATGCAGCAGCGGAACAATCAGATCCGCAATGACCAGGTGCGCAACGAACAGCGGAACAACGAGAATCGGAATAACCAAATCCGTAACGACCAGATCCGCAACGAACAGAGGAACAATGAACAGCGGAACAATCAGATCCGCAACGAACAACGCAACAACGAGATGCGGAGCAATCAGCAGCGGAACAATCAGATGAGGAATGAAAGTCGTCCGCCGCAGAATGAACCGAGAGCAGTGCGACCGCAGCCGCAAAATGAACAGAGGGCAGTACGGCCGCCACAAAACGCGCCGCGAGAGAATGCTGCTCCCCGGTCCAGCCCTCCACCTCAGCAGCGGCCCGGTGGGCCGCCACAGAAGGACGACCGCCCGCGAGGCAAGGGGCGCTAGAATTCGAAGGGTGCGGTAATCGGCGGGGACTTAAAAGTCCCCGCCACTTTCTTGCAAGCCTTACGAACATCTGCGTTCTGATGGAGTGTCAGGGCACCACGGGTCTGCGTTATCAGGCCGATTTCCTGCCAGTTTGAGTACCAGAGTGCGAGGATGGTCCAAATTTCTCTGCTACAATTTTTGGCATACGAAATAATAAGCAATGTGCCTATGGGGCGCGCCCAAGGAGTCTCCTAATCATGTCCTCTACGAAGCAAACACTCCGGATAGCCGGAGCCTTTGCAGCACTCGCAGCGCTAGCCCTGGCGGCAAGCTGCCGCGGATTCTTTGTGAAGCCGACCCTGACTTCCTTGGCTGTGGGTCCGGCGTCCCCGAGCATCCAAACCGGCAGCACTAATAACACGGCTCAGATGTTTGCCGTGGGTACCTTTAACGACGGAAGCACCGGTAATCCGGCTGTACTTTGGAGCATTAGCCCCGGCGATAACAGCGTCGCCACTATCAACTCCGGCGGGTTAGTCACATCTGTGGCGACCGGAACTGCGACTGTCACCGCGACCGCAACTCAAAATCCATCAATTACCGGAACGCAGACCGTTACAGTCACCGTTGGTTGCATCCAGTCCATCGCGATACAACCAACCAGTGCCACCATCTCTGTCTCGGGCACGCCAAACACTCAGGAATTTACAGCTAAGGCTACAACGTGCAACGGAGTTTTCGATATCACAACTACCGCCAGCTGGGCATCAAGCAATACTGCTGTTGCCACGGTTGCGGGTGGCCTCGCCCAGGCGGTGGCCCAAGGCACCGTGACCATAAGCGCAACATCGGGCGGCATTACGAGTGCCACAAATGCGACCCTCACAGTCGGTCCATAGAATTGGGTAGACGGGGACTGCCTCCGTATCTCGTTGCTGACGAACCTAGCGTAAAAACAACAATCCCTCTCCTTCGGAGAGGGATTCTTTTGTTTAGATCGTGCGAGCGCTAAGAACGTTTGAGAGACGGAGCGTCCCCAGCTCTCTGCCATCTGCAATCAGCAATCTGAAATCGCGTCTACTCCTTCATCATCGCGTCGATGGTCGAGTAGAGCTGATTGTTGTCCTTCACTTCTACATAAGGACGGCTGGGATTTTTGCTGCTCACGATATACACCGTCGGCGTGTGATCGAGCTTGATGGCCTTGCCCAGATCGCGATCCGCATTGACTTCCGCAGCCAGCTTGTTTGCCGGATCGATCATGAACGGCAGGTCTACCTTGTGCGCTGCGGCGAATTTTTCCGCATAGCCCCTCAACGTCTGCGGGTTGATGTCGAGCTGGTTTTCGAAACAGTAGTCGCGGAATTCGTTACCCAGCGACTTCGAATGCGAATCAAAAAACCTCGCGAAAATGGCTGCCTGGTACGACCAGTTGTGCATGGGCAGCGGAAAATCGTGACGGATGACCGGAATCTTGTAAGTCTTCGAGGCCTGCTCGACAAGGGGAGCCGTGCGACGGCACATCGGACACTGCAGGTCTTCGAACACAACGATCGCGACCTGCGATCCTTTGGGCGGTTTCAACACAGAATCGACCGTGTCTTGCGCTCCGGCCGAAATGGCCACGGCGCTCAGGAGGAAAATTGCCAGTGACAGCGAAGCAACATAATTGCGGAATTTGTTTTTCATCAAAGTTTTTAAGCCTTCTAGCTCGGGATATCCCTACTACGACGAACCCTCACTACGGTTAGACGCAGAAAACATCATCCCGGCAACCTGCCAAGGACGTCTCAGGGTCCTTAGAGGCACCGATTTATGGTAACTGACGTAACGCATCCCTGTCTCGGGCGCAGGCATCGTGCGGCGGTGCACAAGGCGTAAACCTTCGTGCGACGAGTCTGCCCGGCAACGCGCTATAGTTAAAAGTTCCCGGACTCAATCATGAAGGTGCTTGCACCATTCCGCCTCGCCGCGGTGCTTGTTCTGGCAGCAGCCGCAGGGCTAGCCGGTTGCCGAAACCGCCATCGTGTTCTGGACGTGGCTTACGTGTCGGCGCCTCAGGCGGCACTGCGAGACCAGGTTGCGGCCATCTACAACCGTGTCGGCAACGTTAAAAACGGGGAGCGCGTCGAGATCATTGACCGGGAGAAGCGGTTCGCCCGCGTCCGCACCGCCGGCGGTATCGAGGGCTGGATCGAACAACGTTATCTTGTCGATCAGAAAACTTACGACACTTTGCAAAAGCTGACGCAGGAAAATCAGAATGACCCGCTCCAGGCTCCCGGAGTCCTGCGAAACGACACCAACCTTCATATCAGTCCGGGACGCGATACGGACCATCTTTATCAACTCTCTTCTGGCGCAAAAGTCGCAATCCTCAAGCGTGATACGGCCGAGAAGCAGCCTGGAGCCGTGCAAACTCCGAAGATGGTGGGCGGAAAGCTCAACACCAAAACGGCGGGCGGCCCCGTCCTGGAAGACTGGTTCCTGGTAAAAGACGAGCATGGGCGCGTGGGATGGGTCTTGGCCCGAATGGTCGACGTCGATGTCCCTCTTGAAGTCGCCCAGTATGCTGAGGGCCAACGATTCGTCGCCTTCTTCCCGTTAAACGAGGTGCAGGACGCCGAAAAGAAGGTCCCCGAGTACCTCTGTCTTCTGACCGAGCCGCATGATGGACTGCCTTTCGACTTTAACCAGGTTCGCGTCTTTACCTGGAATGTCCGAAAGCATCGTTACGAGACGGCCTATCGTGAACATGGCTTGCAAGGCACACTGCCCGTCACCATTACAAAGGAAGCCTTCGAGAAAGAAGGCACCCTCCCCGTCTTCATCCTCCGAGTAAAGGACGACGCGGGCAATGTAACCGAGCGCAAGTACAAATTAAGCTCCCCAATCGTAAGGCGCGTTCTAGCGCCAGGAGAAGTTCCCACCCGCACCAGCAAGAAGCACCGCTAGGCCGCTCCGTCTAACCCATTCATCTGCAAGCGGTTCATCCTTGATCCAGTCGCAAGCGATCCATTTTTTCGTATTTCCTCTTGTCATTTCATACTGATTTAGGTATAAATTCGGCCTCGTCGAAACAAAGACACTTAAAAACACATCGTTTATTCATAAAAACGTTTTGGTTTACAAGTTGCACTGTGGTGTTAGTGCTTCCGTGTTATGTGTTGTTGACCTAACGCGTGGAGCGGGAGAAACCCGCGAAGACGGGCAGGTCAAGCCGTAACGGTTCCCAGCTTTCTACCAAGTCTCAAAGTTTCGAAATCTATCAGTTGTTTCAGTTCAAGAAGAGAGCCACCGGCGTACTCGTGCGGTCCGATGGACGAGATCTCAGGATGAATCCTGAACGAATTTCCAAGGAGGCAGGCAGATGCAATTCAGTAAATCGATGAGGTTTCTTGCATCGTTTACAGCGATAGCCGTGGTGCTATCAGCTGGGTTTTTGTTCGCGCAGGAAACTACCGGCGGCTTGCAAGGAACGGTTAAAGATGGTTCCGGTGCCGTTGTGTCTAACGCACAGGTTGAGATAACAGGGTCATCACTCGTCGGCAAGAAGACCCTGCTAACCGACACCGCCGGCTACTACCGCTTTGCCAACTTGCCTCCAGGAACCTACACCGTTGACATCGCTGCCAAAGGTTTCAAAGGCGTTCGCCGCGCTGGATTGGACATCCAGGTCGGACACCTTCCCACCGTCGATCTCACCTTGGAAATCGGCGCTGGCAGCGAGGTCATTGAAGTCACGAGCGCAAGCCCGATCATCGATGTGACGACGGAAACCACGCAGACGAACATTACGAATGATGTCGTTCAGGATGTTCCGCACGGCCGGTCGTTCCAATCCGTCATTCAGTTTGCGCCCTCAGCCCGTAACGAACCGCTGATGGGCAGTACGGCTGCCAATGGAAGCGGCGGCATGATTCCCGGTAGTGCGACGAACGGGCAGGCCTTCGGATATTCGGTCGGCGGCGCTTCCGATGCTGAGAACTCCTACCTCGTCGAAGGTCAGCAGACCGCGAACCTGATCGGTGGATATTCCCACACAAACGTGCCTTTCGACTTCATCCAGGAAGTTCAGATCAAGAGCACTGGCCAGGAAGCAGAGCACGGTGGCGCGCTCGGCGGCGTCGTTAATGTCGTCATGAAGAAAGGCAGTAACCAGTATCACGGGTCAATCTTCTCGCAGTTTGAGAACGATGCCATGGACGGGTCGCCAAATGCGTATACGCGCTACGATCCGAACCAGAACCTGTCTGCCCCCGGTGGCCCACTTCCCGACGGAACAGGTCTCAACACTACGAATGGCTTTATTGATCCACCCTCACAGAGCTATCAACCTGTGCGCTCAAAGATGTTCGATGTTTTTCCCGGATTCACCTTCGGTGGGCCGATTCTTAAGAACCGGATCTTCGGATTTGTAGGATTCAACCCCGAGTGGCATGGTGTAGAGCGTCGCGTAAACATGGACGGTTTTCAACCTGGCCTGGGGACGCTACCCTTCTCGCAAAACACCCAGACTTACTACACGACGGCTCGCGTTGATGGCGAGGTTAGCGAAAAGGTCCGACTGTTTGCTTCGTGGCTGTACCAGTACCAGCGTGTAGCCGGTGTCGGACTACCGGCCTCCGACTCTACAACGGGATTGGTGAATGCCAGCGGATCGACAGATCCAGCCGTTTTCTCGCACAATATCGGCTACAAGGCGCCGAATGTGACCTTCAACGTCGGTGCGGACATCAGTCTCACACCCCGCTTGGTTGCAACCACGCGTTTCGGCTATTACTTCGAGAACTATAGCGACTTCGGCTACCCAACTGCCGGTACGCTCTTCGGATGGCAGACCGACGGAACCAGTGCGAACGACAATCTCGGCAACCCTCTGCCGTCTCAATTGGCGGAGACGTCGGGTGTTTTCAACGACGCCCACACTGCTGCTTTCACCAGAAGAGATGCAAATAAGGCCATCCAGTTCGATCAGGACGTTGCTTGGTTCAAGAGTGGATGGGGCGGAACTCACAACTTTAAGTTCGGCTATCAGCTTAACCGTCTGCAGAACAATATTTCGCAAACCTACAACGAACCCTATGTCCAGCTCTGGGTTGGGGACAGCGGCTTCTACAGCCCCCTCAGCCAAACCGGCATCGATAACTGCGGCACCGCCTCGTTCCAGGAATTTGATAGCGGTGGCAATCTTACCGATTGCGCGGGCCTATACGGCACGGTCATTGTGTCGGATTTTGGAACCGGCGGAGTAGTTACCAGCTTCAACCATGGGCTCTTCGCACAGGACGCTTGGACGATTGGCCACGGGCTTACCATTAACGCCGGCGTTCGGTTCGACAAGGAATACCTGCCAGCCAGCAGCACCGCCGATCTCAAGGCCAAGCCCATCAATTACAGTTGGACCGACAAAATCGCTCCTCGAATTGGCGTAGCTTGGGATGTGTTCAAGGACGGACGCATGAAGGTGTTCGGAAGCTATGGCAAGTTTTTTGACATCATGAAGCTGAACGTTGCCATCAGCTCCTTCGGCGGTCAGTACTGGGACGACTGTGCTTACACGCTGGACACCGCTGACCTGAGCTCGATCGTCCCCGCCTTCAGCAGTGGCGGCAGGTATTGCCCATCGAATCCTGCCAATCCGTTGGATAACACTGTTCAAGCGAATTGGGCCAGTGGTTCGACACCTGCAGGCTTGACATTCATCGAGAACACAAACCAACGAGCGTTTCCCACCACTTGCTCGACGTGCAGTACGAGTTCAACCGGCGTGGTTCCCGGGTTGAAGCCGTACGAGCAGCACGAATCCGTTTTTGGAATGGACTACCAGATCAAGAAAACTCTGGCACTGGAAGTCCGCTGGGATCGGCGTCGTCTGGATCACGCAATTGAGGATTCCTCGCTCTATGCAGGCGGCGAAACCTTCGTGATTGGCAACCCCGGGCAAGGTGCAGAAAGCACGTACGATAGCTTCTACTCCTTCTTGTATGGATCAGCGCCACCGGCTTGCAGTGGTCTGTCTTGCCCCCCACAAAAGCTATTCCCCGCCGAACGAAGCTATGACGGTGTGGAATTCCGTCTCACCAAGACCAGTTCGAAGCATTGGTTCGGGATGTTCTCGTATACCTACAGCAAGTTGCGCGGAAACTACACGGGACTTACCAGCTCCGACATTTCTGACGGACAGAACGGCGGACGTAGTTCACCGAACAACAGCCGTGCCTTCGACGAACCATACTTCTCTTACAACTCGATGGGTGGGTCATCAAGCGGATTGTTGCCGACCGACCGTCCGCACACGTTCAAAGGTTATGCGTACTATCAGCTTGGTTGGCTGAAGAAGTTCAGCACCGACTTCGGCGCATTCCAATATCTGTATAGCGGGTCTCCGCAGACCAGCTATCTGGACGTGGGAGCCGGGAACGGTGCCTGGGCGGTGCAGGCATGGGATCGCGGAAATTGGGTGACCGCGTCGCAGGACCCGACCACGGGATTCATAACCTTGGGCAGCCCGCATGTTCAACGTACTCCATGGTTCACCCAAACTGACTTCAGCATTCAGCAGAACTACAAAGTCAGCGAGACGAAGGAGTTGACCTTCTCGGTGAACGCCACCAACCTGCTGAATCAGAGGGCCATCACGGCAGTGAACGCGGATGTTACGTCGCTTGCTGTCACAAACCAGTACATTGCACTGAATAGCGCGGATGGCAGTTCGACCTGCGCATTTGGCACGCAGTGCCGTATCGTAGATGGCGGCGCGTTCTACGCTGCTGCGCAACGGCCTTACAACCCCCAGGACCAGCTAAATAACTGGAAGAACAATGCAGGCTTGTCGGCGACGGTCAATAGCCAGTACGGCAGGCCCGCCTACTACCAACTGTCCCGTAACATCCGTCTGGGAGTTAAGTTCACCTTCTAGTTGGATTATTCCCCCATCACCGAAGGGAGCCAGAAATGGCTCCCTTTTTCCTTGCTTACTTGAGCGGATGGCGAAGCTAGATGTTCTCCGCCGAGAGGTCCGTATCCGCCGTGCTGGGTTATGAGACGTGGACTGCCGACCAAAAGGTCGCGCGAGTGGTCAGTGACCCCGTAGCGATTTGCCTTGGTCGATTACTTTCCGAATATCACCGTGCTCGAGAAGTGCGATGCAGCGGCCATGTAGAACAGCAGTGGCACCGACAAGAAGAAATTCATGCGTGACGCAAGATAGGCCTGTCTCGCTAGCACCGCCGCGTTCGCAGGCGGCGTACCTGCCAATGTTCCCCGAATAATCTTCTTGTTATTCGGCCAGATGATGCCCCAAACGTTAAACATCATCACGATTCCCATCCCGCCACCCACGCCGATCGCGAGCACATGGTTGTCGTCGGCGCCCACCGGCGTATGGTTCACGAAAATCCATCCAGCTGCGTAAACCAGAACCGTGGTGATCACGCCGAGCACGTATCCATTGAGCGTTACTTTCTTGATGAGGAAAAAGAGAATGAAGAACACTCCGAGCCACAGCCCCAAGAAAAGGCCAAACGTGCCTCCCTGACTGACGCCTTCCCGCTTCGCGTCCGGCGCCACAAGAAATTGTCCCCAGTACCACAAGCCCGCAAACACAGTCACCACGGAACTCCAGCGAAACCAGTTCAGGGCCGGCAGCGTCATATGCTGGAGAATCTTAGGCTTCGCCGCCGCGTCCATCTGCTTCATGAATGGCACGTTCACCAAGTTGAAGAAATAGAGCAATCCCACCCACGTAATGCCCGCCATGAAGTGAAACCAGCGCAAAATCAACTGCGTTGCCTCCGCTCCGGTGATCGTGGGTGTGACAAACGTGGCTGTTGTGGCCAGAAACCAATGCATCGGAATATCCTCCACCGAGTTCAAATGTGACGTTATGAAATCCCGAATGCGAAGGTGCGGCCGACATTCGGTGAAAAGAAGCCGCTGCGTGAAACGCCAATCAGAACACGACGCTTGCGATCAGACAATCTGCCTCTGCAAGTTCGCCAAGTCGAACAAAGTCTGCACTCGCCGTAGTAAGCCTGTCAAATGAGGCGAGCCTAGGGAGTGACCAAGTTACAGGTTGAAAAGCTTAGGAGATCGCCGTATGGTGTTCTCATCTGCCCGCTGGGGCGCGGTCGTGCGTATTGTGAAGTAGCAACAGCGGGTGCTGTCCCCCCTTGTTCCCGTGGAAGCGGGAAGGCTTCCCAGGAACATGCTGTCAGCTTTATCTATTCGCGAAGATTTTCGCGGGTGGTCGGAGAGTTCGTAGTTCACATGTACAAGGAGATCGGCTATGGATAACAATAAGCCGGCGCAAAACATTCAGGATTCCTTCCTCAACACGGCCCGCAAGGAGCGAGCAAGCATCACGATTTATCTGCTCAGCGGTGTGAAGTTGACGGGCCGTATCCGCTCTTTTGACAAGTACTCCGTCGTGCTGGAGGCGAACGGTCAAGAGCAACTCATCTTTAAGCACGCCATCTCTACTGTGGTCATGGGACGGGTGGCGTCCCCGCATGTGGCCCATTCGGCGCATCCGGAGAAGTCGGTTGCCGGAGCCCCTGCCACTGTGAGCGTGGCGACCGCTTCGGGCACCGAGGGGTAGGCTTTTTCGGCTTGGGAAGTTCTCTTCGCAAGAAGTCCCGCGGTAACGCGCGAGCTGGCACCCGCACGCTTCTGGAACCCCCTGCGCAAAATACGGCCTCAGATCAGGAGCGCGCATTCCTCGTTGGCCTTGACGTCCGAACCCGGGGACGCACCGCAAAAGCGGTAGTTACCGCGCAAGCTGCCGCGGCGCGTGATGCCGCGTCCGTGCAAACTTCGCCCGGTGCCTCATCGCGCGTAAACGCAAAGCCTAACATTCCGGAATTTGACGCCGAAGAGTCCCTCGCAGAGCTACGCACGCTCGCTGAGAGCGCCGGAGCGAAAGTCGTTGGCGAGATTCTTCAGCGCCGCGACCGGCCCGACCCCGCTACGTTGATTGGTGGCGGCAAACTGGAAGAGATTGCCGGGGCGGCCGCTTCGGTCGATGCCGATGTTCTTCTCTTTGACCACGATCTCAGTCCTTCCCAGCAGCGCAATATCGAGCGGATCGTTGAGCGGCGCGTCATCGACCGGACGCAGCTCATCCTCGACATCTTTGCGCGGCACGCGAAAACCCGTGAAGGTCAGTTGCAGGTTGAACTCGCACAATTACAATACATGCTGCCCAGGCTCGCGGGACGCGGTGTCGAGATGTCGCAACTCGGCGGCGGAATCGGTACTCGCGGACCTGGAGAAACGCAGCTTGAAACCGACCGGCGGAAGATTGCTCGCCGCGTCCGTCACGTCGAACAGCAACTGGAGAATGTTCGGAAGATCCGCACGCAGCAGCGGCAGCGCCGCGAATCCGCACCCGTCGCCACGATTGCTCTCGTTGGCTACACGAACGCCGGAAAGTCCACGTTGTTCAACGCACTCACCCGGGCTGGCGTGCTCTCATCCTCGAAGATGTTCGCGACACTGGATCCGACAATCCGTGGCGTGGACTTGCCCTCGAAGCGCAAAGTTCTGCTCTCCGATACTGTCGGATTTATCCGCAACCTTCCGCACACACTGGTCTCCGCATTTCGCGCAACGCTGGAAGAAGTGCAGCGAGCGTCGCTCATCCTGCACGTCTCCGATGCCAGCAGCCGTCTCTCGGCGGAGCAGGATGCCCAAGTCGAGATCGTTCTGAAGGAGCTCGAGGCCGAGAAAAAACCTCGATTGCGCGTGATGAATAAGGTCGATCTGCTTGACGAAGAAGTGAGCGAGTCATTGCTCGCCGACGCCGCCCACAACCATTCTGGAACCGTCTATGTTTCTGCGGTGGAAGGAACAGGGCTCAAGACTCTGCTCGATCGTATCGATCACCTTATCGAAGAAGACAAGATCAGCCGGCTCAAACTCCGCGTTCCGCAGGCAGAAGGGAAGGCGCTCTCTATGCTCGAAGCGCGCGCTCGCATTTATTCGCGGGCTTATAACGACGGGGTCGTTGAGTTGGAGGTGGAAGCGCCGCAGTCGGTGGTTCGAAAGGTTAAGCAGTGGGTAGCGAAATAAGCTCAATCGCCCTGCTCGTTGGCCGTAATGGGCGAGGGCTGGTTTTCACAGTGGGGCGTTTACTATGCGTCAACTTTGGCGCCTATCGTACTTTGTACTGGAATCGCCGTCTCTTTCTACGGAGCCTCTTCAGCGACACAATCTGATTCATGGCCAAATTTAAAGGACGAACAACAATGCCGGTGCGGACATTGGTCATCCTGATTTCGCTGACACTTACTGCTCATCAGGCGGTAGCTCAACGTCACGGAACGGCAGCGACGGGGCCAGCGTCAGTGCTACATGGTGCTCAAGGCTGGGACAAGGCTCCGCCAGATTCCGTTGGCCTCGATGAAAAAATGCTGGATTCATTCGATGCCGACTTGGCTGGCGGTAAATATTCTCTCGTCGACACCTTTGCCGTTTATCGCTGCGGCAAGATGGCTTTCGAACGGAAATATCGTCACGATTATGGCCAGATCTACGCCAAGGATGCGAGCCAGCGCGGCCCGCTGAATGCCCGTGGCACGGGCTGGTACAACTACTTCGATCCGCAATGGCACCCCTACTATCACGGAACCGATCTGCATAGCATGCAATCGGTAACCAAGACGGTGTCGTCGATCATCATTGGAATCGCAATCACGCGCGGCGACTTTAAGTCTGGGCTCGACACGCCACTAATGCAATGGTTCGACGCCGCCAAAGTGAGGAACGTTGACGACCGAAAACGGCGCATCACCCTGCGGCATGTTTTGACCATGACAACAGGAATCGACTGGAACGAAGAGATTGCTTATGACGATCCCAAGAACGATGCGAGCCTGATGGAAGCCTCCGACGACTGGGTGCAGTACGTGATTGACCGCCCGATGGCCCAGGAGCCGGGAAAAATTTTCAATTACAGTAGCGGCGTTTCGGAATTACTGGCTCATATCTTCGAAAAAGAAACCGGCAAGGACATTGAGCAGTACGGAGTGGATTTCCTGTTTGCGCCGCTGGGGATCGAGCACTTCTGGAAGCGAACGCCGCTCGGAACCGTTGATACCGAAGGCGGACTGTTCCTCAGCAATGCCGGTTTGGCCAAACTCGGACTTCTTTATTTGCACGGCGGCGCATGGGAAGGCCAGCAGATCGTATCTAAGGAATGGGTAAAGGAATCACTATCTCCGTTCACTGCCGCCGGAGACCATTACAAGTACGGATTCAAATGGTGGCTTCTCCCGCGAACCGATCGGCACGGGGTGGTTTGGATGGCGCGCGGTTTCGGTGGGCAACGGCTTATGATGTTTCCTGAAGAAGACATGATTGCTGTCTTCACGGGGTGGGAGATCCTAAAGGACGAGGCTAAGGACATCGATCTGGTGGACAGGATTTTGCCGGCAGTCAGGCAACGAACATGTTTTGCGCACTAGGCCAAGGATCATTTTCCGGAGAAATTTAAATGGGCCGACAACCAAGAAGCGGTGACATTCCTTGGCTAGCGGCCCATTCGATCCTGAATTGGATCGGAGGTGATACATCAATGCTACCCCTGTTTGGCTCGAAGTCAAGTGATATATGCAGAAAATTGCGATCTTGCAGAGGCGGCCCAGTAACTAAGAGATAAACGTCCTGTTTTCAATAATAAAGGCCTTGATCCCGGATCGGCTTTAAATTTCCCGCACAGCTCCTCAACCGTTCTTCTTGCGTTGACATTAAACTCATTCGGACGCTAGACTTAACAGTTTTCATAGCCCTCATTTTCCGATTTAGATCAGCGACCCTGTGGATCAGACCGTTCAACAACTAGGCGAATTACTGCTCGGGTCAGTTCCGACGGTGATTATGCTGGCGTTGCTCTACGCCCTCTATACCGTGATCGTGCACAAGCCCTTGAACCGTGTGCTCATGGAGCGCCGCGGTCGAACCGAGGGCGCGATCGAAAAATCCAAGGCCGATATCGCAGCCGCCGATGCCCGCACAAGCGAATATGAACAGAAGTTGCGCGAGGCACGCGCCGCTATCTTTCGTTCCCAGGAAGCCCGGCGCCAAGTGGCCTTGCAGACGCGAACAAATGCTGTGAATGAGGCTCGCGCGAGAGCTCAGGCGCAGGTGCAGGGAGCGAAGGCCGACATCGAGAATGATCGCGCCGCGGCGGAAAAAGGTCTGCAGGCTGAGGTCGCCACTCTCGCGCAGGATATCGTTCGCCGAGTGCTGCAACCGGCAGGGACGGGACGTTGATGGTCGCCACGAAATCCATCTTGCGATTCGCGCCCATCGGCTTCCTGGCGCTTGCGCTGCTGTGTCCATTGACTCTGCTATCGGCCCGCGCGCAAGAAGCCGGAAGCGCTCCTGAACGAAGCTCCCCCGAGCAGGCTCAGCCAAATGAGCCTACGGTCCATTCGCCGGGTCCTGGTCGCCAGCTGGCTCATCAGAGTCGCGAAGCAGCGGGCGAAGAGAAAGACGAGATGGAGGAGTTCAAACACTCGCCATCGGTTCAACTCATTTCGCGTCTTACCGGATTGAATCTTCAGCAATCCTACTGGCTCAGCGTGATCGTGAATTTCGCGGTGATCGCTGCTTTGGTCATCTGGGCTGCCCGCAAGTTTTTACCCGGAATGTTCCGGGACCGTACCGCTGCCATCCAGAAAGCGATGCAGGAAGCCCAGAAGGCCAGCGCAGAAGCTCGAACCAAGCTTGCGGAGATCGAATCGCGCTTGCGAAAGTTGGACGACGAGATCGGCGCGATTCGCGAAGCCGCCCAAAAAGAGGGCGCCGCCGAAGAAGCGCGCATTCAGGCCGCAGCTCAGGAAGACGCTCGAAAGATCGTCTCTTCGGCGGAACAGGAGATTATCGCTGCGGCCAAAGCTGCGCGCCGTCAATTGACTGCGCATGCCGCCGATCTTGCAGTGGGTTTGGCGCAGAAGCAGATTCATGTAGACTCCGCGACTGATCAAGCGCTGGTTCGCAATTTCGCCAGTCAGTTGGGTTCTACGGAAGACAATCCGGGAAAGGACAGGAACTAGATCGTGGCTTCCATCGCCAGTACCTATGCCCGGGCCTTCGCGGATGTTGTTTTCGACATGCGGCTGGACGCAATTCGCGCGATCACCGGGCTCCAGCGCATCGCCACACTTTTCAGCGAGAGCGTAGAGTTGCGCCGCGTGTGGGAAAATCCAGCCGTTCCCGCCGACCAGAAGCGTAAGTTGCTGGATGCGATTGTGCAGAGGGAAGGACTCGAGAAGCCTGTCCGTAATCTGGTGGCGGTGCTGATCGATCATCGCCGCTTGCCCTTCTTGCCGCGCATTGTCGAGCAGTTCGAAAAGGAACTCGATTCACGTTTAGGTTTTGCGGAGGCCCAGATTTCAAGTGCGCGAGAGCTCGGAGAAGCCGAGAAGAGCGCCCTCGAAGCGCAGATCCAGAAAACAACTGGGAAAAAGATCCGCGCAAGCTACGGACTGGATTCATCGCTATTAGGCGGCGCGGTAGTTCGCGTTGGCAGCACGATCTACGACGGTTCAGTGAAAGGGCAGTTGGAAAGAATTCGAGAGCAGATTACTGGCAACTAAGCAGCTGCGAGCTTTAATTTTAGAAGAGTATGACGGGGTCACTGAGAAAGCACCTGAAACCGGTCATTCGGGACCCGAAAAGGCGAAGCTAAGAGCTAATAGCTGAAAGCTAAGAGCTGATTTTCTATGGCACAAATCAAAGCAGACGAAATTTCGAAACTAATCCGCGAGCAGATCGAGAACTACGAAACCAAGATCTCCGTGGACGAGACCGGCACAGTCATCACCTTGGGCGACGGCATCGCGCGCGTCTACGGACTCGACAAGGTTATGGCCGGCGAACTCTTGTCATTCCCGCACGGTGTGGCTGGCATCGCCATGAACCTTGAAGAGGATCAGGTCGGCGTCGTGCTGCTCGGTGAATACACCGAGATCAAGGAAGGCGACGAGGTCAAGCGTACTGGACGCATCATGAGCGTTCCGGTTGGCGACGCCATGATCGGCCGGGTTGTGAACTCTCTCGGCGAGCCCATCGACGACAAAGGTCCTATCGCCAGCGATAAATTCATTGCGCTCGAGCGGCTCGCGCCAGGTGTCATTGACCGCCAGCCGGTACGTGAACCGATGGCTACCGGACTGAAGGCGATCGACAGCATGATTCCCATCGGCCGCGGCCAGCGCGAGTTGATCATCGGCGACCGGCAGACAGGGAAGACAGCGGTCGCGCTCGACACAATCATCAACAGCAAAGGCAACGACCTTATCTGCATCTACAACGCAATTGGGCAGAAGCGTTCGTCGATCGCACAGGTCGTCAAGATTCTTGAAGACGCGGGCGCGATGGAGTACACGATCGTGGTCGCCGCATCGGCGTCCGAACCTGCCCCCATGCAGTACATTTCGCCGTACGCAGCCTGCGCTATCGGAGAGTATTTCCGCGATACCAAGCGCCATGCGCTCGTGATCTACGACGATCTTTCGAAGCACGCCGCTTCCTATCGCGAGATTTCTCTGCTGTTGCGCCGCCCGCCGGGACGCGAAGCCTATCCCGGAGACGTCTTCTATCTTCACTCCCGCTTGCTGGAACGCGCCGCGAAAGTCAGCGACAGGTTGGGCGGCGGCTCTTTGACGGCTCTGCCTGTCATTGAGACACAGGCCGGCGACGTTTCCGCATACATCCCGACCAACGTAATTTCCATTACGGATGGCCAGATCTACCTGGAAACGGACTTGTTCAACCAGGGCGTGCGCCCGGCCGTGAACGTTGGCCTGTCTGTGAGCCGCGTCGGCGGCAGTGCGCAGATCAAAGCTATGCGCCAGGTTGCAGGCACTCTGAAACTAGAACTCGCGCAGTATCGCGAACTGGCAGCGTTTGCGGCCTTCGGCAGCGATCTCGACAAGGCTACGCAATCGCAGTTGAATCGCGGTCAGCGTCTCGTCGAACTGCTGAAACAGAATCAGTTTTCACCGCTGCCATTCTCTAAGCAGATTCTGATCATCATGGCAGGCACCGGCGGGTTCCTTGACGATGTCCCGGTCAATCAAGTTCGGGAGTTCGAAGCAGAATTATTCAAATACGTTGATGCTACAAATCCAGCCATTCTGCGCACGATCATGGAGAAAAAAGTTCTGGACGACGCGCTAAAAGGCCAACTGCAAGGCATCATCAAGGAAGCAAAGCAACAATTCGTGGCGTCAAGAGAGGCAGTAGCGAAGTAGCTGATAGCTGAAAGCTGAAAGCGCTTTCGACCATGCCCAATATTCTCGACATCCGGCGTCGTATCCGCAGCGTGATCAACACGCGGCAGATTACCAAGGCCATGAAAGTGGTCTCTGCGGCCAAGTTGCGTCGTGCGCAGGACCGCGCACTGGCGGCTCGGCCCTACGCGCAGATGCTGACGGCTGTTTTGAGATCGCTGGTCGCACGCGCCGAAATCTACGATCCTGAAACTGGTGAGCCGAAGCATCCCTTGCTGGCTCAACGTCCTGAGAAGAACATCCTGCTAATCGTCGTTACCGGCGACAAGGGTCTTGCGGGAGCGTTCAACGCCAATATCACCAAGGCCGCATTCCGCTTTCTGCAGTCAAAGGGCGACAAGAATATCGACGCCGAAGCCGTCGGGCGTAAAGGTCGCGACTTTCTGCGCCGCCGCTTCCCGGCTGCGAAGGTGCAGACCCGCAGCCTTGCCGATCTCTCCGAGTCGATCGATGCCGAGCCTGAGCCCGGCGAACGTACCTCCTCAACGCAGATCACTGGTGAACACGTCGGTGTGTTGGGCAAAGTTGAGTTTGCCCAAGCATCCGCTTTGGCACAGAGTGTGATTCGCCGCTACTGCCGCGAAGAGATCGATTCCGTGTACATCGTTTTCAACGAATTCAAGTCGGTGATCGCGCAGCGCCTGATCGTTGAGCAGATTCTTCCCATCGAGCAGATAGGGGAACAAGCTGTCCGGTTGGCCGAAGAGCCAACAGAGGAAGAAAAGAAGAAAGCCAAAGAAGCAGCGGTGACTGCCGGAGTTGGCCTGCGTACGACTGACGGCGCGCCAGACGCCGCTTCGCAATTCGGCGCTTCCCAGGTGGACTACATTTACGAGCAGTCCCCTGAGGAGCTTTTTCGGTCATTGCTGCCGAAGTACGTGAGCATCCAGATTTTTCGCGCGCTGCTGGAGTCGGTGGCGGCCGAGCATGCCGCTCGCATGACGGCCATGGATTCAGCAACCAACAACGCCACAGATATGATCGACTCGCTGACGTTGGTCATGAACCGTGCCCGCCAGGCAAAGATCACGAAAGAAATCATCGAGATCGTAAGCGGCGCAGCAGCAATGTAGGGGAAGGCAGCTATTGGCTCACAGCTTAGCTTTCGGCTAGCCGATAGAGATTTCGAATGAATTGCCAGTACCAAGGGTGATCGAAGAGAAAGTTAAAATGCTGATTCAGGCAAGGGTCTGAACCAAGCTAAGGGCGAAAAGCCAAGCTGAGAGCAGGAATCTGAGGTTTTATGCCAGACAAAACAGGACACGTAATTCAGATCGCAGGACCCGCCGTGGACGTGCAGTTTCCCGAAGGCGCGTTGCCGCCGATTTACGAGGCGGTCAAGGTCACCAGCGAAGGCTACAACGTCCCGAGCCCCATCGACGTCATTCTCGAGGTGCAGCAACATCTCGGAGAAGGCCGTGTGCGCTGCGTCGCTATGCAGCCCACCGACGGCATGGTTCGCGGCATGAAGGCTATTGACCAGGGCGGCCCCATCTCGGTCCCTGTCGGTCGTGGCACGCTCGGTCGCGTGATGAACGTTATCGGAGAGCCCGTCGACCAGCTCGGCCCCATCGAATACAAAGAGCGACTGCCAATACACCGGTTGGCGCCAGCCTTCGACGAGCAGGCTACCAGCGCCGAGATGTTCGAGACCGGCGTGAAAGTCATCGACCTCATCCAGCCCTTCTTAAAGGGCGGCAAGATTGGATTGTTCGGCGGCGCTGGCGTCGGCAAGACCGTCGTCATCATGGAGCTGATTAACAACGTCGCCAAAAATCACGGCGGCTTCTCCGTGTTTGCCGGCGTGGGCGAGCGTACTCGCGAGGGAAACGATTTATGGCTTGAGATGACAGAGTCGGGCGTAATCAAGCCCGGCAAGCCGGCAGAGTCCAAGGCAGCACTCATCTATGGGCAGATGACCGAGCCTCCAGGCGCGCGCCTCCGCGTCGCCTTGACGGGACTTACCGTCGCCGAATATTTTCGCGATGCCGAAGGCGCCGACACGCTGCTCTTCATCGACAACATCTTCCGCTTCACGCAGGCCGGCTCGGAAGTATCGGCGTTGCTCGGCCGCATGCCCAGTGCCGTCGGTTATCAGCCTAACCTTGCGACGGAAATGGGTGAACTGCAGGAGCGCATCACCTCAACCAAGAAAGGCTCTGTAACGTCGGTGCAAGCCATCTACGTTCCGGCCGATGACTTGACCGATCCTGCCCCGGCAACTACCTTCGCTCACCTCGACGCGACGACTGTGCTTTCGCGTGCGTTGACTGAGATCGGTATCTATCCTGCCGTCGATCCTCTGGCTTCAACCTCGCGCATTCTCGATCCGCGCATCGTCGGACAGGAGCACTACGACGTTGCGCAAACTGTGAAGCGGACCCTGCAGACTTACAAAGATCTCCAGGACATCATCGCCATCCTCGGCATCGACGAACTGACCGAAGACCAGAAGCTAACGGTGGCTCGAGCCCGCAAGATTCAGCGCTTCCTCTCGCAGCCGTTCCACGTCGCGGAACAGTTCACCGGCGCGCAAGGACGCTACGTGAAAATCGCTGACACCGTGAAAGGTTTCAAGGCGATTGTGGAAGGCAAGTACGACGACATCCCCGAGCAGGCCTTCTACATGAAGGGACCCATCGAGGAAGTTCTCGAAGCGGCAGAGAAGATGAAGGCAGCAGCGTAGGAGCTCTCAGCCACCAGCTTCACCTTGAATCCTTCGGATCAAGTGTGGGCTAGCTGATAGCTGAAGGCTGAGATCTGATACTGGTTTTCATGGCAGACACATTCCAACTCGAGATCGTGACGCCGGAGAAGAAGGTCGTTGACACCAAGGCCGAAGAAGTCCAGATTCCTGGAAAGAACGGGTATCTTGGAGTTCTTCCCGGACACGCGCCCCTGATCACTGAGCTTGCCGTCGGAGAGATCAAGTTTCGCGAGAATTCGAGTGAACAGAAGCTCGCTGTCGCCTGGGGCTTCGCCGAAGTCCTTCCGGACAAAGTTACGATCCTTGCTGAATCGGCTGAGCGCCCCTCAGAAATTAATGTTGATCGCGCGCGCAAAGCGAAAGAGCGTGCGGAACAAAGATTGACCAGCGGCGACACCACCGTCGACGTGGAGCGCGCCCTGGATGCCTTACACCGCGCGGAAACTCGCCTCGACGTCGCGAGTGGCAAATAACAGGCGCTCTCGAATGCCCGCCTTCATCTTCACTGGCTGACTCGATACAATGTCTTCGCACCCAAGCTGAGGAGATCGCAGCCATGAAGCTTCACTCCGCCCTGATCGTTCTTTATCTCGCTTCACTTCCCTCGCTCGTATTTGCGCAGCAAACGGCCAAGCCGGTAGCGCAGCCGCAAGCGCCGCCACCACCGCTGGTCACACCTCAGGTTCATTCCGATAACAGCGTTACTTTCCTGTTTCGTGCGCCTAACGCGCAAGAGGTCAAGCTCACGCGGGAAGGCTCTGCCGATCCGCTGCCCATGCACAAGGACGATGCAGGCGTCTGGACCGTGAACACGCCCCCGCTTTCCCCCGACTACTACGGATACTCTTTCGTCGTCGACGGCGTGCGCACCATCGACACCAACAATCATCTGATCAAGACCAACTTGCTCTCGAACGAGAACATGGTCCATGTGCCCGGACCGTCGTCACTGTCGTGGGAATTGAACGATGTGCCTCACGGAGAAGTCCATCATCATTTCTACAAGTCCGCTGTTGCCGAAGATGACCGGGACTATTACGTGTACACTCCACCCGGTTATGATCCCGCTGCCAGGACGACGTACCCGGTGCTCTATCTCCTGCACGGCTATAGCGACGATGCTAGCGGATGGACCGCCGTCGGCCGCGCTAATGTTATCCTCGACAACCTGATCGCGCAGGGGAAAGCCAAGCCGATGATTGTAGTCATGCCGCTCGGTTACGGCACGATGGAGATCATCACGCTCGGTTGGGGAGCTTGGAGTCACACCGATGTTCGCGACAAAAACTTCTCTCGCTTTCGTGAAGCACTTTTGACCGAGGTCATGCCGAAAGTTGAAGGCGAATACCACATCACCAAGGATCGCAACTCTCGCGCGATTGCCGGCCTCTCCATGGGTGGATCCGAATCATTGCTGACAGGACTGAACAATCTCGATGAGTTCGCCTGGGTAGGCGCCTTCAGCGCTGGAGGCCTGCCCGATCCTTTCGACAGCGCCTTCAAGTCCCTGGATAGCGGTGCGAACCAGCAACTAAAACTTTTATGGATCGCCTGCGGCACCGAAGACCGGCTCATCACCGCTAACCGCAACTTGCGGGAATGGCTGAAAGGGAAGGGAATCCAGCACACGGATATCGAAACGCCGGGGATGCACACCTGGATGGTCTGGCGGAGAAACCTGACAGAATTCGCTCCGCTCCTGTTCCGATGAGCTCGTCGCGCACAAAGCGCCCGATTTACCTTGCTCGCAGTGTGGGCAGCAGTCGGAGAAGCTGAACGCCCTCTAGCCCGGGTGGAGGGAAACTTTTTCCCCACCCCAAAATCACCGCACGTTGACCTGATCCCTCGTCTCCGTAGGCACGTACCTCACCGCCGCGGTCCGCTCTAGTTTGTCCCATGCAAACTTCCGTCCCTCAAGCGCCCGCTTCAGCGTCTTGAATAGGACAATCGAGAACAGCTGCCGGTAAGCAAACCGCTGCAGCCACACTTGGCTCAGCAACCACACATCTTCCTTGTCGTCTGGACGCCTTCGCTCCAGCGCAAAAGCAATCGCCGACGCAACAAAGTCGATCACCAGGAACGCAAAGAAGAACAGCACCAGCTTGTGGAAGCTCGCTGGATCGGTCGAGTCCGGATGGTAATGCTTCTGAATCAGGTACCAGATCGTTCCTACCGCAAACATGATGTCGATGAGGGGTGACACCAGCGGCAAAAGTATTTGGAAGATCCAGATATTCGGCAGCGCAACCCAGCCGAGTGCCCCTTCTCGCGCCATAACTCCGCGATGTTTGTACACCGCCTGCAGAATCCCGAACGACCACCGGAAACGCTGGCGCATCAAGCCATTCGCGTTGGTCGGCGCCTCGGTATAAGCAAGCGCCATGTCTTCATATTCGACCCGATATCCAAGTCGCAACAGCGCCATCGTCAGATCCGCATCCTCGGCCACAGTGTCGACGTGATAGCCGCCAGCTTCCCGCACCGCCGAAACCCGCCATGCCCCAATCGCTCCGGGCACCACACTGACTGCGCCAAGGACATCGAGAGCGCGCCTTTCAAAGTTTTGGCTGGTGATGTACTCCAGCGCTTGCCAGCGCGTCCAAAGATTCACGCGATTGCCAACCTTCGCATTGCCAGCGATCGCCCCGACCTTCGGATTGATGAAGTGTGGCACCAGTCGCGAGATGGCGTCCCCTGCGATGATTGTGTCGGCGTCGATGCCCACAAACAAATCGGCATCGCCGATGTGCTCAATGCCGAAATTCAGCGCTTCCGCTTTACCGGAATTCGGTTTTCCAAGGATCAGAACTTTTCCACCAGCCGCCTCCGCTCGAAACGCATTGCGCGCAACTTCCAAAGTTCGGTCCTTCGATCCATCATCGATCACAATCACTCGCAGGTTCGGATAGTCCGAATTGAGAGCTGCGCGAATCGTACGCTCGATCACCTTCTCTTCGTTGTAAGCCGGGATCAATACAGCCACCTTTGGCTTATAGGACGCGACCTCCGCAGGCTTGCCGAAGATCTTCTCGTGGACACGGTCATAAACCGCCGCCGCCCCGATAAATACCAAACGGCCGGTCATCAGCACGTCGCCGATTAAAAAGATCCATGTGATGATCACGACGCCGGCATCGAAAAGCCAGAATCCCAGTCGGTCCAGGCGTGCCGCCAACCACTCGCCCCGTGGCAGAGGCGCCATAACGCTTTCTTTCTGCATGCCCAGAAGTTCATACACCGGCGCAATCTCGTACCCTTTCGCGCGAATCCCGTCGATGATCATAGGCAGAGCGCGCACGGTCTCCGAACGGTCGCCTCCGCCGTCGTGCAGCAGAACAATATTGCCGCAGCGCAGATTTTCAATTCTGCACGGTGGAAGATGCGAAAGTACGTACGACGAAATCTGCTCCGCCGAGCGTCGTGGTTCTTCGCTCCAGTCGTTTGGATCGATCCGGTTGCCAACCGTGATGTATCCCATCTCCTGCGGGATTTCGAGTGGCCTCACCTGGTCCGATGTGTCCGGTTCCTCATCGATCGCGTAAGGAGGCCGCATCAACGTTGCTCGCATGCCCATCAGGCTGGCGAACAAACGCTCGGTAAGATTCAGTTCCACCTTCATATACGAAGTGGAGATATTGCTGACATCCGGATGCGTGAAGGTGTGGTTCCCGACAGTATTGCCTTCGTTGTAAATCCGTTTTGCGAGCCCTGAAAACTTGTCGGCCTGAATGCCAATCAGAAAAAAGGTCGCCGTCGCGTGCTTGTCCTTCAGCACTTTAAGAATTTTTGGCGTCCACTCCGGATCGGGCCCGTCATCAAAAGTGAGCGCCACTTTGTTGGGGCTGTATCCGTATCGCGCGACGCGGTAAGGCTCGGGCAGATTTTGGAACACCTCATCGGTCACCATTTTGCTGCCAGAATCGATCGTCAGATCCCGTGTGCCATGAGCCGGTTTGTCTTCAATGCGGAGGATTTCACCTTGTCCCTCCATATCGACATCAGCTCCGGGAGGCACATCACGCAGCTTGTCCGTCGCAGCCGCATCACCCGGCATGTCCCAGACACGCCACAGTGAACGGTCTTCGCTGCCCAGACGCCACAATGCGAACGTCTCGATACCCATATTCTGGGCGGAGCGCATATGGTTCAGCGCAGTGACGGCATCGAGGAACCAGATATCGTGTCGTAGATTGCGCTCATCCAGATAACTGAAATGAGGATTCATCGCATCGTCATCGAAATTGACGTCCTCATCCGAATCTCGCGCGGCGAGCCACGCATCTTGCACGCTTACCGTCGAGTCCCGCGCATCAGATGGCAGTTTCCCATTCTTCGGCTTCAACACCCAGTCATAGCCGTAGTTGGCTATGGCGCAAATCATTTTCTCGTTTGGAATGACATCAAGAGCAGACTTTAGGTTTTGCTCAAACCAATCCTGCGATGCGACCGGACCCGACGCCGCACCGGGATAGTGCTCGTCGTAGTTCATCAGCACGACGCCGTCGGCTGCGGCGGAGATCGCGGAATAATCGAACTCTTTACTACGCGGCGGCACCGCTACGTAGAGCTTCATTCCGTGGGAGTGCAGATCTCCGGATAACTCCTGCAACAGCGCAACGTAACCCTGCTGTCCGCTCTCAGGAAAGCTTTCAAAATCAATCAGCAACCCGCGATAGCGTCCGGAAGCTAGAAATTGCGCCGCTTGGTGTCGGAACAGCGCGCGTGCTTCAGGATCATTTAAAAATCCGACGATGTCTGCGTTCCAGTTCGTCCCATCGGAGTTGTTCACCATGGGGAACACTTCCATGGTGGAATTTTCGCTCTTCAGGAACGGCATCACGCGGTCGTCCACCGGCAGAACGTTCGATCCATCGATCACGTCGAAGTATTTGTTGGTCTGGTCCTCGACTCCCTGAATGCGGCCGTCAGCCGTGAGCACATGCAGCCAGTCCGGGTAGAGCATGTCGATCTGGTGCGAGAAAGCTTTGAGCGACGAAAAACTGGCCGCGTCCCAGGGAACGTAAAATGCCGCCCGAATTCCTTCCGACTGGTTTAGCGTGACCTGCGATGCTGCCAGCTTCGACTTGCGGTGAGACCGCGCCGAAGCCTTTTTCTGCCGGTCTCGCGCCCTCTCACGTTCATTCTCTTTCAGCGCCTTGAAATTTCTGCGCTGCGGATAAAAAAGCAGTCCGGGTAGAGGCTCGTCTCTCAGCGCTGTGTAGACAAAAAAGATGACCAGCGCAGAGACCAATACCGCCGTCACATCCAGCGTGCGGCGAAGGCGCTTCCAGCGCGCGCGGCGCGGATCATAAAAGACTGGTTCAGCCATGAGGGGACGTGTTCATCGTATGCTGCACCGGGCACACGGTCAATTCCGGAAGAGGAGATAAGAGCCGCCTCTTGATTGAGATGCGAGATGTTCGCGCCGGGCTTTCTCAAACGCGATATCATTCGCAGCGTACGATCGCCTATGCGGCCTAGTCTCGACCAAAGTTCACCGCGCTTCTACCTAGTCGTCGCTCTGCTCGCCTCGGTCTTGCGTATTTTGCTGGTCTTCTATTTTCCGGCCGTGGTTGACGACTCGCGCCTCTACGCCGACATTGCGAAAAACTGGCTCCATCACGGTGTGTACGGAATCACAAATTCCGGCACAATCATGCCGACGCTCTCCCGCCTTCCCGGCTATCCTGCGTTTCTGTCCGTCATATTTCGTCTGTTTGGCGATGACAACTTCAGAGCAGTCTTACTGGTCCAGATCCTGTTTGACCTCGGCACCTGTTTCCTTATCGCCGATCTGTCAGGCCGGCTCTTTTCCGAGCGAGCCGCAAAGGCTGCCTTTGCTCTCGCTGCTGTTTGCCCATTCCTGGCGAACTATGCCGCCGCCGCCCTGACGGAAACGCTGGAAATCTTCTTCACTACGCTCGCGTTCTATTTTCTGATCCGATGGCTGGTCGCAGGCGAGCATCCAATACGTCCTCTACTTGCGTGGATCGGCTGTGGCTTATCCGTGGGAGCTTGTATTCTTCTGCGTCCGGATGGCGGTATCCTGCTGGCCGCGATAGGCGCGTACCTGTTGTGGCTGGTTTTGCGCACATTCGGCCGCCCTCGTTTTTTGTCTGCGCGACTCCCATCTCGCCAGCAAACTGTCGTTGCGGGGCTTGTGATATTAGCCTGCGCCCTCGCCCCTCTCATTCCATGGACCCTTCGCAATCTCCACACTTTGCACCGGTTCGAGCCCCTGGCGCCGCGCTATGCCAACGACTCTGACGAGCCGGTGATGACTGGTTTCAACCATTGGGTAAAGACCTGGATCGCTGACTACGTTTCAGTGCAGGAGATTTATTGGAACGTGCCTGGCGAGGAGATTGACGCGGGCCGTCTGCCAAAGCGTGCTTTCGACAGTGAAGAACAGAGACAACAGACAATCCAGCTATTTTCCGACTACAACCGAGACCACGATGTCACGGCCGAACTCGACTCTCGGTTCGATGTACTGGCCACCGAACGGATACATTCTGTCCCCGCCCGATATTACCTTTTGCTGCCGGTTCTACGAATTCTCGACATGTGGTTTCGCCCGCGCACCGAGTTGTTTCCGTCGGATCCGCGATGGTGGGAATTCAATGACGACCGCCGTTGGCTCGCCGTTAGTTTCGCATTCGGTCTGATAAACCTGTTTTACGCGGGAATGGCCGCCGCTGGCCTGTTTCATGGGCGCAAATTTTTCGGCATCGGACTATTCGTTTTATTTCTGGTCCTTCGTTCCGTCTTCCTCGGAACCCTCGAAAACCCCGAGCCTCGCTACACTCTCGAATGCTATCCCGCGGTCATAGTGCTGGCTTCGTTCGCCTTCCACCGTGGTGCATAAACATCCAGACAGCCCCTTCAAGATTGCACTTGAACAATTATGCTCGCTGGTTGCACAATAGCGCCCCATCAAGGTAACCCCAGGGTCTCAGCGCGTCTTCTTTCCTGGGAAAAACTGTAGAAGCTCATCCTGCGGAGGCGATATGCGTCTTGTGAGATTTGTGTGCGTGCTGGTCGCTGTGGTCGCGATTGGAAGTTCTGCGTTAGGTCAGACTGGAACATCTACGATACGCGGCGACGTAACCGATCAACAGGGAAGGGTTGTCCCTAACGCCACCGTCACCCTCACCAGCACAGCGAACGGCGCAGTTCGTACTACGAAGACTACGGAAACTGGCGGATTCGTTTTCGATCTCATCACACCCTCCGACTATCGCATCGAAGTCGACGCCAAGGGTTTCAAGAAAAAAGTCGTTGGTAGCGTGAAGGCTCTCATCGGAAAGCAGACGGAGAGCAATGTGGAGCTGGAGGTCGGAGCCTCGACAGAAACCGTGGAAGTACAGGCCACGGCACAAGAAGCTGTGATCAACACACAGGACGCGACACTGGGAAACAATTTTGAGTCGGTCCAAATCACCCAACTGCCGCTCGAAGCTCGCAACGTGGTTGATCTCCTGAGCCTTCAACCCGGTGCAACGCGGGAAGGGTACGTCACAGGCGCCAGAGCCGATCAATCCAACATCACCCTCGACGGCGTGGACATCAATAATGCGCAGACGGGCAATGCTGAGATACCTCGCAACACCAACGGTCTCATTATCGGAGGATTGGACAACGACAGAGGCGACATCACCACAGGCCCAGCGCTCCGCCTGAATTCGGAGGCGCTGGAAGAATTCCGCGTGACGACCGCCAATGGCAATGCCAATCAGGGGCGCTCCTCCGGTTCCCAGGTAAATCTGATTACCAAGTCCGGAACGAACCGATGGCACGGCGCCGGTTCCGAATTTTATCGCTCAAGAGGATTCACCGCGAACGACTGGTTCAACAACCACGCAGATCCAATCGTTCCCCGTACACCGCTGGTCCGCAACACATTTGGCGGGAACTTCGGTGGCCCCATCGTGAAAGATAAAATCTTCTTCTTTTATGCCTATGAAGGGCGTCACGATGCCAGCGGTCAAAGTGTTGTGAGAACGGTACCGCTCGCGAATCTGGGTCAAGGGACGATCAATTATCAATATTGCGCTGATAGCGCGTGCAACAGCGTGCAGCAGGCTAGCTTAACTGTCTCACCTTCCAATCCTGGTCCTTTCCAGGATGCCGGCATCAACCAGGCAGCACTGGACGCGCTCGCCTCGGCCGCGGCCAAATATCCCGCAAATGACACCACCACCGGAAATCAGTTGAATACCGGCGGTTTCCGGTTCAATGCGCCAACGCCGACAACGTTGAATTCTCACGTCGCGAAGTTTGACTTCAATCTAAACAGCCATCAGATCGCTTTCTTTCGCCTGAATATTCAGTACGACCATCAGAAGCTTCCACAGTGGCTTCCAGACACCCCATCCCCTCAGGTCTGGAGTCATCCCTGGGGCCTTGCGGCCGGCCATACTTGGACCATTGGGAACAGCTTGGTCAACAGCTTTCGATATGGCTTTACCAGGCAGGCCTTCACCGACGGAGGAGACAGCACCGGGAATGACGTCGACTTCCGGTTTGTTTTTCAGCCCAACGGCGAAACCCATCCCCTCTCCCGTATAACGCCCGTCCACAATTTCACAGATGACCTGTCGTGGGTAAAAGGGAATCACAATCTCCAGTTCGGAGTAAATATCCGAAAGATCAATAACTCGCGCGTCAGTTTCGCCACGGCTTACGACTTCGCTGAAACGAATCCGTCGTTTTACTTGAACACCGGCGCCAACGTGCCCGGCGACTTCCAGGCGTATCTCGATGCCCAAGGCTTGCCTGGCGACGAAAATCAAGGCCAGTCCTTACTCTCGACGATCGAGGTCCGCGATGCCGCTACGGCTGCTATTGGCCGTTTTACCGAGCTAACCTCGAACTTCACGTTCGATAAGACCGGAAATCTCCTGGCTGCCGGGACTCCCACTTCTCGTAACTTCGCAACTCAGGCCTATGACACGTACGTGCAAGACACTTGGAAGATCCACCCAAACTTAACTCTGACTCTGGGCTTGAGATATAGCCTTGAACGCCCTGTTTATGAGACGCAGGGATACGAAGTGCAGCCCGGCATCAACACGGGCAGTGGCTGCCAGATCTCTTCTTTGAGTTCTTATTTCGGATCTCGACTTGCTGCGGCGGCTCAGGGAAGCCAGTACACCACCCCGATTTGCGTATCGCGTTCCGGACCTGTGAACGGCGGTCCAAGTATGTACAACTGGGACAAGAACAATTTCCAGCCGCGGTTCGCAGTCGCTTGGTCGCCGAGCGGGGGGAAAGGCTTCTTCGGTCGTCTGTTTGGCGACAAGCTATCGGTTCTACGCGGCGGCTTTGCCTTGACGAATGATTACTACGGTCAATCCCTAGCCGTCGACTGGGATTTGAACAACTCCCTCGGCTTCACCTCGAATTTCACAAATCATGCGAATACATTCGATAGCTCGTTGGCCAACAACAAGCCGTTAGGACCGCTGTTCACCGGATTTGGTCAGGACGTCCGCTCGCTCATCGGTTCAGCGGGTGGCGCGGTTCCCGGCGCGCTGCAATTCCCTCTACAGGCTACTTCATTGAATGGGAATGATGAATTCGGAGAGCGCATTGAGTCCTCTCTGGATTCCGATCTTCATGCACCCACCCAGTACGTATGGAATTTCACGTTCGAACGAACTCTCCCCAAGGGCGGAGTATTCTCTGCGTCGTACATTGGACGCATGGCCCGCGGACTCCTCGCTCACCGTGACGTGGCTGCCTTCAATGATCTCCGTGATCCCTCGTCCGGAACGGATTGGTACGGAGCGGCAACCGAACTCGAGAAACTGCGCCAAAAAGGGACTGATATCAGTCAGGTGCCATCACTGCTGTCGGCCAACGCAACCCAATTTTTCAACAATATATTCCCGGCAGGAATGGCTTCGATTATCGGAGACTATGACGGCCTGACTTATGATCCCACTTGGTCAAATGCCCAAGCCTATTACGGGGAATACCAGCTCAACGATTTCTTCGAAGCGAATGACTGGACTGACGTGCAGGCTGAAGCTGATCTGGCATTAGCCTTCAACGGTTTCACGCCTCGATTTATGCAGCCGCAGTACGGCACGCTCTCGGCGTGGAGTACGATCGGCAACTCGAACTATCACGCCCTTGCACTGTCGTACCGGCAGCGCATGAGCAGCTTGATCCTCGATTTCAATTACACTTGGTCCCACTCGCTCGATGACGCATCCGGCCTCCAGGTTGAGAGTGGCATCGGTGGAAACTTTCAGGGTAACGGATCCTTCATCCTGAACCCGATCCGGCAGCGTTCCAATTACGGCAGTTCGGATTTCGACGTTCGACATAACATCAACGCCGATGTGGTCTGGCAGTTGCCGTTCGGAAAGGGCCACGCTCTGATGGGCAACTCAGGAAAAGCGGTCGATGCGATCCTGGGCGGCTGGCAACTTTCCAGCATCTTCCGCTGGAATACCGGGCTACCGGCGACCTCTCCTTTTGACGACGGCCGCTGGGCGACGAATTGGGACTTCCAGGCCAATGTCACCCCGATCACCCCGATCCACACTTGCCCGAACAAGCCCGTGAATGGGACGCCGAATCTCTTTGGCAATTGCGATCTCACCCAGATTTATCAGAACTTTAGAAACGCATACCCTGGAGAAACTGGCCCCCGCAACTACCTTCGATATCCCGGATACGTCGACCTCGATCTAGGACTTGGCAAATCGTGGAAGATGCCCTATAGCGAAAGCCACCTGCTGCAAGTCCGTTTGGATGTCTTCAACGTGACCAACACGCAGCGTCTTACCAGCTTCGCCGATGGCGGAGTTGCCGCGGATCCTGCGCTGAACGGGCTGACTCCACCGAGTGACTTCTACAACTTCACCCAAATTCAGGGGCAACCCAGAGTTATGCAGGTGGGAGTGAGATATTCCTTCTAGTCTCTCGTGACTCAGACAGGGGGCAGAGAAATCTGCCCTCTTTTTTCTTGGCTAACAGTAGCGCTGGCGGTCGCGCCGGCTGTAGTAGGGCGTCCTCGCCCACGCACGCAACTAAAAATCACCAAAAAGCAATCAAGTCCGAAAAGATTGGTGTGGTTTGAGCCGTACCAGGGAAGAGGGAACCGCAGTTCCTACGCGAGCGGCGAGTCGCTCATGCGGAACCGCGTCCGCACATGCTCTGAGATCAGCTCAATCGCCGTCCGATTCTTGATCGGGTCTTCCTGGGCCAGGTATTTCATCGCCTCGACGAGCAGACGTTGCCCGTCTACATAGCGAGGGTCGGCTGTGCGTTCCCGGCGTTTATTGCCCAGCTTGGGAGGGACTGTAATCGTAAAAACCTTGGCCATGAATAAACCCAACTGAAGGTGCCGTCAGTATATCTGTTCGGTATGCAAACTCCCGCATACTTCTTGCCCTTTATTATCAGTGACTTAACCGCCAGGTGAAACAAACTGCGTCTTGCTCGTGGTTTTCAGCTTGAACACATCATCCGGAATCTTCTTCCCATTGATCTGTATATTCGAATACTTCGCCAGCTTGTAATCCCCTTGCGGCTGGAAAAGCTGCTGTTGCACCGAGATCCCTTTATCCGTATCAATCCAAAGAAAGATATAGCTGTAAGTGTTGCGCACCTTCTCCGATTTCGGTTCGAGCTTAAGCTTCGCGGTCGCCACACCGTCCAGAGTCTCCGTGCCAACGTAGCTGACATCGAAGCTCTTCAGCATTTCCTGTCCGCTGCCTCCGAAACCCAATACGACGTAACTTTCGTAGTCCGAATGCCCTTTTCCCAAATCAACAACAGTCACCTGGTCAGCCTTCGGCTGGTACAACTGAACCTTGTTGTCGCTGAAAAGTATGAACTTTGGCTCGGGCTTCAGCGAGTCTTTGCTGGGACCGTCTTTGCTGACGGACGCCATCATCTCCACGCCTTTGGCGGTCTTCCGGTAATAGATCGTGCCGAACTCTACATCCATCACTTCATCGATCGCCCTCTGGTAAATGTCCCATTCGAAGTCAGCCTGTGCCGAATGAAAGTTGGTGGCGACCGTATCCATCTTTTTCAACACCGCATCGAGCTTGCCCGAATCGGCAGAATTCTGCGCAGGAGCAAGAAAACTGCACATGATCACGACCGGCAGGAACAGCAGTGAAGGTTTCATCAGGATTTTTCTTTCAGGCCGCAGTTCTTGCTAATCGCGCTTCGCGAGAACCCGATAGGTTTGAACATTCCCTTTATGATCCAGAACTGCCTCGTAACTGACGATGGATACCGCACCAGAAATCGGCTCGATGATTCGCAGCAGTTGCTCTCTCATCGACCGGTCATCGCCAGGATTCACTGCATTTGCGGACACCTGATACTGAAGTCGTCCCTCCGCGTCTGACGTGACCACTACCTCAGTCGGATGCGGGTTTCGCGCGACGGGTTTGTCGTTGAAGTTGATTACGAGTGGCGAAAACATGATGAATATCAGGATCAGCGTGACCATGATGTCGTAATGGAGCGTGCCACGCTCGTGCTGCCAAAGAATGTATCCTCGGATTGTTCGCCAGACGGCGTTCATGGACAGGGGCGCACTGGGCGCAACAGTCGTCAGCTCTGCTCTATGCAAGTCTAGTGGTCCATCCTTACTATGGCAATCTCGGTGCCTTAAGCGGTGCGGGTCAGGCCTTGAGCGGTGAAGTCTGGCTTTTAGAGCGTATCCGCTCGCAACTGCAGATCGCCCTACATCTGTCTGCGTGTGATGCGCTCAGCGCCGATATACGGTCTCAGCACCTCGGGAATCAGCACGCTGCCATCGGGCTGCTGATAATTTTCGAGGATTGCCACCCACGTTCGTCCAACTGCGAGCCCGCTGCCATTCAATGTATGTACAAACTCCGTCTTGTTCTTGCCTTCCGGCTTGTAACGGATATTAGCCCTGCGCGCCTGGTATGCCTCAAAATTCGAGCAGGACGAAATTTCGCGGAATAACTGCTGGCCCGGCAACCATACCTCAATATCGTAAGTCTTGGCCGGAGTTGCCCCCATATCGCCGGTACACAGCGTTACAACCCGGTAATGCAGCCCAAGTTTCTGCAGCACTTCTTCCGCGTTTCTCGTCAACTCTTCATGCTCGTCGTACGACTGCTCCGGACGAGTAAATTTCACTAGTTCCACCTTCTGGAACTGATGCTGGCGAATAATGCCGCGCACGTCTTTGCCATATGATCCCGCTTCGCTGCGAAAACACGGTGTATAGGCAGTCAGCGAAATCGGCAGCCGCGCATGATCGAGCACTTCATCCCGAAACAAATTTGTAACCGGAACTTCTGCCGTCGGGATCAGCCACAGATCGCGATCGCCGTGCGGAACGCGAAACAGATCTGCCGCAAACTTCGGCAGCTGACCCGTGCCATACATCGATTCGGAGTTCACAAGATAGGGCGGCAATACCTCGGTATATCCGTGCTCGCGGGTGTGCAGATCGAGCATGAAATTCATCAGCGCGCGTTCGAGCTTAGCGCCCAGATCCCAATAAACAGCAAATCGAGCGGCAGTCAATTTCACGGCACGCTCTAAATCGAGAATCCCGAGTTGGGGACCTAGGTCCCAATGCGGCTTCGGAGTGAAATCAAACTTCGGCGCAGTACCCCATTTCCGGACCTCTACATTGTCATCGGCACCCTTGCCGATCGGCACGCTGGAATGAGGCAGATTGGGAATTCCCGCGAGAATGTCCCGCAGTCGTCCGTCAAGGTCCGTCGCAGTTTTCTCTAGCTCTGAGATGCGCTCTCGCAGGTCCTTGGATTGAGCCATCGCCGCGCTCGCATCCGCGCCGGTTTTCTTCAGCTTGGCAATCTCTTCGGACGCCTTATTGCGCTGCGCCTTGCTGGACTCAGCCTCGGTAATTGCCTGGCGCCTCTGCGTGTCGACTTCGCGAAAATCCTTTAGAACCGCAGCAGGATCCATACCGCGTTGCCTCAGTTTTTCTTCCACCAAAGGCAAATTGTCACGGACAAAGTTCAAATCAAGCATGGGAAGTCAATACTCTATCGGAAACTGTGCAAAGAATGCGAGAGGCGCGCATGGGTTTTCCTTTGTGGACCTTCGTGTCCTTTGTGTTAAAAAGCCTTGCATTTGGCCTGAAAAGCGCGATGATGGAGCCCGAGGAGTCTTCCCATGGCCGAGAATAGACATCCCGGAATCAACATGCACAAGTTCACAGTAGGAAGCGGATTCGTGGGCTTCCTGTTCGCGGGCGGTTGCTCCCTGATCTTCGTACTTGGACTTCCAGCCCTCTGGTATTTCGTCTTTTTCAGTGCGGGCTGTGGAATTATTCTGGCGGCGGTATTGCGAATCATTCATGACGGCCGTTCCGACAGAACGAAGCCGCTCTCAATTCTCTCCACGCCACGTGAACCAGTTCGGCACACACCACCGAAAGACCGGACGCTCCGCATGGCGTCGCTCCTTTCCTGAGCGTTCGACCGGCCAGATCGTCCTTCCTTTGGCGGATTCGCTTCGGCTGTGTAAACTACCTTCGCGAATGACCTCGCTTTTCAGTTCCGCCTCTCGATTGTTTTCCTTCGTTCTGGCGAGCCTCGCGATAATTCCTTTCACCTGTTCCCAAAGTCTCGCATCCGCGTACAACGGACATCCCAGGCTGGTCGTCGTCATCGTTATCGATCAGTTCCGCGGAGACTATCTAGACCGCTATCACGACCAGTTTGGCGAAGCGGGATTTCGCATCTTCCTCGATCACGGCGCCTACTTCCCCAATTGCAATTACAACTACGCCAACACCCGTACCGCGCCGGGACACTCCACGCTCTTCACCGGCGCTTACAGCAATGGCCACGGCATCGCATCGAACGAGTGGTGGGACCCGAAAAAGAAGCGCATGGTCACCTCCGTCGAAGATGACAACACCAAACTGGTCGGCGTCGATGGTGCTCAGCCTGGCGCTTCTCCGCATAATCTCCTCGCCGACACCATCGGCGACGAGCTCAAAATCGCGACCCAGGGCAAGTCGCGAGTGTTCGGGATTTCGCTGAAGGACCGGGCCGCCGTCCTTCCCGGCGGTTTTTCAGCTGACGCCGCTTACTGGATTGATCCCAAGACTGGCGCCTTTGTCACATCGACCTACTATCGCGCGGACCTTCCGAAATGGGCGCAGGATTTCAATTCGAATCGCCCGGCGAAATATTGGGATCGTGAATGGAAAGACGCGCAGGGAACCGTCCTGCGCTCAACTGCCCATCGAAAAGGCAAAGATGGTTCCGACGCCGGCTTCTACGAAGTGATCGGCTCGACCGCATTCGCGAATGAATACGAATTCGATTTTGCAAAAGAGCTCGTGCTCTATGAAAACGTTGGCCAAGGCCCTGCTACCGATCTGCTTTCCATCAGCTTGTCGGCAAACGACATCCTCGGCCATCAGGTCGGTCCCGACACGCCCGAGATGCAGCAAATGGCGCTCGATCTGGACCGTGAACTCGCCGACTTCTTCAACTTCCTTGGGCATCAGATCGGACTCGCGAACGTTTGGATAGCTCTGTCGGCGGATCACGGAGTTTCTTCGCTCCCGGATGCCATCAAGAAATTTCGCATGCCGGCCATTGGCATCGATAGCCAGAAGTTGCAGGTCGAGATCAACGCCGGCTTGACTGCCAAATTTTCCCCGGGACATGCTGCGACTTACGTCAGGCTGGATTATCCGCTCGCATGGCTCGACGAAGAAGCCTTCGCCGCCGCTCACATCAAAGAGCACGATGCCGAAACCGCCGTCGGTGAGTCTTTCAAGCAAGCCGGACTCCTTGGGTACTACACCAAATCGCAACTGGCGGAGGGAAACGTTCCCCCAAGTGAAATCGGTCGCAAGTACCTGAACAGCTACTCGCCGATCGTAAGCTGGTTTGTGTTGGGGGTGCCTGAAATCTACAACGTGGGATCGATCAAGGGAACGGATCACGCTTCGCCCTACAATTACGACACGCACGTGCCGCTTGCCTTCTACGGTTTCCCATTTCAACCTGGCGTCTATCGCGCGAAAAGCGAGCCCGTGGATATGGTCGCAACATTAGCGTCGCTGCTCGGCATCAACGCGCCGACAAATGCTGTAGGACGAGTGCTGACCGAGGCGATCGCTCCTCCTCGGCGCACCATCGATCCGGGAGCCAAACCCTGATGCCCGCCGCCGACCTCAGCGTATCCGTTGCCGGAATTCCTCTCAAGAATCCTGTGATTGCTGCCAGCGGTACGTTCGGTTACGGCGTCGAGTTCGAAGACATCGTCCATCTCGCCAAGCTTGGCGGCTTTGTCGTCAAGGGACTCTCCAAAGAGCCTATGATCGGCAATCCTCCGCCTCGCCTGTGGGAGACCGCTGCCGGCATGTTGAACGCGATTGGCCTGCAGAACATCGGCGCGCAGGCTTTTCTGCAGGAGAAGATGCCGCACTTGCAGCAACTCAAAGACATCGTGGTCATCGCCAACGTCTTTGGCTATACCCGCGAGGATTACGAACACACCATCCAGATCTTGAACGAGGGCGAAGGCATCGCGGCATACGAATTGAATGTTTCCTGTCCTAACACCACTCACGGTGGGCTTCAGTTCGGCAGTGATCCACGCTCGCTCGACGAAGTAGTAAATACGGCTCGGCGCGTTTCCCGGCGTCCGCTGATCGTCAAGCTGTCGCCTAACGTCACCAGCATTGCGCAGATGGCCTACGTCGCGCAGGAAGCAGGTGCGGATGCGCTGTCGCTGATTAACACTTTCACCGCGATGGCCATCGATCCCGAAACGCGCAAGCCGCGTATCGCGAACGTGACGGCGGGCCTCTCAGGACCAGCTATCAAGCCGATCGCGGTGCGGATGGTTTATGACGCATCCCACGCGGTAAGAATTCCCGTGATCGGCATGGGCGGAATCTCGACCCCGGCGGACGTTGTCGAGTTCATGCTAGCGGGAGCCACCGCCGTGGAAATCGGAACAGCCAGCTATTGGGATCCCTGCGCCACAGAAAAAATTGTTGATGGGTTGCAAAGCTGGTGTCAGGAACACCACGTGGCCCGCCTCGCCGATTTCATCGGTGGCCTTCAACTTGAATAGATTTGTCATGCTGCGTGCAGCGAAGAATCTATGCATTTGCCTGCGACAACAAGAGACTTTGGGGTGTTGCGCAATGCACACAATAGAAGAAACTACCGCCCCCGCGTATACCAGATCGATCCGGGAGACTTGTAGTTCTTTCCTTCTCCCCACACCGCGTGCGTAGCGCCTTCATTGTCGATTGCCATGCTGAAGAAGTCTCCGAACGGAAAACGGAAGCCCATGTCGAGAATGTAGTCGTAACCTTGCGTTGGACCCGATAGCTGGGATTCTGCGCCCCATGTCGCCCCGCCATTAGAAGAAGTGCGATAGAAGGTATTCCAAAGCGGTTCGTTCGGATGCATGGGATCATTCGCGCGCATATCCATCCACGCCACCCGGACATCGCCCGCCGTTCCCGCCACGATTGTCGGAAACGCGTGCTCGACACCTGTCGCCGCTGTCGACACGTTGGCGCGTGCCGACCACGAAGCGCCCCCACTCGTCGACGACGAGAAATAAATGCGCTCCGGCCCGCCCCGGCTTGCGCCAGCGTTCCACAGCGCATAGATGGCCCCGGTCGCGTCCGATGCCAGTGCGATCTGTGCTCCCAGAAAACCCATTTCGCAGCTCTCAGCCGCGCACTCCGGAGGCGCGTTTGACTGGTCCAGCAAGACCGTGTTCCACGTCCGCCCGCTATCGGTCGACCGGCTCACATAAATGCTCACCGCGCGGCTCGAGAGTTCCTGCCGCGCATAGGCGGTCCAGCCGAAATACACAGCGCCCGTAGGATCGACCGTCGCTCCACCTGCCAGCGACCATCCCGGAACGGCATTCGAATTCACATTGACCACGTTGAACGTTTGTCCCGCATCGTGCGACGCTGCTACAAAAAATCTCTCTTCGTGATTGAACCCGACATACACATCTGTTCCCCGCACTGTCAGCACGGGTTTGTCGGCATCATCGTCTCCGCGTTCTGCCCACGAAAACGACCATGTCCGCCCGAAGTCGAGTGAACGCGCCACGACGATGTCGCGCTTTTCGTTTTGCAGCCATGACGCGTACACCGTCTGACGGTCCACTGGATCGACCACGATCTGCGGATCAAATTGCCCTGACCGGAAGGGAAGCATCACGCCTTGAGCCCTGCCACGACGATCCGTTGTTGTCGCTTACCAGCAGCGCCATCGTCGGGGCGGTGCACGCTCCACAGTCCGGCACGGCTCCATACTGCGGATAAAGAATATAGATGTGTCCATGGCCATCCGCCGCCATCGCCGGCTCCCACTGGTCGCCGCTTCGGTATCCGAGTCGTACTTGACGGGAGAATGCCGGGTCGGCCAGCGCCATCTGCGCTATGGTCACGACCACCAGAAACAGCATCACGATTTTTGACACAGTACTCGGCACGCCTTGGAAGAATCTGGACGGAAAACCCACTGAGGGTGTCCTGGGAAGTCCTTTCCGGACTCTAGCGTGATTCCCGGGACACGTCAATTGCCTGTAAAAGCACCGGTTGTCAGCCTTGTGACTTTTGGCGCCCCAATCCATCCAATAAGAGCACAAGAACAGAGTTCGCATATCGTCATCCACCAGAGAGTAGTGAGTCTTACGCAGCGGTCCTGTGCGTCTCTGTGTTTAAATTGAGCTTTGAAGGAGCGGTTCCATGGAAAAAGCGACATTCGCAGCAGGCTGTTTCTGGGGAGTAGAAGCCACCTTCCGGCAGATGCCCGGAGTTTCATCCACGCGGGTTGGCTATATCGGCGGACAAACCGAAAACCCCACATATAAAGAAGTTTGTACCGACAGCACGGGCCACGCGGAGGCTGTTGAAGTTGAGTTCGATCCCGCGAAGGTTCGTTTTGCTGATCTCCTGAAGGTCTTCTGGGAGAATCACGATCCCACCCAGGTCAACCGCCAGGGACCGGATTGGGGCACGCAGTATCGCTCCGCCATCTTCTTCCATTCTCCCGAGCAGCAGGCCGAAGCTCAGGCTTCGAAAGAGTCACTGGAGAGAGCGCATCGATACTCCAAGCCGATTGCGACGCAAATAGTTCCCGCGGTCACCTTTTATCCCGCGGAAGATTATCACCAGCAGTATCTGGAGAAGCGCGGTCTGGCCAGTTGCCACGTCAAGTACTAGAAACTTTGGTGGCGTCTTCTGGTTGAAGAGGTCGGAAGAAGAGCATCAGTACAAATCCGCCGAGGTAGTAAGGCAAGCTTTGCTGGAAGTTGGAGCCAAGGAAGCGCTGCACGAGCCCGAAAAGTGCCAGCGCTTCGCAGAGCGCATAAGTCGCGATGTATCCCGTTTTCCAATGATTCAGACTGAGCTTGTCGTCAGGGTGCAGTGGCCAAGCTTTCGGCGGCGCGGAATACCAGGGTTCGTCTCACAACAAAAATCACGCCAACAATCGCGACTCCCAGCGTAGTGAACAGGTAACTCGTCGCAGGATCGATCATCCGCTTCGCCGGATGGACTACTTCGCCCAGCGCTGCATAGAGCAGAATGCCACCGAGCATTGCCCATTGCACCGCTCGCAGTGTCTTGAGAGCGTTGTCCATTGAAAAGATGTTGACCGCACGATACCGAGGGGAGGGTACGGCACCATTCTATGACCAAATCGCAGCGGAGTAGTATTCGTTTTCAGTTACTCTGCATGATGGTGCGCCGACTTACCCGGACGCATTCGCAAGAAAATTTGGAACGATACCGGATGGCTTCCATAACTCGCATCCAGCGCGGACGGCTTCGAGTAGAACGTTATGTCCGCCTCCAAGCGCCAACTGCCACGCGTCTGTTCGCGATCAGATCTCGATCGCCGCCGAAGGTGTATGCGCCCACGCGATAGGTGGGATGGATCGCGGCGCCCGGAAATAGTTCATCCTTGTCGACCAGTTCCATCCGCGTGAATAGATAATTTCGTTTCGCGAAAATTCAGGTTGATTCCAGCAGGTAGCTGTTCAGATTTGTTTCGCGTCGCAATCTTGTGGACGCGCCCCCACAACAGCGTCGTCGCCCAACCCCCGTGCGACAGCGGGCGGTTGTATTCCACCGAAGCTGTTTGCCGGAACTGGCTGCCCGGCTCAAGCGCCTCAGGATGCTCCAGACGTCCAATGCTGTACTGCGCGGCCCAGTTGCGTGCCGGCGCGATCACTCGCCCGCGTCGACCACGAATCGAGCGCCAGCCAGCTGAATGCTCCAGCGCTGTTCATTCGGCTCGCGTCCGTTGAAAGCCGAAGCCTCCAGCTTGATGCGGTCGATCGTGAATCCCGTCGTCACGACGCCGAAGCTGGTGTGCGTCGAGTCCTGCAAGTGATGTCCCAGCGGAGCCATCGGCAACTCTGCTGCCGAAGCCCGATGAATATACGTCACCGGCCCCAGCGCAGGCTCCGCCGACGGCCCGCCGTACAACTCCCAGGAAACCGATTTCGTGATCGGCACGTGTACAAGCGCGACAGCTCCGCGAATACGTTATGCGGATGCTGGTGATCCACCAGCGGCGCGCCGTGATACGTTTCGCCCGTCTGGAAAAGCTCCGGAAATCCCGGATGCGGCGAAGTCAGCGACTCCGCGGAAAACATCTGCCGAAACAGAATCGTTCCCGGCCCCAGCTTGTGCTGCTCCATCAGCATGCCCCAGTTCACGGACTCGGCTTTGCCCTCGCCGCGCGGACCGCCTTGCTGGTTGTAGTCGAGAAAGATGCTGCCGTGCGACATGAACATCCAGCCCCCGCGCATCCACATCCATTCATGTCCCGAGACCGAAGCGGGCTGCCACGAAGTCCCTGAGCCCTTCATGCGGCGAGGGCAGCGCAGGTCGACATCACTTCCATATCCATATCCATCCTTCATCCCATGGCATCGGACGATCTCGCCGATGTCCATCCTGATGACCGTGGTGTCCGGTTGCGCATCGACTGTGCCGGCCTTAGCACCGTCCGCCAGAGGCGATCAGGCTGGGCGCAGCAGCCAACGAAAAACGATGGTGGCGAACGGATATTCGAGAACAGGTCGGGATCGAGCCACGCTCTAGGTCCCGGTGATTTTCATGCGAAGTTCTTCGGGAAGCCGCTGGCGGATCTCTTCTGGCAAGCGGTCGTGCACTTTCGCGCTCCCTGCTTGGCAGCATCGAGCACGGTCACAGGCGCCGGGGTCGCCACCGCCACACCCAGCCAGATCAGAGCGGACATCGCAAAGCCGGTAAGCGCCGCTATCTCGAGCCAGAATGCATGTCGCGGGCCGAGGTGCCGGATCACTCCGAAGGCCAGAAGGAAGACGCCCGCGGAAACCGACGCCAGGGCGATCAGGGCAACATCAATGATGCGGTGAATTTGTTGCCGGCTGCGGCAGTGCTCGCAGGCCGCGAAGTGATTCTCGTAGTCGCCGCACATCTCCGGCGCCAGGCCGGAAATGTCATACCGCCAGCCCGCCAGGATCTTACCTACGATTGGATCGATGCACTGCTGACTCATGACTGGGATTACAAATCAACTAATCACACGAGCCCGTTACAGCTGTATCGGCTCCATGGCTTCAGTCTGGGACGCCAGGAGCACCCGATTGCAAAACAGGCCGCCTCGCGTAGCCAGCGCTTTTTCTGCCTCTCTCCGGGCTATTTCCGGATGATTGTTCTGCTCAGAAAGATGCGCCAGCACGACAAACGTTGCACTATTATCATAGTCGCTGGTGAAGAAATCCGCGAGGGCCACGTTCGAAAGATGGCCTACCCTGCTCATTACACGCTGCTTTACCGACCAGGGATACGGCCCAACCCGCAACATCTCCACGTCGTGGTTCGACTCCAGGACCAGCACATCACAGCCGCTTAGATGATCTCGCACGCTGAGCGGGATGTAGCCGAGATCGGTCGCTACCCCCACCTTGATGCCTTCCGCACGAAACGTGAAGCCCACCGGATCGGCCGCATCGTGAGGAATCGTGAACGGCTTAACCGCAATATCTCCCACCTGAAACCCGTGTCCGGGCTCGAAACGCTCGAACTTCGCCAGCTTCGGACGCTCGCCGTTCTCGTCGCGCATCGCGCGCGCCCATGCCTGGTAGGTCGCTCCCGTCATGAAGATCGGGATGTCCAGCTTCTTCGCCAGTGTCGCCAGCCCGTAGATGTGGTCGCCGTGCTCGTGCGTAATCAGGATCGCGGACAGAGAATGAGGATCTTCTCCCAGCGATCTTCATGCGCTTGAATGTTTCCCGGCAGGAGATTCCGGCGTCGACGAGAATCTTCGTGCACGCACTCGCCACGATTCCGCAGTTCCCCCGGCTCCCCGAGGCCAGCATGGAGACACTTACACCCATGCCCGCCAGCATACGCGCTCCCGCTGTGGAATCGGGAGTAACTTTCTGGTTAGCCGATACCTTTGTGGCTAATCGCCGGTCCCAAATTCGCATTCAGGAACCGGACACAGCCAGAATTCCGATCGTCTGCATCCACTCTCTCCGCCTCTTTCGGCCACGCGGTGACCGGCAACTCCGTTCGCCGCAGCCCATATCCATGTCCTCCCTTGGCGAACAGGTGCATCTCCACCGGAACCTTCGCGTTCTTCAGCGCCAAAAAGTAGACCGTCGAGTTCTCCACATGTACCGGATCGTCCTCCGTTTGCACAATAAATGTTGGTGGCGTCTTCTCCGTGGGATGGATTTCCGGGTTCGGTGCGAAATTCTGCTCCGACAACGCAAGGTATCCGGGATAGACAATCACGGCGAAGTCCGGCCGGCAACTCTGCTGGTCCGCCGCATCCGCCGCAGGATAAAGTCGCTGTTCGAAGTGCGTGCTCAATGCGGCCGCGAGATGCGCGCCCGCCGAGAAACCCAGAACCCCGATCCGGTTTGGATCGATGTGCCACTCCGCCGCATGCGCCCGGACCATTCCCAGCGCGCGTTGCGCATCCTGCAACGCGTTCGCCGACTTCGGATAAGGCCCGGAATCCGGAACGCGATACTTCAGCAGAATGCAAGTCACCCCAATCGAGTTCAGCCACTCGCACACTTCCGTGCCCTCTAGATCAATCGCCAGGATGCGGTAGGCCCCACCCGGAAAAACCACCACGGCAGCGCCGTTGCGTTTCCCGCAGGAGAGTAAAGCGTAATCGTAGGATGCGTGACATTCCCCAACCGCACAACAGTGCTTCCCGCGATCAAAGTGTCTTTCGCGGTCGTGGTGTTAGTCTCTGCACTCACAGCCGGAGCGGTCGATGGCCAAAGGGAGAGAGTGATATGCCCCGGAGCAGGCGCCCAAGCCGGAGTCTGCGCCAATAAGCCCGCAGAAAACAAAACTAAAATCAGCAGCTGCAGACAATCCAAATCGCATAAAAAGACTCCATCGAGCAAAGAAATCTGATTGAAACGAACGGCTGCATTTCCAGCCGAATTTGCCGGACAGTAATTTTCGATGTCAGGGTTGGGATTTTTTTCTCGACACAGTTCAACCACCGCGCAGATTCCTCATCACTCCGCGCACCACTGATCCGCCATACGCTCCCGCAATCCCGGGAAGAAATGCCAGAAACGATCCATACACCTGTCCCCGCGAGGGCTTAACGGTCAGCAAGAAATAAGCAGCAAACTCTGTCAGCGGAACCCAGGCCCCCACGATTAGCACCCAGCGCCAAGGCCACCGCGGACGCAGCAGTCCCATCAGCATGCAAGCCGACACCATCAGGAGAGCGGTGAACAGCAGATCATCAACGCCAACATCAGGCAGCCCACGCCGATCCCGCACAACACGGCCAGCAGATAAAAAGGCCACTCGCGTCCGCCAGGTTGTTCGTTCATTCACTCACGAATACATGTAGAAGCCGCGCCCGCTCTTCCGGCCCAGCCATCCCGCATCCACCATCTTGATCAGCAGTGGACAAGGCCGGTACTTCGGATCGCCCAGGCCTCCGTGAAGCACGCGCATGATGTCCAGGCATACGTCGAGCCCGATGAAATCCGCCAGCGTCAGCGGTCCCATCGGATGTGCCATCCCCAGCTTGAATACTTCATCCACCGCCTCTGCGGTCGCTACGCCCTCCATCACCGCGTACATCGCCTCGTTCAGCAACGGCATCAGCACGCGGTTCGATACAAATCCCGGAGCGTCGTTCACCTCGACCGGCGTCTTCTCCAGCTTCACCGACAAATCGCGCACGGACTGTGAAAGTCTCCTGCGACGTGGCCAGCCCGCGAATGACCTCCACCAGTTTCATCACCGGCACCGGATTGAAGAAGTGCATCCCGATCACTTTTTCCGGACGCTTGGTCACAGCGCCGAGCTTGGTGATCGAAATGGACGAAGTGTTCGATGCCAGGATGATCTCCGGCCGCGTCAGTCGGTCGAGATCGCGAAAGATCTCCGTCTTGATTTCAAACTTTTCAGTCGCGGCCTCCACGACGAAATCGCAGTCCGCCAGTTTGCCGCGATCGGTGACCGTCTGAATTCTGCCCATCGCGGAGTCTTTATCGGCAACGGTGATCTTATTTTTCGAGACTTCGCGATCCAGATTTTTTGCGATGGTACCGACGCGCGCGATCGAGAAACCGCTGCTCCACATCGCATAGCACCACATGGAATCCGCTACGCGCGAACACATGCGCAATGCCGTTGCCCATCGTGCCCGCACCTACCACTCCCACGCGTTGAATGTTCATCCAAAGACCTCCCGGAAAACGTTCGAGTCTATCACCGGGACAAGCCGCGGAAGTATGCGCCGCCAGCCTAAGCCTATGCCAAGGATGCCTCGGGCATAACCGAAGCAGCTCGATGCAGCTCTTCGCCCATCCGCCTATTCCATTTCGAAGCTAAGGTAACTCAAACCGTCCGCGCGCTCCACCTGCAACACGACGGGATCTCCGGTCTTCAGCTTGGCAACCGACGCCCGAAGCGCATCCATGGTATCGATTGGCGTGACGTTGAGCTGGTGAATGACATCCCCAGCCTGAAGCCCAGTCTCGGGCGTGATCAAATCCACCGCGCGACCGACGACGACAACACCCGACGAAATTCTTAGCGTCAAGCGCGATTTCAGCTCGGCGCTCAGATCGATTCCCAGAATCCCGAGGCGCGGGATGAGGCTGTCCTCTGTGTTGATCGCATCGAGCAATTCGTCCATCTGGTCGCGATGTTCGATCGCCGGGATGTAAATCGTCTTCTTTTCGCTCCCGCGCAACAATTCCATCTTCACGGCTTTATCGAGGCGGTGAAGGTAGAGGGCTGCGGTGAGCGAGGGCAGCGTTTCGATGCGACGGTCATCGGCCGTCACGATGATGTCCTGAATCTGCAAGCCCGCCGCCGCAGCCGGCCCGCTGGGCTGCACGTCAACCACAACTACTCCCCAGCGCTGCGGAAGCTGCAATCCTTCCGCAAGGTCCGGAGTGATCTCCTGTGCGACAGCCCCAATCTCGACGCGATGTACGTGCCCGTGCTTGCGAATGCTGTGGTAAACGAAATCCACCACGCGCGAGGGAATGGCGAATCCGAGGCCTTCGCTCCCTCCACCTTGCGACAGGATGAACGTGTTGATGCCGACGACTGCGCCGTTCATATCGACGAGGGGCCCGCCGCTGTTTCCAGGATTGATCGGCGCATCGGTCTGGAGATAGGTGATTGGTTTTGTAGAGTCTGGCTGGCGCGCTAATGCGCTCAGCACTCCCATGGTCACCGAGTTCTGCAGGCCCTCCGGACTGCCGATAGCAAACACCAACTGCCCAACTTGCGGACGCTGCTCATTAATCAGAGACAGCGTTGGCAAATCCGTGTCTTCTACTTTCAGCAGAGCAAGGTCTGAGTCTTTGTGCAATCCGATAAGTTTCGCTTCGAGGATGCGACGCTTTCCGACCGGGACCGGCCCGCCTGTATCGCCACCCGCAAATGGCAGGGCAACTCGAATCCGTTGCGCCCCTTCGACCACGTGCGCGTTGGTCATGATGTATCCGTTAGGATCGACGATTACGCCTGACCCAACGGCATGCTGTCGGATAATCAGAGCCGTCTGGGAGCGGTCTTGCTCCCTGAGTGGACCATAACCCGTGACCAGGATTTGAACCACCGCAGGGGAAACTTTCGCGGCCAAACGCTCCAAGTCTCCGTTCAACTCCGCGAGAACGCTATGCCCTTCCGCTTGCGACTCCGCCGCTCGTCCAGCCTGGGCCGAGGCTTGCTTGGGATTGTCTTTGGCTCGGACGGCATCGGTTTTACTCGTCGGGGTTTGACCTGCTGAGTTAGCGAATGAGACAGATATTGCTAAAACAACAAGTAGAAGAGAGCGCAGTTTGAAGCCAACTTTAGAGTGCAGTGCCCGCATATCGTTCACCTTTCCGATGGGTTGCGACCTGAACAACCTACTACGCACATTTCGCTCGCTGGCAAGAGTGCTTTAGATGAGAAAATCTTTCCTGGGATTGTCAGGCTCGCGTGATTGTTGGTCAACAAAACCGTCGGCAGCTTCAACCAGCCCATCCGCTTGTGCCGTCCACCGACGGCATTCAGCGTCTCCACGCCTTGATCTCGGTCGCATTTGTAGTGGTCGCGATCGTTTACCTGCTCCAAATAGGAAGCCCGCTGCGGCTGGTCAACGACGGCATTGACTATCTGTTACAAGCCAGTTCGGCCGCCGACGGAGGTGGATTTCAAATTCACGGCGTGCATTCGATGCGCCCTCCCGGTTATCCCTTTCTGATTCTCCTGTTAGACAAGATTGGTCTCGGCACATCCTTAGCGATCGTCGCACTTAATTGCCTGGCACTGGCCGTCGGAAGTTGGGCTACTTACGGAGCTCTGCGGATTTCATTCGGATTCAGCCGCGAAACTTCCCGAATGTTGACATTGCTGACGCCGATGTCTTTCGTCATGGTCCGAAACGTGACCTACCCCCTCAGCGATATTTGTTTCTTCGGCGCCGCCATGCCGTGCATTCTGCTCTTGCTGCGCGCGGAGCGCCACACAGCTAGGGACCGTTTTCGCCGGATCGCTCTCGTGCTTCCGTTGCTTTTGTTTTGCATTGAACTGCGCACGATCGGGATCACTCTGATTCCGGCACTCCTCTGGGCGGCGATCGGGGGCGTCGACGGCGGAAGAAAAATCTACGCACTGCTCGCACGTCATCGCGTCGTTACCTTTGTGGTCTTGCTGGTCGTGGTCGTGACGGCGGGCAAAATATTCCTCGACTCCCAGTACATGCGCTTCAATCTCCCAACTTTTCAACATCGGGGAGTACTCCGCAGTATCGTGGCAAACATTCGCGATCACACACTCGAATGGGGGGAAATGACCGCCAATGTGCCCGCTTCCAGGCTCCCGGGACCGCTCCAGCTGCCACTACGGATTGCCGGCGCGCTCGTCATAGTTGCCTGCGCCGCTGGCGTTTGGAGCAGGCGAAAGAGCGTGGACTCGGTGATGCTCTACGTATTGGGCTCCGCTGCCATCGTGTTCGCTTATCCATGGTTCGATAGCAGGCTCTGGTTGCCCATCATGCCATTTCTCATGGGATACGTGCTGCTGGGCCTGGAACGCTTTATTCCCAAAAAGCCTTTGCGACTGCTCGAAATCGCCTATTGCTTAATCTTTTGCCTGGGTGGTGCGTTAGCCCTTGGATACAGCACGCGGCTGACTCTTGCCGGGGACCGTTTCCCCGAACTCTTCGGAGATGGCCGCCTCCGTCCCACATACCAATACGCCTTCCGTGGTGAAAAGCCGAGCGATCCGGCTGCCCTCAATGAGGACGCGCTCTACCTGTTGCGGCGCTACGATTGGCGTCTATCTCGTCGTAAGCCGCGCGGGGAACCTAGTTTCTACCGTTAACTAACGGGTTATCAGGCTTTTACGCGGGTGCCTTTCGTGATATAACCGCCCCTGAGCATAAAAGCGGGTGTTTGCCTGCTGGGAGCTTGATTTGACGACGTTGGCCTCGTTCGACGACCAATTCAGGGCTGGCCAACATGGAGGAGGTACCGTGGGGGAAGAAGCACGGACCGGGAAACGATTCCCGCTGGAATTGCCGATCAAGATTCACCAGGGCGATACTGGCGGAGACGCCAAAGGAGTCACGGGCAATCTGAGCGCCGCGGGCGTGTACATACGCGCGGATTCCTCGATGGACATTGGTTCGCCTGTTGAATTCGAAATCACGCTGCCGCCGGAGATGACTGGCGGACAGGAAAACGTGACCATCCAGTGTAAAGGGCGCGTTGTGCGCTCCGATGAAACTGGCGAGGGTGGCGAAGGCCGCGGCGTGGCTTGCGTGATTGACTCATACGAGTTCGTTCGGAACTCATAGACCTTCTGGGAGCGCTAATAAAATGCTCAAACTGATTCTGGCCGACAACCAGGCTATCTTCCGTGCGGGAATTGCGAAAGTCCTCGCGGTGGAAGATGAGATGCGCATCGTGGCCCAGGCGCAAACGCCCGACCAGATGTTCATGGCGTTGGACAAGTTTCGCGCCGCAGTGTTAGTCGTTGCGGCCGGATTCCATAACGACTTCGCTGCCATCGTGATGGGCGCCAATAAGGCCAAGACTCGCGTCATCGTCCTGGCCGATACCGGCGAGAGCGCGCAAAAGCATATGTCGAACGGCGCTCACGGCGTGGTCTACCGTAACGTCACCAGCGCTGCGCTTGTAGACTGCGTCCGCAAAGTCGCGCGCGGCGAAACCTGGGTGCAGGACGTCGCCGTCCCCAGCGAACTCACCGAAAACGATATGGTCGGATTGCGTGTCCGCGACCGGCTCACCGCGAAAGAACTTCGCATCGTCGCCCTCATTGTTCAGGGATACAAGAACAAAGAGATCGCCTCGCAACTCGGCACGACCGAACAGGTCATCAAGAATTACTTGCGCAACGTCTATGACAAAATCGGCGTTTCGGATCGGCTGGAACTGGCGCTCTTCACTATCCATCACCGGATCCTGAACGAAGCCGCAGCCGCAACCACTGCCGGAGCCATGCCTCAACCCCCGGCACCCGTCTCTCCGTAGCGCGCTGGTTACGAAAAAAAGTAAGGGCCGCCGACTGGCGGCCTCAACCTGCCAACAACATTCTGCCCCGCCGGAAAATTTCCCGGCCGGAAAATTCTCTCCCTCTCCGGCCGCCGTCGATCCAATTCGCGCGGCAGACCTAGTCGTTCCTGAGCGCTCTCGCTGGATCAATCGAGGCCGCGCGCCGTGCCGGAATCAATCCAGCCATCGATGCAGCGACCACCAGAGTCAAAACTGAAGTCAATAAAACAGTCACACCGATCCCTTTGACTTCGTACAGTTGTGACTCCACAAACCGCACGCTCAGCCACCCGATCGGAACCCCGATCGCCAGGCCCAACGCGGCTTGCATCAGCGCGCCTCGAAGGATCATCGCTGTTACCCGATTACGCTCTGCTCCTAGCGCCATGCGAATTCCAATCTCCGAAGTTCGTCGTGCCACGGCGTATGCGCTCACTCCATACAATCCGATGGTCGCCAGCATCAGCGCCAAAACGCCAAACAACAGCGTGAGACGCGCCAGCATGCGGTCGCTCGTGAACTGATCGGCAATCTGCGCATCGAAGGTCTGGAACTTGACCACGGCCAGATTCGGGTTGATCCCTGAAAGTGTTTGCCGGGTGAGGCTCTCCATCTCCGGCATGGCATGAGTTGTCTGTAAAACGAATGCGCCCACGTACAGGAGCTCGTCTTGCTCCATCGGACCCTTGTCACTGGCAGGACGCTGCAACAGAGGCACAAAAAACATCAAGTGATCTTTCCAACGCACGTCCTGGTAAACCGTATCCTGCGCCACGCCCACAATCTCGTAATCGTGCGTGTTATTGCCTCCGCCGAAGTGGTGGCCGATCGGGTTTTCACCCGGCCGGAAAAACTTCTTCGCAAAGGTCTCGTTCACCACCGCTACGGTTGGGGAGTGCTCCGTGTCCTGAATCCCGATGCCGCGCCCCATCAATACACGCGTTCCCACCGAGTCGAAGTATTCCGGGCTTACCCGGACGTTCGAAGTCTGTAGTTCCAACTCAGGCCGTCCTTCCACTTTTACATCCCAGCCATTGTTGTTGTCCTCCATTGGTGTGTACGAGGCTATGCCAACCTTCTCCACACCAGGTATGGCGTGGAATTGGTCCTCAAGCGACCGGTACAGTCCACCCAGTTGCATCTGGGAATAACCCGCCGCTTGGGGATTGATGTGCACGACATAGCGGTTTGTGGACTCCAGTTTGAGGTCGGTATGCTGAAGTTTGCCCAGGCTCTGAGAGAACAGTCCCGCGCCCAACAGCAGCACGAGTGAAACCGCCGCCTGCAATACAACCAGGCTGCGCTGTAGCAAGGTTGCGCCTCCAGTTGCACGAGTGCCGCTGCGCAGGGCCTCGACAGGCTCGGCTTGCGAGGCAATCCAGGCAGGTGCGACGCCAAATAAAACTGCGGCTAGCAGAGACAATCCACACGCAAAGCCAAGAACCACAGGTGACGGACTGGCTTTGATAGGCAAACCCTGCGTGTCTGTGAACGCGAGCGCGAGCAGCATGTGAGTTCCCGCATAACCGAGAGCGACGCCGGCCGCGCCTCCTAGTCCCGCAAGCAGCAGACTTTCAGTCAGCAATTGGCGCACAATCCGAGTGCGGCCCGCTCCAAGCGCGGTGCGCACCGACATCTCTGCTTTGCGAGCCATTCCGCGCGCCAGAAGCAGATTCGCAATGTTGGCGCATGCGATCAGTAAAACTAAGGCCGCGGTCCACATCAGCAGTTGCAGATGAGAGGCATAGCCTTCCTGCATCGTCCGAATGCCCGCCCCTCCCGGTGTCAGCACTAGATGAGCGCGCCCCAGCGCCGCCTGGTCTTCTTTCTTCGAATACGCTCGCGTCGGCGCCAACGCCTGCCGCAATAATCCGCTTAGTTTCGCTTGAAGTTCCGCCCGCGACACTCCCGGCTTCAATCTCCCAATCATGTAAAGCCAGTTCCCATCAGGATCGTGTACATACTGAACATTTGCCAGAGGTGGCATCGATTCGATCGGGAGATAGAAGTCAGGAGGCGTGCCCGTCAGGCGGTCCCCGTAAAAATGTTCCGGCGCAACACCAACGACAGTCACAGGCTTCGTATTTACATAAAACGTTCCCCCGACCACTGATGCATCGCCAGCGTAGTCGTTCTTCCACGTTCGATAACTCATCACGGCCGTGAATGGCGCGCCCTGCACATCATCTGCATCCGCCATCAGGCGGCCTATCTCGGGCTGCAGTCCAAAAGTTCGAAAGTAATTTCCTGACACGAATTCGCCCATGACGGACCTTGCGTTGTCCTGACCTGCTGCGCGGCGGACCACCACGGGCCGGTAAGTGAATCCTGCTTGCATCGCTGCAAGCTCTTCAAACTCCGGAGCGTTCTTCTTTAGATACTCATAGACCGCCGTGGAAAATAGCGCGTAATTGCCATCGGCACCATGTCCGAAGCCGACGCAGCACATGTTGACGTCGCCCAGTTTGACGAGGTTCTCAGGCTTCGCTACCGGAAGATTCTTCAGCAGGACTGCATTCACCAGCGTAAAGACCGCGGCGTTGGCCCCGATCCCCAATGCCAGAGTGAGCACGGCAGTCGCGGCGAATCCCGGAGTCTTCCGAAGCTGGCGCAGCGCGAAACGCAGGTCCTGCAGGAGATTGGCGAACATAACAATCCTCGATTTAGGAAGTGACGGCCTAAGTGCAAGCAGATCACCCGCCACTCTTCTCGATAGCCAATTCATTGCTTTTACGACACTTGCAAAATGTGCGCAGTCGATCGAGTGTTCCTTCGTGAATCATCCCGTCCGGAAGCGGACACGTCACCGCTGACCAAAACAAAGGAATAATTGTTATGATCCAGGTCATCTATGGCTGATATGGAATACCGACAACTTGGAAAGTCTGGATTGAAAGTTCCTGTGCTCAGTTACGGCGCCGGCACTTTCGGTGGAGGAACGGAGTTTTTCAAAGCCTGGGGTTCGAGCGATGTTGCGGAAGCTACCCGACTCGTCGACGTGTGCTTGGATGCGGGCGTGAATCTTTTTGATACTGCCGATGTCTATTCCGATGGGCAATCCGAATCGATCCTCGGCAAAGCGATCGCCGGCCGGCGCGACAAGGTTCTGATCTCAACCAAAGCGACGTTCCGGATGAGCTCGGCGAAAGATCCTAACGACGTGGGTTCTTCGCGCCATCATCTCGTGCAGTCCTGCGAGGCCAGCCTCAAGCGCCTCGGTACTGATTACATCGACATCTATCACCTGCACGGCTTCGACGCGCTCACTCCAGTCGAAGAAGTATTGAGCACGCTAAACAACCTCGTGCTCAGCGGCAAAGTGCGCTACATCGCCTGCTCGAATTTTTCCGGATGGCACCTGATGAAGTCGCTCGATGCCGCGAGCCGCCACGGATGGGAGCGCTATGTAGGACATCAGGTCTACTACTCGCTGATTGGACGCGAGTACGAATGGGAACTGATGCCGTTAGGTCTGGATCAGGGCGTGGGTGCGCTGGTCTGGAGTCCGCTCGGCTGGGGAAGGCTGACTGGTAAGATCCGGCGCGGCCAGCCCTTGCCAAAACGAAAGCCGTCTCCATAAGACGGCAGAGAAGGGACCGCAGATGGCGGACGAATATCTATTCAAGGTTGTGGATGCAATGGATGGAGTTGCCAAAGAAACTGGGAAGACGATTCCGCAGGTCGCACTGAACTGGCTCCTGCAGCGGCCGACAGTTTCCACTGTGATCATGGGCGCGAGGAACGAAGAACAGTTGAAGCAAAATCTGGCGTCCGCTGGATGGAACCTCACCGCGGAGCAGATGGCAAAACTGGAAGAGGCCAGCGATGTAGCTCCGGTGTACCCGTACTGGCACCAGCGCCAGTTTTCAGAAAGAAACCCGCCGCCGGTGTAGCGCCACCGTAGGGTTCGCATCAGGACATCTCTTCAGCGATGCCGTAACTGATGCAAAAAAATGACGCTTTTAAGCGCTGCAACTTTCCGTAGCGCCGCGGTCGCGAAGTTCATCGCTGTTAAAAGCTAGGTTTTGCGATGGACGCGAGCTGGCGCAACGTGAGTCCGCAATTGCGGCACTCGCCGCCGACATCGTAGCGAGTGTTGGTTCCAAACGTCTGGCAGCAACGTGGGCACTCCAGAAAGGCGGACCAGAGCCCTACTCCTGCAAACAATAGCAGCGCGAGCGGCCAAACCTCTGTCGCAATTCCTCTCAATGAAGGAGCCCGAATCGAGACGAGAAGGAAAGCAATCAGGGTTGCTCCCATGATCCAATTGGCACGGCGAAGCAGAAGATACTTTCTATACCACTTCCAATATCGAGCCCGATCTTCGTCCTGAAGATTGGCGATAAACCCGACCTCAGGATCATCTCGTGTTCGCAAGTTTCGAGCGCCACCTCACGCACATTACACGATCTTTTCCCCAACTACCTTTGCTTGCGTGAACAAATACAAATAATCCGGGCCGCCGGATTTCGAATCCGTGCCTGACATGTTGAAGCCGCCGAATGGATGCGCTCCTACCATCGCTCCCGTGCACTTGCGATTGATGTACAGGTTCCCGACGTGGAATTCCTTGATCGCGCGATCGATTTTGTCCTGTGAACTGGTGTAGACCGCGCCCGTCAGTCCGAACTCGGTATCGTTCGCGATTTCCAACGCATGATCAAAACCGCGCGCTTTGATCACAGCCAGCACCGGTCCAAAGATTTCTTCCTGCTCAAGCTTTGACTTCGCTGGAATGTCCGCGATTACCGTCGGCTTAAGGAAGTAGCCTTCGCCCGGAGCGCGTTCTCCGCCGGTGATCAGGCGGCCGTCCTTCTTACCCTGCTCGATGTAGCCGAGGATCGTCTTCATCGATCCTTCATTGATGACGGCTCCCATGTTCGCGTTCTCGGCGGGATCACCGATCTGAATCTTTTCGACGCGCGACTTGAGCTGCGATAGGAATTTGTCGTACACGCGCTCATCCACGATCGCGCGCGAGCATGCCGAACATTTTTGCCCCTGGAAGCCGAAAGCTGCTTGCGCCACGCCTTCTACTGCGGAGTCGATGTCGGCATCGGCATCGACAATGATCGCGTCCTTGCCGCCCATCTCAAGAATCGTGCGCTTGATCCAGATCTGCCCCGGAGCCTGCGTTGCCGCCGCTTTGTTGATGTGCAGCCCGACTTCGCGCGATCCGGTGAATGCGATGTAGCGCGTCTTGGGATGCGCGACAACCGCATCGCCGAAGCTCGCTCCCGCGCCCGGACAGAAATTCACCACACCCTCGGGCATGCCGCACTCTTCAAGCAACTCGACAAATTTCGCGGCGATCGTCGGCGAATCGCTCGACGGCTTCAGGATCACCGTGTTGCCGCTAACTATCGATGCCAGCGTCATTCCGGCCATGATCGCGCAGGGGAAATTCCACGGCGGAATCACAGCGCCCACGCCGAGCGGAATGTAGTGCAAAGTGTCGCGCTCGCCCGGCAACTGAATTGGCGTTTGCGCCTTTGATAACCGCAGCGCTTCGCGTGCATAAAACTCGCAAAAATCGATGGTCTCGGAAATGTCGGCGTCGGCCTCAGCCCAGTTCTTCAGACTTCGAACACCAGCCACGCCATGTATTCCATCTTGCGCTGGCGCATGGTGTCGCCGACGCGGAACAGCAGCGCGGCGCGCTCTTCGACGGTGGTGCGGCTCCAGGTTTCAAACGCCTTCAGGGCGGCGCTCATTGCAGGTTCCACGTGCTCCTTGCCGGCCTTTTGATGCGTGCCCACGATTTCCGAGGGCTTGGAAGGATTCAGCGACTTGATCTTGTCGGTGGTCTTGACGCGCTTGCCGCCAATGATGAGGTCATACTCGCGTCCTAGTTGCGGACGGACTTTTGCGATCGCGGCGCGCATGCGGCGCGCGTTCTCTTCGTTGCGAAAATCAAAAAATGGCTCTGTAACAAACGGTCCAGAATGAAGGCTTGTGCGCGGCCGGACGGGGGCTTCGAGCGTTGCCATGGGAGAGTCCTTTCAAAGGGATCAATGCGATATAAGTCTTTGATTAGTTTACACCCCGAAAAGTCGCGGAACAGAGCGGGGAGAACGTCGTCCCTTGTGGCTTTGTCATCCAGCGGGCCCATAAATCAATTCGAGATCCGCCCTGAAAAACTAGCGCGTCGCACCAGAAGTATGGCCAATACGACACCCATGATCACGTCGTAGGAAGCACAGAACCCCGGCCACCAGCGTGGGACGCCCGGGTTATCAATGAAGTAGCGATGGACGAAATCGAACAAACCGTGCCCAACCGCACCCGCAGCCACAATCCAAAGGCTTTTCTTGAAACCGGCCACAGCAGCCAGCAGAAACACCATGGCAAAAATGCTTTCGATGACTAGCGTTCTCCCCGAAGCACCCATTGCCGCGAACAAGACGTAGAACGAGCCGACGATGATCAGCACCGTTGGATAAAAGGCACGGTCGCGATCGAACCCGACCACGCGGCCGAGCCCCGCAACCGCCAAAGACAGTACCAAGCCAATCAGATATTCCATTTGCCGCCCCCTTAGCTTCGTTCGCCGAGCTGGTTTGCTGTCGTCGAAGCTTTTCGCACGACAAGAATAAGCCTGCGCCTGTTCTTTTCCACACGCCTTGTGTGACATCTGACCTTGCGCCGCGAGTTTGCGATCGGCGATCATCGTCGAGGCCGTGACACTAATTGAAGGAGCCTTTGTCTCCCATTTTGGGAATCGGCTTTCTTTTCGTGCCGCTAAGTTCTTCGAGATCAAGATTTTGGCCGCAAGTGATTGTGCCTCATAGATTTTTTGTCGATTTCCCGCTAACGCAATGATTCCAATAGACCGGAGGGGGGAGGGGGTGACCTCTCCGCGGCATCCGCTTCCTCTTTTGGGAATGTCGCGGGCAAAAAATATTTCGTTCAGATTAGACCTTCCCACGACACAACGCCTTCCGTGGATTTGGTGGTATAACCTCGAATGTTTCAATTCATCCCGTGCAAGGAGATTCTCATGTTCTCCCCAATCTCTCGATCGAAGTCGGCCGGTTCGCGTCAACTGTTCAGCTTCGCTGCATTCTTAATCGTCACGTCCGCAATCGCAACCGCGCAGAATACAGAGTCCAAGGCTCCTCCAGTAATTGACGTTCACGTGCACGCCATGGACGGATCTTTTCCAGGACTTGCCCCGATGTGTCCGAACACTTCCAAATTCACCGCGTCCGATCCGAAAACCAAGGAAGAACCATTCGGCTGGGTCAAAGAACCTTGCACGCCCGCTTTGTATCCGTCCGCTCCGGGCGAATACATGAAAGATGTCCTCGCAGAGATGGAACGTCTCAACGTAACCGCAGTAGTCTTCGGTGATCCCAAGAGCGTTCAGAAATGGAAAGACGCTGCGCCGTCGCGAGTGATCCCGGGAACAGCCTTTGAAAATGGAATCGCTCCGGGTCCGCGATGTTCCGGTCGAAGAGTTGCGCAAGGATTTCACCTCTGGCGGCTTCAAGGTGATGGGTGAAATCGGCCTGCAATATGAGGGCATCTCACCGAGCGATCCATCGGTTGACGCTTACTTCGCGCTGGCGGAAGAGCTGGATTTTCCAGTGGCGATTCACATGGGAACCGGAGGTTCCGGACGCGCCAACATCACGTCACCGAAATTCCGCGGCTCGATGGGTAATCCACTGCTCCTTGAGGATCTGCTCGCGCGACATCCGAAGCTTCGCGTACAGGTGATGCACGCCGGATATCCGATGATCGATAACATGCTGACGCTGCTGCAGGCGAACTCGCACGTCTATGTCGATGTTGCGGGACTGATCTGGAGCTATCCGCTGAAAGAGGTCAACCGCTACATCCAGCGCCTGGTGGAAGCCGGGTTCGAAGACCGCGTGATGTTTGGAACGGATCAACTACTCTGGCCGAAGCTGATGGCTTATTCGATTAGCGTGATTCAGAATGCCGACTACCTGACCACCGACCAGAAACGGGATATTCTCTACAACAACGCTGCGCGATTTCTGCGGCTGGATACGGTGCAACCGAAGTAGATCGCAGGAATTCCTTGCAAACTCCAACCCACAGGATGACGCACGTGGCGCTCTGAGTTGTACGTCGATGCGGCGTTGTTCAGAGCTGGACTTGATGTATAGAAGGACGACCTATATAGAAGAGCAGAGCAGTTGCTTACCTTGCCGTGGCGCTCGCCGCTCGCGGCGCCTGCGCTGCTTCGATCGTGATCCCGAGGCCGCTATTGAGCGCCTCCACCGTGCGAAGATCCCGGTCGGTGAACGCATCCTGTCCCGCGCGGTACAAAGCCAGCACCGCAACGACCGCCGTTTTCCCTTCGATTGGCACGGCCAGTGCGGATCTCAGCGTGCTGTATTTGGTCGGATCGTTCAGGTAGCCGGGTTCGACCGATGGATTGCCGTTCAGAATCGCTTTGTGATTTTGAGCGACCCATCCTGATAGGCCTTCGCCCAGAGGAATTCTCAAACAAGAGAATAGGCGGAAGTTTTCTCCGCTTACAAACTCAGGGACAAGCGTGTCGCCCTTCCGACCGTATACCGCCATCGAGTCGTAGGGGACGAGATGCTTCAATCGCACTGAGAGCAGAGAGAAAATGTCCTCGCTGCTCAAGGCCGCGCTCACGCAGACCTCAGCGATGTCGCGACTCTTCTGCTCTGCAGCCGCAATCACGGCAGCATAATCCTGCACAGACGCTGAGTCAGGTCGAGCGGGCTCCGCGGACTCTGCAAACCCCGCAGCCGGAGCCAAGCCGCGCTGTACCTTGATATCCGTCGACAACTTCGGAGGTGCTTGCAGCGGTTGTTCTGTTGCCAGCTTCTCGAGTTCGATATATCGCCGGTGCAGGATTGCAACTATCTTCGGATCGAAGCTCTTGCCCGAATCGGCCACTACTTTTGCCATCGCTTCATCGAGCGGCAGCGCCTTGCGGTACTGACGGTCCGAGGCCAATGCATCCAGGCAATCGACCGCCGCGAGAATGCGCGCTCCAATCGGAATAGCCTCTCCAGCTAGTCCGTTGGGATAGCCGCTGCCATCCCACTTCTCGTGGTGCGCGCGCACGATCGGTACTACGGGATATGGAAAGTCAACTTGCTCCAGGATCTCTGCGCCAACGATGGGATGGATCTTCATCTTCTCGAACTCTTCCGGCGTCAGCTTTCCTGGCTTTGAAATGATGTGTTCGGGCACTGCAAGCTTCCCAATGTCGTGCAATACCGAGGCCGCGCGCAGGGCTTCCTTCTCGTCTTCGCTCAAGCCGAGTTCCTTGGCCAACTCCATCGCGTAAACGCGAACTCGCTGCAGATGCTCTCCGGTAGTTTCGTCTTTGGCTTCGATGGCGAGCGCCAGAGCTTCGATCGTGCGCAGGTGCAGGCTCGATACCTGCTCCGCATGCTTCTTATCGGTTTCCAGTTTTCCTAAATACAGGCGGTACGAGCGATACATCAGATAGATCGGCGGCAGAACCAATAGGGAAGACTGCCATCCAACGTGACGATTGAGGAAGTTGACGAGTCCCGCGGCAGCAGCACCCACCATGTAATACGGGAATGACCACAGGTAGCTGTCCTTCCAGACCTTCTGCACCGGCTTGTCTTCGGTGAGCCCGATGATGGTCGACATCGCCGACGTATTGCAGGCGAAGTGAGTGATCGCCGCAACCAGCAGCGCCAGCGGTCCAGGCTTATGCAGCAGATAGAGGACGACAAGTTTGTACGATCCGTAAGCGACCGAACTCGAGACCGTCACCTGTGCCAGGTTGAAGACAAGCTGAACTAGCTTTACCTTGCGAGCCGGCCTCCAGTAAAACTGCGCCAGCGTGCTTGCCAATCCAATGATCAGCGTTTCGGGCAAGCTCAGTTCGAGGATGCCCAGCAGCGTGAACAAGAAGTTGACTGAGAGTGTTCCTTCAATTCCTGGAAGGCTGACTTTGAGAGACGCCGCCAGCAATGCGGCCAGCAGATAACAGCCGAATTTGACCGGATCGTCCGATTGCCAGTGCATCCCCGCATAGACGAGGCAAGGGAGACCGGCCAGGGCCAGTCCGACGATAAACATCCGTGCACCGATCGACCGAATCCACGACATGGAAGTGCTTAAATTTTCAACGATTTGAATTCACCTGTCCGCCCAAAAAGTTACCTTCTGGTTACGATGGTTTGCGTTCTGCATCCCCATTTGTTCGATCCGTGCACCTGTCCTTTGGGACAACTTGGCGCGTGCATTCGTTCACGGGACAAAAGGCCCTTTGACCACCTCGACGAACCCCTCGTAAGTGATTGATAGACATAGCTTTGATCTTCAGCGTTTGGAGCCCGGCATGCACATACACAGGTCACTTGGGGACACGCTATACGCGTTGGGGATGTTAAGTGGGGAAAGTCATGAAGAAATTTGCCGCGGTACTTTTACTCTCGATGCTGGTGGCGAGTTGCAGCGCCACCGACACCACCAAACTGTCTCCAGACCTGAGAAAGACGACCGCCCCCACGGCTCGGGTCGTGGTGCAATACAACGGACCGCCGAGCCTTCTCGACCTTCAACTTCTTTCGAAATTGGGATCGCTCCTCGACGCGTTGCCGCTGGTCAATGGCATCGTCGCGAACCTGCCGCTCTCAAACATTCTGTCGCTCTCGAGCCAATCGAACGTGAAGTACATCAGCTTGGATCGAACGCTGACGCCCTCGCTGAGTAACGCGGCGCCGGCTGTCAATGCGTTCGCAGCATGGCAGTCCGGATACACCGGCGCAGGAATCGGCGTCGCCCTTATCGATAGCGGCGTCAGCGATCACGCGGACTTGAAAGGTGGATTCCTCGGATTGTCGCGCGTCGTGTGGAACCAGAGCTTTGTGCCTGGCAATCTCAGCGCCAATGATCAGTTCGGACACGGCACGCACATCGCCGGCCTTATTGCCGGCAACGGTGCTAGCTCGAATGGGACTGCATACTCGGCTCAGTTCAAGGGCGTCGCGCCGCAAGCGAACATCATCAACCTGCGCGTTCTCGATCAGAATGGCGCCGGAACCGATAGCGCCGTGATCGCTGCGATCAACACCGCGATCCTTCTAAAGCCCTTGTTCAACATTCGGGTCATCAATCTGTCGATGGGACGCCCGGTATTTGAGAGCTACAAGCTTGATCCCGTCTGCCAGGCAGTAGAAGCCGCGTGGAAGGCCGGAATTGTGGTTGTCGTCGCCGCAGGCAACAATGGACGCTTTCAGCCCACGAATGGATACGCGACGGTTACCTCGCCGGGAAATGACCCTTACGTTCTTACGGTCGGTGCCATGAAGACGATGGGAACGCCTACGCGAGTGGACGACCTCATCGCCAGCTACAGCTCGAAGGGACCGAGTGCGATCGATGCCGTGGCCAAGCCTGACATCGTTGCCCCGGGAAATTTGCTGGTATCGCTGGAGGCGCCGAATTCAACGCTTTATAACCAGTACCCCGGCAACCGCGTTCCGAACAGTTTCTATACCAAGGGCGGAAACGGCTCTCCTTCGTCGAAGTACTTCACGCTGAGCGGAACCAGCATGGCGAGCGGCGTGGTCAGCGGCGTCGTGGCTGACCTGCTGCAGAAGAGCCCGAGCCTCAATCCTGATCAGGTGAAGGCGCGGCTGATGAAGACCGCGTGGAAATCCTTTCCGGCTTTCAGCAGCACGACCGATCCTGATACCGGCGTCACCTATACCGATCAGTATGATCTGTTCACGATCGGCGCGGGCTACGTCGATGTCGAAGCCGCTCTCAACAGCGCTGACGTTGCCAAGGGTTCGGCGATGACGCCAGTTGCGTCATTCGATCCGAAGACTGGCAATGTCTACCTCAACGATTCCTCCACCGATGTGTGGAACTCCACAGCAGCGTGGTCAAACGCAGCCGTGTGGGGATCAACCCAGTTCGTCTCTGGCGCGCCGTCGTCAACCATGACGGGCACTAATGCCCTCTGGGGTAGCAATGCCCTGTGGGGTAGCAACGCCCTCTGGGGTTCTAACGCTTTATGGGGAAGCAATGCGCTTTGGGGAAGCAACGCTCTGTGGGGAAGCAACGCTCTGTGGGGCAGCAATGCCCTGTGGGGTAGCAGCGCCGCCGAAGGAGAGAAATAAAATCAACGGTTTGGTAGAGCCGGCGTTCCGCCCGGCTGTCGCGGGGGCATCTTGCCCCCGCGTTTTATTTGTGGCCGTGGCGGTTATTACTGCACGATCCCTTTCTTTTTCATCGCTGCCAGCAAATCATCCGGCTTGAATCCGAAGGGCCCCGGCTTGCTTTTGTATACAACTTTCCCGTTGCGATCGATCAAGTACATGCGGTCCGGCCACGCGGTGTACCCGCTCTCCGTGGAGTTTCCGAACTCGTCGAGGAGCGCCGGGATCTCAATACCGAGTTTTCTCACACACGTTCCAGCAACCGACGCGCGCTCGTCCTCGCTTCTCGGGCTGGCAAACACCACCTTGTCGCGGACGTTACTCTCCATCTGCCAGACGTCACTGGGATGCGCCTCGGTGATATACACCACGAGGAATGAAACCTTGTCCTGGTACTGGTGGTAGATCTTGTTGAGGGCGGGCACCTCCCGCCGAAACGGCGGTCAGGTATAGCTGCCGAAGATCAGGACGACCGGACGACCTTGGGCGGTGAGTGAAGACAGTTGAACGTGGTCGCTCTTGTCGAGCCGAGTAAGGGTGAAGTCAGGAGCAGAATCGCCGACCTTCAAAGTTCCTGCCCGTGCCTGTAGCCACATTGTTTCGAAAGGGAAAATCATGAAGGGGATCGGTCCGGCGATTTTCGCCATAACGCGGCCGAATTGCTCGGGCGGCCGCCGCATCGCCGAGTAGAGCGCCGTTGATCCGGCCGCCCACAGCAGCGCGAGGATAGAGAGAGTCCAAATCAACTTCCTTCGAACACGTTTGAATTTCAATTCCCCCCCGGAAGAAAATGTGGCGATTATTAGGCCTGAGGCTTGGAACGACAATAATAGGAAAGTAGTAGCAGGGAAGAACAGCCGACTCCCGGCGAAACTTATGCTCCGTTGATGAGTGCAGTCGTCCTGTTTCGCCAATTGACGCAATCTGCCTCCCAATGGCGCTACTTGCTAGACTGAGAATGTGATACGCGCAGGATATATGGCGAAACGAGTACATACCCCGGCGCGATTTCATGCTGATGGAGTGCTCGATGTGTATTCGGTCAGCAACTGTATAAATAAAGATTTCGCGGACTACTTTCATTATTGGAAGCACAACGGGTACTGGCTATTTGATTCACCAGAAATCATTCATGCGGTGGCACACGACAATCAAATTCAACTCGAAGGAACCAGGCTTTTCTACTACGAAGTGTACGAGAACGAATTTGACGGCAAGAATTGGCTGCCATATCAATCGAATGCGTCATTTACGACTAACGTCCTTTTGCCTCCATACAAGACCCTTGAAGGCTTTGACGTTGTTACCTTCTACGCCCACGGTTCGCCTGAATGTTCACCGCTCTCGTGCAACGGCATGGCGAATGAGATTCGCACAAATGAGCATTGCTTGCTAGTCTCCTTTGAAGAGGCTCATGCAAAAGTCAGCGCCGGAGCCTTCGAGGCAGCGGAACCCGGCCCTTACCGCATTTTTGCCGTCTACTCCGTTCCTTGGCGGAGCAGATCATAGTTGGCGAAAATCGCCATCACACTCATCATCACGTCAATGGGTGCCATCGGTTGTTTTTTCCAGCCGTCTTCGAGCGAAAGGAAAATCTCGATTTCGTTACTCCCAACCTCGGCATTCTCTGTCACGAGGAAATTCTCCTCAATTGGAAGTCTACCGCTGTCACTTTTGCGTACAGCGGTAGACCCTGGTGTCCCACGCTGCCATTCGAAACTCTGCTCAATCTTGCCAGTCCAATAAATTTCCGGACCTAATAGTCGCGAAGTTCAAGGGTGACGCAACGAGTAGGTAATCTTGATAGGGGTTTTCACTTCCACTGCTGCTCCATTCAGGAGGAAGGGTTTGTATATCCACTGGCGAACGGCGTCCAAGGCTGGTTGCTGCAATTCTTTCGGCCCTGAGAGGACTTCGAGATGTTCCACCTCCCCAGTTTTTCCAATGACAGCTTCGAGCTGCACTATGCCGGTGATTTGGGCTTTCTTAGCGTCTTCGGGATAGACCGGCGGAATTTTATGCACGATTTGCTTCTGCATGATTTCCGCACTTACGGCCACGGGGCCGCCGGTGGTTTTGGTTGGTGGCTGCTGTTGGCCGGCAGCCAAAGCGTCGACGTGAATGCTGAGTGCGAGGGTTGAGGCGCAGACGACGATGCTGAATAGGATACAGATTGCTACGGTGGTGAACTTCCGCTGGACTGAATAGTGGATTGGGTTCTCGGTAAGCCGCATAACTCTCCTTTCAAATGTTGTGTCATCGAAGATTCCAATGGCGTGTGGGGTTCTGACTGGCATCCCAGTGACAAGTAGAGAAGCAAGGCGCAAAAGCGAGCGAGCATATTGCTGATGATCGGCGAGACTTGCAGCCAGTTGGTCACAGACCATCTCGCGCGTTTCCATCAAGCGCGAGCGTGTAAGAAAGAGGACCGGGTGAAAAGCGCACTGGCAGGCACAAGAGCTCGTACAGAAGGTTCTTGGCGAAGTCATGCCTGCGCATGTGGGCGAATTCGTGGGCGATGGCGGTGCGGAGTTCAGTATCAGGCAGCGTTGCCAGCATATCCGGGGGCAGAAGGACGAGCTTGCGTTTAATGCCAACGGTGATTGGACCGTAGATCTTTGGTGACGTGCGGACCGAGGCGCCCGCGACGCCGAATGCTTCTGCACATTGCGCCCAGTAGTTGGCGTTATCGGCGGAGAGAGTACCCTCTTCAGCGGTTCGGCTGAGAACGTAGATCGTGCGCAGGCTCCACGCAAGGCGAGCGACGAAACAAGCGGTGATGACCACGTAGGCGATAGCCAAGAGGGCCAGGAGCCAGGCGGGGAAGTGCGGGTTAATGAATGCTGTGCCGGGGCCCATCACGATCGAAACGTGCGGCTGGCCGTTGTTCAGCGGAGGACCAGAGAAATTGAGGAATGTGCGAAGGGAAGCCCAGGAAATTGTAGAACCAGCGGGCAGGAATGCCTGCAGCAGGAGCACACATGCCCACGCGCGATGTTCTGCGGCAGGACCGACCCCGCGCAGTATGCGTGTTGTCAGCCAACCCGCGGCGAACAGTAGGGGGATCTGCCACAGGGCGTTGGCAACATAAGAAAGAAGGACGGATTCCAGAGTGGTCATCAATCGTCAGCCTCCTCATTGAAGCGATGCGTGAGCTCGGCTAGACGATTAGCGTCGATCTCGCCGCTCTTGAGCAGGCTCATTACGAGCTCTTCGCTCGAACCGCCGAAAAGGCGGTCGATGAGGTCACGGACGCTGTGGCCGAGCGCCTTCGCCTTGGTGACGCGAGCCGAATAAACATAGGCGCGGCCTTTCAGCTCCCGACGGACCTTCCCTTTGCGCTCGAGGATGTTAAGCATGGTTTGGACAGTGGTATAGGCAAGTGGGCGGGTAAGCTCGGCCTGCACTGTACTGACCGTGCCACTGCCCAGGCGCCAGATGACCTGCATCAGGTCGAGTTCAAGTTTTGTGAGAACCGGCTTGAAACGTGGCTTCATGCGCTGCATCTCCTAAGCAGTTAGGAGCCTACGCGCCGACGAATGGATTTGTCAACTAAGAAGTTAGGACTTGGGTGGCGCCGTGGCTTGTGATGTCAATAAGTTGAAACATCCCCCAGTACATTCACGATCGGACGGTGAGTGACATGGTCCTGTTTACAATCGATGGCGCCTAAGTTACAGTGTTCGGCGTTAAGGGGATTATCCGAACCAAAGGGCAGCGAATACTCCGGGGTAAGCACGATTCAAAAGGAGACGCCCATGCATTTCAGGATACTGACCTGTGTACTCTTAATCATTACCTGCGCTGGGCTCGCGTACCCGTCCCAGCTCGCCGCGCAAGACAACCGAGACCGCACTCCGCTCGGAGGCGTTGCGACCCAACCTATCAATTCCACTCTACTGCGATCCAATCGCGGCACTTCTAGCGCAGCCGCTTGTACAGTTCAGGGGCGGCCGTGTAACCCCCTGCATCCCACTTGTTGCGGAAGCCTGAAGTGGTTTTTCGAGGAGGATCGACCAGGGTCGGTTACCAGTGTTGGTCGGGAGCACGATCGGCACCTGCCTCGGTACCATCATTCTGGAAGAAGTTGAGTGAGACCAAACTTGATCCCGACTTGGCGGAAGAACTTTTTGTAGTAGCTAACTCCGTCTCGGAGTAAAAACCACGGAGTATCGTCGTGTCTTGGATCGCAACGGAGATAACTGGAGCAACGAGTCGATGTCCGTGTTGGGAATGCATTCACTCGCGAACTAAAACGCGCTCCCGCCTCCGCCGCCGAACCCGCCTCCAGAAAATCCTCCGCCGCCCCCGCCTCCGAATCCAGACCCGCTGGAACTCGCCCGCGGCGCCGACACGAAAACCTGGTGCATGTCCGACGCCATGCTGTGCATCGAACTCGAGAAGAAGATCGGATTGAATCCGCCGCCGTAGCCTCCGCCCGGACCCACGTACCACTGCGGCGGATCTTTGATGATGCCGTCGAATGCTTTCGCCCAGTGATGCTCCACTCCAAGCGCCATCGCGAAGGCTAGATACTTTTCAAACGTGTTTGGCGGCATCAGCTTGAGCCGCTCGGCGTCCACGCGATTCATAAACTCCTGGAAACCGAGAACCGCGATCCATGTTCGCGCACCCTTAGCAGTTTTAGCCGTCATCACGCGCGCAAACAGCCACCACACGAGCGCTGAAACCGCGCCGCAAATGATCAGAAGCGGGACAGAGTTGAAGAAGTTCGCCCATCCAAAATATTGAAAGATTGCGAACGGAATCAGAATCACGATGGCCATGCCAATGCTGTATCCGTTGGCCGACTCCGGATCTAGCGAATAAATCCCCTTCGTCTTCAATGCCGCCATAATATCTTGGCGAATGAGCGGGACGGCAGTGTAGAAGCGGTTCTTCAGGCTTGACAGCCGCATCTGGTCCACGCCGCTTCCGAAAATGTGCTCCATCATGATGAATTCGTGAGGCGCCAGCTCCTTCCACTCTGTCTGTGGCTTCAGCAGATGGAAGATGTAGTCCTTGTGCGTGAACAGCAAAACTTTCTCAGCCGTCTCCTCGATCTTGATGTAGCCGCGCACCGCCAGATCAACGATCGTCGACGTGATGTCCCGCGGATGAATGCTGTCATCCAGCAGTGTCCCGGCTTCCGCCGGAGAAATCCCTTGGGGCGGTTCGTACATCGGAGCGACCGACACGCCGGGATCCGGATCGCGTCCTTTGTACCACCACAGCAGAAACATTCCGATGAATGTCACTGGCGGTAGGAAGACGATGGGATTGCCGGCAATGAACCAGAAGAATTTTGTGATCGGGCCCGGCTCTCGCAGAATTCCTTGCGGGATGTAGACGTCAATCGTCAGCCCACCGCGCATCGGCAGCGGATTATTGGTTTCAAACTCTGCTTCCGCGCCATTCACCTTAGCGGTGGCATCGCGCTGAGTCGAGCCATACACGCCGGTGAAAGCCTGCGCCCGCAACGATCCGTTTGCCGAATCAGGCAAGCGCACTGTCGCCGATGCGTGATCGATGGGCACCAGCCAGTCGTTGCCGGTGACGTTCCAGTAGAACTCATCGTAGTCGCGGAAGAAACGAGTCCCGTTGCGCACCCGGTAAACAATCTCAACGACGCGGGTCGTATCCACTGCGTCGGGAATGTAAATCTTCAGGTCGCGCGATCCCTTCGCGACCGAAGACTCGTACTTCAGCTTGCTGCCCGCTCCGTCGGTGACGCTCTTGATGTCGAGGAAGAGCTCATAGTTCGTGCCGCTGGGCCCGGGATATTCAATGGGGATGGTGCGATGAATCCCGTGCCATTCACCTTCGAACACGAGGGAGATGCGTTCGGTGACGACGGCGCTGCCGTCCTTGTCGATTGTGATGGTGTCTTGAAAGTCGGCGACCCGCCACGATTTCGCTGCGGCAATGCCTGTGAAAACACAAAAGAGGACCGCCAGGAATGTGAGTCGTTTTGCGTTCTTCAAATTACAAAATTTCTCAATTACCAACTTGCGCGATCCTCAGAATTTCACCTGCACCGGCTCGCGGTCGGCATCGGTGGTCTCGAAGAACTGCCGTTGCGCGAATCCGAACATTCCGGCCAGCAGGTTGGTGGGGAAGGATTGAATCTTGGTATTGAAATCGCGGACCACCGCATTGTAGTAGCGGCGGGCATTCTGAAGCGAGTCTTCCGTCATGTTCAGGGAATTCTGCAGCTGCGTGAACTCCTCCGAAGCCTTCAGTTGTGGATAGGCCTCGGCTACGGCAAGCAGGCCTCTGAGCGCGCCGCTCAGCTGATTCTCAGCGACAGCTTTGTCGGCAGGGCTTGTTGCCGACATCGCCTGCGATCGGAACTTCGCAATATTTTCGAACGTTCCTTTCTCATGCGTTGCATATCCTTTTACCGTCTCGACCAGATTCGGAATCAGGTCGTGCCGGCGTTTCAGCTGAACGTCGATGTCGGACCAGGCGGAGTCCGCCCGCACCCGCAGCTGTACCAGGCCGTTGTACATGCTGATCAGCACGACGGCCAGGACAACCAGAATTACCAGCAAGATGATGCCAGTCATGTGCTCCTCTCAATGATCGAGATGAACTGGAAATCATTGGGACGTTAACACAGAAATCGGCAGGCACAAAATCCGCCAATATCGCACCTAGCAATAAAAATGCGGCCTCACTTCGAGGTGAATAATCCAAATGAAGAGAAGGAGGTAGTCATGGAACGGTTCAACTTTATGAAGGTTGCTCCCGGCGTTTATCAGGCGATGTACGGACTTGAGCAATATTTGAAACAATGCGGCCTCGAAGAGTCGCTCCTTCATCTCATCAAGCTTCGCGCTTCCCAAATCAATGGCTGCGCCTATTGTCTCGACATGCACTGGAAAGATCTGAAGGCGATCGGAGAAAGCGATCAACGCCTGTACGAGCTGGACGCATGGGAAGAAGGCCCATTCTATTCAGATCGCGAGCGTGCTGCGCTGGCCTGGACAGAGGCCATTACCAGGGTCGCCGACACGCACGTTCCCGAAGAAGTGTATGAAGAAGTGAAGAAGCAATTCAGCGAAAAAGAGATTGCCGATCTAACCCTGGCAGTGGCCAGCATCAATGCCTGGAATCGTCTCGCAATCTCATCCCGTGCGACACCCGGAACCTACCAGGTGCCGAAGGCAAAGCTGCAAAAATCTGCTTGACCGTAAGCCGGAACGTCGCGAGGGCACAGAGGTTTCGAACGTCTGTGTCCTCATGTTATGGAAGGTCAGAATCCTGATCATTCATAACGAAGCGCTACGGTAGGATTAACCAGCGTCGCCCGGCGGGCGGGGATGTAGCACGCCACGACAGCAATCAGAAGGAGCAACACAGCAACTGCCACAAATGTCAGCGGATCGTTCGCCGTCACGCCGAACAGCAGGTTCGCCATCAGCCGGGTTAATCCGAAAGAAGCAACGACCCCAATGCCTACACCAACGAGAGTCAGTCTCGCACCGTGCTTTAGAACCATTTGCAGGACGTCTTCACTCTTCGCTCCGAGCGCCAGGCGAATGCCAATTTCTCGTTTGCGCTGCGACACGGTGTAGGACATCACACCATAGATTCCAATCATTCCCAAGGCCAGGGCCATGGCCCCGGCGATTGCCAGCATGACCAGAGTGAAAGAAATCCGGGCGAGAGATTTTTCGTACACTTCCTGCATCGTCCGCACGGACGCCAACGGCAGATTCGAATTTACCGACCACACGGCCGCACTCACCTCTTTCAAAAAGCTCTGCGTGCCCGCACGCTCGCTTCTTACAACGAACGTCACGGTGCGTGTCGCCGGATCGAAGCGATTCTGTACCAACGGCGCCCAATACACGATTTCCGGTTCCTTTTCCTGCAGGCCCTTTTCCCGAACATTCTGGATCACACCAACGACCTCGTGCCACGGCATATTGGAAAACTCTCGCAGCCGCTTTCCGATGGCCGCCGCCGGCGTCCCCCACAGTTCGCGCGCCAGGTTCTCAGAAACCATCACGACAGGCCGGTGCTCATAGATTTCGCTCCATGTCATATCGCGTCCGGCAATCAATCTTGTCCCCGCCGTCTGCAACAAACCCGGCGAGATATGCTTGTACAGACGCAATGGCGCGATGATGTTGTCGGCATAAACCTTGTCTTCAGCGAAGATCTCATCCCAGTCCGAATCGAAGCCCTCCATGGGCATTTCGCTCACGAACCCAACGGACTTCACTCCCTGAATGGCCGCCAGTTTGTCGAGGATTGCGTTCTGGGTTCGCGTGACGCGCTCCGGTTCCTTGATAAGTAAGTCTGGAATGGAAATGCGGACAGCCTGCAAGTGCTGGGCGTCGGAGAATCCCGGATCCACTTTCCGCAACGCTGCGAACGTTCGGATCATCAGCCCGGCGCTGATCAACAGCACCAAGGCCATGGCTACCTGTCCGATCACCAGCAAGTTCCGCGCCCGGTGTCGTTCGCGGCTTACACTGATGGTCCGCCCTCCGCTTTGCAGGGCCGAACCGGCGCGCGGGCGCGCATATTTCAGCGCCGGGATCATTCCGAACAACAAACCCGATAGCACCGACAGAGCGAACGCAAAACAAAGGGTTCGCGCATCGATCGCAACTTCATTCAACCGAGGAAGAGTCGTCGGACCTACCGCGACCAGGAGGCGTACGCCACCATACGCCAGGGCCATTCCGGCTGCTCCACCCATTAACCCAAGCATCACGCTTTCGACCAGAAGCGTTCTCACAATTCGTATCCAGCCAGCCCCCAACGCGGTGCGCACTGCCAGTTCCTGTTGCCGCGCTTCGACCCGAACCAGCAGCAGGTTGGTCACATTCGCGCATGCGATGAGCAGCACCACTCCGATCGTTCCCATCACAACCCACAACAGCTCGCCCACGTTGCCGACCACTTCCTTCTTCAAAGGGCGAATCAGCGGCGTGATTTTCCATGTTTCATAAATGTGCGGATTCGATCCAGGACCGTTGGACCACGAGTCCATCCAGATCGGCAGCATCCGCGATAAATCCGAGTTCGCTTCTGCGATCGTCGCGCCAGGCTTGAGGCGCGCGATCCCGTGAAAGCCGAAACCCGCAAGGATCACCTTGCTTCGGTCGAACGCCAACGGAAACGCAAGATCGAAATCCTGATCCACAATCCGAAATCCTGCCTGCATCACTCCGACGATTTCGATGGGTTGCGAATCCACGATGATGGTTCGCCCAAGAACAGAGGGATCAGCTCCGAAACGGCTCCGCCAGTATCCGTAGCTCAGAATCGCCTTTTTCGGCGCATTCGGCGCCTGGTCCGCTTGAGTGAACCATCGCCCAATCGCGGGAGGTGTACCGAGCGTCTGCAACACGCCATCGCTGACCGCAATGGTTCGCACCTGCTCCGGTTCTGACAATCCGGTCACGCTCGCGCTGCCACCGATCCAAACCCCCAACGATTGAAACGTCCGGTTGCGCTCTGAGTAGGTGAAGTACATCGAAGGGGATAGAAGCAGGCCATTCTCAAAGTCCGCGAGACCTTCCGCTCCCGGCGCCGTCTGGTGCAGCGCTACCAGTTCCTCTGCATGTGGATAGTTCAGCGGCTTGAGCAGGACACTGTTCACGACCGTGAAGACGGCAGTGTTTGCGGCGATGCCAATCGCGATCGTCAACAATGCGACGGTAGTAAAAACCGGATTTCGGCGCAGGGCACGCAGTCCATAGCGGATGTCCGAGAAGAGCTCTTCTACCGATGGCCAGGTCCACACTTCGCGGCTGTCTTCTTCGATCAAGCCCACGTTGCCAAACTCCCGCCGGGCCGACTGGATCGCCTGTGACCTGGGCATGCCGTCAGCGACCAACTCCTCAACCTTCTCTTCGAGGTGCGCCTGAATTTCTTCCGACAATTCGCGATACATCCGCCGCCGCGCAAATAATTGCTTCAGCCAATTCATGATCCCTCCGGCGCAAGAACCCGCGTAATCCCTTCCAGCATTCGCTCGAAGGTCGATACCTCCCGCTCCAGATGTTTTGCGCCCGCCGCCGTCAGCTTGTAAGTCCGCACCTTGCGATTTGTAGAAGAGACCCCCCACTCCGACTTCACGAACTCTGCTTTGAGCAAGCGCTGAAGGGCCGGGTACAGCGAGCCTTCTTCGATCACCAGCAAATCCTGCGAAGTCCGCTTGATCTGCTGCACTAGGGCATAGCCGTGCATGGGCTGGCGTTTCAGCATCCGAAGAATCATCATCTCGAGCGCGCCCGGGAAGAGATCACGTTGTAGTTTTTTCATGAGATCCCCGTCTTCTGCTTCCTGTATACAGGCTGGATCGCTCAAGGCCTAGAGTAAAATAGTATTGAAGGGTCCGGCCGTCAAGGGAAAAGCGTTAGGAGGAGTAAAGCCGTTCGAAAACAAGCGGAAGAATAGACGGGTTTCAGTGAAACCCCAGTGCTGAGAGCTTCTTGAAGTGACGTGAAGTGAGGCTTAGGGGAAGGTGTTACTGAGCGGGCGCGAAGTAGCCTTTGCGCGCCCGAACCTGCAGGTCTTTCTTCATCGTGGAAATTTCAATCGAGCGGTACCGTCCATCGGCATCGAAATCGGCTGGCTTATAGGAAACCACATACTGGCTGCGCAGCTCGTCTTCGATTGCGGCGTAAGAACGAGTGATGTCCTTCATCTTGAACGGAAAGAACGCGCGGCCGCCGGTTGCTTCGGCGAGCTGTTCCAGAGTCTTGTCGCCGCGCATCACGAGCCCGCTGTCATCGGTCGAGATCGCATAGATGATGACTTCGGCGCGCTGCGCCATCTCAATCGCCTGTGCCTTCGACACGTCGCTCTGGTTGTCTTCTCCGTCGCTCACGATAATGATTGCCTTGCGGGCCGGGTGATCCGGACGATCTTTCAGGAATTTTTCTTTGCATGCCCGGTACACGGCATCGTAAAGAGCCGTTCCGCCGCCGTTGTGCAGCTTGTGAACACTGGCCGACAACAGCGCAACGTTATCGGTGAACTCTTGCGCCATCTGTGTATGGCTGTTGAACCCCAGCAGGAACGCCTTGTCGAATCCGACACGAAGTGTATGTTGCAAGAAACTTGTGGCTGCCTCTTGTTCGAACTGGAAGCGGCTGTCCACCGACCCGCTGACGTCAATCAGCAGTCCCATGTGGAGCGGTAAATCGGTTTCGCGCCGGAAATTCAGGATCGCTTGCGGCGGTTTGTGATCATCAAGAATGTGGAAGTCGCCTTGGCTCAGATCGCGCACAAACTTGCCGTGCTTATCGGTCGCGATGAACAGCACGTTGACTTCATTCACCCGGGAATGCAGGGTGATCATCGAGCTCTGATCATCGACGTCGGGCGCATCCGCCGCCGGAATCGTTGTGTTAGCAGCGGCCAGGCTAGGGGCGCTCGCCACGTAGGCAGATTGTGCACGCAACTGGCCGGTCCCTGCGAAGGTTGCCAGGGAAAATGCCAACAACCGAAGAATCCAGTGCGTGTACTTCATGCCCGAAGAATCCAATTTTTTCACCCTAAACCGGGTTTCCAACACTCCCAAGCTATAAGATGCACGCAACGTGCCGAAAGCCGCAGCGCTCGGGAGCGCCTCAACTGACTGTATGAGCGCCCTCGGGAAAGTGCCAAGTTACAAAAGGAGCACGCGTTTGGTCATAGCGCAACGCGCCGGATTTGAATGACTTGCGCCGTTTCGGTTTGCCATCTGCAAGTGGCCAGTTGGCCACCCGGATACACGTCCTAAATTGTGCCGCGAACTTGCCGTTTTTCTCTAAAATCTGTCACCGGAGGCTTCTGATGAAAAGAGTCACTAGGTTGTTGATGATCGCTTTACTGTGCGGCGCTACGGCATTCGCAGCCAACAATGAGCGCGAAGCCGCACGAGTCAAGGATTCAGGACAGGTTCTCAAAGAGATTCTCAACATCCCCGACAACATTCCTCAGGACCTCCTCGACAAGGCGGAGTGCGTCGTAATCCTTCCCTCAGTGAAGAAGGGAGCACTTGGCGTCGGAGGCAGCTACGGTCGGGGGGTGATGATCTGCCGCGGCGGCGAGCACTACAAAGGCAAGTGGGGTGCTCCAGCGCTCTACGCGCTCGAAGGGGTTAGCATCGGATTTCAGCTTGGCGGCCAAGCCACGGATTTCGTTCTCCTGGTCATGAACCCCAAAGGCGCGGAATCTCTTCTCTACAGTAAGGTGAAACTTGGCGCCGACGCTTCCGCCGCCGCTGGGCCGAAGGGCCGCACTGCCGAAGGTGCAACTGACATCGTGATGAGCGCCGAAATTCTTTCTTACTCACGTAACAAAGGTCTCTTCGCCGGAGTCTCGCTGGAAGGATCAACCTTGCGATCCGACGGCAGCGCCAACGAGAAACTATATGGACGGAAACTCTCCGCGAAAGAAATCATTCGCGGAGGCAAAGTCGGAATTCCGGCAAGCGCGCGGGAGTTGGTCACATTGCTCGACCGTAAAACGCCGGTGAACAAGTCCGATCCAAAATCTTTGCAGTAGTCTTAATTGTCCCAATGCCCTCCGCGGGAAGACAAAGCCGCGGAGGGCGCGCTTCCAGCCATATGCCATCTAAGCCAGCCTCAAACAAAATCCCGTTCGTTGCGCTTGGGCGAGCGCCGGACTTTCGATCTCTTATCACGACGAAGAATGGGGCGTCCCCGTTCATGATGACCGGACGTTGTTCGAATTCCTCATCCTCGAAGGGGCACAAGCCGGATTGAGCTGGAGCACGATCCTCAACAAGCGCGACAACTACCGCCGCGCTTTCGATCATTTCGATCCCCACCGCGTCGCTCGTTATGACCGGCGCAAGATTCTTGCCTTGCTCAAGAATCCCGGCATCGTTCGCAACAGGTTGAAAATCGCTTCCGCCGTCGATAATGCCAAAGCGTTCCTTCGCGTACAGGAAGAGTTCGGAAGCTTCGATAAATACATATGGCAGTTCGTCGGCGGCAAGCCGCGAATAAATCGTTGGACTTCCCACGCTCGGCTTCCGGCAAAAACTCCTGAATCCGACGCCATGAGCAAGGACCTGAAACGGCGCGGCTTTCGCTTCGTCGGATCAACCATCTGCTATGCCTTCATGCAAGCGGTGGGCATGGTGAACGATCACGCCACCGGCTGCTTCCGGTATCGCGAACTGCGCGGCTGATCATCCACCTGCGGGCAGATCATCCACCAAGGTGTCATCCTGAACGGCGGCGCAGCCGCTTGAGGGACCTAACGTTCGCGGAGAGTCTGTAGTGCAGTCGGCGGGACTTAAAATATTGCCTGCAGTATTGCCGTCCCTTCTTTAGTTCGCGATCTCAAATACGAAATCGGGAAGCTATTGAGTCACTGCATGCGTCAAATCACAACTCATTTCAGCTTGACGGATTGTCCACGCAGCGGCGTATGCTGTACGCAGCGCTAAGCACCGAACAGTGAGAATCGTGCCCGGGACGTTGCTATTCGCTGTCACGTCTCTGCTGCATCGCACCTTCTGCATTGATCGGCGTGAAATGGTCTTCGTCAGCTTCCGGTCCCTGGGCCTGCATGCGTATTGCGAGGACGATGTTCCGCCGTATTCCTATCGCCAGAAAACTCCTGGCTATTGTCGCGACTTTCGTGGCAATTGTGCTTTGCGTCTTCTATCTCGGGGTGTTTCGCTCCGACATTCTTTCTGGGATTCGGGCCTACGTCGGCGGAGAAGGAATGTGGTCCAAGGCGCAGAAGCGCGCCGCACTAAGCTTGACCAAGTATGCCGCTGATCGCTCCGAAAAAAATTATCAAAACTACCTGACAGAAATTGCCGTCCCCTTGGGCGACAAGCAGGCGCGCTTGCAACTGGAAACTCCCACCCCGGACATGCAGTTGGTGTATCAGGGATTTGTCCAGGGCCGGATCAATCCCGAAGACGTCGCCAACATGTCCATGCTTTTCCGCCGCTTCGGCAGCGTTCGCTACATGCAGCGGGCAATCGCAGTTTGGACCGAAGGCGACCGCGAGATCGACCAGCTTCGCCAGCTTGCCGATCAACTCCACAACGAAATTAACTCCGCGCATCCGGATGAGGCCAATATCAAGCAGATCGCCGACCAGATCGTGATCGTCGACTCGCGGCTTACGCCGCTTGAAGATGAGTTCTCATCCACCTTGGGCGAAGGTGCGCGCTGGATTAACCGGGTGCTCTCGATCGTCGCTCTGCTGGGCACGGCATTGCTGCTCCTCGGTGGCATCGGATTTTCCAGCGCCGTTGTCAATAAGATCCGCCACTCGCAGCAGAAATACCGCAACCTTATCAATACCGCCAATGACGCCATCCTGGTCATCGATACCGAAACTCAGTTCATCATCGAGACTAACAACCGGGCTACCGAGTTGCTCGGCTACTCCGAGGAGCAGCTTCTCGGGATGCCCATATCAAGCCTCTATCCGTCGGAGAACAGAAGGACGCATCCAGATCTTCTTGCGCAATCTGCCCTTTCGCAGATCCGTGAATTCGACCTTCTACGATCCGACGGCGCCACGATTCCTGTAGAGGTCAGCGCCAGTGCAACCGAACTCGCCGGCAAGCCGGCCATCCTCGGGATGTTCCGCGATATACGCGAGCGCCGCAATGCAGCCGCCGAACTTCGCCGCAGTGAAGACCGCTTCAGCTATCTCATCCAAAATCTGTCCGACGTAATCACCGTCGTTGCTGTCGACGGCACCATGCTCTACCACAGTCCGTCCATCGAAAGGATAGCGGGATATAAACCTTCCGATCTGCTGGGCAGGAGCTTCCTTTCCTTCGTTCATCCCGATGACGAACCGGCCGTACGCGCAGCGCTTGAGCGCGTAACGTTGAAAGTCGGCACTGCCGCTCCTCCGGAATTCCGCTTCCGTCACAGTGATGGATCTTGGGTATGGCTTGAATCGGTCGGAAACAATCTACTGAATGATGTTGCCATCGGCGGCATCGTGGTTACCTCTCGCAACGTGACTGGACGCCGCTTCCTCGAAGATCAGGTACGTCAATCGCAAAAAATGGAAGCCATTGGCCGTCTCGCCGGAGGAATTGCGCACGACTTCAACAACCTGCTGATGGTCATCCAAGGCTACGCCGACATGGTTCTCAGTGAAGGGAACGTTGGCCCCGAGGCTCGCAAGAATGTTGAGACCATCTTGCGCACGACCGAGAGCGCCGCGAACTTGACCCGTCAGCTTCTCTCTTTCAGCCGCAAGCATGCCTTCAGCCCGCAGGTGCTCGATCTTAATGTGCTCGTGAACCGCATGAGTGAAATGCTCCTCGGCGTGCTGCGTGAGGAAATGGAATTCGTCGTCCAGCCCAGTCCCGATGCCTGCTGCATCAGCGCCGATCCCGCTCAGATCGAGCAGGTAGTAATGAATCTCGTGGTCAATGCACGCGACGCCATGCCGAAGGGTGGAACGCTCACGCTGCAGACCGCACGCGTTAATTCCGAAGTGCTTCGCGCCGCACGGACGCAAACCGTCGAGCCCGGAGACTACGTGATGCTCTCGGTCACCGATACCGGCATTGGTATGGACGCGGATACGCAGACGCGCATCTTCGATCCGTTCTTCACCACCAAGAGCAAGGACGAGGGAACCGGCCTGGGTCTGTCTGTGGTCTATAACATCGTGCGAGGGAGCGGCGGGCAGGTTCGCGTCATCAGTGAGCCAGGACACGGTTCGACCATGCAAGTATTTTTCCCTCGCGTCGAAGCCCTGCCGACTCCCGCGTTGCAGCGCTCACCTGCCGAGCCCACGCAAACTGGTATGGAAACGATTCTGGTCGCGGAGGATCAACCCGATCTGCGATGGATGATTTGCCAGTTCCTGCAGACGCTGGGTTACTCCGTTCTCGAAGCTACCGACGGCCGCGATGCGGTCGCTCTCGCCGAGCAATACAAAGGTGCAATCGATATCGTACTGACTGACGTTGTGATGCCCCACGTGCGAGGTCCGGAAGTTGCACGCCGGCTCGCCGAAAGTCGCCCCGACGTTAAGGTGATCTTCATGTCCGGCTATACCGAGGGCGAGGTCAACCTGCTGAAAGAAAGTGGCCTCGAAATGCGCCTTCTGCAGAAACCGTTCGAACTCGACTTCTTGGCTTCAAAGATTCGTGAAGCGCTCGGAGCTCGCAGCCGCCGCTAGCCCTGTCATCCAAGCCGGACTATCTGGAGTTGCTCATGTTTCTTCTTGTCGCTCTTGCCTTGTTGCTCCCGATGAATGCCAGAGGATCCGCCAACCTCGTTCAGGAATTCCGCCAGCGGGACCAGGCTCTGCTCGATGCCATTGCGCCCGGTAACGCCAAGGTTTGGGACGCCGCTCTCGCACCCGACGCGACTTACGTGGATGAAAATGGCACCATCATGAACCGCGCCGATTTCATGAAACAGCTCACCCCTCTTCCCGACGGATCCTCCGGAATGCTTTCAATCGTTTCGTATTCCGCGCATCAGTCGGGCGACGTGGTATCCGTGATTCACACTGATGACGAGCAGGAGCTCTATCACGGACAGAAACTGCATGCGCAATATCTGATGACCGAAACCTGGCAGCAGCAGAACGGCAACTGGAAACTGCTTCTCGTCCACGCGATTTCCGTCTTGCAGGAGCCGAAGGCGATCACCTTGCCGGCAGGCGACCTCGATGCCTACGTCGGAGGTTATGCGGCCGCTCCAGACCTGAAGTACACGATTCGCCGGGAAGCCGATCACTTGGTTGGCGAGCGTCCCGGACACCCCGCCGTTGAACTCAAAGCGGAAGTGCGCGATGCCTTTTTCATCGGCGCGCAGTTGCGAACCCGCAAGATTTTTGAACGCGATGCCTCGGGTAAAGTGATCGACTTCGTTGATCGACGAGAAGGCAGCGATCTGGTCTGGAAGAAAGTTTCCTGAATTTCGTCAGCGGATATTCGTCGAAATTGCGCTCGCAGTGAGATAGATCGCCACCAGGCCCAAAAGCAGCACCGCGCCTTCAACCCGCGTGGACCACACATGCAGTGCATCGAAGTGCACGCGCAAAGGATTGTCGATGGCCACGGCGGCGAAGTCTCCTACCGAAGCGCGCAACGAATCCATTCGCGGAATAATCCAGAACTGGGAAACCATCGTCAGCGCCAGCATCAGGAAAATGAGCACGTGGCGCATGGCAAAAGCATGCGCAGTTCCGGATGTCATCCGGCTATATGCGATGGAGCTGATCAGAAAGATAATGCCCGAAAAAATCGCAATCCAGTGCAGCTTGCCCAGCGCGCGGCCAACCACATTGCCCGCCAAATGCGTATTTGGCAAAACCGAAAATGCGGTGGGCGCCAGCACGAACGCAAAGAAAACCAACCCGCCGATCCAAACAACGAGCGATAGCACCATTAAAAAGCGCAGCAGTGACATCACGGGGGAATTATAGCCTCTAAGCGTTGTAAGCCCGAGGGCTTGCACTTGTCTTGACGACACGGGCTGTCATCCTGAGCGAAGCGAAGGATCTATGCATTTTCCATCAATCGGCAAGACACCAGGGATTCTCTGCCGCGCTCAATGACAAAGTAATCGGGAAAGAAATGAAACGGGAAGAAGAGAAGGGAAGCAAGGGCCAGCCGAAAGCGAAGCCAAGAGCCAAAGCGAAGCCAAGAGCCAAGAGCCAAGAGCTAAACAGGCACAGCAACGCTCTCCACAATCTCCTTCAGCACCTGATCAGACTGCTCCGACTTTTTGAGCGACGAAGCGTACAGGCCATTCACAACAATGCGGTGAGCGAATACGGGCACGACGAGTGGTTTGAAATCTTCGGGCGTGCAGAACGAACGTCCCTGGATAAATGCCATCGCCTGAGCCGACCGGTAGAGCGCCTGCGATCCGCGCGGAGAAACTCCCAGCGATAGAAATTCTGACTCACGCGTCCGCCGCACGATCTCGAGCGCATAGCTCACCAGCGAGTCGTCGACGCGAACGTGTTTCACCGCTTCCTGCATCTCGCTCACTTCCGCTCCCGTCAGCACGGGACGCAGGTCATCAAGGTGCGACACGCCAGCCTCGGAGCGAAGAATCTGCCGCTCAGCCTGCGCATCGGGATATCCCATGCGCACCCGCATCAGGAATCGATCGAGTTGCGACTCCGGCAACGGATACGTGCCGTAATGTTCCACAGGATTCTGCGTCGCGATCACCAGAAATGGTTGCGGCAGCGGGTACGAGTGCGCATCGACCGTGACCTGCGCTTCGTTCATCGCTTCCAGTAACGCGGACTGCGTCTTGGGCGTCGTGCGGTTGATTTCGTCGGCCAGCAGGACGTTGGTGAAAACCGGGCCGCGCTTGAATTCAAATTGCTGCTCCAGCGCCGAGTACACTGAAATGCCGATTACGTCCGAGGGCAGCATGTCGCTGGTGAACTGCACTCGCTGGAATGTGCAATCGATCGCGCGCGCCAGCGCCTGCCCCAGGGTCGTCTTGCCGACTCCGGGCACCCCTTCAATCAGCAGGTGTCCGCGGGCAAATATGCTGACCAGCGCCAGGCGGACGACATCGTCCTTGCCGCGAATCACGTGGCGAAGCGCATGTTCCAGTTCTACAGCTTTCGAAGAAGCGGCGGTGGCGACATCAGGCGACATTCTTTGGATTCTACTATCCGGCATTGAAAGCGGAAGAGTTACCTACGTCACAGGGCCGGCTTCGGGCTTCCGGCAGGCACCCCCGAGCCGTCCTCTTAGTTGAACGATTCAGGGCGCCCTCCTTGCCTTGGCTCTAAGATGCGACTCAATCTGCCTTGTGCTGCAACTCTAAGGCGAGGTCGCTGCTACGGAACGATTTCGAATGCCGTTCCTGCCAGCTGAGTGCCTCCATAAAGCGCGGCACCGTAGATATTGCCGGCGGAGTTTACAGTCAATCCATAGGTCGGCTGGATTCCATTGGTGCCGTCGAAGTTCACATAGACGCTCTCACTCCAAGCGCCTCCAGAGGCAGGAGTCAACTTGAACACGACGCCTTGTCCGGTAGAACCGCCTTCACCGGTTGTGCCGTAAAGATTTCCCAAGCTGTCGAAGACAACCCCGCCGTTGAATGGGAACTGTCCATCGGTACCGGGACCACCAAAGCTGTGAAGCACGCTCTCAGTCCAGCTTCCACTCTTCCCTGGTGTGAGCTTGAATACGGTGCCTTCCTGGTTGGTCCCCCCACCGCCCGTGGTGCCGTACAGATTTCCAGCGCTGTCGAACACCATGTTGGCATAAGGATTACTTCCATCTGTGCTGCTGGCTTTGAAGCTGTGCAGGGTTGTCTCGGTCCATGTGCCGGATGCATTCAGAGTCAGCTTGAATGCTGTTCCACCGGAGTGCGCGCCGCCAGTGGCTGCGGTGCCGTAGAGATTGCCTGCCGAATCCCTTACGAGACTCGCAATCGGGTTCGCTCCGTCGGTCGTGCCTCCCTTGAAGGTATGCAGGATTTTTTCGCCCCAAGAGCCGCTAGACTTCGGGGAAAGTTCGAAAACAACTCCGCAGCCAAGGCCGCCGCAGGTTCCACCCGTCCCACCTTGGTAGGCGGTGCCGTAGAGATTACCCTTCTTGTCGAAGATCAGACCGGCTTCGGGGAATCGGCCGTCCGTACCGCCGATGAAAGTGTGGATGATTTTCTCAGTCCAGGTTCCACCAGAAGTGGGAGACAACTTGTACACAATGCCGAGCTTGCGTGCCCCGCCGTTTTGCGTAGTTCCGTACAGATTGCCCGCGCTGTCCATGACGAGCGACCCCTGTGGAGTCTGGCCATCGCCCGCGCTCGCATTGAAGTTGTGAAGAATCGTTTCGTTCCAACCGGAGCCGCTCGGCGAGAGCTCATACACCGTACCGTTCAGGTAGGTCCCACCGCGATAGCTCACTCCATAGGCGTTTCCCGCTTTGTCGAAGATGAGAACTCCATCGGGCTCGGCAGCGTCTCCGTCTGCGCCGAAGTTATGCAGGATTGAAACGGTTTGCGCGGTAGCCGGCAACGTCACGCACGTCAATGCAAGCAAGCAAATCGCGAAAGGTGAAAAACGTCGATAAGACACAGATCCTCCTCAATAGTGTGCGTAACCTTGCTGAGGTCGTAGGTGAGAAACGCCACCACCTTCGGACCTCAGGGGAGAGGGGACAGCGGACTGTGACAATTCTGTTTCGACAGGTGGGCAAAGTCAATCATGCAGGAACATGCATACAGCAAACCGAGTACGAGTCTCAGTGATCTGGACTACGTAGCCCAATTGAAGGCTGCCCTTTTCTCTCTGCGCACTTGGATCGGCTCAGCTGTTGTTATCAGGCGATTGCACTCATCTTTCCCGCAGGCGGCTGACGCAGTTGACTTGACTTCCGGTCGATAAGTGAGCGATTTTTGCCAACCTACGTGCTCGTGGAAACGCGGACTACGATTTTTCCATGTCCGCCTTTGGGAGTGACCGCCCCGCTGTACGCGGCGGAAGCTTCATTCAGAGGAACGATGTTTTTGACGAATGTTCTAAGTTGTCCTGCGTCAAGTTGCTTAGCGATCTCAACTAACTGCCTTTGATTGGGCTCGACGATGAAGAAAGCATCTTTCACTCGTTGATCGGCTGTGCCTTCGCCGTCCGCAGCAATGGTCACCATGCGTCCACTTGGCTTGAGGATACCCCATGACCGCTCCAGCGTGTCACCGCCGACGGCATCGAAGACGACATCCAAGTCCCGAACCTCTCTTTCAAACCGAGAGGCTTTATAGTCAATCGCCTCGTCCGCTCCGAGTTGCTTGACGAAATCGATGTCCTGAGCTGAGACGGTAGTGATGACGTGAGCGCCGCGTGTTCTCGCAAGTTGCACAGCGTAGAGGCCAACCGCTCCCGCCCCTCCATGAATGAGTACGCGCTCGCCTGGTTCTAGCTTCGCGCGCTCTAACAACCCCTGCCATGCAGTCAAGGCGCCGATCGGCACTGAGGCGGCAGCTTCATGGCTTAAGGTCTTGGGCTTTCGCGCAATATTCTGGGGCAGCGTAAGACAGAACTCCGCAGTGGCTCCATCGATGAACCAATCGTTCAGGCCATAGACCTCGTCGCCAACTTCGAAGCCGCGGACATCTTTGCCCATCGCCGCGATAACTCCCGAGAATTCGTGCCCTGGTACCGCGTGTATGCGCTCCGTTCCTGCTTGCGTATGCGTCGTGGGATACCACAGCAATTCTGTTGGGGTCACGCCAGCCGCATGAACATGAATCAATATCTCGCCTGAGCCGGGTTCCGGCTTTTGTAACTCCACCAGGACGAGCAGCGGTTTCTGCTCTGCGTTGTTTACCTGCATCGCCTTCATGAGCATCCCTTTTCAGGAACTGATTCTACTGGCTCTGATGACGCAGGTCAGGCTTGGATGCGCGAGTTCTGGCATCTATTGATCGTAAGACTGGGCCCATGAGCGTTTATCGCAATGTGACACGAGTATCTGCCCGCGCGCGGCTGTGGGCCCATGCGCCAACCAAACCTTTCTATGGGTTCGGCGGCGGGGGAAGGAGTTCGCAATGCTCCACGCACTTCACGGTTTCGATCTCGATCTCGGCTTTTTTGTGGCCCGAGAAGTTGATATCGGGAAGCACCACGAGATTCTGCGGGCCGTTGGCGACGTTGAAGGTGCAATTGAAGCTGAGCTTCTGCACGCCGCGCTCCTTGCATCCGGTCTTGTCGAGGGCGTCCGTGAGCGTGACTGCGCGGTCGTAAAACTGATCGGCAAGGTGCGAGGGAAGGATGGCGACTGTCAGCGGAATGGGAGATTTAATCCTCACGCTCAGTTCCTGACCGTCGTGGTCGGGAGTCATCAGGCTGTAGACCTTGGGCGCGGGCGTGACGTCGTATTTCTCGTTCACGATGCGTCGCCAGTGGAACTCGGGCAGGATGCAGTTGTCCACGCAATTCCAGGCGTAATACTGGATGCGGATGTCGTTCGGCGAAATGAATTGGCGAACGCCGGGTCCGAGGACGGCTCCAATGGTCGAGACGACGGGCCTTTCGGGCCTGCGCTCATCGCGGAAGGTGATGATCATCGGGCGCTCGGAAGGCAGATGACATTCGTAGATCGTGTTAACGACGTGCTCCTTAACGCAGATGAAACTGAAATTCAATGGCGCCTCGGGGTGCTGCATGGCGTTGTTCCACGCATCGGCCCATACCATGGCGACAGTCACCGGATAGCGGGTTTCGATCTGGACATGCATATTGCCGCCGCCGGCTGCGGGACGGTACGTGCGTCCCGCATGAATGCTTGCGGGCTCCATCGGGATGGTTTCGTTGTTGGCCGGAGTCCAGTCGAAAATGCGATTGTCCTGGCCGAATGTGAGTGCGGCGCAGGCGTAAAGCAGCGCGGCAAGTATGCAGAGTTTTCGCATACTACAAGTATTGGCGGGGGACGCGGGCGGGACCCAGCGAATTAGCCCGGGCGGAGTTACGGAAGTACTGAGGTTGGCGCGGGTTAGTTCCCAAGCTGGCCCATCGTTTCGAACTGAACTCCCAAGTGGCTGCCCGGTGTGCAGCCGACGATGGCACGAATGCACGTGAGGCCAGCAGCTATGCCGTGAAGCGCGGCCTGCATTTTCGTCACGTCCAGTGGGGACCGACCCAAGCAAGCCCCGACCAACACAACCCCAACTCAGGCGCACTCGCCATTGAGCCTCGTCCTCGGCCCGCTCGATACCGCCAAAACACTCTCTTCCGTGACCACCGTCCTTGACGTCCACAGCCGACTCGACTGATCATTGATCCGAGCCGGGCAATTTCGAGCTACCTAACTCCTTATTTCAGAATATTTTGCCCCTAACTCATTGAGCGCCATAGATTTTTGGCGAGTTTCCCTTCAACCCTATGATTCCACTAGACCAGGGGGAGGGGATACCTCGATAAGCCCTACTTTTCCCAAAACGGGACCGATGCATCTCGCCCTGTCAGAAAACATCCAATAGTTAGCGCCACAACTCTATGGGAAATACTTTCAAGACTGCGTTTCTCTTGACTGCTCTAACGCTGCTTCTGATGTTCATCGGACGCGCGTTCGGCGGTCAAAACGGAATGTTCCTGGCATTGGCCTTCGCCGTTGTCATGAATTTCGTATCGTATTTTTTCTCCGACAAGATCGCTCTGGCTATGTATCGCGCACAGCCAGTCACGCGTGAACAACTTCCGCGCGCTTATCAGGCCGTTGAGCGACTCACACAGAAAATCGGCATTCCAATGCCGAAGATGTACGTGATTCCAAGCGACTCCCCGAATGCGTTCGCTACAGGCCGCAATCCGAGCCACGCTTCGGTTGCGGTCACGCAAGGAATTCTTCGGCTGTTGAACGACGAAGAACTCGAAGGCGTTCTCGCGCACGAACTCGGACACGTCAACAACCGCGACATCCTGATCAGCTCCGTTGCGGCAACGATTGCCGGAGCAATCACGATGCTGGCGAACATGGCAAAGTGGGGAATGATCTTCGGCGGTTATGGCGGACGCGATCGCGAAGATCGCGGTGGTGGCGGAATTGCCGCCCTCTTCATGCTGATCGTCGCCCCGATTGCGGCGACGCTGATTCAGCTTGCTGTCTCGCGGTCGCGCGAGTATCAGGCCGACGCGACTGGAGCTCACTTCACCGGAAACCCATATGCGCTCGCGAGCGCGTTGCAGAAGCTCGACACTTATTCGCGCCGAATTCCAATGCAGGCGAGTCCGTCGACTGCGCACCTCTTTATTATTCAGCCGCTGTTGGGGATCAACTTCGGTGGCTTGTTCTCGACGCATCCGCCGATCGCCAAGCGCATCGAGCGCCTGACCGGACGTCCAGCGGAGTTCACGCAGTAACCTGAGTTGAGTTGCAGTAGTGAAGTTGCAGTAACTACATAGCCGCGCCGTTTAGCTCTGCTTCGCAGCCTCGCGTTTCAAGGCGCGCTGCAGGGTCTGATCGAGCGCGGCTTTAGTCTGTTCGTACTCCTGCTGCGAGATGCGCCCTTGCTTGTGCTCGACTTCCAGATCAAACAACTCTTCTTTCAGTCCTTCCAGCAGCTTCGATGTGCGCGAAGAAGCGGTCCGGGGACGTTCGTCGAAAGCCTCATCGTCCATTGCGCGGCTTGCCTGCTTCGTGCGGGATGGACTGGCAGGAATCTCGAATCCTTCATCATCCTGCATTGCCGAAAGTCCTGAACCATGCGACGCGCGGGCAGCGCGGTTCGCCGCCTGTTGCCGCGAAGCCACAACCACTCCACCAATCACCAGAAGGGCCGCAAATCCACCAAGAATCCACCAGCGATATTTCTGAAGAGGATCTGGTGCATCGATCGGCGGACCAAGTCCTCCTCCCGGACGATTGTCGCTCTGCGCTTGTCCGCCTTGCCCGTTCTCGTCGGGAGGTTGCGCGAGCATGCCTTCGCCCGACAACTTGAAAGAAAGCTGCGCGCCGACAGGCGCGTTGGACGCCACTTCCACATTCGCGTCGGGCTGTCCGGGAAACGGAGAGTTCTTGAACAGGTCAGCCTTCGCCGCCGAGAACTCGATGCTCTTGGGTGCGATGGCGACGAAATGTTCCAGCGGATATACGCTCTTCGGATCGACGTTGATGCTTCCGGTGTAAGGGAGCGTGTACACAACGTTGAATCGCGTCTCTCCCGGCCGAAGCGGGAACAGGAATGCGTATTTGTTCTTGGCCTTCTCGCCTTCGGGAACCGGAGCGGACTTCACGGGCTGTCCGCCAGCAGTCATAGCCTCACCTTCTGTGACCGATGCGCCATCGGGCACGTAGAACTCGAGGTTGCGTTCGTTCATCTGCGTGCGCGGCGGCTTTGAGTTGTTCTGCACCGCGAACGTGCGTTCGACCTGCAAGCTGTCCCTGGCTCGCCTGAAAGCGCATGATGTCGGCGACGACCCGAATGTCATCGAGTTTCTTGGCGACGTCGTAAACATCAACATCCACCGATGTGGTTCCTGGAGGAGCCATGCGGTGATAAGTGACTTCCTGGTGGATCACGCGAACCAGGTGCGGTCCTTGCGCGTTGTCGAGCTTGAACGAGAATGCGCCTTTCGCGTCGGCTTTCGTGCGCCCGGATTCTTCCATGCCCTGAGCCGAGACTGAGCAGAACGACTTCGTCGCCCGCGCTCGGCTTGCCCGTCGTGGCGTTTTTAACTGTGCCGGTGAGAGTTTGGGCGGAGGCGAACGATGCGAAGAGGAGTGGCTGCAGAAAGAGCAATAGCGGAAGGTCGCCTCGCGCTTATTGCGGCGCAACAGCTGCGTCGCTAAGCGGGGACTTCCGCAGATCCTTCGACGCGCGAACAGCGCTGCGCTTCAGGATGACAATGCTCGATGATGATGTAAGAGTCCGAATTCGGTTCATGATCTCGCTTTTCTTGGGGCCAAGCGGCCTTTTCTTCCAGGCGTGCGATTTCGGCCAGTAGCGTCGCGGCTTCATCCTGCAGTGAAGCCTTCAGTGACTGGTAGTCGACGTCGGGAACTTTGCCCGCGTTGTATTCGAAGTTGAGGTCGCGAAGATTCTCATAGACCGCGTCTTTGCGTTCGCGCAGATACGACGCGCGCGTCTTCTCGGGCCCGAGAAAGAGCTTGCCCGGCAGATAGAAGACATAGAGAAGCGACGCGATGCTGACGAGCATGCAGCAAGCCAATTCGAAGCTCATAGATCAGTCTCCTTGCGCGCCTGCTCGCGGAACTGTTCGAGTTCGGCGCCGCGGATCGGGCGGATTCCGTCAGCCAGCGCCGGTGCTGGCCGATTTTTCCATGCACGAATCACGAACACGACAATGCCGAATCCGAGCGAACAGAGCCACGAAGGGCATGATCCATGCGGTGCGATCAAACCCGGTTCCGGTCGGCGCGGCAAGAACGGTCGGCCCATATTTCTGCACGAACGCTTGCTCGACGAGGCTGTCGCTATCGCCACGCGTGACCGCGGCCATAAGCTCGTTGCGCATGCCGTCGGAGTCAGGACATCCGACGTGGTTGCATTCCAGAAGGATCTGACCGCAACCGCAGATGCACATCAGTTGATGGCCGAGTTCTTTGAAGCGCGTGCCAGGATCTCCGGCGCCGATGAATGCGAACACCGACGAGAGTAGAGCATGGCGCAGTGAAGAGCGCGGCGGAAAAGCGAATTCGACTTCATCATTGTGTGAACCAATCTCAGTGGCTGTAATCACAACCTTCGGGTTGCGCGATCGCCAGGCAGCTGCACGGTTCTCAATCTCCCCTGCCACTGGAGCTGCGTGCTCTCGAGCCGCGCAGGTACTGGCAGCGCGGACCGGAGCTGGCGCATTCGGAACCAGGGCGAGCACGGTGCCCCGAGCATGATCCACACGCCAAGCCAGATCCACATCACCAGCGGATTCAGGTGAGCCTTCAGAATGGGTGGCCAGTGTCCTGGTTCAATCCTTCGAAGACGAGATAGAGATCTTCGCTCAGAGTCGAGCGGATGAATGGCATGGTCGAGGTTTGCGGCTGGCTTTGTACAAGCGGCGCTCGGGCGTCAGCGTGTCAATCTGTTTGCCGTTCTTGAACACATCGAGAACGGCCCACTCCGCGGCGTAGTTAGGAAAGTCTTCGTCCGTATAGGAACGGCAGACAAGCGTGTAACCGCCGATGGTCATCTTGTCGCCGTAGCCCATCTCCTGCTCTTTGTCCTGATTGAACGCGGCGCCCGCGAAGCCGATGATCACCACCACGACGCCGAAGTGAACGATGTATCCACCGTAGCGGCGCGTGTTGCGATGTGTGAGCTGAACCATCGAGGCGAACATTCCCTGTCCGCTCTTCTGCGAGATCACGCGTCCGCCGCGATAGAACTCGCTGGCCACGGTAAGCGTTACAAGCACCGAGAGCGCCGATGGCCATCAGCGAATAGAAGTAAGAGATGTCCTGCCATGGGCGAAGCCCGAACGGCGATCCCCAGCTTCCAGGAGTCACCATCAGGATCACCATCACGGCAACAGCGCCAACGAAAGGCCAGAAGAAGTTTCGCTTCAGACTTTCAAACGATGTCTTGCGCCAGGCGAGAAGCGGGCCGATGGCGGTGAGAATCAGCAGCAGGAGAGCGACCGGAATCGCAACGCGGTTATAGAACGGAGCGCCGACGGTGACCTTGTTGCCTTGCACCAACTCGGAAATCTTCGGGAACCATGTTCCCCACAGCACGGTGAAGCACAGAAGCACGAAGAGAAGATTGTTGAACAGGAAACTGGATTCGCGGGAGATCAGCGATTCGAGCTTGTGCTCGCTGCGCAGATGCTCCTTATTCTTGACGTAGAAGAAGACAAAGACCGCCGCAGTGATGCCGAGGAACCATGCGAACCATGTTCCGATCGATGACTGCGCGAATGCGTGAACCGACGCGATGATTCCGCTGCGCGTGAGGAACGTGCCAAGTATCGAGAGCCAGAACGATCCGAACACCAGCCACATGTTCCATGATTTTCAGCATGCCACGTTTTTCCTGCATCATCACTGAGTGCAGGAAAGCGGTGCCGAAGAGCCAAGGCATCAACGAAGCGTTTTCCACGGGATCCCATCCCCAGTAACCGCCCCATCCGAGAACCGCGTAGGCCCAGTGGGCGCCAAGGAAGATGCCGCACGTGAGCAAGCCCCAGGTCACCATGGTCCAGCGGCGCGTGATGTGAATCCACTTGTCGCCGGGATACTTCATGATCAGCGCGCCCAGAGCGAACGCGAATGGCACGGTGGTTCCAACGTAGCCGAGATAGAGCATCGGTGGATGGATAACCATCTCGGGATATTGCAGGAGAGGGTTGAGACCGCTGCCATCGGCGCGCAGCGGGCCTTCGAGGAGTCCGAATGGATTCGCGGCGAAGTTCACGAGCGCAAGGAAGAAGATCTGGACCGCAGCTAGTACGACGGAAGCATAGGCAAAGAGCCGCGGATCGGTTTTGTAGCGAAGGCGAAGGATGAAGGCATATCCGGAGAGAAGTAGCGCCCAGAAGAGTATGGACCCTTCCTGGCCGGACCACAGTGTGGCGAACTTATAAGGTGCAGGGAGATCGCGGTTGCTGTGATGGAAAATGTAGGCGATCGAGAAGTCATCGCGGAAGGCGGAGACAACGAGGGCGATCGCCGCGAGGACGACAGCTCCGAAGACCGCGACACCGGCGCGTCGGGCCGTCTCACCCATGCGCTCTCCGCGAGGATCGTCTCGCATCAGAAGAGCCAGGAGGCCGCCGCCAAACGAATAAATGCTCAGCGCCAGCGCGAGCAGCAAGGCAAAACTACCGATTTGCGCCATGAGAATCCCCAACGTATTTTTTCAGAAAGCCGGGGGACAAGCAAACCCAATTGGAACAGACCTGCCTAGCGGCGAAGGATGCAAGTTCTTGCCACGCCGGGACAGTTTGAAGCAGGAGGGCGGTGAGGGGTCTCCCGTAAACGTTTCCGCCGATGACGGCGGCCGGGGCTCGGCCGCCAGGGCGGGGCTACAGAGCGACCTTATGCGCTCTGCTGGTGGTATCGCTGGCGAATTTCGCGCTCAGCGGCGAGCCAATCTTCGGTCTCGTGGCCCGGTTCGAATCCACGACGTTCGGAGAGCAGATAGGCAAGCCGGCGAACTTCTTCGTCGACGTTGATCGGGAACAGGTTTGCCCGGCTCTCGTTTCGAACAATAGTAGGTTTACGAGTGGATTTCGGAACGTCTGCGATTGGGGCGGTGGTCGCCACTCTGGTTTCTACGGCAGGAACTGCGGCAACGGCGGATTGCACGGGTGTTACAGTCGCTTCGCCATTCGTTTTCTTGGGAGACTTTTGTCTTGGCATAGATGCGTACTCCTTGCAAACTCCTAAATTTAGGAATGATTGGATTGGCTGATGAAGGAACAACATACACGTCGCCCCTCTATGTTTCGCTTATGGACAATCAAATTTAACGGTACATCTAATATATCGCGGGTCGGGGTGTGGATGGGAGCTTGTTTCACGAAAAATATCGATAGTGCCAAGAGAGAATCCGGGAATGAAACAACGAAGTTCGCGCCGACTCTTTATTAAGCCACCCCAATTGAGCCGACTCCGCGAATGCTGCAACAAGGTTTTCATGACAAAGGTACTAGGGTGCATTGGGGAATTCAGACCGCGGCTTACCTAGAAAATCGTTTTGCCGAATTCACTTTGGGGGCTGACCAGCGAATAGAGCTGAAGTTGGGAGCAGAAATTCGTTTGTTATAATTCAATCTCGTCTCCGGGGCGCTATCGTCTAGGGGTTAGGACGGAAGATTCTCAATCTTCAAACCCGGGTTCGATTCCCGGTAGCGCTACCACCTCATTTTATGCGGTCTTACCGCGTAACCCGTTGTGTCCAGTCTGGTTAAGTTGACAATTCCCCACGGAGCCTGACAATAGGTGACGGGTCACAAACAAGTGTCCCCGGGAGCAAACAGTGACCGAACCAGTGACCGATGACCGGCCAGCCAGAGAGGAATCCCACATGTCTCGGACCCGAGAAAAAGCCACTCGATGAGAAGTTCGTCAAAAACCTCCAGCCTCCACCATCGGGATCAAAATTTTATTTCGACACAGGGATTCCGCGGCTTTGCTGCTCGGATCTCTTCGAGCGGCACCCTCACATTCGTTCTGAATTACTTCGTCGATGGTAATGCGAAGCGATACACGCTCGGTCGCCATCACAAAACGGAATACACCGTCGCTCATGCACGCAAGGAAGCCGATCACATCCGTCACCTGATCCGCCACGAGCAGTTCGATCCAATCGAAGCGGCGAAAAGTGAGAAAGCGGCCAAGCAGACCGCCATCGAGATTGAACGCAACGAGCCAACCGTTGCCGATCTCGCTCACGACTACCTGCTGATCGCCGAGAAGAAGAAACGCGGCTCTGTCCCTCCGTCAGGATCACCAGATGGTCGCGAACAAAATCATCCCGGCAATCGGAAGGCCTCAAGGTGAAGGATGTGACGGTCATCGACATCGAACGCTTGCACGGTTCACTCAAAGCAACGCCAGTTCGTGCGAACCGCGTTCTCTCGTTGCTGTCGTCCATCTTCATGCTCGCGATTCGGGCGAAGAAGGCAACCGACAACCCAGCGAGGAGCGGAAACGGTGGCATCCAGCGCTACCACGAGGAGCCCCGCGGAACTTGGCTATCAATTGACCACCTTCAGGCGCTCACCGCTGCACTGGATCGTTATCACGATCAGGTCGCCGCTGCGGCCATCCGGCTACTGATCGTCACCGGCGCCCGGGAGATGGAAGTGCTGTCGGCCGAGTGGTCGCGATTCGATCTCCGTCGCGGCATGTGGACGAAGCCAAGCCATCACACGAAGCAAAAGAAAACCGAACACGTTCCTCTGAGCGATGCCGCTTTGGGAATTCTCTCCGGCCTGAAGCGCTCGGGCCGCTACTTGTTTCCGAGCGCCGACGGCAAAACACATCGGATCGTGATCCGGAAGCCGTGGATGCAGGTCCTTCGAGCCTCAGGACTCGCCGAAGGCACCGTTGTCCCATCGAAGCGCAAGGGCATGATGAAAACGGTGTGGAAGTCTGACGTACGGATTCACGACCTTCGCCACACTTTCGCATCGCATCTTGTTTCCCGAGGAGCATCGCTACAGCTTGTCGGCTCCCTGCTAGGCCACACTCAGCGGCAACGACTCAGCGCTACGCACACTGCGCGCCGGAAGCCCTCCGCAACGTCGCGAACTCCTTCCCGATGATCACGGCCACGCCTCAGTGAGACCGGAAGAAAGGGATAACTAAGAATGAGCAAGAGTAAAATCAAGCGCGCCGCGACTGGAAGAAACGGACCGGCAAAGATGTCAAGCTTGTACCTTCGTGCTGGCGTAAGTTTGCGAAAGTGACCATCCCCGATTCGTAGACGGAGGGCGGATCGAATCTAACAAAAGCCGCCACTAATATGTTCATTAAAACGCGAAGATCATGAGAGAGCTACGATACGCCTCAAGGGCGAGCAGAAAGGGGCAAACGAGCGTCGGTTTCAAACTCCCAAGCACTGCCGGTTATTGCGCACCCGGAATTAACTCACCGATCCAGTTCGCAAGATCTCTAAAATGCTCTTTGCGATTCTGCAGTATCCAGTCGGTGATTGCCACAGAGTGTCTCATCTTCTCGAAAGAGACCTGACTGCCAGAAAGCTCGGCGAAGATTTCACGTAGGATTCGTGCGCCATCGATCTGGGTAATCCAGTCGACAGGAACCTCTTGGGTGCCTTGGCAGTAGCAATGCCGATCCGCACGCTTGGCGTCGATCAGCGCTTGCACCCCATCTTCACGAATCGGCTGCGCTCTAAAACCTACAGTTTGATTTGCAACTGCCGCAATCGCCGGTGGATCTAGCAGAAAGATCTCAGACATCCGTCTAGGTAGAAAGTGCACTGCTTTGCTAGCCCGCAGTAGGTCTTTTTTCTTGTTGTTACTGAGATACTCCGAGTCCAAACAGAAGGCAATGGCGGGGGGCATAAGCATGCTGCACCTGACAGACGCCGGTAGATTTCGAGGATCTTCTTTTGATCACGGCCTTGGAGATCCCCAGTTTGGACTATCCCGATGATAGCTGTGCCCATCGTTGCGCGATTTCCGACTACTCTGAGAATACGAGGAAAGCATGTTTCTTCTGTTCTCCTTCAACCCACAGAATGTTGTCGGCCCCAAATACATCCGCCAAGCGGACGCCAAGATCAGAGAGATAGTCCTGAAGATCTTTTGTGTTCGTCGGATCGATAACTTGTAATGTGCTTTCCGGCCCGTTCGTGCGGACCATCGTGATCGTTGAAGGTTCCGCAGCGGTTATGATGGCAGGAGAATGTGTGCTGAAGACATACTGATGTTGCGGATATTGCTTCAGAACGTCAATCAGTTTTCTGATTGCTTCCGGATGAAGAAAGCTCTGTGGCTCATCGACGAGCATCACCTGAGGATGGACGGACGTCATCACTACATACAGAATTGCGAGAACCTGACCCACACCTGAACCGCACTCATCTAGTGGTATCGCAAGGTTGTCCCTCTCAGATTCGGGATCATGCGGCCACACAATAATCTGCACTTCGTGACTGCCGAGAGGCCGAACTGAGATTTGACGTACTTGGGGCAGAACCTCACGAACCTGCTCGTTCAGGTGCCGAAGCCGTTGTGGGTTCGACGCTAAAGAATTGATTGCCTCAGGCAGGTTTCCCGCATCTGCGTTGAACGCCGCTGCTCCCGAACGGACACTTACCCACATTGAAACGTTCTGCTCGAAACCGATAGATCCTCGACGTTAGAACGCCCAATAAGGAGGTCGTCAAGTACTGGATTGCTCTGTCTCGGCCGAAACTGTTTAGGACGAACTTTTCCCCATCGGTGGAAATAATTAACGTGGACAAGGCACCGTCTGAATCGGTGGGTGAGTGTGCGTACTTGCCTAAGACTAGCCCCGTCGCCGATAAAGGTTCAACGCCGCCTCGTGGAATGCGCAAAGCTAATTTAAATTCTGCTTCATGTGAAAGCCACGCTAGAAGGCGGTTCTCGTTCTGGCGCGGTCGATAGGGGCTGTTTCCTGGAATCGCGAATCCCGGTTCCGGTGCTGGAAGTGGGTATTGTCCGTTACCCATCATGTAAAAAAGCTCTTGCCGTTCAACAGAGAATTCAATATCGACGACTGACTCTTGTGAAAAGGCTGCAGCTGGAACTGGGACCGTACGTAGGCTACGGTGCGGAGCCCCAACAAAACGCAGTCCCATCGCCTCCAGCATCGATGTCTTTCCGGCGCTGTTCTGTCCAGTGATGACATTGAATCCTGGTTTCAACGCTACCTCGCCTGAGTCTAGAAAGCTCTTGAAGTTGCGGACCTGAAATCTAGTGATCTTCATGTCTGTCCACAGTGCTGGGTAGAGATGAAAAAGGGGTCCGACGGCATTGGTGTGCCGTCGGCCCCCGCATTGATGGCGTCCTTTGTACATCTCAAGGCTAGGATTGCAAACAGCACAATCGTGTACGGGTAGTGGCACGAGGGAGCCAGAAGGTTCTTCTGCCGAACTGCCACCTGTGAAACATTGTTTGGGCGATAGGTGAGACAGGAACGCCCGTTTGGTTCGAGTAAAATGAGCGCCACCATGGATCTCACCTTGGCGGTTACGGTGGTGTCGTTCCTTTCGGGCGGTTTCGGGGCATTCTTGGGAAGCTACCTCCGGAAGAAAGGGGAGAATCTTGCGACCCACGAAGATATTGACAAACTCCTCGATCAGGTGAGGGCAGTGACCAGAGCGACGAAACAGATTGAAACTAAGATCTCGAGTGATCTTTGGGACCGCCAAAAGCAGTGGGAACTCAAACGCGAGATCTTGGTCGACGCTACGAAGAAGTTGTCCGAACTAGACCATAAGCTGTCTTCATTGAACACATTTTGTGAGCATCTGTCGCAAGGAAAAATCGAGAACGCCGAATCGAAAATTCGGCTCGAAAACGAATATTACACCGAGTGGCTCAATTGCATGCGATCGTTCGAAGAAACCGTTTCGCTTGGTCTCATAACCTGTTCGAGAGAAACAAATAAATCATTGGCCGAGATCGCCGACCTACTGCGACTCACGGGCGCAAAGATTGTTAATGGAGATCTTGAGACATATGCCAAGACCAAAGCCGAGCGGCTAAACAAATTTTCCCTCGCGAGGATGGGCATCAGAAAGGAGCTAGGAATCAATTTCGATCTCACGGCTCAGTCAAACGCATCTTCGCCAAGGTGACACTTGAAGGTCTCCTTGAGTGACAACGAGGCGGACTAATTCTCAAACCCCCGTCGATGAGCTCGCCGACTTCCCACGATCCGCGCTGACGCAGCGGAGTCCTTGGAGCCGTCTCTCAGTCGTCTATCCCTGTACCGACCTCAGCCTCGCAAGAATTCGGGCACCAGTCCCGATGAACCGGTGCCCAAGGCAAACATCCACGTCTGCGTACCTACGTCGTAGCAGCGTCGTCAGCAATTCAATTCTATCGAGCTTCGAGCGTCACGCACCACGATAAACTGTCGCCAGCTTTCGGAGTCATTGCAGATTTCCACGTGCCCTGCCCGTCGAGTCTGGTCACGATTCTGTAATACGAAGTGTCAGTCAAGAATCCCGCGTGCCTCGACTTCTCAATTCCCATGCCAGCGCGTTGCCCGAGCGCGTACTGTGAAAAATCCGCGAGCAGGATGTCGCCCTCATCGCCAAGCGCGGGAAGCTTCTCAGTGAAAAGAAGCGGTCGCGTCAACATCGAAAACGAGCCGTCGGCGTTTTGCTTCACGATCGGAACTGCCGAGCCCCCGACGTTCTCGGTGCCAGCCACGTTCTTGACAACGTTCTGCATCAGGAGGAGCTGCGGGATGGCGGTGCTGTTGACGACCCAGCACGAATTCGAAAGGCATGCCGGATGCAATCGGGCGAACATCTTCGCAATATTCGTGTAGAGAATCGTGCTCGATGCTTGTCCAGCTTCCGCGTCGACTGTGATCAGCGCGGGATCATTGAGCACGCCGCGAGGTTGTCCGGCGCCGCTCCCACGAAGAAAAGCGAAGTCATGGAACCAGCTGACTGCAGCGGTCAAGCTCGCTTGATATGCATTCTCGTATCCGCTAACCGCGTCGGCGAGCAGTTCGTTCGAGATTTGGCCCAAAATCTTCAGGGCATTAGCCGTCAGACCCACCTGATAGAGCTTATTGGTCTGAGGTGTTAACGTCTGAGCTTCAGCGGTCCAAGTTGCGCCGAAGCCGCCGTAGAGCGATGCCGTGTGATTGAAGTTGTCTAGGCCGGGGATTTTCAGCGTCTCGCTGTTCATTTTCCAAATTTGCGCACGCGGTCTAACGATTTCGGATTCGAGCGCACGATCGAGTATCTGCGCCGCCATCTCATCGGGAACGGCGAAGCCGCCGCTGGTCGGAACGTCTTCAACTTGCGCTGCGGCGAGCAATCGCGGATCGTGCATCTTGTTGCTGAAGTGAAACGCTCGGAAGAAATCATTCGCTGATTTGAAGCCGCCAGAACTCAGTCGCGGTCCGAACAGCTCGGCGTACTTCTTCGCTCCCTTCTTCGGCCTGAAACCATGATCTTGATCGAATCCGATTCCGCCAGCAGCGGTGGGAATTCCCCCCGACGCTAGGTACGCAGCGTATGCGTCTGGGTCTGGCCGTCCTGTTCCGCGCTCGGCGTCCATCTCGGCCTCGCATTCCATCACATCGGCTTCTGCCAATCTCACCTCGCCCATGATCCGTTCGAATGCAGCCGATTCCTGTAGGTTCAACTCGCGGTTCTCTGCTTTGGATTTGTCGAGGAGCGACTGAGCGCGGTGTTTGAGCGTGATCTTTTTCTGCCTCAAGGTATCAATATTTTTTGTCACTGGATTTCCTCCGATGATTTTTCGGCTGGCACCGAACGAGCTGGTCCATGCCGTTGAATTGCTTGGCACGCCAGCCCACAATCTTCGGATTGCGGCGGGAAACGTGTAAATCCGACCCGTAGAGCTGATCTACGGATCAGCCCGACGTCTTTCAAATTGCAATAGCGTTACTGATACCTCCCGTAAGCAGCGTTCTACGGAACTCCGCCCACGGTCGAACAAGTTCAGACTAACAGCAGTGTCAAGCGCGAGTCGCATCTCTCTAGAGCCCGTCGCCAGATTTTTTCGCCCGGGGCCCCAACAGTAACGCCATCAGCTCATCGGTTGTCCCCTCGTCGCTCGGTTCAATCGCCAGCCGCTTGCGAGTAGCATGCGACAACGCGAGTTCCGAACAAAAGGTTCGAACCAATTTCCACGACTGGTTGCTCACTGCGACTGCGGGATGTTGCCTCGTTCTCTTCGTCGTCATCGCTCCTGTGACCCTGTCGACGATGACCCGCTCAATCTCGCAGCCGTCTTTCAAAATCTCGTCAGCTTCGATGGCTCGCGCATAATGAACGGCCGCGCCTTCGAGGATCACTCTGTCCGCGTGAAAGTCCTGCTCCAATTGTTCCAGAACGGCTTTCCAGACGAGCCATTGCTCTCGTGCGAGTCCCGTCAAGTGATTGGGCGGATCGCCAAGCCCTCGCGTCGCTCTTGGCAGAGAAGCCAGTCTTCGTTCTAGCCTCGTTTTCCCGAGATGACTCGGATCGCCTCGCGTAATGTGTGTCGCAACTGGTGTCGGCTTTCGTCCTCGCATATTCCTCTTCTAGCGCATTTTTGCCGAGTTGTTCCACCGAATTTGGCAGGACTTGCGTCACCCATTTCGGGTGGATAAGCAATTTCCCGAGTTTTTCAACACAGGGGCTGCGCCCTCATGGTCGCCAATCCATAGAGATTGGATCCACCCTTCCACTCTCGAGGGGTCAATGGCTGATAAGTCCCACTTTTTTAGATGGGGAGGGTCAATGAGTGTAATCCTCCGGTTTTTCGTAAACTGAAACTAGTCCAGATCCCATTCGGCGGCTTCGATTACTCGGTCGTCCTGCGCGAAAGAGATGATGTAATACACAGGGACAAGGGGTGCGAGAGGATGAGAATACACGTACTCGACCGCGCACGTCTTGGCTGGGAAGTGGATCACGCCGCACTTCCCGGCGTGGTAGTTCGGCTTGCCCATTCGTGATGTGACGGATGCGCGAGTATCGCCAATTTCCACTGCCTCGTATGAGCGTTCAGCTCTTCTGTATCGGCGAAATGCAACCACAGTATGAGCGGCAAGCACGAGCACAATGCAGAGACTGACGATCAGGATGATGCGGGCCGTGCCCACAATCGTCATTTGCAGTTTCATCGCATGGTACCCTTCGCGGACTTCAATTCGCTACCGCAGAGTCGCGAGCCTCTGAGACCAGTTTTGCCCTCTCGACGTTCCCTCGGGCCAGGCAAATACGCAGCAAGGGTACTGTTCAGGCGGAGCGATCCAGCGCGAAGAGTATCCATTTTTTTCAAGCCATCCGCGAATTTCATGTTCGGCGTTTTTGTGATGAACCTCAGCAACTAACAGCGGCTTGTGCATTGTAAAGACTCGCTCAGCGCCTCGCAGGACTTCGAATTCTCCGCCTTCAACATCAACTTTGACCAAGGACGGAATCGGACCGCCACTGCTCACAAAATCATCTAGACTAATTGATGACACGCTGATGAGGTCACCGCCTCCGAGCACAGGACGATGTCGATCGGTTTCAACTCCTCCATGTGACTTTTTTGCTCCACCCTGTCGAAAGCTAAGATCCGAGGATGAGGATGACCACACCGCCCGAGGTACGATTTCCAGTGTTTCTTTCAGCCCGTTTCGGTCGCGATTTTGAACCAGTGTCTCCGCATTCTCAGGATCGGCTTCGAATGCCACCACCCGACCTTCCGAAGACCGAACAGCTCGCCCAAATCCGAGGGCGATACTGCCGACATGTGCGCCAATGTCGTAAAGAACTATGCCCGGCTGGATCATCTCCAGCAGGCCAGCTTGCAGCAATGGCACATGCTCCCCAAGCCAAAGTCGAGATTCCGTCCGCAGATGGAGACGCATCCAAAGACCTTCCGCAAACCCAGACCGCACCTGCACCCAAACTGGGCGCGTTGGTAATACTGCCTTAGTACACGGTTGACGAGGCGCTTTGCAGCGGGAGACCGTCGCAGAGTCTTCAGCGCTTTCAGACTTTCACAGAAAAGAAAGAAACGGCATCCCAGCGTCATTTCCAAGGATTGTATATAACGATTAAGGTGGCGAAAAATCGCTATTAAACTCATTGACCCGTTCGTCGATGCATTCGTGGGCGTATGAAAAGCGAAGACCGCTCGTAAAGCCGCTGGGAGCCCCCTTTCCGTTCGATCTAAGGGGCGAACAGAGCTGCCGGAGGACTTCAGGGCGTCCGACTCCTTTCCAACGCTAGAATGGGATTTCAGTTGTCCCATCTGGGACACATTTTTCGGGCTGCTTTTCGGAAGTGGATTTGGTCGCGCCGCGTTCGGGAGGGATGTTCTTCCTCCAAGGCACACGCCTTCCCTTAGGGTGTTAAAGTGTGGGCCTCACTTAGAACGCTCTCCCGAGACAAGTCTTCGATTTCTTGATCGATTCTCTTCAGTTAGTTGCTGTGGATCGCTCCACACCCGTTTGACCGGGACGTAGGCGGTCTGTCCCATCTACTAGGGACCCGTTGCCCGGATTTCCTGAAGTCGTTCGCCCTCCGGCGATCATCGGTCTTCCAGTGACGTTATGAACTGGTGATCGTAAAGCAGCGGCCCGTTGTTTTTCGGGGAAGCTGTGCCGCGAAGCAACCGTGCGGGTGGAATCTCTGTGCTACACTCTCCCCGCGAACTGTCCCGTTCGTCATTGTTGTTTTCCGAAGGTCGCTCTACAACCGAGAGCGGCCTTTGTCTTTTCCAGAACGTGTTCCCCCTAGAGAGCCTCGTTTTTGAATGTCATGCCGCCCCACCCCTGTTTGACGAGTACCGCTCCACCAGATCGAGCGCCCAACTCATCCACTTCGGTCGCCGATCTGAAACAGTGAAGAGCTGCCGCTCACGTCCCTCGACGATGCTCGAAACGTGGATTGCAAGCGGCGGCGTCGTGATGTCCAGCCTCAATTGCCCGACTTGCATATCACGCCGAAACGCTTCGTGCTCTTCGTCGCTCTGCTCGTCCAACCCCTGAGTGATGAAAACGCTTAGCGCAGCCATCAGCACGTCTATGGCTGTCTCGTCCGGTTCGCTCGAAATCGTGCCGGGGTTTACTTGATCGTTATTCGTCGTCATCGCGACACCGCGTTTCGCGTGCGCTTCGTGTCCAGCGGAGACTCTCGCAATACGAGCGAACTCGGGCGGGCTTCACTTGTTTTGTGGTCAGAGGATTCACTCTCGAGTGCTCGCTGCTTTTGAATTTCTTCATGTGAGAAGGAGTAGTCGACCTCGTTCGGCGGTGTCATCGTGCACCAGCCTTGCGTGATTTGCGCGGGGTGATTTCCTGAGCGATAAGCCACGCCAAGAATGCACTCTTGCGGTAGAAGATGGATTTGCCGAGGCGGATGAACGGCGGACCCTGATGGGTTTCGCGCCACCAGTCGACGGTCCGCTCGGATTTCCCTGAGAGTTGCGCGATCTGCGTGGGCGTGAGGAACTCCTCGCCCAGAAGTTCGAAGCTAGATTGAACGGTCGGAGCAGGGATGAGCGGGACAGGTGCGGTTATAGCAGGAGTAGCTTGTTTCGCAGACATGGAGACTCCTTCGGATGAAGTTGTCTCCTATACGAGCCGTTTATACTTCCCGGCCAGCAGAACCGGCTCAATTCGAGCTTCATTGGTCGTGGACTCTGACCACGTACATTCAATGAGAGGCTGAGGTTTCGTGCCCAATTGCACGCGAGCCGAAGACTTGTCTGCCTACAGATGACTAGCACAATACACCACGCAATCCAACGGGTCAAGACCGCCTCCCGCAAGGTGTAACGCCCTAGAAAACAGTGACCGAAACAGTGACTGGAAAAACAGTGACATGGGATTTCGCAGCAACGACGCATTAATAGTGTGTTCGGCACGCTAGGGCTGGAATTCTCAATCTTCAAACCCGGGTTCGATTCCCGGTAGCGCTACCAGCATTCATCGCTCGTTCCGGCAGTTCTGTAGCGCCTCAAGAAGCCAATCCAAGCTGTCTTAGAAACTGCGGCCCCTGAAAAAGGGGCCTTTCTCGGCCAGAGTGCCTGCTGCAATCCGAACAGACCTGTTTTCTTCGATAGCCAAATATAATCCTCGGCTTTTCTGCAGAAACGCGAAAGCCGCATCCCGATGTTGCGGGTGCGGCTTCTGCGAGCACTGACGAGAACTCTTTATCTTTGGGGTGTCTGGGGAGTAGAGCCCTGAGATGGAGGGTTCTGCGTTGGCTGGTTTTGAGTCGGAGTCTGTCCGGAAGTGCCGTTGCTGTTGCTGCTACCGTTGGAAGGCATGGAACCCGAGGGAGAACTCTCAGTTCCTGAACCGTTTGTCGTACTGGAACCCTGTTGTCCGCCCGTCGAATCCTGCGAACTCTGCATATTGTTCTTGTCTTTGTTCTTCTTGTGCTTGTGCTTTTTGGAGGTCGAATCGGAATTCTGCGTAGTTTGATCCTGACCCTGCGTTCCAGAATTCTGCGGGTCGCTTGTGGTGGGGCTCGTGCTTCCTTGTGTGGCGGTTCCGGCTCCATTGCCACTTTGAGAAGTGCTTTGAGCGAGAACAAATCCGCTCGCAAGAAGCAGACTCATCATTGGCAACATAAACTTTTTCATTTCCTTCTCCTTATAACGTCGGGTTGAACACCCTTGTGAAGCAACCTTACAAAAGCAGAAAAAATTGCAAATACCATCAACCCACCACTCCAGGCGGTCGAATGCTGTATGCGAGCGCGATGTCTTTTTTATGAATGGCAATTACGGCAAAGCCGTACAGCATCTGTCTTTATGAAGCAGGTCTCCTCGCGAAACGGCCGTCTGATCCGGTCTTATTGACTGAATCGGTGCGGTCAAGCGAACGGGTTCGATCGTTTCCGTTTGCCTTCGATACTCTGCGTTCCGAAAGATATTTTCCCAACAAAACGATTTTCTAAAATTCAATGTACGGTTGCGGACCGACAGGGTGGTTGCCGGGACGTACGCTCCAACAGTCACGTCCCCAAAGCGAGATTTGTTGAGCGGAGTATTCCGATGTTTGCACACCGTCCCCCATGCTGTTGGATTTGCGGCTCGATATGCCGCCTGGAAGATTGCAAGACTGACGAGCTTGGACTGCCCGTTCACGAGAAATGTTACGTCATTCGAATCGCCCTCAAAACGTCGACTGAACATCTATCGTCTGGCCAGCCCGCAAGGCCAGGGACCGGATACTACCGCGGCCTAGCAGCGGAACCACCTCACTGAAATTTCCCTGAACTAAAATTGGTTTGGCCGACGGCCCGAACCCCTGCAAGGCAGAATCGAACCTCTCCAGCTGATATTCGGCACGCGCAACAGTCCCCGAATCATTTAATTCAGCTTGAAGATTATGTTCTAATTTGCCGATGACTCCAGTCGGATTCGGGTGGTTTTGCATTCTGCTGGTTGGGCTCCTACCGATGCAGTCGCAAACTGCGGCGCCTCAGCCTCCCCAAGATTGGCCGATCTATGGCGGTGATTCTCAAAATACCCATTACTCGCCACTAAAACAGATCAACAAGTCCAACATAAAGGAGCTTGAGGTCGCTTGGTCGTACGATACCGGTGAAACCGGAGGCCTGCAGACCAGTCCGATCGAAGTTGGCGGCGTACTCTACGGGATTTCGCCATCGCAGAAAGTTTTCGCTCTTGACGCTGCGACCGGCAAGCTGAAGTGGAAATTCGATTCGGGGATCGCCGGCACGCAGCCGGATCGCGGCCTCACGTACTGGGCCAGTCCGGACAACAAAGACCGGCGGATCATTGTCGGGGTCATGAATTTCGTTTATGAGTTGGACGCTGCGACCGGGCGGCCAGTGCCGAGCTTCGGCAATCAGGGTCGCATCGATTTACGTGAGGGCCTTGGCCGTGATGTAGCCAGCAGTTTTCTCGCCCTCACGAGTCCGGCTGTTATCTACAAGGATCTGCTCATTGTCGGTGGCCGTCTGCCCGAAACTTTGCCTGCGCTGCCCGGCGACATTCGAGCCTACGACGTTCGCACCGGAAAGCAACGCTGGGGCTTTCACACGATTCCGCATCCCGGCGAGTTCGGTTACGACACGTGGCCGAAAGATGAGTGGCAAAAAAGCGGTGGCGCGAACAATTGGACTGGAATGACGGTAGATCAGAAGACCGGAGTTGTGTACGTGCCCACCGGTTCGGCTGCGTTCGATTTTTATGGAGGTGACCGGCTCGGCGATGACTTATTTGCAAACTGCGAGCTTGCGCTCAACGCCGAAACAGGAGAGCGCATTTGGCACTTTCAGGGCGTACATCACGACATCTGGGACCGCGACTTTCCTTCACCGCCGGTTTTGGTCAGTGTGAAGCACGAAGGCAAAATCATTGACGCAGTGGCACAAACCAGCAAACAGGGGTTCGTATACCTGTTCGATCGCGCGAATGGCACGCCGCTGTTTCCTCTCGAATCTCACAAGTATCCTCCGAGCGAACTCAAGGGAGAAGTGGCTGCCGCCGAGCAGTCGCTTCCGACCAAGCCTGCGCCCTATGCTCGCCAGCGTTTAACGGAAGAAATGCTGACCAACCGCACTCCCGAAGCCCACCAGTGGGCACTGGAACAGCTTCGATCGTTTCGCAGCGAGGGGCAGTTCGTTCCGTTGAGTACCAGCAGGAACACCATCATCTTTCCAGGATTTGATGGCGGGGCAGAGTGGGGAGGTCCGGCCTTTGATCCGGACACAGGAATTCTCTACGTTAACTCGAATGAGATGGCATGGGCGGTCGAACTCGCGGAGAACACCACCAACCCGCTGAGCGGCAAAGGCGTGTATCAGAGTCAATGCACGATCTGTCATCGCGACGACATGAAAGGCTCGCCTCCACTATTCCCGTCGCTGGTGGGCGTTCGTGACCGCATGACGCAGGAACAGATTAAAGAGCGAATTCAGAAGGGTAAAGGTCGGATGCCTGCCTTTCCTAATCTCACGGCGGAAGAAGTTAACGCTTTGGTTAATTTCGTAAGCGAGGGCGAGAATAAAGAATTGTCCTCGGGCCAACCTGCTCCGCCGCTCATGCGGTACCGCTTCTCCGGATACACCAGATTTCTGGAATCTGGGCGTTATCCCGCGATCGCCCCGCCCTGGGGAACACTGAATGCAATTAACCTCAACACGGGAGAGTATGCGTGGAAAGTTCCGTTGGGCGAGTATCCCGAACTTGCCGATCAAGGAATGAAGAACACGGGGAGCGAAAATTACGGTGGGCCCATCGTTACCGCTGGCGGTCTGTTGTTCATTGGTGCGACCAACTATGACAAGAAGTTCCGCGTTTTTGATAAATCGACCGGGGAGTTATTGTGGCAGACGACGCTCTCTTACTCCGGAAACGCCACGCCTATCACCTATGAATCGAGCGGCCGCCAGTATGTGGTGATAGCCGCAGGGGGCGGCAAAGACACCAAATCGCCATCAGGTGGCGTTTATGTCGCCTTTGCCCTCAAAGGATCAGAATGAATCGCCGCGAATTCGCCAAAGCCTTAGCGGCGTCATCCTCGGCTCTTTTGTGGCCGCGCATTAGTGCAGCTTCTCGTGGGTGGATCGAACCTGCTAACGATCGTACGGACGCGTTGCGCGAATTTGAGACCTTGCAATTCGGGGTGTCGTTCCACTTCAGCATGAACACTTTTACAGGGAACGATTACGAAACCGGCAGCGTGCCTGCGAGCACGTACAATCCAACAAATCTCGACGTGCGGCAATGGATTCGCGTCGCACATGAACTGGGCGCACGCTACGCGGTGCTCACTGCGAAACATATGTCGGGCTTCTGCCTTTGGGACGCCAAGGACTACGACTACGACGTCGCCGCAAGCCCGAACAAGACGGACGTTGTGGCCTCGTTCGTCGGTGCATGCAAAGAATACGGACTCAAGCATGGGTTCTATTACTGCATCCTCGATCCGCACAACGAAGGGAAGTTCGATTGGGACATCCCAGTGCAAGAGGGTTATTACAAGCTGATCAAGCAACAGCTAACGGAATTGCACAGTAGATATCCGGACACGTTCTACCAACTGCTCGACATCACCTGGAAGCTCTCAAACGATCAGCGTTGGGAAGTGTATGAGTTGATTAAGAAATACAGCCCGCGCGGAATCGTGGTGATGAATCAGGCTTACTATCAAAGCAAAAGAAACCTGGGGCGCGTATGCGAGCCGAAAAGCTGGCCGACGGATGTAGTCAACGGTGAGGATCAACTGCCGCCGCCTGAGGGCCACGACCCCCACGTTACCTTCGAAGGAAAGACTTATTACATGCCGATGGAGGCGTGGCTACCGACGGGTCCGCCGTATAAGCCCATGCCTCCTATGAATAGTTGGTTCTGGCGTTCTGGATTTACGATTCAGAGTGCGGACAAGATTGCACGCGAATATTCAGACTGTCGCAAGCGGAACGCGAACTTGCTGCTGAATCTCTCTCCCGACACAAGCGGGCGACTTCCTGAGGAAACCGTCAACACGCTGCGTGAGGTCGCGGGCATGATAAAAAGAAGACCTTAGTCTGGCTCAGGAGAGATTCATGGCGCTGGTCCGTTCTCGTTCCAGGAAAATTCATGTCACGTGGTCGGCAATCGCGCTTTTGGTTCTGGTAGTGTGCGCCCGGTCGCAAACGGTGAAGATCGATGCGACGCCCAGCCATGTAGCCAATACGTTCAGTCCGATTCAGGCGCTGGGGACAACGCTCGACCGCATCCCCAGCAATACCACCGACATTTTCTTCAGGCCGGACCAGATAAAACAGGTGCTCGAGGCAGGCTGGGGCCCAATCACATATCGCCAGAACACCGAATTATTTGTTCAGGCCTGGCACTGGAATCCGGAGGGGAAGTGGAGTGATCCTGCTGATAAGGGGTATTTTGTCGGTGATGCGACGCCCACCAAGGACATGATTCGTCATTCCTTCGGATACTCGCTGCCGCATCGCGGCGTTACACGCAATAGTGGCGCCGAGTTTGACGGCTATTCGCGGTTGGATGACGGAGACGTAAACACATACTGGAAAAGCAATCCGTATTTGACGAAACCATTCACAGGAGAGGACGACAGCGCGCATCCGCAGTGGATAGCAATCAAGTTGGCGGAGCGACAGATCGTTACTGCCATTCGCATCGCCTGGGCGGAGCCGTATGCACGCACTTACAAGGTTCAGTATTGGTTGGGCAGCGGCGATGCGATCGATGAGCCGGATAATGGCGAGTGGAAAGACTTTCCGGCAGGTTCGATTTCGGACGGGAGGGGAGGAACCGTGACCCTGCAACTTTCTCCAGTCCCTGTGGCTGCGAAATTTGTGCGCGTGCTGATGACGGAATCCTCAAACACGTGTGATACCCATGGTAAAGGGGACCGCCGGAATTGCGTGGGATATGCGATCAAAGAGGTTTATCTGGGAACTACGCAGAACGGATCATTCCAGGATCTTCTTTACCACGTTCCAGGCCAGGCGCAGACTTTCACCTACAGTTCGTCGATCGATCCGTGGCATGAACCCAGCGATCTCTACGTCATTCCTGATCGCATGGAGTCCGGAGACCAAGTAGGGCTCGACCTCTTCTACACCAGCGGACTCACGCGCGGTCTCCCGGCGATGATCCCGGTCGCGCTGCTGTATGGAACGCCCGAAGATTCAGCCGCGCAGATCGCATATGTCGAAAAGAGGGGATATCCGATCTCTTATGTTGAGATGGGGGAAGAGCCAGATGGCCAGTACTTTGCGCCCGAGGACTATGCAACGTTGTACTTGCAATGGGCGACCGCTCTGCACAAGGTGGATCCGAACTTGAAGCTCGGAGGACCGGTTTTCGAGGGAGTCAGCGAAGACATCAAATTCTGGCCCAATGCAGCAGGCGAGACTTCATGGTTTAAGCGCTTTCTCTCTTATTTGAAGTCACATGACCGGCTGTCGGATCTGTCATTCATGTCCTACGAACACTATCCTTATTACGACGGGACCTGCCAGGGGCCATGGAGCAATCTCTTCAAGGAACCGGAGATCCTGACGCACATTGTGCAGGTGTGGCGTGACGACGGACTCCCTGAGGGGGTTCCCATGTTTGACACGGAAACCAATGCGCCGGGCGGAGATGTAGCCGTGGACGTCTTCGGGGCCTTGTGGCTCGGCGAAACTTTCCCGGCATTTCTGACTGCCGGCGGCAAAGCGTCGTACTACCATCATGCGCTTCCGTACTCGACTCCCCATCCGGCTTGCTCGAATAGTTGGGGTACCTATCATATGTTCACTACAGACCATAACTGGCTGATCAAACAACGAACGTCGCAATTTTTCGCCGCGCAGATGCTGACCCAGGAGTGGGCTGAACCGAAGGATGCGGAGCATCGCCTGTTCCATGCCGCGAGTGATATCAAAGACAAGGAGGGTCACGTTCTTGTAACTGCCTATGCAGTGCTTCGTCCTGATGGCCAATGGTCGCTGATGTTAATCAACAAGGACTATGACAATCCTCACACCATCACCATCCAGTTCCACGATGATGACGCGAAAAAAGATCGTTCCTTTGCCGGCCCGGTTGCGCGCATTACGTTTGGAAAAGAACAATACAGATGGCACCCCGCGTTGAGAGATGGTTACGCCGATCCCGACGGCCCTGCGGCCCGTTCCGTTCTTCCGCCAGGGACGGAGCAATTCATGCTTCCGGCGGCATCAATGACGGTACTGAGGGGGCGAGTAGATTAGGTCGTCGAATCGTGCGGCCGCCCCGTTCGCGATCCTGATGGGCGGGTTTGGCGACTTGGAATTCTCAACTAGGAAGCTTGACAGGTTCCGTGGCTCTTGCGACGCCGATCTGATGCTTGATTGCGTTATAAGTCCCTTCCGGTATAACCATGCGAGACAACAGGTCGAGTTTATTTCGGTAAGGTCGGTTGTCTGCAATTTGTGCGACCTCTGCTTTGTCCAGTCCAATCCGCAACAGGTCCTCTTCGGTAGCGGTGTTCAGGTCCAGTAGATGATCCGACGCCAGCTCCTCTTCAGAGACCTCGCGAAATCCTAGGTCGTCGCTGGTGATCTCAAGGGGTCTCGGCCTTCGTCCGAATTGCCACGCGACTACAAATCCAACCCCGATGACTGCTAAACCGAAAATAATGGCCGTCTTCAATTTCATCCGAAATAACCTTCCAATCCTCTTGTCGGCTTCGTTGGATGTTCCCTCAATCAATGCGGTTGCTATCGCGCAGATTGGCCTCAGAGTCACTACTGTCTCTTCCCTGAACATCACCCGATTCGCCCTAGGTCAGCCTCTCCCAACGTGCCGTGTCGTCCAGGTGACTCAGATTTACGAGATCTGAGCGCGTAGCTACGTTCGACTATTTTCCTTTGATGCAACCTTCCGATTTGCATTGGCACCACAGTACTGCTTGCGGCCACAACGACTTTGCCGATAACAGACTGAACATATTGAACGGGAGGTATACCGAATGAGCATTTGGACAATTCTAGCTGTGGTGTTGCTGATCGCCTGGTTAGGTGGATTCACGGTGTTTCATGCCGCCGGTGGGCTCATCCACTTGCTGCTGGTTTTTGCCGTGATCTCTTTCATCCTGCACTTCGTCCTGGGCCGGCGTGCAGCATGACGGTAGTAAGCTTCCACGTCTGCACGTAAAGGCGAGGGCAAAGCAGTATGGAAGGCACGAAACAATAACGATAAGGGAGGGACCCGAATGAAATTTCGTTTTGGAAGTTTGCTGAGCCCGATCCTGCTCGGCGGCATCATGCTCGGCTTGGCGGGGCTCGCGACCGCGCAGGATTCGACTCAATCGACTAGTCCGCAAGCCGACAACACCAAAGTCAATGAGCGAGACCGAAATGCAAGCCAGCCTACCGCCGATCAACAGAAAGACAACGCCGGCGATCGCGAGATCACGCAAAGAATTCGCAAAGCGATCGTAGACGACAAATCTCTTTCGTCGTATGCACACAACATCAAGGTCATCACAAAAGGCGGGATGGTGACATTAAAAGGCCCCGTGCGCTCGGAAGACGACAAGAAAGCGATCGAAGCGAAGGCCGCCGAAGTAGCCGGCGAAGGTAAGGTAAGCAGTCAAATAGACGTCAAAATGAAGCAGTAATGAGGCCAAATCACAAAGGAGATTTAACTTATGGCAGGAAAAAATACAGCAGTTTTCGGGATTTATTTGACTGAGGCAGACGCCGGGAATGGTGTCGACGCCCTCAAGGCGGCAGGCTTTCGAAATACTGATATCTCGGCGCTGTTCCCTGAGAATGAGGGAACGAAGGACTTTGCTCACCAGAAGAATACGAAAGCTCCCGAGGGTGCTACTGCCGGCGCTGGAACGGGCGCAGTTCTCGGAGGCGGACTCGGTTGGCTAGCAGGAATCGGTGCGCTTGCCATACCTGGTCTAGGTCCTTTCATTGCGGCTGGTCCGATCATGGCCGCCTTGGCGGGCGCAGGCGTCGGCGGAGCCGTTGGAGGACTAACGGGAGCTCTCGTCGGCATGGGAATTCCGGAATACGAGGCGGTACGTTATGAGGGTCGAGTCAAAGAGGGCGGTATTCTCCTCTCGGTGCATTCCGACAATTCGGAATGGACCACGCGCGCCAAGGATATTTTGGAGCGCACGGGCGCCCAACAGGTTTCCTCGACCGGCGAAAAAAGCGCAGACTACCAAAAGACTGATAAACCCATGCCTCGTGCCAGCTAGGACCGTTCGCTATACCCCGGCGATATACCGCCGGGGTGTAGCAACAAGTGTCTCCCGCCTGATCGCCTTGCAACTGCAATCCCGTTCATTGCACTCCAAGTAGGGCATGCCTAGCTCCTCAAAAGCAGCGCAGGAAATCGTAGAGGATCCGGAAAGTCCTGTTTCAAGTCTTGAAGAAGCCGTCAAGGTAAAGGAACGCGTCGCGCTGGGCGCGCACGTCGTCTACGAAGCGGTTCGACTTGAGGGTGAAGATGAACTGGAGCGGCCCGCGGTGGCATTGGCGTGGTCGGGCTTGGCAGCCGGACTTTCCATGGGTTTCTCTTTGCTGGCCGAAGCGGCCCTGTTCTCGTACCTTCCGGATCGACAGTGGCGTTTGTTGGTTTCCCATGCGGGATACTCGATTGGGTTTCTGGTTGTGATCCTCGGGCGCCAGCAGCTTTACACCGAAAATACATTGACGGTAGTTTTGCCTCTGTTGCTGCACAAGGACGTCGAAACCCTGACAAAAGTGGTTCGGCTGTGGACGATTGTGCTCTCCACCAATGTGTTGGGAACGTTCCTCTTTGCTTTAACGGTCGGAAGAGTACATTTTTTGGACCCTGCTTTGCAGCGGGCCATGCTGGAACTCTCCCAGGCGCACATCGGTCCAGGATTCTGGACGATATTGATGCGCGCAGTTTTCGCCGGCTGGCTGATAGCCCTCATGGTGTGGATGTTGCCGAATGCCGGGTCCTCGCGCGTGCTGACTATTTTGATCATCACATACCTAATCAGCATTGCCAGCCTCAGCCACATCATCGCGGGTTCCACCAATGTGTTTTTCCTAGTTGTAACTGGCAACTTGCCGCTGGGAAGTTATTTCACGCGATTCTTCTTCCCCACTGTTTTGGGCAACATTCTGGGTGGAGTTTCCCTCGTGGCGGCGCTGGCGCATGGGCAGGTCGTTGGCGGGAAAAAATAGACCCCGAAGCCTTTCACCCGCCAACACTTCAGGTACGGGCGACATCAGAAGTTGCAACACTTGGGGAAGTACAACATGGCTCAACCTTCCGCTGCATTAGATGTTCAGGCAATCCCTGACAACCCTATCAATCACGACAATGGAGATCCGGCTGTGCTCAACGTTCGTTCCTCCACCGGGACCAGCGAGCATAGGATAAGTGGACTCGAACATCTTGCTTTCACGACAGGTCAATCCATCCAATCAGTCGCTGACTTTTCCAGTCAGATAGGGGAGAAGTTGGCCGATCGGTATCACGATGCCGCAGGCGCGAGCCGAAACTTCCTGCGACTGGTGAATAAACGCGCCAGGCAGACGAAAGAAGATCATCCGCTGGAGTTATTGGCTGCAATTGCAGGCACAGCGTTCGTGCTAGGAATGTTGGCGCGAGTTTTAGGATCCCGTGACAATACATAGAAGTATCGACAATGAGAAGGGCGTCGCAGCCATCGCTTCGGATTTGAAGTCTGAACTTGTGGAATTTGTTCAGACGCGCTTCCAGATGCTCAAGGAAGAGACGCGCGAGAAGAGTGCTCGCTTGAAAATCGCAGTTCCGCTCCTAGGGCTTGCGCTCGTGATGATCATAACGGCGTACCTCTTGATCACAATGGCTCTGGTTGCGGTCGTTGCCTCCCTTTTGGAAGGCAACACTTTTCGTTGGGTTTTCGGATTCGGAAGCGTCGCCATCGTTTGGGCGATAGTCGGGGTCATTGCGGGATACTTGGCGAAGCGCGAACTGGAATTGAAAACACTCATTCCGAAAAGGACACTAGACGTGCTCAAAGCGGATAAAGATTGGTTCCAGAGAGAGGTAAAAAACGAACTATGACTCAAGAGATCAAAGGTTCGACTTCCCTGGAGAACCTCGAGCTTCAAGCTATCGAACAACGCCATCGAATGCACGCGACGGCGGAAGACCTCAGGGCCAAAGTAGCCGCTGGACGCGAATACATGGATGTGAAGAATAATGTGCGGGAGCACTTCACCGCAGTCGCAGTGGCGTCGTCTCTCATCGCGATGGGCATGGGCTTCAGCGCCGGCGGGATGTTCAGGCGTCAAAGTACAGAGCGAGCCTAAAACTGGAGATGGAGAATCAAGTATGCCCATAATGAACAGTCTCGCTAAGGTAGTCTCCCGTCCTCTTCCTCGCGCGTTGTCACCAAAGACTCATGCTGTTCTCGACTACTGCAGCATCGCGTCTTTCCTAGTTGGAGCTGGTCTCTTTTGGTCTAGGAGCAAGCGCGCTGCGCTAGGTTCATTGGTTTGTGGAGCAACGAAACTGGCCGTCGGGCTGATGACGGATTATCCCGGAGGAGTTCAGAAATTGATCAGCTATCGTCTCCACGGAGAAATCGATATGGGACTGGCAGCCATGACAGCGAGCATGCCCGAATTCATGGCCTTTGAAAGCGATGCCGAGAGAGGATTCTTTGTGGGGCAAGGTGTTTTCATGACCGTCGTTGGAAGCTTAACGAAGTTTCCGAAAAAGACTTCCTCTGCAAAAAAAGAAGCACACGGCTCCGAAGCAGCTTAAGGTATGATGCCTTCTCTCTGGAAGCTTGGCGGCCTGACCCCTCTTAAGCTAGCGCAACTCGCCATCCACAAGCTAGATGAAGACGAACTGTCTACCCGCTCTGCATCGTTGTCCTACTACTTTCTTCTTGCCTTGTTTCCCATGATCTTGTTTTTGATTTCCCTGGTTGGACTGTTCGCGGCCCAAGGTTCCCAGCTGCGCGACAGTGTTGTGACAGCGCTCGGACGACTCGCGCCGGGATCGGCATCAGCTCTGGTGCAAAACGTCGTCAACCAAACGTTCAAACACAGCTCAGGGATCAAGCTGGCGGCTGGCATCGTTAGTGCTCTGTGGGCGGCGTCCGGCGGGATGGGCGCGGTGCTCGATTCGCTAAATATTATCTACGGCGTGCGCGAGTCACGACCGTGGTGGAAGCAGAAACTCACTGTCGTCGGATTGACAGTTTCTTTGGCCACGTTGATTATCGTCGCCCTGATACTTGTTCTGTATGGAGGCAAGATTGGCGAAGCGATCACTACTCGTGTTGGCCTCGGAAACGCATTTGAGATCTCGTGGAAGGTATTGCAGTGGCCAGTGTCGTTCGGCGCCATGTTCCTTTCATTCTCCATGGTGTATTACTTCGCGCCCAACCTGGATGAACGGAAATGGTATTGGGTGACCCCGGGAGCGGCGGCCGGTGTCGTATTGTGGCTTTTGAGTTCGTTGGCGTTTCGCGTGTATTTACATTTCTTCAATAGCTACAGTGCAACCTATGGATCGCTCGGTGCCGTCATCATCCTTATGCTTTGGTTGTACATGACTGGATTCGCCGTCCTGATGGGAGGAGAAGTGAACTGGATCATAGAAAATGAAGATAAAAGGACGGCTGCTTTCGAAGATAAAAAACGAATCGCTGAAATGCGCGGTCGGGCAGCCTAGACCCGGTTCCCGGCACGGTTGACATTTTCGTGGCTAGCGTCTGTCCGTCTAACTGCTGATATTACGCAGCTTCACGTCGCAAGGCTTGGGGTGCGGCATCTAAGCGGCGCTCATCGACCGCGAGTCGCTGTTCCTCAGCCCTTGCTGCCAACCGTTTGAAATCCACTCCTTGGAGTCGCGGTTCGCTGCGGGCTGCGATTTCAAGTGCCCGCCAGAGTGCCCATTTGCCGTAAATACCTACCTCCAGAAACTCAAGTGCCTCAAAGGTGCCGAGCGACTTGTTCGATTCGTGCGTCAACTTCAGCCTGCTAGCCTTCTCGGCGAGCCAAGTGGCCATTTCCTTCGCAGTAGTCGACCCCGCACCGATTTTGTCAGCTAGGCTCTTCAGAGTCTCCTGATCCTCTTCTATCTCCTTCAATAACTTATGTGCGAACTCTCCCACCGGAGTGTTCTTTTGACGATCACGCATCGTCTTCAGAGTTTCGATTGCATGCACCGCTCCCGCAAGATGGTCATGTAGGTATGTCGCCAAGGGATCGCTCATATAACCCTCGGACTTTTGATGCAGAAACATGGCCACACGAAGAACGAATCCAATAACGGCGCAGTTTCCATTCTGTGTATTTACAACTGCATTGCTTCTAGTCATTCTCCTCCGTCAAAGCTTTTGTGTACGCACTCGTACATAGGGATTGGCGCACGGCTTGATAAGCCAACTCTTTCAAACCTGCTTTGTCTATTTGAGAGTCAGAATAGCCACCTTTTAGGCGGTGACACCATCCAAATCCCGGCACGGTACTTTGGGGCTCGGCTGAGGCCGAGTTGTTGAAGGACAACTATACCGGGGCGGATCTGCTGTGAAATAGCACGGGAGTTTGCGGTATCTGCAAGAAGGAACATGAAAGCGATTGGAGGACCCTATGGAAAGCAGAGCGAAATTTCTTGGACATCCAATACACCCTATGTTGATCGTATTTCCGCTCGGCTTGCTGGCGACTGCGGTGATTTTCGACATCGTTGCATTGGTTAGAAGCATGCCATCCCTGTTCCAGGTAGCCTACTGGATGATCGTGGCAGGAATCATAGGCGGATTGGTATCAGCGCCATTCGGATTGATGGACTGGCTGGCAATTCCCACTGGGACACGCGCCCGATATATCGGTCTATGGCATGGCGGAGGGAACCTTGTCGTTGTCCTGCTCTTTGCCGTGAGTTGGTGGTTGCGGCGTGCGGCACCTGACAATCCTTCGGGCACAGCTCTGGGGTGTTCGTTCATCGGAGTAGTGATTGCACTTGTTACGGCATGGCTTGGTGGAGAGTTGGTCGATCGCCTTGGAGTAGGGGTGGACCACGGAGCGAATCTAAATGCCCCGAACTCACTTACGGGGAAGCCTGCTACCGAACAAGGCAAACAGCCAACTATCAGGCGCGCCGCCTAACCGCGCGCTCAAATGCAGACGATCAGGAGAAAAGAGACATGGCAATCCAAATTAACGAAGGGACAATTCCCGACCTATTTCGCAAAAGCCCAAAGCTGATTTCACCGAGCGTTCATGCCTGGCTAGACGTCGCTGTCACCGGTTACTTCGCGGTGTTAGGCGTGTGGTTTTCCTCGCGTGGAAAGTGGCGCCCGGCCGCGGCTGCTTTCGTAAACGCCGGCATGGTAGCCGGAGTGTCTTTGCTCACAGATTATTCCGGTAACGGAAGGAGACCCATCAACTTCAAGCTCCACGGCACGCTGGATGCAGTGCAGGCGACGAAAGCTGCGCTCGCGCCGGTCCTGTACGGTTTTAGCGACGAATCGGAGGCTGCTTTCTTCTATGGCCAAGCCGCCAATGAATTGGCGGTAATCGCTTCTACAGATTGGGATAAAGGCGTGAAGACCGCACTGCGCGGTAAAGCCGCATAGAAGTTGGCTTTGTTCACAGTGCGCTGCGAGCGGAGAGGCACGCTCTTCGCGCTCGCTCTCCTCGCTCGCGGATCGCGCTGTAATACGCTGAGCGTCACTTTTCGGCGTTCATGTCTCTAAGGCGCCCTCGTACGCACTGTAGGGCCGATACTTCTTTGCGACTGGAACATGTTTGCAGCTTGGGCCCGCACCATACTGCCTGCTCACGGCACCTCTACTGCGACATTCCGTTGAGTTCGGGTATACGGTGTCTCCGTTATGCGGGTAGCAAGCTCGCCCGTTTTCACCCTGCGAGACTGCGCGTGACCGAGTAACGAATCTCGAGAAAAAACTGTAGGATTACGTCCATCGGCAGAAGAGCAACCAGCCGATGAACGCCAGGGAGACTCATGGACAACAAACCCAAAGACATTTCGCGACGAAATTTTGTGAAAAGCACTGCGGTCGGCGGCGCGGGACTTCTCATTGCCTCTGACATGCTCGGTCGCGACATAGCTGTTGCCGCCCCGAAATCTGACAACGCGACCATGATCGGTGTTCCTTTTGAAGCTCATGACCGTGTGCGTCTCGGAATTATCGGTGTCGGGGGAAGAGGCTCCAGCTTGCTCGAAGATTTGCTCGCAGTCGAAAAGGTTGAGGTCAAGGCGATCTGCGATCTCGTGCCAGAAAAAGTCGCGAAGGCGCAGAAGGCGGTCACCGCTGCGGGACAGCCGGAGCCGGCCGGCTTCAGCAAGGGCGAGCGGGATTTTGAGAACCTCACCAAACTCGATCTCGACATCGTTTACGTTGCGACTCCCTGGAACTGGCACGTTCCTATGGCGGTGAGCGCCATGAAAAACGGCAAGCATGCTGCCGTCGAAGTTCCAGCATGCTCAACGCTCGAGGAGTGTTGGGAACTGGTCGACACTTCCGAGTCGACACGCAAGCATTGTGTGATCCTCGAAAACTGCTGTTACGGCGCCACCGAAATGATGGTTTTGGGCATGGTGCGCGACGGCGTCTTCGGCCAAATCACCCATGGTGAAGCCGCCTACCTCCACGACCTGCGCGGCATATTGACGTCGAGCGAGGGAGAAGGCCTTTGGCGGCGATTTCCGCACATGAAACGTGATGGCAATCTCTATCCGACGCACGGCTTGGGGCCCGTTGCCCACTATATGGATATCCATCGCGGCGACCGCTTCGACTATATGGTCTCGGTGAGTTCGCGCGAAGCCTCACTGTCGGCCTACGTCAAGGCGAACTTTGCCGACGGAGACCCGAAGCGCGCAGAGAAGTACATCTGCGGCGACATGAACACGAGCATCATAAAGACGGTAAAGGGCTGCACGATCCTTCTACAGCACGATGTGGTCAATCCTCGTCCCTACAGCCGGCTCAACTCGGTTACGGGAACGAAGGGAGCATTCGCCGACTATCCTCCTCGTGTGTTTGTCGATGGTCCAAAGAAGGAAGACTGGGAATCACTCGACGCATTCAAAGAGAAGTACGAGCACCCGCTATGGAAAACAACCGGAGAACTTGCACGCAAGATGGGCGGCCATGGCGGAATGGATTACGTCATGAACTACAGGCTGATGGATTGCCTAAAACGGGGTCTCGTACCTGACATCGATGTCTACGATGCTGCTGCTTGGAGCTGTCCCACTCCGTTGAGCGAAAAATCTGTGGCGCAGAACGGCTCTTCACAAAAATTTCCGGATTTTACTCGCGGTAAGTTTAACGTGCGTCCGCAGTCGGCTGGTTTTGCGGTTTAGGAGGTAACACTTGACGCGGTGCTCAGGAGCCGGTGATGACCGAAGCTGCTCAGCTTGAAAATCCCATCGAAGCAAGCGTAGTACGCCAGTCCGTATCCAGGCCCGAGGCCGCTACCCGCCTGGGTTCGCTCGATGCTTTCCGCGGACTGGTAATGGCGCTAATGCTCGGGGAACAGATGCGGCTGCCCGAGGTGGCTCGATCATTTCCGCACAGTGCCGTGTGGAGTGTGATCGCGTTCAACACACAGCATGTGGAGTGGCAAGGGTGCTCGCTACATGATCTGATCCAGCCCGCCTTCTCTTTTCTGGTGGGAGCGGCGCTTCCGTTCTCTATCGCGAGCCGGAAACTCAAAGGACAGAGTTTCGGAGCCATGCTGGGCCACGCGGTTCGGCGCGCGCTCATTCTCATCTTCCTGGGAATTTTTCTCCGCTCTCTCAAGTCTGATCACACTTACTTCACATTTGAAGACACGCTCACGCAAATCGGTCTCGGATACGTCTTCCTGTTTCTTCTGGGGTTCACGCGAGTGCGCACCCAGGTGGTGACGCTGGTACTGATCTTGATTTGTTTCTGGGCCGCGTTCGTGATTTATCCAGCGCCGGGACCGCAATTCGACTATGCCCGTGTTGGAGTTCCTCAAGATTGGCATCATCTCTACACAGGATTTTTCTCTCACTGGAATAAGAATTCGAATCTTTCCTGGGCATTTGATGTCTGGTTCTTAAACCTATTTCCTAGAGAGTCGCCCTTTGTCTTCAATGAAGGCGGATGGTCCACGCTGAGTTTCATCCCGACGCTTGGAACGATGATCCTGGGTTTGCTGGCGGGTGAGTGGCTCAAAGGCAACAGATCAAAAGAGAAGAAGTTGCAGGGCCTCGCAATTGCGGGAGCCGGATTGCTCGTGATCGGACTCGTCTGTCAGTGGCTTGGAATTTGCCCGATCGTGAAGAGAGTGTGGACGCCGTCGTACACACTCTACAGCGGAGGCTGGGTGCTGCTGATCCTCGCCGGACTTTATGCGTTGATGGACTGGAAGGGTTGGCGACGGTGGGCATTCCCGCTTCTGGTTATCGGGATGAACTCGATTGCCGTCTACGTAATGAGCTGGACAATGGCAGGGTTCGTTAGCGATGCTCTGGATCGCCACGCCGGTGGCTTGATCTCAGCAATCGCAGGACAGCCGCTGGAACAGGTTCTGCACGGTTTCCTGGTCATGCTGACTTTCTGGCTGATTCTTTTCTGGATGTATCGGCGAAAGATCTTCTTGAGAATTTGAGGGGCCAGATGGTTGGACGGCACGATGGCGATTAGATCATTTAGCCGGCAAGGGTAAGGTACTGCACTTTGACACTGCGCTCAGGCCTCGGATGGCTCTTTCGCATTCAGCTTCCAATATCCATTTAGCGGGGCGCGTTGGACCTTCTGTTCGTCGAGCAGCAAGTTGAGGGCTGTCGTCACGGCGTCAGACGTATTGCGAAGTTGTTCAGCCAGATCCGCTTCGCTGACAATCACGTCTCCCGTTGGAAACCGCTGGTGAACATTATTTGCATGGCTCACGATTTTGTCCGCAAGCGCACGCAGTTGCTGGGCCTGTTTGCGCTGCGCTCGAGCGTTCCGCGTCTTTTCGCTCTCCAGGCAGCGAGCAACGATTGGTGCAGCTAACATGAGGATCACGGTCACGGCGACTCGCCAGTGAAGCGCAATCCAGGAAAGCAGAAATTCGAAAGAAATCGTCATGAAAGTAAGAGTAGCGTCAGCAGGCGAACAGAATAGCGGCTGCGCTAGGCGCTCGGAAGATTACGAAGGCTCATGTCATCAATCGGACAGTTGGAGATGTCCGCGATGAACTGCCGCGACATAGCGGTCTAGCCGTCCACGGAATCGAAGAACTTTTTGATGGTCGCCCAATATTTCTGAACGATGTATTGCGTACTCACATGCCCACCTCGGTTCAGCGACTTGAAGATTGCACCTGTCTTCTTCGCAAATCTCGCGCTGATCCTATAGGGCACATGCGGATCATCCTTGGCATGGAAAATCATGATCTTGGCGCCCGCGATTTCGCTGCGATGGTGCCACGGGTTGTAGAAATCGCCGACGCGCAGCTTGTTCCAGTTCGCATCGGAGAGCCTGTATGCATTCCCGAAAGCGTCTCGGATATACGCCGCATAGTTCTTGTGGGACGTCTCGGTTTTCTCGGCACGATCGAGGATGGCCCAGTCGATGACTGGGCAATTCGCAATTACTCGCGAAACTCGAGAGTCGAGAGTAGAAAGAATTGCCGCAGCACCTCCGAAACTTCCTCCGATGACGAAAATACGATCCGGGGAAAGCTCGAAGCGCCGCCCGAATGCAATGTCTTGAAGTCCTTTCGGCAATTCATCAAGTACATCCAGGATATCCTCATGCGGAGATCTTCCGAGAAACTCCCCCGCACTCTCCCATGCGCCGCGATAGCGCGGATAGATCACCCAGAATCCTTTCCTCGAAAGAAACTCCACGAGCGGCTGCTTGCGCGGAATCGAAGGCATGCCGTCGCACAGAATGATGAGCTTCTCAATCTTCGGTTCGCGCGAAGGAGGCAGGAACTCGGCCACGATCTCGCCCTTGATCCGAGCTCCTGAACATGACGGCATTATCTCTGATGGGGCACCAAATCACGATAAAGCAGTGATATTTCGCTCGATTGCGCTAGGATAGGACTCATTCCGACAAAGGAAGGCAAAACCAAAATGATCCGGAAGGCTGCCCTGCGCATAGCGGCGGTTGCTCTACTCGCATTCACGGCTGTGAATGCATATCTGGCTATAAGCCACTTAAGGCAGATAGAAAAAACGTCGGCGCTCGTTTCCGATGGTCCGGTCGTCCAGGCTCACATCGCCGCCGTGGCCCAGGCTTTGACGGACATGGAGACGGGGCAGCGCGGCTATCTGTTGACCGGCGACGAGTCGTACCTTCAGCCGTACATGGAGGCAAAAAGCAGGATTGGCAACGAGTTTGCCAGCCTCCGCACCGCGTTTTCTCAGCGGCCTGAAGAGGAACAGTCGGCAGAAACGCAGCTGGAAACTTTGGCAGCCTCGAAGCAGTCTGAGATGGAGCGCACCATTACGTTCCGTCAAAAGGGGTATCGCCACCGCGCTTTCGTCCTCGTGAATACGAACGAAGGCAAGGAATATATGGATCAAGCCCGTACTCTGCTGGCCTCTCTCTCGTCCATGGAGAGCAGTCGGTCTGCCGGCTTTGAAAAGGCTAAGAACGACTCATTGAGCAGGGCCTTCTCAGAATCGATAATCGCCAACGCGTGCCTGCTGGCGCTGACCGCATGTGTGCTTGGCTTCATTTTCTATTACGGAGATTGGCTCGAAAAGAGAGTGGCCCACAGCAACCGGCTGTTCGTGACACGCGATTCCGAGCTCAGTCGGCTGACTTCCGCTCTCGATCATCAAGCCCGTTCCTCCATCCTGGTCATTGAGGAGAACACCCGCGAATTGCTTGGCAAGTTTGGAGGGTTCTTGCCAAAGCAAGGCTACGAATATGCGGAACAGATAAAGGAAGCGGCTGGCGAACTGGAGCAACTCCGTCAAGGCTTGACCGGCAGTTCCAATGGAAACGGTGCAAGCCATGATCGCTTGGCTGCCTGAGATTCGACGCAGCCTGGCGTAGATGCTCAACGATGAGATCGTTTCGTTGGATGGTCCATTCGCACGACAGCGTCCGCCAGGAACAGTTTCGTTCCTGGCATACGAACGCAATAGTGTACGCGCAGCAGAGGGTAAGATCGCCGGAATTAGTTGAGTAACAATTCCTTAGAAGTTAAATTTCACCGCCAGTTGCATCTCGCGCGGTCCGTTGCCGGCTGTGTTGAAGATCACACCGAAGTTTCCGATATCGTCAACGCTAGTGTCGGGAGTGCCGAACACCGGATGATTGAATGCATTTCGCGCCTCCAGACGGAACTCCAGGTTCATCTCCTCCTTCAGCGTGAATTGCTTCGCGATCGAGAGATCCGTGGTAAAGGACCACGGCGAACGGATACTACCCAGCGTGCGCGGAGCATTTCCTAAAGTGAAATCATCAGGGCGCGAGAAGATACTGCTATCTGCAAAGTAGTTGTCCACCCAGTCGGAGCCATGATTGCGCTTAGGCGTTCCGTTGATGTTTGGCCGCACTGCGCCGTAGGTTGGGATCGCATTCCCGTCCGCGAGTGTGAAGGCCAGTGGCCGGCCATCTGCAATACGCCAAATGCCGTTAGTCTTCCAGCCACCAATAATCGCGTCGGCCCAGCGAGGCATGTTGCCCAGCATTGCCCGGTGCCGACCGAATGGCAAATCGTAGGTGTAGCTGAACTGCACGACGTGCGGAATGTCGAATGTCGACAAACTTCGCTCCAGCCCCGGTTTGTTTGGATCCTGCAAGCTGGTGAAGCTGCCAAGCCACGTCACGTTATCGTCCGCGTTCGACGAATCGTCAATTGATTTTGACCATGTGTAGGTGACCAGGAATTGCAGACCGTTGGAATAGCGCTTCTCGGCCAGCAATTGCAACCCGTTGTAGCTGGAGTTGGCAATCATTGCAGGTTCGGTCGCAACCCCGGTGAACTGCGGATGAGGAACCAGAAGTTGAGAATATGCGACTTGCGGGCTCGACAGCGTGCTGTTCGGATCGGTAATGACTGCCGCGAAGGGGTTATCAACCTGACTGTTGAGGCAAGGTATGGTCAGAATCGGCTGGCATGGGTTGTCGGGGTCGGCAGCCGTCGTTGGCAAGCTTTCTACCCACGGGCCAAGAATGTTTAGCTGATTGGCCCCGCTGAAAGGAAGGTGCGTTCCTTTCTTGCCAATGTATTCTGCGTTGATCAAAATGTTGCTCGGCAGTTCGCGCTCGATCCCAAAACTCCAGCTCTGCTCGTAAGGTGTCCGGTTCGCTGCCGCGGTGCGAAGCGGGCCATTCGCGTTGAATCCGACATCGTTCATCAATCCAAGCGCGTTTCCCGCCGGCAGGATCAATCCGTTCGGATACGGATTGTTCAGGTGCAGGTACGGAGTATCCCCATGGTTCTGATAGGTCGGGATGACATTGGTGTACTGGTTGAAGCCTTGACCTCCGTAGGGTACGACGCCGGTGACGCCTGATCGCGACTGTCCGTAGTAAATGCCGTAGCCTCCGCGCACGACCATCTTCGGCGCGAACTGGTACGCGAAGCCGACACGCGGCTGAACATTGCTCCAATCGGTCACATAGTTTGTCCGTTGGTTCGGCGTGGCAAAAACCTCGCCGCCGGTCAATGGCACCGTGACGGGACTGCCAGTGACAGGATCGTTGTACGAGATGCTCCCGCCATTTAACGGACTCGGCACGTTTGCATCAAAGGAGTTTTGCCGGTTATAACGATCGGTCCGGGGCAGAGTGACGTCATATCGCAGTCCGAGATTTAAAGTCAGCTTCTGGTTTACCTTCCAGTTGTCTTGGCCGAAAAAGCCATACTGGTAATTCGAAGTTGCCGGGCGGAACTGGACTTCGTAGTACGAGTTGCCATTCATCGTCCCTGTCAGAAAGCTGGCCATGGCGTCGCCCCCGCAGTTCTCGATGTCATTGGGACAGGCGGAGGTGCCGTTCTCATCAAAGCTGAAGACGCCGACCGGAGCGTTGGTCTGAATGTAGTTGATCTGGTGGATGCGGCCATCAAAGCCGAACTTGAAATCGTGCTTGCCAAGCACCTTATCAAGCGTGGCCGACAGTTGGCCTGTGTCCTGGCCCAGCCGGTAGTTGCCGTAGGGATCCGTTCCGATGTTGGTCGAACCATTCGACGCATAGGTGCTGAGGTAAACGGCGGGGACTCCCGCGAAACCATTGCTCTGCAGGTAAGACGGAAATCCTAACGTGCCTAGTGGATCGTCGACACCATGAGGGTTGTAGGCGTCGATATGCCATACTCCCCGCGTGAAGCCCAGCGTCACATTAAGCAGCAAGCTTGGGCTGAACGTATGCGTATCGTTAATTGCAAACAGGTGAGCGTTGGTCCATCCGGGACCTCCCTGGCAGGGGTCAGCGAAATTCTTGAAACAGTCGAGGCCCTTTCCATGGTTGTATTCGTACGAGAATTTCACGCTGACCAGGTTCTTCTCGTTGAAACGGTGGTCGACCTTAATGTCAAATTGATCGTTGAAGCTTTGACTTGACCCTGATCCAAACCAGTTGTTGTAAATCCCTTGCTGCGAATTGTTCGGTTCCGGAAACAGGTTCAGCATGTTCTGCGCCACGGGATCAATCAGGTTGCCGGGCGCGTTCGGCGGTTGAAGATTGGCAGGGAGAAAAGCACTGCCCGGGCTCGTGTACAAGGCAAGATTGTTGTACGGGATGAAAGCGGAGCGGTCCGCGCCCCCCTCATTCGGATTGTTCATTCCTGTGTAGGGGTCCCAGATCTGGCCAGCAGCCACGCTACACAATCCAGTACTATCGAACGTTCCACCCTGTGCGCCACACACCTCTCCAAAATCGCCCGCACGCATCAGGTCCGTGGGTACTCCGAATTGAGCTGTGCTCAACCCAGAACTGCGTAAGCGGTCGTAATCGAAGAAGAAGAACGTCTTGTTCTTGATAATAGGCCCGCCGATCGTGAAGCCGTAATTGTTACGTCGTAGTGGCGGGATGGGCTGCCCGGCTCGATTGGCGAACCAGTTGTTCGCGTCGAGACTGTCATCGCGAAAGAATTCGTACGCGCTTCCATGGAACTTGTTCGATCCCGAGCGGGTGATCATGTTGACGACAGACGCTCCAGAAAATCCATACTCCGCGCTGAAATTCGTCTGCTGCACCTTGAATTCTTCGATCGCTTCCGGTGACGGAACATAAGTCGCCGCCGTGATACCGCCGTTCGGTTCCGAGTTCGTCACCGAAGCTCCGTCTGTGAGAATGTCAGCAGTCGAACCGCGGCTGCCGTTTGAAACGAAGTTGGTACCAGTGCAGGTCGCGTCGCATTGATCGTCCATTTCGGTAACGCCCGGCGCAAGGGACGTGAGAGCGATTACGTTCCGGTCAATCAATGGAAGATTGTTGATAAACCTGCGATTCACGACCTGGCCGGTTTCCGCATCCTCGGTTTGAACCGCCTGCCCTTCGGCCGACACCTGCACGGTTTGGCTTGCGCCACCCACCTTAAGCTTTAGGTCTGCGGCCACATTTTCATTCACGTCTACCCTGATGTTGCTGAATACCTTATCGAAGCCTTTTGCTTCAGCCGAGACTGAATACGAGCCTGGCGGGATGGAGCGAAAGAGATATCGTCCACTGTCATCGGACGTTGCATTGAAATTGAAACCCTTATCGCGGTCGGTGAGGATCACTTTCGCCCCCTGCACCACGGCGCCCGTGGCATCGGTGAGGACGCCGCTGACGGTGCCGAAATAAGCTTGCGCGAGGAGGATTGCTGGAAGTACCAGCGTGATGATGAAAATCGACGAAATCGAGAGTGGACGAGCTGCGCGGCGAAGCGAGACGGATGCGTGCATTTGCGCCTCCTTGTCAAGGGCACTGAAACGGACACAACAGATTCCTTGAATGATTGCTGGCGGCATCCTACACAAGGTTCCTGTCAAAGTTCCAGAAAATCTCGTCCCTCAGACCCTAACCTTCAACACCTGTGCTGAACCGCACAGAGGCCGCAGGTTTGACTTTCCGTATTTCGGGGAACGTTCACCATGTTGGTCCCAAATGGAGTTATGCTCTACGGCATGCCCTTCCATCGCCGATGGGTCATGGGATCGCTAATCGGGACCGGCCTCATTGCCGCCGGGCTCGCTGTCGGCTGTGGCACTCTCTCGCTCGGCCATTTGGGTAGCCATCGTCAGGTGAGCTTTAGCCGCGACATCCGGCCCATCCTCAATCAGAATTGCGTTCCTTGCCACGGCGGCGTTCGCCAGAAAAATGGTGTGTCATTCATCTTTCGCGAGGAAGCCCTCGGAACAGGGAAGTCCGGGCGCCGCACCATCGTCCCCGGCAAGCCCGACGAATCGGAATTGATGGAGCGGATCACTTCGAAAGATCCCGACGCCCGAATGCCCTATCATGCCGCCCCGTTACTTCCGCAGCAGATCGGCCTGCTCCGCGACTGGATAAAGGAGGGCGCCAAATGGGAGGATCACTGGGCATTCGTAGCGCCGAAGCCGCAGCCATTGCCTGAGGTGAAGCGTTCCGGCTGGGCACGGCGGCCACTCGACCGGTTCATTCTCGCGAGATTGGAGAGGGAAGGATTGCAGCCCTCGACAGAAGCCGACAAGGCGTCGCTCCTTCGACGTGTCTCCCTCGATCTCACCGGCCTTCCGCCCACATTGGAAGAGCAGACGAACTATCTCGCCGACCCTTCGCCAGATGCGTACGAGAAGCAGGTAGATCGCTTGTTGGCCTCTCCACGTTACGGCGAGCGCTGGGCAGCCCTCTGGCTCGACCTTGCGCGGTATGCTGACAGTAAAGGTTACGAAGCCGACCGAGATCGTCCAGGAGTGTGGCCGTACCGCGACTGGGTGGTGGACGCGTTCAATCGCAATGTGCCTTACGACCAATTCGTGATCCTCCAACTGGCAGGCGATTTGATCCCCAATTCATCATTTGAAGATCAGATTGCAACTTCATTTCACCGCCAAACTCCCAACAACGACGAGGGCGGCACGGACGATGAGGAATTCCGGCTCGTCGCCGCGATGGACCGCTCTGCAACTACATGGTCCGTGTTGAACGGCCTCACCATGAACTGTGTTCAGTGTCATTCGCATCCTTACGATCCCATTCGGCACGCCGAATACTACAGGTCTCTCGCTTTCTTCAATACTTCCCGAGACGCCGACCTGCCAGAAGACATCCCCGTCCTAAGGGTCCCGAAAGACAAAACGAAGTATCCCGAAGCGGCGCGTCTCCAGCAAGAGATCGCGGGGCTGACGCGGCACGTCGTAGACACAGGGCGCCAACTTGAGGCTGCAGCGCATTGGTGCGCAGCGCCCATTTCCGCGGCCTCCGCAGCCGAGTCGCCCGCCCTTCGTTGGGATGCCAGTCAGAGTGAGCGAGAGCTTGCGGCTGTAAAGGACGAAAAAATCTCGGACAAGAAGAAAGAGGCAAAGCGCAAAGATATTCTCACTTACATTGCTGAAACACGAAAGCTCGCTCTTGCTAAAGCGAAGGAAAAGCCGCTTGCCTTTGAGATTCGCGATGGAGAGATGTACGCTGCCGCCAATACTCCGGGCAAGTCTGCCTATGACCTGACAGCAACCGTCGATGCTCCAAAGATCGCGGCGCTACGGATTGAAGTTTTGCCGATGAACTCGGAGATTGCGCGACATACTCCCGAAGATGGATTCATCGTTGATCAGACCGACGTTTGGGTCATCCAGCCAGATGGCCGTCAGCAGAAGATCCAGTTCCGCTACTTCCTTTCAGACTCTGAAGAAAATCTGAACCAGGCAGTGGAAACCGCCGTGTCATCAGGGGCGAGGGCAGATGGCGAGAGAAAGCGCGGTGAGTTTGCTGCGAATCCTAACCTGTTTCGCACGCGCTGGATGATCGGAGTTTTGGCCTCGCCAATTCAGCTTGCTCCCGGCAGTCGCCTCAAAGTTGAACTCATACAGACAGAAAATATCACCGACAAGCCAGCTCATGTGAAACGAGCACGTCTGGCTGCCAGTTCCGACCCCTCGTGGTCGACATTAGTTCAAGACCCAGAGTTCGCCGCCAATCTTGAGCACCTTACCGATCTCACTCGCCAGTTGTCGAAGATTCCCAGCGTTGAAACTCCGGTGATGGCCGAAGAACCCGACTACGACAAGCGCGAGACTCGCGAGTTCGACCGGGGAAACTTTCTTAACGAAGATCGGCCCAGGGCTTCAGTCCGGATGTGCCCGCGATATTTCCGAAGCTTCCCGATGGCGCGCCTCGCAATCGCTTGACGTTTGCAAAATGGTTTTTCGCGCCCGGACAGCCACTTACCGCCCGCACCGCAGTGAACCGCTACTGGGAGCAGCTCTTCGGCACCGGGATCGTCGAGACACTGGAAAATTTTGGCAGCGTTGGAGAAGAACCGAGTCATCCGGAATTGCTCGACTGGCTAGCCCTTCATTTTCAGAACGACCTGCATTGGGACATAAAGGCGCTTCTGCGCGAACTGGTCACCAGTGCCACTTATCGGCAGAGTGCGAAATCCACGCCGGCGCTTACCGAAAAGGATCCTCGCAATCGCCTTCTGGCGCGTGGTCCGCAACAAAGGCTCACTGCTGAAATGGTACGAGACCAGGCTTTGATGGCCAGCGGATTGTTGACTGACAAGATGGGCGGCCCTCCGGTTATGCCCCCGCAGCCTGAAGGCGTCTGGAACTCTGTCTATAACGACAGCAAGTGGGTGGATGCGACTGGGCCTGATCGCTTCCGTCGAGCCATTTACACCTTCATCAAGCGTACCAGCGGCTACCCCAGTTTTCTGACCTTCGACGCATCAGACCACGATGTAAGTTTGGCGCGCCGTGTTTCGACGAACACGCCACTTCAGGCTCTTGTGACCTTGAATGACCCGGTGTATCAAGAAGCGTCTCTGGCGCTTGCTCGCCGCATGATGAAGTTCGACGACTCGCTTGACGGACGCCTGCAATGCGGTGCACGCTTGGTTTTATCGCGCGATGCAACGAACGCAGAACTCGCGACACTACGCAGCCTGTACCAAGATGCTCTCGCGGATCCCGTTGTTCCGAAGCTGGTGAAAGTATCATCCAACGGACGGAAACAGCCGAGCCGGGAACTGGCCGCCATGACCGCTGTCGCCAGCGTTCTGATAAATCTCGATGCCGCATTGACTCGGTGATTGTTATGTCGAATTCCAGAATCCGTATGAACGATTTGTCGCGGAGGCAACGCACCGCCGAGACCCATCCCGAAGTGCAAACAGCAATCCTCCAGGCACAGACGCGCCGGCATTTTCTGCGAACGCTGGGCAGCGGCTTAGGAACGCTCTTCGTCGGAACATCGTTGGCAAAGTATGCTAACGCCGCCAACGACGCGGCGCTTGACTTCAGACGCGACCCGTCCAGTCCGCTCTCCGCGCTGCCGCCTCAGTTTGCTGCGAAAATTCGACGCGTCATTTATCTGCACATGGCGGGGGCGCCCAGCCAGCTTGAACTTGTTCGAGTACAAGCCCGACCTCAAGCGGCTCGATGGCCAGGATTGTCCCGCATCGTTTCTCGCGGGGAAACGCTTCGCGTTCATCAGCGGCGTGCCCAAGCTTCTAGGATCGCAATATCCGTTCCGCCAGGTCGGACAAAGTGGTCATTGGATATCCGATCGCCTGCCTCATCTTGAAAATCACGTCGACGACATCTGCTTCGTCAAATCGATGCACACCGATCAGTTCAATCACGCACCTGCGCAACTGCTGGTGCACACGGGTAACGCTCGCCTGGGCTATCCCTCGCTCGGTTCGTGGGTCGTTTATGGACTTGGCACCGAGAACCAGAATCTGCCTGGATTCATCGTCTTGCTCTCGGGAGGCAAGTCGCCCGACGGCGGCAAGCAGCTCTGGAGTTCCGGTTTCCTGCCAAGCGTTTATCAGGGCGTGCAATGCCGTTCTCACGGCGAACCGGTGCTCTACCTGGACAATCCGCCGCAAGTGACCCGCCCGCTGCGCCGCAGAATGCTGGACGCGATCGATCAGATCAATCAGCAAACCTATACCGCGTTTGGAAATCCCGAGACTGTTACTCGCATCGCCCAATACGAATTGGCGTTTCGCATGCAAATGGATGCTACTGACGCCATGGACATCCGGAAAGAGCCCGCTTCGGTGCTCGCGAAATATGGATCGAAGCCGGGCGAGTCCAGTTTCGCCAACAATTGTCTGGTCGCGCGCCGCTTGGCAGAGCGAGGCGTGCGATTCATTCAGCTTTATCACTGGGGATGGGATTCCCACGGGGCTGACGCGAAGGAAGCGTCTGAATCTCGGCTTCGCCGATCGTTGCCGCGAGGTCGATCAACCGACTGCGGCGTTGCTTGCCGATCTGAAAGAGCGTGGCATGCTCGAGGACACCCTCGTCGTCTGGGGCGGAGAGTTCGGCCGGACGCCGATGCGGGAAAACCGGAATGGCCAGGAGATGAAATATGTGGGCAGAGACCACAACCCCGGCGCGTTCACCATCTGGATGGCCGGTGGCGGAGTCAAGCCCGGAATCACCCATGGCCAAACCGACGAGATGGGTTACGAGATCGTGAAAGATCCCGTCGAGATTCGCGACCTGCACGCGACCATGCTCTATCTACTTGGATTCGATCATCGCAAGCTCAACTACTCTTTTCAGGGCCTGGAGCAGAAACTGACCACCGTCAGGCCGGCTCGCGTGGTGGCCGAGATCCTGGCATGAGCACGCATGGCACCTCCTGCTTCAAGTCGCCCAAGATGAGCCGCGTTCATGACGCTGTTGGGGAAGCGCATCTTCGTGCGAGTCAGTCCAGTCTGGCTCACGTTACCGTTAATTTTGATTGCGCGTACTTCTAGCGATTTTCGCTCCACCCGATGGAAGCGATCGCGCCGAATGGGTCCAATTCATCGGCCGCTTTCATCCATTGGTCGTCCACTTTCCTATTGCTCTCTTTCTTCTTGTACCGATTCTGGAGGCGGCTGCGCTTCAGCGGTCGTTTCGCGTATCTGCGCCCAGCGGCAGAATTCGTGCTTGGCGCGCCACTATCAGCGCTACATTTGCCGTCATTCTTGGATGGTGTCTGGGTCGAAGCGGCGGATATTCCGGTCCGCTGATCCAACAGCACATGTGGGGTGGGATTTCCGTCGCAGCCCTCGCCTGGTTGTGCTGGCTCTTGCGGACAAGCGAAGGCGGACCAGGTTTTGTCTATACCGTTGCGCTGCTCGGCGGCGGCATTCTTGTGGCGTGGACGGGCTATCGCGGCGGACAGTTGTCTTTGGGCGAACAACATCTTACCGAATACATGCCCGCCGGATTGCGCCGCGTGCTTGGGGTGACCAACCCGGTTCCGGCCAGCGTCGATCTGCACACCTTCTACGGAGCACGCATTCAGCCGGTTCTCGTGTCACGCTGTGTGACCTGCCATGGAGCCACAAAACACAAAGGTAATCTGCGGGTCGATAGCTACGATTTGTTAATGCGAGGTGGTAAAGATGGACCGGTGGTGCGAGCAGGAAATGTTCAGGGCAGCGACCTGGTTCGTCGAATCATGCTTTCTCCCGATCATGATGACTTCATGCCGAAAGACAGCAAGCGACCACTTTCAGCAGACGAGGTGAAAGTGATCCAACTTTGGATTGCCGCCGGAGCCTCAGCCATGATTTCTGCGGACGCAATCAAGGACGTGCCTACCAGCGTAGCGTCTGGGCCCCCCGCGGCGGATGTGACGTTCGAAGACGTTGACTCTGTTGCTGTCGCAAAGATACGATCTGCCATCGCTGCGCCGCTCGATCAGTTACAAAAGCAATTTCCCAATGTCCTCGAATACGAATCACGCGGCTCTGCCGATCTGCGCTTGAATGCATCGATCCTTGGCAGCAAGTTCGGCGACGACGATTTAGCGGCCTTTGCGCCGCTGGCGGAACATATCACTGCGGCGGATTTTTCTCGGACCTCGATCACCGATCGGTCGTCCGCCTCCATTGGTGCGATGAAAAACCTGCGGGTTCTTCGTCTTGTGAACACCGCGATCAGCGACTCCACGATCGAGGGGATAGCAAGCCTCGATCAACTGGAATCGCTCAGCGTTTTCGGCACGCACGTGACTCCCGCGGTCCTGCCAACTCTCCAGAAGCTTCCCAAGTTGGCGCATTTTTACGCAGGCCAAACGGCAATCTCATCCGATAAAGCCATCCCTGCTCCCTTGGCTGGCAAGATTGTGTTTTGATCTATCAAAAAGTCAAATTGGTAGATTCTGCGCGTGAAAACGTTCGTTCACTTCATAGCAAAACTTTAGTGCTGTCCGCAGTCGGGAAAACGCCTCTCTCGCCGTGAAGAACCGGCAATGATTCGATAAAATATCTCAACCGATGCGAGCAGTGGCAATCAAGAGGGGGCATATGCAGGAGGGCAGCCGTGGATTCGCGGAGATGGGCTCTTTGCGGTGCGACGGGTGTGGAGAGGTTTTTATCATTCTGCACGATCCCAACTTTATCGACAGGACCGTGGCGGAGCGCCAGGCTCACTGGCTTGAGAAGGTTTTGGCGGAAGAGCACGTGAGCGAGCACAAGCATTCCGACCGCATCCAGCTCCCCGACTGAAACAAAGTCATTAGTCACGATGAGGCAAGGCCAGACGAGATCTCCCTCGCGGCACTGGCTTTCGTCGACCCTGATGTCCTCGGTGGTAAATCTCTTTCATTCGACCGGCTGGGCACCCCAAATAACTCAGGGCAGCTATGCAAGATTGCCGCATAGCTACCCTGAGGCCAGAGGTTCCGAAATTTGCAGTTTCCGATTCTTGGGCGACGCCATGGAAGCCGGCGCCCGCAAACCAGAGTTCCGGTTAGAAAATCAACTTCATCCCGAACAGCAGGCGACGGCGGCCGATTCCATCCGTAATGATGTTGCCGGCAAACGTCAGCCCACCATTGCTGTTGAAGTTTGTGTTCTGGAAGCTGCCAGTGGCGACGTCATCCAGAATTGGATCAGGAACTCCGCGGAACTGAACGTTCAACACGTTGAAGGCTTGTGCCTGGAACTGGGCAGTCACCCTCTCCGTAATGCGGATGTTCTTGAAGAACGCCAGATTGGCGGTGCTTATGCTTTGTCCGCGAAGCGTGTTTCGGGCGCCACCGGCGAACGGTGTGCCGTAGACGATGGCAGCGTCTGGAGTGTTCTGAATCCAGCGCACCGCGCTCGGCGAGATAGGCGCACCCGTCACGAAATCTTGCAGACCACATGTTGAAGCTGTGGTTCCGCTGCAAACGTAAGTGCCGACCGTGTCTAGAGGGCGCACTCGGATTGCTTACGATCGGACGGCAAGGATCGAACGATCCGCCGAAGTTTCCGGCCGGATCGCATAGGCTTCCGTTTACGAATTGCTGAATGGTCGTGTACGGCTGTCCGCTGGAGTACCGGTAGGTGGTGTTCACCTGCCAACCACCGAGAACATGGCCTAACACTCCACGCTGTGCCTTGAATGCGGGAATGTCATAAACGAGGGCGACACCGACTACGTGCGGGAAATCAATGCCTGAGTTCGCACGTTCTGCGGAACCCGTGTTGAACGGATTCTGCGCATACGCCAGCGTATTTCCGCCTGCGAGGGTGCTGAATACTTCGCTGGCGTTGTCGATGGTGTGGCTGTAGGTGTACGACCCGGTTGCGCTCAGTCCATGCCAGTTCGCGATTCGCAGTTCGCTCTGCAGGCCGTTGTAATTGGACGAAGCAGTGTTCGCGTACTTGATGACGTTGCTGAAATTGCAGTTCGCGAAGCCAAGACCTGCAGCTCCTCCAGGAGCGTTTGGATCGGTGCAGGGCGTTATCCCAGCGGGAATCAAGTTGCTGAAGCCCGCATCGATGAGAGGTTGCAACGCCGGATTTCCATTGAGTTCCTGGAATTGTCCGACTGCGTGATTGCCAACGTAGCGCACCTCCGCGACAACTTTCGGGGTGAACGAGTGCTGGATTCCGAAGTTCCACTGCTCCGTGTAAGGATTATGGAAGTTATGCGGTACTTGGATCTGGCTGGCGAATCCCGGATCACCTCCGGCCGCTAGGGGCGCAAGCGCAGGAATGATCTGCGTGCCGAACGCTCCTGCTGAAGGAATTCCTACAGGATGCCTGCGCGGCTAGTCGGACCCAGAGTCGCAAGATTGACCTTAGGCGCGCCTGTCGCTACGTTCAGAAACATGTTGTAGAAAGCAGGGTCGTAGGCGATGCGGAATCCGCCGCGGATCACGGTTTTGTCCACGCCCAGCAAACCGCTCATGAAGTGGGGTGTCCAAGCAAATCCCACTACTGGGGCGAAATTTTTCAAGGCCTGGGGAACCGACGGCACCGTGGTCGCACTCAATGGCAGTGAGGTTGACCATATCGGATCGGAGCCGGTCTGCTGTTGTACGCTCTGATCGTGCAGCAGGTTGATGGCTTGCTGATACCAATCCCATCGCATTCCCAGATTCAGGGTCAGGTTGCTCTTGATTCTCCAGTTGTCCTGGAAGTAGAAGCCCAAATCCCACTCTTTGAAGGGGAGAGTCGGGCTGCCTAGGGCGATCTGTGTGAGGAACGGAGTATTCGCGATCACGTCGTTAAACGAGGAATAGACGAACACGCCGTTGTTTTCAGGCAGGTACACGTTGGGCGAGCGTTGCTGATCGACTTCCGCGCCGAACTTGAGCGTATGTTGTCCCTTCAGAATCGAAGCGTTGTCCTGAAGCTGGTAAACATTGATGACTCGTCCCTGTGGGAACCCGGCGCCAACGCCAAAGCTTACGGTGTCTTGCGGAGCTCCTCCGACCAGGACCATGTCCGTCGGACAAGCCGTTGGATTGTTCTGATTGCAACTCGAGAACGACTGCTCGTTGAAAAAGCTGCTGGATCGTGAATAGCTGAAGCGTACCTGATTCACGAATGCGTTGTTGAAAGTGCGAGTCCAGTCCAAACCAATTTGCTGGCTCAGGCCCGGAATGACTTGCCAGTCGCCTACCTGGATGCCGTTCCCGAAATTAACGCCGCCGTTGAAGGTCTTCTGGTAGACGTAACGCGCGAAGAAGTTATCTTTCTCCGTGACTTTGAAGTCGACTCGTCCAGTCGCCTCGTAGTCGTTGAACGGCGCCGGGGACAAAGCGAGTGAGCGATCCCATTTCAACCGGTACGCACGGCTTAGTTCCTAAAGGCCCTGTGCCGGGTCACAGGTGAACGCCGAGCCCGTGCTAGGGTCGATCTCGTCCGTGACAAGCACATTATTGACATTCGTGAACGTCGGATTTCCGGCAGCGACAGCATTCGGGCCGATGGTGCTCTCAATCAGGCCGATTGGGCTGTTCGGAAACGCGGCGGCGAGTTGTGCATCGCCATTCGGAGTAGGTACGACGCCATTTCCTGTTGACGCAGGCGATCCTTCAAAGCGTTGCCGCTCAAGATTCGCCGAACCGAAGAACCAGATCCTGTCCTTCTTGATCGGGTCCGCCTACGGTTCCACCAAAGCGGTTGTCCACAAAACCGGGAACCTTCGGCGCGATGCAACCATCCGTGGCCGCGTTCTGTCCCGGCAGGCAGAATCCGAGCAGCGGATTCTTTTCGTTGTTCTCCAGCGAATCGAACTTCGAACCCTGCCAAAATTCGTAGGCCGTTCCGTGAAACGCATTCGTACCCGACTTCGTCACGTAGTTGATGACGGCTCCGGTATTGCGTCCGAACTCGGCGTCATAGTTGGTGACTACCTGCATTTCGGAAATCGCATCCTGGTTGCCAAAGAAAATCGACGGACCCGCAATCGAGTTGTCGTTGTTGCTCTGTCCGTCGATCTGGAAGTTGTTGGCGCGAGCGCGCAGCCCATTGATCGACATTTCGGCGCCGTTGTTGTTGCTGAAGCTGGCGTCACCTACCGACGCTACGCCCGGCAAGAACAGCGCGAGGGAATCAAATGAATTTCCCATCGGCAAGCTGGTGATCTTCTCTGTACCGAAGGTGTCCGAGATTTGATCGGTCGTGGCCTCGATCAGCGGTGCCGTGCCTTCTACGGTCACCGTTTCGCTGGACGAGCCGAGCTGCAGTACCACCTCGCCCAGGCTCGTTTCTTTGCCCACGCTTACGCCTAAATTCTTTGACTCGAAGGCGCGAAAATTCGTCGCCTCAATCTTCAGATCGTAGGTTCCGGTCGGCAAGTCGCGCAGTGCAATGATTCCGGCTGACGTAGTCTGCGCACGAAATACGCGATTTGTCGCGAGATGCGTAACCGTGACCGTCGCGTTCGGTACGACCGCTCCCTGCGGATCTTGAACCACACCAGCGATAGAGCCAGTCGTGATTCCCTGTGCCGCAGCGAAACTCGAACCGAACAGCAGAGTCGCTAGCGCCATTACGAAATAAATCTTGACGCTGAAAAAACATTTCATCACTTTCTCCTTGTTACCACCGGACCGGCTAGACAGAGACGATGTCTTTCCTATGTATCGTGTTAAGCCCAATGCCGCGAAAATGGTATGCAAGAACTAAGGCAAATGCGCTTCCATAACAGCGTTTGCGCAACTCTAAGCGTGTCTTTGAAAGCAGAATTGTTTAGGGTTATGTGAGTCGCGGAGTTCATGATTTCTCGGAGAAGGGATACGAAATTAAGTAGAAGGATCTCGGCAGACTCACCGATCACGTAATGTTTTGTAAATTCTTGAACGCGGCCAATCGATGCTGTTGAGTGACAAGGCGACCAAATTCCTCTGTCGAAATACCAGATCCGAAGGATTGTTGAAATGCTACGCATCGCCATAACGCCGCGGCAGTCACGAAGCCGCAGTGTCACAACGTTGAAACAAATTCTGTGTAATTCTTTTTAGACTGTAGGGATTGTTGAGAGCGGAGTGCAGACCATTGCTCGATGCGCATCGCTTCAGAGAGGTTGCAAAAATTGGGCGATGAATCAAATCTGCAGAACGTCGCCTTCGCGAGCGACCATTTCGTAGAGCACAGGATTTACAAAAAATCCGATGAACAGTCTGGAAATTAGTCCCGCAACAATGACAATGGCAAAAGGCTTTTGAGTATCTGAACCAATGCCCGTCGATAGTGCGGCCGGCAGTAATCCCAAACACGCCACAAGTGCCGTCATCATGATCGGACGAAGCCGCAGCAACGATGCCTCTCGCGTCGCCGTCGCGAATTCCCAAACCTTCCAGCCTTAACTTGTTGATGTACGAGACGAGAATGACCGCAGTTTCCACCGATACTCCGAGGAGCGCCAATAGTCCCAGTACGGAAGAAACACTGAACGGAGTATGCGTCAGCTTAAGCGCCACGAACGCGCCTACAGGTTCGGTCATACGACGCCGAGAGCGATCGTCACCGGAAATTTGAAGTTGCCGTACAGCGCGAAGAGGATCACGAAGATCAAGACGATCGCGAGCGGTCCGATGAAATACATCTGCGATCTTGCTTCGAGGAACTGGCTGTATTCGCCGCCCCAATCCATCAGGTAGCCCTGGGGAAGATGTATGGCCTTATTGACTGCTGCCTGCCCGTCTCGCACAGCTCTTTCCAGGTCGCGTCCTTCGATGCTGTACTGGACTCCGATATAGCGCGAATTATTCTCGCGATAAATAAAGGATGCTCCGTTTCCTTGTTTGATATCGGCGAGTTGGGCGAGAGGAACTTGCTGTCCGTCAGGCGTGCCCACCAGCAGATTTCCGATCTCGCTTGCGCTGCTGCGGAATTGCGGCTGCATTCTGACCACGAGGTCAAACAGCTTTTCTCCCTGGATGACTTGCGTGACGGCCTGTCCGCCGACGGCAGCCGAAATCACGGCTTCCACATCCGCTACATTCACTCCATAGCGCGCAATTTTATTTCGATCTACGTCCACCAGCAGGCTCGGCTGTCCAAGCTCTCTTACGACTGTCAGATTGTGAAGCCCGGCACGCTCGCGAGAGTGTTCTTGATCTGGATTGCCTTGTCTTGTAGAACGCTCAGGTCATCTCCGTAAATCTTTACGGCGAGCGAACTCTTCAGACCGGTTAACGCTTCATCGACCGCGTCCTCTGCGGGTTGGGTGTAGTTGAAAATGATCCCAGGGAATGCGGCGAACTTCTTGCTCAAAGAATCGGTGAGCTCTTGCTTGTTCCTCACGTCGCCCTGCCACGCTTTGTCTTTATAAGGCTTAAGTCCGATGTAAAATTCGCAGTTGAAGAAGCCAGTCGGATCCGTGCCGTCGTCAGGACGCCCAAGCTCGGATCCCACAACCGTCACCTGCGGATAGGACATCAGGATGTTGCGTATTTGCGGCGCAATTTTTCCCGCCTCTTCAAACGAAATCGTGTATGGCATCGTCGCGCGAACCCATAACGCGCCCTCATCCAGGTGAGGCATGAACTCCCCGCCAATGAATGGAATGAGCAACAACGTCGCGCCAAAAATCAGCGACGCAATGACGATCGTTGTCTCTCGGGCGATCCAGAGCCCAGTCCAGTTGAGTTGCATACTTACCCTTCATCCACTCGAATACGCGATTCGACTTTTCACGCACGCCGCCTCGGAACCAATAGGAGGCGAGCACTGGAACAAGCGTCAGCGTAAGGATGAGCGCGCCGACTAAGGCGAACGACATAGTCTCAGCCATCGGGTGGAACAGTTTGCCCGCTGGTCCTGTCAGCGCGTAGATGGGCAGATATCCCGCCAGGATGACCGCCACTGAATAGAAGATCGGACGGTCGACGTCCTTAGCTGCCGCCAGAATTACATCGTTGAGTTTGTATTCCTGTCCTTCGCGCAAGGCCAGTTCCCGGTAGATGTTTTCGATCATCACCACGGCGCCATCGATCACGATCCCGAAATCGATTGCTCCGATGGACAGCAAATTCGCGGCAACATCGTGCGCGTGCAAAACGATGAACGCAAACAACAGGGAGAGAGGAATCGTGACTGCGACAATGACCGCAGCCCGGAAACTTACCAGGAAGAAAATCAGCACGATGAGCACAAGCACCATGCCGCGAAGCAGATTGTTCTCGACTGTGTCCGTGGTGAGGGCGACCAGGTCACTGCGATCGTAAAAAGGATGAACCTTGACGTCGGGCGGAAGAATGTGGCGGTTCAATTCTTCTGTTTTGGCCTGCACGCCTTTTAGCACATCCTGAGTCTGCTCTCCCCTTCGCATCAGGATGACGCCTTCCACGGCATCGTCATTCTTTTGAAATCCGAATTCCCCCAGCCTTGGCGCGTGCCCAATGGTGACTTCGCCGATATCACGGACTCGAATCGGCGCGCCTTTGTTTGCCCCGACAACGATGTTCTCGATATCCTCGGTATTCCGAACCAGCCCGATTCCACGCACGTAATAGAACTGGCCGCCTTGAGAATAAAATCCGCCTCCCGCATTCGCATTATTAGCGGTCAGCGCAGCCGCCACTTGCGGAACCGTCAGGTGATACCCGTAAATCCGGGATGGATCGAGGAGCACCTGGTACTGCATTGTGGTGCCGCCGAATCCTGAATCGTCCGCCACTCCGCGAACCGAGCGATACGCACGCTCGACGACCCAGTCCTCAATGGTTTTCAATTCCTGCGGAGTTCGATCCGGACTTTCCAGTACATAGCGATACACCAATCCACTCGGACTGAAAAGCGGCGCCATGCTGGGCGTAACGCCCGTCGGAAGAGTCGCTTGGCCGAGTCGTTCGAAGACAACCTGCCGCGCGAAATAATCGTTCGTGCTGTCCTCAAACGTCAGTCGGATGTCAGAAAGGCCATACAGCGAAATCGAGCGCATCACCGCCATGTGAGGAACGCCGTTCATCTCGATTTCCAGTGGCAGGGAGACGAGGCGCTCAACTTCTTCGGCGGCGTGATCCGGCCATTGCGTGATGATCTCGACTTGCGGGGGAGAGAGATCAGGATACGCATCCACGGGCATGCGCTGAAATGACAGGATTCCCGCGACCGTGATGAAAGCGGTCAACACCAGCACTAGAAATCGTTGCCGCAGAGCCGCTTGGACAATTCGATGGATCATTCAGACGCGTTGAGCGTCACCCTTCACTCGTAGATATTCGTTACTGCGACTCTAGCGCTGCAGAGAATTCGCAAATTGCAGGAAGAGACTGCCGTCTCCGATCACGCGATCGCCGGATTTCAATCCACTGGTGATTTCAGTCTTCCCATCCGAACTATCCCCCACCGTGACGGAACGCCTGCCAAATTGGTTCGAAGACGATGCCGCATACACAAAGGGCTGGTTTTCGTTGTCCCGCAGAATCGCCGCATCCGGCACTGCGATGGCATTCTTGATCGTTCCGGCATTCACGGCAGCGGTAACGTACATATCCTTTTTCAGCTTTTCGCCCGGGATTATTGGTCTCGATTCGCGCTTGCAGTGTCCGCGTGTTGGGATCGAGCGATGCTGCAACGTAGGCGATCCGGCCATGGAAGACCTGCGGATAGGTGTCGGTCTGAATTGTCACCTGATCTCCAACACGCACATACGGCAAATCCTTTTGATAAACATTCACCAGCACCCACACGGTATTGGTATCGGAAATCATGAAGCACTGGGTTGCTCCCGTTTGCAGAAGTTGTCCGGCAGCGATGTCTTGTTCCACCACTTCCCGATATCGGCGCCTTCACTGGGACCTCAAACGAGGCGGACTTTTCACCAGCTCGTCGGGATCTGTGATTCCCAGAACCTTGAGCGCGGCCATGGCTGACACTAGGTCTCCGCCCGCTTGTGTCTCGGCAGATTGCGCCTGCTCCAGGGTTTGCTCCGCGATTGCTTTGTGGTCGTACAGATCTTTGGCTCGTGCGTACGACTTCTGCGCCAGAGTGTATGCATCTTTGGCTTTCAGATAATTCGTTCGAAGCTGAGAATAGTCGGGACTGGCCACGAACAGCAGCGGATCACCTTGATGCACATGTTGTCCAGGCACAACGACAATCCGGTTAACGGGACCGCTCACCTGCGAAATCACAGGAATCGTATGAAATCCGTTGTACGCAACCGTGCCCGTGAGTCGTAGAGTCCTGGTCAGGGTTGTCGGCTGTACATCGAATACCTGGACATGTGACATCTGATCGCTTGGAATCGTGAAAAGCTCCGCACCTTTGTCGGCTTGTAGTTTGCCGAGGCAATCGGTTCCCGCTCGCACGCGATCGACATTCCGACCACGTAATGACGAGCACGGACCAGTCGCTCTCAGAAAATTTTTCCCCGAAACCTCATGGTAAATTCCTCGATCCCATCGCTTCCTTCAGTTGCTCCATGGCCGTCATGTATGCGGCCAGAGCCTGGCGGTATGCCAGTTGCGTGGATCGGTAGCTGCGTTCCGCATCCAGAAAATCGAGAAGACTCGCGGCGCCACGCTTATATGCATATTCACTGATATCGCGCGAATCCTGCGCTTGTTTCAAATAGCCGGAAGTATAGAGCTGCACCACTTCGTCGTTACTTCGGACTGCGGCGTAGGCGTTTCCCACGTCGGAAAGCACCGTGTCACTCGCCGATCGCTGCTGTTCTTCGCTTGGGTCAACGCATATCTCGTTCGCGCTATTTCGCCCTGGTTGCGGTCGAAAATCGGCAAGCGGGAAATTTGCAAAAATCGAGGCACTTTTTTCTCCGGCCACGTGGCTGAAATCGTAAGTGCCGTTGACGTCCACCTTACTATTCGCTTTCGCCAGCAATATCTGGCTGTTCGCCGCTGTTACTCCTAATTCCGCCGCGCGAAAGTCGGGCCGCTCCTTCATTGCCTGGCCTGAAGGTCCTCCAGATTGCCTTTTAGCGGCTGGTAAGCCAAGTCGCCGACAACGTCAAAGTCGGCCGGAACCGTTTCGTAGCCAAGCAGGGCTCGAAGTCCAGTCAACGCTTGCACCTTCGCCAGTCTGGCCGACGACACGTCTGTCTGAAATTGCAGCAGCTGAAGCTTGATCTTAAGATAGTCGCCTTCTCCAATGAATCCGGCTTTGAATTGTTCCTGGCTGATGTCGACTGTCTGCTGGAAGCCTTTCAAATCCTGCTCGGCGAACTGCAGCGTCGATTCCGCCAGCAGCACGCTGACGAACTGCTGGCCCACATCGAACGCCAAAGTACGTTCGGCGTCGGCAACTTGCGCTCGCGTTACCGCGGTGGCATCGCGGGCGGCTTGCAGACGGCGTTGCCGTTTATGCCCGCGTTCGAAGAGGTAACTCAGACCGACGTCGAACTGCTGAGTCTGATTCAGGTTTTCGCCGGAAAAATCTTGCGGACTGAAAAACGGCACGAACTGGGAATCCACTCCGAACACCGGATTGGGCCGCAAGTTGGCGGTAATTTCCTGCGCTTCATTCTGCTGGATCTGGGTTCGAGTCGCCTTCAGGGCATGGTTATGAGCTAGAGCCAATTCGATGGCTTGGTCCAGGCTTACCAGCTTCGTACCTTGTCCGGCAGCCATCCCCGCGGCAACCGGGACGAGCACGGCAGTCGCGGCCAATTTCAGAAAGAGCTTCGAGCGCATAAGGTCAAAGTCAAAATTCTGTCATCTGACAGTCCGTAAGGCTGCTACCGGAAGCCGCAAGCAGCGCCATTCTCCGGAGCCGCAACACCCCCAAGTCCTGAAATTTGACCCGCCGCCATTGTAACCGGGGGAACGATGCAACAAGCCTATCAAGTTGGATGCAGCCGCTATCCATCGGGCTGTGTCGCCGCCCATACAGTGTCTCGCAACCCACACATTGGCTCAAATCCGCATGCTCGATCCAAGTCCTTTATTGATCGCCAAGTTCGGTTTGGCGCAAAGCCTGCTTAGGTATTTGCAGGGCCGGGGGGCAGGTTTATAGTTCACCCGTTCCGCCAAATTACTATGAGTCGAACTGCGAAATTCGTTCTTCGGTCGGCCCTTGCTGCGTTCGCAGCAGCTGCCATGCTGATCGGAATAGCGGTACTCTGGCGAACTTCCGCGGCTGTTCACTCCGCGGCCGATGAAGTTTTGGCAAGAAACGAACTGCCGCTTCGTTGCTCAACCTTATGTAGTTCCTCCCAATCCCGGTTTCGAGGTCGTCAGCTCTCCCCAAGTCTTTCACGCAGCAGCCCAGTTTCAGGATCACCTTTATCTGGCTGGGCCCGCGGGCCTGACCGAGTACGACTCCCATGGCTCGTTGCTTCATCAATACTCTGCGGGCATCCAGCTGCCCGCATCCCCGCTCCTTGCACTAGCCTCCGGCATTCTCGCGGATTCTCGGGAACCTGAGCTCCTTATTAGCACCGAGAGTGCTGGCATTCTCGCATTCAACGGACACGACTTTCGGCAGATTCTCACTTCGGATCCCGAAGCTCGATCGATCACCACGATGCTGCCCACAGCCTCCGGCCATCTGCTCTTCGGAACAAAGAAACGCGGAGTCCTGCTTTACGACGGAAAGCGTATCTCCCGCTTCATCCACTGCTCGCCGCGGTCTACGTCACGTCGTTAGCTGGAAAGCGAGTCCGATCTGTGGATCGGAACGCTGACTGGTGGCGTCCTTCATTACCATGCCGGACAGATTGAGTCTTTCTCTGTTGCCGCTGGGCTGCCCGATGAACAGGTCCAGTCTCTCGCGATATGTGGCGATTCGACCTATGTGGGTACGGCAACCGGCGTCGCCGTGTTTACGGCTGGCCGCTTCTCGCGCGTCTTAGCGCCGGGTGTCTTCGCCACTTCTCTGTTGGCTACTCCGGCTGAGCTTTATATCGGCTCTGAAGATCAGGGAGTCATTGGCATTCCGCTAGTAAGCAAACGTTTCGGACCAAGCGTGAATCAGCCCCGCGACTTGCAGGAAGTCCATCAACTATTTGCGTCCGACAATGCAGTGTTTGCGGTCGCGCGTACAGGGCTTTTTCGCAAGTCTTCGCTCACGGGTTTGCATGGGAGCCCGTGTTGGGCGCGGGCTCGTCATCCTTGTCGGATCGCAACATTTCCGCCCTCGCCGCCGATCGCAGCGGTCAAGTCTGGGTCGGATTCTTCGATCGCGGTCTCGACCTGATTCCAGCAACCGGTGGGCGCCCGCGTCACATTGAAGATGAGCACGTATTCTGCGTGAATCGCATATTGCCGGAATCCAAGTCGACTGCCGTCGATGTGGCGACCGCGAATGGCCTGGTCCGCTTCAATGAATCCGGTGACGTGCAACAAGTCCTCACGCGCTCCGATGGCCTGATTGCAGATCACGTAACCGACGTTGTCGACTATCGTGGAGGCCTTGCTCTAGCGACCCCAGCAGGTCTCACGTTTCTCGATTCCGCGGGCGCTCGCAGCATGTACGCCTTCCACGGCTTGGTGAACAACCACATTTACGCGCTCGGCGCCTCTGGCGACGAACTGCTTGCCGGAACCCTTGGCGGCCTCTCCCAACTTCAGCAAGGTGCCGTGCAAGTGAACTACACGACGTCCACCTCGGGACTGAAACATAACTGGATTACCGCGGTGACGCGCGTCGACAACCAGTGGATGGTGGGTACATACGGGGCGGGCGTCCTCTCCTTGGACGAATCCGGACGATTCCACACATTCGATGTCGCATCCGAGCCACTCAACATTAATCCCAACGCCATGCTCGTCACAGCGCACTACGTTCTAGCCGGCACACTCGGGCAGGGAATCTATCTCTACGACCGTCGGTCCGGCCGGTGGTCGGTGATTCGCGGCGGCCTACCGTCTCTGAACATAACCGCTTTCACCGCGACAAGCGGCTACATCTACATCGGCACCGACAACGGTCTTGTCCGCATCGCGGAGCAGAGGTTGCATCCATGAGGAAAGTTTCCATGCTCTGGATGATCGGACTAGTTTCGACCATGCTCTTCGCTGATTCCGGCGTGCTGATCCCGCGGGACAAGCAGCAACCCGATCCGGCGATCCTCTCGCTCGAAGAGATGGAGGTTACGGTACGAATTGATAATGGCGACGCGCGAGTCTTCGTCCGCCAGATTTTTGCAAACCACACCAGCCACATCGAAGAAGGGAATTACGTTTTCGCTCTTCCCTCGCAGGCGACGATCTCCGATTTTGCCACGTGGGATGGTCCAGTACGGCTGCCCGCCGTGATCCTTGAGCGAAAGCGTGCCGAAGAAATTTACAACCAGCTCAAGCGGCAGGCGGTCGATCCCGGCCTGCTGCAGATGGGCGAACGCGGTTCGGAGGAAGCGAAGCGCACCTCGGTCTTCAGCGCCCGCATCACGCCGATTCCAGCCTGGGGCACGAAACGGTTGGAGATCGAGTATCACGAATCCATTCCCGTCGAGAACCTAAAATCCTATTTTGCGCTGCCGTTTCATCCCGATGCCTACTCGAGACAATCCGCGGCGCACCTGCGAATTGATTTTGAATTGCATTCGGCACACGCCATCCGCAACTTCAACGCCCCGGCCGGAAAATTCCCGCTCATCATCGACGAAAACACTCCGCACTCCGTAAAAGGACGCTTCGAAGGCCAGAATGTCGATCTCACTGAGGACTTCGTTACGACCTATGACCTCGATCCCAGCGAAGGCGACAATCTTCAGCTCCTCACCTATCGAAGTCCGGACCCAGTCCAGCCGTCACCCACTGACACTGCTGCCGCCCGCCACTCGAACAATTCCGGATTCTTCGAGGCGCAGGCACTCCTGGGCTTCGGACCGAATCCAACCACTACAGACGCTTCGAGCGCCGCTCCCAAGAGCGTGATTGTTCTCTTCGATACGTCGCTATCGATGCAGTGGGACAAACTGGAACGTAGTTATCAGGCCCTTGAAACACTACTGCATACCCTGAAGCCGCAGGACCATTTCAGCCTCGTCCTCTTTAACACTGAAGCGCAGACAGTGCCGCTTTCCGCCGCGACTCCCAAAGAGATCCAGCAAGCCATCGACACTGTGCGATCGAGTCGTCTCCGCGGTGGCACCGACATTGAGCGCGCTCTCAACGCCGGACTCGACCAGGCTGCGTCACCTGCGGCCAGCAATAGCTATCTGGTGATTCTCAGCGACGGCGGCGCGACTCGCGGTGCCATTCAAAACAGCAAGATCCTCGCCGGCTACTCGGCGAAATGGCAGCGGCTCCCTGAGAACCAGCGCCCTCGCATGTATATCTTCGCAGTCGGCGACGACGCTAACCTTCCGCTGTTCCGCATGCTCGCGCAGCAAGACGGAGTGCTGGAGCACGTCCTCTCCACCGAGCCCATTGAGTTCAAGCTCGAGTCCTTTCTCTCAAAATTCGGCCGCAGTCCCGTCGGAAAACTTGGTCTGACCGTCGCTCCTGACAGCGCAGTCGACGACGTGTATCCCTTGCAGGCCTCGACGTTTTCTGGATCGATTGCGTCTTGGGTCGGTCGCTATCAGAAGCCGCAGGACAGCGTGTCATTTCACGTTCGTGGTATGCGGGACGGTGAGCCCGTCGAACTCTCAGAGAAGACAAATCTGCCGAAGGTGTCCCTCGATCACCCACAACTTCCGCGCCTCTGGGCCAGGGCGCGCGTCGACAGCTTGCTGGCCAAGATCGAGCGTGACGGCGAAGACCGCGCGACGATCGATGAAATCATACGTCTCTCGCGTCAATTCAAATTTGTTACGCCCTATACTTCTTTCCTTGCAGTCCCTCGTTCCTTGTTGCGGCCAAGAGTGATACGGCCCGGTGATCCTATCCTCCGCGTGAAGACGGACGAGTCGATCGTGTCGGTCGTTGCCCTCTTTCCCTTCGGACTCGTCCAACCACTTCGTCATCTTTCCTCCGAGGAGGTTTGGCAGACCCGATTCCTTGCGCCTTCCGACATGCAAGATGGCACCTACACCGTTCGTTTAATCCTTCGCGATCGTGAAGGTCACACCTACCGGGAGTCCAAAACCTTCGTCATTGCCAGCAAGCCACCTGTAGTTCGTGTCAAGCTCGACCGCAAGCGTGTTCCACGAGGTGAGAGCGTCATTCTGAAAGTGAGCGCTTCAGATACGACGCGAACCCTTATCGCTCGTATGAACGGCGCTGACCCGGTCGCTCTCCGGTGGGATTCCGCTGTCTCAGCGAACTCCGGCACGCTGCAGATTCCGAATCAGACAATTCCCGGCACCTACAAACTGACTGTGACCGCGGAAGACGTCGCGCACAACATCGGTACCGAGGAGGTGCAAATTGAAGTACTTCCTTGAATCGCACGCCTCACGCGTTCGATATGTGGCGTTGACTGCAGCCGTCATCGCTCTTATCGGTTCGATCGCTGCCGTGGGGGAACTACCGTCGTGGATTCGCAATATCGAAGCAAAGAGCGCTGTTGAAGCTGTGTTCTTTCGAATGATGTCGCTGCCGAAAGCCGCGGTTGCTTTTCGCCGTCCTCCCGCCGAATCGCGAATCGCCTTGACTGACTTGCTCAAGTCGCAGCCGCGGAATGCCGAACTCTATGCTTTGCGTGCTCTGGTCGATGAGCAAACTCTCGATTTCTCCGCCGCTGAGTCCGATTGGAAAGCTTTCGTTGAGAACTCTCCGGATAGGATCGAATCTCAACTAACACTTGCTGATTTCTATCGCCGCCGGCTTCGCCCCTTGGATGAGATCAGGGTCCTGTCGCTCGTCTCTGTTGCCCCAGGCACTGCCGCCGAAGATCTCCTCCCACCGTCGCAGCAACGCTCCTGGCGGGCTTACGAACGCATTTTTGCGATCATCCACGCGCAAGCCCTGCCTGAGAACCTCTCAGCCTCGCAGTACCGCTCGTGGATCAAGCGCTATCCGGCTGAACAGTCTCTTTACGGCAGATTCATGGAATTCCTCATCACGCAAAAAGATTATTCAGCAGCGACGGCACTAATCTCCGACTACCGCAAGGAATTTCCGGATGATCAGGCTTTTCCGGTCGAGGCAGATGCTCTGATGGCCTATCGGCGCGGCGCGGTGCGCGAAGGCTTGGCGGTTTACGAACATACCTTTCAACCCTTATGGGATCCGCAGCTGGTGAAGAGTTATTTCGATCTACTTCGAGAGACACAGAATCTGCGTCGTTTCCGCGATGACGCTCGAGCTTCTCTGGCGGCCGACCCGGCCGACCTGAACGCGACCGCCCGCCTCTTTTACTACTACCAGCAACAGGGGAATTTCGAGGCTGCCCAGCAGACGATCTCGGATCTTCGTCAGCATAAAGATGACAAGAAGTCCCCTTGGACCTCGCAGGAACTCTTCATCTGTGCCCGGCTCCTCGAAGAAATCCATTCCTATCCCGAATCCGCGCGCCACTACTTCGCTCTCTACAACAGCAAGGAATTGCCAAACGCTCAGGAAACGGCAGTGGCGGCTCTCGCAGGCATCCTGCTCACGGCGCCTGAAACGCCGATCCGTTTCGGCTCCGGCGATCTTTCCATGTATCGCGACATCGCGACGATGGACCATGGGCCCGGATATCTTAATGGCATCCTGTCCTTGATCCTGAACACCAGCCAACCTTCTTCGCACTACGCGGAGGAAGAGCAACGCGCAGGACCTTACTTCCGTCGCGCCCGCGCTGCTCAATTGATCACTTTGCTAGACGAAAAATTCCCAAACGCGCCGCGCAGGCCCGCACTCCATGCACAGCTTCTCGAGTTCTACGCAAACTCTGGCGAAAGCGCCGCGGTCATCGCCAGAGGAAATGAGTTCCTCGCAAGCTTCCCCGCCGCCCCGGAACGTACCTCCATCTCTTTATTGATGGCTGACGCCTACGCGCGCCAGAGAAACACGAAGGAAGAATTCGCGATCTACGACAGCGTGCTCCAGGAACTGGCCCAGAAGGCACAAAGCATTCCTCTCGGGGATTTCCGAGAGTCCTATGGAACTAGCAGTGAAAGCTTCTCTCGGAATTTCTTCGACAATGCATCGGACGATCCGCAGTCTCAACAACGTGAGCCACAGTCTTCAGCGGCAACCTCGAATTCCAGCTCCAGTTTCGCCTTTCGCCTGACTACGCCTTCACTGGAGCCGCACACCGGTCCGCGTTCCTCCGAGTATTCGCGCGTTCTCGAGCGCTATCTTGGACGGCTGTCAGAGACGAAACAGGTTCCAGCGGCTATCGGAGTGCTTCGCCGCGAGATCGACCGCAATCCCAGCGATCCGGGGTTGTACGAGCGTTTTGCTGCGTTTCTCGAACAGAACAGCTTGGGAGCGCAGCAGGAAGAGGTCTACCGTCTCGCCATCTCTCGGTTCTCCGACAAAACGTGGTACGACAGGTTGGCGCGCGCCTATCTCCGCCACAAGAAAGATGCGGAGTTCGAACGTTTGACGCAGGATGCGATCGCGAGCTTCAAGGGTACGGAACTCGAACGATATTTTAACGGCGTGGTTACCGGTGGCCCTGGTCTATTTCTGCGCCTGAACGTTTACGCAAATCAACGTTTTCCCCACAGCTCCGTATTCGTCCGCAATCTCCTCTCCGCCTACGAATCGCCCGCGACGCACGATGCCGCAGCTTGGGAAGCGCTGTTGCGGCAACACTGGTTCGAAGATGCTGACCTGCGTAACCGTTTCTTTCAGTTCCTCTCAAGCAGCGGGAAGCTGAACTCGGAATTGAGCGAGGCGGAACACCAGGCGGCGAATGGCGAAAGCGGGAAGAATCCTGCGGCGGAAACGTTTGTAGCTTACGCCAACTTGTGGAGCTCTCACTTCGAGCAGGGTGCGCCTGCGCTTCGCTCGCTTGCGCAACGATTCCCCGCCGAAACCGAGGTCGCCCACACCGCTTCTTCGGTCTACCGCTCCCTTGCGTACCTCGATCCTGCCAACACGGTTATTGCGGCGAAGATCGAAGACAGCTTCCTGCAGGCGAATCCGTCTGATACGGAAACCATGGCTCGCATCGGCGACATCTACGCCGATCGCGAACTATTTTTGGAGGCCGCTAGCTATTGGAATCGCATCCCCAAGGTCGCTGCCGGCGAGTCCAATGGATACCTCGAGGCGGCCACAATCTACTGGGATTACTTCGACTTCGGCAACGCCATCCACCTGCTTTCGCAGGGCCGGCAGAAACTCGCAGATCCTACTCTTTATGCCTACGAAGCGGGTGCCACCTACGAAAACCAGCGCGACTATCCGCACGCGGTCGAGGAATATATGAAGGGCGCGCTGGCATCGCCGAACTCGTCGGCTGAGGCACGCCTCCTGGAATTGGCTCGCCGTCCGGCCCTCCGCGATCTCGTTGACCAGAGCACTGCAAAGCTCGTCACGCCGCCCAACAACTCGATGTCCGCGACGCTATTGCGAGTGAAGGTTTTGGAGGTTCAGGATCGCAGGACCGAAATCGCCTTCCTGCTCGATTCTCTCGCTCAGACAACAACCTCCATTGAGCAAGCGCAAGAGATCGAAACTCTCGCGCAACAGAAATCATTCGAAGCCGTGCGCCGACATGCGATCGAAAAGCAAGCGGAGCTCACGACCGACCCCGTTACCCGGCTTCAGCTCCGCTACGCGCTCATCCGCTTTGACGAGGAGCGAAGAGACTTCGCGTCGGCGCAGAAAAATATTGAAGCGATCTATCGCGACAATCCGAAGCTTCTTGGAGTCGTACGCTCGACCGTGGACTTTTACTGGAGCAGGAAGATGCGAACTGAAGCGATCGCTGTCCTGCTGCGAGCTTCGAAAGACGCAAATGCCACATTTAGTGTGCAATTCAGTTACGAGGCGGCCCGCAAATCGACTGAAGCTAGACAGTTCCAGCAGGCTCGCGAACTCTTGACCGCAATGCTGCACGCCGATCCGTACAACGGCGAGTACCTCGCCGCCATGGCAGATACCTACGCCCAGGCCGGGGACGAGGCTGGACTCCAACGTTTCTATCTTGAGGAGATCACCGCGTTCCGAAACGCTCCGTTGGCCCCTGATTCGCGCAAGGAACAGATTGCAACTCTGCGGCGTGGACTAATTCCGTCTCTCACGCGGATCAAGAACTATTCAGCAGCAGTTGATCAGTACATCGAGATTATTGATAGCTTCCCTGAGGATGAGTCCGTCACCACAGAGGCTGCGCTGTACGCTTCGCGCTACAAGCAGCAGGACCGGCTCACCAGCTTTTACATCAAGATCATGGAACAGTCTCCGCGCGATTATCGGTGGTCGACGGTGCTGGCTCGCGCTTACTTTCAGCTAGAGAATTATCCCGGCGCCATCGATGCGTACTCAAAGTCCATCGTGATCCGTCCAGACCGGGTTGACCTCTACATCGCTCGCGCCGGATTAGAAGAACGTCTCATGCGCTTCGATGACGCTGCCTCCGATTACGACCGCATCTACAATCTCGCTTACAGAGATCCACAGTGGATGGAAAAAATCGCGGTCGTTCGTGCCCGTCAAGGAAAAGTGAATGACGCTGTGGATGCTCTGAGAGTGGCGGTATTCCAGGGTCATACCGAAAGCCCGAGCGGTTACTTCGAGATTGCCCGGCGTCTCGAGGAGTTTGGCTTCCTCGAACAAGCCCGCAACTTCGCGGAGCAGGGTGTGGCCAAGGCGGGGTACGATCTTCTCGCCGAACCTGCCAACCTCGACGGCGTAAAAACTTATGTTCGCGTGTCGACGCGGTTGCGGCGCTACGAGCAGATCTTCCCGACACTACAAAATGCCCTGAACGACGCTTCAGCGAACCTCCCGCTGTTCCAACTCCAACTTCAGAAGCACGGCGTTGCCGGACTAACCGATAGGCAGTGGCGCGAGAACTTGCGTCTCAGACGAGTTGAGAGTGCCCACGCCGGAATGAGAGTCGCGCTCGATGAAATGGGATCCTCCGTGAATGTTTACTTCACTCCCGAAGATCGTCTGGCATTCGCCCAGTTTGCAGAATCGAAGTGCAAGACCATGACTCCCGCAGACGTAGAAGACTTCGCCATCCCGCTGGCGATGAGCGCGTCGCTTGCGGATCAGGAATCTAGATGGCGTTTTGACGCCTTACTCCGCAAAGCGCCAAACGCGAACACCAATCTGGAAATTCAGCCATTCGCTGACCTCGAGCGGCGTCGAGGACGCTTTGCCGAATTGGGTGCGCAACTCGAAAAGCTGGTCGCGGCTCGTCCAGAAGGGCAACGATCTTACATTTCAACTACCGCTGCGGACGCGTACCGCACGGCAGGCGATGAGCTAAGCGAGCTACGAACGCTCGCGGCAGCCTTCTCTTATGGCGGCCTCGACGCCAGTCGCGAAGAAAGATTCTTCAAGCTCCTTCTCAACCAGCAGCCGCAAGAATTAGCGCGCATCGCATCCAACTGGTCGGCCACCTCAGGAGAGCGCGCGGCGAACTACGTGATCGCCCACGCAACGCCATCTCTAGCGCACGCCGTCGTCGCCGCCCGGAGCAAGTCTCGGCCGGCGATCTGGAAGAAAGCTAACGACGCTCTCGTCGGATTCTTTCTCTCTGAAGTAACGCCCGATATCAACACCGCTTTCCTCTCCACGCTGGGTAACGGCACCATTGGCGAACGTCTCGCCAAGCCAATCGATCGCGATCAGCAATTAGCCGGCAGCACCTGGTTCTATTACGGCTCGCGCTATGGCGAATATTTGCGGCTGGCAAAATCGTCAACTTCAGAAGATTTCCTGTCCGCCGAGCTGGAGTCGAGTCCCGCCAGTGCCTCGGGATACTTCAACCTGGCCCGGTATTATTCGACGATCGGCGACCACGCGCATGCAATTGCGGATTACGAACACACGCTCGATCTATCCCCCACCCGTCCCGATGTTCTCAATGCGCTCGCTTCCGCGTACTACAAAGAAGGAAATCGCCCAGCCGCTCTCGCCCAGTGGAACCGCGCCTTCCAGCTATTGTTGGCGCAGATAGAAAAGCAGTCGCCACCAGAAACCTTCTGGCGCGATTTCGGCAAGACGTGCGACGACCTTCGCACGCGACATCTGTTTGCAGAAATGGAGCCCGAAGCAGACTCCATCGTCCGTGCGTATCTCAAGCGCAACGGGACGTGGCGCGCAAATGCTGTGCTGCACGCGGTATTCATTGCGAAAAAGGATCCCGCGTCGGCCACCACCTGGCTTCTATCCGTTTCGTCCGAATCCGCAGATCCCACGGCTGTCCTCGGCGACGTTGCAAATGTCTCTTGGATTCCCATGCCTCAGCGAGCGCTGATCTATCAGAAAATCCTCGAACTTAAGCAGGCCGCCCTAGCTCAGCACGAGGGTTTGGACCGTCAAGGCGCAGACCAGGATCTGGGCTCGTGGCAGCAACGCTGGATCAGTTACTTGATCAACGAAAAGCAGTATTCCGCGGCAGAGACTGCGGTCGCATCCGTCTCGCCACAAACTCGCCACGATCAAGGCAGCATCTTTATCCCGCTCGAACTGCAAGTTGCCGCACGCCTCGGGAGACTTGATGAAATTCTAGACGGATACAAATCTGCTCCTGAGCACGCCCCCGCCGCCGACATCCTGCGAGATGCTGCAAAGAAACTCTCCGAATCCGGAGACAAGACCTCCGCCCTCAAGATTCTCGAGCTTGTATTTGCGCGAGAGCTCGAGAACCACAATTTGGTAGCCACCAACTTTCTTGGCTTGGCAGAAATTCGTTTAGCTACCAGCGACGTCGCCGGCGCTCTCGACCTGTTGCGCCGGATGGCCGCTGTTGTTGGAACTCCGTTTGAGAATCTTGATCCCGCGGCCGCGTTGCTCGAAAAGTCCGGGCACAGCGCGCAAGCCATCGAATTCCTGACGCTCCTCACAAGAGCCGAGCCCTGGCAACCCAGCTATCGATTACGGTTAGCGAATGCAAAGATTGCTGCACAAAGCGATCCAGATGCAGGAGAGCGTTCACTGGTGGACATCGCCGCAAATCCGGCGGTCGCTTATGATCTGCGTCAACAAGCCTCGATTGCACTCGCTGGACATTCGCACCCTAGCCTCGGCAGCGATGAACTGAATCTTCTGGCTGGCGCTTCCGAAGCGCTGACTGAGTCTGCCTGCGACAAGTTTTATTTCTACCAAGCGCGCATTCGCGCTGCAGAGCGAATTACAAACCTCAAGGCGCGGGTTAGCCTGCTTAGTCACGCCGTCATCGACTTTCCTCGTCGTACCGCTGCTCGCATCCCTCTTTTCGAAGCCGCCGCAGACGCGCAGTCCGATAGCTTCGCTCTTGGCATTCTGGAACCTCTGCTCCAACCTCAAGGATTCAGAAACTATCAACCAGATATCAGCGGCGAGCGAGCCGACTCATCGGAAGAAGACGATCAAGCGATGGCGAGCCAGCCGAACTTTCAACTCCTAAGAACAGACGGGTTGGAACTCTCTCGTGGCCACCAGGTCCACGTATTGCAAAAAGCGGGCGACGCGATGGTTCGTGTTGGCCGCTTGTCTGAAGCGCTCTCTGCCTACCAGTACGCCTATCGCGCAGAGCAGTCTGCCTCGGTTCGCAAGAGTCTTTCGGCCACCATTGCGAGCGTAAAGGCAACGCTTGCAAACCAGCGTGAAAATGCATCCCGGCAGCCGCTCCTTCACGAAGCGCTCGAGCAAGATCGCATCGTGCGCCCGAAGCTTGTCGCGAAGAACCCACCAACGGCGACGGGCGCGTCGAGAAAAGAGGTTCAACCATGAAGCGCCTGGCTGCTCTTCTATGTGTGGCGTTGGCATGCATCGGCGCCGGCAAAGCCGCGTTCCGACGCGCTCCCCACGAAGATGCTCGACTCTCGCACTTCGTCCCCTCCGGCCCGCTCGTCTATTTGGAAGCAAAGGATTTCTCCTCTCTTCTGCGCGACTGGAACGCATCCAAGCAAAAAGAGTCTTGGATCCAAAGCGGCAACTATCAAATATTTTCTCGCTCTCGACTGTTCTTGCGCCTGAAGGAGGCCGGCGAGCAATTCGCCGTCGCGGCCGGTTTCCCTCCCACCATGGATTTCCTCTCCGACGTTGCCGGCCAGCACAGCGCTCTGGCTGTGTACGATATCGGCAAGCTTCAGTTTCTCTACGTCAGCTATCTTCCGTCGGCGCATTCCGCACAGCCGATCTTGTGGCAGAGTCGTTCGAAGTTTGAAACTCGCAACGCCGGAGGGATTGAGTTTTACTACCGACGTGATCCCGAATCGCAGCGTGAGTTCGCCTTCGCCATATCCGGAAACTATCTTTTGCTCGCGACGCGCGAAGATTTGATGGCCAGTGCGCTCCAACTTCTGGCGGGCAACCGGATCCAGTCTATAGAGAGCGACTCCTGGTTCGCACAAGCAACCAAGTACGCCGAACAAGCCGGAGACTTGCGCCTGGTCCTGAATATGCAATCCCTCGTGCCCAACGGATATTTCCGCACCTACTGGGTCCAGCAAAATATAACTGACCTTGCGCAGTATTCAGCGGCAGTCTCAGATCTGTTTCGCTCCGGCGACGCATACCGCGAAGAGCGCGTGCTCATCAGGAAAAAAGAGATGGATCGTCCTCCATCGACCGATGGAGCTGAAGCTGTTGCGGATCTTTCACGACTCATTCCTCCCAGCGTAGGTTTTTTCGAGACCTCAGCCAATCCTTCTCCTGACTCAAATGTTGCGCTGCTTACGGCGAAACTTCTGATGCCCCGTCCGAATTCGACCGTCGCTTCCAAATCCGCGCCTCAGGTGCAGTTGACCTCAGGAGAGCAAGGGACCAGCTCCGACTTTGAGACTCGAATCGATGGGAAGAAGTCTGCGCCTCCGGCGAATTCTGAGGTGAATGCCGAGCTTAGGAATCTGTTCGACAAAACTCCAGTCCTGGCATCGCTCCAGTTGCAATCCACTGAAAAGGACGCTGCAGCGGTATTTGTTCAGATGCATTCTGCAATCGTCTTCAAAACTGCCACCGAATGGAATGTTGACGACGTAGAGGCGGCTCTTGCTAATTCGGCGAAGGCTATTCTGACCGCCGGCCAATTAGGCGTTGCCTGGCAACAGAAGTCCGGATACCAGCAACTGGACGGCCTATTTCCCCTGTCAACAGCCGTGACTGGACATTATCTCGTCGTGAGCGACAACCCTCAACTCATCGAACAAGTGTTGGCGAAGCTTTCGCAGAAGTCCGAGTTCGGCCCGATGGCGTTGTACGCGGGGGTGAACCACACGCGCGAGCGCGACAACTTCGTTCAACTCACTCGATCGATGGATCGCTCTACGGCAGCGGCGCAGAACCTAAGTGCTATCGGAACTCAACCCGAATTCTTTTCGGGCAACGTGGCCAGCCTGAGTGCGACCCTGAGCGATATCTCCGCTGAGCGAATCGAAATTCGTGCTGATCCCCAAAAAGTTCGGCAGACGGTCACCTATCAATGGACTCGCTGAAACATTTCGCAATCGCTCTCGCCCTGATGTTGATCATTCCGGCGCCCTCCTACAGTCGTGCGGATCACGACGGAGACAGCATCAACAGGAGGTTCTTCTCTCAGTCGGCGGAACGACTGCTTAATCGCGAATTCGCAGACCGCGGCATTTCTTTCTTGCTGTTCGATGCCCGAACAGGCGACGTCTTGGCTTCACGATGGGATGATGCTGAGCTCCCCATTCCGATGGGCTCGCTCATGAAGCCCTTTGCGGCGCTGGCATACGGACAGCAACACGGGTTCACTTATCCAACGCATCATTGCGGCGGTGCTGCGACCGGATGCTGGCGTCCTCACGGCCACGGCGATCTTGACCTGGCTTCTGCCATCGCTTATTCATGCAATTCCTATTTCCGCGCGCTCACCGCCGACCTGACTGCCTCTGAAGTATTGGAGACGTCGCACCGCTTCAATCTTGATCCACCGGACGCTAATACTTCCGGCATCGCACTCGCGGGCCTAGGTTCCAGTTGGCGTGTCAGTCCCTTACGCATGGGCCGCGCATATATCGCACTGTCTCACCTTGGCCTCGATCCTGCCGCCGCACAGATTCTCCAAGGGATGTTTCAGTCTGCGCAACAAGGAACAGGTGCCGAGGTCGATCGCGCATTAAATACCGCGAACGCGCTCGTGAAAACCGGAACTGCTGGATGCACACATTTGCCGCGTGCTCCGGGTGAGGGCTTTACTGTGGCGCTTTTCCCTGCGGATGCTCCCAAAATCCTGCTTATGGTTCGCGTTCACGGTGTTCCTGGCGCCGAAGCCGCCACAATCGCGGGAAAAATGCTCCATCAGATTGGAGAGTGATTCATGCAACGGCGAGCGAATCACATTCTCGGCCGCCGAATGGCGCGCGCCGTCCTCGTATCTGCCAGTTGTCTCGCTATATCACTCCTCGCTCTTTCGGATGCATACCCTGCATCCCGCCGGTCTAAGAATGTCGAGCGCTCCAACGTGGAAGTTCGCATTGGAGTCATGACGCTTTTTAACCCGCAGACGTTCGCTATCGTCGCGCCGTCAGGCGGGGCGGTGGTGTTGCGCGCAGAAAGAGAGTTAATCGCACTTGAGTCAAGCTCAGGACTCGACGCGGCAGAGGTTCGCGTCTCGGGAACGGAGATCGTCATCTCGGCAGGTAACCGCATCGTGCGCGCATCCAGCCTTCTCGCGGCCAGTCGCAACGGGGAGCCGGTGGCCTTCGTTCTGAAAATTCCTGGAAAGATAACCCGTCTCTACCACGGAACGCTGGAAATCAAATCAAACAGCGTTAATCTCGTCGCCATCGTTACGATGAAAAGCGAAGTTGCAGTCGCATCCATTGTCGCCGCCGAGAGTGATCCCGACACCCCAGCCGAAGCGTTGAAAGCACAAGCAATCGCCACTCGTTCGTACCTTGCATCCAGCCGCGGACGTCATCTCGATTACGACTTTTGTGACACGACGCATTGCCAGTTTCTCCGCGAGCTTCCTTCGCCTGAGAGCAATGCGGCACTCGCCACCGCAGCGACACACGCCATGGTGCTTACCTACAATTCATCACCGATTCCAGCCATGTACACCCGTCGCTGCGCCGGACGCACTCGCACGCCACAACAGGTCGGGCTCTCGTCAAATGGCTATCCTTACTACTCGGTCGCCTGCCATTTCTGCCTCTCTCACCCCGACCGTTGGAGAACGCGCCTGTCCCACTCAGACGCAGCGGAGCTGCGCGCGTCCAATGAGCATGACCGCCTTGCGGTCAACCGCCGCTTTGGATGGGACACGATTCCAAGCAACGATTTCGTCGTCCGCGACGACCACGATCGCGTCGCCATATCCGGTGTAGGAAGAGGACACGGTATCGGTCTGTGCCAGGCGGGATCCAAGGCCATGGCACAGCAGGGCGCGAGCTATCAACAAATTCTGAAGCACTACTATCCGGAAACCGTTGTCACAAATTTCCCATCCGTTACCGCCGCCCCGTGATGCCATCCTCAGCTAGCGAGCAACTAATTTGTTTTGCTCGGGATCAAACCGACACGCAGGCATGCAATTGGGTAACATAGACGCTGCGCAAGTCGGAGATCGTTTCATGCAACGTCGCGAAGTTCTTCGTATTCTCGCAACCGGAACCGCCCTGCAACTTGCTCCCCGCAGCATGCTGGCAATGTTGACGCGGGCTCGCAGAGAAATTGCCAGCCAGTCCACCGTCAGATCGTTGAATGCCCATCAGGACGCAACGCTCAGAGTCATGACGGAACTCATTCTCCCTCGCACCGAAACTCCCGGCGCCGCCGATGTCGGAGCTACCGAGTTCATCAATCTCATGCTGACCGAATGGTTTGACGAACGTGATCGCTCCCGTTTCCTCAGCGGACTCGAGGACGTCGATGCCCGATCGAGAAGCCTCTTCGGCAAGGATTTTGTGGACGGCTCTCCGGTTCAGCAGTCGGCTATTCTGACGGCTTTAGGGGAAAAGATGCTGCAAGAGTCGGCGCCTAACCCACTTCCATTCGCGATGGGCCCACCTTCCGACAATTTTTACTCCATGCTCCGCAGACTTACTTTGAGTGCTTACTACACCTCTGAAGCCGGGGCTACCGACGAATTGCACTTCGAAATCATTCCCGAGCGTCATTCGGAATGCGAGCCTGCGACGCAAAAAGACACGGTGGAACAGAAGTGAGCGAACAAACTACCTACGACGCGATTGTGGTCGGCTCCGGCATTACCGGTGGATGGGCCGCGAAAGAACTCACTGAGAAAGGATTGAAAACTCTCGTCCTCGAAGCCGGACGTCCCATCGTTCCCGAGCAGGACTACGTTGAACACGTCCCGACATGGGAGAAGAAATTCCGAGGTCTCGGCGACCGTCGTAGCCTGACGCAAAACCAGCCAATTCAGAGCCAATGCTACGCCTGCGACGAATGGTCTTCCAAGTTCTTCATCAACGACAACGAGCACCCATACACCACCGATCCGGGCAAGCCCTTCAGCTGGATTCGTGGCCGCCAGGTAGGTGGACGCTCGATCATGTGGGGACGTCAGAGCTATCGCTGGAGCGACCTCGATTTCGAGGCGAACCTGCGCGATGGAGTAGCGATCGACTGGCCGATCCGTTACGCCGACCTTGCGCCCTGGTACGACCACGTCGAACAGTTCGCAGGAATCTGCGGCGAGGCTTTGGGTTTGCCCCAACTGCCCGACAGCAAATTTCTCCCGCCTATGGAATTAAACTGCGCTGAAAAAGTCGTGCGAGAGGCTGTCGCAAAACACTTTGGCGGGGAAAGAGTTCTTACGATCGGCCGCGCGGCGATACTTACGAAGGATCACGGTGCTCGCTCCGCGTGCCACTATTGCGGGCCCTGCGAGCGCGGATGCATCACCCGCTCATATTTCAGCAGTGTCAATGCAACCCTGCCCGCCGCGGAGAAGACTGGCCGCATGACCCTGCGCCCGTTCAGCGTCGTTCACAGCATCGGCTTTGATTCCAAAACGCGTCGCGCCAACGCGGTCCGTGTCATCGACGGGCAGAATCGCTCCACGATCGACTTCCGGGCCAAGGTGATCTTCCTCTGCGCCTCCACATTGGAATCGGTTCGCATTCTTCTGAACTCCGCTACGACGGAATTTCCTGATGGCCTGGCTAACTCCAGCGGCGAACTCGGTCGCAACCTGATGGACCACGTGAGTGACGGAGGCGCCGACGGCTTTATCCCCGGCAACGAAGACAAGATTGAAGTCGGTCGTCGTCCCAATGGCCTGTATGTTCCGCGTTTTCGCAATGTGAAAACGAAGCATCCCGAATTCCTTCGCGGATACGGCTTCCAGGGTGCTGGCTATCGTGAGGGCTGGCAGCGCGGAATCGCGCAGACCGGGTTCGGAGCGCAGTTCAAGAAATCTTTGAGCCAGCCCGGGCCTTGGCGCCTCAGTTTTTACGGCTTTGGCGAGTGTCTGCCCAATCACAACAACTTTGTGGAACTCGACAAGCAGAAGCTCGATGCATGGGGCATTCCGACACTTAAGATTCACTCCGGCTGGGGAAACAACGAAATAGCGTTAAGAAATGACATGGCTGTCTCGGCGGCTGAAATGCTGGCCGCCGCCGGCGCGAAGAACATTCAACCCTTCACCTTCGATGGGCCGCCCGGGCTCACGATCCACGAAATGGGCACGGCTCGTATGGGACGCGATCCCAAGACTTCCGTGTTGAATGCGTTCAATCAGGCGCACGACGTCAAAAACTTATTTATCACCGATGGCGCCGCGATGGTCTCCTCGTCCTGTGTCAACCCGTCCTTGACGTATATGGCACTCACCGCCCGGGCGTGCGATCATGCCGTCGATCAGTTGAAGAAGGGAGAACTCTGATGACTTTCTTAAGCAGCCGCCGTAATTTCATCAAAACAGTTTCCGCAGCGGTGTTGGCGCAGCCCGCGCTGACCGGTTTGCTTGCTGCGAAAGATGTACACAGCCGGATCCCAATCGCATTTTCTACTCTCGGCTGCCCTGCATGGGAGTGGAAAAAGATTCTCGACTTCGCGTCGCAGCACGGATTCTCCGCCATCGAATTGCGCGGCCTTCAGGGCAACATGGATCTTCCCGCCAACCCCATCTTCGCCGCAGATCGCATCACGCAAACGAAAGACGAAATCCATGCTGCCAATCTGCGCATCGCCTGCGTGAGCAGTTCTGCGAATCTCTACATGGAAGATTCCGAAAAGCGCGGCAAGGAGTTGGCTGACGCTCGCCGTTTCATCGACCTCGCCTCAACCCTCGGAGCGCCCTACGTCCGCGTGTTTGGCGGCAAAGACCAGTCAGATAAAAATCCCTTACCAGATGACGCAACTAAATCTCGCGTCGCGTCTGGCCTGAAGGAACTCGGTGCCTACGCCGGTCCGAAGAACGTGACCGTCATCATCGAGTCGCACGATCACTTCACATCTTCTGCGACATTGAAAGACGTTCTCGGGGCCGCGGGCTCCGATCATGTCGGCCTGCTATGGGACGCTCATCATACCTTCGCCACGTCGAACGAACAGCCCGAAGATACCGTCAAACAGCTAGGCAAATGGATTCGTCACACCCATCTCAAGGACTCAGTAGGCAACGGGGAGGACCGAAAATATGTTCTGACCGGAAGAGGCACGGTTCCCGTCGATCGCCAGATCAAAGCACTGCAGTCAATTCATTACAAGGGCTTCTACTGCTTCGAGTGGGAAAAGGTCTGGCACCCCGATCTTCAGGATCCAGAGATCGCCATCGCCGACTACGCTCACGTCGTCGGACAATGCCTCGGCAATGCCCACGCCTGCAAAACTTAGGACGGCTTCACGTCTGAGAATGTTTCTGTGCTCGGATGCCAGAAAATTTTCTTGCCCGTCCAGTACGACTCCGCCGCCATCATGCACGCGACGGAGTGCGCAAATCCGTCCTGCACCGTCGCGTGAGGCTGTTGCCGCGAACGCATGCACTCGAACCAGTTCGCCATATGCTCGGTCGTCAGATCGTCGATGCCCATCGGCGGTAGCTTGGTCTCTCCGGGTAGCTGAACGAATTTCGACTGTCGCTTCTCATCGATTTCCGTATCCTGTTCGTGCGTGCCCTTCTCTTCTACCACCTGATACCGCGGACTGCCTTCGCCGCCGATGTTGATCAGCGTAGCTTTCTTTCCCATGTATCGCGTGAAGCTGGGCGCATCGTTTCCGAAACTGGTCGAATAGCTCACCAGAAAACCCTTCGGATATTCCAGCATCGTCTGAAATGTGTCGGCATTCTCTCTTCCATCGTGCCAGGCGAAGACGCCGCCGTGCGAAACCACCGACGACGGATAGTGATCGTCCATAAACCAGTGCACCACGTCGATCGCGTGGCTCATCCACTGATCCGGAATGCCGCTGGAAAATTCCCGGTACAGCCGGAACTCGAAATACATCTGCGGATCGAACGGTCGCACCGGCTTCGTCATCAGCCACGCCTTCCAATCCGTGTCCTGCTCCTGGATTTTTTTTACTTCCGGCCTCCCACGCCACCGCGGGCCGTGATAGTTCCAAACGATTTCAACTTTGCTGACGTCGCCCAGGTCCCCGCTCCGGGCAATCTTCTGCGCGGCCTGCTGATAAGGCTCGCTACGATGTTGCGTTCCCACCTGCACGATAGTCTTGCCCTTCATCACCGCATCTCGCGCCGCCTTCGCTTCGCTGAGAACATTGCCCATCGGCTTTTCGACGTACGCATCTTTCCCCGCCTCTGTTACAAGCTTCAGAATCGGAGAGTGCGAATGCTCCGGCGTCGATATCAGCACTCCATCCACATCTTTCATCGCGAGCAATTCTTCTATGTGCTGTACACCCTTCGGAGCACGACCGTAGTACTTCGTATTCGTCGCCACTGCCCGCTCGCGATTCACTTTCCACAAATCGCACACCGCTGTCATCTCGACGTGATGGCTGTCTTTCAGTTTCGACGCGATCTGATCGAGGTCTCCGCCGCGGTTCCCATTGCCAACGTGCCCGAGCGAAATGCGGTCATTCGCTCCCATGATTCTTTCGTACGACAGCGCTGTCCGCGGCAACACGACGGTTCCAGCAAGCGCAGCGGCAGACTTCCCCAGAAAATCGCGACGGTTCAACGACGACGAATCACTCATGCTTTCTCCATCAAAGCGAAATTGACATTTGAGACGAACGACACAGCAGAAATCAGTGCGAATCCTAGAGCGCTCGATGCCCTAAGTCAATAAAGCGGGTCGCATTCAGGACTTTAACTTCAGGCCATTCGGAACCAGCGGCAGGCTACAAAGTCGTGTTCCAGTCGCATCGAAGATCCCGTTCGCAATCGCCGGAGCCAATCCGATCATCGGACATTCTCCCGCACCTGCCGATGGAATATCTTTCCGATCGACCAGAACGGTCTCCAGCACTGGTGCGTCGCTGAAACGTGGCACGCGATACTGCGACAGTCTTCCATTCAGAATCTTGCCGTTCTCAAACTCAATGGCTTCAAACAGCGCGCCGCCGAGTCCCTGCACGTTTGATCCTTCGATCTGATTGCGAAGCCCGTCCGGATTGACAATCGCACCGCACTCAAACGCCGAGACCACACGCAACACCTTCACCTCACCCGACGTCCGATCGACGCGCACTTCGGCAAACGTGGCAATGTTCCCCAGCTTTTCGTATCCCCCACCCATGCCGAATCCGTGCCCATCGCCGTTCTTGCTCTTGCCCCATCCAAATTGCTTCGCCGCGGCCTGGAACACTGCGCGCAGTCGCTCGTCCTTCAGGTTCTTCAGGCGGAACTCCAGCGGATCCATCTTCACCGCATGCGCCAGTTCGTCCATGTGGGACTCGCGCGCGAAATGATTTGCCGTCGCCGCCAGCGCACGATAGGAACCCTGCCTCAACGGAGACTTCACCTCGTGAAAAACGATTCGTTGGTTCGGGATCTCATAATATGTGCGAATTCCCGCCGACCCTGAGTTGTAGTTGTGAAACTCCCACGCGGTAATCGTTCCGTCGTTGCGGACGCCGCTGCTCACATCGATCACGCCCGCAGGACGGAAATAAGCCCAGCGGAACTCCTCTTCGCGCGTCCACATCACCTTCACCGGACGCTTCGCCGTTCGTGCCAGTCGCGCCGCCTCGATCGCAGCCTCTCCCGTATGTTTCCCGCCGTAAGCTGAGCCCGTGTCTGGCATCAGCACGCGGACCTGCGTTTCGGGAATCCGGAACGCTTCCGCAAGCTCGCCCCGCACTCCAAACGGACGCTGCGTCCCAGTCCACACCGTCACCTGATCGCCATCCCATTTCGCGAGCGCCGCTCGCGGCTCGAGCGGAACATGCGCGATGTACGAAACCGTGTATGTCTGTTTCACTTTATGATCGGCCGAGGCGAGTGCCTGCTCTACTGAGCCGGTGATGTGACTATCGCCATCGCCTGTTACATCATTTCCAGCCTTGGCGTCCTTACGCAGGTAATCGAAGAGTTCTTTGCTGGATGGCTGAGGCGCAGACTTCCACTCTGCACGAATCGCTTTCACCGCTGCTTCTGCGAGCTTCGAGCTTTGCGCTGCAACGCCTATAAAGTTTCCATCGCGAACCACGACCGCACCCATCCCCTCGGCTGCCGAGGTATCCGCCGAAACGAGGTTCGCCTCGAAAGCGGGTGGGCGAAGAATCTTGCCATATAACATTTCTGGCAACTTCTGGTCCGAAGGATATCGATGCCGGCCGGTTACAAAATCTCGCCCACTCACTTTCTGGGCGGACGTCCCCGCGACCTTCCATTCCGCGGCTGGAATCAGTGGATCTTCAGCAGGAAGCGATTCTGTCAGTTGTTGCCCCTTCAGAAGGGCCGCGTACTCGACTGACCGGTTCATCTGTGGATCTCGGACCTTTCCTGCTTCCGCGACCAGATGTTCCTTATCGGCTTTCCATTCGGTCGCCGCGAGTCCGATCAAGACATCGCGCGCCGCTGCCGCCGCCCGGCGAAGCTGCGGGTTCATCGTTGGCGTCGTGCGGCTGCCAAACGTGCCCATGTCGTAGGGAGTGAGTTCGGTATCTCCCATCACGATCTCAATCTTGTTGATAGGCACGCGCAGCTCCTCCGCCACGGCCTGCGCCAGAGATGTCCGTATGTTCTGTCCAACCTCGACTTTTCCTGTGTAAACCGTCACTACGCCGTTTTCTCCGATGTGCAACCAGGCACCGATCTCCTTCGGCAGCGAGTCACCACGCTGGCGCCTGTTGCCACCCGATTCCTGAGTGAATGCAATCGGTTTCAGTGCAGAAATGACGAGAACGCCCGCCCCCAAGAATTTGAAAAAGTCCCGCCGTGCAAGATCGAATCGATACGGAGCTGCCGCCCTAAGCTCATACCGCTCTGGCTCCAGCGAAACCTGCTTTTCGTGGTTGTCGATCATCGTGCAGCCTCCGCGTGCGCCATCGCCTTGGCCGCTTTCTGAATTGCACTCACGATTCGCGGATAGGTCCCGCAGCGGCATATGTTGCCGTCCATGAAGTCAACGATCTCGCCTTCGTTCGGAGTGGGATTGCGCCGCAAAAGCGCCACCGCCGACATGATCATTCCCGACGTGCAATAGGCGCACTGCATCGCGCCCATCTCGAGAAACGCCTCCTGCACGGGATGCAACTGATCTTCCGTAGCCAGACCCTCGATCGTCGTGATCTGTTTTTGCGAGACCGCGCCTACCTGGGTAACACAAGACCGCTGGGCTTTCCCGTCGATGAGAACGGTGCATGCGCCGCACTGACCCTCACCGCATCCATATTTGCTGCCAGTCAGGTCAAGATGCTCGCGCAGTACGGTAAGCAGGCTGGTCTGTGGTTCTGCGTCAACAGAATAAGACTGGCCGTTGATTGAAAGTCGAATCGTAGCCATGACAAACTCCACGGGCGAGGGAAGTGATTGAGGGGCGTTCCGAAAGCTTTAAAAAAATGATACACCCCGGCCAAAGTAAAAAGCCGAAGTTGCGACGCTTTGGCCGAAGCAAGGGGTTCCTTAGTGAACCTTCGTGCCCTTTGTGGTCAAAGATTTTAGATGCCAGTCATGCAAAGAGTGGGCGCGTCAGTCATTGATAGCCTGATAAGCCAGTTCGTGTACCTGCCGGTCAAGCTTTAAATCCCCCGTAGGATGCAACTGCGCCATGAAAATCACGATCATCTGTTCTTTCGGATCGATCGAGAACCCAGTATAGAAAAATCCGCCCCAGTTGTACTCTCCCGGCGATCCCAGTTCGCTCAGCGGCGCCTTGATGCCGTCGATTCCGAACCCTAACCCAAAGCCATCCTCCGACGAAATCTTTCCTAACTGATCATGCGTCATTAGTTCAACGGTTTTCCTGCTCAACAACCGTGTGCTCCCCACTTTTCCTTCATCGAGCATCATCTGGCAAAAACGCGCATAATCCATCGCAGTTGAGACCAGCCCCGCGCCACCTGAAAAAAGCTTCTTCGGGCCATGCGTCGGATAATCCGCCGAGTACACGAAGCTTCCTTCTCGGATCGGAGTATCGGGGAAACGGTTCAGTCCTTTATCCGGATAGTAGGTGTAAGCCGTCGCAACGCGAGCAGCTTTATTGTCTGGAGGAAAGAAGTACGTATCCTTCATGCCCACAGGTTCAAAGATTCGCGTCCGAAAGAATTCGTCGAGCGGCTTCCCAGACAAAACCTCAACCACCCGTCCTAACACGTCCACACCGAGGCTGTACTCGAATTTCTCTCCAGGGTTGAACAACAGCGGTAGCGCGGCCAGTTGCTTGACGCTGTCGCCAATTGTTCCGTCGTATTGCAGCAGTCCACTGGCGACGTTGGCTTTTTCGTACATTGGCCCAAGATCGCCATTCCATTGGTATGTAATCCCTGACGTATGCCGCATGATGTCGCGAATCGTAATTTCTTTGCTGGCCGGTATCGTATAAGGATCCCCGGTTGTGGGCTTTACCAACACCTTCGAATTCTTGAACTCTGGAAGATACTTAGATACGGGATCGTCGAGCAGGAACTTGCCTTCTTCATAAAGCATCATCGCCGCGACTGTGGTGATGGGCTTGGTCATTGAGCAGATGCGGAACATCGCGTCGGTCGGCATCGCCTTCGCGGCTTCGCGATCCATCATCCCTTGCGCCTTGAACCATCCGATCTTTCCGTGCCGAATCACCAGCGTGACCGCCCCGGCAATTCGCTTGCCGTCGATATCCCGTTGCACAGCTGTCCCGATGCGATCGAGACGCTCCGAAGACAGGCCGAGTGCTTCGGGCTTCGCGGTAGGCAATTCTTGTGCAACGCATATAACGCTCAGCAAAACAACGCCGAGCAGAACCGGAAAAATCCGTTTCTGCCCGGCGGATTGAATCGATCGCATGTCTCCTCCGGTTAAGACTTAATCGTCTTCGAAGCCGCATCCCACGTAACCGGCTTCTGCCTGAAATAAGACTCGTTCGCCATGTGGCAGGCGATCGCCGCGTTGTTGCCGAAGACAGCGTCTTCAGTCACGCCCTTGCGTGACTTGACCGCCTCGAAGAACACGTTCAGGTGAGGCCTCATGTCGTCCCAATCGTGGCCCTTATAAACCGTGTCTTCGTGCACCGGTTCTTTCCCAAGCTTCGGATCGTGCTCCGCGTGCCACTCCCGGACATACTGCTCCCGCAGTTTTGCCGGGAAGCTGGCGCTGTAGTAACTGGGATCCGTATCCATACCTGATTGCTGGTAATGATGCAGATCGAACTCGCCGGCGTCCAGAATTCCCTTCGGTCCCATGAAGCGCGCCAGTTCGGGCGTCTCCGCAGCCCAGATCCAGCCGAACATAAACCGGAATTCCGTGATAATCGAACAGCACGGTATGGAAGTCGGGCATGTCACGTCCATCTTTGAAGCGGAAAATTCCGCCCATTGCCATGGCAGATTTCGGAATTTCATTCCATCCCAGAGTCACCAGCATGCCGCTGATCAGGTGCACCATCAGGTCGCCTGCAACGCCCGTTCCGTAAGCTCTCCAGCAGCGCCAGCGAGCGAAGTGCAGCTTGTTGAACGGGATCTTCGGAGCATCGTTCAGCCACGTATCCCAATCCAGCGTCTCGGAGAAAGGTCCGGCGGCGGAGGATATTGCCACGCCCCCGTCGGATCATTCCGCCCCAGCGTCAGCTCGACCATTTCGATGTCGCCGATCGCGCCCTTGTGATAAAGCTCGCGCGCCGTCTCGCAGAGCACCGAACTTACGCGCTGCGAGCCGATCTGCACGATGCGGTTGTTCTTCTGCGCCGCCTCGACCATGGCAAGCCCGTCGGCCACGTTGTGCGACATCGGCTTCTCGCAATAGATGTCTTTTCCCGCATTGCATGCATCCACGACAACGCTGCGATGCCAGTGATCCGGCACAGCTGCCACGATGCAATCAATATCTTTGCGGTCGAGCAGATCCTGGTAGTGCCGCGATGTTGGCAAGCTTGCGTTGCCCGTGATCTCCTTCGCCAGCGTGTGGCGCCCGTCATACAAATCGGCCGCGCCCACGCATTCCACTCCAGGAATCGTAATCGCTCCCGACAGCAGCCCGGAGCCCTGCATGCCGATCCCGATCATTCCAAAGCGAACTCGATCGCTCGGCGCCACTGCTCGCGCAAATGGATGAGCCTCCAGCATCACAGTCTTAGAAACCAGCAAGCCGCCGGCCGCAGCCGCCGCACTGCCTTGCAAAAATGCGCGTCGCGAAAGAATGCGTTTCATGCCAATCCCTCCATTAGTGACTGCGGATGGCCATCCCAGGCGCGCACTTGCGCGCGAGGGAATCGAGCAAGCTGCCGGACATCGCCTCTTTAAAGCGAATGCCGCGCTGAGTTCACTCCTACTTCTTCAGCGGCTTGATCGCAACTTCTTTGAAGAACACGATGTCGTTGTCGCTGTGATTCTGCAGGCCGAAATATCCAAAGTTCCGGCCGCGGCCCACGTTGCGGCTCGAAATCGAACTTTTGTCCGGAACCGGATCGCCTTCCTTGTAGTCCGTCACTTTCTACGCCGTTCAGCGTGACGATCGTCCGTGTTCCGTCCAGGGTGATGTCCATCGTGTTCCATTCGGGGCCGGGCTTCCAGGCCTTCGCCAGTGGCTTGGTCAGCGAATAGAGCATTCCGGTCTGAGTGATATTCGTCTTCCTTCGAAGTTTCGGGATGGTTGTCGATCTGGACTTCGTAATCCGTAGTGAACTGGCATCCATTCTTCGCGCGGCTCGATCGGAATCCGGATGAACACGCCGGAGTTGTCGTTCTCATCGCGCATCCTGTAGACGACGTGAATCTGGCAGTTCCCGATCTTGCCGCCCGTCCAGTACAGCAACCCCATGCCGCCGTGAGTGTGAATCAGGCCGTCTTCCACCGTGTCGCTGCCCGGGCCAACATGCTTCCAGCCGGTCAGGTCTTTGCCGTTGAAGAGTTGCTGCCATTTGTCGGGATCGCCCTTGCATGCGTTCGATTTTCGTCGGCTGCGAAAGCAAAAGGTTACGAGGCCGGCAAGCAGAAAAAAGACAACAGTAAATCGTTTCAGCATTGGGAATCTCCTGGGATGTTCTGCCTGATTGTCATGGGACAGACCAATCTACTCGCACCTGCGCCGGAAATCAATCGCCTCCAATGAGTTTTTGCCCGAAAGGTCGATCTCAAACTGGAAGGTATGCAAATGAAGATTAAGCAGGGATGTTCGATTGGTCGAAAAGATGCCACCTGCAAAAGGACCGTGCATCCTGAGCGAAGAGAATGCGCAGCGAAGCGAACTTCGCGAAGTCGAAGGCCCCTAAGTGTGCAAGCGGCGAGGCGAAGTTTCAGGAACTCGAACGATGCCCGCGCGAGCGTTCTTAAACAGCGCCGTCTCGGCGCAGTCGCAAGGAACGCCTCGAACGAAATCAATCCCCAGAGACAGCGCGAAGCGAACCCGCTAGTCCGTCTCTCTTCCCTGATTTCCAAACATCAGCAGCCCCGACGCGGCCCCGGAACTCCCCTCCGCCTCGCGCGCCTTCTGCCAATCCGCTTCGCTCAGCACCGGAGATAGCTTCGGCCTTCTTTTTCTTCAGCCCGGCATTCACTCCCGGAAGGCTCCTTCTGCGTCAGCTTCTGAAACTCGCCCATCACGTCTTCCAATTCGTGCGCCAACGAATCTGCCCGTGCCGCCTGATAATCCGACGGCTTCCCCTCGTAGCCATTCACGGTTCCGTAAAGTTGCCCAAGCAGTTCGCGGATGCGTTCTTCGCCCGTGATCATGCCGCCTTCCTTCGTGGCCACAATCTTCCCTCGCAGCGTGTCGCACTGCGCTGCCAGATCCTGCAACTGCTTCCGCAGCGGATCCTTCTCCGAAAGCTTCGCCATCCGCGCGTTTGCGCCATTGCGAACGCCCTCGATCGCCTCGACCGCGTAAGTCATGTGCTCGATCGTGTGATAGACCTTCATCGTCAGATCGAACTGGGCCTTCCGATCCTCGACGGTAAACTTCACACGCGGATCCAGCACGATGTTCATCTTCTCCGTGTACACGTTGTCGCCCTTCGTCATTTTGATCGTGTACGTCCCGGGCAGAACTCGCGGACCTTGCGTCGCTTCAAACAGCGCCGTCGCTGCCGGGGGTACCGCCGGAGCCTTCACCCGCATAGACCAGTTCGCGCGATTCAGTCCGCGGTGCTTGCTTCCCGGAATCGTGTCCACCACCTTGCCGTTCTGATCGATAATCTCGATTTTCAGGTCGCCAAAGATGTGCCGGCTCTTCTGGTAGTAGGTGATCTGCGCATCCGTCTGCTTGCTGCGGCCTGTGAATGACTCGTCCCCATCCGCCCAGCCCCCGGACGTCTCCAGATATTGAATGGTTCGCCCCGGAACCAGCGTGGCTTCCTTCGACAGGACATCCGGCGTAAGCGCTCGAAATGCGGAGATATCGTCCACGATCCAGATCCCGCGTCCGTGTGTCGCCAGAACCAGGTCGTTATCTCGCGCTTGAACAGCGATGTCGCCGCACTGCCACAGCAGGGAAGTCTGCTCCCCTTGTACTGCGCCCAATGCTGTCCGCCGTCCACCGAGATCCAAAGCCCAAATTCCGTCCCCAGAAACAACAGATTCGGATTCACCGAATCTTCTTTGATCACATGAGCGTATCCACGCACTCCGCTCTGCATCGAGACGCAAGCGCCGTCCAGCTCTTCCCGTAATCGGTGGTCTTATACGCATACGGCTTCATGTCGCCGAAATTGTGGCGATCGAACGTCGCGTACGCCGTGCGCTTCATCACCGGCTCGCCTCGATCGTCGAGACCCACGAATTCTTTCCCAGCCCCGGGACATTGCCCACAACGTTCGTCCAGGTCTTCGCCCCGTCCTGCGTGATCTGCACGTTTCCGTCATCCGTGCCCACCCAGATAACCTGCCCGTTCTTCGGCGATTCCGAGATCGAATAAATCGTCGTGTGCATCTCCGCCGACGAATTGTCGACCGTCACTCCGCCCGACTCCTCCTGTTTCTGCTTTTCCGGATCATTCGTCGTCAGGTCCGGAGAAATGCGGTCCCACGATCTGCCCATGATCGCGCGAGCGAAATAAGAATTGCGCTCCCATATACAGCGTCCCTTTTTCATTCGGACTCATGTGAATCGGAGTATTCCAGTTAAATCGCAGCTTTTTCTCGCCGTAGTTGGGAAGCGGTTGAATTCCGCGAATTTCATGCGTATATCGGTTGACCCGCCCGATCGTTCCGCCCTGCGCCTCCGCGTAAATGTAGGTCGGGTCCGAAGGATCTTCGAACATCCAGAATCCATCGCCGCCGTACATGTTCTCCCACCGCGAATTCGCAATGCCTCCCGGATACGACGAATCTCCCACCCACGAACTGTTGTCCTGCAAGTCCGCCGTAGACGTGATACGGATCGGCGTTGTCTGTGCTCACGTGATAGAACTGCGAAATCGGAAGGTTCATCTGATGCTTCCAACGGCTTCCGCCGTCCTCGCTGCGCCATAGCCCGCCATCGTCGCCGGCGATCACGATGTTCGTATTGTTCGGATCGATCCACACATCATGAAAATCCCCATGTGCTCCGCCCGAAACCACGTTGAACGTCTTTCCCCCATCTGTGCTGTAAAGCAGAATCAGATCCGGCTTGAAGATCTTGTTCTCATCCTTCGGATCGACGATCAGGTTGCCGAAATAAAATGGACGCCACACCATGAAGTTACTGGCGTCAAGTTTTGTCCAGCTTGCTCCCCCATCATCGGAGCGGTACAGCCCTCTTCCTTTTTCAGCTTCGATGTTGGCGTACACCACGTTCGGCTTCGATGGCGCAACCGCAACCGCCATGCGTCCCCACGGCTTCGGAGGCAAGTCCCTTCGCGTTGCTGTCCTGAATCTCGCTCCAGTGATCTCCACCGTCCGTCGATTTGAAAAGCCCACTTCCCGGCCCGCCCGATCGAAACGTCCAGCCTTGCCGCCGGAAGTCCCACATCGACGCATAAATCGTCTTCGGTTCTTGCTTGCTCATCGCCAGCAGCGCGCAGCCGCTCGATCCATTCGCTCCCGCCAGAACTTTGTTCCAGGTCTTCCCGCCGTCGGACGTCTTGATAAACGCCGCGTTCCTCGTTGTCGTCCCACAAGTGGCCCATCGCGCACACAACCACATTGTTCCCGTCCTTGGGATCAACCAGAATTTTCGCGATGTGCTCGCTGTTCTTTAATCCGACGTTCGTCCAGTTCTCTCCGCTATCGGTTGATTTGTAAACTCCATCTCCAACCGACACGCTGTTGCGCACCCACGCTTCGCCCGTTCCGACCCACACTGTCTTGGGATTCGACGGATCAATCGTCACCGCACCGATCGATTGAGCGCTCTGCCGATCGAATACCGGCTTGTATGTCGTGCCTCCGTTCACCGACTTCCACACTCCACCGCTCGCCGAGCCCACGAATACCGTGATTCGCCCATCTTGCTCCACCGCGTCCACGGCCGCGACTCGTCCGCTCATCGTTGCGGACCCGATATTTCGCGCTGGAAGTCCGGAGACAGTTGCTGCGTCGAACTTGTACGCGTTTTGCGCCATGGCAGCCCCGCCACACATCAGCAGGGAAGTGAGCGCTCCGGCTATCCATCTCGACTTGCGCGACGTCATCTTTGTTTCATTCATGTAGAAATCCTCTGATTCGATCTTGGAAGGCTTCTCGGCTACGTAATGAATTCGAGCAAGCTACTTCTTGTCGGCGTCCGCCTTGACACCCTGCTTCAAGGAAGCGGGCACGGCGAAGTCGGTATCCGGAATCTGCACGTTGACTTCAATCTTTTCGACCGTCGTCGTCTGCGCTCCCGGATTGGCCTTGGTTCCCTGCGAAATCGAGAAGGGATACATCACGCCCGAGACCGGCTTGTACGATCCCAGATCGACCACCGTCTCCCGTACCGAACCGCGAATGAACTCCTGCACTTCTTTGCGGATCTCCAGAAATGTGTCGGGATCGAGAAAGTAATAAACAATGTCGCCATCTTTCAGCGTGACCTTCAGCCGCAGGGCATCATCTCCATCGACTTCGTCGTGGCCCAGGAACTCGACGGTATTTCCCTTTTCCTTGTAGTCCACCAGCGGACCATCGAAATCCGCGTCTAGCAGCAGATCGCGCAGATCGTCTTCGCCCATTAGTTCAGGATCTTTGTGACCGCCGAATGGCTGGATCTGCCATCCGGTCGTGCTGTCATACGCCGTCACTGCTGTCATCCCCTGAAGCGAGAAAGTTTCGCGCACTTTGTTCGGTCGCTCATTCTCCTGCAGCGTCGCGGCCGTGAAACCCCGCCGCCGATCAGCTTCCCCTTGATGCGCACCGACTTGATCGCCTTGATCTTTTCCATCCCGCCTTTTGCCTCGATATTTTTGTTGACCAACTCATCTGCCGTTTGTGCCTGCGCAGAAAACACGAGGGTCAAGACGTGCCGCCAGCACGATCAAAGCGTGACGCATGAGAACTCCTGTTTAGTTAGGGTTGAGCTCGAAAATGAGGACGCACAGTACTCTATCCGCTAGTAGCTGCACTTGCCAAGACTGCACCTGGCAGTTCAGCCCTCATCTTGTGGACTTCGGCCCATAAATTCCCGGAAGCCCACCATTCTCGGCTTGCCGGCCACCACCCAACTACGAAGATTTTCGTTGACACTACGAATATCTTCGTAGTATCGTCCCTCGCATGACACCATCTCCGCAAAAACCGACCGCCTCGGAGCTTGAGATTCTTCGCGTCCTTTGGTCGCGAGGCCCCTCTACAGTCCGCGAAGTGCACGAGGCGCTCAGTGAGAAAAAGTCTCTGGGATACACGACAGTATTGAAACTTCTGCAGATTATGACCACAAAAAACACGGTGCGCCGAAACGAAACGCAGCGCGCACACGTCTATGAAGCATGCCTTCCCGCCGAGCAGACCAAGCGTCAGATTGCAGGCGACATGCTGCAGCGCGTCTTTGAAGGGTCTGCAAGTCAGCTCATGATGCACGCCTTGGCTGGCCGCAAAGCTTCTTCCGAAGAGATCGATGAGCTGCGCCGTATGCTCGACGAATTTGAAAGGAACCGCCGATGACCACTCTCGTGAATTGGATCTCCCCAATATCGATGCAGGCTCTGGGCTGGAGTCTGTTGCACTTCGTCTGGCAGGGTACTGCGTTGGCCGCAATGGCCGCAGCGTCGATGGCTCTCTGCCGTCGGACTCAAACGCGCTATCTCATCGGTGTCACGATGCTGCTTCTCATGCTGGTCGCGCCTATCGGGACAGTAGCGGTCTACATGCAGCCGCCATCCAACGTCGCGAACCTCCGCGTCGATTCTCTCTGCCGCGCCACAACCGGCTAAGATCGCGACGCATGCGTCTTCGGTCAATCTCTCCGGCCAGACCTCTTCAATCCGTGCTTCGCTCGATGTCCTCTCCTGGCTTGTCGAAGCGTGGCTCATCGGTGTGGCCTTCTTCAGCCTTCGCTCCGCAGGCGGATTCGTTCTGCTCGAGCGCGAACGCCGGCGGCGATCGAGTGCTGTCGAAGACCGGATTCTCGAAACTTGCTATGCCTTGCAAGACCGTCTCGGTCTCAGTCGCGCCATTCAATACTGCGAGTGCGCTTGGCTGCAGGCGCCCGCGGTCATCGGATGGTTTCGCCCCATCGTCTTCCTGCCCATGAGCGCCTTGACCGGACTGTCGGAAGCGCAGCTGCAATCGGTGATCGCTCACGAACTGGCGCACATTCAGCGCTTCGATCCCTTCGTCAATGTCTTTCAGGTCTGCGTCGAAACTCTGCTCTTCTACCATCCCGCCGTCTGGTGGCTGAACAAGCGCATTCGTGCGGAACGCGAGCACTGCTGCGACGAGACCGCTGTCTCGGTCTGCGGCAACGCCGTCGAGTATGCGCGCGCCCTTACCTTGATGGAAGAATGGCGCAGCGCGCCGACTTTTGCGATGGCCGCCAATCGCGGTCCATTGAAAGAGCGCATCGTCCGCGTCCTCGGCCTCAAGACCCTTGGCGCTGGAATGCGCAGCATTGGACTAATGGGCAGCCTTTTTTGTTTGATGACTGCTTTGGTTGCCGGCGATGCGCTTCTCGGAATCGCCCGTCCAAAGACTGCGCTCGCTGCCGATTCGCAAGCCATTGCTTCATTTCCATCCAACAGCGCGCAACGGCCCGGAACCGCTCCGTCCGCCAAAGCGAAACCTTCACCGGCCCACGAACAAACCGCTGATCGAACCGCCACAGAAACCAAAGCTAGCTCTTACATCGACTCGATGAAATCTGCGGGGCTCGGCGACCTTAGCATCGACGAACTCATCGCCCTGAAAACCCAGGATGTCACGCCCGAATACGTGCGTGGCCTTCGCGAGCAAGGTGTGGACGTTGACGCTAACAACCTCATCGCCATGCGCGTGCAGGATGTCACACCTGAATACATTCGCGACTTGCACGCCGCTGGCCTCAAGCCAAATCAGAATCAGCTCGTTGGTATGAAAGTGCAGGGCGTTGACGCGGCCTATTATCGCGGGATCAAAGAAGCTGGCGTCGATGCCGACGTTGATCGCCTCATCGCGATGAAGGTGCAGGACGTCACACCCGAATATGTTCGCGAACTGCACTCTGCCGGCTTCAACGTAACTGCCGATGAAGTCATCGCCATGAAGGTGCAGGATGTCACTCCCGCCTACCTCAAACAATTGCGTGACCTGGGAGTTCAACCGAGCGCCGACAATCTCATCGCCATGCGCGTCCAGGACGTCAGCCCGGAGTGGGTTCGTGGCATTCAGGCCACTGGATTAAAGCCGGGTGTGAACGACCTCATCGCCATGAAGGTGCAGGACGTTACTCCGGAATATATCAAGGCGCTGCAAGACGCCGGATTCAAGGTGGGAGTCAACGATGTGGTCAATGCCAAAGTCCAGGATCTGACCCCGGAATTCATCAACCGCGCCAAACAGCACGGCTTCAAAGATTTGACACTCGACAAACTGATCCAACTGCGCAAGCTCGGCATTCTGGACTCAAAAGCCGAACTCTGACAACCGCTAAAGAGAGACGTGAAAGGGCGCGGCTTCGAGCCCGCCCTCAAGCGCCGCAAGTCAGTGCGGCTTTAGCCGCTGTAGGTTCAAAGTCGCGCACAAATTGGCCACAAAATCGCCTCAAACTTCCGTACGGGAGATGAACATGAGAATGCGTCGAACTCTTACTTACCTTGTCTTTGCTTCCTGCGTGCTCGTAGGCGCAGTCAAAAACCGCGCTGCCGACCTGCGTAGCGGCGACTGGACCATCAGCAAATCCGAAGATCCGGGAAAGGTCGAGTTCTCCCTGATTGAGCGGCATCACGGCGGAACGTCGAACCACCAGTCGGCTTGGCCTGCCAGCTCTTTTCAGGGAGTCGACTTCTCTAAGTCCGGAAAGACAGGACGTTCACTTCACCATCACGCGCGATGCAGGCAACATCGACTGCGAAGGGTTTTTGAAAGACGGTGAGGGCGCGGGCCTCTTCCACTTTCAGCCTGATCCAAAATTTTCCCGCGAGATGAGTTCACTCGGCTTCTCCGTCGACGAGGAAAAGCAGTTCGGCATGGCAGTCCAGGACGTGAGCCTTGCCTTTGCCCGCGACATGAAGAAGGAAAACCTGAGCGATCTGGACGCCGACAAACTCATTGCGTTTCGTATCTTCGGAGTAGACTCGGCATTCATTGCGGCCTTGCGTGCGGAAGGCATCAAGACCACCGACAGCGACAAGTTCGTGGCTTTCCGCATACACGGCGTGTCTCCCGCAATGGTTCACAGCCTGCGTCAGGCGGGATATTCGCCGGACGAGGACACGCTCGTCGCCTTGCGAATTCATGGAGCAACTCCCGAATGGATGGAGCAGATCAGGAAGCGCGGCTACGATCACCTCGAACTGGAGACATTAATCGCCTTCCGCATTCACGGAGTTTCTCCCGAGTTCATTGACAAGATTCACTCCCTCGGCTTCTCGCATCCCGATCCGGAAGATTTGATTGCGATGCGCATTCACAACGTTACGCCCGAATACATCAGCGACATGCGCTCCCGCGGAATCCAGGACCTGAGCATCGACAAACTGGTTAGCATGAGAATTCACGGTATCGACTAAGAGAGGTTTTGCTGTAGGTGCATGATCGCTGGGAAAAAAGTGAACGATCCGCAACTTGAAGTGCAGAACGCCGCAATGACTAACCGAATTGCGATCACTTACGCGGCCGGTTGAGTCCCCGGTGCAATATTGTGATTCACGCGAAAGAAATTGCTGGGATCGTACTTCTTTTTGATTGCAGCCAGGCGAGGCAGGTTTGAACCGAATGCCGTCTTCACGACGTCTTCTGCCTCGACGTCGAGCGCAGAAAGTAAGTGGGCGTTCTCCGAGAAAGGCTGAAGGACTTCCTCGCCGGATCGCGCCCAATCACGGTGCATGTCCGACTGGGCCGGATCCGTCCACTGCGCAAGAAACAAGATATCCCAAGGAAGATGGCGATGCGGAAACGCGGTCGCTTCGCTCGAAACCCGGCCCGCGGCGCCTCCGTAATATTCGAAAACAACAACGGAAAGAGGCGAATTCAGCCGGTTGGCGTGCTCGACAATCGCAGAGATTGCCTCATCTGACAACTCCCGTTGCAGCCTGGATTTCCAATAATTGTGATTCCCGTCCGGAAATGATGCGCCAAGCAGCGACTGCATCATAGGAAAGGGCATGGCCTGGACACCATCGACAATCGGGCTACCGAACGTGCGCAAGGATTTCAGAACGCGTTCCCCCTCAGCAACGTCGCCGCAATAGCAAGGAATTACACCAACTAGCGGAGAACCATCCGGACCGTGAAGTAGAGCCGCGTAGGCTGTGAGTTCATCCGGAGCAGACGCCATGTAATCCCGGAAGTGTCGAATCACCTCAATGGCCATTGCCCGAGGATAGAGAAGAAGGCCGCCTAGGACGCTCGCAACCGGATGGGCCTGGAATTCGAACGAAGTGACAACGCCGAAGTTTCCACCTCCGCCGCGGAGCGCCCAGAAGAGATCTTCGTTCTCGGAAGCGCTGGCAGTGAGAACTTTGCCGTCGGATGTGACCACCTGCGCAGACACCAAATTGTCGATGGTCATGCCGTATTTACGGATCAGCCAACCGACTCCACCTCCAAGGGTCAGGCCGCCAATACCTGTCTTGGACACGATGCCACAGGGAACAGCAAGCCCGAAGACATGTGTCTCTCTATCAATATCTCCAAGAGTCGCTCCACCTTGTACTCGAACTCTGCGCGTCGCATGATCCACAAAAACGGATCTCATTGGCGATAGGTCGATCACCAAGCCGTCGTCGCAAAGTGCACGACCTCCTACGTTGTGACCGCCACCCCGAACGGCTGTCGGCAGATTGTTTGCGCGTCCGAAATTGACGGCAGCAATTACGTCGGCAAGGCCCGAGCACCGGGCGATCATTCGAGGACGTTTGCTGACGCTGGCGTTCCAGATCTGACGCGCATTGTCGTAGCCGGAATCGGCTGGCTCGAAGACCGGACCTTGAAACACGGAGCGGAACGATCTGATGTCGAGGTCGGGCATCTTGGGAAGGAATTGTACTCCAGCTCATCCGACAGTCAGTCCGGGTAGATTGAATCTTCCAGTCATCAACAAGCACCAAGACACCCACACCTTATGGCAGCTCTGCAGGAAATCCACAGGGGCTTGTGACATCTGACCTTGCGCCGAAGATTTGAAAGGCAGATCATCGTCAAGGCGGAGGCGGTGTATGGAAGAGTGCTAAAAATTGGCGCAACTCCTTTGGAATCAAGATTTTGATACTTAACCCTTACGCTCTCAAGATTTTGCAGATCATTTTTGTGAACCCCGCGCCAGTCAAGGCATTCAGAGGGGGGAGGGGGAGGGGGGATACCCCGTCGCTATCGAATATTCCTGAAATGAAACTGCCCCGAAATCGCCGTTTCAAGCTCTTCGCCTAAAATATTTTCGCTGGAGTTTTATCCGAGGCGATAGCGTCCGCTAACAAATGCTGAGACGACTCTTTGGTTTGTTCACTGGTGAAGATTGGTGTTTAAATGCCGATTGCCCTGCAGTTGAGCAAACGGATCTCGCTAGCGATTGCCGAATCGATAAACGACACCAGCCGTCAAACGGATATTGTTCTGACCCTGCACGGCGAGTGCGGAATCAACGAAATGCGTTCGCAGGTAGTCCGCGCCGACGCGAAGCGCAAACGGTCCGCTGACGGCGTGTTCCACGCCTGCACCGAAGGCGTACGAGAATCTGGTTTCGTATCCGTGAAAGAACTGGTCGCTGCTGAGCAAAACTGCGCTGTCGACCCACGAGAATCCAATCAACGCGTGCGCAAAGACTTCAGTGTTGCCGTGCTCAAATACATAGTACGTAGGTCCAATCAACCCGCTGAAGACACTCGTGCCGTGTCCAATCACCGGAGAGTCGCCTGAACGCGCATACGTAAGATCGACGGTTCCAGCCCAGCGCTGGGTGAACCGCAGACTGCCATTCGCGTTGATTCCCTGAAGATTTACGGGATCCTGCGATGGAGATGTCATCCTCATAAAAGCATATCCAGCCCCTGCTTCGAAGATAGGAGCGGTTGCAACCGTGCGGTCGATGCCACGTTGTGCGAAAAGTTGAGAGCCGAGAAGGAGAAAGACACACAGATGAATTCTTCGCAGGATGATGGTTTGCATGGTTTATTTTCTTTTAGCGAAGGGGCACTTCCAGCCGTTGCTACTCCTCGTCAAGAGTGTGACGGCAGCTTCGCGGCGGAACGCTTGCTACTCGGCCAATCCGGTCTGTCAATTCTATCCATCTGAAATCGACTCCGCTACCTGTTAGATGCGTTTGGACAGAACAAATCAGATACCCCCAGACAAAATCGTGGCTTTTATTGTCGTGAAGATTCCCGCGGCACAGCGAACTCAGATTGAGTCGATCGACGCATGAAAACGAACTACGTCGTACGAAGTGAGACGCCGCGCGAAAAAAGCCTCCACGCCTTTCGATGTGGAGGCTCTTAGTCGAGGAACTAGTTCGAGGTCAGGAAGATCGGTTTGTATCCAATCTTGACTGTGTTGCCGCTCAGCGACGTTTTGACTCCATCGAGATTGGTCTGCTTGGAGTAGTTCGAGGGATACGTGTAATTCGACGTTGAGCACGAGCCGTGACTGCAGGACTGAGCCGTATCCCATACGATCTGGCCGTTGTCGACCGCGCATGTATAAACAGTTCCTTTAGCGACACAGGCACTGATGGAGTGGTTGAGCAACCATCCGGCTACGACGTCCCACGCGGTGCCGGAATCGCTTCCCTGCAAGCCGTACGGCGGATTCGCATCCCAGGTGTAAACGAATTGACGTTGCACTCCAACGCCGGCTCGCAGAACCAGAGCGCGGGCGGTGAATCCAGCGAGCATGTCTGGATCGGTGAGCTGATCCTTCTTGATTCCATACTCATCGTCCCACACGGGAAGTTTGGAGAGCCCGCGCTTCGCGGTTTCGGTTGTGACGTCGTCCCACATGGTCAGGAACGCTTCCGGGGAAGAGTTAGGCGGATTGGCGGATCCTCGCAGGTGAGCGTTGACGATATCGAAATTGGCTGCGCCGCCGGCTGCAACGTAGTCGTCAAACCAGGTCTTCATGGTCGGACCGTGAGCAGAAGGGCTGATGATCTTGGCGGCAGGATCTTTGGACCGGATGATGGAAGCGGCATCTTTGCCCATGCGAACGATCTGAGCGGTAGTGCCCGACCAGAAGCAAGTGCAATCCGGTTCGTTCCACAGCTCGTAATAGGCGATCTGGCCTTTGTAACGGTTCACAAGCGCAGTAACGAATGCGGAGAACTTGGCATCGCTGCCGGTTCCGTCTGAGTTGATGTCGGTTGGAGCTGAGCAGCTGTAGGGTCCGCTGGGACCGCAGGGGCTCTTCGCAGGAATCTTGCCCGCCCATTGCGGCGTGTTGCCCATCGTGTAGAGAACATCCAAGTGTTGGGCCTGGGCCTTGCTGATCCAGCTATCCAACTTCGCCCAGTTGTAAACGCCATTTGCAGTTTCGATCTGCGCCCACTTTACGCCGTCGTCCCAAAGGCGAATGCTGCCGAGAGTGGCAACCTGCTTCTGTCCGTCGGTTGGTGGCCAGACTCCGCCACCGTTAAAGTCAGCGCCGAAGAAGGACTCTTTGATCAGATTGGAACCGGCGGCTGCTTGAACCGTCGCGGTCGAAGCGTCAGCCTGCGCCGAGGGCGCTCGATGGGCACGAACGATGATGGTAGCCGCCGCGGACTTGCTGCGATCAGCCACGCTGGTGGCGGTGATCCGCACCGCAGTGTCGCTCGCGACTTTAGGGGCGTGATAAAGGCCAGTGCCGGAGATGTTGCCCGCGGACGCCGTCCAGGTTACTGCCGCATGAGGTGTGTTCTTCACCAGCGCAGTAAACTGCACCGCTTCCGAGGACGCTGCCGTGGCTGAGTCGGGTGAGACGTTGACGATGATGTTCGACCTTGCTGCTTCGTCGGCCTGAGCGAACGAAAAGCTGGGACAAATCGTGAGCGCGAGGAGCGCACACAGGAAGGGGGAAAGTCTCTGCATGATAGTAAAATCCTCCAAATTTTTGGAACTAAGGAATTCTGGCCAGAGGATGTAGCGCGCTCATTGAGTGTTGATCAGGCTGCAGCGGGACCTGAGCTACAAAAAACGGGTAAACAATTGATCAAACAGCAGTGGCGGATAAGCCCTTGTAGAGCAACGAAAAAAACGTTGCAATTGGGGGAACGCCCTAACTCGGAAGTGCATTCCGGCGCGACATTCTCGTCTGCATGCACAGCGATATCGAGGAAAACCTGTAGTTTTAACAGCCTACGCTCGTAGAAGTGGTCGGACGGTCCGATTCTCGACGGGTCCAAACGAGTTCTAAAAGCGGGAAAAACGGTACTTTCGTAACGTTCTTCGCCTGTGAGCTTCAGTAACTTTCTCCAACTTCAGACTGCCGATAAGGTGTGATGCTCACCTTCAGTTGAGGTCATCCGCATGTTTCCTTCAGCGTCTTGTCTGCTGCTTCGTTTCCGTCGTCAATTTTTCCTTTCGGCCGTCCTCATCGTTATGGGAATCGCTTGCGGATCGTGGACCTGCGCAGAAGCCAAGGTTGCCAGTCCTGCAATGTGCGGGCTGAGCAGCGAGGTAGCCGCCGAAATGAGCGGTGACCCGGTCACCGACGTCCACGCCATTTCTGAATACAAGAAGGCGATCAGCGGACTCTTGACGGCGCAAAAGTTTCAAGAGTTGGACTGTCTTGCAGACGCCGAGCGGAAAAGCAAAGAAACATTCCCCGGCGGGATGTGGAAGGTGCACACCATCTAATTGGCATTGGAGAGACCGTCGCTGCATGCGACTGCCAAGGATTGGACGAAACACATTGACTTGTTGCAGAAATGGAGTGATCGAAATCCTGAGTCGATAACTGCTCGTGTTGCGTTGGCCGAAGCTTACGTCAACGATGGATGGGAATCCCGCGGGCAAGGATATGCCGAGACCGTTAGCAAAGACGGCTGGAGCCTCTTCGAGAAAAGATCCAAACGTGCGAGACAGATTTTGGAAGGGGCATCAACGCTTTCGACCAAATGTCCCGAGTGGTACGTTGCCATGCAAGAGGTCGCGCTGGCGCAGAGTTGGCCCAAAAATGCGAAGAGGGAACTATACCTTCAAGCGATCGCATTCGAGCCCGGCTATTACTACTACCATCGAATCTATGCAAACTCGCTCCTCACAGTTTGGGATGGAGACGATGGAGAAGTTGAGAGGTTCCTGGACGATGCCGCCAATCAAGCAGGAGGAGTCTGGGAGACATTTTGTATTTTCATGTCGCCGACTCTCTTCTCTGTTGCCAGGATCATCCGCTCAAGCTTTCGTGGCCCAGGATCGTGCGTGGCTTCGAGGCGCTGGAAAAACAGAGCGGCGCATCGATGCTGAATTCGAACATCATGGCCCGCATGGCGGGGAAGTCAAACGACGTGATTACCGCGAATCGGATGTTTTCCCGAATCGGCGATCAATGGAGCGACGAGGTCTGGGCCAATCAAGGCTACTTCGAATCAGTGAAGAATTGGGCAAAGCAAGTGATGCCTCCCATTACTGGGAAGATCCCGGTAGAGGAAATAGCTGACCAGAATCTCGAAACTGAAGAAGGCAGGCGGTATAACGAGTTAGTCAAGGCTCAGATCCGAGAGTGGATCCCAGAATGTGCAAAGGCCAATGTCAACGGCCTCTCCGGCGATTTCAAGTTTCTGCTGAAAATCGGCAGCAGCGGATTGGTAGACCAGTTGATCACGATAGGCGGGAACGGAGTGGGACAGTGCATCAGTCGCAAGGCAGGAGAGCGTACTCACGCATATCCACCTCCGCCGCATACCGACTACTGGGTTAAATTTGAGCTACGTCCACAGGAATACGAGTCGTCAGGCACAAAATAGGGACAACCGAGGCCTCGCCGTTCACTCTACAAAGGACACGAAGATCCCAACGGGTCTGAACGCTGACCGGGTGAGTTCCGTCAGACACACTTCCCAATTAGTGGGTGAACGCGATGTTCAGGCCGGTAGTGAAGATTACGTCGTTCTTCTTCGAGCCGGTTGGAGGATTACTGACGTAGATGTCCCCAAACTGGTTCTGCCATCCCAGCCATTTGTTGAGCTTCGTCACCGTTCCGAGATTGAATGTGGTGCGATATTCCCCGGTCTGCTGCAGGTTCGGATAGAAGTCGAGAGCCTGGGTCACGACAGTGCTCTTGCCGAGCTTCTTGTTCAATTCCTCACCCAAGGTCAACGCGACGAATCGATTTGTCTGGCCATAGGACGCGAAGATCGGCGGCGGTCCGGGATCGATCAATGTGCCGTTGGAATACGTTTCGTGCGTATAGTTCACGCCGCCGAGGAAGTCGAGGATGGTACGGTCGGACTTGATCGCGTGATAACCGAAGCCGCCGGTAAAGACCTGGCGAAGATCGAGGAACTGAAGGGCATTGCTCATGAAGTCCGCGGCGCCGAAGGCGAACAGCTTTGGTCTGAGGTTTCGGTCGTAACGTAACCCGCCCTGAATCAGGTTAGCAACGGTACTAGGAGTTGCGAGATCGTTCTGAGTGTCGATCGAACTCAGGTAGATCGTGATCTTGTCGTTCAAGGTCGGATGAACGGCATTCAAGGCAAGAGAGAGGTTTTCCGTCTCGCTGTTCCCGCGGGCCAAAGAGAAGCCAACATCTACGCCGCCGGTCCACCCATGGGTCAGGCCGGGATGGAGCGACTTATCGTATGCCGTCTGTTCGGCGTCATTGCGGATAAGCGTTACGTCATCTTTCGGCGCCTCAACCGTGCCATTGCTCTTGGTGGCGATCTCAAGCTTTCCATCCGAGGTCGTGACGGGGCCGACGGCCGTCTTTCCATCTTTCAGTGTGACGTGGAGAGGCGCTTCAGTCTTAATTTCCTGAACCTGATCGAACTTTATGGTCACGTCGCCTGCTGCGTCGGTGTGGAGCACGAGTTCTTTAGCGTCCGATTTCACGACAGTGCCAGTCAAGCGGTCTCCATTCTTCAGGGTGACTTGATCTGCGAACAGTAGGGATGTAGAGGGCAAGAAACAGCGAAAGGAAAAAAGGCTTGGGATTTACGCAACACGACCGACCTCCGGCTTTCAGAGATTTCTTGGATGAGTAACGAAAGTTGGGAGCCCAAAGTGCGCTAGAAACAGAAACGCAAAGACGAGCAGGCGAGTTTGCGGCCCATAACAGCTCTCGACGAGAAGTTGGTTCAGCTCTTGACTTCGGTCTTCTTAACCTGGTCGGCTGAGGCTTGGGTGGTGCCGTCGTTCTTCATGCCATCTTTCAGGGCGCGAATTCCTTCGCCTAGACCTTTGCCGAGTTCAGGGAGCTTCTTGGGACCGAACACCAGCAGCGCAATAAAGAAGATCACCAGCAGGTGCATCGGTTGAAATAGACCTTCAAACATCGGAACCTCCGGAGGAATACCAGCGAAGCTAAATCATACGCTATCCCGGTTGAGAAGGGAAAGGAGACCCGAAACAGCCTCTCAATCGAACAGCGTTTTCAAGGTTTTACCCGAATTGGGAGGCTGTCTCGGTGTGTCCCGCCACGCGCAGACGTGACCGCTGTCACACCCGGCTCAAGGTCGCGATGAAATCCTCAGTTTCGCGGTAAGAGCGAAAGTTACCTCCGTGACCTTACCTCCGAGTTGAGCGGAGGGCTATGTTTCAGAAGGGCTTCGTAAGGTTCGAGCGCCCTGAGAACCACGGCCCGCAAGGCAATTCAAACGACGGGGAGTCCGGTGAGATTCAAGTCTTCATTTCTTTCATTGCTCGCGTTGACTGTGCTATCCGCGAGTCTTTCCCAAGGGCAGGCGACTACTCCAAAGCCGGTGACGACGACGCAGGTTGTGGCATGGCTGGCGGGAGGAGTGTCCAGTAACCGAGTGGCCCATCTTGTGAGCGAACGCCGATTGGCGAATCTGCCCACCCATGCTGAATTACAGCAGGTCGCATCGGCAGGCGGCGGCAAGGATCTGCTGGCGGTGTTGAATTCGGGCGACGTGGAATCGGCACAGATAGGTCCTGTGATCCCTGAGTTGTTGATCAAGGCTGCGGCAGAAGCGCGGAAACACAATTTTCACGATGCCGGAGTCGACCTGCAGAAAGTGGTTGCCGCAGACGACAGCGACCCTGCAATCCATTTCGCCCTCGGACAGATGCTGCGTCAACAAGAGCAGTGGGACGACGCCTATGACGAACTAGTGCGAGCGCTGCGCTTGATGCCAGACATGGCTGAAAATCATAGCGCGATGGCCTACCTCTTCTACCGGATGGATGATGGGCCGAACGCAATCGCGGAAGCACGGACTGCGCTGAGCATCGATCCTAAGAATGGGGAGGCGTATCAGTATCTCGGGCTTGGACACTATTCGCTGGGCCAATATGATGCCGCGGTTCATGCCTATGCCGAGTCGCTGCTTCGGGACCGTGACAATCCGGATACGTATTACGACATGGGAATCGCACTGCATGCCGCGGGAAATTTACCGCGTGCCATCGCAGCCTACCAGCAGGCGCTGCGCTTGAGACCGGCATTCTGGGAGGCGCATTCGAATCTTGGACTGATTCAACACGAAGAGGGAAACCTGCCGCAGGCGCTTAACGAGTACAAGGAAGCGAAGCGCATCGCCCCGGAAGAAGCTTCAATTCGTAACAACCTGGCGAATACATACTGCGACGCCGGAAAATTTGATGCCGCCATCGACGAGTTAAAGGAACTGTACAAGCAGCATCCCGAGTGGCAGCAAGGGCACGCCTGCTTGGCTACTGCCTACATGGCGAAGGACAACTACAACGCCGCCATCGCCGAGTTACGGCTCGCAGTTCATGAGAATCCGGCAGGCGCTGCCGAACACCGGATCCTCGGGCAGGCGCTGCTTCACGACAACAAGCCGGAAGAGGCATTGCACGAATTTCGCGTAGCGGTGTCGCTCAATCCTGACTCAGATGCAGCGCATCACCTTCTCGGAACGGTGCTATTTCAGCAGCAGCAATGGCACGCGGCAGAGAAGGAATTCCGTGAAGCTCTGCGGGTGAATGCCTCCGCCGACAATCACTACTCGCTGGCGGCTTGCCTGATGAGCATGGACCGCTATGAGGAAGCCTTGTCGGAGCTAGAAGTGGCGGCGAAGATCGATCCGGAGCGCACGTTGTACCGTGCTCGGCGCGAGGAGTTGTTGAAGTTGATGAAAGACACACACGCGCGCTAGCGGGTCGCGCGAGAGCGCACTGTCCGCCTGGTCAATGGTGGTCGTAGTACCAAGGTGAATGGGCGAAGACGTACCAACGAAATACACTGACCCTGGCCGGACCTGAAGCGAAGGGACTCAAAGATGGCGACGAACGTGAATCAATCCACGCAACCTAGCGGTACGGCAGTTCAGCAAGCCGTCGTTAAGGAAGCGAGCGCCCTACACGCCGATAGTTCTGCGACCGGGCGGAAGCCGTCAGGAATTGGATTGCCGTGCTCGAAGTGCCATCTTTATTATCCTGCCGATCTCGATGTATGCCCCACCTGTCGGCACAATGAACGCGTATCGCCAGTCGCGCCCAAGATACAACCGAAATCTGTTCAGACGTCGGGAGACCCCGTGCCTGATACCGAGGTGCTTGAAAAGGAGCGCGAGGAATTTTTGAGACAGTTCAAGGCACAACTTCGCGAAGCCCATTCTGATGCATTGGACGCGCCCGAAGCGATTTGTCGATTTGGAGAGAACCATCCTGGGGAAGCGGGCGTGGCTGAGATCTGCACCGGGTGCTATGAGCGGCTACAGGAGCGGGCTGACGTCTGCGAAGCTGCGCTGCACATGGATTTGAAAGAAGCTACGCAGATCGTCTATGACGCCGTTTGGGCGGATTCGAGCGACCCGGGGAAGACTTACCAGAATGCCGCCAGCGCCTTGCTGTCGGAGTTACGGAAGCGCGCCGGCATCACCACCCTGATGGGTCCCTTTCAACCACTGACGCACTAGTGAATCGGCAGAGAATATTCCCGAGAATATTTCGAGGAAACAAGAGGAGCTTATGTCGCTCTCCTCATTCTGCTTTCAGTCCTACCCACTTCCTTCCTGCGTAAAGCTTGTATCCCTTGCCGTCTTCCACCAGTTTGAGGGGAACCGGCCGTGCCAAAGCCGCGTCAGTTTGCGATGCTTCGGAAAGAACGTCGTTATTACCCACGTCCATCACTACAAACTTGCCGTCGGAAGTGAAGCCGAACCCGTACTGTCCGGGAGGCAGAGCTGATCCGCCGATTGTGAGTTTCGTTTCGGTGACGAAGAGTCCCTGATATTTTTGCTGAATCGCGGTTGAGTATCCCGAGGCGTCGACGAGGGCGGCGATCATCATCTTGCCGTTGGCTAATTGGAATCCCACGGCGTTGCGCAGTTGGACCGGCGCCTTCTGGCCGCGGAAGAAGTATTCTGTGGGTGTAGCTTTTTTTACCTCATCACTGTTGAGAACGTGCGGTGCGATCTCGGGCGGCGACGCGTCGGTGGACCGCTGCGCCGAGAGCGGCGCTGCTGACTGCTAAGATCAAGATCGCCAGCACGATTCGGCTTATGTTCTTCATGGCTTCCTCTTCCCGATTTCCAAAATGCTCACCGAACTGTAATTCTTCTTTTGGACTGACGCAATAAAAAGAAGCTCCTTAGCCAGTAGATACACCAGGTTTCACTAAGGAATGCGTCGAACTTTTCGGTTTGAACGCAAGAATCGGATAGTCCATTGCGGCAGCCGTGGCCTACGCTTTGATCACTATGACGACCAATGCCATACTCGCAACATCGAATGTAACGGAGATGCCACTTTCATCCACAAATCGCGGACACGCTGGGACGCAGTGGTTGCGCGCGACGCGCGTCGTGACGGCGAGTTTGTTTTCGCCGTGTCGTCGACCGGAGTGTATTGCCGGCCGTCGTGCGCCGCACGGCGTCCACGACGCGAGAACGTGCAGTTCTTTGCGCGGCCCCAAGATGCGGAGCAAGCGGGATACCGCGCGTGTCTGCGCTGCCGGCCAAAGGCGTTCCAGGGAGATTCCGAAGCGCATGAAATCAAGAAGATTTGCCGGTTCATCGAGCAGAACCTTGACGAACCTCTGACCCTGGACCGGCTTAGGAAAAGAATTTCGACAGAGTCCATTCCACTTGCAGCGGAAGTTCAAGTCTGCGCTCGGAATAACGCCGAGAGAGTATGCCGATTCTTGCCGCTTGCGATCTTTGAAACGGAACCTGCAGGCTGGGGATTCGGTAACTCGCGCGATGTACGACGCGGGTTACGGGTCGAGCAGCCGGCTTTACGAGCGCACGGCTTCGCAACTTGGCATGACTCCGGATAAGTATCGGCGAGGAGCGATCGCGGCGACAATTCGTTACGCCAGCGCTGATTCCCCGTCTGGGAAGAATGATGGTTGGAGCAACCGATCGCGGAGTTTGCTCGATCCAGTTCGGGCGGAGCAATGGCGAATTGCTGGAAGGGTTGAAGCGAGAATTTCCGTTTGCGGCTAGAAAAGAAGACAAAGGGGGACTGCGGTCCTGGATGGATGCCTTGTTGAAGCACATGCGTGGCAAGGATCTTGATTCGGCACTTCCTCTCGACATTCGGGCAACGGCGTTTCAGCGGCGGGTCTGGACTTATTTGCAGTCGATTCCATTCGGCGAGACCCGATCGTACAGCGCAGTTGCGAAGGCTATCGGGCACCCCACTGCCTGCCGTGCGGTCGCGAGGGCTTGTGCTACGAATCCGGTTGCGGTGGAAATCCCGTGCCACCGGGTCGTCCGCGAAGATCAAAGCATGGGCGGATACAGATGGGGGATCGAACGAAAGAAGACGTTACTGCAAATGGAGCGTTCTTCTTAGCGTAGGAGGCTCGCCGGGCGATTTCGAACGGCGAGCCAGTTCAGAAAAGCTACAGCAACGGCCATCACGAGGACTGCGCTCTTGTGGTACTCGATTTGGGTCAGCAGCGCCGCGCAGATCAGCACTCCTAAGACCGCAACGATTTTTCCGCCTGGTATTCGCACGAGTGCCGGGCTGAGTTCTTTCGCGCGCAAAGCGGGAAGCGCGGCACAAACTACCCCGTAGTAAAAGAGACGGGATCCCGCCGAGAGTGTCGCATTGCCCGCGAAAGTGCCGAACCGCGCAAGTAGCCAGACCAGCACAGCGAACAGGACGATCGAGAAGTAGGGCGTGCGAAAGCGCTTGTGGACCAAGGCGAAGACGGAAGGGAAGTCTCCGCGCTCGGCGAGTGCGAAGGTAATTCGAGGGGTAGCCAGCATGTTTCCGCTCAGGTATCCGTAGATCGAGAACAGCGCGCCCACCGAAATGACAAGAGCGCCTGCGTGGCCCACGATTACGCGGGCTACATCGGCCAGCGGACGCTGGCTGTGAGCCGGGTCTGGAAGAATTCCTACGACCACCCACTGAATGACTCCGTAGATCACCGTGCACGTGATCAGGGCTGCAAAGAGTCCGAAGGGCATGTCGCGCCGAGGATCTTTGGACTCGCCGGCTGATATCAGGGCCGCCTCGAAGCCGCCGTAGGCGAAGATCAGAAGCACGATGGCTTGCGCCCAATTGTTCCTGGAGGAGGAGACAACAGGCGGGAAAGTTGCGAGATTTTTGCCGAGGAGATAAATCGCGCCAGCGACGGCTACCAGGCCGAGAGAACCGAGCTTCGCGACCGTGAAAAATGTGCTGACGCTGGTGCCGATGCGGACTCCGAGGAAGTTGATTGCAGCGAGAATACCGATGAGCATGGTGAGAATCACGATCTGCATGGTGGCTGTGGTCGCGCGAGGCCAGAATTCCGCCGAGTAGGTGATAAACAGATTCGCATTCGCCGCGCATGATGTGAGGCGCACGATCCATACCAGCCATGCCACCTGGATTCCCATGAAACGTCCGAACGCTTCCTGCGCGTAAAGATACGGGCCGCCAGTCTGAGCGAAGCGGGACGAGACTTCGGAGAAACACGCGAGGATAACTGCCATGGCCCCTGCGGAAGCAACGACAGCGAGAATGCTGGAGCGGCCGAGCAGTCCAGCCAGCACTGAAGGCAGGCCGAAGACGCCGCTGCCGATGATGCAGTTCACGGTGAGCGCGACGACGCTCCAGCGTCCAATCGCTCGGACCAGTCCTTCGCTGGATTTGGTTACCTGACCGTCATGCGGCATCGCCGCGTTTTTATCACAATCCCGGATTTTCTGACACGCGAGACAGTCTTCGATAGAATTCGGGCGGTTTCGCCCGCAGGCGTCGAAAATCTGAAGCATGGACTGAACTCGTACATAAGGTGGAAAGCAACGTTGTAGGAGTTCGCACATATGACGACAGCGACTCATCGCGTATTCGTTACGGGCGGCAGCGGATATATGGGCCAGCGCCTGATTGCGCGTCTGCTCGATCGCGGGCCACGAAGTGCGAGCACTGGTCCGCTCTGGTTCCGAGAGGAAGCTTCCGCCAGGATGTATCCCAGTTGTCGGGAGATGCACTGGACGGTAAGAGCTACGCGAGCCGAATTGCTCCTGCGGATACATTCGTGCAGCTCGTGGGCGTGGCGCATCCGAGCCCTGCGAAAGCAGCGCAATTCCGGGAGATCGATCTGCCGTCGGGACTGGGCGCGGTGGCCGCGGCGAAGTCGGTCGGGATTCGGCACTTCGTCTACCTGAGCGTGGCGCAACCTGCGCCCATGATGCGTGCGTACATCGCCGTGCGCTCGGAGTGTGAAGCCGCGATCGAAGTCGGCAGGGCCTCAATGCCACGATTTTGCGTCCCTGGTATGTGCTGGGGCCGGGTCACCGATGGCCGTATTTGCTGATTCCGATATACAAGCTGGCCGAAGCTGCTGCCAGCAACTCGCGAGGGCGCGCAACGACTTGGGCTGGTGACATTGGAGCAAATGACGCAAGCATTGTTGTTTGCCGTCGAAAATCCTGTGGAGGGAAGGCGCGTGATGACTGTGCCCGAGATCCGCGCGGGAGGGAGGCGTGAAAAGCCGCGCCGAACAAGCGATTTCGTAAAGTGACTTTCCGACAGACCAAAGTAATGTGCGGACTTACGAAAGCGCATGCACATGGGACATCTGTAAGCGTCTGGTCTGCCGATGAGATGTTGGAGTAGCGAAAGAGAATGGCTTTCGAAGATATGGACGACCTTCATCTCCGAATTGCACGCGTCACTGAAGACCTGCGCACGATCCAGCAGGAACTGAACTGCGCCGCCATGCAGGCTCCGAGCGATCCGGAGTTAATGGAAGCCCTGAATTCTCTTTCGGAGACTGAGCCGATCGAGACCTTGCGCGAGGCGCTCGATCAGATGCGCCACTTTCTTTGGTTTTATTCGGAAGTGATGAACAATGAGCCGGAGCTCGGAGACAAGTTGCGCGCAGCGGGCAAGGCCACGACTGATGAGAGCCCAAAGGGCAGCAGTTCTTTTCTGGATCGCTTGTCGCGCGCCGATGAACTGATGTTGCTGCATCATTTGTCAGAAGCGAAACGGCGCAAACCGAACTAGCATTTTACGTGGCTGTACTACGTCGCAGGTACGACTTCTTACCATCACACAACTTAAAATCCGCGTCCGCCAACAATTGTTTTGATCACTTCGCCTTGGGCGCTCAGGACATTGAAATCTGCCCGCGCTCCCGTTGCCAGCACTCCATATTTTCCGGATAGGCCGACGGCCTTGGCGGCGTTGAATGTCGCAGCCCGCACAGCATTCGCGCAAACTCCAGTTGGAAAACTGAGTCACGTTGCGTACGGCGCGATCCATGGTAAGTACGCTGCCCGCGAGACTTCCGTTGGCCGTAGCTCTTCCATCTTTAACCACGACTTCGATCGGGCCGAGCTGGTAGACGCCTTCAGGCATGCCTGTGGCGGACATCGCGTCGGTAATGAGGACGGCGCGCTCGACGCCTTTAGATTGCAGAAAGACTTTCACGACTTCAGGCGAGACGTGAATTCCATCGGCGATGAGGTCGGCTGTAATGTTGTCGTTGCTGAGCACTTCTCCGATGATTCCGGGATCGCGATGATCCAGGGGCCGCATAGCGTTGAAAGTGTGAGTCGCGTGACGCGCTCCGGCGGAGACCGCGCGCTTCGCGATCGGAAGTTCGGCATCCGAGTGACCGATGCTCACGCAGACGCCACGCCGAGCGGCTTCGGGGATAACCTCCATTGCTCCGGGAATTTCGGGTGCGATGGTGAGCATCTTTATATGACCGCGCGCCGCCTGCCAGAAGCGATCGAAGATTTCGAGCGTGGGGTTGAGCAGATTTTCGGGCGGATGGACGCCGCGTCGCTTGTGGCTGAGAAACGGTCCTTCAAGATGGATGCCGAGAGGGCGTGCGTGCGCGTCGTTTTGTGGCGAAGTTTGTGCGGACTTCAATCGCGTCGGCAAGTTGGCCGAGAGCGGCGCAGATAGCGTCAATCGGTGCGGCAACGGTCGTCGGGAAGTATGAGGTCACGCCGTGAGACATCAGGAACTTTCCGAAGCGAGGCAGGTCTGATGGAGGCGTGCGCATGACGTCCATGCCAGCGCCGCCGTGGATATGGATGTCGAGAAAGCCCGGCGTGAGGATGGCGTCCCGAAATCGACTACCGAAGCGCCCGCAGCGAGGGGCTTGCGCAGAGCGCGATCCAAGCTTCGGTGATGAGCTCCGTCCTCGACAATGAGGCACGGGATCGGAAATTTCTTCGACGGGAGTGTAGAGACGGCGCGCGGTGAATGTGGTCTTCATGAAGAAGTGCGACGAAGAAATATCGTAGCCGCCGCGGGCGATTCGCACAACATGAGGGCTTGCGTGCGAGAGAACTGGATTTAGCGTGAGCAAGCAGAGTGAGTGCCGGGGTGAGTGCCAGGTCAAATGTGGTGCGGTGCTATAATTTTGAAGCAAGTTCTGAGTGCGAGAGCAGTTCCTTATCGCGTCCTTGCAACAGTCGGGGAGTGGCTCAGCCTGGTAGAGCACCTGGTTCGGGACCAGGGGGTCGGAGGTTCAAATCCTCTCTCCCCGACCAATTCAAATCAAGCAGTTAAAGCGACTTCAGAACACAGATTCTTGTGTGCAAGGGGTACAACAAACTCAGGAAGTTTGTACCCAAGTCCTGCCTGTTCGGCGGTGACGCGCCGAAACTCTGTGTCCTCTTTCAATCGCGAATAACCATCGGTGAAATTACGGAGCGTGCCCGACCCGCAACTGGATGAGGTCTTCTGAACGCGTAGATGTGTGATGCGGAAGCGCCTGAGGTGAGTTGCTGGAGCGCGCTCTTGAGGGTGACCTTCCCGCCCAAGACCAGGAGTGGTACGAAGTTCTCAGGAGGTCGCGTGATGGACGATAACAACAATGATGCACTGAAGAAACTCGAGGCCGGCCGAGAGGAGTTTTACCGGCAACCGGAAGTCCTGGATAAGGTCCTCCGCCACGTTCACGGTGACGACTACCTGCAGAACTGGAGGCCGGAGTCTGATCGGGTTCAGTGATGGCTAGGTGATTGACATCTGGGTTATGCTGGAACTACACAGAGGGGGAGAAAGAGGTCGTGCGCACACTTTGCCTATACTCCAAGACGCTGCAATTCAGGATCGGAAACGTCTCTTAGAACTGTTCCCGATTAGCTCTCTCAAAGAAACCTGGCCGGACATAAAAGGTACCAAAGAAGAGATTTGCTTCGCAGTTGCAGAAAAAGCTGGGCCCAATGAAGTTATCAAATTCATGGAAGTCCACATGGGCCGCTGCAAACAACACGTCTACATCTTCGAGCGTGCCGCAGGTACCACCTTGCCTGACGGTGTCATTGGAGGGGAAAGAGTCAACGTAACCGGAACTGACTCCGCCTTCTACATCGTTCGGACCAGCTACAGCGTGGTGCTCAAAGACCCGCTGGATGAGACTGAATTGGACTTCCTGTGGCCGATCAAGATTCAACTGACAGACAAATACATGATCGTTCGGTTCGTCGCGATGGAGAAGAACGTCAGCTCCTATTTTGACCGAGCTTGCTATGTCGTGCGGAAGAGCATCGAAGAGAAGACAATTCTCAAGGGCGTGAATCTTGAGGCCGCTGACATTCATCAAGGTATTAAGAAGTTGTGGAATGATGGGTTCATGGACTCCCCGAGGACCAAATTCAAGAAGCCGAAGTCCTTGGCCATGGAGGCGATGGACGAAGAGATGGGAATCCGCGAGAACTACCCAGAGTTGTACGAGGTTTTACAGGACTCGGTTCTCCTGAACACTCTGTTCTTGATTCCTGAGGACAAGGGCTGTAGCGTATCCGCGTTCCTGGCGGACTCAGCTCATGGTTACTTGGCTTTTCCGCGATATTCGGAAGGCCCGAAGGACACTGACTTTGTTCTTAACGAAATTCTTGGACACAATCAGTAAGGTTGTGCCAGGCGATCCCTTCGGCGGAAGAGCTGAGGCGATCGCGAAGCTAAATCCCGCCAAGTTTTATCTGGAGAACGTCCGGAGCGCCCTCGGTGTGTCTAGCTTGATGGCGAAAAGGATTACAGATTCCGCGGTGAGGCAAAGGAGTCTTCGAACAACGCGTCGAAGTCGTTTGTCCCGACGGTGTTGCTGGCGCTAGCGCCAGCACCGAAGCGGAACTGCCGCCAACTGTGCGCTGCTGGAAGGAAGAGGAAGATGGAAACCTTATTGAGCAAGACCTTCCTACCAGGACTCTCCGAAAGGTGATTTTCTATCGCCTTCGATGACACCACTCCACCTTGACCTCTCCCCACAGCAGCTCGCAGTCTATAAGGTAATTCAGCGCAACTACATGGCGTGGGTTGCTCTGATCGTGGTCCTCTCTCTGTTCGTGATCGGTTTCCTGTCATTTCTGTATTCGATCTTCTGCGTCGGCGGCCAGGGAGCGTCCAAAACGATCTTGGGAGGGATTGACGGCCTTCTTGGATGGTGCGTGAAAGCAATCATCAACTACCTGTTCTCTTCTCAAGACAACCAGTGATTTTTAATCATGGTGCCAAAGCACCATGTACACCGTGATTCAAATAAATGAGGATTTCCTCAGGAGGGAGTTCTCATGACAACGTACAGCCTCACCAAACAAGCCAAGGAGAATGGAAGGGTAGGGAACGCACGCGTCCGCAGTGATCCTAGCGCTCAAGGCGTTGAACGGGAAGGCCACAGGAGCGGCGATTGCTGACTATGTTGAGGAGAAGAAGCTCCTGGTCAGCACGAAGATGGACCAGCGGGAGGCCTGCTCCTGGGTGCTGTGCTACCTGGTACGGACGGGAGTGCTGAGAGTGAGGGAGTCGAAGTAGCTCTCAGGCCTGTGGTATGCCACTTTCCTACAGCGACGAGGGAGGCTCTCCAAATTGCTTCCGTAGAGCTGAAATTGCAGTTACATCATCCGACTTCCATACCTCTTCGTGATATCTCTTCATCTTTCCGTAAACGGACCCGAGGTATTCGCGCCAGCGAACCGTTAAAACTCGATCAGCGGGCGGGTCTTTAAGAGTCTCACCTTGTCCGTCAACGCGATCAGAACCAGTCTCCCAGCCTTTGGGCGTGAGATGGTATTCGGTCCACTCATCACTTGCTGACATAGCAACTCCTTTTGCTCGGACTCAGTAAGAATTGTTCCGGCCAGGCTCTTGCGAGCCAGCCCAGCAACCCGCGTGAACCTCTTGCTGGTTCTCGTCAACCACAGTCTGCTCCTCCGGCTGAATAGGCAGATGGCACAGAGGGCAGACACCCCGAAGCTGAACCACGTCGCTCATCGAGGCTTGATCTGTCCCGATGAAAAATCAGTGAAGATGCCGGCCGAGACGTTGCCGGATGCACTTAGGACGGAACCCACATTCAAAATGAGCGGCGGCGGGTCTTGCGTTGGCGAGTTCTGTTACAAACCAAAGAGGGAGGGCACGAGCACCGCGCAGAAAGTGCAAACCCGAACGTAGCCCTTCAGGCTTACCCAAACGGTCTTCTCGGTTCCCGGGGTTATCTGACTATGGCAATGATCGCAGGACATGAGCGGAGAGGCCTTTCAGCTCTCATAATTATTGATGCTGCTGATCGGCTCCTGGATGCGGAGTTTAGACCAGGTGCTTCCGGGCGTTCTCAATCATCATGTCAATGTCGTGCTCAGTGAGTCCAGGCTTCCCGTTCTCCCTGGTGAACTTCCGGAACCCATCCTCGCTGAAGAATGCAACCTTCTTGATGGCGCTATGGTCAGCGTGCATCGTGACCATCGCGAATTGCTCAGGCTCTGCTCCCGTGACCTTGCCCAGATACGTCGGTCCTTCCATATCTTTGTCCTCCTTCCGTGATTATCAGGGCGAACAAATATCGAAGTCAAGGGACTCCTGGGTACAAGAGTGCAACTCAGGCCATTTCCAAAATGCCAAGCGATCCAGACCAGTAAGTTAGATGACTGCCCTGCTTGGTTCGGGACTGGGGGGTCTTAGGTTCAAATCCTCTCTCCCCGACCAAACTTTCATAACCGGAGCGAAACTTACCCGAGGCGGGCGCGCGGGATCTGCTTACGGGCGAAAGGTACCGGCTCGTTTACTGACTCGCGAAGATGTCGTTCAGGTTCGTGAACTTTTACCCGGCGTGCCTTCTTTCTTCAAGTTCGCGTTGGTGGTGCTTTAGGTCTTCGGACATGGATCTTGCCACGTCCTGAATCAGGCATAATCTGTGAAGGTACTTAGGATTTTGGGGCAAGTCCTCTTTTAGCAATTCACAGTGGCCGACAATCAGAGATAGTTGGTTGATTAGGTCGTGGGCAAACTTGGAACCCAGGTGGTGCTTTCCCGCGCTTGGCTTCTTGATCAATTCTCACCGTGCTCTCTGCCCCCACTTCATAGTCGCCGGGATGACAAGCCTTTCTGTTGATTACCTTGATTTCGTTACGGAACGCGAACTTAGGTGCGACTCCTCATCAAGCCTAGTGAGCGTGCATGGGCAACCAAGTGGATGTGTCCACGCAGTAAGTTGCCCTAACATCGGCACTTAGCGGGCACCGAGCGAGTAACAGCTGTCAAAGGGAAGCATCTGATACCGCCAAGGCTAGGTCCGCACACGACCGATTGTTCGGCGTATAAGTCGAATCCTACAACCGTGGGTAACCGGAATATGAATCTCGAAAAGCCGGACGATCTGCGGATGGCCGGGCGCCAGAACTGGTGTCATTAAGAGTTTGCCAGACTGGAAGTCGTTGTCCGCGGGGGCCAAAGCCCAATATTTACGGTGCCCGATGGCGGCACCACTGAAGTCGTGCCTCCAAAAACATTTAAGAGACGAATTCCAGTTCTCTCGGGCCTGAGGCTTGAAGTGAGCGCCGAGTATAGACTCGATGCATCCGCTTCGAGGCTTGTATTGCGCGGATTGACTCACAGGAATCTGCCGATGAGATTTATTGACCGCGACGAGGTTAGCAGGCGACTTACCTATGAGATGTGCATCCCGATTGTCAGGGAGGCGATGATTGCGTTCTCAAAGGGTGACACGAAGCAACTTCTCCGCTCGATCATTCCCCTGTCCGAGGGGAGGATGTTCGGGATTATGCCGGGAGCCATGGGGTCACATGCTGTATTTGGCGCGAAGGTGATCAGCGTGTTCCACGACAACGCGGCACGCGGAATCCAGTCGCATCAAGGTCTGGTCATTCTCTTCGATCCGGAAAGTGGGGCGCCGGTTTGTGCCGTCCATGCCGGAGAGATTACCTCGATTCGCACCGCAGCGGCCAGTGCGGTCGCGACTGATGCGCTGGCACGCAAAGACGCCCGGCGGTTGGCTCTGCTCGGATGTGGCGAACAGGCGAAGACGCATGCGCGAGCGATCGGTAAGGCCCGACATCTTGAATCCATCTGCGTATGGGGACGCTCGCCTGACCGCGCTCGCGCTTTCGCCGAGCAGATGCAGAGTGAACTCGGCTTGCCGGTGGTTACCGCGGAAGTGGTCCAGAAAGCAGTCGAAGAAGCTGACATCATTTGCACGGTGACCTCCGCATCTGAACCAATCTTGAAGGGAGAGTGGGTTCGGCCGGGAACACACCTGAATTTAGTTGGGTCAAGTCATGCGGGGCCTGCAGAGGTAGATATTGATCTTGTCTTGAATTCTCGGTTCATCGTCGACAGCCGTGAAGGCGTCCGGCAACAGGGCGCGGAGTTTCTTCGCGCAAAGGCTGCCGGGTTCGTCGGTGACGATCATATTGTTGCTGAGATTGGCGAGGTGTTAGCGGGAAACGTAGAAGGACGCCGCTCGGCCGAGGAAATCACGGTTTACAAATCGCTTGGCCATATCGTGCAGGATTTGGCCAGCGCATGGGCTCTTTACTCTAAACACGAGTGATTGTGTTCCCCCGTCAATCCCGCAAGTACACACGCACAAAGATCAACACTAAGTGAAGCTCTATTGCGTGGTCGTGAGCGTCTGATCCGAAGTTGTTATTCCAGCCGCAAAGCCTGCATTGGGTTGACGCGCGACGCTTGCCATGCCGGCAGGGCACAAGCACCCGCTGCAACGAGAAGTAACGACCCCGCTACTAAGCTCAGCACGATGGGATCAAGAGGACGTGTTCCGAATAACATCGACGCGATCAGGCGCGTGACCACCGCGCATACAGCCAGCCCTGCTCCCAGCCCAATCAGCGCCGGACGCAAGCCGTCGCTGAGTATCTGCCTCATCACTTGATCACGTTGAGCGCCTAAGGCCATGCGAATCCCGATCTCCGCAGATCGTTGCGCCACCATGTACGACAGGACGCCGAACAATCCTACCGCCGCAAGAAGCAGCGATAGAACTGCGAAGGCCATGACCAGCGTTGCGCTGAAGCTGGTGGTTGCGGCGGACTGGCCGACGATCATGTCCATGGTCATCACTTCCGAAACCGGGAGCGAGGAATCGAGCTCCGCGATGGTCTTTTGCACCGGAAGAGAGAACGACAGCGGGTCGGACTCTGTTCTCACCACCAAGGTGTAGTCACTGTCCAAGCGTCCGGCAAACACCGGGAAATACATTGTGGCCTTCGAGGGAAGCCCCGCTTGGAATAGCGTGTCGCCGGCAACGCCGATGATTTCATAATTCTTCGGGCCGCCATTCCATGGAACGTTGATGTGTTGCCCGAGAGGATTCTCGCCATGGAAGTATTGTTGTTCAAGCTGTTGGCTGATGATGATGTAGTCCGAGCGCTGCAACCTATCAGCGGGGCTGAAGAACCTTCCTTTCACCAAGGGAATCTGCAGAGCATTGAAATATCCCGGATCAGCTGTTCGATTGTTGGCATCGGGCAATTCCTCCCCGGAATTTACGGGAGGATGTTCGGGGATAGTAAAGACGTAGTCGCCGCCATATCCCGCGCCCGGCACTACAGATCCGAGGCCAACCGCTGTCAGGCCGGGCAATTGACGAAGCCGCTCCAACAAATTCTCGTTGAAGGCAACCACCTTTTCCGGAGTGTCATACTGCTGTTTGGGCAAGTCGTAGTGCATGGTCAAGACATTCTTGGTCGTGGCTCCAAGATCGCTGCTTCGCAGGCTGATGAAACTTTTGAAGAGTAGCCCCGCTGAGACAAGTAAAACCACGGTAACGGCGATCTCGATCGTCAAAAGCGTTTTGCGCAGCGTGGTACGGGACAGGCTGCCCTTGCTCCCGCGAGAAGAATCTTGCAACACCGCGAATGCACTCTTGTGCGTTGAAGAAACCGCGGGCACCAACCCCGCCAGCAACGCGGCGATGAACACCAACGCGCACGCAAAGGCCAGAACCATTCCATCCGCATGAATCGCTTCAACCCGGGGCAATCCGCGCCATGCACTCACGAGCCACTTGGTCGCAGCGAGAGACATTAATACACCGATTCCGCCGCCCGCCGCACAGATCAGAAAGGTTTCGACCATCTGCTGTCGAATCAGTGTGAACCTATCGGCCCCCAATGCTCCTCGGATAGCAACTTCTTTCTGCCGTGCCGCTCCTCGCGCCACCAGCAGATTCGCGACGTTGAGGCAGCCGATGAGCAACATGCACCCGACCGCCGCGAGCAGCACTAGTAGCGGCGTCTTCACGTCCTGGGCCAAATCGTCAATGATCGAGCGCGATGCAGCGCCTTCGGCAACAGGCTCGCTCAAGTGCTGCGTATGGATGTGATATTGAATCGCCTGGATCTCGCTCATTGCGCTTGGCAGGCTGACGTGGCGCTTCAGGCGTCCAACCACGTGGGTTTGGTGAAAGTCATGATGAGATAGCTGTTCAGGTGTCGCAACCGACTTGTAGGGAACCCACACGTGTACTTGTTCATCGGGATAGGCAAACCATTGTGGCAAGACGCCGACGAGTGTGTATGCATTGCCATCAAGCCGGATCTGCTTTCCGACTGACGACGGGTTACCGCCGAACCGGCGCTGAAACAGGCTCCACGAAATCATTGCTACCCGGCTACCACCGGGTTCATCCTCGGATTCGAGGAAGGTCCGGCCGAACGCCGGTCGAACTCCCAGAACGGAGAAGAAATTCCAGGTGCCGGCGGCGGCACGCACGACTTCGGGCAATTCTGCGTGGTCACCGCTCAGGTTGAACTGCCATTCGCGCCACGCTCCCATATCTTCGAAGCCGTGGGAGTTGGAACGCCAATCGGCGTAATCGGCGGGTGAGACGGGGTTGAATTGAGATCCGAAACCGGCGCGCTGATAACGCTCGTAGATCATTACCAATCGATCGGGATCACTGAATGGTAGCGGCCTGAGCAGCACCGCCCGCGCGATCGTAAACAGAGAGGTCGTCGCTCCCAGGCACAGAGCCATGACCATTACGGCGATCACGGTGAATCCCGGCTGTCGAACTAACGTTCTTGCCGTGTGCCGCAGATCGCGCCACAGGTTCTCGGCGGCCGTCACCGTGTTTTGTTGCCACAGATTTTCCCGGACCACCTGCGGATTGCCGAATTTGAGGATTGCCTGGCGACGCGCTTCTTGTGGCGTCATCCCGCGCGCCGCATTTTCTTCGGCTTCGGCTGCCAGGTGAAGTTCAATCTCCTCGGCGAGGTCGGCATCATTTCGCTCTCGTTGAAAGAATCGGCGCCAACTCATTCCTCACCGCCTTCGGCAGCGACACTTTCGCTCATCACAAGGCCAATCGCTCGCGCCATCTGGCGCCAGCGACTTGTCTGAAGCGTTAACTGCTTCTTGCCCGCTGTGGTCAGACGATAGAACTTCGCCTTACGATTGTTTTCGCTCGTGCCCCAGTAAGAAGAGACCCAACTTCGATCTTCGAGGCGGTGAAGAGCCGGATAGAGCGAACCCTGTTCGACGTCAAGCACATCTTCAGAAGTTCGTTCGATAACCTTGGCAATCGTGTGACCGTGAGCGTCTCCACTCGCTAGAGTTCGCAAGATCATCATGTCCAGCGTCCCCTTCAAAATTTCTCCGCCCGTTTGTTCCTTTTTCGCCATTTGCACTCCGGTAGGACTTCTATGTGAAGGAAATGATATACCACTAGAGGTTCTATGGGGAAGGCAGGTTCAGAGAGAAATTGAAAACGAGATCAGGCCACTATCCCGAGCGAGATTAAAAGCATTCCAGAGACTTCAAAGACATCCACGCAGGCCGGGTACAGCAACGACAAGATGCCGCACTCCCCCCAGAGCAAGACACCTACGCCTGCGAGACCCGGCCCTCCCCACGATAGGTGCTGACGATGATGGAGCGCTCCGTCGCAGTGGTCAAGAAAAACTTGGCTGGATCAACCTCAAATTCCGGACAGGTGTTCAGATTTCATCAGACGCTGAAACCGACACGTCGCCGAGCGAAAGTATTCAAGAATGCTCAAGCCGGGTACAGAGTCTTTCTTCTCCAGAAGTTTTCACATCGTTGACAAGCTGTTTGCTTTCGGTGCATGCTTGCGGCCTCGAGATGGGGAGTTTCACCATCAAGCGTCGGCTCGAAGGGCTTCCAACGGTACTGTGGAGTTCGCTAAGGTCCCAGCGAACAGGGGAGGATTCGGATGCCCTAACCATTCGGGGATCATCAACACTACGACATGAAACCTTCATGTCTGGAGGTAGTTTGAAATGAATTCGAAAAAGTGGATAGCTGCCACCTTCGGCCTAGTCGCCATTGCCACAACTCTCTGCGTGATCCCGCTCATCGCGCAATCCCCAGCCGCGGTAACACCTACGGTGATGAACAAAACGTACGACGTATGGGTTTCGCAAGGTTTCGGAACGCCGCCATTCACACCGTTCCACGATTGTGCGACTTTCACGAAAACCAAGATGTGCTTGGCGCAATGCGGCGATTGCGGAGGCCTCTCGGAAGTTCAGATTGGGGCAACCAGCATCTGGAAAGGGCAAGTGCCTTGTGGTGGCCTGAACCTCGTATTTACCGGGACATCCTTGAATGGACCTCAAGCACCCGTGATTGGTGCAGCCGCCGTAGGAAATTTAGAAGGAACGAATTTCGGACTCGAGGGCGTGCAGAATCAGAGCTGCTCACTCGCCGCAGCAGCAGCGGGAAAAAGTCCTTACGCCAAATAATAAGCTGACAAGCCTGCTCCGAGAAAAGGTTGGGAGCTGTTGCGCTTCGGCCACAGCTTCCCAACCTGGAGCAACACTGCTGACAGTATTACCCCACCGCATAATCTTTCAAAAGCGAAAGTCATAGTTGGATTTCTCTCAGCCGATAAGGCTTGAATGAGCAGCCGACTTCGTCTGCGCCGGAATCCCGAGATTGGATACTTTCACTTCGTTGGACGGCGCCTTTCTTACGCTTAATTTCCTTGCCAGACGTAGGAAACGGATTCGCTTCCGTTCGACACACTTATTATGATCTTGCGTGGTCCCCGCACACATGGACAATCAAAAGTTGAAGTGGTCTTCAATGTTGGCGCCCGCGTCGCTTGTGTTGGTGGCCGCGATCATCCTCCTTTGGGGACTCGGAACGACGTACCTGTGGCAAGACGAAGCGGCCACCGCTGTGTTGGCGCAGCGGATGATTCGCTTTGGGCGGCCGCTCGCGTACGACGGTGAAAATCTCGTCACCATCGATTACTTTGCAGCCGAGGATGAAAAGAGTGCCGATCAGAGGACGCACAGCGCTCAGGCCGCAGTCGACTACTACGTCCGTCGCGGTGATTACAAGCCTGACACAACGTGGAAATGGCATCCCTGGGGACAGTTCCTGGTGGCGGCTGCCGGCTTGAAATTGTTCGGCGCGACAACGTTTGGGGCGCGCATTCTTTTCGCGCTCGCGGGAGTCGCAACCATTTTTTTGTTTTACAGGTTCGTGCTGGTGAATTTGCACGAACCGAAGATCGCCCTGCTGGCGTCGCTCTTTCTGATCTCGAATGGCTATTGGATATTGCACAGCCGACAATGCCGGTATTACGCCCTGTCCAGCTTGTTGCTCGTGCTTACGTTGGCTGCTTACGCGCGGTGGCAGCGAGGAGGCCGGTGGAGTGCGGCGACATTTGTGCTTGCAGGTTGGTGTTGGTTTCAAGTGGATTACGGCACAGTATGGCCCGTTTTCGGCGTCTTGTTCGTCGATGCATTGATCGCTGAGCGTCGGGCATTCTGGAAGCCCTTGGTCGTCGGAGCCAGCCTGTCGGCGGCAATCGCTCCTTTTGCGTATTACTACGAGTTGTGGGGAAGGCGTTCAGTACAGACTGGGACCTGGGTAGAGCGATTCCAAAGGAATATTTTCGACCTGAACGAATACGTCGTGCCCCTGGTCGTGCTCGGCGTGGCAGTGTACATCTGCTTTTCGCGTCGAAAAAGGTTGGATGCGTTTGAGTTCAGACTGATCTGCATCGCGTGCGCGATTATCGGTGGGTTCGTTCTTTGGATTCCGGCAGTCGCTCCCGCGGCTTTTCTGCGCTACACGATCATTCTGGCGCCCGTAGGTTGCCTAATCGCAGCTTGGGTATTGTTTCGAACGGCGGATTTTCTGGGCCGCTCTGTTGTGTGGGTGGGCGCCGCGTTATTTATTTTTACGCCTTGGCTTGGCCTACCATTGCGACTGCTACACCCAGAGAGTCTGCGGCATGAAAATGTCATTCGGCCCGAGTTGAAGACTTTGGCCAGGAGCGTTTTTGGGAACGAGCCTGATCCGAACCGGCCCGTCATCGAGTGGCTCAGGCAAAACGCGGCGCCGAGCGATGAGATCGTCATCAACTATGAAGATATCCCGCTCATGTTTTATTTGCCCAATCCAATTCGTGGCGGAATCGCTGCCTTCCGGGTCGAGGACGATTCCAAGCGGCCGCCGGACTTTATCGTGCTTCGGAAGTCGGTCGACTTTGTCCACTGGGCAGCCTTCGATCGAGAATTGCGACGCTATCAGTGGACCACGGTCAATCTGCAAGCGCCGGATATTGTTTGCGGAATCTGTCCTGATCCCGTGCAGAGGTACAACGCAACGCACACGGCTGCAATATTTGTTGCGAGACGAAAGACGGAAAGCGGGAATCCGCTGCGCTAGCGGGCAGGGCGTTATCTTTAGCGCGTCTTCGATTGAGCGAACGAAATAGCCTGACTCAGCTTGCGAACATTTTCTTCCGTGACTTGAGTGCGCTGGTATTCCCGGCCATGCGTCTTGCCCAACGTCACACGCGTATTGCGGAAGAGCATCGGGCTCGTCGTGGTGCTGGCGAGTCCGACGTGAATCTCCGTCGCACCTGTGCGTTCGATGATGCTGATGGCATTGCTTTGTCCGATGCCACCGCCCGCCATGATGATGATTCGGTCTCCAGCGGCTTTCACAAGGCGTGCAATAGCGTTAGCTCCCTGAACGCAATCCTGTTCACCACCTGACGTCAGAAGCCGGTCTGCACCGGTGGCGCATACGTCTTCGAGCGCCTGATCGAGGTTTGCTGCCATATCGAATGCTCGGTGAAAGGTCACTGAGAGGGGTCGAGCCAACTCCACCAGGATGCGAGTTTGCTCAATGTGGATCGTGCCGTCGGGCTTGAGCAAGCCAAATACAACTCCATCCGCGCCGGCCTCTTTCGCGATCCGAATATCGCGCTTTATGATGTCGATCTCGTCATCCGAATAGCAGAAGTCACCGGGGCGCGGGCGAATGATCGGGTGCAGCCCGATCGAGATATTGGATCGTACAGCTTCGAGCAGCCCGACGCTTGGAGTAACGCCGCCCTCGTATAGATCGCTGCACAACTCGACCCGCTGGGCGCCCCCACGCTCCGCCGCCAGGGCCGAGGACACGGAGTCTACACAGACTTCGATTAACACCTGTTCGCTCATGGTCTGGATTACGAAGCCCGCAAGAGTAGCACAACCGAGCTTTTCCAATCGTGCTTCGAGTCACAATGAGGCGGGAAGAAGAAGACAGTCCTCCGCCATGTCCGTATTGTCGGAAGCGCACCGAAGATGCGTAACGGCGCGCTTCCGGAAGGAGAGCAACTAGAACGCGTAGTGCAAGCTGAGCTGAATCTGGCGCGGGGGAGACCGCACGCTGCTGATCAGACCGAAGCTGGTGTCCTGCACGTTGTTATCAGGATTGCCGTAGCTGGCGATGTTGAAGATATTGAATACATCCGCGCGGAAGCCGACGACATGTTCGTGCCAAACGTGAAAATCTTTAAACAGGGAGGTGTCTACCTGGCGGTAACCTGGCGCCCGCTCCGAATTGATTGGAGCGGTGCCGAAGGCGGGCAAGCCATCGCTTCCCGCAACACCGTAAGCACAGACTCCGTTGTCAGGCCCCGTGCAGGGTTGAGCGGATGGATCCGTTCCCCACCAATTGTTGATCGTTTGATTGTGGATGGCCATCTTCCGGTACTGGTTAGAACGAGCTTGCCCGTAGGAGTTGGTGTTGCTCACGGCGGGAGCGTTAATGGTGATCGGGAATCCGGAGTAGAGGAAAGCGGAGGCAGAAAGCTTCCATCCTCCGAGCACGGAGTCGAGGAAGCCATTCGCGCCACTTCCGAACCGGCGGCCCCGACCGAAGGGAAGTTCATAAACACCGACAAAGCTGAGGCTGTGGCGAATGTCCATTCCAGATGGGCCGTAATCGGCGTGGCTGTTATAACCGTCCTGATAGGCGCCGTCGGAGCCGCTTATGTTCGGGGTGCCGTAGTTGCCGGACGAGTTGGTCATTGATTTCGCGTACGCGTAGTTGAGGGTGTACTCGAGGCCGTGATGAGTGCGCTGGCGCAGCGTCAACTGACCGGCGTTGTAGTTCATGATTGCTTCGGACTCGGTGATCAGCAGAACTCCGTCTTGTCCAACAAGGGAAGCAAAGGGTGCCGTCGCCGTTCCGCCCTGCGCAATCGCAGTCGATTGAGCGAGCGTGAGCTGGTTTCCGTTGCGGTAGTCAGCAAGGTGGTCACCCACTTCGCCAAGATAGCCAGCGCTCAACGAGAGCTGAGGCGTGATAGCGTATTCGACCGTCAGATTGAACTCGTTGACGAACGCAGGCTGCATATTCGACGGCCAAGTCGAATACGTCGTGGTTGGTGTGAACTGCTGCGCGAAGCCTTCTTCGACCGAGAACGGATTACCGGGATTCGTGCCAGTGGGCACAGTCGCGGTTACGTTGCTGCCGAGAGCAAATGGCGGGCTTGAGGTCAGTCGCTGATTGAAGGCGTTTCCTTCGAAGAAACTTGTGGCTCCATATCCGCCGCGGACCACGAGTTTCTGGCTTGCCTGGAAAGCGAAGCCGAGTCGTGGCATGAACTGTTTGTAATTCGCGTTGTAGCAGGCCCGAGTCGGACAGACAACAGCACCGGCAACGGCTCCGGCAGGGACGTGGCCGGCGTACTCCACGGTTCCGTCAGGCAGAACATTCGCTGTGCGATTTTGCACTTCGTACCAAGGCTGGTCGTACTCGTAGCGCAAACCCAGGTTGAGTGTTAACCGCGAAGTTGCCTTGAAGTCGTCCTGGATATACCCGGCGACTCGCCACTGCCGATTGCCGACAAGGCCGATGGTGGATCCGATCTGATTGTTGGAGGAACGGTCCAAAACAAAATCCGCAGGGCCGTAACCAACGCCATTTAATCCGGAGAAGACGCCGTTGTACTGGAAAGTTCCCAAAAAACCGAAGTTGGATGCGTTCAGATAATTTTGCTGATAGCGGGTTGCCTGTCCGCCGATCGAGAAGAAGTGGCGTCCGCGCTGCCAGGTGAGGTTGTCATAGTAGTTGAACGTGTTGTCGCGAAGGATTTGAGTGTTGGCGCTGGTGCCAATATACGTGGCGTTGTTTGAGATGCTCTGTCCGGAAAACCCGGGATAGATCTGGTTGCCAACGAACGGAATGCCGACCTTCTGGTTCCCGGTTAGACCAAACTGTCCCGAGGGATCAGTTGGGATGCTGTTGTCCCATCGAACGCGCGTGAATCCAAATCGCGCTTCATTCACGATGGTTGGCGAAAATGTGTGTACCCAGCTCGCTCCGCCTACATGCGTGGGATAGACGTTTTGTGACGGGAAAGAGCACCGGCATCAGCGCAGTGGAGCCGTCGCGTCCGGTTCCTTGCGAGTAGAAGCCGTTGAACTTGTTTACACTGCCGGGCGTGAAATCGATTTTGATATCTTCCTGGTTATTTCGAACAAAGCTTGTCGTGCCGCCCTGAAAGTTGTTTTGAATCAGCCCGTCTGTCGGAGTGGCATTCGGCAACGGATACAACTCAGGATGCGCAAACAGAAACTGCGCGACCGGATTGACGACAGGCAGCCCTGTATCGCCTGCGTAGGGCGTGAATCCGTTTTGCGTGTCGTAAAGTTGAACGCTATTGGCGCCTTGCGCCAGAAGCGCAGAGAAGTCTCCGTTGCGCATTGCCTCGGTAAGAACGCTGGCAGACGATGTTCCTCCCTGGTGCTTGCGCACGCCTTCGTAGTCGACGAAGAAGAACAGGCGGTTCTTCAGGATCGGGCCGCCGATAGTTCCGCCGAAAATGCTTTGCGTGTAGTGATTTTGCGGAATAACAGGAAAGTTGTGGTCGTTGGCCCAGGTGTTGGCGTCAAGATTATTGTTCTCGAACAAGCCGTAAGCGGAGCCGTGGAAGGCGTTGCTGCCCGATTTCAAGATGGTGATGATCGCACCGCCGTTGGCGTTGCCATATGTGGCGGGAGCGTTCGCCGAGATGACTCGAACTTCATCAATGGCGTCGGGCGCCGGATTGTAGGCGATCAGGTTGTTCTGCGGCTCGTTGAGGTCGGCACCTTCGAGCGTGTAATAGTTGGCCTGGGCTCGATTGCCATTGATGGAAGCGGTTCCATTGTTATAGGTTTCGCGTTCGATGGCGTTGTTGCCGGTCAGCCCTTGCGGATCGGTGTCCACCGCGCCAGGCTGAAACAGGGTCAGAGAAGAGAAGTTGCGGCCATTCAGCGGGATTGCCGCAATCTCGTTTGACGAAATTGTGTTGCCGATTGTGGAGTCAGTGGTATCCAGAATCGGGTGCACGTCCTCCTGCACCACGACCGTAGTCGACGACCCAATCTTCAGAACGCTGTCGATTTTCGCTGTCTGGTTGATTTCGAGGGCGAACGGACGAATTGACGAAGGATTAAATCCGGTGGCTCCGATCGTCAGTTTGTAGGTGCCGACTGGAAGAAATCTGATGTTGTAAACGCCCGACGCATTGGTCTGAGCAGTGGTCTTGACTGCAGTGGCTACATTCTCGGCAGTCACGCTCGCGCCGACCAGGACAGCGCCGCTTGGGTCGGAAACCTGACCGGTGATTGAGCCGGTAACTGTTTGTCCCCAAGCTGATGAGAGGCAAAGCAAGCCAGACAGGCAGATTCCGAGCAAGGAATACAGCGAACTTCTTCTCATGATTTCTCCAGAGTCCTGCGCAACCCCAAGTCTGTATGTGGAGGCAAGGTGTCACGCTAAGCTGGAGCTTTGACGACTGTCAAGAACAAAGTGATCGTTTCGTCGCGAAACGATCACTTTAATTAAACAAAACTGGCATAACTAGTCGTTATGTTGACGTTTTCGCGACGGCCTAGTTGCCTTCAGGTCCTTTTCGATACGCCTATCAGGCTAGAACCGCGTTGCTAGTGGCTGGCAGGAGCACATCCCTGGCTTACGCTGGCCAAAATGTTGTCCTTGGATGCGATCTGGCAATCGTAGAAGTTTCCCTCAGAGTTGAAGGTGCGGTACTCCTGCGAACTGCTCACAGGACTTATGTCGCTGGCTTTGGCCGAGTTCGCGACTGACTCGAACTGGACCAGACTCCCATTGTGCCAAACCTTCTTGTCGGTCTGATATTTCTGCGCGGTGACGACTGTGAAACCGAACTCCGAATCGCTGACGGGTAGCACGAAGTCGACATCGATCGGGAAACTGAAATTATCTTGAGTGACGACCGAGCCTGCATTGCTGGAGACGGTAGTCACCGAAGAAACCTTGTTCTTGACCGTAGTTTTCTGATCGAGCACGGCGAAGTTCACGGTGTCGAAATTAATCTTCTGTGTGCTTTCGAAATCCTGATGCTGGTCAATCGAGGTTGAAACCTTTCCGTGCGAGGTATTCACAAAACCGGCGATGGTGAAAGACCGATCTGATTTAACGCCGATGGTGCCCTTTACGGTCGAAGTTCCGTGCAGATTCTCTGCAATTACAGGAGATGGTGGTGCGAGAGTGTTCTTAACGACAGTTCCCGTGACCTGTGAGGAGCCCTTGTCAAGAAAAAGTAGGAGGGAAGCGGTTTCCTGGAAATAGCTGTTGTCATTGAACACGCTAAGGGCGACAGTGTGAGGATTGCCATCGCTGAGCATGCCAGCAAACGGGGTGAGATTCACGCGGTACGGAACGAAATCCAAGGTTTGAACCCCGGGCGTCGGCATCCACTGATCGGGCAGAAATCCGGTGTAGACCCACGGCGAGACAGGCGCAATTCCAGCGGGCTGTCCGTCGATCGTGACTTCAGTTTCGCGAAAGTCCGTGTTGCCGCATCCATATACCTCGTTGATCCCGCTGAGGTCGTTGGGAAAGCAACCATACCATTGCTCGTCAAGTCGATTGGCTCTGCGAGATGACGTCCAAATAAGCCCGCTCGACATTCTTCGGCAGCGTGAATGTAGTCGAAAGCTGATCGGTCGGGGAGAACAGCAACGCCGGAAGATTCACGCCGCCGGTGTCGTTGACTTGTTCAAGGGGAAGCACCACATCCGCGATACCTCTTGCCGAACTATCGTTTGGATCGGCGGGATAAAACTGAAGGTTCGCGTTCACGGTGAACACTCCGTTTAACGTGTTGAAGGGTGGAGCGCAGTCTGTGGTGCAGTTCGCCAGAACCATGGTTCCGGTCTGGGGCGTACTCAGAAGCGCGGAATAGTCCGTGATATCGCGTTCGATGTGCCACTTGTTCGTGGCGACGGGCAGAGGCTCAGGAGTGGTTCCGAAGTAGATATTGGTGTTGCCGAAAAAAATGCTGGCGGTGCGATCGAATTGAACGCCACCGTTCTCACTGAAATCGACCTGAAACACGACCTTCTTCCAAGGTCCTGGGCAACTTGAAGGGGGATTGAACTGGAACGTTTGCGCGGTGTCGGAAAAATGCGCGAACTGAAAATTCAAGAATAGTGGGACCACGCACGGCTGTCCGGATGGGCGCGGAACCCTCTGGTCTGCCGTGACCTCAAATGAGGTGCCAACATGGCGGCGCGTGCTCTGTCCGAACATGGAAGTGGTAAGGAAAAAGGAGACAGTGATTGCGGCGAAAAACGCATGTCGAACGGTGGGCTTAGAGCAATTCATAGAAACTCCTCAGGCGGTCGGTAAGCTTGGCAGAAAAAGTTTGTTCCGGATCCGGCGGTCCCCACTTATTGCACTGAGATCCGGTCGTTGTCAAGGAAAGTTGATCGAAATCGGTAAAATCGATCACGTTGGTGCTCTAGATCGCTGACATCATTCAACCGCAGCGCGGGCTTCGTCCAGGTACAAGTTGCACCGGCTTTCTGCTATAAGCAGTCTGCAGTTCATGGATCAGGTGACGATGAAGGCTACGAATCGGGCCGATCAGATTTTGCGGGAATTGCGTCAGGAAGGCAGCCTGACGCTCGATGCCCTGTTGTCGAGGCTGGGCGCGTCCGCCGCTAGCGTTCGCCGTGATCTTGCAAAACTCGAGGCGAAGGGATTGGTGCGCCGCACGCACGGTGGCGTGACGCTAGTCGAGCCGCTGCTCTACGAACCTTTCCGTTACGACTCCTTGTTCCAGAACCGCGAACAGCACCGTACCGCCGAGAAGCGCCGCATCGGACTGGCCGCTGCGGAATTGATACAGGAGAATGAAACTGTCGGCTTTACCGCTGGGACGACGGTGACTCATGTCGCACGCAACCTGAGAAACCGGCACAACATTCGCGTGATCACGAACGCGATCAACATCGCGATGGAACTAAGCAATTGCGCCGGCCTGAAAACGTTCGTAACGGGCGGCTTCGTGCAGTGGGCCGGATCATTTTCACTTGTCGGCCACGCCGCGATTACCTCGATGAACGACGTTTACATGGACCGCGTCTTCGTGAGCGTTTGCGGGATCGACATGGCTCGAGGAATTACCGTCATCGAGCCCGAGGAAGGGCTCACGTTTCGGACCATGATCCAGCAATCGAAACAGACCGTTGTGGTTGCCGACTCGACCAAGATTGGAATCGTGACTCCCGCATTGATATCCCCGATTTCAGCCGTGCACATGCTTATCACCGACACAAACGCCACCGAAAAAGCCATCGCTCCTTTCCTCGAGCGAGGGATCAAAGTGCAGAGGGTGTAGCGAGTCGGGCTAAGAACTGGTGAAATGTTTTTCTCATTCGCCTTCCAGATAAATCATTGATGCTTGGCGCACTGTGAAGCCGGTTCAGTCCAAACGCATTGGATCTGTCTCAACCTTAGATCGTGAGAGAATTTCTCCGGTCGACGACGCTGCATCCTCGATGAATGTTCAAACGCGCGTCCTGGAAACAATGATGATCCGTGCCGCTTACTCAAAGCAGACATCCCTGGTCACTTGCGCGGTCTTCACTCTGGCTTCAATTCTGTGCCAGATTGCCGTGGCACAGCAGACCGCTCCATCCAATTGGACCGCAGAGCAGGACCACCAGAACATGATGGATCAGCTCGGTATCAATGCGCTGCGTGCCGGGCCAAGCGGAAATGAGAAAGACCCGAATCACGCCAACTACGATGAGGCGAAAGCGAATCGCTATGGCGACCTTCCCGATGCGCTCACCATGAGAAGTGGGCAGAAGGTAACGTCCGCACAAGCAGTGGTGGACTCAGAGGCGTCCGGAGATCGTTGAAGATTTCGAGCGCGAAGTTGTCGGCCGAATTCCGCCCAACGTTCCCAAGGTGACTTGGACCGTGAAGAGTACGACCGAATCCAAGACCGGCGTTCTCCCGGTCGTCGAGAAGCAGTTGATCGGGCACGTGGACAACTCAGCGTACCCATCGATCAAGGTCGACATCGCGATGACGCTGGTTACGCCCCGGAATGCCAAAGATCCGGTGCCGGTGATGATAATGTTCAGCAGCGAAGCGATCCGCAAGTTTCTTGAAAGTCATCCAGAATTCAAGAAGATGCTGGGCACCGATCCGCCTGCGGCGGAACAATTGATTGCCGCAGGTTGGGGCTATGCGCTTCTTGACACCAGCAGCATCCAGGACGACAACGGCGCAGGCCTAACAAAGGGCATCATTGGCCTCACCAACAAAGGTCAGCCTCGAAAGCCGGAGGATTGGGGCGCATTGCGAGCGTGGGGCTGGGGTGCATCTCGCGGTCTTGACTACCTCGAGACTGACAACAGTGTTGATGCCAAGCACGTCGGGATCGAAGGCGTATCCAGGTACGGGAAGGCCGTGCTCGTGACTATGGCATTCGACAAACGGTTCGCGGTGGTACTGGTCGGCTCGTCGGGTGAAGGTGGTACGAAGCCGCATCGGCGCAATTTTGGAGAAGTGGTCGAGAATCTCACCGGCTCCGGTGAATATCACTGGATGGCTGGCAATTTCTTGAAGTACGGCGCCGAGCAGTCTTCGTTTGGCAGCAAGGATGCCAGCAACTTAGCCGTGGACGCGAATGAACTCATCGCTCTCTGTGCGCCGCGACCTACGTTTATCAGTTACGGAGTGCCTGCAATGGGAGACGCCATGTGGCTGGACCAGCGCGGCAGCTTTATGGCCACCGTCGCAGCCGGCGCAGTGTTTCGGCTGCTGGGCGCAAAGGATCTCGGCATAGATGAAGACTATCGCAACGCGAAGATGCCTCCTGTGAACACAAGCCTTCTCGACGGCGAACTCGCGTGGCGGCAGCACGACGCAGGACACACCGATGCTCCAAACTGGAAATACTTCATCCCCTGGGCTGACAGGTTTTTCAATCACCGTCCTGTGCCATGGCAGATTGCCGCCGATCAACCTATGTTCCGAACCGACGCGAACTCTCTGGTTGCTCACTCGCAGTTGCTTACGAAAGCGAACCAAGATGGGATCGATGTCTACTTCGAGGGTGATTCGATTACAAGAAGATGGGGCGCGACGGACCGTCCGGACCTGCTCGCGAATTGGAAGCAGAATTTTTTCGGATGGAATGCGGCGGACTTCGGATGGGGCGGCGACCGAACTCAAAATATTCTCTGGCGCTTGCAAAACGGAGAGCTCGACGGCGTCAACCCTAAGATTGTCGTGCTCCTCGCCGGAACCAACAATCTCGGCAGTCCATCGGTTGCCGTTGGCGATGAGGAGAGAGTGGACGACATCGCGAAAGGCGTGCACGCGATTCTGAAAGTTATTCAGGAGAAGGCGCCTTCGGCCACAATCATCTTGATGGGGATCTTCCCAAGGAATGACAACATGACGTTCATGCCTACCATCGATAAGGTCAACCACAAGCTGTCGGAGATGGCAGATGGACGCAAAATCCGATACATGAACATCAATCAGAAACTATCCAACAACAGCGGAGTGCTTATCGATGGAATGATGGACCCCGATAAGCTTCATCTCAATGTGAAGGCTTATCAGGTCTGGGCTGATGCGCTGAAGCCTGCGTTCACCGAACTGCTTGGACCTCCGGCTGCAGAGGACCGCGCGCCGGCGCCGACGGGGGATCCCGAGGCGTCACGTTAGCCATTCACTCGGTCGAAGACGATCCGCTTAGAAAGATTCGAGATTGAAGCGCGTGGGACGGAAGCCGGGCGTGCCTTGGACCGATTTTCCCGCTACTACGTTCTGCTTGAGCAGGGCCGCAACCTCGGCCTGGATGGTTTGACGCTCTTTCATTCCAATCGTGGTGAACCGAAATGGCTGCAGGTATCCCATTCCGCCTCGCATCGGGAATAGCAATTGCGCCTTCGATTGCAGGATGCCAGGACCGAATCGAAACATCAGCGAGACCTCAATCCGCTCGTCGAGACAGACAGCCACGTCCAGCAGTCCGCCGGTGACCGACAGAGTGCGTAACTTTCCGGTCAGCTGCCGGCCATTTTCAAGATGGATCATAGCCGACACGATTCCCTGCAAGTTCGCGCGTGGTGCGCGAGGTTCGGAGGGTATCTTATTCGGCCGGTACAATTTCATTTGGAGGATACGAAGCCGTGCAATCCGCGATTTGATACGGATTGCGCGACCATTTCACCGTGCTGTACGGTTGCGATCAGCAGGGTGTCGGTCCGGCGCATCTTTCTCCAGTCGTACTCGTAGGCTGTTCCGCACGACAGGCAGATCTGGTAGTGGCGACCATTTTCATCGATGCGCGGCCACGAAAATCGGTGTGTGCAGCCGCGATGGAGGAGATGTTTCAGTAAATTCAATTGGTCACCGCCTGGTTCCGGCTCTTCCAATGGTCGAGCCAACGAGAAAAAAATGGTTTGTGAGGGCTCTCCAGCATTCCTTGCAGCGTGGACAGCAATACGGTTGGGGGTTGGGATTTCGAAACAAAAGAATCCACGGCTTCCAACTTGTTCTTAGGAAGCGGCCCGTAGGCGGAGAGAAGCATGATCGGAATGTTCGAATTGATGCGCTTCATCTTCGCCGCCACGACATCGCCTTTCATGCCGGGCATTTGATAGTCGAGGACAACCGCGTCGATTGGCCGCGAGCGGAACAGCTTCAGGCCGTCATCGCCGTCCGTTGCTTCCAGAACTTCGTAACCGCTTTGTTCCAGCAACATCTTCCTTCCGATGAGGCCGTTCCAGTGGTCGTCAATACAAAGAATCGTCGCCTTCCTGCGAGACATGTACATCCTCTCATCGAGCCAGGTTGTTATGTTCAGCGGCGTTGCTCCGAGGGAAGCGACAACTGCTGGACTGCGAATTGGTAGGCAAGTCGATTCTGCGTAACTTATGGCAAACGTTCAAATTACGAACGGGCACTTTGGTGACAGTTACCCTCGGGAGGCGGGGCGAGGTCGGGTCTGAGTTTCGGGGCTCGTATCCCCCTTTCGTGCCATACATGGCACGAGGGGGCCATTTACGCTCTTTGGGCTTGAGCCTAGAGTAGCTTTTGAGCAGCACTTGGGGGAGGGCTGATCAACAGACGTCCCGAGACTCAAATCGAGTCTGGGGCGTTTTGTTTTGCGGACAAGAATTTCTGAGGCCTTAGATGTGACCTTCGGGCCTGCGATAGCACGGCCGAGCCATTCACGGATTTCTTGCTTGAACGTAGAGTAGTTCTTGAGCAGCACTTGGGGGAGGGCTGATCAGCAGACGTCCTGAGACTCTATCGAGTCCAGGGCGTTTTGTTTTGCGCTCAAGAATCCGGCGGTACGCGATGACCTTAAAACTAGATTCTCTAGCACAACCGTGCCATTCACGAATTTCGGAAGTGGACGTAGAGTAGTTCTTGAGCAGCACTTGGGGGAGGGCTGATCAGCAGACGTCCTGAGACTCTATCGAGTCCAGGGCGTTTTGTTTTGCGCGCAAGGATCAGCTTCGGCGCGCGACTCTAAGGGAAATACCTAGCACCCCCGGGCCATTCACGAATTTCGCAAGCGGACGTAGAGTAGTTCTTGAGCAGCACTTGGGGGAGGGCTGATCAACAGACGTCCCGGGACTCAATCGAGTCCGGGGCGTTTTGTTTTGCACGCTAAATTTCGGTGCCCACATTCTGACTCGCATCATAGTGATAAATTTGTGGGCATCCTTCGTTCTAAGGAACCTGGGTCCTGTGGAACAAGAAGGTTCGAGGAGATTTCATGTCTGTCCCCCTGGCACGTCGCGAATTTCTAGCCGGCATGGTCGCGATGACGACTGCCGGAGCTACTTCCAAATTCTTGGCGCAAACCACTTCCAGCACGCCAATTTTTCGCGTCGCCGTCATCAACGACGAGATTTCCCAGGATTTTGGCCACGCATGTGAGGTGGCGTCTCGCGATTTCGGCCTGCAATGGATCGAGCTGCGGGGGATGTGGAAGAAAAACATCATCAACTTGGACGAAAAAGAAGTAGCGGAAGCCCGACGGGTCCTCGAAAAGTTCCAGCTTAAGGTCACCGATATTGCCAGTCCTCTGTTCAAGGCCGACTGGCCCGGCGCACCCAAATCCAAATACAGCGAAGACAAGAGCTTCGGTGCGAACTTCACCTTTGAACAGCAGGACGAGGTGCTGGAGCGCGCCATTTCGATGGCCCACGCCTTCGGCACCAACCGGGTTCGCTGCTTCGATTTCTGGCGCCTTGCCGACCAGGCTCCCTACCGGCAGGCCATAAACGAGCGCTTGCGTAGCGCCGCACAAAAAGCGGCCAAGAAGGACATCATTCTTGTTCTCGAAAACGAACCCGCGTGCAACACCGCAACTGGAGCCGAGTCGGCTAAAGTGCTCGAAGCTGTGAAGGATAAAAACTTCATGTTGAATTGGGATCCGGGAAACGCTGCGGCTAGTGGCGAGATTGCATATCCCGACGGGTACAAGCTTCTGCCCAAGGAACGCATCGGCCACTGCCACTGCAAGGACGTCGTGAAGAAGGACAATAAGTATGACTGGGCGCCCGTGGGCGGAGGGCTGATCGACTGGGCGGGGCAATTCCGAGCCTTGAAGACCGACGGTTATCGCTTCGCGGTGAGCCTTGAAACCCATTGGGCTGGAGGCGGAACCCCCGAAGAATCGACCCGGAAGAGCTGGACAGGAATGAAGAAACTGTTGCAGCAGGCCGATGTGATTTAGTTCTGAAAGCATGCGGTTGCGCCACCAGAAAATCTTCAAACAACCCAATGACACCAGAATTCGCGGCAGTGAACTCGGAGTGCTCATGATCGGCGCCGTCGATATCGGCGGAACAAAAATCGCAGTGGGCGTGGTCGACGATAACGGCAAGGTGCTTTCGCGGATGGAAGCTCCTACCGATCCGAATCGTTACTCTGACGCAATTGAGTTGATCGCGCACATGTTGCGAAAAACTGCGCAACGCGCCGGCGCCGATCTTTCCGGCATCGGAATCGGCTCCACTGGCCCGGTTGATCCTCTACGCGGAGAGTTCGGAGATGTAGATTTTCTTCCCGGCTGGAGAGGGAAGAGTCCTGTGAAAGATCTCGCGCAGGTTTTCAACGTACGCGTGGCTCTTGAGAATGACGGAGACGCTGCTGCGCTGGCCGAGGCGGGATGGGGAGCCGGACGCAATCGCTCACGGCTGATCTACGTCACGATCGGCACCGGCATTGGGGGCGGCATCGTCATCGATGGAAATCTTTACCGTGGAGCTGACGGTGCGCATCCGGAGATGGGCCATCATGTTGTCGACCCTACGGGACCGGAATGTAGCTGCGGCTTCCGGGGATGCTGGGAATCTCTGGCGGCTGGGCCTGCCATGGCCGCATGGGTCGTGCGCAACGCCCCCACTGACTACGCGCATCGTGAAGGAATCACGGCAAAGAGGATTTGTGAACTGGCGCGCGCCGGTGATGCCACCGCCATCCAGGCCGTAGAGCATGAAGCGTTTTACCTTGGAGTTGGCCTGGCCAATCTGATTAACCTCTTCACTCCTGACGCAATCGTGCTAAGCGGCAGCGTGATGAAGAGCGCGGAATTATTCCTCGAGAAAATAAAAGCATTGATCCGAAGTGGATGCAGATTCGTGCCCGCGGAGAAGACGGAACTGATGCTCGCCTCCCTCGGGGACGATACCAACCTCATCGGCGCAGCCAGAGTGTGGCACTACCGCTTCAAGTAGATTCCTTAGTGTTTTGTACGAACGCTGGGGTTCCCCTGATGTCGTCGGAGCACCTTGCCCTCTCCGCGATGTACACCACACAGCTTCCAAGTTTCCCACCCAATCTGCTACTGTTTCCTGTTTGCCTCGATGTGATGGCTATCACATCACCCGTAGTTGATCCCGTGAAAGGATTGGCTTCCGGGCGCATTCGAGTAGTACCGCGAAGCCCATCATCGGTAGGAAAGGACGACAGCAGAGTGATTGTCGGAGTTCCGAAAGAGAGTTATCCCGGAGAGCGGCGAGTCGCGCTCGTCCCTGTCGTCATCCCCATTCTCGCCAAATCTGGGATCGAAGTTCTCATTGAAAAGGATGCGGGGGTGGATGCGGGCTACCCGGATGCCGCTTATTCGGAAAAGGGAGCGAAGATCGCGCCGGATCGCGGCGCCATTTTCGCGAACGCCGACATTGTGGCCCAAGTCCTTTGTTATGGCTCGAACGACGCCACCGGAGAAGCCGATCTTGCCCTCATGCGCAGCGGTCAGATACTGGTGGGTTTTCTTCGTCCATTCGGTTCCGCGAATGTTGTCCAGCAGATCGCGCAGGCGGGAGTCACCAGTTTCTCAGTCGAACTCATGCCGCGCACCACGCGAGCGCAGAGTATGGACGCCCTCTCCTCAATGGGCACGGTTTGCGGATACAAAGCTGTGTTGCTTGCTGCTGAGACCTCGCCGCGCATTTTCCCAATGATGACAACTGCGGCTGGAACGATCACCCCTGCCCGGGTGTTTGTGATCGGTGCGGGAGTGGCTGGCTTGCAAGCAATTTCTACGGCACGTCGTCTTGGCGCAGTTGCCTCTGCGTATGACATGCGTCCCGCCGCAAAAGAGCAGGTGCAAAGCCTCGGCGGACGTTTCGTCGAACTGCCGATCGAAGCGCAGAATGCACAAGACGCGCGCGGATACGGAACCGCTCAGGACGAATCTTTCTACGCGCGCCAGCGGGAGCTGCTGACACGTGTGGTCGCCGAGAGCGACATTGTGATTACGGCGGCGGTCATCCCCGGCAAAAAATCTCCCGTGCTGATCACAGGCGATATGGTGAAAGGAATGGCGCCAGGTTCGGTGATCGTCGATCTCGCTGCCGAGCGCGGCGGCAACTGTGAGCTAACAAAAACGGGCGAGACCATTCAGGTGCACGGCGTAACTATCATCGGGGCGATCAATCTTGCGAGCAGCGTCCCCTATCATGCCAGCCAGATGTATGCCCGCAACCTGACCACATATCTCACCTACATGGTGAAAGACGGCAAACTTCAACTCAATTTGCAGGACGAGATTGTACGCGAGACGCTCATCACGCATGGCGGGGAAGTGGTGAATAACCGGGTGCGCGAATTTTTCAAGTTTCCGGCCCTGGCGCCCGCGGGTTGAAATCGTTCTTGAAGGTCTGAGAATCAGGAATTCACAACTGGATTGAGGTTTTTTGCATGGGCTCCAATCTGATCGACGCATTATTCGTATTCATGCTGGCGGCCTTCATCGGTTTTGAAGTCATCCGGCATGTGTCCCCGCTGCTCCACACTCCGCTGATGTCCCTGACGAATGCCCTCGACGCCATAGCCGTCGTCGGCGCGATCGTACTTGTAGGAGAGAAAAAGAGCACGTTCGCCACAGTGCTCGGCGTCATCGCGATCGTCGCAGCGACCAGCAATGTTGTCGGTGGATTCATCATTACAGACCGGATGCTGAAGATGTTCAAGACCAGCCGTCCTGCGAAGCCGCAAGGGACGAAGCCCTGATATGACTCCAGAGTTCGCAGGCAGCCAGTACATCATCGAAATCATTTATCTCATCGCCAGTGCTCTGTTCATCCTGTCACTGAAATGGATGAGTTCGCCGACTACCGCCCGGCATGGCATCTTGGCAGGCGAGATTGGTATGGTGCTGGCCATTGGCGGCACGCTGTTGCGTCACGGCATCATCGACTGGAAGTGGATCATCATCGCGCTCGTTCTCGGAACGGGCATCGGCATCCCGCTCGGCAACGTACAGATGACTGCAGTTCCGCAGCGGACCGCGCTGAGCCATGCTTTCGGGGCCTTGTGCGTGACGCTCGTGGGCACAGCCGAGTTCTATCTTCGGACTCCTGATGTGCCTAAATTCATGATGTCCGTACTGTCGATGGAGGTGATTCTTGGAGGCCTAACGTTTACTGGCAGCTTGATGGCTGCCGGCAAATTGCAGGAAGTGTTGCCGCAGAGACCGATTACCTACAAAGGACAGAATCTCGTCAACCTGCTGTTGTTCACGGTTGCGGTCGGAAGCGCCGTATACCTCGTGATTCATCCTGGGGAAAAGGAACTCTTTCCTCTCGTTGTCGGAATCTCACTAATCATCGGTGTGCTGCTAGTCATCCCGATCGGCGGAGCGGACATGCCGACGGTGATCTCCCTGTTAAATTCATACGCAGGGCTTTCCGCTGCGGCGATGGGCTTTGTTCTGAACTCCAAGCTCCTGATTATCGCCGGAGCGCTCGACGGCTCGTCGGGATTCATCCTGTCGGTCATCATGTCGAAGGCCATGAACCGGTCGTTCACGAACGTCCTGTTCGGTGCGTTCGGTCAGGTGCAAGCATCGTCCGCCGGAGCGCAGGAAGCCAAGCCGGTGCGCAGCGCCACGCCGGAAGAGGCTGCCGCAATCCTGTCGGCGGCAAATAAGGTTGTCATCGTACCGGGATACGGCATGGCCGTCGCGCAGGCTCAGCACAAGGTCCGCGAGTTGTACGATGCGCTGAGCAAGAAAGGCGTCGAAGTTCGCTTCGCTATTCATCCCGTCGCGGGACGTATGCCCGGCCACATGAATGTCTTGCTTGCCGAAGCCGACATTCCCTACGATCGATTGATCGAGATGGACGAGATCAATGGTGACTTCCCGCAAACCGACGTGGCTCTGATCATCGGCGCCAATGATGTCACCAATCCCGCAGCCCGGACCGATCAATCGAGCCCGATCTTCGGGATGCCAATTCTCGACGTAGACAAAGCGCATACTGTGATGGTCATCAAGCGCGGCATGAGTCCAGGTTTTGCGGGAATCGACAATCCGCTCTACTACCTTGACCGGACGCTGATGCTGTTCGGAGATGCGAAGCAGTTCGTCGGTGGAATTGTCCGCGAGCTAGCCGGAGGACACTAGGGTTTGGTGTGGGCTGAAAGAATTCATGTTCGCCAATTTCAACACGCTGCGCGACTCGTCCGGTTGGTGACGCGATCGCGTATTCGTTGCCAGTCATTCTTGTAGAAGGTAGGTTTATGCGAATACTTTTCCAAATGCTCTCATCGCTAATCGCTGTGCTTCTGCTTTCGATTCTCTCCTCAGCTCAATCCCAACCTCAACTTAACCTGATGCCGATGCCTGCCAACGTTCAGCAGAGCTCAGGGCAACTGGCCATTACGCAGGCCTTCTCTGTCTCGGTGACCGGGACGCACGACGCTTCCCTCGACAACGGCATTCGGCGCTTTACCGCACAACTATCCAAACAAACCGGCATTCCATTTCGTCCTAAGCAGGGAGCTGCCGCGACGCTTGACGTTCACGTCGATCATGGCCGCGAGGCAATCCAGAAACTCGGGGAAGATGAATCCTACGACCTCTCCATCTCCGATTCCGGGGCGAAGCTCACCGCTCCGACACCGCTCGGCGCCCTCCACGGGCTGCAGACTTTTCTCCAGCTTGTTGAGATCACGCCCGACGGTTTTTCCGCCCCAGCCGTCACTATCAAAGATCAGCCGCGCTTTCCTTGGCGAGGACTGCTCATCGATGTCAGCCGCCACTTTATTCCAATCGACGTTCTCAAGCGTAATCTCGACGGCCTGGCCGCAGTCAAAATGAATGTCCTGCACTGGCATCTTTCGGACGACCAGGGATTTCGCGTCGAGAGCAAAGTGTTCCCGAAGTTGACGGGAATGGGCTCCGACGACAAGTTCTACACGCAGGCCGAAATCAAGGACTTCCTTGCTTACGCGCACGACCGCGGAATCCGCGTGATCCCCGAGTTTGATATGCCAGGGCACGCCCGATCCTGGGTCATCGGCTACCCCGAACTCGCCAGCGGCTCGGGTCCGTACACATTGCAGGACGGCGACGCGATCCTCGATCCGACGCGCGAGTCGACTTACAAATTTCTGGAGAAGTTCATTGCCGAGATGGCCAAGCTGTTTCCCGATGAATACTTCCACATCGGAGGCGACGAGGTTGACGGCAAGGAGTGGGATGCGAATCCAAAAATTCAGGACTTCATGCATGCTCACAACTTGAAGAACAATAAGGATCTGCAAGCCTATTTCAATCAGCGTCTTGAAAAAATTGTTACCAAGAATCACAAGACGATGGTGGGATGGGACGAGATTCTTCATCCGGATTTACCGAAGACCATCGTCGTGCAGTCATGGCGCGGACAAGAGTCGTTGGCCACCGCGGCTCAGCAGGGTTATCGCGGCATTCTTTCTTACGGATACTATGTTGACCTAATGTGGCCGGCGGCGCGTCATTATGCCGTCGATCCGATGAGCGGCGCCGCCGCGAACCTCACTCCAGAACAGAAAAAACTCATCCTCGGAGGCGAAGCGGCGCAGTGGGCAGAGTGGGTCACCCCTGAGAACGTCGATTCTCACATCTGGCCGCGCAATGCCGCGATCGCCGAGAGGTTGTGGTCGCCCCAAGACATTGTCGATGTCGCTTCGATGTATAAACGCATGCGAGCAGTCAGCTATGAACTGGAGTTCCTTGGCCTGACTCACAATGCAGCCCGCGAACAAATGCTGCAACGCATGGTTGGAACTTCTGATGCAACGCCGCTGCGTGTCCTCGCAGATGTTGTCGAACCCGTGAAGGACTACAACCGGTGGAGCAGCCACGAGAATGGCCCCATCAACTTCAATGCGCCGTTGACCAACCTGATTGACGCCGTCTATCCGGAGAGTGATGCTGCACGCCATTTCGGAGAACTCGTGACGGCGTACATCCAGAGCGGCTATAAGGACAAGGTTGCAGAAGCTGAGATCCGGTCATCGCTCATGCAATGGCGCGACAATGATGTGAGGCTGCATCCACTGCTGACCCAATCGTCGCTTTTGAAAGAGGAAATTCCTCTGTCGCAAAACCTGTCGATGGTGGCTAGTGCCGGACTCAATGCCTTGGACTATCTGGACCGAGGCCAGACGGAGCCTGAGCTCTGGAAGGCTCAGCAACTCGCAGTCATTGAAATCGCTAAAAAGCCGGTTGCCGGACTTCTCCTGCAGATTACTGCACCCGTGCAGCAACTAGTAGAAGCGAGCGGAGGCGGATCTCACTAGCCTCCGCTCTTCTGATTATCGCTACGGCGTGAACTTGTAAATGGCGCCATCGTTGCCGGTGCCGCCATGCACGGTCGCGCCGTAAAAAGTCCCGGCCGTACCGCTAACGAGTCCGTTGTATGCGAAGCCGGGACTGGGAGTGCCCGGGAAGCGATACACGACGCTCTCGGTCCACGCACCAGCGGTATTTTTTGTCATTTTGAAAATCACTCCGCAGCCGCAGGAGGTTGCACCGCCTTCGCTCGTGGTCCCGTAGAAATTCCCCGCCGCATCCGCAACCAGAGTGCTGATGGGGCTTGCGCCATCGCTTCCGCCTTTGAAGCTGTACAGAACGCTTTCCGTCCACTTGCTTCCATTGCGTGTGAGCTTGTAGACCGTCCCCAAAGCATGAGCTCCGGCGTAGTAGGTCGTCCCGTACAGATTCCCGGACTTGTCCGCGATGACCCCACCGTACGGCAATGCGCCGTCAGGCTGATTCTTAAAAGCGTACAAAGTCTTGAAAGTCCATTTTCCCGCGCTTGGAGTCATTTCGTAGGCCACTCCAGATCCATTCGCGCCGCCTACCGTGCACACACCGAAGAGGTTTCCCGTGGCATCGATCAGGATTCGCCCTGCCGATCCGCCGCTTCCGTCGTTGCCTCCGGTAAACGTGTGGATGACGAGGAAGGTCCAGCCCGTGGCGCCTTTTGGTTTAAGTTGATACACGACGCCCACGCCTTTGGATCCGCCTGTGGGTGTGGTGCCATAAATATTTCCCGCTTTGTCGAGCACAACCGGACTTCCAGGGCCCGAACCGTCCGTCCCGCCCGTGAAGGTGTGGATCACGCTCTGGGTCCAGTTGGCTCCGGAATGGGTGAGTTTGAAGAGGACTCCGCACCCGCCCTCGCACGATCCGCTTCCGCCGGTAACCGCCGTACCATAAAGATTGCCCTGCGCGTCGAGCGTGACACCCTTGTAAGGCTCTCCACCATCCGCGCCGCCGGTGAAGTTATAGAGCACAGTATGAACGCCTGCCGGAGTGACCTCAAATACTGTGCCGCTTCCGAAGAGGCCGCCCTGCACGGACGTACCGTAGAGGTTGCCTGAGCTATCCGCGACCAGTTCCGTATCGGTGTACTCGCCATCGGCGTTGCCGCCGAAGCTGTAAATCAGTTTCGTAGTACTTGCCGCCCATGCAGTGGCGGCCAGCATTGCCACGACCGCTAGGGTCTGTCTCGTTGCTTTCAAGAATTGTTCACTTTCCATGCAGCCTCCGGATGGGATTTGAATGGAAACAGGTACGGCGGTGAATGGGCTAGAACTCTACCACCGAGACCATCCCTTCGCCTAGGGAAAGCGCAATTGGCGTGATATCCTTATACTTCCAGCTGCGCACCGTCTTGGCGGAATTCCCCGCAGTTCCTGAAGAAATTCAGAAGAGCCCAACAGAAGAGAAGCCACAATCATGCTTTCAGTCAGCAATGTTTCCATGCGCTACGGCGCGAAAATTTTGTTCGATGAGGTCTCCACGGCGTTCACGCCGGGCAAGCGCTACGGCCTGACCGGTCCCAACGGCGCCGGCAAATCGACGTTCATGAAATTGTTAAGCGGTGAACTTGAACCGCAAAAAGGTACGGTCGTGCGTCCCCGCAAGCTCGGAGTTCTGAGCCAGGACCAGTTCGCCTTCGACGCCTACACAGTTCTCGATACCGTCATCATGGGCAACAAGCGCTTGTGGGCGGCCATGCAGGAGCGCGACGCGATCTATGAAAAGCACGACATGACCGATGAAGATGGCATGAAACTCGGAGAACTCGAAGGCATTGTCGGCGAAGAAGACGGTTACTCGGCGGAAAGCGATGCCGCGATCCTGTTGCAAGGCCTCGACATTTCCGAGGAGTTGCACTCTCGCAAGATGAGCGAACTTCAGGGTGGACAGAAAGTCCGTATCCTTCTTGCTCAAGCCTTATTCGGGCATCCCCAGGCGTTACTGCTGGACGAGCCTACAAACTATCTCGATCTGGATTCGATTCACTGGCTACAGGGATTTCTCAACGTATACGACGGAATCGTCATCACGATCTCGCACGATCGCCATTTCCTGAACAGTATCTGCACTCACATCGCCGACATCGATTATCAAACCATCATCACTTACACCGGCACCTACGATGACATGGTTGTCGCGAAAACCCAGATACGATCGCAGATTGAATCGCAGAATGCCCAACGGGAAAAAAAGATCTCGCAACTGAACGAATTCATCGCCCGGTTTGCCGCCGGCACGCGTTCAAGTCAAGTCCAGTCGCGTCGCAAGGAAGTTGAGCGTTTGCAAGTGACTGAACTGGCGAAATCGAACATTCAGCGTCCCTTCATCAAGTTCGAGCAGAAAAGGCCGTCGGGCAAGCACATCCTCGAGGTCGAGCATCTCGACAAGGCTTACGACGACAAACAGGTGATTCGCAATTTCACCGCCAGCATTACTCGCGGTGAAAAGATCGCACTCATGGGCCGCAACGGAGCTGGCAAGACGACGTTGGTCAACGCCCTGCTGGCGAACTCACCGAACACGCCCGAGAGCGAACTACGCCACACCAGCGGTGGTTACGATGGTCCGTTCTTAGACTCCGGCAAAGTCCTCTGGGGACACGAAGCCTCGATTGGCTATTTCGCGCAGGATCATCGCAGCCTTATCGAAGAGGGAACAACGGCAATCGAGTGGCTGCACCAGTGGGATCCCGCGGCCGTCACCGAAGAGCTTCGCGGAATTCTTGGCCAGATGCTTTTCCAGCGCGAGGAAGCCACGAAGTCAACGAGCGTATTGTCAGGTGGCGAAGCAGCTCGCCTTCTTTTCTGCAAACTGATGTTGCAGAAACCGAATGTTCTGGTGTTTGACGAACCCACGAACCACCTTGACCTGGAATCGATCAATGCCCTGAATATCGCGCTGCAGCGCTATCAGGGAACCGTCTTTCTGGTGACACACGATCATGATCTGATCGATGAGGTCGCCACTCGTATCTGGCATTTCGAGAGCGATCACAAGATCACTGATTTCAAGGGGACGTACGAGGAGTATCAGGCTGCGGTCACAACTGTATAGGCTGCACCGCATTCGGTGCATGTGAATTATCCAGATTCTCCACAGGTTTTCACAGTGTTTACAGTTGCGTTAACCTCTCAATTTGAAAGATAATGGCGCTAAATACCACCGTGAAGCTGCGGAGTATTCGGTAGTCAGTCTCGTGTACAGTCGAATTGACCTACTCAGGATTTTGCACATTTCACCGCGCCAGCTGGCGAACTGGGAGCGGAACGGATTAATTGCGCCTGCGGAAGCCTTCAGCTTTTCCGATCTCCTCGAAGTCAAGAAAATTCGCGATCTCTGTGCGATGAGCGTGCGTCCGGCCGTAATCCGCCGTTCGCTGGAAGCCATGCGCAAGCAGTCCGAAGGAGTCGAAAAACCGCTGCTCGAAGCCGGCGCTCTAAGAACTGCCAAACACCGTGTGGCTTTCCGCCACGATGGCAAACTGCTTGAGCCAATTGCTGGTCAGTTCCTGATGGATTTTTCTGAGCGCGAAAAAGTCCTCACCAGCACTCCGGTTCCGAGTTCTGAGCCGACTCCACGAGAGGCGGAAGTGGCTTCATGGTTTGCGCGCGGCATCTCGCTTGAGGAGGATCCGAACACGCAGGGCGACGCGATCTCCGCCTACCACAAAGTTCTGGAACTCGAGCCGGCGCACGCTGCCGCCCATATCAATTTGGGAACGCTTTATTACAATCGCCAGGATTTCTCGTCAGCCGAAAAGCATTACCGGCGCGCCATCGACTCAGACGCTCGATATGCGCTCGCCTACTTCGATCTGGGCAACGTGCTCGACGAAACCGGGCGCGTTCACGAAGCCATTCAGACGTACAAGACGGCGATCCAGTTGGCTCCCACTTACGCGGACGCTCACTATAATCTCGCATTAGCCTTCGAAAAAATTCGCGAGCCTCGCAAGGCCCTCAAGCACTGGGAAGCATACATAAAGCTAGACACCGCCGGCCCCTGGTCGGTGCACGCCCGCAGCCAGATCAAGCGCATCCTTCAAGGAGATGGCTTGAAGCTGGTCTACAAACGCGGGTAGAAACAAAACTTTCAACCACAAAGGACACGAAGTCACACGAAGGAAGAACCTAGTCTTGACCATTCGTGAACCCTCGTGTCCTTTGTGGTTAAAGCTCTTGCCGTTCCATCCACGAAGTCCCATTCACGAAGCGCTTGATCCCGTCTTTAAGATGCACCACGTTGAAGTTGATGAGTAATCCAATCGACTTACCGCTGAGTTTTAGGTAAGAGATGACCTGCGCGTGATGTACCGGGGAGATGCCGTCCACGGACTTGATTTCGACGACCACCAGATTCTCCACGAGCAAATCGATTCGATATCCCAGATCAAGTTTCACTCCGCGATAAACCACCGGGACACCGACTTGAGTAGCAGACAGGCAACCGGCACGTTGCAATTCGTGTTGCAGGCAAGCCTGGTAGGCACTTTCCAGTAGTCCCGGTCCCAGTTCGGTATGCACCGTCATCGCCGCAGTGACAACCGCACGACTCACTTCCTGCGCACTTCTATGACGGACTGCGAACGACGCCATAGCCTCATCAGAAATAGAAGGTTCTCGCGTGAGAATCCGTGCTACCCATCACAGTGCGTAAAGAATGGACGACAGAAACCCAATTCGGGAACCACAAAGGGCACAAAGTAACACGAGGAAACGATCTGGTTTTGCCTCTCCTTAGTGATCCTTCGTGTCCTTTGTGGTAAACGGGTTTTGAAGTCCGCGATGCCCAAATACCATCGGGTGAACGGTGCTACCATAAACGGTTCGCCCTATTCCGCGATGAAGGTGCTCTAATGCCCGAGACTCTCCAAGCCGCTCTTCCCGCTCCCATTACGACGCTGACCGACGACGAGATCCTGTTCCGCGACAATATCCATCAGTTTGCCGACGAAAAAGTCCGTCCGCTCGTTAAGGAAATGGACGAGAAGGCCATCTTCGACAAGGATCTCATCCACGACTTCTTCCAGCTAGGCCTGATGGGTATTGAGATTCCCGAGCAGTACGGGGGAGCCGGTGCGAAATTCTTCGAAGCGATCCTCGCCGTCGAAGAACTCTCCCGCGTGGACGCCTCCTCCGGCGTCATCGTCGATGTCCAGAACACGCTGGTGAATAACGCATTACTGCGCTGGGGTTCTGAAGAACAGAAGAAGCGCTATCTTCCGAAGATGGCGACCGAACTCCTTGGTGCCTACGCGCTCAGTGAAGCTGGATCGGGTTCCGACGCTTTCGCGCTTCAGACTCGCGCCGTGCTCAAGGGATCCGACTACGTCATAAACGGCCGCAAGTTGTGGATCACCAACGGCAAAGAGGCTGGCCTCTTCGTTCTCTTTGCCACGATTGATCCAGCGGCGGGATACAAAGGCATAACCGCCTTTCTGATCGACAAGGACTTCGCCGGTTTCACGGTCGGCAAGAAAGAAGACAAGCTCGGCATCCGCGCTTCCTCCACGTGCGAATTGATTCTGGAAGATTGCCGTGTCCCCAAGGAGAATGTGCTCGGCGAACCTGGGAAGGGTTACAAGATCGCGATCGAGACGTTGAACGAAGGACGGATCGGCATTGGCGCCCAAATGATCGGGCTCGCGCGTGGTGCGTGGGAATTTGCCTGCAAGTACGCGGTCGAGCGCAAGGCGTTCGGTAAATCAATTTCCGATTTTCAGGGAATCCAGTTCCAGATTGCACAGATGGCCACCGAACTCGAGGCGGCGCGCCTGATGGTCTATAACTGCGCCCGGATGAAGGACGCCGGCGTTGATTTTGTGAAGGAAGCGGCGATGACCAAACTGTTTGCCAGCCAGGTGGCTGAGCGCGTGACTTCACTCGCCATCGAAATCTACGGCGGCTATGGATTTACCAAGGATTATCCGGTTGAGAAGTATTGGCGCGATGCCAAGATCGGAAAGATCTACGAAGGCACGTCGAACATGCAGCTGGCCACAATCGCAAAGCTTGTGCTCGGCAAGTAGTGACAGCCGACTAGCTACGGTGTGAAGTGCAACTCCACCGTTTCCTTGGATTCGCTGCCCGGAGCGAACTTCCATAGAGAGACGGCGTTCTGAGCCGCTTGCACCAGGAGCGGGCTCCCTCCGACCGCGTCCACTTTCTTAACGGCTCCGTCGGATGCGACCGTGGCGATCACCTTCACCGTCCCGCCGAGGTTGAGCTTCTTCGCGATGGCAGGATACTGAGGGTCGACTCTTCGGACGATTTTGCGGCCACCCTCAGCTGATGACGGATCGCTCTGAGCAGTCGCCAGACCGCCCAACAGGCACAAACATACGAATGCAGCGGCGAGGATCAGGCGCTTTCGCATAGACTCCGCGACCTGGGACAAATCGCCCCGAGAGGGTCGCGGTTCCGATATTAGACGCGGCTAGTCTCTAGCCAAAGTGACCTCGGTAATCCCGCGAATTACGCACTAGTCACGTGGAACAGACAATCTCCCGCTCAATGTTCCTTGCTCATTATGTGCATCGAGTTGCACTTTCAGCTCCCGCGCCCTCTTCGCAGGTAAAGGTTAACCCTTGCCTTTGTAACAGCTTGCGTCCGAGCTTTTCATTGGCGCGCTGGATGCACTCAGTTCAACGTTATAGTTTCACTAGGCGAAGACCGGGGTGCCTTTTGAAGATTGAATTTGGTACGGCAGAATCCACCGAAATAGGGTGTCAACCAGTCGCTCCCAAGAAGCACGGTTGGCTGCCCGTCCTCGTGGTTTTGTTCCTTATTTCTTACGGCCTCATGACCATGCTGATTGTGGAGCAGGGCCGCACCATCGAAAACCAGCGAGCGTTGATCCACGAGTTGTTCAGAGACGCGTCGGAACTGTCGGCTGCGAAAACCAAGATCCAGGAACAGCACATAGCCGATCAGGCGTCAGCGCAGCAGAATCTTGCGATTCAGGATCCGCCACCTTTTGTCCAGCCGAACAAGAAGACTTTGAACCACGCTCCGTCGACCCAGGCACAAGCAAAACAAGCCCCGTCTTCCCAGGTGGGCACGCAGCAAAATGTACAGAACCAACTAGCTAGACCAAAAACTCGCGTGCCGGTACCGACCCGTCCGGCATCCGAAATTGCGGATACTGGCAGATCTTTAATCACGATTTAAAGGCCGCGTGCTGATCGTAAGATCCGCCGTTTGACCTTGTTTGTTTGTGGTGTGAGTAAAAAAGAAGAGAGCAGGAAGCAATGAAGGTTCTGACCCTAGCCTTGTTGTTCAGTTTGCCGGTAAGCCCGCTCGTTCCACAAAAGCCTTTGCGGCAGCCCACGACCCAGATCACCAAACATTCGAAGGGCGGACGCTGGTACTTTGCCGCCACCGGGCATGCCGTCTACTGCTACGGACCCGTGATGACACTGCCCCAAGCCAACGGCGACCTGCAACGCGTTGCCACCTTCTGCCGCGACGGCAGCGCCGTGGTTCCGCTGAAGGACTAGAATTTCTCGGCGCTCAAAGCGCCGGTGCTATTCCGACCGAAGCGCCCTTGCCGGATCGACGCCCGCCGCCCGCCGCGCGGGTATGACGCTGGCAGCTATCGCCACCACCGATACTCCCAGGCACGCAATCGCGTAGCTCACCGCATCGTATGGCTTAACTCCGTAGAGGGCCGTCGTCAGCGCCTTCCCCACGAGAAGAGCCAGAGGAATTCCAATAACAACTCCGATCCCCGTCAGCATCAGGCTATCGTGCAGCACCATCCATACCACTTGGCGCCTTTGCGCACCCACTGCGAGGCGTACCCCAATTTCCATGGTGCGATGACTGATGCGATAGGCCAGCATCCCGTAGAGTCCCGTCGCCACGAGAACGATTGCCAAAAATCCGAAGAAGCCGGTCAGCCGCGCAAACAGGATTTGCTGGGAGATCGTCTGGTCGTACTGGTCTCGTTGGGTCATCGGCAGAATCAAGGGAAGGTTTGGATCCAGCGCCTGCACTACCTTGCGTGTCGAAGGCAGGATCGCCAAAGGTTCTCCATGCACACGCATTTCAATGCTCATTTGGCCGACGAACGGAATCTGAGCGTACTCCCACCAGGCCATCGGAATCGGCTCTTCATCGATGCTTCGATACTTGTGATCCTTTACCACCCCAACGATGGTCATCTGATAACGGCCATCGCTGCTGCCGATTGTGTGACCCAGCGGATCTTGATTCGGCAGAAAGCGCTTGGCGAACTGTTCGTTAATGATTCCCACGTGTGCTGATGTTGGCGTATCAGAGTCGGTAAAGTCGCGACCCGCGATCACTGGTACACCGAGCGTGTGGAAGAAATCGGGCCCGACAACGTTACTCCGAACGGTTCTCGACATGCCGTCAGCAACATCCGGTAACTTGCCGTCGACTCTCATGTCGTCGTTATTCGACCAGCCGGTACCGATGCGCTCCATCATGATCGTCACGGATTCCACTCCGGGGAGTTCTCGCAGCTTTCTCATCAACTCTTGATAGAAAGCAACGCCTTGGGGAACCGAAGGTATCGTGGGCTTCAGACCAAAGACCACGAGGCCTTGAATTTGCATTCCAAGCGGAGTGTTTTCGAGATTGCGGAGCGTGCGCACCAGTAGCCCGGCGCCCACGAGCAGCACGACGCACAGCGCCATCTGCAAGGTCACAATCGTCTTGCCGGTGCGCGATTTACCTGCATCGGTATTGGATGTTGCCGCCGATGTCTTCATTGCCAGCGCAGGTTCGGCCGAGAGGGCGACGCGCAGCGGTGCCAACGCGAAAACCAGCGTTGCCAGAATCAGAATAGTGAGGGTAAAAAGCAAGACCGTGTGATCGGGTGCCAAACTCGATTCGATCTGTGCCCAGCCTGCCAGAGTCTTGATCGCCGAGGCTGCGCAAAACCATGCCATCAAGCCTCCAGCCGACACCAACAACAAGCCCTCGGTCAGCAATTGGCGAAACAATTCCCAGCGCCCTGCTCCTAGAGCAAGCCGTACCGAAAACTCGCGCTGTCTGGTTGCGTTTCGCGCGATCAGCAGCATTACGATGTTGCTCATCGCGATCACCAGCACAAGGCCCACCATCGTCATCATCATCCGCAACGGCTTGCCGTATTCCTGCTCATACCCGGGAAAATTCTTGGCATCTTCGAGGCTCAGTGACGGGCGTATCACTCCTGGTTGCGGATTGCCGAGCCCCACATATGCTGCTGCCTGAAAAGTGGACTGCAACTGGGCGACAGCTTGTGCTTTCGATTCTCCGGGAGCGAGACGGCCAACCAGACGCAGGCACCACCAGGTTGGATTTGCGATGTAGGTCTTGCCATCGTCGGGAGCATTTCCCCATGCGTTCAGCTCAGCGCGGCTCTGCAGCGGAATCCAAAAATCGGTCGAACGTCCCGCCTCCACGCCCTCAAAGCCTTCCGCGGCGATTCCGATAATCGTGAGCGGAACGCTGTTGACGTAGAGCGTTTTTTCCAGCACGTTCGGATCGCGGGCAAAACGTCGCGTCCAGTAGTTGTAGCTGATCACGGCGACGGCGGCGTGGTCAGTTTCATCCTGTTCGCTGAAACCGTGCCCGCGTGCGAGTTTCACGCCAAGTCCGGAGAAGAACGCGCCACTGACCATATCGCCTTCGGCTTCTTCCGGCATGGATGCATATCGGACCGCTACCTTTCCTAGCGCGAGAGGAGCGTACGCGATCACTTCCGACAGCCCTCGCTTCTGCCGTCGAAGGTGGTCATATACCTGGTATGAAAAGGTTTCCCGCGAAGAAATCGTGCCTGTTCCACGAGGCACGTTGGAAGTTCGCAGATACACAACCCGGTCCGCATCGGCGACCGGGAGCGACCGCAGCAAAACAGCGTTCATCACGCTAAAGACGGCCGTGTTCGCTCCAATCCCCAAGGCCAGTGTCAGCACGCAGACAAGCGCAACTCCTGGCGTCTTTCTGAATTGTCGGACGGCGTAAATGAGATCCCTAAAAGGCGTACCCATGAAACCTCTCTAAAATGAAACGTATCCGTCCTTCAGACGCAAGTCGCAGGCCAAACGAATTGACGAGTTCCGGGTCCTAAGTGATTCCTTTCTCGTTGAGGTGGAGCGCATCCATTCAATTCTGTTCGTCAAAAGCGAACACTACCGTTCGAATCCGGACATCCATTGGTCTGCACAAAACATCGTGCTCAGCGTCCCGAACGTCAGCGAGCGCATCCAATGGCGGTACAGCTAAAATGTGTTGCTGAACTGCCACGATTCTCGGCCCCGGAGATCATCATGTCGATTCGTCCTGTAAAGCGCTTAATCAAATCTAAGCCCACGCTCGAAGGGGCCGGAGTTCATCTTCGCCGCGCTTTTGGCTTTGGCAGTACTTCCGAGTTTGACCCCTTTCTTCTGCTGGATGATTTTCGCAACGACGTTCCCGAAGATTATCTATCCGGATTTCCCTGGCATCCACATCGCGGCATCGAGACGATCACCTACGTTCTCGCGGGCACCGTAGAACATGGCGACAGCATGGGCAATCGCGGTGCGATCGCCTCGGGCGATGTTCAGTGGATGACTGCAGGTAGCGGAATCATTCATCAGGAAATGCCAAAGGGTGATGCCACCGGACGCATGCATGGCTTTCAGCTCTGGGCGAATCTGCCTTCCGCACTCAAGATGACCGCGCCCCGATATCAGGAGGTGAAGACCGGGGACATTCCCCAAGTCACCGACGATGATGGCACGCACGTTCGCATCGTCTGCGGAAATTTCTGGGGAAAGTCCGGCCCGGTCGATGGGATCGCCGCTGATCCGATCTATCTCGACGTCTCAGTCCCGCCCGGCAAGCGCAAGACGCTTCCGGTCGAGACTTCGCGACATGCCTTTGCCTATGTCTTTGCAGGCGATGGGAAATTCTGCAATGCCTCCGGCCCACTCGCAGTTCCGACGGAAGGCGTCGGTTGGGCCGACGTCAAGCCTCCGGCGGACGCAGAGAATCGCTCTCTGGTCGTTTTCGACAGCGGAGACGAAGTTTCAGTCCAGGCCGGAGAAGACGGTATTCGCTTTCTTTTAGTCTCGGGAAGCCGTTAGAAGAGCCTGTAGCGTGGTACGGTCCGATCGTCATGAACACGCAACAGGAATTGCAGCAGGCATTCAGCGAACTTGAAAAAGGAACATTCCTGAAAAAGTAGAAGCGTCAGTAACAAAGAAGGCGTGAGGTTAGGGTTTCACTTAGTGAACCTTCGTGCCCTTTGTGGTGAAAAAGTATTTGTAACCATGCCCGAACTTCCAGAAGTAGAAACAATAGCCCGAGGCCTAGCCAAGCGCGTCACAGGAGACGTGATCGAATCAGTGTGGCTGGGACAGAAGAAGGAACCACTTAAATCGCCGGCCCACGAAATTGCCGGAGCCCTCGAGCACACGAAGATTGCATCAGTGCGCCGGATGGGAAAGCACATCGTTTTGGATCTTGACCGAGTCGAGCAGGGTCCAAACCGAGGCGCCAAGCAGAAGTCAAAGAAGCCAGCGTCGAAGAAGTCCGCCCAAATCATCGCGCCCGAGAAATCCAGAACTCAATGGATCGTCCACCTCGGCATGACGGGACGATTGCAAGTCTGTGTCCGCTCAAGATGAAATCGTCAAGCATACCCACGCCATCGCCAAGCTGGCGTCGGGAAGGGAATTGCGCTTCGTCGATCCGCGGCGTTTTGGACGTTTGAGTGTTGCCACGGAATTCGACGCAACCGGAATCGAGCCGCTCGAAATCGATCTTGACCGCTTCGTCGCTTTATTCCGTGGCCGCAAGACCCCCATCAAGAGCGCCCTGCTGAATCAAAAGCTGCTCCGCGGAGTAGGCAACATTTACGCCGACGAATCCCTCTTTCGCGCAGGCATCCGCCCCAAGCGGCGGGCTTCCACCATAACCCGCGATCAGTTGAAAAAACTGCACCAGTCCCTCAAAGAAGTTCTCAACGAGGCGATCACACTCGGAGGTTCTTCCGTCTCTGACTACGTGAACGCCGAGGGCGAAGCAGGATTCTTCCAGCTTCAGCACCGCGTGTACGGAAGGGAAGCCGAGCCTTGCCTCGTCTGCGAAACTCCCATCAAGCGTATCGTGATCGCCGGCCGCAGCAGCCACTACTGCCCGAAATGCCAGAAGTAGCAGCCGGTTTGGCTCCTTTCCATCTTGCAGCGTGCATTCGTCGATTCTGTTACTCTCGTTCGTTATGCCTGATTACTCAATCGGCGTCGATATGGGAGGGACCAATCTCCGCATCGCCGCCATCACCACCGAAGGTACGCTCATCGAAAAAATCACTCTCGGCGTCAAGGTCGCTCTCGGACGCGACTACGTGATCGGCGAGATGTGCGACGCTATTCACCGTTTGACTGAGCAACACCGTACCGGCGGACGCTTTCTCGGCGCCGGCATCGGCGTTCCGGGAATCATCGACATGGAGCACGGCATGATGCGCAAATCTGCCAATCTTCCCGGATGGTCGGACTATCCCGTGCGCGACGAGATCGAGCGTCGCCTGGGGGCCCGCGTTTTTCTCGACAACGATGCCAACGTCGCGGCTCTCGGAGAAAAATGGTTGGGCGCCGCCCGTGATGTCGACAACATGGCGATGCTCACGCTCGGCACCGGCATTGGCGGCGCGATCGTTCTGAATGGGAAACTGTTTTACGGCATGAGCGGCATGGCCGGCGAGTTCGGACACGTCACCATCGAGCCGAACGGCGTTCCTTGCGGCTGCGGCAATCACGGCTGTGCTGAGCGCTATGCCTCAGCGACCGCAGTCGTGCGTATGGCGCGCGAGGCGATCGAATCGGGCCAGGCGCCGGAACTTGCCAAGGCGGCCAACACGGATCCCGAGTTTAGCGCCAAGTCGATCTACAATCTCGCCATCCAGGGCAATCCCGACGCCAAACGAATCTTCGAGCGCTTCGGCGAAGCTCTGGGAATGCTGTTGGCTGACCTCGTCAACATTCTCGATCTGGACATGTTCGTAATCGGCGGCGGCGTGGTCAGCGCGTGGGATGCGTTCGCTCCGAAAATGTTCGCAGAACTGCGAGAGCGTTCACTTGTCTACGCGGCAAGCGCTCCGGAAGATACCGACCACAAAAAGGAAGGTGCGTCGGCGCAGATTGCTCCCTACACCAAGAAGAAGACAATCATCACGCAAGCATTGCTGGGAAGCGATGCCGGACTTGTACGGCGCCGCCAGGTTGCCGCACGCCTAAGCTTGCAAACAATGGACGCAACGACTCACAGAACAGTGTTGTAGATTTTGTGTATCGCGTTCAAAAACGCTTGATTCTGTTGCTGCGTCCCGATGCTTACGCGGATGCAGTTTGGCGCTCCCCACCCGCGAAGCGGACGCACGCTGATCCCTTCCGCTCGCAATCTCTCCGCAATCGCCCCCGCATCTTCCGCTCAGGTCGCAATATAGAAAGTTCGCCGACGTCGGGACCACGCGAAATCCCATTTCTGACAGCGCGACCCCGATGACTTGCGCGTGCGATGCGTTGGTCGTTACCGTGCGTTCCACATGCTTCTGATCTTCAAGCGATGCCATCGCCGCTGCCTGCGCCAGCGACGAGACCGAGAACGTGTTTCGCATTTGCGCGCAGTAGGACAGCAGTTCCGCTGGCCCCATCCCATATCCGATCCGAAGCCCGGCCAGGCCGTAAGCCTTCGAAAATGTTCTGCAGAACGACGACGTTTCCTCCTTGCGTGATGTAGTTTAGCGATCGCGAATACTCCACCTGCCGCCGCGCAGCGAAGTGCGATCGCGAACTCGTAGTACGCCTCGTCGAGAACCACGACTACGTGTCCGGGAACTTCAGAGATGAAATCGATCGACTGACGGCGCATCCAGCATTGTTCCGGTCGGATTATTCGGATTGGCGAGGAAAACAATGCGGGTGTGCTCGTTGATCGCATTGAGTATCGCCTCGAGATCGATCGCATCGTCACGCATCGGAGTTTCGATCAACTCGCGCCCCCGTCGCATGCACCGCCATCGAGTAGACGATGAATGACCGTTCGCTGGTCACCGCATTCATGCCCGGAGACAGCAAGGTCTGGCACAGAAGTCCCAACAGCGCGGTCGATCCGGCCGTTACCAAAACCTGCTCTACGGGCAAATCATGGTGATGGGCCAACTGCAAACGAAGCTCGCTGCAATCGTCGTCCGGATACGCGCTGGCCGAAATTAATCCGGACTGCAATGCCTGGATCGCCCGCGACGAGGGGCCATATGGATTTTCGTTTGAATCGAGACTGATAAGCCGGGGCCGCGTTGTTGGCGTGCTGCTGTCGGTACATGCGGGGGAGATAGCTCCCCATTTCGCGTACCGGCTTCGAAACCAAGTCAAAAAATCGGCTCATATCAGCCGTACATCATGCCATAGATTTCTTGTCGCCGGTTCCTTTAGTTGCGGATTTCAATCGCTCCACTTCTCTCAGTGTTAACGATCGAAATTCTCCCGGCGGAACGTCCAGACTGAGCGGTCCATAACGCACGCGCTTGATTTTTTCAACGTGATGCCCGACCGCTTCGAACATTCGGCGGATCTGCCGGTTTCTTCCTTCGATCAGAGTGATCTCATACCAAGGATTCGCCGCCACCTTCACGATCTTGACCAGCGCAGGTCCAGTTTTCACCCGCTTGCCATCGTCGGTGCCGATTGAAAGACCCGCTCGCAACTTCGCGATGGCGTCCTCTTTGGGAGTTCCCAGCGACTTTCACAACATAGGTCTTCGGAACGTGCGACGACGCCTTCATCAGCCGGTTCGCCAGCTCTCCATCATTCGTCAGGAGCAGCAATCCCTCACTTGCATAATCGAGGCGTCCGACAGGATATACTCGCCCTTTAACGCCCCGAATCAGATCCATCACCGTCGGCCGCTTCTCCGGATCACTGACGGTCGTTACATATCCTTTGGGCTTGTTCAGCAGAAGATATACATGTCGGTGCTCGCCGCCCTGAAGCAGCTTTCCATTGACGCGAATGTGATCGGTGTCCGCGATCGGCCTTGGTGCCGAGTTCGGTGACGACCGTGCCGTTGACTTGGACGTGGCCTGAAGCAATCAGTTGCTCGGCCTTTCGTCGCGAAGCCACACCGGCCGCTGCGATAATCTTCTGTAGTCTTTCTTGGGGCATGTAGGAATGATTCTAGTGCAGTGAGGCGCCGATGAGTGGTCTTTCATGGGCCAGCGTACCCTGCTTCGAACTGTGTAGAGCCTTACCCGGCCTTCTCTTCTGCGGATGCTTCCACAACGGTAGGCTCTTGCGGACTTTCCGTACTCTGGGCCACCGGAGCCGCCAACTGCCTCGCTCTCCGCCGGAACCAGCTCCGCCTGAAAGGATTCCGCGACGAGCTTCTCGAATTCCTCCATGCTGGGCAATTCGTTAACATCCTTCAACCCGAATCGCATCAGGAATTCTTTTGTCGTCTTGTACAGGATCGGGCGCCCAATCACTTGTTTACGACCGCCGGTCGTGATCAGCTTACGGTCGAGCAGCGTCCCAATGACGCCACCCGAATCCACACCGCGAATATCGTTGATCTCGGGCACGGTGACTGGCTGCTTGTAGGCAATCACAGCCAGAGTTTCGAGCGCAGGCAGAGACAGCCGGATAGGCGGTTTCAGGCTCTTGGCAAACGAGCGCACAACTTCATGTTGCTCGGGTTTGGTCGACATGCGGTATCCGCCGGCAACCTGGCGAACCTCAATTCCATGATCGGCCGATGCAAAAGCCGCGACCAGTTCATCAAGGCACGAGCGAACTCGCGACTTGATGTCCGCATCGCCCGAAGTTCCCTCGGCGACGACAGCGTCCTTCACCAGCGCAGTCATCTGCTCGACGGTAATCGGCGTTTCCGCCGCGTAAATGATAGCTTCGAGTTGTGCTCGTAGAGACATTGTCGTTACGTTAATGAAGCGTAGGATCATGCATGTAGCGCCTGCGTCCAGTACGACCCACACGATTTCGGCGGTTACTTCCAGTCGTCCCGAACTGCAGCTCTCTCATTCATCACTTCATCGAAATGCGTGTGCTTCCGAATCGCGATTTCTCCGAACAGTTTCTCTTGCCGCACCTGGATCGCCTGCAACCTTACCAGCTCCAGCAACGCAAGAAACATGCAGACCAGAGCCTGCCGTGACGAAACCTTCATCAGAACCTGTTTCAGCCGGATGGGCCGATCTTCGAGCGACAGCCGCCGCCGCAAATAATCGATCATCTGCCCAACAGTGACCGTTTCCTCATCCACATTCAGAACAGGGCGCGTCCGCACGCGTTCCAGAATTTGCTGAAATGTCTTCACCAGGTCGATCACGTCGGCAGCCATCTCCGGCTCTGTCCCCTCGGCATCCATAAACTCCTTCAGCGAGGGATTCGTCAGCACCGCATCTTCAATCTGCTGTTTCTGCAGAAGCATCTGCGCGGCCGACTTGAATTTCTCGTGCTCGAGCAGCCGATTGACCAGTTCGTTGCGCGGATCTTCCGCGTCTTCAGCCGTCGCCAGGGATCGCGCGGCAGCAACATCTTCGACTTGATGTGAATCAGGACCGCAGCCATGTAGATGAAGTCGGCGGCCACATTCACATCCAGTTCGCGAATCTTTTCCACATACGAGAGATACTGGGCGGTAATTTTCGCGATCGGAATATCGTAGATGTCGATATCCTGCTTGCGAATCAGATCGAGCAGCAGGTCAAGCGGCCCTTCATAGACGTCGGTGACCGCAACAGCAAACGGAAAGTCGCTCTCTTCCTTTTTCTTGCCCGCATCTTTCGGCGCTTCGCCGAACGCCGGCGGCAACAATTGCTGGCGCGACGGCCTGTCCACTCGCGCCTACGATTTTTGCTTCTTCAGTCATCATCGATCTCACGATCATCCGCAGGTGCCCCATCCTTGATCGCGCATTAAGCGACAGGGTGCAGATTCGTTGACTCACGCGCTTGAAGCCTTACTTTCGGGCCCTCATACTCCAGCGACATTCCCATCGCGGCCCGCACAACTTCCATCGTGTCGCCAGCGGCCTTCCGCGCCCGCTGCGTGCCCGCCTCCAGAATATCCCACGCAAGCCGCGGATTCTCCTCAAATTTCTTGCGCCGCTCCTGCATGGGGTTCAACAACTGCACCAACGCGTCTGCGGCCCAGCTCTTGCACTCGATGCACCCGATCCCCGCCGATCGGCAGCCCTCATACACCTTGGCCATCGTCTCTTTGCTGCTGAAAATCTTGTGCAGATCTCCGACCGGACAAACGTCCGGATTCCCGGGATCCGATCGCCGTACTCGCGCCGGATCAGTCACCATGGTCTTCAGCTTCTGCCGCACCACCGGCTCCGGATCCGCAAGCATGATCGTGTTTCCATACGACTTCGACATCTTGCGGCCATCGGTTCCAGGCAATTTCGCCGCTGGGGTCAGCAGCGTTTGAGCTTCCGGAAATACAGGCTTCGCAGTGCCATAAAAACCGTTGAACCGGCGCGTGATCTCGCGGGTCAACTCGACGTGCGCAGCCTGGTCCTCGCCGACGGGAACGACATCCGCCCTGTAGACCATGATGTCCGCCGCATGCAGCAGCGGATATCCCAGAAACCCGTAAGTCCCAAGATCTTTTTCCTTCAGATTCTCACGCTGCTCTTTGTATGTGGGCACGCGTTCCAGCCATCCCAGCGGAGTAATCATCGAGAGCAGCAAGTGAAGCTCCGCATGTGCAGGAACATGCGACTGAAGAAACAGCACCGACTTTTCAGGATCGAGCCCGGCCGCCAGCCAGTCGAACGTGACTTCAAGCGAGTTCTCTTTGACGTGCGACGTATCGGCATAATCGGTCGTCAATGCGTGCCAATCGACGACGCAAAAAAAACATTCGTACTGATCCTGCATCCCGACCCAGTTCTGCAAGCGCGCCCACATAGTTGCCGAGATGCAGCTTTCCAGTGGGACGCATGCCGCTCAGCACGCGCTTGCGAGTTGAAGGAGAAGCACGTCATTCGTTAGAAAGCCCCGCGCAAATGCTGCGTCAGGAAGCCCGAAGAAAAAGAGGCCCTATGCGGGGAAGCCGCCAGCGTTCGATGGCGGCCAATGAAAATCAGATCGTTGCAGTATCATGCAGGGCTGAATTCGATACTACCATGTGCAAGCCTATTAGTAGGCGCGGCCTGTGGCGGGATTGCGGCTCGAGCGCCTCGCCCGCGTGCCTTTCCCAGAACAGTTCGGACGAGCGCTCTACCGCTTCTCCAGGCTCTTCTGCAACTCCTCTGGAGCGATCGACTTCACCTTGATCGGCTTCGCCGGAATCCCGCCCACGATGTGATACGGCGCCACATCCTTCGACGCGACTCCCAACCGATCCCACAATCCCGTGCTCTCCCACTCGTACTCCGCTCAGCACCGTCGCGTGATAGGTCACACGCGCCTTCGGTCCGATCTCGGTCTTGTGGTTGTCTACGATCATGCCATCATTCAGATCGTGCGAGTGCGAGTAAACGTTGGCGTAGTCGGAGATCGACGATCCTTCGTGCACGATGATCTCGCCGCGATCATCCAGCAGCACGTATTTGTGGATCGTGCAGTTGTCCTCGATCGTCAGGTTGTAGCCGTAGGAGAACTCAATGCCATGAAAGAGCTTTACGTTTTTCCCGATATGCTTGAAAACGTGCCGGGCCAACATGGCGCGCACGCGATATCCCAGCCAGTGATTCAGTCCGCCGGTGACCGGTCGAACATCATCCAGAACCAGATCAGCGGCTTGCGCTCTGCATACTTGACTGCATCGACGTCGCCGTAATATTCAGGCTCGAGCGTGGTATTGCGCGGATCAAACGAATGCACCAGTGCTTGCTCGGCCGGACGCTCCGGCAGGCGTCGGCATACGGCCGTCCTAAATAAAGTTGATGCAGCGCGTCGCGGACCACATCGCTGCGATGCTCCGGATCGCGATTCATGAATTCCTGATCGAGTATGTCGATCCATTCCAGAAATGATTTCTCGGCCGGCGGTGTAGGCTTCAACGGGCGATATTCATATCGAGGCATAGATGTTCTCAGGCAATGCGAGACGGAATTGAAGCTTCACTGCAAGCTGAAGTCATCCTGATCGCATCGGACCCGAATACAGGCATCGAGCACTCCGACCCAAGCTCCCAACCATAGCACAATCAAATGCTCTATAATTCGCGCGCCTCACTCGACTCTCTCACTCGACCGTGACCACTCTCGCCCGCAAACTGCGCGTCCTCGATTACTTCACCCTGGGATGGGGAACGATGGTGGGCGTGGGCTGGCTGGTCGTGATGGACGACTGGCTGCTGCGCGGTGGCGGCCTCGGCACGCTTCTCGGCTTCGCTATTGGCGGCGCGCTGCTGCTCCCATCGGATGGGTCTACGGGAAACTCATTCGCCGCCATGCCGGACGCGGCCGGCGAAATTGCCTACACCTCTGCAGTATTTCCTCGCGGCATCAGCTTCGCAACTGGTTGGATGATGATGCTCGCATACTTCATCGTCTGCCCGTGGGAAGCCGTCGCGGTAGGACGCATCGCCGCTTACATCTTTCCCGCGCATCGACTCAATCGAACTCTACCGCGTCGCCGGCAAGCCGGTGTTCCTTCCGCATCTGCTCGTCGGATTGGCGCCTGACCGCATTTCTGACAGTCCTCAACTATCGCGGAGTTCGCCTCAGCGCGACCTTTCAGAACTGGACCAGCTTTGGAACTCTCGCGCTATTCGTGCTGTTCGTCGCGTTCGGAGTGAGCCACGGCTCTCCGGCTAATTTTCCGCCACTATTCACGCACGCGCCGCTCGTATCAATTCTTCTGGTAATCCAGATCGTTCCCTATTTCATGACCGGATTCGAATCGGTCGGCAAAGCCGCGGAAGAAGCCAGCCCCGAATTCAGCAGCCGCGGATTCATCGCGCGCCATCTGGACGGCGATCGTGATCGGCACGCTTTTCTACGCGACGATCGTCGCCGCAGTCGCATTCGTCGCGCCATGGCATCAGCTGACCGATGAAAGATTCATGACCGCAGTCGCATTCCAGCAGGCCTTCGGTTCGCGCTGGATCGTCAACATCATTCTCGCGGCGGCATTGCTCTCGCTGTTCAAATGTTTCAACGGAAACTTCGTCGCGGCCAGCCGCTTGATCTTCGCCCTGGGCCGCCGCGGGCATGATCGCGCCTCGAGTCGGGATCGATTCATGCCGCTATCAAACGCCGTCCGTCGCCGTACTCTGCGTCGGAATTGCGACGGCAGTCTGCATGTTTCTCGGCGACGCGATCCTGGTGCCGATCACCGAAGTCGGTTCGGTGGCCTGTGCCATCGGATGGTCTGCCGCCTGCGCCGCCTGCCTCGCGCCTCGCGCGCTCAAGATCGGGACGCATTCGTCTTACATCGTCAGAGCATGCGCTGGCCGCTTGTGGCACTGGTAGTCGCCGTCGTGCTGGCACTGATGAAACTGTGTCCCGCTGATCCCAGGCCATTTCACTGCCTACGAATGGCTGGCGCTCGCAGTTTGGATCGCAGCTGGGCGTCGCATTGCAAGCACGAAGCAGTGAAGTAGACCCGGTTCCATGCCGGCTGTCGAGCGGGCGTCTTCGCCCGACGCCGAAAGCGAGGAGAAAGCAAAATGTTGAATTGCACCCGAGTGATGTTGTCTTGTCAATCCTGATTGCGACCGCCGCTGTCCAAGCCCAGACTCCGCCGGCATTCGACCTCGTCATCACCAACGGCCACATCATCGACGGCACCGGCTCGCCATGGTATTCAGGCGATCTCGGCATTCGCGACGGCAAGATCGCCGCCATCGGCAATCTCTCGGCCGCGCCACGAAAGCGCACCATCGACGCCGCCGGCAAGGTTGTCGCGCCGGGATTCATCGATATGCTCGGCCAGTCCGAACTGACGATCCTGGTAAATCCACATCTTCCGTCCAAGATCTATCAAGGGATCACCTCTGAAATCACCGGCGAAGGAAATTCAATCGCGCCGCTCAACGATGCCATCATTCAATCCGACCGCAGCGGCTACGAGCAATACAAGATCAATCCGGACTGGCGTACCTTCCGCGCAATATTTCGCGCGGCTCGAGAAACAGGGCATCGGCATCAATCTCGCGACCTATGTCGGCGCGACGCAAGTCCGCCGCATGGTTCTCGGCGACGACGACAAGCAGCCCTCCACCGAGCAACTTGAGCAGATGAAATCGCTGGTCCGCGATGCTATGAGAGACGGCGCAGTCGGAGTATCCACCTCTCTCGAATATGCGCCGGCGCCCTACGCCAAAACCGAGGAACTGATTGCGCTGGCGGCGGAGGCCGGCAAACTCGGCGGCATCTACGCCACGCACATGCGCAACGAAAGCGATTCGATCCTCGAGTCGATCGACGAAGCTCTCCGCATCGGCCGCGAAGGCCACATTCCGGTCGAGATCTGGCACATCAAAGTGGCCGGCAAAAGCAATTGGGGACGCATGCCCGAAGTCATCGCCAAGATCAACGCTGCGCGCGCCGCCGGGGCCGATGTCTCCGCCGACACCTACGCCTACACCGCCTGGTTCAACGATTTCTCGGCATTCATTCCGCCCTGGGCGCACGACGGCGGCACGCAAAAGCTGGTCGAACGTCTGAAAGATCCTGCCACTCGCGAGCGTATCCGCAAAGACATGACTGACGCCCTCGCAGCGACTGGGACAACGAGTGGCAGGAAATCCCCGGCCCCGAGGCGATCATGATCGGCGCGGTGCAGAATCCGAAGCTGATGCCTCTGCAGGGCAAGCGCCTCTCGGAAGTTGCCAAGCTCTGGAACAAAGATCCGATGGACGCGCTGTTCGATCTGCTGATTCAGGATCCACGCACCGGCGTCGCCGTCTTCGGCATGTCGCAACCCGATGTGACCCTCGCGCTGCAGCAGCCTTGGGTCGCGATCGACAACGATTCGGCGGGAACTTCGCCCGAAGGCATTCTCGGCCAGGAACATCCGCATCCCCGCGCTTACGGCACGTTTCCTCGCATCCTCCGCAAATATGTCCGCGACGAAAAAGCGCTGACGCTCGAAGATGCGATTCGCAAGTTTTCGGCGCTTGCCTGCGCAGCGCATGCGCCTCACCGATCGCGGCGTGCTTAAGCAGGGCATGTGGGCGGACGTCGTCGTCTTCGATCCCGCAACCGTCCGCGATCGCGCCACCTTCGACAATCCCAATCAGCTCTCGGAAGGAATGGACTTTGTACTGGTGAATGGTGTGCCCGTGATCGACAGGGAAAGATGACGAACGCTCTTCCAGGAAAGGTGCTGCGCGGACCCGCTTACGCCCCGTGAATCCTTACTTCGACGGAATCGGTTTCAGGCGTGCTTGTTCTGCGCCGGTCATCGGCGCAATCTGTGGTTCAGCAAGCGTGCCGGTAATCGCATAACCTGCTGTTGCTGTACCACCGGGAACCCGTGTCAACTTGATGTCGACCTCGCGAGCTAATGACGCGGTACCACTCAGGTCGTAGTGTCCCTGCGTGGAATCCACAGTAGCGTCCTCAATCTCGATCGTGCCGTCTTTGAGATTAGCCACTCCTTCAAGCTGATTGACATGAAGAGCATCGGCGCTGTCTTCGAAAGAAATGTGCGGAAACCCGCCGTCTTTCATCTCCACACGCATTGTGCCCTCGGCCGACGGCCAGAAGTCGACAGGACATTTACCGCTCACCTCGTACTTGGCATCCGCCGTTCCGCTTACCCAGTCGTCCTTCATCGCTTCGGCAAATCCGGCGAGCGTGACTCCGGTGAATTGTCCGCTCCCTTTGCAGGTAGGTGATTTCGCGCTGAAATCGGCGCGCCACTCGCCGCGATGCGTGCCTCCCATAAAATTGGCGTTCAAATCCGAAATCTGAACCTTGCCTTCATCTACATTCAAGTTCGCAGAAACATGGGTCGCAGCCAGCCCTCGAATCTCAAAGCGCTCGGTAGAAACCCGTCCAGATGCACGCACGTTCGCCAGCCACGAACTCGTTGGTTGCTTGCCCGCTTGCAGCACGCGATACCACGGCTGCTTGCCGAGGTTCGGATTCACCCACTCGCTAAGCCGGTAGAGCGCGATCTGGTTAGCGTTGAGCGTGAACCGCATTGGACACGATATCCCGCAGCCTCGCGGCATCTCGATTGAACCGGTCCAGCTTGTACCGGCCGCTTTCGCATTCAATCTTAGTGACGCGGATTTTATCGGATTGAAATTGCAGGTCGGCGGATAGGATTTCTATCGGACCGCCAACTTCACGTGCAGCAATTTGTGCGTTCCGCAGCCTAACCGTTCCGAGTGGCTTGTGGCGTGACAAATCCCGCCCCGCTTCCATCGGACTTGCCCGCCCAGGTTCCCGCAACTTCGAGATCGAGTTGCGCGATGCCCTCCGCCTTCGTTGGTAGAACGGGCAACCCAAGAATCCGCGCCAGACTGAGCGTCGTGCTGATTTGGCTGTCTCCGGAAACCGTCAGATCGTAACCGCTGCGTGTCATCCATGCCCGAATCACTGGACCCTTCGCGCGCGGCGCTCCAAAAGTGAAGGGACCAAATTCAACGTGCGGAGAACCGGAATCGACTTCTACAGCGTCCCGATAACTCGCCTGCCGACCCCGTCCGAGTCTGCCTTCGCTGTTTGACAAGGAGAACGGAATGTTTTGCGGACCAATCTCTGACTTGTTCGCACTCGATGTGAGACGCAGGGCGGCAATCTCGCCCGTGCCCTCAAAACGCGGCTTCTCCCCAGCCGCGCCGTTTTCCTGCATCGAAAAGCTTGCGCGAATGGTGCCATCGGCTTCAAGGTCTTCCGGCAGATTCTTGTTCGAACGCTCGACCAGCGTCGCTACGAGGCTGGCGGGAACATCTTCGGCTCGCACCTTTACCGCATAGTGATGACTTCCTGGGAATCCGAGATCTCCGGTCAGCGTAATGAGACCTTGCGAAACCGGGGCGCTGCATACCACTTCGTGAAATTCGTGAGTCAGCTGCGCTGTAGCTGCCATCGCAATTCGCCGCCATGCGCAGCGCCTTGCCGCTGGTGATGTCATATCGCCGGAACTGGTCAATCGAGGCCCGGCTGCTGACGCGCACAGCGGATGGAGTTCCCGTCAGCGCTACTTCCAACTGGATCTCTCCGCGCCACCCTTTGTCGTTTCCAGTCAGAAATTTGTGAACTTGTCCGAGTTGCCCCCGCCTCCATTCCACGTTGAATTGAAGTGGCGTATCGCGAAGATTTTGCGCGCGCTGCCACGTTCCGTTCAGTTGCAGTAGGCCCGTATCGTTCAGATTCAAGTCGGTTCGAAACGGCTGGCCTTTCAAACGCACACCCCAGGAATTTTCGGAATCCTGCCACAGCGAGAAGTCGGCGCTGGTGAGAGCGTACGGTTTTTTCTCGGCGCCGTTCTTGAAATTGATCCGTGCGGACGTCGCCTCGATGTAAGGAAAGCCGGGTCTCGGCTCCCTCTTGGACTTTCCCGTAGGCGCAAGCGGAATATGCGCGGTGCGTTCAAGCAGCGATGTCAGATTCCATCTTCCATCGTCGCTGTGTACGAGATTTAGGCTGGGCTCGGTGAGCGCCAGTCGTGCGATTTCGAGTCGCCCGCGCACGAGCGACGTCAATCGGAGCGAGGCGGAAACTTCGTTTGCGCGCAGGATGGGCTCAGCGCCGAATGCTGGATCGTCATAGACAACAAGATTTTCAAGCTCGAAACCTGGCCAAGGAAGTAGCCGAATTTCGACCGATCCGATATCGACTGGCCGCCCTACGCTTGCGCTGATGGATGCGATGATGCGTGATTTGAGAGGGGAAGCGCCCGGTCGGAGTACAAACAGTGCCAGCAGTATCACAGCTGCCACCGCGATCACTCGCCGTCTGGAATGAAAGATTCTCACTTCGCCTTTGCTTCAGGCTGTCGAGACGTCACCGGACAATCTGGAGGGTCCGTCTCCAGCGCGTCTCGTCGAAGAAATGCAGAACCACCTTGCCAAGAAACGCCAGCCGGTCACTCCAGTCCGTCTTCAGATATTGATTATCCGGAGTTTCGAATGACCAGTAAATGAACATCGGTCGCCCTATAACATTTTCCTTCGGAATGAATCCCCAGTATCTGCTATCCAGGCTCACGCCCCGATGATCTCCCATCGCGAAGTAGTGATCCGGCGGCACAACAAGGTCATCCCCCTGGATATAAGAAGGCAAATCGATCGCCCAGTTCGACCAGACATTCGGATCATCGGTCGGAGGCACAGCGGGGAAATTATTCCGGTATACGTCCGCGGGCGTGTCTCGATCAGTATCAAGATACGGTTCCGTCAGGGCCTCTCCATTCCGATACACCACGCCATTCCGCAGGTGAATGCGGTCTCCCGGCAGCCCGATAATGCGCTTTACCACATAAAGACCCGGAGTCTGTGGCGAAAGGAATACGACAATGTCCCGGAAATGCACCTCGCGGTAGGGAAGAAGCGGGCCGATCCATTTACTCTTCGGAGCGAATTGAATGCGATTCACGAATACGTGGTCGCCGATCAGCAGCGTGTTCTCCATCGAACTCGATGGGATCTCAAACGCCTGAACCACGAACGTGATAATGAACAGGCCGGTGACCAGCACGGCAGCCAGCGACGCCAGAAACTCAACCGTCGTTTCCTTCGGCTTCTCTTCCGCCACAGCCTTGTCTACGACTTCTTCTTCCTTCTTCTTCGACACAATCGTCTTCGTGCTCATACGGGATGGATAGTTCAGAAAACTGCTTTGGCGCAGATGCGCCCCGGCGCATTCTCAGTGTACCAGTCGCAGCGTCCGGTTCCATCGGGTGATCTGAAAGATATGTGTCACGGCATATGCCAGATGCTGCAACCTTGCTTGGACGGAACCCTCGGGACTCTTGTCCCAATCCTGCACCGACCAGTAGATCACTAGCGGCCTTCCAATGATGTTCTCTCGCGGAACGAATCCCCAATAGCGGCTGTCCTGGCTGTCGTCGCGGTTGTCGCCCATCACGAAGTAGTGCCCTTCAGGAACGATCAACTCGCCGTCTTCAACGAGCTTCCTCATCTCCAGCCACCATTTGCCTTCCAACCCATAGGCCGGAATGTCGGTTCGAGGAAAATTATCGCGGAACACGTTGTTCGGTGGCTCGAGAAAACGGACGTATGGTTCTTCAATCGCTTTGCCGTTGATCATTACCTTCTTATTCACAAGGCGCAGCCGATCGCCCGGCACGCCAATCACCCGCTTCACGAAATGCTGTTGCGGATCCACCGGATAGTGAAATACCACGATGTCTCCCCGCGAGATTCTTCTGATACGGCATCACATGGTTCCCCAACCCCTGACCGCCGTAGCAAAGCTTGTTCACGAGCAGATAGTCGCCGACCAGTAGCGTGTTCTCCATCGACTCCGAGGGTATTTGGAACGCTTGCACAATAAATGTAATTACAAAAATTGCGATCACAACCGTTCCCCATCAACGATTGCAGCGAACTGATCAGATCGCTCCCAAAATTTGTAGCTGGGTTGGAAACCGCGGGGGCCGGAACCGGCTCGGTCAAAGCGCTCCCGGGAGGAGTCGGCGCAACAATCACTACAGGTGAATCCTGCGGGAAATCGGTGGATTCCGTGGGCGAAGCCGTAGGGTGGTTTGAAGGATCCATGTAAATCTACTCTTCCACCGGCTGCGGAACTTTCGCAGCCCTTCTCTTCCGTCGCCTTCGTCCGCGATGCAAGGAACGTCAGCAGTTGCCGCGCAGCGTCTTGCTCTGCTGTTTTCTTAGTCAGCCCCTGCGCGCGCCCAACGAACTCTGAACTCTTCGACGCCTTGCCGTGCAATCGCGCTTCCACCGTGAAAGTCTTGCTGTGCTCTGGGCCGGCCTCTTCAACCAGAACATACGATGGCTGCGGCAGACCCAGGCTCTGCACCGCTTCTTGCAGGGCTGACTTGAAATCTGTGATCGGCAGGACGCCGCCACCCTGCTCCATTCGTTCAAGTTCTGGCTCAATCACGTTGCGAATCACAAATTCCCGCGCCACTTCCAGGCCGCCATCCAGGTAGATCGCTGCCAGAATCGCTTCCAGTGCGTCGACCAGGAGAGCCGTCTTGCTCCGGCCTCCGCTTTTCTCCTCGCCGCGTCCAAGGCGCAGATAATGACCCAACTCCAACTGTTGCGCCACCCGGATCAAATGCCTCTCACTGACTAGATGCGCTCGCAGCTTAGAAAGTTCACCTTCACGAAATTGCGGAAATCGTTGGAACAGTTCCTCGCTCGTAACCAAAGCCAGTACGGCATCTCCCAGGAACTCAAGCTGCTCGTTATCGCTGACTTTGTATTTGCTTTCGCCAGCCTGCTGCGCTTCCATCTCACGCGCCTGCGAACTGTGAGTCACCGCCTGCTCGATGACGGCGCGCCGCCGGAAGTGATAGCTGAGTCCCTCTTCTAGCGCCGTGATTTCCCGTTCCTTCATAGGTAAACACTGCCAATGGACGAAAAGTCCACGCGGGAGTCGTTCAGGCGGCGTACAGCTACCTCTCGCCGGGCGTGAGCAGCTTGCTTTCTAGCTTACTTGCTGAACGTTGCGGGCCGTTATTTCTTCGGTGCCGCTTGCCCTGGCGCCGTTCCCCCGCTCAGCTTCGTCAGCCGGTCTTGTTCCGCTCGCGCCGCTTTTCCCGCCGGCGAATCAGGACGGTCCTTAGTGAGGTCCACCGCTTGATTGGCATACTTCAAGGCATCGGGAACCTTGTTCTGCATATCGAGGGCTACCGCCAGTCTCAACACCGCCACGGAATCAACTTGCTCCGGGAACGCTTCGATTGACTTGCGTAGATTCGTCTCGGCATCCGGATAGTTCTTTGCATTCGAGGACAGCGTGCCCAGCACCGCGTAGGCCTCCGACTTCATATAGCGCTTGAACTGGTCAATTTTTTCCGGCGGATAGCCCGCCGTCGGAACATCCGAATCCACTGTGACCAGCGCCCGCTCCGCATCCTTCTTGGCTTCGGCCAGCTTCTGGTCTTTGTCCAGATCCGTGTCTCGCGTCCGCTCCGCCAGCACCTGTGCAACGCCCACCAGCGCCTCCGGATCGTCTGGATCGAAGCTTAGGGCCTTCTGCGACATTTCCATCATCTTGTCCGCATTATTCGCCGCTTGATACTTCTGCATGGCCGCCTTGTAGACGACGACCTTCAACTCGCTATCCGGGAACTTGGTCGCGAAGTCATCCGCCGCTTTCTCAGCGGCGGCGGCATCGGTCAGTTGCATCGCGGCCTTGTAAGCCTCGAACTCGGGCTGCGTCTTCGCTGCTGGCGGACGCTTGCCCTGCGTGGCTGCTGCCTGGCCCGCCGGCGCGTTCTGTGCGGCTGGTTTATCCTGGCTCCACTCCATACGCACATCCCCAACACTGCGATCACTACCGCTGCTCGCTTCATGTACTCTCCTCGACTCTGACTTGTTTCCAAACCGCCCTTAATCCTTCAAACGTGCATTTTATCGCAGCAAACATCGAACCGCGTTTTCGAACTCAGTACCTTGTCGACTCACATCATTGCTGCGGCTTTGCGGGAGGCTCATAAGCCTGTTGCAATCCACGTTCGGCCGCTGCCTTTACCTCGGGCAGCTCCGAGCCCGACGTCAGCGCCGCGCGATACTCATTCATCGCGGCCTCGCGATCTTCCTTCATGTCCATAATCCTTCCCAGGTACACGTGCGACCAAGCCACCACTTTCGGATCTTTCGTCGCCTGAATCGCCTTCTGAAAATTTCCCAGCGCGCCTTCACGATCCTTATTCGCGACCGCCACCTGCGCCAGGATGAACAGCGCTCGTCCCTCATCCCCGATCTTCTTGTCGAGGGCCTGTTGCGCCAATTCTTTCGCGCCCTTCGGATCTCCGGCAGCCAGCCGCTTCTCCGCTGTCATCAGCATCCGGCGATCCTCAAGTCGCGACAGTTGCACCAGTTCCGGCGCCGATGATCGCGCGAACTGCACCTCCCCCGCAGCCTTCTCCTGCTGCCGCACATCGATCGCGTTCAAAATATCGGAGTACATGTTCTTGAAGCCGGCTGGATCTTTTTCGAACGCGAGCAGCGAAGTATAGAAATAGCGTGTCAGGATGTATCCCTGCTTGACCGCATCGTCGACGGCCTGTAGTCGCATCGGCTCCGCCGTCTGCTTCGTTCCCATCGTACGGATCTCAATCGCCCGTACCAGGCACTCCGTGACCAAGAGCGAAATGTCGCTCTTGAAACTTTCTTCCAGCGGCGCCCGCTTCACAGACTGCAACAACGGGTCCAGCCGTTTGACGGAGGAAAAATGTTTCTCCGCCATCGGATCCAGCAGGTAGTGAAGATATGTGTGCCGGATCTGTGGCATTTTCAACGGATCGACGGCACCGGCGTCCGGCGACGGAAATACGACCACGTAATAGTCGCTTCCATAGTTCCGCGCGTTCGCCTGGTTTGGATCTCCGAGGAAGTCTAGATAAATCGTGAACGTCCGTCCCAGATATCCGCCGGATTGCAGCCTCAGATAAATGTCGGTGTCGAACACCATCTTGGCCAGAGGGACGTGATAGCGCTCCACCAGCGCCGCGTAGTTCGCGCGATGACGTTCCCAGATCGAGTGCAAGTCCGCTTTGTCGTAGAAACGCTCCAGCAGCGCCCCAAATCCTGCGATGGGAACTGCGTCCGGCGGCATCTCGTCCTCTTTCACGCGCGGCAGAAAATGCGGAGGCCCTTGCAAATACAGCGCCAACGACACGAATTGCGAGAGGTCATGGGAAGGATCTTTTCCCTTATGCGCCCCATACCATTCGCACATCGTTGTCAGCGCAGCCTGCGCCTCTTCCGATTGCTTCAGATTTTTCTGCACTTCGGCGCGGATGTTCAGCCGCTGTGCGTCAGACGCATTCAAATTGGCATCGTACCCGCACGCATTCAGCGCGCTGAGCACCGAGAAAACCGTCTCGTTCGTATCGAGAGTGATCGGTGTGGGATTGTCCGCCCGACACAGCGGGCTCAGCAGCCCAAGCAGGGCCGCAACTACACAGGTTCGGAGAACAGAACTTTGGAAACGACTCAGGAATCCCTCCCGCAGGATGGCCACCCGAGGGCCTCATTCCCGACGGCTACAACCAAGATAGGCAGAGAACATCTACGAGTTTAAGAGCTTACGGCCAAGGGGGTCAAACTGTACTGCATCTTTCCCGTAGCTTCGTTATGATTTGCCTTCGTGATCAGAACAGCGAGCGAGGTGACTATGCTGGACCGTAAGACGGCGCTTGTGACGGGAGCGAGCCGCGGCATCGGGAAAGAGATCGCCATGGAGTTGGCCCGCAATGGATACCGTGTCGCCGTCAACTATTACAACGACCCCCCGTCTATGGTCGAGGACACCATCGCCGATATTCGCGGTCTCCAGGCTCCCGGCCAGGACGACGTTCTCGCTCTCCAGGCCGACATTCGCTCCAGCGCGCAGGTCACCGCTATGTTCGAAAAAGCCATCGCTGCCTTTGGACATCTTGATCTTCTCGTGAACAACGCGGGGGTCCAAACCTGGAAACCGCTTCTCGAAGTCACGGAGGAGGAATGGGATCTCGTCGTCGATACCAACCTTAAGGGCTGTTTTCTGTGTACCCAGCAAGCCGCCCGTTACATGAAAGACCATGGCGGTGGCGCGATCGTGAATCTCGGGTCCGGCTGCAACAAGCTCGCCTTCCCATCGCTGGTGGCCTATACCGCAAGCAAAGGCGGCATCGAGATGTTCACGAAAGAAGCCGCGGTCGAGCTCGGTCAATACGGCATTCGCGTGAACTGCATCGCCCCCGGATCGATCGAATCCGAGCGCACACGCAAGGAAGATCCCGATTACGCTGGAACCTGGTCTCGACTTACTCCACTAGGCCGCGTAGGAACGACGTCCGACATCGGCCCCACAGTGATGTTCCTCGCCAGCCCCGGCGCAGCTTTCATCAGTGGCCAAACCATCGGCATCGACGGCGCTCTATTCGTCAAAGCGCAGTGGCCCTATAGAGAGAAGTAGCGATGGGGCGGGCGCTGCCGCCCGCGTTTTGTGGTCTGGTTTAAGTTAGCCGACTTCGCACACAACTCTGACGTCCCACACCCCATGGCACGTAAGGTCTAGCATGCCAGTAACGTCGATTCCTTCCGCAACTTCAACCATAATCGGCCAATGGATTTCGCAAATGTCTTTTCCGGCTTCCTTCATCCGGTAGCCTATGGATCGGTGGCCGTCTTCGTTATTCTTGTACTTGTGCGCATCAGGACTACGCGTCGTTCTCCGGTCCTCGCCAACCGCCCCCGGCCTCGCTAATCTCCGGTTTGATCTTCGGCTTCTCGCGTGAGATATTACTCTGCTTCGTCTAGTTCAAGCTCTCAAACGAAGTGTGCCCGAGTAAATCTTACAAATGCGACTCATCCCCCGCGATACCAAGTTCTTTGACCTCTTTGCCGAGCTGTCCGCTAATTTGACTGACGGCGCCAAGCTCCTTCGCAGCATTCTTGCTGATCCCCGCGATCTTGCTATGCGCGTCAGTCAAGTTCAGGCGATCGAACACAAAGGCGATCGAGCTACCCATTCCATCATCACCAAGCTGAATCAGACATTTATTACACCCTTCGATCGTGAAGATATTCACCGCCTGGCCTCTTCGCTCGACGACGTATTGGATTTTGTGAACTCCGCTGCATTGCGCCTTGTCATGTACAAGATCACCGACCCTCCTCCGGTATCCGCTGAACTCGCCGGCCTGATCGTGCTCCAATGCGAGGAACTCGCTCAGGGTGTTTCTCTTCTCGAAAAGAACGGTCATGTCATGGAGCACTGTGAGGAGGTAAATCGGCTGGAAGACATGGCTGATCACGTCAGCCGCCGCGCCATCGCAGACCTGTTCGAGCACGAAAAGGATCCCATCCACCTGATCAAGCTCAAGGAACTCTACGAAGTTCTGGAGTACGCCACCGATAAGGCTGAAGATGCGGCCAACGTCCTCGAAGCCATCGTTCTCAAAAGCACCTGAGAAATTGCCTGCTCTTAAACAATCTCTGCATGCTCATGAAACTTCGAAATATCATCTGGCGCACCTGCCCCAACCGCGATGTGGCAGGCAAGGCTGAAAGGCATTACAGTCGCGGACGCACGGATGAAAATCATTCCTGTCGTTCGAACCACCGTGCAACAGCGACCCTTCAATGGTCGCGTGAACCCGGCACCGGAAATATGGCTTTAAGCCGCCTGCTTTCATCTCCTCCCGCGGGCGCAGACCACCGATGAATAAAGACGTCGTCCTCGTCCTGATCACGATTCTGGTCGCGTTGATCTTCGACTTCCTCAACGGTTTTCACGATTCCGCCAACAGCATTGCCACTGTCGTTTCTACCCGCGTCCTTTCTCCAAAACTTGCCGTCCTATGGGCTGCAGCATTCAATTTTCTTGCCGCATTCTTTCTCGGGACCGCCGTTGCCAAAACCATCGGGAAAGGAATGATCCGGCTTGAACATGTCGATCAATACGTCGTCATGGCGGCCCTCTTCGGCGCCATCGTCTGGGATCTGCTGACGTGGTGGTGGGGACTACCCACTTCCTCTTCGCACGCTCTCATTGGCGGATATGCCGGCGCCGCCATGATGCATGCTGCCATACACACGGGGCCCCACACTATGTTCTCCGTCATCATTCCGGAGGGCTGGTACAAAACGCTCATCTTCATCATCGTTGCTCCGATCATGGGGATGGTGCTTGGCCTTTCTTTCTTTGTCGCCGCGCATTGGATTCTTCAGAACAAACCTCCGCAAACCGTCGACAAATGGTTCCGAAAACTTCAGTTGCTTTCGGCAGCCGCGTACAGCCTTGGTCACGGCGGAAACGACGCGCAGAAAACCATGGGTATAGTCGCCGGCGCCCTTTATACCGCAGGCTTCATGTCTAAATCCGACATGCTTGGAAATTGGGGGCACTATCATTGGCCCATCATCCTCGCCGCGCACGCGGCGATCGCAGCCGGTACTTATTTCGGTGGATGGCGCATCGTCCACACCATGGGCCAAAAGATTACGAAGTTGAAGCCACTAGGCGGATTCTGTGCTGAGAGCGCCGGCGCCATTACGCTCTTCGGCACTGCACTCGCCGGCATCCCGGTAAGCACCACTCACACCATCACCGGCGCCATCGTAGGTGTTGGCGCAGTTCATCGTCTCTCCGCAGTACGCTGGGGCGTCGCCGGCCGCATCGTCTGGGCCTGGATCTTGACTATCCCAGCCTCCGCAATCGTGGCGGGTGCTACATTCCTCCTGATCCACAAGATCCAGCCCCGCTAACCCTTCGTTAAAGGCGGCAACTCCACGCCACAAAACCGCAACTGACTTGTAGGTATTGGTACCCCACTTCTGGCCCTGTGCGGAAGTGGGGTTTTCCACGAAGGCGTAAACAATAAGGAGGAATTCCATGACAAAGAGTTTCAACCGTTTGCTCTTCTGTATCCTTCTCGTCGGATTGACTTCCGTGTGGGCTGTCGCGCAAGACTCCGACTCTGACAAGACCGCAAATTCCAAGGATCAAGTTCGCAACATGACCGGATGCCTGACGAAAACCGGCAAGGGGAACGAATATCTGCTCACCGCTTCCGACGGCAGCACGTGGGAAATTCATTCCAACAAATCGGTCGACTTGGCTGGCAACGTTGGTCAAAAGGTTGAGGTCAAGGGTGTCGTCGACCACGACAAGATGCACAACATGAAAGAAGACACGAAGCAGATGGGCAACGATGCCGGAATGAAAAACAGCACCACCGAGCACGGACACCTCAAGGTGACCGACTTGCACAAGACCGGCGACTCCTGCGAGCAATAAAAAGCTGATAGAGAATCTGTCGCAGGGATACGTGCCCCATTTCAAGCGCAATGCGCGAAGAAGCGGGGCATTTTACTTTGTGGCACCACGGTCGTCCCGCGCTCGCCACGGCGGCTCAAGGATTCGGCAAGATATGCTTGTCAGCGCTCGCGGCTGCAACCTGTTTGGCTTTGCGGTAAACGCTAGCGACCGCCAGCGTCCAGAAGGGAACCAGATCCATCCCCGGCACGAGCTTGGCAAAAAAAGACGGCACAAATTCCCAATGCCAGCCCAGCAGATGAACCATCCCAGCTGCGACGCCGAGATCAAGTAAGTCATCAGCGGGAGAGAGCGCTCCGGCTACGAACAAGGGAAAGACAACCAGCTGGAGCGCATCGGCAGCAATCGCCAGCAGCATGGCCGATAGAAACTGGGGTCCCGGAGAAATTCGAAGCGAGTCATCCGACATACGAACCTGCTTCCGTAATTTTAGATGATATCTCCACCTCGCGTCAGCGCCTTCAAGTGATATTGCAAACTGCCGATATTCTTAACTGAGAAGCCCGTGTTTACTCACGCGGGAGCATACATCATGAGTGCAACAAAACTGCTTTTGGTGGACGACAGTAAGTTTCTGCGCATCGCGACTGAGCGCGCGCTCGCGCGTGCCGGGTACGAAGTCTTCACCGCCACCGATGGCGAAGAAGCTCTTCGAGTCGCGCGCGAAAGGAAGCCTGACGTTATCCTGCTCGACATGCTGCTTCCCAAACTTACCGGGCCGGACGTTCTCAAGATTCTCAAGAACGATGCGGCCACCGCTGAAATCTCGGTCGTCGTTCTAAGTGGTCTTTCCCAGAAGAACGCGGTCCGTTTGAAACAGGACGGCGCCTGCGCCTATCTCGAAAAATCCGCCATGGAACTCGACAAAGGTTGCGACGGACTGCTCTCCGCCTTGGCCGACATCCTTCGCCGCCAGAAGACCAAGAAAACAAGACCACAGCAACTCTAGCCAGATCTACAATTCCACACTTTAGTAACCTCCCCGACGATCCTCCTCAAAATAAATCACTTACCTCTGGAACTCCGCACACCCCACCGGAGTCTATGTTAGGTGAGAGTTTCGGCAAGACCGCAAAGCTTTCAAAACGTTCGGCCCTGCGAAATATCAGGGCGCGTTCGGGTGGAAAATCCTATAATCAGGGGACGCCAACATGGCGGGAGCAACCACCTTGGGAGATCTTGCAAGTGCGATAGGGGTTCGGTCGCAGGAAGAAGCGGCCATCGTCGCAGACCTGAAAGCCGGTTCCGAAGCGGCGTATGCCTGGCTGATCGGCGAGTTTCAACAGCCGGTTTATGGCCTGGTCTACCGCATCGTGAACGACCCTGCCGATGCTGCCGACACCACGCAGGACGTGTTCCTGAAGGTGTTTCGCGGCATGAATCATTTTCACGGCGAGTCGAGTCTCAAGACCTGGATCTATCGCATCGCGCTGCATGAGGCAGCAAACCGCAGGCGCTGGTGGTTCCGCCACAAGGCTCGCGAAACGTCGATCGAGCCGGCCGAATCCGAAACGCCGACGCCGGGCGAGAATGCATTGCAGGTTGCTCTCACCGATCACGCGGACTCGCCTTTCGATAACGTGGCGCACCACGAGGTCCAGAGCCGGGTGGAAGAAGAGTTGAAGAAAGTTCCAGAGCCGTACCGCACCACGCTCATTCTTCGCGACCTGGAAGAGATGTCATACGAGGAGATCGCTGAAGTGCTCGAGATCTCTCTCGGAACCGTGAAGTCCCGCCTGACGCGCGGCAGGGACGCACTGCGCCAGCGGCTTGCGCCATATGTGCGCGAAGTTGGAAATGAATTGGGTTTGACCGCTCCGGGTCCGGACAAGAAAGGAACCCGCAGCACGCGGTCGCAGGGATCTGCAGGGGGTAGAAGGGTCGAGGTGATGCCATGATCGCCATTGGGAAGAAGGGGCAAGCTTCCGAACTGCCGTGCCCCGAGGCGAAGCGATTGATGTCGCCCTATCTTGATGGAGCAGTGACCGGCACCCAGATGCTGGCGCTGCAAAAACATCTGTCGCATTGCGACGGATGCAATAGGCAATACTTGTCGCTCCGCCGCACGCAGCAACTCCTGTCCGCCATGCCGCGTCCCAAGATGCCCGCTGATCTCGGACTCAACTTGCGTCTCGCCATCTCGCGCGAAGCCGCGCAGAAACGCCGCCCCGCGTTCGAGGGACTTCGCGTCCGTCTGGAAAATGCCATGGAAGCATTCATGGTCCCGGCGACTGCAGGCTTCCTGAGCGCCGTCATCATCTTCGGCATCGCGATGGTGTACTTCGTCACTCCGTCGTCGCTTCAAGCCAACAACGACGTTCCTCTCGTCATGGTGAATACCGGTCCTGAGTTGCGGCCAAGCGCCTTCGGCATGACCATGGACTCGATCGATGCGGACTCTCTGGTGATCGAAGCGGAAGTCGATTCCAACGGCCGCGTGCAGGATTATCGGATCCTTTCCGATCCCGCCGACTCGAAAGAAGTGCTGCCTCAGGTAAAGCGAATGCTGATCTTCACCACGTTCCGCCCAGCCCTGTCGATGGGCAGACCCACGCCCAGCCGTGCGGTTCTCTCATTCTCAAAGATCAGCGTAAAAGGCTAAGCAACTGTCCCACTCCTCGTTTTTGGGCGGACGCATTCGTCCGCCTCGTCCCGCTGGTACCGGCCGAGCCAATGCACGCATCCCGCATTCGCGTTGACCGACGCCGCCGCGACCGATGCCGACGTCACTTGATGCCTACCCGCCCGACGCCGGAGCGACCGTGGAAGAGCGGCCCTTCCAGGGCCGCGTCACCGTCGCGCTAGAGTCCGGGCTTTAGCCCCAGCCCGCGTCCGAGACGCGCCATCCGAACTGCGATTTCCCCACTCCGCGCGTGACTCGACGCCAGCCGCGACCGAGTCCAGGCGCAACCCGACGCCGTCGCGACTGACGCCGTCGCGACTGACGCCGTCGCGACTGACGCCGTCGCGACTGACGCCGTCGCGACTGACGCCGGCGCGACTGACACCGACGCGACCGATGCCTACGCGCCCGACGCCGGAGCAACCGTGGAAGGGCGGCCCTTCAGGGCCGCGTCACCGTCGCGCTAGAGTCCGGGCTTTAGCCCTAGCCTGCGTCCGAGACGCGCCATCCGAATTGCGATTTCCCTGCCCGCGCGTGACTCGACGCCAGCCGCGACCGAGTCGAGACAACCCGACGCCGTCGCGCCCGACGCCGCGCCCGATGCCGACGCGACCGCGACTGACACCGACGTCACTTGATGCCTACCCGCCCGACGCCGGAGCGACCGTGGAAGAGCGGCCCTTCCAGGGCCGCGTCACCGTCGCGCTAGAGTCCGGGCTTTAGCCCCAGCGTGGTTCTCTCTTCACCCCGGATCAGGCGTCATCCGTCCCTCCGCCGTGATGACCTAACTCCGTGTTGCCCGTCCAACGATGCTTGGAGGGATCCGCCTATGCCAACCACCTCAAAGATGTCCTCGGGAAATGCCGTTGCACGCCTTCTCGTCCTGTCACTTTTTGTGACGCCACTTGTCGCGCCCGCGTTCGCCGCGCCCATGACCGACACCGACCGCGAGCACCTGCAGGTTCACTTCGAGATGACCACGCAGATGGTAGGCGAGCTGGTGCGCGGGCTATCGCCCGCGCAGTTGGAGTACAAAGCCTCGCCGGACCGCTGGAGCATCCGCGAAGTGGTCTCGCACCTGGCGGTGGCCGAACCTGACTATTGGCGCGACATTCAGAAGGCCCTGAAGGCGGCCCCCGACATGAAAGACAAGAAGTCGGCTGCCACCGATGCCGACATCATGTGGTACGGCATCGACCGCGTGGTGCATACCAAGACCGGCGGCGGGCACGAAAAAGTCGATACCTACAAGGACATGAACGAAGCTCTCGGAAAGTTTCAGGCCTTGCGCGGCACGATGATCGCATACATCAAGACCACCCAGGACGACATGCGGGCGCACAGTTTCGGAGACCGCGAGGTCATCGATTGCTGGCAGTGGATGCTCGAAATCTCCACGCATGCCGAGCGCCACATCCAGCAGATCCGCGAGATCAAGAACGACCCGAATTTCCCGAAGAAATAATCGGCGTGGCCGGTGGCATTTGCGGGAACTGTTCCGTGTGCCTGATCCGCGGATGCCATGGGCCTCTTCCCGCCCCTCAAAGCCTTGTCACCCTGAACGAAGTGAAGGACCCTAACACCGTTGGCCGCGCCATCGACGTTTCAGGGAAATTCTCTTCGTCCCGCCGCACCCGACCACGCAGTCGAACCATCCCTGTTTTGCCGCCGGGCAGCCTTCACTCCACCGGGCCTCCGCTGATCGCCTTCCACAACCACGACATCCACCGTTCGCTCTCGCAGTCCTGTTCCGCGCAGGCCTGAATGCGGTCGACAGTCTTTCCCTGTACCTTCTTTCCATTCTTCCGGCGCAGCTTGCTCACACTCTTGCCCCGAGAATCTCCTTCTGCAGCAAATGCCACGCTTCTTTATACGGACCGTACTTCGCCGGACCATACTCCGGATACAACGCAATGCTTCCTTGCCCCACGACCAGCTTCGCCGGGATGATGTACCACAACTCTTCCTGAAAAATGTACGCCGCCAGGTAGTCAAACGGATCTCCTTCATACGGCCCGTCGCACCCGCGCACCGTGCACGAATATCCGCCCCGGTCGATGAACATCGTCGACTTCACCTGCACCCGCTGAAACTGCTTTCGGTGCTCGATCACGAAGTCGTAAGGCACAACCTCTCCCCAGGGCTTGTTCAAGTGCAGGCCCAATTCAATCGCCCGCAGCATGAACTTCAACTCCACCCACTCCCCGCGCAATTTCGGATGTTTGATTCCCATTCCTCGATTTTTCATACACGCTGCCTCTCGTCCGGACCAATCCGGGAATACGCCAACAGCTCTTACGGATTATTGCTTCCGCTCTCCGCAGAGCTTCCGGGTGCATGATTCCAATTTGGACTTTTTGAAAGCTTCGAGTAAAGGTTGGATGTCACAACCGGAAGATTTATTTTTTGTGGAAAAGTTGGAGGAGGTACATACAATACGCATTCAAGCCAGTGAACCCAGAACCCGGTCAACGAGTGTAATCGAGATTTTTCAACAACTGTGAGTCGTGGGCGGGTCTGCCATTCGTGTAAACTCGACGTGCAATCCTCAATTCAATCGTTTTAATATGAGCGACAACATCATGAATACTCGTTGCACCCCACGTGTCTCGTCTCGTATTTGGCTGTGTGTCGCAGTTGCGGCGCTCGGGCTGATGGCGGTGTCCATGCACTTTCCTTTGCGGGCCCATGCACAAACAGCTCCGGCACAAACGGCTCACCCACGACATGCTCGACAGGAGCTCCCGGCGGATTCAGTTGCCAAGGTGGGCACGCTCGATTCGGTCGCCACGGTCCACGTTGACGTGACGCCGGAGCACGTTCTGAATACGATCGATCCCGACACGGCGACCGGCGCGTGGATGGATGATCTGAGCAAGGCGCAAGTGGACAACCTGAGCAAGCCCGAGACGATTCAGGGAGTCAAGAACCTGGGTTGGGGTTCCATCACGATGCGCAACAACAGCGAGTTGCGCCTTTCGGCATGGCACTGGAACGAAAACGGCACATGGAGCGATCCCGCGACAAAGAGCGGCTACTACGTCGGCAGCGCCGATTTGGGCGAACCGATCCACTACGGCTATTCGTATTCGCTGCCCCATCGCGACTTCATGACCAGCGGCGATTCGCCTTTAGTGGCGGGTTTTCAAAGCTACTGGAAGAGCAATCCTTACCTGACCAGCCATTTCACTGGCGAGAGCGATGCACTGCACCCGCAATGGGTGGTGATCGATATGGGCACCGCCCGAGCCGTCAATGCGATCCATATCCAATGGGTAAATCCGTATGCCGTGGTCTACGTTGTGCAGTACTGGGTTGGCGACAACAACGCGATGGACTGGGACATGGGCCCGAACGGCATGTGGAAGGCTTTCTCATCGGGCGCGGTGCTCAACGGCAGCGGCGGCGATGTCCACCTGAAGCTTTCGGATGCGCCCGTCACGACGCGCTTCGTCCGCGTGTTGATGTCGAAATCATCCGGAACCTGCGACACTCACGGGGACGCAGGATATTCGAAACTGCGTCGGCTACGCCTTCAGACGCTGTCTGCCGGCACGATCGATGACGCAGGGAAATACGCGGTTGTTTATCCGCCTAACGGCGTAGAGCCCGGACCTGGCGCGCCGCCAAAGCTCGAAGGCGCTGGAGACCAGGAAGTTATCGCCGGTTCGGAGGCGGACTTGGCCGGATCGTTTTTCGCTTCTTCCATCGATCCCTGGCACCAGGCCGACAATCTGATCACCGGAGGCGGCGATCAATACAACGGCATGGACAATTTCTTTACCAGTGGATTGACCATGGGCCATCCGGCGCTGGTTGCATGTGCGGCGATTTATGACACTCCCGAAGATTGCGCCAATGAGGTTTCCTACATTCACAAGCGCGGTTATCCGGTGGTGGGAATTGAAGTCGGGGAGGAGTGCGACGGCAAGCACATGACGCCGGAAGACTATGGCGCCATCTACATTCAAGTGGCGGACGCGGTCCACAAGCTAACGCCCGGCGCCAAGTTGGGCGGTCCGATTTTCGAAGGCGTCGATAAAGACATCACTCTCTGGCCGGACGATCAGGGACGCACTTCCTGGATGGAGCGATTCATCGATTATCTGAAGGCCCACGGACATCTTAAAGATCTCGTCATTCATGTCGTTCGAACACTATCCGTTCATGATCAATGGATTCACTCCGCCGAACGACTGGGCGACCCTTTACATGGAACCCGGAATTATGAAGCACGTCCTGCACATGTGGCGTGCAGGACGGCGTCCCTGCGGACGTGCCGCTGATTATTTCCGAGAGTGGAATCATCGCGGGGCGAAGCGGACCGGGCTACCTGGGCGTGACTGGCCGCGCCATCTGGGAGTGCGACGCGTTTGGCACATTCTTTGAACAGGGCGGCACGGCGTTTTATCGTCCGGCAATCAATAATGGCGCCGCTGGTCACGGAATACTCAGCCCCGAAGGTGGCGCTGATGGCGGCGGGGCATATGGCACGCCTGCCTATACTCCGTATTCTTCCGCGCACATGATCAATTTCGAATGGTTGCAGCACGAGGCGGGAGCGAACAAGATTTTCCCCGCTTCGGCCGACCTCAAGGATGCTGCCGGTCGGACCGTGGTTACCTCATACGCCGTCAAACGTCCCGACGGGAACTGGTCGTTAATGCTGATCAACCACGATTTGAACGCGGCTCACCCGGTTCATCTCGTCATCGACGATGCCAAGCACGTCAGCCATCCGTTCGTCGGATCAGGTAGCTCTTGTGCAGTATTCCAACACCCCTGCTGACGATAAGAACACAACGATGGCCGCCGCGCCCGACGGCATGTACACACTCCCGGCTGGGTCGATCACGGTGATTCGCGGGAAGCTGCGGTAGTTCAGCCGACCTATGGTTCCCGAGTCGAGCTGACGCCTTTTCCAGCCGCTGAGTGAAATAGGGATTTTTCGCCAATTGACTTCTGTCAATGACTATTCGATAGAATCTCCGCGTGGGAACCCGCTTCGTCCAACTCAATGATGAGTGGAACGCAGAGCCGAACGCTTTCAGCGCCCGTAGTATCTCGATCCGGCGATGACGTTATCTTGGAATTTGATCTAAACGCATTCCGATACAAGAATTTTGCTGAAGGGGATCGAGGACGCCTAGTCTTCCGGGGTTGCTGGCGCTATCGTCTTGGCTCAACGAATGACGAAGGCTGGTATCTCGGCCGGTGTCGATTCAGCAAAATCGCACCAGCTTGGGGAAAGTTCTATGAAGTGGATGGCGATCCCAAGCTGGAATCCGCGCCTAACGATTGGGCGGTAATCGGCCCCAAACGATGCGCCCCGGCAAAGCACTTTCTCTTCTACCTGCGAGACGAAACGTTTGAGTATGACGCAGACGGTGTCGAACCTCTCGTCGTGCTGGCAGGACGATGAGTGTAATGGCGACTTTTCACCAACTACACTTGCCACAGGATGGGTTCAGCTGCCCGGAACAATCACTGCTCGAGGCAGGCGCGGATGGTCAGCAGGCCCATGATAGTTAATATGGCGATCAGGACGACTTTCCACGCGTCGCGCCGGAACTTTTCTTTCATCGGGCCAAAGAAGTTTTTCGATGCCATAAAGGGACAAAGCCCGACTCCCCTCTCGGAATTGGGCTTTCACTTTGACTTCGACTCTGGGTAGGGCTGACTCTGATGCGTGGCAAGTGTACACCGGAATCGGCTGAACGAACTTCTCTAGTAGGCTCGCGCTTTTTCGGGGGTGCGGCCCGGCTGGCACTTGAAGGGCATCGGTCAGTAGAAGCATCAGCTTGTCATTGGACTGGCTCCCCTCAATGAGTGTAATGGCGATTTTTCGCCAACCGAAGGTGTTGAGTATGGCTTCGTTTCACCCAAAGCGCAAACAACAGGCGAAGCGCTTACCATCCCGAAGAGCGAAACCTGAGCGACACATAGTAGCTGGCTCCCATCACCAAGAGATATGCACTCGTTGTCAAGAAGCCAGCTACAGCTATGCGCGTCCCCGCCCTGCTGTGGGCTTGTATTCCAAGGCAAATCGCTGTGACCAGTGCCGTTGCGATTAGGAACATGAAGATCGTAGGCAGAAGTGCATCGAACCGGACGCCGGGCAGTGCGAATAAGAGACCGAATTGAATGAGAAGAAGCGAGAATGCAACTGGTACACGTGGAGCCTCACCATCTCGCTCGAATCGGAGGTAATAATAGCCGGCAAGCACTCCGCATACCAGTCCCGCAGCGCCAAGCAACAGAGCGCCGATCAGCAATAGTAATTCCCAGTCCATCTGATTGATTTTCGCAGAGCCAACCGTTAGCACCTAGATTACTGACGAAACCAGGCGATTACACGCTTTGAGCGACAAAGTGGGTTTTGAGTGTAATGGCGATTTTTCGCCAATCAGTTCAGTGCCAGTGGTGCAAGTGAAGGTAAGAGTTGGTTCCACCGACGACATCCTCCGAAACTCCACATGCAGTGAAGCCGCAAATTGAAGCCAGCGCGCATGATTTGTTCAGGAGCGTCGGGAGTCAGAGAGATTCCAATGCTTTGTGACGGTGCGGCCCGGGACGGACCGATTTGATACGACGGATGCGTTTCGACTATCGACTTGTGATCTCGAATAGTTATCATCTTCTGCGTTTGCAGTTCAATTACCACGGCTCCAAGTTTCCCGTCGGGTGGTGGAGGAGGAATTGAGGCGGAAACACCCGGTGCCGATACGAGCAAGTGGTAGCTGAAATATGAAACTTTTCCAGACGTGAAGTTGACGTAGATACTGAGACCTTCGGCACGAAAACCCAACCAACGCAAGACATCGGAGAGAACTTCGCTTTTAGCCATCCACACGACACGACCCGGAAGGCCATTTCCGATTAGACCGGAGAAACACTCGTCCGCGTCACAGTGGGGTGCGCCGTAAGGTCCCGTTTTGGACGGATGTAAAGCTGATATTCGTCGCAACGTCTCCGCCTTGGAGGTTTCCCCAAGCCACAAAGTAGAGAGTGCGGTTACGACAGAAACAATCCCCCTCGCATGAATTGCAGCCTCAACGCGCAATGCGATGGCTGCGGTGAAAACGACGGCAAAGAACCAGAGGTATATGCCCTTCGCTCTGCGCGAGACCAACCTACTGCTGAATGTGCTCACAGCGTTTTCCTTGTCCGCACTTCATTAGACTCCGCTGTGGGCCTGATCTCAGCTTACGTCCGTAACTGTCGTTATCAGGCGTTATCACTCATTGACCAGGACGCCGGGGACTGCCGCAACCCCCTCAATGAGTGTAATAGAGATTTTTCGCCAATCATCACCCGCCGTGCGATCAAGGTGACTCAGGACATTCTGGTGGCAACGCACTTTCCTCTACGCGCCGCCGTTCGACTAGATGCTGGCCAAGTAAGTCGTACTCAAATAGCCACGTCTCGTGATTGATTCCCGCCGCGAGTCCCGATGCCTTAACGAATAGAAAATTCCGTTGAGCGTTGTAACGCACATCGCTGGGATAGACGTAGTCACCACCGTTGGCTGCTTCCGATTCGCGACCTGTTGTCAGATTGCGAACCGTGATTCTGCTACCGGGCATTTGAGCGCCCAAAACCATGACCTTTGAGCCGTTGCTGAGTGTTAGTGCAGTTTCCCACTCGCGAGTGTGGGGACCTTGCACTTTGCGATTTGCGGAGACTGGAACGCATGCGGCTGCTCTATATGCGTCGGTAATCGGGCCATGCGAAAGCGGACGATGGCAGGCAAACGTGCAGCAGACGATCACAATGCAAGCGCCGACTTCTACTTTGAGAATGGTGCTTGGGCCTGACGAGGTAGCCATGAAAAATCAGTGTTGGCTGATGGTGAAATGATAACTGACGTAATCAGGCGATTACACGCTTTGAGCGGCAAAACGGGTTTTAAGTGTAATGGCGATTTTGCAACAGCTATCTGCCTGACAGCCCTATCGGTAGCTAAAGGATATTGAGTTACTCTTACCGTTCGCGTTGGAGACGGTCGCATTAAAAATCTTAATTCCCCGAATGAAGCTTGTGCCCTCTGGGTCTGGAGCGCGAAACGAGACTGTCTTTCCATCCGGTGAAGGGACGCCGGGGACGACCGCGGAGCCAATCACCACGGTATTGTCCGTCGGCGTAAAGCCGCGACCGCGGATCGTAACAACGTCAGCAGCGGACACAAGGGAGTTCGGATATAGAAGCGCTATCAAAACCTTGGTCTCTTCCAGAGAAGTGATTGTCAGGGAGATGAAACCGCTGCCGACTTCGCCCGTCGTGACCCAGAGTTGATATGTACCGGCTGGCATCGGTATCCCACAAAAATTCGAAGGTCCGCCAGGTTTCGGCGGACAGTCGTTACCGTCATTGTGATTCGGCGGCGTCGGGACGCACCATTCATTAACATCGATTTGGCCGGTCGGACAACTGATTGTGTTGATAGAGGTTGGAACATCAAACGTTAGTGAGTTCCCGTCTGATGCGATCACGGGAGGCGGCATGGGGCTGTTTGGAAATTCCTTGAACCGCACCTCTACGCTCCGATTGAACAGATGGAAGCCGCTGCCGTGAATCGTGACCCTCGTCCCAGGAGAACTGGATTCAGGGTCAATTTTCGAAATGATAATAGGAGCCTTGAGTTGCAGGGTCTTCAGCATCTCCTTAACCTCGCCAAAGACGCGCCTGAGTTCCACACTGTCCTTACTGGGGAAGCTGTCCACTTCGTTGCTTGAGTAGGTAAGAGTGATCGAGTAATCGCTCTCACTTCCCGGTGCGCTGAACACGGATCCAAACCAGACAGGATGGCCGCCTGAGGGGAAAACACAGCCGTTGCCGACTTTTGATTCGTCTGTATACAAATTCGACAGCGATAGGTCTGCGCTGACCATAATCGCGTCCGAAGGCATTCTTGCACATTCAAAACCACCAGCCGGTTGATCAACGTTTGCCATGATCGCTTTGATGCTTTGTTTTTCGCTGGCATATTCAGCGAAGCGCCCGCCAATGATCCCGCTAGCATGCGTGAATATGGGGTCGATGGAAAGCAGATATTTCCCTCGAACTAGGTTCAATGCCTGATCTTCTGTTGCTGCCATCGTCCACCCATGCGATATACGAATTGTTAAATACCGATTCTCGAACTCGGGCATTGCAGTGGCTTGTATTGGCGGGCATATCAATGAAACCATGAATCCGAGAGACAATATCAAGGACCATCGCTTCACGGTGTTCCTCCACTGGCAAACAATGTGAGCATGCAATTGGCCAAGCTCAACCATAGGTAATCAAACCCGTTAGACGAATGCGTATTAGAGGTTAACCGGATTTCGAGACACAGGTCGTGTCTCAACGAACACAACTTCTGTTATCAGGCGATTACACTCAAATCCCGAGTGCTTTCGAATCGATTCGTATCGGTGCGTTTGGATGATGAGTGTAATGGCGATTTTTCACCAATCTTCTTTTGCTGCGCCGATGAAACCGGAGTAAATTGCAGGACGAAGGGGAGAGACGTGAAAGTGTCAAGCTTTGGTGCGCTTGTATTGTTCATGAGTCTAATGAGTATTCCTCCGAGCTGCGTGTCCCAGCAGACATTTGAGGCTTCGCACAGCCTAGGTGTAAGGGAAAATCCTGCTGGACTCTCGGTCAAACTCCATACTCGGAACGACAAAGTCCGTTACACGACAGCAGAAATCATCCATCTGGAGCTAAGTATTACGAGTCTATCTGACGGTCTCTACAACGTAGAAACTGCCGACCGACAGGGGGACCAAGCAGTGCTCCAAAGACTCCATTGCTCAGCAGCCTCGCCAAATAGTCGATAGTTACGGTGTGGTTTGTTGCAGTTCGGCAGTGAAACCACTGAGCAAGGATCCGGTCAAGGTCGCCACACGACTACATCTCCGTCTTCAGCCGGGAGAGTATTCCTTGTTCGTGAGGACGAAGCGCGTTTCGCGCGGATCGCCGAAACCTGGGCACTACGGGGAGGGTCCTGTCCTGACTTCAGATGTTCTGCACCTGACAGTTATCCCCGATCACACAACTAGCAGGTGAGATAGTTGGCGAAATCAGGCGATAGCACTCAAAACCCTGTCGGTAGGAGTCAATGAGTGAAATGGAGATTTTTTGCCAGCATTGGATAAACCCACTTCCCTTTCCGCTGGTGTCTGATATCACCGGGATCAGGACAGGGCTTCCAAATGGCAGTTTTGTCGGATACTTCCGAGAATAGGAGAAAGTTAAAAACCCCGGCTATTACCGGGGAGTAGTGTCCTAATACTGCGGCTCCGGCTGCTTTGGATTCAAGCCCTGTCTCAGTTAACGCTGAGGCCGGGCTTCCTTTTGCTCAAAGGAATGTATACGTGCAGCAAAGGGTGGCAAGGCTCGCGCTAAAGCCCTCACGAAGCCCGACGCCTGACTCTGCAGTTACGTGCCTTCGTTCCAGCCGGCCAGGTACTCTTCCTGCTCCGGCGTCAGGCGGTCGATCTTGATACCCATGGACTCGAGCTTCAGCTTCGCCACTCGCTTGTCCAGCTCATCGGGAACTTTATAGACCGTCTTCTCGAGCTTCTTCGAATTCTTCACCATGTATTCGACCGAGAGAGCCTGGTCAGCGAAGCTCATATCCATCACCGACGCCGGATGCCCTTCGGCCGACGCCAGGTTGATCAGGCGGCCTTCGCCGAGAAGATTGATCTTGCGTCCGTCCTTCAGCGAGTACTCTTCGACGAAGGTGCGTGTCGTACGCTTTGAAGACGACATCGCTTCGAGCGCCGGAATGTCGATCTCGACGTTGAAGTGTCCCGAGTTGGAGATGATGGCTCCATCCTTCATGAGCGCGAAATGTTCTTTCGTCAGCACGCTCTTGTTGCCGGTGACCGTGCAGAACACGTCTCCAAGTTTCGCTGCCTCGGTCATCGACATCACGCGGAAGCCATCCATCACGGCTTCGAGCGCCTTCGTCGGATCAACTTCAGTGATGAATACTTCAGCGCCGGCTCCGCGAGCGCGGGAAGCAAGACCGCGTCCGCACCATCCGTAACCTGCTACAACGAACTTCGATCCCGCGAGAAGAAAATTTGTCGCCCGGATGATTCCGTCGATAGTGGACTGTCCGGTACCGTAGCGGTTGTCGAACAGGTGCTTGGTGTCAGCGTCGTTGACGGCGACGATGGGGAACTTCAGCACGCCTTCCTTCGCCATCGCGCGCAACCGGATCACACCGGTCGTCGTTTCTTCGGTTCCACCGACAACGCCTTCAAGGGCGTCAGTGCGCTTGGTGTGCAAAATGCCGACGAGGTCTGCGCCGTCATCCATGGTGATATGTGGCTTGTGGTCGATCGCCGCGAGAATGTGGGTGTAGTACGTGTCGTTGTCCTCGCCCTTGATGGCGAAGACTGGAATGTTGTGATCGCGCACCAGCGAAGCAGCGACGTCATCCTGGGTTGAGAGAGGATTCGAAGCACAGAGCACCACGTCAGCTCCGCCATCACGCAGGCAGATGGCAAGGTTCGCCGTCTCGGCCGTGACGTGCAGGCAGGCGGAGATGCGGATTCCGGCCAGCGGCTGGTTCTTGATGAATTCCTTGCGGATGATCTGCAGCACCTTCATCGACTGGTTCGCCCACTCGATGCGTTTCTTGCCCAGATCGGCCAGTTCGACGTTCTTGATATCGCAATTCACTGCTGCGGTTGACATGCGTTCCCCTTAGTGGCGCGCGTTAAGCGGCGTAAAAATAAATGGATAATTAATGACCTGGGATGACGTGATCCCACAACTATTTTCGCAGAATACCGGGATTTCCGACAGAGATATCGGTGCGGCTGCAAACTCTTTCACCACAAAGAACACGAAGGTTCACGAAGCAAATCGATTTCCTTCGTGTGACCTCGTGTCCCTCGTGGTTACAAGGTTGTTTTTCCTACTTTCTCGCGCCCGCGGGCTCACGGAGGCCTGCATCGCTGGCGAGCTTGGCCGCCTTATCGGTTGCTTCCCAGGTGAAATCGGAATCGTTGCGTCCGAAGTGACCGTAGGCAGCAGTCTTCTTGTAAATCGGACGACGCAGGTTCAGCGAATCGATGATGCCGCGCGGCGTCAGCTTGAAGTGCGCGCGGATGATGTCGGGAATAATCGTCGGATCGACCTTCTCGGTTCCGAATGTATCGACCAGAATGCTGACCGGATCAGCCACGCCGATCGCGTAAGCAAGCTGAACTTCGCAGCGATGCGCGAGTCCGCCGGCAACGATATTTTTCGCGATGTGGCGCGCCATGTATGCGGCCGAGCGGTCGACCTTCGTCGGATCTTTTCCGCTGAACGCGCCGCCGCCGTGACGTCCCATGCCGCCGTAGGTGTCGACGATGATCTTGCGGCCGGTGAGGCCGGTGTCGCCCATCGGTCCGCCGATCACAAATCTGCCCGTCGGATTGATGTGATACTTCGTGTCTTCGTCGAGGAGTTCGGCGGGGATGACCGCCTGAATCACGTTCTTCAGAATGCTTGAACGCAATTCGTCGTTCGTAACTGTCTCCGCGTGCTGCGTCGAAATGACGACGGCATCGACCCGAAGCACTTTTCCGTTCGCATCGTATTCAACTGTGACTTGGGATTTGCCGTCAGGCCGGAGGAAGGGAAGCATTCCATTCTTGCGTACAAGAGAGAGCCGCTGCGTAAGCTTGTGCGCGAGCGCGATAGGAGTCGGCATCAACTCCTCATTCTCATTCACAGCATACCCAAACATCATTCCCTGGTCGCCGGCGCCGCCGGTGTCTACGCCCATGGCGATGTCGCCGGACTGCTTGTTGATGCTGGAGATTACGGCGCAGGTGTTGCAATCGAATCCGTGGAGGGCATTGTCGTATCCGATGGACTGTACGGTACCACGAACAACTTGCTGAAAATCTACGTAGGCCTTGGTGGTAATTTCGCCGGCGATGACGACGAGGCCGGTGGCGGTGAGAGTTTCGCAGGCTACGCGGCTGACGGGATCGTCTGCGAGGCAAGCGTCGAGGATTGCATCGGAAATCTGATCGGCGATTTTGTCAGGGTGACCTTCGGTGACGGATTCAGAGGTGAATAAATAACGGGTCTTGGATGGCAAGTTTTAATTCTCCTTCGTGCACGTGCCCGTGGTTCTGCGTACTGGCTTCGTCTCGGGCGCTTCGTGCTAAAAACCTGGGACCTTTGAATTGAGCGGATCCTGGGAGACCCACGCGACGAGGGCGAGATGCCCTCGCGACAGCCGGCAATAAGCCGACGCTACGTAATTATCAAGTCCTATTCGAAAGGCTATCAGAGCGACTTCTGAGGCGCAACGATTTTGGCCGTAAGCGACTGAGGCAGAGCTGAATAGCGCAAAACGGCATTTGGACGGGAAGAAACAGCTTTGAGCAAGCACTCACTAAAGGTAGGGCAGCGGCTGCTGCTTGATTTTGTCGCCGATTGTTCGGGCTACTTTCTGGCGTATCGGTTCGTAACCAGCGCGATGGGCAGTCCCACACAGAGGATGTGGATCACGACACCGATGATCATTCCTCTCACGGTGAAGGGATATCTGCGGGCGGCAGACAATGGCACGACGATGCGATTCATGAAGAAGTAGACGGCTGTGCCATAGAGAGGTCCGGCAACGAGAGGGCTGGTGATCAGGAATGGGATCATGCGGCTGGCGACGACGTAGATCGCGGCGGCTGATGTGGCGATGAAGAATTGGAAGAAGAGTCCCAGGAGAGCAGTGGCGAGCCCGCCGGAAAAGGAGCGAGTGCCGAGGGCTCCCGCGGCGATGCCTTGCAGAAGCGGGATGGGCTTGGCTCCGAGAAATCCGTAGACGATGATCGCGGCGGTGATGTCGAGAGCCCCGGAGAGCAATCCGGCCGGCAGGATGGCGCGAGAGATCCCGAAGGTGGAAGTGGAATAGCTGCTCATAGAAAACGGGCCGGCTTTCTCAATTCGATGTGGTTGGTGCCGATTTCAGTCCCGAGCTATCGAAGACCAGGGTTCGCACTTCGGATTCGCCTCCCTGCGGCGCGATTTCTTTTCCGTTGACGACAAAGCTAATCGCAGCGGCGTTGCCGACCTTCACAACAAATTCACGAGAGGCATGGAACGAGGGGTGCGCGGGAGCAATAAGAGTTTCCTGGGCGAGGAGTTGTCCGTCAGCGGTGACCGAGACCCAGGAATTTTCGGAAGCGCGCACGATGAGTGTGAAGGATCCGGCGGCAGGCGCAAGGGACAGGGGCACCGGCTTTGCGGCGGGTTTATCGAAGGTGCGAACCGTGACATCGTTCTTGTCTTCGTTGTCGGCATTTCCAGGGGTCGGGGTCGCGGGTTGCGCAGCCGGAGATGATGGCGTCGATTGCGTTGGGGCAGATGCTGGTGGCGTGGGCTGCGGCGTTGCCGGAGCGGATGTGCTGGTTGAGGAGTCGCTGGGCGCGGGGTGAATTGCGCTGGGCTTGATCGCTGACATGTTCAGAGCGTGAGGCCGCGTCCACAGCAAGATCCCGAGGGCGACGACAACTACGGCGACTGCCACGAGCCTCCATGGAATTTCGGTGGGAGGCTTCGGTGGCGGGGTGCGTACAGTGCGCCGGCGTTCTGGGCGCGGGGGCTGCATCATGGCGGGCGGTTTCACGGGCGGAGGAGGAGCGACCGTGACCGAGCTCTGACGGCTGGCCACAGGAGTCTTCGCGGCAGCCGCGGGAGCTTTTTCTGAATCGGGTCGCCAACCTTGTTGCGCTTCGATGCGAGCCTGCTGGATTTCGCGAAGGCGAGACTGGTACTCGGCGATGGCTTCTTCAGGATTCAGGCCCAGATGCTTAGCGTAAGCGCGAATAAATCCTTTGTTGAATACGCCACCGGGAAGTTGATCGAAGTTTTCGTCTTCGATCGCGCGCAGCATTTTCGGACCGATCTTGATGACGTTGGAGACGTCGTCGAAGGACAGTTCTCGGGTCTCGCGCGCTTTACGAAATTTCTGTCCGAACTCGCCCATGCTTGTGGTTGGCGGAGAGATGTTTCGAACATGATAGGACATGGCGGACGCAGTGGCTACAGAGAAGGCGCCGCGTTGTTCTCTTTTCGACTACCCCTTGCGGAGATGCCAAAAAATCGTTCACCACTAGGGACACGAAGGTTCACTAAGGAAGTCTTTTTGCGCTGTTCAGACTAGTGGTTGAGCTGGGTTGTAATTGTGACGCAGCGTTAGTGTGCCGTCTGCGTTGATCTTTTGGCGGCACGCCCAAGTGACCGGATGCCGTACTCGTTTCACTTCGAGTTCTGCTTTCCGCAAGCCTTCCTATGCAACGCCTGCCGGAAGGATAAGCATGACTTGATGAGATGCTGGAAAATCGTTCACCACCAGGGACACGAAGGTTCACTAAGGAAGTCTTTTTGCGCTGTTCAGACTAGTGGTTGAGCTGGGTTGTAATTGTGACGCAGCGTTAGTGTGCCATCTGCGTTGATCTTTTGGCGGCACGCCCAACGAACCGGGTGCCGTACTCCTTTCACTTCGAGTTCTGCTTTCAACCGCAAGCCTTCCCAGGCAACGCCTGCCGGAAGGATGAGCATGGCTTGATGAACTCCTACTGGTTTTGGAAATCCAGCGTCGACGCAGCCGCTTGCGTTCACCTTGTTATCTTCGCTGAGCACGCTAAGACGAAGAACGCCGGGCACAGGAGTGATCCCATCGTTAGCGAGTCCGATGACGAGACCAGTCACTCCGTCGCGTTTAAAGGTCCAAATAAATGATGGGCGGATGCGATAGCCGATCTGGCGTGCCATGCCGTCAATCGCGCCCGGGAACTTTTCATAGTAGCTCAGCAGATTTCCGGCTGACTGGGTATGCCAGCTCCAGAGAGACAGGTAGTTCACTCCGACGTCGGCGGCGTGAGAAATGATCTGCTCGTTGTAGGTAATTCCATCCGCATCGATCTGAAGTTCTTTCGGATCTCCCGTGGTGAAACCAACCTCACAGATGGCAGCGGCCCAAGGCGGACGATAACTCAGCGCCTCGATCTGAGTGTTCTCAATGAAGATGGTGTCGGTACGCAGCCAGTTGCCGGTGCGCATGGTGCGATCGAGCAGATCGGAGTTGCCGACGTAGCTGAAATCGGGCTGCGTGTTGGTAGCGAGCGGGGTCTTGGTCCAGTGTTCAAGTTGCATCTCGAACATCGCGGCCCAAGTCTGTTCCGCAACCAGCTGGCTAGGGAAGGGATTGCCCTCGAACGGCCAGGTGTGACCTTCGCCCCAGAAGCCGTACATCATCGTGTCCATAAACTCGACTTGTGGATGGCCGTTGAGTTCGGCGGCCAGCAGTTCATTGAGTTCGCGAAACGCGGCCTGGTAGGCGGGATGATCGTAGCGAGGTACGCGGTTATCTTTGCGGTAGCGCATTTGCGCCGGGTTGCCCTTCCACTCACCCTTGAGCTTGACGTAGGGAACTCTGTGGAGGAGAAAATCGGGCATCCCAGGATCGGGGAAGTCCGGATTTTCGAGCATCACGCGAAAACCGACGCGCTTGTCATATCGACGGGCCAAATCGAAGGTGATCTTCCACCATTCCGGAAAGTCCAGGCGTCCGGGTTGTTTCTGAACGTCGCGCCAGTTAGGGCGGATGTAAATCTTTTGTGCGAAGGGAAGTTTGATGAGGTCTTCGAGGGTCTGTTCCTGAGTTCGACCGGGTGTTAGAAGGGGACCGGTATCGTCGGAGCAGTAGACCATCAGGCCCATGCCGTAGTTGGTAACGATGTCCTTGGAAGGGGACGTGACCATTGCGACGTCGCTCTCGGGGACAATCGCGCCGGGTCCGTACTGAGGGAACGGGCCTTGATAAAGTCGATCCAGAACTGGGGGACCAGCCCCCCAATCATACTTATCCCAGTTGTGTTCGGGGATGGAAGCGTTCACATGGGGCTTGTAGAGACCGACTGCAAGTCCAGTGGAAGCAGCGGACTTCAAAAAGGTGCGACGATCCATGGGCGCTCCTGTAAAAACCCGGGTATTTCTTCCCGCATGGTACACCCTGAACGAAATGAGATGAAAGGTTAAGAAATGATCCGTAATGGAGTTAAAGTTTTGCTTTCGGGGCACAGCCCATCCAAGCCTCTGACGGCTGGGACGACCCTGGCTGCTGTACCGCAGGGAGTGGCCTGCGTACGGTCGTTCGTGCCGCCTTTGCCAGCACTCAGAGTGACAAGATCTTTTTTTTTGAGGTACGTGCGGCGCCGGCGGTTACCTCACCTTCTCGCGGTTCTATTCCGTGGGGGTGGAAGGCTTGCGGACGGTTACGGTGAATTGCGCCTTGCAGGTGACCGAGGGATCCAAGAAAGCGCTGCCGGTGCGCTCACCTTCGGTGGCTTCGAAGAAGAGTCCGCGGCGAGGGTTCATTGGCAGTCCGGCGAAGCGGGCCTTGCCGTCAACGTTGGTGCCGACCTCGAGATCAAGTTTGTGGAAGCGTCCGTAATTGACGCGGACTGAGACCTTCGCGTTGTAGACCGGCTTCCCGGCGACGTCGTTCACGGTGAAATCGGCGGAACAGGGGCCGAGCGCGCCGTCGACGATCGGGACCGAGTGGGGGGCCGGGGCATTCTGGGCTGACACTGGGAGCAGGAAGAAGAGCGCGAACGCGATGCAGGCTATCAGTTGGGTAGTGACGGTGCTCATAGACAGTGATTATCTCTCGTTTGGGAAGTGCGTCGAGGGATTGTGCGTGGTTCTGGTTCCATGATCGTGGTTGATTGTTAGGCTGGAGGAGAATTCCGGAGCGATTTCGCAGCCTGGAAAGCCTCGGTGCCTAAAGGCGGCTAGATCTTCGATGTTTGACAGCATCGCTGAAGCGATGCCCTGATACGAGTCGTTCCGACAAAAGGCGCCGAGCATGGATTGCCTGCGATTGACGCGGTTGGCGGTGGCTTGGGGGGTACTAGTTACTATGGTTCGTTGCCGGTGTACGAAAGCGACGCTTATAATTTTTTGAACGCCATCCATCCAGCGAGGAATAAACGGGATTCCCATGCCTGAGGCCGGTACCCAAATGACCCGCCACACACAGGAAGTGACGATTTTCCATGACGTGGCCAAGGCACTGACGTCGTCGCTGGACCTCGACTCAATTCTGCAGACCATTATGGACAAGATGGCGGAATATTTCCGTCCGGACACGTGGTCGTTGCTGATGGTGGACGAGCCGCATGAGGAACTATACTTCGCGATCGCAGTGGGCGATAAGGCGGAGGCTCTCAAGAATGTCCGGCTGAAGGTGGGCGAGGGCATCGCCGGTTGGGTCGCAAAGCACGGAGAAGCGCGGGTGGTGCCGGATGTCCGATCCGATCCTTACTTCGCGAGCCGGGTGGACGAGACGACGAAGTGGGAGACGCGGTCGGTGATCTGCGTACCGCTTCGGTCGAAGCTACGAGTGCTGGGCGTGATCCAGTTGGTGAACGTCGATATGGAGCAGTTCAAGCAGGGAGAGCTTTTCTTCCTGCAGTCGCTGTGTGACTACGCGGCAATCGCCATCGAAAATGCGCGGTGGGTGGAGAAGATACAGGAACTCACCATCACCGACGATTGCACGGGGCTTTACAACGCGCGCCATCTTTATAAGACGCTGGAGACGGAAGTTTACCGGTCGTCACGATTCGGGTATGAGTTCAGCGTGCTGTTCATCGATCTGGATCATTTCAAGTCGGTGAATGATACGCATGGACATTTGATTGGAAGCAAACTGCTGGCTGAGATCGGGTATTTAATCAAGGCGCAGCTACGATTGATCGATTTTGCCTTCCGCTATGGCGGCGATGAATTTGTCGTGCTGTTGCCGCAGACGGGAAAAGATCAGGCGCTGGTGGTGGCGAAGAGGCTGCGCGATGCCCTGCGCGCGAGCGCGTTCTGCAGAGAAGAAGAACTGAATCTGAATGTGCGTGCGTCGATTGGAGTAGCGACTTATCCGCATGACGCGCGTACGGCACATGATGTGATCCGGCAGGCCGATGGAATGATGTATGTAGTGAAGAATTCCACGCGGGACAATATCGGGATTGCGCAGCGAGGGATGCTGCGGGAGTAGGATTTCCACCTTCCTGGTTCTACACAATCAGTCGCAATCGGTATTACTTAGACATGGGCCGGTGCCAGGAACGACGCACCCGAATTGCGCTGGAACCGTCAACTGTCCTTATTCCTCACCGTGATTCAGGCCGTCCTCGTGTTCTGTTCTTCCCTCCGTCGCAAACGAGCGAGATCGCACTGAAATTGACCAAGATCTTTCGCAATCAAGTTCGCCAGATGACGGATGAGCAACACGCGCTCGAGCGAAGGAGAATCTGGGGGAGTATTCTCCGCAAGAAGGTCACAATGCCCGATGATGGCGGATAGTCTATTGATTAAATCATGGGCTACCAAACATTCTGGATGATAGTTGCCTTGCGCCTCCTGCATACTGGCAACCCCTTCCTCCGTCCTAATCCTATTGTTAACTCATCGTGGATATTGAGATGTGCGCGGCGTCACTATGTACTGGTGGCTGAAAATGTGCGCGGTGACAACATCGAATTGTTACAACGGTGTCCGTTGCGGGAAGTAGCGAATCTCGGTTTTTCAGCGTCAGGTCTCAGCTTCGATATCAAGATCACTTCTACTTCAAACTATTTGGGACTATCGCTGTCCTGGTTGGGTGCTGGCGCCGGTGTTGATTTTGTATCCGGCTTCCAGGGATTGGCGTTTGCGGGGGCCTTGGGGTTTACGCCGAAATCCCAGACGTAGAGATTCATCCCTTCTGTACTCATTTCGACTACGGCGTACTCGCCTGGCGTGAGCGTTTCGGTGGGCGTGACTTTGAACCATCCGCCGGTGACGCGAGTGATAGTGGTCTTGATGAGGTGCTGCTCCTGGCTGACCTTGCCGGTGACCTGGCGCTTGACGTCGCCGACGATGCGCTTGTCGCCTTTCACTTGTGTGCGCACGATACGGAAACGATCGAACGGAACGATTGCCTTTTCGGGCTGTTGAGGTTGTTGCGGCTGCTGCGGCTTTTGCTGGGCCATGTCCGACGTGGTGGAGGGTTGAGTGGCCTGATCCGGAGCGTCGTCGATGTTCAGGTAGAGCGATGGCACTTCGACGTGAGCTTGAATTTTTGCGTGAGCTCCGTCGATTTCGATCGTTTGCTTCATCGAAGCGATCGGGTTGATTGCGCCCTTCAGAATGTTTCCCCTGGTGTTGCGGTTGAGGTCGCCGGCGCTTTGTTGCACTTCGAGGAGTTGAGGCTCTCCCTGAAAATTGTCGAGTAGAAAGACACCAGAGTCTTCGGGGATGCGAAGGCCGGGTGCGACTTCAGGCAGCTTGGCCTCTTCGCGCTTGCTTTCTTCTTCAAGTTCTTTGTCGAGGCGGGCCGCTTCGGGAGAGGCGGCTGCGGCGGCGCGTTCTTTTTCATATCTGTCGGTGGCGGGCCAGTCGACCAGGGAGTTGGGCAACTCCTCCCACTCTTCGCGCTCGGAGCTGTAGTAGCGGACGCGGTCCGCTTTCACCTCGTACTTGGTGACGACCTGGTACGAGCCGTCTTTGAGGATGATGCGATGAACAGGATCTCGTTGCGCCGCTATCGGCAGAGGTGAGAGCAGCAGCAGGAGGATCGCGAAAACTCGAGTTCGCGAGTAGGTGACGGTCATTGAGATCATCGAGTTCATTATCGTACCGGGCGCGAGTGGAGTCGAATTCTTCCGGGCACGTCAGTGGGATGGGGGATGGTGATGTGGGGATGCTTTGTATGGAGAAACTTCGCTGCCGCGGCTTCTGTACTGGATCCCTCGCAGACCGGAGATAGCGGCTTGTAGTATCCTGAGGGCGCAAAGACGCGCAGGAAACGATGAAACGGAAGCTCTTCTCAACCACTCTCCTTACCCTTGTATTGGCCGCGATCGTGTCAGCACAATCAGGACCTGTGCCCGAGGCGTCGGCTGCGGGCGGATCGTCCGCACAGGGAAATCCCGTTTCGTATGCATCGGTTACACAACTGAACGGAATCCTGTCGCAACTGGAAAACACGGCGAAGGCGACGCAGGGAGACCTGGGCAAACTGCGGATCGAGCGCTGGAAGACAGACAATACCTACAAAAAGCAGGCGCTCGGCAATGTGGACTCAATCCAGCGGAATTTGCAGGGAGCGATGCCCGAGATCATCGGACAACTGCGCGCTGCGCCGGAAGACCTCTCGGTGACCTTCAAACTTTACCGGAATCTCGATGCGTTGTACGACGTGCTGGGTGGCGTGGTGGAAGGTGCAGGAGCGTTTGGATCGAAGGATGACATGCAAGCGCTGTCGAATGATCTCAACACTTTCGAGGCAGGGCGGAAGCAGCTTGCGGAGCGCATTGAGGGTCTGAGTTCAACGAAGGAAGCGGAGATCGTCCGGCTTCGCGCAGAGTTGAGAGCGGCACAGGTGGCGGCGGAGCCTCCGAAGAAGATCGTAGTGGATGATACGGAGCCTGCGAAGAAGCCGGCTGTGAAGAAGAAAGCCGCAACGAAGCCGAAGGGTGCGACTCCGGCGGCGGGGCAGACGCCGCCGGCACCGGCACCTACCAAGCCGTAGTAACGATGGGCGCGTAATAGGCTGCGACGACGTTCCAGGCTGTACAGAGCAGGTACTTTTCCTTACCAATCCGCCCCGACGAATGCCGCCTTGCGTATCCGGCTGCTCACCAATCTGGACTTACGAATCTGGTAGTCTTCCTCTCACATCTACATCTCACATTGTCACGAATTGACCTCATTCTCGTGAGCCCGCAAGGCAGGATCGCGGCAATTTTCTGCGGTCTGGCCATTCTCTGGGTCGTACTGCTGGATGCATTTGAAACGGTCGTGCTGCCTCGCCGTGTGCTGAGGAATTTCCGCTTGACCGCTTACTTCTACAGGCGGACATGGGTTCCGTGGCGGAAGATCGCGCGCCGTATCAAGAAGATCTCGCGGCAGCAGAATTTCCTAGGATATTTCGGGCCACTGTCACTGATCTTGTTGCTTGCATTCTGGGCCGCGGGACTAATCCTGGGATTCGCGCTGATTCAGTATGGGATCGGTGGACACGAACAGTTGAGCAATGAGCCGTTAACCTTCGGAAGAATTCTGTATCACAGCGGGGAAACTTTCTTCACGCTGGGATATGGCGACATTTTGCCTACCAGCGGCGGCGCGCGAATTCTGTCGGTGATCGAGTCGGGAATGGGATTCGGCTTTCTGGGCGTGGTGATCGGGTACATTCCGGTGGTGTATTCATCATTCTCAAAGCGCGAGATTCAGATCTCAGTACTGGATGCGCGCGCGGGATCGCCACCGTCGGCGACGGAGCTGCTGTCGCGGCTGGCTGGGAGGACGGAGGATCCGGGGATGGATCAGACGGTTCTCGATGAGGTGTTGCGTGATTGGGAGAAGTGGTCGGCGGAGTTGCTGGAGAGTCAAATTTCGTATCCGGTGCTGACGTTCTTCCGATCGCAGCACAGCAACCAGTCATGGCTGGCAGCGCTGACGACGATGCTGGATGTGACGTCGTTGGTGCTGACGGGGATCGAGGGAGTGCATGCGGGACAAGCGAAATTGACGTTCGCGATGGCGCGGCATGCTGCCGTGGATTTGGCGCAGGTGGTGAATGCGAAACATGATCCGGATGCAGCAGACCGATTGCCTGAGAGCGAGCTTGCGGAAGTGCGCAAGGCGCTGCAATCGGTGGGGCTGCGACTGCGAAGCGACGACTATGCGAGGGACAAGCTTTTGAAATTACGGTCGATGTACGAGCCGTACGTGCATGCGACGGGACGGAATTTGATGCTGGTGTTGCCGGAATGGAGATATACGGAGAAAAAACGAGACAATTGGCAGGCTGGGCCATGGGATCGGTTGATCCAAGCGCGCGGGCTGGCTGGGTTAAGGGCGAAGGGATCGAGCGGCAAGGGTGCTGTGGCGGGCGACGATCATTTCTAGGCCCATATATAAGAAATAGTCATCTTCACCAGGAACTAGTCAGCATTCAGGGCCACCCCAAGGCGTGCATCGTTCAGGTTTTGCGGCGCAACTTGCACTGCGACAGACGCCGACCTTTGAACTATTCGAGAGGCGCCGTCGTAATCAGGCTTGAGTTCTTCGGGGAGGCCTATGAATCTCGTCAAGAATCCTGGCAGAAACGCAGGCGCGCTTTATGTAGTTTCGTCCGTCGTGGGAATTTTCGGCCTCATTTATGTTCCCAACCGGCTGATCGTGGACGGAAATGCTGCGGAAACTGCTCGAAACATAGTCGCTTCGGAGACACTGTTTCGTTTGGGCATTTCAGCGCACCTTATCGGCGAGGCCCTGTTTGTCTTCGTCGTCCTGGCGCTATATGACTTGTTCAAGCCCGTCAACCAGCGGCAAGCGCTGTACATGCTGACGTTGATCTTGATGGCGATTCCCATCGCCTTTCTGAACGAACTGAACGCCATCGCCGCTCTGGTCCTGGTGCGCGGATCGGACTTCCTGTCGGTGATTGAGCAATCTCAGCGTAATGCTCTCGCAACGTTTTTTCTCAAGCTGCACGGATACGGCTTTGACATTGCGGGGATATTTTGGGGTCTGTGGCTATTTCCTCTTGGCCTTTTGGTGTACCGGTCAGGCTTTCTTCCCCGCATTCTGGGATTGGCGCTGATGGTGAACTCCTTTGCTTTTCCGATTAACAGTTTTACGTCGCTGATACTGCCTCGTTACGAAGAGCTTGTATCCAGGTGGACGCGGCCTTTCCACTTCGGCGAACAGCTGTTCATGCTCTGGCTACTGATCATGGGCGCCATCCCAGGGACAGAGGCGATCGCAGCGCCTGAAGGCGGCCTCGATCTGCATCATTAGCGGCGCCGCTGAATCGATGCCCTGATACGAAGCCCCTTCGTCCGCGCGCTGACGGCACTCGGCGCGAGTACCGTTTTTCTTGGTGATGCTCTGGAACGTCAGTTGGTTTTGAGTCCGTCACGCCAGGCCATGACTTCGAGTTCGGCACGGACGGCGTCCGCGATCGGAACTACGGGACGCACCTCGAAGGTGAAGGCAGGGAGCATGGAACAAAATTTATGGAGCGCTAGTGGATCGTCGCAGTCCACGAGCAAATATCCTCCCCAATCGCCCACGCGTATTACGAAGAATTCGATTTTGAAGTTGGCGGGTGCCTTCCACTGTCCGAAAACCTCCAGGATGCGGGTCTGAGCCTTCTCGTATTCGGCGGGCGATCCCTGCGGGCGTTCATTCCAACTGATGATGTATTTCACGAAGTCCTCCGTCGTTGAACAGGATTTTTCTTCTACGAATAAAAGGAATGCTTCGGGGGGTAAGAGCGGCTTGATTATACACAGGTTCGGCCCGGTGAGTGGGGGCCTGAGAGCCGACGCGTTGCGGCGACCTGAAGTTAAATCGTAAGGATCAGCATAGGGATGTCGGGGTCGGCGTCTTTTCCAAGGCGTGAGGACGTTGTGTCTACTGCTTGATTTTATCCTGCAGTCACAATGCGGCGAAATGCTTCGACTGTTGCTTCTGTGTCGCCATGAATGAAATAAACCGCGGGTCTTCTCTCAGGTTGTCCAAGTTAGCATCCCCTTCAAAAAGTGCGTAGCAAGGGAAGCCCTCATCGGCAGTCACTTGCAACCATTTCATCGCTTGCTCTGGCTGATTCATAAGAGCGTAAGCGGAAGCGATGTTATAAGACGTGTGATGAAAGTGAGCGTAACCCCGGCCGATCTCGATCAGCGTGCTGGATCGTGGCTTCTGCTTCCGTTTCTTGCCGGCCTTGGCCAGCATCATGGCTTTCACGCTGGTAACCATCCCGCCTTCATCTTTCGGATAGTCTTTGAAGAACTTGCTCAATTATCGCCGAGGCTTCTTCGTTCCGCCCCAGCCGGAATAAAGCGTTGGATGTATAAAATGCCAGGAGTCAGGGTTTGTTCGAGCGGCGTGCTATTGAAGATCTGAAAGGCCTCCTCGTAATTGGCTCGGCACATATTGATGACGCCCAAGCGGTAGCGCGCCAGAGTGTTGCCCGGATTGATCGTCTAATGCCTTTTCAATCTCTTGCTGTGCCTTGTCGAGCATGCCGATATGAAGGTAGATAAATCCCAGTTGATGATGCGCTTCATCGAAATTTGGGATTCAATTCGATTGCGCGACGGTACGATTGGATTGCTTGTTCGTGAGGGAAGCGCTTGTAGGGCGTCCACAACATCAAGACCACGCGCAAAATGACCCTCCGCCAGATTGGGGTCGATCGCGAGCGCTTTATTCACAGCGACTTCAGCATCCTCATACAACTTTTTTTCTCCGTTGCGGTCGCGGAATAACGTGCTTTGATAGTGTAGGCGCGGGCCAGTTCGGCATAGGCAGCGGCGAAGTTTGGGTCAGCCGCTACCGACTGCTCGAATAGTTTGATGGCAGTATTGATTATCGTCTGGATTCTCGCTGCTGACGTTGACCTTTCCGCGCATGTAGGCGTCGTAGGCCACGGGGTTGGCGGACATGACAGCCCGCCGCAGGTGTGCGCTTCAGGCTTCGAACTGAGAAGAACCACACGCCGGCCGCGACCAACACTAGCGCGAGGGATGTAAGGACTAGTCCAAGCCTTGAAACGCGAAATCTTCCGCCTTTGTCGCCGGTGATTGTCTCCGGCCTTACAGTCATGGTTCCGGCCCCCGGGGTAACCTGTCCGCTTTCGTATTCGCGCGCGGATTTGCTGCAGGTCCGGGATCAAATCGCCCATCGTCTGGTAGCGGAGCGCTGCATCCTTCTCAAGGCATTTTCGAATCAATTGCTCCTCGGCGCTGCCGCTATGGCCGAGGCTGGAGCGGCTAATCGGCGGAGGTTCGGTGGTCAGGATTGCGGAAATGACCTCTGCCGCGCTCTTCGCTTCGAAGGGACGCCGCCCGCTCAGCAATTCATAGAGCACACTGCCGAAGCTGAAGATATCGCTGCGACAATCCAACTCCTCGCCGCGCACCTGCTCAGGCGACATGTAGGGCACCGTGCCCATCACCATTCCCGGGATGCTCAACATGCTTGCGGTGTCTGCTCCGATGACGCTCGAATCGCGCATCACCTTTGCCAGACCGAAATCGAGCACCTTGACCTGGTCGCGCGTTGTGAGCATGATGTTTTCCGGTTTGATGTCGCGATGAATAATGCCGTGTCGCGTGCGCTTCATTCAGGGCATCGGCAACCTGTGCCGCAATCGCGAGCGCCTCGCGCAAATCTGGCAGATGTCGCTTGAGCCTCGAAGCCAAGGTCTCCCCTTCGATGTACTGAAGGACAATGAAGCTGTGGCTGCCCTCCTGCGCCGACCTCATAGATAGCGCAGATATTCGGGTGATCGAGAGTGGCTGCGGTTTTGGCCTCTCGCAGCAGACGTTGTTTGGCGCGCTCATCGGTCGCGACTTCTGCTGGGAGAAACTTAATCGCCACTTTCCGGTCGAGCCGCTTGTCCTCAGCCAGGTAGACCTCGCCCATGCCGCCGCGCCCGAGCTTCTCGACGATGCGGTAATGCGAGATCGTTTGGCCGATCAATGTAGGAGCTCGCTCTGACCGCGACCATATTAGGGGGCCAAAGTGCGGCGAGTCAATGAATTACGGACAGAGCTAACTTCCACCCCGCCATCCAATCGAATCGTACGAAAGCCAGCAGATCAGAGCGCGTCCGGAGAGAGAAACGCCTCGTGAATGTCCATCCGCCTTTCGTAACGAAAACACAGACGCCGAAACTGATTCCGCCAAGCGAAGGTTCTTCTCGACTACTTCCAAGTTAGTACGCTGGGCGGGGTAAAAAAAGCGGAAGTCGTATCCAGCACCAATCCCTTGAAGAACAAAGAAATACTGACTTGGTTTGTCGGAACGCACTTTCCGGTGAGAAGTTATGAAGGACAACCAGCCGAATACGAGACCATCATAACTCTGAATGTCGGGCACTCGCGCTTCTTAGTGAAGCGATATTACTTTCCCTCCGGAGAACTTATAAGTCTGGCCGACATTCACTTCCCTGTCGTTCGCCTCACGAAGATACAGATACGTCGAACTCGCCACGTAACCCACCTCTAATCATTCCAATTTCAACGTCCGCGAGCTTGGGTCAGGTTGTCAGCCATCCGGAGGTTGCGGGCCGGTTCAACTGCGGTTTATTCGGATTTGCTTTTGCGGGGGTCTTGCGTAGGGTCGAGGTAATCTGTTGAAGAGGGACCGAAGCCGGTGATCTGGACGACCACATCTTCGTCGCCCGTTTCAGCGAAGTGGGCCTCACTTGGTGGTTCGGTATAGAAGGTGCCCGGGGAAAGTGCTTTCAGCTTTGCCTCATTGAACTTTTCTCCGTAGCCAATGTGCCAAGTGCCAGAGATAACGGTGGCGATCCGATCGTCCTTGTGAGAGTGCGCTGCGATTTTGGTATGCGCCGGCACACGAAGCATGATTGTGTACAGGCCTTCCTGATTCGGATCACCTTTTAGTACCACGGTCGAAATCCCTCGGATGCCGGAACTGCCGGTGCCCGGATTTCCGTGCTGTGGAAACTGGTACTCGGCGGGGGTGAGACGCTTTTCGCCGAGGTCACTTGAGGCTGAGGCGGCCGGTGCGGAGACTTTCGGTGAGTCGAGGAAGTTACGAATAAGCGTCACAGTTTGAGCAGGACGCTCCTCCATGAGCCAGTGTCCGGAACCTGCGATCACTGCTTCCTGGACGTTAGTCGCCACGTGTCGCATGATCACCGCTTGCAGCGGACCGAAGGACTTTTCTCCGCCGACCGCTAATACGGGCATGGTCAGTTTCACCTGCTCGAAGACGTGGTTGTCCTTCGCATCCTGAGAAAAAGCAGTGAACTGAGCGAACCCGGCGCGCATACCACCAGGCTGCGCGTAGGTGGCAGCGAAAAAGTTTCTAGTGGCTTCGTCGGGCTTGGAAGGATCGGCGGTGAAGTCATTCCATATGCGATCCAAGTAGATACGCTCGCGGCCAGCCACAAGCCGTTCGGCGTCAGGACCGTGGAAGTTGAAGTGCCAAACGCCGGGGTTCAGGAGAATCTCCTTCCAAGGTTCAATGCCTGGAATTGGAGCGTCCATCACAACCAACCGTTCTACCTTGTCCGGATACGTGGCAGCGTAGGCATAGGCCACCATGTTTCCGATGTCGTGCGCGACAACGAAGGTTTTGTCGTATCCAAGCGCGGTCACGACCGCACGAATGTCCTTAGCCTGTGTTTTTTTATCGTAACCGCCTTCCGGTTTGGATGATTTCCCAATCCCACGCAGGTCGGGCACAACAACGGTGTGGTCCTTCATGAGATCTTCTGCCAGGGGAGCCCACGAATCGCTATTCTCCGCGTAGCCGTGAATAAGCAGAGCCACTGGACCTTTCCCGCCCCAGCGCACGAAGATGTCCGCGCCCTCCGGGCTGTGAATCGTTCTCGCCTGAAAGCTTGCGGGTAGGGACGGTTGAGCCGGACTGAACGTCGTGCCGATAACGAGAAGTGCAATGGCTAAAGAAAATCGAAACATGTTTCCTCCGCAGGTAAGAGTCGGGCCGGACGCGAATTCGCATTGCATCGCTTTGCGCAACGCACATCATAACTGTTTCATGTTGCGTGGCGATGATCAGGGTCAGTGACTTCTCAGTGTTCGGGATTGTAAAAACATTCGGTGTCAGTGGCGTGAGCTTATTCGTAGCGCAATGATTCGATCGGATCCAGACGTGAAGCTCGGATGGCTGGGATCATCCCGCTGACCAGCCCAACAAGAGTTAGGATCGCGGTAGAAACCAGTACGCTTGCTGGTGAGATCACGAGGCGGATGTCGCCCATTTCTCCGTGCTGGGCCAGCGCGCTGTAAAAGGTGAGGTTCCCGACGGAGAAGGAAACGATGTAAGCGAGGATGATGCCTAGCAGGCCTCCGAAGAGCGTAATCGCCAGCGCTTCGGCGAGGAACTGCAAAAGAATATCGAGGCGGCAGGCGCCCATAGCCTTCTCTATACCAATCTCACGGGTGCGCTGCGTGACGCTCACCAACATGATGTTCATCAGCCCTACTCCGCCGATACCTAGAGTCAGCGTGCCGATGAAGGCGAGCAATACCTGGAGGGCAATGCTGATGATGCGAAATTGCGAAAGCTGCTCCATCAGACTAAAAACACGGAGAGCGCGTTTGTCATCGGGACGGAAGCCGTGTTGCGCCGCCAGGGTATTGCGAACCGACCTCTCGACTCCCTGGTAGTCGAATCCGAGAAAGTCGACCCAGATCATGTCGATAAAGTGCGTGTCACGGAAGTCGCTGAGGGTTGGGAACGGGACATACACGATGCGATTAATGCTGTTGGCTTCGCCCTGCTGCGGCCTTGGCTTCAGCACTCCGATCACTTCGTACGGGATGCCGTTGACGCGAATCGTCTCTCCAAGGGCGAAGCGGCCGGAGAAGAGTTTGTCCTTGGACTCTGAGCCCAGCACACAGACGCGGGCCCGCAACTGCGAATCTTCGGGACTGTAGAAACGTCCGACATCGACCTGGAGATTCTGAATCTCTTGCACCGGGGAATTGCTGCCGCTGACAGTCCAGGTATAAGAACGACCTTCGTAGCTGACGGGGGCCTCGTAAAAGGATTCCGGAGTAATGCGGATGACTTGCGGAACGTTGGTCAGAACACGATCGATGTCGTCGTTGGTGAGCCGAATACTGGTACCAGCTTTGCTTCCTCCGGCCTGCATTGACGTACGTCCGCCCGAGATGCCCATAGCCTGCATGCTGGCATAGGCCCTGAATATGTTGACAATGGCGGCTGAGAAACCCGTGCCATAGGCTAGCAACAATACGACGGTGGCAATTCCCCAAGCCATGCCCAGCATAGTTATCGCGCTACGCCGGCGATTTTGGCGAAGAGCGCGGTAGGCTTCCGAGAGCACGTCTTTCGCCAGAATCATGGGGTTACTCCTGGCGGAGCGCCTCGACCGGCGTGAGCAACGCTGCGCGCCGTGCGGGATACAGCCCGGCGATAATCCCGGCTGCGGCCAGACTTCCCGCAGCAAGCGCGGCGGTCGCCGGATAGATGTGAGGCAACTCGAATCCATCGATGGGCGGCACCAGTCCGAAAAGCCTGGTGACGCCATACGCGGTTGCCACTCCGATGCCGCCGCTAATTGCAGTGAGCATCAGTCCTTCCATGAAGAACTGGAACAGGATGCTGGTGCGGGTGGCGCCGAGAGCTTTGCGCAGACCGATCTCGCGGGTGCGTTCCGCCACCGAGACCAACATGATGTTCACGACTCCCATTGCACCGAGAGCGAGCGTGACTAAGCCGACTGCTCCAAGGAAGGCATCCATGGCGTCGGAAATCTTGCCGACCATCTCAGCATTGGCGATAGAGTCCCAATCGTCGAATGCATCGGGCGTTTCAGGGTCGAAACTGTGATTACGGGCGACGATTCTGCGGACCGCTAGTTTGGCTTGCGCGTGTTGCGCTCGCGTGGCGGGCTGATAGACGACATATTTGATCGCGTTCGCGTTGCCTTCTCCCTTGAGCGGAAAATAGGTGGCCATGGTCGTGAATGGCATCACCAGCCGCATATTGAGGTCGGCGTTGTCGCCATGGCCGATTTTCTTGATCGTCCCAATCACCTGAAAGGGAACGCCATTGATCAGGATCCTGCTGCCAACTACGGGGCGACCAGGAAAAAGGATGCGAATGAATTCGCTGCCGATGACGCAGACATTGTTGCGCTGAAGTTCGTCGCTCCAATTGAGCCAGCGGCCTTGTTCAATGGGCTGGTAGCGAATGTCATAGAACTGCGGCTCGGAGCCGTCCACGTAGCCGTTGCTGCTGCCGAACTCGCTTACCAGGCGAAGATCGCCGCGGTAGAGTACGGGGGCTGCATCCCGAACATAGGGCGAATTGCGAATATCGAGATAGTCCTGATAATTCAGGTAGTACTGGCGAGAGGAAAGCTGGCTGCCGCCGACCGCGGGCACTCGGCCGTTGTACATTTGCATGAGATCTTCGCCGAAGCTCGCGAGCCCCTTCGCGGTTCCCGCGCGAAAACCCTCTCCTAATCCAACTAGCAGCAGCAGCGATCCAACGCCCCACGCGATGCCAAACATGGTGAGGAAGGAGCGCAGCTTGTGTGCCCACATGGCGCCCAGGACCTGGCCGAAGCTGTCGACCAATCTCCGCATAGTTAAATTTACGAATGGGATGCGAACAAAGTTCCCGTTCGCGACTTCAACGCTCGCGCGTATTCACACCAACGGTAACTGTGTGGGCTGGGAAGGTCTGTGATCCTAATCGCATGACTTAGGGAGTGTAGAAAACGCTGCCTTGATAGCTATCCGAGTGGATGAACACGGGGTGGGCACTTCACAGGGCTAAGGCCCAATTTCCTTTGGGCGGTTATCGCCAGCTCTAGAGCCGCTGTTCCCACCAAAAGTGACTTTTATTGAGGCGCTTTTATTAGGCTGTTTCGCAAGAAAGTTTTTCGCAGATCGATTTTTCCGCCAAGTCGACCTTCGCTGAGGAGTTCTTCCGCAACTCTCTGGCTCTTCCCACCAAGATTGCTTTTAAAAAAAAGCCGCGATGAAGACGCGTCCCCTTTGGGAATTGGGTTCTCTGTGACGATTGGTGGTGGCTGTGTTCATTGCCCGCAGTGTCTGCTTCATCCGCGGTAACAATGGGCGTAATTCTGCGGGAGGAGAAAGCCGTGCGCATGAGTTTCATCCGTGCGTGCTAACATCCTTCGTTTCTACTTGCGAGCGGATGAAACATACAGGCGAGAACGTGGTGCGGATCGAGGCAGAGGCTCTGCGGGCTTTGGCCGATCGTATTGCGGGGCCGATGGCGGTCGCGTTTGAGCAGGCTGTCGAACTGATGGCGTGCTGCGCGGGCCGGATCGTCGTGACCGGCATGGGCAAGAGCGGGCTGATCGCGCGGAAGATTGCTGCCACTTTGAGTTCTACGGGAACTCCCGCGTTGTATCTGCATCCGGTGGAAGCGCTGCACGGGGATCTTGGAATGGTCGTGAAGGGCGACGTGGTGATGGCGCTGTCGGCAAGCGGGGAGACAGAGGAAATTCTCGCTTTGCTGGCGACGATCAAGCGATTGCGCGTGCCTTTGATCTCGATGACCGGAGATGAGATCTGCGGAAATGCTCGGGATACGCGCGAGCAGAGTCCGGCAGTCGGTCCGGGGGCGGGTAACACAAGGTCCCTCGACTTCGCTCGGGATGACAAAAATCCTCGGCATCGCCAGGATGCTGGGAATAGCAAGGATTTTAAGATCTCGACCCTGGCAGCTGCCGCAGACGTTGCTCTGGATTGTTCCGTCGCGCGCGAGGCATGCTCATTGGGATTGGCTCCTACTGCTTCAACTACGACCATGCTGGCGCTTGGGGATGCGCTCGCGGTTGCTTTAAGCGAGCAGCGGGGATTCAAGGAAGAGGATTTCGCCAACCTGCACCCCGGAGGGAAGTTGGGGAAGCGGTTGGCTCGGGTGGAATCTCTGATGCATTCAGGCGAAGCACTGCCTTGCGTGGCTCCGGATGCGAAGATGCCGGAGGTGATTTATGAAATGTCGCGAAAGAAATTGGGTGTCACCGCAGTAATCGAAGGCGAAAAGCTGGTGGGGATCGTTAGCGATGGGGATCTGCGGCGCCTGCTTGAGAAGCGCGGCAAAGATGTGATGGATCTTACGGCTAGTGAGGCGATGACGCGGGATCCGAAGGCCATCGGCAAGGGAGAGTTCGCAGCGACGGCGCTCGCGATCATGGAAGAGAAGAAGATCACTTCGCTGATGGTCGTGGGTGAGGGATTGAAACTGGAGGGGATCGTACATCTACACGATCTCTGGGGAATTGAGTTGATGTAGTGTTCGACTTTTCGACGGACGATGTTAACGATCGACACTGTTATTTCGCCTAACGTCTTGGGTCCAATCGGCAGCAGAGTTCGGGCGGTGAGATCTTGAACACAGGGGTACAATGAGCGGCATGTATCACTACGATCCTGCTACTGCATTGGAAGAACTTACCGAGGACGCTACGCTGCCGAATCCCGTGCACGTCCGGGACATGATTCTGCGAAAACATCCATCGACGGATAAGGCGCTGGAGTTGAACCGGATGTTTATCGAATATCAGAAGTTTTTCGGGGAGGCGCAGAAGTTGGGTAAAGAGATTTTGAAGTCACTGGCTGCGTAGGTTCGCTGCTACTGCTTAACATCATTCACCACAAAGGACACGAAGGTCCACTAAGGAAAACCGCTTCTTTCCTTCTTCTTCTTTTCTCTTTTTTTCCTCTCTCTCTCTCTCTCTCTCTCTCTCTCTTCTTTTTTCAATTTGTTTGCGGTGCCGCTGGCAGCGATGATTCGTGATTCATCATTTACAATCTAGGATTCTTCTTTCAAGCGAGAAATTCACTTATGCATCGTTGGTCTGAGCTGTTTATTCCTACATTGCGCGAGGCGCCTGCGGACGCGGAGGTTGCTTCGCACAAATTCCTGGTGAGGGCCGGGTACATCAGGCAGCTTGCGGCTGGAATCTATTCGTATCTTTTCCTGGGAAACCGGTCGTTCAACAAGATTATGGCGATTGTGCGGCAGGAGATGGACAAGATCGGGCAAGAGTTTTATCTGCCGGCTCTGCATCCTCGGGAGATATGGGAGGTGTCCGGGCGCTGGGCGCTGATGGGCGAGAACCTTTTCCGCCTCAAGGACCGCAAGGGCGCGGATATGGCGCTGGGTATGACTGAGGAAGAGGTTATGACCTCGATTGCTTTGAAGGAACTGCGCAGCTACAAGCAGTTGCCGCAAATCTGGTATCAGATTGCGCCGAAGTTCCGGGATGAGCCGCGTCCGAGGTCGGGGCTGCTTCGCGTGCGGCAGTTCATGATGAAGGATTCCTACTCGTTCGATATTGATGCGGCTGCGCTCGATGTTTCCTATAAGAAACATTACGAGGCGTATTGCCGCATTTTTGATCGTTGCGGGCTGAAGTACATGGTGGTCGAGGCGGACTCGGGCGCGATGGGCGGCAAGGAATCACACGAGTTCATGGTGCGCACTCCGGCAGGCGAAGACAGGATTGTGAGCTGCGACGGGTGCGACTACGCAGCAAACATGGAGAAGGCGACATCGAAGCTGGAGAGCGTGGCCGATCTTGCGGCGGAGGGTGACGGCAATCCGCTCGAGGTGCACACTCCCGGCCAGAAGACGATCGAGGATGTCGCGAAGTTCCTCGGAGTATCTCCGAAGAACAAGATCAAGACCCTGGCATACATGGCGGATGAGGTTGATGAGAAAGGGAGGAAAGCTCCGCGAGCGATCGTGGTGTTGATGCGGGGCGATCATCAACTGAACGAGGCCAAGTTTAACGGGACCGTGGGGACTGCGACTCGTCCGATGGACGAGGGAGAGATCAAGGCGTTATTCAAATCTCCGGCCGGATATCTGGGTCCGATGGGGATCGATTGGGCTCCTGATCTGTCGAAGCTTGGAGTCAAACCAGTGCTTCTGGTCGACAAGGCACTGGAGGGACGGGCCAACTTAATCGCCGGCGCAAATAAAGAGGACTATCACCTGAAGAATCTCACCCCCGGCAAGAATTTCGTCCCGACGGCGTACGCGGATTTGCGCGCGGTGACGGCGGGAGAGGCATGTCCGAATTGTGGCAAGCCGTTGCGGATCGATACGGCGGTGGAGATCGGGCACATCTTTAAACTCGGCTACCGGTATTCGGAAGCGATGGGAGCCCGGGTGCTCGACAAGAACGGTAAAGAAGTGATGCCGATCATGGGCTGTTATGGAATCGGCATTGAGCGCATCCTGACTGCCGCGGTCGAGCAGGGGAATGACGAGAATGGATTCTGGCTTCCCTCAGCTATTGCTCCGTTTGAGATCGTTGTCGCGCCGGTGAATGTGAAGGATGAAGCGGTCAAGAATGCTGCCGAAGATATTGCGAAGAGGCTGGAGGCCGCAGGATTTGATGTCGTATTAGATGATCGGGACGAGCGGCCGGGAGTGAAGTTCAAGGATGCGGACCTGGTGGGGATCCCCTTTAGAATCACGGTCGGGAAGAAGGTTACCGAAGGTACCGTCGAGGTCGTTTTACGTTCGACTCGTGAAATGCGCGATGTTACGATTTCCGCGATCGTCGAACATTTTCAGGAGTTGCTCGGCAGGGCTGGGTGAGGGTATGCCTGTCCCGCTGAGCGGATACGGGACATGGGAACACTTAAGGCACTGATCGGATTTCTGGCAATCGTGGCCGCGGTCTATTGCGGATTCCAGATCATCCCTCCGGAAATGACGAATTATTCATTTCAGGATGATTTGCGCGATATCGCAATGGTGGGCGGATCGAATCCGCACACGACGGACCAGCAACTGCTTGAGTCTGTCATGAAGAGGGCGCAAGAGCATTCAATTACGCTCGCTCCCGAGCAGGTGACGGTGCAGAGGATCGGAACGCCTGGGGCTCCTGCAGTGTACGTCGGCGCAGACTACACCGTACCTGTGAACCTGCCTGGATATAACCTGACGTTACACTTCACTCCTTCGAGCGGTAACCTGGGGAGATAGCGAAAGTAGTCGAAACGAAATTTGTGGTGTCGAGATCGCGCGCCTTCAGGGCGCGCTTTTTTCTTGTGCCATGACTTCCGCACTGATGGGGCATGACATTTGTGGGAAAAATCGCAAGGACAATGGGGAGAGTTTCAGTCCGCCGGTTCCCGTATGACATTGGTAATCTTGTCACCCTATTACGCCAGACCTACCATCGGCAGGAAACAGTCGCGTTAAGAATCGTCCGGTGGAGGAAGTTCATGGCATCACGTCTTCGAGCCGTTCTTGGAGCAGCTGTGTTGGTGGGTACGGTGTGGCTGAGTGGTTGCGGCGGTCATTACAAGTGCGGTGTCACCTTCGGTAATTCCACTTGTTCGCCTTCAGGATCCGGCATCGGTGGAGGCACGGGCTCGGGCGCCACCATCTCCGCGGCGAATTCGGCCGTTTTGACCTATTTCTTGAGCGGAACGACCCTGCAAGCTGCGGGTTACAGCGGGTCAACATTCGCCAACCTGGCAGGTTACACGTCTCCCACTATTCCGTCGGGCTTCGCCGACAACATGACGATCGTGAATAAACAATTTGTGTATCTCCCCATGGGAGACACGACGATTCAGGGCTTCAGCGTCAACCGTTCTACGGGTGCTTTGACGGCGATACCGGGCAGCCCTTTCCAGACCACTGGCGGCGGCACCACTGACGGTGCCTGGAGCGATCCGAAGGGTCGATTCTTGTTTGTAGGCAGCGAGGCGACCAACGACATATGGGTATTTCAGATTGATCCGACAACCGGAGCCCTGACCGAAACCGCAGGCTCACCGTACACGACCGGATTTATTGCGGCGGACATCATGACGGTCGATGCGAGCGGAAAGTTTCTATATGTTGGTCAGCTGTCGCCTTCGTCCGGAGTCGCCGGTTTCGCGATTAACCAGACGACTGGAGCGCTGACGCAACTGAGCGGCTCTCCTTTCAACCTGTCCATCGCGCAGGTGCGAGCCACGCCGACTGGAGAATTCCTGTTGGGCGTCCAGGAGATTCAGGATCAAGGCGGTTCCGCTACTGACAATCACGTTTACGTTTACTCAATCAACTCGATTACCGGCGTACCTACTCCAGTAGCGGGCTCGCCATTTGTGACCGCGGCCGCGCCGTACGATGTAACGATCTCGCCGAACGGAAAGTTTGTCTACTTGCCGGAGATTCTGGGGTCGACGTTAGCGCCGCTCGAAGGGTTTCAGATCGATACGACCACTGGCTCGTTAACGAGCATTTCGGGGTCGCCGTTCAGTTCACTGCCGGTTTCGACGCTATGCCAGTTTGATCAAGCAGGTCTTGCCATGATTTGTGCAACGAGCGGGGCGCAGATGACTGCTCTGGTGGCGAATCCGACAACCGGCGCCCTGTCTCATGGAGCGGATTTAACGGCCAGCCCATTCGCTTTCGCGGTGACGAACTAGACGAGGTTAGGCTATAGGTGAGGTATTGACAGCTGAGAGACCTGCATATCCTGCAGGTCTCTTTTTGTTTCTGGCGCGAGAGGTACAATGAAGTATCGGCTGGTCGTGCGCGAGGCGTTGCTTCTGCAGGAGACACAGGGTTTCTTCCGAAGCAAAAAAGGTGGATCCGAAAACCTTTTCGCGCTCCCAGACGTCTGAAGGTAACTAACATTCCAAGGGCGTAAACTGTCAAAACAGTTAACATCATCGAGAGCGCCCAAACTGTGACGATCAAGATCAGGATTCCAAAGGCAAACGAAGAACCGTCGGTCGCAGGAGTGCGCTGGCTGCCCCGGGACCCGTTGATGCGGGCGGCGCTTCTTGTGTTTGTGATCCTGGCCGTTTCGGTAACCGCCTTCTTTTCCTATTACTACGTAAAGTATGACCGGATCATCGAGAAGCGATTCCGGACGCCGGTGTTCGCGAATTCCGCGAAAATTTACGCCCTTCCGCGGGTGATACACGAGGGAGAAAAGATCGAAGGGCGGGAGATTGCGGCAGATCTGCGGCGAGCCGGTTATTCGGAAAGAGACGGAGAGTCGAAGCTGGGGACTTTCCATCTGGGGAGCGGCGGCGTCGAGATCACTCCGGGGCCAGAGTCGTATCACAGCCCCGAGCCGGCGCGTATCACGATCGGAGACGGCCAGGTGAGCCGCATTACGAGCCGCGGCACCGAACTTTCGGCGTACGAACTGGAGCCGCAGTTGGTAACGGCACTCTTCGACGCGGAGCAGAGATCAAAGCGGCAGGTGGTGAAGTACAACGACATTCCTCCTGTCATGGTGCAGGCGGTATTGGCGATCGAGGATCGGCGGTTTTTCGAGCACAGCGGAATCAACTTTGGCCGGACGCTCGAAGCAGTATGGGAAGACGTCGTCCACCAGAGGCGGGCGCAGGGCGGATCCACGCTGACGCAGCAGTTGGCGCGCGGATTCTTTCTGACGCCGGAGAAGGCGATCAAGCGGAAGTTAACGGAGATGCTGATTGCCGAGGAACTGGAACAGAAGTTTTCGAAGCAGCAGATCTTCGAGTTCTATGCGAACTGGGTGAATCTTGGACAGCGCGGATCTTTCGGGATCAGCGGCTTCGCCGAGGCTTCGCGGTCCTATTTCAATAAGGAGCTGAAGGACATTTCGCTGCCGGAAGCGGCGTTGCTGGCCGGAATTATTCAGGGACCGAGCCGGTTGTCGCCGTACCGGCATCCGGAGCGCGCGCTCGAGCGGCGAAACCTTGTGCTCGACGCGATGGTCGAGACGCACGCGATCACCAAAGAACAGGACGACAAGGCGAAGGCGACTCCGTTGAAGCTGGCACCGCCGAACGTAGAGTCGAGCGACGCGCCTTACTTCGTGGACATGGTGCGCGACATCGTTGACCAGCAAGTTCAGCGAGACGGATCTGAATGACTCTGCTTATCGCATCTACACGACGCTCGATCCGGACCTGCAGAAGGTCGCAGCGCAAGCGGTGGAGAGCGGGATCAAACTGGTCGATGACCAAGTGAAAAAGCTGCGGACCAAGAAGGTGAAGGTTGGCAAGAAATATGAAACGAAAATATTGCCGGGACCGCAAGCGCAGGTAGCGCTGGTGGTGATCGATCCGCATACCGGAGCTGTGCTGGCGCTGGTCGGGGGACGCGACTACGGATTCAGCCAGCTCAACCATGCGGTGGCGAAGAGGCCGACGGGATCGATCTTTAAGCCGTTCGTGTATGCCGCGGCGATGAATACGGCGCTCGACGGATCGCAGACGGTAATCACCCCCGCATCGACGGTGACGGACGCGCCGACGAGCTTTGCGTACGGCGACCAGATCTACGAACCACGAAATTATAAAGAGGAATATCACGGGGATGTGACGCTGCGGTACGCACTCGCTATGTCGCTGAACAACGCGACCGTGAAAGTGGCCGAGGAAGTAGGCTACGACAAAGTTGCCGACCTTGCGAAGTCGGCCGGGATCGTTTCGGTCAAGGCTACGCCGGCGATGGCGTTAGGGTCGTACGACGCGTCGCCCCTGGATATGGCGGGAGCTTACACGACATTCGCGAACAACGGAGAGAAGTTGTCGCCGAGCCTGCTGCGTTCGGTGCGGAATGGCAAAGGCGATGTCATCGCCAACTACACAACCGACCGCAAGCAGGTGATAGACCCCAGGATTGCCTACGTCATGACCAACATGATGGAGGGCGTCATCAACAATGGGTTGGGCTACACCGCCGTCCGGCTGCGTGGATTCACGCCGCCTGCGGCGGGAAAGACTGGAAGTTCCCACGACGGATGGTTCGCCGGATACACCTCGAATCTTCTGTGCATCGTGTGGGTGGGGTATGACGATTACAGCGACCTGCGGTTGAGCGGAGCGCAGACGGCAGCGCCGATCTGGGCGGAGTTCATGAAGCGGGCCTCGAAGCTATCGCAATATTCCGACATGAAGCCGTTCTCTCAGCCATCTGGGGTAGTGGACGTACAGTTGGACAAGGCCACGAACAGGCTCGCAACCCCCAATTGCACCGATGACTATGTCTCGGCGTTCGTGGCCGGGACTGAGCCGCGCGATACCTGCGATGAGCAGGCAGGAATGAAAGGATTCTTCTCCCGGCTTTTCGGCGGGGATAAGACCCCCGTGGTGCAGCCTCCACCCCAAGAGGCAAACGCCCAAAACTCGAATAATCCTAACCCTCAGGAACCTAAGAAAAAGAAGGGTTTCTTCGGGAAGATTGCCGGGATGTTCAAAGATGACAAAGGTTCGGCTCCGGAGTCTAAACCACCAGCCGAGGGTGGCCAGGATACGCCGCATCAATAGGGGCAAGGCGTCGGTTGCTTCGCCCGCGGTGCCAGCTGTTCGGCCGTGACAGGGGTTAGAACGCTGTTACGGCAGGTTACCGAAAATCATCGCCGACCGCCTAAAACTGTGCCAGAATAAGTCCGCTAGCATTTGGGGGGTGTACCGTGGCTTTCTTCCCGAAACGTCTCCTGGTAATTGCTTCGCTGTCCACACTGGGTTTCATTGCGCTTCCGGCCGCGTCTCACGCACAGCAAGTCCAAATCAAGCCGCCACTAATTCGGAGTATCGATCCACCTGCGAACGACGCGACGGTCGCTGACCTGGAGATGCGAGCGGACCAGCTTCGCGCGGAAAAGCTTTACCTCGACGCGCTCGACTATTATCGCTCCGCGCTGGAGAAGGAACCGCACTCCGCGAGTCTGCTGAATAAGGTCGGGATCACCGAACTAATGATGCAGCGTTACCGTGAGGCGAAGAAGTCGTTCGATCAAGCGATCAAAGCAAATAAGCAGTTCGCAGATGCGTACAACAACCTGGGCGTCGTCTTTTATGAACAGCGGAAGTATGGTCCGGCTGTGAAGCAATACCGGCGGGCCATTGCAATTGACGCCACTTCAGCGTCGTTCTTCAGCAATCTGGGTGCAGCGCTGTTCTCGAAGAAGGAATTCGAGCCCGCGGTTCTGGCCTATCAAAAAGCGGTCGAACTTGATCCGAACGTGTTTGAGAGGACATCGCGAGGCGGTGTGCAGGCGCAGTTGCCGAGTCCCGAAGATCGCGCTCATTACGATTACACAGTGGCGAAACTGTACGCGAAAATGGGATTTTCGGACCGATCGCTTGAGTATCTGAGGAAGGCGATGGAAGAGGGCTACAAAGACTTCAAGAACGTGTACAAGGACACCGAATTCGCGGAACTGCGAAAGGATAAGCGGTTTACGGAACTGGTTTCGTCGAAGGTGCCCACGCTGCCTGAGTAGGCGCTATCGTTTCAAGAATTTTTCAGACCAGGGATTGCTCTCTTCTATTTACGGCAGGGAACGCCTGACTACAGCCGCTTGGTTCGACTTCGCGCGGAGCATTATTCGGCACTCCTTTTTCGTATCTCTGTTGCACTCTGTTCATCCTTCTGGTTCTCACCGATATTGTTTCGGGCGTCGTTTGTGTCGCGAGGTAATTGCTGATATGCGGACTTCTTCTGCATTTCGTTCGTTTTTCTTTCAATCGATATTTTTTCTGGTTGCTTGCTCCCTGACGGTGTATGGGCAAGATGCGTCGATGTTTCGAGGCAACGCGCAGCATACGGGCGTGTATCCGGGTGCCGGTATTGCGAGTCTTGGCGAGTTGAAGTGGAAGTTCCATACCGGGGGGATGATCATCGGCTCGGCTGCGGTTTCCACAGGATCGATTTACGTCGGCAGCACGGATGGGAATTTGTATGCGGTGGATGCGGAGTCCGGCAAGCAGAAGTGGAAGTTTGATGTGAAGAGTCGTGTTGTTTCTTCTCCCGCGGTTTCGGATGGAGTGGTTTACTTCACGGCCTATGACGGGAGTTTTTACGCCGTCGGAGCTGCAGATGGGCAGTTGAGATGGAAATTTAAAACCGGCGGCGAGCGCCGCTTTGCCGGAAAGCATTTGCATGGGGTGCAGCCAGCGGGTGAAACGATGCCGGATCCTTTTGACGTATATCTCTCATCTCCGGTGGTGTGGAGCGGCGCAGTGTTTTTTGGAAGCGGGGACGGAAACATCTATTCGTTGAACGCGCAATCCGGAGCGTTGAACTGGAAGTTCAAAACCGGCGACATCGTACATGCGTCACCAGCCATAGACGCCGGAACATTGTTCATTGGCAGTTGGGATAGTTATTTCTACGCGCTGGATGCTGCGACTGGAAAAGAGAAGTGGCGATTCAAAACTGGCGAAGATCCCGAAACTAACAACCAGATCGGAATCCAGTCCTCGGCATCCGTAGCGGATGGCGTCGTTTATTTCGGATGCCGCGACTCTCATCTCTACGCCCTTGATGCCAAGACAGGGCAGAAAAAGTGGGAGTATCCGACCAATGGCTCATGGGTGGTGTCGTCTCCGGCGGTGAAAGATGGAAGTGTGTATTTCGTGACTTCCGACTCAAGCACACTGTTCGCCCTCGACGCGAAATCAGGCGCGATGCAGCATTCCATGAAGATCAACCACTGGTTCATGTACTCGTCCCCAGCGATTGCGGGTGGAATGTTGTACGTCGGTTCAACGCAGGGGCGCTTGTTGGCCGTCGATTTGGCGGGTTTCACGACTAAATGGAAATTTGAGACGGACGGAATGAAAGAGCAGGGGCCGAAATATACGAAGGCGGATGACACGCCCAATCTGGAGTTGATTTACCGCTCGGACTTTTACGATGACATGGTTGCAGGCCTTAACACTGTGTTGAGCATGGGAGCGATTATCTCGTCTCCGGTGGTCGTAGACCGCACTATTTTCATCGGAGGCACTGACGGAAATTTATATGCGCTGAAGTGAAGTCTTCGGCGGGCGAGAGTTTGGATGAAACAAACGTTTCTGTGAGGCTCGTACATCCGTGTTTTACAAAGTTTTACAAAATTAGACGGTACTTGGTGGCTGATGGGTGTCTAATTCCTTCACATACTCCTGAAAACAACAGGGTGAGTAGGGAGAAACGGTAGCCCATCGGATGCTGACCCGAGCACGCCCCAAGCAAGCATCCGATGGGTTTTTTATAGTTCGCTTTCAGCCATCGGCTCGCAACTCTCGGCGTCTTTTCACCCAATCAAAGTTTCTTCCTCCCCAGTTACTGAACTGAGGGGCTTCGTTCGCCGATGTAGGCTTCCACTATTTTTTTCCATTTGCCCTGGGCCTTCAGGATAAATTCGACGGCGTCCCGGAGGGCCCCTTCGCCTCCGGCATGAGGCGTGATGTAGTGCGCTTCCTGCTTTACCTCAGCCCGTGCGTTTTTGACTGCGATGGAAAGCCCCCCGGCGCGCATGGCAGGAAGGTCGATGACGTCATCGCCGACAAAGGCAGCCTCGTCCAGCTTTAGTCCCGCCTCATTGACGATCTCTTCGAAAGCAGTGCGCTTGTCCTGAATGCCTTGGCGCACGAATTCGAGCTTCAGGTCACGCGCGCGTAGGGCAACAGTTTCGGAGATGCGTTTTGTGATCAGTCCAGTCCGGATTCCGGCCAGACGCGCGAGAGAGATGGATGTACCGTCGTGGGCGTGGAAACCTTTCGCCTCGATGAGAGATTGACTGTGAAGACCGAAGCCGCCCTCGCCGCCGTGCTTCGCGGATTGCTCAAGCACGCTTTGCTGCGTCCCGGCGGGAGCAGGGAAGATGAAGAGCTTGCCGTCGGTGAGGACTCCGTCGACGTCGAACAAGAGGAGTTTGATTTTTCGGGCGCGAGCCTGGGCGGAGAGTTTGGGCATCGGCCGGATTTTAGCATTGTGCAGAGACGTGAGTAGTTGTTGACGTGAGAATCAAAACTCCCACCGTTTCGACAGGCTCAGGGCATGCTCCGGCAAATTTGGTGGAGCACTCGTTTTCCTTATTCCTCCCAGCTTAAGGCTTGGATGTCACTGCGGCGTCCAGGTCATCGGAGGCCTTGTTGATGCCGGCGGAGATTTTTTCGAGGACCTGGCCGACCATCGGGATTTGAGAATCTGCTTCGGTCCACTTTTTCTCGTCCATGTATTCGCGGACAGCGGCTACCGGTTTCGCGCCATATCCCGTGTAGGCTCCGGGAGCATAGATCTGATTTTTGAACCACGGCCGTTCCGGCAGGCCTTTCTCGTTCAGGAAGAGGCGGGAGATTTCGAGAAGGTCGGCGTTGACTTTGTTGAGCGCCTGGGGCGAGACCGGCGCCGTGTTGCTGCGGAATTTAGTCAAGGCTTTGCCGTATCGCTCCGCACTCTTCTTCATCAACTCGAGTGAGTTCTTCATCGGCGCGAAGTTCATATAGGGAGGGACGGTTTCGACTGGTGGCGGCAACATTGTTTTGTGGGGATCGGCGATCGCGCTGAAGACGCCTTCCTGAAGTTCGAGATTTCGTTCGGTAAACTCGTCCTGCTTATCTTTCAGAAGTTTTTCGAGATCCGATTCATATTTAGAAATCGCCTCGGCCTGGGGAGTGTAGTCGTAGGGAAGGAGGTCCGCATCGGCGAATCGGATAATAGCAGTGCCGGCGGTCTGGGCGAGCGCGCGTCCATAGACGAAGTCTCCGTCGGAGAAATGCGTGTACCAGTAGAAGTCGTCGTAGATGGAGTGGTACTGGTCGCCCTCATCCTCGCCGCCGAATCCGATGTCGAGCGAAGGAATGCCGGCATAGTCCTGAAAGGCGGTGTAATCCGAACCGTCCCCGAGAGCGTCGACGCGAAGGTCGGAGAGCTTGCGGACCTTGCCGCGTTCATCGGCATCTTTGGCGTGCGAGATCGCACGCAGGTGAGCGCGGTCGAAGATCGAGATATTTTTTTCAGGATCAGTGATGTCCCGCGCTACCGCGCTGATCATCGGCTGAAGGTCCTGAGTACCACCGGCTCCGAAGAATCCTCGTTCGTTCCCGTCGGTGTTGAGATACAGCACCGCATGCTTTTTCAAGTCATCGAGATGGGTCTCGACCCATTCGACCGAGCCGAGAAGCCCTGGTTCTTCGCCGTCCCACGCGCAGTAGATGATGGTGCGCTTCGGAGTCCATCCTTGCTTGTGCAATTCGCCGAGCATGCGCGCTTCTTCAAGCTCGGGAGCCATTCCAGCGATGGGATCGTCGGCGCCATTCACCCATGCGTCGTGATGATTTCCGCGAACGACCCATTGGTCGGGAGCGGAACCGGGCAAGGTGGCGATCACGTCATAGAGTGGTTTGGTGTCCCAGTTGGAGGTGACCTTGAGGTGAACGCGCGCGGGACCGGGACCGAGATGATAGGTGAGAGGAAGATTGCCGCGCCAGGGCTCCGGAGCAATCTGACCTTGTAACGCTGAAAGGAAGGGCTGCGCATCTGCGTAAGAGATTGGTAGCACGGGAATTTTCGTGATGGTCTTGGCGTCTTTCACAGCAAGACGCTTCGCTCCCGGTGTAGCTCCGATGCCCGGCGTAAGAGGATCGCCTGGGTAATCGGTGTCCATCACGCTGCCGCGTTGCACGCTGTCGCGAGATCGCCAGCCGCCGGTTGGAAAATCATCTCCAAAGAAGTAACCGTCGCCGCGCGGATCGGAATATATGATGCAGCCGAGGGCGCCATGCTCTGCAGCGACTTTAGGCTTGACGCCGCGCCATCCAGAACCGTATCGAGCGATTACGATGGCGCCTTTCACGGAAACGCCCATGCGGTCGAGCTCTTCATAGTCTTCGCGATTGCCGAAGTTGACGTAGACCAAAGGGCCGGTAACGTCTCCGTCGGCCGAATATGCGTTATAGGTGGGAAGCTGTTCTGAAGTCTGATTCGAAGTAGGGTCGATCGCGAGGATGGGCTCCTGCAATTTGGCCTTGTACGGTTTGGGCGAGAGTAGTTCGAGTACGCGCTCTTTTGGCGTGGGAAAGAGAACATCGAAACTTTCAATGTGAGCGTCGAATCCCCACTCTTTGAAGCGGGCCAGCATCCACTCGGCATTGTCCTTGTCGTAGGGAGAGCCGACATGGTGGGGGCGAGCACTGAGGCGCCGCATGTTTTCGCGAATGTTGGCAGCTTGAATCCCGCTCTGGAATTTTTTTTCGAGCTCGCGTTCGGGAGCGGAGTTTTGCGCCGTGTATCCGAGCAATGGACCTGAAGTGGGCGCCAGCGCTGGAGTTTGCCCGGAGGCTGATTGTGCGTTGATGTAAGAAGTAAAAGAGAACAGCAGAAGATAAGTGGCCAGCGAACGCAGCGAGCTCAAGTGTTTGCTCCCTAGGATCGAGATGGATTGCGAATTCTATCACCGGAAGCGCAAGGGTTTTGAAGGGTTGGTATGAATTGCGCGGTGAGGGAATGGAACGTCTTTTAAACTTATCAGCCATAGTACTGACCTTCAAAAGGAGCGGCATGAATCGAAGAGAGATGATGAAGGGCGCGGGAATGATTGCGGGCGCAGGTGCACTGGCTGGGGCGCAAAACTCAGCGACGGCGGGCAAGAGCAAGATTGTTGTGACCGGGGGACATCCGGGAGATCCAGAGTATGGATGCGGAGGGATGGTCGCTAGATTGACTGCCCTCGGTCACGAGGTGGTGTTGCTTTATCTGAATGATGGCGCGTGGGAAACAGCGGGTACGGTACGCACAGCCGAGGCAAAGAAAGCGTGCGAGATACTGAAAGCGCGTCCGGCATATGCCAATCAGACGAACGGCCACGCCATTGTAGACAACGCGCATTATCAGGAGTTTCAGAAAATTGTTGAGGCTGAGAATCCGGATGCGGTGTTCACACAGTGGATGGTGGACAATCATCCGGATCACCGGGCGATTGCGAATCTATCGTATGAATCCTGGAAGCAATTGAAGCATAAGTTCGCTTTGTACTATTACGAAGTTTCAGACGGAGAGGACACGAATCCCTTTCCGGCGCCCACGCATTACGTCGATATTTCTGAAGTGGCAGATACGAAGCGGGCTGCTTGCTATGCACATGCCAGTCAGACTCCCGATCGCTACTATGAGTTGCAGGATACAGTCGCGGCTTTTCGCGGGTATCAGATGGGCGTGAAACGGGCAGAAGCCTATTTCATGCAGATCGGCGGGTTAGACATTTTTCCTCGGCTTCGGCTGTGAACTGATAAGTCACAACTATTTACCACTAAGGACACTAGGTATCACGAAGTAAACCCTAAGCGAACATTTGGCGAAGGTTTGATTTCGGATTAGAATGTCCCGATGCAGTCGATGCCTCAGTCTATCGCGTGGGCACACCCGCTTGTAGCCGAATGGTTTGTGTCTCGATTCGGAACCCCGACAGAGCCGCAAGAGCAGGGGTGGCCGCACATCCTTGCGGGGCGCACCACTCTTATTTCAGCGCCGACAGGATCGGGCAAAACGCTGGCCGCGTTTCTGGCGTGCATCGATCAACTTGTTCGTAAGGCGCTGGCTGGACTTCTCGGCGATCGGACCGAAGTTCTTTATGTCTCCCCTTTGAAGGCTTTGGGAAATGACATCCAGAAAAATCTGGAACTACCGCTGGGAGAAATTCTTGCACTCGCGGGTGCGCAAGGCCTGTTGATGCCGGAAATTCGCACAGCCGTGCGCACTGGCGATACGCTCATGCACGAACGGCGGGCGATGCTGAAGCGACCGCCGCACATCCTGGTGACCACGCCGGAGTCGCTGTACATCTTGCTGACTGCGGACAAGAGCCGGGCAATCCTGCGGGATGTTGAGACGGTCATCGTGGATGAAATCCATGCGGTGGCGGATGACAAGCGAGGAGCGCATCTAGCTCTGTCGCTGGAGCGGCTGGACGCACTTACGCATCGGCGTGCGGTAAGGATTGGATTGTCGGCTACGCAGAAACCCATTGAGGAGGTTGCGCGCTTTCTGACTGGAAGCCGGGACCGCGACGACCTAGCGCCAGCCGAGGACACGGTCATTGTGAATGTGGGGCATCGGCGGAGGCTTGATCTGGCGGTCGAGGTTCCTCCAATGCCGCTGGGACCGGTGGCTTCCAACGAGATGTGGGACGCGATCTACGATCGGCTGGTGGAATTGGTCAACCAGCATCGTTCGACACTGGTGTTTGTAAATACCCGGCGCATGGCGGAGCGGATCGCGCATGAACTCGGCGGGCGAATTGGCGAAGAGAATGTCGCGGCTCATCATGGCAGTTTGTCGAGAAAGTTGAGGCTGGCGGCAGAGACGAAGCTCAAGGAAGGGCGCGTTCGCGTTCTGGTGGCGACCGCCTCGCTGGAACTCGGAATTGATGTTGGATTCGTGGATCTCGCGGTGCAGATTAACTCTCCGCGTTCAATTGCGGTGGCGTTGCAGCGGGTAGGGCGATCGGGACACTGGCGGGGCGCTGTGCCGAAGGGGCGATTCTTCGCGACGACTCGCGATGACTTGATGGAATGCGCGGCTCTAGCGCAGGCGATTCGGTGTGGGGATTTGGATCGGTTGATGATCCCAGAGGCTCCGTTGGATGTGCTGGCGCAGCAGATTGTGGCGGCTTGCGCTGCGGGGACGACTCGGCCTGCTGCGTTTCCTGGGACAGAGCGCGGGAAGGATGGGCGCGAGATAACCGTCCAAGATTCTGGCGCTACTTCCGACTCCGGCTCCAGGGTCGACGGTGGCGATTTGGGAGGAACTGGCGGATGGGATGAGGATGAATTGTTCGCGCTGGCGCGACGGGCCTATCCATATCGCGATTTGAAGCGGGAGACGTTCGACTCGATCCTGGAGATGTTGTCAGAGGGAATTGCGGCGAAGCGCGGTCGGTATGGGGCCTATATCCACCGCGATCGGGTTAACAAGAAACTGCGCGCCCGCCGGGGAGCGCGGCTGGCGGCGATTACGAGTGGCGGAACGATACCCGACAACGCGCTCTACACAGTGGTGGCAGAGCCGGATCAGGTGGTGGTTGGAACCGTCGATGAAGATTTTGCGGTCGAGAGCAATCGCGGCGACATAATGCTGTTGGGGAATACGTCATGGATCATTCACCGCGTCGAGACGAATTCCGGTCGAATGCTGGTGCAGGATGCGCACGGAGCTCCTCCGAGTGTTCCATTCTGGCGAGGGGAAGCGCCGGCGCGGACGCAGGAACTTTCTGAATATGTGGGAAAGCTTCGCGAGAAGATCAGCGAGTTGCTGCCCGGAACGTCTCCGGTAGGATTTTCGGCGACGCAGCCGGAGGTAGCTGCCGCGGTTTGCTGGCTCAAAGAACATTGCGGGTTGGATGATTCCGGAGCAGAGCAGGGGATCGAATACATCCTGCAAGGGCGCGCTGTGCTGGGAGATGTGCCGACGCAGACTACGGTGATTGCGGAGAGATTCTTCGACGAAGGTGGCGGGATGCAGTTGGTGATTCACGCGCCATTCGGCGGAAGGATCAACAAGGCTTGGGGACTTTCGCTGCGGAAGCGATTCTGCCGCGGATTTAATTTCGAGTTGCAAGCGGCGGCGACGGATAACGGGTTGAACATCGCGTTAGCCGAGCAGCACAGCTTTCCGCTGGGTGATGTTTTTCATTTTCTGCAAGCCGATTCGGTGCAGCCGATCCTGGAACAGGCGGCTCTGGATTCTCCGATCTTCGGAACGCGATGGCGATGGGATGCCAGCCGGGCCTTGGCTCTCTTGCGATTCCAGAACGGCAAGAAAGTGCCGCCACAGATTCAACGTATCCGGTCGGACGACTTGTTGGCGTCGGTGTTTCCGGATGCTGCTGCATGTTTTGAAAACATCGAGGGCGAGCGGCAGATTCCGGATCATCCCCTTGTAGGCGAGGTAATGAAGGATGTGCTTACCGAAGCGATGGATGTCGAGGGACTGAAGACTCTGCTTCGAGGAATGGCGTCGGGTGCGATTCGCGTGCTGGCGGTGGATACGCCGGTACCGTCACAGTTCTCACACGAGATTCTGAATGCAAATCCGTATGCGTACCTGGATGATGCGCCGCTGGAAGAGCGGCGGGCTCGCGCTGTGGAGATGCGGCGTGTGCTGCCCGAGTCCGTATTGGAAGAAGTGGGAAAGCTTGATCCAGAGGCGATCGCGAAGGTACAGGAGGAGGCATGGCCCGACGTGCGTGACGCAGACGAACTCCATGATGTGCTGCACACGCTGGTTGCGCTGCCGGAAGATTTGGAGCGGAACTGGTGTCAGTCGCGCTTCGATCGACGGTTCTCAGAGCTATCACCGTCGGTGGAAGATGTTTTTCGAACAGCTCGTGCGGCAGGGACGGGCCGGAGTGGGCGTCTGGGCTGAGGCAGAGACGTCTTCGGGACAGCCGGCTAGGCTCCGGCGGTATTGGGTAGCGGCTGAGACGAGTTCGCAGCTTTCGGTCGCTTTTCGCTGCGGCTTCCTTTGAGCACGAACTTGCGGAGGTCGAATGCGGCGAGGTTTCGCGGGATGAAGCGTTGCTGACTCTTGTGACTGGGTGGATGACGCATATCGGTCCCACGACTGCTTCGCAGCTCGGTGGGGCTTTGGGTTTGGCTGCTTCCGATATTGAAAAGGCTTTGCTTCGGATGGAGGCAACCGGAACGGTTCTGCGTGGAAAGTTCGTGGGCAACGCAAGCACGCGGGCAGGTAGTGCCCGCGCCACATGGAGCTTCAGGCAAGGCTGAGACAGAGTGGTGCGAGCGGCGGCTGCTGGCGCGGATTCACCGGTTGACGGTCGGAATGCTGCGAAGGCAGATCGAGCCGGTCAGCGCCGCCACGTTCATGCGGTGGCTCATGAAGTGGCAGCACGTAGCGCCCGGTTCGCAGGTTTCCGGGCAGCGTGGAACGCTGGAGGTTGTGCAGCAATTGCAGGGATTTGAAATTCCGGCGAGTGCATGGGAGCGACGCGTACTAGCCCGTCGAATTGTCGATTACGATCCGCAATGGCTCGACCAACTTTGCCTGACCGGCGCTCTGGGATGGGGACGGCTGTCGCCACATCCTGCGACGTTGGAGTCGGGAGGTGCAGGCGACTCCGGGGTGCCTCGACAACGGCGAGTGATTCCGACCAGCGTTGCTCCGATCACTTTCTTTGTGAGGGAGGAAGCGGACTGGATGGCGCTACATCGCAATCCTCACGTCGCGGAGAATCGATGGGGAGAACGGGACCGCGCAGGCTGTATCCGAACATGCAGGCGGACTTAGCAACTGGCGCTCAAACGGTTGCTGAAACTTCTCGCAGAAGCGTGGCGCTTCATTCTTTGCCGACATTGTGCGTGGCACTGGGAAAGTTGAAAGCAGAGATCGAGACCGCATTGTGGGAGCTGGTGGCTGCCGGGTTGGTGACTGCCGATGGCTTCGACAACCTGAGGTGTCTGATTGATCCGAAGAGGCGGAGCGAGCCAGGGATGGGGCGCAGCCTGCGTCCGCGGCACAATGCTGGCCGTTGGGCGTTGTTGAACGCGGATGCCGTGGCAGAGCGACCGAGGGCGGTGGAGGCGGCATGCTGGATGCTTCTGCGACGCTATGGAATTGTGATCCGAGACTTGCTGGCAAGGGAATCGAACTTACCTCCCTGGCGTGAAATGCTGATGGCGTTTCGGCGACTGGAAGATCGCGGAGAGATCCGCGGCGGCCGCTTTGTTGACGGCTTCCTGGGAGAGCAGTTTGCGCTGCCGGTCGCGGTCGAGTCACTGCGCGCGATGAGGAATCAGCCGCTGAGCGGAGAAACGACCACGCTGTCGGCAGCGGATCCGCTAAACCTCGTTGGAATTCTGGTGCCTGGGGATAGAGTTCCGGCGATTTCCGGACGGACTGTGACTTACCGGGACGGTATTGCCGTGGTGGCAGAGGAGGCGCTAGCGGCCGAAGCAGTCGCCGGATAAACCAACGGGTCGGGCCTGACGGGTGGCGATCCAACGGTGGAAGAAGAAAAAAGGTCAGGGCTCGATGAGGGGGTCCCCCGAGCCTCTGACCAGCGATCCCGGCTAGGACTTCTCGAAAGCGCTTCCCCCATCGCTTTTGCCGAGCATCCGCGATCTTAGAGATGCAAGCGGCGTTCCAATTGTGGGCCTGAAGTCTCGGTTGGAGGAAGGAAGGCTCTAAACAGTCATCCTGCAATGATTTAGACCTGTTGCGGGATTTGTGCGCGAAGCTTGGTTTCAGGAGTTGGCATCGAGAAAGCACTATCCGATCGGATAGTCAGACTAACCGTTCGGATATTGGAAACCTAGTTGTTTGAACAAGTAATTGGGCCTGCGCTGTGATAAGAATTTTGCGGTGAGTGGGAGACCTGATTGCGGCCGAGACTTGTAGTGATTGCGGGACCCTCCAAAAATGCAACCGTTCCATTGCCTGACGGGGAAGCCACTTTCGGACGTGATGCCACCAACCTCGTGGCGGTCGTTGATCCATCCGTTTCACGAAAACATTGCATGTTCCGCTCCGAGGATGGCCGGTTCCAGATCAAGGATCTGGATAGCCGGAACGGAACCCTCGTGAACGGCATTCCGGTGAAGGAAGAGTGGCTTCGCCATGGGGACCAGATCGCCACCGGCGATTCCGCTGTTCGTATTTCTGATCGAAGAGGAGGACGCGGTCCTTAAGGCGAGCCGCGTTGAGTTTGATGACAACCGGCCGACGGCTGAGACGAGGGTTATCTATCCGAAGGAAGTTGTGTACCTGCAGCCCGAGCGGCTGTCAGCAGAATTGCCTAAGGATTCGCCGGTGGCGCGAAATCTGAACGCGCTTCTCAAGATAAGCCGGGTCGTGCACGCCATTCGGGATCTGGAAGAGCTGCAGGCGCAGATGCTGGATTTGATTTTCGAAGTCGTTCCGGCCAGCCGAGGAGCGATTTTGATGTCGGAAGGGTCAGGGCAGGATTTCAACTGCCTGTATGCGCGAACCCGCCAGGCGGGGCAGCAGCAATTGGTGCGCGTGAGCCGAACCATCGCGCGCCAGGTGATGAACGAGAATGTAGGAATTCTGGGCGTGGATGTTCCGGCTACCGGTAAGTTTCGTGACGTAGAGAGCCTTGTGATCGCCGATGTGCGATCGCTAATTTGCGTACCCTTAAGCGTCTTTCGAGCGGACCATTGGGTGCATTTATCTCGACAGCACCAATGCCGCGAATCGTTTCAGCGAGGACCACCTGCAATTGACGGCGGCAGTGGCCGGGATTTCGGCGGTAGCGCTCGACAATGCTCGCCGGTTGCAGTGGCTGGAGCAGGAAAATCAGCGACTGACCACAGAGATCAGGCAGGAACAGAGCCTGGTCGGCGAGAGTAAGAAGATTAAGGAGATCTTCCAATTCGTCGCGCGGGTTGCTCCCGCTGATTCGACTGTTCTGATCGAAGGGGAAAGCGGCACAGGCAAGGAGCTTGCGGCACGCGCCCTGCACCGCAACAGCCGACGGTCGAGCAAACCATTTGTGGCCATCAACTGCGCGGCGATTCCAGAATCACTGCTCGAGACTGATCTTTTCGGACACGAGCGCGGAGCATACACAGGCGCGGCTGCCATGAAGAAAGGACGATTGGAGGTGGCGGATGGCGGAGTTGTTTTCCTGGACGAGATCGGCGAACTGGCGCCTCCCCTTCAAGTGAAGTTGCTTCGCGTTTTGCAGGAACGAGAATTTGAACGGGTGGGCGGGACTCATCCGATCAAGATCGATGTCCGCCTGATCAGCGGCAACGAATCGAGATTTGACTGAAGCTGTGCGCAAGGGCGAGTTCCGGCAGGATCTTTACTTCCGGCTCAATGTGGTGAAGTTGACGATGCCGTCGCTACGGGATCGGAGGGATGACATTCCGATGCTGACACGGCATTTCGTCCAAAAGCATGCCAAGCGGTGCAAGGTGAAAAGCAAGCCGGTGTCGCGCGAGGCGATGGCGGCACTGGTGGATTACGATTGGCCTGGAAATGTGCGAGAGCTTGAAAATGCAATCGAACGAGCGTTGGTGATGGGATCGTCCGATATGTTACTGCTGGAAGATTTGCCAGAATCGCTACTGGAGCAGGCTTCCCCGGCCGTATGCATTCTGGCAAATATCACGCCAGCGTGAAGGAACTTAAGAAGCAATTGATCGTGGATGCGGTCGAGCAAACGGGAGGGAACTATGTGGATGCGGCTGGAATTCTCGGAGTGCATCCGAATTATCTACATCGATTGATCAAATCTCTGGATTGAAGGAACAGCTGAATAACACTGTGCGGCCCCGTGGAAAGATGTCGGACGGCGCGGCGTAGACATAATCGTTTTCCTCTGATTCGTCTAATTTGCTTGGTCCCGCTCTGTGCCCTTGCTTACGGAAGCACGAGTTGCAGAAGACGTGCCGGGTCCAAATAGATTCCCTGCCAACGCACCCTGATGTCGAGGTGTGGTCCGGTAGCACGCCCGGTGCCGCCGCTCAATCCGATTAGCTGTCCACGCTGTACCTTGTCGCCTTCTTTGACCTTGCACTCGGAAAGGTGCAAGTAGAGGGTCAGCAAGCCCTGCCCATGGTCAATCACGACGAAATTTCCTTCGTAGTATAGAAATCGAGCCAGCAAGACTGTGCCTTCATTCATCGCGGTTACAGGAGTACCGGTGCGGACGCGGTAATCGAGTCCCCAGTGAGGGCGTTGCGCGACGCCGTTGAAGATCCGCTGTGAGCCGTAGACATCAGAAGTCGAAGCATCAACTGGCGCGGTGAAACTGCCGTTCCACTCACGCTTGGGCGTGACGCGGCTCAGGTAATCTTGCTTGATCTTTTTCGCCTCAGCGATTTCTGCCTCTTGTTTAGGATCAGGCTCCGTAAATTTCTTTTCGACCGCGAGCTCAACCTTTATTTTGGGGTAGGACGCTGCAGCGACCGCGAAGGAGTGGTGAAAGGTGACTGGCGCCTTGGTCGCAAACGTTTGGCCCGTTAGTTGAAGCGAATACTTGCCAGGACTCGTTTCGAAATCGACTCCAGCCAGCGCAAACCAGCTTTTCGTTGAGGCTTTGTAGCTGAAAGTGAGCTGGTGACCGAGCCAGGTTCCGGAAAGAGAATCAAGCTTGGTTGCCGGCTTCACCACGAACAGAACTGGCGCGCCATTGACGAGACCGGCAGGTTGCGATTGAGCCGTCCAGTTGGCGGCCGAAAGAGAAGGTGGAGCAGATGGCAATAAGGCCGACGAAGAGCGAAATGCATTGCGCTCTGAAGGGGCGAAGACTGTGGAGTTCTTTGAACGGAGGCAGATTGCTAATGAGCGAAACATCACCTCCATCAGCCTAGCACTTTGTCGGAACTTGCAATCTGTAATCCGCAGCAATGCGCATCCGGATTCTCACTGGATTTGCGGTTTCATTGCTCTGCGGGCTGGCGGCAGCGCAAGTGGCCAATCCGATTCATGCTGACCGTGTCGTTGTTTTGAAGAGCGCGCGGACGCTGCAGTTAATGCGCGATGGAAACGTTCTGGAAACGTACCAAGTGGCGCTAGGAGGTGATCCGGTAGGACCGAAGGCGCGGCAGGGCGATCATAAAACGCCGGAAGGTTTGTACATTCTTGATTCCCGAAACGCTCACAGCCACTTCTATAGGTCGATCCACATTTCGTATCCAAATTTAATCGATCGTGCAGGGGCGAGAAAACGTGGGTACTCGCCAGGAGGCGATGTGTTCATCCACGGATTGCCGAATGGATATCGTTGGATCGGTTCCTCCCACCGAGTCAAAGACTGGACGGACGGTTGCATCGCAGTGACCGACGATGAGATGGATGAAATCTGGAATGCCGTGAGCAACGGCACTCCAATTGAGATTCGTCCGTAACAGTTGCGAACGAACGGGAAAGCTGTACCGGGGCAGGCATCCGTTCGCTGCGACGAACGCGGGTGACGAGTGTTGAAGGCAATTGAGGAGGGGAGGACCAGGCTGCTCATGCCCGACTGCTATACCACCGGACATTGCGCTCCGCGCAACCCCGGACGAATGCGTCCGGGCTACACGAACGGCGTTTATCTGCTAATTGCTCGCAGCTGCCTTGATGCCGAAGATTCGCAGCTGGCCTTTACTCGCGACGAAGACCTGCCCCTTGGCGACGAGGGGGACGAGATTGGCGTTGCCGCCGATATTTGGCCACAGTCCGGCTCGAATCCTGACGAGTTGCTTCATCGTTCCGTTGGTGACCGATTCAGGATTGAATGCGTAGAGATAGATCGGATTTCCAGTGCCGCTGGTTGGTCGCGAGAGTGCCCAGATGATAGGGTTCGTGGTTCCGTTGGAAGAGATGCTGGTAAAGAATCCGGGATCTTGCACGGTGGCGGTCAGGACTGGCGATTGAGAGATTTTGGTTAGCGCCGGCGCGGACGTGGTCTGGATTTTGTACACGAGCACCGAGCGTCCTCCGCTGGTGACGACGCGTCCGATTCCATCGGCAGGATCCACGAAGTAGGATTGCCCGCACCAGCAGGCACCGACACTATAGGTGGCGAGGTTATGGTTCGCCGTTGGAGAGTAGCCCCCAAGAGAATCTTCATTCATCATGAAGAGATTCCCGTCTTTACCAGCCGCGACCGCGATGTGCGGCGTCGAACCGGGCTGGTCGGGCAGGACGAGCACTCCTCCGGATCCGAAATCTTTGTCGGTCTGATCCAGCACTGACTGATTCTTCGGAGTGAACAAGTCTAGAACTGTAGAGAGGTTCGGAGAAACTTTGACGACACTTTCCTGGATGTTGCTGACACCGTCGTATGTCGTGCCTGAAGGATCAGAGTTCCCGGTGATGAACAGGATATTGCCATTGTCGTCGGTGGAAGGGCCGTATCCTGACATCCAGATCGCGGACAGGAAGTAGTTGTTGGGCGAGGTCGCGAGCGTGTCGAGCACTTGATTCGCGGGAAGGGGAGTCAACGATCCAGTCGACCATCCAAGAAGCCATCCGCGCGACAGGCTGGGAGAGAAGTCGCAGAAACTTCCAAATGCGGCGTAAACCGTGCCGTTGGAGAGCAACAAGGCGGGACGCTGGCGTTGATACGTTGCGTTGAAATTGAATGTGGAGCCGTCAAGCAGGGTGTGGGATGCGACCACTAATTGCGGCGTGACCTTATCGGTGAGACTGCCGAGGTCGAGAGCATGCAGTCGATAGGCCGGACCAGTTGCATCACGCGTGTAGATCATCACATAAAGAGTGTTGCTGCTGAGATCGATAACAGGAGTGGAGTTGATCCCCACATTGGGTCCATTGTTCCCGCATCCCAGCGGACGCGCGACCGGCGTTCCGAAGTTTGGATTGAGAAGCACGGTCCCGGTTTTCGCGTCGATCGCGTAGACCGTGTTGCCCTCGGTGGCGACGTAGACAATGTCGTGTACTCCTTTGTGGCTGCCTGCTGTTACGTTCACGGAAGGAACGAAAAGAGGCTGTGCATCGACCTGATCGTTGAGCGTGACACCGTGCAGCATCGCAAACGATGGGCTGCCGACATTGGCGGGGGTCAGTACGGTTTCGTGGGAGTTCCAGCCAGTGCGATTATTGTCGACGTGATAAGTGGTGATTGCCTGACCGGCGACCAAACTGACGCTCGAGAGAACGAAGAGCGCAAAGGCAGCGACGGCGCGACAAATTGAGAGACGAACGCGAAGTGGCAACATGGCGATGTCCTTGTGAAGTTGCTTGAGCGGCGAACCGGGCCGGATACGAAGCGCCTTGGGGAGAGGCGGAATGAGCTTACGCCAATCTTGCTTGCAGCGTATAGAGACCATAGTCTCACACGACGACCGTGTTGGTGGTAGCCTCTGCATACTCTTGCAAGACTGAAGGTCGGATTGAGGAGGGCGAATGGGTGACGCCGCGGTGGCGGCTGAACGACGCGGTCCTGAATTAATACGCGGCCTGAATGTGTGGCATGCGGTTTCGATTGTCGCCGGCACAATCATCGGCAGCGGGATATTTCTGGTTCCTGCCGAGATGATGCAGGCCGTCGGCTCGGCGGGATTGGTCTATCTGGCGTGGATTGTGGGCGGGCTGCTTTCGTTTTTCGGAGCTTTAACGTACGCGGAACTAGGGGCGGTGCGCCCATTTTCCGGCGGCGAATATGTTTATGTACGAGACGCGTACGGGCCTTTACCCGGGTTCTTGTATGGCTGGACGTGGTTTCTTATTGCCAAGCCGGCTTCGATCGCCAGCGTCACCTCCGGTCTGGTGCGCGTGTTGGGAACCTTGTCTGCATTCAGTTTCTTGCCGCATACCCTTTGCGTCATTCCGGTCACTTCTAGTCGGTTGCTCGTCATTACCTACGGTCATCTTTTTGCCATTGCCGCGAATGTTCTGATCACGGGACTTAACTACATCGGCGTCCGCAGGGCGGGAAATTTTCAGTTTGCATTCACAGTGCTGAAGGTGGTCATGATCATCGGCATTGCGTTCGTTGCGCTGACAGCCATTTCCGGATCGTGGAGCAACTTCGGCACAAGCTTTGCCGGAGCCAAGGGAGGAATCGAGGGTTTCATGGCCGCACTGGTTGCGGCGTTATGGGCATACGACGGGTGGAACGATCTGAACATGGTGAGCGAAGAGGTGCAGCGTCCGGAGAGAAATATTCCGATTGCACTGATTGCAGGAGTGGGACTGGTGGCCGTCCTTTATATGGGAATGAATGCGGGAATTCAGCGGGCGTTGCCGGCGAGCGCGATTGCGCGAGCGGCGGTTCCTGCCGCGGCTGCGAGCGAGGCAGCGCTGGGGAAATGGGGAGTGTCGCTGGTCTCGATTGGAATGATCGTCTCGATGCTGGCGACGCTGAATGGAACCATCATGAGCGGTGGGCGCGTGCCGTTTGCAGTGGCTCGCGACGGATATCTTTTCAAGGCACTGGGGGAAGTGCATCCGAAATTCCACACGCCGGGATTGGCGCTGGTGATTCAGGGAGCGGTAGCGATCGTTCTGGTGCTGGTCGGAGGAGCGTTCCGGGAATTGTTCTCACTCGCAATTTTTGCCGAGTGGCTTTTTTACGTTGTGGCGGCAAGTACGATTTTTGTGTTTCCGCAAGCGCGAGCCTGATGTGAATCGTCCCTACCGAACATGGGTTATCCCTTCGTGCCAGCACTATTTATTGGGACCGCGGCGGTTTTGCTTTACTACACCTTCGTCGCCAATTTGAAGAATTCGATCGCGGGCGTGGTTGTCATTCTGCTGGGAGTGCCCGTGTATCTGTGGTTCGCCAGAAAACGAAAAATTCAAATATCGTGAATGCCACGCAGAAGTAAGACAGATGCGTGCCGCAAAGGTGGCTCAAAACGTGGAACCAGCTGTAAAAAATCCCACCCCTTGCACGATTGCAAGGGATGGGATTCGAACACGACGCGACATTCAGGTACTAACGAATCTCGCTGCTGCCCCGAGCACCTGGCTGGCAGAGTTATTGCTTAACTATTTCGAACAGGACGTTATTACCGTGCTGCTGAGTCATGAAGGCACGAGCGTTGACCAAGTTCGCTCCTGTCCCCAGCAAGTCCTGCTTGTGAGATCCTCCGGAAGATACAAAAACTCCCGTCGGCTCATTGTCTTCTCCCTCCTGTTCCGAGGTGACGTCGCGTCCTAGTGCCACGAAACGTACGCCAGGACCGGAACCGTTGAGGGAGTAGGCCCACACCGAATCCAAGGTGTTTAGCTGCGAATGGAGCGTGTTTCCACGATCTTCTGCGGTCAGCAGCTGCGTACGATCGGCGAAGGTGACATTGTCGAAAGAGTTATGGACCGAATCACCCAACACGAAAATGGAGATCGTTCCACTGTCGCGATCGGCGTTCAAGTCCACGCGGAAGAGCGATCCCCATGCCCCGCGTCTCGCGAGTGCGGCAACGCCGCCGGAATCGGCATCGGTATCACCGGTAACGGCCACGAAGAAGGTACGGAACCGTGAGCCAGGGAGAAATGCAGCATTTTCCGGACGCTTGAACGGAGTGGCGAGCGCGGTTTTTGCGGCTGCATTCGCATCAAATGAGGCAGTCCCATCGACAGCCGTATCGTGAATGGTGACCCATTGCACCGCATACGATGTGCCCGGCGTGTGCAACAAGACTTGCTTGAATGAGAACACGTCCCCAACCGGGTCGAGAGGATGGAAGACCAGCGGACTTCCTCCTACCGAAGCCTGCAGAGCTTGTAGCTTTCCACCTTGGGAAAGATCTGCGTTGTTGTAGGGAACGAAGCGATAGACAAAAGAGTTGGGTTGTTTAGCAACCTTGGGGCTGTTGGGGTCCGTCGGGTCCACATTCACTGAGACCCCGCCCGAGTCTTCGATCAGTAGGAGATTTCCCTGATCGTCCACATGGATGCCTTCATATCCCGCCTTGCCAATAATGCCGTCCATTGTCGTTGGACTCGGCGGCCACGAACTACGGATTTGAATTACTCCTCCGTCGGTTCCCGCCTCCTGTGTGAAGAGAAGAGTTTTCGAGAATGGATCGTAATTGCTTCCATCGATCGAATTGAAATTCGTGAGTCCGGCGCTGTCCACAGGGGTCAGCAACGTGATGCGGTGGGATGGATCTTGGATATCAAGGTTTACACGTGTGACGTACGCCGTATCCCCACCGTTCTCGTGACCTTGAAAAATGAAATGGCGACCGTAGTCGAAGCCTTGAACGGGCCCACCCGGATTTTTGTCAAAAACCAGATAGGCATTCTGATCTGGTTCTGTTGCGGTGTTGTCGCTTAGGCGGCCGAAGCTGGTAATGGTGCCCGACGGATTCTCGAGAGGGTCTGATCCTTTTGCCAACACTTTCAAGCTGTAGCCTGGGGCGATCGCGGTTCGGGGGTGTCCCGAATCCGGTTTGGCTTGCGGTACTTGGGTGGTAATCGGTCCTATGCCGCCTTGTGCAACAGCGAAAGATGCAGATAGAAGACAAGCTGCAGTCAGTAAAGATTTGCGACCTCTTGTCACGTGTTACTCCTTTTCTTTGTGAAGAGTTGAATGCGGTTATGTGGTGACGCGAGAAAGGATCATATGAACGCCTTGTTAACCGTGAATGAATCGCAATGTAAATATTCGGTCAAAACGAGGCAAAGACGGGGCAGCATCCCGTGATGCACGCCGGATCGAAACTCGTGAGCGACTGCCGGACAGGAAGGGATGATCCAAGCCAGAAGCTGGAGAACGGTTGAAACGTGAGAGAACGATGCCTGTTGAATACACGCTTCCGCAAGTGATCGCGGGTTTAGGAACGCGGCACTCGGCTATGAGTCAAGCGGCATAACTTGAGTTCTTCGATGATTTCGACGAGCCGGCACAAACGCGATACGACCACCCGTAGCACCGTGAGAGCAACGTGCGGTTGTTTCAGGCACAGCGCCCTGGGAGTCCTGCTTACTGACGAAGAGCAATGTGGGGTCATCGATCGCCGTAACCGACGCAGGGCAATTCCCTCCATCGAAAACAGGTAGCTCCACGATGGAGCTGCCCGGCCCATCGATACTGAGAACCTGCTCGCGTCCGTTGGCGGAACTCTTGAAGATGCGGACATGTCCGGATTCGACCACGTAGAGCCCTGAGCAGGGTTCACCTTCGCTGAAAACACTCTCCCCGGCGGCGTAATGGCGAGGCACCCCTCGCTGGGTAAGAAAGCTCAGCTTGCTCTCGGTAAGTCCCGAGAAAATGGGGACCTTGGGGAGTGTTTCCCGGGCGGTGGGGGCGGGGTCCGACACGACGGCAATTGCAGTGGCGGTTCGTTTCGCCGGCTAGTGCGAAAGGCGTATCGATGAAGCATTTGGTGGACCTGGTCGGGATCGAACCGACGACCTCTTCCATGCCATGGAAGCGCGCTCCCAGCTGCGCCACAGGCCCACGTGTGGGGACACTACCGGTCTGCTGTAGGATGACCTCGATTATTCTCGCTGAGCTTGTGCATATAGTCAACGCGTCGGCCTGAAGGCGTTGGAACCAGAAACCCTCAATCACAAAGGACACGAAGTTCCACGAAGGGAAAACGCGAACTTTGGACACGCCTCTTTTGGCCCCACTCAGAAAAACTTTTCACAAGGAATTTCTTCCATTTCTTCCACAGGACTTTTCTGCCATAATTGATCGTGCACCCCACCTGCACCATTTTTCAAAAACAATCTAGAGCGAGGAAGAGATGCCAGCGAAGTACATCTTTGTAACGGGCGGAGTTGTGTCTTCACTCGGCAAGGGGCTGGCCGCGGCTTCGATCGGCTGCCTGCTGGAGAGCCGCGGGATCAAGGTCAACATCATGAAGTTCGATCCGTATCTGAACGTCGATCCGGGAACGATGTCGCCGTTTCAGCACGGCGAAGTTTTCGTCACCGACGACGGAGCCGAGACGGATCTTGACCTAGGGCACTACGAGCGGTTTACACACGCCAAACTTTCTCGCGACAACAACTGGACCACGGGCCGTCTGTACGAGCAGATCATCGCAAAAGAACGGCGCGGCGACTATCTCGGGAAGACGGTGCAGGTCATTCCTCACGTCACGAACGAAATTAAGGCCGCGATGAAGAAGGTAGCGCAAGACGTGGATGTGGCGATTGTTGAGATTGGGGGAACGGTGGGCGATATCGAGTCGCTCCCCTTCATGGAGGCGATCCGGCAGATGCGGCAGGAATTGGGCCGCGACCATACGCTGTTTGTGCATGTGACGTTGGTGCCCTTTATTGCCGCGGCGCAAGAGTTGAAGACCAAGCCGACGCAGCACTCGGTGAAAGAGTTGCTCAGCATTGGAATCCAGCCAGATATTCTGTTGTGCCGCACCGACCGCTTCCTGGCGAAGGAGATGAAATCGAAGATCGCGCTCTTCTGCAACGTTCCGGAAGAGGCTGTGATTACGGCGAAGGATGTGGCTTCGGTATATGAAGTGCCGCTTGTGTTTGCGAATGAGAACGTAGACACGCTGGTGCTGAAGTGCCTGCGCATGGACGCGAAAGACCGCGACCTAGCGAAGTGGGAGGACATCGTTCACCGCGTTTATAACCCGAAGGATACGGTGACGATCGGAATTGTTGGAAAATATGTCGAATACGAGGATTCGTATAAATCGTTGAAAGAGGCGCTCGTCCACGGCTCGCTGGCGCACAATCTGAAACTGCAGTTGAATTGGATTGAGGCTGAGGGCCTGGAAACCGGCGACAAGAGCTACGAGGCGCAACTCGAAGGCTATGACGGGATTCTCGTGCCCGGAGGATTCGGGAAGCGCGGCATCGAAGGAATGCTGCTGGCGATTCGTTATGCGCGTGAGAAGAAGGTTCCATACTTCGGAATCTGCCTGGGAATGCAGACGGCGTGTATTGAATTTGCGCGGAATGTTGTTGGTCTTGAAGAAGCGAATTCGAGCGAGTTCGATCCGGCGACGCCGCATCGGGTCATCTACAAACTGCGAGAGTTGCGTGGCGTCGAAGAGCTGGGAGGCACGATGCGATTGGGCGCGTGGCCTTGCAAGATCGAGCCCAATACGCTGGCGAGCAAGATTTACGGAAAGGCCGAAATCAGCGAACGCCATCGTCACCGTTACGAATTCAATCGAGAGTACGAAGAGCCAATGACCGCGGCGGGTATGCGAATCTCTGGATCGACGCCCGACGGGACTTATGTGGAGATGGTGGAATTGCCGGATCATCCGCATTTCATCGGGTGCCAGTTCCATCCCGAGTTCAAATCGAAACCACTCGAGCCGCATCCGTTATTCAGTACATTCATCGGCGCAGCCTACGAGTACGGCTCGAAGCGCCGTTCGGAAAAAGAGACGGCAGCCGTGGAGATGTTTCACCGTCCGGAGAAAGTAAGAGTCTGACTCGTTGCGCAGAAATTACGAATCTCGCTCAGAAGGCGGGGGTAAGAAGCGAGCTGAAGTCCACGCGATCTAAAGGCGATGAGCATTTCGTTTCAACTCGGAGACATTCACGTTGGCTCTGGTGATCTTTTCCTGATTGCAGGACCATGCGTGATTGAGAGCGAAGAGCACGCGATCCGGATGGCGGAAATTATCAAGGGAGTGGCGCGATCACTCAATCTTCCATTCATCTTTAAGGCGAGTTACGACAAAGCTAATCGTACGTCAGTGCGCAGCTTCCGTGGGCCGGGGCTCAAGGAAGGGCTGCGAATTTTGAAGAAGGTAAAGAACGAAGTCCATATTCCGGTTTTGACCGATGTGCATCAAGCGGCGGACGTGCCAGCTGTAGCGGATGTTGTCGATGTTCTGCAGATCCCTGCGTTCTTGTGCCGCCAGACTGATCTTGTCGTGGCGGCGGCGCTAAGCGGGCGTGCGGTGAACATCAAGAAGGGGCAATTCGTCGCTCCGCTGGACATGAAACATGCTGTCGAGAAATGTCGCGACGCTGGGAACACGCAAGTCGTCCTCACCGAGCGCGGATCGAGTTTCGGCTACAACAATCTCGTTGTCGATATGCGGTCGCTGGCGATCATGCGGAAATTTGCGCCCGTCGTATTCGACGCGACCCACTCGGTGCAATTGCCATCGTCTCAATCGGATGATAAAGCTCCGGCGGTAAGCGGTGGGCAGCCGGAGTTCATCCCTCTGCTGGCGCGAGCGGCTGTGGCGGCTGGCGTGGACGGCGTCTTTATGGAAGTGCATGACAATCCGAAAGAAGCGAAATCCGACGGAGCGAATGCACTTGATTCGACCAAGCTACGCGGTGTGTTGAAAGAGTTGCTTGCCGTGAAGCTGCGGTCATCGGCGCGCACGCCACGCCGTAGAAATGTAGGTTCCCGACCACGCGGCCGGAAGGGGGCGCCGGTCTCATCCCATCTCCAATATTGCTTGCACTGGATTTCTGCATCTCCCGAATCCGCTGCGATCCTCTTGGGTGCGAGTCTCTGAGCCCTGTGCTAGATTGAAGTTCTTCCTATGAAACATGTTGCCAATTGGGCGCTGAATGCAGCTTCAGCTCGGGGAGCGAGCTTCGCCGACGTGCGCGTCATTGCGCAACGAAGCCGCGCTCTGACGACCAAGAATGGCAAGGTAGGAAGTGCGTCGGATGCGGAATCGGTTGGAATGAACGTGCGCGTCCTTGCAGATGGAGCCTGGGGATTCGCTGCGTCGTCTGAACTTGCACGAGGTGCTGTCGAGGCAACTGCTGCGAAGGCGGTTGAGATTGCGCGGGCATCGGCGCGGGTGAAGCTCAGCGACGTCAAACTTGCTTCAGAAAAGCCGGCGGTTGCAGAGTGGAGCACGCCGTTCAAGGTTGATCCGTTCACGATTTCAGTTGAGCAGAACATCGAACTACTGCTCAAGATCGATGCGGAACTGCGCGCGGTTTCCGGCATCACCCTGGCCGAGGCAAATTTGAATTTCAACCGTGAGGAGCAGTGGCTGATGTCATCGGAGGGAGCCGATATTCACCAGACTAAGCTCTCGACGGGTGCAGGCTATGCGGCTTACGCGTTTGCCGGAAATGAGATACAGAAGAGGTCGTACCCGAATTCGTTTGGCGGCCAGTGGCAGAACAAAGGATATGAGCTCATTGATGAATTGAAGTTGGGGGAGAACGCGAGGCGGATCGCAGAAGAAGCGGTTGCGCTCCACAAAGCGGATCAATGTCCTGAAGGCAAGTTCGACCTCATCCTCGATAGTTCGCAACTGGGCTTGCAGATTCACGAGTCCGTGGGGCACCCCATCGAACTGGATCGAGTGCTGGGGATGGAGGCGAACTTCGCGGGAACTTCGTTTCTGACTTTGGACAAACTGCGAACGTTGCGTTATGGAAGCGATCTGGTAAATGTCGTGGCGGATGCGCGGCAGGAGCACGGTCCCGGACTCGGGACGTTTGGCTTCGACGATGAAGGCGTCGAGGCACAGTGCACTCCGATCATCACGCAGGGACTGTTCACCGGATATTTGAGTTCGAGGGACACGGCGCACACGATTGGAGAGACTCGGTCCGGCGGAACGCTGCGCGCGGAAGGATGGAACCGGCTTCCGATGATCCGGATGACCAACATCAGCCTCCTTCCCGGCACCAAGCCGTTGAGCATGGAAGAACTCGTCGCATCAACCGATTACGGAATCTTGATGCAGACGAACCGCTCATGGTCGATCGACGACAAGCGGTACAACTTTCAGTTCGGATGCGAGATCGGATGGGAAATCAGAAATGGCAAGCGAGTGAGATTGGTGAAGAACCCGTCGTACTCGGGAATCACGACCGAGTTCTGGAACTCATTGGACGCAATTTGCTCTCGCGATGAATGGACCTTATGGGGAACGCCTAATTGCGGCAAGGGTCAACCGCAGCAGGTGATGGGAACCGGCCATGGCGCGTCTCCATCACGCTTTCGTGATGTGAGAGTCGGAAGCGCGTTCAAAGGAAATTGATGGGCTCAGTCGTTTTCCCATGAGTGGTGCAATCAGTCGAATGCTGACAAAAGAACAGGCCGGCGACATTTTCGACCGTATCAGAAAGCTATCGACCGGTGACGAGGTCGAAGTGTTTCTGTCGGGCGGGCAGTTCGCACTGACTCGATTCGCAAACAATACGATCCATCAGAATGTCGCCGAGGAGAACCATATTGTGTCGGTGCGAACCGTTTTTGGAGGGCGCACGGCACGAGCTTTTACGAACAAGTTCGACGACGAGAGCTTGCGGCAGGTAGTGCTTTCGTCCGAGAGCTTGGCGAAGGTACAACATCCGGATCCAGACTTATTGCCGATGCCAACTCTGGCGGAGGCTACAGCTAAAGGTGGCGATGGCCCACGAACCCCAAGATATTTTGAGCAGACGGCCGCGATTACGCCCAAGAGTCGGGCCGAAGCGGTCCGCAAGATTGTTGCAGTGGCCGACCGTCACAGGCTGACTACGGCAGGAGTGTATTCGAGCGGTGAGTCTTTTGAAGGCATCTTCAATTCTCACGGACTAAGCACCTGGCATACGCAAACAAGCGCCGAGGTCTCTATCACGATGATTGCGCCGGATTCGTCGGGGTGGCAGAAGGCAAACTCTCCCGACGTGACGCGGGTCGATCCATTGGCGCTCGCCGAGATCGCGGCCAGAAAGGCAGTGGAATCCGCAAAGCCGAGGGAAATCGCGGCAGGGAAGTACACGGTGATATTGGAACCGGCGGCTGTGCTCGATATCGTGGGGTTCATGTTCTGGGATTTCGCGGGCATGGCGATTCTTGATCAGCGATCGTTTCTCACGGGTCGTATTGGCACGAAATTGTTTGGCGATAACGTGACTATCTGGGATGACGTCACTCATCCGCTGCAAACGGGAGCGCCGTTCGATGGAGAAGGCATGGCCCGTCATATCGTGCCGTTAGTCCAAAACGGAGTTGTGAAGCGAGTGGTCTATGCGCGCGCAACCGCCGAGAGAATGAAGAAGTCCGAGCACAAAAACGAGGTTGGCGTGGTTGAGGCGACTGGACATGGCTTCTCACTGCCGAACGAGATGGGTGAGATGCCGGTGAATATTGTGTTTGCGCCAGTGAATGATCCGCAAACGGTCGAGCAGATGATCGCCTGTACTGAGCGAGGCGTCTTGGTTACGCGACTGTGGTACATCCGCGAAGTGGAGCCTTTTGAAAAGATGCTGACTGGTATGACGCGCGATGGAACGTTCTATGTTGAGAATGGGCGCGTGCAGGGAGGTCTCCGCAATTTCCGCTTCAATGAAAGCCTGATTCACATGCTTACAAATGTTGAAGCCATGAGCGTGCCAACGCGGGCGAGCGGCGAAGAATCATTCGATATGGTCGTACCTGCTATGAAAGTTAAAGATTTCAACTTCACAGAGGTGACGAAGTTCTAGGCAAATCCGGCCGATCGGGCGCGGTGTGCCTCCAAACTCTCCGATCCCGGACGCAGCAGCGATATCCCGCGATCTCTCCTCGGGTGCCGCGATTTCTCCGAGTTTTGACTGAATTCGTCCCTGAAATTCGGTGAGTTGCGGGCCAGTTCCTGGCTCAAATGGCCATTCTCGAATTGCCGCTAATTCCTTCAAAGAAAAGTAGTTAGCCCCAGCTGTTCAATGACTTCGGTAACTTTGTTTGCTTGATTCTGGGGTGTACGCTGCCCTTGAGTTGAGCGGAATTCCGGCCGAACAAGTCGCATCGCTGGAAGGAAGGTTCTTCAACAGTGGCAGCGGAAGGCACAGCACCGATGACCGAAGCGCAAATTAATGGCGGTCAATACGAAGACATGCAGGGCGCAGCACGGTTTCCCCTCCATCTTCCCGCATCGGTGAAGACGCAAGGCAACGCGTATTCGGCAGAGACAGAGAATATCTCGGCGAACGGCGTTCTGTTTGCGATGGACAAGGATGTTCCCGTCGGATCGATGGTGGATTTCACGATTCTTCTGCCGTCGGACGTGATGGGAACCAGGCGCGACGTACAAATCGATTGCCGTGGACGCGTGGTCCGCAGCTTTGACGATCGAGGGCGCCGCGGCGTTGGCGTTGTGATCGACGAATACCATTTTGAGCGCGTGTAGGCGCAAAAGATTACATGGCTACGATTCCGACTAACGTGGATGGAAATCTCGGGGCAGGCGACGACAAAGGACTGTTCGTCCGAGTTATTCTGGCCGATACTCAGGCCATTTTTCGCGCAGGCTTGAGAAAGGTCTTCGCGCTGGAAGATGACATCCGCGTGGTGGGTCAGGCGGAAACTCTGCCTCAGACTCAGTCAGCGGTCGCGAAATTTTCAGCGGACGTGTTGATCTTCGAAGCAGCTTTGACGCCGAATCCAGTCGAATCGATTGCGGAAATCCTTCACCAAAATCCAAAGTTACGCGTCATAGTCGTCACGCCGGGTGCGGACGAAGAGCTGACGTTAGAGCTATTCCGACGCGGCGCTCACGGCATCGTTTCGCGCGAAGTGGAACCTGAACTACTGGTGGAGTGCCTGCGAAAAGTTGTAGGCGGCGAGACATGGCTCGACAAGCAAGGCATTGGCTGGGTCATGCAAGCATATCGCAGCCAAAATAACAGAACGACTGGCGCTCGCCCGAAGGTTCAACTCACGCCGAAGGAAACCCTAATCGTGTCGTGCGTGACGCAAGGAATGAAAAACAAGGAAATCGCGGTTCGCGTCGGGACTACCGAGCAGGTCGTTAAAAATTATCTGCGCAAGGTGTATGACAAACTCGGAGTAGCGGACCGCCTGGAACTTGCGCTCTACTGCTTGAATCACCACGTAGTCGACAATACGAAAGTTCCTCCGGCGCCGGTACCGAGTGGCACAGTTGCAATTGCAGCGGCCGCCGGAGCCTCCACTTCTGGTAGCGTAACAACTTTGCCTTCGACCTCGGCTGATTCTGGAGAGAAACTCTCTTAGCCCCTAGTCCTGTCTACTTGCAGCTTTGTGCCTCGCCCGGTTTCGGGTTGCGGATTCTGCGAACTCACCCATAGAATTGAAAATAGCTTGCGGCCACGACGAAAATACTTCGTAATAGCCGACGAGCATGCTTCCTGAGAATCGTTCCCTCCAAGGAATTTCTCGCCGGAGAGATGGCCGAGTGGCTGAAGGCGCACGCTTGGAAAGCGTGTTTAGAGGAAACTCTAACGTGGGTTCGAATCCCACTCTCTCCGCCAGTATCTTATTGGTTGTAGCCTACTTGACTGATGCGCCGACGTCCGGTGACGTCCATTAGCCCCTCATCGCCTGTTCACTACCTTGCCCATGCGGTTCCCGCAATTCCATCATCCCTCCGCCATAGGTATTCGCGTAGTGTGAATGTATGCGTGCCGCATGAGTTCCTTCTGCAGCGTAAGCGGTTCGCCATTGTCTCCCAGCCACGCCCGGTAGGTGTGGCGCAGCGTGTGCCATCCGATCGGTCCTAGCCCAGCTTTCTTTGCGGCCGGGCTCAGATGGTTGCGTTGCAGGTTCCAGGGTGTGTACGGCTTCTCTCCCGCCATGTACGGCGATGTGAACACGAAATCGATCTACCGCGGATTTGGTTTGATATTGATGATCGTTTCGATCTCCTCTGACATTCGTTTGCGGGCCTTAATCCCGCCAGCCGCATTGCCAGACTGCTGGACCTCGGCGCGTTCTTTCAATTCAATAGTTCCGTGTTGATATCTCGTCCCCACTGATTAACCTTATCTTCAGAACGACGTGAATTGCGAATCAATGCTAGGCTGCTCTTCGCGCCACCTGACAATGGCCGAAGCGGTGGATTTCCAGCGATAGCCGATTCGAAAGACAGGGATCTTCTTGGCCTCGGCCAGGCGCCCGGCGCTGCTCGGCCGAACAATCCAAAATCTTCGCTACCGCCTTGAATGCGATCATCGGTTCGTAACCGCGATCGGCAGTCTCGGGCTCCTCTTGCCGGGCGATGCCAGGCACGATAAGTAAGTGTGAATGTTGGCTTGTTGACGTGGCATGCTCCACTGGCGGCTCGTGATGGCGCAGCCTTAAAAAAAGCGCCTAAACCGGAACAAAAAAAAGGACCCTGCGTCTAGAATAACAACAGCTAAATTGTTATGGCGATCCGTGGGTTCGTTTGATACCAAAAACTGTAGCAACCCAGCTCATTTTCTATGGTCTTTTGAATCGACCGCTTTCTCTCCCAGTTCCGGCGCATTGTTCATCGCTCTAAACTACTGCCAAAGCCCCTGATTCGGGTGGTGTCTTCGTCTTCTTGATGAAGAGACATTGTCACGGACAGTTTGGCTGCACATCTGCTATAGCTAGATGTCTAGCTGTTATCGTCCCAAAAAAATTCAGGAGAAGTACAAAAAATGAAACACCCCTTCAATGTGAGTGTTGGTGTTTTTGGATTACTGTTAGCCTGCTTCGTTCTGTCGCCGCAACTTCACGCTCAAACTGGCTCGATCTCAGGTACTGCGATGGATAGTTCCGGCGCAGTGGTGCAAGGCGTGGAAATCACCGTCCGCAACCTGGGTACGAGCGAGACTCACGCGACTAAGAGTGGCGCGAACGGTGCGTACACCGTTACCAACTTGCCGGTGGGAAACTATGAGATCAATGGCAGGCAAGAGGGGTTCAAGATCTTCCACGTGCCCAGTGTGACGCTCACCGTCGCTCAGGCCCTGACTGTAAATATTCAGTTGGTGGCTGGCGGAACTAGCGAAGAAGTGCAAGTAATGGGCGATGCACTGCCGGGCGTCGAACTCGAAGACGCTCAGGTCAGCAACGTGGTCGACACGCGCACGATGAAGGACCTGCCGCTGATCACCAGAAATCCTTACGACTTGCTGTTGCTTTCTCCTGGAACCTCGACCACCAACGCGTTGGGTGGGTACACGGTGAACGGATCGCGCGAGCGCAACAATAACTTCTTGCTCGATGGCGTAGACAACAACGACACGTCAGTGCCCGGAGCCGCAGGCAGCATCGTGTTGAGTGCGAGCCCGGAGTCCACTCAGGAATTCCGCGTCATTACGAACAATTTCAATGCGGAGTATGGACGAAATACCGGCGCCATCGTTGACGTAGTCACCAAGAGCGGGAACAACCAGTTCCACGGCGACGCCTACGAGTTCGGCCGTTATAACGGTTTCGGAGGCGCGCGCGATTGGTTCAATCCGGGTGTTGGCCCTTCTGCGGGCCCCATGAATCCCTATGTGCGCAACCAGTTTGGTTTCTCGGTTGGCGGTCCTATCTTCAAGAACAAGACATTCTTTTTTTTCAATGATGAGATGCAACGCTTCCGAACGACGCTCACAAATTCGGCTACGGTGCCGACTACGAACTTCGTAAATACGGGAGTCTTTACAACACCTGATGTGAATGGCACCCCTGTCACGGTTGATCTGTCAGATCCGAATGAGCAATCTTTCCCAGCGTTCTTTGGCGTGGCGCCTTTGCCCCAGGATCCTACGGCTCACAATTTGCTGAGCAAGTATCCCGCTCCGCAGGTGTTAAACGCTGATGGTTACTCTGGCAAAATCTTCTTCCCCAGTTCCGATGCGCAGGATAGCTATCAGACAGTTCTGAAGATTGACCATCACATCACGGACCGCGAAGTATTGAATTTGCGCTTCGGCTACGATCATTTCGCCGATCCAAACGCGGGGCATTTTGACATTCTGCCGGGCAATGTGGGAGCCGTGGATGAAAAGGCCATCAGTTATGGACTACGCGCCAATCTGGTCTCGACCCTATCATCGCACCTGGTCAACAACTTCAACTTCGGCATAAACCACATCTATGCCAACTTCAAGTGCGGTGGGCTCAATACTCTTGACAGTGCTACTCCTCAAGTGGACCAGTTCGGAAGAGGCTGGGACTACACCGTTAACCCGTTTACCAACTTTGGATGCACCGCCCTGGCCGCAGACGGGCAGTTCCGCACGACGGGAACCGTCAGCTATGGCGACGATATCACCTGGGTGAAGGGGGCCCACACCTTCAAATTCGGCGGCGACTTCCGGAACATCGCCGAACGGGGCCCGAACAGCTTCTTTTCGCGACGGCAAGTGAGCATGACGGCGGGCACTGCCGGACTTCCAGTGCTCTTGACCGATCTCGGCGATTTCGGCTTGAACTTGGTCCTTAATGACGCTGCCAGCGCTTGGTATGGTTTTGTCGTAAATGACTTCAACGGGGAGTTCTTCGATAAGAGCTCGACCCGTCAGCCTTTGGACGACAAGCACTTCCGGCAGCACGAATACGGTTTCTTTGGCCAGGACTCGTGGAAGATCCGGCATAACCTTACCCTCAATCTGGGAGTTCGCTACCAGTTGGATGGCGTGCCGTACGAGGAAAATGCCAATTTTTCCAACCTCCTTACCAATCCCGCGAGTTTTCCAGTGACGATGTCATTGGTGGGACCTGGCACAGGAAATCAGCTCTATAAACAGGATTACTCCAACATTGAACCTCGGTTTGGTTTCGCATGGGATCCATGGGGCACCGGCAGAACTTCAGTTCGGGGAGGTTTCGGCATTTTCCACGACCGCGTGTTCGGCAATCTGTTCGGCAACGCGCGCGGTAATCCGCCCTTCGAACAAGACTACGTGAATCAGCCATTCGATACTTTGGCTGGCTCGGGAGTCCTCAGTGACCCTTCGATTGGCGGTGGATTCTTCGCTCTACCGAATGTACCCGACACGACTCCAAGTGCAGTGATTCCGGACGGAGCGCAATTGGCTCCCATCTTATTCGACACGAACTTCCGGAATGCCGCCAGCAATAACTGGAATCTCGGAATCCAGCATCAAATTACTCAGAGTACCGTTGTGGACGTAGCTTACGTCGGGTCTAAAGGCACGCACATCTATCGCGTTGTCGATGGCAACCCGCCGGACCCAACTCTGGTTGCTAGTCTCTTGGCTTTCTGTGTGCCATCCAATCCCGCGAACGACGGTTTTATCGAGGGGCAGTGCTCTGCGACGGACGTCACCAAAGCCAACCTCTTTAATGGTGCCGACAATGGATTCCTTCCCTTCAACGCTGTCGCCCACAACGCACTCTTTCAACCAACCTATAACCGGTCAGTAGCCAATTCCAGCTACAACTCCTTGCAGGCGAAAATCACTCGCCGTTTCTCGCGTAGTTTGCAGGTCCAGGGGTCGTATACCTGGGCACACGCGATCGATGACTCCAGCGACGGATTGGTTCCGGCATTCGGAAACCGCGCCTTCCCCCGCAACTCGCTGAACCTTGGCGAGGAACGTGGAAACTCGGACAACGATATCCGACACATTGCCGTGATCAGCTACATCTGGGAAGTGCCCGTCGGCACGGGCCGTGCGGTGCTCAACAAAGGGGTGATCGGGAAGATTTTCGAGGGCTTCCAGTTCTCCGGCATCACGAGTGCCCAGACTGGCCATCCCTTCGACATCTTCAGCAACACCGACAGTGAGCGAACCGGACTCAGCAACCGGGCTGATCTCGTTGGAGATCCATTCGCCGGCGGCGGTGGTCTCCCGAGTGATGCCGCAGACGGTAAGGTTTTCTTCACCGCCTGTGCTGACACAACCTGCTCGGCCGCTTTCGCCCAACCGCCTTACGGACGGGCGGGAAATATCGGCCGAAATCACTTCTACGGCCCCAATTTTGTGAACTTCGATATGTCGGTCGCGAAGAAGATGAAGTTCGGAGAACGCCTGGGACTTGAAATTCGGATTGAAGGATACAACGTTTTCAATCATCCCGAATTCAACAACCCAGCAGGAACGCAGATGAATTTGGCTGACTTTGGGATCATTACTAGCGCGCTGGTGCATTCTGACGGTACGACCTCGGCGCGTCAGCTACAAGCAGCGGCAAAATTCACCTTCTAGAACACTGAACGTCTGCAACTTCGACTTAGTGCCCCATCCTCCGCTTAGCGGGTGGTGGGGTTTTTTTCATGGTGCGCTCATTCCAAGCCGCAAGCCTGCAAAAGAAACGAACAAATCATCTCGCTGTATAGGCGAACTTACAAATTGCGCTGTTTCTAAGAGATGTTTCTGTATTTCGAAAAAAGCATTAGCGATCTTTTCCAATCCTCGCCTCGCAAGTGTGTGCTAAGAATTTGTCGAAGAGGTACTTGCCGTGGATTGCTGAGCACAAGCGCCCTTCTGGACGAAGTGCTGAACGCGAAGGATGGAAGTCCGCAAGCGACAGTTCATTACGAAGAAGCAATGGTCAAGAAATAAGTAGAGCTGTCGAGCCCAGGTGAAGGCGAGAGAGCAGAAAAGCGATCAACGCGATGTGATGTCGAATTCTCCATCTTGTGTTTCGATCTCCGGCCGAAGCTAGCTCTCGGAAGTCGGGCGCTTCCATTGGGACCGTTGTTGTTTTGCCGAAGCTTCGAGCATCTGGCCACTCTGACCGACTAATTGCGCCTTCTAGAAGCACAATTCGCCCGAGCGACTCGAACAAGCGAACTTCTTTTGCCATGCCGTCTCCGCTGGTAAGAATCTATTGAACTAGGACTTGCCCACAGACTTCAGGACTGCGGAGAAGTCCTGATCGCCCAAGCCGACATCCATCGCATGTTTGAACACTTCCAGCGCAGGAGATGCGGTTTGTAGTGGAAGCCCGAACTTCGCGCCTTCATGGATGGCATAGCTGATGTCTTTGATCATCAGCTTGAGCGGGAAGTTGGGCGTGAAGTCATCCGCCGCCAGACTAGCCATCATCCTCTTGATGAGAGGACTTGCCAGCGCACTATTCCCCAGGACGGAAACGCTCTTTTCAGGATCAAGATTTGACGCTCGAACCAGTGACATTGCTTCAGCGAACGTCGCGGCCTGAACGCCGCACACGAAATTGTTGATCAGTTTCAGAAGCGCGCCACTCCCGCTCGGGCCAAGATGTACGACTTCCCGGCCAAGAATGGACAGAACTACTTTCGCGCGATCGAAGGCGGAGGGCGAGCCGCCTACCATGAAAAATAGTTCGCCCGCGGCAGCATGCGGTTTCGTGCCGGTAACGGGCGCATCAAGGAATTCGCAGTTCTTCCTGGCAGCGGCCGCGGCGAGTTCCCGTACCCAGTCGACGGACAGCGTGCTGGATTCCAAAAGCAATGAGCCTGCAGTAACTCCTGCCAGTGCTCCGCCATCCTCGAGCCAGATGCTTCGGGACGCCACATCGTCCGCAACCATGCTGATCACGATCTCTGATCTTGAGGCCGCCTCGGCTGGTGAACCTGCGACGAATGCACCTGACTCTGAAAATTTATTAGCCTTCTCGCGGTTTCGGTTGTAGACCGACACGGGAAATCCTGAGGAGAGTAACCGTGTCGCCATCCCTCCACCCATGATGCCGAGCCCGAGAATTGCAACGCGTGGTTTTGACATTGCTTCTATCCTAACGAACTGACCTCGACTAACGAAGGGGCCGATGCAGCCACATGGACGGGATTGCGCAGAGCGCGTCCGAACCCTTCGAACGCAACCTCCATCACATCTCCGTCCTGAAGGGCGACGCCAGCGCCAAAACTCAAGCAGTCCGTTCCAAAGAAATGCACGTGAACGTCACACGGCCTGCGGTGAGCTTCGAACTTGAAGTGGTGATGCTCCAAGTTTTGCAGGCTGTGGCACATTTCGTTTTCTCCAGTCCGGAAGGTGCCCGACCAGACCGAACTTCCGCCGCGGTCGATGTTGACATCAACCGCTAAAGATGAGAAATCCGGATCGACCACAATCTCCGGGCCCAGCGCGCAGGTTCGAAGTTTCGAACCTGCCAGATTCAGATAGTTTTTCTTCTCGAACCGATGATCGGAGAACTCGTTCCCTCCAGCCATCCCGACTCGGTAAGGCGATCCATCCGGCGCAATCACGTAGATGCCGGCAATCTCTGCTTCTTCGCCGCCGTCCTCAGCATACGCGGGAATCTCAAGAGGTTGACCGTGACCTTTCAACATGGTCCCGTTGCCTTTGAAGAACCATTCCGGCGGCGTTCCAATTTGTCCCGGCGCGGGTCGGCCGCCATCCTTGCCCCAGTGAAACATTTTCATGCTATCGGTCATGTCATTTTTGTCCGCTGCATGCATCGACTGCCGGTCGCGTGCACTTCCCAGATGGGTCAAACCAGTTCCCGATACCATGCAGCGAGACGGTTCGTCCGGATGGTCAATCGGAGGCAACAATCGCCAATCCGAGCCGCCGCTGTATACGAGATCGTAATCCAGGCGCTCACTCGTAAGCCTTTGGCGAACGATGTCGTTGAGTTTCGCGCTCGATTTGATGGCCGACTGCGCGAGCTCGAACACAGAATTGCAGCCGTCGAGCACACGCAGGTGTGGTTCATCCACCAGCGCAATCCGCCGGACGATCCCTTTCTTGATTTGAACCAGCCGTGTCATTTTTTCCCTCTGCGCATTGATCTGCTATTCGACAATTTCGAAGTTTTTAAGCTTTGATTCATCGATGGTTAAGCCCATCCCGGGCAAATCGTCGGACAAATCGATGAATCCATCTTTCGCCTGCGGCTCGCCCGGCAAACAGATACCAGAACAGTTCATTTCCCACTTCAACATCCACCATAGGGAAATATTCCGCCATCGGAGAATTCAGGCTCGCCATCACAATGTGATAGTTGTGCATCTGTCCGGCATGCGGAATTACCGGGATTGAGTAGGACTCAGCCAGAGCTGCGATTTTGCGAGCCTGCGTAATCCCGCCCACCCGGTTCGTGTCGAACTGGATGTAGTCAACCGCCCGCGCCTCAAGCAAATCACGAAACCCATACAGCGTGAATTCGTGCTCTCCTCCCGCAATCGGAATTCGTCCGCAGGATTTCAACTCGGCATAACCGCGAATATCGTCAGGGATGACCGGCTCTTCCAGCCACCGTAGGTGAAACGGTTCGAGAAATGAAAGCATTCTCTTGGCATAATCGAGCGTCCACCCCATGTAAGCATCGGCCATCACATCGATCTCGTCCCCCACAGCTTCCCGCACGGTGCGAATGAGTTCCAGATTGCGCTGCATGCCGGCGGCCCCATCGGACGTACCCCACCCAAAGCGAAGCTTCATCGCCTTGTAGCCGTCATCTTTATACTGCTTTGCTTCTTTCGCGAGTGGTCCCAGCTCGCTGGCATAGAGGCGGCTGGCGTATACAGGAATACGCGTTTTGGTCCTGCCTCCGAGAAGTCTAAAGACCGGTTGTTTCGCCGACTTTCCGAGAAGGTCCCACAACGCGATGTCCACGGCGCTGATCGCCACCATGCCGATCCCTTTACGCCCGAATGCCATCGTCTTGCGGTACATGTGTTGCCAGAGCAATTCGACGTCCCATGGATCTTGTCCCATCAAAAGCGGCTTCAGATAGAGATCGATCGTTTGTTTCGTAACCTGCGGAGCCAACGCGGCGTTACCAATTCCTACAAGGCCGTTGTCAGTAAAAATCTCGACCACAAGCCATCCATGGAAAGTGAACGTTCCCATGGACGCCTGCGGCAACTGCAACAGGTCCATCGGATTCGTGCAGAAATGCGGGGGTAATGGAACCGTTTTTCCGCGCCACCGAAACACTCGCGTACGAATTTCTGTGATCTTCATCGCGCTCCTTGATAAATCAACCGCGCTTCAATCGCCGCCGGCTCGAAAACAGGAATCGCCAGCAGGATAATCAGGAAGGCGACTACGTGAAACATTCCCGCAAGCGCGAACACCGTGCTATAGCCGACGCCATGGTCCAACAGATATCCCACCAGTTGGCCGAACGCGATGCCCCCCATTGCGCCGCCGAAGCCGATCAGTCCAGCCACAGATCCCACCACTCTCCGCGGCAGCAAATCCGTCGGCAGCACCATAACCAGTGTCGACCAGGATTGTTGGCCGAAGTATGCAAGGCTGAAGACAACGATGGCCCAGGACACTGCAACATGCGGAATGAGAATTACTAGCGGCATAACGAGAGCGCTTAGACCCAGCGCAATTTTTCTTGCGGTTCCTAGTGGAAACGCTCGGCGCACGAGATAGCTCGAGAACCATCCTCCGGCAAGGCAACCCACTCCGGCCGCGGCATAGGGAATCCAGGCAAACGCGCCGACCGCCTTGATGTCAAATCCGCGCGCATCATAAAGATATTTCGGCAACCAGAAAAGGTAGAAATACCAGGCTGCGTCGCTCAGGAATTTCGCGGACACCATTCCCCAGACTTCGCGGACTCGCAAAAGGTCGATCCATCGCAGGTCAACACCTGATTCATCACGCGGCGGAGTCTGTAAACGGTCTTGCTGAGGAGCGAAATAGGCTGCACGCCACCACGCCGTCCAAAGCAGGCCCAGCGCGCCAGAAATCACGAAGATCCATCGCCAACTCAGGAAACTCAAGATCATCGCAGTTAACGGAGGAGCGGCAACGGCTCCGACTGATGTTCCCGCATTGATGATGCCCATCGCGCTTGCCCGCTCATCCGTCGGAAACCATTCTGCAACGACTCGGGTAGCCGTAGGGAAGCCGCCCCTTCTCCCATACCTAGCAGGAATCGGCTCACAGCCAGCATGCCGAAACTCAACGCCAACGCATGGCTGATACAAGCCAGCGACCAGAAAATCATGATCGCCGTAAAGCCGCGACGCGTCCCCAATACATCAGAGAGCTTGCCTCCACCGGCGTACATGAAGGCATAAGAGAATAGAAAAGCCGATTGCAGCGCCGAAAATTGCAAGTTCGAAAGCGGGATGTCCTTGCCGATCGCCTTGATCGCAACCGGAAGAGTCTGGCGATCGAGATAACTGATCGCGATCGCCGCACCCACCAAGACAGCAATTTTCCAGCGCAAACTTCAGCTCCTCAGTCAAAGAGAACGCGCCGACAAACTTTGCGATTCCCCGGTTGTGCCTCGAATGTAGGAGCCGACCAGTGGCGTACCAACCTGCATCGAGGTCGCTTGCATATTCGCCCACGCGTAGTACGGAATGGAAGTTAGCGGAAGTTTCTTCGTCTTGTCGGCACCTCCCGTATGGTGGGGGTTGAGCGCGTTCTCAGCATCCTTCTCGTACTTGTACGAGATTTCCGCCTGGTGCAGCACGAGCAGTCCACCCAGCAGATCGCTCTTCCTCTCGCTTTGGAAGTCGGCCGAGACGCACCTTTGTCCGATCAATAGCATTCCATGGAATGGGGCCTTTACAATTCCGGGAATTATAGCGCTGAATCAGTAATCGTTTACTCGCGGTGCCACAGCTGAGATAAGATCATGAGCTTGAGTAGAGACAGGCGCATTCATCCGCACCGCGGAGCAAAGCGACGCGTTTCGAGCAATCGACCTCAGCGGCGTCCTTGCGGGTCCTGAACGCACCCCCGGACGCATGTGCCGGCTGGCACGACTCTACGTCGAGCAACTGCAGCAGGCTCAGGAAACGATACGAATGAGCGAAAAATGGAGCCGACGCCGCATCCTGAAGCAATTCGCGGCAGCCTCTGCGGCATTGACTTTGCCCATCAAAGAGGTCTTTGCGGGCGCCCGCCCGTCAAGTGCGGATCAAGAACTCGAACTTCAAATTGTTAGCGTCAGCGCAAACACACTTCGCCTTTCCGTGCTCCCCATTGAGAACGGACAAGCAAAAGAGATCACCTACTGCGGAGCGCTCGTACGCGATGATTGGGGCGTACCGGTCGCAAAGCTGAACAAAGATCGGAGCGAGCAGGTTCTGCAGGCCGGCACACTTCGTATCCACGCTACGGTGGATCCTTTGTCTGCATCAATTTCAAACGCGGCCGGAGCCGCCATCCAGGTTCTCAGCGTCGACCGCACCTCCGGTGTCGTCTTCTTCGAAACTGGCAATTCACCTCTCCTTGGACTAGGTGAAGGCGGCCCCCAATTCGATCGGCGCGGTTCAACCGACACTATGGTTAGCGGACAAGGCGGCTACAGACTTGAAACGCACGGTGGACGCGTGCCGATCCCGTGGATCATCGGCACGGCGGGTTGGGCAATTTTCTTTCATCAACCGTTCGGCTCTTTCGACTTCTCGGGCCCTCGTTCCAAATTCACTCCGACATCGCCACAGACAGCTTTCCCTCTAGATATTTTCCTTGTCGCCTCGTCGGACCCAGCGACAATCATGTCTGAATACGCCAAGCTCACGGGACATCCTGAGTTGCCTCCGCTCTGGAGCCTCGGATATCAACAGTCCCACCGCACACTCGCGAGTCGTGACGAGGTGCTCGCCGAGGCAAAAACATTCCGCGACAAGATGCTACCGTGCGACTCCCTGATTTATCTCGGCACTGGGTTCTGCCCTTCGGGATGGAATACCGGGAACGGGTCTTTCTCATGGAATCCAAAAGTATTTCCTGATCCGCAAAGCGTCATCGACGAACTTCACAAAGACAATTTTCGCGTAGTCCTTCACGACGTCATCCTCACGGACAAACTTCGCGGCACAGTGCGCGATGCCTGCAAACTGTCTGCCTTCGATGAAGAGGAAGCGAGCTGCTATTGGGATGCGCATCGTAAGAATTTTGCGATGGGAGTGGACGGCTGGTGGCCCGACGAGGGCGATCCTTTGGACATCCCGTCGCGTCTCGCCCGCAACCGCATGCACTGGGAAGGTCCGCAACTCGACCGTCCCAATGAGAGGCCCTATGCCCTCCATCGCAACGGATACGCCGGAATGCAGCGCTATGCATCGTTCCTATGGTCCGGTGACGTTTACTCCACATGGGAAACGTTGAAGACCCAGGTTTCCATCGCAATCAACACTTCGCTTACCGGCATTCCTTACTGGGGAACGGATATTGGGGGCTTCGTCCCGACCAAAGAGTTTTCAGCCGAGCTTTATTTGCGCTGGTTTCAGTTTGGGGCATTCTGCACGCTGTTTCGCTCCCATGGACGCGCATGGAAGTTACGCTTGCCCTGGGGATGGAATACCGGCGACCCCGGTCCAACTGAAATCCGCAGCTACGATGGCGCGGCCATTCCTGATTCAACCCAACTTCATAATGAGATGGTGGAGCCCATCTGTCGCAAGTTCCTGGAACTTCGCTATCGAATGCTTCCCTATCTCTACAGCGCCGTCCGCGAATCCACTCTTACAGGCATGCCAGTGATGCGTGCATTGTGGCTGCACTATCCGGAAGATTCCAAAGCCGTCGCCTGTCGGAACCAATATTTGTGGGGACGCGACATTTTGATAGCGCCGGTCTTCGAAAAAGGAGCGATGACACGAAATGTGTATTTGCCACGCGGCACCTGGTTCGATTTCTGGACTCATGAAAAAGTGGAGGGCGGTCGCGAAGTGTCACGTCAGGTCGACCTCGAGACGATGCCTATCTTCGTTCGGGCTGGAGCCGTTATCCCGCTCGGTCCTGTAAAACAATACACCGCCGAGAAAGTGGAGGAGCCTTTGAGACTCTTCATTTATCCGGGAGCAGACGCTGCTTTCCATCTTTATGAAGACGACTATTCTTCTTTCAACTATCGCCATGGCGATTGGATGGGAATACAACTTCACTGGGACGATGCACGCCGTGTCCTCGATTTGAAGTTATCTCCAGGCTCAAAAATGTTGTCTACGGCCAATCGATCCGTCGAAGTGAAATTCGGTTCGACCGTGCGATCCACAACATTTACTGGCGCTCCACAGTCACTCTCGTTCTGAACATCATTGCTACGCCAGGCTTGAGTCGATACCAGGGACATCAGGATCCCAATATGCGGCTGGGCATCATTGCTGTACGTCCAGCGTGATGATTGATACCGAATGCTGAGGCAGCGTTACCATGAATGATGGACCCGTACCGAGCTTTCCAGGCACGATCTGTACCTCTTCAGGGTGGCTGAAGTCATTTGAGGTCGTCAGGGTCTTACCATTTACGGTTTCGACATTTGCCTGTGGCGCGACACGGACTCCCTTTAACGACACGTCAGCGTCAACGGAGTTTGCCGGATCGGTGTTCACGGCCTTGATGAAAATCCGCTTACCGTCTGCAGAACGGCTCACAACGGCATCGATTGCCGGAACTGCTCTTCCCTCGAGCGTGGAGTCAAATGTCGGGCCTTGAATAGTGCTCGAAAGCCGATCGCGCCCGAGGTGGGAAGCGTAAAGCGAGTTCACCAAATAAGTCGGAGTCACAAAAAGAGCGTGGCGGCTCGCCTGAATAAGTCCGCCCGTCCAGCCATTCACCAAATCAGAAACTGCGCTCATCCAAACTATATCCCCGCTACGCTCAAAGACATTCATCAGTCGCCCTGCGTAGACCGCGGATTCCATCGAATGTTGCTGCGGCACAGGCAACGTCGTGTTCCACTCATTGACCGCCAGCTTAATGTCGCGGCCGGGCACCAGATCCCGAATCATCTGCTGCATCTGACGGTAGAACTGCTCATAATGCAGTGGCCGGGCACGAAGGTTGTTGGCGTCGCCCTTCATCTCAGCTAGTCCGTAATAGTGGTGGACAGAGAGGTAATCAATGTTCTTGCCCGCAAGCTTCAGGACAGTGCGGTTCCATTCGAGATTGTTGTCCCCGGTGGCGATAATTCGGATGGAAGGATCAACGGCCTTCATCTTCTCCACATAGCGATTTAGATTTGTTGCGTAGGTTGTGGCATCGCTGTGCCCGCGAACCCAGTCTCCCCATATCTCGTTTCCTATTTCCCAATACTGCACGTGGAAAGGGCTGGGACTACCGTTTGTCGAGCGAATAGATCCATATCTTGTCTGCTGAGATCCGTTGCAATATTCCACCCATGCGGCAGCTTCGTCAGCCGTCGCCCCCCGACCCTCCACGTTCACAGTGAGCGAAGGCTCGGCTCCAACGCGCCGGGCGAATTGGATGTACTCGGTGGTTCCAAAGTCGCTCGGCTCCAGTTCGTCACGCCATGCCGAATTGACCCAGACCGGCCGCTGATCGCGGGGCCCGATGCCCCATTCCCAGTGATAATCCTGTGCCACGTTGCCGCCGGGCCAACGCATGAACGCGGGGTGTATCTCTACTACTTTTTCGGCGACATCGTGTCGCACTCCGCCCTCCGCGTCGCCCGGCATCAAGGAAACTTGATCGATCCACAACCGTCCGTGGCCATTGAACAGTATGGCGATTTTTGCCAAGGGATCGGACTTTTCTGGAATTAACGAAAAGGTGTATTGCTTCCAATCGCCGGCAAGGTTCGAGATCGTGGCACTCGCATATCGTTCTCCGCCCGTTTGATCGGCTTCCAGTGCAAGTGTGATCGACCCGGAATAGTCCGCGGTCTTTATCCATACGTAGCCGTGGTATTCGAGTCCTTTGCGGATGGGTATCCATCCCTGGCGGATGCCGCGCCGTCGTCCATCGTCGCGGTCGATGTCGATTCGAACCGAATACTGCGTGGCCAGCGTGTTGACGTCCCCACGAACCGGGCTATAAACACTGCCATCCCAAACGAAATGCAACGCGTCATCGTCGTCCCGGTCATCGGGATCGCGCTCCCAGTGGCGTGGCAACCCCAAGGCACTTGGAGCTTCATCAAAGCCGCGGTCACGAATTAGTTCCGCATATAGCCCGCCTTTAATATCTTCGAACATGAACTCAGCGAATTGTCCGTACAAAATCGGACTGATGGTGTTCTCGACTCGCGTCGCGTCGATTGAAAGTGATGCAGTTGGCGTTTTCTGAGCTGGCGCACTGGTGCAGAGGCAACCTAGCAATAAACCGGGCAAAACTCGCCAATAAAATGTCTGCATGCTCACGTTCCGTCCAAGGAGCGACTGATGTCCGGATGGGACCCGGTCGGCAGCATGTTACCAAACCGTGATCGTTTAAATATGCTTCAAGGTTTTGCTCGCGCTCATTTCACCGGCCAACAAATGTGGTAACGTACATGGCGCACAATCCTCTTTTGAAACTTGTTTGACAAACTCGGCAACGCGTCACCGACAAAGCAGGCAGCATCATGGCTCATACTCCGCGCAAATCTTCTCGCCTGGCTCTCGCTTTCTTCACCCTGATTCTTGGGGCCTCAAACTTCCTAATCGCCCAGACAGGACGTTGGACGGAAGAGAGGGCCAAAACATGGTACGAGCAGCAGGGATGGCTGGTTGGCAGCAATTACATTCCGACGGATGCGATCAACGAACTTGAGATGTGGCAGGCGCAAACGTTCGACCCGCAAGAGATCGACAAAGAGTTGGGTTGGGCTGAAAACATGGGGATGAACACGATGCGCGTCTTCCTGCATGACCTGCCGTGGCAAGAAGATGCGGAGGGTTTCAAGCACCGCATCGATCAGTTTCTTGAGATTTCTTCCCGACACCACATTAAGCCATTGTTCGTGCTCTTCGACTCATGCTGGGATCCAAATCCAAAGCTCGGCTTACAACACCCTCCTATTCCTGGTGTCCACAATTCAGGCTGGGTGCAATCCCCTGGAGCCGCAGCCCTGAAGGATCCGGGCCAGCAGGAGCGGCTGAGGTCTTACACGGTGGGCGTTATTGGAGCGTTCGCAAATGACTCTCGTGTGCTCGGGTGGGACGTGTGGAACGAGCCCTCGAACACAAATGGCGGCAGCTATGGAAAGCAAGAACCAAAAAATAAGGGTCAACTTGTGGAAGAAATCCTTCCGAAGGTTTTCTCTTGGGCGAGAGATGCGCATCCCTCTCAGCCTCTTACCAGCGGAGTGTGGGACATCGACTTCGTGAAAGGTAAGTCAACGACGAGGACCCAGCAGATCCAGCTGGACAATTCCGACGTGATCACCTTTCACAACTATGGATGGCCGGAGAGTTTCGAGAGTGAAGTTTTGTTCTTGCAAAAGCTTAATCGCCCGGTGTTCTGCACCGAGTACATGGCGCGAGGGGCAGGGAGCACATTTGATACGGTGTTGCCCGTTGCCAAAAAATATAAGGTCGGGGCGATCAATTGGGGTTTCGTCGCGGGCAAAACACAAACGTATTACCCCTGGGATTCTTGGAAGCATCCGTACATCCTGGATGAGCCGACTGTTTGGTTTCATGAAGTTCTCTATCCAGATGGGAAACCCTATCGCGAAGCTGAAGTGAAACTGATCCGCGAGCTAACCGGCCGAGGAAAGCCCGCGAGTTAGATCGGTGGGAACTCAGCAGGCCTGCCCGAGTGTGGCTAGCAAACGCTTGCTGTAGCAATTCAACATTTACGGCGACAAGCCAAATCAGCGTATCCGATCTGCAAACACAGGAGAATGCCAATATGTTTTCTGATAGCAGACGACACTTTCTGCAGCAACTTGCCGGTACTGGGATAGCCCTGGGAACCAATCAGCTCCTCGGCCGATACTCGTTTGCTCAGTCGCCGCCGGCCCCTTCGAGCGATATCACCCGGATCTACGTCGACTCCCGACGTACAATTTCGCCGATCGATCCAAATTTGTTCGGTTCGTTTCTGGAGCATCTTGGACGCGCCATCTACGAAGGAATTTATGATCCGCATTCCAGCCTGTCGGACGCAAACGGATTCCGTAAAGACGTCGCGGATGAGATTCGGCAGCTCGGGGTTCCAATCATTCGCTATCCAGGGGGTAATTTCGTCTCTGGCTACGACTGGCTCGACGGTGTTGGGCCTAGGAAAGACCGCCCGCGCACTCTCGATAAAGCTTGGAACACGATCGAAACCAATCAGTTCGGAACCGACGAATTCATGGCTTGGTGCAAGCTGGTCGGGGCTCGGCCTCTGATGGGACTGAACCTGGGAACAGGGACGCCCGAGAAAGCGGCAGCTTTGGTCGAGTACTGCAATGTCGAGAAGGGAACGAAGTGGAGTGAACTGCGGCGCAGCCACGGCGTCGCCCAGCCCTACAAGGTTGAGCACTGGTGCTTGGGCAACGAAATGGACGGTCCATGGCAAATCGGCCACATGACGGCCACCGAGTACGGCATGAAGGCGCAAGACGCTGCTCGCCAGATGCACTATGTTGATCCGACTCTGAAACTCATTGCCTGTGGTTCCAGTCACAATCGCATGCCTACCTACCTAGAGTGGGATCGCGAGGTTCTCGAACAGTGTTATGAACATGTCGATGGTCTGTCACTGCACCGCTACTTTGGCAATACTCCGGAAGATACCGGGGGGGACAGCGCGAAGTTTTTGGCTATGAACCTGAGTATGGAACAGCAAATCGCGGAATCGCTCGCGGTTTGTGATTTAGTGCGGGGACACAAACGATCTCCAAAAAAGCTCTGGCTATCGTTTGACGAATGGAACGTGTGGTATCGAGCCCGCAAAGGCGACGCGGTCAATGGTCACGAGCAAGAGGCGCCGCACCTTTTGGAAGAAGTTTACAACCTCGAAGATGCACTCCTGGTAGGCGGGATCCTGAATACCTTGATGCGCAATGCGGATCGGGTGAAAATCGCGTGCTTGGCGCAGTTAGTTAATGTGATCGCTCCCATCATGACAAACGCAAAGGGTTCGCTCCGGCAGACGATATTCTATCCCTATAGTTCTGCACTGCAGTTTGCGCGGGGCAATGTGCTGGATTTGCTGGTGGAATCTCCCACATACGAGGTATCAGAGATCGGCCATGTTCCATACGTGGATGCTGCCAGCACCCTGAATTCACAGGACGGAAAGGTCTCGATGTTCATCTTGAATCGCGACCTGAATAAGGCCCAGAGCATTGAGGTCAACTGGCAGAACAAGGCTCCTAATCAGATCCTGAGCTCCACAACGCTGACCGGAAATGATCTGAAGGCCTTCAACAGTTTCGATGCCCCCAACAAAGTTGTGCCACAGGGATTTGATAAACCCTCCACCGCTGGCGGTCGCACTAAGTTCGAAGTGCCGGCGCGTTCCTACACCGTCATACAGTGGGCTGATTGAGGGCAAGGGGTATCCGCATACCGGAAATCACTTACCCCTGGCCGCGCGAAAACTCCTGTCTGCCGGGGCGGCAGTTGGTCATTTCTTTTCGTGGTGCGCGCAAGTGCACCGCTCCGCGCAGGATGCCCCAGCACCTTGGCCCGCAAGTGTAAGGCTTGTCGACGGAGCGGGTGCAGCCTAGTAGAAAACTATTACTTTTTCCTTGACAGTCGATTTAATGCGAGCGTAACCTTCCCGACCATATGCAGTAAGCGTTTACCCGCTCGGGGGAAACGCACGTGGGGGCGCTACCATGAGATCCTACCTCGTTGTGGGGCTGTTCATAGCTACCATTTGCGCTACAACTCCTCTTCTCGGACAGCGTTCCGATCGCGGAATCATTACGGGCATCGTCACGGATCCGACTGGTTCGGCGCTAGCAGGGGCCGAAGTTAAAGTACGCAACGAGGGCACTGCCGTCGAAACTACGCTGATCACCAACAATGCGGGCGCGTTCACTACGCCTCCGCTTGTGCTCGGGACATATTCGGTCAGCGTCGATCACTTAGGCTTCAAAAAATCCGTCAATTCCGGGATTGAGCTGCAAGGTGCAGAGACGATCCGCAAAGATATTACTCTGACGGTGGGTGCGGTCAGCGAGTCGGTCGAAGTGAAGGCAGACGCGGAACTGAACGTTACCACTCCCGATATCAGCCACGTAGTCGACGAGAAGTATTATCAGGATATTCCCACCATTACTGCATCGGATGTTCGCCTAGCCGAAGCCGTCCTGCAAATTCAGCCCGGCTACCTTCCCATGAAGCCAAACGGCGACCCCATGTTTCGCGGCAGCCAGTTCAACTCCCGGATCAATGGCGGGCAAGCGATGGCTACAGAGAATTTCTTTGATGGTGCGGCCTTCGGCTACGCCGTCGGACACCAGCAGAGTCAGGAAAGCGCGCCTCCAATCGAGAGCATTCAGGAAGTTAAGGTAATCACAACTTCCTATGCTGCGCAGTATGGCCACACCAGCGGCGGATTTATCGAGTACACCTCTAAGCCCGGCACGAACACCCTGCATGGGAGCGCTTATGAATTCTTTGCCAACGATGCGCTAAATGCCCGAGGGTTCTTCGACGCGGATTGTGACGCTTCCGGTCACTGCACGTCACGAAAGAAGACTCCTCTAAAGAACAATAGTTTTGGATTTACTTTAGGAGGACCGGTCGTAATCCCGCATATTTACGACGGACACAAGAAAACCTTCTTCTTCACGAACTTTGACTGGACTCGCCTTCGCTCGGGAGTGCTTCCTGGATTCGGCAACACGACGCCAATCGATGCGTTCAAGGCCGGCGATTTCAGTTCTTGGCCAGATCAAATTTACAATCCCTACAGCACGGTTGTCAGTTCGACGGGAATTCCTAGTCGAGATCCATTCAAATGTGATGGTGCCGGAAGTCCGATTGCACCAAATCCGGATGGAACTCAGACGGGTGGAACCCCTTGCAACATACTGCCACCCGCTCTCTTCAGCACAGTCGCTTCCAGAGTAGCGGGCCTGATGGTCAGTCCAGATCGCACCGGGTTCAGCAACAATGTCGCGGGTAACCCTGCGGGCGATCAAACTTGGCTTCTCGATGCTCGAACCATTGAGTTCCGTGTGGATCATTCGTTCACGCCTAACTTCCGAATGAGTGAAAGTTTTTATTGGGGTCACCGGCCGTCCATCCGCAACTGCGGGGAAGTAGCCGGATGCTCGACCCAGTTCGATGGAGCGACCGAGCCGCAGAAGAACACCAGCTACTATGGAAACGGCTTCTATCAGCGCATCGCTACCCATCACACCCACACGCAGTTCGATTGGATCATCCGTCCCAACCTTCTCAATCACACCACGATCGCGTGGGACCGCTGGTTCATGGGCGGGAACCCGCTTTCTGCGGGCGCGGGATGGCCGGGAATTCTTTGGGCCGGAACTGCTGGGGCAGCAAATCCGCTAGGCAACGGAGGGCTCCTCGATCAGACGGCAGGGCCACCGTTGTTGGACTTCGCTGGGAATATCCCCTACAACTCCATCGGGCAATATGGTTGGGGAAAATTTGGATTCTTAACTAACAATCGCTGGCAGTTCTCCGATGACCTCTCCTGGGTGAAAGGTAAGCACACAATTAAAGTTGGGTTCGAATACCGGTGGCATCAGTTTCCGTTTTCTGGTTGGGCGAATGGGAATCAGGGTGGGGAGTTCCGTTTCGATCGGCGAGAGACTGGAGGCTACGACAGCACAGGCAACCTCATAGCCAATTCGGGCGAATCGTTCGCATCCTTCTTGCTAGGACAGGTGGATTCGTCTACTCAGAACATTCCATTTCATCCCATGTTCTACGAAGCGTACACGTCTCCATGGATCAATGACGAGTACAAGGCTACGAGTCGTCTAACTTTGACGTTAGGGCTGCGCTTCGATTACCAGTTTGCACGCACCGAAACGCAAGACCGGTATTCCAGCTTCGATCCTAATACGCCTAATCCTGCTGCCGATAATTTGCCAGGAGCGTTGCTGTTCGCCGGCAAAGGCCCTGGCCGTACAGGTCAACGCACATTCGAGCATCCGGCGCACGACGCATGGGGTCCGCGCCTAGGCTTCGCTTACCGAGTGAATGACAAGACTGCCATTCGCGGCGGGTATGGGATCTATTATTCCGGTATATCGTTCGATCAATTCATCGGTCAGCCGACACTTGGCTACGTCTCCAACCCGACAGTTTCTAATATATTCAACGGTGAGCATCCGGCGTTCTTACTCGACAACGGTTTTCCTCAAACTAACGTGGCTTGCGCCGGCGGAACGCCCACTTCACCCTGCGTCAATCCTCCGCCGTTCATCGATCCCTCGTTTGCCAACAACCAGTCAGTTATCGCCGTTGCTCAGAATGGGTTGACGTTGCCGCGATACCAGAATTGGTCTCTTACCTTCGAGCGGCAGCTCAATAACAATCTTCGGCTGGATGTGTCCTACATTGCCAACCGCGGCAGCCGGCTTACGGCGGATTGGCAAAAGATGGGAGTGGGCGCAAACATGAACCCGTCCAGCATTCTGTCCGTTCCCAATTCGACCTTAACAGCCTTATGCAATGCCACAACTGCAGTAAGTGGGGATTGTGCGGGTGGCGTTCCCCTACCGTATAGCAGTTTCAATGGCACAGTAGCTCAAGCACTGCGACGATATCCTCAATATCAAAACGTCCTGTGGCGTGATGTTCCCCTCGGAAGTAGCCAGTACTCCGCTTTGGAAGTGGTCTTGGAGCAACGCTATTCGCACGGTCTGGGATTCCGCGTTGGCTATACCTACTCCAAGTTATACAACGACGGATCGGAAACGGGACAGGGCGGTGATGGTGCCAATGGCTCCGTCCAAGACCCGTCCTGTCCACATGTATGCGAGTGGGGACTTAGCCGTGACGATACCCCGCACGTGTTTCTTGTCGGCTTCACTTGGGAGGTTCCTTTTGGAAAAGGTCTCTCCTCGCGGGCGGGTCGCTTGGCGTTAGGCGGCTGGAACTTGGCCGGAGCCCTGCGCTATGAAAGTGGCCGCCCCATGAATATCACTATGGATAACCCACTTGGCGGCCTCCTGTTCAATGGCCAAAGACGGCCAAATCGCGTCAAGGGTGTGAGTGCGGTCAAGCGAGGTAGTAACTTCAATCCTCTGATTGATAATTACTTCAACCCTGCTGCATGGTCCGACCCTGGGCTCGATCCCACCACCAGTAATCCGCTTTTGGGAGATGCACCCCGTCGCGATGGTTCAGTACGCGCTTTCCCCACCTACAACGAGGACATCAACATATTCAAGGTGTTTCCAATCAGGGAGAGACTGAACCTGCGTTTTGAAGGTCAATTCGGGAATATCTTCAATCGCACGGACTTCTGCGATCCCAACGCATTCTACGGTCCAGCGAGTTTTGGTACCGTCAACACTCAGTGCAACCAGCCGCGGTCGATTCAATTTGGCTTGCGGTTGAACTACTAGGAATTCGCGCTTCCCGAAGTGAGTTGGGAAGCGCGCCGGCTTTCGGTCGCAAAGTGTTCTAATGGCGAGGTTGTGAGACCGATACAATGAAACCCGGCCCCTCGACCTTAGCGGGACCGAGCTACGGCGGCCATCGGTGATCGTTAGTTGGGACAGGAAGTGCGTGTTTAAGAAGTGGCAGTTGTGTGCCGGGACGCCGCTCCTGTGTCAGCTTGTAGTTCTGCTTGCGACCTTCGCGCACGGAAGCGACGCCCGTCAAGCCCTTCAGAAGGCCGCTAATCTCTTCCAGCAAGGCAAACTCGAGGAAGCGGATCAAGAAGCCACGCTCGCACTCTCCGATCCGCAAACCCGCGCGCCAGCCTGTTCCATCCTTGGCTCAATCCGATTTCAGCAGAAACGATTTCCAGAAAGCGCGAACCTGTTTGAGAAGGCCATCCGACTCGAGCCCCACCTGGTCGGTGCACATCTCAGTTTGGCTGAAGTCTACATTGCGGAGGGAAAGCCGCAACTGGCGCTTCCGCTCTACCGTCACGTATTGACGTTAGACCCGTCCAACGTTACAGCCAGGTTGGAACTGGCGCGCGCTGACACTGAAAACGGAAACTATCAGCAATCGCTAGAACTGGCGCGGCCCGTTCTATCCGCGCTCAAGAACAATCCCGACGGCTTGTTCATACTAGCAGTCGATTACTTGAAGACTAAGGACCAAGAGGCTGCGATAAGCCTGGCGAGCGATTGGCTGCGGCTATCGGATATACCTCCTGATTTATCCATGAAATTCGCCCTCCTTTTCGCGAGAGAAGGTGTTGCGTCTCAAGCAATTGACATCCTCAATGCAATCAAAAGGAAAGGGCCACCTTCTTACGAACTGGCGCTCAATCTTGCCGGTGCCTATCAACTCGAACAGCGCTGGGCGCTGGCGCTTGCCTCCTATGATGAGGCCCTTACATTTGATCCTACCGCGCTTCCCGCGTTGCAACAGGCTGCGAGTATTGCGGAGCAGCAAGGACAACTCGAGCGCGCGCTAGCCTACTGGATGAAGGCAAAGAAGATCGAACCAGACAATCCCGACATTCTCGAGGGCTTTGGCCGAGTCTGTCTGAAAAGGGACCTGCTTGAGGATGCCGAACCTGCCTTGACGAAAGCCGCCAATCTCCGCCCAAACAATGCGGCATATCAGTACACACTGGCTGCTGCGAAGGTTGGGAAAAAACAATTCGACGCTGCCCAAGTTCTGTTAGAAGCCCTCCTGAGACGTCAACCGGATAGCCCGCAAGTGCAATATGCCTTGGGATCAGTGCTATATCTCGGCGGCCATCTTGATGACGCCGCTCAGCATTTTCGCAAAAGTGTGCGCTTGCAACCCGACCAAATCGCACCATACTATTACCTCGCCTTAATCGCCAGAGATCGGGGCCAGGACGAGGAGGCGATCCGAATTTTGGAGGACTTGCTGCGCCGCTCTCCCGATCACTCTTTGTCCTATGAAGCGCTCGGTGGACTGCTGATGAACGCTCATCGGTACCCAGAAGCGGAAAACAACCTGGAGAAGGCCGTTCTGCTGAACCCTAGTTCCGTAAAGGCCAACTACCAGCTTGGATTGCTGCTGACCCGTATGGGTAAGAAAGAGGAAGCTAGTAAACGCTTGGAAATCGCAAAGTCGCTTCGCACCGAGGATGAGGGCAATTCACGCCTGCAGCTTCGACTGCTTGACCCCGACCAATGAACACCATCCGGCCAATCGCCCGCGGGTCCTCCTTTTTTTTCGTCTTGGTGCTGGGCTGCACTCTGCTCGCCAGCGGGCAAAAGTCTCCCAAATCCTCTTCCTCGATTGGCGAGATTGAAGCTTCACTCAAGCGAGACCCCAATAATCCGAAGCTACTCGTTGCCTTGGGCCTCGCTCACTGGGATGAAAATGACTATCCCGACGCACTCGAAGCCTTTCAGCGAGCGGTAAAGGCCGATCCTTCTTCTGCAGAAGCGCACAACTGGTTGGGAGTCGCCATCATGGAGAAGGCTGACCTCCCCCGTGCGATTGCCGAGTTCAAGAAAGCTGTCGCCCTTGATCCCACGTCCGCACGAGCACAAACTAATCTTGGCTCCGCCCTTGCCAAGAGTGGCGAGGTTGGGGAAGCGGTCGAAGTATTTAAGAAAGCCCTCGCATTGGAGCCCGGCAATTTTGCGGCGCAAATGAACCTTGGCGTAGCTCTCCGCGAGAAGGGCGACGCGGGGGCTGCGCTCGTATACATACGGAGAGTAGCGGAGCACGATCCCACAAACGCCAGCGTACAGTATGAGCTTGGTCAGACGCTGCGCCAGAATGGCGATCTTCCCGGTGCGATTCGGGCCTTCGAGAACGCTCTTCAAATCGACCCCGAGCTCCGTGAAGGGTACTACGGTCTCGGTCTGGCCCTGAAACAGCAGAGTGCCTCGGTTCGAAAAACTCTAACGAGCGACGCCAGTCCAGCGGACGAGCCTTACAGGAGCGCCCAGGAAGCAGTTGCTCGCGGAGATTTTAAAGCCGCACAGGAGCAACTCACCGAGGCTTTGCGGCTCGACGAAGGTCACGCTAGATCTCACAATCTGCTTGGTTTTATTCTTGGTCAGCAGGGAAACCTCGACCTTGCGTTAGTCCATTTGCGGCGCTCCGTTGCTCTGGACTCCGAATCCGCCGACGTCCACTACAACCTGGGCGTGGCACTCTGGTTAAGCGGCTCAAGGAATGAGGCAATTGCGGAATTGCAGCGAAGCATCCAAATCGATCCAGCGGGGGGCGCTGGGCATGCTTTTCTTGGAAACGCCTTGCGCGATAGTGGCGATTTGGACGGCGCGCGCCAAAGCCTGCAACGCGCTATCGCTCTGCTCCCGCCCATGCCCGCTACCTACGTCGATCTCGCCATAATTTTTCTTCGGTCCGGTAACCTAGATAAGGCTCTCGGACAACTCGATGCGGCGTTAAACATTCCGTCGCCGTCTCCCCCTGCGCCCGACTGGGATGCTGCGATAACAGGCCTCCGCGATGCTCTCGCCAAGACGCCGGATCGCGCCGACGCGCACAACGTATTGGGCCTGTTGCTCGGACGAAAGGGCGCCGGCACCAACGCCGTTAGCGCCGAATTTCGGGAAGCGGTGCGTCTGCGTCCCGATTTTGCGCAGGCCTACAACAACCTTGGATTGGTTTTAACCCAGGCAGGTGACGACGAGCCAGCCATAAAAGCATTCCGCGAGGCAATCCGCATCATGCCTGAATACGCGGATGCGCATGCCAATCTCGGGGCGGCACTTACTTCCACGGATGACCAGCAGGCGATCCGTGAATTGGAAAAAGCAGTTGCTCTGGCGCCAGACTCTGTGAAAGCTCAGTACAACCTGGCCGTGGCTTACAGCACAGGTTCAGGCCAAGGCACGAAGGAGATCGATCAACTCCGCAAGGTTATCGCAATGGCCCCGACTTTCCCGCGAGCCCATCTGGCGTTGGGCAAGGCGCTTGTGCGTGATGAAAAAATTCCAGAAGCAGTTCAGGAATTCCGGGAAGCCGTCCGCCTCGATCCCCAGAGCGGTGAGTCGCATTATCAACTGGGATTGGCCTTAACACGTGCCGGCCAGAAAGATGAAGCGGCCGTGGAGGTGCAAAAAGGGCGAGAACTTTCCACTGCGGATGAGCGGAAGCAGAATGCAAGTTTGGATATTGCTGAGGGCCTGTCTGCTCTCGACAAAGGCGAAAACGAGCAAGCCGTTGCCAAATTCCGGCACGCCATCAACGTGCAGCCGGATTCCGCGGAGGCGCAACACTATCTTGGCATTGTGCTCGAAAGGCAGAGCAACAACGACGACGCCTCTACTGCGTTTCGTAGGGCCTTAGAACTCAATCCTAGTGACGCATATGCCCGGCAGAGACTCGACAAGCTCAACCCGCCCCTCGAAGGTGACAATCCGACGAAGATTGCGGAGTTCGAAGAATACATCCGACAATCCCGATTTAAAGAGGTCGAGCCACTGCTAACGCAATACGTCTCGGAACATCAGAAGTCCTCATGGGGTTGGTATGCGCTGGGCTACTGCGAGTTTGCACAGCAGAAGGTTGGGGACTCGATTAAGGCTTTGTCGAAGTCCCTTCAACTCGACATCCGGAATGCCGAGGCGCATAAGATTCTCGGACGCGACCTGATGCTCATCGGAAGATTCGACGCAGCACAGGTGGAGTTTAAGGAGGGAATTCGCTACAAGCCGCAGTCCGCGGAGATTCACTACGATCTAGGCAAGCTGTTTTCCATGATTGATAACTGGGCGGACGCGCATAAGGAATTCGAAGAAGCGCTCCGGATTGAGCCGTCCTATATCGAGGCCTTGGATGCGTTGGGACTCGCCGATGAAGCCCTGGGCGACGATGGCAGCGCCGTCGCCAACTATGAAAAAGCAATTGCCCTGAACGATACGCGGAAAGGGTCTTTCGCTTCTGCACACGTGAACCTCAGCGCCTATTACAACCGCAAGGCCGAGCCCCAGAAGGCCCTCGAATACGCAAATAAGGCGCTTGAACTCAATCCCAAGTCCGACCGGGCATGGTTTCAGAAGGGAAAAGCTGACGAAGGGGCGGGGAAGTTGGATGAGGCCGTTAATTCTGTGAACCGAGCTATCTCCTTCAATCCCCGAGCATCTTCTTACTATTACGTTCTCGCTGGCCTCTACCGTCGACTCGGGAAGATGGACGACAGTCGAAGGGCGCTTGAATCCTTCACTCGCCTCGACAAAGAAACTAACGATCTGGAAAAGATGCGCCGTAGCGCCAACCACGGAACCCCACCCAAGCCCGGGGAAGAGCATGAGTAGTGGCTTCGGCCGCCTAGCATCCCGTCGTCAGTTCCTCCAGATGCTGGGGGGGACAGGTGCAGCGCTGCTGACGGGACTTCATAACGCTAGCGCGCTTGAGGTTCAGATTCCAGTCGTTTTCGCTGACGTAACCGCGAAAGCTGGCTTGCTGCGCGCAAGAAACATTTCTGGCAGCGTCACGAACAAGCAGTTTCTCCTGGAGGAAATGGGCTGCGGCGCCGCTTTATTTGATTACGACAACGATGGTTGGCTCGACATATTTCTCGTGAACGGAACAAGCCGCGCGCCAATTGAACGCGATCGCCAACCCACTAGTTACCTCTTTCATAACAATCGCGATGGCACGTTCACCGATGTAACGAACAAAGCAGGCCTGACTCGTTCCGGCTGGGGGCAAGGCTGTTGTGTCGGTGACTACGACAATGATGGCTACGATGATCTGTTCGTCACCTACTGGGGACACAACGTCCTCTATCACAACAATGGCGACGGTACGTTCACAGATGTTTCAGAACAAGCTGGAGTGGCCGGATCGGGAACATCGTGGGGAGCAGGCTGCTGTTTTCTGGATTATGACCGCGACGGTCACCTCGACTTGTTTGTTGCGAACTACGTGAATTTTGATTTGGCAACTGCTCCTAAGCCCGGACAGACGGGTTACTGCGACTACAACGACATCGCCGTACCCTGTGGCCCGCAGGGGTTTGCGGGCGGCACGAATATTCTCTACCGCAATCGCGGGGATGGCACCTTCGTCGATGTGTCACAAACTTCCGGTATCGCTCGCCCCAGTGGACCTTCCAGAATGGTCGTTGTCGGACGGAATTGGCAACCCACGGGCTCTTACGGTATGGGAGCGGCGGCCGCTGACTTCGATAATGATGGATGGCCAGACATTTACGTGGCTTGTGACAGCGCTCCAAGTCTGCTATATCGCAACAATCACGATGGAACATTTCGTGAGACTGCGGTTTCAGCCGGATGCGCCTTGGACGAAAATGGTGTTGCCCTGTCGGGAATGGGCGTGGCCGTCGCCGACTACGATGGAGATGGTTGGCTAGATATTGCCCGAACAAATTTTTCAGAACAGGTCACATCGTTGTACCGCAACTACGGAAACGCCGCTTTCGAAGATGCGAGCATCAAAGCGGGCCTTGGCGTGAATCGGAAATATCTCGGTTTCGGCGTAGGATTTTTTGATTTCGATAACGATGGCTGGAAAGACCTCTTCCTTGCGAATGGTCATGTGTACTCTCAAATCGTAGGCCGGAAATTGCATGTCTCCTACAAGGAGCCCAAAATACTGTATCGAAACCTGAGAAACGGACGATTCGAGGATATCTCATCGAAAGCTGGACTCGCCCTTCAAACGGCGGATGTCGCTCGCGGCTGCGCTTTTGGGGATTTCGACAATGACGGCGACGTGGATGTAATCATTAATAATTTGGACGGGCCTCCCACACTGCTTCGCAATGACGGTGGAAACAAGAATAATTGGATCATGATCAAGTGTGTGGGCACGCGTTCGAATCGATCGGCGATCGGAACTCGTGTGAAGGTATCGAGTGGTGAGCGCAGCCAAATCGATGAGGTCATGAGCGGAACGAGTTATTACTCTCAAAATGATCTTTCGTCTCCACTTCGGCCTCGGCAGTGCCACGATGGTGAACCGGGTTGACGTTTCATGGCCTTCTGGCGCGAAGGAAAGCTTCTCGAATCTCCCGGCGAATCGCTTGATCATTCTGCAGGAGAACAAGGGAATACTCGACCAGCGTAAGTTCCGCTAGCCGACCATGACGAGATGCTTACAAGCATGCCGTTTGATCATCGCTTTCGCGATGATCTGCTGCCTCGTGGGGGCTACACCAACTCCGGAAGTAAAGTTCAGCGACATTACCGGGACGAGCGGAATCAACTTCAAGCACGAAAACTCTGCTACTTCCAATAAGTATCTCGTGGAGACGATGGGAGGTGGCGTAGCGGTATTTGATTACGACAATGATGGCCGGCTGGACATCTTCTTTACCAACGGCGCTAAGATCGACGACCCGATGCCGGACGGTAAATTGCCCGATAAGGGCGACGCGCAAGTTCTGGAACCACCTCTATCATCAGAACGCCGACGGCACCTTCACTGATGTAACGGAAAGGGCCGGCTGTCACCGGAATGCCGCAGAATCACTACGGCATGGGCGTGGCAGTGGGAGACTTTGACAACGACGGCCTCGAAGATATTTATGTGACTGGCTACGGAGGCAATACGCTCTACCACAACAATGGAGACGGCACGTTTAAGGATGTCACTAAGGTTGCGGGAGTTGAGACGGGCGGGTGGAGCGTCAGCGCAGGATTTTTCGACTACGACAACGACGGCAAGCTAGATATTTTCGTCACTCGGTACCTGGATTGGAGTTTCAAAACGAACCGCTACTGCGGTGAGCGGAAACCAGGCTACCGCGCGTACTGTCATCCTGACAATTACGACGGTGCGACCAACGTCCTTTATCACAACAATGGCGATGGCACGTTCACCGATGTTTCTGCAAAGGCGGGCATCGCTAATCCGAAGGGCAAGTCACTGGGCGTAACGTTTGCCGACTACGACGCCGACGGTTTCATCGACATCTTTGTCGCCAATGATTCAGTGCAGTGTTTCCTGTACCACAACAATGGCAACGGAACCTTCAGCGAAGTGGGACTGCTCGCGGGCGTTGGATACAATGAGGACGGCAAGGCGTTCGCCGGCATGGGTGCGGACTTCTCTGATTTCGACAATGACAGCCGTCCCGATATCGTCGTGACGGATCTTTCCAACGAACGCTACATGCTGTTTCGAAATAACGGTGACGGAACGTTCCGTGATGTGACAAACATATCCGGCCTTGGCGGCGCGACGCTTGCCTTTTCCGGTTGGAGTACACACCTGTTCGATTTTGACAACGACGGCTGGAAGGATATTTTCGTCGCGCAAGGACACGTGATGGATACCATTCACCTGACCGCTCCCAACTTGAAGTACATGCAACCGCCTTTGCTCTTGCGAAACGACTCGGGACACTTCAAAAGGGTCATTCTGGGTTCGGTCTTTGAGGCGGAGTGGGCCGGCCGTGGCGCAGCGTTTGGCGATCTGGATAATGACGGAGACGTTGATATTGTGATGAGCAGCGTCGGTCAGAAGCCTACCCTCTTGCGCAACGATGGTGGGAATGGCAATCACTGGCTTGGGATTTTGCTGATTGGGAAGAAATCAAATCGCGACGGGATTGGCAGCCGCGTAAAGGTCGTTTCCTCTTCTGGTTTAACCCAACACTTCACCATCAACACAGCCGTCGGTTACCTGTCTGCCAGCGACAAGCGATTAATCGTGGGTCTGGGCAACGAAACAGCGGCGAAACTGGTCGAGATTAAGTGGCCGTCAGGAATCGTGCAGAAACTCGAGAATGTCAAAGCCGGCCAGATGCTGAAGGTGACGGAATCGGGCTCATGATCACCCGTCGCCAAATGATTTCCTCGATAATGGCCGCGGCCGGTGTAGTGATTTCAGATGGTGCTCTCGGCCAAGGCATCTCATCGCGCGGTGTTAAGGCGCAGCCTCGCGGAAAGCCTTCCGGTCGCCCCTTCTTATCTCGCATTACCGACGTTGCCGAGCAAGCTCGTCTCACGCAACCCGTCATTTATGGGGGGGCTGACAGCAAAAGCTACATTATTGAGGTAGTCGGATGTGGGTTGGCATTCATCGACTACGACAACGATGGTTGGGTAGATCTGTTCGTTCTTAGCGGAACGCGATTGGAGGGCGCACCTCCGGGAACTACAAATCGACTCTATAAGAACAATCGCGACGGCACGTTTACTGACGTTACATCCAAGGCTGGATTACAACGCACCGGCTGGGCCTCCGCGGTAACCGTGGGCGATTATGACAACGACGGTTTCGAAGACCTCTTCATCACGTATTACGGCCAGAATATCCTCTATCACAACAATGGTGACGGCACGTTCACCGATGTGACCGAGCGCGCGGGATTGCGTCAGGCAGCCACACGATACGGTTCTGGCTGCAGTTGGGTGGATTACGATCGCGATGGGCGTCTCGATCTCTTCATAGCGAATTACCTCAACACCACGCTTGATAAGTTGCCTAAGCCCGGCGAGAACTCGGATTGCACATGGAAGGGTGTTCCTGTGAACTGTGGCCCTCGCGGTCTTCCACCAGGTTCCGTTCAATTGTTTCATAACAACGGAGACGGCACGTTTACCGATGTCAGCAAGTCTTCAGGCGTTGCAGCGGCGGCAGGTTCTTATCCGATGACGGTGGTGGCAGCAGACTACGATAACGACGGTTGGCCTGACATTTATGTTGCTTGTGATTCGACGCCGAGCTGGTTATTTCGGAACCAGCACAATGGCACCTTTCGCGAGGAGGGTCTGGAGCGAGGAGTGGCCCTCAGCGAAGATGGTTTGGAACAGGCCGGCATGGGCGTTGGCGTCGGCGACTGCAACCTGACTGGAAATTTGGATATTTTCAAGACTCATTTTGCCGACGATACTAACGTCCTGTACCACAACGATGGGAAAGGAAACTTCGACGACGTCACTACCCGGTCTGGCCTGGGTGTCGAAACCCGTTACGTGGGTTGGGGGGCCGGTATCGTTGATCTCGACAATGACGGCTACCCCGACCTGTTCGTCGCGACGGGAAGCGTATATCCCGAGGTAGAAAAACGACTTCCAGCATATCCCTTCCGCACTCCGCGTCTTGTGTTTCGCAACCTGGGCGATGGAAGATTTGAGGAATTGATCGAGGAGGCAGGAAGCGGAATCAGCGCCGCGCACGCAAGCCGGGGCTGTGCGTTCGGAGACTTCGACAACGATGGCGACATGGACATTCTTGTAATGAACATGAACGAAGCGCCGTCGCTGCTGCGCAATGACGTCTCTGGCAACAACAACTGGCTGAAAGTCCAACTGGTCGGCGTACAGACGAATCGCAGTGCGATCGGGACCCGTGTCATCGCGCGATACGGAACCCGTCGTCAGGCGCAGGAAGTGAGCGCTCAATCAAGCTTCTACTCGACGAATGACCGGCGCCTGCATTTCGGGCTGGGCACAGACACGTCCGCGGATTTGACGATTCGATGGACGAACGGCGCCACCGAAACCATTCCCAACGTGGCGGCAAACCAGCTCGTTGTGATTCGTGAAGGAGCAGGAATTATCCGCAAACAGAAATTCAACTGAATAGTTCTTCGCTCCGCGGGCGGGACGAAGGCCTCCACCCTACACAAACTAGAACTCCATCAACGTTCTGCACGTTGAACTTTCCAATTCTGAGTAAACGATTACTGATTCGGCGCTATAATGCCGATTTATATAAGGGCAATTGCGAGGAAACGTTGATGAATCCAAAAAAAGGTGTATCGCGCAGGCAGTTCGTCGCTTCCGCAGCCGCTGTGGCTGCGGTCTCTCTCCCTGCAGCTGATGCAATTGCATCAATCAGCCGAGGCACAAAAACACAGTCCTCCCAATCCGAAGTAGCGCTGACAGATAAGCCGGAGTGGCGGGGCCAGGGGGTTGAGAACCTGGCAAAATCGCCTCACGCCAAACTGCGGAACATTCCCGTGCGGGCGGTGACGATTCAAGCGGGCTTTTGGGCCACGCGGCGCGAGATCAATGTTAGGAAAAGTATTCCGACGATGCATGATCTGCTCGAAGTCAACGGCCGTATGGACAATTTCCGGCGGCTGGTGGGAAAGAGTAACGAACCGCAGCGCGGCCCTGTCTACTCGGATTCCGATGTGTACAAGTGGATAGAGGCCGTAGGTTTTGTGCTGCAGTCGGCAGACAAGCCAGAGCTTCGCGCGAGTGCCGAAAAGGCAATCAACGAGGTAGTGGCCGCTCAGGAACCGAGCGGGTATCTGAATACTTACTATGTAGACGATCACAAGCCGCAGCGTATGTTGCCGCAGACGCAAACCACTGGACACGAACTCTACAATATCGGACACATGCTGCAGGGCGCCATCGCCTACTATCGCGGAACCGGAGATCGGAAACTGCTTGATGCCGGTATCCGCTTCGTAGATGACTTCCTGATTCCAAACTACGGTCCTGCGCCGAAGAAACCGATTGTTTCAGGCCATCCCGAGATCGAGATGAGCTTGATCGAACTCTACCGGATCACAGGCGACAAACGACAGCTCGATCTTGCCGGTTACATCCTGCAGGGTGACAAGCGCATCGAACTCCCCGAGCGCCGAACCGTCTATATGTACAGCGGCACTCCATTCACGGAGCGTAGGAAACTGGAAGGCCACGCTGTTCGGGCGATGTACGCGTGCAGTGGCGCCACCGATTACTACATGGAAACCGGCGACGATACTTACTGGAAGACGCTCAACCGGCTTTGGGATGACATGACCAATACTAAAATGTACGTCACCGGAGGAGTAGGCTCGCGTTCGGATGGAGAAGCCTTTGGCGATGCCTATGAACTTCCTAATTTTCAAGCTTATGGTGAAAGCTGCGCCGCGATCGGCAACATGATGTGGAACTGGCGCATGCTTGCCGCGACCGGCGATGCGAAATTCACGGATGTGATCGAACGCGCCTTGTGTAACGGCATCAATTCCGGAATGTCACTGGATGGAGTGATGTACTGCTATCGCAATCCACTGGCGTTCGATTCATCCACCGGGGACAAGATCCGAAATCCGTGGTACGACACTACGTGCTGTCCTCCGAATATTGAGCGCACATTCGGTTCGTTGCCTGGATATTTCTACAGCACAAGCAAGGACGGCATTTACGTACACCTCTACGACAATTCGGAACTGGATTGGCATTTGGAGGATGGGACCGGCCTGAAGGTCACGCAAAAAACGAACTATCCATGGGACGGGAACGTGGAGATGATCGTATCGCCGTCGCAACCATCAGAGTTCACCTTTAATGTCCGGATCCCCGGATGGGTCGACAGCGCCCAAGTCTCCGTGAACGGCAAGGCAACGTCGGGCGCGAAGGCAGGCGAGTATCTCCCAATTCGGCGACGATGGTCTTCAGGAGATCGCATCAGCCTGCAGATGGCAATGCCGGTACAGGTTCTGGAAGCGAATTCGCGGGTGGCCGACGATACCGGACGCGTCGCAGTCCAACGCGGACCGCTGGTCTACTGTTTGGAACAAGTCGATCAATCGAGCGGCGTCATGCTTACCGATGTGGCCCTCGAACTGGGGAAGCGCCCGGATTCCGAATTTCAAACTGAGATGAAGAGTGACCTGCTAGGAGGAGTAGTGGTACTTCACCACACTGGTTTGTCTTACGATAGAAATGGGTCAAAGACACTTTATCCTCGATACACAGGTGCGACCGAAACAACCAAGAAAATTCCGCTGACGTTCATTCCCTACTACGCGTGGGCAAACCGGCAGCCGACGTCGATGCAGGTGTGGAACCAACTGGCTCGTTCATAATTCCATGGAGATCAAGTTTCTCAGAACTATCGCTTCCGCCAACACGGCGTTGAGTGCTATGCGGTTGGGATTGCATGCAGTATAAAGGCGACAGACAGTAATCAAGGGTCGTACGATGAAATTTCAATGATGTGCGTTTACCGTTGGAAATGTCTTGGGCTGCTGATTGGTTTGATCACGCTTGTTTCCGCTGTGGTCGCTCAATCGGGCGCGGAACGCGCGGGTGACATCGTATCCGCGTTGCGGAACCGGGACTTCGAGAAAGCTCTCGAACTCCTTCATCCCGCATTAATGCAGTTTCCAAGGAATCCTCAGCTCTGGGTCTTCGAGGGATTGGCTTATTCCGGAAAAGGAGATCAGAAGGCTGCGCTTGGCTCGTATCAGAGCGCGTTGAAGATCGCACCCGACTATCTTCCCGCGCTGGAAGGCGCTGCACAATTAGAATACGACGCCGGCAACGCAGCCGCGATTCCCTTATTGCATCGTGTGCTGCAGTTGCGTCCCAACGAAACCACCAGTCATGCGATGCTCGCCGTCCTCGCATACAAGAAGCATGATTGCGCAACAGCCACGCATCATTTTGCGCAAAGCGGACCATTGATGGAGTCGCAGCCCGGAGCGCTGCAAATGTATGGCGCTTGCCTCATGGATCTAAGGCGCACTGACGAAGCGCTCCCTGTCTTTGAGAAGATTGTGGCTTTGCATCCCGATGATTCAAGAGCGCGACGAAGCTTGGCGTCAGTTCAACTCGCGTCCGAGCGGCCACAGGATGCTCTTGCAACACTGCAGCCCATTTTAATGGTTGAAAATCCCGAAGTAGACACGCTACAACTCGCGGCTGCAGTTTACGAGGGCGATAATGACACTCCCAAGGCGGTGAAGACTCTCCGCGACGCTATTGTGGCGGATCCGCGAAATGTCTCGCTCTATGTCGATTTTGCTAACATCGCGATGACTCATCAGTCGTTTCAAACTGGGATAGACATGATCAATTCGGGGCTGAAGCTGGAGCCCAAGGCTGCAGAACTTTACTTGGCACGCGGCGTCCTCTACGTGCAATTGGCTGCTTTCGACAAAGCGGAGGCGGACTTTGAAAAGGCGGAGGAACTTGATCCCACGCAGTCCATCAGCGCTGCGGCTCAAGGGATGATCGCGGAGGAAAAGGACCAGGGCAATCCTGAACAGGCCTTGGCGACGGTGCATGCAAAACTAGCGAAGAAACCTGGCGACGCATTCCTCTGGTACCTGCAGGCGGCCATTCTTGCGCAAAAAGCTCCATCCCCGGGCAGCGCCGATTTCCAGAAAGCGGTTCAATCGGCCAACAGGGCTACGACTTTGCAGCCTTCACTGGTGGCTGCTCACAACGTATTAGCGAAGCTTTATTTGCAATCCGGACAGATTGCTCTCGCCATCAGGGAGTGCAGGCTGGCTCTGCGTTCGCAACCTTCGGACCAGACTGCCCTATATCACCTAGTCCTGGCGCTGAGGAAGACGAGTGACCGAACTGAGATCCCGGAACTTCTGAAACGGCTGGCACGGGCACGGCAGGAAGCGGCAAGAGTGGAAGCAGAGCACAATCGCTATAAGCTGATGGTTGAACACACCACTCAGGCGCAAGCGATTCGATAGGTGAGTAACTTCACTTGAATTGCGAAAGGCCGCAATGAAAAATCCTTCGCGCAAAGGCTCTGGTTCATGTCGATAACCCGCCGCTCGTTCGTTCTGCTTTCAGTTTGGGCAACGGCGCAGAAGCTTCTAGGGCAGCAGGGAATAGCGTCGCGCGACGTCAAAGTACAGGCTAGGCCTCCAGCGTCGGGACGTCCATTCCACGCCCATTTCACCGACATCGCAAAAGCCGCAGGTCTGCACGCGCCCACTATTTATGGAGGCATCGATTCGAAAAAATACATTATGGAGGCGAACGGGTGTGGCTGCGCCTTCATCGACTACGACAACGATGGTTGGATGGACATTTTTCTGCTTTCAGGTACACGGTTGGACGGAGATCCGCCGGAGGCGACCAACCGCCTTTACAAGAATAACCGCGATGGAACCTTCACCGATGTGACCGAAAAGGCTGGTCTCCGCGCAGCAGGTTGGGCGAATGGCGTCTGCGTTGGCGACTACAACAACGACGGATTTGACGATATCTTCTGTACCTATTTTGGACAGAACCGACTCTATCGTAATAACGGCGATGGCACATTTACCGATGTGACGAAGGAAGCACGTTTAGTGGAATCCGGTCCTGCACGGTGGGGAGCAGGTTGCGCATTTCTGGATTACAACCGTGACGGTTTTATTGATCTCTTCGTCTCGAACTACATCCAGTTTTCTTTCGAGCACGCGCCCGCACCCGGAGAGAACTCCACCTGTAACTGGAAGGGCATTCCCGTCAACTGTGGGCCACGTGGACTCCCCACGGGCAGGCATTCGCTTTATCGCAACAACGGAGACGGCACGTTCACCGACGTTACCAAGCTGTCTGGGATCACCGCCGCAACCGAGAGTTATGGGATGACTGTCGTGACTGCGGACTTCGATGAAGACGGGTGGCCCGATATCTTTGTGGCCTGCGATTCGACGCCTAGTTTGCTCTTTATGAACAATCATGATGGGACGTTTCGCGAAGAGGGCGTGATGCGAGGGGTCGCTTTAAGCGACGATGGCATGGAGCAGGCGGGCATGGGAGTCGGTGTCGGAGACTACAACCTCGACGGTCATCTTGACCTGTTCAAGACCCACTTCATCGGAGACACGAGCGGTTTCTATCGCAACGACGGCAAGGGAAATTTCGACGAAGTGACACGCTTAGCAAAGGTCGGAGTTGAAACGAGATTTACAAGTTGGGGCGCAGGCCTCGTCGACCTCGACAACGACGGTAATCCGGATGTTCTGTTTGTAACTGGCAGTGTTTATCCAGAAGTCGAACGCAAGCTCCCGCAATATCCATACAAGACCCAACGAGTTCTGTTTCGCAACCTGGGCAACGGCACCTTCGAAGAGTTAGAGGCCCAGGCGGGGGAGGGAATTACTACACCGCACAGCAGCCGCGGATGCGCTTTCGGCGACTTTGACAACGACGGCGATATGGACGTGCTGATCGTCAACATGAATGAACCACCGTCGCTTTTGCGCAACGACCTAACAGGAAAACAAAACTGGCTCAAGGTGAAACTCGAGGGTGTGAAATCAAATCGCAGCGCAATCGGTGCGCGAGTGTTGGTGCGCTATGGGACGAAAGTGCAAGCGCAGACGGTGCTCAGCCAATCGAGCTATTATTCTTGCAATGATCCGCGGCTGCATTTTGGGCTCGGATCAGCGGTCCTGGCGGACATTGACGTGTACTGGCCAAACGGTCTTCACGAACAGCACAAGAAGATTGCTGCAAATCAACTCATAACAATTCGTGAATCGGTCGGCATTGTCAGCAACAAAGGCTGGAGTAGATAACAAGGCGCTCTCGCCGAAACGGCTTCCCATCCTGAGTCATTTCCAAAAAAGTTCTTGACAGAGACGGACGATAATATTTATACATTAGCCGCTCCGGGTAAACGTTTTCTCGCGAGCCGCTCCCGAGTGTCTGTAGTCTCCCGCGGGGCCCCACATTTCAGGAGGCACTCATGCCACGTTGCATGCCGTCTCGTCGCTTGGTCGGATTTATCGGCGTATTTTTATTCCTAGCGACCGCAGCCTTCGCGCAGTTCACGGCCAGCATTCAGGGCGTAGTGCAGGATCAGAGTGGCGCCGGTGTAGCCAAAGTAAAGATCGATCTTCTCAATGCCGCGACCGGGGTAATCACGGTTGCGACGACCGACGAATCGGGCAACTACCGATTTATCAGTCTCGCCCCCGGAAACTACAAGATCACTGCGGAGTCCGCGGGATTCTCGAAGTCTGAAGCGACCGTCACCCTGCTTACCGAACAAAATCTCAATGTCCCGCTCTCCCTCAAGGTAGGTTCGGTGAGCGAATCTGTGATCGTCAGCACTGAGGCTCCGATCGTCGATACGGCCGACAGTCGTGTTCAAATGACCCTGGAAAATCAGGGTGTGGCGCAATTGCCGATAATCGGGCGAAACCTGGTCACTCTCGTGACGATGGCACCGGGAGTTTCGGGCTTAGGAACAAGTACGTCAGGAAGTCCAGCTTCGGGCGTAGACAATTTCTCTACAGAAGAACAGGTCGACGCGAGTGCCAACGGTCAAGGGCAGAATAACAATCAGTACATCATCGACGGCCTCGACGTAACCAGCGGAATCCGCCAGGGAGTCCTGAACCTGACTCCTCAACCGGAGTCGATCCAGGAAACGAGCGTTCAGGTGAACACGTTTTCGGTCGAGCATAGCCGTGCCGCCGGCTTACAAACGATTTTTACGACCAAATCCGGGAGTGATTCGTTCCATGGCTCCGCGTCGGACTTTTTCAACTACCAGGGAATGTTCGCGAACCAACACTTCGTCAGTTCTTCGACGAGCCCTTACAAGCCATTCCACTCAAACAATTTTGACTTCTCAGTGGGCGGGCCTATCATTCCCCACCACAACAGCTTCTTTTATTTCGCAGTTGAGCCGTTGCGTTCATCCGCAAGTGCTGGCGGCTTAGTTACGTTTGCCGATCCGCAGTTCATCGCCTTCTCCCAAGCTAATTTTCCGAATACTGTCGGCACCAAAGTGCTGAGCACTTACTTGCCGTCTGGTGTCGGTGGCGTTACGGTGCAGCAAACAGGTCAGGATGTTTTTGGTTCCGACCCCGGTGGGTGCGGAACCACCGCGGGCCAAAATGGAGTTCCTTGCACTCTGCCAATGATCGATCAGGGATCGTTCGGCGCCACACAAATCCGTAACGGTACGCAATATTTTGCTCGCATTGATCAGGGTTTTAAGAATGATCGAATTTACGTGAGCTTGTTCCGAACCCTTCTTTTGACCGGTGCGGCCTCTCCGATGCCGCAATTTTCGGCGCTGAACAATACCTGGCAAGTGGCTGGTCAGGCTTCGTGGACCCATACGTTCTCTCCGACAACGTTGAACGAGTTCACAGCTGGACAGAGCAGAGTCGAAGGTGTGTTGGGCAGTGGAGCGAAGGACTACACGGTGCCTTCGATCTCAGTCAACGGTATCAATGCGGATGGCGGTATGGCCTACGGAGTGGGCTTCGCGCAAGGCGACTTCATCCAGCATAATTATCACTGGCGCGACGTGCTTACCCACGTGCGGGGGACGCACACTCTCAAGTTTGGCTATGAGGGTTGGTACGGAGACGATGTTGAGCCCTTCCAAGGTCCATGGTCGCAACCCAAGTTCGCCTTCGACAATCTTCTGACGTTAGCCCAGGACGCTCCCAGCAACGAGAACGGTGTGATGTACAACCCTGCTACGGGGCAACAGCAGCTGTGGAACTGGGACGCTGCGTCCAGAACTTTTGGATTGTTCGTAGAGGATACCTGGAAAGCGCGAAAGAATCTCACGGTGACCCTGGGATTACGGTATGACGATAGTGGTAATCCATGGTCCAAGAGCCCGTCGACCGTATTTGGAAACTTCTACTTGGGCACAGGCAATACGCAACAAGAGCAGATTGCGAATGGCTACGCCAAAGGAACACACAACGCTCTGTTGCACTCGGTCAACAATTTGTTCAGTCCTCGAATTGGTGTCGCATGGGATCCCACAGGGAAGGGCGACTGGGTGGTTCGAGGGGGCTTCGGCATTTACAACAACTGGCTGACGTCCGCAAACGTCCAGGAAGAATTCCGCGGTAGTCCTCCGGGATTGGTCTTGCCCGTGTTCTTCGCAGGAACCGCCACCCCCCCGATCTTCCAACTTGGAACAGGCAACAAGCCGCCCTTTGGGTTTACGTTCCCAACTTTTGCTGGCGGGTTAAATGCGCAGGGCGGCGTGGTCGGCGCCAACTTCGCCATCGGCGGCATCAATCCGCTTCTGAAGTCGCCGAAGGCTGACATTTGGTCCTTGAGTTTGGAACGCAAAATAAACAGGGTTTTTGCGGCGACAGTGGGGTATAGCGGATCTCATTCCTACGATATCGTCGGCAATGGGAATGCGGTCGGCCTTGTATCTTACGGCGTAGACATAAATGTCTTGCCGGGTGATCTGATCACGCACCAGAGCTTGGCTGCGACGCGGCTGAATCCGAGCTTCGGATCGATTTCGTATGCCGACAACAACCGTTACGCCAACTACAATGCAGTCTTCTTCGATTTGAAGGGGCGTTTCTCTCGGGGATTCGTAGACTTTTCTTACACGCGGTCGCGATCGAAGGATGACGGACTGGCGTATCCGACACCGGATAATCCTGCGCAGTACTACGGGCCTTCCATTTTCGACGTTCCGAACCGATACTCTCTGACCTTCAACTATTCACTGAAAGGGCTGAACGGCGGCAAGGGAGCAGTCGGCTTACTGACGGGCGGGTGGGGCATAAGCGGTACGACCATCTTCCAGTCCGGATATCCGCTGACCGCCCGGAATACGAACGGGTACAACCCGATATGCCAGGACACGTCGGCAACCGCTCCTGCCTGTCCCTCGTTGGCAAATCCGGCGGTGGGATACGCGCCCGGAAGCGGCGACTACAATGCCGATGGCAACAACCTCGACTATCCGGACGCGCTTAGCTACCATCAATCTACGGACAACAAATCGTGGCTGACCGGAGCCATTCCCAAGACCAACTTCGCTGTTCCAACGTTTGGACTCGGAGGCAACGAAAAACCGATGCAGTTCCGCGGTCCGAACTTCTTCGAGACCAACGTCAACTTCTACAAAGATACGCACATCACCGAACGAGTGGTCTTCCAGTTCCGGTTTGAAGTGTTTAATCTCTTCAACCGAGCCAACTACGCGAATCCCGACGACAATTTCCCGGACGGCAGCTTCGGGGCCGCAACCGCATCACATGAGCCTCGTTTCTGGCAACTGGGAGGCAGAATTTCCTTCTGATTGAATCAAGAAGGGCAAGAGCCGGTCCTCCCGGCGAGAGAGGGCCGGCTTTTTCATTTGTGGCCTCTACGATTTTTCTGGGTACACACTGATAGTGCTCACAGTCCGTCGTGAATTACGATGTCTCGTGCATCGCCGACCACCAATCCTGGGGGACCGGTGCCTCCCTCGATCTGAGAGTGAATTACCTTCAGCCAGGAAAGCTTCCGCTGTAGTCGCATTCGTTGTTTTACTCCTCTCCGCTTTCACTAATGCCCAAAGTAGTTCAGACCGGGCGGTCATCATCGCGTCAGCTCTCCGTGACGGGCAATTTGACCAGGCACTCGATCTTCTTCACACAGCGCTGCAGGAATCTCCACGTGACGACATGCTGTGGACGATGCAGGGAGTGGCTTACTCGGGGCGAGGACAAAAGAAGGAGGCTCTCTTGTCCTTTAGGAGTGCGTTGAAGATAGTCCCGGACAATATCCCAGCGCTTCAGGGAGCGGCGCAACTCGAGTACGAAGCAGGCAGTGCTGCCGGCATCCCCGTCCTGCAACATCTGCTGCGGTTGCGGCCGTCAGACGCTACCAGCCACGGCATGCTGGCCGTTTTGGAATATCAGCAGGGAAATTGCGAGGACGCGGTCACCCATTTCGAAAAAACGGGATCGCTCTTCGATTCCCAACTTCCAGCGCTGCACGCCCATGCCACGTGCCTGGTGAAACTCAGGCGCCCGGAGCAAGCTGCACAAGTTTTTCAGCGCGCTCTGGCGCTGAATCCCAATGACATACGCGAGCGCAAACTTCTGGCGTCCCTGCAGGTAATGGCTCATAAGTCGCAGGATGCTCTGGTTACGCTGGAGCCTCTTCTAGGGGAGAATCATCCGGACGCACAGATTCTTGAGCTCGCTTCCAGTGCTTATGAAGACGGCCATGACACAACAAAAGCGGTCGAAGCGCTACGTCAGGCTATCTTGTTCGATCCTGAGAACGTAAATCTATATTTGGACTTTGCGGCGATCTCGTCGGCTCACCAATCTTTCGACGTCGGCATCAACGTCGTGAATGAGGGAATCAACCTGCTGCCGAAGGCCGCCGCGCTGTACTTTGCCCGCGGAGTTCTCTTCGTCCAGGTTGGCGAATATGACAAAGCGCAGGCTGACTTTGAAAAGGCCTATGCTCTGGATCCGACCCAGTCTCTAAGCGTCGCTGCTCAGGGATTGGCAGCAGTGCAGCAGAACGATCTTGATCATGCGTTGACCGGCGTCCAGGAAAAGCTTGCTCACAAACCGAATGATCCAATTCTTCTGTACCTTGAGGCGGACGTTCTGTCTCAGCAGGGAGCCGAGCCGGGTAGCGCGGAATTCAAAAAAGCGATGCGATCAGCCAAAAGGTCCGTCGCGCTGCGGCCGACACTCGGGCCTGCGAGGGCGGTGCTTGCAAAGCTATATCTTCAATCCGGGCAGTATGCGGAAGCCGCGGTCCAGTGCAAGAAGGCGCTTGAAATCAATCCGAAGGACCAGACCGCTCTCTACCATCTCATTCAAGCCGAAAGGAAGGGCGACAAAAGGTCGGAACTGCCAGTGTTGTTGAAGCGATTGGCGGTGCTCCGCCAAGACGCAACGAAAGAAGAGCGCGAGCAGTATCGGTACAAACTCGTAGAGAACGATGTTCCGTCGAAGTAAACCGAGGAATCGGCCTTTCAAAGATACGTGCGCTTAACTCTTCAGCAAGACGTAGGTGCTGTAGCTCTCCTTGTCGATATTCATGAAAGGACGCATCGTGAGCGCTGTGCCGTCGGTCGCCGTAGCTGACCAGTCGCCATTGGCGGTGCTAACGGCCTTGGCCTGCAGCAGAGCTTTCTGATCAAAAGTTGGTTGTGATTCGGCCGTGGCAAAAAGCACCAATGGTCCTTCAATCAGCGACACCATGTTCTGATGGTTTGCGTCGACCGGCTCCAGGCGCAGAGGCATTGGCAATTCGAGCTCAATGCGATCCCCGTCTTTCCATGTGCGTTTAATGCTGGCGAAGGTGCCAGGATCGACTGAATCAGAGACCCGCTTGCCGTTGACGGAGAGGATTGGTTTGGGCCGGACCCAGCCGGGAATGCGCACGAAAATCGTGTAGTCCTTCGCTTGAGAGCCCGAGACCTGGATCTGGATTTTATTGTCGTAGGGGTACTTCGTCTGCTGCTCAAGTCCGTATTGTCCGCCAGAGTCCTTCCACTGCACGCTGGAAGGAGTGAACAGATTTACGTAAACGCCGTCATCGGACCGCAGATATGTGCTGATGTGATAGTCGGCAGCCAACTGCGGAAACGTGCCGGAGCAACACGGCCACTTATCCCGGTACCAGACCTTCTTGCCAATCGCGGCGTAGTCGGAATAGTAAAAAGAAGTTCCGTCCGCCTGAATCGGCCAGGCTCCGAGGATAGTGTTGTACAACACACGCTCCATACTGTCGCCATACCGTGAGTCCTTGGTCACACGCAATAGATAGCGCGCGATTTTGAAGTGACCGTAGGCCCCGCAAGGAGTCTCAAAGCTCGCGTGCGTCGTGGTGAGACTCGATCCCAACTGTCCAGTTCCAGGCTCTCCAAACGCTTCGTTAGGACCCCATCCGCCAGTCGAGAAGCTCTGCGTCGTTTGCAGCATCTCAAACCCATTCTTCGCTGCGCGCAGGTGTTTCTCGCTTCCTAGTGTGATGTAGGCCTGCATCGCCGAGCTGAAGGCGTTCACGTGGCTGTAGGCGTGTTCGAAGGGCATTACATTGTTGCCTTCGGAGAGCGGTCCGAAATATGTATCGTCTTCAAGATACTGTTTCGCCATATCTCGATAGAGAGTCTTCCCGCTGCGTTGATAGGCTAGAAAAAGATTTTCGGGCAGAGTATAAGTCTCGTCCCAGGTATACGTCGTGTCCTTGTGAGGGCGCGAACGCTGCTCTGCACGGGAAAGCGCCTTCTCGGGTAAATACATGACCATTGCACGCGTTAGCTTCTCGAGAATGTCCATCGCCATCGGGTCATGCGCGTATTCATGCGCGTCGATCAGCCCGCAACATAGTTTGTCGTATGTGTATGCTGGAAGCCGGTAGTCGACGAAAAACTTCGCCTTGGGATCCAGCGTCTCGCCATATCCTTTTACCAGCCGATTGATCTTGGCCCGGGTCTCTTCCGATCCGGTCACCGCATAGGCTCGAGCCAGTCCCGAAACGTATTGCCCAAAACTATGGCCTGCGATGAAACCATGGAAATCGCCTCTTTCCAGGCTGAAGCCGGTGAGATCGTACCATCCACCCATGTCTTCGCCCGGCGCTGGAAGTCCAGCGACTTGGCGATAGACCTTCAGCATTCGGTCATCGTCGAGATTCTGGAAGCGCGCATGATTTTCCTCGAACTGGCGCTTCATCGGGCCGTCAAGCAACTTGACGTCCGAATACGAGAAAGTTGTGAGCGGGGTAGAGATCGCCACCAAACTTTTTCCGTCGTTTGCCCATGCAGGGAGAACGCTCGCGACATACGTGCCGCCTGCCGTGGCGGTCGTTGCCTTCAGGAATGTTCTACGATCCATGCCAGACGCCATAGTACGTCCTCCCCGGTTTCGAGAAATCGTTTACTAGGTAAGAGGCTATGGGCCTGTTACGCATTTGTCAATGATCGAGGCCCCGCATTTCCTCAGGAATTGATTCGGGCAGATGGGACCGTACTAGAGGTGGGGAATGCAACACAAAGGCTGGCGCGGTTGACGCTCTGGGTTGCGCGGCCGGATACTTCGAGACCTATGGACGAATTTGCTTTTTTCCAGGGAAAGACTTCGAGTTACCAGGAACGAGGCGGGTTGATTCGCGAAGCACGAGATGAGTCTTCAGGACGTATTCGGTTCCTGTGGGCGACGGGGTTGGCCGCTGTAGCTCTTCCAGCAACGCGTTGAACGCCAAACGGGCAAGTTCTGCCTGCGACATTTGGACCGTGGTCAGGGCAGGCAGGATAAATTGCGCGAGCCGAATATCGTCGAATCCGATCACGGACAGATCGGAAGGAATCTGAATTCCTTCTTCGTAGGCCTTTCTCATCACCCCCATCGCCGTCATATCATTGGAACAAATCACAGCGGTTGGCCGCGTCCCTCCGGCGAGCAGCTTGCCATAGGCTACGATGCCACCTTCGATGGTATGAGTTCCCTCCACGATCAATGCCGGATGGACCTCCAGTCCGATTTCCCCCATCGAAGCAAGGAAGGCCTGCTTGCGCGCCTGAGCGGACTTCAAGTGCAGTGGACCAGAGATGAAAGCGATGTTTTGATGTCGCAGCGCAGCGAGATGTTGAACCGCTTGCCGGATTCCGTGCAGGTAGTCAATGCGAATGTTGCTGACCCGCGGGCGCGCCGGCCCGACATCGACGAAGACCAGAGGAACCTTTCGAAGCTTGAGATCCTCGAGCAGGACTTCTTCCATGCCAAACGTCATGATGGCGACGCCCTCGACTCGGCGCTCAATCATTCGCCGGACCGCGGTTTCCATGTGCATGGGATCGTTTCCGGTCGAAGTCAGCATGATTTCGTAGTAGTGTTCAACCGCGATCCGTTCGAACACCTGTACGATCTCGGGAAAGAAGGGATTGGTAATCTCCGAAATGATGAGGCCGAAGATTCGGCTTCGTCCGGAAACCAGCGCGCGCGCCTGAGTGTTGGGATAGTAGCCAAGCTCTTCCACAACATTCCATACGCGCTTTGCGAGCTGGGGGTTGACGGTCGGAATACGATTGATGGTGCGCGAGACGGTCGCAGTGGAAACCCGTGCGCGCTTGGCAATTTCCCGAATGTCCATGAGTAGGTGAAGCTAGCTGCGACCGAGGGACGAGAGAGATGATGATATCAAACCGAGCTTTAACTTAGGCGCGACGAGCAATTCGTAGCATTCTTCTAAGCAAACGTTTACCGAGCGTGGACCACACCCGTGTTAACTCCCTGTTCCGATTGGGCGCCACGCCATTTGGGAAACGTGACGGATACGCTAGCTACAAGTTTGCGATATGAGCACGGAAGTTTTTGAAAGGCAGAGAATTTTCGCCAGATGCATGAACATTGCGGAGATTGTGGGGCAACTCAAGGACGAACGAAACAGGCTGGACCGTGCAATTGCGGCTCTCAGTCGGTTGACCGGAACGCCAAAACGCGCTCTAAAAGAAGCGATTTCTTCGCCGGAGGACGGTGCACAATCGCTAAGCGCGGCTTGGCTGGAAGAAGCAAAGGCCGCACAAAAGTAAGGATGTCGCTGGCGGTTTCCACACGTAACGGGTCCGAAATAAGGGCGGTGTTAGAAGACTATACTAATTACCTCTGAGAAAGGCTCGCCAATAGGGTCTTTTTGAGTGTCGCATTGGCGGTTAGCAGCATGCAGTTTCCTACCCCAGTCAGCTAGAAACAATGGATGCGAGCGCTTTAGCAGAATTCTTAAATTTCATGAACATCGATACGTGCGTGAGAACGGACTCAAGGCGGCGGCTTGGCCGCTTTCACGCCGGAACATCTCTTGGCCTCAGCTGGAAAACTAGAGGATCGGCAGTTGAGATTCCGGCGAGTTGCACCACGTGATACAAAAGACTTCGGTCGTCACAGTTACCTTCATCTAGAACAAATTCCAAAGGAACTGGTTGTACACCTCGTGATGAAACTGGACTTCCTGCGCTTTGACGAAAGTTCCCAAGGCGCGGGCGCAACGGTCGGCGGAGGCCTGTTTCAGGTCGGCGTATCGGCCTTTCACATCCTCACCCAGCAGTTTGGTTGTCCACGAGGCTTTCTTGAAGTCATCAAGAGCAGTGTAGATGTTGTCCGGCAGATAGCGTTCCGCCTGACGAAGGTTTTTGATCTTTGAGGTTTCGCCATCGATGCCGGTTTTGAATATGCCAAGCATCACCATGTAGGGATTCGCGTCCGGGGCGACGGAGCGAACTTCTACGCGCATGCTCTTTTCGTTGCCGATCGGAATTCGGATCATCGAGCCGCGGTCGACAGCGGAGGCTTTGATCTGATTGGGAGCCTCGAAGTGTGGATCAAGGCGGCGATAGGCGTTGACGCTAGGATTCAGCAGCAGACAGATGTCGTTGCCATGCGTAAGAATCCGGTCGACGAAGGCCCATCCCATCTTGCTGAGTTTTTCTTCGCCTTTCGAGTCCCAGAAAAGATTCTTCCCGTTCTCGCTGATGGAGACGTTCGTGTGCATGCCGCTTCCGTTAACACCGATAACGGGCTTGGGCAAGAAAGAGGCTGTCAGGCCCATGTTCGTCGCGACCTGGCGGCAGATGAGCTTGTAAAGCTGAATCTGGTCAGCGGCAGAGACGACTTCACCATAGCCGTAATTGATTTCAAATTGTGAAGGAGCGACCTCAGGGTGGTCCTTCTCGTTCTGAAATCCCATGGCGCGCTGGACTTCGGCCGTGGTGTCAATGAAAGTGCGAAGCGGATCGCCCGGGAGGGAGTGGTAATAGCCTCCGGTATTCACGTATTCGAATTTGGAAGTTTCGTGATAGTGGCGCTCGGCATCAGGCCCTTTGAAGAGGAAGCCCTCGATTTCGTTGGCGGCATTGAGGGTGTAACCCTTCTTTTTGTGGAGATCGGTCGCGTAGCCCTTAAGGACGCCGCGAATATCGCCGGAGTAGGAGGTGCCGCCCTTGTCGATGACTTCGCCGAAGACAAGAACTTTGCCGGAGCCGAAAACATCGGCGGGAGCCCAGTAGAAAGCACCCCAGTCGATGCCGAGGCGAAGATCGCTCTCGCGCTGCGCGGTAAATCCGCGGATGGAGGAGCCGTCGAAGGTGAGATTATCGTAGCTCTTCAGCAGGAACTTCTTGTCGTAGTCCAGCATGTGCAACCGGCCTTCCAGATCGCTGAAGAGCACGGTCACGGCCTTGATCCGCTTTTCGTCGGTGAGGTACTTAATCCGCTCCTCTTGAACCTGATCAGGGGAGACGCGGTTTCTGCGCTGGTCCTTCGCTTTGAGATTCAGTTCTTCTAACTCGTCGTATGAGAGGGCCAGGAAATTGCGCAGTTCGATGGACATTCATCTCCTTAAGAAGGCAGCCGCCATTAACTGTTTCGGACATGCCAAGGTTGGCCGAAAGAATATCGGCTCACATAGTCGCTGCCAAGAGTCGAGCTTATGAAAAAAATGAATGCGCCGTATAAGTTTGCGATATCAGTACGACAGTTTGAAGAACCGCAGTGTAGAAGCAGCACTGTAAGTCGCCCGTTTAAGTTCCCCTACCGCTAACCTTCACCATCATGTTTCTGCAGCTGGGGATGCCCTATCGGGGCGCGTTGAGCCACTGTTGAGAGATCAGCGCCACAGTTGCAACCCTCGCGCGTGAAACGCGGTAATAAGTTTGCTTTATCGCCGCCATAAAATCTAACTCTAATAAAAAACTTTGGATGCTTCGCAGCAAAAGTATGCGTTGGACTGCGGCTCGATAGCTCGCTAAGTTCTGCCTGCTGGCAACGGATGCGCTCGGTCATCCGCTGCATGCACCAGGGGAGAAAAGAGAAATCTAGATGAACCGCTTCCTTTTTGGGGCTGTGATTGTTTTTGTATTTCCGTTGTTCGTGTCTGGGAGTTATGGACAAAATCAGGCGAGTGCCACTCCGCCAGCTAACGATGCGATCGTTCACCACATGGAAGAACTGGAAGAGCAAGTGAAGGCTCTGCGCTCTGAGGTGGCAGCATTGAAAGAGACTGACAAAACGACGATGACGACCGGATCTGCTCCCGTTGCTATGCCGCAAAGCAATCTTGTCAGCAGCGCACCGGTTGTCTCTACACCTGCCGGGCCATCACTGGCAGGACTTCTGGGGTCGACTTCGTTGAGTGGCTTCGTCGATCTTTACTATGGGCAGAACTTCAACAATCCGGCCTCGCAGACGAACGGTCTGCGCTTCTTCGATCAAAGTACCCAAATGTTTGGCCTGAACATGGTCGAACTAGTACTGGACAAGACTCCTGAAGTCACCAATAGCCGCACCGGCTATCACGTCGCGTTGGGATTCGGCCAAGCGATGAATGCTGTCAACTCCACAGATCATGGCGGCCTAGGCTTCGATCAATACCTGAAGGAAGCCTACTTTTCGTATCTCGCGCCTGTAGGCAAAGGAGTGCAGGTGGACATCGGCAAGTTCGTTACGCCGGCCGGAGCCGAGGTGATCGAGACCAGGGACAATTGGAATTACTCCCGAGGACTGCTTTTCTCCTATGCCATTCCCTACTACCACTTCGGCATGCGAGCGAAGTACGCCTTCAATGACAAGTACGCTCTTACCGGATTTTTGATGAATGGCTGGAACAACGTGGTCGACAACAATACGGGCAAAACGTACGGCGTCAGTTTTGCCTGGAATCCAAATAAGAAATTAGGGATCACGGAAAACTACATGGCCGGCCCCGAGACGACCAATCTGAACAACGACTGGCGCCAACTCAGCGATACGGTCATAACCTATTCGCCCACGAGCAAACTCTCGTTCATCGTGAACGGCGATTACGGGCGCGGCGATCGCATCACGGATCCCTTGACGGCGATCGTTTCTCCTCCTGTGTATTGGACGGGCGTTGCTGGCTACGTGCGTTACGCCTTCAGTGGGACGTCCGCCATCAGTACCCGCTATGAGCATTACGACGACCCCAACGGTTTCACCACCGGGACAGCGCAGCATCTCAACGAGGTTACGGCCACCGTGGAGCGGTTAGTAGCGCACCACATCATCAGCCGGATCGAGTTCCGTCACGACGTTTCCAATCAGCCTGTCTTCTTCAAGGGCACGGCACCAGTGTTGGCGCAGAACACACTTGCCGCTGGGATGGTCTTCACCTTCGATAGCCGGGAGGGGAAATAGTAATGGGACGCGGCGCGTGGAACATTTTGCTTTTAGGACGGCTCGAACTTGGGCTGTCTGCAATGGGGGGATCAGCGGCTTGGGCACAAACCCAACTAACCCCTGGTGTCAGCGTCCGAGCCGCCCCCCACCCAAATACATGGCTGCGTTTAGATCGTGCGGGTCAACAAGTTTTTCGCAGTGCGGCGGGGAATTGAAATGACCCGTATCACGCTGGCACGTGAGATCGCGAAGCTCTTGGCGGGAAGTGGGGCGTTGCTGACTGGACTCTTTTTGCTGGCTGCGAGGCCGCTCACCGCGGTCTTAACGATCTTGGGCGCGATGGGGTTGATGCTGAGTTCGGTGGCAAGACTGTGCGGAGCGGAAGTGCGACGTTCAACGAGGGGGCTGTGAGCAAAGCCATCTCGGACATAGAGGAAAGAGGGGCGTATGAAATTCAATTCAAAAATCACGACAAGGAGCTGTGACATGTCCGTCAATGCCACACAAGGGAAGAAGCTGTCTCTATCCAAAAAGTTTTCCCGTCTAGCCTCGCGCCTGCGGGATCCAGAGTGGCGCCGTTACGGAGGGCTCCTTCTCGGCGGAAAGGCCATCGGAATCGGCGTGGTCTTCCTTTTAATCACCGTTATCTCCGGTCTTTTCTTTGGTCACGTCTATGCGCAAACCGGCACGCCCGAGGTTAAGGCGTCTGACGTGGTCAATCCCGTCAACACGGCATGGACCTTGATCGCCGCGTTTCTCGTGTTCGGCATGCAGGTCGGCTTCACCATGTTGGAAGCCGGTTTCTGTCGCTCGCGCGAGACCGTAAACGTCCTCATGGAATGTGTCGTAGACACATGCCTTTGCGGCATTCTCTTCTACGCATTTGGCTTCGCGTTCATGTTTAGTCACGGTAATGGATTTATCGGTTATCACTGGTTCTTTTTGCAGGGTGTACCGGCAACCTATGAAACCACGGGAGTTGCGTTCCTGGCAGTGTGGCTGTTCCAATTCGCGTTCGCGGATACATGCTCCACGATCACGTCGGGTGCAATGATCGGTCGCACCGCCTTCCTTGGCGATCTTCTTTATAGTGTCGCCGTTTCCGGCTTCATTTATCCGATCGTCGGTCATTGGGCATGGGGCCCTGACGGATGGTTGGCGACGATGGGCAGCGACGGTCACTTTTTCGCTTCACTCGGCACGGGATTCCATGACTTTGCTGGCTCTACGGTGGTACATACCATCGGCGGAATGATCGCGTTGGCAGGTGCCATCGTTCTGGGGCCGCGCCTTGGCCGCAGTTTCAAGCGCGACGGCGGCGCCCCGATGCTGCCGCACGATTTGACGATCGCCATCAGTGGCGGCTTGATCCTCTGGTTCGGCTGGTATGGATTCAACCCCGGCAGCACTCTCTCCCTGATGGATTTCGAGGGCATTGGGCGAGTTGCGGCAAATACAACTTTGGCCGCATGCGCTGCTGGCCTCACCGCAATGCTGTGGGCCTACAAATCCAGTAAGAAGTGGGACGCAGGCTTCACTACCAACGGATTCCTTGCAGGATTGGTAGCGATTACCTGTCCATGTTATTGGGTAACTCCCCTCGGAGCGATCGTACTGGGAGGCGTGGCGGGCGTAGTCGTTGTTCTCGGCGTTGAACTTCTGGAATGGATGCGCATCGACGACCCGATCGGCGCCGTCCCAGTGCATGGCATCTGTGGCATTTGGGGAACGATTTCTCTCGGCTTGTTTGCCTGTGGCAAGTACGGAGCCACGGGTCCCGCTGGTCCTGATAACTCAGTGGCGCTTAAGGGACTGTTCTACGGCGGTGGGACGCAGGTCCTAGTGGCACAGCTGATTGGAAGCGCGGCTGTCACAGTAGTTACTTTCGCGGTTGCGATGGCGGTCATGCTCGCGGTGAATGCTGCTGGATTACTGCGGGTCTCTGAGGAAGGCGAACTCTACGGACTCGATCTGCACGAGCACGGGATTTCAGCTTATCCCGAATATGTCATCTCGGCCCTGGGTGCGCCGAGCGGGATGGCACAACAACTCCCTTCGGCTCACTCCAAGCCCGAACTGGCGACCGCAAAACTGTCGCGTCTTACCAGTTGACCAATGGCCGGAGATTCGACATCGGGAGCAGAGCAACTCCTGCCTCCTACCTCTTAACTTCTACGTGATACGAGGACGAGATGACCAAAATCGAAGCGATCGTTCAACCCAACCGGCTCGAACAGATTAAAGCTGCTCTCATTGGGATCGGGGTGGAAGGTATGACGGTGTCGGAAGTACGTGGACACGGCCGCCAAAAAGGCCATGCCGAGACCTATCGCGGCCGCGAGTACGGCATCGATCTTTTGCCCAAAGTGAAGCTGGAACTTGTACTGGAGGACAAACAGGTCGACACTGCGGTCGACGCCATCATTGAGCACGCTGCTACCGGAAAAATCGGAGACGGAAAAATCTTCCTCTACAAGGTGGATGAAGCCATTCGTATCCGGAACCAGGAGCGTGGCGCGGCTGCGCTCTAAACAAGAGGATGTCCAGCCTTCGCCGGTGCTCGTCGACGGAGGCTGGACGGTTATCATCGAATTTCTTGACCGACCCCTGAGGCGTTATTGGCTCAACTGCTCAAGCGTGCTCCATCTGGGAAGCTTCAACACATGGGCTGTGACGCAAGACTGTAATACAATCGTAGTGATTGCACGATCAGAACGAATTTTTCCTATGCAGGATGGGTCAAATCGATCGCTTTGTCACCCGCAGGAAAAACGATTCGATAAGAAATTTCCTAACGGTTCAGAACTGATTGTTGAAGATCAAATCCGCCGACTTGGGCCACTTCGGCGACAATCCGGAAACCCGGTTCTGAACAACCGTTAATTGCTCCCTTAGTTGGTGATGCTCTCCGCAATATTCGCTCTACCGGAAAGAGCTATACGAGTCCTGCTTTGGCGAAACAGATCTGGCGAATTGTTCGGAGTTCGTGTTTCCGCGAAGCGAGTGGCGCGCCGACCAACATTGAACTTACGTGGCGTCGGTTACACCTTCTCAGTGTGAGTCACGGGCTACTCTGGAGCCGCTGCTGCCAACCAGGAAATCCAGATCAGCTCCTAAGTGCGCTTGCTGCACATGCTCGATATACAGCCTTTGCCAGCCGCGTTCTGGCAGAGCCGGCGATTTCCACTGCGAGCGTCGAGTTGCCAACGTTGCGCCGTCGACTTCAAGTTGAACTGTTCGGCGAGCAACATCCAATGTGATGACATCGCCCGAGCGGACCAGAGCAAAAGTTCCGCCTGCCGCAGCCTCAGGCGAAGCATGAAGGACGACAGTTCCATACGCAGTGCCGCTCATCCTTGCATCGGAGATGCGAACCATGTCGGTGATTCCCTTGCGTAGAAGCTTCGGCGGCAAGGGCATATTTCCGACTTCAGCCATCCCGGGATAACCGCGAGGGCCGCAGTTTTTGAGAACCAGGACACAGTTTTCGTCGACATCCAAGCTCTCATCATTGATGCGGGTGTGGAACTCCTCAATCGATTCGAAGACGACGGCACGTCCTTGATGTTGCATGAGCTGCGGACTTGCGGCTGACGGCTTAATGACTGCGCCGTCTGGAGCCAGATTTCCGTGAAGGACTGCAATACCGGCATTCGACTTAAATGGAGTCGCGAAAGAATGGATCACGTCAGGATTCCAGCAAGGAGCTTCGGCGACATTGGCGCCTATTGATTTTCCATTGGTGGTGAGTGCATCACCGTGAAGCGCGCCGGCGTCGCTCAGCTCGCGTAGCACACGAGGCACGCCACCGGCGTAGTAAAAATCCTCCATGAGGTATTTTCCAGAGGGCTGAATGTTAACGAGACAGGGCAGGCTGGATGCGAGACGGTCGAAGTCATCGAGCTTAAGGGGCACTCCGATGCGGCCGGCGATCGCAATAAGATGGATGACGGCGTTGGTCGAGCCACCGATTGCAGCGTTGACGCGGATCGCATTCTCGAAGGCTTCGCGGGTGAGAATACGCGACATGCACAGATCTTCTCGAACCATCTCTACGATTCGGCGTCCTGTCATTTGTGCGAGAGTGCTGCGGCGCGCGTCGACCGCGGGTATTGCGGCGTTGCCGGGGAGACTCATGCCCAAGGCTTCGACCATGCTCGCCATCGTCGACGCCGTGCCCATGGTCATACAGTGACCCTTTGAGCGGTGCATGCAACTCTCAGCCTCGAAGAATTCCTTTTCAGCCATCGCACCGGCGCGAACCTGTTCCGACATTTGCCACAGGCCCGTTCCCGATCCCAGATCATGACCCTGAAATTTGCCGGAGAGCATAGGGCCACCAGAGAGGCCGATGGTCGGCAAGTCGCACGATGCGGCGCCCATTAGAAGGGAAGGAGTTGTCTTGTCGCAACCCATGAGGAGGACCACGCCATCCATGGGGTTGCCGCGAATGGATTCTTCTACGTCCATGCTGACCAAATTTCTAAAGAACATGGCTGTCGGACGCAGTTGGGTTTCACCGAGCGACATCACGGGAAACTCGAGCGGGAAGCCTCCAGCCTCCCAGACTCCACGTTTCACAAATTCCGCCAACTCGCGAAAGTGCGAATTGCAGGGCGTAAGCTCGGACCATGTGTTGCAGATTCCGATGACAGGGCGCCCATCGAAAAGATCGTGAGGCCAGCCCTGGTTTTTCATCCAACTGCGATACATGAAGCCTTCGCGGTCCTGGCGACCGAACCAAGATTGACTGCGTAATCTCTTCATCTGGCAATCCTAACTGTTTTCATTTTAGAAAATGTGTGTGCCGTTGAAATCGTTAGAAACGTTCGGTGCTATTAAACTCTGTGCCGGTAAACGATACCGGTTACTGCCATAATCGGATTGTATGAGGCGAGTACAAAACGTTCGTGCCTCAGAAAAAAGGTCCATCTTGCATGCAGTGTTTCGCTGGCGCGCCGTTTTGGCTCCGGATCATCTTTTTTCGCCGCTGACTCGTCAGGTTTATCAGACGAGGATAAAGCCGAGTCTTCTCAATCATAGATTAGCCCTGACGACCTTGCTTTTTTCCAGGGAAAGACTTCGAGTTACCAGGAACGAGGCGGGTTGATTCGCGAAGCACGAGATGAGTCTTCAGGACGTATTCGGTTCCTGTGGGCGACGGGGTTGGCCGCTGTAGCTCTTCCAGCAACGCGTTGAACGCCAAACGGGCAAGTTCTGCCTGCGACATTTGGACCGTGGTCAGGGCAGGCAGGATAAATTGCGCGAGCCGAATATCGTCGAATCCGATCACGGACAGATCGGAAGGAATCTGAATTCCTTCTTCGTAGGCCTTTCTCATCACCCCCATCGCCGTCATATCATTGGAACAAATCACAGCGGTTGGCCGCGTCCCTCCGGCGAGCAGCTTGCCATAGGCTACGATGCCACCTTCGATGGTATGAGTTCCCTCCACGATCAATGCCGGATGGACCTCCAGTCCGATTTCCCCCATCGAAGCAAGGAAGGCCTGCTTGCGCGCCTGAGCGGACTTCAAGTGCAGTGGACCAGAGATGAAAGCGATGTTTTGATGTCGCAGCGCAGCGAGATGTTGAACCGCTTGCCGGATTCCGTGCAGGTAGTCAATGCGAATGTTGCTGACCCGCGGGCGCGCCGGCCCGACATCGACGAAGACCAGAGGAACCTTTCGAAGCTTGAGATCCTCGAGCAGGACTTCTTCCATGCCAAACGTCATGATGGCGACGCCCTCGACTCGGCGCTCAATCATTCGCCGGACCGCGGTTTCCATGTGCATGGGATCGTTTCCGGTCGAAGTCAGCATGATTTCGTAGTAGTGTTCAACCGCGATCCGTTCGAACACCTGTACGATCTCGGGAAAGAAGGGATTGGTAATCTCCGAAATGATGAGGCCGAAGATTCGGCTTCGTCCGGAAACCAGCGCGCGCGCCTGAGTGTTGGGATAGTAGCCAAGCTCTTCCACAACATTCCATACGCGCTTTGCGAGCTGGGGGTTGACGGTCGGAATACGATTGATGGTGCGCGAGACGGTCGCAGTGGAAACCCGTGCGCGCTTGGCAATTTCCCGAATGTCCATGAGTAGGTGAAGCTAGCTGCGACCGAGGGACGAGAGAGATGATGATATCAAACCGAGCTTTAACTTAGGCGCGACGAGCAATTCGTAGCATTATGCCAAGCAAACGTTTACCATGAGGCGTTTGCGAGATGTTCAAGGGAACCGTTCATGATAGGTCGACGTCAATTTCTCCGAACCAGCCTAGCGGGTGCAGGAGCCATTCTAGCGGCTAAAGCGTCGTCTCCTTTTGCCTGGTCGCAGTCGAACGGAGGTGACGGCCGCATCGAGGTGCTGCTGAACGAACCCCTTGGGACTATCTCGCCCAATATTTACGGGCACTTCGTCGAGAATCTGAGCGGAGTAATTTACGACGGCATTTGGGTCGGCAGAAATTCCAAGGTTCCTAATGTTGAAGGGATTCGCAAAGAGCTGATCGAAGAAATGCGAAAGATCAATCCGCCAGTCGTGCGCTTCCCGGGCGGTTGCTTTGCGGACAGCTATGACTGGCGCGACGGTATCGGGCCGGTCAGTAAGAGGCCGAGGCGTACGAATTTCTGGGCTGGAGGTGAGATTACCGGATCGCCCGCGAGTCGCCGCTACGATCCCAACGAATTCGGAACGAATGAGTTCGCGCACTTTTGCAATCTGATAGGCGGGCAATCCTATCTAGCCGCAAACTTGAGGAGCCTTCCGGCGGCAGAGTTCTATCGTTGGATCGAATATTGCAACTCGCCCGCCGGAAGTACGACGCTGGCCGACATCCGGGGAGAGGCGGGATTCAAAGAGCCGTTCAATGTCCGCTATTGGGGTGTCGGGAATGAATCGTGGGGATGTGGCGGCAATTTCACGGCCCAGGAATACGCGGTGGAGTTTCGCCGATTCACGACGTGGGTGCCGACGTACGGACAGCAGTTGTCATTCATTGGTTCCGGCCCGAATGTGGATGACTGGGCATGGACGAGAGGGTTCTTCGAAGAAATCGCACGTAAGGGAAGGAGCGAACTAAAGAATATTTATGGCTGGGCGCTCCATCACTATGCCTGGAACCTGAGTCGCGGAACAACTGAAGACTGGAACAAAGGAAAAGGTGACGCCCTCAAGTTTGATGCCGTCGATTGGTATGAACTACTGCGACAAGGCGATCGAATGGAAGGGCTGATCAATGGGCACTGGCAGATCATGGCCGAGGAAGATCCGCAACACTCAGTGAAGTTGATCGTCGACGAGTGGGGTCCATGGTATCGCCCGGGAAGCGAAGCAACTCCGGGCGATCAGTTGGAACAGATGCCCACTTTGCGTGATGCAGTTTTTAGTGGGATGACGCTGGACATTTTCAATCGCAATCCAGAGAAAGTCGCAATGGCGGCTTGTGCTCAACTCATAAACTGTCTGAACAGCCTTTATCTTGCTCACGAAGATCGGTTCGTTGTTACACCAGTTGGACATGTGTTCTCCCTTTATGCGTCCCATCAGGGCGCACAAGGGCTTCGGACGATCTTCTCGGCGCCTACAATCGAATACGATCGGGATGGCAAGCCAGCGTCTTTTTGGGGACTTAAAGGGTCCGCGTCGCTTCGTGACCGGGAGCTGACGTTAACGGTGGTGAATCCTCACGTCAGCCGCGCGCAGGAATCGGAGATTGGCATTCGCGGAGCTGGTCTGAAGTCGGGATCGGCGACCACGCTGAGTCACTCAGACATTCATGCGCACAATTCTTTCGATTACAAAAGTGAAGTGATTCCGCAAACCCGCGTACTCGATGCCAAAGGGCGCACTTTGAACTATGTATTCCCGCCAGCCTCGGTTACGAAGCTGGCACTGACGCTGTCTTAGGAAACGCAGCCGCAAGGGCAATCGGCTGCGTCTATAAACGCCTATGAGTCGGCTATCTTTGCACTGGCCGTAGTGTTTCGTCAGGTATATTCTGGAAAACGTTTACCAGCGCTGACTGCTGGGTGCTCGCAGCCATACTTGCAACTCTGATGTTGCGGGCTACCGCCCGCGAGGGTGATAGAGCCGACCTAATTCTTGCTCCAGAGTGCCGCAAAGAGGATCGATGATCGACTTATCCAATCTCGAAGTTTGGTTTGTTACCGGTAGCCAACATCTCTATGGTCCAGAAACGCTTAAGAAAGTTGAGCAGAATGCGGGTGTCATTGCGCGTGCCCTAGCGTCGTCACCGGATATGCCCGGGAAGGTCCTCGTGAAACCGGTTATGACGAGCAGCGAATCCATTTACCAGTTATCGCAGGATGCGAACGGCTCAAAGAACTGCATTGGCTTGATTACCTGGATGCATACCTTTTCACCGGCGCGGATGTGGATTGCCGGTCTGAAGTCTCTCGCCAAGCCACTGCTGCACCTGCATACCCAATTCAATGATGAGTTGCCTTGGTCCACTATCGATATGGACTTTATGAATCTGAATCAATCGGCGCATGGCGACCGTGAGTTCGGATTCATCGGGGCTCGCATGCGGCTTAAGCGCAAGGTGGTCGTCGGCCATTGGCAGGCCGCCGATGTGCACTCCGAGATAGGCGGATGGATGCGATCTGCGTCCGCCTGGCACGATGCTCAGCAGCTTAAGATCGCCCGCTTCGGTGACAACATGCGCAATGTCGCAGTCACTGAAGGAAACAAGGTAACTGCGCAGATTAATCTTGGCTATACGGTGAATGGCTATGGCATTGGAGATCTGGCGAAATTCATTCAGGAAGCGACAGACGCGGAGATTGGCAAGCTGACGGCTGAGTACGACGACGCGTACGACGTGGCCGAGCCGCTGCGCAAGGGCGGTTGCAAGCGTGAATCATTAACAGACGCGGCGCGAATTGAGATCGGTCTACGACATTTTCTTACGGAAACCGGATCTAACGGCTTTACCGATACGTTTGAAGATTTGCACGGGCTCAAACAGCTTCCGGGAATCGCCCCACAGCGGCTGATGGCCGATGGATACGGATTTGGAGCGGAAGGGGACTGGAAGACAGCCGCACTGGTACGGGCAGTCAAGGTGATGAGTCACGGGCTGAAGGGCGGATCCTCCTTCATGGAGGACTACACGTATCACCTAAAAGATGGCGGACAGGTTCTGGGCGCCCACATGCTAGAGGTCTGTCCTTCCATCTCGGACGAAAAACCATCCGCCCAAATTCACCCGCTCTCCATCGGCGGCAAGGCAGATCCGGTTCGTCTCGTGTTCACAGCTGCGCCCGGAAAAGCCGTCAATGCGTCGTTGGTTGACATGGGAAACAGATTTCGCCTGATTGTGAACAAGGTAAACATCATCCAGCCTGAGCATCCTCTCCCTAAGCTGCCTGTGGCGAGGGCTCTCTGGATCCCCGAGCCGAATTTGAAAGTTGCGGCGACTGCCTGGATCCATGCCGGCGGTGCGCATCACACGGCGCTCAGCCGAGCACTAACTTCAGCACACCTGACAGATTTCGCTGAGATGGCACGAATGGAGTGCTTGCTGATCGATGCTGATACTAAACTGCCGGCGTTTCTCAACGAACTCAGGTTCAATGATATGTACTATCACCTGGCAAAGGGATTCTGACCCGACCTCGCCCGGGTGTCGCACGAAGGTTCGCAGAACGATTCGAAGGATTGTGAGTATCTTCCGTTAAGGTCTTCGGTGCGATCCACCTGTCTGCTTTGCTCTGAGCGTTCTTCTGATCGCATCTGTTTTTGTTGGTTCAAGAACCGAAAAAGAGCTCCAACGGACCTTACGAATGAGGCCACCTGCATCAGTCCGGGAGGCGTTATACCATAAATGTATGAACTTGCCCGTGAATCCGCCGCTTCTCCCTATGCTAGCCAAGCGCGTGGAGGAAATACCAGCCGATGGAGATTGGATTTTCGAACCGAAGTGGGATGGATTTCGGGCATTGGTGTTTCGCGACGGGGACGAAGTGTTCATTCAAAGCCGCGACGAAAAGCCATTAAACCGATATTTCCCGGAGTTGGTTGATTCATTGCGTTCGGCGTTACCCGCGCGCTGCGTCGTCGATGGGGAAATCGTTATCGTCAATGATGATGAGCTGGATTTCGACGCGCTCCAGTTGCGCCTTCATCCCGCCGCCTCCAGGGTAAAAAAACTATCGGCGCAAACGCCTTCGTCTTTCGTTGTTTTCGATTTGCTCTGTGTTGACAGTCGCAACCTGTGCGCAGAGCCCTTCGAGGTTAGGCGCCGCGAGCTCGAATCGCTGCTTGCCAAGGCACCGCTGCCGATTCACTTAACTCCGGCGACCAACGATCGCAAGATTGCCGCTGACTGGTTTCGCCGTTTCGAAGGTGCGGGTTTGGACGGGGTTATCGCCAAGCCAGTTGCCGGGACATACGAACCCAACAAACGGGTGATGCTCAAAATAAAACATGAGAGAGATTGCGACTGCGTTGTAGCAGGGTTTCGTTGGCACAAAAAAGGTGATCGTACCTTGGTCGGGTCGTTATTGTTGGGACTCTTTGACAATAAAGGAGGGTTTCAGCATGTAGGAGTTTGCGCGAGCTTCACCGCTGCGAAGCGGAAGGAACTCGCGGAGTTTCTCGAACCTTATCGCAACAACGCCATCACCAATCATCCTTGGAAAAGCTGGGCGCAGCCGGAGAATGGCGAGGCTGCAGGTCGCATGCCTGGCGGCCAAAGTCGTTGGAGTCAGGGCAAGGACCTTTCGTGGGAACCGTTGCGTCCCGAACTGGTCGTGCAGGTTGCTTACGACCACATGCAAGGAGATCGTTTTCGTCATACCGCGCAGTTTCGCCGATGGCGCAAAGATAAAAAGCCGGCAGACTGCACATACGAGCAGCTCGAGGTGATTCCACCGCAAGAACTTGCTGCCATTTTTGGAAGCGGTCGCTAATCACTCGGCTTCTTTCTTCTTGGTTCTCTCGTTCCTTGCCTCGCGCCAAGCCCGCGTTGGGTCATCGTCTGGATCCGGAGTCTCCTGCGAAGGTCGGTTTTCCTCCGGGACATTGCGAAGGTTGACGCGAATACGTGTCCAGGTGGATGACCGCCCGCGCATTGAGTCAACCAGCACATCATCTATCGCAAGCAAAGCCGCAATCTGAGGATATTTCGCCTTCCACCTTTCAAGCCCTTTTATGGCGGCTGCCTTGTCGGGAGAATTCGCAACGACGATGAGCGGCATCCGTACTCGCGGCTTTTTCTTAGTGGCACCCTTCGCTCGGGATGGGGCCACTCGGCTGCCCTCGCTTTGCATCTTGCGGAAGTGTGGAGGCCACGGCGCGTCGCCAAGCCCGGCCGCCTCATCCTTATCCGCGAGTTCCAGAAGTTTATCGAGCGAGCCGACCGAAGAATCCATTTCGGAATGGGGATTGCCGATTTTCGCGAATCGTTCAGGAACTGTGAAGACCGTAAAGTCGGAAGGATCGCAATCGGGAACCTCGTTCCAGTGAAGCGGTGTCGAGACGCGAGCGTCGGGCAGCGGCCGCACCGAATAGGCTGAGCATGTGGTGCGGTCCTTTGCATTCTGGTTGTAATCCAGAAAAACTCCGTGCCGTTCCTCTTTCCACCACTTGGAACTGGCCAACGTCGGCGCACGGCGCTCGACGGCGCGTGAAAGTGCAACGGCCGCTCGTCGCACTTCAGTAAATGTCCAACGCGGCTGGATGCGCACGTTCACGTGTATGCCACGCGAACCACTGGTTTTAGGCCAACCACGAAGGCCTAGCTCTTCAAGAAGGCTCTGGACTTCGAGAGTCACCCGCCTCACATCGGCCCAGCTGACGCCTGGGACCGGATCGAGATCGATGCGCAATTCATCGGGATGATCGAGGTCGCTTGAACGAACTGGATGAGGGTGAAGTTCGATGCATCCGAGATTGACGATCCAGGCGAGCCCGGCTTCGTCATCGACGACAATTTCTTCAGCGGTTCGGCCTGAGGGGAATGAAAGTGTCACGGTCCGCAGCCATGCTGGACGCTGCTCAGGAGCTCGCTTTTGATAGAACGCTTCTCCTTCAGCTCCGTTGACGAAACGCTTCAAGACGATAGGCCGGTCTCGGATAGCTGCAAGTGCCCCGGGAGCCACAGATAGGTAGTAGTGGACGAGATCAACTTTCGAGATTCTGGCCTGCGTGAAATATGTTTTCTCAGGGTGAGTGATGTGAACTTCGCGACCCTTAATGGAAAGTGTCTCGTCGTTTGCTTGTTTAGCCACCCAAATAGGCTACCAGAGCCATGCAGGGCTGTGCTCGCGCTTTCAAGGTTTGATCAGAAACGTTTTGCGGTGCCCAACTCATCGAACGCTTGAGCACTGATGAGTTGGGTGTCCGCAACGCAACGGAGGGAGTTAGCGGCTCCTCCATGGATACCGGAGCGGGCCTCTCTAAAGCGGCTCCTCAAGGAGTCGCATACCTCGACCGCCACGATCTGGATTACTTTACTTCTACCTGTACGCGCATCCACGGGTGTATGCAGCACTGGAAGTGATGTTCACCTTTCGACAGACCCGCTACCTCTACGTGGCTGCCTTGAAGGATTCGAGTCTTTGCGACATCAACTTCCGAAAAACCGCCGACACATTCCGGCACGGTCTGCTCCCCGGGCGCGTTCAATCCCGCCGACGAAGCCGCCTCCGAAGCGAGCAACTTCGGTGAAAGTATGGAGCTCTCCGCCCTGGTCTGTGACGCTCAGTGTCGTTCCTTCCTTGATCTTCACAACATCGGGTTCGAAGTCCCAGTTGCGGTCAGGTTTTCCAGCGGCTGCTTTTGCAAACAGGTCATCAAATGTCGTGAAGGATCCGAGTGATACGTTCTTGCAAAAGTCCGGACCAAGGACGGCGTTAAATGTAGTGGGATCGCATTCGTCCAGCGCAATTACCTGGGCGGCAGGTGGAGGTACCACTTTTGTTGAAGTTGATTGCGCAAATGCATGAGTTCCGGCGATCAGAGTGAAGACAGCGAGCAAACTCGTACGGTTCATTGTGTTCCTTTCATCGGGTAGTGTTCGTTTCGTTCCAGGGGAAAAATTGTGAAGGAAAAAGAGAGGCTACAGGATCCGTTCCGTGGCAACCTCAATCGGAACGCCTCTCATGAGCGAGTCGAAGACAGGTGAAAACGTTGGCCCCAATTCGCCGAGCTCCCGCAATTGTTCGTCGGTGACGTTGGCTCTGATTCGAAGCTTTAGTCGAATCTGTTCACAGCCGTTTCGGACGGAGGGATCGAGGCCGAGAAATCCACGTAGGTCCACGTCGGCGTCGATAGAAGACTCAACTTGCTCGACGAGGATGCCGCGAGCCGCCGCGTGGTAGATCATTGATGTGGTAACGCACGAGGCCAATGCATGCAATAGGTGCTCCACAGGATTGGCCGCCCTGTCGTTTCCAAGCAAAATATCAGGCTCGTCTGCCGCGAGAGTGAATCCGGTCTTGTGCGATAAGGCCTGATTGCAGCCGTAAAACGATCGTGTTTCAGACTCATTAGCTGCGCCGTCGGTCCAGCGGTTTACTAATTGAAAGTTGAAGCGCGCCAGTTCCGGTAGAGACCTGATGGCTTGAATTGTTTCTTTCAAACGCACCGTATCGATTCCATTTGTCTTCTGGATTAATTCAGTCTTCATCATCTTGAATCCTTTGGCGAAAGATTCGGGCAAGCCCGAGTGCGCTATTAAGAAGAGCAATGGTGTGGCCATTGCTGTGGGCCGATTTGCGCTAATGGGATCAACGATTTGGGAATTCGCGGAGCGAGACATCAGTCGCGACTTCTCGTGAATGACGGTTTGTCGCGAGAGAGCGCGGCCAAGGGAGCCAGCAATCACATGAAAAATGCACATTGCGGCGAGCAGGTTTTCTGTGTGACGCATTCATGGGCAGCCGTTGAGCTGTTTAACGCTTGCCTACTGCTCTTCCTCAGTTCCGGGTGCGAGACGGCTTGTGAGCTACGGCCTGAATCTCTGCCTTGCAATGATGGAGGACCTCGCGCGTGTTCCGCGATGATTGTCCGTCCCACGAATCATCGTCTGTCGGCAATCGCCCGACAATGTGGCCCAGTTCGTGGAGCATGATCGCAAGTCGCGCCTCAGGGCTGTCGCCCATGTAAGACGCTATGGACAGTAAATGCCAGCCGCTGTGTCCCCTCGCCACTCCCGTGGGGCGGAGCTCCCGCACTCGCGACAAGCGAACGAAGAACGGTCCGTTGCCATTGATTTGCACGACGGCATTGCTGCCGGCGTACTGGTTTGTTTTCGCTCCCCACGGATCTTTATAGAGCAGTTCTCCCGAATCGCTTCGAGCGCTGAATACCTCGGTGTTCCCATTCTCGTCGAGTTCAAAGTGCAGAGAACTAAAAACACCTTCGACGTTTGGCTCGACTTCTTCATACCAGGCCGAGCATTGGTTGGGTGCACGCAGTATCTGAAGGGCTTGTTCGCGGGCGAGGGCGATGATGTTTCCATGTGGTCCCAGGGCCGTCAATTCGCCCATCATGTGACTTTCACATTCATCCGTAGTCCCCGGACTTCCATCGGAGCACAGAGGCGATTCACCTTTTTCGGAAGTTGGTGCAACAACTGTGGCGAGAGGCGAAATGGGTCGCCTTTCCTCAGATGAGGCGACTGCGTTGAGCGCCAGGATAGTCAGCAGCGCCAGTGCGATTACAAGTCGTTTTGTAGAGTGAAACATTGGCTTCCCCTTGATGCTTTCGGCTTGGAAAGTGCAAAGGAGAGGCCAATTGTGTTCGTCAGCTTAAGTGATCGCGGGACAAGACGTTGCCGGTTTCGAGCGCTCTGCGATTCAGCAACGAGTTGTCGTCATTTTCTATTTCTCGCTTCGTGAACCGCGAGTTGAGTGAGATACGTTCAGTTTGCTTTGGACGATCGATTAGCAGCGCCTTCATGCGCGATGCAAGCGTAGAAGCGGGAACACCCAAAGTCTGGGCGGCGCCGTTCACCCCGGCAACTTTCCATCCGCTACGTTCAAGCGCCTGGATGATTGTCTGGCGCTCCACCTCGCGAAGATCCTGTTTCGTTCTGGGGTTTTGAAGCGAATTCGTGCTTTTCTGCTCGCGTGACGGCGGCAGCAGGCTTTCAAGTGGCAGCACGTTACGAAGGCCGAGGGTGCCATCGCTCGAAATGATGACCGCCCGTTCGGTGACGTTCTCTAATTCGCGAACATTTCCCGGCCAATGGTACGAGCGCAATCGTCGCAGGCAATCAGCAGTAATTTGAAGTCGAGGCTTGCCGATTCGGGTGCAAAATTTGTCAACGAACAGGCGAGCCAGCATTTCCACGTCAGATCCACGAGCACGCAGAGGTGGTACCTCGATCGGGAACACATTCAAGCGATAGAAGAGATCTTCTCGGAATAGGCCGGCCGCGACGTCTTTAGAGAGATCTCGATTCGTCGCAGCCACCACACGTACATCCACTTTGCGAGTTTGGGAGCTTCCCACCGGTTCGTACTCACGTTCCTGCAGGACGCGGAGCAGCTTCGGTTGCAGTTCCAATGGAAGCTCGCCGACTTCATCGAGAAAAATCATGCCCCCATGTGCCAATTCAAACCTGCCCGCCCGGCGACTCGCGGCGCCGGTAAAGGCGCCCTTCTCGTGACCGAAGAATTCACTTTCGCTCAGCGAGGCCGCGATGGCCGCGCAATTTATCCGGACAAACGGCTTTGTAGCGCGGTGACTGGCTTTGTGAATGGCGCGGGCCACCAGCTCCTTTCCGGTGCCAGTTTCCCCCGTTATCAGCACCGTAGAGGGTGTGGGTGCGACCTGCCGGACTAACGAGACGATTCCCCGAATGGCCGCACTCTCACCGATAAGTTCCTCGCACAAGTGACGTTCATTGATTTCGCTCTGCAGGTACGCAGTTTCTTCTTCCAACTCGCGCAGCCGATTTTCCGCTGCGAGTTGTTCCTGCACGCTGCGCAAGATGAGACTAAATCGATATTTGCCGGCGAACTCGAATCGCGAAAGACTTGCCTCAGCGGCAAATGTGGCACCTCCCGCGCAAACCGCATCCAGGCCGCGCGGAATCCACGCGGAAACTTCGTCCACAGCCGCCATTTGCTCTGCTACATCGGAAAGACGTTGTGCACTCGTGGCTGTCAGAAACGAAGTTAGATCGCGATCTACGAGTTTCTCGCCGGCCATACGAAACAACGAGGCTGCCGAGGCATTTGCCCGCAGGATTCGAAACGTTCCGTCTAGCTCGAAGATAGCGTCCATGGCGCTCTGAAACAGTCGAGAAAATCTGCGCTTCACTCTGTCGAACTGCGGATTCAGCGCAAATGCGGTTCAACTCCGCAGCGGCGCGCGCCGCGAAGATGCGAAACACCGCTTCTACGTCCGGACTGAGATTGAGCGGCTTCGTATCGAGCGCGGAGAGGTGTCCGAGGACCGTACCATCAGCCCGGAGAAGGGGCACGCCCGCGTAGCTGACTGCGTTCAGTTTGACTAGATCCGGATCGTCAGGAAAGAGTTCGATTACGCGCTCCGGATAGTGAATGAGACACGTTTTCTCGATCACCTGCTCGCAAGGCGTGCCTGAGATATTGTATTCGTAGTCTTCGACGAAGTGGTCGTTCATCCAGAACGCCACTGAGCGGAGAACTTTACGTTCCGGAACATATTCAGTGACCCACACTCCGGCAACATCCATCGCCAAGGCGGCGGATCGTACCAAGGCCTTAAAAAATCCGTGCCCCGTTTCAGAGGAAGTTCCCTCCATTAGGTGACGCAGTAAGGTGTCCTTTGGGACTTCTTCAGTCATAGTTCTCCCTCCACACGCTCGCGAATCTACACGTCAGGTTCATGTGTTCCGGGTCCCTTATTACTTCGGTGAGGATTTCAACCTATCAAAATCCATCACATGAAATGTCTGTGGAAAGTAACTTCTTACAAAACGCAGAAGCTACATCATCAACGGGCCCGGATTTCGCTCGGCGTTGTACCGTAAAGCTTTCGCCATGCGCGGCGCAGCTGTCGCGTGGAACCGAAACCCGCTCGTTCTGCGGCGCTCTCCACGTCAATCTGTGTTTGGCTGATGAGTTCGCGCGCCAAGGTGGCGCGAAGGCGATTGCGATAATCCGCGATGCCCATGCCGGCGTGTTCGTGAAACAAGCGTGACAGGTGACGACTGCTGGCGCCGGCGATCCGTGCGAGCCGGCTTACATCCCACTCTCTCGCCGGATCACTGGTGATCGCGTCTTGCACTTTGTGAATGGCAGGGTGAATGTGATTGCGGCCCTCCAGCCAAGGCGAGAGCTGCGGGTCGCCGCCCGCGCGTCTCAAATATGCAACCAGATAGCGAGCGATTGCAGCAGCAGCAGGATCGCCGACGATTTGGCCCACAACGTGGAGCATCAGATCAATTCCTGCCATGATCCCGGCACTCGAGTAGCGGCCACGATCCTCAACATACAGCCTGTTTGCCAAAACTTTGGCTTTCGGGGCGATCAAGGCGAGTTCATCGCAACACATGTGGTGAGTCGTACAACTGTACCCATCGAGCAGTCCGGCCTCGGCTGCGATAATCGCGCCGGAGCAAATCAGTACGAGCTTGTGACTGAGCCGCACGGACGCTCGCAGCCATTTGATGATGGCAACTTCGTCATTCCGATCCTGTTTGGTTTTTCCGTCGTCGCGCTGACCAGCGGGCACCATCAACTCCTCGACATCGCCCGCAACAACGATCATGCCTTCGTCCTGAATCTTGGCAGGCAGGAGTTCAATCGGACCAACGGTGAGGCCTATAGACGATTGGATTGCCGGTCGAACTCCCACATAGCGAACATCGAAGTAGACGTCCCGCTGTTCTCGATTGGCGCGACGCACCACTTCGAGGGGGCCTGCGAGGTCGAGCAACAACAGTCTCGGTGGAACGACCACGTACACCGGTATTGAGTGCATGGCAGACCCTGCCCCATCAGGGAACCGTCGAGACCGGTGCTTCCGCTTCATTCAAGGACAGTTTCAGTTCTCCCGGGTAACGGTTCACCCATCCTAATCTTGCCTAGGCAGTTAAGGAAATACCGATTCAAGCCGTTTATGGGACAAAATCGGCCATTGTAGGCAAAGGGGAATCTGCGAGGCGGACGGACGGAACCCTCCCGTGGCGCTTCACCTCGACGTCGATTGTGTGGGCTACCTAGTTGAGTTCAGTGGCCGAGGAGTAATGTCAGCGTTGATCGCACCCGTCGTCCATTGGATGGCATCGGTCAGCATCTTCTGAAATTCCGGCTTGTCCCAGTTGTCCTTCACGTGTCCGAGAGTGGTGTAGTACACGCGACCTTTACCGTACGTTTTTGCCCATGTAACGGCGAAGTCCCCGTCGCTGCGATGAACATTCTTATTCAAGAGATCGACCTTGGAGGCATCGAGACGCATGAGTACGCGAAGCTTATCGCGCGAATAGTCCTTCATCTGATAAATCTCGTCCCGCAAAACGAAGGATTTTGGCCATTGCTGCATCCCGGGAAATTGGGGATCTTCAACCACGATTGGTGCGTCGAATGTTCCCCACGGATGCTCATCGTAAAACCCGCCGATCATTTCGCCATATTCGGGCCAATTGGCAAATGTGATGGCAGCGCTGTGGATGCCTATGAACCCTTTTCCGTCATCGTGAACAAACGAGAGGAAATCCGATTTTTGTTGCGCATCCATCTCGAGTTCGCCTCCGGTGAAAAATATGACGGCGTCGAAATCGTTGAGATTTTTCGCGTTGTATTCCAGCTTCTTCTTGGTGAGAGCTTCCGCGTCAGTTCGCAGGGTCGCTTCCCATAAGCCGGTTTCTATACCCAGCTTTTCAATGGTTGCCATCGCGTGCGAAACGGATTCGTGGCGATATCCTTTTTCCTCACCAATCACAAGGATGTGTTTTTTGTGAGCAGGAGCAGATTGCGCCATCCCGAAGGAGCACAGAAATCCTGCAATCATGAAGCATTGGGCAATGCGTCGAAGCCAAGCACGAGGATCGCAATCGAAGGAGTTGAACTTCCTCATTTTGCCGTTTTCACCGCTCCAACCTCGGTCCAACGACGCGAACTGTTGCTTTTCAAGACGGCGTCGAGTATGTTCAGCTGCCGTAGGCCGTCGGCGAACTGCGGATACTCGGGCTCTGCATCAGCCTGTTGAATCGAAGAGTAGAACCGGCGGAAAACTTGTTTAAACGTGTCGTCGTACCCTTCACTGTGCCCACCGGGAAGATCTGCGTACGTGCGAGCACCAGGCTTCAATAACGAAGGATCCTTGATATAAATTTCATTTCCCTGGTCGCGCCTGCCGGACCAAAGTTCATCCGGCCGCTCCTGATCCCACGCTACAGAGGCTTTGGTGCCGTAGATTTCAATGCTAAGCCGATTCTTGCGTCCAGCAGAAACCTGGCTTGCCGTGACGCTTCCGCGCGTACGACTGCCCATGCGGAAGATGACGGCACCGAAATCTTCGGTGTCCACCGGCGTTGGTATGTAGTCTTCCGGTCCCAAGAGTTTATTCGCGAAGGTTTCGACCGAGTGTTTGGGCTGTTTCCGGGTGGTATGGAACGTCTGCAAATCAGCGCACAGAGATGTGACTCTCAGACCCGTAACGTGCTCGGCCATATCGAAGAAGTGCGAGCCGATGTCGGCCATGCAGCGTGAAGGTCCGCCGGCACCTGTCTCCACCCGCCAGTTCCAATCCGTGTCATAAAGCAGCCAATCCTGTGAATAGGTGCCCTGCACAACAAGGATTTCGCCAAGATCGCCAGCCTCTCGCATGCGGCGCATTTGCTGGACCATTGGGTAATAGCGCAGGTTGTGACACGTGCAATTGCGCAATCCCTGCCGCTTGGCAATTGAGACGAGTTCCTCACCTTCGGCAACGCTGGTGGCAAGCGGCTTCTCACAGAGCACATGCTTGCCCGCATTGAGAGCAGCCTTAGCCATGGCGAAGTGCTGTGCATTCGGCGTACAGATGTGGACTGCATCGATGGACGTGTCGCGAAGGATATCTTCGTAGTTAGTCGTCACGTTTGCGATAGAAAATCCGGAACCCAGGCGCCGCGCGGCCTCCGCATTTCGGGCCGCAATGGCGACGGGCTGCACAGACTCCACCCGCCTCACGCCTTCGAGGTGAACGCGGCCCATAAAGCCGGTACCAAAGATAGCTGCTTTAAGAATCTTCATCCGACCTCTCGTTGGTTTGGCATTTTTCGTTTAGGCCCACCAGGCTGCGCCCGGCTTGTCACGGACCATGATGCTGTTCAGGAGATGGGCTGCCTTCGTAAGCCCTTCCTCTGAAGAGAGCAAGCTATCCTCGTGCTCAATTGAAAGCACGTAATCGTAACCGAACATGCGAAATGTGGAAATCAGTTCGCTCCAGAACTCGACGCCATGACCGTAACCGCAAGTGCGAAAAATCCAGCTACGATCGCGCTCCTGCGTGTAGGGCTTGGTATCGAGCACGCCAGTGCGGTGAAGGTTCGTGGCATAGAGTTGCGTGTCTTTCGCGTGCGCATGGAAAACCGCGTCCTGAAGCAAACGCACCGCTTCGATCGGATCAATGTTCTGCCAAAAAAGATGGCTGGGATCGAAGTTGCAGCCGACATTCGGCCCCGCGATCGAGCGCAGTCTTAGCATCGTCTCTGGGTTGTACACCACAAATCCGGGATGCATCTCTACCGCGATTTTGACGCCATGATCGGCTGCGAATTTAGCGTGTTCAATCCAGAACGGCGCAACAACCTCGTTCCACTGCCAGTCGAGCACCTCAAGAAAGTCGGGAGGCCAAGGGCAGGTGATCCAATTGGGGGCAATGGCATTGGGCGAATCTCCGGGACAACCTGAAAAATCAACCATCACAGGCACTCCGAGCTTTTCAGCGAGGAGAATCGTCTTGCGGCTCACCTCCCGATGCTGCTGTGCGATAGCCTTGTCCGGATGCAGCGGATTGCCATGGCAACTCAACGAACTGATGCTGAATCCGTGATCTGACATGATCTTCTTGAAATCATTCAGCGCGGAATTGTTCTCAAGCATGGAGAGTTTGCAATGGGCGTCTCCCACGTAGTTTCCTGTGGCCAGTTCCACAGTATTAATGTTCAGCGCGGAAAGCTTCTTGAGAACAGATTCCAACGGCAGTTGTGACAGCAACGGCGTAAAAACTCCAACTCGCATGGCCTCTCCTGAATGTCCGGGACATTCTATCGCAGCTCAGTTGTGTTACCTTTACGTTCGGCGTCGACGCGGAACCCCTTCCGGAGAGCCTTCCGCCCCACGCCGTGACGAATGCGTCCAAGGGGGACCTGCTTGCCTCAATCCAAACCTGCCTCATTCCTCTTTACGTTTCTCTTTTCTTTGACGGTTGCAGTGTCGGCGCAGAATCAGGCGGCTGTGGATCCCTCGGTGCCCCTCCCTCCGCATGAGAAGAAGATTCATTTGAAGCATGTCCTCGTGATTGGCCAGACCAAGGGATTCGAGCACGACTCCGTTCCCGACGGGATGGCGGCAATCTACAACATGGGCCGTGAGAGTGGGTTGTGGGACACGACGCTCCGCACTGACGTAGAACTCATCACTAAAAAGGATCTTCAGAGAAACACGAAGAATCTCGACTACTTCGATGCCCTGGTATTCGTCAGCACCACGGGTGAGTTGGACCTCGACGACAGCCAGAAGGCAGACATGATGTCGTTCATCAAGAATGATGGCAAAGGCTTTGTCGGCGTTCACGCGGCGCTAGACACGAACTACAAATGGCCTGAGTACGGGGAGATGATCGGCGGGTGGTTCGACCAACATCCGTGGATGACCTTCAATGCCCCCATCATTAACGAAGATGCAAGTTTTCCCGCAGTGCGTCACTTTCCCAGAGCGTTTGTGAAATATGACGAGATCTACCAGCCCAAGGAGTGGTCGCGAGAGAAAGTGAATGTTCTTCTCAGCCTCGATCCGGGAAAGTTGAACTACACCAATAATCCCCGCATTCACCGAAACGACCACGATTTTGCCGTGGCATGGGACAAGATGTATGGCAAAGGCCGCGTTTTCTACTCCACGTTGGGTCACACCGAAGAGGCATGGGATGATCCGGACATCCGAAAGATGTACTTTGAGGCGATCAAGTGGGTTCTCGGCATGACCGAAGGCAGTACAGCATCTCATCCTCGCCCGCAGACGACCGGTGCGGAGCGCTGAGCCCACTCGCATGAATGTCTTCCGCGGAACTGTCCATTTCATTGCCTGCACGGCGTTTATTGTCAGCGGCGTTCATTCCTTCGCACAAAATCCCGCTCCGAATAAGGCGGGAAGCGAGATTAAGCAGAAAGGCGCGCCTGGCTCAAAGACGTATCCGCCGGAACTGATTCAGAAGGGAACTTCTCTGTTCCGGCAAGACTGCTCTTTCTGTCATGGTCGAGATGCGGGCGGCGGAGAAAGCGGACCCGACCTTACCCGATCGAAATTAGTCATTGCTGATGTCGATGGAGACAAGATCGGCCCGGTGGTGCGCAATGGCCGTCCGGACAAAGGTATGCCGCCGTTTGATCGCTCAGACGAACAGATCGCAAGTCTCGCCGCCTTCATTCACACCCAGCAAAGGAATGCAGTGGCTGCGAGTTCGGGCCCGAAAGGGAGCGGCGGGCGAAAGGGAGTGGACGTTTCAGACCTTCAGACCGGGAATGTAGAAGCTGGCAAGCGGTATTTCGAGGGAGCAGGCGGATGCTCCAAATGCCATTCTCCGACGGGCGACCTTGCGGGAATCGCGACTCGCTATCAGGGCCTCGAACTTGAAGAACAGATGCTTTATCCAAAACACCCAAAATTAAAAGTCAGCGTGGCGCCTTCCGGTTCCGAACCAATCGAAGGCACGTTGGCCTACCTGGATGAGTTCACAGTGGCGCTAATCGATGCTTCAGGTTTTTACCGGTCGTGGCGCACCCGTGACGTGCAGTACAAAGTGGACGAATCTGTGAAGGGTCATGAAGATCTGTTCAGCAAGTACACGGATGCCGATGTGCACAACCTTATGGCGTATCTGCAAACGTTGCGTTAGCAGAATCGATTTGCCATTCGCACAAATCTGAGGATCACGATCCATATGCGTTCTCCGATGTTTATAGCTTTTCTGGCGGCGACCGGTCTTTTTTTCCTCGCGTCGTCGCAGTTCCTGCAAGCGCAAGGGGCAACTGAGCAGGTGCTCGTGCATCCGCCGGCCGACAGTTGGCCCGGCTACCACGGAGACTATTCGGGGAGACGTCACAGTTCACTCTCGCAGATCAATCCACAGAACATCAAAAATCTCACGCTGGCTTGGGCTTTTCAGACCGGTCAAGTTATGGAAATAAAGTCTTCGCCGTTGGTGGTGGATGGCATCATCTACTTCACTGTTCCTGAAAATATCTGGGCGGTGGATGCGCGTTCCGGCCACCAGGTCTGGCACTACACTCACCCGCGAAGCACGGGTGAGCATATCGGCCATCGCGGCGTGGGGATGTACAAGGATTACCTTTTCTTCGTCACTCCAGATGCGCACCTGGTGTCACTCAATCGCAAGGATGGCAAGGTCCGGTGGAACGTGCAGGTTGCGGACGTGACCAAGGGCTACTGGACGAGCATGGCACCGCTGATAGTGGGGGATCACGTCCTCGTTGGAGTCTCTGGAGACTTCGATAACCTGACCGGATTTATTAGGGCGATCGATCCTGAGTCCGGTGCAACGCAGTGGCAGTGGAATTCCACTCCTCCCGTTGGAACTAAGAATCAGACAACTGGTGGCATGACGTGGATGACTGGAACGTACGACCCGGAACTCAACCTTGTGTATTGGGGAACAGGGAATCCTACGCCAGTCCTGAACGGGTCGACGCGTCCGGGCGACAACCTTTATACCTGTTCGATTGTTGCGCTCCATCCAGACACAGGCAAGTTGGAATGGGCCTTTCAAGTCTCTCCCCATGACACACACGATTGGGATGCGGTTGAGACACCCGTGCTGGTCGATGGCGACTTTCACGGCGAACAGAAAAAGATGCTGATGCAGACTTCTCGCAACGGCTACTTCTTCGTGCTGGACCGGACCAATGGCAAGAATTTGTTGACCACACCTTACGGTCCGGTGAACTGGACTCTCGGAATAGATAAGGAAGGACGCCCCATTCCGAATCCTGCCAAGGAGCCAGCGCCGGATGGCCGACTGATCGCGCCGGATGAAGCAGGGATGACGAACTACCGATCGCCAAGCTTCGATACGAAGAACGGATTATTCGTAGTCGATGCGCACCCGAGCTGGAGTATCTATTTCGCTAAGCCCGCTGACGGTGTCTACGGCTGGGCGGGCGCCGACTACGGAGTATGGGGCAAAGGCGTGATTGAGGCTATCGACTACCAGACGGGAAAGATTCGTTGGAGCCATGAGGTCGGCCCGGGAGGTTCGGGCGCTGGTGTGTTGACTACAGATTCGGGGGTCACATTCACAGGCGACGCCCATGGTAATTTCATAGCTCTCGATTCAAGCGACGGCAAGACTCTGTGGCATGCCGGATCGGGCTCGCATATTGTCAGTTCTCCCATATCGTACGAAATCGATGGCCGGCAGTATGTGTTGATGAGTAGTGGCGGAACGATGTTTGCCTGGGCACTGCCGGAATCAGAGTAGGGCCGCCCGATTCAGCCTCGGGCGAGGCGTTCTTCTTTGTTACACTGGCCACGGCATGCTGGTTCCTCGCCGAAAAATCTACGACGTTCTGGTCATCGGATCAGGTGCAAGCGGTGGCTGGGTAGCGAAAGAACTTACCGAGCGAAATCTGACGGTGCTGATGCTGGAGGCGGGGCCTCCACGCGTTCCGACTCGCGATTTCACCGAACACATCTGGCCCTACCAACTGAAGTTTCGCGGCTTTGGAAATCAGGAACAACTTTTGCGCACGCAACCTGTGCAGCGTTTGTGTTACGCCTGCGATGAGTATAGCCATCAATTTTTTGTAAATGACCTGGAACATCCGTACACCTTTCCGCCTGATAAGCCATTCATGTGGATACGGGGACGCCAGGTCGGTGGGAAAACCTTTTGCTGGGCGCGCGAAAGCTATCGATTCAGCGACAACGAATTCAAAGCGGCGAGTCGCGATGGCTATGGGGAAGATTGGCCAATCAGCTACAAGGAACTCGAACCCTACTACGACAAGGTCGAAAGCTACATCGGTGTCAGCGGCTCACGGGAAGGTCTCCCACAAATGCCCGACGGGGTATTTCTTCCGCCGATGAATTTGTCGTGCGGAGCTGTGTTGGCTAAAAGAATAATCGAACAAAAATTCGGATGGCGCGTCATGCCGGATCGGGTCGCAAATCTGACGGTCCCGCACCGCGGCCGTCCTGCCTGCCACTATTGCGACCAGTGCCAGCGCGGATGTTTTACCGCCTCCTATTTCAACAGCCCATCGGTAACCCTTCCTGCCGCTGCTCGTACTGGGAAATTAACGCTGGTCAGTGATGCAATCGTGAGTCATCTGATTATGGACGCAGGTGGACGTGCGAAGGGCGTTCACTACATCGATCGGGTTACGCGTGAGCATCGTGAAGCGTACGCCGGTGCAATTGCGGTGGCTGCGGGCGCGCTGGAATCGACACGGATATTGCTCAACTCCCAATCGTCGGCCTATCCGCAAGGTGTCGGCAATCCTTCTGGTGTGCTCGGTCGATACCTAATGGATCACTTCACGGTCGAGGGTGCTGGCGGTTTGATTCCGAGCCTGCAGTCATCCAGGCGGCAGGAAACTGGACGGCCATGCGGGTTCCTCATCCCGAAGTACATGAATGCGAAGGGAACTGCGAATCGAGATGCCACTTTCGTCCGTGGCTATCGCTTTGATGGCGACGGGAGCCAGGAGCTGTATGGGCATGCTTTCCTGATGCCGGAGTTCGGCGATGCTTGGCGCAAACGAGTACGTGAGGAGATTCCGTACTACTTCGCCATCGAGGCACAGGGGGAGTGCCTGCCGCGGAAAGACAACTTCGTCGCCCTAGATCCTAGCAAAAAAGATGCGTGGGGAATTCCGGTGCTTCATGTGAATGCAAGTTATGGAGAAAATGAGAGAGTCATGGCGCGGGCGATGCGCGCCGATATCGATGCCATCCTTGACGAAATGAAGTTAAGTGACATCTCTCGTGCTAAGGCTGGCCTGAGTATTTTCGGCAAGAATATCCACGAATGCGGTACGGCCCGGATGGGAAACGATCCAAATAAGAGTGTTGTCGATGGCAATTGCAGAGTGCATGACACTCGTAACGTCTTCGTAACGGATGGAGCGGTGTTCACGACGCAAGGCTGCTATGAGCCCACCCTTACGATCATGGCAATTTCCGCTCGGGCGGGAGAACACATTGCACAGGCTTTCCGTCGAGGTGAAATGTGATGGAGCCCGGACATATTGAATCGACAGATGAAATCACCCGTCGGGTTTGGTTGCTCCGTCTGGGCGGGATGGTATTTCTCGCGGGCGTAAGCGGATTGGTGCCAGAAGCCCTCTGGGGCCAGCTTGAAACTGGCGAGGGCGGTCTTGGAAGTTTGCCTCCGGGCCTCTATGCGCCGTCTACCGACCATCTGGTGCACGTGTTGCAGCAGTCGGGAAAGCTGGTGGCGGTTCCGTCCGGTGGTGAGGTCGAATACGCACACTCCTCATCACTTCCTTATCATCCGCAGTTTTTTTCAAGCGAGGAATTCCGGATGGTCTCGAGATTCGTCGAGATTGTTCTGGGAAAGCTGGAGCCCTCCGCTCTCGCTCAAGTCACCCAGTGGCTCGATCTGTGGCTCCATTCTTCATCGGGAGTTCTTGAAGCGGCCCGGAATCTGGATACACCCCATCGTGTTCTCGCTGCAGCGTACTTTGGAGAGGCGTCAGTTCGCGAAACCGAAACGTCGAATCCTCAGGTGGTTGCACGTGCAGGTCTGGCTGCGTTGCACGCACTATCGGCAACGCATCATGGGAAGGCTTTCTTGGAGCTGCCTGAGTCCGAGCAGGCGAACCTGGTGATTTCCAGCACGGTAGAAACACCAGACTCTCCCCTTCGAAGATTCTTCGAAGTCATGCGTGCCGAGGCGATTCGCGGGTATTACACATCACCAGAAGGGCTGAAAGACCTCGACTACAAGGGGAATGCGTACTATCCGCAGTGTCCGGGGTGCCTCTCGGATCGAAAAACCGAATAGATCTCGGCTGACGCTCATCAAACCTGCAGTTTGCGAAGGTAGGGAACGCTGGCCTTCATCATGTCTAACTGCATCTCGACGAAGTAATTCTTGATTCCCCCGATCTTGGCCGCCGAGAAGATCTTTTTCCAATCTAGCGAATCGTGTCCGACCGGAACGATCTTTTTTGTTTCCTTTGACCATCCCTGGACGTGCATGGAAATGAATCGGCCAGGATACTTTGTGAAATATTCGGCGGCGTCGTAGCCTCGGCTGATCGTAGAGACCTGAAACTGAAACTTGACCAGCTTCGGGTCGAGAAGACTAAACAGTAAATCGTAGGTCCGCTTGCCATCGACGAGCGACAGTTCAAAATCCTCGTTGTGAAGACCTTGCTGAATGCCCGCCTTAGCTGCTTGCTCGCCGAATTTGTTGTATTCATCTGCGGCTCGCTTCACATCGTCCATGGTTGGTTTCTTCGGACCATCGAGGCTCGCCACAAGCATCTGCGTTAGACCTACATCTTTTGCCCACGCGATAGCGCGTTGCTGATCGTTCCTGAGTTCCTGGATGCCGAAATGCGAGCTGACGCAGGTAACGCCAGCATCAGCAAGAATCTTCTTCAGCTCGGCCCCGCTGTATTTAGCAAGTCCGGCAAATCCTGAATCGGCATAACCGCCCGGCGAACATAGTTCGATGCTCTGAAACCCCGCGGCAGCAAGCTGCTTGATTGTGCCGGGAAAATCCTTTGCGATCATCTCCCTGACAGGCCAAGTCTGACAGCCGATAGGGAGGCCCAAAGGATTCGCACGTAGCTGTGGCGCGCGTGTCGAGAGGTAGCCAGCAGCGGCGCACGTCGCCGCGCTCTTCACAAACGTTCTTCGAGAAATTGCCGACATTACGATCTCCTTGATGATGGGGATATTTTCACAGATCCCAGCCAGCTCTGCGTTCAGGACGAACGAGTTTCTGTGCGGCATCCACGTTTGTGACTTTCATGCCAGCTCGATCCCAGTGGAGCGGTTGTCCCGTCTGGCACGCGACGTTTCCCAACAGTAACGTCTCTGTGACTACCCCCTCGAATTCGAAGTTTCCCCCAGGCTTTACCTTGCCGCCCTTACATGCGTCAAGCCACTCGCGTTCGTTCCCGGGAGAACGAGGCAGAGTTTTCGGCGGCTGCTGGAAGCTATTCATCTTGGCATCTGGGATCAGCTTGGGCTTTCCGCCATTGAACGAGCACAAAATTTTGCCGGTATCGCCGACGAACAGCAGACCTTCTTCCTCCTCGTCGTCACCTTTGAGTGGGCGGCCTTCTTCGAGTTCGTCGGGGCGAGCGGGCTTCAGACCGCCGTCGTACCAGCTGAATTTCACTGGAGGCATGCTGCCGCGTGCTGGAAAGTTGTATCGAATGATCGAGGCTGCAGGATATGTTTCGTCATACCGATCGGTGGAACTCGCCTCGACGCTGTCGGGGGCTTCAAGTTTAAGTACCCTGAAAATCGTATCGAAGCTGTAGGACCCCATGTCGCCGAGCGCGCCGCATCCGAAATCCGACCAGCCGCGCCAGACGAACGGCAGGTAAGCATGGTTGAAAGGACGTTGAGGCGCGGGTCCAAGCCACAGATCCCAGTCCAACCCTTCAGGTACCGGTTCAGATTCCTTCGGGCGTTCGAGCCCCTGCGGCCAAAACGGACGGCTGGACCAATTCATCACCGCGCGCACGGGACCGATAGCGCCGGCCCATATCCATTCGCACAATTGCCTGGTGGCTTCTGAGGCTTGATTGGCGACCGCAATCTGGGTTGCGACGCCGGTCTCTCGGGCGATCTCCGCGATGCGGCGGGCTTCGTAAACGGTGTGGGTCAATGGCTTCTGGCAGAAAACGTGTTTGTGTTTCTTCATTGCCGCAGCAGAGACGACTGCGTGCAGGTGATCCGTCGTGCATACAACGACCGCGTCCAGATCCTTTTGTTTTTCCAGGAGTTCCCGAAAATCAGTGAAGGCTGCACATCCGCGATACTGGCCGGAGCGCTGCGTTGTTCCGTAATAACCCTCCACGATCTTCTGCGCTGGATCGCGTCCGGCGACGCCACCGGTGACCTGCAAAGAGTGGCTCAATTGAATTGGTTGATCGGGACTGAGCCAGTCCCACCCGCTTTTGACACCCAGCAAGTCCTGGACGGAATTACAGAATTCGTGCGTGCTCCATTGCGGATAGTTCGAAGCCGACTTCGTGACGTCGCAAACCGCTACTCCCTGTACATCGGGTTCCTTCAGGAACTTCAACATCACGCGCAATCCCTGGGCACCGACACCGATGAAGGCGACATTTACCTTGTCGCTCGGAGGTACGTATCCTGCACCGCCTAAAACGTTGCGGGGAACGATTGAAAATCCGATTGCAGCTGCGGCACTTTGACCCAAAAACTCACGGCGAGAAACCTCGCTATTGCGGACAGAGGTCGACCGATGATTCATGATTTCTCCAATGTTACGTGGCTCGCATCTCTTCCCAAGCACGCAATCTTGATCGGACTGGATACTTTACTCGAAACGGATGTGAAATTGTGTGTGTTTCATAACGTCAACGCGCGAATCCTTTGGCAAAGGTCACAGGACGACACAAGCAGCCGCGGCAGGCGCTCTTTAGGATAGCCGCTCAGGCCGGTTTGACCACAGCGACGCTTGGCCGGGGCGGCTCCAATTCACAAATGGCTCGAGCGAATTCGTGAGGAGCGTGTGTGTCCTTGGGGTACGGAGAATGTCCCGTCAGCAGCTGATACAGGACGACCCCAAGGGAGTAAACGTCCGTAGAAGTCGTGATGGCGGCGCCCTGAATCTGCTCCGGACTGGCGTACTCAGGCGTCATCGGGTTCACGACTGTCGCCTGAGTACCAAGTGGGGAATCCAGAATCTTGGCGATGCCAAAGTCCAATAGCTTTGGCACACCCTCACGCGTGACGAGAATGTTGCCCGGCTTGATATCACGATGAATCACGAGATGCTGGTGAGCGTATTGCACCGCAGAGCAGATTTGCAGGAAGAGACGTAGTCGTTCAGGAACCGAAAGTTTCTGCGCGGCGCAGTATTGATCCATAGGAATTCCGTAAATGAGTTCCATCACCAAATAGGGGATCCCATCGTCGGTAGTTCCGCCATCAAGAAGGCGTGCAATATTTGGATGATCGAGCGAAGCGAGAACCTGCCGTTCGTGCCGAAACCGTTCCAGCACCGATGATGTATCGAGGCCGACTCGCACGAACTTGATCGCGACCTCCTTGTCGTATTGCCCGTCCGCGCGGACCGCGCGATATACCTCCCCCATGCCGCCCTGCCCGATCTGTTCGACCAACTGGTAAACGCCAACCCTACGGCCGAGACGCGCGCGCTGATCGCGTGAATCTCCGGCCACCGTTTTCAGGTCGACTGGGGACTGGTTGAGGAAAACGCTGCCGGCATCCTGGTGAGACCTCAGCAAAGACTCCACTTCGCTGCGAAGTTCGAAATCTCGGGCGCAGGTGGAATCTAGAAACGCTAGGCGCTCTCCTTCTCCAAGAGAGATAGCTTCTTCGAGGATTCGGCGAACTTGTTGCCAGCGCTCAGGGTTCATGGGGCGGTACTCCGGTCAAGTTCGCGATGAAGCCACGCACGGGCGGTGATCCAGTCGCGTTTGACAGTTGAAGCGGAGACGCCGAGGACTTCCGCTGTGTCTTCGATCGAAAGTCCGCCAAAGAACTTCAACTCCACGACTTTTCCCTGCTGAGGATCCATCAGGGACAAAGTCTTGAGAGCGTCGTCCAGCGCAACGATATCGACGTCGGTTGGCCTGGCATCTTGTTCGGCTTCTTCTAAAGCCAGACGACACGCCCCTCCACCCCTTTTGTCCGCCCGGAATGCACGTGCGTGGTCCACGAGGATTTGCCTCATGAGTTGTGCAGCGACAGCGAAGAAGTGCGCTCGATTTTGCCATTGCGGAAGGTCCTGATGGATTAGACGTACGTAGGCTTCGTGAACCAGGGCCGTACTCTGCAGGGTGTGTTCCTGACGCTCATTCCGCAAATAGTGCTGAGCGATACGTTTGAGTTCGTGGTAAACGAGAGGAATTAGCGAATCGAGAGCCTCACGATCTCCGTTTCGCCATCGTCCCAGCAAGACTGTTACCTGTGTGGATGGCTGTCCTTGCACTTTACCGGCCTCATTTCGTGCCGGGAGCGCAGCATATCCGGCGACTAAATCACTGTCAACGAGTGGATCGCTTGTAGATAGAACGATTTGCAAGACACTAACGCTGCTTTCAGCCCTGCCGTGCTCTGTTAAGCCAGCATCTGGAACCAACAAATCCGGGACCTATGAACCTATTGGCCTCGGGTTTCCGCCTTTCAAAACAAGGGGGACACTCGGCAGGCCGTCACGATTGTTCTACCGCCGGATCTTCGCGAAGCTGGCCGCTAGCCGTGACGCCTGCGGAGTGGGCACATTCAAAATCCCCAGGAGTGAAATATGTCTAACCTTGCGTATCGTAACGCCTCATGGACTCTTTTGCTCACGATTGCCACGTTGGCGAACTCTCAGGATTTGCGCGTCAAGAAGAGCATCAATATCGATGGAAAACCCGTTTCCACGTCGGAAACACTCATCAAAGGATCACGGGAGCACACTGTTACCCAATCACCCGCGGGGACTGTGATCACGCTCAGGCAGTGCGACCTGAAGAGGACGATCACTTTGAATGAAGACACGCAAAGCTTCTTTGTCGCAACGGATTCACAAGACGATGTGATCACGGGCGCTCCGCCGGCGGAAGCAGGAGCCTACATCGCCGAAACCAGCGTGGTGAAAGATACAGCAGAGAGAAAGCCCGTGTTTGGGCTCACCGCTCGGCATTTGAAGACTAGCGTGACACTTCACTCATCTGAGAGTTCCTGCACGAAGGTCAATCAGAAATTCGAAGTTGATGGCTGGTATGTGGATTTGCCGAAGGAGCAAGCAGTTTGCCAAGGCGCTCTACCACCGGTGCGTCAAGATGCAGGTTGCAACGACCGAATCGTGCGGAGTCAAACCGGGCCAGGTAAGCTGGGATATCCGGTAAGGGAAGTAATCGCGCTGCACAATGACGACGGCAAAACCACGACTGTCAGTGTCCAAGTTACGAGCCTCTCGAAACAAAATTTTGATGCAGAAGTTTTCGATGTTCCAGATGGATATCACGAAGTGAAGTCTCTGGCTGAACTGAGCGTCGTTCCGTCGAAGTCGCTGGTTGCCGCCCAAACTGCCATGGCTTCTTCGCTACCCCAGGCGACTGGCAGCTCACAAGCAGCGGCGGCTAAGCCGAGCGGCAAGGTCCGAATCGGAGTCGCACCTCCAGAGGCGCAGATGGGCCAGGGGAGCAACTCGGGCGCGGACTACAGCACCCCGATTCGTAGCGCCGAAGTTGCGCTCATGGGTGGTCCCGCTGTTGAGGTGATGCCGCTTGATTCCCATGTGCCCATGCAACTCCAGGCTGAGGCCAAGCAAAAACAATGCGACTACATCATGTACTCATCGGTCAGCGTAACGCATGGGCAGGCGACAGGCCTTGGAAAGTTCGCGAAGTATGGAACCATGGCCGCGAACATGACACCGATGGGAGCCATGACCCATGGAATGGCGGCCGCAGCTGCAGCCCAGGCTGCCGCGGCCGCAGCATCGCAAATGGCCCAGCAGCAGGCAGTGAATCAATTAGCTGGCTTCAACGGCCAGATCAAGTCCAAGGATGACGTGAGCGTTCAATATCAACTGGTGGCGTCCGGCCAAAGCGTGCCACTTGTCCAGAACACGCTGCAGGGCAAGGCGAAGGCAAATGGGGAAGATGTCTTAACGCCTCTGCTACAGCAAGCTGCGACGACAGTATTAACCACGGTGAATAAGAAATAAGATCCGGAGCGAATGCAGGCCGACATCCTGCTATTCAATTTTTTATTTGCCAGGCGGGACGAATGGTGCAGGTGGTTGATGTGGCCTGCGACCTGCTGAATTGCCGACCGGCTGACCGTTTTTGAAGGAAGCACGAACCCGATCTTTATTGGCGGACAGCCTGAGCCAGTTTGCATTCGCTTTCCGCCTCTTAAGCAGGGAGGCATTCCGCAGGTCGTCACTGTCAGACTTCCACCGGGAATCGCGGAATCCGGTGCTTGCAGCGGCGATCTGCGGTATGTGCATCATCTGGTTGAGAAGACTGATCGTGCGACTTTACTTCTAAGGATATTTCTTCCGAATTTGAGGGCAGATTTTGCCGACAGGGTTTGACTTCTCAGAAAGTTGTGGGAAGATGAGCGGCGGGAACTGCCTTGGAAACCTCAACAACAGACATCCGAACCCGTTGGGAACTCCGAATCCGCCGAACGCAAGAAGTCATTCTTCGGCATTCCGCGATCGCCAATGCTATGCGCTTTTATGAGGCGACATTGCAGGTTCAGTCCGAGATCGCCGCCCGCTCGACAAGACCTGTGGACCCCGCGATTCCGTTGCGGCAGCAGATCGACTTAGGCGCCGTTTCCGACACGATGCCTTCGATTTTGGCTGCAACTCTGGCGCGCGGACCGGATCCGCTGCACTCCGAGGCGCAACAACTAAAAGAGGCTGGCGAGGCTCGATGGCGCAACTTGATCCAAGCAGCCCTTGCTTTTGCACAGCCGTTGCCGCTTGGGTATGAAGATTTCTTTGCGCGCGCCTGCTTGCAGCCGGTCGCAGAGAATTTGCAGCTCCAACTGCCCAAGGATCCGAACTACAGCGGGGATGTCTGTCCAGTGTGTGGAAGCTTGCCGCAAGTAAGCGTTCTTCGTCCTGAAGGAGAGGGCAAGAGTCGCTCTCTGCTCTGTTCCTTTTGCCTGTTCGAGTGGGGATTTAATCGGAGCATTTGTCCGATTTGCGGTGAACAGAACAGAGAAAAACGGCCGACGTATAGGTCCGAGGAATGGACATATGTTTACGTAGAGGCGTGCGATACCTGCCAGCACTATCTGAAAACGGTGGATCTGACGATCGAAGGGTCGGCCGTTCCGATGGTCGACGAGGCAGCACTAGCCGTGCTTGACGTTTGGGCGAGCGGCCTTGGATATAACAAGATCGCTCGCAACATGATCGGTTTCTAGTGCCATTCGATTCCGACGGCCCGAAAAGGCAATACTGAACCCGATTGCACGATGCTCGATTCCGAAACAGCGCCACAACCTTGTGGCTCTAGCTGTTTGAGATGTCAATCGCAAGTAGCGCGTACTCCTACGGAATTGCCACCTGTATGGGAGCCGAGTACGTGCTTTCCAGTCCTGTGGAGTCAACGGAAGTTGCCGCGTAGTAGTAGGTTTTGCCGCTGCTAACAGTCCCATCGGTGTAGCTCGTTGAAGGGTCCAGCGCCGTATTGATCTTTGTATAAACTCCGGAAGTAGTACCTCGGTAAACGTTGTACCCGCTGACGGATGACGTGCTTGCATTCCACGAAAGACTGACGCTAACTTGCGGAGACACGCCTGTGCCCGTCAAGGACTCCGTATTCCTGGAACTCGACGCCGTGGTAAAGGTCAAAGTAGCAGACGCGGAACCGCTGGTAGTTGGAGCATAAACGACGTTGAGTTGAGCGCTCTGTCCAGAGGCAAGCGTCATTGGAAAGGACGCACCCGAAAGCGAGAACTGCGAGCTACTGCTGGAGGCTGAGGATATGGTGATACTGCCACCGGTGGCAGTGACCGTAGAAACGCCTGTCGTTGTAGAACCGATATCAACGCTGCCCAGGTTCAGAGTAGAGGGCGTAATTGTCAGTTGCCCGGTCGTTCCCGATCCGCCGCTCCCCGTCAGGGGAATGCTCAGCCCGGGACCAGGTACAAAAATATTCCCACTCATCGATCCTGAAGACGATGGGGCGAACGTCACAGTGAGAGTGATGCTCTGTCCGCGACTCAGGAAAAGCGGGAGCGCTGGACCGCTCACCGAGAACCCACTCCCGGTCGACTGAAACGCAGTTACTGTTTCAGCGGTTGTTCCCGAGTTGGTCAGCACGACCGACTGCGATGAACTGCTACCCACTTGTACCGATCCAAAGGAGACGCTGGACGGTGCGGCAGTCATTGGGTTGCTGCCCACGGCAAAACCATGGAGCCCAACGCTGAAATTCGAATTGAAAGGACTAGTGGTCAGGGTCAGTTCGCCGCCCACCCAGCCGGTCGAGCCGGGAGCGAACGTGACATTTACGGCGACGCTCTTTCCGGCCGCAAGTGTTGCGGGCAATGCCAGTCCTGATTGGCTGAATCCGCTGCCGCTTACGTTCAATGCTGTGATCGTCACGCTGGTCTGTCCGTTGTTCGTTACAGTGACGGTTTGGGTCGCCGATTGGGACACGACTACAGAACCGAACTTCAGGTTAGTGGGTGAGCACCGCAGCTGTTGCGACGATCGGGCATGCAATGGCAGGCACACGAAAGCAACCAGAAGAAAAATGCTGCAAGTGACACGAGCGGAGAGAGAGATCTAGCGTGGGACTGGGGGAGTCGCATGCGGGCATTTTGCCGTGTTCCCGGTAGGGTTGCAAAGATACCGTTAGGACATGCGGAGACCCTGTACCTATGGAAGAATGGGCGCTCGATCCAATCATCGTACTGCGAATTTGCATCCAGTTCTCGTCTTGGAAATTTAGTCCATCGACAGTGAGGCCTGACCTCGTTCCCCAAAATGCGGAAAGGAAGGACATTCATTTCTCAATCGAGAATGCTGCCTTGCGTTGCTATCATTTTCAGACGGACGTCTCGGACAAATTCGACATTCTGGCTCGCTTCCTTGTCGAGGTCCGTCGATTCGGCCAGGTCCATATAATATCGCGTGCGAGCATCTAACTCCATAGCTGACGGTTGTTTAGCCGGATCCAGTTCGTCGTCGATGTGGGGCGCGGTGCTCAGGGTGGCTTTGTTTTGCAGAAGTGAGTCGAAACCGCCCGTGGTACCAAGACCCTGTGCAGATTCAACCCCCGACCCATTCTTGCTCACATGGGAGGCTTCGAATGCGGTGGTTTTGTTTTGCGAAGGTTTCTGCGCATCCGGAGACTTGACGCAATGCGGTGCTGATTGGTTATCTTGCGCCGAAGCAGCCAATTTGGTCGCGGCTGCTGCCTGAATTTCCGGAGACTTCTTCTTCTCTTCTTCTTCTGAATCGAATCATTCGCGCTTTGAGGAGAGACGGGTTTCTGATGGTTCGATGCCTCAGCTTTCGAGAGTTCCGCTGTGAAGGCAGAAGTAGTTAGGCCCTCCTCTTGCTCCTTTGAGCAATCTGCAACAGGCGATACGGTCTGCTCGTTTTCAAAAAAACCAAAAGGCACATCATTTCCAATTTCAGAGATATCGTTATTCCCGCGCTCTCTCCGCAGTTTCTCCAACGCGCTCAAGCTCTTCGTCAACTGTCGCTCGACGGTCGCGGTGTGTCGGCTGACTAGCCCGAAGTGGGGGTATGCCCACTGCTCTGCCAGATCGAGCATCGCCTCATGGTGCATTCCTCGGCCCAAACGCAAGTAATTAACGACGACCAGGTCTATCATCATCTCTTCCGCGACAGTCTGCGGGCGCAGCTCTTCTGCAAGCCTCGTCATTAACTCCTTACAGACGGGGTCGGCCTTGGCGTCGACCGCCGCCAGAGTTTTCGCCAAAATGCCGAGCTTCATGGCATTCCATCGAACCCGTTCCTTGCCCTCTTTGGTTCTCGCTCCGGTGGACTTTTGCGCATTCTCACGATTCGCGGCCAGTTTTGCAGCCGAAATGTGCTTAGAAGGGTGCTTCTTTTTGTGCGACATGGATTTGGTTTTGCTGGCGGGGTGTGATTTGTTAACGATCGCTGCATCAGGAGCGATTTGTTTGTCGGAGCTTGAAGTATTATCGGCCTGTGTGTTGCCGGTCTTTGCTGCCGTGAAATGGAGCATTGGAATGCAACCTCGCATTTTGGAAATTTGATTTGTCGCAAGGCCGTTCCTGCAGGAATCAGAACCGTGCAGCCATCTGACCCTGCGACCTTGCAATTTAGGGCCGCGTATGAGATCTGACAACAGTCCAAATTAGTTGGACGTTACTGAAGTGCTCTCAAGGGATGGAGACGCCGACAAACTCTAATGGTTTGATGAGGGACTGCAGTAGCTGCAATAGGATTGCGACCAATTTTCGTTTGACCGACAGGCCATCAGAGATTCTGCGATGCCACTCGAACACTTATGGTTCGATGACTCGCATCACGCGGGTGGGCGGATTTCTCTTCGTCTGTTCATTCTCCAACGCCCGTCCCAGGGATACGACCTTGGAAGGTCAAACCCTTGAATCAGATCATAACCTCGGTCAGCGTGCAGGCTCACTGGCCGCGTCGTCGATTCAATTGGTGGGTAATATCAGAGGGAAAGAGCGGCTCGGCTACTCCGCTGAGAATCCGCAAAATGACTTCCTGGTCGATTGGCATAAGAATCAGGTTGAATGCCGCACATTGCACGATGTCACCCGAGTCGTGCTTGTCAGCGGACATCACTCGTTTTCCAGTCTTCCGGTGGAAAGGAAAGGCCCCATATGTTCTGCGGCCGATCCAACCCAATTCCGGCGACCTTGGGCCGGTCAGGATCGATGTAGACAACTTTGGCCAGAGCACCAAGGTTGGTCACGATTACATGAATTTCAATTTCTGTGCCCACTCGTAAAGTGGCGCTTGTAGAGATCAACGCACCGTGAAGGTTGACGGACAGTGTTTCGCCGTCGCAAATCAAAGGTTGAGTCACTCCCTGAGCCTTGATTTGAACTTTCAGGCACACTCGGGTGCTCCTTCTTAATTCAGCTCGACCCGACCGATTCGAGTCGACACCCAGCCACTCCAATGCCGCGTCACGGGTGGAAAAGACGTTCGCTCTATCGGGCGCCCTTGCAATTTCATCGTGCGCTCCCATCAATCGACCGACTCCGAAAATCGTTGGAGTGATCGCGACAAATGCCCGCCGGGATTCTGGCGAAAAGATGACACGTCGGACAAGCGACTTGGCTTCATCATTGGTCATTTCGAGCGTTGACACTGCTGTCGCGTCAATCAGTTGATTGAAAGCAGGATTGAAGCCAGGATCAATAGCAAGCTGATCCTGGTGCGCCTTTGCTTCCGCGAAGGTCAGGCGATCCCAGGCAGTAGAAATGACAAGTCGCTTTTCCGGATCGATGATGTAGCGGCAGGGCATGGCGTCGAGCCCCTTCCGAACTCACAAAGGCATTGATTCTATCCCTATTTCGTCTATTCCGGAACGGCAGAATCCGATGATTTCAAAGTAATAATAGGGTCACTCGCCGCCTCAAGAATCAAGTCTCGGAAATCAATCAGACGTCTTGCAACAAGATGGGCGAATCGCTCGAGTCACGTCTTGCGGGTGTTTGCTGAGGAACGCACTCGAGTAAAGCAAGCTCCTGGAGTGCGTCAAAGAGATAGTGAAAGGTGAGCGAAAACAACCTCACACAATTGGCGAAGATGAATATCCCGGTCAGTCAAGCTGTCTAGAACGTTGGTATTTGAACATTGCTCGCGATATTAGAATAGCCGCTCTCCTGGCTGCTTGTATCCACTGCGGTCGCGGCATAGCAGTAGGAAATCCCATTGACTACCGAGGCATCCGTATACAGCGTGGTGGTGTTAAGCACAGAATTCACCTTTACGTAAGAACCGCAGGAGGTGGTATACACCGCCCGGTAGACGTTATAGCCCGATATGTTCGGTGAAGTGCTCGCGTTCCAAGAAAGGTTGACTGTGTGACTCGGTGCAGCCGTGCCCGTTCCTGTCAATGTTGCTGTAGTCGCAGTAGGCTGAGCGTTGCTCGTAATCGTCAGCGTCGCGCTCACCGATCCGACCGTTTGCGGGCTGAAGGTGATCGTAAAGGGGACACTTGTGCCCGCTGCAATCGTTACCGGAAGCGAAAGTCCACCTAGACTGAATACGGAATTGTTAGTGCTCGCGGCTGTGACTGTGACGTTTGCGCCGGTTGCGGCAAGAGTTCCCGAAGTTGTTCCGCTCGTGCCGTCCTCAACACTGCCCAGAGCGAGAGTGGTTGGGTTGATCGCGAGTTGTCCTGCCGCTGCGGCACCCGTACCAGACAAAGGGATCGTCAGGGTTGGGTTTGACCCGTTTGACGTAACTGTCACGGTGCCACTAGCGCTCCCTGACGTTGTCGGCGCGAATTTTACATTAATGACCACGCTTTGCCCGGCCGCCAGTGTCATCGGCGTACCGATGGCTGTTGACGTAAATCCAGTGCCTGTGGTGGCGACTTGAGAAATCGTTACGCTCGATCCTCCGGTGTTGGTCACGGTCGAGGAAAGGGATTGATTCTGTCCGACGGTTACGTTGCCGAAGTTCAGGCTGCTTGGAGCCGCGCTCAGCTGACCCGCCGCTATGCCTGTTCCCGAAATCGGGACCGTCAGCGTCGGGTTCGAAGCATCGGACGTGATGGTCAGATTCCCGCTGGCGCTTCCGGTGCTCGTGGGTGCGAATTTCACGGTGAGGACTGTACTTTGTCCGGCGGTGAGAGTGAGCGGCGTGGTGATTCCGCTCAAAGTGAACCCGGTACCACTGATGGAAGCCTGAGAAATTGTGACGCTCGCGCTTCCAGTGTTCGTGATTGTTGCGGAGAGGGACTGATTGCTCCCTACGGTTACGTTTCCGAAATCCGAGACTGGTCGGATTGGAACCCAGGGTCCCAACCGGGACGGCGGTTCCAGTACCGGCGAGCGAGATTGTCAGTGACGGGTTCGAAGCATTCGAAGTGATGGTGACATTGCCGCTGGCGCTTCCTGTCGTCGTCGGCGCGAACTTCACGGCAAGCGACGTACTTTGCCCGGCGGTGAGAGTTAGCGGTGTGGTGATTCCGCTTAAAGTGAACCCGGTACCACTGATCGAAGCCTGAGAAATCGTGACGCTCGCGCTGCCAGTGTTGGTGATTGTCGCGGAAAGGGACTGATTGCTTCCCACAGTCACATTTCCGAAGCTCAGGCTGGTCGGGTTAGAGCTCAGAGTCCCGACTGGCAAAGCAGTTCCGGTGCCGGAAATCGAAACTGTCAGGGTAGGGTTCGAAGCATTCGACGTGATCGTGACGTTGCCGCTTGCGCTGCCCGTGGTCGTGGGCGCGAACTTAACCGCAAGGGACGTGCTTTGCCCGGCGGTGAGAGTGAGCGGCGTGGTGATTCCGCTCAAAGTGAACCCGGTACCACTGATGGCAGCCTGAGAAATCGTGACGCTCGCGCTTCCAGTGTTCGTGATTGTTGCGGAGAGGGACTGATTGCTCCCGACGGTTACGTTTCCAAATCCGAGACTGGTCGGACTGGAACCCAGGGTCCCGACCGGGACGGCGGTTCCAGTACCGGCGAGCGAGATTGTCAGTGACGGGTTCGAAGCATTCGAAGTGATGGTGACATTGCCGCTGGCGCTTCCTGTCGTCGTCGGCGCGAACTTCACGGCAAGCGACGTACTTTGCCCGGCGGTGAGAGTTAGCGGGGTGGTGATTCCGCTTAAAGTGAACCCGGTACCACTGATCGCAGCCTGAGAGATCGTGACGCTCGCGCTGCCAGTATTGGTGATCGTCGCGGAAAGGGACTGGTTGCTTCCCACAGTCACGTTTCCGAAACCCAGGCTGGTCGGGTTAGAGCTCAGAGTCCCGACTGGCACGGCAGTTCCAGTGCCGGAAATCGAAACTGTCAGGGTAGGGTTCGAAGCATTCGACGTGATCG
>CAVQHO010000012.1:0-12849 GCA_963712365.1 uncultured Acidobacteriota bacterium
TTGTTATGTTAACCCTATTGGACAGATTACCGTATTGCTGAACTGTCTGGTTTGAGTGTGACAAAGCCGAAGATCGCATTTCAACCACGTCCGGTATGCCCGAGTATGGCAGCCTCGGCCACGTTGGGATGGGCATGCAAGACGTTCTCGACTTCTGCGCGGATTAACCTTTTCTCCCGCGAGTCTTGATAATGTCGTCCTTGCGACCTATAAAATACAGGTACCCTTCCTCGTCGGCCCGGAATAGATCGCCGGTGTGAAGCACTCGTTCACCGGGAAACGGACCGGTCGGAGGACCTTGTTGGTTTCCTCGGGTAATTCCCAGTAGCCCTTCATGACGTTCGAGCCGCGGACCACCAGTTCGCCGACGGTTCCTGCAGGCGCGTGGTTGCCCTGGTCGTCAACGATATAGGCCTCTTCATTGGGCATCCCGCGACCGACCGAGTTGGGCCGTATATCGATCTGATCGGGAGGTAAATGAGGAGACACGCTTACATTCGGTCAATCCATACATCGAGTAAATCTTGACATGGGGGAAGAGCTGTCTTAATTCTCGGATGTGCTCCGTCGGGAGTGCGGCGGCGGTGTTTGTGATGTAGCGCAGTTGGGGGAAATTGTAGTTCGCGAGATTGAGTTGCAACAGAATAGACGCAACGGTGGGAACGATTGGAAATCCGGTCACACACGCGAACCAGCGTTTCGATGATTGCATACGGGTAGGCGAAGGAAGGCTAAGAACCAGGGTCCCTCCGACTTTGAACGCCATTAGCAACTGATAGAGGCCGTAGTCAAACGACAAAGGAAGCACGTTGAGAACGATGTCGTCAGGCTTATTTTCCAGATACTTGGTGATGGAAGTGGCGGCTGACACGATGTTGAGATGTGTCACCATCACCCCCTTGGGTTGGCCTGTCGAACCGGACGTATAGATCAGGGCTGCGAGATCAACGTCGATATTTGTTCTTGCGCAGCGCTCGCGAGACTGGACTGGCAAAACCGATTCCAGCCGAACCAGCTCAGGCTGTCTTTGAACGGGGGAGGACCTCTCAGCTGGCAAGCCAGAAGCGAGAATAGCTTGCAGATGTTGGGCTGAATCGGCGGCTGCAAGAACGACAGGAAGAAATCGCCCGATCGTAGTCAGATGCCGGGCACGGCAATTGTTGATGATGTAAGCAAGTTTCTCCGGCTTTGTCGTAGGATTCACGAGGACGAACACCCCGGCAGCTTTTAAGGTAGCGAAGACCGCCGGCAGTGTCGATACAGTTTGGAGCAAATATGACCACTCGATCCCAGCGTTGCAGTCCGTATGCCAGCAAGGTATGGGCGAGTTGATTAGAACAAGCTTCAACCTCCGCATATGTCCAGCGCTTCTCTCCGCAAACCAACGCGGTTTTTGCAGGCGTATGTTCGGCGCTATACTCCAAAAAATGTTCGACTTGCATGGACATGCCTCCAACCCGACATGGTGCGCTACTCAAGGCTGCAATAGCTTAGAAAATGGAAAGCGAGGTTAGTCGGATTTACGGTTTGGACCTGCAAACGCGCGGTCACGGTTTGGACACTATCAGATTTTCGTTGTACGAATTCCGCTAGCTGGGAGATAGAGTCGATTAGCAGGAACCAGATCCTGATCATCGAGCGTAGATGTGGTAAGTTTTTTCCAAATCCCGACCAGTTCGAGAATGCCGGTCGAGTCGATCATGCCCATCTCTAGGAAAGAATCTTCATCCGAGAAATGGTCATCACGGCCATATACAAAATTATCTACTACGAAAGCGGCGTAAATCATCTTCGACTTGCCGCATGACGATCCTCCTTGGACCGAAAGACAACAAGAGCTGATTTGCTTCATTGCTGAGATACGACTTAGCGGGGGAAAATCCTTTAACCAATTTCAATACTTTGGTCGGCTGGCGACGCCGTGGTTGTTTCGTGAGAGGCACGTGGTATCAGAGCGATCAGCTCGCCCCGAGACCCGCAATGCGACTGATCCAACCAAAGACGTTAGTCAGGAGAGAACAAAAGGTCCAACTTCCGAGCAGGAGCGTGTCAATTCGCAACGTAAAGTACACATGTGCTCCCGGGTATCGAGAAAAATATTGTTTCGTATGCGGCAGAGAGTGATGCTCCCAGGAGTCCTTTTTCTTTCGAGGGGAAAGGTTTGTGCCATAGGCAAAAATCATCACCCCGCCCGGCTTGAGATAACCAAGCAGTGCCGCTGTGACGTCATGGGTGAATTCGAGTGTCGGCCGATTGTACAAAGACAATCCGCGCACGAAAACACAATCAAACTCTCCCATATGGGATAGCGTCATAGCCTCGCCGAATTCGAATAAGGCGCCGCTCGAGCCGTGGTCCTCTCGGGCGCAACGGAGCCCTTCCAGGCTTAGATCAACCCCGACCGCCTTGAATCCAAAACTGGTAAACAGTCCGGTAAAAAAACCTTGGCCACAGCCAACGTCAAGAACAGTGCAGCCCGTTCTCAGTTTCGCTTTCTTTATTATTGCCCGAACGAACGGTCTATAAAGCCGAGGCTGATAGGTAAAAGGATGCCCGAGGCGATATGCGTCTTCATACGAACTGGCAACATTGTTCATGTTGGCGATCGATCTCTTCGATCGTCGACCTACACGTCATTGAAGCCGGTGAAAAGTCCCCAGGAACTCGCTTGGGAAAATTCATACGCAAGAGGGTGTCCCGCCAACCAAAATCCCACCAGCGGAAGATTGGGGTATCCGCCCAGCGCTGGAGCCATCCGGATAAAACCGTGGGAAGCGAGTTGCTTAGACAATGGAGCGGAGCGCAGATGTGCAATCCAAACCATGTTGCTCGTTGAGTGTTTGGAACGGCAGAATTGGGAAATCGCAGTAACTTCATCGATCTGGCCGAAATCGACCCAACAGTCCGCTATCCAGGAGCGGTCTTTACCGTGCCGAAGTACGATGCATCCACAAGCCTTTCCGGACGAGTTCGCGAGTATCGAAAAACTATACCGACTCAGGGGGGCTTTCAGAAAGCGCGTTAGCAGATAGTCTTTGGAGGGACACATCACGAAGCGTCCTTCCGGTACGGCCCAGTTGTGGAAGGGAATTTCGGAGAAATCGCGTTCGGTTACATTCACGACGCGCAGACTGTCTGCCTGCAGGGAATCAGGAGATGTCACCTTTTCTACGGCGGCGGCGCAAAGGTCAAGCAATGGCCTGGCAATTGTGCCTGGCCATCCAAGACGGGTTTGCAGCAGCTTTCCTGAATGATGGACAAAGGCATGGGTGATCCAACGATCGATGATTGTGAACTCCAGGCGAGTGAATATCGGTTCGGACAAAGCATTAGGAATTCCCAGAAGTACATCGATGTCGTGACTGGTCACCAGCGATTTCATGGCTCGTACCAGCGAAATCGCGCCGAGATACCCGCCCTTTCCTCGATCAATCAGAAGATTCCCTGCAACTCCCGCTCGCACCGATCTTGCTCCGTAGCGCAAAGAGCGCAGCGTTACTGAACAGACGCCGGAGATCGCACCACCGCTCTCGCGCAACACCCAGGACATCGGCTTTTGCCCGTCATCGTGATAGTACCAATCAAAGCGCGAAGCGAACTCCGGTCTTCCGCTTCGTTCGAACAGGGCGATGAGCTCCGGTTTATGCTGGTAAATGTCGACTCGCTCCACATGCGGGGCGAGTCGTTCAGGTACCACCGCCGGCACGGGCACGAACTCTTCGGAGGTTCGCAATGCATTGGGCATATCTTCTCTGGAACCCGGATCTCAGGGCGTCAGGCTTTCGATCAGTGGCGAGGTGAGTTTTACCGTTTGCAGGGTAGCCTCAAAACGACGGCGAGACATAGGGCCCGCCAAGGTCCTTCCATCCAGCACTTCATAGCGTTCGCTGCGGTTGAAGGTGTGTGTTCCGATATTCTCCTTCATCCACGTTCGAGGAATGGTAGCCACCGCGGTCTCGTGATATTCGCGCTCGGAAAGCGTGTCAATCAGGTTCAGCGTGACCGCACAGCTGTCGGTCACGGAATAATCCTGGGCTGGCCGAATGAGTTGGCCGCTACTCGAGAAGATCTGCCCGGCCGCCCGAGACCTCCGGACGTCAGAGACAACCGGGTTTCTGGGATGAGGCGTGAACGGGCCGACCAATGAATCCGAAAAAAACAGAAAGAGTTCGCTGTGGCCATTAAACCAAGGGTCTTCTGTTTCAATTCCAGAAGTAAACAACCAGAACTTTCCCTGGTGATGGAAAAGGGTTGAATCTACAGCCGCTACATCGCAGAGAAGTACCTTCACCATCTGCCAACCTCGTGGGAACTGTGTTGCCCGATACAGTTGGACAGTTCGGTTGGTCTTCGTCTCGGGAATCAAGTAGGTCTCCCCTTCCCACTCAAATAAAAAGGGATAGGAAAGATGATAATTTTCCTCCAGGACAGGCTCCGCAGTGCTGCAGCCCTTTAAGTCGTCAAGCTCGATGAAGGAGATGATGCCCTTGTTTTTAAGATAAGAGAAATCCTCGAAGAAGACATAGCTCTTGTCGCCGCGGTCAACTACGAATGGATCAGCGTAGAAGCGATCGTGTGGCGGACGAATAATCGTGAGACTGCCCTCTTGAGCGGAGAGGTTGTCGAGAACGTCTTTTCTTCTGAACGCAATAAACCACTGCTCGTGAAACAAGCGTGACCGGATTTGCTGCTTCGCAGCGCGGAGTAGCAGCCTCGTCACCAGGCGCGCGGTGCTAATGTTGCTGGGTTCTGGTGCTAGGACGGTAATCCGAGGTTGAACAGAGTCATGAATATCCTTCCAGCCATAGCATTTCAGGTCAGCCAGGGCTCGGGCGAGCAAGGTCGATCTTTTCCAGTATAGGTTGCTGTAATTCCTAAAGAGCGAAAGCGGGTCGATCGCTGAACACGAAAAGGGAAGAACGCCAACATTGTGATCGCCGAACCGAATGTTCACGCCGTTCTCGCGCGTGAGTTTTTGGTGGATTAGGTCTCCATACAGGCTAATAAGAAGATCATCGGTTTCGTCAAAGAACCACACCCCATATCGGCTGCAATCTTGAAGCTGCTGCCGAGGAACGGTGCTGCTGAGATCCACCAGCACATCCAGATTCGCATCTTTGATTTGTTGCAGGTCGTTTTCCTGCAAACCGAAATGTTTATTGCAAGGGGGGAAATGGCAGTCGACGAACTGAGGGTGGCTGCGACCAGGACTGAAAGGGGAGACGCTGAACGTATCGGGGTGCATGGAACGCGGTCGAAAGAATTGACAATCCAGCCGTCTCCAGAGGTCAAACAGTGCCGGCATCTCTCGCGAAATCGATGGCGTGAGAGATTTGTCACAGCGGCTGATGTTGACGATCAACGCTAGTTCAGCGACAGTCGACCGATCGAGCTCGATGAGAATCTGGTGAATCCATTTGGGCACAGCGGGCCTGTCTAGGAGCACTCCGACTCGAACCCGAGGAGATTCGGGATTTGGCGACTGGCTCGCGCGAATCGAGATTTCTGCAATGGGCATTGTTCTGCCTCTGAACTAGTGCGAAGCGGGTGGATGATTCCTGGCTTCGTCTCTCGATGACGATGGCTTGGTTTCGTAGGCCCCTATGTCGAAGGCAGAGCCATGCGGGCGAGGATTTCCTTCGAAGTCCACTAACGGCGCCCCCAAGTCGGTTCCGGCGTCAATTGCAGGACTGTCTGGCCTCAGTCGATAGAGACCGAGTCCGTCGGGGCGATAGTTTTCGAAATGGGGATCCGCGGTGATGGTCCCCGACGCCGTGTTCCCGTTCTGTAGCCTCCAATCACCTGGTCCGTTGCCGTAAACCAGATTATTGAGATATCGATTGTGTATGCCGGTGTTTCCGTACTCGCGAATTCCAAAGCCATCCGCGCCTTGAACTAATCCATTGCGGAAGACGATATTGTTGGTTACGAGGATGTGATCGGCGCTCGGCGATTTCCCTAATTCCTGGGCGACGACGATGCCGCCGTACGCATTGTTGAACACCGTATTGTTGGAAATGGTAAGGTCGCGGGCGGCGTGATATAGGTGGATGCCCCACCCTTCGGCACGATAGACCACATTATTCTGGATCACTCCGCCGGCTGCTGCCTGGTAGATTCCGTGAACTCGCGGGCATGGCTTGTTGTAGTCGCCGATATTGAAAACCCAGTTTCCGACAGTATCGGAATTGTAGGATGCATATCCAGCATGATCAATGCCGGCACCACCAAACCTGATGCACCCCGGCGCTGGAATGTCGTGCACGCGGTTGTTGGTCACGCGGGTTGAAGACGCCCAGTTCAGTATTCCCACGCGCGCGTTGCTTTCGCCGCTCACATCGAATCCCTCGATATCCACGTAGTCGCCCTTATTGTTCCAAACGAACTCGGAACCGCTGTGGATCTGCGCAGCCCAACGAACGTCCGATACAAAGCGTATACGCGCTGCTGGTGTCCCACTCATCATGCTGGTGATCTCGCCGAGGTATACGCCTGGAGCAACGTGTACGGTCATTCCGGGTGTGACGACCTCGGCCGCATGTTGAAGTGTCTTCCACGGGCGGGATTTCAAACCGTTGTTTGCGTCATTTCCCCGGGGTGAAACATAGCGATGCTGAATGCTGGTTAATCGTTTCCGACTTGCTTTCGGCGGTGAACTGTGAGAGAACGCGCGACTCAGCCCGAAAAACGCAAAGAGGACGAAGGCGAGCGCCAAAAATCGTAACGGAAGTCTGACAACTCCACTCATAAAAACTCATCGCGCTGTTGCGTTTTTTTACAGCCGGCACCAGGCCGTGCTGGTAACCGTAAGTTGTTTGTATTTCGCAGGCTAGCGGTCACGTCACGAGTGAGCGCCTGCTCGTTTCGAGGGACATGCCCCAAAGAGACGGCAACATGTACTTGTGAGAGTAGACGTGGCGGACTAGATCGCCATATGTTTCACACAAATCACGTCCGGTTCTATCTAAAAATCCCCCTACAGAGGTAAAAGTTTCGTGCAAGTACTCAGGCCCTGTCTAGCTAAAGATCGAAAGGATCTAATCACCGTTTCACTCAGAAAAGTTTTCTGTCACTGGTCGTTGTTCTGCGGGGTGTTGTGTTTCACAACGCTTCTTGCGGGATGCGGAGGTGGAAGTGGAGCACCCACTGCACAGGCTGCGTCGCCGACGGCGATCTCGATCTCGCCCAGCAGCGCAACGGTTGATGTAGGCACCACACGTCAATACACAGTGACCATGAATGGCACTACCGACAACTCCGTCAGCTGGTCGGTCAATAATGTTCAAGGTGGAGACGCCAGCATCGGAACAATTTCTTCGACAGGCCTGTTCACGGCTCCCACGACGACGCCGAACGATCCGGCCGAAACCATCACTGCGGTGAGCTACGCAGATCCAACTAAGTCGGCCAGCGCTGGCGTGACGGTCACGCCAGCAGCAAACACGATCTCAGTTTCTGTTACGCCAACTTCGGCTACCGTTCAGGCTGGTTTGACTGCACAATTCACTGCCACAGTAAGAGGCGCGACCAACAATGCTGTCACCTGGTACGTGAATAATATCCAGGGTGGCAATTCCACCTACGGGACAATTTCCAGCAAAGGTGTTTTTGCCGCGCCAAAATCTGTTCCCGCAAACCCGTCGGTCTCAATCAAAGCGACTAGCGTTCAGGATCCGACAAAGTCGGCCAGCGCTGCCGTCGTGATCGCCCCTCCCTCTTCCGCATTTGATTTTTACGTATCCCCAGGGGGAAGCGATTCGAATGATGGGTCTGCTGCCCATCCTTGGGCGACCATAAACCACGCTGATTCCGTTATCGGCCCCGGTTCTACAGTGCATGTTGCCCCGGGAACTTATCTCACCACCATCACCACCTCCGCCAGTGGAACCGCGAACGCCCCCATTACCTACATCTCCGACACGGAGTGGGGGGCCAAGATCGTTGGCAACTACACGGGAGCCACTCCGGACTTCGTGTGGTTTGGCACGGGCAACTACGTCAACATCAAGGGATTTGAGGTGACAGCCTCGACAAACGTGCCTCGCTTTGGCATTCGCGTCACCGGCACCAACAATCGAATTCTTGGTAACAAGGTCCATGACATCGTTGCCATCAATGGTGGTAGCAACGGCGGCGCAGGGATTGAAGTTGACTTGGGTTCGGACTATTCCGAGGTGAGCGGCAACTTTATCTATAACATTGGCGTGGGCTTGATCGACCACGTACACACCCACGGAATTTACCTGGCTGCTTCGCTGTACAACTATGTCTCCAACAATCTGATTTTGAACGTTGCTGCGTGGGGAATTCACCAGTATCACTATCCGATCAGTAAATCGACGATCGTTAACAACACGATCGTGAATTGCGGTGGCGGTATCGTTATCGCCAGTGACGGAACAGGGTCGAATGTTACCGATTACAATTATGTAGCCAACAATATTGCCGTCGGCAGTACCTACGTCGATGGCTATGGTATCCGTGAGTGCTGCGCTGCTAACAATGTGGGTACGCACAACACCTACACGAACAACCTCGTCTACAACAACATTGGCGTTAACCTCTACTTCTACAATTCGACCGCCGTGAATACGGTTACGGCCGATCCACAGTTCGTGAATGACACAGGGACTTATGCCGGTAACTATCATCTTCTCTCCGGCAGTCCCGCGATCAATGCCGGGGCAAACGCGAACGCACCAGCCCTCGATATCGGAGGTGGACCTCGACCGGTCGGTAGTGCTTGGGATATTGGCGCATACGAAGTAGGCGCCACTCCTGGCATATGGCCCTGGTACTGACGTGTATGATCCAGAACAGTGCGATGGGCTCGGCCTTAATTGACATGGAAGATCTGGGCCCATCGCTCAAGGCTGACAACGCGAAACAGCGGCCCCGGTCCCAAACAACCGGGCGCACGATTCAAAAAGAGGTCAATTTCCTGGCGTACTTTGTCACGCATAAGGAACTGCGCCATTCGTAATGGCTGAGACAGCGCTTCGGTAACGCCATTCCGCAAACCGACATCCAGCCACGAAGAAATAGGTGTATCAAATCCAAGCTTCGTCCGGCGTCGCCGCACTTTCTCTGGTAATTGGCCAATCAGGGCATCGCGCAGAATCCATTTGCTCCAGCCGTTGCGCAACTTCAGCGAAGGCGAACAACTCACCAGAAACTGCGCCAATTCATAATCGAGGAATGGCAGACGAGTCTCGATCGAGTGAGCCATCGAATTACGGTCTTCCAGGCGCAGGAGCACAGGCAGACTGGAGCAAGTGAGGTCGATTTTCTGCCGTTCGGACATGCTGCCTGCGGCACCGAGCGGAACTCTGTGCGATGAGCACTCCTGCCACGCCTCCGGGGGCGATACCCGGCGAGTCAGGGAACCCGCTCTGGAAAGGAAAGCAGGGAAATACCGTCGGAAGTCATCCCACTTCCTGCGAACCCCGATACCCATTCGTAGCCATTGGATGGCCTCGGAAAGAGCTCTGAAAGGTGAAGCATACATCAAGCCCTGTAGATAGAAGATGCGGAACTTCAAATATCCGCATAGAGTCTCGTCGCCACCCTGACCATCCAGCAAAACGGGTATGTGTGCGCGTCGCGCCGCCTGCATGACACACCACTGGGCATAGACATTGGTGCTCCCGAAGGGCTCGTCTTGATGCCAGAGCAGTTGGTCAAATTGCTTCCAGAATTCCGTGGACTTGGGAAAAATCAGGTGTGGCTCGGCTCCGGTCGCCGCAATTATCGAAGCGATGTATGGCCGTTCGTCGATGGTGGGATCCTCGAAACACGCTGAAAAAGTGTGAAAATCGCCGTCCGACACCACCCTCCTGGACTGGCAAACGATAGAAGAAGAGTCCAAGCCACCGCTTAAACACGATCCCACCGGCACGTCGCTTCGCATTCTCCAGGTCACAGCCCGAGCAAAACTCGACTTGAACCGTTCGCGAGCTTCCTCGTCGGAAATTTCCGGGCACGGATCAGTCGACAGTTCCCAATAGCGCCGGAACTGCGCTTGCAAGCATGTTGAGGAAAGGTCCAGAGTCAATAGATGCGCAGGCAGTAGTTGGTAAATGTCGGAGAAAAATGTGTCCGCATCGTGATCTGACAAGCCCTGCTCAAGGTAGGTCAGGACAGCCGCCGGGTTCGCCCTGCGCTGTACGTACCCTGTTTTAAGAATCTGCTTGATCTCTGATCCGAAGATAAAGTGATCGCGCGAAAGGTAGTAATAGAAGGGCTTCACTCCAAAGCGATCGCGCGCGCACAGCAGTTTTTGCGCTGCCCTGTCCCAAATAGCGAGGCTCCACATTCCATTGAAACGGGCAAAGCACGCGCTGCCCCACTCTTGATATGCATGCAGAACTACTTCGGTGTCGGTGTGCGTTTGGAAACGGTGGCCCAGTTTCTCCAGTTCGTTTCGGACCTCTACATAGTTGTAAACTTCGCCGTTGTAGGTGATGTACAGCTGGCCATCGGCACTCTTCATTGGCTGTGCGCCAGCATCGGAAAGATCGAGGATTGAGAGCCGTCTGTGTCCGAGTCCGATCGTGGGCCGAAAATTACTGGGTACCGTCTGGGCGTCGTGGACTTCGAGGAAATGGCTATCATCCCCGGGACAGGAAAACACGAACCCAAAAGCGTCAGGTCCCCGGTAACTTACCAGGTTGGTCATCGTGATAAGTAATTGAGGATCAAAACCGCGAAGCGTAATGATCCCTGCTATGCCACACATGGTCGGTCCAGTAATCTGCCGTAGAGTTGGAGTAGGGATTGCTCTTCGGCTGTCCAGTTGTAATGTTCTTCCACGGCTTGGCGGCCGCGCTTTCCCATCAGCTCCGCTTCCTGCGGATGGGTTAACAAATACTCAATAGCGCCTGCGATCGCTGGCGGCTCCATGGGATTCACCAGCAAACCACATCGATGTCTCGCGACGATCTCTCTCCACGTCGGAAAGTCTGAAGCGATCACGGGTATGCCCGCGGCCATGTACTCAAACAATTTGTGCGGGAGTGCTGTGAGATTGTTTGGAACTGGATGAAAGCAAACCAAGCCGCCACGTACCTGCCCCAGTAGATCAAAAATACCCTGATGATCCAAATGACCGCGATCTTCCACTCTGTCCCAGCCACGCTGGGCGGCTGCTCTCTGACGTAGCAATGGAGGGAAGCTATTCGTTGCTAATAACAGGCGGCCCGGCAGGGAACCGGGTAGATTACCCATGGCTTGGACCATCTCTCGAATGCCACGATCTGCCGCGATGCTGCCCACATATGCAATTGCGGGCAGACGTTCACGCCAGGGCAGTTTCGGCACTGAAGGAAACTCGTCCACCCGCGGAAAGTTGCGCACCAGTATGGTCCTGGGTTGATGCTGGAAGCGCTTTGCAATGTCTGGGGTGACGGTAATCAGCGCAGAAAAGAAGCGCGACGCGGAATTCTCCAGCACCTCGAAGACGCGTGCCAACGGGCGGCGCTGCCACAAAGGTAAATATTCCTTGGCCAGCATGTCGCGAGGTACATCCTCGTGAACGTCGTAGATCACCTTCTTACCCCAAGCCCGCAGCAGTAATCCCGCCGGTATTAATTCCGGATCGTGGAAGTGGTACAAGTCTGCGTCGAGCCAGAAGGCTCTCCACCACACTTTTCTCGTGGTGTTGGTAATTCGCAGCAGTCGCCAACGGGCCCGCGGCACTCCTTCGATTTTGATTCCATCCACCACTTCGCTACGCATATGGGGAGCGATTACCGTGACAACATAACCAGCCTGCGCCAACGAATGGCATTCCTTGTGGAAAATACGAATGTCAAACGGGTCGTGGACGGAGCTGAGATGAGCGATTGTCCCCATTCGCGTCAAGAGCTGCCCTCATAATGATTTGGTCCGCGCTATCAGCGATGTCTATGCAGATTGAAGGATCTGCTCCACAGCGTTCTCACAAGCATGTCCGTCCCCGAACGGGGACGGCAGCCCATCCAGGCCAGGAAACGGGAGTGTGAGAGCAGACAGTATCGCATCCGGGTCGGTGCCAACCAGACGATTTGCGCCAAGCGAGACAGTTTCTGGCCACTCGGTTTCCTGGCGTAGCGTGACGCACGGCACGTGCACGTAGAGAGCTTCTTTTTGTACCCCGCCGGAGTCAGTCAGGATTGCCTGGGCATGCTTTTCAAGCGCCAACATGTCTTGATAACCAACCGGACTGACAAGGTGCAATGATGAAGGGTTGTGGGTACCTGGACCGGACAGCAGTTTGCGAGTACGCGGGTGTACCGGAAAGATCACCGGCAACGATAGGTTTTGTAGTACAGCGAGTACACGCTCCAAAATCTCAGGCGATTCGGTGTTGTTTGCCCGGTGTAGGGTTAGAAGATAATATTCTTTGTCCTTCAACCCAAACCTCTCTAAAGTCTCGCGGCTGTGAAACTCTGCATTATCCAGGCTGGCGATGAGCGCATCGAACATGGTGTCACCGATCCAAACCACTCTGCGGGGTAGAGGGTCGTTTGGGGTGCCGATTCCTTCGCGACTCAAATTTTCCGCAGCGTGATCCGAGGGCACCAACAACAGCTGACTCAGGTGGTCAGCCAAGACGCGGTTGCGCTCTTCTGGCATGTCCGGTTTGTAGCTTCGGCACCCCGCTTCGATGTGAGCAAGAGATATGCCCAACTGAGCCGCAATCATGGCCCCGGCCAGGGTAGAGTTCGTATCTCCGTAAACGATGATCCATGTGGGTCTGTCGGTGGCTATGACGGACTCCAATCGCTCCAACATAGAACCAAGTTGCTTCCCTGGAGAGCCCGATCCTACTTCAAGATTGAAGTCTGGCTGCGGAATCCGCATTTGCTC
>CAVQHO010000013.1:0-432675 GCA_963712365.1 uncultured Acidobacteriota bacterium
GGGTCGACGCGGACCGTCCGGACCGTCGCGCGCGGCGTCTTCGTGATCACCACCACCCGCCCAGTGCCGAGCGACTTGATCGTGTTCGGATGGACCCGGAACTCCTCGACCTGCCGGCGGGTGCCGCGGCCGTTCGGATGGCCGCCGAAGAGCCGGCCGCCGAGCTGCTCGGTCTCCTCCCAGCGCCTGACCGTGCCCGCCATCTGCGCCACCATCAGCGCCGAGGCGGGAACCTCCTGGCGGTGGACGAGCTTGATCGCCGTGCTGCCGACGATCTGATCGCGCAGCCCCGGAGCGGCGCGCTCGAGGTCGGCGAACTCCTGGGCGGCGAGCAGCACGCTCGAGCCCGCCCCGCGCGAGCGCTCGACGAGCGCGGCGAGGCTGTCGGCGCCGAGCGCGGCGAACTCGTCGATCCCGATCATCGCCTGGCGCTCGCCGGTCACCGGGACGCCGCCGTTCGCGGTCAGCCGATGGCCGGTGGCGGTGATCAGGTCCTGGACGACGAGCGCCCCGATCTGGGCGGCGAGCTTGCCGTAGGTGCTCGAGTTGAGGCTGAACAGACGACCTCGTCGCCCTCGAGCGCCCGGCGCAGGTCGATCGGCGCGGCCGTCGCCGCCGTCCCGTCGCCGGGCTCGAGGTGGCGCCCGACGTGCGACTCGCTGATGATCGCCAGCCGCGTCCCGAGGCCGCGGACCGCGCTCAGCTGGTCGGGGGTCGAGCGTCGAGAGGTAGTCGTGGACCCGGGCGGCGCGCTCGCCGGGGAGCTGGCGCAGCAGGCCCGCGAGCCGGCGGGGGTCCATCACCTCGACGACCTCGGCCAGCGTCGTCGGGCGCCCGGGGTGGGCCTCGTGGAGCACCCCGATCGCCGTCTGCACGTAGCGCTCGGCCGCCCGCTGGTAGTGGGGCTCGGTGAACCGCTCGGTCGCGATCAGCTTGTCCTTGAGCTCGGTCGCGTTGCCGTGCTGCGAGCGGGTTCCACCTGGCCGGACCGTCGAGCGTCCACAGCCGGAACGGCCGCCCGGCGGCCGTCGCGGCGGCCTCGAGGTCGCGCGCGAACGCCGGCGAGCCCTTGAGGTCGATCGCCATCACCGGCCGCCCGCGCCGGACGTGGTCGCCGAGGATCGTCAGCAGCGTCGTCGACTTGCCCGACCCGCTCGCCCCGAGGATCAGCCCGTGGGCGGAGAGCTCGGCATCGCTGCAGCGCCACCGGGCGCCCGGTCGTGGTCGCGGCCGAGCAGCGTCGCTTGCCGCACTCCGGCGCCGCGGCTCCGGCGGCCCGCGGCCGCGCCAGCGCGCGGCGCAGCCGGCGCCGGCGAGCGGTCGCCGCCGACCGCGGCCGCGACCAGCGCCGCCGCCGCCCACGCCGGCGGGGAGAGGAGCAGCGCGGCGAACACGGGCAGCAGCCAGTACGGGCGGCGCGGCGGGCGTGGCTCGGCGTCGTCGATCATCGCTCCGCTCCGTCGGCCCGCGGCGTTGCGCATCGGCCCGCGCGCGTGTCAGCCGCGCGCGCGCGCCCTGCGCGGGGCCGCCGGCTCGCACGCGCTCGAAGCGCTGCACGTGGACCATCTCGGAGATCCCGTAGCGCCGGGCTGCCTGCTCGACGGTGCGCGCGATCCGCGGCCCGGTCGCCCCGGTCGTCGACGAGGTAGAGCACGGCGTCGATCCGCCGGTCGAGCGCGTAGCCGCCGAGGATCCGGTCGATCCGGCTGCGCGCACTTCTGGGTCAGCTCGAGCTCGACGCGCCACCCGGTGCCCGCTCGCGGTGACGAGCAGCAGGTCGGGATAGTGCAGCCGCTCCCGGCCGCCGGGACCGAACCCGCCCAGCCGGACCCCGAACGGCTCCTGCTCGCGCTCGGCGCGCGCGCGTCGCGCGGAGCGCATCCGCCGCTCGGGGACGATCTCGCGCAGCTCGCCCCACAGCGCGGCCCGCGCGCGGCCAGCCACAGCCAGCCGAGGCCGACGTCGTGCTCGATGCTCTCGGCGCTGACCTTCACCGGGCCGCAGGCGACTGCCGATCGCGCGCCGGCCCTTCGCGCGCAGCCGATGGCAGGGCGGGTCGTGCTCGGATGAGACATAGCCGCGCCGGCGCAGGTCGCGCGAGCCGGCGCGCCGCGGCGCAGGCGCGAGACTCCCGAGGAGCTCGGCGACCTGCGCGACCGACGACGGCGCCGTGGTCGGCGATGAAGCCGAGCACGAGCCGGTCGCGGCCGGTCAGGCCCGCGGGGCGCGCCGGCGGCGGGCGGGCGCTCGCGGCGGCCGGCGACGGGTGGGCGCGGTGCGGTCCACGCTCTATCAGAGCCGCGGGACGCGGCCGTTTCGCCCCCCGGCGAGCGCGATCAGCGTGCCGGGATGCGGCAGCGAGCTCGTGTCCACGACCTCGAAGTCGCGGCCGGTCAGCCGGCCGAGCTGGTGCAGCGCGTCGTCGTTCCAGCGCCGGTTCGGCGCGCCCGAGATGTACCACGGCGAGCCGTTGTCGGCGAGGATCATGCCGTAGCGCTTGAGCGCCTGCGGCGACGATCCGCGCCTGGCGGGGCAGGCCTGGCGATGTCGACGCTCGCCTTCAGCCGCACCCGCAGCCCCATCGGCGGGTAGAACGCCGCTGCAGGTCGAGGCCTCGTGGCGCGCCGGGTAGACGAAGTACTTCGCCGTGCAGTTGGCCGTGAACCGCAGCGCGTGGTCGATCGAGCCGCGCGCGACCTCGTCGTAGCGCGCGAGCCCGGGCAGGATCGGCAGCCCGGCGGCGTCGGCCGAGGTCCAGCCGGCGGGGCGGAGATGGTTCGAGCGCAGGTTGAAGATCGCGCCCGAGCCGGCGTGCCAGCGCGCGCCCGCCGTCGTGCGGGTAGGCGTCGAACAGCTCGTAGTCCTTGCAGCTGCTCGCGGTCGACGACGATCACGTGCCGGTCGCCGGTCGAGCGCGGGCCGCCCTCGATCGGCACGTTGCGCGGCAGCGGGTACGGGCCCTTGTCGGACTCGCTGGCGTAGTCGAAGCTGACGGGGACGCGCTTCGTGCCGGTTCGAGACGACCGCGTACGGGATCCCGTTCGGGGCGCCGTTGTAGACCGTGCCGAAGTCCGGGTGGACCGGGTCGCTGAGCCCGATGCTGGCGATCAGCCGGCCGAGTCCGTGCGCCACCGGGAGCGAGTCGACGCGCTGGTTCCACGGGTTGTTCGCCGGGAAGATCGGGCAGTGCGGGGCGCCCGGCAGCGGATGCGCCGTCAGCGATCTGGGCGAGCACGGCGGCCAGCGCAGGCGCAGGCGAGGACGACGAGTCGGCGCACAGCGGCCGATCATAGGGCGCCGGGTCCGGCGGGCGAGCTTCTGGACGCACGTTGCGCTCAGGCGACGACGGTGATGCCGCCGGGCGCGACCTCGAACGCGACCTCGGCGGCCTCGCCGATGTAGTCGCCGTCGACCTGGAGCGGCAGCGGGCGCTCGTCGAGCGAGCGGACGTCGGAGCGCCGTCGAGCTCGGCGAACGGCGTGCACCCGCCGGTGGCGGGTCGAGCCGCGGCGCGCTTGGAGAGCGCGCGCCAGATGATCGTCGGGATGTCGATCGGGCTCGCGCGCCGGAGCACGACGCCGGCGAGGTCGCCGCTGTCGAGCGTCGCGCCCTCGCCCATGTCGACGGGCCGGTCGCCGAAGTACGTGTACGGGGCGGCGTTCTGGACGATCGCGGTCACGCCCGCTGACCCGCTCCGTCGCCGAGCGTCGGCCTCGAGCCGCGGCGGACGGAGCAGGTAGCGGCGGTTGAAGGTCTGGATCCCCGTCCACGTGTAGTACCACTCGCCGAGCCGGGCCTTCAGCCGCGGGTGGGCGTCGACCCGCTCGACGACGCTGGCGTCGAGCCCGACGCCGGCCGAGAACAGCGAAGTAGCGCTCGTTGACGCGGCCGAGGTCGACCCGGCGCGGGCGCCAGTCGTCGGCGATCCGCAGCAGGTGCTCGGTGGCGTCGACGACGTCGGTGGGGATCCCGAGCATCCGGCAGTAGACGTTCGTGCGCCCGCCGGGCAGGCAGCTCAGCGGCGTGTCGGAGCCGGCCAGCCCGTTGGCGGCCTCGTTGACGGTGCCGTCGCCGCCGAACGCGACGACCACGTCGTAGCCCTCGCGAGCGGCCTCGCGGCACAGCTCGGTGGCGTGGTCGCGCGACTCGGTGTCGATCGCGTCGACCTGGTAGCTGCCGCGCAGCGCGTAGACGACGAGGTTCTTGAGCCGGTCGGAGACCGTCGTCGCGTACGGGTTGACGATCACCAGCATCCGCTTGCTCGGGGCGCGTCTCGCTGAGCGCCGAGCGTCGCCTCGAGGCGCGCGAGCGGGTCGGCTGACGTGGCGGCCATGCCGAAGTCCTGCAACACCGCGGTGCGGTGCTCGTTACGCGCTCGCGCGGCTCGCGCGCGGCTGGCGAGCGTTGACCGCTGGATCTGCCGGAGCTCTGGGTATACTTCCGACCACATAGCAGTACGCATCAAGAGGGGTGGAGGGACTGGCCCTATGAAACCCCGGCAACCTCCCGCAAGGGAAAGGTGCCAATTCCATCAGGCTCCAACGACAAGCCTGGGAGATGTGGATAGGGCGGTTTCTCAGGACCTCCGACCACAGACCCCGGCGGAGGTTTTTTCACATATGCCGCCAGAGTCTCTTCGCTGCAAGGAATGCAAGACCGCCTACCCGCTCGACGCGCGGTACGTCTGCGAGCAGTGCTTCGGCCCGCTCGAGGTCGACCTACGCGTCGCGCGCCGGCGCCGACCCGGACGCGCTGCGGCGCCGGATCCAGGCCGGCCCGCACTCGCTGTGGCGCTACGGCGACTTCCTCCCGGTGCAGAGCGCCGCCGAAGGGCACGCTGCCCGCCGGCTGGACGCCGCTGCTGCGCGCCGACCGGCTCGCCGAGCGCGCTCGGCCTGCGCGAGGTGTGGATCAAGAACGACGCCGCCAACCCGACCCACTCGTTCAAGGACCGGGTCGTGTCGGTGGCGCTGGCCCGGGCGCGCGAGCTCGGCTTCCAGACGATCGCCTGCGCCTCGACCGGCAACCTGGCCAACGCGGTCGCCGCGCACGCGGCCGCCGCGGGGCTCGAGTCCTACGTGTTCATCCCCGCCGACCTCGAGGAGCAGAAGGTCCTCGCCACCGGCGATCTACGGGACGAACCTGGTCGCCGTCCGCGGCAACTACGACGACGTCAACCGGCTCTGCACCGAGGTCTCGGGCGAGCACGACTGGGCGTTCGTGAACATCAACATGCGCCCGTACTACGCCGAGGGCTCGAAGACGCTCGCGTTCGAGACCGTCGAGCAGCTCGGCTGGGAGCTGCCGGACCGGGTCGTGTGCGCCGATCGCCTCCGGGTCGCTGTTCACGAAGATCGCCCGCGGGTTCGAGGAGTGGCTCGAGCTCGGCCTGGTCGAGGGCGAGCTGCCGACGTTCAACGGCGCCCAGGCGGACGGGCTGCTCGCCGGTGGCGAGCGCGTTCGAGGCCGGCCAGGACTTCTGCCGCCCGGTCAAGCCGGACACGATCGCCAAGTCGCTGGCGATCGGCAACCCCGCCGACGGGCCGTACGCGCTCGACCTCGCGCGCCGCACCGGCGGCTCGGTCGACTCGGTCACCGACGACGAGATCCGCGACGGGATCAAGCTGCTCGCGCGGACGACCGGGATCTTCACCGAGACCGCCGGCGGCGTGACCATCGCGGTGCTCGCCAAGCTCGCCGCCGCGCGGCGACATCGATCCCGACGAGCGGGTCGTCGCGTACATCACCGGCGAGGGGCTGAAGACGCTCGACTGCGCGCGCGGAACGTTCGAGGCGTGGGAGATCGAGCCGACGCTCGACGCCTTCGAGGCAGGCCAGCGAGCCGTGTCGAGCGTCCCGGCCTGATATGACTGCCGAGCGCGATGGCGGTCAGCGTCAAGATCCCCACCCAGCTGCGCGCGGCGACCGACGGCGAGCGACCGCGGAGGTCGACGGCTCGACCGTCGGCGAGGTGCTCGACGCGCTGTACGAGCGCTACGGCGAGCTGCGCAGCCGGATCGCCGAGGACGGCGGTCTGCGGCGGTTCGTCAACGTCTACGTCGGCGGCGAGGACATCCGCTTCCTCGACGGGCTCGACACCCAGGTCGCCGACGGCGACGAGGTCACGATCCTCCCGGCCGTCGCTGGCGGCGGGTAATCGCAAGCGATTGCCTAGCGAGAATCGCCCGGGGGGCGATTCTCGAGGCGGAGGGCGCGGGACGGGTGAGGGTCAGGCGCTCTGGGGGGCGGCGATGCCGACCGGGCAGCTGACGCCCGTCCCGCCGAGACCGCAGTAGCCCCACGGGTTCTTGTGCAGGTACTGCTGGTGGTAGTCCTCGGCGTAGTAGAACGGGCCGGCCGCGCTGATCTCGGTCGTGATCTCCGGATAGCCGGCGGCCTTCAGCTGCGCCGCGTAGGCGTCCCTGAGGCCTCGGCGGCCGCGAGCTGACGGTCCTCGGAGACGTAGATCGCCGAGCGGTACTGGGTGCCGACGTCGTTGCCCTGGCGCATGCCCTGGGTCGGGTCGTGGCTCTCCCAGAACAGGCGCAGGATCTCCGCGAACGAGGTCTTGGCCGGGTCGAACACGACGAGCACGGCCTCGGTGTGGCCGGTGCGCGCGCTGCACACCTCCTCGTAGGTCGGGTTCTCGGTGAAGCCGCCGGCGTAGCCGACCGCCGTCGTGTAGACGCCGGGCGCCTCCCAGAAGACGCGCTCGGCCCCCCAGAAGCAGCCCAGCCCGACGACGACCTGCTCGAGACCCTCGGGGAACGGCGGGCGCATCGGCGTGCCGAGCACGGCATGGCGCTCGGCGACCGGTATCTGATCGGCACGGCCCGGGAGCGCCGAATCCCGGTCGACCATCTCTGTCTTGTGGCGGATTCCAAACATGTCTACAGGGTAGTCGCGACTGCTTACCGATTGGGAAACGGCGTCCCGGTTATGATCGCCCGGCGCGCCCGTGCCCATCCGCGGTCTTCCCGGCAATGCCAACCTCGAGCAGCTGCACAGCGGCGCCTTGTCGCTGCGTGAAGCCGTCCGTGCCGGCGACCCCGGCGCTGCGGAGGTCGTACGCGAGTTCCATCCCCGTCTCGCCGACGCGGCCGCCGGGCTCGCCGGAGCTCGACGCGTTCACGGCGCAGCGACGCCGAGCTCGTGGTCGCGCGCCGGTTCGGCTTTCCAGAGCTGGGAGCGGCTCGAGGCCCACCTCGCGCTCGCCGCTCGCTACGCCCGCTCGCCACACGCTCGATCCCGGCGCAGCGGCGAGCGACGGCCGAGCGCCCGGTGGACCAGGTTCCTGCGCCTCGCCTGCCTGAACTACGGCGGCTGACGACCCCGAGCGATGGCGCCGGGCGCGGGAGCTGCTCGACGCCGAGCCCGGGCTGGCCGCGAACCTCGATCCATGCCGCAGCCGCGGCCGCGCGATCTCAGGCGCCGCTGCGCGAGCTGCTCGGCGCCGACCCCGCCCGCGCCGGCCTCGAGGGCGGGCCGCACCGCTGGGAGCCGCTGCTGTACCTGACCTACTCGCGGCTCGCCGGCCCGCGGCGCGTCGCCGCACCGGACGTCGCGCGGCTGCTCCTCGAGTCACGGTGCCGATCCGAACGCGGGCTACCTGTGGGAGGGGCTGAGCCCGCCGTTCACCGCCCTCACCGGGGTATTCGGCGAGCGGCGAGGGCAGCCCGCCGCCGCATCCCGAGTGCGAGCCGCTGGCGCGGGTGCTGCTCGAGGCCGGTGCCGACCCGAACGACGCCCAGACGCTCGTACAACCGGCAGTGGGACCCCGACGACGCCTGGCTCGAGCTGCTGTTCGCGTTCGGGCTCGGCCGCGGCGACGGCGGTCCGTGGCGCCGGCTGCTCGGATCGGTGCACGCGACCCCGGCCCAGATGCTCGAGGATCAGCTGATCGCCGCCGCCCACCACGGCTTCGCCGGGCGCGTGGCACTGCTGCTGCGCCACGGCGTCGATCCGGAGGGCCGGGGCACCGCGGCATCCGAGCTACGCGGCCCGCACGCCGCAGCAGGAGGCGGCGCTCCAGGGTCACGCGGAGGCGGTCGAGCTGCTCGCCGGCGCCGGCGCGCGCTCGGGACTCGATCCGCTGCACGGGTTCCTGTCCGCGTGCATGCGCGGCGACGGCGATGAGGTCCGCCGAGGTGCTCGACGAGGACCCGACGGTGGCCGAGCGGGCGATCGCGCACAGCCCCGACCAGCTCGTCCGTGCGGCCGAGCGCGGCGCGCTCGCGGCGGCCGGGCTGCTGATCGAGCTCGGGTTCGACGTCAACGCCGCCAGCCGCACCGCGCCCCTGCACGAGGCGGCGATGCGCGGCGACATGGCGATGATCGAGCTGCTGCTCGCCCACGGCGCCGATCCGACCCTGCGCGACTGCTCTTACGGAGGCGACTCCCGCCGGCTGGGCCGAGCATCACGGCCAGGCCGAGGCGCAACGGCGGCTGACGATGCCGGCGGACTGAGCCGCCCGCTCAGAGCACGAACGTGCGGTGGCGGATCGCCCCTCGTGCCACCGAGAAGGACTCGACCGCGTCGTGGGCGAGCAGCACCGGAACCGACCAGGCGCCGGCGCCGGCGCGGGCCCCGCGGGCGCGGAGCTCGCGGAGGTGCATCGTCACCAGCATCCGCCGCAGCCAGGCGGGGCCGATCAGCGACAGCAGCGAGCGCCACAGCAGGTAATGCCAGACGTTCCAGAAGATCCCGCGGTAGAGCATCGCCCGCGTCTGCGGATGGTCGGCGACGACGCGGATCGCCGCCTCCCAGCGCCGCGCCACCCGGAGCGTTCCGCGGACCCCGAGCCGCTCGACGGCGTGGTGCACGAGCGCGTCGGGGGCGAACGCGGTAGCCCCGCCGGCCTCGATCGCCCGCCAGGCGAGGTCGGTGTCCTCGGCCGCCAGGTCCGGCGCCGAAGCGCTCGTCGAACCCGGCGAGCGCCTCGAGCATCGCGCGCGGGTAGACGATGTTGCACGTCTCGTACTGCGGTCCGAGCGCCTCGACCCGCACCGTCCGCGAGAACAGCCCGTCGCGCGCCGAGCTCGGCCGGGTCCGGGAGCGTCGCGGCCCTGGATCACGGCGCCGGGCCGCTCGTCGGCGAGCGCGAGCCGCGGCCTCGAGCCAGTCCGGGGTGGCGGCGCAGTCGTCGTCGGTGAACGCGATCAGCGGGGCGCGGGCCGCGCGCCAGCCGCGGTTGCGGGCCGCTGCTGGTCCGAGGCCGACCTCGTGCCGGAGCAGCCGCACATCGAGACCGCGCCCGCGCCGCGGACTCGACCACCGGCGCGGATCCACCGGGCTGGCCGCCGTCGTCGACGACGACGACCTCGAAGGAGCCGGTGCCGAGCGTCTGCGCCCGGAGGCTCGCGAGCAGACGCGCGAGCCGCGCCGGCCGGTTGTATGTGGGCACCACGACCGACACGCGCAGCTCCGCCACGGCGCGGATTCTACGGTCGCCACCGCGCGGCTGACCGGGCTCGACGCGATAATCGACGCCTTCGTGCCAGCCCCGACCCGCGAGCAACTGAACCTCGCGGCGCACAATCTGCTGCGCCGCGTGGCCCGCCGCGCGCCTCGGCCTCGATGTCGTCCGGGCGGACTTCTACAGCCCGATCGTCGATCTCAAGGCGCTGCCCGCCGGCCACTGGGAACGCGCGGACCCGATGCCCGGGCTCGAGCTCGACCTCGAGCGCCAGCTGCGGCTGATCGACGAGCGGCTGCGGCCGTTCCTCGACGAGTTCCGCCCGCCGGTGCACCCGCCGGCCCTGCTGCCGGGTAGCAACGGCGCGGCTCCCGTGACCCCGCACCTCGACAACCCCTGGTACGGACCGCTCGACGCCCAGGTCCTCTACGCGATGATCCGCGCCCACGCCCCGAGCCGCGTGCTCGAACTCGGGTCGGGGTTCTCGACGCTGTTCATCGAGCAGGCGCTCGGCCGCAACGCGCAGGCCGGGACGCGCGCCGCGCACCAGGTCGTCGATCCCCACCCCTCGCCGCTGCTCGGAGGGCTCGGGGACGCGATCGAGCTGCGCGTCCAGTCGGCCGCCGACACGCCCGCGGGAGTGCTTCGACGCGCTCGGCCCCGGGGACGTGCTGTTCGTCGACACCAGCCACGCCGTCCGTCCCGGCGGCGAGGTCGATCCGGCTCGTGCTCGAGGTGCTGCCCGCGCTCGCCCGTGGGCGTCGTCGTCCACTTCCACGACATCTTCCGCCCGTTCGCCTATCCGCGGATCTTCTACGAGCGCTACAACGTCCACTGGCAGGAGCAGTACCTGCTGCAGGCGTTTCTGGCCTACAACCCGACCTTCGAGGTGCTGCTCGCCAACCACGCGCTGTGGCGGATCCAGCCCCGAGCGGATGAAGCGCGAGTTCGCCGGGCCTGCGCGAGGGGATGCAGCCGGGCGGGTTCTGGCTGCTGCGCCGCGAGCCATGATCGTCGCCATGACGGACCGCCGGTCGCCGCCGGGCGCCGGCCGACGGCCGCGGCGCCGCGGGTCGCTGTGGACGATGATCGGGGCCGGCATCGCGTGCGCCTGACGTGACTTGCCTGGACGACGCGGGGGCTGCCCTACGACGTCGACTCCTTCGGCCTGGTCCGGGCGGCGCTCGGCGCACACCCGCTGCACCTGTACTCGATCGTCAATCCGACGGTGAGCTACCACTGGCCCTACCCGCCCGGGTTCCTGCCGCTCGTCTCGCTGGCTCAGCGGCGTCGCCGAGCTCACCGGCGGCTTCGGCCATCTGATCCGGCGTCCCGGCGATCGTCGCCGACGCCGGCGCTGACCTGGCTGGTGTGGCAGGGGCTCGAGGGGCGGGTCGATGCCCGGGACCGGCTGGCCGCCGCCGGCGACTCGTCGCGCTCGGGCCCGGTGTTCATCGCCATCTCGGGCTACGCGACCCAGATCGACGCGGTCGCGATCCTGCCCGCGGTCGCGGCGCTGCTCGTCTGGGAGCGGGCCGGCGCGGGCCGCCGGGCGCTCCTCGCTGGGGCGCTGATCGGGCATCGCCGGCGCGGTCAAGACGGTCCCGCTGCTGATGGTGCTCGCGCTGGCGCCGAGCGCGCGCTCGCGCCGCGAGGTGGTCGTGCTGTTCGGCAGCGCCGCCGCGGTGGTGCTGCTCACGCTGGTGCCCTTCCTGATCGCCGACAGCGCCGGGATCCTGCAGGATTCGCCATTACTCCGGCGCGCCGGGAATGGGCGGCGTCAGCCTCGTGCTGCAACCCGAATCTGGCCCAGATCTGGCTGACCAGGCCGGTGCGCGCTGAGCGGCCTGGAGACGATTCCTGTTCCTCGAGCACGCCTGGATGCCGAACGCGCTGCTGCTCGGCCGCGTTCGCGGCCTACGCCGCGCGGTTCCGGCCGGCGCCGCGGCGGGCGGCGGCGCTGCTGTGGCTGATGGTGCTCGCGTTCGGCAGCGGCTTCTTCTTCCAGTACCTCGTCTGGGTGCTGCCGTTCCTGCTGCTGGCGGGCCATCTGCGCGCGGCGGCGCTGCTCCAGGCGGCGGTCACGCTGCCGATGCTCGTCTACTACGTGACCGCCTGGCGCAGCGACGGGATCGTCGACGTCTACGTGGCGCCTGATGCTCCTGATCTGGGCGGGCTGGGTCGCCGGCGGCGCGTCGATCGCGCGGCGCGCAGCGGCGGCGTGAGCCGCGGTTCCGGGCGCTGCCGGGGCTCAGCCGGCGCTGCTGGCGGCGCTGGCGCTGTGGGCGCTGGCTCCGCTCGCGGTGCTCATCGTCCATGCGCTGCGCTTCCAGCGAGCGGCTGACCGGAGCCGACGGGGTCGTCGGCGGCGACCAGCTCCAGTACCTGGCCTGGGCCCGCGACGCCGGCAGCCACGGGCTGGCCGGCGAACCTGTTCACGCTGCCGCCGGGCGCCCACGTCTACGCCCAGCCGCTGTTCACGCTCAGCGGTCTGCTGTGGCGGCTCGGGTTGCCCCTCTCAGCTCGCGTACTGGCTGTGGAAGCCGGTGGCGATCGCCGTCCTGTTCGCCGGGGTCGCGCGCCTGGGTCGCGCCGGCTGCTCGCCGGCCGCGGGCAGCGCTCGGCGGCGATCGCGCTCGCCCTGTTCCTGTTCACGCCGCTGGCCGCGGCCGCCGGCTGGCTCGAGCTCGGGCCCGCCGGCTCCCGCGGGCAGGCTGCTCCAGGTCGCGGCCGAGATGTTCCCGGCCGGCGAGCTGTGGGGCTACCTGCCGGCCGCGCTCGCCGTCGGACTGCTGCCGGTCGTCGCTGCTCGCCGCCGAGCGGCCGCCGACGGGGGCGCTCGCGGCGCCCGGCGCGCTGGCGACTCGCCGGGCCGCGGCGCTGCTCGCGGCGTGGCTTCACCCGTGGCAGGGGGCGATCCTCGCCGCCGTCGCGGCCGTGCTCGCGGCGTGGGGCACGCCGGCGCAGCGCCGGGCGCTCGCGCGTCGTCGTGCTCGGCGCCGCGCTCCCGCTCGTCTACTACCTGCTGCTGCTCGAAGCTCGATTCGGCGCTGGAAGCTCGCCTCGCGCAACGAGCTCGTGGCCGCGCCCGCCGCTCGGGAGCCTCGCGATCGCACTGCTGCCGGTGCTCGCGCTCGCCGCCGCCGGGCATCCGTCGACCCGGGCGGCGCGCTCGCCGAGCGGGCGCTGCTGCTGTGGATCCCGGCCAGCCTTCTCACCTACTTCGCCGTCGGATCGTTCCCCTCGCACGCGCTCGAGAGCGCCAGCCTGCCGCTCGCGGTGCTGTGCGTCCGCGGGGTGGGAGCGCCTGCGGCTGCCGGCGCTCGCTGGCTGGATCGCGATCGCGCTCGCGACGCTGCCCGGAATGGCCTACGAGGTCCGCGCGTTTCGCGAGGTCGAGCGCGGCCCGAACCAGCAGTACTACCTGAGCTCTTCCGACGCGCGCGCGCTCGACTGGGTCGCTGCACACGGCGCCGCCCGGCGGGGTGATGGCGCGGACGATGTTCGCCGTCGGGGTTCCGGCCGAGACCGGCCGCGCGGTGTGGGTCGGCCATCAGTTCTGGAGCCGGGACTACGCGGCTCGCCGCGCCGCTCGCCGACTCGCTGTTCGCGGGCACGCTCGGCACTGGACGCTCGCGGCTGGCGGTCCGGCTCAGCCGGCGTGCGCGTGCTGATCGCCGACTGCGGCGCGCGCGCCGACCTCGGCCGCGATCCTCGGGCCCGTGCTGCGCTCGCGTGCACCGGTTCGGCTGCGCCTCGGTGTACGCCGTCTCACGTCCGCGGGGCGCGGGCTCCATGAGAGCGATCCGCGGGAGCCGTCCGGGCCGCCGCCGCGCGCTGGCGCTCGCCGAGGGCCCGGCGCGGGATCGGTTGCCGCGGCCGCGCTGACCGTGTGGGCGCTCGCCCCGGTCGTCTACGCTGCTCGCGCACGCCAGCCGCCGCGGGCTCACGTGTCCGGCACCACGGGGCGCTCGCCGGGGCGGACCAGCTCTTCTACATGGACTCGATCCGTCAGAGCGGAGAGCACCTGCTGATCGGCGATCAACTTCGACCTGACAGCTCGGCGGCGCAGGTGTTCCTGCATCCGCTGTACCTGCTCGGCCGGATCCTCTGGCGGCTCGGGGTGCCGATCCAGGCTGCGTTCTGGCTGCTGTCGGTGCTCGCCGGCCGGTCGCTGGGGTTGGCGGTCGGGGCGGTGCGCCGACCGGACTCTGCGATCGAGCCGCGCGAGCGAGCTCCTGGCCGCGGCCTCGCCCTGTTCTACCTCTCGCCGCTCGTCGCGCTGCTGGCCTGTACGGGCAGCGGGTCGCCGTTTCAGCGCTTCGAGCTCGATTTCCCGGCCGGAGAGAGCATGCCGCCTGGCAGGTGTGGGGCTACCCGCACGCGGCCATCGCAGTCGGGCTGATGGCCGCTCTGCAGGTCGTCCGGCACGCTGAGCCTCGCGGCTCGGCCCCGGGCGAGCGCCCGCGGCTGCCGTGGCCGCTCGCGATCGCGGCCTCGCGGCGGCGCTGCACCGCCGATGGCTTCATCCCTGGCAGGGCGCGACGCTGATCGTCGTGCTCGCCGCGATCGCCGCCCGGTAGCGCTCCGCCGCGCTTGCTCGCGCGCTCTGCGGTCGCTGGCTGCGCGCCGCGGTGGCGCCGCTCGCCTACGAGGCGATCCTCTCGCGTTCAGCGACCCCGCTTGGCGGCTGGACGCCGCGCGGCAACCGGGCGGCCACTGCCGACGTGGATGGCGGTGGTCGCGCTGGCTGCCGCTCGCCCTGCCGGCGCTCGCCGGCGTCCGCCGGCTGCCACCGGGCCGCGCCGCCTGGTGCTCGTCGGCCTGGCCGTTCACCGCACTGCGCGATCTACGCCTCAGCGACCAGTTCCCCTATCACGCGCTCCAGGGCATCGCGATCCCGCTCGCGGTGCTGGCGGCGTGCCGTGGGCGAGCCCGCGCGGCTCGGCTCCGCTGGACGCGGCCGCCCGCGGCGCGGGTTCGCGGCGGCCGGAGCGATCGCGGCCGCGGCAGCTCGTGATCGCGGCGGGCGTGGGGTACGAGACCGGGACGTTCCGCGACAGCTCCGGGCAGGGTGTCGCGCCGTACTGGCTCGATCCCGGCGAGCGCGCGGCGCTCGCCTATCTCGACCACGACCGCACGCCGGGCGGCGTCTTCGCCCGCTACTACCTCGGGATGGCGGTGCCGGCCGTTCACCGGCCGGCGCACGTGGATGGGGGAGTTGACCTGGACCCCGGACTTCGTCCGCCGCCGGGCCCGGCCGCCGAGCAGCTGTTCGCGGGGCGCCTGACTGGCGCCGGCCCAGGCCCGTGCGTTCGTCGTCTCGACCGGGGCGCGGTTCGTCGCTGCACGGACTGTGGCGCGCGGACCGACCTGAGCCGCCATCCTCGGCCGCTCGTGGTCGGCCCGGCACCGGTTCGGGTGTGCGGTCGTGTACGAGCTCAGCCCGGAGCCGCGGCGAGCCGCGCGCAGCTCGCCGGACGAGCACCGGCGTGGAACGCCGCCTCGGTGAAGCGCGCCGCGGTCGCGCGCCCGCCGCTCGACGAGCGCCGCCCGCAGCGCCGGCGCCGCCAGGCGCGCGATCGCCGCGGCCGCGAGGCCAGCGGCGTCCTCGGGCGTCGAACGGCAGGCAGTTGCGCCGCTCGCGCGAGGTACTCGGACGGGCCGCCGCCGGCCCGGCTCGCCAGCACCGGCCGCCCGACCGCCATCGCCTCCAGCGGCACCAGCCCCCACGGCTCCTCCCAGCGTCACCGGGAACACCAGCGCGTCGGCGGCCGCGTAGGCGTCGCGCAGAGCGCCGGGTGGGCTGCGCGCGAAGCGGACCCGCTCGCCGACGCCGAGCTGCGCGGCCAGCGCCCGAGCTCGTCGCGGTAGCGCGCCTCGCCGCCGCCGTCGAGCGTCAGCGTCGCGCGGCGGGGAGCTGCGCGAGCGCGCGCACGGCGGTGGCGACTCCCTTGCGCGGGTCGACCCGGCCGCAGTAGAGCAGCCGCCAGCTGCCACTCGGGCCGCGGGCGCGGCGGGGAAACGGCGCCGGGTCGATCCCCGGGTGGGCGACGACCGCGCCTGGCGAGCGCGGGGCCGTCGCGGCGCGCGCGGCCTCGAGCAGGTGCGCGGAGATGAACACCCAGCGCGCGCCGCGATCGAGATCGACGCGGGCCGGCAGCCCGGTCAGCCGCTCGGCGACCGGCCCGGCGGCGCGCCGCCACCCCCGCCAGCGCCGGATCCAGCCGTCGACCTGCGGGTCCGTAGGGCATCCACTCGATCGGCGACGACGCCGACCGCGGGGACCCCGGCCGCGCGGGCGTGCTCGAGCAGCGACAGCGACATCCCGCCCATCGCCCACCAGACGATCGCGTCGGGGCGAAACGCGCGCAGGTGCGCGGCGAGCGCGGCGGCGTTGGCGCGCTCGAGCGGGACGCACGCGCCGCAGCCGCGGGCGCGGGAACGCGTGCGCGCGCCAGTACCAGCGCAGCTCGCGGTGGACGTCGGGCTCGGGGGCGTCGCCGGCGTGGTCGGTGGGGTCGGCGACTGTGCTCAGCACGCGGACGTCGTGCCCGGCGGCGCGAAGCGCCGCATTGGCCCGCTGCCAGATCGTCTCGTAGCCGCCGAACGACCACGGCGGATAACGGTTGCCGACGCTGAGGATCCGCACGGGCCGGGCGCTACGCCGGCGACGGCGCCGGGGTGCGCCCGAGCAGGTGTCCGACCGCTTCGCGCAGCAGACCGCGCTCGAGGTACCAGGTCGCCGCGGCGGCGATCAGCGCGTAGAGCGGCGAGCTCGGCGAGCGCGAGGGCGAGCGTCCGGTGGCCGTCGAGCGCGCGGACGGCGAGCACGAGAACCGAGGCCGGCAGCGGTGGGCAGGAACGAGCGGCCGGCGTGGCGGAGGAAGTCGAAGCCGCGGGAACAGCTCGCGGCAGGTAGTAGACCCGTACCGCCACCGCGGCCACTCCCTGGGCGGCGATCCCGATCGCGAAGCCCTCGAGGCCGATCGTCAGCAGCAGCGGGATCCCGGTGACGAGGAACACGACCGCGGCGACGACGCTCGCGACTGCGATCGGGCGGGTCCGGCTGATCGCCCGGAAGTACGCGGTCCAGTTGAAGCCGATGTGGTTGACCGCCGCGGCGGCGCCGTAGAACTGGAGCACCACGACCGCCGGGCGCCACCGCTCGCCGATCCCGAAGCGGACGAGGTCGGAGCAGAAGAGGGTGATCCCGACCCCGAACGGCACCGCCCACATCAGCGCCAGCCGGTTGGACTTGACCAGCGATTCGTAGAGCAGCGCGACGTCGTCCTTGACCGCGCAGATCGCCGGATACAGGGCGCCGGTGACGAGGTCGTCGACGCGCTCGGTGAAGCTCGAGATGTTGTCGGCGAGGGCGACACGCCGACGGCGGCGACTCCCAGGTCGAGCTTGGCGGCGATCACCGCGCTCCAGGCCATCACGAACGTCGCGCCGCCGGCGAGCATCAGTGGCCCCGAGAACGACCAGTAGCTGCGGAGCACGCCGCGGGTCCAGCGCAGGCGGAGCCGGTACGGCGAGCTCAGCACGGCCACGAGCCGAAGCTGCGCAAACGCCCGCGGCGAGTCCGCCCGACGAACGACCAGTAGCCGGCGCCGGCGATCGCCAGCGCGATCGAGACGACGAACTCCACGACCGGGTCGACGGCCGAGAGCGCCCGCTGGCGGGCGAAGTCCATCCGCCGGTAGAAGACCCACAGCGGCGCCTGGAGGACCGACGACCAGCAGCGCCGCGGCGACGAGCAGCGCCGGGCCGATGAGCCCGGGGAGGTCGTAGATGAGCACGAGGATCGGCAGCGCGATCAGGATCAGCACGACGCAGACGGCGCTGACCGCGAGCTCGAGCGTGAACGCCCGCTGGAACGCGAGCTCCTGGTCGATCTCGTCCTGCTGGACGAACTTGTCGCCGATCCCGGCCTGCTTGACCCACAGCAGCGTCGAGAGCGAGACGGCGAGGATTCCCCACAGGCCGTAGTCCGAGCGCGACAGGAAGCGGGCGAGGATGAACCCCTTGAGCAGCCCGAGCAGTCCGATCGCGACCGTGAACGCGCCGTTGATGAGCGTGCCGCGCGCGGCCCGCGTCCGCAGCGAGCCGGTGAAAGGAACCGCGAGGCGGGGACTCGAGCTCCTCCTCGAGCAGACCGATCGCCGGCGGCGTCTGCGGGGCCGACTCGATCATCGGCTCATGGTACGGCGGTCCATCGGGCCGCCGCCGGCTCAGCCGTGCCGCAGCGCCCAGTCGTAGGGGATCTCGTTCTCGAACGGATCGCGCCGCTCGATCTCGTCCGGGTCGTGCGGGACGTCGCGCAGTTGGCGACGAGCGCCGGCGCTGACGCCCTCGCCCTTGAACCCGTTCCAGACCAGCGGCGGGATCGTCACCAGCGCGTAGTTGAGCTCGCCGATGTGCAGCTCCTGGACCGCGCCGCGGGTCGGCGACCCCTCCCGGTCGTCGTAGCAGACGAGCTTCACCATCCCGACGGGCACGGCGTAGTTGAGCGTCATCCGCTGGTGGAGGTGCCAGCCCTTGACCACGCCGGGGTAGACGAGCGAGAAGTAGATCTCGCCGAAGCGCTCGAACGCCGGATCGTCCTCGCGCAGCATGTGGAAGACGGCGCCCCGCTCGTCGGGGATGCGGCGCAGCGGCGTGACGCGCACATCGTGGATTCGCTCATCACAGCTCCTCTCGGTGTTCCAGGCAGAAGCGGACGGTCTCGGCGACCGCTCGCTCGAGCCGGACTGCGAGCTTGACGCCATGTCCGGCGGCGCGCTGGTACGGAGACGTGGTAGGGCCCGGGCGGGTCGGCTCGGGCGCGGGCGCGTGCAGCGCCGGGCGCCGGCCGGTCTGCGCGCTCGAACGCGTCCTGCATCAGCTCGGCGAGCGCCGCGCACGGTGAGCGGCTGGCCCGAGCCGAGGTTGTAGGTGCCGGGCGGCAGCGCGCGGCCCGGCCCGGCGACGGCGATCGCCGCGCACACGTCGGCAGCGGCACGAAGTCGCGCCACTGCATGCCGGAGGAGCGCAGCTCGAGCCGCCGGTCGACCGCCCCCTGGCGGCAGAGATCGTTGGCGACGAGCGACCAGCGGTCGACCGGCGGGTCGTCCGGGGCGCCGACGGAGTTCGTGAGCCGCAGCACGACGAGCTCGTAGCGCCGTCGGCGAATGCCGCGGCGACGTGCTCGGAGGCCAGCCGTGAGATCGCATACGCCGTGCGCGGCTCGAGCCGCATCTCCTCGCTCGAGCGTCGCTCCTGGGGCGATCCGCGCGCCGTAGACGTGGACCGTCGACATGTACACGAGGCGCTCGACGCCGGTCCGCGCGCAGGCCTCCGCGATCCGCTCGGTGGCGACGACGGTCGCCGCCAGCGCCGCCGCCGGCCGCGCGCCGGCGAGACCTCGTTCTCGCCGGCGAGGTGGATGACCGCGTCGGCGCCCGAGAGCGCCGCAGCGCAGCGTCGCTTCCGGGCGTCGGCGAGATCGCAGACGATCTGCTCGACCCGAGCCGCGGCGCAGGCTCGCGCACCAGCGCCTGGACGTCGCGGCCCGCGGCGAGCAGCTCGGGACCAGCCGGCCCGCCGATGTAGCCGCCCGCGCCGGTGATACGACCTTGCTCAAGCGGGCCAGACTAACGGCCGGTCGCGTACAGCCGCGACACCGTTGGCGTGTCCACGTGTCTCCGGCCGAGTCGGTGACCGACGTGACGTGGTTGGTCGCCGGTGAGCAGGCGGGCGGCCACGACGAGCAGGTGCCCCGTGCCGGTGGCGGACAGGAACGTCGCGGTCAGCCCGGTGGACGTCGCCGCCGCTGTGCCCGCTGCTGACTGCACAAGTTGCGGCCCGGCCGACGGTGCATTCACGGTGAGGACGACGGTTTTCGTGCGCGTGGCGCTGGGTCCGGTCGCGGTGACGACGATGTTCGAGGTCCCGCTCGGTGTGCCGGCCCCGGTGGCGATGGTCATCGTCGAGGTCTGCCCAGCCGTGATCGTTGCAGGGTTGAAGCTCACCGTCGTCGCGGCGGGTTGGCCGCTCGCGGTGAGCGCGGCGCTCTGCGCACTGCCACTGGTCACGGCGGTGCTGATCGTGCTCGTGGTCGACTGGCCGGCGGTCACGCTCACCGGGTTGGGCGCCGCCGTGATCGAGAAGTCGTCAGACACGGGCGCGCTCACGGTGAGGACGACGGGTTTCGTGCGCGTGGCGCTGGGTCCGGTCGCGGTGACGACGATGTTCGAGGTCCCGCTCGGTGTGCCGGCCCCGGTGGCGATGGTCATCGTCGAGGTCTGCCCAGCCGTGATCGTTGCAGGGTTGAAGCTCACCGTCGTCGCGGCGGGTTGGCCGCTCGCGGTGAGCGCGACGCTCTGCGCACTGCCACTGGTCACGGCGGTGCTGATCGTGCTCGTGGTCGACTGGCCCGCGGTCACGCTCACCGGGTTGGGCGCCGCCGTGATCGAGAAGTCGTCGCCCGAGGACGGTGTGGTCACGTTCGTACTGGATCGCGTCGACTGGTTGCCGACGGCGTCCAAGGCGGTCACCTGGTAGGAGTAACTCGTCGCCGCCTTGGCGCTGTTGTCGGTGTAGGTGCTGGCCGATCCCGCAGGATGGCGAGAGCCGTCGCGCTCTGGTTCCGGTAGACCTTGTAGCCGGTCACGCCGACGTTGTCGGTGCTCGGCGTCCATGAGAGGTTCACCTGGGTGCTGCTCGCGGCCGTCGCCGCAAGGTTCGCCGGCGGTGTCGGCGGCGTGCTGTCCCCGCCGCACACCACCTGCAATTGAGGCACCTGCGCGGGCGTGCCCGACTCATTGGAGAAGTAGCGCGCTCCGTCGGAATTGGAGGACTTGATCATAATGCCGACAGCTCCGTCGCCGGTGACCAGCGACGTTGCGTCGAACAGGTAGGACGTGTTCAGCGCGACCGCGGTCGCCACGCTGGACACCTTGGCTCCGGACGCAGCGGGCGCCGTGTTCCAGGTAACGGTCGATTGGTTCCACGATGTGCCGGTGCCGTACAGATCCCCGCCGTAGACGGAGGCGTCGTTCGTCGTCGAACCGACGGTCATGCGCAGCTTGGCGCTGCTGATCGGGCAGCCCGCGGTGCCACTCACGTTGAACCGCAGCAGGATCGAATTGACGGGGCTGTTATCGACCGTCAGGCGAGTCGCAGTGCCGAAGTTGATCGTCGGCTGCGACGCGTCGATCGTCGTATCATCGGTCGGCGCAAAGGTCAGGGTGCCCCCGCTGCCGCCTGCGGTCACCACCGTGACCGCTGCCCGCGCCGACTCGTTTCCGGCCGCGTCGACAGCAGTCACCTGATAGGTGTACGACGTCCCCGGCGACGCGGTGTCGTCGGTGTAGCTCGTCGCCGGCGTTCCGTCCGGCGTCACGGCTGTCGGCAGCAAGACCCCGTTGCGGTAGACGTTGTAGCCGGTGACCGCGACATTGTCGGTGCTCGCCGCCCACGACAGGTTGACCTGGCTGCTGCTCGCCGCGTTGCCGGTGAGGCTCCCCGGCGTCGAGGGCGGCGTGCCGTCGGGCGCGCCGGTAGTCGTCACGGTCGCCGGGGTCGACGGTGGAGACGCCTTGCCCGAGCCGTCGACGGCCACGATCGTGTAGTTGTACGTGCTCGCCGGACTGACCGTGCGGTCGCTGTAGGACGTGCCGGGCTGATCCAGGAGTTCGGTGCCGTCGCGGTAGACCCGGTAACCGGTGACGCCGCATACGCAGTCCGACGCGCATGGAGTTGTCGCGCTTGGCGCGAATCGCCTCCACTTTGTCGTCCATGGTGATGTATTCGCTGGCGTGGACGATATCGATGGGCAGGCGGGACGCGGCGGAGTGCCGGTCGAGTTCCGCCTTCACGACATCCTCAGGGCCGACCAATAGAACACGAACGCCGTACTGACGTGCGGCCTGGATCGCGCCTTCTACTTCAGGTTTGGGCGCGCGGTCGGAGCCCATTGCATCCAGCGCGATCACGCTAGGCATGGTGTGATGAATCTAGCTGGCTTCCCCAACGTCGAGGACTTCGCGTCCTTTATAGTACCCGCACTTGGAGCACGCCCGGTGAGGCATCTTCTTCTCGTGACAGTTGGGGCACTCGGAAAGGCTATGGCTCTTCAGACCATCGTGTGCGCGACGCGTGGATGAGCGTTTCTGGGAATGACGGCGTTTTGGATTAGGCATGGTTCGATTCCTTCTTGCGGGGCCTGAGGGCGTGCCGCTGTAAATTCAAAATCCCAGCCCGCCGCATACTTGCGATAAAGCTGGCCGCCCTCTTCGAGGACGCTAATCTCTTGTGGCTAATGCTCGAGCCTGCTGCGCACTTCTTTCAGCGCGGCCCACCGGGGATCTTCTATCTGGATCGAGCAGGAGCACTGCTCCTGGTTCAGGTTCTTGCCGCACTGCGGACATAATCCCTTGCAATCCGCACGGCAGGTGATCTTGAGCGGCAGCGCCAGCAATACTTGCTCGCGCAACACGTCTTCCAGCAGAAGCCCGCCACCTTGATAATATCCGATCTCGGCTTCCGCGTCGGTAACTGATAGCTCATCGCGTCCGGCATCGACGCCAAGCGGGCGGTAAAGCAACTCGAAGTCCCGCGCGACCTCCTGCTGCACTGCTTCCAGGCATCGGGCGCATTGCAAATCGAGTGCGGTCTCCAGGTGGCCCCGCAGCCGGATGTCTTGAATGACCTCGTGCTTGCCGTGATGCTCTTCAACAATCTCGGCTCGTCCCGCTGTTTTCAGCGGAGTACGTTGGCGGGCGTCGACTCCCAGATCGATGACACCCGGCTGAAACACCTCCTCGAAATCGACAGGATGGAGTTGTAAATCTTTGGTGTCAAGAAACATGGAAAACCTCCGCGGCAATCACGCCGGCAACAGCCCGCGGGTGCACGCCAAAGAGGCGTAAGTACCGCAAGGAGCAAGACTTAGGATATAAGTTGTAGCGGGAAAGTGTCAAATTCGGCACCGAAGATAGAGGGCCGGCCAGAAACTTAGGATCTCGTGGTAGAGCGAATAAAAAGCGAATATGCTAGACTTTCGCCGTCAGCTGGATGTCATTTTGGGTAGTTCCCACATCCGGCATTCTCAAAATCGAGGATGAACCCCTATGAACATACGCTTGATTCTCACCTGCATGACTCTGTTGCTCGGAATCGCATTATCGGCTCGAGCACAGACGGACACTTCGAAGCCCGCGCCCGAGCTTAGCAAACTCAATTACTTCGCCGGTGTGTGGAGCGCAGAGGGCGAGATAAAAGAGGGGCCCATGGGGCCAGGAGGAAGATTCACGGGAACAAACAAGGTGCAGTGGATGGACGGTGGATACTTCCTGGTCACCCAATCCGACTTCAATGGCGCCATGGGCAAAGGTACCGAAACCGCGTACATGGGCTACGACGGCGAGGACAAGACCTACACCTACGACTCGTTCAACTCCATGGGCGAAGCCGATCATGCCAAAGGCAAATTGGACGGAGATACCTGGACCTGGCTGAGCGAGTCAACAATCGGCTCACAAACCATGAAAGGACGGCTCACGATGAAGGTCGTCTCGCCCAAGGCCTACACCTTCAAATTCGAACTGTCGCCCGATGGGGCGAACTGGAAAACGTTACTAGAGGGCAAAGACACGAAGAAATAGAGTTTGTTAAGAGTGCCGTTCGAATTCAAAACTATTCGATTCGCAGCGTACTCATGCGCGACGAGATTGCAGATGCGCGGAAGCATTGCTGCCGCCCTAGAGAGTGGACCGGCAGTTGCTGACTTTTGAAAGGTTTCACTCTCCCAGTTGAAGCAACTGTACAGCCCGAGTGGGCGGATCTTCGAAGATCAAGGTCTTTTCAACCTCGAGGGCCGAGTTTTCGATTTGCCGCGGGATGTACCAGAACAACGCCGCCACAGGAATTAAGACCAGCATGCGAATGGGATCGACTAACGCCCACGACTCGACAACTGGTGTCAGTACCGCGAAGAGGAAGAATCCCAGGACGCTCCCCAGAAGTGTCACGATTGAATGCTGCTGAAATACCGGCGCCGGGCAGGTGAACGGCACCTTTCGGAAGCGAATCAGAACCGCCTTCACGAGCAGAACGGACCAAAGTGTAATCAGGCACGCATGAAGAAATCCGACGAGCGCTCCATCGAAAAAAATGTACGCGGGCAGGACGATCAGCAGAATCCAAGGCAGAACGAAAGTCAGGATGATTCTCTGAGCTGAACTTCGGCTTTCGTGTTTTTCCGGATCGAGGGTGAAGCGAAAAATCCAGTTAGAGCGCAAATCAGCCGGAATTTTAAAGATCGCACGAAGCCCCACGATCACGATGAACGCGAGAACGAACGGCACCGCCAGCGTGTCGCCAGAAAGGCGCGCCTGCGGCGCTCCGCCCACTTGCAATGGACTGGCAAGAAACTGGGAAGCCACGACGACTCCCAGCCCGAAGATCCCGGCGAGAGCCAATCGATGCGCCTCGCTGCGAAACAGCGTTCTGCAGACAAAGTGAAAGCAGGCTTTCTGAAATGGCGTCCGCAGGACCCAGTGATCGAAGATCGCTCTTGCCCACGCCATCCGCGGTACGCGATGACTCGCAGGAGCCTCAGCCAGTTCAGGGATGCGTAGAAAATGGCGCCGGTATCCGATGGCATAAACCAGCAATGAAATAGTGATCGCCAGCGCTACGGATGGAACTGCAAAGCGTGCCAGAGCACCAAGCTCCGGCCCGGCGTGGCCGCGCAAGGATTGGCAGAGGCCAACAAACCAGCACGAGGGAATCAGCCTCATCCACCGGTGAGATTGAGCCTCGCGTTGGAGCAGCTCCGGCACGGCAAAGCTCGTGCTCAACAGGGTCACAAAATACATGACCATCGCCGCCCTGATGTAGGGTGAGATTTCTCTGAAAGCTCGCGGCGGCAGTATTGCGAGCAGACATCCGAGAAGTGACAGAACCGCGAAGAAGCCGAAGACACTTGCCAGTGTGACGACCAATATGTGCACAACCGAAAATTTCACAAAGAACAGGAACGAACTCTGCGTGGCTGCAACGCCCAGCGGGAAGAGCAGGGAAGACGCTGCATTCACATCGAGGGCCAGGAGTGCGGCCAGCGCGACGATCGCAGCCAGATTCGAGTAAAAGATCAGAACAGTAGAAATCGGCAGAGGCACCAGGTTCATGTAGTCACGCCGGTCGGGGAGAAGGGTGTCCCAACGCCAGACCGCGACGGTACCGGTTACGGCCATCGCCAGCGTGATGAAGAAGTATTCGTCGGGCAAAGCGACCGAGAGCGGATCTGCTTGGGTAGACCCGCGCATCCACGACAGAAACGTCGAATACTTCACAAACATGAGGACCGCCACGAACCCCCCGGGTAGGGCGAGAAGAGTAAGAATCAGTCCGACGCCCAAGTCGAGACCTTCGGAGTCGAAGTCTCCGCCGCCGCGAAAGATGCGCTCCACAAAGATTCGGAACAGACGCAGAAATGGACGTTCGCGATAGTGCTCCGACCAGTGCCGCACGACTTCGAGGGGACCGCTCATTTCATGCAGCCTTCATGACCGAGACGATATCCCGCGCCACGCGTCCGGTGTCGACGTCGTCCACGAGGTGCAGGAACGTGTTCTCCAGTGATTCCCCAAGAAGCTTGCGAATATTGGTCACCGAATCTTGCGCGATGACTTTTCCTTTCCGCATGATAAGCACATCGGTGCAGACCTTCTCAACTACTTCGAGCACATGCGAACAATAGAAGACGAGTTTGCCTCCGCGGCCAAGCTCCTGGATAAGCGTCTTGAAGATCAACGCCGACGTGACGTCCAGACCAGACAGCGGCTCGTCGAAGATCAGGATTTGAGGATCGTCCATGATCGCGGCGATCAACAAGATGCGCTGCCGCATCCCCTTCGAGTAGGTGCCGATACTTGCGAAACGGTGAGGATGCATCGAGAAAAGTTCCAGCAAGGAATCGATGGTGATCGCGAGGCGGGAGCGAGGCATTCCGCGAAGCGTTGCCACCATCTCCAGATATTCCCATCCCGTGAGATAGGGATAGAGCAGCGCTTCTTCAGGAACGTAGCCGAGACACTTGCGATACCCCGTAAGGTCGTCGCGAATGTCGCGGCCATCGAGTTGGACCTTGCCGCGCGTAGGCTCAAGCAAGCCGGTGAGCATCTTTACGGTTGTGCTCTTGCCAGAGCCATTAGGTCCGAGGCAACCCAGCACCTGGCCCGGCTTGAGTGTGAACGAAAGATCTTCAACGGCAGGCAGGGACGCGTAACGCTTAGTCAGGTGCACGGCCTCGAGCATATTGATCTCCAAGCGCACTCTAGCAGGAGCGGTACGCTCGGTGCTCTTTTCGAAGCCGCTGCGTCCGCTGCGTGTTAGACACCGTTCGATCGCGATGAGTTCCAGGAGCGTAACCCCGGGCGCTTCGGCTGGAAGTGCGCATGAAGCGTGCAACGAGATTGATTCAAGGGGCCGGCTGCTGACGACTTCGAGAGAAGCACGCGAGTTTTCGCTGGTGTCTGAGGAAAAGGGGCCGACGCACGAAGCCACGGCCCGGACCGCGCGTGGCCGCCGAGAGTGTCCGGCTCGCGATCAACTCAAGATGGGAAGTGCGCGAATCTCTTTTTTGTCGCGGCGTACATCGCGTTGCAGAGCGCGGGTGCGAGTGGTGGAAGCGACGGCTCGCCAATTCCCGTTGGGCTCTCGCTGCTCTGAACGGCATACACTTCGACCGCCGGCGTTTCTTCCATGCGCATCGGAGCGTAGTCGTCGAAGTTTCCCTGCACGACGCGGCCCTTCTCGATCGTAATTTTCGCGCGCAGAGCATTCGCCAATCCATAGACGATCCCGCCCTGGATCTGCTGCTCGAGAATGCTGGGATTGATGACTTGCCCGCAGTCAACCGCGGCCACGACTCGATGAACGCGTGGCTGGTCGTTTTCCATTGTGATCTCAACGATCTCGGCCATGTACGAGGCGAAGCAGCCGAAACAAGCGACTCCGCGGAAATGCCCGGCGGGAAGCGGTTGGCTCCAGCCCGCTTTCTCCGCGGCTAATTGAAGCACGCCGCGCATGCGTGCTGTGTGCCAGGTCGTGGCGAAGTATTGCAGGTCAACATCCTTCTCAAGCAAGTGAAGACGATACTGCAGCGGATCTTTTCCCGCAGCCGCTGCTAGTTCGTCGATGAAACTTTCCAGTGCGAATGCGGCTTGTAGCGCGTAGACCGAACGCATCCAGCCGAGCGGCACAGGCGTTTCCGTTACGACATACTCGATCGCGTAATTTGGAATTCCGTAAACCGGTCCTGCTTCGTCAGGGAGGTCGGGGTCGACGCCATTGGCGATCGGCGTGCCTTTTTGTCCGCTGATGGATGGCGCAATGAGCCGGTGCGTCAGGGCCAAGGGATAGCCGGATCCATCGAGCTTAGCGGTGAGTTGATGCAAGCTCGCAGGACGATAGGGCGAGAAGCGCATGTCGTCTTCGCGGGTCCAAAGAACTTTCACCGGAGCGTTGATCGTCTTCGAGACCAGCGCGGCTTCGACTGCGTAGTCATGCTCGAGCCTGCGGCCGAAGCCTCCGCCCATGAGCGTGACGTTGACTTTCACCTGGTCGGGATCGAGGCCGATGGCCGGAGCAACGGAGTCGCGGCAATCCTGCGGAACCTGTGTGGGAGCCCACAATTCGCACTTCGATCCCTGATAATGCGCGGTGCAGTTGCCGGGCTCCATGGGCGCATGCGCCATGTAAGGCAGAGTGTATTCGGCGGAAACGGTGCGTCCGGAAACTTTCGCTGGGTCGCCTGAAAGATAAAGACTCGCGCCCTTTCTTGACGCACCCTGTTTGAGCGAAGTCATCAGAGCGGCAGTGTTCAGATCTTTGTTCGGACCGTCGTCCCACGTGACGTTCAGCACGCGCCGGCCTTCCATCGCGGCCCATATGTTTTCGCCTACGACGGCAACGGCAGAGTCACTGATCTTGCCGACGAAGCTCACTCCCGAAATTTTCTTCGAATCTTTGTCGTCGAATGCCGAGACCTTGCCGCCGATCGTCGGACAACGCGACAGGACCGCGTATTTCATACCGGGGAGCCGGAAGTCGATGCCGAACGTTGCTTCACCTTTCACCTTGTCAGGGGAATCGACTCGCGGTAAACGCTGCCCGACAATCTTGTAGTCTTTGCTCTGCTTCAATGGCGCGTCGGTCGGGATCGGCAGGGTGGAGGCTTTATCAACGAGGTCGCCGTAGCTCAGAGTGCGATTGCTTCCAGCGTGCTTGATGAAATTCTTTTCGGCCGTGCAGGTCGAACGCGGCACCCCCCACGTCAGCGCAGCGGCGGAGATCAGCATCTCGCGTGCGGCGGCTCCGGCTTTTCGCATTGGATCCCAGGTCGTACGAATGCTCGCGCTGCCTCCGGTGGTCTGATCGCCATACAGAGTGCTGGCTCCGGCTTGCTCGATTTCAATTTGCTTCCAGTCGGCCTCGAGTTCTTCGGCCAAAATCATGGGCAGGGCGGTTCGCACTCCCTGGCCCATCTCAGAGCGCGCGACAACGATTGTGATCTTGTTGTCGGGAGTAATGCGAAGGTAAGCGTTCGGAGAGAAGAATTCGTTCTTCGATTTTCCAGAGCGCGGCAGATAGAAACCGATGACAAGTCCCGTACCTGCGGCGACTCCGGCGGCGACGAATTCACGGCGTGAGAGAGGGGTCATCGCGCGCCTGCCTGTCCTGCGGCCCGATGGATCGCCTTGCGGATGCGCTCATAGGTGCCGCAACGACACAGATTGCCGTTCATCGCCTCGGTGATTTGAGCGTCAGAAGGGCTTGGCGTCTTGGCGAGCAATGCTGCCGCGGACATGATTTGGCCGGTCTGGCAGTATCCACATTGCGGAACTTCTTCTGCGATCCAGGCCTGCTGCAATGCGTGCAGTCCGTTAGCGCCGAGACCCTCAATGGTTGTGATGTTCTTGCCCGCGACCTGCGAGACAGGAGTGGAGCAAGACCGGATCGCGCTGCCCTCCGCGTGGACCGTGCATGATCCGCATAGTCCGGCGCCGCAGCCGAATTTTGTCCCGGTAAGTTCCAGCGTGTCGCGTAAGACCCAGAGCAAAGGCATTTCAGGGGGGACGCTGACTTTTCGTTCACTGCCGTTGATGCGGAGTGTGATCTCAGCCATAGTTATGTTGTGAGCCTCGGAAACTGCACATCATGGTACTCAAGCGGCAGGAAAACGCAAATGGAGCGAGGGATTTCGGCGAGAGGGAAAGCTATTTGAGTTGTGTCAGCTTCTGCGTGGCGAGTTGAGCGGCTTGGGTATTCGCGTTGTCTTTCTTTACCTGCTCGTAAATCTTCTTGGCGTCGAGAGGCTGGTTCGAGTTTTGATATAGCTCTGCCAACTGGAGTTGTGCTGTGACCTTGCTGACCGTTTCCGTCGGCTTGTTGATCAATTCCTGATAGATCGCCGCAGCTTCCTTCGTTCGATTCGTATTGGCATACAGAGCGGCGAGGGCGTCTTTGGCTAAGGAAGCGACTTGCTTGTTGCCATTCGACGCGACGGCCTTAAAGTCACGCTCCGCGCTGGCGTTATCCGACAGATCCACTTCAGTCACGCCTAGAAAGTAGTGAGCCATATCAGCAGTACGCGTGTGCGGATACTTGTTCACAATGGCTTGGAACTGCTTCTTGGCTACGTCCGCGCGCTCGGCAGAGGATGTGAAGGTCGGAAAATCGGGTTGCACTGGAGTGCCCGGGGCGCGAAGTTGCGTGTCGAGGGTACGCACGGCCTGAGTTAATTCGAGGCTGGCCTTTTCGTCCTGCGCGCTCAAGTAGTACCAACCACCGATCGCCGCTGCGGCGATCACAATCGCTGCGACCATCGAAATAATCAGGGTCGAACGGTGTTCGACAGTCCAGTGAGCGGTCTTTTCGGCGGCGCCGATGGTGACTCGGCTGAAAGCGTCCTGTTTTAGTTGATGGCGGGTCTCTGCGCGCACAAACTTCCCTTCTGCCAGTAATGTTGGGTGGACAAACTAGCAGTCTAACAGGGGCAAAAGTAGGCGTCAAAAGTCGAAACCAATTGAAATTGCATGAGTAACCGCGTCGTCGCGCGCGCAATCGTCGACACTGATATGCTCCGCCGATAATGAAGTGCTCATCCGCACATCTTGTGGGCTTGTTTCGTCTTTCATAACGTCGTTCGCTTCTGATACTCTGCATTCCGTTTTGGAGGAACAACGCATAATGTCATCGCAACGCCAGTTGTTGCTGTTCGCCGCTCTGCTCTCGCTTACGCTAGTTACCGTCGCAGCTGACAAAAAGACAAAAGAGGGCAAGACCGAAGAGGCCAAGCCGTCTTACGATCAGCCGCAACCGGCCACGGAAGTTTTGGACTACTCGATGTATCAGCGCATCCGCGAAGAGGGATTGTCTCATTCTCACGTCATGGAATACGGCTCCGGGTTGATGGATGGGATCGGCGCGAGACTGACGGGATCTCCGAACCTGAAAAAGGCGAACGAGTGGACACGCGATCAATTGACCGCAATGGGCTGCACCAATGCCCACCTGGAAGACTGGGGCGAGTTCGGCATGGGATGGCGGCAACTTAACAGTTGGGTGCGCATGTCGGCGCCGGATGCTGCGGTTCTGATCGGACAAGCGCTACCGTGGTCACCAGCTAGCCATGGAGCGGTCAACGGCCGGGCGATCTGGGTGGATGCGATGGATGACAAAGATCTGGAGAAGTTTAAAGGAAAGCTGGCGGGGAAAATCGTATTCTTCGGCCCGATGCGGGATGTGAAGCCGGTCGACAAGCCGCTGTTTGAGAGACGTGACGACGCGAATCTGAAGACGACGGTGGAATATCCCGTGCATATCGGGCAGGATCAGGACGGCTTCGCTGAATTCATCAAGCGCCTGGAATTCCGCGAGAAAGCAGGAAAGTTTTTCGCCGACGAGAAGGCTGTGGGGATCATCATTCCCAGCCGCGATGGACGTAACAATGGCGGCTCCGGAGGAACGATTTTCGACGATGGCGGTTCCGGCATGGGCTGGTTCACTTACAAGCGTGAGCATGCGGAAGCTCTGCCCGTCATGGTCATGGCGATCGAAAACTATGGCCGCGTGTACCGCCTTTTGAAGGCGAACGTGCCGGTCTCAGTCGAGATGGATGTGGAAACAGAGTTCACCGGGGATCACGAGCATGGGTTCGATACCATCGCGGAGATTCCCGGGACGGATCCGAAGTTGAAGGATGAAGTTGTCATGGTTGGCGGACACCTTGACTCATGGGCGTCGGCAACCGGAGCGACCGACAACGGCGCAGGTACCATCGTTGCGATGGAAGTGATGCGCATCCTGAACTCACTGCATGTGCAGCCGCGACGCACCATCCGCATCGGACTATGGACTGGAGAAGAACAGGGCGAGTTCGGATCGTACGGCTATGTGAAACAGCATTTCGGATTCGTGCCACTCTCGACGGCTCCTGACCAGATGTCGTTGCCCGACTTCCTGCGCAAGCCGGCAGGGCCGGTGGAACTGAAGCCGGAGCAGCAGAAGATTTCCGGCTACTTCAACGTTGACAACGGGACGGGAAAAATCCGCGGCGTGTACCTGCAGCAGAATGCCGCGATTGCCGCCATCTTCCAGCAGTGGATACAGCCCCTCGGTGACCTGGGTGTCAGCACAATCACGATGCGCGATACAGGGGGAACCGACCACGAGGCATTCGATTCGGTGGGAATTCCAGGCTTTCAATTCATTCAGGACTCGCTCGATTATGGTTCGCGAACGCATCACTCGAACATGGACACATACGAGCGCTTGCAACCGGATGACCTGGCACAGGCCGCTACCGTAGAGGCCATCTTCGTGTACAACACGGCGATGCGCGACCAGATGTTGCCGCGCAAAGCAATGCCGCATCCTGAACAGAACGAGCAGCGCAGCGCTCCACTGAAGAACGTGATGCCGGGAGCGGAAGCGCCGCCAGAGGATGCAAAGAAGCCGGGGATCTAGGTTCCCGCCATCTTGCTCCAGGCCCGCTGTCGTTCACAAAATGAGACCGCGGGCCGTTTTGTGTCTCCACACGATGACACCGCGCGCCGCAGAGCGTATGACAGTTTCACTTCTTGCGCCCATTCGTAGACGATTTCAGACGATTTGATTGCATAAACTTTCTTGGTTTAGCCTCGTCTAACGTCCTAGCCTGCGAATTGGAGTCCTGCCTATGAGTGCGATTCAGTTGGTGATCAACGATCGTTCCCACGATGTCGATATCGCTCCCGACACTCCGTTGCTGTGGGTGCTCCGCGACAAGTTGAACATGACCGGCACGAAGTACGGCTGCGGTATGGGGCTGTGCGGGGCTTGCACCGTGCATTTGGACGGCGAAGCGGTGCGCTCTTGCCAGACACCAGTGTCGTCGGTGGGCTCGAAGAGAATCACCACGATCGAAGGGTTGTCGGCGGATAACTCGCATCCGGTGCAGAAGGCATGGATCGCCGAACAGGTTCCGCAGTGCGGCTACTGCCAGCCCGGGCAAATCATGTCGGCGGCAGCGCTGTTGGCAAAGACTCCCAAGCCGACTGACGACCAGATTGATTCCGCCATGATCGGAAACATTTGCCGTTGCGGCATGTATCAGAGGATTCGTTTAGCCATCCACCGCGCTGCGACCAGCACTGGAAAAGGAGCATAGCCATGGCGATCAGCCGTCGAAAATTCATGAAGCGAACTGCTGTGGCCGGCGCTGGAGCGTTCCTGATCGGCGTGCGTTTTTCGGGCGAACTGTTGCGGGCCCAGGAGTCCGACAAAGCTGCGAAGAAGCCGCTACCGAATCCGCTGGTTGCTTATATCCACGTGAAGCCGGATGGGAAGATTTCGTTGATCGTTGCCAAATCCGAGATGGGCCAGGGAATCAAGACCGGGTTGGCGATGATCCTTGCAGAAGAGGCGGAGCTGGATTTTCATTCTGTCACCGTCGAACAGGCTGACACTCTTCCAGAGCTATATCCGCACCTGGGAACGGGCGGTAGTGGAAGTACCTCGGAGAGCTTCACGCCCCTGCGCCGTGCGGGTGCAACGGTGAAGGATCTGATGATCACCGCGGCCGCGAATAAGTGGCAGGTGCCGAAGAAAGAGTGTGAGGCGAGCAAGGGAACTGTCGTTCACGAGAAATCCAAGCGCAAGGCGACCTACGGCGAACTTGCGGAAGCAGCGTCGAAGCTACCTCTTCCCGATCAGGAAAAAATCGAGCTTAAAGACGAAGAAGAGTTCAGCTTGATCGGTCATGGCGCGGCCAGGGTTGATATCCCGGCAAAGGTAAATGGTAGCGCCCAGTTCGGGCTCGACGTGCGTGTTCCAGGAATGGTGTACGCAGTCGTGGCACGCTGCCCTGCATTCGGGGGAAAGGTTTCGCACTTCGACGCGAGCCAGGCGAAGGCTGTGGCGGGCGTCCAAGACGTATTCGAGATTCCGCCTCTCGGACGCGACATGTTCACCGCCGGCGGCGTAGTCGTCGTTGCGGACTCGACTTGGGCCGCGATGAAAGGTCGCGACGCGCTGCAAATCAGCTTGGGACAACGGTCCGGCAATTTCGGAATCTACGGATACGCTCCACACGGCATTGCACACCGCCGCTGCGAAGCCCGGGAAACGCATCCGCAATGACGGCGACGTTGAGGCAGCGATGCCCGCAGACACGAAAGAAGTCGAAGCAGTCTACGAGTTTCCTTACCTTGCTCACGCGACCATGGAGCCAATGAACATCACAGTTCACTCGCGGGAGGGCGAGGCAGAGGTCTGGGCGCCAACGCAGTCTCCGGACTGGGTGCAGAGAACAGTAGCGAAGATTCTCGAAGTCCCCGAAGCCAAAGTCGCAGTGCGCACGACCTATATGGGGGGAGGCTTCGGCCGCCGCTACACGGCGGATTATCCGGCGGAAGCCGCGCAGATCGCCAAGGTCGTGAAGAAGCCAGTCCAGTTGGTATGGTCTCGCGAGGACGACATGACGCACGATTTTTACCGACCGTCGGCGTGTCACCGCATGCGCGGAGCCGTGGATCATTCAGGCAAGCCGGTGGCTTGGTCGCACACGATTGCGTCGACATCGATCGGAGCATTCTGGGATCCTCCGGAGCAGCAGGCGCCGGAAAAATCTGAAGTAGGCGGCGCCGAACAGATGCCGTATGCCATTCCGCACATGAGGCTCGAGTACAACGTCGTGGCCAGTTCAGTTCCGCCACTGTGGTGGCGTTCAGTGGAACATTCATTCAATGGATTCGCTGTCGAGAGTTTCATCGACGAGCTGGCGGCTGCCGCGGGAAAAGATCCGGTGCAATTTCGCAAATCACTGCTGGTGAAGTCAGCGAACTGGAAGCCGCGATTCGAGGACGATCCAGATCCGGCGCGCTTGCGCGGAGTGCTTGAATTGGCGGCGCTGAAGTCGGGATGGGACAAGCCACTGCCGAAGGGCAAGGGTCGCGGCATCGCGTCCTACTTCTCGTTCGGGAGCTACATCGCCGAAGTTGCCGAGGTAACGGTGCAAGGAAGCAGCTTCAAGATTGACCGTGTGGTGGCGGCGATTGATTGCGGACAGGTCGTCAATCCTGATGCCGTCCGCGCGCAGGCGGAGAGTGCAATTATTTACGGACTCAGTGCTGCGTTGAAGAATGAAATCACCGTAAAGAATGGCGCTGTCGAGCAGAGCAACTTCGATAGCTACGATCCTATTCGGATCAACGAGGCGCCACGGATTGAGGTGTACCTGACCCACAGCACCGCTGATCCAGGCGGGATGGGCGAACCCGCTCTGCCGCCTGCGGCGCCGGCGGTAGCCAATGCGATTTTCGCGGCCTCTGGCCAGCGGCTGCGGAAATTACCGTTTCAGTTGAAGGCTGCCTAGGCGAGTTTGGCCTTGGCTGGGTTCGAGGCCGAACCTCACCAAAAAGGTCACGAAGGTTAAAATCCAACGGCGAATGACTTCTCCCGTCGCTCGTGGATATCCCCGGGATAAAATGTATACAGCGTACACGTCCTAGTGTACGCTGTATACATGACTGTTGATTCCCCAGCCCGCAGGATTGCCATTGTCGGCCGAAGACTTCTCGACAAGGAAGGCGCGGATGCAATCACGATGCGTCGCGTGGCGCAAGCTGTGGGGCTGACGCCAATGGCGATCTATCGCCACTATCGCGATCGGGCGGCGTTGCTGAATGCGCTCGCTGACGAAGGCTTTCGGGAGTTGTCGGATCGCCTCACCAGACTTCAGTCGGATGGTGAGTGTGAAGAGCGGCTGATGAAGATGGGCGAGGTCTATCTTGATCATGCCCTGGAGAATCCACGACTGTTTGAACTCATGTTTCTCGCACGTCGTGCGGGAGCTCGCCGGTATCCGCAAGACTTTCACGCGGGTGCGTCACCGACAGCCAACGTAATGGCCGACGTGATTCGTGAAGGGATGAAATCCGGTCGCTTCCGGCGCGACAACGTCTGGGAGGTCGTTTTCGAGATCGGGGCGCTCTCTCACGGGCTCATCATGCTTTATCTCGGCGGCCGATTGAACTTCACTCCGAAACGTTTTCGCACTCTCTATCGCAGATCATTTCGAAGGTATATGCATGGCATTCAAAAATAGAACAACAATTCCGTCCGCCGTGGTCGCGGTCGCTGTCACCGCCACTCTGGTGTACTACGGGACGGGCCTGTTTCCGCGATGGCCTCTGCTCTGGTTTGCTGCCTTGCCGGTGCTGCTGTTTGCTCAGCGGAACTCGTGGTGGGCCACAGGACTAGTCGCGTTCCTTGGGTGGGGCCTCGGCGCTCTGAACCTGCAGCACTACTTCGGAGCGGTGTTACAGATTCCTGCGTCAGTTCAGGTAGCCATTTTCGCTACGCCTGCTTTGTTGTTCGCTGTATCCGTGCTGCTCTTTCGGGCCCTCCTGCAGCGTAACGCATGGTGGAGTGCCCTGCTGGCATTTCCCGCCACGTACGCAGCATTCGAGTATCTGCTGAATCTGAATTCTCCTCACGGCACTGCCGGAAGCCTGGCGTACTCGCAACTCAACTTCCTGCCGTTCTTGCAACTCGCTTCTATTACCGGGCCATGGGGGATGACTTTTTTCTCATTGCTGTTTTCGTCCGGATTGGCGGCCTTCATTCATCTGCGTGGTATAGCACCGAAGCGTGCAATGCGGATTCTCGGAATGTCGTGGGGATTGTTGACGATGATCCTGATCTTCGGGGCTTTTCGGCTCGCGAATTCTGCTCAAGTTCCGAAAGTGAAAGTCGGGCTCGTTGCATCGGATCTTCCGGAGAATCAGGACGTGGCTCACGAGGGTGCGTCGACTGAGCATTTGCTCCGCGAGTATGCAGCGCGCGCTGAGGAACTTGCTGCAGCGGGAGCGCAAGCTGTCGTCCTGCCAGAGAAGCTTGGCGTGCTGCTGGAGGCAGATGGGGGGCAGGGTGACGCGATCCTGCAATCGGTAGCGGATAAGACGCACGCTGTTCTGGTAGTGGGCTTGATCGAGGTTGCTCCATCGGCGAGTTATAACCAGGCAAGGATTTACACTCCTGCGGCACCGCCGCAGAAGTACAACAAGCACCACATGCTGCCGCCGTTTGAATCGCGATTCAATCCGGGCACTACGCTCGTACTGTTGAACGAACCGTCCAGCACGTGGGGAGTCGCGATCTGTAAGGACATGGACTTTACGCCGCTATCGCGGGACTGCGGAAAGCGGGGAACGGGCCTGATGTTGGTACCGGCGTGGGACTTCGTCGTCGACCGCTGGTCGCACGGACACATTGCGGTAATGCGGGGAGTCGAAAGCGGTTTCAGCATTGCACGTGCGGCGCGGCAGGGTTACCTGACGATCAGCGACAATCGTGGACGCATCGTGGCGGAATCTCAGAGCAATGCTGCACCCTTTACGACGCTGCTGGCCGACGTCCCTGCAGGGCACGCTTCTACGATTTATCTGCTATGGGGAGATTGGTTTGGATGGGTGTCAATCTGCATTTTTCTGATTGCGTGCGTGCAGCTTTATCGCGTTCGCGAGAACAAATCCTCCGAGTAGCTGGTGCCGGCGTCGAGTCAAACCACGTCCGCACGATAAAAGCGAACGCCGCCGAAACTTCGGCGGCGTCCCTGTACTGCATCAATCTTCAATGCGAAGTTTCTTCGAGCAGTCCTTGCTCCAGCTTTTCCTGGCACTCGATGCAGTGGCGAGTCCATGGAACGGCATCCAGCCGCTTGGAATTAATTTCCTTGCCGCAGTTGATGCATTCCCCGAAGCTCCCTTCGCGAATGCGCAGCAGAGCGTTGTCCACCATCTGAAGTGTTTGGCGGTCGTTATTGCTCTGGCTGAACAGAAATTCTTTGGTGTAGGAGCTGGCAGCGCGGTCGGCGATGTCCTGCGCAGTGTCTTCATCCGCGGTACGGCCGTCCGCTTGATTACGATTCACCGTGCGACGCAATTCCTGCTGCCGCGTCTCCAGTCTCTTCTTGAATGCTTCGAGTTTCTTCTTATCCATATGTCACTTTAGGTTTGAAAACGTCTTATCAAAGTCTTAGGACGCCTCACTCAGAGGCGTCCGTGGTCCTTAGGGCAAACGAAAATCATAAGCGCCCGAATTAAGATGCGTCAACCGTCCCTGAGGCTGCCAAAAGCTTCGTCACGGCTAACGTGATCAGAATCACAGCCCTGCGGCTCTGCTATGTGATAACCCGGCACGGCCGAAGATGTTGCTGGTTGCGCGATTGCGTAGACGTCGCGCAGTTGGGTTGACCGCAAGCGATTACCACAATCAATCGGTCTAACGGGGCAGCGGATCTTTCATGCTGGCCAGCGCATACCCCATAACAGCCATGGCAGCGGCATTTTCGCGCAATTCGCTGGGCACCACTTTATCGAGAGTGTCCGCGGCTGTGTGGTGGTAATTGAAGTAGGTGCGCCCATCCTGCAGAATGCCGAGCGCGGGAACCCCTCCTTCTGACATTCCGGAAATATCTGCGCCCGGAGGATAAGTACTGGGCTGCATCGCAGTGGCGCCGAAGCTCTGTAGAACATTCAACACGGGGCGGAGAAGGTCGACCGCGCTGCTGAGCATCTTAACGTCGAAACCGAGCGGATGGGCCGCGCCCGAATCGCTCTCGATCGCAGCCACGTGCTTTGGAAACTCGAGCAGATGTTCCTTGGTATAAGTCTGGCTGCCCGCCCCGCCGCTCTCTTCGTCCATCCACGCAATGACTCGGATGGTGCGACGAGGTCGAAGGTGCAATCGCTGCAGGATTTCTGCGGTTTCCATTGCGACGGCAACGCCGGCAGCGTCGTCGATTGCTCCGGTGCCAAGGTCCCACGAGTCGAGGTGGCCTGACACAACGACGAGCTGTTCTGGATGCTCACTTCCTTTCAGATCTGCGATCACGTTATGACCGATCCCATCGGGCAACTTCTGAGGGGTCAAAGTCAGATGCATGCGCAGTTTGCCTTGGGCAGCGAGATGAGAGATTAAATCTCCGTCTTCCGCGGTTACAGCGCCGGCTGGTATTCCGGCGGGAAAGCTGAAGCCAGTGTGGGGAAGCCGGTAGTCTGCGTTGCCCACGGAGCGGACTAGAGCGGCCGCAGCACCCAGGTCGGCTGCGGCTTTCGGTCCTGTGGCGCGGTAGCGAACAGCCTCTCCGTACGAAACGAAGGAGAGGCCAGCTGCTGCTTTTTGTTTGTCAAAAATCTCGTTAAACAGAACGATTTTGCCTGCGATATGGTCTCGACCCAGCTTCTTGAGTTGCTCGAAATCGTTGACGACCACAACGTCTGCTGTGAGGCCCTCGGGCGATGTTGCGTTGCTTCCTCCAAGCGCGGTCAGAACGATCTTCTGTGAAGTGCCTGAGGTCTGACCCGCGTATTCCACGAGCTCCGCGGTTTCCACTCCACGGACCCAATGAGGAACCTTCACTTCTTCCAGTTGAACTTCCAATCCAAGTTGTCGCAGTTCGGCGGCCACATAGTCGACCGCAGCCTTGGCTTGCAGCGATCCGCTAGGGCGTGGTCCGATGTTCTCGGTAAGGTGCGCCACTTGCTTGTAAGCGTAGTCGTCGGTCAGCGCGTCCGTTTTGACCTTGGCGAGATCGGCGATCAATTGGGCGGGAAAATTGTCTTGTTGAGCCTGCGTCATCTGAGGAGGAGTCGCGAATGGCGGAGTCGCAGGTTTCGGCTGCGCTGTCTGACTAAACGCGGGAACCGCTATGTTGAAGAGTATCGTCGGAAACAAGGCTAGTCGAAAGTGGGAGGTTCGCATGGTCGCTGGCCAGTGTACCGAAACCTGAGGTGGATGAAAATCACGACTCGGGTTGATGCGAATCAAAAAAATGGCCCCATTTCTGGGGCCAAATTTCAAGAGGCTTCATAGGTGGGCACGTCAGGAAAGGCGATGCATGCCGCTCCGCCAGCGGAAACGGCAATTTGGGATTCTGCGAAGAGTGTCGAAGAGAGTGAAGGTCATATGTAGTCGCCTCTTGGATTACATGGATAGAAGCACTTGCTACGCCAAATTGTGGAAATCCTGTGATTCTCGTCACGATGGTCCGTAAACCGTTGTGGTGGAAGGACCTATCAAATTAGAAAATTGTGGCGGCGGACATGTTGGAGCGCGATCAAGCGCGATCGAGTGCATAACAATGCATATTGAATGCACGTGGATGCCAAACAAAGCAAAGCCCATGGAAGTCCCATGGGCTGTTAAAAAGAAATGTGATTGAGGCTAGCTATTGCCGGCGACGGTGCGCAGCTTTCCGGGCAGGAAGTGGTAAGGAGGCCAAGGACCGCTGATCGCGACTTCGCAGTTCTTAAGCTGCTTGGCGGCGGTGCTGTAGCGGTTTTGGTACTTCTCCACGCTCTTAGAGTCGATGAGATGGGCGATGTCGATTAACATGCCTTCGGGCGCCACTTTCTTACAGCTCACTTCCTCTTCCAGGGGGTTGAACAGCTTGTGAACCTGGACTGAGAGAGCGCGCGCTTTGGTCTGTCGCTCGCGTTCGCGGGAAGCTTTCACCCGCAGTTTTGAGAGGTAATCGCCGCCGACGGTGTCGGGCAGCTGGATATCGATCATGGCCTCTCGCAAGGAACCGTCGCGAACGACCAACTTGATGTGCATTTCGGATTTGCCGCGAAGTCTTGCCACGCTGAGGCCAAAGGCCCGGCGATTCACCCGAACTGCCTGGCGAAGAGCATCATCACTGTCAAAAACTGTTCCAAACTTGAAAGGAAGGACTGTGGAATTACGGAAGCAATTGCTCACTACTCGAGCGTGATCAATTGCCGCTTTGTGATCGAGTTCACCGGCTGTGTGGTCGTATTCGCTGACAATTACTGCGAATTCACCACTGGGATAGCTGAGAACTGCAGCGCCGTTAACCCCTGATATCCCTTCCAGCAAGAAAGGGCGGCGAGTGCGGGTTCCATTTGGGAGGGTTTGATGCTCGGTAAGACAGTACGCGTACCACGCCATGTTGAACTCTCCGAACCGGGATGGAGACGGACCAAGCCGCCTCTCACGTCGAGTTTTTTTCGCCAAAGCTGAACTGCGTTTGGAAGTAAGGAAAAACGGGCGGTACCGGCGAAACACCGGAAGCGTTTACAGTCGCGCTCCCTGTATGCATCTTACTTTGGGCACCTTGAAAAATGCAACTTTTTCTTGCCGAGTCGCATCATCCAGCATGTTTTTGAGCAGCGGCTTGGTTCGAGCGCTCCTGCTGCGCGAGCTGCACAACGCGCAGCATCTCATCCCACGGAGCCGGTTTACCCGTCCATATCTCGAATTGCCGCGCTGCCTGGTGAACGAACATTTCGATGCCGGGAATGACCTGCGCTCCTCGTTCCTTAGCCAGTTTCAGCAGGCGCGTTTCCGCCGGATCGTACACCATATCAAAGACATAGCGGGCGTTGATCTCTTTGTCCTGAAGCGGCGTGTCGCGTGAATTTCCCATTCCCACCGGCGTAGCGTTGATGATGACGTCAAAGGCGGCCTTCTTCAGGTCGGGACGTTTCATGATCCGGGCGCGAGCCTGATGCGCCAGTTTTTTCGCCTTCGCCGCAGTGCGATTGAGGATGTAGACTTCCGCTCCACGCTCTTTGAGTCCGAAAACAGCAGCGCGGGCCGCGCCTCCCGCTCCAATGACCAGGATGCGAGCGTCTTCGAGCGTGTTGAGCCGCCGCTCGAGCGGGCGTACGATTCCGGCAGTGTCCGTGTTAAAGCCGTAAAGCTTCCCGTCCTGGGCACGCACCACAGTGTTACAGGCGCCCACTTTATTGGTGTGCGAGTCGGTATTGTCCAGATTTGGCAGGATCGTCTGCTTGTACGGCATTGTGACGCTCAAACCGTAGATCGGAATCTCCTTCACGCAGTTCAGCAGGTCTTTCAACACCTTGGCATGCAGGGCCAAATAAACGCCATTCACGTTTTCCCGTCGAAATGCGGCGTTCATGATGGCTGGGGAGAGCGAATGGGCGATCGGGTCACCTACGACCCCGTAAACGCGGGTAGCCACGTCTACCTGATCGATCCGGTAGACGCTGCGCAGCTCTTGAGCGGTGACTTGTCCCGGAGCGGTCTCCTGCCCTGTACCTATGGACGCGAACGTAAACTGGCTTCCGGCCCGTACCCCGAGAACGCGGCTGATGATTCCTTGTTCGCCCATACACATCCCTACGAGCGAATGACGATCTCCCTCCCGCGCCAGGAACTTGATCATCGTGACGTTATCGGACAGAGTCGTCGCAGTGCTAACTACTTTGTAATAGTCGGCAGGGAAGGCGAGCATCTTCTCGAGGGTTTCGTCGAGCTTTTTCGTACCCCGGAAATCGTGGAACGAAAGGACGAGGGCGGCCTTGGTACGTAGCTTTTGTAACTGGGTAGCCTTGATCTTGCTCGCCGTCTGAAACTCGACGTCGACTAGCTGGCATCCGGCCGCAACGGCCTTCGATAGTATGTCGAGCTGGGAAGCGATCGATCCCCGAAACTTACCTCCGTTCGCCGCACGCCGGCAGGTCGCAATCACCACGGTTCCGGGATTCATTTCGAGGAACCGCTTGATCCTCGGCAGGCCAAGCGTTGGTTTGGCAAGGTAGTCTAACCTGAACTCCAGAAAAGAGTTATCTCGAATTATGCCCTCGGCCTTTTCAGCCATTTCATTAGCGTCGGAACCGATGACGGCTACGCAGACCCGCGGCAGCCGGAGGGGAAGGGGGCGCGGTGAGTACGAAGAAACGGAACTGATCATTCTGGGTTCGGTGAGCTACGTGATGAACGGCGAATTATTACAGGGCCTTAATTATTTATGCAACAAGGGATTACGTTGGAAAGGCAAAAAACCTGTGGTCCGGGGTCCCCAACACCCTCGTAACCTTGACCCTACCCCACCCCCTTGTTACCTTCCGGCTGAAGCCTTTCCTTTCTGGCATTTAACTAGGGAGAAGGACGCGAAGCGAGCCTTTTCCGGAGGTAACATGAAGATATCAGGACTGTTAGTGTTAACGCTTGCCACGGCAGCGTGGGCGCAGAATGGGTCGCAAGTCGCTCCGCTCGAAGCTCCGCAGGGGACCGCGCCGACCACGGCCAGCTTTCCCACCCAGCGGGTGCAGACTCCTACCTATTCCGACTTGTATTGCGCTGGATTTATCAGCAAGCAAATGCTGCCCGATGCGAATTTCGTAGCTGGCGGACTGCAGACTCCTACCACCACGAAATTTACGCGCGGCGACCTCGTGTATCTCCAGGGGACTGGATACACGGCAGGTGCGGAGTACGAAGTCATTCGCGCGCTACGCGACGCCAACGAGTACGAAATGTTTCCAGGGCAGAAGAAGCTCATGAAGGAAACTGGACAGGCCTACGAAGAAGTAGGCCGCGTGAAGGTCGTGGATACGCGCAACAAGACCGCGATTGCACAGATCGAGTACGTGTGTGACGGCGTCAATCCTGGCGACACCACGATTCCTTTCGCCGAGAAGCAGATGATCAATTTCCATGACCCAATCCGCTTTGACCGTTTCCTGCCCGCTACCAGCAAGGTCTCGGGACGCATCGTCATGGGCAAAGATTTCGATTCTCAGCTTGGAACCGGCCACAAGCTTTACATCAACCTGGGATCGAATCAGGGCGTGAAGATCGGTGACTACTTCCGGGCAGTCCGTTCGTATGAAGCGGACTTGCACGATCCTGCCGATTCACTCTCGTTCAAGGCAGCGATCGCCGAGGACACTCAGAAGAAAACTCCGTCCGTTGATCCGAAGATGTTCACCAAGGGGAACGGACCTGTCATTCACGTGCGTGATCTGCCTCGCCGCTCGGTTGGCGAAATCGTGATCATCGGCGTGACCAATACCACGGCAACCGGAATGGTCGTCTTCGCTCTTGAAGATGTGCATGCCGGAGACGCAGTGGAACTCGATTCGACGAACTAGTCTGCCGCATCATCGAACGTCCCAGACCGGGAGCGGGTGACCGCTCCCGTTTTATTTTCTGCGTCGCTATTTCAAAGCAGGATCGGCGAAAACTTCGGCGGTGAACGCCTCGATGGCTGCGCCGTGCTGCCACGCGTCTGGCGGCAAGCCGGCCTTCCGGCTGGTTTGTTCAAGGAAGGTCGCGAAGTCCCAGCCTCGCTCAGCCGCTACCTGCGGCAAAAGCAATCCGCGATAAGGTCCCCTGCTGACAATCAGGCCGTGTCGTCCGATCTGAATTGCATCGGGCGAGATCGTCTGCGGAGGAGACAAGATGCTGAGTTCGATCTGCAGGTCGCGCGCCTCGTCGAGCGTTACAGGAGGAAAACGCGTGTCCTCGAACGCAGCCGCCCGGGCAGTTTCAGCGACGGCCCGATACACAGGACCAATCGGGAGAACGTATCCAACACATCCCCGCAACTCGTCATGCAGGTAGAGCGATGTGAATGCTCCGCGCGGTTCCCCGAGATGCCGTGTTGGCGGATCAAAGGAGATTTCGCGAGATTCCAGCGCCGACAGAATGGAGTCGTGCGCCAAACGCAACAGCACGGATCTTTCATCTGCCGAGAACTCGCCTTGGCACAGATCAGTGGAGCCGAGATCGGACGAGCTAGGTGGAGGTAGCGACATCGCGGTCAGCCTGCGGCGGCACAGGCTTTCTGCGCCGACTGAGAACAAAGGCACGACGCCGGCGCTTTTCTCCACGCCGGTCGATTTTCGACCAGAAGGCTACGAAGTAGTCGATCGCCGATACCAGCGAGACGAACACCATGAACCAGATCGCGAGGTATGCGACCCAATGGACCGGTAGGAAATAGCTGCCGAAGACCGGCCACTCTTTCCAATGATGATCGAGGATGACAGCCACGACAGAAACGATCTGCGCGACCATTTTGAGCTTTCCGAGTTCGCTAGCCTCGATGGTAAAACCTTCGGACGCCGCAATGGATCTCAGACCGCTGACCAGAAATTCGCGCCCGATTACGACAACGGCGATCCACGCCGGCACGAGACTCGGATTCAATTGAACCAGCGTCACGAACGCGGCTGCGATAAGAAGTTTGTCCGCAAGGGGGTCGAGCAGAATTCCGATTGTTGTTACTTGCCCGCGCCTGCGCGCGAGGTAGCCATCGATTCCATCTGTCATGGATGCTGCGATGAACAACGCTGACGCGATCAACTCCCGTTCGCCATTTAAGCTGCTGAACCGCGCGCTCGACAGGATCCACATCAGCAGAGGAATGCTGAGGATGCGAATCAGCGTGATGGAATTCGGTAGGTTCACACTACGGGAGACTCCCGGTGGCCAGCCGGTGACAATTTGATTATGCGCCACGACTAGGGGGAACGCAATGGAGGTAAAACCCGAGAGTTCTATTTTCGGAGGACTCCCGGGATTCGATACGAGGGTCCTAAATTACTGGCCTGTGCCGGTCTTCCCCAGCGACGCGAGAATGCTCTCGCCCATCTGCAACAGATTCGAATGATCCGGCAATGAACCATTCGGCGTCAGCTTATCGACCACGGTGGGAAGCCATTGCGATAAGGTTGAACTCGCCTCCTCGGGAGAAATCCCAAGTTTCTGCGCCACATCCTTTACCGCATTCGGTCCGAGCGCCTGTTGAACCTGTCCGGAGCTGACTGGCTGATTCTGGCCGGTACTGATCCATGAATTGATGACTCCTCCAAGACCGTTGCTCTGAAACGCTTGTACCAATCCTGAAATTCCGCCGGGATGACTTTGTATCATCTGCAAAATGGCCGCAGCCTGCGGATTACTGCCAGCCAATCTGCTTGCTGCCATGCCTTCCAAATTGTCCAAGAGACCCATACGAAAACTCCTTTCGGTAAGCGAACGCTCAATGAGGAGAATGACGGGCGGAGTTGATGATGAAACCCCGCCCTCACTCTTTACTTCTGCTTGGCGATGATCTTGTCCTTGATCTTGCTATAGGTCGCTTGGGGAATTATTTTCTTTCGCACTAAGTCGGTCTTGGCTTTGTAGGGGCGGCCGTCGATGATCTTCTGCGAATATTTTTCTCCGATGCCTGGGAGCGCATCGAGCTGATCCTTGGTTGCAGAGTTGATGTCGAGCAGGTCCGCTGACGCCGCCTGTGCCGTGGCCGACTTCGAGGCTGCTGCGGATCCGGCCGCCTGCGCCACACCCGACGAACTCAGCAGAGCGACCGCAGCCAACAGAACGAGAATGCGAGAGATGGAAGTTTGTCTGTTCATAGTTGTCTCCTTAGGAAATGGGATTAATCACTTTCAGAGGCCTTGTAGCCGGCTGCCTTGGCTTCGTCTTCCGTCATGAATTTGCCGCTCTTCGTCTTGCCGTACCATCGTCCGCTTTTGTGATAAACCTTCGAGTCCAGATTCACCCAGACTTTGCCCGAGGATTTCGCCGAAGCGATTTCAGAATCTGAGGCGGCCGGTGTGGGGGCTGGTTTGGACGACGCTTTCTTTGCGGGCGCCATCGTATTTGCAGGAGACGACCCGGTGGTAGTTGGGGAAGGTTTCGCGGCCGGAGCTGCCATTGAGCCCCCTGCTGGCGCAGAAGACGCAGCGGGAGTCGCCTCGGAGGAGGCAGCCGCAGAACTCGACTTTCTTTTTTTCTTCGCAGGAGTCGTTTCAGCCGTGGCATCAGCGGCGGGTGTTGCCGATTTTGAGGCCGCCGAATCTGCTGCGGAAGCGCTGGCTGCATCGCTGGACGCGGTATCCGATTTTTTGCTTCGTTTCGACTTCTTCGTCGTCGAAGCGTCTGCCGACATACCTGAACTGTCGGCTGCGTCTGAGTCGGCTTTCTTGCTCTTCCTCGATTTCTTCGTAGTTGAAGAATCTGCGGATGTGGTGGAACTGTCTGTCGCTGCTGCGTCTGCGTCAGCCTTCTTGCTCTTCCTCGATTTCTTTGTCGTTGAAGAATCTGCGGATGTGGTGGAACTGTCTGTCGCCGCTGCGTCTGCGTCAGCTTTCTTGCTCTTTCTCGATTTCTTTGTAGTCGAGCTGTCAGCCGGGGCGGCAGAACTATCCGCTGAAGTTGTGTCCGCCTTCTTTGATTTCTTCGACTTCTTCTTGGTTGTCGTACTTTGATCCGAACTTGAATCGGCTTGAGGTTGAGTCTGCGACCATCCTGTCATTACAGTGATGGCGAGAAAGACGCACAAAATTAGGCACAAGTGGAAAGTCGTGTTTTTTTTCACAGGTTTCTCCGGAGAGCACAATTGAGACTGAGACGCCTCACAATTCTTATGGCATGAAAGGTTCGTGGCACACGAACGCGTCAAGCCCTGTAGCCCGAGTGGCGCTGACCATCATGACAAGGGACCGGCTAATGGTCAAGCAAACGAAAAGGCCTCACGGTTAAGGGAGGCCTTTTCGTATAGAGGTCCTACGATTATGCGTAAATGCCGCGCTGCCGAATCGTGTACGCCACGCGGTCAATCGCGAGCATGTAAGCCGCAATTCGGTTGTTCACGTGGTGTGTCTCAGCATAGCGCACAACGTCTTCAAACGATGATTTCATGATGGCTTCCAACTGCTCGTTGACGACGGATTCTTTCCAGAAGTATCCCTGCCGATCCTGGACCCACTCAAAATACGAGGTCGTCACACCTCCAGCGTTCGCCAGAATGTCCGGGATCACAAAAACGCCTTTGTCGTTGAGCATATCGTCAGCAGCCGAAGTGGTCGGCCCATTCGCACCTTCAGCGAGGATGCGGCATTTCACGCGATCCGCATTACGACTGGTGATCACGTTTTCAGTTGCGGCGGGGATCAGGATTTCGCACTCCGTTGTAAGCAGGTCAGCCGTCTCGGCTTTGTCGGCCTCCGTGAATCCGTGTACGGTGCCGTTCTTTTGCCGAAACTCGACAAGAGCTTTCAGGTCGACGCCGTTTTTGTTGTAAAGACCACCACCCACTTCGGCGATCCCGATGATTTTGTAGCCGGCCTCATGCATCAACTGGGCAGCGTTGGAACCCACATTTCCGAAACCCTGCACGATAACGCGTGCGCCTTGGCGAGAAATGTTCAGCTTGGCGCAAGCTTCATCGCATACCACCATCACGCCACGCCCGGTGGCTTCGCGACGTCCGCGCGATCCCCCAATATTGATCGGCTTTCCGGTCACAACGGCGGTGACCGTTTGCCGCATGTGCATGGAGTAGGTATCCATCATCCACGCCATGATTTGTTCGTTGGTATTTACGTCTGGGGCGGGAACATCTTTTTCGGGGCCAATGAATTCGATGAGTTCCGAGGTGTAGCGGCGGGTCATGCGTTCGACCTCGCCCATGGACATTTTATGAGGATCGCAAATGACTCCGCCCTTTGCACCGCCGAAAGGGATGTTGACGACCGCGCACTTCCAGGTCATCCAGCTTGCCAAGGCGCGAACTTCATCGAGAGTTACGTCGGGCGCATAGCGGATGCCGCCCTTCGCCGGCCCGCGTGCGATCGAATGCTGCACACGGAACCCGGTAAAAACCTCGAGATGGCCGTCATCCATCTGCACGGGGATGTATACCGTGAGTTCGCGGTTCGGATACCGCAACACCCTCCAGAGGCCTTCGTCCAAGTTGAGCTTTTGAGCTGCGAGATCGAAGCGAGCGCGCTGCGACTCCCATGGATTTGTTTCTTTATCCACCTGTGCGGGAGTAGTCATCGTCGTCATAAGAGTGTTCTCCGGGATTATTGCGGGTCGGTACCGGACGATTTCCGGTTAAAGACAGGCAAACGATCAGAGTATATGAGCCCTCGTGGCAGGGAAGCAAGCAGAGCGCTTTGTGCCAAAGGCACGATCGAACCACAAAGGACACTAAATTTCAGAATTGGACATCTCTTGTGAGATTGGCGGGGTGCTGCGATCGGAAAACCTTTAACCACAAAAGACACGAGGTTTCACGAAGGAATTTGTTCAGGAAACTTCATGGCTTTCGTGGTGAATTTTCTTTCAGTGGCGTGCAGCTATTCGTCCGGCTCGGGAGCGGGTTTTCCGAGGTCGTCTGCTTTCGGTTGCATCGCGAGAATTGCTTGCCAGTTCAGGATGGCGTTCCACAGCAAGCGCTGATCGCCTCGATTCAGATCGCGGTGCATCGGATTGAAGTTGAAACTGACGATGTGCCCTTTACCCACTGGCATGTCGAGAATCGCGGGACGCTTCACCAGATTTTCTTCTCCCCAAACCTGTCCGCTTACGACCAGCGGCTTGCCTTGCGAATCTCCCCACTCCATCACGATGCCGCTGGGGTCTTCTGGACCGTCCAGGCAAGTTGTGCAGTACGCCATTCGCAGCCAGCGGCGTGGAGTGTTGTAGAGCGGGAAGTTCTGCCGGAATACATGTGTGTGCGCCGCATACCCGTAGGCAATAGGATGATCGGGACGATCAAACGTGACGCGAACGTGAGCGCCGGGCGTTCTTGTCGCGGACTGTAAGGCGGCGGCCGAAGATGCACCGCCGCTGCCGGCAAGATTGCGCGGGACGCCGCCGGAAGATCTGCGCACGAAGCGCACCAATCCTCCTTCAAGCGCCAGAGCAGTGCCGCTGCCCAGCGTCACCATCAATCCGCCATCGTCCACAAACTTCTGGATCTCGGCTAGCCCTTCGTAGCCGATTCCGCCCGTGATGTCGTCGGATTCCGCAGGAGTGCCGAAACTTGGAGTCTGCGCGGTTTTCTTGAAAGGCATCGGCGACCAGGATTTGGGCAATCCTTCAATCTGTTCCGCCAGTTCAAGATCCACGTGCCCGTAGAGCAGCACATCGATGCGCGACCGCAAGTTTCCGGCGCGAATGTCCTCATCGCGTAGATACGTGTACGGCACTTTGCGCTGATCGAGAGAGTAACGAATCCATCCGATTGAATCGGTGTCGGCCCATGGAACCCAAACACCAATGCGCGGCGCCTTCGCGGTGTGGTGTGGAACATCGGGACGGGCAGAAACCTGGACGAAGTCGAGTCCAAGTTCGGAGGTGGCCGATTGCAGAGCATCGTTCAATCCCGGCTGATCGGCAACAATCCACGAACCGGCGGGAAATTCCACAGCATCTTCTTCAAAGGATCGCTCTGCAATTTGAATTTCGAATTGTGCAAGGCGATAACGCGCCGCCAAGAATGATTCCTGGCCCGTGTCCTTCAACAAATAGACCGCACCGGTGCCGGAGATATGCCCGCTTATGTGCGGAGTTTCCGTGAGCGGCGTTGCCGCGAGATCGCGAATCGCTGGGTCACCAGTTGGAATCGCTTGCAGGTGATAGTGCGCCGGTAATTCCCACGAGACATCATCGTATGGGGCCTCGCCGTTCTTCGGATAATTTTGCGCTGTGAGCAAGTCGACCGCATAGTTCCGGTATGGCTGGTCGAGCCGTACGACGAACGTTCCTGCCGGATAGCTTCCTTCATGGAGTTGAATCGCATTGCGTGCCTGGCTGACTTCAATGTGCTGGCCGATGAGGCGTCCGACCATTTGTGCCACGCGCGCCGGATCACCCTGATCCTGCGGAATCAGAAACGCGTAAGGGGGCTCTGTCAGGCCCTTCTGCCACGAGTTCCAGCTCTTCTTGTAGAAGTTGCGTAGCATCTCCTTCGACTGGCGCGCTGTTTCTTCGAGCGCCACCAGGGCGCCTGTTTCCTGGTAGTTGAGATTGTCGCGCGCGGACCACGTCACTTCGCTCGGAGGAGGCGACAGTTGATACCACTGCCTCTGCGTCGCATAGGTCGAAATGGAGCGCTTTTCTGTCTCCGCGCTGCCGTTGCCAAACGTCTCGTAGCCGCGCCCAATGCTGTTGTGGTTCATCGCCACGGAATCGAGATAGAGATGCGCGAATGCTTCTCCAAAGTTCCAGGTGGAAACACCAGGCATGCCGATCGCCGTCATCGATTCCACTTCGCGAAAACTTAGTTCCAGGAACTCGCTATACGTGATCGGATCGATATTCGGATTGTAAGGGCCGGTGCCATTCCACGTCATCATGAGCGGCATGCCCTCGTGCAGGTCGTGGACGACCGTAGGATGCCACTCGTGGAACATGCGATGGACGGCCTTCGTCGTCTCCATCGTTTGCTGGTGCGTGTCGCGGTTGATATCGACGAATGTGTACTTCGACCAGTATGGGGGCGATTGTCGCGGAAGTGTGGAGCGGTCGGTCTTGCCTTTCAGATAACGGTAGAACCAATCCACCATCTTGTCGCGTCCATCCGGATTTGAAATCGGATTGATTAGTACGACTAGTTGCTCCCGGACGTGGCGGATCATCGGTTGCTCGGACACCGCCAGCCGGTACGCAAGTTCCAGAACTGCTTCCGTCGATCCGGTTTCGTCTGAATGCAACGCGGCGTTGAAGTAATAGACGGGACGTGCGTCAGCAATCAGCTTTTCAGCGGCGGCTTTGTCCGTTCGTCGCGGATCCGCAAGAGCTGCGGTGGCGGCTTTAATGCGATCGAGATCACGAATCCCCGCTTCATCGGAGACCGCAATCATCAGTATCTCGCGCCCTTCTTCGCTGTGGCCGATTGTAAAGACTCGCACCCGCGGGCTTGCAGCAGCCAGTGCGCGCGCGTATGCGTAAGATTTCTCGGTGCCGACGAGTTCTCCGGGGGCGCCCATGATCCGCCCGAAGAATTTCTCGGGCGATGGGACCCTTTCGGACTGGGGGACATAGGAAACCCACGGAGACACGAAGTGAGGATCGGTAGTAGCAGCAGCGATCGCTTCCACCGATCCACGCTCAGCAATGTCGGGGGCTTGAGAAAAAGCGGGAGCCGATAGTGCAAGCGACAGCAAAGACAACCATGCCACTCGGAGCATCAGTATTCCTGGGAGTCGTTTTGACGCGGAAGTTTAACATGGGATGAAAATCTACAAAGGACACGAAGTATCAAGAAGGTCTCAAACGCAAAAAATTCCTTCGTGAACCTTCGTGCCCTTTGTGGTGAATGCTTTTTGCCGGGAGTGTTACAGCTGGATTTCTAGTCCCTCGGCAGCGCCGCGAACATTGGGATAGTAGCTGCGAGCGTCGGTAACGACTTTATCCACGATGTCGTCGGTATGCTCCGGATCGTGGTGGTAAAGGATCAATTCTTTTGCGCCGCTTTCCATGACGACGTTCACAGCTTCGCGCCAGTGACTGTGTCCCCAGCCGCGTCGGCGAGCGTCGTATTCCTCTGGCAGATATTGTGCGTCGTAGATGAGGATGTCGGCGCCTTCCGCAAGCTTGCGAACGCCTTTGTCGAAGGTAGCGTCGCCGGGTTCGTTGTCGGTTGCGTAGACCAGCACGCCTTCCTTCGTTTCGATTCGAAATCCCAGGCAGCCCTGCGGATGATTCAGCCACGCAGTCTTGATGCGGATGCCATCTTCCATATCGATGCATCCATTCTCAATGTTGCAGAAGTCTCGCTTCGCCCGCATCATGCCGAGATCGACAGGGAAGTAGGGCGACGCCATCTGCTCGGCCATCACCTGTTGAATGCCTCGCGTACGCCCGGAAGAGTGAAACGAGAAACGGCTCAGCGGATTTTCGTATAGCGGACGGAAGAACGGCATGCCCTGAATATGATCCCAGTGAAAGTGCGAAACAAAGACATGTGCCGCGAACGGCTTGTCGCCAAATTCCCGCTTGAGTTGATGCCCCAGTACCCGAAAGCCGGTGCCGCAGTCGAAGATGTAAATCTGGTCTCCGACGCGCACTTCGACGCAGGAGGTATTGCCTCCATAGCGCATGTTTTCGGATTGCGGAGTGGGCGTTGAGCCACGTACTCCCCAGAATTTCACTCGCATATGTTCAAGTTCCGGCTACCCGGAGATATCCGAACTCATCGGACTCTTCCATTCGTCGTCATTTATTCCGTACGGGTGATAGGTAACCAGCCGCCAACCGATCCAACGAGCCATACAAAATGTTCATAATGCTCGGGATACATAAGATTCTAGCCATTCAGCCATGGCCGACAAGTGACGAAAGTTTGCTCGTCGGTCGATGGTGCCAAGGACGCGTCCTCCACTCTCCGCATAGCCCAGCGAAAGGCCTGGACCGGGCAACGTTAGAGGCTGTTTGGTCCAAGAGACCTCCAACTGACAACTGACGCCACACCCGTCCCCTATAATTGAGCACTTCAAACCCATGCTCCAGCCTGATTTCAAAGAGTTTTCGCGTTTAGCCCGGGAAGCCACACTGGTCCCAGTGGTGAAGTCCGTCAGTGCCGACCTGCTTACGCCAGTCTCAGCATTTCTGGCCATCGCCCACGACGAGCCACATGCCTTCCTGCTGGAGTCTGTGGAGCGCGGCGAGCAGATTGGCCGGTACACCTTCCTCGGAGCGCGGCCGTACATGCTCGTCGAGGCTCGCAAAGGGTCGGTTGAAATTCAGCGAGGCCGGAAGCGCGAGGTGCTGAAAGAAAACGTTTTCAATGTTGTCAAGCGACTGCTGCGCGAGCATCATCCCGCAAGCATTCCGGGACTGCCGCCGTTCCTCGCCGGAGCCGTAGGATATTTCGCCTACGACGTCATCCGGCAACTGGAAAAGATCGGTGAACACGCCAAGGATGACCTCGCCCTGCCAGACGCCGAGCTGATGTTCTTCGACCGGCTGCTGGCCTTCGATCACCTGCGCCACCAGATCCACATCGTTGCTGTCGCCGACGTCGCGGCCGAGTCTCCTCGAAAAGCCTACGACCGCGCGTTACGCGACATTGCGGCGCTTGAACGGAAGCTGGCCGGCGGACTCAGCACCGCCCTCTGGCGCAAATCCGGGAAGTCAAAGAACGGCAAAGTGAAGGTGCACTCAGGCACGCGCCCCGACGCTTTTCGCAAAGGCGTGGAGCGATGCAAGGAGTACATCGCTGCCGGAGACATCTTTCAGGTGGTGTTTTCGCAGCGCCTTGACTTCGTTCCCGGGGTCGAACCCTTCGATTTGTACCGGGCGCTGCGCCAGGTAAATCCGTCGCCCTATCTTTATTTCCTGCGCTCCGGCGACACGCACATCCTGGGATCTTCCCCTGAGATGCTGGTTCGCGTTACCGGACGCAAGCTCGAATATCGCCCTATCGCCGGCACGCATCCGCGAGGCCGCGACGATGCCGAAGATTCGCAGCTCGAACATAAGATGCTTCAGGATGAGAAGGAGCGCGCTGAACACGTGATGTTAGTCGACCTCGGCCGCAACGATCTTGGACGCGTCAGTGAATACGGCTCAGTGAAGGTCAAAGACTTGATGTACGTCGAGCGCTACTCACACGTCATGCACCTGGTCTCGGCTCTCGAAGGCACGTTGCGAAAGGATCTCGACGCGCTCGATGCGTTCGCCGCCTGCTTTCCTGCGGGCACGCTCAGCGGTGCGCCAAAAGTCCGCGCCATGCAGATTATCGAGGAACTGGAACCGACGCGCCGGGGTATCTACGGCGGCTCCGTGCTCTACGCGGATTTTGCCGGGAACCTGGATTCGTGCATTGGTATTCGCACTATGCTGATGAAGGGCAAGAAAGCTTATTTGCAGGCCGGAGCCGGTATCGTGGCCGATTCCGATCCTGCGGCCGAGTTTCAGGAATCCATGAATAAGGCGCAAGCGCTCCTCAGGGCCGTTGACATGGCGAGGGGCTCTCAGTAGCCTCACACCCCTACATCACTGGCCTTCGACTTTGTGGAAGTCGAGTTTGCCATCCCAGTACACATAAAAGCTGCAGCGTGTCCGCGAGACGCAGGCCATCTTCTGCGGCTGCGTTGCCGGCAAGTAAGCGAACCCGCCCGGATCTAGATATTCCACCGTTTTTTCGTTCTGAATCGAAAGCCGCCCTTCAAGAAGAAGGACCCGTTCGTTCGAACTATGCCAGTGTGGCGGGAACACGTGTCCCGCGGGATAGCGGGCTAACAGTTCGACGCTCTGGGTCCCCGGGTCTTCCCGCAGGATGATGGTTTGCGATCCTGTTGGATCGCCGGCATCGTGCTTCCACTTTGCCTCGGCTGCATTCACGATGACCATCTTGCCCGGCGGAACGTTCTGCATGGTGTCCATCGGACTACAGAAAAATGTCGCACCGACCGAGAGAATTCCGGCGAGCAGAATCTTCATAGTTTTCCTCCACGAGGGCGAAGTCTATCGATCTTCGGGCGGGCTAGTCTTGGAAAAATGCGACATCTTCTTGGTGTTCTTTGACGAGCTTTGCAGAAAATGGAAAGCAAGATCCGTTTGCGGAGACGGTAGTGAGGCTGGCGCCTCGCCCGCGAAGCCTCGGAAATCGTTGATCAGGTGAGCCTGGTCGAAGTAGCCGCACTGCACCGCAACATCGACCCAATCGGAAGAAGATTCCAGCGCCCAGAAGACTCGCTGAAAGCGTTGAATGCGGCCCAGCAGCTTCGGCCCGATTCCAACTTCGTCGTTAAATCGCCGCTGCAGTTGGCGCAGGCTTATTCCCAGTCGATCGGCCAACAGGCCGGTCTCAACCACTCCTCCTGCAGCTATGATTTGCGACACCGCTGCTTCCACGATGCGGTCTTTCTTCGCATTGCGCGAGAAGCGTCCCTGAAGGACTCGATCGACGTGATTGATCTGCAATGCAGTGGTACCGAGGTCCCTGACTCCGCTTAGCTCTCGATTGAGCGCTGGCGACAACTCGCTGAGAGGGACGCTTCTTCCGCTTAACTCCTCAAGCGGAAGGCGGAACATTCGGCTCGCTCCGTGAGGCTGAAAGCGAATTCCCAAAGTATTGGTCGGGCCAGCAGGACGCAGCAGCATCGGCCCGCTGATCTGACCTACAAAAAAGCATTCCGGTTGAGGCTCCCAGATTGTCCCGCGTTGATGAGCGAAAGGATTTCCCAGATGGATGATCAGCTCTGGGCGCCCGTCAGGAACAATCCGTTGGATGTCTTCAGGCGTCGACGTGCCTTGCAGCAGCCAGTAACAGTCGACAAATTCGGCATTGGCGGCGCTTGGGCGAATGGAACGGTAGCTGATCATCGGCGATCACAGGTTCAGAAAGTTCTCGACCAATTTCTTTCCGTCCTGCGTCAGCACACTTTCGGGATGGAATTGCACTCCCTCGACAGGAAACTTGCGATGACGCAGACCCATGATGGTTCGCTTTCCATCTTTTTCGGTAGTCCAGGCGCTGACTTCGAGATCGGAAGGCAGATCTTTCTCTTCGACGATCAGTGAGTGATAACGTGTGGCGGTCATCGGCATCGAGAGTCCGCGAAAAACAGTTCGGTTGTCATGCACCACCGGGCTGGTTTTACCGTGCATGAGGTGTGGAGCCCGCACGACATGCCCGCCGAAAGCTTCGCCGATGGCCTGATGCCCAAGGCAGACTCCCAGGACCGGTATCTTCCCGGCAAAGTGCCGGATCAACTCCACGCTGATTCCGGCTTCGTGCGGAGTGCACGGTCCCGGAGAGACCACGATTCGGTCGGGGTGCATCTGTTCGATGTCCGTAACCGTCACTTCATCATTGCGGCGTACTTCGACCTTGCTTCCGAGCTCGCCGATGTATTGGACAAGGTTGTAGGTGAAGGAATCGTAGTTGTCGAGAACGAAAATCAAGTTACCGCGCTCCTTTAATGAGCTTACACCAGGATTAAGGGCCATTTGTCGCAGTCCTAAAGGCACTAGCGTCTGGCCCGCGATCGTTGCCGCTGGCCGTTTTGCCTTTATGTACCTCTCAGGCTCTCACCTGAACGGGCCACCCGGTAACCCGAGCGTGGTATTGACCGGGACGGCGGTGGCAGCGCATGCTTCCTGTCAGCATCTTTGAGCGCCACTTTGGGAGGATGCATGGCCGAGCCCCAGCAGGAAAAAAGGGCTGCACGACGTTTTGCGCTCCGAGTACCTGTAACTGTTGTGCGCGATCACTCGTCTGAAATTGAAAATGCCCAGATCCGCGACGTTAGCGCTCGGGGCATTTGCTTCTATCTTGACTCGGCCGTTGCCAACGGTTCCAGCATAGGATTCACTCTCACCTTACCGCCCGAAATCACGCTCACCGAAAGCATCCGGGTGCAGTGCAAAGGTCGTGTAGTAAGGGTGGAGAACGGAAGAGATGACGGCAAGGTGGGCGTGGCGGCCGTGATCGAAGAGTACGAGTTCCTTCCTGAACCTTAACTGGTTGACGCTTGCCCACCCAGAATTTCGGCTTACTTCGATTGCGTATCAGGTGTGAGCAAATTCATTGCACCTAAGTCGTTGCCCTGTAGTTTGCCGCGCCGCTCTTCATACTTCTCTGTATCCCTTACAAAATGGTATGGTTTGAACAACCACACATTTCAAGGATTAGTTGTGCCCCGATCCCTGACCAGATTTGCGTGCGCCATCACGCTTGGGCTGCTGGCGTCCGTTACGGTTGCCCAATCCTTCGGACCTGCGCGCGTCATCCGGAGTGTCCGCATCGTCCATGAAAAGGGTGTACCTGCGGTTGAAATTCTCTCAAACGGCCCTGTATTTCCCGAGATTCAGACGCTCGATAATCCCCCGCGCATGGTGATCGATCTGCCCAATTCGCGCATGGCCGTACCCCGCACTCGGATCGAAGTAGAGAAAGAGAATATTCTTGCAGTCCGCATTCGCCAGTTCCAAAATCAGCCACCCGTAACGCGCATCGTCCTCGATCTGCTCGCGCCTTACGGTCACTCGTGGGATGGTACTGGAAATCGGTTGATGGTCCGGCTCAAGCCGCCGGAGGATGTTAACGCCAACAAGAAATCTTCAAAGCCCCTTGAAACCGCACCCGGATTTTCTTTATCCAGTGAAGCGGCTGTTGTTCCTGTATCGGGAGCAGCCGGTCCGACGGTGGTCGACGCGAGCCGTATTGCGGCGGGATCCTCCGTGACCGCCGGATCTGACACCACGATTCTGCATCTGCCGCGCGGCGGCGAAGTGCGCGTGTGCCCGGGCACCACTTTGTCAGTGACCCCGTCCGAAACCAAGCGCGACTTGATGTTCGGCATGGGGACGGGCGCGATCGAAGCCCATTACTCTTTATCATCTTCGGCGGATGCGATCCTGACGCCGGACTTCCGCATCATGTTCGCCGGACCGGGAGAATTTCACGTCGCAATCAGCGCGGACTCGCACGGTAACACGTGCGTTCGCGGCCTGATGGGCAACACCTCGTCGGCTGTCGTGTCCGAATTGATGGGCACTCGTATTTATCAGGTGAGACCGGCGGAACAGGCTGTCTTCCACTCCGGACAGATCGATAAGGTGGATACCGACGTCCCGCTCGAATGCGGTTGCCCGCCTCCGCCGCCCGTGTTGCGGACCAGCAATACCCCCGCAACCCCAGTGCCCGACGCTCAACTGCCCGCGAAGGTCACGGTCGGAGCAGGCTCGACAAGTGCCGCGAGCGCTCCGGATACGGGCTCGCCATCTACTCAAGCGGGGTTGTCGAAGGGGTCGGAGAATGTCGAGGTGCCGGACTCCAAGCCCGACGACGCTACTGCTGAGCTCAATGCGCCGCTGGTTTTCAGCGCGAAAGATCGCTTGCGCGCCAGCGCGCCGCCGGCACCCATCCAAGAGATGAAAGAGTTGCCGGTCGAGACCTCATCGGAGGTTCCCATCCACATGGATCCCGTAGTCCAAGCTCCGCCCCCGCCAGACAAAGATAAAAAAGAAGAGCCTAAAGCACAGCGACGCGGCTTCCTCGGCCACGTGAAAGGTTTCTTCTCCGGCATCTTTAAATAATTTTTGGTAGGTGCGTCGCCGGGGTGTAGCGCGCGCATGCTGCGGTCGCACAGTTCCATTCCCAGCAGTCGACCGCACCAAGAAATCGCGCCGATCACGCAGGCCGGGGAATCCTTTTTGCGTTCCTCAGCGTCTCACGCCATGTCGGGCCGATTTCGCCGGCACAACCCACACAGGAGCGCGTTATGACTGCTGCGTCTCTGGATCAGAGCTCGGGGCTGTTCTCGGTACTGCGCGAAGAAAACAGAAATCCCTCCCACACGCGCGAGACCTTCCTCATTTCACTTTTGGGCCAGGCAATCCTTCTCGGCTTTGTCATCTACCTCACGACCTCTGTGATTCATAACACTCCTGACATCGCGCGGCGAATGCCGCATATCAGCGATCTGGCCCTGACTTTTTCTGGACACAACGGGGGAGGCGGCGGCAATCATGATCCAGTGCCGGCGTCACGCGGCATCATTCCGCGCGCATCGTTGGACCCTCAAATTGTTGCCCCCACAGTAATCGTCCCGAAAGAGATGCCGAAGCTCGCCACGGAACAAACCGTCGTAGTTGCACCCGATATCAAGTTTCCGAACGAAGGACAAATCGGCGATCCCTCCTCCGCGTTCTCGCGCTGGCTCTCGAATGGACCGGGCGGCCCGGGAGGAGTTGGCGAAGGGTGCTGTGACGGCATGGGATCGTCCACTGGTGCGCATGTGGGAGAGGGTTCACCGGGAATCTATCCTGCGGGACGAAATGGAGTTTCGGTACCCGAGGCAATCTACAGCCCCGAGCCCGGATTCTCCGAAGAGGCTCGCAAGACGAAGCACCAGGGCATCGTGCTGCTGATCCTTGTTGTTGGAAAAGACGGCCATCCCTACGACATCCGGGTCAGCCAAAGCCTGGGAATGGGGCTCGATCAGAAGGCCATTGAGGCAGTCAATCGCTGGCGCTTCCGTCCAGCTATGTTGAACGGACAATCCGTTGCGACGCGAATCGCGGTTCAGGTCGACTTTCGGTTGTATTGAAGACTGTCAGCTCTATCAAAGATTTTCAGCGGTCAGCAATGCGGCTACCAAGTATGCTGACCGCTGATGATGGACTGGTGAATCCGAGGTTTGCCTTAAACTAGGGCGAGCGACTAGGTTCTCTTCATCACCTTGCGCAGAGGTTCCGCGCGCTCGCGCAGTTCGTCTGCAAGGTCAGCGCCCCTGCTGGCGACATCCCGAACGCGATCGCCCACTTCCCGAACGCGGTCCTTCGCTTCGTCAGCCCAATCATCAAAATTATCCTTCGCGTCCTCGTACCCGCGCTGCAGATCGCGACGAAGTTGTTTGCCCGTCTTGGGCGCGAGCAACAGACCGGCCAGCGCCCCAGCGCCCAATCCGATCAGAAGGAATGTGATGGCGGTTCCCATATTTGTTGCCGCTGAAGATTCATAACGTCCGCTGCTCATGATGATGACCTCTTTCTGTCGTCCGTCCAGAACCTGGGTGGGTTCTAAAAGTCCAACGGTTCCGCATTGAATTTTAGTCCCTAATTCGGCGGCTCGAAAGGCTCATTCTCAACGTTGAGCCGCTCGTCTTCGATGAGCTTGGCTGGGGCAAAGGTTTCCTTTCCAGTGCAGGTCGGTGTAAAATCACGATTTAGCCCTCGTGTCGGCGGAAAAATGAGGCGTGCCCGCCTTCCTCCGGCTTCAAAACCGCAATCGTACAAGGAGACTTTGCCAAGCGATGTCGATCCCTGCGACCCAACTCCGCCCCGGCATGATCATCAAGCACAATAATGATCTGCATTCCGTGTTCAGCGTCGAGCATCGTACGCCCGGCAACCTGCGCGCCTTCATTCAGGCCAAGCTGCGCAATTTGCGCACCGGAGCCATGTTTGAGCATCGCTTCCGCTCGCCTGACCCAATCGAAAAGATCAATGTCGACGAAGTTGATATGCAGTTTCTGTACGCCGACGGCGACAGCTACTACTTCATGGATACGGCAAACTACGAACAAACCCACCTCACCAAAGACATCCTGGGTGATGCGGTCGAATATCTCATTCCGAACCTCGAGATCAAGGTCGAGTTCTTTGACGGAAAAGCGGTCGGTATCGAATTGCCCCAGACCGTGATCCTGACAGTGGTCGAAACCGAGCCTGGGTTGAAGAGCGCCACCGCTTCCAGCGTGACCAAGGCTGCCCGGACCGAGACTGGCCTGGTCGTTCAGGTTCCACCGTTCATCAACGAAGGCGAGAAGATCAAAGTTGACACCTCGGAAGGCGCGTATCTGTCCAGGGCGTAAAGCGATTTCAGATTGAACTCGGAACGAACTGAGATTTGATTTCTCAATCATCAATCCTGAAATCAACAATCTGAACTCAGTCGCAGTGTATGACCTCCTCCGAAAAGCCGATTGGAAGCCGTCGCTTCATTGTTCGTGGACGTGTCCAGGGTGTCGGCTTCCGCTGGTTCGTCGAACGCGAAGCTCACATGCTGGGGATCGCCGGATGGGTTCGTAACAATCACGATGGGAGCGTCGAAGTTCTGGCGCAAGGTACGCGAGATCAATTAGCCGGACTGCATTCGCGTTTGCGCGAAGGGCCTCGAGCCGCTCGCGTCGATAACGTTGAAGTTTCAGAAGCCAGCCCTACGGCGGGTCTCAATTCATTTCGCATTGAAGGAGCCTGGTAGATGTCTACTTCCCCATCGGCGCTGTCTGCCGATTACCTGAAAAGCCTGATCCGCGAAGTCCCGGATTTTCCCAAGAAGGGCATTCTCTTTTACGACATCACCACGCTCTTGAAGGACAAAACGGGCTTGGCGACCCTGATCGACAAGCTTTCGGAACACTACATCTCCCAGGACGTCGATCTCGTCTTGGGAATGGAAGCTCGCGGGTTCATTTTCGCGCCGGCGCTGGCATATCGGCTCAATGCCGGCTTCGTCCCTGTCCGCAAGCCGGGGAAACTCCCAGCCGAGTGTGTAAAGTATGACTACGCCCTCGAGTACGGCACCAACAGCCTGGAGATTCACAAGGACGCGATTCAGAAAGGGCAGCGTGTGCTCATCGTCGACGACCTGCTGGCGACCGGCGGCACTGCCGAAGCCACGGCCAAGTTAGCCGAATCCTTGGGAGGAAGAGTCGCCGGACTCGGCTTTGTTGTAGAGCTGGATTTTCTTAAAGGCCGAGACAAACTTAAGCAATACAACGTTATGTCTCTGTTGCGCTACGACAAGTAGGTCTTAAATAAGAAACGGGCCGACGCTCTGGCGTCGACCCGTTTAAATTCTGGGACTCGAACCGATTTACTTCATAACTTTTTCGACGGTAACCCCTACCAACATCCAAAAACCAGCACTTACTGCCAGGGATAGAGCCAGGCCTGAGATAGCGCCCCAGTTAATCCGCTTTCCTACAATCGTCTGTTCGTCTTCGACCCAGAGTTTTAAAAACCCTATGTCTGACGAGCAAGCTGCCGGTCCACTCCATTGCTCTGGAATCGCCTGCATACGAATGACGCGGGTGCTTTCCTGGGGGGAGAACTGCAATAGCTTAAAGCTCACGAAGCACCTCCTCAGTTTTTACAGCAACTCTTATTCCATTCTGCAATCCGACACAAGTGATTGAAAACGCTGGGTCCGTTCTAGCTCAAAGGTTCCTGTACCGCCTTGATGCGTCAAAAAGTCCCCACAGCCTGTGACAATTCGCGTGAACCGTTCGTTCACGCTTGGATAAGATTTATAAACCGAGAAAATGTGACAACGCAACAGACATCCCCTGCGCTAGTGTCACGCTTCCGTTATTTCTCCGCCAGTAACAATTGTGACTCCTTGGCGAGATAGCCCTTCCGCCTGAACCAATCCTCCATCGCGTCCTTGAGTTGGTCCAAGGGCACCGCACTTCCTATCTCCATCTGTCCGTCGGAAAGCGGAAGAGTATCATCAAACACGCTCGCGTTAGTAAAATTTCTCATGGAAAAAGAGTCGAGCCATTTCAACGGACAAGCAAGCCTCTGACCCTCAGTCTCGTACTCAACTCGAATCTTGCGCGCGAACATAATTTTGATTTAACCACGGAACTTGTCTCAGAGTTTGACACCGACTAGCGGTTCGCCTGCTCTCGTCCCGTTTCCTTCTCTTCGTTTCCCGGAAAATCGCAGTCTCGGCCCTCAGCCTCAAGCTACAAGAGGAGCAGCCATGCTGATGTTATTTGTCTGGTGGATGCTGGTTGGCCTGATTGCGGGATGGGCCGCCGGAAAAATCATGACGGGCGGCGGCTACGGCCCTGTTATGGACATCGTCCTGGGTATCGTCGGGGTCATTGTGGGCGGACACTTGTTGGGCCTTTTCGGGATCCACGTTGCCGGCACCATTGGCACCATCCTCGTCGCGATCGTTGGAGCTGTCTTCTTGATATGGGTCAGCCGGCTGCTCAAGAGGGCTTGAGAGATCGCGCAACCAGTCTCGGCTACTTCTGAGGCCTGGGACCAGCGGCTTTCACCTCAGGCGGAGCGTCGAAGTTCTCGAAGTTCTTGGCGAACCGGTTCCGCAGATCTTCTGCAGCTTTGTCGTATGCAGCCTTGTCTGGCCATGCGTTCCGCGGATTCAGAACCTGCGGGGGCACTCCGTGACAAAACTTCGGGATGCTGAATCCGAATGTGGGTTCGATCTCAAACTCCTGCCGGATCAACTCACCCTCAACCGCGGCATCGACCATCGCCCGCGTATGGGGAATGCTCATGCGCTTGCCCACCCCATATGGTCCGCCTTGCCAGCCTGTATTGACCAGCCAGCATTGTGCGTTGTGCTCACGCAGGCGGCGACCCAGCATCTCAGCATAGGTTTTCGGGGGCAAAGGAAGAAACGGAGAGCCGAAGCATGTCGAGAACGTGGCCGATGGTTCCTTGATCCCCGCTTCGGTCCCCGCCACCTTCGCGGTGTACCCGGACAAAAAGTGGTACATCGCCTGCTCTGGAGAAAGTCTCGATATCGGGGGCAGCACGCCGAACGCGTCTGCGGTCAGAAACACTACGTTCTTAGGATGGCCGGCGATCCCCGGAATCACGGCGTTATCGATGAACTCGACCGGGTAAGCCGCGCGCGTATTTTCCGTTCGACTGTCATCGTCATAGTCGGGAATCCGCGTATGAGAGTCGAGCGACACGTTTTCCAGCACGCACCCGAATCTCAACGCGTTCCATATTTGTGGCTCATTCCGCTTTGACAGCTTGATGCACTTCGCGTAGCAGCCGCCCTCGAAATTGAAGACTCCGTCGGCGCTCCATCCGTGTTCATCGTCGCCGACCAGGTCGCGCGATGGGTCTGCCGAGAGTGTTGTCTTTCCGGTGCCGGATAGTCCAAAAAACAGCGCGCTCACCCCGTTGTGGCCCACGTTAGCCGAGCAGTGCATGGGGAACACATTTCGCGGAGGCAGCAGAAAATTCATCACGCTGAAGATGCACTTCTTCATTTCCCCGGCGTACGATGTGCCGCCAATCAGCACCGTCCGACGCATGAAGTTCAAGAGGACGAATACTTCGGAATTCACCCCGTCGCGTTTCGGATCGGCTTTGAACTCGGGGGCCGATATGACTGTGAACTCCGGGCGATGATTTCTCAGTTCTTGTGCCGTCGGTCGCAGGAACAGCTGTCGCACAAACAGGTTGTGCCAAGCGTATTCATTCACCATGCGGACGGGCAGCCGGTACGCAGGGTCGGCACCGCAAAACAGGTCCTGCACATACAACTCTCTCCCACGCAGATGCTCCATCACGCGCGTGTATAGCGCATCGAACTTCTCCGGTTCGAATGGAGCATTCACCGCACCCCAGGCCACGGTGTGCGCGGTCATCTCGTCTTTCACGATGAACTTATCTTTCGGCGACCGGCCTGTTCGGTTTGTGTAGCCGACGATCGCGCCATTGGCCGCAAGCTTCGCTTCATCGCGCCGAATCGCGTGCTCGACCAGCACCGCCGGCGAAAGATTGAAGTGCGTCCGGCCTTCACTCAGCAACTCGGCTACGTCGCTGACGTGCATCGTGGTCGCCATCAAGGACTCTCCTGTAAGAGGGCGCGGAAAAAGCCCATCAGCCCGCAAACATTCTATTCTCGCTCAAATGAGAGGGGCTTGCCAATGAACGAACCTGATCCGTTCAGCAGTAACGATTTTGTTCGGTGTGCGTTACACGACTAAGACCGGATTATCGCATTGGAAAACTGATGAGAAGCGATCCAGAATGTTCTATCACTCGCCCATTTGAAGGTAGATCGGCAGACGAAAGTTGCGCGAAGTTAACTCGAAGTCTTGTAATCGCACGCCGTGCGGCAAGGCTCGCAATACATCAGACCGTCGTTGCAGATGCGAACGTCAATGACCGATTGACATAGACAGCAGAATTTCTCGCACTCGCAAGAGCTTTCGGACTGCTCACATTGTGCGCACTTGTATTTCGCAGATCCCGTTCCGGTGCTCATGAAGGTAATGTAGCGCGCCTCTTTCAGCCGCAAAAATGACCTTCGTAATGCGTGCGCGCCAGAATACTGCGTCGAGGTAGTCTCCATTCCGTTTAGGAGTTTTCTTCGTGAAACTTCGTATCCTTCGTGGTTACAGCATTTGGATGCCCGCTTTCCTGCCCTATAATTCCGAGCAATGACCTTCCAACAGTTGCTGGATGGCGCGGAATTTCTAGCGCAAAGCGGGAATCCGGACGTCACCAGTGTGGAATACGACTCGCGCCGCGTGAAACCTGGAAGCGCTTTCGTTGCCATGCGCGGCGAAACGTCTGACGGTAACCGCTTTATCGATCAAGCGATTCAGTCGGGCGCAGTCGCGATCATCACCGACTCAGCAGCCGAGAAGCAGCGCGAAGGAGTGGCTTGGGCCCTGGTTCCGCATGGGAGGCGCGCGCTAGCGCGGGTCAGCGAGAATTTCTACAAGCGCCCGGCGGAACGTATTGCGGTCACCGGAATTACCGGAACCAACGGGAAGAGCACAACTGCATTTCTGATCGAAGCGATTCTCACCGCTGCGGGACGAAAAAGCGCTCTCATCGGGACCATCGAGTATCACGTCGCCGGAAAAACATATCCCGCTCCGCACACAACCCCGGAGGCTCTCGAACTGGCGCGCCTGTTCAACGAGGCTGTTGGCCTGGGCGTCTCCGACGCCGTGATGGAGGTTTCTTCCCACGCTCTTGCTCAAGAACGGGTTTATGGTGTTCCGTTCGACGTAGCTGTCTTCACGAATCTGACCCGCGACCACCTCGACTATCACCGCACCATGGAAGAATACTTTGACGCCAAGAAGATTCTTTTCCAGGGTTGCGGCACCGACGCTCCTCGCGCCGCCGTCACCAATGTTGACGACGAGTATGGAGCCAAGCTGGCGGAGTTCAGCCGCAAGCGCAGCTCCGTGTTGTTGACGTACGGATGGCAACGCGGCGACTTCCACGCCGAAAAAGTCGACATCGCTCCCCGCGGCACTCGCTTCGACCTGGTTACGCCGCAAGAGAAGCTCGCGATTTTCTCTCCGTTAATCGGGCGGGTGAACGTCTATAACATTCTCGCTGCATCCGCCGCCTGTTTCGCGCGAGGCTGCGATGGCAAGTCGATCTCCGGCGGGATAGCATCGTTGACCCACGTGCCCGGAAGATTCCAGCGCGTCGACTGCGGTCAGCCCTTCACCGTCGTCGTGGACTATGCCCACACCGATGATGCTCTGCGCAACCTGACGGCGTTGGCTCGTGAGTTTGTCTCGCGTGACGGAGCGTCGGGGCGCGTCATCACTGTTTTTGGTTGCGGTGGAGATCGCGATCGGGCCAAGCGTCCGATGATGGGCGAAGCCGCTGGGCGCGGCAGCGACCTTGTCGTGCTCACCTCCGACAACCCCAGAAGTGAAGATCCGCGCGCCATTATTAATGACTCTCTTGTCGGACTTCAAAAGACCGGTGTGAAGTATTCAGTCGAGGTCGATCGGCGGAAGGCAATCTCTTTTGCAATCGGCGAGGCTCTTCCCGGTGACATCGTTCTTCTCGCCGGCAAAGGCCACGAGAAAATCCAGGTCACGCGCGAAGGCGCGAATCCATTCGACGATGTCGATGTGGCCCGCCAGGTACTGAAGGCAAATGGATTCGATTGTGAGGCCGCCACATCGGAGCATCGGGCATGAAATTGAAACTCTCTAAGATTGCCGAATTCACCTCGGCGAGCGCCTCCACTGGATTCCCTGACGACATCGCGCAGGGTTATTCCATTGACTCACGCACCGTCAGTTCCGGTGAACTCTTCTTCGCTGTCAAAGGCGATCGTCTCGACGGCCATGATTTCGTCGCCGCAGCTTTCGAACGAGGAGCCGTCGCCGCTGTCGTGCGAAAAGATCAGTTGGAGCGGTTTACTGACAAGACCCGGCTGCTCGCCGTCGACGATACACTTGTCGCCCTCCAAGCCCTCGCGATGGCAGTGCGTAAAGTGTGGGGCAAGCCGTTGATCGGGGTCACTGGTTCGGCAGGGAAGACGACTACCAAGGAGGCGATCGCTCACGTTCTTAGCACGAAATTTCGTGTGCTCAAGTCGGAGGGAAACTTCAACAATCATTTCGGATTGCCCCTGATGCTCCTTAAGATTGAACCTGAACACGATGTTGCAGTAATCGAAATGGGGATGTCACACGCCGGAGAAATCCGCGCGCTGGCAAAGATTGCGCAGCCTGAGATCGGCGTTGTGACGAACGTCGCTCCCGTACACCTTGAGTTCTTCGATTCTCTCGCCGGAATTGCTCGCGCAAAATACGAGCTGATCGAATCTCTTCCGGCGAATGGGACCGCCGTGCTCAACGCAGATGATGAATATGTCTCGCAATTCGGACGAGACTTCAAAGGCAAAGTAATCCGCTATGGTGCGCATGCGACGGCCGACATCCGCGCAGAAAACGTAGAGTCATGTGGAGCGGAAGGCTCCCGGTTTGACGTGGTCACCGCCGGAGCGCGCCAGCCGGCCACACTCCCTCTTGTCGGCGATCACAATATTCTGAATGCACTGGCGGCGGTTTCGGTTGGCATGGCTCGCTCCATGACTCTGGTAGAAGCTGTCGCAGCGCTCTCGACTTTGAAGCCTGCGGATAAGCGAGGGCAGGTTCTCCAGTTGGGTAACATCACCGTCATCAACGATTGCTACAATTCCAATCCGAAAGCTCTCAACGCCATGATCGATGCGCTTGCTGCAATGAAGGCGAAGCGGCACATCGTTGTCGCCGGAGAAATGCTGGAACTCGGTCCGCTCGGCGAAGAGATGCATCGCGCCGCCGGCGAACACGCCGCCGCGAAGAAAATCGAGATCGTGCTTGGCGTGCGTGGCTTGGCGCAGGCGATGGTGAACGGCGCGAAGCAAGCAGGAGTTCAGGCTGAATTTGTGAAGACTCCAGAAGAAGCCGGTGATTGGCTAGCCCGCGAGACTCGCGATGGCGACGTCGTCCTGCTGAAGGCGTCGCGTGGCGTGAAGCTTGAAAAAGCCCTGGAAGCCTGGCAAACAAAGGGTAACGTCAATGAACAATAGGTGGCGTTTTAAGTACAGGCAGAGTTGACCAAAGCTGAGAGCTACAAATTAAGAGCCAAAGGCCAAGAGCTAAAGGCTAAAAGCGCCGCTCGACATCTGAAGATCTACGGAGGCTGATTGCTCTATTGGCTGCTATTCATTAAGCTGCAGCACTACGTCGCACCTTTTCGTATTTTCCGGTACGTCACGTTTCGCACTGCGTTTGCCAGTCTTACCGCTTTGTTTACCGCATTGATCGTAGGTCCCCTCGTCATCGGCCGTCTGCGTGATTTCCAGATCGGTCAGTACATCCGCGAGGAAGGGCCAAAAGGGCACCAGAAGAAGGCGGGCACGCCCACCATGGGCGGACTGTTGATCGTCATCGCCATCGTCGTACCCACCTTACTTTGGGCCGACCTCAGCAATCGCTTCGTGTGGATCGCCGTCTTCTCCACCTGTGCGTTTGCAGCCATCGGCTTTACTGACGACTACACCAAGGTCACGCATCGCCGCAATCTCGGACTCACCGGGCGCGCCAAACTCGGACTGCAGATCACCGCCAGCATTGTGATCGCTTCTACGCTGATCGCCATGCAGACGTACGGCATGTACTCCACTAAGTTGATCGTGCCATTCTTCAAGCAGTTTCATCCCGATCTGGTAGTCGGAACGCTGGAGCGCAATCCGCATCTCTGGCCGCTCGCGTTCCTGCCGTTCATGGCATTCGTGGCGCTCGTTATCGTCGGATCCAGCAATGCCGTGAATCTCACCGATGGCTTGGATGGATTGGCGATTGGATGCACCGTCATCGCTGCGGGCGCTCTCACGGTGCTCACATACGTCAGCGGGCACGCGACTTTTGCGACGTATCTCGAGTTGCAGCGGATGCCGCAGGTCGGCGAGTTGACCATCTTCTGCGGCGCCATGGTGGGAGCATCGATCGGGTTTCTTTGGTACAACGCACATCCTGCCGAAGTATTCATGGGCGACGTCGGATCACTCGCACTGGGTGGCGCCATCGGTACCGTCGCTGTCATCATCAAGCAGGAACTGCTTCTGCCTTTCATTGGTGGAGTGTTCGTGCTCGAGGCGCTATCGGTAATTCTGCAAGTAGGCTCGTACAAACTTCGCAAAAAACGAATCTTCAAAATGGCTCCGATTCACCACCACTTCGAGCTGCTGGGATGGTCGGAGTCGAAGGTCATCGTCCGCTTCTGGATCGCGTCCCTGATCTTCGCCCTCTTTGCCCTGACGACACTGAAATTGAGGTAAGTCTTGGCCCATATTCCACGATAGAATTCTTTGCCGTCTGGTTCGTTCAATGAACGCATCTGTGGTGTGATAGATAGCGATGGAACTGAACGGGAAACGCGTGCTCGTGGTCGGCCTCGGGAAGTCCGGGGTCGCCTCCGCTCTTTTTCTGAAGAAACACGGGGCCAAGGTTTCCGTGTCCGACACCAAGAGTGGCGACGAGCTGCGCAATGAAATCCCTATATTGCTCGACAACGGCATCGCGGTCGAGACCGGAGGCCACGGCGAGCGTACCTTCCGCGGCCAAGACTTGATCGTGGTGTCGCCCGGCGTTCCGGTCGACGCGCCGTTGCTGCAGCAAGCCCGAGCCATGGGCGAGGCCGTCATTGGAGAGATCGAACTGGCGGCGCAATTCTTGCCTGGACCAATCATTGGCATCACCGGATCGAATGGCAAGACCACCACGACCACGCTGGCCGGGGAGATCATGACCGCGGGAGGATTTACGACCCTCGTCGGCGGCAATATTGGCACGCCTGCGATCGCGCTGACCGAACGCGCGAATCCGGAAACCGTGATCGTCCTGGAAGTGTCGAGCTTCCAACTGGAGACTATTCAGACTTTTCGTCCGAAGATCGCCGTCGTTTTGAACGTCACTCCGGATCATCTCGATCGTCACCATACATTCGAGATTTATGTAAACGCGAAGGCCCGGCTTTTCGAAAACCAGCAACCGGAAGACTTCGCCGTTCTTAATGCCGACGACAAAACTTGCGTGGCGATGAGCAGTCGAACTCGTGCGCAGGTTTTCTGGTTCAGCCGTCAAAAAGAGGTGACGCAAGGCGCGTGGGTGCACGAAGGGAAGATTCTGTTTCGCGACGCGAGCGGCCAGCGCGAGATCCTGCAAGTTTCGGATATTCCGCTGAAGGGCGCGCACAATCTTGAAAACGTCCTCGCAGCCGTCTGCTCGGGCGTGCTCATGGGATGTGCGCCGGAAAAAATTCGCGATGCGGTGAAGAGGTTCAAGGCCGTCGAACACCGTCTCGAATTCGTGGCGACGATCCGGGGTGTCGGCTACTACAACGACTCAAAGGCCACCAACGTGGATGCGACGATCAAGGCGATCGAGTCCTTTCCCGGCAACATCCATCTCATCCTCGGCGGCAAGGACAAGGGAAGCGACTACACCCTGCTGAACCACTTGCTGCGCGAGCGAGTGAAGCGGGTGTACACCATCGGCGCGGCTGCGGGCAAGATCGAGTCGCAGATCGTTTCGACGAAGGATGGCGGGCCGGAAGTCATTCACGCCGAAACTTTGGAGAGCGCCCTCCGAAAGGCCAGCGCAGCGGCGCAGAGCGGAGACGTCGTCCTACTCGCCCCCGCCTGTGCCAGCTTCGATCAGTTCAGAAGCTACGAGCACCGCGGCAAAGTTTTTAAAGAGGTCGTCCAGTCGTTGTCAGCCGCACCGGTCACCCTTTCATCCTAAGCGGCGTCTTTCTCGGTCTAACCTTTATCCGTTTTTGCCTCGCTCAAGGACGATGAGCGTCGTGTACCAAAATCAGCAACATCAATCTTCAACAATCAACAATTCTCGTTCGGCGTCTCGGCAAGTCCGTGTTGAAATGAAAATTCCCATGGCGAAGCGCGTGAGTGTCGACCGCTGGTTGTTTACCGTCACGATGTTGCTGGTTTTCTTGGGGCTCGTCATGGTTTTCTCCGCATCTGCCGTGATGGCCCGCGAACGTTTCGGATCTCCGTACGCCTTCCTCTCGAAGCAACTGATCTGCGCCGTGGCGGGATTGATCGCCATGGTGGTGACCATGCGCGTCGACTACCGGCGATACAAGCATCCCGCAATCGTGTTCTCGCTGATGGGCGTGACCACACTGCTGCTGATCTCGGTTTTCTTCCTCGATCGTTCTCACAATACGCATCGCTGGATCCATGCCGGAGGCTTTTCGTTCCAGCCTTCGGAACTCGCCAAGCCCGTGCTTGTGCTTTTCCTGGCTTACTTTCTGGAAAGCCGCTCGAGAACCATGGACGACGTGCGCAACACGCTGCTGCCTGCCGCCGCCCCGGTCGTGATGTTTCTCGGACTGATCGTGCTTCAGCCCGATCTTGGGACGGCGATTGCTTGCGCCGGAATTGCGGCGTGCATCCTGTACGTGGCCGGCATGCGGCTTCGCTACTTTGGATACGCCTTCGGAGCATCGTTGCTCCCGCTGTATCTGCTGATCTTTCATGTGGCGTGGCGGCGTGACCGCATATTGGCATTCATGAATCCGTATGCGGACCGGCAGAAGACTGGCTTCCACATCATTCAATCGCTCATCGCCGTGGGCACAGGTGGCATCACCGGAACCGGTCTGATGGAAGGGAAGCAGAAGCTGTTTTATCTTCCGGAGCCGCACACCGACTTCATATTTGCCGTGACTGCCGAGGAACTCGGACTGGTGGGAGCTGTGTTCGTCGTAGCCCTGTTCGCCGTTTTTCTGTGGCGTGGCATGCGTGCTTCGTGGCGAACTCAGGATGTCTTCGGACGCTACCTCGCAGTGGGCATCACCATCATGGTTGTGCTGCAGGCGTTCATCAACATCAGCGTCGTGCTTGGCATGATGCCTACCAAGGGCATCCCGCTACCGCTGGTTTCGTATGGCGGTTCGTCATTGTTCGTGACTCTGGCTTGCATCGGCGTACTTCTGAATATCAGCAAGCAAGCCGAGTGAGTATCTATTTCCGTAAAATCTTGGAATTGCTGGACTTAAGTTAAGGTGGATGCCACTTCGGCTCGCAAAATCTTCTTTCTAAACGACTTAGGGGTAAAATATTGCGGAATAAGGACTTGCATAGGGCGACTGCACCACACTTGGTGCAGTTTTGGCCATTATCCTGAGCTTCGGGCAAAAGCGCTTACAAGTGTTCACGAAGGATTGAAGGGACTTGGTCCAGAAAATTTGGGCAGGTCTTTACGGAGGAGGGACGAATGAAATGGCGGAGCAAGAGACTTTCAATTCTGGTTGTGCCTGCGCTTTTTGTTGGTGCGGCGGTTGGCCAGAGTGGTGAAAAGGGCAAGCGCTCGGAGATGCCCTCGACGCTACCGATGATTTCGGCTGCCGACCTGGCGACGAAGGTGCCATCGCCGAAGATCGACGATGTGAAGTCCATCGACGCCATCATGCATGCCGCCTACGATGCGATTTCCGGGCCTGCGGGCCCGCGTGACTGGAACCGCTTCCGCTCGCTATTTCTTCCGCAGGCTCGATTCACGCAGGTAGGAAAAGCACCGGACGGATCGACGTTCATTATTTCGTGGAGCGAGGAAGAGTTTATCCGCGATGCCGGCGCGGTGTTCTCGAAAAGTCCCTTTTACGAGAACGCGATCGTCAACCGGCCGGAAAGTTATGGCGGGATGGCACAGGTGCTCAGCAGTTACGAGTCGCATCGGAGTGTGGGAGACAAACCGTTTGAACGCGGCGTGAACTCGTTTCAACTACTGAATGACGGCAAGCGCTGGTGGATTGTTTCGATCTTCTGGGATTCCGAGCGGCCGGATAATCCATTGCCCGCGAAACTGGCTAAGAAATAGCAGGGCTGACAGCGGAACTCTCTGCGTCGATGCCGGCACTACTGGTGGAGGCCCGCCTGCTCACATTTTGGAAACCAGATTATCGTCACTGCTGGGGACCCAGATGTTAGCTCCATCAAAGCAAGGAACCAGCGGCTCTTCGCCGGTCGGAAAGGTTCCGAGGAGTTTTCCGTCGGCCAATCGCAATTTCATGACGTTGCTACTTCGGTAGTTGGTGACCCACATGTATTTCCCATCAAATACGATACCGGACGGAGTAAGGCCCACGGGAAATGTTCCTAACAAAGCTCCATCCGATGCCCTCAGTTTCGTTACGCTGTCGGCGTCACTGTTCGTAATCCACATATTCGCTCCGTCAAACGCGATAGCTTCTGCGCCAGCGCCAGTGTGAAACTCTCCCATATTCTTCCCATCGCTGGCGCGAAGTTTTGTCACGGTCCCACTCACAAAGTTATTCACCCAGATATTCGTTCCATCAAACGCAACGCACGCCGGTTCTTTCCCGACTGGGAATGTTCCGAGAAGCTGACCATCGGAAGCCCGTAATTTTGTGACGGTGTTACCGAATCCGTTGGCAACCCATACATTTGAACCATCGAAAGCGATGCCATCTGGAGTATCGCCAACGGGGAATGTTCCCAGGACATCGCCATCCTGCCCGCGGATTTTCGTAACGGAATTGCTGCCGGAGTTGGCGACCCACAGGTTGGCGCCATCGAATGCCATCGCGGTTGGACCGGTGCCAGTGGGATAGGTACCCAACAACAAACCGTCACTCGCGCGTAACCGGGTCACAGTGCTATCGGGAAAGTTCGTTACCCAGATACTCGATCCATCGAAGGCCGCCGCCCATGGAGCATGTCCGACTGCAAAGGAGGCCACGGTGTTAACCGGGTACCATTTGAGAAGGGCTACCTGGTTAGGGTTCGCCTGAGACCACGCCGCCGATAAAAACAATATCGTGGTGCAAAATTGGGATCCTACGGCCTTAATCATCCGATTCACCTCGAAGTATTATGCGAGCGCGACAATGCAGCGAAAATCCGGATCATCATACAGGCTTGTACCGTCGGAGACGCGCACATCGTTGGCAACGGTCTGAAGGGATCGACCGAACTCCGGTTCAACGCCGTGTCTACGAAGTTACCGCCGGCAAAGCGGGCCTCATAGGGAGCGACGATTCGCAAAGGTGCAGCGGGAGATGCCTCGATATTTATTTCAGCACGAGCTCTCAACAGAAATCTGCAGTTTGTGTGACGAGGTAGTTCTTGTTTGCCAGACGGGAAGCAGGCCGGGCTTCTACCGGACGATGGGCGCCACTAAGGTATCGACGTGCTCGCGGCACAACAGATGAAGGAGATGGGCTATAGGAAGTCAGCAACGGAACGAGAAGCAGAATCGATAAGTTCTCATCGGGTCACTGACAATCGTTTCAGACCTTTTGCAGCGCGAGCGCAGGCTGCTTGTTTGCCGTCTACTTGGATGCGCCCGCTGACATCACCCGCTTGCCCGGCTCCAGCGATGGCGTTGCTGTGGGATTGCGCTGCTTTTCACGCAGCATGGCGACGAGCGTCTCGCCTACGAAAAAGTTCCGGTCGGCGTAGTTGAGCCTGACTACTTTTGCATCACCGCGGCAAACGTCGACTAGCGTGAGTGGTCCCGGTTTCAGTTGCAGATCGTTCAGGGGGATAAACTCATCGGCTCCCATTTTGCCTTTGAATACGACGCCATCTTTGCGAAGCCGAAGAATTGGGCCGGTTTTATCTGCTATCCAGACCACCTCGTTCTGATGCTCCAAAGTGTTCATCCATGCACTGGCCAGCGATCCGCAGGCATGGCTGACGAGTTGGATCATCTTGTCGTCCTGTCGGATCGACTCTCTGGCAATCACAACTCTTTCGCCAGACTTTGTGACGAAGTAAACGTGAGTGTTGAGGACGCCGTTGACCCGAACGCCATAGCGAGAGATGGACTGAAGGTCGGCGTAGCGAGCACTCACGGAGCCGAAACAACTGGCGTTAATGAAACCCTTTTCGTAGAGTTCGGAACGCATGGTGGCGAGTTTCAAACAGAATTTGCCGCCAAACAATCCGGCGGGCACGAGGAGAATCCCGGGATAGTTGTGCTCGAGACCGAGACCCACGCCTGCAGCGACCAGGGCAGCGCAAATGAGCACTCCGAAAATGCCGTTAGTTCGGTTTGTGTTTACAAATAGCAACTTCCCCATGGTGCAATTGTTTGCCGCGGGCGCTCCGGGGCATTAGCGATTGCAATGCCCGGTCGAGTCAGCCGCGACACTCCCTGAACCATTTTGGGGGACTTGAGCAGCGGAGACGAGATGACTTTAGTGACAGGACCCTGGGCGAGTTCTGTTATCTCGAAACCTGCGCGGGTGGTCCACTAGCAGATCAAAGGGTCATGTAGCTGGCAATTGCTGCCTCGAAAAGACGAAACTCGAATGCTGATGTGACCGCGACCGAGATGGTGACCCGAAGAACATCCATTTTGAGAAGGGACAGAACCGGAGAGGTCCGATGGTCGTGGCGCGGGCAAGTCAGTGCAGTGGAGGTAGACCAATCTTTTTAACTAAGGCTTCATAGCGTGGATCGGAGTGAAGAAAGTCAAAGTCCGGTTCTTTCTGCAAGAAAACAAGCCCTGGAGCACGTTCTCGAAAAGCGTCTTCGAGGGCGCTAAGGGTTTCTTCCCGTCGCGCCAGCCGGGCATAGTCATACGCCAGGTTGAGAGACGAAACGTATTTTTTGGCTTTCTTGTTCAGATCCTGCCGCAGGAGCCATTCTTGTACTGCTGTATCTCCGCCTCGTTCAAACGCATAACGGACTGAATCGGCCGAGCCCTTATCGCCAGCGGTTAGAAAGCCACTCTCTAGTTGCTCTGCCGCGTCCTTGAAATCCCCTTTGAAGCGGTAAGCACTAGATAACCGGAATTGCACGGACTGGGTTCGCTGAACGGCAGCCTGGGTTTTCAGTTCGCGGATCGCATCGTCATACCGATGGGAGAGAACATACGCGTAACCCAACGTCCACTGCGCAGGAAAAGGTTCTATCTCGCTCGCCCGTTTTTGCGCCTGCACAGCCTCGTCATCACGGTTCAAAGCGAACAGAATGTAACAACGAATGTGGTAGGCTTCGGCAAGCTTCGGATCGAGTTCGATGGCGCGTCGCGACTCCGCCTCCGCACGCTGAAACTCCCAGCTGTCGAAGAGGTAGTACGCGCTCAATGCATGGTGAGCTTCCCCAAGCGAGTCGTCTAGTTCGACCGCTCTTTCAGCACTAGCGCGTACTTTCGCGACCACCTCTTGCTGGGGCCTCTGGCCGCTCTTGGCCATAGCTCCGTAACTATTGGCGAGGCCTGCCCAGGCTGCCGCGTAGTCGGGCTGAAGCTCAACAGCTTCCTGGAAGTGATCTTTGCTTTGTTCAAAGCGTGACCCAAGAAAATAATAGCGCCCTTGCAGGTAGGCATCGTGAGCTTCGGGACTAATGAATCGCTGTGGAGAACGTGCCGCGGTCACCTTCAACTCTTTCGCGATCGCCTGCGACATCTCCGACGGCAGCGACACCACATCGTTCAAGGATCGGTCATAACTCTCCGCCCAGACATGGGTGTCAGTGGGAGCATAGATCAACTGCACAGTTATATGAACGTGGCCTTCGGACCGAGACACCGAACCTTCCAGGATGCCATCGACGCCGAGTTCCCGCGCTATCTCGCTCAGCTTGCGGCCTGTACCTTTGTACCGCATGGCCGAAGTACGAGAAATAACGCGTAAGTTCTTGGCAAGATCAGTCGTCAATTCGTCAGTCATCCCGTCCGCGAAATACTCCTGCGAAGCGTCGCCAGAGACATTCACCAGTGGAAGCACCGCAATCGAATGAATCTGGGGTGCATCATCCAGTGAAAGGATTTTTCTGGCCACATGCTCTTTGCTGAACGCGAGTAGTGCACCGGCTGCAAGGCAGAGAAGCAGAGCGGCAATTCCCAAACGAGAGCGCAAGGAGGCGGAACGAATCAGCGAAAGTCGCCTGGAGGCTGGCGGCGAAATCGTTGAGGAATTGGGTGAAGGTACGAATGGAGTAGGTATCACCGCGGTAGCAGACTCCGGGGAAACGACTGCCCCGTCGACCGCCGCGGCTGGGCTGCCGTTGCTGCGACCCACAAAGCAATAGCCCTTGCCGGTGACAGTTCGGACGAACTGCGGTCGCTCGCGGTCGTCCCGCAAGGCGCGCCTGATTTTGCGGATTGCAGTGTTAATCCCGTGTTCGGTATCGACGAACACGTCCTTACCCCACAGTCGCTCGATAATTTCCTGGCGGGATGTGATGCTGCCATCCTTTTGAACAAGCAGGATGAGCAGGTCCATGGGGATGCGCTCAAGCTTCACGACGCGTCCATGTCGTCGGAGCTCGAAGCGGGAGGGATCTAACTCGAAATCCCCAAAGCGGTGAACAGCCACAACAGTCTCGCTTCTTTGAGATCGCGGAAACTATACCACTGTTCTCAAACTTCTATCCAACCGCAGGTTACTGAAGAAGTTGCGAATTTACCTCGGCTTTACCAATCTTCACCAGAGTGCATTGCCCTAAATAGCCGCTTCCGCCAGGATGCCGAGCGCAAGTCAAACCTTTGAAGTAACGAGGTCGCTTGAGATTCAGGATTCATGCGACCAGGAGGATAAGTCGATGCGAACGAGCTTCTGTAGATCTGCGTTATCGATGGGCGCACTGGCGCTTCTCTTTGCGGTGGTCCCTGGGGCAATTGCCCAATGTGGACTTCCAAACAAACCAATCAAGCCTTCAAGGTGGGAACCCGGATTCGAGAGATCGCAACCGTCGCTGATCCGGGTTGCACTTGATGATCAGGAACCTTCCATTGTCGGGATGTGGCATGTGGTCTTCACCGCCGAGACAATGAACGGCGCGCCGTTCTCCGGCGTGATCGACAACGCTGTCTTGGTTTGGCACAGCGATGGAACGGAGATCATGGAATCCGCCCGTCCGGCGCAGGACGGTAATATCTGCATGGGAGTCTGGACTCGCACTGGAAAACTCAATTATTTACTTAATCACATTCCCTGGCAGGGGAATGACACCGCAAATGCACCCAGCGGCATCGGCAACCCGACTGGCGGCGCCCAACTGATTGAAAAAGTGAAATTGCACCCAAACGGAAATGCGTACTCCGGGACCTTTACGCTGACAGCGTACGACACAACCGGACAGGTGGCAGTTACATTTACGGGGACGCTCGCTGCTAAACGAATCACCACGGCCACTCCATTCAGCGATCTGCTCTAAGCACTAAGTTGCGACGGTAAAGGACGGCGGAGCCGCAATTCGCCGTCCTTGGCCAAAGCCGTGTGTCAGGTACCGGTGACTCCGACGTCGAAAACGCACACAGTAACTAGATGTAAGTACAGTTCTTCCGACACCTGCTCTTGCTAGTAGAGATGTTGCAAGTTATTGCGTCTTGACGCGTCCGCATACTTATCGTAGAGTTTGGCGCAATTGGGGCGCGTCCGCTTGATCTGGCGGCGGGAGAATGGACCGAATCACACAATGCGCCATTTGAAGTTCTTCGTCTTGGTAGCCTTAGTATTGGCAGTACTCTCTTCAGCCACCTGCGGTGGCGGCGCGGGACCCAAAACAACCCCGCCCCCCACCTTTACCATTGGCGCCGCGGTAACGGGATTTTCAAGCGGGACGCTGGTGCTGCAGAACAACGGTGGCAACGATTTAACCATCAGCGGGAACGGCACGTTCATGTTCACCAACCCGGTGAGCAGCGGCGCTACTTACAAGATCACGGTTCTCACGCAGCCAACAGGCGAAAGTTGTTCGTTGGGCAGTAATAGCACTGGCACGGCTAGCGCGAATGTCATAGTCGCTGTGACTTGCGCCGCGTCCGGCAACTTCACCGTCAGCGCCACAGTAACAGGCCTAACGGGAACCTTGGTCCTGCAGGACAATGCCAGCGATAACTTGACGATTACTACGAACGGAAGCCATCCGTTCGCCACGCAGATTGCGGCAGGAGCCACATACAGCGTCAGCGTTCTCACTCAGCCTTCGGGTCAAACCTGCTCGTTAGGCAGCAACAGCAGCGGAACGGCTACGGCAGATGTTGCAGTTTCGGTGACTTGTGCTGCGACGTCTGGCGGCTTCACGATCAGCGCTGCAGTTTCGGGACTCACGGGCACATTGGTACTACAGGACAATGGCGGCGACAATCTGACTATCACCGCAAACGGAACCTTTCCCTTCGCGACACAGATCGTTTCAGGCGCCACGTACAACGTCACCGTTCTTACTCAGCCTTCCGGCCAGACCTGCTCTTTAGGCAACAGCAGCGGAACCGCGAATGCGAACGTGACGGTAACGGTCACGTGCAACGCAATCAACACAGCCTTCGGCGTGTACACGAATAAAAATGACAACGCCCGCACGGGACAGAACTTACAGGAAACGGTGTTGACTCCGCAAAATGTCAACGTCAACAGCTTCGGCAAACTGTTTTCTTATCCCGTTGACGGAACCGTACAAACACAACCTCTCTACGCATCCAATGTCTATGTTCCGCTTCCTCTAAACGGAACCACTGGAAGCCACAACGTCGTATATTTCGCGACTGCGAACGACACTGTGTACGCCTACGATGCCGATGGGCTCGTGCAGACAGGCCCGCTCTGGAAAACCAGCTTCGTTGATCCACCTACCGTCGTGCCGGTGCCGGGGTCATGTGTAGATGCGAACGTCCAGATCATTGGTGTTACGCCCACGCCGGTGATTGATCCCAACACAAATACGATGTATGTGGAAGCGCGAACTCTGGAAAATCCGACGGATACCTGCACAGGAACGTATGTTCACCGGCTGCATGCCCTGGACATCGCTACGGGTCAGGAGAAGTTTGGCGGACCGAAAATTATCGAGGCATCAGTCCCGGGCACTGGCGAAGGAAGCGTGAATGGCGTGCTGGAGTTCGATCCGCAAAAGGAAAATTCCAGGCCGGGCTTGCTGCTTTCGCAGTCATCGCAGGATACGAATAGCGTGGTCTACATGGCTACGGCCTCGAATCAGGACACGCAGCCCTATCACGGCTGGGTTCTCGGTTACGATTCTCAAACGCTAGCGCAAAAGTATGTCTACAATTCCACGCCGAATGGCGGATTAGGCGGCGTGTGGCAAATGGGTGGCGGCCTTGCGGCGGATGCAGACGGAAACATTTTCGTGTTAACCGGAAACGGGACATTCGACAATGTGACCGACTTTGCGCAATCGGCACTGAAGTTGAGACCGAATGCCGGAAGCCTGACGCTCGCCGACTACTACACGCCAAGCAATTACGTGACTCTCAACAAGAATGACTGGGACGTTTCCTCCGGTGGGGTGTTGCTGCTGCCGGACCAGCCGGGAAATAATCCACACCTCATGGTCGGTGGCGGCAAAGAAGGAACGATCTATGTGATGAACCGCGACAATCTGGGAGGTTACCAGGTGAGCAGCGACAATATCGTGCAATACATCGTAGGCGCGATTGAGCCATCTGTCGCTGGCGGAACGTCGAATGGTATCTGGAATACTCCGAGCTACTTCAATGGCAACGTATATATCTTTGGACAGCACGACTTTCCGAAGATGTTCACACTGAACAATGGATTGCTGCCCACGACCGCATCGTCGACGGGGAACGTCGTCATGCGGAGTCCTGCCGCCATGATTTCGGCGAACGGAACCAGTAACGGCATCGTGTGGATGCTGCAATACGATACGGCTGTGCCGGTACTCTGGGCTTATAACGCCAACGATCTTACCGAGGAGTACTACGACACCACGCAAAATGCCGCGCGTGACAAGGTCGCGACCCGAGCGATTGCACGGGTTAATCCCACAATTGCGAACGGCCGGGTATATGTGCCGGCCAGCAACAGCGTACTCGTGTATGGGCTGCTGCCTTGAGGAATATGCGCGAGTGGGAGCGCGCGCGACGCAATCTGCGAAGAATCATGTGAGGTCCATCAAGGCTTGGGATGGTCGGCTGTATAAGGGTGGCAGCATGGTTTTTGCACGGGCGTGTACTCCATGATTTCAACGCGGGTTCCGTCCGGATCGTAGGCATCGAGACTATCTTTTCCATCGCGGCCTACCTCGGGCCCATCAAAAGTTTTCAATCCACTTGAACGAAGCTCGTTCGCTGCGGCGTGAACATCTTTGACGCCGAATGAGAAATGATTCTGCACCCCGAGTTCCTTATGATCGGCGTTTGCAGGAATGTTGAGCATGTATTCGATCCAGTCAGGACCGTCGGGGAGCTGAAGTTCATACCAGTCGGTGCCGTCGTCTTTGAATCCGCCGTACCAGTAAAGACGAAAGCCGAGGAGATCTACGTAAAAACGATTCTCGGCTGCCAAGTTTTTAACGACGAAACCCGCGTGGATCAGGTGCGAACTGATCTGTTTGGACGCAGGGCTGTCGATTTTTGAGGGTGCGCGATGGACGAACGCGATCAGGTTCCCCTCTGGGTCACGAACGCGAAAATACTGTGCGCCGTCGGAGCTTGTCCGGATTGGGCCTGGCTCCGATCCATGCGCAAGCAGATAACGTCGCGCATCCGAAACGTTGTCGGTTGCGAACGCAATTTCGGCAAGCCAGCTTTTGCGGGCGTCGTTCTTTGTTTGAGCCGGAACTGTTTGCAGTAGAAGACGCTGCGCCGACGGGCGCACGAGAAAACAGGTTTCCGGGCCGGTGTACTGTGGGCAGCCGGCTGTTAATCCGAGATGGTCGGAGTAGAACCGTGAAGATTTTGCGACGTCGCTGACGTAAATCGTCACGTGGTCGATGCCGGTAATGCGCGGACGCTTGGGTTGCGGCAGCGGTGACGCAAATGCCATGGACTGCAGCATGAGGCACAGCACGAGAGAGTTGACAGGCTGCATCTTGCCACGCTGCATCAAGGTCGGGATGAGTTTAGAAAAGCGCTGCATAGGTAAGAATCTTATCGCAGGCACCCCGGAAAGATCAGAGATGAGTCACTGACTGCGATTGCTATGTTTTTGCAATGGGAAGTTGATTCAGTGAGAGGGCAGGATACACTGATGTCCAATCAATCTGGAGGAAAGAATTAGATATGACTTACTACGGTGCGCAGGAACTAGCGCGATCGTTCCGCACGGTCCGCAACAACACGATCAAAATTGCCGAGGAGATTCCGGAGGATAAGTACAGCTTCCGCCCAGCGCCGGGAACCCGCTCGGTAGGAGAGACGCTGGTCCACGTTGCTTTGATGACGCAGGTTCCGGAGCAGATCCATGTGATCGAGCACCGCAGCACGCTGGTTGGCTTCGATTTCTTCGGGTTTAGGGACAAGCTTCAGGCAGAAGGAAAAGTGCCGCGCACAAAGGCTCAGATACTGGAACTTTTGCGCACCGCGGGCGAGAAGTACGCCAAGATTCTGGAAGGCGCTTCGGAGGCGTTTTTAGGCGAGCAGGTCACGTACCCCGAAGGGATGGAGCCACCAGTGAAATCTCGGTTCGAAATGCTGATCGCGCCAAAGGAACACGAAATGCACCATCGGGGGCAGTTGATGGTGATACAGCGACTGCTCGGAATGACGCCTCACCTCACACGGCAGATGGAGGAGCGTATCGCGTCGATGCAGTCGGCTGCGATGTCCCGATAGCCCTTCCCTATGGAATGCCGATCAAAGGTGATTCGGGTTGACCTCGATAGCGTTCACGAGTTTTTGGTGGCGGCGAATCGCAGTCGCACGTAGTCGGCCACCCAGCGTCCGTTCACATCGAGAAGTTGCGGTTCCAGGATAGCGCGCACCTCCTGGAGATAGTCGCTCCGGGCTTCGTCGGAGAAGCCTTGGAAAAAGCTGAGAGCAAAAGTTTTCAGGTAGTCAACCATGTCGCCTGGCAGAGGCGTTGGACGCGGGATCAGTGCAATGCTATCGACGCGAAACCCTGCGCGCTCCAGCCTGGTGGCATAGTCGCCGGGTGTAGGAAAATACCAGGGAACGCGAGCCTCGCCGTCGAAGCCTCGGCGGTTTAATGCTTGCACCAGAGCAGTCCTGATTTTGTGAATGCAACCTTGCCCTCCGCATTCTGCTACGAAGCGCCCGCCTGGTTTCAGCGAACGATAAACTCCGGTCAGCATTACATCGGCGCGCTTAATCCAGTGCAGAACAGCGTTACTGAACACGGCATCGAATTCCTCGTCATATGGCAGGTCTTCGCCGCCGATCACGAACGCGTTTAAGCCGAGCTTCCTTGCGGCTTCAATCTGCGGCACGCTTGAATCCACTGCAATCACTTCGCATCCCAGATCCGCCAGCTTTTTTGTCAATACACCGTCTCCGCAACCAAGATCGAGAATCCTTTCGCCGGGCTTAGGGGCAAGCAAATCCAAGACGGGCGATCCCAGATCGGATACGAATCTCGCGTTTCGAGCATAAGACGCGGGGTCACAAGTTTGTGCTGTGGACATGGGCAAAATGATAGCAGTGTCCTGGTTCCTGGAGCGTTCTAGGCGAGTGTCTTCGCGCGGCCTGAAGATCGTTGATTTGTTGATGGTAAACATGATCAGCGCAACCGTAGATTCTGATCATTCTTGGGAGCCCGGCGCGAACGCAGCTGACGGCGCGAGCATAAAAAAGGTGTCCCGTGCGACGGGTTTCGAGTTGTTGAACTGAAACCCTACCGAGGGACACCCTTCACAAACGAGCAGACCAACTCACGCCAGGTCGTAGCGATCGGAATTCATTACCTTGGTCCACGCAGCGACGAAGTCATTCACGAACTTCTTCTCGGAGTCAGCGGAGCCATAGACTTCGGCGAGGGCCCGAAGTTGCGAGTTTGAACCGAAGACGAGATCGACGCGAGTGCCAGTCCATTTCATCTCCTTCGTCGCGCGATCCTGCCCTTCATACAAACCTTCCGACGTGGTCGAAGGCTTCCAGACAGTGTTCATGCCCAGCAGGTTGACGAAGAAATCATTCGTCAGCGTCTCGGGCCGGTCGGTAAATACGCCGTCCTTCGACTGCCTGTAATTCGCATTGAGGACGCGCAGGCCGCCGACGAGAACGGTCATCTCGGGAGCAGTCAGTGTCAGCAACTGTGCGCGATCGATCATCAGTTGTTCGGCCGGGAGAGCGTGTCCGACACGAAGGTAGTTGCGGAATGCGTCGGCAGTTGGCTCGAGCACGGCGAACGCTTGCGCATCAGTCTGTGCTTGCGAAGCATCCGTGCGGCCCGGCGAGAACGGGATCTTCACGTCGTGCCCCGCTCTTTTCGCAGCCGCCTCGACGGCCGCGTCGCCGCCGAGAACGATCAAGTCAGCGAGGGAAACCTTTTTCCCGTTATTGCCATTGGTTTGCGAGCTGTTGAACTCTCTTTGGATCGTCTCCAGCTTCGCGAGGACCTTCGCCAATGCCGCGGGCTGGTTCACGTCCCAATCTTTTTGCGGCGCGAGACGAATGCGTGCGCCGTTTGCTCCGCCCCGCTTATCGGAGCCACGGAAGGTGGATGCCGATGCCCAAGCCGTCGAAACCAGTTGAGAAATCGATAGTCCGGACGCGAGGATCTTCGCCTTTAGAGCCGCAACATCGGACTCCCCGAGCAAGGGATGATCGACTGCGGGAACAGGATCTTGCCACAGCTGTTGCTCTTTCGGAACCAGCGGCCCCAAGTAGCGGGAAATCGGGCCCATGTCGCGATGCGTCAGCTTGTACCAGGCTTTGGCAAACGCATCAGCAAACTGTTCGGGATGCTCGTAAAAGCGTCGCGAGATTTTGCCGTAATCCGGATCGAAGCGCAACGCGAGGTCGGTAGTCAGCATGGATGGCGCGTGACGCTTAGCCGGATCGTGCGCATCGGGCACCGTGCCCGCCCCCGCGCCATTTTTTGGAGTCCACTGTTGCGCGCCAGCCGGGCTCTTGGTGAGTTCCCATTCGTACCCGAACAAGTTGGTGAAGAAGTTATTGCTCCACTTTGTAGGCGTGGTAGTCCAGGTAACCTCCAATCCGCTGCTGATCGTATGGACGCCGTGACCATTGCCGAAGCTGTTGCTCCATCCGAGACCCTGCTCTTCGATCGAAGCGCCTTCTGGCTCGCGCGCGACGTACTGCTTGGGATCGGCAGCGCCGTGAGTTTTACCGAAGGTGTGACCGCCGGCGATGAGCGCCACCGTTTCCTCGTCGTTCATTGCCATGCGGCCGAACGTCTCGCGAATATCCCTTGCCGCAGCGAGTGGATCCGGCTTCCCGTTGGGGCCTTCAGGGTTCACATAGATGAGGCCCATCTGCACAGCGCCGAGAGGATTGTCGAGCTGACGATCGCCTTTGTAGCGGTTGTCGCCAAGCCATTCAGTCTCGGGTCCCCAGTTGACGTACTCTTCGGGCTCCCAGACATCCGGGCGGCCGCCGGCGAAACCGAAAGTTTTGAAACCCATCGACTCGAGGGCGACGTTGCCGGTGAGAACCATGAGGTCGGCCCAGGAAATCTTTCGACCATACTTTTGCTTGATAGGCCAGAGCAAACGGCGCGCCTTGTCAAGGTTCACGTTGTCAGGCCAACTGTTGAGAGGAGCGAAACGTTGCTGCCCGGAGCCAGCGCCGCCGCGCCCGTCGTGGATGCGGTATGTGCCCGCGCTGTGCCACGCCATACGAATGAACAGTCCACCGTAGTGGCCGAAGTCGGCCGGCCACCACTCCTGCGAGTCTGTCATCAGGGCGTGCAGATCTTGGATCACTGCATTCAGGTCGAGGCTCTTGAACTCCTCCGCGTAATTGAAATCCTCATCCATTGGATCGGACAGGGAGGAATTTTGGTGAAGCGGCTTCAAGTTCAGCTGATTTGGCCACCAGTCTGCATTGGTCGGGGTCCAGTTTGCCGCGTCCCTACGAGCGCCGCCCATGACCGGGCATTTGGATTCGGGTGCAACCTCAGGTTCTGTGTTGCCGGGGCCGGGCACGCCAGCCAGTACTTGCTTATCCTCAGACATAAATTCCTCTTTCGCTTATGAAGTTGTCTTTAAGTTTTTGTCACTGCATCGCCGACAGAGGCCAAATACCTCGATCAGCGGCTCGGATAAATCAAAGCCGCCCGGCGCCTGCCGGGCCAGCCGTTTGAAATCAACGAAGTCACCGGTGATGTCTTGCACGGATTTGCAGCGCGTGCAGACCAGGTGATGATGGGATTCAAGGTTGCCGTCAACGCGCAATGTAGGAGCATGCGGCGTCACCTCCCGCAGCAACCCTTTTTCCACGAACACGCGCAGATTGTTGTAGATCGTGGCGAGAGAGACGGATGGTATGCGTCGTTTTACGACCGCGTAGATTTGCTCAGGCGAGTAGTGACCGGGAGAAGCCACGACGGCTTCAAAGATGATCTTGCGCTGGTGCGTGGCTGCCATGCCATGCTTCCAGGCGAGTTCCCGGAACTGCTCGTGGGTCAGATGCATGTTGAGTAGATGAGAATTATTATCAAACAATTCAGGTTCTTTGGCAATCCGAGATGACTGGTAAGCAGCAGCGCATCGTGCGGTTTCTTTTTTGCGGAGCTTACTGACCGCCGGATGACTGAAGTTCTCCATCGCGGAACTGCAGAGGCCCCGGCCTCAACATCAGATAACATGCTGGGCAGGTGACAACGTTTATATGAACACTGTGCAGCGACTATTGCCTGAAGTGAACTGGTACGACGTTCGCGACCCCGATTCACCCGACCTCGATGAACTCGCGAGCCGCTTTCATCTCCACGAGCTTCAGATCGAGGACTGCCGCCATCGACCGCAAAGGGCGAAGGTGGACGAGTACGGAAACTACATGTTCGCTGTCCTTAAACATTTGGTTCGGGAAGGTCAAGAACCGGAGTTGGACGATTTTGATGTGTTTCTCGGCCCGGACTTTTTGATTACGGTTCATCGAGGGGGTTGCGCATTTCTGGACAAACTGTGTCGCTGGGTTCGAGAGAATCACGTGACCCGGCTGGACCGCATCCTTTATGAAATTACAGACCTGATCGTGGATGAATACCTGGCTTTCCTCGACGATTCGTCGGATGACATTTCTAAGGTGGAGTCGCTGGTGCTGGAGCGGCCGGAGCCGCCGGTGCTGCGGGAGATTTTCCAGCTCAAGCGACGCCTGATCGATTTCCGGCGCAATGCTTCGGGCATGCGCGACGTGATGAACGGCATCATACGGCGCGAGGGCGGCCTCACTGGGGACGATCTCGATCCCTATTTCCGCGATGTGTACGACCACCTGGTACGAGCAGTCGATCTTGTAGAGTCGCAGCGCGACCTGCTCACTGGCTCTCTCGATATCTATTTGTCTGCGGTAGCCAATCGCACCAATGAGGTTATGAAAGTCCTGACGATCTATGGCACCGTGGCAATACCGCTGGTCGTAGTCACAGGTTTTTTCGGGATGAATCTTCATCTGCCCTGGACAGACAATCCGCACGGAGCGTGGTATGCGAGCGCTCTCATGGCCATTTCGACGGTGGGAGTGCTCTGGTATTTCAAAAGGAAGCGATGGTTCTGAGATCGTCGCGTCACCGTGCAGAGCCGCTGATCTATCATCTGCACTAGCTGGCCCGTAGTAGAATTTCGCGCATGATCCGTCAGATCGCGCCTCTGTTCTTCACGCTGGACATTCCTGGCACCCTCGCTTACTACGACGCCAAGCTTGGTTTCAAGTGTCTGGGAACATGGCAGGAGCCGCCGGTTTATGCCATCGTTGCACGCGACCAGCAGGTGATTCATTTTCGATGTGCCGATCCTCCGACAGCGAATCCAAGCAAATATTCAGAGGAATTGCTCGATGCGTACGTGTTCGTTGAAGATGCGGATGCGCTTTATGCGGAGTATGCAACTCGAGGCGTGGAATTCACCCGCGAACTCGCCAACATGCCATGGAACTCGCGTGAATTTGTCGTGAAGGACTGCGATGGCCGTTTGCTCGCCTTCGGCGCGAACTTGTAAATGAGTTCGGCCGTCGTGCAAGACTCAGGTCGATTAGTTTCCAGATGAATCAACAGTGCTGATGTGCGGGTAGTTTATAGTCACCGCATGCGCGCGATTCTTGCAGGCGGAGGCACGGGGGGGCACGTCATTCCGGCTCTCGCGATTGCCAATCAGCTTAAACAAAGCTACAACGCCGAAATTCTTTTCATCGGGACGGCGCGCGGCATCGAGAATCGCCTGGTGCCGGCGGCAGGGTATCCGCTGCAATTGGTTCGCGTGGGCGCGCTCAAAAACGTAAGCCTGATGACGCGCCTGAAAACGTCATTTGATCTGCCAAGAGCGCTTTTTCAGGCTGGCGGGATGCTCAGTGAGTTTGCCCCTGACGTCGTCATCGGAGTCGGAGGGTACGCGTCCGGCCCGGCGATGTTATCGGCGGTGATGAAGCACATTCCGACTCTGGCGTTTGAACCGAATGTCGTCCCCGGCTTCGCCAACCGAATGGTGGCGAAATTTGTATCTGGCGCGGCCGTGCATTTTGAAGAGACCGCGAAGTATTTTCGGCGAGCCGAAGTGACAGGGGTGCCGGTGCGGCAGGCATTTTTTGATATCCCTCCCAAACAGCAGGGAGCGCCCACCGTTCTGGTATTTGGCGGGAGTCAGGGCGCCCACGCGATCAACGAGGCGGTATTCCGATGCCTTCCCGTGTTACGCCGCGAGGCCCCGGGAATTCACATCATTCACCAGACGGGCGAGCGTGACTATAATGACGCGCTGGCTGCCTACAGCGCGCAAGGAGAGAATGCGGAAGTATCGAAGTTCATCGATGACATGCCTGCGGCGTTTGCGCGTGCCGATCTTGTAGTCTGCCGGTCGGGCGCGAGCACCGTAGCCGAGATTGCGGCGGCAGGGAAGCCGGCGGTGTTTGTTCCATTTCCCCGCGCAGCGGATGATCACCAGCGGGTTAATGCAGAGGCGCTGGCGCGTCACGGCGCGGCTGTGGTGGTGGAGGAGTCGAAGTTGGAAGGCGTTTGGCTGGCGGAGACGATTGCGGCGCTCTTGCAGGATGGGAATCGACTGCAGCAGATGAGCAACGCGGCACGGGCGCTGGCGCATCCGAATGCTGCCAAGGATATTGCGGCGATGGCGGCCAGAGTAGCGGGAATCGCGAGTAATTGAGTAATTGGGTAATTGAATAACTGTGTAATTGGTGCCGATCGATAATTACTCAATTACTGAGTTTCCGAATTACTAATTTTTTCCATGTTCGCAAAAATTCAGCGTATTCATTTCGTGGGCATTGGCGGCATCGGCATGAGCGGGATTGCCGAGGTGCTGCTCAACCTTGGCTACAAGGTTTCCGGGTCCGACTTGAAGAGTTCGGCGGTGACGCAGCGGCTGCAAGGCTTGGGCGCGACGACCTTTGAGGGGCATCGCGCGGAGAATATTGCCGGCGCGGAAGTGATCGTTACCAGTTCAGCCATTTCGGAGGAGAATCCGGAGGTTGCGGAAGCTCATCGTTTGCATGTTCCAGTGATCCAGCGCGCGGAGATGCTGGCCGAGTTGATGAGACTTAAGTACGGCATCGCCATTGCGGGCATGCATGGCAAGACGACAACGACCTCGATGGTGGCGGCTGTTCTTGCGGCAGGGGGTCTGGATCCGACGGTCGTAGTTGGCGGACGCGTCGATGCGATGGGATCGAATGCGAGGCTGGGCAATTCGCAATATCTGGTGGCTGAGGCCGATGAAAGTGATCGTTCGTTCCTAAAGCTGTCTCCGATACTCTCGGTCGTGACCAACATCGATCGCGAGCACATGGACTGCTACCGCAACATGCGCGACGTGAGGAAGACGTTCCTTGATTTTATGGACCGGGTTCCGTTTTACGGGATGATCGTGGCGTGCAACGACGATCCGATGCTGCGCAAACTGATTCCCGAGGTGCAGAGACGGATCGTGACTTATGGAACGCGGCGCGGGTCGGATTTCCTGATCAAGATCCCGCGTCTCGTCGCGCCAGACGCGACAAGGGTGGGGCAACCCATCAATTCTTTTTCAGTGAACTACCGCGAACAGAGTCTAGGAGAGTTCACGCTGCACGTCCCGGGTGTGCACAACGTTCTGAATGCGACGGCGGCGATTGCTGTGGGGATTGGGCTCGACATAAGTGCTGATGCGATTCGGGGCGCGCTCGATCAATTTCGCGGTGTGGATCGCCGCTTCCAGCTTCGCGGACGCGCCGGCGGAGTCAGCGTCATCGACGATTACGGGCACCATCCAACAGAAATCCGGGCAACACTCGCCGCCGCGAAGCAATGCGGCTATGGAAAAGTTCACGTCATCTTTCAGCCGCATCGTTACACACGCACCCGCGACCTGATGGAAGAGTTCGCCGGAGCGTTCAGCGACGCTGACTCGTTGTTTGTTCTCGATATCTACGCCGCGAGCGAGTTGCCAATCGAGGGGATCACTGGAGAAGCGCTGGCGCAAAGGATCCGTGAAAAGACGGTGAGGATCGGTCGTTTTGCGAGCTCTCCCGCCGAAGCGATTGATGCCGCGGTGGGAGTGGCACAGGATGGAGACATGATCCTGACTCTGGGCGCGGGGAGTGTTTCGCAGTTCGGGCCGTCGATCGTGGAGAAGCTGGAAGAGCGCGAAGCAGTGCCCGTCCAAAGCTGAGATTTCGAAGTTTTCCGGAGACAACTCATGGTTCTGCGCACGCCGTTTGGCGGTCGATTGATAGCCCTCGTGTTTTCGCTGGCGGTTGCTGCATGCGGCCAGCAGGCGACCACGCCGAAGCCGGCGCCTTCGGAAGGCGATTACGTCGCGCACAATTTTCACTTCAAGTCAGGGGAGACGCTGCCCGATCTTCGCCTGCACTACACGACGTTTGGAAAGCCGGAGCGCGACGCATCCGGGAAGACGACTAACGCGGTACTGATCCTGCACGGGACCGGAGGAAGCGGGCATAACTTTCTTACTCCAGTATTCGCCGACGTGCTGTTCGGAGCGGGACAGCCGCTGGATGCAACACGGTATTTCATAGTGCTTCCCGACAACGTCGGTCATGGAAAGTCGAGCAAGCCGAGTGATGGCATGCATGCGCGATTTCCGCAGTACGACTATGACGACATGGTTGCAGCGCAACATGAACTGCTGGAGAAGGGCCTGAACGTCAATCACCTTCGGTTGGTGATGGGCACGTCGATGGGATGCATGCATTCGTGGGTATGGGGAGAGACGTATCCAGAGTTTATGGACGCGATGATGCCGCTCGCGTGTTTGCCCGTGCAGATTGCGGGACGAAACCGCATCTGGCGCGAGATGGTGATAGAGGGAATCCGCCACGATCCGGAGTGGAAGAACGGCGAGTACACGAAAGAACCGCGGGCCGCGCTGGAAATTGCGGCAGATTTTTTGATCATTGCCGGAAGTGCTCCGATGCTCATGCAGAAAAATCTTCCGACCCGGGATGCGGCTGACAAGTATCTGCAAGACACGAAAAAGCGCATCCTCGCAGATCTCGACGCGAACGACATGCTCTATGCGGTAAATGGTTCGCGCAATTACGATCCGTCGGCGCGTCTGGAGACGATCAAGGTGCCGGTCACATTCGTCAATTCGGCGGACGATTTCATCAACCCACCCGAGTTGGGCATCGCAGAGCGCGAAATCAAGCGGGTGCCGAAGGGAAAGTTCATTTTGATCCCGGCATCAGAACAGACGCACGGGCATGGCACTCACACGATGGCAGTGTTTTGGCAGCAGTACTTGAAAGAATTGCTGGAGACGACGAAGTAAGGTGGAGAGTCGGCAGTGCGTGGGATCGGGCCTTCGTTTTGGGTCCCGCGACCAGCCTAGGGTGTTCAACTTAGTGGCTCAAAATTGATGGGCTTTGCGGAACTTTCGGGAAGTTTCTGGCGTATCTCCTGCTAACCGAACGGAAATGTTCTCGTCTATCAGGCATAAGGGGTAAGGCCATGAAAACACAAGCATGGGGATGGTTAACGGCAGCGGTGCTGGCAGCCGGATTGAACGCAAGTTATCACGATGGCGGAATGCAGTGGGCGCACCGCATCGCGGACCGGGTCGGGCACAACGCGAATGCCGTTCTGGCGCTGGCAACAGGGCACGCCGATGAGTTTGTAACCGAAGCTCGCGTGTTGACACCGCGAGGGCAGAGAGGGTCGTGTCCGCTGACGGCAGCCGCAGCTGCCTTGGCGAATTCGCAAAGTCGCTTCTCATGGTCGGCTGACGATTTTGATCAGTGGCAAGCTTTCTCTGATCGCGAAGCAGCCCAGCTTGAGCGTCTCCAGGCGAACAGCGCGCGCATCGAAGCGCGAGTAGCTCGTCTCCGGATCCCGGCAATGGCTTTCAATCCTGTGGTTGTCCGGACGCCCCAAGTGACCGTTTGTCCTCGCCTGCGAGTGGCGGTCCCGCGGATGCCGCGAGTGAAGATGCCAGCCGTGCCCGTGGTGCGCGTCGAGATGCTGGGAAACGGCCCGGTTTAGATCTTTCGAAAAATCTGTTTACGTTGTAATCCCTTTGCCTCCTGGGAATGCGAGCGCGGATTGAACTCCGCGCTCGTTTTTTATTTTTGCGGGCTTTCGATTAAAGATTTCAACAGCTGTGCGTGGTGTGTGCGCCCGCTTTCCACGAACGAAACGTCGCTCGTACACAAAGCGGTTCCTCCCTGTGCAAAACCCTAGATTTTTTGTCTATCTCAATTCGAGAAATGTAGCTATAGTGAAAAAGCTCAGCGATTCCTCACGACAACTGACCTGATTTGATGGCGCGAAAAAGCGGTTCCACCATCATGCAGGAGGGGTTGTACCCACCCAGCGCCCCCTCGCGCGAGGAACTTGACGACGCGCGTCTGGTGGATCTGGACGTGAATGAGGAATCCCCGTTTTTGCGCGCACAGAAGCGCGTTTCCGCCCGCCGCAGTTCGATCCCAAAGAAGACTGCTAATCGGCTGTTGTGGGGCTGCGTTGCCGTTGCCCTGATTTGCACTTTAGCGATCGTCGGCGCCGGACTTTATCGCTATAGCGAGCACTCGTGGCGCTTTCGTATTGAGTCGAGCGACGATATCGAAGTCACGGGCATGCAGAACGTCACCAAGGCCCAGATCATGGAGGTCATGGGCTCCGATATCGGGCGCAATATTTTCTTCGTTCCGCTGAGCCAGCAGAAGGATTTGCTCGAACAAATTCCTTGGGTGGAGTCGGCGAGCGTGATGCGCTTCGTGCCCAATCGCCTGATCATCCAAATTCACGAGCGCACACCAGTGGCATTCGCGCGTGTCGGCCCTCGCATTTCTCTGATTGATGCTGGTGGCGTGCTGATGGAACTTCCGCTAAAGCACAAGTATTCGTTCCCTGTGATTCTGGGAATGAATCCGGGAGAGCCGCTATCTATGCGCCTACCGCGGATGAAAGCCTACAACGAACTGGTGCAGGATCTGGACTCCGGCGGCGCCCGGTATTCGCAGGATTTGAGCGAGATCGATATCCAGGATCTCGACAATCTCAAAGTGCGAGTCAACGATCCGGCCGGCGATGTACTGGTGGAACTGGGATCGTCGGATTATCTGAAGCGCTACAAAATTTTCGTCAGCCATGCGCGGGAGTGGCGGCAGCAGTTTCAGAAGCTGGAGTCGGTGAACCTGCGTTATGACAACCAGGTGATCGTGAATCCTGATGTGGAAGGGAAGCCGAAGCAGGCTTCGCTGACTCCCGCAGCAGTGAAGGCTGCCGCGGCCGCCGGCGTTAAGCCCGCAGCACTGCTGAATCGCGTTGGTCCGCATGAGCGTCCGCTGCCGAAGCCGGTGTTCGCGTTGAACGATAAGAGCGCCGAAACCGGCCCCACGGCGAACAAGTCGGCGGCGGTTGTCCGGAAGAAGCCGTCTAAGCCCGTCAAGGTTGCGGCGAAGAGAGATTGGCGAAAGCATGCGGCACCGGCGGCGAAGGGCAAAACGGTTTCAGGTCACGCCGCGTCGACGAAAAACGATGTGAAGACGCCGGCCAGGGCGGTGGCTCAAGTTTCTACACCGAAGCCCAGTCCGGCGGTTACGAAGCAGGGAGCAGGGTCGAATTGATGATGTTGGGGAACGTTTAAGGGAATGGGAAATCAGCCAGGAAATTTTCTTACCGCGATCGATGTCGGCAGTGCCAAGACCTGCGCGCTGATGGCGGAGATCACCGACTTTGGGCTTCGTTACCGCGGACATGGCGTGGCCGAATCGCGCGGGTCCCGCAAGGGCGTAATAGTCGAACTTGACAAAGCTGTTTCCGCGATCCAGAAAGCGGTCGAGGCGGCGGAGGATATTGCCGGAGCGCCCGTCGAGCACGCGATTGTCGGAGTGGGCGGCGCGCATATTCGTGGCATGAACAGTCATGGCGGAATCAGCCTGGGCACGCGACCGAGGGAGATCGGACGCGACGAGATCAAGCAAGCGGTCGAACGGGCCCGCGCCATTCCGCTGCCTGCGGACCGCGAGATCCTGCATTTGCTTCCGCAGGAATTCATCCTCGACGATCAGGCTGGAGTTCACGATCCACTTGGCATGATGGCGGCGCGGCTTGAGGTTCGCGTACACATGGTGACGGCCGCGACCAGCGCCACGCAAAACGTGATCACCGCCGTAAACAAAGCCGGCGTTCATGTGGATGACACCGTGTTCGAACCGTTGGCTGGCGCGGATTCGGTGCTGCGCGCCGACGAGCGGGAACTGGGCGTGTGCCTCGCTGATATTGGGGCGGGATCGACGGAACTCATCGTTTTTCAGCAAGGCGCGGTCGCCTACACAGGCGTCATTCCAGTCGGCGGAGATCACTTTACCAGCGACTTATCGGTCGGGCTGTGCACGCCGCTGGCTGAAGCGGAAAACATCAAGAAGATCTACGGAAATGCGATCGTGACGCTCATTCCCGAGGGTAATGAAGTAGAAGTGCCTTCGGTTGGGGACCGTCCTTCGCGCCTACTGCCGCAGCGTATGGTGGCGGAGATCCTTGAACCGCGTGCGCGGGAACTTTTCGAGATGATGCGCGATGCGCTGCGCCAAAGCGGCATGTTCGATATCTGCCTGGCGGGAATCGTGCTGACCGGAGGTGGCTCGCGCCTGCCTGGACTGTTCGATGTCGCTGAGTCGGCGATGCGGAGGTCGGTCCGGCTGTCATGGCCTGCGCCCATGGCGAAGATGCCTTCGACTCTCTCGGAACCTGAATTCGCGACCGTACTCGGAATGGTGAGCTACGGCCAGCGGGCGCGCATCGCTCGCGGCTTTCAGAGTGATCGGTGGGGAACGCGATTGAAAGCTTTGTTGGTGGGAAAGGGAGCATGAAGCAAGAAGGGCTTGAACCACGAAGGACACAAAGTTGCACGAAGGAATAGGGAAATTCTTCCTTCGTGAATCTTCGCGCCCTTCGCGGCTGAACGGTTTTGCATTCCAACTTTAGGTGGACAACATGACAAACGATCCGAAGATTCGCATCAGCTTCAACGAAGAGCCACGCAACGACGCCAACATCAAAGTGATTGGTGTAGGCGGAGGTGGAGGCAACGCCGTTAACCGCATGATCGATGCCGGAGTGGAGGGCATCGAATTTATTGTTGCCAACACCGACCTGCAGGCGCTGCGCATGTCACATGCTCCGGTAAAGCTGCAACTGGGCGTGAAACTCACTAACGGCCTCGGGGCCGGCGCAAATCCTGAAGTTGGGCGCAAGGCAGCCCTCGAAGATTCAGACAAGATCATCGAAGCGCTGGAAGGCGCGGACATGGTTTTCGTGACCACCGGACTTGGCGGAGGCACCGGAACCGGCGCCGCTCCGATCATCGCGTCGCTCGCGAGCGAAATGGGTGCGCTGACCGTGGCGGTGGTGACCAAGCCGTTTACGTTTGAAGGCAAGCGGCGCATGCAGCAGGCCGAGCGCGGCATCTCGGAGCTAATGGAATCGGTCGACACCACGATCGTGATTCCCAACGAGAAACTGCTGGCCGTGGCGGAGAATGCGGGCTTCTTTGAATCCTTCCGCATCGCCGACGACATCCTGCGTCAAGGTGTGCAGGGAATTTCGGACATTATTACGATCCCGGGAATCATCAACCGCGACTTCGCCGATGTTAAGACGATCATGGCGCGCATGGGTTACGCGGTGATGGGCACGGCTTCGGCGAGCGGTGCAAGACGCGCGATCGATGCAGCACAGAAATCAATTTCTTCTCCGTTGCTCGAGGCGGGAGCGATCGACGGAGCACGCGGCATCCTGATCAACATCACGGGTTCGACCTCGTTGAAGCTGGCGGAAGTGCAACAGGCGTGCTCGATCATTCAGGAGGCCGCACACGAGGAGGCCAACATCATCTTCGGCGCGGTGCTCGACGAGAAGATGAAGGACTCGGTGAAGATCACGGTGATTGCAACCGGCTTCCGCGAGATTCCGCAGGCCCGCAACCGTCACCAGGAGACGCGAATCTCGTTTGCGGCGGCGCACGAAGATGCGATGGAGTTCGCGGACGACTTTGCGCAGCGCGATCCGCTGCCCGATCCGATTCCTCCACAGGTCATGTCGGATGCCGCGGGCGACACTCGCTCGTACGTCAACGATGGGGCCGGTGTCCCTGCGGCACAACCGTTAGATCGTGTGGCCGCCGACGTGGTCTCGCTTGAGACCATGCGCAGCGCGATGGTGAACAATTTCGAGCAGAACGATCTTGACGTTCCGGCATTTCTGCGCAAGCGAAACGACGTGATGTAGGAACCGCTATTTCGTGCCCTTTTTGGCGAAAGACTTGGAAAACTTGAACCACGAAGGGCACGATGTTTCACGCAGAAAATCTCGGACTTTTTCCAAGTACAACCGGGGCGTTTTCGGGAGAAATTGTGGACACCACGAATAGGCAAAGATTTTCACTTTCGTGGGGTAACGTTTCGAGTAACGGGGTAACCGATTACCGAAGGCGTTTGACCTGAAGTAATCCCGCTTATGTCATTGTTTCAAAACGGGTTCACTCAAAATTAGTGTTTGCTTAGATGGAAACTTTTTCATTGCCAGAAATACGGTAAGTCCCTTACGATCAACATAGTTCGGCGCAGGCATCGAGTTACCGACAGCTGGCACTGAGCGTGCATTGTAGCTAGTAGATTCCGGGAGTGAAAACAGAGAGATGTTCAGGGTAAAGAGCCTTCTTCGTCTGGTCCTGACCGTGATCTCGTGCCTTGTGTTGGCGGGCATGAGTTGGGCGGCGCACATCAATACGCACGCGCCTTCGAAATCAAAATCTCAAAGAATTAACGAATCGCAGCGCACGCGTCGCCGAATCCGAGGGCTGGCACGGAGCCGGAGCGCCCATATTCGCCGCGTTTCACTGACGCGCCGTCGGCACCGTTCCTACGAACGCTTCACGATGAGTTCATTCGCAGCTCAAGCCCTGACGAGCGGCGACGTGACTGCCGGCGAAGATCCGATCGTGCGACAAGCCGCGATCGACGCTCTTGGCAACATGAATGGTACGGTGGTGGCGATCGAGCCCACCAGCGGTCGAATTCTGGCGATGGTCAACCAGAAGCTGGCGCTTTCAAGCGGAGCGCAGCCATGCTCGACGATCAAGTTGAGCGTGGCGCTGGCAGCCTTGAGTGAAGGCATCGTTTCGAAGGAAACCCCGGTGTCGCTCGGCGGCAGCTATCGGATGAATCTGACGACCGCGCTGGCCCACTCCAACAACGCGTATTTCGAAACCCTGGGCCGCAAACTTGGATTTGAGAAGGTCTCGTACTACGCCCACCAGTATGGCTTGGGCGAACTCGCCGGCTACAACATCCAGGGTGAGCAGACTGGTGACTATCCGGATGCGGTGATTCCCGAAAGTCTGGGTGGAGTCGGGAAGATGTGTTCGTTCGGCGAGGGCGTCTCAATGACGCCGTTGCAACTGGGCGCCATGGTTTCTGCGATCGCCAATGGTGGAACACTTTATTATCTGCAACATCCAATCAGCCCGGAGGAAGTAGCGGGATTCCAGCCACGCGTGAAGCGGCAGTTGGATATCGCTCCGGTAATTCCCGAACTTTCGGATGGGATGGCAGGAGCGGTCCGCTACGGAACAGCGCGGAAGCTGCGCCTGAATTTTAACGAAGAAGAGATTCTCGGCAAGACCGGAACGTGCTCTCACGCGGGCACGCGTTTCGGCTGGTTCGCCTCTTACGCCAACACCAGCATTGGACGCGTGGTAGTCGTGATCTTCCTGCAAGGTGGACGTCCAACGTTCGGTCCGAAAGCTGCTGAAATGGCAGGGCGTATGTATCGCGACATGTACGACCATAACTTCTTCCTGGCTGGACACGGCTTGCCTTCCGACACAGCATCGACCAAGACCGAGACGACGACTCCGTAACCTCCGCGCAGAATCTTTTACGAGACGCAGCTTCGGCTGCGTCTTCTTTTTTGCGATTCTTTTGCTCCACTCTTATCGACTTCTAATCACGCAACACCATGCGAGTGCCGATGATTCCTATGAGATGAGTGCGGGCTGATCCGCGAATGTCTGCCCCGCTGCCGTCTGCATGGTATTGGAGGCGTTACGGAACCTGGACCGATTCTTCACGGAACGTATCACCATGGCCTGGTGGCGCTTTCCATCGCGCTTGCGATTGTGGCTTCGTACTCCTCGGTTGACCTCGCGGGAAGGATCGCGGCAGCGCAGCGCATGCAGAAACTGTTCTGGATTGCGGTGGGATCTCGTCGCAATGGGGCTGGGAATTTGGGCTATGCACTACATCGGCATGTTGGCTTTCATGCTGCCGGTGCCAGTCCTGTACCACTATCCGACTGTGATTGCGTCGTTGCTGCTTTCGTGCGTTGCATGTGGCATCTCGCTAACCATCGTTACGAGAAAATTGAGTCTCGCGTCGGCGTCAGTGGCGAGCCTGGTGATGGGTGGTGGGATCGCCGGCGTGCACTACGTGGGCATGGAAGCCATGCGGCTTCCCGCGACGATGGAATACATGGCTCCGCGGGTCGTTCTTTCGGTTGTCGTGGCCGTGGGAGTTCCGCTGATGGCATTGTTGCAGGCTTGCCGCTTCAGACTCCGAGCTGGCTTTCAGCCTAAGGTTGGCAGCGCCGTCCTCATGGGCCTGGCGATCCCGATGGTGCACTACACGGGAATGTGGGCCGTGTGCTTTCGTTCCTGTGATTTGCCGTTCAGCACGAGTCACACAATCCGCATTTCGGCTCTGGGAATTGTCATCATCAGCGTGATCACCCTGGTTGTGCTGCTGCTGGCGATGTTGATCGCGTTTTATGACCGTATGTTGACCTTGCGGCAAGCGATGGCGGACGCGGCACGAGAGGGAGAGATTCAATTCAAAACGCTGGCAGAAGCGATTCCGCAGATTGTCTGGACTGCTGATGCCGACGGTGAAACCAACTACATCAATCAGCGCTGGTACGAGATGACGGGAATGGGGCCGGGGGCTGGCAAGGGCAGTGATTGGATGGTTGCGTTCATCCCGACGATCGCGATATGTGCAGGAGCAGGTGGAAGGACGCAGTTCATTCCGGGAAGACATTTGAGATCGAGTACCGGCTGCGCGATGCCGGGAAGGAATTTCGCTGGTACCTGGATCGAGCCGTGCCCTTGAGGGACAACGCAGGCGTGATCAAGCAATGGTTTGGCACCTGCACCGACATCGACGATCAGAAGCAAAACGAGCAAAAGTTGCAGGAGCAGATTCGACAGCACACCGCCGCGCTGGTCGAAGCCAACACTCACCTCGCTACGGAGATGCAAGAGCGTACGCTGGCGCAGCAGGAATTGAACGAGCAGAGCGACCGCATGGTGCGGGAACTGACCAAGCGCACGAATCGGGTCACTTTGCTCGTCAAGAGCGCGGAACTGCTGCAAAGCTGTTCCGATCATCGAGACGTGTTTTCCGTAGTCTCGGGGATGGCTACGAAGATTTTCCCCGATCTTCGTGGAGCGGTGTTGCTGTTCGGTCCATCCAACGACGTTCTTGAGGTCGCGACGTCGTGGGGCGATTGCCGCCCGGCGGCCGCCAGTTTTTTTTCGCAGGATTGTTGGGCGCTACGCACCGGCCACACACATTTCGTTTCAGCCGGGGACCGAGTGGCGCAGTGCAGGCACGTTTCTTCGGGGGATACGGCTTATCTGTGCCTCCCTCTGATTTCACAAGGGAAATCGATCGGCGTGCTGCACTTTCAGAGGATGGAAGAGGGTGAATTCCCGGAATCCGTCATATTGCATACCACTATGTTCGCGGAACAGCTTGCGCTATCTGTCGCCAATCTTCGACTACGTGAGGCGCTGCACGAGCAGTCGATCCGGGATCCGCTGACGGGATTGTTCAACCGGCGATACCTGGAAGAGACCCTGGAGAGAGAGGTGCGGAGGGCAGCACGCGCACGGGAAGCGCTCAGCGTGGTGATGGCTGACCTCGATCACTTCAAGAAGTTCAACGACACGAATGGGCACGAAGCGGGGGATGCGATCTTTCGCGCCGCAGCGAAATTGCTAGAGGAAGCGTTCGCGCGGAAGACATCGTGTGCCGGTTCGGCGGCGAGGAATTTGTGATTATCCTTCCTACCGCCGATGTCGATGCGGCACATGCGCGCGCCGAACAGATCAGGCTGCAACTCCGGATTTTGACGGTACTGCACCAGGGGCGACCGTTGGGAACGGTGACCACCTCCGTCGGAGTCGCGGCGTTTCCTCTGCACGGAACTACGCCTCAGTTGCTACTCGATGCGGCGGATGCGGCGCTATACAGCGCCAAGGCTGAAGGCCGAGATCGCGTGATCGATGCGCCGCCGTTGGAGACGATTGCATCCAATGAGTGGCGTGTCATCCCCAGCCAAAAAAAACGCCCAACCTTTAAAGGCTGGGCGTCGAATCGATGTGGAACGGTTTGTGATTCTTGCTGCTCTCGTCGCTAGCGATGACTCCGTCCTTGATATGAATGACGCGGTGAGCATACTCGGCGATATCGTGCTCGTGCGTCACCAGAATGATGGTATTGCCTTCGGACTGAAGCCGGTCGAACAAGGCCATGATCTCGATGCCGGTTTGGGAGTCGAGATTGCCGGTCGGTTCGTCGGCAAGGATGATCGACGGCTTGTTCACCAGAGCCCGCGCGATGGCGACGCGCTGCCGTTGTCCGCCGGAGAGTTCGTTGGGCTTGTGCATCATGCGGGCTTCCATGCCGACGGCGCTGAGCGCGCCCTTGGCGCGTTCCATCCGTTCTTCGGTGGGGATGCCGGCATAGATCAGCGGCAGTTCGACATTGTGCAGCGCGGTGGCGCGCGCCAGCAGGTTGAAGGTCTGAAAGACGAATCCGATTTCTTTGTTGCGGATGCGGGCGAGTTCGTCGTCGTCGAGTTCGCTGACCAGCTGGCCATTGAGCCAGTACTTGCCCTTGGAAGGAGTGTCGAGGCAGCCGATCAGGTTCATCAGCGTCGATTTGCCCGAGCCGGAGGGACCCATGATGGCGACGTACTCGTTGCGCTGAATCCGCAGATTGACGCCGCGCAGCGCATGCACCTGCTGCTCCGAACCCATGTCGTAGGTCTTCCACAGGTCCTCCGCCGCGATCATGCAGGATTCCGGGGGCGCCATAGTCGCGGTGTTGGGCATGTTGATGACTTCTGCGGTTGCCATATTTTTCTCCTGGTCCGGTGCCACTGACCTCTCCGATCTCTTGGGTTCAGTTTCGCTGTTACGGGCTCCGATTCTTGAGACCACTTCGGCTTTCCCGTTGGACGTTCCAGCGCCATTGAAGGTTATGACGATTCGTCTTCTTTCTTCGGCGCCTTGTTATCCATCTTGACGCTGCTTCCCGGACTCAGGGTGCGCAGAACCTTGTAGCTCCCGGTAATCACTTCGTCCCCTTCTTTCAAGCCATCCAGCACTTCGATATCCGTCGTTCCTGTGATGCCGGTTGCGACCGGGACGAACATGGCCTTCTTATTCCGAATCACGAATACGCCCTGAACTTCGTCGTCTTTCTTGCTCTTGGATGCCACTTCCTTCGCACTTGGTGCCGCGGCATGTACGGATCCCGGGCGTTATTTTGCGTGTCGATCTGATCCTTGGTGCGCAGGGTGAGAGCCTGAATCGGAATCGACAGCGCGTTACTGCGAGTTGCCGTCGTGACTTTGGCAGTTGTCGACAGGCCCGGACGCAGGTCCTGCGGCGCATCGGTTAAAGTCACCACCACCTTGAAATCCTTGGCCTCTTCGCTGGCCGTGGTCTGCTGCGAGGTGGAGAGCCCGCTGGAGCGCACGATGGCGTTATCGCCAATCTCGGTGACCTTGCCGTGGAAAATCTTTTTTGGAATGGCGTCGATGGTGACGTCGGCCGGTTGGCCCAGCTTCACATTCACAATATCGGTTTCATCGACTTTGACTTCAGCCGTGATCACGGACATGTCGGCGATGGTCATCAGGGTGCTGCCCTGGCGCGTTCTGAATGCCGATGACTACGGTCTCGCCTTCACGTACGGGTAAGTTGGTGATCACGCCGTCGAACGGGGCCGGGTACGTCGTCTTTTGCAGCAGGTCCGTATAGTGAGTCAGGGTGGCTTTGGCCTGGGCAATGTGGCGCTAGGCCGAATCGTTTTGCGCCTTGGCTTGCGCGACGCGGGCCTGGGCCTGGGTCAATCCTGCGTCCGCCGTCGCCCATGCATTCTTGCGGCTGTCAAAGTCGGATTTCGAAATCAGGCCGTCTTTGAAAGGCTCTGTGCGCGCGATCCCAGTCGAGTTTGTTGCGGTCGTAATCGGCTTGGGCGCGAAACAGATCCGCTTGCGCGGTTTTAAGCCCCGCCTCGGCGGCGATGGAATCGGTTTGCGCCGCCTGCAAGGAGGCCTCGTTGGCGTTCACGTCAGCCGAGGATTGCACGTTTTCCAGTTGCGCCAGCAATTGGCCCCTCTTCACGTGATCGCCCTCCTTTACATACAGGTGGGTGATCTTGCCAAAGGCATTTGCGCCGATATTTACGTACGTCTTCGGCTTGATTTCGCCGGAGGCGCTGACGACGGTCGCCAGATCCTGCCGCTGCGCCTTGCCGGTCTGCACCGTGACCACGTTCTTACTGCTCTGATGAACGGTGAAGCGACAATGATTACCAGTAGAACTACGGCTCCGACGCCGATTGCAATTTTTTTCCAGGCTTTCATAGACTCCGTCACGTGCCAAAGGCAGATATTCCATCGACCGAGGGCTGATCCGCCATAACGTTTATGTGGCGACGAAAACGTCCTCGCTTCGCTCGGTGTGACGGGCACACATCCTCTGTTACGGTCTCGGCGGGCGAGAAAGTTCCGATCAAACGTTAAAAGAGTGGCCGAGACCCGTTACCCTGGGTAGAAATAGTTACTGCCCGGGAACCAGTACATTATATCCTCCTCCTTGCGCCGAAGGCAGCACAGAATGTTTAGACACCTCAGGCAACTCCGGGCGCAATGGCCGCTTCCTACTAGACGGCTAGGCTGTTTCAAGACGCTCTCCGGGCACGACTTAACCTTGCTTTCACTCAGGTAACGGCCTAGAATAAGAAGACGACGGTTGTCTGGCAGGAGTCCCTCTCATGTTCCGGGTTGGTTCGAATCAAGCTCTGTCTCGAATTGTGCTGATTTCTTGGCGCTGGGTTTAATGGCCCGGTGTGGCCGTCGCTCAGGGTCAGAACCAGCCCAAAGACAAGCCGCAACCGGACCGAAAGCTACCGACAAGTCCAGCGCAGAGACGCTGCACCGGCAGCTGCCCAGAAGCAGACCTCAGGATGCGGTTGATCCTTTGAAGCGTCCGGCCGACGAGAAGCAGAAAAAGAAGAATGAACGCGCCCTCAAGCAGGAATTGAGCAAGCCTTACAAGAAGTGGCTGGACGAAGACGTCGCTTACATCATCACCGACGAAGAGCGGGCGGCTTTCAAGCAGCTCTCCAACGACGAAGAGCGCGACAACTTCATCGAAGCTTTCTGGCAGCGTCGCGATCCCACTCCTGACACCGAAGAGAACGAATTCAAGGAAGAGCACTACCAGCGCATTGCCTACGCCAACGAACATTTCGCGGCAGGCGTTCCGGGATGGAAAACAGATCGCGGCCGCATTTACATTGTGTTCGGCAAGCCGGACGAAATTGAGTCGCATCCCTCCGGCGGCAGCTACGAGCGCCCGATGGATGAGGGCGGCGGCGAGACTTCGACATTTCCGTTTGAAGATTGGCGCTATCGCTACATCGAAGGGATCGGGCAGGAAGTCATCATCGAGTTCGTCGACACCTGCATGTGCGGCGAGTATCACATGACGATGGATCGCTCGGAAAAAGATGCGTTGCTGATGACCCCGAACGCCGGCCTGACGATGTGGGAACAGATGGGCATGGCGAACAAGTCGCAACGCTTTGCTGGCGGCGGCATGGAGCGCTTGGGTGCTGGTCCCGCAGAGCAGCATGCTTCAAACCAAGGAGTTCGATCGGCTGGAACAGTTTGCGAAGTTGCAGCAGGCTCCGAAGGTGAAGTTCACAGATCTGGAAGAGGCGGTCAATTCGAAGGTCATCCTGAACCCGATGCCTTTCGACGTTCGCGCGGATTTTGTGAAGGTCACCAGCGACACCGTTTTGGTGCCGGTCACGATCCAGATGAAGAACCGCGATATCACGTTCGTCGAACAAAGATGGCGTGCAGCGCGGAACGGTGAACATCTTCGGACGCCTGTCGACTCTGACCGGAAAGATCGTCCAGACATTCGAAGACACGGTGCAAGTGGATGTGCCGGCGGAACTGCTGCCGCGTACCGCGGAGAATGCTTCGGTGTACTGGAAGGCGCTGCCGCTGCGTCCCGGACGCTACAAGCTGAACGTCGCAGTGAAAGACGTGAACGGCGATCGCAAGGGCGTATGGAGCCGCAGCATCATGGTTCCCGAATATACGTGACGATAAGCTTGTCCACCTCGACGCTGATCGTTGCGGACCAGATGGAGCCGGTTCCGACGAAGGCGATCGGCAGCGGCAGCTTCGTAATCGGCACGATGAAGGTTCGTCCGCGGGTGGCTCCGGCGGACGGCAAGCCGGCACTGTTCAAGCGCGACAAGGATCAGAAGCTGAATTTCTGGATGCAGGTCTATAATCTCGGCGTGGACGAGAAGACGCACAAGCCCTCCGCCACTTTCGAGTACGACATCACCAATATTGCAACCAACAAACCGGTGGTTCAGAAGACCGAGACCACGGATACCATGGGCAATCTCGGCGACCAGGTGACCCTGCAGAAGTCGATCGTCCCTGCGAACCTGCAGCCCGGCGTTTACAGAATTCAGATCAAGGTAAACGACAACGTTTCCAAGCAGACCGTTGATCCGTCAGCGGTATTTGCAGTAGAGTAACTCCCTGCATTCCCCCAGGGGGTGGGGCGAAGTTGAGACTGTGTAAGCTCGCAACTTGGGCGATCGCATTCGGACTCGCGCTTCCCGCACTTGCCGCAGAGCGACCGGGCGCGATATCTGGATACGTCCGCAACGCAACCGGTGCCCCTCAGATGGGTGCCGTAGTGGAGATCCTCGGATCGGCCCACCGCAGCTTTACTGTATTCACGGACGCGGCGGGATACTACACCGCAACCGGATTGTTGCCCGGACTCTATACGCTGAAGGTCTCTGCTCCTTCTTTCCTGCCTGCGCTTCGCGAAAAGGTTGGTCTGCGTCCTGGAGCCAGCCTCAGCATCAACGTCACGCTTGAGCACCTTGCTCGGGGTCATGCAACTGGGCCCGATCCGCAGCATTCCGGACGATGATGACTGGAAGTGGACGCTTCGCTCGGTAGCGAATCGCCCAATTCTGCGCGTATTTGACGACCCCAATGCAACTGCCAATCAGAGGCGGAAAAGCAGGATCACGATATAAAGCGGAACGGTGTCATTCCTTGCCGGATCAGCGGCTGGAGGCTATGGCACAGGCTCCGACATGAGCACGGGCTTCACGCTCGAGCGATCAATTTTCGCCGATGGCCGGCTCGCCTTCAGCGGAAATGTCGGATACGGCTCGGCATTGCCGGCGGCTGTGGTTCGTACCAGCTACTCGCACCGCATGGCCAACGGATCGACGCCGGTGGTAGGGCTGACCATGCATCGCTTCTCGCCATCGGACCCGAGTCTTCACAATGCCGCGCTTGCAAGCGATCGCTCTCTCGGCCGCCGATGATATGACGATCGGCGATGTGCTCGAAGTCAAGTTCGGCAGCGAGCTGCAGACTGTCCAGTTTCTGGGGCATCTGAACGCGTTTCGTCCGTACGGCACAGCCGATTTTCACCTGTCTCCGAATACGGTGGTTGAATACAGTTACACGACGTCGCGTCCTGATTTGCGATCGGAGAAGGGCTTCGATTCCGAGCCTGCCGATCTGAGCGAGTCGAACCCGCGAGTAAGCATGATGGGATTCGAGACTCGCATCGAGAACGCGCATCATCAGGAAGTCAGCGTTTCTCATCGAATCGGCAATAACAACATCCAGCTTGCTGCATTTTCAGATCGCGTCAGCGATCCGGCTTTGACCGGGACCGGGGAAGTCACAGCTGCCGGCGGCTTTTTGCTGCCCGATGTCTCCTCTGGAACGTTCAGTTACGCCGGGCCCGATATCAACACGAGGGGACTGCGCGTTGTTTTACAGCGCAAATTGTCGGCCGATCTCACTGCCACCGTTGATTATGCACTGCGGCGGAGCGCTTGATCTTTCCCGACCCGACGTTCCGCTGGAGAAGGCGCAGCAATGGATCTCGACCCAGCGCCGCCATGCGGTGGCTGCGAAGCTGAGCGGCAAGGTGCCGCGCACGCACACCAACTGGATCGCCTCCTATCGCTGGACTAATGGTTCGGCCATCACTCCGGTGGATATGTTCAACTCCTCGGCTGGGCAGAGTGATCCTTTCCTGAATGTCTTCATCCGGCAGCCAATTCCAATGCTTGGGTGGCCATATGGAGGCGCTGATCGATATCCGCAACCTTCTCGCCCAGGGATATGTTCCGGTTCTCGGTCAGGACGGACAAACGGTATATCTTGTGGATTCAGCGCGCTCCATTCGGGGCGGATTCGCTTTCAACTTCTAGGAAGCGGGGGCTGAAGCCCCAATCGATTTCCCGCTCATGGCGCGTCCCTGAAGGGCTAGTCTTCCACAACCCTCGTATGCGACTCTTTCCCGCGAGAGCGAAGACCTGAAACTCGATCGCTGATGGCCAGAGCACGGGTCTAGAACCTGAGCCATGAGGAGAGGCAAGAGCCGAGCGCCCAGAGCCCCAGACCAAAAAACGACCCAGCTTTTAGGGCGAAACGCCGCCCAAAAACGCTCCGAAAGCTACTGTCCCCCGTACCTTATTCGTAAAAACTATGGTAACCATAGATAACTCTTTGGTTGACTCTTGCAATCTGCTTTGAGTAATGTCGATGACAGCACTTTGTGGGCGGGGCATCTTGTTAGTACACAAGGAATTGCAAGGCTTCTGAGAGAGAGCGAAGGCAGCCCTGAGCGACCCGCAAAGAACCGTTCCTCCCCTAAAAAACTGATCAGTTTCAAGGAGACCAAATGAGAGCGCGCATTTTATTGGTGTTTCTACTTCTGGCTGCGGTGAGCTTGTCGGCACAGACCTTCCGCGGAACGATTCTGGGGACGGTCACCGATCCCTCGGGTGCGGTGGTGTCCGGAGCCAAAGTGACCGTGAAGAACACCGCCACGGGTTTGGAGCGCGCTACAGAGACCAGCGGGGACGGCAGCTACTCGATCCCCGAACTACCCATCGGCCCCTACGACGTCACAATCAGCCAGAGTGGATTCCAGACCTTCGTTGCCAAGGGCGTGACGGTTGACGTGGCCACAGAACGACGTGTCGATAGCTCGTTGAAGACGGGCGAAATATCCACCCGGGTAGAAGTTTCCGCCGACCAGTTGCCGCTGGTTGAGACGACCACCAACACCCTGGGGGGCGTGCTGACTGCGCAGACGGTAGAAGATATTCCGGTCAACGGACGCGATTACACCAAGCTGATTTACATGAATCCTGGCGTTTCGGGATCTCCTGACCAGATTTCGGACTCCCCGGTTCGTTCGGTGAGTTCTCGATGAACGGCGCCCGGGGCCGATCGAACAATTACCTGCTCGACGGTACCGACATGAACGATGGATACCGAAACGATCCTGCCATCAACCAGGCGGGCGTGTTCGGAACACCGTCCACGATTCTTCCGATCGACGCAGTCGCCGAGGTTAACGTCCTTTCGAACTTCGAGCCGGAGTACGGTCGCAACGCTGGCGCCGTGGTGAACATTGTCACCAAGAGCGGGACCAACAGAATCCACGGAACCGCGGCAGAATACTTCCGCAATAGCGCGCTCGACGCCCGCAACTATTTCAATACTTCGGACCAGCCCAAGGCGCCGTTCCACAACAATCAGTACGGTGGATCAATCGGTGGTCCGATCGTGAAAGGATAAGACCTTCTTCTATTTCGATTACGAAGGTCAGCAAGAGCCGGTTGGTGTCGTGACCCTGGCCTGCGTACCCGATCCCGCTCAAATCGCGGCGGACGGCGGCGCAAGCAATCCTGTGATCGCTGCCTTGCTGGCGAACAATCCATGGCCCTCCCCAAACATCCCCGGAACTTTTGGCGGCGCATTGGTCGGCTCGGAAAACGACGGTTGCCCGAACGGTCCGAACAGCTCGGTCGTGTCGCCGTCATTCAATCGGCTGACCAGCTTGATCGCGAAGATCGATCACAATTTCAACTCCTCGAACATTTTGACCGGCCGGTATTTCTTCGGAGACAGCCAACAGTCCTTTCCGCTGGCCTTGACCGCAAGCGGCGGGCAATTGCCGGGATTCAATACCTTCACGCCGACGCGAGTGCAGCTGGTATCGATCTCTTACACACACACCTTCGGCTCGAACAAGATCAACGAATTGCGCTACGGCTGGAATCGCTTCGCTGAAGGATTCTTCCCGGCGGACCGCAACTTCCATCCGAGCTCGATCGGCTTGTGCGCCAGCTTTGACGCGACGCTTTGTAACGGTTCAGCGCCGTTTGATTCCGGCATGCCCATCACACTGGTCGGAGGCTTCGCTCAGTTGGGCGCGACCAGCAGCGTTCCCCGTCACCGCTTTGACAGCAACAACCAGGTGCTCGACAACTTCTCATGGAAGTTCAACAAGCACGACGTGAAGGTTGGTTTCGATTTCCACCGCACGACAGTGCAACAGTACTTTGATAAATACTTCCGTGGCAGGCTGAAGTTCACTGGCGATACCCTGGGCTCTGCTCTCGAGGACTTCCTTGCCGGACAGGTCGACAGCGGTTTCCAGTACTTCGGCAACTCGACTCGACACACTTTCGACAACAACTTCGGGTTCTACGTGCAGGATAGCTTCCGCGCGACTTCACACCTCACCATCAACTACGGACTGCGTTGGGACTACTTCGGTGTGGTCGGCGAGAAAAACAACCTGCTCAGCAACTACACCAGCTTTTCTCCCGCACCCGGAACAGGTACGTTCACGCTCACGCAGGTCGGGCAGCCCGGACTTGAGCCGTCTCTACAATCCGGACAAGAAAGACTTCGCGCCGCGCGTGAGTGCGTCGTGGGATGTGACGGGAAAAGGAAAAACCGTTGTGCGCGCCGGCTTCGGCATGTTCTTCGACGCGTTTTCGCAAGACATGGTCCTTGGCCACCTGCCCTACGCCCCGTTCTTCGATCCCGGACCGGCGTACAACAACATCGGACCCGATGCGATCTCTTCAACTGGTGCGATCGGAGGCACGATCGTTCCCGGCGTGCCTGTTTACGCGACCACTACCGGGTGCGGCTTCGAGTGCGACTCGTTCGGCTTCGATCGCAACATCAAAATGCCGTACATGGAAAATTACAACCTGAACATCCAGCAGCAGATTTCCAGCAAAGCCATGGTGCAGATCGCCTATGTGGGTTCGCAAGGTCATCGACTCTGGCGCTTCTTTGACCTGGCACAACCGAGCACGGCGCAGATCAATGCCGCGGATATCGCTGATGGTCTCATCAACGATTTTGGCACCGATGCGCGGCCGTTTAACGGGAACCCCTACGGTGCCTACTATGCGCTGCAGGAGAACTCGACCGGCGCATCGAACTACAACGCGCTTCAGACCAGCTTCCGCGTTATGGGCTGGCACGGCGTCACGTCGATGGTCAATTACGTGTGGTCCAAGTCACTCGACAACTCCAGCGACGGCGAGGACTTTGAACCAAATGCAGCGCAGCCGAACGACAGCACCCAACCCAATCTGGAGTACGGTCCGTCGAACTTCAATATTCCTCACCGCTTCACCTGGAATTTCTCCTATGACCTCCCGAACATGGGTGGCAGCATGCAGAAGCTGAAGAACGGATGGGGCTTGAACAGCGTCGTCACGCTGCAGAGCGGACAACCGTTCCATGTGAACTACAACTTCTGGGACGACTACAGCGGCAGCGGCAACGCTTTTGATCGTCCTGATCTGATTGGGCCGGTCGTTTACAACAAACGCGATCCGCGTAACTTCCTGGATCTCACTTCGTTCGCGATTCCTTGCACGGTCAGCGACGCGACCGATGGCGGTGCAGGCAACGGCCTGGCTTCGGACTGCGTGATCGGTACCCGGCACTTCGGAAATCTTGGCAGGAATTCGCTTACCGGACCGACCTTCAAAGAGTGGAACTTCTCGTTCTACAAGAAGACGAACTTGACCGAGGGCATCAGCATGAAACTCGCGGTCGACTTCTTCAATATTCTGAACCATCCGAACTTCGCCAATCCGCTGCTGCCGGCCTTCATCGCAGATGCCGGTTACGGCGGCAATTTTGGATTGACTCCGGATCACACACGCGAGATCACGAATGGCCCGCTTCCTATCACCGCAACCGGCGACGTGGGAATCGGCAACCCATTCATCGGTGGAGGCGGTCCTCGGGGAATTCAATTGTCGGCGGTCTTCAAGTTCTAGAAGATCAACGAATTTCAAACCAGCCCCTGCTTTGGCAGGGGCTTTTTGCTGCGGCAGATGCAGCGAGTTCTGTTCCTGTAATTTTTCCTCGAAAGGAGTTCTCTGCGATGGCGGCGGAAGACGGGCGTCCGCATTGGCCCGAGGAGAATTGCGCTGATGTTTGTGTGGCCAACGGCCGAGCGCTGAAGATGAGTGCTATAATTTTTGTTTCACCCCACCCACGTTTTCTCCACTGTGGGCGCGTAGCTCAATTGGCAGAGCAACTGACTCTTAATCAGTAGGTTGAAGGTTCGATTCCTTCCGCGCTCACCACCTAAACCTAATGGGCTGTTGAGTCTCCGAACGCCTCGACGAATGTCTTTGCGCGACGATTCTTTACTTGGACAAACGTTTGTTGGTCTATACATCCAGAGCGGTTACTCGCCACTATTGCCGGATCAGTTCTACTCTCCGGTTGCGTGCCCGTCCTTCCAGCGTCTCATTGGTATCCACGGGGCTCGAAGCACCGAATCCGCCAGTGGTGAGCCGCTCTGGGCCGATGTCGTACCGGTCCACCAGCGCTTTCTTGACCGATTCCGCCCGCCTCTTGGATAGGTCCAGGTTATACGTGTCGCCGCCAATGTTGTCCGTGTGCCCATTCACCGTCAGGACCCAGTCCCGATTGTTTTTCATGGCTTCGGCAATTTCTTTGAGGACGGGCTCTGATTCTTTCTTGATGCTCGCCTGATTGAAGTCGAAATAGATTCCGTAGATGACGGCCTTCTTCTGCTTGGCAAGCTGATCTTCAATCTGCGGTTTGGGTTTGTCCTCCGGATACGTGATGCTCACGACGCGCACCTGAAACACCTTCCCCATCGCCCACAGCAGCGTCATCGGATTGGCTGGGTCGTCCAGGACAAAAACCTCGCCATCTTCATCCAGGAACGACGGGTCCTTATACAGATTCTTGACCTTTTCGGGGCCGCTGAACTGAAAATGGCCGCGAGCATGAATGACCGGAAGATTTGTGGGCTGACCGTTCAGGATGACCGGATAGTTCACGTCAGCCGGCTCAACCCGTTCCATTTCGGCTGTTTGCGGAACCGGTACCTGGCGCCCACTGGCACGCACAAACTGCTCATAGGTGATCGTGAATTTCCCAGTGTCTTTGAGTTGTCGCAAAGAGTTCCGCGACATCGAAAACGTTGTGGTTCCTGGAAAGATCTCCGGATACGAAGCTCGATTCTCTGTGATGTAATGGCTGGCGCTCTCGAGGTCCGTCCGGCATACCAACCGACGGGTTGCTAGCTCGTTGCCTTTAACAGCGTGATCATCGGAAAATCCTAGCCCTGAATTCGACACATCGATGTGATTGGGAGCAACTGCACCAACTTTGTAGATCATCTCGACGTCGCCGTTGAAACGGCGCCAGGCGTTCACCCACGTCAGCCCTTCGCGCAAGGGGATCTTTGCCGCGGCGTTCGCGTCCTCCCGCGTTGCCGCCGCCCCCACGGCTGGACAAGTCTCCGCTGGCCGCGCACCTTGGGGAAAGCTGCCGGGCACATCGCTCATGTCCACAGCCGTCGACATCGAAGGCTGCGACAACGAATCCTGGGCGTGCTGTATCTCCTCTTTTGCGAACCGTTCCACCCTGTTCTTAACTTTGTGAGCCACATAGATCATGCCACCGACTACGGCAACGACGATCAGCACGATCACCACCAGCGTGACGATGAGAGCAGTGATACAGCCTTTGCCCTGCTTCCCTGTGGGTTGAATCGCTGGCGGCGGGACATTCGGTGATACGTTCGCCGGAACGGGTACGCTCGGCACCGGGGCGAACGGCGGAGGAGTGCTCTCTTGGGGAACGATCGGAGGCCCAGTAGGCGCGGCCTCGCCAGGCGTCGGCGTTACGCTGGGCGACCTCGCGGGAAGGTTCGCAGGTTCAACCGGAGCCGCTGGTGGGGGCGCAGGTTGCGGCTGGCCAGCCCGTGGACTCACGGGCGCACCGCATTTATTGCAGAACGCGACACCGGCGGAAATCGGGTTGCCGCAGCTCACACAGAATTTCGCCGCAGGACTGGCCGGCGGGCTTTGTGACGCGCCGCAGGAATTGCAGAATCGCTGTCCCTCGGCAATCGCCGATCCACAACGACTGCAAGCTGTGCTCATATTTTCTTATCCCCAATCCTGCGCTTGCGCCACTTGGCCGTCATCACCCGGTGCAGATCTTTGCGTTCGGAACTGGCAGGTCTACATCCTTCTCAAAAACCTTATACGGCTTCTCAAACGGGACATCGGGCAGCTTAGGCACACTGATACCAAGAACCTTCGCGTCCGCTTTAATCTGTCCCTCCACATGCATGGTGAACCTCTGGCACGGCACTAGGCTCAGATTGCCGGAGTGGGAAGCGGTCGTGGAGATGATCACCTGGAAGTTCGCGGCGGCCCCGGTCTCAAGTACATTCTTGACCGCTTTCTTGATGTAGCGTCCGATCGTCGTTTTCTCCAGCAGTTGAGCGGCGTAGTTGGCAACGGAGTCGGGAACGACTTCCACAAATTCTTCGGCCCCGGTCTTTAGCTCAAACCGCGGCAGGGCAACTGCGACCACCAGGCCGAATGCCGCCAGTGGCGAATTCGCCGTCGAGGTCTGAATCGATGACTCCGCCGTCGCCTGGCTCGTATTCTGGCCTGCGGCAGAACCATTGCCCGAAGTAACGCTCAATCCAGTCACGCCATTGTAGTCAACGTGAAATGCGCCCTTCGCAATCTCGAGTTTTGTGGTGAACGCAGGATGAAACAGCAGCGCCTCGCCAATCTCCAGCGTGAACGGAATTCCTCCGATGATTAAGGGCGTCGTCATCAGCGAGGGCAGCTTGATTCGTTCCTCTCCCATTTCCTTCGGCTTTTCCCCGGGAACTCCAACCGTCCAGTCGAAATCGACGGTCCCATTGACGTTCTTGTTGGAAAAATCAAAACGGCTCATGTTCCCGCCGTTCACCGCCATGGAGAGCGAGGTTTCGAAGTTCTGGATGTAGCCCTTGCCGGTCAGGTCGGCATCAATGTCGGCGACGCCAAAGAGCCCGCCCTTTCTCTTGATATCCACCTGAAAGTCGAGCCGATCCGGACTGAATCTGGGCAGGAACTTTGTATCCCACCCCTCTACTTCCTTCTCGGTTGGCGCCTCGGCTCCCCCTTCATCCGCATATACCCGTGGCTGGACGAGTTCCCACCCGCGTTGTGCCAGTTCCATTAGGCGCGGTCTGGGAGGGTGCACCACCGCGGCCCTGGCCCGCATCTTTTGCACATGAAGCTCCTGAAAGTTGATCGGCGCGTGCCACTCGATGTCCGCATCCTTAAGAAGTTCGGTGAGGGAGGCCGCGCCCGTTCCCACAATCAGCCGCGATCCATCGATGGCTATGGCTTGAATGCGCTTGAACGTCAACCCTTCGAACAGAACCACCTTGCCGGGAACCAGCTTGTCTCGCAGTTCCGCCACGTTGTCGAAGAAGTAGATGTCGTGGTCTTTGTTGACGCCGCGCGCAGTGCGCTTCACCGTTTCGGCATCGATGCGTACAACATTGTCCTGGAACGTCGCCCGAAAACGTGTGCTTGGCAGTTTGGTAAGGTCGATTCCCCATGAGACATTCATGGGCTTCCCCACCGACTCCTTCTGGTGCGAAGCGGCCGGTTTTGGTGAAGAGCTGCACGACAAGACCAACAGCGTGAGAGAAAACAGCAGAATAGTCCTGGCCGCCATCAATGCTGTCATCGCAATTCCGTCGCTCATTCGGACTTCGGCAGAGGGCAATTGTTTTTCGGTACTTGCTGGTGTCATCTTACGAGCGGTCATAAATATCCCGATCATAGCCGGGTGTAGGCGGTGAGGATTCTAATTCTTCACCGCGCCCGGCTCCAATGCAATACCTCGACGGCGAAGCAAAGTTCGGTCACCCTTCTTCCTAAGAGCCGACCGTCTTCAAATGTGACTTGAGTCGCTTGGATTTTGAGTCTTAACCAGTTGTCTCATTTTTGGGAACAAGTCCAGGAAGTCCTTACGCGACCAACGCGCATCTTCCAACTCGGCACCAGGGCGCACGCGCGACACTCGACGCCGGTCGGTCTTCCAGCGACACCGAGCGTCTATCAATCTCCTTCGGAGGAAAGTTTGAGCGAGCCGCCCGAGTCGAAGTTCATTCAGGACACTGGTCTTGATTCTGACTCAGGGTCGATGACCCCGGTTATGCTCGACCCTAAGTCTCCCTCGTTCGTTCCGGAATGAGCGCGTGGACTCCTAAGTCGGCGTCTTATAGGATAGCGCTGCGTTTCCAGGCTCGTAAACTTTTTCCAGGCGGGCCAGGCGGAGGAGGTTATGCATGGAAGTGTCGGGGCTGAGCTATGGATGCGGCCGGTTGGATCGTAAGTTCGGAATCGGTCGTCCCTGCGCGTGGAATTCGCTGGCTCGCAAACTCGGCTCTGTGGTGTTGGCCGTGTCGCTTGGAGGCTTAGCGACCGCCCAGAGTACCCCACTTGTGTTGGAGCGAGATGGAAGGGTGATCTCGCTCGAGCCTTATGCCACCAATGTTTTGCGCGTAACGATGAGCACGGTCAAGGCCGAGGCCACCGGTGCTCCTGGCTATGGCTTTGTGGCAAAGGCGTCGGCCGAGGGATGGACGCACGAGCGCGATGCAGAAGGCGGGGATGTCTTCCGCTCGAGTAGGATGATTGTCCGAGCAACGCCGGGAAATCTTCCGGCTGAGAAACTGCCGCGGCCGATGCCGCTGGATGCGCTGAATCGTCGACTGCGCGACCCCTACTTTGGCGGCGGGCAAGGTCCATTCAACGATGCGCTCCTAGTTACGACGGCGGACGGTAAGATGCTGTTGCACATGCGCAACTGGTCGATGGCCCCGGAACGCGCGGATGTTGCTCAGCAGGACATCGGCGCGAAGGGCTACTCGGTAACGGCCACATTCGACTCGCCCTCGGACGAGCATTACTACGGACTGGGCCAGCAGCAAAAGGGCTGGATGGACCTCCGGGATCACGAGATCCGGTGCTGGCATGACTATGGGGCGATTGGGGGCGAGGATGTTTGCGTGCCCTTTATGGTATCGAGTCGCGGCTACGGGTTGGTCTGGGATAATCCTTCAAAAACGACCGTGACGCTGGGCTTCAATCAACGGAACACCTGGTCCTCAGAGGTGGGGGATCGGGTTTCCTACTTTGTAATTGCAGGGGATACGAGCGACGAAATTTACGAGGGCTATCGCCATCTGTCCGGTGTAACCCACATGCTGCCGAAGGCGGCGTACGGTTACATCCAGAGCAAGGCGATTTATCCAACGCAGGAACAGATTCTGGATATAGCGAAGAAGTATCGTGAGAAAAAGCTGCCGCTAGATGGAATCGTCGTGGACTTCCTCAATATGACGAAGCAGGGGGAAATGGATCTCGATCCGGCGCGCTGGCCCGACCCGGCAGGAATGAATCGTGAACTGCATGCCATGGGAGTGAACACGCTGTTGAGCGTGTGGCCGCATTTTTCGCGGGCGAGTCAGTTCTACGACCTGCTGCTAGAAGAATGGATGGCTGATCCATAAGCCAGACGGAACAGCCGATTCGGGATGGGACAAAGGAGACTATCGGGCCGAATCTCGATACGACGAACCCTGAGGCGGCGAAGTGGTGGTGGGAGAAGATTCGCGACCGCTATGTAAGACCTTATGGATTCGACTACCTGTGGCTGGATGAGACCGAGCCGGATATCGATCCGGCGGGCGACATGTTCTCGGTCGGTTCGGGCATACGCTACTACAACGTTTATCCGCTGTTTCACACATCGTCGGTGTACGAAGGGTTCCGCCGGGATTTTGGAGACGAGCGGAGGGTAATGATCCTGGCGCGGGCAGCGTACCTCGGGGCGCAGCGCAACGGCACGGTGTTCTGGTCGAGCGACATTGTTTCGACGTGGGACATGCTGAAGCGCTCGATTCCCGCAGGGCTGAATTTTACGGCCACCGGACTGCCGTATTGGGACACCGACATCGCGGGATTTTTTTCGCCGGCAATTCCGGCAGACTACCATGCGGAACACAAGCCGCTGACTGATGGATCGGATGCACGCGAAACGATTGCGAACTATGAGGACTATCCCGAGTTGTTTGTGCGGTGGTTCGAATGGGGCGCTTTTCAGCCGATCATGCGCGCACATGGCGAGAGAACTCACAACGAAGTATGGTCGTACGGCAAGCAGGCGGAGCCAATTCTCGCAAAGTATCTCAAGCTTCGCTACCAACTTCTGCCCTACACCTACTCGCTAGCGTATCGCAGCTACCAGACCGGCGCTCCTTATATGCGAGCGCTGTTCATGGACTTTCCCGCGGATTCGAAGGTTGCGGACATTCCCGATGAATATATGTATGGACCAGCGTTCCTGGTTGCTCCGGTAACCGAGCAAGGCGCAACGCATCGGATGGTGTATTTGCCGGCCGGTTGCGACTGGTACAACTACTGGACAAATGAGCGTCTTCACGGCGGGCAGAGCATCGCGGTAAACGCTCCGATGGATACATTGCCACTGTTTGTTAGATCAGGAAGCATTGTGCCCCTTGGATCCGATGTGAATAGCACTCAGGAGACGCAGAGAATTGGATCCTTACTCGTGTATCCCGGAGCGAATGGCAGCTTTACCCTTTACAACGACGACGGAAAGACCTACGCCTACGAAGATAGTGGCGGTTTAGTCACAAAGTTGACCTGGGACGATTCCGCACATCGACTGAGCCACCAGGGCGCGCCAGGCTCGAGTGAACTGGACAAAGCAAAGGTGGTCGTGATCGGTAGGTAAGCACACCGCTCTAGGGGCTACTGGGATCGCCCGTGCGGGCCAACGTTCACTGAGGAGATACGAATGCGTTCGGAAGCTTTGCGCGCAGTATGCTGTCTTAGTGCTCTTATGCATCGGGGAACTCCGGTCATAAAGGGCAGCGACCTTGTGAGAATGAAGGGCGGCCGTTCACGGTTCTCTCTTGCGACATCATTCGCCTTTTACCATCCCCGAGCGCGATGAAGGCCTTCATCCGAATATTCGTCGATTGTTTTGCTTCCTATTTCGCATTTTCGATCAAAATGACATCGGTTTTTGATTCACCCTGAGCCAAGTGGGCACACTCTCTTTGCTGTGCCGGCGTGATCTGGGTCGGTGTTTCGCCGGCAGGCACGGAATTGCACCGCATCGTTTCTTCAAATCCAGGCGCCGAGAAAATGAAGGTCAGGCTAATCGGCTCAGTGCCAACGTTCTTTGCACTGATCCCAACCCGCTACAAGGTGCTGAGAACCGTTGTTTTTGGGACCGACCTTCAAGATAAATTGAGAGGACGCGGGGATACTCGAGTCCGTGTGAACGCGGCGAGTCCTTAACTCGCCTTCATTCTTTTCCAACAGAAGTGGCTTTGCATTCGTCTCTGCGCTTGGAACCGCTCTTGTTTGATTTGTCTGAGAATGCACACTGGCTAGACCGAATACCACGATCAAGCTCGCTGTAACCGAATACTCCATCACTCTTGATTCCACATATCACCTCGGTGCGTAGTCTACGCCGGGGTCTCCCTTGCTGAGTGCACGCGCGTTTCGCAATTCAATCTCTTATCGCACCTGCTCCGGACCTCGCACCGCTTGTGCTCCACTATGGAGGAGCTCTCGATGCCTCATCGTTTCCATTGCGATTCCTCTTTGCAAAGTGCGCTGTGGATTCAGTCGCGAGGGTAGTCGTCTGCTCTAGCCGGCAGAGACTCAGTGCGATCTGGCGTCGTGAAATATTGCGGACGAGCTTTCTCCCACTCGATCATGCTTAGACCGGAAGGATCGTACAGAATGCGTCCCCCGCGAATCGTCATCCGGGCCATGAGTTGTACATTTCCTTCCATCTTCGCGACACCACAATCGATGTAATCGAAATGACCCTTCATTACTTCAAGAACTGCAATGTCGGCGTCTGTGCCTACCGACAGAGTTCCGAGTTGCGGCCGGTGAATCTCATTTGCGGGATTCACAGTTGAGCGGCGAATCACATCGTCGAGTGCGACTCCCATCGCCAAAAATTTCGACATCACGTTGTTCATGCTAACGACTGTGTAATTGCCCGTATGCAAGTCTGTGGAGATGGAGTCAGGAATGAATCCCTGTTTCTCGGCAGGCACCGCATTCCGAAACCAGAAGCTGCCGCTCCCATGTCCTACGTCGAAAAATACCCCGCGCGCTCGAGCCTGGGCCAGGATCGGATTGATTTTTCCATCTGCAAGAATGATCGGGAACTGCTGAGCGAAGACGTGAGTGTGAATATCGCCCGGGCGCATCTTCGTGAGAATCAGATCGTCGTAGGTTCTTTCCGGACGAGGCCAGAAGTCATACATCACGGGAACATTCGCGAGCGCTGCGCATTCGATCGCGCGGTCGACCGCTGCCCAGGGAACATGTTCGCCGTCCCATGGTTCTCTCGTCCAGTAGTGCGCAGTCTTAACTCCTACGATGAGGTCTGGATACCGTTTGATCGTTGCGGCGCAAAGCTTTGAATCCATCTGATCCACACTTTGCTCGAGTCCTCCGCCCATGCCATTCGCAACAATATTGAGAAAAGCCAATACTCTCACCCTGGCGCGGTCGATGACCTCTTCTTTTTCCGAAAGGAAAGTTTCGGCGCCCGCAGTGCCGGCATCCACGATCGTGGTCACGCCCGACTGCAAAGCCAGATCTGCCGGAATTCCCAAAGGCAAAGCATGCGCTCGACCCTCAGGAGCGAACCAATCGAGAGGCGAGCCTCCATGACCTACGTGGTAGTGAATGTCGATGAGTCCCGGCGTAACGTAGAGCTTTGATACATCCACAACCTTGCCAGCCTGCTCGACGGGAATATTTTTTTCCACGGCAGCAATCTTGCCCTGCACAACAGCGATATCCCGCACTTCATCGATGTGATTGGCAGGATCAATGACGTGTCCGCCTTTCAGTAGCAAATCGTAGTGGGGGGCTTGCGCAAACGTCGTGACAGGTACGCCGCAGGTGACTACTGCAAAAACGATGATGCCGAAATGCGTCTTCATCCAATTCGTCATGAGGCCCCTTGTTGTTTGTTGAAGCGAAAGTGTACTCAGTGCGCTTGAGATTGTCATTATTCTTGGCGCGCTGCATTTCACGAGGTTGTAAGAACATCGTCACTGGCGTAATCTGATCGCGATTTCTGCTGCATTTAGCGAGATTCGGAGAGGGATCCCGAGGAATCATGGATCGTCGCACTTTCGTTAAGGCGGGTTGCATTGGTAGCGCGTCCCTGTTAGTGCAGGGGCTCGATCCGATGGCCCGGGCAGAGTCGGCTCCTGTTGAGGTTCCGCCAATCGAACTCCACGGACTCGCCGGCTACAAGCCGTCGCCACTGGGAATGCCAGGGCTCTATCCAGGGCGCGTCGTCGAGATCCACGAAGCCAGTGCTATCGTGCGCAAACGTGTTTCGCAAGCCATGGTCAGCCGCATGCTCGACCGGGGCATGAAAGAGTTGACCGGAGCGAGCTGCGCCCGCGATGCCTGGGCGAAGTTTATTCAGCCGGGCGATGTTGTCGGAATAAAGATCAATCCATCCGGAGCGCCGGCCTGCTGTTCATCGCCAGAGATCGTGCGCGAGATCATCAGCGCGGTCCAGGCGGTGGGCGTGCCGGCTCGAAATATTATTGTGTACGACCGCTACTCGTACGAGATAGACCTGGGAAGCTATCAAACGCTGATGCCTGCAGGAGTGCGGATCGTGGGCATCCAAGAAGCATTCGGGAGCGGATCTGGTTATGAGTCCAACGTCTATTGCGATGCTAACTTCTTCGGAGAGTGGGAAACGCGCTCCTACATGGCGAGCATTGTGGTTCACGAAGTGACCAAAATCATCAACGTACCAACGATGAAAGACCACTCGGCTTCCGGAATCACTGGGGCTCTTAAGAACTTGGCTTACGGCTCTTTCAACAATGTGGCCCGTACACATCGTGCGCCGTACTCTTTCACGAATCCATTAATCGGCAAAATGTGTACCGTTGAGCCTCTACGTTCCAAAGCCGTACTACACATCATGGACGGTATGCGGCAGGTGTGGCATGGCGGGCCGCTTACCCAGATCCAGGAGTTCATTGATCAAACCGGCATTCTGCTTATGTCGACCGACCCCGTTGCCATGGACAGCATCGAACTGGAGACAATTGAGAAAAAGAGACGGGAACGAGGCTCACCGTCGTTGTGGGAGCACGACGCCAAGAGCATTACCCCGGACAACGATGAATTTCATCGAGATGCTTCGAAGAATTTGTTCTATCGCCAACCTGGGCATGTTGCGGCTGCTGGTCAGCTTGGGCTTGGCGTTGCAGACCTCAAGCAAATTGATCGCCGTGTCCTCTCGGTTTAAACGCCAATGTCGCGCGAAGCAGAAAATTCCAAATCTGAAGACTGGCCCACCCTTCTCAAAGACAATGCTCGAACGGGAGGGCAGGGAATGCGTCCGGCTCGCTCACCAGAGCGAGCCTTGTGGCAGTTTCGCGCTGGCGGATCCGTTCGTTCTGCGCCGATTCTCGCTGGCGAGACCCTGTATGTTGCCTCTTTGTCCGGGGTGCTCCACGCCATCGATGTTGTAACGGGCACGCCTAAATGGAAATTTAAGGCCGACGGTCAGATTCATTCCACGCCGTCGCTGTATGGGGAGAATGTTCTTTTTGGTTCCGACGGCGGCAAAGTATATGCGGTCGATCGCAACAGCGGTACTAAGGTATGGGAGGTTCCAACCGACGCGGAGGTATGGGCATCCCCGGTCGTCCGCAACCACGGTGTGTTTTTCGGGAGCGCGGACGCGCGAGTCTATGCAGTCGAAGCAGCGCATGGCGAGCGACGCTGGACGCAGCAACTCGGCGGACGAATTTATTCCACGATCTTTGCTGCCGAGCAGCACCTTTATGTTGGATGTGGAGATGGCAACGTATATTGCCTTGACTCCTCCTCTGGAAAAATACAGTGGCAAACGCTGACAGGCAGCGGCATCGATTCCTCTCCTGCGCTAGTCGATGATCTTGTCCTGATCGGCTCTCAGGATTTCTTCTTTTACGCGATACATGCGACTAATGGGCAGGTTCGATGGAAATACGAGACCGGCTTGGGCATTGCGTCGTCACCTGCGAGTTGGAAAGACTTAACGGTTTTTGGCAGCAAGGATGGCTTCCTCTACGCACTTGAAACTCAAACCGGCAAACCGCGATGGAAGACCCTCGTGGGGGAAGTGGTCACTGCCTCTCCGGTGATCGGCGACGGGATTGTGTATGTACAGTCGGGTGCTACGTTCGCGTTGGACGCGACTAATGGCAAGATCGTGTGGAGAGCGGCCCTTGCAGGCGCAATCCAATCCGTCCCGGTGCTTGCTGGTGACACGATTTATCTGGCGGGCTTGAGCGGTGAGGTTTATGCGCTGCGATAAGCGACGTGTGCCGATGGTGATCGGTCTCTTATTGGTCGCTTCTTTGGCTCATTGTTCGGAAAACAAGAATCTCGTATACAAAAAGAAGTACATCATGGGCACGGTTTTCGAAATTGCCGCCTATAACCAATCTACCGAACATGCTGCCGATGCTATTGAGAAAGCGTTTAACGAGATCGTCCGTCTCGATGATCTGTTGAGTACTTACAAACCGGACAGCGCACTGAGCAAGTTAAACCGCTCAGCACACTTTCATGAACAAGAAGTTCCGCCGGATTTGTATTGTGTGATCGAGCAGGCGGTGAAATTTTCGAGGTTGTCCGATGGAAAGTTCGATATCTCGGTCGCACCTTTAGTGAGCTTATGGAAAGCCGCTCTGAGGGGAGAGAGTGCACCGTCCCAGGAGAAGGAAGATCAGGTTCGAAGCTGCGTTGGCTACCAGAAGATACGACTGATACCCACGAACAGAATTACTTTTCAATCATCCTGCTTGCAATTAGACCTTGGCGGTATTGGCAAAGGTTATGCCGTAGACCGTGCTGCCGAAGTTTTGCGCTCGCTCGGCATTCATGACGCCCTAATTAATGCAGGGGGCAGCACAATCCTGGCATTGGGCTCGCCGCCAGATCAGAAAGCCTGGCTCTTACATCTCCGGGACCCTTCGAACAAAATCGATCCCCAGGTCATGCTAAAGGATGAAAGTGTTTCTACGTCGGAACAAACGCCGCACAGTTTGCTGGCGAACGATGCACCCGGCCACATCATTGATCCGGCTACCGGCGTGCCCCTGAAAACGGTTTTCGCAGTCAGCGTTGTTTCAAAAACCGCGACGGAATCGGATGCGCTTTCGACCACGTTGCTGTTGCTCGGTCCGATAAACGGCCGAGCTTTGATCAAGAAGATGCAAGATGTATCCGCAGTGTGGGTCTCCCCTGAAGGACAAATCGAAACAGTGCCAGGCGGTGCGCAAATTATATTTGGCAGACCCGCGGGTCCCTCCACAGTCAGCGATCGACAATGAGCATTCGAAACCCGATGTTCGCTTGTGCGTTTTTGTTGGTCTCGAGTCTTGCATGGAGCACCGTCTACATTCGGTGGACTAGTTCTTCTTTACCTCCCATGGCCGCGGAACTCGGTGTAACTGACCTCGTGATTCCCTGGAGCAATAGTTTTCCGGCACAGGTGCGAGTGGCCAGCACGCGAGGATATCGAGTGTATGTCGAAGTTCCCCTAGACAAGGCGGTAGCCGCTGCAACAGGCGCTAGTGAGTTGGCAGGCGTTATCCTCACCACTCAGGCATCCGAAAGCGAGGAGGTCAAAAAAGCCCTTCCTAGGTTGCGCGAGGCTCATCCCAAGCTCAAATTCCTGGTACTTGATCCGGAAGGCAAGCGGCCGGAAATGCGGGGGAGCTTGGTGATCAAGAAAGACTCAGTTTTGGAAGTTTCAAGTCCCACAGCCCAGCCATGGATCGATACGAATCTCGCATTAGTCAAGGTTGATCAACGGGCTTACCCGGAGCAGTCTCCGATGTACAAATTCTCCTGGGGAGCGCCATCTGATTCCGGCCCGCAACAGTCACCACTGACGGCAGACGACTACTCGCTCGCGGTAGCCGAGGCCGGAGCATTTCATGCAGACCTGATTCTCGATGTTGACGATCGCCTGCAACAAGGCATCAGCAGCGGTGATCAGCAGGCTTGGACACTCTGGAATCAAGTGCGTCCTTACGCTAGCTTTTACTCACATTCTGCAGAAGCGGAAATGAAATCGGTGGCAAATGTAGCGGTCGTTGTTGACGATCTCGACCCGAGCGACGAGGCTATGAATCTTCTCGCTCGCCACAACATTCCATTCAAGGTTTTTGTCCCCCGAGATCTGGAATCAGAGAGGCTCGAAGCCTTCAACGTCGTAGTCGTATTCGCAAAGCCCGATCGACCAATGGGTGAACGAATGGGCGATCTGGCAACTCGAGGTAAGACGGTCGTTGTTGTCGATGCACATGGCTCGTATCCATGGCAGAGGGGTCGTCCGGAACGCCTGAACGAACACTTGCTGTCTTATGTCGTTGGAAATGGAAAAGTACTTGAGCTTTCGGAACCCGTCACCGATCCGGAGACGTTTGCCCAAGACATCCGCCGGTTGATCGGAACCCAAAATCTTCTCATGAACCTGTGGAATGGACTAACAACGATTGCGGTACCGTATGCCCAACCTGGCGAAAATGTGAAGTCGCTGGAACTTATCAACTACTCAGGAGATCCTCTTCGCCTGCAAGTAAAGGTCAAAGGATCGTACTATTCCATTCGTTACGAAGCACCGGACCTCAAATGTTGCGAGTCGCTTGTTCCCGCAGAACACAACGGTTTCACCGAATTCGTAATTCCGGATTTGCGAATCGCAGGGCGTGTTCACCTGGACGGGAATCGCGCTGCTGCGGCTCCATCCAAACACGACTAGAGGATTTCTAGCGGAATCTGCGGATGAAAAGCGTGTGCCGATCTGATCGATAAAGCCCTAGCACATAGAGCGCAACCTTCCCCTTCGTCGAATATATTTCCTGCCGGATTCGAAGCACGGCTGAGCCGGCAGTAATGTCCAGCAATCGCGCGCTATTCGGATCGGCAGTGGTCGCATCCACTTCCTCGTCGGCATGTGCGATCCGCAGGTCGTAGTCATGCTCCAGCACAGAAAACAGTGACTTTCGGTCAAGACGCGTTCTAGTCAGGTCTGCAAACTCGTTAGCGGAGAGATAGCACGTCTCGAGCGCGAACGGTTCATCTCCGCCGAGCCTGAGCCTCTCGATCTTGACCAGCGGACTCGACGCGGGCAAACCTAGACGCGCAGTAACTTCCTGCTCGGACTTGATCACGCCCAACGACAGCAGCCTGGATGAAACAGGGAGGCCACGGCCAGACATCTGCTCCGTGTAGCTCATCAGCTTGTTGAAATGAATTTTCGGAGGGGCGACGAAAGTGCCTGCTCCGCGCCTCCGCACGACCATACCCTCGCGCTCGAGTCCAGTCAGCGCGTGGCGCGCAGTCATCAGGCTAACCCCGTGAATCCTCGCCAGTTCGCGCTCCGAGTCAACGCTGTCGCCGGGTCTCAACTGCCCCGATTCGAGGCGTTTCACGATGGTGACTTGAATTCTCTTGTAGGCCGGCGGCCCGTTTTTCCGGAGCTGTGGCATGGGCGATAACCCGAGCAGGTGCACCATACTACAAAGTGCTCTAGAGCTCCAACATAAAACTGTGTGGCCAAGTAATGCGCGGCTTCTGGGATCTCGCGCGCGCCATGGGCGCCCTTTCGGTGTCCATGTCAGCGGTGCGCGCAAAAGTAAACGTTAACGGAATCGTAAATGCCGTATTTTCAATGCGACTCTCGCGCACAAATAGCATTTTGGAAACCAGAGTCCGTTGGTCGGCGAGACGGGCAAATTTCGAACCGTTGTTTGAGTTAGCTGCAAACCAATTAAAAAAATTGTACCTAACCACATTTTTTTCTTGACGCGCATCCGCCTTCCGCTATATAGCATGTGCCCATCTTCTTTTCTCGGGTCGAGGAGGGTTGTGATGAGACGACGGTCGTTTGTGTTTTGCTGCTTCGTCCTTCTGCTAGTGGCCGTAACCGGAACGCTCCAGTCCGCTTGGAGCCAGGAAGTAACTGCCGCTATCGTCGGAACCATAACGGATGGAAGTGGAGCCCCTATTAAAGGCGCATCCGTGGCCGCTTCCGATGTTGACCGCGGAACCCAAGCTACCGTGCTTACGAATGATGCCGGGGCCTACAACCTGAACCGACTGGCGGTCGGGACCTACACTCTCAAAGTGACGTCGCCGGGATTCCAGACGGCGGTACATCCTCCTCTGACGCTCGTGCTAAACCAAACGGCGCGTATCGACGTCCAGATGAAAGTGGGTGTTGTTTCTGAAAGCGTGGAGGTCACTGGGGGCGCTCCGGCGCTTAAGACCGAATCCGCCCAGGTTGACACCATCATCGATTCGAAGACGAACGACCAACTACCGCTCGCAACTCGGAATTACGTCCAGTTGACTCTGCTTGCTCCGGGTTCAGTGACGCCAAATCCTAAGAGTTTCAACAACGGCGACAATACCGCCAGCGGCGGACGGCCGTATATCAACGGCAACCGAGAACAGGCCAACAACTTCATTCTCGACGGCGTGGACAACAACCAGGTATCGGACAACTTGGTTGGTTTTACACCGGCGCCAGATGCGATTCAGGAATTCAACCTCATCACTCAGAATGCCTCTGCCGAATTCGGCAACTACCAGGGCGGAATCGTAAGTACGACGATCAAGTCCGGAACTAACGGTCTTCATGGCGACTTGTGGGAGTTCTTCCGTAACGACAAGCTCAACTCAAACTCTTGGGAAAACCGATTCAATGGAAGCCCTAGGCCAAAGCTGCGCTGGAACATGTTTGGCGGCACCGTCGGCGGCCCGATCATCAAAAACAAACTATTCTTCTTCTTCGACTACCAGGCGCAGCGTTTTGACCACCCTTCGACGACGCTTCCGCTGAGTGTTTTCACTACAGCTGAACGAGCTGGAGACTTTGGCGACATCTGTGCCACGGGTTTTACTGCAGGAATATGCAACGACAGAAACGCAACTAACCAAATCATAAACCAGCTGTACGATCCGCTGAACGGAAACGTCCCATTTGCTAACAACGTGATCACTGAACCGATCGATCCCGTGGCCAGCGCACTATTCGCGTCGTCCCTTTATCCCACTCCGGTCGGCGCCGGTACTCAGGCCAACGCGAGCTATACCCAAAATGGATTGGTTAACACAAGCCAATACGACATCAAGATTGACTTCAACGCGACGGGCAACGACCATATTTTTGGCCGATATTCCCACTCTAAACAGCACAATCCCACTATCAATTCGTTTGCGTTGCTGGGGACGGGCTTCTCTGACGCCCCGATAGACAACTATGTCGTCGACTGGAGCCACACCTTCAATTCGAATTTGCTGAACGACGTGCGGTTCGGGGTCAATCACGTCAAGCTGCACAACGGCACAGAGTTCGGCAGCAGCGTCGGGAATTTAGGTACTGACCTGGGAATCGCCAACGCTAACGCAGGTGGTCCCGGATTGCTCGAACTTGGTTTCAATGGAGGAAACCCGAGCGGACCTGCTACTGGCGTTCTTACCAACGTCGGCAGCAACGGCGTGCAACAGAGATTCCAGGACGCAGTAATACAAGCCTCTGATGCGGTCGTCATGACTCATAACCGGCATGTGCTTCACATGGGTTTCGAGTACTGGCGCGACCGGATCAATACCTTCTACACAGGCAACAGCGGTGCGTTGGGAGCAATCATTTTCAACGGCGCGTTTACCTCGTCGGATCCTACGAACGTCACTCCGGCCCAGGGTGGCTACGGCGGCGCCGACTTCTATTTGGGACTGCCTTCCTCGTACGGCAAGGGAGTTTCCGGCGGAGAATGGGGCCAGAGGGCCAGCATTATCGCGGGGTACATCCAAGACGATTGGAGGGCCACCAACAACCTGACCATCAACGTAGGACTGCGCTACGAAGCTCACACACCTTGGGTCGAGATTCAGGACCGACAGGTGAATTTTGATCTCATCACGGGCGAAGTGATCGCGCCGAACTGCTCCAAGGTTAATCTGGGTACCGCCCCGGTGACGTGCAGGCAAGGGAGCCGCGGGCTGTATGACGGCATTTACGGCGCGAAAGACTTCCAGCCTCGAATCGGATTTGCGTGGACTCCTGCCATGCTAGGTGGCAAGACAGTTTTCCGAGGTGCGTACAGCATCTCCTCCTACCTGGAAGGCACTGGTACCAACCTTCGCCTTCCCATCAACCCACCGTTTACTCCGGCGGAAACCTTGGCGCAGTACAACAACGTTGCGTTGCCACCCACGAATACGGAGGATGGCTTGGCACCGGTAGGCGCAGCTAGTGACCCATTTGCTGGAGCGCTTGTTCGCGCGTGGGATCCCCATGTGCAACCCGCAATCACGCAACAGTGGAATGGAACGGTCCAACACCAGTTCGGCACCAACACCATCCAGGTTGGATACGTCGGCCAGCATGGTACGCACCTGATGGTTCCCATGCCCTATCTGCAAAAGCAGTTGCTGGCGAACAGCGCTTGCGCGACGCCACCATGCACAGCGCCCTAGCGTTTTCTTCTCGGGGAACCCGGCATTCCAATCGGACATCTCTCAAATCTCAGGCACTGCGTCGGTAGGCAGCATGAACTACCACGCGTTGCAGGCAGTCTTTCAGAAGCGATTCTCGAACGGCTTGCAGTACCAGGTGGCGTATACCTTCTCCCGATGCAGAACGGATAACAGCGGCTACTACGGCAACTGGGGAGCACAATCCGCTCCGGCCAATCCGTATTATCAGAATCTCTACGATCCCAAGGCGGATTGGGCAGACTGCTTCTTCGACGCCAAGCAAAATCTCAGTTCCTACGCCGTCTACGACATACCGTTTGGACGCGGCCGAAAATTTGGGCACGATACAAATCGAGCCGTAGACGCAATTGCGGGTGGCTGGTCGATTGCCCCGATCGTCTCCATTCACTCGGGATTCCCTCTGGCGCTCTACGATTTCGGTACCGATGTCACCGGGACGAATTCGCGAGGATTGCGTCCAGACTGTGGACCTGGCGCGGGCAGAACCTTCGGTCGAAAAACTGCTCTCGACACAAACGGAAAGTATCTAGGCTACCAGTGGTTCGATCCTTCGCCGTACAGTGCTCCAGCGGTGGGAACGTTCGGAAATTGTCCAGCTCAAGGTCCGGTTCGAGGTCCGGGCTATGGAGATCTCGACTTGAGTTTGCAAAAGAACTTCCTATTCACGGAGGCGGTGAGGCTTCAGTTCCGTGCTGACTTCCTGAACGCCTTCAACCGCGTCAACCTAAACGTTCCGACGACTTCCCTGGGTGCGACAATGGGCCTGGTCAATACTTCATCAGATCCACGAGTCATCCAGTTCTCTCTCAAGCTGTACTACTGAAGCTGGCTGATATCATGGGGCAGATGTTTTCCTGCATCTGCCCCATCTCTATGTTCCGACCACGGCATGCGGTTCTCGCTTTTAGCCTGTTCGCCATCGGTCAGGGGTTCGGGCAAGCCGCGAAGCCTTCCCCCTCTGGTGACCCTGCATCAGCGGCACAAAAAGCGATCAAGCTTGCGCAAAATGGACGCTGTGACGAAGCTCTCCCCGTGCTGATAAGAGCATCCCGGCGTCTCCCCGACAAAACAGTGAAGCGAACCGCCGCCTTTGCTGGAATCCGCTGTGCCATGCTACTCAATCAGCAAGAGGCAGCGATCGATTTCCTTCGACTCTTGAACCGTGATTTTCCATCCGATCCCGAGGTGCTTGCACTTGCGGTCCACACATACTCCGATCTCTCGACCAGGGCCGCCCAGCAGCTCGCAATGACGGCACCAAATTCGGTTGACGCTCACAAGCTCAATGCCGAGGCGCTCGAGGCGCAAGGCAAATGGGACGAAGCTGAGAAAGAGTACAAATCGATCCTGCAGAAGAACCCACAGCTCCCGGGAATTCATTTCCTCCTGGGACGATTGCTGTTGTCGAAACCTGATCCTGGGCCCACTGTGGCCGAAGATGCAAAAAAAGAATTTCAGCAGGAATTGGAATTGGATCCTGCAAATGCCGGAGCAGAATATGTTCTGGGAGAGTTGGCCCGTGAGCAGAACCAGTGGCCGGAAGCCATTCAACATTTTTCTCGCGCCACCGAACTCGATACTGGATTCGGTGATGCCTATCTGGGCTTAGGGTATCGCACTCCTGTCAGCGAAGCGATTTCCCGATGCGATTCCACCTCTGCAAACGGCCGTAAAACTCGAGCCGCGGAATCCGGCCTCCCACTACAACCTTGCAACCGCACTGAGTCGGGTCGGGCGCAAGGAAGAGGCAGACAAGGAATTCGCGATTCATCGTAAGATGACGCAAAAGGACGAAGCGAGCCAGGGACCGCAAGAAGGGCAGCCTCAAAACCCGAATTAGCCAGTTCGATCCTAAACGAAGAAGCAGTGAACAAATCCTCCGCGAACAAAATCCGTCGCCAGCTTCCTCACCTCCCGGCGCGATTTCCTAAGAAACAGCGCAGGAATGCTCGCGATTGGCGCATTTCCGCTACCCTTTCAGTCACTCGCCGATTCGAATTATCCGTTTGAAGAGATTCCTCCGGCAAAGAGCGGTATCCGCTGGACGCACACCTCTGGAAAATCACAGGAGAGGTTTCTCCCTGAGACCACAGGCCCGGGTTGCGCCTTCCTTGACTACGACAACGACGGTTGGATGGACATTTACCTCGTCAATAGCGGGAAGTGTGATTTTTATAACCCGAATCCGCCCTTGCGGAATGCCCTCTATCGCAACAATCGAGACGGCACCTTCACTGACGTCACCGAGAAAGCGGGAGTTCCCGGCGGCGGATACGGACAGGGTGTGGCAGTTGGAGATTACGATGGCGATGGATCTCCCGACCTCTATGTCACGCAGTACGGAAAAAGCATCCTATATCACAACAATGGAGATGGAACGTTCACCGATGTGACGGAGAAAGCCGGTGTAGCTGCCCCGGGATGGTCGTCCAGCGCGGTCTGGTTCGATTACGACAATGACGGCAAGCTCGATTTGTTTGTCTGCCAATTCGTAGAGTTCTCGAGAGTTCTGAATAAGTCATGTGGCCCCGGCGAAGATGGAAAGCATGGGTACTGCATTCCGCGTCTGTACAAGCCCGCATCGAGTTGGCTGTTTCACAACAACGGTGACGGGACGTTTACCGACGTCAGCAAGGCTTCGGGCATAGCAGGCTCTCCTGGGAAAGCATGGGGTGTGGTTGCGACGGACCTCAACAACGACGGCCTGCTCGACCTATTCGTGAGCAATGACACTGCTCCGAACTTCGTCTTCATGAACCGCGGGAAAGGCCGTTTCGAAGAAAACGGAACTTATGCAGGAGTGGCCTACAGCGCCGACGGCCGTGCTCGCTCCGGGATGGGCTTAGACTCCGCGGATTTTAACCAGGATGGATGGCTCGATCTTTTCGTTGCCAACATCGATCTCGAGCGATTTTCCATCTATCAAAACAATCACGATGAAACTTACGACGATCAGGCGGGGCCCACCGGGATTGGAATGGCGACGCGGCTCATGAGTGGCTGGGGGCTCAAGTTTTTCGATTACGACAATGATGGAAATCTCGACTTATTTCTCGCAAACGGAAATCCGGATGACCTGATAGAAAGCCTGCACAGTCAGGTGAAGTATCAGGAACCGCTGATGCTGTTTCGAAATACCGGCAAGAGCTTCCTGAATGTCAGCGCGGAGAGTGGCCCCGTGTTCGCCAAACCGCTGTCGGCTCGCGGCATGGCAATTGGAGATTTCGACAATGACGGTGGCATGGATGTCCTCGTTGCAGTCAATGACGGTGCGCCCGTGCTCCTGCGCAACACCGTTGGACGTCAGAACCATTGGCTTGGGATTAACTTGGTCGGGAAAAAATCAAATCCTGACGCTATAGGCGCCCGGATCACGTACCAGTCTGGAGATCTGAAGCAACAGCGAATGAAGGTCGGCGGAGGGAGTTTTTTGTCGGCTCATGACCCGCGCGTCGTATTGGGTCTCGGGAAACGACCGAAGATCGACTGGTTGCAGATTCAGTGGCCCCAACCAAGTGGCAAGGTCGAGCGAATTGTCGACCTGCCGATCGACCGTTACATCACCATTGTCGAAGGCACCGGCAAATGGAAGTAAGAGGAAAGCGCAACCTCGCTCGTGCTTTGAATGCGTCGCCCCACAGGTAGTTTAAATTAAAATCAACAAACGCCCTCCACACCGGCTTTGATGGTGGTATGCATGGGGTAAAGCAAATTTCAACGCGGCAGAGGGGACAGGTAAAGAGATGGTCGAAGAAGTCGAGTCTGGTCGCCCGCACGCGATGATCCTAGCAAAAAAGTCCTTCTTTTTTCTTTCGCCCGTTTCGCAGAATGTCGAGTACAGTCTTTAATCCGAGAAAGGCGGTTCGTGAGAGGTTGGAACTTGTCCGTTTGATTGAACCGATCAACGCAGTTTCGTTAAAAGAGTTGATGGGGCGGCTTGCGGACGCAAACATGGAGATGGCGGTAGCCGCATAAATAATCCCTTTTTCAAATGCGACTACCCGTTCGGTAGAGTCCACACCTCGTAAGCACTTCGGCCTCGGCTTTGAGCCAATCATCCACGGCATGGCCGTCGCACTTCTCACGCTGTTCGTAGAGTGCGTAAGCACGCATTCGAATCTCATGCTCCAGCATGGTTTCGATCGGTCCGTTCGTCTGCACAGCAGGTCGGGTCGCCATATTGCGAAAGTAGCGCTGTTCCAACTTTTACGAAATACCGCATCGACCTGACCCGACCTGCAGTGCCTGTGGAAAAGCATTAAAACAGGGTTCGTCGAGCTCGTGGCTAAACAAACTGCGAAGCGGCCCTATCTATAGCCGTCATAGGAGTCGCGATCTCTCCACCCGTGATTTGTCGCGTCGTATCCCTTGCGGAAGCCGCGGCGGTATCCCTCTCGATAGCCGTCCTGGAAAGCTTCAATAGACCCCATCCATGACCGATAACCGTGAGTGGCTTGCTGCAAAGCTCTCACATCGATGTCTCCCGGGTCGTTTTCGCGTCCTTCGTGTTGGCCTTTACGATATCCATCGTTATAGCCGTTCTGAATTCCGTAATCATGCGCCTGCCGCGAACTTCCACGTTCGTAATAGCCGTCAGAATATTGGTGCCGGTACCGTGCAGAGGCACAACCGCTGAACGCCGTGGCTATGGCAAAAATAGCAATAACGAACACCGTCCGCATAACACGTTTTTTCACCCTGTCCTCCGAGCACTAGAATTCATGAGTGGCTACTACTGCGAACCCATCGCGGAACTTTTTGTTTCGCAGAAATCGAGTCGATGGTGGATGGGCCGAACATTATGGGGCGCAAAAATCCCCGATTAGGCCCGTGATACTTTGTCAGTTAGCCACTAGAATTAGCGTCAGACAATTCTTGTGAAGTGAAAACACGAGGGCGGAGCGGTTTGACTTTTCGCGCCTGATCGCAACCCCAAGTATGACCGTGTGCAAGCTCGCATACAGAAAATCCAGCAGCATCATCGTGCCGGTATCCACCACGTTCGTACGATTTAAAACGTCAGGCAAGCGAGATACATTCATTTACGAGAAGTCGTACTAACAACTGCCATTAGGCGACCTTCCCAGGGTGAGGTTTCATGGGGGAACCTCATCCCGAAAAATTGAGGAAGTGGGATAGCCTCGGGGGAGTCTGTCCTGCTTCCTTTTTGAACACCGGATCACACTGACGAAAATATCAAGGTGCGGATGCGCTGCGGCTGAAACGTGTAATCGGCTGTTTACGTCAACTGACAAACTTCCCGCGATACAATGCTGCAACGATGAGTATCGGTGAAATTGCGTGTCTGGATTTTGTCGGTTTCGCCGTCGCCGCCACGCTGCTGGAGGCCACGATCACAGGCGTTGGAACCACGGTTTCCAAGGGTCACCGCAACAATTGGAAGGTGGCTCCGCGATTTCGGCCCATTCTCGAACTCGCAGGAATTGGCCTGCTTGCGCTTGTCGCAACCGACGTTCTGGCGAGGTTCGATCTGATTCCTCGACGATAAGTGTAATCGCCTGTTAACAGCAGTGAGAGCTAGAATGTAGAACCATGCCAGGCGAGAATCTTAAAGAAGGTGAGCCGATTCCTGAGGTGGACTCGGAGGACCTCAGGCGCAGGTGGAACATCAAGCCACCTTGGACGTCGGAATCCTTGCAGACAGCTAGGAGCCACGAAGTAGACAGCGCGGCAGTCGATCGCCGCGATGGGATGATAAGAATGTTGGCTGATTTCAAAGACCGCCAAGTACTGGCTCCATGGCGGCATGGTGAGGAACTGAACGAGGCGGTGTTTCGAGTGGCAGCGACATTTCCGATGCGGAAATTGCGTCAGAGTGTTTATAGGATCGCGGGCGACGAGATTTTCGGCTTTGACCCCAATGCGTTTCTGCAACGGCTTATCGAGGAAACCGGCATCTCACATGTCTGGGAACCGATTCCAACCAGAATCTCTGAAGGTGCTACTCTTTCACCTTCATTCGCACAACTTTCAAAGGTCAAGCATCACCAGATCTCCAACATCTGCCAGACGAACGCGAAGCACGGCGTCGTGCTCGAGAAGTGCTCTGGGATGCTTGGAGCAAGTACTTCAATCTCCAACCGTCTCCACGGGGCGACACGGGGAGGCACGCAAAGATCGTGGGCATGCTGTTTGGCGACTTCGTAATTGACAACATTGATCTGGCTCGGCAACTCATGTCTATATTCGGCAAAAGCGGCGGCAGTGCGGAGCCCTTTGCTACCCTGACTGAACTGGAACGAAGAGCAAAGGCTTGGAGGCCTTAGCTCAGCGATTGACGTAACATGGCCATAAACGCTCGTTGACCTACCGAGCAAGAGTCAGTGAGCGCTCGCCCGTGAGAAGCTGGTCGGAGTCAAGTCGATTCGTTCGTATTTTCGTAATCAAATTTTTCTCCCGCCGAGTTAGCCTTGTCGCCATGCTTCCAGCCTGACTCAAGCCTTGTGCAGCATTAACCCTGCTACACCTGCGCAGGCAATCACGATTGGTTCAGGAATCTTCCAGCGAAGCAGCACCGCGAGGCTGACTGCGCAAATCAGCGCTGTAGGTAAGTCGTAAATGGAGCGGCGCGCCAGCACGATGACCGCTCCCGCAATCGCTCCCGTGGCTCCGGCCGTCACGCCTTTGACGAATGCGTTCAATTGAGGATTCTTCGCCCACCTTTTGTAGGACGGCGCAAGCATTACGACAACAAGGTAGACAGGTAAGAAGATACCCAACGCAGCGGCAGTCGCACCGCGAAACCCCATGACCAGATATCCAATGAAGGCAACGGTGATCACCACTGGACCGGGTGTGATCATCGCGACGGCGACGGCGTCCACAAATTGATGCTCATTTAGCCAGTGATGCCCCTGCACGACACCGCCATACAAGAACGGAACGACAGCCAATCCGCTGCCGAATACAAACAATCCAGCCTTCGCGAAATAGAGAAAAATTTCCGCGAGTGTCCCCTTCGCTCCAAATGCAATGGCGGGGGCAAGCAGCAAGGGGACCGTTGGGCTTGCGGGAACACGAGCGGGGAACGCCTTGACGATCAGCGCAACGACGCCTCCAAGTAGAAAAAGCCAAACGATCTCTCTTGAAGTCCACGCCGTTGAAATCGCCAGCACCGCAAAGATGCACCACAACAGCTTGTCTTTTCCCAGAGTGAGTCTCGTGAGTTTGTATGCACTGCGGCCGATGATCCCGATGACGGCTGCTCCAATGCCGTAGAACATCGCTTGCATCCATGCCAAACCGCCGAATCGGACGTAAGCAGCGGAGAGCGCCAGCACCATCAAGAACGATGGGAGGATGAAAGCAATCCCCACGGCCGTTGCGCCCAAAATTCCTGCGCGAACGTAGCCCAGATATATTGCAAGCTGAGCCGCGAGGGGTCCGGGTGCGAGCTGCGCAAGCGCAAGCCCTTCGACGTAGTCCTGCTTGCTGACCCACCTTTTCTCATCCACGAGGTCTTGCTGCATGTGCCCAGCGAGCGCGATGGGCCCGCCAAAGCCCACCGTTCCGAGCCAAAGAAAATACCCAACGAATCGGGACAGCGGCACGCTTGCGGGTGGCTGGTGTACCGATTGAATTTCGCCATTCATTTTGCGGAGTTGGTGAGGTCGAGAGCGGCACGAAGTCCCTTAGCGAGCTTCGCAGCATCATCGTTCGCCCAGAAATGCATGAAGAACAAGCGCGGCTCTTCCATAAGCATGTGGCTGTGAAGTGCCTCTACCTCGATTCCGTTCTCCCGGAGTGCGCGGATTACCGGATTAACCTCGCTGCCCAGGAGGACGAAATCTCCGGTGATGGCGGCTTTGCCATTGCCGGTTGACTGGAAATTGATCGCAGTGGCCACACCCATCGAAGGAGGAACTTCCATCCCCGAATCGGTGATTTTTTCAGCGCGCGGAATGCTGAATTGAAGAACGCCTCCGTTATCTTTTCCGCTTCTGCCCATGGCTTGCTCGACCAGTTTCTGATCGAAGCCCAGGGCTGGCGCTGGCTGGGAGGCGCCAGAGTCCGGTCCAGGTGTTTTCGTTAATGCCAAGGCGTCGTGAATCGTTTTTGCCAACTGCACGGGATCCCCATGACCTACGATGTGCATGTACATCACGTGGGGCGATTCATTCAGAAGGTGATTGTGTAGGGCCGATTGCTCAACTCCGCCTTGCTGCAGTTTGAGCATTACGGGTTCCACTTCATCTTGTGTCAGCACAAGATCGCCCATAACCATTGCGTTTGCGCCATTCCGTCGGAACGCAACCCAGGACCCGAGGGCAAAACCCGCTTTGATGTCCACACCATTTAAAGTGACATGAAGGTCCTTGCGCGGTAGTCCGAATTTCCAAACGTCACCGGGTTGTGCCTGGCCGGAACGCCCCATCGCTTCGTCCACATCCCTCCAGCTGGATGACTGGGCAGGCAAATGACTGGTCAGCAAAAAAAAAGTGAGCACGACGGCAAGCTTCTTGCACCACATAGGATTTTTCCTTGATGTCGACCAACGAAGGGCTCGTTCCCAACATGATCGCACAACAGCAACTGCCGCCCTGCTCCGATGTGGGACTCAAGCCGGTACTTCTGAGCCCTTCGGGCAGGCCCTAGGCAAACGGCATCGAAGATTTTTCGCCGGTGCCGTTTGCGCAGAGAAAATCCTCACCTCGTCCTGTTTATTGACCTGCCCCAGAACAGCTGCCGGGCTGTGCTGAAGGGATTGCTGTCAGGTAGGCGTAAATGGCTTCGAGGTCGTGGTCGGTCATGCTTTGAAAGGTCGGCCACGGCATCACCTGTAAGAGCCGACCCGACCCGTCGGGATCCTGTCCAGATCGAATTGTGTGAACAAACTTTCCTTTGGCTAATCCCGCTGGCTTTCCGTTGGCGTCCGGCGTGATATTGGCGGATATAAATGGGCCAAAGGGCACTCCGCCGGCCAGATAGTTTGCCGAATTAAACTGCTTGGGTTGGCCGAGATATGGATTGTGGCCAACGGCGTAGGTCGGACAGCTATGACAATCCGCACATGCGCTTTGCGCATTCACGATGTAGCTGCCCAGACCAACCATGTGAACGTCTTTGTTTTGCAGGTTCAGCTTGACCGGCGAAATCGCCAGACCGATGCGGCTTTCAGCATTTTCATCTGGTTCAGAGTGCTGACTGGCGGACTGGGAGTTTGCGCGGCTCACGAAGACAGCAGTGCAAATGAGCGCAGCGAAGAGCAAGGTAACGATCCACGTTTTTTTCACTTCTCCTCCGAGACTTAAAACGTTAGTGGGCCTTCATGATCCGGACTTCGAGTTTGCCCCTTGCACACGATCGAAGCCCGCATTATTTCTCCGACGCTCGAAAAAGTGCAATCTCGTTCGCGGCGGCGGTCGATGGCGACGATACCGAGTCGCCCCAAGCAATGACCACCCTATCAGATTCGTTTCATGATGATTGAGTCTACTTGCTTTCGATTCTGAGTTGTCTTCCACCACGGTGAGCTGCGGCATTACCGCTGCCGCTTCCGCAGCATCTGGGTACCAGTCGGGCCCCCCAAGGATGCCTTCGAGCCGTTTTTTTCCCGGCTCTCGCCTCTGCTCGGCCAGAGACTGGCCATTTTTTCTCCTTAATTCTCCACCTAAGCATGCGGAACTGAGTACTCACATCTCGTTTCGGGTAAAACGAACGTTGGTCTAATGTATTGTCGGGAGCGTGGGCCTAAGGTTAGTAGCCATCCTCACTAACTCGGCCAGCGAATTAGCCTTCATTTTTCGCATGACCTGCCCGCGGTGGGCCTTCACGGTGATTTCGCTGATGCCAAGTTCTGCGCCGACCTGCTTGTTCAACAGGCCAGAGACCACCAGCGCCATCACCTGGCGTTCTCGAGCGCTGAGCGATTGATAGGAGTTCCGGACGTGACTAAGTGCCATATCGCGCTGGAGCGCTAGACGGCTGCGATCGAAAGTTTCGAGAATTCCCGGCAGCAATAGCTCATTGCTAAATGGGCTGACTAGGAAATCAACGGCGCCGGCCTTCATAGCTTCCACGGTTGTGGGAATATCTCCATGCTGAGAAATGACTATGATGGGAACTTCGGGGCGCTCGCGGGCGATTCGCTTTTGCTCTTCGAGGCCGTTTCGATCGCCTTGAGACCTAGCAAGGATCAAGCAACTCGGAACTTGCGGTCGTGGCCGGGCGATAAATTCTCGTACTGTATCGAACGACTCAACCTGCCAACCTTGGCCAGCAATCAACGATTTCAAAGACTCTCGTTCAGAGATGCCGCTGGTAATAAAAAAGACGATCGGTACGGCTTCAAAGTGTGGTTTTGAGGAAAGTGTCTGCCCAAATGTGGACACCATGTTTGCGGTCCCCTCGGAGATTCTTACGATTGCAGCCGAAGCCATATTCCACCTCTCAAGATCCCTTTCTTTTGCGTACCAGTGATTGGTCCCTGACAAGGCTTGCTCGGATAGCCCTCCCTTGCGAACCCACTGTTTCTCTTTGCTAGAGAGTGGCGACGTGTTGCAGTTTTAAACAAACTGAACTCAGGCGCAACGGCAGATCGTTGGATTGTGTTTTCAGCGAAGGTAGGACGACGGGGTAGCCTTTTGGTGGATGAGAGAACGTGATTGTTTCTCAAATCAGCGGTGTCGTATGCAGAAAATACTGGCATAAGTAGAAACACAACCGCAGGAAGGCTGGCCTAGAAAAAACTCAGTAAACATCTTCCATGGCTGGTAGCGAAGTGACGCGGCGATCTAAACTTTGGGCACCGCGAGAACGCCACCGGTCACCCGTATCAGCGTAATCAGCCCAACCACGGATTCGGATGGGAATCGTTAGAACGATCAACTTCTGATGAGCTTTCTTCCGAAGAGCCGAGCATCTGCGGACCAAGCGCCCGGTCCAATCATCGCCAAAGTGCCACCTAAGATTGCCAGACTGAGGGACATCCAGATATTGGCCGCGCCCGCGACGATTATCCAAAACTCGACGCCTACGACCAGTGCTCCAGCGAACGGAGTTCCCAACCCTGCCAGGATGAATAACCCCAAAATAGCTCCGGTTATTTCAGGCATCACGAGACCCGCCGTGGGAGTTTCCAGTTGAGCTATCCCACTATGAAGCAAAGCGATTCCTGTAAAGACTCGTTGGATCAAAAGGCCGAGTCCGGGCCAGCCATTTGCGAATGTCGAGAAAAGTCGCTGCAACGCGCCCTCTTTTGAGAGGTTAAGGCAGTTGCAACAACGCGGGAAGCGCTGAAAAGCTAAATCCAAATCATACTTTTGGGTGATCAGAAATCGATGATTCCGCGCTTAACCGCAATGGTGACGGCATGTGCTCGATCGCTGGCCCCGAGCTTAGACAGAATGTTGGTGACTCGGCTCTTGATGGTCGCCTCTGCGACAAACAGATGATCTGCGATCTGTTTGTTGGAATTCCCAGCCGCAATCAGCCGCAGGACATCAATTTCGCGCTCGCTCAAGGCTTCATCCGTGGCATGCTCAGCGAGCTCGCTGGCAATTTCTGGAGGGATTATCTTCCGTCCTTGATAGACGGCATGAATCGTCTCAACAAGTTCGCGGTCATGTCCTTTCAAAAGGTAGGCCCGCGCACCGGCCCGAAGAGCGCGCATTACTTGAACATCGCCATGATACGTCGTTAGGACGATGATTCGACTGTCGGGGAATTCGCTCATAATGCGGCTCGTCGCTTCGATTCCGTTCAACCCGGGCATCTGGAGATCCATCGAGGACTACGTCCGGGCGGTGGATTCGAAATTGTTCGATGCCGTCTTCTCCGTTGGCGGCCTCCGCCACCAGCTTCATATCAGGCTCCGCATTCAGGACGGCCGCCAGGCCTTTGCGGAGAAGAGCGTGATCGTCCACCGCTAGAATTCGAATCATCTTAGGAACGTTACTCATGTCTCCCCACCCACCGGAATTATCGAGATCGATGTCCGCCGCGCCGGGTTTGATATGCCAACGAAGCGGGAACCGTGAGTTCCACCTCAGCGCCCGCGCCCACCTCGCTCCAGAAATCAAGATGAGCACCGATTCGCTGTGCTCGCTCGCGCATACCAGGTATGCCGAAGTGTCCTGGCTGTCCGCCGGCCCTCAGCACTTTGGGGTCGATGCCCTTGCCATCGTCACGCACCCGCAAACGAAGCTGATCCTGATCGTACCGGATCTCCACTTCAATGTGACTGGCTGCGGCATGTGTGAATGAATTTCGGATCATTTCGCGACAGATACGATAGACCTCGTCCTGGAGCATTGGCGATAGGTCTCTTGGCCTTCCTTCAACCAAGACGCGATAGGTCGGAGCTTGCCCATCCAATTCGTGAGCCCTTGCCAGTTCACGGCCGGCAGCATCCAGCAGCTCAGAAAGGTTGCGCTGCGCAGCTGGTTCCGGACGCAGGTCGCGAATCGCGGAACGCCCTTCCTGAATCGCTTCCTCGGTTCCGAGGATTGCTTCATCCAGGACCGCCGTCGCGTTGTCGGCTTTTCGCAGCAGTAATTTACGCGCGGCCTGAAGCTGAAATGCGATCCCCTGAAAGCTTTGAAGTAGCGTGTCGTGCAACTCGCGGGCGATGCGTGTTCGTTCAGCAAGGCGCTCTTCAAACCGGACATTGAATTGGCGTTTGAGTTGAAGCAATCTGAACCGGTAGAGCAGTAACGCTCCACATACGGTGAGCAGCACGAGCGCGGAACGGAACCACCAGGTCTGCCAGACTGCCGGCTGAACATCAACCGCGATTGCGCTTTCCTCGCCGTTCCATAATCCGCTGCTGTTGCTGGCTATCACACGAAAACGGTAAGAGCCCGGTCCCAGATTGGTATAGACAGCCTCTCGCGTCGCAACAGGCGCGCTCCAATTCCGGTCGAAGCCGTCCAGGATGTACCGAAAGCGAATATTCTCAGGCGAAACGAGACTCACCGCTGTATAGGCAAATACGATTCTTTTGGGTGAAGGTGGAACCTGCACCGGATTCGTGACATTGACTGGAACATCGTCTGCGAGCACGCCCGCAACATGAGCGATGGCCGGCTGCGAACTATCGGGCACGTGAGACGGATCAACTACTGAAATCCCACGGCCAAGAGAAAACCAGATCTTCCCCTCAGAATCTGAGATTACAGACCTGCTCCGGTTGACTCCCTCGGCGGTGAGCAGACCATCTGCAGCCCCGTACTCTCGTACATCAGATGCTCCGAGAGTGGCCGTGGCGAGTTTGTCTCGACGCACCTGCAACACATGATTTGAGGTTGCGATCCAGAGCCAGCCATTCTTGTCCTGCGCGAGACCTAAGACTGGGTCGCGCAATCCATGGGGCCACGTGACCGGCGCCTCGAAATGATCACCGATGAAAGCTGCCAGACCGCCAGACGTTCCAATCCAGAAAGTTCCGGACGAATCCTCGAAAAGGCAGTTCACATGTTCGGAGGGCAAACCATCTCGCGTGGTGTAAGACTTCCACTGACCATTTGCTAATGAACTGAGCCCGCTGGAGGTGCCAAACCACATTTTCTCCTGACGAGTTTCCAGGATTGAAAATATGGTATTGGAAGCTAGACCGTTCGCCATCATGTAATTCGTGAATCGCTGGTCTTTGAATTGGCTGACACCACCGCTTAACGTTCCCGCCCATACAGAGCCGTCGCGACCTCGGTAGACCGTATAAACGCTATTTTGAGCGAGCCCATTGGCATGGGTGTAGGTCTTACTGGTCAGCGCCCCGCCGTGAAGCATCAGCTGCGTCAGGCCACCGTGCTGGCGCCCGACCCACAGGTCATTCCCGTCAGCGTCAATGGAATAGACTTCATCATTGTCCGGGATCCCAGTTGCGATAGATTGAATACTTCCATTCTTGAGCGCATACAGCCCACCTTGCGCTGGAGCGAACCAGAGACGACCTTCCGCATCAGCGTGAACAGGTCCATCGCGCTCGAATCGAGAATCAATGGCAGCTGAATAGGTGAGAAACGTACTGTCACGAATGCGGCCGAGTCCCTTCGAACCGCCGACCCAAAGATTGCCTTCGCGGTCCTCAAATACTGCGTTAATGCCGCCTTGGCCCCGAATCGCGTCCTCTGCTGAAAAGGAAACTCCATTGCTATTGATGCGCAGCAGCCCGCGGGTCGTACCCGCCCATATATTCGAATCTCGATCGCGCAGCAGCGTCACAGACCTGAACTCTGCCCAGAGCAGACGGTAAGCTCGATTCGATGAAAGTCCGTGCCATTCCAGCGAAACAGGCCAGTGTCAGTACCAGCCCACAATTCATCCTTATTGATAAGCAGTAGGAGTTGATTTTCCGGTCCGGCAAGCCGGCATTCACCAGTGTTGCTTGTCCGTCAGCGAACGAGAACAAACCCACTCCGAGGGTACCTAGCCAAAGCCTGCCGTCAGTACCTTGCGCCATAGAGATGATCGGCGGCGACGCCAAACCGGACAATACCGCGGGCTGCGCCAGTTGCTCAACCTCGCCTCCCTGGAAACGAAACGTTCCCTTGGCGATGTCAGAGACAACAATCCTTCCGTTGTTGTCTTTTGACATGGCAGTGATCTGCGAGGTCTGCATGCGGTTTCCATATCGGACGCTTTCAAATTGCCCGTTATTTAGCCGTACAATGTCGGCCCCTTCCGGACGGATCCATAGTTGTCCATCAGCGATCCGTCAGCAATTGCAATATAGGAGTGTTGGAAGGCGAGGCCGATGGCCTCAATGAAACAAGGGTGAATGTGAATCCGTCAAAACGCACCAGGCCTTTATCAGTTCCGATCCATAGATATCCATCCGCTGTCTGTGCGATGGCGTTGATAGCGCCTCCGGGGAATGTGCTTCCGACAACCCATTGCTGACGGACGTACTGAGACGGCACACGATCGGGATCGAGTGCCCGCGCATTTACTGAGATGCATGCGAGCGCAATACAAAGGATGACCCAGCGAACTGTCAGTCGTGAATGGATCAAGGAAGGTACTCGAACTTGTCGATTACAATTTCATTCTCATTTTTCAGCGGAACCCGGCCCCTGACGAAAACGTAGAGCGAGAGACGAACCGTTTGGCCTGCTGGGGAGGGAACTCCCGAGGTGAAGACGTGCTGGTCGATGACTTTGTCGGTGGCCGCATTACCCAAACCAGACATAGTTGAGAACGTAACTTGCCCTGGTTCCCAGCGAAACGAGTGCGTGAAGACACCAGCAGGTACCCGAGATCGAACGAAGTTCGCCGGAATGTAATAAGGCTGGACGACATAGTGCACATTTGTGTTGTCAACGAACCCCCAGCGCCCCAGTTCAATGTCGAGTTCGCGGCGGTCTCTTTCGGTTCCAACGCCGTCCCAGGCTATGAGGGTCAAAATAGCAGATGGTTCGAGATGGGTGGTGTCCTCCACCTGGAACCGGTACGTTCCATATCCCAAGCTTGAATTAAGCTTCACCTCCCCCGCGCTCCATTTTTCCGGGTTCCCTGAGATACGGAGATGTAGCGCACCTTTTTTGTCGACCCAATCGTTTGTTGGATCGAAGAAGTTTCTTGAGCCCGCGCGGAAGATTGGTCCCGTGCTCGTCGTCCACTCGTAGCCACTGAAGTTCAGCTTCTTTGGCGACGGAAAAATCGGTGCCGGGCCCTGGCCAGCCACAGTTGCGGCCGCTGCGACCTCGCTGCCTACACTCGGTAATGATTCGGTCTGTTCAGGTGGATTGTAATTGGCGTCAACCAAGAGAGCAGCATATTCGATTCCTAGCATCGTTGAAGTTCGCCAATGACCGTCATTTTCAACATTCGTGAACGGCTGACCAGGTTGCTGCAGACCCCATCTTCCGTCGGTTTTGCTATATACCACGATTCGTTCGCCGGGTCGAATTCCCGTCGCGTAACCTTCAATTGTGCCTGTTTGATCGGGAACTTCTTGACCTTGCACAGCCTGGCCCGTGGCAGGAACTTTGCTGAAAGTGACCGTTGGCGGGCCAACGGTCGATGAAGTTCGGCAGCCGGCCAGAGCCAAGCAGACTGCAAAAGCGATTGATGCACCGGTAAAACGCGGAAAAGGACCGCCGCGGACGTATCCCCGGTCCTGGCTGACAATGCTACGAGGAAAGTGTGTCCAGTCCACGACGGTGATGCCTCCGATCAAACCACGGATGATATGTCGGCGTTTGTCACAGGAGAGCGGTGGTTGAGTAGACAGCGGAAACACGGCCCGTAGCGAACAAACCGCTCAAGCGATGAGAGATTATACCCGGCGCCGCCGCTAGCCGTAGCTGAAGGATCTCTCCCCGTGACTTCTCCAACAGAACGCCAAGATGATCACGCTGGCGGCCGCCGTGTATGCACACCTTGATTACTTTATCTGCTCCGGCAGAAAGCGAACCCGCTCATGCGACCTCTCGTGTGCGGGGCTGCATTTCGGCTTCCATGGCGAACTCGGCCTGCAAGCTTTGCAGATCTCGCGAGATGGTCACAGTCGCGAGCGTGCGACCGCCATTCTTGTACACAATGGAACAATCGCGCGCATCGAGATTCCCATCGATCTCGACAGCGTCCCATTTCTCGGCGTGGCCCACATAGTTAATAGTCACGTCGTAGTGTTGGCTCCAGAAAAACGGAACGGCGTCAAACTTTTCACGATGACCGAGAATATTCTTGGCCGCCACCTGCCCCATGCGCTCAGCAACCACCCAATGCTCAACTCGAATCCGCTCTCCGCTGTGCGGATCTGGCCAGCGGGCAGCATCGCCAGCCGCGAAGATTCCCGGCACACTCGTTTCCAGGTATTCGTCAACATTGATACCTCGATCAATCGCGAGACCCGCTTGCTCGGCCAAAATTAGAGACGGCCGTACTCCCACACCCAGGACTATGAGGTCCGCTTCTAAATCTTTTTCCATCGTTCAAGGTAACTGTGCGACCGCTGACCCGGCTGACAGTCTGCTCCAAATGAAAGGTGACGCCGTGGGCTTCGTGAAGCTTGCGAACGAAGACGCCAACCTCAGGTCCCATTACGCGCTCGAGCGGCTGCCGATCAGGAGCGACTACATCTACATGAATTCCGCGGGCGCGCAGCGATGCGGCAACCTCCAACCCGATAAAACTGGCGCCAATAACCACGACGCGTTCTGCAGAAGCCGCCTTGGCAATGATCGCCTTACTGTCAGCGAACGTGCGCAGATAGTGAAGCTGTGCGTCAGCCGCGCCTTCTATCGGCAATCGGACCGGATCGGCTCCGGTGGCCAGTAGGAGCGCGCCAAATTCGAGTTCCTTGCCATTCTCCAGCATGATCCGTCGTCTCTTCGTATCAAGCGATGAAACTCTTGAGCTGAGGAGAAGATCAATCCGGCGGTCGCGATAGTAGTCCGAAGATCGCAAAGGAATCCACTCTTCTTGCGCCGTGCCTGCCAGGTAATCCTTGGAAAGATTTGGGCGATCTACTGGCGGAGAGGCGTCGGCACTGACGATCGTAAGCGGACCGTCGTAGCCCTCTCGCCGCAGCATGTCAGCCGCAGCCAAACCCGCGGCACCCCCGCCCACAATCACGACCGAGCTTGGACCCTCTGCTCCACGTCTGGGAGCCGGTGGTGCGAGCTTCTCACGAACAAAAACCTTGTCGCCCAGTTTTTCCACTCGCCAACAAGCGATTGGATCCAGGGCAGGTGCCCGCAGCGCCTCGCCATCCTCGAGACTAAAACAAGCATGGTGCCAGGGACAGCGAACGGTGCCGTCCACGATTAAGCCCTCTGCGAGTGGGCCGCCGTAGTGGGTGCAATGCGCGCCCACGGCAAAGAATTCATCGCCGCGACGGGCGAGTACTACTTCTTCGCCGTCGACGTGGCCCAACGTCATGCTGCCGTCGCGAAGATCGCGAATCGAAAATCCATTTCTGAAATCGGGTTTGTTCGCTTCTGGTGTCTCGGACATGATTTGCCTCCACAGCGGTTCGTTACACAGTAAAAGAAGACGGTATTGGGGTCGTTATTTCTTCCTCGCAGGGATGGCGGCGTCCTCGCCGGACCGCTTATTCCACCCGTGGAAGCGCGAAAGGTCGCCCGCATTCCACGCTTCGTGGAGACCTGGTTTGCTCAGATCCCAGTCTGGACGAATTTCCTGAGTCACGGCGCGCAGGTCGTGCCAAAGATCGACAACCGACGGACGACCCCAGAACCAGTAGCCGTTATAAATGCTGTGGATCACGAGACCCGGCTTGAGTACGAGCGTATGCGGGATCATCGGATCATGCTCGGGGTCGGTGTACTCCTGGATGTCGAGATCCTTCTGAACCTTCCGCTCAGGATCGGAGAGGAAGGCCCACTGGGCTCCGACTGACGCACGAAATTCTTGCAGCGTATGGTGATCGTCCGTCGCAATCGTTGCGATCTGGGTGTACGCCACCGCGATCTTGGGATAGAAAGCGGCGAGTTCCAGATGCTGCTGGTGCTCTTTTGGGCAATAGTGGCCGCGCGCAAGGGTGAGGATTAGCGGGTCGTCGCCCTGTAGTTCGCTGAGCTTGCGCAGTTCGCCCGTGTGATCGGGCAGTTCGTAGTTGGGGAAAATTCCTCCGGGCACGATATCAGAACGCATGTTTGAACTCCTTCCGCTTCATTAAAGATCGAGAGTGACCACCGCGTTTGGCTGGGAACAGCATATAAGCAGGTTCCCGGGAGCAGGGTTCTCCAGCGGTTCAGGGTTGTAAGAAATCGATCCGCTAATCAGGCCAGTCATGCAGGTATGGCACACTCCAGTCCGGCATGACCATCTGACCGGAACGTCGCACGCCTCAGCCAGTTCGAGCAAACTCGCGAATTTCGGATCCCAAGCGACGGTAATCCCGCTGCGCGCGAATGCGACAGCCGGGCCGGGTCCGGGCGGCCCTTGCGGCAGGTGAGGAGTGTGCGCCACCTGTGCCATGCCAGGCGTAATGCTCTCAAGCGCGCCAAAGATTTCCGTGTGCACATTCTCTGCGGGCACACCCCAGCTCTTTAGGCCATCGCGCATATTCTTCAAGAATGAAGATGGGCCACACAGATAAAAGTCGCTACCTTGCGGCACGCCGATCCTCTGCAGCAAAGCTGTGTCTATATGCCCGGGAGCATCGAAGTCTGCACCGATTTGATCGCCCGCAGTAGGCCTGCTGTAGACGATGCATCCTCGTCCGCGAGAGAGCTGTTTCAATAACGAACGCGATTCCTCAGCAAATGGATGGTCGGCTCGGTTGCGTGCTCCGTAGATCCACCAGACCTCCCGTTGCGATTTCTCCGCAGCGAGTGTGTGCAGCATCGACATTACGGGCGTTGCGCCCACTCCCGCGCTCAACAGAACTGCAGGGTTTTGGCTGGGTCGCAGAGTGAAGCTGCCGCGCGGCGCGCTGACATCCATCACGTCGCCTTCTCTCGCCCGGTTGCAGAGAAAAGAACTGCCAATCCCATTCAGTTCACTCTTCACGCTGATGCGAAGATGGTCAGCCGCCGGCAAATCGGACAACGAATAGCTGCGAAGAACGGGTGGTTTGCTTGGATCGACGAGCAATCGCAGAACCACAAATTGACCTGCCTGGAAGATACCGAGAGGCTGGCCATCGACCGGGTCTAGAACGAAGGACGTTACATTCTCGCTTTCCTTGTGAATGCTCGCGACTCGCATTTGTCGGAAGCCGGGCCATGCTGGCGCTTGCTCCTCATAGGCGAGCCCCGGATTTCCCACTTCGGTTTTGGAACTCAGATCTTGTTGGAGCATTGCTTGGAACGATCCCTGCCAACCCTTGCTCAGCGCAGGAACGCGGAGCGCGCGTTGTAGTTCTTTGCGGGAATGTCCCGGCAGGTAGAGCAGGCCGTCAACCTCGGCAACGGTGATTTGCTCAGGACCGTCGACCATTTTCACAATGTCGTCGCCAGCCCCAACTTCTCCTTCTTGCAGCACTCGGAAATAAAACCCTGGTCTGTGATGTGCAACGAGAAGAGCCGCCATTCGAGGTTCATTCATGCGGATGCCGATGCGGTAGCACGTCACACGCGGCTGGCTCACTTCAAATATCGCATCGCCGATTCGGTATCGATCTCCAATGCAAACCTCGTCATCAGGAAGTCCTTCGACAGTGAAGTTTTCTCCGAACTGGCCGTAGACGAAGTCATTACGTCCGAGAAAGCGTTCCCAATAGTGATAGGACTCCATTTGATAGACAAAGACGGCCCTCTGCTCCCCTCCATGGCCGGCGAGATCGCCTTGCCCATCGCCAACGATGTTGAGCTTGCGCACCATCCTCCGGCCTTCCACCGGGGACTTCCAGATCCCGGTACGCACAGTCTTCCCGCTCCACGTCACGTCGCGCGGAAGACCGACATTTACCGAGAGCAATCGCGGCATGTGTACCTCATCGATAATCCTGAGCCTGTCTGAAGTCCTTTGCTTGTTTTACCAGCGACGCGCCGGTGCAGCACCATCTACGTGGAGGATCTCTCCGCTCACGTGATCTGCTCGTACCAGGTAAAGAACGGCGTCCACAATGTCTTTGACCGTCGCCTTTTTCGTAGCAGGATGCGATGGCGATTCATTGGGATCGTCCGGGTGCATTGGTGTGTTTACAACGCCAGGAGCCACGGCATTGAAGCGAATGCCATCCTGCGCATACTCGACCGCAAGATTCTGGATTGCCGAATTCAAGCCTCCCTTCGTAATCATCGAAACGGAGCCATTGGTGCCGGCGATTGGCCGGTCAGCAAGCGCGGCAGTGATGCTCACGACGCAGCCCGATTTCTGCTTCAGCATTTCTCTTACCGCGTGCTGAGTCATGTGGAAGAATCCGAGGAGATTCGAGGAGACCAGAGCGTCGAAATCCTCAACGGTGAAGTCAGTGAAAGGCTTGTTAAGGAAGATGCCCGCGTTATTCACCAAAACATCGACGGTTCCGAAATGGTTGATCGCTGTTTCGACAGCATCGGCAGCCGTTTGCTGCTTGCCGATATCGCCCTCAAGAAGGACCAGACCGCGAGACGCAGTCAGCTTTTGATTTGCGGCACGAGAGGTTGCGACGACGTTATAGCCTTCTTTCAAAAAGCCTTCGACTAAACCCCCGCCGATACCCCCTGATGCGCCGGTTACGATTGCTGTTCGTTTGCCCGACATACACAACCTCTCATTGGAGCTTAGGCGGCCAATGCTCCTTGAACGCTCTTGCGGCCCCAAATTACTTATCGAGCCGGATACGCAGTAAAGGTGTAATCTTTCGAGGCTACCTTCGTGTGGCACGCATATCCGCATTCGGAGCCGGCCCCTAAGGGCTTAAACGTCTTAGAGCCAGCATCGTATTCAAACTTCGCGTAGGCCCAGCCATGCGTATTGGGGAACCTTTTCGAGTCCTTCTCGATAAAGGAGAGCGACTTCAAAACATCCGGCACCTCGACAAAATACAGCGACTCCGAATTTGTTTTCTTGAGCCACTCGATTTTCACGGTCTTGGAGCCGTCCGGGAAGAGCTTGCCATTGTCCGGGACACCCTCTTTGTAGGCCTGAATCATCGTCGGGTTTCCCAGAATCGCCTTGACGCTAGTTTTGGTTTCGCTGACGGCGATCGTCTGCCATGTGTCGTAGTCCTTGAACTCAGAGAATGCGAGCCCATCCGGCACCTTCAGCGTGTACCTGTCCTGCTGCGCCAAAAGTGTAATGCCGATTAGCAGCGTAAGGGCTACTGCAGTAATTGCAAACGTGGGCGCCGGTTGGTTCTTCATGTGTAAATGCATCCTGCGTGTAGTGCCTACCCGAACACTTAAGTTGATAGCCGCCGTGAGCGCTGTCAGCATAGCTCCACGGCATCTCTAGATAACAACATTCCTGCTGGTTTCCTTTCCGGGGACCTAAGCTGCCTTTTCCGTAGCCATGAAGTTCAGAAGGGCCTGGGCTGTAACGGTCGAGGAAGGGGGATTCTGTCCGGTAATGAGTCGGCCATCGGTGATGGCAAAAGGCTGCCAGTTCGCCTTCTTCTCAAAGATGGCGCCGAGCCTCAGCAATTCATCTTCCACTAGGAATGGGACAACGTGAGTGAGCTTCACCTCTTCTTCTTCACCATCGGTGAAGCCGGTCACATGCTTGCCCTTCACCAGCGGCTCGCCCTTGTACCTAACGTGGCGAAGCACGCCGGGAGAGTGGCAGACCAGCGCAATGGGCTTCCCGGAGTCGTAAAACGATTCGAGCAGAGCGATCGAGACTGGGTCCTCCGCCAGATCCCACATGGGGCCGTGCCCGCCCGGATAGAAGACCGTATCGAAATCCTCCGCTTTCACATCCGCCAGCCGTACTGTGTTGGCGAATGCTTTCTGCGCTGCCGCATCCTGCTTGAAACGGATTTGGGCGGGCGTCTGATTTTTCGGGTCATCGCTCTTCGGATCGATCGGAGGCTGTCCGCCCTTGGGCGAGGCGAGAGTCAACTGGACGCCAGCGTCCCTGAAAACGAAGTAGGGAGCCGCTCCCTCTTCTAACCAGAAGCCGGTTTTGAGGCCTGTGTCGCCGAGTTGGTCATGGGATGTAAACACCATCAAGATTTTCATGTTCTGCTCCTTTTCCTTCGCCGTGCAGGTTTCCGATCGAATCGGACCACGCCATCACACCACAAGGCCAGGAGCCGGACAATTGGACGATAGTATCGCCACTACGTGCAATGATTGGCTGAGGGTCGTTGGGTCGAGGCGACGATGGAATCACCGCACCAATACCAAAGTCCAATGGCGCTCGAGCCAGCTGGGGTGCAACTCTGGTATTCGAGAGAGGGATGAGACATGGATCATAACGAGGCAACACGAAGTTTAGAACGCCTGTTCGAAAAAGAGGCGAATCGAGCGCAGGAAGCAGTAACCGAACTTGAGGCTTTGGTCCTGCACCTTCCCGAAAAGCCCCGACAACTGGCGCAGACGCAGATAAAGGCAAGTCACAAGATGGCTAAGGAGTTTCGCGCACTCGCGCTTCGAAGCAAAGAGAAGTAGTTCGTCGCGGTCACTCGCGGCGGCAGTAAGCAAATTTTACGCCCGGCTTGTCGCTCGGAGCACCTTATTCAGTTTTAGCATGGATACGACTTGCCAATCGAGTAGCGGCGGCGATCGTGATCGCGCGCCACTTTCGCGCGTCGGAGCGAGGCGGGTCGTCCATAAGCGCCGATTCATGCAGCCAATCCTCCGCCGAGAGCCCAGCCTGCTCCTGTCCATACAATTCCGCCACCGCCGCAAGGAAAGAAGACAGCTCGCGCTCCGCCAGGAGCAGATCCTCCTCGTAAAGCGAATCCATAATCGACGCGCGCTCCTTCATTAGATTCACTCTTTTCTGTCGTCATTGCCGAAGCTGAACGAGAACGCCTCACCTTGAATCAAAACTTGTGCATCAGAGGAATGCGTCGTCTACGTCTTCCGTTAAGTCGAACGCGTTTCCAAACTGGCACGTTGTTCCACCCGTGAAAATGGGAGACGTCCCCTGCATTCCGAGCCTCGCGGAGCCCAGGAGCACTCAGATCCCAGTTCTCGGCGGATTTCGCTCCTCTCGTTCCGTTATTTGTCTCGGATCGTATGCGGTGGGCCGAGGTAAGGAAATTCAGCAAGAAGATCGTTGTGCGGACCGACTTTATCTCCGGTGACCTTTCCGTTGGTGAGAATGCCAAGGAAGATGTCGGAAACGTCGTCGTTCGGCGCGCGACCGTTGTCGGGGAAGCGCGCGGGGCGTTTGGGGTCGTAGTGCAAAATGTCGGGCAACAGTTTTGCTGCCGCCTGTTTTGCTGCTTCGGGTGTGTAGCCGCCCGTGTGTTCCAGAGAGTGGGCGAAGACAGGGACGAAGCGCGCGTCATCCGCTGGCTCGGCGGCGAGGTAGGCATCGTTGTGGTCGCCGGAAAGAAAGGGGGTCTGGTTGGGGCGGGCGCCGCGATCCGCCTGTACCCAGCCGCCCGCACCATCCGCGGGAATCAGTGTGCGGGCCCATATGCCAATGGCTTTCGGCCCAAGCTGCGAGTTGGGCACTTCCAGCACGATGCTGCAAATATCTTTGTCGGCAAAGAAATCGCCAGTGGTGAACTGGAAATTGTTGAGCACGCCAAGTACGTCGAAGAAAAAAGGATCGCTGCGCCAACCGGCAAAGAACCGATGGTCACCGGCCTGGGTAGCATGTGCCTCGCGCCCGGTTGAGACCGGCACCGCCTCGGCGATAACCTTCCCGCCGGTTTCGGCCTGTGCGCCCTCAAAACGGCGCAGAGTCGCGCTCTGTTTGCCATCTCTTGCAAGACGACAATCGCACCTGGTAAGTGATATTGGCGACAGCATCGCCGTCGGTATCGATCCTGAGTTCGTAACGAGCCTCGGGCGCGAAAGGCTCGGAAGTGGTGGGCGCCTGCGGTTGAAGGCTAACGGACGGATGAAAATTCATGATGAAGATCGACTTGGCCGGGTCTCCGGGCTTAGGGAAGGCATAGAGATCGGTCAAGTCGAGTCGCGCGTCGCCGCGCGGAAATCCGACGTTGGGGCCGGAGTAGTGATGTGACATTATGGTGTTCTCCTTATCTTCTGCCCAAACTGAAATGCAGTATGGTTTTTACCGTGGAAGGTTGGGTTCGTGCTGCCGACCCTTTCGCATACGAGGCGAAAGGACAGAGCGCCCTCTTCATTCTTGTATCCCTGACGTGCAGAGCGTTAACCGTAGACTTGATCGGTGCTTTGGCCGACTTCGATGATGTAGCCGTCAGGATCGCGGATGTAGCACCGAATCTCTCCATATTTGGGGATTGGCTCGGTGATGAATTCGGCTCCGCGACTTTTCCATAGTTTGTAACAGGCTTGTATATCCGCCACGCGCAAATTCATAAAGCTGTTGATGTGTTTCGGGTCGGGGACGCTGAGCGTCACCGTCGGCTTATCAGGAGTTGGGCCGCCTCCAACGTTCAGAATCATCCAGATGTTCTCAAGCTGAAGGTACCCAGGCGCGTTGCCGTCCCCCAGGCTCAGAATGCGAGCGCCGAAGACCTTTTCGTAGTAGCGGGCCGAGCGCTCGATGTCGGCGACGGTGAGAAACTGCGCGATGCTGATCCCCTGCTTCGGGGGCATTTCATAGCTCTTCTGTTCGATTTGTACGGTATTCATGGATGACTCCAATTTCGACGCAGGTGCCGAGTGCAAATACGATGCCCACGAGTCCGGTTTCCGGCGGATGTTCTAACCACTGCTTCGATCCGCGGTAGGTTCATTAAGCCAGAAGCGCGACGACGAGTCTATTGGACGAACGTATCGATCAATACCGGGGGACCGTTAGGAGATTTAGGCGCAGGATGCCATGAGGCACATCGAGTGGCACATGCTCGGCAGGACGGGATTGACCCGCTGGTTGATTCCGCGCCGACCCTTTTTCATTTGCGATTTTCCTTTCCTGCCTCCGCAATTCGCAAAACAGCGTTCGCTAAATAATGCTACGCGACGCCTCACATGGCGACTCCCTTTGCGAAGGACACACGACGTCGTTCAGCTCGTCCCGTTTCAACGCTTCTGGTACGGGTGGAAGATGTAGTCCTTCGCCTTCACTGGGGTATGGCACGCGTATCCGCAGTCTCCAGGGCTGTTGGCATCGGCGCTAAACGTGTTCGATGTTGCGTCGTAGTTGAACACCGCGTATCCCCATCCGCCGCTTTTCGCAAATCTCTTGCTGTCCTTCTCCATGACGAACGCCTGCTGAAAGACGTCCGGCACATCCACGGCGAAAGGCGCTTCCGTGCTCTTCTTCGGCTTCCACTGCAGCTTCGCGATCATGGAACCATCCGGAAAAGGCTCGCCGTTGCCCGGAACGCCGGTCTTGAACGCTTTGATCATCACAGGATTGGCGACAATTACCTTGAGAATCTCTTCGGGAAGCTCGGCTTCAGTGCGCGCGGAAGAAACCACAGACCAGTCCTCGTAGCCCCTGAAGTCGGAGAACGCGATTCCGCCCGGCGATGTCAGCGAGTACTTGTCCCTTGTCCTGACCTTGCGCGAAAAGAATGACCGCGCCGCCCAGAATGGCAAGCAGTGTGATGGCTGCAACGATGCTAAAAGCCGCGATATGTCTTGCGGTGCTGCGACTGTTTATCTTTGGTCTTTCATGTGCTCGCGCCAAAGATCCCGTCTCAAGTTCAATCATGGTGTGCTCTCCCGAGTTCTACCCGATAAGTGTGTCTCGAACAGTCGCAATTAAGCCACCCGCGAGGGAACAAAACAATTGGACGAAGGTATCGCCTTTACGATTCCGGTCAACTCTGCAGAACGAAGCTTCCATCGCTTGATCGATTTTCAGCACTGGCTGCGCGTAAGCCATGTGCCTCAGACGTGAAATTAGTGCAATCGATACGAAAGTATGAGCGATACCATCGTCCAATTGCGCCGCCCATTTTGTTCTGGCCTAATACGCCGTCGAGGAGAATCCCATGGCAACTGTAAGCGCACCGACCAACCTCGCACAGATACCTGCGAAGACGAATGTACCCACGAAAGCCCAACAGATTCGCCTGACCCGGCGGTCGCCCGCCTATTGGCGTGTCACGATCGACAACCCGCCACTCAACGTCATGGGCCCGCAAATGGTCCGGGACTTCCAGGAAGTCATCAGACGCTCTCGAAGCCGACGAGCAGGTCAGGGTTGTGGTCTTCGACAGCGCGGTCGACGACTACTTCCTGAATCACTCCGATTTCACGGCCAAGCTTGAGGATCTCACCTCCATGCCGGCCGGCCCTACCGGTTTGCCGCCCTGGCCGGACTTTCTCGTACGTCTCACGCGCCTGCCAGTCGCCTCCATCGCGCTCATCCGCGGCCGCGCGACCGGCAACGGCAGCGAGATCACGCTCGCCTGCGACATGAGTTTCGCCAGCCGCGAAAAAGCCATCATTTCGCAATGGGAGGTCGGCGTCGGAATGGTGGCCGGCGGCGGCCCCATGGCTCGTCTGCCCCACCTCATCGGCCGCAACCGCGCGCTCGAGGTGCTGTTGAGTTCCGAAGACATCAGGGCAGAGCAAGCCGAAGCCTATGGCTACATCAATCGCGCCCTGCCCGACGCCGATCTCGACGCGTTCGTAGAAGCGCTCGCGACTCGCATCTCCAAGTTCGACAAATGGGCGATCGGCCAGACCAAGCGCCTCGTCAATACCAGCCTGTCGCCGGATGTCGAGCTCGGCGCCGGATGGGACGCCTGCATCGCTTCGCTCGGTCGACCCGCCGCCCAGAATGGAATCAAAGCCCTCATGGCGCAAGGCTTCCACAAGCCAGGCGACGCCGAGAATCGGCTGGGATATTATCTGGGACGGATCGCGCGCTAGGCCGTGGCGGAAAGCCGCGACAAAAAGTCGGCGCAACTACTCATCGAGTGCATATCATGCGGAGCTTGCGACCACAGGCTCCGCATTATTGTCAATGTCGTTCGTTCTGAGAGGTGAGGCGCGATTGCAGGACCGATACATAGGTATAGCCAATACCATCGTCTGATTGTTCCTTCCTCACCCTTCTGTTTTGATAGCGGCGTGCTGCAGATTCGATCGGAATCTGCCACATACGATTTTGAAGATGCCTCTCTAACCTTTAGGAGAAAAATTTATGTCAAGCGACAAAACCGCAATCGCCATTGACGCACGAGCCGCATCGTCGAATCCTCTTGATGTCATTCCAGACCAAATACCATTCGATGTGCCCTACGGGCTCCCGATATCACTAGAGCGGGCCCAGGCGGTTATTCTTGCCGCTGTGACAGAAGCCAAGAAACGGAATTGGAAGATGAACATCGCAGTTGTCGATTCGGGTGGCAACTTGGTTGCCTTCCAACGGATGGACGGCGCGATGCTTGCTTCCATTCGGATTGCGGAGCATAAGGCGCGAGCTGGCGCTACTTTCCGGCGCCCGACCAAAGTTTTCGAGGACGGCATCAACCTTATGCATCTCAACTATCTGCTCGCATTCGATGGAGTTATTGCGTCTCGAGGAGGTATTCCACTGATCGACCAGGGGGTGATTATCGGCTCAATCGGTGTTTCCGGAGGTACCGATTCCCAGGATGACATCGTCAGCAAGGCTGGCGCGGCAGTAATCAACCAACTCCCTGCGAAGAACAACTGATCCAGATGCCCGGCAGTGTCGGAGGATTTCATGAAGGCAATCGTCGCGTGCATCTTCATTGCCGCGTCTTGCTGGCAATCGTCATTCCTCCCATTACGCGATGGACAACGACCTCACACTCAAGACTGCAGTGCTGAAACTCGGCCTTGTGACAAAAACTGAATCGATCATGTTGTTGATCCGACGAAAATGGTCCGCCCTTATATGGGGACGGCTCCCGCCGCCGCTGCCTAAGTGGCCGCTGATCATCACACGCTTACGTCTGGGACCGGTGCCAATAATTTCAAGCCTGCTCACGTTTCGAGAATTTCCGGTTCAGAGATTCTGATGACTCCTGCGGTCGTTACACCACAACCAATTCGAGCAAGTCTAACGAGAAGAGAGTGCTCGAATCTGATCCTCACGTTTGCTCGGGTGTTGTATGTCGATGGCGAATCCACACAGCAGACTCTGAACGCCGCCGAACGCGTAAGCAACTGTCTGGGATTTTGCGCCACTGTTTTTCCGCACTGGGGAGAGCTCGAAGCTCAAACCGAGGACTCCAACGGAAAATTCATTTCAGCAATAGAGGCTGCTCCTTCCGGCGTGGACATGGATCGCGTTGCTTCGACCATGCGAGCGGTCGAGGAGTTGTGTAACGGCCGGCGGACAGCGGCCAATGCAATGGAAGTCATCAGCAAGATCGCAGACGCGCCGCCTGCTCCAACCTGGCGATTCGTTCTAGCGTCCGCTGTGGGCGCTGTGGCTTTAGCTGTGCTCTTCGGCGTCCAACACCTGGCGGCCGCCTCGCTAATATTCGGCAGCGCGGCGGTCGGTGCCTTCCTGCGTCGGACAATGGCTCGTTACAGCACAAATCTTTTTCTGCAACCGTTCAGCGCGGCGTTGATTGCTGGCATCGTAGGGGCGCTGGCAGTTCGATACGAACTGAGTTCTCCGCTGCGCCTCGTTGCGGTCTGCCCATGTATGGTGCTGGTGCCAGGGCCGCATTTCCTCAATGGCATGTTGGACCTGATCAGGGGACGGATGAGCCTCGGAGCGGCCCGTCTCCTCTATGCGGCACTCGTAGTCGTCGCAATCTCGCTAGGGCTCTTGGCCGGCCTCGCACTTCTAGGTGTCTCTCTACCGGTGGGTCCGGTCGGCAGAGTCGTCCCTCTTTGGTGTGACGTAATCGCCGCGGGTGTCGCGGTTGGGTGTTTCGGTGTTTTCTTTTCCTCGTCTCTGAAAACGCTCCCCTGGCCGGTGGCGGTTGGCGCCGTGGCCCATGCTCTAAGGTGGGTCGCGCTTACAGTATTTGGGGTCAGCGCCGCAACTGGTGCATTTATTGCGTGTCTCATCGCTGGCGTGATTCTCACCCCAGTGTCCCGCCATTCGCGTATGCCCTTCGCAGCTATTGGTTTTAGCTCTGTGGTCTCGATGATGCCAGGGGTGTTCATGTTCAGGATGGCAAGTGGCCTTGTGCAACTCACGAACAGCTCACAACGGACGTGGGAGCTCATGGGATCGACGTTGGCTGACGGCTCGACCGCCGTCTTTATTATTTTGGCGATGAGTTTCGGGCTACTGGCCCCAAAACTGATTCTTGACTACGTGAACGAAAAACAGCGATAGCTGAGACACAGCGAGTGGCAGCCGATCTGTCCCGGAATCTTGGCCCGTAATGCCGGAGTTTTGGATACTTTCTTCCGCAGCCAGCCAGCAGAACCATCCAGTGATAGATGGATGTGACAATTGTGCCTCTATTTGCCAGATCGAAAAGAGCCCGAGCATGCAACAGTTTGGAACTGAGCATCGTTGAAGTTTGGTGTAACCAATACGTTCGTCCAATGGACTGAGTCGCTTGTTCCTAGCTAGGATCGAGAGCGCGTAGAACAGCCTTAGCGATTAATCTGTCTTTCAACTTCCAAGGAGAAATCAAATGCCTAACCCGAAACCCGCCGTGGCCGAAATCGAGATTTGCCGCGATCGTCTCGCCGAATTGTTGAACGAAGACCTTGCTCGCGAGTATCAAGCGATCATCGGATACGTGGTCTACTCCCAAGTTCTGAGTGGAGCCCAATACATGGACATCGCCAGCCAGCTCGAGATCCACGCCAAGCAGGAGCTTGACCACGCCCTGATCCTCTCGCGGCAGATCGATTACCTCGGGAAAATGCCGGCGGTTGTTCCCAAGGCGGTACGGACCTCGGAGGATCCGAGAGAGATGCTCCGCTTCGATCTCGAGAATGAAAACGAAACCATTCGCAATTACCGTGATCGTATCCGGCAATGCGAAGCTCTTGGAGAATTTGCGATGGCCGAGCAGATTCGCCAGATCCTCGTGCAGGAGCAGGACCATCAAATCGATCTGGCCACTGCCCTCGGCGAAAAGGTTCCTGATCTTGGCAGTGGTCCCCAGGGAACGCGCCGTCGGTAAGAGCCGCTAGCGACCGCGGCGCGGCCCAATAGACTTGCGAGCCCAGTCTTTGCCGCCTGCTCCGCAGAAGACAGTATGACCTTCCGCATCAGCTAGTGGTCCCATCGATTCCCCAGAATCTCCAACACTCTCGTGACAGGGCGGAGGACTGCTTTGAATTCCCCCAATTAGTGCGGCAAAATTGACGGCACTGATGGTAGACGCCAAGCCCTAATGGGCTGCGCTCTACTAATTGCTAACCTCAGTAGATGCACACGATTAAGAATATCGAAGATGATCGATTTACGAAATGCTCATTCGAAGTATCAGATTAACAGTGGCGGGAAACGTATTAATTGTTTTAGGAACTGGTGGCCAGGGACGGATTTGAACCGCCGACGCCAGCTTTTCACCGCTGCGCTCTACGTCTATGAATACACTCCTGGCGGAGACATCAAACTGATTTCGGAAACCAGTTCATTCATCATCAATGACTTGCGATGCGTTAGATTGCCAACTGCGCTCGGGGGGCGGATCACGGAATTATGTGGACGGGAATCTTCTCCCCCACTGCTTCCTGCGTAGTTGGGATGGCGTCATTTTTACGTTTGCTCCTCGGGGCTCGATCGACTGCGCCCACCGAAGCATCAATGCGGCGGGACAAATCACCGGAGAGTATCACGACGCGCTCGGCTTCGATCACGGTTTTCTCCGCAGCCCGTAGACTGACGTACACTCCACAGGCGGCCCAGCCGTGCGATACTTCCGGCATGCACGATCAGATCAAGTCGCTGTGCCGTGGAGGCTGCAGTGAGAGAACGCATTCTCGTGGTGGACGATGAAGAGCCGATCCGAGAAATCGTAGTAAGCATGCTCGCCTCGCTAGACTATCAATGCCAGGAGGCCGGTTCGGGAAACGAGGCACTCGCGATTCTCGACTCGGGGGCGCAATTCGACCTCATCTTGACAGGTTTAATGATGCCTGATTTGGATGGGTTGGGCCTGCTCGAACAAGTTAAGGTACGTTATCCCGATCTTCCTCTGGTATTTGCAAGCGCCGTCTACGACGTCACCGTGGCCCTCGCCTGCTTACGCTGTGGAGCGTTGGACTACCTTCGGAAGCCCTTTGAACGCCAAGATCTGTTTGTGATGGTTCGTCGTGCCTTCGAGCACGACCGCCTGCGGAAGAATGCGAGCTCAAGCAAGACCAGCCTACAGTACTTGGGAGATGCTCTGACCGCAGAACTACGTGATAAGTTATCGACGATTGATTTATCGAATGAAGAAAGAGTGATAACCACATTGGGCATGCGAGGCGACTACCGTCAATTAACTTTCTCTCACCATCTCGCTATGTTTAAGGCTCTGGGGCTGCAGGATAGAGAGATCGAGTCACTAACGCGCGCAGCCTGGCTACATCATGTATGCCAAGTCCCGGCACTCTTGAATATCCTGCTTCGCCCTGATTGTTTATTACCCGACGAACTGGAATTAATCTGCAAGCAGTGCCACGAAGCTCACGAGATATTCCAGTCAGTCCCTTGTCTTGCCGGGTCTGCGGAAATCATGTTTGCGAGCTACGAGCGTTTCGATGGTACAGGTCATCCTCGCGGGTTGAAGGCTGATGAAATACCGTTTCTAGCGCGAATACTCGGAGCTGTTTATTTTGTTTTCGAAACTGTTCTTTCCAGTTATCCGCGGATGTCACGCTCATCGTTGTGCTCCGAGATCCAAAGATGGTCAGGAAGTCGATTTGACCCAGAAGTCGTAAAGAACGTTCTGTCGATTCCAGAGAACACTTGGGCGACAATTTTCTAAAGGCAGCTGCGGAGTTTTCATTCATCGAACAGTTCTCGCAGGGGAAGTTAATCAAATCTCCGCGGTCAAATCAACGGATTATCGCTCTTCATCCCTTTACCCTTCTTGCCTTTGTAAATTCCACCGGCGCGCCAATAATTCCAAGCGGCTGCGATCACGCAGCCGACATCGGCTCCGACAAGGCCCATCGAGAACGCAACTTCTCCAAGCGCGTCGTTTCCATATCCGACTAATAGGGCAATCACGAGACCCACCAAGGCCGATCCAGCGATGATGAGGAAGTTGATCAGCCTCCGCTCCGTATCGTGTGCACCTCGAACAACATAAGTTCCGAAGACGAGGAGCCATACGAGTTTTACGGCAATCATCATGTAGGAGGACGAGTGTATTCCAGAACGTGATTGCAAGCTAATGATTTCTGGCACATCCCGCACCGCTTATGAGCGCGCTCAACCAAAAATCAACTGCTCGCAAGAGGAAGTTTTGCAGGTGATTCGCGCGCACGTGGTATGGCGTTGCTATTAGCACGTTGATGTCTATTCCCGTTGGGATTGTGGTTGGTTAGCTGCTCCAGTCATCCGTGGATGGCGCGACGGTATTGGGTTGGCGGTTGCAGAAAAAGCGGTTCCATGCGAAGCACCGACCATATTTTGGTACATTCAACTTCTTCGAAAAGCCGAATGAATATACTCAGTTTCTTGTTCGAAAACGTTTCACTTTGTATTTGGTATGTCCTCGATGCTCTTCGGCCTCAGCGCAATTAACGTGAGCATCTTGATAAGCGTTGCGTCGCACGCGTTACAAATGAAGAACCCGCTAGTTGCTCAAAAATCGAAGATCCCGCGCGATATCGTGGGCTAACTTACGAACCTGTGATTGCGCCCCTTGTGAAATGGGGGACAACGCCATAGTCTAGTGCGGGTCCAAGTGCCTGCTTCAGTTGTGCAGTGCGATCGAAATTAATTCACTACCGGGGAGCTTTCATGCCACTTCGCTGCGGAATCTTCACCACTCTTGCCTTTCTGATCACATCCTTTCCTCTTGTCTGCCAGGCGCCTCCTTACCTGGATACGAAGAAGACGCCGGAGCAACGGGCGCATGACGTAGTGAGCCGAATGACGCTCGACGAGAAGGCAGCGCAACTGGAAGATTATGCAACGGCCATTCCTCGGCTCGGTATTCCTGACTATCAGACATGGAATGAAGCGTTGCATGGAGTGGCCCGCGCAGGTTACGTCACCGTATTTCCGCAAGCGATAGGAATGGCCGCCACATGGGATACCGCTATGGTTCACTCGATGGGCGATGTGATCAGCCAGGAAGCCAGGGCGAAGTACAACCAGGCGCAACGAGAAGGGAATCACCGCATCTTTTACGGCTTGACCTTCTGGTCGCCGAATATCAACATCTTTCGAGATCCGAGATGGGGTCGTGGCCAGGAAACGTATGGCGAAGATCCGTTCCTGACAGGCCGGATAGGAACTGCCTTCATCACGGGCGTACAGGGACCGGATCTCAACCATTTGCGATCCGTCGCTACAAGCAAACACTACGCAGTGCATTCAGGTCCTGAATCACTCCGTCACGGCTTCAACGTAAATCCGACGCCACGGGATCTGGAAGAAACATACCTGCCCGCCTTTCGCGCCACTGTTACGGAAGGAAATGTGCAATCGGTGATGTGCGCGTATAACTCGATCGACGATTTCCCTGCTTGCGCAAACAAGATGTTGCTTCAGCAACATCTGCGGCAGGCATGGGGATTCAAAGGGTTCGTAGTCTCCGACTGTGGTGCGATCGTCGATGTCTACAACGGGCACAAGAAGGCCACTGACATCGAACACGCTGCAGCTATGTCGTTGCAGGCGGGAACGGATCTGTCATGCAGCATCTGGTCGCCGGGGTTCAACAGTCTGCCGGAGGCTGTTCGGCACGGGTTGGCGACGGAAGATGAGGTCACCGCTGCGGCCGAACGCCTGTACACGGCACGCTTTCAGTTAGGGTTGTTCGATCCGCAAGGCTCGAATCCGCTGGATTCGATCGCTTTTTCAGAAGTGGGCTCACCTGAGCACCGGACTCAGTCACTCAAGGCGGCGGAGGAAAGCATCGTACTGCTCAAAAACGACGGTACTCTGCCGTTGAAGGATTCGGTGAAGCGAATTGCAGTGATAGGGCCGACCGCCGATCTACTAGCGTCCATTCTTGGGAACTACGTTGGAACGCCGATCGCTCCCGTCACACCGCTTGACGGGATGCTCAGCGATGCAAAGCACGAGATCCTTTACGCACAAGGGTCGTCACTGGCGGCGGGCTTTGCGGTGCCGGTGCCTCGTACTGCATTCGGAATAAAACAAGGTTTAAAGGCTGAGTTCTTTGCGACGCCGGACTGGACCGGTCGCCCCACTGCCGTAGTGACGCAGCCCGCAGTACAAGCGGACTGGGAGAACGCAAGGCCGGTGGCAGAAATCGAGACCGTGAACTACTCCGTGCGATGGTCGGGCACGATCTCAGTGCCCGCGGCCGGCCACTACGTATTTTCACTTGATGCCGGAGACAGCTTTCCTTACTCGCCGAAAGAATCGTACCGGTTGACGATCGATGGCAAGGTTATTGGTGAAGGGTCGTTGAGAAAGAAAGCAGATATCTCAGCAATGGGCAATTTCAAAGCTGGGTCTGGCGCGTCGCCGAGTGCGCCACCGATGATGGATTTTCCGGTCCATCCTTCTCTCCCGTACGATTTTTCTGACAGCGCTCCTCACACATTCGTTCTGGAGTACTCCCACTCCGGCGATCGTTCCGGTGGCGGGCTGACCCTTAAGTGGGAGGCTCCAGCACAACCGCAGCTCGACGAAGCGGTTGCGCAGGCAAAGCAGGCAGACGTGGTTGTTGCGTTTGTCGGACTCTCTCCGCACCTGGAAGGTGAAGAAATGCCGATCAAGATCGAGGGCTTCTCGGGCGGAGATCGGACTAGCCTTGACCTTCCTGCTGCGCAGCAGCGGCTTCTGGAAGCAGTCGCGGCCACAGGCAAGCCCTTGGTTGTGGTTCTACAAAGCGGCAGCGCTGTCGCTCTGAATTGGGCAAACGAGCATGCGTCTGCTGTTTTGACGGCCTGGTACCCGGGAGCGGATGGAGGGAAGGCCATCGCTCGTTCGCTTGCTGGACTTAACAACCCCGCAGGAAGATTGCCCGTCACGTTTTACAAGAGTCTGGAAGGTTTGCCGGAATTTACCGACTACGCATTGAAGGGCCGCACGTATCGCTACTTCAATGGGAAACCCCTGTGGGGATTTGGGTACGGGCTGAGCTATTCCACCTTCAAGTACAGCCCACTGAAGCTTTCTGCTAGCTCTCTCAAAGCGGGGGACCCACTAACCGCCACTGTGACGGTGACAAACTCAAGCGCATTGGCAGGAGATGAAGTTATCGAGGCGTATGTGAAGACGCCGCAAGCCGACGGGCCTCGCCATTCGCTGGTGGGATTCGAGCGCATTAACCTGGCGTCCGGAGAGAGCAAGGAAGTCACACTGAAAATCGATCCTCGTTCCCTTTCGAGCGTCGAAAATACTGGTAAGAGATCGATTCTTGCTGGCAAGTACACGATAAGCGTCGGCGGCGCGCAGCCCGAAGAGACGCAGGCGAAATCGGAAGCGGCGTTTACCGTTACTGGAACGATGTCACTTCCAAAATGACTCGTCGGGACAGGTTGCTGATGCATCGAGAACCGATCCGAAGACCGTTTGCAAACTCTGCTCCGTCATGAGAATGTAAAGACCACGCTACACTTTTACGCGCACAACGTGTCCGATGATCGGATGGCGGCGCACGGACTAGACTAAGCGGCTCTTCTGCAACGACCGCGCGGTGATCGCTCACGTTCTTGGTGCCGTCCGACAGGTCGAACGGAAAACGCAAGACCTTTCAGACGCTTGTCCGCAAGGCGGCCCTCACCGCGCGTACACACGGCGGGATCCAAAGGCGGCTACGTAAATCGATATCAATCGAGGCAGCCCTCATTTTTTTCCGTCAACGGATACGACCACGCCAAGCGTGCCTACGTTGTTGGACTTCAGATCGTAGATGCCGGTGCGTAAGAACGCAGCGCCGTTCGGAATGTCGATGTCTTTATGAATTTGCAAGCCACCGCGCTGCACGCCGACATAATCCTTCGCCGGGATTCGTATTTCGCTTCTGCCAGCAATGCGGCTGAGAGGTCTTCCTTCCGGTTCATAGGCAACAAGCATCACTTCGATGAGCCCAAGCCGCACGCCGTCTGTGCCAGAATCGAGTTTCAAGTCATCGACTGCGACGGCGAAGTCAACCCCGTAGCGGGTAAACGGACCTTTTGTCTCCGGGTTCAACCCGAGACGCGGGGCATCGAGGGCAGGTTGCGGACTGGCAGGTTTCAACAGAATTTTGAAGAGAACCTGGCTGTAGTCCGGCAGATTGCGCCCCATGAGCTGAAAGAGCGGATCGGCCCCTTGCTTCGTGACGCCTGCTTGAGCCATTCCCAGATCGTCAGCGTAGTAACCACGACGGTAGGCAAGGGAGTATTTGGCGCCGAGCGATTTGACCTGAATGCGGCGGAATTTGCCGTCTGTGATCGCGTTACTTGGCGAGTAGGTGAACGAGTAATACCGTGAGCCATTGTCGACTACGCGGGTCAAAGCATCGCTCAACCCGTTGGTGTTATAGAAAGCCTTTCCCCCTGTATCTCTAGCCATTTCTTCCATAGCCGCATGGCTCGAATCGCGATCCATGAAGCCATTGTTCATCTGTTGAACCGTGTCTTGAATCGACACCGATCCCCTGCGCTCTCCGATTTCCTGATCGTTTGCCTGGAAAGCTGTTTCGGAAAGGAGGCCTTCGGCCGCGATCGGATAGATGGCGATCTGGCTGGCAGCCAGCAGATCCGAAGTTCTGCGGATCGCTTCCTGGAAGTCGCGCGTACCCGCGAAAGGGTCAACCAAATCGGGGTTGGGAAGGATGCCCGTCGGAAAAGAACCGGAAAACCAGATTACATTCTTGCGGCCCGGGACGCCAGAAAGATAGCGCGCAAGTTGCTGTAAGGCCTCCAGGGTCACAGTGATGCGCGACTCGATCAGGAGCGCATTGAGATCGGCCTGAAATGCCTTAGCAGAATTGATAGGATCAACGCTGGCAAGCGCCAGACTCTGATCTTGAGGAGGCGCACTCCCATTTTCAGCCTTGAACTCGATATACCGCTGGTAAGCGTCCTTTTCGACGGGAGATGGGAGGAGAGGAGATGGATGAGGCAGGGCTTTGTCGTCGTTGAGCACCGCTAGCAATGCGGAGGAATCAGTTGTAATCCCTTGAAGCATCCGCAAACGTGACGCGAGGGTGAAAATGGCAACGCGTGTTTTAGTCGGAATCCCCTTTACATATTTGAGCATTTGAGAGTGGACGAAAGCCTGATCTTTGGAAGGCGTGTTAAGCGCGTCCAGCAGAATAATGTTTACGGAGTCTGCCGCCTGCACCACCGGGAAATTGGTATAAACGCCGGCTGGCATCGGCGGGAGGTGGATCTGTTGAGGCGGCGCGGCCCTATGCTCCTCAAACCCCGATATGGTCTGCGCTTTCCCGTCTTCGAGAATCTCGAAATCTTCTTTCTTCAAACCACTAACCGGCTCACCCTTATTGTTGGTTACTACGACGTCGAGGAGAACTAAACGAGCTTTGGCTTTGAAGGTTGGAATCGATTGTGTATCACGATTTGATGTTTGGGGCTGCGGAGATGCGGCAATTGATGCCCAAAGCACAACTACGAAGAGGCTACAACGTGGAAGCACTCCGTACCTCCATTCTGCGCAACAGTATCACAAAAAAGTCTGCTAAGAAGCGGGCAAGCTTTAACGCGATATCCCGGAAAGCACTCGCCTCTCTTTGTTAGCAAGAGTAGGCGCAAGCGCAGTCGAATGTCGTAGCACGAGATTTGTCTTGATTGAATAGACCTGCCGCAGGCTGCCAACGCGGGCGTGATCCAGAGAATTGAGTAATCCTGAAAATGACAGGCGCGCTATCTCTGTCTGCGACAACTGCACCGTGGTTAGCGGCGGAGTCGTAAACTGCGCCAGCCGGATGTCGTCGAACCCGATGAGCGACAAGTCTCGCGGAATACTTAGGCCGAGGTCGAACGCGGCTCGCATGACCCCTATAGCCGTTAAGTCGTTGGAGCAGAGTATCGCGGAGGCAGGGTTCTTCATGGCGACTAAAGCGGCAAGTGCTTTCACACCAGCGTCCGTGGTGTGGTCCCCATCTACCAACAAGTTGGGAAAAAGCTCTAACCCGATTTCCTTCAGGCATTTTTGGACGGCGGCTTTTCGCATTGCGGCGGTCTTCAGTCCAGGTGGCCCGCCGACGAAAGCGATGCGCTCATGTCCCAAGGCCGCCAGGTGCTGCACAGCTTGGGGAATGCCGTGCTCGTAATCAATCTGGATTGTCTCGAGCAATGGTCTAGGTGGCTCGGCGTCGATCGCGAATACGGCAATATTTCGCTCGGTTAGCGTATTGATAAGCGAAGTTCCCCCACCAAAGGTGAGGATCGCAACGGCACCGACCCCGCGCTCAATCATCTGCCGCGCCGTTGTCTCTAGCAATCTCTCATCGCGGTCGATCGAACTCAATAGAATCTCGTAATCATGCTGACCGGCCAGTCTTGCGAACGTTTGTACGATCTCTGGGAAAAAAGGATTGGTGATCTCGGACACGATAAGACCGAGAGTACGACTACGTCCTCGTACCAAGGCACGCGCGTTGGTGTTCGGGTAGTAGCCCTCCTTTTCGATCACGCGACGGATGCGTCTGGCCAGAATGGGATCTACTTCAGCGTTGCCAATAGAACGATTTACAGGTTCTGAATCGGGGTCACTGAACGGCCCTAGTTCGTGTCCTTCTCGGTTGACGGGGTAGGTTCTGAGACGGCAGCATCCGGCGGGAGCTTGACCTTTTCTGATACATCGACATCGAAAAGCATGTAGTGATCGAAGGTGTAGTGCCTGTAATAACGATGCTTACGAAAGTCGAAGTAGATCTCGACGTTTTTTGGCAACCACAAGATCGCCTTTTTCTTTGCAAACGGCACCGGGCCGTACTCCACAACTTGATGTTGGCTGAGCATTTGGATCTCGTGCATGGGGTTAACGATGTCGGCCTCAATGTGGACGATTTGAGAAGTGTCGGAAGAAATCCATGCTCTTCCCTTCAAGTCGATGCGATAAGTCTGGCCACCGACAGTGTAGTCTTGCATGCGATTTGGACGGTCGGGACGTTGTCGAAAGTGTACTAACCAGGCGAATTTTCCCAGCCACTTGGTTTGTCCCTCGCAGTCGAAATCGAAGTCGGCCTGCATATCCGGATGAAAAACGAGCGCGAGTGCGATGAAGCCCTTGCTTGAGATCCCGTCGGGATAGCCACTCTGAGGAACTCTATCTTCGCTATAATCCTCGATCAAAATCGATCCCGGCTTCGACGAAATTATGGCGCCATAGTAGTACTTTCTTGTTTCTGCGTGGCTTGAAAGCCCAGCCCCGTCTAGCGATTTGTGGAAGAGATCCTCGTCAGCAGTGAAGCGGGTGATGTCCTGAACCAATTCCTGTACACGCTGTCCCGTTGCTGCGAGCACCTGAGCCTTAGAACAAGGTACGCCTTGGTCAATGGCGGGCTTAACGTCGTCGATATCGGGCGGACGCCAGGTCTGCATCGAGAGAATAAGCTTGGGCGGGGCCGTGAGGAGATCAGTTGACGTGGCGGTCCCCGAACTTGCTCCCGTTGCTTGATTGCCTTCTTCTACCTTTTTGATCAGAGCACGAACTGGCTCGACCATGTTCTCAGGAGGAGATTCCTTAAGGAATACGCGAAGGGCCTGAATTCCTTCGTCGTTCTGGCCAAGTCCAATCAATGCCTGTCCTAGAGTGAGTTCAGCAGCGCCTGAAGCGTTCTTCCCCAATCTCGCACTCTTCGTAACGGCAATCTGTGCTTCGTCCCGAGCCTTGTCGTATTCCCTCTGGTGGAGGTAAGTAGAAGCCAATAAGTCATGTGGCATCCACTCTTCTGGATCGACGAGGATTGCCTGTTCGAGCGCGGATCGAGCTTCCGAGTAGTTCCGTAACGCCAGCTTCGTTCTGCCCAGCAGCGATAGCGTTTGGGCGGAATGGGGGCTGAGCTTGGCGGCCGTTTCCAAATAGGTTGCAGCCTGAGCGTAGTCGTTCTTCTGGAAGTACAAATATCCCAGCAGGAAATTCACATCCGCATTCGATGGTGCTAAACCATATGCCGTTTTCAAACGCTTCTCGGCACTATTTAAATCACCAGATTTCAAGAGGGATACAGCACGTTTTGCGTCCTTCCGCGCTTTTCCGGGCATGAGACCTGATGCTTCACTGATGCTGATGGCGGCTGGATCCCGGTGAAGCACAATGTCGATATCTTGTCGTACGGGGCTAAAAACATTGATCTCAAGACTGGCGCTTAGATATCCGACGGCCGTGACCGAAATGACGTACTTGCCCAGAACTGTATTGACGAATACTGCTGCCTCGTGACCGGGGACGACCAGAAATCCTGCGGAACGGTTTGCAAGATTCGTCAAACCTACTCGAGCCGAGCGGTCGAGATTGGCGGGCTTCTCTTCAGCGAAGGTGTGAACGATGATCACCGCAGTGTTCGGCGCGGTCTCATAAGTGGAAATGCGTTGATCCGCCTGCATTCCATTCATGTCTTGTATGCCCGGAGCTGTCTGCGCAAGGAACCGTGCGCTCAGAACAGAAACGACCAAGACCCACCGGAATGCAGAACTAGGTGACAGTTTCACAATTGATCGCCGTGGGGCGAAGTGTATCATCGGGAACTTTCTGATCAGCCGATCATCGATTTTGCGTCCACAAAATCCTCGCCGGGATTATGCGGTGAGTAAGCAAGCCATGCGGCTCCTCGGAAATTCGATCTGAAAACTTCCTTGTGATGCCGCAATCTTAATTCCAAGATCACTCGGGTACAGGAGCCTGGGTTCTGGTTGTGTCCAGGGGATTCGCGCCGTTGGAGGACCATCGAGCCGCCAGACACCAAGCAGAATCTGCATTGGAGAGCGCATACCGAGAGCAATCGGAGCGATGGGATTCGTGATATCAGACATTCCGAGAGGGTAGAACGGAACTGCTGCAGGTACGTGTTGACGAAGGACTTCTTTGTAGATCCTGATACCCTCCGCTACTTGCCTTCCCGCGTCGGTTGATAACGAATCCAGGCGGCCACTTTGGTGAACACGGCATAACATGGCAGTGACCATATTGAAGCTGGCTTGATCGGCATCAGAATTCTGCAAGGGATAAGACCAGATTGCCAACTGCTCCGGCAGAACAGCTGCCGAGGCACCAGCCAGGATCGCAGGAAGCTTTCGATAATTCTCCTGGTCCGTCATCGACTGTATCTGCAGGCGACTGAGCATGGCGTAATCCATACGTCCGCCTCCGCTGCCACAGTTCTCAATCACTAGGTGGGGGTAGCGCTTCAGAACGTTTTCGAGCCATGCGAGATGGGCACGATTGTGCTCAAGCAGACCCTGCCCAAAGCTATCTGCATTGAGCTCTGTTCCTTGCAGCGAATCGACGTTGTAGTCCATTTTGATGTAGCCAACGCCGTATTCGTCTACGAGTCTCGCCACTACCTCATCTAGGTAAGCCGTCACCTCCGGGTTTCGGAAGTCCAGCAGATATCTTGAATTCTTAAGCACCCTCTTGCCATGCCTCACGAAGAACCAATTGTCTGGTTTTCCTGCGAGCACTGATTTTGCTCCGGCAACCTCCGGCTCGAGCCAAAGCCCGGGAGTCATTCCGCTGCGTCGAATCTGATCAAGTACGAATTTGAGTCCATGCGGCCACCGACTGGAAGTCGGCTGCCAGGAACCTATAGTTTGGCTCCAATCCTCTTTAATTTCTGCATACCATCCTGCGTCGATTACAAAGTATTCGCATCCAGCTTTTGCGGCAGCAGCGATTAGCGGCAATTCCTTCTCTTCTGTGGGATCGCCCCAAAGACAATTCATGTAGTCATTGAAGATGACAGGACATCGCGAATTGCTACTGCTTTCCCTGGCACACGCAACGCGCCGATACCGAGTGAGTGCCTCAATCGCTTGCTCGAAGCCGCCTTGCACGCAGCCAGTCGCTATAGGAACGGTTTCGTAACTTTCCCCGGGTTTTAAACGCTTCCAGGCTGCGGAGTGCAGGTCGTCTGGGCCGCCGAGATACGCGTATACATCATCAGCATAGCCACTGCGCGACGAAACGTTGGAGATTTCCCAATACCATGACCCGTTGTGTTCGATTTGCCAGAACCAAGCTAGACCTAATTTCAGGTTTTCGACTATCGCCATCGGCAGATATCGTTCTGTCGACCAACTGCCGATGCTTCCGGCTTTCGCCTCGGACCAACTCGTTCGTTCGTTTTCAACAAAGCCCATCTCGGATGGGCGAAATGCGTGCCACTGCCCCTCTGCCATCCAACTATTGCCTGCGAGGTGGATGCGAAGTTCGCTGTCAAATCTCTGTGGGTCGGCGAGACCGTGGAGCATTGCCGAACTCAAGAACTCAATACCGATCGCTACACCACTGCGATTCGTAACTCGTGAATGCCGACGGACGACCGGAACCCCGTCGAAACCCTCATACACAGAATCCACCTGCAGATTCAAAATCGGGTCTGTGTGCGTGCAGATCAGCCGCTTATTTGCCCCGGCAGACTCCTCGCGATGGCCCGCGAACAACAATCGAGCGCCCGGCTGGCCCATGCTCGATTTCATCCCTGGATCTGGAGAATTTTCTCCGCTGCATTGCAGGGCGATTTCGACACCAGAGGCGCTGTTCTGCTCTTGGGAATGACCGGAGGGAACGATACGTTTCTGCCGCAGTCTTCCAGCATCTATGTCAAACGAGAAGGACAGGTTTCCGCTGTTCCATTCGAATGGCCGGGGGTTTTTCTGACCGGTGAAGAGGTGAGATGGCACCAGTGCCCCGATTCCCATGGTGCCGGCCGTCTTAATGAAGCGTCGTCGATTAGTGAGCATAGGCACTTAGTAAGCGGCTTTCCGGGGATCTCCGACGCGCGCCTAGTGACGATTCAAGGGAAAGTTATACGGAGCGCGTAAGCATATTTGGCTGAGCCTTGCGCCTGCACCTGAACATGGAGGCCGTCGCTGCGCTGATCAAAGTGCAGCTTCGCATCGCTTCCAACCAAAGCTACGGAGTTAACCTTTTCTGCCCCGGCGGTTGAGGCAAGTGCGTGAATCACAGCCTCGCCATTCGTGGGCCAGCCGAGTCCAATCGCGTAGAGCACGTTGCCTTTGGCCGTGAAACGAAAGTCCTCGGCGGTATAGCGGGTCGTGTCGGTATCGTGAAAAGATCCAGCGGCTACCTTGGTTGGACCTTCACCATAGATCCTCCATGGCCGAGTACCGTAGATCGCATCCCCATTCACATTCAGCCATGCGCCGACATCGAGAAGAACTTGCTGCACTTCCTCCGGGATGGTGCCATCCGAGCGTGGGCCGATATTCAGCAGCAGATTGCCGTTCTTGCTGACGATATCGATTAGCTGATGGACAACGAACTCAGGCGATTTGAACGTGTCGTCCTTGATATAGCCCCATGATTTGTTACTCACGGAGGTGTCGGTTTGCCAGTAGAGTGGGCGGATATCGCCAAGCTGTCCACGTTCCAGGTCGAGCACCCCGGAGTGTTCCTGCATGGCATAGTCTTTGTAGTTCACCACCCCGACGTGGTCACCATACTTTAGAGAAGCGTTGTAGTAAAAGGCTGCGAACTTGGTGAGATTTGGCCGGATCGAGGCCTGTCCGATCCACCAATCGAAGTAGACGATGTCGGGATGATATTTTTCGACAAGCTCAACGCCCCGAGCCAGCCAATCGTTGGCCCATTCCGACGAGACATAAGTGAAATCATTGCCGACGGGAGTTCCCCATTTGATGACTCCTACTTGTGCTGGACCATAGAAGGCGGCATATTGCGGGTCGTTAACGTCCGATGCGATCTTGCGGCCGACGCCAAGGAAGAAATCGTGTTCTACACGATGCGACGAGACGCCAAAATGCAGTCCCTCGGCTCGCACTGCCTTGGATAAATCACCGATCACATCACGATGCGGTCCCATCTTGGCCGCCGTCCAATCGGTCAACCCGCTGTCGTACATGGCAAAGCCGTCGTGATGTTCTGCAACGGGCACGACGTATTTTGCACCCGCTTTTTTGAACAGTTCTGCCCAGGCAGAAGGATCAAAATGCTCGGCCTTGAACATGGGGATAAAGTCTTTATAGCCGAACTTGTCCTGCGGTCCGTAAGTAGCGATGTGATGCTTGTATGCGTCGAATCCAGGCTCATACATATTTCGGGGATACCATTCACTGCCAAATGCCGGGACTGAGTAAGCTCCCCAATGAATGAAAATGCCGAACTTCGCGTCCTTGTACCATTCGGGCGCTTCATATTTCTGAAGTGATTCCCAGTCCGCCCGGAACGGACCCTGCTGATCCACAGTGTCGACTTTTTTCAGCAACGTGGCTCGTTCTGGATCGTATTTGCTGCTGGCTTTGTGCCAGATTTGATCGATGTTCGCCGGGTCCTCAGTGGCGGTTGGAGCCGTGGCACTTTGGGCGCGCGTCGAAGAAAGCGCGGACATCAGAAACACAATTGTGGCAGCTTCACGAAATGAGAGGAAACGAGGTGGAAACATTATTGTCCTTTCCGTCGGACGCACCGTCGATTCCTGTCGATCAATTCAGCAGGAAGTTCGGTTCGAGCAGCAAGCGCAGAAAATCAGGATAAAAAACATCAGTCCATGTTGACCACAATCTTTCTGCCGCAGAATCCCACAAAGCGCACTTTGAGCAGTGCACTCGCATCCGTTAGCGTCGGTTCCGAGATAGTCTCCAGATTAGCTGGCCCGGGTTTGCGGAGAACCAGTGCTCTCATGGCTGTACTCCGTGGAAAGTAATCGGTAAAGTTATCGCTGTCAACAAACAGAGCCGAGAGCTGGATATGAACATACGAATGAAGGACATCGCCAAAGACCTTGGACTATCCCTGATCACGATCTCTAAGGTCCTGAGAAACCATCCAGACATCGGAGACGAAACTCGTGAGCGCGTCCTTGCGCGCGTGAAGGAACTGGACTATCGCCCCAACTTTGCTGCCCGCAGTCTGGTCACTGGCCGCTCTTACCTTGTGGGTCTGGTTGTTCCTGATCTACTCCACCCATTCTTTGCGGAAGTTGCCAAGTCTTTGTCCGAAGTCTTGAGGCGAAGCGGCTATTATCTGATCGTTTCCTCCTCTGACGAAGATCCCGAACTGGAAGAGGTCGAGATTAATCACTTGCTGGCGCGTAGGCTAGACATCTTGATCGTTGCATCGTGCCGCACGACCGTAGACATTTTCTTTCAGATCGAAAAACAGGACACACCGTATGTATTGATTGATCGATGCCTGCCTGGACTTTCGACGAATTTCGTAGGGGTAGATGATGAGCTGATGGGGATGCTCGCCACCAAACACTTGATCGACATTGGCTGCGAACGGATCGCTCATATTTGTGGGCCTGAAATCAGTCCTGCAATTCGCCGGATGGATGGCTATAAGCGAGCCTTAGCGCAAGCAGGGATGAAATTGGTTGACGATTACGTGATTACGCAGCGCAAGGGCGACGTTGGAACTAAGCAGGGCGGTGCAGAAGCCATGCGACAACTTTTGAGTCTCAAGCCGAGGCCCGATGGCCTCTTCTGCTTCAATGATCCTTTGGCCATGGGTGCCATGAACTATGCCTTGGATCACGGAGTTCGAATCCCGCAAGATTTGTCCGTCGTGGGCTGCGGGAATCTTCACTACGACGACTCGCTACGGATCCCACTTTCCAGCATCGATCAGCACAGCCGGAGAATCGGAGAAGAAGCTGCCCGAATTGCGCTTCGCATTCTGAACTCAAAAGCGCCAACCAAGCCGGAAACTCTGGTGCTGCAGCCCGAGTTGATCGTGCGCGAATCAACACAGCGGCGACCGGGCAAGAATGTGTCAAAGAAGGCTCGAGCAAGGCTTAAACGCAAGCAAATGCGGTAGGTCGGTTCGCTCGGGCCTTAGTCTGGCATTTTTAGCGGCGGTTCGTTACAGTTAGCGGTACCTGAAAACCGCTGATCTTCGAACGCCTTAGGGTCTCGAAGCTGCCACGAACACATTTGCCATCGCTGTCGTTTCGCAGTCTGGTCGTAGGAGTCAGTCCTATTTTCGTAGACCGATCTTCGCCACAACTTGGAATTTCAGCCCAAATCCGAGCTTTTGTCAGGAGGAGTTGGATGAACCGTTGCAAAACAATCGTCGGAGCGATTTTCATATCGTATTTTTCCTTCATAATCTGCCCAGCAATCGCCCAGGAGTCTTCGAGCTATCCTTACATGAATCCAAAGCTCTCTCCCGAAGCGCGCGCTGCGGATTTGGTCCACCGCATGACGCTTGAAGAGAAAGCTTCACAGATGGTGAATCAGGCACGCGCAGTCCCACGCCTGAACATTCCTTCCTACGATTGGTGGAGCGAGGCCTTGCACGGCGTCATTTCCGACGGTGTAACCGAATTTCCCGAACCCATTGGCCTTGCGGCCACGTTCGATGCGCCCCGCATTCACGAGATGGCATCGGCCATCGGCATCGAGGGTCGGATTAAACACGCACAGCACGAGCGCGCCGGACATTCCAACATCTTCGAAGGTCTTGATTTCTGGGCGCCGAACGTTAACATCTTTCGCGATCCTCGCTGGGGACGGGGCCAGGAAACTTATGGGGAAGATCCTTTCTTAAGTGCTCGGTTGGCCGTTGCTTTTGTCACTGGCATGCAGGGTGACGATCCCCGCTATTACCGCGTTATCGCTACACCGAAACACTATGCCGTTCATAGTGGTCCCGAGCCTACCCGTCACTTCACGGACGTGGACGTTAGCAAGCACGACGAGGAAGATACGTATTTGCCTGCATTTCGCGCGGCCGTAGTCGAAGGCAAGGCGGCGTCGGTGATGTGCGCTTACAACGCGATCAACGGTGAGCCCGCTTGCGCGAGCCAATTTCTGCTGCAGCACACACTACGCGGCGCATGGGGGTTCCAAGGCTATGTTGTCTCGGACTGCGACGCGGTGCGAAACGTTTTTAACGGCCACCACTATCGTGCGACGCAGCCGCAGGCCTCAGCAATTTCCGTGATCCGCGGCATGGACAATGAATGTATCGACTTCGCAAAAGTAAGTGACGACCATGATTATCGGCCTTATATCGAGGCCGTGCAGCAGGGGTATCTTCCGGAAAACACGCTTGATATCGCTCTAATTCGCCTGTTCACGGCCCGCATTCGTCTTGGAATGTTCGATCCTTCGACGACGGTGCCGTATATGAACATCGACGAGAAGCAACTCGACAGTCCTGCTCACCGCGAGCTTGCTCGCCGCATCGCCAATGAATCGATGGTTCTGCTCAAAAATGATGGCGTCCTGCCCCTGAAATCTGCCAAGCGCATTGCCATCGTCGGCCCTCTCGCAGATCAGACGGCCGTTCTGCTCGGCAACTACAACGGCAGCACCTCGCATACCGTCACCGTGCGGGAAGGAATGAAAGCCGAATTCCCAAACGCGGAGATCACATACGTGCCCGGTACTCAGTTTCTTTCCAATCAGGCAGATCTCGTACCCGCCTCTGCCCTGACTACTCCCGACGGCAAGCCCGGACTCAAGGCTGAATACAGTTCGCGGCCCAGCTTCGACGCTAAGCCAACACCTATCACCTCGCGTGTCGATTCCTTCATAGATCTGAACGAAAGCAATGTTCCCGAACAAGCCAAAGGAATTCCCGGCCTCTCGGTGCAGTGGAGTGGTTCTCTCAACCCCACGGCAACAGGCGACTATCTGTTGGGGCTAAGCGTGGATGGCTTCGGCCGACTCCTAGTCGATGGCAAGGAGATTACAACGCTCTGGGGCAAGAACATTAATCTTAGCCCGGTTCATCTCGAGAGAGGTCACCCTGCAAAGCTCGAGGTCCTTTATGGCCGGACTGGAGAGGGCAAGCCAGAAGCACGGCTTCTTTGGGCTCGCGTGAACAACATGCCCGATCCCGCGGCAGTCGCGGCTGCAAAGAATGCGGACGTAGTTGTCGCCGTTGTTGGTATCACGAGCCGACTCGAGGGCGAAGAGATGCCTGTGAGTCAGCCTGGTTTTTCCGGCGGCGACCGCACCACACTCGATTTGCCGCAGCCAGAAGAAGATCTGATTGAGGCAATCGCCGCGAGCGGCAAACCTCTCGTCATCGTGTTGATGAACGGCAGCGCTCTTAGCGTGAACTGGGCCAAGGAGCATGCCAACGCCATCGTCGAATCCTGGTACTCCGGCGAAGAGGGAGGAAGCGCCATCGCTGAAACACTGAGCGGCAAGAATAACCCGGCCGGACGCCTTCCCGTCACCTTCTACAAAGATGTTCGCCAGCTTCCGAATTTTGAAGATTACTCAATGAAAGGACGCACCTATCGTTACTTCGACAATGAACCACTTTGGCCTTTCGGATTCGGACTAAGCTATACAACATTCGCCTACAGCAATCTCGTGCTGCCGGACGTCCCGATCAATGCAGGTGATCCTTTGCATACCTCGGTCACGGTCACGAACACTGGGAAACTCGCCGGAGATGAAGTCGTCGAGGTCTACTTGCAATTTCCGGAAGTCGCTGGTGCCCCAAGGCGCGCACTCCGCGGATTTCAGCGCGTCCATCTCGAGCCCGGAGCGAGCCAGCAGGTCCAGTTTCAATTGAATCCGCGTGACCTCAGCATGGTCACAGATCTGGGAGACATCATCGTGGCGCAAGGCAGGTACACGCTTTCAATGGGGAGTGGCCAACCGGGGACAGGAGTTCCATTGGTCAACGGCAATTTTGAAGTGAAAGGACAGGTCACTCTACCGGAATAGTTGCGGGATTAGCCGATTGAGCGATATGCAGATCAAATTGCTTTCGAAACTTGCTTCTGGTATTTGTCTTGACCGCTTCCGTGCGGGCGCAGCAGCCGTACTCCTGCGCGAAGCTGACCAGCTTCAGAGCCGAAAATGTCGAAATCACCAAATCGGTGGAGATTGCCGCCGGAACCACCGAGGCGATTCCGTGGAGCCAGTCCCGCACTGCCTCTTTACCCGCATATTGCCGAGTCGAAGGTTTGATGGATCGCCGCACAGGAATGGACGGAGAAGAGTTTGGCATCACTTTCGCTTTGGCCTTGCCCGATCAATGGAATGGCGATTTTCTAATGCAGGGCGGAGCGGGTAGCAACGGCGTCGTAATGGCGCCCCTTGGATTGAACGCCGCCGGCGACACTCCCGCTCTCAAACGCGGATTTGCCGTCGTAAGCACGGATTCGGGTCACCAAAGCCACCACCCGGGATTTGATTTCGATTTCATGCGCGATCAGCAGGCGTATCTGGATTTTGCTTATCTCGCCAACGTTGAGGTCGCTGCATTAGCAAAACAAATCATCGCGCAACACTATGGCAAAGCGCCAGCCTTCTCGTATTTTTCCGGATGCTCTACGGGTGGACGCGAAGGCATGATTTTGTCGCAGCGTTATCCCACAGTCTTCAACGGCATTATCTCGGGCGATCCCGCAATGCGCACCGGACTTTCCAATCTTGCCATTGGCCGATGGATTCCCATCGCGTTCAATCAAATTGCTCCTAGAGATGCAAATGGAAAGCCAATCATCGAGCAGTCGATTACCGACGACGACCGCAAACTGATCAGAGATGCTCTCATCAAGCAGTGTGACGCGAAAGACGGCCTGGCTGATGGGTTGATCTCCGATCCAATGGGGTGTGACTTTGACCCTGAAGTGTTGGTGTGCAAGAGCAAAACTAGCGCATCTTGTCTAGCTTCCGAGAAAGTCCTTGCCATAAAGAAGGTGATGGGAGGGCCTAAGACCCGAGTGGAACTCAGGTCTATGCTGGATTTCTATATGACACAGGCATCACGAACGGGCCGCCGTTACGAGGCTTGCTCTCGCCTGGCCCTGGCATTTTCGGCCCTGCAACAGCGGACATGACGATGGACGTTGACAAGGAAGTGCTGGCGGCGAGCCAGCCGCTTGTGGATTCGATGTCCACGAATTTGACGACCTTCTCCACGCACGGAGGGAAACTGATCTTCTACCACGGCGATAGCGATCCCTGGTTCTCGCCTCTCGATACCTTCGAATACTTCAAAAATATGGCCGCAGCTAATGGTGGCCTCGAAGGCGTGTCGAAGTGGAGTCAGTTTTATTTCGTGCCAGGGATGAGTCATTGTGGCGGAGGAGAAGCCTTAGACCAGTTTGATTTGTTGGACGCTATTGTCAACTGGGTTGAGAAGGGGACATTGCCTTCATCAGTCATCGCAACCGGTAAAGCGTTCCCTGGACGGAGCCGGCCTTTATGTCCTTATCCGAAGCACGCACAGTACAAGGGGCTCGAAGACACGCAAGACGCAGCTAATTTCGATTGCCGTTAATTACTTCTGTTTCAAAGAAATCACTTTTATGCGTTTACACTTGTCGTCTTCACGCTGATCGTTCTGGGTGTCATTGTTCCAATGACGGCTGCCCAGAAGGTTGAGCTGTCGATTGACGCGATGAAAGCCGGGGCAAAAATCGACCGCAATTTCCGGCCAATTCGCGGGGCATCTTGGACATGGCATTTACGCAGTGACGTTAGCTTAATTCGGTGGATTTCAGGTCTGCGAGCTCATGGCAGGATTATCGCGCAGCCTGCGCTATGGTTCACATTCGATAACAACGAAGGAGAAAAACATGCGGCGATTCGCAATACTGATGTTCTTATCATGCAGTTTTTGTTGGGCACAGGAATCAGGCAGTTTTCAGCCTTCTACGACGAATGTCTGGGCAGCGGAGTATCCACGAGTTGACAGCGCCGGGAGAGTTCAGATTCGGGTGAAGGCTCCGGACGCTACGAAAGTACGGCTGAATTTCTGGAGCGGTCCGAAACTGGACATGGAGAAACAGCAGGATGGATTCTGGACCATCACCACTCCGCCGCTTGTTCCCGGCTTTCACTATTACACCTTGATTATTGATGGAGCCGAGGTCAGCGATCCCAACACTCATGCCTTCTTTGGAGGAGGCAAGCCAGCCAGTGCAGTAGAAGTGCCGGAGACAGGTGCTACCTATTATTCGGTGCAAGAAGTGCCGCACGGCGCAGTTCGCGAGATCTGGTACAACTCGAAAGTGACGGGGACTTGGCGGCACGCATTGGTGTATCTGCCTCCGAACTACGACGCGCAGACCAAGACACGCTATCCTGTCCTCTACCTGCAACACGGCGCCGGCGAAGACGAGACCGGCTGGATCCGCCAGGGCAACGCGAATTTCATCCTAGACAACCTGATCGCAGCCAAGAATTGCAAGCCAATGATTGTGGTCATGGCCTATGGCTATGCGCGCCGCGCGGGTGAGGCGCCCGTCGATTTGTTCGCAAAGGGATTTGGTTCGCCTGAGATGTTGAAAGCGATGCAGGACATGGCCGCGGCATTCGAAGATGATGTAACGCAGGCTCTGATCCCGTTCATCGACGCCACCTTCCGCACGCTATCCGATCGTGAACACCGCGCGATGGCAGGCCTATCCATGGGTGGCATGCAGACCTACCAGATCACCCTGAATCATCTGGATCTCTTCTCCTACATCGGCGGCTTCAGTGGAGCGGGCGGAATGCTGGTGCTCGGAGATCGTAAACTCGACCCCAAAACTGACTACAACGGAGTGTTCGCGGATTCGGCGGCATTTTCCAAAAAGGTGCACTTGCTCTGGCTCGGCGTAGGAACCAAGGAGCCTGAGAGAATGCGGGCGGGACTGCAGAGACTCCATACATCCCTGCTCGATGCAAACATCCAGCATGTCTTCTACGAATCTCCGGGCACAGACCATGAATGGCAGACTTGGCGCCGCGATCTGAAGGATTTTGCTTCGAGACTTTTCTGATCCGTCACAGAGTCGGTATTGTGTTCCATTCCCACCCGCTCGACACGGATTTTTCACTTCACTTCGCATGCTAGTTCAGAGTTCCGTAGATTCAACCGATACAGCACGTCCACAATGTTGCGACCCGATATCAGGTGGATGTCTCGCTGAAGGTTCGGCCCGGACTTGCATGTGAGTGGGGCGCCCTGATCCTCAATTGCTGGCGGAACGAGTGGAGCCGGCACCGCATTTCGGGCAAGCGTGAATTTCTTCCACAAAGACACTCGTGGCGAAATCGACGGAACGGGTCTCGTCGACTTCTGTGAAGTAAAGAGTCTGATCGGCGTGGTGGTTCATCTCTGCTCCACAACGAGGACAGGTCATCGGTTCAGCACTTTGCGCACGAGAATTCATCCGGTTACTCTTTTCAGTCCAGCGGGATTTGTTCGCGGCCGTGGCGTAAGGTCCGTGCCATCCAGATCAGTTCGTGCAAGAACTTGTCGATGCGACGAATATATGACGCGTCGGACAGCCTGCCCTGTTGGTCAAAGGCCTTCTGCACAGTCGAAAAATTGACATCCCAAAAAATGGTAACTAGCCCAAGCTCCCGCATCACCGGGAGCAGGTTCTGAATCACTCTAGTACCACCAAACGGTCCGGCTGAGACTCCCACGATCCCGACAGCTTTGTGAATGTACTCCTTGAGGCAGCTATCCAAAACGTGCTTCAGGAGGCCGGGGTATCCGTGGTTATATTCCGGCGAGACAACGACCAGCGCATCTGCTCGATCCATGTGTGCCGAGAAGTCCGCTTGTTTGATCGCCTCTCCCGCGTCGTTTGTGGGCAGGGTCAGTTTGGCTATGTCGATCAGATTGGTCTGAATCCCTTGACGCTGGCTAAGTTCGTCGGAGATTACTTGCGCCGCGTGGGTACTCATGCACCCCATACGAGTCGTGCCCAAGATCACTGGGATATAGAGGTTCCGACTTTGCATTAGTGCTCCTATGAAGGTTGATCCTTATTTGCCCCGCCTTCGATAAGATTCCGGTCTGGCAAGGAGGTGATACATCACTGCAGTCGTCCTTGAGGCGAGTCCTCGAGTTCTTTGCTCGAACGGAGTTATTCGTGCAAATCGAGAGGAATTCTTGGACGTCACCTTTTTGAGGACCTCGAATCAGATGGATATCCAAAGGTTGCTGAGGTCCGTCTATGGAAGGAAAAGTAGCGATCGTCACGGGGGCAGACGGGGGTCTGGGCAAATCTGTCACGCAGGCTCTGCTGGACACTGGCGCAATGGTTGTTGGCACATCGCGGAAGATTCAAACGACCGAATTCCAGCATTCGTCTTTCTTAGGAATCCCTGCGGATATCTCCAATAAGGAAGGTGCCGAACGGTTGGTCGATCAAGTTTTATCGCGATTCGGAAGACTCGACGTACTGGTACACACGGTGGGCGCCTTCGCCGGCGGTCAAACGATCCTAGATACGGACCTCGATACCTTTCAGCGAATGATGGATATCAATCTGAGGCCCTTGCTCCACGTCTTAAGGGCAGCAATTCCCCCGCTGAGGGAGAGCGGGGCTGGATGCATGATTGCCGTTGGAAGCCGAGCCGCCGTTGAACCCGGGCCAAGGGCGGGCGCGTACAGCGCTTCGAAGGCCGCCATGCTGTCCGTTATGAGAACTGTGGCTACTGAGAACAGAGATGCCGGGCTTTGCGCGAACGTGATCTTGCCAGGGACGATCGACACTCCAGCGAATCGACAATCGATCCCTGACGCCGATTTTTCGAGATGGGTTCAACCCGCTGCAATCGCAAGTCTCATCACGTGGCTTGCCGGAGACTCGGGTAGAGAAATTAATGGAGCAGCAATTCCGATTTATGGCAGCGAGCGTTGATTTCGTGGCGGAGCTATTCGTTTATGCGCTTGAGGCTTACTCGGCTGCGGGGCTCCTTTTTGCAGCCGTGTTCGTCTTCAGAGTACAGAAAGTCGATTCTGAGGCAGAGGGCAGTGGTATTGGCTTCAGAATCCTAGTTGCGCCGGGAGTTGCGGCCGTTTGGCCGTTATTTCTTTCGAGATGGCTCCAACACGTGACGGAGCCACCGTTGGAGAAGAATTCACATCGATTGGCGGCGAATAAATCATGATTCAGGCCTTGAGATCTGTTCACCGACGAGCATCAATGGCACTCGCGTTTGTTCTGCCAACGGTGTTGGTCGTGGGGTTCCTGGCAAGGCGACCGCTGTCGAGAACACGTTCGAAGCGCGCCAATGCCGAAGTGCAGCAACCGATTCGGCAATCGGATCGCCTGTGGACAAAGCACGCAATCCATTCTGTTTTTCTGAGGGATACGAGTGATCCGACTGCGGTTCAAGTTGGGTTGGAGCCGCTTGATGACCTCTCCGCTCCGGACCTGCTCGTCTATTGGTCCGCGGAGCGTTCAGACGCGAATCAGCTTCCGAGTCGGGCTGTGCTGCTTGGAACATTCGAAAACGGCAAGCTTTTGCAGATTCGGAAGGGCAATCCACAAGGATTTCTGATTCTGTACAGCCTTGCGCACCAGTCGGTCGTAGACACTGCTTCGCTGGAGGGCATGCTATGAGCGTGCAATATGGCGCAATTAGCTGGAACCGTCAGAAAAAGCTCTACGACCTCACTCTCGTTGCCGTGTTGATTTTGTACCTTGCTGTTTTCGTTGGCGTTGGAGCATTGCAAAATCCCTCCGCGACGGCCGAGACCCTGCTGATTCGCGGACTAGGAACGGCCGCGTTTCTCCTCCTCAACGTTGTACTCTGCATTGGACCGCTGACCCGGCTTGACCGCCGATTTCTTCCTCTTCTGTATAACCGCAGGCATCTCGGGGTCACGACGTTTCTCACCGGTTGCGCACATGGGACCTTTTCAATCTTCCAGTTTCACGCGCTAGGCAATACAAATCCGCTTGTGAGCCTCTTCACCAGCAATCCGCGATATGACAGTGTTGCTGAGTTCCCGTTCCAAGCGCTGGGATTTGTTGCCCTGATGATCTTGTTCTTGATGGCCGCAACGAGCCACGATTTCTGGCTGCGGAATCTATCTGCGCCTACGTGGAAAAAGCTTCACATGTTGGTGTATTTGGCCTACGCGCTCCTAGTCGCGCACATCATGCTCGGTGCACTGCAGACAGAAACTAGCCCTCTGTTGACGGCTGTCTTGATTATGTCCGTAGTCACCGTGACAGCTTTGCATGTGACAGCCGCACTGCACGAAAGACCTGTTGATCAGACGTTACGCGCAACGCCAAAAGGTGGATATCTTCCACTCTGCAGGGTCGATGAGATTCCTGAAAAGTGCGCGAAGATCGTCTCACTGGCCGGCGAGCGCGTCGCGATCTTTCATTACGATGGAAAAATCTCGGCGATTTCGAACGTCTGCCAGCATCAGAACGGGCCATTGGGCGAAGGCCGCATCATTGACGGATGCGTAACCTGTCCTTGGCATGGGTATCAGTATCGTCCTGAGTCAGGCGCCGCTCCAGCTCCGTTCAAAGAAGAAGTGCCCACGTTTCGGGCAAAGATCGTCGACGGCGTTGTTTTTGTCGATCCACGGCCTAATACTCCCGGCACATATGTGGAACCCGCCGCAACGGAAAACGAGGTGTCGGCGTGACGGATGAGTTTTATGTTGGATATGCGCCGACGATGCCGGTCGGACTTCGTGTATTTGTACGCAGATTTGTGGCCAGTTTGGGACTGCTTGCGATAGCACTTGCGATAGTGCTGCTCTCGGGTCAAATGCCATCTGCCAACTCCAGTTTCGAATTCGGGCAGAGCCGAACATTTGAAGGCATCTTGCAAACCACTCCCTATCCAATTCTTCTCGTTGAAAGACCACGGGCTATTGGATCTAGTCTCAAGTACTCACGTTATCTCCTCGTTGCCCCGGGAAAACACGGAGCTGAAATCCTATTCGAGGGCATGAATAGCAAGCGTGTGCACTTCAAAGGTCAGCTCATCTACCGGGCTGGACAAACGATGATGGAAGTTGATCCCTCATCAGTTCGCAGTCTTGCGAATGTGGAGGCTGGTCCTGATCAGTTTTACAGCCTCGGTGAAGTCAGCGTGTCAGGTGAGATCGTCGACAGCAAGTGTTACTTAGGCGTGATGAACCCTGGCATGGGAAAGGTTCATCGAGATTGCGCGTCGCGATGCATAAGCGGCGGTGTCCCGCCTATATTCACTACGAACGCCGGCGATCAGTTCCTGCTCGTGGGACCTGACGAGAAGGCGTTTCCGAGAGATGCGCTGCGAAGCTTCATCGCAGAGCCGATCACCCTTCACGGAGAGCTGTTGAAGCGCGGCGATAGCAAGTTTCTCAAAATTGATCCGGCCGACTTGCGTCATAGCCGCTAGCCCGCGAATCAAGAGTGGACCTCTACCGGAAGAACCGTGCTCGGACACATTGTGGGAGTTGGTCCAAGTCCATAAGGGTGAGAAAGTCGATTGTTTTGAATTCGCGATCAATGGCAGGCGGACCGCACAGCCTAGCTCCGATCGCCAGGTAAGCACGGAGAAGTCTAGGAATACTTGCATCGGCGCCATCGCAAACCAAAGCCATATTGAATGCTTTGCTGGGAACCGTCCGGAAACGCGGTTCCGCCAAGTAGCTCTGCAACGCTAGATAAACCGCAGTTCCTCGGGCGGGTTCCTGGGAAGTGAGCGAGGAGCATCCGAGGAGATATCTGGCCCCGTGTTGCACTGCATAGCGAGCGATCCCTCTCCATAACAACTGCAGCACTTCTGTCGAGCGATGGTCGCGGTGGATGCATGCCCGCCCAAGTTCGATGATGGAGCCGCGCATGGATTTGTATGGAGCAAAGTCGAACTCTCGCTCGCTGTAATATCCGTATTTTTGCAATGCGGTGCGGCCCGTTTGTAGGCGATAAGTACCGACCACTTCGTGCGTAGCAACGTGCTCAACAATCAAATGCTCGCACACGGAATCAAACTGGTCTGTGTCGTAGCCGGTTTCGAAGGCTGTAACCAGTCCCTCATTCAACTCAAAATTGAAAACAAGGAATCGCAGCTTTAAAGCCCCCTGCACGTCCGACTCTGAAGCGGCCAGTCGCAGTCGATAGCTTCTTAGCGCAGCCGGGCAAAAGGAGCGGAAAAATAAAGAGCAGCGCAGAATTTACTTCATGAAAACATTTGCTCAAGGAGGGGCCGGACCACTTTCGGGTCACATTCATCGGGGCTCAAAGCATAACGCAACATTCCTCGCTACCCTACGCTACAATCACGGGATTAATCGTAGTGGGCTGCTGTCGTTTTGTTCGAGACCGTCGGATTTGGCTGAGATAAACAGTGAATGCACATAGGAAACTCGGGAATCGAGATCCAAGGGTGCGCTTTCGGATCTCGCGAGCTCTAGCGGCTGTTCTGCTCATAGTCGGGTTAGTGTGGCTTACGCAACGGGCAATTCGTTCATCCCACTCTGCAAAATTATCTTTTAACGAGACTATTCAGCCGATTCTCTCGGAGAATTGCTATGCATGTCATGGTCCTGATCCGGGCGCGCGGAAGGCAGGACTGCGCCTGGATCGTTCCGAATTTGCTTTTGCTGCGCACGAGAAATTCGGGCCCGCGATCGTTCGCGGAAATCCGGACAAAAGTCCGCTGGTGCAGCGTATCGAGTCCAAGGATCCGAAAGAGCGGATGCCTCCTGCTGAAGCTCATCGTACGTTGAAGCCAGACCAAATTGCGTTACTGCGACGATGGGTGAAAGAGGGCGCGGTCTATCAGGAGCATTGGGCGTTTATCGCGCCTAAACGTCCCACGGTGCCCGAGACGAAAAATCGTCAGTGGGCGCGAAACGCGCTTGACGGTTTCATTCTCGATCGGCTCGAAAAGGAAGGCCTGACACCTTCGGACGAAGCGGATAAGCCAACGCTGATCCGCCGCGTGACCTACGATCTCACTGGCTTGCCGCCAACGCCGGAGGAGGTTCAAGCATTCGTGTCGGACGGTTCTCCTGATGCATATGAAAAGGTGGTGGACCGGTTATTGGCAAGTCCGCGCTACGGGGAGCATCGCGCGCACTATTGGCTGGACGTCGCTCGCTATGGTGATACTCAAGGACTGCACCTCGACAACTTCCGCAGCGTGTGGCCCTATCGCGACTACGTCATCAAGTCGTACAACAAGAACAAGCGATTTGATGACTTTATAAAGGAGCAGATCGCGGGAGATATGCTGCCCGCAAAAACGCTGGATTCAATCGTGGCGTCGGCCTTCTTGCGCGCTGGCATCAGTTCAGGCGAAGGCGGCGCTCTGATCGAAGAGTTGCGCGTGAATAACAAACGCGAACGTGCTGAAGCGTTCGGGGCGGCGTTTCTGGGTCTCACGACTGGATGCGCGGTGTGCCACGATCACAAGTTTGATCCCATTACTCGCAACGACTTCTACCGGCTCACTGCATTCTTCAATAACCTCACGGAGAACCCATCGAATGATGATCGCGAGGATTGGCCGCCGTTCATTCGAGTACCAAAAGAAAACGACCGGCCGGCATATGAACAGATTCTGGCGAATCGCTCCGCGCTTGAGCATCAAATCAGCCAGCGACGCGTTCACGCGCGCGAACTCGTCATCGCGTGGATCAAAGACTCTCAGGCGAAGGCACAGCCCGTCAGCGCTGAAGGCCTGCAAATACACCTGCCCTTCAACGAGCAGAATGGTGTGACCTTCGTGAATTCGGCGCCGTCCGCTACGCTGAAAACTGTTTCGGCGAGCGAAAGTCCAGTGATTTGGGGCGAAGGAATTTTGCTTTGGTCCTACATGAGGATGGACACGACGACCCGGCTTGATTTGCCCGAGGGCGGCGACGTGGAAGGAAATCAGCCATTCACTATTGCTTTTTGGCTGCGCCCGGACTTGCGTCCGCTCGAGTCTAAGGATCCCAAACAGCCTAGCGGCGTGATCTTGGCTCGTGCTGATAGCAAGCAGGGATCACGAGGATGGCAGCTTCGCATCAATCAGCGGAAGCTGGCCTTTGCGCTCGCGCATGACGCAACGCACAGTGCAGCGACCATCGAGACAAAGGATGTTGCCCTGATCGAAGGCCGGTGGAACCATATCGTCGCGAGTTATTCCGGCTCCGGCAAAGCCGCCGGTATGAAGCTGTACATCGACGGCCGCCCACAAAATATAAAAGTAGTGAAAGACACGCTCATTGGCAGCATTCGTACCTCAGCGCCGATGACCTTCGGACGGATTTCGCCCGACGGCGATCCCCTCCGACAATCCGCATTTCAAGACTTCCGTTTCTATGGCCGCGAACTAGCTCCGGAGGAGGCATCGCGACTTCCGTTCGAAGACTACGTTTCAGAGATAGTTCGAAAGCCGCTTTCAACTTGGTCCGATGATGAATTCAAAGTGGTCAGTGACTTCTATTTTGCGCAGCGCGACACCGAGACGCGTTCGTTGTCGGCGCAGTTGCCCGCACTGAATAGCGAACTCGACGCGCTTTCGAAGGACGGTGCGATTTCGATTGTCAGCGAGGAGAGTCCTGGTCTCGCCTATGCGGATATGCTGACTCGCGGGGTCTACAACGCACGTACGGAGCGGGTTCGCCCGGCAGTGCCGCATTTCCTGCCTCCGCTTCCCGATGGCGTATTTCCGGATCGCCTAGGTCTCGCAGAGTGGACGGTCAGCCTCGAGAATCCGCTCACTGCGCGGGTCACGGTCAATCGCATGTGGCAGGAGATATTCGGAACCGGAATCGTGGAAACTACAGAGGATTTTGGAGTGATGGGGGCGCGTCCCAGTCATCCGGAGTTGCTCGACTGGCTGGCGGTGGATTTCCGCGATAGCGGATGGGATGTGAAGCGATTCTATAAGCAACTGGTCCTGTCGGCCACCTACCGGCAGTCCGGGCGGGTTACTCAGCAGCTTGCGGAGAAGGATCCCAAGAACCGTCTTCTCGCCCGCGGACCGCGCTTCCGCATGGATAGCGAGATGCTGCGGGACACAGCATTGGCCGCCAGTGGGCTACTCGTGGAGAAAATCGGCGGCCCCAGCGTAAAACCATATCAGCCACCTGGCATATGGGATGGAAGCCACGATGCCAGTAACACGAGAAAATATGTCCAAGACCACGGGGACGCGTTGTACCGACGAAGCCTCTACACGTTCTGGAAGCGCATGGCTACGATGCCCGACATGGATACTTTCGATTCGCCTGTGCGCGATGCGGCGTGCACCAGGCGCCAGCGCACCGACACTCCGTTGCAGGCGCTATTGACGATGAATGAACCGCTCCGGCTGGAAGCTTCGCGCAAGCTGGCGGAACGGCTCATTCATCAGTCCTCAAAGACGGATGACCGCCTTGACTATCTTGGCCGCGTATTACTGGCTAGGGGATGGAGCTCCCGTGAAAAAACAGTTCTCGAAACCGCGCTGACCAGGTTCGAGTCGACCTACTGCAAGGATCCTGCAGGCGCATCCCGGCTGCTAAATGTTGGCGAGAGCAAAGTTGACAGAACGATTCCGGCGGCGGAACTGGCTTCATGGATGCTGGTTTCCAGCACCGCCATGAACCTCGATGCGGTGATGAACAAATGAATCCTCCGAAGCTTAAAAACGAGACGAACGGTCATTCCACTCTTTGCTGCGACGACCACGGCAACGGTCCGTCTGTTTACGATCTTCCAATACCAAAATCTTTGCGGGAGGAATGGCTGCGTCTGGAGAGCCGGCGTCATTTTCTCGGCCGCATGGGAAAAGCGTTGGGCTGGGCGGGTCTATCTGTATTGATGGGCGACAAGCTCATCAACAATGTGGCGCGTGCATCACAACCGCCGATGTTCGGGTCTGATTCACTTCGTCTGCCGAATTTTCCGCCCACGGCGAAGCGATCTATCTACCTATTCATGTCGGGAGCGCCGCCGCAGATGGACATGTGGGACTACAAGCCCGGTTTGGCTGCGCTCTACGACAAAGACCTTCCCGACTCGGTTCGAGGCAACCAGCCGTTGACCGGGATGACGGCGGGACAGGCTCGCTTTCCCGTCGCTCCGTCACATTGGAAATTTACTCAGCAGGGAAAATCGGGACGATGGGTAGGCGACCTTCTTCCATATACCGGCAAGTTGGTGGATGACCTGGCTCTTATCTACACGCTTCAGACTGATGCCATCAACCACGAGCCGGCAATCCTGCTGATGAATACAGGCAACATGATCCCAGGGAAGCCTTCGCTCGGTGCATGGCTGTCGTACGGACTTGGGAGCATGAATGAGAATCTTCCGACCTTTGTCGTGCTGAATTCTGCGCTGATTCCTCACTCCAATCAGCAACCGATTTCCCCGAAACTGTGGAGCAGCGGATTTCTTTCCAACGAATATTCGGGCGTAGCGTTTCGCTCAGAAGGATCGCCGGTACTGTATCTAGACAACCCGCAAGGTATGAGCACTGACACGCGTCGCACACTGGTCGACAGCGTCAACGCGATCAATCAGCTTACCTACGAGGACATGGGAGACCCTGAAACTCACGCCCGCATTCAGGAGTATGAGATGGCGTTTCGAATGCAAACCTCCGTTCCGGAACTGACCGACATGCGCGACGAGCCCGCGAGCACGTGGACTCTCTACGGAGAAGATTCCCGGAAACCAGGCACTTTCGCATATAACTGCCTGCTCGCTCGTCGGATGGCAGAGCGCGGCGTGCGGTTCACACAGATCTACCAGCGCGGCTGGGATGTGCATGGCGATTGCGTCGGGATGCTTCCAAAATTGTGTGGGGCAACGGATCGCGGCTCCTATGCGCTGATCACTGATCTCAAGCGCCGTGGAATGCTCGATGACACGCTCGTCATCTGGGGTGGAGAATTTGGACGGACGGTTTACAGTCAGGGCGGCCTTTCGAAGGACAACTATGGTCGCGACCATCATCCGCGATGTTTTACTGTTTGGATTGCTGGCGGGGGCGCCAAGGCCGGTATCGCCTATGGCGAGACGGATGAGTACAGCTACAACACGGTGCGAGATCCTGTGCACGTTCGCGACTTCAATGCCACGCTGCTTCACTTGCTGGGTATCGACCACGAAAAGCTTACGTTCAAATTTCAAGGATTGGACCAGAAGTTCACTGGAGTGGTTCCCGCAAAAGTCGTAAGCGGTCTATTGAGTTAGATTGAGGTCCGCCATGAAGCAAACCCGGCGATCGTTTCTGGCCGCATGTTCCGCCACAGGTGTGGCGATGGCAATTCCTCCCTCTGTTATTCGTGCTTCTGATAAGGCTGGCACTCACCTGCCGGTGCTTGGATCCGGCGCTCATACGTATGAGTGCGTTCACGACTGGCTGGTACCGCCGCAAGGCTTGGTATGGGGTGATACGCATGGACTTTGCCAGGATCAGCAAGGCAATATCTACATCGCACATACCGTCCACAAATCGAGTATGCGTGGAGAAGCGATCGTCGTATTCGATGACAAGGGCCGCTTCATTCGCGCTTTTGGCGAAGGCTTCCGAGGAGGAGCCCACGGACTGAAATTGCGGCCCGAGGGAAAGGATGAGTTCCTTTATCACTGTGACATCAACCGCTGCAGGGTTGTGAAGACTTCGCTCGCAGGTGCCGAGATCTGGGTGCACGGCTATCCGAGAGAAGATGAGAGCTACGCACAACGGCCAATCGACTTCGTGCCCACGAATGTTGCCTTCGCTCCCAACGGCGACTTCTACGTAGGAGACGGCTACGGCTCAAATCACATGTTGCGGTTTTCGATGGAAGGGAAGTTCCTGGGCGAGATCGCGCAAGCCAGGACATGGCGATGCCGAGTTGGACAATCCTCATGGCCAATGGGTGGATCCACGCGGGAACCAGCCTGTGCTGGTAATTGCTGATCGAGGGAACCGGCGCATTCAGACGTTCACGCTTGACGGTGTCCATCTGAAAACAATCAAGGACGAGGCCCACTTGCGAATGCCTTGCAATTTCCACACTCAAGGCGAATGGATGGTTTGCCCCGATCTGGACAGCCAAGTCTGCATTCTCGATCGCGCGTACAACGTAGTCGTCCAGTTAGGAGACGGAAAGACGGAGAACGGCGATGTCGGATCACGCCGGACACAGTCGCGTTCGGAATTCACTCCAGGGAAATTTATCACTCCGCACGACGCCATCTTTCTTCACAACGGCGACATTCTGGTAGCCGAGTGGTTGCCCATCGGGCGGATCACCCTCTTGCGAAAGACGTAACGGAATCCACATGCCACTTCGATTTCGCGCGTGGATCCTGGTCGCTGGCTTGGCCGCGACTGTCCCGCTGCTGATCCTTTTAATCTTCGCTCCTCCCGATGGTCTTCAGCGCGCGGAGTTGGCACAGTTTTTAGGACGCTTCCATCCGCTCGCGGTGCACCTCCCCATTGCTTTATTGCTGCTCGTGCCTCTTCTTGAGTTTGCCGCGCTTTTTCGCGAACGTGTGCATCTGCGCCGGGCCGCAGGATTTGTGCTGGGTCTGGCCACCGTTGCCGCCATCGCATCGGCGTGGCTCGGATGGTTGCTCGCCTGGAGCGGCGGATATGAAGGCAATCTGGTGACGCGACACATGTGGGGCGGCGTCTCGCTCGCCTTGGCGAGTCTGGTCTGCTGGATCCTTTATGAGAAGCGAAGCGCGTATCTGCTGATTTTGCTGGCTACGGTAGGCTTGTTGGCTTGGACGAGCGATCAGGGCGGCAAGTTGACCCACGGCGATGGGTACCTGACCGAACATTCGCCTGAACCGCTGCGGCGCTTCCTGGGAGCGGAGAAGAAGACTCAGGTTGATCCAACCAGTTTTTACGCAACGCGGGTGCAGCCAATCTTCGATGCCAAATGCGTCAGCTGTCACAATGCCGCCAAATTCAAAGGCAAATTGCGGTTGGATGGTTATGACTACGTGATGCGGGGAGGCAAAAATGGACAGGTCATCCTCGCCGGTGACATTGCAAAAAGCGAACTGTTTCGACGCGTGACCCTCCCGGCTGAGAGCAAAGACGCAATGCCTGCAGCTGGGAAGCCCGCTCTGACTGCCGACCAGATCAAGGTCCTCCAAGTATGGATTGCCTCAGGGGCGACAGTACAGGTTGCGGATTCGACTGTGTTGTCATTAGCCGCTTCCACCAAAGACGAAAATGTTTCGTCTCCTCTGACGGCGGACTATCGTCCACAATCCAAAAAGATTTCAGAGCTGGAATCTTTTCTTGGCGTGCGGCTTGTTCCGAGATCACAGAATCCAACGGACGGATTGATTCTTCGGACGCTAAGCGCACCTGATAAGTTCACCGATGAAACGCTCGCCCAGCTTGCGCCAGTTGCGAACCTGATCGTGGATGCGGAACTCCCTCGAACCAAGGTGACGGACAAAGGAATGCAGACTCTCGCCGGATTCACCAACTTGAGATTTCTCGACCTTTCCAATACTGCCGTGACTTCGGTTGGTGCGAAAGAATTGATTAAGCTCGATAAGCTGGAGTCGCTGAACTTAACTGCAACGAGGGTTACTCACAGCGGGATCGCTGCCCTGGGAAATAAGCCGGGACTGAAGCGCATCTTCTTGTTTGAAACTCGCTGAATCCGGAGCGAGGGGGTGCTGGCCCCGCGTCGTAGCTTATGCGGCAGAGTCGCACGGACTGAATCTACGGTCGCTGTCGAACTTCTGCTGCCAGACCTGTCGAGTCATTTGCGACGGAATGATGGCTGTCGAAGGACTCGGCACCGACGGGAGGCCGGCGCTCAATCGTCCCAATCACCGGAGTGTCGGTTCCGTCCCCGTAAGCCATGGATACGAAACTTTGTTCGCCGCACATCCGATCAATCAGGCGTTGTTGCCGTTTGTTTAAAACGGCATGCGGCAAAATCGGGAAATTTCGGAACATCCACAATAGATACGCTCGCTGCAGAAATGATGGCATTAAATATCGTGGGCCAATCGGAGTCTGCACTTGCACAACGCCGCCCACGAGCTTTTCGATCCACATATAAACCGGCCCACCTGGAACCTGAAATTAGCCAGAGCAATTCTAGGGCCGCCATTATTGCACTCCGCAGAATGCGATGGGAAGCCCTTTTTCCAAGATTAACAGAGAATTGTTCTTCGCGAATGGCCCATCAGAGCTAGGCGAGTTTCGATACGGGAAAATGCTGTTCGGAAGGTGAATCGCCCGCCCAGAGCGGAGCGGCGATGTCCCTGAACCCCTTGTTATACGGCCACTTCAGGCATAATGTCCATGCGGCGGATCTGCGCTGCCACTCCAAATTCCGGACCCTCTTCAACGCGGACAATCGTCGCTTGACAGCAGACCCAGCACTTTTCCCCCGACGTCAGTTCGGGCGGAAGGATTAATACCAGCTCCACATCCGCGCCCTTTTCCATCTTCGACTTTGTGTAGAGGAAGACGCCATTGGCGCTGACGTCGCGGGTTTGGGCATTCTGCTCAACGCCTCCAACGGTGCGAACCCGAGTGGGAACGCTGGCGGCGATTCTGGTTCCGGAGCGGCGCTCATTTTCAGATGTCATGGAACTCCAAAGTGGCCCACATACTCTACACCAAAAGCGGAAAGTGGACGCGAATCTGGAATTCAATATGGGAAAGTGGAATGCAGGCTTGAGGGATGACAGCGCGAGGAAACTCGGGTCTTGGCAGGTAGGGGCCGAGAGACAAGTCGCTGCGCGTTGCAGATTCTAGAAGGGTCGTTCCCGCCGGGTGGCTCCCGGCCTGCGGATAATGGGCCTGCTAGATGATCGGCCGTTTCGCCCGGGCTGCAGGTACGACTAGTGCCTGTTCCATGGTCGGCACATTGGTGCCGCGTAGCTTGGCTTCGGTTTCATGAAGCTTCTCAGGCTGTTCGCTCTGGTAGTAAGCCTGGACCAGAAGCTCCAGCGTGAACGGATTGTCTTCGTCCTCTTCAAGATGCGGGATCGCTTCCTTATACTTTTTCTGGTCCATCAATAGCGTTCCCGCTGCGCCTTGATAGGAGCTTTGGATTACGCGGTTGCGGCTTCCACTTGCCATCGCCTCGAGTTCGTGAAGAGCTTTCTCGGCCAGTTGTGGATTGCTTGCGCGAGCCGCTCGCACCGCGCGATTCCGTAGGATGCGTGACATCTCTTCTGAACGGTCCGAGGCCGAGATGGCGGCCTGGTGATGCAGTGCTTCCTCGGCAGACTTAAGATTCTTCAAAGAAAGACTGTCGTCCGTCTGATATTCCGCCAAGTGACGATATGCTTGTGCTTCCTGGAGTCCTTGTGATTTCGCATGAGCCGTCTCGGCGATCTCCAAAAAGTTTTTATCGGCTTCCGCGTATCGGCCCTCACGAACGTACGTCATTGCCTCCTGCATGCCGTAGGTGAGGCGGTCGGCTTCGGTATGGGCGAAGCGGATGGCCTTTTCATATTCGATCCGGGCCTGCTCCTGGTTGCCCATCAGAGCGTAAGTGTCACCAAGACCAAGTTGGGATGTTACGAAATCAGGATCAATCTTGAGCGCGGCGCGATAGTGCGCTAGCGAGCTTTCGAAGTCGCCTGCCATCCGCTTGAGTTCTCCGTAAGAATCCTGCGGATTCGGTTCTTTCGGCAGCATGGCGACGTAACGATCCATCGCGATGAATGCTTTATCAAATTGGCGGTTGCGCGCCTCGACGTAGGCAAGATCGTTCAGTGCGGGTGGGAAATTTTTGTCGATTGCCAGCGCTCTTTCCATAAGCCTCTGGGTCTGGTCGCTTCCGTTTTCTCCCATCAGCCAGTTGCCAGCAAGATAAAGCAGGTGCTTGTCGCGAGGATACATTTCCAGCATGTCGTTCATGGCGGTGATTCCGCCGAGGAAGTCGCCCTCCTGCACTTTCGAGATCCACGAGATCATCAGTTGCTCGCCGGGTGAGAGCTTGGGCGCCAACGATGTAGCCTTTTCTCTCGCCTTTTTGACCTCTTCAGGGTTCCCGCTATTGAACGCGATCCATGCCCACGCCACTGCAAGGTTCGGGTCTTCCTTCACCGCCGCGCGCCAATCATCGTTGCAGCGTTCCAGATACAGGTTCTCGTAGTCATCCATACCCTTCAAATAGAGTTCGCGTGCCTTTGCGGACGACGTCGTAACGGGCAAAGTCGGGCCTTGTCCCTTCGGCAGATGATGCGCAAACAGCGGCGCAGCCATGCACATGGTCAGGGCCGAGAGAATGCAACTCTTCATGAAGGCTGTACGATTCATTGGGAATCTCCGGGACAGAGCTTTGGGGGGAGGGCGAGCAAGACGAGGGTAACATCTGCGTAATCAGCAGACGAGGTGACGAAAGGCCGTCACATTTAGTAACCAGCGCGCCGAGGCGGTCAGGCCGCGGATCTGAGCGGTTTAGCTACTTCTCGCCGTCTCCACCGGATCAATAGCTTAGGCGCACATCAAGTGCGTCGTGACTCGAGTTCGAACGTAAGCGCTCTCTTTATTTATTGGACACAACCGGCAATAGCAGCGCCGACGGGTGCTCAGAGTCATGCAAAATCAAGTTAATAGCAGATGTCATCTTTTGGGAGTGGGCCTGATCTTCACCGGTGTTCAAATTGCGATCAAAGCGCGGAAAATTGCTGCTGCTGACTTCCAAGCGCAGACGATGGCCTTTGCGGAAGACATTCGAGGTTGCCCACATGTCCACGCTAAACTTGTAGACTTCTCCCGGCTTCATGAATTCCGCTTTCTCCTGCGAGGTGCGATAGCGCGCCCGCACAATTCCCTCCGTAAGATTCTGAGCGAAACCATCCGGACCAACGTCGACGAGCTTGGCAATGTAATCGGTATCGACCGCGGAGGATTTGGCGAAGAGTTCAAGCCGGACCGGTCCCGTCACTTCCATATCGTCCGGAAGCGGGGGAGTTGAGTAGACGAGCACGTCCTGGCGTTCCTCGACGGGGCGCTGATCGCGTGGGCCGGGTTCGAGGTGTTTACTGTCACAGCAGAGCGGACCGCCGATCGTGGGTGCAGGATTCGCCGGATCATACGTGTAGTGGTCCGGCTTCTCGGCGCGGGGACTGGAAGTCGCGAGCGAGCCATCGCCTGCGGACGAATTTGCATGGCCGTCGGAGTGCAGAAAATATTGCGTCTCTCGTGCCCTGGCGAGCGGCCATTCGTCTTCGTCGCGCCATTCGTTGGCACCTAAAACAAAAATCTTCACCCGTTTTGGTCCGGCGAATTCGTTGGCAACATTCTTGAAGAGGTGGTCATACCAACTCAGGGTCACTGCATCCTCGTCGACAGGAGCGGCGGGACCGAAATCCACGTCTCCAACTTTTTGTCCCACTCCAGCGTGGCCGCCGATCATTACCATCAGGCGTTGTCCCTGACGCGCACTGTCATCCGCCGCATGTTGCCTGAGTCCAACATAATTTCGCAGGGAGCCACCTAGAAAAATGTCATACCACGCGGCGATCGTCAGCGAAGGTACGCGAATGTCAGAAAAATGTTCTTCGATGGCCCATCGTTTCCAATAGTCGTCGTACGCAGGATGCGAGAGCCAATCAACAAAGTACGGTGCCATGGCGTGCAGCAGTTCTGCATTGGACGCTGAGGGTGGTAAAGGAAAGAGGGGATATTCCGTAAGCGGAAGCTTGGAGACGCCGTTCTGCGCGTTCGTTTCCTGGCTCACAGACCGATTAAGTGTGTCTTGCGCGAGGCCTGAAGTCCACGATTCGTTGAACCACTGTTCAAAAGCTCCGCCTTGATAGGTCCACCCGTCGTGATAGTTGCTTGCGGTGACCTCCGCGCAAATCCCGGCCAGATGCGGCGGATGTGCGATGGCTGCAAGCATCTGCGTTGCGCCCACGTAAGAACCGCCGTACATGCCGATGCGTCCATCGGAATAGGGAAGCGAAGCGGCCCATTCCACGGTGTCAAAGCCATCCTCCGATTCGTGAAGAAATGGATACCACTCGCCTTCGGATGAGTAGCGCCCTCGCACGTCCTGGTTGATGATCACGTATCCACGGGCTACGCCTTTCAGTCCGAAGTCCGCGTCGCCGCGCTTGTCGTACGGAGTCCGCGTAAGAATGACGGGGAATTTTCCGGGAGCGTTAGGACGATAGATGTCCGCGTGCAGCACGGTGCCGTCGCGCATTTTGACCGGAACGTTGTGCTCGATGGTGACAGCCGGCAATTCGGCCGCAAGAGAATGCTTCGGAATGACAGCGAGAAGGGCAAGCGTCACAAACAGAAACGCTTTGTTGAATCTATGCATGCTCCGTGGATAGTTCATTTATTCACCAGGCGAATCAGCCCAAATCGTTCGGGCACGTGAAAGGTCTCGGTCATCGTAGCTTGCCAAGCGATCTCGCGATGACTGGATGGTGGTCCCTCACTCAGAAATAAATTGATGCGCAGCGCATTGCCGGCCGCAGCCGGACGCGTATCGATCGCCGAGTAGGGAATCCGCATCGCAGCATACCAAATATGGTTGGTCTTATCGATGCGAGCCGCTGACTCAAAGCCCGAGTTCCACTTCCACCCATCTTCGTGATGAGGTTTTCGCAGATCGATATCGAGGTCAACCCACTCTCCCTGCGGAGAGACTTCGAATTCCTTGTAGCGTTGAATGATGTCGAAATCCGAACCGATAAAAACTTCCGCGACATCCCAGTTCCAGAGCTCGTATGTTTCTTGTTGTGTGTTTGGATTCGGCTTGAGATACAGCTCGTCGTATGGACAGCTAAACAGGAAATAGAGATTATTCTTTGTCCATCGTGTCCGAACTTCAGTCCGAAAGCGCGGCACCGCCTTGCCGAATCTGTCATTCTCCATCGTGACGAGGCGTGCGTCACGCCAGAAAGGCGTTGCTGCATCGAGGGAAAGTGGAATGTCTTTTTCCGCCACAAGGCTCTCGATTGTGGAAGGCTTAATTGGAGTGGCCACGTTCAATAACAGAAGTGGGAGCAGAGCAATGCTAGCGAAGCCATTCATCAAGATGCTCCTTCACGAAGTCGTCGTCGGATAAGTGAGGATACGCTTTGCATACTCGATCGATCTCTTCAGACTGTCCCCGGGAAAGGTCCTCTGCAGGATCAAGGCACCAGCGTCCCTCGAGCAGTCCTTGCCGCCGTAGGATTTCGTGGATGCCCGGAATACATCCGTGGAAGCTGTGCGCAGGATCGAACAACGCGGCGTTGGCATCAGTAATCTGGGAAGCCAGCGTGAGCAAGTCCTCGTGGACGGAGTCTGTGTGCTGCTTGGTGCGAGCCAGGTGCGCAACTGCAGTCTTGGTCCACACGGCCCAATGACCGAGCAGGCCGCCTGCAAATCTCATTGATCGTCCCCCGAAATTGAACTTCGTCAGCAAGTCGATCAGGATGTTGTCATCGTTTCCGGTGTAGAGCGCAATGTCTTTTGCGCGGCCCGATTCAGCAACGGCCCTGACGACGTCGAGTGTCTGATATCGATTGAAGGGAGCGATTTTGACGGCAACGACATTTTCGATTTCAACGAACTCCCGCCAGAACTCATAGGGTAAAAGCCTTCCGCCGACCGCAGGCTGAAGGTAGAAGCCTATTACGGGAAGGATGGAAGCGATCGCGCGAGCGTGGTTGAGAAGCTGCGAGATCGGTTCGTCTTTAAGATCGGCAAGACTCAGCAAGGCGGCATCATAACCGAGCGTTGCAGCCAGCTTCGCTTCGGTGGTCGCTTGCTGCCGTTTGCCGCATACTCCGGCGACTCTCACCACTTCACGATTGCGGCATTCCTCGGCTGCGAGCCCCAGGACCGGTTCGAGCAAGCCGAATTTAGGATCACGAATGGCGAACTGTGTTGTGTGAACTCCGACCGCAATGCCGCCCGCTCCCGCTGAGAGGTAGTAGCGCGTGAGCGCCCGTTGTCGCCGCTCGTCCAACTTGCGCTCCGCATTCAACGCCAGTGGATGCGCCGGAATGACCAAGCCGTCTTGGAGTTGCTCACGAAGTCGCATCAGAACTTTCCGTCCCGTGTTTGAAAGTGCGTAGGTTTGTTCGAGAAGCGGGCCGCCTTGTCTGATCCAATCGGCGATCCAGCCGATCATTTGTTTCGGGCTGACCGCAGGATCGCCGAACATGGCACGAGCCTTCGCCGAATCGCTGAGCAGCGCGCTCGGCCCTTCGTCATGCGAAGCAAAGGTCGGTTCAATTCCGAAAAGTCGTCCGAATTCGAAAGCCAGTTCGCGCACGGACAGCGCGTCTGCTCCCGTGATATTGAGTACTAGCGGCGGTGTCTGGCAATGCGCAAAGGAACGCAGGCACCACGAGTTCGCTTCGCCCTGCCAGATCACATTGACGCGAGGCATGGCCAGATCGACCGGACGCCGCTCGAACACTGCAAGCCCGATGTCCACCAGCACTCCGTAACGCAATTCAACCGCATAGTTCAGTCGCAGGATGACTCCGGGTGTGCCCCATTGTGCCGACCCATACTCGAACATCCGCTCCCGACCAAGAGCCGATTGTGCGTACTCGCCGATTGGGCCGACAGGCGTCGTTTCCTGAGCTCCGCCTTGCGAGATCAACCGCAGCGGATACACATTTCCGGTAGAGAAAGAGACGATTCGAGAGTTGCGGTAGCGATCCGCAACTAGAGCGGGAAGATACGTATTCATCGCCCACGTAAGGTGTTCGCCACCCGAGGTTCCGAATTTCCGCGCGGCCATAAAGACGACGTTGGCGATGTCTGGTAGCTTGGCGAGCGCTTCTCGATCCAGCAAATCGCACGTGATCGTTTCGACGTTGAGTTCAGCAAGTTCTGCAGGAAGTTTAGGATTTGTAAATCTGGCGACGGCGATTACGCGTTTTTTCACGCCCGCTTGATCGCAGGCGCGCCGCGCCAGCCGAACAAGGCTTGGGCCCATTTTGCCGCCGGCGCCAAGAATCAGCAGATCGCCCTCGATTGCCGCCATGGCTTGGACGGTTTTATCGTCAGGGCGAGAGAGCAGTTCTTCCAGTTCAGCTTCGGTTCTTGCACTCATATCAGCCAAGTTCAAATCCAGCGATCGCGTAGATCCCGTTTGTGTTTTTCTGCAATTCCTTTCCTCGCGACATTCGCAGCAGGTGCCTTTTCGGTGTGAATCCCAGATCGCGAGCGATTGAAACAGCCTCGGGATTGCTGGGAAACAGATCCCACGCCCAACTGCACGAGGTGTTCTCTACACGAGCGCGAGATCAAGTTTCGAGCCAGCCGAGGATCACCGCCGAAGCACGGGCCCAGATACTCGCTGAAGCGGCCCGGACGACTGAATACGTAAGACTGGCCCCCAACGAGTGGAGCACGTCGGCGTGCGAGGTGATCGAGGAGGGCAGAACGATCCGCTTCGAATGCATCGAAGCATGAACCGTTCCACGGCCCTGCTGGCGGTTGTTCCACCGGTATTGACGCAGGAGCAGAACTCGGCCGTGACCAGCGCTCGATTTCTCGCTCTGCACGAAAGCCGAACTTTTCATATAGTGGCTGGCCTTGGTCTGTGGCATCGAGTTTGATAGCCGCGACTCCCATACTGTCGGCTCGTGCGAGCGCTTCCTGAAACAATTTCTTGGCAAGGCCGCGACGCTGGAACTCCGGCTTCGTGAGCACCATCCCGATCCATGCCAGTTGACGGCCATAACACAGGAGCGTCGTTGTCGCCGCCAGCACTCCATCGATCTCGATAGCCATGCAGCCCTCAGCCGCTAGCGTCAGCAACATCTGCCAATCTTCTTGCGTCTGGTTCCACCCGGCGCCCGCCGAAAGTTCGAATGCGGCAGGCACGTCGGTGGTTCGCAAAGCCCGCAAAATGCCGGTTTGTAGTGCGTCGGTCATCTCCACATTCTCGCGAAACCATTTCGCAAAGTGTGGCAGCGCGATCTCCGCATCATCGAGCTCCGGATGCCACTTCTTTTCCCATTCAAAAGACAGAAAGCGGGCGTAGTGCAACTCGCGCAAAGAACTGTTCAACTCCCGCAACGGAAATTCTCCATCTCCAGTAAGCACATATCGAAACCCAGCCGTATCGCGCCGCACATCCTTCACATGGACATGCCGAATCAATGCTCCGAGGATTTCGGCTCCCTCTGCGGGGCGTTCATCTGCCGCGACGAAACTGTTCACGGGATCCCAAACAGCTCCGATGTTTTGTGAGTCTGCATCGGTCAGGAGAGATCGTGTCTCCGCTGCCGTACAGAAATCGCCATGCGACTCAAGCCAGACTTCAACGCTCTTTTGACCGGCAATCTCCGCCAGTTTATGAATTGACTCCGCGATCCATGCTCGCGTCGAGGGCCGGTCCGCGCCGGCCTGAATCGTGTCGCCGAAGACCCTGATTCCCGGCGCACCGAGATCCGCAGCAAGATCCGACATCCGCTCGCCCTCGTCGATCCATCGTTCACGCTCGGTTGCATCGGGCCAATGAAACCGGCAACTCGTGTCCACGCAACTGATCATCAGACCCTGATCGATCAAGAGTTGTTTGGTCGCTGCGAGGCCTTCTCCGGAAAATGCGGCGAGCTTCCAGAACGAATCCTCGTTCTCGACGAATCGCAATTCAATTCCGTCGTAGCCCTCGCCGGAAGCCATCCTCACCACTTGGCGCATGGTAGCCGATGGACAAGCCAGAGTTGAGAATGAAATCTTCATTCAGGTCATCCTGTTCAACATTGCGGCGGTGACTCGGTTCTTTACACGCTGTCCGCTGAAAAACCTGGCAAGATCGTCGAGCACAACCCCCGCGATTTCTTGCCTCACGTGGCGACCGCTCCCCGCGATGTGCGGCGTGACGATAGCTCCGGGCATTGTTCGCAAAGAATCATCAACCGGAAGCGGTTCGACGGGGTCGGTCACATCAATAGCGCAGTGTAAACGCCCTCTCCGTACTTCCGCGCGCAGGGCATGAAGATCGATCAGGCCGCCGCGAGCAATGTTGATAACCGCACTTCCGTCTGGGAGGGCCGCCAGCCTCTTCTTGTCGAGAATTCCTCGTGTCTGTTCTGTTAGCGCAGCCGCCAGGATGAGCAACTTTGCTTTTGGCAGAAGCTGCTCGAGGCTCACAAACTTTACTGGATAGTTCTTGGCGAGCGAACGCGGCGCATACGGATCGTGAACCAGCCAGTTCACCTCAAAGCCCCGCATGAGATCGACCAGTGCGCGCCCAATTCGGCCGAAGCCGATCATTCCGACCGTTTGTCCGACAAGAGATTCCGGGCTGCCATGCAGGTGAACGTCCTCGTAAATCTGGTTGGAGGGCTTTGCGATTTCTCGGCGGTAGAAATCCACATTCCGAGCGCAATAAAGAAGAAAAGTGGCACCCATCTCAGCGGTGGCGCGCGCCATGGGTACCGGAGCATTCGTAATCGTCAGGCGATTGAAGAGCGGCCGCGCAAAGCGCGACTTCACCTCACCGCCGCAATGGGCGATGATGCGCAACTGCGGAGCGATCTGCGCGAGATCGTCTCCAAACCTGGGGCTATCCCAGGTAGTGATGAGGGCCTCGGCGCCCGTTAACTGATGGTTGAGTTCGTCGGAGATGCTGGATCCGCCGACCCTGCTTCCACCGGAAAGCCGCCAGTTCCTGCCTCAGTTGCCGCGTCGCAAAGAAGGAGTCGAACAACTCCTTTCCAGCGCTGATGACGAGAGCTCGGCGGCGCATGAGGCTGCGAGTATAACATCGTGCGAGCTTCGGTTGCTTTCTTTTGCTGTTTCTTGCTTCTCTTTCGTGGGAAAACAAAGTATAAAGAACCACAGCTTATCCGATGAGCAGCGCGAATCACGTCGACTACCTCGTCATCGCACTCTACGCGCTGTTGATGGTGCGCGTCGGATTCTACGTTCTGCGCTTCAATCGCGGCGCCGCCGAATATTTCCGAGGAGGCAGTCGGATCCCTTGGCTGGTCGCCGGATTGAGTTGCTTCATGTCCGGATTCAGTGCCTGGACTTTTACCGGTGCCGCCGGTGTGGCCTACAGGTCAGGCATTGCTGCAATCGGACTCTACATCGGAAATGCCTTGAGTTTTCTCCTCGGGTATTTCGTTTTTGCCGGCCGCTGGCGGCGCACGCGTATCACCACCGTCATGGAGTACCTAGCGGGCCGCTTCAATCCGGCTACCCATCAAGTGTTCTCCTGGAGCACGATTGCTTTTCAGCTCTTCACCAGTGCCAGCACGCTATTCGGTTTGAGCCTTTTCGTCTCCGCAGCATGCGGATTTCCGGTGCTATGGACGATCATCGGCGCTGGCGCCCTGATCGTTTTCTATTGCGTCCTCGGCGGTTTATGGGCAGTGGTGATCACCGATTTTCTGCAAGCATCCATCCTCATGCCTTTTTGTCTGGTTCTCGTGGTGATGTCCCTAATGCGCGTTGGCGGGGTTGGCGGTCTGATCCACTCGTTGCCGCCGGAAATGAAAACGATCCATTTGTCGGGCGAATTCGGATGGTTCTATCTGGCATCGTGGACCATCATGGTTTCGTTTGGATACAACACCAGCGCGATGGCGCAGCGATATTTCAGCGTCGACGATGAGCGCTCGGCTCGCAAAATCGCCCTGCTGTGTTGTGGACTATTTTTTGCTGGCGCTTTCATCTGGTTTATCCCGCCCATGGCGATGCGGGTGGTGTATCCGGTAATCCCCTCTCTGCGCGCCGCTCTTCCGAATCCTAGTGAAGCCGCGTATGCCGTCGCCAGTCTTACGCTCCTTCCTCATGGATTGATCGGCGTCATGCTGGCTGCGATGTTCAGCGCGACTATGGCAAACCTGTCGGCACAGTTCAACCTGAAGTCAGCCATCCTCACCAAGGACATGTATCAGGCCCTGTTTCGGAAACACGCTGGTGATCGCGAGCTGTTGATGGTGGGATGGGCTACGACATTTCTCATCGGCGGCGGCACAACGATTATCGCTGTGATCATGGCGGCCAGCGGCCAGAGCGTGTTTCAGATCATGCTGACCTTCAATACGCTGATGTCGCTGGCGTACGGTCCGCCCGCTTTGCTGGGATTGGTCGTGCGGCGCACTCCGCCTTGGTCGGGCTTGGCATCGTTCGCGACCGGCTTGATTCTCGGGATCCTGGGAGCTTTCGTGTATCACTGGACACTCATTCAGCAGGTTGCAATCATCATCCCTGCATCTTTCGGAGTGTTTTTCGCTACGATGCTGTTTGATCGCGGAGACACACCGGGTCGCGCACTACTGTTCCAAAACTTGAACACACCTGTGGAATGTGCAACCGAGTTGAAAGACTCCGCCGACTTTACGGCGCCAGTATTCCGATTTCTCAGCAGGACGATCTTGCTGCTGGGATTGTTGAGTCTGCTGCTTCTCTTCCACGTTCAGCCTGATCAGCGTTTGACTGTGATATGGTTTGCGGCTCTGACCCTGGCGGTGGGCGGATCGTTGTGGTTCATTCGCGGAGACGCCCCGACAAAAAAAGCCGTACTCGCGCAACGCGATGCCTCGGTCCCTGTCCGCACGGAGTAATGAGACCTCGATGGTTAGACTGGCACTAATAGGTTGCGGAGAGCATGCCGAAGTCGGACACGCCATTCCTCTCGCACGGTACAAGGCCGACCATCCTAACGAAGTCGAGCTTGCAGCTGCCTGTGACATTCGACTCGAGCGGGCGCAAAGCTTTTGCGAGAAATATGGATTTAAGTCTGCGTACGAAGATATCGATGAGTTGCTGTCGCATGAAGAAATCGATGGGTGCATCGCCGTAGTTCCGCCGGAAAAGATCGCCGGGCTCGGCATCAGATTGCTGAATCGCCACATACCTTGCGTGGTCGAGAAGCCGCTCGGGTCATCGCTCGAAGAAGTAAAGGCTTTGTGCGACGCATCCATCGCTACCGGTACTGCCAATATGGTCTCGGTGAATAGACGTTTCATGCCTTTCCTTAATCGTGCGACTGCAGTGGGCAAGAAACACGGCGCCGATCCGCTACGTTCACTGCGTGCTCGCCCGGCACGCGCGGGCTGAGCGCGAATTTATATGGGCTACGGCAGTTCACGCCGTCGACACGGTGAGATACATCGCCGGCGATATTGCGATTTGGAGTTTTCAAAACATAGACGGGAATGAATCCGCTGCTTCGTGGTACACGATCGATCTTCAGTTGAAGAGCGGCGCGGCGGCACGCGTAGACGTCCTACCGACAGCAGGAATGCTGGAAGAGAAATACGAAATTTTCGGCGAGGGTTTTGCGTCATCGTAGTTGCTCCGTTCGGCGAACGACGAGGCTGGGCTGCGTACAAAAATGGAGAGTTAATTAAAGAGGAGTGGGCCCAGAAGTCGATACCCGAAGACGTGCTGAACGGTTGCTACGACGAAGCAGCTGCTTTCATTCAGGCATTGCGCAAAGGGTCAGCTCCGCAGCCTTCCATCGCCGACGTAGCTCCGTCGGTCGAACTCTGCATGTCGATCGCAGATGCATCAGCGCGCCAGACTCGCACCTAACAACCTCTTGTTTCGCGTCGAAGGCCGTTCAGACTCCCTTTCGCCATCCGCGATCGTTCGCCTCTTTCAGTTCAATCGTGATCGAGCCATCTGGATTCAGCGGTTGCTCGCACGCCCACGCCACAGACTTCATGACGCCCGGACGAATTTCGATTTGTGCCGACAGATTCAGCTTGCCCACATACCCTTGCGGAATCACGAATGAGCCTGGCGCAAGCCCCCACCGTGAGGGTGTCCGGGATCAAGTGTTCCCTGCAGTTTTATTTTTCCGTCGGGGCTTTCCAGATGCAGCCAGAGTACGCCCGGGAACTCCTGCGACTCCGCGATTATTGACGCAAACAATGACCTCAAAAGTTCCATACCGCTTGCGTTGCCAGACCCACGAAGGCCGCAGCCGATATCCCAGGCTTGTCCGCAGACGTTCGAAGCCTCGCGGATATTTTTCGTTGTAGCGCGCGAGGTTGTCGGCTTCAGTCCACAGCGCCCAGTAGTTGGCGCGCAGGTCTGGAACGTGAAGCATGTAGTTCTCCAGCACGTTGATTCCCGCGGCATCGATCTTCAGTTTCTCCGTGTCGTATTGACGGAAGTAGCCGTCCTCAAGAATGGCAGCGAGCCATGGCGGCCGGTTCGCGATCTGATCGATCTGAATTGGTTCTTCCACGATGATGCTGTCGGAGCGCAGCCACGCACCCGCGCGCATTGCCATATCGAGCACCGCGCGGTTGTCCGACATTGCTGATGTCTGGCTGGGTGTTCACCGCGAGCGGTGTCTTCTTCCATGCGGAAAGTTGTTGGGGTCATGCGTCGCCAAGTGCGCTCTGCCGTTTCATAATCAGGGAAGGGATTCGGATAGTCGCTTGTGTGTCCCTCGCCCCAGAAGCCGTACTGCATCAGGTCGACCCACTCGATCAGGGGATTGCCATCGAATTCCCTGGCGAGCAGCTCGTTCAACTCCGCGAATGCTTTCTGAAACTCCGGATGGTCGTAGCGCGGCTCGCGGAATTGAGCGCCACCTTTGCCCGGGATGCGACCGATGTTGGCCAGCGGAATGCGATCGCGGAGGAACGGAGGAATCGCAACCTCCTCGGGCTGAAAAGAATAGTTCGACAGCTGAACGCGAAATGCCACTCGCAGCCCTTTGCGTTTCGCAGCATCGAGAGTGAGAGCCCAGACCGGGCTCAGATCGAGCCTTCCCGGGCGTGACTGCACGTTGCGCCAATCGCAACGAATGTAAAGAATATCGACGAACGGCAGGCTGGAAATTTTCTCCACATGCTGCTCAAGAGTTTCTCGCCCTGCACGCGCAGCCAGTGAAGGTCCGCTTTCTTCCCAACAGTATCCAACCAATCCGAGTCCGGGATTGCGTACAGGTTTTTCCGAAGGCGTGGTGAACAGAATCGTCTGCCAGCCCTGATCCTGATCAATGTCAAACGGCCCCTGGTTCAAACGCTCGGTCGGAGCCGTGCCAAATCGTATGACATCGTCTTGGGTGGCACCAGTCGCGACGTTGAGGCAACTGAGCGCGGGAAGCAGTGCGGCACTCTTTAACAGATCCCTGCGACGCATGGCCGTTTTCCTTTCGGTCAGAAAGCGATCATCAGCAAATTTACACGCTCGTGTTCCGGAGATGTAACGTCAAGCCATTCGAGCTTTGGCGCGCCGCGAGATCTCGCGCAGGTGTTCAGGATGAAGTCGGCGCCCGCCGCTCGCAGTTCTTGCTCGTCCACGGTCGTGCGAAGCGCGATGACGCGTGCGCCGGCCGCTTTTCCGGCACGAACTCCCGCCGGTACATCTTCCAAAACAACACAGTCAGACGCAGGGAATCCGAGTTTGCTTGCTGCTTTGAGAAACGGCTCGGGGTGCGGCTTCCCAATGGCGACATCAGTGGATGTCACCATGCGTTCGGGTATCGGCAATCCGGCAGCACGCAGGCGAACCTCGGCTAGCGGACGAGTGCATGATGTCGCGATCGTCCAGCGATCCGCCGGCAGGTTTTTTAGAAGTTCAAGGGCGCCAGGAAGCACAACGATGCCTTTTACATCCTCGATTTCGCGGCGCTCAATGGCACGGTTTTCGAGTTCGTGATCGGAGGTTGGCAGAAAATGCCGAATGGTCGCGATGCTTGGACGGCCGTGCGCATGCGCGACAACATTCAATGGATCGAAGCCCCTCTCCTACAGCCCATCGGCTCCAAACTCTTTCAACTGCCGGCGTGGAGTCGATGAGAACTCCGTCCAGATCGAAGAGCAACGCCGAACAGGTACATCGTGGGCTGCGTCGTTGCGTGACGCATAGTGCCGTATTGCGACTGACCTTTCAAAACCATCGCTTCTCCGTTTTCTTTCGTTTACTTTATCATTGCTTTCTATTTATTGCTTATTTATTCTTTCGCCTCGAGTGATCCTAATGCAGTCGAGTAACCTTCTATCATCACAATTCTTACAGCAGCTGACGGAGCGGCAACCCGCCGCGGCCCAATTGTTGTCGCGCAGCGAAGAGGAGCAGCATCGGCTCGGCTACTTCCACACTCTCCGCGAAATCTGTCAGCAGCCAGCAACTTGGCTCGCAACCAGCCTCCTGTTGCCGCAGTATTCGTTCGGCGTTGGCAGGCTGGACTGAAGGGCTGTCGAGCCTCTTCCTTACCGGATCTGGGAGTTCCGAGTACGCGGGAGATTGCGTTCGTCCTGCACTGCGCAAGGCGTTGAGCATCGACGTACACGCGATTTCATCCGGCGCCTTGCTTACTCATGGACGCTGCGCGATGCCTATCGGGAAGCCCTCATTGATGGTGTCTCTCGCGCGTTCCGGCGATAGTCCAGAGAGCGTTGGAGCGTTGGCTCTTGTGCGCAAGCTCGAGCCCGAGATCAGGCACCTCGTTCTCACCTGCAACCGCCAGGGAAAGCTTGCCCGCGCGTTCGAGGGCGATCCGAACGTTCTAGTCATCACTCTCGATGAGGCGACCAACGATCGTAGCTTGGTCATGACTAGCAGTTTTACAAACATGGTGTTAGCGGCCCGTTTTATTGGCCTTCTACGTGACTCCAGCCGCTACGCATCAATTTGTAATGATTTGGCTCACAGCGTTTCCACGCTGCTGTTGGAGCAGTTTGAATTTTTGTCCTCGATTGCCGCGAAGCCATTCCGACGCGCGTTGTTTCTGGGCAGCGGCGCACACTACGCGGCGGCCAGGGAAGCTTCGCTCAAGATGCTCGAGATGACTTCGGGCAGAGTGTCTGCTACGAGCGAGACTTTTCTGGGCCTCCGGCACGGACCGATGAGTGGTATACACGATGACACTCTCGTGGTCGCCTTCCTATCTTCCGATCCTACGATTCGCGCCTACGAGTTCGACGTCCTTAAGGAAATCGAGCAGAAAAAGCTGGGAATGATCCGTTGCGTTGCGGGCCATGCTGTGCCCGAGGAGCTTGATCGCGGCAATTACTGCGTCATCCCGTACCAGGGCGTTAGGGCGGTCGATGATGACGACCTGGCCGTTCTCAACGTCGTTGTGGGTCAGCTACTTGGTTTCTTTCGTTGCCTAGCGCAGGAACTAAAGCCCGATGCCCCATCGTCTGACGGAGTCATTCGTCGCGTCGTGCAGGGTTTCGCCTTGCATGCGCCAGTCGAGTAGATCGGTGGTTTGCGAATAGTATCGTATGCTTTCGTTATTTTATTTATTTCTTGCCTTCGTTTGCCGTTTTGGGTTAAAAGAACTGGAGCTTTTCCGTCTCAACTTAGGAGCTTCACTATGAATTACGCAAAGTGTCTTGCCGTTCTAATTCTGGTTGCGATTGGGCTGATATCCGCTCCATCGCTACTAGCGCAAGGTACGGATCTGGGAACGATCCGAGGCTCCGTCACTGACACCAGCGGCGCACTGGTATCCAACGCAAAAATTGTCGTGACCGACGTGTCAACGAACACTACTCGAGAGACGACCACAAACTCGCAGGGTGAATACCAGGTGTTCGGCTTGCGCTCGGGAAACTACAAGGTTTCAGTCTCGGCGCCTAACATGCGCACCACTGATCTGACTGGAATCGTGCTGAACGGTAGCGATGTGGTGGGCGCTAACGCCGTACTCGGAGTTGCCGGTCAGCAAGAGGCGGTTCAGGTTACTGCTGAAGTTCCGACCATCAATACCACGGATCAAACCATCAGCGACACCATCGACAATCGCGCGGTCATCGAACTTCCCCGAGACAGCCGGAATGTCTATACGTTTCTTTACCTCAACCCCAACATCACGCAGTCCGGCGCGGACCAAAGTTTTAAGTTCATCGGTGCGGAAAGCTACGGCGCGAACTTTACTCTTGATGGTCAGAGGTCGAACGGCGGCGTGTTCGGTGAGCATACCGAGGGACAGCCTGCGCTAGAGGCCGTCGGCGATGTGAACGTGTTGTCCAATGATTTCAGTGCGGAGTTCGGAGGTGTAGCAAACATCCGCATCACTACCAAGCGGGGAGATGCCGGGTATCACGGATCCATCTTCTACAACAATAAGAATTCGGCTCTTGGCGCGCTGTCGCAGCAGGACAAGATCGGAATCGCGGAGTTTGCTCCTACGCCATTCCAGTCGAAATATCCGAACCCGTATTTTAATTTCAACGATCTCGGCGGATCGCTTGGCGGGCCAGTTCCAAAACTCGGAAAGACGTGGTTCTTTATGGCTTACGAGCGAAATTATGAACTTTCGCCCGTGAATCTCACTGCTCTTAGCCTGCCGCATCCCTCGCTCTACACCGGCGACTTTTCTCTGGTAGATGATGACGCGAAACCTGCTGTTCCAGCCGGAACCATCCTGACTCCGGACGAGATTGCGAATGATACAGTGGGCGGTCTTGGCGCACAGTTCATCACGATTCCATCCCACCTCTTGAACCCAACCGTGCAAAGTTTGATCACGAATTATTTTCCGAAAGTAGGCCTGTCGGCTCCAATTGATCCGGCCACGGGCAAGATCGGTGGCGACAGCGACCCGAACGGATATCAGACGTCGCTGCCCGGAAGAAGCACTCGCGATGTCGGAACTTTGCGGATCGATCACGATTTCAGCGATAGAGATCACCTGTACGGCGTCTACAACGGGTCGGCTAGTTCCTCGACTTCGAATTTTGTGCAGGCTCCTTATACGGGGCTCGGTCTGCAGCACAACGATCTCAGAGACGACACCTTTTCTCTCTCTTACACGCGGGCGATCAACGATCACATCGTGAACGAGCTTCGCGGCGGCTTCAACCGTGAAAAGGGATTGCGGCACAGCAACACGACGCTGGAAGGTTTCCTCGCCAGCATCGGGTTCGATCAATCTGATATCGATGCATACGGCGCCGTAGTCGGCGCAAGTGAGCTTGCCACGCACGGACATCCGGCAATCACCTTCGGACGCAATTTCTCGATCTTCCAGAATGGCGGCCGTAATACCGATCGTCCGGCCAATGACAACCTGATCACATTCGGTGACACGCTGACTTGGGTCGTTGGTAAACACAATTTCAGGATGGGCGCGGACTTTGTTCGCAACGGCGCAGTCGACGGATTCGCGGTCAATCGCGGCAACGTCCGGGGCTCCATCACCTATGGCAATGCGAAAAGCATCGATCCTTTCGCGGAATTCCTGCTTGGGGATCCCGGCACAAGCGTCTCGTACGTCGGACTGCCGCGTCCTCCGATGGATGTTTATAACTGGGAGCATGGATATTTCTTCCAGGATGATTGGAAGATTTCTCCGCGGCTCACTCTGAACCTCGGAGTGCGTTACGAGGTGCTGACGCCTTTTATCGAAAATCATGATCTGTTGGCAAACTTCGATCCTAATTTTGTTGATTCAACCACCGGGCAAAGGGGACGTTTCATCATCCCCTCCGATCGCACTCGCGCATTTCTGGACTCACGCATCCTGACGCAGTTCGTCGTCACCAATGCGAGTCAATCGGGTCTCGACCTCGGACGCGGGCTGGTCCGAACCGATCGCAACAATTTCGCGCCCAGACTAGGCGCCGCGTTTCGGCTGACGGATAAGTCCGTAATTCGCGGTGGATACGGGTTCTACTATCCAACCTCCGCCGCGCAGGGAATTCGTGATCCGATTGCCACCAATCCGTTCAACCAGGGCTTGACGAAAGAGACTGTGGACCCTGCCAACCCCTTGGCTCCATGGCCGGGCTTTGCGCACGGATTCAGCCCCTTATCTGGCGGAGACGTCACTACGAACTTCGCAACGCTGCCTTCGATCAACGCTGTCCCGGTCGGCTTGCAGCAGCCTCGCGTACAGCAATACAACGTCACCTTCGAGCGCGAGATCGCCCGCGATACTGCGATTCGCTTCTCTTACCTCGGAACTTATCAGAGTGGGTTGATCGCCGGCGTGGACCTGAACGAAATCCCCGCGAACGACACTCCGCTTCGGCACGACGATTGGCGACGGTGTTACGCCATGCGACCCGATCGACAATGGTGACTGTCTGCCCTCTGCGGCCGATATCGCGCGTCAGCCTTTCCCAGGCCTCGGAGACTTCCTGTTCTCTTACGGCAACTACGGTCACGCGCGATCTGACGCGTTCCAGACGCAGTTCGAGCACCGCTACTCGCACGGCTTCATGTTGAATCTGTCGTATACGTACCTGTCGCAAAGATCGAGCGCTCTTGACACCGAAAACTCGAGTCTCGGCGGCGTCGCGTACGATCCATTCCAGCCGAATCGTGACTATGGCCAGGAATCTTTCATCCCCCATAACCGCTTCGTGGCTTACGGAATCTACGACCTGCCTTTCGGTCGCGGACAGAAGTTTGGGGCTTCCTCTTCCCGGTGGCTGGATGCGATCTTCGGAGGGTGGGAGACGACTTTCAACATGTTTGCCAAGTCTGGCGCAGGCTTCACGCCCTACTGGGTGTGCGACGACTGCGGGCCGATTTCTCCCGGAAACGTCGGTGTAGGATCCGTAGACGCCGTCGGCGATTTCAACAACACTTCATTTCGGCCAACTATCACTGGGAATGTGAACCACCGTTCTGGCGATCAAATCTGGGATCCAAATGCATTCGGCCTACCCCTGCTCGGCGGAGATATGTTCACGAATCCGGCGGTCGCGAGGCGTAACGCACTGACGGGTCCCGGAGCTTGGGGAGTAAATCTGGGCGTGCACAAAGACTTCCACATCGGAGAACGTGTGAAGGCAACCTTGGGCGCCGACTTCGACAATCTGTTCAATCACTTCCTGTTTGCTCCCGACAGCGATTACGGTGGGGGTGGGGGACCGTTTGCTATGTTGGGAGATTTCGTGCTCGGAGTGGACCCTGCCACACTAAAGGTGACGATCCCATCGGACGGTTTTACCCCAAATGACGCGTTCGGTCGGCTGATCCAGACTTTTCCGCAGGAGGGAGTCGCGGCACAGCGGCAGATTCGACTGCGGCTACGAATCACCTTCTAACTTGGAGTTGATCTGCTACGAAGAACCGCTCGTTACCATGTCGTTCGACGGGCGGTCTCTTCGGGCGAGGGATCGATGAAATCGAAAGTCTTCCTCGGCGTAATCTGGTTGGTGTGTCTTACAAGTGCCTGGGCCGAACGGCCCGGAAATTTTCGCGTCATTGGCCCCGGTGGCGGTGGCGCGATGTTCAACCCCACGATTAGTCCACATGACGTAAATACGGTCCTGGTTTCGTGCGATATGACCGGATCGTATATTACGCACGACGGCGGACGCACTTGGCGCATGTTTAATCTCCGCGGCGTCGTGAATTTCTTTGTATTCGATCCCAGAGATCCTAAAACGATGTATGCGCACGCCACCGGACTGTGGCGCAGCCAGGATGGCGGAGAGACCTGGAAATTAGTTTCCCCGGCTCCGTCCACCATCCAAGGCGTGAAGATGAACTCCGATCACGCGGATGAAATTATCGAGGCTCCCTCCGATCCGCTTGGCGAGCTTATACGCCATGGCGATCGATCCAGATGATTCGAAAACTCTCTTCGTAGCGGCGGGCGAGAAAGATAAGCCGACGCTTTTCATATCTCGGGACTTCGGATCAAGTTGGCAGACGCCGGGCAGATTTGCCTGAAGAAGTTCGGCATATGTGGATTGATCCCCATTCGCAATCCGGGGATCGGACGATCTTCATTGGAGGGCCTAAATCTCTGGCAATTGTCCACAGATTCCAGCGTCCAAAATGTGAACTTGCCGGCGAAAGCCACGGATCTCTCCCTCGGATTCAGTTCGGGCTCGCAGCCATCCATCTATCTGACTTCGGAGCAAGGAGCGTTCGTTTCTGCTGACGGCGGGAAAACCTGGCATCAGTCTTCTCTCCCCGGTAGCGGGGCCAAGGTGAGAGCCATTGCGACCAGCCTGCATCATGCCGAAGTCGCCTACGTCTCCTACAGCGACCTGTCGCTGGACGGGCAAAACCTGGATGGGCGTTGCCAAGACCACGAACACCGGCCATGATTGGCAACTCGTCTGGAAAGAATCCACTGACGCTGCTAGCAATGTTCACGACGCGTGGATCACTCCCCGCTTCGGAATTACGTGGGGAGAGAATCCGCTGAACATTACCGTTGCGGATCAGGATCCCGAACCTTAGTTATGGCACCGATCTCGGCCGTACCATGCGCACCACGGATGGTGGCGCAACGTGGAACGGAATCTATTCGCGCAAGGTCAATGACGCCGGGTGGACAACTGTCGGACTGGACGTGACGACCACGTACGGCGTGCACTTCGATCCATTCGATTCCAAGCGGATTTTCATAACCTACACCGATATCGGCGCTTTCCGCAGTGAGGATGGCGGAACTTCGTGGACAAGCGCGACGATGGGTGTGCCGGAGGAATGGACAAACACCACCTATTGGATGGTTTTCGATCCCGAAGGTGAAGGGCCGAGCGTGGAGTGTGAACAGCGGCACGCACGATCTGCCTCGCCCAAAGATGTGGCGCCACACTTCCGTGACGGAATATAAAGGTGGCGTCTGCCGCAGCGACGATGGCGGCAAGAGTTGGAGTAAGTCGAATAACGGGATGGATCCGACGGCCGCCACGCACATTCTTCTGGATCCGACAAGTCCAGCCGATTCCCGAATTCTCTACGTCACGGGTTTCGGACGCGGCGTCTACAAAAGCATCGACGGCGGTCGCACCTGGAAGATAAAGAACGACGGAATCACGCAGGCGGAGCCGTTTGCATGGCGCCTGGCTCGCAGCTCGAACGGAACTCTCTACGTCCTTCTCGCTCGGCGTTCGGAAGATGGCAGCATCGGAAACGATAAAGATGGTGCGCTTTATCGCTCCACGGACGGCGCCGAACATTGGCAGACGAGTTTCATTACCTTCCGGAGTGAATGCGCCCAACGGGTTGGCGATCGATCCCGAATCCCCGGATCGCTTATACCTGGCGACTTGGGCGCGAGCGGTTGGACAGCACGGCGAGGGTGGTGGGATTTTCCTGTCAGAAAACGGTGGCAAAAGCTGGCAGTCAGTGCTCGACAAGGATCAACACGTCTATGACATCACGGTGGACCCATCCGATCCGAAAAATCTCTATGCTGCTGGCTTCGAATCATCCGTGTGGCGGTCCACAGATCGTGGAATGCATTGGGAGCGGATTCCCGGCTTTAATTTCAAATGGGCGCACCGTGTAATCCTCGATCCGGATCATCGCGATCAGATTTATGTGACGACTTTTGGCGGTAGCGTTTGGCACGGAGCGGTCGATGGCCACACGCAGACCGTAGACATCGCCACTCCTGCGCTCGAGCCAGGACAATAGTTATGGGAGATCAACAGCGTGCGTGGATGAATCGTCGACAATGGCTTTACAGTGCGGGCATGGTGGCAGGAGCGTCGCAGCTTCGGCTGCCCAGTGCGGCCGCACAAACAGAGAATCCTCCGGCGCCGAAGCCGTTGGATCTTTCTCAGTATGAGCCCAAGAGCATGTTGCGAGTGCACGAGTCGCGCGTGGAACGTGCGAAATTTCCTCTCATCGACTTCCATACTCACATCTCGGCCTCTACAAAATCGGAAGCAGGCGTTGAACTTGCCGCGGAGCGTCAATACCTCGGAACAGCACAAGAATTATTGGCCACTATGGATCGCAAGAATATCCACGCCATGGTGAACCTGACGGGAGGATACGAGCGGGACTCGCCGATGCGGTCGCTAAGTACGATCGGGCTCATCCCGGCCGATTCTATACATTCACTGAACCGTCCTATTCGCGATTCAAAGAGCCCGATTACCCGAAGCTGCAGGCTGCGGCAATCGAACAGGCTCATCGTGACGGCGCACGCGGTCTGAAAATTCTGAAGACGCTCGGTCTATATCTGCGCGAGAACATCACCACCGGGACACTGGTGAAGATTGACGATCCCCGATTCGATCCCATGTGGGACGCCTGTGGTCAGCTGAGCATGCCGGTTGCGATCCACGTTTCCGACCCTGTCGCGTTTTTCACTCCGACCGACCGCTTCAACGAGCGCTATGAGGAGTTGAACAATCATCCGGACTGGTCGTTCTACGGCCCCGACTTCCCGAGCAACGAAGAGTTGCTGGCGGCGCGCAATCGCGTGATAGCGAGACATCCGAAGACTCAGTTCGTTGTGCTGCATGTAGGAAACTTCGCCGAAGATTTGCAGAATGTCTCAGAGAACCTCGACCGGTTTCCGAACATGTTCGTCGACATTGCCGCGCGTATCGGCGAACTTGGCCGCCAGCCGCGCACCAGCTCGGAAGTTCTTCGAGAAATATCAGGACCGTATTCTGTTTGCGACGGACGCCACTCCGCACGGCGACGAATACCCACAACAGGTTTTCAACGACAAGCTGTACGAAATCTACTTCCGCTTCCTTGAAACGGAGGATGAATACTTTGACTACGCTCCGGCGAAGATTCCACCTCAAGGCCGCTGGAGAATTTACGGGATCAATCTTCCCGACCCGATCTTGAGCAAGGTATACCGCGACAATGCTGCGCGGCTGCTGCGGATATAGATGCGACACTCTGATTACTTCTGCGTGCTGCTCGGCTTTGTGCTTCTGGCGTATGGGAATGCCTCTGCCGAGGTTCGCGTTTGGCAGGGAACGATCACCCTGCCCACCTATGAAGAGGGAATGCCAGACCCGAATCCTCCGTTCGATCAGTTTGCGGGTAACAAGTTCAACTACCCATATGTTCTTCGCGATAATCTGACGAGCCATCGCGTGAATCACACTTGGCGCGCGATCTTTCTTGAAAATGAATACTTGAAATGCTCCGTCCTGCCCGACATTGGCGGACACCTCTATACCTGCACAGACAAGATCTCCGGCCAATCGATGTTCTACGACAATGGTTCGATCAAAAAGGCTGCTGTTGGCTATAGAGGAGCCTGGGCGGCGTTTGGCATCGAGTTTAATTTTCCGGTTTCCCACAACTGGGTCAGTATGTCCCCGGTGGATTTTGCATTCCGCAAAAATGACGACGCCACAGCATCTGTTTTTGTCGGAAACATAGATCGCGTTTACGGGATGCAGTGGCAGGTCGAACTCAGGTTGAGCCCGAAGTCAACCTTGCTGGAAGAGCACGTCACGCTGAGCAATCGCAGCGATGTGCGTCATCGCTTTTACTGGTGGAATAACGCAGGCATTCGTGTTTCCGACGATTCGCGCATCGTCTATCCGATGCGTTTTGCCGCTAGCCATGGCTTTACCGAGGTCCGCACGTGGCCGCTCGATCCTGACGGAAATGACCTGAGCGTCATTCGCAATCATACCCATGGCCCGGTTTCTTACTTCGTTCATGGCAGCCGTGAAGAATTCATGGGCGTCTGGCATCCTTCCACAAAGACTGGCACTGTGCATTTCGCCCGATACGATCGAGCTTCCTGCGAAGAAGATCTGGTCCTGGGGTGTGGATGCAGAAGGACTCGACTGGCGCAAGGCTCTCTCCGACGACAACAGTGGTTATGTGGAGGTGCAGGCTGGATTATTTCGGAACCAGGAAACCTACGCGTTCCTTGAGCCAAGGCAATCGATTCACTTCTCGGAATACTGGATGCCGGTTCGCGCACTCGATGGAATCTCACGCGCAAATCTCGCGGGAGTGGTGAGCCTGACGCGCCACGATAACTTATTCGTCACGGGGTTCAATGCCAACCGCGCTCTCCCCCATGCCTCCATTGCGATACTCGCCGACAAACGGCGAGTGTTTTCGCAAACCCTCGATCTCAATCCTGAAACAACGTGGACACACCAGTTCCCGATCGACGATGCGCAGGTGAAATACACGCTTGAGATTCGCGATGCTCACGGCAACGTCGCACTTCGCCACACTGAAGGACAGTACGACTGGACGCCAGAGTCTGAAATAAAAGTTGGACCTCAACCGCAATTTCGATTTCCCGATCCTGACAGTCGATCAAGCGACGACTGGATCCAGCTTGGCAAAGATCTCGAGCTGAACGGCAAAAACCTTGAGGCGTTGCAAACCTATAAGGAAGCATTGAGCAGATTTCCCGACAGCTTCGCCGCGCTCAAGTCAGCCGGACGCCTTTCCGCAGCTTTATTGCGCTACGAAGAAGCGAAGTCGTTTCTCGAACCGGTACACGCCCGCGACACTTCGGACCCGGAAATCTCTTATTACCTCGGCATCGCGTACGGCGGCTTAGGCGATGTTCCGCACGCGCAAGAATCATTTGACGCCGCTCGGCGGTTTGGCACCTACCAGGCCGCAGCTGACCTGCAGCTCGGAGAAATGAAAGCGAGAGAAGGGAATTTAAAGGCGTCGGAGAGGTACTTGGACGAAGCGCACGTTTCGGCTCCAGACGATATTCGCGTGATCGAGGAGTTATCCGCAATCCAGATTGCGTCGAGGGAGTTTCAACAAGGCAAATCTCTTGCACAGCACGGTCTGAAGCTTTCTCCCGAAAGTTATTTTCTTCAGGAAATATTGGAACAGCCGAACGTCACGCAGCTTGGAAACGATGCGAACCGCATCCTTGAATGTTGCGGCACAATACATGCGGCTGGGACTCTACCAGCCCGCGCTGAACGTTCTCACACGGAAGTATCCGTCTCCGCAATCTGATCAGACGGAACTGGGCGCGCTCCCACCGGACGAAAATCCAATGATCGCCTATTTCCGCGGATATTGCCGTTCGAAGCTCCAACAGCCATCCGCTGCCGACTACGAAGCTGCTTCGAGTCGGCCGACGGCCTACGTGTTCCCTAGCTACGCAGAGGAACTCTCTGTTCTGCAGCGATATCGCTCAATCCAGGCCACAAGATGCGACCGCTCACTATCTTCTTGGCACTTTATATTTCTCCACGTGGACTCACCGAACCTGCCCTCGCGGAATGGACGAAGGCCCACGAATTGAATCGCGCGATTCCCGTACTCGACGCGAGCCTGGGTCTTGCGTTGTTGCATGAGAAGAACGATCTGCAACATGCGCTATCGGCTTTCCAGGATGGACTTAAGAATGATTCGCACAACGTCACCGTATACCTCGGCGCCGATCAGGCGTTAAGCCTGCTTGGCAAGCCTCGCGGAAGAGCGCGCGGCAATTCTCTCGAAATATCCAGACCTCACGAACGCGCCTTCCGGACTGGTTTTCGAACTCATCCTTAACCTTGCCGAGGCCGGCGATTTTCCTCGAGCCGAGAGTTTGTTCCATAACCGTTTTTTTCCGCGCGAAGAAGGTGGAACCAATGTTCGGCAGGTATGGGTCGAGGTGCAATTGCAGAAGATCGTTGCACTCGCTAAAAGCAATCAGTGCAGCGACGCACTTGCGACTACAGGGCGAATCGGAGAAAGCATCCCCGATCTTTCCTTTACCCAAGACGGGCTCGAGCCGATCATCAACTCTTCTCGGAGCCAGTTTCTGATAGGGACCGTGGATGAAATTGTGGCAGAGTTGCAGAAGCCAAGACGAAATTCCAACTCGCTGCAGCGGCGACGGCGCCAGATCAAACTTTATGGGCGTGGCAGGCTGCACGAAAGCTGCCTGGGTACGAGGAGAAGTGCTGGCACGATCGCCTGAATTCCGCCTTTGAACAAGCTCAAAGCCGCACCGAAACCAGCAGTTTTGCCGGTTGGTGGTACTACTCCGCGGGCGAGTTGGATAATGCTTTGGGACGTCGCAAGGAAGCAGATGAGAAGTTCCAAAAGGCGCTTCTGTTGCCCGACCGCATGCTTGCCTATCATTTCGCGCGCTTAGCTCGAGCTGATGTCGCACAGTAGCCGATTTATAGAGTTCAGAGAACAAAGGTGTCGCAATTGCATATAAAAATTCTTGCAGATAAAGATTCTTTGGGACGCGCAGCCGCGAATCAGGCCGCGGGCTCTCTTCGGAGCGCGATTCGCCAGCACGGACAAGCACGAATCATAGCCGCGACAGGTGCCTCGCAGTTTGAATTTCTGGAGGCCTTGACTAGCGCACCCGATATCGACTGGAGCCGGGTCGAAGTTTTCATCTCGACGAATACGTCGGCCTGCCGATCAGTCACCCGGCAAGTTTCCGGAAATATTTGTTAGAGCGGCTGATCAACAAGACCGGAATCACTCATTATCATTTCCTCGATGGTGACGGGGACGCCGTAGCTTGCGTCTCGAAAATCGGTCGCGAGCTGCAGAGCCAGCCTGTCGATCTGGCGTTTGCCGGAATCGGTGAGAACGCACACTTGGCTTTCAACGATCCGCCTGCCGATTTCGACATCAAGGATCCCTATCTGATTGTCGACCTCGATGAGGCTTGCCGTCAGCAACAGGTAAACGAAGGATGGTTTCCCAACAGTCGCCGACGTGCCTCTGCGCGCGATTTCCATGTCCGTGCAGCAGATTCTGCGCGCGAAAGAGATCATCGTAGTTGTTCCCGACGAACGCAAAGCGCAGGCAGTGAAGATTTCGCTCGAAGGTGATATCAGCCCGCAAGTACCCGCGTCGATCCTGCGCACTCACCCAAACGCGACTATTTACCTCGACAAGGATTCCGCCGCTTTGCTAACTTCAGGAGTTCCCACCGCACCCTGATCCCTCGACATTGACGCCCGACCTTTCCCGAGCAACCAAGCCGACCGCGCGGGCGATCCGAAATTTGCGCTGGTGGATCGGGGGCCTGCTCTTCGCCTCTACGGTGATCAACTACATCGATCGCCAGACACTTTCTCTGCTCTCCCCTTATCTCAAGTCAGACCTACCACTGGACGAACACCGACTACGCTACATTGCTCATCGGGTTTCGCATCGCATATTCCATAGGACAAACCGTGTGTGGACGACTGATGGATCGCGTCGGAACCCGCCGCGGGCTGACTCTGTCTGTCTTCTGGTATTCGATCGTTTCAATGGCGACGTCACTTGCCAGCGGCTTCTACAGTTTTGCGACATTTCGTTTTCTGCTGGGAGCCGGCGAATCCGCAAACTGGCCCGGCGCTACCAAGGCAGTGTCCGAGTGGTTTCCGAAACAAGAGCGCGCGCTTGCCACCGCATTTTTTGACAGCGGCTCTTCAATCGGCGGTGCGATCGCGCCCTTCCTTATCGTGCCGATTTACGCTGCACTGGGGATGGCGCCCTGTGTTTGTCATCCCGGGCATCCTGGGCATGCTCTGGCTGATCGTGTGGCGAAGGTCGTACTATTCACCGCAAGATCATCCGAGGCTTGGCGCTGACGAGCGCGCCTTGATCCTCGCGGATGCGTCGGATCCGCGTGCCAGTCGGGACTTCGAACGTTCGCACTGGGCGGACTTGCTGAAACTACCGCAAACCTGGGGAACGATCATTGCAAGGTCGTTTACAGATCCTGTGTGGTTTTTTATTGCAGACTGGTTTCCCGATCTATCTGGTCGCAAAAGGAATCTCCCTGAAGAGCAGCCTGATCGCGATCTGGATTCCATTCGTCGCCGCCGATCTCGGCAACTTTTTTGGTGGCGCCGCTTCCGGATACTTGATCAAGCACGGTTGGTCCGTAGGTGCGGCGCGGAAGGCGATCGTCGTTTTCGGTGGCATCGGGGTGATGCTGCTGATTCCTACGATACTGACGGTCAACCTGGCGGCAATCAGTTTGCTCTTCGCGCTGGCCACCTTCTGTTACGGATCATTTACGACTATCGCCAACGTGCTGCCATCAGATCTATTTCAAAAGCGATGCGGTGGCATCGGTGAGCGGGATGGCCGGAACGGGCGCTGGGATCGGAACCATCATCGCCTTCAAGTTGATCGGTCATTTCTCCGACGTTCATCAATCCCTGGCAACGCACTCGTTCGACTCCATCATTATCGTCGCGGGGCTGGTGCCGTTTGTCGGAATGATCCTTGTTCTTTTCCTTGTGAGGAATACAAAGGCCACGCGAGCAAGGAATCGTTCGTGCCATCTGATGTTTCCAAATGCTTGGAGAAGGTAGGCTAGTGGATGTAAGCCCCGCCCGGAAGCAGGAACTGAATGGGCCATTGCTCCGTGCGCTGCATAACGAGGTCAGACCACTTCATCAGTTTAGTGATCGGCTTCGCAGGCGATCGATCGATTCCATCGAGCGTGGCTGCAACGGCACGCGCATAGATTTCATTCTCAGGATTGGTTTGCAAAACGAAATTTTCGGCGCCGAACTTCAGTCGAGCGAACCTCACTGCGATTTCGGTGTCCTCAATCATCTGCAAGAAATAAGGCCGACCCATCAGCAACGAGTTATACACATATCCCGCAAGAACACTCGAAAGCGGGTTGACATAGGCATGGTCGAAGTCGAGTGCCGCGAGCGACGGATCGTCCTCCGATACAGCCTTGTAAGGCATCCGAGTCTCGCCAAGTCCGCGAAAGTCGAATGAGATGACGTCATACCCCGCTTCGATTTGCTTGACAATCTCTGGCCAGTCTTTTGCCCTGCTTTGCCGTCTTGCCCAGCCATAACTGCCAGCGACTGTTATTGCCGCCAGCTTTGTGGATGTGCAACAAAGGCAGGATCAATCCGTGACTGTGGTGAACAGCATAGCGATCGACCGCAATGCCCTTGAAGTGAAGTGCTGCCAGCGTTTTCCCAAGCGATAGTGAATTCGCTGGTGCCACTCGCTTCATAACTTGCGAGACTCCATGATCGAATTCCCGGATAGCCATCGCCAAAATAGAGCCGCGCGTAACGGGTGGGCCGGCGTGTGCCTTTACGCTCGATGAAATATTCGCGGATTACCTCTGTGAGCGGTTTCGCATTCTTGAAATCCAGCATCACTTGTCCGGTGCGAGTGCATTGCACAGAAGTCGAATCCAGGTCTTTCGTGGCTGCTAAGCCATGCGTCACGGGAAGCCGGTTGAAGTGATCCAGAAATACGAAAGCTTTTTCCTGATTTCCGTCGGAGAATTGGTGGCCGTGATAGCCCTCGGCCATGGCGATTCTGTCCGCATGTCCGAAACGAACGTAGAACTTCTGCACTTCGCGGAACGATTTTTCCGTCCCTTCGATCGGGAAAAAGTCGAGCACGGCAGCCGCCACGAATATCGGCCGGGGATACATCAGTAACAGCAGTCCCGCATTGTCGACGCCATTTGAAATCATGCCGTACAGATCCTGCTCGGGGTCGCTGTCCGGATCTTTGAAAATGCGATTGTGGATGCGCATAGGCAGAGACGTGATGTAGCAGGAAATCGCTGCAACCTTGATGCGCGGCTCCAAGCCGCGATATGCATTGCCTGAAATCCGCCTCCACTCGTGCCCGTAATGTTGATGCGATCGGCGATCGACTTCGTGCCGCGTCAGCAGGTAGTCAAAGGCGCGCAGTCCATCCCAAATTTCCCAACGCGCGAGGTTCGTGCCTGCGAGGTAGGCTAGGTTGCCAAGCACAGCATGCTCCGCGCAGATGAGGTTGTAACGGCTCTTGCCTTTCTTCGCATCCCAGAACTGGCTGCGCTCCGCCTGCCCGACTGGATCCCACGCGATCACCACGTATCCGCGCTGCACGAGCCGCTGGCACAACGTCTGATAGTGAGCCTTGCCGTCCGTCGCGTGGCCCGCCGCAACGAGAATTGCCGGATGCTTCTTGATTGCGCCCCCATCGTTGTCTTCCGGCAGATAGACAAGAGCCGTCACATAGACGCCCGGAAGGCTTTCGAAAATCAGCTTCTCGATGTGGAATCCATTCATCGGAATGCTCCCGACGATCCGGGGATGCAGCGGCGTTCGAACCGTCGGCAGGCCACCGATCATGGTGAGGAGCTTCTGCCGCAGTTCCCCTTGCATTTTCAAGAGGGCAGCTTCTGTCGTGACCCCGCGCCAGCTTGCCAGGCGGGCATCATCCTGCCTCCACGCGAGATCAGTTTGATACTGCAGGTAAGGAGTAATTTGCGGCCCTTCAGGAACTTCGGACAGCACACGAAAAGATTCAGGCGGAGGAGCCGACTGACCGAGCACACGCGCCACGCATAGCAAGAGCCACACACATAGAACGGGGATTTGCCAATGCTTCAACATTGGGCGCCTGACCACACCCGACGGCATTCACAGAACGTTTTCTTGCAGAGCGAGGGAAGATACGTAGAGTGACCGGGAGCAATGTGACGTACGCTCTCGCGCCGGATCAGTTCGGTGGGCATGACGAGCTGCTGCGGGGGAAGATCCGGCTGGCTGATTCTGCGCAGCGTAAATTCCGCCAGATGGACTCCAAGTTCTTTGGGAAATTCGCGGACCGTGGTCAAGCCCGGATGCAGGACTTCGCCGATCGTGTCATTGAAACCGGCAACGCTGATGTCGTCCGGAATGCGGATGCCCGATTCCTGCAGAGCCTGGTACACGCCCGATGCGGCTTGGTCCGTGCCGACAAATAGCGCGGTGGGACGCTCTCCGTTTGCCAGCAACGATTTCACCGCCAGGTATCCAAGTTCTCGATCTTCGGAGCCGATCTCGCTGAAGCGGGGCTCCAGATCCGCCTCTTTCATCGCCTGCCGATAACCGCGCGCGCAGCGGGCAAACCACGGGAGGCGCTGGTTTCCGATGTACCAGATGTTCCTGTGACCCTGCGCGATGAGATAGCGCGTAATGTCGGCGGATCCCCGAATGTCATCGGTGAATACGCAGTCATACTGTTCCGGCTGCCAATCGCCAACGATGTTGTTTCCGACAAGAGAGAAAGGAATTTTATTCTCCGAGAGTGCCGCAAGAATATTCGCTGAATGCGTCCCGCTCAGGATCACGCCACTCGGGCGGTTCGACTGAGTCAACACTTCCGGCAAGCTCAAACTGCTCAGAGGCGCATTCAAATCGGAGCGAAACGAAACGAAGTGCAAGGCCCAGTCTTGGCGAGTGCAGTAGCCTTCTGCTCCGAGCAGAACTTTAGATTGAAATTCATTAACCGTGTCGCGGTTACCCAAAATAAACGTGATGGTTCGATTTCCAGCGCCCGGCGTGACAACCTTTGATCGACGCGGGTCCGCGTATCTCGAGACCTTCTTGCTGTTGAGTCCGTATTCATGGCCCCCTTCGAGCTTCCGTACCGCGCCGCCATGCGACCGCACCGCCAATCCCTCCGAACACAGATGCATCGAGGTCGCCCCGTGCGGTGACTGCCGAAACAGAGAAGCGTTCGGCCAATTCGCGGACCGTGATTTGACCTTTTTGTTCGATCAAGTCCAGAATCTTGCGGCGGCGTTGTTCGGATAAAAGTCGTGAATCGCGGGAACCCATCGTTCGGTTTCCTTGCTCAAGGCGGAAAAGAGCCCGCCTGTGCGGCACATTCTATACGTCGCACGAGAGCAAAACAAACGAAAGTCTGTCGGTTACGAATTAAAAATCGACGCGGCTGAGCTCGAAACTTAAAGAGAGACGGTGAGTTACCGCGTTGTCTGTCGGCTACGGCTGTGACGAGAAATATGCACCTCTTCGGCATTTACTTTCGTATACTTGTTTTTGCTTTTCGGGGAAAAAGGGTTTCGCAGCGTTTAGGACTTTCGATGAAGCGACGCGATTTCATGCTAGCCGTTGGAGCCTGTGCCGCACTGGCTCTCACAAAAACCAAAGCACAGGAATCAGTTCGCCGTCCGCGGCTGCTGATCTCCTCAACCGACCCGTTTACCGGCCTCGCGTTTCTTAAGATCCGGTTACGCGGCAGGTATGCGACCCTCCGACGACATGGAAGGGTGGGCGCTGTCGTGGCAACTCACGGGAGACACGGCTTTCGCTGAAAAGTCCTTGGCAGCAATGCGCGCCAATCACCTCGCCAACGGAGCGAAGCCTTCGCGTTCCTGGGTCGATTATGCGCGCTGGTCATTGGCCTTCGACTGGTTGTTCGAATATCCGGGCTTCGAGTCCTGCGCTCAAGGACCGAATTGCGAACGAATTGATGGACGGTGCGGCGGCGATGTTGGCCACCGCCGATTTCAACGACCCAGGAACGTTTTCCTATCACAACTACGCGCGCACGCTACCTCTCGTTGCCGTCATTTGTCGCGGCCGCGCTCAATGGCTACGCCGGATGCAAGGATCGTTGCGAAGCCTGGCGCGAAAAGACCGCGAAATGCTTCACAAACATTCTCGAGACCACCGATTTCGCCACTCCCGAGGGCAGCTACCACGAGTCGATGGATTACATGCGCATCACTTGGGCCTCTCTGACGCTGCTGGCGGAACTGCAGCGGACCGTCACCGGTGTCGATCCGGCGCATCAATATTCACTGTTTCGCAACATCGGGAACACGTATCTCTACAAACTGCTTCCAGACGGAACGCCCTCGCAGGGAAGGCGACAACGAGTATCCCATCCTCGATGCGCGTGATACGTCGGTTATCGGTTATGCGGTGAATCGCTTCAAGGATCCCTACAGCGCTTGGCTGCTGCGCAATAGCGGATTTTTCTCCCAGCAATGGATTCTGCCGGTTCTCGAGTTTCTATGGAACGATCCGCAAGTTGTTCCCCGCGATCCTGCGCTGGCGAGCGAAACTGAGCTTACCGCGACAGCGCTTTTTCCCGGAGTCGGACATCTAGTGATTCGCAATGGATGGAAGTCGGACTCGACCTGGATCGAATTCGATTGCGGACCTTACCTGGCCAAGCATCAGCATCTCGATCAGAACCAGATCAACATCTACCACGGTGGATATCTCGCGATCGACAGCGGAGCCGACTACACCGACAGCGAGAGCCCTCACTATCTCAACTACTACCGGCGCACGGTCGCGCACAATTCCGTGCTGGTCTACGATCCCGCAGAAAAGTTTTTCTGGTCGGAAAATCTGATGCCGGCTGCCAACGACGGCGGCCAGCGCATGGACTCCTCGCGTTACTGGAACACCATCCGCAGTCCCCGCAAGATTGGGAGCGAACCCGCGATCTTTGGGATCTCGCCTCCATGCGAATCGTTGACTACCTTCCCGGACAAATATCATTACGCTTTTGGCGATGCGACGAACGCCTACTCCCGAGAAAAATTGAAGAAGTTCACGCGCGAAATCGTTTACGTTCCCCCGCAGAATCTCCTATTCGTTTTCGATCGCGTCGTCAGCACCAAAGCCGCCTTCCGCAAAGCATGGCTGCTGCATGGCGTGAACCCGCCCGCGGTTGATAGCGACCAGGGCGGTGATAACACCCAAACAAGAGAATTCCGCGACGCCAAAACTTTTCGCTTCCGCGAAGGCCACGGAGAAATTCTCGTCCACTGCCTCTTCCCGCGGGACCGAGTGATCACACGGCGTGGTGGCCCTGGCCACGATTTCTTCACACCTGGCGACGACAAAGGCGGTGCCTGGGGAAGCGGCGAGAACTGGCCTCTTGAACCGGCCGAGGGCGGACCTTTGCCGCAGGATCCCAAACTCGTCCACATGTGGAAGAAGTTTTGGGGCGAAGATTTTTCCAGGATCTCTCCCTCCAATCGTAAGAATGTTGTTCCCGGAGGATGGCGCATCGAAGTGTCGCCCGCTTCCGCATCCGAAGAGGATTTCTTCCTGCACGTGTTCGAGATTGGCAATACAGGGATCACCGGCGGAAAGCGTGTCGTCCTTCTCGAAGGCGTCAACTTTGCCGGAGCAGCATCCGAGGCCGGTCCCTGTGTTCTGTTTGCCACCTCGGATTCCGCGCAAAATCAGGGGGAAGTCTCTATCCCCGACGTGGCGTTTACCTCCGTCACCGTCTCTGGGCTGCAATCCAATGCTGCCTATGAACTTCGTTTGTACGGGCCAAACGTTTCCACGTCGCAAACCGCCGCGTTGCCCGGAGTCGAAATCGAGACTTTGCGCGACACTACGAACCGACACGGCATCCTTCGTCTTGATCGATCTTTGCCGCCAAACTCACGTCTCCGAATTGTTCGCATATGAGTTTTTACGGCATCGAGCGTTTGTCTCGGGGAGTCTACGCGCAGCGGCCCAGTTGAGGACACCGCGCCGCAACGTCAAGGCATTGCGACGCCCGAGTATTTTTCGCATGCCGCGAGCAGTTCGTCCTGCAGTTGCACATTTCGAGCGGCTGGATTCGGCGCTCTTCGTTTTTTGTGAAAGAAATATTCGCCGGTTACCTTCGCCTCAGGATCATCGCTGACCGCAAGCCAGACCTGCGTTCGATGTCCTTCATCCAGATTGTCCGGAGCTCCCGCACCGCCCATCTTCGTCGCCACCCAGCCTGGTTCCAGCGCATTCGACAAAACGTCAGGCCATCGCCGTGCCATCGCGAAAGCCAACATCACGTCGTGCAGTTTTGAGTCCGAATATGCCTGCGTTCCACGCCATGGCCGCTCCTCCCATTTGAGGTCTTTTAATGTGGCATCTCCGCCCTGGTGCAGCCCCGAGCTGAGGTAAACCAGCCGCTTCGGTCTCCGGATCATGGCCGTCAAAATATATGGGGCAAGCGTATTTACCGCGAACTCTCTGGGCATACCGTCTTCCGTGAGAATGCGAGTGGGCTCTCTGTATCCCACGCCCGCGTTGTGAATCACGGCGTCAAACGCACCCAGTGAGTTCACTTCATCAGCCAGCTTGCGTGTCTGGGCAATGCTTGATAGATCGCCCACCAACGCGGCCTCTGCGCCCTGAACCGACGACAATGTTTCCTTCCGTCGCTGCTCGTTGCGGGCGTGGAGAACCACTTGATGTCCTTCTTCGATTAGCAATTGCGCCGCCATGCGGCCAAGACCGTCCGACGAACCTGTTACAAAAACGCGTGCCATGACCTGTCCCCCTCAATGAACTGTTTCCTGTTGCTGAGATGCGGCGGTTGGTCGCAATGTTGAGATATCCAGAAGAAGAAGATAGAACCGATCAGGCGTGCTCGATCCCCAGCTGTTTCTGGATCTGCTCGAGCGGCACGCCTTTCGTCTCGGGAACCATGGTCTTCACCCAGATAAGCTGAAGCACCATCATCGCCGTAAAGAAAAGAAAGAGGTAGCCCGGAGGAAAAGCGTCCACCATCTTTGGGAAAAATGTAGTCAACGCCGCCGCAAAAATCCAATGCGTAAAGCTGCCCAAGGTCTGTCCCTCAGCGCGGTGGCGGTTAGGGAAGATTTCCGAGATGAAGACCCATATCACGGCGCCCTGTCCGATCGCATGCGCCGCAATGAATGCAAAGATACATGCCGGCACGATCGAATAATGCTTTGTAAAGAAAGCCCATGCGACCAGGCCAAGAGAAGCGATGTACCCGAATGATCCGATGTAAAGCAGCGTTCGGCGTCCAAGTTGGTCGATGAGCCACAGACCCACAAATGTAAACACCAGATTCGTCACACCGATCCCAATCGATTGCAGCAGCGCGGCTTTGGCTCCCAGTCCTGTGAGTTCGAAAATGCGGGGAGCGAAATAGAGAATTGCGTTGATCCCCGAGAGCTGATTAAAGAATGCAATCAGGATGGCGAGCAATATCGGCTTTTGCAGCCGCTTTGTCCAGAAATTGCCAGATGTTGCGTGTTCGGACGACGCTGCAGCAATCTCATCTGCCTGTGCCGTAACCGCCTCTTTCGAAAGGTCGGGTTCCACGCGCTGCAATACTTCAATCGCAGCCTCCCGATCCTTTTTCCTGCTCAGCAACCAGCGCGGACTCTCCGGAAGCCCAAGGCAAAACACTGCATATAGCAGAGACGGAAAGGCCGCAACTCCCAACATCCAACGCCACGCATTCTCTCCCACACCCGCTAGCAGGGCGTTCGAGACGAAAGCGATCAAAATTCCAAACACGATATTGAATTGGAACATTCCCGCCAGCCGCCCGCGATGTTTTGCTGGCGCAATCTCGGAAATGTACATGGGAGCTACGACAGTCGATATGCCAATCCCCAGGCCGCCGACAAATCGCGCGGCAATGAACATCGAAACATTCGACGCGAGCCCCGACCCAACCGCACCGATGAAATAGAGAACGCCGATCCAGAGCAGCGTTGCTTTCCGTCCAAAGCGGTCGGCAGGCCATCCGCCAAGCAGCGAGCCGATGACGGTTCCGTAAAGCGCCGATGCCATCGCTATCCCGTGGACGCCCGGGCTCAGGCCCCACAGCGCCTGAATCGTTTTTTCGGCGCCAGAAATGACGACCGTGTCGAAGCCGAACAGAAATCCGGCAAGTGCCGACGTCAGCGACCAGAAAAAAATTCGAGCATTCATGTGAGTAAGGAGCGGAGCTTATCACACAACTTGGCGCCGGGCCTGTCTGTCAGGGCAGGCTAATCGAGTGCAACCACTAACCCTTCACCAGTGGATAGTTTTTCTCACGCCAGTCGCGGATCCCGCCATCCATCGAGATCGCATTCTTGTATCCCATCTTCTGCAGATTGTCGGCCGCGAGCGCCGATCGGAATCCGCCTCCACAGTAAAGAATCATCTCCGTATTCAGCTCAGGAACTTTTGCTTCGATGTCGCGTTCGATTACGCCCTTCCCCAAATGAATCGCGCCTGGCAAATGATCTTTGGCGTATTCGCTTTCTTCTCGCACATCGATGAGAACGAATTTGTCTCCGCCATCCATCCGTTTTTTGACGGTATCTACATCGGTCTCGCGCACGCGTGTCTTGGCGTCGTCGACGATCTTCAAGAAGCGTGGGGGATGCTGGTGGGCCATGGAACCTCCTTCAGCGCCTTTGCGCACGGAGTATGGTACCAAGCTTCTGCCGCAGTCGTGCGTTTGAACGTCCGACTCAATTAGCATTGAAATCGTGCGCAAGACGACGTCCCCAAATTCCGGTCTCGCCCGAGCCCTGTCGAAGATGGGATATTGCTCGCGGTCGCAGGCCAGACAGTTGATCCGCGACGGTCGAGTCCTTTTGAACGGGATCGTGCGCCGTGATCCGGAAGCGCCTGTCCGTCTGGCAGAAGATCGCATCCTTGTTGACGGCAACAGTGTCGAGGCGCAGAAGAAAATTTACATCGTACTGAACAAGCCTCGCGGACTCGTGACCACCGCGTCGGACGAAAAAGGACGCGACACCGTCTACTCCATCCTCGAAAATGCCGGCCAAGCTTTCCCATGGGTCGCGCCCGTCGGTCGGCTCGATAAAGCCAGCGAGGGACTGTTGCTTTTCACCAACGATTCGGCATGGGGAGCACGGATCTCCGATCCCGAAACTCACCTCGAGAAGACCTATCACGTGCAGATTGCGTCTGTGGCGAATAGCGGATTGATCCGAACTCTCGAACAGGGAATCGAGACCGCAGATGGCACCTTGCTCCGTGTGCGTCGGGCTGCGATGCTCCGTTCAGGAGCAAAGAACTGCTGGCTCGAGATCACGCTGGATGAAGGAAAGAACCGTCACATTCGCCGCACGCTGCAGGCGCTCGACATCGAAGTCCTTCGGCTCATCCGAGTGGCGATCGGCCCGCTTGTGCTCGGAGACTTGCCGAAGCGTTCATATCGAATGCTCACTTCGAAAGAAAAACAATCGCTCGATCGCGCGATGTCTCGAAACATTCAACAACTTGCTGCGGAAAGTTCGCATGCTAGACTCCGCTTTCATCCCGGAGAATAGATTTTGGGTGACCTTACATTCCTTCCTGCCGTAGAAATGGCAAAGAAAGTTCGCGAGCGCAAGATTTCTCCCGTAGAACTCGCCGAAGCGCACCTCAAGAAAATCGAAAAGCTCAATCCAAAGCTGAATGCCTATGTTCACCTCGAACCAGAGCGGGTGATGCGCCAGGCTCGGACAGCCGAAGCCGCCGTCTTCAACGGAGACACTCTGGGACCACTTCACGGAGTTCCCATCAGCATCAAGAGTTCGATCGAAGTGGCCGGGATGAAGTGCGAATCCGGCACTCGGCTTCGGTCCGGATTTGTGGCAGCGGAAGACGCCCCGCTGGTCTCCCGCCTGCGGCAGGCAGGTGCAACGATCTTGGGAGTCACCAATACGCCCGAGATGTTGATGGCGTGGGAAACGAACAATCTTCTTTATGGACGCACTAACAGCGCGTGGGATGTGGAGCGAACGCCCGGCGGTTCGAGTGGTGGAGAAGCTGCCGCTATTTCGTCCGGTATGTCTGCCGGTGGCGTTGGTAGTGACGGCGGTGGGTCGATTCGCGTTCCCGCGCACTTCAGCGGAATCTGCGGCCTCAAGCCAACGCCCGGGCGCGTGCCGGCGACTGGGCACTTCCCGCCCTCTGGCGGTCCATTCGCCCTCATCGGAGTGGTTGGCCCAATGGCCCGTACCGTTGCGGATGTCTCCGCGCTTATTCAGCGTCATGCAAGGCGCAGACGACGGAGATACATGCGCCGCGCCTGTCCCTCTGCGCTGGCCCACTGACGCGGATATGAAACAACTGCGCGTCGGATATTTTGAGGACGACGGCCGCACCCCAGTGACGGCCGAAATTCGTCAAGCTGTTCGAACCGCCGCCGAAGCGCTTCGCTCCGCAGGATTTCAGGTCGACCAGTTTCGCCCCGATGGCCTCGAAGAAGCCCGCATCTTGTGGAAGAAGTTTTTCGTGAAGATGGGCGGAATGATGCTTCGTCCGATGTTTGACGGGAAAGAACAAAACGCCAATCCGCTGCTGAAACAGTTTCTCGATTGGTCGGCAGCCGAACCGGAACTCACAGGCCCCGGCCTGCTCGATGCATGGATTCGCCGCGACGCCGTGCGCGCAGATGTCCTAAAGCAGATGCGCCAGTATCCAATCCTGTTATGCCCTCCAGCTGCAGTCCCGGCATTTCGCCACGGCGAACGAACCTGGAATGTCGATGGCAAAACCGTCCACTATCTCGATGCGTGGAGCTATACCGAGTGGTTCAACATACTCGGGAATCCCGCCGCCGTTGTTCCCGTGCGCCAGACCGCTGAAGGATTGCCTATCGGCGTCCAGATCGTTGGCCGCCCGTGGGAAGAAGAACAGGTATTGTCCATTGCGCTGGCAATCGAACGATCTTGCGGAGGATGGAAAATCCCACCTTTGATTTGACAGCAGTGCAAATAGAAACCCGGTCGCGGGAATGAGGGTGGAATCCGTTGTGTCCCGCTCGGTCCTCTGTGTTTAAATCTGTACTGGAATGAATTCGAAAATCCTAGCGACGTTCTTCGCCGCACTTGTGGCGGTCTTCAGCCTCCTTGCACCCGTCCCGGAATCGAATTCCATCGAGGCCGCTCGGCTGAACAACATCGGCGTCGCATACATGAATCAGCAGCTTTTTGAAAAGGGATTGAAGCAGTTTCAGCTGGCTGCTCAAGCGGATCCTAAGTTCCCGATCGCTCGATTGAATGAGGGTGTCGCCTACTTGAATCTGCAAAAAGTTGATCAAGCCAAGACAGATCTCGAAGACGCAATCAAACAGGATCCAAAAAATCCCAACGCCTGGTACAGCCTCGGGCTGCTGGCAAAAAACACCGGCGACGCTCAGGCATCGATTGAAGCCTTCAAACACGTCACCGAGATCGATCCCGACGACGCCGACACCTGGTACTTTCTGGGCACCGCCTACGTGCAGGCCAAGCAATTTCCCCAGGCCATCGACGCCTTTCAAAAAGCCCTGAAGATCAATCCGATTCACGCCTCCGCGGAGTTTGGATTGTCTCGCGCCTATCAGCAATCTGGCGACACCGATCATGCCCGCGAGCACCTGAAGAAATTCCAATACATCACGCAAAACAAAATTGGCTCGCCGATGAGCCTCGCCTACGGCGAGCAAGGAAAGTATTCCCGCGCGGTCGAGTCGCCGCAGGCCGCCCTGAAACCGCCGGCTCAGATCAAAGTGCAATTTGTGGATGCCACGAAGGAGTCAGGGATCATTACTCGGGCCGGCGCCAATCCGTCCGACATTTTGACCTCCATGGGGCCCGGCGCATGTTTCCTTGACTACGATGGAGACGGCAAGCCGGACGTGTTCGTACCAAGTAATGGGCCGCAAGGTGGCTTCGGACTCTTTCACAACCTGGGCGCTGGAAAATTCGAGGATGTAACCAAGAAACTCGGACTCGATCCTTCGATGCACGGCAACGGATGCGCTGCCGGAGACTACGACAACGACGGCTTCACCGACTTGGCCGTCACGCTCGATCATCAACTCGTATTACTTCACAACGAGAAGGGTGCCAACTTTAAGGATGTCTCCTCCGCTGCAGGATTAAAAAGCGAGAACTTCAACCTGGGCGTCACCTTCATCGATTATGACCACGATGGAGACATCGATCTCTACGTCACCCGCTTCGCTGGCGGCCCGGCTCTGCAATCCGGAAAAGGGTTGGAGGTCGCATCGATGCCGGTCTACGTCGGCAATCTGATGTTTCGTAACAACGGCGACAGTACCTTCACCGATGTCACAGAGTCCACCGGGCTCGCCGGTGAGAGAGCCAGCATTGCCGCCGTTGGAACCGACTTCAACAATGATCGCGCGGTTGACCTGGTTCGTACGGGAACTTCTCCTTCGCCAGTTTTCCTGGCCAATCCTAGAGAAGGGAAGTTTATTCCCGATGAAAAATTCCGAACAACAGTCGAGAGCTTTTCCCTCGGCGCCGCCATCCTCGATTTTGATCATGACGGCTGGATGGATTTTGCTTTCAGCCATCCCGGCCCGCCAGCCGCTCACTCTCTGGCGCAACAATAAAGGCAAATCGCTCGAACCAGTCTCTCTTCCGCAGACAAATTGGTTTGCGCTCGTACGGTGTCGCCGCCTTCGACTATGACAATGACGGATGGGTCGACTTGGTCGCCGCCGGCGAAACGAAAGACGGCAAGGGCGAAGTTCGCCTCTTCCGCAACCTCGGGCCCGACGGTTTCAAAGACGTCACCGCCGATGTCGGTCTCGATAAGATTCAACTGAAAGATCCGCGCGCCATCATCACCGCAGATTACGACGACGACGGAACCACTGACCTCTTGATCACGCAGAATCATGGGCCCGCAGTACTACTCAAGAATGAAGGCGCGAATAAGAATCATTGGCTGCGCCTCTCGCTTAAAGGGCTCAACGACAACAAGTCCGCGATCGGAACCAAGCTCGAGGTTTTCTCCGGAGGCAATCGCCAGAAGTTTGAGATCGCACGGCTCCAGCGGCTTTCTCGGACAGAATTCCACCGACATCGTCGTCGGCCTCGGCGAATCGAAAGATGCCGACATCGTGCGCATGCTCTGGCCAACAGGCGTCTTACAGGACGAAATCCAGATCGCCGGCGACAAGCAACAGAACTTCATGGAGATCGACCGCCGCGGCAGTTCCTGCCCGACGCTCTTTGCTTGGAACGGCGAGCGTTACGAATTTATCGCAGACATGCTCGGCGCAGGCGTTGTGGGACACTGGGTCGGCCCCGGACAACGCGATATTCCCCGGCCGGTCGAATTCATCAAGATCAAGCGCGACGCCGTCCGCGAAAAAGACGGCAGGCTCAGCTTCCGCTTCATGGAGCCGCTCGAAGAAGCCGTATACCTCGATCAGGTGCGCCTGATGGCGGTCGATCACCCGGCCGACGTCGAAGTCTATCCGAACGAATACTTCGCCTCGAATCCTCCATACCCGCCGTTCAAAGTGGTCGTCAGCCGCAATGCGAAGCCCGTCTGCCGGCGCGTGGGACGAGCATGGCCACAATCTCTTGCCCGATCTGCTCGCGCATCACTACGTCGGCGATTTTGAAATGACACAGTTCCAGGGATTCGCCAAAACTCACTCTCTCACCCTCGATCTTGGCGAGCCCTACGCTGGCGGTCCGCTCTGGCTGCTGATGCATGGCGAGATCGAATATTTCACCGCCAACAGCATGTACGCCGCCGCACAATCGCATCTCGAACCGATGTCTCCCTACGTCGAAGCTCTTATCGGAACGGCAAGTGGAAGCGTGTGATGGACGACATGGGCTTCCCAGCCGGAGGCCCACGCACCATGACGGCGGATCTGACCGGCAAGTTGCCGCCGGGAACACAAGAAGATCCGCATCACCACCAATCTGCAAATCTATTGGGACAACATCCTGATCAACCGAACACCGCAAGTAGCCGCCAAGAAGCGATCGCCGGCCGTCCAGCGGGCGTCTCTGACAGCGCGTTCCAGGCTACGATCTCGCATGCGAGTACCATTGGTCCGCGCCGATCTCGCAGTTCCACGGCTATCCCTACAAGATTGAAGGAGTTCCTCCCGGCAACGTTCAATACGTCTACGAAAAGACCAGCGCGACCGGGCCTTATACGCGTCCGATGGGAACTACACGCGTTACGGTGACGTGCTTCCCTGCTCCGATCCGCCGATGACAAGCTGGCCGTCTTCGGTTCGGGCGACGAAGTCCGACTCGAATTCGATCCGTCACACTTGCCCGACATTCCCAAAGGATTGGGTGCGCGACTATTTCTTCGCCGCCAACGGCTACGAAAAAGACATGGACTTCTACGCCGCCGAAGGGAACTTCGTCGCGCCACTGCCGTTCCTGAGCATGGGTGAGTATCCGTACTCGCCGAAGAAAACATTCCCGCTCGACGATGCTCACCTGAACTATCTGCTCGAATACAACACGCGGCACATGTCAGGAAACGAGCAGCGCGGATACTGGTTCGACTACGGCGAAGACTAAGTTTCGGTTCCAGTTTCGGTTTCGAATGCTGGTTCTGAAACCTGAAACTCGAAGCGCTAAGCACGGAATCGTTTTAATATTGACATTTCTATGGCTGTCCATAATCCAATAGCCGTTCCCATGGAAACCCCACCGCCGCTCCTCTCTGGCGTTCCACGTCTGCGCCGCACGCTTACCCTCTGGGACTTGATTTTTTACGGGATCGTTCTCATCCAGCCCATCGCGCCAGTGCCGCTCTACGGCGTAGCGCAGAAACTTTCCGACGGACATTTCGTCACGATCATTCTGATTGCGCTGTTCGCCATGTTGATCACTGCGGTCAGCTATGGGCGCATGGGCGCGCTCTACCCCACGGCGGGATCTGCCTACACCTACGTCGGGAAGGGGCTCAATCCGCATCTGGGGTTCCTCGCGGGCTGGGCGATGATCCTGGATTACCTGCTCCAGCCGCTGATCAACACGGTCTGGATCGCCACGGCGCTTGCACGAGCGCTACTTGCAGCAAGTCCCGTTTGTAGCCTGGGCCTTGCTGATCGTCGGCATCATGACGGTCCTCAACCTGGCAGGGGTGAAATCCTCCGCGCAACGCCAACAAAGTTCTGCTGGCGGTCATGTCGGTTGTGGTGGTTGTTCTTCATCGTCCTCGCGATCAAGTTCTTGTATGGCGGACAGGGATGGGCCGGACTGTTTTCCGCTTCAGCCGTTGTACGATCCTAAGACTTTCAACTCCCACAAAATTCTGACTGCGACCTCATTCGCTGCTCTGACCTATATCGGCTTCGATGGTGTAACCACGCTCGCCGAAGACGTAGAGAATCCCAAGCGCAATGTACTTGCTGGCGGTCGTCCTGACCTGCATTTTTGCCGGGGTGTGTAGCGGAATTGAGGCTTATCTGGGCGCGCGCGTGTGGCCCGACTGGCGCTCGTTTCCGAATCTTGAAACCGCATTCATGGACATCTGCAGCCGCGTCGGCGGAGTCTTCTGTTCAATGCGATGGGGCTGATTCTGATCGTGGCTGCGTTCGGCAGCGGGCTGACCGGCACCCTCGGCGCGGCACGGCTGCTATTCGGAATGGGCCGCGATGGAGTGCTGCCGAAGAAATTTTTCGGTCAGCTGAAGCCCGGCAGCAGCACTCCGACGAACAACATTCTTCTGATTGGTGGCACTGGCGTTCGTCGGGGCGGTGCTTCTTAACTACATCGGCAGCGCCTACGAACATGCGGGCGAGTTGCTCAATTTCGGCGCGTTCCTGGCATTCATGGGCGTGAACTTGGCTTGCTTCTGGCAATTCGTCGTGTCGACGCCAGCAGGGATATCAGCGACGGCTTCTTGCTGACGCCGTGCTGCCGCTCATCGGTTTCCTGTTTTGCGGACTGATCTGGGTCGAATCTGAATATCATCGCCAAAACGGTCGGCGGCATCTGGTTCGCGGTCGGAATCCTTTACGTCGGCTACAAGACAAACTGGTTCCGCTCGGCTCCGGTCATGATCGACTTCAGCGACTCTTAGAGTGATTGGTCCACCAGAGGTTGCGTCCGCCGATTTCTCGAAGTACTGTCGGGGTGTGGTTCCGAGCGCCTTCCGAAACATCGCGATGAAAGCGCTGGGAGTGCTGTAGCCGGCTTCCAGCGCAGCATGGTGATTTTTTCTCCCGCGGCGAGCAATTGCAGCGAACGGATCAGTCGCAACTGTTGTCGCCACTTGCCCAACGACAATTGCGTTTCCTTCTCGGAAGATTCTCTCAATGGTTCGCTTGCTCGCGCCGGCCTGCTGGCAGAGGCGCTGAGAGAACGGCTCGTCGCCGGGATCTCGCTGCAGCGGCTGCCGCACGCTGCTGCTCGCGAATCGGCTGGCATCGGGAGCTGCAGCGGGATGGATTTTACGGCTGCGAGTTGGTCCAGGATGAGGTCGATGAGATGAGCGTGCGTTCTTCGATTTCCGGTTCAATGCGCGGAAAGGGGCAGGCATGCACGATTAATTCCTGCAGCAGTGGCGACACGTTCACGACGCAGCAGTTTCGTGGCAGATGCCGCACCATGCCGCACCCGCAAATAGAGTGTAGCATCGAGACGGGACCCGACATGACAACGCTGTGAGCAGTCCTCGCCGGAATCCATACTGCGCGCTGCGGCGGTACTACCCATGCTCCTCCTCCGGTGCGCACCGTCATCACACCTCGAGTCGCATAGACAAGCTGATCCTCGGGATGGCAATGTTCGGGAATCGACATGCCCATGTGCAAACTCAAAAGACAGGGTCGTAACCGGAGAAGGAAGTTCGGACAGCGACTTGAACGCTCTGTCGCTGTTTTCGACATTCTTTGTCACAATAGCGGAATCGAAGCGCGGCTGCAATTGGTTAGGTCTGCTCTACGTTTCAACCAACGATTCGACGAGGATAAATCCATGCTGGGATCGACGAAGATTATCGGCGTTCGTTCCAACCACCGATACCGCGAAGGCACGAGCCTTCTACGAAGGTGTTCTGGGTTTGCAATTCGTCAAGGACGATGGCTTCGCACTGGTGTTCGAGGCGAACGGAATCATGGTCCGGGCCGCCAAAATGAAGGAGTTCACAGCCCGCGCAGCACACGATTCTCGGTTGGCAAGTCGATGAATCGAGAACGTCGTGCGTGCCCTTACGAGACAAAGGGTGTCCAGTTCGAAGTTTTGGCTTCTTCAAGCAGGACGAACTCGGCATCTGGACCGCACCGACCGGTGACAAGGTCGCGTGGTTCAAAGATCCCGACGGCAATGTTCTCTCCGTTTCACAGCACGTCTAGATCATTGATTATTGAGCAATAGAAATTAGGTAATTGAAAATCGAAAACCGACCGCCAGCGAACGGTTTCAGATTCTTCAATTACCCGATGTCAGAATTACTCAATCAGCCTTACTCGACGTTCCACCCGCTGACTTCAACCGCGGCTTCGCCCAACCCAATTCGCTGGCGCGGTAGCTGGCAGTGATCTCGCGCTTCTCTCCTGGCAACAGGGAAATGTAGTTGTCCTCCCATATGACTGGAAGGATCTCTTCGCCCTTTGCGCCCTTGTCCACCTTCAGTCGCACGAAGAATGCCAGGCTTTTGCTGGGATTCTCGATCGTCACGTGCGTGACATTCTCTTCGCCTTTCCGTTCGGTGCGATCCGTGACTTTCAGCTTCACCTTCGGTAGCTGCGAGATCGCGGTGTAGTCAGCGTACGATGCGGTCGGCGTCATCCACCAGGTCGACTTTGCCCAATCAAGAGTCTCCGGCTTGGTCGAGAGCCAGTAGAAGTTCGAGCCCACCAGCTTGCCCGTCGAGTCTTCGCAGCCGAAGCTGCGAGGAAGTAAGTGTGTGCTCAAGCCGGATACATCCGGCAAGGTAAACACCTTCGCCGTGCTGTCGGCTGCTGCATCGACGGAGTTCTCCTGCGTGAACTTCTCGGCCATGTCCAGGTTGTAGAGCTTCGTCGTCAGCTTCAGTCCCTTAGCGTCTTCGTACTGGCTGCTCACGAGCCAGATCGAGTGGTCGTCGTAGCCATAGATCGGGTGCAGAGTCTTCCATCGCGCGCTTGGCGCCGAAGTATCCGCCGCCTGGACGCATGTAGTAGTCGTACAGATGCCAGATCATCGATGGCCAGGCATTGTTGAGCATCCACTGGATCACGCCGGTCGCCTGATACTTATTGCGGCTGTATGCTTCGTACATGGCGCGTACGCCTTCATATGTCTGCATCTGCGACTTGATGGCGAAGTCCTCCACGTTATCTGACTTGCCATAGCGGTTCGTCAATGCGTCAGTGAACACTCCGATGGTTTTGAATTCTCCTCCGCCCGCGTGGAAATTCCACACATCGTCAATCGGCCACATGTGATCTTTTCCGACCATGGCGCGGATGCTTTCGACCGGTGGAACCGCCGGACCCATGCTGGTTTCGGTGTTGAAGCCATATGCTCCGCCGCATCCTCCGGGGTTGCACAGTTTGCGCCCGGGTTGTCCCTCGGGCGTATCCACCTGCCAGTAACTCGGTGCGACGTATTCGTAGGGCCCGCTCATCTTTGCCCCACTCTCGCCGGTCACGCTTGTCTTCTTTCCCGTGGCGGATGACACCACCGGGTTCGGCCAGAACAATTCTTTCTCCACATCGAGATACATTTGCTCGACATCCGGCGGCGGAGCATTGTCGCTTCCGTTCAGCCACATCACGAAACTCGGATGACTGCGCAGCCGGTAGATCTGATCACGCAGCGATTGCTTGGCAATCTCGAAATCCTGCGGCTTCCAGCGCGGCCAGCGCTCCCAGAAGTCGCAGCAGCACCAGCCCGCCATAACCAGCATGCCATCGCGGTCTGCGATGATCGAAGAATTCTTGCGTTTCCAGCTTTCCTTCCAGGCGGACGGTGTTCAGTCCCATGTCCTCGACATAGCGAAACTCGTCGTGCATGCGCTGCGAGTTCTCGCGCAGCATCATGTCCGGCGTCTAGCCTCCGCCGCGGATCAGAATGTTTTTTCCGTTGATATGGAAAGCCCGCCCGCCTACGGAATTCAACTCTGATGTGATTTCGCGAATTCCGAATTTGCGTGTGCGATTGATCGCTTGACCGCGCCGCCTACCTCGAACTCCATCGCCAGCGTGATACAGATTCGGTTTGCCCATCTGCGTCGGCCACCACAGGCGCGGATTCGCGAAAGTCAAGCTGCGTAAACTTGTCCGGCGGTGAACGTGACATCCTTGGCCTCGTTCGCACCCAGTTCAACATCCTGCTCGAAACTAACGCTCTCGATCTGTCCTTTGAGCACGCCTTTCACCGGCTTGATCCGTTCCATTCTTCACTTGCGCGGTCACGGTCAATTGCGCGCTGATCGTTCGTCGGAAGATTCAATTTCGAAACCACCGTTGGATATCGCAGCGCGACCGGACCGCTCGTGGTCAGGTACACCTCGCGCCACAATCCCATGTTCTTGTCGGGCGGTGCCGGATTCCAATCGACAAACGTGATGGCCAGATCGTGATCAGTCGGGGAAAACGCCTGCACGGCAAGAACATTTTCCGCACCCGGCTTGGCGACATTCGGTGATGTTGAACTCGTAGGTGCGCCACGCGCCGGCAACGTCGTCGGATTTGGCAATCTGCTTTCCGTTCAGCCAGATGTCGGCGCGGTAGTTGATCCCGTTGAACTTCAGCCAGATCGTCTTTCCTTTGTACGACGGCGGGAATCGCGAAATGCTTGCGATACCACCACGAAACCGCATACGGACTATCCGGGGCCATCGGGATATTCGAGAAATTAGCGCCGATCGGATAGGTCACGCCGGGAAAGCTGCGCAGGTTCATCCCGAAAAATGGATCGGGCAGCGTTTTGTCCTTCACCAGCGCCGCTACGACCGTAGACGGCACGCGTCACCTGATGCCATCCCGTTGGTGAAAATTGCGCCGTCGAGATGACATCTCCCTTGGCCTCGACTTTCGCCGATGTCTGCAGGGTCCATCCCTCGTGCAGCGCCAGCTTGTTCTCAGCCGCATGGTGCATGGGCGCAGTGGCGGATGCTTTCTCCTGCGCGAAAAGCGACGATGTCACCAAAACAAAGACTAGGAAGAAAGAAAAGATGGCCGGCTGTTTTCCTCGGGTCATGATGCTCCTATTCCATCATTGCCGTCTTGTCGATCAAGCAATTGTTTTCAAAAATCTCCGCTGAATGGATAACACTTCTATTAATTCGTTTCAATAGCCGATTTTCTGGGTAGCCTCGTGAGACATGATTTCGAGGCTCCACCTCGATAAATCTACGAACGGCATGCCGCTATTCGCAGTATACCGCGTGCCCAAGCCCTGCCGGCCTTCATCGCGCTGGTTTATAATGAGGAATTCCGCTCTCAATTCCGGAGTGATAAGAAATGATCCGTTTCCTGCAAACCGAAGGACCGTTCAAGAAGTACGTCTTGGGCGGCCTGCTACTCATCATCTGCGCTGCGATGGTCATTGCCTTTGTTCCCGGCGGCCTCGGCTCTGAACTGACTGGAACTCCCGGCAAAGGCGTCGTCGCGAAGGTGAATGGTGACGACATCACTGCCGACGAGGTTCGCCAGACCGCCCGCCAGATGGCGCAGCAACAGGCGCAACGCTACGGCGAGATGGCTGCGAAGTTGATGCCGTTCATCATCCAGCAATCCATGCAGCCCGCGGCCGAGCAACTGATCACCCGCGAGGCGCTGCTCAGCCAAGCCGATCGCATGGGCCTGCGCGTCACTCAGGACGAGGTCCGCGATGAACTGGAGCACGGCCGCTACGCGCCAACCTTCTTCCCGGCCGGCAAATTCATTGGCGAGACCGAGTATGAAAACATGCTCGCTCAGGCCAATCTCACGCCCGCCAAGTTCGAGGACGCCGTTAGCAAAGACATTCTCCTGACCAAGCTCCAGGCCCTCGTGACCGGCAGCGCCGGAGTCAACGAGTCCGAGATCCACGACAGCTTCATCAAGCAGAACACAAAGGTCAAGTTCGACTACGCCGTCCTGAAACTCGAAGATATCAAGAAAGGTCTTGCATCCAACCGACGAAGAGCTGAAGGCTTACTACGAGAGCCACAAGGCAAGCCTCGCCAACTCGATCCCCGAAAAGCGCAAAGTGAAGTACGCGCTGGTCGAAACCGCGAAGGCTGAAAACGGACTTCAGATCACGCAGGACGACATTCGCGCTTACTACGACAAGCATCGCGAAGAATATCGCGTTCCCGAACAAGTCAAGGTTAGCCACATTCTGATCAAAACCCCACTCCCCGGAGCCGACGGTAAAGTCGACGAGAAGGGCGCCGCCGAAGCGCAGCGCCGTGCGGAAGATCTCCTCAAGCAGCTCAAGGGCGGGGCGAATTTTGAAGAGCTCGCCAAGAAATACTCTGAGGATCCCGGCAGCGCCAAGCAAGGCGGATCTCTCGGCTGGATCGGCAAAGGTCAAACCGTCCCTGAGTTTGAAAAGACTGCGTTCTCACTGCCAAAGGGCCAGACCAGCGATATCGTTAAAAGTAGCTACGGTTTCCACATCATCCGCATCGACGACAAACAGGACGCACACACCAAATCGATCGACGAAGAAAAGAGCACCATTGAGCCGATTCTGAAACATCAAAAGGGCCAGCAGGCCGCGCAGAAAAAGGCCGAAGATCTTTTGAAGCAGGCTCGATCCGCAGGGTTTGGACGCCGCCGCCGCGGCGCAAGGCATCCCGGTCATCACTTCAGACTTCTTCGGCCGCAAAGACATGCTTCCCGGCCTCGGACCGGCCCCTCAGTTCATGGACGCAGTATTCACCGCCGCAGACAAATCTCCGGCCGACCTCGCATCAGCGTCACAGGGCATTGCCGTATTTCAACTTCTCGCGATCAAGCCTCCAGCGACCCCCACCTTCGAGGAAGTCCGCACCAAGATGGAAGAAGACTTCAAGAACGAGCGGGCTCAAAGTCTGCTCGGCCAGAAAGTTCAGGAGCTTTCCGATCGCGCGAAAGCTGAGCATGACCTCAAACGCGCAGCCAAAGAACTTGGCGCCAGTTTCAAGACCAGCGATCTCGTCGCACCCGACGGTCAAGTTCCCGAAATCGGCTCCATGTCTGGGCAGGCCTCCGTGGCATTCAACATGAAGCCCGGCGACATCAGCGGACCTATCAATAGTGGTGCCGACGCGGCTGTTCTTCAGCTCACGCAGAGCCAACCACCATCAGAGGCTGACTTTGCGTCCAAGCGCGATCAGCTCCGCGACTCGCTCCTCCAGGAAAAGCAGCAGCAACGCTTTGGTCTCTTTCTCTCGAATCTGGTTGACCAGATGACGAAGTCCGGAAAGATCAAGCGCAATGAGGAAGAATTAAAAGCGCTGAGCCGCGGCAGCAGCGAGTTGGGAATGTAGCTGCTTTATGTCCTTTCCGCGCGCCGCTGGTATCCTCTTGCATCCCACATCACTGCCTTCGCGCGGCGGTGTGGGCGACTTCGGCCCATCCGCCTATCGCTTCGCCGACTTTCTCTGCTCGGCGCGTCAGGGCGTATGGCAGCTTTTGCCGCTAGGCCCACTCGGATACGGCAACTCGCCCTATTCAGCAACGTCCGCGTTTGCTGGAAACCCGCTCCTGATCAGCCTAGAGCGACTTGCCGACCATGGATGGATTGACCGCTCCAAGATCGAAAGTCTGCCTTCCTCCGATCCCGTCGAGTACGACAAGGTCTTCGCTCAGAAGATGCCGCTTCTGTTCGAGGCCACGCGAAGCTTCTTGCGTACGGCATCGTCCGACGCTTTGAGCCGTTTCGAATTATTCCAGAAGGAAAATTCCTGGTGGCTGGATGACTTTGTTCTCTTCGACGCGCTGCGCTCGCGTCATAAACTCGCTCCCTGGAATCAGTGGCCGCACGGCCTCGCTCATCGCGAGCCCGCCGACCTTGAGAAATCTCGCAAAGAGCTCGCCGACGACATTCGCATTCGCAGTGCACTCCAGTTTGCCTTCTACGAGCAATGGCGCGCCCTGCGACGCTACTGTGCAGACCGTTCGATTCGCGTCGTGGGCGATGTCGCCATCTTCGTGAACCACGACAGCGCCGATGTCTGGACGCATCGCGAGCTGTTTCGTCTGAATGGAAATCTCGAGCCCGAGGTCGTCGCCGGAGTTCCGCCCGACTTCTTCAGCAAGACAGGACAGCGTTGGGGCAATCCGCTCTACCGCTGGGACACCATGAAAGAGCGCGGCTACGCGTGGTGGACGCACCGCCTTCGCTGGGCCACGATGAACTGCGACTACATCCGCCTGGATCACTTCCGTGGCTTCGATCAGTTCTGGGAGATCCCCGCAGCCGACCCCACCGCGGTCAACGGACGCTGGGTCGATGGTCCCCGCGACGATCTATTCAAGAAGTTGCGCGAAGCTCTCGGCGGATTACCTTTCTTCGCTGAGGACCTCGGCTACATCACGCCTGAAGTCCACGCGCTCCGGGAACGCTTACAGATTCCCGGCATGGCGGTCCTCCAGTTCGGCTTCGGAGACGAAGGCGCTCACATGTACCTTCCGCACCGCTCAGCCGGCAAAGTGATGTATACCGGCACGCACGATAACGATACGGTCGTCGGATGGTGGAAGTCGGGCGCCGCTGAGCACGAACGCCGTAATGCCGAAGCCTACGTCGGACGCTGCAGCGAAGGCATCCACTGGGCATTCATTCGCGCGGCCCAAACTTCTCCCGCGTCGCTGAGCATCATTCCTCTTCAAGATGTGCTCGGTCTGGGGAGTGAAGCCCGCATGAATACGCCGAGCCTGGATGGCGGAAACTGGCGTTGGCGCTTCGATGAGAGTCAGATCAACGAAAATTTGGCGATCAAGCTAGCCCACCTCGCGGAGCTGAGCGATCGCCTTCCCAAGCCATTTGCCACGCCTGCAAACGACAATTTCTTCGCTTAGCCGTGCGCAGGATTCCACCGCGAGTGCGGAATTGATTCGAAGCGATTGAAGCAATTCACAGGGCTACGTACGTTTCGGCAAAGCGCACGCCTGCACAGCATCCTGTAGCGCTCTCTCCAACCTCGTGCCCATCTCTGACATCTGCGCCGCGCTCAGCAACTGCTGCAAGCGCTCGAATAGCTGCCGCTCTTCTTTCCGGATGTGCAGCGAAAGCCCCTGCGCCAGTGCCTGCAGATCGCTACCTGACATCTTTCCCGATGTCGCCACGGAAAATTTAGCCCGCAGATCCGCATGATCGGCGAGCAACTGATTGACGAGCGGAACCAGTTCCTCAAACCCTCTCGCGACGGGAAACAGCACATCCTCTTCCGCCGCAAAGTGAATCGCGATTTCCAGTTGGAACTGCTGCGCAATTTCATCCTGCCACGGACTCACATCCACATCCGCAATCGGAGACGCGCGGTCGATCCTCACACAAAGGGCCAGCGCGTGCTGGTGTTGATGCGAAAGCGGAATCAGATTTTTATCACGCAGCATAAGCGTTGATTTAGGGCTTCGTGGCTTCCATCTTCGGAAGATTCGCTTCGCCCTGCGCGCTTGTCGGTTCGACCGCCGGTCTTACCGTAAGCCAATCCGTTCTCACGCGCTCCCACTCCTGGATCAGCATTCCGTTCGCCTCAAAGAATTCGCGAATGCGGTAACGCTCCCATCCCGCCACCTCCTCCAGGATCGGCGCCAGCACCGCCAGTGCGCTCGTACTCAACACCGTGCGTTTCGCGATCTGGGAGATATTCGGCGACTCCGACACGGCAATGGTCAGACCATCACGCGCATTGATATGCAGCATCACGTGGATGTCTGAACTACCGTCTCCCGTATAGACCACGTGATCCGGGCCGGCCACCCGTTCCAGTAGCAGGCTGTCCAGCACCGCGACCTTTCCGTATCCCGCGGTCGCCCGGATGATGGTGTCGATCTCTCCTGTCGGCTTGTAGCGGAACTCCGTTCCATAAATATGATCGGGCGGAACAATATCTTCCAGCGCCGATCGCACAATCTCCACCGGTGCGGCGGAAAGTACATAGAAATCGAATTGATGCCCGTCGATCCCCGCGTCGAGCAACTGGTAGAGAAGCTGGATATCGCTCTTCAGCCGAATCCGCTTGCCGACCTCACGCAGATGTTCCTTCCTCACCTTCGCGCAAAATTCCGGATCATGCAGCAACAAATAAGCAAGCTCCGCGCCCTGCTGCACCAGGTTGATCTTGGCCATCCCCTTCGATTTGCGCTCGAATTCTTCGGTCGGGATGCCGACCAGCTCCGACAGCACATACCCGGAATCGTTGAACGTCAGCGTCTGGTCAAAGTCACTTGCGAAGATGTATCGTCTCAAAACGTTATCTGCCATATACGTATTCGATTTCTGCCGCAGGCTCGATGCACCATAAAAAGAATTGATTGCGATTATATGCCCGCATTCCTAACGCATTGTGAACAAACGAGGAGGCGATTCACTCGAGCGCGTGCAATGCGCCGCGCGGATAAAATTTATGAGCGCCAAGACTGACAACTTTTTCATCGTGACCGGCGGCCCCGGTTCCGGTAAGACCACGCTGATTGAAGCGCTCCATCAGCGCGGATATGCTCGCTCCATCGAGGCCGGACGAGGCGTAATTCAGGACCAGGTTGCCATCGGAGGGCGCGCTCTTCCGTGGCACGACCGGCTTTTATTTGCGGAACTCATGTTGAGCTGGGATATGCGCTCTTACCATTTGGCACGAAACGTCGAAGCTCCGGTGTTTTTTGATCGCGGGGTTCCGGACACCTTGGGATACCTTCGTCTTCTAGGTTTACCCGCACCCGCACACATGCGAAAAGCAGCGGACGTCTTCCGCTACAACCGCACAGTGTTCATCGCTCCACCATGGGAGGAAATCTTTGAGCAGGACCACGAACGCAAGCAGGACTTCGATGAAGCCGTCCGCACGTACTCTTCACTGGTAGAAACCTACCAATCGCTGAAGTATGAGCTAGTAGAACTCCCACGAGCGACAATTGAAGAACGCCGGGATTTCGTAGTGAATCAAATCAGACTACGTTGAGTGAAGACATTCCTTAGTGAACCCTCGTGTCCTTAGTGGTTAAAGCTTTTGAAGTGGCTGAAACCTTGAGAGAGCAGACAGGCGAAAAAGGGGTTGAGCGTGCAGTTCTCCTGAACCCGGCGACCGCAAGTGTGAGGAATTTCGAGATCCGAATCCCGCCAGCTTTACTAAACTCACACACACGTCCAAAATAGAGAGTTCTGCAACTTTGCAGCAAGATAAAGGAGCATCATGGCCGTTGCAACCGGTGAATTAATCCGCGCGATGAACTACGTCGAAGACATCACGGCGACCCTCCGCCGTATCTGCATTTATATCCCTGCCATGTCTGCCGACGAACGAAAGCGTCTGGCCGAGGCCATGAAGGGAGCGGCCGCGTCCGTCAACGCCGCCATTGCCGATCTCGAAAAGGCGGAGAAGTAGGTGGCCCAAGTCCAGACTGTGGCGGTGGTCGGCGCGGGAATCATGGGACGCGGTATCGCCCATGCTGCTGCCCTCGGCGGTTACCGCACCATCCTGGAAGACCTGCTTCCCGCGGCTCTGCGAAAAGCGCAAACCGAGATCCGCACCAATCTTGATAAAGCAGTTGAACTCGAGAAGGTTACCGCCGCCGAAGCGGATGCCGCCTTCCGCCGTCTTGAGTATGCTGGCTCCGTCGAAGAAGCGGCGCGCGAAGCCGACCTCGTCATCGAAGCTGTTCCCGAAGAGATGGAGTCGAAGATCGAGATATTCACCCTCCTCGACAAAATCTGCCGGCCCACCACTATCCTGGCCTCCAACACCTCATCCCTCAGCGTCACCGAGATTTCGAGCGTCACTTACCGCGCGAAAAAATGCGTCGGCATGCACTTCTTCAATCCCGTTCACAAGATGAAGCTGCTCGAAGTCGTGCGCGCTCTCGAGACCGACGACGATACTCTCGCCACCGCCGTCGAAGTCGGCAAACGTATGGGCAAAGAAGTGGTGGTGATCAAGGAGTCTCCTGGCTTCATCACCAGCCGCATCAACGCTATGATCGGCAACGAAGCCTTCTACATGCTGCAGGAAGGAATCGCCTCGCCCGTGGATATCGACAAGGCCCTCAAGCTCGGATTGAACCATCCCATGGGCCCATTCGAACTGGTGGATCTCGTGGGTCTCGACACCCGCCTCAACATCCTCGAATACCTGCACAAATCCTTGGGCGACAAATATCGTCCCGCCCCACTCTTGGTGCAATACGTAAAAGCAGGACGTCTGGGTCGCAAATCCGGCCGTGGTGTCTACGAATATCCCGACCCTCCATCCCCGCAAAAATAGATTCGCTCGGAATTCGATCGCCCAGACTCGCGGAATTTATAGGAGTGGCCTTCGACAATGATGATGGTCACGCGCTGCCTTCTCTTTCGGCGCGATGACAGGTCAGTCGCGACTTGGAGGTTTTCCTTCTTGCTTCAGGGTCGCCTCTAGTTTCTTTAGCGTAGCTAAGGAATATGCGGCCGAGTCCCGTTCGCGAATGTCGGTGGTCAACTCGAGCAATTCGCCAAGCCGTTCCATGACAGCATTCTTAGCTTCGTTGATGCGCTTTGGGAATTCATCAGGCGGAATATCTACTAGTCCAGCTTTCGAAAGTAGGCTCCGGACCCATTGTTTCTCGGATTCGTGTGCTTGGCCCACGGCGGGTGCGCTCCATTCCTGTTTTATGCGCTTGCTCGGATCAAGTGGACGTTGGTGGTGACTGGGAGTCGGGCGATCTGTGCCGACCCTGCTTAAACCTGAGATAGGTATACGCAAGATACTGGTTCAGTTCCGCGCGAAAGGACTGCTCCTCGTCACGAGGATCCAATCCTGCTTCCGACATGGAAACCAGCCGTCGCTCCCAATCCTCTCTCTCGTCTTGCGATATCTCCTCCGGCTTACGCCACACTGGCGGTTCGGAGGGATCGAGAACCTTGTGCTCCGGAATCACACGCCCATCTTCGAGAATGAAATCCCGCCACACCAGCCCCCACCTCACTTCCTTTACGACGCCCGTTGTCGGCCCGTTGCGTGAGGTAAAGGTAATGAGTTGGACTTCATCCGAAGCCCAGTCTGCACGGGTATCCGGTCGTTTTTCCCCTGGTCTCATCAACACATGACTGCAGTGCTTTAGTTGCGTTCTTCTGGCTCGGGTTTGCGGCCGATGATTTGCGATCCCTGCACTACCGGCCGAGGCCACGTGCTGCGAGACAAAACATGGTCGACCATCTGTTCCACCATCGCAATGAAGCCCATGTCGCCGACTTCGGGTGATCGGACCAATACCGCATTCAGTGCGCTGAGTTTATGCGCGTCGGCAATTCCCAGCGTCGATTCGCTTTGACGTCGTAGATACACGATCCATAAAACAGTAACGGCATTGTATGCTGAACTCTTCAGTAGACTGATCGTCGCGGCCGAACCATCCCCAAAGTGCATCACCACGCTGACCAGGATGAGTTCAATGCATGCAAAAATTCCAAATCCCAACGCAATTCCGAATACGCGTTGTCGCCAGCAATTCTTGAGAAGCCGACAGAGGACCAGCAAGAGTAAGCACAGGCCGCACTGCATGAGGCGTTCGCTGCGATCAAACGACAGCACCGCCGAGACCACGCGGTCCGCGCCAGCCTGCTCCGTCGAGAAAGCATTAACGATCGAAAGCAAAAGCAGCAGGCCGCACGCCCACCGGAATATCATCGTTGCCGACTTCTGAATGCCCCCGTACTGCTTCAGGAGATGTTGCAGTATTTCGTCCATCACGATGATTCCCAGAAGGACGCTGATCGCGTTGCCCGCCCAGTACACGTCGAAGTAGTTTTCCGAGTAAAGGCGGAATACAGCAAACAGAATCGCCGACTTAACGATCTGGAAAATGATGTAGGAAAAAAAACGCGGAAACACTTTGTGCAGCTCGCGGCGGACCATGAAGAAAAGAAGGGTGATCTGTAACACCGGACCCGCAAGCCAGGTCGCATACATTCCCATGCCATTCATCGCCTCTAACCCCTCCGGAGGTCAGAAGCATACTTCTCCCTAGGCGGCCCTGCAAGTTCTTTATCGTGGCCGGCTCCGTTCCTTGATTGTCAATTCACTGGTATTACTTGCAGGCTCTTCCGCGGCACAAAGGCATCGGATCGCTTCCATCCGCCACTAACACCACGTGTTCGGCCCGTACGACATCGGTGCTGGCTGGGGAAGGGGTCTTTGAAACTGCGCAATAAATTCCGGCCAATGCAAGAGCAGCGAGCAGGACTTCGCCTGTCGTTTTCATGGGGGAGGTCTCCTGGGCGCAAATTTTTGCGCCGGGCGAAGTATATGCCGATGGGCTATCGCGAACTAGTGGAAAAAAAACAAATTCAGCTCGGTTTTCAAAGAACCAGAGCTGAATCAAAGGATCAAAAACCTAGAGTGCTTGTAGCCGCCTTACAGAAGGCGAGAGCGCTCATAGCGTGACGCCCGGTCCTTTCAAGCACTGCGTGAAGAAAGAAGGGCAGGCAGTGGCGGCGTTCATCGAACGCTTCAGTCCAGACTGTCTTTCGTCAAAGGCAAGCATCAGCCCTGGCACTTGGGACACAATCTTCAGGCTCTACTTTGTGCTCCCCCTCGCCCAGTCCTTGCCAATCGCCAAACACGCGTCCCTCACGGAATTCCCCAGCATCAAAGAGTCTCCGGACGCAATCACGTTCCCGCCCTTATCCGAAAGCGCCCAGCGATTTCCCTTGCCGCCGCCATGCTGTAGCAGTAAGAAATAATCCGCCTTCTCCTTGATCATGTTCTCTACGAATCCTTGACACTCCTTCCGATGCTGAAGCTCCTGATAGATCTTCGCCACCTGCGGCTCTTTCCCGTTGTGCGAAGAATCGATAACGACCTGCGAATTATCGCTGCCACCAGAATTCGTCACAGCGTTCGGCATCACGTAAATTACCGGACGTTTCACCCCCGAAACATTGTCACCTCCCCCGGAGGTCTGCCCCGCCGCCCAAAGCGGAAATATGCAAACCACTATGCACACTGCATAAATGATCGACCTGCGCATTCCATCCTCCCCTGAAAAAACAGGAACGGCCCATTCGGCCTTTGGAACCGAATGATCCCATGATGTACGAAGCCCCTCGCGGCGTCTGTAGAGATTTGTGAATAGCCCGGGTCTGGTTTCCTTAAACGAACTACACAGTTGTTGTGTTCCAAAATGAAACGCGCACTCGCAAATCCGTATTTTCCATTGACGCCCTACCGTCGAACGTACGATTCTGAAGCTTCTACTCAAGTCCTCTAAGGTCTTAAAGGCGCGATAAGGCCTTTAGAAACAAGATTTTGCCCGTAAGTGATTGAGGCCCATAGATTTTTTCTCAAGTTTCCGCTAACTCGATGATTCCAATAGACCGTAGGGGGGAGGGGTGGGGGTAATGAAGTAGTAAACTTCCCGTTTCGGGCTAAAACATCAGCGATTCAATCTTCGACCGAACGTTAATCCCGCGAGGTTCGACGCCCGTCTCAGCTCAACTCCTTTACTTGCCACCAGCACATGAAAGCTCTCGCCAATTCCCGCGGGAGTGACGAGATGTTTCAGTTGCAGCGCGACCTTCGCCCGCTCTTGCGGCAAACGGCAATCTTCGAATGCATCGGCAAACTGGTTCGCCTCTCCGATTCCCATCAGAAATTGGGACTGCGTCACCAATTTCTCAGCGTGCATTCCTTGATTTTCGGCGGCAGCTGCAAGCGCGGAGAAGTTCACGTCCGCCGTGATGTCCTGCTCGCCCGGAGCTTCATACGGATTCGCGCTCACCGAATGTTCCCGGATCGCCTTCACCGTCCCTCGATGACGACCCGCAAGTTGTTCGTCGCGCGTGTATCCGTAATCAATGCACACCATGAATCCGTCTCTTATCGAGAGTGCATTCCGCATTGCAGCTTGCGACAAGAGAGGAACCTCGAGCCGTTCTCCCTCTTCTGGATGAATCGAGTACCGATCCAAAAATTCCAATTCTTCGGCCGAGGCAGAATCCCAGGTCTCCACGAAACGTCCACCCCGCACACCGATCCGCAGCGATCCCTCAGAACTTACAACTTCCACTGGAAGCGCATCGAAAAACTCATTTGCGAAGACAATCGTGGGAAAAGTCTCCAGAGAACTGTCGAGAGGAAGTTCGCGTGCCTCATTTCCGACCGACGTTGCCGGAACTGGGGATTTCGGCGCCGCAAACTCGATCTTCCCAGACTCGAACCGTCGATCTAGCGTTTGTCTGATCCGCTCGCGCAGCGCAACAGACTGCTCCACCAACTCATACCGAAGCGCGCTGAAGAACTGCGGGAACTTCTTCTCCGACCAGTCCATCACGTCCTGCGCGAACAATCCTCGCCCCGGTCCAAGCTCCCTGATCACGACTCGTTCCGGCGATTCCAGTGCGCGCCACATCTCGTCGAACTGCCGCGCCAGCAATCGTCCGAACACCGCGTGAATATCGCTCGAGGTATAAAAGTCTCCCGCTTTGCCGAACTGCGATCCGTTGCGCGAGTAGTAGCCTAGTTCAGGATGGTAGAGGCACAGCTCCATATAACGAGAGAAGGGAATCGGCCCGCGCTCGGCGATTTCCTCTTCAATGACTCGACGGAGTTCGTTCACAGACCTTTTCTCTGGCGATCCAGCCGGTCTTGCGGAGTTCGTATGAACATCTCGACGAAGTAGTCGTGGAGCGCGTCGTAGAGTTGCCGCTGAAAGCTCCACTCGAATTGTGGATCATCAACGTCCCGCGGATGAAGGTCGAAATAGTAGGTGTGTACGGGAACGCTTTCGTTCTTGAAGGTGATGACGACTTCCACGCCTTCGCCCTTGGCGCGCGCACCGAAGTTGAGTAGAGGATGTTCGTAGAGCCGGAGTTGGGCAAGAACGCGATCAAGCCGAGCGGTGTCACTCACAGCCAGATTGTAGAGTATCGCGCGAGCGCCGTGACGCTCTGTGTCTCCGTGTCTATGTTGGGAGCGAAATAATGCCCCCACGCCTCCGGGGAGGGGCGTGAGGGCACCCGGGTAACGTTCAGGCGAGGGGTCTCAAATCCCGCCCAACCATCTGATCAGAAATACGCAGCCGGACTCTCAAAAGTTCCCGCTGGCATGTACCCGGTTAGACCTCGTGAACAGAAAAAAGGTTAGCCAAGGGCAGGCGCAAATTCCGGCGGAATGGGATGAGTACCTGATCAGACTGCAGCCAACGGCAGAAAAGCCGTTGGCAAGTGGAGTCTGTTTATTCGGAGAAAGAGAATTCCTGGTGTTTGTAACGAGTTACTGCTGTTTTTCCTTCGGACGCTCGTACGCCTTTTGCAGATAGCGGCGCGCCTCTTCCAGTGCGCCAAACGTATTGTCATTGGTCTGAAGTGCCTGGCGATATTCGTTTACCGCGCGTTCCCGCTGTCCGGTGATATCGAAAATCTTTCCCAGCTGTATGCGACTCCACACTTCCGTCCATCGCGGATCCCCATCGCCGTTGATGGCCTCACGATAAGCGTTTGCGGAGGACTGGTAGTTGCGCTGGATGAAGAAGACTTCGGCGATTCGATAGTGAGCGAGCGAACTGTTCTTGCCAATGTCCAACGCCTTATTGAATTCGGTGAGCGCGCCCGAAAGATCAGCCTGTTGCTGCAACGCCTGTCCACGTAGTATGGACGCCCGCAGCTTCACGTCGCTGGAGTTGGTCAGAACATGATGATCAGGATCAACAGAGATGCGTCGAGGGCGGCCGAAAGTTTCGATGGTGAATGGTGAATTTGTTCCTACGACTTCGATGCGCTTGTTTTCCGTTTTGCCATCGGTGTCAATTTTGAGGTTCACCGGCATTCGGAACAGATCGAGATCCTGCGAAATTTCGCCGGTGACGCGAAAGCCCGGAACCTTTTCTTCCTTCGGATTCTGCGCCGCGGCTCCGCCCAGACGGTACGTGGTGTACTTCACCTTGAATTCAGGCGCGCCTGTTGAGTCCAGCCACTGCGAGAAGAACCAGGTCAGCTGGTCGCCATAGTTCTTTTCGGCGATAGTCCGGAAGTCGTCGGTGCTTGCAGACTTTCCCGCGAACTCGGCGGAAAACTCGCGCATCGTCTTGTTGTACTTCTCCTCGCCCAGGACCCAGCGCAGCATGTGCATAATCATCGCGCCTTTATCGGTGGACAAGGACTGAAACTCGGTGGAAAAAATATCGAGCTTGCTCGCACTCGAAAGCGGAACGGTGTCGTAGGCCAGAGCGCCTACCGACATGTCCTTTACAGCTTCTTCCAATCCGGCAGCTCCAGCAGCGTTTTCAACGTACATCGCTTCGGAATATCGAGAGATGCCGTCGCTCAACCACCAATCGTCCTTCGACGCGGGGCTGACGGAAACTCCCCACCACTGGTGCGCAATCGCATCCGCGAGGAGGCGATAATTGGTCTTCTCGGTAATCGAAGGACCGGCAAGCCCGACGATTTCAGGCGCCCACGCAAAAGGAAGAGTGTCTCCGGGCAGTTCCACGACGTTCAGCTTTTGCGATTGCGGCAGGCCGTAGAGGGTGATGAAGTAAGTGAATTCCTGGACGGCAGTGGTCGTGTAGTTCGGTGAAAGGCTCTGATGGGTGGGCTTGAAGAAGACGTGCAGATCCATTCCCGCTTCGTCGCTCTTGTGCTCCTGGAAAACACCGGCGATGATCGTGCCCGGAAAGCTCGGTTTCTCAGAGACGAAGGTAAAGGTCTTCGTGGGAAGGACGCTGGCATTCGGCTTGTTCGAAGCGGCGTGATCCATGGTACTAACCTTGCCGCTGCCGATCACGAGCATATGCGCAGGCAAAGTGATGTGGATGGTCGACGTGAAGCGGTTCAGTCCGAAGCCGCTTACTGGAAACCAACGCCCGGCATAAAGCAGATAGCTCGTGTCATCCCCGATGTAGGCCAGATTCAGGCCCGGAACCGGGCTATTGTCAGCATTTTCAAACCGGCCTTCGTATTCGAAAGTCAGCGTGGTGGAGGCATCTTTCGACAATCCTGCTGGCAAAGGAACCCGCACGGAAAAGTCTTGAGTGACTCGTTCTGCCGACAGTGGCTGATTCTTTTCGTCAGTGACCTTGGTGACCCGAAGATCGTTGTGCAATTCGAACACGGCGACGCTTAAGTCCTGCAACGCCGTGAATTTAACCTTTGCCTTTGCCGTGATTTGATGGAGATGCGGATCAAGAACGGCATCAATCTGATAGTCATCCACCCGGAGGCGCGCCTTTTCCGCTGCCTGGGACGGGAGGGCTGCGCTGAGCAACAGGCAAAGAGTCAGGGATGTAGAGAGGGCGCCCAAGCGACGCCGCAGGTCAATCGACATTCAGGAGAGTCTCCGGGAAATGATAACCCATTTCCTATGATGAGGATTCTGACGCAAAAGATGCTGGGAGCACAAGGTTTAGATGCCTCGTCAACAGCTTGTCACTTCGTCAAATCCTTGTCACCGGCTAAGTTTGGCGGAATGACAAAAAGGACCCAATGCTCGCGAACTGGCTTTGAAATCGGCTCAACGCCTCAGCGGCCGCACTGATCCCATCGACAGAATGATCTCCGCAGCGCGGTCAGCCGGGTGTTGCGCTGTCCCTGAACCCGCGGGAGCCCTCAGCCGGGCTTTCACGCGGGCCAACCCTTCGATCATTTGCTCCCGAGGATGGCCGTCCGGCAGGAGAGTGGCTATATGGTCGACGACATTCTGTGCCGTGAAATCGTCCTGCACCAGTTCGGGGACAACATCGTCGTCTGCAATCAGGTTGACCATGGCAAACCGCGAAACTTTCACGCGGGGTTTGCCCAGAAGGTAGGTCAGCCGAGAAACGCGATAAACCATCACGAACGGGAGTATTCATCATCGCGGCTTCTACGGTTGCAGTTCCGCTCGCGACGATTCCGGCGCGTGAATGCCAAAGAGCTGGAAGCGATTCAGGAACCAGCGTGATTTTCCTGCTGCCAACGAGACCGCGAAGGAAGTGAGGATCGAGCGTGGGCGCCACGGGAAGCAGGTATTCGTAAGCTGAGCCCAGTAGGGCTGCGGACTCGAGAATGGTCGGCAGATTCATGCGCACTTCGTTTATGCGGCTGCCGGGCATCAACGTGATCCAGAACTTGAGCGGATCGAGCTGAAATTGCGTTGCATACTCTGCCCGATCGCCAGCCGGGTGCGAGAGTTCGGCCAGCGGGTGGCCGACGAAAGTCGCATTCACCCCACGCTCGCGATAGAAATATTCCTCGAAAGGGAAGATAACCAACGCAGTATCGATATAGTCGCGGAGCAGGCGGACTCGCCCTTGCCGCCATGCCCAGAACTGCGGCGCGACGTAGTAAACGGTCCGAATGCCGCGCCTTTTCATCTGGCGCGCAACACGCCAATTGAATGCAGGGGCGTCGATCACGATGGCGATATCAGGCTTGCGATGGTTGGCTTCGCGGATCAAGCGGCGATATAGCCCTAAGATTTTCGGCAAGCGGCTCAAAATCTCAGTGATTCCGACGACGGCGAGATCCCTCGAATCCACTACAGTTTCACAGCCCGCCGCGCGCATGCGGTCGCCACCGACGCCAAAAAACTGAATGGAAGGATCACGTCGATGAAGCGCCTCAATGAGCTGCGCGCCGTACATTTCTCCGGAGGCTTCCCCGGCTGAGATCAGGATTCGCAAGCGATGATTGTAGCAACGGGAAGTTCCGTGGACCCTGCACAATTGCCAGCAGTGGAGAACTCAGTGTGGAACCTGTGTGCGTTCGGCGAGGAACTTTTCCTTGCACTGCTTTGCCGCAGTAAGAAGCTGGTTGAACTCTGGCTTGCCGCGCAGAGCCTCAAACGCCGAATCGTTCCTCAATCCATCGTAGGCGCAGTACCGGCCTGTTCCCACCGCGCTCTTGAGCAGCTCCATAGCGATATCCGGACGGCCACAGAATTCAAAGTCCAGGGCCACCACGTAACGAGGTTCCGGATCTGGATCGGCCATTAGGCTGGTTGTCTCCTGACGTATGAGGTTTTCGGTTTCCGTTGCAGAACGACCATCGATACATGCCAGCATCATTCGCGAGAACCGGTTCCCCGAACGCTTTTGAATCGTCTCGCGAGCCTGAGCAGTTTTTCCCTGGCGGAGATAATGTCTGACCAAGTTCGATGCGGCCCACTCTGATCCTGCATCGAGCTGGAGAAATTCCATTCCGCGCTCGTAGTCTCCCAACTGGTCGAACGTAAACAGGCAGGAGCGCAATTGAAAGTTGCCGGGATCTGCCGCCAAGGCAGCATCACACTCGTGAGCGGACTCGTCGGTCGCTCCGCCATAGCGCAACAGATAAGCGAGAGCGAAGCGGGCCTGGGCGTTCTCCGGATGGCGTTCGACCAATCCTTTTGCCCGCGAGTAAGCCCGCGCTAGATCACCTCGCTCCACTTGATTTGTGATCAGCCAGGCCGCGGCGAAGATAAGGTTGGGATCGAGAGCCAGCGCCTTCTCAAAAGCGCTGTTGGATTTCTGAAATGCTTCCGCTCCGCCAGTTCCATAGGCCGAGTCGTAGTGATAGCGAACCCCCAGGGCACTCCAAGCCGGCGCATACGTGGCGTCCAGACCGATCGCACGCTCCAACATCGCAATCCCCTCCCGGTTGGGACCAACGTCGTGAGGGATGGCAAGGCTGCGAAGATACAGATCGTAGGCTTCTTCGTTCTTCGGTCGCGTGCTGGTTTCTCCAGAATCGGTTCCGGCACCAAGAGCCGGAAGTAAGCCCTGGCGAACTTTCGCCGTGATTTGGCTCCGCATGGAGATCATGTCGGGTGCAGCTACATTCAAGGTGTCACGCCAGAGAGTTCGATTGTTCTCGACGTCGACCGCTTCCAGCGTGATCTGAAATTGGTCTCCTTCTTTTATGTAGTGCCCTGTGACTATGTCGGTCACGTGCATCTCGTGCCCTGCCTGCTGCAAGTCGAGGCCGGGTGAGGTGTATTTACTCGTAGTGGCGAATGGGCGGATGGATAGCGAGCGCACGTAACTGAGCGCCGTTGCGATTTCATCGGGCAAGGCGAGGCGCAGGTAATCGGTATCCTTGTCGGCGCCCATGTTCTGAAAAGGCAGCACCGCTACCGTGGTCGGATTCGATGAACTCGTTGTAGGAGCGGCTTGCCGCTTCGAGTTCCAGAAAAAAATGGCGAACGCTGTGAGGGCAACGGCCGCTACAAAAGCGGCGATTTTAAGGGCAGGTCGACTCAACGGCGAAGATACGTGGCCGCTACCTGCGCTTGAAGCGGCGTGCTCTCCGGAGCTTGCAGATCCTGAATATATTCTCGATTCATTGCTGTCATTCGCGGCAGGCGAGACCATTCGACCCGTATCCGTGTCGCGCTTCAGCCGCTGCAGATCGCTGCGAATCTCAGAGGCGTGCTGATATCGCAGATTGCGGTCTTTTTCCAGCGCCTTGTTGATGATGTCCTCAAGGCGTGGCGGAACTTCGCGATTCAGCCGCACCGCTGGCACCGGCGCGCGATTCATGATGGCTTCGCAGATTACAGCCGAGCTTTCGCCGTGAAAAGGAACGTCGCCTGTTGCCATTTCATAAAGAACCGCGCCGAATGAAAACAGATCTGTGCGATTGTCTAGATCTCGCGCTCGAACCTGCTCGGGCGACATGTAGGCCACCGTGCCCACCATCGTGCCTGGGCTAGTCAGGTGAGCTTCGTCCATGGTCTGCATGTCGCCGACCTGAGACTTGCTGGACTTTCCCCCCGCAGCCGCAACTTTGGCTAGCCCGAAGTCGAGGATCTTGGCGTGTCCGCGCTTGGTAACGAAAATATTCGCCGGCTTGATGTCTCGGTGAACAATGCCTTCCGCGTGGGCCGCGTCGAGTGCATCGGCGATCTCGATGGCAAGGGTCAGCATGCTGTCGCTGTCGAGCGGGCGTCCTGCGATCGCGTGCTTGAGTGTGACGCCGTCCAAAAATTCCATTGCAATGAAAGCTTGGCCGTCGTGCTCATCAATTTCGTAAATCGTACAGATGTTGGGATGATTCAGCGCTGACGCGGCCTGCGCCTCGCGTTGGAAGCGTGCAAGAGCTTGAGGGTCTTTGGCTACCAGGTCGGGCAGAAATTTCAGGGCGACGAAACGATGCAGCTTGACGTCTTCGGCCTTGTAAACGACGCCCATGCCGCCACCGCCGAGCTTTTCAACGATGCGGTAGTGGGAAATGGTTTGGCCGAGCACTCGCAGCATGCTAAGGGTTGCCGCATACGGAGTCAATTAAGAAGGCTGATTGTCAGCAGATCTGTTGCATCGGCACTCTGCCGAAATTAGCGCTAGTCGTCCGCGCTGACCGTGGATTCCCCTGCATTGGCAGGCGCAGTGGACGCTACGTCAGCGATCTCTTGATCCTTGTACTGAAGTTGATACAGCTTGTAGTAAATGCCGCGATTGGCAAGCAATTCCTGGTGGGTGCCCATCTCGCGAACTTTGCCCTTATGCATAACGATGATCTTGTCGGCGCGCTGGATCGTCGAAAGGCGGTGAGCGATGATGAGTGACGTGCGGCCTTCAACCATGCGGGCGAGCGCGTCGCGCACACGAAATTCCGTTTCAGTGTCAACGGAGGACGTTGCTTCATCAAGGATCAGAATCTTTGGTTCGTGCGCCAACGCTCGAGCAAATGAGATCAACTGTTTCTGTCCGGTCGAGAGCGTTGATCCTCGCTCGCGGACCTCCTCGTCGAAGCCCTTGGGCAGTTCTCGAATAAAGTCGGCCAGGTTCACGTCCTCGGCCGCCTGCTGTACGTGTGCGTCCTGAATGCGCTGCGTGCCTAGTCGGATATTGCCGCCAATCGTGCCGGAAAAGAGAAACGGATCTTGCAGCACTACTCCAAAGCGCGAGCGAAGATCGACGAGGTCCATATCTTTTACGTCGACTCCATCGATGCGAACTGCGCCCATTTGCACGTCGTAAAAACGCAGCAGTAGCGAGATCAGAGTAGTCTTGCCGGCACCTGTGTGACCTACGACGGCGACGGTTTCTCCGGGCTCGATTGCGAAGTTGACATCGCGAAGCACCCAGTCGGGCTCTGATGGTATCTTGTGGCCGTTATCAGAGGATAAAAGAGCAGAACTGTCGCCGGGCGCCCGTCCCCGCATTCGCACCTTCAGTGCTCTCATCGGGAACGTCTCGGTACGCGAACCACACATGATCGAACTCGATGCGGCCCGGGCCGTCTGGTTTTTTCGTGATCGCGGGAGATACGACATCTACCGGGGTATCGAGCAGCTTAAAGATGCGCTCGCTGGCCGCCATCGCGGACTGCAGGATGTTGTACTTCTCGCTGAAGTCCATGATGGGGCGGAAGAATCGCATCGCGTATTGGGTGAACGCGATCAAGACTCCCAGCGAGGCTGCAGTCGCTACCAGGTTGAAAGAGATCAGCGTGTGCGGATTGAAACTGACCGCGACACTCTTCACCGACAGGCCGGACATGACGTCGACCCCTCCGAACCAGATCACGCAGGCAATGGCAATCGCTGAGAAGAAGTCGACGGCCGGATAGTAGATTGCATAGGCGAGAATCGCGTCCTTGAACGCATCCATGTGGCTGCGGTTGATTTCCGAGAACTTGGTATATGCCTTGCGCTCGCGGTTGAACAGTTGCAGCACGACCATCCCGCTGACGTGTTCTTGCAGGTAGGAATTGATCCGGGCGATCGCAGTACGGATGCGACGGTAGGAGTCGCGTACCTTGTCACGAAAAATTTTCGTTGCTACGACAATCAGCGGAAGCACCGCGAACGTGATCATCGCCAGCTTCCAGTTCATGCACAGCATGATTCCCAAAATTCCGGCGAGGACGAAGAAATCTTCGAAAATCGACACTACGCCGGATGTGAACATCTCATTCAACGCGTCGACATCGGTGGTGACGCGCGTAACCAGGCGTCCGACTGGATTTCTGTCATAAAAGGCGACGTGCATCCGCTGGAGGTGGCGGAAGATCTGACTGCGCAGGTCGAACATTACTTTCTGCCCGGTCAACTGCATGTAATACGTCTGGAGGAATTCGAGGATGAAGGTGAAGAGCAGCAGGCCGAAATAGATGCAGGATATCTGCGCGATGCCGTGCGTCGGGCTGGGGCTGAGCCAGTCCCAAAGTCCGGAGCGCGCCGCCCTCACGGGTGCGAGATATCGATCGACAGCCACCTTAACGAGATACGGCCCGAGAACATCGGCGAATGACTTCAGGATGATCGCGCCAATTGCGATCGAGACCTGCAAACGGTATGGCCGCAGGTAGGTCAGGAGCCGCCGCATCAGGCGACTGTCATACGCTTTGCCGAGTACTTCTTCTTCTTGAGCCATGCCAGCGGTTGCTACTCAGGGGACTGATAGCGGAGACCACGCACCATTCCACAGGTTACCTCAAATAGATGGCCCAGACCCTCACGAGGATGGAAAAGCTTTGCGGATGGGATAATTAAAGCCGTGAGTCTCGGTATTTACATCTCCGTGCCTTTCTGCCGCACCAAGTGCAGCTATTGCAACTTCGCTTCTGATGTGTTTTCGCGCGCGGTTTTTGAGCGGTATGTCGATCGAGTCTGTCTGGACATTTCGAATAGCGCGAGCATCGCCGGGCAGATGGGCGGGCGCTTTGAACGGGACGCCGATTCGATTTACCTGGGGGGTGGGACGCCGACTGTGCTCGAACCGGCACAGCTCCGCCGCATTTTCTCGGTGGTTAACCATCAATTCCGAATCGCGTCTGACACGGAAATCACTGTCGAATGCGCGCCGGGGACTTTAACTTCTGAGCTCATGGAGACGCTCGTCCGATGCGGGGTGAATCGCGTCAGCCTGGGAGTGCAGTCATTTATCGATCGGGAGGCCGCCGCGGTCGGACGACAGCATAAGCGGGCGATGATTTTGGATGACATCACGACATTACGCGCCGCTGGCATTTCGAATATTAACGTCGATCTTATTGCAGGCTTGCCGCACCAGACGCACGAGAGCTGGAATGAGTCGCTGGTTGAGGCGATTGCGACCGGCGTCCCGCACGTCAGCGTCTACATGCTCGAAGTAGACGATGACTCGCGGTTGGGCAGGGAATTGATCGCCGGAGGAACCCGCTACCACGCCCATTTCGTTCCGAATGAGGGCGACGTCGCAGATTTTTACGAGGTGGCATGTGCGAAATTCCAAGCCGCCGGCATTGCGCAATACGAAATCTCGAACTTTGCGCGGATGGGCGGAGAGTCGCGACACAACCTGAAATACTGGACCCGGCAACCTTATCTAGGTTTCGGCGTAGATGCGCATTCCATGCTGTACTCTCGAGAGGGCTCAACCGACGCGGTGCGATTCAGCACCGCAGACTCTTTGGATCGCTATGTAGCCGGATCGGATCTGCAGAAGAATGTCGTGTCGAACATTAACGCCATCGAAGAGATATTTTTCCTGGGACTGCGTCTCAATCGCGGCGTGCATCTTCGCGAATTAGCTCCCATTTTCGGAGAAGATCTATTCCAGAACTTCGAGCCAATAATCCACGAGCTCATCTCTGAGGGTCTGCTTGAATTTTATGGAGACTTCGTTCGACTCACATCTCGCGGGCGACTTTTCTCGAACGAAGTCTTCGAGCGCTTCATTGCTCTTCCCGAATCGCCAACTGTAAGGTGACGCTGAATTTGCCAGACCATCCGGTCGGTAGGGCGATCCTTCCTAGTGCTTAGAATCGTCAGTATTCATGATGGTTTGCGCTCTGGTCCGAGTTTTGTCCGCAGGTAACTTCTTTCCAGTCTCGGCGCTATGATCTAATCGAATTCCGGCTCGTAAGCGCTTGCTGCCGCAATCTCTGAAGACGTCCTCAACCTTGGAGGCAATTTGGATTTCCAGCTGAACGAAGAGCAATTGCAATTGAAGAGAAGTGTGCGCGAGTTTGCCGAGCGCGAGATCCGGCCCAACGTGATGAAGTGGGACGAAGCGGGGGAATTCCCTCTCGCGACCGTCAAGGAATTGGGCAAGCTCGGGATGCTGGGAATTGTCTTTCCCCAGGAGTACGGCGGTGCGGGCATGGGCTACGTCGAATACGTGACCGCGATCGAGGAACTCTCGCGCGTCGACGGTTCGGTCGGAATCATCGTGGCAGCACATACATCTCTCTGTTCGAACCACATTTTCCTGGCTGGAAACGAGACGCAGAAGAAGAAATACGTCAGCAAACTCGCGACCGGAGAATTCATCGGTGCGTGGGGCCTGACCGAGCCTTCTTCCGGATCGGATGCGGGTAGCGCGCGCATGTCGGCCGTCCGCAAGGGAAATAATTGGGTCCTCAACGGAAACAAAACTTTCTGTACGAATGGGCACTATGCGGATGTGGTGGTGGTGCTCGCGGTAACCGATCGCGCGGCGCATACGCACGGAATCTCCGCGTTCGTAGTTGAGAAAGATACGAAAGGCTTCCGGCCTGGGAAAAAAGAGAACAAGCTCGGGCTGCGCGCCAGTGACACCGCGGAGCTGATCTTCGAAGACTGCATGGTCCCCGCCGAAAATCTCCTGGGTGCCGAGGGTCAGGGCTTTCCGGATGCGATGCGCGTTCTCGATGGAGGTCGCATCTCGATCGCGGCGCTCTCGTTAGGAATGGCGGAAGGAGCTTACGAAGCGGCGCTGAAATATTCCAAGCAGCGTCACCAATTCGGCAAAGCCATCAGCGACTTCCAGGCAATTCAGTGGAAACTCGCCGACATGGCTACAGAAATTGACGCGGCTCTGCTGCTCACCATGCGGGCTGCATCCATGAAAGATGCAGGCATGAAGACGACGCAGGAGTCGTCCATGGCGAAGCTCTATGCCAGCGAAGTGGCGGTGCGCTGTGCAAATGAAGGCGTGCAAATACACGGCGGGTACGGCTTTATCAAGGACTATCCGGCGGAGAAGTTCTATCGCGATGTGAAGTTGTGCACGATCGGAGAGGGCACCAGCGAGATTCAGCGGTTGGTAATCGCGCGGCAGTTGTTGAAAGATTAACGAACTCCCCTTCCGGCAAATTCTGCGCCGAGGTGGGGCGCCCTTCCGATATTGACCCTTCCGGCATCGCCACGTCCAGACGATCGTCTCTTTTACGCGCACGAAGCATGTTTTTCTTCTCGCCTCTTGCCTGCTTTACACTGGTGGTTTGAATTCCACTCTCCAAGCCATGATCGATTCGCTCCGCTCCGGCGATGCGCGCACGCTCGCTCGTGCGATCTCGACTGTCGAAAACCGTCGTGACGGCTGGTCCGAGCTGCTGAAAGCCATTTTTCCTCACAGTGGTAGGGCCCGCGTAATCGGACTGACTGGCGCTCCCGGCGCCGGGAAGAGCACGCTGGTCGATCAACTGGCGCGGCACTATCGCAAGGACGATCGCACGGTTGGCATCGTCGCCGTCGACCCGACCAGTCCGTACACGGGGGGTGCGATTCTCGGGGACCGCATCCGCATGCAGGACCATTTCGCCGATGCGGGAATCTACATTCGCAGCATGGCGACGCGCGGATCCCTCGGTGGGCTGGCGCGTGCTACGGCTGACGTCACCACGGTGCTCGACGCCTCCGGACGCGACGTCATTCTCATCGAGACGGTCGGTGTCGGGCAGGATGAAATTGATGTTGTGCGCCTGGCCGACATCACGGTCGTAATTCTCGTGCCCGGCATGGGTGACGACGTACAGACCATCAAGGCGGGCATTATGGAGATTGCCGACATCTTTGTGATTAACAAAAGCGATCGCGATGGAGCCGAAAGAGTCGAGCGCGAGATTCGCGCGTTGCAGTCGCTGGCGACGCGACACGACGGCTGGACACCTCCGATCGTAAAGACAGTAGCTAGCGAAGGCAGCGGAGTGGAAGAGCTGGCGGCATCGGTCTCGGACTACGAAGTGTATTTGCAGAAAGAGAATCGGGCGCTCAAGAAGAGCGTAGAGAATTGGCAGCAACGTCTGGTGGAGATGCTGCGAGACGTCATGCTTGAAAGAGCGCGCTCTGTGTTGGGAGACGGAAGAGTAACAGCCCTCGCGCAAGAAGTCGCCGAACACAAGCGCGATCCGTATACGCTGGTGGAAGAGATCGCCGCGAAAGCCGCAAAACAATGACGAAAAACATCAAACCGAACACCCGTCGCATAGGTCGTGACCGCCGAGGACAAGAACCATCGATCGGTTGGGCACCGCGTTCACAAGCGGTCGGCTTCTTCAGACTTGGTTAGTGATGCGAAATCCTGAGTGAGACGACAACCTGCCAGATAGGAATGATCAGAGCCCGCAGGAAAGATGATCGGCTCGATGCACAGACCCAGTGATTCTGATTGAGACGCTTTGTGGTTGGCGTCCTAACTCAACAGGACAAGGAGCGTGTTCAGAGCCCCATTCTGAATTCTGTTAGGTTCCTCCCCACTCCCCGACTTTCAGGCGTAAACTCTGCACAAACCACTCGTTAGGAGGTTGCATGGGTTCGGTCACCGGTTTTGGCGGCGCGTTTGTTCGAGCGAATGATCCAGAAGCGCTGTATCAATGGTACGAGCAGCACCTCGGTCTGAAGAGGTCCGAAGGGTCGTTCACGTTTCCTGCCTCGGTGCAGCGCGCCCAGGTCGTCTTCGCCTTCTTCAAGAAAGATAATGGATACTTTCCTACTGCACAGCCAACGATGATCAATCTCCAGGTGGATGACCTGGATGGATTGCTGGACCGCTTAACAAACGCAGGTGTCACGGTCGATCCCAAACGCGAAAGCTACGACTTTGGAAAATTCGGCTGGTTCACCGATCCGGAAGGAAACCGGGTTGAGCTTTGGCAGCCCGCAGCTGACGACAAGGCGACGTAGACTCCGAGGCGTGACGTGAAGAGTCGCCTCTACTTTTCCACACACCTCTGTGACATCTGACCTTGTGCTCCACAGCGATGCAAGCAGATTATGGTCAGGGCGTGAGCGTAGAATGAGCCGTCCAAAAAATCTGGATAACTGCTTCTTTATCAAGATTTTGATCTCTAACCCTTAGGCGCTCAAGATTTTGCGGAGCGTTTCTGCGAAAGCCGCGCCAGTCAAGGCTTTCGCGAGGGGGAGGGGAGGGGGATACCCAGCCATTCCCGAGAATTCCCAAAACGGTCCACAGAAAAAACCGTCAAAAATCAGGCATTTCCAGAAATATTTCGCATAGATTTCCACCGCCGAAAATCAGAGCAAAAATGTGCGGACAGCCGCTCGGGTGTTCTTTCAGCAAAGCTGGACCTCGTACCCCAAATCCCTTGCACCTTGCTTGCTACAATTTCATCTACTGACTTTGCATGTTTCTTAAAAGCCTGCGTCCGTTGCTGCCGTACCTCAAGCGCTACCGCTGGAATTTCGTTATTGCCACAATTTGCGTTTTTCTTTTCAACGGAATCTGGATTCTCTTTCCCCTCGTCGTGGGCAAAACAACCGACGACTTGCACACAGGCGTAACGCGCCACAAACTTCTTTTCTGGGCAGGAATGCTGCTCGCGATCGCCTTCACGAAAGGCATCTTCCAATACCTCACGCGCTGGATTGTGATCGGGATCTCTCGCGACATCGAGTTTGATCTGCGCAATGACCTTTTCGCGCGCCTCGAAAGCCTGAGCTATTCCTACTACCAGCGCAATCGCACTGGCGACATCATGGCTCGCGCGACTAACGACCTCAACGCAGTGCGCATGCTGCTTGGTCCCGCGATCATGTATTCGGCCAACACCATCGTCTACACCGCAGGCGCGCTGGCGTTCATGATCTCGATCAGTCCTTGGCTGACCTTGTTTACGTTTCTGCCGCTGCCCGCGGTCAGCATCGTGATCCAGACCTTCGGACGCCGCATTCACGAGCGCTTCGAACGCATTCAGGCGATGTTCTCCGACATCTCGGCGCGTGCGCAGGAGAATTTTTCCGGTGCTCGCCTCATTCGCGCCTACGTGCAGGAAGAGGCTGAGATTGCGTCTTTCGAGAAAGAGAACGACGAATACATTCGCCGTAGCCTGAAACTCGTTCGCCTGATGGGAATGCTTTGGCCTACGCTCGAACTGATGCTTGGTTGTGCCGTCGTTCTGGTTCTCTGGCTCGGTGGTCGTGAAGTGCTCGCCGGACAATCCACTTTCACCCGCGTCACAAGTCTCGTTCCTTCGAATCCCGGAATCATCACGCGGTTGAACCTCGACGGTTCGATGAGCGTCGGACAATTCGTTTCGTTCACCACCTACATGGTGCAACTCACGTGGCCAATCATCGCTCTCGGATGGGTGATCAATATCTTCCAGCGCGGAACCGCATCCTTGATTCGTATCAACGAGATCATGAACGAAGAGTCAGAGATTCAAGACGCTCCTGGCGCAAAGGATCGGGAGATGGTCGGCGAGATTGAGTTCCGCGGATTGAACTTCAGCTACGAAGGAAAGCAAGTCCTGCATGACGTCAACTTGCGGATTCCCGCCGGCACAAGCCTTGCAATCGTCGGACCGACCGGATCCGGAAAGACCACGCTGGTTGATCTCATCCCGCGCATTTACGACGCGGATCCCGGGATGGTTCTGATCGACGATCGTCCGGTACGCGATTACTCATTGCAATCGCTGCGGCGCAACATTGGCTTTGTGCCCCAGGAGACGTTCTTGTTCAGCGACCGCATCCGCGACAACATTGCTCTTGGCGTCGACTCTGCTAGCGATGAAGAGATTCGGATATCCGCGAGCGCCGCCAACATCGCAGCCGACATCGAAAGCTTCCCGGAAGGTTATGACACTGTGGTTGGCGAGCGGGGAATTACTCTTTCCGGCGGACAAAAGCAGCGCACCGCAATCGCCCGCGCGTTGATCCGCAACCCGCGCATACTGATTCTTGATGACGCGCTCTCCAGCGTTGATACGCAGACCGAAGACAAGATTCTCAACCACCTGCGCGACGTGATGCAGGGAAGAACCACTATCTTCATCTCGCACCGGGTTTCGACCGTGCGCAATGCCGACCGTATCGCCGTTCTTCACGGCGGACGCATCGTCGAACTTGGAACTCACGACGAACTCATCGAGCGCAACGGATACTACAGCGATCTCTACAACAAGCAACTTCTCGAAGAAGAGCTCGCCGAAGTCTGAGCCTCAGTCATCGCGAACTACATCTGCCCTCCGGTTGGGCCAGCGTTGTTCGCCGGTGTCGTTGGCACATCCTGACGTGGCGCGACGAAGGGAACACTCGGCAAGTGCGTAACCTGTCCACGCGTCGCATCCGTGATGTCGATGCCTGCGTGATCAAGCAGCAGTCCCGTTGCGCGATCCAACTCAATCCTTGACTTCTCGTAAGCAGCCTTTGCTGAAACCAGGTTCGACTCGCCTGTCGTGAGCGTGGCTGCGTCTTGCAGAATTGTGGTTTGCGTCGTGAGTCCTACGCGCAGCTTCTGCTGGTCCGCATCCAGCGTCTGTCGAGCTAGATCGACGGCCGATTGCGCGGCTTCGACCGCAGCGCGATTTTGCCTCACATCAAACTGGGCATTGCGAACTTCGATCCGCACCTGGTTCTCGAGTTGATGCTGGCGAACCTGCGCCTGCCGGTATTCGAGCTGCGCTCGCACCTGATTGGATTGCGCCAGACGATTGCGGAGTGGGATATTCAGCGAGAGTCCAACGCCTTTGTCAGGAGCAGTCGCGTTCACGAGTTGGTTGAGTGTCGAGCCGTACCCTACGGAGTTCGTGTTCTGGAATGCCGGAGGCAGTGTCGCGAGGGTTGAGCAAGGGGTTCCGCCGAAAGTGCACTCAGGGTTCACGGATCCACCAACGCCTGAACCTCCGTAGTAAGCGAAGGCGCTGAGAGTCGGCAGCATGGCATTGCGCACGGCTTTGTTGTTGATGTCGCGCGAGTTCAGATCGATCCGCGTCTCCACCAGCTCAGCGCGATGTTGCAGGGCATCATTGATTAGGTCCTGGATCGGAATGACTGGTTCCTGTTGAGGCAATTGCACAGTCGAAGTCGGAATCAAATCCGCCTCGGCGAGCACCGGATCTTCGATGCTGCGGCTGAGAGCGTTCTTCATCAGCAGTTGTTGGAGTTGCAGGTTGTTCTGCGCCACGATCAGATTCTGCTGATCGGTTGCAACCGTGCTCTGGGCGCTCACCGCCTGGATCGGAGGCGCGGTTCCGACCTGCGCCTGTCGCTTCGCGTCCTCAAGCGCCTTCTGTGCGTACGCTAACGACTCCTGTTGCACGCGTACGTTCTCGAACGCGTAGACGAGATCCCAATACATGTTTTCAATCTGGTCGACGGTCGTGATGATCTGCAAGCGGAATGCGACATCGGAGATCTCGCGGTTATTCTTCGCGATGCGGATGAAGCGTGTGTTGGGCAGAAATCCGAAACCTTGCAGCAGGTTTTGCGAAAAGCGAAGCTGGAAGTTCGAGCCAAGCTGCGGCGTCAGCAAGCTCGTGGTGCTGTTCGTGGTCAGATGTGTGTTATTGAATGCGCCGGTAAGCGTGCCTCCCCAGGGAAATGCCTGGCTGTAGCCCACGTCGCCGGTGTAAGTGTTCTGCGACAGAACCGGAACAGGACTGAATGGGCTCGTGGACTCAGTGTTGTTTTTGTCGAGCTGTAGGTTGCTGGACAGCACAGGATCGAAACTCGTCAGTGGAGAGCCGATACCCAGAGTCGAACTGACTAAACCATTCGTGCCGCTTCCAGCGCCTCCAGCAGCGACGGTTGTGCCTCCCGTGCCGGATCCGACCGCACCGCCGAGACCTCCAACACCGCCGCCAGGCGTGTTCTGCACGATGCCGGTATTCACTCCGAGAATGCTTGAGCCGGACTTCGCGCGAAGCAGGTCGGCATCGGCGATGTTCAAGTTGTAACGCGCGAGGTCGAGATCGAGATTGTTTTCCAGCGCCAATGCCACGGCATCAGCGATCGATAAGTAAATCTTGCCGTCCTTCATCAGCGAATCGATGCGCGGGGAGTTCCCCAGGTTCGGTGGCGCGATCTCCTGCGGCGTATATGGCTGCAAGACATTGGGAAATGCCGAGCGCGGCTTCGAGTAGTCCTTCAAATGGACAACTTCCGGTTGAGCCGCCGTTGTCGCGGATTGCGACGGAGGCGCAGATGGAACTATCTGCGCGCGAACCGATGTCGGAAGCGTCCCGACCAGAATCGCGAAGCCGAGCCATAGCGGCAACAGCCGCACAACAGAGATCAAACGCCGTGAGTACATGAGCTTTCTCCTTGAACAGAAAACCAGCACGCCCGGTAACAATAAGGCTGCCAGCAGTGACACTCTTGGATGCAAGGCACAACAAACTGTCACTTCATCTTAGCGGGAGAAGTTTCAGGGAAAGCGCGAGGGATTGTAAAGAATTGTGACCAGACCGTATCGGACGCGCGCAATGATTGCGTGCAAAAGAAGAACCCCGGCTCTCATGTGCTTGCACGAGAGCCGGGGTTACGAAGGATACGATACGGCTACTGTTGCTGTGGCGCCGCTGGAGGAGGAGCCGTTGGCGAGGTGTTAGGCAAGTCTTTGCGCGGCGCCGCGTAGGGCACTGCGGGCATGCGCGTGACCTGCCCGTGAGCAGCGTCATCGATGCTGATGCCGTTGTGATCGAGCAGCGTGCCAATGGCGCGATCAAGTTCAACGCGGGACTTCTCATAAGCAGCCATCGCCGACATAAGAGTGGATTCCGCATTGGCCAACGCACTGCGGGTTTGCAGAACCGCCGTCGTGGTCGACGTGCCGAACTGATACTTCTTCTGCTCGGCGTCAAGAGATTGCGTGGCATAGTCGACCGCAGCTTTTGCGGAGGCTACGCTGGCTTGATTCTGCTCGACTGCAAACTGAGCCTGCCGAACTTCGATGCTGACCCGGTTCTCGGTCTGCTGCAACGCCATCTGCGCCTGACGGTATTCGAGTTCGCCACGGACCTGCACAGCCTGAGCAGCGCGATTGCGTAGGGGAATGTTCAGCTGCAATCCAACGCCTTTATCTGGAGCGCTGGAGTTTACGAGCTGATTCAGAGTGGAGGTATAGCTAGTCGCGGGTGTTAATGGATTTTGGCTGAGCGCGGGATCAGGATTGGCCGACGCGCAGAATGGCTGATTCGGCGCCAAACAAAGGTTGGCCGGATTCTGAGCGCCGCCTACACCGGAGCCTCCGTAGTAGGCGAAGACATCCAGAGTTGGCAGCAGCGCGCTACGCAATGCCTTGTTGCTGAGCTCCTGGCTGTTCAACTGGATGCGTGATTCGACAAGCTCTGCACGATGACGCAACGCGTCGTTGACCAGATCTTCAATCGGCTGAACCTGCTCGTTCTCGGGAACTTCCATCGTCGAAGTCGGAATCACGTCTGCACGGGCAAGAGTCTGATCATGAAGAGTGCGGCTGAGGGCGTTTTTCATGATCAATTGCTGCAGCTGAAGATTGGTCTTCGCGACGGTTAAGAGCCTGCTGGTCAGCCGCAACCGTGCTTTGCGCTCGCACTGCTTCAATCGGAGCGAGGCTACCGATTTCAACTTGCTTCTTGGTGTCGGACAGGGTCTTCTGCGAGAACGCTAACGACTCTTCTTTCACGCGCTGATTCTCGTAGGCATATACCAGATCCCAGTACATGTTTTCGATCTGATCGACGGTGGTGATGATCTGCAGCCGGAAAGCCACATCTGAGAGTTCGCGGTTATTTTTGGCGATGCGGATAAAACGGTTGTTGGCCGCAAATCCAAAGCCCTGCAGCAAGTGCTGCGTTAACCTGAATTGGAAGTTGGAGTTTAGCGCCGGACTCACCGTCTGAAACGCGCTGTTGCTGGAAGTCCGCGTATTGTTGAACCCGACGGCGAGATTCGTTCCCCACTGGAAGCCCTGGTTGTAAGTGAAGTTCGCGGTCGTTGTTCCTTGATAGCTGCCTGCGAAGGGGCTGGTTGGAATGAAGCTGGCGTGATCATTCTGAAAGAGGCCGTTAAGGACCGGATCGAAGCTGGTGATGAACGGACCGAACAAACCGCCGGCAGTGGAACTGACCAATCCGCCCGCACCTGCGCCAGCGCCGCCTGCGCCAAGACTGGTACCACCGGTTCCAGAACCGACCTGGGTTCCGATTCCCCCGACACCGCCGCCGGGCGTGTTCTGCACGATGCCGAGAGGAACGCCGAGGATCTGGGCTCCGGCTTTCGCGCGCAGGACGTCGGTATCCGCAATGTTGAGGTTGTAGCGGGCGATTGCAAGATCCAGATTGTTCTCGAGAGCAAGAGCGATAGCGTCATTCAACGACAAGTAGAGCTTGCCATCGTGCATGAGGCCATCGATGCGCGACGTGTTCGCGAGATTCGGCGCATCCACGTGGCGCGGCAAGTAAGGATTGATCGGATTCGGGAAGTGCGACGCGGGCTGAGAGTAATTCAACGCCGGGACTGGGCGTGTTTCCGACGAATTATCTGCTGCCGGAGCAGTCTGCGCCTGCTGGGCCCAACACGAGAGCGCGAGAGCCGAGGATAAACTTCCAATGGCGGCCAGCCGGGTAGCGGAGGCTAAACGTGCGAATGGCATCTACTCATCTCCAATCGTTAGAACCTATGATTAATACATGTCACAAAAATGTTCGGGTTCTGCCTGACCCGTCCATTCCAAAACTGGAAATAGAGACCTACTCAGGCATTGATACGCATAGGAGCGGCGGAAGGTTCCTGAAAAGCGGGATTAAGGACTATCTTCCCACTTCTACGCTCCCCGTCCTGTTCTCCGGGCGACGGTATTCCGAGGATGGCTCGACACTAGAACTGGTGATCGCATCCGGAACTCCTCGGAAACCGACTAGTATATCTGACTGGAAATGCAGCGACGTATATCCCCATTGACTCGGTGAACTGCCGCAGGCCCAGAAAATGCTTTGGATGACTCGAACCCGGTGCAGGACTCGAAAGATCGCATGCGCAATCTCAAACTGATCCTCGCATATGACGGGTCCGAATTCTCCGGATGGCAGGTGCAGCCGGATGCCACGACGGTGCAGGGCACACTTGCCTCAGCGATTGGACGCGTCAGCGGAGAAAAGGTATTGCCGCAAGGATCGGGGCGGACCGATGCGGGCGTGCATGCGCTGGCGCAGGTGGTGACATTTGTCACGGAGTCTTCCGTCCCCACAGAAAATTTTGTGAAAGCGCTCAACGATATCCTGCCCGGCTCGGTTCGAGTGCTGGCGGTAGAAGAGATGCCTGCTGAGTTTCATGCCCGGCACTCCGCGCACGCCAAGACCTATCGCTACCGAATCTATCGAGGGTCAATCTGTCCGCCATTTCTGGCGCGCTACGTGTGGCACTATCCTTATCCGCTCGACGAAGACGCGATGTGCAAAGCGGCAGCGGTGGTTGTTGGAGAAAAGGACTTCACATCTTTCGCCGCAGTTGATCCCGAACGCGGGAGAAACGGCGAACCAGTTTCAAATGTACGAACGATTTTTTCGTCGTTATGGGAGCGGATGAGCGACGAGTTGGTATACGTGGTTCGCGGGTCGGGATTTCTGCACCACATGGTGAGGAATTTGGTTGGTACTTTCATCCTTCGGCCGCGGCACTATGGCGGTTGAGGATGTAAGCCGGATTATCGAAGCGCGCAAACGCTCCGAGGCGGGCGCCACTGCACCGGCAAGCGGATTATCTGGTGAACGTGGAATATTGAGAGGTCGTGGCTGTCGACTGAGACCCTTCAAATCGACGAAATGACAGCTATATGACGGAAACTTCATTGCAGCAAAAGGCCCGCGAAAGGTGGTGGCTCGTGCTACTCGAGTTTGCCATCGTTGCGGCAGTGTTTGTGGCCCAATACATGACCGGTATATCGAGAACGAGGCTTGCAGGATATGTTTTGAATATGGCAATTGATTTACAAGTCTCGGTCCGAAAGATCGCTTCCGTGAATCCGGCGAGCGGCGAAGTCTTGGGTGAACTCGAGTGTGCTGGGGAGTTGGAAATCGAAGCTGCGGTTGCGCGAGCGCATCGAGCGCAGCCCGCTTGGGCCGAAGCCGGCCCGCGACGGCGAATCGAGATATTGCGCGGTTTTCAGCAGAGAGTGCACGAAAGGAAAAACGAGATCGCGATGGCCATTACACGAGAGGCTGGAAAGCCGCTGGCCGAGGCGCTCGTGACGGAGGTGTTGGTTGTGCTGGACGCGGCACGGTTTCTCATTGACCACGCCTGGAACCTGCTGCGAGATGAACCGGTACCGCATGGGAATCTTGCCACCAAGTTAAAGAAGGGATTTTTGGTCCGCGAACCACATGGCGTGATCGGAATCATTTCGCCGTGGAATTATCCATTTTCGATTCCTGCGACTGAAACGATCGCGGCGCTGGTGGCCGGGAACGCAGTTGTGCTGAAGCCATCCGAGTTGACGCCGCTGGTGGCGCTGGAATTGGCTGCACTGCTGCATGCAGCAGGAGTGCCCGACGATGTCTTCCAGGTTGTGGTCGGTGAGGGTTTGGCGGGGGCAGCGTTGGTGCGATCGCGCATCGATAAGTTGGTGTTCACGGGCAGCGTTGCGACCGGAAAGAAAATCGCTGCGGACGCAGTGGAGCGCCTACTTCCGGTTGTGCTCGAGTTGGGTGGTAAGGATCCGATGCTCGTGCTCGATGATGCGGATGTGGATGTTGCGTCCAGCGCGGCAGTTTGGGGCGCCTTCGTGAATGCAGGTCAGACGTGTCTGTCTGTCGAGCGGTGTTACGTGCATAGCAGCTTGTACGAGTCTTTCGCGATGGCCTGTGCCGCGAAGACGGCGAGGTTGCGCGTGGGAACCGGAGTGGATGGCGATACCGATGTTGGGCCAATGATCCATGAACGGCAAGTACAGATTGTGGAATCTCACGTCGAGGATGCCAAGGCTCGAGGAGCCCGAGTCCTTGCTGGAGGCGAGCGGCTGCGAACCTTGGGCGAGAATTTCTACGCCCCGACTGTCATTGCCGACGTGAATCACGCAATGCGGATTATGCGCGAGGAAACTTTCGGTCCGGTATTGCCGATCATGCCATTTGAGAAAGAGGAGGAAGCGATCGCGCTGGCGAACGATTCCGAATACGGCTTGGCTGCAAGCGTCTGGACCAGCGATTCGAAGCGCGGGGAGCGGATTGCGAGGCGAATCCAGGCCGGGACGGTGATGGTGAACGATGCGATCTCGTGTTTCGGGATCAGCGAGGCTCCGCATGGCGGCGTGAAGCACAGCGGAGTAGGACGGACGCACGGGCGTTATGGTCTCGACGAAATGGTCCGAATGAAATACGTGGATATCGATTTGATGCCCGGAATGAAGAAGGTCTGGTGGCACGGATACGGGGAAAGTTTCCGCAAGCAGATGGAGGGATTTCTTGATCTGCAATTTGCATCCGGAGTTCGGAAGCGAGTGATTGGAGGCTTACGGGCCGCTGGAGTCGTGAGAAGGAAACAACTCTGAGGTCTGAGCTAGTCGCCGGAGCGCAGAGTTACTTCTCGTTGAAGCGATCGCCGTGGCTCTTGGGATGAGAGATGACCAGCAGGCGAACCGGGCCTGACGAGGGATTGCGGATCTGGTGGCGCTTTCCCGGGAGAACGCGTATGCCGCATCCGGCGCCGACAAGCGTGGTTTCGCCTTCGATCTCCATCAAAACTTCACCGTTGAGGATGTAGAAGAACTGCTGCGCCTTCTCGTGATGGTGGCGAAGCTCGGCGGCGCCGGGAGGCATGACTTCTTCGATGACGCTGAGATTTTCATGATTGACTAGATACCAGGCATCGCAGTCGGTGCCCCAACGGTAGTGCTCGGCGTTCTCGCGGCTCACCACACCGGGTTGCGACGGATGCGCCTGCACGGCTCCTCGTCGCTGAGCTCGTTCGTATCTTTCTTGGCATGCTTCGCGTCCCTTTCACTCTGCGCGATTGCGATAGAGCGATGCGTCTACCTGTTCGGTCATCGCTTGAACATCTAAAGGAAGCCCCACAAAATCTATCAGTCTCTGACAGATCGCTTGCGAATTTTTCAGGACATCATGATACGGGAGGAGGAGGGAGTGGACATAGGGCTTGCCGCCAAACCAGGCATACACTTCGCGCAGGTGCTTCTCGAAGGCCGCGGCCATGATGGCGGAATTCGCGCCGTCCTTGAAGGTACCGCGCCGGCGCATCATCGCATCCTGCGAGGCGAGCACTTCGGGCAAAGGACGCTGCATGAAGATGACGCGGTACTCGTGTCCGCTGGGAAGAGAGAGCAGGAGTCGGGAAATAACTTTGACGACTTTACCTTCGCCCTCAGCAATGATGCTGGGATTGTTGGGCAACTGCTTGATGCGCTCCCACTCGAGATATCCGCGAGGATTGTCGGTGTCGGCCTTGCGTTCGCCATCGGCCAAGGGAGGCATGCCGCCCGCTACCAGCATTTGCATCATTAAGGAGGTGCCCGAACGAGGCAGGCCTGAAACAATGGTGATCATTCTTGCGTCGAGTATTCCGCGACCGAACGTGTCGGAAGGTAACAGACTAGCAGAGGCGTCGGCGGGTTTGTTTCGGTTACAATGACGGCGTAAGGCCGAATCCGGCGGGTTTCGCCACACGAACGAGGGGTACGTCCTTTTGGCATCCAGCGAAGTCACTCCTTCTGTATCGCAGAACGTCCAGCAACTTCCCAACCACAAAGTGAAGATCAAGAAGGCCGGGCAGCGCGCGTGTAACGAGAAAGATGCCAAGGGAAAATTCTGCGGCGGACACCTTAAGCTCTGGTTCTACATGACCGATGCGGTGGAACGCGAGTGTGGGGACGTGGAAAAGGCCTGGGGACCAAAGGCCGAAGTTTACCGCTGCGAGAACTGCAAGGCGCTGTATTTACCGACTCCGGGCGAGGCGAAAACTAACGTGGCCGGTGAGGGCATGATCTCGGTCTTCGGACTGACGCTTCCGCCGAAGGAGAAGTAGGTTTTAGCTGTTGGTTTTCAGCTCTTGTAAGGTTCTGGGGATCTCTTGATCACGGCATTCTTTCGCATGCCGGCTTGCGTTGAGCTTAAGCCGTACGCAGGAGGCTAAGGGCTGAAAGCTAAGAGCTGAGCGCCAACAGCCAAAGGCGAAAAGCAAAAACCCTCTTCCCATGAATACTTCCGAACTCATTTACGACTGGAACCAGAACTTCCCTCCGGGGTTGAAGCCCCCGGGACCGGTGTTGTTGAATGACGAGAGCTTGCGGGACGGGCTGCAATCGCCTTCGGTGCGCGATCCTTCGATAGCGGAAAAGATTGAGATCCTTCATTTGATGGAGGCGTTGGGCATCAACGCTCTCGACCTTGGACTGCCGGGAGCGGGTCCGCGTGCAGTTGAGGCCGTCACCGCGCTGGCTCGCGAGATTGCCGCGCACAAAATGAAGATTCAGGCGAATTGCGCGGCGCGTACGCACGAGAACGATATTCGGCCGATCGCTGACATCGTGCAGAAAACCGGGCTGCGGATCGAGGCTGCGACATTCATCGGATCGAGCCCGATCCGCAGGTTCACAGAAGGATGGACCGACGACTTTCTTCTGCAGACGACCGAAAGGGCCGTCAAGTATGCAGTTTCGCTCGGGCTAGACGTGATGTATGTCACCGAGGATACGAGCCGGTGCGATCCCGAGACAGTGAAGCGGCTTTACGCGACGGCAATCAATTGCGGCGCGCGAGCGATTTGCATTTGCGATACTGCGGGACATGCTACGCCGATGGGAGCGCTGTCGCTGGTGCGATTCGTGATCGAGCAGGTGGTCAAGCCGTCCGGAGCGAAAGTTCGAGTGGACTGGCACGGGCATAGTGATCGCGGCTTGGCCATTGCGAATTCGATGGCGGCGATTATCGCTGGGGCGAACTGCGTACACGGTTGCGCCATCGGGCTGGGCGAACGCGTGGGAAACACCCAGACTCGACCAGATGCTGGTCAATCTCAAGCTAATGGGACTGGCGCCGTGGGACCAGCAGGATCTGACTAAGCTGAAGCAATATTGCCAGGCGGTATCACGGGCCACGGGGGTGCCTATCCCGGCGAATTATCCGGTGGTGGGAGACGATGCATTCCGCACGGCTACGGGAGTTCACGCAGCGGCGATCATCAAGGCTTATCACAAAAACGATGTCATTCTCGCTAACACCGTGTATTCGGGCGTGCCTTCGCACGTTTTCGGACTAGACCAAGTCATCGATGTCGGTCCGATGAGCGGGAAGTCCAACGTGCTGTTCTGGCTGGAACGGCGCGGCATTCCAGCGGCTGACGACGTCGTGGACCGCATCTACCAAATGGCCAAGAAGAGCGACCACACTCTGACGGATGCGGAAATTCTCGAGTGTGTCCCTACCTCGTCCTCAGAGAAATAAGTCATGCCTCAGCCACTGCGACACGCGATCCTTGGAGTGGGAGGAGTCGGCGGACTCATGGGCGCATGTCTGGCGCGAGATGGGGCCTCCGTCTCGTTGGTAGTCAGAGCGGATTCGCTCAGCAAATATCCGGAGCAGCTTAAGCTTGAGAGTGCGTTTGGAAATTTCAGCGTGCCGGTTTCTTGCAGCGCGACGGTGCCTGCCGTCGATGTGTTGTGGATTGCGGTGAAGGCGACGCAGTTGACGGGGGCTCTTAGCGCGATTGCGGCACCGGAATCGGTCGGAGCCATTGTTCCGTTGCTCAACGGAATCGACCATCTCAATCTGCTGCGAAGCAAATTCGGTAACAAGAAAATCATTCCAGCCACCATCGCGGTTGAAGCGGAGAGGGTTGCGCCGGGACACATCGTACATCGGTCCCCATTTGCGCGGCTGAATGTGCATTCCTCAGGTAAAGGGTTGCTCAGTTCCACGCTCGATGGTTTGCAGAAGACGGGGTTTGAGTGCCGATTTGTGGATGATGAAGCGACGCTCATGTGGAGCAAGCTTGTGTTTCTTGCGTCCGATTGCGCTGGCTACGACGGCGGCAGGACAGCCGATCGGAGTGACAGTGAACCATCCAGTTTTTGGCAAGCTGTGGGAGGGGTGTGTTCGGGAAGCCTGTGCCGTGGCATCCACAGAAGGCGCTAAGGTGGATGCTGAGGCGGTGGTCGCGGGAACTCGTAAGTTGCCCGCGCCCATGCGCAGTTCGATGCAGAAAGATGTCGAGCAGGGTAACCCGCCGGAACTCGATGCGATTGCCGGACCGATTCTGCGGGGCGCTCAACGCCACGGGATCGATGCTCCCGCCACTCGTGCGCTCGTCGCCGATATCGAAAGCAAACACCTCGCTGACGCGAAATAGAAGATGAAAATCGCGTATCCGATACAGTATCTTCGGTAACTCCGGGCGCTTTTCTTGCCAATCTTCAATCCTCGCGGACGGTTGTAAACTAACGCATATCTCTTCATGAGCCCGAATCCACTACGTCCGGATTCTGCCGGCCCTGGGTCTTCTACGACGCAGGGGATGGCGCAGGAGGCACAGCAGGAAGTGGCGCGACTGGCGGCCGCCCCTGAGGTGCGGTCGGCTTTCAACTGGTTTCGCACCCAAGAACCGCAGCTCACCCACTGGCAGATGGAGATGGCGCGAATTCCTGCTCCGCCGTTTGGCGAATCGGCACGGGCCGCCTGGTTGTCGGAGCGCTTCCGCGAGGTCGGACTCGACGATGTGCGGATTGATGATGTGGGAAATGTGTTTGGCATTCATCCCGGGTTTGGGCGTCGCTACATCGCACTAAGCGCGCACATCGACACCGTTTTTCCTGCTAACACGCCGTTGAATATTCGACAGCAGGGCAGCCGCATTTATGGCCCTGGCGTTTCTGACAATGGAGCGGGTGTAGTCGCAATGCTGGCGATCGCGTCCTTATTGCGCGCTGTGCGCATTCGCCACGCGATGCCGTTTGTCGTTTATCGGCAACGTCGGCGAAGAAGGAGAGGGCGATCTCCGGGGCATGCGTCATATTTTTGCGACGCCGCGCTGGAAGGATTCCATCGCGTACAGCCTGGTTCTCGACGGGGCTGGGCGCGGATACGATCGTGGCCGAGGCGCTGGGAAGCCGCCGCTTCGAAGTGATTGTCCGCGGCCCGGGCGGGCACTCGTGGAGCGACTTTGGCGCGCCGAACCCGATTGTGATCCTGGCAAAGGCCATCGACACGTTTACATCGACGACTGTCCCTTCGAGCCCGAAGACCACTTTCAACATCGGAGTGATACGCGGTGGAACGTCGGTGAACTCGATTCCGGAATCCGCGAGCATGAAGGTCGACATCCGTTCGACTTCGATGAATGAGATGGAACGTCTTGAACAATCTCTGCGGCAGGCACTCGAGTCGCGCGGTCGAGGACGAAACGATGATGTCGGAGATGCGCTCGCCGGCGCAGAAGCGTCCCTCGGGAGTGAATTGCGAAGTGGTAGTGATCGGGAATCGTCCAGCGGGGGAGTTGCAGCCGACCGCGCGGATGTTGCATGTTTTGCGTGCGGTGGACGGGCAGCTATCGAATACGGCTCAGGTGCAACGAGCTTCGACCGATGCGAACATCCCGCTCTCTATGGGATTGGAAGCTGTTGCGATCGGTGGCGGGGGCTCGGGCGGTGGGGCTCACACGTTGCAGGAATGGTTTGATTCGAATGGTAGAGAACTGGCTTTGAAGCGAATTCTGCTGACGATGTTGACACTGGCGGGGGTGGGAGAATGAGTCTGGGGATGAAGGCAACACTCGGCACAGCATTACTGATAAGCAGTTTGTGCGAGTTCAGTTCCGCGCAGAGTACCGCTGCGCCTGCGGAGTCCGGGCCGAAGGCCGACATCATATTCATTCACGCCAACGTGTACACGGGCGTCCCGGCGGACACACCGTTCAGTTCAATTTTGCGTACTGAGGCAATGGCCGTGCGTGGGGACCGCATTCAGGCGGTGGGGAAAGCCGTTGACATTCAGAAGTTGAAGGGACCGCAGACGCAGGTTGTAGATCTCGCCGGACACTTTGTGATGCCCGGTTTCAACGATGCTCACTTGCACCTGGCGGACGCCGGACTTACCAAGCTCTCGGTTGATATGACAGGGGTCAAGTCGCTGGAGGAGTTTCGAGCGCGCCTGCAAAAGAAAGTCGACGAAGCGAAAGCCGGGCAGTGGGTCACGGGAGCAGGCTGGGATGAGACTCTCTGGCCGGTCAAGGTTACGCCAAGCCGCTGGGATCTAGACGAAGTTTCGAACGGCCACCCGGTATTTCTTACGAGGATCGACGGCCACATCGCGGTTGCGAACACGCGCGCGCTGCAACTGGGCAGCATTACGTTGGCGACCCGGGATCCGCAAGGCGGCCATATTGATCGGAACGAAAACGGGGAGCCTACGGGAATCCTGCGTGAGACCGCGCAAGGAGCGGTGCAGCAGGTGATCCCGAAGCCGACACACGATCAGAGACGGCAGGGAATTGAACTCGCCCTCGCCGATTTGGCGGAGCATGGTGTTACGTCGGCGCAGGATGGCTCACTCGAGTGGGAGAATTTTCAGCTCTACGAACAACTTGAGAAGGAAGGAAAGCTAACCACGCGTATCTATGAATGGCTTCCTTTCGACGATTCCGTGGAGGATTTGAAACGGAAGCGCGACGCTCATCCGCAAAGTGACCTGATGCTGCGCACGGGAATGCTCAAGGGATTTATGGACGGCTCGCTGGGATCGCACACGGCGGCGATGCTACAGCCATACGCGGACGATGCCAAGAATTCTGGGTTGCCGCAGATACGATGCAACGAAGCTGAATGACATGACGAAGGAGCGAGTGCTGGCGGGCTTCCAGATCGGGTTTCACGCCATCGGGGACAAGGGCGTGCAGATGGCGCTCGACGCCTTCGCGGAAGCAGAGAAGGCAGCGCATGACGCGCACGTCAAGGCTGCGAACGGTGGCGACGATTTCCGTTTGCGAATCGAACACGCGCAGGTGGTGGCTCCTGCACAATTCACTCAATTCAAACAGCTCAAGATCATCGCTTCGATGCAGCCTTCGCACGTGTTAAGCGATATGCGATGGGCGCAGGACCGGTTGGGGCCGAATCGGGCGCAGACTTCTTATGCCTGGCTTGCCTTTCTAAACAAGGGCGTAGGGCTGGCCTTCGGAACGGACTATCCGGTGGAACCCGTAAGTCCATTTCGTGGCCTGTATGCGGCCGTGACCCGCAAGAGCGAGGACGGGAAACAGGAATACATACCCGCACAGCGAATTACCATCGATCAGGCGATTACCGCCTACACGTCCGGGTCAGCCTTCGCAGAATTCGACGAGAAAGAAAAGGGAAAGCTGACGCCCGGTATGCTGGCGGACTTCATCGTTCTGGACCGAGATGTAACGGCGGTTTCGCCTGAGAAGATACTGGCGACCAAAGTCTTGCGAACCGTCGTCGGGGGAAAGACCATTTTCGAAGCAAAGTAACCTCAACCGGCATCAAACGTTTGCCGGCTTTTGGGCGTCTAACTAGCGGAAAGCCCGCTCTTCAGAACGCACTCGCCAGCCCTTACAAATCAGGCCTTGCTGCGTAAATCGGTATACTATTAGGGGTTTACAAGTTTCGGAGGAAGTAGACATATGGATTCCGGCGCAATGTGGATGCGCATCAAGACCCACCGTTGGGTCTACACGCTGAGTATTCTGGCTACGCTGTCGGTGGGCATACTGATTGGCACGGTCATCTCCTATGGAGTGAAGGGCAAAGAGGGACAAAAGAGCAGCGACGCAACGCCGCTGACCTTGCCGTCGCCACAGCAACTATCGAATGCGTTTTCGCAGATCGCGAAACAGCTAGAGCCGAGTGTCGTCAATATCAACACCGAATCGACCATCAAGAATTCACGCCGGCGCCGAGGTGGCAATACTCCTCCCGACGACGATGAGGAAGGCGGTGGAGGCGGCGGGGGAATGGAAGACTTCTTCAACCACTTCTTCGGTGCTCCCGGGCAAACTCCAGGTCAAGGATTAGGTCCCGGTGATGGAGCTATCCGCGAGCGCTCGCTGGGCTCCGGTGTAATTGTTGATTCGAAGGGTTACATCCTGACGAACCGCCATGTTGTGGACAAGGCGGATCGCATTCGTGTTCGCTTTGAAGAAGACGCGCCCGGCGTGCAGCATGACGCCAAGGTGATCGGTACCGATCAAGAGACCGATCTCGCAGTCATCAAAGTTGAGATCGATCACGCATTGCCGGCAGCCAAAATGGGCAACTCCGACAGCATGCAGGTCGGCGACTGGGTGCTGGCTATCGGCAGCCCCTTCGGACAGATCGGCACGGTAACCGCCGGCATCGTCTCTGCCAAGGGGCGAGACATCGTTCCAGGACGCCAGTTCCAGACTTTCATTCAGACCGATGCTGCGATCAATCCCGGTAACTCGGGTGGGCCGCTGGTCAATATGAACGGCGAAGTGATCGGCATCAACACTGCCATCCTGAGCGAGACCAATGCTTATGCTGGCATCGGTTTCGCGCTCCCCTCGAAGACGGTGGTCGACGTCTATAACCAGCTTACCGGGCCCGAGCACAAGGTCTCGCGCGGATCGATCGGAATCATGTTCGATCAGGTGGAGAATCCTGCCATCGCTCGCGTGTACGGTTCGGGTAGCGGAGTGACGATCTCGAGCGTTGTGGCGGGCAGTCCCGCGGATCAGTCGGGATTAAAAGTCGGCGATACGATCACTACCGTAGATGGGAAGAAAGTGGCGAAGGGATCGGATCTGGTCGATTACATTGCCTCTCGCAAGCCGGGCACCAAGGTTCAACTTGGCTACCTGCGGAATGGCAAGCCTCAGGAAGCGGCCGTAACTACTGCGGATCGCTCGAAGCTGTTCGCTGCGCGATTGGGCGAAGATCAGAGCAACGGGGACGAGAACTCTCCGAAGCAGAGCAAGTTCGGAGTTACTGTTCGGAAAGTGACGCCGGAAATGGCAGACCGGCTCGATATGGAATCGGGCAAGGGAGTCATTGTGCAGGACGTTAAGCCGGGTTCGTTCGCCGAAGATGTCAATCTGGCCCGAGGCGACATTATCCTGCAGATCAACAAGCAGCCGGTGAACAGCGAAGATGACTTTTCGAAACTCGAATCCAGCATGAAGAGCGGGCAGGACGTGGTCTTTCTCGTGCGCCAACGCGGATCGAACCGACAGGACGGCACCATCTTCCTGGCGGGTACACTTCCGTAATGTAAGTATGCCCGGCGGGGCTGGCACTGTACTTCAGAATCGAAGATGATTACAGTGGCAGTATTCGCCGGGCGTTCCGTTTCAATGGGGATCGTCGAAGCTAGCTGAAGAGGTTATTGGTGTCGTTACATAACGGAATCCGAAAAGCCGGATTCGGCGCAATTTTTGCGCTGATGTTCACGTTTGCATTCACTTCGACCGCAATCGGAAGTTCAGCCTCGAAGACTGACTCTACGAAGTCGAAGACGCCCAAGTCCGGTACGAAAGCCCGGACGGTGACCAGAAAAGCTTCCGCGAAGACTCGATCCACGTCCGGACGAAGCACATCGCGCCGGAAGAAGTCAGGCAAACTTCGTGGGCAGCAGAAGATTGATTCCGACCGAGCCCAGAAAATCCAGGAAGCCCTTATCCGCGAACATTACTTGAGCGGAGAGCCGACGGGAACATGGACTCCCGAAAGTGAAGCTGCGATGCGGCGTTATCAAGCCGACAACGGATGGCAGAACAAGACCGTTCCTGATTCACGCGCTTTGATTAAGCTTGGATTGGGCCCCAGCAAAGATCACCTGCTCAATCCAGAGAGCGCGATGACCACTGTGCCGGATGCGCCTAAGGCAGAGTCGTTGCCTACCACATCGAACAGCGCTCCTGCCTCTGCAACTCCAGTGTCCCCGGCAAATTCCACTTCGAACGTTTCAAGCCCGCAATAGAACCGTTTCATAGTTAAACGGGACTCCCTATCCACGATCAGAACGAGGCTTCGGCGCATTCGTGTGAAGATCAGTTCTTCTTGTAATTGGTTGCGACAGGACGAGGGAAGTAGGGAAGTGGCTGGTCCTCAATAATGGCTCGAGGATTGTCTTCCACCAGCGCTTCGGCGATTTCGGACCCACAGATCGCGGCCGCGGCATCGCGGGAGGTGGAAAGAATCGGGATGCGCTTCTGCATCTCATGAGCATCGGTGGCCAGCACGTGCACCGCCTGGTGTTCGAGGAGCCAGGTCGCGGCCCGAAGCGTTTTCTCGCCCCAGAAGCCTGTAAAAGACGATCCAGTGACTTGTACGACGCAACCTTGTTCTGCCCACTCGACGACGCGTTGCAGATTTTCACGGAGGATCGGATTACGCTCAGGGTGCGTGATGATGGGAGTCATGCCGCAGTCGCCCAGTTTCTGAAAATAGTCAGATGTCTGCTGCGGGACGCCGTAGTTGCTGAACTCGACCAGCAGATAGCGAGTCTCCCCGATGACGTAACGCTTGGGATGAGCCAGCGCGTCCTGAATGTTCTCGTAGGAGAGGTGGAAATCGCATCCCAGGCTGAGCTTCGGAGCATCACCCGCCTTCTCCTGCAGGCGCGCAAGCACGTCCTTGAGGTGCTCTCGATCATAGCTATAACGCTCGTTCGCATGCGGAGTGGCGACCATGTGCGTGATGCCATCCGCGGCGGCAGCTTGGCACATTGCGACGCTGACATCCCAGGACTTAGGGCCGTCGTCAACTTCGGGGAGAATATGAGAGTGAATATCAACCACGGTAATTTGAACACCGCAACCAGCGCGATGTTTCCCTGATTCGATTTAAGCAGATTCCGAATTATTGTGAAAGGCTGGCAAGGGAAAAGCGGCACAATAGTCCGTCACCGGGGCGAATGATACGTTACTCTCTCACGGGAGATCGCCATGACCTCGAATCCAACTCCGCTGGCTTTCGTAACTCTGGCAGGCGTCATGCTCTGCTGGATCTTTTTCGCAGGCATTTTCATCTTCCGAAAACGAGGCCCGCAAGCTCCGGACGCCAAGCGCGACAGACGTGCGACCCTGGGAATCGTGTTGCAGATGATTGGATATTTTCTGGTTTTTTTCCAGCCGCCGCACGTGCCGTTTTTGCCGCCTGTCCCGATGCTTTCGGGAATTGTGGGGATCGTGTTTTCAGTGTTTACGATGGGGCTCGCTGCTTTCTCAGGATGGTTGATCTACAGTTCGGTACGCACTTTGGGGCGCCAATGGGCGATGCGCGCCCGGTTGGTGGAAGATCACAAGCTCATTACTGAAGGGCCGTATGCGTACATTCGAAATCCAATCTACACGGGCATGCTGGGAATGCTGATCGCAACCGGGCTTGCGGCCGAACACTGGCTTGCGCTTGCCGCGGCGATCGTTATCTTCATGATTGGACTAGTGATAAGAGTTCGAGTGGAGGAGAGATTGCTGCGAACTCAGTTTGGGGCCGCGTTCGATGAGTACGCTAATCGCGTGCCTGCAGTGGTGCCGGGGATATTTTGAGCTGGCGAGTGCGAGTCGAGCACGGCGGTGAACGTCGACTGAAAGTCAGCAGGCTCTGCTGTGAGGGAAAATTTCAGATCTATACGAAGAGTCAGGCATCCCCGTACCGCTCGTGAATGAACTCTGCTATGGCCGCATATGCTTTGGTCAACGTCGGCTCGTCTGGCAGGAAGACGATGCGGAAATGCTGAGTTCCGGGCTTTTGACCGAAGCCTGATCCGTGCACAACCATTACGTGCTTTTTCCGGATCAATTCCTTCACGAAAATCTCATCGCTCTCGGGAATTTCGATTCTTGGATATGCGTAGAACGCGCCGCGCGGGGCAACACAGCTTACTCGCGGAGTCGCCTCGCACCACTTCTGCGTGAGATCGCGGCGGGATCGCAGCTTCTGCTGTATTTTTGGCAGATGATCCTGCGGGCCTTCCAGTGCAGGCTTGATGGCATACTGTTCCGGGTGGTTCGCGCACAGGCGGGCTCGGAGCAGGCGGTGTATGCCGTCTGTGTAAGTCTTCACGTCGGCGGCGTCTCCGGACACGATGCCCCATCCGATTCGCCATCCCGGCACCAGATAATTCTTTGACATCCCTCCGAAGGTCACGCAAGGCACATCGGGCGCAACGGCCGCGAAGGCCAGGTGCGGCGTGCCATCAAGGATGAGTTTGTCGTAAATCTCATCTGAGAACACGATGAGGTTGTGGCGGCGAGCGAGTTCTGCGATACGTTCCAGCATTTCGCGAGTACAGAGCGATCCGGTCGGATTGTTAGGATTGATCAGCACGATGCCGCGCGTTCGCGGGGTAATTTTCTTTTCGATGTCGGCTAACTCGGGCTGCCACGCATCCTCTTCATTCAGATCGTAGGCATTGAGGCGTATGCCCAGCTTGCACAGCACAGCTGAATACAGAGGGTAGTCGGGGCTCGGAGTCAGCAAGTCTTCGCCGGGATTGACGAGGGCAGAGAGGCATAGGTCCACGGTCTCACTCACGCCTGAGGTGACGAATACATCCCGTACGTTTGTGATTCCTTTACGCGCGGCCTCGCCATGAATTGCATCGATGGCCTCGCGTACTCCCTCCGACGGCGCGTATCCGTTTTTGCCATCGCGCATTGCTTTGTGCACAGCGTCGATAATGTGCGCGGGCGTTTCGAAGTCGAAGTTGAGCGGATCGCCGACGTTCAACGGCAGGACTTTGTGACCCTGCCGGGTAACTTCGTCCGCAACGCAGGCGAGGTCCCGGATGGCATAACGGACGTTGTCGAGGCGGGAAGCGGAAGAGATTTCGCGATCTTGGCTGATCGAAGTCATGGATACCTCGCTGCGGAAGGCTCACCGTAGCCCGGTAGAAATTCTAAATGAGGAGAAGAACGAAACGAAGGAATTGTGGCGTGAACCCAGCCAGAAGGAACCATTAGCGCCTCGTCGAATCGAAGTTGAAGACAACGTCTTCGACCGTCTGGGATGGCCCAGGCACGTATCTCCAGCGCATTACCGCCTCGGAAGCGTACTGGCAGAGCATTGGATTGCCGCCCTTGACCTCAACCCTGGAAACGCTTCCATTGGGTTGAACGGTCGCCTCAAGGCGAACCTGTCCTTCAAACCTTCCCCTTTGCAAGATACTCGGATATTGGGGTTGGACCGACACCATGATTTTGCGATGTACTTTGGGAGCGTTTTGGGCAGAGAGCGAGGAGGCGCCGCCGAGAAACAGGCCCAGCAGAACTGCCACAATCGACAATGACACATGGATGTAGGCAGCACTTCCCCTGCGGAAAACTCGATCTTTCACAGCGCAACCTTTAACTTGAACTTGAGACCGCGGCGCGGCGCCCAGTCTGATCAAGTTAGGTTGCTCGTAACATGTCTTCAAGATTACCGACGTACCCGAGGCCAGGCGCAAACCACGTGTAAAGCGCAGAAAAAAAGGGGAAACGGACCAATAAATCGCCGAATTCCCCCGAGGGACCTTAGTCTTCGCGATCGATCTGAGCCTTTTGCAGCTTGTCGGAGTAGTCCACATAAACTGACTTCCACTCGGTGTAGAAATCGATTGCCCCGATACCGCCTTCGCGATGTCCGTTGCCAGTCGCCTTCGTTCCACCGAATGGCAGATGGACCTCGGCCCCAATGGTGGGGGCATTAATGTAGGTGATGCCGGCATACAGATCTCGAATCGCCGAGAACGCCTTGTTGACGTCCTTCGTGTAGAGCGAAGAAGAGAGGCCGTACTCGATGCCGTTCGCGATTTCGATGGCGTCGCTCAGGTCGTCGCAAGCGATAACAGAGACCACGGGGCCGAAGATTTCTTCCTGCGCAATTCGCATCTTCGGGTCGACGTCGGTGAAAACGGTTGGCTCCATAAACCAGCCGTGCTGGTATTCGCCCTTGTCGAGACGGTTTCCTCCGCACATCAGTTTTGCGCCTTCGTTCTTTCCAATATCAACATATTTGAGATCGGTCTCGAGTTGCTTCTCGTTGATGGCCGGTCCCATCTGCACGGTTTCGTCGAGCCCGTTGCCAACCTTTAATTTCTTGGCGCGCTCGACCAGCCGGTCGACGAATTCTCGGTAGACGCCTTTCTGCACGATGATGCGGCTCGTGGCGGTGCAGCGCTGCCCAGTGGTGCCGAACGCTCCCCAAAGTCCGCCTTCAATCGCGAGTTCAAGGTTTGCGTCGTCGAGCACGATCATGGGGTTCTTCCCGCCGAGTTCGAGTGAGCAGTGCTTGAAACTTTGTGATGCGATGCCGCCGACGATCTTACCCACGGCGGAAGAACCGGTGAGAGAGATGGCGCGCACGTCGGCGTGCTCCGCCAGCGGCGTACCTACTTCAGGGCCGTATCCGGTCACGATATTGATCACGCCCTTGGGAAGTCCCGCATCCGCGAGTGCGCGTACCAGGTTGAAGGTTGACAGCGGAGTGTCTTGTGCGGGTTTGATCACGCAGGTGTTGCCGCAAACGATGGCCGGGAGCAGCTTCCATGACGAAATTGCCATGGGGAAGTTCCAGGGAGTGATCATGCCGCAGACGCCAATGGGCTGGCGTACAGCCATGGCGAATTTGTTCGGCATTTCGGAGGGAACGGTGGGGCCAAATAGCCTACGGCCTTCGCCCGCGTTGTAGTAGGCGGCGTCGATGGCTTCCTGCACATCGCCGCGCGTCTCGGCGAGCACCTTCCCCATCTCGCGGGTCATATCGCGCGCGTAATCTTCCTTGCGCTCAATCAGAATTTCAGCCGCGCGAAAAACGACCTCGGCCCGCCGCGGAGCCGGAACGAGACGCCATTTCTCAAAGGCTTGCTTCGCTGCTGCGACGGCAGAGTTGACGTCCGCTTTTCCCGATTTCTGAAAGATGCCGACCAGTTCACGAGTATCGGCTGGGTTGCGGTTCTCGAAAGTCTCTCCGGTCGAAGATTCAACCCAGTCTCCGTCGATGAAATTTTTGAAAACCCGTGTCTGGGTATCGCTAAGTGTGGCCGGGGTGGCCAGCGTATCGGTTGCCATGATATCTCCTTGCTTTTTAAGAACGATGAATGCCCAAACCTTTTGATGCTACAACTTGCCGAACGGAGCGGCAAGAAGACCTGAATCTGCCGAGGGGCAGTGGATGTCGGGCTGAGGCTGCGGCGCAAACCTACAGGTAGCGGAAGAATGGCTCTTGTTAGTGACGAGGGGAGGCGGCCGAGGGGCGCAATTCTTGGCCATGCTTCTGTCCCCAGGTCGCCATCGCGTCGAGAACTGGGATTAACGTTTTGCCGTAGCGACTGAGTGAGTATTCCACCTTGGGCGGAACGCTGGGATACACCTTCCGCGTCACAATGCCATCACGCTCTAGTTGGCGAAGTTGCTGCGTCAGCACTTTATGCGATGGACCGGCGATCCGCCGGCGCAATTCGCTGTAGCGCTGTGTACCGGGCTTAAGGCAGAACAGGATTAGTGGCTTCCACTTGCCACTGATGACATCCGCAGTGGTTTTTACGGGACAATCCCGCAGGTCCATGCCAGTCGCCTTCGAACGTTCTTCGAAATTTTAGACTTCCCATTACACCATAGCGCGCCATTGGACGTGGCGACGGAACCTTCAGGGAAGTAACTCTCTAATTTGTGCGCTCTTGCGAGTCATCACGAAGTTGGGATATCAGAGTTCAGGAGATTGAAATGAAGATCATTGCCTACGATTCGTTCAAGCTCGGGGTGACTCTCGAAACGTTGAAGCCATATTTGCAGGAAGAGGTCGCAAATGTGTGGCGGCTGTGGAAGGCGGGCATCGTTCGCGAGAACTATGCACGTGCGGATGTTCCGGGCGTAGTCATCGTTTTCGAGTGCGCGAACGTGGACGAGGCGCGAAGTTATGTGGAAGAATTTCCTTTATCGAAAAAGGGATTTCTCGACTGGCAATACATCGCACTGGAAGCTCCGCGCCCGCTAGAGTACTTATTCGATGCGGCGGTCGATACGCGCGAGCCTTACGACCGACGAACAAAAGATACCAAGCTGCTGACGAAAAAGGACAAAGATGCATAAATTCTGTGGACTGACGATTCCGAAGTCGTGGGACGAAAATATAACGCCTCAACATACAGCTCTGGTCGTTTACGACATGCAGTTGGGGATCACCCCGCAAATATCCAACGGCCCGGAGATCACGCAACGAGTCGCTAAGCTTCTGGCCGCATCACGCAAAGCCGGCATCAGAGTCGTGTTCACTCGGCACATGTCGCTTCCTAAAGAATTGATGGGGACATTTCAGTGCCGAACGGCGATGGCATGGCAGCGCGTGGATTCTCCAGACAAGATCAAGCCGATGTTTCTCAGGGATAGCCCTGCGTTCGAGATCGTTCCGGAGCTGACCCCCGCATCGAACGAAGCCGTCGTCGACAAAATCACAATGTCGGCATTCGAGGGAACATTTCTCGAAATTGCCTTGCGTGATTGCGGTATTCGCAGCTTCATCATCGCCGGAATCGCGCTCGAGATCGGAATTGACCCCACGTGCCGCCAAGGTTCGGACCTGGGTTTCTGGCCGATTTTGGTGAAAGACGCCTGCGGATTCGGCAACGAGAAAGCTGCGGAGCACTCGATCGCTGCGCTTGAGCATATGGGCGACACGACCGTCACGGATCTTGAGACCATTTGCCGGTTGCTTGGCGAAATTTCTCCGCTGCGGAGTTAGCGCCACCGTTTGAGCTTTGGCCAAAGACTTGCCCACGATTCGATCCTTTTACCTGTGCACAGAAATACTGGAATTTGCTGCTCGAGCGCGTATCGGTTCGGCGCGGAGATGCCAACCAATTCGACGTTCCCCCAATAGCGCCGCAAGACTTCTTCCCGATCGTCGAGCACGATCATGCAGTTTCCTGAATATCCGCGCGGGCCCCAAAGGAAATATGTGCGATCACCGCTCATCGCACCGGGCAAGCCGTGCGCTTTCCCGAAGAAGTCGATGGAACCGGCTTGGCCATAGTCCTGCGCGAAGATCCCGCAATCGGCTCGCTCGCTAACTGGGATCCGATTCCAGGCGACCTCCGTTTCGTCTGCGATCTCCTTCCATCCGAACTGGTCCGAATACCATTGTGGAAGTGGCGCTGCGGCATGCGAATGCTCAGTCACTGGTAGCGGGAAGGGCAGCGTTTTTGCGTAAGCGAGAAAGCGGTCAGGGGATAGCACTGGTACGACGATCGGGAGTAGATGTATGCCGCTCGCGATCAGAACGATTGCGATGACCGGCTTTAACCACTGCAATCGCGGACGTGCGGTCCCAGGCCGATCGAGCGCAAATTCGATGAGAACGGCTCCGGCTGCCAGCAACATGGGATACACGGGCGCCAGATAGTAACTCTTTCCATGCAGGACGTAAAAGACCGAGTAGCAGACGCAGGTAGCACCATCCCAAGAATCGATAGGGACGAAGGCGGGCTGAGAACAGGAGACCGAAAAGTCCGACAAGCCAGATTGGGGCGACGATCGGGTCAAGTAACAACGTCTGCTGAAAGAAGAATGGGAATGGCCCGAGAACGACATCGCGACCGCTGGCCCGGATCGCCCGCATGAGTTGAACGAACGGCCAGTCGTAATGAATGTTCCACAAAACGTTGGGGAGGAAAATCAGAACCGCAGCGATTCCTCCGACCCAGATCCATTTGTCAAATAGTGCACGCCGCTGTGGGGTGAGCAAGAGACCGACAACGATGCCGAGTCCGAATACGGAAATCGAGTACTTCTCCTGCAAGCCAAGTCCTGCAATGACTCCGAACCAAAGCCAGTACCGTGCGTTGTCGCGCTTGATCGCCAGTATTGCGAAGTACACGCAGCCCATCCAGAGATTTGGCTCGAGACAATTCGTGGTCAGCAGACTTGCGTTCGAGAGGTACTGCGGAGCAATAACCACGCAAATCGCGCTCAGCAGCAAAGAGTAGCTTCTCCCGCCGAACTCCCGTGCGAGAACCGCGGTTTGTATTACGAGAAGCGACGAAGCCAGTGCAGGAATGAATCGAATGCTGCGCAGAGAATCGCCCAGCAGGGCGCGGCATATATGAATCAGGAACGGGATCAGCGGAGGCTGATCGACGTAGCCCCACTGTAGATGGTCGCCACAGGAGATGTAATCAAATTCGTCGCGGAAATATCCATAGCGATTGTTGAAGTAAATGTGAAAGACGAGTTTCGCCAGCGCGATCGCCCAGATAATGGCCATCGTGTTGGTAAATAGCGACCGATAGCCACGCTGGGAGACAGCGACAGCCGAAGGCTTTCCGTTCATGGAAATAAAGAATAGCGGACGGAGTGGAAAGGCACCAGAAAGGAGATGAAGTCAGGCCGGGCTGGCGGCAATTGCGGCTTCAGACCTTGGCGGTTGAGTACTGCCCCACGAGAGTGAAGCGGACAAAAGAAAAGGCACCCCGTATGTTCGGAGCGCCTTTTCGAAAATCGAAGTCCTTTGGCTACTGCGGGGCCGTCTTGTCTTCTACCTTTTGCGCGCCTTCCTTAGTTTTCTGCGCGCTTTTGTGGGTAGCCTTTTTCGTCGTCTTTTTCACCGCATGCCCGGTCTTCTTAGCTGCCTTCTTTGTGCCCCTACCGACATCCTTGGCAGCGTCTTTGGTGTCATGACCCGCATCTTTCATATCCTGCTTCGCACCTTGCCCGTCCTGGGCAGGTGCCGCGAGAGTCAGGCCTGCGCTACCAATCACCAGAGATAAAGCTACAACCCACTTTCCTGTATTCATGGATGTCCTTTCAAAGTCCTGTTTTATCACAAATCCGGAATTTTGACCTTTAGCGGGAGTCGGATCCAGTTGCGTAGGTATCCGCTCTGCCCTTAACGCGGTCGCTGATGTCCTGAACCTTGTCGCTGATCTGGTTGCGCAAGTCGGCGCCACTTGCCGGCGCTAAGAGAAGCCCAGCCCCGACGCCGACACCGATTCCCGCGACGAAACTTACGATATTGCGGAGGGTGTGGTCCTCTTCTGGACGCACAATTTCTCTCGCACTTTCTGCAAACTCGGAGGCACGGTCAGAAGCGCGGTCGACTGAGTCAGCAGTCTGATCCATGATGTATACCGCAGTTTTCAGAACGGATTTCAATACTTTATTCAAGTTCATAGATTCATTCCTCTCTATCGCTAGGCGTCCTGCGCAATCTCAAAACGTTAAAGCCACTATTCGACATTGACAGAAACGCACACTTATCACTCCACGTTAAACTACAAGTAGTCGCGAGTCTTGTCATTAGGGAGAACCTTGTACGACCAAGAAAACATCGATGTACGTTACGAAGAACAGGCAAACCGGATAGTGGGTGCAGATTCATCGTCCACTCTCCGGAAAAGGGCTGGCTCGAATCCGCAGAGAATCAAACGTGCCGAACTTCATTTCGCTGGTTGCTGGCAGCGGTCACCGTGGTGGCCTCGATAACCTCAGTTTAGGTGCGAGTGCGAATCTGGAGTCTAGGCACGCGGCAGAACTCCGTGTCAGGAATTCGGCGAAGTGGGGTCCACTATTAAAATCCTCCGTGGATTTTCGATCCAAGCACCAACGCGGCTCAAGAGTAAGTGCGACAACCGCTTACCCTGCTTTCACATCCAAGGTGACCATGGCCGAACCTCAGCATACGGTTGTCACCGAAACAACTTCAGAGCCTTTGAAGCTGCCTCCGGAGCAGCAGTCGCTGTTTCGCGAGATCCTTGAATTGTTTGAAGAACAAAAGGTGCCGTTTGTTGTGGCAGGGGCGTTCGCTCTTCAAGCGCACACCGGAATCTGTCGCGACACAAAGGACCTCGATCTGTTTCTTACGTCGGAAAATGCGATGACCGCGCTCACAATGCTTCGCGAGAAGGGCTTCAAGTGCGAAGTCTGCGATCCAGTCTGGCTTTTTAAGGCGCATCGCGAAGGATTCTTTGTCGACCTGATTACCGGAATGAGCAATGCGACGATCGTTGTCGAAGATTCGTGGATCAAGCGCTCAAAGGCGGCGACCGTGCATGGTGTACCAACGCGGGTGCTGGCAGCTGAGGAGCTCATTTGCTCCAAACTCTTCGTTACCCGGCGCGAGAGATTTGACGGCGCCGACATTGCACACGTGATCTACGGCACAAAGGGAAAGCTAGACTGGCAGCGGATTTTCGAACTGACCGGTGATCACTGGGAAGTACTTCTCTGGTCGCTCATTCTTTTCCGATACGTATATCCCGCGCAGACCAACTATGTTCCCGCGGAAATCTGGCGGGATCTCCTTCGTCGTTTTAGCGACGCCGTAGCCCATCCTGATCCACACGCAAGATTTCGGGGCAGCCTGATCGATGACAAAATGTTTGCCATCGATTTGAATGAATGGGGATTAGATAACATCATGCAGGAATATCGCCAGCGTCGTTTGCAGACCTTACCGGAAAGCGCGAAACAAGAATGAGAATCGCCGCTACTGCCGATCTGCACTTTTCCGCATCGCGCCAAAGCATGCTGCACGACCAGCTTGGTCGTGTGCGCGATGAGGCTGACGTGCTGGTACTGGGCGGGGATCTCACGAACTACGGCAAGGTCGAGGAAATGGAGCCCTTGCTAAACGTCGTGGTCCGATCGCGAATTCCTACCATCGCTGTCTTGGGAAACCACGACTATGAGAGCGGTAAACAGGTTGAGCTGATGCGGATGATGGAAGCGTCAGGCATCAAGGTGCTCGACGGTACAGCTTACGAGCGTGACGGTGTCGGCTTCGCGGGAACTAAGGGGTTTGTCGGCGGATTCGGACGCGGCATGCTCACTGCATTCGGAGAGGTTGAGATCAAGCAGTTCGTGCAATCGTCTATCGACGAAGCTCTCAAGCTAGAGCGTGCGATGGCGCAGCTTCGCACGCCGAAGCGCGTGGTCGTGATTCACTATTCGCCGATCGCGGCCACGGTGCAGGGCGAGGCTGCGGAAATTATGCCTTTCCTCGGAACCTCGCGCCTGGCGGAGGTCATCGATCGTCACGGGGCTGACCTGGTTGTGCACGGCCACGCTCATCACGGGCAATTGGAAGGAAAAACCCCGGGTGGCAGTCCTGTCTACAATGTGGCTGTGACCCTTCTGCAAGCCCGAGAACGTTCCTCGGTCTACCGAATCTTTGATATATAGAAAATCCTCGATTTATAGCGATGTTACCCACAGAGACGTTACTCAATTCGCCGCGGTTAGGCCCTCATCTCATGCCGGATGGGACTTGGGAGTTGCTCGTGTGGGCTCCAAAATCGACGGCGGTGTCGGTTCACTTCTGCGAAACCGATCAGAGTGTCGCGATGCAGCCGGTGAGTAATGGCTACCATCATGCCGAGATCAAGGGAATTAAACCGGGCGCGAAGTATCGCTTCCGCCTTACTGACGGACGTGAGCTGCCCGACCCGGCATCTCGGTTCCAACCGGAGGGGGTGCACGGCCCGTCCGAGCTAATCGATACCGCAGCGTTTCGGTGGTCTGATCAGAAGTGGAAGGGAATAGCTCTCGAGCAGAGTGTCATCTACGAAATGCACGTCGGCACTTATACAAGGGAAGGAACGTACGAGGCCCTGATTCCGCATTTGCCACGCCTCGCGGATCTGGGAATTACAACAGTCGAGTTGATGCCTCTGGCGCAATTTCCGGGCTCCCGGAACTGGGGATACGATGGCGTCTATCCCTACGCGCCGCAGAATTCCTATGGAAGGCCAGAATCACTCCAGCACTTCGTTGATGCGGCACATGCGCAAGGCCTGGCCGTAGCCCTCGACGTTGTCTACAACCATCTCGGGCCCGAGGGCAATTATTTGAGTTCGTACGGACCTTACTTTACCGATCGCTACCGAACCCCATGGGGTGAGGCAATAAATTATGACGGGGAGGAAAGCGACGAAGTTAGAAGATTTTTTATCGAGAACGCTCTCTATTGGCTGGAGGAATATCACTTCGACGCGCTTCGTCTGGATGCCGTTCATGGAATTTTTGATTTTGGTGCTCGCCACCTCCTGGCGGAGATGAAGTCTGAAGTAGCCGAACTATCCGCGAGGTTGGGACGCAGGCTTCAGCTCATCGCTGAAAGCGATCTCAACGATTCGCGGCTACTGCGCGAGCCAGAACGTGGCGGATATGGGCTCGACTCCCAATGGAGCGACGACTTTCACCATTCCGTTCATACGCTGCTCACAAAAGAGGATCGCGGCTACTACTCTGCCTACGGTGGGATTACTCCATTGATCGAGACTCTGAAAAGCGGATGGTATTACAAAGGACAGTATTCATCCTTTCGGAAACGGCGTCATGGCAATTCTGCCGAAGGCATCGCGCCATCGAAGTTTGTTGTCTGCAATCAAAATCACGATCAAGTCGGAAATCGCGCTGCTGGTGAGCGCCTCACAGCTCTCGTCACGTTCGAGGAGCTGAAGCTGGCGGCAGGGATCACTTTGCTCTCGCCGTTTGTCCCCATGCTCTTCATGGGCGAGGAATACGGCGAGCCTGCACCATTTCAATACTTCGTTAGTCACGGCGATCCTGCGCTCGTGGAGGCTGTGCGCCGCGGACGCCGCGAAGAGTTTGCGGCCTTCGGATGGCAGGTGAGCGTTCCGGATCCACAGGATGAGGAGACGTTTCGTCGCTCAACCTTGGATCATGGATTGAAAGAACGGGAGCCGCATAAATCACTCTTTCCGCTTTTATCAGCGATTGATTCGAATTCGATCGGAATTGAAATTAGGAAGTCGTGCTCACGCAGTCCGCCAACTCGGCGACAGTACTCTGCTGTTAAGGTATGCTGATGACTCGCTTCATGCGGCGATGATTTTCAATTTCGCCGCTCATCCGGTCACTTTGCCCGTACCTGAGATAGCAGGGAAGTGGACGACCATGTTACATTCCGCCGATGCATCCTGGAAGGGTCCCGGGCCAGACCAGGATTCCACGGGGTCTCTTCCCGCGAATGAAGATTTACTGCTTTTCCCTTATTCATTTCTCGTGCTGAAGAGCATTATGCTGACAAGGGAGTCAGAGTGAAATACGTTTGCATTCATGGTCATTTTTACCAGCCGCCGCGAGAGAATCCTTATCTTGAAGCGATTGAGCTGCAGGACTCCGCTTATCCTTATCACGATTGGAACGAGCGCATCACTGCCGAATGCTATGCGCCAAACGCGGCTTCGCGAATTTTGGATTCGCTGAATCGCATCGTTAAGCTGAAAAATAATTATTCACAAATCAGTTTCAATTTCGGACCGACGCTGCTTTCCTGGTTGAAAGATCAGGCTCCTCAGGTCCACGCCGATATCCTTCAAGCTGATAAGGACAGCAGCGAGCGATACTCCGGACATGGTTCCGCCCTGGCGCAGGGATACAACCACATGATTCTGCCGCTGGCGAATCGCCGCGACAAAGTGACGCAGGTGAAGTGGGGGATCAAAGACTTTGAAAGTCGCTTCGGACGGCGTCCAGAAGGCATGTGGCTGCCCGAGACGGCGGTGGACACGGAAACGCTCGAGGTTCTTGCCGAGAATGACATTAAGTTCACGATTCTCGCTCCCCGCCAAGCGAAGCGCGTGCGAGCGAAAGATGGCACACGATTCCACGATGTAACTGGTGGGCGCGTGGATCCGGCGCACGCCTACAGCGCCAAACTGCCATCCAAGAAGCGGATCAGCTTGTTTTTTTATGACGGACCGATCTCGCAAGGCGTTGCTTTCGAAGGTCTGCTCAGTGACGGGAAGCGCTTTGCCGATCGCCTGATGAGCGGATTTTCTGATGCGCGTAAAGGACCGCAGATGGTCCACATCGCGACCGACGGCGAAAGCTATGGCCACCATCATCATTTCGGCGAGATGGCACTCAGCTATGCGTTGGATGAGATCGAGCGAAATGGCGTCGCCAAGCTCACCAACTACGGCGAATTTCTCGAAAAACATCCGCCGGAAGATCAGGTGGAGATCGTCGACGACAGTTCATGGAGTTGCGTGCACGGCGTGGAGCGCTGGAGAAGTGACTGCGGATGCAATTCCGGCGGCCATCCATGGAACCAGCAATGGCGCGCACCGTTGCGTGCGGCACTTGATTGGCTGCGAGACCGTTTGGCGCCAATCTTTGAATCGCGCCTGAAGATGTACTTCCGTGATCCCTGGGCCGGACGCGACGACTATATCCGGGTCATCCTTGATCGATCGCAGGACGTTCGCGAGGCGTTCTTCGCCGACCATGCGATTCGACCTCTTGACTCATCAGAGCAAGTGACGGCTTTGAAGCTTCTGGAAATGCAGCGCCACGCCATGCTGATGTACACCAGCTGCGGCTGGTTTTTCGACGAACTCTCAGGCATCGAAACAGTTCAGGTAATTCATTACGCGGGTCGCGCTTTGCGCCTGGCGGAAGACGTTTCTGGTGAGTCGATCGAAGCAGAGTTTTTGCAGCAGCTCGCGAAAGCCAAGAGCAATCTGGCTGAGCATGGGACCGGTGCGCAGATCTACGAAAAATGGGTTCGGCCGGCCGTCATCGATATCCAGCGCGTCGCAGGACACTACGCGATCAGTTCGTTGTTCGAGACATATCCCGAAAAGACGCGGATCTACTCTTACGAGGTGGAACGTCTGAAATACTCGCTAGAGGCCGAGGGTAAGATGCGCCTCGCGGTGGGTGCAGCCCAATTCCGATCTGCGATTACGCTAGAGTCTGCTGCACTCAGTTTCGCGGTGTTACACCTGGGCGATCACAACGTGACAGCGGGCATCCGGCCTCTTCAGGATTCGTCTGAACAGGAGGAAAAGAAGTTGGTGGACGCTTTCGATCAGGCGGACACCGCGGAGCTGATCCGCCTTCTTGATCACACTTACGGCCGGTCGATATTCTCGCTGCGGCAGCTGTTCCGTGATGAGCAGCGCAAGATTACGAATTTGATCCTCACTGATTCGCTCAACAACGCCGCGGCCGTATACCGGACGGTGTTCGAGAGTCAGGCTCCGCTGATTCGCTTCCTTAATGGACTCGAAATCCCGGTGCCGAACGCCCTGAAGTCGGCCGCGGAGATCGCATTGAATAACCAATTGCAGCAGTATCTCGAGCGTCCCGAGCTAGATTCGGAAGGAATTCAGAGCCTACTTCGCGAAGCCGCCGCCAGCAAGATCGCTTTAGATGGAACAACCCTCGAATACAAGTTGCGGAGACGAATCGAGAAGAAGCGGCGGACTTCGCCGAAAATCCTTCGGATCTTCCGGCGATTGAGCGGATGATCAAGTGGCTTGATTTGATTCCATCGCTTCCTTTCAATGTTGTACTTTGGGAGGCTCAGAACCGGGTGTACAAGCCTCTGATGGCCGCCTATCAGCAGAATGGTTGGCATTCTCCCAATCCAGATCCATCCGCCGCGCAGCGTCATGAAGAATTGAATCGACTGGCAACGCAACTGCAAATCCTGCTGCCTCAAGGTTAGACATGCCGCCGACCCGCTTGCCTTCGGCCACGTACCGAATCCAGCTCAACAAAGATTTCCGTTTTGCCGATGCTCACAAGATCTTGGATTACCTTCATGATCTCGGCATCACGGATCTCTATCTTTCGCCCATCCTCGCCAGCCGCAAGGGCAGCATGCATGGTTACGACGTCATTGATCCCGGGCGCATCAATCCCGAGCTTGGCACCGAAGAAGAATTCAATGCGCTGCAGACCGAGTTGCAGAATCGCGGCATGGGCCTTCTGCTCGATATCGTCCCTAACCACATGGCTGCGAGTGCCGAGAATCCATGGTGGATGGATGTGCTCGAATACGGTTCCCAATCAATCTTCGCAGGCTTCTTCGATATCGAATGGCATCCGCATGCACGAAGCCTTGAAGGGCGCATCTTGCTTCCGGTACTTGGGCGGCCTTTCGGAGAGGCACTTGATTCCGGCGAGATCAAGCTCCTCTATAACGACGGGCGCTTCTTTATCCAATATTATGAGTCGCTGTTTCCTGTTTCGCCGCGTTCGTACCACGCGATCCTGAATCTCCATGCTGGACGATTGAAAGATTCACTGAGCCCGGAGACTTCGGCTTATCACGAATATTCCGGGATTCTTTCATCAGCGCTCGATCTCGCCCGTGCGGACCGCCGGGTCGCGTCAAGCGCATCCGAGCAGCGGTTGAGATTCGAGTCGGCGCGCGAGCGTCTTCGATCGCTGATGAATAGCAGCCCAGAAATTTCCCAGTTGGTACTTGAGAATGTCGCCGAACTCAACGGAAGGGAAGGTGACCCGGGCAGCCTGGGACTGCTGCAACGCTTGCTGGGCGAGCAGCATTACAAACTCGCCTTTTGGCAGAATCTCAACGAGAGCATCAACTATCGGCGTTTTTTTACGATTGCCGATCTGGTGGGCGTTCGTGTTGAAGATCCCATCGTATTCGAAGCCGCCCACGGCTACATCTTGCGCCTAATCTCGAAAAATCTGAACGCCGGGTTGCGCATCGATCACATCGACGGACTCCGCGACCCAGTTGCGTATCTGAATCGTCTGCAGGAGCGCTTAGCGGCGGAGGAAAGCCGCTCAGGCACGTCGGCGTTTGTCCTTGTCGAAAAAATTCTGGCTCGCGACGAAGATATTCCCGGCCGATTGGCCCGTGGCGGGAACTACTGGCTATGACTATGTGAACGCGGTGAATGGAATCTTCGTCGACCCCGACGGGCGCAAAGAGCATTGAAGGAATCTACTCTGCGTTCATCGATCGGCAGCAGGATTTCTCCGACGTCGTTTACCAGAAAAAAAAGCTGGTGATGAATACTCTTCTGGGCGTCGAGATGCGAACGCTCGGCCGTCAATTGGCTGAGTTGGCCGCCCAGGACCGCTACGCGCGCGAACTGAATCGCGGCCAATTGATTGACGCACTGATCGAGGTTACCGCCTGCCTCCCAATTTATCGCACATATATCCGCAACATGGATTTGCCCCCCGAGTCCCTCAAGTACATAGAGGAGGCGGTGGCGCTCGCTCGAAAGCGAGCTCCGCACCTCACGCCCGGCTGCATTCAATTTTGTCAACGAGGTGCTGCTGCTGCTGAATCCGCCGCACATTCTGGCCGACCAGCGGGAAGCACGCCTTGCGTTCGTGATGCGCTGGCAGCAATTTACCGGACCGATCGTCGCGAAGGGATTTGAAGACACCGCGCTCTACGTTTTTCACCCACTGTTGTCGCTGAATGAAGTCGGCGGAGATCCGCTGCCCACGGATGCTTTATCACTGAGTGATTTCAACGCGTTTTTGCAGAAGCGACGAGATCGCTGGGCTGGGACGCTTAGACGCCACCACTACGCATGACACCAAGCGCAGTGAAGACGTGCGTGCCCGTATCAACGTGTTGTCGGAGATTTCTGCAGAATGGAAGCAGCGCCTCGATCATTGGGCAGGATTGAATTTCAAATATCGCGAGCGGATTGCGGGCCAGTTCGCGCCCGACCGCAACGAAGAATATTTTATCTATCAGACGCTCATTGGAGCGTGGCCTCTGGATCCGGAGGCAAAAGAAACGTTTCTCGCGCGCATACAGGAGCACCTCATCAAAGCTACGCGTGAAGCAATGGTGCATACGCGCTGGACACGTCCGAATCAGCCACACGAGGATGCATTGAAACAGTTTGCGGAGCGGATATTGGCCGCGGAGAACTCGGAATTTCTGGAAGACTTCCGAGCGTTCCAGAAAAGGGTTGGTTATTTCGGCATGATCAACGCTCTCTCGCAGACGCTCATGAAAATCACTTCACCGGGCGTGCCGGACTTCTATCAAGGCTCCGAACTTTGGGATTTGCGGCTTGTCGATCCTGACAACCGAGGTCAGATTGACTACTTGCGCCGAGAGGCGGCTTTGAAGCTGATTTCCGACGCAGATTCGGGAGAGTCTTTGCGACGGTTGGTTGAGAATTGGCAGGACGGAAAAGTCAAGCTGCATTTGATTCGCAAAGCGCTCGGCTTCCGCCGCGATCATGCCGACCTTTTCCATGACGGCGACTTCATTCCGCTTCAGGTGACGGGATGTCACGCTCGCAACGTCGTTGCATTCCTGCGCCGGAAGGGCGATGCGGCTGCACTCGTTGTGTGTCCGAGATGGGTGTCGGAGGTGGTCGACGACGACTCGAAGAGCTTGGATTGGTGTGATACTCGCGTTGCGTTACCAGCAGATGTTGCTGAGAGTTGGACTAGCGTTCTTTCACGATCGCAAGTGAAATCTGCGAGGCAAGATGGCGCCCGCACCCTAGCAGTGTCCGACCTGCTGCGTGACTTCCCGGTCGCCTTATTCGAAGCAATCTCGTGAGGCTAGCCGCCGTGCTTCAAGAAGTCCGTCGCTACGGCACAATCTCTGCTTTCGCCGGTGTTCCATGAGCTGAGTCCTGACTGATCCACACCGTCAACTTGGCAGGCTCAGCGGCAAATTGATTGTGATCATTCCAGATGGCGAATGTTTCCGGCTTCAATTCGAACTTCACTTTCTTGGTCTCGCCGGGAGCCAACGAGATAGTCTGGAATCCCTTCAGCATTCGCACGGGTTCGGCCACACTGGTTCCCTCAAGTCGCACGTAAAGCTGAACCGTCTCGTTTCCCGCACGAGTTCCGCTGTTGGTGACGTCGGCCTCCGCCGTCATCGCCGCGGTCCCATTAAGAGATTTGTTTAGAGCGGTCGCGCTCAACTTCTGTGTACTGATCGAAGTTGGTCCGTAGGAGAACGTCGTGTACGAACCGCCATAGCCGAAGGGGAACTGCGGGGTGTTCTGCTCGTCGATATAGCGCGAGACATATTTGCTCGCCACGTCAGAGGGTGGATGAGTGACATCGATGTCGCCAGCGGGTCTGCCCGTATCGAGTGCGTTGTAGTAGAGCGGTTCCTGTCCTACGCTTCGCGGCCAACTCACGACCAGCTTGCCACTCGGATTGACATCTCCGAAGAGCGTTCGAACTAGCGCCGGGCCGCCGCGCGATCCCGGGAACCAGGCCGCAAGCACTGCGGGTACATGTTCGAAGGCCCACGGGACGGTCAGAGGACGGCCACTAAACAAAATCAGTACGACAGGTTTACCCGTGGCGACGACCGCTTCCAATAATTCCTGCTGCTTCCCGGGCAAGCCAAGATGCGCCCGCGAACCGGCTTCGCCGCTCATGTCCTGTGTCTCGCCTAAAGCCAGAATGACCATGTCGGCCTTTTGTGCGCCAGCTACGGCGGCCGACATCTCTTCTTTGGATCCCTCCAATGTGCCCGTTCCCTTGAACTTTGATACATGATCTGCGCCGATTTTCTGCGCAAGCGCAGTCGCAAGCCCCACACGAGGGCCCATGTAGGCGGGTGCGCCGTCGGGGAAAGACGAATCCTCTCCCAGCGGACCGATGACCGCAATATTTTGCGCGCTCGCTGCGAGCGGAAGAAGCGGCTTGTCGCCCTGGTTCGCGTTCTTAAGCAGCACAAAAGACCGTTCTGCCGTTGCCTGCGAAAGTTCCAAAGCTTCTGGCCGGAAGAGCGCTTTCGGTGCAGCTTCCTCGTCGACATACGGATGTTCGAACAGGCCCAGCGCAAATTTCACTCTCAACACATGTTTCACGGCGTCGTCTACCCCGGATTGGGTCACCTGCTTCGAATTCACCAATTGCGCCAGGTTATCGTGGTAGAGGCTGCTGACCATATCCATGTCAACGCCGGCCAGGAAGGCTTTCCGGGCCGCCGTGGCTCCATCCACTGCAATCCCGTGCGGAATTAATTCGCCGATGGAATTCCAGTCGCTCACAACCAAGCCGCGAAATCCCCATTCTTTTCTCAAAACTTGCTTCAACGTAAACGGATTCGCCGTCGAGGGAATTCCATTCAAGCGAATTGAAGGCGCTCATCAACGTCGCGACGCCGGAATCGACGGTCGAATGGAATGGAGGCAGGTAATACTGACGCAAGGTGTGCTCGGAAATTTCAGTGGAGTTGTAATCGCGTCCGCCTTCAGCCGCGCCGTATCCCACATAGTGCTTTGCGCAGGCCGCAATACTATCCGGAGCATCCAGTCGCGTTCCCTGATAACCCCTCACGTAGGCAGCGGCCATCGCCGAACCGAGAAATGGATCTTCTCCTGCACCCTCCGCCATTCGTCCCCAGCGCGCGTCGCGCGCAATGTCGACCATGGGCGAGAACGTCCACCGGATGCCGTCGGCCGCTGCTTCCACTGCTGCGGCGTGCGAAGCTTTTTCGATAACCGAGGGATCCCAGCTCGAGGCCATTCCCAAAGGAATGGGAAATTCCGTCCTGAACCCGTGAATGACATCGAGCCCAAAAAGGATCGGAATATGCAGCCGCGTCTTCTCCATCGCGATTCGCTGGTAGGAGTTGATCAACTTCGGCTCATTCACGTTCAGGAATGACCCCACCTGCGAGTGAGCGATCATTTCCTCATAGTCGGTGCGTCCGGTGCCTGGTCCTGTTGGCTGTCCAGCGGAGTACTGCACGAATTGCCCGATCTTCTCCTCGAGCGTCATCTGCTTCAACAATGATTCGACCCGGACATCCAGCGCCGGATCGTCGATTCCTTTCGACGGATGGGTCTGGGCAAATCCGCTCGGTTTCGGCGACGCTAAAAATGACGCAAATGGAGAGCAGCAGCAAGAGCTTGCTGACGGGAGACATCTCGCCTCGTGCGCGAACTGCAAGCGGCGCAATGCAAATGAATTTAAATAGGAGAACGGCACGGGTGAAACCTCCGTCGGTCAGGATTCTACCATCTACTAAATCGAGTTAGTAGGCACCTGTCGCTGATGTATGAAAAATGCTTTCTGACGATAATGTCAATCCGGATATACCGTTACGCGGCCAGACTCCCGGTTGCGGGTCGAATTGCCTTTGTGCGAGACTGCGCAGCGTGAAATCGAAAAGGGCCAGGGGCACTGCTCGACAGGCAGTCCCTACAAGCTCCAAGCCCGTGAGCTTGAAAGAGCTCGCGGAGTACCTTGCGCTTTCACCGGCCACTGTCTCGTTGGTGATCAACCGGTCGCCCGTTGCCGACTCCATTCCGCAACAGACGAAAGACCGGGTCCTGGCGGCTGCCCGCAAGTTCAAGTACCGCCCGAACTTCTTCGCCCGATCTCTGCGCGCCCAGTATAGCTTCACGATCGGGGTTATCGTACCCGAAGTCAGCGATGGGTATTCCGCCTCGGTGATGAGCGGCATCGAAGATTTCCTTCTGCAGGAAGGATACTTCTACTTCGTCGTGAGCCATCGTCATCGTGCCGACCTGATTGATGAATACCCGCGACTATTTGTCGAACGTTCGGTTGACGGACTCATCGCGGTCGACACGCCATGGTCTCTATCCCTGTCAGTTCCGGTCGTCACCGTCTCGGGACATAACAAAGTGAACGGCGTGACCAACATCGTCTTGAATCACGTGCTCGCTGCGGAAATCGCACTGAAACATCTCGCAGAACTTCGGTCATCGGCACATCGCCTTCATCAAGGGACAGGAATTCAGTTCCGACACTGAGGTTCGCTGGTCGAACATTCAGAAAGCGGCAAGGCGTCTTAATCTTCCAATTTCGAAGGCGCTGGTCTCGCAACTCGAAGGGGATTCATCTTCTCCGGAGCTTGGATATGAGGCGACTCGAAAACTTCTGGCTTCGGGAAAGCACTTTTACTGCACTGTTCGCGTTTAACGATATTTCCGCCATGGGTGCGATCCGGGCTCTGCGCGAAGCGAAGGTGCGCGTTCCGCAGGATGTTTCCGTGGTCGGCTTCGACGACATTCAGAGCGCCGCTTACCAGAATCCCGCGCTGACGACGGTCCGACAACCGCTTCAGGAGATGGGACGTATTGCGGCAGAAACGCTTCTTGGCCGCATTCGCAACTCCGGTTCCGACCATGGAGGTGAAATCACGGTGGAACCCAAACTGATCCTCCGAGAAACCACAACCAGAATTCCCAGGTAGTCGCAGAGACTAACTCGCGCGATCGAGCTACACTGTCGTTGGGGCGTCGGCGTCCGGATTTGAGCGCGCGTGCCTGCGTGGTCGAAGGCCTTCCTGCCGCGTACAATAAGTCTTTCTGAACTCAAGAAAGGCTCACATGACGACGACCCACCATCCCAGACCGCAAGTCGCCGCGGAGATCCCGGCCGTCCCGCTCACCACCGAGGGCTACAGCGTTCTGCACCAGATGCTGCGCTTGCGCTGGCCAGCGTGGCGCGCTCTTCCGGCGGGCGAGAAAGCGGCCATCGCGCAGGAGGCGTCCTCGGCGCTCGCCGCGATGGAGAAGCATTCCCCTGGGCAGTCTGCGCTATTTTCGCTCATTGGGCATAAGGGCGACCTGATGCTGATCCACTTCCGCGACACATTTGCAGATCTGAATCAGGCTGAGCTTCAGCTTGCCAATCTCCGTCTGAGTGATTATCTCGAGCCCACGACTTCCTACCTATCGATCATCGAACTAGGGCTCTACGACTCGACGTTGAAAATCTACAAAGAGCTGACGGATCAGGGCATCGAGCCGCACTCCGATCAATGGAAGGCGGAGATCGAATGCAAGTTGAACCGGCACAGGGAAGCGATGAAACCGCGGCTCTATCCTGAGATTCCGCCGCAGCGCTACGCCTGCTTCTATCCCATGGACCGTCGCCGCGGAGAAGACAAGAATTGGTACAAGCTGCCGATCGAAGAGCGCGCGCGCCAGATGAACGATCACGGCCTGGTAGGCCGCCGCTACGCCGGAGAAGTGAAGCAGATTATCAGCGGGTCCATCGGATTCGACGATTGGGAATGGGGCGTCGACCTGTTCGCCGACGAGCCCCTGGTATTCAAGAAGCTGATCTACGAAATGCGCTTCGACGAAGTCAGCGCCGTCTATGCGCTTTTCGGCCACTTCTACGTGGGCGTGAGAGTGCAGGCAGCGAACCTCGAGAAGCTGTTGAACGGAGAACTGCCGATAGAGAGGCAATTTCTTCACGCGCTTCCGGATGTGCTTCTGCGAACCAAATTGCTTGAAAGAACTGGAGACTTATGTCTACGCTCGGCCTTATCGAATATGAAGATGCATCGCCCGAAGTTCGTGCCGTTTACGACGACATCATGGCTACCCGCAAGACCGACTGGATCAACAATTTCTGGAAGGCCATCGCGCACGACCCTGCAACACTGAAACGCACTTGGGAAGACATCAAGGAGATCATGGCTCCTGGCGCCATCGATCCCCTAACCAAAGAATTGATCTATGTCGCGGTCAGCGTCACCAACCAGTGCCACTACTGCATCGCCTCGCACACCGTTTCCGCGCAGAAAAAAGGGCATGACCGATGCCATGTTCAAGGAGTTGATGGCCATTGTGGGAATGGCGAACGAGACCAACAAGATGGTCACGGGATATCAGGTGGAGATCGATCCGCAATTCAAGAAGTGAAGAGCTAGCTAAGTGTCCGGTTTAGCCCCGCTCTTCGCGGTCTTCTCAATTTCTTCGGTAACGGCAGGTGGCAAGTTCCGGATCCGCTTGATATAGCCTGCCATCGTCCACAACTTTTCGTCCGATTGCCAAACTCCGTTGGCGAACATGCCCGACCTTCGGATGCCATGCTTTGCCACCCAGAAAATCTGGGCCTCTGAGTATTCGGTACCCACCTCGGCGAGCGCCGGCGCCGGCGGATTCAAGGAATTCGCATCGGTGCGAGCTTTTCCCGGCGTGCCATGACATCCGGCGCACTGATCCGAATACATTCGTCCCCCTGCAATTAAATTTTCGTTGGTCGGGGCGACCGGATTGGCAATTTCCGGGGCATGGCGCCGGACCGAAGCGTGTACCGCCATACTCATCAAGGAAGATTCCAGTGTGGATGGAGGAATATCGCCACGAACCTCGGCCAATCCAAGGCCCAGGTAGAGAACGCCAATTACAACGATCACTACAAGAGTAACCAAAGACCCCAGAAAGAAATTTTTCATGATTTTCCCCGCAAGAGCTATCGTCGCGATGACCTGCTCTTTGGACTGCGGCCAGCTTCTTTGGATAGCGTGCGCTTCCACTCGTGGGTCTTCATGTCTACCTTGCGTCCGCGAAACCGGACGCCCTCGGATTCCAGACGCAACCGTTGTTCGATCGCCGAATCGCCGGTCAACTTGATTGCGCCACCTGCTCCCAGAACGCGCTGCCACGGCAATCCGAACCCGCGACGTAGAACACGCGCAACCATCCTGGCCCCACCGGGGAATCCTGCGATGCGCGCGATTGCGCCATAGGTCGAGACTTTCCCGCGCGGGATCAGCCGAATCGTCCGTTCGATTCGTACGCGCGTCAGGCCGGATTGGTCAGGAATATCTTCGACGCGCGCAGTTCTTCTCTTAGGCTTCATGAGCAATCTGGAAGGAGAGGATGACAACTAAAACTGCCCACCCTGGTCGCGCTTTTCTTCGACAGGGTGGGCATGTTGAATTGAAAGGAATGGGCGCTTCTAAGCAGCTTGCCGGAATGCTTCCAACGCCTCGTACTCTGAGTTGTGCACTTCGAATACAGTCAGCAGCTTGGTCACCTGGAGCAAATCGCCGACGCGCTTAGTCAGATTCGCCAGCTTGATCGTCCCGCCGGCGTTGTGCGCGGTCGTGTGCAACGCTACCAGCGTGCCCAGTCCGCCTGAATCGATGTAGTTCACTTCGCCCAGGTTCAACACAATCCGCTTATTGCCGTCTGCTACTGCCTTCTTCACTTCATCCCGCAGCAGAGCGGACTCTTCTCCGAACACAATCCGGCCGCTCGCCCCAATCGCCAGAATGCCATCTACTGTTCTTTTCGTGAGCTTCAATTGCACAACGTCCTCCTTCGCGGCCGCCCGTAGACGAATCTCGCCTCAGCCGCATCCGCACACAAACTGAGGGCAATAGCCTATCTCTTGCCACGCGGCTTAGCAAGCCCATCGGGTATTGAGGAGGCATTGACAGCAGGGCCAGTTTGGTCTGATTCAGAGTTGCCGCCCTGCCAATATCCATTCCTCGCCACCTTCGTGTCCTCGTCGGTGAAGGGTTTTGCGACGTCTCCAAGCGTCGCACTATCCCGTATAATCGTGTCTTCGCCTCATGTCTTATACCGTTCTGGCTCGCAAATATCGTCCACAGAAGTTCTCCGAGGTCATCGGGCAAGAACACGTTACCCGTACACTGCAGAACGCGATCGAGCAGGGACGTACGGCTCACGGATATATCTTTAGCGGCCATCGCGGCATCGGAAAGACCACCGTTGCCCGCATCCTGGCTGCGGCTTTGAATTGCCGCTCCAAGGATCATCCCGTTCCTGAGCCCTGTGGCATTTGCGAATCCTGCACCGAAATCCGCGCAGGAAACTCTGTTGACGTCATCGAAATCGACGCCGCCACGAACCGCGGCATCGACGAGATCCGAGAACTCCGCGAGGCCGCGCGCTACCGCCCAGCCCGCGACCGATTCAAAATCTACATACTCGATGAAGCTCACCAGATCACCGATGCAGCCTTCAACGCGCTGCTGAAGACTCTGGAGGAACCGCCCGATCATATTGTCTTCATGCTGGCGACGACGCAACCTGAGGACATCCCGCAGACGATCCGCTCGCGCTGCCAGCACTTCAGTTTCCGCGCCGTAAAGTTCGACGACATCGTTGGCCAGCTACGCGACCTGGTAACCCGGGAAAAGATCGAAGCCGATGACGATGCACTCGCGCTGCTCGCAGAGGCCGGGGACGGGTCCATGCGCGATGCGCTTTCCATCCTCGATCAGGCAATCGCGTCTTCGACAGAGAAGAATTACCGCTGATTCCGTGCGCAATCTCGTGGGCGCAGCCCCTGCGCACATTCTCGAACAGGTGATGCAAGCGGTCTCCGACAGCAAGAGCGAAGAAATTCTTCGACAGGTCGACCATCTGATCAGCGAGGGACACAGTCCTACTCATTTCGCGCGGCAAATGGTGCGCTTCCTGCGCAATGCGACCGTAGCGAAGATCGCTGGCAAGGATTCGCAGTTGTTGCAGATTTCCAGTGAAGAGCGTGAACGCGTGATGCGAGTCGCTGAGCTGTTCAGCGAAGAGGATCTGACGCGCCACCTTCAGATCATGCTGCGCACGCACGGTGAGCTTGGTTACAAGCAGGAGCAGCGCTTCCATCTCGAACTTGGTCTGCTTAAGATGGCCCATGCGCAGAAGTTGATTCCGATTGAGCAGCTGTTGAGCGAGTGTTTCTGCCCCGCTGCAAACCGGCGCGCAGAAGCTGGCTGCACGTCCCTCGATCGTTTCCGGGTCGTCGGCGCCCGACGCTCGCCGCCCCGAGCAGCCTGCGCAGCGACCGAATTTCGTTAGTCCGTTTGCCGCGGACTCCGCCAGAAAAGGAACACCGCGCCAGGAAGATTCCGCATCTGTCGCTTCGCCGCCAGGGCCCCGCATCGTTGCGCAGGCCAGCGGCCCGGAACCGGTCATCATGGGATCCGCCGCTCCAGCGACGCAACGTAATCCCAATCCAATTTCCGATCAGCTCGACGTAGCGACGTTGGTCGCCGCGGCTGTCATGCCTGATGCCGAGCGCGAGGCTCCGCCGCAAATCGAAGAAAAAGCCGTGGCAGTTGCCGAATTGCCCGACGACGTATCGAGAGTTCAAAGCGCAGTTATTGAGGCGCTGATCAATGCCGGCCAGAATTTTCTGGGCTCCATGTTGTCTGCCGGCGAGTGGAGTGTGCAGGGCAACGAAGTGATCATCAAGATCGCCGAGTCGCAGACTGTGCTAGACATGTCTCTGGGTAACGATGCGAAGCGGATCGCGATGGCGACGTCCAGCGGCGTCCTTGGGCGAGCAGTCAAGCTTCGAGTCGTCCCAGGAGCAACCGTTGTAGCGCAGCCGAAGCGCAACGGATCGCAACCTCCTGCTGGCGGACCCGGTGGCCGGGGACGTGCCGAGCAAGATCCGATCGTTCGGCGCATGCAGGAAAAATTCGGCGCTGAAATTCGCACCGTAATCGATTACCGGGAAAGCGATAAGAATCGGCGCTAGACATCGGGCGTCCGACTTACGGTTCGACTTCGTCCGATGCCGGTTCGTAAAAAGCGGAGAGCCGGAAGCTGAGAGCCGAGAGCCAAATCGAGGTGTTATGGGTGGTTTCAATCTGCAAGATCTGATGTCGAAGGCCAAAGCGCAGTATGAGTCGCTGCAGAGGAAAATGCAGGAGACCGTGGTTGAGGCTTCGTCCGGTGGCGGGACGGTTACTGCGAAGATGGATGGACGCAAGCAGCTCTTGAGTCTGCGCATTGATCCTGAAGCCGTGAAGACGGGGGACGTCGAGATGCTCCAGGACTTGGTCCTGGCAGCCGATCAACGAAGCGGCGCGCCAGATCGATGCGCAAATGCAATCCACCGTGGGAGGGATGCTCGGTGGTCTGAGCATCCCGGGACTGTGAAAAATTACGGTATAAAATGGGTGGAAGCATCCCCGCTTCTCAAATCGGTCAATTCCACGATCATGTTAAGACGATTACTCGCGAAGTTTGCACTCTTATCGCTCGTCGCGGTTGCGGCGGCACAAACCCAGCAGGCTCAGAAACAACCCATGACCTAATCACGCCGCCGGACCGTTCGATGTAAGAGTTACCGCGCAGGAAGATAAACCTGCGGAGCCTCAACTGAATCGCATGACTCTGGACAAGCAATACCGACGGAGATCTGCAAGGCGCGGGCAAAGGTCAGATGCTCACCGCGAGCACGGACGTCAAAGGCTCTGGAGCTTATGTCGCTATCGAGCGATTTACAGGCACCTTGAAAGGACTCTCCGGAAGTTTCGTTCTCCAGCACTCCGGCATGATGACCCAGAACGCCCCGCATTTGACCATCACGGTTGTTCCTGACTCCGGTACCGAGGATCTAAAGGGAATCTCCGGCAAGATGATGATCAACATTGCCGCTGATGGTAGCCACTCTTACGACTTTGAATACACGCTACCCTCGCAAAATTGAGTTCGTTAAGCAATTGGGTAATGTGTGATTTGGTAATTGAGTAATTTCACTCAGCTACAATGCTCTGAACGGGTTTTGAATTACCCAACTACTGAATTACCAGATTTTACTCCGCCCCTAAATTCTATGTCGAAATTTGCCGAACCCATGTCGCGCCTGATCGATGAGCTGAAAAAGCTTCCCGGGGTCGGCGCAAAAAGCGCGCAGCGTCTGGCATTCCACATCCTGCGGTCAAGCGACGACGATGCCGAGGCGCTCGCGGCAGCGGTTCGCGACGTCAAGGCTAATCTTCGTCTTGTGTTCGGTGTGCAATAACATCACCGATGTGGATCCGTGCGTGTACTGCACCAGCGCAACGCGGAATCAGCGGCTGGTCTGCGTGGTCGAAGAGCCTACCAATATCGCTGCCATCGAAAAGACGAAGCACTTCAATGGCGTCTTCCACGTCCTGCACGGCGCGATCTCGCCGCTCCACGGTATCGGACCGGAACAGTTGCGTATCTCAAACCTGATTTCGCGTGTCGATGCCGGCAACGTCGATGAAGTCATTCTCGCGACCAATCCGACGGTCGAAGGCGAGGCAACAGCCGTCTATCTTTCCCAGCAACTGAAGCGGATTGGCGTTAAGGTAACTCGCATCGCCATGGGAATCCCCGTCGGCAGCGATATTGAGTACACCGACGAGATCACGATGCTGAAGGCCATGGAAGGCCGCCGGGACATGTAGCCAACTGGAGAGCTTCCAGTCCCAATTTGCGCCTGTTTCAGTTCGGTTTTATCGACCGTCGCGGCGTCCGCTGAGGCGCGCGCGGACCTGACCGCTGTAATTGGTTCGTGCACAAATTTATGTGCAAACTGTGCAACAAGTTGCGATGCAGCGTTTGGAGATCGTTCCGCCCGAGCTTTTTCCCCTAGCAGTGCCGCCTCCACAAACGTACTTGAAGCAAGGAGATACATGCCACCGTAGACGGGGAGCCTTTAGCCGATCCGATTGGAAACCCATTTGCTCCTGCAGGTCCAGGTGACGAGCTGAGACGAAGTTCGGAACCAAAATCTATGACTGGCCTCTGCGAGCGCACCAGGCCAGTCGCGCCGTGCTGAGATGTAACCGCATCCAACCGACGCAGAAAAAGCCGGGCCACCCAGCCCGGTTTTTTATTTCCCTGAGCCAGAATCAAGGATCATCCGACTCTTGCCGAAGTATTTTCGGTGGGGGCTCATCGATCGTTCGGAGCCACAGGGAGGCGACTCATGGATTTCGATAGCGCGATTGTTGCTCATACGACATGGAAGAATAAGTTAAAGGCATATTTCGAGAAGAATGACGGTTCGTTGAACTCGGCGGACGTTCAGTCAGACCAGAAGTGCGAGCTCGGACAGTGGATTCACGGCGAAGGCACAAAATGGAACTCGAAGCCTGCCTTTGCCGAGTTAAAAACTCGCCACGCACAGTTTCACGCGGCTGCCGCGGCGCTGGTTCGCAAGGTGGATTCGGGTGGACCTATCGCGGAAGAACTCACCATCGGTTCGGGCAGCGAATTTTCCAAGTGCACATCGGCCGTCGTGAACGCGTTGGTAAAGCTGAGAGACGAAGTTCATTAGTGAACGGCGGTTCAGCAAGGCATTTCCGGCTCGAGGAAAACATTTAGCTCTTCGTCCGCTGCGGTCAATCCTTCGGGCAGCGTTCCGCGGTTGTACTCGGCCATGCGGTTTTTCCACTTGAGGAAATCGGTGATGCTTTGAGGTTCGATGCGCACTTCCACTCGCCGTAAGCTGGCAAGCAACAGGTTCATCTCATAGCGAAAGCCTGCGGCGGTGCGCAGGTCTTTCGCCGAGGATTGAGCCATTTTGACGCGTCCTTGCTGTAACTCCAGCAGTCCCCAGCCAGCCGGCAACTCCTGGGATTTCACCAACCCTGGTGGCGTCAGATAAAAACGTTCGCTGCCAACACCCTTCTCCGGCTTCAGCCGAAAGGGCTTCGCCCGATCGGCAAGAAAGTCAGCGCGCGTAACTTTACATTCCACCAGCACAGAATGGTTCGCCTGCTTCCATCCAATGGCATCCGGCATTTCCCCGCTTACGCAGGCCTGCTCTGAGAGCACAACTCCGCAGCGATACGACCGCAGCCAACGCACCGCGCGTTCAACTAGTTGTGCATGCGTCATAGTGTCGATGCCATCGGCTGGCTCGGAAAATCACTGCTCTTTGTACTCTTCCTGAAGGTTCCGCGGAAGTAACTCTGAAGTAGCGGGACGCTGGTTTCACGAAAGCCTACACCTTGGGATGCGAAGCACCCTGTGGCTTCACCATGATCGGCCGCCGCAGCACGGTTTCCAACAGATATCTTTCCGCGGCGACCCCTCGAGCGGTCTCGGTCCCATCGCTGTAACCTTCGGCGATTATCACTAGCGCTTCGTTCTTCCCAAGGGACGGTGGTTTGCGGAGAAACCCATTCGTTCGCCTTCTGGGTGAGGTGGCATTTTCGAGCCGCACGCGGCGGATCTGGCCGTCGTGCCCGCAATCCAGGGCATTCGCAAGACGAAGTATGGCTGACAATCGAATAATGGTTCTTTGCTGATCGGGAAGTAAGTCTTGCAGGTCTTTATGACTTCGAACCGGCAAGGCTCCCACGTGGAATCGAGCCACAATGGCTGCGCGAGCCATGTCTTCAGGCTTCCAACCCAGCGGCGTGCCGTACTTCTGGATCAATTTTAGGGACTTCTTGTGATGCCCCTTGTTGCCCTCGGATTTTCCAACGTCGTGCAGAAGCGCCGCTGCATAGAGACTTCCTCGCTCGTCCCCATGTTCTTCACCAGCTTCAAAGCTCGATGAGCCTGAGTTCTTGGTGGCGAATATGCCCATCGCCGACAATCCATCGTAGAGTTCGAGCGCCAGCCGCGCGACGCGATCGGAATGAGAGAAGTCTGGATCCAGTACCTTCGCCCATAACTTCATGCGGCGCGTGGCGATCTGGTGGACCTGCTTGCCTTGGGGGAGTCCTTTGCGCCAGACGTTCCAAAGGGAATTCGGGCCGACTGTTCTTTCTCGATATTCTTCCACCCGCTTCTTCCGCTCTTCCAGGATTCGGGCATGCCAGGACTGGCGGGAAGGTTCGTCCGGAAATACGTGACAAGAAAGGGCTGTCGCCCACAATACGTCGAGATCATGCACATCCCCCAGCAAGTCCTGCATGAGCTTGAGATCGTCCTTCCAAAGCTGATGCTCTACCGGCAGAAAATTCTCGACGATGTAACGGAAGCGTTTGATGCCAATGCGCAGTGTGTGCAAGGCTACGCCGGATCGGTTTCTCATCGCGCGCATGTGAAGTTCGCGGGCAGCGGTCCACCGTTCAAGTGCAAGATGCTTGAACACGGTGTTTCCCGGTCGGATACGCGCCGCACGCTGCGGGAGCGTTTTGCTCCATTGCCGCCATTGTTTTCTGTCAAATTCTTCGAGCGCCGCTCGGGCTTCGCGTTTCTGTTCGCTCTCGCGGCTCTTCAGGATGGCGTGCAATGCATGCGCTGGTGCGGGCTGATTCGGCCCATTGGAGCTTGGCCGCACCGGCAAATTGGTCTCTGACGTTCCGGTCGGCGCAGGTTCTGAATGCGACGCGTGATCGAGCTTGTCCATCCACTCCATCATGATCTGGACATCCCGCAAGGTCCCGAGGCGTTGGAAGAGCTGCTTCCCCGCCTTTTTCATCGCTTTCCATTCACGATCGGGATCCATTGCCATGAGGCCATCAGCCATTGAGCGGCATCGGCGAAGGGACACTCGCAGATCATGGACGGGGTCTGCGCTGAAGTCCGCGGCCGTGTTGTCGCACTCGACCAGCACGCGCTCCATCCAGTAGCGCAATCCCGTGACTTTGTTTTTTGTACTCATCATTGCAACACCCAAACACCGGCGATACGGCCGTGCTCATTTTACAGACTCCTAGTGAATGAGCTGTGCGCGGACGGGTGTAACTCAGCCCAGCTTACGAACAACCGTGCGTAAGGATTTCCCTTACAAAACTTCGATTATTTCGTAAATTCCATTCTGGCCCTTAAATCGCAAATCGGCGTTAATAGTGGCGTTCATTGCTGTCCCAGTCAGTGAGATCAACTGAATACAAATCGTTTGGGAGCCGCAACATGACCCCCGAGGAACGAACGAGAATGAATTGGCTGTGCAAACGGATTCAGGATGAACGCGATCCGAAAGCCTTTGATGAGCTTGTCATCGAGTTAAACGATCTGCTGGAGGCCAAACACGAGCGCATCCATCCAGATCACAAGCCCGTTGCAGCCGATAGTTCCATGCCCCGCAATCACACCCAGTAGGCAGTCGTTGCCGTCAGTCGTTCAGCGACCGGCCAGCAATCGCGGGCACTTCGCCTCCCCGCGACTTGCGCGGAAGGAAACTCTCATTTACCATCAATTAGTCACTTCATTAATTGATGAAATGAATTTGTCACGCGCAATTCAGGCACTGGGCAACGAACGCCGCCTGCAAATTCTCGATTGGCTGAAAGATCCAATCAAGCATTTCCCGCCGCAACGTGACGGAGATCTCGTCAAAGACGGCGTTTGCGGCCTGCTGATCGCCCGAAAATTGCAGGTTACCCAGCCCGCCGTCACCGAACACCTGAGGATTCTTTCGCAAGCAGGATTTCTCATCAGCACACGGACTAAGAAGTGGACTTTCTACAGAAGGGATGAGCGCGCCATTCGCGCCATCAAGCGTGCAATCGCAGAATCGATCTAGCCGCACCGGAGGAGATCATATGAGCAGTCCAACCTCGTATCCCTATGACACGCGCCTTAACGTCTTGCACGACCAGATGACGTTGATCGATGAAAAGGCCATCGCTGAGAACGCTCCGCACAAGTGGTACAACCAGACGCTTTGCCAGGTGAATGCGTCCGTCGTGCGCCTCGGCGTAATCGAGGGAGAGTATCACTGGCACAAACACGAGCACGACGATGAATTTTTCTACGTTGTCGAAGGAAAGCTGCTGATTGATCTCGAGGATCGAACGGTGGAACTTTCTCCGAGGCAGGGCTTCGTGATTTCGAAAGGTATTGTGCACCGGACTCGCGCGCCGCAACGCACGGTCATTCTCATGTTCGAGAATTCCGGCATCATTCCGACCGGCGACAAATAGCGCTACGCGAACGCGACAAGTTTGCCCACGACCATCACATAGCCAGCCACGGCGACCACGCCGTGAATGCGGATGGCACGGTGGCTCGCCCGCCACGGAAACATGAGTAGTCCGAACAGAGGCATCAGCTTGTCCGGCCAGACCAGCCCGGCGACCCCGAAGATCAGGTTTAGCTGCACGATGAGGTAAAAAACCAGATTTTCCATGCAAAATAAATCCGTGCGCAGAAGCGCACATTCATTAAAGCTGAATTTTTCGATGAAAGGGAAGTTTACCAAAGTAACCTTGTCCCCGGGGAGTGTCTGGTAGACCGGCGGATAGAAACAGTCCCTATTTTCTGCCGAAAACTTCTTTCAATAATTGCGTAGTCTGCGCCGCCGGATCCTTTCGAATTTTCTGTTCTTCCTGCCCTAGCATGTAGAAGAGACCATCCAAAGTCTTGCCAACGACGTACTTGTCCAAATCAAATTCACTGGCTATCGTGCTGCCGCCGGGAGCGGTCTTGATAAATCGGTCGTATTGCTGCACGACCCCTACGCGCTGCATCGAATTGTGAACAATAGGGCCGAATGCCATGGTCAGATCAGGAGTACTGGTGCGCTTAAAATAGTCGGTCGCAGCGGTACTATTGCCGGTCAGGATGTGCCGGGCATCATCGAATGACATCTTCTTCAATGCTGCCAGAAATATCTGCTTGGCTTGCGGCGTTGCTTGCTCAGCGGCTCGATTCATGCCGACTTCCAGTTCATCTACCTTGCTGCCCATCCCGAGCATTCGCATGCCCTTTCCAACGGTCTGAAGTCTCGGGGGCAGTGCGATGTGAATAGCTTCGTTCTTCAAGAATCCGTCCGGATGACCGGCATAAGCTACCGCCTTGCTTGTGCTCAGCCGAAGCGCCTGCTTCAGTCCATCGACTATCTTGCTGTCCGTCAGCGACGACGTGTCCCGATGTTGCATCGCATCGTCAGCCTTCTTGAGGATTTCGTCGAGCTGCGCCACAGATGAGGCGCATAAGCAAAAGAGAAGTACGAACGCCAGCAGGAAAGAGCGCATTTGAGATATCTCCAGTCGAGCGAGTAAGAATTCTAACGGATGAGCAAAGAAACTCGGTCGTCCAACGTGGTGTCCTGGTGCTGAAGATGGCGCGGTGGAATAAGGTCCGCCGAAATTGTCTATCTGCTTGTACAGCAAGTGTTGTTCGGATTTCGTAACAAAATGCGATATCGCCTTGACTCTGGGTATTAAGTGGTTTATCCCTTTGTCTCTACCTCCCCCGGATGCCAGACGTGTCTCCGTCTGCAGGAGGGGATTTACGTTCACAGAACTAAGCCTGGCAAGAGTCTGGATGTTTCAAGAATAGGGAGGCTGTAGTATTTTGACGCGAGCCACTCGCTCTGCTCGAACTCTCCCGTTAACTTCGCGGTCGCAAGAACAGTCTCTCTGCCCATCCTGGCAAGTACTCTTTCGTTGTACCCAACTGCGCCCTTCCAGCAGTGAGTCTCACAATCTCGCAAGTATCGATACCGGGTCTTAGCGCGGAGTGCTATGAGTTTTCGGTCAAAGTTGATCGTGGCGTTCGGCACGGCGCTCGTCATTCTCGTTTACATTGGGACTCTTTCCTACCGGAAGACCGTCCAGGAATATGACGATCAGCGATGGGTCGCTCACACTCATCTGGTACTGGAAAGAATCGCAGTCGTTCTTGCAGACCTCACCAATCAGGAGACTCAGGAGCGCGGCTTTGTTTTGTCGGGCAACGACAGCTACCGGGAGCGCTTCGGCGACGGGGAAGCTCGCCTGCGTCAGGACATCCAAAAGCTTCGCAATCTGACCGCAGACAATCCGAGCGAGCAAGCCAATCTCGATCAACTCGAAACGGTCGCTGCCGCAGTAGTCCTCGAAATGAAGCAGGGCATCGTCGACCGCGAGAAAGACGTAGGGAGGGGCGATCAACCAAGGCAGTTCCTGCTTCCCGAAACGCAAACTATGTCTCAGTCTCGGGCTTTGGTAGACAGAATGAAGCAAGAGGAGCAGACGCTTCTTTCCCAGAGACTTGAAAAGGCCGGGGCCAGCTCCAGGAGAACCAGAATTTTTATCGTGGCCGGCAACATTCTTGCCTTCCTCGCGCTTTTCGCTTCCGCGATATTCATCTTTCAGGAGATGAATCGCAGGCATGAGGCAGAGCTGTCTCTCCATCGCAACGAGGAACGCTTTCGACTGATGGTGTCGGCAGTAAAGGACTACGCCATCCTGATGTTGGATACCGAGGGGAAAGTTGCGAGCTGGAACGCTGGAGCCGAGCGAACGAAAGGGTACTCCAGCGAAGAAATACTGGGAAAACATTTCTCTATCTTCTACGAGCCTGACGACGTTGCGGCCGGCAAGCCTGACCATTTGCTGAACGTCGCCCTGAATGAGGGCAGCGTCGAAGATGAAGGATGGCGAGTTCGGAAGGATGGTTCGCGTTTTTGGGCCAACGTAATTGTCACAGCCCTTCGGGATGAGAACGGAAGATTGCGCGGCTTCAGCAAGGTCACTCGAGACATGACCGAACGCAGGCGGGCTGAGCAAACCCTCGAGTCTCGTAACCTTCAGCTCGAAGCCGCAAATCAGGAGCTGCAAGCCTTCAGCTATTCTGTCTCCCACGACCTGCGGGCTCCGCTTCGATCCATCGACGGGTTTAGCCTGGCTCTTCTCGAAGATTACGGGTCGAAAATCGATGCCGAAGGACAAAACTATCTCAACCGCATCAGAACAGCGACCCTTCGAATGGGACAGCTGATCGACGGTATGTTGAATCTCGCGCGCATCTCCCGTGCAGGCATGGCGCCCGAAGTGGTCGATCTCAGCAAACTCGCTCGAGAGATTGTTTCTGACCTGGAGAGCGCTCAGCCTGAGCGGAAGATGAACTTTGAGATTCCGCCGGCACTACCCGTTCGTGGAGATCGCCTTCTTCTACGAGTCGTGCTTGAAAATCTTCTAAACAACGCTTGGAAGTTCACCTCACATACGGCGAATCCGTGCATCTCGGTGGGCTCCAAAAACGATGGGGCTGAGCCAATCCATTTTGTACGTGATAACGGAGCAGGATTCGACATGCAGTATGCGAACAAGCTGTTTGGAGTTTTTCAGAGACTCCATCGCGATAGCGAGTTTCCGGGAAACGGAGTGGGCCTTGCCACGGTGCAACGGATTATTCATCGCCATGGCGGAAGAATTTGGGCAGAAGGAGTTCTCGGTGCGGGCGCCACTTTCTACTTTGTGCTTGGAAACCAGTTGGAAGAGTAGAGCAAAGCAGTTTGATCGGAGAACATGATAATGGGAACAAACCCGATTTTGTTAGTCGAAGATAACGCCGATGACGAAGCGCTCACCTTGCGAGCGCTTAAGAAGAACAACATCCGCAATGAGATCGTTATAGCTCGTGACGGGGTCGAGGCTCTCGACTACCTGTTCGGTACAGGTTCACACTCGGGCCGTGATCTGCGAGTGCAGCCGCAGGTAATCCTTCTGGATTTGAAATTGCCGAAGGTGGATGGCCTCGAAGTTCTGCGGCGAATTCGGACTAATGAGGCAACGCGCCTTCTTCCGGTCGTCATCCTGACATCTTCCAACGAGGAGAGCGACCGAATCAGCGGTTATGGGCTGGGCGCGAATAGCTACGTCCGCAAGCCGGTCGACTTCACTCAATTCGCAGACTCAGTGCGGCAGCTGGGATTGTACTGGCTAATTCTGAACGAACCGGTCCCACGGAGTTCCTAAGTATGACGGCTATCCGAGTTTTGATGGTGGAAGATTCCGAGGACGATGCGACATTGATCGCTCGCGAGATTCGGCGTGGTGGGTATGACTTAGCATTCACCCGCGTGGACTCCGAAGAATTGATGCGCGCGGCTCTCAGGAACAAGGAGTGGGATCTCGTAGTTTGCGACTATTCGATGCCGCATTTTTCGGGCAGGGATGCCCTCCGGCTACTTCGGTCCACCGGAGCGGAGTGTCCGTTCATATTCGTTTCCGGCACCATTGGCGAAGATACCGCAGTCGCCGCCTTGAAAGAGGGCGCCCAGGACTATGTCATGAAGGACAACCTTAGGCGCCTGGTGCCGGCGATTCGAAGGGAACTGCTCGAAGCCAAACAGCACAGGGAGCACCGGCAGCTGCAAACGGAAATCGAGAGACTTCAGAAATTCGAGGGAATCGGGCGGCTTGCTGGCGGCGTGGCACACGATTTCAACAACGCGCTGGGAGTCATCGTAGGATGGGCCCAGCTTGGCTACGAGGAAGCCCCGCTTGAGAGCCCATTCCGCGACATGTTTCAAAAAATTCGTGATCAGGCCCAACGCTCGGCTGGGCTCACAGGCCAGTTACTCGCCTTCGCTCGCAAGCAGGTGCTACAGCCCCGTGACCTCGATTTGAACGAACTCTCCGCGGAAACTTTGAGCCTTCTGCGCAGTGTGATGGGGACTCTCGTTGAAATCGTCTTCTCTCCCGCGAAAGAGCAGATGGCCGTATCGGCTGATCCCACTCAGATTGAGCAGGTTCTGACCAATCTTTGCTTGAACGCGCGCGATGCCATGCCTGACGGCGGGCGCTTGACCGTTGAAACGAAAAGCACCGAAATCACCGAAGATTTTGGTCAGAAGCATTCTTACGCCATGCCGGGCAGGTACGTCGTGCTCACCGTTTCTGACACTGGCCAAGGCATGGACAGCGCAACCCTGGACCATATCTTCGAGCCGTTCTTTACCACCAAGGCGCCGGGAAAGGGCACCGGGCTTGGCTTAGCCACCGTCTATGGGATCACAAAGCAACATGGGGGCTTTGTGACGGTTCACAGTGAAGTAGGCGTGGGAACGACGTTCCGCATCTTCCTGCCGGCCAGTTCCAACAAGCCTCAGGCTTTACATCGGGAGGTAGCGCAAATGCCGTCAGGAGGCTCTGAACTGATTTTGGTGGCCGAGGATCACGACGGACTAAGGGAATTGATAAGAACAACCCTGGAGTCGCGTGGCTATCGCATGCTTCTTGCAACCAACGGAGAGGAGGCGGTCCGCATGTTTGAGGAGCATAAGACCTCGGTCGATCTGATCATAATGGATGTCATGATGCCAGCCCTCAGAGGGCCGGAGGCATACGCCAGGATCCGTGCTTCGCGTGCCAGCGTTCCCGTCATCTTCACCTCTGGACACGCAGCAGATCTCATTCTTGGCGAATCAACGATCCAAGAGGGTGTTTTTCTGGAAAAGCCCTACACGCCCGCAGCGCTAGCTCAAACTGTACGGAAGCGTCTGGATGAGGTGAAGAAGAGTAGGGATATCCGTCTTAATTGAAGCGTTCCATGCCTGGTCCCGCGATCGCCGTTTGCTCGACTGAACGGGGAGAACACCAACCGGTTCCTCTGCTGATTTTTTGTTAACATAGAGGACGAACGGCTGCGCGGATACAAACACTCGTTTGACCCTGCTGTCGAGACTGCTGAGATTGCGGGATCGGGACTGCTTGCGCCGTCAGCTGCGAAGCTGACGAAAAGGCGTAGATCCTCAAAAGCGGCAAGGTTGGAGCTGTCAGTGGCGGGCGCGTAGCTCAGTTGGTAGAGCAATGCCCTTTTAAGGCATGGGTCGCAGGTTCGAATCCTGCCGCGCTCACCAGAACTTCAGCAGTTCGACACCAAGGTCGAACGACGGTCTTTCCCAAAAACGATCTTCGTCTAAATTTCTAATCTTGAAAATCTTCTGCCTCGGTCTTCCAGAGGATATCCTTTCAGACTGATCGGGCCAATTTCAGGTTTGGACTGGACCTTAGTAACTTTCGACGTGTACGGTGGCGGACAGACAATGTGTCCGTCCGATTTTATATTCCATTTAAGCACCCAAAACCTTGCCAAGCCCCGTGACGCGTTTTGGTGGAGGTCCCCTTATGTTGCTCCTCGCTTCTTCAGTGCACTTCTGTCGAATTTGCGGAAGAATGTGTCAATCGCAAGATTCCAGGATTGATGATCAAGGCTTACCTGTACACACGGCCTGTCATGCCACGCGGATAGTTTCCATCGCGTCGGATGGCGGGCGCCAGCCAAGTGCGGTCACTCGCAGACAGCCGGTCAGAGAGTATCTGCATGGCTTCGCCGTCAGGGACGCATAACAGCCAAAGTTAGCTCTTCAGCAGTCCCAACTCGCATTCGGTGACGAACTTTTAGAATATTAGGCGTGTGGCTGAGCGCTCATTCAGCAGAACGACAAGCGCACGTGCTGCCAAGGCGCCTCTTCAGCTGACGGGGGCTGTTTCGTTTACTACGGGTAGTCGCGCTGAGACGCTGGTTCCGTCTGCGTGCGATTTAATTTCAAATCGGCCGTTCAGTTGCCGGACCCGTTCGCGCATACCTTGAATGCCGACTCCGAAGCGCATTTGCGTCGATCCGTTCCTGCCGGTCGTAGGCATGCCCTTCCCGAAGTCTCTCACATCGAGACGCACTTCATTTTGGGCTCCAGTGACTCGGATCCTGGCCTGCTGGCTCCCCGAATGGCGGTGAATATTGGTCAAACATTCCTGTATCACACGAAAGATGGTCATCTCGAGATCCTGCGGTAAACGGCCAATCTCCGGATCGATCTCGAGTTGAACATTGATCTTGCTTCGTTCTGCGAAGCCTTCGATGTACCACCGGAGTGCCGAAGGCAACCCGGCCTCGTCGAGCAGTGGCGGGTGCAGCAGATAGGAAACTGTTCGTAATTCTCCCGATAGTTGCTTCAGAAATTCCAGGCTCTGGCGAATTCCCTTGAAAAGATCGGCGCTCACTTTTTCAGCTTCCGGTTCCATGGGAATCAGGGTCATCTGCAGCGCGGCGATGAGTTGACCTGCGCTGTCGTGCAATTCGCGCGCGATCCGCCGCCTCTCTGCATCCTGAGCATGCAGCAGCCTCCCAGTAATTTCGCGAACCTTTTCGGCCTCTTCGTATTCTTTACGATCGGTGATGTCCGTGTGCGTGCCGATCATGCGGATTGCGTCCCCGTCTGGATCGCGAACGATGCGCCCGTGAGAAAGAATCCACCGCACTTCGCCATCCGGGCGCAGCGCGCGGTATTCAAACTGAAATTCCTGTTGATCTTTCAACACGCGTTCATAGTCGGCGAGCAACCGCTGCAGTTCCTCGGGGTGAATCAAATTCTGCCACTCGTCGAGAGAAATGTATTTGGCGGCTGGCTGGAAACCGTAGAGCTTGGCCATTTGCGGATTCCAGGAACCGCGCTCCTCAATGACATCCCAGTCGAACATCGCCGTTCTCGAAGCCTCGAGGGCAAGCGCAAGCTGGGTCTGGCTCTCATGCAATGCGGCCTCCACCAACTTGGCTTGCGTTACGTCGCGGGCAATCTTCGAGGCCCCGATGACCTGTCCTTTGGAATTTCGGATCGGCGAGATCGTAAGCGACACGTTGATCTTCACCCCGAACTTTGTTACGCGAACCGTTTCGTAATGCTCGATTCGCTCGCCATTGCGAAGCCGCCGGATGATCGAGGCTTCCTCATCTCGCAGTTCGGCTGGAATGATAATCGTAATCGAATTCCCCACCGCTTCTTCCGCGGTAAATCCGAAAATCCTCTCGGCCCCGCCGTTCCAGCTGATGATGATTCCGTTCAGGTTTTTCGAGACGATTGCATCGTCAGAAGACTCCACAATGGCCGCTAGTCGGGCGCGGATGGCCTCGGCTTCACGGCGCTCACTGATGTCCTCTATTACGGAAATGAAATGTTTCATCTTCCCGCTCGAATCGCGGGCTGCAGAGACGGTCAGGTTGACCCATACGATGGATTTATCTTTGCGGATGTATCGCTTTTCCATCGAGAACGTTGGCAGCTCGCCGGTGCGAATCTTTTCCGTTTGGGCCAGATCTGCCGCCAGATCATCCGGATGAGTGATTTCCTGGAATGTGAGCTGGAGTATTTCTTCCTCGGTATAGCCCAGGATCTCGCACACCTTACGGTTAACCCGTAGCCACCTGCCTTCAGGCGAAACATGAGCGACACCGATTGCGGCCAGTTCAAATGTGGAGCGATAGACCTGTTCACTCTCGTGTAGGGCTTGCTCCAGCGCAGTGCTGCGCTGCAGAATTTCTTGTACATCCAGCGGACGGGCAATTTCCGAGACTGCTGGATCAAAAAAAGATTCATGCCGCGAAACCTTCTCCACGGCGGCCACCAGATTCTGCGAGACGGACGCTTTGATTACGTAGCCCCGCGCTCCGGATCGGAAGGCTTGACGAGCCATCTCAGGTGAATCGTGCTGGCTCAAAATGATTACTTCGCACGAGGGAATGACGCTCCGAATAACCCGTGTCGCCTCCAACCCATTAAGCGTAGGCATGCTGACGTCCATGATCACGACGTCGGGCTTCAGTTCGCGAGCCTTTTCGATCGCATCGCGGCCGTCCACCGCTTGCCCGCAAACCTCGTACTCAGGATGTCCGGAGAGAAGAGAAATTACGCCCCGGCGGACCACTTCGTGGTCGTCAACGACAAGAACCCGCATTCGCGAGCCTCACAATCCAAACGATCGCCTAACCTGTGAGCGCTCCGGCTCGTGGGGGGGCCGAGCCTGCAAACTTTCACAATCACTTCCATTGTACGTAAGGTCAACAAATGTGCCGAATACAGGAGAAACTGTACGGTCTCTTTGCTGAATGGCATTTGGTCACGCTTGATTCAGAAGTTTGCAGACTCCATGGCACTTCTCGCCTTGCTATATATTTCTTCGCATGCTCAAAACCCGGATCGTTCTTTATTTTGTGGCGGCGTGCATTGCGTCCAGCCTAGCCTTCGCCCAGTCGGAACCCTATAAATACTTCCGCATCGGCAAACATGCCGATGCCCAGTCCAAGGTTGACGGCGGCATCGCAATGATGGGTGGAGGTACAGATCTCGACGAAGCCTTTCGCTGGCTCTGCAACCGGGGCAATGGCGGGGACTTTCTAATCCTGCGCGCCACGGGGGATGACGACTACAACTCCTATGTCAACGGATTGTGCAAAGCGAACTCGGTGGCCACTCTCATTCTGCGCGACCGCGTCGCTGCTGAAGACCCGGCCGTGGCTGAAATCATTCGCAAAGCCGAAGTGATATTCATCGCGGGTGGGGATCAGGCGAACTACATAAGAGGATGGAAAGGAACGCCCGTTGAGAAGGCGATCAATGAAGGCATTTCCCAAGGCAAGCCTATCGGAGGAACGAGTGCGGGCTTGGCCGTGCAAGGGCAATTTGTATACGGAGCCATGGGCGACAAACCTGACGATAAGGATCTCGCCTCCACCGACGTATTACCGAATCCCTATTTCGATCGCGTCACACTGGAGCGCGACTTCTTGAAAATTCCGCATCTGGAAAATCTGATTACCGATTCGCATTTCGCCAAGCGGGATCGCATGGGACGCACACTCGGTTTCCTGGCGCGCATCATGAAAGATGGATGGAGCGATTCGCCTCGCGAAATAGCGATTGATGAAAAATCAGCCGTGCTAGTTGGGACCGACGGCCGGGGAAGAGTAGTCGGATCAGGCCGAGGCGCTTATTTTCTACGTCCAACGAAAGCTCCGGAGACTTGCGATAAAGGCGTGCCGCTAACCTTTCGATCGATCAATGTTTATCGCGTGCCTTCGGATGGACGTTTCGATCTGACATCATGGACGGGAGATGGTGGAACCGCGTATTCGCTCTCAGTCGTCAACGGCAAGATTGAAAGCTCACAGGAGAACGGGAAAGTTTACTGATTGTCGGGAGACCTCGGCTTACCGGGCCGACGGATTTCGGCCCGCGTCTTACCGGCATAACGATCCCGTAAGTCGATCTTGGGAGATTGGCTCCATCTGCCATGCGTCGAACGACGTGACTTTCGCGTCGCCTTCAAGTCTCAGGCGAAGAGGGCCGGAAGGAATCTGATATACGCGCGCCGTCATGGATGTCGTGCCATTCGCAAAAATTTCCAGAACGGAACCATCCAAAAATATATGAAGATTCACCGGTGATGCTGCTGCTCCCGAGAGTGGAGCCGCGATCTTGTTTACCCGAAGCTTGCGTTCACCGGACTGCTTTGAGCAAGCGATCCGGGCAAAATCTCCACCATCGGACTCGAGACGCACGGTGAATTCGTCGGATGCAGATTGAATCTGCAGATCAAGTTCGGCCGCAAGACTATGAATGCGAGTCTGGTCGATGGCGCGGCGTGGACCATTGCTTGAATCGGAACTCTTGCTGTTTTTGGAACGAAGTGTCCGCACAGCGGGCGCTACTTCGGTCTGCAGTTCGCCCTTCGCAGTGAGCGACATTACGCGTGGAAGCGACATGGCGCCGGCCCACCCGGCTGCGACCAATTCGGAGTCGGAGCGCGCTTCCGAGATCCATCCCCACAAGATCCGATTGCCGTCACGATCGAGCATGGTCTTCGCGGCGTAATACGATCCCCAATCAACGACGCCTTCTTTTTCAGGCAGGAAGCGGCGTTTCGCATACGTCCCAACTTTCCATCGGACCTTTCCCATCGTCGAAATAAGCAGCACATGCTTATCGCCAATGGGAAAAAAGTCCGGGCATTCCCACATGTCTCCGGTGTCGACTGCGTTAAAGGATTTTTTATTGCTGGGCGGGCCTTCGACAAGTGGATGCAGATACGTCCAGCGGCGCAGATCCGTTGAGCTGTAAAGCAGAATGCATCCGCCTTTTGCCAACGACCCGGAACCAAGAATGAGCATCCAGTCGTCGCCCTCGCGCCACAGGCACGGATCGCGAAAACCCGTAACCTCGATTCCCGGTGGAGGAGCCGCAATGACGGGTTCCGGCAACTTCCTCCACGTCCGCAAATCGTCGTCAGCGGCCACGGCGAGACACTGAGTCTCGCGCCAGGTGTGAGCGCCATCCCGAAGTGTGACTTCAGAATCACTGCGCGGAGGAGCGACCCCGGTGTATATAACCGTTGGCCTCCCGTGGTCGAGAACCGCGCTGCCGCTGAACACTCCGTCTCGATCTGCTCCATCCGCTGTAGGAGAAATCGCGATCGGTTCGTGCTGCCAATGAACCATGTCGGGACTGGTAGCATGTGCCCAATTCATGTTGCCCCACACAGCGGCCTGCGGATTGTATTGGTGAAACATGTGATAGCGGCCGTGATAATAGATCGGACCATTGGGATCGTTCATCCAGTTGTGCGCCGGAAGCAGATGGTATTGCGGCCGAAGCGGATCGCCCGCAAGCTTGCGGCACAGTTCTGCCGTGCCGGAGTCCGCCAGCGGAGACCGGCTGAATGCGGGACCTAAAGCTGCCGTAGCGGAAAGTTCAATGAAGTGCCTGCGGGAAATCTTCATAAGCGTTTTATGGCGGCGGCGTACCGAAGAAGATGATAACTGCCAACCCGGTGACCGGCACACGAAAGAGCGAGTCGCCCAGAGCCCGGCGGCGCCTCACCATGTTTGGCTTCGATATAATCCGGTGGAAAGAGGCTCATCATCTTCCAGCAAGCTGCATCTTCGATGTCGCGTCGATTCCTCATTGTCGCCGTTGCAGCTTGGATTTTTACACTTATTGTCCCACTGACGGCAGGGCAGGGAGGTGCCCCAGCAAAGCTCGCTGAGCAGACCGCCCTTGGGCGCGGACAGGAAGCGCTAAAAAATGGTGATCTCGCGAAAGCTCGCGCCGAATTCGAGAGGGCGATCAAGCTTGCGCCCGCAGATGCTTCGGCGCAGGCTGCTCTCGGATGGGTGCTTGCCCGATCCGGGGAACCCGATGCCGCTACGGCGCACCTTCGCGCTGCCCTCAAGTACAAACCCGGATTCGTCGAAGCCCGCCTGACGCTGGCGAGTGTGCTGGCTCAGCTGGGAAAAACTGCTGAGGGCGAACAGGAAGCGAGAGCCTCGATAAAAATGGCGCCCTCGAATGCGGAGGCCCATCGCACGCTGGCAAGGATTATCAGCCAGCGTCCCGGCGACGAAGCGCTTGCTGAAATGCAGACGGCAGTGGAGCTCGCTCCGGACCGTCCCGATCTGCGAGACGAGCTAGGAACCCTTCTGGCCCAGCGCAATCGATTCACTGATGCTGAGAATGTATTCAAGCAGGCGCTGCGTCTGCAGCCCAACCTTGAGTCAGCGCATTTCCACCTCGGTGTAGTGCGGTTGCAGCAACAGCAGCTGGACGAAGCCGCCCGAGAACTCGGCCAGGCGCTGAAGCTCGCGCCTGATGACGTAAACGCTCATTACTACTTGGCGAAAGTTTTCACTGCGCAATCCAGAAATGACGAGGCGTTGATCGAGCTTAAGAAATGCGTAGCGCTCAAGCCGGCATGGCCCGAACTTCAAACTGAGATCGGTATCGCCAGCCAGCGAGCCGGTGACATTGACACTGCGATCGCCGCATTCAGTGAAGTCGTCAAAATGCACCCGGAAGATCCGGAAGCCTACGATAATCTGGGATTAGCGATGCTGCAAAGAGGTGACGCGGAAGGAGCGATTCCGAAATTCAAATCTGCCATCCAACTGCGCCTTGATGATGGACCCCTTCGCGGCAATCTCGCCATCGCGTATCTACAGATCGCAAATTTCGATGCTGCAGTTTCTGAATTAGAAGCTGGCCTGAAACTGGCGCCGCAGAACGCGTCTCTCCACTACAATCTCGGTCTCGCGTACAAGCTGAAAGATCAATTGGATAAGGCCGTACCCGAGTTTGAAGAGGCGATCCGTCTTGAGCCTGATTTGGCCGACGCCCATTACACGTTGGGAGTTCTGTACTGGCAGCGCGGTGAGTTCGACAAGGCGACCGTCGAGCTGCGCAGTGCACTTCAGTCAAGGCCGGAGTACGCTGAGGCCCATTACACTTTAGGAACCGTTTACAAGCAGCAGAACAAGTTGTCCGACGCTGCGGCGGAATTGCGGGAAGCCATCCGACTGCAACCTGATTTCGGTGGCGCACATACGACGTTGGCCGGAGTCCTTCGCCAATTGGGCGATTCGCAGGGAGCGAGCGCCGAGGCCAAAGAAGGCGCGCGAATTATGGCGTCGACTAACAATCTGCAAGCTGCGAAAGTCGCCACAAATTCAGGAAAGCGATTGTTGGGGGTCGGGGATCTGGAAGGTGCAATTTCCCAATTTCGGTCGGCTGTTAACTCCGAGCCCAAATATGCGGCTGCGCATTTTCAGCTAGGGTTGGCTCTGCAGCAGAAGGGCGACAAAGAAGAAGCACGTAAAGAGTTCAGCAAAGCGAAGGAACTCGATACAGAAATGACTACTCCAGCGAAACCCTAGCGCGCGCCAAGTAGCTCAGCCACGGGTTCTGTTGCTAGTTGCCGCGGTTTCGAACGGATACCAAGTCCGTCATCACCGGAACTCCATGAATGATCTTCACGTGAAGCAGGGCCTCGAAGGGCTTCAGATCCGCCGACCGCGAAACGTGCAGTCGGCGAAGCAGTTCCTTCACCGAATCCTCGCGACAGACGTATTCAACTGCCGCCTGCGTGCCGAAAGTGGAATTGCCCGCAAGAATAAGAATGGACCTCGATGGATCGAGTCCCGGCAACAGGCTGACCACGGCATAGTCTTCGGTCGTCGGTTGGTTCGCCGGAGTCGCGAGAAAAATTTGCGGCTCGCCCGGTTGGGGATGGACATTCTGTACCGCCAGATCACCTTTGCGCGGCCCGGAGTCCAGACGCTGAAAAACAAACTCCCGCGTCCCAGGCAAATCCACCAGACTTAAATTCTCCGACGGCGAGCCCACAAATATCAGATCATTATTCTTGGCGTCATCCAGAGAGAACAATGCGCCGCGCTTCACCCGAATCTGGCGGCTGAACAGGTTGAATGCATGATCAAGTTGATGGATCGCCAGAACCTCGCCCACGCCAGTGTAGTGATCAAGGATGAACGAGCGGGCGTCTGACGAAGGATTGAAATACCGCATCCCGGTCTCTGGGCGTCCAACGAAACTCCCATTGCTGAAGATCACCCATGGCTGCTGCGGGCTGTTCACGAAACGGTTCCAGAAAAGTTCGAACTCTGCCGCAACCGGTTGACTGGTCGCCGTGTGCGTCCGCGGCGCTGACAATAAAAGTACGGCGATGGTGATCACCGCGATCGCCAGCAGCACCGAAAGCACTCCAACGAGAATGGTCAATCGCGGTGCGGGTGATGAAGGCTGCGGTTGTACTTGGGGTCTCTCAACCACTCGCTCGAGTGTCGCGACCTGGGCAATCCCGGTTGAAGCGCGTGGGGTAAAGGTCAGCGCGTACGAGCCTTTGGGGATCTCAACGAGTATCGGATCGTTCAGACCATCATGCGAATAGTACTCCGTCAACTTGACCCGGAGTCGCCCCGCTTGCACGCGCACAGTGGAATCGCTCTGCGGATCAAAACCCGTCGGACGCCCCAGCACCTCGGTAGCGATCTGGTATTCCTTGAGTCCGGTTCCGGGGTGATCAAGCGAGTGCTCCGCCAAATAGCGAAGCAGTTTGCAGAGGGACTCTGAGCTGTGAAGACTATGGCTTTTTGTAAGTCTCTCTATTTGCTGGAAGCATTGCTCCCGCCCGATCGCGAAACTGTGTGTTACAGCCATATAACCGAGAGGTAACGAGTGGCCCTATCCTGCTGTAATAAATCGATTTCTTAGACGTAACAGTATCAAACGTAGTGAAACTTAATCCAGCTAATTGTTTTGTATTACGAGTGCTTCTTCCCACTCGAAGCATCCGTCTGCATTTCTGGGGCAAACGCGTTTTGGTAGGTCTGAGGAGGAAGTTCATGAAAAGGTCAGTATGGGTCGCAGTGGCTGCGTTGAGTCTACTGTGCGGTCTGTGTGTCCCCACCGCTTTCGGGCAAGCGGTCTACGGCAGCATCTTGGGCACGGTTTCCGATCCATCCGGCGCGGCTGTTAACGGCGCGAAAGTCACCGTCACCAGCCAAACAAAAAATGTGTCCACCGAAGCTACGACGAATGAGAGTGGCAACTACTCGGTGACTCACTTGATCCCCGACGTCTACACCATCCGCGTTAATGGGACCGGCTTCAAGACTCTCGAGTTTAAGGACATCCAGGTTTCGGCTGATGCCAGCGCGCACGTCGACGGACAGTTTCAAGTCGGCTCGGCCAGTGAATCGGTAGAAGTCACCGCCGAAGCCCCGCAGCTGAAGACCGATCGCGCCGATGTATCGATCGAGTTCAGTGCGCAGGCGGTCGAAAACGCCCCAATCCTTAATAGGAACTTCACCTCATTCGAACTCCTCTCTCCCGGCACACAAAAGCTGGTCGGATGGAGCCATGCCGCCACCGAGAATCCTCAGGGCGGCCAGCAGATTTTCGTGAACGGCCAACACTTCAGCGGTACGGCCTTCGAACTCGACGGAACGGACAATCAAGATCCGATCCTCGGGATCATTGTTGTGAATCCCAACCTCGACGCAATTCAGGAAGCTAAAGTGACCTTGGGCAACTACGACGCTGAGTTCGGCAAGGCGGTCGCGGGTGTGGTCACGGTACAGACGAAGTCAGGCAGCAACGACGTCCACGGGAGCTGGTTTTTGGTTCCGCCGCACCGATGCTCTGGCAGCTCGTGATCCGTTTACGCAGTTCAAGCCGGATGCGGTCACTGGCCGCTTGATTCCTTCTTCCCGTTGGCAGCAGTTCGGTGGGACGCTTGGTGGTCCGATCATAAAGAATAAGCTGTTTGCGTTCGGCGACTACCAGACCACCCGACAGAAAAACGGCATCAGCAACCAGGAGACGATCCCGACAGCTAATCTGGTATCGAGATTGCCTCACGACGGCATTCTGCGATTTCAGCGACTACGGGCAGATCATCTCCAACAACGGTTCCCCCTACATCTATGATCCAACCACCGGAGATTCCACCGGTGCCGGTCGCAACGTATTCTGTGGTTCAGCGACATCGGTTCCTCTAGCTTCTTGCCCAATCGGAAGCCCGGGGCAGTTTCTCGTTCCCGTGACCGCGATGTCGCCTGCTGCATTGAACATGCTGGCTGCTTTCCCGAGCCCAACTAGTTCTGGCACCTGTCCGCTTGGGGCAACCGTTTTGGGCTGCTTGAACAACTTTGTGGGATCCGGAGCCGGTCCTTATAACCAGAACAGCTTTGATACCCGCGTTGATTTCGCAGCTAGCCAGAGCCTCAGTGTATTCGGGCGTTTCAGCTTGAATCGCTTCTCTCTTTCCGGTGCCCCCAGTCTAGGCGCAGTCGGAGGCGTCGGATTCGGTCCAGGCGGCCTCGCGGGCAGCTCAAACGTTCGCACCTACAGCTTGGCCACCGGCGTCACCAAGACCTTCAGCTCGAGCCTTCTGGGCGACTTCCGCTTCGGATGGTTCAAGTACAACCCCGTGACGAACAAGCCTGACGGCGGCGTCGCGGCGATGACGGCCTTCGGCATTCCCAACGCGAACTTGGGCGACAATTTCACTTCCGGATTGGGCGAGTTCGACATGACCAACCAGGGTGGCAACAACACTTCCAACTTCGGAGATGGACTTGGTGTGGCTCGATGCAATTGCCCCCTGATTGAGAGCGAGCAGCAGTTCCAGTTTGTGGGTAACATGACCAAGATCAAGGGAAATCACCAGTTCAAGTTCGGTGCTGACATTCGCTACGCCCAGAACTTGCGTGTACCGAGTGACTCCAACCGAACTGGTGTCTATGCCTTCAACAGCCAAGCCACGGGCGACAACGGCAGCGGCGGCTTGGATCTGGCGACGTTCCTTCTAGGCGACGTGACCCAACTCAGCCGGTATGTCAGCACTAGCGTCGATGCCGCCGAGCGGCAGCACCGCATGTTCTACTATGGCCAAGACACATGGCGCATCACTTCCAAGCTGACCGTGAACTACGGTTTGCGGTGGGAAGTTTATTTTCCTGAATACGTCAACGGCAAAGACAAGGGCGGATTCGCGAACATCGTGCAGGGCGTGGTCCGTGTCGCCGGCGAAGGCGGATTTGGACTCAACGGCAACATCGACAACAAATGGAGTTATCTAGCTCCTCGCCTCGGCGTCGCCTATCAACTCTCTCCGAAAACTGTGGTCCGAATGGGCTACGGACGAAGTTACGACATGGGCGTGTTCGGATCGAACTTCGGACACTCGGTTACTCAGAACCTGCCGGTGTTGGCGAGCCAACTGGTACAGCCAGCTGTCACGAACAAATTCGCTGCATTTTCTCTGGACGCCGGACCGCCGACGTTCGTTTTCCCGGCGATTCCTTCGGACGGCTTGTTCCCACTCGCCGGTCCATCGTGCTATCAAGCAGGCACCGTCGTTATCGGCGGTGTAACCCAAACCTCGAGCTGCACTCAGCCTCATATTCGACCCACCTTCCAGCGGCTGCCAACCCTCGATGCATGGAACGCCACCGTCCAGCGTCAACTGAACAGCACGACTTCGATCGAAGTCGCTTACATCGGAAACAAGGGCACAAACGGCTTCGCAGGGGACGGAAATACCTATAACGTCAACCAGCCATCTGTTGTGGGGTATCCCACCGTTCCGCAAGTCCAGAGGCGGCCCTTCTACAACAGATTTACCTACACGGGCATACCCGATCCCAGCAGCGCAACCGGATCGCTCATGTGCTGCTCCACGGATCAAGGCAACTACCTTGGCAACGACGCCAATAGCATCTACAACGCGCTGCAGGTTAAGGTGGATCACCGTTTCTCTCACGGACTGCAACTGCTGACGCATTACACCCTTGCTCATGCAAAAAAGTACGACAGCAACTACTACGCAATCAGCCACCCCATCGCTTACGGCCCCGACGATCAGGTTCGAAATCATGTTTGGGTCACCGAAGCCGTATACGAATTGCCGTTCGGCAAGGGCAAAACATTCGCCGGTGGCGCAGGGCGTGCTGAAGATCTGATCATCGGAGGATGGCAGATTACCGGAACAACCAACTGGAGCAGTGGATTGCCATGGACTCCCAGCTTCAATGCGTGCAACAGCGAGCAAGACGTGGGCGTATGCCGTCCGAACAAGGGATCGGGATCCTTCCCCTTGGGTGCAGGATCGCTGCAACACCCGGCGGGCAGCAACCCGTTCCGCCAGTTCTTCACACCGGTGCCTGACATTACGACTACGCCCGGCCCGTTTGCTGACCCTGGAGTCGGAAATCTCGGCAACATCGGATTTGACAGCTACCGCGGGCCTCGGGTGTTTTTCGCTGACGCTGCAGTCATGAAAAACTTCGCTATCACCGAGCGCGTGAAAGCTCAATTCCGTATGGATGCCTTCAACGTGTTCAATCACCCTGTTTTGGGCTTCAGCGCAAATCAGACGGGCAGCGGTGCTTGCATCGACTGCTCGGGCAACGGTCGTATCACCGACATCGAAGCTGACTCTTCTCCGGGCTCCACCACCGGTATGCGGCAGCTCGAATTTGCTTTGAGGTTCTCGTTCTAAATCTGTAGATTTACATTCAGAGGGATTCCTTCGGGGGTCCCTCTTTTTAATGACGCTCGGCGTAAACGTTTCCGCGAAATCGCGTGGATTTCCAACTATGAAGAAGAAGGTCGTTGGACTTGGTGAGGTGCTCTGGGATTTGCTGCCGGACCGAACCTGCCTGGGCGGGGCTCCTGCGAACTTCGCCTATATCACCACTTTGATGGGAGACCAGGGCATCGTCGCCAGCCGTATCGGTGAGGACACCCGCGGAATTGAAGCGCTTCGTCGCATGGAAGAGATGAAACTCGACATCGATCACGTGCAGACCGATCGCGCGCACGCTACCGGAACGGTCAATGTGGAACTCGATGCTAAGGGCCAAGCCAAGTTTGAAATCGCTTACCCTGTAGCTTGGGACTTCCTGGAGTGGACCCAGGACTGGCAGGACCTTGCGAAGCAAGTCGATGCCGTATGTTTTGGATCGCTCGCGCAGAGATCTCCCGATAGCTATGCGACGATCCAACGGTTCGTCGCCGCAACTTCTCCATCCACCTTGAAAGTGTTCGACGTGAATCTACGTCAGCACTACTACTCGAAAGAGGTGCTCGAAGAGTCCATGCGCCTGGCAGACATCGTCAAGGTCAACGATGACGAGTTGCCGAAGATCATGTGCATCAGTCAGATTCCACGAAGTGACGAAGTGTCATCGGCCAAAAAGTTGATCGAAAAGTATGGGCTGAAAGTTCTTTGTCTCACTCGAGGCGGACGCGGCAGCCTGCTCGTCCGCGGCAAGGACGTGAGCGAGCATTCCGGCTTCAAAGTTCGCGTGGCCGATACCGTCGGCTCTGGCGACGCGTTTACCGCTGGGCTCGTGCATGAATACCTGCACGGAGCCTCCCTCGACCTGATGAATGAAGTCGCCAATCTTGTAGGCGCATGGGTAGCCAGTGAAGTGGGTGCAATGCCCACACCGAAGCGCGGAGCCCTCGAGCACTCCCTGGCAGAGATTCGCTAACAAAACTAAAATCAAAGCAAGTCTGAATGAAGGAAAACTAAGGAAGTCTAATGGGGCACAAGATTTCCTTCGTGAAACCTCGTGTCCTTTGTGGTCAAAGCTTTCAGAACTCCAAAAAATGCCGACTGTTGTATAGTTACGATTGATTGTGTTTCCTTTCGACCTTGCTTTATCCGGAGAGGCCGCATGAATCTGCCATCCCGCACTATTTCTCTTCCATCGTTGCTTCCGATCGTTCTTGCAATCATTATTTCGTCGGTGGCGTGTTCCAAGCCTGCCGCGCCATCGAAGGCGGCTCCGTCTGAGCCTTCCGCCATTGGAGTGCAGGTGCACGATGGCGGGCCAATCCTGCTGAAGACGAGTGAAGCCGAGTTCCAGATACTTCCTTCTGGTTTTCTGCAGGCAACGTTGATCAAAGACGGCAAGCGCCTCACGCTGGACGAGCCCGAGGTCGGCTCTTCCGGCGGCAGCGACTCCATCGTTCTAAAAGGCAAAGAGCTGGACTTCGTCCCGGACTTTGCGCAGGCGAAGGTAGTTGAGAGCAATGGCAAGCTCGGCCGCGGCAAACGCGTGGAACTCCCGGCGAAGCCGCTGGCGCCTGCCGGAATCTCATTGGAACGGAATCTTGTGGTGGAAGTCTTCGACGATTTTCCAAACCTCGCGCTGGTAAGCACCACCTACAAAAACACCGGGTCTTCCGCGGTTCAAGTCGACAAGATCTTGATGCAACAGCATCGCTTCAATGCAACGCAGGTTGACGCGAAAGTGCAGCCCTTCGATATGTGGTCGTTTCAAGGATCGAGCTATGACTGGGGCAAAGACGACGTTCTGAAGATGACGCGCTCTTCGGCGCAGCCCAATGCGATGGGTGAAGCCGTGAAAGGCGGCTATGGAGGCGGCATTCCGGTCGCTGCGTTCTGGACTGGCTCGGTCGGCGAGGCGATCGGCCACGTTGAAACCATCCCCTGGACCTTGTCCATTCCGGTGAAAGTGGATCCCGATGGAAGAGTGGATGCCAGCGTTTCTATCCCTATCAACCAGGCGCTCAGTCCGGGCGAGAGCTATGCGACTCCGCGAAGCTTCCTTTCGATATTCAGCGGAGATTTTTACGAGCCGTTGCGCCTGTGGTCGAGCGTATTGCAAAAAGAAGGCTGGCAGATTCCGAAGCCGTCGAACGAGGCTTACAACGTGAGCTGGTGCGGCTGGGGATATGAGTTCAACGTCACGCCCAAACAAATGCTTGGCACCGTCCCAAAGCTGAAAGAATTAGGCATTAAGTGGGCGACGCTCGACGATCGATGGTTTGATACCTATGGCGACTGGAATCCGAGGAACGAAACGTTCCCCGGCAATTCGATCAAAGAAATGGTCGACGACTTCCACAAGCAAGGAATTCTCGCGCAGCTATGGTGGTTGCCGCTCGGTGCGGAGGACGGACAGGGAAAGTGGGAGTCGCACAAATACATCGTCTCAAAAGTTGCGAAGGAGCATCCGGACTGGTTCATTCTCGACAAGAACGGCAAGCACGGACGCATGACTCGCGATCTCGCGGCTCTGTGTCCGGCGGTTCCTGAGGTGCAGGGTTACTTCAAGCAACTCACCGAGCGATTCATTCGCGATTGGGGATTCGACGGGTCGAAACTCGACAACATCTACAGTGTGCCCGCTTGCTATAACCCGGCGCATCATCACAAGTCGCCGCAGGATTCCGTTAACGCCATGGCGGACGTTTACAGGATCATCTTCGAGACCACGCGCGCGATTAAGCCGGAGAGCGTGACACAGGCGTGTCCGTGCGGAACGCCACCCTCGATGGCGTGGCTGCCGTTTATCGATCAGGCCGTGACGGCTGATCCTGTCGGCGCAGTGCAAGTACGGCGTCGGATCAAGATGTACAAAGCATTACTCGGACCGCAGTCGGCTGTGTACGGAGACCATGTGGAACTGTCTGAAATGACGCCCGTCGGGAAGGGCGGCTGGAGCGAGCACGGTTCGGACTTCGCTTCGACCCTCGGTACCGGTGGCGTACCCGGAACAAAATTTGTCTGGCCCGATCCGGGTCCGAAATATAAGCCGGTAAATCTTTCGACCGAAAAAGAAGAGCACTGGAAAAAGTGGATCGCACTTTACAACCAGAAGATGCTGTCGAAGGGCGATTTCCGTGATCTCTACGTTTATGGTTACGACGTGCCCGAGGCCTACGCGATTGCGAAGGACGGAAAGATGTACTACGCGTTCTTCTCTGATCCTGGCAAGCAATACTCGGGAGAGGTGGAATTGCGCGGCCTGAAAGCAGGGAAGTACCAGGTCCTCGATTATGCTGATGGCAAGGATCTGGGCACGGTGCAGGCGCAGGAGGGAAAGGCTCCGCAATTGAAAACAGAGTTTAAAGAACACCTGTTGCTCGAGGTAAGCGCACAACAGTAGCTAGATTTCATCGTCGGAAAGTCGACAACCTTGCCGATGGATTGTCACCCCAGGCGCAGCTTCGCGGCGAACCCTGGTCGTCTGTCATCTCGCATGAGTTGCATCGGTTGCGAATTACACCGCGACCGCGAGAACGCGCTATTCATGAAATCTTTCCCGGAAGGCTTCGGTTCCTCCTGGACGAGTAGTGCTGAGTGCTCCAGCAGCGTTCCCGCCAGACAGGCACTTCGCTATATTGGCCCCGCGAACATATTCGTGAAGAAATCCGGCGTCGAAGCTGTCACCGGCCCCGACAGAGTCGATCGGAACAAGCTCTTCGGAAGGTGCGGCCGTGAAGCGCTCAGATCCCCTCTGAGCCAGCGATCCTTTTCGGCCGAGTTTTACCACCAATAGCGGAACTCGCCCCGATAATTTGCGAATCGCTTCCTCCAAGTCTTCCGTCCCGGCAGCCTTGCATGCCTCGCGCTCGTTTGGCAGGAATACATCGACGAAGCGCAACAGTTCGTTCAAGCCTCCTTCCCATCGGTCGTCGGGATCGTCATTCGTATCCAGCGATATCGTGAGCCCCTTCGACTTCAAACGCTGGAAAAGGTCGGCCACATGCGCTCGTAATCCTTTCTGCAGGTAGTACGAGGAGAAATGAAAGTGACGAGAGTCGGCTAGATAATCGAGGTCAAGGTCGTCCCAACTTAGCTCCGCGATGGTTCCCGAATACGTAAGAATATTGCGCCATTCTGGGTGATGCAGAATCACTGTGAGCCCGGTCGTCGTTTGCCCCGGCACCACGCGCACTTTCGACGTGTCGACTTTTCCCTCTTGAAGGCGTTGGAGCGCGATTTTGCCCATCGGGTCGTCCCCGATGCGGGATTGAAATCCCACATGGCTCCCCAATGCCGCCAGATTATGCGCCACAATTGCCGACGACGACCCCAGCGTAAGCATCATGCGGTCAGCGAGCAGTTCGCGCTCCGGAAGCAATTGTTCTGGCAATCCGTAAAGGATCAGGTCGAGGTTCAACTCTCCGGCGATAGTGACGTCAAAACGAGGCATTGGGAATTAAGGATTCAGATTCAAAGTGCGGAGCTTGGACCTAGACGGAACGAAATGATGAAGGTCGTTGCAATCTGCGATCGCGATCGCATCCGCTACACCAATGTGACTTCCACTCCAGCTTGTTTCAGCGTTCGAATGTCGGACTTTGGAGCTCCTCGATCCGTAATAACTTCTTGCAGAGCCGAGGGCGGGGCGATCAATGACAAGCTTCGCCGTCCGAACTTGCTCGCATCGCAAACGGCCACGGTCTTTTTCGCTACCTCGACCATCACGCGATTCACTTTCGCTTCCAACAAATTCGGGGTGCTCAACCCGAAATGAACGTCGAAGCCATCCACCGCCAGAAACAGAATGTCGGCGCTCAAGCTGCGCAGCGCTTCTTCTGCAATCGGACCGACCAACGAAAACGAGTTCTTGCGCAAGGTGCCGCCCGTCAGGATAACTTCGACGGCGGTGCCTGCGAGCTCGGCGGCGATGTTGACCGCGTTGGTAATGATGGTCAGGTTCTTGAAATTTCGCAACGCCCTTGCGATCGACGTCGTCGTGGTACCAGAGTCCAGAATCAGTACCTGCCCCTCTTTGACCTTCTGCGCGGCAGCCTCTGCAATGCGCAACTTCTCCTGGTGGTGGAGCTTTTCCTTTTCTCTGAGTGTTGGATCTTCCAGGGCGCCCTCGCGCGAAGGCAGTGCTCCTCCGTGCGTTCGGTGCACAAGGCCGTGCGCGTGCAGAATCTCTAAATCTTTTCGGATCGTAACCTGGGAGGTTTCGAATTGCCGGGAAAGTTCCGTCACCAGGACCCGGCCGTGATGATTCAGCAGATCGAGAATGGCGCGGCGGCGTTCTTCGTTTAGCACCGGAGTGGTCTCGAGATGAATGTGCCGCCTGCAGCAACGCAAAATCGGCGTATTTCTTTTTATAGCGTTTTCTTTCGTTTGTCCATACCAAACGCCTGAAGATAAAATGCTGCCGTTGGTTCGGCACCCTACCAATTCTGTGTCGGCTCCGGGCCGATCGATGCTCCTAAGTCTCGCTTTTGTCGACAGTTTGGAACCACGTGGGGTGATAACCAGTTTAATACCTGCCACCAAACTCCAATTGCCACGGGGCCTGTTTGCCGTAATCTCAAAGTGGGACGAAAGGTGTCCTGTTTCGAAACGGGTTTCGATGCGCTGATTTTTACGAAATCCGAAATCGAGGATTTGGATAACAGTTATGTCAATGACAGAACAAACCTTCATTCGTTCAGAGTCCGTGGTCGCGCGTGTTGTGGCCGGCGAAACGCTTATCGTCCCGGTTCGCGCCAAAGTGGGAGATCTGGCCTCTATCTATAGCTTCAACGGCACCGGCACCCTCATCTGGAAGCTGCTTGAGTCGCCGCGGACGCTCTCGGAATTATCTTCTGCCGTCGTCGATGAGTACGACGTCGATCGAGCGACCGCCACCCAGGATGTCACGGAGTTCGTCGGTGAAATGAAAAATGTTGGTCTGGTCGAGGTTCCAGCCGCGATGGCTATGGCTGGAGACTGAAAGACCAGTGGGGCGGGAAGAACTGAAGGCAGCGGATGCCCCACCCGCGTCCGCTGCCTTCAGTACAAGATGGAGGGGACTTTGGAGTCAGTGAACTACGGCGCTTTCAGCGCAAACCTGCAGGGCCGCCAGGCGGGAAAGCGCGTTCCCATGCAGGTAGCGATCGAAGTGACCCGCCGCTGTCCTCTCGAGTGCCTGCACTGCTACAACAACCTGCCCATGGACGACATGGATGCCAGGCGCCGCGAGCTGACTAAAGAGGAACACTTTCGCGTTCTCGATGAACTGGTCGAGATGGGCTGCTTCTGGCTTCTTTACACCGGCGGCGAGATTTTTGCGCGCAAGGACTTCCTCGAGATTTACACCTACGCCAAGAAGAAGGGATTTCTGATCACGCTGTTCACCAACGGCACGATCATGACCGAAGCAGATCGCGGACTATCTCGCGGAGTGGCCGCCATTCGCGATCGAAATCACGCTGTACGGCCGCACCCGAAAAACGTATGAGGCGCTCACCGGTATCCCAGGCTCTTACGACCGTTGCCTGCGCGGTATCGAGTTGCTGAAGGAACGAAAGCTGCCGCTGAAATTGAAGACCGTGGCGACCAGCATCAACAAGCATGAGGTCGTCGCCATGCGGCGCTTCGCAGAAGAAGAATTCGGCGTCGAGTTCAAGCTGGATGCGCAGGTGAATCCTCGTATCGATTGCTCGCAAAGTCCGCTGGCGGTGCGGCTGAAGCCGGAAGAAGTCGTTGCCCTCGATCTGAGCACACCCCTGGCAGAAAGCGAGTACAGGCGCCTGGCGCAGCATGATGCGGAAGCTCCGCCAAACCTGTCGCAAATCGATACGGTGTATCACTGCGGCGGTGGCGTGAATGGCTTCGCACTGAACGCCTACGGGGAGATCGGCATCTGTGTTATCTCGCAGCAGGAGACATTCAGCATACGCGATGCCGGCCTGCATCAAGTATGGGACAGCTCGCTGCGCGATTTGCGTTACCGCAAGCGCACGAAGGTGACGAAGTGCATACAGTGCCGCATCCAGTCGCTCTGCGCGATGTGCCCCGCCAACGGTGAGATGGAAAACGCTGACAAGGAAAGTCCCGTTGAATTTCTCTGTCATGTGGCTCACCTTCGTGCCGCGTCTCTTGGAGTTGAGATCCCCGCTCACGGTGACTGCGAGTTCTGTCCCGGCGGTGAAATGCATGACGAGATGATGGAATCAGCGCGGCGCATTGCCAATAAGGAGATCGACATCGAAGGTTGGGAGGAGTCGGCGCAGTTACTTCCGATTCTTTCCAATCCTAGTCCCAGCGTGCTTACCGGTTGCGGCAATTGCAGTCATTGATGTACGGCCCAGGAGTAAAAAGCGAATGGATCAAGAGTCGCAATCCGGTAGCCGCAATGAAGTCGAAATACGAACCTCCTCGTGTGGTCGCCATCAGTTTGCGTCCGGAAGAGGCTGTGCTCGGTCATTGCAAGATGTCGATGTCAGGGGGGCCGGCCCTGCCCGCTTGTGGCGGCGCCCTTCTGCATTGCAACAGCCTCGGGTCATAGGGCCGCCATCGTTGTCGAGTCATCGTGAAAAACATGGAGAGCGTTGAACTATCAAGTACGACGCTGTGCGACGGCCCGGAACTTTCGCACCATAGCAGTTTCGAGATCGGCGGCATCTCAGTCGAGGTTTCCGGGCGTGATGGCCGCGACGTAGCGCTCGCATCTTCCCTCGAGCCGTTTCGCTCTACAACCCGAGCACCTAACATTCAACTTCACGTCGAATGGATCGATTCTCTGGTTCGTTCCAAAGGCAAACCCAACTTCGACTCGGGCTCGCTTTGGAAATTGTATGAAGAGGATGGCCGGTTTGTCTTCGACTTCATCCTGTCGGGCGGGAGCGGAGTTCCATACAAGCGTCTTCAGGTAGATCGCACTTTCTCCCGCGCGAAACTTCAGATGAATGCCGCCTGTGTTCGGCGTTCGGGCCATTCCGTTTCAACCCTCGAGTACCCTCTGGACGAGTTGTTGATCATGCATCGTCTGACTCAGGAGAGAGCGATTGAACTGCATGCTTGCGGGATCGTAAGCGCGGCCGGAGTCGGCAATCTCTTTGTCGGTCACTCTGAAGCCGGCAAGAGCACGACAACGCGTCTGTGGACCACACGCGAAAAGGTTCAGGTACTCAGCGATGATCGGATCATCGTCCGCCGTGCCAATCCGGTCACGCAATCTGCGAATAAACCGACCATGCAGATGTACGGTACTCCTTGGCACGGTGAGGCGAGTTACGCCTCCCCTGACAGCTCCCCCCTCACGCGCATTATGATTCTTCAGCACGGCCACGGAAACGTCCTAACCCCGCTTTCTCCGAGTGAAGCGGTCGCAGAGTTATTTGCCAGAAGTTTTGTGCCATTTCATCGGCACGAGTACGTCAATTCCGCGCTGGATTTTCTGCAGGAATTAGTGGATACGGTTCCCGTATACCGCTATGAATTCGAACCTGACCACGGTGCGGTAGACAAGATTCGCGATTTCCATGACTAGCAGCGGAGCTGATTCGAAGCTCTTCGAAGAGATCATCCGCGACTTGCTGGCCCAGGGCCTCAATGTTCGATTTCAGGCCCGGGGCGCGAGCATGTCCCCGTCTATACGAGATGGTGACATTGTCGAGGTTACTCCCGTAATCGTGAGCAAATTACGAAAGGACGATATTGTCTTAGCAAAGACTAATGACGGCTTCCGGCTCCATCGGATCGTATTAGCAGACTCTGCCCGCGATGCATTCATCACTCGAGGTGATTGCGGACTGGAGAACGATCCGGAATTGACCGGGGCACAAATTTTAGGCCTTGCTCAGGCCAAGGAAATGCGGGTAGGACGAAGGATGGTCGGCGCAAAGCTGAATAGCGTAAGTGGATCGATCTTGTGCTGCGCGGCGCGTGCACAACGGGTCACCGAACGGCTTTTCTCTCAAGCAATCCGACGAACCGGTTTGCGTGGAGGCTCGCAGACGACGGTTTTGCTGCTAGCTGTTCTGTTCGTACTCTTCGGAGGCGGATCCTCCCTTGCACAAGTTGCAGTTGACGCCACCACCAATGGCACGGCCGCACTCACTGGCGCGGGCATCAAGACCCTAACCTTTAACCACACCACGACTGCAACAGCAAACCGCTTGCTGATCGTCGGTATCTCGCTGAACATCACCAACAACAGCTCAACCGCGGTCTCAGGCGTGACCTACAACGGCACTGCCATGACCTTGATCGGCGCTGACAACGACAACGCCGGAACGCGCAGAGTCGAGATGTGGTCCTTGCTGGCTCCTGTGTCGGGGCTGCGAACCATAGTCGTATCCGTTAACATCCCTTCTGCCGTCAATATCGGTGTAGTTGCTGGAGCCACAACATTTACCGGCGTAGACCAGACCGTTCCACTCGGCACGTTCGTTTCCGCTGACGGGGCTGCCGGCAACTGCACAGGCATTACAACGGGATGCAGCGCGCTCGATGTTCCCAGCGTCGTCAACGGAATGATCCTGGATACGTTGGCGACGGATGGTACGCAGACCATTACCGCCGCCAACCCGCAGGTTAATCAGTGGAACGCTCGTAGCGCAGGCACTACGAATCCAGGTGTTCGTGGCTACGGAACCAGCCGCACGGGCGCCCCCAGCGTGCCCATTTCTGAAACGTTCAGTGGAACGTCCAACTGGGCTCTGGGAGCGGTGTCGATCAATCCCAGCACCGCAGACATCGCCGTCTCCACAAGTGTAAGTGCGGTCGCGCTCGGGCAGAATTCCACCTACAACATCAAAGTCACGAATAACGGTCCTTCCGCTGCGAACAACGTGATACTGACCGATACCTACGCTTCGACTGGACTGGCCGTCGTCTCGGTGACGCCCAGCGCTGGAACCTGCGCCACTGGTGCGACGATCGTCTGCACACTGCCCACTCCCATGGCTAGCGGGACAACCGTTACCATCGCCGTCACTGTATCCACCACTACCGCCGGCTTCTATCCCAACACTGCCACTATTACAGACTCGGGCACACCACCTGACCCCAATACCGGCAACAATTCTTACGTGGCTCTGGCGCCGGTCGTCAGCATCGTTTGCGGCAACGGGATCTTGACAGCGGGCGGCACACTCAGCGGGGTATTGAACACATATTTCCCCGGCACGGCCAGCGTTGCAGTCGGAGCTAAATCAATTTCGATTGGCGCTTCAACCGGAGCCGGAGGCACGATCACCACGGGAAGCTTGTTGCTCGTGATTCAGATGCAGGATGCGACCATCAACACCACGAACAGCGTGGTGTACGGCAACGGCAGTACGGGCGCGGGTTTCACCACGATCAATAATGCGGGCAATTATGAATTTGTGACCGCAACCGGTGCAGTCAGCGGCGGTGCCGTGCCCATCGCCGGAGCAGGCCCAGGAGGCGGGCTCGTCTTCGGATACACTTCGGCGGCATGGTCGGCAACAAAGGGCCGCAGCACCTTCCAGGTAGTGCTTGTTCCACAATTCACGTCGGCCACGCTGGGTGCGGCAACCGCATCGGCATGGAATGGATCGACAGGCGGTATCCTCGCCATCGATGTCGCCGGACAACTTGATCTCGGCGGTGCAACAGCCTCGGTTGATGGACTCGGCTTCCGCGGTGGCGCTGGAATGCAATTGCAAGGCGGCACCGGTGTCAACACGGACTATCGGCGCAATGCGCCAGCGTCCTACGCAGGCACAGCAGAGGCCGGAGGCCAGGCTGCGAAGGGTGAGGGTGTCGCAGGAACCCCGGCCTTTGTTCAATCGGGTGGCACCTTCCTCGCAACATCCACGAGCTATCCAAGCGGCACTGCGGGAACTGACGCAAGCATGTCGCGCGGTGCGCCGGGCAACGCGGGCGGAGGCGGCACTGACGCCGATCCGAATGGTGCGAACCCAGGCGGCAACGACGAGAACGCCGGCGGTGGAGGCGGAGGAAACGGCGGTGGAGGCGGATTTGGCGGTGATTCCTGGAATACGAACCTGAGCATCGGTGGCGAAGGCGGCGCGTTTTTTCCAGCCACGATCGATCGGCTCGCCCTTGGTGGCGGCGGCGGAGCCGGAACCCGAAACAATTCTGACGGTGACAATCAGGCAAGCGCCGGTGCTGCCGGTGGCGGTGTCATCTTCATCCGTGCCTACAATTTCATTGGTAGCGGAACTCTCAGGGCGAACGGCGCTGCTGCCTATAACGGCACCGCCAACGACGCTGGCGGCGGCGGGGGAGCCGGTGGCACGATCGTCGTTCTTGCTGCAAACGGCGGCGAGGGCGGCCTGACGTTGCAAGCCAACGGCGGCCGCGGAGGAGACGCTTGGGATTCCCAGGTCTTCAGCCTGGCCGATCGTCACGGTCCGGGGGGAGGTGGTGGGGGCGGCGTGGTCTTTGTCTCCGGCGCTCCGGCTGGAATGAGTGTCTCCGGGGGCGTCAGCGGAACCACACTGAATCCCGGTGTCACGTACGGCGCAACCGAGGGAGATGACGGCACCACGTCCTCCAGCGCTACTCTGTCTCAGGTAACCGGCATCCAATCGTCTGCGTTCTGTGCCGCGGACATGACGCTTAGCAAGAGCCACGTCGGAAACTTCACTCGTGGCTTGACTGCCAGCTACACCATCCCCACCTCCAACGTCAGCCTGTACGGCGCAACCAGTGGCGTTGTTACCATGAATGACACGCTTCCAATCGGCATCACGCCGACGAGCGCGATCGGCACGGGATGGTCCTGTTCGGTCTCCGGTCAAACAGTCAGCTGCGTGCGAAACGATGCTGTGGCCGCTGCCGGAAGCTATCCGTCTATCACGGTGAATGTCAGCGTGCAGCAGTCTGCTCCGGCAACGGTGACCAACACCGCGACAGTCGGCGGCGGAGGCGAAGCTAACGTCCTGAACGATATCGCAACGGACGTTGCTACGGTGGTCTCTAGCGCAGATCTGGCTGTTACAAATTCTGCATCGCCGAATCCCGTGACTGCCGGCTCCAACATTACTTACACACAAGTTGTCACAGATAACGGCCCCAGCGCTGCAGATAACGCGCAATTGGTCACCAACGTCCCAACGAATACAACCTTCGTTTCAATGACGCCGCCCGCGGGATGGGCCTGCCAGGTTCCAGGCGCAGGCAACACTGGAACTGTCATCTGCACTAATGCAAACATGCCAGGCGGCACCTCCGGCACTTTCACGATGGTCGTGAAAGTGAACACGGGAGTCGCGAATGGCACGATCGTAAGTGACGCGGTGTCCGTCGCTTCCTCTGCCACCGATCCGATCTCCTCGAACAACTCGGCTACCGCTACAACCGTAGTAGGCGGCACCGGACCCAACTTAAGCGTTACGGATGTTGCCTCACCCAACCCAGTGCAGGCCGGAACTAATATCACCTACACGCAGGTGGTAACCAATACGGGATCGACCGCCATCACCAACGGCACGTTGTCGGAAGCAACTCCTGCCAACACTACGTTTGTTTCCATCACGCCGCCCGCGGGCTGGACGTGCATTGGCTTCCCCGCAAGTCCGTGCACAGCACCGACAGTTGCCGCTGGCGCGATCGGAACGTTCACGGTCGTCTATAAGGTGAACGCAGGTACCGCGAACGGAACCATCATCACTGACACGGTAACGGTCAACGCAACCAATCAGTCGTTCGGATCAAAAACTGCCATTGCGACCGACGTGGTCGCCTCGGCGACGCAGGCCGACCTCGCTCTGAGTACAATCGCAGCGCCTTCGCCCGTTCTGGCGGGAAATCAGATTACCTACACCCAGACCATCACCAACAACGGCCCGGCAGCGGCTGCGGGAGCAACGTTTACTCAGGTCACTCCGACCAATACAACGTTTCAATCGATCTCACCTCCAGCGGGATGGACATGTACTACCCCCGCCGCTGGTGGCACGGGCACGATCACTTGTACTAACCCGAGCGTCGCTTCAGGAGCGTCCGCCGACATCATCGTTGTCCTGAACGTACCCGCAACTGTGACAGCTGCATCCATTACTGCGGCGTCATCTGTATCGGCCACCACAACCGATCCTCTCGCTTCGAATAACAGCACAAGCATCACCACCCCGGTAAGCGTGGCTTGTGATCTGGCTGTGACCAACAGTGGCGCTCCAAGCCCGGTCACTGCGGGATCAAACATCACTTACACGCAGACGATCACGAATCAGGGCCCAGCGAATTGCAGCACGGGGACCTTCACCGAAGTTACGCCTACGAACACTACCTTCGTGTCCGTCGCGGCTGTCACTACCGGTGGCGGAACCTGGACGTGTCCGAACTCCGCGCCCATTTCCTGCACGAATCCGAGTGTTGTGCCGGGATCCACTGCGACGATTACCGCGGTCTACAAGGTGACCGCAGGCACTCCCGCAGGAACCCTTATCAGCGACACTGACACCGGTGGCAGTTCCAGTCGCGACACTAACACCTCCGACAATTCCGCGACTGTGACCATCGCAGTTGCCACAGGCACGCAAGCTGACCTTAGCGTCACGAACTTGGGCTCGCCGAATCCGGTCGCTGCCGGAACCAACATCACCTACACGCAGACCGTGACAAACTCGGGGCCAGCCACGGCAAATGCGCCGGTATTTACCGAGACGCTTCCTGCGAACACGACAGCGGTCTCGCTTACCGGTCCAGCCGGCTGGACTTGCGTTCTCGGGACTTTAACCTGCACCGACACCACCACGATGGCGGTCGGCACGGCGAATTTCACATTCATTGTAAAAGTGAATTCAACCGTAGCCTCCGGAACCGCGATCTCGCAGACGGACTCCGTGTCTTCATCCACGAGCGATCCCAACAGCACGAATAACAGCGCGGTGGCAAGCGTGCAAGTTGGAAATACGGCCGACGTTTCAGTTACCAACACGCCAAGTCCGGTTCCGGTTCAGGCAGGCAACAACATCACGTACACGCAGGTCGTCAACAACGCCGGACCGAGCAACGCGTCCAGCGTCACTCTGACGGAGACTCTGCCCGCCAACACGACGGCAGTCTCTCTGACTGGCCCCGCCGGATGGACCTGCACTCTGGGGACGTTGACCTGTACGAATCCGAGCCTGGTCTCGGCTTCTCCAGCCTCGTTCACTTATGTTGTGACGGTAAACGCCGGCACGGCTGCCGGAACTGCAATCAATGAAACCGCCACGATAAGCACGACCGCCGATGACACGAATTCTGCTAACGATACAGCCACCGCTTCTGACGTGGTTGCAACTGCGACCCAAGCAGATCTAATCGTCACGAACGTAGCTTCGCCGACATCGTTGGCTCCGGGGGCAAACGTCAGCTTCACACAGACTGTTACGAACAACGGCCCTGCTGCGGCATCCGGCGTCAGCATCACTGAAGCGACGCCACCCAACACAAACTTCCAGTCCATCGTCATTCCGGCCGGATGGACTTGCCCGACCCTTCCGCCAGTTGGTGGAACCGGCACAATCATTTGCAATGACGGCAGCAACCTGGCTGTCGGTGGCGCTAGCACAGCTACTTTCACGGTCGTATTACAAGTCAATTCGGGTACGCCTTCAGGTACGAACATCACCGACACGATAACTGCGACGGCGACAAATGTTGTTCCTGGCCTCACGAGCAATACCGCGAGTGCGAACGTGCTCATTGCCGGGGCAAGCACCGCAGACCTTTCGATCACTAAGGTGGGAACCCCAAACCCGGTGTCGAAGGATAACACCCTGATCTACTCGATCTTGGTCTCCAACAGCGGCCCGGCAGCGGCCACGAACGTCACCGTCCAGGACCTCTTGCCGGCTTCCGTAATGTATATCCGTTCGTTTCCGTCTCAAGGAGTCTGCTCCGAAGCGGGCGGCACGGTCACCTGCCAGTTGGGGACGATCGCGAATGGCGGCTCAGCCACCATTTCGATTGTGGTCGTTCCAAAGCAAGCCGGAATAATTACAAACACCGCAAGCGTCACGGCAAACGAGACCGATCCGAACACCGCAAACAACACCGCGGTGCAGAACGAGCTGGTCGTTGCCTCAACAAAGATTACGTTGAAATCGTTCTCAGCCCACACGGGCAAAGACAAGAATGGCGCCAACCGCGTCGTCCTTACTTGGAAGACGAGCGGGGAAGCGCACAATCTCGGCTTCAACGTTTACCGCGATGTGAACGGGAATCGCGTGCGCATGAATCCCTCTCCGATCGCGGGTTCTGCATTGATGATGAATGGTGCGCTGCCTAAGCACGCAGGCCGAACCTACGCCTGGATCGATCCCTCGGTCGGTGCCGGTGAAGCTGGTTACTGGCTTGAAGATATCGACACCAACGGAACGCGCACCATGCACGGACCGGTCTCAGCAACCTCCAGTTCCGTCATGTCTAGCGATGCCCCGGTCGCTGAAGCACGAATGTTGAGCCAGCTGAATCAGGCGTTGCCGGCTACTGCTACTTCGATGCGAAGTCACATCGCTGAGCGACTGCAGTTGCTCCCGGCTCCAACGCCAATCCAACTCTGGAAGCAATTCGAGTTGGCGCAGCAACCCGGTGTGAAGATCAACGTTGACCACGAAGGCTGGTACCGCGTCAGCCAGCCGCAGCTTGTGCAAGCCGGCCTCGACCCGAATGTCGACCCCGCATGGCTGCATCTGTACGCGGAAGCGACGGAGCAATCGATTCAGATCACGGGAGCAACTCCAGGCCCTGGGGGGTTCGGGCCACAGGCAGCCATCAACTTCTACGGCACCGGCATCGACACGGTCTTTTCCGGAACCCGAGTGTACTGGCTGGCGTCAGGCAAGGGAGAGGGAGCACGAATCTCGCAGCTCGCAGCGGGCTCAGGATCCAATCAGCCACCCACCAGCTACCCGGCAACGGCACTCCTGCAGCAGCGCACGATTTACTTCGCTGCATTGTTGACGAAGGACGGACAGAATTTCTTCGGCTCGATCGTTTCTCCGACACCGGTCGACCAGATTCTCGACCTGCCGCACCTCGATACGACTTCGAGCCAAACGCCCCACATCGATGTCTCGCTCCAGGGAATTATTCTCGGCTACCCGCACGACGTCACCGTGGCAGTGAACGGTATGACGATTGGCGACGTTGTTTTCACCGGACAGGACAAAGGAAAGCTGAGCATTGATATTCCGGCCGGTATTCTGCAATCCGGCAGTAACACGGTGACCCTGACGTCTCAATATGGAGACTACGATTCCAGTCTCGTTGACTACATCCAGATTACCTATCCGCATAGTTATGTGGCGGACTCAGATCAGCTGAAGTTCACGGGACGCTCCGGCGAACAACTTACCGTGACCGGATTTACCAGCTCTCCCACAGTTCTCGACATCTCGGATCCAAACCACCCGCTTCAGCTTGTCCCTCAGGTAACGCAGAATGAAGGCACGTATGACATCGCCGTACAAGTGCCATTCACCCGAACCCGTGTGATGAATGGGCGACACGTTTTGCTGGCCCTAACGAACTCACAAGCGTCGGCGGCAACCGGGGTTCAGTCGCACCATCCATCTCAGTGGCATAGTCGTCAAAACGGCGCTGATATCGCGATGATCACCCACGGAGACTTCGCCTCAGCGCTGACTCCGCTGGTGCAGACGCATCAGGCGGAAGGGAAGTCCTCCGCGATTATCCCCATCGCTGACCTGTACGATGAATTCAACTTTGGCGAGAGCAGTCCGAACGCGATCCGCCAATTCCTGCAAACAGCGAGAACGACATGGCGCAAGCCTCCGTCGTACCTGCTGTTGAACGGCAGGGCATCATTTGACCCGCGCAACTATCTCGGATTCGGCAATCTCGACCTCGTTCCTACCAGTATTGTGCCGACCAGCAGCTTAATGACGGCGTCAGACGACTGGTTTTCTGACTTCACCAACACCGGCTTGCCCGCTATCGCCACCGGGCGCCTGCCCGTCAGCACGCTGTCCGAAGCTAACACTGTTATCGGAAAGATCGTCGCCTATCAGGGAAGTGCAACGAATGGTCCTTGGACATCGAATGCGCTGCTCGTCGCCGATAAAGACGATACCGAGAGCTTTACTCAGGACAGCCAGATAGTGCAGGGAAATCTTCCCGCAACGATGCAGGTTAGCAGCATCTATGTCGACATCGCCGGCACCGCCGGTGCACGTGGAGGCATCGTCAGCGGAATCAACTCCGGACAACTTCTGGTGAACTACCTCGGCCACGGATCTGAGGACCAGTGGGCGGGAGCGAATATCTTCGATCAGGATAGCGTGACCTCGCTGACGAATGGCTCGCAGCTCCCAGTATTCTTGATCATGGATTGTCTGAACGGATTCTTTCAGGATGTTTACTCGCAGCCCCTCGGAGTGTCATTGCTGCTGGCCCCAAATGGCGGCGGGGCGGCTGTCCTGGCCTCGAGCGGCTTGAATCAGGCGCCGCCACAGACTCTTCTGAACACGCTGATCGTGAGTTCGGGATTTAAGGACGGATCCGTAACCCTGGGTGATTCGATCATGCAGGCGAAGGCTGGGATTTCAGATCTCGACGTACGCCGTACGTACATTCTGTTCGGTGATCCGGCGATGAAGGTGAAGGTGCCGGCCGCCATACCAGCCCGGCGCTGATCGTCAGGCTGCCTCCTGTGATCTCGTTGGCACGAGGGTTTGTCCGATAGGCGGGCTCAGCCGCGGCTTCGGAAATGTTCGATTTGAGTGGTTCTCAGAGGGATAAAGCACACGAGATAGTTTCCCCTCAGAAACCAGCTTTTCGTACGCCTCATTCCAACTCGGCACTTCGTTCGACTCCGGCATCCAATGCACGTACGCTGCTTCGTCACACCAATTCGCCAGCTTCGGCATCACTCTTGAGTGCGCTCCCGCCCCGCGAAACTTCTTCATGCTCTGTTCGCTCTCCCACACACTCAAGGTCCAATAGGCCAGGTGAGAGTCGACGAGAAGTCGCCCACCCGTGAACCCGGGCGCACGCACGACCTGTCGCTGGCTTCGAAATGTATGCCATAAGAACGCAGGCATAAACAGAAACGATCGAACCCGCAACCGGGTAACAGAAACAAATGCCATCACGAATCTCCGATTCAAATAGATGCTGGAGCAACTCCATCCTCAATTGGACAGGTTTTTAGATCGCTGCCTGCATGGATGCCGGCAATGTCGCCGTCTTGCGCAAAGGCTCAGCCAGCGCCCGCATCACATTGCCGAAGCCGGCGAAATCCAGAGACTGCGCGCCATCAGACAGAGCTCGCTCTGGGCACGGATGCACTTCGATAATCAGCCCGTCAGCTCCCACCGCAACTGCGGCGCGTGATACAGCGGCGATCAGGCTCTGCTTGCCGGTTCCATGGGACGGATCGGCAATCACCGGCAGATGCGATAAATCGCGAGCCAGTGCAACAGCGGCGAGATCAAACGTATTCCGCATCTCCGTCTCAAATGTCTTGATCCCACGCTCGCACAGGACGACATCATGATTGCCTCCCGAGAGCAGATACTCCGCCGCCAGCAGCCACTCCTTCACCGTCGCCGACGGCCCACGCTTCAGCAAAACTGGCTTCTTGACGGTGGCGAGGCGGCGCAGAAGCGCGAAGTTCTGCATGTTGCGCGCTCCGATCTGCAGCATGTCGACGTGATCGCAGATGACGTCCACATCCTCGGTGCCCATGACCTCGGTGATGACCGGCAGCCCGGTCTCTTCTTTGGCTTCCCGCAGAATCTTTAACGCCTCAATACCAAGTCCCTGGAAATCGTACGGCGATGTGCGAGGCTTGTAAGCGCCGCCGCGCAGCATCGTTGCCCCCGCACGTTTCACTGCATGAGCCGTATCCATGAGTTGTTCGCGCGATTCCACGGAACACGGCCCGGCAATCACGACCACGTCGGGCCCGCCAATGGAAACGCCGTCCACTTTCACGATCGTACGTTCCGGACGCACCTGTCGGCTCACGAGCTTAAATGGCTGCGCGATCGCCACAACGTTGTCCACGCCGGGCGCGACCAGCAGAGCTTCGATTTCGTGGCGGCGTCCGCTGCCTACTGCCGCGACGATTGTGCGCTCCGTGCCTCGCGTAACATGGGGCTGATATCCAGCCTCACGGATTCGATCGATAATGTGGTTGATCTCCTGCTCGCTGGCTTTCTCCGACATGTTGACGATCATGAAAGTTTCTCCTTATTTATTTTGCCAAGAAAAACAAAAGCCGCGATCTTTTTGATCGCGGCCTGCGGATCTGAACTTGTTGCGCCTTGCCGGGCTTCTTAGCCCATCTTCGCTCCAAGCAGCTCCGAAGCCGCTGACCAAGTAAATCGGTAATAAGCGGCAAACGGGAAGCCTGAAGTAAATCGTGTCATATAGATCACGCGGTAACTAACGAACTTCTTTCCGAGGTCTCAGCTTACTGCAGAGAGCTTGCTACGCTTGAGAATGCATTATTCGCATTCGATCCAATCAAGCGGACGGTTCCCACGACCAGAACCAGAATTACAGCCAACATGACAGCATATTCTGCGATGTCTTGTCCCGAATCCTCCGACCACAGCCTGCGAACTAGGTTGGACATTTGCTCTCCTCCACGCCGCCCTCAGTTCTCAAAGAGGGGAGAACTGATTGAACTTAGTGCCCACATGATGCACGCGAGTCCGCATGATTGTCAAATCGGTTAATGAGGATTTCCACAACAAAATCATTGCTGCGAATGATCGGCCGTCGATGGGATCTCTGCGGCATTTGCAGGGACCGTTTGCGGTAGCAGAACCTGCGCTGAATGTAGTGAAGATCCAAGAACGCGGTTCGGCGCCAGCCCGAGGTAGAGCGTGGCCAATACGCTGATAGCGAGGGCGGCGCCTGTACCGAACGAAATTGACGTTACCGGCACTTCCTTGCGCGCTTCGCGCATGTACATGACAACGATGACGCGAAGGTAGTAATACGCTCCGATTGCGCTGTTCACGACGCCAATCAGTGTTAGCCACACAAGTTTCGCCTTCAGGGCCGCACTGAACACGTAGAACTTCGCGAAGAAGCCGCCAGTCATCGGAATGCCGATCAGGGAGAGCAGAAAAATCGTTAGCGTCGCGGCCAGTAGCGGAGACGAGCGCCCCAGCCCTTCATAGTCCTCGAGGGTCACATAACGTTCCCCCGCATTCGCAAAGTGGGTGACGACGGCGAACGCCCCCACATTCATCGCCGCATAAGCCGCGGTATAAAACATGGCCGCGGAGATTCCAGTCGCGGAATCTTCCGGTGTGATCATGGCGAAAGCCATCAGCATATATCCCGCGTGTGCGATGGATGAATAGGCAAGAAGCCGCTTGATATTGTTCTGGACGAGAGCGCCCACATTCCCCAGCGTCATTGAGAGCGCCGCGGTTACCCACAGGAACCAGAAACGTCCCGGCGCATTGATCGCAAACACCACTCGCAGCAACACCGCGAATGCCGCTGCCTTCGGCGCCGTGGACATGAATCCAACGATCGGCGCCGGAGCTCCTTCGTACACGTCGGGAGTCCAGACATGAAAGGGCGCCGCCGCTACCTTGAATCCAAGTCCCACAAACATCAATGCCATCGCTGTGTAGACCAGCAGTCCTACCGGATGGGATTGCAGTCTCTGCGCGACAATATCAATGTTCGTCGATCCCGTAGCCCCGAACATCAGCGCTACGCCATACAGGAAAAACGCCGTAGCGAACGAGCCAAGCAGAAAGTATTTCAGCGACGATTCGCTGCTTGCCGCCTCGTTGCGACGGAATCCCGCCAGGATGTAGGTCGAAATCGACGAGATCTCCAGCCCAATGAAGATCATCACCAGCTCAACAGCCGACGACATCAAAGCCATACCAACCGTCGCCAAACAGGATCAGCGCGTAGTACTCGCCGGCCCGAATCCGCTGCACCGCCAGGTATTCGAAAGAACTCAGGATCACCACGGCCGCGATGGCAACAACAAGAAATGTGAAAAAAACGCTGAAGCTGTCGATGCGAACCGTGTTCGAGAACGCCAGTCCCGGCGATTGAGCCATGTACCAAATTGACATCAACCCAACGATGCTGCCGGCTAACGCTATCAGCCCGAGGGTCTTCTGGCTCTTCTCTTCGTCCACAAGAGGATCGAGCACCATCACCACGATGCCGAAAATCGAAAGGATCAGCTCTGGCAGGATCCGCACGTAATCCGCGCCCTGTGGAATGATCTGCATCTGCGCCAGAAGCGGGCTCACTGTCCCACCACCTTGCTTACGACTTGCGTGAATGGGGTGAGAGCTGCTTGCACTGCCGGATCTATCGCCGCCAGCCAGAGGATAGGTGCAACTCCCATGACGAGAGCGGCCACCCCACAAGGCCAGACAGCGGCCTTTTCGAATACCAGCATGTCTGCCAGGGAATTATTGATCGGCTGCGTCACTTTGCCGTAGAAGACGCGCTGGAACATCCAGAGCAGGTAACATGCGCTCCAGATCACTCCGGTCGCAGCGAGGATTCCATAAATCGGCTTGGCCTGAAATGCCCCATTCAACACGAGAAACTCGCCAATGAACCCGTTGAGCAGCGGCAGTCCTACCGAAGCCAGCAAAATCACCAGATATGAAGTCGCGTACACCGGCATCTGAGAGGCGAGCCCACCGAATTCGCTGATCTCGTACGTATGACGCCGCTCATGAAGTATCCCGGCAAGCATGAAGAGCCCACCCGTCGAAATTCCGTGCGCCAGCATCACGAACATCGCGCCATTCAGTCCTGACGTCGTGAAACTGAAAATCCCCAGTACCACGAATCCCAGGTGGCTGACCGATGAGTACGCGATCAGTTTCTTCATATTCGGCTGCACCATCGCCACCAGCGCACCGTAGATGATTCCGATCAGCGCAAGCGTCATGATCCACGGCGCATTGCGCCGGGCTTGCTCAGGGAACAGGCCGAGATTGAATCGCAGCATCCCGTACGTACCCATCTTCAGCAGCACACCCGCCAGCAGCACAGACCCCGCCGTTGGCGCCTCGACGTGAGCGTCCGGCAGCCACGTATGAAACGGAAATAATGGCACTTTGACCGCGAACGCAATGAAGAATCCGAGGAAGAGCCACTGCGCGGCAGCAGGGAAGTTCGCCACATTGCCTTGGGCGATCTGGTCCCGAATAGTCACGAAATCAAAGGTGTGGGTTTGTGCATACAGCCACAGGATCGCCGCCAGCATGAACACCGAAGCGATCATCGTGTACATGAAGAACTTCACCGCGGCGTAAACCTTCCGGTCGTGCCCGAACACGCCAATCAGCAGCGCCATCGGGATCAACGTTGCTTCCCAGAAGAAGTAGAAGAGGAAAAGATCGAGTGACGTGAAGACGCCGATCAGCGCTGTCTCCAGGATCAGCAGCAGGATAAAGAATTCCTTCGCCCGATCGTGAATCGACTTCCACGAAATAAGCACGCATAGCGGCGTAAGGAACGTTGTCAGCACAACCAGCCACAGGGAAATACCGTCAATCCCCATGTGGTAGTGAATATTTGGGGTAGAGATCCACGGTGTGTCGACCTCGAACTGAAAGCCCGTCTGCCCTCGATGGAAATGCACCGGCAGATGCAGCGACAGCACAAAGGTCAATAGCGACACGACAAGCGCGAACATGCGGATGTCGCGGTCCCGCCGCGGAAATAGAACGAGCAGCAGCCCTCCCGCAAGGGGAGCAAATGTCACCAGCGAGAGGATCAATACGTCGAGGCCGCTGCCCTTCATTGGCCCACCCCGCGCCAGATCATGTAGGCAATCAGAATCGCGGCGCCCGCGGCAATCCAACCTGCATACGAACGCAGGTTTCCTGACTGCATGTGGCGAACTTCATCCGATACGTGTCGCGCCCCATCGGCGGCGTTGTTAACCGTATCGTCGATCACCTTCCGGTCTACGCCCTGCCACAGAATCGCCGTGGATCCATCCACCAGCGGCTTCACGAAGAGCTTGGCGTAGATCTCATCCACGTAGTATTTGTTCACGACGGCTTTGTAAAAGCCACCCAGCGAAGCGGCGATCTTTTGCGGCAACTCAGGCTTGGCCAGGTACAGCACATACGCCAGGATTGCTCCTGCAAAAGAGAAAGCACTGAGACGATCATCAGCAGAAGCTCGCTATTGCCCGATCCCTCGCTGATATTTCTTGGGAACTCCGAACCAAACACCGGCTCGAGAAAATGTTCGAATCCGTTGTGAATGCCAACCAGTCCGCCCACCAGCGACAGGAGAGCGAGCACCATCAGCGGAACCAGCATCATCATCGGACTCTCATGCGGCTCCCCGTGACCGTGGTCATCGTGACCATGAACCGCATGCACGCGTCCATGATCGTCGACCTGCACACCGTGATAGTCCCCGAAGAACGTCATGAACAGCAGTCGGAACATATAAAAGGATGTGATCAACGCCGTGATCGCGCCGAGCGCCCAGTACACCCAATTGGCCTGGTAGGCCTTCCAGAGGATTTCGTCCTTGCTCCAAAAGCCCGCCAGTGGCGGGATTCCAGCGATAGCGACCGTTCCGACAAACATGGTGATGAACGTAATTGGAATGTAAGTCCGCAGGCCGCCCATCTTCCGCATGTCTTGTTCGCCGCCCACTGCGTGAATCACCGAGCCCGCGGCCAGGAACAGCAGTCCTTTGAAAAAAGCGTGCGTCATCAGGTGGAAGATACCAGCCGAGAACGCTCCCACGCCGCATGCCAGGAACATGTAGCCAAGCTGCGAAACGGTGGAGTAGGCCAAGACTTTCTTGATATCGGTTTGCGTGATGCCGATCGTTGCCGCGAACAGCGCTGTCAGCGTGCCAATGATTGCAACCACCGTCAGCGCAATCGGAGCGCGTTCGAAGATCACGTGCGACCGCGAAACCATGTACACGCCGGCCGTCACCATCGTCGCCGCGTGGATCAAAGCTGAAACAGGCGTCGGGCCTTCCATCGCGTCGGGAAGCCAGACGTAGAGCGGGATCTGGGCCGACTTGCCGCATGCCCCAACCATCAGCAGGATTCCGATGGCGGTCAGAACCCCGGCGCCTCCCGTCTCTGCGCTCATCGGATGCACCTGCTCAAACACTTGCGTAAACGTCAGAGATCCAAAGTGCTGGATGATCAGGAAAATTCCAATCAGAAATCCGAAGTCGCCAATTCGATTGACGATGAACGCTTTCTTTCCCGCCGATGCTGCCGAATCCTTGGTGAACCAGAATCCGATCAGCAGATACGACGCGAGACCTACGCCTTCCCACCCGATAAACATCATCAGATAGTTGTTCGCCAAAATCAGCGTCAACATGAAAAACATGAACAGGTTCAGGTAGGTGAAGAAGCGGTAGTAGCTGGGGTCGTCCCACATGTAGCCCACGGAATAAATGTGGATGAGGAACCCAACTCCGGTCACAACCATCAACATGACCAGCGACAGTTGATCGAGGTAGAAGGCGAAATCAACCGAAAAATTTCCAGACCGGATCCAGTGCGCCAGAAATTCCTGGTAGGGAAGGGCAACGGAAGAGAAGCGCAGGGCGACGGTCAAGGCCCACGCAAATGCCGCTCCCGAAAAAAACAGGCCGACCGTCGTGACCGCCCGCCGGGAAGACTTCTTCCCGAAAAAGCCATTGATCGCGGCGCCCGCGATTGGCAACGTCGGAATCAGCCAGAGATTTAGACTTGCGCTCATAATTTCAGCAGATTCACCTGGTCTATGTTCAGCGTCTCGCGCGTCCGGTATACCGAGATGATGATCGCCAGCCCCACTGCGGCTTCAGCCGCGGCTACCACCATGACGAAGAAAACGAATACCTGTCCGGCCAGCACGTGCCACTGCGCTGCGAAGGCCACGAACGACAAGTTCACTCCATTGAGCATCAACTCGATGGACATGAAGATCGTGATGATGTTGCGCTTGATGAGGAACCCAGTCACGCCGCAAGCGAACAGAATTCCGCTGAGCACGAGATAGTAAGAAAGAGGGACCATTAGTTTCTCACCTTCTGCGTAGGACTACCGCCGGCCGTGGGCGGCTTGCTTGCAAGCACCACCGCTCCCATAATGGCGATCAGAATCAAAATTGAAGTAATTTCAAACGGCAGCAGGAACTCATGAAACAAAAGCTGTCCGATCACTTGCGGTTCACCCGGCAAGGCTCCCGCTGCGACAGCGTCCGTACCGGAATGTTCCAGCACCACCCAAGCGACAAGAAGACTACCCAACAACATGCCCGGAACACCAAATAACAATGCGACCCGGCTGCCTTTGGTCTCGTCTTCAACCCCGGCGTTGAGCAGCATGATGACGAATACGAATAGCACCATGATGGCGCCGGCGTAAACGATCACTTGCACAGCCGCCACGAACTCGGCTCCAAGCAGCAGATATTCTCCGGCTAGAGCAGCCATCACAGCGATCAGCGACAACGCGCTGTTGATCGGATGCTTCTGCACCAGCAGATTCACCGCCCCGGCCACGCACACGGCGCCGAACGCCAAAAACAAGATGAGATGAACGCTAATCATGAAAATTAAAACTCGAGACCCAACCCTTCAAACTCGAAACCGAGCGCTCGTCGAACGCCAATGTGCGCGCCTACTCTCTCACCACGCCACGGCAATGGCGGTTCCGATCAAATTCACCAGCGAAAGCGGCAATAGGAATTTCCACCCAAACGCCATCAACTGGTCGTAGCGGAAGCGCGGCAACGTGCCCCGCACCCAGATGTATAAAAAGAGAAACGCAAAAATTTTCGCCACAAACCAGAACACGGGTAGGATCGCCCGCACAATTGGCGGTCCACCGATGGGTCCGTGCCATCCGCCAAAGAATAAGAGCGTAGCCAGGCACGCCACCGTGATCATGTTCGCGTACTCCGCCATGAAGAACATGGCGAACTTCATCGCGCTGTATTCAGTATGGTATCCGGCGACCAGTTCAGTTTCTGCCTCCGGCAGATCGAACGGGATGCGGTTTGTCTCCGCATACGCCGCCATGAGGTAGCAAAAAAATCCGATGAACTGGGGAAAGATGTACCAGCGCGGGATGAACCCCAGGAAGTGTCCGCTTTGCGCGTTGACGATATCGCGCAGGCTGAAACTCCCCGACATGATCAGCACTCCGACCAGCGACAAGCCCAGTGAGATTTCGTAGCTCACCATCTGAGCGCTGGCGCGCAATCCGCCCAACAGCGAATATTTATTATTCGAAGACCATCCGGCCAGTGCCACCCCGTACACGCCAACCGACGTCACGCCCAGAATCATCAGCAATCCGATATTGACGTCGGTAATCTGCAGCGGGATGCTGTAACCGCCAATCGTGATCGAGTTTCCAAACGGAATTACGGCAATCGACGTCAGGGCGAAAATCACCGCGATCAGTGGCGCCGCAATGTAAAGCGGCTTGTAGACGTGCGGAGGCGTCAGATCTTCTTTGAATAAAAATTTGATACCGTCGGCGGCGGGCTGCAGCAATCCAAACGGGCCGACTCGCGTGGGCCCCCACCGGTTCTGCATGTGTCCCACAACCTTGCGCTCAAGCCAAACCGTATACGCAACCGCGGTGAGCAGCACAAAAAGAACGAGTGCAGACTTGATCACCGACGCCAGGATGTAAATCCAGATTGGCAACGCTCCGCGTCCTCTCTACCGCTCTCAGTGACAACTGCTCAACTTTGAAATCAGGAGATCAGTCTGCCGCGACTTCGGCAGGTTTGACTTCGTGACTTTCCATGACTGACTTCAGTGCACGCGAGTAGCGTCCAAGCGTGCCGGATGTAAACAGGCCATCAAGCGCCGGCACAATCGACTCGGGCTTCTGTGCCGCGCCCGCTCCGCTCTTAGCAAGAGTGGTGTGCTCGCTGTTGCCCGCCAGAAGATTCATGCGTGACACGTCGTATCCCGGGACAAGCCGCTGGATCTCATCCAGAATCGCCATCGGATCGAGCGGATTCAACTTCGGCTCCAATCCCTGGTTTTCGAGCCAAACGGAGTGACGGTCCGCCTCGCCGGATTGCGCTCCGCGGGACTGTCCCATATCAGCGCGCACGCCGCCACCAAATGGAACCAGCTTGCGGACGTCAGCTCCCATCGCGTCCGCGATGCGAACCATCATTTCGAAGTCAGGCTTCGTGCCCGACACTTCGCCGGCCTTCTTCACCAGCTGCACATCGCCGCACGTATTCGTCACCGAGCCGGACTTTTCATACGCGTTCGCCGCCGGCAGCACAACGTCGGCCATCACGGCAGTCTCGGTCAGGAACATGTCCTGCACCACGACGAAGCAATTGGAGAATGCAAACGGATCAATACTCTGCCGCCCAATCGGATTCGACCCCACCACATAAAGGGCTTTCAGCTTTCCGTTCTTCGCGGCGTCCACCATGCCCACTAAATCGAGTCCCGGCGTTTGTGGAATCCCGGCCCACTCGTTTTGGAATTCACTGCTGCCTTCGATCGCGTGATAACCGGGCAGCAGGTTGGGATACAGGCCCATATCAGCGGCCCCACGCGAGTTCGAGTAATCTGCCAGGCAAATAAATTTGACGCCTTGGATTGCAGAGCTGAGCGAAACGAGGCGAGCGATATCGCTTCCACGAATCTCGGATCCGAATATTACGACGAGGTTTTGCTCACCGCGGATTTTGTCACGTAGTTCGTTTAGGGATGGACGCATTCCTCGGTCCGGTTCGGCCGATCCACCCGAGCCTGCTACAGCGTCCAAAGCCGCATCATCGCCAGCTAAGAACGCAACTACTTTGCTCTCTGTTCCCGTCGGAATTTGCGTGAAACTCGTCGCTTGCCGCCGCAGCTTGATCGATTCCGAATTGATCACATACAACTTGGCGTTGTGCAGACGAACATTATTCCGGATCTGCCACGCCAGCAGCGGATGCTGTTCGGTCGGATCGTTTCCAATCAGCAGGATTGCCGACGCGGTAAAAACATCGGCCATGCTGGCAGTCATCTCAGGCTTGCCGCGCAGCGCAGTAGCCAGGGCAGGGAAGTCGGCAGTGCGGTGATGGTCGACGTTGTTCGTCTTCAGCACTGTCCGCGAAAATTTCGAAAGCAGGTACGCTTCCTCATTCGTGGTGCGCGTCGAGCCGATCACTCCAATTGCTGCTCCCCCATCTTTATCCCGAACTTCTGTAAACTTCTTGCCGACCAGTTCAAAAGCCTCTTCCCACGTTGCCGGATGAAGTTTGCCGTTCTTGCGGATCAGCGGCTGTTTCAGGCGCTGTTCATGATTGGCAAAATCGAAAGCGTAACGGCCCTTGATGCAAAGAAAGTCGCCATTCGTGCCGCTCTTGTCGCGGTTGTCGCCGCGAACAATTTCCATTCCGCTGTCGGAGCGGCGTACACCCAACGTCGTCTTGCAACCATCACCGCAGTGCGTGCAAACCGTGCCGACGTGCTTCATCTCCCACGGACGCGTCTTATACCGGTAGGCGCCAGAGGTCAGCGCGCCAACGGGGCAGATGTCGATGCACATCCCGCACTCTTCGCACTCCAGATGATCTTCTTTATTAGGCGCAATCAACGAACTCACGCCGCGGTTCTGCACCCCCAGAGCCCACACGTCCATGCCCTCGCCGCAAACGCGCACGCAGCGATAACACAGGATGCAGCGAGGCCGGTCGAAGAACACCACAGGGGACCATTGCTGCTCGTCTTTGTGATTCTTGGCCTCCATGAACTTGGACTCGGCGGCGCCGTAGGAGAACGTCATGTCCTGCAGTTCGCACTCGCCGCCCGCATCGCACACCGGACAATCCAAGGGATGATTGCCGAGCAGCATCTCGAGCATTGATTTTCGCGCCTGCTTGATCTCCTCACTCTCGGTCGTCACCACCATGCCTTCACCGACCACCGTGGTGCATGCGGTCTGCAGCTTAGGCATCTTCTCAATCTTCACCAGGCACATGCGGCAAGCGCCCTGTAGCGAAAGATTGGGGTAATAGCAAAACGAAGGCACTTCGATCCCCACGCTCTTGCAAGCTTCAATCAGAAGCGTGCCCGCGGGAGCCGTGAACTTCTTTCCATCGACAGTGAGGGTAACGTCAGCCATTTAATTGAATAATTTGTAAATTTGCTATTCCGTAATTCAAAACCTTCCCACCGTATCCCGTTTCGCCGTTTGCTGCGACGCCGTTAGGATCGCAGCCAATTCCCTTGCTTCGAAATTTCCCAATTACTAAATCTTTCTCAGTGTGCAAATGCCAACTCAGCAGCCCCTGCCTTCTCGTAAGGGCAAGGCTTTCCATCTAAATGATCTTCAAATTCTTTTCGGAACTTCTTCACGAAGCCGATCGTCGGCATCGCGGCCGCATCGCCCAGCGGACAGAACGTCCGGCCCAACATGTTCTCCGCCAGGTACTGCATATTGTCGATGTCTTTCCTCACGCCGCCGCCGTTGTGGAACCGGATCAGCGTCTTCTTCAGCCAGTCCGTCCCTTCGCGACACGGGATGCACCATCCGCAGCTTTCGTGTTGATAAAACTTCATCGTGCGCAACGCGAACTTCACAATGCACTGCTGATCGTCAATCACCACCACGCCGCCCGATCCCAGCATTGATCCAGCCTTCTGCACGGAATCGAAATCCATAGCTACGTCAATTTCATCGGCAGTGAGCACCGGACACGATGACCCACCCGGAACCACACCCTTCAATTCGCGTCCATTAGGGATTCCGCCGCCCACGTCGTACAACATCTTCTTCAGGTTGTAGCCCATCGGCAGTTCATACACGCCGGGCTTGGCGATATTGCCGCTCAGGCAAAACAGACGCGTGCCGCCGTTCTTCGGTGTTCCAAGTTTTGCGTACCATTCGGCGCCGCCCAGAAGAATGTGCGGAACATTCGCCAGCGTTTCGGCATTGTTAATCACAGTCGGTCCGCCCCACAGCCCGACCACCGCCGGAAAAGGAGGACGGATGCGGGGGATGCCCCGCTTGCCCTCCAGCGATTCCATCAGTGCCGACTCTTCGCCCACTTCGTAGGCACCTGCGCCGCCGTGCCAGTAGATGTCCAAGTCCCGTCCGCTGCCGAATATGTTCTTGCCAATAAATCCCTTGGCGTAAGCGTGGCGGATCGCCTTCTGCATGATCTCAGACAGGTAGCGATATTCGCCGCGAATATAGATGTACCCGCTCTTCGCGCCCACGGCCAGCGCGCCAATCATCACGCCCTCGATTACCGAGTGCGGATCGTGCTCGAAAATCAGCCGGTCTTTGCAAGTGCCTGGCTCACTCTCATCTCCATTGCACAAAACATACTTCGGCTTCGCCGACTGCTTGGGGACGAACGACCACTTCATCCCGGTAGAAAATCCCGCGCCGCCACGTCCGCGTAGGCCCGAATTCTTAACCTCATTGATAATGGCGTCCGGCTGCATTGCGAGCGCCTTCTGGACGGCTTTGTAGCCGTCAAGTTCGAGGTACCGCTCGATGTTGGTCGCACCCATGCCAAAGCGCCGGGAAACGACCTTTACCTCGTCGGGATGGGAGACCAAGTCAGCCATAACATTGAGAGATTTTGCAATTTGGTAATTGTGTAATTGAAAGTCTTAAGAGTCAGATTACGAGCCTGAACTTCACGGCTCTGAGATCTTCAATTACCAAATTACGAAATTTCCCAATTACTAAATTTACTGCCTTCCCACTTTCTTATATTCGTCCAGAATCCGGTCCATCTTCTCCGCGGTCAGGTTCTCGTGAAAGTCATAGTTCACCTGCGCCGCTGGAGCCCAGCTGCATGCTCCGATGCACTCCACTTCTTCCAGCGTGAACATTCCGTCAGGCGTCGTTTGTTTGTTACCAACACCAAGTCTTTTCGCGCAGTGATGCAGAATCTCTTCGCCGCCGCGCACCATGCAGCTGATGTTGGTGCAGATCTGCACATTGAACTTTCCCCGAGGCTTCGTCACCAGCATCGAGTAGTAGCTGATCACATTCCGAACTTCGAGATCGGTCAGATCCAGGCGCCCGGCGATCTCCGCAATCACCTCATCCGACAGGTATCCGACTTCGTCCTGCGCGTACAAGAGCGTTGGGACGAGCGCCGATCGCTTAGTTGGATAATGCGGCACCATCTCCGCAAACCGCGCCTCGAATTCGTCAGAAAAACGCATAAATCAGTTAAAGAAGTGGGGAATTAACCAATCGGCGCAATCGAAAAGCCTCGATATCTACCGAAACCAGTTTTTCCAATTGCTTAGTCACTAATTACAAAATTACTCATAAATTACTCAATCCTTACCGGTCAATCTCTCCCAAAACAATGTCGATGCTGCCGATCGCCGCCACTACGTCGGCCAGCAGCTTTCCCTCGCACATCGTCGGCAAAGTCTGCAAATTCGCCAGGCAAGCTGAACGCATATGTACGCGATACGGCTTCGCCGTCCCATCGCTCACGATGTAGTAGCCCATCTCACCGCGCGGCGACTCAACTGCTTGATATACCTCTCCCGCAGGCACCGCAAAGCCTTCCGTAATAATCTTGAAGTGATAGATGAGGGATTCCATCTGCGTCTTCATCTTTTCCCGGTCCGGCAGTACGATCCCGGGAGCGTCAGCTTTGGTCGGACCTTCCGGCATTCCATCCAGCGCCTGCCGTACGATTCCTATCGACTCTCGCAGTTCCTGCACTCGGCACATGTACCGGGCAAAAACGTCGCCTTCCTGCGACACTGGCACCTTGAATTGAAACTTCTCGTAGCTGGAGTAAGGCATGTCCCGGCGCAAATCAATGTCTACGCCGCTGCCCCGCAACGTCGGACCGCTCGCCCCTAACGCGATCGCGTCCTCCGCCGTCATGCGAGCAACGCCCTTGGTGCGCATTCCCCAGATCGGATTTCCCGTCAGCAGGTTCTCGTATTCATCCACCTTTTCCGGGAAGTAGCCTGCAAAATCACGGACGCGGTCGAAAAATCCTAGCGGTGGTTCCAGGGCAACGCCGCCGACGCGAAAATACGAGGTCATCATTCGCTGCCCGCTGATCATCTCGAAAAGCTTGAGGATTTCTTCGCGCTCGCGGAAGCAATATAAGAAGACCGTCAACGCACCGATGTCCATGGCGTGTGTGCCCAGCCACACGAGGTGCGAGTTGATGCGAGTCAGTTCGTTCATCAGCACCCGCATCCACTGTGCCTTCGGAGGGATCTCCAGCCCCAACAGTTTCTCCACCGCCAGCACATAGCAGAGATTGTTAGTCATCGGGCACAGGTAGTCGATGCGGTCGGTTAGCGGCACGACCTGCTGGTAGAACTTCGCTTCGCAGGTTTTTTCGATGCCCGTGTGCAGAAAGCCGATATCGGGCATCAGCCGCACCACGGTCTCGCCGTCGATTTCGAGCAGCACCCGTAACACCCCGTGGGTAGAGGGATGTTGCGGTCCCATGTTCAGGATCATCGTTCGATCCTGGCCGGGCTCAAGCACTGGAGTCGGGTTCAAATGAGCCATCTAGCGGTAACCTTCCACTGGATAGTCCTTGCGGAGCGGATGGCCTTCCCAATCGTCCGGCATCATCAGGCGTCTCAAATAAGGATGGCCTGTGAACCGAACGCCAAACAGGTCGAACACTTCGCGCTCGAAGTAATTCGCTCCAGGCCAGACAGAAGTCAGTGACTCCACGGCGGGACTCGAACTGTTCAACTTAACCTTTAAGCGTACTCGCTCTTTGTGCGGAATCGACAGCAGATGGTAGACAACTTCGAATCGAGGCTCGGCTGGATACCAGTCGACGCAGGTGACGTCGGATAGAAAGTTGAACGTGCAGGCCGGATCCTCTTTCAGCAGGACGCAAGCCTCGCGTAAGCTGCCCCGTTCCACGTGGATCGTCATCTCGTCGCGATCGAACTTGACGCCCTCGATAACATCCCTTTTCCAGCCAAGCAAGCGCGCCACCGCAGGATGGTTCTTCAGTTCCTCAAGATCGGTGATTGCGGGGGAGATAGGCATTTTAACGTCGCTCGCTCCGTGTCGCCGTCTCGCCCCAGTCCAGAACGCCCTTTTTCCAGACGTAGAAGAATCCAACCAGGAAGATTCCGATATAAACCAGCATTTCCCACAATCCAAAATGGCCAAGCTTACGCAAGATCACGGCCCATGGATAGATGAAAACTGCCTCGACATCGAACAGAATAAAGAGCATCGCAACCAGGTAAAACTTCACTGAGAAGCGGTGCCGGGAGTCCCCCACGGGGGTCATACCGCATTCGTAGGGGGAAAGCTTCGCGCGGGTAGGCTTACGCTGCCCGATCAGCCACGAAAGCAACACAATTGCGCCCGCAATCCCGCTTGCCATAAGAATATGGATCAGGAAAGGGAGGTAGCGAGCGAAGTAATTGTCGGGCATAGGACGAGCTATATATAATTCGCGCCAAGCGATGCTTGAAACATTCTAGGTTATGGGCTTAGTCCAACAGTGTCAAGCGAGTGCAAACAGTATTTTGCGATTGTTCGATCCGAATTTAACGATTGCGCAATTCAATTTTGAAAGTCGTTCAATTCGCCGCTGCATCATGCAAAACTGGTTGCGCCACTTCGTGCAATAAACAGTTTGCTTGCTTACCGGATCCCTTATGATCTTCGGCTTCAATACCGACGTGAAGCATGTGGACACGATCTACCACGTGCAAAGCGAGGCCCGAGAGGGCGATCTGCTCCTGCAAACGCAGGTTTTTGTCCGCGGCCGCTGCATCGGCAAGAAAGCCACTTCCTACGCTGCGAAAGCCGCGCAGGGACCATTCGAAGATGTTCAGAAAGAGCAACTGCTCCGCGAACAGCATCGCCTGGTGTTAGACGCCATCCGCGAAGGAAAACTCGACAACGTCCTCGATCGGCCCGAGTCCGAAAATCTCGCGGCGGTAAAAGAACTGGAGGTCCAGTGGCTCAATGCGGAGTCAGTGCACTCCGACCGGAACCTCACCATGCAGTTGCGCGTAACTGAAGGCGGCACAGCGGCTTCGGGAGCACGTCTCACGTTTCGCTTCGCCCGGCCCGGCGCCGCCCCGTTCTATACCCAAGCCGTCGCCGACTCCGCCGGTTCCGCAGAGATCAAGATCGAAGTCGAAGAATCTGCCCTGCCCGATGCATCCTTATTAGTACAGGCAAACTTCGAAGGCCGCACCGCCACCCGCAAATTCATCCTTCGCAAAACGGAATAACCAGCACCACCCGACTCGCGGATCGCGCCATGCACCCGGCCGATCTCAGACACCTGTCTGCTACCATCGATAAGTCTCAATCGAGCCGCCATGAAACTTCAAATCAACGGGGAAGATCGCGAATTTGCAGTTCAAAGCGAGCCCTTTACCCTCGCCATACTGGTCGAGCAGCTAGGCATGAAGGCAGACCGCGTTGCCGTTGAACTTAATCGTGATATCGTGCCTCGCGACCGCTGGTCCTCAACCAACCTCAATGAAGGCGACCGTCTGGAATTGGTCCACTTCGTAGGCGGCGGTTCTGAGCTTATACCTTGACCCAGTAGCGCCGGCGTCCGGTCCGGCTGTCGCGACGCCGTCTCGGCCTCGCACTCGCAACAGTCAAATCAAGCGCATCCAGGAACTCTCTTAGTCACTAAGCTCTCCATTATTCCTTGCGGGATTCACAGCCCATCATGCCTAGAATGTGTGAAACATTTTGCAAGGCAATTGTTTCAACCAGTTATGCAGGACCGCTTCACATCTCGAGACGTCGTCAGCCTCACCGGCATCACCCCGCGCCAGTTGCAGTGGTGGGACGAGCGCCGCGTGGTGAAGCCTGCTCGTGAAGGCCGTCGCCGTCTCTATTCACTCGATCAGCTGACTGAGATCGGGGTGATCTGCGAGTTGCGCCGCAAGGGATTTTCCCTGCAAGCCGTCCGCAAGGTCATGCGCTTTCTGGATCGCGAATTCGGCAAGGGCTTGGCCCAGATCGTCGACCACACTTCTGAATATCACCTGCTGACCGACGGCTCGCACCTCTACCTGAAAACGTCCGCGAAGCAGATCGTCGACATCCTTAAAAATTCAAAACAGCCTATCCTCGGCGTTTGCCTTTCCGACGCAGTGCGCCGAGTGCAGACCGAAGTGGCCCGCGGAAAGGCGAATACTTCCGTAACTTCGCTGGAGTACCGGCGGCGTGCTAAAAAAGTTTCGTAGGGATTTGTGTTGGCGGCACAAACGCAGTAAACGGGGAGGAACACATGGTCGGTGAGCTGGATGTCCTGAATGAGTGGATTCCGGAACAGATGCAGCCCGGTACCGTCTTTGTGCTCGAAAATGCCGGCGAAATCGGCGAAAAGGAAGATCCCTATTGGGCCGTGCTCTCATGCCCGTCCTGCGGCATGCTCGGCCTGATCACCCGTAAACAGATTAATGGATTTCTGCCTGTAATCTGCGGCTCCGAGACCTGTTCTGCACAGTTCTTTATTCGGGAAAACGAAGTTGTAGTGCGCAAGCCGTTCTAGTGTGGCGCGGGTTTAATTGGATCTGGGTTTTGATGTGGCGCGGGCGCCCCGCCTGCGGAAGTAGACCTGAAAGCTTCCGGTTTTCTTGGGTTGATGTATTATCCCCCTACCTAATCTTTCACCATCTGCGTGAACACTGACAGATCGATATTCCCTCCGCTCACGACGCAGACGATCTTTCCCGTACCGCACTTACCACTCAGGCCCGCTGCGACGGCGCACGCGCCTGCGCCTTCTGCAATCACGTGGTTCCGTTCCGCGACAATCTTCATCGCCCGCCGCACCTCTTCCAGCGTGACCACGATCGATCCCGCAAGCAGGTGGTGCGCGATGTCCCACATCCGCGGGAAAACTGATTTGCCTCCGCAACCGTCCACGAAGCTGGCTTTCCAGTTCGGAAAATACTCTGCCGAACCCTGCGACAATGAGTACGCCAAAGGTGCGGCCGTCTCCGGCTCAGCCGCGAATACCTTCGCCTTGCTGCCGCGCTCTTTCAGGCCCGCGGCAATGCCGCACGATAAACCTCCACCGCCAAATCCCGCTACCACGGCTTCCACGTCGGGCAGGTCCTCCAAAATTTCCAATCCGGCCGAAGCGTTGCCGGCAATGAATTCGTCATCTTCAAACGGATGAACGAATGTTCCTGACATTGCAGGATGTGCACGATCCGACAACGCCTTCCAGCACTGATCGTACGAAGCTTGCACAATCTCTCCGCCCAGTCTCCGGACCGAATCGAGCTTCGCCGCCGGAGCCGTATCCATCACCAGCACCTTGCATGGAACTCCCGCCTTGCGCGCTGCCAGAGCCACACCCTGCGCCGCATTGCCCGCGCTCACAGTCCAGACACCGGCCCGCCGTTGCTCCTCAGGCAGCAGTCGCACCGCGTTGTAAGCGCCGCGAATCTTGAATGCTCCAATCGGTTGCAGGCATTCGAGCTTCAGGTAAATTTCGGCGGGTGCATCGTAGTTCAGGCGCACCAGCGGCGTTCGGATCGCCGCTTCATAGACATGCTTGCGCGCATCCTCGATCATGCCCGCAGGAATATTCCGCCGCGCCCGGTCGCTCGTCACGAGATCTGTCGCCATAATTTGTAGGAGTTGCCCGGGCTACTTCTTGACTACCTTGACCTGATCCAGTGGTACCGGAACCTGCTCAACAATCTCAATCCCGAAGCCTTCAAGCGCTGCGACTTTCTTCGGACGGTTTGTCAGCAACCGTACCCGCCGTAGGTTGAGGTCGGAAAGAATTTGCGCTCCAATTCCAATCTCACGCTGGATATGTTTCGAGTTGTCATACAGTGAGGGAAGCGTGCGGCCGCCGTGGAAGCTGAGGGCTGTGCGCTCCGGCAGCTTTTCAATCGAGAATCCTTGAGAAGTCTGGTGAAGATAGATGAGCGCTCCCAACTCTTCCTGAGCGATGCAGCGCAATGATCCATCGAGCGTTGCGTGACATTCACATCCCGTCGCACCGAATACGTCGCCCATCAGGCAGTGCGCATGCATGCGCACCAACACCGGCTTCTCGCTGTGCTCGATGTCGCCTCGGATCAGAGCAACGTGCGATTCTCCTCCATCGACTTCGCTGGCATATGCGATCAGGCGGAACTCTCCAAAGCGTGTCTCGATCAGAGCCTCGCCCACACGATTAATGTAGCGCTCGTTCGACATCCGGTAGCGGATGAGTTCGGCCACCGTGAGCATCTTCATCTTGTGCTCACGGCAAAACTCGATTAGGTCCGGAACCCGCGCCATGCTGCCGTCGTCCTTCATGATCTCGCAGATGATTCCCGCAGGGACCATGCCCGCTAGCCGCGCCAGATCGACGGAAGCTTCGGTCTGCCCGGCGCGTACCAGCACGCCGCCCTTGCGGGCGCGAAGAGGGAACATGTGTCCTGGACGCGCTAGATCCGAAGGCTTGGTCGCGGGATCGATGGCCACCTCAATAGTTCGCGCGCGATCCTGCGCCGAGATGCCGGTGGTGACGCCCTGCCGGGCATCGATCGCCTCGCAGAACGCGGTGCCGTACTGTGAGGTATTCTCCGTCGTCATCAGGCCGATGTTGAGGTGTTCGAGCCGCTCCTCGGTCATTGCAAGGCAGATCAGGCCGCGGCCAAACTTAGCCATAAAGTTGATGGCTTCGGGCGTGACTTTTTCGGCAGCAAGCGTAAGGTCGCCTTCGTTCTCGCGGTCTTCATCATCCACCACGACAACCATGCGGCCAGCCCGGATTTCAGCAATCGCTTCTGGGACATCGGTAAACGGCGGCTGGGGACTCATAATGAGAGATTCTAGCAAGTTCCAGAAGCTCGAGGTACCTCTAGCTCCGTAGTCGATTGTCGAGCACGACCAAACGCCCGTTTCACTGAACTGACCGCGCCTGGGCTGACAAGCCCGCCTTCTCAATCTGCTTTAGTCTTTCCATCAGTAATTCTTGTTCCCGCACGTTTTGCGTCAATGAAATGGCGCGTTGGATCTCCTCACTCGCCTCGGCGAACCGTCCCATCTTCATCAGCAAGTCTCCGCGAACACTGTGAAGCAGATGGTAGCCAGCCAACATAGACTCAGCCTCGAGGCCAGCCATTGCATTGAACCCAGCGGCCGGACCGTGCGCCATACCCACAGCGACCGCACGATTCAGTGCCACGATGGGAGAAGGCTTGATCTGCATCAGCGCGTCATAGAGAACAACGATCCGCTCCCAGTCGGTCTCTGCGGCTGTGCGGGCTCGCATGTGACAGGCAGCAATCGCAGCCTGCAACGCATAGTTGCCAGCGCCACCACCCAGACTTTGCGCGCGTCCGAGCGCGGCCATTCCTCGTTGAATCTGCGCGTAATCCCACAAGGAGCGATCCTGGTCCGGGAGCAAGACTGCCTCACCGTTGCTTCCCCGCCGCGCCGCGGTGCGCGACGCATTGAGTTCCATCAGTGCCAGAAGAGCGTGAACTTCAGATTCGCCGGGAAGAAGGTGCGCCATCATGCGCCCCAGCCGCAGTGCATCGTCACACAGGGCAGCCCGCATCCATTCATTGCCCGAGGTCGCGGTGTAGCCCTCATTGAAAATCAGGTAGACCACCGTAAGCACGGACTCAACCCTGCGGTTCAACTCGTCCCCACTTGGCGTCTCGAACGGAACGTGTGCCTCTGAGAGGGTCTTCTTGGCGCGAGAGATCCGCTGGCCCAGCGTCTTTTCCGGCACAAGAAACGCACGCGCGATCTCCGCCGTGGTCAGGCCTCCGATCAGGCGTAAAGTGAGCGCGATGCGTCCTTCCACTGCAAGCACCGGATGGCACGCAGTGAAGACTAGCCGCAGCACGTCATCATCGATCACCTGGTCCAGCGCCCGATCCATTGCATCTCCAAGCCGCTGCTGTTGCCACTCCAGCTCTCGTGTAATTTCCTCGTGTTTCTGCACAAGCATCTGCCCACGGCGCAGACTATCGATGGCACGCCGCTTCGCAGCGGTCATCAACCACGCTCCAGGATTTTCAGGGATACCTTCTCGCGGCCACAGTTCGAGGGCGACCACGAGAGCGTCTTGGGCTAGTTCTTCGGCAATGCCGATATCGTGGGTGACACGAGTAATCGCAGCGATGAGCCGCGTAGATTCGATCTTCCACACCGCTTCGATCGTCTTATAAACATCGCTCATGTTCGCCTGACTCCATCTTAATGGAGTCGGGCAAACAGGTTACTGATGCACGTGAGCCGGCGATGCCGGAAGATATTCCGTTCCATCGGACCAGTGTTGCATTGCAATTACGAATTGCGTCAGATGCTCCGAGGGATCGGCAACCGCAACAACGGGAGAACCCGGCAGATTGGCTCCCCAGATCGCAGGGTCGGTGTCCGAATAGAAGAACATAAGGTGCGACGGCCAATGTGGCGCGCTTTCGCCGCCGAATCCTTGCTTCCCCATCATGTAGCACATGGCCCCGGACTCCATCGGTGGCAATTCTTTTTTCTCGACGGCGGCGGCCATGGCCTCGTTTATCTGAACTAGGGTGCGTCCCGCCATCGCCAAATCAGTGATCTTGGTGATGCGTAGAAGATAGGATCGCGCGGCCGCCGCGTTGACACACATCGGGACGCGCACCTTAGCGTCCGAGAAGTCAGCGTCAGCAGCCGAAGTCCATGCACGCCCCACAATGCACACGAAACCGTTCTTGCCTTTGACCGCTGTTTCAAAACCATGACGTCCAAGGATCAATACCTCTGCATCGCGCGAAATTGATTCCGGCGCGGCACTGCGCGCCAGGGATATCTCCTCATCCCGATCCGCCATAAGATATTGGTCGACCGGCGCCATCTTCGTGTACGCCGTTGCGGCATCCTGCGCCAGCGCTTCATTCGCACATCCAAGCACAACCAACAGTCCGATCATCACGAAACGCATGTGTCGCTCCTTATTTTTCCTGTTCAGGCTAGAACCCGTCTCATAAATAATTTGGCGAAGGGCACGACTTCAATCGTGCCGCCATGAGCCACATAGACATCTGGTTCCTGTGTCATCAACCAAATATTGCGGCATGTCTTCCCCTCGAATAGCCGTCAGGCGGGATTTCTCAGCCCGGCCTTCACTAGAACGACGAACGGGGAGACCGGAATTCTACAAGTCGGTGGCGAATTTATTTGTGAGGCAGGGTTTGGTTTGTAGGGCTAGCTGATGCCTTTAGAAAAAACTCCCAAGATGGGGTTCCCGTCCTTCCCGCGTTTTTTGCGGGAGGGTGGCCGCGCGCAACAGCTTATGTATCGTGGGGCCCGAATGGACTATCGAAACGGTCGATACTTTGTAGGTTGGAAAGCCGAAGTCTGTGCGGCGGGGCTCGTATCATTCATGATGCTGGCCGGCGCCTGTTCCGTCGGACCAATTCGCAACTCCAACTACGAACACAAGAATCTGCGGTAGCCCTTTCATTTGGGATTGTTCCTTCGGAGAGATGAACCAATAGGGGCTGGAAATAACCGGCGAACCCGCCGCGCCCGACCCCCGATCTTTACCGTCCTCGACGCGAGTGTAGAACATCAGATGAGGAAGGTTGTGCCCCCCATCGTCGGTCAGATAGGACGATTTCGACATCATGTAGGCCATCGCGCCGTCTTTCAGATCCGGCAGTTGTTTCTTCTCGAACGCCGATTTGACTGACGACACGATCTCCGCCTTGGATCGGCCGGCCATCACCATCCTGGTGCGCAGATAATCGATCGGCAATATCGAACGTGCCGCCTGGGGGTTCAGACAAACAGCGGCCCTTACCTTCGGATTCCAGAACTCGGGCCAGTCAAACATCCCCGTCCAAGCTCTGCCCACCATGCAGACAAATCCGTTCTTGCCTTCAAGAGCGGTCTCGTAGCCGTGCCGTCCCAGCACCACGATCGTCGCGTCGCGAGAAATGGAATCGGGAGCGGCACTTCGCGCCAGGGCTATCTCCGCTTCCCTCTCTGCCATGAGGTATTGGTCGACAGGTGCCATCTTTGGGTACATCGAGGCGGCATCCTGTGCGATCGCCTGGTTCGCCGTGCCGAGCCCAAGAATCAGTACGAAGCACTTGATTACGAATGCCCCAATCTTGTTTTCGCGCATGGTTACCTCCTGAGAATCAATTTTTTCACGCTGGTCCGCTGCAGCCTGCCGAACATCGCACCCTCAGTCCTTCTCGGGTGCCGGCATGAAGAAAATCTCCTGCACCTCGATCGCCGTACGACACGCTTTGGCGCCCTTGCGCGCCCACGCCAGCGCCTCGTCCATGTCAGCGCATTCCAATATCCATAAACCGCCCACGTGCTCCTTGGTCTCCAGGTAAGGGCCGTCGGTGAGTAGCAGTTCACCGTTGGGCTGCGCCCGCAGCGTGCGGGCCTTGCCCAGGCCGCCAGCAAACTTTCTGACGCCGGCAGCGATCATCTCGCGATTGACTGCGTGGATTGCCTCGATCGTCGCTTCGTCCTGTGTCGTGGGGTCAAAGTTATCGGGGAGGTAACCAGAAACCAGATATTGCGGCATTGTCTTCTCCTAAAATGATCTTCGGTCGGGCTACTTCCCCGCCTTCACTCTAACGACGAACGGCGAGACCGGAATTCTACAAACTGTCTCGAAAGATTTTAGTTCCTATGTCTGAGTGCCGTTAATGGGGGCTGGCCGCCTCGAACGATCTGCCGCCACACCTATTCCCACCGGGCCATGTTCGGATAGGCTCTGGTGTTTCCTGAACATTCCAACTTTTTCAGGAATTCCACAGCGATTCGAGCCCAACCCGTGACATCTGACCTTGCGCTCCACAGTCGTCGCGCGTGATGATCGTCGAGGCCGTGACGGTCGACAGTGAGATTAATTCCGTTTCGGAACTCTGTCCTCGCTGCCAGGCCGCTAAGCCCTTTGGAAACAAGATTTTGCCTGTAAGTGATTGTGCCCCATAGATTTTTTGGCTGTTTTCCGCTAAGTCCAACATTCCAAAGAACCGAGGGGGGAGGGGTGGGAGGGTGCTAAGTAAGTAATCCTCTCAAATCGGAAAAAATTGCCCTCCGTTGCCGCCCAGCTCCAACGAAATAATGCCTCCTCCTCCTCACGGGCAACTCCGATAACATTTCCTCCATGGCGATCACGCTCGATGATCTTCGGCGCATGGCGATTTCGCGCAGCCTGTTTCCTCCCACCACGCTGAAGCGTGCTCTACATCGCATGAGGTTTGTCCAGGCCGATCCGATTCGGGCTCCTGCGCGTGCGCAAGACCTGATCTTGCGGCATCGAGTGAAGGATTACCGCGCCGGAGATCTTGAACGCCGCTACACAACACTCGGTGTTCACGAAGACTTTTTCATCAACTACGGATTCGTGACGACCGAAATGCAGGCGCTGATGCATCCACGCCGCAATGCTCGCGTACCCGCCGAAGGAGTGTTGCCTTGGCCCCCCGGACGCCGCAAGCGCGCCGAACTTCTTCTCAACTTTGTGCGCGAGAAGGGAACTGTTCATCCCCACGAAGTGGATCGTTACTTCTCGCATGGCAGAGTAACGAACTATTGGGGAGGTTCGTCGAACGCAACCACGCATCTTCTCGATGCGATGCACTATCAGGGATTGCTGCGAGTCGTTGGCCGCGCATCCGGAATTCGCCTCTACGCAGTTCACGAACACGGCTTGGGACCACGCGACAGACAAGAACGCGACGCTCGCCTCGACGCGCTAGTCGACGCCGCAGTCGATGTATACGCGCCGATGCCAGTTGCAAGCCTGCGCTATCTGGTTCGACGTTTGCGTTACGCTACACCGCAATGGGAGAAGGCGCTCACGGCAACGCTGCAACGCGCGGTTACCCGTTTGTCCCACACGAACGTCGACGGGATGGAATGGTATTGGCCTTCGGGAGAACGCGTGAAGACCGCACCGCCGCAAGACACGGTTCGACTCCTGACACCGTTCGATCCGATTGTCTGGGACCGCGATCGCTTCGAGAAATTCTGGAAATGGACTTACCGCTTCGAGGCATACACGCCCGCGCACAAGCGTGTTCGCGGATATTACGCCCTTCCCATGTTGTGGCGAGATCAGGTGATTGGATGGGGAAATCTCGCAACCAAAGACGGTGACCTTCGATCCGATTTCGGCTATGTGAATTCTTCCCCACCGAAGGATCGCAGCTTCGCACGCGAACTTGAAGCCGAACTGGATCGCCTCAGAACATTCCTGGGCGCTGGTTCTGCCTCCAACCGGATTGCCCCGAAAGATCCCAAGGCGTTGGATCGATCTCAGCCACTGTAGTTTGCGACGACTCGAACCACTTTGCCATTTGCGTCGAGTTCCATGAACTCGCCAGTCTTTGTGCCTTTCTGATTCACGTAATAGAGGACGACACTCGACAATCCCCACATCACATCCAAAAGCTCGAAGGCGAGTTCGGGATAACCTTCGAGCCCGCGCTTGAAATATGCACGCAGGCCTTCCTTCCCTGCGACGTTGCCGGATGCGTCATTCAGCAGCTTCGCGGCCATAGGAGATGTCAGCACAATGTCCGGAGAATAGTGAGAGAGAATGGCCTCGAGGTCATGGGAATTCCACGCCGCGATCCAATGCTGCGCAAATTGCCGGGCTTCAGCTTCCGTAAGCACTCGATGTGTTTCCTGATTCCATCGGCTTCGCTATTTCCGTAGCAGAATCTTCTCCAGCCACGGAACGGGCAACGCGCCCTGATCCAAAGCGCGGTCGTGAAAGTCGGGCAAGCTGAAGGAATTGCCCTCCGCCTTTTCGCAGGCGCGCCGAAGTTGCCACCATTCCATCGTGCCGACGTAATAGGTTGGCAGTTGAGTAGAGCTGAGTTTGGCTCGCTGCAATTTCCCTTCGGCTTCCGCGCGAGTCTGGAACGAGTCGTTCATCATGAATGACATTGCCTGGTCATCGGTCATGTTCATCGTCTGCATGCGAACATCGAGTATCGTGTTGCCGATCGCGCGCAGCCACACTTTGAGATAACTGATGCGGTAGCGTGGATCGTTGTCGGCAAATCCTGATTGCATCATCACCTGCGCGATGTACTCCGCCCATCCTTCAACGTAGGCCCCGTTGCCGAAGACCGCGCGCACTAAGCGGCGACTTACAGGCTGAACATCGTTTGCATGTTCCGCCTGGACGTAATGTCCCGGAAGCGCCTCGTGGATGCTGAGCCACTTCAGCACCCAGTTGTTGTATTCGCGGAGCTTCGACTCCGCTTTGTCGTCGGGCGTTTTAGGGTCGATGGGAGTTACCCAATACTGCGCCTCGGCATTAGGATCGAGCGGCGGCGCAGCATGAAATCCGGCCACCGAGTAGATACCACGCATGAACGGTGGTGTCGCGATCACTTTCAGGTTGTCGCGCGACTTCAGCGAGACGATTTTCTTGTCGACGATGAATTGCCGGATCCCGTTTAGATCGTCTTTCACGGTCTGCATCAGGTCATCGCGCTTCGGTCGGTCCTCGGAAATCTTTTGCAGCACTTCGCCGATGAATTTGTTCTCGCGCTCTTGCGCGCCGAGGCTGGAATGATCATCGTGATCAGGGAAGTATTGCTTGTGCAGAGGCAGAGCGATCTGAAGCATCTCAGCTCGCGTCTTTTTCAGTTCGAGTTCTGCATCGCCAAGAACCTTGTCAGGCGTGATCGGTGTTTCCATCACCAGCCGGAACTTCTCTGCGTAGAGCTCTTTCCCGAGGCGCCAGGTTCGGTCCGTGTGACGCTTGCCGAGATCGTCCTGGAGCCATTTGGAAAAGTTCCTGAGAGCATCGACCGCCTTGGGCCCATCCTGATCGAACTGTGTTTTCAAGTGAGATCCTGCAGGAATTGCCGGGGCGATCATGCTCTGAATGAGATCGATGTTGCCGTCGTTTTCTTCCACTGCTACTTTGATGAAGATCGGATCGGCATCCGCGAGTTCGCTGCGCGCCTGATCGAGGAAATTGCGGGATGGCGGCGATGCGAGAAAGAATATGCCCAAGGCGAACGTCCTGCGGAGCATAGTCGTCGGTGAGCGGCTGAAAGAGCGCCCCGCCCAAAAGTTCCACATAGACCGTGGGATTGTGCTTGTAATTCTGGATGCGATCGAGTTCCAGCAAATTGAGGTTGATCTGGTCGTCGATGACTTGCCAGTCCGCGGCATCGTCAATGCCAAGCGAGGCGAGAGGCGTTTCGCTCCGAAAGCGATCGCGCCAGTGGGAATATACGCTTGCGCTGCTCGGTCATTCCCGCAGGACTGACGTCGTCAAGGAGCGCATCAAGCGCGACCGTCTTGCCGGTCTTGGGATCGAGGTGCTGATGATATCCGACTTGAGAGGCATTTGACGGCGAGAGAGCCAATGTCTCATGAATGAATTCTTCGCTCAGCTTGGCGAATTTCGCGTTCGCTACGGTTGCGGGATTGGAAGTCTGCGCCATGAGAAGATTCGACATGAGAACACAAGCTACGATCAACAAGGGTCGCATGGTGCCAGATTGTACTCTTGTACCGATCGCTCGATCATGAGAGGTACTCCATTGTTTAAGCAAATCGCTGTCCTGTTCTTTCTTTGCACTCTACTCTTAGCCCAGGCCTTGCGACCGGAGCGCAAGGTGGAAGGCAGCACTATCACTTCCGAGAACAATCCGGCCGTCCGCATTCATCTTCCGTCGTCCGCGCAATATGTTGGTGCGGATCGTTGGATTCTCTACGGAGTGGCCGATTGCGAGTTGCACGCGTTCGTCGAGGCCGATGGCCAGAAGAATGTCCAGCGCCTGTACTGGGTTCAGTTCGAGGGCTATGTGCCAAACAAGCCGGAATTGAAGCACACTTATGATTCGCCTAGGCATACAGACATCGCGGGAATGGATTTCTTTGTCGACACTTGGGTACGAGCCTCGGTGGAACAAGTGCGACCCGATTCCGACCGCGAACACATCGACGCTCTCATCCGCGCGAAGGGATATCACATGCCAGCAGGAATGATGTATGTACGCCTCGTACATCTGCTGGATGAACAGAAGCGCAAGGAACTCATGATCATCTATGGCGAGGATGTTGCACCCAGCGGCTTCACGGCGCTTGATCTTCAGCCAAACGGCAAAGCACAGGATCAATGGCCGGCTCTGGAAAAAGGGCTCATCGAGAGAGCGAAAGGGAAGTTGTCGATCGAGAGAAAGGAACCGTGATGAGTTGACGTCTCTCGAAGTCTAAAAGATAGAAGTCAACTGCATCTCACCCAGCAACTTCCTGCTCGGCTCCGCGAAAGAGTGCGCGCATAGCCCGGACGACCCAGCGTGTGAGCACGACGATGACTGCAATGAAGATCGCAGCGAAAACGCCAGCGACATAAGGATGGCGCGTCGCCAGCCAGGTGAGGCCGATTGCGACAATATCCTCGCCCGCGCTGAGGCCAATGTTTGAGAAAGGCTCTGGAGACGGAGTAATAGCCGCTCGTGCCGCCGTCTTTCCGCTGTGCGCAATTAGCGCCACGACTCCCCCGAGAATCGTCGCCAGCAGTTGATGTTCAGGAGAGAGCTGGCTTGTGGCGCGATAGGCAAGAAGTGCAGCCACCGGAACACGAATGAACGTGTGCAAGGCGTTCCAGAAAAGGTCGAAAGCAGGAATCTTGTCGGCGAAGAACTCGACGGCGAACAGCGCAGTGCTCGCGATGATGACGGTCCATCCGGCGAGAAGCTGCAGACCGGGCGGAAGAGGAAGGTGTCCGAACCGCGCCAGCAAACCAAGTACAGCGACTGTGGCATAGAGATTCAGGCCCGCAGCAAATCCGATCGCTGTCAGCAGGGCAAAGACTTCAGCGGCCGGAATTTTCAGCATGTCGAGCACATGCAATTGTAGCGCTGACAAGCGCGGAGTTGCGGTTACTACCCAAAGAGAAAGGGTCGCTCCGGGAGCGACCCTTCGACAAACTTAGCGCGCTGTCTACAGCGTGGATTCGATTTCAAAACCCCAGGCTTCGAGCAATGGCTCAGGGATGTATTTCGAATTCTTGTTGCGGCGTGCCCATTCACGCAGGCGAGTCGACCGCAAATACTGATCCGGAGAGAGCTTGTATTCGCGCACAACTTGTTCGAATTCGGTGATAGTGGGGGTAATCGGGCCGATCGGCTCAGGCTTGCCCCAGTTCGGATTTCCGCGTCGCTTGGCCATGAAAAGTGCCTTTCTACTCAAGGGGATAACTACGTTATTCGCTTACTTATAGGATTCTCAAAATCGACTTTGAGATTCACAGATCATTTGTGCTTTCGCGTCCTCGAGGATGGACTAACCGGGGGACACTAGAATTCCACAGGCTCTCAAAGAGAATCGGGACTCAACATACTACTCTCGAATTAACTTTAAAGTCAACAACAATCGGCGCACCAGGCAGATGAAAAAACTCTGCAAGTGCAAGCAAGAAAGCCATTTAGCTGGATTCGCAGCTTCAGGCGGGCGCTGCCGCCACAGCGAGGCGCTTGCCATTCCACAGCTTGAGTCTTGTCAAGATCCAAGTCGAGACATGTGCGGCAAGGAAGAGAGTTACGGCCGTAACCCGAGTTCGAGGACAAATATTGATCCAATCGACCGGCGGAAATAGAGTTCAGACAGGCGAAAGGATTTCGATAGCCCTTTTCGACCGGATAGGCCCAATTCATGAGCTTGAAGTCGCTGGTCTTGTGCTCGGACGAAAAGGTCGTGCGCGTTCTGCGCCGCATCCTGGGCGATCTGGACATCGACGTGGACCTTTGCGCAAGTTCCGAGGCGGTTCTTCGGAAGCTGACGCGCCAAAGATTTGAAGCAATTGTCGTCGATTGTTCGGACAAAGGGGCGTTCGAGGTTCTGCGAAGTTCGAGAAAAGCTCCCTGCAACAAGCAGGCAATCGCGGTCGCGATTGTTGAGCCCACCGTGGGATTGAAAGAAGTCTTTGATGTGGGTGCGCATTTCGTTCTTTACCGGCCAGTCTCAAGCGAGAGGGCGAAATCAAGTTTTCGTGCCGCTAAGGCGTTGATGAAGAGCGAGCGCCGCCGCAATGTCCGTGTAGAAGTTCAGATTCCGGTCATCATGCGGCGCGCGGAGTCCGACGGCAACATGCGCGTCACAACTGTGGATCTGAGCGAAGGTGGCATGGCGATCGCCATCCCGAAGGGCAAAAGACCAAGAGGGAATTGGAGAATCTCGTTCACCCTGCCGGGCCAGTTGGACTCACTGGAAATGCACGCAGAATTTGCCTGGGAAGGATCGAGCACGCAAGCGGGCCTGCGGTTCGTGCAACCATCGCCTGAGGCCTCACACCAAATTCGCGAGTGGCTCAAACAAAGTTCGCCTGACGCCGAGCAGGACGATCCGCCGATTCGTTGTCAGCTCACCGATCTGAGCCTGGGTGGATGTTACCTGGAAATGGCTTCGCCGTTTCCGCCGACGAGCCTGGTAACACTATCGATGAAAGCCGGTGGCGTTCAAGTTCGCGTGCAAGGTGTAGTTCGCGTGATGCATCCAGACAAAGGCATGGGCGTGGAATTCACGCAAGCAACGCCGGAACACCGTGCCGCGGTCGAGAAATTCCTGGGGGTGCTTACTTCCAATCGAAGCCTGCTGCCGGAACTTCTGGTAGAGCCCGAGGGACTGCAATCTGATTCGCGAAGCAGCAAGTCACGCGCCACCGACAGCGACGATCCGCTGATGCAGCTGTTTTCGACTGACACGCTGACAGCCGAAGAATTTCACGAGGCGCTGCGCAAACAACGTGGCACTCCCGCAGTTGCAGCCGCGCACGCCTGATTGGCCACAGTCAGCCCGGAAAACCCGTCCTCAAAAAGTCATGTACTGATCAAGGATCTGCGTGTCGTTGTCCCTACGCTAGAATGATTCGAGCGCCGGGATGGCGAAATTGGCAGACGCAGCGGACTTAAAATCCGCAGGGCCCAAAAGGCCTGTGGGGGTTCGATTCCCCCTCCCGGCACCAAAGCCATTCATTCTAAAGTTACTGAACAAAACCAGCCCCCGACGCCTCTCTTGAAGTTTTGCTCTCGGAAGGGTCAACTATGCCCAAACTATGACCAGAGGGCTTTTCGGCGCTGGCTTGGGATGCACGCCTACGCTCGAGTGCTTCCATTGCTTCGCGTTGGTCGGAACTGCTGACAATCGCGTAACGCCGGAACATGACTGCGGTTTTCAGCCACCGGCAACCATGACGATTCATTGGAGGACGCCGGCCGCGCGCAAAGCCTTCGCTGCCGATCGCCGCATGTCGTGAGGGATTAACTCGCGGTATGGGCCGCCGAGAACCGCATGCGCATTTGCCTCCGCCGGGAACCGTTTCTTTACATTTACGGCAAACGAATCTGCCAAGGCCTACCGACTCGCAAAGGTTTTGCCAAGCGTTCCGGATTTCCCGAACCTCTTCTCCGTTGGGACGAGTGAGCACGAAACCTTCGGGCCCTTTGCCCGCCACCGCTTCACGAAGCAGTTCGAGGATTTTCGGGGGTCATTGAAACTTCGCGACCCTCCCCGTTCTTCGTACTGCCTACGTCGAGTCGAATCGTTTGCTGCGCGAGGTCAACCTGTCGCACGCGAAGCCCTAGCAATTCTCCGAGACGCCAACCGTAGGTGAACGCCAGTTCCAAGAAGGTGCGAAGCCAGAGCTCAGAAGCGTTCGCCGCTAAGCGTGCGAAGTCTGCATCCTCGATAAAACCTTGCCGCACGTTGTTCTCTCGGAACATGGGGAAGTGCGGGACATGGTAGACCTTCGGGGGAGTGGACTGGCTTCCGAGTTTGTACATTCGACGGAGAGCCGCAAGTTCCCGATTGATGGTTGCGTTCGCGGCGCCTTCGGCCTGGCGCTTGTCAATGTATCGGTTGATGTCGTCGGAAGAAACGTTCGCGGCGCGCTGGTTGCCGAAGAAGGGTTCGAGGTGCTTCTCCCATCGAACCTGCGCATCGTCCAAACTCTTTCTACCGTTGATGCGGTACGTCGCGAAGGAATCCCTTGGTCTAGTTCCGGAGACAAGAATCTTCTCCGAACTTTGGCTCCACGAAATTCCCGGTGTTCACGGCCGCGAGTTTCTTGGACAGGATCTTCTCAGCCTTCCAAGACTCATCATCTGTGCTCTGACGACAAACTCTTCCGTTCTGCCGATACTTGATCCACCAAAAACTGTCTTCCGGTCTGTTTGTAGATTGACCCCGTTCCGCTAGGTCGGCGTGGTAGTTTGTCGTCGTTGACCGTAGTCATCGGTTTCCTTTCCTATGCGCGAGGGCTTCCACCAACAGAAGTCGCACCATGTTCGAAACGGTTCTGCTCTCCGCCTTGGCTACTTCCTCAATTTCCCTGAACAGGCTGTCACGTATTCTCGAGTGCAAACCAACCGTTAGGCCTTCGGATGTAGGTTTTCGTTTCTTGGTCTTCATGGCGCAAACGTACTACTATGTTCTACGTTGTGTCAAGCGCCGAGTTTGCTACGACTCTCAACGAATTTGTTAAGGTCTGCCACGTCGAAGCGCCAATACTTGTCGTCTTCATAGAGAACAACGTGGGGAACTTCCTCGTTGTGGACAAGTTCACGAAGTTTCCAGGTCGAACAGGACAAATACTTCGCGGCTTCTGCTGTGCTCAAAAGCCGCTTCTGAATTTTCGATTCCATTATCTTTTCGCCTCTGTAGGTCGTTGAAAGGGTGTGCCGGGAAGAGGATTCCAAAAATCCAGCATTTGCGGCGCCACTTCATAGAACATCGCAACTCTCTTAAGGCTTCGAAATGCGATACCTAGTTTTGTTTTGGTCCGACGAGGCACGTCCGCGCCTTCATTCCCGTAGTAGAAAAGAGAAACAATTGCCTGGGCGAGTTCCAGCACGAGCAAGTAGGCGTGGAGTTCGCCGGTGACATCGCCAACTGATTGGATTTCGTTGAGTCGTTTCATTGAACACCTTCGATCTGTTCGAGCCCACCACCGCCGTCGGATTGGTATTCGGCATCGAAGTGATTGCAGATGTCCGTTGCCGCCTTCAATGCCTCCGTCAGTTGTGTTCTCGCTTCCTCAGAAATAGACTCTTCGTCGTTCGGGTCGGTGCGCTCGAGGAGATCGTTCAAATATTCTTTGGCACGGCGCGCGGCAATTGAAACGGCCAATAAAGACAAACTCGTTTCGGTAATCATCAGAATCCACTACCGTTTCGCGAGGTGTAGGCTTCAAGGAAAGAATTCTGGCGCGTAGGCTCGTCGAAAGATCCTCTGGCTTTGCCGGAGCCGAGCGCCCTGCCGGCCGAAACCCTGCGATGCGATCGCTCTGCTTCGGCCTTTCCCCTATCCACGGCAGATGCAATCATGGCTGGAGAGAATTTCTCTCCGGAAAGTAAGCGAGCCGTTATTTCTGCCTTTTGTCGCAGCGCTTGCTGGATCGGCAGCGGGTTGCCTCTGTCGTCTTTGAAATCCAGGGTTTCAAGAAAAGGATTCGCCTTGTGAACACGTTCGGCGGCTTCGTAGAACTCCGGTGTTCCGAACTTCGGAAGATCAGGAGCAAATTTACCGCTCGTTCGAACATCCTCCCAAGTGTTGTAAACGATAGCCTCCCGATGACTCTGCGCCAATCCCGGGAGCGCCGACTCAGAGCCGATTCGAGATGCTGGTGAATTAGCCGTGGATCCAGAGTGTTGACTAGGTTGTGAGCACCGATCAGCGCCGCATTCGCGAATCTATCTACGTTTGCTTTCGCCTCCGGAGTTTCGGCGCCAAAACATTCCGCGAGTTCGTTCCTGAATGCCTCAACCATCAGCGGAGAATCGGTTTCGGCGATCTCCTGCCGGATCGCCGCGATGTGCCGCTGGAACTCCTCTGGCCCGACCGCTTGCGGTTGTTCCGCGGCCTGCTGCTCCGGTTTCTGCTCGGGCTCCTGCTCGGTTACAGGCTCCTCTTCCGATTCCCCTTCTTCGTTTTCTTCTTCTAAGCCTTCCTCCGCTTCGCCGCGATCCAAGGCGGCTTTTACCAACGCTGCGAATTTTGGGTTTTGCAAATCAGACTCATCGAGTCCAAACCGCTCCATCATCTTGGCAACGGCATTTGCATCGTAGTCCTGAAGCACTTCCGGAAGCTCTAACGTTCCTTCCGATGCCTTCGTCGAGGTCGTGGTCCGACTTTCCGTTTCGTCAATCTCGGACGTTCGCTCGTTAGCCGCGTTCTTTCGCCGTTCGTTTCGTACTTTATTCTCTTCGCTTGCACTGGCCAAAAGGTTATCGTGAAGATCGGAGAGGGTTGCGGTTTGTGTTGTTGTTCTACTGTGACGGTATTCGGAGTGGTAGCCGAGTCCATTTATTCGAGCTCCTTGAGTGCCTTATAAAAGAATTTGCCCTGGCAGACTGACTTGATCACTTCAGCAACGTCGGGGCGTTGAAGTTCTTCTTGCGAGAATCCGAATTGTGTAGCGGCCATCAAAAGTCTGTCCGGGGTGATCGGAAATATGTTTCAGGCTACCGATCCTCCTATCCAATTTGAGTTTGTAGGCCAACGCGTCGCGAGTCGAATGTCCGTCGCCGAGTCGATTGGAATCGAAAAGCGCTGCATCAGTTCCCGCATCGGGCTTAGTGGTTTTCGAGGCGGCCGGGAACCGTGCGATGGTCGCACTGGTCCCCAGCTTCGTCTAAATCGTTGATCCTGCTCGGTAGCATTGATCACTGCTACATTTCTCCTACTTCTTCGTGAGGTTGAGGCTTTTTGCATTGCTGCCGATGAAAGAGAATCGGCCGGCAGTGCGCGCCGTTTCGATCAATTTGTTAACTACTTGTTGCTTCTGTTCGTCGGTGAGTTGGGCGTATCTCTCAGAGTGAATGAGAGCATCCAAGGTTCGGTACATCAATTGTCCCTGTGTCTTCTGTAGGTCGGTCTTCTGCTCGCGCGTGAGCTCGGCCTTCAGGTTTGCGATGGTCAGAGAGCCGGAGGATTTTCCCGGATAGACTTCGAGCCGATTCAGTTCAGCATCGACCGCCGATCGCGGTTCGTCTTTCGGTAACCGCGAAGGACTGAAGGCCAACGAGCCCTCGCCGCCTTCCATTTTCTGTTCCCGTCCGAACACGTCCAACTTCGCCGGCACTTGTTTCGAGACGATTGGAATCCCGGTCGCTATGCGCTCATGAATGCTCTGCGGATCGCGGATGGTTGGGTCGATGCTGTTCGCGACGTTCCGAGTCAGACCCGACATTGGAACGAATCCGCCGGCTATGTCAGATGCGAATTTCTCGCCGAACTTCTCTGGATCGGTTAGGGCGTTGACCAAATTCTCGATTCCACGGAAGAACGTTGCGTAAACGATCGATTGCCCAATGACTGAGCCTGCCGTCGCTATTCGCTTCGACGTTGGAATCTCGCCCTTCTGCGCGAAGCCGTCCCAGAATCCTGCGGTCGCGGCTAACACCAGCGATAGTGGGCCGGTCGCTTGGTTGTACTGCACCCACCTGTCCCCGATCTTGACGCTGAACGGCTGCTTTCCTCCGCGATAGTAAGCATCGCGCTTGGCTGGGTCAGTCGGCGCCGCGCCGGTCAGTTTCCCATTCGCCGCGAGATGGCGAATCCGGCCATTGCCAGAGTTCCGATCGTCGCCTTCGCGATTACCTCGGATGCTTCCGGCGTCCTTAGCCCAGACTTTGCCAGTTTTGCAAATCCTGCGGGGGAGTATTCGAAGCCGATTTTCGCGATGTTGGCCGGCGTATTGATGAACGGGATAACGAAGCGAAGCGGTTTGAACTTGTTCCCAAGGATCGTGGCTTCGCGCAGTCCAATGACTTTCTGAGTGAACGGCCGGGCTTCGAGTTGAACGTTGCATAGCGCGAGAAGTCGACCGCCTTGTCGACCATCGCGGGTTCCGGGTTCGCGACAATTTCACTCACGCGATTCCGTAGAGCGGAACCGGTCAATCCTTCTCGGATTCCTTGCCGCGCCGCGAGAGCGTACAGCTCCGATTGCAGAAGCATGGTCTTCGACATGGCGTCGGAGGCAACGAGAAGGCGACCTGGCAGATTGAAGATTTTGGCCGCGCCGGAAAATTCGTACTCTCGCGGGGAATCGAGTTTCTCAGCATCGGCTGCGTCGAATCCGTTCCGAATGATGTAGCTCGCACGGCGTAAACCATCGGGCAATCCGGCCATGAAGCCGTAGGCCGCGGGTACTGCTTCTCGAGCGTAGAACTCTTGCGACCTGCCGGCCAGTTTTGACAACGGCAGGTCGACCAACCCCCGCAATGCGCGCTGCGGGATTTGGATAGCGGAAAAACTGAAATTGGAAACAAGGTTGCGCAGATGGGTGCGAGGCCCACTCAGAATAGAGTTTGTCCAATAAGCGCTGATCTTGTCTGCCGTCGAAAACTGCGTTGCACCGCGAAGGAATTTATTCAGCGCGACTGTATCGTCTTCCGGAATCTGGGCGAGCTTCCTAGTGAGTTCTTCTGTTAGTTCTCGTCCGCCAAGAGACTGCAGTACCTTGTCGTAGTTACTGCGTTCCCTGAGTGCGTCCGCCGCGATCCTGAATTGAGAGAGTGCGCGCCCAGCTTCGGCAGTGGCGCCCGACACGGCATTGAGTACCGCAACATGTTTCTGCATTGCGGCTGACACTTTGACGAGGTTCTCTGCTGAGTTGTCAATCTGGTAGGCCTTCACCGCTTGCCGTACGTCCTCGCTCGTGCCGACATTGATACGTCGCGCCGCGAGCATTTCCTCAGCGTTCAGGGATTTGCCAGGCTTCAGGTTCGCGAGTTTTTCAGGAGTCAGCCCGAGATCCGCGGCCGCTTGTGCGGTCTCTTCGTGGGAGACGACTCCCCGACGTTGCGCTTCGAAATTATTGCTGGCCTTCGCCGTGGAACGTATTAGACCGAGAACATCTTCGCCGGTCTGCAGACGATCGAGATTGATATTCGCCGCGCGATTGGAGAAGTCGTCAGCTATACCAGCTGCACCAACCGAGGAATTTTGCTGATCTAGTGCAGCCTTCAATGCCGCAAGATTGTCGACATCGCCGGTCGTGGCCGCGGCTGATTTTTCGATCACCCTTTTGATTCCGGGTAGGTGGTCGATTGTGGCGTTGTTTTCCGCGAGATTGTCTGCGGCTACCCTTTCGGTCACGCTCTTGATTCCGGGAAGGTGCGCAATCTCTGCGGTGTCTACGGCTGGGCTTACGTCTTCACTGATCTTCGGCTGAGTGCCTTTGAGAGTTAGACCCTTGAAGGTCGGCTCGGTAGTTTCGGCAGTGCGATCTGCGGCGATCCCGCCGCCTAACACTGCGTGCGAGGCTGATAGGGCGCCCATCAGTCCAGAAAGAACGGCGTGAGTCCCGAGACGCTCGGCTTCTGCAGTGTCGCCGCGATCGTATGCGGCCTTCGCTTCCGGGGTCGCCTTGATGGCGTCCGAGATCATCTGCCCTGAGAAGCCAGCACTGGCGAATCTAGGTAGCCATTTGCCTATCTGTCCAGGAGCCAGCCCGAGCGCGCCCAAGCCCCGCATCAGTAGCAAGTTCTCGGGAGAAGTGAGCCCGCCGGCGAATTCGTCGAATCCCGTGCGAATCGGATGATTCTTCTGTTCGGATGGCGTGTAGACGCGTTCCGGGTAGATGAGTTGGGAGGCGTCCGTCGATGGCATGGAGGTCATCAACGGTTCATCGCCCGAAAGTTTTGCGGCGATATGACCGAGCGCCGGAATCGCGTTCTTCAACCGTTCCCAATTTGTCTGCTCGTGCGCTGAGATTGTGGCTTGGTCGTATTTCGGATACACACTTGCGAGCTTTGCGATCCCGGTCTTGATCTCGTCATCTTTCAGAGAGGAGTACTCAGGGAATGCTGATCGAAATTTCGCTGGGTCGCTCAGACGTGAATAAATCTGCTGATCGGATAGTCCTATATCAGGGAACTTTCCCTTCACGGCCTGAACCGGGTCCCACATTGATGCTTCGTTGGAGGTCTGAGGTGTTTCCACGATTACCAACCTTGCGGTCGCGCGGGAGTTCCGCTCTTTGTGTCCGCGTTCGGCTTGTTGATACCAAGGCCGGCGAGTTCATCCCAGATCGAAGGACGTTGGCGCGCCATCACGATCGCATGCGAGAGCACCATCGATTCCCGCTCAGATAGGTTCTCGCCGTTAGCGAGTGCCCGGGTAAGCGTTGCAATGGCCTGATCTTGATTTCCGCCCGCGGACGCGAGTGCCTTACCAAGCACGGAAATGGCATCGCGCTTAAGCTGTCGATCCTGTGATGCGTCGGATTCTGATTTCGTCGGCCGATCGTGATAGTTGGTCAGAACTCGGATTGCATTGTCGAGACGTTGCTTCTTGTCAGGGTCGGTCTCCAACTCACGAGCCAGGACCATTTCGGGAAATGTTTTCGGTTCGACGTCGTTGTGCTTCCCCTTGCCCAGTCTTTCCAATGCCGCTTGTGCTCGTGCCGCGCGCGGATCGTTCGGGTCGGCGGCGATCAGGGCCAATTCGACTTCGTTAGGCTGTCGTTCGGGCTTCGCGCCTTTCAAACTTAGTGCGTGCGCGTTTAAGTAGTTCGTCTCGGCTTGTGTGTGTTCGAGGTTTGCCTTTGTACCCGCAAGACGCAACGGTGCATTCGCAATTTCCTGTTGCCGGATTTGAAATTCCTGCCCCCGCAGCGCTGAGTCTTGTTGCGCTCTGTCGAGTTCGTTCGATTGTTCCTTCATGGCGAACGGAGTCTCGAAACCCGCGAGGGCGGCCGGACCAAGTCCCGGGCTGATGTGGGGATTGGTTGGGACTGATGCTGCCGCTCCGCGCGCCGCGCCTTCCGCTCCGGTCAACAGAAGAGACAGAACCTTTCCCTTGGTAGTCATTTCCTCGGGATGATCTTGCGCCTCGGCAAAAGAGGGCCGAAACGCTTGCGGCTGAGATGAGGGCGCAGCGTCGACGAATTGCGTCGTTTGCGGTTCGCCGACAGTTCCCTCAACAGAAGAGGTTCCCGGCGCCGCAGTCTTCGCCGACTCACTCGCCATTGCCTTCGCTGCTGCAACCGGATCGGAGAAATAATTCGTAGTTCCCTCTGGCGCGACAACTCCGATCTTTGTCAGGTCGCGGCCAAGTTTTCCAATCGTGTTTCCCATTTCGAACACTCCTGATAAAAATTCCTCTTACGTCAAATCTGAAGTAATTTCACTTGCTTGTGCCAATGTCGTCTGCCGTTTTTATCGGTGTAACTTCTGATTCGTCGACCGTGATTAGTTCGCCACACTCGGCGAACCTCTTCACGGCTGCCTGGTATTCAGGCAACTCAATCACTCCCGGCTGGGAGAATGCTGCTTCTAGGCTCGCGGATATGGCTTCGCGACTCGCGGTCGTGTTGAGCACTGTGAAGGCAAGCGCCGCAACCGCTCGAAATCCGGCGGTAGCGCCAGGTGCCATGAATTCGTTGTATTCCTCAGCGCTTCGAAAGGCCGAGAAGGGAAAACGTCCGAACTGTACACGCAGAAGGTCGGCGAGCTTTTCTCGGGTAATGCCATCGTCGCGAACCAAGAGATGCAGCATTGCCAAGCTGACGAAGTGTGCGTCAAACCCAGCATCTCGCTCTAGAATCGCGCTCCTGCTATTTGTCATACGTGTGCCTCTGATCCGCCCTCACTCTTACGCGAATTCAACGTTTGCGCGGAGTAAGTTATTGGCTTCGCTTGCCTTTCGGAGTTTGACTCGGTGAGGCAAGTAATCAGCGCCGACGCCGCGCTGCGCTTGATCGAACATTTGGCGCTGATCTTCCTCACTCGTAACTGAACCTGCCCTTTCAGTCAGTCCCATTTGGCGAGCGATTTCCCGTTGGGTCTGACCTTTTTGCAACCGCCTCGCGATCGCGAGTAGTTCTCGATCCACTGGCTTGATGTATCCACGGCGCTGAGCCGCTTGGATAATGGCGGTCGTGATTTCGATTCCAAACGGGTCGACTGTCGTGTTCTCGAGTGCGGACGTCAGAGAAACAAATCCCTCTCGCTTCGATTCCCGCTCGGTCCGGACGGGGCTCTTCATGTTCCAGCAGAATTTATTGAACGACAGGTCTGAATCTCGAGGAGGACGGCGCTTTGAAATGCCTTCGCGGTTTACAAGGCAGTCGATATACGCAACCTCTGCTTCATGCTGCGTGATTCTCGCGTAGGCTTCCGTGGTCCAGGCCGGGCGCCTTTCGCCGACAGAACATCTGTGCGGAGTGGATCCCTTCTCCTTGTCAAGCGCTCCCTTCGTGCGAACGATAGGACGGGTCTTCTTTGAGGGGTCAGAGATGTTGTCGATGCTGGGTGGCGAATGCCGGGTTTCGTAACTGGGTTCGGGTTCCTTTGGCCGTACGGTGACGGCTCCGGTGGCGCTCGGAATAATTAATATTCGAAACTGTTTGTGACAGGTGCTGTCTAGCGCATACGAAGATGGCTCTGGGTGTTCAATGGGATTCATGATTCGGCGTGTTCAGGATTTTCAGAAGCTCTTCAAGGGACTCGCGATCGAACGCAGCGCGCTGCATAAGGAAAGACGTGCTTTCGCGGTCGCGATCTATTTTGTCTGGATCGTACTGAAGGGGGTCTAGCTTTGCGCGATTTGCGCGGGGACTTTCATTTTTCACTGTCTCGTCCGGCGGGGTGTCCGCCTTAAAGTCTACCCGGTGGTCGGGCACTTCTACTACAGGACCAAACTTAACCTTACCTAAGTCGATTGTACGTCCAAAAGTATGTCTTAGATGGCATCCGATCCTGTGAAAATCTATAAGGCACTGAAGGCAAAGAAGAAAAGTTTGGCAGTAACCTTGATAGTACGCACTAATGGCATGTTCTAAAGTATTTGTGTGTTACGCTATTACGCGATAAATGAGACAAGTAAATTGAGTTATATAACGCATGACAAAGCGAGGCCACGCCAAGGGTAAAAAAGACAAAGCCAAAAGCAATAAAAAGCTTCCCGACCTTGAAGGGCATCCCGGCGTCGATCATATGAGCGCACCCCCAAACGAACAGCGCTCCGATCTTCACAAAGACGGTGTCTCCAATGAGGGAAATCCCCCGACCCCAACTGAGTTCATTGCCGTTATCCACCATTGGCTCCTGCATTGGTGGGACGCGAAACGCGAAAAGTCTAAAGTCACCGATTGGATCATCGCTATATTGACTATCGGAACTGCGATAGCAGCATTTTGGTCGGCTTTTATTTTTCAAGGGCAGCTGGATGAGGCGCGGCGTTCGACCGAAATCCAAGAAAGACCGTGGTTGGCCGTAGAGATCTCGCCTACCAATGGGCTGACGTGGGTGAACGGCAATCAGGCAGTACTCGCGATTAAAGTCTCCGTAAAAAATGTTGGGCATTCCATTGCCAAGAACATTCAAATTGACGCGAAAATGTTCCCCACTTCCCCGGGTTTGCCAATTGCCACCGATGCGCCGCAACGGCAACAGGAACTGTGCGGTCATCCCAAAATCGGTGGGGTTGGGGCCTTCGATTTGTTTCCTGTGGAGCAACCACTAGAGAGGGAGTTGGATATCAGTGCTATACCCTCGTCCATTAGCGAAAAGGTGGTCGCGGCCACCTCTGCAGGTAGGTCTCGTAACTTCATAGGGTTCTACTTCGTGGGATGTGTCAATTATCAATCTAGTTTCAATACGGGACTCCATCAAACATTGTTCGCTTACGAACTCGTTAAGCCGATCATTCACGAAAACGGAACGCTGCCTATGACGGCTGATGGCCAACCCTTGATGACGGGATTTGAGGTAGGAGTGTCCGCGACTAAAGGCGAGATGTCCTTGATGCAAGAACTCCTTGCCCACAACGACGCCTATTAGAAATACTGAAACGAGCAAACGTATATCCCTTGTGGATTTTCAATTAGGACAACACGACAGGCTTTTCTTTTGGGGCAGTGGGGGGAGGAAAACTTGGAATGGTCTCGATGATCTGTCCTCACTGCCATCAGGAAACGGGAGTCGGAACGGCAACCTTGTTCGATAAAGTATTTATGTCTCGAAAGACATGCGAGAAGTGCAGGGAAGACTTTCTGATTGTGAACGACGTACCGGTGAAACCGGAAGACTACCAGACTTCGGGGATTCGGAAACCGAATGCGAGAGCGTCAGAATAATTCAGAAGGCTGATTGCAATTTTTTATCGCAGAGAGTTTGAACGGAACTGAACGTTCGCCGACTGACGTCGGGGTTGGGGTGGTGGGCTTCAGGGGGTCTCCCTTTTTCCCTACAGTGCGGAATCTACAGGACTTGCGTCTTCCTCGCCACATCAAAGACGGAATCCGCTCACGATCTCCGGACGATATGGAAGTGGTTGATATGAAAGAGTTTGTGCGATTCTCGATCCGGGAGTCGGCGCGCAAAGTTTAGCTAAACTGAGAGTGAACTATTCTCTCCTGGGCAATTCACCGGGAATGGGGCATAGTTTGGACATAGACCCTATTTCTGGTATTTGCAATCAATCGTTTGCAGACGCACGTCAGATTTAGAATCCGCTGCGTCGTTTTGCGGGGGATTGGCGACCGATCGGCGCTCGAGTTTTTTTGAGAATCAGACAGAGAGACGCTTCGGCGAACGGTTTAACGCTATCTCTGGGTCAGTTGACGTTCGATCTCGGCGAAGCGATCCCCGTACATTTTCTTCGGGTCTGTCGTGTGCTTGGCTCCGAATGTGATCGAGGCTCGCATACCGAACCAGGCCCGGACGGTCAGAACCGTTTGCCGGTCGTGCTGGGCAAAGTCTACGGTTACGCGCTCGTATCCTCGGAAGGAAGCGTCGATGCTGCGCTCTAGTGTGAGCGAATCGGCCGTTCTTCCATTACCCTGAAATTCCCGGTTACAAAACTGGATCTCACTGCGGACATCGCCGCTGCTTGTGTGGTCTCCCAAGTCAGGATGAGAGGTTGGTCCTTAGCAAATGCGGGAAGCGCAAGGATGATGATCAAGATGAGCGTAACCACTTTTGCAAATCGCGTAGGCATAGCCCTCCAGTTTTCCGATTTCAACACCAGAGGGATACTCTCTCAGTGATTGGGCTCACCTCTCTAGACGACCTTCATATGCTACGCGGCGTTTTCCATGGTGAGTCCCGATGGGATGGGTAACCTACCCTCCGTCTGTTTGCTCTTGGTTGGTTTTTGCGGCTAGTGGTTTAAAGGTTTTCGACAGTTTGCAAACGAGCCCGCCCTTGTCGTCTTTCAACTCTCGCTGTCTTCTTTAAACTCGCCCGCGTTCCACATTCTGAGTAGCTTCAATATCTCATCGTCGCCGAGCGTGTCACCCCATGAGCCGATGGTGGCAAGGAGTTTCTTGTCCGCGTTAAGTTTTTCGAACGCCCTGTATATTTCCGTGCGGATCTGCGTTTCCAAGGTTTCACTCATATGTTGACCACCGTTCATGATAGCCGGCAATTGCTTTTGGGTGATTTTGGTGTTGATCATCGCGAGTGCTCTTGGATGCGGCGAACATATAGCGAAACTGATAGAATGTCGTCCGTGTCCGAGAGGCTCTTGACCCGAGAAGAGATCGACGCTTTTCAGCGCCAACTGTCATTGCTGAGTGAGCCCGCTGTTCGGGATCAATATATTCAGGCGCACGCCAGATGCTGTTTAGGTCGAGGTGCGATACCGTCGCCTGCCGAGGTTCAGAGGTTCCTCAGCATCTGGAAGGTACTCTGGAGGTGGGAAGTAAACAAGTGAGGGGGTAGGGCTGCCTGCTTCTCACCCTTCCAACCACCCGCCAGGGTGAGGCCAAAACGGTTTGATTTCAGAAGGGAAAACTAACCGCAAAATTATCGAATCTATCCCTGAACGCTGTAAACGCTTCGTCCGCAAGACGGACAGCCGCCGGCCACTTGATAGCATCGTCGGTGATCGGCCATATGGGCAAGGAAATACCGCGCCAGTCCTCATTCTGCACTAGGGTGCCCACTGGTATCGTCTTCTTTCGCCTCTTGTCCTTCCACTTCATGGCGACGATCTGAAGCACAAGGTTCTGAAAATTCCAAGTGCAGATATAAGTGGCGAATCCATGGGGCGATGCCTGATCGGAGAGTCCGCTTGCCGACTTCCAAACTCCGTAATACTTACCTGGGATCACTGCGCGTGTGGCCATCCAAACCTGTACCCCATTTGGTATAGCGAGCTCCTTTCTGAATCTCACGCGATCCGCCGATCCATAGAATGGCGTAGTCCTCGAATCCTTGTGGTTCGCTAGTATCAGAGTTTTAAAGGCGAAGACCGCAATCCATCTGCGAGCTGTAGAATCGAGGTTCGCGCTGTGTTCACCCATGAGCAAGTTCTGCATCGCGGGCTTGGCAACATCATTTTCCAGATCGCTCATCCAATGATTGTTGCAGGACGTGCATACAACTTTCGCTGTGAGCTTGACGCGGCGCCCTTTGTAACTCACGTACTCTCCGGTTTTGACGTTACGCTCATTGAAAACATACCTTTCACCACGAGGGAGCATCTCGAGCATCCAATCGCTGAAGATGTGCTCGCGACTGTCGGCCGGACGAGTGCAGAAGGCGCATTTCTTCATTGCCCTTCGAAGCATATAGGGGGCTTGAGGTTGACTCAAGGTGCCCTCATGTGGAGCAGGTCCGGACTTCTAGCTTGGTTGGGATAGGGCCCCAACCCCAGGCGGTCGTCTTAGACGCCGAAACCTTAACTTTACATCCCCATGGCAGCTGCTACGAGTGGGGTAATTGCCTTGAGTTTGCGAGCGAGCTGATGTTTGGCGCGATCGATGTCGTGGGCTGCTTGAAGATTGAGCCAGAACTGCTCCGTTGTCCCAAAGAAGCGAGCCAACAATACCGCAGTCTCAGGCGTAATTCCGCGCTTTTCGAGTACGATATCGTTAATTCGAGGGGCTGGGACATCCAACTTTTTGGCAAGTTCGTATACAGACATTCCCAGCGGCGCGAGGAATTCCTCTTTTAGAATCTCGCCAGGATGTACCTTCCAACTAGGACCTTCAGTTCTTTCGATGCTCATTGCGTCACTCCTTGTCGCAATTTCAATGCTCATTCGCTAATCGGACATCGTAAGCATTGCCGTCTTGCCAGGTGAAAAACAAGCGATATTTTTGATTCACCCGAATGCTGTACTGACCTTTGCGATGATCCTGATATTTCTCGAAATTGTTGCCAGGCACATTCGAAAGATCACCTAAACTAGCTGCGCTGTCCAAAACGGCAAATTTCCGTTTCAAGACCTTTGCCGGGGGATCCTGAGATTTCCCCGTCTCGTAAGCCCTCTTGGTGCCGGTGTTTGCAAAAGTCTTTATCAAGTTCTTCAGTAAAGCAAGATAATAACGCGTTTCGTTAATGATGTCAATCGTTACTATCGTGCTTCCCTGCAAACGCTTTAAAATGAGCAAGATGAGGGACTGTTCTGTTGTAGGCGCCTATGTATTTTTCATTTTCGAGCACCAGTTTTCGAAAATTTCCTGGGTTTTAAAGATCTCCTCTATACCTTTCCGCCCAGGTCCTTCGTATCCCCGCTTCCGGCCCATGAAATAGTCATCTTCTGCGAACGCCTTTATTGCTGGAACAATTCGAGTGTTGACCGCATTTTCTCGAGAAATGTTCTGAGCTTCGATTTCCCGGAGCCTTGTCGCGATCATGCGTTTACGATTCGGCGTCAGCGAATAGCAGTCCCCGGGTTCTATTAGATAGAGATAGTTGCTCCAGATGTATTGAATTGCCTTCTCCACCTGAGGAGGATATCTGGGGGCGTGAGCCTCTCGCCCCTTCTCTCTCTCTTGTTTATCTTCTCTATTTTCTCTGTCTTCTCTCTCTTCTGTTTCTTCTCTCTCTTCTTTGTTTCGGACAACCTTGTCCGATCTCTCGCCATTTGTGTCCGATCTCTCTACCGTTTGTGTCTGATCTGAGAGTGGACATTCTTGTCCGATCTCTTTCTGCCATTTCTTCGGCTTGCTGACGGCGTAAACGAATCCGTAGGGCGTTCGGCGAGCTGAGATGTAGCCTTCACTGAGGAGGGCTTCTCTCCACCTCGAGACCGTCTTGCTCGAGACCCTGAGCGCTGCCGCAATATCAGAATCACGGATTGGACTACCTCCAAGAACCTGTCCTCTCCCATCCTTTACCCCCTTGGTCTGTTTATCCACGATGTAGATGAAAAGCCAAACCGATTCCCGCATCCTGGGGCAGTGTTCAATCAAACCGCTAGCAATCGGGACGAATTTCATCGTGCACCGGCCTTGAGACTTTCCTCTCGTAGAGCCTGTGCCACGATCGTTAGGTCTTCGTCACTGAGATGTTGGAGGATGTTGTTTACTGCCCGGGTGGTTTTGGTGCCCGTGCTGCGGGTCAATTCTCGGAGCGCGAGGACCGAGTCTACCGCTCGTTTCTGTTCTGGAGTCATTTCTCATATCACTTTGCCCTCACGGCTAAAGGGTCCCCGCCGAGGATTCCAGCCCTCAGCGGGGTATTGAGTCACTTGCGTTTGCCAAATTTGCGGTCCATCTGTGCGCGAATCTCTTTCTGCGCATAGGTACTGCTGAATCGGAACGGGTGCGTCCGCCTTGAACAGTTCCCACTGCCAGCCGAGCGCGCGTTCTTCGTCTAAAAAGACAAATTCGGCCCGCCCCTGCTCGCCGCGGATCTCGGGAATCTGGGCACCGTTGGCAAGCAGAAAAGAGGCATAGGCCAAATTGCGTGTTCGATATTCCAGGTCATTCATTTTTGACTCGGACGGACCGGCGCCGCGCGACCAGTTTTGAATGCGGCTTGGAGGGCGCTTTCTTCGTCCTGTTCGGCATCCTTATTTTGGGGCCTACCGGTTGCGAGGTCGGTTGTCATAAGAGCCGTTGCTAAGTTCAGAATTGCATTTTCATCCGGGAATCCGGCATCGCTCGCGTTTAAGCATTCGTGCGCCAGTTTTAAAGCCGATCGCCATTTGCTGATTACGAATGCATCTGAGAATTTCTTCATTGCTGTGGTGCTCCTTCTGTTGTTTTAAAACCTTCCCGTAACTCTGAAGTATTCGTCCTTTGTCGCGGGCTTTATTCCAAGCGTTCGGCAGTACTCGCAGTAGTGCCGGTAAATTGTTTCTTTGTCCATTTGCGTCCCCAGCCATCTGTAGCGGCGTTATCTTGCGCCAAGGGGAATTGGGTCACCCGTTGCGAGTTCACGCAATGCAATGGGTTTCTGTGCATTCTGGAGGCATTCCTGCGTGTGTACCCGACCGCCTGCGCCGAAGTTGAGAACCGTTCCTTTGCCGGGTCGTACGGTGTTTCCGCACTCCTTACAGATGGACTGCCCGACTCGTTCACTCATTAGTTGTTGCTCCTGGCCTATGCCCAAAACTATGACCAACGCGACGAAATGTAGCCCTCACGTGACTACACTTGGCCGCATTGGCGTTGTGAATAATTCTTTTGTTGTTTTGGGAATGACTCAGATTACGGCGAATCTTGAAGAACTTCGAAGTGAACTTTGCGACTTAAAATCCGCAGGGCCCAAAAGGCCTGTGGGGGTTCGATTCCCCCTCCCGGCACCAACCAACCCATTCGAGAACAGCTAGTTAACTGGATCAACCATTGGAAGGATACTGCCTTCAATTTCAGAACGCTCCGGCTCAATTCTGCCCAAACCCTGCCCAAACTGCTTCCGCTGCGCCTTCTGCTCGCGGGCTACTTTCGCCTTTTCGCGCTGCTGCCCTGTTTGAAGCGCCGACATTGCTTCGCGAATATCGGACTGACTGACGATGGCGTAGCGCTCGAATACGCTCCGCGTTTTCCAGTCTCCGATCTTCATGATGACACCTTCGGCCACTCCCACCCGGCGAAGATTCCGAGCCGCACTCCTCCGCAGGTCGTGGAACAGTAGTCCGGGAACCTTGGCCTTTTCACACGCATTCGACCAAGCGGCCCGGAAGTCCCGAACTGGCCCGCCGTCCTCCCGCGTGAACCCATAATCCTCAGAGTCTTTTCCAACTGATACTGTGCGTCGGGTGCGCCCGATTCTGCACGAGATGTCAGAATCGCGAGGTCAGTCGATGTCAGATTCTGCAAGTGATCGATCGTGGTGAGCTTTTCTAGATATGAGTCTGGGAGACGTTCCTGAGCGGGAAGGAAGACTGAAAGCAACGCGATCGCTGATGCGATCAGTAGCGGCCTGAGAGTCTGCATGCAGGCCCCTCCTGCCCAACCATTGTATATCGAGCAGCGGAACGCGTACCAACAATCAAGACAATGTCTAGACGCAGTCTGGTCCAAACAAGGCACTGTCGAGCCAAGCCGAATTTGCCTTAGCTCATAGGTGGTGTGGGATTGCTTAGTCGTGCCATGTACTTTTTTGGTGAACGGTCGTTGAATCGATAAAAAGCTACGCTGGTTCTTCACGCCACACCGCCACGAATTAATAGCGCTGAGGCAACTTGGCTCGGCGACCGAGACGCACGAGTTTCCCGTTCAAGCTGCTGAGCCCGACTCAATAGCAGGGAAAAAATGATGACGAAAATCTTGATCGTTGATGACAATCCAAGCGTGCGAACGGCGCTTCGGATGTGTTTGAAGACTAAAACCGATTGGACGGTTTGCGGAGAGGCCGAGAACGGATACGCCGCCATAGAACTGGCTCGTACCGCAAAACCAGACGTGGTTCTGCTCGACTACGCAATGCCTGTAATGAACGGACTCGAAGCCGCCAGAGCAATGAGCGCCGAGTCACCTGAGTGCGCCCTACTGCTGTACACGATGTTTGCCGCTCCAGAATTGATAGAACTCGCTTCCGCTGCGGGCGTTCGTGCCGTTTTCTCCAAAGAGGTAAATGGAATCGGGGCGGTAATGGAAGCGATCGAAGCTATTGCTTCCGAGAACGCCAACCTTTCGATGTCAGCCGAGAACCGAAACCCGATTTAAACTGCCGCTCTTAATGGCAAATGTGACAGCGAATTGGATACCCGCAATGCAGAATCCCGTCAAAGAACGTGTTGCCAAATTGCGAGGCCTATCGCTCTGGTCTGAGCGGCGGCAAACCTGGGGTGATCTCTAAAATAGTAATGCTTTTGTACGGATACGTACAATACAGAGTTCCCCGACATGACGTTGGGGGGGATTTTTGTGTGAACACTCGAAAACCTTTCCACCGTTACCGGTAATCGTATTTCTTTGCGTGCTCGCTTCCTTAGGTTAGGACTTCGGCGGTCCGGTGGCTTCCGAGGTTTTGGCCTTGGGGACAAACGCTGGCTGCGAGCGCCGTTCTCTTGGGGGAGTATCCGGCGCTCGCGGCCCAAGTCTTCATCGTGACGTGCGAAGTTTCGGCGAGATCCATGCAAAGAAAATCAAGATGGCGGTGATGATAGCCGCGACGATCCGGAAAGGAGCGGTCGTACTTTTTGGGAACGCGGCGCACATCGCCATTCTCATAACTCATGGCGGGGAGAGCCTTTCCTTACTGGTGACAGCGCGACCACACTGCAGAAGTGTAAAGAGAGATGAAATGGCCTGAACGTGCCAGTATAAGAAGGTGTTGGTACCCTTCCGTTCACTGATGAGGAGATGGAGAAGACCCTCTGGGAGGCGGACACCCGCCAAGCGCATCCGAAGATGCCCGAGGGGAATGGAGCGGAAGCTTAAGGCACTCATCCTCCTCATGCGGTACTCGGGAATTGGGGATAAAGTCGGGGCTAGAAATAGCTGACGACGGAACCGCGCAGGTATTCTTTTATCAATCGATCTTTGCGCAGAGATTCCAGGCGTGGAGCGAGATCCATATTCTTCATCGTAACTCGTCGGACATAGCAATCTTCGTGGACGGGCAAGCCTTGCTCGTCAGTCTTGCAATCTTCCAAGCGGCATAAGCAGCCGCATATCCAGCAGCAGATGGGACGTTGGGACATAGGGGAACCTTCGGTTCGGAATCGCGCTTTTAGGGAAGCTGCAATAAGCGTAGGGGACGTCTGGGAAGTTGTCATCTAAAAACCGCGGGTGTGCCGTTCACAAAATCGATTCGGCAAAAAATAGTTTATTCCGTAAACGTTTCCGACATTGGAGCCCGCGATAGCCCTTGAGAAGACGAAACATGGCACCTTGGCCCTTATAAGTGAGGCGAACTAGAGTTCGGAAGGTTCCCTGTGAGCATTTTCTTAACCCTTCTTCGAAGTCGGGCGCCGTAATTATGTTCAAGGAGTGTCTGCCGATTTGAAACTGTTGTTAACAGGCGATAGCACTCATCTACCAACGGGAAAACGCTTTTCCGTGAAGGTAGATGAGTGAAATGGCGATTTAACGCCAGTCTGGACCGAACCTTCGTCGGCGGTATCAGCGATTACTTCGAAAAAAGAACCGGATGAGTGCCATTCCAAGTGCGAAGGCAAAGCCGTACCAAAACATTTCAATGGGAGTCACCCTCTTTCCCCATGTCCGCATGACGGCTCCAACTGATGACAGCACAAGCCCAGCGATGATTGGACTGATTAACAAGCTGATCCCACGAAATCCGAAAGGGCTTTCGAGATTAACGAGACGGTGAGGCAATACAACGAAGCTCAGGGCTCCTGCCAACAGTCCGAGCAACCCGTACAGGAACCCAGCGAGGCGCTCGGTCCACTTGATGACGTCGCTAAGACTTGTGAAGAGTCCTAGCAATGCTTTCGACGCGAGGTCAAGTACCACGAAGTGTCGGAAAGTAAATGTGCATACATCTGTAGTCGCAGTTGACATTGAAAACTTCTCCAGAAGTTTCTCAATGTGGACCGTCTGCAGGCTGCTGCTGGGTTGCGCAGTGCATCCCTCCGCCGCCGTAGTTGAGGTTTTCGGCATGGATTTGGACGATCTCTCGAGTAGGAAACAGTTTTTTCAACGTGGCAGTTGCAGTTTGGTCCTTGCGGCGGGTTGACTCTGGTCTTCCGGGTCGCCAATAAGTGGCTTCCAGAACGACTCCATTGGAGATGAAAAAGTTCATGTAGCTTGCGGAAATGATGATCCGAATTTTCTGTCCGGGGGTAGAGCCATGAAAATACTCAAGACCACTGTCGGAGCCTGATTGAATTGTGACATCATCGTAGATCAGGTCTGCAACTGGCATCCGTACAATTTTGAATTTGTGTCCGTCCTGATCCGTTGCAGCTTGCAAAACCCGATAATTCTCCGCGAGTCGATCGTACGTCATACTCATCACGTGGTTTTTACGACGTTCCTGCTCCGTTACTTCAGCCAGGGCGATTGTGTCCGGCGAAACAAAACGGGCCATTTCGTCGATATGACCGCAGCCGATGGAATAGACGTTCGAATATAGAGGTCCCTGCATGGGATCGTCATCTTCCGCGATCCCTTGTTTTAGCCAGATCATTCTTTTCTGACCTAAGACCCGCAGGAGCTCCTTCTCGATTTCATCGCGGCGCATGCCTGGATTACGTTGCATCTCGGTCGCTTCGATTGCCATCAATGTACCCTTGCCGTTGACTTCCCGGTCTCCGCCTTCACTCACCAAAGCAGTTCGGATTGTCGGCACGCCAGCAAACGCGGCGATCTCGCGGTCTATTCCTTCTTTTTTTTGTGCTTCCGCGGATCCCGTGGGACACTCACCATAACAATTGAAGTTGAAATCAATCGCCCTCAGTGCTCCCGCGCTGTTTTTTACAAAGATTGCTCCAATGTCCCGATACCACCGAGTCGGACTAGTCGTTGTCGTCCAATAGTTTATCTGCCGTTCGTTGATTTGTAGCTGACGCAAGCGACTTTGAACTTCCCCCTTAACGCGTTCGCTCGGCACCATGAGCTGAATCCGCACATGGGGGGACAGTGCTTGTACCATCTCAATTACCACATCAAGAACCGGTTTGCTAGTTTCAGTCGGTGTGGCACTCATCCACACGGCTTGCTGAGGTTCAAACTCAGCTGGAAGAGCGAAGACGTTGCTTTGTTCCGGAGGACTATCCGATGCGGTAATCGCCAGTGTGGCGAGTAGGACGAAGAACACCCTAAGTTGGACACTCTCAACCATGACGTGCACGCTTATGAGATCCTAGTCTCACCTCTACTGAAAATCGACATTCTTGCAGAAAACATTCCTGATAGTAGGGTTTTAATCCGATCGTTTTTTGGGTGTGGACAACCCAAACGTAATGCTAATCGATGTAACTTAGCTTCCTTCAACGACAGGTTTCAATCGGCTACTGCAACGCATCGCTGATGGCGAGACCTGCTCCGAAACGTGTGGTGCGGGTTTGCGGCGGTTGTGCAACTTCTGCGGAATGTGCCATCCGACAGATTTCCTCAAAGTCCGCTGGTTTCATTCGAGAGGTGTCGAACCAGCATGCTTCCGATGAGATCGTTCCTTCTTCGAAAAGCTGGCTGTCGCGACATGCTAAATACCAAGCATGGACGGGTTGAATCCGTAATACTGGTTAACCAACATGTAGGTCATCCAAGATCCAAGGGCGACGATCACATCGCCGCGCGTTCGGCTGTTCGCGCGGGTTCAATGAGTGTAATAGAGATTTTTCATCAACTGTCCCGAAGAGTGTCTCCGCGTCCATACCTGACGTTTTCCTGCTCAGGCCGGATGCGGCTGTCTTGTCAGTTCTTTGCACGCTTAGCCAGAAACTCGCGTGCGTGACCGAGTTCTGGTCTGGTCGATGTGTCCACAACGCACGTTTTCACCAATTGCGAATAATACTGGGCCGCCTCGTCGCCAAGGTGGCCTGCCTCCGCTGCGCGACCAGCGCCGTAGACTGAATTGAATCGGTTGGGGCTCACCCTTAGCTCGGCCTGATATTCTGCAAGCGCCTGTTCTGGGTGATTCATGTCCAATAGAATGTCGCCCATCATTTCGTGCGCAGGAGTATTGCCGTCTGTAGCAAACAAACCTCCGTCGCCGCGTGCGATTTCCTCCAGCAACTTCAACGCATCGTCATTCTTGCCTTCGGCGTGATCGATCCAGGCTGTTACGACGCGTCGATCTTCATCGACAGCATTCGCGGGAGTCGTTTTCTTTTTCTCCACAAGTTTCTGGTGGAGGCGACCGATGGCGTCTAGATTTTCCCCAGCCACACGCAAGTCGCCGAGCCTTGCGGCACCAATGGCCCGCGCTTTGTAGGTGAGAGAGCTATCCCCATCGTCTTCCGCAGTGAGCAGCGGCAACTGAATCGCCTCTTTCCACAAGTGCAACTCCATCACATAGCTGGCTGAGTACTCAACCTGCGCTGAGATGTTCGGATCGTAGTCGGTGCCGTACATATTGCTCATTTTGGGCAATGTTTTCAAACTCCCGATGAGTTTTTCGGCCTCTGTCTCCCGACCCGACTGAAGGTACGCATACACCAGAAATTCCATTGCATGGTATTGATGCCCCTCATCTCCCATGTGCGTAACCGCCGCGTTGCGGCTGGCGGCAATCGAAGCCAGGTTGGAATCGATGTCCTCTTGCCACATTCCGAGCCGTGCGAAGATGTGCGATGGCATATGCAGTGCGTGAGGAGCGGCGGGAGCGATCTGTGCATATCGCCTCGCTGCGGGAAGGCCGAGTTCGGCCATCCCTGGGATATCGTACGTGTGTATCAAGTAGTGCGCTACTCCAGGATGATTCGGTTCTATGGCAAAAAGGTTTTCAAGAATCGCTGCCGCCTGTTTGCGTTTGCTGTGTGCGTCGTCGTCGTTAGATTCCTCCAACGCCAGCGCATAGAAGGCTGCGGCTTCGTGGTCGTCCGGGTATCTCGAATACAGCCTTTCCATCCCTCGTAAAAATCTCTTGCTGCGTTTCTCATCCTCCCGATCGGGATGGGCATAGACTTGGGCTTCCGCCGAGATGTAGTCTCGCTCACGCGTCGTCTTCGCGTGCAGCGATTTTGCAATTCTGATTTCTTCCCAACCTTGCTTGAGTTGCTTTTCATCGGGACCTGCCCATCGGCTGAACGTTGTCGCGATTCCCCAGTGTGCCATCGCACAGTGCGGATCCTCTTGTGCGACTTGCCGGAATGTCGCTTGTGCGGTCTCGAACGCGAATGAGTGCAGCAATGCCACTCCTCGCTCGAAGGTCTTTTGCACTCGCGCGTCACACGAAATGGGAAAATGCACCGCTCCCACTTGTTGCTCGGTTAATACCTCGTGCTCGTGTTGGTAGGCGCTTGAGGGAGTTGTCGCGACTAGAATAAAGAGAGCGGAAAACAATGCGAGGAGTGACTCACCGCTGCGCATGGCTAGAGTTTATGAATGTCGCGAGTCAGCCGTCAATTGCCCGCCGCACGGCAACTGACCATGGCCGCGTCAACCTTACGCAAAAACGTCGTTAACACTCAATCATCGACGGCAAGGTCAATGAGCGTAATGGGGATTTATCAATAGTAGAAAAGAGGTCCTACTATGTTGTGAGCGAACGCAGAATGCTGTCGGTTGCTCATCCAAGAACAGATCGTGACAGACGAGTCCATGCCCGAGTTCTCAAGTTGTTTCAGTTAGTTGTTGCGCGTTCCGCTGGTACCTCCAATGGAACATCCAGTGTTCCAATCCGCTGGTTGTGAAGATCCATCACCCCCAAGCGCAAGAGGTATCTCCCGGGATTGACCTCGAGATCGAGATGCGCCGGGAAGCCCTCACGAAGCATGCGTTGGTACGTCTCCGGCCGCAAGTTGGCGTTTATGGTCTTCGATGTTACGCTGGCTTGCTCCCACTTTTTATCGAGCGCGACGGCGCTGAACTCCGCGAGAGCGTTCCTCTGTTGACCGGGTACGTCCGCGAAATCGAGGTCTGCGGCAACCACCGCAAAATCAATGCTCACCGATTTTCGTTCTTCATTTGGAGGCAGCACCTGCACCTTCATCAGCAGTCCGGTGCTCTGCGGAACGGTGCGCCGCATTGCCTCGGCGAGCATTTCGTCGGCACGGTCCGCATCCCGAGGCATCTCTGCAAGCGCGTAGTAGCCGCTCCTGTGGCGAGTCTTTGCACCCTGGACGGCAACTCTCACTTGGATCCTGCGGTACATCCCATTCCATTCCTGGTTAAGGGGAGCATACGCCAGCGTGTAATAGTTCGCGCCTTCATCGAGACTTCGCCGCATCGCGCCTGCCAGATCATTCCGGTTGTAGAAAGCCTCTCCGCCGGTTTGGTCCGCGATGTCTTTCATGGCCGACTGCGTGCTCCACTGCATATCGATCCGTCGCGCCCTTTGCGCGCTGCTCGGGGCTCTTAGCAAACTTACATCCATCTCGTCGGACTGCAATCCGCGAATGTCGATCGGATACACCGCAATCTGCGAGGACGACAATGCCGATGAAACCTCAGCGATTTCTCTGTAGTAATTCTCGTTCTGAGCAGAAGGACTTTCAAGAAGAGCGTGTTCAAGCCCCACTGGAAAATCGCTCGACAGCCAGATCAGGTTCTTCCGCCCCGAATAACCAGCTACCGATTGCGCCAGCATTCGCAGGCTCTTAAGTGTCGTCCGCACGCGCACGTTGATCTGATAACCCTGTTCGATTTCCAGTGCCTCCGCCAGATGGGTTACCTGAACGCCACCCATCATCGCTCTAAATTCCGCATCCATGGATTCCGCGTTCTGCAAATCTACTTCTGATGTGTGAAGACGAGCGCTTTCATTCTTGTCCAGCAGCGCCTTGGCCGCGGTAACCAAGGAATCGGAATTTTGCGTGAACCCCTGCAACATTGTTAGATTTCCGCCCAGGGTGAACAACGCCACCGGCAGTCCCGGAGGAAGGGAGCTGAGGAATTTGATCATCTGCTTCCGTGCGTACGCTCGCTCTTCAACAACAGTGTTGAGCATATCAAGCAGAATGATCGTGATCGGGTGACCGGGAGGCGGGGCGTCGTAGTTCGTAAACTGATGCTCGGGTAGCGGAGGATGCGACTTCGCAGCCATGACGTCGGTGCTTGAATGAGGCGTAAATCCGGCAATCGTTTGCGGGCGTTGGTCTTCTAGCACGGTGAAGTCGGTGGATTTAAGGTTGCGAACAAACTGGCCACCTTTTCCTGTGACCACAACATCAACCAGCACGAGGCGGCTGGTTGCGCGAAAAGTCGGGCTCGGCTTATTGTTCTCTTGTGTCGCTTGAGCGGTGCTCTTAGCTAAGAATGCTAAACAGCCACACACCATGACGACACACACGCGCAGAAAACAAGAACGCAATTGGTTGCTGCCTCCCCTCGCCCTCTGTCGTCACAGTTTAAATTACATTTTCAGGACACGACGGTCGTTTGTCATGCGAGTAATTATGGGATACGTCGACGACGGCTGTTGTTAATAGGCGATTACACTCATTGACCCCGAGAGCACCTGCCGGAAGGTCAATGAGTGTAATGGGGATATTACGCCAGTTGAGCGCTCGAAGCTCCGGGAGGGCAACCCGTTCATAGGAGTTTCAGGTTCGTCGCAAAGTGATGCTACGATCTCTTCGTCATGTCGTCGCAGCAACAACAGTTGATTCTTGACCTGATAGCCCACCGAATATCAGAGGGCGATTTTCTACGCGAAATTGGAATTCCACGTTCAGAGGCCAGCGAATTCTCCTGGAGGATGCTCGAAGGAGCTTATCGTGAGAAGAACGAAGACGACGTTGAGTGCGGACTATTGGTTGGCTTTCGCTTCGGCTTTACGCCGGACTTTGTGGACATCCTGATTCTGTTATCAGATGCGGAGTGGCATCACTCGCATGAGGATGTCGTGTGGGCGTTGGATCACCTCCGCGACAGAAGGGCAATTGAAGCTTTTTATCGAGCAGCTCTCAAGCTCCATCCGTACCTAGAGTATGACGAGGCTCGCGCTTTGTCAGGAAAAGCCGTTGGGGCTTTGGGCAAACTCGGCGACCCAGTGGCAGCCGAGAAGCTAATGCTACTGGCACAGTCCGACGACGCAAGTGCCAAGCATTACGCGATGGAGCAGCTTCACCGCAGACAGATCACTGCGCCACAGCCACCCACAGACCAGGGATCAAAGTCTTCCTAACTGGCGTTAACAGGCGATTACACTCAAATTGCAATTTCTTTCGAATCGGTTCGCATCGGTGCGTTCGGACGAATATTGCCCAATAAAAAACGCCCAGGCTTATTCAACCTAGGCATATAGTTCGGGAGTCGCTGTCTCTCGCGCCGATTCTTTCCCGGCCCTCACCTTCGCCCACCGGGCACGTTGTGCGGCAGCAATTCGCTTGCGTCCAGCAGCAGACATAGTGCCTATCTTCGGCATTGTGCCGACACTTGGCTTGGTGGTGTTCCAAGCAGCTCCGAAGGCTGACAATGCTTGACCGATTGCGGTCATCTGCCGTGCTATCCATCCTCTTCGCTCTTTAACATCTGTACTTCGTCCCGCCCTACGGAATCTCGATCAGAACGAGGTCCTGCGTCGCTCGCAACAAGCGTTGACAAGCATTACTTATCTTGTGTCGCATCTTGCGCGAGCCCAGAGTAAGCGAAGTTCAACATGTACGACTTGTCACCGGGGTCGTAATATAAGTCCCAATCAAATGTGCCTTTTCCAGAAGATGCATCGAGAAGATCTGCGATTGCTTTTCTTGCGGTCTGGCTTGAAAGACCGACCCCGGTGCGGTAACGAGCCAAGTAGTTGTTAGGCACGCTTGGTCCAATCCCGACTTCAAACCCCGTCTTCTTCTGGATCTCGTCGCAGATTGCTTGGAGCAGTTGTCCACCATCGCGCGAGGCTGCAGGCAGCGAGATCGTAGTCTCAAGAATGCTGCCTTGATGTTTTTGTGCACCCGGCGCTCCCATCGCAGTTGGTAAGATATGTACGCGAGTTCCGTCTTCTTCAACCTTAAATGCCGGACCTCCGCCGATCGCGTATTCGCGAACGAGTCGATCCAACGTCTGCTTCGCAGAGCCGGGACCTCTCATTTCAGACGGAGAGTATACGAAGGTGATTTGATGGCCCTTGGGAACAATAATGCGCGGCCCTGCACTCTTCTCTTGCTCTGGCGTTTTGGAGACGCGAGACGTAACCTCTTCGAGGTCCGTTGTGCTAGTGTATCGAGGATCTTCGTAGGTGACAGACAGTTTGTCTGGCGTCGAATCTGACTCACGACTGTTGAAAGTGGCCGCGACAGATCGGCCGGATGACTGCTAACACTCACTGTCTCTTGCGCAAGCGCGAGAGTCGCCAAGTATGAACAAATTACCATCAAGCGGAATAGATTCAACATATGGGAAACTCCATCATCTCCACGTCGTATTAGTAGAAGTGTTCGTGTTGCGCACACTGGTTGCTTTTCTCGCCGCGATGCTTGCTCCAAGCGAATTAACCTCGTAAGGCACACCGTAAAGCGTGTCGCCCGACTGGTCGTAAACGGACCGGTGTACGTACTTGGATTGGCAGGTGCATAAGCGCAATCAATAACAATTTGCTGTTGGAAGCTACTACTGCATGGCACCCGCTTCTTCGTACGATAGTAGCGAACAGCAGCAAGATTCCAGCCGATGAAGTCTGCGCCCCATGTGTTATGGCTCGTCACGTTCCACGCGAAGCCAGGAGTGGTGATGGCATCGAACTTAGCGACACTAGAGCCCGCAAACCAGCATGTGTCCGTGCCTTGGCCCGTCGCGTACTCATAGATGGCGTATCCCTCGAATTCTCCCGAAGGTGTATTCGGCACCAGTGTTTGATTCCATCGGGCACCGGAGTTCGTGTCCCACTGTGCACCAGTCGGTGTCGCTGTAGTTTCGGAAGTCGGTACATCCACGGGTTTCGTAAAGATAGTAGATACCCCTATTGGGGGGTAAGCATTATCTTGTCTGAAACCTCCGCAATAATTAAGAGAGTTCGACCAATTGCCGTAAGCGAAATTGCAGCCAGGCTGGCCAAGAAAACCAGTGTACGTCAGCCACTGCGCTCCCCCGCCCGGACAGGCATTCAAACCTGTCACGCTGATCGTAAACGAATCACCTGTGATTGTGCCTGTAATAGGAAATGTCATCCCGGGACAAAAAAGTGTGACGGCGTATGTTCCGGTAATCTGTCCGGAACCAGTCCGCGTCAAGGCGTAGGTGGAGGCGTCATAATAATACTTCCAGTTGTCTTGGATCGAGTTACAAGCAGGCACTTGCGGGAAGGCAGTCGCGCCTATTGAAAGCAGTGCCACAAACAATGCTACTAGACGAATCAACATGAGAGATACCGCCTATCAGTTCTATTAACAAGTGACGTGTCCAGGGAAGGTAGAGCTGGCACAGTATGAGTTTATGTAACCTAAATGTCAGGGACACATCTCGAAGTAAAATGATAGATAACTGCGATGATGGGTTTGTCTACGAGAAGGTTCCGCGCGCTCTATTGTTGGCGGCGTGCCGTCGTGCTTCACGTGAAGATGAAGGTGTTGAAGCGCAACTAAGCGAGACGACGAATCGCCCATCTATTTCTGTGAGTTTGCATGTGCGAGCAATACGAAGTGTCGGAATTGTCGCATGTCAAAAGATTAGCGCACTTTCCAACTGACACATACGGCTCTTACAAAATAGACGAAAGCAGTCGCGCAAACTCATTGCCCCGCGAGCGTGAAGTTTGTCGCTGAATGGTGATACCGCATCCAGCTCTGGGCTTGAACTTCGCCGATCGAAGGCGAGTAGAAGGTAACCGGCATCTCGTTCGGATAAACGACATTGCGATTATTGATTTAGTATGAGACGAAATGTCTGTACGTCGCTCTCCTCAAGTCTTCGAAACGGGGTCGCGACGCTCGTACCGAAGCCGAATCATTCGAAAACGATATCGTCTCGGCAAAGACTCAAGCGGCGGCAGCCGAATCCCACCTAGCAGATGCGCTCAGGCATGTCGTGGAAGCGAGGGCTGAATTGAAGCGCCTAAAGACCTCACGGTCTCTTCTCAATACTCAGGAATTGGTATCAGGCTCAGTGGATTCAAAGGCGTTGAATACACCTTCATTTCAGTGGCTGCGGAGGACGAAGCGATCCAACTATTGAAGGAGATCGACGGCGACCTCCAAAGTGCAGGCTGGAATCGAAAAGAATCTCCTCATGGGTTTCCTTCAATTTCGCCATATGGAAAAGGACACGAGCAGGAACTGACGATCCCAGTTGGTTGGAACAATGGTTTGCAGATCTTTATTGATGCAACCGAGTCGTTCGAAGTCCTCAAGGTGCGAGCTGAAGTTTTTCTTCCCGTTCATGTGAAGGCAGCGACGGCGCTGACGCAACTGGTCGCGGCGGACCTTGATCCTCCAGAAGAAAACCCCGACTGGAACAAAGTACATGTGGACCCTGGACCATCAACCACCATTCGCATCGCTGTTGGCAAGAAGCAATAACCCCAACGACGGCGGCGGCGCCGCTTTGTAGGAGTCTTGCGAGCCAGAGCGTCGACGCCTCTCGTCTTCGTGCGCATCCCGAAGGGCGAATAGCGAATCAAACACCGGATTCGGGCTCGTAGACACTCCAGGCACGCCATCGAAATTGATTTGAGGCAGCGACGCGGGCATTCTCCCGTGGAAAGCTTCTCGAGCGTGAAAGTTGCCGTTTCGTAAGCCAAGCCAATGAGCTAGTAATCTTGATACGCTGTCCGCGCGAATGCGCCGAGCCGGTGAGCCCGAATGGTCCGCGTCGCCGATCTACTTTTGCCCAATTGCCGGGAAGTGGTACTGGCTGCGCAGCTTCCCTTGCCAGGCTGCAGCCCCGCCACTCGCCGTTAGAGGACGGGCCGGCAGTGTCGCGGGTAGAGTGCGGCGGCTCGTTTCAAATGCCTGCGACACATTGGACTGAGTACCCTCTTCTTCCGCTTTGCACTCTGCCTGGTCTCCTGCTCCGCAAGGAATCAGCAGGATTAGATGCCCCAGATCTTGGTCAAAAACAGGGTTGACCCGCGCGAATTACGGAAATGTTGCCACCGTATTGGCTGCTGTTCGCTTAGTTGGGGTAGAAAGGGTCGTGTTTCTGGTTGACCAGCGCAAGACGACGGCCTCTTGGATACTCTATCCGCAGCCAAACTTTTGGAACGTGGGCCAACTTTGGCGTTCGATGGACCGTCTGAACCAAGCAGATTTCGTGCTGCTCGCTTTCATGCTTGCGAACACTGGTGCAATCCTTTGTTCACGACTCTACCGGTACAGCGCGGCCCGCCGTGAATGCCGCACTTTCATACATCACGCTGCCTCGCCACTACGCGAGGGCAAGTTCGATGAAGTAATGTCAATCGCCGCACGAAACAGCCGGAGTTACGTAGCAAATCGCCAGCCGTGATCTTCGGTGAACCGCAGTGGAAACGGTCGGTTACGACGGAGGCGCGACAAGTTGTGTTCGTTTTTGACCTTGTTCGTGGGTGCTGAGAGTCGCGTATAATCCCGCGCCATGGGGGGTGTGGCTATGTCCAAGCTCGGGGAAACGCGAGGAGCGCAAGAGGGTCAAGTTGAGCGTTTAAGAAAGCTTCAGCTCGATAAGCTGGTGGCTCCGTCGGACCGGAAAGAAATCATACAAAAAGAAATCGAGATTGTAATGAAGGAAATTGAAGCACTCGACACCGAAATCCAGCGCCTCATCAAAGAGGGCAGGACACCTCGCGCAATCCCATGATCCTTATCCCTCGGTTGGCCCGCTCACCACCTTTTCACTCTTTGCCGCAGTCTTTTTCGCTTTTCCAACCACTGCTTTCGCCTTTTGGGCAACGTCCCCCATCCTTGCTTCGGCGACTTCAACGGCTCCGGCAGCAGCATCAGACAACGCTTCTCTCATCTCCTGACCCGGTGCGGGCGCAAGAACGAGGCCAAGCGTCGCACCGACGCCAACGCCAACAAGAAACCATAAAACTCCCCTCATGATGTTCCTCCGTGTGAAACCGTACACTCTGTGCGCGATGAGTCCAATCAGGAAATCATGTAGAAGAGTTCAAATTCGTCATGTAGGTACCGAAATGTGAAGAGCGTCTACTTTCCGCCGGCTTAATTTCTAAAATAATTGTCGATTCCTTTTCGAATTGTTCTTCGGCTCCGGCGGTTCTACGAGACGGCAGCGTTCGACTCCTCATGACCAGCACAAATGACGCAGTCATTCGGAATTCGAAAAATTGATTTGTGGAACCTGATTCATGCAGCTTTTTTGAAATGTCGTTTTGCGATAGCAGTAAGATTCCGCACTGCCAAGGCTGATCTCGAACAGGGCGCTCACGACCGTCGATATTGACACTACCTGGAAGCCAATATCCGACAAAGCCTGCGTTCGGGATTTGGTCAAGGCAGTAACAGGCGAGACATGCAAAACGGTGGTCGCAGATCGCCCATCGTTTGTTGGAGGTCAACAACCGCCCTGCGTTTGTCGGACAATCGCGCCTACCAGATAGCCGTCCCGGAAAAACCCGGCCTCTTTGTGTGCCATCGCGGCGGACGAACGCATGAAACTCCACCACGAATGTCAGGAGCTTAATACGCCCCCATGTTCCAGCAAAATAAATTGCTCCGCTATAGTGGAACGCATTCTAGTGCGGAAGGACACAAGACATGTCTGAAAAGGATGTGTTGTGCCCAATTTGCGGAGAGGCCGTAAATCCCAATTGGTTCGTAGAGGATGAAAAAGGACGGAGGGTCCACGTGCATTGCTACACCATCAAAGATATGAGGGAGGTGCCAAAGGATCCGTCGCCGCCAAAAGGCGATACGTAATAATCAGGCAGTCGGTCATGCATTTATCGCGGAGGCGGGCGAAAAACTCACCCCGCGATGCAGACGTTAAAAACCGGCTCTTATGGAGAGTTGCTTTTGCCCCTCGCGTCCCGTGTTTGTCGGGTCTTGGCGAGCGGCTTTGTTTTTGAAGGGTAACAAATCTAAATAAACGAAAAGGCCCCGGACAGTGCCGGGGCCTCTTCGCTTCGTGTGCGACGCTTAAAACTTCATACGCATTCTGCAACAGCTGCCGTGAGTTGCGAAATGGACGGCGGATCCTCATTCAGAATTGCCGTCATGGTCTCCGCCGAGGTGGGCTTGCGGAACGTCTGCTTCCCAGTCACCATCTCGTAAAGAATCGTTCCGAAGGCGAAGATATCGGAGCGGTGGTCGGCGGTCTTGCCGCGCACCTGCTCAGGAGACATGTAGCCCACGGTTCCCATCACCAAGCCGGGCTGAGTTCCGTAGGGCATTGTGGCTTCCACTCCAGCGATTGTCGCTTCCATTCCTGAGGCGTCCCTGGGTTGGGCCAGCTTGGCCAGGCCGAAGTCCAGAATCTTGACCCGTCCATCTTGGGTGACAAACAGGTTGTCGGGCTTCAGGTCGCGATGGACAATGCCTTTGTCGTGTGCCGCCGCCAGTCCGTGCGCGATCTGCACGGCATAATCAATCGCTTTGCGTAGCGGTATCGGCCCGCGCATCAGTCGCTCGCGCAGCGTATCGCCCTCCAGCAATTCCGACACCATGTACGACACGCCTTCGTGCGTCGCCATCTGGTAAACCGCAAGAATGTTGGGATGATTCAGCGCGGCCGCGGCACGTGCTTCCTGCTCGAAACGGCGCAAGCGATCGGGATCGGCAGTCAGAGACTCCGGCAGCACCTTGATCGCGACTTCGCGGTCCAGCCGAGTGTCGTGCGCGCGATACACCTCGCCCATGCCGCCAGCGCCAAGCGGTGAGCGAATTTCATACTGCCCGAGGATCGTTCCGGGAGTCAGGGGCATCGGAAGTAGGCAGGATTATACCGTGATCACGAAATCTCCAAGCTCAGAGGCCTATAGCGGCTGAGTTGTTGTGATCGGATTCATTCCTGAGCCATGAGGGTTGATCACTGGAGTTTACTCATTTCCATCCGGATCGAAAAAGTCAAAGACAATACGATCCCCAGTAGGTGACCAGTCCGAGATAAAACTACCAGAGTCGAGCTGAAACCTCCGCGTAATGGGATGCAATTATGAATTGGGCGACGGGTGAAAATGAAGAGAACCCGTTTTGTACGGCGTACCTATGCCGTGCGAATCCGGTCGATTCGATGTTCTTTCGGCCGGAGTATCACATACGGTTACGACGCCAAGCGCTTAATGACCAATCCGTATGAAAAGAAGTGAGGGCGGAGTAACGGCGCTCCGCCCGTTCAGCGCTATGGGCGAGTTGAGCCATCGGAACACGGCGTCCCGGAAATGGGCGAACAAATAGGCAGCGGCGTAGCGCTGCCGTCGTTCGGCGCTAGACCTTTTATTAAGTGACCCATTTGCATCTGGGTCATCATTGCAGCCGCCGCGTCGTTGCTGGCTTTCGCCCCCGGACCCATGGTTGCTCCCTGGGTCGGCATCGTCGGTTCGGGTGCGGCAGGTTGGGCCACGGCCCTCCACGCCCCGTTGTTATAAAAATTGAAATCGGACGCGATAGCAGATGGTTGCCACACGCCCCGATTTATGTATCTGAAAGTTTGCCCGGTCGCGTAACTGTAGGCGTATATCCACCCGGTGCTCGCGGCTTTGCTTAGATCTACCCGCAAGATGGGGCGCCGAGCCTGATCCGCTCGATCGTAGATGAAAAAAGCGTTCGGGTTGCCGCGTTCCAAAAGGCGGCAAGTACGGGTCGGCTGCCACGCACTACCCACCGCTGTGTAAAGGCAGTTATCCCGGCCCCACTGTTGCTGCTGGGCATGCGCCGGGGCGACAGAAGAAATGATGAAGGCGATTGCGACTGCCGACAGGACTTTACCGAACGAGCTCTTCAGAACTTGTGATTTCATTGTCTTGTCCTCCACGCATAGTGTGCGTTCACTGACTACTGCGCAGATGGCAGAGCAAACGGCTCACTTATTTTTTGATTTCTGGAAATGGTGCGAAACATTGGCCTTTACGACTCAACGTCAGTATTGGCTCGGCGCCTCCGGATGACGGTGTGAAGCAAACAGTCGCCACGGTAGTTATGCTTGAGGCCCGGAGATCTCGCGGCGCAACCATGCCTTGGCGACGGTCCACCGGCGCTTCGCGGTCCCGAGTGACATTGACATGGATTGGGCGGCTTCTTCGATGGTGAGTCCGGCAAAATAGCGCAGCTCGACCAGTTTGCTCTGCTCCGGATCAACTTCGGCGAGGCGTGTTAGGGCCGCATCCAGCGCGACCACGTCCACGTCTTCCTGCCTGGAGGCCGGTTCATGAGCGGCGTCGATGGGGACCTTCTCGACTGCGCCGCCGCGCTTTCCGGCTTGGTGCTGCCGTGCGTGGTCGACCAGAATACGACGCATCACTCGTGCGGCGATCCCAAAGAAGTGAACGCGATTTTCCCAGGTTACAGTGCTAGCATCCACGAGCCGCAGGTAAGCTTCATTGATGAGCGCGGTTGGTTGAAGGGTGTGATCGACCCTTTCTCTCCGCAGGAAGCGGGCTGCCATGCGGTGAAGCTCGGCATGAACCAGGGGAACCAGACGATCCAAGACTGCCTTATCCCCGCTGCCCCAGCGGATCAAGAGCTCGGTTACTTCATGATTCTCCATGGCACCCTTTATCGCACCGGATACGGCTGTTTCGCCTGGGGAGAAGAAAAGATTTCCGGCAACTGACCTCGCGCCCGGTCGCGCCTCTGCGCCACGTCACGAGCCATCCGCTGCGCAATTTCCTTAAAGTGGGAATCAGTTCGAAGCTTTTCAAAAAGCGGATCGATCTCGAGAGCATTGTGGTCCCGGGCGCCGCTGACGTAAGCGAGTTCGAGCCATTCGAGCGCCTGTTGTGTATTTCCACGCAGCGAATACGACGCCGCGAGTTCAATGCGGGGGTAATAAGCTTCATTACCATCCTGCATTACCCTGCGCGCCCTAGTCTCCGATTGCTCCACCAGGCGCATCGCGGTCTGGGTCTGTCCCCGGCGGAGTAATTGATAGGCGTACTTCAGGCGATTCGTTTCAGGTAACACAAAGCCATAATTTTCCGGCTCAGTGCCGGCCACATGGTGCAGTCGTTCCTCGGCGTCAGATGTTTTTGCTATGAACGTCAGGTCCGCAAGTAGACTTCCTAATTCTTCGTCATCAGGGCTGTCATTTAAGGCTTTACGCACCCGGCGCAGTCCCTGATCCGTCTTCCCAAGGTGAACGAAGTCAAGAATGGCACGCATGATCTGCACCCGTGTTGCAGTCGGATGATGCTCCTCACCCTCTGTGAGCCATCGTTGGGCAGTCGCATCGTCTCCCAGGAAAATAAGGGCAACGGAAAGATGGTAGTAGGAATTACCGGAATTGGGTGCCAGGTGAAAAGATCTCGCCCCCCAATAGAGCGCTTCATCTAGTCGTCCCGCATCAATTTCCTCGAGCGAGAGGTTGTTCATGGCCTCAATAAAGTTGGGCTTGAGTTCCAGCGCTTTCAAGAATGACAATCGCGCTTTAGTAAGTTCGCCTTTGATCGAATATGCGCTCCCAAGCGAAAAATGGGCCTCGGCGAGATTCGGGTCAATGGAAAGCGCTTGGCGCGCACTTTCGACCCCTAGGTCGAGGTAGTTCGAATCGCCGAAATATCCCTGGAATCCTTGCCGATATGCAATGTGGGCCAGCGCCAGAGCAAACCTTGAATCCATGGTGAACGCCTTTTGCAACATTTCTATCGCCCTAAAATTGTCCTCTCTAATATTCATGGGGAGCGCCCGAGCCTGCAGGTACAACTCGTAAGCGGCCATGTTCTCGGTAGGGCGCTTTTCGATGTGCTCCCGTTCGGATGGCGACAGCGCCGCGCCCAAGGCATTCGCGATGCGAACGGCAATGTCACTCTGCACCGCAAAGATGTCTTTCAGTTCGCGATCGTACTGTTCAGCCCAGATGGTTCGCTGGTTATGGGCGTCCACCAACTCCACGTTGACACGAACTCGCCCACCCGCATTCTGCCGGACACTGCCGGTCACTATGCTGCCGACGCCGAGTTCACTTGCGATCTGCTGCAGATTGGCGGGCGAGCTCTTATACCGGGCAATCGCCGCCCGACTGACGAGCTGGATAGAGCCCAGCTTTGCTAGTTGTCCGTTGATCTCCTCCGTTATGCCTGCGCTGAAGTATTCCTGTGACGGATCGTGAGATATGTTTTCGAACGAGAGCACGGCAACAACCCGCCTGTGATCCGATTCGGCGGACGCCTCCGAAGACGCCGTGACCAAGTCACGACGGCCGCGGTAGTAAAGAAAGCCTGCGATCGCGACTAAGAACATCAACAGCGAAGCCAAGACAATCCCTCGTCGGCGGAAACTCAAACGCAGAGCGTTTCGCCACAGCGATGGTGCCCTCGAATCCTCGTTCACACCTTCAAGATCCTGAATGAGTTCGTTAGCGGATTGATAGCGCGCCTGAGGATCCTTTGACAGCAACCGCCGATCAACGCTCTCGAGAACCGTAAAATTGGGCAGCGTTCGGGGCAAGCTTGATGGCTGTTTGCCCAGGATACCGACCAGTACGTCGGTCGGAGTCGGCCCCTCAAAAGGCGTGCTGCCAGTCAGCATCTCGCGGAAAACCACGCCTAGGCTCCAGAGATCGGTACGCGAGTCCACCTCAATCCCGCGCGCCTGCTCTGGTGACATGTACTTGACGGTACCGACGACGGTTCCAGGCTGAGTGCACAACAGACTGAGTTGTGTGGCAGTTTCCTGCTGAGGCAGAAGAAGCTTTGCGATTCCGAAATCCAGCAGCTTAACCTGCCCCTCGGCGCTGACCATTATGTTTTCCGGCTTAATGTCGCGGTGAATAATGCCCGCTTTGTGCGCCGCTGATAATGCGGAGGCAACCTGTATGGTGATCCTTAGCGCTTCGCCCACCGGAATGGATCTGGCGGACAAGTGCTTTCGTAGCGTCGACCCTTGAACGTGTTCCATGGCGATGTAGTGATCGCCCTTGTCGGTCTGGTTAATCTCGTAGATCACACAAACGTTGGGGTGCGAAAGCGCGGAGGCGGTACGTGCTTCTTGTTCAAAGCGGCGCAACCGGTCCAGCAAAAAATTCGGATTCCGCGGCAGGACTTTCAAGGCGACCTGTCGATGGAGGCGAGTATCAACCGCGAGGTAGACCTCGCCCATTCCGCCAGCCCCCAGCAGCGAAAGAATCTCGTATTGATGGACGCGGTCGCCGATTAGCAGCGTGGCTCCCACTTTGTTCTCAACTTCGTTCCCGATTCCGCTCCCTGAATTTTCGATGGCGCCCTGCTCAAGAAAATGAGAAGAGTCTTCGTGGGCGCGCAGTAGCGACTCAACTTCATGTCGGAGTTCTGGATCGTCAGGGTACATCCTCGCCAGATAAGCGGGAAGGTCGTGCGCTTCGCTCTCAATCGCCGCGTGGAAAGCATCCTGGATTTGCGCCCAGCGTTCCGGCTTCATGCCGGCTTCTTCCAAGACGATCTGCGTGGGAATGCAGGCATGGAGTGGACGCCCGTTCGATCTGATTAAGGAAAACTAGCAGACGACGCCTTTCTGCCTGCTCCACTTCCTTTAACAGAAGTGCACTGAGCCGCCTGCTCAGGGCAATCAGGCGATTCAGGTAGAAGAGGATTCCTTCCTTCCCAAAGGGCGTCCCATTGGTAGATGAGGTGGCCTGAGCCCTGTTTCTGACTTACAATGCGTCTGGGATGGGTATGGATGCGGAAACAGTGGTGCCTTCGCCATTGGATTGAATGCCGAAGGTTCCTCCTAACAACGTGGCGCGTTCCCGCATACTCGACAACCCAACGCCCGTTTTCCCATTGGGAGCCATGGCCAGCGTACCCGGGGGAATGCCCTTGCCGTTGTCTTCAATTCTCAGCATCAGACGTCTCTTGTCAGACTTCATTTCGATCCGCACTGCCTGTGCCTTCGAGTGACGATACACATTGGTTAAGGCTTCTTGGACGATTCTGAATACAGCGGTCTCGATCTCCTGGGTCAGCCGATTCCGCTCATTTTCCAGTTCAAGGGTCACATTAATTCTGCTGCGCTTGGAAAATTCCTCGACGTACCAGCGGATCGCTGACATCAGGCCGCTCTCGTCGAGAAGCGGAGGATGCAACAGATGGGAGACGGTACGAACCTCGCGACTGCCATGGTGCAGCATATCTTCGACCTGGCGCAGTCCAGACTCACAAGCGGCTGGAAGCGGGACTTTGGAGGATCGCGCCTCCGCAACCGCCATAAGAGCACCAGCAAGCGTCTGCCCGACACCATCGTGAAGATCCCGCGCGATGCGTCGGCGCTCCGCGTCCTGGATATTCAGTACTTTTGCCGTGAGGCTCCGCAAGTCCGCTTCCGCACGCTTCCGTTCCGTGATCTCGCGGTTGAGTTCGACGTTAGTCCGCAGCAGCTCTGACGTGCGCTCCTGCACGCGCCGCTCTAGTTCGTCACGTGCGGCTCGCAGATTTGCTGCCGACTGTTTTTCCAGCAATAAGAGGTCGCGAACTTCGCGTTGCCGGCTCCGAGCCCGTTTCGCCGTTCGCAAGACGCTAACAATCGTCGGTACGCGGACTGGGCGTTCCAGGATCGAAACGTTCGCACTGGCACCGAGCTTTGATAGGAATCGAGTCAGCCAGATCGAAGGTGTGGCCCCCGCGCTCGAAAAAAGTATGATCGGAATGTCGGACCATGATTCTTGCTGTCGCAGGAGTTTTTCTAAGGCCTTTAGGGTTGAAGATACAAGTGCTTCTTCCGTGAGAAAGATCGAGTCCGTTAGCTCGCGAAATTGACCTGCAACCTCCTTAAGCAGTCCGCAACGGACAACTTGGAGTCCCTCTGACGAAATAATTTTCGCCAAGATTTCCGCATCTTTGCCAAAGGGCGCGCACAATAAAACCTCGCCAACCTGCTTCGAGGCGTATTTATTCGCTTTCATCCTTCTCTCGAATCAGCGATTCCGTTTCGCCGGAGAACTCCGGATTACCAGTCAGAACTCCTTGGAATTGTCGTAGGGGTGACCCAATGCGAATACCTTTTTTGCTGATCTCAAATTCTCGAATAACGCGCTCGTGTTGCTCGCTTCGATTCTTGACCACCGATATTGCTTGACGAACGGCGCCTTGTGCTTCGAAATAGCGTAAAAGGATGACGAGATCGGCAAGGTAAGTAGCCTCGAAACTGGCCTGCTCTGCATTGAGGACGCCGCGCTGCGCCGATACCAGAATCGTTATGACGCCTCTTGAATTTAAGTAGGCGAGCAATTCGTGCAGGTGAACCACGAACGAGCTGTCGGTGCTCATCGCCTGCAAATACCCGTTCAGACTGTCAATCACCACCATTCCCGCATGATTTTGCTCGATGCACTTGCTAATTTCGTGGGTGATTTCCCCGGGGGTGATGTGCGAGGGGTCTATTCGTCGTAGATCGACGCGGCCCTCCTTGATCGCTTTCTGCAGCTTGATGCCCAAACTGTCGCACCGTCGGAGCAAGGTCGTTACGCTCTCCTCGAAGGAATACATGCAGACTCGCTTTCCACGTTCGGCTGCAGCCGCGGCAAACTGCGCTGCCAGCGACGATTTGCCGATCCCCGGAGGACCGACGATCATCACGCCAAATCCCCAAGGGATAGGTCCACCGATTAGTTGATCCAGCTCGCGGATGCCGCTCCCCAGGGGAGGCGTCGAATCCGATTTCTCTGAGAAGTCCCCTTCTGTTGGCTCTGGCAAACGCGGAAACACCTTGATTCCGCCAGTGGCAATGCGAAAGTCGTGAGAGCCCTCGATAAACGGGACGCCTCGCATCTTGGTAACTTTAATCGCACGATGTAATCCGCCATATACGGATTCCTTGCTCGTGAGCTGAACAACTCCATGCGCGATGCTCTGGAGCAGGAGGTCAGCCCCTGCGTCGCCGGTCTGATCATCTAAGAAGAGGACAGTACAGCCGAGCTGTGAGAGAGCCTGCTTCAAGGCCAAAATCTGCCGTCGGTAACGCAACGGGTCCCGAGCCACCATCCGGAGCTCGGAGAGAGAATCAAGCACGAGGCGTTTCGGCTTCAGCTTCTTTATCTGATTTAGAAGGTCCGTCGATGTTTCCATTAATTCCACATCCGCAGGATGGAGGACGGTGTATTGCTCTTCTGCACCGAGATCGGACTTCATTTTCGTGAAATCAAGGATAGAGAGTGAGTTCAGAGACCATCCGTGAGACTTTGCCGATTGCTTCAGTTCAACGGAAGTCTCAGAAAAGGTGATGTAAGCACCCTTTTCCCCGTCTTGAGTGCCAGAAAGTAGAAACTGGACAGCGAGTGTGGTCTTGCCGCTACCCGGGGGCCCCACAAGAAGACACATCCGGTCGCGTGGAAACCCTCCACGGAGGATCGTATCGAACTCCGGAATGCCTGAACTGGCTACCCCGACAACCGACTTCCTCTTAACTCGCTTTTCGGCTTTTTGATTCGTCATCAACAGAAAGTATCCTTTCAATCGTACGTAGCAGATCCCGAGGGAGGTCCTCCTTTGTTAGAAAGCCGTGCGCGTCGGCTTCCAGACTTTGCCTACGTAGAATTGCAGGATCGTTCTGGCTCATGATGAGAATGCGCGATGCGGAAACCTCGGCGCGTATGATTCAGGTAGCGTCGATGCCACTCATGTTCGGCATAGAGACGTCCATTATAACCATCTCAGGAAGCAGTAATTTTGCCTGCTCCACTGCCTGCAGACGATCGCGAGCCTGACCGCATATCTCCCAGTTATGGTTGGAACCCACTAGGCTGCACACGCTTTGACGGATGGTCTCCTGATCATCAACTCAGTATCCGACACGGTCGCTTTGCTTTTGACGTCATGAGCTTCGCTGAGCTTCAGATGCGAAATTCTAAAACAATGGAAGAGTATCTGGAGAAATACAGGATTTCCCTGCCATGGTTACGTCGACGAAATGCGCTCCTTGACTGAAGTCAGCCGCTAGGGGAATTTCTACTCCGTTGATCGGCCTGCGCAGTCCGGATGGTAAGACTGCAACCGTGGCACTCTAGATCGCATCGAAAGCAGGCGATGGGAGACGAGAACGCCGTTTTGGCTTTCAATCCTGACGGAAAAACACTCTTCAAACACGAGATAGCTCTGCGGGATGGAGGTTATGCCGTCATATCTGTTTCCTCTGCGATACAAGCTCGGTACGAGATCGAGATGGGCAGATGCGGAATCTTTCTTCTCAGCTATATAGTCCCGCCAATTGTCTGCGTCGATTTGGTCGGTCTTTTCAGGCGCTATTGCCACTCGGGTATCGTTATTTTCCTCGCAAAAGACCCGGAAGCCAGCCTTCCTGATGCAGAGATATTCATTTCGGAGGAGGATGATCCCCAGACCATGGTGTCAAGAATCGCAACCTTGCGAGCGAAGGCCAGCTGAAGGTATCGAACCAAACCAATAACTCTGCACATACGGAGAACGCGGAACCTGTCGCTCATAGGACTCTTTCGGAAGCGCTAAATGCTAGTGCGCCCCGTTCCCCAAAAGGTACGACCGCTCTTTCTGGATTGTCACGGCTATCATCACTGCGATTTTTGATTTTCTTTGCATGGTTCTCGCCGAAACTCTCGATGCCGCCGCCACGATGATCGTCGATAGGGGGTTCCGTCCAAAGTTTCTTTGGAGCGAAATCGCCCACGGCAATCGCTTGGGCCTAGCACGTCGAACTTGGCCGAGGATACCGAATACAGCTGGGGCCAGGGAGGCCCACCGGCGTGATGTGCTCGCCGCTCGAATTTCCAGCGTCTCGGTAGCCCTCACCGCCGAGTCCCACATCCAGATGCACCCGCTAAAGATCACGACCAACGCAATTAAGGCGATAACTCCGGTCGTCCGCATGTGGCGAGGTCCTCCTCAAAGACGGTGGTGAGTGAAATGGCGATGTTACGCCAGTTATCCGTGGTAGCGGAGTCAGAATCGTTGCCTTTGATTGCGGGTTTGGAATGAAGTTCCATCCATGGCTTCTTCTTGAGGACAGTCCTTTCCCTAAGCGAGCGGCTTCGCACACAACGCCATAAGCAGGACTGGCCGCCGACCTACATCTTGTTGTAGACGACAGTCTGGGAGTTCGCTTGGCCGGTTCCGTGAACCGTGAGCGTCAACATCTTGCCATCAGGCGAGACTTCAAATTTCGTGTGGTCCATTATCTGACCCTTCACCTTGTCGGTGACTTCGAGCGTATGTGCGTTTACACGCTTGCCTGACGACATTGACCCGGGCGCGACATTCGGACCCTTCTCTTCATAATCCTTACCGTCGAATTTCATGCTCAGGGTATCTTTATAAGCGGGCGTATTGAAACTCAGGCCGTCGCCTTCGTAGGCCTGAATCTCCCACTCATCGGGAGAGGTGAATTTCACGTCGGTATCCTCCCACGTTCCTCCCCAACCCGAGCCGCCGCTTATTTTTTTCATCACAACCGTGAAGTCGTCCGTTGTACCGTCGGGCTTGTTGCCCGCGCCCTTAATCGTCTGCGTCTTCCCGTCTGCCGAGAGCGTGTGAGTCATGGAACTGAGAACCCTGCCATCCTTCTTGATCACCATCTTCCAGTTGTTGGCATCTACGGGAGTGATCGCTACCGTGTTCCCGAACTGAGTCGGCTGATCGCTGCCGTCGGCTGTATATGTGTCGGTCACATTGCCAGATGTCCATTTGTATTTGCTGCCGCCGAGGTCCTCGATTTTGGTTTGCTCGCCGGTGAACTTGCTTTTCTCCATGTTCAGCTTCCATTTTCCAATGAAAGGATCGTCAGCGGCCCAGAGTGTGCTCGCGAGAAAGCACGAAAGCACTAGTGAAGAGTAGAAGTGTTTCATGGTTCCCTCCCGCGGCGGATTATAGACCTTAGCCCGGCAACCGAAACGGGAATACTTAAAAGCGAAATAGGGAAGGACTGCGCTATCAGCCGATTTCGCGCGTTGAGGGGCAAAGTGGAATTTTGAGCGTAATGCAATTGTTCACCAACTGACCGATAGCTTAAGATCGGCGACGAACAGGGATTTTAATTTGAGTAAAAACATCCCGCTGCCCCAGTTAAAAGGCTCGACCTTTATGCGAGCACAGTTCTCGTTCTGACGAGGGGTCACAAGTCGGAGCAACGAAAACACAAAAGCGGCCACGAGATAAGAGGATCCGATCAGAGCAATGCCGGGAAAGATGGAATGCGAGCGGTCGTTCAGGTAACCGACGAGAGACGGGCCGACGAACGCGCCGATCTGCGAGACGGAAGTAATCAGGCCAAACGCCGCCGCCGCAGTGGTATCGCTCAGGATCGTGGTCGGAATAGACCAGAGGCACGGAATACTGGCGAAATAAAATGCGCTGCCCAGCGTAAAGAGCAACAGCACCGACGCGAAATGCCGATAGACAGTAAAAATTAACAGGAAAGCGAAGCCGGCGCACAGGACGGGGACGGCCGTATGCCACTTTCGTTCGCCGGTCTGCGCCGCTACAAATTCCGCATCGCGCATATTGTGAATCTCGGCGACGGTCACTATTGCCTCGTCAGGAGCGCCTAATTCACGGACATACTCGTTCCAAACATCGACTACATGCTGCTCGGGAATGAGGTTTACAGAGCCACTCCGTGACTTGTATTCGGCGTGAGAAATCTTATGGCGAAGCTCATCCTGTACCCAATCTGGCGGCAGTTCGCTTGCAAAGAGACCTGCAATCTCCGATACATAAGCTGTGGCGTCGGCTTCGCTACGGATGCTTCCCGCGAGGTCATTAATGCGAATGGCCGCTTGCCTATGTTGTTCGTACGCGTTGCGAGTGCCCAATTGAGCGGCGGAGTGCGTGTCGGAATCGCCTTGTCCGACAGCGCCGACACATAAGGCGAAGGCCATTGCAAATACGGCAAATGATTGCATATGCACCTGCTTCGCAGAATGTTAGCGCACCGCCGCTGCCAGCGATAGTGGACGTGGCAGAAGGCGAGACATGTTCTTACCGACGATGAGCGCTATGGCGATTTATCGTCAACGTGGAGCTACAATAGGGCCCATGCCAAGCTTAAAGAGTTATGGAATAAGAACGGATACCTGACTACGCGGTAAGGTGCGTTCTGTCGTCTCTCATCGTTGCCTGCAACAGAGCAGACAATGATGAATGGGTGCGCGGTCTCAGCGGCAGAAGAACAGAATCACTGGATTACGGTGGCCGAAGCATTTGTCATTCGGGCGTATCAATGATAAGCTTCGCACACTTTTGGGCCCTCTTTTACCGTTGAGAGGTCGCTATGTCCCTCCTTAGTAGTGCGATACCCTGTCCGTCACTGCGCCTTTACGTCCGCGCCTATGCATATCGCAAATGGGAAAAAACAGACCCCGCGATCAGCAAGCGGTTCCGCCTCAACTCGAGCAGGTTCTGAATTTCGAGTTTCGGTTTAAATACCGGTGTATTGCATCGTCAAAGTTCAGTCAGCACTCAGATCTGGATTGGTGGCGCTCAGACCGTGTTCCCTGGGCATCTGCTGCTATATCCCGGTGTCGAGTCTTTCGCGATATTTTTCCAGCCCGCAGGATGGTCATCTCTGTTCAGGGTTCCCATAAACGAGTTTACAAATTGCATATACGACGCTCCTTCTGTCGCGGGAAGTGAAATACGTTTGCTGTGGAACAGGTTGGGAGAAAGCTCGTCTTTCAGAACAGGGTCGCGATAACGGAAGAGTTTCTGGTTAAAAAGATACCCGGAGCGATTGATCCGGATGGAATTGCGGACGCGGTCACATACATATTCCGATGTCGAGGCGCCGTCAGTGTCTATGGTCTTGCCCAACGCGAATCGATTGGGCTACGACAATTTGAAAGAAGATTTCGGCAGGGAACAGGAACCCGTCCGAAAACCTTCGCAAGAGTTGCACGTTTTCAAGCCGCGGTCGACGCCAAACTCGCTCGACCGCAGCGCACATGGCTGGATATTGCACATACCTTTGGATATCACGATCAAATGCACATGGTTCGTGATTTTAGAAGTCTCGGATTGAACACGCCCTCGGGATTGGTCATTGAGATGGGAGACGTGCGGCCTCCTGCGCTCGCCGAAGCTACGCTCTGAATAAAAATTGTCGACGATGTGCACGTTTACTATGCGAAGTGAGCGGCCTTCGGGCATAAATCTCGCCAAGAGACCCATGCAAAGTTTGCCGGCTGCCGATTCGAGCATGCTGCGTGGCAAACCGTTTTTGCCTCCCACGGGCTGCTATCGGTCAAATGGAGTTAAGCAGTTGAGCGGGTGACCGCGACGGTGACGGAAGGATTACTGCGCAATACGTAATTCAAATTGGAGTATGCAATGAAACATGCCTTCAAGAAATTCATGTTCTCAGGACTGGCAATCTTGGTCGGTTTCTATCCGGCTTTGGCCCAAAATTCCAACCCTCATCATGCCAAACATCAACGGTACAAACTCGTGGACATCGGGACGTTCGGCGGGCCACAAGGGAACGTTAACCCTGGGGAACGGCGGCCCCTATATCAATCACAGGGGAGTTGTCGTGGGACGAGACCCAGAATACAACTCCGCTTACATCTCCCCTGGGCTTTGTCTGCTTTCCGGGGCCAAACCTGAAGATCATGCATTCAAGCACGTCCACGGAAAAACCATCGATCTGGGAGCTCTGGAACCTGCCGAAGAAAATTGCAGTGATGCCCTGGGTATTAACAATCGAGGCGAGATTGCCGGCCTGTCTTCGAGTTCAGTCGTCGACCCCCTGCTGGGCATGAATGAATCACGTGCCGTGATCTGGAAAGATGGGGAACTTTTGGATCTCGGGACGTTTGGCGGCAATGATGCAAGTGCATCGTGGATGGACGATCGCGGCCAGGTCGCGGGATTCGCCCTCAATGACATTTCCGATCCTTTCTCGCTTTTCGGATTCTTCTTCAATGGCTCGTCAAACTCCACGCAAACCCGGGCCTTCCTCTGGGAGAACGGAAAGATGAAAGACCTCGGGACCTTAGGTGGGCCAGAATGCCCAGGCGTTCCCGGGCAACATCAATGAACGTGGACAAGTCCCGGGGGCTTCCTACACGAATGACATTCTGAGCCCTCTCGGGCTGCCGACGGTTCATCCCTTTCTTTGGGACGGTAGGAAGATGATCGATATGGGATCGCTCGGCGGCGACTTCGCGTTCCCCGTCGCTCTCACCAATCACGCAGAGGCAATCGGAATCAGTTTTCTGGCAGACGATGTTTCCCAGCATGGATTCCTCTGGAGCAATGGTGTCATGCACGATCTTGGCACCCTTGGAGGCACGATCGGGGAAGCGAATGCCATTAACGAGAAAGGCGACGTAGTCGGCGATGCTTATTTTCCGGGTGACGCCGTGCGCCATGCTCTTCTGTGGCGCAACGGCAGCAGAAAGGATCTTGGCGTGCTGCCAGGAGACATCTGCTCGGGAGCCTGGTGGATCAATTCGCAAGGGCAGGTCATCGGTAACTCAGGCCAATGCGGTTTCGGAATCCGCTCGTTCATCTGGGAAAACGGGGAGATGGCAAACTTGAACGATCTGGTTACGCCAAAATCGGACGTCGTGCTTGATGATGCCATCATGATCGCCGATAACGGCGACATCGCCATCAATGGTCGTCCAGCGGGCTGCGATGACCATGAGATCTGTGGTCATCCTTATCTGCTCATTCCAATCGGAGATTGCGACGACGACTTGTCGACAAAGATCACTGCCCAACAGTCTTCGCCGGACACCCACGGCACGCCAGCCAAGTTGCCGTTGCATTCTTTGCGGGTGACAGGGACTTTTAACCCAACCCAAAGGACCCTCGACCGGATGCGCCTGACGGCTCGCGGTGCATTCCGGCGCAGTGACTAGGGTTTGCAGTC
>CAVQHO010000014.1:0-11796 GCA_963712365.1 uncultured Acidobacteriota bacterium
TTTTTTTTTTTTTTTTTTTCCTCCGTGACATTTTTTCACTGCTAACTCTGCAAAGCGCACAGTCATAAAGCTAATCGAGCCATGGCTGAAGAAGGTGTCGGGGAGCCACTGTCGACCCCGGTGCGAAGAAACACGCTGTCAAGCTAGTCGCCTCCGCTGGCTGCAGGCAGATCGCTTCGCCTCTAAACGCGGAATTTCGCATGTCGCCTTTCTACTGCTGCCCGAGACTACATAATCGTCTGTAGTTTCCCGAAACCCCGCAGCGTGTCACACTCCTGGGGATGGATCGGCCCAAATTGGAAATCGTTAGCTGGCAAGGAGGTACGCCACTAAAAGCAGCATGTACCCTTTGTTCGCATGTTTTCACGCTGTTTTCGGCAGAGTCGATGACCGTCGAATCGGCAAGGGACGCGCTCGAAATGGAGTTTGCTCGGCACAATTGTCCTGCTGCCACGAAGCGCGCCACCGACATCCCTCCGCGCCGGCGATTCTAAAAACTTCATAGAATTCAAGGAAGCAAGGGAGAACGAGGTCTGCGTTGATCGCATGGCCGCATCGTTCTTGTGACGCTGAAAACCCGCCGGTAAGGTCGTGCTCGTGACCGAGCAGCACCGCTCGAGCCAAAAGTTTTATTCCACATATTAAAGGGGTAGGATCAAATCCCTAAAGTGTTACTTTACGCACAAGATTTCCAAGATATGCCCCTTTTGTGAAAGCAGCTACTAGCCCACAGTCCCTAGAAACTCCGTACAGCGCTTCCATCTCAAACCTTCCAGTGAAAGCCCGATAGCGCCTCGGTCGCACCTTTACTAGCCTTGGTCTATTGAATTTTCGATATTCCAAAAATCTAGTCCTGGAGTTCCCCGTGACCCGAATTTCACATTCTCTTCTCATCGCTTCTCTCGTAAGCGCCATTTCCCTGGTACCGGCCATTGCCCAGCAAACTGGCGATTCTGCTGACGCTAAGCCCTCTGCTAGCTCTTCGAAAGCATCCGCGGCAGGACTATCCAAGGCTGATGCGATGTTCGTTAAGAAAGCCGCCAGCGGCGGAATGGCTGAGGTGGAACTTGGCCGCCTGGCGTCCGAGAAAGCTTCAAGTTCGGATGTTAAACAGTTTGGTCAGCGCATGGTAAGCGACCACAGCAAGGCCAATGACCAGCTAAAGCAGGTGGCCGCCGAGAAACACGTAACGCTTCCTCAGAGCATCAGCGCCAAAGATAAGGCGATTAAGGCGAGGCTGGAAGCTCTGTCCGGCGATCAATTCGATCGCGCTTATATGGAAGACATGGTGAAGGATCACAAGCAGGATGTGGCAGAGTTTCAAAAAGCCAGCAAGTCTGCTCGGGATCCCCAGATTAAAGACTTTGCGTCTGAGACGTTGCCTACCCTTCAGGATCACTTGAAGGAAGCACAGAGAATCGCGCCCACGCAGAAGGCCGACGCAACTCCCGCAAAGTAACTTAATCACACGAATAGTTCTTGTCTCGATTGGCTGCGGCCCAAGCCGCAGCCAATATCGAATATCTCATGATCAAAAATGTCATCTTCGCAGCCGGTATCGCCACTGGTATCGCCGCCGCCTTGCTATCGTCCCGTCGATCACCCATAAATTTTCGCGGTCAAACAGCCTTCGTCTCCGGAGGTTCTCGCGGTCTTGGCCTGCTTCTCGCCCGTGAACTGCTCCGCCGCGGCGCTAACGTTGCGATTTCTGCCCGCGATCCAGAAGAGTTGAACCGTGCAAAAGCTCAGCTCGACTCATCTGGGCGCGAAGTCCTCGCCATCGAAGCGGACATGACGATGCGCGAGGAGGCCGAGAGCGCCGTTGAAAGAGTCGTTCAGCATTTCGGCTCTTTGGACATTCTGGTCAACAACGCCGGGACCATCGCCGTGGGTCCGGCTGAAACGATGACAATCGACGATTACCGAACCTCCATCAATACCCACTTCTGGGGACCTTACTTCGCCGCTATGGCGATTATTCCCGCAATGCAAAAGAGGCGTGCAGGACGCATCGTCAACATCTCATCCATCGGCGGGAAGATCAGCGTCCCTCATCTGCTTCCTTACAGTGTCGGCAAATTCGCACTGACCGGATTTTCCGAAGGTTTGCGCTCAGAACTGTTGAAAGACAAAGTTTACGTGACTACCGTATGCCCCGGACTGATGCGCACGGGAAGCCCGCGAAACGCATTTTTCAAGGGCAACAACGAAGCGGAGTACGCCTGGTTCAGCATCAGCGATTCCCTTCCGCTGGTTTCAATGAGCGCAAATCGAGCTGCACGACAGATCATCGACGCCTGCGCTCGAGGCGACGCAGAGGTGATCCTCTCCATTCCCGCCCGGCTGGCCACCATTGCTCACGCGCTGTTCCCGGATATGACGATCGATCTCTTGGGATTGATCAACCGGTTGCTGCCAGCGCCCGGAGGTATTGGACAAGACGTCCGCACGGGGAAGCAGAGTGCATCCAAGGCTTCTCCCTCGTGGCTCACGACGCTGACCGAGCAGGCCGCCCAGCAGAACAATCAGGTGACGTAAAACCTGACGCGGTCAGCTCGCCTTGGATCGCCTTCCGGAGACCATGCCTGACAGCTTCAACGCGTTTTGCGCGGCAAAACCCGCTTGGTCATTGTCAAAATAGAAGAAGACATCGAGATTCGCTCTGACCCATCCTTCAATCTTCATGGCCCATAATGCAAGGTCGCTGTCCGAATACTTTCCTTGGTAAGCCGCGCCCGGCCCGTGCAGCCGGACGTAAACAAAATCGGATGTCACCTCAATCGGCGAACGAAATCCTGCAATCTCATAAATGCAGAACGCGCATCTACGCCTCCGCAGAAGCTCATAGACCTGGGGAGTCAGCCAGCTGGCATTTCGAAATTCGAACGTGTATCGCCGCCGCTGCGGCAGCGCTCTCAGGAATTCATCGAGACGATCGGCATTTAATCCCCACGACGGAGGAAATTGGAAAAGAATCGGACCAAGCTTTCGTCCAAATCCCGCCGCCATATCCATAAACCTGACGATGCTCTGATCTGGTTCACGCAGCTTTCGATTGTGCGTGATATAACGGCTGGCCTTCACCGAGAACAGAAAGTCAGCAGGTGTGTGCTTTACCCACGCTTTAACCGCTTCTTCGGTTGGGAGGCGGTAGAAAGAGTTGTTGATTTCAACCGTGTCGAAGCTCTGGATGTAGGCAGCGAGCATCTGATCGCCCGCAATCCTTTCGGGGTAAAAGGTCCCTTTCCAGTGCTTGTAATGCCAACCTGACGTGCCGATACGGACAGATGGGGTCATCGGAACACTTGGATGAGCCTTTCGGCCTTAAGTCTTACTGGAAAAAGCGTGGGGCAGTGATCGGACTCAACGGCGCGAAAATGACTTCTCGATTGCTTCGACAAGTCCGGGGATGGTGAACTCCTTCGCTTTGATATCAACAGGCAGACCATTTTCGCGAAGAGTAGCAGAGGTTACCGGTCCGATCGACGACATTCGTATCCCGTTCAGTGCCTTCCGCCTTGCCGTCCCGTTCATCCCGAGCAACTCCACAAAGTTCTTAACCGTTGAGGAACTCGTGAACGTGACCACATCGGGGCGCGTCTTGAAATTCTTTAAGGCGGCCCGAAGTTTTGCCCTCGAGGCTCGCGGGACCACCGTCTCATAGGCCTCGACCACGTCAACGTGGGCTCCGGCCTTCCGCAACTCCCGCGGAATTACATCGCGCGCGATTCTCGCCCGGACTACCAATACACGCTTCCCTTTTACTCTGGACTTTAAGCTGCGCACCACGGACTCGGCCACATATTCCTTCGGCACAACATCCACCCGAACGCCGCGCTTCTCAATCGACCTTTGCGTTGCAGGACCGATCGCCGCGATCTGAAGCCTGCTCTTGTCTTCCAGGATCTCATTCAAAACTCGCCGAGCACCCGCGGGTTTGATCTTGTTCAATCGCCCCCATATCGCGTCCACGCCGTTTACGCTGGTCAGGATTAACCAGTCGTATGTCTCCATGCTTTTAAGTGCGTTATCGAGTGGCCGAAACGATCGTGGAGGGTTGATCTGGATAAACGGGATCTCCAGCACCTCCGCTCCCGACTTCCGTAGTGCGGACGAGAGCGCGCCCGCCTGGTGACGTGCGCGTCCCACCAGAACGCGAACTCCTCTCAATGGTATGTCACGACTGCCGTCCGCTGAGAGGTTGATCATTTGTCCGTCGCCGGTTTGGAGATGCCCAGCCCCTGCTCGCACATAAGGCGCGCCGTTCCACTGATCGCCGTATCTTCGGCAGCGCTCAGCGAATTGATCACTTTCTGTTGCTCGTCTTTCGTGCGGTTCTGGCTGAGCTTGAATTTTGCTTCGACTTTCTCAACTTCGATCTCGAATCCCACGATGTGGGTCAGCATCCGCGAACGGTACGCGTCGCTCAACCCATCCCACTGCTCCGCATAAGCGGCTTCAAACGTAGGTATAAGTTCGTGCAAGACGCACAGCAATTGCTCCGGCTCCTGGAAGGTTCTGGCGCGGCCGTAGGTATGTACAGCCCCATAGTTCCAGGTCGGAACATTCTCTTGTGATGCGTAATTCGAGGTCGAAACATATGCGTGCGGCCCATGGAAAATCATCAGGCAACTCGGTTGCTCTTCGAGGTATCGCCAGTGAGGATTTGCCCTCGCTACGTGCCCCCGGACGAGCAGCTTCTCGCCGTCCTCACGAAGCACCACGGGAACATGTGTGGCAAACGGTCCGTCGATAGTGGTCGACACCAGAATCCCAAAGGGATTGGCTCGCATGAAGGCCACTGCCTCCTCGTGGTGCCGAACCCGAAAATGTTCTGGGATATACATTGAAAACTTCTTTGCGCGATGCAGACGGAAGTTCGAGCGTCAGGATTCTCGGGACTTCACTTCGCTAGACCTCCAGTCCCGCTTTCGAATCCATAACAACTTTTCCACTTCTGCGATCACATTGCCATCGAGGTCCTTCACGTCCACTTTAAACGTCGGCTCATACTTTGTAAGAGTCTCGAGCTTCTGTCGAATATCATCCAACTGTGCATCCGAAAGCCGAAACTCCGCTCGCACGGTTCCTTTCCCGGGCTTTCGATACCGGATCGACGCAGCTTTGTCCCAAACGATGTAATCGCCGCCCAGCTTCGCCATCACCATGAGCATATAGAACGCATCGGTCATCGCAAATAGCGAGCCGCCGAAATGCGTCCCGACATAGTTTGCATTCCACCAGCGCAGCTTCATCTCAACATCAATGGACATCATGTCGACCGATATATGTGTGACCCGGATGCGCGATCCAAGAAAAGGCGGCCAGAGGTTGATGCTGCGCCGCAGCGCCTTCGCCTTATCGGAGCCGCCTAAAATCTTCAGAAGAGCGTTGGAAGTCATGCCCGAATGGAAATCGAATCAACGGTGCTTCTGATTGTATGCCGGAAGAAAAACATCTTCGTGGAACTTAGTGTCCCTCGTGGTAAAAGCCTTTTAAATCACCTCAAGGTTGCGGAAGCACCGCCAACCCGCGTCCATACACAGCTTCTAGAATCTTATCGCCCCCGCGGCTCAAAAGCGCAGAGCCCGCCGCATTCCCAAGTTGTTCTGGATCCTCTCCCTCGCGGGAATCTCGGAGCAATTTTGACCCATCTGGATCCGCCACAATCGACTCCAGGTGCAACCTTCCATTCTTAACCTCGGCGAAGGCTCCGATGGGGACCTGACATCCTCCGCCCAGGCTGTTGAGAAGCGCCCGTTCACACGTCGTCGCGGCTCGAGCATTGGAATCATTCAGGAATGTGAGCAGCTCCCGCGTGGCAGCATCGCCTTCGCGAATCTCGATTCCCAGCGCCCCCTGCCCCGCCGCTGGGCACATAATCTCAACCGGAATGATCTGCTTCACCAATTCAGTCTTGCCAAGCCGCTTCAATCCGGCCGATGCCAGGATGATCGCATCATATTCGCCCTGTTCCAGCTTTCGCAGACGCGTGTCCACATTTCCGCGCAAAGGATGAATATCGAGATCGGGCCTGACCGCCTTCAACTGCGCCTGCCGCCGCAAACTCGACGTACCGACACGCGCCATCTGTGGCAACTCTTGGAATCTGCCGTGGTGGCGGGAACAAAAAGCGTCACGCGGGTCCTGCCTCTCAGTGATGGCCGCGATCTCGAATCCCGCGGGAAGTTCAGTCGGCAGATCTTTCAGCGAATGCACCGCGAGATCGACGCGCCCCGCAGCCAGCGCCTCTTCAATCTCTTTGGTGAACATCCCTTTGGTGCCGACCTTGGCAAGAGCGACATCGGTGATCTTGTCGCCGGTAGTATGGATGATCTCAATTTCAACGTCATGCCCGTGCTCCCTGAGAAGCGCCGAGATATGATTTGCCTGCCAAAGCGCAAGCTGCGAACCACGGGAGCCGATCCGAAGGCGACTCATCAGTGACGCGTCCCGACTTCATCGTTCTTAGCCGGCGGTCTCACCGGAAGATCCTTGTTCTTAGTCTGCAAATTGAATAACCGCCGCACTACATCCACGATGGTTGTCGCCTCCGATTCCTTCGCGGCGGATTTCAGCGTCGTAATGGGCGTGTGCATTACTTTATTGATGATGCCCCGTGTCAAAGCCTCAACGGCAATTTCCTGCTCAGGACTCAGTTGTCCCAGCCGTCCGCGCACCCGATCGATCTCTGCCTGCCGAATCGTCTCAAGGTGGTCCTGCAACGAGACGATCGTCGGAACCACATCCAGCGTGTGCAGACGAGCTTCGAAGCGCTCCACTTCGCTGGCGATGATCGCTTCGGCCAACTCTGCCTCTTTCCGCCGATCTGCGACGTGGCTCGATACCGATTGCTGCAGGTCGTCGATATCGTAAGCAAAGATGCCGTCGAGCTTCGCCATGTCCGGGGACACGTCGCGCGGCACTGCAATATCGATAAAAAACATTGGACGGTTCTTGCGGCGCGAAAGAAACTGCTCTCCGTGTTCGCGCTTGAAAATTGCAACCGGCGACCCGGTCGAGGTGATCACGATGTCAGCCCGGTCGCAGGTCGTATAAAGGTCATCGAACTTGATCGCTTGGCCACCAAACTTCTGCGCCAGCCCGATCGCCCGCTCGTACGTCCGGTTCGCCACGAATATCGACGCGCATCCATGCGCCATCAGGTGACGGGCAGCCAGTTCGCTCATCTTACCGGCGCCTACGATGAAAACATTCTTGCCCTGTAATGTTCCGAAGATCTTCTTCGCTAGTTCTACTGCAACCGACGCGATCGATACCGAGGACGACCCGACAGCCGTCTCGCTCCGCACTCGCTTCGCTACGGCGAAGGCCCGGCTGAAAAGCTGATCGAGTTGGCCGCGCACCGCGCCAACAGCTCGCGCCGTCGCATACGCTTCTTTCACCTGACCGAGAATCTGCGCCTCGCCCACCACCATCGAATCAAGACTCGACGCAACGCGAAACAGGTGTCGTACCGCATCCTTCTCGCGAAACTCATAAAGATGCGGATCGAGTTCGGCCGACTCCAGGTGAAAATGATCGCGGAGAAATCCTCTCAGATCCGCGTGTCCATTGGTCGTGTGTGTTACGACCTCAACGCGGTTGCAGGTCGAGATCACCATCCCCTCTTCGATGCCGGGATATTCCGTCAGCTTACGACAGATATCCGGCAGGCGAGACTCCGGGATCGCCAGCCGCTCACGCACTTCCAGCGGAGCGCTCTTGTGATTCACGCCGATGAGCTGAAATCTCATGAAGCCCCGAACCTGTGCATCGTCGAGAAATAATTTGCCGCCCACGCCGCCAGCGCGGCCACGAAGGCAAACGTCGCCAGCACGGCAGCTCGCCTTCCCCGCCACCCTGAATTCCAGCGGGTAAACACCATCAGCATGTACACAGCCCACATCAGAACCGACAGCAAAATCTTAGGATCCAGAAAGTCCACGCGCCCGTAAGTCGTCAACGCAACGACCGAGCCAGTCAGCAGACCCAAAGTCATGAAAGGAAACCCCAGCAGCAGCGACCGGTATCCAATCTGGTCGATCACTTCCAGGGCCGGCAGGAATGAAATTAGGCTTGTTGGCTTTTTCGATTTCAGCCTGCGTTCCTGTAGCAGGTACAACAGGCTCGCGCCAAAACTCAGGACGAGCGCCGCATATCCGGTAAAGATCAGAATGATATGCGCCACCAGCCACCCCTTGTGCGACACATACGCGGTCAGCAGCACCGGCTGCTCGTCAACAGCGGCCACAAATGTCAGGAAGAAGACCACAGGAAAGACCACGACTCCCGGCGAAGTCGTCTTATAAATCGTATAGATGACCATGAAGAAAGCCATCGAAAGGAACGCCAGCAGCGATTCGCCGTTATGAACAGACGCCCACACCACTTGTCCTGAAAGGAATAACTCCGTCAGAGAGACGAAGTGAAACACCATCCCCAGGCTGGCAGCGTGCAACGCGACGCGGCTGAACAAGTCGCTGGTACGGGTCAGCGCGACGAACGCGTAGACCAGCCCGATGAAGTAGCACGCAAGTGCAAACCGCAGCCAAAGCAGAGACATAGGCTGAATCACATCCGGAATCCTTGAAGTTTACCCCAACTCCCCAGCCGGACGCCCACACCACTAGTGTAACGGTCCTATTGTCCCGGTTGTAGATTGTAAGGCAAACAAAGCGGGTCACTTAAGGATGTGATTGAAATCACAGATCACGTCGGACGTATAACCTCCAACGTCTCCGCGCATTTCGGTTACGCCGAACCTAGCCAGAAACTACGGCTTGCCCTTCGGAAACGCGTGGGGATTCGGCATCCCGTCAGGAATGGCAGTATGACCATCGCCGAGCGATCCCATATCTCCCGGCGCGAAACAGGTCACGCGTCCACTGCCCGCAATCCTCAATTCCGCAGGACAGTCTCCACTGCTGAGGCTTGCTGCTGACCCTTCCCCGTGTGACTGGACTGAGAAGTTTTTACCAGCAGCATTACCCGCGAGCCCCACGCTCAGCCCTGGCATGTCGTAGGCAACGAAGAATGGCTGCTTGTTATGGCTCGCCTGCATCACGCAGTCGCTGGCCGTCTTTGAGCGGTCGGCCACTGTATTCAATCCTATTCGCCCGCAATCCGTCGCGGAGCCGCCGGCGTAGTCGCGCAGCTTCTGCGACAAGGCATCATTCGATTTCTGCTTTTCAGGGGCTACATTCGCGACCGTAACCCCACCACCAACCTTGTTGCAGCCGACCAGAACCAGGATGGCGATGAACATCAGAGGGGACAATTTCTTCATGGCACGAGATTGTAAATCGAATCGCCCGTTACTCGAATCTACTTCTTCCCTGTAATTTCCCGAATCAGATCCACCTCGGCTTGCCGATACGGAGTTCCATCTGCTCGCAGCACTTCATGAAACCACACCGGCGGGTCCTGCAGAATGTAGGGATGCTGCCACGACTCCCACGGATAATAGGTCTGCGTCTTACCCGCCACGAAGCCCCAATTAATCGCTGCCACATGCTCCTGCTTCGCAATCGGCAGGATCGCGTCAAATGTACTTCCTGCCGGCCGCGCCATGTACTCGGTACAGATCACCGGACGGTGAAACCTTCTCAGCCAAGCGACCTCCGTCTTGAACGCCTCAGGCCAACTGTAGTTGTGAAACGAAATGACGTCGGACTCGCGTAGCTGGATACGCTGAATCTCATCTGGCGCGTTCTCGTCCTTAGTGACATCAATGTCCCACACCCCGCTCGTAAGCGGCTGCGTCGGATTGACCTCGCGAGCCCATGCAAACGCCTGCGGCAGCAGCGTAGCCACACGCGACAACTTCTCCGACATTTTCATTTCCGTCTTCGGATAACTTCCCGTCGTGTCCGATCCCGGCTCGTTCCAGACATCCCAGCCAAGGATGCGCTCATCTTTCGCAAACGCCCCTATAACTCCCTGCACATAAGCTTTCAACCGCGGAACTTGTGACGGATCACTCAAAGCCTTCGCCCCCGGACTCTGCACCCACCCGGAGTTGTGCACTCCCGGAATCGGCGGATGCTGCGGACCCAGTTGCGGCAACGGATCCCAACAGGAATCGAATAGCACCAGCAACGGGCGTATGTGATGGATGGAAGCGATGGTCAGAAATTGATCGAGGCGCTTCTGAAATCCCGCCGGATCCTGCTGCCACAATAGATCGTGCAGGAACACCCGCATGGTGTTCATGCCCATGCCTTCGGCCCATCCCAGTTCCTTGTCGATCTGAGTCGGATTGAACGTCGATTCCTGCCACATCTCCAACTCGTTGATCGCATCCCTCGGAACGTAATTACTACCGACCAGCCACGGCTGCTTTGCGTACCAGTCGTTAGCTTTTTGCTCCGACCACCGAGCTATCTGTGCTTGCGCAATGACAGCGAAAGAGGACAGGAGGATGCAAAGCACCGCACCGAAACGTCGCATTGTTTTCAAAGTAAGCTCCGCTTGGATTTATAACTGAGCGTTTGACGCCGATCAATAGCGGGTGGACGCCGGAGCTGCGCACGAAGTAGGCTTCCTATCAGCGAATCGCTGGTCGGCGCATCTCAAGATCTCGATCGTAAATTGGGGTTACTCCACTCCTAAACTACCCAACGCCTCTTCCAGCAACGCGCTGTCAATCCTCAAGCGCCGGCCCTGCCCCTTCACATCTTCCATCTCGTCGAACGCCCGAAACAATCGCATCTTCGCCGCGGCGTACTGCTCCGCATCGTTCAACGGACGCCCGTGCGCTGCATTCCACTCCGCCAGCGGTCCCTCCGGCAAGAACACGCTGACCGCGAAAGTCACCTTGCGGTCCGAGGTAACGTCGAAAACAAACTCCGTGGACGAAGCCTCCGGATCTTCCGCGAGAGCTGCACGCTTCCCCACAAAGTAGTACTGGTACACGTACCCTTGCGCGCCCGTATAAGTTTTCAGCCGCCGAACTGTCATCCCGACATTATGAAGCGATCCTGCAACTTTGTCGCCGTACATACCCAAGAGACAAAACGCCCTCGGAAAGCTTATGGTTGCAGGCGGCACTCATTTCGAAGTTGGAGACAAATCATCCATGCTCAACCGCAGAATGTTCCTGAAGGCCGCGGGCGGTGCCACCGCAGCGACCGCTCTTGGAGTCAAAGTTCACGCGCTAACCCCTCAGAACGCTCCCGCCTCAGCCGTATCCGCCAATGACCATATTCAGATCGCTCTCATCGGAGCCGGGGGACAAGGCCAGTTCGACACGCGAATCGCCGCCCAGGTTCCCGGGGTGAAGGTCGTTGCCGCGTCCGATTGTTACGACGGGCGCATGGAGCACTGCAAGGAACTATGGGGTAACGATATTTTCACCAGCCGCGACTACAAAGAATTGCTCGCGCGCAAAGACGTCGACGCCGTCATCATCGGTACTCCCGACCACTGGCACAAGCAGGTGGCTGTCGATGCCATGAAAGCCGGCAAAGACGTCTACTGCGAAAAGCCAATGATTCACGTTTACTCCGACGGCCCCGAGATGATCGAGACTGCCCGCTCCACCAACCGCGTTCTCCAGATCGGCAGTCAACACGTCAGCTCGATCGTTTATTCCAAGGCAAAGGAACTGCTCGCCTCCGGTGCAATCGGCCAGCTGAACATGGTCACAGCGCGTTGGGACCGTAACTCTTCCATGGGCGCTTGGAACTACACCGTTCCCCTCGACGCCTCACCTGAAACCTGCGACTGGCCGCGCTTCCTGGGCACCGCTCCCAAGATTCCCTTCAACGCCGAGCACTTCTTCCAATGGAGGAA
>CAVQHO010000015.1:0-77894 GCA_963712365.1 uncultured Acidobacteriota bacterium
AAGACATTGATCAGTGGCTCGAGCATCTCGCGCCTTTTCGCAAAGGCTACAAGCATCACGAGACCGGCGAAGACAATGGCGACTCGCATCTGAAGGCCCTGCTCATCCATCATGAAGTGATCGTGCCAATTACCGCCGGCAAGCTCGACCTGGGCACATGGCAACGGATTTTCTATGCCGAGTTCGACGGGCAGCGCGACAAACGGGTGATTGTGAAGGTCATGGGGGAATGAATCGAATGTCGGAAGAGTTAACCGAGTTACAGGAACACGCCGAGCACGCAAAAGAGAATCCAAGATTGGCGCCGGTATCGGTGACCATGGCGATACTGGCTGTACTCGTTGCGGTTGTTTCCCTGCTCGGGCACCGTGCACATACCGAAGAAGTTGTGTTGCAAGCGATTTCATCGGACACGTGGGCACACTATCAGGCCAAAAATATCCGACGACATACGGATGAACTCTTCAATGACCTTACCTCGGTGGAAGCCGCTGTGGACGCCACACTCTTGAGCAAGTTGCGCGACAAGTACTCAAGAGAAGCAGATCGCTATCAGGAGGAGATGAAAGAACTCGATGTCAAGGCAAGGGAACTTGACGCCGAGGTGAGTCTTGAGCGCGACAGGGCTGACCGCTTCGATCTAGCCGAAGTGTTCCTCGAAGTTGGGCTGGTGATCACTTCCATTACTCTGCTGTCCGGGCGCCGAGTCTTCTGGCTCGCCGGAATCCTGCTCGGAACGTTTGGGACCGGACTCGCTGTGACCGGGTTCTTCGTGCGTTGAGGCCAGGAGGCCGAGGATTAGACCTCTTAGCGCGTGGTGACCTTCGGAAGTGCGGCGCGCGCTGATATCTCGCAGGGCTGTCCGGCTTTCGTGACCATAAAAGGGCCGATGGCCAGGACATCCATGCGGGTGCCGCTGAAAGCAATCGATGCTTCTTCAGGCGTGCAGACGATCGGCTCGTTCTCGTTGAAGCTGGTGTTGAGAATGACCGGGATTCCCGTCTTGCGATGAAACGCGGAGATCAAATCGTAGTACAGCGGATTCTCGTCGCGCGTCACGCGTCTGCAGGCGGCCGGTATCATCCACATGATTCACGGCGCATAGAGCTTTCGCGCTTCTCCGGACGAATCTTGTACACGTGCAGCATGAACGGCGAGGGATGATCGTGCTCGAAATATTCGTGCTGATAATCGGCCAGGATCGAAGGCGCGAACGGACGAAACCACTCGCGGTGCTTGATGCGGGCGTTCAGAACATCTTTCATGTTGGGCAGGCCGGGATGGGCCACGATCGAGCGATTGCCGAGGGCGCGCGGTCCCCATTCCATGCGGCCCTGAAACCATCCGACCACGTTTCCTGCCGCGATCTGCTCGGCCGCTTATTCGAGCAAGCGATGCTGCGATCGAGCTTGCGAAGTTCAGTCCAGCGTTTTGCAGCGACGACTCGATGCGCGAGTCGGAAAACTCCGGCCCCAGATACGCGATTCTTCATTCGTGTCGGCGCGGTTGCTTGAGGACGGAATGATACGTGTGCAAGAGCGGCGCCGATGGCGAGCCCCTCGTCGCCCGGCCGCCGGTTGAATGTAGGTCTGGCGAAACGGCGTACGGTCAAAAAGCTTGCCGTTGGCGACGCTGTTCAAAGCGCAGCCGCCGGCCATCGCGAGATCGTCGAGCGGAACATGCGTCGTGCAGATCGATTCAGCAGATGAAAGAATATTTCCTCAAATCGATGTTGCAGCGCGAAAGCCAAGATCCATATCGCGTTGCGCGATTTCAGTGTCAGGCTGTCGCGGCTGCGCCGAATAGCTTTTCCATTCGATCGGAAAAATGACGGGCCAGCCGCACGGTGCCGTCCGGCAACACCTGCATGCCCTGATTGCTGCCTAGAGGCTTGAAGTAGCTGAGATCAAGTTGAAAGCCGCTGTTCTTGGGCGAGACGATCTGCGCTGATTTCCTCGCAAAACGTGTCTTTCCCATACGGGGCCAGGCCCATGACTTTGCCTTCATCGCCATATTTCGAGTAGCCGATGAACTCGCAAATCATCGTGTAGACGCTGCCGAGCGAGTGCGGCAGAAAAACGCGCTCCAGCACCTCAATGTCGTTGCCTTCGCAACGTGCCATCATGGTCGAAACAAAATCTCCCGAACCGTCATAACTGAAACCAGCCGCCTTCTCCCATGGCGAGCAGTAGTAGGCGCTGGCGATGTGGGCGATGTGGTGTTCGAGGTGATGCTCCTGGAAACGCAAGCTGCTGACGGGTCGACATCGAGGGCCTTAGCGAGCAAGCGAGCGAACGTCGCGCATCGCTTCCTTTCCGCTGGCGCAGGCGGATGAAGTTCAGAATTTTGGCAGGGTTCGCGAGCGCGTATTGCACTTTCTTGATCAGGTTCGCATCGCTGTCCTGACCGACAGCGACATGTTCCACGTCCGATATCTTCGCGCCAACCGCATCCAGACAAGCCTTGACTGCCAGCGCAGGAAATCCGCCGAAATGTTTGCGACGGTTGAGACGCTCCTCGGCGATGGCGAATTTAACTTCGCCATCGAGCAATGATCGCCGCGGAAGCATCGGCGTGAAACATGTTGAGGCCCAAAATCAGCATGAACTAGCGTTAGTCTCCTGTAGGTCGATTGTCCTGCGCTCATTCGTTCCGGTCGGGGTCAGAGCTCGGACGGCATCTGGTGAGCCCTCAGAAATGCCGCAGCATCGACAGCCACGAGCTTCCCGGTCGCCAGGGATTCTTCGACGCGCAGCGTCGCGAGCGTGGAACACACCAAATCGTCGAAACGCGATGCGGCGCAGCTTTGCCCGGCCGGAGCTGTCGGCAAAGGCCGCCCACTCGGCGCGATGGCCTTTATCCTGCCGCCATCGCGAGTGAACTGTTTCTTTCCGGCCGTTGCGCACAAATTCCAGCCGGCGGAAATCGTCCAGCACCGCTGTGCTGCGGCCACCAAAAACCTCCATCCGCTCTTTCGAAAAAGAACGATCGCCGTTCGCGAGATAGCTGATCGATCCCTCCGAACCATTGGCGAACCGAACGAGATCAGCACATTGTCGCCACTGTAATGCGCGCGAACTTCCGACCGTTCTCGCGCTGCCACTTCGACAATCGGCGAACCGGCAAGGAACATCATCAGGTCGACAAAGTGGCACACTTCGCCCAGAACGCGCCCGCCTCCCTGTTCGCGATCGTTCACCCAATGGTCGGGCGGAAGATATCCGGCATTGATGCGGTAATGCAGCGCCAGCGGCTCTGTGACGGTAGCTCAGAAATGCTTTCATCTGCGTGATCATGGGAGCGAAGCGGCGGTTGAAACCGACCATCAGCGCCGGACGTCGTCGCCGGAGTGATGCCGAGGTACGCGCTGAACGATATGCTTGTAATTCGCTCTTCCGTCAGGCACAGCGGCTTTTCGCAGAACACATTTTTCCCTGCCGCAAGGCCGCCAGAACCTGCCGCGCATGCAGATGATGGCGCGTAGCGATGACAACCGTGTTGATCTCGGGATCGTGAATCAGTGCGGCTTCGTCAGTCGTGCAATTGCCGAAATCCAAATTTACTCGCGGCGTGTTGGCATGCGATCCGGTCGCGGCGCAAACCGTAACCAGCGACGTACGGCGAGAGCTCTTCATGGCCGGAATCAGCGTGGACGATGCAAATCCTCCCGCGCCCAGCAGACCGACGGTGACGTCGTTTCGGCAGGGCGCGACGTCTGACTGGAATGCCGGATGCAGGAACGAGCCCGAGCGTATTGAACTGTCGTCGACATCATCCGGAGTATTGAATCACCACACCAAGAAAAGGCTCGCGCGATTTCCCCGAGATCAGTTCGTAGGCGCTTTGCGCGCGTCTCGATCGGAAACCGATGAGGTGATGAGAGGGTCGATATTCAGCTTCCTTCGGCCAGCAACTGCAAGAAAGGCTTCCATGTTGCGCGTTTCGGTCCAGCGCACATAGCCGATGGGATAATCGCGGCCTTTCTGCTCATATGCTGTGTCGTATCGGCCCGGACCGTAGGAGCGCGAGATGCGGAAATCGAAGTTCTTTTTCGTAGTAGGCCTTGCGCTCGATGTCCATGCCCACGGTGCCGACAGCGACAACAACCGCACGATCGCGCGCAATGGCACCCGCCAGATTCACAGGATCGCTGCTCGGACGTTTCGGCGGTGATGAGAACGCGAATCCACACCAGCCCCGCGGGAAGCTTCAAGGCAAAGATCGCGAAAGTCGGACGCGGTGCTCGCTACAGCATCGGCGCCCATTGCGGTGCGCCAGATGCGGCCCGCGCCGCGTCGATGTCCATTCCCAACACGTCGGCATCCGGCGGCTTTCAGCAATTGCACCGTGAGTTGCCCCAGGAGCCCGAGACCGATCACTGCGACGAGATCGCCCAGTTTGACTTCGCGCGGTGCGGATTCCGTGCAGGGCGACAGCCCCTAAAGTTGCGAAAGCAGCCTCATCGAAGGCGACTTGACCTGCGTCGATCGGATCACGGGCTGGAATACGCGCCAGCAGCAGGCGCGGAACGCATGCGATTTCGGCATGAACAGCGAATCCAGCGCCGGCGCAAGCCACGCGGTCGCCGGGATGAACATCGGTTATACCTTCGCCAACCGCGATGACCGTGCCAGCGCTGCTGTAGCCGGGACTCTGCGGTTGGTCGAGCCGGCTTCGCACCGCCTGCACTGCGGAGAAGATGCCATCGCGCTGGACTTTGCTGATGACTTCGCGAACCAGGTCTGGACGTGATTTCGCTTTTTGCAACAAGCTCTTACGTGCAAATTCTGAAGAAGCGCGTTCGGTTCCCGCTGAAACCACGGACGCGGCAATTCGCACCAGGGCGCAGCCGGGAAGCAGCTGCGGCGCGGGAACTTCTTCGACGGCAATCTCGCCCGAGCGTGCGTATTGAAGAACCTGTTTCAATGACTCACCTGTTCAGGCACCGGATCGTGCCGCGACGATTTCAGCCGCGACAGAACTGCACGGAATTTTCCATTGGCTTCCCTCGGTACTTCGTCCACGTATTCGAACCGCACCCGGAGTGATGGACTGAGCCAGGTTCTGATGTCGCGCCGGATCTCGAACTCGTCCCGCGTCCCGTAAGAGTCTCTGCGCACCACAACGATCTTGATCTCATCAGGCTGCTCTTGGACGACCTGCGCTTCTTTCACGTTCAGAGCATCTTTGAATAGATAGTCCAGACGCGCAATCCGAGCACCTTCTGGGGTGATCACGTAATCGTCACATCGTCCTTCGATCCTTTGCAAAATGGCGGAATGGCGCCCGCAAGCGCAAGTTGTGTCTTCTTGCCAGACCGCTGTGTCACCCACCTCATACCGGATGAACGGGAAAGCGTCGCACGCAAATCCCGTGGCGACAATTGTCTTAGCCGGATCTCCCGGGACACGCTCAATCCCTTCCATAATGCAAAATTCAAAGTCTTCATGGTAAACGAACTCCGGGCACCGCGATGCATTCACGCACGCTTCGCTGCTGCCGTAGTGATCGCTGAGAACAGCGCTAGTAAATTGCTGGATATCGCGGCGCTGAAAATCGAGCAGATTCTCGGCCCCGGTAAAGATCACGGGTGGGGACGCGCTCAGCCGCAACCCGGCATCCATTGCATTGCGGGCAAGCATGTGAATGAAAGAGGGGTAGCCGGCGTAAAACTCAAAGTAGTGGGAATTAAGAAATTCAAGGATGCTGGCAATTTTCGCGGGCGCCAGGCTCTGCATGTTAATCAAGACCTGCCGCATAGGACGGTTCCACCGCCAGAAGGGGGGCTTACGCTGAGTGATCGGAACGACACGTTGTCCTAGAAAACTTGCATGCCAGGTCCCGGGTTCGATCCCAAAGCGCATACGATGCCGCCACCACACTGCCCACTGGAAAGCACTCGCATTTTTCGTCATGTAGAAATGCAAGGCCTTACCAGTTGTCCCGCTGGTGTGGCGCACGAGGAGATCGCGGCGTGGAGTTTTCTCGGAGATGAATTGATCCGCGTGCTCGCGGATTTCCTCCTTGGTAAGAACTGGCAGTTTGTAGAGGTCCTCGCGGCTTCTGATGTCGTCAGGCGAGATTCTGAGGGCCTTCCACCGTTCCCGATAATAGGGAACGTTGTTGTAGGCATGGCGGATAAGGGAGCGCAGTTTCTCGTTCTGATACGCCTCAATTTCGCTTGCACTCCACTTGTCCGATTCCACTAATTGTTGAAGCCGCTGTTCGAACGCACGCCCAAAACGCACGCGAGCTTCTCTTTGCCCGTGGTACCAGCACGCAGCATTTTGCAGAAAGATCGGCAGTCGCGGGTATATATGCTCGACGAGGACGGATTCGCTCATGGTTGTCGAACCGCCTCGATTATGGGTTCGACCGAAATTGCAGGCGGAGAGACCTGTTCGATGTGTCCCTTCCAACCAAAATGAGGTGCGAAATGAAATGTGTCGCTGGCGGCGATCTCAACAAGGGAATGGTTCCAGAGATGATGATTGCTGCGGATCACGATATCGCGCCATGAGTGATCGGCAAGCGGAAAGGCCCGGCATTGAAAGGCGCGGGAGACGATGGGCACCTTGTCGGGATCGAAGCCCATTAGATACGCGCAGGCCGCGTCGACGCTGGGCGGATGCAGTCCGAATAGAACAACGCCTGCGGGCACTGGATCCGGATCTAATGGTCCTCTGCCTTGAGCGGCGAGGATGCCATCGACGAGCACATAGTGGCGCTTGCGATTCCGTGATTGCGGCGAGCGCAGCGTGCCATCAGGATTGCCGTAGAAAATAATTTTATTGAGATCGAGACACATGCGCCAGATCGTATCGTTTCCAAACCAGTTTCCGCTGCGGACCGTGCATTCCGTATCGCCAAAAACGCTCTTGCCCGCGCGACGTGCTACGCGATGGACCCAGGGACCAACCACCGGCACGCGAAGTGAAAGACCCCGAACGGCCGCGGCAACCTGGCGTTCAGTGCGGTGTTTGACGTCAGGATTCGGATGTTCGTCGCCGCCGCGAAGTGAAGGTCCTTCGGTGTGGTGAGGAAGCCAATTCTTGTCTGCATTGACTCCAACCAGATTCTTCAGGCTGGCGGTGATGCCGGCTTTCTTGTGGGTCTTCCATTTCGGCAAACTAAAGACCACGTCGCACTTGATGGCACAACCGGCAATCAGATATTCGTGCTTCCCGCCGCTGTGATGCCGATTGACAACGCCAGCGTCATAATCCGCTCCGTAGTAATTACCGGAACCGCGATGACCGACGAACTCACTTGCCTGGCCGAGATCGAAGGCAACCGACCCGTACGGATTGGGCGGGAGTTTGCGCCGTTCCACCACGACATCGCCACGCGTCGTCCACTCCTCCTGACGCAGGTCAATGGTTTCGAAAGCCAGTCCACGAGACTGGTAGAAGTCGCGAATGACATTGAGGCCAAGAAGCCGCGCCATTTCTGAGAATGACGCATCTGTCTGAGGAGCGTCGGCTACTATGATTTTGCCGGTTGAGCGGACCGCTTTGAAAATATAGTCTGCAACCGCACGGATTATGCTTCCGTGTGTGATTACGTAGCGCCAGCCTTCCGAGTCGCGGGGATGATGCTGATGAACCATGTTCGGCTTGAGCAAGACCGTCTCACCGGGATGAATCAATCGCCCCAGCGGATTCCAGTCAGGCGTGCCGAAGTGGGCAGCATCGAGGCCGGCGGTGTGAAAACAACCGCGAACGGCTTCATACGCCGGATTTGAACCGCCTACTGAATCTCCGAACGCGTACTCGGCATACGGCTGAGAAGGAGAAAAAGGCGCTTGCTCAGAGTACCGCACCGCGTCTCCGCGCCAGGCGATCACCGTAGTGTCGGAGAAGGGAGTCATTTGAGATTCGATCCCTGATTTTTTTTGGCTTGGCGAAGTTCGAAAATCTTTGCTTTGACGTGAAAAACCTGCATTGCCTGGAAACCACAGTAGATGAAGCCGGGGATGCCGTCTAAGAACCCGAACCCGAAGACATATTTGAACAAGAAGAACCAAAGAGGAGCGCCTGGCATCCGAAGGAACTTAGTCTTCAACCAGCGGCGGCGTTGCGCTTGTGTACCAAAAAAAGAAACCTGGAGTTGGGCATTTGCCTGCCCTTCCACCCAAACTTTCGCTTCCCAGTTCGAGTACTCATCATGTTTGCGGATGTAGCGGGAAAGCGATTCCACATTGTGGTGAAGGAGCGGTTGCTTGAGATGAGCCGTTTTTACTCTGGAGACGTCATCTGTAGAGCCGGAATCGAGCACGATGTGCTCGTGAACTTCCATGTCGGCCATCGACTGATTCTGATCCTTCAACCGGCATTCAAAACGGCCTTTCCCTCTCCTGAACAACGAGAGTTTGTGGAAACTTGCCCCGCTATGACGAAGTTCCCGTCCAAGAAAGAACATGCGCAGCGCGATGTAGTACCCATCGCACGCTGGATTCTGAATCGCAGTTCTAATCTCCGCTGCAAGCTCGGGAGTCAGCGCTTCATCCGCGTCAACAAGAAGAATCCAATCGTAGGTGAGAGGCAGCGAATCCATCGCCCATTGCCGCTTCTTCGGCCATCCACCCTGATAGTGGAACTGGACAACATGTGCGCCGTAAGATTCCGCAATTTGCACGGTTGCATCGGTACTTTGGGAATCGATCACATAGACTTCACCGGCACATTGCAGCGATTGCAAACAGCGGTGTAGGTTATGAGCCTCATTCCGCGCCGCCACGATGACCGTCACCGGGAGGGTCTCTGCCGTCCGAGGACCAAGCAGCTGTTTGGAATCTGCTAATTTGTGCATTGAGAAGTGAGAGGCTCCCTGCATTTTACTCTGCCGACCACCTCCTGAAAACGACTTCGCCGCTGCTGGGAGGCAAATTCTCTCTTCATCTCCCATGCAGGCTCCTAGGCAGAAACATCCTGCAGTTCACACCAGCGCTGCAGAACGTAGAGGGACCACGGACGGGTCCAGGACGTCCTTCCCGCGAGAAATTCCTTCCAGACGTGTTCCGTCTCTTTGCCGTCGAGAAGCGCGCCGAGCGGACCTTCATGAACCCGCTTGGCCCGGAGCATAGGTTCCACCTCGGGACGAAGCTCCTGCCGCATCCAGTGTTCAAAGGGCAGAGTAAATCCGCGTTTTGGACGGTGAACGATCTCATCGGGCAGCGATCCGGCCAGAGCTTCAACGAGAAGCTTCTTTGGAGTCGCACCCATTTTCGATGGCCCGGGTATTCCCATGACTGTTCTTGCTAATCGATGATCGATGAGCGGAACACGCACTTCGAGGCCCTGCGACATGCTCATGACATCAGCGTCGCGCAAAAGCGTGTTAAGCATGTAGCAACGCAACTCGAGATAAGACACGCGATTCACCGCATCAAGAGTAAGAGAACGCTGCAGCCGGTCCCGCTGCGCAGCCTCGGCAATATTGCGCACAGCGTTCCCATTTCGTAGCAAACGTTCACTCTGCTCGGGGGTAAACAACATCCGCGAAACAAAATACGGATGCAGAACCTGCCCGTTATCGCGGATCAGCAATGCCAGCTTGCGGTTCTGGTCACTTACCGGCGAAATCGCGGCAAATGCCGCTGCGGCCCCTCGGCGCCCAAAAGCTGGTACGTGGCGCCATTGCCGCTCGATGCCCTCCCACCTCGGAATGCTGCGAAACGAAGAATATCCGGCAAAAACCTCATCGCCGCCGAGCCCCGACAATGCCACCTTCACTCCCGCTTTACGCGTTTCGCGCGATACAAAATACGTGTTGATGCCATCCATGGTGGGCAAGTCCATGGCACGCAGAGCGTCCGGGATGGACGCCAGCAGGTCGGTCTGCGAGACCATAATCTCATGATGATCGGTGTGAAATTTGGCTGCGATCGCCCGCGAATACTCTCCCTCGGAATAGTCAGCTTCGCGAAATATGATCGAGAACGTAGTGGGCGTAATGCCGCCGCGACTTACGACGCTGACTAGAGCGCTGGAATCGATTCCTCCGGATAGAAACACGCCGACAGGAACGTCGCTGACGAGTTGCATCCGGACCGACTCTTCCAGAAGGTCCTGCAGGTCGGCGCGTGAAATAACAGCGTTTCGCGCAGGTGCAGCGCCTTCTGATCGGGCCGATGGTGGATCAATCAGATCCCGATACCCAGACTCGGAGATCCTCCCGTCTTCCCACGTCAAGCTATGTCCCGCGGGAAGCGCTGCGTATCCCTTCGATCAAAGTTTGCGGATCGTAGGCCGAACCGAATGTCAGAAAATTCAGAAGACCGGCTCGATCGATTCGTGAAGGAACGAGCCCCGTCCCGAGCAGGCTGCGGACTTCCGATGCGATTATGAAAAACGAGCCAGTCTGAGCGTAGTAGAGCGGCTTGATGCCCATCGGGTCCCGCGCAATAAACAGTCGACGCCTGCTCGCATCCCACAAAGCAAACGCGAACATGCCCCTGAACAGGGTCAGACACGAGTCGCCCCAGCGCGCATATGCTTTCAGAACAACTTCGGTATCGGAATGACTGACGAACTTCGTCCCACTTTCTTGCAGTTGGTTCCGGATGTCGCGAAAGTTGTAAATCTCGCCGTTGTAGACGATCCAATTGCCGGTCATGGGATCGTGCATCGGCTGATGACCGAGAGGGGAGAGATCGAGGATAGCGAGACGGCGGCTACCTAAACCAATTTGAGTTGACCCGCCAGCGTTGTCTCGGAGAAGGACCGTGCCTGAATCGTCTGGCCCGCGGTGAGCCAATGATTGCGTTCCGCGCTCCAATACGCCCGCAGGGATCACCGTATTTCGCGCGACAATGCCGAAGATTCCACACATCTAGATTTGTCGAATCAAGAAGCAACATGCAGTTCTAATGAGAAATCAGCCGCCTTGCCCTTCCCAGAAGCTGCATCAGTCGGGGAAACCGTTCACCCAACGAGAGTTTCAGAACGCGCTCAGGAGCAAGTTGGCTTCGAAGTCCTAAATCCTTGTACTGTCCCGTTAAATCTACAAAACTGAAATTGGACTGCCCGGACTTGTGCAGGCAGAACTGCGAGTACGGCAAAGAATAGATCGTCGCTCCAACAGCTTCGGCAAAATACACAGCGAACGGAAAAACCAGAGTCGGCTCAACGTGGGTCTTGTGCTGCCACATGGTGGGCGTGAAGTCATCCCCGCCAATGTAGCCGCCGATCTTGACCTTCGGATACACCCGCAACAGATCGATCGCGATTCCTTTTAGCGTATGATCGCCATCGATGTAGGCGAAATCCAATTCGCTGTCGGCAATCTGGTCGATTACATCGGTGGTTTTGCCGCGAAGGATCGCCCGCCGATTTGCGGCAAATTCGGTTTTCTCTTTTGTGATCCGGAAGAACTCCTCAAACTTCGTATCATCCTGATTTGAAGGCTTGTTCCAGTCGTCCAGGTGCCTCCATGGATCGACCATGTAGTACTTCGCTACAGAATCGCAACGCTCCAAAACATCAGCGGCGAAGTCCCCCTGATACACTCCGACTTCTACCATCTGCGCACATCGATGGTACGAATGAACTCGATCCACAGGTCAGTCCTGGACTCGGATGTCGAAATACATCGCTCGAGAATTTTCTGACCGGAACCTTCCACCGTAACAGCCACTCGCTTCCCCCTGGGTACGCCACAATCTATTCAACAGTGTTCCGCATTAAAAGTGTTAAAGCTTTTCCGCCACGATGCGCAATGCGTAGGTTCCGGAGCCGGAGCTACAAGCGGCGTACGAAGTCGAGTAGGTGATCGCAGCCTCGCCCTTCGACCAAATAGAGATCGCTCCACTGCCAAAGTTCGAAGCAGCGCCGAGCTTCAGCGTATCGGTGTTCGCGATTCCCACACCAGCCAGAGGAACATTCAGAGTTCGAGCCGCAGTTTCGTCTTTCCAGCCGATCGTTAGCATAACGCTCGCGTTCCCTGCCGATGCGCATGTACTCATTGAGTCCACATAATACGTGACGCGGTATTGCCCCGCTCCGCAGGTCGCATTCGCGCATAGGCTCGTTCTGGCGACCGCCGCGGCCTGGCCGCTGAGCGACACCGCCCCTCGCCCGGACGAACCAACTCGGCCTCCGAGCCCGCCACATCCTGCGCACTTGCCAGTAACGGTAAGGTCGCCGTTGATCGTGACTGGCACGTTGAAGGTTTTAGTCGATGCGGTCAGTTTCTCCGGAGGATTTCCATCGGGCAGTTTTCCGACGTATTCCCGTATTTCCTTCTCTGCACGGGAATAAAAGACATCGCCCTTACCTTCGTAGCCGATATCGAGATCGTTTTGGTCCGCCGCCGGCCGATGATTCGTCGACGCCCAGGTTTTTCCCCATTCGCTATCCGCCAGGGTTATAAGCGGGGTGAAACCGGTTATTAGGCCATGGTGCCCGAAATTCAATCTTCCCTTGTGTCCGTTCTCGGGAGTCGTCAAGCCGTTCGCAGCTTTCATAATCGTGGCCCCCGGTATTCCCAAAGTATCGTTGGTTTGAAGAGCCACAAGGTTTGCGGCCGCAGGAGGTGTTGCCCCAGTCCCAATCAGGACGCCTGCTTCTCCAGTCACGACTCCGGGAGGATATGTGCTCACGATGGCTCCCGCGCCCAACACATCGGCCTTCAATGGTGGCGCAAAGCTGGACAGATTCGCCGTCGATTTATCCTGGCTTGTACTGATCACGATTGCGCCCGGCCAGAAGTCCAGACGAGGCATATAGAGGTTCCTGTTAAGATCCTCGGCTTGATTGGTGTAGGAAGAGAGTTCTCCGCCGTTGTCGGTGAATGAACAGGCTAAAGTCGAGCACGAATTTTGCTGAACCGTCCCAACAAGGTATTTGCCTGTGCCCTCCGGAAACGGACGGGGAGAGCGTTCGTCCCAGTCGATTCTGAGAATCTTGTAACTCGAGGCTCCGGCAATTTTGGCGAACGTGCCTTTGATTCTTCCTGATCCGTTCTTAAATGCGTAACCCGCTGGCAGAGGAATCCCTTCTCCATAGTTCGAGTGAACCGGGACCACCCAGTAGAGCCAAGCGTGCGGGCCAGAGGCCGCACCCCAGTTTGGATATGCTCCGGAAGCACCGTTCGCAGCGACTCCGCTGAGCTTAACCTCCACACCCTCTGCCAGGATGGCGGCGTTTCCTACATTTCCGAGCGGGCTATAGTCCTTGCAAGCCGAAGACGCCTCGTAATATACGTTTTCTGAGATGAATCCGCCAAACCCTCCGCGTTGGTTGCTGACCCGCACACCAAAAACGGACCAACCTTGAATCACGCTGTCTGAAATGCGCAAGCCATTGCCGGAAAGCCATTCCACGCCTTTCCCGAACACTGCAATGACAGTACCAGGTGCTTAAGCCATCCGACCGCCGACCAGTGATTAAATGGCCCAGGGGCGGTAACGAACGCACCACAGAAAGCGGGACTACATGTCACGCCTTTGCCGAGCGTCGCATCCAAACCGTCGAGCAGGAACGCCTGATCGTCATCCACCTGCACATAGGAGCCAAAGCTGTTGTCCGGGAGCGCCCGGCGCGTACTCACATTGAATACCCGAGTCTGTTGGGCGTTGACCTCGATGAATGGCTTTGTACCCGCCACCATCATGGGCCGTCCGCGAGGATTCAGCAGAGTAATGTTCTCGTATGCACTCGATGGCCCATGGTCACCGACAAACACGCAGGCGTCATTCGGCGTGTAGCAATTCAGGATGGATCCGCCAAAGTCGACGGTCTGGCTCGATGCGCGAATCGAAATCGGAGCAAAGACGTTGTATTCGCCTGGCGTAATATCCACCCGGCCGGACTGCGGCACACCGCCGGATTCGTCGGAACAAAGCGCGCCGCAATCGAAGCTTCCTGAATTCCACTGGACGCGCTGCCAATTACATACCCGGAAGGATGCGAACTCGCGGTGGTGAACTCCAGGGTCCCTGGCCGGTAATCCCCTTTGCAGCTTCCTCCGGTGACCCGAACGGCCTCTGGATTTCCCGTGCCCGAGATATAGACGTAATACCAGGGCTCACTGCAATTACTCCCGGAGGACATGGAACGAGTGTGACTGAGTTTTTGCCGAGCAGACGAAGCCCGGAGTGTGGGACTCTGGCGCCAATTCAAATCACCGGGAGTTCGAACCATATTGCTAGCCAGGGGAGTTGATTCCGATGCCGTCGCGTACGGCCCGTGGTGAGGCGAAGCAAACAGTGCGAGAGCTAGTATTGAGGCCCCGGCACATGCTGTGACAGCTCTCAAGTGCGGTTGTAGGGAACGGAGCAGCGTACCGGTTCGCTCGTTTGCTGAAACATGGACTCCTCGTCTGCTGTTTGGTCGAATGGCTTTGCGGAATTAATCGCTACTCTAAGCTGTAAAGACCGATTTCGACAAACTCGATTTGTCCAAAGAGTATTGAAGGGCAGATCGCCACATTCCCGTTGCAGGTTGATGCACTGGCGATTCTGTTGTATGGTGCGTGTTGCTTCCGTTTTTACATGTCGGATTGGTTCGTCTGCGTGCGTTTTTTGCTTTTGGGTGCCAGATACAATAGCCTTCATGCCAATTTCCGCCAACGTTGTTCTTGGTCAGGATGTAAAAATCTTCCAGCCAGATTTGGTGAACCTGTACGGATGCACGGTGGGTGACGAGACCAAAATCGGCGCCTTTGTCGAAGTGCAGAAAAACGCGTGCATCGGACGCCGCTGCAAGATTTCCTCGCACACCTTTATTTGCGAAGGGGTAACCATCGAAGACGACGTGTTCGTTGGTCATGGAGTGATGTTCATCAACGATCTGTATCCGCGCGCTACGGTCGACGGTCGGTGCAATCGGAAAACGATTGGCAAGTCGTACCTACACGCGTCAAGCGGGGAGCATCGATTGGTAGCGGCGCGGTCATTCTGGCGGAGTCACGATCGGAGAAGGCGCGTTCATCGGTGCCGGAGCCGTGGTCACGCACGACATCCCCGATCACCAGATTGCAAAAGGCATTCCTGCGCGTCTGGGACGGCTTGTTCGCGCGCGGCACAGGAGTCGGAGAGAACTGCGGGCTGAGGAGGAGTCTTGATTCGGATTGGGATCGTCGGATACGGGTATTGGGGACCGAATCTGGTACGCAATTTTTTCGAGGCGAAGGAGACACAGGTCGCTTGCGTGAGTGATCTCCGCGAAGACCGCCTTGCGGCCCTGACGAGCCGGTATCCAACTGTCAGGACCACTCGAGATTTCCGTGAACTGATCGAGGATCCCTCGATCGACGCTGTGGCCATCGCCACTCCCGTTTCCACCCACTATGAACTAGCTTTGCGTGCGCTCCAGCAGGGCAAGCACGTACTCGTCGAGAAGCCACTCGCTTCGGACGCCAGCCAGGTGCAGCACTTGATGGAAGTGGCGCAAAAGCGCAACCGTGTGCTGATGGTGGATCACACGTTTCGTCTACACCGGCTCGTTCGCAAGATTCGAGAACTGGTCGAGAGCGGCGGACTGGGGGAGATCTACTATTACGATGCGGTTCGCGTGAATCTCGGATTATTTCAGCACGATATGAACGTGCTTTGGGATCTGGCGGTGCACGATCTCTGCGATCATGGATTGTTCTGCCGTTTCACCCTGCGCGGTCTCCGCGACAGGAATCGCCACGTCGCGGAGGAACCGAGAACATCGCATACCTCACACTATTTTTTCAATGCAACCAGATCGCGCACATTCATGCGAACTGGCTGGCGCCAGTGAAAGTGCGGCGCACATTGATTGGCGCCACCGCAAGATGGTGGTCTACGACGACATCGAGCAAGGCGAGAAGATCAAGGTCTACGACAAAGGCATCACGCTCAACAATCATCAGAATCCGGAAAAGCTCTATCAAATGCTTGTGGGTTACCGCACGGGAGACATGCTGGCCCCGCAGATTGATGGCACTGAGGCTCTCCGGCGCGAGATCGATCACTTCTTGCATTGCATTCTTCAAAGCGAGGAGCCGATCACAGGTGGTAGCGCTGGACTGCGGGTCGTCGAAATCCTGCAGGCGGCATCGCAATCAATGGCCCAACATGGACGTCCTGTGGAACTGCGTCTGACTGCGCTCGAGGCGACAGCATAACTTAGGACGACCGGAAGCACTTGATCAAGTAGCGAATGGCAAACGTCAAAGTACGGTATCTCGATTTGAAGGCGCAGTACCGCAGCATCAAGGCTGAGATTGATGCCGCGGTTAGTGGGGTTCTCGAAAGCGGCCAGTTTGTTCTCGGACCAGAGGTGGTGGCATTCGAACAGGAATTCGCCGCGTACTGCTCAACAGCCGAATGCGTCGCCTTGAACTCGGGCACCAGCGCCCTGCATCTGGCGTTGCTCGCTGCTGGCATCGGCGCCGGCGATGAGGTCATCACCACTCCATTTACCTTTGTCGCCAGCGTGGCCGCGATCCTCTATGCAGGCGCTCGGCCAGTGCTTGTCGATATCGAGCCTCGTTCTTTCACTCTCGATCCCGCAAAGATCGAATCCGCCATCACGCCGCGAACCAAAGCTCTGCTGCCTGTGCACCTTTATGGGCAACCGGCCGACATGGACCGGATCATGCAGATCGCGCGACCGCCATGGACTGATCGTCATCGAGGACGCTGCCCAGGCACACGGCGCAAAATATAAAGGACGCCCAGTTGGCAGCATCGGCGATATGGCCTGCTTCAGTTTCTATCCAGGAAAGAATCTCGGAGCTTATGGCGAAGCTGGTGCTGTCACTACCAGCAGCCCGGATTACGCACGCACCATCCGCATGCTGCGCGACTGGGGACAGGATCGGAAGTATCACCACCTGCTCCGTGGTTACAACTACCGCATGGAAGGGCTTCAAGGCGCCGTTCTGCGGGTGAAACTGCGTCATCTTGAGCAATGGACCGAGTCGCGGCGCGCGCTTGTGCGTGCAGTACAACGAACTGCTCGCAGATTGTGATCTGGAGATTCCGACTGAGATGCCTTGGGCCCGGCACGTGTATCACGTCTATACCGTCCGATCAAAACAACGTGATCACTTAGAGGCAGCTCTGAACGATGACGGAATTCAGACGGGCATTCACTATCCGGTTCCAGTCCATCTGCAGCCGGCGTATGCTGATCTGGGCTACGGACCCGGAGCTTTTCCGGAAGCGGAAGCGGCGGCAGCGCAGGTTTTGTCGCTCCCGCTTTATCCCGAACTTTCGCCCGAGGCGGTTGCTCAGGTTGGGGAGGCCGTGAGAGCCGTAGTCGGCAGTAAACCGCAGATCGCGGTGTCGCACTGAAACAGCGCGTCAGGATTTAGCCATGCCCACATTCTCGGTAGTTCCCGACATTCTAGAAGTCACGCTGCGCGACGGCTCTTATCTCATCGACTTCCAATTCACGGCAGAAGACACGGCGAACATCGCGACAGCTCTCGAAGGAGTCGGGTTTCGCTGGATAGAAGTTGGCCATGGACTCGGTCTGTATGCTTCCCAAGCGGGAAAAGGCGCGGCGGCCGCCAGCGACGAAGAATACATGGAAGCCACTGCGCAGGCGCTGAAGCTCGCGAAATGGGGAATGTTTTTCATTCCCGGCATTGGACGCGAGGAAGATCTTCGTCTTGCGGCGCGCTATGGCATGGCATTCGTCCGCATTGGCACGAACGTGACCGAAACCGCCCAGGCTGAACCGTACATCGCGCTCGCGAAGGAACTTGGATTCCTCGTGTCTTACAACGCGATGAAGTCTTATGCGGTGACTCCGGCAGAGTTCGGAAAGGTTGTCGCGCAGGTTCATTCCTGGGGCGCCGACATTGCGTGCCTCGTCGACTCTGCCGGTAGCATGGACCCGGATTCCGTGGCGGCTTATTTTCAGGCCGCCAAGGCGGAGAGCTCTTCTCCTCTCGGATATCACGGGCACGACAATCTCTCGCTCGCCATGGCAAACACGTTGCGCGCCATCGATGAGGGTGCGGTGCTCGTCGATTCTTCCCTGCAGGGAATGGGACGTTCGGCTGGAAACACGGTCACGGAAGTGTTGGTGGCGATTCTGCAGCGCCGCGGATTGCTGTCGCACGTCGATCTGAAAGCCGCCATGGATGTGGGCCAGGGACTAATACAACCCTTGCTGGGCAAGCGCGGCATCGATCCGGTGGCGGTCACGGGGGGCTTGGCCCAGTTCCATTCGTCCTTCACCGACAAAGTCCAGCGCTATGCGCACAAGCACCAAATCGACACACGCGATTTGATCGTTCGTCTCTGCCAGGAAGACCAGGTTTCCGCCCCCGACGACATGCTCGAGCGGCTTAGCCACGAATTAGCCACACTGAAGATGACTCGGGTGCTGTCGATTCCCGCGTTCCGCGTCGAAATGGGCAAGGACAAAACGCACCTGGAGGCTTTGGAACTCTTACTCAAGGAACTCCGGGCTCGCGCCTTGAAGGCGGGCAAATTCTCGACGTTGAACCTGGTCGTCGCCGATAGGCGGCACGAGGAATTCGCAGTTTCAGGAAATATTCACTCCACTCAATCGCATGTCGTCGGCTCCGCCGAGTTGAGTGACGACCGCCAGCTGGAAACCGTTTTAAAGGCCGCGGATGGCCGGGTGGACGTCGTTTTACTTGACGTGGACCGCAAGCCTTTCGGTCCAGCAAAGGCAGACGAAACGGCTCGGAACGCGCTGAACAGAACAAAGCTGCTCACCTACTCGGACAGCCGGGTTTGGGTGGAGGCCGTCGAGGACCAGGTTGTCCGGCTACTGGATGAAATCCTTGATGAGTCCGAGATTGCAATTGCTGGAGATCATCCACGCAGCCGCTTTCTTGCCTTGCGCTTCGCCGAGCGCGGGGCACAGGTCACGGTGATACTCGATCCGGAGCAAACGCGCGTCCCGAGCGCGCTGGACGCTTTGCGAAGCCTCTCCCTCGATGGCGCGAAGCTGAACCTTACGTCGGTCCTGGCAAATACTGAGCAAGCGTCGGACGCGGTGTCGAAAGCGACTGTAGTAGTTGTCTGGCCGGCTGGCGAGCCATGGTTCGATCAAAATTTGGCACAATGCCTATCGCCCAAGACGTATGTCTTGGACGCAGGCATCGGCGGTATTCTGCCGGAGGCAATCGCCGAGGCGCAGCACCGCGGATGTCTTCTCCTGCGCGTGAATATCTGGCCGGCCCTGACGGGCGCTCTCTCGTCCGCGCACGAGTCGTTGATGAAAACGCAAGATGCTCTCGGCTGGGAGAAACTGGACGGCGTTCCCGTGGTTGCAGGAGGAGCAATGGGCGCCTGCGGAGACGTGGTTGTTGACAGCGTGCATCATCCGAGCCGGATCATAGGTGTCTGCGACGGTCACGGCGGAGTACGGTTCCGCTATAACGAAGCCGATGCGGAACGGGTGCGGCGCGTCCAGGCTGAAATCAACCGGAGGCTTGTGGCCCCTCAAATGGCGGGGACCGCCGCGTCTGGGACCGCCAGCTAATTCACGACACCCGACTATGCGCTCAAACCGAATCCTCATCCTCGGTGGCGGACGCTATAACGTGCCCTCCATTCTAGCCGCGCGTGAAGCCGGCTTCTTCACGCTGGTTGCAGATCGAGATGCCGATGCACCCGGACTAAAGGCAGCCGATCACCCCCTTCCCATCGATCTGAACCATTGCGATGCATTAATCGAAGCGATCAACACATTCGGCGGAATAGATGGCGTGGTGTCGATGGCGGAGGTTGGCATTCGTGCCGCCGCAAGAATCTCCGCTCGCATGGGATTACCCTCGATCTCAGAAGCAGCGGCCGCCCACGCGACCAGTAAGGCCGCCATGCGCGACCGCTGGCGCAACCTTCCCGGGCATTCGATCGATTTCGAAGTCGTTACCACGTTGGAAGGAGCCGAGCGGGCTGCGGCGAAGATAGGTTTCCCTCTCATCTTCAAACCCGACCGCAGCTTCGGCGGATCCCGCGGCGTCACCCGCGTCAATTCAGCCGGTGAAGTCGCGGCCGCTTTCGCCGGCGCCAGGTCCGGGGGACTGTCCGATTCGGCTGTCGTGATCGAACCCTTTGTTGATGGCACAGAGCACAGCGCCGAAGTGCTGATCTGGCAGGGAAAGACTTCGGTCCTGTGCGTCGGGCAGAAGGTCAAGTCGCTATTGCCATACCGCGTCGATGTGAGTGTGCAATATCCGGCTGAGTTGACGTCTGCACAGCAAAGAAGAGTCTCGGACATGTGCCACCGCGCCGTGACGGCCTTGGGTTTAACCCAGGGTGTCGCTCACGTTGAGTTCGCTTATACCAAGGAGGGTCCGGTGCTCTTTGAACTGGGCGCCCGCTCTGGCGGAGGGCACACGCCCCAGATCGCATTTCACGTCAGTGGCGTGAATGAATTCGTTGAATCGTGCCGCATGGCATGTGGCATGGCTCCTCTGCAATTCACGCCGACTGCCACCCGGGGAGCCGATTATCGGTTCCTGGTGTTCCCTCCTGGCATCGTGGAGAACATCTACATTCCTGGAACTTTCGCGGACGACAAGTCCATTCTCGATGTCGCTGTCACGGTACAACCCGGCACAACCATCGGACCGCTGCACAGCACGTCCGATCGGGCTGGATTTTTGGTAACTCTCGGCAAGAATTTGGAGGAAGCCGTTGCGTGCGCAGACCGCGGCTGCCGCCAGATCTCGATCCGATATTCTGACGGAACCATGCGCCACGCAGCGGAACTGCTCGTATTTCATGAGTTGACGCATTTATGACGGCGCCGGTCCTCGATCCGGATGACGTCGGCCAGGTCGTCCGTCGATACCAACAGCGGATCGCCGAACACGGTGCTACGTTGGCTTCGCTCAACTCAGGCAGTGAAGCGAAACAAGCCATGCGTCACAGCGTTCACGCTTCGGCTCTGCGTGGTTTGAACCCTTCTATCCTGGAGATTGGGTGCGGGCTTGCCGATTTCTACAAATATTTACTGGACCACCAACAAGCCTGTTCGTACCACGGCTATGATATCGTTCCGGAATATATAGACCGGTGCCGCAGGGTTTATCCCAATGGAACCTTCACACTTCGTAACATGTTCGTCGAAGGTATCGAAGGAACCCACGATACGATCTTGATGTCGCAGGTACTGAACAATCGTTATCAGAAGTCCGACAACATGCAGGTGATGCAGCGAGCGTTGGAACTGTCGTTTCAGCACACGCGGGTTTCGGTTTCGATCGACATGCTCTCCACCTATGTGGACTTCCGCAATCCGGAGCTCTTCTACTACTCGCCGGAAGAAATCTTCCGCATCGCCAAAAAAATCTCCCCACGCGTTTTACTCCGCCATGATTACCGTGCTTTCGAATTCTGCGTACAGCTTTTCCATGAAGGAGTCGAGGGCTACATTCGGTGAAGCCGCATCTGGTCTGCCTGACCGTAGACACCGATCCCGATGGACTTAGCGGAAAGGTCACCAACCGCCAAACGCTGAAATGGGAGGGCCTCGAGAATCTGCAACGCTCATTCGACCAAACCAGATGGTGCCCCTTGCTTGGCAAAATTCCGATCACATGGTTTGTTCGGGCAGATGGCCAATTAGAAAGCATTCTTGGAGATGCGGTGTATTTGATCGAGAAATACGATTCTTGGTGGGCGAGCGTCCGCGAAGCCGGTCACGAGGTAGGGTGGCATCCCCATCTTTACCGCCAGCTCCGGCCCGAGGAGGTAGCCGTCATCATCACCGACCCCGCAGAAGCAAAGGACGAACTGGAACGCCTCTGGACCCAGGTGCGAACCAGCCTTCCCACAACTTCTTTCCGCCATGGAGAAGGCTGGCACACGACAGAAACCTATACCACGGTGGAGCGGCTCGGATTTCTCAGTGATTCAACAGCAATTCCCGGTCGCATCGGCGGTGCGAGGCATCCGATGAACTGGGAGGGCGCTCCCAATCATCCCTACTTTCCCTCTTCAACCGATGTGTGCGAGTCAGGGCGCGAGCGCCCAATGCTCGAGCTTCCCATGAACACATGGATGTTACAGGCGCCGTACGATGCTTCTCCGCGAGTCCGCTACATCAACCCCGCCGTGCATCCGAAGCTCTTTGCAAACGCCCTCCAAAACTGGGAGAATACTCGCAACTTTTCGACCTCTCAATTACATATCTGGGTAATGATCTTTCATCCCGACGAAGTGTTGGCGACTCAAGGAGAAGACCAGCTTTATTCCCGCTCGGCCGCTGCCCTGTGCACCAATCTTCTGTCCTTCCAGGATAGCCTGCAGCACGCGGGAAACAACGTTGAGTGGGTTACTATTTCTCAGGCCGCCAGCCGATGGCGGAGGCAGCAGGAGCAAACGATTTGAGTTCACTTGTCCAAGAGACCGAAACGGACCAGATACTTCAGCCGGTCGAGGCCGATTTGTCACGCCAGACCGGGGCGGCCGCGGTCCAATGGTTCGGGAGGGCTGCGACTGCTCTCTATCGTGGGTATCAAATCGCGCGGAAACTGGTTGACAATGATCAGAGCGCCGAAGTCATCCTTCCCTCGATCTCCTGCGCGACTCCCGCCAATGCCGCGCTGCTGGCCGGAGTCACGCCGCGATTTGCCGATATAGATCCCGCGACCGGAATGCCGACGTTGCAGACCATCCAGCAGCGGTGGACCCCGCGTACGTGTGCCGTGCTATTCATCCATCTCTTTGGGCAAACGACCGATTTGCGTCCACTTGCCGCATGGTGCCGTGCACGAAACATCGTTCTGATTGAGGACTTGGCGCAGGCTCTGGGGGCGCGACTGCCAGATGGCACACCAGCAGGTTCCGTCGGCGAGATGTCGGTATATAGCTTCAATCCCACTAAGATCCTCGAATGTGGTGGTGGAGCTTTATCAGTGCGGCCGCCGAAATTAGCGGAACTGCTCGGGGAACTCACCGAGTCGGACCCATTGCCTCCAGAAATTGACGGGGATCGGGCCAAGATTCTCGCGCTTAGCTACCGGAACCTTCATCACTCGTTGGTTGCTCTGTTAAGAACTCGCGCTGTCAATGAGATCTCGAGTGCCTTTCTCAAGTTGCAGCCGGCCTTCGCGCCTTTGTACTCGCGGCAGATGAAGAACCCAGCAGCCCTTCTGAATGCATGGGGAAAGCTGCCGGGCACCCTGGAGCATCGAGCCCGAAATGCGAACGTGTATGACTCTGTTTTATCGGAAGGAGATTGGCAAAGGTTGACTGGATGGAGAGAAAGCGGCGTCTGCTGGCGCTATTCGTTGTTGGTTAACTTCCCCGATCAGCTCTTCACCTTCAGCGAAGCGGTGCGGCGAGACGGCTTCCACGTCTCGAATTTGTACTGGCCGGTCAACGATTTCTTCCGGCCAGCAGATGCTTGCCCGAATGCCGAGCGTTTCGCCCGCCGGATCGTCAATCTATGGGTCGACCGAACAGTCGATCCTGCATGGGTGGCGGATTGCGCAAAAAGTCTTCTGAAAAATGCTCCCCGAACTGGCTCGTAGTTCCTTTACACTGAGACCCGAATTCAAAAGCTATGGATGATCCGGAACTGAGTATCGTGATCCCGGTTTTCAATGAAGAGGCCGCATTGCCGGCACTTCACGATCGCCTCTGCTCGTTCGCCGAACGGCTTACCCCGCTGGTCACGGAGATCATTCTGGTGGACGATCATTCCTCCGATCGTTCGCCGGAACTGTTAAAGCAATTCTGTCAGGAAAATCCCATGTTTCGCTACGCGCGGCTTGCGCGGAATTCTGGAAGCCACGTCGCCATTCTGGCTGGACTCGGGCAGGCTCGCGGCAGATGCGCTGTGTTTCTGGCTGCTGACTTGCAGGATCCACCAGAGTTGATACTACAAATGCTTGAAGGGTGGCGTCGCGGGCATCATGTGGTGTGGGCTGTCCGGGAAGAACGAAAAGGCGTATCGCCGCTCGACGTTTTCCTCGCAAATGCTTTTTACCGCCTGCTGAATCTACTGGGAGAGGTCAATCTTCCCCCTCGCGGATCAGACTTTGCTCTTCTCGACCGGAGAGCACTGGACGCCTTGTTGCAGTCCGCAGGAAGCGACCTCAGCCTTGGCGGGGAAATTGCCCGGCTCGGCTTCTCGGCAGGGCAAATCACGTACACGAAGGAGCGCCGCGCCGCCGGGACTTCGAAATGGACGCTGAAACGAAAGTTGAAGGCAGCCACGGACGCGTTCGTCTCGTTCTCCTATGCTCCACTCCGCGCGATGTCGTTCCTTGGAATGGCGTGCAGCCTGCTCGGCTTCGCATATGCGCTGCTCGTAATCGTCATCCGCTTGATGACTCGCACGCCCGTCCAAGGCTGGGCCTCGCTCATCGTGGTCGTACTTGTGCTCGGCGGAGTGCAGATGATGATGCTCGGCATACTGGGTGAGTATCTCTGGAGGACGCTGGAATCCGCCCGGCATCGCCCGATTTACTTTCTGGAAGAAACTTCAGAATCGGATTCTTTGGCCAATCCACAAGTCGCCAAACTGGAGCGGCGCTTTGGGACGTAACTCCCGCTTCCAGTCGGCCATTATTGGTCTCCTCCTCGGACTGGGTTGCATTGCCCTTGTGCTACGCCAAGTAGATCTCAGACAATCCTGGAGCACTCTCGGGCGGCTCAGTGGACCCTTTCTCCTTGTGCCTCTAGCCGTTCTCTTCATTAACCTGCCGTTGCGTGCCTGGCGGTGGCAGCTCATATTCCCTTCTTGGTCTCGTCCTCGCTTTGGGCAATGCCTCACGGTACTCGGCATTGGAAACATGGCGAACTTCCTGTTGCCTGGGCGTGCGGGTGATATCTCTCGTTGCGTTCTGCTGGAAAATAGGAGTTCCTTCGCAGAGAGCAGTCGTACGCTTGCAACTCTCGCTGTGGAAAAGCTCCTGGATGGCTTGGCCCTCATCGGCATGGTTCTTTTCTCAGTGTGGGCGTTGCGACCGCCGCACTGGGTGATTGAGGTATTACGCGTCGCGATTTCGGTTTTTGGAGGGACTCTCGCGATTCTGGTAATCCTCCGATACAAGTCGCAGATTCTGATTCGTTACGTCCGCAGCGCCTTACAGTTCGTGGGTGTGCTGTCTCTGCAACGGAATGTCGATCGCGTCCTGACATCGTTTGCCGATGGACTCAATGCCGTAAGCTCAGCCTCGCGCATGACGATGTTGCTAGCGCTGACAGGAATGATATGGACAACCGAAGCCGGCCTGATCTGGGGCATGGCCGGGGCGCTGGGATTATCAGTATCTTTAAAGTCGGCAGTCGTAGCTTCAGCAATCCTAGGATTAGGCCTAATGATTCCCGCAGCTCCCGGTGGCCTCGGCACGTATGAATTGTTCGGCACGAAGGCGTTCGAATTGGCTGGGATCACGGCTAGTGGGGCTCTGGCGCTCACCGTCGTCATCCATGCATGGGTGTATGTCGCCAACATTGCCCTAGGCATGTTGCTGCTTGCCATTAAAGGCCTGAGCCTGGCACAACTGAAAAACCGGCTTGAGGCGAGTACCGGATCTACCGTTCAGCACTTGAGCTAGTCGCAAGCCTTGATAGAATCGTGTTTCCATTTTTCCAACTTTGCGGGGGTCACCTAGATGAGGAACCGGCGGGTTCTAATTACGGGCGGCGCGGGGCTGATCGGTTCGCACATTGCCGATCAGCTAGTGGAGCGTGATGTGCGGGAAATTGTCGTGCTCGACAATTTCATCCGTGGACGTCGCGAAAACCTCGCAGGCGCGCTCGCCAGCGGCCGAGTGACTATCATCGAGGGTGATATCCGCGATAGCAAACTGCTCGCCAAGGCCATGGAGGGCGTAGATCTCGTCTTTCATCAAGCCGGCCTCCGCATCACTCAGTGCGCGGAGAACCCCCGTTTGGCGCTCGAGGTTCTGGTCGACGGCACCTTCAACGTTGCCGAAGCTGCGGTGAAAGCCAAAGTGCGCCGAATGGTGGCAGCATCATCGGCCTCTGTCTATGGGATGGCGGATGAGTTCCCCACCTCTGAAAGCCATCACCCGTACCACAACCGCACCTTCTATGGAGCCGCTAAGACCTTCAATGAAGCGCTTCTGCGGAGTTTTTACGAAATGTATGGCCTCTCGTATGTTGCGCTCCGTTATTTCAATGTGTACGGACCGCGTATGGATGTTTACGGGGTGTACACCGAGGTCCTCATCCGATGGATGGAGCGCATCGCTGAAGGTAAAGGACCTCTGATCTTCGGTGATGGCCAACAGACGATGGATTTCATATTCGCCGAAGACATCGCCCGCGCAAACATCTCCGCTGCAGAATCAGGAGTGAGCGATGAAGTGTTCAATGTCGCCAGCGGAACCGAGACCAGCCTCAATGACCTCGCTCATCTGCTCCTGCGCGTGATGGGCTCGAACGCAGCGCCGGAATATGGTCCCGAACGCAAGGTGAATCCAGTTCCTCGGCGTCTTGCCGACGTCTCGAAAGCAAAACAATTGCTTGGATTCCAAACGGTTGTATCGATCGAAGAAGGGTTGCGTCGTCTTGTGGGGTGGTGGCACGGTGAACGTCAGACAGATGCGGCAGTCGCCTGATATGCGAGGATTCTTTCGCGCAACTGTATTATCTTGTGGGCAGACTCCCAGAGAAGTCCCTGCCGATGCTTAAACAATTCATTCCAGTTGCTCGTCCCGACCTTGGCCGTGAAGAAGTATTGGCAGCCGAACGGGCTATTCTTTCCGGCTGGGTAACTCAGGGGCCGGAAGTCGCAGCATTCGAAAAAGAATTCGCCGCTTTCGTAGGCTCACCTTACGCGTGCGCCGTCTCCAGTGGCACGACAGCGCTTCACCTCGCCTTGCTTGCGGTTGGAGTTCGTCCTGGTGATGAAGTCATTACCGTGAGCCACTCTTACATCGCCACGGCGAACAGCATTCGCTACTGCGGCGCTTTGCCCGTGTTCGTGGATATCGAGCCCAATACATTCAACATAGACCCGAGCAAAATCGAAGCGGCTATTGGCCCTCGCACGCGTGCCATCCTGTGCGTTCACCAAATCGGCATGCCTTGCGATCTCGGCGCCATTCTCCAGATTGCACATAAACAGAAACTTCGAGTCGTGGAAGACGCCGCCTGTGCCATCGGTAGCGAGATATTGTGGGATGGCGATTGGGAGAAGATCGGCAAACCTCATGCCGACGTGGCCTGCTTCTCATTCCATCCGCGAAAGTTGCTCACCACCGGTGACGGTGGAATGCTGACCACTGCTGACTCCGAAATGGATCGCAAGTTCCGATTGTGGCGTCAACATGGGATGAGCACCCCTGACACCGTCCGGCACGCTTCGCCAAAGGTGGTGTTCGAATCCTATCCCGAACTCGGCTTCAATTACCGGATGACTGATATCCAGGCCGCCATCGGCCGGGAACAACTGAAGCGACTCCCCGAAGCGGTGGCACATCGCCGGAAGCTCGCTGAGCGCTATGACGCGTTGCTCTCCGATGTTCCGGGACTTACGGTTCCGCGCGAGCCAAACTGGGCCCGAACGAACTGGCAAAGCTATTGCGTGCGTCTCCCCAAAAATGTTGACCAACTCCACGTGATGCAACAAATGCTTGATGAAGGTGTGGCCACACGACGCGGGATCATGTGCGCACACTTGGAGCCGGCATACCAGGCATCGGGCACTTGGCGCTGTACGCAAACGGACTGCAAACCCGCGGGAAGTTGCCCGAACCTAATCGAGAGCGAACGCGCCCAGAGTGAAGGTATCATTCTTCCGCTCTTTGCTGACATTGCCGCAGAGGATCAGAAAAGCGTCGTGCATGCCCTTCGCCGGGCGTGTTCACGGTAACCTCCAATGGAAGTGGTCTCCCATCTGTGACGACCCAAACTCGTCCCTCCCGAACTTTGATAGTTTTTTTGTGGATCTTGATTTTTCTTGCGGCGACGGAGTTCGTTGTCCGGGGGCCTTTGCGGTACATGCAAGAGCGCGGCACTTGGAACGACCTGTCGCAGAACTACACCGCGTCGAAACTTTGGCTACAAGGAAAGAGTCCCGCCAGCGCGAAGAATTTCCAAGCCCTCTGGTGGCAACAGGGGTTAAGCCGTTTAGATACTAACGACATTCGGACACATCTTGCTCCGCCTCCCGGAGGTCTTGTAGTCATGGCTCCGGTAGCCGCATTGCCCTGGAAAACCGCCAAGATTGCGTGGATGATCGTCTTGCTGATCTCCTTCGCGGCGACGGTGTGGAGTTTGGCAGCGACTTCTGAGTTTCGGCTCACCGAGCCTCGCACGCTGGCGTTCATAGCGACCTGCCTAGTACTAGGTCCATTCCACACCGGGCTCGCCAGCGGAAACCCCACCATCCTTGTGATCGGTTTGTGCGCAGTTGCGATCTGGGCTGCGAACACTCAGCATGAAAACGCCTCCGGTGTTCTTTTCGGAATAGCCTGTGCAATCAAGCCGCATCTCGGGGCTTTTTTGGTCCTTTACTATCTCGCGCGGAAACGCTGGCGGCTATTCACACTTGCAGTGAGTTCCACCGCTGCTCTGAATTTCATCGCACTGCTTTATTTATACGTTCACGGCACTCCCTGGCTTCACGACTACCTCACCAACGCCAAAGGGTTCGTCAACGCGAACAACATTGACAGCTTCGCATCGGACAATCCCAGCCGCTTCACGCTGATTAACTTGCAGGTTCCGTTCTTTTCCATCACTGGGAATTCCAGATCATCAAATTTTTGGGCCTTCGCCGTGTGTGGGATCCTAGCGTGCGTTTGGCTCTACGCCGTTATAAAAGAGGAAAACCGCGCGACAAAGATGCTTGCGCTAGGAGCGATCTCTGCAATCGCTCTGCTGCCCGTCTATCATCGCTTCTATGACGCAGCACTGTTGACCGTGCCGCTGTGTTGGTGCATGGCGAATCTCGATCAACAGGCAAACAGAATTGCAAGGGTAGCCTTGCTTCTGATGGTGCCTTTCCTGTTGCCCGGCGCCGCTTTTCTCCAGCAAGAGGCCATTAAGGGACGCATCCCTGGCGCACTGACGGACTCGTGGGCATGGAACTGCGTCATTATGCCCCACGAAACCTGGGCTCTTCTGGCGCTAAGCGTCGTTTTACTTTATGGAATGAGGCAGCACCAGCCAATCGGCACATTGCGTTAAGGCCGCGAGAGATTGGCAGAGGGGAGTTCGCCGGGAACTAGAGCATTTCAATCGCGACATGCCCCAACTCGTGCGTTCGCGCCAGTATTTTGTACTGGCGAAGATACGCTGAGCAATAGTCAGACAACGCGCGATACACGTGGAGCGCATCGAAGAAATCATCCAGCATTATCAGTGAGCCGGGTATAAGAAGCGGGTCCAAGGTCGTCAGGCAATACAACGTCGATGAGTAGATGTCACAATCAATGTGAATCACAAGCTGCTTCTGCGGATGGTACGAATCCATGAAGCCGCGCAGCGACTTTTGAAACCAGCCGACAACAAACCTTACGCGCGGATCTTCGATTTTCGGCAGCTTGCCGTCTGTGCTGAATGCCCCTTTCCGCTTCCCGGCGTGCCAGTCCTCGGGCAACCCCTCGAACGAATCGAACCCGTAGAAGCGGCTCTCCGGATTCTGATTCAGCGAACTCCAGAAGCGGATACTGGCACCTTCAAACACTCCGAACTCGAGATAATCGATCGCCCTTCTGCCACCGTCCAATAGAGCGTCACTGACATGGTTGTACAAATCTTCGCGGGCCGGCAGTGCATCAGCGGCGGGAAACCGTTTTGCGGTCGCCTGCAGCCGCGCTTCCCAGTTGAGCCGATCCAGCAGCCACGAATAACGTGGAAAACAAAATTTGGCCGCGCGCTTGGCAAGCGGACGGAGTGGACCTAAGAACCGTGTGCCGTTTCTGATCATCAGCTAAGGAATAGTGCGAGGGGCGCTCCACCTTCCGGCTTCTACTCTACCGGGAAAAGGCGTCAGGACGCGACAAAACTAACGGGCGACCGGAGTTCGGCCAGATCGGACAGAATCGACACGATGTCCGAAGATGGGGGAGTCGCGTTGCAATCCAACCGCAGGAGTGAACCAGCTTCGTGTATGTCTGTTTGCACGAAGCCGACATCCAGGAATGAATTGAGAAGCACCGCATTCCGGGTTGTCTTCACATAGGGTGCGTAGAGGGCCTGGTAACCGGTCGTGGCAGCCTGATTCGTCAACCAGCGGAACCACGCATTTTCCACTTTTTTTTGCGCTACGCGACACGAGAGGACGAAATCCTTGAGTACCAGTCTGTCCTTCGAAAGCATAAGCGAGGCAAATCCAATGATGCCATATTCGCCGAATCGATCGCGGCACGAAGTGCCAATGCAGAGTACTTCCGGCTGCCTCAGCAATCCTTCGAACTCTTCTGCGGTGTAACGGTGGGTCGACAGATTGAGTTGATTCGATCGTTGTAGCAACTCCAGACAACGCTCCACGTGGTTCCGCTCTGTGGGTACGAACAGCGTAGCCTGCATCCCGCAAGCCTTCAGAAACGCCTCGTAGCCAACGCCGGATTCCACAGCCTGCGCTTTCCGCTGCGATTCCGAAGCGTAATAGGACCGTCGCTGCTTGCTTTCCGCCGTGACGGACACGTCGAACTCCGCCCGGTCTAGCAAGTTCCGCACATCGGAATCAGAGAATACTCTAATCTCGGGTAGTTCATGGGTTACTTCCGCGCGTTCAAAGGCAGAGTCGTCGATGAACGCGCAACTATCGGTCCCAATATTGAGCGCGCTCGCGATCCGCCGGATATTAGCGCTTTTCGGGAGCCAATTGATCTGTGGGTGCAAGAACAACTCCGCCACGCCAAGCCGCTCCAGAACCTGCCAGGTGACGGCATAATCGTTCTTGCTGGCAATGCTTTGCAGAATTCCTCTGTCGTCAAGAGCCCGCATGCTGCGAAGAGCATCCGGCCGCAGAGCAATTTTCTCTGCCTCTTGTTCGCCTAGGATGCCGTCCCACGCAGTGCAATCCAGGTCCCATATCACGCATTTCACTTTGCTGGCCGAAACCCGAGAAGCAGGAGCATTCAGAGCACCACCGTGGTTCGGCAATGCTCGGTACTTCACGAAATCCAGCCAGGAAAAAACCAAGTGGGCTTCGGCGTCGTTTGCCGGATACACACGGATCATCCCGAAGGGTCCGTAGAGATTAACGTTCATCGAAGTCACAGGAATCCGGTAGGTTGATCGGCCGGGTTCGAGGAGAATCGAAGTACGGAACTTCGGGCCCTGCTGCCAGCACTCGATCACCAGACGAACCGACTGGGACTCCACATTCCACACCTCAATCACGAATTCGTCGTAACTCTGTTTTCGTAGTCTGAGTGCCTGCAGGCAGGAGTCCCGCAATATCCCGTATCCTCCGTTTAGTCGACGCTTCGGGCTCAATCCACTGAACAAGGACGAGACGGGACGGATGATCCGCAAAACTGAGCGATCCACATTATCCAAAAGGCGCGCCTGGCCCGCGGTTAACGCCCCGACGCCGAAGTTGGCCTCCAGTTTTCCCCACCGACGAAACTCGACCTCGGCGCCATATTCGAACAGTCCGGGGTATTGCCAGTTAGGGGAAATGCCCCTCTTGAAGCGCGCGCACTTCTGATCTTCGCGCTGAAGATAGAGTGGGCACATCCTGTAGCAATCTGGCACCGCGCACTCGACGCAATGCTCCATCCAGAACAGACTGTAAACTGCTCCGATCTCCGCGGGGACAAGCGTCGAAGAATGCGGCTCACCGGAATTGGTTTGATTTTGAGTCGCGGGAGCCCAGTCTGTCTGCCACATGAAAAATCGTCCTGGCTACAAGTTGTTGTAGCTGATTAGGCTGGCCGGATACGAGAGCTTGCTCGTCCAGCTACTATCCAGAAGCTTCGCTTCTTCCCCGCCGGGATTCGATCCCGGATGCGTCATCAATTCCACCGTCGCGGCTCCCGGCGCATGTTCGCCGCATAGATTCACATACGTGAGAAGGTCCGTAAAAATGCGCGTCGTGCGGAATCCGATTGCCCTCAGCGCCAGATTGTAGAACCTCTTTTTAATCAGCAGGAACTGCGAAGGCCGCTCCTTGTCATCGTACATGTTCCGACTCATTCTTACTTTATCGATTTGATACCGCTTGCGAAGAGCCATCAGGACCGGGAGCAACTCCGGAACCGTGTGCACATGATGGTGAGCATCGAAATGAGATGGATGCACACCAAGTCGCATGAGACGCTCGATCTGGGCGCACCACTCGCGGTAAATCGCTTTCAACATCCGTCGGCCAATCTTAACTTCGCGGATGCGGTTGCCGTTGAAACATCCGTCCGCGTCCAGGATCTTCGACAGCTCCGTGTCATAGTCTGTCGAGACGGGCCGGAACTCGGTCAGGTTCAGGTGTACGCCAAAAGAGCATTCAGGAAAATGCTGCAGATTTTGGGCGGCGCGTGACACGGCGGCGCCATTCGCCAGCATCGTGGCGGACGTAATATCACCTCGTCGCATGCCCTCGAAAATGGCTCCGTTCACCTCTTCGCTCATACCGAGGTCGTCGGCGTTGACAATGATTCTCATACGGGTGAACGAAGGTCAGGAGGAATGGCTTGCCACGAGTCCACTGGGATTCATTCAGGAATTCTCCGCATCATAGCACACCGAAATTGCCGGCTACGACCTGCTAAACCCGCGCAATCGCGCGGAACTCAGAAGATTCCAGGCTTACCAATTCCCGCGCCACTCCCAGGATCTGCTCGACATGCTTTCTCCATGAGAACGCTTTTGCCCGTTGGCTCCCCGCCAGCGCCATACGTTTCGCGCTCTCCCGAGAATTTGCAAGACGCACTGTCGCTTCCGCCAACGCTGTCGGAGAGAACTTCTGGAAATAGACAGCGGCTCCTTCACAGATTTCCCGATGGACCGGAATATCGGATGCGATCACCGGCAAGCCGCTTGACATCGCCTCCACAAGGGGGTGAGCGAAAGTTTCGGTGTATGCAGGAGTGACGTAGAAATCAGCACGAGCGTAAAGCTGATGTAATTGCTCGTAGGCGATGGACCCAAGTTGTATCACCATCTCTGAGACGCCAAGTTGCTTGATCAGCGAAGCGGCCGATTCGGGCTGGTACATTCCTGGATTCTTGCCCGGAGCTAATTCGCACGTCAGCAGAAGCCTTACGTTGCGTCCTGCCATTTGACTGCGTAAGAGCGGCAAAGCCCGAATGAGTGTCTCGAAATTCCGGTAGTAGTTGTAATGGCTGACGAATAGAAGCTTGAGATCGCCTTCGGCAGCACGCAGCTTCGCTTCGGTGTGTTCGGGCAGAGCTTTCGAGCTTCTGATAAACGCATCCCGATCGAAGCCATGGTAGATTGCGCGGACATTCACTCCGGTCCACCTCGTTAACTCGTCCGCAAATGCCTCGCTGGGGGCCACCGTAACGTTTGCCCACTGAATCGACTTCTTGGCTAGCACGGATCTTACGCGCGTATCGAGCCACGCCCGATATTCGTGCCGCTGTCTGAGATCGCGAAAGTAGTCTGCCGACGTGTAAATCGAATTGCGGGATAGCAAAATTTGCGGGACCGACGATTTTCTTAACGCAAAGTTGCCGGTGGAAAGGAGCACGTTGGCTCCGGAGCGCCGGATCCAATCCGGCAAAGCCGATTGTTCAAACCAGAAGCGGCGCGCCGGTGAGATGTCCAACTCAAGGAAGTTCACATTCGCGAACTGACGAAATTCCTCGCGGAAAGCTGGTCCAACCGCGAGAGACACTTCGAGGTCAGCCTGCGCGGCTAACTCCGGGATGACATTGCGCACATACGTCAGCCCGCCGCCTGCACTTGCCGCAAGCGCGTTGATGAAAAGATGCATCATGTTTGCGAAACCAGCGGGATCGCTCCAACACGCCCCTTCACCGCACCGATGCCACTCCCGTTGCAACCCTTGGCATTGCTTGTGAGGGCGACATCGCAGCGTAGATGGGTGCGGGCGAAGGACGAGTCACATCCACCAGGATGAACGCCAGGCTCCAGAAGAACACGCACAGATAGTTGCCGGGCGCGAACATCCAATCTTCGAATGCCGCATGCACCATCCCCGCAACCATCACCATGGCTAGGGGAATGGCGGCGTGCGCTGCGTTGCTGGAACGGCGCATGAGACCAATGGTACGAAACACTCTTGCAATCAACATGAGGAGCAGTGAGAAGGAAGGTATCGCTCCCAGAATACCGACGCCCGCGACGAGCGAAAGATAGCTGCTTCCATTTTCTGCGGTCACATTTGTATTCGACACAAATCTTGCATGTTGAAGATCCGCGTCACCGCCTTCGCCTACTTCGGCAGTCGTGCCCAGCCCCGTTCCAAACCAAGGGTGCTCCTGGATATTGTCCATCGCAATACGCCAGGGAGACTGCCGCGAAGCCAGAATGCCTAGTTGCTGATCCCCGCCTTTATACAGCACGGAAGAAGTCATCGACATGATCACTTCAGGACGAACAAGCGCGGTCGCTGCCAATGCAATCGTGAGGATCACCAAGCCCTCGATGAAGATCTTGTATTTGCGCAGAGCCAGGCAGAGGAGTCCGCAGGAGATCAACGCTGCGGCTAACCCTGCTCGCGCGTGGCTTACAAAACCGAGATACATGCAGAGCGCAAAGAGAACGCCGCGCCGGTGGCGAACCGATGGCTCATCTCCCATCAGGAATCCCCACAGCAGAATCGGCGCTGCGACAACGCCCATAACAGCCCCGAGCGAGTTCGGGTTCCCCATGGCCCCAATGCCGGCGAGATAGAAGGCCGCTGTGACGCCTACAAAGATCTCGCATCCCAGAAGTAATCCGTTAAAGAAGCGATTCTCTCGACCAGCGACTGCGATTCTTGCCCCTGTGCCTGCATAGAGAAACAGGAGAAATATGCTAAGAACTTTCAGCAGCGCGATATTGGGGTATCTGGAAACAGTCGCTGACATTAATGCCGTCAAAACCACGAAGCAAGCCACGGCATGAAATGCACCAAAGTGATGCCGGCGATCCTTTAACGCGATGAAAGCGCCGGCCAGGGCTCCGACGGCAAGAAACAGCCATCGTGCCTCTGTCCATACTGCCCCAACGGGAAGATCGACGCCGGCTAGAAGGAACGCCACGATGATCACGGGAAAGAAAACGCGTTGGTAGAACCACAGGGCCGCAAGCAAGAATTCGAGAAGAATCAGTCCGCCAAGGTAGGTCTGACTGGTGAAATACCAAGGTCGGGAAAATGCCATGAATCCCAGCGTGAGCGCTGCAATGCTTGCGCCAGCAATCAACAGAAACTTTGGCATGCCATCATTCATCAGCTTAAAAACCACCGGTCCGTCTCAGTCCGTCGAATGGGGACTCTCTCCGACCGGAGTGTTGTCATTCCCTAATGTTTTTTGCATCGAATAGGTCCCCGAATTTTATCAGCAAGCAGGGATTTCGCGCCCCCTTTACTGTAAAGTCGGATCAGGAGTGTTCAGTATGACTTTACGGCACGAGCAACCGATTCGGACCATGTCTCCGGCGAGTACTCGCGGATATGTTCGGCGCTACGAGCGCCCATGGCTTTACAAATATCCGGTTGGAGGGCAAGAGATCTCATCACCCCTTCAAGGCTGGGAATGTCCCGCGGAGTGATTACCATGCCATTCCAATTCTCCCGGACTAGATCAGCCGCGCACCCCGTTGCTGTGCTGACGATAACTGGCAAGCCACATGCCATGGCCTCGTTGACGACCATTCCCCAAGTGTCGCTATAGGTTGGGAGAACCAGCATTTCCGCGAGACCGTAATAAGCTCCAAGTTGCTCCCGCTGCGCAAAACCGGCGAATCGTACTGTGCCCGGCGATATGGAAACGGCTCGCTTTTCAAGTTGCCGCCGGCAATCGCCATCTCCAACGAAGACCAATCCAACCTCCGCGCGCAGCTTCTGTTCGAGATTTGCATATGCGGCAAGCAGTTCGTGGACGCCTTTCTCCCGAACGAGACGCCCTACAAACAGAAAGTAGCGGAATGGCAACGCAAACTCTCTCCGCAATGTCATCGCGTTTTGGCGGGCAATCTCTGCCGCACTGGAAAACAGCTCGTTATCGACGGCGTTAGGTGCGGTAAATATCTTCTGCTCGATCACACCATAGGCTTTCAGGTATTCGAGAGCGGATTTTCCCGGCACGACGAATCCGTCGCAACGGCGCAGGAGTTCCTTCTTGAGGGACTCGACTGCAATGTGAGAGCCCCGAATCTCCTGCAAGTTGCTCTCGGACCACACCAAGAACGGCACCTTGTGCTTTCGCGCCCAAACAAGCGCCTGCAAGGATGCAACGTAACTGTATCCGCCGCATAAAATCGCATCCGGCCCCGATTGAGCCAGCGCTTTTCCCATACCGAAGTTCAGCAATGCGTTGTACTTTCCGATGCGTTTACGCCAGGATGGAAGTACTTGAAACGAGAATCTGATTTCCTGTTTATAGACTTGCCACTGGCGCAGCTTCGGGTCTGTCTCAGCGAGGAAAATTACGTGAAGGTCAATGTCCGGATGTTTCGTAAGAGCGTTGAACAAAGGAATGCGGTACGGGGAAATGATTTCGGTTACGATCACCAGCCGCCGTTTCATCCGGCACACTCCCGGTAGATACGGGCCAAGCTCTCTGCCTGTTGCGTCAATGTCAGCCTGTCAACGATCGTGTCTCGGGCTGCTGATCCCATCGTCCGTCTGCGGCCTTCGTCGCGCAATAACAACCCCAAGGCAAGCGCGAGTTCCTCTTTATTTCCCGGGCCAACTAAGAGACCGTTGGAACCTTGACGGATGATTTCAGCGATCCCTTGTCCCCGGCAGGCAACGACCGATTTCCCAACGGACATCGCTTCAAGGTACACGCAACCTAGACCCTCGTAGGTGCTGGGCAGCGCGAAGACCGTGCACCTACGCATAGCATCAGCCACAACGCGTCGCGATTGCCGTCCCCGAAACTGCACTTGTTGGCTAATCCCAAGTTCATGCGTTAACGCCTCCAGGCGCTGCTGCTCTGGACCATGTCCAATGATCTCCAAAATCAAAGACGGAAATTCCGGAACGATCGACGCTATGGCCCGAAGGAGCACTTCATGGCCTTTAATAGGAAGCAGATTTCCCACACAGAGCACGATGGGCCTGTCAGAAGCCGCAGCGCTCCCCGGGGAAAAGAAATCTGTGTCCACGCCGTTGTATACGACCGAGGTCCGAGAAGCCGTACCGATGCCGGCCAAAACCTGTTCGCGGACGAGTTCACTCACACAGATCACGCGGCGCGAACTTTGATACACACGCCGGGAGATTCGCCGGCACCATTCACCGACTCGTCCGCCAATATGCTCAGCAGAGAAAACATCGAGACCATGCACAGAAACGACGTATGGCAATCGAAGCTCGGAACTCAGAAGCATGGCCGCGTGTCCGGCGGGGAGTGCGGCATGGGCGTGAATGAGATCGACGCGATGCTCCCGCACCAGTTCACGAATGCGTCCCACAATGCGCGCGAACACAAAAGCCCCGGCCGTTGAAAGGCCCATCCTGCCGGGCAGTGAGAAATAGCGGATCCATTCTGCCGCTACATCCGATTTCGGCGCTCGCAGCCCTGCGCGATACATCGGCTGCACCGCAACTACAGTATTCGAAATCCCAAATTGCCCAAGCACATTTAAAGGTTCGGCCACGAAGCAGCCTTGAGAATCGTCGTCCTCTCTTGGATAAAAAGGTGTCAGAGTGAGCACGTTGAGCTGACGTCTTTTCCCTACACCCACTGGACCCGGCACACTCACGAGCGAACACCCAGGCGCGAAGCTTCCCGCAAAAATACTTCTTCCCAACGTCGAGTGATGGGATCCCAGTCGAAGCGTTCACTCAGGGCACGTGACGCGCGGCCCATCGTCTGGCGCAAGTCAGCATTAGCCAACAGCCCTCCCAATCGATCGAGGAGTTCGTCTTCGCTTCCGCCAAGATAGCCGGTATGACCGTCAATTACCGTTTCGGGTTTGTAATCCCGTCGAGCAATGATCGGCAGTCCGCAAGCGGCAGCTTCGAGAATCACTTTGGGGGAGCCTTCCCAATGCGAAGGAAACAGGAATACATCAGCCCTTCGGTATTGTTCGCGCAGATCAGCACCGTATATGCCGCCTGCCACTTGGCAGTTTGTTAGATGCGCTTCCACAATTTGCGCTTTGAGGCCCGAAGACATCGGACCCTCTCCGACGATAACAAAATCAGCGGTCGGAAATTGAGCTGCCGCGCGCAGCAGCAACTGCGGCCCTTTGAACGGCCGCAATGATCCGACGAAAAGCACTCGCGGACGGGGATTTGCCGCACGGCACTCTGGCGTGAAGAACTTCGTGTCCACTCCTGTGGGAATCACCTCGCTCGGAAGCCCGTATTCCTTCTGCAAGTTGGCTTGCACCGCTACGGAATTACTGAATAGAAGGTCACTGCGCAATACTGTCCGCTCCCATATCCGAATCTGCTCCTTTTTGACCGTGGGCTCGTTGTGGAGATCGGATTGTGACTCAATGGTAGCGATCACGATTCTTCTATCGAACGATTTTCTTCGTATGGCCAGGTACAACTTCGCGGCGGGCGAGGGCTTGACGTAGAAAAGAATTTGATGCCTTCCCCAGATGAATTGGTGGAGAATCCTGAGGGTCTGTCCATGCTGTGGTAACCAGACGAGACGCGTGTTCGGACGCCCAGCGATTCTCGCCTCGGGCACGCCACAATGAAACATCGTCACATGGAAATGCACCGGATTCAGACGGGAAACGATCTCGCGAGCATTGGCCATTTGCGCATTGAAATCGTTGGCATCCGCAAAGCTGTCGATCAGCAGCCGCACGGGTTTCATGCGAGGCCTCCTGACGCCTGAATTTGATAGCTATCGTGGATGCTCTTTGTTCCTCTCGGGAAGAGTTCGAGCGCTTCTCAGCTGCGACGAGAAGTGAACTCTGAAGGTCAGTAGCGCAAGGGACGGAGTTTTCAAGAGCTATGCTGGAGATCGTGCCCATTCTAGCTGAACGTCGCGCAGGCGCGCTTGTAGACGCATTCTTTCGTCCGTGCTGCTCAGTCGAGCGACGCAAATGTTGGCGCGCAATTGCCAGCAGACGCCGCCGCACGGGTTTCTCAGAGTCGAGGGAAAGAGGAGATTGCTCCCCGGGGTCTGCTTCCAAATCGTAGAGATCCTCTGCAACAGGATCAAAGCGAATGACCAGCTTGTATCGCGATTCCCTGATTGCCAGAATACGAGATGCCATTCGATTTTCGGGACGGAAGGGATTGGTGCATCCAGCAATACACTCCGAGATCGCCACATCTTCAAACGGTTCGCCTCGACGTACTTGCTGAAGACGACTATGGCCTCGAAACTCTTCCGGAGCGGGGACGGACGCAGCATCCAACAAGGTCGGGGCCAGATGGATCAGGCTGAACGGAGACTTATTTTGCTCTCGCTTTGCGCTTCCCGGCACGCGCAGAAGCAACGGAACATGGATGAGTTCTTCCGACAGTCGCGGGGCGTGGTATCGCGCTCCATGTTCAAGGAATTCCTCTCCGTGGTCAGCGCTGAGGGCGAGGACGCATTCCGCCCATCGGCCTGATTGTCGCAGATACTCGACCAGGCGTTTCATCTGCTCATCCACCCAACGAATCCCCGCATCATAGAGCGCAACGATGTCGTCCCGGTAACGCTCAAACCGGGCTGGTCGAAGATCTCCTCGATTCCAGTAAGAATTCAAATAGCGCGCACGCTTGGGGCTGACCGGCTTGTGCGACAACATCGACAGTGCAGCGTCTTTCGGATAGTAAGGCGAATGTGGATCCATCAAATGCAGCCAGAGAAAAAACGGGACTTGGCGACGCGAGGACAACCACTCGCAGGCATGGTCGACGATCACATCTGCCGCAGGAAACCGGCGCAAGGAATCGAGCGATTCGGGCACTGGTGTTATGCGCTGGCAGTATTCAAAATAAAGCTCATCGTAAACAGGTCCGAGTAAACCCATTGAGGGGCGAATTCTCTGAAGGGACTGGTTCAGGCGACTGGCCCAGCCCGTTGCCAGTTGAGATTTGTCGCTGGCTGGCGCATCCGCACCCGGTTCCAAGAAATCGCGGAATGTATCGAATCGCTGTTCGTATCCGAATCGTCTCGAAAGATACGGATTTCCGGCAGCAAAAGCACCGGTGGCGTAACCTGCATCATTGAGAACGGAAGCCAGCGTTAGCTCCCCTGGCCCAACGCCGACGACGTCGCGCCCCAACCCAAGAGGATACCGCGATCCCAGAATCGTCGGAACGGAGTAGTAAGTCGGAACGCCAGCGGCGATGGCATTCGGAATCACGAAACTCTCGTGCGCCAGAGTATCCAGAAAGGGGGTGGTCGGACGCTCGTAGCCCATGAATCCCACGTGGTCGGCTCGTAGGCAATCCACAGTCACGAGAAGGATCGATTTTTGCATTGGCGTCAAACCACAGCGTGCCTTGTGACTTGCGCTCTCCTGAACTGCCTCTTGGTCACCGACAGCCGCACGTCTCCTCGCCCCGTTCGACACACTCCATTCTGCACAAGATCCCAGAGTTGCGCATCATGAAGGTACAGAAGGTTGCTGTGCCGCGACTCGATCGAACTCAGGAACTCATCTAATAGTCGAAGCGTCCGGCTGCGAAAATCGTTCACGGTGGAATGAAAGTTGATTGAATGAATCGAAACCACGGCGGGAACCCCCTGTGCAAAACAGCGTTCCGCCTGCCGCAGGCATGAATCGATCGCAAACTCGGTATCGGTGGCCGGTTCAAATTCGATTGTTCGATAGAGTTGCAGAACTTCGTTGCCATCCAGGTGTGGAGGGACGAGTGCTCCCGGTCCGTTCTGCGCGACTCGAATTCCGTGTTGAGCCCAGGCTCGAACCGTATCTTCGTTCGCGCGATAACCGGGGGCACAAGCGGAAACGGCTAACGTAGAGAATAACTTAGCGAATGCGCCGACGGAGTGTCCGATCAGTTCGGACTGCAACCCGGGAGACAGGAACCTGTCGTCTTCAGGCTGATCAGGATCCCAGTACTCGTATCCGATCCACGGCATTCGCCAGTGAATGTACGGCGTTCCGCTCTGCCAGAGCGTTCGCAAGAGTGCAGCACGGTGACCTCCGGCTGCAAGGGAGCGTTCTACTGCCTGGCGACAGAAGTGCGTGGTTCCATGCAAAGCAGGATAGAAGACCCCGTCGTCGATTCCCGCCCGATAGGTTTCGGTCAGGCCTGGCCGATGCCAATCTTTCGGCCAGCCTTCAGCGAGAGGGAGTGTGTGGACAGTGCTCCAGTGTTCCGTCTCCATTCTCACGAAATCGAGGTTGGCGACGACAAAATTCATCTGCAGGCACGGAGCATGTCCGCCGGAATCACGATGGCGGTTTAGAGTCGCTGTGAGGGCTGCCACATCCTCGGCCGTCTCGAGACTGTAGAAGTCGTACGGACGTTCGCCCATTGCGAGTCCGGCAGCGCGTAATTGTTCCAGACCCTCGCGGTCACGCAATCCGACGCGACCCCAATCGTCGCTCTGGATCAGGACCAGAGGCTGGCTGAAATGAAATCCTGAAAGAGGCAGGAGATCTTTGGCTCGCCGCAAAATGTTGCGCACCAGTGTCAATCCATTCTCACCCTCAATTTCAGATTGCGCGGCAGAGACGCTCTCTTATTCGCGGTTTCAAATATCTAAACGTTCCTAAGTATTTTCTGATCTTCAGAGGAGATGTCGCTTGATCCTGAGCCCAGAAGTTCAGAGATAGCCGAGCTCTTTCAGACGCTCCTCAACCAAACGCTCCTCATCCTGGTCGGCCTTGGCCGCCTCGTCATGCACCAAGTCCCGCAGGATGAAGGTAAGTAACTCCTCGAGACTGGAGAATGTGTGCCTGAATTTCTTCTCGGTGGCAGCGCACAACTCCTCGGGAAGCTGCACCATTCTCATCTCCGACATGGGTTATCCGCAGAACTCAACCTGTCCGACCAAGCCTGACCGGTTTGCATGAATATAAGTGTGCGACATCCTTAGGGCAAGAAGCTCGATTCTTCTCAACTACCAGTTGAGAATATAACAATAGCTACTGCGAAAGGAACTTCGCTGGATACAAGCATAAGAGGTGGAAAGCACTACCTAACGCAAAGGAGACGCCGGGGACGCAAGAACGGCTGGCGATGGATTCGATAGCTTGTGGACTACGAAAATGGAAATTGCAATCAAGAACGCTGCAAGCAGGACCACAACAATGCCGGTGGCGCGCCTTGCATTGTATTGCGAGGCGGCCTGAAGCATCCAGTCATAATTACCCGGCAGGTCTGACGGAAACTCTTCATCCTCAACCGTGCACAGCTCCGGCGGGCAGCCCGATCCGGACAACATAGCCCATGGAACGTTATCCCCCGGCGGCGGCAATCCAGACGACACCTGCATGCCTGAATTCTAAAATTCCGGCACAACCAGTTGGCAGTATCTCGCGTGGTTCTCGGGAAAAGCTATTACCCCTTTACCCTTAATAAGAACAACGCTGTCGATGAAGCACCCGGATTGAATGAAACAAGCAGTGTCCTGAGAAAATTGGAAGAGAGAAGACGGCGGACTTTCCACTCGCTAGTTGGTGCTTTGATCCCGCGCAAATATCAGCCGCACGCGCGCGAATACCGCATTCGTAATCAGGCGGTCATCATCGTCAAGCCCCACGGCGAATGCCAGACCGCAAAAGACACCGTAGGAGAGGAGCAGACTCGCGACGATACCGGCTACCTCAGCCCCCACAAGCGAGGAAGCCTTTCTTAAGAGTAGCGTCACGATTGCCGCGGCAACTACTGACGGCACTAGCTTCAGATAACTCTTGTTATAGGGGGACAGCTTCAGCAGCTTGCGAACTTCCGCAAGGTTCCACACGTTCATACCAATATTCGTAACCGATGCGGCCACGATCGCTCCAAGCGTGCCCCAAATAGGAACGAGTTTGAAGCACAGCAAAACCATCACCACTGCCATCACCATCTGTACCCGCACCAGGCGGCGCTCGTGACCGGACATGAAAAGTAGAAAACCCACCGATCCGACACCGCAATTCACGATCTGACCGCAGGTGCCAATCACGAGCAGAATCCAGCCCGCCTCGAAATCGTGCCCGAAGATTGCCATGATCGGACGCGCGAACGCAATAAAGACAATCGCCAGAGGCAGGGTCAGTCCCAGGATCCACTTGGTTAAGGTTTGGAACAAACGTCCCAGTAAAGCGTGCTCTCCACGCGAGTGAATGTCTGCGATCACTGGGGCGAAGATCTGATTAACGGATTGAAGGAAGATGGTCTCGTAAGCAATCAATGACGCGACGACTGCATAAATGCCCACGTCGTAGGCTCCCCGGTACACACCCAGTGCGACACGATCGGTTTGGCCCATGAAGTAACGCATCACTCCAACTCCGAACATCGCGGCGGAAAATGACCATACTTCCCTGTCAATCCTGAGCTTGCTGAAATTCGGTAATCGAGCCTCAGCCGGAGTGAGGCGCCATGCGAAAGACATCAACAAAACCATCACACAGACCGCGCTCACAATCTGGGCGACCAGGTAACCCCAAAGTCCGTAGCCGAGCCAGATCAACAGAACACTACCGGCGATCGTAACCGGACTGGCAACAAACTTTGCGATCAGGGTTCTGCGTCCGACTTCCCGATAGCCGGTCAACACGTTTCCGTAAAACAGATTGAACGTGGCCGTAACCATGATCACCGCGAACAGAGGCAAATATCGCGCCAGTTGGGGAGAGTGATAAAAGTGTTTGACGGCCCACGGACCGAACTTCAGCAGAATTGCGCAGAACACCAGGTTTGAGGCCAGCAGGATCCAAGCGCCATTCCATAGAAGCGATCGCAGGTCCTTGTAACGTTTCGAGGCCGAGTACATGGCCACAAACCGCACCGCCGAGTCGGGAATACCCAATATGTTGATCATCCCGAGAAAGCTGACGATCGTCATGCCCAGCGCGTATAGCCCGAGAACGTCGGCTCCCAAAAAACGAGCCAGATAGATCTTGAAGGCGTACCCCATCACAGCGGTGAAGATTGTCCCCGAGAACACCACTCCTGACTGACGCGAGATCCGTCCCATCTCGGTCTTAAAACTGGCGCTTTCTCGCTCAGTGCTCGCCTCTTGGGTGGGCGCAGTAACGGTGATGCTCTGATTGCCATTTGGAGCTGCAGTTCGGTGGGCGAGAGTTAGCCAGTCTGCTTGTGAGTTGACAACGCGCCAAGAGGGAACGATTTCGAGAGCGCGGCCAAAGATCTGGTAAGCACGCACCTTCAGTCTGCCCCTTCGACGAAATCTCTTTCGGACTTCGCCCGCCATCATTTTCCCGTAGTGGCGCTCGGCCGCCTTCAAAGATCTCTGTTCCACCGGGGCGAGCGAAAGGGAACTGGAGGTCGCAAGCGAGTAACCTAGAGCTAGCATTTCGGGGCCCAAGACATGCTCGACGAGAGCAATCTGAGTGGGAGTGAGGGCTTCTCGGTAGCGCCCGATTTTTTCTGTCGTCGCAGGACGGCTCAACAATGCGTGATGCTCACCACCGGGAGTGTCTCGCTCCACATGAACGCGCCGATAAAAGGCTAGCATCGACGGCTCGAAATCGACGCCCAGGAACCCACAAACGTTTTCCAACTCCGCAGAAGGTTCGGAGACCAGCGACTCATACCTCACCCAGCGAATTTGCTCGGTGGGAAACGCTGGCCTATGCAGCAGATGATTCATGTAGTACTTCAGCAGATAGCAGGTGCTGGCAATATAACTGGTGTTCCGCTTGCCTTCATCCCAACGATCGTCGTATGACACCAGGACATCTCTGGGGTCGCGCACCATGAACAGAATCCGGGCCTGCGGGAAAAGGGTACGAATCTGCGGCAGCCACAGCGCGTGTGCCGGAGTTTTTTCTCCCCAGATTCTCGCGTTCCTTTCCTTCGCATAGGCACGGCCAAGCCTCTCGAGGACTCGAGCTGTAGGCCCGACGTACCCTACTTGCTTTGAAGCCTCACACGCGAGCACACTCGCGGCCGGATCACGGTATCCCTTCAAGTTCTGCCAGACCTCGTTGAAAAACAGCGACGCCTGCGAGCAATGGCTGAATTGTTCGACACATCCCAAGCGATCCAGAACGACATACATCCAGGTTTCTGGAAGTATTGCAATTTGGGAGTGAGCATCCAGCATGCGAGAGAGAAGAGTGGTCCCGCTGCGGCTCATGCCAACAATAAAGACAGGCGAGTCGTTAGAGAATTGCGATGCAGTTGGATGTTCCAGACTCGTCAGTGGTTCAGATACCAAGAAGATCCCTCAAGCTGCATATCCCACATTTGAGCTCGCGTTTCCGTTCAGCAGTTCTCGAAACGGCTGGTTGCGATGCATTAGTCTAAACGCTTTTTCTTCCTTGGTGTATTCGCCTTGTCAGGACTGCGATGCATTCACCGTTCAACACCTTTCCCGAGTCGACTCAGCTTTGCGAGTGTTTTCCGTACGCCTGCGTTCAGGCGGGGAGATGACTTGACGAGTTCGGCAGCACGATAACGCACAATCTCACGCACATGTTCCAGCATCGAGCTTCTTAAAGTCACGTACAGAGTCTCGCGAGTCTGGTTCGCAAATCGTTCTTTGTATTCTTCCGCTCCCAGTCCGAGATCGACAATTTGCAAACTGGTATTCTCGGCGGCTTCTTCAATCAACTTTGTCAGCAGGCAGAAACCGGGCGAATACCGTTCAAACGCCGTGTCAAACGTTGGCTGATACCAGAACCACGTGCCCTCAAATTGAAATCCATAATTCCATGCGATGGTCCTGTCACCCGTGATCATTCGAGTCAGCACCACCCAGTCGCACTCGGAAAGCAGCTTCGCCAGTTCCTCCAAAAATAAACGGCGCTCGGGCCGCGCAAGGTTACTTATCCTACCGGTCGCCACGAACCGCGACATGTGAGCCTGTGCGAATTCTGTAAGAATCGGCTTTAGGTCCTGCCATGAACGCGCGTGCTCGAGTCTCACCAGGGAGTCTTGCCCCATCGCCTTGAGCGATCGACGCACCATTTTTCTTCCCGGCAGTACGGGCTTGTTGTCGTCAGGAGAACGCGCTAGTTTGCGCAAGGACACTTGTGCACAGATGTACGCTGTACGGGCAAACGAGCGGTAACCAGATTGGAAGGAACTCTGCTGAATGGCGGCCAAAGTCGTGGAATCAGCGGGAAGGTTCGTAAGCGTGATTTCGTTGATGCCGCAGCGGCGAAGGTCATCCAGAACTGCCGAAACGAACGCAAGCTTGTGCTCTGGCATGGCGAGGAAATCACAATAGTCCCCAGTAGTCGCACATAGAAAAGTGGCGCGAGCGCCATCCGCATCGAGTGCTAATGCGGCGAGACCGCACAAGGATTTTTCATCGTTGTACGCCAGGAACACCAATGGGCGCAGGAGCGCGCTGTACGCCCGCTGCACGGCGAGTGCCCATTCATAGGTGTAGAACACCTGCGGGTGATCGAGGCGTCGGACCAGTTCGTTCCACTGCGTCCGCAGGGTTGCATCTAGCCCGATTTCTTTGAGGACGACGACTCGCAAAGGTTCAATCAGTTCTGGGATTTGGTGAATACCTAATACTACCAATGCGTGCCGAGCTTCGCGCTGCCATTTACGCTGTAAGCTGCATCGTCCCCGTCGGAACGCTTCGCCCGGTACGAAGTTGCAATCTTGTGTAGAAGCCAGACACATGTGCTTCGAATTCTGACAAGCTCATTGCGTCTGTAACATGGCTCCTAGGCAGCGAATATGGCGGCAGAGGGCAGCCCAACCCACCGCCGAAATTCAAGAATGCCGCCAGATATCCGGCCTGTCGCGGCATCGCCAGCACTTCCGGGGTCACCGATTGCGGATCGCCGAATGGATAAGCAAACGCCCAAACTCTTGTACCGAGAGCTGACTCCAGCCTCGTGCGGCTCTCTGCGATTTCTCTATACGCAAGTTCGGTGGACAGCTGCGACAACATCGGATGCGAAACCGTATGCCCGCCGACACTCATTCCTGCAGAAACCAGTTGGCGGAGCTCCGCACATGTCAGCAATCCGTAGCGTCTGCAAAAACCGGAACTCGCATCACCCAACGCCAGAGGCTTAGAACCAAAATGACTGCTCAGGCAGCGGATGAAAGACGCACGGCGCGGAGCATTCACTTGCGACAAGCGCTTTACTGTGTCCCACCAGAGCGATCGCCGCTGCTCGCGACCAGTCAGTGTGCTCTGAATCGCAATTCCGTCGTACGACACATCAAGTGCGCCAGTGGGAGCGTTGAAAAAGAGGAGGAAGAGTTCCTCATACCAGAGCATGCTCCTTGTGTCCGTGGCTGAGGCACCAGTCACGAAGAACAGACACTTGACGCTTTCCTGCTGAAGAATGGGCAGCATATCGCTCAGGCAGTTCAGCAGCCCATCGTCGCAAGTCACGAGCACCGATTGGGAGGGCAGTTCGTGCCCGTTCTCGCACCAGTGAAGAAATTCCTCGGGCGAAATCACGTTATAGGTCTTTAGCAGACGTAGTTGGCGCCGCAGCATGTCAGCGGTGACGAGGTTTCCATCGAAGGCGTCATCGATCGGCACGTATCCCGCCGGCCGCACGCCGTGGTAGGTAACAATGGCGAGCCCCGGTGCGCAAGTGCGATGAAAAACGCCAGCCGCCGCCAACGCCGGGTAAACAATCTTTTTCAGGAGAGGGCTAACAATCCTCATTACTGGTCAACCAGTTCCCAACTCAACGGAGTTCCGCGTTCAATATCGCGAGCCGCACGCTGTCCAAGAATTTCCTGGAGATGCCGCGTGTGAAGTCCGTGCGCGGGCCGGATAGAACGAACATTTTTCGCCGTGAACAACTCACCCCGGTTCACATGTTCGACCACAAACAGAGACCGGCGAAAGACGCGGCTGCTCTCCTCATTCGGGCTGAAGCCGAAATGGACTTGCCCCAGAGCTTTCTCAGCCACACGGATCGCATCAACCGTAGCTTTGAATTCGTCTGGTTCCAGCGAGAACGCGCTATCTGGGCCAGGTTCGGAACGCGATAGAGTGATGTGTTTCTCGATGATGCAAGCACCTAACGCTACCGCAGCAATTGGCACAGCCATCCCCAGCGTGTGGTCGGAAAGCCCGGCTGGCACGCCAAAGCGACGGGACAATTCCGGAATAGTTCGCAGGTTCATTTCTTCGGGTGGTGCGGGATATGCGCTGGTGCACTTCAGCAGTGCGATCTGCGTCGCTCCGGATTCGCGGGCGGTTCGAACTGACTCCTCAATCTCTTCAAGCGTCGCCATGCCGGTAGACATGATGAGTGGCTTCCCGGTCTTCGCCATTTTCTGGATGAGAGGTAGGTCAACCAGTTCGAAGGATGCAAGTTTATATGCGGGCACGTTCATCGATTCCAGAAAATCGACTGCACTCTCATCGAAAGGCGTGGAGAATAAGTCGATCTGTAGGTCGTGCGCGACCTCTCGCAGTCGAGGCTGCCACTCCCACGGAGTGTAGGCTTCGCGATAGAGGTCGTGCAGATTTCGGCCTTCCCATAACGTTCCCTTGATGAGAAACTCCGGCCGATCACAATTGATGGTTATCGTATCGGCGGTATACGTCTGCAGCTTCACCGCGTCAGCGCCAGCTTGCTTCGCCGCGCGAATGATCGATACCGCTTGCTCAAACCGCTGGCCGTGATTGGCCGAAATTTCGGCAATCACATAAGTATGGTGGCCTGGTCCGACAATCCTTTTTCCGATCTCGACCTGTGCTTCCATGATTATTTCATTGCAACCGCACAGAGCGTATCAGTTCGAACGCCTCTGCGGCCCTGCATCCGGCAACGCTGCCCCATCGCGCAGCGATCGCACGTAGAGCTTCCGGGGAACGCGGATGCGGAAACTTCCGCGCCTCACTCTCATAGCATTCCATGGCCGCAACCTTGGCGTCGATTGTGTTCGCTACGTCCACAAACACATTGGGACGAAAGGCCGGACCGATGCTCTGAAATGCCCACTCTGTCGAGGAAGCGACTTCGAACGCGTAAATTTCCCTGACCGGATTGCCCTTTGTCGGGCGCGTTGCAGTTAAGACCGCTCGAAAAACAACGCCATGGTCAACATTCAAATCACCGTTGTGATGCGTATAGACTACCTCCGGGCGGACTCGATCGATCAGATCCTCAACAATCTTCACCACCTCAAGGAGTGGCACAGTATCCAGACGGTTATCAGGAAAGTGATGCAGAAAAACACTCTCGACTCCGATTTTGGCCGCCGCCGTGCGTGACTGCTGATGCAATATTGCCAACTGGTTGGCATCCGCATCGGCACGATCTGCATGGCGCGAAGTGATTCCCTCGCCCAGAATAGCGAAATGAACCTCGCTTCCCTCTTTCACCAGGCGAGCCGCGGTTGCGCCGCACCCCAGAATTTCATCGTCCGGGTGGGCTGCGATCACCAGAACCGGCCTAGGAGCGGCCATGGCTCATCTCCACCAACATGACCCACTTTTCATTCACAAACACCGGATGCCTTTCGAAATGAGCACGTAGGTTCGTTTCGAAGTCTTCACGCTTTGCAGGATCGTAAAAAGTCGTGTTCTGCCAGTAATTGAGGACTCGCTCTTGAGTCGTCCAACGCACCGGGTTCACCATCGTGTGAATTGACATCGTCTCGAAGTTTCGCGCTCCCCAAGGCAGAACTGTCTGCAACATGAATGATTGGCTCGAGAACAGTACCGATTCGCCGATCCCAACCCCGCTGGCGCGGAGCAGATCAAACAGCGGCTTATTGTTAGGCCCGAATGGGCCGACTACCGCGATCCTGCCCCCCGGCTTCAATTGAGATTGGGCCTTACACAACGTTCGCTGTGGGTCGGAACTGTAGTAAAGGCCATAAGCGCAAAATATCAGATCAAACTCGTCTTGCTGACTTCCGACCTGTTGCACTCTGGCCCGCAGCAGGGATGTTGAAAAACCGTCGAGGCTTCCTTCGACACAGGTGAGTCTTTTGCGGTTCGTTGCTTCAGTTTTGGACACAAGCGCATCCAACGCTGCCCTGGAAATGTCGAGTGCCACCACGTGCCCGTTATCCCCAACCCTCTCGAGGAGCGGCAGAGTCTGCCCACCTGTGCCACAACAAAGCTCCAATACTCGTTCGCCGGGTCGCACCTGGAGCCTTTGGAAGATCCATGTCGCTAGATCGATTTCCTGAGCGGCAGTGTTTTCCGCGATTCTCTGCTCGAGAAGTTCCGACTGAGTTGCCCGGGACATCATTCGCTCCTTGTGCTTGATTCGTGCTTCCTGGTGTGAATGTAATGAATCGCCTGATATCCCTGCACGCTCTCCTCGCCTACACTTTTGAACCCAGACCTTTCAAAGGCGTGTCGAGAAGCATGGTTTTCCGCCTTGACGAAAGCATGAAGCCGTTCGCCTCGTTCTGCGAATACCCGGCTTACGCCAAGGTTGATCAGAATGGTTCCGTATCCGGACTTTCGGCATGCAGAGGAAACGCTTACATCAATCTCGCCCTCTCCGTCATGTTTCCAGTCCACACGAAACTGCCCTACTGCCCTGCCCTGACAATCCTCGGCGATAAGGATACGGCAATCCGGATCCTTCAGCTTACTCGTGAACCAAATCTCGTGCCGTTCCCAAGGAATCGGAGTCGATGAAAAGGCCGCATTGCGGACCTGCGGATCGTTGGCCCACTCCCACAGCAGACGCCGGTCTCTTTCTTCCGCAGGTCGCAAGCTCAAGGATTCTATGCCGCTCAGGAGGGAGACTACGCGGGTTGCGCCTTGGCCGTCCACTAACTCCCGCGACAAGCGGGCGAGCGAGTGCCGCACTTCAGAGGCTTCGCACAACCATTTCATTTTTTCGGCGACCGATTCCGGCTCAATGTCCCGTCCGATATGGATGGCGCACCCTCTCTGGTGAAGTTCTTGAGCGACCGCGGTCTGATTGTCAGCAATGTCAATCAGCATCGAGGGCAGGCCGAGTAGGCAGAGTTCCCAGCACGTGGTGCCGGCCGCAGAGATCGCGATGTCGGACTCGGCCATCAGTTCTCCTACATTGGAAACATCTTTCAGCAGTTGCATGTTGAGAGTGCTCCCAGCAACCATAGCTTGCAACTCGTGCAGGTGCGGATTACTGCCGCCGACAAGCACCGTTACTTGAAGGTCCCCGATAGTAGATAGACACAAGCCCTTGATGACGGACGCCGTCACATTTCGCTCGTCGCTCCCGCCCATGGTAACCAGTACCCGACGGCAGATCGGAGAAACAGTACGCCTCCAGTCGCGCCACCCATTAAATTCTCGTCGCAACATCGCATATCGTGGTCCTAAAAGAAGTCGGGTCTGACACTCCCGATTCAAATAGGCCTCCGGTCTCGCAGAGAGATTCTGGTTGAGAACAACATCGGCGAAGTAGTGCTGGGACTGTCCATAGTCATCCAGCAAAAGAAGTTTCTGACCGGAAGATTTCACCCCTCTTTGATACTGCGCCCCGAAGTGATAGCCATCGACAACGACCCAGCCAGAATTCAGATTCTCGGCGAGCGCGACTGTATGCTTAAGATCAGCGTCTGATCCCGCAGCCGACGGCACAGTCATCATTTCGCATGACTCGTTGGCTACCCGCGCCCGGACGGCTTCGGTGCTCTGAGCCATCGCGAACACCGCTTTGCCGCCGGCATCCTGCCACGCTTGCGCAAGAGCAAGGCAGCGCATGACGTGGCCAGTTCCGATGGCAGCACTCGCATCAGCCCGGATCAGTAACGTTCCTATACTCACCAAGAATTCCCTGCAATCTTTCAGTTTCGCATTGCGGCGACGCCCTGCTGGCAGCGTCCGACTCCCAGCAGAGCCCCTAGGCGTTGCGCTTGGATGGGAGTCCAACAATTCTCTCGAATCGCACTGCTCACGTGATACCCCCGCAAGAGGCCGGGGATCTTTCGAATTTGTGCCGGTTCTGTCAGCCGAATACCCACTTCGAACCGCGTGAACTGATCAACATATCCATAGGGCCACGGATCGAGCCATGCGCACAGGAAACAAGGAATCTGTTGCAGCGCGCACTCAACGACCACGCTTGACATTATCGCGATACCGAACCACGCTCGGTTGAGCAATTCCGCGTCTAGAGGGCCGTCCACAAGGCGAACCATGCGCTGCTGTTCGGAATTCAGGACCTGTTGCACGAAGCGATTCCGCTCGGCAACGCTCTCCGACGGATGCAGCTTAATGATCAGTTCTCGGCCCTCCGACTGCGCGAGGTCTGCCAACGCAGGGAGAATATCGCGGTAAAAACCTTTGACGCGTGCCCCCGCCATCTCATGGGGCTCGGAGAAGAAAACTATCGCCGATTTATCTCTGGCCAGCATCTTCTGCTCGGAGTACGAGGAAACCGCCGGTGCTCCGATCTCGACTTTCTCCGAATGTACTCCGCACACTCGCACGAGATAGTCTTTCTCCATTTCGCCTTTGGCCAATATGACATCCGCATGGTCGCGCTTGAAGAAGTAGCGTCCGTCGAGGGCGCCATGATGGCACGCAATTGCAGGCAGTCCTCTTCGGGCCGCGAGCTGTAAAGGTATTTGGGTATATGGATTGCTGTCGTCAGCGCACATCACACTTTGCACCGGCTCGGCGTCCAAAACGTTGCGCCAAGCATCACGGATCTCCAGGCCTTGCGCGAACCGTTTAGCAAAATCGTTGAACCATCCCAGTTCCGCCAACGTCCGTATCTCCGGAACCTCGTTGAATTCGGTTCGGAGCACCTCCCACCGTCGAACCAGATCCTGATGTTCCAATTTCCTCGACGGCGCCCGCACAGAGGCGTAACCAGAAAGCCGCGTCACCGAGACGTTGGGCAATGATGTCTCAATCCATCCACTGCGCCGGGTAACCACCAGCAAAAATTGTGTTTCCGGCAGAGTCTGAGCGTAAGCAAGAGCAGTGCGGGATACGCTCACGTAAGAACTCGGCAGCAATACGACGGGATTCGATGATTGCTTCCTCTTTTTACGCAGTGAGCCGCGGAACTGGTATCCAGGATCCGTCTTATCCCAAAAGATCTCAAGCAATTGTGGAACCGGAAACTTCTTCAGGAGCCTGACATAATGTCTTACCGACCTTCTGCCACTGTTTACTGCGGGGGAAAACGTCTGCAAACGAGAGCCGAGCGTAATTCGCAGGGCGTCTGCGTGGAAGCCCGGACGAGTCACGCAAACCTCATCGCGGGGGCTAAGGCTTTCAACCAACTTGCGCAGCAGGAACGACGTCTCCAGTTGCTGGTGAAGCAGCATCGCGGTCAACTCCCACCAGTCGATGCCGAGGCTATCCGTCAATCGCCCCATGCCTACCGCCATCAATTCGCGCAGCCTTCGAAGTCCCCGGAAATTGCTGCCGAACTCACTGAGTCGTGAAATGGGAGACCCGAATATCGTTTCAGCCTCGGCATAGGATTCGGCGCCTGTCATTCCCAAGTCGATGACGCGGTCCCAATGCTTGGATGCCCAAGGCCCATTCTGCAGGTCATCATCGGGATGTATGAGCAGGATTTTCATGGGACAGGCGTGAAATGAATTACGTGCAAACGGACACGTAGCGCGCAAAATGAATGATCATGTTGTCAGTGTACTGACTTCTGCACGACGGAGCGGTTCAACTCTAGAAGTTCCGGTTCACGATCGAGGACATCGAGTACTTCGCGCCAGGAAGACTCTCCCTGGCCCTTCAGTCGGTCGTAAATTGCCTTTACGAACGCGAAGTCTTCTGGAGTATCAACTGTCCAACGATGCGCACTGAAGTCTTGATCTCCGACCACCGGCAAACACGTGAATTCTGTGGGATGTTCGAAGATATAAGGCGTGACATGTTCGCGCTCGTAAGCTTGTTCAGCTTTCTGCCAGGCCCGCCGCAATGCGGTCATAGAGACAACCTCTGTATCGAGGCCGCGTGGATAGGTTCGGACGATGGTGTTGGAAGCGTAGTCCGGAGACTTATCAGTGAAAGCTTGGATAGTTTTGTCGGTAATCTCAGGGTCGATCAGCGGGCAATCCGAGGTGATGCGGACTACAATCTCCGCATCTGCGGATTGCGCGGCTTTGAAATAACGATCAAGCACATCATCCTGATTCCCCCGAAAAGAAGAGACGGAAGATCTTCGGCACTCGGCGACGATGGCATCATCGCCTGCATGCTCTGTGGTCGCCACCAGCACCTCGTCAATCAGTTTGGCGCAGCGAACACGTTTCACGACTCGGGTCAGCATCGTTTCCCCGGCGAGTTCCCTTAGGACTTTTCCGGGCAATCGAGTACTGCCCATTCGAGCCTGAATGATAGCCACAACTCTCACGATTCTCCTGAAGCCACGTTGATGATGAGAGCTCTATGCCGTGCGCCGAAGCAGAAATGCTGTATCGACGTTTTGGTTTTCGAGATAACGGAGTCGTTGCTCCCGAATTAATTCCACATCCGGGAAATGTTGCATGTAGGCACGGGCATAATCCGTTTTCCAGAGAAGCGATGTCTGGCCGCGATATGCCACTTCTGTAGTTTCTTGCGCGTAATACTCAAATCCCCAAATCCATTCGCGAGTACAACGATAGATCTCTGCCAGAGCTGCAGGCAAATCCACTGGAGCGATATGGATCAGCACCCCGGAAGTGAAAACGAGATCGAAAAAACAACTCGTATACGGAATCGCGAATGCGGACGCCTCCATCAGCATTGCTCCGGGAATTCGATGTCTTGCGCGTTCCAACGCATAACTCTGGATCTCGATGCCGTAGAGATTCGTGAAGCCCATTTGCTGCAATAGAGCTAATTGCATCCCGGTGTTGCACCCGACCTCAAGGATGCGCGCGCCGCGCGGAACGCCCTGCAGAAATGTCTCATTCAGTTCGGTCCGGGTAATGCCATACTGCCCGCGATAGAACTCGTCGAGTTCGGCCGGGGAATACGAATTGCGATCGGTGTATTCACGCCCAAAATCTCCGCTCCAGGTCCGGATCTGCTCTGTTTTTTGAAAAGCATCCACTGCCAATCAGGCCTCCTTACTCTTTCCCGGTCGCGGCATAGTATTCCATCACTTTTGTGACAGCCTGGATTACATCCTGTACGTCTTCATCAGTCATCCCGTGAAACATGGGTAGGCTGATCAACTGGGAGTATGCGTGCTCGGCGATCGGGAATTCGCCTGCGCGATATCCGAAGCGATCGCGATAATACGGGTGCAAATGCACGGGAATGTAGTGCACATTGACGCCGATATTTTCCGCTCGCAATGCGCGGAAAATCTGAGCCCGGTCAACGGTCATTTTTTTCAGGTCAAGACGAATCGGATACAAGTGCCATGCCGGATTGACTTCAGACCGAACCGTAGGGGCAATAATTCCGGGCATGTCACGAAACTCACCGGTGTAGCGATCCGCAATGGCTCGGCGACGCGCCAGGTTGGATTCCAGTTTCTTCAACTGCTGAATTCCCAGAGCGCATGCGATATCGGGAAGGCGGTAGTTGAATCCGAGCAACACCATCTCGTAGTACCACTGTCCGGCACTCTGCCGCTGGCGTGCATCACTCGAGATGCCATGATTGCGGAAGCGGCGCAGGGTCTCGGCGAACTGCGGGCTGTTCGTCGTCACCATGCCGCCTTCGCCTGTCGTAATGTGCTTCACGGGATGAAAACTGAACACGGTCATGTCGGCGATGCTTCCCACGCGCGCTCCCCTGAATTCAGCGCCAAGGGCATGGCAAGCATCCTCGATGACAACGAGCCGGTGTTTCTGCGCAATATCAAGAATCGCCTCAAGATCTGCGGGATGGCCGGCATAATCGACGGGAAGGACCGCTTTGGTTCTTGCAGTAATTCTTTCCGCAACCGCGGTGGGGTTCAAATTGAGAGTATCTGGAGAAACATCTGCAAATACTGGAGTCGACCCCTGATACAAAATGCAATTTGCCGTAGCAGCAAACGTCAGTGGAGTCGTGATCGCTTCGTCGCCGGCCGTCAGCCCGGCCGTGAATGCCGCGGCATGCAACGCCGCCAGTCCCGGAGCTAAAGCTGACGGCGTGCGAAGCCCCAACGTAAGCTGCAAAGGCTTCCTCGAATTCGGAGACCTTTGGGCCTGTGGTCAACCAGTCCGAGCGCAAAACATCCACGACACCCTGGATGTCTGCTTCGTCCACCGACTGCCGGCCATAAGGCAGAAAGGTGGCGCGAACCGGGGTCCCACCTTCAATGGCGAGCGTATGGAGACTGGCCGGGGTAGTGGTCATCGTATCGCCTAGGCCGGAACCCGAACAGGCACCGCGTGTTGCCCAACAGATCCAGGGGAAATTAGTTCCTGCAATTCCTGGCCAGTCAGCCAACGTTCATTCGTGTCACTTGCGTACCGGAACCCTTCCGGCAACGGCTTCCCGTGAATCCAGTTCTCGCGCCGCCACCAGGGATGCGATGGTTGGATAATGTAACGGTCGTCGAGCTCGAGCGTGTTCCGGGCTTCGTCTTCCGAAACGAGCACCTCGTGCAGTTTCTCCCCTGGACGAATCCCAATCGTCTCGATCGCACATCCCGGGGCTATGGTTTCTGCCATATCCACGAGCCTCATGCTGGGAATCTTCGGAACGAAAATCTCTCCTCCATGCATCTGCTCGATGCTGCTGATGACGAAACGAACACCGTGTTCTAGAGTGAGCCAGAAACGGGTCATTCTTGGATCAGTGAGCGTGATGCGCCCCCGCCGCTTTTGCTCTTGAAAAACCGGGATCACACTGCCACGGCTGCCAACGACGTTCCCATACCTCGCGCAACTAAATCGTGTGTCTTGGCCGCCCGCGTAGGCATTCGCCTGCACAAACACTTTCTCGGCACAGAGCTTGGTGGCGCCGTAGATGTTAATGGGATTGACCGCTTTGTCGGTGCTCAGGGCCAGAGTGCGCCTTACACCTTGATTGATGGCGGCGTCGATCACATTTCGCCCGCCCATGATATTGGTCTGGATGGCTTCAAAGGGGTTGTACTCACATGCCGGAACCTGCTTGAGCGCTGCAGCGTGCACGACTACAGTGACTCCAGCGAAAGCGCGTTCCAGGCGGGATAAATCACGTACATCGCCGAGGAAATATCGCAAGCTGGGGTCATCGAGTCCCGAGGCACGCATGTCATGCTGTTTGAGTTCGTCACGGCTAAAGACCACCAGACGCTTGGGGCGATACTCGTTCAGCATCATCTCAACGAACTTCTTGCCGAACGATCCTGTGCCGCCAGTGACTAACACCGACTCTTCCGACCAATTCATCCCGTCTGCCTCGCTGCGCATCTCGAAAGTCAGAGGCTGCATGACCTTCTCCATTGGTGGAGAATCGGTCATCATTCCGTCTCAAACCCGTGACTTAGAAATCGCGTACGATCCGTAGTTGAACGCCAGTATAGCGGACTTTCTTAAGAATTCAGCTTCCGAGCGACAGGAAGCGTTCACTGCATGCGAATTTTCATAACGAAATTATGCTTCTGGCGATGCTAGAATGAGCGGCGAACTCCCAGTTCATTTGAATAATTCCCTGCGGCGACAGACCAGCCTCTTCGACTCGGGATGCGTTTGATAGGTGTGATTGAAAGTAAGGCCTTCGTTGGCCTTTTGTGAATGACACAACGTTGAGGAGCAGGCATGGACTTAGGGCCCTTGGCAGCGGTGAATAATCCCGCCGTTCGTGAACTACAGCCCTCTCCCAATCTCGAATTGGGCAGGCCGGCAGGTACCTCGTTCTATCCCATGCTCCCGACCCACGAATCCGCTACGGGCGAATACATTCGAATTTTACTCAAGCGGAAGTGGATCGTTGTGGGATGTTTCGCCATAATCTTCTCCATCGTAGCGATCGCCAGCTTGAAGACGACCCCGGTGTACGAGGCATCGGGCACGATCGCCGTCAATAAGCCCGACACCAGCCTCAATTTTCAGAATTCCACAACCCTGAGCCTCGACTATTTCGATCCCACGGAACTCGACACAGAAGTCAAAATCCTGCAGAGCGACTTGTTAGCGATGCAGGTAATTCGTGAACTGAATCTCGACCGTCGGCCCGAGTATGCCAATGAGGCTCCGCCCTCGCCGTCTGGATCAGGGGATTTATCACCCGATCCCTTGCAAACCGATCCAGCGCGGGCGTCGGCCATGATTGGTGGCTTCAAAGGGGGCTTGAGGGTCAATTTAAGCCCCAACACGCGAATCATCGAGGTGCATTACCGCAGCGCGGATCCGCAGATGGCTGCCAACGTGGTGAATACGTTGATGCAGACCTACGTCGAAAACAACTTCAAGGCCCGCTTCGAGTCAACGATGCAGGCATCGGACTGGCTCTCGAAACAACTGGTTGATTTGCAGATGAAGGTCGAGACGTCCCAGGAAAAACTGGTCCGGTATCAGAAAGAACACGAAATCCTGGGCGCAGATGAGAAACAAAACATCACGATGGAGAAGTTGGACGAACTCAATAAGGAACTGACAGCGGCCGAGAGCGAACGCATGGACAAAGAGGCTGCCTACCGCCTGGTTGAGTCTGGGGATCCGGAAGCAATCACATCGAGCGTAAATGCTGCCGAAGAGAGTGGAGGCGGGCAGTCGACCACTGCCCTGCTGGGCGTGCTCCGAAGCAAAGAAGCCGACCTCAAGATCCAGGCCGCAGAGTTGAACACACAGTTCGGTCCTGCGTATCCCAAGTTATCGATCCTGAACAATCAACTCAAAGAAGTCGATTTGCAGATCCAGGGGGAGATGAAGAAGGTCGTGAGCAAGGTGCGAGGCCAGTACTCCGCGGCTCTGCAGCGCGAGAACATGCTTCACGACGCCCTCGAAAGGCAAAAACAAGAGGCTAATAAACTTAACGAGAGTGCCATCGAATACACGTTGCTCAAGCGCGACGTCGATACCAACCGGCAACTCTATGAAGGGCTTCTGCAGAAGCTCAAAGAGGCCGGCGTTTCTGCGGGTTTGAAGTCAAATAATTTCCGTATCGTCGACGGTGCTCGCCCGCCCAACTGCACCGATTGAGCCCAACATCCCGAGGAATTTGTTGTTCGCGGCCGTGCTCGGCATGGCGTCTGGCGTTGGGCTGGCCTTCCTCCTGGAGGGTCTCGACAACACGGTGCGAACGACGGAACAAGCTCAGATGATTTCCGGGGTAGCCTCACTCGGCATGATTCCACTCGGATCCAAGGGAGCCCGCGAGGGGCCGAATCCGAAGCGCCTGGTTATAGCAACATCCAAAGAAGCTGTGGAACTTGTCACCCAGGTACGCCCGCAGTCGCAAATGGCAGAATCTTACCGGGCACTGCGCACATCTTTGCTGCTCTCGAGTATCGGAGCGCCGCCCAAAATCATCATGGTCACCAGCGCACTGCCGCAAGAGGGGAAAACGACGACAAGCATCAACACCGCAGTGGTGCTTGCCCAGAAGGGAGTCCGCGTGTTGCTGATCGATGCCGATTTGCGCCGCCCCAGCATTCATAAGACCCTCGGCATGGGGCCGCACAGTGGGCTCAGCAACGTATTAACCGGCAGCACCACAATGGAGCAGGCCATTACGCGCAGCACGATCCTGCCGAATCTGTTCGTGCTACCCGCAGGAACGCCTCCGCCAAATCCGGCGGAATTATTGGCTTCCGCCAACATGCGTGATCTGTTGAACCAGCTCCGCGAAGAGTACGACCATGTCGTTATCGACACTCCTCCATCGCTGTCGGTGACTGACGCGGTTGTGCTATCTCCTCGCGCCGATGCAGTCGTGCTGGTGATTCGCTCGGCACAAACTACCAAGCAGGCTCTGCGCCGTTCGCGCGATATCTTGATGCAGGTGAACGCAAAGGTTGTCGGAGTTCTGCTCAATGCGGTAGATCTGAGTTCGCCGGATTACTACTACTACTACGAATATCAGGGCAAATACGCCCGCTACTATCGGGACGAAGATTCGTCTCCAGAAGAAGACGATCTGGAACAAACTCCGTCCTCGAGCAGTGCATAGGAAATATCCGCTGATCCGAACATGAAGATTTCATTCAACACCCCCGGGCGCGCGGGACCGATTGTGGCTGCATTCACGATATTCGTGATCGCCTATGTTGGCCTGGCGGCAAGCCAATTTAGCGCTTCATGGCTTGCCGGGCGAGTCGAGTTGAAAAGTCTCAAGAGGGCTGCATGGCTCGACCCAGCTAACGCCGAATATCGCGACCACCTTGGTCGCTATTACGATCTCGTGGCGCGCGATCCCGGTGCCGCAGTCCAGGAATACCGGGCAGCTGCTCGACTTAATCCGCATTCAGCGCGTTACTGGTTTGACCTTGCTAGTTCCTATCAGGTTCTGGGGGATACCGCAAATCAGGCTGCAGCTCTCGAACATGCGATTCAGGCTGACGGGACAACTCCCGACGTCGCCTGGGAAGCTGCCAACCTGTATCTCGTTCAAGGCGAAAACGAGAAGGCGTTGCGCGAGTTTCGTGTAGTAATGGCCAATGATCCTTCGCTTCAAAACGTCGCATTGCAGTTTTGCTGGCGTATCAAGCCGGATGTTGACGCAATGTTGCAGGATATCGTGCCGGTCCGGGTTGACGTCTATACCAGCTTTCTTGAACTGCTTGAAGCAAAAGAGGAGACCAGCGGGGCGGCAAAGGTGTGGGATGCGCTTATGCGGACCCGCCAGCCGTTCGAACTGGGAAACGCTTACAACTACGTTCGTTACTTAATTAAGCACAAGGAAGTCGATCAGGCGGTCATGGCGTGGCAGCAGATTGCCAACCGTTTTGGGCTCACCTCTTATCTCCCTTCTTCGATCAACCTGATCGTGAACAGCAATTTCAACTTGAAAATTCTGAACGCAGGATTCGACTGGCAATATCAGAAGCAATCAAGCGTGACACTGACACTGGATCCGAGCGATTTCCACGCCGGCCGGCGTTCTTTGATGGTTTCCTTTGATGGGCCTGGAATCATGGAAGCTGGAATTTATCAGCTCGTTGCGGTGCAACCCAACACCACATATGACTTCACGGGATATTACAAAACCGGAGAGATCGAGGGCGCAGGCGGGCCTCACTTTACGATTCAGGACATGTACACGCAGGCGGTCTACTACGAAAGCGAGGAATTGAAAGACACTGGGTTCTGGAAGTCCGCCGATGGCGAGTTTACGACCGGACCAGATTGCAAGTTGATCGTGTTACATGTCCGGCGGCTACCGGCGGGCAGTCCCATGCGTGGCAAGCTCTGGGTCGGCGACTTTCATCTGGTCAGGAAAACCTCGTAGTTACTGGGTCAAAAGAAGAAGTTCAATTTCATGAGGCGTCATCGAAATAAGGACGCGGCAGAGGTAAGCCCGGAGGTGCGCTCGGCGCAACTGGGAACGCTTCTCCTTTACGGAACGTTCGCTTTGCTGATGTTTGGCCCACTGGCGTTCGGCGCGGTAGAGCCCTGGTCGATCTTTGTCGTGGAAATCGCCGCAGTCATTCTGTCGGCGGTGTGGCTTTCGAAGCAGTGGCTGGACGGGCATATCAATATCCTTTGGAACCCCTTGTTCCTTCCGATGGCGGCGTTCGGCGGCGTCATCGTTCTGCAGTTTTTGTTGCGCGTGAGCGTTTATCCGCACGACAGCATCACTCAAGCAATGTTGTATTGCGCCTATGGCATGGTTTGTTTTCTCGCCAATCAAACGCTGCTTCGCGCATCGCAGGCTCGCAAGATCGCTGCAATCCTCGCCTTGTTCGGAGTGGCAATTGCCTGCTTCGCTCTTTTGCAAGGCGTCGCTCCGAATGGGAAGCTGTATTGGGTGCGTCCGCCTCGTCTGGGCGGGTGGATTTATGGGCCCTATGTGAATCACAATCATTATGCCGGGCTGATGGAGATGCTGGTTCCAATACCTCTCGTCATCTCCCTTTCCCATCTTGCTCAGGAGAAGACCCGCATTGCCGCAGGCACCGCGGCAGCGATCATGGTGGGTACAATCTTCCTTTCCGGATCGCGCGGCGGTATGCTTGCTATTTTTACCGAACTAGCCGTCCTGGGAATTGTGCTCTCGCGGCAAAAAAAGAAGAGCATGCGAATCGCTCTCGCGGTGGGTGCTTTCGCATTCGTTCTGGTCAGCTTGCTGGTTTGGCTGGGCGGTAAGGAGCTTACCACTCGCGTAAGCAGTATCTCCACCGAAGCGCGCGGAGAAATCTCAGGCGGGATTCGGCTTTCGATCGATCGAGACGCCGTCCAGATGTTCCGTCACAAGCCGATCCTGGGATGGGGAATTGGTACTTTCCCGGTGGTCTATCCGCAATTCCGCAGCTTCTACACGAATTTCTTCGTCAACGAAGCCCACAACGACTACCTGCAATTGCTTTCCGAGACGGGACTGCTCGGCTTCGGCACCATGATCTGGTTCCTTACGGTCCTATTCCGCCGGGCGCGAGTCAAAATAGCAAAATGGCCTACGGATGTCAGTGGCGCAGCTACGCTCGCCTGCACTCTTGGCGTTGTCGGAATTCTGATTCACAGCTTGATCGACTTCAATTTGCAAATTCCAGCGAACGCAGCGATGTTTTATGTGTTCTGTACGATTGCGGCAGCTCCGCCATTTTTGCAGCGAGCCCGTAAGCGGCGGCCCGTTTCGGCAGAGGAGGAAAACTTCCTCCCCGCATCGGAAGTTGTGTAGCGTTGCCTGGAATATTCCCGCAGAAACTTGCGGTGTGAGTAGAGAGCGGGCAGGGGTTATCGGTTCCTAGGGGGTTGCTTCCGATCCGCTTAGTTCGGTTTTGCCGGACTGGCTGGATTGTCGTTCTTGATCAGCACCCAAGTGGCTACTCCGCCGATTGCAAGAGCACCAGCACCAACCGCCCAAGGAGAGTTCAGAATTCCGCCAGTCGCAGCGGCGGGTGCCCCGGACTGCTGTTTCTTATTCTTTTTGTGTCCTTTACCCGAACTATCCGGGGCCGATTCGTCGCGAGTGGTTTCCTGACCTTCTGATACCGTTGCGGTATTTTGCCCGTCGTTGACGAGCAGATCGCCTTTTCGCGCCGCTATCCTGACGGTGCCGTCAACATCAGTAACATTGAATTCGGTCCACGAATTGGAAGCGGGTGTCACGGTGACATCGCCAGCGGTAGTCGCCATCTGCTTCGCCGTCGATACTGTTACGCCGCCATGATCAATGCGTACCGAACTTCCTTCAAACTTGACCAGCGAATCGGCCAAAACGACAACGCTCGATCCCGACTCGTTGATGTGCGCCACCGAATCGGAGCGGGTCTGCAACAAATCTCCTGAAAAGATTGCCAGGGAAGGACGGGGAACGTGTGCGCCATTAATCCAAGCTGCGCCGTTGGTGTAAAGCATGGCCGGGGTAGAGTCGGCGGCCAATAACGAGACAGGGAACAGAACCGCAAGCACACAACTCACCAAACCGCGAAACGCGGACCTGCCCATTCCCACACTCCATTAATAACTATGTTGGTGACTTGTCGGAGATCGTATCGTTCTAAGCAGTTGCCCGTCAATGGGTTTTGTGCTAGAGAAATGCTTTTTCGGTGGAAAACTCATCGCAGGTAATACGGGGCGCATTCCGATGAAAAATTAATTCGTGAGCTGATTTTCCTCTCGAACAATAGAGGAGAGCTGTGGAAATCTCGCTCTCAGATCACCTTTCGGGGAAGGTAGGCTGCTGCGCCTAACGTTGCTTCGACGCCCTCATCTCTGCTTCTGCTAACCAGCCGCGGCGTAGCTGGTCCTGAGGAATGCTCGACAAATACGGTTTGAGATCGAGAATCGGAGTTGCGTCGAGCATATCAACGCCCCGAACGTGCAGTGATGGACCCTGTCGTCGCAGGAGTTGCACAACGGTTAAACCAATAGGATTCGGACGACGCGGAGATCGCGTCGCGAAGACTCCGTGAGGCTCGGTATCGATCGGAGGTTTACCTATCAACTCGTATCCCTCAGATCGGTCGAACACCCATAAGACAAACAGATGTGAAAAACCTTCAACATCGGTCAAACCTGGTTCGTATTTTGGCAGGATCTCAAGAATTCCCTCTGCCTCATGTTTCACACCTAGACCTTTGGGGATGTCTTTTGTGTTCCGGTAAGGACTCTTCACGGTTCCAATCGGCTCAAAGAAAGACATGCAAAGGATTCCCTTAGTAGTTTTCCACAAAGTGAACTTCAATAAAAGGCAAGACGGTCACGTTCATCACATTTGTGAATGCCAAATTCAAACGACTCGAAAACACTCGAAGTTGAGCCGTCTATCTTGATGCTACTGCTGGCCTGACTCCTTCGGGAGTGGCGGCTCGATCGGCTTGCGCGGTAGCATTTGATCGCGCATCGCTGCCTCATACACGAAACCGGCGACAATGACCGAGATCTGTTTCAAGTCCTCGGGCTGCAAGCGGTCATACACATCCATATTGGAATGATGGGTGCGGGTTTCATATTCAATCGGATCCTGAATAAACTGAAATCCGGGAATGCCGACGGCGTCGAACGAAAGATGATCAGTACCTCCTGTGTTTCGCATCGTCAGTGTAGTCATACCAAGATCCTTGAATGGTTTCATCCACGCTTCGAAAATTGGAGCAACCGCTTCGTTCTCCTGCAGGTAAATGCCACGGATCTTTCCCGTTCCGTTGTCGACGTTGAAATATCCTGACACCTTTGCCTGCTCCGGTTTCACCGTGACAGGACCCGCTTCGCGTCTCAGCAATGTTGGCATCCCTTTCATATTGGGATCGTCCATCGGCGGTCGCGATCCGAAATGTTTCTCCACATAGCCCTGTGAACCCAGCAGACCTTCTTCCTCACCGCTCCACAAACCGATACGAATCGTTCTCCGGGGCTTGATATCGAGCGCTTTCAATATGCGTACCGCCTCCATCATGACGACAGTGCCTGCGCCATTGTCGGTTGCTCCCGTGCCTGCGTGCCAGGAGTCGAGATGCGCCCCAAGCATTACGATCTCGTCTTTCTTGTCGGAACCGGGGATCTCGGCAATCGTGTCGTACTGCATGGGATCGTCGTCATAGAATGTGCTCACGACATTTAATTCCAGGGAAACATCTTTCTTCTGGTCGAGCAAACGCGCGATACGGCTCCAGTGCTCCGGAGCCATTGTGAGTTGAGGCACCGTCGTGGTCTCACCCGTTTTGTAGGATCCGCCTGATTGAACGAATACCGTGCCGCCCCCGGCAGTACCACGGCTGTGGTCGATCACGGCCAGGACCTTTTCGTCTGCGAAAAACTGATTCAGGTCTTTCATGAACTGCCGGCGCCGTAGCATTTCTGAGAAGCGGAAGGGTGGCCGCTCACCCGGAATCTGGTATTCTCCGATTTTGGCAAGAGCCTCATCGTTGAGTCGCTCATATGGCGCCTCCGTGATGGGCTTAACTTCTGGGTTCGCGCCAAGAATCACGATCATGCCCGCCAATTTCCCGCGATATTTATCAAAGTCTTTCTTATCCTCGATGTTTGCGCGAATGCATTTGCCCTTCACGACACCGTTCGTACCCGGCGTCCACGCCTTGGCATAAGCGATCAGAGGCGCGATGTCCGGATCAGTCATTCGTACGTTGACATATTGATTGGCCCATCCACGACCGAAAGGTCCCCATGCTTCAAGGTGTGAGTTGCTCAGCCCCATCTCAGTCAGCTTGTCGCGAGTCCACTCGTTGGCGCGCTTCATGTTTGGAGAGCCGGTCAGGCGCTCGCCAATGGAATCCATAAGACCGGAAGCGAGCTCCATCACTTTTGAGTTGTGAAAGCCTTCATACCGAATGCGAGTGATGGTCTCGAGATCGACCTTCTCCTGAGTCGATTGGGACAAGGCACGAGGCGCAGCCGACAGGACCACGACGAGGAAGTAGACGAGTCGCACAGAGCTCTTCATAATTATTCCTTTCCAGAAATCAAATGGGGGATTATACAACCGGTTTCACCGCGGATTGCAAACCAACGGTGAAGTCTCCTGCCCGATTTTTTTCTTACGGAAGGTCCGACCTTTCTTCCTCACTCGCTGCCTCTTTGCGTTTTTCTTGAGTGTCGAGGGAGAAGAGGATGTAGTGATCAAAACTGTGGTGCCGATAATGACTGTGCTTGCGGAATCTGAAATAAATGTCTGCGTGCTTCGGTAGTCAGAGAGTTGTTTTTTTGTGGCTGGCCCATACTCCACGAATCGCTCAGCAGAGGAAGGTCAAGCAACAAAATCAAAGAAGAACGTCTTTCTATTGGATCTGTTTCGCGGTCTCGCTGGATGGTTGGCTTTTAGCGCTCTTTTCTTCTGCTGCAGAGGTCTGCTTGTCATCTTCGACATCGCCATTTTTGATGATGTACTGAACGATCACGGAAATTCGACGGTTCGCCGGATCAAAGGGAGCCTCTGGCTTCCGTAGTCTCTGGTCGGCGAAGCCACGAACCTGTCTCACCTGGTCGGTGCGGATCCCATTGGCCTGCATCACGCGGCGGGCTGCATTGGCTCGATCCGCCGAAAGCTCCCAATTCCCATACGTCGCAGACGGTGCATAGGGCTGGGAGTCGGTGTGTCCTTCAATGGAGAGCTTATTCGGCAACTGGCCCAACTCCTGCGCCAAAGTGATAAGCAACTCCGCACCGTCCGACTTCAGTTGCGCACTGCCGCTGTCAAAGAACGTGCCGCTAGCCGATTCCGAGAGTTCAATCCGCAAGCCCTCTGTCGTAACGGTCATATCGATGTGGCTCTTCAGTTTTTCGAAGTCGCTCATCTGCCTCATCGCATTCTGCAATTGTTCTTTAAGTTTTGGCATATTGTCGCGCGTCAGTACGAAGTTCTCTCCGGCGCCCTGCATGTTAGAGCCCACCTTCTTCGCGGTTCCCGTTGGATCTTTGAAATACCCTCCCACCGCTTCCTGCACTTGCTTGCTGCTGTTAAGAAGCCAGAGCACGATAAAAAGTGCCATCATGGCCGTTACAAAATCGGCATAGGCCACCTTCCACGCTCCACCATGATGACCGCCATGGCCACCCTTCTTTTTTAGGATGATGATTGGACGGGTCTTTTCCATACGGTTATCAGCGGGGATCTAGGAGCCAGCGGCAGCAGCCGCCGCAGCCGCTCCTCCTCCGCGGCACGCCTGCTCGAGCTCTTTGAACGAGGGACGTACATGTCCAGGAACCGCGCGCCGCGCCACTTCAACCGCCATAATCGGAGCCGTGCCTTTCAGAAAGGACACCATTAATACGCGCAGCACGTATAGAAATGCGTGCTCCTCCTCGGCGGCTCTTGTCATATTCGCGGCAATCGGGCCAACCAATCCGTAGCACAGCAAAATGCCCAGGAATGTGCCGACCAAAGCGGCGGCCACCTTGTGGCCAATTTCTTCCGGGGGACCGCCTAATGCTCCCATCGTAATCACCACTCCCAACACTGCAGCCACGATGCCAAGGCCCGGCAACGAATCTGCCATGGTCGTGAGTGCCGCGGTCGGCACAGACGCATCTTGATGATGCACCTCCAGGTCCAGATCAAGCATTTGATCCAGGTCGAAAGCGTCCACGCCGGTGATCGCCATGCGCAACGAGTCGCAGACGAAATTGCAGACATGGTGGTTTTTGAGGAACGCTGGATTTTTTGAAAAAACCGGACTTTTCTCTGGCTCCTCTACGTCGCCCTCGAGAGCCATCAGGCCGTCTTTGCGTGCCTTGTTCAGTAGTTCATACATCATTTTTAGCGTCGAGATATATGTATCTTTGCCAAACTTAGAACTTCCAAAAACGCCGCCTATACCGCCCGCGATCTTCTTGATGATGTGTAGCGGATTCGCAACTAACACAGTCCCAATCGCGGCGCCGCCGATGATTAGCAGTTCGGCAGGCTGGATGAGCACCCGCAAATTACCATGCTCCATCAGATAACCAGCGGCCACACACCCGAAGACTATAAGAATGCCGATAAGGGCAAGCATTACTAGCTCCCAGACGACTCGGAACCTGCTGCATCCAGGCCCGTAATCCATGCCGACGCTGTGATGAGTGAATGCTGTGCTCGATCCAGCAGCGTCTCAAAGGTATCGCCAGGCTTAACGAACGCACCGCCAATCGAAACAGGGAGAGAATGACGCTCTCCCCACCACTCAATTCCTTCCCTTGCAAGAATCCGTCGGATTCGCTCGCGCATGGAGGAAAGCGATTCCTCCTCGCATTCACCGACGACCACAAGGAATTGATGGTCCGCCCACCGTCCAATAAAGTCGGCGAAGGGAAACGCGCTTTCAAGAGTGCGCGCCACCAGTCGCAGGAATGAAGAACCCGCCTCTGCTCCCAAGTTGGCCCGGAACTGTGCCAACTTCTCGACCTGAACGAGGAAAAGGCCAAAAGGCACTTGCGATTCACGGAACGAACCCAAAGCCAGCCGCAGATGGCGCTCCATCGATGGGCGGTTCGCAGTGCCTGTAACCGGATCCACGAATTCGGGGAATTGATCGCTGCTACGCCCACGTTCGAATTTTGCCGGCTGTTGCAGTTCTTCAAAAATTTCGACAGCTCCAATCACGGAGCCATGAGCACTGCGTACTGGCACGGCTCTCGCCCGCACTGTAATTTCGTGACCAGCCTTGTGATGGAGGATACCGGTCGCTTCCACATCGTGCGATGTCTTCATGGCACGCGCCAGCGGACATTCCTCATTGCAAAATTCGCAACCCGGTTGATCGCAATGCAGCAGAGGGTCGGCAATACAGCAGCGGCCGAGCACCTGATGACGCAAAAGCCCGGTAATTCGTTCTGCGCCATCGCTCCAGAGCACAATTCTCTTCTGAGTGTCGACAATGCACACACCGGTCGGCAGGCTCTCGAGAATAGTGCGGCACAGATCTGACTCGTCAAAACACAAGGATGTGCTCCCGCACTCTGAGTTCAATGCTTACTGGATGTCATCGGCGGGAAATTGCTAGGACTTCAGACTGGATTTCAATTGTTCCCAATTGCCACGGCGTATAACCCTTTCGGCTCAGCAGGTTAGGGGCATGGCACTTTCGAGGGATAGGTAGCCCGATGGTGCCATAGGCAAAAATATGCATCCCGTCTTATTTTCGTGGGTGAGCAGTTCTGGGGGAGGGCTGCCCGGGCGTCCTGGACTCGAAAGAGTTCCAGGACGCTCGTTATTTCTGGTGAGAATTGCCGGCTCGGCCAGTGACCTCAGTTGGTTGAGATCGTGAAATTGACCGTGATCTTTGCTTGCGTCTCCACCGACTCTGTTCCTTCGTAGTGCGGCTTGAAGTGCCACTGTTTTACAGCTTCGAGCGCCGCCTTTGCCAAGATCGGCGGCCCCGTGACAATCTTAAGGTCCTGAATAAGACCATCACGGCCGATCAACGCCTGCAAGATAACCGACCCTTGGACCTTCATCTGGCGAGCCAGCATCGGGTAACCCGGCTGCACGGAGTGGCTTACGACCTGTATCGGTTCAGCGGTAACCGAAGCGTGTTCGGCGGCATTGACAGTAATACTGGCTGGCACATCTTCTTGCACGATTGGTGCCGGATGGGAAGATGCGGGGCTCTCTTCAGGCTGCATGTCGAGCTTCACTGAATTGCTGCCCGGACGCACTGTGCGATGCACGCTTCCGGCCACCACTTCCACTTCCAGCGGAGGTAGCACGGTCCTTGTTACAGTCAATGGTGGTCGTTCCTCGTCAGCTGCGGGCGCCGCTGTGGTTGGCAGCGCGGAACGTGTGGGGGCCTTCGGGTGTCTGGCGGGTACGTTCTTCGACGTACTTGCCGCACCTTGAGAACTGCTGGCTGCAGGTTGTTCGATCTGCTCGGCAAGTTCGTCGGAGTCCGGAAACCAGAAATCCCGCTCGTGATACAACACGATTCCGAGCGACATCAACAGCAGCCCGAGCGCCGTTAGCATCAGCCGACGCTGCTTTGGCTCCTTGGACGCCAATGCTGCAGGCAACAATGGGCGTCTCTGATTCTGTGATCTCGCTGGTTCGAACATGGCTCCTGTAGCAACTCCGCGACCGACGGAGCAATAGTATGCCCCAGACGGCGCTAAAAACCAACCGTAAGGCTCACTTCGAGGACTCAGCGCCATCTGGACGGTACAGGCCCGTTGGGCGTAACTTTGTGGAACTCTCAGAATCTTATTGGGGAGCCTACTCGGAGTAGGGGTACATGGAATCCGACGACAAGAAAGCCATCGAAATAGCGTCAACCCGTGCTACCAACGCCGGTGAAGACCGCCATCCCCATCCTAAACAGTCGTCGACGGAAGAGGGGCCCCCGGCGGCTCCGGCGGAGCTCGTCAGTCGGGAAATGAACGAGCGTAAATTCGCCCGAACAACACGCCGTGAGCTCCTGAAAGTCGCACCAGTACTCATGTTGGGGGCATTTGCGATCCCTCGCGTGCAGGAGTCCCTTTTGCAACAAGGTTTGAGCTTTAGCGATTGGGCTTCGGCAGGGCTGTTCAGGCGCGGACACCTGGCACCGACGTTTCAAGACGCCCAGGTCACTCCATTCGACAAGTTCCCGATCAATGACTACGACGTCGACGATCCCGGTGTGATCTTTGAAAACTGGACCCTTTCAGTGAGTGGAGCGGTACAGAAACCAGGCGACTATCGGCTGAATCAAATCCAGGCTCTTCCCCGAAACCGTCAGAACACACGCCACGTCTGTGTCGAGGGATGGGATGTAATCGGCCGTTTTGGCGGCGCCAGGCTTTCCGACTTTTTGACCATGATCGGGGCCGACACCTCAGCTCGCTTCATCACTGTCGGCTGCGCAGACGATTACTATGAATCTCTGGACATGGCGACCGCGCTGCATCCCCAAACGCTGCTTTGCTATGAGATGTACGACCGTCCACTTACTCGTGAGCACGGCGCGCCCCTTCGGCTGAACGTTCCAACGAAAATTGGCTACAAGCAGGCAAAGTATCTGACGGACCTCAAAGTTACGAATGTTCTCGACAAGGTTGGCTACTGGGAAGATCAGGGGTATTCATCTTTTTACGGATTGTAGGAAGAAATTGTCGCGCAGGAAAACGAGGAAAGAGAACAGATGAGCGGTGCCGTTCTGGAACTGATTCGCACAAAGGGCGACGAAACCGAAACTATTGGGCGCGCCGCCTACGAGCATCCGCTGCCCGTTCGTCTCTGTCATTGGTTGAATGCAATCTCATTGTTTGTGATGGCGGGCAGCGGTCTCCAGATTTTCCGTGCCTTCCCCAGTTTCGGAGCGAAGATTCCGCAGAAGGACCTGTTGCACTGGCCAAAGGCATTCGCCATTGGCGGGTGGCTTGGCGGCGCCCTGCAATGGCACCTGACATTCATGTGGATCTATATCGCCACCGGCCTGATCTATTTGGGCTATCAGATTTTCAGCGGTAACTACAAACAGGTACTCTTCACGCACCGCGATGTCCCAGGGGTCTGGCCCATGGTGCGGCACTACTTTTTGTTCGGGCCGAAGCCCGAGCAGCATGAAACCTACAACCCGCTGCAGAAGCACGCTTACACGACAGTGTTGGTTCTGGGTGTTCTCTCGGTCTTGACAGGCCTCGCGATCTGGAAACCTGTGCAGCTTTCCTGGCTCGCATGGCTTATGGGTGGGTTCCATCTGGCAAGACTATGGCACTTCCTGATTATGTGGGCGATGTTCGGATTCGTTCTGGGCCATCTGGTGATGGTCCTCCTGCATGGCTGGAACAATTTCGTTTCCATGCTGACGGGTTGGAAGAAAGATCCTGAGTACTGACGCGGCGAGGCACGATGGCCGACTTAAATGTGATCTTAAGCAACCCGGCGCCGGGGATGTCACGCGAGCAGGATCTCATCGCGCAGGTGCAGCGTGGCCATCACGAATTGTTTTACGAACTCGTCCGCCCATACGAGCGTCGAACATACGCAGCCGCAATGGCTATCTTGCGGAACGAGGCTGACGCCGAAGATGTTGTGCAGGAAGCAATGCTGAAAGCGCTCGCCAATATCCGCCAATTTCGGGCGGAGGCTCGATTCAGCACCTGGCTCATTCAGATTACCGTCAACGAATCGCTGATGCGACGCAGGAGGGAGCGTACGGCCATGATGGAAGGAATAGACGACCGCCGCGACGAAGATGGCGAATACACGCCACGCGACTTCGCGGATTGGCGCGAGATTCCATCGGAAGCCCTCGAGCGCAAGGAAGTGCGGCAGAAACTCGCCGACGCATTGGCGAGCCTGGATCACAAATATCGCGAGGTTTTTGTCCTCCAGAGACATGGAACAGCTAAACATTCAGGAGACCGCCGAAGCGCTGGGAATCTCGATCGCTTCGGTCAAGACACGGCTGTTGCGAGCGCGGCTGATGTTGCGTGACTTGCTCGCCGGAGGCTGGGAGCGGGGATGGTTCAGCCGCCTGCCCTTCGAGAAGGGAACGAAGCCATGGTGAACCATGAAGCAGTGAATTGCGAACTGGTGTGGCGCGAAATCTCGAACTATCTGGAAGGCGAGGTGACGCCAGACCTGCGAATCTCAATGGACAATCACTTCCACACTTGTCAGCGCTGCCGATCGCTGCTCGAAGGAACTCGCAATGTGATCAGCCTGTATGGCGATGAGCGCATGATTGGGATGCCGGCCGGTTTTAGCAGCAGGCTGCAGAAACGGCTGGTACGCGACACACGTGTTCACGGCTCCGGATGGTCCTCCTGGTCAGCATGGCTTATCCCGGTCGCTGCACTCGCCCTGTTTGCCGGCGGACTACGATGGGCAAACTCGCTGACTGTATCGCGTCCGCTGCTGTCCCAACACGCGAAACCGGGGCACAATGTTCCTCCTGATATGACGGTGGTGGTATCTGAAGGCGCGAAAGAATTCCACGTTCCCGGTTGCGACTTCATCCACAATAAAGACAAGGAGCGAACGCTGACTGCCCGCGAGGCAATCCGGGAAGGGTACGTCCCTTGTGTACGCTGCATGCGGAAATACTTGGAGACCGCATCCGCGGCCAATCGTTCTGCGGAATCGGAGATCGCGAGCCGAGGCCGATGTCGATGGCGACGACCATGACAACGGCCTGCGTTGATTGACAATTTTTCACTACAAACACTAAAGGCGCTGGCTTTCACACCAGCGCCTTGGAAAGATAACGGCTGCTAGTTGTTCTTCATCTCGTCCTTCTTCGTATCGTCCTTTCTTCATATCGTCGTGTTTCATGTTGTCATTCTTCATGTTGTCCTGTTTCATCTGATCTTTCTTGGCCGCCTTCTTCGCTTTCTTATCTTTCTTCATCTGATCATTCTTCATCGTGTCGTGCTGGCCGTCATTCTTCATCTCGTCCTGCTTCATCTGGTCCTGAGCAAAGCTCACCACGGAAGCGGCCAGAACACACGTAAGCGCCAAACTGCTGAACATCTTCTTCATAACTTCTCCTTGAATGAAATCGATTCGAGTGATCGGCAGGCTTTCACCTGCGGGCAGACATGGGATGTGCAGTCCAGCGGGAAGTTACAACACGTCGGACCTTTTCTCGCGCTGCCTTCGGACGAGCATTTCGAAGTAGATCAGGGGATCCTTCCGGTAAGCTACGTGGACCACTTCCCGGAATCCACATTTCGCATAGAACGCTCCGGCACCCGCAGGACTGTCAAAAGCATCCAGACGAATCGCATCTGCAGGCCAGGCGCGGACCTGCTTCACTGCTTCTCTCACTAAGCTTTGTCCCAATTCCTTTGCGCTGCATCTCCGGTAGCACCGCCATACCAGTGAGGTAGATCGCTCTTTCTACGGGGGTGAAATAGGAAACATCGATCGCCCACGGTTTCTTGGTTGCGAGGTTCAAAGTACCAACGATTGTTTTCCCCCTCCGCGCAACCAGGACTCGCGAATTCCGCAGAGCGAGAAGCGCCCCTCTGTCGCTGGTTTTGGAGGACCAGAAACCACGACCGTAACGGCCTGTCAGATCTTCTGCGACGGCAGTATGCAGAGCGGCTAGCTCACCGGCATCAGATTCGCCGGCGGTACAAATGGACAAGCTCATCCTTGGACCGCTAGCAAGCCAGTTGATCGCGCGTCAGCTTCAATCCGTTCAAATTTCCGAGCGCAGTCACGGCCACAGACTCCGGCTTGAAGAATTCGTTGGCCAGGACGGCCAGATCCTCAACCGTAACCGCTTCGATCCTCTCAATCAGTTCGTCGAGATCGTAGAAGCGGTCGAAGTACATCTCCTGTCGCGCCAAATTCGACATGCGCGATGTGCTCGATTCGAGTGACAGCATCAGACTTCCCTTGAGCTGAGCCTTGGCCCGGCGAAGCTCTTCCTCCGGGACCGAATCGTTCTTCAGTTTTCGGAACTCTTCAATTACGGACTGCACGACCTTTGCCGCGGACGTCAGCGAAGTTCCGGCGTAAACGGCCAGACAACCGGTATCCCGATAGGGATTGAGATCACTGTAAATCGAGTATGCCAATCCCTGCCGCTCGCGGATATTCTGGAATAATCGTGAACTCATTCCACCACCGAGTAGTGTATTCAGGATGTAACCCGCATGCCGCTTTTCGTGCGCAATGGGATGCGCCGGAACGCCAATGCACAACTGAACCTGCTCCAGTGCCTTTTTGTTCTTCAGGATAATTCGTGAAAACGTCTTTGGCTCTTGTGAATGAAAGCCATTCGACATCGGTTTCATGTGCTCGAAATGACCCTTGACCAATTCCACGAAGCGATCGTGATCGAGATTCCCGGCAGCCGAAACAATGATGTTGCCCGGGGCGAATCGGTATGCGTACGCATCCAGCACAGATTCGCGCTCAAAGCGCTTCACCGTCTCCTTTGTACCGAGAATGGGTCTACCCAATGGGTGGCCCTTCCAGAAATTCTGGGTGAAGATTTCATGGACCAAATAGTCCGGATTGTCCTCATCCATCTTGATCTCTTCCATGATCACGCCGCGTTCCCGAGCGATGTCGGTGGCGTCAAATACCGGGTTGAGGACCAGATCACTTAAAATATCGAGTGCGGTGGGAACATGCTCGTCCAGTACTTTTACGTTGAAGCAGATGCATTCCTTGGCGGTAAACGCGTCCATATTCCCGCCGATCGAGTCCACCTGACGCGCAATTTCTTCCGCAGAGCGGTGCTTGGTCCCTTTAAAGACCATATGTTCGATGAAATGGGAGATCCCGTTCCATTCCTGGTCTTCATCCCGAGATCCGGTTTGCAGCCATATGCCGATTGAGGCAGACCGGATATGCTGCATCTGCTCGGTGATCACCGTAAGCCCATTGGGCAGCTTTTGACGGCGGATATTTCGAACTTCTTTCGTCATGAATGCTTACCTGCTGTGAAGGCGTCAGAAACCCCACGGTAGATGCGCTGGCAGAAGGGTCCTTACTACTGATATTTTTACATAGGCGCCGCAGTCGCGCCGGAGAATAGTTGACGCCTTTTGTATTCAACTACTTACGAGAGAAAGGTCTGGTTTAGAGCTTCGGCTAAGACACTTGAACCCCGTTAATGGCACTTTTGTGAATATCGGGACCTACAAGTCGTTAATTGGAATGGACTCTGCGGAGCTTGCCTCGCTCATGCAATCCATAGGCGAGCCCTCGTATCGCTCTGAGCAACTGCTTGACGCGATCTACCGGCAGCGAGTTGAGTCTATCGAGGAGATTTCCACCATTCCGCTACAACTTCGTTCCAAGCTGACCGATATGGGTTTTGCCATCGGCCGTCCCACCGTCCAACAGCGATTTGTATCCCAGGATGGCACCGTGCGGTATCTGGTGGCACTTGCCGATGATCAGACCGTCGAGACAGTTTGGATGCCCGAGGGAGATGGCGGCGAAGCGGGAGATGGGAGCGAAGCAGGAGAACAGGCGGAAAGGTTTACGCAGGGCTCCGGTACTGATCGCACAAAGACCCAGGGACAGAATTCGGGCCGCTCCACCATCTGCATATCAAGCCAGGTAGGATGTGCCGTGGATTGTCAGTTCTGTCTGACGGCGCTGCTCGGTGTAAAGCGCAATTTAACTGCGGGCGAGATTGTCGGTCAGGTGTGCGCTTTGCTCAAAGACCAGAAGGTTTCACCGCCCGAGGATCGTATCAACCTGGTTTTCATGGGGATGGGAGAGCCGCTGCTGAACTATGACAATTTCGTAAAGGCGTCCCGTCTGTTGGTTCAGGAAGTTGGCATTGCCGAGCGGCGCATGACGGTATCGACAGCCGGAATCGTCCCTCGCATTCTCGACTTCGGGCAAGAACCGATTCGGCCCGAAATTGGCTATCTCATTGAATGCCTCAAACGATGAGCTGCGTTCGCGTCTGATGCCGCTCAACAGGAAGTGGAATCTGGAGATGCTGATGCGGGCGGCCAGGGCATACCCTGCGCCGAGCTGGGCGTCCCCAATGCCGTGATTGAGGCGGTGGCGCGCAATCCGCGGGCGCTCCGAGCGCCAGCAACTCGCGGCGCTGCTCTCGCTGTGGCACACGCCGGTCCATCGGCGGCCTCTCCGGCGCCGGCTTCAAGCGCTTCAGCGACCTCCCTGCGCGAGGAGCGCGAGCTGCGTGCTCCTGCGCTGGGGCGACTCGAAGCCTCCGGCCAGCAGCGCGCTCTGCTTCCAGGCGCTGCGCAAGGCGGGCGCTGCTCTTCTACTACATGCTCCGACAAAGAGTCAGTCGCCGGCGGGGACGCGATCGGCTACCCCGGGGCCGCTCTGGACCGCGCATCGACGCCCCCGCCCCGAAGGGCCCTGACGGTCACGCCGGTGGAGCGCGTGACACCGAAGCTCGACGGGCGACGTGGTGATCGTCGGCTCCGGGCGGGGGCGGGGGCGCGGCCGCCGGTGTGCTCGCTCGTGCTGGCGCTTTCTCCGACGTGATCGTCGTCGGATGCCGGCGACTACGACCACAGTGTCGACTTCTCGGTCCCCAAGCTCGACGCGATCACCCGCTTCTACATGGCCGCGCCCACCGCCACCCAGGACCAGAGCGTGTCCCTGCTCGCGGGGCTCGTGCCTGGGCGGCGGGACCGTCGTCAACTACTCCACGTCCTTGTTCAAGACCCCCCAATCAGGGTGCGCTTCGGACTGGTGTTGTTCTGGGGGTGCTCGGCCTTCGATATCAAGACGACTACTCCCATCCTCGCTCGACGCCGTGTGGGAGCGGATGGGGGTCAACCAGGAGCACAACCAGCCCTCGAGCCGCGAGCAGAAGCTCCAGGGAGGGGTGCGTGGGGTCTCGGGTGGTACGTCCATGCTATGCCGCGCGGCGTGCGCGCCTGCGCGCAGGGGCGTGGAGTGCGGCTACTGCCCGTTCGGGGTGCCGCGTCGGTGCCAAGCAGTCCGGTGGTCTAGACGTGGCTCTCCGACGCCGCACGCCGCTCGGGACGCGACGCTGGATCTGTGCTGTACGCGGGTGGAGCGCGTCATCGCGTCCCGGCCGGGGCCGCGCGGGGGGATCGAGGGCCGTCACGGTGGACGGCCTACGCGGTGAAGATCCGCTCGCGCGCGGTGATCGTCGTCGTGCGGGGCGATCCACACGCCGGCGCTCCTGAAGCGCTCGGGTCTCGGGAACCCGAACATCGGGGTGGCACCTCGGGCTCCACCCGGTCGCCGTGGTCTTCGGGGTCTACGACGAGGAAGCTGAAGCCGTGGGAGGGCGTGATGCAGGCGCTCTCATCCTCGACGAGCACCGGTACCTGACCTACGGCTACGGCCTCAAGTACGAGACCGCGGCCTATGCACCCGCACCTGTTCATCCCGTTCAGCCCGTGGCGGGGTTCGGCGCGTAGCACTTCGAGCTGATGGAGGCGATGTCGAGCAGCGTCTCGCTCTTGATCGGCGCGCTGCTCCGCGACCGCGACGGCGGCGAGGTCCGCGTCGGC